>CAWFWE010000001.1:0-441856 GCA_963819475.1 uncultured Actinomycetes bacterium
GGATGGGAAGGGCCTCAATGCCGGCCATCGCGCCGCACCCGGCCACCGAGCCGGCGCGCGACGCGCCGGGCCAGTGAGGGGCGGGCGGCCGGCGTCCGGCGGGCCTGCTCCTCCCACCAGTCGATGATGCGCCGCATGTGGCGGCGGTCGTACTCCCGGTCCGGGGCGACCTCCCCCGGGTGGCGCAGCGGCGGGGGCAGCGTGCCCATGGGGAGGCGCGCCAGCGGGTGCGCCGGGGGCAGCCCCCGCCCGTCGGTGTTGCCGAGGTTCTCGACGAGGTTCACCGCGGGCACGACGGTGAGCCCCCCGTGCGACAGCCGGGCCAGGCTCCAGGGCAGGTCCCAGGAGTGACGGTCCGTGGCGTCCGCGTAGAGGCGGTCGAACCGCCGGGCCTGGATGGCGTAGTGCTCGTCGTCCGCGACGAACTCCCGCACCCGCGCCCGGACCCGTTCGTCACCCCAGCCGGAGAGCGTCATGTCGTAGTGGCGCCAGGCCCGCTTCCACGTGGCCCAGCCCCACACGCCCCCATAACAGGAGAAGTGGTAGCTCTGACGGTCGTCCTGCCAACGTTCCAGGTAATTGGTGCCGCACACCATCATCACCCGGAGGTCGTCCCGGTAGCGCGCAAGCAGCTCCTCGCAGAACCCGAAGAACGTCGGGTCCGGGAGGCAGTCGTCGTCGAGCACGATCGCGTCGTCGACCTCGGAGAAGACCCAGTCGACCCCCGACGAGTAGCGACGGCGCGCGCCGAGGTTCTCGCCCGCCACGTCCCAGCGGACGTCGCAGTCCCAGTCGACCGCCTTCGTCTCGGCCAACGCGAGCTCGCAGCGCCGCGCCTCCTCCTTCGAGCGCGGCCCGTCGGCGAACACGAAGAGGCGCCGGGGACGGGCCGCGGCGATCGCGGCGAAGACGCGTCGCGTGGTGTCGGGCCGGTCGAAGACGCTCAGTGCGACAGCGGTGTCCAGCGGAGGCTCCCGACCTCAGACGTCGTCGGTCGCGCACGGGCGCAGCTCCCACTCGAAGGGCACCATGAAGTGCCCGTCGCGTGCGGAGAAGTGGTACCCGGTGCCCAGCAGGTCGGCGGGGACGACGGTGAAGTCGGCCGCAGGGCGCACGAAGTCGACGACCCCGTCCGCGCTCCTGAGGTGCAGCTCAATCGAGTAGTCGCCGGGGGTGAGCGGCAGCGACGGCAGGTCGAGCACGATCGCCTCCTGCGGCCGGCGCGGGTGCGCGGCGGCGAGCGGGTGCATCTGCGAGGTGACGCGGAACAGGCACTGGCTCAGGTTCGAGCTGAACGTCACCGTCAGCAGCGCCTCGGGCACCGCGTCGAGTCCCTCGACCGCGACCTCGACGCGCAGCCGGTCGCCCATGCGGATCGAGTCCGACAGCGCGCCACCGCCGGGCCGCAGCTCGAGGCGCTGGAAGACCTTCTGGAAGCCGCCGTCGGACCGGTCGGCCGCGGCGAGGTCGAACACGCCGATCGTCGCGCCCCGCTCGCCGTGGGGGAACGTGCTGAGGTACCGGGCGACCGTCTCCTCGGTGGGGCCGTCGAAGACCAGCCGGCCCTCGGCGAGGAGCAGCGAGCGCGGGCACAAGTGCTCGAGCGTCACGAGGTTGTGGCTCACGTAGAGGACCGTGCGGCCCTCGTCGGACGCGATCGCCTTCATCTTCTGAAGGCACTTGGCCTGGAACCCGGCGTCGCCGACCGACAGGACCTCGTCGACGATGAGGACCTCGGGGTCGAGGTGCGCGGCCACCGCGAACGCGAGGCGCACCCGCATGCCGCTCGAGTACCGCTTGACCGGCGTCTCGAGGAACTTGTGCACCTCGGCGAAGTCCACGATCTCCTCGAGCCGGCGGTCGATCGCGGCGCGAGACATCCCGAGGATCGTGCCGTTCATGTACACGTTCTCGAGCCCGGTCAGCTCGGGGTGGAACCCGGTGCCGACTTCGAGCAGGGACCCGACGTTGCCTGCAATCTCGATCCACCCCGAGGTGGGCGGCGTGATGCGGCTGAGGATCTTCAACAGCGTGCTCTTGCCCGCGCCGTTCTTGCCGACAACCCCCACGGCCTCGCCGTGGCCGACGTCGAAGCTCAGGTCGTCGAGCGCGGTGAACCGCTCCCGCTGCACGCGCCCGTGGATCGGGTGGCGGGCCCGGCGCTCGATGACTTTGAGCAGCGTGTCGCTGCGTCCGGTGAGCCCCAGCTTGTAGATCTTCGAGATCCCGCGGGCCGTAATCGCGGGCTCAGATGACATCGGCGAAGCTCGACTCGAGACGGGCGAAGACCGCGAGTCCGCCGACCAGAGCGCCCACCGTCACCACGACCGTGTACGCGATCGCCCACCCGGTGAGGCTTCCGGTGCCGAGCAGTGACCACCGGGTGCCCTCGACGATGGTGCTCAGCGGGTTGAGGAGGATGAGGTTGCGCAGGTTGGCCGGCACCGCCTCGATCGAGTACGCCACGGGACTCAGGTACAGGAGCAGCGACGTCAGCACCGGGGTGATGTAGTTGACGTCGCGGTAGGTCACGGAGAGCGCGGTCAGCACGAGCGAGATGCCCATCGCCAGGACGACCGCGAGCGTGAGCCACACGGGCAAGAGCAGGATCTGGGGGGTCAGGTCGATCCCGTAGACGACGAGGAGCACGGCCATCACGCCCAAGCTGATCACCGTCGTGACGAGTGTGGAGGCCAGCGTGTAGAGCGGCAGCACCAGCCGCGGGAAGTAGATCTTGCCGATCAGTGACGAGTTCGAATTGAGGCTCGACGAGGCGCCGCTCACCGTGCTCGAGAACAGGTTCCACGCGATGAGCCCCGCGTACGAGAAGGCGAAGTACGGCACGCCGCCGCTCGGCAGGTCCGCCACCCGGCCGAACACGAAGCTGAACAGCCCGGCGGTGACGAGCGTGCCCGCGAAGATCCAGATCGAGCCGAGGACCGTCTGGCGGTACCGCACGGTGATGTCGCGACGCCCCAGCAGCACGATCAGCTGCCGGTAGCGGAGCAGCTCCCGCAGGTCGGGGAACCACCGGCGGCGGCTGTCGATCCGGACGCGGCGCCCGGGGGCGACCGCCGGATCGACCATCGTGGGCGAATCCATCGGTGGAACGCTACCGCTCGCCCTTGCGGGCGGGTACTACCGGGGCCTCGCTCCCAAAGGAGCAGGTGAAGAACCAGTAGGCGGCGCGACGGCAGAGCCGGAGACTGTCGGTGGGTCGCGCGGAGTCGATACTGAAGATCCGCGGCTTCATCGCTCTCGGCTCCAGCGGGCCGGGCCCGCTGGACCTCAACCCCGAATCAGAATCGTTCCCGCCTTGCGCACACGCTTTGCGAAGCTCCGTGCGTGGCTCGGCTTGGCCGGTGGTCGCCAGCCTCTCCAAGGTGTCCGATCGAGATACTCGAGCCACAGATCGCGATACGGGTGCGTACATTGAGAGTCCCAAGGTCTTCGCAGTGCGGACTTGTTGAAATGGACGATGGCCGGGTCATCGATTGCAGCGGCAAGGATGTCGCGGGACTCCGTGACCCAAGCCAGGGATCCGTCGCCAGCGAGATGGCCCGCCTGGATGTTCCACTGAGGGCCGATGGGAGCCCACCTTCCGCGTACGACCGTGTTGAGGGCGCACTGGTCGCCGTACAGGAAATGATGTTGTGCGAGGAGTCCGAGTGCGTGTTCGCTGGTCCGCTGCGATCGCCATGGGCCCATGTCAACGACGAGCACACCCGAGTTGAAGTAGGGGGTCTCCGGCGGTACACCGACCTCTGACCATGGGAGTCCCTTCGGGGTCGCCGCCCAGGGCACGACAGGGTCCCGCACTGCACCGAGCACACACCCGTCGAGGTTCGCTTCCCAGAGCTCATCGAGCGGCCGGCGTACGGCAGTATCGGTATCGATGTAGATCACGCGCTCGATGTCGTCGGGCACGAGATCACCGATTCGCAGGCGGAACAGGGCTGCAGGCGGAAGACTTGCTGGGAGGTGAGCGTCCTTCAGGCACGAGGATCTCGCGTCAAGCCAGCAGAGTGTTACGGCTTCGCCCGCGACCCCGGATATCTGACTCATCAAGGAAGGTTCGTAGCCATCGTGCAGCACGAACACTTGATGGTCCCGGTTGGCAATTTCGAGATGCTCGCAATCACGACTGCGAGTTGTTTGCTGAACGCAGAGTCCGCTGCGAGTACCACCGCTATCGGCTGAGCGCGGCTCACGCTTGCGGCCGCCGACATGGAGTTCATGGATACGTGGCGGACCGGCCTAAGATCCTGCTCGGCGTACCGAGCACGCTCTCGATCAACTCGACCTCCCTTGCACTCCCCGGACGCCCCGATTGCGACGCGGCTCGGTGGAGAAAATAGCGCAGCAGCAGGTGCCCGCCCTTTGCGCCTACCGGCAGGGCACGGACCGTGAGAATATTGGCACGCGAACTGCTACATGACTTGGAGTGCCTCCTCCAAGCGGCTCGGGCATAGTCCTGCCGTTCGAAGGGACGGCAAGTCCTGCTCTGCTGATCAGACATTCCGCGAAGCCATCGCACCAAGATCGAAATCGCGCGGAACCGCCCGCCTGAGTGAGGCTGCTCAGCGGCGGCGTGGCTCCCGCGCATTTGAAGCGCACGTTGAGACCAGGCTCCCCGCGAAGTACGCGAAATGGTTCTCCGGGCTTTGAGATCTCTGGGATCTTGCGGACAACGTGTGTGGATGCGAACTGATCGATGACCAGCACCATGGCGGCAAGTGCACGACCAACTGCGACGTCACCAGCGGCAGTCGATGCACAGATGGTCGTGCGTGTCAGAGCTTCGGTACGCGCCGTAGATGACAGCTGCCGTCGTCCACGCGGCGTCGCCCACTCCGATCTGAATGCACAGCGTCTGTACGAACAACGCTGCGGTAACAAAGAGCGCTAGGGCGAAAGCATGAAACGCCAAGGCGAGATGCCGCACACTGACCGCGTGCCGGCGAACCACAGCGCGAAGAGCGGACGGTAGACAACGGCCGCTGGCGACAAGTTGCGGCCGAGCAAGCCCGCATGGTCCGGGAATCCCATACCAGAAGCATTCGTCCGAGTAGAGCCTCTTTGACAAGTGCACACCGTGACGGCCAAACCACTCAACGCGACATCCACAGTCGACTGAACAAAGCCCGATCCTGCGCACTGATCGCTCCAGGCTCGAGTTCCACGCAGGGGATACGGACGCCCCGCAGCATCGTCGACGTTGTTGGACTAATAATTGCGCTCTCCACCCTGTTTGGTCGTGGGGCTACGGGCGGTCCTTCCTGCGGTTCGGCATAGCAGCGCGAGGTTTTGGGCGATGTCAGACGACCTAGAGATATGTCTCGACGCTCCGCGATCAATCCGTCATGCCCTGCACAAGATCGGCCGATCCGAAGATGTCAGTTTCTCGCCAGACAATCGCCGACTTGCCCTCGCCTGCCTCGACCACAACTCCATCGCAATCGTCGAAGTCGAGATCACTAGCGCTAGCGATCGACCCACGGTGATCGTGACGGACGTCTCGGAGTACTCGTCGCCCTGCCTGATGACACCGCATGGCGTCGACTTCCTGGACGACGAGACGGTGCTTGTCGCCAACCGCAAGGGGGACGTTGTGGCGTTGCAACTTCCCTCGAGCGCCAGCGCAGGAGACGGTGAACTCACACACATCGGTCCCCTGCCGGGAAGCAGGTTTGAACTTCTGAGCCAACCAGGCTCAATCGCGATCGTCCGAGGTGCCGGTGCCGCGGTCGAGGTGCTGATCTGCGACAATCATGCCGATACTGTCACGACACACGTTCTCGAGGAGGATCCCCTCCGCGTCACGAGCAGCGGTATCTTATTGCGCCGCTTGCTCGACTTTCCCGACAGTGTTGCAATCAGTGACGACAAGAACTGGATCGCGATCAGCAACCATGACGCCCATGTCGTGATGGTCTACCGGCGAACATCCGCGCTGTCCGAGGACTCGGATCCTGATTGCATTTTGCGCGGCGTGATGTACCCACATGGCCTGCGGTTCGATGCTGATGGGCAACATCTCTTTGTCGCCGACGCGGGTAGGCCGCATGTTCACATTTACGCGCGGGATGGCGCGACCTGGCGCGGCGTGGAATATCCCGCGGCCTCTCTTCGGGTCATGGGCGACGACATCTTCGAGCTCGAACATGATGCGGCGAGCCGAGGACCGAAAGGCATCGCAATCGATCACTCCGGCCGCGTCCTGGCCGTGACATTCGCGAAGCAGCCAATAGCCTTTTTCGACATCTCGGCAATGCTCGAACGCAGCGAAGGGCGATGTCCGAGTGATGCGTTGCGGATGAGCTACGAGCTCGAGGCGCTCGAGCACGGACGCGCGAGGCTTGAGGCGCGTATCGCACGGGTCACTGGGTCAAAGAGTTATCGATTCACCGAGCCACTGCGGCGGCTCCGCTCCGCCTGGCCGAGGACGGGGCGCTGACCAAGTTGACAGCGCTCGACACCCGCCGGGCCGGCTCGGCACCCTTGCCGATTGGGCGAAGAGGACAGCGCGCCGATGGCCGCAAGGACTGTGCCCACGGTCGCGTAACGGATCGCGAACGAGCACCGCAGGCCGGACGGAACCCGGAGGCGGTTGCCCATGGCCAACCCCGTTGCCGGGGTGCTGTGGCTCGCCGCCCACGCATGGGTTCGAGTGGGGGCTCGACCCCCGCGAGGCGCTGCTGCGCTCGATTTTATGGAGAGCCACGATTGCGCCAATGCCCGTTGCCGCCGAGTCGCCACCAAGCGGCCAAGGGGTCGATAGCAGCGCATCGGTCGTGTGCTCGAGGCAAGTGATCCGCATCGCGAACGCGCGGCGAGGATCAACGCAAAGTCCTCGATCGTGCAGCCAAGGAAGGCGCCTCGAGCGCTCGGAATGACGCGCGAACTGGTGGGTATGCAGCCTTTGAGAGGTGTTGCCCACGATCGCTCGGTGTAGGACACTTCGTGGGCGCAACCGGGAGGGCGCGACATGAGCACCGAGAGTCGTGGGGTGGTACGCGGACCTGCCAGTCGTGTGGAGTCTTCGCCAGTCGCAACTGACTCCGAAGACAGAACGTTCTCACCGACTTTCATCCTTGGCGCTGCCCATTCCGGCACCACGATCCTCTACCGGATGCTTGCGCTGCACCCTGAAGTGTTGTGGTTCTCGCAGTTCTCATTGCGTTCCGGCGAGATCGCCGGTCGCTGGTCGCTCCCTTTCAATGACCCGATCGACAGTGCTCTCCGACAGTTCACACGACATGACTGGCAGAAAGCCTCTTCGAGGCGGCTCCAGTGGATCGTCCCAACGCCGTCCGAGGTGCGCAACGTCTGGAAGGAGCTCCTTGACAGGTCTGGAACAACCGATGAGCGTGCCGCTCACGTGCGCTGGTGCGTCAGAAGTTTCTGTGCACGTCGCGGCGGTCGACACTTCGTCGCCAAGTGGCCCGGCTTCTATCGAGATATACCTGTCCTCAGCGCCGCCTTTCCATCGGCCAGATTCGTGCACATCGTGCGGGATGGCCGGCCGGTAGCACTCAGCGTGCGTCACAAGTTCGCGGGCGCTCAGGACGAAGACGCGAGCCTCGTTCTCGCTGCGCGATATTGGGTGAAGGAAATCGAAGCCGTGCGAGCCGCGGCGGGTTCGATCAATCTCTTGGAGATTCGCTACGAGGATCTCTGTCGCGACGTGCACGGCGTTCTCAGCAGGGTCTTGGCACACTCGATGCTTCACCGGTACTCGTACCCGTTCGAGCGAACTCCACGACGGCTTTCGTCGACGAATCGGTCGTGGACAGATCGAGGAGCCCGTCACGAACTCGAACGGATCGAAGAGGTACAAGCCGCATTGCTCAGCGAGTATGGCTATACGGACCGGCGCACGTCACACCCCCGCGACGCCCTGGGCCGATGACCAACTAATGGGGTCCTCGACTATGCGTCAGGCCGAGGGCTTCGAGCTCGTCGGGCGGACCGGCAAGTTCCTCCGGGACCTGTACCGAGGGGCCGGACTGAGGGGCAGGAGTACGCAGTCGTGCTCGGGGTCGGGAAGCCGCGACGAGCGCGCAACTCGGATTCACGTTTGGCAGGCACTCCGCGGATTGTCGAAGCAGACCGGCACGCCAGTCGTGATGCTGAAGCGGCGCGTTCAGCCATCTCTCTGCCTTGCCGTCAGGTGATTGAACGACGCTATTGCTGCGGGAGTTCGGTGATCTTGGCAAGGACGTCGACCGCGAACGTCTCCGCCCCCCGCCGATGATCGGGGCTCAGGACGTACAGCACGCGCAGGTCCGCCGCACGCCCGTTCATCGGTCCCACCGACTCCGCATCTCAGCGATCTCCATCGGCGAGTAAAAGTGACAGACGAACGGCTCGCCATAGCAACGATCGAGCAGCTCCGCTGGCAGTTGTACCTGGTCTACGAACGTCCGATAGAGCGCCGCGTACGACTTAGTTGCGCCGACGTTGCTGCTCGGCAGCTCGACCGGCCCGGGAACGTCCAGGAATTCACCGAGCGCCTTCGGTCCCCGCTGCGTCAGGTCTTCGTGACGCACCACCAGCAAACGGAAGGGCGGCTGTTCGATGAGCTGCACCCCCTCAGCCCAGGGGAAGTCCGTCGTGTACACGTCAATGCCAGTGGTGGGCAGTAGCTCGTCACGGAACCAATCGGAGCCTGCGAGCGAGGAAGCGAACGCGGAAAAGCGTCGCCCGAGCTCGCTCGGCTCGACGCCCAGGCGTTGCTCGTCTTCGGTGAAATGCCTGAACTCGAGACCGATCTGGAAGAACAGGGACACCTGCATCGCCACCGGGTCGCGGACGCCCGTCACGACGTCCCAGCTCCCGCGGCGCCGTCCCGTCCGCGCCCGGAACATGGCATAGGCGAAAGCACCTTTCCAGTCCTCGCGGCCGCGCCGTGGCGAGCCCCGTAGGGCGCGTTCCGCCTCGGCGGCGCGTCGTGCGGCGGGGGTCACCCGGTGCACGTTGATGACCGGCCGGCCCGTGGTGGCCTCGACCGCGTTCCCCAACGCCGTTGAGCCGACCTTGCCGACGGTGTAGACGAGCACAGGAGGTCGGCGGAGCACGGCCACGCCGAGCTGCAGCCAAAGTGCCCACCGATCGACGGCAGCCCACCGGTCCCGACCGGCGCGCACGAGCCGCCTGGATTGCTGCATCGCACCAAGGCGATCCATCCGTCGGCCATCCATGGACCGCCGCAGCGTAGTCCTCGCGGCCCAAATCCCTCGACCGACGATCGGCTGCGGCGCCTCATGACCTCACCGCTGATCACCGTGACCATCACGGCACATGACGGCGCGGCCGCCACGATCGCGCACCCGACGAACGGCACCCGGCTCGTCACGAGGGCCCCGTGGTCTTCGCCGCCGAACAGGTGCTCGACGGTCTCTGCGTTAGCGTCGATCAGCTGCTCGGCGTTGTCGAGCACGAGTGGTGCGTGGGGAGACGCTCAAATGATGCCGGACCGGTTGCGCCGCGTGACCTGTTCGCGTAGAAGTACGCAGTGCGAGTCGTGGGCGCGTGCACAATTTGGGAGCGTCCTGGCGATCAGGCAGGCGGCACGGACGCGGCAGTCCTGGGTACTGTGCTAATGAAGGAGTCTCAGGAAGCGCGTCTGTTCAGTGGCACATCCGTAACGACCGTGCTCCTCCTGTAATACGGGCAGCGGATAGGTGGGGCCATGGGCATCTCGGCATGGAGCGAAGGAAACGTCGTTCCGATTCTCGTCTTCCACGCAGTCGACGAAGACGCCAGTGAGCACTCGGTCGCCCCGCACAAGTTCGAGCGCCACATGAGATGGCTGTCGCGCGTTTCGACCCCGATCGACCTCGACGTGCTTGGACAGGTCCTGCGAAGAGAGGTGACGGTGAGGCGCCCGGTTGTCATCACCTTCGACGACGGCTACGCCTCCGTCTTCACGGCGGCGTACCCCGTCCTTCGAAGCCTGGACATCCCCTTCTGCGTCTTCCAGGTCACCTCCTTAGTCGGCGAAGAGGGCTCGAAGCCAATGCTCACATGGGATCAACTCCAGGCGATGCACGATTCACGTCTCATGACGATCGGGGCACACACTCACACACACCGTGCCCTCATAGATACGGATAGCGAGACAACCCAATGGGAACTCGAGCAGTCAGTTGATGAGCTCCGCAGGCAGCTCGGTGTCAACGTGAGGTATTTCGCTTTTCCCTATGGGAAATATGACGCTGCTTCGGTCGGCGAGGCGGATGCGAGGTTTGAGCTCGTCTTCGCACGGGAGGGACTCCAGCGCCTAGTACCCCCACTGGATCGCCCACTCAAGAGAATCGCCGTCCGCAGACGATTCTCGCGACTACGGCTACGGGTGTCGTTCTCATCGATGTACTGGACCGTGATGCCGACCGTCACTCATTCGCGTCTGTACCGGATGGTTAGGAGAATGGCCGGCTCGGCCATCGGCAGCCCGTAGGTGTGAACGGCCATCGCTTCGGTCGGCACCCGACCAAGGACCAAGCGGCGAACCCACACAGTCCGCTCCGCCATATTTACACCCTGTAGTGAAGCCGACGACTCGGAGTCAACCGACCTGGTCGGCGGCATTCTGAGAGTTCCCGGGCGACCGCGTCGGCCGCGGCGAGCTAGTCGGCTTCCTCACGTTTGGCGGCTCAGCGCCGACACTCGCTCGTTCCGTCCAGATCGCGCACACGTCGAAGTCGCGTCGTTGCCGAGGCGCTCGAGGAGCCCGAGCTCGTACTCGGTGCGCGGTGGTCACCCCGACCCCTGCCTCCCAGCGAGCTTCTGGCCGTCGGCCGGCCGGACGCGATGAGGCGAGCGATCTGCGGTTGGCGCACGGGCAACGTCACCGCTCTGATGATCATTTTTCGGACCATACCGAGTTTCTGTTCCCACTCGACGTCAGGAGAGATCGTCGAGTTCCTCGCAAACCGCATTGAGTTCCCGCCGATGCTGTGATGCTCAGTCTCCGACCACTTGAGCTGTGACGGTTCATACGAGAGGCCGAGCCACTTCATCAGCGTCTTGAGAACGGTTGCGGGGTCACGAACCAGATCCTCGTACTGCACAACGTGGTGCTTCTGGTTCGACAGCAGGCGAAGAATACGGAGTTCGCCGCGTAGATAGGAGAACCCCAACCCATATGACGGGAATGAGACCCTGCCCCCCGTCCGAATGTGCGAGTACGCGACTCCGCAGGGGTGGCGAACGAGGTGAATGACGCGAACATCAAGCTCCGGGATTGCCAACAGACGTTCGAGCCGGAAGTACCTCTTCGATGAGTCGACAACGAAATGACGCTCGCTCACCGCGCTCATCGCGCAGAACAACGCCAAATTGTCCCGCCGGAAGACGTCGGTGTCTGGCGAGTGCAGTGCCAGCGTGTCGATCGATTGCCCCGTCGAGGAACGAAGTTCAGCGTTGACCGCACGCCAGTGTTCGCAGACCGTAATCGAAGCGCCGCAAGTGCACTGCTCTCCACCGTCCTTGCGCGTAGATCCCCTCGATGGCAGGTCGATCAACTCGCCGCCGCTGACCACATCGGAGTGTGAACCGATGAGAAAATCGAGAAGCGTCGAGCCACTACGGCCTTCACTCGCGATGAAGATGACGGTCGGCGGCTGGGTGATACCCATCGATCGCGATCCACCTCCCATTGGGCCTTCCCGACCCTTGGCGCTGCCCTGGCGAGGGCTCATCAGATCACCGGCATCGGCTCGCGTCAACACGGCGTAGGGCCTCTCCGATCGCGGGCGCCCCAACCGCCACGCAGACTAGTAAGTAGTTCATCACGAGAGTGAGGGTCCCCCTCCTGAGAGGATGTCCCGCGTTCCGTGGAACTTGGGTGACGGCCCGGGTGTTGGTCAGGCGGCCTCCTGAGTCTCGCGCACGGGTGTGACGGTCTCGAACTTGCGGTCGAGTTCGACGCGTAGCGCGGCGAGGTGGAGGTGCCCGTTCACGCGTCGGAACTGCGTCGCGGCTTCGGTCATCCCGGCCGCGCACCAACGCAACGCCATCTGTCCGTCACGCCACCGTTTCACGTTCGCGCTGTGATCGCGGCAGATCTCGATCATGGACTCGATCGCGTTCGAGGACCGCAACGTCCGAGCCAACGTGGGTGGCACACCGAGGCGGTTGACGGTGAGCGTCTCGCCGAGTCCTTCCCGGAGTGAACCTGCCGCACCGGGATGTGCCTTGTCGAGCGAACGGGCGAGCGCCTCGAGTGTTGCTTCGGCGTGCAACGCGTCCTGGTCGCGGTACGCGGCGCGCATCTTCTTGGTCACCGTCGTCGCCAGCGTCTTGGGCAAGTGACGTTCAACGTTGCGGATCTTGTGGAGCTGGCATCGCTGCACGACCGGCCGGTCGAAGATCTCGCGCACCGCGGTGGCGAGCGCTTTGGCGCCGTCGATCACGACCAGGATCGGACGCGACATGTCGAGCCCGCGTTCGGCGAGGTCGGTGAGGAGCGCCTTGACGACCGTCGCGTTCTCGGTCGAACCTTCCACCACCCCGAGAGGGATCTTGGTGCCATCGATGGTGATCCCGAGCGCCACCACGCAGAGATGCTCGGCGAAGTGAACCCCGTCGATCATCAACGCCACCAGATCGAGCTCGGACAGATCGGCGCGCATCAGCTCGTCGAGAGCCCGTTCGGTCATCGCCACGAACCGGCGACTCACCGCCGAACGCGACGTGCCCGACGCGGAGGCCTCGACCGCCGAACCGACCGGTTCCAGACCGGCCTCGTAGCGGCGGGTCGAAAGCTTGGCCATCATCCGCTCCAACGCGAGCTCACCGAGCAACTCGGTGCTCGAGAACAGCTCATAGGCCGGCACCGCCACCTCGGCGGTCTTGTCCACGGTACGAACCCGCGGGCGACGCACCCGCACCTGACGGCCACCCAACACCACCGAGCCGGCCTCGCGGCCGTGACGCACCGCTCTGCGGTCCGGATCGTGTGCACCTTTCGGGCCGCACAGCCCGGTGACCGACTCGTCCATCAGGACCTGCATCACCTGCAGGCCCACGCCGACCGCGAGAGCCAACAGGCCTTCGCGCATCGCTCCGGTCAGCTCGCTCATCGCGACGCTCACCGCGTCCGGCACCACGACCTCGCTCATCGCAGCACGCGACGCGTTCCTCTGGTAGTTCTTCCTCACGGCGGTCCCCTTCTTGTCGGATGTGCTTGGCGGTACGCCCGAGACCTACCAGCAGGCAGGCATCAAGCGGGGGACCGCCACCTCAAGTTCCACGACTACCGGGACAACCTCCCTCCTGACCGGTCACCTCGATTAGGAGGTAACCATGTCAGTGATGGAGGAGCAGAGGCCGCGGTCTCGGCGTTCGTTCACCGACGAGTTCAAGCGTGATGCCGTGGCGTTGGTGATCGACGAGGACCGCACGGTCGTCGACGTGGCTCGCAGTCTCGGTGTCGGTGAGGGCACGTTGGGGAACTGGGTGCGCCAAGCGCGGATCGATCGGGGTGAACGAGCCGGACTCACGACGTCGGAGCGGGCGGAGTTGGCCGAGCTGCGCAGGGAGAACGCTCGGTTGCGGATGGAACGAGATCTGCTCAAACGAGCGACGGCCTTCTGGGTGAAGGAGTCGGGACAGTGACCCGCTATCGGTGGGTCGCGGCCCGGAAGGCCGAGGGGTTCCCGATCACGATGGCATGCAAGATCGCCGACGTGTCTCGTCAGGCGTTCCACGACTGGCGGGCCCGAATTGCGGCGGGACCGACCGCACGGGAGCTCGCCGAGGCCGAGTTGGTCGGGTTGATGCGTGCGATCCACGCCGAGTCCGACGCCACCTATGGCGAGCCGCGCATGACCGAAGAACTCGCCCTGCGGGGACGACCGGTGAACCACAAGCGGGTCCGGCGCCTGATGCCGCGTGCATGGCATCGTCGGGGTGTTCAAGCCGGCGAAGGTGCGGACCACGATCCCCGTGGAGGAGTGCCCGCCGTTGCCGGATCTCGTGGGTCGACGGTTCGCACCGGCCGCGCCGGATGTCGTGTGGTGCGGCGACATCACCTACGTCCCGACCGGTGAAGGATGGTTGTACGTCGCGTCGGTCCTCGATCTCGGTTCGCGTCGCCTGCTCGGCTACTCGATGGCCGACCACATGCGCACCGAGCTCGTCGCGGACGCGCTCGACATGGCCGCCGCCGCTCGTGGCGGCCACACCGCCGGGATCATCTTCCACGGCGACCGTGGCAGCCAATACATGTCGGGTGACTACCGCCAGCTGATCGGCGAGCTCGACATGGTCCAGTCGGTCGGACGCACCGGCGTGTGCTGGGACAACGCGGTCGCCGAATCGTTCTGGTCATCGCTGAAACGTGAAGTCGTGCACCGCTACCGGTTCGCGACTCGCGCGGAGGCACGTCGTGAGATCTTCGCGTGGATCAACCGTTACAACCACCGGCGGCTGCACTCGAGCCTCGGCTACCTGCCACCCGTCGCGTGGGAACAGCTGTACCGTCACACCCAGGCCGACCTGGCCGCGTAACCAACGTGACCGGTCAACGGGGGGAGGCCCAGAGAGCACGAGCGTTCACTAAGGACCTGAGCGGATAGGCCTCGAATGGGCTCATCGGTCGCGCCAGCGGATGAGTCGTCCGACGATGAGGATGACGGTGGCGAGACACAGCGCTGCGTGGCGATGTCCGTGACGTTGACCTTCGGCGGTCGCTTCCCCCGAGCTCGAGCCGTTGGACCCGTTGACTCTCGAGACGTCGCGCGACGCGAAGCCGAGCCAGGCGCTGCGAACGCTCTGCCAACCCCCGCAGGCAGTTCGTCGCCGCGTGCATCACCGAACCGCTCATCTTCAATGGCGTCCACCGCTTTGGCTTCCTCGACGATGGCGGCGAGCCTCGTCACGACCGGTTGCTAGCCCGTTCTCGAGAAGTATCGCTTCGTAGCGAAAATGAGGTCGTAACCTCCGTCGAGGCGCGCGGCCCACAGCGAGGGGCGGCTCAAGACGTCGATGCTCTGCCGGGGTAGCTGAAAGCGATCCGTTGCCTGATCGAGCGACCCAGGGAGCGCCGTGAAAGCGGCCTCGAACCCCGAGCGTCGAAGGTGCCCGACGGCCGCTGGCACCAACTGCCGTTGGCCACCCCACGGGTACGCAAACCAGCGCACGGCCTGGCCGGTCCAATCCTCGAGCTGCATCCGATCTCCATCGATCTCGGCCGAAAGCGTGCCCGGCGTTGAGTCGACGGAGAAGTCCATGTGGGACACAGTGTGGCTGCCGATTTCGAAGAGCTCGCTCGCAGCGAGGTCACCAAGTTGGCCGACGCTGAGGGGGGCAAGTTCTCGCGAACGTCCCAGTCGCCGGACCCGGAAGTCACGCGCCTCGGCTCGCCCGAGTCCCACGAAGCCCGACGAGACGAAGAAGGTTGCAGGGCAGCGGAGCTCTTCGAGCACTGGAGCGGCGATCTCGTGCCAATCGGCGTACCCGTCATCGAAGGTCAACGCGAGACGCGCTTGGCTTGGTTCGTCGCTCGCCTCGACCAGATCTCCGAGAGGAACGATCGCATAACGAGTCAAGAGCCAGTCAACGCACCGCCGGAACGCTTGGGTGCACTCGATGTCATGGAGCATGACGGTCTGCCGCGTTCGTCGGTGTGGCGAGAGCAGGCGCTGGCCGAATGCGGCTGCGACGATGCTGCCATTCCGCAATGCCGTTTTCGCGCTCATGGGAGTGCACCTCGTCGGACCTCTCCATGACGCACGCCCCGAGAACTCGACCGCTTGATCTCAGACAGAATCTTCCCCCAGAACTGGGCCAGGCCGTGATGCTCCTCGATGATCACGCGGAGGCGCCGACCAACGTCGCGCCGCTCCGATTCGTCTAGTTCGAGTAGGCGCGTGATCCCCCGGGCTTGCTCGCTGACGTCGTCGTGGTCGAGGACGAGAAGATCCCGAAGATCTTCGGGAAGAAGCTCGGCGAAACACGCATTGGTTGAAAGAACCGGTCTTCCGCATGCCATCGCCTCCGCGATCGCTTTGTCGAACCCGGTATCAGAGAAGTTCACGCTTGCGTGGTAACGGGCCAGCAATGGACTCATCTCGTCGTGCAAGGCGGGACCCAGGAACCGCACGGATCCCGACAAGTCGAGGCGCGCTACGAGGTCGTCGAGCGTCTCTCGATAATTTCGATCGCCCTCGAGCTCAGGGCCGCAGATGTCGAGAGACCACATCCGTCCTGACGAGCCGCGGCACGCGGCAACTGCAGAGATCAGCCGGTCGAGCCGCTTGACCGGAGTGAGGCGCCCGACTGCGATCAAGTCGCCGGTCCCTGGACCGTCATCTGGCATCGGATGGAACTGTTGCATGTCGATCCCGTGTCCGACTACACGCACATTGGGAAGCGCGAGGGGGAACGAACTCGGCGTAGCGGTGAAGACGAGGTCGTCACACCAGCGTGCGTAAAACGCCATGCGTCGACTCACGTAGCTGTGTGTCTTCCACTGATACACGCGACGCCCAGTCAGCAGCTTCACGGGCAAGAGCAGGGCCGGGTACGGGCCTCCTTGGAGCACGAAGAAGAAGTCCGCCTGCCGGCGCCGGATGGCCTCTGCGATCGCGGCATAGAAGCGTACGAGTCGAGCTAGCTTTCCGACGCCCAGGTCGACGACCACGACGTTGTCCGGCAGGTCGAAGCGTCCGACCCGTAGGGCCAGAACGCGGACACCTGCAATTGAAGGATTGCCGGCGAGACTCCGGATCCACCGCACAAGCGTGGCACTGACCGGGTCGTCCTGGTCGACGGCCTGACAGATGAGAACCGGCCTCAACAACGCCACGCTCCCAGGTCTTGACCCAGCATTTGCTCGAGTTCATCGACCTCCTCGGCGAAAGTCGCAACGAGCCATTGCCTCCGCTCAGGAGTCAGCTTGTGTTCAGCCAGGGCATCGCGCCTCGAGTTCAGGCGGTGGCTGACGAGGGGGAGGCCGCTCCGTTTGGCGAGCCGCACAACCTGGTCCAGTCCGCGCCGGCGCAGGCCCGTCACGGTCTTCTGCACGAGGCGGTCGGCCGCAGCCGAACGCGGCACGCGCGCGCTACGTTCACTCGCTCGTGGAGCATCGGGGGAACGAACGCGTCGTCAACGCCCAGGAAGCGGTAGATCGATGACATGAACTCGAGCGGGTTACGTTCGATGTCATCGTAGAGAACGACGAGGAGTAGTTCGCGGGGAAAGAGGTCCAGGTAAAGACGGAGTTGGGACGCGTACGCGCCTTGACGTAGATACTCCGGGTGTGATCCGACCGCGTCCTCGAAGTTCGTGTGTGGCGACAAAGCCCCCGCCTGCAGATCGTTCAGGAAGTTCGAGAAGGCGCGATCGGCGGGGTTGCGTAAGGACGCGATCATCCGCACACGCGCGTAACGCGCGTGTATTCGCCGAGGCGCAATCGGGTCGGCGAGGTACGAGGTCGAGAACTCCCCGGCGATCCTGCCCGTGGCGCATCGGGCGAACTGTTCCTCGTACCAGGTGAAGCCACGAACCCAGTTCCGCTCGCGGCTGAAGAAGTGCAGATCCTTGATCGGGATGCACACTTCCGGGTGGTCGTGAAGGCAGTTGTAGATCCACGATGTCCCTGCCTTCTGCGCTCCGAGCCCGAGGAAATCGGGCCCACGCGGCTTGTTCACCGCTGTACGTAATCGGACGACACGGTCGTCGGCGGCCGAGCGGACTGCCACCCGGCGAGTGCAACGGTCGTCGATTGCTGGTCCGGCCTGTGCATGAGTTGCCCAAGCATAGCGACGAGACTTGAAGTCGGCTGCGAGAACGACCTAGTTGCTGTGGCCTTACGCCGTATCCGGATTGACTCTTGCTGGTCGCGGACGGACACGGCCGTCCGCCGCGCCCCCTCTCGTTGTTGTAACTCTCTTCACACGTGAACGTCTGCGTTGTCGGGTCGAGAGGTGCTGAGGACGCGATTCTTGCAGGCATGACCCCCTTGGTGTCGAGCGGGACGCGCACCTAGTCTCGCGCGCCTGGATCCCGCTCTCCGGGTCCTAGGCGTCTCTGGGGAAACGACTCGAAGAATTCCGGACGCCGACTCTCGCCGACCTTTCACCCCGAAAACCCAACTCGAGGAGGACGGGCATGGGCTCGCGGCTAACCAACCCGGAGGCGATGCGAGCATCTCATCGAAGGAACCGAACGATGTCCCGTTTCGATGACACCGTCGCCGACAAGAGCCGTCACTTCGTATCGCTTATCCATGGACCGATGCCAAATCCGGATCGCATCTTTCACCACAACGTGTGGTTTCGCGGTGCGCACAACAACATGCGATATGACGCGCTTCTTCCCGAGCTGTCGCGCATCGATAGCTATCTAGCGATCTGCGCTGGTCCCAGGATCCTTCGGGGACTGCAGCATCGGGCGTATAGGGCCTCGAGGGACCTGCGGCATCGAATCGTGTTCGGTGCAGCGAGTCAGCGCTATCGCTTCGCCTTCTGCACGGGCGCCGCCCAGGTTCCTTGGTTCCGCGGGAAAGTGGTGGTGGACGTCGACGACCCGGCGTTAACGCCCGGGGAGGCTCGGCTACTCGGCCGGAGCAACGTCGCGACGTACGTTGTGACGGCAGAGTCGGCCGCTCGGCAATTCGAGGCCCTGGGAGTTGAAAAGCCCTACCACGTGATACCACAACCCGTGCGCCTCGACCTGCTTGATCCGGAGGCGGTCTCCCGGGTTGCCTATGCGCACCGCACGAGTCGCGAGTTCATCGTCGGTTACGTGGCGGCATGGTTGTTCTGCGATGAGGACAGGGGCGGCGACAACACGCTCTTCAACGTCGAGCACCTGCTCGAACTCTGGCGCGAGATCCGCGTGCAGGTTCCTCATGCGAGGCTCTGGCTGATCGGCCAGCCCGGCGAGCACCTCCGGCGCCGTTGCCGTGCCTATCCAGACGTGCTACTCACAGGACACCTCGGGCCCGCCGATGTCATGTCCTACATCTCCAATTTCGATGTCGCACTGTATCCGCGACAGCGGGACCAAGGCGTCCGCGCGATGAAGCTTGCGGAGTACATGGCTCTCGGGATCCCGACAGTTGCCTATGCGCAGGGTCCCACCCAGGTACTCACGGAAGCAGGGGCAGGAATCGTCGTACAGTCCCCCCGGGATTTCGTCGGCGCCGTTGCGACACTCGAAGCGGACGAGATGAAGCGACGGACGCTTGCACAGGCAGCGCGCTCCGCCGGTGCAGAACTCGACGTGAGAACGGTCGCGCGTCGGTACGAGCGAGAGGTTCTCGACCGATACCTAGCTTGACTGGCACCAAGATGTGACTTCCAGGCCGGTCCCGGACGCACGCGTTCTGACGGGGCCGTTCCTCGCGCTCGATCCGTCGAGGCCTCTCGATCGATTGGGCCTAACGATCACCCACACCGAAGCCAATGCACTGCGCCGAGACGTCAAGATCTTTGTCAGCTAGTCCCTGGCGATGCTGTCGCAGGGTTCTGTGCGCCGCGTTTGACGCGTCGAACACGCTCGCGTCGATCCACTCGTAGCGTCGAGCTCGCAACGTCGTGTCGTCACTCGACGATCGAGGATCGCGTCGATGTCCACCCACGACATGCCGGTCACGAGTCGAATCAAGAATCCATCCGAACACAGCCCATCCGCGACGCGGGACCGATGACAAACACGCGGATTTGGCGGGACCCCGGTTGGAGTTATAACCAGAAGTTGTGGATCGCCGGTCTGTTCCAGGGCGCGGCGTACCTTCCTGCTTGACCAACAAGGAGAGCCGGCACGCCAATGCCGGCGAGGAAGGAACGCCGATGTTGAAGGTAGTTGCTGAGGAGAGTGGGCCTCCCCCCGTTGACCGGTCACGTTGGTTACGCGGCCAGGTCGGCCTGGGTGTGACGGTACAGCTGTTCCCACGCGACGGGTGGCAGGTAGCCGAGGCTCGAGTGCAGCCGCCGGTGGTTGTAACGGTTGATCCACGCGAAGATCTCACGACGTGCCTCCGCGCGAGTCGCGAACCGGTAGCGGTGCACGACTTCACGTTTCAGCGATGACCAGAACGATTCGGCGACCGCGTTGTCCCAGCACACGCCGGTGCGTCCGACCGACTGGACCATGTCGAGCTCGCCGATCAGCTGGCGGTAGTCACCCGACATGTATTGGCTGCCACGGTCGCCGTGGAAGATGATCCCGGCGGTGTGGCCGCCACGAGCGGCGGCGGCCATGTCGAGCGCGTCCGCGACGAGCTCGGTGCGCATGTGGTCGGCCATCGAGTAGCCGAGCAGGCGACGCGAACCGAGATCGAGCACCGACGCGACGTACAACCATCCTTCACCGGTCGGGACGTAGGTGATGTCGCCGCACCACACGACATCCGGCGCGGCCGGTGCGAACCGTCGACCCACGAGATCCGGCAACGGCGGGCACTCCTCCACGGGGATCGTGGTCCGCACCTTCGCCGGCTTGAACACCCCGACGATGCCATGCACGCGCATCAGGCGCCGGACCCGCTTGTGGTTCACCGGTCGTCCCCGCAGGGCGAGTTCTTCGGTCATGCGCGGCTCGCCATAGGTGGCGTCGGACTCGGCGTGGATCGCACGCATCAACCCGACCAACTCGGCCTCGGCGAGCTCCCGTGCGGTCGGTCCCGCCGCAATTCGGGCCCGCCAGTCGTGGAACGCCTGACGAGACACGTCGGCGATCTTGCATGCCATCGTGATCGGGAACCCCTCGGCCTTCCGGGCCGCGACCCACCGATAGCGGGTCACTGTCCCGACTCCTTCACCCAGAAGGCCGTCGCTCGTTTGAGCAGATCTCGTTCCATCCGCAACCGAGCGTTCTCCCTGCGCAGCTCGGCCAACTCGGCCCGCTCCGACGTCGTGAGTCCGGCTCGTTCACCCCGATCGATCCGCGCTTGGCGCACCCAGTTCCCCAACGTGCCCTCACCGACACCGAGACTGCGAGCCACGTCGACGACCGTGCGGTCCTCGTCGATCACCAACGCCACGGCATCACGCTTGAACTCGTCGGTGAACGAACGCCGAGACCGCGGCCTCTGCTCCTCCATCACTGACATGGTTACCTCCTAATCGAGGTGACCGGTCAGGAGGGGGACCCTCAGACCGCGCGCACGGAGCTGGCCGCGGGTTTGGATGAGATCTGCCGCGAAGGCGCTCGGCGGATGCTCGCCGCAGCGCTCGAGGCCGAGGTGGACGCGTACGTCGACGCATTCGCCGACCAGGTCGACGAGCACGGCAATCGGTTGGTGGTCCGCAACGGGCACGCGCGGCCGCGGACGATCACGACCGGCGTGGGCCGTATCGATATTCGAGCCCCGCGGGTCGATGACGGGCGGACCGATCCTGTGACCGGAGAGCGGTTCCAGTTCAAGAGCTCGATCGTGCCGCCGTGGTGCCGTAAGTCCCCGAAGGTGACCGAGGTGTTGCCGTTGATGTATCTGGCGGGCATGTCCAGCGGTGACTTCGTGCCCGCGCTGGAAGGGTTCTTCGGGAACTCGGCGGGGCTCTCGGCGTCGGTGATCACCCGCCTCACGGCCCAGTGGCAAGACGAGCATCGCCACTTCTCGGATCGGTCGCTTCGGGACAAGGACTTCGTGTACGTGTGGGTCGACGGCGTGCATTTCAACGTCCGGCTCGCCGAGGACCGACTGTGCGTCCTGGTCATGGTGGGGGTGCGCCTCGATGGCACCAAGGAGCTGGTCGCGATCCGCGACGGCTACCGGGAGTCCAAGGAGTCGTGGGCGGATCTGCTGCGCGATCTCAAGCGGCGCGGGATGGTCGCTCCGGTCCTGGCGATCGGCGACGGGGCACTCGGGTTCTGGGGCGCGGTGCGTGATGTCTGGCCCGAGACCCGTCATCAACGCGACTGGTTCCACAAGGCCGCCAACGTCTTGGACGCGTTGCCGAAGTCGGCGCAACCGACCGCGAAGAAGGTGCTCGCCGAGATCCGCGACGCCCAAGACCGCGACCACGCCCTCGCCGCCGCGAACGTGTTCGCGAACGAGTTCGGCACGAAGTTCCCCAAGGCGGTCGCGAAGATCACCGACGACCTCGACGAGCTCCTCGCGTTCTACGACTTCCCCGCCGAGCACTGGATCCACTTGAAGACCTCGAACCCGATCGAGTCGACGTTCGCGACCGTGCGACTCCGCACCAAGGTCACCAAAGGACCGGGCTCGCGTGCCGCGGGACTCGCGATGACCTACAAGCTCATCATCGCCGCACAGGACCGCTGGCGTGCCATAAACGGGCCGCACCTCGCCGCGCTCGTCCGCGCCGGCGCCACCTTCAAGAAGGGAGTGCTCATCGAAAACCCGAACAAGGTCGCCGCGTGATCAACAAACCCGACCCACAACTCTTGACGATTTCTCCCCCGGTTGTTGGTCTTATGAGAGTGCTGGTTGGAGTCCTTGACCCTCTCCCCACGCATGGCGATGTTCGTGCGTGCGATGCCGATCCCGTTTTCGGCGCAAGCGTGCCCTAGCTGACATTGCCAAACCATGGAGTGGCTCGGGACGGCCGAGCCCGCGTCATCTGGCCGCGGGCGCTCCCTCGACGACTTCGTCGTAGACGGCGCGTGTGGCGGCGGCCATCCGGTCGAGTCCGAAGACCTCACGGGCGCGCTGGGCACCGGCTCGGCCCATGGCCGTCCGGCGAGCCTGGTCCTTTGCCAACCCGAGCAGCGCACCGTGCATAGCGTCCACGGACCGAGGGGTGACCAGTACACCAGTGACGGAGTCCTCCACGACCTCGGGGAGTGATGCGTATCGAGTGGCGACGACCGGTCGCGCGGCGGCCATCGCCTCGAGAGCGGTGAGGCCAAATCCCTCTGCGTAACCGTCGGTCGGGAATGCCACGATGTCGCAGGCCGCGAGAAACGCTTCAACGTCAGACACGAACCCAAGGAATCGCACCCGATCGGGAGGACAGTGCTTCGCCGCCAGCGCCTCTAGACGAACGCGCTCCTCGCCTGCCCCGGCAACGAGCAGCAACGCCGGAATCCCGTCATCGCGGATCGCCCGGCCGACCGCTTCGATAAGCGTCGCGTGGCCCTTCCCGGCGATGAGCCGCGCGGCGATTCCGATGACGAGGTCTCCCTCCGGGACGTCGAATGCCTGCCTCGCGACGCCGCTGTTTGGTGCCTCTCGTGCCCACCCGTCGGCATCGATGCCGTAGTAGACGACCCGGATGCGCTCCGGGGGCGCCAGCCGGCCTTCACGGAGGAAGCGGGCGACATGTTCCGAGATCGCGATTCGGCGTTGACTGAGCCGGCTGAGCGCGTGGCCGGCGCTCCGATACGGCTCTCTTCGGTAAAAGTCGTCGGTCGAGTGCACCGATGAGATCCCGCGCACCCGGCTCATCGTCGCCGCAACCTGGCCGACGACGTCTGCATGGAACAGATGCGTGTGCACGATGTCCGGCCGGAACACGCGGATCTCCGCCATGAGCTCGGGAACCAGCTTGGCGTTCAGATCGCCGCCCGCGTTACGCGTGGTCGCATCGATGCCCGATGCCGACAGTTCGTCGACGAACCGCCGCCCGTCACCGGTAGAGAGCACGCACATCCGCGTCTCGACTCCGACGGCACCGAGTGCGGGGAGCAAGGAGAGCAGGTGCCGCTCCGACCCGGAAACGCCCTTTGCCCGCTGCACGTGCAGGACGCGCATCGTCAACGGAAGACCTTCACCGTCTTCACCGTCCGCAGCCCTTTGATGTCCTCTACGGTCAGCGTGACGGTGTTGGAGCCGCTGTGAAGCGGCACGCCCTTCGCCGTCCACGTGGTTTTCCACGCCTTCCAGCCATTGGTGGGATCGCCCGGGCCAGGGTCCCAGGTCAGCTCGGCCACGCCCGTAGTACCGTCGCCGGTTCGCCAGCGGACGAATCGAACCGCATAGTCGTCGTGGGCGGTCCCGTCGATCTGCAGCGGGTCTGTTGCTACGACATCCCTCTGGTCGACATCAACCGTCGGAGGGTTGTCATCGACCACGCCGGGGCGGCTGGCAGCGTGCATCACCGCGTCGTAGGGGCCGTAGTCGAACTCCTCTGGGTCACCGTGGGCAAAGTCGGCGAACATCCGACCCATGCCCCAACGCCGCGCGGCGTCGAGCTGCTCGGCGACGTAGGCAGGCGGTCGCGCGCTCTGGAAGCTGGTCGGGCCGGAGCTAATCCACACAAATGGCGTCTCCTGCACGCGACTGGAGGCATATGACCAATTCGCGAATCGGCGGGACAGGAGTGCGAACAAGGAGTTGTACTCGTAGGTATAGGCGTTGTCCCAGCTCCCTACGTGGAACGTCTTGTAGAACGTCGAGTTGAGGAATGTGATCCGGTGATACCCCTCGACCTCGGTGAGCCCGTTCCAGAGATCGAGTTGCACCGACCCATGAAATGCATTTCTGACGTGATTGACGTTCTCCTGCACGACCTCGTCCCAGGTATCGGGGAAGTTCTGGAAGTACGCGAGAATGTCCACGTCCGGATACGCGCTGAGGATTGCCTGCATGAGATCCTGGCCGCGCGCGGCGAACCTGCGCCCTAGTCTCGGCCTCAGAGTGCTGATTGCCAGGGTAGTTCCATTGCCATGATGCAGTCTGCCGGCCGCCGCTTTGTGGGTAGAGCTCCTGATCGAAGGCGAGCCCGTCGAAACCAAGGGCACGCGCAGCAGCTGCGACGTCATGGACCGCAGGCGTCACGGTTCGGTTCCATCCGGCGTCGTCGAACCAGTCGACGAGCGGAGTGGCCGGATTGTTGATGTTCACGAACTTGAAGCTCAAGTACATCTTCATGCCGTGCTCGTGGGCGCGTTCGACGATCCCGGAGTCGCGTAGCGTGCGCTCGAGCACGTAGTCGGACCCACCGAGCTGGCTCAAGTCACCCGTGAATCGGGTGGTCGCGCCCATACCCTGGAGGCGCCCGAGGTCGCATGCGAACCCACGCACACCGCGGGCTCGCCACGCATCCAGCTGCGTGTTCGTGAGCTTGTATACCTGAAAACACGCGGTCCAAACGACGATTCGGTTGGCGCTGTTCGGCGCACGACGAGAACCGGCGGCGTCCGCCTTCGGGGCGAGACCGACGAGGGTCAGGAGCACCGCAATTACGAGACACGGCAAGAGGACAGCGCGCCGAACTCGTCCTACCCTCACTGCCTTGGTGCCCATCGTCCCGATCTCTACCCTGTCGCTGACGGAGTTCGCCCGTTGACGCTACCGTTCGTTACCCGGCTCGCGGGATCGGGAACGGCGAGGCGAAGTCTGAGCGGACTCGTGCTTTGCGCGGGTGTCATCGCCGTCGCCGCCGGCGTGGGTGTCGTCGCCGCGACGTGGCGCGGGATATCGGTCGTCCTAACGGCGACGTTCCTCCGGGTACTGGCCGCTACACCCCCGGTCGCCCTGGCTGCGCGCCCGGGCGAAGCGCTGGACGTCACCGCCTGAACTTTCATGCGTTCGCCCGTCAAGTCGGGCGAACGCATGTCGATACACAGGCATGCGCAGTCGCGGGCCGCGTCGCTCCAACCGCGGTTTGTGGTGCGCCTTTGCGGTTTTTGCGCTTTCCGCGTTGGTGCTCGCGGCGTGCGCGCCTTCACCACCCGCGGCGGCGCCGCCCATAACTGAACGCACCCCCGCGGTTACCACCCCAACGAGCACCACCCCAACGAGCACCACCCCAACGAGCACCACCCCAACGAGCACCACCCCAAAGACCACATCCACCACGACCTCCACGACCACCACATCCACCACATCCACCACGACGACGACCACGACAACCGCACCGACGACCACCACCACCACCACGCCGGCGAACCCGGTTGCCCAGCCACCCGACGCAGGCTCGGCTGCGAGCCGGATCATCTTCTGGACAAACTGCTGGGATGTCGTCCAATTGACCGACCAGCAGCTCGATGTATGGCGCAGCCGAGGCGTCGGAGGCTTCGTGTGCGTCACTTCGTACCTCTACGGGCTCGGCGGTGACAGGAAGTTCACCGGTGATCCGTCGTCATCGCTGTCGGGCACGGAGTTCGACCTGCAGCGCGAGATTCGCGGCACGAAGATCGTGAGCCGCGCTGCGGTTCGCGGCATCAAGCTCTGGCTGGGCGTTGGCATGAGCAACTACTGGAACAACACCACACCCTTCGGAGACTGGTTCGACGACACCACATGGTCCAACAAGGTGTTGCCACAAGCAACGAACTTGGCCGGCGCAGCGAAGCTCCTCGGATTCGCCGGCGTCGCGTTCGACCAGGAGATGTACGCGGGCAAGTCCGGCACGGCGGGCACATGGGTCTGGAACTTCGCGGGGAACACCCGCACGGAGTCAGTCGTCCGCGCACAGGCGAAGGCGCGCGGTGCACAGCTCATGACGGCATTGGTCGGTGCCTATCCGGGAATCGACATCATTGCCATCCATCCATTGCTTCCCGAGGGCTGGTCGGAACTCGTGCAGCAGGAGATCAACCGCGCTCCGAACGCGTATCAGAGCATGGTGCAGATCAACTTCTGGGACGGAATGACCAGCGTCCCCGGCTACGGCCCAATCCGCTTCATGGACCACACGTACAACAAGACCACGCACCTCTCTCGGGCCACCTGGGACACCGCCTTCACCTACGACCTCAACCGGATGTCGGCGATGTTCAGCCGCCGACTCTCGAACTGGGCGTACGCGTCAAGCCGGATCTACTGGGATCCCTTTGCTTGGATCAACTCGGGTCCGTCATCGTTCAGCGCCGCCCGTTCGCCGCAGGAGGTCGCCGCCCAGTTGGCCGCCTTCCGCAAGTGGGGTACTGGAGGGGCGTTCGTCAACTTCGCATACGGTGGTATTCAATCTTCCTTCGACTACACGCCGTACGTCCCGGGGATGCAAGCGGCGGCCACCCCGGGCACCGTGGACACTCAACCACCGTCAGCGACGCTAGGGGTCCCCGCGCGGATCGGAACGTCCGTCGTGTTCTCGGGATCTGCGACTGACAACTTTGCGGTGCGGGACGTGCGATGGCGGACGCCATCGGGCGCCTCCGGTGCCGCGACGATGACGTGGACGGTGATCAGCGGGACGTATTCGACCGGGTACCAGTGGCGCATGGACTGGTCGGCCGCCGTGCCTGCTTCTCCCGGGACTCAGGTGACGCTCACCTTTGAAGATGTCAAGGGTCTGCAGAGCACCAAGGTCGTGACCGCGCCCTAACTCTCTCAAGGCCTCATTGGTAGGGTCGTCGGCGTGATCTCCAGACCCGGGGCGTACACGACGTGACCACGAACCCCGATCGGACACCATGACGGATTCGACGTGAGGGTCCTAGTGGTCACGGGGATCTACCCGCCTGACATCGGCGGACCGGCGACGCATGCCGACGACGTCAGGCGTGCCCTGACGGACCGGGGTCACGACGTCACAGTGCTCACCCTGACCGATGATCGGCGACCCGATCTGCGCCCACCAGTGGTGCGCTTCCCGCGGTCCTGGCCATGGCCGCTCCGCACCGCCGGCGCTCTGGCCTGGGTCGTTCGGCTCGCTCGTCGTTACGACGTCGTCTACGCCACTGGCCTCGACCTGGTCGCGGTGGCGGGCGCCGAACTCGCGGGCCGTCCCGTAGCGCTCAAGGTGGTCGGAGACCCCGCGTGGGAGCGCGGCGTGCGGCGAGGCCTCACGACGCGGACGTTCGACGAGTTCCAGGACGAGCGCGGCGGCCCACTCGCGCTCCGAGGAATGCGCGCACTGCGCAACTGGTCGGCACGGAACGCGACGGCGCTGCTTTCCCCGAGCCCACACCTGGCGGCACGGGCGGGAAGCTGGGCGCACCGGAACGACGTGCGGATCGTCCCCAACGGCGTGCGGGCGATATACGCCCACGACGCGAAGGAGACGAACGATCACCTGCAGTTGGTGTTCGTCGGACGGCTGGTGGCACACAAGCACCTCGACCGGATCATCACCGCGGTCGCGGAGAGCGGCGGCGTGCACCTCGATGTCGTTGGCGATGGTCCGGAGGAAGCTGCGTGGCGAGCGCTCGCCGATCAGCTGGGCGCCAGCGCCCGCGTCCACTTCGAGGGTGCGCTCGGGCACGACGAGACGTTGACCCGCATCGCGCGCGCAGACGCGCTCGTCCTCGCCAGCGGGTACGAAGGATTGCCGCACGTGGTGCTCGAGGCACTAGCGTCCGGAACCCCGGTCGTCACGACAGCCCGCCATGGCCTCGGCGAAATCCTGACCGACGGCGTCGACGCGCTGCTCGTCGACGACGAGCCCCGAGCCCTCGCGGCGGCGTTCGACCGCTTGGCGGCCGACGACGAATTGCGTCGCCGACTCGGGGACGGTGCGCGGGCGACAGGCCGACAGTGGACGCTCGACCAGTGCGTCGACCAACTCGAAGCATTGTTCAATGAACTGCTCGATTCCCCGCCGCGCGCGGTGTTCCTGGGCAAGACCAACATGCCCGCGCCGCCGACCCGCGACGACGAGGAGAAGTACGCCATCAACGCGCGTCACGTGAGCTCGTACGTCGTGTGCACTGGTCAACCGGCCGGGTTGCGTCGTCCGGCGGGTGCGCGAGCGGTCGCGCTCCCCAGACTTCACCCCGCACCGCTCGGTAGCGCGTTCTTCTATTCGGCCGGTCCTGTGCTTGCCCTGCGCGCGGCAGCGCGCCGGCCGCCGGCGGCGATCGTCTGCCAGAGCCCGTTCGAGGCCTTCGGTGTGGCGTTGTTGCGGGGCGCGGTTCCGAGCAGTCGGAGGCCGCTCCTGCAGATCGAGGTGCATGGCGACTGGCGCACCGCAACGCGCCTGTACGGCAGCTCGCGACGGATGGTTCTGGGCCCTCTCGCAGACCAGATCGCCGAGTGGACGCTGCGGCGCGCCGACCGCGTGCGCGTCGTGAGCGAGTGGCTCGGCGAACTCGTCCGCGACGCCGGGTACGACGGCCCAATGGATCGGTTCATCGCGTACAGCGACTACGAAGAGTTCCTCGCGGTCGCGCCGGCGGAGCCGCCTGACGCGCCGCGCGCCCTCTTCGTCGGTGCACTCGAGCGCCCCAAGGCGGTCGACGTGCTCCTCGACGCCTGGCCGCTCGTCACCGAGGCCGTTCCTGACGCGCGGCTGACCATGATCGGCAGCGGCACGCGCCACGACGAGGTCGTCGACCGCATCAGGAACGACGGGCTGGCGCACTCGGTCGAGCTCCTCGCCCCCGTGTCCAGGACAGAGGTGCGTCAGCATCTCGACGCGAGCAGCTGCCTCGTGCTGCCGTCGCGCTCCGAGGGTCTCGGGCGCGTGATCCTCGAAGCGATGGGCCGCGAGCGCCCAGTTGTGGCGTCTTCGGTAGGCGGCATCGTCGAGCTTGTCGAGCCGGGCCGCACCGGCACGCTTGTGCCGCCGGAGGACGCGTTCGCGCTCGCCGATGCGCTCGTCACCATGCTCAGTGAGCCGGCGACCGCACGCGCCATGGGCCGCGAGGCCGGACGACGCGCGAGGGCACGCGATCCTCTGCACGAGTACGAGCTCGGCATCGCCCGGCTCGCGGACTGGATGACCGCGTCGTGAGCACAGTCGTGCTGGTCACACCGGCCACCCGCGTCGAGGGCACAGAAGACCGTTTCTCACCTGGTCACGTTCGGGAGCTCTCGGATCACTTCGACCGCGTCGTCATGGTGAGCGACCCCGGTCCCGGTGCTCCGGACCGCACCGGTCAAGTGTCAGTGTCCAACGGCAGGGTCTCCCGCACTGACGCCTCACTCGAATCGGTCCTCGTCGCCGTGAGCGACGACGAGCCGGGCGCGGCCGTGATCATCGACGGCGACATCCGCACCGTCCGGCGCGCGGGCAGCGTGGCGCGGAGGTTCGCGGTGCCGGTGCTGTGGTGGTGTGACGGGCCCCCGGCCGACGAGATCCAACGCGACACCGTCGACCTGGTGGACGCGGTACTCGCGCCGGTCGACGAGACCGGTGTCGGCCGGTTCCTGGCCATCGGTGCAGGGATCGACACCCACGCGCTGCCGGCGGTTCCGCTCCCGCCACGCCCACCCCTACGGATTCTCTTGCTCGGACGCATGGTCCATCAGGGCGGCCTGGCAGTACCGCTGCGGGCGCTCGCCGAGGCGCGAGCCCGTGGGGTCGATGCGCAGCTCCTGATCGTCGACTCACCCCGCGCGTCGTCGCGATCCGAGCGCGGCACGGTTGAGTCGCTCGTCGCCGACCTCATGCTCACGCGCTCGGTGGAGCTGCTCGATACCGAGGGTCAGATCTGGCTACCCGAGGTCCTGCGCCGCGTGCATGCGGTGATCGACGCAGGTGCGGGACCCGACCTGGATCACGTCGTGCTCGAAGCGATGGCCTGTGGCCGCGCCGTGCTCTCGTCCCGTCCCGCGCTGACGCCGACCCTCGCCGGCGAGTCGCTCCCGCTCGTGTTCGCCACCGGTGACGCCGCCTCCCTGGCGGTGTGCGTCACCGCGGTGGCCGACGCCCGCCAGGACGAGCTCGCGGACCTGGGTAGCCGCCTCCGCACGCGGGTCCAGCGCGAGCACTCGCTGGACCAGTGGGGCGCGGGGGTCGCGGCGGTGGTCGAGGCGTTGCAGGCCCGCTGAACCGCCCTTCGGTCAGCCGACGCCAGCGCTGGAACTGGGCGGGGCCGCGTCCACCGCACGGCGTCGCGCCTGTTTCCGCTCGCGACGGCCGGCGCTCGTCCCGTAGCCCGCGGTCTCGGCGCTGTCGGCGCTGTAGAGGACCAACCCGAGGATCGGCGCCGAGATCTGTCGGAAGGCTTCGAGCGCCTGGCGGACCTGTTTCCGGCGGGTGACCCGGGCGGCGGCAACGATGAGGGTGCCCCCGGCCGACGGCGCCAGCGCGGCGGCATCGGTGACCGTGAGCACGGGAGGCGTGTCGACGATCACCAGCGTGTCGTCGGCCTGGAGCGAGGCGAGGACCTCGTGGCAGCGCTCGGTGGCGAGCAGCTCGGAGGGGTTGGGCGGGATGGGACCCGAGGGGAGGACGTAGAGCCGCTCGACGCCGGGCACCCGCTGCAGCGCCGAGGAAAGCAGCTCGCCGTGCACGACCGAGGTGAACCCCACCTCGTTGGACAGGCCGAAGTAGTCGTGGACGCGCGGGAACCGCAGGTCGCAGTCGACGACGACGACCCGATGGCCCGCGCGTGCCGCGAGCACCGCGAGGTTCGCCAACGTCTCGGTCTTGCCCTGGCGTGAGCGGGCGGAGGTGATCTCGATGCAGTTACTGCCCTTCAGCTGCGCGAAGTTAACCGCGGTGCGCAGTGATCGGTACGCCTCCGCTGCGGGGGACTGAGGCGCCGAGATTGAGACGACGTCAGACCGCGACGACCGGCCCGCCGGGATCACCCCCATGACCGGGACGCTGTTGCCGGCCGCGGCGAGCAGATCCTGACGGCTGCGGATCGAGTCGTCGAGGAACTCGAGGAGGAAGGCGACCACGACCCCTAGCAGAAGGCCCGCTCCCAATGCGACCAGGAGATCCTTCTTGGGATCGGGCGACGTGCGTTGCGTGGGGACAGTTGCGCGCGTCACTACCTGCACGTCCTGCCCGGCGAGCGCGACGCCAATGCTGGAGTTCTGCAGCTGGGTCTGCAAGGGTGCCAGTTGTGCGTTGAGAGCATTGCGTTGGGTCGCGGCGACCGGGTTCGGTGGGCCGACGCCGGCTGCGGCGAGCGCGATCTGCTGATCGAGCGCCGCGATCTGCTGTTGGAGCGACGCTATCTGCGGCTGCAGAGTCTGGTTGAGGACGTCGAACTGGTGCTGGGCCTGCTGGCGAAGGTAGGCGAGGTACGCGTCGACATGTGCGTTCACGGTCCGCGCGGCTTGAGCCGGGTTCCGGTTGGTCGAGGTGACGGTGATGCTGCCGCCGGTGGTGCCCGGGTTGGTGGTGACGCTCCCAACGCCGGGAGATGCCTGCTCCGCGAGTGCCTGGACGGCCTGGCTCTGGATGATGTCGGCCTGATTGGCGACGTCACCGCCCTTGCTGTCCGACGTCGAGACGAGAAGCGTGCCCGACGCCTTGTACTCATTGGGGCGGCTGAACGACCACGCGGCCGCGGCACCGACGACGATCGCCGTCACCAGGATGATGACCCAGGCGCGGCGCTTGAGGATGCCGAGGTAGTCGCGCAGCTCCATCGGAGCCGTCGCGGGCGCGTCCAACATCCGCCGCATGTTACTCATGAGGCCGTAGTCGCAGAAGGGCGGCTACATGTGCGGACTCAGGAATCGACGCCCGACCTGAACTACCCGTTTACGCGCGCGATCGGCCACGCTCCGTCGCGGAAGGTCCCGCACGGTCACAGGCGTCGAAATCGCGCGACCGGGTGTGATCGTGCCGAAGGACGCGACCAGGTCGGCCGTTGCGCGTTCCCGGGAGTAGTCGGACCGGACGTAGTCGATCGCCGCGGCACCACGCCGTTCCCATGCGCTCCGGCAATCCTCGTACTCGGCGACGAACCGCTCGATCCAAGTCGCGAGCGCGCCAACGTCGCCGTCTTCGATCGCGACCGCGTACTCCGACCCGAAGAGCTCGCGCCCACCCATGCCGTGGAACCCGACCACCGGGCATCCACTCGCCAACGCCTCGGCGACGGGGAGCCCGAAGCCTTCCTCGCGCCCGAGCGCGACGAACAGCGCGGCGCGGCGCAGCTCGGCCGCGACTTCGGCTTCGGGCCGGCCCTCGAGCGTGACGACTTCCCAGTCGGCCAGTGCGTCGCTCGCGTGCAACAGGTCGATCAGCAGCCGGAACTCAGCCGGACGTTTGCGCGGCATGGCAACGATGCGATGCTCGCGACCCGCGGGGCCGGGATGGAAGACCGACGCGTCGATCCAGTGGTGCAAACGCACGACGCGCGACCTCGGCAGAGCACGCTCGAGCAGCGCGCGGTTGTCCTCCGACACCACGAGCACCGCCGCCACGTCCGGATGGTCCGCAGTCGTCGCAACGACGCGGCCGTTGCGGCGCGTCGCGCTCCGGAACGTGCGGTACGCGTTCTGGTTGAAGACGACCTTGGGGACGCCGGGCGCGAGCCGCGCGACATCGGTGGGCGTGAACGCCTCCGGCACCACGAGCACGTCGTGGCCGCCGACGGTGACCGGCGGGTGCTCGACGCGTGTTTGGTTTTCGAACCATGTGCACCGGAAGCCCGACCGTGTGTGCAACACGGCCGCGTCCATGCCCGCGTCGTTCAGGAGGTCGACGGCGCGGTAGATCGCGCGCACGCCACCGCTCGGTCGTGCAGTGTCCGGCGTGCAGAAGAAGATCACCGGGGCGGACCCATGGCGGGTTCGCCCCGGACGGCGGCGGCCACCTCGCGCAGGTATGCCGTGCCGTGGTGCCGGTCGGGCTCCACGTAGTTGCCCTCCGCCCATTCGTTCCACGACTTGAGCAACACGATGCGCTCGTCGGGCGGGAGATCTCGCACGGCATCGACCGCGCTGCGCAGGCTGCGACCGAACGCCTCCGGCGTCGCACCGGTCAGAACGAACCCGCGGGTGCCGAAGCGGGGCGTGTTGTCCCAGTTCGAGAGGACGACCGGGAGGCGTGGGTGCGGCAGGGTGACCGGTGCCGACGCGGGAATCGTGTCGTACGGGACGCGGCGGGGCCGCCGCCGCCAGCGTTCGATCCGAGCACCGACGTGACCGTTGATCCGGCGCCGGGCGGCCTCGTAGAGCGGGACCTGCAGCTCGGCGTCGAACCCGCTCGCCACCGCTGTCCATCCCCCCTTGGTCTCGCCCACGAGGTAGAGACCGGGGAGACCGGCGCGCTCGGCGAGCCCGCGCCACTGGTCGGCGAACTCGCGGGCGCCGGGCAGGTCGTTCGGTCGGTACACGAAGAACAGCGGCCGGCCGTCGACGCGCACGTAGCGCGGGTCCTCGAACGCCGGGAGGACCGCATCGAAATGGCGAGCGTGATCGTCGGGCCCCGGGTACGTCTGCGCCACGAGCACGCGGTTGCCGCCGGTCCAGATCGTCGACCAGTTCTGGTTGGCCCACCCGAGGCAGAACGGGAAGTCGGGCTCGCCACTCCGGAGCACCTCCTGGAACGGGAGCTCGAGCAGCCGCCGCCCGGCGAACCAGTAGTGCCAGTAGCAGAACGCACCGATGCCGTGGGCGGCGGCCAACTCGGCCTGCGCGGCGCGGGTCTCGGGGAGACGCAAGTCGTAGAAGCCGAGCGCGCCGGGGAGCTTCGGCTGGTCGTGCCCCGGGAACAGCGGCCGGGCGCGCGCGACGTTCGTCCACTCGGTGAAGCCGGGGCCCCACCACTCGTCGTTCTCGGGGATGGGGTGGAACTGGGGCAGGTAAAGGGCGATCACCCGCGCCGCCGCGGCGGCCTGCGGCGCGGTCATCGGCTCGGCGCGACGGCCGACGACAGCCGCGCGTGCACGTCGAGGTAGGCGCGACCCCACCGTCGATCGGGCTCGAGGTGGTTGCCCTCGGCCCACTCGTTCCAGGCGTTGACGAACACGAGGTTCTCCTCCGCCGACGGTGGACGGAATCGCTCCGTCGCTGTGCGGAGCCAGCGCTCGTACCGCTCAGGCGTCCCGCCGGTGATGATGGTGGCCCCGCGTTCGGGCCGGCGCGGCGAGTTGTCGAACCCGGGCGACACGCACGGGAACCGCGTGTAGTCGACCGGCTCGGCGGCGAGGTGCTGCTCGACGACCGCGTCGTAGTCGACGATCCGGTAGCGCGCCGACCGGGTGGTCACACCGAAGCGTCGTTCGGCGGCCCGCGAGACTCGCTCGACCGTCCCACCCGTCGCCATGCCGTAGAAGGGGGCGAACTGCACCGCAGCGTCGAACCCGAGCGTCGCCGGCGGGTGGCGCTCCCCCGGCCCGGTCTGCAGCGAGCACAGGTAGAGCTCCCCGAGCCCGAGCCGGGCGGCCTCGGCGCGCCAGCGGTCGGTGGTGGCCACCGGATCGGGGAGGTGGAAGGCGCGGTACACGAGGAACACGGGCTTGCCGTCGATCCGCAGGTAGCGCGGGTCGGCGAAGACCTCGGCCAACCAGCGGAGGTGCGCGACGTCGTCGTCGGGCGAGTAGGTCTGCGGGAGCAGCACCGAGCTCGTCTTCCCGTCCCACGCCCGCGTCCACGGCTCGTTCGCCCAGCAGAGCAGGAACGGGAAGTCGGGCTCGCCGAGCCGGAGGATCTCGTCGACCGGTCGCTGGAGGAGCTGCCGGCCGTCGAACCAGTAGTGGTAGTAGCAGAACGCGTCGAGGCCGTGGCCGGCAGCGAGCTCCGCCTGCGCGGCGCGCACCTCGGGCACGCGGAGGTCGTAGTACCCGAGCTCGCCCGGCTCGTGCGGTTGCTGATGACCGCGGAAGCGCGGCGTCGCCCGGGCCACGTTGATCCAGTCGGTGAACCCGGGACCCCACCACTCGTCGTTCTCGGGGGTCGGGTGGAACTGCGGGAGGTGGAACGCGATGGTGCGCACGTCGGTGGCGGCGGTCACCCCTCGACCGCGGCCTTGATCCGCTCGAGGGTCGTCTGCATGTTGCGGGCGTTGGTCCGGCCCCGGGCGTTCCCCATGATCTTCCAGTAGAGCTTCAGCGGGAGCTTGTCGGCGAGCTCGTAGAACTCGGTGACGTCGGTGCCGTCGCCGGCGGGCGTGAACCGGTAGCCCCACGTCATCGGGTGGTTCTTGGGCGTGCCCACCACGAAGGTGAACTCCCGCCCCGGCTCGGACGCGGTGACGGTGCACTTGGTCCAGTAGGTCGGGCCCCGGTTGTTGCGCTTCACGTGACCGCGGAAGCGGGCGCCGACCTCGGGCCCGGTGGAGCCGTCGATCCACTCGGCCTCGAAGGTCTCGGGGCTGAACCGGCCGGTGGTGGTGACGTCGCTGACCAGCGCCCACACCTTCTCCGGCGGCGCGTCCACGTGCACGGTGACGGAGTCCTGCATGGCGGACAGGCTACGGCGTCGCTCAGCTCGGCTCGAAGGGGCGGTAGTGGCTGAGCTTGGCACGGCGCCAAGGTCAACGCCTAGGCGACCGAACCCTCCAGGTTGCTGTTGCTGGTGTCCTCATCGCCAGAGTCAGCCGGTGGGCCCGAAATAGCGCCACCGAAGTTGGGCACTGCCATCAGCGACGCGACTTGCCATACGCCCGGTCGGACCGGCAAAACCACGCGGCGAGTCCGCGGGCGCGGAAGCTTGCGCCGGATTGCCTCGTCAATCTCTTTGCGAATCCAGCCGCTTACGGTCGTGTCCTCTCGGGCCGCGAGTTCCTTGATCAGGGCGATCGTCTCCGGGCGGAAGCGCACGGGAACGTGGGTACTGAGCGGCCTGCGCGGCAAGGCACGCGGTTCACCTGCGGGCTCCTGGTTCGCTGGATCCGCGTAGAATTCGTGGGCCTCTTCGTCACTCATTCGTCTCGCCACAGGTCTCGCCTCCCTTCGAAGTTCTCATAAGCCGCTCTGAGGGTGCCGGTAGCGGGATAGATGCCGATCGGCCGCACTTTACGCGCGTCTCCAGAATCGGCAGGAGCCAACGGAACCAGGAGTGGGTCTTCGCCCGGCGGCTGACCGACGAGGAACCAATCGGCGTCACCCCGTTCAGTCGGTGCGGGAAAGAGCGCAGGTTCGTTTGCGAGCACATCGTCGAGATCCCCTGCCCCATAGCGATCGTGGGCGAACATGTGCGGGACGTTGCCTGAATCCCACTCGAATGGATCATCCCAGTCCACGAGCTCAGGATCGAGGCGCTCCCGGCCCGTCATGTGTTACAATGTACCACATGCAGCTGACCACAGCGATGATCGCCGACATGGCTCGGGTCGAATCGGGCAAACTGTACATTTTTGGTGGCGGCTGGGATGGCCTTTTCTCGGCAACGTTCCCGCTACTCCACCCGACGCTTTCGGTCGCCCTTGTTCTGCAGGTCGAGTACGACGAGGCGCTCACGCCCATCACCTGGGAGATCGAACTCCTCGATCAGGACGACAACCCAGCAGGCGCTCAAGCCTCCACAACACTCGAAGTCGGTCATGCTCCGGGAAGTGTCCGCGGGCAACCCATCGACGTTCCACAGCAAGTGACGTTCTCGCCTTTGATCTTCCAGCAGCCGGGCCTTTACCGCTTCCGGATCAAGGTCAACAACACGGAAATGGGTTCTGTGCGCTTTCGGGTGGCCGCGCTCCCGAACGCGCTCGGTGCAACCACCGATTCGTCCAGCGACTCCGCTTAGAGGCCGCGAATAGGCGGCGTTGACGGTTCGGGGTTGGTGCAAATGCGCTTGGCTATGTGGCTGCGACCAGTAGTCCCGAGGGTGTCGTGGTCGCGCCTGCAGAGACGGCCAGCGCTTCGATGAGCGCGCACTCGAGGAACGACGACTCGTGCCTGGTCAGGTCGAAGATCGCGGCGGCGGCGGTGCACTGGTGGACGTTGTCGGTGTCCGTGAGCGCGAGCAACTCCCGCACGAGGTGAGCCCTGGTGCTTGGTGTGTCGACGCGGGCGAGCGCCGAGCCGATCAGTTCGTCCGAGCGTTCTTGGTTGTCGTCGGCGATCGCGGTGCGGAGGTGCTCCAGTTCAGGCGGGAGAAGCCTCGGGAGCGGCAGCTGCAGTTGGTAGTGACGGGCGGGCAGATCGAGCATCTCGGAGAAGAGCTCTTGAGGCCCGTGTTCAACGGACGCGGCCAGCACTCGCGCCGCGACGCGTCTGCCCTCCTCGGCCACGAACGCCCGTTCCAACTGTTCGGCTGAAGGGCCGCGTTCGATCCCGCAACACCGCTTGGCCTTCAATCCGCTCCCGCACCGGCAGCGTTCGTTGCGACCTTGACCCGCCATGAGCCACCTCCGCTTCGTGGGGCAGCATCGCGAACCCAGCCCGGCGGGTGGTGGACCCACCGGTCGGGTCCACTGCCCTCTCCCGTTCGGAACGTTCCTCTGCCCGTGAGACTCCTTCCGCGACCGGCTTCGCGCGGAGTTCAAATCGATCGGGAACTCGGCTCTCCTCACCCCGCCGTCAAACTTTGAGCGGGGGATCACCCCGTCGGGCTCAACCTCGGCAACTACTCGAAGGGCACGATCGCCTCACAGGCCCGGCACCAGTCGTCGTCGGCGGCCCAGGGCCAGTCGTCGAAGATGCGCAGCGAGTCACGCGTGCCGCAGGCGACGAGGCCGGTGTCGGTGTCGACCGCGTGACGCTTGCCCTTGGGCTCGCGGCCACCGGCGGACTGGCGCCCGAGGCCCTTCGACCGCGCCGGGCGGGATCCGAGCGCGCCGACGACCCACGGCATCGCGGTCAGCGCCAGTCGCGGACGCGTTCCACGTCGGCGCCGAGGCTGCGCAGCGACGCGGCGAGGTCGGAGTAGCCGCGGTCGACGTGGAAGGGGTCGAGCACGACGGTCTCACCGTCGGCGGCCAACCCCGCCAGCACGAGCGCGGCGCCCGCGCGCACATCGAGCGCGCGCACCGGCGCGGCCGAGAGCCGCTCCACCCCGCGGATCACCGCGTGGCGTCCCTCGTGGCGGATGTCGGCCCCCATGCGGTTCAGCTCGGCGACGAACCCGAGCCGGTTGTCGAACACGTTCTCGGTGACGATGGCGGTGCCGTCGGCGGTGGCGAGCAACGCGACCGCGAGCGGCATGAAGTCGGTGGCGAAGCCGGGGAACGGCAACGTCGCGATGTCGACCGCGCGCATGCGCTCGTCGGCGCGCGCCCAGAGCCCGTCGGGCGTCTGCGACACCTGCAGGCCCATCTCGGTGAGCTTCATGACCACGGTCTCGACGTGGTCGAGGCGCGCCCCGAGCAGCGTGGCCTCTCCCCCGGCGATGCCGCAGGCCATGAGCAGGGTGCCGGTCTCGATGCGGTCGCCCATGATCTCGCTCTCGACCGCCGCCAGCGCCTCCACCCCTTCCACCGAGATGGTCGACGTGCCGGCGCCGTGGACCTCGGCGCCCATGCGGTTCAGCATCGTGGCCAGGTCGGTGATCTCGGGCTCCCGCGCCGCGTTCTCGATCACCGTCTCGCCCTTGGCCAGCACCGCGGCGGTCAGCAGGTTCTCGGTGGCGCCCACGCTGGGGAACTCGAGGACGACCCGGGCGCCGGACAGGCGGTTGGTGCGCGCCTCGATGAAGCCGTGCACCACGGAGAGCTCGACGCCCATCGACTCGAGCCCCCGGAAGTGCATGTCGAGCTTGCGGCTGCCGATGTTGTCGCCGCCGGGCATGGCGACGCGTGCTTCGCCGCAGCGCGCCAGCAGCGGCCCGAGCACGTTGATCGACGCGCGCATCCGCGTGACGAGCTCGTACGGCGCCTCCGCGTGCAGCGGCGCGCTGGCGTCGATGCGCAGCTCGGCGGGGCCGGTCCACTCGACCCCCGCGCCGATGGCGCGCAGCACGTCGATCATCACGTCGAGGTCGGCGACGGGATCGAGGTTGCGCAACGTCGTGACGCCGGGCGCGAGCAGCGCCGCCGCCATCTGCTTGGTGCCCGCGTTCTTCGTCGCGCCGGCGATGCGCACCGAGCCGTGCAGCGGACGACCGGCGCGCACCACGAGGGAATCGGTCACCGCGCCATCACTCCGCGAAGCTGAGCGGGAGGTCGTCCTCGAGCTCGGGCGCGCTCGCCACCCGCCAGACCGCGACCGGGGTGACGATCCCGGGGATCGACCGCTCGCCCAGCGACACGGTGGGGAAGCTGTCGCCCAGCGCGGCGACGACCTCGTCGTTGGCGAGGATCTCCCCCGGCCCGGCGGCGTCGCACAGCCGCGACGCGAGGTTGATCGCCATGCCGATGAAGTCGTCGCCCTCGAAGACGATCACCTTGCCCGCGGCGATGCCGATGCGCAGCGGCAGGACGATGCTGGCGTTCTCCATGCGCTCGGTGAGGTCGAGCACCGTCTCGACCACCGGCCGGACCTCGGTGGCCACGAACATGCAGCCGTCGCCGAGCCACTTCCCGACCCGGATCCCGTGGTCGGGGGACAAGCTGCGCACGACCGCCCGGAACTCGGCGAGCACTGCGAGTGCCTCGTCGTCACCCAGCGTGTCGTTCATGCGCGTGAAGCCGCACATGTCGACGAAGGAGAAGCACCGGAAGACGCGCACCCCGACAGTCTGGCCGATGGCCGGGCCCGGACCCGGGTTGGTCGGACCCCCGATCGCGAGCCGTCAGTCGCCGGCGGAGACGTCGACGCTGTAGACCTGGTAGAGCAGATCGGAGCCCCGGCGGCGGTGCTGGTCGACCTGCTTGGAGATGCCGGCGAGCGACTGCAGGAGCTTGGTGTCGTCGGGTCCCGCGGTCGGCGAGGCCAGGAGCTCCCGGGCCCGGCTCATGGCCGCCACCAGGGCCTCGTGGTCACGCCGGAGGTGGTCGACCTCGGGCGCCACCTCGATCGAGTCGTCGAGCAGCTCGTCGAACAGCCCGTCGGGGGCCTCGGTGAAGTCGACGTGCTCGCTCCAGGCGTCACCGAGGCCCGAGAGGGCGCCGCCCACGGCGAGGATCCAGGCGTCGGGGGCGGCGGTGACGTCGTCGGCCGCGGCCCGGAAGCGCTCGGACGCCTCCCTCAGATGGCCACGCTGGGGGCCGATGCGGTCGTGGACGCTGGGGCCACGGAGCTCGGTACCGGGCATGGAGGGCCTCCTGGGTCAGTGGGGGGCGTACGGGTTGCAGGACGCCAGGCGCCATTGCCAGCGGTCCCCCTATTGACGCGCTCCCCGAGGGTACCGGTCAAGGGTTCCCATCGCAATTTCTGATCAAACCCATCGATTCTGCAGATCAACCGCCGATCAACTTCCGAGGTCGAGCACCCACTTGGCGGACGTTTCGGCCACTTCGGACAGCACGTCGGCGGTGGTACGGCCACTCGTCTTCAGCGGCCGGTAGCCGTGGTCGGCGCTCTCGATCCAGTGGAAGGTGACCGGGCCGGGGATGGCCTCGGCGGCGGCGGTGAGCGCGTCCTGGCCGGCCAGGGAGTCGCGGGTGCCGCTCACGAACAGCACCGGGGTCCGGACGGCCGGGAAGTGCTCGGTCCGGGCCCGCTCGGGCTTCCCGGCGGCGTGCAGCGGATACGAGAGCATGAGGAGCCCGAGGGCCGGGACGGGGTCGTCGTCGGCGCCGACGACCATCGAGCAGTAGCGCCCGCCCATCGACCGCCCCCCGAGCACCAGGCGCCCGGGCGGGAGCTTGGCCCGCGTGGCCAGCTCCGCCGCCGCCTCGCGGGTCGCGGCGTCGAGCACCTTGGGCCGGTCGGGCGCCTTGCGACCGGCGGTGCGGTAGGGGTAGTTGAAGCGCAACGACGGCACCTTCGCCGCCGCCAGCGCGTCGGCGACCGCGCGAAGTGCCGCGCCCTCGAGGTCGGAGCCGGCGCCGTGGGCGAGGAGCACGGCGCGGTCGGCGCCGCGCTTCGGTCCCTGCCACGCGTACTCGGTGACGAGGTCGGTCATCGTTGCACCACCCACTTCGTGAGGAACCGGTCGATGCGGTCGAGGGAGTCGACGATCGTGTCGGCCTTCGAGAAGCCGTGCCCTTCACCGTCGTACACGTGGTGCTCGACGGACGCGCCGGCCGTCCGCATGGAGTCGACGAGCAGCTGTGCCTGCGCGGGCGGGACGACCTTGTCGTCGGCGCCCTGCAGGACGAGCGCGGGCACGGTGATGTCGTGCGCGTGCGCGACGGGTGACCGCGTGCGGTACTGCTCGGCGGCGCCGGGCACCGGGCCGACCAGGCGGTCGAGGTACCGCGACTCGAAGCGGTGCGTGGTGGCCGCGAGGTCGAAGAGATCGGTCACGCCGTAGAGGCTCACCACCGCGCGCACGACCGACGGCGTCTGCGCGGCGACGAGCAGCGCGGTGAAGCCGCCCGCGCTCCCGCCCATCACCGCGGCGCGCGACGCGTCGGCCCAGCCCTCGCGCCCGGCGGCGTGGATCCCGGCGACGGTGTCGGCGACGTCGAGGACGCCCCATTCGTGGTCGAGCGCGTGCCGGTAGCCGGCGCCGTAGCCGGTCGAGCCCCGGTAGTTCGGGTGCAGCACCGCCCACCCCCGGGACACGAAGTACCGCACCCGCGGCTTCCAGTCGACCTTGCTCTGGTCGGTGGGGCCGCCGTGCACGTCGACCAGCAGCGGTGGGAGCGTGCGGTCGCCGGGCGCGGCGTCGGGCGGGCGCCACAGGAGCCCGTGCACCGGCTCGCCGTCGCCGCCCGGCCACGTCACCGGGGTGGGCTCGGGCAGCTCGACGGCGTCGAGCTCGGCGGGGGCGCCCCGGGCCCGGGCGGTCCGGGCACCGGTGCGCGGGTCCAGCACGGTGAGCTGGGGTGCGGTGCGGCCGCCCGAGCGGATGCACGCCACGCCGGCCGGGCCCCAGTCGAGGCCGGCGTGCCAGCCGCGCGAGACGTCGATCGGGCTCCGGTCGGCGAGATCGATCAGCACCAGGCGCCCGAAGCCGTCCTCGTTGCGGTTGAGCACGATGGCGGCGCCGTCGGGCGACCACGCGAAGGACCGCTGGCCGGGACCCCACGACGGGTCGGCGTGCTCGTGCGCGTCGTCGACGAGGGGGACGGGCGCGCCGCCGGCACCGGGGGCGAGCCACACGTTCATCCAACCGCCGGCTTCCGACACGAACGCCAGCGTGTCGTCGGTGGGCGAGAACCGCGGCTGGCCGACGGCGACGTCGCCGCCGCCGGCGACGCAACGCGCGTCCTGCGCGCAGTCGGGCGCGACGACCATGATGCGCGACCCGTCCCACGGCATGTTCGGGAGGTCCCACTCGTGCCAGGCGAGGCGCGTGCCGTCGACCGACCACGCGGGATCCCACGCGTAGTCGGCGTGTGAGAGACGTCGCGGCCAGTCGGAGCCGTCGAGGGGGACCACGGCCACGTCGCAGGCGTCGTCGCGCTCGAGCACGAACGCGACGCGGTCCCCACCGGGGGCGACGGTCGGCGCGGCGGCGCGGCCGTCGCGCGACAGCACGCGCCCTCCCACCGCCGGTGACGTCGACGGCGACGAGGCGACCGTCGGCGGCCGCGTAGACCAGCGTGTCGTCGCCCGCCCAGCAGTACCCGCCGCCGCCGTACGCCCCGAGCGCGGTTACCGGCACCTCGGCGGTGAGGGTGACCGCGGGCGAGGATCCGTCGGCGGCCGCGACCACGAGGTCGACCCGGCCCCCGAACGCGTCGAGCCACGCCAGACGCGCGCCGGCCGGCGACCAGCGCGCTTCGCCCAACGTGCGCGAGCGCGCCACCGCCGCGGCCGAGATCCCCGTCATGCGCCCGAGGCTAACGAGCGTGGCGCCGGGCGCCCGCGGATCGGTCACCCCCCGATTCCTGCGGCCTGACCTGCACTTTCGACCGAATCGGGCGGCGTCTGCGAGACTTCCCGACTTATGCCGCCGCCGTCCGAGAGTCTCCGCATCGCCTGGTTGGTCTACCGGGGCAATCCCCACTGCGGCGGCCAGGGGGTGTACACCCGCTACCTCGCCCGGGAGCTCACCGAGCTGGGCCACCGGGTGACGGTGTTCTCGGGCCAGCCGTACCCCGAGCTCGACCAGCCGGAGCAGCTGCACCAGGTCCCCGGACTCGACCTCTACCGGCCGGAGAACCCGTTCCGGGTGCCGTGGCCGTGGGAGTTCAAGACCACCGTCGACCTGCGGGAGTTCGCCATCATGTGCTCGGCGGGCTTCCCCGAGCCGTGGGCCTTCAGCGAGCGCGTCCGGCGCCTGCTCGACCCCCGCCGGGCCGACTTCGACCTCATCCACGACAACCAGTGCCTCGGCTCGGGCCTGCTCGGCCTCATGGAAGCGGGCTGGCCGGTGCTCGCCACCCTGCACCACCCGATCACCGTCGACCGCGACCTCGACCTCGAGCACGCCACGAGCGCGTGGCGGCGCCTCACGCTGCGGCGCTGGTACGGCTTCCTCGGGATGCAGATGCGGGTGGCGCGGGCGATCCCACGCGTCGTCACGGTGTCGGAGTCGAGCCGGGGCGACATCGTGCGGCAGATGGGCGTACGCGAGGACCGGCTGCACGTCGTGCCGGTGGGGGTCGACCCGCAGATCTTCCGCCCCATGCCCGCGGTCCCGCGCGTGCGGGGCCGCCTCATGACGACGGCCAGCGCCGACGCGCCGATGAAGGGCCTGGTGCCGCTGCTCGAAGCGCTGGCGAAGGTGCGCACCGAGCGCGACGACGCCGAGCTCGTGATCATCGGCAGGCCCAAGGGCAAGAGCAGGATCCCCGCGCTCATCCAGCGCCTCGGCCTCACCGGCGCGGTGCGCTACGTCTCCGGCGTCACCACTGAGCGGATCGTCGAGCTCTACGCCGAGGCCGAGGTCGCGGTCGTGCCGTCGCTCTACGAGGGCTTCTCCCTCCCGACGATCGAAGCCATGGCGTGCGGCGTGCCCGTGGTGGCGACCACCGGCGGGGCGCTGCCGGAGGTGGTCGGCACCGACGGTGAGACCGGCCTGCTGGTGCCCCCCGGCGAGCCCGACGCGTTGGCGCTGGCGCTGCTCCGGGCGCTGGGCGACGCCGACCTGCGGGCCCGGCTCGGCGCGGCCGGCCGCGCCCGGGTCCTCGACCAGTTCACCTGGCGGGCCACGGCCGTCGGGACGGTGGAGAACTACCGGGCGCTGCTCGACGCCCGGGCGCGCACCGGCGCCGGTTCCGGCGCTGGGACCGCCTGATGCTCACCGTCGACTTCGACCGGCTCGACCTGCGAGCCGGTCAGCGGTTGCTCGACATGGGCTGCGGCGGCGGGCGTCACGCGTTCGCGGCGATGCGGCGCGGCGCGACGGTCGTCGCGCTCGACTACGACGCCGCCGAGCTCAAAGAGGTGCGCGCGACGCGGGGCGCGATGATCGAGGCGGGTGAGATCCCGGCCGACGCGCCCGGCGGTGAGGTCAACGGTGACGCGCTGCGGCTGCCGTTCCCCGACGCGGCGTTCGACCGCGTGATCGCGTCGGAAGTGCTCGAGCACCTCTGGGACGACACCACCGCGATCTCGGAGCTGGTGCGGGTGCTGCGTCCCGGCGGCCGCCTCGCGGTCACGGTGCCGACCCGCTTCCCCGAACGCGTCAGCTGGGCGATCAACTACCGCTACCACGACACGCCCGGCGGGCACGTGCGCATCTACCGGCAGCACGAGCTCGAAGGGAAGCTCGAGCAGGCGGGCCTCTGGTTGCGCGGCTCGCACCACGCGCACGCGCTGCACTCGCCGTACTGGTGGCTCAAGTGCACCTTCGGCCTCGACAACACCGGCGCGTGGCCGGTGCGCCGCTACCACGACTTCCTCGTGTACCAGATCGAGCGCCAGCCCCGGTGGGTCGCCGCGCTCGACCGCACGCTGAACCCGGTGCTCGGCAAGAGCCTCGTCCTCTACACGCAGAAGGTGGGTTGATGCCGCACCACCTGCTCCCCACCGTCGAGGGCATCGTCACCGCGTCGCAGCTCCAGGCCACCGTCGACGCCATCGCGTCGCATCAGCTCCCCGACGGCAACATCCCGTGGACCCCCGATGGTCACACCGACCCCTGGAACCTCGTCGAGGCGGCCATGGCCCTCGACCTCGGCGGCCGCCACGAGGAGGCCCGGGCGGCCTACCACTGGTTGGCCGGCAAGCAGCGCGCCGACGGCGGCTGGCACGCCTACTACCTGGGCAACGACGTCAAGGACCCGACGCTCGACACCAACGTCACCTGTTACGTCGCCACCGGTGCGTGGCACCACCACCTCGTCACCGGCGACACCAACTACCTCCGCGAGCAGTGGCCGACGGTCGAGGCCGCCATCGACTTCGCGCTCGACTTCCAGCGCGAGACCGGCGAGATCGCGTGGCGGGGCGACGATCCCGGCGACGGCGCGTTGCTCACCGGGTCGTCCAGCATCCACCACAGCCTGAAGTGCGCGCTCGCCATCGCCGAGCGGCTCGGCCACGAGCGACCCGACTGGGAGCTCTCCCTCGGTGGTCTCGCCATCGCCATCGCCCACCGTCCCGACGTGTTCCTCGACAAGGACCGGTGGGCGATGGACTGGTACTACCCCATCCTCGGCGGCGTGCTGCGCGGGTACGCGGCGAACGTGCGCGTCGCGGGGCGCTGGGCGACGTTCGTCGTCGACGGGCGCGGGATCCGCTGCGTGTCGGATCGCCCGTGGGTCACCGCGGCCGAGACGTGCGAGCTGGTGATGGCGCTCGACGCCGTCGGCAGCCACGACCACGCGCGCCGGCTGTTCCAGTGGGTGCAGTTCCTGCGCCACGCCGACGGCGGCTACTGGACCGGTGCCAACTTCGACGACGAGGCGTTCCACCTCGAGGGGGAGCTCTACCCGGTCGAGCAGCCCACGTGGAACTCGGCCGCGGTGGTGCTGGCGGCGAATGCGCTGGCCGGGAGCGGGCCCACCGCGGGGCTGTTCCGCGGCGAGCGGCTCCCCGAGGGCCTCAACGCCGACGAGCTCCTCGCCGCCGGCGTCGAGATCGAAGCGGAACGCGCCCGCCAGCGCTCCTGACGGGGTGGTGGGTGGTCAGGCAGGGCCGAGGAGGACGCGGAGGCTGCCGGTCGTGGAGACGGGCGTGAAGCCGTCGGCGACCGCGCGCTGCCACACCTTGTAGGGCGCCTGGCCTCCGTCGGCCGGGTCGTCGAACACGTCGTGGAACACGAGCGTGCCGCCGGGGGCGAGGTGGCGGGACCAACCCAGGTAGTCGGCCAGGGCGACGTCGAACGCGTGGCCGCCGTCCACGAACACGAGACCGAGCGGCGTCGCCCAGTGCGCGGCGACGGTCGGTGACGCGCCGATGACCGCGATCACGACGTCTTCCAGGCCCGCGTCCTCGATGGTGCGCCGGAAGAACGGGAGGGTGTCCATCCGGCCGGTGCGGGGGTCGACGAGGCGCTCGTCGTGGTGCTCCCAGCCGGCCTGGTTCTCCTCCGAGCCGCGGTGGTGGTCGACGGTGAAGAGGACGCTGCCCTCATGACGGGCCGCCGCCCCGAGGTAGATCGCGGACTTTCCGCAGTACGTCCCGATCTCGAGCAGGGGGCCGGCCGGCGCGGCGGCGCGGCCGGCCGCATGCAGGGCAAGGCCTTCGTCGTCGGGCATGAAACCGACTGCGGCCCGGGCCGCCGCGAGCAGGGCTGCGTCCATTCGCGAGCGAGTCTCGCGCCCGTACGACGGCCGTTCCCAGCCGGGTAGCCTTCTGCGATGGAAACGCAGACCCAGGCCCCCGACCGCAACCTGGCGATGGAGCTCGCCCGGGTCACCGAGGCGGCGGCACTGGCCGCAGGGCGCTGGCTGGGCAAAGGCGACAAGAACGCCGCCGACGGTGCCGCGGTCGACGCGATGCGGATCATCCTCAACTCGGTGTCGATGGAAGGCGTCGTGGTGATCGGCGAGGGCGAGAAGGACGAAGCCCCCATGCTGTTCAACGGCGAGGAGATCGGCGCCGGTGGGCCCGCGTGCGACATCGCGGTGGACCCGATCGACGGCACGACGCTGACGTCACTGGGTCGCAACAACGCGATCTCGGTGATCGCGATCTCCGAACGGGGCACCATGTTCGACCCCGGCCCGTGCGTCTACATGGACAAGATCGCGGTGGGCCCGGCGGCGGCCGACGTCATCGACATCGACGCGCCGGTGAAGGCCAACCTCCACGCGGTGGCCAAGGCGTTGGGCGAGGACGTCGACGACATCACCGCGGTCGTCCTCGATCGCCCCCGCCACGAGGACATCATCAAGCAGTGCCGGGAAGCCGGCGCCCGCATCAAGCTCATCCAGGACGGCGACGTCGCCGCCGCGATCACGGTCGCCACCCCGGGCAGCGGCACCGACATCCTCTTCGGGATCGGTGGCACCCCCGAAGGCGTGATCGCGGCCGCCGCGCTCAAGTGCTTGGGCGGCGAGATGTTCGGTCGCCTCTACCCGCGCAACGACGAAGAGCGGCAAGCGGCGCTCGATGCCGGCTACGACCTCGACCGGGTGCTGACCAGCGACGACCTCGTGTCCGGCGAGGACGTGTTCTTCAGCGCCACCGGCATCAGCGACGGCGACCTCCTCAAGGGTGTGCGCTACTGGGGGAACGGCGCCAGCACGCAGAGCATGGTGATGCGCTCGAAGTCGGGCACCATCCGCACCATCGACGCCACCCACAAGTGGCAGAAGCTGATGAAGTATTCCGCGTTCAAGTTCGACTGAGCAACGAGCCGAACACGTTCTGACCGAGGCGGCAGCGCTGCATCGGGACACGTCGACCGGGCAGGGAGAGGCGGGTGACGAGGTGGACGCCACCGACAGCAACGCGGTGAGCACCGTGGTCCTCGTGGCACCGTCGTGTGATGCCGCCGATCCGGCGTGGGGCTTCGCCGCCAAGCACGTGGAGGCGCTCGCCACTGCCTTCGAACGGGTCGTGGTGGTCGTCCCCGGTCGGGCGCCGGCGGTCGAGGCGCTGGGCGCCGAGCCCGCGCCGGCCGACGCGGTCGCCGGAGGAACCCGGCACGCGGTCGACCGGGTCGTCGCCGGCACCGACGACGACGCCGTCGTCGTGGTGCTCGACGACCCGTCGCTGCTCGCCCAGGTGCGGACCGCGGTCGGCGACCGCTGCCCGGTCGTCTGGTGGTCCTCGCAGGTGCCGTCGCCGCAGGCGACCGCGCTGGCCGCCCGCTGGGCCGACGGCCTGCTCGTCACCGCGATGCCCGACGCCGGCACCGCCCGGGTCCCCACCTGGATCGTGGGCACGGGCGTCGACTTTCGCACCGAGGCGCCGGACCTGCCGCTCCGGCCACCGCTCCAGCTGCTCGCGCTCGGCCGCACCGCGCCGAGCAAGGGCTTGACCACGATGATCCGCGCGGTGGCCGTCGCCCGCAGCAACGGCGTCGACACCCGCCTGACGATCGTGGGGCCGTCGATCAGCGCGGTCGAGCTCCGGTACCGGCGCGAGCTCCAGGCGCTCGTGAAGGACGTGGCCCTCGCGCCGGTGGTCGACCTCCGCGACGCGGTCGAACCGTCGGCGGTGGGCGAGATCATCGCCGAGGCCCACGCGCTCATCGACGCCAGTGCCGACGACGACCTGCGACCGGCGTCGCTGGAGGCGATCGCGGCCGGCCGTTCCGTGCTCACGTCGAACCCGCGGCTGGCCCGGATGCTGCCGGGCGACGATCTCGCGCTCGACTTCGAACCCGGGAACGCGAACCACCTCGCGTACCGGATCGGCCTGCTCGCCGAGATGCGGCCCGCGAGCCTGGCGCGGCTCGCCACCTCGGCCCGGGCACCGCTCGAGCACGCGCACGCGCGCACGTCGCTCGCCGCGCAATGGACCGAGGCGCTCGAAGCCGTGCACGCGCGGGGGAGGCGAGGCGCCGAGCCGTCGCTCGCGTCGGCGGCGAACGACCGGTCCGGGTTCGAAGCCGTCGAGACGCCATTGTTCTCCGACGCCACCGAGCCCACCGACGAGGCCGACGTCACCGAGGAGGTGCCGCCGCCCGACCCGGCCGGGACGGTCCGGCGGTTCCTGGCCTCGTGGGCCCGACGCGACGCCGAGCGCGCGCTCGCGTGCTTCGAGCCGGGTGCCTCCCGCTTCGACACCGCGACCGACGGCGTCGGCGGTGGTGTCCTCGCGGCCGACTACCTGCTCTGGGCGGCCCGGACCACCGACGCGCTCGAGTCGACCGTCGAGGAGCTCGAGGTCGTCGACGACACCGTGGTCGCCGTGCGGCGCGACCGGTGGACCCTCGGCGACGACGAGCTCACCCTCGTGGTGCGGAGCCTCTTCGAGGTCGCCGACGACCGGATCACGAGCTGGTCCGAGACCGAGCTCGCCGCGGGGCCCGACGCAATGGCGGGTCCGGCGGCATCCGCACCGGCCGCGGTGGCGGTGCCCGCACCGGAACCCGAACCCGAACCGGTCGAGATCGCGGCCGCCGCACCCGAGCCCGAACCCGAACCCGAACCCGAACCGGTCGAGATCGCGGTCGCCGCACCCGAGCCCGAACCCGAACCCGAACCCGAACCGGAACCGGTCGAGATCGCGGTCGCCGCACCCGACCCCGAACCCGAACCCGAACCCGAACCGGTCGAGGTCGCGGCCGCGGCAGCGGCCGCGCCCGACCAGATCGTCCGCTACGAGGAGCAGATCCACTACTGGCGCCGGCAGGCGTTGGTCTGGCGCGAGCGCGCGCTGGAGGCGCGCCGCCTGGGCGAGGCGTTCAAGGCCAACGTGGAGGACCTGCGCCTGCTCGTCGACCTGCTCACCGAGCAGGCCGCGCTCCCTCCGGCCGCGCCGGACGATGCCGACGTCCACGCGGCGGAGCCGGCGCCCGACGACGGCCCCGGCGAGGACGACGCCGACGCGGACGACGACGCACCGGACGACCTGCCCGTCGTGCGCTGGAGCCCCGCCCCGCAGGTGACCGGGTCGACCAACGGCGAGACCACCGCCGTCCAGGCCGCTCCGCCCCCGGAGCCAGTGGAGCCGGCCGAAGCGGCCGCGCCTCCGAAGCCCGACCCGCCCCGCGCGCCCGACGTCGACCGGTACCGGTACCGGTACCCCCCGGCGCGACCCACGCTGGGACAGAGCCTCGTGGCACGGTCGACGAGGTTCGCCCGCCTCCTGAGCCGGAGCTTCGGGAAGCCCTGATTCACCGAAGAGGTTGCGCGGAGAGGCGTCATGTCCCTTCGAAGCACACCCGGTCCGCCACGCGGGGTCGGCGGCATCCCACGGATGCGCATCGACCGGGGTGCGCGGGACAAGCACCTCGCCCGCGGCCCAGACGTCATATACCACTTCCCGGGCGAACGCGCGCATGATGTGAGCATCGCCACTGGCTCGTCGTGTGTGGGCAACACCCCGATCATCTCGGGCCCCCACGACGAGCGGTGGATGGTCGTTCGCGGGCATGTGCGGATGGTCCACCAATCGCGGCGTCGGCTCTGCCAGGCTGGCCGCGAAGCGGAGGTGGGCCCATGGCCAGTCGAGGACGGAACGAGCGCTGCGGGTGCGGGAGCGGGTTGAAGGCGAAGCGCTGCTGCGGGATTGCACGCGGCCCCTCGCCGGAGCAACTCGAGCGCGCGTTTCTGGCCGATGAGTCTCGACGTGTGGCACCACACGTTCTCGCCGCCGCGCTCGCGCACGGACACGAAGAGCTCTTCGCTGAGATGCTCGACCTCCCCGCACGCCACTACCGGCTACAGCTTCCGCTCCCAAGGCTGCTGCCACCTGAACTCGAACATCTTCGAGACACGATCCAAAACGATGACACCGAACGCTTCGACGAGCTGACCGGTGCGGCGTTGGCGTGCGTTGACACGCCAAGCGCACGAGCACATCTCGTACGCGAACTCCGCGCCCTCATCGACGCCGAACACGTCCATCGGTGCGCCGCCGAAGCCGCGATCTTCGATCTCAGCCGGCGCGAGTCATCGTTCCTCGAGTGCGCGTTCACCGAAGCCCTCGCAGTCAACGCAGGTGCCGCTCCAACACCATCAGGGCTGCTCGTCGCCGCGTCGTAACCCACCGACACCGCCCGCTCGACACCATCGCCTGTCCGAGCGGCCTCTCGTTCCATGGTCGATTCCGCTGCGCCGAGCCGCCCTCCGCATCAATGGCTCGCTCACTGCGAGCCGGGATACCCGGCTCGCAGCCGTTCGCTCACGTGCACGGCTCCGCGGCATCTCTAACTACCGCGCCGGACGCCAGCGGAGCTGCTGCGGCGTCTCCCCCGGCTCGAGCGCGACCCCGAGCGCGAGGTCGAGCAGCTCGTTGGTCCGCTGCTGCGCCACCAGCATCTGCTCGAGGCGCCGGCGCAGCTCGAGCGCGGCCTCGTTCGCAGTCTCGCTGGTCGGGAGGTCGTCGATCACCGCGACCGCGGCCTGAAGGCGGGCCGTGGCGTTACCGAGCGCCGTGAGCACGTCGTCGAGCTGGTGCTGCAGGGCCGCGAGACGTGCCTCGGCCTCACGGTTGCGGGCCTCGAGCTCGTCCCAGCTCCGCCGGGGGTCGGCCCGCCCCGCCATCCGGGCGTCGGCCCGCCCCGCCCGCTTGGCGTCGCCCTTCGCGTCGCCCTTGGCGTCGCCCTTCGCGGGCCGCTTCCCGGCCTTCTTCCCCGACCCCAAGCCTCAGAGCCTCTCCACGTTGGGGCCCGACAGGCGGAAGCGCGTGTCGAGCACATAGCTGGCCTCGGCCACGACGAGGTCGAGATCCAACCGGTCGTGATCGGTCAGGAGCACGACCGCGTCGGCCCCGGCGACCTCCTCCTTGGTGAGGTCGACGAGGGAGATCCGCGAATCGCGTGTCTCCTCGAGGTACGGCTCCACCGCCCGGACGTCGGCGCCCATCTCGACCAGGCGCTCGGCCACCATCACCGCGGGTGACTCCCGCACGTCGCCGGTGTTCGACTTGTAGGAGAGGCCGAGCACGAGGATCCGGCTGCCGTTCACGGCCATGCGGAACCGCCGGTTCAGCGCCGACGTGAGCCGCCGGACGACGTGGTCGGGCATGTGGTCGTTGATGTCGTTCGCCAGCTCGACGAACCGGAAGCTCCGACCCAGCGAGTGCTGGACGCTCCAGGAGAGGTAGCTCGGGTCGATCGGCAGGCAGTGGCCACCCACGCCGGGACCGGGCACGAAGCGCATGAACCCGAACGGCTTGGTCGACGCGGCCTCGATCGCCTCGTAGATGTCGATGTTCATGTCGCCGGCGAACATGGCGAGCTCGTTCACCAGCGCGACGTTGACGTGCCGGAAGGTGTTCTCGAGCAGCTTGGTGAGCTCGGCCTCCGCGGTGCCCGACACCGGCACGACCGCGTCGACGAGCGTTTGGTAGAAGTCCTGCACCGAGCGCAGCGACGCGGCGTCGACGCCGGAGACGACCTTCGGCGTGTTGACGAACGTGTGCTTGGTGTTGCCGGGGTCGATGCGCTCGGGGCTGTACCCGACGTAGAAGTCCTCCCCGGCGCTGAGGCCGGAGCCTTCCTCGAGGATCGGGACCACCAGCTCCTCGGTGGTGCCCGGGTAGGTCGTCGACTCCAGGATGACCGTCGCGCCGGGCCGCAGGTAGCGGGCCAGCGTGGCTGCCGCCGACTCGATGTGGGTCAGGTCGGGCGCGCGCTCGGTGAGCGGCGTCGGCACGGTGATGACCGCGTAGTCGAAGCCCCGGCAGGCCCGGGCTTCGCTCGACGCGATGTACCGCTGGGTGGCCAGCGCCTCACGCAGCGCGGTGTTCGAGATGTCCTCCACGTAGGACTCGCCGCCGCTGAGCCGCTTGACCCGGTCGACGTCGGGATCGAAGCCCACCACGCGGTAGCCGACCTCGACCGCCCGCATGGCGACGGGCAGGCCGACGTACCCCTGGCCGGCCACCACCACCTTCGGCGGCGCGGACGACCCCTGGGCGTCGCGGTATCCGGGCGGGTGGGTCTGGTCGTCGTCGGTCACTCGTGCCCTCGATTTCGGAGGTTGCCGCCTGCCCGGTCAGTTGGGCGTCCCCCGCCGTCCCCAGGTCCTGCTCGGGCCAATTCAAGCACGTTCCCGGCCGCCGCTCGGCCAGCGTCAGCTCGGCGTGGTCGGGGGCGTGACCGTCGTGCTGGTGGCGGGGACGACCGTCGTGGCCGGTGGGGCGGAAGTGGAGGGCGTGACGGTCGTCGTGGGCGGCGCCGTCGTGGTCGGCGGTGCGAGCGTCGTCGGGACCGGGACCTCGCCCCGCAGGTACGGCCACGACCACGAGCCGGTGGTGGCGTAGTCGTAGATCGACCAGCCCAGGGCGTTGGTGGCGCGGGCGGCGCGTGTCATGTCGAGGTAGTCGTCGGGCGTGCTGTCCTCGGCGAGGCCGCCGATGATGTGCACCGGCGCAGCGGGGTCGCCGAGGTGGCGCCGCAACCGATCGACGCTGTCGACGGTGTAGCGGTACGCGCTCCGGAGGCCGGACTCCGGCGAGCGGAAGGTGTAATAGCTCATCGGCATCCACAGGTCGACGTACTTCGCCACCCTCCGGTACGGGAAGTCGGGCCAGAGCGTCGTGTTGAGCACCTCCAGCTGCACCGCGGGATAGACGATCGACGCCAGCGGCACCGAGGTGCCGACGAGCGCGCGGACCCGGCGGGCGAAGTCGACCGTCCGCCGGTTGCGGAGGGCGACGTCGGCGACCTCGGTGGACTCGAGGTCGAGGCCGATGCCGTCGACGCGCTCACCGTCGGCGCGCAGCGCGACGATCTGCTTCACCACTGCGAGGTCGTCGGCGGGCGCGGTGAGCGCGGGCAGGAACCACGGGATGACGGCCATCCCGTGGTCGTGGGCGCGCCCGAGGATGGCGCGGAGCTCGGCGCGGTCGGTGAGCTGGTTCGACGGCGCGCCGTCGGGGTTGGCCACCTGCACGTACAGGGTGCGGACACCGAGCGCGGCCATGTCGGACACCGAGTCGGGCGTCACCCGCGGCGTCGTGCCCGCTTTCTGCAACCGGGGCGCGTAGTCGAACACGTCGATCCAGGCCCCGACCCGACGGAACGGCGTCAGCGAGGCGCCCTCGGCGCCCGCCGGGGTCACGGCCGCGAGCACCGGCATCGAGACGAGCACGACGGCCAGACACAAGACGAACCGCCGCATCGCAGCAGGCTAAGCGGAGAGGAGCAGCGCAGATGCGGCACCCGGAGACGAGCGGAGCGAGCGGAGGGTGCTCGCCAGCGAGCGAGCGTCCGCGGCGCAGGTATCCTGCGCCGCAGCGAGCGAGCGAATCAGCGAGCGACCTTCAGGCGGGTCTCGGCCCGGGCCAGGGCGGCGAGCGCCTCGTCGTTCTCCGGGTCGCGGGCGAGGGTCTCCTCGGCCCGGCGCTTGGCCTGCTCGGCCCGAGGGACGTCGATCTGGGCCCGGAGCTCGGCGAGGTCCGAGAGCACCACCAGGTGGTCACCGGTCATCTGCACGAACCCGCCGTGCACCGCCGCCGCCTCTTCCCCGGACCCGGGGAGGATGATGCGCACCTCGTCGTCGGCGAGCGCGCCGAGGTAGGGCACGTGCCCGTTGAGGAACGCGATCGCGCCCTCGATCGGACGGCAGACGACCATCTCGCCCTCGCCGTCGAACAGGATCTGCTCCGGCGAGACCAACTGCACCGGGAACGCGTCAGGCATCCGGACTCCTCGACTGGTCGATTCCGCTCCGCCGTCCCGCCCTCCGCAGCAATGGCTCGCTCACTGCGAGCCGGGATACCCGGCTCGCAGTCGTTCGCTCACGTGCACGGCTCCGCTGCATCTCCTAGCCCTCCTGCAGCGTCTTGGCCTTGGCCAGCACGCTCTCGGCCCCGCCGACGTTGAAGAACGCCTGCTCGGGCACCTCGTCGAGCTCGCCGTTGACCAGCGCCTCGAACGACTCGACCGTCTCCTGGACCGGGACGAAGATGCCGGGCAGGCCGGTGAACACCTCGCCCACGAAGAAGGGCTGCGAGAGGAACCGCTGGATCTTGCGGGCCCGGGCGACGGTGACCTTGTCCTCCTCGGAGAGCTCGTCGAGACCGAGGATGGCGATGATGTCCTGCAGCTCCTGGTAGCGCTGCAGCACCTCCTGCACCCGCCGGGCGCAGTTGTAGTGGCGATCGCCGACGATCTCCGGCGCCAGGATGTTCGACGAGGATGCCAGCGGGTCCACCGCCGGGTAGATGCCCAGCGCCGCGATCTGCCGCGAGAGCTCCGTGGTCGCGTCGAGGTGGGTGAAGGTCGTGAACGGCGCCGGGTCGGTGTAGTCGTCGGCGGGCACGTACACGGCCTGCAGCGACGTGATCGAGTGACCCTTGGTCGAGGTGATGCGCTCCTGCAGCTCACCCATCTCGTCGGCCAGCGTGGGCTGGTACCCCACCGCCGAGGGCATGCGCCCGAGCAGCGTCGACACCTCGGAACCCGCCTGCACGAAGCGGAAGATGTTGTCGATGAAGAGCAGCACGTCCTGGTTCTTCACGTCGCGGAAGTACTCGGCGATGGTGAGCGCCGACAGCGCGACGCGGAGACGCACGCCCGGCGGCTCGTCCATCTGGCCATAGATGAGCGCCGCCTTCTCGATGACGCCCGACTCCTGCATCTCGAGCCAGAGGTCGGTGCCCTCGCGGGTGCGCTCCCCGACGCCGGCGAACACCGACACGCCACCGTGCTGGGTCGCGACGCGGTTGATCATCTCCATGATGAGGATGGTCTTGCCCACGCCGGCGCCGCCGAACAGGCCGATCTTGCCGCCCTGCACGTAGGGCTCGAGCAGGTCGACGACCTTGATGCCGGTCTCGAACATCAGCGCCTTGGGCTCGAGCTGGTCGAACGGCGGCGGCTCCCGGTGGATCTCCCACCGATCCTCGATGTTGGTGAGCTTGTCCTCGGTGGTGTCGAGCGGCTCGCCGATCACGTTGAACACGTGACCGAGCACGCCGTCGCCCACCGGCATGGTGATGCCCTTGCCGGTGTTGCGGACAACGGTGCCGCGGCGCAGGCCGTCGGTCGGCTTCAGGCAGATGGCCCGCACCCGGCTGTCGCCGATCTGCTGCGCGACCTCGGACGTGATGGTGATCGTGTTGCCCCCGAGCTCCGCCTCCATCTCGAGCGCGAAGTTGATCTCGGGCAGCGCGTCGGGCGGAAACTCGACGTCGACCACCGGGCCGGCGATCGCGACGACGCGTCCGTCCTTGAGGGTGGTCTCGGGGGTGTCGGCGGTCATCGTCATGATGGGCTCCTGTGGTGCTGGCAGATCAAGCGTCGGTGGTGCGCGTGGCGAACAGATCCGCGTCGCGGCCTTCGATGGTGTCGGAGAGGAGGTCGACCCCGTGTTCACCCTGGCGCAGGGCCTCGGAACCGGAGACGATCTCCATGATCTCGGTGGTGATGGTGTCCTGGCGGGCGCGGTTCATGACCCGGCTCAGGCTGGTGATCAGGTCGGCGGCGTTGTCGGTGGCGGCCTTCATCGCGTGCTGGCGCGCGGTGTGCTCCGACGCGGCGGCGTTGAGCAGCGCCGCGTAGACGCGCGAGTCGACGTAGCGCGGGAGGAGCAGGTCGAGGATGCCCTCGGGCGACGGCTCGAACTCGTAGGCAGCGGCGACGGTCGCCTCGCTGCCCTCGGCGGCCGGGATCTCGTCACGCACCAGAGGCATCAGCGTCTGGCGGGTGACGATCTGGACGCCGGCCGAGCGGTACTCGGTGTAGACGATCTGCACCTCGTCGGTCTCGCCGGCGAGGAACGCGCGCGTCGCCGCGGCCCCGGCCTGGCGGGCGTCCTCGTAGCTCGGCTGGTCGCTGAAGCCGCTGCAGACCGCGTCGATCTTGTAGTCGCGGTAGCGGAAGTAGCTCTCCACCTTCCGGCCGACGGCGATGACCGAGTAGTCGCGTCCACGCGCCACCTCGGCGAGCACCGCGCGCTCCGCCTCGCGGATCACCGACGAGTTGTACGCACCGGCGAGGCCGCGGTCGGCGGCGATCACGATGAAGGCGACCCGGCGGATCTCGGGACGCGGTGTGAGCAACGGGCTGTCACTCCCGCTCCCTCCCGCCGACAGGTCGCGCACGACCTGCGTGATCGCCTCGCTGTAGGGCTGCGCCGCCTCCACCGCGGCCGTCGCCTTGACGATCCGACTGGCCGCGATCAGCTCCTGGGCGCGCGTGATCTTCTGCGTCGACTGGATGCTGCGGATCCGTCGGCGGAGGACCCGCTCCTGACCACCGGCCATCTCTATTCGCTTCCTCGCTGCGGCCCGGGATACCCGGGCCGTGGGCGCTCGCTCCTACACGATTCGCTCGCTCTCTGCGAGGCGGGATACCCGCCTCGCGGGCGTTCGCTCGCTGGCGAGCGCCCTGCGCTCGCTTCGCTCGTCTCCGGGCGCCGCGTCGCGGCCGAGCACGTCCGTCACCATGGGCCTATTCGCTCGCTACCGTTCGACTTCGGCTTCGGCTTCGAGGGGAGTGCTCTCGACGACCACGGTCTCGGTCGCACCGGAGTCGAGGCCGGCGACGAACGACTCGTGGAACGCGTTCACGGCGCGGGCGAGCGAGTCGTCGTCAGGCAGGGCCCCGGTGTCGCGGATGGTCGCGAGCAGGCCGGCGTGGCGGGTCTGCACCCACTCGTGGAGCTCGTTCTCGAAGCGGCGCACCTGGTCGACCGGCAGGTCGTCGAGCGCGCCGGAGGTGCCGGCGTACACCGACACGACCTGGAGCTCGACCGGCATCGGCGAGTTGAGCGGCTGCTTCAGGAGCTCGACCAGGCGGTACCCACGCTCGAGCTGTGCCTTCGACACCGCGTCGAGGTCGGAGGCGAAGGTCGCGAACGCCTCGAGGTCGCGGAACTGCGCGAGGTCGACCTTGAGCGTGCCCGCCACCGAGCGCATGGCCCGGATCTGCGCCGCGCCACCGACCCGGGACACCGAGATGCCCACGTCGACGGCCGGGCGCACACCCGAGCGGAACAGGTTCTCCTGCAGGTAGATCTGGCCGTCGGTGATCGAGATCACGTTGGTGGGGATGTACGCCGAGACGTCACCCGCCTTGGTCTCGATGACCGGCAACGCGGTGAGCGAACCGGCGCCGCGGGCCTCGCTCAACTTCGCGGCGCGCTCGAGGAGACGGCTGTGCAGGTAGAAGACGTCGCCGGGGTAGGCCTCACGACCGGGCGGGCGGCGCAGCAGCAGCGACAGCTGGCGGTACGCCTCGGCCTGCTTCGAGAGGTCGTCGTAGACGACGAGCGCGTGCTCGCCGTTTTCCATCCAGTGCTGACCGATGGCGCAGCCGGCGTAGGGCGCGAGGTACTTGAACACCGCGCTCGTCGGCCGCGGGCGCGTTCACCACGACCGTGTACTCCATCGCCCCGTGCTCTTCGAACGTGGCGACGGTCTGCGCGACGGTCGAGCCCTTCTGGCCGACGGCGACGTAGATGCACTTCACGCCCTGGCCCTTCTGGGCCAGGATCGTGTCGACCGCGACCGTGGTCTTGCCGGTCTTACGGTCACCGATGATGAGCTCCCGTTGGCCGCGCCCGATGGGCGTCATCGCGTCGATGGCCTTGATGCCGGTCTGCAGCGGCTCGTGCACCGGCTGTCGGCCCACGATGCCGGGGGCCTGCACCTCCAGGCGCCGCACCTCGGTGGAGTTCAGCGGGCCCTTGCCGTCGATGGTCTGGCCGAGCCCGTTGACGACGCGCCCGATGAGCGCGTCACCCACCGGCACCGAGAGGATCCGGCCGGTCGCCTTGACCGCGCCGCCCTCTTCCACGTGGCTGGCCTCACCGAGGACGACCGCACCGATCGACTCCTCGTCGAGGTTCAGGGCGAGTCCGAGGGTGCCCCCCTCGAACTCGAGCACCTCGTTCACCGAGGTCTCGGGGAGTCCCTGGACGCGGGCGATGCCGTCGCCGACCTCCAGCACGCGGCCGACGTGGTCCCTCTCGAGCAGGGGCGAGAAGGTGGCGACGTGCTCGCGCAACGCGGCGGCGATCTCGTCTGCGTTGATCGTCAATTCGGGCATGTCAGATCTGCTCCCGCAGTTGTTCGAGTCGGTGTCGGACGGAGCCGTCGATCACGAGGTCACCCACCCGGGCGACGACGCCTCCGAGCACGGACGGGTCGACGACGACCTTCACCTCGACGTCTTTCCCGGTTGCCCGGTTCAGGGCTTCACGCAGCCGGTCGGTCTGCTCGGGCGTGAGCTCGATCGCGCTCCGCACCTCGGCCACCGCCCGCCGCTGCTCGGCCGCCGCCAGCTCGACGAACCGGTCGATGATCGCGGGCAGCTCGCCGGCCCGGCCGGCGGCGATGATGAACGACGCCAGCGCGGCACTCGCCTGCAGCGCCTTCCCCCCGAGCAGGTCCTCGACCACCGCCACCCGCCGCTCGGTGGGCAGCGCGGGGTCGGTGAGCGCGGTCCGCAGCTCGTCGGACCCCTCGAAGGTCCGCGCGAAGCGGAACAGCTCGTCCTGGATGTCGGCCATGTGCCCCTCGGCGCGGCTCACCTCGAGCAGCGCGTGGGCGTAGGCCTCGACGCGAGGGGTCGACGGCACGGCTAGTTGCTCCCTACCTGGTTGATGTAGCTCTCGATGAGGGCGGTCTGGGTCTGGCGGTCGAGGTTGCGCTCGACGACCTTCTCGGCCAGCTCGATCGACAGCTCGGCCACCCGGCCCTGGAGCTCACCCATGGCCCGCTGGGTCGCGAGCCGGATGTCCTCCGCGGCACGGGCGCGCAGCTCCGCGATCTCGCCGTCGACCGCCGAGATGCGCTCCTGGCGCACGCTGTCGGCCTGCACCCGGGCCTCCTCGATGATCTGGCTGGCCTCGTTGCGGGCCTCGGCCAGCTGACGCTTGTACTCGTCGAGCGACGTCTCTGCTTCCATGCGAGCCTGCTCCGCCTTGTGGAGATCGTCCCGGATGCGATCCTGACGCGCCTGCAGGCCCGCCTTGATCGCCGGCCACGCCTTCCAGGCCAGGAGCGCGAAGACGATGATGAAGGAGATCGAGCCCCAGAGCAGCTCCTTGCCTTCCGGCAGGATCGGGTTCTTGGCCTTGACGTTGACCTCTTCGGCCGCGAGCAACAGGGTTGCGAACACCGTCGTTCCTCCCTAGCTCTTGGCGAGGAAGAAGAGCACGAAGCCGAACAGCGCGAGCGCCTCGGTGAACGCGATACCGAGGAACATCGTGGTGCGGATCGTGCCCTGCATCTCGGGCTGACGGGCCATCGCCTGGATCGCGTTGCCGACCACGAGGCCGATGCCGATGCCGGGGCCGATGGCCGCGGCGCCGTACACGATACCGGCACCGATCGACTGCAGACCGTCCTTGAGCTCACCGGCCTGCTGGGCGGCGAGGAGAAGCGTGGACATGGTTTTCTCTCTCCTGTTGGTTTGTGAAGGCTTGTTAGTGCTCAGGGTGGAGCGCGTCACCGAGGTAGACCGCGGTGAGCAGCGTGAAGATGTACGCCTGGAGGAACGCGACCAGCAGCTCGAATGCGATCACACCGATGTTCAGCAGGAACGGGCCGACCGCGATGAGCTTGAGGATTCCGGGGTTGTGGCTCAGTGCGTACGCCGTGAGCAGCGACAGCGCCGTGAGCAGGATGTGGCCCGCCATCATGTTGGCGAGAAGTCGGACCGCCAGCGAGAACGGTCGCACCAGGAACAGCTGCACGAACTCGATGGGCGTGACGAGCAGGTACAGGGCCTTGGGCACCCCCGGCGGGAACAGGTGCCCGGTGAGGTACTTGAACCCCTGGCTCTTGAAACCGACCACCAGGTAGATGACGTAGGTCTGGAGTGCCAGGTACCCCGGGATGCCCATGCGTGCCGTCGGCGGGAACTGGATCCCCGGGATCACTTCCCAGATGTTCAGGAACAGGATGAACAAGAAGAGCGTGCCCAGGAACGGGGTGAAGCGACCGGCGTCGTGCCCGACGACGTCCTTGGTGATGCCGTTGTCGACGAACTCGTAGGTCATCTCGACGACGTTCTGGGTGCCGCCGGGCTGCAGCTTCATCTTGCGGCTGCCGCCGATCATCAACACGAGGATCGCCAGCGACGAGATGATCACCAGCAGCGCGGTCTTGTTGATCGCGAACGGTGTGCCCTCGAACCAGATGTCCTTCCACCGGAAGATCTCGTCGATGGGCGGGAACGTAAAGGCGCCGAGCAGAGGCACTGCTGCTGTCCCTTCCTACTGCCGGCCCGGCTTCAGGCCGGGGTAGCCCAATGTGAGACTGACGTGCCGCGACTCCCAGGTGAGGAGCGCGAGGTGGACGACGGCCACGGTCAGCAAGAGGACCGCGGTGTCGATCCAGGAGACGGTGTCGAGCGCGAGCGCGATCCCGAACAGGATCCCCAGACGGACGATGTACCCGCCGAGCACCACGCCCATCACCGCTCCGGGCGAGCGCCGGGCCGTGTACGTGATGAGGGCGGCGGAGGCGAGGAAGTTGAGGCTGACGAGCACCAGGCCGATGGCCGCGCTGATCAGACCGCTCACGCCGCTGACCAGACCGGCCACCAGCAGCACCGCGGGCGACACGATCAGGACCCGCCGCACGAGGTCGCCGGCGATCTGGCCCTCGTAGGCGACCGACGGGTCGGCGGAGGCGATCTCGGGGTTCACTACGTGTGTCGCGCCCATGGCTTCCCCTCGTCGTGGCGGGCGATGCGGTCGCGGTACTCGAAGTAGGCGGTGACGCACGCCGCGAGCACGCCGAAGAGACCGAACACGAGGAGCAGCACCGGCGCCGTCCCGAGCTTGCTGTCGAGGAACGCCCCGAAGAGCCCGAAGAGCACGGGGCCCACCACGAGCGACAGTGCCTGGGTCAGGCCGTCGCCGTACCCCTTCTTCTCACGTGCCGACTGGTCGGCTGCGTCCACCCGGGAAGTCCCTCCGTGCCTGGGCGCGTCACAAGCACCAGGCGCTTGTGAATGTATTCGCAAGCTATCCGACACCCTCTCGAAACGTCAAACCGGGCGCCATGTGGAGGCCATATTTTTCGGCCGGGAGGACCCTACCCCAATGGTCGATTCCGCTCCGCCGTCCCGCCCTCCGGGCACGGCTGCGCTGCATCTCTCGCGGAACGCCCGCTACCTGCCCCGCCGAGCGGCCCGGCGCGGCTCCAGCTCGACCACCTCGGCGGCGTCGCCGGCTTCCTCCTCCGACGCCTCGTTGGCCCGGGCGCTCCGGACGCCGGGGTGGAAGTAGATGTAGAGGAGGAGCGCGAGGGCCAGGACGAGGATCGGCACCAGCGAGTTGCCGCGGTCGGTGAACGTCGGCAGCAGCACGACCGCCGAGAGCAGGGCGGTCCACAGCCAGAGGATCACGACCGCGCGTCGAGGGCCGTGCCCCATGCGCATCAGCCGGTGGTGGAGGTGCTCGTGGTCGGCCTGGGCGAACGACTGGCGCTTCACCAGACGCCGGACGAACGAGAACGCGGTGTCGAAGATCGGCACCCCGAGGATCACCAGCGGGATGGCGAGTGGTGCGAAGTAGAAGTAGGTCTGGCCGCTGAACGGGTCGGCGGTGCGGCCGCCGACGGTGATGGTGGTGGTGGCGAGCAGCAGGCCGAGGAACATCGCGCCGGCGTCGCCCATGAAGATGCGCGCCGGGTTGAAGTTGTGGGGCAGGAAGCCCACGCAGATGCCGACGGTGATGGCGGCGACCAGCGGGCCCATGTTCGAGCCCTCGAGCAACCCGGCCTTGAAGAGCCGATCGGCGTAGAGGAACAGCGCCGCCCCCGCGATCATCACGATCCCGCACGCGAGGCCGTCGAGGCCGTCGATGAGGTTGATGGCGTTCGCCATCACCACCACGGTCAGCACGGTGACGAGCGGAGCGAGGTCGGGCGAGAGCACGACGTACTCGTAGCTGGCGAAGGGGACGCGGAAGTAGAGCATGGTGACGCCGAGGAGCGACAGGATGCTGCCGCTCAGCACCTGCCCGGCGATCTTGGCGGGAGGCGACACCTCGCGCAGGTCGTCGATGGCGCCGACCACGAACATGACCGCGCCCGCGAGCAGCAGGCCGAGGGGCTCCGAGTTGTCGGTGAAGATCTCGTGGAACTGGCCGAGCTGTGACGCCACCGCCATCGCGACGAGGAAGCCGACGAACATGGCCGCCCCTCCGAGCGACGGCGTCGGGCGGGTGTGGATGCTGCGCGGGCCCGGCATCGCGACCGCACCGATGCGGGGCGAGACCTTCCGCATCACGAACGTCAACACGAACGTGACGACCGCGGCGATCCCCGCGACGGTCAGGTAGCCCGGCACCAGCTCCTGCGCTTTGGCCACGGCGAGTCGACGGATACCCGACGCGGGCGCCATCGCCTTCGTGCGTCGAGCTCCCTGCGAGTTTCGCTACCGCGAAGCTCGGCGCTTCGAGCAGGGTCTCCGCCGCCGAAGGGCGGAACTTTCGCCCGGCGTGACCATCGCCGTACGCGTCAGATGCTGCGACACGAGATCGGCGTAGGGGGTGAACCGGCCGCAGAGGTCGGCGGCCTGGGCGCGGACGTCGGCGGCGATGTCGTCGTCGTCGACCTTGCGCAGCACCTGGGCGATGAGCGAGGAGATCTCCCGCATCTCGGCCTCGCGCATGCCCGCGGTCGTGACCGCGGCCGTGCCGAGCCGGAGCCCGCTGGTGACGAACGGCTTCTCGGGATCGTTCGGGATCGCGTTCTTGTTGCACGTGACCCCGGCGCGGTCGAGCGCCTCCTGGGCCACCTTGCCGGTGACGCCGAACGGCCGGAGGTCGACCAGCATGAGGTGGTTGTCGGTGCCGCCGGAGACGATGCGGAACCCTTCGGCCGCGAGCGCGTCGGCGAGGGCGGCGGCGTTGCGCACGATGGCCGCCGCGTACTCGGCGAACTCGGGCTGCATCGCCTCCTTGAACGCGACCGCCTTGGCCGCGACCACGTGCATGAGCGGCCCGCCCTGCAGGCCCGGGAACACCGCCTTGTCGATCGCGGTGGCGTACTGCTCGCGGCACATGATCGCCCCGGCACGCGGTCCGCGCAGGGTCTTGTGCGTGGTGGTCGTCACGACGTCGGCGTACGGGATCGGCGACGGGTGGGCGCCGCCGGCGACGAGCCCGGCGATGTGCGCGGCGTCGACCATGAGCAGCGCGCCGCAGGCGTCGGCGATCTCGCGGAAGGCGGCGAAGTCGATGGTGCGCGGGTAGGCGGTGGCGCCGGCGATGATGAGCTTCGGCCGCTCGGCGAGGGCGAGGGCCCGCAGCTCGTCGTGGTCGATGCGCTCGGAGTCGTGGTCGACGCCGTACGACACGAAGTCGTACAGCCGGCCGCTGAAGTTGACCGGTGACCCGTGGGTGAGGTGCCCGCCCTGGTCGAGGCGCATGCCCATGACCCTGTCGCCCGGATCGAGCAGCGCGAGGAACGCGGCCATGTTGGCGTTGGCCCCGGAGTGCGGCTGCACGTTCGCGTGCTCGGCGCCGAACAGCTCGCAGAGCCGGTTGCGCGCGAGCTCCTCCGCCTCGTCGACCACGAGGTTGCCGCCGTAGTAGCGCTTGGCCGGGTAGCCCTCCGAGTACTTGTTGGTGAGCACCGAGCCCTGGGCGGCGAGCACGGCGGGCGACGCGAAGTTCTCCGATGCGATCAGCTGGATGGTGGTGTTCTGGCGCACCGTCTCGCGCCGGATGATGTCGGCGATCTCGGGATCGGTGGCGGCGAGCGCCTCGGCTGGTGTCGTCACGTCGGAATTTCCCCGTTCTCGATGGCGGTGATCTCGTCGACGCGGCGCCGGTGGCGGCCGCCCTCGAAGGCGGTGGTGAGCCAGACCTGCAGGATCTCGTCGGCCAGGCCCTCCCCCACGACCCGGGCGCCGATCGACAGCACGTTGGCGTCGTTGTGCCGGCGCGAGTACTCGGAGGTGTAGAGGTCGTTGCAGAGCGCGGCGCGCACCCCCTTCACCTTGTTGGCCGACAGCTGCTCGCCCTGGCCGCTCCCGCCGAGCACGATGCCGCGCTCGGCCCGCCCGGCGGCCACCTCCCGGCCCACCGCGGAGCAGTAGATCGGGTAGTCGACCGGCTCCTCGGAGTCGGTGCCGAGGTCGTTCACCTCGTGGCCGCCCTCCTTCAGGACGGCGATGAAGTGCTCCTTCAGGCGGTAGCCCGCGTGGTCGGAGCCGATGGCGATCCGCATGGGCGCTCCGGTGTCGGCGACCGGGCCAGTGTAGGGAAGGCGACCTGCACCCGGCGTGACGGATCCCGGTCCGGGGTGACCACTGCGGAGTGCCCGGCCGTGCAAGAGTGTCCGGGCGACATCGACCCAGGGGGGAACCGGTGGCCAAGGTCCGAAACGCAATCGTGATCGGCGCGCTACTCGTCAGCGTGGCGGCAGTCGGTGTGGGGCCGGCCGCCGCACAGTCGAGCAACGAGAAGCCGCAAGCCACCGAGGTCGGCGTCACGGCGTCCCAGATCCACATCGCCGTCGTGGCCGACGTCGACAATCCGTTCGCTCCCGGCCTGTTCAAGGGCGCGGTCGACGGCGTGAAGGCCGGGGCCGCCTACCTGAACAGCAAGGCCGCCGGAGGCGGGCTGGCGGGCCGCAAGGTCGTCGTCGACTTCTACGACTCGAAGCTCAACGGGAACGAGTCGCGCAACGCCACCATCCAGAGCTGCCAGAACGACTACGCGCTGGTCGGCACGTCGGCGCTGTTCCTCACCCAGGTCGAGGACATCGTCGGCTGCAAGGACCAGGCGGGGCAGGCGACCGGCATCCCCGACCTGTCCGCGATCTCGACCGGTGTGCCGGAGTCGTGCTCGCCGATGGCGTTCCCGGCGTTCGGCACGCAGATCGACTGTGCCACCGTCACCGAGAACCCCCAGACCTTCAATGTCAACCAGGGACCGCCGAAGTGGGAGCTCTCCCAGCACAAGGGTGGCCTGCACGGCGTGACCATCATCGGGAACGACACCAAGGATGCCGCCCGCGGCGGCACCCTTGCTGCCCTCGCCGCGCAAGCGGCGGGCATCAAGATGGACCAGGGCGACCCCGCGGTCGCCGTGTCGGGACGTGACCCGCAGAGCGTGTTCACGCCCATCGTCCAGAGGATGAAGCAAGACAGCTCGAACTGGGCGCTGAACATCGCGTCGGCCAACCAGGGGCTGTTGCTCCGCAACGAGGCCGAGCTCCAGGGCATCGACCCGGAGTCGGTCCTCTGGGAGTGCTCGTCGTGCTACGGCAACGCGCTGATCAAGGACAACGCCGCGCAGTTCGAGGGCGAGGTCCAGCAACTCGGGTTCCTGCCCTTCGAGGAGGCCTCGGTCAACAAGAACGTGGCCAATTTCGTCAAGTACATGAAGCAGGTCGGCGGCACGCCCGACCAGTTCGCGGCCTACTCGTACGCGGCCGTGCTGGCCTTCGCCGACGCCGTGAACGCGGTGGTCAAGTCGGACGGCGTGAACGGGCTCACCCGCGCGAACCTCATCACCGCGATCAAGGGGCTCACCGACTTCGACGCCGGCGGCATGCTCGGCAAGCGGTCGTTCAAGGACGGCAAGATCACGCACTGCTTCATGATCACGCAGTTCAAGAGCGGCAAGTGGGTGCGCCAGTACCCGACGAAGAAGGGCACGTTCGACTGCAAGGCGTCGAACGCGATCGAGGTCAAGGGGAACCTGATCGGCTGACTCGTCCGGGCGCAATATCGCCGCCGCACGGCGGGCGGCCCGTAGCCTGAGCACCATGGCGGAGACGCAGGTCGCACCGCGGGTGACGCCGTTCCTCCTGCAGCGTGCGGACACGATGTGCGGCCGCCGCCTGGCGCGGGCGTTCGAGGGCGGCGAGCGGTCGCACGACCCCGTGCACCGCAGCCGGCTCCGGGACGCGTTCCTCGCTACCGCCCGCGACGCGCACGCCGAGCTGCGCGCGCCCACCGCCGCCGACTTCGACGGGATGGGCGCCGCGCTCCAACCCGCTCTGCTCCCCGAGGAGCAGGCCGTCCTCGCGCAGGCGGCGCACTGGTACGCGCAGATCTTCGCGGCGCGTCCGGCGCAGTGGGACGACCCGGGCACCGACCAACCGACGGAACGGCGCGGGGTGCGCGTCGGCGGATGGATCGACCTGCCGGTGCGCACCGCCGACGGCGGCCACGAGCTCCGTCAAGTCGAGCTCTGGGGCCGCCGGGTGGCGCCGCACGAGCCCCTCGACCTGCCCGCGCTGCGGACCGCGTTCCTGCGGCTCACGCCCTGGCTCGACGGCAACCCGCTGCGCGTGGTCTGGGTCGACCTCCTCCGCGGCCTCGTGCGGGAGCAGGTCGTCGAACCGGACGCCCGCCCCGCGGTCACCGCGTGGTTCGACAGCCGGCTCGCGATCGTGCACGACCGCACCGCCGAGCCCACGACCACCCCCGGCGACGACTGCGGCACCTGCGCGGTCGTCGCCGCCTGCCCCGAGCACCGGAAGGGCGCGCACTACGGGCGTCGGCGCGACCTCCTCCCGGGCATCCTCCACGTCACCCCCACCAACCTCGACACGTGGCGCCGGTGCCCGCGCGAATGGCGCAACGCGTGCCTGTTCGGCATCCCGTCGAGCGACACCGATCCCGGCACCGTGCACGGGCAGCAGATGCACGACGTCCTGCGCCTGGTGCACGAACGCGGCACCTGCCGCGACGACGCGCACGTCGACGACGTGCTCGTGAGCCACGGCTTCGGCGACAACGAACGGATGCGCGCCGAGCTGGCGCGGCACACCACGCGCTGCCCGAGCCCTGCCGACGCGCTGGGCCACGAGGTGACCCGCGCCCGCTTCGGCGCGCACCCGACCGCGCCGTTCATGGCCACCGCGCGGCTGGACGCGCTGTGGGTGCACGACGGCATCCTGGACGCGCGCGACTACAAGACCGGCCGCGTGTGGACCGACCGCGTCGCCGACGACCCGCAGGCACGGCTGCAGGCCTGGGTGGTCGCACCGCTCGCCGAGCGGCTCGGGCTCCGCGTCCGCATCACCTTCGAGCACCTCGCCACCGAGGTGCTCGACGACCCCGAGCCGTTCGAGCCCGACGCCGACGACCTGCGCGCGATCGAGGACGAGCTGCGGTGCGACGTCGTCGCCATCCGCAGCGAGGTCGACTTCGCCGGCGTGGCCGACGCCGACGTGTGCCACCGCTGCCGTTACCGGTCGATCTGCCCCGACTCCGCGGTCGCGGGCGTGCCGGTGTGGCCGGTGGTCGAGCAGGAGGAGGAGGCGGGGTGACGAGGGCGTCGCGGGGCCGCATGCTCTGGTGGGGTGCGACGAAGCGGTGCGCGCGCTGCGGCCGCGGGCACCTCTTCCGGAGGTACTTCACGATGGTCGACGACTGCCCGCGGTGCGGGCTCCACTTCGAGCGGGAGCAGGGCTACTGGGCGGGCGCGCTCGCCATCAACATCGGGCTCGCGGGCGCCACGTTCATCGTGGCGTTCGCCGTCGCGCTCGTGCTGACGGTGCCCGACGTGCCGGTGCTGCCGCTGCTCGCGATCCTCGTGCCGTTGATGATCCTCGTGCCCACCGTGGGCTACCCGTTCTCGAAGACGATCTGGGTCGCGGTCGACCGCGCCTTCCTCCAGCACCTCGACCCCAACGAGCGGCTCGACGAGCAGATGCGACCGAACTGATTCGCTCGCTCCCTGCGGGCTGGTTCAGCCGTTCAGCTGGATGCGCAGGGTGAGGACGCCGTCGGTGAACTCCCAGGTGGCGTCGCCGATGATCGCGAAGTCCTGGAAGTCGCGTTGGGCCTGCTCGACGAACCGTTGTCGCTCCGCGCCCGCCACCGGCGGGAGCGGCCGTTCGCGCACCGCGTCGGCGCGTTCGCGGAAGCGGGCGATCATGGCGTCGACGTCGAGCTCGTCGGCCACCGCGCTCAGCCTGCCGCTCGCGCGAGGAAGTCGTCGATCCGCTCGTTCGCCCGCTTCGCCAGCTCCATGGGGAAGGCGGTGAAGGCGTGCACGCAGTCGGGATACACCGCGAGCTCGGCCTCGTTCCCGTAGGCGGCCCACCGGGCGGCCATGAAGAGGCTGTCGTCGAGGAGGTGGTCGGCGCTGCCGACGGTGAACAGCGCGGGCGGGAGGTCGCGGAGGTCGGCGTACAGGGGCGAGACCTCGGGGACGCGCGCCTCCTCGGGCGTGTGGTCGGGCAGGTAGCACTCGTGCAGGAAGGAGAAGGTGTCGAGGTCGAGGATGTCCGGCGCGTCGGACGGCCGGAACCCAAGGGCGGACGGCGTCCCACTGAGGTCGTACACGCCGAACACGAGGTTGGCGCCGTGGAAACGGTCGATCGCGCCGAGCTCGTCGCGCACACGCAGCAGCGTGAGCGCGGCGTAGTAGGCGCCGGCCGACTCGCCGCCGATCACGAGGTCGCCGCTGCCGAACCACGCCTCGGCGTGCTCGACCAGCCACGCCGCCACCGCCAGGCAGTCGTCGGAGCCGGCCGGGAACGGGTGCTCCGGCGCGAGCCGGTAGTCGACCGACACCACCGCGAGGCCGAGGCGCTCGGCGAGGTCGGCGTTGGCGACGTCGTTCAAGAGCGGAGAGCCCAGGATCATGGCGCCGCCGTGGAAGTGCAGGTACACCGCGTTGGGCGGCAGGACCGGCCGGAACACCCGGCACGGCACACCCGCGATCTCCTCGTCGGCCCCGGAAGGCGAGGGCACCTCCATCGCGGCCAGCATCTCGCGCTGCGCCCGGACGCGCTCGTCGCGATCGGTGGACTGCGCGGTGCCGGCCGTCAACAGATCGGCGATCGTCCGGGCCATCGTGCGGGCCTCGTCGCGGAGGCCTTCGTAGTCGTCGGGCCAGAGCGCCATGCGGGTGACGATAGCGGCCGTCGCTACGCCGGGACGCCGACCCGGGCGACGAGCACGCGGTCACGGTCGGCGAGGTCGCGCACGATGCCGACGTCGTCGAAGCCGGCGGCGGTGGCGGCCCCGACCGCGGCGTCGGCCTGGTGGGGCGCGAGCTCGACCACGAGCGCGCCGCCCGCCGGATCGAGCCAGTCGGGCGCACCGGCGAGGATCGCCTCGATGGCCTCCAGACCGGACGGCCCGCTGACCAGCACGTGGCGCGGTTCCCAGTCGGCGACGTCGGCCGGGAGGTCGGGCACCTCGTGCTCGGCGACGTACGGCGGGTTCGACACCACGAGCCGCAACCGGCCGCGGAGCGCGTCCGGGAGTGCGTCGAACCACGAGCCGGACTCGAGCCGCACCCGGGTGGCGGCGGAGCCCACCCCGGCGAGGTTGGCGCGGGCGACGGCCAACGCGTCCTCGCTCACGTCGGTGGCCCACACCTCGGCGTCGGGGAGCTCACGCGCCAGCGCCAACGCGATCGCGCCCGAGCCCGTGCCCAGGTCGGCGACGGGGAACGACGTCGTCGTGCCGCCCCACGGATCGTGCACGCCCTGGCGCGCGCCGAACCGCACGACCTCTTCGATCGCGGTGCGCGCCACCACCTCGGTCTCCGGACGCGGGACGAGCACGCGCCGGTCGACCATGAGGTCGAGCCCGAGGAAATCCCACCGGCCGAGCACGTACTGCAATGGCTCGCCGGCCGCGCGCCGCGCCAGCATGTCGTCGAGGTGCTGGATCGCCGGCGCGGTCGCGGCCTCGTGCTCCCCCACCACCAGCTCGACGCCGTCGTAGCCGGAGACACGCTCCACCATCCAGCGCGCCTCGATCTCGGGCGCCGGCGCGGAGGTGTCGCGCAACCGCGCGGTGGCGTGGACCCGCAGGTCGGCCCAGGTGGTCACTCGTCCTCGTCGGCGAGCTGCCGACTCCGCTCGTCGGCGGCCAGCGCGTCGGTGAGCTCGTCGAGCTGGCCGGCGAGCACCTGGTCGAGCGAGTGGAGGGTCAAGCCGATGCGATGGTCGGTGACCCGGTTCTCCTTGTAGTTGTACGTGCGGATCTTGTCGGAGCGGCCGCCGCTCTTCACCTGGCTGCGGCGGGCCGACGACAGCTCCTGCTCCTGGCGCTCCCGCTCGATCTCGTAGAGACGGCTGCGCAGGATGCGCATCGCCTTGTCCTTGTTCTGCAGCTGGCTCTTCTCGTCCTGGCAGGTGACGACGAGACCGGACGGGTTGTGGGTGATGCGGACCGCGGAGTCGGTGGTGTTGACCGACTGCCCGCCCGGCCCGCTGGAGCGGTAGACGTCGATGGTGAGGTCGTTGGGGTCGACGTCGACGTCGATCTCCTCGGCCTCCGGCAGCACGGCGACCGTCGCCGCGCTCGTGTGCACCCGGCCCTGGCTCTCGGTGGCGGGGACGCGCTGCACGCGGTGCGGACCGGCCTCGTGCTTGAGCCGGGTCCACGCGTCGTCGCCCTTCACCACGAACGTGATCTCCCGCAGGCCGTTCATGTCCGACACCTGGCGGGTCAGCACCTCGAGCTTCCACTTGTGCAGGTCGGCGTAGCGCTCGTACATGTGGAAGAGGTCGGCAGCCCAGAGGTTGCCCTCCTCGCCGCCCTCGCCGCCGCGGATCTCCATGATGACGTTCTTGCCCGCGTCCGGATCGCGCGGGACGAGCAGCTCGCGGATCTTCGCTTCGTCCTCGGCCAGGTGCGCTTCCTTGGCGGTCACCTCCGCCGAGAGGAACTCACGCATCTCGGCGTCCTGCTCGCCGTCGAGCATCCCGCGCGCCTCGGCGAGGTCCTGCTCGATGCCGCGATAGTCGCGGTACACCTCGACGATCGGGCGCAGCTCGGCCATCCGGCGGCCTGCGGCCGCGGCCGCCTGCTGGTCGCCGGACGCGTAGAGCTCGGAGAGCTGCGACTCCAGCTTCTCCAGCTCGGTCTCGAGATCGTTCAACCGTTCGAACACGCCGACCAGGGTACGGGCTGGCCGGTCAGGCGACGACGGGCAGGGGCGCGAAGCCGCGGCCGACCACCGGCTCGGCCTCGACCCCGAGCCACTCCTGCACCGCGGTGGCGTAGAGGACGCGGAAGTCGGTGGTCTGGGCCAGGTTGCCGTGGGCGTCGAGCTGGGTGAGCGACGGCGGCGCGCCGTACCGGCCGCCCTTGACCCGGGACCCGACGAGGAAGTGGGGGGCGGCGGTGCCGTGGTCGGTCCCGCTGCCGTTCTCGGCCGGTCGGCGGCCGAACTCGGAGACCGTCATCACCAGCGCCCGGTCGGCCGCTCCCGCGCCCTCGAGCGTGGTGAAGAACGACTCGATGCCGGCGTCGAGGTCGGCCATCAGGGCCGGGTGGCGCTCGGCCTCGCCCTGGTGGGTGTCGTAGTCGCCGAGCCCGTTCACGTAGATCACCCGGGGTGGGTGGTCCCCCGCCACGAGCTGGGCCGCCAGCGCGAGCGCGGCGGTGGCGGTGCCGTCCTTCACGTACGCGTCCGGCGCGGCGGTGGGCGCGGCCGACGCCGCGTGCAGCGTCCCGGCCAGCTCCTTGCGGGCGCGCACGGTGAGCGTGATGGCGCGCTGGATCTCGCCCATCACCGTCGACGGGTCCGGCGTCGCCGGCGCGAAGCGCGACCACGCCGCGACGAGATCGTCGGGCGTGTCGACCCACGCGGGGACCCGCGGCTGGAGCCCGTCGGCGTCGGCGATGGTCGTCGCGAACGACCGCGTCCCGAGCAACGCGGGCGACGGCACCGGCCCGATCCCGACCGCGGCGAGCGGGTCGTCGAACCCGACGGTGGCGTCGAGGTAGCGACCCAACCAACCGGTGCTGGCGCCGTGCCCCGGGGTCCCCGACCACCAGTACGCGAGCGAGGCGAAGTGCGAGAGATCGGGGTCCGGGTAGCCGACGCCCTCCACGATCGCGACCTGGCCCGCCCGGTAGCGCGCCGCCAGCTTGGTCAGCTTCGGGTGGAGCCCGATGGCGTCGTCGAGGGCGACGGCGTCGGTCACCCCGAGGGTCGGCCGGAGGGCGCGGTACGCGGGGTCGGCAATCGGCACCACGGTGTTCAGGCCGTCGTTCCCGCCCGCGAGCTCGACGACCACCAAGGTGCGATCGGCGCGGCCGGCGCCGAGTCGCGGCATCGTGGTCGACGACGTCGGGATCGAGGGCGTCGACGAGCCACCATCGCGCCACACCGACAACCCGTAGCCGGCAGCCACCGCGGCGGTACCCGCCACACCGAGGCCGGTGAGGAACCGCCGCCGCGAGATGCCGAGCTGACCCCGATGCTGGTCGCGCACAGGATCGCTCATACGAGGGTGAACTCCGGTGACGTGGCGACGAGGACGAAACGCCGGTCGGGATCGCGCTCGGCGCTCACCACCGCACGTGTGGTGTCGCTCACGTCGAAGACGCCGAAGCGCGCGAAGAGGTCGTCCACCGACTTCAGGGCCGGCGCGCGCCGCACGGCCTGCACCAGGTCGAAGGTGTGCACGAGGTTGCTCGGACCAAGCAGCCGCGAGCCCTTGGGGAAGCCGGCGACGTTCGGAGGGGCGAACGGCAGGTAGCTCATCGCCCGCAGCGCGAGCGCGGCACCCGCGTCCTCGGGTCGGGCTGCGATGGGGGCGGGCGCGCCGGACGCCTGCACTATGCCGACCAGCTTCTCCACGGGTGAGCGGTACTTGGCGCGGACGGCGGCGTCGGAGGTGAACGCGTCGTGCTGCACGATCGCCTGCACCAACGGCAGGATCTCGTAGTCGCGCCGGAAGTCGCGAGCGAGCGCGGTGACGGTCCCGGCGTCGGGTTCCAGCCCCACGAGGTCGCGCCACAGCTTGGTGGCGACGAACCGGGCGGTCGCCGGTTGCTCCAGGATCACGTCGAGGGCGCCGTCCATGTCGAGCGGCGCGGTGGTCCCGAGCAGGGTCTTGGCGTCGCCGTCGTGCCGGCGCGGCAGCAACACCGCGCTCCACGGCGCCCCGAGCCGGGCGAGGTTCGGTCGCCCGGGGATCGCCACCACCCACCCGGTGAACGCGCGCGACGCGGCGATGACGTCGTCCTGCGTGTAGCCGCTCTCGCGGCCCATGGTGAACAGCTCGAGGCACTCGCGCCCGAAGTTCTCGTTGCGCTCGGCGGCGGCGTTGGTGATGCCGTCGAGGTACAGGAGCATGGCCGGATCCTTCGCCACCGCCTTCAGGAGGTCGCCGAAGTTGCCGGTGGCGTGCTGGCGGAGCACGAGGTGCTGCTGGTACACGAGGTACGGCACCCGCACCTTGGCGACGCTGGTGGCGAAGTGGTCGTGCCAGAACCAGGTGAGCCGCTCCTCGACCATGCGATCGGGTTGCTGCATCCGACGCATCCACCAGTCGACGGCGGCGAGCACGTCGCGCACCCTGCCGCCCGCCCGGTAGTCGGCCGGCACCGCGAGCTCCAGCGGCGTCGCCGCGGGCCCCGACCGGTCGAGCGCCCGCGCGATGGCGGCGTCGGTGCCGTCGAGCTCCGCGAGCAGCTCCGGGTGCACGCCCATCGAGAGGCGACGGACGACGTGGGCGACGCGTTCGCGGTCGGAGACGGCCACCCCACGATCGTCGTGGCCCGACGTGAGGGAATTGTCAGGCGCGGCTCAGCGGTGCGTCAGCGGGTCGCGTCGGCTTGTCCTCTGCTTCGCTCAGCCCAGCAGGTCGTTGAACTCCTCGCCGCCACCGAGGGCGGTCTTCCCGGCGAAGTCGTCGAGCCACTGGTGGAACGCGTCGCCCCCGACGCGGTCGGCGAGCCCGCGGTGGATGGCGGGGAACGCGTAGTCGTCGGCCGGGAGGGGCGGGTGGTCGTCGGCCGGCTTGCGCGCCAGCGCGGCGGCCACGACGGGCTCCAGGCGCTTCGCCTTCTCGAGCTGCCGGCGCTCGTCGCGCTCCATGAACTCCGGCAGCACCTTCGTGCCGAAGAGCTCGAGGCTCTCCATGATGTGCTCGTGGCGGTTCTTCCCGGCCTGGCTGCAGAAGATCACCTGGTCGACGCCGCACTCCTCGTACCGTCGCAGGTAGTCACGGACCTGGTCGGGGGTGCCGATCGCGCCTCGCAGCCCGAAGAAGCCGCCGTCCTGCACGATCTGCGCGCCGAGGCGATCGCCGTCGCGCGCCGCGGCTTCGACCGCTTCCGGCGCGTAGCCCCGCTCGCCGCGCTGCGCGCGGTACTCCGACCAGACGTCGGTGCGCCCGGGGTGATGACGACCGAAGACGTAGTAGTGCGCGAGCGAGTACCCGAAGAAGTTCGCGCCCTCGAGCCCGCGCCGCAGCGCTTCCTGCTCGTCGTCGTGGCACATGAACGTGGTGACGCACGCGACGTTGGGGTTGACCGCGTCACCGATGGGCACGCACTCGGTGGCGAGCGTCTCGTGGTAGTCGGCCATCCAGTGGCGGGCGTCCTCGGGGTCGATGAACGCGAACGCGAGCGCACCGATCCCCTTCTGCGCCGCGAGGTGGATGGTCTCGCGGCGGCTGCACGCCACCCACACCGGCGGGTGCGGCTTCTGCACCGGCTTGGGGACGACGTTGCGCGGCGGCATGGTGACGTACTGCCCGGCGTGACCGGTGAACGGCGTCTCGGTGAGGCAGCGGAGCGCGACCCGCAGCCCCTCCTCCCACATCGCCCGCTTGTCGAGCGGGTCGATGAGGAACCCGCCGAGCTCGGCCTCCGACGAGGACTCCCCCGAGCCGAAGTCGGCGCGGCCGTTCGACACCAGGTCGAGCATCGCCACCCGCTCCGCCACCCGCGCCGGGTGGTTGAACGGCGGCGGCGTCTGCACGATGCCGTGCCCGAGGCGGATGCGCTGCGTGCGCTGCGAGACGGCGGCGAGGAACACCTCGGGCGCGCTGGAGTGGCTGTACTCCTCCAGGAAGTGGTGCTCCACCTCCCACACGTAGTCGATGCCGAGCTGGTCGGCGAGCTCGCACTGCTCGAGCGCGTGCTGGATCAGCGTGTGCTCGGAGTCTTCCTCCCACGGGCGTGGGAGCTGGTGCTCGTAGAAGATCCCGAACTTCACGCCCGGCCGAGCGCCGGGCGCACGCCTGCACTGCGCAGGCGCTGCGGCCGGGACTCGACCTCGGCCAGCTGCTCGGCGGTGAGCACCGCCCGCAGCGACGCCACCGCCACCTCGACCTGGTCGAGCGACGGCTGGCGGGTGGTGAGCCGTTGCAGCAGCAGACCCGGCTTCATCAGCACGCGCACCCAGGCCCAGTCCATGTGCTTGGCCGCGAAGCGGATCACCTCGTAGCTCACGCCGGCGATGAGCGGCAGCAGCACGATCCGGGACAGGATGAGCAGCGCCCAGCCGGGGCGGCCCACGAACGAGTACACGACGATGGTGATCACCATCACGGTGAGCAGGAAGTTGGTGCCGCAACGCACGTGCGACGTGTCGAACTGCTGCGCCGACTCGGCCGTGAGCTCGACGTCGTTCTCGTAGGCGGCGATCGCCTTGTGCTCGGCGCCGTGGTACTGGAAGACGCGCTTGATGTCCTTCATCTGGCCGATGAGCACGAGATAGCCGAGGAAGATCCCGAGGCGCAGCGCGCCTTCGGCGACGTGGAACCAGAAGCCGTCGAGGCCGAGGAGGTCACCGAAGCCGTTGGCGGCGACGGCAGGCAGGACGATGAAGATGGCGGTGAAGAACGTGAGCGCGACCCCGATCGTCCACCCCATCGCCTTGGAGGAGATCTGGTCCTCCTCGGGGATCTGGCGATTGGCCGACCAGGTGAGCGCCTTCATGCCCAACGCCAACGACTCGGCGAGCGCCATGACGCCGCGCACGAGCGGGATCTTCGACCACTTCTCCGCCCAGGTGGGCGTCTCGCGGGTCTCGATCTCGATGTCGCCCTCGGGCGTGCGCACCGCGATCGCCCAGGTGGAGGCCCCGCGCATCATCACGCCTTCGACGACCGCTTGGCCGCCCATGTAGCGCGGGCTCGACGAGGGTGCCTCCGAGCTCATCGCCGGTGCGTCCTACTTCGCCTTGGCGCCGGCGGCCTGCGACTTCTGCATCCGGCGGTTGAAGCGCTCGACCCGGCCACCGGTGTCGACCAGCTTCTGCTTGCCGGTGTAGAAGGGGTGGCACTCCGAGCAGAGCTCGACGCGCAGCGAGGGGACGGTCGAGCGGGTGGTGAACTCGTTCCCGCAGGAGCAGTGCACCTGGCACTCGACGTAGTCGGGGTGGATTCCGGTCTTCATGGTCCGTCCAGTCTAGAGGAAGGTTTGCGCGCGGGTTTCACGGGCAGTGGTGCTCGTAACGCCGGCGCACCGGCATTCATGCCCGGCGGGGAGCGCATCTTGCGGTACCGGGTCAGCTGCCCGGCGTCTTGCCGATCTCGCTGAGGAACTCGTCGTTGTTGCGGGTGGTGCGGATCTTGTCGATGAGGAGCTCGAGGCCCTTGCCCTCCTCGAGCGCGTTCAGCACCCGGCGCAGCTTCCAGACCTGCTGGAGCTGTTGACGGTCGAAGAGCAGCTCCTCGTGGCGGGTGCTCGACGCCTCGACGTCGATGGAGGGGTAGATCCGCCGCTCGGCCAGGCGCCGGTCGAGCCGCAGCTCCATGTTGCCGGTGCCCTTGAACTCCTCGAAGATCACCTCGTCCATCCGGCTGCCGGTCTCGATCAGCGCGGTGGCGATGATCGTGAGCGATCCGCCCTCCTCCACGTTGCGCGCGGCACCGAAGAACTTCTTCGGCGGGTACAGCGCGGTGGAGTCGACCCCGCCCGACATGATCCGGCCCGACGTGGGCGCCGAGAGGTTGTAGGCCCGGGCCAGGCGGGTGATGCCGTCGAGCACGATCACGACGTCCTTGCCCATCTCGACCAGACGCTTGGCCCGCTCGATGGCGAGCTCCGCGACCTGCGTGTGCTCGTCGGCGGGGCGGTCGAACGTGCTCGCCACGACCTCGCCGTTGAGCACGTGGCGCTTCATGTCGGTGACCTCTTCCGGCCGCTCGTCGACGAGCAGGACCATGAGGTGCACCTCGGGGTTGTTGCGTTCGATCGCAAAGACGAGCTGCTTGAGGATCGTCGTCTTGCCCGCCTTCGGCGGTGACACGATCATCCCCCGCTGGCCCTTGCCGATGGGCGAGATGAGGTCGACGATCCGGCCGGTGATCTCCTGCGGCTCGGACGCCAGCTCCAGCTTGAGCTTCGAGTCCGGGAACAGCGGCGTGAGGTCCTCGAACCGCGGTCGGAGACGGGCGTCCTCGGGCGTCAGGCCGCTGATGTCGTCGACGCGGAGGAGCGCGGGGTACTTCTCGTTGCTCGCCTGGGGGCGCGACGTGCCGGTGACGAAGTCGCCCTTGCGCAGCGCGAACCGTCGCACCTGCGACGCCGACACGTAGACGTCCTTCTGCGCAGGCAGGTAGCCGCCGCCGCGCAAGAAGCCGTAGCCCTCGGGGCGGAGGTCGAGCAGACCCTCGACCGGGATCGGATCGCCCTGGTACTCGGTGGCGCGGGTGTCACCACCCTGCTGCTCCTGGCCGCCGCGACCGCGGCGACGGCGCCGGCCCCGGCGGTTGCCCTCGCCGAACGACTGCCGCTCGTCCTCGGCGTCGACACCGTCGGCGCGACCGTCGTCGTGCTCGTCGCGGGCGCCGTCGTGCGCGGCGGGCACCTCGGGCGCGGCCGGGGGCGCGGGCTCGGGCTCGGCGGCGGGGGCGTCGGTGGATTCGGCGCGGGCCGCGGCCGGAGCGTCGTCCGCGGTCGAAGCGTCGGTGGTCGTGCTGGTGGTGGTCGACGTGGTGGTCGACGTGCTCGAGCGCCGGGCACGGGGGCGCGGCATGGGCGCGTCGTCGCCGTCACCGGCGTCGGCGCCCAGCGAGTCCTCCTCCGCCGCCAGCCCCGCAATGGGGTCGTCGGACTGCAGCTGCGAGGCGCGGGCCGAGCGCACGCGGCGCGGTGTGGGCGCCTCGGCCGCGCCGTTCGCGTCGCCGGCGTCGTTCCCACCGTTGGCGGCGTTGAGGATGGCGTCGATCAGGTCGGCCTTGCGCATGCGGGTCGCGGCCTTCACCCCGATGGCACCGGCGATCGTGTGGAGCTCGTCGCGGTCCTTGCCGGCGAGCACCGACCGATCGATCTGTTGCTCCGGGCTCATTCGCTCTCTCCCTCGACCCGACGGGCCACAGCGCGGAATCACGCCGCGACGGTCGACGGGCACGGTTGTCAGACCTCGACAGATCGGGGATCCTGCCGGGGATACGCGGAACACCTGAAACCGGGATCGTCACCCTGGGATGGGCGAAGAATCGACCGGCGGCGCGCCCACTCTACCGCCCGGGGGTGGCCCGGGCAAGCATCCGAGCGGGTCAGCGCAGCAAGCGCGCCATGAGGTCGTGGGCGGGCACCGGGGTCGCGCCGGCGACGCCGCGCTCGGAGTACTCGCCGCCGGGACCGGGCTCGTCGCGATCGAAGAGCAGGTACGGCACCGGCTCCGACGTGTGCGTGCGCGCCGCGCACGGCGTGGCGTGGTCGGGCAGGAGGAGCACGCGGAACGGCTCGTCGCCCAGCGCGGCGACGAGCGGACCGATGATGTCGGCGTCCCAACGTTCGAGCGATGCGACCTTCTCGTCGACGGCACCCTGGTGGCCCGCCTCGTCGGTCGCCTCCACGTGGAGGAGGAAGAGGTCACGGTCCGCGAGCGACGCCAGCGCCGCGTCACGCTGCGCGGCGTAGTCGTTGTCGAAGCCGGCGGTGGCGCCGGGCACGTCGAGCACCTCGATGCCGGAGAGGACGCCGAGGCCGCGCACGAGGTCGACCGCTGACGACAACCGGCCGCGCACGCCGAAGCGGTCGGTGAAGTCGGGCAGGCGGGGACGCGTCCCCTGGCCCCACAGCCAGATCTGGGTGGCGATCGAACCGACCTCGGTAGCAGCGGCCGCGACGACCGGCTTCGAGGCGTCCATGAGCGCGGTGAGCTTGGGCGCGGCCGGGCCCACGGGGAGGACGACGGGCTGCCCGGTGAGGTCGTGGGGTGGCACACACTCGGCGTCGCCGAAGTCGCGGGGCACGACGCACAGGTGCCGGTACTCGACACCGGGGTGGAAGCGAACGCCGTCGCGCCCGTGCCCGAGCACGTCATCGAGCGCGGCCACGATCACATGACTCTGCTCGCTGGTGACGTGACCGGCGGCGAAGTCGACCATGGTGCCGGCGTCGTCGACGGTGACCAGGTTGCAACGGAACGCGACCTCGTCGGGGGCGAGGTCGACGCCCATGGCCGCGGCCTCGATCGGCGCGCGGCCGGTGTGGTACTCGGTGGGGTCGTAGCCGAGGATGGCGAGGTTGCCGACGTCGCTCCCCGGCGGCAGCCCGGGCGGGATCACCTCGGCGAGGCCGACCTCGGCGCTCGCGGCCAGGCGGGCCAGGTTCGGCATGTGCGCGGCCTCGAGCGGCGTGCGCCCGCCGAGCTGGGCGAGCGGTTCGTCGGCGCACCCGTCGGGCACGAGCACGAGGTACTTCATGCGCCAAGGGTAGGCGGAGATGTAGCGGAGCCGTGCCCGGAGGGCGGGACGGCGCCGCGGAATCGACCGGCCGAGTATCGCAATCGAACCTCTGGGCGGCGCACCGCCGAACTGGCCAGGCAGCGCGCTCTACACCAGTAGAACCATCAGCGAAGACTGCCGCGCGGTGGGCATTGTGTCGCACACGGGCACGGAGCAACTTCCTACAGATAATGCCGGTTCGGTCGTGCGCGCCTTGCGTTCTCCGCGGCTCGAGGGAACAGCCGCGAGACCGCGGTTGCTTACTTGCCTTGGCTGTAGCTGTAGATACGCGGTTGGAAGGCAGCTACGGCGGCGCGAAGCGCCATTGACGGCTCGCCGAACACGTCGAGCTCGAGGCCGCCGCCGAGCTCGACGAGGCGCGCAAGGAGCGGCCCTGCGCCGGCGAGGTGGGCAAGAAACGCGTCGGAGCTGGCATACGCCTCGCGCACGATGCATTGCGCGTCGTCGTCGCTGAAGAACCAGTCGTGTTGGAGCGTTCCCGGCTCGCCACGTATCGTCGTCAGCGCGTCGGTGGCGAGCTGTTTGAATTCGTCGACAGCGTCTGGCGTGATGCTCGGAAAGGTCGCGCTGACCTGAAGCTGTTCCATGGAGGCCGTCTCTCGTCGTTGGAGGCTCGTCAGCTCGTTGCCGACGGCATGACGTTCTGGTTGAAGCGGAAGAGGTTCGAAGGGTCGTACCGGTTCTTGAGCTGCTGGAGGCGTCGGTACGTGTCGGGGGCATACGCCGCCTTGACGTTGTCTTCGCCCGCCTCGCCGGTGTAATTCACATAGGTGCGCCCAGCGCCGTAGCGGGCCATGGCTTCCCGTGCCGCCTGGGCCCACTCGCGGTGGCGTGGGAGATCGCTGGCATCAGGAGTGCGAGCGATGCAGTTGACGATGTATGGCGATGTGCGATCGGTGAAGGGAGTGGCGTCGGAGGGGACACGAGCCATCGCACCGCCGAGGTGGTGCATGTGGAGCTCGGCCTGTACCGGGAGGTCGGCGGACCTCCGATGGAAGTCGGCAAACGTGGCGACGGCGTCGTCGGGAAGTCTCTCGATGAAGGCAGAAGTGAAGTAGTTCGCCGACCCCGGGGTCCACAGGCCGTCGAGGAGCTGTTGCAGCTCGACGTACGGCAGCGGCCCGATCAGGTCGGCCACCACCGTGCCGAGCGTGCGGAAAGGCTTGACCACGTCCGTACCTTCCGCCGGATCGCCGGCCCAGCAGACGACGATGGCGGCGACCTTCTTGAAGTGCCACTCGACAGGCAGGAAGGGTGCCGGTGGCGCGGTGGCGAGGTTGACCAGCGAGCTCAGCTGGTCGGGCGCATCGGCGACGTGGTCGCGCCAACCGGCGACCACGGCGGCGGCGTCCTCGCCGGCGTAGAACACGACCCCGCCGAGGACGGTGGGTCCGACGGGGTGGAGCGCCAGCTCCAGCGACGTCACGACGCCGAAGTTGCCGCCTCCGCCCCGGAGCCCCCAGTAGAGCTCGGCGTCGTCGTCGGGGCCGGCCCGCACCACCGAGCCGTCGGCGGTCACCACCTCGGCGGCGAGCAGGTTGTCGCACGCGAGGCCGTAGGCACGAACGAGATGGCCCATGCCGCCGCCCAGGGTGAACCCGCCCAGTCCGGTGGTCGAGATCAGCCCGCCGGTGGTGGCCAGGCCGTGGGCCTGCGTGGCGGCGTCGAACCCGGCCCACTTCGTCCCGCCGCCGGCGACCGCTCGGCGCGCGCTGGCGTCGACCGCAACGCGTGTCATCGCCGACAGGTCGACGACGATGCCGTCGTCGCAGGTCGAGAAGCCGGCGATGCTGTGGCCTCCGCCCCGGATGGCCACCGGCAATCCCTCGCTCGCGGCGAAGCGAACGGTCCGGACAACGTCGTCGGTGCTCGCGGGACGCACGATGATCGCCGGGTGCTTGTCGATGGCGCCGTTCCAGATGTGCCGTGCCTCCTCGTACTCACCGTCGCCGGGTCGCACGAGCGAACCGGCGAGTCCCGTCTCGAGCTCGTTGATGGTCACGTCGCCGAGCGCCTGTGTCATGGCGTCCTCTTTCGGAGTCGGTCTGAGGACGTCATCGTGACGGCACCTTCTTTCGCGCGCTCTTTGCAGGGCTCGCTCACCTCGCCGATCGCCGAATGCGTGGAATCGCACCGCCGCCTCGGCCGCGGCGCGGGCCGATGCGTCGGCGTCGCCGACGGTGCTGCGAAGATGCGCTACGAGCAGGTACTCCCAGCCGATGGCGTATCCCGGCGTGACCCCCCGGTCGGCGAGGACCAGGCTCCTCTCCAGCGGTGGCAGGGCGGCGTCGACGACACCCAGCTCCAGCTCGATGAGCCCTTGGATGTTGAGGGTGTGGGCGACGCCGGCGATGTCGCCGCTTCGCTCCATCATCGACACCGCTTCCTCGACGCGAAGGCGGGCGATCGTCGGCTCCCCCAGCAGGGCGGCGGTGTAGGACCGCCCGGCGAGTGCCATGGCGATCGAGCGCAGATCTCGCCAGGATCGGTGAACCTGCTCGGCGGCGTCGAAGCAGGCGAGCGCACCCGCCAGGTCGCCTGCCCACCGGAGCGTGTGTCCTCGCTGGCCGAGCGCGTAGCCGATGCCGAAGGCGTCGCCCACCGCGGTGAACCGGTCGATGGCGTCCTCGAGGAGCGCGAGCGCGAGATCCGTGCGGCCTCCGAGGCGCTCGGTGAGGGCGGCGGCCACCGCCAGGTGCCCGCGCGCCTGGGCGGCGCCGACGAGCCGGCCCAACAGCATGGTGTCCTCGGCGACGGGGAGGGGCACGGGTCCGCGATCGTCGACGATCCAGGACAGGGTCAAGGTGGTGAAGAACGGCGATGCCGCGTCGGGCACACGGTCGAGGGCGGCGCCCGCTTCGCGCAGGAGAGTCCGGGCGTCGTCCACCTCGCCGAGCGCCAGCGCCAGCACGGCCGCGAAATGGCGGGTGCCGACGGCGAGCGCCGGGTGCGACCCCGCCTGCCGCGAGTGCCGCCGCCGAACGTCGCTTCACGCTCGGCCAGTCGTGTGCCATCAACATGAAGATCGACTCTTGATCGACGGCGATGGCCATGGCGTCGTCGCCAAGGCCCTGCGAGGCCTCGGCGATGGCGACGGCAACGCCCGCCACCGGCTCGAGGTCGCCACGACGGAGGTGCAGTACCGCCGTGGCGAACAGAGCACGTGTCCGCAGCGCCGAGACCTCCGGGCACCGGTGGAGAGCACCGGTGAGCCAACCCAGCGCCTCGGCCAGCTGTCCCCGCGACAGCTGGGCTCTCCAGGTGCTGGCGGCGAGCTGCAGGGCCAGGCACGGCTGCTCCTTGGACACGCTCGCGAACGCAACGCGCAGGTTGTCCATCTCGGCGTCGAACCACGGCGGAGGTTCGAGGACGACGGGCACACCGCGGTCGGGATCGTGTCGCGCCGCCTCCCGCGCGTACCAGGCCCGATGGCGCTCGACACATGCGGGCAGTTCACCAGCATCACGGAGCTGAGCCTCGGCGTATTGCCGCACCACCTCGAGCATGCGAAAGCGGGCGGCCTGCCCCGTCGTCTCGGCCGTCACCAGGGACTTGTCGACGAGACGACTGAGCACGTCGATGACGTCGCTGATCGCGGACACGGTGGCGGCGGCATCGAGGTCGAAACCACCTGCGAACACGGCCAGACGACGGAACGCGACGCGTTCGTCGTCGAGCAAGAGGTCGTGACTCCAGTCGAGGGTGGCGGCCAGGGTCTGCTGGCGATCCGGATGGCCGCGCCCGCGACGGGAGAGGACGGTGAGCGCATCGCCCAAGCTGGCGGAGAGCTGTGCGACCGAGAGGTGGACGACACGCACGGCGGCCAGTTCGAGGGCGAGCGGGATGCCGTCGAGACGGCGACAGATCTCGGCGACCGAGGAAGCGGTGGCGGCATCGAGCACGAAGCTCGGGGACGCGTGCTGCGCTCGCTCGACGAACAGCTGGACGGATTCGAGACGAGCCAGACCGTCGGGCGTGTCGTCATCTCCCGGAAGCTCGAGCGAAGGCACCCGCCAAGCAACCTCACCCGGGTGCCCGAGCGGCTCGCGGCTCGTGGCCAGGATGACGAGATCGGGGCATTGCGCCAGGAGCTCGGTGGCCAAGGGCACGACGGCGTCGAGGACGTGCTCGCAGTTGTCGAGGATGAGCAGGATCGCCCGGCTCGAGAGCTGGTCGACGAGCGCAGGGATCCACGGTCGGTTGCCCTCGAGGGAGAGGTCGAGGGCACCGCCGACCGCCGACGGGACGCCGTCACCGTGCGTGACGCCTGCCAACTCCACGAGCCACACCCCGTCCGCCCAGCGAGAGCCCGCCAACTGGCCATGCGCAAGCTCGACGGCCAAGCGGGTCTTGCCTGCGCCGCCGGGGCCGGTGAGCGTGAGCAGGCGCGTCCGGTCGAGCACCCGGCCCAGCTCAGCCAGTTCACGATGACGACCGACGAAGCTCGTCGATAACGTGGGCAGGTTGTGCGGGCACCTCCCCGGATCGGGGGCGCCACCGACGAAGAGCCGGCGGTAGACGGCGGTCGTCTCTGGCTCGGGCGCGACGCCGTACGACTCGGCCAGCCCGTCCCGTAGGCGCTCGAACGCAGCCGCCGCGTCCCAGCGTCGCCCGGTTGCGGCCAGCGCGACGAGGAGAGACCGGTGCACGGCCTCGTCAAGTGGCCGCTCCACCGCCAGCGGTTCCAGCAGCTCGAGGGCTTGGTCGGGCAGTCCGCCGGCCATCAGGGCACGAGCGAGGTCCCCCACCAGCCTGGTTCGAACTGCGCTCAGCCGGTCGCGATGCAGCGCCGCCCAGTCCTCATAGAGGTCCTCGGGGAGGAGCTCACCCGACCACAGGGTGAGCGCGTGGCGAATGTCCTCGGGCACACCGGTCGAGGCAGCGATTGCGGCCGCTGCCTCGAAGTCGTCGACGTCGACGGCCACACCGCCCCCGCCGCCGAGGACGACGATCTCGTCCCGGAGAACGAGGTTCTCGGCGCCAATCACCCTACGTGCCGCATGCAGCGCCTGATGGAAGTTGTTCGTGCCGACCGCCGGGTCGGCCTCGGGCCACAGCTGCTCGATGAGCACATCACGGTGAACCCGATGGCCCGTCCCGAGCGCCAGGAGCTTGACGATCGTCTTTGCCTTCCGCAGCCGCCACGGTGGTGGTGCGGCGCCCTCGATGCTCACCGTGAACCCGCCCAGGAGACCGATCCTCACGGGTCCGCGCGCGTCGCTCACTCACGCATGCTCCCTGCTCGCCGCTCACTCGGCAACCGATCGAAGCTCGGTAGTGCACGCCGGGAGCGCGTGGACGACGAGATGGCAGTCGCGCTCAGCACCGCCGACGCCGTCGACAGCTCACGACAACGCCTCGCCCCACGGCGACACGACGGACGCCACCAGGACCCCGCCGCCGGCGACGTTCACGCGGCAACATGTCCGTGGCCATGTCAAAGTCCTCGCTGGTGGCCAGCGGCTGTTCGAGGGCGGATTCGGGTGGTCGTCGCAACGCTTCGTCAAGTTGACCTGAGAACCGGTCAGGTTGCCCGCGCCACTCCTTCGCAGGCTTGTCGCTAAAAGCACACAGCTCCGATTATCCGAATCGACCTCGGGGACGGCGACCGCCCTCCAGAATGCACCTACACGAGCAGCGCGATTCGCGAACGCGTGCGTGTTGCACTGTCCTCCAGTGTCCGGACCGTCAGATCCTTCTGGCTCCGTCAGGATCGACCCGACGAAGCGGAGATGTAGCGGAGCCGTGCCCGGAGGGCGGGACGGCGCAGCGGAATCGACCCGACGTGAAGTTTCGGGGGGCGCCCGGAGCGGTACGGTGCGGTGTTCATGCGACGGGTCGCGATCGGCTGTCTGCTCGCAGTCCTCGTGGGCCTCGGCGCCTCGGCGTCAGGTGTCGGGGCGGGTCCCGCGACCCCGTCGCTGCGGCTCACCCGCATCACCGACCTCGGCAACGTGACCGCGATGTCGGCCCGCACCGGCACCCGCACGCTGTACGTGACCGAGCAGTCCGGCGTGGTGCGGTCGATCCGCGGGGGTGCGCTGACGTCGACGCCGGCCCTCGACCTCACCGACCGGGTCAGCCAGGACGATGGCGAGCGGGGGTTGCTCGGCATCGCGTTCTCGCCCGACGGGACGCGCATGTACGTCGACTACACCGATCGCGACGGCGACACGCAGATCGACCAGTTCGTGATGCGCGGGCGCAATGCCGACACGTCGTCGCGCCGCACCATCCTCACCGTCGACCAGCCGCAGCCCAACCACAACGGGGGGCAGCTCGCGTTCGGGCCCGACGGCGACCTCTACATCGGCCTCGGCGACGGCGGTTCGCAGGGTGACGTCGGCTCGGGGCACGCGCCGGGGGCAACGGGCAGTCGCTCCGCACGCTGCTGGGCAAGATCTTGCGCATCTCGCCCAACCCCGACGCGGGTGACCCCGCGTACACGGTGCCGGCGGACAACCCGTTCGTCGGCCGCGCGGACGCGCGGCCGGAGATCTGGGCGTACGGCCTGCGCAACCCGTGGCGCTTCTCCTTCGACCGCACCAACGGCGACCTGTGGATCGCTGACGTGGGGCAGTACGCGTGGGAGGAGATCGACCACGTCGCCGCGACGAACGGTCGCGATGCCGGCAAGGGCGACAACTTCGGCTGGAACCGGCTCGAGGGCACACATCAGTACGAGGGCGACGCGCCCGAGGACGCGGTCGCGCCGGTGTACGAGATCTCGCACGACACCGGCGCCTGCGCGGTCGCGGGCGGGTTCGTGTACCGCGGCACGAAGGTGAGCTCGCTCGTGGGCGACTACCTGTTCAGCGACAACTGTGACAGCACCATCCGGGTTCTCGAGCCCGACGGCAACGGCGGGGTGACGATGGGTGACACCGGCGCGAAGTCGGAGTCGGTGTCGACCTTCGGGCAGGCCAACGACGGCACGCTCTACGTGGCGTCGCTGAGCGACGGCGTCTTCCGCGTCGACGCCGCCTGACCGGTCGGGCGGGCTCAGTCGAAGACCACGGTGCGGCGGCCGTGGACGAGCACGCGGTGCTCGACGTGGGCACGCACCGCGCGCGCGAGGACGACGACCTCGAGGTCGCGTCCGCGGCGCTGGAGGTCCTCGACCGCGTCGCGATGGCTCACCCGCACGACGTCCTGGTCGATGATCGGACCGTCGTCGAGCTCCGCCGTCGCGTAGTGGGCGGTGACGCCGACGATCTTGACGCCCCGCTCGTGGGCCTGGTGGTACGGACGCCCGCCCATGAACGCGGGGAGGAAGGAGTGGTGGATGTTGATGATCGCGCTCGGCCAACGGTCGACGAACCCGGCGCTCAGGATCTGCATGTAGCGGGCGAGCACGACCAGCGTCACGCCGTGCGCCTCGAGCACGGCCTGCACCGCGCGCTCCTGCTCGAGCCTGGTTTCGGGCGTGACCGGCAGGTGTACGAATTCGACCCCGAACCACTCGGCGACCTCGGCGTGGTCGGGGTGGTTGGAGATCACCACCGGCACCTCGATGAGGAGCTCACCCCGGCGGGAACGGGCCAGCAGGTCGACGAGGCAGTGCGCCTCCCGCGAGACCATGATGCCCACGCGCGGCACGTCGTCGGTGAAGCGCACCGCGCACTGCATCGCGAAGCGATCGACCAGCGGCCGGAGTGCGGGTTCGATCTCGTCGCGGGCGAGATCGGCGCCGTCGAGGCGGAACTCGACCCGCTGGAAGAACACGCCGTCGGTCTCGTCGGTGTGCTGCTGCGCGTCGACGATGTTGCCGCCGTGCCGGTACACGAAGTCGGCCACGGCGGCGACGATGCCGGGCTGGTCGGTACAGGACAAGAGCAGCACTGCCCTGGTGTCGCTCGGCGCGGTGCTCACCCCGATCGCTTGACAACACCACCGACGCGCCGCGTGATCGCGGCCGGCGCCATGCTCGACAATGCGGCCGCCGCCTGGTTCATCGCGCCCGGGATCGAGACCGAGCGGCCGCGGTCCAGATCGCGCAGCGCGGCGGCGACCACCTGGTCGGCCGACTGCCACGCCATCTCGGGCACGCCGATGGGGCCGAGCCCGGCGCGGTCGTGGAACTCGGTATGGGTGTACCCGGGGCACACCAGCATCACGCGCACACCGGTCCCCCGGGCCTCCTCGTGCACCGCGTGCGTGAAGCTGTGCACGAACGCCTTGGTGGCGCCGTAGGTCGCGCTGTTGGGCGCCGGCTGGTACGCGGCCAGCGAGGCCAGGTTGAGGATCGCGCCGGAGCCGCGCGCCTCCATCGCGCCGAGCGCGGCGCGGGTCAGGCGCAGCAGCGCGACCACGTTGAGCTCGACCTCCTCCACCTCCCGCTCGACGTCGAGCTCGGCGAAGCGACCGAACGTCCCGAAGCCGGCGCTGTTCACGAGGATGTCGACGGGGTGCTCGGTGTCGGTGAGGCGGGCCTCCACCGTCGCCAGGCCGCCCGTGGTCAGCAGGTCGGCGGCGCAGACGACGGCCGCGACTCCGTGCGCGCGCGAGAGCTCGTCGGCGAGCCCGGTCAGGCGCGCGCCGTTGCGCGCGACGAGCACGAGGTCGTGGCCCCGGCGGGCGAGCCCGTCGGCGAAGGCGCGTCCGATGCCCGCCGACGCGCCGGTGACGAGGGCGGCGCTCATGGATGGGCGGTCACGCGAGGTCCAGCGCGGCCGCCACCCTCGCGGCGGTGGCCTCGATGGCGTCGCCCACCTGCACCTCGGCGATGGCGCGCTCCGGATCCTTGAGGCCGTGGCCGGTCACGGTGCAGACGGCGACGTCGTCGGGCGAGAGCAGGCCGTCGGCCGAGGCCTGGAGCAGCCCGGCCACCGAGGCCGCCGACGCCGGCTCCACGAAGCAGCCCTCGTCGGCGGCGAGGAGGCGGTAGGCATCGATGATCTGCGCGTCGGTGACCGCCCCGATGTGGCCCTGAGATTCGTCGCGGGCGTCGATCGCGCCCTGCCACGACGCCGGGTTCCCGATCTGGATGGCGGTGGCGAGCGTCTCCGGGTGCAGCACGGGCTCGCCGCGCACGAGCGGCGCCGCGCCCGACGCCTGCCACCCGAGCATCCGCGGGGTGCGGGAGGCGCGCCCGAGCGCGGCGTACTCCGAGTACCCGCGCCAGTAGGCGGTGATGTTGCCCGCGTTGCCCACCGGGATCGAGTGGACGGTGGGCGCGTCGCCCAGCACGTCGACCACCTCGAAGGCGGCGGTCTTCTGGCCCTCGATGCGCACCGGGTTCACCGAGTTCACGACCTCGACGCCGGGACGCTCGCCCAGCTCGCGGACGATCTCGAGCGCGCGGTCGAAGGTGCCGGTCACCGGCACGACGCGTGCTCCGTGGATGAGCGCCTGCGCGAGCTTGCCCAGCGCGATCTGCCCCTGGGGGATGACCACCGCGCACAGCAGCCCGGCCCGGGCCGCGTACGCCGCGGCCGACGCCGACGTGTTGCCGGTCGACGCGCAGATCACGACCTTGGCGTCGCGCTCGACCGCGGTCGAGATCGCCATGGTCATGCCGCGGTCCTTGAACGACCCGGTGGGGTTGAGCCCCTCCACCTTCAGGCGCACGTGTGCGATGCCGGCCCGCTGCGCGAGGCGCGGGGCGTCGAGCAGCGGCGTGTTGCCCTCGAGCAGCGTGATGACGGGCGTGGCGTCCGTGACCGGGAGGTGCTCCCGGTAGGCCTCGATCAGGCCGGGCCACGGCGACGGCATCGGCCGAGGCCTCACTCTCATTCTTCTTCGCCCATCACGCGGAGGACGGCGCCGACGCGGTGCACCTGCTCCACGTCGCGCAGTGCGCGCACGGTGGCGCGCAGGTCGGATTCCTTCGCCTTGTGGGTGACGAAGATGAGGCGGGCGTCGTCGCCGCGCTCGCGCTGCTGCATGGACCGGATCGACACGCCGTGCTCGGCGAACACGCCCGAGATCGCGTGGAGCACACCGGGGCGGTCGGGCACCTCCATCATCAGGTAGAACTGCGACTCGACGTCGTCGATGGCGAGGATGGGCTTGAGCGCCAGCGTGCCGATGGTGGCGCCCTTGCGCCCCTCGACCAGGTTCTTGGCCGCGTCCACGAGGTCGCCGAGCACCGCGGACGCGGTTGGCGCACCGCCGGCGCCGCGGCCGTACAGCATGAGCTCGCCGACGGCATCGCCCTCGATGAACACCGCGTTGAACGAGTCGCGCACCGCGGCGAGCGGGTGGCGCACCGGCACCATCGCCGGGTGCACGCGCACCGCGACCTGACCGTCGAGCTCCTCGGCGACCGCCAGCAGCTTCACGACGTAACCGAGGTCGCGCGCCGACGCGATGTCGTCGAGCGTGATCTCGGTGATGCCCTCGCGGTACACGTCGCCGGCAACGACACGCGCGCCGAACGCGATCGACGCCATGATCGCCGCCTTGGCGGCCGCGTCGTAGCCCTCGACGTCGGCGGTGGGATCGGTCTCCGCGAACCCGAGGCGCTGCGCCTCGGCGAGCGCGTCGGCAAACGACGCGCCGGCGTCGGTCATGGCGGTGAGGATGTAGTTGGTGGTGCCGTTGACGATGCCCATCACCCGTCGGATGCGGTCGCCCGCCAAGGACTCCCGCAACGGTCGGATGAGGGGGACGCCCCCGGCGACCGAGGCCTCGAAGAGGATGTCGACGCCCGCACCCTCGGCGGTTTCGAACAGCTCGCGCCCGTGGGTCGCGATCAGCTCCTTGTTGGCGGTGACGACGGGCTTGCCGCCCATCAGCGCCTCCACGATGAGCGTGCGGGCGGGTTCGATGCCGCCGATGACCTCGACCACGATGTCGACGTCGGGATCGCCGACGACTGCACCGGCGTCGTCGGTGAAGCAGCGGGACGGCAGGGGCAGATCGCGCTCCTTGTCGAGGTGGGCGACGGCCACGCGGGCGACCTCGAGCGGCACCCCGGCCCGGGCCTCGATCACGTCGGCGTGGTCGTGGATCAAGCGCACCAGTGCCCCGCCCACGTGGCCACAGCCGAGGATCCCGACCCGCACCCGCTCGTCCATGACCTTCAGTCTCCCTCAGAGTCGACCCGGTCGCGCGCGAGGAGGTCGTCGAGGGTCTCGCGGCGGACGACGAGCCGGGCGTCGCCGTCGTGCACGAACACGACCGCGGGGCGCGGCACCAGGTTGTAGTTCGACGCCATGGAGTAGCCGTAGGCGCCGGTGACCGGGGTGGCGAGCACGTCGCCGACCGCGACATCGGCCGGGAGGTGGGCGTCGCGTACGAGCAGGTCGCCCTGCTCGCAGTGCTTGCCGGCGACCGTCACCACCCACGGGCGGGACGCGTCGCTGCGCGCGGGGAGGAACGCCTCGTAGGCCGCGCCGTAGGTGGCGGGCCGGGGGTTGTCGCTCATGCCGCCGTCGACCGCGACGTAGGTGCGCACGCCCGGGATCTCCTTGATCGTGCCGACGGTGTAGAGGGTGACGCCCGCGGGCGCGGCGATGGAACGTCCCGCCTCGATCGTGAGCGCGGGCGCAGGGTCGAGACCGGCGTCGCCGCACGCGGTCGCGTACGTGTCGCGCAGGACCGCGGCGAACGTCGCGATCGCGGGCGCGTCGAGGTCGTCGGTGGTGTACGGAACCCCGAGGCCGCCGCCGAGGTTGATCTCGTCGACCGTGGTGCCGGCGTCGCGCGCCACCTCGGCCGCCAGGTTCGCCACGATCGTGGCCGCCACCGCGAACGACTCGAGGACCAGGATCTGCGATCCGATGTGGCAGTGGAAACCGGCGAAGCCGAGCGCGTCGGACTTGGCCACGCGCAGCGCGGCCTCACGCGCGACACCATTGGCGACGGTGAAGCCGAACTTCGAGTCGTCGGCGCCGGTCGCGATGTACTCGTGGGTGTGGGCCTCGACACCCGGCGTGACGCGGAGCATCACCCGGGGCGCGGGACAGCCGTCGGCGACCAATGCCTCGAGCCGGTCGAGCTCGTCGAAGGAGTCGGCGACGATGCGTCCCACGCCCTGCTCGAGCGCGGTGCGCAGCTCGGCCTCGGACTTGTTGTTGCCGTGGAACACGATGCGCGCCGGCGGGAACCCGGCGCGCAACGCGACGTGCAGCTCGCCGCCGGTGGCGACGTCGAGGTTGAGCCCCTGCTCGCCGACCAGCTTCGCCATGGCGGCGCAGAGAAACGCCTTGCCCGCGTACGACACCGCCCCGATACCGAAGGCGTCGGCGTACTCGCGGCAGCGCGCCCGCAGCTCGCCCTCGTCGTAGAGGTACAGCGGCGTGCCGAAGGTGGCGGCGAGGCCGGCGACGTCGCACCCGCCCACCTGCAGGCGGCCGCCGGCCACCGTTGCGCTCCGCGGCAGCAGGCGCAGATCGATCGGAGCGCCGGTGCTCGGATCGTCGGCGATCGGGGCGTCGGCGATCGGGGCGTCCGCGCTCACTGATCCGGCTCGTCGACGATGCGCGCCATCTCGTCGGGCGCGTGGACGCCGAGGATCGCCAACGCGTCGGCGAGGCCGATCCGGCAGGCCTCGGCCAACCACAACCGGGCCTGCGTGAGCGCGGCGTCGTCGGAGATGACGCGACAGTCGCGGTAGAAGCCGTGGAACGACTTGGCGAAGTCGCGCACCCAGGTGGTGACGCGGTGGGGTGCGCGCAGCGCGGCCGCCTCCGCGACCACGCCCGGGAACGCCTCCAACGCGCGCAGCAACTCGAGCTCGCGGTCGTGCACGAGCGGCGCCAGCGACGTCTCGAGCACGGGCCGCCGCGGGATGCCGAGCTCGGCGGCCTTCCGGCCAATCGAGGCGATCCGAGCGTGCGCGTACTGCACGTAGTAGACGGGGTTCTCCATCGATTGCGCGGTGACGACGTCGAGGTCGAACGTCTGCGTGGTGTCGATCCCCTGCAGGAGGAAGGTGAGCCGCGCGACGTCGGGATCGACCTCGTCGAGGATGTCGGCCAGCGAGATCACGTTGCCGGTGCGCTTCGAGATACGCACCTGCTCACCGTGCCGCACCAGCTTCACGAGCTGGCCGAGCAGCACCTCGGGCTCGCCTGCGGGGAAGCCGAGGGCCTCCATCCCCGCCTGCAGCGACTTCACCTGGCCGTGGTGGTCGGCGCCCCAGATGTCGACGAGGTGCTCCCACCCACGTTCGAACTTGTCGCGGTGGTACGCGATGTCGTTGCAGAGATAGGTGGTGGAGCCGTCGGACTTCACCAGCACGCGGTCACGCTGGTCGCCGAAGTCGGTGGCCCGCAGCCACGTGGCACCGCCCTCGTCGAACACCACGCCGCGGGCCCGCAGGTCGTCGAGCACACGCTCGACGTTGCCCGCCTCGTGCAGCGTGCGCTCGGAGAACCAGGTGTCGAACTGCACGCCGAGGCGCCCGAGGTCGTCCCGGAGGCCCCGCACCGCGTCCCGGTACCCCCACTCCCCGGCCTGCTCCTCGGTGACCGCGTCGCCCAGCTCGGCCCGCATCCGGTCGGCCATGTCGACGACGTACTGGCCCTGGTAGCCGTCCTCCGGCGGCGGCTCGCCCCGATAGCGGGCGATCAGCGACGCCGCGAAGGTGTCGAGCTGGTTCCCGGCGTCGTTCAGGTAGTACTCGCGGTGCACGAGTGCGCCCTGGGACGCCAGGAGGTTGGCGAGGGCATCGCCCACCGCCACCCAGCGCCCACCGCCCGCGTGCAGGGGGCCGGTGGGGTTGGCCGACACGAACTCGAGGTTGATGCGGAGGCCGGCGAGCGCGTGCCCGTGCCCGTAGCCCTCGCCCGCGGCGACCACCGCCAGGAGGACCTCGTGGAGCCAGGTGGGCGCCAGGTGCAGGTTCAGGAACCCGGGACCCGCGATCTCGACCCGCTCCAGGTGCGGTGGGCGGGCGCGCTCGAGCTCGACCACGAGCTTGGCGGCGACGTCGCGCGGCGGTATGCCGAGCGGCTTGGCGAGCTGGAGGGCGACATTGGTGGTGAAGTCGCCGTGCGACGGGTCGTTGGGCGTGGTCAGCTCGACGCCCGCGGGAGGCGTCGGGAAGCCGGCCGCGTCCAGCGCGGCGTGCAGTGCGGCGAGGAGCTGGTCACGGATCACGAGGGTCGCCGGCGCCCGGCGCCCTTCGCCGCTCGCCGTGCTCGCAGATGGTAGTGGGGCGTCGTGGCCCGACCCGGGGCGATTCGGGCGTTCGGAGCGCCCTCGCGGCCGGGGTATCGTCGTCCGTTCCGCAAAGACAGGTGTCGACCAGAGAAGGCGGAGACGCAGCGGAGCCGTTGCCGGAGGCGGGACGGCGAAGCGAAGTCGACCAGAAAGACGGAGGGTGCGTGGCCGGACAACTCGAGTCGCTCGTGGAGGCGGCCCGGACGGGTTCGGGACTCGACACCGTCTACCGGGCGCTCGATGGGCTGGTCGAGCTGTACGCGCTCGAGGACGCCGCGGTCGTGGTCGACGTGCCGGGCTTCGGCCGGCAGGTGCTGCACGCGGGGCGGCGTCCCCTGCACGACGACGAGCACGGCTGGCACGCGGCGGCGCCCGGCCTGTACCTCCAGCCCCCGCTCGAGGACCCGGTGCTCTCGGGGCTCATGCAGGCGCTGAGCGCGCTCGGGTTCCGTCACGACGCGACGACGACCGGCCGCGCCGACGAACCGGCGAGCCCGTGAACGTCGACGAGCTCGAGCTGGCGCTCCGAGGCCTCCGGGGTGTCATCGCCGTCGGCTTCACGGAGGCCGAGGGGATCCTCATCGTGGAGCTCCAGGCGGGCGCCGAGACCTACGACGAGCTGGCGCGTGACGCCACCATCCTCGCCGCCCGGCACGCCACCGGGCCGGTGGCGGTCGAGCTCGTCCGGTGGGGCGACGGCGAACCGCCCCAGCGCGAAAGCCGGCTCCGGCTGGTCGAGCTGACCACCGACCCGGCGGCCGGCGAGCTCAGCGTGCGCCTCGCCCGGGGTGACGAGGAGGCGGTCGGCCGCGCGTCGACCGCGGGTGGGCTGCCGGCGGCGGTGGAGGCAACCGTCTACGCGGTGCGCGCCTTCCTCCCCGAGCTCACCTACCTCCCCGGCTGGGCCCGCACGGTCGAGACCACCCCCGACCGCCGGTTCCTGGTGGTGGCGTCGATCACCGACCCGATCGCCCGCACCCACCTCCGGGGCGCGGCGGATGGCGCGACACCGATCGAGGGCGCGGTCCGCGCCACGCTCGCCGCGCTCAATCGCACCATCAGCCGCGAGCTCTGATCCTCCCTCGACGAGGTTGCGTCGCTCGTACCCCGTGACGACGTACCAACGACGCAGGCTGGTGGGGGCGAGGGGTCAGGCGGGGTCGAGGAGCTCCTTGAAGCCGTAGCGGGCGTGGGGGCCGAACGCGATCTGTTCGAGGACGCCGATGCCGACCTGGTCGCCGCTGGTGGCGCGCACCACCTGCTGGAGGTGCTGGTTCTCGAACGCCATCGGCTCGAGGTCGTCGACCTTCCACGACTCCCCCGCGTACGCGAGCTCGCCCTTCCACATCCCGTGCCCCCATTCCGGGTGCATGTAGCCGATGCCCTTCATGCGGAAGCAGATCAGCGGCTCGAGGTCGATGTCCTCGCGCCGGCCGTCGGCGTGCACGAGCGCGATGCGCGCGTGCCCGGCGCGGCGCGTCCCGGGGAGGTAGTCGATGTCGTGCTCGACGTCGGCGAGCAGCTCGATCGCGGGGTCCTCCGCGCCCGGGATGTCGGCGGGCGACGAGTACACCGGCAACACCGCGCCGTCGGTGTGCCAGCGGTTCGCGTTGGCGTCCTCGAACACGCCGTAGTGCGTGCACCGGTCGTCCCAGTGCAGCGGCGCCCAGAGGAAGAACGCCTGGGTCGAGCCCGGCGGAGTCGGCGCGAGGCCGGGGTCGGCGATGCCGACGCCCCGCACACCCCAGCTGCGATCCTTGGTGCCGTAGACGCGCGTCGCGTCGATCGGGACCGTCGTGCCGTCGTAGTGGATCTCACCCTCCCACTTGCCGAACTGCGCGAAGCGGGTGACGTCCATGACGAGGCGGCGGCCGTGCGAGCGGATCTGGCGCCCCTCCTCGACGCACGCGGTGCGCGCGGTGAACGTGAGGTCGGCGGCGATGCCGGTGTCGTTGTCGTCGATGGTCACGCGGATGCGGCGCATCGGCTCGAGCACGTCGATCGCGAACGGCCCGATCTGCAGGTCGGTCGGCTCCTGCGGCGCGCGGCGGGACGCGTGGAACGCGTGCTGCTCGCCGTCGCGCACGATGCTCAGGCCGCAGTCGAGGATGCCGAGGTTCGGGTACAGCGCGGCGCCGATGCCGAAGTAGAACTCGCCGTCGTCCTGGTAGCCGTTGAACCAGTAACGGTCGTAGGCGTTGCGGTCGCCGGTCGCGGGCTGCGCGATCGGCTGTGACGTCTGGTGGATCGGGTAGTCGTCGAACTTGCTCAGCACCGGGCCTCCCCTCGGACCATCGGACCGGTCCGGTCGGACGGCCGCAGCGTACGACACCCGCGCTCTCGGCGAACTCCCAGGTTCGCCCCAGGCGCGGTGAACCTCCGGCCCCGACGATGACCCTCGTGAAGGAGACCTCGACCGTCCTCCGGACGGCGCCCCCACCCACGACGACGACCGCGGTGGAGATCGTGGTGCCGGTGCACGACGAGGAGACGGACCTCGAGCGGTCGCTGCGACAGCTCCACGGCTACCTCGGCGAGTGCTTCCCCCACTCCTGGGTGATCACTATCGCCGACAACGCCAGCACCGACGGCACCTGGGCGATCGCCACCCGCCTCGCCCACGAGCTCGACCACGTGCAGGCGCTGCGCCTCGACACCAAGGGTCGCGGGCGGGCCCTCCGGGCGGCGTGGACGGCCAGCGCGGCCCGGGTCGTCGCCTACATGGACGTCGACCTCTCGACCGACCTCGACGCGCTGCTCCCGCTCGTCGCACCGCTGCTCTCGGGCCACAGCGACGTCGCCATCGGTACCCGGCTCGCGCCCGCGTCACGCGTGGTGCGCGGCCCGAAGCGCGAGCTCATCTCGCGCAGCTACAACCTGCTGCTGCGGACGACGCTGCGGGCGGGCTTCTCCGACGCGCAGTGCGGGTTCAAGGCCATGCGCCGCGAGGTCGCGCACGCGCTGCTGCCGCTGGTGGAGGACGAGGGCTGGTTCTTCGACACCGAGCTGCTCGTGCTCGCCGAGCACAACGGCCTCCGCATCCACGAGGTCCCGGTCGACTGGGTCGACGACCCGGTCTCGCGCGTCGACATCCTCCGCACCGCCGCCGCCGACCTGCGTGGCGTGGGCCGGCTCCTGCAGCGCTTCGCGCGGGGACTGTGAGCTCGACGCGCGGCCCGCCGGCGCGCCGATCGACGACCGGCTCGAGCACCAGGTCGTGCGGTTCGCGTCGATCGGCGTGGTCAGCACCGTGGTGTTCGCGGTGCTGTTCGCGCTGCTCGACGACCCCCTCGGCGCGGTCGGTGCGAACGTGGCCGCGCTGTTGGTGTGCGCGTTCGCCAACACCGCCGCGAACCGGCGCGTCACCTTCGCACTGCGCGGGCGCGCCGGTCGCGCCCGCCACTACGCCGCCGGTACCGCGCTCGGGCTGCTCCCACTCGCCCTCACGCTGTCGGCGCTGGCCGTGCTCTCGGCGATCGGGGCGGCGTCGCTGCCGGTGCTCCTGGTCGCGCTCACCGCCGCCAACGCGCTGGCGACGGTTGCCCGCTTCCTACTCCTGCGCCACTGGGTGTTCGCACCGTGAACCGGCGCCGGCAGTGGCTGCGCTACGGGACGGTCTCGATCGTCGCGACCGTCACCAGCATGACGATGCTCGGCGTGCTCGTGACCGCCACCGCGATGCACGCGGCCCTCGCCAACGTGATCGCCACCGCAGTCGGCACCGTCCCGTCGTTCGAGCTCAACCGGCGGTGGGTCTGGCGCAAGACCGGTAGGCGCTCATTGCGCGGCGAGGTCGGTCCGTTCTGGGTGCTGTCGTTCGCGGGCCTGGCGCTCTCGACGCTGACCGTGAGCGTGGCCGCGGCGTGGGCGGCGCACGCCGGCGTCAGCGGCACCATGCGCACCGTCGTCATCGAGGTCGCGAACGTGGCCGCGTTCGGCTCGTTGTGGATCGCGCAGTTCCTCGTCCTCGACCGCATCCTCTTCCGGTCGACGGATGCACGCGCCTCCCGCGCCATCGCCCGCTCTGTCCCGGCCGGTCCCGGCCCCGCCCTCACCGACAAGGTCCCCTCATGACCAGCACCGTCGTCGAACCCGACGCCGTCCGTTCCCCCGCCGCGCCCCCGGCGCCGACGCCCGCCGAAGACCGTCACGGCGACGGCGCGCGGCGCGCCGGGCGCGGCGGGCTGCGCGCGTTCCTGCGCGGCCGACCCGGCGACCCGGCGTGGGTGCGACCGTCGTTGCTCCTGCTGCTCGTGGGCACCGCGGTGCTCTACGTCTGGGGCCTCGGCGCGTCGGGCTGGGCGAACACGTACTACTCGGCCGCGGTCCAGGCGGGCACGAAGAGCTGGAAGGCGTTCTTCTTCGGTTCGTTCGACGCGTCGAACTTCGTCACCGTCGACAAGGCGCCCGCGTCGCTGTGGGTGATGGAGCTGTCGGCGCGGCTCTTCGGCGTGAGCGCGTGGAGCATCCTCGTACCGCAGGCGCTCGAGGGCGTCGCCACGGTGGGGATCCTCTACCTCGCCGTCCGCCGGTGGTTCTCGGCCGGGTCCGCGCTGCTGGCCGGTGCGGTGCTCGCGCTGACGCCCGTCGCCGCGCTGATGTTCCGCTTCAACAACCCCGACGCGCTGCTCGTGCTGGTTCTGGTGGGCGGCGCCTACGCGATGATCCGCGCCCTCGAGCGCGGCAGCACCTGGTGGTTGGTGCTGGCGTTCTCACTCGTCGGCTTCGGGTTCCTGGCCAAGATGCTGCAGGCGCTCCTCGTGGTGCCCGCCTTCGGTCTCGTGTACCTCGTCGCGGCACCGGTCTCGCTGCGCCGCCGCGTCGTGCAGCTGACCGGGGCCGGTGGTGCGCTGCTCGCCTCGGCGGGATGGTGGATTGCGATCGTCGAGCTGTGGCCGGCGGCGTCGCGCCCCTACATCGGCGGCTCGCAGGGCAACAGCGTCCTCGAGCTGATCTTCGGGTACAACGGCTTCGGCCGCCTCACCGGCAACGAGACCGGCAGCGTCGGCGGGGGCGGCGGTCAGGCCGGACGGTGGGGTGCCACCGGACTCACGCGCATGTTCGGCGCCGAGTTCGGCACGCAGATCTCGTGGCTGTTGCCGGCCGCGCTCATCCTGCTCGTCGCCGGCATCGCGTGGCGCGGCTCGCTCCCCCGCACCGACCGCGTGCGCGCCGCGTTCGTCCTCTGGGGCGGCTGGCTCCTCGTCACCGGGCTCGTGTTCAGCCTCGGCAAGGGGATCATCCACCCGTACTACTCCGTGGCCCTCGCGCCGGCGATCGGCGCGCTCGTCGGGATGGCCGGCGGCATGCTGTGGAAGCGGCGCCACGACGTGAAGGCACGCGCGGTGCTCGCGGGCGCCGTGCTCGCCACGTCGATCTGGGCCTTCGACCTGCTCGGGCGTACGCCGCAGTGGAACCCGTGGTTGCGCGGGGCAGTGCTGTTCGTCGGTGTCCTCGTCGCCGGGGCCCTGCTGGCCGCGCACCTCGTGCACGGCCGCGCCCTCGTGGCGCTCGCGCTGGCGGCGATCGCAGTCGTGCTCGCGGCGCCCGCGGGCTACACGCTCTCGACCGTGAACACCCCGCAGACCGGCGCCATCCCGACTGCAGGTCCGGCAGGCGCGAGCACCATGGGCCTTCCCGGTGGGGGGCCCGGCGGCTTCCGGGGCGCCGCGAACGGTGGTCCCGGAGGTGTCGGCGCCCCGCCGACCGGCGGGTTCGGCGCCACTGCGGGCGGACCGGCGGCGAACCGCGGCGGCGTTGGCGGGCTCCTCAACGGGAGCACCCCGAGCGCGGCGCTGAGGCAGCTCCTCGACACCGACCGCGGCTCGTACACCTGGGTCGCGGCCACCATCGGGGCGAACCAGGCCGCCGGCTACCAGCTCGCCACCGACGACCCGATCATGGCGATCGGCGGCTTCAACGGCACCGACCCGACCCCCACCCTGGCCCGATTCCAGCAGTATGTGCGGGAGGGCCGGATCCACTACTTCATCGGTGGTGGCTTCATCGGTGGTGGCGGCTTCGGCGGCGGCGGGACCACGAGCACCTCGACGCAGATCTCGTCGTGGGTGAGCGCCAACTTCTCCAGCCGGACGGTGGGTGGCGTGACCGTCTACGACCTCACGACGGGCGCCGCCTGACCCGAGCAGTCACTAGAGTCCGCGAAATCATGGCAATGAGCAGCGCGAATCACGACGCGGCTGCGGACCAGCAGATCCGGATGCCGAAGACGGGTGAGGTCGTCGCCGACCGGCTGCGGCGCCGCATCGCCCGCGGCGAGCTGCAGATCGGCGAGCGACTGCCACCGGAGGACGAACTCACCGAGGTGTTCGGCATCGCCCGCACCACGCTGCGCGAGGCGCTGCGCATCCTCGAGTCGCAGGGCCTGCTCGAGATCCGGCGCGGCCGCACCGGCGGACCGGTCGTCACCATGCCGAAGATCGACTCCCTCGCCGAGGGGCTCGCGGTCACGCTGCAGCTGCAGGGCACGACCGCGGGCGACCTCGACGCGGCGCGGCAGCTCATCGAGCCACAGCTCGCCGCCCGGCTCGCCGCGTCGCACACCGGCGACGACCTCACCGCGCTGGGTGCCGCCGCCGAGCGCGCCGCGGTCGCGGCCGACGCGTTCGACCGGGTGGCGTTCGGTGCCGCCGCGCTCGGGATGCACGAGACGCTCATCGAGCGCGCGGGCAACACGACGCTGGCCACCATCTCGCACCTCCTCCACTCGCTGGTCGCGGAGTACTACCTCCGGTCCGCCGCCGCCTCCGACCAGGAGAAGATGCAGCGCGCGGTCCGCTCGTACCGCAAGTTGGTGCGGCTCATCGACGCCGGCGACGCCGCCGCGGCGGAGGACCACTGGCGGAAGCAGATGACCTTCACCATCGACGGCTGGGTGCGCAACCAGCGCGTCGAGCTCTTCGGCAACTAATGCCACCTCAGGCAACGTCCGCCTCGTTGGTGGCGTGACTCCGATCCGGCGTTATACGGGTGATCGGTGTCAAGGACCGTCTCCGGCGACTCGGGCGAGGAGGCCGTCGAACAGCGCGGCTCGGTCGGGTTGGTGGTGGTCGTGGGCGTGGTCGCGTTGGCGGAGGAGGACGGGAACAAACTCGGGGCCGGTGTGGAAGTAGGCGCAGGTCTCGCAGGCGGATTCCATGCGGCATTCGAGTTCGACGGGTCGGGTGCAGAGTCCGTTGCCGAGCATGCGGGCGTGCGCTTCGCGTCGGAGACGGGTCATGGCGGCGGTTTCGATTTCGGCGGGTAACGCGCCGGGTGTCGCGGCGGTGTTGTAGAGCGCGTCGATCTGCGTGGTGACGGCTTCGTATTCGTCGGCGACGACTCGGTCCGCGATGCGGGCGTAGGTGAGGGTCATTTCCATAGAGCGGTGGCCGAGCAGCGCGGCGATCGCTTCGAGGCGCATCCCACGGTTGATCGCCTGGGTGGCGAGGGTGTGGCGGAGTTGGTGGGGATGGGCGTGACCGATTCCGGCCTGTTTGGCGACGGTGGCGACGATGCGATGCACGGTGCGACGGTCGATCGGCGCGTGTTCATCGGCGATGAGCCGTCGTTGGCGACGGATGTGGTCGGTGTTTGTCGCGGTCCATTCGGCGAGGAGCTCGACGAGGTCGGGGTGCAGGGGGATGTAGCGGTCGTTGCGGAGCTTGCCGACCGGGACGCGGAGCCAGTGCGCGTCACCGATCTGGGTCACGGCATCGGCGGCGAGTTCGCAGAGCTCACTGGCGCGTAGGCCGGTGCGGGCGAGCATCTCGACCACGAGCCGATAGCGCGGGAGCCGATGCGCACGCGCGGCGGCCATGAGCCGGGCGGCGGCGTGGTCGTCGAGGAACTTCGGCAACGGTTCGGGTCGGGGTGGGATGTCACCGTGGAGGATCGGGTTCCGGGTCGGCGCGTCGGGCCAGTCCCATTCGATGAGCCGCTCGAAGAAGATGCGGATCATGCGCAGCCGCTGACGTTGGGTGTTCTTCGACAGCACCGGGTCCTTGGCGCCAGGCTGGGCTGCGAGCCACACCTTGTAGTCCTCGACGTTGGTTCGTGTGATATCGGCAACGACGACGACGTCGGTGTTCTCAACGAGCCAGCCGACGAATTGGCGCAATGTGTTGTCAGCCACGTCGACGCTGCGGGGTGCCAGGAACGTCGTGAGCTGGATCAGATAGCGGCGGGTCGTGGCGGCCAGCTGCGGTGACCGTGCCGAGAGTTCAGCCCATTGACGATGCGACACCGGCGGCGGCGACCACGCTTCGAGGGCGGCGGCAGCGTTCATCGCACGACCTCTTGCATCGTGATGAGCTCGGCCGTGTGGCTCGCTTCGATCAGATCCGCGGCCTGTCGGTACTCGCGGGCGAGCCAGTCGTTGGTGAGATGCAGATACACCCGGGTCGACTCGATCGACCGATGCCCCGCCTGGGCTTGGACCGCTTCGAGCGCCATCCCGGCTTCGCGCAGGCGGGTCAGGCAGGTATGGCGTAGCTGGTGACACGTGCCCCGCTCGAGCCCGGCGCGCCGGCGGGCGCCGCTGAGGATCTCGTCCACGCCGTCAGCCGACAGCGGCTGGCCGCGCCGCGGCCCCTTCAACGCGACGAACACGCGATCGGTCGACGTCGGCGGTCGTTCGTCGCGCAGGTAGTCACCAAGCGCGACGAAGAACGGGTTCGCGACCGGCACGATCCGTTGGTGGCCGCCCTTGCCCTCGGCGATGAACACCGACCGATCCGCGACACGCACGTCACCGAGGCGCAAGCCCAGGACTTCGCAGCGACGCAGCCCACCCAACACCATCGCGAGGATCATCGCCCGGTCCCGTTGCGTGCGCAGCACCGACAGCAATGCGCTCACCTCGTTCGGCGTCAAGATCTTCGGAAGCGTGCGCGGCACCCGCACCAACGGAACGGTGCGCGCCCGGCCGCCACGCCGCCGTGTCGACAATCCACGCGGTACCGGGTTCACCATCACCGGTGTGTCACCACGCGCGATCAGATACGCATACAAGCCGGCGACCGACGACAAGCGGCGAGCGATCGTGCGCGCCGACAAGCCCGACTCGCGATCGCTCATGCGGACCACGGTGCGATCACCACGCTGATGCGCCAAGAACTCGAACACGTCCGACGGCTCGATGTTCACCGGATCCTTGGCAACGACCCTGAAGAACGTCTTCAAATCGAACGCGATCGCCCGCAACGTGTTCGGTCGAACTCGGCCCGCAACGAACTCGAGATAGCCATCCAGCAGCGGATCACCCAGCTCGAAACGCGCCTCACCAGCAGTCGTGAACGAACGGATCAGACACGGCATGAACGTCATCCGCGCAGGCTCCCAGCCCACCCAGACCGTGTCGCGGATGTCCGAAAGATCACCCGTGTATTAGGCGATCAGGGGCACTCCAGGGCGGCGATCTGTGCGGGTCGACGGCATGGCGAGATGACGCCCGTCCGGGCAATCTGCGTGCGCACCGGGTACTGGTCGAGAAGGGATGCCGACGCTTTCGCGTTTCGACACAGGGTCGGGAGCTGGGTGGGGCTTTGGGGTATCACCCCGGTAGCACGGCGCTGAAAAGGAGTGATGTCGGCGTGAGCGAAGACAACGCGACCGCGGATGAAAAGGCTGCTGTGGCGGCCGCCGCCAAGGCAAGCGCGGCTGAGGCGAAAGCCCAGGCGGCAGCTGCCGCGGAAGCCGACAGGTACACGATCGACGATCCAGCGCTACAGCGTGAATGGGTTCGTCAGAACAACCTGGCGAATGCTGGGCTGATCGGCGCGGCGTTGATCATGGTCGAACCGTTCCTCACGGTTGCACGACTGGATGTCGCGGCCAAGATCTGCGTGGTGTCGTTCGCGGTGGCGATTCCGCTCTTGGCGGCTCTCGTCTTAGGACCCGAGCGGATAGGGCTCAACTCGGGCTCCAGCGATTGCGCCAGTCGAGGAGTCTGCCGACGATGAGCACGACGGTGGCGAGGCAGAGCGCGGCGTGTCGGTGACGACTCTTGCGGTCGGTGTTGCGCCGTAGCTGCCCGTAGTTCGACCACCAGGTGTTGGTTGCTTCCACGATCCATCGCAGTCCGAGGCGGACCGGTTGTTTCTTCACGCCGGGGATCTTGGTGCCGCGGAGTTGGATCTCGAACTGGTCGATCCCCATGTCGCGGAGTCGCTGACGAACTGCGCCCGAGTCGTAGCCGCGGTCGAGATGCAACGTGTCGATGTCGACGAGCAGACCACGCTCGGCGATCGCGTCGAGGGTGGGTTCGAGCAGGCGGACGTCGTTGCGGTTCGCGCCGTCGATCACCCAACCGATCGGGATGCCATGACGATCACAGGCGACCGACCACTTCCAGCCGAGCTTGGCGCGATCCGTAGGGTTCGGGCCGGTTCCTTCACCTCCGTAGGGTGCCTTGTGCAACGAGCCGTCCAACGCGACGTCGCCGAGATCGAGACCGATGATCCGATCGAACGCCGCGAGTGCTTCAGTGACGAGATCGTCGAACACGCCGGCGTTGATCCACTCGTCGCGCCGGGCCCGCAACGTCGTGTCCGACACTGCAAAGTCGAGGATCGCTTCGATATCGACCCACGACGCGCCGGTCACCAAACGGATCAAGATCCCTCGGAAACAGAGCTGGTTCGAGACGCGCTGTCGGTGACAGCCCAAAGGATGCTCGTCGGCCGGCACCGGCAACAGCGGCTCGATCGCCGCCCAGACTGCATCCGACACTTCCGGCTCCAACGCGCGCATGATGACGGAGTCCTCCACCTGGTCGTCCGGGCTTGGGCAGCACCCCGATCATCTCGGGGCCAACCCGGCGACCGGTGGATGGTCACCGACTCGACGCCTATCCGCGCGAGTCCTTAGGCGAGATGGTGGATATCAGCTCTCGAGCGTGGACGCCGGGTCGGCCTGCTGTCAGGAGAGTCGGGCTACGGCCCCGCCGACTCTCCAACCTCAAGCGGGAACCGGAAGCCCTCATATTCCGCTGCATCTTCCGACGCGCCAGAGGTCGTAACGCGATCGAGGTGAACCAGCCGCCCCTGCTCGACTAAACGGTGCAACGACTCGAGGACAGCACCTACATCAGATTCCAGCATCAGGCACGCGACATCCTGCGCGAAGAAGCGGTCCGTGTCGCGGAGTTCCTCCGCCGTTCTGTATACGATCTCGTCGTTCACGCAAGCACCTTCCGCGTTCCCCCTTCGGGACCTCGGAACCGGAGCATACGGCGATCCGCCTCGGTCGACGGCGCACGGATCCGCGCTAACGCAGAGCACCGACTCGATGACCTGCCGACGTGCCGTTCCACGTTTCGAGGGGCACGCGTATGTGATGCCGTTCGGGGCGGCCGGTGTTCGCGATCGCGTCAACGTTCGGTGCGTCGTTCGGTGCGCGGACCGGGTGCGCGAGATCCCCTGAGCCCGCCGTAGTTCTGCGTCACTCGCTGCGTGAAGCATCGAGCGAGACGGCCTGGCCATCCTCGAAGGGAACGACGGCGACGTCGACGGTCCTACATCGAATGCCTACCCAGGACGTCTCTCGGTAGGCCCATCCTCGATCGGGCCAGAAGCACATCCGGTGTTCGAACCGGCCGTCCTGTAAGACATCAACTTCCGCGCGAATGATCACGGTCTCGACGCCAGGCGAGGTCCGCCAATACAACTGCTCCTTTGACATCCCTATCAACTCGTAGTCCCGATAGACGAGATGCACGAGCAGCAGTGGTTCGAGAAATCCCCCGTCGGTTTCGACGTTGTCGTGGCGGTTGCGGATGTCGAGCTCGAGATCGACGCCGCGCGTGTTGGTGCTTGCATGAACGAAGTAGCCGTCGTGAAGCGACACGGGCCCGCCCGCCTCCGAGAAGGTCAAGATGCCCTTGGGTAGGGAGTCCTTGATCGCGAGCAGGTGCTGCTTGTAGTCGCGGTCGACCGCTTCCTCTTCCGCTTCGCTCAAGTCACCGTCGAGCCACTCTTGGGTCCACCACTTCACCGACGCATATTGCCCACTCTGCGCTCGTTCTGCCCCGAACAACGCCGTACAGATTCGCGGCCGGCACGCTCGGCGGCTCGCGGGCACGCGTCGGTGCCGTTCTGCGCTAGCCCGAGCCGCGGTTCGACGAACGTTCCGTCAGCACGTTCTGCCGCGCACCTCGCGTATCCAAGAAGTCTCATTCCTTGAGTCGATGTCTGCCGCACCCCAGCTCAAGGTCGGCTGCTTTGAATCCCGGGTCGTCGCCTACAACGGCAGCCAACTCGCGTTGCCCCACCTGCGACAGCGAGCCGGACACCACCAGCACCCCCAGCCTCTGGACCCGCGCGCCCTCAGTCCGGCGAGCGCTCGCTGCCGCGACGTCCACTGGCCGCTTACTGCACTCACGCGTACCGGGCGGCAGCGTCGCAGGTCCAACGCAGAAGCGATGGCGCCAGGTCCAGAGAGCGCCGGGCTAGTGTCGAGCCCAGTCGCTTCGCAACTCCGTGATCGCCCGGTGTTGCACCACCTGGATCGCCGAACGGCCATGACGAAGGATGAACTCGACCGTCCCACGGATGAGGGGCTCGGGCTCGTCGGACTGATCATCCTCCTGATCGTCTCCTTGCCCGTCGTCGATGGCGCTGCGCAACTCCTGCTCTACCTGAACGTGCCTCGCATGGCCGGCATTCGCGACACGACGCTGTCGCTCTCGTTCTCCATCTGGGTCGTAACGGTTCTCCTGCTTGGGTCGAGCAAGGCGAACCAAGCGCTGTCTCGATCCGGCAGGACGGGCGTGGCCTTCGTAGCATTCGCGCTCTGCGTGTTCGCGTCGCTGTCTGTGATTAGTTGGGGTGCAACGTTCACTACCGATGAGGCGCTCGTGAAGACGACGTTCAGCGGCGAGACGACAAGCAGTGCACCGTTCACTCGTCGAGGGTTCGAGCTCGTGTCCTGGCACTTCGTCGACGCCGTACCCGTGCTGTCCATCCCTGACGTGTTCCACTGGGAGGAGCCAGCCCGTCCCGACGACCCGCCGTTCATCTTCGGGGTGTCGTTAGCTCTGGCGCGGCTTACCGCAGTCGTCGCACTGGCTGGGTTCGCGAAGGGCCTTTGGGATCGGCTGCACCGAGAAACAGACATCAGCGACGAAGACACCGGCCCACCGCCTGGCGATGCGGGTTGACCGGCTCGGTCTCGCGAGCGCGCGAAGGAACTTGAACCCTCGGGTTGCTAGCCAGTCGTTGGGGGATCCGAGGGCGCCAAACTGATTACTGGTGGAAACGCCCGGTCAGCACCGCCGGATCGCCGGTGATGAGAGCGAAGCCCGCTTCGACCATCGTCTCGGTTCGGCTCCCAGATCTCCTTGACCGGCACGTGAGGCCGATGTGTAACGGGCCTGTTCTCCCTTGGTCGAAGCCGCGACGCTCGGGGGTGGCCCGGTGGGCGGGTAGTTCAATCGACTAGGCGACGAGCGTGCCTTCGGGCGGAGGGAGGTCGCGGTCGACTTTGTCATCGACCTTGACGGCCTTTCCGGCCGTGGTGAAGTGGACGCGGCCGTTTGAGTAGATCCAGATCTCGTCTAGCGCCTCGGCGTTGTAGGCGGCGACCGCGGCGGCGTCGGCCCCTTCGGGCGGCTTTGCGTTCGTCCAGTACGAGACTTTTACCGGCTTCCCGAGGAGCGCCTCGACGTCGGCCTTGCTCTTGTCGACGATCTGAGCCTGGATGTCCGTGAGCTGAGGCATGGAGCGTCGCTTTCTCTAGTAGGGCCGCCAGATCCCGCTGCCCTCGTCGTGGGCGTCGGACTTCGTGGTCCCGTCGGCGTTGACCTGCGTGCGACCGGCCTCGGCCTCCCACCACGCCTTCGAGAACCAGTTGCCACCCGTCCGGACCGACTTCGGCGCGCCGATCGTCGTCATGCCGGTGGCGCCATTGAGCGCCTTGAGGAACACGTCGTTCTTCCCCGAGGACTCGCAGGCGCTGACGGAGATGAACCCGCCGGCCGCGAGCGCGTTCTTGATGATCGCGCCGAACTTCGCCGCTTGGGCGGCAGTGGAGACCATGTCGTTCGCCTCGTTCTGCTCGACGTGGCCGTTGCCGTTCGTGTCGTCGCCCAAGCGGAACCCGCCGCTCCCCGAGAACCCACCGTGCGCATCAACCTGGATGCCGGTCACGTACCCGCAGTTGCCGACGTACGACCGAAGGCCCTCGATCAGGTCACTGACTGTATGCACCAGCATCCAGGCGTCGGCGTCGGTGTACTGCCCGTAGCCGCGCAGATCGATCTTGGTCTCGGCGTCGTGCACGAAGAGAACGGTGCCGAGGTTCTTCAGGCCAGACGGGCAGGACTTGGGATCGCGCGCCGCGATCGGGGCGAGTGCCTCCCACTTCTGCGGTGCGTCCGTGCCCGCCCGAGTCGGCAATTTCTTCGCGCCCTGCGTCGGGGCCGCGCCGGTGAACGACGCGAGGGTCGCGTTCCGCGCGTCGACGTCGACCTTCTCGCCGGTCGGCCGCGTCACCGAGACAGCGGCGCTGTTCTTGCCGGCCGTGTCGGTGAGCTCCTTGACCTCGTCGGTCGTCGTCGCATTGGGCGGGTTCGTTGTACCCGCCCCGACCATGCCGCGGATCGCGGCCTCGGTCAGATTGTGCGCTTGCTCGTCGTTGATGAGGCCCTGGCTCTTCGCCGTCTGGATCGTCCTCATCGCCTTGTCGATGTCCTTGCTCATCTTCCCTTGGAGCGCGAGGTCGGCCGCCTTGGTGCCGAACGTCGTCGCCGTCTGGAAGGCCTCTTGAAGCGCGGCAGCCGCGTTCCGCTGCGTCCCCTCGAGGCCGGTGATGTCGCGGAAGACGCCACTTTGCCCGAGCAGGCCGAGCAGGGCGCCGAGGCCGGTCGGATCGGGAGCGGCGGGCGCCGACTGCATCGCGACGATCGCCGGCGGAAGATCCTTTGCGGTCAGGTCGGGCGGTTCGGCGCGGCGCGTGTCGGTGGACGTCGGCAGGATCGCTGGCGGCTGATCGGGGATCGGCGACTCCTCCCAGCGCCAGAATCGCGTTTCGTCCTTCTCCTCACACGAGTTGCACGCGCCCATGACGGCCTCGCAGTAGACGCCGCGCGTCGGGATCGCGATCCTGCTCGGCTCGATCGGCGTGTTCGGCTGGTAGTGCTCGAACAAGTCGATCGGGTTCTTCCCGTCCTGCCGGAACGTCGGATCCAGGTGGAAGCCGCGCGCGACCGGCATGACCAAGCAATTGCCGACGATACCGATCAGCTCGTTGTCGACGACGCTCGCGACCGAGCGGCCGCCTGAGTTCGGCGCCTCAAACCCGTCGAGCAGCATGTAGCGGCGATCGGGACTCATGCGCGCCCAAATCACGTGGTGGTAGCGCTCGATGTTCTCGTTCAAGTGGTCGAGGAGGTTCCGCGCGATCTCCTTGTCTTCTTCCCGGGGGTTCTTGAGCTCCTGGCGGTTCAGGGGCGTCGAGATGCGGACGTCGTCGTAGCCGGTCAGGTCGTTCTGGATGAACGTGTCGCGGAAGAACGCGTCCGAGAGATGGGCTGTGGTGTAGCGGAGGCTGCCCGACTCGACGATGACGCGCGAGCCGGCGGGGAGCACGTCGATCACGAACGGGAGGCCGGACAATTCGAGCCGCGCGCTGATGATCACCGCCTTGATGTCGGCGCGGGTCACGGGTGGGAGGTTCCCGCCCATTCGCAGCGACACGTAGAGGCTCGTGTCGTTCGCGAACCTCGTCAAAAGGGTCGTGTCGACCTTCAGGTCGACGAGCGTGTCGTCGGTCTTCAGCGCCGAGATGCGCATCAGGTCGACGACGGCGCTGGCGATCCGCGGACCGAGCTGTTCGACGAAGACCCGGTCCTTGAACTGCTGGTCCTTGAGGTAGGCCTTGTAAAAGTCCTCGGGATCAAAGCCGAAGAGCTTCAGGAGCGGCGACCAGGCGTTCGGGTCAAACTGGTCGTCCTTGTCGCAGCGGGCGCGTGAGCTGGAACCGCAGCTTGAGCTCGCCGTCGACGGTCAGCAGCTGCTCGTCCGCGTAGCGCCCGACGGGGAGATCACTACCGGCGTAGTTGCTGGTGATGCGGTCGAGCGCGTCGTAGCCGCCGCGCAACCGGGACGGGGTCGCGCTGGCGAGCGTGTTGCGCCAACGCAACGCCTTCGCGCTCGTGAACCACGACATCAGGAGCGGCACGAAGAGGCACTCCTGGACGTCCACCAGCCGCTGCCGCAACAGCAGGTGCCGCAGCACCTCAAAGTACTGGACCGTGATGGCGTGGCAGTGGTTGTAGTTCGCGACCGTCTCCGTCGTCGCGGTCACGCGCTCTCCCTGCACGACCGTCTGTACGACCGACGAGCGCAGGCTGCGGACGGCTGACGCGCTCTGGATCGTGCGGTCGCGGAGCTGGTTCAGGGCGCTCGCGGCGGTGCTGCGCGACGAGTCCTGCCAGGCGCTTGAGTCGGCGCTGGAATGGCCGCCTCCGATCCCGAGCACCGCGCCGACGGGGCCGAGGATCGCCCCAACGCCGAGACCGCCGGCGATGCTGCCGCTCGACGCGCTTGAGCCACCGCGGGTGCTCTCGGCGATCGTCCCCGAGACGATCTCGCTGATGTCGCGATCGCGCTCCAGCAGCGCCGCGAGCTGCTCGGTGAAGTCCACCGCCTCGGTGCGCGCGGCCGACTCGCGCCGCTCCCAGTCGACCACGGCAATCTGCTTCTTCTGTCCCGGAGCGAGGGGCAGGCTATAGAGGAGGCTGCCCATCGAGTAGCCGTCTGCTATCCACTCCTGCTTGAAGCGCAGCACGTGGCCGTTGGCGATCGTGCACGCCTGATAGATCGTCGGGTCGTCGTCCCAGTCGACGGGCGAGCTGCAGCTGAGCCGGCTCCGTCCGGGCGGCTGTTTGATCACAGTCCCGAGGAGACGGACGAGGTCGCCGTGCCGGGTGATCTGGTCGGCGGTGAGCAACGAGGTGAGAGAGAAGCCGTCAGGATCGCGGGCGATCGAGCGCAGCACCTTGGCGTCGACGCTCACCCCTTCGAGCAGGCGGCCGACGACGTCGGCCGACGGCTCTGCGCCCTCCTCTTCGGGGCCGCGGGCCACGTCGAGCGCGGCCGCGCGGTAGGTGGCCATCGTCACGGGGGTTTTCGCGAGGTCGATAATCCTCCGGACGTCGATCTTGGCCGGGTCGTCCAACGTAAGCCCACGAATCACCGGCTCGGTCGTCCGGACGAGGTACTTGTAGGTGAACTCCTCGAGCGTGCGGTCGGGCCTCGTGAAGTCGACACACCGGCCGGCTCCGGGATCGGAGGAGAATGTGCCGTCCACGCGCGCGAGGTCCTTCGCGTCGGGAGCGCGCGGCGGGTCCTTCTCATCGTTGCAACCGCAGTCCTCGGCGACGAGCGCAGGCGGCTCAGGGACGTCGACCGGGAGGATTACGGACTCCGGGAACGACGTGTCCTCAAGGTGGATCGGGACCGTCTCCGGCTCGTGGTCGACCGCGACGGTGGCAAACGCCTCGGTGAAATTGCCAAGCGGGTACGGCGCTGAGAAGTGCCCGTTGAGGTCCGTGGTCGCGACCACCAGCGCGCGGAAGTCCTTCGGCTTCGGATCGGGGACCATTGCGCCCCAGAGCACAACCTGCATGCCCGCAGTCGAACGCTTCCCGTTTCGGTCAAGCACCTGCCCGCGAACTCGGGTCGGCTTGCCGGCGGCAGGATCGTCGTTGGGCTGTGTCTCGCCGAACGTGCTCGACGCGACCTTCAGCGTCAGCTCGGCCGGTAGCGATGCACCCTCACGGTCCGTCTCGAGGAGGATTGCGCCATCGGGGGAAAGAACACGCAGTGTGACGTCTCCGACGAGGGTGTCCCGCTCCGGAAGGGTCAACGTTCCTCTTCCGCCACCGTCGACGGGCGCCGAGGAGGTGAAGGGGATGCCTACCTCGTCCTTCTGCCGTATGCCTTCGACAGCGACAAGGTGGCCGGCATAGTCGCTCGGCCCGTTCGGCGGCTCGAGCTTGACGATCAGAGCGCTCTGCTTGACCTCATCGGGCGCCGTGGCGGCGGTCGTGACCAGTGGTCGTAGCTCACCGAACAAGCGATTGGAGACACCTCGAACGTTGCGCAGATCCTCGACCGAACCGAAGTCACCGGCGATCTCACGGTGTGCGATTATGCGCTCGGCAAGCACGTCGCCGACGCCCGGCAGCGCGAGGAGTTCGTCGCGAGTCGCGCGGTTGACATCGATCCTCGAGCTCACGAGTGCTCCCTAATCGCTGCCGCGAGCCGCGCCGGGTCGAGCGTTGCTTCATACGGCGGTGCGCCGTGCCCCGGGTAGACGAGCATCTTTGTTGAGTCGAGCGAGCAGACGATCACGCGCACGTCCTCGTGTTCGGTGGCGATGCGTGCCGCAGTCTCAAGAGCGCGAGGCAGGCCGCGGTCGACCACAACAACCTCCGTCTCGCCGGCGGTGACATACGAAAGCTCGTCGTCCGGTGCCACGGCCGTCGTTTGGAGGTCGAGGCCTTGCGCCTCGAGCATCGCAGCGAGCCCGATGGTCCCGATTGCGCCAAAATCGCCGACGAGAACGGCCATGGCTTGATCAGACCACCGCGCGCCCACAAATACCACGGCCGGACGGCCCAGCCGGGGTGTCCGTTCGGACGGGCTATTTTGCCCGAAAGTCCCGCGAGCAAACTTGAGCCCCCGGGTGGACGGCCGCCTGTCGCCTACACGTCAGATCAGCTCGGCGCGGATGGCCATCGCAACCGCCTGCGCGCGGGTGCGCGAGCACAGTGCAACCTGGATCGACGCAACGAGGCCTTTGATCGTGCGCTGCGAGTAGCACAGCGACCGCGCGATCTCCTCGGTCGTTGCGCCGTCGGCCAGCATGCGCAGTATCTGTAGGCAACGCTCGTCCAGCCGCGGGAGCGATGGCTCGCACCGGGAGACCCTCAGACCGACGGCAGCACTGTTAACCGCCGCCGCAAGCTGTGCGGCGGTAAGGCCGTTACGTGGCAGAACCGCGAGCACGCGGCCGTCCTCAGAGACGGCGAAGCGTTCGCTCGCACAAACGACGAGTGAACACGTGAGCTCAGATTGAGCGGCTGCCTTCGCGGAAACGACGGCGACGTCCGCCTCGCCGCTGACCGCGACGGCTTCAGCTCCCAGAAGCGGTTCGGACCAGGCGGAGACGATCTCGAAGGTGGCGTCCTCGTCGAGACACGCGATCACACCGCATCGAAAGATCTCGTTTTCGTCGACGACGGCGACGGGAATCGTCATGGGGTGGCGTCCCTCCGCTGGTGTAAACGACGACGGGGGTCAGAGTCGTATCGTGTGTAACGGCGCCAGATCCGTTGTTCCCCGCGGGCGCACTTATACGCTTAGAGCGTTCAGGCAAGCACTATCCGTGAGAAGTGTCAATCGTTCGTATCTTGCTCAAAACGCTCACCGTCGATGTCACCGCCAGAGCACCCTCAGCAACGCCGGCCAAGGTTCTTTGGGCACCGTCACCCGACCGGAGCTGACTGCACCCCGCCCTTCGAGGAGACGGGGCGCAGCCCGTGTGTGGCCGCACGACCCCGAATGCCCCTCCGGACCCGCCTGCCCGGGCAACAGCATCAGAGAGCAGCGTTCGCCCGCAAAGGATACGTCCCAAGGATTGACGGTACGAACATACGTTCGGTACTGTCGGGCGATGCGCTGCCCGACCGCGGACCGCCTCCGGGGCGCGAGACTGAACGCCGTGGCAGCCGAGCCGTCGAGCAAGCCGTGGTACAAGACGCTCTTCGAGCAGGGGCCGATGACCAACCACGAGTACGGCGTGTTCCTCGTCTTGGTCCTGTTGGCGGTCCCGCTGTTCGTGCTCCAATTCTTCATCGGCTTTGCCTGGTGGATGCTGCTCTTCAACGCCACACTCTTGATGGGATGGGTGAGCATCGCGTATCGCGAACGTCAGCGACGGAGAGGATGTCCCGCGTTCCGTGGAACTTGGGTGACGGCCCGGGTGTTGGTCAGGCGGCCTCCTGAGTCTCGCGCACGGGTGTGACGGTCTCGAACTTGCGGTCGAGTTCGACGCGTAGCGCGGCGAGGTGGAGGTGCCCGTTCACGCGTCGGAACTGCGTCGCGGCTTCGGTCATCCCGGCCGCGCACCAACGCAACGCCATCTGTCCGTCACGCCACCGTTTCACGTTCGCGCTGTGATCGCGGCAGATCTCGATCATGGACTCGATCGCGTTCGAGGACCGCAACGTCCGAGCCAACGTGGGTGGCACACCGAGGCGGTTGACGGTGAGCGTCTCGCCGAGTCCTTCCCGGAGTGAACCTGCCGCACCGGGATGTGCCTTGTCGAGCGAACGGGCGAGCGCCTCGAGTGTTGCTTCGGCGTGCAACGCGTCCTGGTCGCGGTACGCGGCGCGCATCTTCTTGGTCACCGTCGTCGCCAGCGTCTTGGGCAAGTGACGTTCAACGTTGCGGATCTTGTGGAGCTGGCATCGCTGCACGACCGGCCGGTCGAAGATCTCGCGCACCGCGGTGGCGAGCGCTTTGGCGCCGTCGATCACGACCAGGATCGGACGCGACATGTCGAGCCCGCGTTCGGCGAGGTCGGTGAGGAGCGCCTTGACGACCGTCGCGTTCTCGGTCGAACCTTCCACCACCCCGAGAGGGATCTTGGTGCCATCGATGGTGATCCCGAGCGCCACCACGCAGAGATGCTCGGCGAAGTGAACCCCGTCGATCATCAACGCCACCAGATCGAGCTCGGACAGATCGGCGCGCATCAGCTCGTCGAGAGCCCGTTCGGTCATCGCCACGAACCGGCGACTCACCGCCGAACGCGACGTGCCCGACGCGGAGGCCTCGACCGCCGAACCGACCGGTTCCAGACCGGCCTCGTAGCGGCGGGTCGAAAGCTTGGCCATCATCCGCTCCAACGCGAGCTCACCGAGCAACTCGGTGCTCGAGAACAGCTCATAGGCCGGCACCGCCACCTCGGCGGTCTTGTCCACGGTACGAACCCGCGGGCGACGCACCCGCACCTGACGGCCACCCAACACCACCGAGCCGGCCTCGCGGCCGTGACGCACCGCTCTGCGGTCCGGATCGTGTGCACCTTTCGGGCCGCACAGCCCGGTGACCGACTCGTCCATCAGGACCTGCATCACCTGCAGGCCCGCGCCGACCGCGAGAGCCAACAGGCCTTCGCGCATCGCTCCGGTCAGCTCGCTCATCGCGACGCTCACCGCGTCCGGCACCACGACCTCGCTCATCGCAGCACGCGACGCGTTCCTCTGGTAGTTCTTCCTCACGGCGGTCCCCTTCTTGTCGGATGTGCTTGGCGGTACGCCCGAGACCTACCAGCAGGCAGGCATCAAGCGGGGGACCGCCACCTCAAGTTCCACGACTACCGGGACAACCTCGCGACGGATGCGACAGCGGGCTGCGCGACAAGCGCGGCGTCGCATACCGCAAGCCCCGTAGAGTTCGCCAACCCACCTTGGTTGACGTGCGAGGGCTCAGCATCCCGTGCACGAGGCGCCGTTGCGTTCGCTGGCGCCGTGTCAAACGCGCGTGTGTATTGAGAATTGCGCGACGCGTCTGGAGGATCGCGGAGGCGGGAGAGCCGTTTTAGCGCAGCACCATTCCTGCGCCGTCGCTGACCACGATCGTTCAGTAAAGGGGCCGACTGACGGGTGCTCGTCGCGGACGACGTACGCTCGCGTACTGAGTTCTCTGTAAGCAGGGAGTCGCGGGTCCTCCTGAAAGGAACGCTCAGTGGCACGAAAGCGAACGTGGAGCCTGGTTGATGATTTTGATGGAACGCCCGCTGCAGAAACCGTGACGTTCTCGCTCGACGGCGCCACGTACGAAGTTGACCTCTCGGAAGGCAACGCGGCGGAGCTACGCGACACCCTCGCGCCGTGGATTGAGGTTGGCCGTAAGGTCCGCAGGACTCGGCGCACCGCGAACGGCCGGACGCGTCCAGCTGCCAGCGGTCGAGCGCGTCGCGAGGGTTATGACCGTGCTGCAGTCCGCGAGTGGGCGGCGACGGACGCAGGCAAGAAGGCGCTGCGCGCGGGGAAATTGAAGCCTCCCGCCGCACGCGGACGGATCAGCACTGACGTCGTGGAGCTGTACAAGACGAGTAGGTAGTTGATCCGGTCAGCTAGGCGCACAAAGCCCGAGTGGTCCGCGGACCACCGGCACGCTGTCGCAACGCTGATGGGGTCGGGTGCTTCATTAAGGACACTGCGCGGTACTACTCCATGGAATGTGCCGAGTCCCGTGCTCACACCGCGGCCTGACCACGGTCAGCGACCTCGAAATTCCGGGGACGGTTGCATGGGGTCGAGTGCACTCCGACAAATGGGCCGGGTCGCGGCGCGTGACATGGATCGAGCGTGCGGTGACCGCGACCTGCGATGATGCGTCGAATCCGACTCGGCTCACGCCAAGCCAGCGGCGCGGCGAGAGGCTGTCACAGGAGAACGGCATGACTGAACTCGGCTCCGGGAAGCGGGCAAGGATCGGGAACCACGAAGACCGCGAGAAGATCAAGGACCTCTACGCGCAGTACGCCGACGCCACGGACAATGATGATGCCGAGTCGTGGGCGGGCACGTTCACGGAAAGCGGCTGGATGTTCTCGCCGTCGCATCCGACGGGCCGCGTGACGGGCCGTGATGCCTTACGAGCGATGTGCGCTGGCAACTCGCAGTACCTTGCCGACAATGGCATCCAAAAGCAACGCCACATCACCACAAATCTTCGCATCAGTATTGATGGTGATCGGGCAAGCGGTACGGCAAACATTCTCTACTACTGGTTGCACAGCGACGGTACTACCGAACTCGTCGGCATCGGTGGCTATCGCGACTCCCTCCAGAAGATCAACGGAGACTGGTACTTCGAGAGCCGCGATGGCTACTTCGACAAAGACGCCCCAGAGATGCCTGGTGTCGAATACTCGGCAGCGCAGGAATAGTTGCTCTCGAAGCCTTACCGTCGTCTCGTACTAGCGGCGGGCGACACCACACGACCAGCACGCCCTGATGTCCCAGAGACTTGAAGCGCCGCACGACCCCGTCTGCCTCCACGGCTTTCGCTGCTCCCGCGATCAAGGCCGCGGCGGCGATCATGGTTGTGAGGATTCCAACGGTACGCATGGGTGAACCCTTCGTTGCGCGTTCGGACGAGGCGCGTTCTCCCCGGACCCGGCCGGGGTGGGTTCCATGCTCTTACTCGCGGTGACCGAACATTGGAGCCGGGTCATATGGTCGGAGCGTGGGAAGCCGCAAGGCTCGTCCGCGGTCGCTGGTTCGGCGGGACGCTTCGCATGTCGGTGTCCGCGTCGTTGACACGCTTATCGCGGCGGCGGTCTCCGCGCTCGTCGGCTGGACACTCAAGCGTGTCTCGGAGCGTCGGAGGTCCGTATCCCAGGGCCGCGTATAAGTCGGACAGGAAACGAGTCCGAACCGGCGCGGCGGAACGCACTCGGCACCTGTCTCGCGCAACGCCAACGTCACTCGGTAGTGCGCGAACGTCGCTGCCAAGGCCCGCGCTCGAGTCGGGCGTGTGAGCATCGGTTGCTTGTGCCAGTCAGGTAGTGGTGCGGCAATCAGCAAATCACGAAACTCACATTTGCTGGTTGCCCGCTCTTGGGCCACAGTCCTGCCTGGCTGCCCGAGCGCCGGTCACCATGCCGCCCAACAGCGCGGGTCGATGACCGGGGCGCGGCACGGCAGAAGGAGGTCGCTCACCATGGCGACATTCGGCATCATCCACCGCTTCCAGGGCGGCACACGCGAGCAGTACGAGAACGCTCTGAAGGTCGTTCATCCCGACGACGGCAAGGCCTTGCCTGAGGGCCAGCTGCTGCATCTCGCGGGGCCAACCGACGATGGCTGGCTGATCGTCGCTGTGCACGACTCGCAAGCCTCGTGGGAGCGCTTCCGGGACAACACGTTGCTGCCCGGTCTGGCCAGTGTCGAACAAGGCCTACCCGGTCCACCCGAGGAGATGACGTTCGAGGTCCAGACGTTCCATACCCAGCACAGGTCGACGTGACGCGGGAGGTTCGTCCGCGGCTGCGGGGCGATAGGACATCGACCCCGGCTTATGGGGCTCTTCGCGTTGGAGTAGGGAGCGGTAGGTAGGCGAGGTCCACCACTTGGGGCAGGGGTCCCGTCATCGTTGCGGCTGCTGAAGGCTGCGACGGCGAGGAGACCCCTGCGTGAGCGACGGTATCGGGCTGGCGGAAGCGTTGCTGGGACTGCCCGGGTTTCGTGTTCTCGAGGTAACGGAGAGCACCGACGAGTTGGTGGTCACCGTCGAGACGGTTGCCGAGTTCGCTGGCTGTGCGCAGTGCGGGATGCGTGCGGAGGCACACGAACGCAGGCTGGTGGAGATTCGTGATCTCCCGTGCTTCGGGCGCCCGGCGCGGTTGGTGTGGCGCAAGCGGCGGTGGCGTTGCGGCGAAGCGTTGTGTGACGCGAAGACGTGGACGGAACGCTCCGAGCATGTCGACGCGCAGGCGGTGATCACTCGCCGGGCCGGGATGGGAGCGTGCCGTCAGGTCGGTGAACACGCCCGGCCGGTCTCGGCCGTCGCGGATGAGTTCGGGGTGTGTTGGTGGACGGTCATGAACGCGGTGATCGAGCACGGTACGCCCCTCGTCGACGACCCCGAGCGGGTTGGCCCGGTGCGTCAGCTCGGGGTCGACGAGACGTCGTTCTTGCGCGCGAACCGGTGGCACCCGACGAAGTACGCGACTGGCCTGGTCGATCTGCAAGAACGGATCGTGATCGACATGGTCAAGGGCAACGCGGCAGCTGATCTGCGGCGATGGACCACCAACGCGGATCCGGCATGGCTGGCCGGCATCGAGGTCGTGGCCACCGATCTCGCCGAGAGCTTCCGGACGGGGCTGTCGCCGCATCTCGATCACGCGACCCGTGTCGCGGACCCGTTTCATGTGGTGCGCGTCGGGAACCGTTGCCTCGACAAGGTGCGTCGCCGGGTGCAGAACGAGACGCTCGGCCATCGAGGCCGCAAACACGATCCGCTCTATCGCATCCGTAAGTTGCTGCTCACCGGCGCGGAACGCCTCGATGAACGCGGCAACGATCGGCTGTTGCTCGGGCTGCGCGTCGGGGATCCCCACGACGAGGTCCTCGGCGCGTGGCTCGCGAAGGAATCGGTGCGTGACGTGTATCTCACCGACGATCCCGCCGACGCCGCGTTGTTGTTGGACAAGGCGATCACCGGCTGCCAGAACGACGACGTCGCCGAGATCCAGTCGCTCGGCCGAACCCTCGCCGCGTGGCGCGCCGAGATCCTTGCCCACCACACGACCGGCGCGTCCAACGGCCCCACTGAAGGACTGAACCTCTGCGTGAAGAAGGTGAAACGCTGCGGGCACGGGTTCCGCACCTTCGAGCACTACCGCCTCCGCGTGCTGCTCCACGCTGGCGGCGTCACCTGGCCCGCACGACCTCGCCCGCCACGCATCAGAACCCGCGCTCCCTACTCAGACGCGTATAGCCGCTTATGGGGTAGCTGGGCCGTCGAGTTCGTCGCCCCGCTCACGCCAGTCCTCTCGCTTGAGGATCCAGACGCACACCTGTCCCGGAAGCTGATTCGCCAGGTCCTCGGAGCCGTCAGCGAGTACGAGCGCGGCATGATCGCCCTGCGGTTGCGCTCCGGTCGCCGACTGGAAGGCCGACAACGGCGGCTTCGTGTTCGGCGCGCCCCCATACGCAACCCGAGCCGTCGGACGCGAACTCATCGAGGACGACGATGAACCGCGTTGCTGTACGAGTCGCGCTAGGTCTCGGAGTCGATCTCGGCGCGGAGCTCTAGGCGAGATGCTGGTTATCAGGCCTCGGGCGTGAACGCCCGGGTCGGTCTGCTGTTAGGAGCTACGGCCCCGCCGACTCTCCAACCTCAAGCGGGAACCGGAAGCCCTCATATTCCGCTGCATCGTCCGACGCGCCAGAGGTCGTAACGCGATCGAGGTGAACCAGCCGCCCCTGCTCGACTAAACGGTGCAACGACTCGAGGACAGCACCTACATCAGATTCCAGCATCAGGCACGCGACATCCTCCGCGAAGAAGCGGTCCGTGTCGCGGAGTTCCTCCGCCGTTCTGTATACGATCTCGTCGTTCACGCAAGCACCTTCCGCGTTCCCACTTCGGGAACTCGGGACCGGAGCATACGGCCATCCGCCATGGTCGACGGCGCACGGATCCGCGCTAACACAGAGCACCGACTCGATGACCTGCCGACATGCCCTTCCACGTTTCGAGGGGCACGCGTATGTGCCGTTCTGCGCTAGCTGTCGAGTCGATTCCGTGAACGTTCGGTGCGTCGTTATGTGCGCGGACGGGTGCGCGAGATCGGCAGATTTGAGTGTCGCCTTCGTTTACGGTTCGAGGTGCCACGCTTGCTTGACGATCCGTTGAGCTTCAGCGTTGGTTGGATAGTGCCGCTCACGCTCGCAGGCAGCCCGGAGCGCGGTGATTGCGAGGTAACGCGCCTCGTCGTCAGGCTGCTTTCCATAGTCGTTCACGATGTCTCTCATCGCTTGGAACATCGCCCTGGCCGGTGCCGCGTTCGTAGCGAATGAGACCTCGCGGCCGTCTGGTCCCCAGGCACTGCGTTCCGCGGACAGGATGTCGCCCCCATACACGTGCAACCCAGCGGTCCGCCTGCGAAGCGGGTTCTCGACTGAGTGGATGGCAACTGCATCGAGCATCAGGATCTCACCCTCGCCGAGCGCGCGATGGCCGCACTCCTCGATGCCGGTGGGTGAGCGCTTGTAGAGGCGGTTCTGTTCTAGGCCCGTGTACACGCCGACGACCGCCCACATCCGATGTTCATGCGCGGAGCTGTCGATTCCGGGCGGCCATTGAATCCGCTGGACGGTGAGGTCCGTCGACGCGAACAGAGTGTCGGACTCGCCCTTGAACTCCGCGCCGAGCGTCGCGTCGATCGCAGCAGGCTCGGCGATGGCCGTTGCGACGACCTGCCCCACAGCGGCGACTGCGTCCGCCGCGGCCGCCGCACGTTGACACTCTCCGACGAACGTCTCGGGGTCGAACATGAGGACACCTCCCTAGCCTCGATCGCCGCACGCGGAATGCCCGGTCTGCGAGTGCAGTGCGGCGGTCATGGCGCGCGTCCAGGTCGTACGGCGACGGTGAGATCGACTGACTTGACGAGTTCGTAACCATCTCGGGCTTGGTGGTCCTCGAGTCGGCGCGCGCAGGCATTCTCGAAGTGTTGGAGGTCCCGGGGTCCGAGTCGGTTGATGATTGTGCCGGGGCCCTGCGTCCGTAGCCACGCCATGTACGCAGCGACGTCGACGAACACGAATCGACGTTGGCGTGTGATCGTCGCGATGGCTTCAAAGTCGGCGTCCGTCAGCGCTTGTGCGAGGTCGGGGGCGGTCAGCATCCGCATCCTCCCCCTCTGCCGGCCCTCTACGACACCCGTCTCTTCGAGGACCTCCGGGATCCACGGATAATCAAGTGCGCCGTCGGTAAAGGTGGACGCGGCGAAACGACCGCCGTGCCGCAAGGCGCCCCGAAACCGAGCCAGTACCTCGACGAGATGAGCAAAGTGATGGATCCCGAAGCCGCACGTAACCGCGTCGAAGGCCCCGTCAGCAAAGTCGACGCGTTCGGCGTCGTCAACGCGGACCTCGGCATTGCTGACGCGGTCACGCTGCAACTCCTGAGCGAGCAACGCCACCATCTCGGGAGATAAGTCGATGCCCAACACATGACCGGCTTCGCCGACTGCCTCCGACGCCGGTCGAAGACACGCACCCCGTCCGCACGCGATATCGAGAACATGATCGCCTCGCTCGACACCCGCGGCCGCGACGAGATCGCGACCAAAGACATCGAAGAAATCCAACGTAGAGCCGTACGTCGAGGCGATCTCGTCGTACAAGCGAACCAGACCAGCCTTCGCTGCCGATGCCGCAGCGTCCTCGGGGTCGGGGACAGCGGACTTCATGCCCGCGTAATGCCCTGATAGAGGCGCTCGGCGCTCGTCCCGCCACGGCTCACAGCGCACAGATCGGCGACACGCGTTAGCGTCGGCTCGCGTGCGCGTGATGTGCCGTTCGGGGCGGCTTGCGATGACGCTTCTAGGAACATTCGGTACGCGCGTTCTGCGCCGCCTTGTCGATGAGTGGGCTGCCCACACTGGACTGACATGGTCAGTCGCCGGAGTGCGCGGGGAGGTTGTCGAGGTGGTCGAGTACGTAGGCGACGGCGTCGTCGGTGTTCATGGCCTGGCCTTGCGCGCGGAGTTCGTGGAGGCGTTGCTCACCGAGCACGTCTTGGAGCAGCGCGGTTGTTTCGCGGCGGAGTTGGGTGACGAATGAGGTCGCGGTAGTCGCTCGCGGCCGGTCGGAAGGGCTGGTCTGGGAAGGCGGCGAGGAGAGTGCGGTCGCGGCCGGTGTTGTGGTGGTGGCGAAGCTATGCGCGGCGCCTTGGATGACAGCTGCGCGCTCGGCGCCTGTCTGAGCAAGGATTCGGGCGACGATGTTGAACATGGCGGCGAGGAGCGGCCGGTTGCCGAGCCAGTGGAGGTGACGGATGGAGCGGGAGGCGAGGAGCAGCGCCTGATCCCATTCTTGGAGGCGGGCGCTGATGAGCGTGGCCTGGGTGAGTTCTGCCCATGTTTCGTAGTCGAGTCGGGCTTCGAGTTCGAGCGCCTCGCGGAGGAACCGGCGGGCGCGTTCGTGATCGGTATCGGCGAGGGCACCGGCGAGTGCGGTGAGACAGATGAAGATTGGGGTCGGTGCTCCCTGCTGCCGTGCGAGCGCAAGTCCGTCAGTTGCGAGGTGAACCGCGGTGTCGTTGTCGCCCGCCATGGTGCGGTACATCGCGGCCGAGCCCAGCAGACTACAAAGAGCCGGGTGGTCCGTTGTGCGCGCGATGTCCACGGCGTGTTCCATGTGGCTAGCGGCGTCGAGCAGCGCGCCGGCGGCGTACGACACAGCAGAACGCATATTGGCAACGATCATCTCGATGGGACGGTTGGGGTCGGAGCCGAGCCGTTCGTCGGCTTCGAGTGCGTGCCTGCAGTGTGCTTCGGCAGCCTGTTGGTCACCTCGGTTCTGCGCCTCGATCGCGGCGATGGCGAGCGCGAAGGGGTAGAGAGGGTGTTCGGACGCGTCGGCAAGCTGGAGGACGGGATCGACAGGAAGAACGGTGACGTAGCCGACTTGCAGCGTCGCGATCGGCATGTTGCGAACCAGGCGCAAGGCGAGATCGGCGTCGTTGGCGTCGATCGCGTAGTTCATCGCTGACAGGAGATTCTCGTGTTCGTCGGCAAGGCGACGGGCCAACTCGATCTGTTGTGGTCCGCCGATCTCGTTCGAGATCGCGCCGGCGAGGTCCGTGTAGTACTCGGCGTGACGGCGCCGCAACGTCTCGGTTTCTTCGTGCTCAGTGAGGCGCTCTTCGCCGTACTCCCGGATCGTTTCCAGTAGGCGGTATCGCGTCGTGTCACCGCCCCGCTCAGCTACGACCAAAGACCGCGCCACCAGCCCGGCCAAGAGGTCGAAGACGCGCGTCCGATCGATTGGTTCGCCGTTGCATACGGTCTCGGCCGCGTCGCGGGTACAGCCTCCTGCGAACACCGCCAGCCGGGCCAAGAGCCGCCGTTCGGGTTCTGCGAGCAAGTCATAGGACCAGTCGATCGCGGCGCGGAGGGTCTGATGGCGTTGCACCGCCCGTCGTCGCCCACCCGCGAGCGTCTCGAAACGGTGATCCAGGCCCCGGGCCAACTCGGCCGGGCTCATCGCCGTGATCCGCGCCGCCGCCAACTCGATCGCCAACGGAACTCCATCGAGACGCCGACACACCTGAACCACCGCGGCCTTATTCGCCGCGCTCAACGCGAAGTCCGGATCGGCGCCCCGGGCGCGCTCCACGAACAACCGCACCGAATCCGCCTGCGCGACCGCGTCGAGCTCCGCGTTGGCGGGCGGGGCCGGCAACGACGGCACCGGCACGACCCGCTCGCCATCCAGGGCCAGCCCCTCGCGGCTGGTCGCCAACACGACGACACCGGCGCATGAGCGCTCGATGGACTCGAGCAGATCCCCGACCGCTTCCAGGAGATGTTCGCAGTTGTCGACCACCAACAGCAGCTGCTTGGTTCCAAGAAACTCGATCAACGATTCCTGCAGGCTTCGACCAGCACGCGCGGTGACCCCGAACACCGCCGCCACCGCCGCGACCACCCCGTCGGGATCGCGAACCGCAGCCAACTCACACAGCCACGCGCCTTCCCGGAACCGAGGCAACACCTCGCCCGCGACCTGCAGTGCCAGCCGGGTCTTGCCGACGCCACCCACACCGGTCAGCGTTACGACCCGCGCATCGCCTAACGCCTCCGTGACCCCGCGAGATCACGGTCTCGACCCACGAACGAGCTCACCTGCAAGGGCAGATTGCCCGGGAACGCGTCCAGCGACGCCAACGCGGCGAACTCACGTCGCAACCCCGTTACGTTCACCTGGAACACCCGCTCGGGCCGCGACAAGTCACGCAGGCGATGCTCGCCCAAGTCGACAAGTTCGACATCTTCCCCGAGCGCGTCACGCGCCAGATCTGCCGCCGCCTGCGACACCACGATCTGGCCCCCATGGGCCACACTCATCAACCGCGCCGCCCGGTTCAACGCGGGCCCGAAATAGTCATCCCCCCGCCGCTCCGCGTGACCAGCGTGTACCCCCATTCGCACCCGCAAGGGGCCGGTCTCATCCCAGGTCCCCACGACCAGCGAACGCTGCGCCTCGACCGCCGCCGCAATAGCGTCATGCGCGCCCGCAAACACGCCATGCGCACCGTCACCGGTCATCTTCACCACATGACCACCGCGCGACTCAATCGCCGCGCGCAACATCTCGTCGTGCTGCGCCAACGCCGCCTGCATGTCGTCGGGATGTTCCTCCCAGAGTCGCGTCGAACCCTCCAGGTCAGTGAACAAGAACGTCACCGTCCCGGTCGGCAGCTCGGCCACCCTGACCCCCTTCTCGCCGGCGAGGCCAAGTAAACCAGGCAAACCGGACCACCGTCACCTGCGAGGAGAGGTGCACATAACACCGGGCACCTCAGCCCTACAGGCGAGCGCGTAACCGGCGATCTGCGCCGCTCGGCGGCCCGTCCTCGCGTCGTGTCGGGCACTGCCTGCGCAACGTTCCTCTGCGCAGCACACACCCCGGCGGATGGGGAGCCTGCGTACGATCGACGAGTGCGCACCATGGCGCTGGTTGACCACACGCGTCGCCATCGACCGTCTCCGGGTGTCCTCGACGCGATCGCGGAGGCGTTGACGATCCAAGTCGAGCGCGATTTCGCGCCCGCGTGGGGAGTCACCAGTGCGCGATTCACGGTCGGGGGACGCGGCGACAAGATCCACTTCTTCGATAGCGCCCACCAGGCCGGCGACTATGGCTGGCACATCGTCGACGGTCACGGCCTGCCCTACGCGCCTGTGTTTGCGGATCCGTCGTTCTCGGCGGGCAGCGACTGGATCGCGGGGTCAGACGCCCTCTCGGTCACCACTTCCCACGAAGCGCTCGAGATGCTCGCCGATCCCGCCGCAAATGAGTACTCGTTCAACGGAGCTCGACTGATGTGGGCTCGTGAGGTCTGCGACGCGGTGCAGGCGGACACGTACCGGATCGTCGTGAACGGTGTGCGGGTGCCGGTCAGCAACTTCGTGCTGCCCGCGTTCTTCAACCCGTGGGCAGATGGACCGTACGACCATCTCGGGGTGTTGAAGCAGCCGTTCTCGTTGGCCAAGGGCGGCTACGCGGTCCTCGAGCGAGCCACGCGGATGCGCGAGCGGGACGCGCGTCGGTTCCAGGTCACATTCGACGACGCGGTACCGGAGTGGAGCTGACCCGGTTCGACGGACAGGTCGTTACGCTGCGCGTCGGTCAGCAGTGTGCCATGCGTTCTCCTTCTCGGTCGGGGTGAGGTAGTCGATCGCGGAGTGCAGTCTCCGCGGGTTGTACCAGCCTTCGATCCAGCGGACGATCGCGCGTTTCGCCTGCGCGCGCGTTGCCCACGCGTGTCGGTGCACGAGTTCTCGCTTCAAGGTCGCGAAGAAGCTCTCGGCCGCGGCGTTGTCCCAGCAGATCCCGGTCGCGCCCATCGACTGCACGACGTGGTGTCGTTCGCACAGCTCGGCGAACTCACCCGCGGTGTACTGACAGCCGCGGTCGGAGTGGAAGACGACGCCGTCGACGTGACCACCGCGGGTCGCGACCGCCATCTCGAGCGCGTCCCCGACCAGGGAGGCGCGGAGATGATCGGCAAGCGCCCAGCCGATCACGCGGCGGCTGTAGAGATCGATCACCGTCGCGCAGAACAGCCAGCCTTCCCAGGTGCGCACGTAGGTGATGTCACCCGCCCACGTGACGTTCGGCGCGGCCGGGTTGAAATCCCGAGCCACCCGATCCGGTGCCGGCACCGCACCCTTGTCCGGCGTGGTGGTCTTGAAGCCCTTGCGGGCCGACTCGCCCACCCAGCCGTTGACACGCATGATCCGCGCCACCCGCTTGCGAGCGACTCGGAAGCCCTGCTTGCGCAACCAGCGATGCACCCGCGGTGACCCATACGTACGATCCGAGGTCTCCCAGATCGCCTCGATCTCTGCTGCCAACGTGGCGTCGTCGACGTCGCGGGCACACGGCGCGCGTCCCAGCCAGTCATAGAACCCCGACCGGGACACCTCCAACGTCCGGCACATCTCGCTGACGCTCCACGAACATTCGGGGATCGCCTTCTCCTCGGGAGGATGTCCCGCGTTCCGTGGAACTTGGGTGACGGCCCGGGTGTTGGTCAGGCGGCCTCCTGAGTCTCGCGCACGGGTGTGACGGTCTCGAACTTGCGGTCGAGTTCGACACGTAGCGCGGCGAGGTGGAGGTGCCCGTTCACGCGTCGGAACTGCGTCGCGGCTTCGGTCATCCCGGCCGCGCACCAACGCAACGCCATCTGTCCGTCACGCCACCGTTTCACGTTCGCGCTGTGATCGCGGCAGATCTCGATCATGGACTCGATCGCGTTCGAGGACCGCAACGTCCGAGCCAACGTGGGTGGCACACCGAGGCGGTTGACGGTGAGCGTCTCGCCGAGTCCTTCCCGGAGTGAACCTGCCGCACCGGGATGTGCCTTGTCGAGCGAACGGGCGAGCGCCTCGAGTGTTGCTTCGGCGTGCAACGCGTCCTGGTCGCGGTACGCGGCGCGCATCTTCTTGGTCACCGTCGTCGCCAGCGTCTTGGGCAAGTGACGTTCAACGTTGCGGATCTTGTGGAGCTGGCATCGCTGCACGACCGGCCGGTCGAAGATCTCGCGCACCGCGGTGGCGAGCGCTTTGGCGCCGTCGATCACGACCAGGATCGGACGCGACATGTCGAGCCCGCGTTCGGCGAGGTCGGTGAGGAGCGCCTTGACGACCGTCGCGTTCTCGGTCGAACCTTCCACCACCCCGAGAGGGATCTTGGTGCCATCGATGGTGATCCCGAGCGCCACCACGCAGAGATGCTCGGCGAAGTGAACCCCGTCGATCATCAACGCCACCAGATCGAGCTCGGACAGATCGGCGCGCATCAGCTCGTCGAGAGCCCGTTCGGTCATCGCCACGAACCGGCGACTCACCGCCGAACGCGACGTGCCCGACGCGGAGGCCTCGACCGCCGAACCGACCGGTTCCAGACCGGCCTCGTAGCGGCGGGTCGAAAGCTTGGCCATCATCCGCTCCAACGCGAGCTCACCGAGCAACTCGGTGCTCGAGAACAGCTCATAGGCCGGCACCGCCACCTCGGCGGTCTTGTCCACGGTACGAACCCGCGGGCGACGCACCCGCACCTGACGGCCACCCAACACCACCGAGCCGGCCTCGCGGCCGTGACGCACCGCTCTGCGGTCCGGATCGTGTGCACCTTTCGGGCCGCACAGCCCGGTGACCGACTCGCCCATCAGGACCTGCATCACCTGCAGGCCCGCGCCGACCGCGAGAGCCAACAGGCCTTCGCGCATCGCTCCGGTCAGCTCGCTCATCGCGACGCTCACCGCGTCCGGCACCACGACCTCGCTCATCGCAGCACGCGACGCGTTCCTCTGGTAGTTCTTCCTCACGGCGGTCCCCTTCTTGTCGGATGTGCTTGGCGGTACGCCCGAGACCTACCAGCAGGCAGGCATCAAGCGGGGGACCGCCACCTCAAGTTCCACGACTACCGGGACAACCTCCTCCTCGGCGATGAACCGATACACGGCCATCACCCGTGCTCGCGGGTCGAGGCCGAGAAGAAGGCGACTGCTTTTGCCAGGATGTCCCGCTCGCGCGTGACCCGATCCAGCTCCCGTTTCAGATCACGGATCTCGGCGCGCTCCTCTCCGCTCGGCGCGCCCGCGGCTTGCTCGCGGAACTGACGCACCCAGTTGCCCAGCGTCGAGTCGTAGATCCCGAGCTCCTTGGCGACCTGAGCGATGTTGCCACCCGACGCCTCGACCAGCGCGACCGCTTCAGCCTTGAACTCGGGCGTGAACTTCCGACGATTCCTCCCCACACGGACTCCCTTCCGGGCCAGAACGGCCCATGATCAGGTGTCCGTCAAAGCGGGGCAACTCCAGAGTGGCAACGTCGTCAGAAGCGGGAAGGGTGGGGCGTACGTATTGGCGACTCGCGCTAAATCCCTAGCGACTTGGGCGCTCTGGCATGAACAGGCGAGATAGGCAGCCGCGCTCGCGTAAATGCGCCAGAGCGATGCTCCTATGTGTTGTCAAGGGGTCGGTTCGGCGGTGCTGGCAGACCAGTGATGGGCCACTCGGGTTGAGGGCGAGCTCTTATGAGGCCATGCGGTGCCGAGCGTGTTCGGAGTGGCGGGCCGGCGGATCGCTGCGAAGGACAGCCGGTGGCGTCGGGGCATTCGTGGGCCAGGCCCGCCGCTCCTGATCTCAGCGTGTGGTCAGGTGCGGGTAGACCTCGCGTGCGACGTAGCGCTTGAGGATGCGCATGATCTCTTTCGTGGTGCGACCTTCGGCGAGTCGACGAGCGACGTATTTGCGGGTGCGTTCGTCACTGCTCATGCGGGTGAACACGATGCGCCAGAGCGCATGGTTGGCTTGGCGGTTCCCGCCGGGGTTGAGTCGATGGCGTGTCGTCTTGCCTGACGACGCAGGGAGCGGCGCGACGCCGCAGAGATGCGCGAACGCGGCTTCGCTGCGGAGTCGGTGAGGATTGTCGCCAGCAGCGACGAGCAAGATCGCGGCGGTGTGGATCCCGACGCCGTAGACCTCGAGCAGGCTCGGCGCCGTTCGCTGCACGAGTTGCTCGAGCTGCGCGTCAAGGCGTGTGCCATCGGCTTCGAGCGCCAACACGCGCCGCCCCAACGTGGCGATCGCGACTTTGGTCGCGTGAGTGACGGCGTCGGACTGCGAGTTCGGACGCAACGCTGCTGCGGTGCGCGCGAGCTGGTCTCGATGCACACCACGAAGGCGTCCTCGCAGTTCGTCAGGGGCGGTGTGGGCCTCCCCCCGTTGACCGGTCACGTTGGTTACGCGGCCAGGTCGGCCTGGGTGTGACGGTACAGCTGTTCCCACGCGACGGGTGGCAGGTAGCCGAGGCTCGAGTGCAGCCGCCGGTGGTTGTAACGGTTGATCCACGCGAAGATCTCACGACGTGCCTCCGCGCGAGTCGCGAACCGGTAGCGGTGCACGACTTCACGTTTCAGCGATGACCAGAACGATTCGGCGACCGCGTTGTCCCAGCACACGCCGGTGCGTCCGACCGACTGGACCATGTCGAGATCGCCGATCAGCTGGCGGTAGTCACCCGACATGTATTGGCTGCCACGGTCGCCGTGGAAGACGATCCCGGCGGTGTGGCCGCCACGAGCGGCGGCGGCCATGTCGAGCGCGTCCGCGACGAGCTCGGTGCGCATGTGGTCGGCCATCGAGTAGCCGAGCAGGCGACGCGAACCGAGATCGAGGACCGACGCGACGTACAACCATCCTTCACCGGTCGGGACGTAGGTGATGTCACCACACCACACGACATCCGGCGCGGCCGGTGCGAACCGTCGACCCACGAGATCCGGCAACGGCGGGCACTCCTCCACGGGGATCGTGGTCCGCACCTTCGCCGGCCTGAACACCCCGACGATGCCATGCACGCGCATCAGGCGCCGGACCCGCTTGTGGTTCACCGGTCGTCCCCGCAGGGCGAGTTCTTCGGTCATGCGCGGCTCGCCATAGGTGGCGTCGGACTCGGCGTGGATCGCACGCATCAACCCGACCAACTCGGCCTCGGCGAGCTCCCGTGCGGTCGGTCCCGCCGCAATTCGGGCCCGCCAGTCGTGGAACGCCTGACGAGACACGTCGGCGATCTTGCATGCCATCGTGATCGGGAACCCCTCGGCCTTCCGGGCCGCGACCCACCGATAGCGGGTCACTGTCCCGACTCCTTCACCCAGAAGGCCGTCGCTCGTTTGAGCAGATCTCGTTCCATCCGCAACCGAGCGTTCTCCCTGCGCAGCTCGGCCAACTCGGCCCGCTCCGACGTCGTGAGTCCGGCTCGTTCACCCCGATCGATCCGCGCTTGGCGCACCCAGTTCCCCAACGTGCCCTCACCGACACCGAGACTGCGAGCCACGTCGACGACCGTGCGGTCCTCGTCGATCACCAACGCCACGGCATCACGCTTGAACTCGTCGGTGAACGAACGCCGAGACCGCGGCCTCTGCTCCTCCATCACTGACATGGTTACCTCCTAATCGAGGTGACCGGTCAGGAGGGGGACCCTCAGTGAAGCCGAGGTGGCGGATCTGGTTCAGATACTTGACCCGTACATTGCGACCAGAGCGGCGAGCGACGAGCAGCACCCGGATCGCTTCCACATCACCATCGGCGGACTTCGCGATTCCCGACGCACGACCCGACAGCGCGGCCCGCGCCGCTTCGACGGCGTCGATCGTGTCGGACTTGCCGGCACGGCGACGCAACTGACGGTTCGGACGATCAACCTCGATCACCGTGACACCGCGCCCGCGGAGATGACGAGCGAGACCCGCGCCGTAGGCGCCGGTGCCTTCCACACCAACCCGAGCCAGCGGTCCGAACCCCGCGAACCAGTCGTGCAGTTCGACGAAACCGGCAGTCGTGGTCGCGAACGACTCGACACCCAACACGCCGCCGTTCGCGTCTATCGCAGCCGCGACATGCACATCCAGGTGCGTATCCACTCCGCCCGTCACCGGGCGCGCGCTCTCTACGATGGTCATCGCCATCCCTTCTGTCTCAAACGGTTGAGGGGTGGCACGCACGTCCCGGGAAGGAGACCGTGACGAGCCTGCTGCTGTGAACAGCGAGCTCGATCACCCTCCGGAACGGGGCGTGCCGTCTTCTCGCCCACGCGTCCGTCGACACGCACCCAACGAAACCTCGGTGCCACAACAAGTCAGACGAATACGCAGACCATGGCGACCGTAACGCCCACCACCAACACGACGGTGGACCCACGAACTAGCACCCCCACATACTCACTGGGCAATATGTGCGCGGGCTGCGGCGGGGAAGGTCAGCAGGGAGACCATGGAGAGGATGTCCCGCGTTCCGTGGAACTTGGGTGACGGCCCGGGTGTTGGTCAGGCGGCCTCCTGAGTCTCGCGCACGGGTGTGACGGTCTCGAACTTGCGGTCGAGTTCGACGCGTAGCGCGGCGAGGTGGAGGTGCCCGTTCACGCGTCGGAACTGCGTCGCGGCTTCGGTCATCCCGGCCGCGCACCAACGCAACGCCATCTGTCCGTCACGCCACCGTTTCACGTTCGCGCTGTGATCGCGGCAGATCTCGATCATGGACTCGATCGCGTTCGAGGACCGCAACGTCCGAGCCAACGTGGGTGGCACACCGAGGCGGTTGACGGTGAGCGTCTCGCCGAGTCCTTCCCGGAGTGAACCTGCCGCACCGGGATGTGCCTTGTCGAGCGAACGGGCGAGCGCCTCGAGTGTTGCTTCGGCGTGCAACGCGTCCTGGTCGCGGTACGCGGCGCGCATCTTCTTGGTCACCGTCGTCGCCAGCGTCTTGGGCAAGTGACGTTCAACGTTGCGGATCTTGTGGAGCTGGCATCGCTGCACGACCGGCCGGTCGAAGATCTCGCGCACCGCGGTGGCGAGCGCTTTGGCGCCGTCGATCACGACCAGGATCGGACGCGACATGTCGAGCCCGCGTTCGGCGAGGTCGGTGAGGAGCGCCTTGACGACCGTCGCGTTCTCGGTCGAACCTTCCACCACCCCGAGAGGGATCTTGGTGCCATCGATGGTGATCCCGAGCGCCACCACGCAGAGATGCTCGGCGAAGTGAACCCCGTCGATCATCAACGCCACCAGATCGAGCTCGGACAGATCGGCGCGCATCAGCTCGTCGAGAGCCCGTTCGGTCATCGCCACGAACCGGCGACTCACCGCCGAACGCGACGTGCCCGACGCGGAGGCCTCGACCGCCGAACCGACCGGTTCCAGACCGGCCTCGTAGCGGCGGGTCGAAAGCTTGGCCATCATCCGCTCCAACGCGAGCTCACCGAGCAACTCGGTGCTCGAGAACAGCTCATAGGCCGGCACCGCCACCTCGGCGGTCTTGTCCACGGTACGAACCCGCGGGCGACGCACCCGCACCTGACGGCCACCCAACACCACCGAGCCGGCCTCGCGGCCGTGACGCACCGCTCTGCGGTCCGGATCGTGTGCACCTTTCGGGCCGCACAGCCCGGTGACCGACTCGCCCATCAGGACCTGCATCACCTGCAGGCCCGCGCCGACCGCGAGAGCCAACAGGCCTTCGCGCATCGCTCCGGTCAGCTCGCTCATCGCGACGCTCACCGCGTCCGGCACCACGACCTCGCTCATCGCAGCACGCGACGCGTTCCTCTGGTAGTTCTTCCTCACGGCGGTCCCCTTCTTGTCGGATGTGCTTGGCGGTACGCCCGAGACCTACCAGCAGGCAGGCATCAAGCGGGGGACCGCCACCTCAAGTTCCACGACTACCGGGACAACCTCACCATGGACGAGCTGGTTGATTACAGCTTCGGAAGCGTGGACACGACTCGTTGGACTCGGTTCGAGTTCCGTGCCGGGGACGTCGTGATCAGCACGCCGCCGAAGTGCGGCACGGCGTGGACGCAGATGCTCTGTGGCTTGTTGTTGTTCGACAAGCCTGAGTTTCCCGGCTCGATCGACGAGTTGTCGCCTTGGCTCGATTTGAGGATCCGCACCGAGACGGATGTCTTCGCTCAGCTCGCCGCCCAACAGCACCGGCGCTTCATCAAGACACATACGCCTCTAGATGGCCTTCCGGTGCGGGACGAAGTCACGTATGTGGTGGTGGGCCGTGACCCTCGTGACGCCATGGTGTCCTTCGAACATCACATGGCCAACTTCGACCACGAGAAGTTCGCGGCGGCGTTTGCTGCGCAGGGGCGCCTGGAAGAGCTTCAGTCGAGCGCGCCGCCCATACCACCGGACCCCGATCCCGTAGCGAACTACCGGATGTTCATCGAACACGATGGCTCCGGGATGCAATCGCCGACCCTCGCAAGTTTGCTGCATCACCTGGACACCGCGTGGCAGCGTCGACATGACCCGAACGTCGCGATGTTCCATTACGCGGACTACCAAGAAGACCTGGTGGGCGAGATGGAACGGCTCGCTGCGGTGCTCGATCTGGTCTTCAACCGCGAGCGACTCGCTGAACTCGCCCCGGCAGCGTCGCTCGATCGCATGCGCGAGCGCGCCACACAAGTCACCCCGGAGGCAGGGATGTACGTGGACGACCGAGCGTTCTTCCGCACCGGCGGCTCTGGCGAATGGGCCGACCGCGGCACCGACGCAGATCGGAGGCGCTACGACGAACGAGTCAAAGAACTCGCATCACCAGACCTCGCCGCGTGGGCGCACCTGGGACGCATCGCCACCGGAATCGACCCCATGGCCTGACCAAGGCATCGGGACCGCTGCAGCAAGGCCCAGTGCTGGGCGCCATATCTGCCGCTCGGCGTGCCACAGATGGGGCATCATGCGCGGATGCCGATGTGTCCCTCTTGTGGCTACGAAGGTCTCTACGAGCCCCCATGGAGTGGTGACTCACCCTCCGACGAGATCTGCCCGTGCTGTGCAATCCAGTTCGGCTACGACGACTACCAGCACGCGAACGCCGAAGCGTTCTACGCAGGCTGGCGTGCTCGCTGGGTCAAGGACGGCAAGCCCTGGTTCTCACAGAGCCGCACACCACCGGAAGGGTGGTCGGCGGGAGCGCAACTCCGGAACCTGAGCGCGTAACTGCCGCTCGGCGCGTACCGCGGCACATCTCGGGGACGGCGCATGACTCACGGTGGAAAGTGCTCGAGCGTCCCGTCCGCGCTGCTTGCTGCGTTCGCCGACCAGGGCGTCGTCCGGGTTGAGTACGTGGCCGGGTGGCCGGATCGCAATGAGTCCCCCGCCTTGGCCGATGAAGCAGGTGATCGCGCCGCGCGGGAGTCGGGCGAACCACTCCGAAGTCAGGACGCGGAGTCGGCGAGGGGGAGCTGGCGCTGAAGGTCTTCGAGCACGGGCGACAGCGCGGCGCCGAGCGCGCCGGACATCCTCCCGTCGTCGAGCGCCGATCGCAGCGCGCGCCGATCGGCGAAGATGATCACGACCTGCGCGCCGTCGGAGCCGGCCACGAGTGCAGGATGGTCGACGTCGGCTTCTTCCAAGCGCACGTCGCCCTGGCTCAGCGTGACGCCCGCGGCGTCGAGCGATCCGGACACCGGCGCGATGATCGTCTCGGAACCGATCGAGCGCGCGGGGACCGCTTCGGTGCCGGCAGCGCAGTCGACGAACACGAGCATCGGTCCGCACGTCGGTTCGCCGGCGAGGCCGGCGGCCATGCGGACACCGGGCACGATCTCGTCCCACTGCTCGGAGGTGTCGAAGCCGCCGTCGAGGTGTGCGCGGGTCGTGGGGCCGAGCGTCGTCATGATGGCGGGAGCTCCCGGGCACGGATCCTGCACGTCGATGCCCATTGCTCGACCGGCGACTTCCTGCGCCGGCCTCATCTGCTCGGCGAGCTCGGCCTTCACCGGTCGGATGGGGAACCCACGCCGGTCGGCGAACATGATGATGCCGTAGCCGCCGTCGGGACCCCAGGCGAAGTTGTCGCTCGCGTACGGCACCCCGCCGTCGTGGAACCGGAACTGGCCCTGCTTGTAGGCGTCACGGCCCATGTTGGTGGTGCCCCGCACCGAGATGCGCCAGTTGTCGCTCGCGTGGGCATGCGCGAATGACAGCGGCATCTGCTCGCTGGTCGGCTCGACGTAGCTGAGCGCGACGAACGGGCCGCATCGATCGTCGCCGATCATGATGGGCAGGATCATCGCGCGCATGTTCTCGGTCCAGCCCTCCCGGTCCGCAAAGTTGATGTCGACGTGACCGTCGATCGGCGTCATAGCTGTGGTGGACCGAATGGTGTACATCGTGGCTCCCGTCGCTTCGTCGGCCGGACGCGCTCCGACGGTACCGGACTCTGGCCCGGGATCACCACCGCCACTCGTGAGCGCCACGCGCGTCCTTGCCACGCCATATCTGCCGCTCGGCGTGCGCCTGGGCATTATCCGTGCGTGAGACTGATCGGGTATTGGCGAAGCGAACAGGAACCCGACTGGCCCGATCCTCACGATTTCGTTGACCCGGACTGGGCCCCCGAGGAACGGCTTTCGGTCCATCACTACCTCTGCGGGGGATGGACGGGTCTTCTCGTGCCGGGTATAGAAGAGTGCGGAATCTGCGGCGAGCACATCACCGGGTCAGAGAAGTTCGACGGCACGTACGTGTGGCCGGATGGGTTGAAGCATTACGTGCGCGAGCATTCAGTCCGCTTGCCACGCGAGTTCCTCGACCATGTTCGCCAGCAGCAAGTTGACCGGGACAACACCGAAGGCGACACCGAGTGGTGGAGGTCGGTGCGACCCGACTGACTGCTGACGCGCCAGGAATGCCGATCGGAGTTCGCGTAAGCACGCCGGATCGGGCATTATGCATGCGCAATAGGCGATGTCTGCGTGGGCTGATCGGTCAAGGGTTTCGATCACTACGAGCGACAATCCGCGACCGGAAACAGGAGGACAACAGTGCGCAAGGCTCTGGCGGCGTTCTCTCTGGTAGTGCTGGCAATCGTCATCGTCTCGACGCCCGCAGGAGCGAGAAATCGTCAAGAGTTGTGGGTCGGGTTTGTTGATCACGCGGCGACCTTGTTCGGGTTTTCGATGAGCACTCCCTTCTTGAAGGTGGCGCCGGCGCGGACGAGCGCGGCGAGGTGCGGCCCGTTTATGGCACGCCAGCGGTCCTGTGCGGCGATGATGAGCTTGTAGGTCATCGCGAGTCCCGCGGCACGCGAGCCCGGTCCTTTGGTGACCTTGGTGCGGAGTCGCACGGTCGCGAACGTCGACTCGATCGGGTTCGAGGTCTTCAAGTGGATCCAGTGCTCGGCGGGGAAGTCGTAGAACGCGAGGAGCTCGTCGAGGTCGTCGGTGATCTTCGCGACCGCCTTGGGGAACTTCGTGCCGAACTCGTTCGCGAACACGTTCGCGGCGGCGAGGGCGTGGTCGCGGTCTTGGGCGTCGCGGATCTCGGCGAGCACCTTCTTCGCGGTCGGTTGCGCCGACTTCGGCAACGCGTCCAAGACGTTGGCGGCCTTGTGGAACCAGTCGCGTTGATGACGGGTCTCGGGCCAGACATCACGCACCGCGCCCCAGAACCCGAGTGCCCCGTCGCCGATCGCCAGGACCGGAGCGACCATCCCGCGCCGCTTGAGATCGCGCAGCAGATCCGCCCACGACTCCTTGGACTCCCGGTAGCCGTCGCGGATCGCGACCAGCTCCTTGGTGCCATCGAGGCGCACCCCCACCATGACCAGGACGCACAGTCGGTCCTCGGCGAGCCGGACGTTGAAATGCACGCCGTCGACCCACACGTACACGAAGTCCTTGTCCCGAAGCGACCGATCCGAGAAGTGGCGATGCTCGTCTTGCCACTGGGCCGTGAGGCGGGTGATCACCGACGCCGAGAGCCCCGCCGAGTTCCCGAAGAACCCTTCCAGCGCGGGCACGAAGTCACCGCTGGACATGCCCGCCAGATACATCAACGGCAACACCTCGGTCACCTTCGGGGACTTACGGCACCACGGCGGCACGATCGAGCTCTTGAACTGGAACCGCTCTCCGGTCACAGGATCGGTCCGCCCGTCATCGACCCGCGGGGCTCGAATATCGATACGGCCCACGCCGGTCGTGATCGTCCGCGGCCGCGCGTGCCCGTTGCGGACCACCAACCGATTGCCGTGCTCGTCGACCTGGTCGGCGAATGCGTCGACGTACGCGTCCACCTCGGCCTCGAGCGCTGCGGCGAGCATCCGCCGAGCGCCTTCGCGGCAGATCTCATCCAAACCCGCGGCCAGCTCCGTGCGCGCGGTCTCCTCAGCAACTACCTTCAACATCGGCGTTCCTTCCTCGCCGGCATTGGCGTGCCGGCTCTCCTTGTTGGTCAAGCAGGAAGGTACGCCGCGCCCTGGAACAGACCGGCGATCCACAACTTCTGGTTATAACTCCGCAGGAGCCGAGAAGCTGCAAAAGGCGAAGAAGGCGACAGTGCGTCAGGTCGCGAGCGTCGTCGCCAAGAGGAGCCCAGACCTCCTTAAGACGCTCGCCGATGTGCAGCGCGACTGCCTGCTCACCTGCACATTTACGGGCGGGATAGAAGCGCTTACCGCGTCATTTTCTGCAAGCACACTTCGGGTTGAGCTCGTCGGTGTTGATGATCGAAGAGCGCGGAACCGGCTGTACATCGGCACTATCCCTAAGGAGATTCGGCCCTTGGTCAAGGAGACGCGTGGCGCTCTGAGCGCAGTGGAAACATCCTCCAAGGCGTTGAATCAGTGCATCACGAGCAGCGGCGCCGCAGCGTGTTCGTCTGAGACATTCACGGCAAGCCGTGACTGGTCCGCGCTCGAGGATGTTCTCAGCTCCTGGTCTCCGTATCTCGAGAAATCGTCAAGAGTTGTGGGTCGGGTTTGTTGATCACGCGGCGACCTTGTTCGGGTTTTCGATGAGCACTCCCTTCTTGAAGGTGGCGCCGGCGCGGACGAGCGCGGCGAGGTGCGGCCCGTTTATGGCACGCCAGCGGTCCTGTGCGGCGATGATGAGCTTGTAGGTCATCGCGAGTCCCGCGGCACGCGAGCCCGGTCCTTTGGTGACCTTGGTGCGGAGTCGCACGGTCGCGAACGTCGACTCGATCGGGTTCGAGGTCTTCAAGTGGATCCAGTGCTCGGCGGGGAAGTCGTAGAACGCGAGGAGCTCGTCGAGGTCGTCGGTGATCTTCGCGACCGCCTTGGGGAACTTCGTGCCGAACTCGTTCGCGAACACGTTCGCGGCGGCGAGGGCGTGGTCGCGGTCTTGGGCGTCGCGGATCTCGGCGAGCACCTTCTTCGCGGTCGGTTGCGCCGACTTCGGCAACGCGTCCAAGACGTTGGCGGCCTTGTGGAACCAGTCGCGTTGATGACGGGTCTCGGGCCAGACATCACGCACCGCGCCCCAGAACCCGAGTGCCCCGTCGCCGATCGCCAGGACCGGAGCGACCATCCCGCGCCGCTTGAGATCGCGCAGCAGATCCGCCCACGACTCCTTGGACTCCCGGTAGCCGTCGCGGATCGCGACCAGCTCCTTGGTGCCATCGAGGCGCACCCCCACCATGACCAGGACGCACAGTCGGTCCTCGGCGAGCCGGACGTTGAAATGCACGCCGTCGACCCACACGTACACGAAGTCCTTGTCCCGAAGCGACCGATCCGAGAAGTGGCGATGCTCGTCTTGCCACTGGGCCGTGAGGCGGGTGATCACCGACGCCGAGAGCCCCGCCGAGTTCCCGAAGAACCCTTCCAGCGCGGGCACGAAGTCACCGCTGGACATGCCCGCCAGATACATCAACGGCAACACCTCGGTCACCTTCGGGGACTTACGGCACCACGGCGGCACGATCGAGCTCTTGAACTGGAACCGCTCTCCGGTCACAGGATCGGTCCGCCCGTCATCGACCCGCGGGGCTCGAATATCGATACGGCCCACGCCGGTCGTGATCGTCCGCGGCCACGCGTGCCCGTTGCGGACCACCAACCGATTGCCGTGCTCGTCGACCTGGTCGGCGAATGCGTCGACGTACGCGTCCACCTCGGCCTCGAGCGCTGCGGCGAGCATCCGCCGAGCGCCTTCGCGGCAGATCTCATCCAAACCCGCGGCCAGCTCCGTGCGCGCGGTCTCCTCAGCAACTACCTTCAACATCGGCGTTCCTTCCTCGCCGGCATTGGCGTGCCGGCTCTCCTTGTTGGTCAAGCAGGAAGGTACGCCGCGCCCTGGAACAGACCGGCGATCCACAACTTCTGGTTATAACTCCCGTATCTCTAGGGTCGCCAGTAGACCCTTCCGCGTTCGCCATAACTGATGCCGTTCGGCGCGCAGCGGTGCTCGGCGGCGCTACCGAGCGCTCCCAGCCGCGTAGTTCGCTCCCGAGCGGGCAATCTGCAGTCGCTTGCTCTCGCGAGTCCGGCGTGCAGTGGGGGGCCACGCTGCACGTCCGATCAACGATCTGCTCAGAGTGGTGCGATGTACTTTACGTCGATCGTTGGCACCGAGTTGGTTCCGATCCGAGTGCTATAGGTGTATGGCGCACCGACGGTGCCCCACACCTGAACCATGGAACCCTTGGCGATGCCGGTCCCCATCGCAGCGTTTGGCAGCTTGAAGAGAACCAGGTCGTTCCAGAAGTAGTTGCCCGGTGTGACGTACCCCAAGAACTGGTCGGGGCCAGTGTTGAAGTCGAACTGGAACACCTGGACCTGATAGGTCACCGGCATACCCACGGTGCCGGGTGCGTACTTAATCAACTCGTTATACGGAGGGTTCGCGCAACTCGCTTTGAAGTTGGCCTCCGCTGCCTGCGCGGCCTGCGCGGCTGCCTGTGCCTCTGCCTGTGCCTTGGCTTGTTTGGCGGCTTCGCTCATCGTGCGACGCACGATGACGTTCTTCCGACCCGCGTCACGCATGGGCACGCTTGCGCTCAGAGACACAGAAGCGTCTTGGTCGAAGGGTAGGTTCGGCAACGTCGCGGAGAAGGCACCGGTGCTGTCGGCCGTGACCGTGACTGTCGGCGAACGAGTAGTCGAAATGTTGACCGAGGCGCCCGGCTCGGTGGTTCCAGTGACGACGACATCGGCGTCCACGACATCGAATCGAGGTTTAATCGTGAGACGCGCCGGTTTGAAGGCGCCTAGCTTTGCGCACCAGTGGTAGAGCTTGTCGATTGCCTGACGCCGCGCGGTTCCGGCTTCTGACTTCTGCAACTTCGTGGCCAGCTTGTTTGCGCCGGGCAGGCTCTTCAACTCCTTTGCGATCGAGATGAGGTGCTTCGTGATCGCGGGCGAGGAGAAGGTGTTCTTCGTCGCTTTCCCTTTCGCGTTCGTGAGATTGTCGTGGTCGTCGACCAACTTGGTGCAGCCAGAGAGCAACTTCGTTGTCGTGTTGGATTGGGAGGTTGGCTGTGTGGTAGTCGCCTGTGACGGCGCGCCAATCGCGACAGCGGACGCCCCCAAGCTCGCCAGGGTCACCACGACGAGGAACGTTGCGCCAAATATGAGCGGACGCGGCTTCGACATCGCACCAATCCTCCCCTGCCTCGACTTTCCGTGTGTAGGCCGCCAATTGTCTGGACGCAATGGACCTTCAGCTAGAGACGAAGGTCCTTTTTGCCGCTCTTTCTCGGAAGACATGTGGGGCAATGCCAGCGATGCCGTCGCTGTGCATCTGTCGCGAGGAGACAAGCAATGACCGTCTGGAGGAGGTCAGACGCCGCGCCACATCTGCCGATCGGCGCTCGCGTAAGCACGCTCGATCGGGGGTGGACTCACGCGGTCATCGCATCATTGAGCTGGTTGGGCTCGGGATCGGGGAGGCCGTGCGTGGAGCGACTGTCGGCGAAGGAGCGGGAACGGATCGCTGAGTTGTTGGCGGAGGGTGCGCCGTTCTGGCGTATGTGTGAGGAGGTGCACCGATCTCGGCACGCGATCCGTCGGGCGGTGTTGGCGTTGTCTCGGCCTGCCCCGCGTGAGCGGAAGCGGTCGTCGCTGCGGTTGTCGCCGGCGGAGCGTGAGGAGATCTCGCGTGGACTGGTGGCTGGCCGGTCGTTTGCGCCAGATCGCGGTCGGGTTGGGACGGTCACCGTCGACGGTGTTGCGTGAGGTCGCGAGGAACGGGGGTCGGCGTGCGTATCGGGCGTGTCGAGCTGACCGGGCCGCGCTGCGTCGGGCGTGTCGGCCGCGGGCGTCGAAGTTGGTGGTGTGTCCTCGGTTGCGATCGGTCGTGGAAGCGAAGCTCGAGTTGCGGTGGTCGCCGGAGCAGATCTCGGGTTGGCTGGTGCGCGAGTTCCCCGACGATGCGGAGATGCGCGTGTCGCACGAGACGATCTATCAGTCGTTGTTCGTGCAGTCCCGCGGCGCGTTGCGCAAAGAGTTGACCCGCTATCTCCGCACGGGACGTTCCCGCCGTCGGCCGGCCGCATACCCAAAGCACGTTCGCAACGGTCAGGGGCAGATCCGCAACCTGGTCCACATCAGCGAACGACCCGCAGAAGCCGACGACCGTGCCGTTCCTGGACATTGGGAAGGCGATCTCATCTTCGGCCAAGGCATCGGCACCGTCGCGACCCTGGTCGAGCGATCCAGTCGCTTCGTGATGCTCGTCGGACTGCCGACCAGTCACACCGCTGATGTGGTCGCCGACGCGCTCGCCGCGACGATCGCCGCGCCCCGCGCAGCTGCGGCGTTCGTTGACCTGGGACCAGGGCAAGGAGATGGCTGCGCACTCGCAGTTCACCGTCGCGAGTGGCGTGCCAGTGTTCTTCTGCGATCCGCGGAGTCCATGGCAGCGCGGCACCAATGAGAACACCAATGGTCTGTTGCGCCAATACCTCCCGCGCAAGTCCCGCTTTGCTGACCGCACCCAAGAAGAGCTCGACGCCATCGCTGCCGAACTCAACGGACGGCCCCGCAAGACACTCGACTATCGGACCCCAGCACAAGCCCTCGAGACCGTGTTGCCTTGACAGACTTGGAGTTGCCCCGCTTTGACGGACACCTGATCATGGGCCGTTCTGGCCCGGAAGGGAGTCCGTGTGGGGAGGAATCGTCGGAAGTTCACGCCCGAGTTCAAGGCTGAAGCGGTCGCGCTGGTCGAGGCGTCGGGTGGCAACATCGCTCAGGTCGCCAAGGAGCTCGGGATCTACGACTCGACGCTGGGCAACTGGGTGCGTCAGTTCCGCGAGCAAGCCGCGGGCGCGCCGAGCGGAGAGGAGCGCGCCGAGATCCGTGATCTGAAACGGGAGCTGGATCGGGTCACGCGCGAGCGGGACATCCTGGCAAAAGCAGTCGCCTTCTTCTCGGCCTCGACCCGCGAGCACGGGTGATGGCCGTGTATCGGTTCATCGCCGAGGAGAAGGCGATCCCCGAATGTTCGTGGAGCGTCAGCGAGATGTGCCGGACGTTGGAGGTGTCCCGGTCGGGGTTCTATGACTGGCTGGGACGCGCGCCGTGTGCCCGCGACGTCGACGACGCCACGTTGGCAGCAGAGATCGAGGCGATCTGGGAGACCTCGGATCGTACGTATGGGTCACCGCGGGTGCATCGCTGGTTGCGCAAGCAGGGCTTCCGAGTCGCTCGCAAGCGGGTGGCGCGGATCATGCGTGTCAACGGCTGGGTGGGCGAGTCGGCCCGCAAGGGCTTCAAGACCACCACGCCGGACAAGGGTGCGGTGCCGGCACCGGATCGGGTGGCTCGGGATTTCAACCCGGCCGCGCCGAACGTCACGTGGGCGGGTGACATCACCTACGTGCGCACCTGGGAAGGCTGGCTGTTCTGCGCGACGGTGATCGATCTCTACAGCCGCCGCGTGATCGGCTGGGCGCTTGCCGATCATCTCCGCGCCTCCCTGGTCGGGGACGCGCTCGAGATGGCGGTCGCGACCCGCGGTGGTCACGTCGACGGCGTCGTCTTCCACTCCGACCGCGGCTGTCAGTACACCGCGGGTGAGTTCGCCGAGCTGTGCGAACGACACCACGTCGTGCAGTCGATGGGCGCGACCGGGATCTGCTGGGACAACGCCGCGGCCGAGAGCTTCTTCGCGACCTTGAAGCGAGAACTCGTGCACCGACACGCGTGGGCAACGCGCGCGGAGGCGAAACGCGCGATCGTCCGCTGGATCGAAGGCTGGTACAACCCGCGGAGACTGCACTCCGCGATCGACTACCTCACCCCGACCGAGAAGGAGAACGCATGGCACACTGCTGACCGACGCGCAGCGTAACGACCTGTCCGTCGAACCGGGTCAGCTCCAACTGAGACCACCGGGCATTATGCGTGCGGGAGGGCCAAGGATGAGGGTACGGGGCATCGCAGCACCATGGGGGCGCCGCGTGGCCGTCGCGGGGATGGTCCTTGTCATCGTGGGCGCGTTCAGTCTGGTCGGGGTTGGTGCGGCTTCGGCTGCGACGACGGGTGTCAGCGACGAGGCGGGTTTCCGTTCCGCGTTCGGCGATGAGGTTGTTACGAGCATCGTGTTGACGGCGCCCATCACGCTGTCGGATTGCGGTACAGGTCCGGTGACGCGAAATGGTGCGTCGGATGTCGCTGTCGACGGCGGCGGCTTCTCGATCACTCAGAACTGCGACAACTCGACAGATCTCTGGCAGCAGGGTTCCGGTGCGGTGACCTTGCTCAACCTGACGATCAGTCAGGGTGCGGTTGCGGTGTTGAGCGACGGCGGCCCGATCTCGCTGGCGAATTCCGCCATCACGAACATTCACGGCGTGGATATCAACGCCTACGGCGTGTGGGCAAAGTCTCCGTCTGCCGGTGCCGTGACGATCGCCGGTTCGAGGATTACCGGCATAGGGGCGAGTTGCTGCACCGGTCCCGGCGCGGTTGGCGACGTAGTCGGCGCGCAGTCCGGGGCCTCCATGACGGTTACCGACTCGAGCATCTCCCAACTCGAGTCGGGGAACCCGGGGAGGGCGACGGGACTCGTCGCGGCAGGTGACCTCGACGTCTCGGGGTCGATCGTCAGTGGCATCCTCAACGACGGTTTCGGCCCCTCTGCTGGGATCCGGAGCACCGGCGGCCGCGTCGGCGTGACGGATTCCGAGGTCACGGGGATCGGGGGCATCGGCAGTCCCCTTGCCGGGGTTTGGGCCGAGACTGGCTCGGTGACGGTGAGCCACTCCCGAGTCCACGATGTCGTGTTGAACAACTCGGGCTCGGTGATGGGGATCGGCGCGGCGGGGAGCATCGCGCTCATTGATTCGTCGGTGCTCAACGTCAGCACACGGCCGGGTTATGGGCCGAGCTCGACCGAGGGCGTGGTCGGTTTGAAGAACGCGCTGGTCAGTGTGACCCGTTCGACCGTCGCCAACACGACACCGGGATCGGGCGGCGGCGCGGCGGGGATCGTCGCCAATGGCGACGTCGTATTGACCAACGCGACCGTCACGGCGAACCAGGGGAACGGGGTCGTTGCGGCGAACGAGATCCGTCTCGCGTTCTCCGATGTCGTCGATAACGGTGCCCCTGACGCTAATTCCAGGGCTCAGGTGCTCGCCTTCGGGATCATCAGCTCGTTCGGTTCCGTCATCGCACGAGCCCGCGGAATCCCGAATTGCGAGGCACACCTCCTTGACTCGGACGGGCACAACTTCGCGGACGACGAGTCATGCTCCTATTCCGCCGTCGGAGATCGTCAGGGCGCGGGGCTGAACCCGCAACTGGGGCCGCTGAGTGACAACGGAGGCCCGACACTGACCATGCTGCCGAGCGCGACGTCACCGCTCGTCCGGGCGATCGACCCGACAACCTGCCAAACACGCGTAGCCGACCGCATCACCACCGACCAACGCGGTCTGCCACGCGCCAACCCCGACGGATGTGACATCGGTGCCGTCGAGCTCCAGTCCGTGCCCGTCATGAACCCTCCCAGGTTCACCGGATAGCTGAGACACCTTCTCGATGAAGAACGCGGCATAGCTGATGCCGCTCGGCGTGCGCCGGATCGGGCAATCTGGCGCGTGGCGAGGCGGACGAATTTCGTTCGCGAGGGACCTTTGGCTCTTTGCCCTGTGCCCAGGTCGGCGGAGGATTGGGCGTGGTTCTGCGAGGAGGTTGGACGATGACGGATTCCGGGATCGAGCCAGGGTCACCTTCCGGATCAGTTGACCCGTCGCTGGCGGGCGACTCACCGAACGAGGAACGCGAACGTGCCCGCCGACGAGTTGAGGCCAAGCGCAAGTTTCAGGCCGATGTAGTCGCCTATGTGGTCGTCAACGCCTTCCTCATCGGAGTGTGGGCGGTATCCGGCGCCGAAGGCTTCTGGCCGGGCTGGGTGCTAGCCGGCTGGGGTGTCTTCCTCATTTTGCAGGGCTACGACGCGTTTTTCCGGCGACCGATCACTGAGGCTGACGTCGAGGCCGAAGTCCAGCGCCAACGCCGCCCGTCTTGAAGCGTCGACAGGCTCTGGTCACGTTCCCGCGATCAAGGAAGGACTTGCCGTGAAGAAGATGCTCATCATCCTTGGCGTGTGTGCCGCTGCAGTCCTCCTGGCGAAGCGCCTCGCGCCCAAGATGGGCACGATCGACTGGGAGCAGAAATTTGAGTCGATGCCCGATAACGCGCCTCCGAAGTGGATGTTCCGCAACATCACGGCGATCCGCGAGAACACGGAGCGGATCGTCGAGTTGCTCGAAGGGCCTGCTATCAACGCCGGACGCGAAGCCCAATCCACGACACCCGAGTGACCCAGAGGCTTTGGTCCCGACAGACGCAGAGAGCCGTAACGGCAATGCGATTTGGATGAGCCGCCAGCAACGGCGTCAGATCTGATGCGATGAAGGAGCGGGGCCTCCGCTCCCCGTGAGGTCCGAGTCGTCGAGACTCGGGGCTTCACCAACCAGTTCCTCTTCGTGAGGAAGGGAGGCCCCTATGGATCGACGTTACGTCGGGATCGATCTGCATCGTCGCCGGTCGGTGATTTAGCCCGGACCTTTCAGTAAGGGTGTTTGAGCGCCGCGGGTGGGGGCGTAGCGTCGGGGGTGTCGTGGGCGGCGGCGTGATCGCGTGTGGTTGGGTGCTGGGCGGGGTGTTTTCGTGATGCTGGGGGTGTTCAGGACGTGTTCGGCCAAGCCGTGCCGACTCCGCGTGCGGGACGGGTCGGTCTACGCGCGGATAGGGAGCGAACGCGTTGACGCGAACGCGGCGATGAGCTGGTCGCGCCAGGGCCAGTTCGCCGCGACGCGTAGCCGGGCGCGTCGTCCGCTCCGGGTGATCACGCCAGCTGCGTGGAAAAGGCAGTAGCGAAGCCGTTTGGGCTCCGCGCGTGCGAGGTCGCCGTCGAGGCAGAGCAGTCGGGTCCAGGCGAGCAGGTCGTGCGCGACGAGCACGAGGGTGAGCCACGCGGTGTTGATCGCGAAGTCCGCCGAGGGCAGGTTGGCCAGGCCGGTGTCTTTGGCGTCGCAGATCTGTCGTTCGGCGCGACCGCGTCCGCGATGCAGCGCTTCGAGATACGCGATGTCTCGCTCGGGCAGGTCGGTGACGAAGACTTGGAAGCGATGCCCATCGACATCAGTGAAGGTGAGCTGCGCGCCCGGGTGAGGGTCTTCTCGGCGGGCGATCATCCGCATCCCCTCACCCCAGGCGGAGAGATCAACGAGCCCGGTGATCTCGACAACCGCCGCGCCGTCACGTTCCTGGTGGCCGTCCGCGCTCAACGCTGGCTGCCACACCGATTCGGGCATGCCGACCAGCACCTTCGCGATCTCGGCGGTGAGGCGATGCCCGATCGCGAACCGCACGTGGCGTGCGCGGCACGCGTCGACGAACCCGTGCGAAAGTCCCGCCGAGTCCGCCCGGGCGATCACCTCCACCGCGGCGGGATCGACCGGCAGCTGCACGAGCGCAGCGTCGAGCACCTCGACGTGATCAGTCGCGGTGCCCGACCCGGCGTTGCCGGGCCGCAGCTTCGCCGCCAACGCTTCACCAGTCGCGTCCAAGAACGCCAACAACGGATGGAACCCGAACCCGCGCTTGTACGTCGGTGCCGCACCTTCCTTCTCCGAATGGGCGGTGACCAACGTGGCGTCGATGTCGATCACATAGAACCCCGGATCCGCGCCCGCTGCCCACGCCTGGCGGCGGCCCGCCGCGCGTGCCACCGCGATTCGCGCCAACGCCGCATCATCGATCGCGTCCAGCGCACGCCACGCCGTCGCCAGCGACGCCACCTCACCAAAGAGACCCGGCTGGTCGCGCAGCACCGCGAGGTCCGAGATCGTCTCACCACCACCAGCGAGCATCACTGCCAGATCGACCAGCACCCGACCCCGATCATGGCCCCGACGCCGCCGCTTCGTCGGCTCCATCGCCACCGACAACCCCGCCGTCACACCGAGCTCGTCGGCAAGATCGCACAACAACCTCGAACCCACGTGCGCAACCACGTTCCTGCCATCACCGGTCACCAACAGCTGCGGCCGCGTCGAGTTACGCTGCATCTCGGAAGTGCCCTCCTGACTCGGGACCTGCTGTCTTCGCAAACCGCAGTATCCCTTGACAGGAGGGCGTTTTCGCGGACGCGACCCCCGATCACCAGCCCCCTACTGAAAGGTCCGGGTTAGCTGAGCCCTGCAGACAGGGACTCGGGTCGCGCTCAAGAGCCTCGCGCGCCGCGTTCTCGAACTCGACGACGAGATCGCGATGCTTGACGGGCTGCTGACACCGCTTGTCGCCGAGACCGCTCCCGACATGATTCGACGTGTTGGGGTCGGCACCGACACCGCCGGCGCGCTGCTCGTCGCCGCTGGGGAGAACACCAGCCGGATCCACAACGAACGATCCTTCGCCCGCCTCTGCGGCGCCGCGCCCCCGATGCCTCGAGCGGCAAACAGCAACGCCACCGACTCAACCGCGGCGGTGACCGTCAAGCCAACAGCGCCCTCTGGCGGATTGTCATCACGCGCCTCTCTTACGACCCTGCCACCCGCCGCTACCTCCAACGACGCTGCGCCGAGGGCAAGACCAAAACCGAAGCCATCCGATGCCTCAAGCGCTACATCGCACGCGAGCTCTACGCGTGCCTCCCGCAAGAAACACTGGCTTGACAGCACCTAGGAGCATCAATCTGGCGCGGCACGTCGCGCTTTGTCGCGTAACCGGAGGCCGTATCCGGGCATGAACCTGGTATGAGCGAGATTCCGCAAGTCGCGAAGCTCGTGCTCTCCGGAGAACCCCTCTTTGCAGCGCTGTACGACCGCCACTACCGATCCGTCCGTGCTTTCTGCCGGCGGCGACTGGCGCCGGATCTGGTCGACGACGCCGTGGCCGAGACGTTCCTGACCGCCTGGCGCCGCCTCGACGAGGTCCCCGAGGGAGACGCCGCCCACATGTGGTTGTACGGCGTGGCCTCCCGCGTCGTCGGCCATCAGTGGCGCAGTGCCGCACGGCGGCGCCGGCGCGGTCGCGGTGGTGGCAGCGCCGTGGCCGTCCCGAACCTGCGCCCGAGCGTCCGTCCGAGTTCCTCGAGCACTACGGCGAACGCCGCGACGACGACGCCTTGCTCGACTACTGGGCCGACCAGGCGACACGGCGACGCACGACGGCGTAGGCCCCGCGGACGATCCGTGCACGCGCCCGACGCCCGGCTGGGGGCGGCCCAAACAAACGTCGGGCGCGTGCACTCATGCCCCCGACAAACGCGAAGAGTCCGGGATGGCTCCCTGTGATACCGCGGGCGCCGTGCTCGACTACTGGGCCGCCCGGGCGCGGCGACGCACGTCGGCGTAGGCCCATCGGAACGATCCGTACACGCGCCCAACGCCCGGCTCTGAGGGCATCCCGGCTGAAGGCATCCCTACCCCAATCGTCGGGCGCGTGCACGGATCCCTCTCTCAACGTGAAGAGCGCCGGTCGCTCCCCCTGATACCGCGGGCGCCGTGCTCGACTACTGCGCCGCCCTGGGCTGCACGCCGGAAGCGGACCACCGCCGGGTCGTGACCGCGCCGCACGATCATTTGCCGCCGTGTCCGTATTTTGGAGGAAATGGGCAGCTCTACATCGCGAGCGGAGTGGGGCGAATCACCGACGTGACCGAATCCCGCCGACCTTGCCAGCCGCGATTACCAAGACGGGCGCAACGCACGCGTTGCCTTGCCCCACTCCGTCCAAATCTGGGCTCGTGTCATCGGCGCCGAGGGGCGCGGGCTGACGCTCGCGCCGGCGTCGGCGCTCAGACGAACACGCGGCCCCGGGAGAGCCGGTCGCGCATCCAGTTCAGGGCTTGGCGCCGCTCCCACCCTCACGCCCGTACTGACGAACGTAGATGGGAACTACACCGGTGCTTGGGTCTGTCGTAGCGCGGCAGTCCCTGCCCTGGCGGACCTGAGTGACAGTGGTTCTGGTTACCGGTAATACCTGCTACCCGCCTCCGCAAGGCTGCGAATGGCGACCCGGGTTGGGTCGTCCCGGCGGCGGTGCCCGGCGAACGGGTGCACCGCCGTTCCGACGACACCCGCTGTGACCGCTGACGACAGCAACAGAGCTTTCGTTACTCGTCGCATGTGCTCTTCCCTTCGAAGTCGGTCCGACCTCCGATCGCGACGCGCAATCCCCTCCGACGCGTCAGAGGCGTCAGGTTCGTTCGGAGATACGAGCTCCGATCGGTCGATCGGCGTCGAGCATGGCGACCGCGATGCCTCGAGACTCGGGGGGAGACCTCGGCCCGCAGTTCGCCTTGCGCTCATCACGGAGCCGTTTAGACGAACACGCGTCCCCGACGGAGCCGGTCACCCATCCAGTTGATCGCCTGCCGCTCCTCAAGGAAGCACGGCCCGCGGTCATCCTCCCCGCGGGCCCAGCCGACCGCCCACTGGCCGGCGCTCATCCGCTCGATGAGCTCGAAGCCGTTGGCGCGGGCCCGGTCGAGGACCTCGTCGTCGGTCATGGCGCCATGGTCGCGCCGGGGTGAGACGGGGACCGCTCGGGGCGCGTGCGCGCTCCATACCGGGCAGTATGCGCTTGTGCCGCAGTGGGTCAGACGGTGCTCACGGCGTCCCACGTTTGAATGGTTGAGAGGTGCGCTATGACGCAAGAGCCCCCGGAGCAGGCGTTCGTCAGTGCCTTGACCACCGAACACCTCGCATCGCAAACCGCCAGAAGCGCAGTGATTACAGAGCTGGTGGGACGAGCGATGCTGTACATGGGAGCGGTATCGAGCGCGCTGATCACCTTCGGCTTTGTCGCGCAGGCCGGCGATCTCACGCCCTTCATCGCGACCGTGCTTCCCGGCCTTGTCGTGCTGGGTGAGTTCACGTTTGTCGCCATGGTCAGGAACTCGAGAAATCGTCAAGAGTTGTGGGTCGGGTTTGTTGATCACGCGGCGACCTTGTTCGGGTTTTCGATGAGCACTCCCTTCTTGAAGGTGGCGCCGGCGCGGACGAGCGCGGCGAGGTGCGGCCCGTTTATGGCACGCCAGCGGTCCTGTGCGGCGATGATGAGCTTGTAGGTCATCGCGAGTCCCGCGGCACGCGAGCCCGGTCCTTTGGTGACCTTGGTGCGGAGTCGCACGGTCGCGAACGTCGACTCGATCGGGTTCGAGGTCTTCAAGTGGATCCAGTGCTCGGCGGGGAAGTCGTAGAACGCGAGGAGCTCGTCGAGGTCGTCGGTGATCTTCGCGACCGCCTTGGAGAACTTCGTGCCGAACTCGTTCGCGAACACGTTCGCGGCGGCGAGGGCGTGGTCGCGGTCTTGGGCGTCGCGGATCTCGGCGAGCACCTTCTTCGCGGTCGGTTGCGCCGACTTCGGCAACGCGTCCAAGACGTTGGCGGCCTTGTGGAACCAGTCGCGTTGATGACGGGTCTCGGGCCAGACATCACGCACCGCGCCCCAGAACCCGAGTGCCCCGTCGCCGATCGCCAGGACCGGAGCGACCATCCCGCGCCGCTTGAGATCGCGCAGCAGATCCGCCCACGACTCCTTGGACTCCCGGTAGCCGTCGCGGATCGCGACCAGCTCCTTGGTGCCATCGAGGCGCACCCCCACCATGACCAGGACGCACAGTCGGTCCTCGGCGAGCCGGACGTTGAAATGCACGCCGTCGACCCACACGTACACGAAGTCCTTGTCCCGAAGCGACCGATCCGAGAAGTGGCGATGCTCGTCTTGCCACTGGGCCGTGAGGCGGGTGATCACCGACGCCGAGAGCCCCGCCGAGTTCCCGAAGAACCCTTCCAGCGCGGGCACGAAGTCACCGCTGGACATGCCCGCCAGATACATCAACGGCAACACCTCGGTCACCTTCGGGGACTTACGGCACCACGGCGGCACGATCGAGCTCTTGAACTGGAACCGCTCTCCGGTCACAGGATCGGTCCGCCCGTCATCGACCCGCGGGGCTCGAATATCGATACGGCCCACGCCGGTCGTGATCGTCCGCGGCCGCGCATGCCCGTTGCGGACCACCAACCGATTGCCGTGCTCGTCGACCTGGTCGGCGAATGCGTCGACGTACGCGTCCACCTCGGCCTCGAGCGCTGCGGCGAGCATCCGCCGAGCGCCTTCGCGGCAGATCTCATCCAAACCCGCGGCCAGCTCCGTGCGCGCGGTCTCCTCAGCAACTACCTTCAACATCGGCGTTCCTTCCTCGCCGGCATTGGCGTGCCGGCTCTCCTTGTTGGTCAAGCAGGAAGGTACGCCGCGCCCTGGAACAGACCGGCGATCCACAACTTCTGGTTATAACTCCAGGAACTCGATGGAAAGCATCTGGCTGCTACACCATCTGCAACGGATCCGACAGCACTACCGAAGCTTCGGGGCGAACGCGCACATCTTCTTCAATCCGCGAGAGGATGATCGGCATTTGGAGGCCACCATGGCGACGTACGGGCTTCGCCGGGCACCCTTGCAGGGGCTGTTCACCGCTGCGAGCACCACTGCAGCGGTGAACATGATTCTGGCTGGCGTCGGAATCGGGCTCGTATGCGTCGAAGTCGGTGCTCCGGTCGGCCTCGCGATCGCAATCAGCATTCCCATGGCGATCCTGCTGTTCTGGGTGCACGTCGCTTACCAGCAACGACGCTTCGCCCAGGTCGACACGTCGTATCCCGAGGAGCAGTAGCCCGTTCCGCGTGGCGCCCGTCGTCGGTCGTCGCGCCGGGGTGGGACGCTCGTCGAGTGAACGCCGGACCGGACTCGCCCCACGATGAGTCCGGCGACCGACGCGTCATGCCCCGACCCATGCACGCCGCACGGGCGAGTTGGCTGTGCATAGGTTGGCTATGCATAGGTCGGGACACTCGATAGAACGCTCCAAACGGTCTTCGCGTTACGCACCGCGCCGGGGTGTGACGCTCGCCCGCTCGGATCGTCCTTCCTGGGGATGGAGCACTCCGACCGCGACCTGGCCCTGATCCTCGCCGGCCTTGTTCGAGCTGCGGATCACACACCTCGAGGACGACGTGCTGGGGGAAGAGATCGCTGTCGTAGCCGAGAAGCTCGGCGGGGACGTGGGAGCCATGTTCTTCGGCGCGGCGATGCGATAGTCGCTCGTCGCGAGCCCCGGCCGAAGCCGGGGCTCAGTCTTCGCCTCGAGCAACTTCGTTGTCGCCCTGGCATCGCGCGGGTACCCAGACTTGGCTGGCTCAAACTTCAACACTCGTTCCGCAAGATTCCGACGTAAGCGATTTTCCCCGGCGCGGGCACAAGCCCTAATCAGCGCGCCCGCAGCCGGGTTGAGCCCGAACCCGAGCGCTCACCTCCGTTCAGGCGGCCGCACGGAGCCCGGGATACAGATGCGCTCGCTATCCGGTCGTTCGCCCGTCTAAACGCGCTTTGCGGCGGGCTAGGCCGGAAGGTGGGCCTCTAGTCCGAGGTCTCGCCCCGTAGAGAATTTGATCGATGGTCGGTGTTCGACCGCGGTCCGTTACCACCACCTCCATGTGCGTTACGCGACTCGGCGGGTGGGTAACGGTTGCCTATGGACTGCGCAATGTGTCTACGGCCACCCAGGGTTGGCGCGTTGCAATCGATCAAGGGAATGCAGGTGTGCCGGCCATGCGCCGAACGTATCGCCGTCGTCGATCGGGCGGCGGCGATCCCCCTGGTGGTCGCAACGTTTAGTGCATACCTCTCCGAGAAGTCACAGACTCGGCCGGACGAATCTTGCGGTCACGAGGCTGCCCGGCGGTTCTGGGCAGAACTCACGTGCTTCGGAGATGTCGTTCAAAGCATCGACGTGCTTGGCGTGCTCGAGGAACTCGCAGCCCACGCACCACCTCGAGCGCAACCTGTCACCGACTCAAGCGATCGCGACCAAGCGCCTACGCCGGTGTAGGCACTCCAGCGCGGCTGTCCTGGAGCGTTCCCCGCTGGTCTTCCTCCCACACCGCTCCCCGCTGGCGTCACGCGGCACGACGAAGCCCCGGCCGAAGCCGGGCCGCGTATGAGCGCCAGAGCGGGCAATCTGGCGCGTCGTGAGGCTCGGTGGTGCGCCCAGTGGACGGTGCGCGGTTGGTCGCCCTTCGGTCGCCCTGAAGTGGCACGTTTAGCGTGTCCGTCATGCGGATTGGTGTAGTGATCGGTCGGCCTGGGGGCTATGGCGACACGCTTTCTCAGTTGGTCGCGGAGTATGAGCAGGCGCGTGCTGCTGACGTGTCGTCGGTGTGGATGACGCAGCATCTCGGGTTCGACGCTTTGACGCTCATTTCGTCCTGGGGCGTGGACGGCGATGTCGAAGTTGGCACCGCGGTGATACCGGTCCAGACGAGACATCCGGTGGTGCTCGCGGAGCAGGCGCTCACTGCGCAGGCGCTGTGTGGTGGCAGGTTGGCGCTCGGGCTTGGCCTCGCGCATGCGGACACGCTTGAGGGGCTGTACGGACTTCCTCGTCGCCGTTCCGTGAGCTACTTGTCGGACTACCTCTCAACGCTCGACGCGTTGATGGCGGGGAAGCGAGCGACGCCGAACGAGAGTTTCGCGTTCTCGACCCGACTCGGCGCCGAGTTGCCTACGCCGCCGTCCGTGCTGATTGCAGCTCTCGGGCCACGGATGTTGCAACTTGCCGGTGAACGAAGCGCGGGGACGATCACATGGATGACAGGCGCGGCGACCATCGAGAGCTACGTGTCACCGACGATACGAGCAGCCGCGGAAGCGGCTGGTCGTCCTGACCCTCGGGTGGTTGTGTGTCTGCCCGTCTGCGTCACCGAGAATCCAGCGAGCGCTCGCGAACGGCTGGGTGCCGTCATCGGTGGCTACCGCGGCATCCCGTCGTATGAGGCAATGCTCGAAAGAGAGGGCGTCGCCGACGCAGTCGATGTCGCGATTATCGGTAGCGCCGACGAAGTGGGCGCCGCCCTCACCGGTTTGCCCGCTCGAGGCGCGACGGACGTCGCCGCAATCCCCCTCGGAAACCCTGACGAGGTCGGGGCGACCTGGGACCTGATCGGCGCTATCGCAAAAGCTTGAGCGGTCGCACCGAGCCCCGGCATTCCGTCGCCGCGTGCCAGAACTGATGCGATGAAGGAGCGGGGCCTCCGCTCCCCGTGAGGATCCGAGTGGTTCACACTCGGGGCTTCACAACAAGCAGTTCCTCGTTTGAGGAAGGGAGGCCCCTGTGGGTGGACGTTACGTCGGTATTGATCTGCATCGTCGCCGGTCGGTGATCTACACGATGGATGCGGATGGCGAGCGGCTGGAGTGTGTGCGGGTCGCGAATGATCCGTGGGTGTTGCTCGAGGAGGTCGCGAAGGCCGGCAGCGACGCGGAGGTGGTGATCGAAGCCACCTATGGCTGGTACTGGGCGGTGGATCTGCTGCGCGACGCGGGGTTCAGCGTGCATCTCTCACATCCGTCGGGCAATGACTGGGGGAACCGGCGGGTCAAGAATGACGAACGCGACGCCCGTGACTTGGCGGACTTGTTGCGGTTGGGTCGGTTAGCGGAGGCGTGGATCGCGCCGCCGGCGATTCGGGAGCTGCGGGAGCTGGTTCGATACCGGGCGAAGTTGGTGCAGCTGCGCTCGGGACTCAAGGCTCAGGTGCACGCGGTGATGGCCAAAGAAGGCGTGTTGCCTGCCCTCAACGACATGTTCGGGCCCGGCGGTCAACGCCATCTCGACGAGATGCAACTCGCGGACGCGTACACGGTGCGGGTGGAGTCGTTGCGGGACCTCATCGGGGTCTTCGACCGTGAAGTGGTGATGCTCGAGCGCAGGATCCACGAGCGGCTGCGCGACGATCGCGGCTACCAGGCGATCCAGCACATCACCGGCGTCGGTCACACCATGGCGGCGATCTTCGTCGCGGAGATCGGTGATGTCTCCCGGTTCCGTTCCGCCGAAGCGTTGTGTTCGTGGGCGGGGCTGACCCCACGTCATCGCGAGTCCGACACCAAGGTCACCCGGAGTGGGATCACCAAGATGGGCAGCCGGCTGGTGCGCTGGGCCGCGCTCGAAGCTGTCGCTCGCTACAAGGGTGGCTCCAAACTCCAAGCTGATTTCCATCGCATCGCGGAGCGGCGCGGCAAGAACAAAGCGAGCGTCGCGGTCGCGCTCAAACTGCTCACGCTGGTGTACTACGGCCTGCGCGACGGCGAGATCCGCTGTCTCGCGACAACGCAGCCGTGGCAGCGTGAGTGCTCGGACACGACCACAAGCGAGCTCGACGAGCGGCATGGCTCCCCGCCCACGCGGGCGCAGCCGGGTGATCTGATTGAGCCCTTGATGGTCGTGGCCGGACCGCACCATGCGCCCGGACGTGGGCGAAGAGATGTCTCGGCAGCCGAGCCTGCCCTCCCTCAGCATCGAGGGAAAACCTGGTGCGGACCTCGCGTAATCGCGAGCTAAACAACCCGAACTGCACACACGACGACCCACGCTCAGCGCGCGCCGTCCGACACGCGCGCCCCAAAGCACAGTCCCGGTCACGCGTCACCAACCCACCACAACGATCTTCCGCGCCGGACCCCTTGACACGGCCCCGCTCCTTCAGAGATGCCTCACTGGCGTGCCGGTTGACTAGAGACGGAGTCGACCTTCGAGATCGGCGGCAACCGCTCTGTACTTGCTGACTGGGATGAGGTGCACACCGTCGAACACACCGGAGCCCTTGATCTCCATGACGAGATCGCAGGCGAGGCGAACTCCGGCGGTCGGATCATCGTCGACCGCGTCGAGCCAGGCGTTGGGCACCGCGAGTTGCTGAATGTCGGCGGTGATCTTGCGGCCCATAGTGACGCTGGGGACCACCATTACACCGGCGTACACAGGACCGTCGAAGTCGATCCCTGACCGCCAGCGCAGGAGTTCGTCGAGCGAGAAGCGGACCTGGGCGAACAGGTAATCGGCCTCGCGCTTCCAGGCGGGCAATGGGCCTGAAGCTGCGGCGACGCCGACCCGAAACGGTCGTTCCGAATCGGCCGAGTGCAACTTTGGGAACACGCGTAGTTCCTCGATCATCGTGCGGACCGTGAGCTGTGCGGTGCGAGCACCTGACGAGGGCCGGTCGCCGTATACGAACAGGAACTGGTCGACGCCGTAGGCCGCTGCGGTCAGAAGGTCGCGTCGCAGACCTAGGAGATTTCGATCGCGTGCGTTCAGGCATGCGATCGAGCGGCCGCCCATCTGTTCGACTTCGTGAGCGACAGCCACGCTAGACACGGTGGCGCGGCCGATGTGGTTGTCGGGAATCAAGAACGTGGACGCGACCGAGCTGAGTACGCCGATCTGGTGACGGACATGCATGAGATCTGGCCGAGTCGGCGGCTCAATCTCACAGACGATCTCAAAGGCGCGCTTGCCGCTCATCGTCGCAAGCCTACGCAACACCACTCACGAGATTGGTCGTTGTCGGCCGCCATAACTGATGCGATGAAGGAGCGGGGCCTCCGCTCCCCGTGAGGTCCGAGTCGTCGAGACTCGGGGCTTCACCAACCAGTTCCTCGTCAGAGGAAGGGAGGCCCCTATGGATCGACGTTACGTCGGGATTGATCTGCATCGTCGCCGTTCGGTGATCTACGCGATGGACGCGGAGGGCGAGCGGCTGTTCTGCGAACGGATCGACAACGACGCGTTGCGGTTGCTCGAGGTGGTCAGTGAGGCCGGCGACGGCGCGGAGGTGGTGATCGAAGCGACGTATGGCTGGTATTGGGCGGTGGATCTCCTGCGTGAGGCCGGGTTCTCGGTGCATCTGGCGCACCCGTCGGGCAACGATTGGGGGAAGCGACGGGTGAAGAACGACGAACGCGACGCCCGCGATCTCGCCGACTTGTTGCGTCTCGGTCGCCTTGCGGAGGCGTGGATCGCACCACCGGCGGTGCGTGAGGCTCGTGAGCTGGTGCGCTATCGAGCGCGGTTGGTGCAGCTGCGCAGCGGCCTCAAAGCGCAGGTGCACGCGGTGATGGCCAAGGAAGGTGTGCTACCCGAGACGAGTGACATGTTCGGTCCGAAGGGTCAGTCTCTCCTCGATGCGATGGAGCTCGGCGACGCGTACCAGGTGCGCGTCGAGTCGCTGCGTGACCTGATCGACGGCTACGACCGAGAAGTGGCGATGCTCGAACGACGTATCCACGAGCTCCTGCGCGACGACCGCGGCTACCAAGTGATCCAGGCCCTCGACGGTGTTGGTCGCACGCTCGGCGCGATCTTCGTGACTGAGATCGGTGACATCACCCGCTTTCGTTCATCCGAAGCGTTGTGCTCCTGGGCCGGGTTGACGCCCAGGCATCGCGAGTCCGACACCAAGGTCGTGCGCGGCAAGATCACCAAACAAGGATCGAAGCTGGTGCGTTGGGCAGCGTTGGAAGCGATCGTCCGCTACCACGGCGGTCCTCCACTTCGTGACGGGCGGGCATCCCCCCGAAGTGTGGAGGCATCCACTATGAGGGGGTGTCATGCCAGAGACACGACGTAGGTACGACCCCGAGTTCCGTGAGGGAGCGGTTCGGATCGTGCGCGAGACCGGTAAGCCGATCGCCGTGGTGGCGAGAGACCTGGGCATCAACCCGGGGACGTTGGGCAACTGGGTAGATCGCGACCGAGTCGAGCGGGGCGAGAAGGAAGGTCTGACGGTCGACGAGCGCGCTCGTTTGCATCAGCTCGAGCGGGAGAACGCCGAGCTGCGCATGGAGCGTGATGTGCTCAAGCGATCCGTGGTCCTGTGGGTCAAGGAGGCGACGCGATGACCGTGGCATCGTTCATCGCCTCTCAGAGGACCGCGCACGGTGTTCCCCACGCGGTGTCGTGTCGGGCGCTCGGCGTGCCCTCCTCGACGTTCTATAAGTGGCAGGACCGACCGCCGACACCGCGCCAGGCACGCCGAGCGGAGCTCGACGCGGCGGTGAAGGCGTCGTTCGACGACTCGGGGGGCACGCCGGGCACCTATGGGTCGCCGAGGGTGTGGGAAGACCTGGTCGAGGCCGGTTGGCGGGTGTCGAAGAAGACCGTGGCGGCGTCGATGGCCCGCCAAGGTCTCCAGGGCCGGTCCCCGAAACGCAAGCGCCGGTCCCTGACCAGGCCCGACAAGGCCGCGGCGCCGATCCCCGACCTGGTCAAGCGCGACTTCAGCGCTGCGGCGATCAACCAGAAGTGGTGTGGGGACCTCACCGAGATCCCATGCGACGAGGTCAAGCTCTACCTGGCCACCGTCGAGGACCTCGCGTCTCGCCGACTGGCGGGCTTCGCGCTGGGCGAGCACCACGACGCCGCGCTCGCCAAGGCCGCGCTGTGCATGGCCGCCGCCGTCCGCGGCGGTGACGTCGCCGGCGTGATCTTCCATTCCGACAAGGGAGGCGAGTACACCGGCGACCTGTTCGCCAACGCATGCACGGCGCTCGAGATCACCCAGTCGATGGGACGGGTCGGTTCCGCGTTCGACAACGCGACGGCCGAGAGTTTCAACTCGACTCTCGAGCACGAGTTGTTGTCGCGCCGCCGCTTCGAAACCAAGGAACAGGCGCGCCGCGAGGTCGCCGCGTTCATCGACCGTTACAACCACCGTCGCCGTCACAGCACCTGCGAGATGAAGTCACCCGTCGCGTTCGAAGAAGTTCTCGCCGTCCGAGCAGCCCAACAAGCCGAGGCGGCGTGAAACCGGCCTCTCAGATCGCCGTAGACGCCCTCGAAGTGATCCGATGGCATCACAGTGCCGACGAATGAGAAGCTTCAACCATCAATCCGGAACCCTCCACGGAACGGGGGGAAGCCCAGGGTTCCATCGGATCGCGGAACGACGCGGCACGAACAAGGCGCGCATCGCAACCGCCCGCCGGCTCATGACCCTCGTCTACTACGGCCTACGCGACGGCGAGATCCGCTGTGTTCAACAGCGGGCGGTCGCGTGAAGCTCGGACACGACCCCAAGCGCACTCGGAATCGGCATGACTCCCACTCCGGTGGCGACGTCGACTAACTGATTGAGTCCTTGCGGGTCGTGGCCCGACCGCACCATGCAGCCCACCGCGGCGCGGACAGATGCCTGGCAACCGAGCCACCACGCAGCAAGACACCCTGGTGCGGAACCTAGAGAACACCCTCGTCGAACTTCAGCAGACCAGCACCCTTGACCGCGCGCGCCCGAACACCACTTGACAAGCCCCACTCCTTCACAGATGCCGTTCGGCGCTCGCCGAAGCGCTTCGCTGGGGTATTCGGTGCTATTGACGAGTGGCCGACCGAAAGCGGTGGGCGCACATCTACGCGCCGAGCTGGCTGCGGATGTGTCAGATTTTGGCGCGCCTGTTCGGCGCACGGCTTGTTGCGTAGTCGGAGCCTCTCTTCATTGGTGCGCTCGTCAGGGCTGTGTGTCGTCTGGCTGACCGGAGAGACCCGCGAATGGCTGTTCCCGGAGGGCGTAGTCGACGGCTTGCTCCGGGGACAGAGCGCGCCCGGCGGACCAGGCGACGGAGAACGCGTCATCGCCGAGGGCCGCGCACGCGTAGGCAATGGTGTCGGCTGGTCGGGGCCACTCGAGCGGGATGACGCTGATTCCGAGGTGCTCGCGCATTGCGTCGCTGGCGCCGAGGAGCAGGGCGGCGCGCTCCGGGTCTCCTCGTGCGAGGGCGATGCGGGCGAACCCGGCAAGGCGCGCAGGGACCCAGGATCGCGGCCTGTTGAGTTCGTGTAGCTCGAGGCCACCGCGGAGAAGGCGGTCGGCCTGGTCGAGGTCGCCTTCTCCGAGCGCGATGTTGGCGAGCAGGTCGTGCCAGGACACTTCCTGGGTGGACCCGCGGCCAGTGTCGCGGATGAGCTCGAGGGCTTCCTCGCGGATTTCGCGGGCACGTGCATTGTCCCCGAGCGCGAGGGCGGTTGCCGCCAGTCCGACGGCGGGGTCTTGTGACGCTGTCGCACGGATATCGGCAGCTTCCTGGAAGCAGTTGCCGGCGGCGACATGCCCACCTTCCGCGAACACGGTGAGGCCGAGGACCACGAGGACTTCTGCCACGTTTACCGGTAGCTGGCGGTCTCGTGATGCGAGTACCTCGTGGCAGGCCACGCGTGCGCTGTCGAAGTCGCCACGGTCGAAGGCTGTGAAGCTCTTGATCATGAGGGCACCGCCGAGCAGGGGCGCGAGCCCGGTCCGTCGACACACCGCGACCGCCTCGTCGCTGTAGGACTCGGCCTCGGCGTAACGTCCGAAACCTCGCGTGATCATCGCGAGCTCAGTCAGGACGTGACCGATGCCCTGCGAGTTCTCGATCTCGCGGAAGAGAGCGAGGGCTTCCAGGCCGGCATCAAGCGCCGGATTGAGGTCACCGAGCAAGAAGGCCAGGCTGCTGGTCGCGCCCAGCGCCCGTGCTCGCAGGGCCGCCGGCGCATCAGCGACTCCGGCAGCGAGGCACTGCTCGAACCACAGCAGTCCCTCGCGAGGACCGCTCAGCACGCCCATCCAGAAGGCGTCCAGCGCGGTGACGATGCGAAGCGCCGACTCGTTGTCATCGCGGGCGAGGCTCCAGGCGATTGCGCCGCGGATATTCTCGAGATCCGTTCCGACAATCGCCAGCCATCGCCCATGTTCGGGTCCCCACAGTCCACGTTGGGCCTGGACGGCGAACTCGGCGAAGAAGTCGCGATGGCGAGCCCGCCACGTGTCCGCATCGCCGGAGCCGGCGAGCCGCTCACGCCCGTACTGGCGGATGCTCTCCAAGAGGCGATAGCGCACGCCCGATGGGGTCGCTTCGGTGTCCACCAATGAGCGATCCACGAGGTGTTCGAGCACGTCCAGCACGTGCTCGACCGGTAGCGCGTCGTCGCTGCAGATGGCTTCGACCGCCTCGAGTGAGAAGCTCCCCGCAAACACCGCCAGGCGCGCCAGCAATGCCTGCTCCGCAGGTGTCAGCAGCTGGTAGCTCCAGTCAACTGCGGCGCGCAGGGTTTGGTGACGTTGCAGCGCCGTGCGGTTCCCGCCGGTCAGCAACTGGAACTGGTCATCGAGACGGGTCGCGATGTCCTCGGGTGAGAGCACCTTGACCCGAGCCGCCGCGAGCTGAATTGCGAGGGGGATTCCATCCAAGCGAGCGCAGATCTGAGCGATCGCAGACGTGTCCTTCGCGGTCGGCGCGAACCCGCCAACCCGCAGCGTCGCCCGGTCCAGGAACAGCCGAACCGCTTCGTAGTCGACCAGTCGCTCTGGGGACGGTGGACGAGCGGGATCAGGGACGCTCAACGACGGGACCCTGCCGCGTCGCTTCTCCACCTACGCCTAACGGCTCCCGGCTGGTCGCCAGTATCCGCACGCCAACGCACTCGTGGAGGACATGGTCCACGAAGAGTGCGCACGCACCCAGCACATGCTCACAGTTGTCCAGAATCACCAGCTCGTTCCTGGACCGCAGGTGCTCCAATACGACCACCTCGAGCGGCCTCGCCACACCCGGTTGACCCCCACCCCCGAAGCCAGCCCCACCTCCGGTCGAGTCGCGTATGCCCAAGCTCGCCGCCACCGCGTTTGGCAACAGCGCCGGATCGGTCAACGCCGCGAGCTCGACCAGCCACACCCCATCATGGAACTGACCGATCGTCTCGGCGCCGACCTGGAGCGCAAGCCTCGTCTTCCCGCAGCCCGCCGCGCCCGTGAGCGTCACCAGCCGGTTGGTCTCCACGGTCTCGACGAGCGATGCGATCTCGGATTCGCGCCCGATGAAACTCGTCAACTGCACCGGCAAGTTTCCCGGAAACGCATCCACCGACGCCAGCGGCGCGAACCCCGACTGCAAACCCGGCGCACGTACCTGGAACACACGCACGGCCCACGCGAGATCACGCAGCCGATGCTCACCCAGGTCGACAAACTCCACAGACCCGGCCGACGCTTCCCGAACCAGATCAGTCGTCGTCTGCGAACACAACACTTGCCCGCCCTCCGCGACCGCCATCAGGCGCGCTGCACGGTTGACAGCCGTGCCGAAATAGTCACCATCGCGGAGCTGCACCTCGCCCGTGTGCACCCCCATCCGGACCCGCAGGGGGCCGGTCACTTCGAAGCGCTCCATGCCCAGAGACCGCTGCGCGCTGATCGCGGTGTCCACCGCATCACGCGCGGTATGGAACGCAGCGTGGAAGCCGTCACCTGTTGTCTTCACCACGCACCCGCCGTGACGCTCAATCGCGTCGCGCACGATTTCCTCGTGACGGGCCAACGCCGCCCGCATTGCGTGCGGATGGTCCTGCCAGAGAACGCGTTGAACCCTCAACGTCAGTGAACAAGAAGGTGACCGTCCCCGACGGCAACTCCGCCACCCGGACCCCCTTCCCCACGCGGCCCGCGCCAGCCAAGTAAACCAGGCATACGCGACCACGGTCACGTGCCCGGAGCCGCACAGAATGACGACCTCCGATGACCGCATAGGCGAGCGCCGAACCGGCGATCTGGGCGGCGGCTTGGTGGCTAGACGAGCCAGGTGACGTCGACACGCTCGGTGTCGAAGCGTCGTCCGGTCCGGGTCGCGGGGTTGATGGTGACGTGGTCGATGAGGGTGGCGAGGATGGTGCGCTGTCGTCGATGGTGAGGTCAAGCCTGCCGTCACTGCCTTCGGGTCGGCGGTATCACGAGGTAGCGGGTCTCGGCGCCGGAGTCCCAGACCGGTTCTCGGATTGGGGGGCAGGTGTGTGCCGAACTGGGCCAGGACGGCTCGGGGCGCTCGGACCGTCTCGGGCTAGATGGCGAGGAGGGTGTTGGCCTGGAGCTCGAGGTGTCGATACCCCTCGCGGCGACTGATGGTAAGGGTCTCGTTGAGGAGTCGGCCGGCATGGTCGGCGTCGCCGGGGGCGTCGCGGGTCTGGAGCATTCGGGCGTGGGCGAGGTGGTTACCGCGAGCCAGAACTCAGCGCCGATGCGTCGGCAGAAGGCTTCGGCTCGCGTGAAGTGGTCTGCGGCGTCGTGGTAGCGGCGCAGTGTGGCGGAGAGGCGTCCGAGGTGAAAACTAATCGGACCCTCAGCCGATCCGGCGGTTGGCATGAGCACTTGGTCGCTGAACGGTTGGAGCTCGTCGTACAGCATCTCCGCTGCTTCGTGGGCCGCGAGGTCGGCGGCGGTATCGGCCCAGAGGGCAATCGTCTGCAACCAATTTCGATCCCACGGCAGACTCGTGAGCGCGTGGGCGACCGCGGCGTCGAGGAGGAGTTTGGCCTCTGGTAGTCGGCCAAGTTCGCAGTAGGCGCTGGCGAGGGCCGCCCTGGTGATGGGCAGCTCTGGGTAGTCGCGGGCGGCGAGTTCGACAAGCGGGAGATATTCCGCGAGTTCCCGCGTCTGATGCTGAGCACGGCGGCGAGCGTGCCCCAGGTAATCGGCACATCTGAGACGCTGGTCTGTGTACCGACCTCAAGGAGGTCGTCGACGGCCCGTTGGGCGTCAACAAGTGGGGCGGTGATGATGGTGCGAGTGGCCCGCAACACCGCAGCCGCGAAACGGAGCACTGGCTCGCCCAACCGGTCCGCGAGGGTCTTTTGTTCGGCGAGGAGTTCGTCGAACCGGTCGAGGTCGCCGGCGTCGAGCAGCGTCCACATGGCGCGGTCGAGCGCTAAGCCACGCAGGCCGGGGTCGCGTATCTCGTCGGTCGCGGCGAGTGCCTCCATGACATAGCCGTGGCGTAGCCCGTGGGTGTGCGCGACATAGAGGGCGTGGAAGGCACGGGCGATCACCCGGACCAAGGTTGCCGAATCGCCGACCCGACGCGCCATGGCCACGGACTCTTCCGCGATAGCACGCCGCTGGTCCCAGTCGGCGGACCAGCCGAGCTCAACGGCGAGCGTGGCGAGGAGTTCGGCGCGAATCGCGCTGTCGCTCTCGGGGAGCAACTCGAGGGCCGATTGAAGTGTGTCCACCCGTTCAGTATCAACCTGACCGAGCAAGCTGTAGCGTCCAGCGTTGTTAGCAAGGGCCGCGCGGGCAAGCCGATCCGCGTCGTTCAAGTCCCCCGCGAGGTCTGCAGCTTCCAGCAGCGTTTCCCGGTGGCTTGGGTCGCCGCTCTGACGCTGCGCTGTGCCCAGGCCGATCAAGAGATCACAGCGTAACCTCGTACGATTTGGCCCTTGTTGATCCTGGAGCTCGAGTGCTTGGGTGAACCAGGACATGGCGTCGTCAGGAGCCAGAGTTGCGAGCGCTCGTTCTCCAGCTTGGCGCGCGTACTCGATTGCCTTGCCAGCATCGATTGGCGAAGTGGCGGCGGCCCAGTGGCGGGCGAGTTCCCCAATCCGCGGTCCGGGCTCCTCGCCGCACAGCTCCTCGAGGGCTTGCGCTACGCGCAGATGGACTCGCCGTCGTCTCGCGCTGCCCAGACCTTCGTAGAGGCTGTGCTGAATGAGAGCATGTGTAAACGCGAAGCCGTCACCCTGTTCGCTGACCAACCCCGCGGTGGTCGCGTGCTCGAGCAGATCCAAAAGCTCGTCTTCGGAGCGCTCACATACCGCCGCCAGCAAGCCCAAGTCGAAGTCGCGGCCAACCACGGCAGCCTGCGACAACACCGCGTGGGTGGGCTCGCCAAGACGTCGAACTCGTTGGCCGATCACCTCGCGCACGCTCTCGGGAAGACCAACCTCTGCGAGACCAATGGTGGATGACCAGCGCCCATCGCTAGCCCGTACGAGCACGCGGGAATCGACGAGGTGACGCAAAACCTCGAGTGCGAAGAACGGGTTGCCGTCAGTCTCCCTGTACAGGGCGTGGGCAAGACCCACTCCCGTATCGTCCAAGTCATGTCCGGCGGCTAGCAGGGTGCTGAAAATCGGCTCTTGAGGCCGGGGGTTTCGGTTGGCGTGATGCCGATCGGGTCGTTGCTCGGTCCGTGTGGTTCGCGGTGTCGTGATCTGGTCGATGGTCAGGCTGGTGTGGCGTCCAGTGCAGCGATTCGGATGATGTTGTAGACGGCGCCGGTTATGAGGAACCAGGCTCGGTTGCGGGCCCGGCCTTTGTAACGAAGCTTGCGTCCTCCGGCGATGGTCTTGATCCAGCCGAAGGGTTCCTCGATCCGTTTCCGGACCCGTTGACTCGCGCCATGGCCTTCATGTCGGGTGGTTCGTCGATCGATCGTGGAACGATTCCGTTTCGTGTTCGGCGCCAGATGCGGAGTGACATTCATCTCGCGGAGATCGGCGACGAACGCTCGGGTGTCGTAAGCCTTGTCGCCAGCGAGAGTGCGTCGCCGTTTCGTAGGTGGCAGTCGTCGCAGCATCTCGAGCGCGGTGTCGCGCTCGGCGTAGCCGGTCGCTTGGGTCAACTCGATGTCCACGAGTAACGCATTGCGATGCTCCATCAACAGATGGCCCGAATACGACAGCTTCGCCGCGGTCGCGAAGCTCTTGCGCGCCATGCGAGCTTCGGGATCTGTGGTCGACGCGTGCGTCTCGTTCGAGCGCCGTTGCCCGTGGAAGTCGACCTCGGTGTTCCGTCCCGCCGGCGGCGGTGACTGCGGGCCGTCTTTGGGTTGGAAGCTCTTGTGCGATGCCCACGCCTCCAACAATGTCCCGTCGACGGAGAAGTGATCACTCGACACGTAACGTCGCAGCTTCGCCTGGCCGACCACCGCAGCGAAGAACCGATCCGCGATCTCATGATCGAGAAGCCGTCGACGGTTCTTCGAGAACGTGCTCGCATCGAACGACCGGCCGTCGATCGGGAGATCGAGGAACCACTTGAACAACAAGTCGTAGTTGAGTCGTTCGCAGAACGCTCGCTCCGACCGGATCGAGTACATCGCCATCAACACCGTGGCTTTGAGCAGCTGCTCCGGCGGCACACTCGGCCGGCCACCCGACGCGTACATCACGTCGAACTCGTCGCTGAGCTCGTCGAGCACCGCGTCGACCACCACCCGGATCCGCCGGATCGGATGATCAGCCGGGATCAGATCACCTGGCTGCAACGTCGTCAGCATCGCCAACTGCGGATCCGGCGTCCCTCGCACGGTCACCTCCCACCTCGGTGACCACAGCATGAGCGAACCCAACCAGAATCGCGAGCACTCAAACAGGCTTTTTCAGCACCCTGCTAGCTCCACGAGCGCCACCATGTCGCCATCCTCCAAGCCGCGCAGAGCCATCCGCTCCACGCCGACCTCGCGTCGAAGCGCCGCCAATGCATCTGGCAGTGGGTGCGTCTCGGTCAGGTCGATGTCCCGATACGTCCCCACGATGAAAAGCCGCTCCGACACCGTGCGCGCAACCACCTGGCGCAAGAGCAGCAGCGTCTGCTTGTCCGCCCAATGCAAGTCGTCGAGGACTACGAAGACCGGCGCGAGCGCCGCCGCCGCATTGAGCAAACCGACGACCGCTCCAAACAGTTCGTAGCGCACCGTCTCCGCATCGCTCGCGCTCGGGTCGGGCACATCAGCGACCACACGATGGAGGTCTGGACACAGACGGGCGATTTCACCGCCAAACGTGGTGACGTGATCCACGAGAAGCTCGTGGGAGGCGTGATCAACTAGGTGGCCGAGCGCCTCAACCCAGGGTTGATAGGGAATCCCGAGTTCTTCGTCACAGCGTCCGTACAGAACGACCGCGCCGGTCGCGTGCGCGTCCGCTGCGATACGAGCGACCAGGGTCGTCTTGCCGATCCCTGCCTCACCACCCACCAAGACCACCCGACGCTCGCGGCCTTCCACGTCCTTCCACCATCCGCGAAGAATCTCGAGTTCCTCGCTGCGCCCGACCAAACGCAACTGGGCCGCCCGATCGACCCGAACCGGCAGCGGCGCCGCTAACGCCTCGCCACCTGAAAGCGGCGCCCAGCCGACCTCGACCGTCGCCACCGGCTGCGCTAACCCCTTTAGCTCTAGAGAGCCAACGGATCTGAACACGCGACTACCTCGGGCGCCGACCAGAACCCGGACCACGTCCGAGGCCAGAATCTGACCGCCCTGCGCCGCCGCGCACAACCGCGCGGCCTCCACAACCGAGTCGCCGTAGTAGTCACCCTCGTATGGCTCCGCCTCGCCGTGGCTCACCCCGATCCGTACCGACAATCGCTCAGAGGCTTCGCGATTGTGGCGCTCGATGGCTTGCTGGATTGCCACTGCGCACTTCAGCGCCGCGCTGGGACTAGGGAACACGACCATTAACCCGTCGCCGGTGCTCTTGACTTCACTGCCACCAGTCGCCGCGACCGCGGTCTTCAACAGTCCGTAGTGCACCTCGCGAAGCTCGGCCGCTGCCTCCGGCCCCAGACGCGTCGAAACGGCGGTCGAGTCCACCAAGTCGGTGAACATGGTCGTCACCGCGGTGATCGACGCCACTTGGGGTCCCACCCCCTCCCACGACCAGGCGAGCAGACGCTATGCCTGCCTTTTTAGACCTTACGTGCTCTTCGGACAAAGTACTCCTAGGCCCAATACGCAAGCGACGACCTGTTGCGCTGGAGCGGCCGCGGAAGCCACTCGGGAGCAAGTACCCCGCCCAACGTTCTGTCTGGCGTATCCCTCGGCGTCCTGAGTCGCTTAGGACTCGCGCGGATAGGCGTCGAGTCGGTGACCATCCACCGGTCGCCGGGTTGGCCCCGAGATGATCGGGGTGCTGCCCAAGCCCGGACGACCAGGTGGAGGACTCCGTCGAGAAATCGTCAAGAGTTGTGGGTCGGGTTTGTTGATCACGCGGCGACCTTGTTCGGGTTTTCGATGAGCACTCCCTTCTTGAAGGTGGCGCCGGCGCGGACGAGCGCGGCGAGGTGCGGCCCGTTTATGGCACGCCAGCGGTCCTGTGCGGCGATGATGAGCTTGTAGGTCATCGCGAGTCCCGCGGCACGCGAGCCCGGTCCTTTGGTGACCTTGGTGCGGAGTCGCACGGTCGCGAACGTCGACTCGATCGGGTTCGAGGTCTTCAAGTGGATCCAGTGCTCGGCGGGGAAGTCGTAGAACGCGAGGAGCTCGTCGAGGTCGTCGGTGATCTTCGCGACCGCCTTGGGGAACTTCGTGTGGGCCTCCCCCCGTTGACCGGTCACGTTGGTTACGCGGCCAGGTCGGCCTGGGTGTGACGGTACAGCTGTTCCCACGCGACGGGTGGCAGGTAGCCGAGGCTCGAGTGCAGCCGCCGGTGGTTGTAACGGTTGATCCACGCGAAGATCTCACGACGTGCCTCCGCGCGAGTCGCGAACCGGTAGCGGTGCACGACTTCACGTTTCAGCGATGACCAGAACGATTCGGCGACCGCGTTGTCCCAGCACACGCCGGTGCGTCCGACCGACTGGACCATGTCGAGATCGCCGATCAGCTGGCGGTAGTCACCCGACATGTATTGGCTGCCACGGTCGCCGTGGAAGATGATCCCGGCGGTGTGGCCGCCACGAGCGGCGGCGGCCATGTCGAGCGCGTCCGCGACGAGCTCGGTGCGCATGTGGTCGGCCATCGAGTAGCCGAGCAGGCGACGCGAACCGAGATCGAGGACCGACGCGACGTACAACCATCCTTCACCGGTCGGGACGTAGGTGATGTCGCCGCACCACACGACATCCGGCGCGGCCGGTGCGAACCGTCGACCCACGAGATCCGGCAACGGCGGGCACTCCTCCGCGGGGATCGTGGTCCGCACCTTCGCCGGCTTGAACACCCCGACGATGCCATGCACGCGCATCAGGCGCCGGACCCGCTTGTGGTTCACCGGTCGTCCCCGCAGGGCGAGTTCTTCGGTCATCCGCGGCTCGCCATAGGTGGCGTCGGACTCGGCGTGGATCGCACGCATCAACCCGACCAACTCGGCCTCGGCGAGCTCCCGTGCGGTCGGTCCCGCCGCAATTCGGGCCCGCCAGTCGTGGAACGCCTGACGAGACACGTCGGCGATCTTGCATGCCATCGTGATCGGGAACCCCTCGGCCTTCCGGGCCGCGACCCACCGATAGCGGGTCACTGTCCCGACTCCTTCACCCAGAAGGCCGTCGCTCGTTTGAGCAGATCTCGTTCCATCCGCAACCGAGCGTTCTCCCTGCGCAGCTCGGCCAACTCGGCCCGCTCCGACGTCGTGAGTCCGGCTCGTTCACCCCGATCGATCCGCGCTTGGCGCACCCAGTTCCCCAACGTGCCCTCACCGACACCGAGACTGCGAGCCACGTCGACGACCGTGCGGTCCTCGTCGATCACCAACGCCACGGCATCACGCTTGAACTCGTCGGTGAACGAACGCCGAGACCGCGGCCTCTGCTCCTCCATCACTGACATGGTTACCTCCTAATCGAGGTGACCGGTCAGGAGGGGGACCCTCAGTGCCGAACTCGTTCGCGAACACGTTCGCGGCGGCGAGGGCGTGGTCGCGGTCTTGGGCGTCGCGGATCTCGGCGAGCACCTTCTTCGCGGTCGGTTGCGCCGACTTCGGCAACGCGTCCAAGACGTTGGCGGCCTTGTGGAACCAGTCGCGTTGATGACGGGTCTCGGGCCAGACATCACGCACCGCGCCCCAGAACCCGAGTGCCCCGTCGCCGATCGCCAGGACCGGAGCGACCATCCCGCGCCGCTTGAGATCGCGCAGCAGATCCGCCCACGACTCCTTGGACTCCCGGTAGCCGTCGCGGATCGCGACCAGCTCCTTGGTGCCATCGAGGCGCACCCCCACCATGACCAGGACGCACAGTCGGTCCTCGGCGAGCCGGACGTTGAAATGCACGCCGTCGACCCACACGTACACGAAGTCCTTGTCCCGAAGCGACCGATCCGAGAAGTGGCGATGCTCGTCTTGCCACTGGGCCGTGAGGCGGGTGATCACCGACGCCGAGAGCCCCGCCGAGTTCCCGAAGAACCCTTCCAGCGCGGGCACGAAGTCACCGCTGGACATGCCCGCCAGATACATCAACGGCAACACCTCGGTCACCTTCGGGGACTTACGGCACCACGGCGGCACGATCGAGCTCTTGAACTGGAACCGCTCTCCGGTCACAGGATCGGTCCGCCCGTCATCGACCCGCGGGGCTCGAATATCGATACGGCCCACGCCGGTCGTGATCGTCCGCGGCCGCGCATGCCCGTTGCGGACCACCAACCGATTGCCGTGCTCGTCGACCTGGTCGGCGAATGCGTCGACGTACGCGTCCACCTCGGCCTCGAGCGCTGCGGCGAGCATCCGCCGAGCGCCTTCGCGGCAGATCTCATCCAAACCCGCGGCCAGCTCCGTGCGCGCGGTCTCCTCAGCAACTACCTTCAACATCGGCGTTCCTTCCTCGCCGGCATTGGCGTGCCGGCTCTCCTTGTTGGTCAAGCAGGAAGGTACGCCGCGCCCTGGAACAGACCGGCGATCCACAACTTCTGGTTATAACTCGACTCCGTCATCATGCGCGCGTTGGAGCCGGAAGTGTCGGATGCAGTCTGGGCGGCGATCGAGCCGCTGTTGCCGGTGCCGGCCGACGAGCATCCTTTGGGCTGTCACCGACAGCGCGTCTCGAACCAGCTCTGTTTCCGAGGGATCTTGATCCGTTTGGTGACCGGCGCGTCGTGGGTCGATATCGAAGCGATCCTCGACTTTGCAGTGTCGGACACGACGTTGCGGGCCCGGCGCGACGAGTGGATCAACGCCGGCGTGTTCGACGATCTCGTCACTGAAGCACTCGCGGCGTTCGATCGGATCATCGGTCTCGATCTCGGCGACGTCGCGTTGGACGGCTCGTTGCACAAGGCACCCTACGGAGGTGAAGGAACCGGCCCGAACCCTACGGATCGCGCCAAGCTCGGCTGGAAGTGGTCGGTCGCCTGTGATCGTCATGGCATCCCGATCGGTTGGGTGATCGACGGCGCGAACCGCAACGACGTCCGCCTGCTCGAACCCACCCTCGACGCGATCGCCGAGCGTGGTCTGCTCGTCGACATCGACACGTTGCATCTCGACCGCGGCTACGACTCGGGCGCAGTTCGTCAGCGACTCCGCGACATGGGGATCGACCAGTTCGAGATCCAACTCCGCGGCACCAAGATCCCCGGCGTGAAGAAACAACCGGTCCGCCTCGGACTGCGATGGATCGTGGAAGCAACCAACACCTGGTGGTCGAACTACGGGCAGCTACGGCGCAACACCGACCGCAAGAGTCGTCACCGACACGCCGCGCTCTGCCTCGCCACCGTCGTGCTCATCGTCGGCAGACTCCTCGACTGGCGCAATCGCTGGAGCCCGAGTTGAGCCCTATCCGCTCGGGTCCTTAGACGGCTACCAGGAGATGTTTCGGCAACGACTGACGAAGTCGGCTCTCGTGACTTGGTTCGCAAAGCCTGTAGCGCAAGGGTCCTGGTTCGTTGGAATCGTTGCAGGCTTCTGGCACATCACTTGGATCGCTGGAGTAGCAATGCTCGTCGTCGCGTTCATCGCGCTCGGGGTGCACTCGGCGGGTTACACGCGTCTGGAACGCGAAACGCCGAACCAGCCGTCGTGAGCTCGCCCGGATCAAATCTCGTCACGACCATATCTGATGCGATGAAGGAGCGGGGCCTCCGCTCCTGGTGAAGGTTCCGAGTTCGGATCGAGACTCGGGGCTTCTCACAGCACACCCTCGCAAGAGGAGGAGGCCCCTATGGAACGACAGTATGTCGGTATCGATTTCCACCGTCGCCGTTCAGTGATCGTGCGCCTGTCGAGTGATGGCGAGCGCCTCGGCGTGCACCGGATTGTGAACGATCCGTTCGAGCTCTCGACGGTGTTGGCGCAGTGCGGCGAGTCGCCGCGGGTGGTGATCGAAGCGACCTATGGCTGGTATTGGGCGGTGGATCTGCTCCAGGACCTGGGCGCGACGGTGTATTTGGCGAACCCGAATGCGTTGAACTGGGGTGACCGGCGCGTGAAGAACGACGAGATCGACGCGACTGATCTCGCGGACATGTTGCGGTTGAATCGGTTGCCCGAGGCGTGGATCGCGCCGCCGGCGATCCGGGAGCTGCGCGAGCTCGTCCGTTACCGGGCGAAGCTGGTCAAGCTGCGCTCCGGCTTGAAGGCGCAGGTGCACGCGGTGATGGCGAAAGAGGGTGTGCTCCCGAAGGTGTCGGACATGTTCGGCCCAGCTGGCACGCGTCAGCTCGATGGGCTCGAGCTCGGCGCACCGTTCGCGCATCGCGTCTCGTCGCTTCGTGAGTTGATCGCGGCTTATGACCGCGAGATCACGACCCTGGAGCGCGATATCCACCAGCATCTCAAGCACGACCGCGGCTATCGGGCGGTGCAAGCCATCAATGGGGTCGGCAAGATCAGCGCCGCGGTCCTGGTCGCCGAGATCGGTGACATCACCAGGTTCCCGACGCCGGCGCATCTGTGCTCGTGGTGTGGCTTGACACCCAAGCATCGCGAATCTGATCTCAAGACGCGTCGCGGCCGCATCTCCAAGCAGGGATCGCGGCTGGTGCGCGCGACGTTGATCGAGGGGATCTGGGCTTCCCCCCGTTTCGTGGAGGGTTCCGGATTGATGGTGGAAGCCTCTCATTCGTCGGCTCTGTGATGCCATCGGATCGTTCCGAGGGCGTCTGCGGCGATCTGAGAGGCTGGTTTCACGCCGCCTTGTCCTGATCGGCGGATCGGTCAGCGAGAATCTGTTCGAACGCGACGGGTGGCTTCATCTCGCAGGTGCTGTGTCGGCGACGGTGGTTGTAGCGGTCGATGAACGCGGCGACCTCGCGGCGCGCCTGTTCTTTGGTGTCGAAGCGGCGGCGGGACAACAGCTCGTGCTCGAGAGTCGAGTTGAAGCTCTCGGCCGCCGCGTTGTCCAACGCGGAGCCGACTCGTCCCATCGACTGGGTGATCTGCAGCGCCGTGCACACGTTCGCGAACAGATCACCGGTGTACTCGCCGCCCTTGTCGGAGTGGAAGATCACGCCGGCCACATCGCCGCCGCGCACCGCGGCGGCCATGCACAGCGCCGCCTTCGCGAGTGACGCGTCGTGATGCTCGCCCAGCGCGAAGCCCGCCAGGCGCCGCGACGCGAGGTCCTCCACGGTCGCCAGGTAGAGCTTGCCCTCGACGCATGGGATCTCGGTGAGGTCCCCACACCACTTCTGGTTGATCGCCGCCGCGCGGAAGTCGCGCCTGACCAGGTCCGGGATCGGCGCCGCGGCCTTGTCCGGGCGGGTCAAGGACCGCCGTTTGCGTTTCGGAGACCGGCCCACCAGACCCTGACGGGCCATTGACGCCGCCACCGTCTTCTTCGACACCCGCCAACCCGCCTCGACGAGGTCCTCCCACACCCTGGGCGACCCGTAGGTACCCGGGTTGCCTCCCGAGTCCTCGAACGAAGCGCGCACCGCGGCGTCGAGCTCACCGCGGCGAACCTCACTGGGTGTCGGTGGGCGGTCGTGCCACTTGTAGAACGTCGAGGTGGGCACGCCCAACGCTCGACACGACAACGCGTGGGGAACACCGTGCTCGGTCCTCTGGACGGCGATGAACGATGCCACGGTCATCGCGTCGCCTCCTTGACCCACAGGACCACGGATCGCTTGAGCACATCGCGCTCCATCCTCAGCTCGGCGTTCTCCCGCTCGAGCTGCACCAGACGAGCACGTTCATCAGAGGTGAGGCCCTCGGACTCACCCCGCTCGATCTTGTCCTTCTTCACCCAGTTGCCCAACGTCCCCGCATGGATCCCAAGATCCTCAGCGACCTGAGCGATCGACTTGTTGGTCTCCCGGACGATCCGCACCGCCCCCTCACGAAACTCCGGGTCGTACCTCCGACGTACCTCTGCCATGGCATCACCTCATAGTTGAGGCCTCCACGGTTTGGGGGGATGCCCGATCAGCCGCTATCACGGCGGTGATGTGCTCGATGCGCAGTATCGCAAGATCGCCAAACGACGCGGCAAGAACAAGGCACGTGTCGCGTTGGCACGCAAAGTTCTCACGCTCGTCTACTACGGCCTGCGCGACGGCGAGATCCGCTGCCTCGCGCCGATCGAGGAGACCGCCGCGTGAGGCTCGGACACGACCAGGCTGCGAGCTCGACGAGCGGCATGACCCACGCCAGCTGCGCGTTGCGGTCGATTAACTGATTGAGCCCAACCTGGCCGTGGCCCACGATCCCATCATGCGCGTGAACCGGCGCGGATACATGCCTCGGCAGCCGAGCCTGCCCGCCCCACCGCACCCGCACGCCTCGCGGGCCCGTTGATGGGACACCCGGCCACGCACGGCCGGGCGCGCACAACCCCAACCATCAACCCACCGCGACGACCGTCGCGCTCACAACGCGCGCCCCCAGCACGCCCGCGACACCCCGAACACGCAGCATCTCGCCCTTGACACGACCCCACTCCTTCATACATGCCGTTCGGCGTTTCGCGTTCGGCGTTCGCGTAAGCACGCCGGATCGGGCATTATGCACCGGGAGTTACGTTGACGAGATCCGAGAAGTTGATGGTGACCTTCACCGGCATGGGCGTCGGTGTACGAGTCGACCCGCAAGAACGCAATCGGTCCCTCGACGGCGGCCCCACGTCGGAGGGCGCGGGTCGGGGGTGCCCCCGACCACCACGCGATCTCCGGTCCTCGACGCACCGCAAGAGCTTCGTCACACGATCGCAGCATGCCGGGGGAAGGCTGATAGGAGACACGAGCGGGAGAAGGGAATTCCCATGCGAAACACCCCGAACATGCGACATCGCCCGTGGACCGCAGCGCTCGTCGGCAGCGCGGCCGTGGCCATCGCGGTTGCGGTGGTCGTGTGGACCGCATCCGACGCGGTCGGCGCGACGATCGCGGTCATCGCGGTCCTCATGATCGCGGCGATTGCGCTCTCAGTGTCACGGCGCCGGTGCGAGCCGCGAGACCGACGCGCGGCCATGCGCAGCGACGGGCGTACCAGATCATGAACAGCATCCGCAGAAGTTCGTAGCTGCGCGCCAGAACTGATGCCGTACGGCCCTCTTGAAGGACCGTCGCCGACCTACCTAGGCACGCACCACCGCGAGGACGGCGAAGAGCAAGCCGAGCAGGACGACGATGCCAACAAAGACGGCGGCGATTACTCGGATGACCTTTTCGTCTTCGCTCCTGAAGTCGATGATCATGGTCTCGCCACCTCCCCGACGTTCGCGAGGCTAGACCTCGTAATGCGCCAGATCTGCCGAGATGCGTGAGCGTGAGAGCGGGCGACGCGCGCCAGAACATCTCATGTGTGGTGGCGTGCGCGTCGGCGCTTGGTGGACTAGTTCGATGGCGCGAGGCGTGCAACAGGGAAGGGCGAGCTGAGGTCGGGTGCGGTGATGCGTTGGACCGAGTGGTGGTTCACCGTGTCGCCCTTCCCTGTTCGCGCAGTGTTGGAGCTGCGGGAGTTTCGGCATGGTCGGCGTCAAGCGCCGGTCGCACCTCGCGTCGGTGGTCGGCAAGGCGGCTGGTTTGCTCCCTTGACCGCTTGACCCCGACCCGGCGACGTCGATCGCGACAAGGACCCCCTCGACAACGATTGGGTCTGTCCAATCCAAGGCTGCAACGAGGAGGTCCTTATGGCGATGGTATGTGGGCTGGATCTGCACCGAGGGCAGATCACCTTCGACACGCTCGTGCTCGACACCGGCGACGCGTGGCGAGGACGAGTCTGGTCACCGGACCGGGAGCGGTTCCGTCGTTGGTTGAGCGACGAGCTCGCCCCGCGAGCGCGTGGCGACCGCGTCGACATCTCGGTGGAAGGGTGCACGGGCTGGCGCTACGTGGTCGAAGCGATCACCGCCGCGGGGTTTGTCGCGCATCTGGCCGAACCGGCCGAGACGCAGACCCGGCGAGGTCGCAAGAAGCGGGCCAAGACCGACCGCAGCGATGCCCGGCTGCAGCGCGAACTGTTGGCTCGGGGGGAACTGCCCGAAAGCTGGATCCCGCCGACGGCGGTCCTCGAGTGGCGAGAGCGGGCTCGGCTGTACAAGAGCCTGCTCGATCAGCGGACCCAGTGGGTGCAACGGATCCACGCCGAGTTGTTCCAACACGGGATCCCGTCCCCCGAAGCCCAAATCCGTACCGCGGCGACCCGGGCGGTCGTGACCGCGCCGGATCTCGAGATCAGTCCCGCCGGACGTCAACGCATCGAGGTGGCGTATCGGATGATCGACGCCATCGAGGTCGAGCAGCTGCCGTTGCGCCGAGAGCTGGTCCGCTTCGGGAAGCGCCAACCGGCGTGCGCGGCGTTGGTCGACAACCACTACGGGATCAGCGGGCTGACGGCGGTCATCGTGTGGTCCGAGTTGGGCGACTGTCAACGCTTCCGTCGTTCCCTGCAGGTGGTCCGCCACGCCGGCCTGGACCTGACCGTGGACCAGTCCGACCTGCACCGAACCGGCGGCAAGCTTTCCCGTCAAGGACCACTGAGGGTCCCCCTCCTGACCGGTCACCTCGATTAGGAGGTAACCATGTCAGTGATGGAGGAGCAGAGGCCGCGGTCTCGGCGTTCGTTCACCGACGAGTTCAAGCGTGATGCCGTGGCGTTGGTGATCGACGAGGACCGCACGGTCGTCGACGTGGCTCGCAGTCTCGGTGTCGGTGAGGGCACGTTGGGGAACTGGGTGCACCAAGCGCGGATCGATCGGGGTGAACGAGCCGGACTCACGACGTCGGAGCGGGCGGAGTTGGCCGAGCTGCGCAGGGAGAACGCTCGGTTGCGGATGGAACGAGATCTGCTCAAACGAGCGACGGCCTTCTGGGTGAAGGAGTCGGGACAGTGACCCGGTATCGGTGGGTCGCGGCCCGGAAGGCCGAGGGGTTCCCGATCACGATGGCATGCAAGATCGCCGACGTGTCTCGTCAGGCGTTCCACGACTGGCGGGCCCGAATTGCGGCGGGACCGACCGCACGGGAGCTCGCCGAGGCCGAGTTGGTCGGGTTGATGCGTGCGATCCACGCCGAGTCCGACGCCACCTATGGCGAGCCGCGCATGACCGAAGAACTCGCCCTGCGGGGACGACCGGTGAACCACAAGCGGGTCCGGCGCCTGATGCGCGTGCATGGCATCGTCGGGGTGTTCAAGCCGGCGAAGGTGCGGACCACGATCCCCGCGGAGGAGTGCCCGCCGTTGCCGGATCTCGTGGGTCGACGGTTCGCACCGGCCGCGCCGGATGTCGTGTGGTGCGGCGACATCACCTACGTCCCGACCGGTGAAGGATGGTTGTACGTCGCGTCGGTCCTCGATCTCGGTTCGCGTCGCCTGCTCGGCTACTCGATGGCCGACCACATGCGCACCGAGCTCGTCGCGGACGCGCTCGACATGGCCGCCGCCGCTCGTGGCGGCCACACCGCCGGGATCATCTTCCACGGCGACCGTGGCAGCCAATACATGTCGGGTGACTACCGCCAGCTGATCGGCGATCTCGACATGGTCCAGTCGGTCGGACGCACCGGCGTGTGCTGGGACAACGCGGTCGCCGAATCGTTCTGGTCATCGCTGAAACGTGAAGTCGTGCACCGCTACCGGTTCGCGACTCGCGCGGAGGCACGTCGTGAGATCTTCGCGTGGATCAACCGTTACAACCACCGGCGGCTGCACTCGAGCCTCGGCTACCTGCCACCCGTCGCGTGGGAACAGCTGTACCGTCACACCCAGGCCGACCTGGCCGCGTAACCAACGTGACCGGTCAACGGGGGGAGGCCCACACAGACGCTGCGGTGGGCGCTCTACGAAGCGGCCAAGGCGTCATCACGGCAGACCGCACCCGACCACGACTACTACGCCAAGGTCAAAGCCGCGCACAACGGGAAGGTTGCCGCCTTGTCGATCGCCCGAAAGCTGGCACGCCGCTGCTTCCACACGTTGCGCGCCCTCGACCCCGACACCGTCTACGCCATGCCCTGAGTCAACGCCTCCCACATCGACGACGTCGAGCGGCCCGGATCGTCCCAACAACACATCAGGGTTCGCGGTTGAAAGCTCCAGTTGGCGCGCTGCCCGCCGGCGGTCTTCGATCCGACGGCCTCAGAACAATGAGCCGACCGCGCTCCCATCCTTCGGGGGTCACCCAATCAAAGATGTCGTCGCCGACGACAAGCTCGTCGAGCACCCAGGTAACGCTGGACGACCCCAGGCCATCGATCGCCGCAAACAGGCGCTTGACCACGCGCCATCACACAGGTAACGCGCGGACAGATCGACGCGGCGTCTACCCGGCGTTGGAGGCACCTCGGACGGGCTTCCCAGCCGCACGTTCTGTGACAGCCGACGACGCTGACGGCCACGGGCAGATCGCCGAATCGGGTCGCGCCGAAGTCGAGGACTGTATGGTCGGCGCTGGTATGGAGAGGTGGAGCACGGTTTTCCATGACCGCCCGCGCGCCGTGAGCGAACCGGAGGCCGGGGTGACGCGACGCGGGTATTGATCGTCACGACGCCGGTGACCGGCCATGTCGTCCCGTTGTTGCCCGTTGCCCGTGAGCTGCTGGGCCGGGGGACCCACGTCAGCTGGTACACGAGTCCCCGGTTTCGGGACCGGGTCTCTGCCACCGGGGCCCAGTTCGCGCCATACGAGCGGCCAGTCGATGTCGACTGGGAGCGAGTCAACCAGTTGTATCCCGAACGTGCCCGGCGGAAGGGGTTAGCCGGCGCGAAGTGGGATCTTCGCAAGCTGCTTGAGGCAGCCGTCGACGAGTGTCGTGACCTCGACTCGATCCTCGCCAGTTCGCCGGCTGACGTCGTCGTCGGCGACACGATGGCCATCTCCGCAGAGATGGCGAGCGAGCGACACCACCTTCCCTACGCGGTGGTGGGCGTGTTGCCTCTGGTATTGCCGAGTCGCGACACCCCACCGTTGGGTACACCGTTCGCCCCGTCGTCGAGCACGATCGGGCAGGTTCGGAACCGGGCGTTGAACGCACTCATCTTCGGTGGGGTGCTTCGCAGCTTCAACCGGGCGCTAGACGACGCCCGAGCTGCGGTCGGCCTGGAATCCGCCGATTGCTCGTACTTCGAGCTGACTGCCCGCCGATCAGGGGCGTTCCTCCAGGCGACGGTGCCTGGCTTCGAGTACGAACGCAGTGATCTGCCGATGTCCGTCCGGTTCGTGGGTGCGCTCGTGCCGACAGGCCCGGCAACGTTCATCGAGCCGCCATGGTGGGCCGAGCTGGACGGAGGGCGTCCCGTCGTGCTGGTCACCCAGGGGACCGTTACCACCGAGCCAGCACGACTGATCCAGCCCACGCTCGCGGCGTTGGCGGACAAGGACATGCTTGTCGTCGCGGCCGCCGGCGTCGCGGACGGCGCTTCGTCTGTGCTCAGTCACCCGCAACCCAACGCACGTCTCGAAACGTTCATCCCGTTCGAGCAACTCATGCCGCACGTCGATGTCATGGTGACCAACGGCGGCTACGGCGGCGTCACCAGCGCGCTCGTCCACGGCGTCCCGATCGTCGCGGGCGGCCAAACCGAGGACAAGGCCGAGGTGTGCGCGCGGGTGGCGTGGAGCGGCGCCGGTATCAACCTGCGTTCGAACTCGCCGTCGCCGGCACGCATCGGCGAAGCGGTCGACACGGTCCTCCGTCAAAGTCGGTACCGGGCGCGGGCGCGTCAGTTGGCCGAGGAGTTTGCCCAGCACGATGCACCCCGGGAAATCGCCAACGCCATCGATCAGCTCGCCAACGCCCCGCGTTGATCGACGGCGGTAGCTGCCCCCTTCCTCGCACGCGCTCGGGGCGGTCAGGAGTCGCGCCGCGGTAGAGAGCGGCCCGACGTGGCGGTCGACCGGACACCAACGCCGAGCAGAGATTGACGGCTCGGGTTGCGCGCCCGCCAGGAACGACCAGTCACCGAACGCGCGGCCAGATCGGCGCCGGGCGTGCCTCGAAGGTGGCGGTGATGACTCGTTCGTGGCCACCTCCGACCTACGCTCCCGCGGTGGCACTCTCCCCGCAGACCCTTGAGTGTTGACGATCGCCGAATAGTTGCGTCGTGGGCGGCCGACTGCGCCGAGCACGTTCTTGTGATCTACGAGGAGTCCGTGCCTGACGACACCAGAGTGCGAGCCGCGATCGATCAGACTCGCTCCTTCGCGGCGGGCGCACTCGGCGTCGGGGACGCGGTGCGACGTCGAGGTGGAGACGCGGGTGCCGCTGCGCGGGAAGCGCCGACGCCAGCAGCCAGGGCAGCGGCCTACGCCGCCGAGCAAGGGGCCGCTGTCGCCCACATGGGAAGCCATGCGCTCGGTGCGGCCGGCTACGCAGCGAAGGCATCGACACTGGCTGCGGGTTGCGATGACGACGCCGTGACGCGATCAGAGGCGCGCCACCAGGTGGCAGCGATGAGCGACGCTGTCGCCCGTGCTATCTCCTCGCTTCCCCGACTCGGCGTGAACCGCTCCGGGCTACTCGGGCCTGGGCGATTGAGCGGCGGTCACGGTGAGACCATTCGAGCGATCCAAGTGCAGCTGAACGATCAATAGTTCAGGATTGCGATCCCACGATCCCAAAGGTGCCGGTGGAGGACAGGCAAACGTTGCCTGACGCGGCACTAACCCGGACCTTTCAGTAGGGGGCTGGTGATCGGGGGTCGCGTCCGCGAAAACGCCCTCCTGTCAAGGGATACTGCGGTTTGCGAAGACAGCAGGTCCCGAGTCAGGAGGGCACTTCCGAGATGCAGCGTAACTCGACGCGGCCGCAGCTGTTGGTGACCGGTGATGGCAGGAACGTGGTTGCGCACGTGGGTTCGAGGTTGTTGTGCGATCTTGCCGACGAGCTCGGTGTGACGGCGGGGTTGTCGGTGGCGATGGAGCCGACGAAGCGGCGGCGTCGGGGCCATGATCGGGGTCGGGTGCTGGTCGATCTGGCAGTGATGCTCGCTGGTGGTGGTGAGACGATCTCGGACCTCGCGGTGCTGCGCGACCAGCCGGGTCTCTTTGGTGAGGTGGCGTCGCTGGCGACGGCGTGGCGTGCGCTGGACGCGATCGATGATGCGGCGTTGGCGCGAATCGCGGTGGCACGCGCGGCGGGCCGCCGCCAGGCGTGGGCAGCGGGCGCGGATCCGGGGTTCTATGTGATCGACATCGACGCCACGTTGGTCACCGCCCATTCGGAGAAGGAAGGTGCGGCACCGACGTACAAGCGCGGGTTCGGGTTCCATCCGTTGTTGGCGTTCTTGGACGCGACTGGTGAAGCGTTGGCGGCGAAGCTGCGGCCCGGCAACGCCGGGTCGGGCACCGCGACTGATCACGTCGAGGTGCTCGACGCTGCGCTCGTGCAGCTGCCGGTCGATCCCGCCGCGGTGGAGGTGATCGCCCGGGCGGACTCGGCGGGACTTTCGCACGGGTTCGTCGACGCGTGCCGCGCACGCCACGTGCGGTTCGCGATCGGGCATCGCCTCACCGCCGAGATCGCGAAGGTGCTGGTCGGCATGCCCGAATCGGTGTGGCAGCCAGCGTTGAGCGCGGACGGCCACCAGGAACGTGACGGCGCGGCGGTTGTCGAGATCACCGGGCTCGTTGATCTCTCCGCCTGGGGTGAGGGGATGCGGATGATCGCCCGCCGAGAAGACCCTCACCCGGGCGCGCAGCTCACCTTCACTGATGTCGATGGGCATCGCTTCCAAGTCTTCGTCACCGACCTGCCCGAGCGAGACATCGCGTATCTCGAAGCGCTGCATCGCGGACGCGGTCGCGCCGAACGACAGATCTGCGACGCCAAAGACACCGGCCTGGCCAACCTGCCCTCGGCGGACTTCGCGATCAACACCGCGTGGCTCACCCTCGTGCTCGTCGCGCACGACCTGCTCGCCTGGACCCGACTGCTCTGCCTCGACGGCGACCTCGCACGCGCGGAGCCCAAACGGCTTCGCTACTGCCTTTTCCACGCAGCTGGCGTGATCACCCGGAGCGGACGACGCGCCCGGCTACGCGTCGCGGCGAACTGGCCCTGGCGCGACCAGCTCATCGCCGCGTTCGCGTCAACGCGTTCGCTCCCTATCCGCGCGTAGACCGACCCGTCCCGCACGCGGAGTCGGCACGGCTTGGCCGAACACGTCCTGAACACCCCCAGCATCACGAAAACACCCCGCCCAGCACCCAACCACACGCGATCACGCCGCCGCCCACGACACCCCCGACGCTACGCCCCCACCCGCGGCGCTCAAACACCCTTACTGAAAGGTCCGGGCTAACGCTCCTCACCCACACGCGCGACCGCGCGGTGCTCGCGCCGTGCCGGGAGTGACCAGACCTCCTGGTCCTCGCCCCACCCCGTTCCGGCGCCCGCAACCGTCCAGCGCAGCATGGTGTTGACGGTGAGGCCGCTGCCGCTCCCGCTCAACGCCATCCGGCTGACCGCGTCGGCGGTGGCGTGCAGCTCGCGCCCGTCGGCGTCGACGGCGTCAAGGGTGATGAGCGCCACGCCGTCGGTGCGGTCGTCGCGCTCGTTGACCCGACGCGCGCGTGTGAGTCGCCGCAGCCGGCCGTCGCGCACGAGGTAGCCGCTCAGCAGCCCCTCGGTCTCGTCGAGATGGGTCGGCGGCCGACAGAACGCGAGGAACGCCTCGTCGGGCGACACCGCGCCGAAGCAGTAGCTGAAGCGCGTGCGCCGGCCGAGCAGCTCCGGGCGGCGCCCCCACGACCGGTCACGCACCGAGAGGCAGTCAACGGGCAGGCGCGCACCGAGGAGCTGGAGCTCGCCGGTGACGCGTCCGTGCTGGTCGTAGTGCGACGAGCCGGTGAACGGCGGCGCGCCCTCGAGGTGCGGCACCGGCGGCGAGATGCCCTCGAAGCGGAGATCGGCGACGAAGTCGTCCTGGTCGCGGAAGCGGTAGCCGAGGTCGTAAACCATGCCCGGTTCCACCATGCGGACCGACACGCCGTTGGAGAACGCGACCGAGCGGAGGTCGAGGGGCTCGGGCAGCGGCTGGTGCGTGAGGAACCCGTAGTACGGCAGCTCCCACGGCAGCCAGCCCGACGCGTCGTACACGAACGCGCCCCCGCTCGAGGAGCTCGTGTTCGGCCGCACCTGCACGTAGAGCCACCCGGCGAGCGCGCGCTCGGGCACCGCGAACGACCACCACGTGGTCTCGGTCCAGTCGCGCTGCGGGCCGGGCTCGTGCAGCCCGTCGTCGGCCGGGGTGAAGCGGAGGTGCTCGTCGAACGGGAAGTCGGTGGTCACCGCGGCCCCCTCTGGTCGCCGGAAAAGAGAGTACTGTTTTCCCGCGTCCGGTCATTCGGGGGGAGCATGGACGACGGGCTACCGGTGACGGCCCTGGAGGCGTGGCTGCGGGAGTGCACCGGCGCCCGGTCGGTCGCGGTGCAGCGCCGGCCCGGTGGCGGTCGCCACCAGGCGTGGGACGTGACCCTCGCCGCGGCCGACGGCGTCACCGACCACCGGTTCCTCCGCGCCGACGCCTTCCGTCCCGGCCCGCACGAGTCGTACACGCTGTGGCGTGAGGCCGAGATCTACGCCGCGCTCGCGGGCGCGGGCCTCCCGGTGCCCGACATCCTCGCGGTGCATCCCGACCACCCGGCCGTGCTCATGGCCTACGCGCCCGGCGGGGCGCGCTTCAGCGGCCTCGAGCCGGGCGCGCAGGTCGCCATCCTCGACGAGCTGGTCGACGCGCTGGTGCGCATGCACCGGCTCGACGTCGCCACGCTCCCGTTGCCGACGCTCCTCCCCGCGCGGAGCGTCGGCGACCACGTGCGCGACGAGCTCGACGTGTGGGAGGGCCGCCTCGACCAGAGCGGCCGGGCGGAGCCCTTCCTGCGCGCCTGCTTCGCCTGGCTGCGCGCGAACGTCCCCGCCGTCGACGGCCCGCCGTCGCTGGTGCAGGGCGACACCGGCCCGGGCAACTTCCTCCACGACGGCGAGCACCTCACGGCCCTGCTCGACTTCGAGCTCGCCCACCTGGGCGACCCGATGGAGGACCTGGCGTGGATCGGCACCCGCAACGCCCAGGAGCCGGTGCCCGACTTCGACGCGCTGCTCGCCGCGTACGCACGCGCCGGCGGCGTGATCGACCGGGCCCGGATCCGCTACCACTTCGTGTTCGCCGAGCTCCGCATCGCGGTGCTCGCCATCGAGCGCGCCGGGCACGCCCCGTCCGCCGACGCCGACGTCGGCAGCGGCCTCATCTACGGCACGCTGCACACCCGGCTCACCGCCGAGGCACTGGCCGCCGCCACCGGGACCACGCTCCCCGCGGCGCCCGACGACCCGACCGTCGACAGCGAGGCCACCCCGTACTTCGACGCGGTGCTCGAGCAGCTGCGCACCGTCGTCGTCCCCGCGATCGACGACCCGTTCGCGTCGCAACGGGCCAAGAGCACGGCACGCGTGCTCAAGTACCTGCGCGAGGTCGAGCGGGCGGGCGCGGCGCCCGTGGTGTCCGAGCTCGACGAGCTCGAACGCGTCCTGGGGAGTCGACCGGCGACGGTCGGCGACGGCCGCCGCCGGCTCGAGGAGGAGGTGGTCGCCGGGCGCCTCGACGCGGTCGGCCTGCTGCCGTACGCCTGGACGCGCGTGCAGTGGGAGCAACGACTGCGCGCCGGTGCGATGGGTGTGCTCGCCACCCGTCACCTTCCCGACCTCGCGGACGGCTGAGTACGCTCCGCGTCGATGAAGCCGCACGAAGAGCTGCGCGCGGTCCTCGACGAGATCGTCCCCCGTCACCGCGAACGGTGGGGCGACTCCGGTGAGTGGGAGGGCCTGCTCGAGTTCCAGCGCGAGCTCGGTGCCCGCGGGTGGAGCGCGCCCGCATGGCCGGTCGAGCTCGGCGGCCGCGGCCTCGGCGTCGAGGACCAGATCGCGTGCGACGCCGAGTTCAGCCACGCGCGGGCACCCCGGCGCATCGCGGTGTTCGGCGTGAAAAACGTAGGGCCCACCATCGCCGCCGCGGGCACGCCTGAGCAGAAAGAGCACCTGCGGCGGATCCTCAGCGCCGACGAGGTGTGGTGTCAGGGCTTCAGCGAGCCCGACGCCGGAAGCGACCTCGCCGGGCTCCGGTGCCGGGCCGTCCTCGAGGGCGACCACTTCGTGGTGAACGGCTCGAAGGTGTGGACGTCGATCGGGATGTGGGCCACGCACTGCATGCTGCTCGTGCGGACCGACCCGGACGCGCCCGCGCACCGCGGCATCTCGGCGCTGCTCGTGCCGCTCGACACGCCCGGCATCACCCGTCGCCCGATCGTGCAGGCCACCGGCGACAGCGACTTCGCCGAAGTGGTCTACACGGACGTCGTCGTCCCGAAGAACGCGCTGCTCGGGCCGCTCCACGGCGGGTGGGGCGTCACCATGGCCACGCTCGGCTACGAGCGGGCCGGGGTGATCGAGATCTCGGGCAACCTCATCACGGAGATCGAGGGGTTCCTCCGCGCGGCCGCGCACGACGGCCGCCTGTCACGCGGCGACCGCGACCGCGGCGCCGCCATCTACACCCGGGCCCGGATCCTCGGGTGGCTGGGCGAGCGGTCGCTGCTCGACGACGGCGGTGGTCCCAACGGGGGCGTCGCCGGGCTGATCAAGCTGGCGTGGTCGACGCTCGGTCAGTCGTTCGCGGAGTACGCGGCCGAAGTCGACGGCCTGGCGGCGATCGCGGGCGACGACATGCGCAACGGCCGCCGCCTGGTCGCCAGCCGGTCCAACACCATCGCCGGCGGCACCACCGAGGTGATGAAGAACATCATCGGCGAGCGCTCCCTCGGCCTCCCCCGCGAGTCGAAGGGATGAAAGTGATCGGTGTCGCCCCGCTGGCGCCGGCGCTCGGCGCGGAGATCACGGGCGTCGACCTGCAGCAGCCAATCATGGGCGAGCAGGCCGCCGACCTGCGGGAGGCACTCACCCGCCACCTCGTCCTGTTCTTCCGTGAGCAGGACGTCACCGAGGAACAGCAGCTCGCGGTCGCGTCGGTGTTCGGGCCTCCGGTCTCGGCGAGCCTGGACCCCACGGAGGACCTGATGTTCGTGACCCTCGAGGACGGCCCGGACAGCCCGCCCCAGTCGGACCGGTGGCACACCGACGTCCCGTTCGTGCGCGAACCGCCCGACGTCGCGGTGTTGAGCATGCGCACCGCGCCGCCGCTCGGCGGCGACACGATGTGGGTCAGCCTGTACGGCGCGTACGACTCGCTCTCCCCGGTGATGCAGGAGGTCGTGTGCGACCTGGAGCTGGAGCTCGACCTCGGGCCCTCGGCCGACGCCATTGGCCGCCTGTACGGCGAGGAGGCGCAGCGCGAGGCGCTGCGGCGGTTCGAACCGGTGCGTCAGCCATTGGTGCGCGTGCATCCGGTGTCCGGCCGACCCGCGCTGTACCTCTGTGGTGCGTTCATGCGCGGGATCGCAGGCATGCACGCCGACGAGAGCGCGGCGTTGCTGGAGCTGCTCCGCGCCCCGCTCGAGGATCCGAACCTGCAGTGCCGGTGGCGATGGCACGAGCACGACGTCGCGATCTGGGACGAACGCTGCACCAACCACCGAGGCCTCTCCGACCACTTCCCCGCCCGCCGCGTGGTGCGCCGCTGCCTCGCCGGTCGCGGCCGCCCGGTCGGGCCCGCGACGGGATCGGTCGTCCCGTGACCCTCGGCGAGTTTCCGACCTGGCTCCCGGTGGGGTCCGATGCGGCCGAGCCGGTCGACGTGTTCGGTCTCCTGCCTGCCGGCGAGGAACAGCTTCGGCGCCTCGCCGCCTCGGTGTGGAGCGCGGACGTCGACCGGGCCACGCTCGAGCTGTGTCGCGATCGCATCGACGCGCTGATCACGGGCGCCGCTCGTCCACCGGCACCCGACCGGCCGACGGCCGCCCAGCGCGCGGCCGCCGACTTCGCCGAGCAGTTCGTGCTCGATCCCCACGGTTGCACCGACGAGCAGATGCACGCGCTGCAGGACCACTTCACGCCACCCCAGCTCGCCACGCTCACCATCGCCATCGCGGTGTTCGACGCCCTCGCGCGCGCCCGCGCCGTCCTCGCTCGACCCCAGGAGGGAAGCCCATGAGGATCCAACCGCCCGCCGGTGGCCAGAGCATCTTCGACCACCAGCCTGCGCTCTTCGAGTCGTTCAACGTGCTCTACGGCACGTTGTGGACGCTCGGTGCGCTCGAGCAGCCGGTCAAGGAGACGGCGCGGATCCGCAACGCCCGGTTGGTCGACTGCGGCCTCTGAAGGAACCTCCGCTTCGCAGGTGCGAAGCAGCAGGGACTGGACGAGGACATGATCGAGCGCATCGGCGACCCCGGCGACGTCGCCGCGCTGCCCCGCCGGCTGCGACTCGCCGTGACCACTGCCGACGCCGTCGTCACCGATCCCGCGGGCACGCCCGAGGCGCTCCGGCGCGAGCTGCTCGAGGAGTTCACGCCGGGGGAGATCGTCGAGCTCGTGCTCACGACGGCCCTCGCGTCGGCGTTTTCGCGGGCGGCCATCGCGTGGGGCCCTCCGGAGGCGATGCCGACGCTCGAGGTGCCGACCCCGACGCCGGACCCCGCCGGCCGCTACGACGGCTGACGCGCGTACTCGTCGCGCAGCCGGCGCTTGGAGAGCTTGCCGGCGTCGGTGCGCGGGAGCGACGCCCGGAACTCGACCCGGCGGGGGCACTTGTACTTCGCCAGCTGCGCCCGGCAGTGTGCGAGCAGCTCGTCGGCGAGCGCGTCGCCGGGCACCGGGCCGGCGACGGGTTGCACGACGGCGACGATCGACTCGCCCCACTCGGCGTCGGGCACCCCGATGACCGCGACGTCGCCGACCGCCGGGTGCGTCGCCAGCACCGCCTCGACCTCCTGGGGGTACACGTTGACGCCCCCCGTGATGATCATGTCCTTGGCGCGGTCGCAGACGAAGAGGTAGCCGTCGTCGTCGAGGTAACCGACGTCGCCGATGGTGAAGAGCCGCCCGCGGTACGCGGCGCGCGTCGTCTCGGCGTCGCCGACGTACTCGAACGACGGCGCGTCGGAGCCGTAGTAGATGCCACCGATCTCACCCGGGCCCAGCTCGCGACCGTCGTCGTCGAGGATGGCCAGGCGCGTGCCCCGGATGGCGCGTCCGACGGTGCCCGGCTTCTCCAACCACCGATGCGGCTTGGCGATCGTCGCCGGACCCTCCATGCCGCCGTACGTCTCCCAGACCACCGGGCCCCACCACTCCAGCATCCGGCGCTTCACCTCGCGCGGGCACGGCGCCGCCGAATGCACGACCGAATGCAGGCTCGACACGTCGGCGCGCGCCCGCACCGCCTCCGGCAGCTGCAACAGCCGGTGGAACTGTGTCGGCACCATGTACGCGGAGAACACCCGATGCTCCGCGACGAGGCGCAGGGCCTCCTCGGGGTCGAAGCGGCGCATGATCACGAGCCCGTGCCCCACGTTGAGCGCGCCGGCCCAGTAGGCGTGGCTGCCGCCGTGGTACATGGCGGTCGACACGAGGTGCGGCCCGCCGAAGGGCACGAAGTCGAAGGCGCGGCCGAAGGTGGCGGCGTCGTTCGCCACCTGCGCGGGGTCGCCCTCCGGTGGTGGCCGCCGGATGCCCTTCGGGCGGCCGGTGGTACCCGACGTGTAGACGAACAACGACCCCGGCGCGCGGTCGGGCGGTGTCGTCGTCGGGTACGACGCGCGCGCGTCGGCGAGCGGCTCGAACCGTTCGACGGCTCCGGTCGCGAACGCGGCCCTCAGCGGGCCGACGTCGACCGTCGCCACCTGTGCCGCGTAACGCTCGTCCGTCACCAGGACGGACGCGTCGGAGTGCCCGAGGATCGTGGCCACCTCGGTCTCGGTGAGCAAGGTGTTGAGCGGGATGAAGTACCAGCCCGCCTCGTGGCACGCCAACGACCACTCCACGAGTCCGATTCCGTTGGGCAGCAACGCGGCGACCGCGTCACCGCGCTGCACGCCGCGGGCGCGCAGCAGGTGCACGAGCTGATGGGCACGTCCGGCGAGCTCGGCGTAGCTGCACGCGCCGTCGGGCGACGTCACGATCGCGGGGAGGTCGGGATGGTCCTCGGCGATCCACCAGAACCCGAGGCGCTGGTCCCACACCGACGCCATCAGCGGAAGCGGGGCGCGCGCTTCGGGGCCACGCCCGGCTTCTGCCCCGGCGGCGGGTTCCCGACGTGGGTGTAGATGATCCCGGTCTGCAGCGCGGCAGAGCGGGTGGCATCGAGCGACTCCCAGATCGCCCGCACCGTGCCCTGGATGGCCTCCGGGCGACGCGCCGCGATCTCGGCCGCCAGCTCCTGGGCGCGCGACCACAACTCCTCGCGCGGCACGATCTCGGTGACGATGCCGAGCCGCAACGCGGTAGCCGCGCTGAGACGCTCCTCGTTCCCGAGCAGCGCCCAGCGCAGGACGTCGCCGAGCGGGACGTTGCGGTGCAGCAGGCCGATGGGCTCGAGCACCGACGTGACGCCGCGCGACGTGTGCGGATCGAAGAAGGTCGCGTCCTCCGAGCAGATGATGATGTCCGACTCGTTCACGAAGTACTGGCCGCCGCCCGCGCACATGCCCTGCACCGCGGCGACGACGGGCTTCCAGCACTTGTGCGCCTTCGGCCCCACCAGGAACCCGGGGTCGGCCTGGTTCCAGATGTTGAGGTGGTACCACCACACACCCTCGGTCACGTCGATGCCGGTGCAGAAGGCGCGGTCGCCCTCGGCGCGCAGCACGACGGCGTGGATGTCGTCGGTGTCGCGCACGGTGCGCCATACGTCGACGACCTCCGCGGCCATCGTCTCGTTGAACGAGTTGAGGGTCTCGGGCCGGTTCAGCGTGAGGGTGGCGACGTGGTCGTCGCCGACCTCGAAGATGATCGTGGAGTAGTCGCCCACCAGTGGTCTCCTCCGCGCCGACGTCTCGGGCCCCGGGCCCCGGCCCGGAAAAGAGGTTACCGATTTCCCGATGCGCCCGCCAGGCTCAGGGCGCCGGCCGGTGGTACCCGGGCGGGCGGCGCTCCCGCCAGGCGCGGACCGCCTCGCGGTGGTCGTCGGTGCCGCCCGAGGCCACCATGCGCCCGGTCTCGCGCGGCAGCGCCTCGCCCAGCGACAGGTGCAGCGCGTCGTGCACGTTGGCCTTCATGCCACTGAACGCGTCGGTGGGCCCGGACGCGAGCTCCTCGGTCCACGCCATCCAGGCCTCGGCGAACCCGGCGTCGGGCACGACCCGGTTCACCAGCCCGAGCGCGTGCGCGTCGCGCGCGTCGAGCGACGCGTTCGACACGAGCAGCTCCAGCGCGCGCGACGGCCCGACCAGCCGGGTGAGGAACCACGCGCCGCCGAAGTCCCCCGAGAACGCGAGGCGGGCCCAACCGGTGACGAGCCGAGCCGACTCGGCGGCGATGCGGAGGTCGCAGGCCAACGCCAGCGCCATCCCGGCGCCGACCGCAGGACCGTTGACCGCGGCGACGGTCAGCTTCGGGTGCTCGTGCAGCGCTCGCGCCAGCTGAGCGTCGGCCAGCAGCGCGGCCGCGCGCGCGTCGACGTCGAGCATCGCCCGTTCGCCGAGGTCGCCCTTCACGTCGCCGCCGGCGCAGAACGCGGTCCCCGCCCCGGTCAGCACGACGCAACCGATGTCGTCGCGCGCGGCGGACTCGTCGAGCGCGCGCGTGATCGGCTCGCGCATCTCGGGGTGCAGGGCGTTCCGACGCTCGGGTCGGTTCAGGGTGATCACCGCGACGCGGTCGTGCCACGCGATCGTGACGACGTCAGCCAACGTTCCACACCAGCGGCAGGTTGTCGACGCCGGCGACGCCACCGACGTGGAACTGCACCTCGGCGCCGTCGGCGATGTGGTACTCGGGAATGCGGCGGTGCCACTCCTCCACCGCGATGCGCAACTCGAGGCGGGCGAGGTGCGAACCGAGACAACGGTGTGGTCCGGATGCGAACGCGATGTGGCGGTTGCTGGCCCGGTCGACGTCGAACCGGTCGGCGTCGGGGAAGGCGAGTGGATCACGGTCGGCCGCCGGGATCGACAGGAGCACGCGGTCGCCCGCCTTCATGGGGCAACCGGCGAACTCGACGTCGCGCGTGACGATGCGATTCGTGGTGACGATCGAGTACATCCGCAGCGCCTCCTCGACGAAGGCGGGGATGCGGTCCGGCTGCTCGGTGACGAGCCGCCGGTGCTCCGGGTGCTCGGCGAGGTGGAGGAAGGCGTAGCCGAGCTGCCCGGCCACGGTGTCGAGGCCCGCGGCATAGAGCAGGGTGCAGATCTGGCGGAGCTCGTCGTCGTCGAGCGGCCGGCCGTCGACCTCCAGGTCGAGCAGGTAGCTGACGATGTCGTCCTCGCGCTCACGCCGTCGTTCCTCGACCACTGCGCCCATGTACTCGGACATCGCCCCGATGTACGCGCCGGTCATCGACTGCGCCTCGGAGAACCCCAGGTCGGCCGCCTGCCGCATTCCGGCTTCGACGCGGTCGACGAAGTCGCCGACTCCACCCTTCGGCAGGCCCATCAGGCGCAGGAAGATCATGGTCGGGTACTGGCGCGCGAAGTCGCGGTTCACGTCGCAGTGGCCCTGCCCCACGAAGCCGTCGATGAGCTCGACGCACCACGAGCGGATCATCGGTTCGAGCGTGTCGATCGACTGCGGCGCGAACAGCGGCGTCAGGAGCTGCCGGTACTTCGTGTGCTCCGGCGGGTCGAGCTCTTCCGGGATCATGCCCCGCACCGCGTCGGCTTCGGCCGGATCGATGAGCTTCGGCCCTTCGTACACGTGGAGCACGGAACGACTGGAGAAGAGCTCCGGCGTACGCAGCGCCTCGTGGACGTCGTCGTAGCGCATCAACGTCCACACGTCCCAGTGCTCGGCCGCGTCGCGGGCGACGAACGCGCGGGACTCCTCGCGCAGGCGGTCCCAGGTCGACCACGGCGCCCGGACCAGCTCGGGATCGCTCGTGTAGTTCCAGGCGCCCCGCTCCGTCGTCACTCGGGCGATCGTGGCACAGTGCGCCAACCTCCGCAACGAACCGTCAGGCCGGTGCCGCCGCGATCGCCGCGTGCAGGCGGCCCAGCAGGTCGAACGCCGTCTCGAGGCGCGAGGAGAGGTCGGTCCCGGCGCCCTGTTCGAGCGCGTGGGTGTACACGTACCAGATCACCGCGGCGAACGCCGCCGCGAGCACACCCACCTTCTCCGCGTCGTCGTTGCCGAACGCGAGCCGTTGCCGCACGACCGCCTCGAGCTCGGCGCTCAACGCGCTCATCGCGCGGCTCTCCGACTGGATGACGTCGGGGGCGTCCCGCACGATCTCGCTCCAGAGGGTCACCGTCTCGGCCTCGAGGAGTGCGGTCGGCTCCGAGGGGTCGCGGCCCGCGCCGAGCTCGCGGAACCAGGCGTGGAACCCGTCGAGCAGGCTCTCGTCGGCCGGGCGCGCGAGCAGCGCCGCGCACATGCGGCGGGACTCGCGTCGCGGGACCGCAGTGAGGATGTCGCGGGGGTTGCGGAAGTAGCGGAAGAACGTGCGGGTCGAGATCCCCGCCTCGGCCGCGATCTGGTCGACGGTAACGTGGTCGAGCCCCCGCTCGCGGAGGAGCTGCAGGCCGGCCCGCTCGATGCGCAGCGACATCTGGACCCGCCGCCGTTCCCAGGCGTCCCCGGCCCGTTCCGCGTCCACTGCCGTCATCCCGTCAGTCTCCCATCCGCTGACGAGAAAACTTTGGCAGAGTGTGCCAAGATGCGCCCGACGACAGCACCGGACCGGGGGGTACGTGCCATGTCCTCGACCGTCAACCAAGACCAAGGCCGCCTTGTCGGGCGATCGGTCCGCCGGACGCTCGCGGTCGGGGTCGCCACCACCGCGCTGATCGGCGCGGTGCTGGTGGCGCCGGGCACCGCGCAGAGCGGCGGTGACTCGACCGGGGCGACCGCCAAGGAGGTCAAGGTCGGGTACATCTTCTCGAAGGCCGGGCTCGCGGGCTCCACGTTCGAGAACGCCGCCGACGGGTTCAACGCGCGGGTGAAGGAGGCGAACGCGAAGGGCGGCGTCAACGGTCGCAAGATCGTCCCGGTGATCGCCGACGACAGTGGTTCGACGAACAACCTCGTCGCGGCGCAGGACCTGGTGCAGAACGAGAAGGTCTTCCTCGTCGTCAACAACTCGCCGTTCGCGTTTCTCGGCTACCGGTTCCTGCTCGACAACGGCGTCCCGATGGTGGGTGGCGGCTACGACGGCAACGAGTACGGCCAACCGGGCAACGAGAAGCTGATCTCGATCCTGGGCAACAATTCTCCGGTCTACGGCGCGCAGTACAAGGGCGGCTTCGTCGACCTGATGAAGAAGGCGGGGGCCAAGAACGTCGGCACCGTGGCGTACGGGTCCTCCGCCTCGTCGACCGCGGCGGCGAAGAACCTCCAGAAGTACCCGGTGCCCGACGCGGGTCTCAACGCGGCGTACACGAACACGACGGTCGACTTCGGCACGACCGACGTCGGCCCGCTCGTGCTCGGCATGAAGAACGCGGGTGTGGATGCCGCCTACCTGCCACTGGTGCTGTCGACGAACCTGGCGATCGTCCAGACCGCGGCCCAGAACGATCTGAAGTTCAAGCTCGCCGTGCTCGCCACTGGGTACGGCCAGGCGCTCCTCGACCAGCCGGCCTCGCAGTCGATCGGGCCCGAGGTACTCCTCGCCCAGACTTGGGCGCCGGTGGAGCTCAAGACCGCGGCGACGAAGAAGTTCGTGTCGGACCTCACGAAGTACACGAGCTACCGGGGCGTGCCCGACTTCGGCGTCTACACCGGGTACCTCACCGCGGATCTCATGATCAAGGGTCTGCAGGCGGCCGGGAAGGACCTCACCCGCGACGGCTTCGTCACCGCGACGAAGGGGTTGAACACCTGGGACGCCGCCGGCCTCTCGTGCCAGCCGGTCGACGTGAGCGCGCAGGGCTTCGGCAGCGCAGCCAAGACCGCGTGCGCCTGGTATGTCCAGATCAAGAACGGGAAGTTCGTGCCCTACCCGAACAGCAAGCCGATCCGGGGAACGCTCATCCCCGCCAGCGTCAGCGGCCAGTGACCGCCCGCCGTGGTCACCGGCGGCAGTAGCGGAGGAAGAGGAAGCCGTCGTCGTCGACGAAGCCGTGTTCCAGCTCCCACAGTGCCGGGCTGGCCTCGGGGCCGTGCGCGACACGCGCCGAGTCGCCGGCGATGACGCGCGGCGCGATGGTCACGAAGAACTCGTCGACCAGCCCGCTCGCGGCGAGGAGGCCGGCGAGCGTGGGGCCGCCTTCCGCGACCAGCACCTGACCGGCGAGCGCGGTCGTGACCGCGTCGAGGTCGACGAACTCGCCGTCGCCCGCGCGCAGCTCGGGCACGCCGTCGGGCACCGGGCCGACGCTGGTCGGGAGCACCATGGTCGCCCGGCCCGACGCGAACAGGTCGGGGGCACCGCTCACGTCGGCGGTGTCGGACACCACGTACAGCTGGAGCTGCGGCGGGTCGGGCGCGTGGTAGTGCTCGGCGAGCACCGTGCCCAGGCCGACCAGCACGCCGTCGGCCTCGGCCCGCAGCGCCGCGAACACCGCATGGTCGTCGCGGTTGCCGAGTCCGCCGGACACGCCGGCCACCACGGTGCCGCCGTCGACCGACGTGATCATGTTGAGGCGCACGAAGGCGCGGTCGGTGGGGCGCGAGTCGGGCAGCGCCACGTGCGCGGCCACCACGGAGTCGGGCGTGGGCCCGGTTTCGTCGAGGATGCGCACCGCCTCACCCTACGAGACGCTGGTGACGGGTGCCTTCGCAGCGCGTGTGAACGGGTAGGCGAGGTGCCGGAGGTAGCCGTCGGCGGGGACCGGTGACCGCGTGCCGAAGCCGACGGGTCGGCGGTCCTTCGGCAGGTACGCGGTGCCGAAGATCTTGTCGACGACCGGGAGCCCGAAGTTCGTGTCGCGCGCGTCGTCGTCGATCGCGTGGTGCCAGTGGTGCCACTCGGGCGTGTTGATCACCCAGCGCAGCCCGGGGAATCGCAGCCGCACGTTGGCGTGCTGGAACAGCGCGAGCAGCGTGATGAACACCGCCACCCCGCCGAACACGCCGGCGCCGTAGCCGAGCAGGAACAGCGGGAAGACCGTGAACGCCTGGGTGAAGGCCTGATCGAGCGGGTGCAGCCGGCCCGACGCGACCCAGTCCATCTGCTCGATGCTGTGGTGCACGGAGTGGAACCGCCACAGGAACGGCACCTGGTGGCTCAGGCGGTGGCCCCAGTAGTTCCCGAGCGCGACCAGCGCGACGGCCAGCCCGACCGCGACCTCCGTGGGCAGTGCGCCCACCAGGTCGAAGCGGCGGATCCAGAACACCGGGATGGCGGCCACGACGACCAGCGCGACCACCGCCACCGCGGTCACCGCGCCGTTCACCAGGATGTGGGTGAGGTCGGTGAGCAACCCGGTGCGGAACACGCGCTGCTTGCGGAGGGCGAACAACTTCTCCAGGGGGACGAACACCACGAAGAGGAGGGCGATCCCGATGGCGGCGCCGCCGCGGAGGACGAGCGCGAACACGACCGCGGCGGCGAAGGTGAGGAGGGTGACCGTCCGGCTGGTCATGGGATCGAGTCGACTCCCTTCCTGTCAGGTGGTCGTCGGCCCAGTGTGATGGTCGCGCGAAGCGGATTCGACCAGTAGATGGGTAACCTCCGGTCGTCAATCCGTCGTCTCGGGGGGAACTCGAGTGGTACAGGCCGTCCAGAGCACGATCCAGTTCCCGTACAAGCGGTCGCTGGGTCCCGTCGTCGGGGCGTTCATGACCGCCCTGACCGACCGCCGGATCATCGGGATCCGCAGCGGCGACCGGGTGATCGTCCCGCCCCTGGAGTGGGATCCCGACACCGCGGACGAGCTGGCGCACGACTTCGTCGACGTCGGTCCCGCGGGCCGGGTCACGTCGTGGTCCTGGGTGGCCTCGCCCACCACCCAGCACCCGCTCGACCACCCGTTCGCGTTCGCCCTGATCCGGCTCGACGGCGCCGACACGTCGTTCCTGCACGCGGTGGACGCCGGCTCCATCGACGCGATGAGCACCGGCATGCGGGTCGCACCCCGCTGGCGCGCCGCACGGATCGGCCACATCACCGACATCGAGGCGTTCGTGCCCGGCGAGGAGCCGGTGGTCCCTGCCGACGACGGCGGCCCGGCGGAGGAGCCGGTCACGATGATGGACTACAACGCGTCCATCACCTACACGCTGCCGGTCACGCCGAACGCGCAGCGCGCCGCGGAGGCGAACGAACAGGGCAGGTTCCTGGGCCTGCAGTGCCCGGTGTGCGGGCGCACCTACACCGGCGGCCGTGGGTACTGCCCGGTCGACAGCGTGCCGCTCGGACCCGAGCACGAGGTCGAGCTCCCGCAGCGGGGCACGATCACCAACTACACGATCATCACGCCGGTGCAGTACCCGGGCCAGACCGAGACCGAGCCGTTCGCCCGTGTGCACGTGTGGCTCGACGACACCGGCGTCGTGCTCGGCTATCAGCCCCTGCTCGACACCCCCAACGACGACGTGCGCATCGGGATGCGGGTGTCGGCGGTCTGGGCGTCGGAGGCGGAGCTGAAGGACCTCGCGTCGAACGCCGAGGGCCGCCTCCTCGGCTGGATGCCCACCGGCGAGCCCGACGTGGACGACCCCGACCTCGTGGACAGGATCCAGTGATGCCCGACTCCGACGCCATCGCGCTCATCGGCTGGTCCATCTCGCCGATGGTGCGCAGCACCGACAAGACCGAAGCCCAGATGCTGCTCGAGGTGATCACCGGCGCGGTCGAGAACGCCGGGATCACCCGCCGCGAGGTCGACTTCACCTGCGCGGGGAGCTGCGACTACGTGGCCGGCCAGGCCTTCTCGTTCGTGCAGAACATCGACGCCATCGGCGCCTGGCCACCGAAGCGCGACTCGCACGTGGAGATGGACGGCGCGTGGGCGATGTACGAGGCCTGGCTGCGGCTGCAGCTCGGCGACATCGACGTCGCGGTGGCGATGGGATCCGGACGTTCGTCGACCGCCGACCCCGCGCTCATCTACCCGATGGAGATGGACCCGTACTACCTCGCCCCGCTGGGCACCGACGCGGCGTCGTTCGCCGCGCTGCAGGCCCGGGCGCTCATCGACGCGGGCAAGGTCACCGAGCGGCAGATGGCCGAGGTCGCCGTCCGCGCGCGACGCGACGCCACGGGCAACCCGAGCGCGCAGGTGAGCGGCGACTTCGACGTCGACACGCTGCTCGCCGAGGACTACGTGCGGTCGCCGTTGCGTCGTCACGACCTCCCGCCCATCACCGACGGCGCGTGCGCGGTCGTGATCGCCCGCGCCGACAAGGCCCGGGAGCTGTGCGACAACCCGGTGTGGATCTCCGGCTTCGCCCACTACAGCGAGCTGCACTACCCCGGCATGCGCGACCTCACCGCGTCGCCGTCGACCACGCTGGCGGCCAAGGCGGCGGGGCTGGAGGAGGCGCCGGTCGAGGCGGCCGAGCTGCAGAGCGCGTTCACGCACGAGGAGCCGCTCCTGGTCGAGGCGCTCGGTCTGGCCGCCGACGTACCGGTGAACCTGTCGGGCGGCCCGCTCGCCGCCAACCCCATCATGGCCACCGGGCTCGTGCGCATCGCCGAGGCCGCGACCGAGATCCGCGACCGCGGCCGGCAGCGCACGCTGGCGCACTCGACGTCGGGGCCGTGCCTGCAGCAGAACCTGGTCTGCATCCTCGAGGGGGGATCCAAGTGAGCCACCAGCCGTGCGCCATCGTCGGCATCGGGCAGACGCACCACAAGAAGGCACGGCGCGACGTGTCGTACGCGGGCCTGGCCCGCGAGGCGGCGCTCCGCGCGCTCGACGACGCCAACATGACGTGGAGCGACATCGACGCGGTCGTGGTCGGCAAGGCGCCCGACCTCTTCGAGGGCGTCATGAAGCCGGAGCTGTACCTCACCGACGCGCTGGGCGCGACGGGCAAGCCGATGTTCCGCGTGCACACCGCCGGTTCGGTCGGCGGCACCACCGGCATCGTCGCCGCCCACCACGTCGAGACCGGCCGTCACGAGCGGGTGCTCGCGGTCGCGCTGGAGAAGCAGTCGGAGGGCAACGCGGAGTTCGCGCTGGGTTCGGGGCGTGGGGCGTCGATCGGCGCCGGCGGCGCGTTCGCGCCCTACATGCGCCTCTACATGAAGCGCACCGGCGCCCCCGACGACATCGGGCCGATGGTCGCGGTCAAGGACCGTCAGAACGCGATGAAGAACCCGTACGCGCACCTCAAGCTGGCCGACATCTCGCTCGACACCGTGAAGGCGTCGCCCATGATGTGGGACCCGGTGCGCTTCCTCGAGTCGTGCCCGTCGTCGGACGGCGCGTGCGCGGTGATCTTCACCGACGAGGAGGGCGGCAAGGCGGCCGCGGCCGACGGCCGTCCCCCGGCGTGGATCCTCGGGTCGGCGGTGCGCTCGGAGCCGTCGTCGTTCCCGGGCCGCGACCCGGTACGTCCGCAGGGCGCGGTCGACTGCGCGGCCGACGTGTTCGCGCAGGCCGGTATCACCGACCCACTGGGGCAGATCGACTGCGCCGAGCTCTACGTGCCGTTCAGCTGGTACGAGCCGATGTGGCTCGAGGCGCACGACATCGCCGGGCCCCGCGAGGGCTGGAAGATGGTCGAGCGGGGCGACACCGCGCTCGACGGGTCGTTCCCGGTGAACATGTCGGGCGGCGTGCTGTCGTCGAACCCGATCGGCGCGTCGGGTCTCCTGCGGTTCGCGGAGGCGGCGCTGCAGGTGCGCGGCATGGCCGGTGAGCACCAGGTCGACGGGGCCGAGGTCGCGCTGGGGCAGGCCTACGGCGCGTCCGCCCAGTACTTCTCGATGTGGGTGGTCGCGAGCTCGCTCGACCCCTTCGCCGACTGATCCTGCGCGCTTTTCGCCGCATGCGGTGAAACGCGCGCACCATCAGCGCGTCAAATTGGGCAGCGGGATGTGGTAGAGGCGGGCGGCGTTGAGGCCCATGATGCCGGCGACGTCGTCGTCGCCCACGCCGTCGAGCGCGGCGTCGGCGTACTCGAGGCCGTCGGGGTACACGCACGTCGGGTGGGGGAAGTCGGTCTCGAACAGGAGGTGGCCCGCGCCCACGCTCTCGATCGCCTCTGCGATCCCGGCGCGCTCGAACCAGAAGCACGAGTGGATCTGGCGGCGGAAGTAGTCCGACGGCGCCATCGAGAGGTTGTCCATCGACCCCGGCGTCATCTCACCCACCTGGTAGTCGAGCGCCTTGAGCAGGAACGGGATCCAGCCGACCCCGCTCTCCACCGACACGACCTGCAGCTCGGGGAAGCGCTCGAGCACGCCGCTGTAGATGATGTTGCCGATCACGCCCGCGTTGTTGAGGTACATCATCGCCGAGCCCAGGCCGAGCTTCTGGTCGCCGTTCAGCGACGGCCACGGCACCGAGCCGAACCACGACAACGACGACTCGCTGGCGCCGATGTGGAAGTTCAACGGAAGACCGAGCCCGCTCACCGTTTCCCACATCGGGTTCCAGTGCTCGTCGCCGAGGTCGGGCAGGCCGTGGTCGTGCGGCGCGGTCGTGGTGTTCACCCCGCGCAGGCCGAGGGTGGCCATGCGCTCGATCTCGCGCACCGCGAGGTCGACGTCCCACCACGGCACGATCCCCATGGGGAAGAGCCGCTGGCCCGACCGGTCCTGGATCTCGGCCATGGCGTCGTTGTAGAGCTCGACCGAGAGGAGGCGGAGGGTCTCGTCGCCGATGTCGTTGAACTTCTGGCCGCCGAACCCGACCGTGTTGGGGTACACGATCTGCGCCCAGATCCCCTGCTCGTCCATCAGCGCGACGCGTGCGTCGACGTCGTACGCCGCGGGGTGCACGTCCTCGATGTTCCACTGGAAGAAGGTGGTGCCGGGCACCTTCACGCCGTCGGCCCCGACGACGCCGGACGCCCCGGCGCGCGAGAGCGTCTTGCCGTCCATCGTCCACGTGGGGATGCCGTCGACGTCGTGCACCTGCGGCACCCGGTCCTCGTAGCCCTTGGGGGCGCGGGCGGTCCAGAGGTCGTGGGGCTCGGTGAGGTGCGTGTCGGCGTCGATGATGCAGACGCCGTCGAACCGGGAGTGCGTCATCGCGCCATTGTGGCAGCCCGTCGACGCGGTCGCTCCTGCTGATGGGTCGCTCCTTGCGGCGCAGGGTACCTGCGCCGCGGCCAGTCGCTCCCTGCGGCGCCGACGGTTAGTTGGCGGACCGTCGCTGCGCCTTCAGCTCGTTGTGGCGGGCGAACATGGTCGCGGCCTGCCGTTCCAGGTCGACGGGGCGGGGCGGCATCGGCGGCAGGCCCGCCTCCCGTGACGGGAGCGACACCGATGCGGTCCCGTAGGCGGTCTCGACGTCGCGCTGGTTCACCATCGACAGCTTCAGGTCGACGAGGGAACGGCCGCCCTCGACCCGCTTGTCGACCACCTCGCCGGACAGGAACTGCGTGTCGCCCTGGTAGTTGAACTTGCGGATCGAGTCGCTCATCTTCTCGATGAAGGCGTCGTCGCCCGCCCAGTCGGCGACGTGGTGGTAGAACCACGACTGCCGCAGCACGCCGTAGTCGTACGCGAGCGGGTTGCCGATCGCCTTGGCCCACTGGGAGTCCCAGTGCACGCGCTGCGCGACGTCCCACACGCCGTGCTCGTTCTTGATGTAGAACGGCGCGATCCGCCGCCGGTTCTTGTAGCCCACGCGTGACGACCGCAGGCCGTACGGGACGAAGCCGTAGCCGCCGGCGTGGAAGGCGATGATCTCGGTGACGGTGAGCGGGCCCTTCACCATCGGCGGCAGCGCGTCGCCGACCTTCACGTCCTCCCAGTAGCGCGGCTCGGCGCCGCGTGCCCGCTCCGACTCGTAGATGGCGTCGATGCGCTCGTAGTCGTCGTCGGTGTAGTGGGCGGGTTCGATCTCGGCGTACTTCCCGCGCGTACGCGCTTCCTTGCGCTCGGTCAGCACCCGCAGGATGCGGTACACGCCGAGCACCTCGCCGAACTGGTCGAGGGCGACGCTGCGGGAGACCTGCACCGACGACCGGCCCGCGAACTCCGACTTCTTGACCTCGAGGGACTCCTCGCCGGAGAACGAGTAGATGCGGTCGCCGGGCCGGAGGGGCCGGTACCAGTCCCACGAACCGCCGGACACGAACACGTGCACGCCGCGGAACATCCCCTTGGTCTGCTTCTTGATCTCGTCGGGGATCGGGTCGCCGAGCATGGGCGTCTTGACGTGGCCCATCATCGTGCCGTGCCCGATCTGCGTGCCCCAGCGGGTGGTCGGGCCGTACTCCTCGTCGGTGTACAGCGGGTTGTCGTCGCCCACGCCCAGCGCCCAGTTGCGGATCGCGTCCGGCGTCGCCACCGAGTAGAGCTCGCGGTGGCGACTGGCGGTGTCGAGACCGATCAGCAGACGGGCCCGCTCGAGGTCCTCGTCGGTGAGGCGGTACTGCAGCGCACGCTCGAATTCGGCTTCGAGCTCCTCGGAGACCTGGAGGGATTCGGCGGGGGCGTCGTCGGCCATGGCACGGCTCCTCGGCTGTTCGGCGGCGATCCGAAAAAAGGTACCTGATTTACGGCGATCACGGGGCGCCGCGCCACGCCGTCCCCGGCCCACCCACGGCCGATCCCTCTAGGGTGAGGCGCCCGCCCGGAAAGGAACGCCCGGATGCCCCTCGGACCCTTCGACGAGTTCCTCGCCCACCAGACGAGTGACACCTTCGACCACGTCGCCACGTCGGACCGCAACTTCTACGACCGCTACTACTTCAACCTGCACCCGAGCAGCGACGAGCTGTTCGTGATCACCGGGCTCGGCCAGTACCCGAACCTCGGCGTGACCGACGCCTTCATCACCGTCTCCATCGGCACCGAGCAGCACACGGTGCGCGCGTCCCGCGAGCTCGGCAACGACCGCATGGACACCTCGGTCGGGCCGCTCTCGGTCGAGGTGCTCGAAGGCCTCCTGAAGCTGCGCATCCGGTGCGAGGAGAACGAATGGGGCGTGAGCGCCGACCTCACGTTCACCGGCTCGGTGGCCGCGCTCGAGGAGCCCCGCACGTTCATCCGCCGCTACGGGCGCGTGATCCAGGACGTCACCCGGTACGCGCAGGTCGGCACGTGGGAGGGCACGATCACCGCGGCGGGCCGGACCTTCGACGTCACCCCCGACCGTTGGAAGGGGGCGCGCGATCGCTCGTGGGGTGTCCGCCCGGTCGGCGAGCCCGAGCACCCGGGCATCAAGGTGCGCGGTGCGCAGGACGGCTACGGGTTCCGGCACGACTGGCTACCGATGCAGTTCGACGACCACATGCTGAAGGTCCAGATCGACCAGGACGCCGACGGCAACCGCCTGGTCGAGGAGTCGATGCGCGTGTGGAACCTCGACGAGAAGCACGAGCCCGAGGTGGAGGAGCTCGGCCGGCCCGAGGTCGTGATCGACTACCTCCCCGGCACGCGCGAGATGCGGGGCGCGACGGTCACGGTGCCCGACGTCGACGGCCGCGACATCACGGTGACGAACACGCCCTTGCGCACGCTGTACCTCGCCGCCGGCTCCGGGTACGTGAACACCGACGGTTGGGGCCACGGGGTGTACCAGGGTCCGCTCGAGGTCCAAGGCCTGGTGCACGACCTGTCCGACCCCGAGGCGCGCCGCAAGTACGCGATCCTCAACGAGACCCTGTGCCGGTTCGAGCTCTCGACCGGCGAGGTCGGCTACGGCATGCACGAGAACATGCTCGTGGGGATCTACCGCCCGACCGGCTTCGAGACGCCCGAGACGGTGGCGCCCGCCTGACCGTCAGCCGTCCGACGAGCTGCGCTCGAAGAAGCTCTCGTAGGACACGAGCTCCGCGCTGCCCTCGACGGCGAGCTTGCCCCGGGCGGTGATCGTGAAGCGGGCGCGGAACGTGTCGTCGCCGGTCGGCGCGCACACGCCCCACAGCTCGATCTCCTCGTCGAGCGGCAGCGGACGGAGGTACTGCAGCTCCAGCGACTTGGTGATCGCGCGGCGGCCGATCGCCCCCGGGCTGGCGGCGACGATCTGATCGGCGAGCATCGCGCTGATCCCGCCGTGTGCGAAGCCGGGCGGCCCCACGAAGCGACGGGTGAACGACGCGGTGCCGCCGATCTCGCCGTCGCGGAAGCGGAGCTGCGCGTCGGGGCGCACCGGGCTGCACGCGCCGAGAATCGGGTTGAGCGGCATCGGCCCCTCGGGGATCGAGTAGTCGACCGGCTTGATGACGAGGCCGGAGTACGCGTCGTCCTCGGTCGCGGTGCGGAGGCGATGGGTCAGCAGCTCGAGCGCGCCGGTGGCCTCGTCGAGGGTCGTCCGGTCGACGCCGGTGACCGCAACCGCGTCCGCCAGCGCGCGCACCGCCGCCGCCAGGCGCTCGACGCCTTCGCGCCGCACCTCGGCCTCGTGACCCTCCCGCGCCTTCAGGTTCGCCATGGCGCGAGACCCTAGAAGACCTCCGGGCCTCCGGGCGTGGTCGCGGCGGGGGCCGACGGCGGGTCCGGTTCGTTGACGAGACGCGACACGAGCTGGCGCGAGATCCCGTACGTCCGCCCGATGTCGGTCATCGTCCGGCCCTCCGAGTGGAGGAGCCGGAACATGAGGCGTTGCGTCTCGTGTCGCGCGCGTTCGAGCTCCGTGATCGCATCGGACAGCGACGCACGCAACGGTTCCGGCTCGAGGAACTTCTCGACGTCGCTGACGGTGCCGCCCTGCGCCAGGTGTCGGCGCACGACGGCACGGGCCTCTTCCGCTCCACGGAGCGCGTCCATCACCCGGTCGCTCGCGGCGGCGAGGACGTCGAGGGACGCCACGTAGCGCGCGCGGAGATCGTTCTGTTCGTGGCTTCGCACCATCGCATTCTGCCGAACCGTGCGTCGGAGCCGCGGGACCCGCACGTCCCCCGACTCCGACACCCTGCTCTCGACGGCGGTTCAGGCGGTGCCGACACCAGTCGCGCTGCGCCACCAGGTCGTTCGGCAGCCGGTCACCCGGTCTGAAGCGCCGGTGACCGAAATCTCCCGCTCAGCGAGACCAGAGCATGACCGTGTCGCGCCGGGCGACGACCCACCCGGCGGCCGTGCGCCGGGCCCGATCCCGGTACTGCACGCCCATGGCGAGATCGGTGCCGTCGGCATCGCCGGCGACGAAGTGCAGGGCCACCGCGTAGCTCCAGACGTCGGCGTCGTCGCCGTCGACCCTGGCGTACTGGTTGGTGATGTTGTGCATGGTCGCCTCGTACCGGGCGACGCCCTCGAGCAGGCGCGGGATGTACTCGTCGGCCGGCGCCTCGCCGAGCGCGCCCCGCATCCGCGCGTCGGGTGCGAACACGCTGCGCACCAGCGCCTCGTCGCGCGAGTCGATACCGAGCGCGTAGGTCGGCGCCAGCCGGCACACCGCGAGGCGGTCGGCGATCGCGTCCGGCGACTCGGGCGAGATCGGCCCACGGAATTGCGTAGGGTCGGCCATCACGACCGGTTCTAGTCCACCCGCCGACAGGAGTCATCCCATGGATGCCGTGATCCTCGACGAGGAGATCGTGCCGCTGCTCGAGCTGGCGCCCGTGTTCCAGCTCTCGGTCGACGCGCTCCCCGCGATGCGCGACGCCCGCAACGTCGCCATGCAGGTCGAGCTCTCCGACGCGGTCGAGCGCACCGACCACCTCGTGAGCGACGATCCCCGCGTCGTCGTGCGGGTGCACCGCCCGAAGGCGGTGTCGGGCCCACTGCCGTGCGTCTACTCGATCCACGGTGGCGGGTACGTGCTCGGCACCTACGCGATGGACGACGCGCGCTTCGACCGTCTGTGCCCCACCTTCCCGTGCGTCGGTGTGTCGGTCGAGTACCGCCTCGCCCCCGAGACGGCCTACCCCGGGCCGCTCGACGACTGCTACGCCGGCCTGCGCTGGACGTTCGAGCACGCCGCCGAACTGGGCATCACGTCCGAGCGCGTCGGCATCGCCGGGGTGAGCGCGGGCGGTGGCCTCGCCGCCGCGCTCGCCCTCCTCGCGCGTGACCGCGGCGAGGTGCCGGTCGCGTTCCAGCTGCTCGAGTGCCCCATGATCGACGACCGCCAGACCACGTCGTCGAGCCGGCTGGACGGGCTGCCGATCTGGAGCCGCGAGTCGAACGAGTTCGGGTGGCGCAGCTACCTCGGCGATCTCTACGGCCGCGCCGATCTCCCTCCGTACGCGGCGCCGGCACGCGCCGACGACCTGACCGGGCTGCCGCCCGCGCTGGTGATCGTCGGCGGCGCCGACGGCTTCCGCGACGAGGACATCGAGTACGCGTTGCGGTTGAACCAGGCCGGGGTGCCGACCGAGCTGCACGTGCTCCCGGGCGCGCCGCACGGGGTGCAGATGTTCGCGGACTCCGTGGTGGCCCGGCGGTGGAACCAGATCGTGGTGGAGTGGCTCGGGCTCCAGCTGAGTGGTCGATTCTGCTCCGCCGTCCCGCCCTCCGGGCACGGCTGCGCGCCATCTCCGGCTACTCGGTGAAGGCGGCGAGATCGAGCGCGGCGATGCGGTCCGGGTCGACCAGGGAGTTGATGGCGACGATCCGCCCGTCCACGACGGTGAAGCCCATGATCGCCTGCGGTCGCCCACCGACGGTCACCACCACGCCCGCGGCCCCGTTCACCAACGCCGGGCGCAGGTCGGCGGCCGGGTTCGCGTAGGTCAACGCCTGACCCGCGACCGCGACGGCGCCGCTCGTGACCGCCGAGAGCCGTGGGCGTCGGGGCCCGCCGTCGGACCGGGCGACGACGTCGGGGTCGAGCAGCGCGACCAGCCCCTCGAAGTCGCCGGCCCGGGCGGCGGCGAAGAACGCGTCGACCGCCGCTCGCTGGCGGGCGAGGTCGGCGTCGGGCGGCGCGGTGGCGCCGCGCACGCGCCGACGGGCGCGGCTGGCGAGCTGCCGGGTCGCCTCGGGGGAACGGCCGAGCACCGCGGCCACCTGGTCGAACGGCACCGCGAACGTGTCGTGCAGCACGAACGCCAAGCGCTCCGCCGGGGTGAGCGTCTCGAGCACCACGAGCAACGCGACGCCCACCGCGTCGGCGAGCATCGCCTCCTCTTCGGGATCGAGGGTGCCGTCGACGGTGACGATCGGGTCGGGAAGGTGCGGGTCCAGCAGGTCCTCGCGCCGCGTGGTGCGCGAACGCAACACGTTGAGGCACACGCGCGACACCACGGTGGTCAACCAACCGCCCAGGTTCTCGATCGTGTCGGCGTCGGAGCGGCTCAGGCGCAGCCACGCCTCCTGCACCGCGTCCTCGGCCTCGCTGATCGACCCGAGCATGCGGTACGCCACGGCACGCAGGTGCGTCCGGTGCTCCTCGAACTGCTCGGCCAGGAACTGCTGGTCGTCCATCGTCACGGTTCCTCGTTTCGGCGGGTCATCGACCTGACCCGTCGAAGGCGGTCGACGTGACACCACCGAACCCGGAAGGGAGCGCCGAGGTCGAGACCGAGAGGAGGGTGGGACGGCGGCTGGGAATCGACGATTGGATCAGCGCACGCGGACGCCGTCGAGCATGAAGTCGAACAGGCGGTTCGCGGTGTCGGGGTCGGCGCTCTCCTCCGCCGCCAGCCCGATCGCCTGCACCATGCGCACGAGGTCGTCGATGTCGATGCCCCCGCGCACGTCGCCCGCGGCCTGCGCGCGTGCGAGGAGCTCGGCGCCGGAACGGCGCATCTTCTCACAGGCGGTCGGCTCGCCGGGGCCGGCGTCGAGCATGGCGAGCATCGCCTCCGCCGCCAGGCCACGGCACGTCGCCGCCTGCGCGAGCTGGGCCCGCAACCAGATGGCCAGGGCCTCCCCCGGCGCGTCGGCGGCCAGCAGCTCGTCGGCCTGGGCCTGGAGCTGCTCGATACCGTCGCGGAAGACGGCCTCCACGAGGTCCTCGCGCGTCGGGAAGTGCCGGTAGAGCGTGCCGATGCCCACGCCCGCGGTGCGGGCGATCTCCTCCATCGACGTGTCCGCACCCCGGCTCGCGAACAGCCCGCGCGCCGCTTCCACCAGGCGCGCCCGGTTGCGGAGCGCGTCGGCGCGCGGCTTCCGCGCCGGGACCTGCTCGGCGGTGTCGACGTCGACGGTGTGCACGCTCATGGAGCGGTCCTTCCGCCCGATCGGCCCGACCCACCCCACGCGGGTGGTTCGGGAAAGCACTTGCAAACGGAGGGTCCCTCCGTTTACTATCCGGAGGCGCCGTCCGTATCGGTCAGCATACCCCCCGACCGCACTCCCCCGCGGTCCGACCCCCAGGAGCGCTCCATGAGCACCGAGTCGCAGGCACTGGGCCCACCCGCCCCCGCCGTCGTCGTCGGCGGCACCACGACCGAGTACGCCAACCGGGGCTGGATCCTCGCGGTGATGTGCCTGGCCCTCGTGATGGTCGTCGCCGGGGTCTCGATGCTCGCCAACGCCCTGCCGAGCATCGCCGCCGACCTCGACGCCAGCCAGTCGTCGCAGCAGTGGATCGTCGACGCCTACGCGCTGACCCTGGCCGCGCTCCTGCTGCCCGCCGGCGCGGTCGGCGACCGCTTCGGGCGCCGGGGCGCGCTCATCGCCGGGACGGCCATCTTCGGCGTCGCCGCCGGGCTCTCGGCGCTCGCCGGCTCCCCCGACGAGCTCATCGCGCTGCGCGCGCTCATGGGGATCGGCGCCGCGCTGCTCATGCCGGGGACGCTGTCGACCATCACCAGCGTGTTCCCGCCCGAGGAGCGAGCCAAGGCGGTCGGCATCTGGGCCGGCTTCGCCGGTGCCGGCGGCACCCTCGGCATCCTGGCGTCGGGCGCGCTGCTCGAGCAGTTCGCCTGGGGCTCCGTCTTCGTCCTCACCGCCGCCCTCGCCGCCGTCGCGTGCGTGGGCATGATCCTCGTCGTCCCCACCACGCGCGCCGAGGAGCGGGTCGCGTTCGACATCCGCGGCTCGATCGTGTCGGCCATCGGCATCGGCCTCCTCGTGCTGGGCATCATCGAGGGCCCCGAGCGCGGGTGGACCGACCCGGTCACGCTGATCGGCCTCGTCGGCGGCGCGGTGTTCCTGGCCACGTTCGTGCGGGTCGAGCTCCGCACCGACGAGCCGCTCCTCGACCCGCGGCTGTTCGGGCACCGCGGGTTCGCCACCGGCTCCGCGTCGCTGTTCCTCCAGTTCTTCGCCATGTTCGGCTTCTTCTTCGTGTCGCTGCAGTTCCTGCAGCTCGTGCTCGGGTACAGCACGCTGGACGCCGCGCTCGCGCTGCTGCCCATGAGCCTCGTGATCCTGCCGATCGCCGCGGTCGCGGGCACGATGTCGGAGAAGTACGGGCACCGCCTGGTCGGCGGCGCGGGGCTGGCCATCTCCGGCGTGGGCTTCGCGCTGTTCGCGATGCTCGGGACGGGCAGCGGCTTCTGGCCGTTCGTGCTCGTCACCATCGTGATCGGCGCCGGCGCGGCGCTGGCGATGACACCCGCCACCAACGCCATCGTCGCCTCGCTGCCGCGGGCCAAGCAGGGCGTCGCGTCCGCGGTCAACGACACCGCGCGCGAGCTCGGCGCGGCGTTCGGTGTCGCGGTGCTCGGCAGCGCGTTCAACATCGGCTACCGCCACGACATCGACGCCGACCTGACCCGCTTCCCCGCCGACGTCGCGCACCAGGCGCGGGAGGCGCCCGCGATCGCCGTCGCCCTGTCCCGGCAGATCCCTGGCGGCGAGGCGCTCGCCGCCGCGGCGCGGGAGGCGTTCACCACCGGCATGCGCTACGCGGTGCTCGTCGGCGCCGGGCTGCTCGTCGTCGGCGCCCTCTTCGTGTGGTTCCGCGGCGCCTCGCGGGTCGAGGAGGTCGTGGAGGACGACCTCGAGGTCGTGGAGGTCGTCGCCGCATGACGTAGGTTCTCCGCGGTGATCACCTCGTTGCACGCGCTGATCTACTCCGACGACCCGCCGGCCACCCGAGCCTTCCTCCGGGACGTGCTCGGGTGGCCCCACGTCGAGCACCCGGAATCGGAGGCGGGCTGGCTCATCTTCCGGAGCGGGCCGAGCGAGGTGGGCGTGCACCCGACCAACACCGTCTGGGAGGGCCGGGAGTACTCGGCCCCCCGCCACCACGAGCTCTCGTTGATGTGCGACGACATCGAGGCGACCCGGGCGGAGCTGGAGGCCAAGGGCGCCACCTTCGCCACCCCGATCTCCGACGAGGGCTTCGGCCTCACCACCTTGGTCGAGGTGCCGGGTGCCGACCCGCTCATGCTCTACCAGCCGAAGCACCCGACGGCCTACGACCTCTGATCGCAAGAAGACTGCCCCACCGCGCGTTCGTCGACCTCGTTGCGTTCGCAGTCCGACCGCGTCACCACCTCGACGTGACTCATGCGCAAGCCGCACGAGCCGGGCTCGACGTCCCGTTCGAGATCAAGGTCATCACCTCCGACCGTCGGCGCCCCCGCCACCCGGAGGGCGCCTGGCCGAATGAGCACCTCCTGCTCGCGAGCTCGCCGATGTCGTCCCTCACCGGCCTCGACTGCGCGACGGGTGTGGGCCGCCCGAGTGCGAGGGCATCCTGAGCCCGTGGCCCGGGAACCCGACTCCGCCGCCGCCCGGATCGGCGAGCTGCTGGCCGACGACGGACGGACGCTGGCCGTCGCCGAGTCGCTCACCGGCGGCGAGCTGTCGGCGCGCTTCGCGTGCATACCGGGCTCGCGCGACTGGTACCTCGGCTCGCTGGTCGCGTACGCCTCCGAGGTGAAGTTCGACGTGCTCGGCGTGCCGCCGGGCCCGGTGGTGTCGGAGCGGGCGGCCGCGGCAATGGCGGAGGGGATCGTCGCGCTGCTCGACGCCGACGTCGGGCTCGCGGTCACCGGTGCGGCCGGGCCCTTGCCGCAGGACGGGCGCGAACCGGGAACGGTGTGGTTCGCGGTGCGCGATGCCGAGGGGACGCACACGCGGCTCGAGCGGTTCGACGGCGCGCCCGAGGAGGTCGTGGACCGCACCGTGCGCCGCGCGATCGACTGGCTGGGCGAGCGGCTGGGTTCATCGACGGACTGACGCGTCAAGCGGGCGGTGAGAGCTCCCGTTCCAGCGCGTCGAGCTCGGCGAGCCACAGTGCGGCCGAGGCGTCGCTCGGCGCGCGCCAGTCGCCGCGCGGGGACAGCGATCCACCCGAACCGACCTTGGGGCCGTCGGGCAGCGCCGAGCGCTTGAACTGGCTGGTCGCGAAGAAGCGATGCAGGAATACGCGCAACCAGCGGCAGACCGTGGGCAGGTCGTACTCGTTGCGCGGCGCGTCGTCACGCGCGGCAGGCCACGCGCCGACGGTGCGATCCCGCCAGGCCTCGTACGCCAGGTACGCGACCTTCGTCGGCCGGTACCCGAACCGCAGGACGTGGTACAGGAAGAAGTCCTGCAGCTCGTAGGGACCGATCACGTCCTCACTCAGCTGCGTCGGTTCCTCCGACTGCGCACCGGATGCGGGGACGAGCTCGGGCGACACACCGGTTGCGAGGACGTCGTCGAGCGCCTCGACCGTGGCGCGCCCGAGGTCCTCGTGCTCGCTGACCCACTGCACGAGGTACTGGATCAGCGTCTTCGGCACCGACACGTTGACCGCGTAGTGCGACATCTGGTCGCCGACCCCATAGGTGCACCACCCGAGCGCGAGCTCGGACAGGTCACCGGTGCCGAGCACCAGGCCGCCGTGCAGATTGGCGAGGCGGAAGAGCAACGAGGTGCGTGCGCCGGCCTGGACGTTCTCGTAGGTGACGTCGTAGTCGGCGGCCCCGGTCGCGGCGCGGTGCCGCAGGTCGTGCAGCATCTGCGTGGCCGCCGGCTTGATGTCGATCTCCTCGCCGGTGATCCCGAGACCCTCCATCAGCTGGTGCGCGTTGCGCAGCGTGCGGGTGCTGGTGGCGAAGCCGGGCATCGTGTAGCCGAGCACGTTCGTGCGCGGCAGCCCCAGCTCGTCCATGCACCCGACGGCGACGAGCAACGCCTGCGTGGAGTCGACCCCACCCGAGACGCCGATCACCACCTTCTCGATCCCGGTGGCGCGGAGCCGGGTGGCGAGGCCGGCGCGCTGGATCGAGTACACCTCCGCGCACCGCTCGGCGCGTTCGGCCGGATCACCAGGGACGAACGGGAAGCGCGGCACGGCGCGCCGCAGCGGCACCGCGTCGACCGGCGGCTCGAGTGTCGCCGTCACCCGCCGGTGCGACAATGCGCCGCGGTGATCGTCCATGCAATCGACGAAGCTCGTCATCCGCACCCGGTCGGCCACCAGTCGGCCGAGGTCCACGTCGGCGCTCACCAGCGTGGGCTCCCTCCGGAACCGCTCCGACTCCGCGAGCACGTTGCCGTTCTCGGCGACGATGGCGTGACCGTCCCACGCGAGGTCGGTGGTCGACTCCTCGGCCGCGGCCCCGGCGTAGACGTAAGCCGAGATCGTGCGGGCCGATTGTGCGGAGCAGAGCTGGCGGCGGTAACCGGCCTTGCCGATCGTGATGTTGCTGCCCGAGAGGTTGGCCACCACGGTGGCGCCCGCCATCGTCGCGTAGCTGCTCGGGGGGACGGGCACCCACACGTCCTCGCAGATCTCGACCGCGAGCACGAGATCGGGCACGTCGACGACGTCGAAGAGGAGGTCGGTGCCGAACGGGACCGGTTCGCCGAGCAGCTCGGCGTGGTCGGTGATCGCCTGACGGGCGGCGCTGAAATGGCGCTTCTCGTAGAACTCCCGGTAGTTCGGCAGGTACGACTTCGGCACAATCCCGAGGACCCGCCCGCGGTGCACGACCGCGGCGACGTTGAACAGCTGGTGCCCGAGCCGCAGTGGCAACCCCACCACCAGCACCGGGCGCAGGTCGGCCGACGCGTCGCGTACCTCGCCGAGCGCGTCGAGGGCGGCGTGCAGCAAGGCGTCCTGGTGGAACAGGTCCTGGTTGCTGTAGCCCACCAATCCGAGCTCCGGGAACACGACCACGGCCGCGTCGTCGTCGTGGGCCTGCCGGGCTAGGTCGACGGTGTGCTCGGCGTCGGCGTGCGGGTCGCCCAGTCGCACCAGGGGCACCGCGGCCGCGACGCGCACCAGGTCGTGGCGGTAGGGCGAGGCGAAGGGCAGGTCGTTCGTGGTCATGCGCTACTCGTTCGGTCGGCGCGGGGCGCGGCGGGACATCGTAGGGTTGGGAGCGACCCGCGTTCGACGATCCTGGAGACCGCAATGAGCTTCCACCCGACTCGGGACCGGTTGGCGCCCGACCTCACCGACCGGGAGCAGATCGTGCTCCTCGCCCGCGCGCTCTGGCACGAGGGGTACGACGACCACCTCGCCGGCCACATCACGGTGAACCAGGGCGACGGCACCCTGCTCTGCAACCCCTGGCTGCTCACCTGGGCGGAGTTCGGCCCCGACGACGTCATCCGGATCGACCTCGACGGCAACGTGCTGGAGGGCGACTGGCCGGCGCCCCTCGGCATCCCGCTGCACCTCGAGCTGCACAAGGCGCGCCCCGGCATCGGCTGGGCGCTGCACCACCACTCCCGCTGGGGCACCGTCTGGTCGGACATGAAGCGCGTGCCCCCGATCCACGACCAGACCGGCGCGGGAGGCGGTGGGCAGCTCGTGCTCGTCGACGAGTACGACGGCGGCGTGAGCAACGTGGACGCGGCGGCGAAGGCGGTCGCGTTGATGGGCGACGCCGAGCTCGCGTTGCTCGCCCACCACGGGGTGTTCGTGCTCGGTGCCACCGTCAACGCGGTGTACTGGCGGGCGGCGTCGCTCGAGTGGCGCTGTCGGAACGCCTGGCTGGTCGAGCAGGGCGGTGGCGGCCCCGGTGTCCCGCAGATCGTGCACGACACCTTCGGCCGCAGTGACGGCACGCGCTTCGTCGGTTACTGGGAGACCGCGGTCCGGCGTGAGCTGCGGCGCGATCCGGCGCTGGCGGCGAGCGTCGGTGTGGAGGCGGCCAGGTCCTGACCGACCCGCTTGCCCGACCCCGTGCTCCCGATGGAGGCTCGGGGATGATCGCAGGCGAGAAGATCCTCATCACCGGGATCACCGGTTCGGTTGCCGAACCGCTGGCCCGGTTCCTGGCGACCGACAATGAGGTGTGGGGCATCGCGCGGTTCGCGGGCGACGGTGACGCGCGCCGTCAGGCGCTGGAAGATGCGGGCATCACCACCCGGGCCGTCGACCTCGGCGCGGGCACGCTCGACGACGTCCCGGACGACTTCACCTACGTCCTCCACCTGGCGTGGATGCGCACCGACTTCGCGCACCTGCACGACGCCATGCGGGTCAACGTCGAAGGCACCGGGTTCGTGCTCCAGCACTGCCGGCGCGCCAAGGCGGCGCTGGTCGTGTCGAGCACCGCGGTGTACAGCGGCCGCGACGACCCCTGGTACGCCTACGCCGAGGACGACCCGATCGGCCAGGGCGCGACCGGGCAGACCGCGATGACCAGCCCGACCACCAAGGTGGGCGCGGAGTCCGTCGCCCGCTTCTGCGCCCGGGCGTTCGACCTGCCGGTGGTCATCGCCCGGCTCAGCACCTTCATGGGCACCCCGAACTCGTTCCCCGGCTTCCACATCCAGGCGGTGCTCGGCGGCCACGCCATGGTCGCCCCCCACGATCCCAGCCCGCACAACCCGATCCACGTCGACGACATGAAGGACCAGCTCGAGGCGATCCTCGGGGCGGCCGACACGCCGGCGTTCGTCACCAACTGGTGCGGCGACGACGTCGTCACCGCGCAGGACTGGGTGCGCGACGCGGCCGCGCTCTCCGGCAAGGAGGGGAAGCTCGTGATCAGCCCGACCGTGCCCGGTGCGCCCGCGGGCTCGGTCTCGGACCCGACCCGCCGCCGCTCCATCACCGGCCCGTGCCGCACCGACTTCGCCCAGGCGTTCCGGGAGCTCTACGACACGATCACTGCCGCCGGCTAGCTCTGACGAGCGGGCCCCCGGAGCGTCTCGGGACCGAACAGCTGCTGCAAGGCCGCCTTGTCCACCTTGCCGGTGGCCGCCATGGGCACTTCGTCGTCGGTGACGAGCCGCCAGTGCGTCGGCACCTTGAACGCGCTGAGCCGGGCCCGGGCCTCCTGGTCGAGCTCCTCGACGCCGAGCGCGCGCTCGGGCGCCACGATCACCGCGGCCGCGACCGCGGTGATCCCGTCCCGCACGACGTCGACGACGAACGCGCGCCGGACACCGTCGATGCCGTGCAACGCTCGCTCGACCTCGCTCGGGTAGACGGTCGCCCCGCGCACCTTGAACATGTCGTCGCGCCGGCCGGTCAGGAACAGGTAGCCGTCGTGGTCGAGCCGACCCAGGTCGCCGGTCGGGTAGAAGTCGTCGGCGGTGAAGACCTCGGCACGGGTGCGACCGCAGATCCCGCGCATCAGGTTGGGACCGCGCAACTGGATCTCGCCCAGGGCATCGGCGGCGACCGGCGCGCCGGTGTCGACGTCGACGATGCGCACCTCGATCCCGGCGAAGGCGCGACCGCAGCTCCCCTCCTTGCCCGGCGGGAGCGGCTGGTCGAGGCGGTCACCGCAGTACGGCCCGAACGACTCGGTCATCCCGAGCAGGTTCGCCCTCGCCGCGGCCGGCACGCGGCGCTCGGCCGGGAGGACGTCGTCGAGGCTGCCCGGGCGCAGCGAGCCGAGATCGGCGTCGGCGAAGCGAGGATCCTGCGCCAGCGCCGCCGCCTGGTCGGGCCAACCCCGGAACAGCGTGACCCGCTCCCGTTCGAGGAAGGCCAGCGTGCGCGCCGGTTCGGGCACCGCCTCGGTGAGCAGCGTGGCCCCCGCGACCAGCGCCGACAGCAGGCCGGTCCCGAAGCCGCCCACCCAGAAGAACGGCATCGGGATGTAGAGGCGGTCGGCGCGACCGAGGCGCCGCACTTCGAGCCCGGCCTCGGTGGCACCCAGGGCGCCGCCATGGGTGTGGATCACGCCCTTGGGGCGGCCCCGGCTCCCCGACGTGAAGATGATCGCGAGGTCGTCGGCGGGCCGGATCGCCGCGTCCCGCGCGTCGACCGGCTCCCGGTCGACGTCTTCGTCGGTCGGGACCCGCCGATCGGCCTCCCACTCCGTGATCGAACGGAGCCGGGGCAACGCGTCGACGAAGAGCCCGGTCCCGGGGACGAGGCCCGGGGAGATGGCCGCGAGGTCGGCGAGGTAGTCGCGACCGCGGAACGTCGGGACCACCACGAGGTGCTCGACGCCCGCGGTGTGGAGCTGGGCCGCGAGCTCCGGCGGCCGCAACAGCGTGCTCAACGGCACGACGGTGCCGCCGGCGCGCGCGACGCCGAGCGCGACCACCGGCCACGCGGTGCCGTTCGGCATGAGCACACCCACGCGGGTGCCCTTGCCCACGCCCGCCGCCGCGAACCGCGACGCCACCGCCGCGGTCTCCCGGTCGAGCGCGCCGTACGTGAGGACATCGTCGTCGGTGACCACGAACGGCTTGTCGGGGTGCTCGGCGGCCCCGCGCCGCACCAGGGCGGGCACGGTGAGGCGCTCAGCGCTCATCGAAGAGCTCGATGATCCGGCGCTGGTCGGGCTTGGCGGTCGACAGCATGGGCAGCTCGTCGGGCCCGAGCACGAGGAAGCGCCGTGGCACCTTGTACGCCGAGAGCCGGGCCCGCAGGTCCTGGCGGACCTGTTCGAGATCGGGGGCGTCGTCCGGTTCGGCGAGGACGACCGCGCCCACGACCTGCCCCCGCTCGGCGTCGGGGAGACCGAGCACCAGCGCACCGAGACCTCCGGTGACCTCGCGCAACGCGGCCTCGACCTCGCGGGGACACGTTGGCGCCTGCGGTCTTGATCATGTCGCCGCGCCGGCCCAGGAAGTAGAAGTAGCCGTCGTCGTCGACGCGGAAGAGGTCGCCGGTCCGGTACCAGCCGTCGTCGGTGAACACCTCGGCGCGCTCGCGCCCGTAGTAGCCCTCCATCAAGGAGGGGCCCCGGAACCAGAGCTCGCCCACGATCCCCGGCGCGACGTCCTCGAGGGTGTCGGGGTCGACCACCCGGGCGTCGAGCCCGGGTACCGGCCGGCCGAACGAGCCGCGCCGAGCTTCGGGCTGGTCGGTCTCGTCCGGATCCATCAGGCACACGCTGCCGGTCTCGGTGGTGCCGAGCATGTTGTGACGGAGCTCCGGGTCCGCGGGCCGGATGGCGTCGGGGAGCAGCGGGTGGAGGTTCCCACCGCGGATCGACGAGAAGTCGCGCGCGGGGAAGCTCGGGTGCGCGACCAGCGCGGCGATCGACGCGACGAACCCGTTGGTGAGCTCGGGTCGTTCGCGTTCGATGAAGTCGAGCGTCTCGGCCGGGTCGAGCGAGGCCGAGCACAGGAGGGTGGCGCCGGCGACGAGCACGCCGACGATGTTGTACGCGAGGCCACCGACCCAGAACATCGGCGAGTTGGAGAACAGCCGCACCGCCGGGTCGAGGCCGCGCAGCCGGTTCAGGCTCTCGAGGTGGCCGAGGAGCGAGCCGTGCTGGTGCAGCACTCCCTTCGGCGCGCTGGTCGAACCCGAGGTGTGCACGATGACCATCCGGTCGTCGGGGGTGACGTCGTCCTCGGCCGCGTCGAGCACCACGTCCGGGACCCCGGCGGCGAGCGCCTCCAGCGTGCCGAACCCCTCCTCCAGCCAGACGTGCCGCAGGAACGGCACCGTCGGCGAGGGCACGCGCACCACGTCCTCGCCCAACGCGTCGTGCAGCCCGGCCACGTAGTCGTTGCCGCGGTACGCGGGCACACCGATCAGCAGGTCGACGTCGGCACGGGCGAGCAGGTCACGCAGCTCGATCGGCGTCGAGAACGTGCTGATCGGCACCGCGATCGCGCCGACGCGCGCGGTCGCCAGCCACGCCACGACGAAGTCGAGTCCGGTCGGGTACAGCAGGCCGATCCGGCTGCCGCGGCCCGCGCCCGCCGCCAGCAGGCCGCGCGCCAGCACCCGGCTGCGGCGTTCGGCGTCGGCGTAGGTGAGCCGGGCGTCGTCGCAGACGACGTAGTCGGCGTCGGGACGCTCGGCCACGCGCGCGCGCAGGACGCGGCTGACCGTGGTCGGCGTGCTCATGCGCGGCGGGGCGAGACCGCCAGGAGCGCGGCGCGGTCCCCCAGGGCGGCGCGCATCTCCGCTTCGCACACCACCGTGCCGTCGCGCTCGAGTCGCGCCCGCGAGTGGATCCAGTTGCCCTCGATGGTGCGCTCGGCGTACACGACGAGGGGTGTGAGCAGCGGCGTCGGCCGCCGGAACCGGAGCGACAGCTCGGCCGTCTTGCCCGCCTGGCCGAGATCGCAGTTGAGCTGCTGGAGCACGCAGTCGAAGAACACCGCCAGGAAGCCGCCGTGCACGATCCCGGGCGGTCCCTCGTAGCAGACCGGGAACTCGACCGTCCCCCGGCCACTGGTGCCGTCGACGTCGACCGCGAACTCGTAGCGCGGGAAGCACGGGTTGTAGTCACCGACGTCGCGCGAGTGGTCGACGTAGACCCGTTGGTCGTCGGTGGGGTGGTCGCCGACGCGGGGCGCGGGATCGGCCGGCGCGCTGCCGGCGAGCCGGGCCTGCGCGTCGCGCAGCACCCGGGTCACCTCCTCGAGCTCCGGACTGGTCCGCTCGAGCGACAGGACGGTGCTCGTGAGGTCGCGCAGCACCTCCGCGAGCTCGACGACCGCGGGCAGGGGCGCCTCACCGAAGGTCCACGGTTCCATCGTCACCGCCCCACCGTGGCGGCCTCGCCGTCGAACATCGCCCGCACCGCGGCGAGATCGGCCTTGCCCGACGCGGTGCGCGGCAGCGCGTCGACCACGGTGATCGAGACCGGGACCTCGTAGCGGGCGAGGTGCCTGCCCGCCTCCGCCAGCAGATCCCTCTCGTCGAGGTCGTGCCCGGGCCGCCGCTCGATCGCCGCCACCGGCACCGCACCGAGACGGGCGTCCGGGACCCCGACGACCGCGGCCTCCACCACCGCCGCGTCCCGCTCGAGCGCGGCGCGCACCACCTCGGGCTGCACCTTGTACCCGCCGCGGAGGATGGTCTGGTCGGACCGGCCGAGGATCCAGAGGAACCCGTCGGCGTCGACGCGGGCGAGGTCGGTGGTCCGCACCCAGTCGTCCGTCCCGAGCTGCGCGGCGCGCACCTCGAGCAGCCCGACCGCGTCGGTGCCGAGGTCGGTGCCGAGGTCGGGATCGACGATGCGCAGCGAGCAGCCGGCGTGCGCGCGGCCCACGCTCCCCCGCTTCGCCACCGCGTACTGCTGGTGGTCGGCCAGGTTCCATCCCGCCACCCCGCCGCCGAACTCGGTGGCGCCGTAGGACGTGAGCACGGGGACGCCGTAGCGCTCGGTGAAGGCGTCGGCGAGATCGGGGTCGAGCGGCGCGGTACCCGAGACCACCGAGCGCACGCTGTCGAAGACGTCGCGGTCGACCTCGGCGTCGAGCACCATCCGCAGCGCGGTGGGCACGAGGCTCACCGTCTTCGGGCGGTGCTCGCGCACAGCGCGCACCCAGCCGTCGACGCTGAAGCGCTCGAGCAATGCGATGCGGCGGCCGTCGAGGACCGCCTGCACCACGCGGAAGACACCGCTCACGTGGACGAGCGGCGCGTTCACGATGACGACGCCGCTGCGCAGCCGGAGCTCGGAACCGGTCCCCGTCTCGTAATGCTTGGCGCCGCGCATCACCAGCTCGAGCATCTCGTAGCGCAGGTCGATGCGCTTCGGCGGCCCGGTGGTGCCGCTGGTGAGCATGCGCACCGCGACACCGGGCGCGGTCGGGGCGGTGGGCGCACCCGATCCGCCCACGAGGTCGATCGGCGACCCGAGCGCGCCCAGCGCGCCGCGCGCGGTCGACCGCAGCTCGTCGCCCGGGACGAGGGCGAGGTCGTCGGCCGCACCGAGGAGCAACGGCAGCCCGAGCGACGGCAGGTCGGCACGCAGCCGCTCGGCGCCGAGGAGCGGGTTCACCGTGACCACACAGGCGCCGGCGCGCAGGAGACCGAGGAACGCGCCCAGCGCGGCGGGCCGGTTGCGCAACATGAGCCCGACCGGCGAGCCGGCGCCGAGGCCCGTCGCCCGCATCGCGGCGTCGACGGCGTCGGCGGCGGAGGCCAGCTCCCCCCACGTCGACCACGCGCCGTCGAACTCCACCGCGGGCGCGGTCGGATCGAGCGCCAGCACCGCGTGGAGGCGCTCCGAGAGGGCGTTCACCGGACCCTCGGCGTTGGAGTCCGGAGGACGCCGGTACGTTCGATCTCGGCGGCGCCGATCGGGTTGCCGAGGCGCGTGTACATCAGGCCCTGCTCGACCGCGGCGCGGTACGGCTTGTCCAGGGACTCCCAGATCGCGCGCACCGTGCCCTGGGTCGCCGCGGCCGGGTACGACGCGATGAGCCGGGCCAGGTCGTGCGCGTGCGACCAGAGCTCGTCCCGGCCCACCACCTCGGTGACGAGGCCGAGCCGCAACGCGGTCTCGGCCGACACGCGCTCGGCGTTGCCGGTCAGGGCCATGCGGAGCGTGTCGCCCAGCCCGATGCGCCGCATCAGCCCGACGGGTTCGATGGCCGACACGAAGCCGTACGTCACGTGGGAGTCGAAGAACGTCGCGTCGTCCGAGCAGATCACGACGTCGGCCTCGTTGAGGAAGTAGAACGCCCCCGCGGTGCACATCCCCTGCACCGCGCACACCACCGGCTTCCACAGCTTCTGCCACTTCGGGCTGAGGTACTCGCCCGGGTCGAGGTGGTTCCACACGAGGTCGGGTTGGCCGAAGCTCTGCTTGGTGTCGAGCCCGGCGGAGAACGCCCGGTCCCCGGTGGCCCGCACGACGACCGCGTTGACCGTGTCGTCGGCCTTGATCACGTGCCACACGTCGCGGATCTCCTCGCACATCTGCCGGTCGAACGCGTTGAGCGCCTCCGGGCGGTCGAGGGTGACGGTCGCGACCCGGGCGTCGGCGTCGACCTCGTACCGGATCGTCTCGTACGTGGACGGGGTCATCGCACCACGTACGCGCCGTCGACGATGATCTCCTGCCCGGTGACGTAGCCCGCCTCGGCGCTGGCCAGGTAGACGATCGCGTTGGCGATGTCGTCCACCGAGCCGAGCCGCTTGGTCGGCATGCGCCGGGCCCAGCCCTGGATGCGCGCCTCCTGGGCCTCCTCGTCGAGCCCGAGGCGCTCGCCCGTGGTCATGGGAGTGCGCATGAAGCCGGGCGAGACGCAGTTGACGCGGACGTTGCGAGCGGCGAGCTCGCGCGCGACGTGACGGGTGTAGCTCAGGATCCCGCCCTTCGCGGCCGCGTAGGCGGCGCCGCCCACGCACACGGAGGCCGCGATCGACGCCACGTTCACGATCGAGCCGCCTCCCGCCTCGCGCATCACCGGGATGGCGGCCTTCGAGCACACGTACACGCTCCGCAGGTTCACGCGGAGGAGCCGGTCCCAGGTCTCCTCGGTCGTGTCCCACGTGTCACGGTCGTCGCCCTGCACGATGCCGGCGTTGTTGACGAGCACGTCGAGGCGCCCGAACTCCCCGGTCGCGGTGGTCACCGCCTCCTGCGCGACCTCGAGCGTCGAGACGTCGCCGACCACGAGGCGCGCGTCGGTCCCGGCGGCGCGGACCTCGTCGACGACGCCGGCTCCGCGTGGCTCGTCGAGGTCGACGATGACCACCCGCGCCCCCTCCTCGGCGAAGCGGTTCGCGGTCGCCCGCCCGAAGCCGGACGCCGCGCCGGTCACGATGCCGACCTGGCCGTCGAGCCGGCCGCTCACGCCTGCCTCCTGCTCAGGACGAAGTCCTCGAGCGCGGGTTCCTTCGTCATGCGCCAGTAGTCGAGCAGCTTCCAGGGCATGTTGGTGGTGACGCGCCCCTTGCTGTTGTTGTAGTAGCTGTGCACGCGCGGGTGGCGCCACACCAAGTGCTCGTGCTCGGCGTCGACCCGCTCGTTGTAGGCGTCGTGCACCTCCTGGCGGCACTCCATGGTGGCGTACCCGTCTTCGAGCAGCGCGCCGATCGCCTTGACGATGTAGTTCACTTGGCACTCCAGGACCGCGATGACGCTGCCGACCACCGGGTTGGTGTTCGGCCCGTAGAGGCAGAAGAGGTTCGGGAACCCGGGCACGGTGATGCCGAGGTACGCCCGCGGGTCCTCGCCCCACAGGTCCTCGAGCACGATCCCGCGTCCCGTGATCCGCATGGGCCACAAGTACTTGTTGGGCTGGAACCCGGTCGCCAGCACGATGACGTCGGCCGGGTACGAGCGCCCCGACGTGGTGACGACCGCGTCCGGTTCGACGCTGGCGATCCGTTCGTTCACGAGCGCGACGTTGTCACGCAACAGGGCCCGGTACCAGCCGTTGTCCTGCAACATGCGCTTGCCCAGCGCCGGGTAGTCGGGCAGGACTTCGTCGACCAGCTCCGGCCGCGCCGCGAGCTCGCGCTCGATGTGCGTCGTCATGAAGCGGCGGAGCTTGTCGTTGGGGCGGCTGACTGCGCGGTCGGGCTCGGGCCAGTCGGGGTCGACGCGGAACGCGGGGTACATGCGATCGGCGCTGTTCCAGAAGTTGAGGAAGCGGTACCAGCCCTCGTAGTAGGGCACGTGGTGGAACAGCCACTTCTCGGCATCGGTCACCGCCCGGTGGTAGTTCGGGTTGGGCGTCACCCAGTGTCGCGACCGCTGGAAGATCGTGAGCTGCCGGACCTCAGGCGCGATTGCGGGCGCGAACTGCATCGCGCTCGCCCCGGTCCCCACGACGGCGACCCGCCGTCCCTTGAGGTCGACGTCGTGGTCCCAGCGCGCCGAGTGGAACCACGGGCCGGCGAACGCGTCGAGGCCGGGCAGGTCGGGGATCGAGGGCCGGCTGAGCATGCCCACTGCGCTGATCAGCGCGTCGACCTCGACTCGCTCGTCCGTTCCGTCGCGGTCGCGGAGCAGCACGGTCCACCGGCCGCGGCGTTCGTCGAAGTCGGCGGTGAGCACCTCGGTGCGGCAGCGGACGTTCGGGAGGACGCCGTACTCCTTGGCGCAGGTCTCGATGTACTCGGCCAGCTCGTCGCGGCGGGCGAAGTAGTGGGACCAGTCGGGATTGGGCCGGAAGGAGTAGGAGTAGAAGTGGTTGGGGACGTCGACCCGCAGGTCGGGGTACGTGTTCTCGTACCACGTACCACCGACGTCGGGGTTCTTCTCGAACACCGTGTACGGGATCCCCGCCTGCTCGAGCCGGATCGCCGCGCACAAGCCGCCCAGGCCGGCGCCGATGATGCCCACGCGGAAGCTCCGGCGCACCGCGTCGTCCGGCGCCCGGCGCCACACGAACCGGCGCCGGTCGTTGCCGTCGAAGTTGGCTTCCTCCTCGACGTAGGGGACGTACTCCGGGGCCACCTCCTCACCGGCGCAGAACTCCATGATCCGGTGCAGCGAAGCCTCGTCGATGGCGGCACGGGCGGGGGGACCGTCCGGCGCGCCGAGCACCGCGAGGGCCTCCGCCCGGATCGCCTCCGCGTCGGCGGGCGGCAGCGTGCCCGGCCCCCGCCCGTGGTCGAACCGGCGCGGGTCGGGGTAGCGGTCGATCAGGGTGAGGTCACCGGTGAGGTGCGCGAGCGCGGACACCAGGACCGCGAGGTTCGCTTCGGCCAACGCCGCCGTCAGCGCCCACGGATCCACCGGGTTCACCGCAGGCCGTCGACCCCGAAGTGCCGGTCGCGTTCCTTGAACGCGTCACTGGTACCGACCTTCGCCCGGGCCTTCACGAAGTTGAACTCGTCGTCCTCGAAGCGGAGGTTGGTCGCGAACGCGTGCACCAGGTAACCGGTCGCCTCCTCGCCCGCGTAGGCCATCGTCTGCTCCACCAGCGAGAAGCTGGTCTTGGCGATCGCGAGACCGTCGGCCGGCATCCGGGCCACCTTCTTGGCCCACATCTCGGCGCGTTCGGCCACCGCGTCCGGGTCGCAGACGTCGGTGAACAGCCCGAGGTGCTCCAGCTCGCCGGCGGTCACGACGTCGCCGGTGAGCAGCAGCCGCCGCGCCATCACCGGACCCAGCCGGTGGAAGAAGAGGTGCAGGTTGCCGAGCGCGGGGCCGAGCAGCTGCGCGCCGGGCATGCCGAGCTTGGCGTCACGCCCCACCACCGCGAGATCGGCCATCAGCGCGAGCTCGAACGCACCACCGAGCGCGTACGTCTCGACCTGCGCGACGGTGACCTTCGGGAAGGTCAGGAATTCGTGGTAGAAGCCGAAGCTCTCCCGGTCGACGCTAAGGCGCCGGCGCTGGCTCGGCCGCCGCCGCGGCTCGTCGGACCCGTACCACGAGTACGAGTTCGCCATGTCGGCGCCGGTGCTGAACACGCCGTTGCTGCCGCGCACGATGACGACCTTGATGTCGTCGTCGACCGCGAGCTCCTCGAGGTAGGCAGCCATGGTGCGACGCATCGCGGGGTCGTACGCGTTGCGCCGATCCGGGTTGTCGATCGTCAGCCGCGCGACGTGAGCCGCCGGATCGCAATCGAGCTGCACCCTCGTGTCCGGTTCGGTGGTACCCATCACGTCCTCGTCAGCGGGTGAAGAAGAAGTCTTGCGCGTTCTGGTACAGGTAGGCGTCGAGCACCTCTGGTGCCAGCTCCAGGGCGGCTGCCTCCTTGATGCACCTCGTGATCGACAGCACCGGCGAGTCGGACGCGAACATGACGCGTCCCTTCCCCCGGGTCGACATGAAGTGCAGCAGCGACTGCGGCAGGTGACGCGGGGACCACGCCGACGTCATGAGTCGCAGGTTCGCGTACTTGATCATCAGCCGGATGGCGACGTCCCACCATGGGTCGGCGCCGTGCATCATGCAGAGGTTGAGCTCGGGGAAGCGCACGCACACCCGGTCGAGGTGGATGGGGTTCTGCACCTCACCCGGGATCGGCGGGCCGGGGAGCCCGGTGTTCATGCACAGCGGCAGCTCGAGCTCGCAGCACTTCGTGTAGAGCGGGTAGTACACCGCGTCGCTGGGCGCGTACATGCCGTCGCCCCAGAAGCTGGGGCCGATCACCGTGTACGCGACCTGGTGGTCGGCGACGAAGCCCTCGAGCCGGCGGAGGTTCTCCATCGGCCGGAGCAGGTTGTGGCCGCCGAGGCCGATGTGGAAGCGGTCGGGTCGCTCGTCGACGAACGACAGCACCCGCTTCGACACGTTCTGCATGTTGGTCATCAACACGCTGCGCTCGACGCCCATGCTGTCCATCTCGTCGAGCAGCTCGGGGAACTCCCGGCTCGTGAACATCGACTCGCCGGCCTTGAAGTAGTCCTCCTTGACCCGGACCATCCACTCCGGCTGCTTCACGTCGCCCATGTCGGTGTTGACCAACAGGTCGTGGGCTCGTGCGACGACCCCCATGTTCGTGTCCTCCTCGTCCGGGGTCAGCGGTTGCCGTCGCCGTGCACCCGCTCCTGGACCTCCCGGAAGGAGAGACCCTTGTACGGGTCCGGCTCCTTCGGCAGGCCGAGGGCGCGCTCACCGATGACGTTGCGCTGGATCTGATCGGTGCCGCCGTAGATCGACGACGCCGCGGCGAACACGACGGCTTCGGCGTAGCGTCCGTCGCGTGGGCCGTCGGGGTTCCACAACGTGGCCTCCGGCCCGATGATCTCACACCCGATCTCGGCCGAGAGCTTGGCGATGCGGGTCTGGGCCAGCTTGCCGACGTTGGCGAGCCCGGCACCGCGGCCGCGCGCGGCTTCCGTCACCGACCGCTTGGCGGTCCACTCGCCCGTCCGTGAGCACTCCACCAACCGCGCCAGCTTCTGGCGGATCAGCGGGTCGCGGTCACGCCCGTACGTGCGCGCGAGCTCGAAGAGCTCCTCGATCGTCAGCACCCGGCCCGCCGACGCCGGGGCGCGGCGTTGCGCCGCGTCGCCGGCGCGGAGCTCGAGGAACCCGCCCTTGGGACCGGGCGGCGGGAAGCCGCTCATGGTGCCGCCGGCACCGATCCCGACACGCTCGAACATGAGGGTGGTGTTCGCGACCGCCCATCCGTTGTTCAGCCCGCCGATCAGGTCGGCGTCGGCCACCACCGCGTCGTCGAAGAACACCTCGTTGAAGAGCGCGTGGCCCGTGATCTCGACCAGCGGGCGGATGGTCACGCCGGGCTGGTCGAGCCGGAACGCGAACCAGGAGATCCCCGCGTGCTTCGGCACGTCGACGTCGGTGCGCGCGAGCAGCATCCCGAGGTCGGCGTCCATGGCCCCGGAGCTCCAGACCTTCTGGCCGGTGATCACCCAGTGGTCGCCGTCACGCGTCGCGCGCGTGGAGAGGCCGGCGAGGTCGGACCCCGACCCCGGTTCGCTGAACAGCTGGCACCACGCGACCGAGCCGTCGTAGATCGGCGTCACCAGCCGGTCGATCTGCTCCTCGGTGCCGTGGCTGAGGATGGTGGGCGCGGCCATGAGCAGGCCCATGCCACCGGGTGGTTGCACCGCGCCATGACGTTGGAAGGCCGCGCGGACGGCGACGACCGAGCGCCGGGAGTAGCCGAGCCCGCCCCACTCACGAGGGAAGTGCGGCGCGGTCCAGCCGGACCGTCCGACGAGGTCCCACCATTGCGCGACCGTCAGGTCGGGATCCCAGTGCTCGTCCAGCCACGCCGACACCTCGGCGAGCAGCTCGGCGTCGTCGACCGGCGCCGCCACCGTGTCGGTCACGCGGACGCTCCGGCGGGCCCGAGGAGGCCGAGGGCGTTCTCGCGCATCACCATCCGGATCTCGTCGTCGGAGAACGCGTGGAGCTCCTTGACGAAGTCGAGCGGGTTGGCGAGCGCCTCGCCGTGCGGCCAGTCGGAACCGAAGAGCACCTGCCCGGTGCCGACGAGGTCAGCGAGCTTGCGCATGTCCTCCTCGTAGTACGGCGTGACCCACACGTGCTCGCTGATGGTGTAGAGCGGGCTCTCGGGGAACACCCACGGCGTCTGGTTGGCCTGCTTCAGCAGCCGCTTCACCAGCAGCCCCACCCAGTCGGAGCCGTTCTCGATGCTCGCGGCGCGCAGCTTCGGGTGGCGGTCGAACACGCCGTCGACGACCAGGCTGCCGATGGTGTCGTGGATGGGCCGGTCCGACACCACGAGCTTGCTGAGCACGTCGACCCCGCCCCGGAACGGTTCGAACCAGTCGCGCGCGCCCCAGGCGCCGGCGAACATCTCGTACCCGCTGTCACCCAGGTGGAACGCGACCGGGACGTCGGCCTCCGCGAGGCGCGCCCACACCGGGTCGTGATCGGGATGGCCGAACGAACGGCCGCGCCCGTTCTCGGTGGGCACGGGTGCCGGACGGAGGTGGACCAGGCGCGCGCCGCGACCGAGCACCCACTCCAGCTCTTCCATGGCGGCGTCGGGATCGGCGAGCGACAGCATCGGGACGCCGAAGAGGCGGTTCTGGTGCGAGAAGCCCCAGTCCTCGTCGAGCCACCGGTTGAACGCGCGCAGTGTCGCCACCGTCGCCGGGATGTCGTCGCGCAGCGCCTGCTCGATGCCGCACGCGAGGGTCGGGAACATCACGATGGCTTCGAGGCCCTGCTCGTCCATCACCGCGAGCCGCGCGTCACGGTCCTGGTACTCGGCGCGCAGCGGTTCGAGCTTCATGAGCGAGCGCGGGTCGACACCCTCGGGGATCTGGCCGCGGAACATGAGGTCCATGCAGCCGGCCACGATGATCGGGTCGAACGTCGGGTTGGGGATGAACTTGAAGAGCTTGCCCCCGACGAGCAGGAGGGAGTGCGTCCCCTGCTGCACGATCTGCACGCCGCGCTGACGGAACTCCTTGTCGAGGTGCCGGGTGCACGCGTCGAGGGTCTCGTAGTAGTGGTTGTCGGCGTCGACGGCCCGGTATCCGATGTCCATGGCCCTCCTCCGTTCGTCGGTGCCACACCTCGCGACTGGGCGACAAATGTTATAACGTTTCGGGCAGGGCCACCAGCCCGCCCGGTCCCCGAGCGGCCGCCGGATACCGTGGCCGCTTCGGAGCACGGGAGACGGACACGGAGGCGTCGTGCCGACCAGGACCACACGATCGCGCGAGAAGCCGGAGCAGATCGCCGACGAGCTGCGCGCCCTGATCGTCAGCGGCCAGCTCGCCGAGGGCGAGTCGCTGGGCCGGGAACCGGACCTCGTCGAGCGCTTCGGGGTGTCGCGCCCTTCGCTCCGGGAGGCGTTGCGCATCCTCGAGGCCGAAGGCCTCATCACGGTCGTCCGCGGCGTGCTCGGTGGCGTCATCGTCCATCAGCCGAGCGAGCGCATGACCGCGAGGACGGCCGCGCTCGTCCTCCAGTCGCGCAACGTGACCCTGGGCGACGTGCACCAGGCCCGCAGCCTCATCGAGCCGGCGGCGGTGCGCATCCTGGCGTCGTCCCCTCGGCGCAAGACGATCGACGAGCTCAAGTCACTGGTCGAGGAGCAACGCGAGGTCCTCGAGGACCCGGCGGAGTTCGGCCGGGCCAACGCCCGCTTCCACGAGCGACTGGTCGCGCTGGCCGGGAACCAGACCTTGAGCATCGTGGCCGAGATGCTCAACGAGATCGTCGCCCGGGCGGTGACGGCCGTGAGCCAGGCTCAGCCGCGGGGCGACTCCCTGGCCACTCGCCAGCGCGGGATCCGGTCGCAGGAGCGCCTGATCGAGCTCATCGCCATCGGTGCCAGCATCGACGCCGAGGTCCACTGGCGCAAACACATGGAAGCGGTGGGCAAGGTGATGATCGGCCAGCAGGCCAAGTCGGTCATCGACCTCCTCGACCACTACTGAGCACGACCCGGGCGAGCGCGCCCCTCACTTCTGCACCGTGCTGGATCGACCAGCCGTCACCCCGAAACATGCAGAGGTATCGTCGCCCCCGCCGGTCGCGGCGAACACAGGGAGCGGGATATCGTCCGGGCAATGGCGTGGTGGGGGTGCCCGTGAACGCGAACGCCGATCCGGCGCTCCCCCGGCCCCTCGACGGGGTCCGGGTGCTCGACTTCTCCCAGGTGGTGTCGGGGCCCATCTGCGGCCGCATGCTCGCCGACCTCGGGGCCGACGTGGTGAAGCTCGAGCCGCCGGAGGGCGACATCATCCGCTTCCTGCGACCGCAGGTCGGCGACGTCCCGGTCAGCGTGTACTTCACCTGGGTCAACGCCGGGAAGCGCTCGATCTCGATCGACCTGCGGACCGACCGTGGCGTCGCGCTCGCCCGGCAGCTGGCCGAGTCGAGCGACGTCGTGCTCGAGAACTTCCGGCCCGGCGCGCTGGAGAAGTACGGCCTCGACGCCGACACGTTGCGGGCGCGCAAGCCCGAGCTGGTCTACTGCTCGATCAACGGGTGGGGCTACGACAACTCCTGGTCACAGCGGCGCGCGTACGCGGCGATGGTGCAGGCGGAGGTCGGGCGGGTCGAGCTCGACGCCCGGTTGCGCAACGCGCCGCCGGAGCAGAGCCCGCACGTCGACGGGGACATCACCCCCGGTCTCCTCGCGGTGAGCGCGATCGTCGCCGCCCTGTTCCAACGGGAGCGCACCGGTCGCGGCCAGCATCTCGACGTCTCCATGGCCGAGGCCCTCGTGTACACCGACGAGTGGACGTCGACCGATCTCGCCGGGTACGACGGACCCCGCATCCCCGACACGTGGAACTACCCGATCTTCACGGTCGCCGACGGCACCCAGGTCGCGTTCATGGGTGATCCGCATTCGCGGCTGCCGGAGATCGCGGCGGCCCTCACCGACGCGCCGGTGTCGTACACGGAGTCGCGCGACGAGGCGCTGCGGATCCTCGCCGACCTCTGCGCGCAGGTGCCGGACTTCCCGACGCTCGAGGCGCGGTTCGAGCAGTTCGGGTTCCTCGTCGCCGAGGTGCGGACGGTGCGGGACCTCGCCCGGACGCCCTGGGCGCGCGAACGCGACGTCTTCGTGGAGGTGGAACCAGGGGCGCGGGTCACCGGCGCTCCCTTCCGCTCCGACGGCGCGACGATCGGGGTGCGCGCGCCGGCGCCCCGCTTTGCCGAGCACACCCGCGCGGTCCTCGCCGAGCGCTGCGGGCTCACCGAGGACGACCTCGACCGGCTCGAGGCCGACGGGATCATCCCGTCGGGCTGAGCGAGCGCGCTCAGGTGCAGCCGTACCGACTCGCCTCGACCCAGCCCCGCACCGGTGCGGGCCATCCGGACACGCGCGCCTCGACCAGGATGCGCCAGTAGAGCCAGTGCTCGGGCTCCTCGCACGTGTGGGCCATGTCGAAGCTGACGCTGGGGGAGACGGGGTCGAGCTCGACGTCGAGTGGCGCGCCGTCCTCGACTTCGAAACGCAGGCGCGCGGGCTTGATCGTGCGCGCCGCGTCGTCGTACTCGATCACACCGCCGACACACACGAGGTGCCGGACGCCGGACGCGTCGCGGAGGTAGCCGCCCCCGCGCTCGCCCAGCTGCGGCGCGCCGACGAAGTAGAGCTGCGCGTGCTCGGCCTGGAGGTCACCGAGAGTGAACGCGACCCGCCAGTTGCGCGGGCCCCAGGACCGGTCGCGGTGGCCGGCCGCGCGCACCGGTCGCGCCGGGCCGCCGGCCATGACCGTGCCCGAGACCGCGAGCGACTGCTCGAAGCGGCTCGCCGGGTACTCGTCGCTCCCGAGGTCGCCGCCGGTGCCGGTGCCGAAGCGAGCGGTGGTCGGCGTCGCCGCGAGCGTCACCGACAGGGGGGTGAGCGCCCCGGCATCGGGACCGGTCACGGTGCGGGCGACACCCTCGAGCCGGAAGGTCGCCGCCGGCGTTCCCCGTCGCCACGAGAACCGCAGGCCCCACCGGTCGTACAGGAACCCGTCGGCGAGGTCGAAGTCCTCGTATCGCAACCGGCTCTCGTCGATGCCCAGCCATTCGCCGTCACGGTGGACGTAGCACCAGAGCATGGCCCGGCCCTGGTTCGGGATGAGCCCGAGCCGGAAGAAGCCCGCGGGGCCGCCGTCGAGGTCGATCCACGAGAAGTACCAGGACTCGTTCCACGACCACACGTCGGGATCGAAGGCATGGACCTGCTCGTCGGCCGGCCCCAGGCCCCCGCCCTCCGCGCTCACCAAGTGCGGATTTGCGTACGTCACCGTTCACGAGGGGACAGGCGGACACGCATGCCGGGCACTGTAACGTCGCCCGCGATGACGGATCGGGCCTTGACCGACGAGCTGCTCGACGGCTCGGCGCACTTCACGGCCGATCTGCACGCCGACGGGGCGCTCGTGCTCACGTTCGTGAGATCGCCAGTGGCGCGTGCACGCATCGTGCACGTCGACACCACTCCGGCGGCGATCCAGCCGGGCGTCGTCGCGGTCTTCACGGCGAGCGACCTCCCGACCGTGCCCATCCACGAGATCGCGCTGATCCCGGAGGAGTTCGCCCAGCCGGCGCTCGCCGACGGCGAAGTGCGGTACGTGGGCGAGTGCGTCGCGGCGGTCGTCGCCGAGAGCGCGGCGGTGGCGGAGGACGCCGTCGAGCTCGTCGACGTCGAGTACGACGCGCTCCCACCGGTCAACGACCCACGCGAGGCGCACGAGGTCGCGCTCGCGTGGGATGCGCCCGCGGCCGCCGACGCCTTCGCAACCGCCGAGCTCACAGTACGTGCGTCGCTGACGATCCCGCGGGTGGCGGTGGCGCCCATGGAGGGGCGCGCGATCCTCGCGGTGCCCGAGCCGGACGGCCGGCTCACGGTGTACGCGTCGACACAGGCACCGCACTGGAGCCGGGTCCAGCTCGCGCGGTCGCTCGGTCTCGCGCCCGACTGCCTCCGTGTGGTCACGCCACACGTCGGCGGCGCCTTCGGCGGCAAGGCGGTCGGCGGCGTCGCCCCGTACGTCGTAGCGTGCGCGGTCGCGCGACGTCTCGGCCGTCCCGTGCGCTTCGTGGAGCCACGCGGCCTCAACCTCGCGACGATGCAGGGGCGCGGGCTCTCCCTCCAGGTTGCGCTCCACGCGCGGCGCGACGGCACGATCGTCGGGCTCGAGATAGAGGAGCTCTGCGACGCGGGCGCGTACCCCAGCACCGGATCGGTCGAGCCGGGGAAGACGCAGCTCATGGCGTGCGGGCCGTACCGGGTCCCGGCCGTGGGGTTCCGGGCGCGCAGCGTACGCACGGACCGCGCTAGTACGGGCGCCTACCGCGGGCCGGGGCGCGCGGAGGCGGCCGCCGCGCTCGAGCGCGCGCTCGACCTGCTCGCGCGCGAGCTCGAGCTCGACCCCGCCGAGGTGCGGCGCCGCAACCTCCTCACCCCGACCGAGCTGCCCGCGACCTCCGCCAGCGGCGCGCACTACGACGCCGGAGATCTCCCCGCGCTCCTCGCGCAGCTCCTCGACCGCGCGGAGTATGCGCGCTGGCGGGAAGAGCAACGCACGCGCCGTGCTGCCAGCGCCGTCCGCGTGCTCGGCATCGGTCTCGCCACGGTGCTCGACTCCACCGCATGGTTCGAGCGGCAGGAGACCGCCTCCGTGCGCGTGCTCGCCGACGGTCGTGTGCGCGTGTTCGCGGGCACGGCGTCGGCCGGACAGCTGCACGCCCGCGCCTACGCGGCGATCGTGGCGCAGACGTTGCCGGTCTTCATCGACGAGGTGGAGGTGGTCGAAGGCGACACCGACATCGTGGAGGGAAGCGCGGGCACGTCAGGCTCGCGCTCGCTGCAACTCGCGGGCAGCGCGGTCCGCGGCGCGGCCGTCGACGTGCTCGAGCAGGCCCGGCAGCGCGCCGCCGATCTCCTCGAAGCAGCCGTCGACGACGTGGTGGTCGACGGCCGCGCCTTCGTCGTGCGTGGTGCCCCGGCTCGCGGCATCACCCTCGCCGAGCTCGCCGCTCGCGACCCCCGACCCGCCCTCGACGCGCGCTGCGTGTTCGACCAGGAGGACGCCACGTACACGCGTGCTGCCCACCTCTCGGTCGTGGAGGTCGACGTGGAGACCGGTGCGGTCACGGTGCTCCGGCACTTCGCGGCCACGGATTGCGGCCGGGTCGTGGACCCGCCGTCCGCCACGGGCCAGGTCGTGGGCGCGAGCGCGCAGGGCATCGCGCAGGCCGTCCTCGAGGAGCTGCAGTACGACGACCGTGGCAACCCGCTCGGCACCAGCCTCGCCGACTATCTCGTACCCGCCGCACCCGACCTCCCGCCGATCGAGACCTGGTTCCACGCGACCGAAGCGAGCCGCAACCCACTCGGCGCGCGCGGCGTCGGCGAAGTCGGCATGGTCGCCGCGCCGGCGGCCGTCCACGGTGCGGTGCTCGACGCGGTCGCGTACCTCGGCGTCCGGCACATCGACATGCCCTGCACACCCGAACGCGTTTGGCGTGCCGTGCGTGCCGCGCGCGCGACCGATAGCGGCAACGCCTGAACCGAAGGAGAGACGATGGCCCAGTACGTGCCCCGCAACATGGAGTGGTCAGAGCGCGCGTTGCAGGTGCGCCAGTTCGTGTTCGACTACTGGGCCGAGAAGGGCCGTGGGCCCAACCTCCGCCAGGTGCACGAGGGCACGCAGCTCGGGCGCCGCGACATCGTGCAGGCCTACAAGGAGCTCCAGACCGGCATCGTGATGGTCGTCGACCAGGACTCGCCCAACTGCGACATCCTCAAGATCCCGCCGTACTCGGCCTTGCCGAGCCAGGTGGAGATGTACGTCGATGAGGAGTTCCACAGCTTCATCGGCTGCGCGCACGAGGCGGTCGCGGTGTCGAACATGCCGCACTTCAAGGGCAAGGAGGTGCGGCTCGAGTCGTACTGCGCGTGCTGTCTCGCGCCGATCACGTTCTGGTCGAAGGAGTTCACGATCACGCGGTGCGAGCCGGCCGACCCGCTCGTGCACATCGCGTCCCCTGTATGGGACTGGGTGCACAACGACATGAAGGCGATGTGCGACAACGTCAACCTCGTGCTCGATCGGGAGCACGGCGAGCGGTTCGAGCACCAGATCGGGCGGCGCGGCGTGTATTTCACCCTCGACCAGGTGGGGCGCTACGTCGAGCCGGCCGTCGGGATCCGCGGGTGGGACTACCACTGGCCGAGCCAGTCGATGGACCCGGAACGGCTCATCGGCGTGATGCACGATCTCGGCATCGACCTTTCGCCCTGGGGCCTCTGACCCGTACGCTGCGCCCAACCCCAAAACGGTGGACGCCGCCGACGAAAGGGGGGCGCTGTGATCGTGTCGTCACTGCAGCAGTCGGACCGCCAGGTCGACGTCATCGTGCTGGGGTCGGGCGCGGCCGGGCTGGCCGCGGCCACCTTGGCGCACGACGGCGGCGCCGAAGTGTTGCTCGTCGAGAAGGCCGACCAGGTCGGCGGCACGACGGGCGTGTCGGGCGGGATGCCCTGGGTCCCGTTGAACCACCACATGGCCGATGTCGGTGTGACCGACTCGCGTGAGGAGGCCCTCACCTACATCCGCCGTCTCACGCACGGCCGCGAGCCCGATCCTGCGCTCGTCGAGCTCTACGTCGACACTGCGCCCGAGGTGATCGAGTACCTCGAGGCGAAGACCCCGTTGCGCTTCTACGCACCGACGACGTTCAACGACTACTTCGAGGGCATCCCCGGCGGCAAGCCGGCCGGCCGCTCCATCGAGCCGGTGCCCTACGACGCCCGCACCGAGCTGGGTGAATGGGCCGATCGCGCTCGCACCAGCCCCCACCTCCCACGGCTCACCATGGAGGAGGGCGCCAAGTACCTGCGCGGTGACGAGCCGCCCGATCTCGAGGTGATCATGCGCCGCGAGGCCGACGACATCCGGTGCGGTGGCCCTGCGCTCGTCGCCGCGCTCCTGAAGGGCTTGCTCACGCGGGGCGTCGCGATCGAGACGAGCAGCGCCGCGCTCGATCTCGTCGTCGTGGAGGGCGAGGTCGTGGGGGTGCTCGTCGAGCACGACGGTGCCTCCGACCTGATCGGCGCCCGTAAGGGTGTGGTGCTCGCATGCGGCGGGTTCGAGTGGAACGACGACATGGTGCGCGCGTTCATCGGCCGCAAGGTGTTCCCGCTCAGCCCGCCGTACAACGAGGGCGACGGCCACCGCATGGCAATGGAAGCCGGCGGCGCACTTGCCAACATGACCTCCTTCTGGGGACAGCCGGCCCTCGTCGACCCCGAGGTCGAGTTCGAGGGCAGTGTGCTCTACCAGATGGGCACCGCGCGCAGCGCGAAGGGCGTGATCCTCGTCAACCGCAACGGGAAGCGGTTCGTGAACGAAGGCGTCACCTACCAGGACTTCCCGAAGGTGCTCGGCGCCTACGACCCCGTCTTGCTCGAGTACCCCACCGAGAACGTGTGGCTGGTCTTCGACCAGCACACCAAGGACACGACCGTCATCCTCCCGTCCGTGCTGCCGGGCGTGCCGGCGCCGGAGTGGATGACGCGTGCCGACACGGTGCGTGAGCTCGCTGACGAGATCGGTGTCGACCCCGACGCCCTCGAAGCCACCGTAGAGCGGTGGAACGAGCACGTTGCCGCCGGAGAGGACCCCGACTTTCACCGCGGCACGGTTCGCTTCGAGGCGCACATGAGCGGGCACTTCCCGTCACCCGAGCACAGCCTCGGCCCGGTCGAGACGCCGCCCTTCTACGCGATGCCGCTCTACGACGGCACGCTGGGCACCAACGGCGGCCCCCGCATCGACGAGCACGCGCGTGTGCTCCGTCACGACGGCACGCCCATCCCCGGTCTCTATGCAGCTGGCAACGCGAGCGCGGGTGTGTTCGGCCCCGCGTATCCCGGCGGCGGCGCCACCATCGGACCCGCGTTGACGTTCGGCTACCTCGCCGGCCGTCACGCCGCAACCAGGGAGGCACGGTCATGACCGACGTCGCAGGAAACGGAGCCGGCTCGGGCGGCGACTGAGCGGGCAACGTCACCGGCGGGGCCTCGGGCATCGGGCGGAGCTCCGCGCGGCTGTTCGCGGCACGGGGCGCGAGTGTGGTCGTCTCCGACATGGTGCAGAAGGACGGCGGCGGCTGACGGAGCTCGTGCGCTCGGCCACGGCGCAGACCACGCGCTGCCCCGTGTGCATGGCGCGATCCGAGTCGCAGTTCCGCCCATACCCGAAGCTCAACGAGGAACGCCACGAGCAGGTCCGGGTCTCGTTGGTCGCTGGGCGCGAGCCGCTACGGCCGGAACAGCGGTCGTTTCGTCACCACGTCGCCCGCGACCGTGCCGGTTGCGATCAAGAACGGCACGAAGAGACGATGAGTGAACTTCCAGTCGCCGTCAAACCTTGCCGCGTCGTCGTAGTAGATGCCGTACTGGTCAACATTCAATTCGGCTCCTGCGTCACCGAGAGCACTCGCCGTGGGTGTGGTGCCCCTGATCCTCTCGTGGATCGTCGTGGTCGCCCGAGCGCGTTCGCTGCTCAGCAGTTCGATCACAGGGCTGTGCGGTGTCTGGATCAGGACGTTCAGGTCGTCGCTTCCCTCGATGTTCATTTGGATGAACGCGGACGCGCTATCGAAGTGCAGCCCGAGGAGCGGGCTCTCCCAGATGGCGTCAGGCGCGAACAGCCCCGCCATCTGGTCGTAGTCACCTCGGGTCAACGCATTCGAATACTGGAAGATCAAGTCCTGAATCGCGAGGCGGTCCAGCCACGACCGGACCTCCACGTCTTGACTCACGCTCATACCGTCGTCTCCCCTCATGGCTCTCGATCCCGACCGTCCCCGAAGGACCGCTGGCTAGAGATGCATGATGCCCGCTCCTGCCTAGACCCACGATCCGGGAGCCCGCCGGCGTGGCACGAAGGAGACGCGCCAGATCTGATGCGATGAAGGGGCGGGGTTTCCGCTCCTCGTGAGGTCCGAGTCGTTGAGACTCGGGGCTTCACAGCACCAGTTCCTCTGCGGAGGAAGGGAGGCCATCGGCAGTCCGCTCCGGACCCACGTCGTGAGCATCTCGGTGCGCAGTGAGGAGCGGTCGGAACGGCAGCCCCGGGCCCCAAACTCGTGGGCTGCGCCGCGATGGCAATCTAACGAGGTGTCCATGAGTGACCCGATCGCCGACTCGCCCGAGCACGCCGAGCTCCGCGCGACGGTGCGACGGGTCATCGCCGACGTGTCGCCGCCGGAGCGGGTGGCCGAACTCGACGAGGCCGAGGTGTTCGACGACGAGCTGCACCGGGCGCTCGCCTCGCTCGATGTACTGCGGTTGGGGCTCGACGTCGGCGACGTGCGAGACCAGCTCGTGGCCATCGAGGAGCTGGGCGCGGGGCCGACATCGATGGCGGCGTTTCTCATCTCCCACTACGCGGCCGTGGGGCTGGTGTCCGGACTCGGCGGTCCCAAAGACCTCGTCGACGCGGCGTTGGCCGGGTCGGCGCGAATCAGCTTCGCCCTGTCCGAGCCCGACGGTGGCACCGACGTGGCGAGGGTGATGCGGACACGGGCCGCGCAGGGGGCCGATGGGTGGCGGGTGACGGGCACGAAGCTGTGGACGTCGGGTGCGCTGGAGGCGGACGCCATCGTCGTGTTCGCTCGGACCTCGCCCATCGAGCGGTCGCCGGCGGACGGCATCACGATGTTCCTGGTGCCGCGGGGCGCGCCGGGGTTGTCGGTGCGAGCGCTGCGGACGTTCGGAATCCATGGGATGTCGACGTGCGAGGTGCAACTCGATGACGTGCCGGCGCCGGTGCTCGGTCCGGTGGACGGCGGGTTGCGGGCCGCGTTCGCGGCGATCGGCGACGAAGGGATGCACGCGGCGGCCGCGTGCCTCGGTGCCGGGCGGGGTGCGCTCGACCTCGCCGTCTCGTACGCGAAGGAGCGTCTCGTGTTCGGGCGCCCGATAGGCGCGTTCCAGGTGCCGCAGCATTGGCTGGTCGACGGGGCGATGGCGCTCGAGGCAGCGCGCGGCCTGCTGTGGCGTGCGGCGGAGATCGACTTCGGCGGCGGTGACTCGTCGTCGTTGGCAGCGATGGCAAAGCTCGCCGCGAGCGACGCGGCGGTGACGATCGCGCTGCAGGGCATGCAGCTTCTCGGCGGGCTCGGCTATACGAGGGACGTCGCAATGCAACGGTTCTTTCGCGACGCGCGGCTGTGGTCGTTCTCGCCGCTGACCAACGAGATGGTGCGCAACGGACTCGGCGAACGGCTCCTCGGTTTGCCGCGTTCCTATTGACGAGTCGGCGTGGCGTCGCTGTGGCGGAGGCGCTCGTGCGGCTCGGACACGGGTCGCCGGCGACCACGAGCGAGCGCTTCGGACCCACCGCAGGCTGAGATGGATGAGCTGATGCTGGACGCGCCCTCGGTGGCTCGCCCTCCCTGGCTCGTTCGCACGCTGAGCGTCACACCCTATGGACCCTGTTGTCGAGTGACTACGACGAGGCGAGGAGTGGCGGCCGATCGCCGGCGGCGATCACACACTCAGCCCGGTCCGGAGCGCCTCGGGCCTTGTCGCGAGCAGTGTTCATCTGCCTGAAGGCCCGGGGAACAGATGTGGTAACCCAAGATTCGTCCTCACGACGCCGCCCGGTCGATCACCGACTCCCATGCGGGGACCAAGGCGTTCGCCTCCTCGGCGAACGGGTCGACCAGGCCCCACTGCACCATCGCCCGCGTCGCGGTCACGACGATCACGGCCGCGCCGAACGCCATCCAGTAGTCGAGATCGACGAGCGCCCGACCGGTCGCCCGGCTCCAGCGCGCCCACGTCTCCTGCTCGGGCGGCACGCCGGGCAACGGCGTGTCGTCGCTGTCCGCGTTGCGTCCGTTCGAGGAACAAGCTGTATCCGACATCGGCGACGGGATTGCCGACGTAGGCGACCTCGAAGTCGACCAGCGCGCGGACCTCCGGCCCCACCACGACCCCGTTCACCAGCCGGGCGTCACCCATGCAGAGGGCGGGCGGCTCCTCGGCCGACGGTGGGATGTTGGCGGCGAGCCAGTCGAACATCGCGACCTGGCGTGGCGCCTGCTCCGCGGTCACGACGTCCAGCAACGCGTCCCGCCAGTACCCGAGGACGTCGACGGCGCCGGACGGCCCGTCGTACTCCTCCGCCAGCGACGTCGGATCGATCCGGTGCACGGCGCCGAGCGCGTCGTGGAAGGAGTCCCAGACGGCACGTTGGGCGCGGGCGTCGGCATCCCGGAACCAGCCCGGGCCGTGGTACCCCCCCGGTGCCGCGTCGGGCACGCTGCGGCCGTCCACGAAGTCCATCACGAAGCAGGGTCGACCCATCACGCGCGTGCCGGTGTCGATGGCGAGCACCGCGGGGACCGGCGCGCCCTGCCGTCCGAGGCCGGCGACGACGCGGGCCTCGCGGCACGGGTCGAGCCGGTACACCACGCTCGGCGAGCGCGGCGCCTTCAGCACCATCTGCCGGAGGTCGTCTGCCACGGTGACGTCGAGCCGCCACGCGCCGTTGGCGTAGCCGCCGGGCAGCTGCTCGACCACGACACGCGTGACCGGGCAGCCGAGCGCGTCGCGCAGCCACTCCCCGAGCACCTCGGCGTCGGGCCGTTCCGTCGCCTGCACCGCGCCGGTCATCCCGCCGCCGCGGGCATGACCTCGTCGGCGACGATCCGCAGGTAGCGCCACGCCAGCTCCGGTGGCAGCCCCCCGATGAGCGGATGCAGTGGCAGCGGCGCACCCGCGCGCACGTGGGCGATCGCCTCGTCGACCGTGAAGATGCGGTGACTGCGGTTCTCGGTCCGGAGCTCCTCGGCAGTGTCGACGAACGAGAGGCTGGCGGTGTCGGTGTTGCCCTCGTTCCACTCGGCGTAGCTGCGCACGTCGTGCATGAGGTAGGGCCCGAGCTCCTCCCAGGCGCGGTCGAGGTCGTCGGCGACGAAGACGGTGCTGGGCGCGTCGACCGGCGACAGGATGCACGTCCCCGGTTCGTGACCGGCGTCCCGTGCCGCCGCTTCGTACGCCACCCCGAGCTCGGGATCACCCTTCTGCGCGAGGAACCCGATGCCGTGGCGCCCGGCCCGGCGCGCCGCCGCCACGCTCCCGCCCCCCCACGCGACCATCGGCCCTCCCGGGGTGACGGGCGGCGGCGTGACGTGGATGCGCCGGCCTTCGTGCTCGAACGGCTCGCCGGTCTTCGCCTTCAGCAGCACACCGAGGGTCTCCTCCGCGATCTTGCCCCGCCGGTGGTAGTCGACCCCGTGCATCTCGTACTCGACCGGTCGGTACCCGATGGCCGCCACGTACGACACTCGCCCGCTGCTGATGATGTCGAGCACCGCCATCTCTTCCGCCAGGCGGACCGGGTCGTAGAGCGGGAGGAGCACCACCGCGATGGTGATCGGCAAGGTCGTGGTGCGGGCGGCCATGGCGCCGGCCAGGACGATGGGCGACGGCAGGTAACCGTCGCTCGACGTGTGGTGCTCGCACAGCAGCGCGCTCACGCAGCCGCGCGATTCGGCCCAGGCCGCCATCTCCAGTGCGGCGGCATAGAGCTCCGTTGCCGGCGCGCCGGTGTCGGGCGCCCGCATGTCGAAGCGCATGGTGAACATCCGAGAACGCTCCTCTCGTCGCGCCGCGGGCTCGCCGGCGCGGGACCGGTCAGCCGGAGAACCAGGTCCCGGCGTCGTTGATGAGCACCTGGCCGGTCATCTTGGAGCTCTCGTCCGAGGCGAGGAACAGGACGATGCCGGTCATGTCCTCGGGCTCCAGCGTGGTCTTCAGCAGGGAGGTCTGCACAAGGGACTCGATGAGGGGCTCGGGGATGACCGCCTTCGCCGCCGGCGACATGGTCACGCCGGGGCAGACCGCGTTCACCCGGATGTTCCGGTTCCCGAGCATCTGGGCCATGACCCGCGACTGGCGGATTACCATCCACTTGGTCATGCCGTAGCCCTCGGGCGCGAGCGTGGGCGCGGGCGCGTCGTCGGGAAGCTGGTAGATCGACGGGAGGGGGAGCGGGAACGCCGCGGTCGACGAGATGTTCACGATCGAGCCGTGGCGCTGCTCCCACAGGTAGGGCAGCACGCCGTTCGAGGCGTGGATGATGCCCATGAAGTTGACCGCGAGGAAGTCGTCCCAGGTCGCGGTGAGCTGGTCGAACATCAGCCCGGCGTTGTTCACGAGGCAGTCGACGCGCCCGAAGCGGTCGACGACCGTCCGGCCCATCGCCGCCATCTGCTCGGCGTCGGTGACGTCGGCCTCGAGCACGAGCGCCTCGCGGCCCATGCCCTTGATGTCGTCCGCCACCGGCCCGGCCTGTTCGATGCGCTTGAGGTCGATGATCGCGACGTCGGCGCCCTCCGCGGCCATCGCCCGCGCGGTACGCGGCGCCGATCCCCTGCGCGGCCCCGGTCACGATGCACACCTTGTCCTGCAGCCGATCCCCCACGTGCTCCCCTCTCCACCCCGGGGACGCGCCCCGGCCCGGCCTTGACAGGGCGACGATACATCTGACATTTTCCGGACGCTCACCGTCCCACGTACCCGCTGGGCGCGACCCGGGGAGACCCACATGCCAACCCGACCCGTGCGAGTCGCCGTGTGGTCCACCGGGGGCATCGGATCGATCGCCATCCGCGCCGTCGACCGGCGGCCCGACCTCGAGCTGGTCGGCGTGTGGGTGCACAGTCCCGAGAAGGTGGGGCGCGACGCGGGCGAGCTCGCCGGGGGCGACCCGGTCGGCGTCACCGCCACCGACGACGTCGACGCGATCCTCGCCGAGGGTGTCGACTGCGTCGTCTACGCCGCGCAGGGACCGGAGCAGGACGCCGGCTCCGTCCCCGACTACGTGCGGTTGCTCTCCGCCGGGGTCAACGTCGTGACCACCAGCTCGTGGGCGCTCCTCTACCCGCCGACGTACGAGCCCACCTGGCGAGCACAGCTGGACGAGGCGGCGGCCAAGGGCGAGGCAACGCTCTACGCCTCGGGCATCGAACCGGGCTTCGCGGCCGACCAGCTGCCGATCCTGCTCACGACGATGTCGAACACGATCAGGTCGATCCGATCGTCGGAGATCGCCATGTACGACACCTACCCGGTGACGTTCATGATGATGGACGTCATGGGGTTCGGGAAGCCCCTCGACTACGAGCCGATGCTGGCGCTCCCGGGCGCGCTCATCTCGGCGTGGGGGCCCGGCATCAACCTGATCGCCTCGGCCCTCGGCGTCGAGCTCGACGAGATCCGCGAGGAGTTCGACCGGGTGGTCACCGACCGCACGCTCGAGGTCGCGTGCGGCACCATCGAGGCGGGCACGTGCGGCGCGCTGCGCACACAGGCCATCGGCGTGGTCGACGGTCGGGACGCGATCGTCATCGAGCACGTGAACCGCATGGCCGCCGACCTCGCCCCCGACTGGCCCACCAGCGAACGCGACGGCCTCTACCGGATCACCATCGACGGTGACCCCGACATCGTGTGCGAGATGGCCGCAGGCGACCCACAGCACGCGAGCCCCGGTGCGATGGTCGCCACCGCGATGCGCGTCGTGAACGCGGTCCCCTACGTCGTCGACGCACCATCCGGGCTCCTCAGCTCGCTCGACCTCCCCATCACCGCCCCTCGCCACGCGCTGACGTGACCACGGTCCGCACGTTCTGTCGCCTCTGCGAGGTCGGCTGCGGCCTGGTGGCGACGGTCGAGGACGGCACGCTGGTGCGGCTCCGGCCCGATCACGATCATCCGGTCACCCACGGGTTCGCGTGCAGCACGGGCGTGCGCGGTGCCGACCTCCACCACGACCCCGACCGCGTCCGGAGCCCGCAACGGCGGACCGGCGACACGTTCGCGCCCGTCGGCTGGGACGAGGCCATCGGCGAGATCGGCGCGCGCGTCGACGCCATCGTCGCCGAGCACGGCCCCAGCGCGCTCGGCGTCTACATCGGCAACCCCACGGCGTTCAACGCGCTGGGCAGCGCGTCGGCGATGCACTTCGCCGCCGCCCTCGGCACCGACCGCAAGTTCTCCGCGGTGACGCAGGACTGCTCGAACAAGTACGCGGTCGCCGAGCTGCTGTACGGCGCGACGACCGCCACCCCGATTCCCGATCTCGACCGGACCGACCTGCTGCTGTGGATCGGCTCCAACCCGCGGGTGAGCAAGTCGTCGTTCCTCAGCATCGCCGATCCCGTGCAGGCGCTCCGGCACATCCGCGAGCGCGGCGGTCGCGTCGTGTTCGTCGATCCGCGCGACGTGGAACCGGACATCGGCGAGACGCTGCAGCTGCGGCCGGACAGCGACCCGTACCTGCTGGCGGCCATGCTCCACGAGATCGACCGGAGCGTCGGCTTCCGGCTCGGCGCGCTGGACGGCCGGGTCGACGGCCTCGACGCGGTGCGCGCGTTCGTGGCGCCGTACTCGCCGGAGGCGGTGGCCGCCGTCGTCGGCCTGCCCGCGGAGACCATCGCCCGCCTCGGGCGCGACTTCGCGTCGGCGGAACGCGCATCCATCCATGCGTCGACCGGTCTCAACATGGGTCGGCAGGGCGCGCTCGCCTACTGGCTCGTGCAGATGCTGCTCCTCGTCACCGGCAACCTCGACCGCCCCGGCGGGAACTACTTCGGACGGCGCGGGATCCCCGCGCCCCCGGCGCCGGTCGACCGGACCGTCGCATCCTTCGAAGCCGGCCCGTGGGGTCCGTTCCGGCGCGCCGTGGGGATGGTGCCCTCCGCCGTCCTGCCCGAGCACATCCACGACGCGCAGGCACCACTGCGCGCGCTGTTCGTCGTCGCCGGCAACCCGGCGCTGACCGTGGGCGGGGGGAACCATCTCGAGGGCGCGCTGCGATCGCTCGACCTCCTCGTGAGCATCGACCTCTACCGCAACGCCACCGGTGAACTGGCCGACTACGTGCTCCCCGCCACCGACCAGTTCGAGCGCGAAGACCTGAACGTGTTCGTACAAGGCGTCCAGGGTGAGCCGTTCGTGCAGTGGACGCCGCAGGTCGTGGAGCCGTGCGGCGAGCAACGGCAGGAGTGGGAGATCTACGGAGCGCTGCTCCAGGCGATGGGACGGGACCCGCTGCTCGCGCCGGGCACCGACGACCCGATGCTGCTGTTCGACGGCGCGCTCGCGCCCGGCGGCACGAGCATCGACGCGCTGCGCGACGCGGGCGGCATCGTGCCGCTGGCGGAGCCCGGCGCGGGAGGCTCCCTCGGCCGTCGCGGGATCGACGGCGTGATCGCCGCGGTGCCCGACGGCTTCCGTTCGACGCTCGCGCGCGGCCACGCGCTGTTCGAGGAGCTCGGCGCCGAGCCCGTCGACCAGTTCAAGCTGATCACCCGACGGACTCGCAACACCATCAACTCGACGCTGCACAACCTCCCCACCGCCGCGCCCGACGACGAACCGAACCCGCTCTGGATGAACCCCGACGACGCTCGGCGCCTCGGCGTCGCCGCGGGCGAGCGCGTGGCGGTGACCAACGCCTACGGCGCCATCGAGGCGGGCGTCCGGTTCGACCCGCGCCTGCGCACGGGAGTCGTCGCCATGACCCACGGCTTCGGCAATGCCGCGACCACGGGCATGCCCGGCGCGCAGCGCCACGCGGGCGTGAACGTGAACGTCCTCGCGCCGCACGGGCCCGGGACGTTCGACCCGGTCAGCTGCATGTCGCAGGTCACCGGCATCCCCGTCGACGTCCGTCCCGCGGCGACGACGCGGCTCATCGCGGCCGCAACCTGACGAAGGCGGGAGACAGGTCGTCGACGGCCGTCACTCCGAGCAGCTGCATGGTGCGGCGGATCTCGGTGGTGAGGATGTCGGCGGCGCGTCGGACCCCGACCTCGCCGCCGGCCATGAGGCCGTACAAGTACGCGCGACCGACGAGACAGGCACGGGCGCCGAGGGCGACGGCGGCGACGACGTCGCCGCCGTTCAGGATGCCGCCGTCGACGTAGACCTCGGCCCGGTCGCCGATCGCGTCCACGATCTCGGGCAGGACCTCCAGCGGGACCGTCGACCGGTCGAGCTGCCGGCCGCCGTGGTTCGAGACGACGACCGCGTCGGCGCCGCGTTCGACGACCGCGCGGGCGTCCGCCACGTCGAGGATGCCCTTGACCACCAGGCCTCCGTTCCAGGTGTCACGCAGCCAGGTCACGTCGGCGAGGGTCACGCTCGGGTCGAGCGCACCACCCAGCCCCTTCGCCAGGGTGCTCTCTCCCTCGTGGAGCGCGACGAACCCCAACGGCTCCGTGGTGAGGAAGTCGAACGCCCATGCGGGGTGACGCGCCGCGTCGAGGATGGTCCGGGCTCGCAGCATGGGCGGCAGGGTGAGGCCGTTCCGCAGGTCGCGTCGGCGCGCGCCGGTCACGGGCACGTCGACGGTGAGCACCAGCGTCGAGTAGCCGTCGGCCGCGACGCGCGCCAGCAGATCCCGGCTGGCCACCCGATCGCCCCACACGTAGAGCTGGAACCAGTTGTTCCCGGCCGGCGCGGCGGCCATCACGTCGGCCGTCGTCGTGGTGCCGCCGGTCGACAGCGCGTACGGGATGCCCACGTCCTGGGCAACCCGGGCGACCGCCCGTTCACCTTCGTGGTGCATCAGCCGGGTCGCCCCGGTGGGCGCGAACACGAGCGGGAACGCGGACCGCGTCCCCAGGATCGTGGTGGACGGATCCACCACCGCGACGTCGCGGAGCACCCGGGGCCGGAGCTCGACCCGGGCGAACGCGTCGCGGCTGCGGGCGAGTCCGAGCTCCGCGTCGGCCGCACCGTCGACGTAGTCGAACACCGCTCGTGGCGCGCGCCGGCGCGCGAGGTCACGCAGCTCGGGAATGGAGGACGCGCGGGCGACCCGGGCGGCGGCCCGGTCCCGGCGGGGAGGCTCGAGCCGGAGCATGTCGCGGAGCTCCGACCAGCGGGGACGGCGGCGTCGGGTCATCGTGGTCCTGTCCTCCGAGCAGCCGACGGTCGATTTGACCGTCGACCCAAATGTCTGACATTTTGCCGGAACCGGTGCCGAACGCTCGACTGCGCTCGACCACCCGGCGTACGAGAGGATTGCCACCCATGACGTACGAGACGATCCTCTACGAGGTCGCCGACCGGATCGCCACCATCACGTTCAACCGCCCGGAGCGGCTGAACGCGGTCAACGAGCAGATGATCAGCGAGCTCAACCATGCCTACACCCGCGCCGAGGGCGACGACGACGTCTGGACGCTCATCGTGACCGCGACCGGCCGGGCGTTCTGCGCCGGCGCCGACGTCGAGAAGATCCCCGAGGACGGCAAGGCTCCACACGAAGGTCGGTACCTCTCGCAGTACAAGCAGTGGGAGGCGCCCCAGGAGGCGACGCCGCCGTTCCGCACGATGGCGAAGCCGATCGTGGTGGCGGTCAACGGCATCTGCTGCGGAGCCGGGATGGACCTGGTGACCACCGGCGACATCACGATCGCGACGGAGGACGCGACGTTCTTCGACCCTCACGTGAGCATCGGCCTCGTCTCCGGACGCGAGATGGTTCGCGTCGCCCGCGCCCTTCCGATCAACGTCGCCATGCGGATGGCGTTGCTCGGCAAGCAGGAGCGCCTGAGCGCGCAGCGAGCCTACGAGCTCGGCTTCATCACCGAGATCGTCCGATCGGATGAGCTCCAGGCGCGCGCGCGGGAGCTGGCGCAGCTGGTCAACCGCAACGCGCCGCTCGCGGTCCGGGGCACGCGGCTCGCGATCCGCAAGGGCCTCGACCTCCCACTCCACGAGGCCGAGATCCTCGCCGAAGCGTTCCGGGAGCGCGTGCTGCACACCGAGGACTCGCTCGAAGGACCCCGTGCCTTCATGGAGAAGCGTGACCCGGAGTGGAAGTGCGAATGACGCGCTGAGCGCGCGAACGCGGAGGGGGAGTGATCCGTGCCCAGCACCGCGCACGAGGCGATGGTGGCGCAGATCATCGCCACCGGCCAGCGGACCCCGGAAGCGACGCCGACGCCGGAGGTCATGGCGGCGACGCGGGCGTCCGAGCACGTGGCGGTCCCGCCGGCGCCGGAGGACATGCGGGTCGAGGACGCGACGGTCGGCGGGGTCCCCTGCGTCCTCGTGTCACCGTCGGCGGGCGAGCCGGACGGCACCATCGTCTTCGTGCACGGCGGCGGCTACATCTGGATGTCGGCGCGCACGCATCTGCTGGTCGCCGCCGCGCTGGCGCGTGCGAGCGGGTGCCGGTGCGTCAGCGTCGACTACCGCCGCGCGCCGGAACATCCCTACCCGGCACCGGTGGAGGACCTCGTCGCCGTGTACCGCAGCCTGCTCGACGGAGGCGTCGGGCCCGAGGAGATGGCCTTCGCCGGGGACTCCGCCGGGGGTGGCCTGGTGGTGGCCGGCCTGGTCGCGCTGCGCGACGCCGGCACCGCCCTCCCGGCCGCGGCGTTGAGCATCTCGCCCTGGACGGATCTGACGGTGACCGGCGCATCGGCCGATACGCTCGACGATCCGATCGTGAGCGGCACCGCGCTGCGCATGATGGCATCGATGTACCTCGACGGCGCCAGCCCCACCTCCCCAACCGCGTCACCGCTGTACGCCGATCTGACCGGCCTGCCGCCCCTGCTCGTCCAGGTGGGCACGCGGGAAGCGCTGCTCGACGACACGCGGCGACTCGTCGAGCGCGCCCGGGAGGCCGGCGTCGACGTCACCCTGCACGAGTTCGCGGACGTCGTGCACATGTGGGTCGTGATCGGCCCCGACATCCCGGAATCCTTGGAGGCGTACCGGGAGGCCGGCGCCTTCCTCCGCGCTCACATGGCGTGAACAGCCGGCGGCCACAGGAGGTGCCCATGGTGGACGAGCTGCGATTCGACGGGCGGGTCGTCGCCATCACCGGCGCGCACCACGGGTTGGGGCGCGAGCACGCGCTCCTCCTGGCGCGTCGGGGCGCGCACGTGGTGGTCAACGACATCCAGGGCGCCGCCGACACGGTGGACGCGGTCCTCGCCGCCGGCGGCGAGGCGATGGAGAACACGAGCGACATCACGACCGCCGCCGGCACCGATCGCATCGTCCAGGACGCGCTCGACGCCTGGGGCCGCCTCGACGCCGTCGTCAACAACGCGGCGGCGGGCGGCGGGACGCTTCCCGACGAGGACACCGTGCGCCTCACGGTGGGCGTCCACCTCGTGGGCACCGTCAACATGGTCCGTTCCGCGATGCCGGTGTTCCGGCAGCAGCGCTACGGCCGCATCGTGAACACCGGGTCCGGCTCCGTGCTCGGGATCCCCGGCACCGGGATCTACGCCGCCGGCAAGGGCGGGGTGCTGGCCTTCAGCCGGGTGCTCGCCAACGAGCTGGCGAGCGAGCGCCGCCACGAGCCCGACCTCGACATCACGGTCAACGTGTTCATGCCGGCGGCCCAGACGCCGGTGATGCCGCGGGTCCCCGACGAGCAGTTCCAGGCGATGCTCGACGCCAGCTTCGCCCCCGCCCGCACCTCCCCGCTCGTCGCCGTGCTCGCCCACGAGTCCTGTCCCGTCTCGGGCGAGGCGATCCAGACCGGCGCCGGGCGCGTGTCGCGGTTCGTCCTCGCGACCACCGAGGGGTGGCAGGCGCCCGACGACCTGCCCACGCCCGAATCCATCCTCGAGCACTGGCCCGAGGTCATGGCCAACCGGGACCTGCAGGAACCGGTCGGCAGCATGAGCGACCTGCTCGGTCGGCGCGGCCTGCATCCCTACACCATGGCCGACCTCGTCCAGTGGGCGAAGACGGGCGTGGACCCGACCGAGCCGGTCTGATCACCGGCAGGTCCGCTCAGAGATCGGCGAGCAACGGGGCGAGGTCGCGACAGAGCGTGGTCGTGTGCTCGACCACCATCGCCTCCGGCATCCCGGCGAGCGACGCCCACACGAACACGGTGTCGACCGGCACGCCGGCCACGTGCTCGCGGATGCTCGTCGCGACGTTCTCCGGCGTGTCGACGACGATGCTGAGGAGGCCGTGGCCGAGGCCGTTCGCCCGGGCCCGGTCCGGGTCGACGGGCCGCGGGGGTGGGCGTCCCGTGCCCTCGACCCCGTACTGCCGGTACGAGTCGACCTGGTAGCCGAGGTGCTTCGCGACGACGGGCCAGTCGCGTTCGGGATCGCCGGTGACGAACACGGGGACGAAGCCACTCATCCGGGCCGAGGAAGGATCGTGGCCGCCCGCCCGGAGGCCCTCGCGATACGGATCGAGCAACGAGCGCTCGAGCGCGAGGAGCCCTTCGCCGAGGAGGCCGGCGCGCCGAGCGCCCTTCGGGCCCTGGTACCCCATCCAGATCGGAACGGGCTCCTGGATGGGCGGTGGGGTCAGCCGTCCCGCGCGCCAGAGCTCTCGCATCCGGCGGACGATCTCGTCGGTCCGGTCGTACCGCCCCCGCATCTCCTTCCCGTAGAGGTCGAACTCCGGCAGCCGGTAGCCGGTGCCGACACCGAGATCCAGCCGGCCGTTCGACACGATGTCGACGATCGTCGCTTCCTCCGCGAGCTGGGCCGGCTCACGGAACGGGGCGATGACGACCGCGGTCCCGATGCGCACCCTCGTGGTCCGCGCCGCGATCGCGGCGGCGTACGTGAGCGGCTGCGTGAGATACCCGTCTTCGAAGAGATGGTGCTCGGAGAGCCACACGCTGTCGGCGGCGAGCCGCTCGGCTTCTTCGCAGAGCTCCAACGTGAAGTCGTACAGACGATGCCAGCCCTGGCGTCACCCCGGTGGGTTGCGGAGATCGAGGTAGAGCCCCAACTTCGCCAACCGTCGGCCTCCTTGCACGGGATCTCGTCGCGCGTCGATGATGACGACCCGCGGGCGACCTTAGCGAGCGCGGGTCGCCGTCCCTCCTGGAGAACCAAGAGCATGGGCGAGCTGTCGGACCAGGCGGAGGACTACCTCGCGATCCGTCGCCTGCAGGACGCGTACGCCGACGTCGTGAGTCGCCGCGCGTTCGACGAGCTCCACGAGCTGTTCCGGCCGACCACGCCCGTCCTGATCGAGCTGCCCGCCGGCACGCGGGAAGTCATCGGCCCCGACGAGTTCGGCCGCTTCGTCGAGAAGCGGATCGCGGGCCTCGAGTTCTTCCAGTTCGTGATCCTGAACTCGGTGGTCGAGCACGTCGACGGGGAACCCGACCGCGCGCTCGCGCGGATCCACATGTGCGAGCTCCGCCAGGACCGCGCCGAAGGTCGGGTCACGGTGCTCTACGGGCTGTACCGCGACGAGTACGCGCGGGTCGACGGTCGCTGGTGGTTTGCGCACCGCCGGTTCTCACCGTTGGCGCTCACGCACCGGGAGCTCGAGGTCTTCGGCTATCCGGAAGGCGTTGCCTGACCGTCGCCTCGCGCGCGTCGCGCCTCACGTGGCGGGTCCGGGGTCGGGCGGTTCCGGCTCGCGCGGCGGACGGAACCGCGCGGTGAGCCGGCGGTTCTCGTCGCTGCCCAGGAGCGGCGTGTTGGCGAGGCGGTCCACGTGGCGCTGGGTGGTGCGGTCGGTGTCGACCGCCATGTCGGCCAGCAGCTTGGCGACGCCCACGGCCTCGGCCGGAAGGCCGACGAGGTGTCGGCAGAAGGCGTGGACCTCGTCGCGGAACGTGGGCTCGGGGAACACCCGGTTGACGAGCCCGATGGCGCGGGCTTCGTCCGCGGTGACCGGCATCGCGGCCATGGCCATCCACTTGACGTGCGCGGGGCCGACGATGCGGGTCAGTCGGGACACGCCGCCGCTGCCGGGCACGACGCCGATCTCCACCTCCGGGAGCTTGAACGTGGCCCGCGGCGTGCAGAAGCGGAAGTCGGCCGAGGCCGCCATCTCCACGCCGGCGCCGAAGCAGTGGCCCTGCACCGCGACGACCACGGGCTTCTCGACCGCCTCCAGCTCGTCGTAGAGCAGGTGATGGCTGCGGTAGCTGCGGCGCAGGCTCCAGCCGGGATGCAGGTGCCGGGTCGTGGGGTCGCCGTGGCGGGCCCCGAAGGGCCGGGACAGGTCGATGCCCGCGGTGAAGTACTCGCCGGTGGCGGCGATGACGAGACATCGCAGGTCGTCACGATCCCCGAGCGCCAGCACCGCCTCCCACAGCGCGTCGGTGATCTCGGGGCTGATCGCGTTCCGCTTCTCGGGGCGCGAGAGCTCGACGGTGAGGATCTGGTCCTGCTCGATGACGTTGACGTGCTCGTCGCCGGCCACTGGCTCAGGACTCGGCCTGGTCGCGGCCGGCATGGGTGGCGTCGAAGGGTGTGTCGCGCTCGGCGTCGGGCTCCCGCAGGAGGCCGAGCGTCTTCTCCGCGATGAGGTTGCGGAGGATCTCGTTCGTCCCTCCCGCGATGGCGATCGAAGGCGTGAACAGGAACAGCTCGGTGATGTCGTCGGCGGCGGTGTCACCCGTGTCGACGAGCGTGGCGTGCGGTCCCTGCATGCGCAGTCCGGCGTTGGCGGTGAAGGTGGCGTCCTCGTACGCGAGGATCTTGCGGGGCGAAGGCCCGGGCACCTTGCCCGCGGCGGCCTCGGCCTTCTGGCGCAGGGCGTTGTACCGGGTGATCAGGTTGGCGGTGTACGCCCGGGCCAGGTCCTGGCGGACACCGGCGTCGTCGAGCCGCCCGCGCTCGGTCGCGAGCGGGATGAGACGTGACCCGCGGGAACGCCGGGCCGGCGACTCGCCGGCGCTCGTCGGGCGGGCGAAGTCGCCGGCGCGTCGTTCCCGCCAGCCCGCCGCGGCGCCCGGTTCGCCGACCCCGGCGATGCGGGTGGACGCCGCCCGCTCGAGCCCGAGCGTGGTGAGCGTGGTCGCCCAGCCGCCGTTGACCTCACCCACGACGTCGCGGTCCCACGCGACGACGCCGTCGAGGAACACCTCGTTGAACTCGGCCTTGCCGTTCATCTGCCGCAAGGGGCGGACCTCGACACCGGGCTGGTGCATGTCGAGCACGAACCAGGTGATGCCCCGGTGCTTGGGAACGCCGGGATCGGTGCGGGCCAGCAGCATCCCGAAGTCGGCGTGATGGGCCAGCGTCGACCACACCTTCTGGCCGCTCACCCGCCACTCGTCGCCGTCGCGCGCGGCGCGGGTCTGGAGCGAGGCCAGGTCCGACCCCGCGCCGGGCTCGCTGAACAGCTGGCACCACGCCGTCCGACCGCAGGCGATGTCGGCGAGGTACCGGCTCCGCTGCTCGTCGTCGCCCCGGGCGAGGATGGTCGGTCCCGCCATGTCCACGCCGACGCCGGTCGGTCCGCCGGGGATGCCGCGCCGCCGCAGCTCGTCGACCACCGGCACCGCCTCCGCGCGCCGGAGGCCGCGGCCCGACCACTCGCGGGGCCACGTGGGGGTCGACCATCCTGCCGTCCCGAGGCGGTCCCACCATTCGCCGAGGGTGAGATCGGCGTCCCACTGCTCGTCCAGCCACTGCGGGAACGAGTCCGGGTCGGAGCCGGTGCGGTCCTCGTCGGTCACGTCTGGCCTCCCAATGCCTCGCGGATCTCCGCTCGCCGCGGCTTCATCATCGCGTTCCGGGGGATCTCGTCCACGATGCGGACCACCACCGGGACCTTGTACGGCGCGAGGCGCGATCGCACGTGCGCGCGGAGGTCCTCACCGGTGACCGGCGGACCGTCCCCGCGCACCGTCACCATCGCCGCGGGCACGGATCCGAGCATGCCGTCCGGGATGCCGACCACGACGGCTTCGCCGACGCGCTCGTGGTCGACGAGCGCGTCCTCCACGTCGCCGGGGCGGACCTTGAAGCCGCCGCGGACGATCACGTCGTCGACGCGGTCCAGGATCCAGACGAACCCGTCGGCATCGATGCGCGCGAGGTCGTTGGTCCGCGTCCACGGTCCACCGTCCCTACTCACCTCGAGCACTCCCGCGTCGGCGTCGGGCACGGTCTGGGCGGGCGTCAGCCGCACCTCGACACCGGGCAGGGGCCGACCGACGCTCCCCAACTTCGTGGCGTTCCACCGCTCCCAGTCGTCCTCGCGCCACGACACGACCGGCCCGCCGAACTCGGTGGCGCCGTAGGCGTTCAGCACGCCGATCCCGTAGCGATCCGCGAACCGCCGGGCCGCCCCCGCGTCGAGTGGCGCCGAACCCGTGGCCAGCCACCGGACGCCGTCGAACCACTCCCGAGGCAGGTCCCGGTCGACGATGACGCCGATGGCCGCGGGCGGCACGCCGATGCGCCGCGGTCGGTGCTCACGCACGAGCGCGGCCCAGCGATCCACGTCGAAGCGCTCCATCACCGCGATGGGACGGCCCCGCCAGACGGTCGACACGAGTCCCATGAGGCCGCCGATCGACGACAACGGCACCGCGCTGATGGTGACGCCCCGGGTCTGCGTGGGATCGCGCACCGTGACGCCGGCGCGGGCGCCGTCGAGCGTCTCGTTCGTGACCGGATGACGACGCGGTGCTCCGGTGGTGCCGCTCGTCGGTACGAGCACCGCGGCACCGTGCGCGACCGCGCGAGGGTCCCCGGATGCGACGGTGGACCCGGGAACCGGCTCGACCTCGGCCGGCGCGTCGCCGAGCGAGATCCCGACCATCCCCGCCGCGCGCACGCACTCGGCGAAGCCGTCCCGTGCCCAGTCGCGCGCCTCGGCCACGACCGCGGCCACCGGCAGCCGACGGACGTCGGCGCAGAGCTCGGCGTCGGAAGCGAGGGACTGGATCAGCACGACCGGCCGGCCCAACGCGAGCAGCGCGAGCAGCGCGCCGACCGCGGGCGGTCGCTCCCGGACCACGACGCCGACGGCGTCGGTCGCGCCGAGATCGGCCCCGAGCAGCGTCGACTGCAGTGCCTGCATGCGGGCCGACACGTCGCCCCACGACGTCTGCCGTCCCTCGAACTCGATCGCCGGCGCGTCCGGGTACTCGGCGCACAACTGCGCGACGCGGTCTCGGAACCGCGTCGGCGGGTCGCCCGTCACCGCGCTACCCGCCCATGAGCCGGGCGCGCGCCGCGCGCTGGTCCGGCTTCCCGAGCGCGTTGCGCTCGAGTGCGTCGACGACCACGATGCGCACCGGCACCTTGTACCGGGCCAACTCGGCGCGACACCCTTCGAGGAGCTCGCGCTCGCTGGTCGTCTGCGCCGCTTCGAGCTCGACGAGCGCGTTCACCGTCTCGCCGAGGCGCTCGTCCGGCAGGCCGACGACGACGGCATCCGCGACCGGCGGCAGGCCTCGCAGCACGCGCTCGACCTGCGCGGGATACACGTTGGCTCCACCGCGGATGATCACCGAGCCGAGCCGGTCGACCACGACCAACCGCCCGTCTTCCATGCGTCCGACGTCACCCGTGTGCAGACGACCGGCGACGATCGGGACGTCGACGTCGGGGCGGTTCCAGTAGCCGAGGAACGGGTGCCACCGTCCGGCCCACGGGCCGTGCGGGACCGCGCCCACGGCGATCTCACCCCCCGCGTCCTCACGACCGGTCGCCACGAACGTCAGCTCGAGCTGCGGGAGCGGGCGCCCGCTCGCACCCGGCGGCGACGGGTCGCCGAGCGGGTCGATCGCCACGACCGACGGCGCCTCGGTGAGCCCGTAGGTCATGTGCACCGGCACCCCGAAGCGGTCGAGGAAGCGCTCACGGACCTCCTCGGGGCACGCCGCGCCCCCGGTCCAGACGTCACGCAGCGAGCGCAGCCCTGCGGGATCGACGGTCGGGGACCGGACGAGGCCGTGCAGCGTCGTCGGGACCCCGCTGAAGACGTTCACCTCGTGCCGGCGTATCCAGGCGCCGAGGCGGTCGACGTCGGTGCCGTCGTGGAGGATGCTCGTGCCCCCCACCTGCGCGGTGGTGAGCGTCGACAGGACGAACAGGTTGAGGATGGTCAGCGCGAGGTAGTCACCACGACGGAGGGTGGTGTCGTATCCGCGCGTGGCGGCGAGCGCGGCACCGGGGAGCACAAGGTTCCGTTGGCTGTGCACCACCCCCTTCGGTGTGCCGCTCGTGCCGCTGGTGAACGCGATCGCGGCCGGCGCCGACGGATCGACGGGGTCGTGCGAGGTCGGGGTGGCGGAGCACAGCTCGGCCCACCGGTCGCCGTCGACGGCAACCTCCTCGAGCTCGAGCGCCGCGGTCTGGGCCTTCAGCGCGACCAACGTCTCGGTCTCCGCCAGCAGGATCCCGGGCGTCGTGTCCTCGAGGAGGCGGCGCTTCTCCGGGGGTGCGAGCTGGCGGTTGATGCCGACCCAGATCGCGCCGACGCGCGCCGCCGCGTAGAACGCCACGACGATGTCGAGCTCGTTGGGCAGGCAGGCGGCGATCCGGTCGCCCGGCGCCAGCCCCGCGCTGACCAACCCACCCGCGAGCCGCTCGGCCCGTTCGCGCAGATCCTGGTAGGTGACGCGGACCGAATCCGTGATGATCGCGTCCTGCGTGGGCCAGCGCTCCGCCGCCCGGTCGAGCACCGCGTTGACCGACTCCGCCGCGACCGGCGATTCGTCACCACGAATCAACTCGCACCCCCAGGGACGCGGCGGCACTGTACCCGTCGCCGGGCTCCACCCACGACGACGCCCTCCACGCGGCATGATCAGGCCGCGAGCACGCGCAGGAGGGAGAGCCACATGTCGAGCCGGCGCCGGTACAAGGTCGTCCAGTGGGCGACGGGCTCGGTCGGTGCCTCGGCGCTGCGGGCGATCATCGAGCACCCCGACCTCGAGCTGGTCGGGGTGCTGGTGTTCGACCCGGCCAAGGAGGGACTCGACGCCGGGGCGCTCTGCGGCACCGACGACACCGGCGTGGTGGCCACCCGCGACGCGCGCGAGCTGCTGGCGCTCGGGGCCGACTGCATCTGCCATTGCCCGCGCAACAGCAAGGAGACGACCGAGGAGCTCGCGACGATCCTCGAGAGTGGCGCCAACGTGGTGTCGTCGGCGCTGCTGCCCGCGCTGTATCCGCAGTCTCGCCACGTCTCGCCGCGCAGCACGCGACGTCTGGCGGAGGCGTGCGAGCGCGGGGCGACCAGCCTCTTCGTGTCGGGCATCGACCCGGGGTTCGCCACGGATGCGCTCCCGGTGCTGCTGACGAGCATCAGCGGGCGCGTCGACCGGGTGCGGATGATCGAGATCATGAGCTACGAGCACTACGACGACGCCGACACGCAGTTCCGCTGGTTCGGTTTCGGGGCGCCGATCGATTCACCACTGCCGCCCTACCTCGCTCCCGGTCGGCCGACCCGGTACTGGGGTCCGACGGTCGAGCTCGTCGCCGCGGGCATCGGCGTCGCGATCGACGAGATCCGCGAGACGACCGACCGCCTCCCGACCCCGGTGGCGCTCGACGTGGACGCCGGCCGGATCGAGGCCGGGACGGTCGGCGCGCTGCGCTTCGCGGTGCAGGGGTTCCACGCCGGGCAGGAGGTCGTGACGCTCGAGCACATCACCCGGCTGCACCCGTCGGTGGCACCCGAGTGGCCGCAGCCGATGGTCCCCGACGGCGTCTACCGCATCCTCGTCGAGGGTTGGCCCAGCTACGAGCTCAACCTGTTCGGCACCGACGAGGAGGGCCGCAACTACCCGGCGTTGGAGGCCGCCACCGCGTTCCGCATCGTGAACCGGATCGCCGACGTCTGCGAGGCGCCGGCCGGGATCCTCACGCCGTTCGACTTCGGCCTCGAGCGCAACCCGGGCGTCTTTCGCGGCGGTGCCATGCCCTGAACGCCGACCGCGGCGATCCGATTCACGCGTCGAGGAGCGACAGTGCGTTGTCGCGCAGGATCTTCCTGGCGTCGTCGGGATCGAGCTTCTCGAGGTAGCGGGCGTAGTCGGCCGGTTGCTGCGTGCCCTCGGCGTGCGGCCAGTCCGACCCGAAGAGCACGCGGTCGGCGCCGATCAGCCGGGTGAGCGAGGCGATGTCCTCCTCCGGGAACGGCGAGACCCAGAAGTGACGCCGGAAGACCTCGGAGGGCCGCTCGTCGACGGTCGCGCCGAACGCCCGGATGTGACGGTCGAGCAGCCCACCGGCGTGGTCGAGCACGTGCATGCAGTACGGCACCCACGCGCACCCGAGCTCGATGCTCAGGATGCGCAACCGTGGAAAGCGACCGAAGACGTTCCCCAGCACGAGCGCCAGCGCGGTGTCGAGCATCGGGCGGTCACCGACCCACGACTGCTGCAGGTTCTGCTCGTAGGCACGGTCGGAGACGCCGTGCCGTTGCCAGAGGAGACGGAAGGCGTCGGCGTACTGGTCGGTGCCGCCGTAGGCGTGGTAGGCGGCGGGCACCCCGGCCTCTTCCAGGCGCGCCCAGAACGGATCCCAGACCGGGTCGGCGGGCGACCTGCCGTTGGCCGGTCCGGGCCGCAGCGCGATGAGCCGCGCCCCGCGCTCGAGGACGCGCTCCAGCTCCTCGGTCGCGCGCACCGGGTCGAGGACGGGGATCGCCGGCGCCGCGTAGAGGCGCTCCTCGTGCGCGAAGCCCCAGTCGTCGTCGAGCCACTCGTTGAACGCGCGGAAGACCTTGTAGGTGATCGGCACTTCGGTCGGGTTGAGGCCCTCGATGCCCACCGCGAGGGTCGGGAACAGGAACGCCCGCTCCAGGCCCTGCTCGTCCATCACCCGGAGCCGCGCCTCGCGCTGCTGGTAGTGGTCGGGCAACGGCTCCAGCTCGCCGTACCGGGACGGGTCCACCGTGCCGCGGCCGGCGCCCTCGTCGTGCTGCGCCAGCTCCTTGAGCCGCTGGTGGAACGCGCCGGGCTTGGTGATCGGGTTGAACGTGGGGTTCGGCACCATCGTCTGCACGACGTTGCCGAACAAGAGGTGGCGCCGCTTGCCTTCCGACATCCAGCGCACGAAGCGCTTGACCTCGTCGTCGCCGTACCGGGTGAACGCGTCCTCCGACTCGTAGTAGTGGTTGTCCGCGTCGATCAGGTTGGAGTCCATGGCCGCCTCCTCGTCGCCGTCATGGTCCCACCGAACCGTCACGGGGGAAACCCCGATGGTCAGGCGAGCGGGTCGACGCGCAGCCGCTCGAGGCGCGTGCGCGCGATCCGCCACGCGCCGTCCTCCCGCACGTACTCCTCGCGATAGTGGCCGTAGCCCTGGAGGCCGACGCGGGTCCCGTTCTGCTCCGGCCACTCGACGTAGTCGAACATCGCCCAGACGCCGCGCGCGGTGCCGTCACCGGTGATCTCGATCTCGGGCATGTGGCCGTGGTGCGCGGTGCGGGCACCGATCAGCGCGGTGCTCACGTTGGTGACGATCTCCTCGCGCCCGTTGTTCACCATCTCGGCCTCGGGAACCTCCATGACGCAGTCCTTCGCGAAGACCATGCCCCAGTCGTCCCACTGCTTCATGTCCATGAGACGGAAGTAGCGGGCCTTGAGCTGCTTGATCTGCTCGATGTCGAGGAGCCGCTGCACCGGTGACGTCGCGTCGTCGCTCATGAGGCCTCCATACGGTCGAAGGCGGCGTCCATCGCGGCGCGCCGCTGCTCGTAGATCGGGCGGAACGAACCGTGCGTGATCACGTAAGGCTCGCCGGCTTCGAGGTCGGTCAGCAGGTTCCGGATCGCGTCCTCGGCGGTGGCGAGGTCGCCGTCGCCCATCGGCTGGTGGGCCATCATCGCTTCGACGTCACGCTGGTCGAGGACCGATTCGCCCAACTCTGACGGCCGCGCCAGGACGCTGCTCTCGAGATGACGCGTCATCATCCCGCCGGGGAACAGGATCGTCACGCCGATGCCTTCGGGCGCGAGCTCTTCGCGCAGCGACTCGGCGAAGCCCATCACGGCGAACTTGCTCGTCTGGTACGCGCCCAACCGCACCGACGGCGCCAGCACGCTCGACGACGCGGTGAACACGATGCGCCGAGGCCCGCTCCCGGCGCGCATCATCGGGAGGAACTCGCGCACGGTGCGGACCGTACCGAGCACGTTGACGTTGATCACCCACGACCAGTCCTGCTCGGTCAGGCGATCGATCGCACCGAACTGCTGGACGCCCACGTTGGAGCAGAGCAGGTCGCAGCCGCCGAGCGCCGTGCGGACGTGCTCGGCGGCGGCCGCCACCGACGCCGCGTCACCGATGTCGACGCGCGTCGACGTCGTCGTGACCCCCAGCTCGGCGATCGAGGAGGCGGTCGCGGCGGCCGCTTCCTCGTCGATGTCGAGCACGCCGACCTTCATGCCCGCACCCGCGAAGGCCCGCGCCATCGCCGCCCCGAGGCCGGATCCGGCGCCGGTCACCACCGCGATGCGGCCGGTGAGCTCCGTCATGTGTTCCCCCCCGAGATCGTGGAATGCGGGCGAGACCGTCGTCCGGAGCCGTGGCTCGCCATCCGGGTCAGGCTACCGACGTCGACCGCGACGGCTTGTCGGCGACCGCCGGCGGGTGCTTCAATCCATCTAGAGATTTGTGCCCGAACCCCGCGCGAAGGTCGTGGAGCATGAAGATCCCGTTCACGTGGAAGCCGACCGGCTGGTTCATGGTCGGATGGGCGGCGGAGTTCCCGGCCGGCGAGGTGCGACCGCTGCGGTACTTCGGTGAGGATCTCGTCGCGTACCGCGACGACGACGGCGTCCTGCACGTGATGTCGGCGCACTGCCCCCATCTCGGCGCGCACATCGGTCACGGCGGCAGGGTCAACGGCGACTGCGTCGAATGCCCGTACCACGGGTGGGGGTACGGCCCCGACGGGGTGAACCGCTACATCCCCTACGAGGATCGGCCGAACGTCACGAAGCAGCTCCGCGTGTGGCCGGTGCTCGAGCAGTACGACTGCGTCTTCCTCTGGCACCAACCCGACGGCGAGCCACCGCGCTGGGAGATGCCCGACATCTTCCTCTCGTTCCCGCAGATGGAGACGGACCCCTCGGCGTACTACCGGCCGTACCCCGAGCTGTCGGTCCGCTACGACCACGAGCCGGTCCACCCGCAGCTCCCGCTCGAGAACGCGGCCGACAGCATCCACTTCCAGTACGTGCACCGTGCGACGGTGACGCCGGTGTTGGTCGACTGGAAGGGCGTCGACCAGGAGTGGCGGTTCGTCACGGGGTGGCCGGACACGCGGAGCGACGATCCGGGCGCGATGGCCCTCCGGATCCACAGTTGGCTCTTCGGGGTCGGTGGCGCGATCAGCGCCTTCGAAGGCTCGTCGAGCTACCGCCTCGTGTTCGCGACGACCCCGGTCGACGACCACTGCTCCGACATGTTCTATTCCATCTGGTGGCCGAAGCTGCCGGGTGACGAGTCGGCGGTACCACCCGAGGATCTCCGCGAGCGGCTGGAGAAGGAGTTCCTCGTGACGTTGTGGGACGACCTCGAGATCTGGCGGTACCAGGACTACGTCGAGCACCCCGCGCTGGCGAAGCAGGACGCACGCCCGTACGGATCGCTCCGCAAGTGGGCGAAGCAGTTCTACGAGATCGAGCCCGGCTGACGGTGGACGTCCTCGACGACATCGAGCGATGCTTCGAGATGGGATGGTCCGACGGTTTGCCCGTCGTCCCCCCGTATCGGCCACTCGTCGACCGGATGCTGGGCGCCATGGGTTGGGACACCGGCGAGGTCGTCGGCGAGATCGAGGCGCAGCGCATCGAGATCGAAACGCAGCAGCTCGCCGCGGCCGCGGTCATGGCCGGCTGCAGGCCGGAGTACGGGCGGCTCCTGCGGTCGCTCTCGGAGCTCCTGGTCGACCCGGCCTTCAACCTGAGCGGTGTGGAGGTCACCACCGGCGGCGTGGCGGTGCTGGTGATCGTCGGCGGCCCGATCGTCGAGCAGCTCGGGTTCGAGCACGAGGCCAACGCGATCGGCGGGGCCAATTGCCGCGCCAACGGCACGGTGGGTCGCTACGCACAGATGGTCCGCCTGTTCTGCGGGCGCGGCGGCGGGGTCCTGCCCACCCACGGCACGATGGGCCACCCCGGTCGGCTGTCGTTCTGCATCGCCGAGCACCCCGAGACCCGGTGGCCACCGTTCCACACGCAGACGGGGCTGCCCGCCGACGTGTCCGCGGTCTCGATCATGGCGGCGGAGGGTCCGAACAGCGTCAACAACCACTACGCGAGCACGCCCGAGCAGATCCTCGACACCATCGCCGACTGCATCGGCCATTCCGGCGCCACGAACTACTACTGGCACTTCGGCACCAGCGTCGTGGTCGTCGGGCCCGCGCACGCGGACACGATCGCGGGCTCGTACACGCGTGAGGAGGCTCGGCACCGCCTCTTCGAGCAGGCGCTCCGCTCGACCGACGAGCTCGGCCGTCTCGGCCGCATGCCGACGGTGCCGCGGGAGAAGAGCAAGGTCGTCTACGGCACCATGCGCTCGCCCTTCGATGCGGAGTCGCAGATCCACCTGCTCGAGAGCGGCGCGCCGGGTGGACGGTTCTCCGCGGTCATCCCCGGTTGGGTCGGGAACTACCACGTGATGTCGAAGACCGTCGACGAGCAGCGCTGAGGGGATGACATGGCCGAGACGACGCATCGCTCCGACGAGTTGGTGGACCCGATTCCCCGACCGCGCTCGGGCCCGTTCGCGGTGACGGTGCGCCCCGAGATCGACCAGGTGGTCCTGTTCGACAACGGCAAGCCGAACTCCATGGCGATCCTGCGGCGCACGCAGGCGCCGCTGCGGGCGCGGGGCGTCGACGTCAAGGAGGAGATCCGCAGCAAGCCGTTCGCCGGGGTGCCGGTCGACAGCCAACTGCTGGGCATGGTGGCCCAGGAGCGGGGCCTGCTCCTCTGCGGCGTCCACGACTGAGGCAGTTGCTCGTCGGGCGGTGCGCTCGACTCCGTGCTCCTGCAGCAGCTCGGCGTGGCCGCGATCCCCGTCCTCACCGAGCCGTTCCGTGACATGGTGAACGCGATGCTGGCCTTCCAGGAGACCGACCGGCCACTCCCGGTCATCGTCCTGGACCACCCGATGCAGAACATCGCGCCCGCTGAGATCGACCGACGCGCGCAGCAACTCGCGGATGCCGCCCAACGGCTGCTCGCGGGCGGGGAGCCGGGGTGAGCGGCGCGCTCTCGGTGCTCGGGATCGGTCGGGAGCTTCCGCCTGCGGTCAGCGTCCGCGACCATGCGGCGGCCCACGGCGCGGACGTGAGCGACTACCGCGGTTGGGAGCACGCGTGCCACGGCGGTGCCGACGACCACCCGAGCACCATGGGCGCACACGCCCTGCGTGTCGCGCTCGACGACGCGAGGGTGCCGGCCGAGGACCTGCGGCTGGTGATCTACTCGGGCGCGTCCCGCGACTACGTGCCGTCGTGGTCGGTCTCGAGCGAGGTGATGCACCGCTGCGGCGCCTCGGAGCGGTGCGTCGGTCTCGACATGACCGCGGGATGTCTCGCCACCGTCGCCGCGCTCGACCTGGTCCAGGGGTGGCTCGCCGCGCACGGCGGCGGGCACGCGGCGGTGGTCGCGGCCGAGCGCTGGTCGCAGACCATCGACTACGCCGACCCGGGCACGGTCAACCTGTGGGCCTACGGCGACAGCGCCGGGGCGCTGGTCGTCGGGCAGGACGTCGGGCAACCGTCGCGGATCGACTTCCTCGGTGCGGAGTTCCGCTCGGCCAGCCAGAACAACGGACACATCCTCATCCCGTACGGCGGCACGCGCGAGCCGGTGGCGCCCCCCGGCGTGAACCCGAACGTCCGCCAGGTCAGCGACCGTCCGAAGCAGCAGATCACGGACTCGTACCGCAAGGGCTATCGCGACGCGTTCGACGCGCTCCGGGACCGGTTCGACCGGGAGCCGACGCGCCTGGTCTGCAACCAGCTGTCGCCGAACCTCGTGGGCATGGTCGGCACGGTGTTCGGTCTCGAGGACGCCACCATCGTCACCGGCCACGACACCGGGCACCTCGGTGGTCCCGACGTGATCGTCGGCCTCGGCGCCTTCCTCGACGGAGCCTTCGGCGACGACACCGTCCTCATGAGCGCGAGCGCGGCGTACGGGTTCGGCGCCGCCTTCCTCGTCCCACCCGAACCATGAACAGGGAACATCACATGACGACGGCTTCCACCGAGAACCTCGGCTCGATCTTCGCCGACCCGGCCGCGTACGCCGACCCCGAACGCTGGCACGCGGCGGCGAAGCGCATCCGGGAGGAGTCGCCGATCCTGAAGGTGTCGGTGCCGGACTTCCCCGCGTTCTGGGCGATCACGAGGCACGACGACGCGATGGAGATCGAGCGCCGTCCGGACCTGTTCACCAATGCGCCGGTGCCGACGCTCGCGCCCCTGGCCCGCGTCGCCGCCATGGACCAGACGCCGGTCAAGACCCTGATCCAGATGGACGGCGAGCAGCACAAGGCGAACCGCAACCTCGTCAACGACTGGTTCAAGCCCGGGAACCTCAAGCGCCTGCAGGATCGCATCGACACGTTGGCGGAGCAGTCGGTCGACCGCATGGCGGAGATGGGCGGCCGGTGCGACTTCGTGAACGACGTCGCACTGCACTATCCGCTCCAGGTGATCCTGTCGATCCTGGGGCTGCCGGCGGGCGACTACCCGCGCATGCTCCAACTCACGCAGGAGATGTTCGGCGCCGAAGACCCCGACATCGGGCGCGTAGGCGAGGACGAAGCGATGCTCGGGGTCCTGCTCGACTTCGTGAACTACTTCACCGCGCTGGCGAGCGATCGGCGGGCGCACCCCACCGGGGACCTGGCGTCGGTGATCGCCAACGCCGAGATCGACGGTCAGCCACTCGCCGACCTGGACATGCTCGGCCACTATGTGATCATCGCCACCGCCGGCCACGACACGACGTCGAGTGCGATCGCGGGGGGCCTGCTGGCGCTGATCGAGCACCCGGACCAGCTCGAGCTGCTGCAGTCGGAGCCCGAGATCATCGACGACGCCGCCGACGAGATCATCAGGTACGTCTCGCCGGTCAAGCACTTCATGCGGAACTGCCAGGAGCCGTTCACCCTCCGCGACGTGACGTTCGAACCCGGCGAGCTCTTGTACTTGTCGTTCGCGTCCGCCAACCGTGACCCCGAGGTGTTCCCCGACCCGTTCCGGCTCGACGTCCGCCGCGAGAACGCGTCGAGCCACCTCGCCTTCGGCTTCGGCCGGCACTTCTGCCTCGGCGCCCATCTCGCCCGCATGGAGATCCGCGCCATCTTCAAGGAGCTGCCGCGTCGAGCACATCGAGCTGGCCGGCAACCCGAGGTGGACCCAGGCGTACTTCGTGGAGGGGCCGAAGAGCATCCCGATCACGTACCGGCTGCGCTGACGACGGAGGCGCGCCTGGGACAGCCCCAGCGACTCGCCACCTGCCGGCCCGGCCCCGCGCCCGATGACCTCACCCGGGCTCTCGTCGGTGGAACTGGACCTCGTCGTGTAACCCCGCCGAGCAAGCGACACGCGTGGGCAAGTTCCGCTCCGCGCTCCTCTCCGGCGCGCGCTCGTGGACGTTCGGTGCGTCGTCATGTGCGCGGATCGGGTGCGCGAAGTCGCAGCAGTTCTGCGCCCGAGCTAGGTCCCCTGCGCCGCGTCATGTCGGGGCGGGGAACTGCTCCGACCATCGCCATTCGACATCGGACCGAGTTTGCCGAACACTGCGCACGCCAGCCGCTGCCGACCGCATTCATTCGATCTCTCGGCAGCCAGTCACCCGGACGTATTTCCTTGGGGTCTTCACCGCGAGGTTCTGCCGCATTGTCCGAGTGCAGATTCCACAGCGTCGGCGGCTCGAGCCGGCCCGTGCTCTCCCGCGAGTCTCGCCGCGAGGCTACGCGCGTTTTGCTCGAGCGCGCGGTCGGTGAGGAGCCGCCCCACGAGAGCAAGGGCACGTTTACGGGACGGAGTGCGGAGTACCAGCCCCGCTCCCAGTTGCGCGGTGCGGTACGCGTTCCAGATCTGGTCGAACAGCAGCGGAGTCGCCAGGGACGGGAGGCCCGACGCGAGCACGGTGCCGGTGGTACCCAGCGACGCGGAGTGCACGACCGCCCGGCACCGCGGCAGGACGAGGTGCAGGGGTACGAACGGCCACACCCCCGGTCGATCGCGCAGCGGACCTGTGATCTCGGATTCGTCCCCGACGAGGAAGATCCCGCGGACGCCCAGGTCGTCGAGCGTGGTGGCTATCAGCCCGAACGCTTCCGTCGCGTTCGTGGCTGCGCTGGTGCCCAAGGTCACCAGCACCGGCGGGTCGTCATCGTCGAGGTAGGCGCGCACGTCGTCGGGGAGGGACGACTCAGGTTGCTCCCACGGGATGAACCCCGTCAGCACCGTGGTGAGTGGCCAGTCGGACGGTGGAGGGAACCAGGCTGGTGAGACGGGAAGTAACAAGAGGGCACCCGAGAGCGCGTTGGTCGGGAGCTCATGACGAACCTCCGGGAGGCCCAGGCTCCGGCGCCGTCGACTGAGCGGGCCGTCCGCCGAGAAGACGAGCTCCATGACGCGCCGCGAGCCGGCCCACGCGGACCGGTTGACCATCCGCCCGATCCGCCCCGGCAGCGCGGGGACCGGCCGCATCGCCGGGAGACGTTCCTCGCTCGGCACCAGGCTCGGTACCACGTCCAGCGTCACCCACGGGATGTCGTGCAGTTCCGCGGTCCAGCGCGCCGGAACCAGCACGTGGTGCGTGAGCACGAGATCGGCATGCTCGGCGACCGGTGCGAGCGAGTCGTAGATCGCGTCGATGTGATCGAGCAGTCCGGTACGCACCATCCACCGCGTGGCACGCGCCGCGCCGAGGCGCGTGCCGTACTGCTCCCAGACGTCGCGATGCACTCCGAAGAGCTCCCGGGGCGAGAACTCGACACCGAGGGGGTGCAGCGTGACGGGCTCGTCGGCCAGCCCGTCGTGGAACCCCGAGGGCACGACCAGGTCGATCTGGTGACCCCGCGCTGCCAACTCGCGCGCAACCGACACGAACGGTAAGACGTCGCCCCGGTACCCCGCCGACGTGACCAGGATGCGGGCCATCATTCCCCTCTCGAGAGTGTTCATGGGACAACGGTGTCCGCGAGTCTGCTTCCCACCGTCCGTGGTACGCGCTGCTACTCGGTCCACAAGACCGCCGCTGGGGATCGGCGCGCAGCGGCATGTGCTGGCCACATCGCGACAACGACTGTGACGACGACGGCGCCGGTGACCACCGCGAGGAGCGCGATCCCGTCGATCCCCGGTTCGGGCACCACGCCGATGCTGCGGGCGTAGATCTGCCAACCCCAGCGGCCGAGGGCGAAGCCGAGGGGCAGCCCGATGACGAGCGCGACCACGGTGACGGTGAGTCCCTGCAAGGTCACCGTGTGCCTGATCTGTCTGCGCCGGAACCCGATCGCACGGAGCACGGCCAGGTCGCGCCGACGGGCTCGCACGGACGTGACGAGCACGTGCGCGAGCACGCCGGTCGCGAGGACCGCGACGAGCCCGCCGAGCAGGAGTGGGAGGTCGTCGACCTGTGAGATGTCGAGGAAGCCCTCGAAATCGGCCTGGTCGCCGCCGAAGTCGAACACCTGCTGGCGACCGGGACGCGCGTGCACGACACGTCGGAGCGCCGCGATCCCGTTCGTGTGGTCGGTGTCTGCGTCAAACTGCACGTAGAGCGCGGTCGGCCCGGCGACGGGGTTGAGCCGCTGGAGGCCGGGCACCGTGGTGACGGCGCCGCGCCCGAGACGACTCTCGGTGTCGGCGCTGCCGCTGATGGGTGGGACCACACCGATCCCCACGACCCGCACACGCGCACTCGTGTCCTGGAACGCGTCGGGACGCTCGGAATCGCCGACTTGACCGACGGCGGTGACGGTGTCGCCGAGCTCGAGGCCGAGCTGGTCGATCGTCTCGGTGGCGAGGAGGATCTCATCCGTGGCCACGGGTGCACGGCCGTCGATGACCGACGGGGTCACCACGCCCGGGCCGATCGCGAGGAGCTCCACCGGAAGGCGACGCGGACCGAGCAGGAGTGGGTGATCGACGAATGGCGGGTAGAAGGTGAACGATCCGGGCGTCGCACCGGCAACTCCCGGAATGCGCTCCAGCTGTCGCGTCAGTTCGTCGACCTCATCGGGTTCCTGCTCACCGAAGACGACCACGGCGTCCCAGCTCAACCCGACCAGACGAGGGGTGTCGAGTAGGTGCTGCACGCTGGCACCGAACGCCAACGCGGCACCCAACGCGAGCATCCCAGCGGTCACCCCGACGAAACCGGACCGCACGGGAACCGAACCGTGACCGCCGCCCCGCTCGAATGCCATGCGCGTGCCCACGATCGCGGGTGCCGAGAACCCGAGGCGCGTCATCACCGCCGCAGCGGCAGAGGGACGACGGCGCCCCTCGCTCGTGTCGCTGGTGGCGGTCGCCGCCAGGGCCACCCGCCATGCGGGCCACAACACCAGCAGGACGACGACGGCGAGCGTCGAGCGCGGCGCCCGCTCCGAACGCGAGCCCGTCGAGGCGAAGCCCCGCCTCGGGCTCCACGTCGCGGGCCACGCCGATCGGCGTGAGGGGCGAAAGGAAGAATGCGGTGATCACCGCGACGGGCGCGGCGAACAACCCGACGGCCGCGGCGCGGAGAACCGTCAGCCGCACGAGGTCACCGCGACGCATCCCGAGCGCCCACAGGGTCGGGTAGCCACTCGACTCGATCCAGGCTTGTCGGGCGAGCACCGCGCCGAGCACGGCGATCAACGCGAGCGCGGCGAGCACGGCAAGCAGCGTGAGCGCGACGACCTGCGGGCGAATCGTGCGCTCGAGCCCGACATTCTGGTCGGACTGGCGGAACGCGACGAAGGCACGGATCCGTCGCGCTTCGATCTCGCCGCGCAGGGCATCCACGCTGCGGTCGCCGCCTTCGAGGCGCAGGGCGACGCCACGCTGGATGTGCGCCCCGTCGGCGCGGACCGACTCGAGGAGCGCACGGCTGACGTGGAGGTTGGCCAGATAGGTACCGGATGGGGGTACGAGCTCGCCGGGCGCGACTTCGATGCCCACCACCCGCAGCCGGCGTCGCAGCGGATTCTCGCCGGCGGTCGCAAGGTGGGCGCGCAACCGGTCACCGACGCTGACGCCGGCCCGCTCCGCGAGTGCCTTCGACAGCGCGACCTCGTCGGGAGCGTCGTCGCGCGGGAGGCGGCCGTCGAGCACGCGCAACCGGTTCATCCTGCCGCCGAACGCACCGTCGGGGCTCCCGAGCACGGACACCTCGCCCGGTCCGGTGTAGTCGGGGTCACCGCCGGGCTGGAGTGAACGACCGTCTGCGGTCCGCACGTCGGCCGAGAGCGATTCGACGAGCGCAGCCTCGCTCACCTGCGGGAGATCGGCGACCTTCGTGACGTCGCAGTCGTACGGCTCCTCGCCCGGTTCCAGGTCCTCGGGGGCCGGGCAGAAGTCGGCGATCGCGAATACGTCGACGGCACGTTGTTCATCCGGGAAGCGCTCGTACGCGCTGTCCGTCCGTCGCGCCCCCGCCGCCGCGGCGACGACCACGCCGGCGCCCAGGCCGATGAGCAGCGCGAGGCCCACCCAGGCTCGCCACCGCGCCCGCAGCTCGGCGCGGAACCACAGCCGGACCGCAGGCATCACCCGACTCCCCTCCACGCCCGATTCGACCGGACTGCCCTCGTACAGCACGCCACGATCGGGCGAACTGCGCAAGCCGGTACGTACCGTGCGATAGGCGTGCCAGCACACCTAGGCCGGAAGGAGCCCTGTCCGCCGTCCCTCTCGAGGTGGCAGTCTCGTGAAGCCGGCGTAGGAACCTGACTCCACCCCAACCCTTACTCTTCCTCGTCCGACAAGAGGAAGTAAGCCATGCAGCCGGCGGCCCTCACCACGCTCGCGAGGCGCACAGAACAGCACCGTCGCCGCGCTGGAGTTGACCCGGTTCGGTGGACACCTGATTCTGGCGTGATGCCGGAGGGAGGAGTCCCGGATGGGTCGCCCGTCGAGGTATCCGGAGGAGTTCCGTCGTGAGGCAGTGCAAGTTGGCACTGTCGAGTGATGATTCGCGAGCGGCAGTGGCGCGCCGGTTGGGGGTGAACGAAACGACGTTGCGCAACTGGGTTGCTGCTCAACTCGCGGAGGAAGCTGTGCCGCGATCGCGGCGTCGACTGCATCCGAGGCCGTCGCGAACGCTGCGTGGAACCCATCCCCCGTCGTCTTCACGACGCAGCCGCCGCGGGCCTCGATCGCGGTGCGCACGATCTCGTCATGACGCGCCAACGCCCCCGGCATCGCGTCCGGGTACTCCTCCCACAGGCGAGTCGAACCCTCCACGTCGGTGAACAAGAACGTGACCGTCCCCGACGGCAACTCGCCCACGTCGACCCCTCCGATCGTCCGCGCCCGAGGACCAAAAGTAAACCAGGCAAAACGGACGATGTCACCTACCCACTCAGGCGCACAGAACGGACCGCGACACGGGGCTGGAGTTGCCGCACCGATCCGGCGATCGGAGCGAGCGCACCGAGGTGCCGTTCTGCGCTCCCTGTGACCGCGGTCCGTTGAACGTTCGGTGCGTCGTTATGTGTGCGGATCGGGTGCGCGAGATCGGCAGATCGCTCCAGAGTCCTGCGCGTTCTCGAGCCGAAGAGAAGCGGCCGAGGGGGTCTATGCGCCACCCGTTCCGGTCCGGCCGGGTAGGTGGCGCTCGTCGTGGACGATTGCTGGCGCGGTCGATCGAACGAAGTCGGTGATCACGCGGACGAACCGCTCGGGCGCCTCGCAATGCGGATAGTGGCCTGCGTCCTCGAACACCTCGAAGCGGCTGTGTGGCAACGCGCGGTGCGCGTCACGTCCGTGCTCGATCGGGATGATCGAGTCATGTCCTCCCCACACGATCAGCGTGGGGATCTGCTCACCAACGTGCAGACGGTCGTGCGCGCTCACCTGCTGGCCGCCGAGGCTGATCACCGAACGCAGCGTCCGGACGAACGCGGCGCGCCGGGCGGGATCCACGAGCGATTCGTAGCTGCGCCACATCTCCTCTGCCTGCGGGGTCTTCCGCAACCCGACCTTGCCCAACAAGGCGGCGATGGTGTTGCCGGCCTGACAGGCAACGGAGGTGAAGACCAACGGGAAGAGGTATTCGACGCCTGGGAACGCGAGACCCCGCAGGAGCGGCGCGACGTCGCGCCCGAGCCCGCCCGAGTCGAGGAGGACCAGGCGTTCGCAGCGGTCAGGGAACTGATACGCGAACTGCATCGCGACCCCACCACCGAGTGACTGACCCACGACGGTCGCGCGCCGATGCCCCAACACATCGAGCACGTCACGCACCGTGCTCGCGAAGGCGCCAAGCGAATAATCGGCCATGGGCGGGTTGGCGGAGTCACCATGGCCCAGAAGATCGGGCGCCACGACCGTGAACTGCTCGGCCAGCGAGGGGAGCACTGCGTTCCAGGTGGCCGAGCTACCAGCCATCCCGTGAATGAACACGAGGACCGGCCCTTCGCCTCCCCAGCGGACGGCGATCCGATGGCCGTGGATCTCGAGCATCCGCGGGTACCGCGTCGTGTCGAGCACCGCGGTGTCGGTCATGAGCGCACCTCCATTCGAGAGGCCGCGCCTCTCTTCCCGAGCGGACACCGTGGTCGGTGCCGCATATTCCCCCGTCAGGTGGGGCGACGCCGTCGACCGACCACGAGATACAGCGGAGGCCCAATCGGCTGCACAAAGAGGAACGGGCCCCACAGCAACTTCGGACCGTGCACCTCATCGGCGGGACGGCGGATCAGGTCTCGCAACGCGATCGTCGTGACAACGAGCTCGGCCAACGCTCCAAGAACGATGGCAGTCCTCGCCGCCGGCGAGAAATCAGACCACCGCTTCCGTTCCACCTCCAGGCGCTCCTGTTCGGTGCGGTCGCACCGCGACCCAGTATGCCCACGTGGGATCAAGCATTCCCGACAGCTCCGGAACGGCCGCCCCGCAATCTGCGACGGCACGCCGGATGCGCCGCTGTGCGCTCCTCGAGTTCTCGTTTCGGTGAGTTCTGGGCGCACGTTCGGCGCTCGGAGGGTGTGCGCGTAACTGGCAGACATGGACTGGCGTGGCGAACTCGCTGGACGAATCCCAGAACGCCCGCGCTGCCCGCCGACGCCGCCCAAACCGGGGCGGAGCGTCAGTTGGCTGTGCCGACCGCGCTGGCGACGGTGTCAGCGATCTGAGTGCCGGACCCAGCGGCCTCGTCGCTTGACATCTCGCGGAGGTCGATCTCGGATTCTGCGCCGCCGGGAGAGGCCTCCCTCGCCCGCGAGAACAAGAGGTATGCGATTGCCGCAGCAACGCCGAGTGCGACCAGCACCAACAGGAACTTCTTCACAAGGGAGCCTCCAAGACTCGGTGGGCACTCCCAGCCTGACGGACTACACGCGCAAGATCAACTGAAGTTCGAGCGGCACCGAACGCCCCCGCAGCGCTCGCACCCCGACGATCCACGCCGCACAGTGCGGCGATCGCATGAGGGCCAGTCCCCGCACAGTCGTGCCGATCTGCGCTCGTCGCCGTCGCGATTTGGCGCGTGTTCGGTGTGCGCGTTCTGTGCTCGCCCGATAGGGCGCTCGTCATGTCCGTTGAGAGGTCGCCTCATTCGTGAGCGGCGGCCAGGGCGTCGTCGGTGGCTCGGAGGAGGAGGCGGAACAGGTCGTCGCTGGACATCGCGGCACCCCGGGCAGCCGCCGAGTCGTAGGCGTCGGCGCCGAGTGTGGCCCGCAGGTGTTCGGTGGTCTGGCCGACGTCGATGCGCATCGCTGGGTCGAGCGTGTAGCTGAGCAGTCGGGCGTGGTGGCCGCCGATGGCTGCGCCCGCGAGCGCCGCCGCGGTTTCTGGTTCGCCCTGGGCCGCGAAGATGGTGGCACCTAGGCAGGCGGTGCGGACCGCGGTCAGGAACGTCGCGTCGTCGCCCAACATCTCCAAAGCGTCTTTCAGCAATGTCAACGCGCTGAGCGTGTCGCCGGCTGCAACGCGGAACTCGGCTCGCACTGAGAGCGCCCAGCCGAGCATCCACGTTTCGGTGGCCTCGGGTTCCATGGCGAGGACTTCGTCGAGTGCTCGCTCGGCGGCGTCGGGATCGTCACGATGGCACACCCGCGCGAGGGTTGTCAGGGCGTGGGCGAGGCGCATGGGTAGCTGCGCTTGGCGGGCCAACCGCACGGCTTCGGTCGCGTGTGTCCGGGCCGCGACCGCATCACCGCGGGCTGCTTCTGCGGTGGCGATGAGCGACTCGAAGAACGCGTCGTTGTGGTAGGTGTCGAAGCCGAGTTGCCGCATCGTCTGCTGTCCCTCGACGAGTACCTCAATGGCGCGTTCGTTGTCGCCGTCGATTCCCACACAGAGGCTGAGGGTGCTGTAGGCGATGGCCAGGGCACCCCCGGCGGTGGGGCCTTCGGCGAGGGCGCGCCGGGCAAGGGTTTCGGCCGTGACAGCGTCGCCGCGCAGGAATAAGGCATCGGCGCTCATGCCGGCGAGAACACCAGCTCGCAGCTCGGGACTGGCGGACTCGGCCCGTTCGAGGAGCCGATCGGCATGGGCGATCACCCCGGCGGCCCGGCGCTGTACGGGGCCCGCGCCAGCGAGTCGCACCGCGATGCGCAACGCGAGGTCGACATCGCCGGGGGTGTCGGAATCCAGCGCCCAGGTCACCGCGGCCCGGTAGTTGTCGACTTCAAGCATGGACCGGACCCACATGCGGTCGGTGTCGCGGCCCGTGGCGAACGCCTCCGACACGCGCTCAGCGAACTGTGCGTAGTGCTCGGCGTGCGCCCGCCGACAGCGGTCGGCCCCGCCAGCCTGGTCGAGACGCTCTCGGGCGTATTGGCGCATCGTCTCGAGCAGCTGGTACCGGGTCGCGCTCCCACCCGCAGTGACGGTGGCAACCATCGACTTGTTCACCAGGCCGTTGAGCGCGTCGAGCACGTCCCAATCCTCGACGCCGTCGCCGGCGGCAACCGCACGCGCCGCGGCCGCGTCGAAACTCGCAGGGAAGACTCCGAGACGGTCGAACACGGCCTGCTCGCCTGGTCGGAGCAGCGAATACGACCAGTCGACCGTGGCCCGCAACGTCTGGTGGCGTTCCACCGCGGTGCGTCGGCCCCCGGTCAGCAACCGGAACCGTTGGTCGAGCAACTCAAGAATCTCGCCCAGGCTCAGCGACACCACCCGCGCCGCCGCAAGCTCGATCGCCAACGGAATCCCGTCAAGACGACGACAGATCGCCGCGACCGTCGACCCCTCACCCGGACCCACCCCGAAGTCCGGTTCGGCGCTGCACGCCCGGTCGACGAAGAGCCGCATCGCGTCGGTCTCGTCACCGCGCTCCACCACCGCCGCCGCATCAGGCACCGCCAACGACCGGACCCGGGTGACACGCTCACCGCCGATCTCGAGCGGTTCGCGGCTCGTCGCCAGGACCCGCACCGCTGGACAGTCGCGCAACAGCCCCTCCGCGAACCCGCTCACCGCGTCGAGCAAGTGCTCGCAGTTGTCAAGCACCACCAACAGCTCACGGTCCCGCAACACCTCCCGCACCCGAGCATCGAGCGGCACCTCAGGACGCGGCCGGACCCCCAACGCGGCCGCCACGACCTGCACCATCGCATCGGGATCACCCGCCGCCGCCAACTCACACAACCACGCACCATCACAAAACGCGGGCAACACCTCAGCCGCCACGTGGATCGCCAGGCGGGTCTTACCCACCCCGCCCGCCCCCGTCAACGTCACCAGACGCGCCTCGCCCAATGCTTGCGCCACCGCCGCGATCTCGTCGCGCCGCCCAACGAACGACGTCACCTGCGCCGGCAAGTTGCCGGGAAACGCGTCCAAGGACACCAACCGCGGGAACTCCCGATCCAGTCCGGACGCGGTGACCTGGAACACCCGCTCCGGACGCGACAAGTCACGCAACCGATGCTCACCGAGGTCCACAAGGTCGACACCTGCCAGCAACTCGTCACGTGCCAAATCCGCAGTCGCGTGCGACACGACGATCTGACCGCCGTGTGCGACGCTCATGAGCCGCGCTGCGCGGTTCAACGACCCGCCGAAGTAGTCACCAGCACGCACCGACGCGGCCCCCGTGTGCAAACCCATCCGCACCCGCAGTCTGCCGGTCAGACCCCACGTCTCGCGTTCGAGGACGGTCTGTGCCGCGACCGCGGCGCCCACCGCCGAATCCGCCGTCGCGAACGCCGCATGGAACCCGTCACCCGTCGTCTTCACCACATACCCACCGTGTGACTCGATTGCTGCACGCAAGATCTCGTCGTGGCGTGCCAGCGCGTCCCGCATCGCGTCCGGATGCTCCTCCCAAAGGCGCGTCGAACCCTCAAGGTCGGTGAACAAGAAGGTGACCGTCCCCGACGGCAACTCCGCCACCCGAACCCCCTTCCGGTGCGGCCCGCGCCAACCCAGTAAACCAGGCAAACCGGACGACCGTCACCTACCGACGAGCCGCACAGAACAACACCGCCGTCGGCCCGGAAGAGCCGCACAGAGCCGGCGCTCGGGCGCGAACGCGGATGTGCCGATCGGGGCGGGTTCCGCTGCGGCCGGGTGAACGTTCGGTTCGCGTGTTCTGGCGCGCGTCGGGCGGCGGTTCAGGTCTCGGGGGTATCCCTGGTCTCGTTGATGAGATCGTCGAGGACTCGGAGGGTGTGTTCGACGGCCCGGTCGTAGGTCATCGCGGCGGCGCCCTGGAATGCCGCGTCGTAGCGTCCGGGCCCGGACGCGGCGCGGGCGCGGGTGGTGGCGGCTCGTTGGTGGGCCCAGGCCGTGGCGGCACGCCATTCGGTGGGGAATCCGGTGCTCACGATGCCGTCGAAGACGGCTGCTTCTGTGTAGCGATCGAGGGCTGTGAGGAGCTCGATCCCGTTCAAGACGCTCAGATAGATCGCTCCACGACTCCCGGTCTGATGAGATCGCGCGACTCCTTCGCGGAGGTCACGCGCCGCGTGGGCCAGATCGCCGGTACGGACGCGCGTGCAGGCCGCCAGGGCGAGAGCGACCCCGAAGACATTGGGGTTCGCGCCCTGGCGACAGAGCGCAATGCACTCCTCGAGGGAAGCGACTGCCGAGGCGGGGTCGTCGGCGCTCAGCGCCCATCCGCATGCCAGGAGCGCGTACGCGAGCGTGCTGGGGTTGGCGATGGCGCGTGCTTGGCGGAGCGCCACTTCGCCTTCCACACGCGCGATTGCACCATCCGTCAGCAATGCAGTCACGGACGCGTGCGCATGCGCGTACGCTGCGTCTGCCGACGCGGCGAAATCGCGGTCGAGCATCCGGGTGGCGTCGAGCATGATCGCGACACCTCGGGTGAAGTCACCGAGGAACGTCGCCGCGGCCCCGAGAGCGATGTGGGCGAGGCCGGGCGCCGGTGCTCCGGGGGGTACGCCGTCGCCGATCGCGGCCAGCGCGAGATCTTGGGCCTGTTGGTAGTTCCCGAGGTTGATTTGGTGCCATGCAGCGGCGGCGGCCACCGCGTACCGCAACTGCGCTGATGCGCTCCCCACGTGCGGCAGGGCGTCTTGTGCCCACGCGCCCACTCCCGCCGCTGAAATTCATGAGCAACTCGTCGGCGAGCGCGCCGATGATCCGCAGGGCGAGGGCAATGTCGTCGGGGTCGTCGCGGTCGAGCGCCCAGGTCACCGCGGCCCGGAGATTGTCGAGCTCCGCGCTCTCCCGGCTCCGCCAGGCGAGCTCGTCGGGGCCGACCAGGCCAGCTCCGGCTTCCTCCGCCCACGCCGCGGAGTACTCACCGTGGCGGCGACGCCAGCGGTCGGGGTCGCCCTGCTCGTCGATGCGTTCACGCGCGTACTGCCGCAGTGTCTCGAGCATCTGGTAGCGGGTCGTGTCCTCTGCGGTCTCTTCGGCGACGACCATCGACTTCGCCACCAACTCCGCCAGCGCGTCGAGCACATCCCACGCCTCGACACCGTCACCCACCACCACCGCCTGCGCCGCCCGCGCGTCGAAACTGCCAGCGAACATCCCGAGCCGGTCGAAGACCTCCCGTTCGCGCTCTCCGAGCAGCGAATACGACCAGTCGACCGTCGCCCGCAACGTCTGATGTCGTTCCACCGCACTGCGCCGCCCACCCGTCAACAACCGGAACCGCTCATCCAACAGCCCACTGATCTCCAACGGCGACATCGACACCACCCGCGCCGCCGCCAACTCGATCGCCAACGGAATCCCATCCAAACGCCGACAGATCTCCCCCACCGCCCGCTCGTTCGAGACGTCCAACCCGAAACTCGCCCGAGCCGCCTCAGCACGCTCCACGAACAGGCGCACCGCATCATTCGTCGCGATCCCCGCACCCGACGCGTCGGGGAGCGGCAATGACCGCAGCGGCCACACGTGCTCACCCCCGACCGCGAGACCCTCACGGCTCGTGGCCAGGATCCGCACCCCCCGACACTCCCGCAACACGTTCTCGGCGAAGAGACTGACCGGGCCGAGGAGATGCTCGCAGTTGTCGAGCACCAGGAGAAGTTCCTTGGTGCGCAGATAGTCGCGAATGCTCGCCTCGAGCGACATCGCTGGACGTTGCGACACCCCCAACTCCGCCGCCGCCACCTGCGCCATCGTCTCGCCATCGGCTGCCGCCGCCAACTCGCACAGCCACGCCCCATCCCCGAAGCGAGGCAACACCTCCGCCGCGACCTGTACCGCCAAACGGGTCTTGCCGACACCGCCCGTGCCGGTCAACGTCACCAGGCGCCACTCCTCGATCGCCTTCGCCACCCCCGCCAGCTCGTCGTGACGGCCGACGAACGACGTCAACTGCCTGGGCAGGTTCCCCGGGAACGCATCTACCGACCGCAACGGCGGAAACCCGGCCAACAAGCCCGCCGCCCGGATCTCGAAGACCCGCTCCGCCACTGTCAAGTCGCGCAGGCGATGCTCACCAAGGTCGACGAGCTCGACGCCGGTGTCGCGCACGAGTTCGCTGGTCGCTGCCGACACCACGATCTGGCCGCCGTGCGCGACCGACTCGAGCCGCGCCGCACGGTTCACCGCGCTGCCGTAATAGTCGCCGTCGCGCAGCTCCGCCTCGCATGTGTGTAATCCCATCCGCACCCGCAGCGGCCCGGTCACCCCCCACGGCTCCCCGCCGACCGCCAGCTGCGCGGCGACCGCGGCGTCGATCGCATCATGGGCCGTCGCGAACGCGGCATGGAAGCCGTCGCCCGTCGTCTTCACCACGAACCCCTTGTGGCCCTCAATCGCGTCGCGCACGATCGCGTCGTGGCGGGCGAGCGCAGGCCGCATTGCGTCCGGGTGCTGCTCCCACAGACGCGTCGAACCCTCAAGATCGGTGAACAAGAACGTCACTGTCCCCGAGGGCAACTCGACCATCCGACCCCTCTTCGCCGCGCCGCCCACCCCCAGTAAACCAGGCAAACGGGACCCCGTCACCTGCCGCGAGCCGCACAGAACAACTGCCCGTCGGTCACCACCGGGAGGTACCGAACCGGCGATCTGTGTGGACCACGCACGTTCTCCGCCTCGCTGGCCAAGACCCCGTAACACGGTGCGCTCGGCAGGGGGCCGCTTCGTTGCAGGCGATGGCAGCGTGAGCACCGCGCTCAGCTCGTGAGGCTCCCAAAGCAGGTGCGCTCAGCGGGCTGCGCTACTCCCCGTCGAGGTCGCTCAGGTTACGGCATGGTCATCGCCGGTCGTGGTGTGTTCGTGGACAACAACGCGAACGCGGGCGATGTTCTGGATGCGGGCGTACAGCGAATGCCGATCGCCCTCGCGATGCGACGTGACCCGCATCGATGGGAAGTATGTACCGAGTTCGTCGAAGGCATGCGTCGTCGTGAACGAGACTGACGTCAGCGGGCCGTCGCCACCGGGCGTGGGACGGTGGTGCTCGCGGAACTCACCCGAGCCGTCGAAGTCGAACTCCGCTCCCACGATTACGCCCGCCCGCGGCGGCATGTCCGCACGACCGACGAACGTCACCGGCTCGCCGACGGCAACGTCGATGCGGTCCGCGCCGTCGACGGTGAGTGTCGGGACCGGTTGTACCCCTTTGCGCTCGGCCGCCGTCGCGGGGACGACGACCTGGCCTGCCGAGAGGTCGAAGTGCGTACTCTCGGGTGGGGCGACGCCGTGCTCGACCCAGTTGACGAGGTCGCGCAGACCTTGGTGGAGGACACCCAGGTAGCTGACGACCCTCGTCGTGCGGACAGGCCGTGGATCGCCCGGTTCGACGACCGGTGTCGTGTGCATCGCGTTGTCGATGAACCAGAGTCGGTACTGGTCGTCGAGGCGATCACCGAGGTGCTCGGCGACCCGGCGTCGGTACCACTCGGCCTGGATCGGGACGGCCGCTTCGTCCATCAACGCCTGGACCACGATCATCTTGCACGCGAAGCGACCGGTCTGGGTCTCCGGCCCGGTGCCGGTGTGCACCGCGCGCTGCGGGTACAGGGGCCGGCCGTCGATGTGGAGGTGGTCCCAGTTGGGGTAGTCGGTGTCCACCACGTGGCGGTGGTAGGTCTGCGCGGCGAGGTACACCGAGTTGTCGAGCTCGACAACATCACCGGCCGCGACGTCGGTGAGCCCTTCGATGCCACCCGCGCCGTACCCGATGAGAGCGAGGTCATCGAGTGAGTCCACGACGTACAGAACGCGACCAGCGGCTGCTCCCGACTTGAAGGTCATAGCCGCGCCCCGCAGGTCGACCGCGGTGAGGCCGTCGAGGCGTACCGCGGCGGGTGCGTCGGCCCATTCCTCGATCAACATCGACAGCGGTAACCGGAGCCCGGTCTCGACGACCTCGCTCCGGCCGACGAGCCCGCTGACCGTGACCTCCTGCTTGACCCGCGCCTTCGCCACTGACGACGCCTCGTCGGCACCGAGATAGCCGGGAACCCTCCAGAAGTCGTCGAAGTAGCCAGGGTCGGCGCGGCGGATGCCGTCCACGAGCATCGACCAGACGCCGCCCTGGTACTGCGCGCCGATGCGATCGACGTCGAACCAGATGCGAGGGGAGTACCCCAGCCGCGTGATCTCGGCGAACGCATCGCGTTCGCTCGCGCTCAGGCCCTCGAACATGTCCCCGCTGCCGCCCGGCTCGAGTGCGTCGACGACGCGTGACAGGTGGTCTCCGACGACCCGCACGACGTGACTCGGAGCGATGAGGAGGACCGGGATGCTCTTGGGCGTGCCGTGCACATACGGGAGCGCGCCGTCCCAGACGCCCAGATGATTCTCGACGCAGCTGATCGTCTTGAAGGCGCCGCCGCTGCCGCCGTAGACGTAGCCGAAGGGCCGATGATCGCCGTACATCTCCGCGGCGACCTGCCGTGAGTAGCGGGCGACGGCCGCGCTCGTCCGATGCAACGTCAGATCGGGGCCCGGTCCGGGGAACGGCATGAGGCTGCCGAGGTTCGACTCGACGAGATAGCCGCCGTTGTCGGAGCAGAAACCGATATACCCGCCAAGCCCCGCGACGTGGCTCAGTGCGCCGCTGACCGCTCCGTACTCAGTACCGGAGACCGGCATCAAAGGTTGGAAGAAACGACCTTGGTACCGCGCCGGCGGCGGGAAGTACATGGCGAACCGGCCATCGGTGCCCTCGAAGCCACCGTGCACGAACCGGTGGCGCACCGGCTCGTCACGCCACTCGTCGACGTCGATGTACGGCGTGTCGAACAGGGGATCGCGCGATCCCCGATCCCTGACCCCCAAATCCACGCGTCGCTCCTCCCACTCGACGGTGCCGCGCCGACCTGTGCGACCTGCTCCGATCCCTGCGAGAGACTGCCAGAGTTCGGCGCGGCTCGTTCCGTGCGTCCCGCCTCGACTCCCATCGTCGACGTTCGATGATTGTTCGGTTGAGTGCGGGCGGGAACGCCTGGCGGTGACCTCGGTCGTCAGCGGGTGCCGGGGATGGCGCCCGCGGGCCAGCTCTCCTCCGCCACGCGCGCGGTCGCGCGATCGGGGCGGAGGCTGCGCAACGGTGGATGGCGCAGCATCAACGACTGGGGCGACGCCATGCTGAGGTGCATGCGCTGCGCCCGCACGTCGAGGAGGCGGACGACTGCCTCCTCCTGCTCCGGCCCCGCGTGCGCCACGAATTCGACGAGCTCGGCGTCGGCCTCCGCCGGGTCCGGACGGTGCCCGAGCACCGCCGCCAGGTCGTCGAGGTCGGCGGCGTCCAGTGCCGCACCGATCTCGTCGACGCGCCGGAGGTGGTTCGCGACCCGGCCGAGCCCGATGCGCTCGTCGTCGTCGAGGAAGCCGGACGATCCCGCGGCGCGCAGGCTGTCCACCAGGTGGCGGTAGGCCGGCGCGTGGCGGGTCGGCCACGCGTCCGGGATCGCGGCCGGTTCGAGCTGGTACCCGCGCATCTCGGCGATGACCTCGAAGGCCCAGCGGGCGCCGTTCACGTACCACGCAAGGTACGACACCCAGTCGGTCCCGCGCAGCGGATCGGCCAGCGGCGGGCCCACCGAGATCACCGAGAGCGCGTTGTACAGGACGGTGTGGTAGTCGACGACGTCGTGGTCGATGACGACACCGGTCGCCGCCTCGTACCGGGCACCGGTCTCGGCGAGGTCGCCGAGGTTCTTGAGCGTGTCCCGGATCCTCAGCGCGGCGAGGTCCATCATCGGGTCGCCGACGTGCGCGTGCTCGAAGTCGAGCAGGCCCGTGATCCGGCCGTCCGCGAACATGAACTGGAACGAGTCGTAGGTGATGAACCGCGCGTCGGCGTGGCGGTGCTGCGGGACGTTCTCCGCCAACCACCGGCGCAGGAACACCGCGATGGGGTCGGGCGGGAGACCCTCCATCGACCGGTCGTACCGATCCTCCATCTTCCGGAGGAACGAGAGGCCGGTGGCCGCGGCGTCGGCCGGCATCGCGAAGCCGGCGGCGGCCGCGGCGTCGAGCGGGATGGCGTAGATCCGCGCGAGCAGCTCGAGGTATTCGTCGACGAGGTGCTCGCGCTCGTCGTCGTCGGTCGCGAACGAGAGGTCGACCAACCCGGGCAGCCGGTCCATCACGAGCGCGTACGGCTCGTGGCACAGTCCGTACGCGTGCGGCGCCGGGAGGCCGTGCGCTTCCAGGAGGTCGTGGACCGCGACCTCGTCGGCGATGCGGTAGGGCATCACGATCCTCGGCTCGCGCTCGCCACGCGCGTGGAGCGGGAGGGTGCGCCCGTCGACCTCGACGTCGACGTCCCACGCCGGCCGCCACCGTGGCATGCGCTCGACGCGCGTCACCGTCCCGCCCACCGTGCGCTCGACCCACCCCGCGAGCTCGGTTGCGTCCTCGTCGCCGCTCACCACTGGCACCTCACCGGTTGCATCGTGGCCAGATCGCAATAAAGTCTAGATGTTTCCGGGCTTGGAGAACGGGCCCGCGGACCACGATCGAGGAGGCCGCATGGGGGAGCAATCGGAGACCATCGTCTGGATCACCGGCGCGACGTCCGGCATCGGTGAGGCGCTGGCGCGCACCTGCCCGTGGCCGGACACCAAGATCATCAGCATCTCCCGCCGTGAGCACCCCGAGCACGAGACGGTCCGGTTCGACCTCACCGACATGGACTCGTGGGACGCGGTCGGCGAGCACCTGACCGAGGCGCTCGCCACCTTCCGCGGGGAGCGGGCGGTCTTCATCCACAACGCGCTCTACTACTGGGGCGGCCGTGCCTACCAGGGTGAGGGCGATCCCCGGAACCACCGCGACGAGGTCATCGCCAACGTGATGTCCCCGCTCGTGCTGGGCGACCTGTTCCTCCGGGCCGCGCGGCCGGCGGTCGACGCGGGGGTCGACGTCGGTCTCGTCCAGATCTCGTCCGCCTCCGCCCGCATCGCCTATCCCGGGCTGGCGATCTACGGCGCGGCCAAGGCCTCGATGGAGCAATGGGTCCGCGCCGTGCGCGCCGAGCGCAAGGACCGCGGCACGGGTCCGTGGGTCACGGCCATCCGCCCCGGTTTCGTCGACACACCCGCGGCACGCCGCGAGGCCGAGCTCCCGCTCGACACCCACCCCGGGATCGCCGGGATCGCCGAAGCGGTCCAGACCGGCAACATGCTCGACGTCGACGAGTGCGCCGCGAACATCTGGAACGCGCTGCCCGAGGAGGCGATCGCCCACCCGGTCCTGCTCTTCGGTGAGGCGGTCGGCGTCACCACCTGACCCGTCACCAGAGCGTGTCCATGTCCGCGGCGTCGGAGATCCGCGCCCGCAGCTCGGGCTTGGCCACCTTCTCCGTCGCGGTGCGGGGCAGCTCGTCGGTCAGGTGCAGCGCCTCGGGGCACTTGAACGCGGCGAGGCGAGTCGAGGCGAACGCCCGCAGGTCGGGCAGCGTCACCTCCGCGCCGGCCCGGGGCACGACGACCGCGCACACACGCTCCCCCATCGCCCGCTCCTCGAGGCCGACGACCGCGACGTCCGCGACGTCGGGATGCTCATGGAGCACCGCCTCGACCTCGGCGCAGTAGACGTTCTCCCCGCCGCGGATGACGACATCCTTCAACCGGTCGACGACGTACACGTAGCCGTCGGGGTCGACGTAGCCGAGGTCGCCCGAGCGGAACCAGCCGTGATCGAACGACGTGCGCGTCGACGACTCGTCGTTCCAGTAGCCCTTGACCAACTGTGGCGAGCGGAAGCACAGCTCGCCCACTTCGCCGACACCCACCTCCTTCCCGTCGGCGTCGATCACGCGCAGGTCGGCGGTGAGGTTGGGCCGACCGACGCTGTCCGGACGGGCCTCGAACTCCACGCCGACATTGGTGACCACGGCCGACGTGGTCTCGGTCATCCCGTAGCCGTTGAGCAGCTGCACGCTCGGGCCGAACACCTGCACCGCGCGCTTGGGGAGATCCGGGGGGACGGCGGCGCCGCCCAACGGGAAGGTGCGAATCGCCAGGCCGAGCTGCTCGACGCCGGGGCGCTCCAGGATCTGGCGGGCGATGGCGGGCACGCCGCCGAGCCCGGTGATGCCCTCGCGGCGGGCCAGCCGGAGCCCCTCTTCGACGTCCCACTTGCGCATGAGCACGATCTTCGAGCCGCCGATCGGGCTCCCGATGATGGCGGCCACACCTCCGATGTGGAACAGCGGCGCGGCCGAGAGCGAGGCGGGCTGGACCGTCGGATCCGGCTGCCGCCCGGCGATGAGCGACTCACGCGCCGCGCCGAAGGCCATGTTCCAGATGTTGGCGATCGCGCCCCGGTGCGTACCGAGCGCGCCCTTCGGCCGCCCGGTCGTACCCGACGTGTAGAGGATCGTCACCGGATCGTCGGGATCGGGACGTGCGACGGCGGACGCCTCCAGCGGCGCGCCGAGCACCAGCTCGTCGAACGGCGCGTCGTCACCGCCCTCGGTCCGCACGGTCACGAGCTGCAGGCCCGCCGGGTGTCCGTCCGCGATCACGCGGTCACGTCGTTCCTCGTCGACGAACGCGACGACCGCGCCCGCGTCCTGCAGCGCGTAGGTCAGCTCGGGACCCTGCCACCACGAGTTCAGCGGCACGACGATCGCGCCCACGAGCGCCGCGCCCCAGAACGAGATCACGAACTCGGGCAGGTTGCGCATCGCGATCGCGACCCGATCGCCCGGGCGAACGCCGAACGACGACCGCAGCTCGCGCGCCAGTGCGAGCGATCGAGCGCGCACGCCGGCGAAGGTCAGTCGCTCGTCCTCGTGGACGATCTGCGTGCGCGCCGCGTGCGTGACCCCGAGGGCGAACGCGTCGACGACCGTCCGCGGCGCTCGCACGAACACCCGGAGCGGGACGCCGTCGAGCACGACGTCCTCGACCTCGAACGGACCGCCCGGTCCGATGAGCGGCCCCAACCGCTCGTCGTCGCGGTAGACCGCGGCGATGCCCACCGGCTCGTGCTGGTCCGCCATCTCCCCCTCGCGCGCTCGGGACGACGCGGGGAGCTTACGTGAGAAGATCTAGAGGTATCCGGCCGCCGGGGCGTCGGAGTTGCTCCCTCCGCAAATGTCTGACATCTTGCGTCTTGCGTCGAGTGGTCGGCGACGAGAGGGGAACCACGTGACGCTGAGGGTCGTGCACTGCGGAACGGGCAACGTCGGCCTCGCCGGGCTCGATGGCATCATCGACCACCCCGAGCTCGAGCTGGTGGGCCAGTACGTGTGGTCCCCGGAGAAGGTCGGCGTCGACTCCGGCGCCCTGTGCGGGTTGCCCGACACCGGCGTCCGCGCCACGGACGACTGGGACGCGCTGCTCGCCGCCGAGCCCGACTGCCTGTCGTACTTCGGCGACAGCATCGGGCGTGAGCTCCAAGCCGCCCAGGACGTGTGCCGGTTCCTCGAGCACGGCTCGAACGCGGTGACGATCTCGATCTTCCCGTGGGCGTTCCCCGGCGCCGTGCCGCCCGAGTTCGGTGATCCGGTCCGGGAAGCGTGCGCCAAGGGCAACAGCACCGCGTTCTTCAGCGGTATCGACCCCGGGTGGGCGACCACCGACCTGGCGATCGCCGCGCTGGCGTGCGCCGATCGGGTCGACTGCATCCGGGTGCAGGAGCTCGGGTGGTTCGGCCAGTACTCGGCCGAGTTCGTGATGCGCGAGTACTTCGGCTTCGGTCAACCGCTCGACTTCGAGCCGATCCTGGTGACCGGCGGGTTCCTGAAGCAGATGTGGGCGCCCACGCTCCTCCACCTCGCCGAGGTGCTCGGGGTCGAGATCGAGGACTGGAACATCGTCTACGAGGCCGACTCCCTGGACCACGACACCGAGACCGGCTTCGGCACCGTCGCCGCCGGCACCGCCTCGGTCGTGCACTTCGAGCTGCAGGCGATCTACGACGGCAGGCCCATCGCCATCGTCGAGCATGCCGACCGCGTCGCTCGCGGCGCGGGGCCGCAGTGGCCGAACCCGTACGGTCCGGAGGAGCTCTCGTACCGCATCGAGGTGGAGGGTGATCCGACCTACTCGCTCGAGCTCAACTTCGGAGCCGAGAGCGGCGGCGGGAAGATCACCGCCATGCCCGCGATCAACGCCATCCCCGCGGTGTGCGCGGCCGAGCCGGGGCTGCAGGGCCCGCTCGACATCCCCCGGTACCACACCCGCAACGTACGGCGCAGCTGACCAGCGCTCGAGGAGGAAGCCGTGGCCGACACCGAACGCAACAAGGAGCTGGTCCGGAAGTTCTGGCGGTCGCGCCCGAAGGACCAGGCGGCGTTCCTCACCGACGACGCGGTGTGGCACCTGCCGACGTCGATCGCGCAGCGCACCTTCGGCGGGGTGCAGGATCTCCGTGGCGACGCCGCCCGCGCGATCTTCACCGCCGCCACGGGGGTGTACGAGCCCGGCGGCAGCATGGACGTGCTGCACGTCGTCGCCGAGGACGACCTGGTGACCCTGCACTGCCAGTTGCACACGCGCACGCGCGCCGGGCACGACTACCACGGCTCCTACCACATGCTGTTCCGCATCGAGGGCGATCGCATCGCCGAGACCTGGGAGTTCCTCGACACCGCGTACCTGGCCGACTGTGTCGCGGAGCCGGTCGCCGAGTGATCACACCACCACGAGGAAGGACCTGACGATGTCAGTCGCCGCCGCCCAGCAGCCGATCAAGGTCGGGGTCCTGTTCGACTTCATGTTCCCACCCGCTCCGGACGAGTGGGACTTCGAACGCGACTTCTTCGACTCGATCCAGCTCGTCTTCGACGACGCCGAGTCGTCGGGCCTGCTCGACCGCCCGATCGAGGTGGTTCACCGCAGTGGCGAGGGCCTACCCCGCGGCTCGGTGAAATCGGCGATCGACGCGACGCGGGCGCTCGTCGACGAGGGCTGCCTCGTCGTCATCGGCCCGATGGTCTCCGAGAATGCCATCCCGATCCGCGAGTACCTCGAGCGCGCCGGCCGCACGCCGGCCATCTCCTGGTGCGGCAGCGACGACTGGCTCGGGAAGTGGAGCTTCGGCCTGTCGTCCGGTTCGCTCCCCGACGAGCCCTACGTGCTCGCCAACCTCATGGCGCACGACGGCCACCGGAACGTCGCGGTGCTCGTCGAGGAGTCGCTCATCGGCGAGCAGTACCTCGGCTTCTTCCGCCGGGCCGCCAAGGTGGAGGGGCTCACCATCGTGACCGAGGAGCGCATCCCCACCACCGACCACGACATGTCGGCCACCGCGTCCCGGCTGCACGCGGCGACGCCCGACGCCCTCGTGAGCCTCGGCTTCGGCTTCGGCGTGATGCGCCTCAACGAGGCATTGGCCGCGCTCGACTGGTCGCCGCCGCGCTACACGGGTACGGCCTGGCAGGACGCCTTCATCTCGCGGTCCGTGCGCGAGGCGTACCTCGGCTGGATCGGCCTCGACGTCTTCGACGAGCAGAACCCGGTGGGTGCCGACTTCCTCGATCGCTTCGAGCAGCGGTACGGCCGGCGACCCGAGTACTACACGCCGGGTCTCTCCCGCGACTTCGCCACGATCGTGGTGCAGGCCCTGGCCGACGCCAAGCCACTGTCACCGCGGGGCGTGCGCGACGCGCTCGAACGGGTCAAGATGCTGCCCGCCGCCAGCGGCGCGCCGGGCACCCGCATCTCCTACGGCAAGTGGACCCGCCGGGGCTGGATGGGGACGGGGTACCTGGTTGCGCGCCAGTTCGACGACACCGATCCGATGAAGACCCACCTCCGCGGGCAGCTGCGCGAACCCAAGGTGTGGTGAGCCTCGGGGGTCTCGATCAGGCGGCGAACGGGAGGTTCAGGTAGCCGCGGACGGTGCTCGTGTAGAGCGGCACGGCGTTCTCACGGTCGAGGGTCCATTCCGGCCAGCGCCGGAGCGTCTCCTCCAGACCGATCCGGCCCTCCATCCGCGCCAATGCCGCGCCGAGGCAGAAGTGGATCCCGTACCCGAGCGTGACGTGTAGGTCGAAGTGCCGGTGGATGTCGAAGACGTCGGGATCCGGGTACATGCGCTCGTCGCGACCCGCCGCGCCGGTCACCAGGACCACCCTTGACCGCGCCGGGATGGTCGTGCCCTGGACCTCGACGTCGCGGGTGACGAAGCGGGCGTTGACGGGCGAGGGCGGCTCGTACCGGAGGATCTCCTCGATGGCGTTGGGCACCAGCGACACGTCGGCCGCGAGCTCGGCGCGCTGGTCCGGGTGCCGTTCGAGCAGGTCGACCGCCCATCCGAGGTGTCGGGCGACGGTCTCGGTGCCGGCGGCGAACAACACGGTGACGAACTCACTGAGCTCGGAGTCGGTGAGGCGCCGCGTCGTGCCGTCGGCGTCGACGATCTCGGCGTGGAGCAGGTCGGTGAACATGTCGTCGCGCGGATGCTGCTTGCGGTCCTCGAACTGGTCGGAGAGGTAGCGGTTCATGTCCACCAGGGCCTTGGTCGCCACGTCGTTCACCATCCCGACGGCACCCTCCTCGATGTGGAAGATGTCGTCGACGACGCCGCGCAGGTAGTCGCGGTCCTGCTCGGGGACGCCGAGGAGCGTCGAGATCATCGTCGGCGGGAGGACCGCCGAGAACTCCTGCACGTAGTCGAACGACTGCTCGCCCACGTGCGGATCGAGGAGCTCGCCGCAGACCTCGCGCATGCGCTCCTCGAGCGACGACACGCGACGGGCAGTGAAGGCGCGGGACACGAGGTTGCGCAGCCTCGTGTGCTTGGGCGGATCGGTCCAGATGATCATCCCGGTGTCGGTCGGCTCCGAGGCCATCGTCTCCACGGTCGTGCCGTAGGCCGAGCTGAACGTGGCGTAGTCCTTGTGCGCCCGCTCGATGTCGTGGAACCGCGTCAGCGCCCAGAAGTCGTAGCGGTCGTTGTGCCAGACCGGCGCCTCGTCGCGCATCCGCTTCCACAGCGGGTAGGGATCGTTGCGCAGCTCCGGCGTGAACGGGTCCCAGTAGAGGTCGCTCATCGTCTCTCCCCCCGGAAGGCTCGGCCCGCACTCTAGCGGCGGGCGCAGGAGATGTATAGACGTTTGTGGGATAGAGTCCTCGCGATGACCGGGGGACTCGCGGGGAAGAAGATCGTCGTCGTCGGCGCCTCGGCGGGCATCGGCCGGGCGGTGGCACTGCGGGCCGCGAAGGAGGGCGCCGAGCTCGCGCTGGTCGCCCGCCGGCGGGAGCCGCTGGAGGAGCTCGCGCGCGCGGCGGAACGGGCGTCGGTGATCACCGCCGACCTCGCCTCACCCGACGACTGCGCGCGGATCGGCGAGGAGGCGGCGCGGGCGCTGGGCACGATCGACGTGGTGCTCTTCACCGCCGCGATCGCGCGGTTGCGCACGCTGCGGGAGCTGACCCCCGAGGACTGGACCCAGACCGTCGCCACCAACCTCGTCGGCACCAACCTCGCCATCAGCGCGCTGGTCCCGCACGTGGCGCACCGCGGCGTCGTCTCGGTGATGTCGTCGGAAGCGGCCGGCCAGCCCTTCTACGCCCTCGGGTCCTACGCGGCGACCAAGTCGGCGGTGGAGGACACCATGCGGGCCTGGCGCGTCGAGCATCCCGATGCCCGCTTCGTCACGATCGTCGTGGGCACGACCGTGCCCACCGAGTTCGCCAACAACTTCGACCCCGAAGACATGGCGGCCGCGTTCCCGATCTGGGCGGCGCAGGGCAAGGCGTCGTCCGAGTACATGCGGATCGACGAGGTCGCCGACGTCGTCGTCGGGCTGTTCGGCACCTTGCTGCCCAACCCGACCGTCGGGATGGAGACGGTGTTCCTGCGTTCACCGGCCCCGCTCACCGGCAGCACCGACACCATGACCGCCACGGCCGAGTCGACGGGACACGGCACGGGCTGAGACGCTCACGCGTCGTCCGCAGGGGAGGCGAGATGTTCGTCGACGGACTGGTGGTGATGATCGTCGGCGCCGGCCCCGGTCTCGGCGCCACCTTGGCGCGGCGCGGCGCCGACGACGGCGCCGACCTCGTCCTCGCGGCGCGTACCGCGGGCACGCTGGAGCAGATCGCGGCCGACGTCCGCGTCCGCGGGCGACGCGTGCTGGCGCGGGCGACCGACGTCTCCGACCGCGACCAGGTGCGGGCGCTCGCCGACGCGGCACTCGCCGAGTTCGGTCGCGTCGACGTCCTCGTGAACGCCGCGTTCCCGCCCGCGCCGGGCGGCCCGGTGGTCGACATGGACGACGACGCGATGGACGCCTGGCGGCGCAGCGTCGATGCGGGGGCGTACGGCACGCTGCTGACGTGCCGGTTCGTGGCACCGTCCATGATCGCGGCCGGCAAGGGATCGATCGTGAACGTGACGTCGATGACCAGCCGCCTCGCGCACGGCGGACGCAGCGACTACGCCGCGGGCAAGGCCGCCATGCACCGGCTCGGCTGGGCCCTGGCCGACGAGCTCGGCCCGCACGGCATCCGGGTGAACGCGGTCGCGCCGGGCGCCATCCTCGGCGACGGCGTGCGCCGGTGGATCGAGGGCAATGCGAAGGCCAACGGCGTGACCTACGACGACCAGCTCGCCCGCCAGACGCAGAGCATGGCGCTGCGCCGCATCGCCACCGAGGACGAGGTCGCCAACGCGGTGCTGTTCCTGGCCTCCGACCTCGCGTCCGGCATCACCGGAGCGACGCTCGACGTGAACGCCGGCCAGCTCTTCCAGTGACCGAGGAGAACTCCATGGACCACGAGCTCCCGAAGATCGTCAGCGTCGACGACCACGTCGTCGAACCCGCACACGGGTGGCAGACGTGGCTGCCCGAGCAGCACCGCGCCCTCGGCCCGCGTATCGAGCGCCGGCACACGAGCGGCCAGAAGCACGTCGGCGGCGGCGCGTTCGCGCCGATCTGGTCCGACGAGGGCACGCCGGTCGACTGTTGGATCTACGAGGACCGCCTCGTGCACGTGCACCGGCGGATGTTCGCGGCGGTCGGCTACCCGCGTGAGGAGATGGAGCCGCTGCCGATGACCTACGACGACATGCGGCCCGGCTGTTACGAACCCAAGGCCCGGCTCGACGACATGGACGTCAACTGGGTGGAGGCCTCGCTGTGCTTCCCCACGTTCCCCCGCTTCTGCGGGCAGACGTTCCTCGAGGCGAAGGACCGCGAGCTCGCCCTCGCCTGCGTGCGCGCGTACAACGACTGGATGGTCGAGGAGTGGTGCGGCGACTCCGGTGGTCGCCTCGTGCCGTTGATCATCGTGCCGCTCTGGGACGCCGAGCTGGCGGCCGACGAGATCCGGCGCAACGCCGAGCGGGGCGTACGCGCGGTGACGTTCTGCGAGATCCCGCCCAACCTCGGGCTGCCCTCGATCCACTCCGGCGAATGGGACCCGTTCTTCCGGGCGTGCGACGACACCGGCACGGTCGTCAACATGCACGTGGGGTCGTCGTCGAAGATGCCGGCGACGGGGCCGGACGCGCCGCCCGCGGTCGCGCTGACCCTGACCTTCGGCAACGCGATGGCCTCGCTGACCGATTGGCTCTTCAGCGGGAAGCTCGTGCAGTTCCCGAACCTACGGCTCGCGTACAGCGAAGGGCAGATCGGTTGGCTCCCGTACGTGCTCGAACGGGCCGACGACGTGTGGGAGCAGCACCGCGCCTGGGCGGGCGTCCGGGAGACCGTGCCCGAACCGCCCAGCACCTACTACTACCGGTCCGTCTACGGGTGCTTCTTCCGCGACGAGCACGGGATCGCGTCGCTGTCGGAGGTGGGCGAGGACAACATCACCTTCGAGACCGACTACCCGCACACCGACTCGACCTGGCCCGACACCAAGGAGATCGCGGGCCAGCTGCTCGCCGGCGTCGACGACACCGCGGTGCGCAAGATCGTGCGTGGCAACGCGATCCGCATGCTCCAGCTCGACCTGACCCCGTGAGCCCACGGCCGGGCCCCGGCCCGCGCGCGACAATCGAACGGTGACGGCGATGGGTTTTGACGGATTGCCGCCCGGTGACACCGACTGGGACCGGTTCGCGGCGTCGTGGCCGGTGCCGTTCGGCGCGCTGGCCGACGTCGTCGTCGCGGCGTGGGACGAGACCGATCCCGTGCTCCTCGAGCTGTGCCGGCTGCGCCTGGCCACGCTGCTGACGTACCCCGCGGAGCAGGCCCGGCGCACCGGGCGCGCCGTCGCCGCGGGGCTCGACGAGGCGAAGGTCGCGGAGCTCCCGAGCTGGCCCACCTCACCCCGCTTCGACGCCCGCGAGCGCGCGTGCCTCGCGCTGGCGGAGCAGTTCGTGATCGACGCCAACGGCGTCACCGACGAGCAGGTCGCCGACGTCACCGCCCACCTCGGGCCGCCCGGCTGCTACGCGTTCGTCCAGGCGCTCTCGGTCGTCGAGACCTTCCAGCGCGCCTGCCTGACGCTCGGCATCGAGTCGATCCCCGACGTCGACGACATCACGAGACCCTCGCCCGACGAGGCCCAGGAGGTGCCCCGGTGACACCACGGATCCCGCTCCCGTCCGACGAGCTCAACGCGTTGGGCCTGCCCGACACTTCCGCCCTGGCGCCGGCGCTGGCCGCCGCCCGGGACCAGCTGCGCCGCGCCGCGTTCCGGATGCGGAGCGTCGACGCCGTCACCACCGAACTGGTGCGGATCCGCAACGCGCGCCACCAGACCTGCTTCTTCTGAATGAGCGCCCGCGGCGCAGTTGCGCAGCAGCAGGGTGTCGATGAGCAGATGTTGGAGAAGGTCGACCACTACGAGGACAGCGACCTGTCGGCGGAGCAGCGCGCCGCGCTCCGCCTCGCCGACGGCTATCTGATCGCGCCCGCCGCGATGACCGACACCGCGCGGGCCGAGATCGCAGCCCACCTCGCGCCGGCGCAGATCGTCGAGGTGGTGCTGAAGCTCATGGGCTTCAGCAGCGACAAGGCGATGGTCGCGCTCGGCCTCGACCTCGACGAGGTGCAGACCTTCACGATGTGACGACGTCACCGTCGAGGAACCGGTCGGCGTCGAGGTCGAGGATCTGGCGGGCGTGCCGCGCGCCCATCAGCTCGAACATCCGATCACCCCGTTCCGTGCGGGCGCCGTACATCGCACCGAAGATGGTCGTGAGCAGGGCCGACAGGAGCGAGCACGCGTACTCGTCCCAGCATTCGTCGAACGAGTAGGACGAGACGCCCGCGTCGACGAGCGCGTCGTGATAGGTCCGCACGAGCCGTTCCTCGTGGGCGCGTCGCACCTCGGGCGCGAGCGCGTTCCCGATCAGGAACGAGACGTCCGACAACGCGCACCCGCGGCTGAAGCCCTGCCAGTCGACGACCGCCACCGTCGGCGCGGTCCCGTCGCGCGAGAAGAGGAGGTTGTCGGGCCGGTAGTCGCTGTGCACCAGCGAGCGTCCGGCGGGCCGAGCCGCGAACCAGCTCCCGGCCGACGCGCCGAACCGCTCGTAGAACGCGACCTCGTCGGGTGCGAACGCGGTGGCGTAGCGGTCGAGGAAGCCGGGGACGACCGCCTGCAGCCCGGCGACGAGCAGCTCGGGCTCGACGCTCGTGCGATCGGCGAAGCACGCGTGCGTGTCGAGCTCGGGCGAGCCCCAGAGCGGCGCGTGCAATCCCACGAGCTCGCGGACCGCGGCATCCACCTGCGCGAGGGTGCAGCCCCGGAGCTGGTCGCCGGGCTCCATCGGGTAGCAGTCCTCGAGGACGAGCGTGAACCAGCCGTCGTCGTCGATGGCGGCGTGGGCGCACCGCGGGGCGCGGATCGACACCCGTGACGCGAAGTGCTGGTAGAAGCACAGCTCGTTCCGATAGCCGCTCGACGCCATGAACTCACGTGCGGTCTCGTCCTGCGCGGCGAACTTGCCGACCACGCTGCGCGGTGCGCCCGGGACCTCGCGGTCGAGGTGGAGGTGGTAACGGGCGCAGATCCCCATGAGGCCGGCCCCGACGGTCTCGGCCGGGGCGTCGACGACGGTCGCATCCCCGATCCATCCCCGCTCGCGCAGCACCTCGGTGAGGAAGTCAGGGGTGACGTCGCCGTAGGCGCGGAGGACGGTGGCGGTCACACGGTGGCGTCCGGCACCGGGATCCGGTACAACGTGGCGGCGTTGGTGCTCAGGATCTTGCGCCGCACCGCGGGTTGGATCGCGCGGAGCGGCTCGGCGGCGCGCGACAAGCTGTCCGGATAGAGGCACGTCGGGTGCGGGAAGTCGGTCTCGAAGAGGATGTTGTCGCTCCCCAACGCGTCGAGCGCGCCCTGCAGGTTGTTGCGCTCGAACCAGTAGCACGCGTGGACCTGGCGCCGGAAGTACTCCGACGGGAGCATCGACAGGTGCTCGCTGATGTGGGGTGCGCACTCGCCGATCTCGTAGTCGAGGCCTTCGAGCAGGAACGGGATCCACCCGAGCCCGCTCTCGACCGACACGACGTGCAGCGTCGGGTGCCGCTCGAGCACCCCCGACAGCAACAGGTTCCCGATGGTCCGGAAGTTGGAGATCATCACGCCGAGCGAGCCGAATGCGAGCTTCCGCTCGTCGTCGAACGACGGCCAGGGCATCGTGCCGAGCCAGCTCATCGACGTCGCGCTCGCCCCGATGTGGAAGTTCACCGGCATACCGAGGTCCGCGCAGGCCGCCCACAGTGGATCCCAGTGCCGGTCCGCCAGGTCGGGGAACCCCTGGTTCTGCGGGTCGGAGTTGGTGTTGATGCCTCGCAGCCCGAGCGCGTGCGCCCGCGCCACCTCGGCCAGCGCGGCGTCGATGTCCCACCAGGGCAGGATCGCCATCGGGTACATGCGGCCGCCGGACTCCTCCTGGAGCTCGGCCATGGCGTCGTTGTAGATCGTGGCGCACAGCGACTTCAGCGTCGGGTCGACCACGTCGACGAAGCGCTGACCGCCGAAGCCCACCACGTTCGGGTAGACGATCTGGGCGTAGATGCCCTGCTCGTCCATGACCGCGAGCCGTGGCGCCACCGCCGAGGCGCCGGCATGGACGTCGTCGATCCCGAGCGCCATGAACCCGGTGCCGAACGTCTTCGAGCCGTCGGGCAGGATCACCGAGGCGCCGACCGCGTTGCCGAAGACTTCGCCGTCGATCGTCCACATCGACCGGCCCTTGACCTCGCGGACCTGCGGCACGCGGTCGGCGTACTCCCGGGGCGCGCGCGACGTCCACAGGTCGTGCGGCTCGGTCAGGTGCGTGTCGGCATCGATGATCGCGATGCCCTCCATGACGTCCATGCGGGTCGCTCCTGCGGCGTGCGTGGTCATGTCCTGTCCTCCTCGTGCGGATGGGTCGAGTCCGCGAGTTGCGTGATCACGGCTGCGGACGCACATGCTCGAGCACCGAGTGGGCGGTCCCGTAGAAGGTGAAGTGCTTCGTGGCCTCGCGCGAGATGCGGGCGTGACGTCGTGGAACTCCTCCTTCGAGATCCACTCCGGGGCTTGACGTCGCGCTGGCGCAGGCGTACGGCGCGTCCGCGCAGTACTTCTCGATGTGGGTGGTCGCCAGCTCGCTCGACCCCTTCGCCACTGATCCTGCGCGCTTTTCGCCGCATGCGGTGAAAAGCGCGCACCTTCACCGCGAACTGGGTCCCACCCGATGCGAGCGCCGGCGCGAGCGGGAAGTGCAGCCCGTACCGGATGATGCGCACGCGCTCGGCCGCGTCCGTTGGTACGGTCATCGTTCCTCCGGGTCGGGCGGGCCCGGTGCCCGCATGCTCGCGGGCGTCGGTCTGGGCACGCAGAAACCTATATACCTATAGTTCCCGGACGCCCCGGCGGCAACCCACGGAGGACGACATGCCGAGCACCGGCCCGCCATCGCGAGGCCTGCCATGACGTCCGGCCGCGCCGCCGACCTCTTCGGGCCCGCGGGAACCCCGACCGTCGCCGTCGTGGGTGCCGGCTTCGGCGGCATCACCATCGGCGTCGCGCTGAAGCGGGCGGGCATCGACACCTTCACCATCTTCGAGCGTTCCGAGCGCGTCGGTGGCACCTGGTGGGACAACCAGTACCCGGGCTGCGAGGTCGACGTCGACTCCTACGTGTACTCGTTCCCGTTCAAGCGTTACGACTGGCCCCGGACCCATGCCCGGCAGCCCGACCTGCACCGCTACCTCGAGGAGACGGTCGACGACTTCGGGCTCGGCGCGCACCTCCGGCTCGGCGTCGGTGTGGAGCGCGCGGTGTGGGACGACGCGACGCACGTCTACCGCCTGTCGCTGAGCACCGGCGAGGAGCTCCGTTGCCACGTGCTGATCTGCGCGACCGGGTTCCTCAACGTCCCGAACCTCCCGACCTGGCCGGGGCTCGAGACCTTCCGGGGGCCGTGCTTCCACACGTCGCGATGGGAGCACGACCACGACCTCACCGGGAAGACCGTCGCCATCGTGGGCACCGGTTCCACCGCGTCCCAGATCGTTCCCGAGCTCGCCCCCCGGGTGGGGAAGCTGATCCTCTTCCAGCGGGAACCCGGTTGGGTGATCCCGAAGGGCGACCGCGACTACACCGCCGAGGAGCGCGCCCGCCTCGGGCACCCACTCCGGCACCGGCTGGCCCGGGCGCGCTGGTTCTGGGAGACGGAGAAGCGGCTCTGGAACGCGGGCACGTATCGACCGGGGGCGCCCCACAACGTCGCCGCGGAGCAGGCGGCTCGCGCGTTCATCGCACGCGAGTTCTCCGACCGGCCCGATCTCGCCGCCGCGGTCACACCGACCTACCCGTTCTGGGGCAAGCGGCCGATCTTCAACTCCACCTTCTACCGGACGCTCAAGCTCCCGAACGTCGAGCTCGTGGCCCGGGCGGTCGAATCGGTCACCCCCCATGGCGTCGTCGACGCCGACGGCGTCGAGCGCGCGGTCGACGTCCTCGTGCTCGCGACCGGCTTCCAACCCACCAACTACCTCGCCCGGATCGAGATCGTCGGGCGCGACGGCCGCACCCTGCGCGAGCACTGGGACGGCGAGCCGAGCGCGTTCCTCGGCATCACCGTGCCCGACTTCCCGAACCTCTACATCCTGTACGGGCCGGGCACCAACGGCGGTGAGATCGCGTCGAACCTGAGGCACCAGGCGCAGTTCGCGCGCCGCGCGATCAAGCGCATGGTCCGCGAGCGGGTCACCGCGCTCGAGGTGCGGCGCTCGTGGGCCGACCGCTACCACGCCTGGCTCCAGTCGAAGATGGCCGGCACCGCCTGGGCCGTGAGCAACAACTACTTCACCAATGCCTCGGGCAAGGTCGTGACGCAATGGCCCTACAGCGCCATCGACTACCACGTGCTGCTGAAGGTCCTCGGCCCGTTCTCGGAGACGGCTCGACGCCGCACTCGCGCCCCGGAGGCGTCCTCGATCCCGCAGGCGAGCACCGCGGCATGACCGACACGTCCGACACCGCCGAGGAGCTCGACCCCCGGCTCGTCACGTGGCTGCGCGAGGTCACCGGTACCGACACGCTGGAGATCACGCGGCACACCGGTGGCGCGTCGCGGGCCGGCTACGCGGTCGACGCACACCTGCCCGACGGCACGACGCGGGAATTGTGGTTGCGCACCGACCCCGGCTTCGGGCCGCAGTCGGCGACGCTCTACAGCCTTCGCCGCGAGGCCGCGGTGTACCGCGCGCTCGGCGCCACACCGATGCTGGTCGCCGAGCTGGTCGCCGTGCACCCCGACCTCCCGGCGTTCCTGATGCACCGAGTGCGGGGCGGGAGCCGCTTCGCGCAGATCGCGGATGCGGCGACGCAGGAGTCGATCGCCCGGCAGTTCGTGGACCAGCTCGCGACGCTGCACCGCCTCGATGCGTCGGCCCTCGACCTCCCGGAGCTGGGTGCGCCCGGCGCCCTCGCCGGTCATGTGCTCGACGAGATCGCCGAGTGGGAGCAGCAGTACGCGGCCGCCGGGGGTGGGGTGCCGGTGATCTCGCTCGCCTGTGCGTGGTTGCGCGCCAACGTCCCCGCCGACGACGGGTGGCCGGTCGTGCTGGTGCAGGGCGACACCGGTCCCGGGAACTTCATGTTCCACGACGACCGTCTCGTCGCGGTGACCGACTGGGAGCTCGCGCACTGGGGCGACCTGCACGACGACCTCGCGTGGGTGCTGGTGCGCGACACGCTCGAACGGTTCCCCGATCTCGAGGCACGCTTCGCCGACTACGAGCGGGTGAGCGGGTTCACCATCGAGCCCGCGCGACTGCGCTACTTCCGCGTGCTCGCCCAGTGCCGCTGCACCATCGGCACGCTCGCCGGTCTCCGTTCACGCGACGCACGCGGCGAGATCGCGTGGCAGCTGATCTTCAACACGTTGCACACCCGGTTGCTCACCGAGGCGCTCGCCGAGGCGGAGGGGCTCGCGCCCGAGCCGCCGCTCGAACCCGAGTCCGACGACGGCGAGCGGTCGTGGGCCTTCGACGTCGCGCTCGACGACCTGCGCGACGTGGTGCTCCCGGCGCTCGCCGACGACTTCGCCGCCACCCGGGCCAAGGGCGTCGCGCGCCTCCTCAAGTTCCTCCGGGAGGCGGACCGCCTCGGGCCCGGGTACGTCGCGGTCGAGCGGGCGGAGCTCGGCGAGCTGCTCGGGCAACCGGTCGACGACGTCGAGGCCGGACGCCGCGCCCTGTGCGCGGCGATCGAGCGCGATGCGGTCGCCGCCCGCACCGTGCTCCCCTACTGCCTCCGCCAGTCGGCGCGGGACACCGCGGTCACGCGGGCGGCGATGGGCGCGCTCGCCGACCGCCACTTCACACCGGTACGCCAGCTGCACGAGGAGGGACCGTGACCGACGCACGCACCGACGAGTGGGGTCTGCTGCCCGAGGACGACCAGTTCCACCCACCCGAGACCGACGACCCGTGGTGGACCGAGACCGTCTGGTTCTCGTGGATGGTGCCCGAGCGCAACCTGCTCGGGTACTTCTACCCGGCGTTCCGGGCGAACATGGGCATCCAGTTCGGCGGCGTGCTGGTGGTCGACGACACCGCGGTGGTGCCGTGGGAGCTGCCGGCCTTCGAGTGGAGCTGGCACGAGCCCCTCGTCACCCCGCCCGACCTGCTCGACACCACGAGCCTCCACGGAGGGATGCGGCTCCGCTGCCTCGAGCCCGGGCGCGTGTTCCGCTTCGGCTGCGAGAACGACGACCTCGCGTTCGACCTCACGTTCGAGGCCGTCTGCCGACCGCTGCTGACCCGGCAGGAACCGCCCTTCAACCACGGCGCCCACATCGACCAGCCCGGTCACGTCACCGGCAGCTTCACGCTCCACGGCGAGCAGATGGACGTCGACTGCATCGCCATGCGCGACCGGTCGTGGGGGGTGCGCCGCGCCGGGCGCCAACCCAAGGTCGGGTACGACCACGGCACCGCGTCGGGCGACGACGGCTTCCTCTCCATCTCGGTCGACCGCCGCGGCGACGACCGCATCGGCCTCGGGTACCTGTTGCGGGACGGGGTCTGGTCGAACCTCGCCGACGGCCACCGCACGGTCGTGCGCGACGCCGAGCATCGTCCGGCGCGGATCGAGATCGAGGCGGTCGACGAGCTCGGTCGCGCCCTCCACGCCACGGGACGGCCGGTGAGCCGGTGCGTGTTCAACGCGTACCCGCACATGTTCTGTTGGACGAGTCTCACCGAGTGGGACGTGGACGGCGTCCGGTGCTGGGGCGAGGACCAGGACGTCTGGCACCCGGGCCGCTGGCGCAGGTTCGTGCTCGGCGCTTCCTGACGCGCCCGGCCGGCCGGCGTTGACGGCTGGTCAAAAAATCTATAGCTTTAGCGCGCGTAGAAGCCGGCGAAGGTCGCTGGTGCCGGATCGCACGGCGGTGGCCTGGCGGGTTCCCCCCAAACGCTCCCAGGCCACGGCCGTGCGTCGTCGACGAAGGTCCGATTCTGCCGCGGCGACGCGGTCGCGACCACGCGCGGCGACGCGCCGGCGACCCCGTCGAAAGGTCAGACCTCTTGGCTAGGGTCGGGACCGGAGCCGACGACCGAAGGGGTGCCAGATGGGTGGGTCGCAGCAGTCGAGGGTCTACCACCCCGACCTGGAGGTCGCGAGCGACGGTCACATCACCACCGTCACCATCGACCGGCCGGCGTCGAAGAACGCGTGCACCGGTGACATGTGGGTGGCGATCGGAGCCGCGTTCCGCGAGATCGCCTACTCCGGCGCGCGCGTCGTGGTGCTGACCGGTGCGGGGGGCGAGTTCTGCGCCGGTGCCGATCTCGGAGGGGGCGGGGGTGGGAACGGCGCCGGTCGTGCCGGCGGCAACCACCTCGACGCGATGCGCGTGCTCGGCGACGTCGTCCTGGCGGTGCACGACTGCCCGGTGCCGGTCGTCGCCAAGGTCGACGGCGTGGCCGTCGGGGCCGGGCTCGGGCTCGCGTTGGCGGCGGATCTGACCTGGTGCTCCGACCGGGCCCGGTTCTCCGCCATCTTCGCCAAGCGAGGGCTGAGCCTCGACTTCGGGACCTCGTGGCTCCTCCGTCAGCGGGTCGGCGCGCACGTCGCGAAGCAGCTGGCCTTCACCGCCGAGATCGTGAGCGGCGAGCGGGCGCTCGAGCTCGGTTTCGTCAACGCGGTGACGCCGGCGTCCGAGCTCGACGGAGCGGTCGCCGCGGTCGCCGAGACGATCGCCGCCGGTCCGCCCATCGCCCTCTCCATGACCAAGCGCGAGCTCGACAATGCAGCGGCCGGCTCGCTCAGCCAGGCGCTGGAGGCCGAGGCCCTCGCCCAGAACGTGAACACGCGCACGGACGACATGGCCGAAGCCATGACCGCCTACATGGAGCGCCGCGCTCCGAACTTCAAGGGCCAGTAGGAGTCGACCCGACATGAGTCTCGAATGGGCGCTCGGCGACGTGCACGACGTCGTGAGCTCGGAGATCCCCGACCGCGTCATGCTCGTGCACGGCGAGGAGCGGCGCACCTACCGCGAGGTGAACGACCGCGCCCGGGCGCTGGCGTCGTTCCTCACCCGACGCGGGTTCGGCGTGTCCCGTGAGCGTGACCAGCTCGAGCGGTGGGAGGCCGGCCAGGACCGGATCGCGATCCTGGCCTACAACACGCCCGAGCACGTCGAGGCGCTCCTCGGTTGCTGGAAGGCGCGGGTCGTGCCGTGCAACGTGAACTACCACTACACCGTGGGAGAGGTCGCCGATCTGCTCCGCCGCATCGGGGCACGGGGCGTGGTGTACGACCGCCGCCTGCACGACAAGCTCAGTGGCATCGTCGACGACCTCGACCTCCTGATCGAGCTCGGGGGCGACGGCGGTCCCCCGCGCCTCGCCGGCGCGTTCGAGGGCGAGGAGGCCCTGACCCTCGGCGCGGCCTCCCCCGTCACCGTCGCGAGCTCCCCCGACGACCTGTACATGGCGTGCACCGGCGGGACCACCGGCCACCCGAAGGCGGTGATGTGGCGACAGGGCGACATCTTCGTCGCCGGGATGGGCGGCGCCGACGACATGGACGAAGCCAGGCTCCGGGCGCGGGCGCGCCAGGGCGCGGGCACCTGGTTCCCGACGTCACCCCTGATGCACGTCGCCGCCCAGTGGACCGCCCTGTTGGCGACGAACATGGGGGCGACCGTCGTGCTCCACGACGACGCCCGCCCGTTCGACGTCCGCACCATCCTCGCCACCGCCGCCCGGGAGCGCGCCAACATGATGACGATCGTCGGCGACGCGTACGCGCGGCCGATGATCCAAGAGCTCCGGCGGGAGCCGTACGACCTCTCCAGCCTCGCGGTGCTCGGCACCGGCGGCACGCCGACGAGCTACGAGGCCAAGCGCGCGCTCTTGGAGCTGCTCCCCCACGTGACCATCCGCGACGGCTACGGCGCGTCCGAGATCGGGGTGATGGCGTCGGGCGAGACCGCGGCGGATGCGTCGACGCCCCAGGCCTTCACCCCGTCCGACTCGGCGCGGCTGCTGTCAAGTGACCGGACCCGGTTCCTCGAGGTCGGCGAGGACGAGATCGGTTGCGTCGCCCGCACCGGCCACGTACCACTCGGCTACCTCGACGACGAAGCGGCGACGGAGTCGACGTTCCCGGTCGTCGACGGTGCGCGGGTGGCGATCCCGGGCGACCGGGCCCGCTACACCCCGGACGGTCGGGTCGTCCTGCTGGGCCGCGACTCGCTGGTGGTGAACACCGGCGGGGAGAAGGTCTTCGTCGAAGAGGTCGAGGACGTGCTGAAGCGTCACGAAGACGTCGTCGACGCGCTCGTGGTCGGCCGGCCGAGCGAGCGCTTCGGCCAGGAGGTCACCGCCGTCGTCCAGCTCCGGGCCGACTGCGTCCCGCAACCCGGCGAGCTCCGCGAGTGGTGCACCACCCGGCTCGCTCGGTACAAAGCGCCGCGGGCGTTCGTGTTCGTCGAGCGCGTCGAGCGCCATCCGAGCGGGAAGGCGAACTACCAGTGGGCGCGCGAGACCAGCGTGCAGGCCACCGAAGCCGTCTGAACCGGGCGATCGGGCCTCAGGGCACCCGCATGGGCACGGACGTGTAGCCGCGCACCGTGCTGGTGTGCACCCATTCGAGCCGGCGCTCGTCGATCTCCCAGGTGGGGAAGCGCCGCAGCGTCTCCGCCAGCCCGACCTTGCCTTCGAGCCGGGCCAGCGCGGCCCCGATGCAGAAGTGCGTGCCGTACCCGAACGCCAGGTGCCGGTCGATCACGCGCCGGACGTCAAAGCGGTCGGGATCCTCGAAGTGGCGTTCGTCGCGGTCACCCGAGCCGTTGAGCAGCGCCAGCTTCGACCCACGCGGGATGACGGTGCCGTGGAGCTCGACGTCGCGCGACACCCAGCGCGACTGGATCGGCGATGGTGCCTCGTAGCGCAGCAGCTCCTCGATCGCGTTGGGCACCAGCGACGGGTCGTCGACCAGCAGCTGGCGCTGATCCGGGTGCTGGGCGAGTGCGACCGCCGCGAACCCGAGCAGTCGGGCCACCGTCTCCGTCCCGGCGGACGAGATGAGTTGCACGAACCCGACGATCTCCTCCAGCGTCAGCGTCCGCGACACGCCGTCCTCGTCGATCTCTGCGTGCACCAATCCGGTGATGAGGTCGTCCTGCGGGTCCTTGCGCCGCTGCTCCATCAGCTCGGGGAGGATGGCGAAGGCCTCGTTGTCGATCTCGCCGTTCTCGGAGACCAACGGGCGACCGGGCCCGCGTTCGGGCAGCATCGTGCCACCGTCCTCGACGTGCAGGCTCTCGTCGGCCCGGGCGCGGAACTCCGCCGCGTAGCCCTCCGGGTACCCGACGAGGGCGAGGATCACGGTGGGCGGGAGCAGCCCGGCGAACGCCTCGATGTAGTCGAACTCGTCCTGGCCGTCGACGGTGTCGAGGAAGTCGTTGGCGATCGCGGCGACCTTCCGCTCCAGCTCGGCGATGCGCCGCGGGGTGAAGGCCCGGCTCACGAGCTTCCGGAGCCGCGTGTGCTCGGGCGGGTCCTTCATGATCATCATCGGGACGTTCTCGTACGGCTCGTCGGTGATCATCTCCAGCACGATGCCGTGCCCCGACCGGTACGTCTCCTGGTCGAGCAGGCCCGTGAGCACGTCGTCGTAGCGGCTCAACGCGTAGAAGCCGTGCTGCTCGTTGCGGTAGACCGGCGCCTCGTCGCGCAGCCGCCGCCAGATCGGGTACGGATCGGCGTCGATGGCGTAGTCGTACGGGTCGTAGTACAGGTCGGTGGCCGTCATGTCGTGGCTCCTGCGTCGGCGGACGCCCCAGCCTCGCGCCCGGGGGAGGTCAGCGAGGCACGTCACCGGCGAGGGTGATGCGTTGCATCCTCCTCGTGTGACCGTGGTAGTCGTTGATCGGATTGTGCATGGCGCAGCGGTTGTCCCACAGCGCGAGCGAACCGGGCCGCCACCGGAAGCGGCACGTGAACTCCGCCCGGCACTGGCGCTCGAAGAGGTATCGCAGTAGCGGCCGGCTCTCCTCCTCGGTCATGCCCACGAAGCGCGCGGTGTGCGCGGGGTTCACGTAGAGTGCCCGGCGCCCGGTCTCGGGGTGCGTGCGCACCACCGGGTGCTCGGCCACGTACTCACGCTCGTCGCCGTCGCCGTCGCCGTGCTCGCGGATGCGGTCCTCTCTCGTCTTCGAGACATCGGCGAGGGCCGAGCTGTTCATCGCGGTCAGGCTCCCGAGCAGTCGCTGCATCCCGGGCGAGAGCGACTCGTACGCCGCGTACATGTTCGCCCACATGGTGTCGCCGCCCGAGGGCGGGACCTCGCGGGCGATGAGCATCGTGGCCATCGGCGGGCGTTCGAGGTACACGGTGTCGCTGTGCCAGATGCCGCCGAAGTTGACCGTCTCGTGCGGCAGCTTGGTGACGGAGATGATCTCCGGGTAGCCGTCGATCCCGGGGATGAAGGGGTACTCCACCGGTTCGCCGAGGCGACGGGCGAAGGCGAGGAACTCGTCGGGCCCGAGGGTCTGGTCACGGAAGAAGACGACGAGGTGCTCCAGCCAGATCCGCCGGAGCTCGGCCACGACGTCGTCGGTGAGGTCGGTGGCGAGGTCGACGCCGCTGATCTCGGCGCCGAGCGCACCGGCGAGGGGTGCGACGCCGATGCGGGCGGACGCGTCGCCGCGCGCTCGGGGCCGGAGCCGGACGCACGAGGTGCACGTCGTCGCGCTGGGCGTAGGCCGTCGGGCTGGAGGGTGTGGGTCGCCGCATCGTGGTCATTCGGAATGCCGTCGCGCCGCTGGGCGCCCAACGGGTCACCGTGCGGAACCGGCCGCAGGCGTGTGCGCAGATCTTGCACCCACGGCGGCCGCGGGGCCACTCGTGCCCGCCCGACCCGGATATCGTATCAACTTCGCTCGAGTGACTGGAATGCGGCGTTGGCGGTGATTATCATCGGCGCCGAGCCTTGTACCGACCGGTCGAACGAACCGGCCCGGGCCTGCGTTGGGGGGAACCTTGCGATTCTCACGGGTACTTGCGATCGCGGTCGCCGTGGTCGCGCTGATCGGGTCGACCGTCACGGTCGCCGGCGCGCAGAGCGCCACGCCCAAGGCCGACGACGTCGGCATCACCGACTCCCAGATCCGGCTCGCGGTGATCGCCGACGTCGACACCCCTGTGCAACCGGGCCTGTTCCAGAAGTCGGTCGACGCCATGCGGGCCTGGGCCACGGTGGTCAACAAGGGCGGCGGCATCGCCGGCCGCAAGCTCGTCATCGACTTCATCGATTCGAAGCTCAACCCGAACGAGACGCGCAACGCCATCATCAAGGCCTGCGCCAACGACTTCGCGATGGTGGGCGGCGAGGCACTGTTCGTCAGCAACGTCGACGACATGGTGGGCTGCCAGGACAAAGCCGGAAACGCGATCGGGATCCCCGACGTCCCCGGGCTCGCCCTCGACCCCGCGGAGCAGTGCTCACCGGTCTCGTACGTGATCATCGGACGCGGGCCGTACTGCGAGACGAAGAACGACCATCCGCAGACCTACGTCGCGCCGCAGGGTGACGCCCTCTACTACCTGAAGAACAACAAGGACCTGCACGGCATCTGGACGGCCCCGGGCGACCTCAAGTCGACCAAGGACTCGTTGCTCCCCACCTACCAGGCGGCTCAGGACCTCGGCGTCAAGCCGGACGGGAAGGGCATCTACGACGTCTTCCAGCGCGACCCGCAGAGTGCGATGACTCCCATCGTGCAGGCCATCAAGCAGGACAACTCGACCTTCGCCTACAGCGGCAGCAACAAGATGCTGGACCTCCGCAAGGAGGCCACCCTGCAGGGCGTCACGTCGGTGAAGGTGTGGGGCTGCACCCAGGCGTGCTACTCCCAGGACTTCGTCGACCAGGGCGGGAGCGATGTCGAGGGCACCCAGAGTGTGATCACGACGTTGCCGTTCTACACGGAGTACAAGCTCAACCCGACCCTGAAGAAGCTCGTCAACGCGGCCGGTGGCATCGACAAGGTCGACAGCAACGCGGTGGCCTCGTGGCTCGCGGCGCTGCTCTTCCAGGACGCGGTCGGGAAGGCGACGGCCAACGGCGGCACGCTCTCCCGACAGTCGCTCTTCGACGCGCTGAAGCAGGAGCACGCGTTCAAGGCCGACGGGATCATGGGCCCTGCCGATGTCGCCAACCACATGCCGCCCGGCTGCATCGTGATGACGCAGGTGAAGAACGGCAAGCTCGTCCGCACCTACCCGAAGAAGGCCGGCACCTTCGACTGCAACAAGAAGAACCTGGTCGAGATCAAGATGGACCTCAGCTGACGCGAGGTCACGCCAGGCGGGGGACGATCACGCCGAGGTCGGCGCTGGTCAGCACGCCGGGTCGGGCTTCGCAGACCGCCGCCACCGAGTTGACCGCGGGATGCGCGGTCAACCCCGGGGTCATCGCGCCCAGCTGATCGGGTTCGATCGGGAAGGCCACATCGACCTTCAGGGGCGCATCGCCCTCGACGGTCACCCGCCAGCCGGTGGCGCCGAGCGGCCAGTCGGCGTCGAGCGCGTCGGTGCAGTACCAAGTGGCGCGGAACGAGAGTCGGGCGTGGCCACCCGCCAGGGCGTCGACCGTCGTCCGCTGCGCGGCGATGCATCCCGCCTCGATGTCGCCGGCGGCGATGGTGACCCGGCGGCTCGCGACCGCGACCTCCGTCTTGGCCTCGACCCGGTCGATCGCGACCCCGATGCGCTCGGCCAGCGCCTCGAGCGGGGGACCGAAGCTGGAGCGCATGTGCGCGGCCCGGCGCTCGTCGACCGGGCCCGGGCGCCGACCCATCCCCATCACCTCGAACAGCAACTTGGGCGAGTTGCGCTGCGAGAGGTCGGCGAACTCCTCGATCAACAGCGTGTCGAGCGAGCGCTCCAGGAACAGCAGCGCGATCGGGGCGACGTCGCTGATGAAGCCGGGGCTGCTCCCGGTGGCGAAGAGCGAGACGCCACCCTCCTGACACGCGGCCTCGAGCCGGTCGGCCACGTCGGCCGGGAGGGCGCGCCGCACGTGGACGAGCTCGGCGCAGGTGCTCACGACGTTCTTGCCCGACGCCAGGAGCCGGCACAGCTCGTCGCCGTCGAGGCGGCTCGGCATGTGCAGGACGCAGTCGGCGTCGAGGGCGACGAGCGCGTCGACGTCGTCGGTGGCGGTGACGCCGGTGCTCGCACCGGTCCCCGCGAGCTCGCCGGCGTCGACGCCGATCTTGTCGGGGCCGAACACGCGCACACCCACGACCTCGAGGTCCGGGTGTTCGAGCGACGCGCGCAGCGACCGTCGACCGATGTTCCCCGTGGCCCATTGCACGACTCGGTACGGCACCGGAATCCCCCCAGATCAGCTTGATATCGTATCCCGAACGTCCGTACCTGCCCGGGGGGCACGCGACAACGTGGAGACCGCGGAGTTCCGCGCCGGGCTGGTCCGCTGGCTCGACGAGCACCTCACCGAGCTCGAGCCGCCCTACGTCGGCGAAGGCACCCTGGGCGAGCAGATGGAGCAGCTCTCGCGCGTGAAGCGGGCGCTGTTCGACGCCGGCTGGATGCGGTGGGGCTGGCCCGAGTCGGTCGGCGGGCTCGGCGGCCCACCGATGCTGCGCGCCGTGCTGGGCGAGGAGATCACCGAGCGCGACCTCGTGGTGCCGGGGTTCTTCTCGATGACGGAGATCCTCGCACCCACGCTGGCCGAGTTCGCGGCCCCCGAGCTGGCGCGCGAGGAGATCCCGAAGCTGCTCAGCGGCGAGGCGATGTGGTGCCAGGGCTTCTCGGAGCCCGGCACCGGGAGCGACCTGTCATCGCTGTCCTGCCGCGCCACCGAGCGCGACGGGCACTGGGTCGTGAACGGCCAGAAGCTGTGGACCAGTCTCTCGCAGTATGCGTCGCGCTGTGTGCTGCTCACCCGTACCGGCTCCGCCGAGTCGCGGCACCGGGGCATCACCGCGTTCTTCGTCGACATGGACACGCCCGGGATCACGGTGCGGCCGTTCGCGCTCATGAACGGGGCGCCCGAGTTCGCCGAGGTGTTCTTCGACGACGTCGTCGTGCCCGCCGGGCGCATCCTGGGCGACGTGAACGGCGGTTGGGCCGTGGCGATGAACATCCTCCCGTTCGAGCGGTCGACCAGCTTCTGGCACCGGACCGCGTACCTCGCCAACCGGATGCAGCGGCTCGTCGAGCGCGCGCCCGACGACGTGCACAGCGCGACCGTGCTGGGCGAGGCCTTCCAGATGCTCTACGCGATGCGCGCCCGCTCGCGACTCACCCAGTACCGCCTCGCCGAGCAGGGCGCGCTGGGCGCGGAGACGTCCATCGACAAGATCCTGGTGGCCACCGCCGAACAGCAGCTGTTCGACGCCGCCCGCGAGCTCGTGCCCGGCCTGGTGGAGCTCGACGACAGCCCTGACGGCGAGCGGTGGCGCTCCGAGTACCTCTACTCGCGTGCGGCCACGATCTACGGAGGCTCGGCCGAGATCCAGCGCAACATCGTCGCCCGGCGACTGCTCGACCTCGGTGCGGAGGCGTAGGTGGAGGCCGACGAGCTCGAGCTGCTCGACAAGAGTGTGCGCCACGCGCTGGTGTCGGCGCCCGACGCCGACGACGCGCTCGACGCGATCGGCTGGCCCGACGTGCTCGCGGCCGAACCGCGTGACGCAGTGTCGGTGGTGTTCGGCGCCCTGGGCGACCTCAACGCGGTCGCGTCGTCGCTCGACGACGTGGTGCTCGATGCCCTGGGCGTGACCACCGCCTCCGGCGCGGCGGTCGCGCTGCCCGCCTTCGGCGGCTGGGACCCGCCCGGCGTCGTCTCCGGGGGCGCGCTCACTGTCGACGGTCTCGCGTTCGCGCGCACTGCACGGCGCGACACCGTCGCGGTTCCCGCGCGTGACGGCGACCAGCTGATCGTGGCCGTCGTGCCCACCGAGGCGATCGAACGCACGGTGATCGAGGGCATCGCCCCCGAAGTCGGGATGTCACGGCTGCAGGCGGGCGCGGTGCAGCCGGTCGCCACCGAGACCCTCTCGCTGGATGCGTGGGACGACGCCCTGCTCGCCGGCCGGCGCGCGCTCGCCACCGAGCTCGTCGCCATCGGGCGCGCCATGCTGCGTCTCGCCCGCGAGCACGCGCTCACCCGCGAGCAGTTCGGCCGGCCGATCGCCCAGTTCCAGGCGGTGCGGCACCGCCTGGCCGAGGCCTACGTCGCGCTCGAGGCGGGCGACGCCGCGGTCGTCGCCGCGTGGGACGCGCCCGACCCGATGACGGCGATGCTCGCCAAGTCGCTCGCCGGGCGCGGCGCGCGCATCGCCGCCACCCACAGCCAGCAGGTGCTGGCGGGCATCGGGTTCACCGAGGAGCACCCGCTGCACCGCTACGTGAAGCGCACGCTGCTGCTCGACGGACTGCTCGGGTCGTCGACCCGCCTGCCGCGGGAGCTCGGCGTGACGCTCCTCGCCACCCGGCAGCTCCCCCGGTTGCTGGACCTGTAGCGGTGGGCGACGACGCGCGAACGCTGAGCGAGGTGCTGCGCCGCCGGGCGACGAGCGACCGCGACCGCGCCGCGCTCGACTTCGAAGATCGCTCGTTCACGTTCGGCGACCTGCAGTCCCACGCCGACGCCTGGGCCGGGGTGTTGGCCGGTGCCGGGGTCACCCGCGGCGCGCGCCTGGCCCTCATGTCGGCCAACCGGCCGGAGTTCGTGTTCGCGGTCTACGGCGCCCTGCAGCTGGGCGCCGCGGTCGTGATGTTCAGCCCGGCGTGGAAGGCCATGGAGGTGGAGCACGCCTGCGCGGTGGTCTCCCCGCAGTTCGTGCTCGGCGACGAGGCCGGGTGCGCGGCGCTGGCGGCCGCGCTCCCGTCGGCACCGGTCATCCGGCTCGACGGCGCGGCACCGCCGGCGGCAGGCGATCCGGGTCCGGTCGTCGACGACGTCGACGCCGATGCGGTACTCGTGTTCAGTTCCGGCACGACCGGCCTGCCGAAGGCCGTCCGGCACACCCACCGCTCACTCGGGCACGGGGTGGAGCACTGGATCGCGTCGCTCGGGCTCACCGACCGCGACCACTTCCAGGTCGCGACGCCTCCGGTGCACATCCTCGGCCTGCTCAACATCGTGACCGCGGTCGCGGCGGGGTCACGGATCCGCCTCCACCCGCGCTTCGACCTCGACACGTCGCTGCGCGCTGTCGCCGACGAGCGCATGACGCTCGAGATGGCGGTGGCGCCGATCGCGCTGGGGATGGCGAACCACCCGCACCTCGAGGACTTCGACCTCAGCTCGCTCCGCTACATCATGTGGGGGGCGACCCCGGTGGCCGAGGAGGTCGCCCGGACGGTCAGCCGACGGTCCGGTGTGCGCTGGCTCCCGGCCTACGGCACCAGCGAGGTCCCGGTCATCGCCGCCAACCCGGTGCAGGACCCGGAGCGCTGGCGGCTCGACAGCGCCGGGTTGGCCGCGCCGGGGGTCGAGATCCGCGTCGCCGATCCCGAGACCGGCGTAGTGCTCGAGGCCGGGGCCACCGGTGAGATCGAGGTGAGGAGCCGGTCGGCGATGGCCGGGTACCTCCCCGACTCCGAGACCGCGGGCGCCTTCCACGACGGTTGGTACCGCACCGGCGACATCGGGTGGCTGGAGCCGGAGGGGTGGTTGCACATCACCGACCGGCTCAAGGAGATGATCAAGGTCCGGGGTTTCCAGGTGGCGCCGGCGGAGCTGGAAGCGGTGCTGCACGGCGACCCGCGCGTCCACGACTGCGCGGTGTTCGGCGTCGACGACGCGGAGCTCGGTGAGGCGATCGTCGCCGCCGTCGTCCTGGCCCCGGGCGCGCAGGTCGCGCCCGAGGAGCTCCAGGCGGTGATCGCCGACCGGCTCGCGGGCTACAAGCGCGTGCGCCACGTCGTGATGGTCGATGCGATCCCGCGGCTCCCGTCGGGAAAGGCGTTGCGCCGTCAGCTCAAGGAAGCGTGGATCTCCGATCGAGTGTGACACACATGCGGTCCGCGTAGGTGACGGGTTTGGGGTGTGCCTGGTTTACTTCGCGGCGTGGACGATGGTGGAGGGGATCGGTTGGCTGACCTGCCAACTGGGACGGTCACGTTCCTGTTTACGGATCTCGAGGTCTCGACGCGCCTGTGGGATCAGGAGCCGGAAGCGATGCGGGCGGCGTTGGCCCGTCACGACGCGATCTTGCGTGAGGGGGTCGCCGCGTATGGCGGTTTCGTGGTGAAGGGCCGCGGCGACGGTGTGCACGCGGTGTTTGTGACCGCGGACGCGCCGTATTGGCCAGCCTGCCGGCCGATCGGGCGCGAGCGCGTGGTTGACCATGTCCGGTCGTCGTGTCCCACAGCAACACCTTTCCTTTGCCCGTCGGGACGGTCCGCGTGTGGAACGACGACGGCATGTTGTGCGGGACTGCGCTCTCGACGATGCTCTGGCTCTCCGACGATGCCATCACCGGACCCCGCAGATGAGTACACGAGGAGCAGCGCGTCCGTTCGCCGGGGGCCGGCCTGTGCCTCAGGCTGTCATGACCGGCGGTGTTCCCGCCCCGACCGAACTGCTCCAACACTGCGCCATCGAGCTCATGCGCCCGCACTCAGCAGTCGTCTGACCTCGACCGCCCCGGCGACCGCGGTCTCGACGTCAGGTGACTGCTGCACGAGGTTGAACGTCGTGCATCCGGCCTCGACGTACGGGACCAGGAACTCCGCGATGTCGGCCGGCGTGCCCGACGGCGAGTAGCGCTCGAAGCGTTCGAACGGGATCTGGTAGAAGCGCTCCATCGCCGTCGACACGAGCGTGCGGGCTTCGGCACGGTCGTCCGAGATGCCGCACCAGACCTGCATGGCATGCGCGCGGGGGTGGTCGGCGCGCCCGGCAGCGGCGGCCTGCTCGTCGATCGACGCCACCACCTCGGCGTAGCGCCTCGCCGAGTTCCACACGCCGATCCAACCGTCACCGAGCTGCGCGGCGCGCCGCACCGCGGCATCGGACCGTCCACCGACGATCAACGGCACCGGCGAGCGCGGCGCCGGCACGATGAGCGCGTCGTCCAGGTCGAAGAACTCGCCGTGGAACGTGACCGGCTTGCCCGTGAGCAGCGAGCGCAGCACCTGCAGGCACTCGTCCATGCGGCGGCCGCGTGTTCGCGGGTCGACACCACAAACCGTGTACTCGTGCGGGTCCTCACCACCGATGCCGAGCCCGAGCACGAGTCGCCCCGGCGCGAGCAGCTCGAGGTCGGCGACCTGGCGAGCGACGAGCGTCGGATGGCGAAGCGGGAGCAGGTAGACCGCCACGTAGATCGGGATCGTGGCGTCGGCCATCGCGAGCGCGGTCGCGCTCAGGAGACCGTCCGTGCCCGCGCCCACGAAGAAGCTCACGTGGTCGGCGGTGCACACGTGATCGAGACCGGCGGCCGCCGCGGCGCGCACGAAGGTGATCACGGTCTCCGGGGCGGGGGTCGGTCCTTGGAGCGGCGGGAACGCGCCGAGTCGGATCAGTGGCATGCCCCTCATTCAACCTCAGCCGGCTGAAGTGGCGCCGAGGCTTTCGGTCGGGCGCCGTTCGGCGAGCGCGAGCGGCAGTTCCGTCTTCGCATGAGATGCTTGCGCCGATGACGGAGACGCACGATTCGGTCGCGAGTTCGCGCCTGTACGTGTTGGGGCTCGCGGCCCTGACCATCGCGATGGCCGTTCTCGCGGTGGCGAGTGCAGTAGCGGTGTCTGTTGTCGCCTTCGGGTTCTTCGCAGGGTTGGCGCTCATGGCCGGCTGGGGTGTGTTCCGCACCTGCTATCGGGTCGAGCTGAGCGACGGGTACCTCACGATGCGATATCTGTACCGGCGTCGAGTGGTACGTCTGGACGCGGTTCGCGGGATACGGCTCGTCGACTCGGATGACGACAGCCCGACAAAGTTCGAGGTCTCACTCGACGACGGCTCACACTTTCGGGTTACGGCGAACAGATCGACACGGCCGATGATGGAGTCAATCGCCCGACGCCGGCCGGATGTCGTCGTCGTCGGCGACATCACACCGGCGACCAAGCTCCCGCTTCCTCCGCGGACGCGCTCGGACGACACGTTTTGGTCACGCAAGACCCGCCCGAGCGGTGAGTGAGCACGGGTGAAGGTGACCCGGCGGTCAGGACGCCGGCTGCGCGCCGCGGACGAGGCGACCGGGCAGCGCGCCTGTGGACTCACCGTCGCGCATGACCACCTCGCCGGCGACGAGCGTCGCTCGGTAGCCGGTGGCGCGCTGAACCAGCCGTCGCCCGCCGGCGGGCAGGTCGTGGACCATCTCGACCGTGCCCACACCGATCGCGTCGAGATCGACGAGGTTCATGTCTGCGCGCCGGCCCCGTGCGAGCACACCGCGGTCGTGGAGACCGACGAGCGCGGCGGTCGCCGCGCACTGGCGCTGCACGATCCACTCGATCGGTAGGCGATCGCCGCTCGACGCGTCGCGTCCCCAATATTCGAGGAGGTACGTCGGAAAGCTGCCGTCGCAGATGGCCGAGCAGTGGGCTCCGGCGTCGCCGAGCCCGGGAACGGTGAGCGGGTGCACGAGCATTTCGCGGGTCGCGACGAGGTCACCGGCGGTGAAGTTCATGACCGGGGCGTAGAGCGCGCCGGAGCCGCCGCCGTCCACCAGGGCGTCGTACGCACCCGCGACGTCGAGCGCCTCGTCGGCCCGTCGGTCGTAGCGCGGTCGCTCGTCGAGCGCGAAGACGTACGGGAAGTGCTCCATGATTCGAGGTGACTCACCGAGCTCGGTGAGCACCGCGGTGCGGACGTCCGGTTCGCGTAGGCGGGCGACGCGCTCGTCAATCGGGAGTGGCGCCAGCTGCTGGTAGGTAGGCGACTCAACCAGCGGATGGAGACGACCGTCGAGCTTCATCGAGATCCCAATCGGCCGGGCTGCCACCTGCCCGCGGAGCTGTACGCCGTCGGCGACGGCGCCGACGATGAGGTCGAGCAGCGCTCGGTACGCGTCGGGATCGTGCTCGGGACGCTGCAGCGTCGTAATCGACATCGGCCGGCCGCTCACCTCCGACATCGCGCGCATGAGCGCGAACTCGCCGTGGAGGTCGTCGAGGTCGGAGATGATCTCGAACACGCCCTGTCCGGTCGCTCCGATCGCGTGCGCGATCCCGAGCAGCTCGTCGGAGGTCGCGGTGAGGCTGGGCGTGGGGCTACCGTCCGACGAGCGGTGCACGACGGTCCGAGACGTCGAGAAGCCGAGCGCGCCGGCGCGGATCGCCTCGGCCGCGAGGCGGCCCATGGTCTCGATCTCGTCGGGCGTCGGCACTTCCGTGTGGTCGGCGCCGCGGTCACCCATCACATAGGTGCGCAAGGCGGCATGGGGAACCTGCGCGCCGAAGTCGAGCGCGTGCGGAGTCGAGTCGACGACGTCGAGGTACTCGGGGAAGCTCTCCCATCCCCACGAGATGCCTTCGTGCAACGCGGTGCCGGGGATGTCCTCCACGCCTTCCATGAGCCGGATCAAGAAGTCGTGGCGATCGGAGCGCACGGGAGCGAAACCCACACCGCAGTTGCCCATCACAACGGTCGTGACGCCCTGCCACGACGACGGCGTGAGGAAGGGGTCCCACGTCACCTGGCCGTCGTAGTGCGTGTGCACGTCGACCCACCCGGGTGTTACCAGTAGGCCGTCGGCATCGAGCTCTTCGCGGCCCGTCGCGCGGACTTCGCCGACGCTCGTGACGACTCCATCGTCGATCGCGACATCGGCGACGCGGGCCGCACCACCGGTGCCGTCCACCACGGTGCCGCCCCGGACCACCAGGTCGTGATCGGTCATCGGGCCATTGCCCTCTCGTAGCGCCGGTTGTTCGGAACCGATGCTACTTCTCGCCTACAGGGATGTCGCTTGTTCGAGCCGCGTCGGCGGCGGCAAGGCGCCGCCTGCTCGGCGGACCTCACTCCGGCGCCCCGTGGTGCCCTACGATCCGAAACGGTGAGCACGTCGACGACGCATCGCACGTTCTGTCGCATCTGCATCGCCGCCTGCGGCCTGCTCGTGACGGCAGACGGCGACCGCATAGTAGACGTCAAGGGTGATCCCGACCATCCGCTCTCGCGCGGGTACACGTGTTCGAAGGGGCGTGCCCTCGCCGCCGCGCACCACGAGCGCCACCGTCTCGGTGACTGTCTCGTGCGTCGGGATGGTGCTTTGGTTTCCGTCGCCTGGCGGGAGTGCGTCGACGACCTCTCGGGTGTGCTCGCCGACGTCGTCGCCGCTCACGGCTCCGATGCGGTCGGGTTCTTCCTGGGTGGCGGCGGTTACCAGGACACCGCGGCCTACTGGGCGGCTCGGAGGCTGCAGTCGCGACTCGGGACGGCGCAGCGCTACAGCGACGTGACCGTCGACTCTGCAGCCAAGACCCTCGTCACCGAGCTGATGGCCGGCACTCCGTCGCTCGTTCCCCACGTGTCCTCCGATGCGAAGCTGCTCTTGCTCGTGGGCACGAACCCGGTCATCTCCCACGGACAGACGACCACGTACGCCGATCCCGTAGCGCGACTGCGGGAAGCGCGCCGCCGCGGACAGGTGTGGGTACTCGATCCGCGCATCACCGAATCGGCGCGACTCGCCGACCATCACCTTTCAGTGCGAGCGGGGACCGACTACGCCGTGCTCGCGTTCCTCGTGCGCGAGCAGTTCAGGGTAGGACTCGATCGCACTGCACTGGGCGAGCGCGCGCGAAACGCGGAAGCCCTGGAGGAGACGGTCGCGCCGTTCGATCGCGAGCGCGTCGCCGCGATCACCGGCGTCCCACCGCGCGCCCTCGGCGAACTCGCGGATGCCGTGCGGCGAGCGGGAAAGCTCGCCATCGTGACCGGCACCGGTGTCACCATGTCTGCCGGCGGCAACGCCGTGGAGTGGTTGGCGTGGGCACTGCTGGTGCTCACTGGTTCGTTCGACCATCCCGGTGGCATGTGGTTCAACCCCGGATACTTCGCGCAGCTCGACGTGCGCGACGCGCTCCCCGCGAGCGCGCTGCCGTCGCCGGGTCCACCGTCTCGTCCTGACATTCCGACGCTGCTGGGAGAGTGGCCCGCTGCACTCATCGCCGAGGAGATCGAGGAAGGACGCCTGCGGGCACTGGTCGTGCTGAGCGGCAACATCGTCACCGCGCTCCCGGACACCGAACGCCTGCTCGCGGCTCTGGACCGACTCGACGCCCTCGTGGTCCTCGAGACGATGCACACCGAGACCGTCGAGCTCGCGACCCACGTCATCGCGTGTCCCGATCAACTCGAGCGAAGCGACCTCCCGACGCTCGACCTCTTCTCGTCGGCCGTGTCGACGCAGTACACCGCGCCAGTGGTGCCGCGCCCGCCGTCGTTGGTCTCGATGTGGCGCTCGATCGTCGAGATCGGGCTCGCGCTCGGCGTCGATCTCTTCGGAGACGGCACCGACCCGGATCGCGCCGATGACGACGACGTGCTGGCTCGCATCGCGCGTGGCCGCGACTTCGACGGTCTGCGGGCGGCGAACGCGCCGGTCGTCGCCGCGCCCGCCGTGTACAACTGGGCCGAGCGGCGACTGCCGCAGGGCGGTTGGGACCTCGCGCCGGTCCCGCTGGTCGAGCAGTTCGCGACGTTCCGCGTACCCGTCGAAGACGACACGACGTTCGTCGTCACTCCGCGCCGCCAACCGCGTCACATGAACGGACAACACTTCACGGACGGAGACGAGCCCACGGCGCTGCTCCACCCCGCGGACGCCGTCGCCGTCGCCATCGCCGACGGCGACCTGGTCGAGATCGCCTCCGCCACGGGAGTACTGCGGTTGCGCGCACGCGTCACGGAGGCAACCGCACGGGGTGCGGTCTCCGTGCCGCATGGATGGGGCGACACCAACATCAACCGGCTCATGAGCTCCCGCGAGCTCGACCCGCTCACCGGGATGCCGCGCCTGTCGGGAACGCCGGTCACGATCCGGTGCGTGACATCATGACCGCCTTGCAGACGGCTGTCCTGGGTCGCACCGGGGTCGAGGTCACGAAGCTCGGCTTCGGTGCCATGGAGCTGCACGCCAGCATGGGTGAAGACGCGGCGGCCCAGCTGCTCAACGCGGTGCTCGATGCCGGGATCACGATGGTCGACACGTCTCCGGACTACGGGCTGTCAGAGGAATTCATCGGTGCAGGCATCTCTCACCGGCGTGATGAGTACTTCCTCGCAAGCAAGTGCGGTTGCCAGGTCGATCCTCCGCCTCCACCCGACCGCTTCCCGGATCACACCTTCACGAGAGCGAACCTCCGAGCAGCCGTCGAGCAGAGCTTGCGCAGGATGCGGACCGACCGTCTCGATCTCGTGCAGGTGCACTTGAGCCCTTCTCGCGCGGTCCTGGAAGAGCACGATTCGATCGCCGAGTTGCTGGCGTTGCGCGACGAGGGCAAGGTCCGGTTCATCGGGATGTCGGGCAACCTCCCGCACCTCGTGGAGCACATCGACATGGGTGTGTTCGACGTGTTCCAGATCCCGTATTCCGCCCTCGAGCGAGAACACGAGCAGCTCATCACGAAGGCGGCCGGCGCAGGTGCAGGGACGATCATCCGCGGCGGGGTCGCCCGCGGTGTTCCCGCGGCGCTGCCCGCACGCTACGCCAGGTTGCCGGAGGCAATGCGCGCCGGCCTCGAACGGTCTCTGGAGGAACGGCAGACTCGGTGGCGGGCGGCCGAACGCGACCTCGACGACATCCTCGACGGCATGCCCCGAATGGAATTCCTCTTGCGTTTCACGCTGTCGCACCCCGACATGCACACCACCATCGTCGGCACGTCACGAGCTGCGCACCTCGCCGAGAACGTGGCCGCCGCACGCAAGGGACCACTGCCCTCGGACGACTACGAGCGGGCGCGCCAACGCCTGGGTTGACCGTCGTCGCCGAAGGATGCCTTGCTCGTGAGCACTGAAGCTCTCCTCGACGAACTGGGGTTTCCCGAAGGGCCGCGCTGGCACGCGGGTCGCCTGTGGTTCTCCGACTTCCACCACCGGAAGTGCGCTCGGTCAGTCCGGCCGGCGACGTTCGGGTCGAGCTCGAGCCGGACGACGTCCCGTCCGGCTTGGGCTGGGATCCCAGCGGCAATCTGCTCGTGGTCTCGATGATGCGGCGCCAGCTGCTGCGCGTGGGCGCGACCACCGAGATCGTGGCCGATCTCGCTCCGTGGACGGTGCTGGGAGCCAACGACATGGCCGTCGACAGCCGTGGACGCGCCTACATCGGCAACTTCGGGTACGACTTCGTCAGCGGCGAGGAACCCCGAGCGACCGCGCTCGTACTCGTCGACGAGCGAGGGCGAGCCGGGCCGGTGACGCCAGTCGAGCTCATCTGCCCGAATGGGATCGTGGTCGATGAGGGAGGCCAACGTGTGCTCGTCGCCGAGACGTTCGGACACCGGATCAGCGTGTACGAGCTGCGAGACGACGGCGCGTTGACGAACCGGCGCGTCTTCGCCTGCAGCGCCCCCGGGATCGGCGCAGCCGACCCGGGACGGGGCCGCATCGAGGTCACCCTGGTCGCAAGCGCCTGACCCCTGGCCAGAAAGCTCTAGAGCTATTACGCTCGCCATCGGAAGGGGGTGGACCAATGGACAGGATCGTCCGCACGACGATCGACGGCCTGAACTTGTTGGATGGTTCGTGGTACGCCGAGGACCCGCACAGCATCTTCGACGAGATGCGGAGGACCGAGCCCGTCCACTACGACCCGGTCGGTGCGGTGTGGGGCATCTTCAAGCACGCCGACGTGCTCACCGTCGAGAAGGACGCGAAGACGTTCTCGAGCCATCGCGCGCCACGGCCGCACGGCGAGCACCTCCCGATGATGATCTCCATGGACGATCCCGAGCATCAGCGCCGGCGGTCGCTGGTGAACCGCGGGTTCACGCCGAAGCGTGTCGCCGCACACCAGCCGATGATGCGGCAGCTGTGCCGCGAGATCATCAACCGGGTGTGCGAGAAGGGCGGCTGCGACTTCGTCTGGGACATCGCCGCGCGGCTGCCGCTGTACGTGATCGCCGACCTCCTCGGCTATGAGCCCGATCTCTACGACGATCTCCTGAGGTGGTCGGAGGAGATGATGAGCCCGACGGCCGACGAGATGGTCACCCCGGAGCAGATCGCCGAGCGCATGCAGAGCACGAGCCGCACGATGGTCGAGTTCCGCGAGGCGCAGCTGAGGATCATCGCGGATCGGCGGAAGCACCCCCGGGACGACGTGATGACGACGTTGTGCCAGGCCGAGATCGATGGTGCGCGCCTTGATGACGAGTCGATCGTCCAGGAGATGCTGCTGATCCTCATCGGCGGTGACGAGACGACCCGGCACGTGCTCAGCGGCGGGATGCTCGAGCTGATCAAGCACGCTGATCAGCGAGAGGCACTGCGCTCGGGCGCGGCCGACATGGCGGTTGCCGCCGAGGAGATGATCCGGTGGAACTCGCCGGTGCAGAACATGGGCCGCACGGCCACGCGAGACGTGACGCTGCGCGGCCAGCGGATCAAGGAGGGCGACCAGCTCATGCTCTTCTACCCCTCGGCGAACCGTGACGAGGACGTCTTCGAGCACCCCCATGAGTTCGACGTCCGTCGGAGCCCGAACCCGCACGTCGCGTTCGGCATCGGGACTCACTTCTGCCTCGGCGCGTCGTTGGCCCGGCTCGAAGTGCGGATGATGATCGCCGAGGCGCTCCGCCGGTTGCCCGACCTCGAGCTCGCCACCGAGGAACCCCTCCCGCGGCGGGCTTCGAACTTCGTGAGCGGGCTGGAGAGCATGCCCGTGACGTTCACGCCGACACCCGCCGAGGTGTGACGTGAGCGAGGAGCCCGCGGCCACCACGACACCGTGGCGCACGGATCCGCGCACGATCCAGGCACGCCTGGCCGCATGGGCCCGTCATGTCCACGGTGACGACGCCGTCGTGACCGGCGTCGAAGCCCCCGACAGCGGGATGGCCAACGAGACCGTCCTGTTCACCCTCGACGGCGAACGGCTCGTGGCCCGCCTGACACCGGCGCCGGACTCCCCGTTTCCGACGTTCCGCACGTACGACCTCGAGTTCCAGTGCCGCGTGATGGACCTCGTGCGCACGCGCACGACGGTGCCGGTCCCGGACGTGGTCTACCTGGAGACGTCGGCCGAGTGGCTCCGGGTCCCGTTCCTCGTCACGCGGGCAGTCGACGGGGTCGTCGCCTCCGACAACCCGCCCTACCTGCTCGATCCGGGTGGTTGGTTCCTGCAGGGGACCCCGGAGCAGTGGAGGCGGTTCGAGCGATCGACGATCGACGTCTTCGTTCGGCTCCACCAGATCAGGGACGACGGCGACGACACCGCGTTCCTGCACCTCGACGCGCCCGGCACGACGCCGCTGGCCCGCCAGGTCGCCGACCTACGCGCGTACTACGCCTGGGCGCGCGGCGCGCACACCGTCCCGATCCTCGAGCGTGGCATCGAGGTCGTCACCAAGACGATGCCGACCAACGACCGAAGCGTGCTCAACTGGGGCGACAGCAGGCCCGGGAACATCATCTACCGAGACTTCGAACCCACGCTCGTGCTCGACTGGGAGATGGCGACCATGGGCCCGCCCGAGGTCGACGTCGCCTGGACGACGTTCTTCCAGAAGTTCTTCGCCACCATGGCCGAGCAGTACGGCCTCCCGCCCGTTCCCGCCCTGTTCGACTCCGTCGAAACCGCGCTGACCTACGAGCAGCTGGGCGGCGAGCACCTCGACGACCTGACCTGGTACGAGGCCTTGGCCGGCTGCCGGTTCGGGATCATCCTCTTGCGGATGGCCCAGCGCGGCGCGGCGTTCGGCACCCAAGACCTGCCGTCGAACCCGGACGACATGATCATGTTCGCGCCGCTGCTCGAGCAGCTGCTGAGCAGGCTCTGATGCCGACGGATCGCAAGGTCGTCGCCGAGTCGGGGCTCTCGTGAGCGAGCGGTTCGCGGGACGCGTGGCGCTCGTCACGGGCGCCAGCACGGGCATCGGCGCCGCCGTCGTCGAGCGGCTCGTCGCGGAGGGCGCCGGTGTTGTCGCCTGTGCCCGCAACGAGCCCGCCGAGCCGTTCGCGGGCGACGTCACGTTCGTGACCGCCGACGTCACCAACGAAGCCGACATGGAGCGCGTCGTGGAGCGCGCGGTCGAGCGGCATGGTCGTGTCGACGTGGTCGTCGCCAACGCCGGCACCGGCGGCGCCGGCGCATGGCCCGAGGAGTCGACCACCGACTGGCAGGCGATCGTCGATCTCAATCTCAACGGCACCATGTTCACCTGCCGGGCGGCGTGGCCGCAGCTGGTCGACTCCGCCGGGGCGGTGGTCGTCGTGTCGTCGCTGTCGGCGGTGATGGGCGTCGGGGAAACCGAGCTCGAGCAGATGGGCGGGTTCCAGCCGTCGGCGTCCTACCAGGCGTCGAAAGCAGCGGTGGAGGGACTCACGATGCACCTGGCCGGGCGCGGCGGCGAGCACGGCGTGCGCGTCAACGCGGTACGACCGGGCCGGATCATGACCCCTCGTTGGGCCGAGCTGCTGGGTGAGGACGGCCTGTTCTGGTCGCACTACCAGCGGATCCAGCTGCTGAAGCGCCACGGTCGAGCGGAAGACGTCGCCGCCGCAGTGGCATTCCTCGCGTCGGACGACGCCGCGTTCATCACCGGCACCATCCTCAACGTCGACGGCGGCGCCGTCGCCAAGCTCTAGCCATCACGGAAGGACATCCATGACCGACCTCGACCACTCGGAGGTGCTGGGCTGATGCTGACCCCCTTCGACGACTACCCCATCCACCCGTCGGCCGATCCGATCGCCCACCCCGCGACCGGTGATCCGAACCACTACGACCGCTACTGGTTCAACGGCCACCAGAAGGACGGCGAGTTCTACTTCGGCGCCGCGATGGGCCACTACCCGGTGCGCGGCGTCATCGATGCCGCCTTCAGCCTCGTGCGCAATGGCATCGAGCACTCCGTGTTCGCGTCGGGCAAGATGCCCGCCGAGCGCTCGACGGCCGTCGGCCCGATTCGCATCGAGGTCGTCGAGCCGATCCGCACCATCCGCTACGTCGTCGAACCCAACGAGCACGGCATCGAATGCGACCTGACCTTCCGGGCCACGACCGTCGCCGTCGAGGAGCCGCGGCAGCGCACGATGTCACCGACGGGCATCCTGACCATGGACCACACCCGCCTGACGCAATGGGGGACGTGGGAGGGCACGATCTCCGTCGACGGCGACGAGCTGCGCATCGACCCGAGCGAGGTGCCGGGCACACGCGACCGCTCGTGGGGCATGCGGCCGGTCGGTCAGCAGCTGGCGACCAACTGGGGTCGCCGCGACCCGCAGGCCTTCTGGCTGTGGGCGCCGTTGCACTTCGCCGACCGGTACACGCACTTGGCCCTCCACGAGTATCCGGACGGCACGCGTTGGCTCGAGACGTCGCTGGTGCTCGACCCGCTCCCCGACGGCGCGGCCCCGTGGAGCACCGCGGGAGTGCGCGAGTGCCACGACCTTCGCTACGAGCTCGACTTCGAACCGGGCCGTCGCGAGATCAAGCGAGCGGACTTTTGGTTCGAGCACCCCGACGAAGGCGAAGTGCACATCGAACTCGAAAAGGTGTTCACCTTCCGCATGCGCGGCATCGGCTACAGCCATCCGTACTGGGGCCACGGCACCAGCCACGGTGACCTGGAGACCGGCCGAGAGTCGATCAAGCTCGACGACTTCGACCCGCTCGACTGGTCGTCGCTGCACCTCCAGAACCTGGTCGTCGCCCGCATGGGCGACCGCACCGGTGTCGGCGTGCTCGAGGAGGCGCACTTCGGCCCCCACGCCCCGAGCGGGCTGACCGGCTTCCTCGATGGTTTCGGTTCGTAGATCCGCGGCCCCGTTGACTCGGGGCTAAATATCTGACATCTTGACGGTAACAAACGTCTGACATTTCGCCGGTCAATCCTCTGTCCCGGCGCGTCAATCGCAGACCCCGGGGGGACCCTTGCGACCGACCAAACCAGCCGTCCGCGTGCTCGGCGCGCTGGCGGTGCTCGCAGTCACGATCGTGTTGTTGCCGGCCACGGGGAGCGCAGCGGACGACACGCCCACCGCGACCGAGATCGGCGTCGACGCCAAGACGATCCACATCGCAACCGTTGCCGACGTCGACAACGCCATCGCCCCGGGAATCCTCCAGGGCGCCGTCGACGGCGTCACCGGTGCGGTGAAGTACATCAACGCCAACGGCGGCATCGGCGGCCGCAAGCTGGTCCTCGACTTCTACGACTCGAAGCTCAACCCGAACATTGCCCGCAACGGGATCATCAGCGCGTGCGAGAACGACTACGCGCTGGTCGGCGACGGGATGTTCCTGCTGTCGAGCTTCGATGACGCGATCAACTGCATCAACAAGGCGGGCCAGGCAGTCGGGCTTCCCGACATGCCTTCGGTCGCGACCAACTCGTTCCAGGCCTGCTCGACGGTGACGTTCGCGCCCGCCGGCAGCATCCTCGACTGCAGCACGGCGGGGCAGAACCCCGAGAAGTACACGGGCCAGGTCGGCGACTCGAAGTACTACGTGAAGAAGTACGGGCCTAAGCTCGAGGGACCGCTGATCGTGAGCAGCGACTCCGCCTCGACGCAGAAGTCGACCTCCGTGCTCGGCTTGCTGGCACAGAAGGGCGGGATCGACATCACCGACACCGTCCCGCAGAGCAGCCGAAACCCGCAGAGCGCCTACACCCCGGTCATCCAGAAGATGAAGACCGACGGTGACAACTACAACCTGTCGGGCACGCCCGTCGACAACGTCATCTCCATGCGCCAGGAAGCACAGCTGCAGGGCCTCACCGACCCGAAGATCGTCTGGACCTGCCAGATCCAGTGCTATGACGCGAAGACCGTGGCCGCGGGCCAGGCCATGGCCAACACCCACATCGTCATGAACTTCCTGCCCTTCACCGAGACGAAGGCGAACAAGTCGCTCGCCAACTTCGTGAAGTACGTCGGCAAGGACAAGATCAACGGCTTCGCGGTGTGGGGGTGGGTCTCGACGCTGTTGTTCCAGCAGGCAGCCAACCAGGTGGTGAAGGATCACGGTGTCAACGGCCTGACCCGGACCAACCTGCTCACCGCGCTGAAGAACACCCACAAGTTCGACGCCGGTGGCATGTGGGGGACGATGGACCCCGGCACCAAGGCGAACTCGCCGTGCTTCATGATCCTGAAGTTCGACGGCAGCAAGTACGTGCGTGAGTACCCGAGCAAGGCCGGCACCTTCGACTGCAAGGCGTCGAACCGCCAGACGGTCGAGCTCAGCTCGAGCGGCTGAGCGCCGCTCGGAACGCTCACGGCGCCGGTTTCGCGGACGTCCTGATGCCGCGGTGTCTAGGCTGCGCGCATGGCTGAGCAGGTGGTGTTCTGGTTCGATCCGTTGTGACCGTGGTGCTTCGTGACCTCGAAATGGGTCAACCAGCTGGTCGAGCTGGGTGAAGTGCAGGTCACTGACTGGCGAGGCTTCTCGCTGGAGCTGGTGAATGGGGGCGACGAGTCCATCGACGCGGCGGCCGAGCACCGCGCGGGGCCGGCGTTACGCACGGTGATCGCTGTGCGCCACGCCGCGGGCGGCGAGGCGGTCGGTCGCTTCTACCACGCGCTGGACATGCGGACGTGGGAAGGTTCCGAAGACGTGCGCAGTCCGGACACGCTACGCGGCGCACTTGCCGACGCGGGCCTGGACCCGTCGCTCTACGACGTGGCCCTGGCGGACCCGGGAACGTGGGATGAGGTCGTCGCCGGGCATCACGCGGTGGTCGAGGATCTCGGGGCGTTCGGGGTGCCGACGCTCCGTCTCGACGGTGGGCGAGGGCCGGGGATCTTCGGGCCGGTGATCAGTCGTGTGCCCTCTGATGCCGACGCAGTCGAGTTGTGGCGTCATGTCGCATGGCTCGTGCGTTCCGACAACTTCTGGGAACTCAAGCGCGACCGATCCGTCGATCCGGACCTCGAGGGATACCGGCGGCGTAAGGCCGAACGTGAGGCACGCGCGTGCGAGAAAGAGGCCTGAGTACGCGCCCCTTGGAGTCAGTTCAGTCCCGGGTTCGAAGGACGCGGTTGTCTCACCGTCATGATCCGACTGTCGACTCGCTCGACGCCATGGCTGTACCTCGGGCGATACACGGGCGACCACCCGAGGACGACGGTCCCGGGCACCGCCCCATCGCCGTCGGCGTCGCTCACCCAGGTCGGTGACTCGCTGGTGTTGTTCTGGAACATACGGGTCGCCATCTCGTCGGCTTCACGGCTGACAGCGCCCATGCCCAGGCACAGCACAAGGAGAACGAACACGGCGGCCACGATGGCCAGAGCAATCACGCGAGTACGCCATACCCGCGCAAGCCGTGCAGCAAACCCGTGTTTTCCCGCTATCCGAACAAATGGGCCAGAACATGCGACGGGGCTCCGCCGCGTGGCCGGTCATGCGCTACCCACGACGCCGTCGGGGATGTCGTGTTGGTAGAAGACGAAGGCACTCCGGCGGGGACTCGTGGTCGAGTTGCGTCCTCCCGCGTGGAAGAGGCGCGCGTCGCGCAGCAACAACGATCCCGCCGGACCAACTGCGATGACTTCGCCGGGAATCGGAGCCTCAGTTCCGGGGATCGGAATCTCAGTAGCCCAAGGGACGCCGGACCGGTGCGAGCCGGGCAGAAGGCGGGTCGCGCCGTTGTCGGTCGTGAAGGCGTCGAGGTACCAGGTCGCGGTGATTCCCGGCACGGGCGTTGGGCCATGGTCCGGGTGATGGCGCTGCTCCCCGTGCCCGGGGCTCGGGTCGCGCAAGTCGATGCGTCCCACCTCAAAGGTCGAACCGAGGATGTGTACGGCAGCATCGAGCACGACGCGGTGGCGCCAGCAGAGTGCGAACACGTCGTTGTCGTTGTTGCCCTTCGCCCGCCGGGTTCCGAGTTCGTGCCGCCTCGATTCCGGGTCATCGGCAACGAGGCGCTCGAACTCCGCGTCGAGCAGCTCGACTTCCGCGTCGGAGAGGAGCGCAGGCACGACGACGAAGCCGTGTTCGTCGAGGGCTGCCAGTTCCTCTGTCGAGGCGCGCCGACCCAGTCCAATCTCCTCGACTCGGTCGAGGCGAATCTCGATCCCCACCGCGGCACTCTGGCTCAGACTGTCTGTTGCGAGCCAAACGGCCGAGCACCTGAGCTCAAGGCTGGCCCGCCCCGAACCCAGCCGCCATTCAAACAAGTAGCCCTGATGGAGGATCTCGCGCGGGGCATTCTGTACCGATGGGTGTACCCGCCGTCGGGCTAGTGGTCCGGACAGAATCGGTGGGCGACCGCGACGCAATCTCCGAGGTTGTCGCTGGCGCGTTCGGATCACCGGTGGAAGCTCGGCTCGTCGAAGCCCTGCGGGAATCTCCCAGCTACGTTCCCGAATGGTCGCTCGTTGCAACGCTCGACGAACGCGTCGTGGGCCACGTCATGGTCACCTACGCACACCTGCGCGATGGCTCGGCGGAGCATCGCGTTGCGAGCCTCTCACCACTCTCCGTCGATCCGAATCACCAGCGTCGTGGCATCGGATCGACGTTGGTCCGGGCGATCACGCCGATTGTCGACTCGGCGCAGGAACCCATGATCGTCCTGGAAGGAAGTCCGTGGTACTACCCGCGCTTCGGGTTCGAGTACGCAGTTCCTCTCGGCATCACGATCAACCTGCCCGACTGGGCACCGGCTGAGGCTGCACAAGTGCTGCGTCTCAACCGATACGACTCCTCAATACGCGGGCACCTCATCTACCCGGCGGCCTTCGATGTCATCAGAGGCTGAGCGAGCCGCGCCCGAACTGCCGCGCCGGCCGGGCGGAGCAGGGATCCTGCGCCGGTGAGATCACGCCCGAACTTGGCGCGGGACTTTCTTCCAAACGAGAACGATCTGAGCACGAATGAGCAAGGTTCGGTTCGAAGTCGAGCACGTGGACGTCGACGGCAACCGCGCCGTCATTCGTTGGCGCGTCCACGCCCAGAAGCCATACCGCGGCGTGAACCTCATACGGGTGCGCGACGGGAAGATCGTCGAGGATCTCGGCTACGGCAAGCGACCCTGAGCGATACCCGAGGACCGGCCCGCTTGGCGCGGCTCCGCGAGCGTTCAGTCACGTCAGCTATCTACGAGCGCGAGCGTTCCTGCGATTCTCGAAACGGTCGCCGAGCGCACCCGTCAGGAGGTCAGCAATTGGTTCCGTGACGCGTCGACCCGCGTAGAACGGCTTGACCTCCTCGTGCGTCGGCTCGATCTTGATCACCGACATTCCCAGCGCAACGCCCACAAACCTGCTTCTCGCCAAGCTCGCACCCCAAAGTCGTCTCGCCCGCAAAGCCGGGGCGAGGGCTACGAGACCACCGTGGACTTCCGAAAGCGAAGTTCGGATAGAGAACGTACGTTGTGTGGATGGCGACCACGGGGTCAGGGACGCTGCGGTCCGTCGCCGCGAAGCTTCCGGTCCGCCTGCGGGAGCACAACCTCACGCTGGTTGCGGCTGGTGTCGGTTTCTACGCGTTCTTGGCGTTCGTGCCGTCCCTCATCGCCTTCATCTCGATCTACGGGCTCGTCGCCGACCCGAACGACGTGAAACGTCAAGTCAAGGACATCGCAGGCGCGCTCCCCAAAGAGGTCCAGTCCTTCCTCACATTCCAGCTCACCTCGATCATCAAGGCCAACACCGCCAGCGTTTCGATCACTTTGGTGGTCGCGATCGTGTTGGCCCTGTGGAGCGCGTCGGGCGGCATGGCGGCGCTCGTCACCGGTATCCACATCGCGCACGAACGGGACGAACCGAAGGGGTTCGCCACCAAGCGCGGCAAGGCGCTGGCACTGACACTCGGCGCGATCGTCTTCCTCAGCATCGTCGTCTTCCTGACGTCGGTGCTTCCGTCGCTGTTGTCCGATGCCGGTGTCGGAGATGCCGGGCGCGTGACGTTCGACATTCTGCGCTGGCCGGTACTCGCGGTGGTCATGATCGTCGGAATCGGCGCGCTCTACCGATTCTCCGTGAAGGACGCCCCGCGCGGCTGGCTGGGCTTCGTGACCCCGGGCGCAGTCGTCGCGATGTTGGGTTGGCTGGTCGTATCGGCGTTGTTCGCCGTGTACACGGCGAACTTCGCGAGCTACAGCAAGACCTACGGAACGCTTGCGACGATCGTCGTGTTGCTGCTCTGGCTCTGGCTGAGCTCGCTCCTGGTGCTCATCGGCGCAGAAGTCGACGGGATCCGCGACACCGGCTGACGCCAGCGGCCGAGCCGACCCACACGACCACGTACCGGCCCGATCCGAAGCAAACGAATGACAACTCACGCCAGCGCCGAACGGCAGATCGGCAGTGTTGGATTGCGCTTTGGGGCTGTCGCCCAATCAATCACTCAAACCCAGGGATGGTCTCGTCGCCCTCTGGCTCGGCCTTGAAATTGCGATAGATCACGAAGACGCCCAAGGCGATCAGAAGCGCGCCGACCATCACGTTCTTTGCTCGCTTTGCAAGCATTGCGACCTCTTCTGTACGTAGGCTCGACCACGGCCATGCATCATGCCCGTTACAGAGTGGCGATGCCTGAACTGCAGCGCGGTTCGACCGGGTCCGAGGCTGCGACGGGAGCGATGCTCCAATCTGAGGTTGGTCCACCGCGCGGGTTTCGTTCCCACGATGCACCGCGCCACGCCCGGAACCCGGATCTTGCCGTCCCTCTCGAACGCGCTCACCTTCGCAATGGCGGTTGCCCGAATCCGCTCCCGCGCCGGTTCGTCGACCTGCTGGAGCGCCACAACTGCGAGCGAGACGTGCTCGCTGATCATCTCCCAATACTGCGCGGGCGATCGCGTCACGAGCTCGACCTCGACGTCCCACTCGGCAACGTCGCGTAGCCCCGCGCCCTCGTACAGGGCACTGACATATCCCGGGGCAGCGCACCGGAACATATTTGGTCCGTCCGGGTCGGGTGGCGCCACCACCACCTCGGTCGCGATTGCCTGCATGGCGATCGTCGTCCACGGGTTTTCCTCGGGCTTGACCCATACAGACGAGCAGACACGTCCGCCCGGCTTGAGTACGCGCGCGAACTCGGCCGTGGCCTTGGCCACGTCGGGGAAGAACATGTACCCAAAACGCACGGAGACGCTATCGAAGGTGGCGTCGTCGAACGGCAGATCATCGGCGCTGCACACCTTCGTCTCAATATTGGCGATCCCTTGCGCCCTGGCTCGTCGCGCGGCTACATCCAGCATCTCCGCCACGAGGTCGGTCAGCACGACGCGTCCCTTCGGCGACAGTCTCGCGATGCTCAAGCCCGGCTCACCCGTGCCTGCGGCAATGTCGAGATGCTGCTGATCGTCAGCGATGTCGAGTCGCTCGACGATCGCTGCGCCGACCGGCCCCAGCTGCTCCATGATGACCGAGTCCCACTTCTCCCAGCCCGCAGACAGCCCGGCCCACGTCGCTCGCTGAATGTCTCGGATCTCACCGTCGCTCGGCATCGGCCCTCCCGCTATCGATGCATCCACCGAACACGAACACACTCCATGGCGCACAGAGTGCCTGATCGGGAGCGGCTCGGTGACCAGCTGAACTCGCGGAAGATCTGCGCTCCTACATCGGCGCTCGTGGGTTGGAGTCGGGGCCGTCGGTGGTCAGGAGCGTTGCCACGCACCAGCCGCGTGGTCAAGCAGGGAAAGCGCGTCATTGGCATCCTGGTCGCCCATGAGCAGTACGACTCGCTCGATGCCGAGTCGGTCGGCGCGTTCCAGAGCGGCTTGCAGCGTCGACGCCCGCGCGGGCCGCTGGATGACGGTGACATGCAAGTCGTGCGGATCGCGCCCCTGCTGCTCCCAATCCTGACGTAGTGCCGCGAGTTCGGCGTCGAAGCTGGGCTCTTCCAAGTGAGTGTTGCCCATGGGGATCCAACCGTCCGCCCACTCCACGACGCGGCGGAAGTTGCGCGGTGACGCGGGGGCACCGAGGAGCACGGGCAGCCGCGGACGCTGCGCCGGCTTCGGCCACGACCAGCTTCGCCGCAGGCGAACGAACTCTCCGCGGTACTCCGCCTCATCGTGCTCCCAGATCGCACGCATCAACTCGACCTTCTCGCGCACGACATCCGCCCGTCGATTCGCCGGGTAGCCGTGATCCTCGACTTCCTCGCGCAACCATCCCCACCCGACGCCGAACACGAACCGTCCCGAACTGAGCGTGTCGATCGACGCCACCGCCTTCGCCAGCGCGATTGCGTCGTGCTCCGCAACCAACGAAATGCAGGTCCCGACCTCGAGCCCCGTACACGCTGCGACGAACGACGACGCGACGAAGGGGTCCCAGAACCTCTTGTAGCGGTCCGCCACCACGCCACCTTGCGGGAACGAACTGGTCGGATGCTCAACCGGGATGTGCGTGTGCTCGTTGAACAGCATCGAAGAGAAACCACACGCTTCCGCGGCCCACGCGAGGTCGAGCAGCGGCATCGACCGGTCCGTGCTCGCCGGAAAGATCCCAACCCTCGCCGACGCGGTACCCAACATGTGAACGGACCCTACCGAGCCGTGCGACGACCTACCCGGGGCAGTTGGCCAACGAAGGGCTATGACTTCGCCGACCGCACCCAATTCGAGCTCGACGCGATCGCCGCCGAACTCAACGGACGGCCACGCATTCCGACGCACATACGCGGCCCGGCTTCGGCCGGGGCTTCGTCGCGTGCACATCGGCGGTTCGGCCGTCCGGGGCCGGTGTGGTGCTGTCAGCAGGGCCTGCGTTGCATCGGCCACATCGGGGGCGAGCTCCCTGCCTGGATTACCCCGAGTTCTTCGAACCCGTGACGCTCGTACAGCGGCTTGTTCAGCGGACTCGTCGCCTCGAGGTAGGCGGGCAGTCCATCCCGGTCGCAGCGTTCGAGGGCGCGGCGCAGCAGCGCGGAGCCGTAGCCGCGGCCCTGCTTGGTGACGTCGACACCGATGAGCGGTAGGTACCAGTGCGGTTCGGCGAGGTGGAACTCGCCCATCTGGCCCATGAAGCCGAAGACCTCGTCCTGGTCTGCGACCGGGACGGCCTCGGCCGCGAGCGCGCTCATCGTCTCTTCGTCCGGGCCCACACCGGGCGGAAGCCACAACGCCACGCCACCGCAGCCGTCGATCGAGTCCGCGGTGCCTTCCGCGAACGCCGCCCCGCCGAACGCCTTCACGAGTCGTGGCCAGTACGACAGATAGACATTGGCGTCAGGAAAGACCCAGCGCGTGACAGGGTCGTCGCTGAACGCCATCGTGATCGTGGCAATCGCCCGATCCTCGTCGGTTGCAGGGACGACGCTCACCTGCTGCTCGATCGCCAATTTGGGCACCCCCCGTTCGGCGCGACTGGGGACTGCGCGTCAGTGGCATCGCAATATTGCCCGCTCCCGGTCACCGCGACCAGCGCCGTCTCCCGTGCCACGGCACGCGATCGATCGGCAGATCTCGCGCGCGAGGCAGGTCAACGGAATCTGACCCGGCGGCTATTTGGCCGGCCTCGCGAGTTGTCGACACTAGGGACATCGGACCACGAACCGCCACCGCGTGTTTGGACGGAGGCGTCGTGCCTCGCAGGAAGCGAGAACGAGCGATGCGACCTCATATCACTCATATCCGCGCCTTGGCAGTGGCCTCGGTGGCTGTAGGCCTGCTGAGCGGGATGACTCCGCTGCTCGGAGTCGCCGTTGGAGCAACGGCACCGACGACCACCCCGACCCGGTTCGTGCGGCAGGTCTGTGCCGCTCTGAACACGTGGGACGACAAGGCCAACACCGACGATACGAGTCCGGAAAAGGTTCTCAATGCCAACAAGCAGTCGATGAAGAGCACGCGTCAGGCCGTTGTGACCGTGCTCGCCTCCGACCTGAAGGCGACCGACACACTGATCGCGGCGACGAAGGCGCTCGGCACACCGCGCGTTCCAAACGGCCAGCAACTAGCGACGGATTTTCTCCAGACGGTGGGTGACGCCCGCGATGCGCTCAGCGCGGCGCACAGTGCGGCTGCACGCATGCCAATCGCAAACAAGACCGTCTTCATGACGGCTCTGACGACGATGGACAACAACCTCGTCCGGCAGTTCCAGGCGATCGGCAACCCGCTCAGCGTGCTGAACACAGATCAGACACTTGCAGCCGCGATCCAAGCCGACCCTGGTTGCGCCACGGTCCTCCAGTTCTACACGTCAGCCACGACCTCCGGTTTGGAGGTCGGTGACTGCATCACCTCCGCCGAGACAAAGGTGGACTGCGCCAAGCCCCACGACGGCGAAGTCACGCTCGTCGCTTCCTACCCGGCTGACTCGACCGCTCCCTACCCCGGCAACGATGCAATCAACGCGTTCGTCGATGAGACATGCAGCGCCGCATTCACCAGTTACGTCGGCGTACCGTTCGACGAATCGGCACACACCTACGGGTACTACTACCCCAACCCCGGTAGCGACTGGGACGGCGGCGACCGCGAGGTCGTATGCACCGTCACCAACCTCGACAACACACCACTCACCGGCAGTCTCAACGGACAGACGAGCTAGTCGTTGCATTTAGGTCACTCGAAGCTCCGCGCCGCATCCGCCGGGCAGTTCTCGGGGCGAGAGGGATGAGCGCGGTTCCGGCACGACCCGTCAGTTGTCGGTAACGTCTGACCAGATCGGTCGGCGACATCGGAGAACCGAGATGAAGACGAGACTGAGCTGTCCGTGTGGCGAGCTCATCCGCGGCGAGGACGAGGATGACCTCGTGGAGAAGGCGTTCGCGCACCTGCGCGAAAAGCATCCCGACATGGCGGATGATTACGAGCGCGAGCACATCCTCTTCATGGCGTACTGACAGGCCGGGTCACCGGCGCGGTCATGCGGCCAGCGAGGCTTCCGCGTCCGCCGCGCCGAGCTGGCTCAACCGGCCCGTCATCGTGGTGTGGACCTTGTCCGAGAGTCCCGGTACCTGGCCGAACAGGCTCCAGAACTCCCGCTTCGACATCACGAAGGCGACGACGGGGGTCTTCGCGACTGCGGTCGCGGTCTGGGTCCGGGCACCGAGCAGGGCGATCTCGCCGAGGTAGTCGCCCGAACCTCGCGTGGCGACCAGTCGATCGCCCTTGCGGACCTCGACTTCCCCGTCGAGCACGATGATGAACTCGGCGCCCGGCTTGCCTTCTCGCGTGAGGACGGTGCCCGGTTGGATGTCGATGCGGGACGTCAGACTTGAGATCCTGCGAACTTGACGCCTGGAGAGCCCGCTGAAGAGCTCGACGTGCGCAAGCTGCTCGTCGATCCGTCGGGAATGGTTCATGGCAACCTCCGATCGCGACGTGGCTGTCTGAAGCATGAGGCAACGGCCGCGGCGCGTCTGTGTCAGATGACGCACAGCGACGGCGACGTGCGGCACGGCTTTCGCTGATCGTCGGGAAGCGCTCGCCGCTGCGTCGTCGCGTTGACGCCCGGCGGGATCCGGTGGTGTACTCGGGTGGCGACGACAGGGAGGAACGCGGATGGCGACCACCGACGGCCTTCGTTACGTCGACTCCGACGGACACATCCTCGAGCACCCGACCGCGATGCCCGACTACGCGCCCGCGGAATACCGGGACCGCATCTGGCACATCGAGACCGACACCGACGGCGAGGAGTGGCTCCTCTACAACGGGAACCGAACGCCGGCGAACGGCATGTCGGCGGCTGGTGTGGCCGGCGCGAGCGACGAGGACCGGGCGCGTGCGTTCCGCGGCGAGATGCGCTACACGGAGACCCGTCCCGCGGCGTGGAACGCGAAGGCGCGTCTGCAGGACATGGACCAGGACCACATCGATCTCGCCGTCCTGTACCCGACGATGCTCCTGGCGCTGCAGAGCGAGCGCGACGTCGACTTCGCCGAAGTACAAGCCCGCGCGTACAACGACTGGTGCTCGGACCACGTGTCGGAGGGTGAGGGCCGTCTCTTCGGTGCGGGCGCGGTACCTCCTCTGCACGAAGAGGAGGACGTGGAGCGCGTCGCCGCCGAGATCCGCCGGGTGGCGACGCTCCCCGGCATGGTGTCGGTGTTCATGCGGCCGAACCCCGCGATCGATTGGCGGCCGTTCAACGACGCGGTCTACGACCCGATCTGGCAGGCGGCGTCCGACACGGGCGTGCCCATCGCGCTGCACCCGTTCTTCGCCGCCGACCTTCCGGGCACGTCGAAGGGACTGCGCCTGGCGCGCCCCATGCTCGCCAACGGCCGGTACGTCGACGACTTCGACCCCGACCAGCCTTCGGACGCGATCCCGCTCCAGGTCTTCACCCAGGGGATCGCGAACCCCTTCGACGTCATGGCGAGCATCGCGTTCATCACCGCGGGCGGCGTGTGCGAGCGTTTCCCGGACGCGAAGTTCATCTTTCTGGAGGCGAACGGCGGTTGGCTCGTCCCGTGGCTGGAGCGCCTCGACCACCATTGCCGCAAGTACCAGTGGGAGGTCGAGAACCTGTCGATGCTCCCCTCGGAGTACTTCCGCCGGCAGTGCTGGATCAGCTTCGACCCCGACGAGGCGATGCTGGCGATGACCGCGCAATCACCGCTCGTCGGCGCCGACCGCATCATCTGGGCGAGCGACTACCCGCACCCGGACGCGAAGTTCCCGGGCGTCACCGAGGAGCTCGCGGAGGCGCTCGAAGGTCTCGATCGCGAGCAGAAACGCCAGATCACCTCCGAGAGCGCGCTCGCGCTCTACGGCATCCGGTAGCACCCACTCATGTCGTGTGTGTGGTGGCGGGTTCCGTGACGGACGCGCCGATCAGCTTTCCGTTCCAGTAGGGCGTCTTACTGCCCTTGGGCTCCACGACGACGAACTTTCCGTTCTCGAGGCGCATCGCCCAAGTGCAGATCGTGGGGTTCGGCTTGCCGTAGCCCGCGGCGCTGATATCCGTATCGGAGCAGCCGAGGCCGCCGCCGGCGTTGAAGTGACCAACCTTGCGCAAGTCGTCGGCGTACGTGCTCTGGTTCGGATTCTTGCCCTGTTGCTTCAGCCCGAGGATGGCCAGGTCGCAGTCGAGGTATCCCGTATAGATCCCGAAGTCGGGCACCCCGGTGTATCCGGCGTATTTCTTGAGGTCAGCCTGGAACTGCTGCGTGGCTTTGGTCTTCGCCTCTACCGGGGCCCATCCCTGCGTGAAGATGACCTCCGGTCCGATCGCCCGCGCGACCGGCTGATCGAGAAGCTGCTGACCGTACCCAGTCGCCATGAGCTCCGCCTTCATCTTCACCCCGTTCTGCACGAGGCCCTGCGCAATCGCCAGGTTCGTGTTCCCGTTCATGGCGTAGAAGGCGGAATCGGCACCCGAGTTCTTGATACCCAGCACCAGTGGACTGACATCGGTGCTGCCGAAATCGACCGACGTGTTCGTGTACACCGCTTTGAGGCCGGCCGCGGGGGCCGCGTACTTGCTGTTCGATTTGGCGGCCGCGGTCGACGAGGGTGAGACCCCGTAACCCAGCGATGCCATCTTCGTGGCACCCAGGGCCTTGGCGATCTTCGGGCCGATGTCGTAGCTGACTCCTTCCACTGGCGCTGCGTTGCCGAACGCCGAGATGACCTTCTCGTTGCCGGGCGCGCCGTAGTAGGTACCGTCGTATCCCCCACCGATCAGCGGCACATTGTGATCGAGCAGCCAACGGTAGGTGAGGAAGGCGAATGCCGAGTCGTTGATCACCATGAACACATGCTGGTTCTGCACGAGGTTCTGCGCCGAGGTGAGGTTTGCACCCGAGGACTCATCGTCGACGTACTGGACGTCGATCTTGCGACCGTTCACCCCACCGTTGGCGTTCTCGCGGCCAGTGCGTGCCTTGCAGCCCACATCGGAATCGCCCGATGTCGCCGAGGCGACGCCGGTCTTCGAGTAGATGAAGCCAACCTTGACGGAATCGCTCGTGACGCCTTCCACGGCGCCGGTGGCCGCCGACGCGCTGGCCTCCGCGAGCGTCAACGCGCTGACCAGACCCGTGACGACGAGGGTCGCCAACACTCGCGAGCCGATGTTCCGCACTTGGCTCCCCCCTTCGCGAACCAAGGATCACAGCACCACTCTCCATGGCCACGATAGGCCGAACGGCCACACTTGAGCTGCGGGAAGGTTCAGCGGTGAAGCCGGTAGCCGCGCGTCGAGAGCCGGCGCGGCTCACCGGGCATACAGTGCTGCCTCCGGCGGTGACCGGCACAGAGCCATCGTCTCGGTGCCTCCGGATCGAGACTGGAACGCGAGAGAGGAGTGCCATGGTGGAGGTCGGAGCCCGGGCCGTCGGCGCGAGTGTTCTTCGAGTCGAGGATCCGCGCATCCTTACCGGGCGGGGTCGCTACATCGACGACATCACGCTCCCGGGCATGCTGCATGCGGCGTTCAAGCGCAGCACCGTGCCGCACGGCCGATTGCTGTCGGTCGACGTGGCGGCGGCGCGGGAGCTCCCCGGTGTCGTCGCCGTCTACACCGGCGAAGACCTCACCCGGCTCACCCACGCCGCGGCGCCCGGCGCCGCGATCGGCATGCACCTGATGCCCGGGCTCCACGCGCCGGCGGTGTACGCCCTCGCCACCGACAAGGTGCGGTACGTCGGCGATCCGATTGCGCTCGTCGTGGCCGACGACCGCTACATCGCCGAGGACGCGCTCGAGCTGATCGAGGAGGACATCGACTGGCTCGACCCGGTGGTCAGCTACGACGACGCCCTCGACGACTCGAAGCCACCGCTGTTCGACGAGCTCGACGACAACGTCGCGTTCCGGGGCGAGATGACGGTGGGCGACGTCGACGGCGCGTTCGCCAAGGCCGACCGCGTGGTGCAGGCGAGCATCTGGGTGCACCGCCATCAGCCCGTCCCCATGGAGACCCGCGGTCTCATCGCGTCGTACGACCGCGCCGCCGAGTACCTGACCCTCCACGCGTCGACCCAGTCACCGCACATGCTCCGGATGCTCCTCCCCGGCCAGATCGACGTGCCCATGGAGAAGATCCGCGTCCTCGCCGACGACGTCGGGGGCGGGTTCGGCCTGAAGAACGGGGTGCAGCGCGACGAGGTCGCCGTGATCGCGGCGTCGATCGACCTCGGCCGCCCGGTCAAGTGGATCGAGGATCGGCTCGAGCACCTCGCCGTGGGCGGCCAGGCGCGCGAGGAAGGTGCCGACATCGAGGCCGCGGTCACCGCCGACGGCGTGCTGCTCGGCGTGCGCATGGACGCCAAGCTCAACCTGGGCGCCTACGGATGCGACCCGTTCAACGGTGCGATCTTCGTCGGCTCCCTCAGCGGCGCGTTCCAGGGCCCGACCCGCATCGAGGGCATCGCCGCGCAGCACCTCGCGGTGTTCAGCAACAAGGCGACCTACGTGTCGTACCGAGGCCCGTGGGCGACCGGTGACTTCCTCCGCGAGCGCCTCCTCGACACCATCGCGCGGGAGCTCGACCTCGACCCGCTCGACGTCCGTCGCCGCAACTACGTCCAGCGGGACGAGCCGCCGCTCGCCATGCTCACCGGTCAGCCGTTCCTCGCCGTGACCACGCAGGAGCAGCTCGAGGAGGCGGCGCGCATCGTCGACTGGGCGGGCTTCCGGCAACGCCAGGCCGACGCCCGCCGCGAAGGCCGGTACCTGGGCATCGGCATCGCCGCGTACCTGGAAGCAGCGCCGGGGCCGAGGGCTCCCGGCCAGGAAGACATGGGCGCGATGATCATGGGCAAGGAGGCCACCCATGTCTCCCTGGAGGACGACGGCAGCGTCCGCATCGTCACCCGCCAGCAGCCCCACGGGCAGGGCCACGAGACGACGCTGACGCAGGTCGCGGTCGACGAGCTCGGTGTCAGGCCCGAAGACGTGAAGGTCATCTTCGGCGACACCGACGTGACGCCGTTCGCGCTCGTCGGCACCGGCGGCAGTCGCGCCGCGACGCTGGCGAACGGCGTGGTGCTGCACGCATCGCGCGACCTGCGCGAGCGGATCCTCGCCCTGGCCGAGGACGTGATGGAGGCCAGCGCTGCCGACCTCGAGATCCACGACGGCGTGATCAGCGTGCAGGGTTCACCCGACGTCCAGCTGCCGCTGCGCGAGCTGGCCCGCATCGTGGCGGAGGAACCGGCGCGGCTCCCGGAGGGCGCCGACACCGATCTCGCGGTGACCCGGGAGTACGACGGCGGCCAGAGCGGCTGGTCGGGCGGCGCGCACGTCGCCGAGGTCGAGGTCGACGTCGAGACCGGGCTCGTCAGCATCGACCGCTACGTGGTGGTCGAGGACTGCGGGCTTCCGGTCAACCCTGCGATCGTGGAGGGCCAGATCCGCGGCGGTGTCGCCCAGGCGATCGGTGCGGTCCTCCTCGAGCACGCGGCGTACGGAGACGACGGTCAGTACCTGGCCTCGACGTTCATGGACTACCTGATGCCGACGACCACCAACGTGCCGAACTTCGAGATCCATCACGTCGACACGATCCTCACCGATCCGGACGTCAACTTCCGCGGTGTGGGCGAAGGCGGGATGATCGTCGCCCCGGCGTGCCTCACGAACGCGATCGAGGACGCGCTGCAGCCCTTCGGCGTGCGCGTCCAGGAGCAACATCTCCCGCCGTCGCGGATCCTCGAGCTCATCAAGGTGGTGCCGGCGTGAAGAACGCACCCTTCGAGTACAACGCGCCACGATCCGTCGACGAGGCGCTCGCGCTCCTCGCCGAGCACGGCGACGAGGCCAAGGTGCTGGCCGGCGGCCAGAGCCTCGTGCCGCTGCTCGCCATGCGCCTGGCCCGCCCCTCACAGCTCGTCGACATCAACGAGGTCGCCGAGCTCTCGGGCATCCGTCCACTCGACGGCACCGGCGTCGGCTTCGGGACCCTCACACGCGAGCGCGACGCCGAGCGTTCGAGCCTTGTGGCCGAGCGTCTCCCGGTGCTCGCCGAAGCGCTGCCGCTGATCGGTCACGTGTCGATCCGCAACCGCGGCACCATGGGAGGGTCGATCGCCCACGCCGACGCATCGGCCGAGCTCCCCGCGGTTGCCGTCGCCACCGGCGCGGAGATGGTGGTGCGATCCGTGCGCGGCGAGCGGGTGGTGCCGGCCGACGAGTTCTTCGTCTCCCACTTCACGACGTCGCTCGACGACGACGAGCTGCTCACCGAGGTCCGCATACCATCGGGACCCGCCGGCGCGGGCTGGGCGTTCCACGAGATCGCCCGGCGGCACGGCGACTTCGCGCTCGTCGGCGTCGCGGCCATGGTCGTGCTCGACGGCGATCGCATCGGGGAGGCGCGCATCACGCTGATGGGTGTCGCCGACCGCGCCGTGCGCGCCGCCGCGGCCGAGACCGCCCTCGCCGGCCAGACCGTGGACGCCGACACCGTTGCCGCGGCAGCCAGCGAGGCCACGAAGGACCTCGACCCGGCATCCGACATGCACGGATCGGCCGAGTTCCGCCGACACCTGGCCGGCGTCGCCGTGCGCCGCGCCCTCACCACCGCGGCAGGCCGCGCAGGAGGATCGTCATGACCCAGGAGATCGAGATCGTCGTGAACGGCGAACGCCGCCGCGCCACGGCCGAGGTGCGCGTCACGCTCGCCGACTTCCTCCGCGACAAGCTCGGCCTGACCGGCACCCACCTCGGCTGCGAGCACGGGGTGTGCGGCGCGTGCACAGTGATCGTCGACGGTGCGGCGGTGAGGTCGTGCCTCATGCTCGCGGTCCAGGCACGGGGCAAGGACGTGCTCACCGTGGAGGGTCTCGGCGACCCCGACAACCTGCACCCGTTGCAGCAGGCGTTGCGCGAGCGCCACGCGTTCCAGTGCGGCTTCTGCACACCGGGCTTCGTCATGACATCGCTCGCACTCTTGCAGGAGAACCCGTCGCCCGACGAGGCGGAGATCCGCGAGGTGCTCTCGGGAAACATCTGCCGCTGCACCGGCTACCAGAGCATCGTCGAAGGCGTACTCCTGGCCGCCGAGCGCGGCGCGACGTGAGCGGTCCAGAAATCCGATCAGTGCGCACCTTGCGACACTTCCGCAGCCCCAACGCGACACTTTGACCGCGTTGCGGGCAACGCTTCGCGACCTGCTGCCCGACGCGGCGGAGTGCACTCAGCTCTAGGGTCGTCGTCCCCATGCGGCAACCGTCACGGGCATCATGACGGTGCGCGCGGGGTCCTCGAGTGCGGCGACGGCCTCCGCGTACTCCGCGACCGTCACGGCGTGGTCTGCGAGAAGCGCCGGCTTCAGCTTTTCCAGTGTCAGGCGGAGGAAGTGCGCGGCGGCGGGGCTTCCTCCGCGCACCACTGGGCAACGGCCTTCCGCCGCCGCGTCGACCAGTCCGACGGCTGTCACATCGTCGAGGAGACGGCGGCCGTATTCGCAATCGACCGGGCAGGTTGCTTCGAGATGCCGCATTGCCTCGCGCGCGACGCGCCGGAGCGCGGGCGGTTCAGCCGCTTCGTACACGGTGACAAAGTCGGGTTCCTCGTCGAGCAGCACACCACCGGGCCGAAGTGCGGCAACCATCCGTCTCAGTGCTCCTCGCTTGTCGGGAAGCCACTCGGTCAACCAACGCGCATGCACGAGATCGAATCCGGTGGGCAGCTCCTCGGCGGTGATGTCGTGTTGCAGCACCTCCAAGGTCGGATACGCAGCGGCCTCGACCTCGAGGAAGTCCGTCTCCAGATCGGTTGCGATGACCTTGCCGTCAGGAGCGACGTGCTCCGCGAGCCACAACGCCACCGCGCCGCCACCCGCGCCGATCTCTATGCAACGGCGTCCCGGCCCGACACCGAGGCGTTGCAGATGCGCGCGGGTCCCTTCGTCGAGCGCGCTTTCCAGACCCGCGAGCCGGATCCGCTCCTCGGTCCAGGCGTGGTCGTAGGCGTACCCGCCACTCATGCACTGCATCTTGCTCCGCCGGCAGCGACCGTGCGACGGGGAGCGCCAGTGCCTCGTCGCACCCGCGGCGCGGCCGCGTCGACCGCGGCGGGTCCTACATCCGCCTCCAGCCCGACGATGTCGTGCAGCCGAGCTGGCGACCCGCCTCCCTGACTGATCCTTCTCGGGCGAGGGCGCTCTCTGTCACCCGGTGAATGTCGGTACCGATGTGACTGGATTCGGTGCTGGCGGCGCGAGGGTGAAGGCCTGTGATCCTGTGAGTGCACCACCGTTACAGCTCACGCTCAGCAGGAAGCTGTCGACCGGCGTGGACCCAGGAATGACGACCGAACCCTGATCGGGCGCACTGAAAGTACCCAACGCAACCGCGCCTTCGCCGATCTCGCCAGTCGTCGCGTTGCGGGTTTGGACGACGATGTCATGGGTGCCCGGTGGTGTGGGCTGGCAGCCCGGAGCCACGACGTTGATCGTCGTTCCATTCGCGTCGACAGTCGCGCTCAGCGTCAGGGGCACCGTGTCGGCGACCGCGGAACTCGCAGTGGCCCCGAGGACCGCGAGTGCCAGGATGCCCACAACCGCAATCGGACTCCCGAACCTGCGCATCAAGCGCTCCCCCCGTATGGACCACTCTCACGATTGACCTTCTCCGAGACACCGTGACGGGTGGGCTGGGAGAGCAGAGGATAAGCCCTGAGCCGCTCAGGGCGCGCCATGACTGCTGCGATTTCAGGTGGCCCTCGAACCGGCGCGGCGGGGGAGCTTCCAGTTCGGGCGGACGAAGTGGCACGTGTATCCGTTGGGGTACCGTTCGAGGTAGTCCTGATGCTCGGGCTCGGCCTCCCAGAAGGGCCCTGCGGCCGTGACCTCGGTGACCACTTTGCCCGGCCAGAGGCCGGAAGCTTCCACGTCAGCGATGGTGTCTTCGGCGATCGTCCGCTGCTCGTCGGTCGTGTAGAAGATGGCCGAGCGGTAACTGGCGCCGATGTCGTTACCTTGGCGGTTCTTGGTCGTCGGATCGTGGACCTGGAAGAAGAACTCGAGCAGGTCACGATAGGAGAGCTGCTCGGGATCGAAGTTGATCTCGATGGCTTCGGCGTGGTTACCGTGGTCGCGGTAGGTCGCGTTCGGGGTCGCGCCTCCGGTGTAGCCGACCCTGGTCGAGATCACTCCGTGCCGCTTGCGGATGAGATCCTGCAATCCCCAGAAGCAGCCCCCAGCCAGGATCGCTGTTTCAGGCGGTTTCGTCATGGCGGTGCTCCTTCGGTCGGGCTGTTGGGCGACGCTCCCGAACAGTGTGCCTCCAAAAGCTCACCACGGCTCCCCCGCGGCGCCGCGGTCGACCACGTTGCCGAGCCCCTCCGCCTTGGGCGGGAGGCCTCTGGACCTCTGTCTGATCTGACAACGGAGAGGCTCGGCTGCTCTCAGTATCGGCTTTGCACCCCGCTCGAGCGCGCCCACGCAGGCGATCTTGGTCGAGGCTTTACGAGATCCGAACCCGGGAGCCCCCGGCAGAAGCCAGGGCGCGTATGTGCGCCAGAGCGGGCAAAATGTGCATATGTCGTCCGACGACGCGCGGCCCGACGCATCACTGGTTCCGTTGAGTGCAACGGGGGTCTTCCGTTGCCTGGAACCGTGTGGTGTACGCGGGGAGTGCAGAAACGGAGTTCTGGCGGCGAGGTTCGACGACGACAACTCCGTCTTGTACGAGATCGAGTGTCCGAACGACTACCGGGAGACACCTGGCCTGGCGCATACGTCGTGGACCGCTGGTGTCATGAGCGAGATCTGCGGTCAATCACCGTTGTGGTTGGGAGTCATCGCCTTCACCGGGACCGTCACGACGCGCTATCAAGCTCCGGTCCCCGTCGGCGAACGGCTGATCGGTCGGGTGAGCTTCGAGGGTCGCGACGGGCGCAAGATCTTCGTGAACGCAACGCTCACGTCATCAGCGACCAGGACAGAGCTCGCGACAGCGAAGACGATCTTGATCGCCGCAGAGACGCGCAACCTCGAAGAGCGTGGCATCACATGACGTCGCCCTCGCTGCCGCACTGCCCTCGAGGCTCAGCTCGATTCGACGAGCACGGCTGAGAGCCACGGCACCGCGCCGCGGGCAGGGGTGAGCTCGGCCATGCGTCAGGCGGGGACGGTGAGCGGCATTCGCGTCGGGCCCTGCACGTTGCCCGAATGCATGTAGGTGACGCCCGACTCGTCGACCTCGTACGCGGGGAAGCTCGCCAGGAACTCCTGCAACGCAATGCGGCTCTCCAGCCGCGCGACCGCCGCACCGAGGCACACGTGCGCGCCGTGGCCGAACGCGAGGATGCGCGGATTCGGGCGGAGGATGTCGAAGTCGTCGGGGCGCTCGAACTCGCGAGGATCGCGGTTTCCCGAGCCGAGCAGCAGCGCCACCTTCGAGTTCGCCGGGATCACCATGCCGCGCACCTCGACGTCGCGCGTGGTCGTGCGCGTCATGTACTGCGTGGGGCTGGTGAAGCGCAACAGCTCCTCGACGGCCTGCGCCATGAGCTCCGGGGCATCGATGACGGCTCGCCGCTGGTCGGGATGACGACCGAAGAGCCGGACGCCGTTGGCGATGAGCTTCGAGGTCGTCTCGTGACCACCCACGATGAGGAGCATGCACATCCCGATGACCTCGGCGTCGGTGAGGGGCTCACCCATGAACTCCATGGTCACCAGCAGACTGAGGATGTCGTCGGTGGGAGCAGCACGACGGGCGGCTGCGTAGGCCGCCGCGAGCTGCACGAGCTTGCCCTCGGCCTCCTTGCTGTCGACGGTCTGGTCGATGCGGTCCTCGGGCCGCGTGAGGTAGTCGTCGGTCCACAGGCGCACATGGTCGTGCTCCTCCTCGGGGATGCCGAGCATGACCGAGATCACGGTGGCCGGGAGCAGCGCCGAGAAGTCGCTGACCACGTCGAAGTGCGGGTGGTCGCCGAGCCGCGCGACGAGTGCCGTGGCCCACGTGCGCACCGTCGGTTCGAGCTCGGCGATCCGCCGCGGCGTGAAGCGCCGCGCGATCACCTTGCGCATGTGGGTGTGGTCGGGCGGGTCCATGTGGATCATGGACTTGGAGGCGCCCTGGCCGTCGTCTTCGAGTGCGACCCCCTTGCTCGAGGTGTAGGTCGCCGTGTCGTGCAGCGCGGCGAGCACGTCGTCGAAGCGCGACAACGCCCAGAAGTCGAGGCGCTCGTTGTAGTAGACGGGCTCCTCCTCCCGCAGCCATTCGTAGGTGGGGTAGGGATCGCTCTGGAACTGGTGGTCGAAGGGATTCAACTCCATTGCCTGCTCCGCTCAGTGGACTTCGTCCGTTCCGTGCTCGCTCGTGTAAGCGTGCCCGACGCCGGCACCACTCCGCACGCCCGCGACTGCTCGCTCAAGCCGGAGGCAGACCCAGGATCCGCGTCGCGATGATGTTCTTCTGGATCTGTGAGGTGCCGCCCATGATGCTCTGCGCCCGGCTGTAGAGGTACACCTTCAGCCAGGTGTCGTCGGCGTCGAGCACGGGTGAGGGCCCGCCGATCGCGAGCGCGGCGTGCCCGACGGCCTGCTCGACCGTGGTCATGAGCAGCTTGTCGATCGAGCCGTCGGGGCCGTGCGTGATGCCGTCGAGCCGTTCGGAGAGCCGACGCCGCACGTGCAGGCGCAACATCTCCGACTCGACGTACGCGCGCCCGAGGGTCTCGACCTGATCCGGCCGGTACCGGTCGGGATGCGCACGGACCGTGCGCTCGAGCTCCTTCACCAACTTGGTGTAGCGGGCCACGTACCCCAGCTCGGTGGGTTCGCGTTCGTGGCTCACCACCGTCATCGCCAGCGCCCACCCCTCACCGGGCTGGCCGATCATGTTGGCGGCCGGGACGCGCGCACCGTCGAAGAGCACCTGCCCGAACTCGCTGGTGATCCCGTTGATCATCTTGAGCGGTCGTTGCTCGATGCCCGGCTGGTGCATCGGCACCGCGAACGCCGAGATCCCCTTGTGCTTCGGGACGTCCGGGTCGGTCCGGGCCAGCAGCAGGCACCAGTCGGCGACGTCGGAGTAGCTGGTCCAGATCTTGTGCCCGTCGATGACGTACCCGTCACCGTCGAGGACCGCCCGGGTCCGCAACGACGCGAGATCCGAACCGGCGTCGGGCTCGCTGAACCCCTGGCACCAGCGGTCCCGACCACTGATCAACGCGGGCAGGAACCGGTCACAGATCTCGTCGCTGCCGTGCCGGCTGATCCCCTGGATGAGATACCCGAGGCTCGGCTTCGGCGGCGCACCCGCGGCCGCGAGCTCCTCGTCGACGATCACTTCGTACACCGGCGACAGCCCCTGCCCGCCGTACTCCGCCGGCCACGTCAGCGCGAAGAACCCCGCGTCGAACAACGCGCAGTGCCACTCCGCCTGCCGTGCCCAGTACTCGTCATCGGTCGACGACGCCGGCAACCCCGGGTTGTGCTCCGCCAACCAGGCGCGGATCCGGGCCCGGAACGCGGCTTCCTCGGGCGCGTCGTCAAAGTCCACGGTCGTACCCCAATCGACGGCGGGCCAGCCCCCGGAGGTGATGGCCCTCATCCCCCAACAGCGCGCTCGACAGCAACGCCCGGCGCAGGTGCACGTGCACGAAGCACTCCCAGGTGTTGCCGATCCCACCGTGAACCTGGATCGCGGTCTCGCACACCGCGCGCGCCGCCCGCGCGCAGTACGCCTTTGCCGTCGCGCCCGCGTCCCACGCGTCCTCGGGCGCCAACGCGTCGACCGCCCACGCCGCGTACTGCGCGACGCTCACCGCGCCCTCGACCAGCACCCGCGCCTCCGCCAGGAGATGCTGCACCGCCTGGAACGAACCGATGGCGACGCCGTACTGCTCGCGCTCCTGCGCATAGGTGCGCGTCGTCTCCAACGTGCCCTCCATGATCCCGACCAGGTCGGCCACCGTGATCGCCAACGCCAGCGCGCGCGTTCGAGCGAGCACGTCCTCGGCGACGACCGGTCCCACGCGCACGTCGTGCGCGTCGGCGTCGAGGCGTAGCGGGGCGACGGCGCGGGTCAGGTCGGTGGCGGGTGCAGGCGGTGGGAGCGGGACGTCGACCACCGAGGGCGCGCCTCCGGGGTCGGCCGCACCCACGAGGAGCCCCCGCTCCGAGCCCGCGCAGTCGACCGCGATGCCTTCCGCCTCGCCCGACGGCGCCCGGACCGCGACGTCGAGCAGCGCGCCGTCGAGCACGATGCTCGCGGCCCGGGCTTCGAGCTCGAGACCCGCCTGGCGGGCGAGATCGGCGGCGACGACCGGGCCGAGGAACGGGGTGTCGGCCGCGGCGCGCCCCAGCTCCCGCGCCACGATCGCCACCTCCACACCGGTGGCGAGCGGGCCGTCGTCGTCGCCCGGCCCCCGCAGGTCGAACCAGCCGGCCGAGTCGGCCGCCTTGGCGAGGCGTGCCTGCCGGACGGTGTCGTCCAGGTCGGCCACGGTACGCGGGCCGAGGTCGGCGAGCAGGGCCGCGGTCGCCGACCGCAGCGCGAGCTGCTCGTCCGAGTACCGGGTGTCCACGCCTATGCCCTCCCGCCCGCAGCCCGGCTTCGGAGCACGTCCTTCTCGACCTTCCCGGCTGCATTCACCGGGAGCGCCGTCACGATCTCGACGGCGCGCGGCACCTTGTAGTTGGCCATCGCGGTCCGCGCCCACTCCATCAGCTCGTCCGGGGCGAGCGCGGCGCCGGGCGCGACCACGACGAAGGCCATGCCGACCTCGCCCAGTCGTTCGTCGGGCATGCCGACCACCGCCACCTGACCGACGGCGGGATGCGCCAGCAGGAGATTCTCGATCTCGGCCGGGTACGCGTTGAAGCCGCCGACGATGAACATGTCCTTCTTGCGTCCGACGATGCGCAGGTAGCCACGCTCGTCGAGCGTGCCGAGGTCGCCGGTGTGCAGCCAGCCGTCGGCGTCGATCGCGCGCGCGGTCTCGGTCGGGTCGTCGAGGTAGCCGCGCATCACGCTGTAGCCGCGCACGAGCACCTCGCCCGGCGCTCCCACCCCCACCGGGGCGCCGTCGTCGTCGGCGATGCGGACCTCGAGGCCGGGACGGGCTCGGCCCACGGTGGTGGCGATCGTCTCGAAGTCGTCGTCGGGCGCGGTGGCGGTCACCGTCCCCGCCTCGGTCAAGCCGTAGCCGGTGACGATCAAGCGGAACGGCAGCTCCTCGTGCATGCGCCGGATCAGCTCGACGGGGATGTCGGCCGCGCCGGTGACGGCCAACCGCAGCGTCGAGAGGTCGTAGCGATCACGATCCGGATGGTCGAGGATCGACTGGTAGACGGTGGGCGGCCCGGGGAAGACGGTTACGGACTCCGCGGCCACGGTCCGCAGCAGGTCGTCGACCTCGAAGACGGGCTTCGGGATGATGGTCGCGCCGCGCATCAGCGCGGCGAGGCATCCGGCCTTGTAGCCGAACATGTGGAAGAACGGGTTCACGATCAGGTAGCGGTCGCCCGCGACGAGGCCGGCCATGTCGCACCAGTCGGAGAACTGCCGCAGCGTCTGAGCGTGGGTCATCAGCACGCCCTTCGGCGCGCCGGTCGTCCCCGACGTGAACAGCACGTCGCTGACGTCCTCACCGCGCACCGCCTGCCAACGCGCGTCCACGGCCTCGGTGTCGACGCCGTCGCCCGAGCGTACGAACGCGTCGAGCGAGTGATCCGCCTTCGAGGGTTCGTCGAAGCCGACGACCACTTCCAGCGCGGGCAGGTCACCACGGAGGTCGGAGATGGTGGCGGCGTAGTCCGTCCCGAGGAAGTCGCCGACGGTGAAGACGGCCCGCGCCCCACTGCGCGCCAGGATGTACCGCACCTCCTCCCCCTTGAAACGGGTGTTCACCGGCACCACTGCCGCGCCCGCGCCGAGGGTGCCGAGCGCCGCCACCAGCCACTCGTAGCGGTTCGGGGACCAGATCGCGACCCGGTCGCCGGCCTCGACGCCGGACACCATCAGCGCCCCCGTCACGCGCCGGGCCTCGCCGATCAGCTCGGTGAAGCTCACCCGCCGGTCACCGTCCACGACGGCATGGGCGTCGCCGAAGCGCGTCGCGGCGTCCGCCGCCATCGCCGGGATCGAGCTCCAGAGCAGGTCGCCCCGCGTGGCGAGGTGCTCGGTGCTCACGTCAGGTCGGGCGCGAGCGACGCCAGGAACCCGCGTGTCCGGCCGGCCGAGGCCAGGATCTCGTCGCGCCCGCTGCCCATGGGCAGGATGCGGGCCGAGAAGTCGGTCGTACCGGCGTCGGCGTACGAACGGAGCCGGCGCTCGACGTCGGCCTCGGTCCCCAGCGCGGCCATGTCACCGACGTCGCTGGCGTCACCCTGCTCGAGCAGGCGCTGGTAGTTCGGGGAGTACTCGGCGTGCCCGAGCATCCGGTTGGCCCGCTCGCGCGCCGCGTCCACCTCGTCGGAGGCGCACAGGCAGACCGCGACGCCGGCGACGACACGCGGCGCGGGCCGGCCCGCACCTTCGGCCGCCTTCGTGATCCGCGGCACCACGTGCTCGGCGATGGCACGCTCGTCGGCCATCCAGAGCACCGTGCCGTCGGCGCGCTCGCCCGCGATCCGGAGCATCACCGGACCGAGCGCGGCCAGCAACACCGGCACCGGCAGGTCGGTGACGTCGAGCGGGTTGTGGATGCGGAAACGGTCGTTCTCGACGTCGACCGGGTCGGGGCCCGAGAACATGGCGTCGAACACGTCGAGGTAGTCCTCGACCAGCTTCGCCGGCTGCTCGTAGGGCAACCCGAGCATGTCGTGGACGATCCAGTGGTGCGACGGCCCGACCCCGAGGCGGAAGCGCCCGGCGCACGCCACCTGCACCGAGAGCGCCTGCTGGCCCAGCGCGATCGGGTGGCGGGACTGGAGCGGCACGACCGCGGTACCGAGCTCGATCCGCGTCGTCTCGCGGCCCATGAGCGCGACCGCGGTCATGGCGTCGAAGTCCTGCGGGAGCTGCGGGATCCACGCGGTGGCGAAGCCGGCCTCGTCGGCCCCCCGGGCGTCGTCCACCATCTGGTCGACCTTGCGCGCGTACCTGCGGGTCTCCGGTCCGATCATGATCCCGATGCGCACGGCGCCTACTTGATCTCTTGGCCGGCGACGAAGCGGGCCGGGTCGTGCGCGTTGCCGGAGTCGTACCCGCCGCTGCGGCGCATGAACGTGGTCGAGCGCGAGCGGATCCGCCAACCGTCGGGGGTGCGCACGTACTCGTCCTCGTACCAGGCGAGCCGCATCTCGTGGCTGGTCTGGTCGATGAACACGTAGTGCTGCACTCCGTTGGCGGTGTTGCCGTGGAACTCGACGACCGGGGGATTGCCGATGTACTGGCCCGGCGGCGCGCTCTTCAGCAGCATCGGGAAGTGCTCGAGCCCGTACGGGGTACCGAAGGCGTGGTACACGCCGTCGGCAGTGAAGACCTCGAGCCAGTGGTCGTTGTCCTTGCGGGCCGACAACATCATGTAGCGCGCGCACAGCTGCTGGATCTCGAGCTGGTCGCTCATCTCCTGTTGGTCCATGTCGTGCTCCTCGCCTGTCGCGGTCAGGTGACGCGGCCACCGTTGACGCCGATGATCTGTCCGGTGACGTACCCCGCTTCGTCGGACACGAGGTACGCGCACGCGGCGGCGATGTCGTCGGGCACGCCGACCCGGCGCACGGGAAGGTGGCGACCGACGTCGTCCAGCGTGCCGCCGCCGAAGCGCCCCTCCGCCGCGGCGCGCCGGCTCATGGGGGTGTCGATCGCTCCGGGCGGGATGGTGTTGACGGTGATGCCGCGCGGCCCGAGCTCGAGCGCCAGGGTCTTGGTCAGCGCGATCACGCCGCCCTTCGACGCCGAGTAGTGACCCATCAACGCCGCGCCCGTCTGCGCGCTCGACGACGAGATGTTCACGATCCGACCCCACGCGGCCTCGAGCATGTCGGGCAGCACCGACTGCGTGCAGTGGAAGGTGCCGGTGAGGTTCACCGCGATGATGCGCTCCCACTGCTCCGGGCTGATGTCCATGAACGCGTCGAAGCCGTCCTTGCCCGCGCCGTTCACCAGGACGAGCACCGGGCCGAGGCGGCTGCGGGTGGCCGCCACCGCCTCGTCGACCTGGGCGCGGTCCGACACGTCGACCGCGCAGGCGAGCGCCTCGCCGCCCTTGTCGCGGATGCCCTGCGCGGTGCGCTCGGCGGCTTCGAGGTCGAGGTCGAAGATCGAGACCTTGGCCCCGTCACGGGCCAGGCGTTCGCTGATCGCCAGCCCGATCCCGGACGCACCCCCGGTCACGATCGCGGTGGACCCCACAAACGACATCTCCACTCCAGTTCCGGTTCGGTGGCTCAGGCGACGGTGCCGGTGAGCTTACGGACGTCCGCCACCAATGTCTCGATGGGCGTGCCGGTCGGGAACACCGCCGCCGCGCCGAGGTCGAGCAGCGCTTGCACGTCGGTCTGCGGCACCGTCCCGCCGACGACCACCTTGATGTCGCCGACGCCCGAGGCCCGCAACGCCTCGACGGTCTTGCGGGTGAGCCCGAGGTGTGCGCCCGAGAGGATGGAGAGGCCGATGAGGTCGACGTCCTCCTGCAGCGCGATGGAGGCGATGGCCTCCGGCTTCTGCCGGATGCCGGTGTAGATCACCTCGAACCCCGCGTCCCGCAGCGCGCGGGCGACGAGCTTGGCGCCCCGGTCGTGGCCGTCGAGGCCCGGCTTCGCCACCAGGATGCGGACCGGACCCGGCATCAAAATTGGTCGATTCCGCTACGGCGTCCCGGCCTCCGGCCACGCCTCCGCTGCATCTCCATCAAAATTGGTCGATTCCGCTACGGCGTCCCGGCCTCCGGCCACGCCTCCGCTGCATCTCCATCAGAACTGGTCGATTCCGCTACGGCGTCCCGGCCTCCGGCCACGCCTCCGCTGCATCTCCATCAAAAGACCGTCGGTTGCTGGTACTCGCCCCACACGTCCTTGAGCTCGTGGGTGATCTCCCCGACGGTGCAGTACTCCTCGACGCAGTCGATGAGGTGTGGCATCAGGTTGGCGTCGCCGACCGCCGCGGTGCGCAGGCGGCCGAGCGCCTCGAGCGCGGCGCGGCTGTTGCGGGTGCGACGCACCTCGGCCAGGCGGTCGAGCTGGAGCTTCCTGGCCACCTCGTCCATCTCGGGTGGCTGCAGCGCCGGCGCGGGCTGGTCGCTCTGGTACTTGTTCACACCGACGATCACCCGCTCGCCCCGGTCGACCTTCCGCTGGACCGCGGCCGACTCGTCGGCGATGAGCCGCTGCACGTACCCGTCCTCGATGCACCGGACCATCCCGCCGCGCGCCTCGAGGTCGGCCATGATCCCACCGATCTTCTCCTCCATCGCGTCGGTGAGCGCCTCGACGAAGTAGGACCCGCCCAACGGGTCGACGGTGCGGGTGACACCGGTCTCGTGGGCCAGGATCTGCTGGGTGCGCAGGGCGAGGGTGGTGCTCTCCTCGGTCGGCAGCGCGAAGGGCTCGTCCCACGCCGCGGTGAACATCGACTGCACGCCACCGAGCACCGCGGCCATCGCCTGGTAGGCCACCCGCACGATGTTGTTCTGGGGCTGCTGGGCCTGGAGCGTCCAGCCGCCGCAGACCACTCCGAAGCGGAACATGGAGGAGCTGGCCTCCTGCGCGCCGTACCGGTCGCGCACGATCTGCGCCCAGTGCCGGCGCCCGGCGCGGTACTTGGCGACCTCCTCGAAGAAGTCGTTGTGCGTGTAGAAGAAGAAGGAGACCTGCGGAGCAAACTGATCGATGGTCATCCGGCCCCGCCCGACGATCTCGTCGCAGTAGGTGACCGCGTCCTGGAGGGTGAACGCCATCTCCTGGGCCGCGTTCGCGCCCGCGTCGCGGAAGTGCGCGCCCGCGACCGACACCGCGTTGTAGCGCGGCACCTCCTCCGCGCAGAACTCGATGGAGTCGGCGATCAGGCGGATCGAGGGCATGGGCGGCCAGATCCAGGTGCCGCGCGCCACATACTCCTTGAGGATGTCGTTCTGCACGGTGCCGCGCAGCTTGGACCGGGGCACGCCCTGCTTGCCGCCGACGGCCACGTAGAAGGCGAGCATGATCGCCGCGGTCCCGTTCACCGTCCACGACGTGGAGATCCGGTCGAGCGGGATGTCGCGGAAGAGGATCTCGGCGTCGGCGAGCGAATCGAGCGCCACGCCCACCCGCCCGACCTCCTCCTCCACGTCGGGATCGTCGGAGTCGTAGCCGATCTGGGTGGGCAGGTCGGCGGCCACCGACAGGCCGGTCCCGCCCTCCTTCAGGAGGAGCTTGTACCGCTCGTTCGACCACTCGGGGGTCCCGAACCCGGAGTACTGCCGGAAGGTCCAGAGCTTGTCGCGGTAGCCGCCGGGGTGGTTGCCCCTGGTGAACGGGAACGCGCCGGGCACGCCGATGCGCTCGGGATCACCGCCGTCGACGTCGCCGGGGCCGTAGCACCGCTCGACCACGAGGCCGGCTTCGGTGGTCAACTCCCCCTCGGACGCCACGGAGATATCTTATATTCGGGTGGCCGTGGCTGTCATCCCGGCCGCGGCCGCACCAGGCAAGGGACTGTCGATCCCGCGATCTGATATTCTATCCGGCGATGGGCACTGCGGGCGGTGTGCGGCTCGACCGTGACGGCGCGGTCGCCGTGCTCACCATCGACCGGCCGGAGGCGCGCAACGCCATCGCCCGCGCCACCATGCAGGAGCTGGCGGCTGCACTCGACGAGGTGGCGGACTCCCCGGCGCGGGTGCTGGTGGTCACCGGCGCCGGCGACCGCGTGTTCGTGGCCGGCGGCGACCTGAAGGAGCTCGCTGCCATCCGCACCCTCGAGGACGCCACCGCGATGGCCGCGACCATGCGCTCGGTCCTCGACCGTGTCGCGACGCTGCCGGTACCGGTGCTGGCCGCGGTCAACGGCGACGCCTACGGCGGGGGCGCAGAGGTGGCGGTCGCGTGCGACATCCGCATCGCCGCCGACGACGTGCGCTGCGCGTTCAACCAGGTGGCGCTGGGGATCATGCCGGCGTGGGGTGGCATCGAGCGCCTGACCGCGCTCATCGGGCGGGGCCGGGCGCTGGCGCTGATGACGACCGGTCGAGTGCTCGACGCCGCCGACGCACTGGCCCAGGGCCTCTTCGACGAGGTGGTGCCGCGCCCGCGTTTCGACGAGCGCTGGCGCGAGGTTTCGGCACAGATCGCCCGCGCGCCACGGGACGCGCTCGTGGGCATCAAGGCCGCGCAGCGCGCCGCGTTCCCCACCGCGCGACCGGAGCTCGCCGCGGATGCGATCAGGTCGTTCGCCCGGACGTGGGTCGCCGAGACGCACTGGCAGATGGTGGAGGAGGCGGAGCAGCGCCGACGAGCTGCTCGCGAGGAGAGCTGACCTCAGGCGATCACGCCCGACGCCCGGAGCTCGGCGATCCGGGCCGCCGGGTACCCGATCGCCTTCAGTGCCTCACCGGTGTGCTCGCCGAGCAGGGGCGCGGGGCCCATGGTGTCACGGCCGCGGGACGGGAGCGGGCCGCGCAGGTGCTCGTACGCGCCGTACGCCGGGTGCTCGGCGCGCACGAGGAGCCCGCGGGCGTGCGTCTGGGGCTCGGCGAGGGCGCCGGCGACGTCGTTCACCGCGCCGCACGCGACACCCCACTCGCCCAGGCGCGTCTCCCACTCCCGGCTCGTGGCACCGAGCAGGATCTCCTGCACGCGGCCGAGGACCTCGTCGCGGTGCTCCCAACGACCCTCGCGGCTCGTGAAGCGGTCCTCGGCCAGGAAGGGATCGCCGAGCGCCTGCACGAACCGACCCCACATGCCGTCGTTGCCGATGAACAGCGCGAGGTGACCGTCGGCGGTGCGGAAGTTCTGCGCGGGCACGAGCGACTGGTGCGCGGAGTTCTCGGTTCGGCTGAACGTGGCGCCGCGGTTGCGCTGCCACGACGCGAGGTAGGTCAGCATCGAGACCTGCACGTCGAAGAGCGCGAGGTCGACATGGGTCCCGATCCCGGTGCGGGCGCGTTCGACGAGCGCGGCGCACACACCGAGCGCGGCGGTGATCCCCCCGCTGTGGTCCACGTAGGAGATCCCCGCCTTCGTCGGCGGCCCGTCGGGCTCGCCGGCCAGGCTCATCACGCCCGCCAACGCCTGGATCGTGTAGTCGTACCCCGCGCGGTGCGCGTCGGGGCCGGTCTCGCCGTACCCGGTGAGGGAGCACGTGACGATCGCCGGGTTCACGCGGTGCAGCGACTCGTGGTCCAACCCGAACTTGGCGAGCACCCCCGGGCGGTAGTTGTCGATCACGACGTCGGCGTTGCGTACGAGATCCTCGACCACCGCGCGTCCCTCGTCGCTCGCGAGCCGCACCCCGATCGAGCGCTTGCCGCTGTTCAGCGCGAGGAAGTAGAGCGACTGGTCGCCCTGGAAGTGCGGCCCCATCGAGCGCGCGTCGTCGGGATGCGAAGGATCCTCGACCTTGAGCACCTCCGCACCGAGGTCGGCGAGGACCAGGCCGGCGTAGGGGCCGGCCAGGAAGTGGCAGAGCTCGAGCACTCGGATGCCGTCGAGCGGCGCCACGGTGCTACGCCGCGCCCGACTCCGTCGCGTCCACGGGGTCGCCGGTATCCCGGTCCCAGTACCCCATCTCCTGGAGGATCTCGACCGCGAGGTCACCGCTCTCCGCGAGGTGGTGCTCCATCATGCGCTGGGTCTCGTGCGCGTCGTGCGCCTCGAGCGCGGTGAGGATGCGTGCGTGGTGGCTGGCGGAGATGGCGGCCCAGTTGGGGACGAACTCGAAGTACCGCACCGGGAGGCTGCGCGACAGGAGAGCGAGCACCGAGACCAACCGGCGGGAGCCTCCGGCCCGGTTGATGATCCGGTGGAACTCGTGGTTCCAGTGCGCCTTGTCCTCGGGATCGGTGGCGGCGACGAACGACTCGTGGATGCGGCGCAGGTGCGCGAGCTGCTCGTCGCTCAGCGAGGTGGCGGCGCGACTGCCGGCGAGGCCGGCGATGAGCCCGAAGATGCGGTAGTGGTCGATGACGTCCGCCCGCTCGAGGCGGGCGACGAATGCACCGCGCCGCGGCACCGCGTCGATGAGGCTCTCCTGCGCGAGCTCGATGAGCGCCTCGCGCACCGGCAGCCTGCTGATGCCGAGCGCCTCGCTGATCTCGTCCTGATCGATCTTGGTGCCCGGCGGGAGCTGACCGGTCAGGATCTGCTCCCGGAGGTAGGCGGCGGCGGTGTCCTTCAGGCTCGGGTGGTTCACCGTTCCGGGGCGCTGCGGCAGCTCGACCGGCGTCTCGGCCTGGGTCTCAGCCATCTCTCCGTCTCCCCATTCGTGATCCAGGATATCGACGCACTCGCGGCGTCGGTGCGACGCTCACGACTCGTAGACGACCGTGACGGACGGTGACGCGGGGAAGCCCTGACACGTGAGCACCCACCCCTCCGCGACCTCCTCGGGCGTCAGCGCATTGTTCACCCGCATCGTCGCCTCGCCGACGTCGAGACGCGCCATGCACGTCGCGCAACTGCCGGACTCGCAGGAGAACGGCGCGGCGCAGGCCGGCGCGACGCGCGGTCTCGAGGAACGTCTCACCCGACTGGTAGTTCACCTCGTGCCGACGCCCGTCGAGCACGATCACGACCGACTCCGTCGTCCCTGCGCCGTTGGCGGCCGGCGCCGGCGTCGCCGGCGGTTCGTCGAGCCGGGCGGTCGACGCGAAGGCGAACCGCTCGATGAACACCTGCTCCGACGACACCTCGGCCTGCGCGAGCGCATCCTCCACGACGTCCATGAACGGGCCCGGCCCACAGATGTAGAAGTCGGCGTCGAGCTCGTTGCCGACGAAATCGGTCACGCCGTTCGAGTGGACGAAGCCGTGCTCGGTGTCGAGATGGTGGTCCACTTGGAGCCGATCCGGGTGGGCGCGCTCGAGGTCGTCGAGCTCGGCCCGGAAGATGACCGACGCCGCGTCACGGTTGGCGTAGAGCAGGCGGACACGCCGGTCGGTCGTCGCCAGCGTGCTCTTGACGAGCGAGAACACGGGGGTGATCCCACTGCCACCGGCGAAGGCCACGATCGGCGTGGTCCTCGGCCGGAGCGTGAAGACGCCCGCGGGCCGGGTGAGGGCGAGCACGTCGCCTTCGCCGACCCGGTCGAGCATCCAGTTCGACACGCGCCCACCGGCGACCCGCTTGACCGTCAGCGTGAGCTCGGGGTCGGTGGCCGGCGAGCTCGACATCGAGTAGCAGCGGAGGAGCTCCTCGTCGCCGAAGGGGATGCGGAAGGTGCAGAACTGCCCCGCCTCGTACACGAACGCGTCGCGGAGGTCGGGCGGCACGTCGAACACGAACGACTTCGTGTCGTGCGTCTCCTGCACGATCCGCTTGACCGGCAGCGGGTGGAACCCGTGATCGGGGCTCACCGGACGGGCAGACCCAGCTCGCGACCGATGACCAGACGCTGGATCTCACTGGTGCCCTCGCCGATCTCCAGGATCTTGGCGTCGCGGTAGTAGCGGCTGACCGGCGTCTCGTCCATGAAACCGGCGCCGCCGAAGATCTGGGTCGCGTGCCGCGTCGCGTCGACGGCCGCTTCGGTCGCGTACAGCTTCGCCATCGCCGCCGCCTGCTTGAACGGCCGGCCGACGTCCTTCAGCCACGCCGCCTTGTAGGTGAGCAGGCGCGCGTTCTCGACCATCACCGCGAGATCGGCACACCGGAACGCCACACCCTGGTTCGCGCCGATCGGCGCACCGAACGCCATGCGCTCCCCTGCGTACTGCACGCTCTGCTCGAGGCATGCCTGCGCGAGCCCGACCGCGAGCGCGGCGATCGCGATGCGACCGTCGTCGAGGGTGGCGAGGAACTGGCGGAAGCCGTTGCCCTCGGTCCCGAGCGTGTTCGCCACCGGCACCCGGCAGTCGGAGAAGGTGAGGGGGTGGGTGTCGGACGCGTGCCACCCCATCTTCCGGTAGGGCGGGTCGACGGTGAACCCCGGTGTACCGGTCGGCACCACGATCGCGGTGATCTCGCGAGCCGCGCCCGTGCGCGCGGTCACCGTCACCAGCGACGTGATCGGCGTCCCCGAGTTCGTGATGAACGCCTTGGCGCCGTCGATCACCCAGTCGTCGCCGTCCCGGCGGGCGCGGGTCCGACTGGCGCCGGCGTCGCTCCCCGCGTCGGGTTCGGTCAGCCCGAACGCCGCCAGGGTCCGGCCCGCGCAGAGATCCGGCAACCATCGTTGGCGTTGCTCCTCGGTGCCGTACGCCGCGATCGGTGCCGCGCCGAGCCCGACCGCGGCCTCGAGGGTGATCGCCATCGACGAGTCGACGCGCGCGACCTCCTCGATGGCGACGCAGAGCGTGGTGAAGTCGGCGCCCGACCCGCCGTACTCCGCCGGGAACGGCAGGCCGAACAGGCCGAGCCCGCCCATCGCGTGGACGACCTCGACGGGGAACTCGTGGTCCCGGTCCCATCGCTCCGCCTGTGGGGCGATCTCCTGCTCCGCGAAGTCGCGGACGACCGTGCGGAAGGCTTCGTGTTCCTCGGAGAGGTCGAAGTCCACTAGTGGGGTCGATTCCGCTCCGGCGTCCCGGCCATCCGGCCACGCCTCCGCTGCATCTCCATCATCGGGGTCGATTCCGCTCCGGCGTCCCGGCCGTCCGGCCACGCCTCCGCTGCATCTCCATCATCGGGGTCGATTCCGCTCCGGCGTCCCGGCCGTCCGGCCACGCCTCCGCTGCATCTCCATCATCGGGGTCGATTCCGCTCCGGCGTCCCGGCCGTCCGGCCACGCCTCCGCTGCATCTCCATCAGGCGGCGACGGGCACCTTGTACACCACGCCACCTTTCATCACGAACTGCACGTGCTCGGTGACCGTGATGTCCTCGGTCGGGTCGCCGGGCACCGCGATGACGTCGGCCAGGTAACCGGGCACCAACCGACCGAGGTCGTCCGCCCTCTGCACGAGGTCGGCGCTCGTCACCGTCGACGCCACGATGGCATCGACCGGTCGCATGCCGCGCTGCACCAGCGCCCAGAGCTCCTTCCAGTTCTGCCCGTGCGGGATGGCGGGAGCATCGGTGCCGGTGGCGATCTTCGCTCCCGCGTCGATCAGGCGCGCGATCGTCTTCTTGGCGATCGGGAAGACCTCCGCCGCCTTCGCCTGCAGCTCGGGCGCCGCGTTCGACACGTCCATGCCCTCGGAGAGGTACGACGTCGGCACGATGAACGTCCCGCGCTCGAGTGCGAGCTCCTGCGTCTCCTCGCTCATGAGCGACGCGTGCTCGATGCAGTCGATGCCCGCCTCGATCGCCGCCTTGATCCCCTGGTCACCGTGCGCGTGGGCGGCCACCCGCATGCCGCGTCGGTGGGCTTCGTCGACGATCGCCCGCAGCTCCTCGTCGGAGTAGTGCTGCGCACCCGCGGTGCCGGTGAGCGACATCACGCCGCCCGACGCGCACACCTTGATCTGCGTGGCGCCGTACTTGATCTGGTAGCGCACCGCCCGGCGAACCTGGCTGACCCCGTCGGCGATCCCCTCTTCGACGGTCAAGGGGAGCACTCCCGGTGCGAAGCCCTGGAACATGGTCGGATCCAGGTGACCGCCGCTGGGCGTGATGGCGTGCCCCGAGGGGAAGATCCGCGGTCCGGGGATCCACCCGGCGTCGACCGCCTTCATGAGCGTGACGTCGAGCAACAGGCCGCCGGTCTGCACGAACAGCCCGAGGTTGCGCACGGTGGTGAAGCCGGCGAGCAACGTCTTGCGCACGCTCGGGATCGCCCGCATGAGCTTCATCGCCGGGTCGTCCTGCACCGAGCTCATCAGGGTGCCGCCCGCCCCACCCATGACGAAGTTCAGCTCCATGTCCATGAGCCCCGGCAGCAGGGTGAGGTCGCCGAGCTCGATGACCTGGGCATCGTCGGGGATGCGCTCGGGCGAGACGTCGCGGATGTGCTCGCCCTGCACGACCACCACCCCGGGCTCGACGATGGTGCGCTCGTCGACGTCGACCATGCGGTCGGCCTTGAGCACGACCGGGTGTTCGGAGAGCTTCGGCCGCTCGCCGGCCACCATCGTGGCGGTCATGGCGTCGGCTCCCCGACGAGGTCGAGGTACGCGGCACCCGAGTCGGGCACGTGCGGCTGCTTCCAGCACTCCACCGCGAACGACACCGAGATCAACGAGTAGAGGAGGTGCAGCAGGTTGGTCGCCTCCTCCGGCAGGGCGTCGAGCGGGAACTGGTCGAGGTACTTCCTGGCCGCCTCGGTGCGCGGGAAGACCGCGTCGTAGAAGGCCTGCATGTCCGCCATCGAGCTGGACAGGCGCTCGGCATACCGTTCGCGCTCGGTTGCCAGCGACCACCTCGCCGCGAACGGCTCGAGGTCGGAGAACTCCCCGGGCAGCATCGTCATCACCGCTCCTTCCGCACGTCGCCGTACGACGCGACGTAGTCCTGGGCGACCTTGTGGAGGTGCCGGCACAGGACCTCCTGGTCACACAGGGGGAACTCGGTCACCACACGAGACTGCAACATCTTCTGGGTGGCTTCGAGCGTGTTGCCGTCCTGCAGCCCGAACTCCTTGAACGTCACCGCCGCGAGCTCCTGCTGCAGACGTTCGCTCGCGTTCTTCGGCGGGCGGAAGTAGAGCTTGCCCTCGAACAGGTGGCGGTCGACGGCGAGCGGCCAGTAGTGGTACGTGAGGTACCAGCCCGGCTCCCAGACGAGGATCACGAAGTTCGGGAAGAACTGGTACGAGTCGAGGCCCCAGTCGGCACGCCCCGACGGGTTCATGTGGGTGGAGAAGAGGCCGCGCTCGTCGGCAGGCCGGTCCCAGGGACCGAAGAGACCACTGCGGAACAACGTGTCGATCGGCTTCACGTACTCGGTGGGCACCGACTCGCCGGGCGCGCCGGCGGTCGACACCAGGCGATGGTCGTCATGGATCGAGTAGTGGATCGCCTCGAACCCGGCCTGCATCAGTGGCAGCCCGACCTCGGGCAACGACTGCTTCACGTGCAGAACGGGTGCGTGGTAGAACTCCTGGAACGCGTCGATGAACAGCTTCCAGTTGCTGCCGACCTCCGCGCGGTAGTCGAACACCTGGGTGAGCTCGCCGAACGGGTAGCCGACGAGCATCTCGCCCATCTCGCCGAGGAACTCCTTCAGGGTCTGCGCCGGCTCGCGGTCGAGGTTCACGAAGATGAACCCCTCCCAGACGTCCAGGTTCACCTCGACGAGCGGGTAGTCGCTCTTGTCGAGGTCGAAGAACTCCTGCTCCTGCTGCACGAAGGTCAGCTCGCCGTCGAGCGCGTACCGCCACCCGTGGTACTTGCACTGGAACTGCCGGCACGTGCCCGACACCTCTTCATCCGGGTAGTCGGTCCACACCAACTTGTTGCCGCGGTGGCGACACACGTTGTGGAACGCCCGGATCGTGTCGTCGCTGCCCCGCACCACGACGATCGAGGTGTCGCAGACCGCCAGCTCGCGGGTGAAGTAGCTCCCCTTCTTCGGGACCTGCTCCACCCGCCCGATGTTGAGCCAGGTCCGGCGGAAGATCGCCTCGCGCTCCAGCTCGTAGAACTGCGGGGAGATCGAGTCCTCGTACGAGATCGGACCCGTCCCGAGCTCGGGGTACTGGGCGGTCCAGCTTCCGACCGCCGGCTTGTCGTACATGACCATGTTGCAACCCCCTGATCGGGAAATACTTTATTTTGGTTGTGTCGGAACGGGCAACGGCCTCACGCGCAGGACCACGGGTCAGGTCGCGTCCATCTTGATCTTGGCGACGTTCTTGGCGCTGCAGTCGAAGGTGCCGGCCTTCTTCGGGTACTCGCGGACCCACTTGCCGTTCTTGACCATCGTGACGACGATGCAGTGCGGCGTCGCGTGGTTCCCGATGTCGATCGGCCCGACCAAGCCCTGCGCGTCGAAATCGTGGGTGTTCTTCAGCGCGTCGAAGAGCGACTGCCTGGTCAGGGTGCCCCCGCCGGCGACGGCCTTCTCGGCGGCGTCCTGGAACATGAGGGCGGCGATCAGCGCCGAGACCCCGTAGCTGTTCACCTTGTCGGGCCCACCCAACGCCTTGGCCAGGCTCGCGAGCGGTGGACTCGACTTGTACTCGGTGTAGAAGGGAAGGTTCAGCAGCAGGGAGTGCGTGCCCTCGACGTCGCTGCCGCCCTGCACCAGCCAGTCGTGGTCGTAGCAGCCCTGGTGACAGGCCCACAGCTTCACCGAGTTGACGCCCTGGAGGCTCGCCTCCCGCCGGGCCAGGAGCATCATCGCGGCGCTGGAACCGTTGTAGAGGAAGGTCGAGCCGTTCTGCTTCACGACCTGGATCTTGGGCGTGAGCGCGCTCTGGGGATCACGGGCGAACACGTCGTACACGCCCTCGCCATCCGGCTTGATCCCGAGATCCATCCCCGCCTGGTAGCTCGGGAGCGCCGCGTTCTTCACGTCCTTGACGTCGGCGGGCGCCAGCCAGATGCCGTGCAGGTCCTTGTTCGTCTTCACGTAGTAGCGGTAGTCGCCCTGCTGCGCGGTGTAGGTCTGCGGGTGGTCGTTCTTGGTCCCGCAGTACGCGGCGTCGCTGTTGAGGTAATAGGTCACGGGCGAACAGCGCTCGGCCGAGGTCGCGATGCCGGACAGATCGGGGATCCCGACCGGCTGCCCCTGCGAGTTCGTGCACGTCTCGAGGTCCGAGACATTGGTGATGAACAGAGCCTCGGTCCCGACCAGCGCGAAGTCCTGCGAGCATGCCGTGATGAGCGCGTTGCGTGCATCGTTCGGGCTCAGCCTCGAGTCGATGAAGTCGACGGCGACCTTGCGGCCCACGATCCCGCCCTGCTGGTTGACCGTCTTGGCCCACGCCTGCACCGCGTCGACCCCCGACTTGAAGAGTCCGGGCACCACCGGGTTGTCGACGTCGGCGACCACCGCGATCCGGATCTCCGAGTCGGTGATCCCGATGTCGTTCGCCTTCGGCTTCTGTTGCGCGGCGGCCGGCGCCAACGCCGCGGCGACCATCGCCACCGCGGCCAGGAGCACCGCCCCCGTCTTCCCCGCACGTCGCATGGTTCCCCCGAGCCATATTCTCGATAAAATATCCTGACTGACGGCATGTTGGTCCGGGAGCCCTGCTCTGTCAACACGGCTTCCCGTGTGGCCCGGCTCCTGGCGGGCTCCTGGATATTCGGAGCCGACGTTCAGGCGGCGGGGGCCGGATGGAGGCTCACCGGGATGCCCGAGGAGCGCGCCCTGCCGGTCACCGGGCGCTCGGACGTCGATCTCCGGCGCCGATGCCGCCGAGCAGGAGGTCCCACAGCGCGTCCGACTCGACGTCGCCGTCGGGCCGCACCGACGAGCCGCTGATCGCCGCCGCGAACGAGTTGAACATCGTCGCCTGCAGCACCACCCCGGCGATGCGGCGGAGGTCGAGACCGGGCCGGAGCGCGCCGGCCGCGGCGGCGTCGGTCAGCAATTCCTCGAGCTGCACGACGAGCGGCGCAAAGGCCTGCGCGGCCTCCTCCGGGCGAGAGACCAGCAGCTGCTGGGCGAACTCCACGATGGGGGGCGGCAGCCCGGAACCCAGCTGCCCCTTCGGCGTGAGGCGGCACATGCGGAAGTACTCGTGGGTGAAGTCGTGCAGACGTTCGAGGGGGTCTTCGGTCCCGGCGACGACGTCCGCGAGGTGTGCGTCGGCGGCTCGGATCGACTCCTCGAACAGCGCGAGCAGGAGCTCGTGCTTCCCGGCGAAGTACTGGTAGAAGGTCCGCAGCGACTGGCCGGAGCGATCGACCACCTCCTGCACCGTGAACTCCCCGGAGTTCGTGCTCATGAGCTCGCGGGCTGCGTCGAGGAAGAGCTCGACCCGGTTCTCGGCGCGCGACCGCGCCTGGTCGAGCGCACGCGCGACCGCGAGCTCCCGGCGGGTCGCGGTCGCCGCGGGCGGGTCCACCGGTGCCTCGTTGGTGCTCATGACGCCGGAGGCGCGAGGTCGGCGTCGAGCTCGATGCCGAACGACCGGAACGCCATCGCCAGCAGGTCGTAGGCGCCGACGGTGAAGATGAGGTCCATCAGCTGCTGGGTGTCGAACGTCTCGGCCAGCTTCGCCCACGTGACGTCGCTGACCAGCGCGTCCGCGACCAGCTCGTCGACCGCGAGCAGCATCGCGGCGTCGTGCTCCGACCACCCCGGTGCGTCGGCGCCCGCGCGGACGCGCTCGATCTCCTCGTCGGCGATGCCCGCGCCGCTCGCGATGACGACGTGCTGCTCCCATTCGTACTCGGCGTCGCGCAACGCGGCCACGCGCAGGATGAGCAGCTCCCGGTCGCGGGGCGTGAGCGTCGAGGACGAGAGGATGTGCCCGTTGAAGGCGTGGTACACGTGCATCAGGGCCGGGTGGTTGGCCAGGGTGCCCAACACATTGAGGCCCTTGGGACCGCCCTTGCGTCGTGGCAACTGATGCTTCGCATCCGGCGGCCGCAGCAGGGCGATCGCCTGCATGACCTCGTCCGACCACTGGTCGGGCGGCAGTGGCGCGATGCGGGGACCGCTCGTCTCGGTCATTGGATCGGCTCGTCGCCGGCGATCGTCGTGCGGTGCATGTCGCGCGGCGACGACGCGTCGTACCGGCACGCCCGGTGCAACACACCGCGGTTGTCCCAGATGACGAGGTCGCCGACCTCCCACTCGTGGCGGTAGACGAGCTCGGGCGCGGTGGAGCGGTCGAGGAGCTCGAGCAGCAACGCGCGCCCTTCGTCGAAGGCCATGCCCTCGACGTGCGAGGCGGTGGCGCCGAGCACGAGTGAGCGGCGCCCCGACCGATGCTGCCAGACCAGGGGGTGGACCTTCGCCGGTCGCTTCCGCCACGTCGCCAGCTCCTCCGGCGACGGGTCGGGGTTCACCAGGCGTTGCGCGGCCTCGAGGGAGTGCACGACGCGGACCTGCAGGAGCTCCTGCTGCTCCGCTTCGGACAGCGCGTCGTACGCCGCGTAGGTGCTGGCGAACTCGGTCTCCCCGCCGGAAGCGGCGACCGCGTGCGCGCTCAGCACCGTGGCCATGATCGGGACGTCGTCGGTGGCGCCGTCGAGGTGCCAGTCGAACGTTCCCCGCAGGTACTCGGCGACCGGGTTCTTGGCCGGGTCGAGCGTCACCCGGAAGATCTCCGGGTGGTCGCCCCTCCCCACCAGCTCGACGCGGCCGAGCTTCCGGCTGAACGCCACTTGCGTCTCGTCGTCGAGGTGCAGGTCGCGGAACACGAGGGCACCGTTCTCGTCGAGCACCCGGAGGCACCACTCGGGGAAGGCGTCGTCGTCGAGCAGCCGGTCGCGGTCGACGCCCAGCACCTGCGCGCCGACGGTGGCGCCGAGCTTCTCGGTGGTCAGTACCGTCATCGGAACTCTCCCTGGGTCGTCACGATCCCTCGACGAACGGATAGATGCGCGTGAAGTCGGCGCCGGGTTCGGCGGCCGCGAAGCGCTCCCAGATCGAGACGGTGACCGCCGCGATCGCCGCAGAGGTGCCGCTGTCCTCGGCCGCGCGCAGGTACAGGTCGACGTCCTTGGCCATGAGCGTGTTCGTGAACCCGGACGCGTAGCGACCGGTCAGCACGTGGTTGGGGAACTTGTCACCCGTCGCCGCGCTGCGACCGCTCGCGCCGTTGAGGACCTCGAGCATCGTGGCCATCTCGAGCCCTTCCGCGAGGCCGAAGGCGATGGCTTCGCTGGTCGCGGCCAGCGCGGTCGCCGACAGGAAGTTGTTGGCCAGCTTCATGGCCTGGGCGAGACCGGGCCGATCGCCGACGCGGTGGCGCACGTCGCTGAGGCCGGCCAGCACCGGCTCCACCCGCAGGCAGGCGTCGTCGGTGCCGGCGTACATCACCGCGAGCGTACGGGCCCGCGCGCCGGCCACCCCGCCCGACACGGGCGCGTCGACGTAAGCCAGGCCGACGTCGGACAGCAGCCGGTCGAGGGCCCGCGCGGTCCTCACGCCGATGGTCGACGTGTCGACCACGTGCGTGACGCGACGGTCGGCCGCCGCGAGGAGCGCGCCGGTCACCTGCTCGGACGCCGAACCATCCGGGAGGCTGAGCACGACGACCTCGGCGCGTCGGGCGACGTCGGCGACGTCGCACGCGGGCGCCGCACCCTCGGGAACGCGTTCGGGGCCGAGCGCGTCGTGCGCCACGACCGCGTGACCCGTCTGCACGAGGTTCGCGGCGAGGACGCTCCCCATGTTGCCCAGCCCCACGAAGCCGACGGTCCCCACGCTCAGCCTCCGGCGCGGTCGGCGCGCAGCGCCTGGATCTCGCGTCGGGCCGACACCCCGGCCGGAACGCCGCAGTACGCCGCGATCTGGAACAGGAGCTCGTCGAGCTCGTCGTCGGTGACGCCCGTCTGCGCGGTGCTGCTCGCATGGAGGCGGAACTCCTCCATCCGCCCGAGCGCAGCGGTCATCGCCATCACCAGCAGGCTCCGGTCGCGGGTGCTGAGCGCCCCGCCGCGCGTCCAGACGCCCCATGCCATCGAGGTGAGGTAGTCCTGGAACTCGGCCGCGACCGGGTCGGGGTCGGAGGTGGCGCGGTCGACGTAGGCATCACCGAGCATCGCCCGACGCATCGCCCGTGCAGCCCGAAGCGCCTCGGTCTCCTCCATCCCGGATCAGACGGCCGGTTCGACGATCTCGTCCATGGCCGCGGCGCCGCTGTCGGGCACCCGCGGTTGCCGCCAGACCTCCACCGGGAACGACACGTTCACGAGGGAGTAGCAGAGCCACAGCAGGTGACGGGCGTCGTCGGGCAGCGCATCGAGCTCGTACCCGTCGAGATGCTCGATCGCCGCGTCGAGCCGGGGGAACGCGGCGTCGTAGAAGGCCTGCAGCTCGTCCATGGTGCTGGCGAGCCGCTTGGTGTAACGCTCCCGTTCGGACTCGAGGCACCAGTCGGAGAACGGCTCCAGGTCGGAGAACTCCGCAGGAAGGGTCGCCATCGCTTCGTCTCCTCGTCAGGAACCGCTGCCCACCGGCGCGGTCCGGAGCTTCTCGTACTCGTCGACGTACTCGTGCGTCACGTGGTGCAGCTGGCGGAGCAGGATCTCCTGGTCGCCCAACGGGAACGACGTGACCGCGCGCGACTCGAGCATCGTCTGCGTCGCCTCCAGCGTGTTGCCGTCCTGGAGCGAGTACTCCTTGAACGTCACCGCCGCGAGCTCCTGCTGGAGTCGCTCGCGCGCCGTGCGGGGCGGCACGAAGTACAGCGTGCCCTCGAAGATGTGGCTGTTGTACGCCGTCGGCCAGTAGTGGTACGTGAGGTACCAGTTCGGCTTCCAGATCAGGATCATGAAGTTGGGGAAGAACAGGAACGAGTCGATGCCCCACTGCGACGCGCGCGCCGGGTTCACCGCCGGCGGCAGGTCGATGTCGATCGGCGCCTCCCACGGCCCGAACAGTCCGCTGTGCAGCACGCGCTCGATCGGCTTCACCATGCTGAGGTCCTTGGGCGGCGACATCCCGCCCCACGACGACACCATGCCGTGCGGGCCGTCGAGCTCGTACGCGAGGGCCTCGTAGCCGTAGCCCGCGAGCTTCGCCGACTCCTCCGAGACGGCCTGTCGCGCGTGCGAGAATTGGTGCGTGGTAGAACTCGGTGAAGGCGTCGATGAACAGCTTCCAGTTGCTGCCGACCTCGGCGCGGTACTTGTACACCTGTGTCATCTCGCCGAACGGGTACCCCTCGAGGCCGCGGCCGAGCTCACCGAGGTACTCGCGGAGCGGCGTCGTGTCGCCCTTGTCGAGGTTCACGAAGATGAACCCCTCCCACGTCTCGACGCGCACCGGCGCGAGGCCGTAGTCGGCCTTGTCGAGATCGAAGAACTCGCCCTCCTGCTGCACGAACGTGAGGTCACCCTCCAGCGAGTAGCGCCAGCCGTGGTACTTGCACTGGAACTGCCGGCACGTCCCCGCCACCTCTTCGTCCGGGTAGTCCTGCCAGACGAGCTTGTTCCCGCGGTGGCGGCACATGTTGTAGAAGGCGCGCACCTGCTGGTCGGCTGAGCGCACGACGACGATCGAGGTCCGGGCGGCATCGATCTCCTTGGTGAAGTAGCTCCCGACGCGCGGCAGCTGCTCGACCCGGCCCACGTTCAACCAGGTGCGGGTGAAGATCGCGTCGCGTTCGCGCTCGTAGTACTCGGGCGTGATCGAGTCCTCGTACGACACCGGCGCGGTGCCCAGCTGCGGGTAGTGCTCGGTCCACGAACCTTCGGCGGGCTTGGCGAAATGCGGCATGGGCGGGTCCTCCGTTCGGCCGGCCGTGGCACCTTAACATGCATCTACCCAGAAGAGAAGAGGGTTCTACTTCGGATGCACGGGCGTGCAAGAAGCCCCGGCCGGCCGCCGGATCAGGTGACCGTCGCCCGCATCCACCCCGCGGTGTTGTGGAAGTCGACCACCGCATTGCCCGGGTGGACGAGCGCATCGCACGCGGCGCGGGCGTCGTCGTCGAGGCCGCGATCGAGCACCGCGAGCGCGTCCTCGAGCTGCTCGACCGTCCGCGGTCCGACGATCGGCGCGGTCACGCCCGGCTGCTCCTTGACCCAGAGCAGCGCCAGCTGCGAGGTCGTCAGCCCGCGCTCCCGCGCCAGCTCGGCCACGGCCGCGGCGACCTCGAGCCCGGGTCCGGTCACCCGGTCGCGCGTCAGCGGGAGGCGAGCCGCGCGTGAGCCTTCGGGCAGGCGATCGACGGAGTCGTAGCGACCGCTGAGCACTCCCCCACCGATCGGCGACCACGGCAGCACGGCCAGCCCGTGCCGATCGGCCAACGGGAGCAGCTCGTTCTCGATGCGGCGGTCGAGCAGGTTGTACGGAGGCTGCTCGCTGACGAACGGAAGCAGGTCGCTCACACGCGCCAACGCCAGCTCCTCCATCACCATCCACGCGGGGAAGGTCGACGAGCCGATCCACCGCACCTTGCCGGCGACCACCAGCTCGCCGAGCACGCCGATCGTCTCCTCGAGCGGTACGACCTCCGACGGCCGGTGCAACTGGTAGAGGTCGATGCAGTCGGTGCGGAGGCGGTGGAGCGACCGTTCACAGGAGGCGACGATGTGCTCGCGCCGATGCCAGTACCCGGGTGGTCCGTCCCCACGGGGAAGGCCGACCTTCGTGGCCAGGAGCACTTCCTCGCGCCGCCCGCTCGCCGCGAGTGCGTCGCCGAGGACCTGCTCACTGTCGCGGTAGACGTCGGCGGTGTCGACCAGCGTGATCCCGGCATCGATCGCGCGCTCGAGCATGATCGCCGACTCGGCGGGAGGCGTCGGATCGCCGAAATTCATCGCCCCGAGCACCAACGGCGCGATGTCGACCCCGGTCGTGCCGAAGGGTCGACGGTGCATGGCTGGCGCGCCGGGGCGGGTCAGCGGCCGTAGACGGCGACGATGGTGCCCCGGGCCAGCGTGTTGAACGTCAGGTTGAACCCGACGTACGCGGGCGAAGCGTCGGCGTCGAGCCCGAGGGTCGGCACTTCGAGCGCGTGGACGGCGAAGACGTACCGGTGGTCGCCGTGAGCCGGCGGGGGCGCCGCGCCCATGTAGCCGTGGTCACCGGCGTCGTTCCGGGCATGGATCGCGCCGCTCGGAAGTCCCGATCCGTCACCACTCCCCGCACCGCGAGGCAGCTCGGTGACCGATGCCGGGATGTCGAAGACGACCCAGTGCCAGAACCCGCTGCCGGTCGGGGCGTCGGGGTCGAAGCACGTGACCGCGTACGACTGCGTCCCGGCCGGTGCACCGGACCAGCGGAGCTGGGGGGACACGTTGCCGCCCGTCATGCCCATGCTGTCGGCGCAGTGGAGCTCGGGGAGCAGCTCACCGTGCTCGATGTCGTCGCTGGTGACGGTCAGCTCGGGGACGGGGGGCAGGAAGTCGTACGGGAGTGGTGCCCGGCCGGTCTCGGTCATGTCGAGTGCTCCTTCTCGCACGGGTCCGCGCCACAGGTCGGCGTCGAGCAAACGTACGCCGCGGCCACCGGTCGCGTCGCCGGCGCGTGCTGACAGCCGGGCCCGAGCGACGCCCCGGTGGGGGGGAAACGGAGCTGCCGCTCGGACCTCGGACTGCACCTGCCCTTTCGATCGCGGACTGTACGGAGCCCGGATGAGATTTCACGGACCGGCGCGATGAACTCTGGGTGAACGGGGACCCTCCACGTACGGAGGCCGAGCACGACGGGACCGTACCCGAGCCGGGTCTTTCCGCCACGGAGACGACACGACGCCGCAGCGCCGCGCCCGTCTACGGCCGATGTGGCGTCCTACGCAGCTCGTTCTCCGCCCGTTCTGCAGCCTTCCGCCCTGCTGGACGGTCGGCCGCGCGCTTCGCTGCACCCGCCCGTAGCCGGACGGTGCAGGCCCCGTCGTGCTCTCCTCCAGCATCCCACGGAATGTTCCACCTGAGAAAGCTGGTGTGACCGGATGCATACGGCCGGTGTGCTACCAGCGGGAGCGCAGTTGCACGCCGACCTGGCGGGCTCGGATCGCCTCGGCGCGCGCCGGAGGGGTCACACGAGCGACCGACGCCGGCAGCTCGTCGTCGAGCGACCCGCCCGCCACCTTCCGCACCGAGAGCTCCGGCGCCGACGCGGTGCCCGACCACCGGAACTGCATGACACCCACACGATGACCGGTGGTGTCGAGCCAGTTGTGCACACCCGGGTCGGTCGTCGACACCACGACCCGCAGCACGCCATCGGGATCGACGATCGCCTGGTGGCGGTTGAGGCTGCTGTGGGCGTTGGCCCAGTCGACGGTGGAGAACAGCGCGTCGGTCAGCGACAGCGAGAACGCACGGCAGTCGGAATCGAGGCGCGTCTCGATCAGGAGCGCCTCGTCGTCGTCGAGCGCGAAGCAACCTTCCTGGTACCACTGGTCGTCGAGACCCCCGCCGGTGCCGGAGTAGTCCACGGTGACGAGTCGGTTGACCACGTCGTCGCCGCGGAGGGCGGCGACGCGGTTCACTCCCGACATGATCATCCCCTCGACGACCATGGCGAACACGCCGAGTCGCCGGCGCAGCGCCTCCGGATCGGTGCGCGGCCGCCGCGGATCCGTGTCGAGGCGCACGATCGCGACCCGCGGCTCGGTGTGCTCGCCCCACCGTTCGGACACGCTCCGCAACATGAGCGTGCGCACCTCGGGCTCGAGCCGCCACCAGTTCTTCGCGCCGGCCGGTCGCGTCGCACTCAGCACCACCTCGAAAGTGCCGTCGGGCTCGATCGCCAGGTCGTCGAGCTGGAAGGGCGCGAACGTCTGCAGCCCGCCGGCGACCGGCGGGCCGAACGGCATGATGCTCACGTCGGGCACCGTGCCGCGCGAGCCACTGATCCGGTACTCGCCGGCGCCGTCGATGGCGGCGTTGCGGTAGAGGGTGTCCGGATTCGGCGACCCGTACATCGTGAGGTACCCGACGCTGGGCATGAACGCGGGGTGATCGGGTTCGGCCCAGAGGTGCGTCAGGGTGCTCGCCGTGATCGCCCCGAACAGCTTGAGCGCGGCGTCCACCTCCCGGGCCGAGCCGTCCCCTGACCGCAGCTGCGCCTCGAGGCGGTCGGCGACCGCGCGGAGGTCGTCGAAGCAGCCGGCCCAGACGGCCGGTTCGGGGGTCATCGGTCGCGGGCGTCCTCGCTCGGGATGTCGAACCGCTCGGTGTAGTTGGCGAAGGCCTCGGCGACGGTCGCACGGTCGAGGCCGTAGTCGTCGAGCCGGTACTCGTGCGTGCCGCGCTTGCCCTTGGGGTTGGCCTCCCGCCACGAACGGATCCGCTGCTCGACCGCGGGCGTCCAGTCCAGATCGAGGGCGGCGAACACGGCGGGCATCACGGCCTCCGGCGCGTCGACGAGTTGGTAGTAGTCGACGTGCACGAGCCGGGAGGTGCCCGCCGCTGCCTGCGCGACGTCGAACTGCACCAGCCGGTCGACGTGCTGGCGCACGAGCTCCAGCATGTCGCGCCCGATCCGGTTCGGATCCGCGTTCGGGGAGGTCCCCTCCCTGAGCATGTGGGTCAAGCTGCAGTTCGAGGCCAGCGCCTGCACGGGGTCGCGGTGGGTCACCACGAAGCGAGCGTCCGGATGCACGCTCGCGATCGCATCGAGCGCGAGGAGGTGGCACGGCCACTTCAGCGCCCACCGGCGCTCGGGCGCGCCCCACTGCAGGAGTCGCAGCACCCGGGCGTGGAACTCGTAGGCCTCGATGAGGTCGGCGGTGTGCAGCAGGTACTCGAGGTAGCCCGAGACCGACATCGTCCACAGCAGGCCTGGGTTGACGAAGGTCTGGTCGAGGATGGCCAGGCACTCCTGGGGACCGTCGACGTCGGTCAGGTGGAACGCGTCGATCTTGCCGCCCGTCGCCTCGTGGGTCCGCCGAGCGTTCTCGACGCTCGCGTCGTGCCGCCGTCGGACCGATTCGGCGTCGGTGGCGGGTGGCGGCACCGGCCGCTCACCTTCCCACGTCCGCAGCATCCGCAGACCGGGGTCCTGGTCGAAGAGGTACTGGAAGTACGTCGTTCCCGATCTCGGGAGCCCGGTGAGGAAGATCGGTCGTTCGACCGGTGACGTGTCGACCCCCGGCTCGTCGGCGACGTACCGGTCGACCTCGATCCGGTTCCGCAACGCCACCGCCATCATCCCGGCGTTGGCCTCGACGCCTTCGGGAGTCAGCGCGGCTTCGTCGTTCATGGACCCGACGACGGCCTCGAGGTTCTCGACGAAGTGCGTCGGGTCGGGATCCTCGACGTCGGTGAGCGCCTGCGCGCGCTCGACGACCTCGTCGACGGTGAGTGCTGCCACGGGTGATCCTCTCGTGTCGTCAGTCGAAGAGCGCGAGCCCGCGCATCTCCACGCTCGCCCGCGTCGGAACGCCCGTAGGGCAGGTGGGATCGGTGAAGGCCGTGTGGGGAACCCGACCCGCCCGCCGCGGGTCGGTGTCGTGCGCCTTGAACACGAGGACCTCGTCCGGGGTCATGTCGCGGAAGAAGTGCCAGCGGTGCGCCGGGTTGTAGAGGTAGCCGGTCGTGTCGTGGCGGATCTCCCCCTCGCGCTCCCGGGTGATCGCCTTGACCGTGACCTCGTCGTCCCGGGTGAGGCTCCGGGCGTCGCAGACCGCGAGCGGGAAGTCCTGCGGTGGTGGCGTCGTCGCGCGCCAGAGGTTGTAGAGCGCCCATCGCGAGTAGTCGCCGAGATCGAGATCGTCGACGAACCCGGCGATCATCTCCACCAGCTCCACCGACGACGCGTCGGTGTTGTCGGCATGGGGGTAGCGGGCCGGCTTGGCGTTGAAGAGGGGCGCGAGCTTGTCGGTCGCACTCTCGCCGTAGCGCTTCTTCCCCCCGCCGAGCATGAAGGCGCGGCTCGCACCGGTGACACGGCGCAGCAGCGCCGTCATCTCGTCGATGTACTGCTGGTCGACCGCGGCGTCTTCCTGGATCTCGTCGAAGTTCGCGAGCGAGCTGGTGTGGGGGACCAGCACGAAGCCCTCGCGGTCGATGTCGGTCGTCAACGAGCGGGCATCGGTGATCCACATCGCCCGTCCGGGCTGCGTGCGCATCGTGGAGAGCTCCTCGGCCTCGGTCACGAACTCGAGGACCTCGTCCGTGGCATGCGGTGGGTTCCAGATGTAGTTCACCTCGGCCCGGACCTGCGCCGCCCCACCGACCCCCGAAGCAACCGTCACGTCTCCCCCTCTCCTCGATGCGGTGCCGATGCCCGACACATTACAGTCCTCGGACGATCTGTAAAGTACGGCTCTGGGGCCCCCGGCCGGTTCCGTCGGGGCGCAGTAAGAAGGGGCTCCGCCGCCGTCGCCGACGGCCAGAGCCCGAGGGGGATGCATGCGCCTCGCCGACCGTGTGGCGATCGTGACGGGTGGGAGCCGCGGCATCGGCCGCGCCTACACCGAGCGGTTCCTGCACGAAGGCGCGTCCGTGGTGATCGCCGACGTCGACGACGCCAACGGAGCAACGACGAGATCCGAGCTCCATGGCCTGGGCGGGGTGGAGTACGTGCACTGCGACGTGTCGGACCCGGGTTCCGCCGATTCGGGCGTCCGCGAGACCGTCGAGCGCTTCGGCCGCGTCGACATCCTGGTGAACAACGCGGCGCTGTACGGCGACTGGGAGATGAGCAACCAGAGCTACGAGTACCTGAAGCAGGTCTTCGACGTGAACCTGCACGGCGTGTGGCTGATGACCCGGGCCGTCGCGCCGCAGATGGTCGAGCAGGGGTACGGGCGCATCGTGAACCAGGCATCTGCGGCCGCGTACAACTACCGGGCCCCGGTCGGCACCGAGGAGTTCGGCGGGCTGAACGCGTTCAACTATTCGCAGACGAAGTGGGGCGTCGTCGGCCTCACGAAGTTCACCGCCGCTCAGCTCGGGCGCTGGAACGTCACGGCCAATTGCATCGCACCCGGGGTCATCGCGACCGAAGCAACCCTGAAGGTGGTGCCCGAGCCCGTGGTGGAGGCGCTCGCCGAGCAACAGGCGGTGCCCGGCGTGCTGCACGCCGACGACCTCACCGGTGCCGCCGTGTTCTTCGCGAGCGAGGAAGCGCGCTTCGTAACCGGCCAGGTGCTGGTCGTCGACGGCGGGAAGTACATGCCGGCGTAGGCGCGATGAGAATTGCGCCTGCCCACCCGACGGTAAAATCGGTGCTGCGCCGTCCCGCGCGGCGCGATGAAGGCATGATCCGTGAACAACCGCGACCGGGGGGCCGACCTTGACGCCTCACGCGCCACGACCAGTGAGGCCTGTTGCATGACACCGTCCACCGACAACGTCCCTGAGTTCGATCCCGCGGCGGTTCGCGACAAGTACGCGCGCGAGCGCGCCAAGCGCATGACCGAGACCCGCGGGGTCCTCTACGACCTGAAGCACGACGAGCGGTTCGCGGCCTACACCCGCGATCCGCACACACCGTTCGTCGAGCGCGACCCGGTCGCCACCGAGGTCGACGTGGCGATCATCGGTGCCGGGATGTCGGGCGTCGTCGTCGGGGCGAAGCTGCGCGAGGCCGGCCTCCGCCGGATCATGCTGATCGACAAGGCCGGCGGCATCGGGGGCACCTGGTACTGGAACCGCTACCCCGGCGTGATGTGCGACGTCGAGTCGTACATCTACATGCCGATGCTCGAGGAGATGAACTACGTCCCCACGACGCGCTACGCGTACGGGGACGAGATCCGCCGGCACCTCGACGCGATCGCGACGAAGTACGGCCTGGTCGACGATGCGCTGTTCCACACCGGGGTCGAGACGAGCGAGTGGGACGAGAGCAGCGCCCGCTGGGTGATCACCACCGACCGCGGCGACGAGGTCCGCGCCCGCTACCTCGTCCTCGCGCCCGGCATCCTCAACCTCATGAAGCTGCCGGCGATCCCGGGCATGGACGACTTCCGGGGCACGGCGTTCCACACCGCCCGGTGGGACTACGAGTACACCGGGGGCACGCAGGAGGACCCGCGGCTCACCAAGCTGGCCGACAAGGTCGTCGGTGTCGTCGGCGTGGGCGCGAGCGGGATCCAGGCCGTGCCGCCGCTCGCCGAGTCGGCGAAGCACGTGTACGTGTTCCAGCGCACGCCGTCGGCAATCGGCGTCCGTGGGAACCGGCCGACCGACGAGCAGTTCGGCGAGCACCTCCGGCCCGGTTGGCAGAGGGAGCGGATGGAGAACTTCAGCGCTCTCATGATCGGGCGCCCGGTCGAGACCAATCTCGTCGACGACGGGTGGACGTGGCACACCGCGCGCCTCAACAACCCGGTCATCGAACCGGGGATGGATCCCGGCGACATCGCGCGAAAGGTCGAGGAGTTCGACTACGAGGTGATGGAGGAGCACCGCAAGCGGATCGAGGAGATCGTCGCCGATCCGGCCGTGGCCGAGATGCTCAAGCCGTACTACCGCTACGGCTGCAAACGGCCCTGCTTCCACGACGAGTACCTCGCCGCGTTCAACCACCCCAACGTGACGCTGGTCGACTGTCCCGCAGGCGTCGAGCGCATCACCGAGCACGGCGCGATCGCCAACGACACCGAGTACGAGCTCGACTGCATCGTCTACGCCACCGGCTTCGAAGCCGAGCTCACACCGTTCCCACGGCGCGCCGGTCACACCATCATCGGGCGCGACGGCATCACGATGGAGGAGAAGTGGAAGGACGGCGTCCTCAGCCTGCACGGCATGACGACGCGCGGGTTCCCCAACATGTTCATCATGCCGGCCCCCGGGCAGCAGGCCGTCACCACCCACAACTTCACCCACCTGATGGTCCTCGGTGCCGAGCACATCGCGGCCACCGTCGAGCTGCTGGAGGCTCGCGGTGCGAAGGGGTTCGACGTGACGGAGGAGGGCGAACAGGGCTGGACCGACATCATCCTCAGCACCTGGCGCGACAACAGCGCGTTCATGGCCGCCTGCACACCGTCGCGCCTGAACTTCGAAGGTGACCCCAGCAAGCTGAATCCGCGTAGCGGCGCGTACGGCGGTGGGTACGGCAACGTCTTCGGCTACCGGGACCTCCTGGCGGAGTGGCGGGCTCGCGGCGACTTCGAGGGTTGGGAGCTCATCGAGGGCGGCGACGAGTCGTGAGCGTCGCCGTGGTGACCGGCGGCGCGGTCGGCATCGGAGCCGCGATCGCCGAGGAGCTCGGTCGCCAGGGTGTGTTCGTGGTGACCGTCGACCCCGGGGTCGCGGTCGACGGCACCCCTCAGAGCGGTGGCGCCGAAGCCTCGACCGCGCAGCGGATCGTCGCGGCCGGGGGACAGGCCCGAGCGTCGAACATCTCGGTCACCGACGAGGATGCGGTCCGCGCGCTCTTCACCGGGCTCGTCGACGAGTTCGGCGCGCTCGACGCCGTCGTCAACGTCGCCGGCATCAGTCGCCCCACCGGGTTCGCCACCGGCGTCGAGGACGACTGGCGGGCGGTGCTCGCCGTGCACCTCGACGGATACCTCTCGGTGCTGCGAGCAGCGCTGCCGATCATGACCGCCGCCGGCCGCGGCCACATCCTCGGCGTCACGTCGGGATCGGGATGGCGCGCCGCCGACGCCGGCGCCTACAGCTGCGCCAAGCGGGCCGTCGCCGCGCTCACGTGGCGGATCGGTCAGGAGGCGCCCGACGGCGTGACCGTCAACGCGCTGTCGCCGATCGCCGCCACCCGGATGGTGTTGGGGGCGTTGCAGCGGCAGGCCGGTGCCGGCAACACGTCCGGGCGCGACGCGGCCACCGGCGGCGTGTCGCTCGGTGCGGTGCCGCCGCCCGAGCACCTCGGCCCGATCGGCGCGTATCTCGCCGGCGAGGACTTCGCCGCGTGGAGCCGCGGGCAGATCATGTTCTCCAACGGCGCCGAGCTCGCGTGGGTCGTCCCACCACGCCTCCTCGAAATGGCCCGCGTCGCCGACGTGGCATCGTTGCCGCACCTCCTCGACGCGCTCGGTCCGGCCGTGTTCGCGCCGGCGGAGACGACGCAGACGAGCAACGGTGGGGGAAACCCGCGCGTCGGCACCGCGTTCGACGAGATCGCACCGGATGCGGCGCCCGGATCACGGGCAGGGCGCGGCGTCGTCGTCAGCGACGACGCCTCCTGGGGCGGCGCGCTCGGCGGCGCGCTCAGCGCGCGCGGCGTGGAGTGCGTCGGCATCGGTGCGTGGCAGGGGAAGGCACCGGGCTCGCAGGAGCCCGCGACCGGGTTCGACGCGATCTCGGAGCAGCTCGCCGGCGTCGCTGGCGACGCCGGTCCCGTCGACGCGGTCGTGGTCGCCCTCACGGCCGGCTTCGACCGGGCGGCAGCGGACGGCCCGGCGTGGCAGCGGGTGCTCGACGAGCACGCCGGGATCACCGACCGGATCCGCACCGACGCGGCGTGGGTACGGGCGGTGTCCGATCTCGCCACCGCTACCGACCGGCCCGTCCGGGTGGTGACCGTGGTGGGCGCCACGACCGCCGGCGGCCGGAGCCGTGCCCAGGCGGCGGCACAGCTCTCCCGCGCCGCCCACGGCGCCACGTCGGACCGGGTCGACGCGTTCGCGATCAGTGTGGAGGGCGCGCCGGCGGCGGCGCTCCCCACCGCGTCCGAGGTCGCGGCCCACCTGGTGTGCAGCCCCGACGCCGGCGCGCTGTCGGGCGCGGAGCTCGTCGCCGATGCCGACTGGATCGGCCTCCGCACCCATCCGCACCCTGCCGGAGCGATCTCGTTCGGGGGCCCGGCCGTCCCCGGCTGGCTCGACGGCGCGCTCCGGGCCATGGTCGCCGGCGGCGCACGCCAATAGCGATACGAGGAGGACCGATGTCCGCACCCATCGAGCGCATCGTCGACGCGCACATCCACCTGTGGGATCCGGCGCGCGCCGACTGGTACCCCTACCTGGCGGGCCAGCGGGAGCTGGACATGGGTGACGTCTCGGGGATGTGCCGCCTCTTCGACCAACCGACGTACTTCTCGGAGTCCGCGAACTGGAACGTCGTGAAGTTCGTGCACGTCGCAGCGGCGACCGCGCCGTACTCGGGTGACGAGACCCGGGAGCTCGACGAGATGGCCGCGACCACCGGCCACCCCGACGCGATCATCGGCGGCATCGTGCCGACCGACCCCATCGCCGACACCGAGCGACTCCTCGACGAGCAGATGAAGTCGTCCCGGTTCCGCGGCATCCGGCCGATGGGTGGCGGCATGGGTGTCCCGAGCGCCGACGTCCTGCGCGCGCTCGACGAGCGGGATCTCGTGTTCGAGCTGATGGCGCACCCCGACCAGCTCGAGGACTCGGCCGCTGCGCTGGCGGACTTCGACGACCTCACCGTCGTCGTGGAGCACGCGGGCTGGCCACGGTCCGACGCGTCCGAGGAGCTCGCGCTCTGGAAGCGCGGCATCTCGGCGTTGGCGGCGCTGGGCGACAACGCCCACTGCAAGCTGTCGGGGTTGGCGATGCCGCTGCACTCGACGGAGGCATCCGTGCTGCGTCCCTGGATCGAGCACTGCCTCGACTCGTTCGGCGTGGACCGCTGCATGTTCGCGAGCAACTTCCCCGTCGACGCGATGCACGGGACCTTCGACGAGCTCTTCTCGGCGTACGACGGCGCCACCGCCGACCTCGGCGCCGACGCCCGCGAGAAGCTCTTCGCCGCCAACGCCGAGCGGCTCTACCGCTGCTGACGGGCCGGCGTGTTCGTGCTGCCTCGCCCCGCTCGTCCCGACCGCAGCGTCGCCCAGCGCGGCATCCTCGTGCGATGTCCGTGAATCCGCGTTGGCCCGCGCTGCCCTACGAGGCCTGGCACGCCACCTGCGACACCCTGCACGCGCACACCCAGGTGCTCGGCAAGCTCGCCGCGGCGTTGGCACGACCTGAACCCCAGCTCCAGCACGCCGCGCTCCGCATCACCGCCCGCGGGTGGGAAACCCTGCCCCTGCGCGCGCCGGATGGCAGCGGCGCGTTCGTCGTCGCCCTCGACCTGCACACTCACCACGCCGTCGTCGAGCACAGCGATGGTCGCGTCCGACGCATTCCGCTCGCGCCGGACCGGCCGGTCGCCCACGTCACCCGCGACGTCCTCGCATCGGTGGGCGAGCTCGTCGGCACGGTGTCGATCGATCCGAGACCGCAAGAGACCCCGTGGTCGACACCACTCGACGAGGACGACGACCACTCCACGTACAACCCCTCGCAGGTGACCGACTACTTCGCGGCAGCCACCCAGGCCGCGCTCGTCGGCTGGTGGCCCGGCGACGCCCGCTCTCCCCGGGCCGCATTCTTCGCGTTCGCCTTTCCCACTCCCGACGGGTTCGACCAGGCCATCCTGTCGCCGCCTGCCGCGCGCTGGGATGCCGAGCTGGGCGAGTACCTGCTCGATTGGGACGACGTGCGCAGCGCGATCGATCCGCAGCGCGCCGCGCTCGATTTCGGGGTCACCGCGATCCGGCATGCCTGCCGGGTCGGCGGCTGGGATCCGATCCTCGCCGCCAGCGCCGAAGGGAACCCGCCACCACTCACCTGAACCGTCGGCCCCTCGAGCTCACCTATGCACCACCCAGCGTCGCTCCCGCATCGACGACGAGCTCGCGACCGGTGACCTGGCGCGCCTTCTCGGAGAGGAGCCACACCACCGCATCGGCCACATCGGTGGCGTCGGTCACGCGGCGCAGGGGCACGCCCCGTTCCGCTCGCTCGTACGCCGCCGTGTCGAGCGTGCCGGGGAACATCGTCGTCCCCATCATGCCGCCCGGATGGACGGAATTGACCCGGATACCACTCGGACCGAGCTCGGAAGCGCCGTACTTCGTCAGCCCGCGCACGGCCCACTTGCTGGTCCCGTAGCTCGAGAGCCGGGGGTGCGCCACCATGCCGGCCGTCGACGAGATGTTGACGATGGAGCCGCCACCCGTCGAGGCCATGGCGCGGGCTGCGCTCTGCATCCCCAGCCACACGCCCATCACGTTGACTTCGAGCACGCGCGCGAATCCGTCGGTCGGCTCTTCGAGAAACGGGCGTGCCTCCAGGATGACGGCCGCGTTGTTCACGAGTCCGTCGAGGTGGCCATGGAGGCCGATCACGTCGTCCACGACGCGCGACCAATCAGCGGCCATGGTGACGTCGAGCGGACGAACGCCGCCGCCATCCTCCACCGCGATGTCGGTGGCGATCACCGTCGCGCCCTCGTCGGCGCAGGTGGTGGCGATCACCGCACCCAACGACCGAGCCGCACCGGTGATCAAGACGACCTTGTCGTTGAGCAGTCCTTCGGAAGGCACAAGACCGAAGCCTACGTGGCGACGAGGAGAGCTGGCTACGCGGTCATTGCGGTCTGGATTGCGGTCGTTGCTTCGAACATGCGCGCCGCGTGCCGTGGCAGCTCGTCGGCGCGGAGTGGACCGGTGAACCCGACGACGGTCAAGACGAGGATGACGTCGCCGTCGGGCGAGAAGACGGGAGCGGTCAGCGCCGTGACCGAGTACTCGGCTTCATCACTGCCACCGACCAGCGCGTAGTCGTCGAGCGCGAGCTCGAAGAGGATCTCGTCGAGCTCGTGGTGACGACGAGAGTCGTCGAGATCACGTGACGCCCGGAGGCGTTCCACGAGTCGGTGGCGCGTCGAGCTGTCGAGCACCACGCCGTACCCGCGTTCACGCACGACCGCGAGTGCCTCCGTGTACTGCCGACGTTCCGCGGCCGTGAGCCTGCGACCGGACGAGTCGAGGTAGTCCTCGATCGTTGCGGCGTCGGCCCACGCAATGAAGGCGAGGCCGAGCGGGGGTGCGATCGGGACCCGTTCGCCGACCTGGACCCGCGAACCGAACGGTTGCGGTGGACCGGTGACCGCGAGCATCAACATGTCGTCACCGACGCGCGCGCTGGCGAGGCACCCGAGCCCGAGGTCACGCGAGAGGCGCTCCATCTCCGGGAGCGCGTCGTCGACGACGCGGTAGCCGCGCCGCGCCGCCGCGCCGAGCGCGATCAGCGCCGGTCCGAGCGTGTAGGCACACGTGCGGGGGTGGCGGCGGACGTGACCGCACTCCTCGAGCGCGGTCACGACGGAGTGCGCGCTCGCGTAGCTGAGGTCGGCCCGGCGCGCGATCTCGGCGAGGGACCACGCCGACAACGGGTCGTCCGCGAGGAGGCGGAGCACTGTCGTGGCGCGCAGCACGCTGTTCGACTTCCGTGCCGCCATGGCCACATCGCCTTCCCGACCCCACGGTTGACGTGGGCTCGACGCCCCCGTACGCTATCACGATAACCATCGTGCCTATCGCACATGTGATGAACCGAGGACGCTGTGAAGCTGGACCTGCTGTACGAGATCGACGCGCCGCGACCGTGGGAGGGAGGGCCGCATCCGTGGGGTCAGCGGGCCCGCGAGCAGCGGGCGTACCGCGAGATGCTCGATCAGGTGAAGCTGGCGGACGAGCTCGGCTTCAACGTGGCGTGGTTCGTCGAACACCATTTCCGTGAGGGACGTTCGCACTGTCCGGCCCCTGAGGTCGTCATCGGTGCGCTGACGCAGGCGACCCGGAACCTCCGCCTCGGGTTCGGGGTGACGCTGCTCCCCTACGGCTTCACCCACCCGGCGCGCGTCGCCGAGAAGGTGGCGACGGCCGACATCCTCTCGCAGGGTCGTATCGAGTGGGGCACCGGCCGCTCCACGCCGATGGAGCAGACCGCGTTCCACGTCGACCGCGAGGCGAGCCGCGCCGAGTGGGCGGAGGCCATCGAGATCATCTGCGCGATGTGGCGCGAGGAGTACTTCGAGTGGGACAGTCCGACGTTCCAGTTCCCGCGTCGGCTCATCACGCCGAAGCCGTACCAGGATCCGCACCCACCCGCCTGGATGGCCGCGACCTCGGAGGGATCGTCGGCCGTTGCCGGGTCGAATCAGCTCGGCCTGCTCTCCTTCTCGATCATGCAACCGCTCGACAAGATGGCCGCACAGATCCGCGCGTACCGCGACGCGTGGAACAGCCCGGACGCGAAACCGATCTCCGACGTGGCCACCAACAAGGTCGCGGCGTACACGCTGGTGCACTGCGCCGAGACGAACGAGCAGGCCCGCGACAACGGGGTCTGGGAATCGGTTGCGTGGTGGTACCAGAACATCGCCGAGTTCACCCTCAACTGGGAGCTCCCGCATCTCGAACCTGAAGCCAGGGAGGCCGCGTTCCCGCTCCTCAAGCCGCTCATGGACGGCGAGATCCCGATCGAGAGCTTCGACAACGGCGACATGATCGTCGTCGGCGACCCCGAGCGCTGCTTCGAGAAGATGAAGCACTACGCCGATCTCGGTGTCGACGAGCTCATCTGCTACGTGCAGTTCGGATATCACTCGGGCGAGAGCACGCTCAAGACCATCGAGCTCCTGGGCAAGGAGGTCCTCCCCGAGCTCGAGAAGTACACGTCCGTCGACGTCGGCGCCAACCTGGCGCAGTTCGTCGACTGACTCGATCCCGTCCTTACGTCCAGGAGGCCGGCAGGTCGGCGCCCATGGCGGCGTGGTGCGGTTCCGGGAGCGTGACTTCGTCGCGCAACCCGAACTCCCACTTGCACAACACACGTGGCAGTGCTTCCTCGTACGGCTCACGCGCGTGCATCACCGCCAGGTTGTCCCACAACACCAGATCGTGGGGACTCCATTCGTGTCGATACAGGAACGCCGGGTTCGACAAGTGCGCGAACAGCCGCGCCAGCAACCGACCACCGGCTTCGTCGTCCATCCCCACAACGCCACACGTGAACCACGGGTTCAGATAGAGGATCGGCACGCCCGTCACCGGGTGCTGCAGCACGGCGGGGTGGATCGTCCACCAGCCACCATCGGGCACGGCGGGACCGTCGTAGGCCTCGCCGAGGCGGAGGCGCGGGTCGTAGCGGTGCACGAGATCGCGCTCGTGCAGTTCGGCCCGGAGCGTTTCCGGGAGCGCGCGGTAGGCGGCTGCGCAGTCGACGAAGCGCGTGGCGCCCGTCTGAGCCGGAACGGTTTGCGCGTACAGCGCCAGGCCGCGAATGGGCTCGTCCCTCTGGAACGAACGTTCGGAGTGGAACTCGAGCTCGCCGCGGCCCGTCGCGTCCTCGTTGGTGACGATGCGGATGCCGTCGACGAGCGGGCCGAACCGAGCGAAGAGATCGCGCCCTTGCTCGTAGGTCAGACGTTGGTCGCGGAACACGAGCAGCGTCTCGGTGTCGAACAGCGTCTGCAGCTCATCGAACAGCCGGTCGTCGGGATCGCAGACGTCGACGTTGCGCACGTCGACACCGATCCCTCCATCGAACCGCCGTATGTCCATACGTCCCTCCATGGCAGCAGGTGCTGATCCGCTCACGTTCCGTTCCGGGGCGGCTGCGGATCGAGCGTGGCCGTCGAGTAGGACCATCGCGTCGTCAGTGGAACCGCCCAACGGCGCGCGACCGCCGAACGACGGCGCGCGAGCACGCCGGCCCGCTCCGCGGGCGTGACCCGTGCCGTCCCGGTGTGCAGCGACGCGTCGATCTCGGCGAAGGGCACCACTCGGGTGTGGACCTCCGGACGGCGGTCGACGCGGACCCAACGCAGGCAGATCACGCCGTGACGATGGTCGGTGGTGTCCAGCCAATTGGCAACACCAGGGTCGCGGTGGGCGATCACCACGCGGCAGCGACCGTCCGGGTCGATGGTGACCTGATGACCGTTGAGACTGGTCTGGTGGTGTGAGTAATCGATGGTGCGGAACCAGATGTCTCCGAGGCAAACGCTCCAGAACAGGCCGGATGGCGGCTCGAACTCCACGACCAGGGCCTCGTCGTCGGCGAGCGAGAAGAAGCCCTTCACCGAGGAGCGCGTGTCGTTCATGCCCGTACCCGGCAGGGGCCGTGGAGGCGGCACGACGTTGTCGCCCTCGTCGCGGAACGAGTGGACGAAGTCGACCCAGTAGTCGGCGTTCTGCGCGATCAGCGTGCCGAGGGCATCGATCTGCTCGCCGATCTCGGCCGTCGTCGGGGTTCGCAGGCAGCGCGGTACGGCGGTCGCCTCCGCGCCGATCCGCTCGATTGCGATGTGCGGGATCTCCTCGGTGTCCCAGTCGTAGAGGACGCGCCGGACGAGCAACGAGTGCGCCCCCGTGGGGAGTTGGATCCAGTTGCCCGGGTGGGGTTCGGCGGCGAGCGTGATCGAAAAGGTGCCGTCGGGAGCACGATCGAACTCGTCGAGGAAGTGCATCACCGGGCGCGCCCCGCCCGAGACGACGAACTCGACCATACGAATGGCGGCTGCCCGCCCGTACACCCGGTACACGCCGTCGTCGTGCAGGGGCGCGGCGAGGAGTGCCCCGTCCGGGTTGTCGAGCCCGACCTTGACGACATCGCTCGCGGTGGCGACGAACGCGGGCGCATCGCCGTCGGTGCGGTACAGCTCGTGCTGGGTCAGGTACGTGACGAGGCCGAGCAGGTACTGGAAGCCCTCGGCGAGGTCCGAGTCGGAGGTTGCGTCCTCGGCGCGGAGGATCGCCCGTCCGGCGTGGCGCAGTCCGTCGCAGAACCGGTCCCATGCCTCGCCACTGGTGAGCGCGGCCGCGAACCGGTCGGCGTCGCCGCGCAGGCGCGCCGCGCGGTCGAGACCCGGGATGGGAGGGGTCGAGTCCTTGGTGAAGTCGTAGACGGCCACGGCGGTTCAGATGCGCGCCGGGACGACGGGGGCGCCCGCCACGTCGACACGCGTTCGATAGATCGCGCCTGAGCGGCCGGGGTCGTAGGGCTCTCCGCCGAACGTCACGATGTAGAGATCGCGCCGATCGCCGCCTCCGAAACACAGCGACGCGACGTAGTCCTGCGGTGTGTCCACCACGAGGTCCTCCTTGCCGTCGGGGGTGATGCGCACGACCTTGCCCGCGCCGCAGGCGGCGACCCAGGGGCACCCTGCCTCGTCGATGGCCATGCCGTCGGGGTTCCCGAAGCGCAGCACGTGGTGGGCCCGGCGTCGCACCGGCAGCCCCGCATCGTCGAGGTCACTGACCCAGACGGTCGCGACGTGGGTGTCGTTGTGGTACAGGTGTGTGCCGTCGGGCGAGAGGCGGATCCCGTTGGTGAGCGTGACGCCGTCATAACAGAAGGTCTTCGTACCGTCGACGCCGAGACGCCACAAGCTTGCGGTGATCGTCGGGAGCTGGGCCGTCGGACGCTCGCCGTGCATGCCGACGAAGACGTTGCCGGCCGCGTCGGTGGCCATGTCGTTGAAGCCCCAGCCGCCCTCCGGCGTCATGACGATCGTCTCGCGGCCCTCGTCGCCGAGGATCGCGACGTTTCGGCCGCTCACGAGCAGCCCGCCGTCGGCATGGGGAACCAGCCCGCCCACGTCCTCACGTTCGTCCAGCGTGGTGACGGAGCCGTCGCGCTCGATGCGCTGCAGCGTGCCGGGCGGAATTCGGTCCGCGAAGCACAGGCGTCCTTCGTGGTCGAAGCAAGGCGCCTCCAACCGGGCGAAGCCGTCGGCAACGAGCTCCCACGAAGCAGCACTCATGCCCAGGATCCTGGCATCGCCGCAGCTCGGTGCTCAACCAACCGGGCCGAAGGCACCGGAGATCACATCGAGCGTGAGGTCGACGACGTGGTCAGGAGCGCTGCCCGCGCCCATCGGCCGTACCAGCACTTCGTCGGCGCCCGCCTCGAAGAGCTCGTGGACGCGCCCGACGACGTGGTCCGGCGAGCCCCCGGCGATGACACGGTCGACCAGCTCGTCGGTCCATTCGCCGCGCACGGCATCGTCGAGACCCGCCGCGACGAGCATCCGCTGGTACGAGGGGAAGCGGATGTTCGGGATGCCGTCGCGCGTCGCCTGTCGCACCTCCTCCGCGTCGTCGTGGACGCACGCCGCGACGTGCGCGACGAGCGGCGGGCGCGCCCGTTCCGACTCTGCCGCCCCTCGCTCCAATGCCGGGCGGCCGACCCGCTCGAGGTAGGCCGGCGGACAGAGCCAGGTGATCGCCCCGTCCGCGATCGCCCCGGCCAGCTCGAACGTCTTCGTTTGCAGCGTCCCGATCATCACCGGCACCGGGACGGTCCGGCCGAGGACGGCGTGCACGCGGTAGTGAGCCCCCGCGAAGTCGACGGACCCGGTGTCGAACAGCGTCCGCAACACCGTCACGTACTCCCGCAGGTGATCGAACGGCGCATCACGGCGGATCCCGAGGCCCTGGAGGACGAGGTCATGACTGGGTCCGACACCCAGCCGGAACCGACCGGGCGCGAGCTGATCGATGACGTTGGTCTCTGTCGCGAGCACGTACGGGTGGCGGGGATAGGTCTGCACGACCGACGTCCCGAGCCGAAGCCCGGGCGTGTGCGATGCGAGCACCGCGAGGACGGGCATGCAGTCCTCCGGGCCGCCATTGGTGAGCCACGCCGACCCGAAGCCCAGCGCCTCGACGCGCCGCGCCGCGGTCAGCGCCCGCTCGACGCCGACCGCGCGGTTCACCACCACGCCGATCCGTGACGCCATCGGCTCGGTCACGCGGGCGATCGTACTGGCGGAGCCGTGTCAAGATTCCGGTGCTCGTCCCGAACCGCTGAGGGAGAAGCACGGGTGATCGGAACGCCGGAGGAACTTGTCGCGCGAGCCCGAGCGACAGCCGGTCTCTCGGATCTCGGTCCCGACGGCTGGCAGGACGGACTCGAGCGACTGGCGCGCGCGGCCCGGAGCGATCTCGCACTCGACGAAGCGTCGACCGCGCGCCTCGAAGCGATCATCGTCGGGCGTCTGGTCAATCGGCTGCGCATCGAGGAGTGGTATCGCCAGCACACCGGCGAGCTCGCGCACGTAGAAGGGCCCGTCGTCATACACGGTCTCCCGCGCACGGGCACCACCGCGTTGGCGCACCTCCTCGCCGTCAGCCCCCACTTCCGTTTCCAGCGACGCTGGGAGATCAGCGACCCCGTCCCCCCACCGGACGTCGACGCGGAGGCCGATGACCCCCGACGAATCGCCGCAGTGCGCGAGGCGGAGGCGGCGCCACCCCATGCGTCGGTCCAGCACATCTCCGCCGTGGACGGACCCTTCGACGACAGCATCATCCTCGGTCTGAACTTCCACAACCAGGAGCTCGCGCTCCCGATCCCCAGCTACACCAGGTGGTGGCGAACGTCGGACTTCGCGAGCACCTGCGCGTACCACGAGCGAGTGCTGCGGATGCTGCACTGGCACCGCCCGCCGCACCGGTGGCTGGTCAAGGCCCCGTACCACAACTTCCACCTCGACGAGCTCGCCGGGCGCTACCCGCACGCCCGATTCCTCATGACGCACCGCGATCCCGTGGCCGCGTTCCCGTCGACGTGCAGCACCGTCGCCACCTCCCGATGGGCGCTCCCGGGACAGACGGCGGATCCGGTTGCGCTCGGCGAGTTCCTCCTCGAGCACCTGGTCGAGGGGATACGCCGTGCGATAGCCGCACGGGAGACCATCGGCGAAGGCCGGTTCCTCGACATCACCCAGCAGGAGCTCGAGGAGGACGCCGTGGGCACTGCCCGGCGCATCCACGACTTCCTCGGGCTGGAGCTCGACGGAACGACACGGCACGCCATGGGGTCCTGGGCCGCGTCGAACCGCCGTGGCGTCCGCGGCGAGCATCGCTACGCACCCGAGGACTACGGCATGACCGCCGCCGCCATCCGCCGCGCGTTCGCTCCCTACATCGAGGCGTTCGACGTGCAGCCCGAGCCCCGCTGAGCGCCAACCGGCGTCGCGCGGCATCATGGTCGCGCCGCGATCCCTTCCGCGATCGGAGAGCCATGAGCGATCCGCGCGATCACGACGAGCCCGTCAGCATCGATGCCGACGCGCCGGAGGCCGACTGGATCGAGCAGCACCAGCCGATCGGCGACGAGGACGACGCCGACCCCTACACGACCGAGGTCCGCGAGGGCGACGACGACGTCAGCATCGAGTCGGACACGCCGGAGGCCGACTGGATCGAGCAACACCAGCCCGTCGCCGAGGAACCGGACGAGGAGCGCCTCCCCTCCCCCGCCTCCCACGACCTGCCCGAGGAGGTCGTCGACGCCGGCGAGCTCGAGGAGGACTGGATCGCGCCCGACGAGGACGTCGGCGCGCCCGACGATCAGGAGGTCCCGACTCCTCTTGCGGCCGCCGGAGCTCGTGGCTGCAACCTTCTCGCCGCCGTCGCGCACGCCGTGCTGCGCTCGGCGTGGGACGCCGCCCGACAGCTCCCGGGACGAACCCGACACCCGCCCGGTTGATCACGTCGGCCCACCCACGCGGCGCCCTTGCCGCCGGCGCTCCTGGATCTCACTGAAGGGCAGCTCGCGGCTGGGGTCGTATTCACGCGGGAGGGCCAACAGTCGCTCGCTCACGATGTTGCGCTGCATCTCGTTCGAGCCCCCGCCGATCGAGATGCCCCGCGAGGAGATCCACGCGGCGCCCTCATCGCCACCGGGCTCGTCCTCGCTCCAGATCACGCCGCTCGCCCCGGCGATCGCCAGCGACAACGCGGTGAGCGCGGGCGTGTCCATCCCCCCACCGAGCTTGAGGAGCGAACCCCAGGGTCCGTCCAGCTCGCCGGCCAGTTGGCCGGCCATGATGCGCGCCCGGGCGAACTCGTGGGCGACCATGTCGACGCAGGCGCGGCCGATGAGCTGCCGGATGGCGGGATCACGGTCGGCGCCCCGGCGCGCCGCGGCACCGAGCAGCCGTCGGAGTTGTTCGCCGTACGGCGTGTCGCTGCGCACTCCACCCGAGCGGTGCCCCATGTAGCCGTGGCCGATCCCGATGCCGGCGGTCGTGTTGCGTTCGTGGTACAGCAGACGCTGCGCCACGGCCCAGCCGTCGTTCTCGGACCCGAGCAGGTGGTCGGCGGGGACGGTGACGTCGTCGAAGAACTCCTGGCAGAAGTCGGCTTCGCGGTTGACCTGCAGGATCGGCTCGATCGTCACGCCCGGGTAGTCGCGCAGTGGCACGATGAACATCGAGAGACCACGGTGCTTCGGGACGTTTCCGTCGGTGCGGGCGAGCATCAGGCCGTGGGTCGCGATGTCCGCCCCCGAGGTCCAGATCTTCGAGCCGTTGATCACCCACGTGTCGCCGTCGCGCGTCGCGCGAGTCAGGGCGCCGGCGAGATCCGATCCGCCCGACGGCTCGGACAGCAACTGCACGAAGATCTCGTCGCCGCGCAGGATCTTCGGCAGGTGCCGCGCCTTCTGCTCCTCCGTGCCGTAGTCGAGGATCGTCGGGCCCAGCATTCCCATCGACACGGCGAAGTAGCTCGGCAATGCGTACCCCGCGGCCTCCTCGAAGAACGCCTTCTGGTGCTCGACGGTCAGACCGCCACCGCCGTACTCCGCCGGGAACGCGAAGCCGGTGAAGCCGGCGTCGAACATCCGGGCCTGGAGCTCGCGCTCGACCTCGATGTCGAAGGGTCGCGGCTCGCGCGCATCTCTCGGTTCGAGGTTCGCTTCGATCCAGGCGCGCGCGCGTGTCCGGAACTGCTCCACGTCCTCGACCGCCGGCGGCGTCACACCATTCCCATCTCGAGCAGCGCGCACAGACGTTCCTGGTGGTACTCGGGGCCGCCGTACAGCGCCCGATTCACCGCCACCCGGCGCTCGTACAGGTGCAGGTCGTGCTCCCACGTCATCCCGATGCCACCGTGGAGCTGCACGCAGTCGCTCAGGATCTCGATCGACACCCGGCCGACGTACGCCTTCGCGACGCTGACGTCTCTCGTCGCGTCCGGGCTCGCGGTGCCCACCGCGACCGCGGCGGCCTCCGCACATCCCTTCGCCGTCTCCAGCATCAGCAGCATGTCGGCGAGCCGGTGCTTCAGCGCCTGGTACGAGGCGAGCGGTCGTCCGAACGACCATCGGTCCTGGAGGTACTCGACCGTGGCGCCGTACATCTGGTCGACGGCTCCAACCGTCTCCGCGACCTGCAACGCGAGGGCGAGCTGGCACTGGCGCTCGATGTCGCCCGCTGCCCCACCGACCTCGCCGACGACCGAGCTCCGCGGGACGCGCACCGACTCGAACCGGAGGTCGGCGAAGCGGCGGACGAGGTCGACGCTCCGACCGGGGACCACCGTGAGTCCCGGCACATCCGCGGCCACGAGCACCTGCGTCGGTCCCGCCGGCGCGAGGGCGCTCACCAACACCACGTCGGCGGCGGCCCCCGCCTCGACGAACCGCTTGCGACCGGACAGGAGGAGGTCGGTGCCGTCTTCCACCAGCGCCGTGTCGGCGAGACCCTCCACCCCCCACACGTCCCCGTCTTCGGCCAACGCCCAGGCGGCGCTCGTCGCGCCCGACATCAGTCCCGGCACCACCGCGTCGACCAGCGCGGGCGGGGCGGCGCGTGTGAGCGCGTCGACGACGACGTTCACCGGCACCAACGGTCCCGGCGCGACCATCCGTCCCATCTCCTCGGCCACGATCGCGAGGTCGACCACCGGATTGTCCGAGAGACTCCCACCACCGAGCGACGCCGGCGCGAGCAACGACGTCCAGCCGAGCTCGGCGGCTCGGCTCCAGATGGCGGGGTCGAACCCACGCTCCTCGTGCTCGAGCGCGCGGGTCGCGGTGATGGGCATCTCGTCGCGGATGAAGCGGCTCGTCGTCGCTCGGAAGAACTCGAGCTCGTCGTTCAGGGCGAAACGCATCGGCGTACCGTAGGGCTCGGCACCGTCATCAGGACATCTCGTTCCAGATTGCGTCGAACCACTCCCGCGACTCACGGACGAAGTGCACCCGATCGTCCGGTTCCTCGGTCAACACCTCGTTCTCGTACCAGCCCTCGTATCCCGCGGCATCGAAGGCTTCGATCAGTTCCCGGAGGGGGACCTCGCCCTCGGCGAACGGCGCCCGCGCGTACCGGCGATGGTCGAGCGCCTCGCTCGAGATGTTCGTGAGCTGGACCGTCCCGACGTCCTCGACATGGGCTGTGAACAACTCGACGAGCCGAGGATCCCACCAGAGATGTCCGGTGTCGACGACCACCGTTGCTCCGTCGAGATCCGCGACGAGCTCGAGTGCATGCGACAGCGTGTGCACATAGGAGTAGGCGCGCATCACGGGAAACATGGGTTCGAGCATCAGCACGAGATCGAGGTCCACGGCGCGGGGCGCCAGGCGCTCGAGCCAACCGCGGCAGCGCGCGTCGGCGTCGCGGGGCGAGAAGGTGCCTCGGGGACCGGTGAAGGCGAGCACGCCCGACGCGCCGAGCGCGGCCGCGGCATCGAGGACCTCGAGCTCGGCGTCGATCGATCCAGTGTCGCCACACACGATGGCCGGGCCGATCGGCATGACGCACGCGACCTGGAGGCCGGCATCGGTGAGCAGGCGACCGGCGTCGGCCACCCCGATGCGGAGCACTTCGGTGGTCTCGATGCTGATGCCGTCGACGCCGGCGCGCGCGGCGAGGGCGACGTCGGCCGGGAGGTCGCCGCCGCGCAGGACCCTCGAGATCACGCCGAAGCGGCGCGTTGCCGGCATCGCGTCACGACCGAATTTTGCGGGCGAAGGCCCGGACGTCTTCCGTGAACAGCTCCGGCTGCTCGCAGGCGACGAAGTGGCCGCCCCGTGGCTGCGGGCTCCAGTGCACGAGGTTCGCGTCTCGCTCGATGAACTTCTTGGGGACGTAGTACACCTCGCCCGGGAACACGCCCACGCCGGTGGGGACGGGGACCAGCGGCTCGCGCCCCTCCACCAGCTCGACGGGGTCTCGGGCCGTGAACCAGTAGAAGCGTTTGGCCGACGCCCACGTGTCCGTGACCCAGTAGAGCATGACGTTGGTGACGAGCTCTTCGCGAGTGAACACCGACTCGACGTCGCCGTTCGTCTCGCCGTAGCGGCGCCGCCCGTCGATGATCTCGACCGCCAACGCGACCGGGCTGTCGGTCCCGGCGTAGGCATCGGTCTGTGGCGCGTACAGGTTGCGGTCCGGGCGGACGATCGGCCGCCCCGGGCGTGCGCCCTGCCGCCACTCCCGTTCGAACCATGCCCGCTCGTCGGGATACAAGTCGTCGAGCTCGAAGCCTTCGAACCGGTTGCGCAGTGCCGGCGCGAAGTTGGGCAGTGTCACGTAGACGCCGCGCAGGTCGTCGGGGTGGAGGTGCCCCATCATGATCGAGATGACCGCGCCCCAGTCGCCGCCAGCGGCGACGAACCGGTCGAGTCCCAACACGTCCCGAACCAAGCGTGCCCACAGACCCGCGGTTGCCTTCGCACTGCTGCCGGGACGCATGGGGGTCGAGAACCCGTAGCCGGGAATCGACGGCACGATGACGTCGAAGGCGTCGGCCGGGTCACCGCCGTAGGCAGCCGGGTCGGACAGCGGGCCGATCACCTTGCGATAGTCCCAGAAGCTCCACGGCCACCCGTGGGTGAGCACGATCGGGAGCGGGTCGGGTCCCTTCCCGGGCACGTGGATGTAGTGGACGACCTGACCGTCGAGCTCGACCCGGTAGTTGGGAAACGCGTTGATCTCGGTCTCGATCGCGCGCCAGTCGTAGTCGTCCAGCCACCACTGCACGAATTCCTCGAGGTACGCGCGGTTGACGCCGAAGCGCCAGGTCTCGTTGTCGGGGTCGTCGGGCCAGCGGACTCGCCGCAACCGGTCGTCGAGGTCGTCCAGGACGGCCTGGTCGACCGCGAGCTTGAACGGTTCGGGCGTCCCCGCGGTGCTCACGTGAGCAGCTCCAGTCCGTTGTCGCGCATGATCCGCCGCACGCTGGCGGCGTCGAGCTTGTCGAGGGTCGGGAGGTAGTCGATGGGCTCGGGCGTGCCCTCGAGGTGGGGCCAGTCCGACCCGAGGAGCACGCGATCGGCACCGATCAGGTCGACCACGTGGGGGATGTCGTCCTCGGGGAAGGGCGACACCCAGATGTGCTCCTTGAAGATGTCCGAGGGCAGGTCGGGCACCGTCACCCCGTACGCCTCGACGTGGCGGCCGAGCAGTCCGCCGGCGTGGTCGAGCGTGTAGAGGCAGTAGTCGACCCACGCCGACCCCAGCTCGACCGAGGCCACCCGCACGTTCGGGAACCGCCCGAACAGGTTGCCGAGCACGAGGGCCCAGGCGGTTTCGAGCATCGGCCGGAGGTGGTTCATCGCCAGCGCGAGGTTGCCCTCGTAGGCGGCATCACCGACGCCGTGGCGCTGCCACATCGCGGCGAACGACTTCGTGTACTCGTCCGGGAACGGACAGGCGTGGTACGCGGCGATGGTGCCCGTCTCGTTCAGGCGGGCCCAGAACCGATCCCACGCCGGGTCGGCCGGTGATCGCCCGCCGGCGGGCCCGGGCCGCATCACGATCACCTTGCTGTTGCGCTCCAGGGCGAAGTCGAGCTCGTCACACGCGAGCTGCGGCTCGAGCATGGGGATGAAGGGGACCGCGTAGATGCGGCCGTCGCGGTTGAAGCCCCAATCGTCGTCGAGCCAGCGGTTGAACGCGCGGAAGAGCTTGTAGGTCATCCGCACGTTGTCGGCGTTGAGGCCGTCGATGCCGACGCCGAGGGTCGGGAAGAACACCGCTCGCTCGACGCCCTGCTCGTCCATCGTGCGCAGACGCGCGTCACGATCGTGGTAGTGGTCGGGCAAGGGCTCCAGCTCACCGAAGCGATCCATCGGGAGCAGGTTGCGGGCCTCACCGCTGTCCTTGAGCTCCTTCAGTCGCTGGTGGAAGGCGCCGGGCTTGCCGATCGGGTTGAAGGTCGGGTTGGGGATCGCCGCGGCCACCACGTTGCCGAAGGTGAGGTGTCGCTTCTTGCCGTCCGACACCCAGCGCACGAACCGCTTCACCTCGTCGTCGCCATGACGGGTGAACGCATCCTCGGGCTCGTAGTAGTGGTTGTCGAAGTCGACGAGCCGATAGTCGAGCGAGGCCATGTTCGTCCCCTTCCGCAGCCCGCGCCGGGCCTAAAGCACTAAAACTTTATAGTTTTTGCGCGAAGGGCGCAACCGCTCACCGCGGCTCAGCCGAGGTCGACCTTGCGGATCTTGCCCATGGGTGTGCGGGGGAAGTCGTCGACGAACACGAACTCCTCGGGCACCTTGTAGCGGGCCAGGCGCTCCGCGCAGTGCGCCCGAAGGGTCACGGCGTCGAGAGTCTCGCCCGGGGCGACTTGCACGTGGGCCACGACCCGCTCCCCGAGTCGCTCGTCGGGTCGGCCCACGACCGCGCAGGCCGCGACGCGGGAGTCCTCGTGCAGGATCCGCTCCACCTCGGCGGGGTAGACGTTGGCGCCGCCGCGGATGATGAGATCGCCTCGACGGCCCTTGATGAACAGGTTCCCTGCCGCGTCGAGCAGGCCGAGATCGCCCGAGTAGAGCACGCCGTCGCGCAGCGCGGATCGGCTGGCCTCGGGCTGCTTCCAATACCCGAGCATCGGCGTGTACACCCCTGCCCAGGGGCCCTCGGTCGCGGGCTCCACGCAGACCTCGCCGATCTCGTCGGCGCCGAGCTCGCGTCCCTCCTCGTCGCGCACCGTGATGCGCACGTGCGGCAGCGCGACGCCCGCGCAGCCCGGGAGATGGGGTCCCTCGGGGCGCTCCAACGTCACTGCGGTCGGGGCCTCGGTCATCCCGTAGCCGAGCGCGACCTCGGAGCCGAAGCGCTCGCGGTACAACTCGCGGAACTCCTCGGGACAATCGGCGCCCCCGACCTCCGGCCGGGTGAGGGTCTCGAGATCCTCGTCGCGCACATCGGGATGCGTCAGGAGACCGTGGACGATCGTCGGCACCGCGCCGAACGAGGTGATGTGCTCGGTGCGCACCCACTCCGCGACGCCGACCGGGTCGACGCGATCCATGGTCACGCAGCAGGCTCCCATCTGGAACGCTTTGAGCGGTGTGAGCGCCATCAGGTTCAAGATGGTGAGCGGCAGCAGCACCCCGAACCGCGCGTCCGGGCCGTGGTCACCCATCGCGGCGTGGACGGCACCGACCAGCACGAGGTTGTGCTGGCTGTGCACGACGCCCTTGGGGAACCCGGTCGTGCCACCGGTGTACGCGATCGCCGCCGGGGCGTGCGGATCGACCTCGATGGCGGGGGCGTCGTCGGGTGCCACCTGCCCGAGGAACGTGGCCCACTCACTGGCAGGGTCCTCGGGGTCGACCGTGACGAGCCGGCCGCCGCCGAGGTCGCGCAGCTGATCGGTCATCGCGGGATCGGCGAGCGTCACGCTCGGTTCGGCGTCGCCGATCAGGTACGCCTTCTCCGGCGGCGCCAACGCACGGTTGATGCCGAGCCAGATGGCGCCGAGGCGCATCGCACCGAGGCACGCCACGACGATGTCGGGGTGGTTCGGGAGCGTCGCGGCGACCCGGTCACCGGGGCCCACCCCCAGCCGAGCCAACGCCGCGGCCGCTCGTGCGGCGGCCTCGTCGAGGTCGCGGTACGAGTAGCGCGCGAAGCGGCCGACGAGTGCCTCGGCGTCGGGACGCTCCCGGAGCGCCCGCTCGAGGACGTGAGCAATCGAGAACGACTGCACCTCCAAACCCCCATTCGAGATCTGCGCGCTTACTATCGTTAAATGATGATAAGTATTTCGGTGCCATGACCTCGCCCCGAGCGGCGCCGCTCTCCGACGGCCGGGTCCAACTCCAGCGCGCCGCCGACGTCGTCGCCGACCGCATCCGGGAGCTCATCGTCACCGGCGAGCTCGCCGACGGCGAGCGCCTGCCCCCGCTCGACCTCCTCCTCGAGGAGTTCGGCATCAGCGGCCCGTCGATGCGCGAGGCGCTGCGGATGCTCGAGTCGGAGGGGCTGATCACCGTCCAGCGCGGCAGCGTCGGCGGGGCGATCGTCCACCGTCCCTCCTACAAGGCGGCGGCGTACACCATGGCGCTCGTGCTCCGCACCCGCGACACGGAGGTCGCCGACGTCGCCGAGTCGCTGGCGGTCCTGGAGCGGAACTGCGCCGTCCTCTGCGCACGACGCCCCGATCGGAAGCGCACCGTCGTCCGCGCCCTCCGGAAGCTGAACAAGACGGCACAGAGCCTCATCGACGCCGACGAGCTGACGTTCACCGACGCGATGACCGCGTTCCACGAAGAGCTGATGCGCGGCTGCGGCCTGGCCACGCTGGCGCTGGCCGCTCGCGCCATCGGTGCGATCTGGCAGGTCAGCGTGCGGCAGTGGGCGGCTGAGAACGGAGAGCGCGGCACGTTCGTCGACCATGACGAGCGAGTCGCGTGGGTCGAGAAGCAGGCCCGCCTCGTGGAGGTGATCGAAGCGGGCGACGAAGCTGGCGTCGAGCGGATGATGACCGAGCACTTCAACACCGTCCAGATCCTCGGCAGCGAAGTCGACCCCAAACAGAAGGTCGACGCCCGCGCCGTCCGCGCCAACCGCTCGTCGGTCCTGCTCAATCGCCAGCAGCCGAGCTGATCGACGCCTCGGCCGACAGCGCGTCGGTGGCGATCGCGCGCACCGCGTTGACGTCGAACTTGTCGCTCCCGGTCTTCGGCAGCTCGTCGTCGGGGAAGAACAACACTCGCCGCGGAACCTTGTAGGCCGACAACGACCCGCGCAGGAACCCGCGCACATCGTCCTCGGTGAGCGTGCCGTCGGCCCTCGGCACGACGCACGCGACCACGAGCTCACCGGCCGAGGGATCCGGCACGCCCACGACGGCGACACCCTTGACGTCGGGGTGCGTCGCGAGCAGCTCCTCGACCTCCAACGGCGACACGTTCGCACCGCTGGTCTTGATCACGGTGGTCAGCCGACCGGTCCAGTGGAGCAGCCCGCGCTCGTCGACCCAGCCGGCGTCGCCGGTGTGGAAGTAGCCCTCCGAGTCGAACGTCTCCTCCGGCGGGACCTTGACGTACCCGCGGATGAGGGTGAGCCCCTTGAGCGTGATCTCGCCCTCCTTGCCCGGCCCGAGCGCTTCGCCCGACAGGGCGTCGATGATGCGGATGCTCGAGCCGGCGATGAGCGCGCCGTGAGTGTCGAGGTCCTCCGCTGGCGCATCGCTCGGGAGCGCAGTCGCGCTCGTGAACGTCTCGCTGCTCCCGTAGGCCGCTTGACTGGCGGTTCGTTTGGCGGGTGGTGGCTCGCGCGTGATGCGGTACCGGTCGCGCCGGATCGTCGAGATGTCGCGCCCACCCCGTGCGTAGGACTCCTGCACGTCGACGTCGTGGTGGGGCAGCATCTGCACGATCGTCGCCCGCTCCTCCTCGATGAGCCGCAGCGCGTCGTCGCCGTCGAACAGCGGATGCAGCACCAGGCAGGCACCGCGCGAGAGGGTCGCTCCGACCACCGCCGCGAAGCCGGCCGTCCAGAAGAGCGGGAGTTCGCTGTACACACGATCGTCGGGCGTGAATCCCTCTCGATACCCGTGGCGCCAGCTCTGCAGCATGGGCGCACGGTGCATGTGGAGGACACCCTTGGGCAGGGAGGTCGTCCCGGAGCTGTAGATGATGATGCCGTCGTCGCTCGGACTGGTCTCTCGCACGATGGCGTCGACGATGTCGTCGGGCACCACGTCGCCCTCGGCGAGGAACTCGTCCCACGGCTGCACCACGCCCCCGTCGGTGGCGTCGAGCGCGACGATGCGCCGGAGGAACGGGTACTCGGGCGTGCGGAGCAGTCCCGGTCGGGCGTCCGACGGCAGGTGGCACGATCGCACGATCTCGTCCGCGTACCGATGATGAAAGAACGCGGATTGCGTGATCACGATGCCGACGTCCGAGTGACGCAGCAGATGGCCAAGCTCGCGTGGCTCGGCAAAGGTGTTGAACGGCACCGCGACACCGCCGGCCATCGCGGCGCCGAACACCGCCGAGATCCATTCGGGTCGCCCGCTCGTGAGCACACCGACCCGGGTACCCCGGCTGGCGCCGGCGGCGACGAGAGCCTTCGCGGTACGGCGAGCCTCGTCGCGGAGCTCGGCGTACGTGCGCGACGCCCGGTCGCGGCCGGCGACGTTCAGCACCACCGCCTCCCGATCGCCGTACCGCTGCGCGATCTCCTCAAGGAACGTCCCGAACGTGAGCGCACCGGTGCCGCGCTCCGATTCGATCGGAGGACCAGTGAACGTCGTCATGATCCGGGAACTTCCCACGCGCCGGCGATGCCGATCGCGAGCGTCGCGAGCAGCTCGTCCCCCACGTCGTCGAACCGATGGCCCGCGCCCTCGACATCTTCGGCGAGGAGACAGTCGCCGCATTCGAAGCGCTTCCGCTCCCCGAGCGACGTCGTGATCTCGAACGCGCCCCGGAGGACCACGATCATCTGTCGTCGGGGCGCCACGTGGTAGTCCACCGTCGCGAGCGGATCGACCATCTCGTTGATGTTGAGCGTCGTCGTCGGAATGTCACGCAACGACAGGCGTCGACCGCCGACTCCGTCGCCGGGGTCCCGCAACGGAGGCAACACGACGTCGGCAAAGTACGTCTGCCCGCCCTCGCCCGTCAGGACGCGCGTGAGGTTGAGCATCATGCGGTCCCGACGCGCCCGTTCGGTGCGAGATCGAGGCGGAACAGCTTCTCGGCGTTGGTGCGGAGCACCTTCATGCGATCGTCGGGTGTGAGGTGCTGCAGGTGCTCCTCCAACACCTTGCGCGTGTTCGGCCACATCGTGTCGGGATGCGGGTAGTCGGCCTCGGCCAGGACGCGGTCGACACCGATGTCCTCGATGTGCTGTGCGCCGAACGACTCGTACACGAGGCAGACCGACACGTTCGAGCGGAAGTACTCGGAGGGACGACGCGGGACGACGCTGCGGTCGGTCGCCCACCCGAAGTGGTTCTCCCAGTGTCGGTCGCAGTGCTCGAGCATGAACGGGAGCCAACCGAGGTAGCACTCCGAGAAGACCGCCTGGAGCCTCGGGAACCGCTCGAAGGCGCCACTGAAGATCCAGTCGATGAACGCGAGCTGCGAGTTGAGCGGACCGGAGACCGACTGGACGATGAGCGGCGCGTCCGGGGAGGACGTGATCATCCACGACGACGAACCGAAGTGGAGGCACAACGGAAGCTCGGCTTCCTGCGCGGCCGCGAACACCGGGTCCCAGTAACGATCGGGGTCGTGCAGTGAGGGGAACCCCTGGCGGTGCGGGTTCTCGGTGAACGCGACGGCCACCGCGCCCTCGGCCGCCGTGCGTTCCAGCTCCTGCACCGCGAGCTGCGGGTCCCAGTACGGCAAGAGGACCATGGCGAAGAGCCGGCCCGGAGCCGATCCCGCCCATTCGTCGATCTGGAAGTCGTTGTACGCCCGGATGCACGCAAAGGCCAGCTCGCGATCCTCGAGCAGGTTGAACTTGGTGCCACCGAAGCCGGGAACGCTCGGGAAGCACAGCGAGGCGATCACGCCGTCGATGTCCATGTCCTTCACGCGTTCGACCGGGTCGTAGCAGCCCGGGCGAATGTCGTCCCAGTGGAGCAGGTTGCTCGTCCGCGCTTCGAGCGGCCGACCCGCGGACGCGCCGAGACCGCTCATCGGGAATCGTTGGTCCTCGAGCTGCCACACCACACCCTCTTCGGTGTCGACCGCCCGCGGGCCTCGCTCGCGGAGCCCGGCCGGTAGCCGCGACTCCCAGAGCGACGCCGGCTCGATCAGGTGGTCGTCGACCGAGACGATGTAGGGTTCATCACTTAAAGCATTTGGCATATTTGAACTCTCACCCAGCCAGTACCGGTTGTCAAGGCACAGCGCACCGGGGGATGTCGTGGGCCCGCAGCGATTCTCGAACATGGTCGCCTTCATCACCGGCGGCGCGACCGGCATGGGACGGAGCTTCGCCGCGGCCCTGTGCGACGAGGGCGCGCAGGTCGTGATCGCCGACGTCGACACGGAGACGGCGACGCGCACCGCCGACGAGATCGGCGAGTCCGCGGTTGCGGTTGCCTGCGACGTCGCCGACCGCTCGTCGGTCGACCGCGCCGTCGACGAGGCGCGGGAACGGTGCGGTGGCATCGACATCCTGGTCAACAACGCGGCTCGGCACATGAAGAAGTACAGCCAGCCGTTCTCCACCCTCACGGCGGACGAGATCGCGGGCCTCTTCGACGTGAACGTGCTGGGCGTCGTCAATTGCTCCGTGGCCTGTAGCGCATCGATGCGCGAGCGGGGCGGCGGCGCGATCGTCAACATGGCGTCTTCCGCCGCCTTCACCGTGGGCACCCCGTACGGGGTCACGAAGCTCGCCGTCCGCGGTCTCACCATCACCTTCGCCAAAGAGCTCGGCGTGGACAACATCCGGGTGAACGCCATCGCCCCCGGAATGGTGTCGACGGAGAACGCGCTCACCGAGTACACCACGGAAGAGCTCGCCGCGATCCGTACGGCGCAGGTGCTGAATGACACGATCACGATGGACGACATCACGCGGGTCGCGCTCTTCCTCTGCTCCGAAGAGTCAGCCCTCGTCACCGGTGAGACCATTCGCGTCACCGGCGGCGGGTGGCTCTCCATCTGACCCACCACGAGGGCGGATCCATGAACGCACAGCACGGCAAGGGCATCCTGGACGACAAGGTGATGCTCATCGCGGGCGTCGGGCCCGCCATGGGTGCGGCGACGGCGCTGGTCGCCGCACGCGAGGGCGCGAAGGTCGCCTTGTTGGCGCGCCGTACGGAGATCTCGGGCACGACCGCCGACGCGATTCGCGCCGACGGTGGCTCGGCGCTCGCGCTCCAGTGCGACCTCGGCGGCGACTCCGCGGTGCGCGCGGCCGTCGACGCGGTCGTCGCCGAGTGGGGTCACGTCGACGCGGTCTTCTACAACGCCGCGTACTACGACCACAAGAACACCAGCCTCGACGTCGACGAGGCAACGTGGCAACAGGCGATGGACGTGAACTTCGGTGGGGCGATGACGCTCACACGCGCGGTCGCGCCCCTGATGATCGAGCGCGGTGGCGGCGCCTTCGTCTACAACTCGTCGGGCGCGTCGCTGCAAGCCGAGGATGTCCGACCCGGCTACGCGATCGCGAAGTCGGCGTTGAACGCGATGATGCGATTCGTCGCCGGCAGATACGGGCGCGACGGGATCCGCGCCAATGCAATCCTCCCCTTCGTCTACGAGGGTCCCGGCGCAGAGGTGATGGGGTCCATGAATTGTCTCGGGCGGTCGGGGACGGCCGACGAGATCGCCGAGGTGGTCGTCTTCCTGTGCTCCGATCGTGCATCGATCATCACGGGCGAGCTGATCCACCTCGACGGCGGGCTCTCGGCGCGCGCGGCGTGGCCCACGAGGTGACCGTTCAGAGGTTGATCGCGTGCGCGTCGCCGGTCAGCGGTCGCTCCGGAAGCGCGCTCGCGTCTCGTCCGGCAACGCAGCGAGCGCACGCGCCCACTCGGCGTCGGTGCCGGCCTCCCCGGGTCGGGCGATGGAGACACCGGTCCGGTTCGTGATGAGCCAACGGTCTCCCTCGGCGCGTCGGAAGCGGTCTCGGTAGCGCGCCACGAGCGTGATCTTCGCTCGACCGTTGTCGTCACGCACGAGGGTCACCATGTCGGTCTCGGCGGTCGCGGTGTCGCCGGTCACCTCGATGATCGGGTTGCAGGTGACGTGCATGCTCGCGGGCTGCTTCAACAGCTCACCGGGTTCGGTCCACGGACGCGGCGAGGGCTCGCTCATGGCCGCGAGCGCCTCACGACCTTCGAAGACGTTCCCGGCGAGTTGCAGGACGCCGTCCTCGTCGAAGAGCTCGGCGAAGCGGTCGCGGGCTCCGTCGTCGATGTAGCGCACGGATCGTTCGATGATCTCGCGGATCTCGAGCTTGTCGACCCACTCGCGAGAGAGGTTGTGTTCGGGCATGCTGCCTTCACGGGCTCCGGGGAAGGGTCAGAGGTTGATCGTGTCCTTGGCGGGGAGGAGTCCCTACTGATCGGGGTGGACGATGATCCGCGGCGGCCCCTGGGCTCGGCGTGCGAGATCGATGGCATCGGGAAGGCCGTCGAGCCCGACGGTCATGCCGATGCTCGGGCGCGGGTCGAGTCGTCCGGAGATGATCGCGTCGAGCGTGCGGTACCAGTCGTCACCTGCGGGTGCGCCACCGAATTGGATCATCAGCAGCTTCTTCGTGGCGTGTGTGATGTTCAGCGCGTCGCCGGTGTACCACCCACCAGCGGCGTAGATCCGCGACCACATCGGGCAGGCGTCGACGATCTGCTGCAAGAGACCGGATGCGCCGACGCACTCGTAGATCTTCGGCGGCGTCGCGACCGAGCGCTCTGCCGCGGTTTCGTTCCAGACGTCGAAGGCGGACCGCTGCGACGGGTTCACGGTGATGTGAGCGCCGAAGCGCCGCGCCAGCTCCAGTCGCTCGTCGTTGTAGTCCGCGATGATGATCGGATCGACTCCGCGAGAGGCAAGCGCGGTGACCGCCGAAAGGCCGATCGCACCGGCGCCGATGACGAGGGGAATCTCGCCCGGAGCGATGCCCGACATCGCAACGTATCCCTCACCAACCGCGAACGCGTCCGTCAGCGCGACGGCGTCGACGTCCGCATCGTCGGGCACGGCGCGGGCGACCAGTTCGCTCACGAGGAAGAGCTCACCGAAGCTTCCGGGCGCGTCAGGGTGCTGCCCGATCACCAGGAGGTCGGAGTCGCGCACGAGGGTCGGAATGCTCGTGACTCGTGTACCGACGGGGAATTGGTCCGAGCACTCGCGACCGTGCCCGACGACCACACCGACGAACTCGTGGCCCATGACGACGTCGCGATCGGCATCCCAGACGAACATTCCCGACATGTCGTCTGGGTCGGGATGGTCCATGTAGTGGATGTCCGACGCGCAGATCGCGGTCGTGAGGGTCCTCACCAGCAGCTCGCCGGCCCCCGGAACGGGGTCGGGGGTTTCCCGGACCTCGAGGCGTCCGTCACGCAATACCGCAGCCCGCATGGTCGTTCCCCTGGTTGTCCGATCCCAACGGTGACGCGCAAGCTAGTCCGCGGTCAGGACGTCGGCACCGCCCGGTGTGTCGAGCTCGAGTCGGACGAAGGCGTCGGGTCGGATCGGGCTACGAGGCCTTGGCGAGTGCCGCGTCGATCCATGCTTCGAGCGCGTCGACTCCTCGTGCGCCAACCGCACGATCGACGAGGCGTCCGCCCCGGAAGAACAGCAACGTGGGGATGCCCTGGACCCCGTAGCGGGCGGACACACCGGGGTGCTCATCCACGTTGACCTTCACGAGCTTGAGCCCTCCCGCGCGTCGTCGCGCCAGCTCTTCCAACGCCGGTGAGATCATCCGGCACGGACCACACCAAGGGGCCCACAAGTCGACCACGACGGGCATTGCAGATGATTCGACGACCTGGCCGAAGTCGGACTCCCCCGCCTCCGCGATCCACGGAAGATCCTGCTTACAACGCGCGCACCGAGGCCGACCATCCGCCGCTGCCGGCACGCGGTTGCGCTTCCCACAGCCAGGGCATTCGATGATCACCCGACCTCCTTCACATCACCGACCCGCCCGTCGAACACCGGTCACGCCCAGGCGGTCATACCAGGCTGTCTCACGCTGCCGCGTGGGCACTCGGCTCGTGCCCTGCGACTGCGGCCCCGGCGAGCTATGTCGTTGCGTACTTGCCGACTTCGAGGGCTCTCGCCAGGGTGCCACCCATGATCAGCTCCTGGTCCTCCTGCGCCAGATCCTCGACGACTTCGCTGTAGGCGAGCGGGTCGCCGAGGCCCTCGGGGTGGGGGAAGTCGGAGCCGAACATCAGACGATCGGCCGGCAGGCCGAGGTCGAGCAGGCCCTTCGGGTCGGGCTCGTGGAAGATGTGCACCCAGAGGTTCCGCTTGAAGACCTCGAAGGGATCCTCGTCGAAGAGCACCGGCGAGCGGTCGTACGCCTTCCGGATGCGCTCGACGAACGGGCGGATCCAGCCCGCCCAGTACTCGACCGGCATGAACTTCAACTTCGGGAAGCGCGTCGCGAGACCGTGCCCGATGATCGAGGCGACCGCGTCCTGGATGACGTCCTTCGGCGACATCATCGCCTGGAACGCCGGTGAGCCGGTCGACTGGAAGGGCAGCATCTCCGTGCCGATGCCCTCCCACTCGTTGACGTAGCGCTGGTAGCCGGAATCGCCCGAGTGCATACCCACGACGATGTTGAGACGCTCGACCTCGGCCCAGAACGGGTCGAACTCCTCCAACGCGAACGACTTGCGCCCCTTCCACGTCGGCACGGGTGCCACGCGGGTCAGGAAGATCTTGGCGCCGCGCTCGTGGATGTACTGCAACTCCTCGAGTGCCTTCTCCGCTCCGGCCGCGAGGCTGATGATCGGCGTGGAGAAGATCGCGTCGGAGTAGACGTAGGTCCAGTGCTCGTGCAGCCACTCGTTCAGGGCATGGATGATGACCACCGTGAGGTCGGGATCGTCGGCCAGACGCTCCTCGAGCACGCTCGCCAACGTCGGCCAGAGCAACGTGCGGTCGATTCCCATGTCCTTCATCAGCGCGAGACGCGGCTCGGGATCGAAGAACGCCGCCGGGCTCGGCATCGCCTTCGGCTTGACACCGGTGTGCCCGCCGACACCGCCCTGCCCCCGGTTCGCGGCGGTGTTGCCCCAGCTCCCCGGCGCCGCGACCTTCGAGAAGGTGGGGTTCGGGATGTAGTGGCTGATCTTGTCGCGCAGCGCCAGCTTGGTACGCCCGCCCACGTCGACGTACCTCACCACGCCCTGGTACTTCTTGGGCAGGAACTTGGTCAGCGCGTCCTGGTTCTCGTACAGGTGGTTGTCCGAGTCGAACGTCTCGTACGGCAGCCGCCGCTCGCGCACGTAGATGAAGTCCTCACCGGTCTCGGCCACGGAACTGCTCCCTTTGTCGGGCTGCAACCTGATGGAATCCAGCCTGACTGCGCTGCCTGAGCCCGTCAACTCGGCTCGGTGCCGCGACGCCATAGATTCGTGCCGTGGCCGATGACGACCAGGGGTACATCGACGCCCTCCCCACCGACTATCTTGAACCGGGCGAGACCGCGACGATCGACGTCGACGGCACACCGGTCACCGTCGCCAACGCCGACGGCACTTGGTGCGCGTTCGAGAGCAACTGTCCGCACCAGGCGACGCCCCTCGGCGGTCTCCCCCTCACCCGCAAGGTCCTGCTGCGCTGCCCCGAGCACGGATCGATGTTCGACGTCACGACCGGACAATGCGTCCTGCCATCCGACGACGGCTGGAGCGGCACGCTGCGCCTCTACCGCACCCGAGTCGTCGGCGACGTCGTGCAGGTCGCGCTGCGCTGACCTCCGCAGCTGCGCAAGGCGCGGCGCGCGACCTCGCGCCAGGTGACCGCCGGCAAGCGCACGACCTGAGCTCGGCGTGATAGCGAGTCACTTGTATTGCTGACGACGGGGGTGCGGCATGACCGGAACGGGGACGTGGACCGACGACCTGACCGACAAGGTCTGCGTGGTCACCGGCGGCGCCGGCGGCATCGGGAGTGCGCTCGCGGCCCGCTTCCTCGAAGCGGGCATGCGCGTCGTGGTCGCGGACGTCGAGCCGGAGGCGATCACGGCGGCTGTCGACGCGCTGGGTGCCGGCGACCGCGTCCTCGGAATCGCGCACGACGTCCGCTCGCTCGAGGACACGCAGCGGTTGCGGGACGAGACCATTGACCGGTTCGGCGGAGTGCACGTGGTGTGCCTCAACGCCGGCGTCGCCCCGGTCGGCGCGATGTTCGACACGCCACCCGACGTGTGGGAGTGGGTGTTCGACGTCAACGTCCGCGGCGTCGTCCACGGCGCGCTGACATTCGGGCCGCTGCTCGCCGACCAGGAAGCCGGTCACGTGGTCTGCACCGCCAGTGTCGCGGGGCTCACCGACACCCCGACCCTGCCGCCCTACGGACTGTCGAAGCACGCGGTCGTCGGACTCGCGTCGGCGATGCGGCGCGAGCTCGCGGGGAGCGGTGTCGGGGTCTCGGTGCTCTGCCCGGGACTCATCAACACTCGGATCTTCGAGAGCGAGCGCAACCGCCCCGCAGGCATGGACGACCCCTCCCACGACAACCCGACGTCGAAGGCGTACCGCGACATGATCGCCGAGCAGGGCGCGCCGCCCGCCCAGGTCGCCGAGGTGGTGTACCAGGCCGTCCTCGACAACCAGTTCTTCGTGTTCCCGACGCGCGACCTCGACGCGCTGATCGAGGCGCGGCTCGCCGACATCCGCCAGGGCATGGAGTGGCGCGACGCGCACCTCCCCGACGGCGGGGCGCGGTGAGCCCGATGGAGCTACGGGTGATCGCCGACGATCCAGTCGCTACCCGCCAGTGGGCGTCCAGGGTCGGATCGTGCGACGCGCCGGCCACTGCTCGACCGCCGCCATCAGCGGCAGCGCAGTGGCGCCATCGATCGTTTCGCGGATGATGTCGGCGTGCCCGGCGTGACGGGCCGTCTCTTGGAGCAGGTGCAGCAGCACCCAGCGCACCGACCACACCGTGCCGGTTGGCGCCCACCGTGTGCCCGAGGGCATCGGAACCGCGCGATCGAGATCGTCCACTGCGGCGATCACCTCGTCAGTGTCGGCCGTGGCCCGCTCGTAGGCCGCGACGAGGTCCTCCAACGTCTCGGGACCGGGCGCCACGTCCGGCTGACGAGCCGCGCCCACGACCATCGATGCCCAGGTGCGCTCCGTCGAGGTCATGTGCTCGAGCAGCCCGCCGATGCTCAACTCGCTCGCCGTCGGCGTGCTCCAGGCCTGCTCGTCGGTCAAGCCGTAGGCCGCGATGACGAGGACATGGCGTTCGTGGGCGAGGAATGCACCGAGCGCGTCACGCTCATCGCCGACCGTGCGGACGATCGCGGGCATGGCCCGATCTTGGCCCCGGGCGACCGTGGCGCGCCAAAGCGCTCAGCCGGTTCCATGAAGTCGCGCTGCGGATCTCGGCGCCGCGTCCCGTCTTTTGGAACGCGTGCGCGTCCTGTGATAGCGCGGAGCGCAGGAGTACGGCAAAGATGTCGGGAACAAGGCCGAACGACGGCGGTCGGGGGGAGGACGAACGTGGCGAAGCGGTGGAAGCAGCGGCCGCCGGGCTCGACGTGGGGCGATTGGGGCGACGACGACGAACTGGGGCGCGTCAACCTCATCGACAGCGAGAAGGTTCTGCAAGGCGTTCGCGAGGTGCAGGAAGGCATCACGTTTTCGATGAGCCTCCCGCTGGATCTGCCCGTGCGGCAGTTCGACCGCCGGTACGCGCCCATCGTGAAGCCGACAGAGAACTTGGAGCATTACCAGGACGTCTTCTACAACGTGTCGATGCGCGAGATGTCCGGCGGGATGGCCCCGTTCAAAGACGTGTGGTCTGACGACCAGGTGACGATCTGGTCTCAGTACTCGTCGCAGTGGGATGCGTTCTGTCACGTCGGCTACGAGTTCGACGTCGACGGCGACGGCGAAGACGAAGACGAAATCGTCTACTACAACGGCTACCGCGGTGGCGATGACCTCGTCGGCCCGAAGTTCGATGCACGAGGAGACGGGAGCGGCAGCCTCTCCTGCGCGAAGCACCTCGGCATGGAGCACATGGCGGCGCACGGCATGCAGGGTCGCGGCGTGCTCGTCGACCTCGTGAAACACTTCGGCCGGGACTTCCGCCCGATCGGCCTCGACGTTCTGCAGAAGGTGATGAAGGAGGACAACATCGTCGTCGAGCCCGGCGACATGCTCCTCTTCTACACGGGCTACGCCACGCAGGTTCTCGAGTGGGGCTTCGAGCCGGAGCGCGAGAAGATGTTCTCCATCTGCACGTACCTCGACGGCCAGGACCAGGCGCTGCTCGACTGGATCGCCGAGTCGCAGATCAGCGCGTTGATCGCGGACAACCACACGGTCGAGGGCATCCAAACGAACGACCCGGTCAAGCTCAAGCATTCGCTGCTCCCGATCCACCACCTGTGCTTGTTCCTGCTCGGCGTGCCCCTCGGAGAGTTGTGGTACCTCGAGGCGCTGGCGACGTGGCTGCGCGAGCACGACCGCAGCCGCTTCCTGCTCACCGCCCCGCCGTGGCGGGTGCCGGGCACGTGTGGGTCGCCGGTGACGCCGATCGCGACGGTGTGACGAGCATCAGCCCAGCACCCCGATGTCGCACACGTCGGTGACGATGACGACCCGCTGTCGGGGGTCCATGAAGTGCTCCTCGTCGTCGCGGAGGACGTTGGCCCCGTCGCCGAGGTACCAGTCCGACCACAACCGCATCCCGGCAAGGTCATCGAAGCCGATCTCCGTCACGCAGTCATACGCCGCTTCGTTCGTGCCGGTACCGAGGCCCACGGCATGGTTCTGCACGTAGTGGGTGATGGCCCGAGCGATGTCGTCGGGAAGAGACGCCTGGAAGAGAGGCGCGTGCCGGTGCTCGTAGTACGTGCGGAACTCCTCGGCGGTCATCCCAGGGCGTCGCTTGATGAGCGCAACGATCTTGATCATTCCGTGCCTCCGTCACTGTGTGCGGCGAATTCCGACCCTGGGAAGGCGCTCGAACCCCGCCGGTACCACATTGTGCGGTGGGAGCTGATGCCTCGCGGTGGGCACGGCAGTGGCCGGCCATCGCGTCAATACAGATGCGACATGAAGTGGCCCGCCCAGTCCATCAACGACGCGGGCACGTAGTAGCCGCTCTCGTCGTTGATGGACTTCCACTGGTCGGCGATGTCCTCGATGGTCGCCGGCTCGTCGCCGTCGTGGAGGTAGCCGTCGTTGCCGGCGACGAAGATCCGGCCGAAGCGGCTGGCTCCGGCGACGTAGATCTCTCCGCTGACGGGGCACGACTCGTGCGCAAGGAAGCCGACCATCGGGGCGACCAGCGCGGGGTGCATGTTCGGAGGCGGCGTCTCCACCGGAGGTGCGTCCCGCATGCCCATGCGGGTCGAGGCGTTCGGCGCAATGACGTTGATCTTGATGTCCCGGTCACCCGCCGCCGCGGTGAGGCTCTTGGCCATCCCGATCATCGCCGCCTTTGCCGTCGCGTAGCCAAGGTTGTCGGGCAGGCCGAACATCCCCGTCGACGCCGTCAGGACGATGCGTCCGTACTTCTGCTCTACCAGGTGCGGCCACGCTGCTCGCGTCAGGTTGAACGCGCCGAGCACATGCACGGCGAGCTGGCTCTCCATCGTGTCAATGGTCGCCTCCGTCGGGTCGCCCCAGAGGACATTGCCGGCGTTGTTGACGACGATGTCGATGCGGCCAAACTCGTTGACGGCAGCATCGATGATGGCCTGGCCGCCCTCGGCCGTCGACACGTCGTGCGAGTCCGGGATGGCTGCGCCGCCCACGGCCCTCAGCTCGGCGGCCGCGTCGTGAGCACGCCCGGGATCATGCCCGGTCCCGGCGGTTGAGCCGCCGAGGTCGTTCACCACGACCTTGGCGCCACGCTCCGCGAGCAGGTCAGCGTACGCCCGCCCGATGCCGCGTGCCGCGCCAGTGACGACCGCAACGCGCCCGTCGAAGTTGTACGTGGTCACGAATTCCGACCCTCCCCCTTGCTGCCCTCGCCGCTACTTGATGGCGATCGGGGTCAGGGGTGAGCCGACCGACCCAGTCACCTTGAGGCCGGTGCCGCAGAACAGGAAATCCCACACCCCGTCCTGTTCGCAGTCGGCGGCGAGCTCCTCGAAGTCGAACATCTCGCCAAGGGTCAATCCCATGTCGCGAATCGTCACCTGGTGGAATGGGATGCTCCCGCCCTCGACGCAGCTCGGCCACACCTCGCACGCCCAGTTGTCGAGGGCGAGCGCCGCGACCTCGCGGTCGTAGAGCCACCGGCAGCTGTCGAGCCCGCAACCCGGCTCGTTGCCCATGAAGTGCGCGCGGTCACCCTCGCGGAACCACTGCATGCTCCCCGTGCGCACCAGGAGGATGTCGCCGGACTCGACGCGCACCTGTTGCCGTTCCTCGGCCGCGGACAGATCGGCCGCGGTGATCTCGTACGAGTCCTCGAGCCGGTCGCGGCCCTTCAACCGCGCGATGTCGAGGAGCACACCGCGAGAGATGAGATGGTCCACCGCCTTGGCGAACGAGTTGCGCGACGCGCCGACAAAGTTGTTCACCGCGGAGGACGGGACGTTGTTGTAGAAGAACCCGTCGTAGCCGACGTGGGCCAAGCTGTCCCACTGCGTCGCCGCCTGCAGCCCCATGACGACCATGTCGTCGGCGGAGATCATCCCGTCCGGCGCCCCTGCAGTGTCCGACGGCAGAAACGTCATCAGGTGGACCGGGTTGATGCGAAACCCGCCCGGCAGGAACGGTCCGTCCTTGTCGAACGCGATGCCGAGGTCGAAGTGCTTGCCCGTGTTGACGAGCCGCGCGGCCTGGACGCGCTTCTCGTTGGTGATGAAGTTGAGTGTGCCGATCTCGTCGTTCTCGCCCCAGCGACCCCAGTTGCTCAGCTCCTTCCCGAGCTCGTGGTGCGGCCATGTGGTCATCGAATGCCCCCTACCGACCTTGTACTGACTGGTCGATCGAACCCTACTCCGGTCCGTAATCCGCTTGTCGATCGTCGAGCAGTCCGGGCGCACTCGTCGATGCGTATTGCGACGACGGCGTGGTGGAGGTACCGACGTCGTCTTCGTGCCGGTGCCTACGGCGCCAGGGCGACGTCGATCGCGCCCAGGAGCCGCCGATCGTTCCACGCGAAATGGTCAATGGGCGCGGTTAGGACGATCCACTCGATTCGCGATCCTGCCTCGACTGTACCGACCGGTTGGTATACCGTCCCGTTCAGTCTGAGACCTTGGGGGGAACTGAGGACATGACTTCTTCATTCGAGAGCGCGTCACGCGCGACGCGACGTGAGGTCGTCGTCGCGCTCATCCTCGGCATGGCGCTCGTGATCTCAGTGTGCGGGGTGTCCTTCACTGCGGAGGCATCCGCGTCCACGTCGGCGGTCAAGTCCGCCAAGGCGGCGGCTGACGAGATCGGCATCACGCCCACCGAGATCCGCGTCGCCGTCGTCGCCGATGTCGAGAACGCGGTGCGGCCCGGCCTCTTCCAGAAGAACTTTGATGTGGTCAAGGCGTGGGCGAAGATCGTCAACGGCCAGGGTGGGCTCGCCGGCCGCAAGGTGGTGGTCGACACCGTCGACTCGAAGCTCAACCCGAACGACGCGCGCAACGGCGTCATCAACGCGTGCACGAAGGACTTCGCGCTGGTGGGCTCGGCCGCGCTTCTGTTGACCGATGTGTCCGACGTCGAGGGGTGCAAGAACGCTGCCGGCCAGCCGATCGGCATCCCCAACCTCGCGGGAATTGCGTTCGGCCCGATCCAGCTCTGCAGCAAGATGACGTACTCGTTGGCGGGCAATCCCGGCTTCTGCTCGACGAACGGCCAGCCCGGGCCACAGAAGTTCACGGCGTCGGTCGGCGACGCCAACTACTTCCTGAAGAAGCACAAGGACCTCCACGGCGTCTGGCTGTACAACACGGACGTCCCCACGGCGAGAACGACCCAGGTTCCGACGTACAAGGCGCAGGCGTCGCTGGGGATCAAGACCGACGGCGAGGGCTTCTACGGCGCGTCCGGCTCGGCGCCGCAGAGCGCCCTGACCCCGGTCGTGCAGACGATCAAGCGCGAAGGTTCCACGTTCGTCCAGAGCGGCGTGACGCCGCCGAGCGTGGTCGCCCTCCGGAAGGAGGCTCAGCTCCAGGGCGTCGACTCGGTGAAGGTGTGGAACTGCGCGGCCGGCTGCTACACCCCGGACTTCATCACGACGGGCGGCTCGGCGGTCGACGGCACGTACCAGATCGTCCAGACGATCCCCTTCACCACCGAGTACAAGCAGAACAAGACCCTGGAGAAGCTCATCTCCACGCTCGGTGGCCCCGACAAGATCGACAGCAACTCACTGTCCTCCTTCGGTGAGGCGCTCCTGTTCCAGGACGCCGTCGAAAAGGTCGCCGCGAGCGGCAAGACCCTCAACCGCCAGGCACTCCTCGACCAGCTCAACAACACGCACAAATTCGACGGCGACGGCATCTTCGGCACCGTCGACGTTGCTGCCCACCAGCCCACGTCGTGCTTCGCCATGCTCCAGGTCAAGGGCGGCAAGTGGGTGCGCGTGTACCCGACGAAGGTCGGGTCGTTCGACTGCAATCCCAAGAACGTCATCGAGTACACCGTCAGCGGCTGACGTGTACCCGCCGATCATCCCGTGTTTCGTGGATCTCCCGGCACCAGCGACGTCGTGAACGCCCACGGTACGCCGAGGCTCGTCGTCGGGTCCGTGACGATGGTGGCGTCGGTCCGCTGCCGGATGTCGACGTTCTTGGCGGCGAGGTGACGCCCCACCCGATCGAGGTCGGCCACCTTCCACGTAATTCCGTGATAGGTGTCGTTGGGAAGGTCGCGCTGCAGGTCGGCATGCGCGAACGTCCCCGGGTCGGGCACGGCGTACTCGAGGACGCCGTCGCCGAGGAACACGAACGTTGCCGAAGCGCCGACGACGTCGTCGCGGCCTTCGTGGATGATCTCGCCGCCCAGAACGTCGACCGCGAGTCGCAGCGCGCGCTCCCGATTTGAAGTGAGCACCGTGTGATGCGAGCAACGCTCGATGCCCAGCGGATCGTCGTCGGACGGTGGTGTGAGCTGCCAGTCGGGCGCGACACGCGGGTCGAGCGGGAACGGGATCAGTGGGAAGAACTCGTAGCGCAACCCGACGTTCTCCGGCACCGAGAAGAAGAGCGGCATCGGGGAGCCGGCGGCGGTCGGGATCTCGTCGCCCTCGGCGATCTCGTCGACCTGGTCGATGATCGTGATGCCCGCTCGTCGGAGTGTCCGGTAGAGCTCGGGCATCCCCTCGACGTACCAGCCGAATCCCTTGAGATGCGGTTCGGTGACCGTCGGGTAGCGCTGCTTGCCGAGCAGCACGTAGCGCTTCGGGTCGATCGTGTCGAAGAGCACGTCCTGGATCGGCGTGAAGGTCGAGTAGTCCGTCGGGTAGCCGGCCCGGGGTGGCGCGTCACGAGACAGCGAGGACAGCGGTGTACTCGCCCGGCCGAACACTCCCTGGAAGAACACCTCGGCCTCGGCGAGGTCTCTCACGTGATGGCTCGGGTGGTACATCATGACCACGCGGAAGTCGCGTGCCTCGTCCGGCAAGCGGTCCCTCCTCGTCCGTCGTTGCGACTCCGGGCTGTGCTGCTCGACCCTAGACCAACCGGTCAGTATAAAAGCAACGGACCGCCGTGACCGATGAGCCTGGAGTGCACGTGGGAAGCGAATCCGAAGCCGCTGGCTCCCCCTCGCGCGACATCGACGTCATCGTCGTCGGGGCCGGGATCCTCGGGATCTATCAGCTGTACCGAGCCCGAGAGGAAGGGTTCTCCGTCGCGATGTTCGAGGCGGGGGAGGGTGTCGGCGGCACGTGGTACTGGAACCGGTACCCGGGGGCGCGTTTCGACTCCGAGAGCTACACGTACGCGTATCTGTTCTCCGAGGAGCTCTACCACGAGTGGGAGTGGCAGGAGCACTTCGCCGGCCAACCCGAAACCGAGCGGTACCTGAACCACGTCGTGGACAAGTTCGACCTGCGGCAGCACATCCGGTTCAACGCGAGGGTGACGTCCGCCGTGTGGGACGAGGACGCGGCGACGTGGACGGTGCGCGTCGCCGATGGCACGGAGCTGCGTTCGCAGTTCTTCGTCGCCGCGACCGGCGTGCTCTCGGCGCCGTACTTCCCGGACGTACCCGGTCGGGAGACGTTCACGGGGATCTCGCACCACACCGGCCTCTGGCCGAAGGAGCCGGTCGACTTCACGGGCAAGCGGGTCGCAGTGATCGGAACCGGCTCCAGCGGTGTCCAGGTCGTACCGGCGATCCTCGACGACGTCGCGTCGATGACCGTGTACCAGCGGACGCCGAACTGGTGCACGCCGCTCAACAACCGACCGATCACGCCTGAGGAGCAGCAGGAGCTCCGGGAGAACTTCGAGCACATCCGCCACACGCTCAACACGTCGGCGGGCGGGTTCCTCCACGAGACCTACGAGCGCGACGCGTTCGAGGACACGAAGGAAGAGCGCCGGGCGTACTTCGAGAAGATGTGGAACAGCCCCGGGTTCTCCAAGTTGACGAGCAACTACCGGGACATCCTCTTGAACGAGGACGCGAACCTCGAGTGGTGCGAGTACATCGCCGAGAAGGTCCGCACGATCGTGAAGGACCCAGGGATGGCCGACAAGCTGATCCCCAAGGACCACCGGTACGCACAGAAGCGGCCGCCCTTCGTCACCGGCTACTTCGAGGCGTTCAATTCCCCGAAGGTGGCGCTCGTGCAACTGACTGAGACGCCGATCGTCCGGGTGACCGAGACCGGCATCGAGACGAGCGAGGGGCATCAGGAGTTCGACATCATCGTGTGGGCGACCGGCTTCGACTTCGGAACCGGTGCGCTGAACCGGATGGGGATCCGCGGGCGTGATGGGCTCGCGCTCAAGGACTACTGGGCCGACGGGCCCGTCACGTTCCTCGGGATCCAGTGCGCGCGGTTCCCGAACTTCTTCTTCCCCGGCGGTCCCCACGGCGCAGCCGGCAACAACCCGCGATACGGCGGCGACCAGATCGAGTTCGTCATCTGTGAGCTCGAGTACGTGCGAGACCACGGGTACCAGACGATCGAGGTCAGCGAGGCGGCGGAAGAGGAGTGGTGCACCATGGTCGCCGAGGGCGCGATGTACTCGCCGTTCTCGATCGACCACAGCTACTTCTTCGGGACCAACATCCCCGGCAAGCCTCGGCGCCTCCTCTTGAACCCGCTCGGGAGGCCCAAGCTGCTCGAGATGATGGCCGACGTCGTCGCCGACGACTACAAGGCGATGGAGTTGCGCTGATCCCGCGGGGGGAATGGGTGAGGACGACATTCCACACGGTGTTCTTGCGTCAGCGGGCTCGCACCGTGGCGGCGGCGGTCGTGACGGCGGTCTTCTGCTTCGTCGTCGTCGAGCAGTCGTGGGCGGGTGTGCCCGTCACGATCGACACGATCGTTCCGTTCCTGATCGCCGGTGTCGCGCTCGGCTCGATCTACGGCGTGGCCGCGCAGGGCCTGGTCGTCACGTACGCCACGTCGGGTGTCTTCAACTTCGCGCAGGGCGCGATCGGGATGTTCATGGCCTACGTGTACTGGCAGCTTCGCGTCGACATCGGGCTGCCGACAGTGGTCGCGTTCGCCCTCACCGTGGCCGTCCTCGCACCGGCGTTCGGCATCCTCATCGAGCGATTGATCATGCGCCACCTGGTCAACGCTCCCTTGGTGGGACAGCTGGTGGCCACCGTCGGTCTGATGCTCGCACTGATCGGCCTCGCCGCGAGCATCTGGAGCCCCAACGTCTCGAGAGCCATCCCCCGGTTCTTCGGGACGTCGGGGTTCAGCGTCGGCACCATCTTCGTGCCCTGGTACCGGGTCGTCGTCATCGTCACCGGCATCGCCATCGGCATCGGGCTGCGTCTCCTGTTGCGCCACACGCGCCTCGGGCTGAGCATGCGGGCCGTGGTCGACAACCGTGACCTGACCGTGCTCAACGGCGCCAGGCCCGACGCCGCGTCGATGACCGCGTGGGCACTCGGATCGTCGATGGCCGCACTCGCAGGGATCTTCCTCGCGCAGGAGCTCAGCGCGCTCGACGTCCAGACCCTCACCCTGTTCATCGTCGACGCGTTCGCCGCAGGGATCATCGCCCGCCTGAAGAGCCTGCCGATGGCCTATGTCGGTGGCCTCATCATCGGGCTCACGATCGCGTTCCAGCAGACGTTCCTCATCTGGGGCGGTCGATGGACCTCGGCGCCGAACGCGATCCCGGCGATCATCCTGTTCCTCGCCCTGCTCTTCGTCCCCGACAGCCGCATTGCCATTCGGCCCAAAGCGCGTCCAGCCGGGGAGCGCGGCGCATCGGTGGAGCGGGCCCTGGTGGGCTTCATCATCATCTTCGTGCTCGCCGCGCTCGCGGCGGGCGTCCTCAGCCGCACGAGCATCCGAGATGTCACCCTCGCGATGCTGACCGCTTTCATCATGCTCTCGTTGGTCCCGCTCACCGGGTGGGCCAACCAGATCTCGCTCGGTCAGATCGCGCTCGCCGGATGCGGTGCCTTCGCGCTCGTCCAATGGGGCGACGGCGGGAGCGTGCTCGGTCTCGCCATCGCGGCCGCCTTCGCCGTGCCGGTCGGCATCCTGATGGCGGGCCCGGCCGTCCGTCTCCAGGGCCTGTACCTCGCGCTCGCGACGATGGCGTTCGCGCGGATGATCGAGTTCTTGTTCTTCGCGCAGCCATCCGTCTACGGCAGCTCGGACCGGTTGGTGCCACCACTCGAGCTGTTCGGCTGGCACGTCTCCGACCCGTTCAACTTCCTCGGGATGTCCGTCCCCGAGGACGGCGGGTTCCTCATCTTCGTGACCGCCGTCTTCTGCCTCGTCGGCCTGTTCATCGTGTGGCTCCGCCGACGGGCATTCGCACGGCGGCTCATCGCGATGCGTGAGAGCCCGGTGGCCGCGGTCACCATCGGTGTGAACCGGACCATGACGAAGCTGGTCGTGTTCGCCTTCTCGGCGGCGATCGCCGGGCTGGCCGGCGGGCTGTTCGGCATCTTCTACGGCAGCGTCGGGACCCAGACCTTCGAGCTCACGCTCGGGCTGCCGTACCTGTTGCTCCTCGTCCTCGGGGGGGTCGGCCTCGTCGCCGGCGCGGTCTTCGGAGGGTTCGCGCTGAGCTCGTTCACCTGGCTCGCGGCGGCAATCCCTCTCGCCGTGCTCGAGTGGTTCCAGAGGATCGGCCCCGGGATGGCCGGTGTCGGTATCGGCCGGAACCCCGAGGGCGCGGTGGTCGAGATGAGCAAGGGCTTCCACCGCCTGACCCGCCAACGGCTCGGACCGAAGCCTGCCGTCAGCGAAGAGGGCGCGGTGCCGGCGGAGCTCCCGCCCCTTCCGCCGCGGCGCGGAGCCGCCGACACGCCCGTGATGGAGCTGCGCGACATCTCCGTCCGCTTCGGCGGGCTGAAAGCGGTGAGTGGCGTGACCATCCAGCTCGAGGAGGGGACCGTCACCGGCCTCATCGGGCCCAACGGCGCCGGGAAGACGACGCTGTTCAACGTCGCGACCGGGCTGCAGGAGCCCGAGTCCGGGCGCGTGATCGTCGATGGCGACGACGTGACCAATGCCCGACCGCATCAGCTGGCGCGCCGGGGCCTCAGCCGCACCTTCCAGCGGTTGGAGATCTTCGGGGCGCTCTCGGTACGCGACAACGTCCTCGTCGCGGCCGAGATGCGTCGGCGCTGGTCGCGTGACCGATCGATCGACCCGGAGGCGATCACCGAAGCCGTCCTGGGGCGGGTCGGGCTGCAATCGGTCGCGTCGGTGCGCGCCGATCAACTGCCGACGGGAACCGCGCGCCTCGTGGAGCTCGGTCGAGCCCTGGCGTCACAGCCGCGGGTGCTGTTGCTCGATGAACCATCATCGGGTCTCAACGCCGAGGAGACGCGGACGATCGCCGACCTCCTCCGGGAGCTCGCCGCGTCGGGGATCACGATCGTGGTCGTCGAGCACGACATGGGGTTCATCATGGACCTGTGTTCGAAGATCGTCGTCCTCGACGCCGGTCGCACCATCGCAGAGGGGACACCTGGGGAGATCCAGGTGCACCCCGACGTCCTCGCCGCGTATCTCGGTTCGACCGACGTCGGCGCGGGAGCGCCCGGGGCGGAGGCGCCGGCACCGGTGCCGGCGCAGGTGCGCGAGGTCACCGCTGCGGTCGGTACGAACGGAACGGGCGAGTCGGACGGAGCGGCGCTCGAGCTGCGCGGCGTGTCGGCGGGCTACGGCGCCATCAACGTCCTCTTCGACGTCGACCTCGTCCTGAAGAAGAGCCATGTGTGTGCCGTCCTCGGGCCGAACGGCGCCGGGAAGTCGACGCTGCTGAAGGTTGCATCCGCGCAGGTTCGACCGACCGAGGGCACGGTGACGGTCGACGGCCGTCCAATCGACCACGTGGGCACCGACGACCTCGTGCGGCACGGCCTGTGCGTCGTGCCCGAAGGCCGCGGCGTGTTCCCGAACCTCTCGGTCGTCGAGAACCTGAAGATGGCCACGTATGCGGGCGCGCCGCTCGACCAGGTCCTCGACGCGTCGTTCGAGCGCTTTCCGATCCTGGGCCAGCGGCCACGCCAGCTCGCCGGCACCCTCTCGGGCGGCGAACAGCAGATGCTGGCCATGTCCCGGGCGCTCGCGGTGAACCCGAGCGTGCTCCTCATCGACGAGCTCTCGATGGGTCTCGCGCCTGTCATCGTGCAGGAGCTGTACGAAGTGGTCGCCCAGATCGCGCAGGACGGCGTGTCGCTGCTGATCGTCGAGCAGTTCGCCTACGAGGTGCTCAGGGTTGCGGACGCGGCTGCACTGCTGGTGCACGGGCACATCACGTCGTGGGGCACGCCGGCCGAGATCGACGAGGCCATCCGGTCGGCCTATCTCGGCGGCTAGCCCAGCTGCCCGCACGGGTCTGACGAGCGCGAGACAGAGCGACGAGCTTGCGATTACGTTTGTTGTACCAACCGGTCAGTATCGACCTGGAAGTCCATCAATCTCACCTGCCCGCCGCGAGCGAGGCCGACAGGAGGCAAGGCACGATGGCGAAGGAATTCACGGTTTCGGGGGACGCCCACCTGCTCGAGCCGCTCGACCTGTTCAAGACCCGCCTTCCGAAGCACCTGCGCGATCGTGCGCTTTGGGAGGAAGAGTTCACGCTCGACGAGCCGCTCGTGCCGGGGGGACACACCGAGTTCAGGAGGCTCCACACCGTCGGCTTCGACGGTTGGACGGTGTCGAAGTACCGGCAGTTCCCCGGGCCGACGCCTGACGGCCAACCCGAGAGCATCCTCCGTGACCTCGACCGCGACGGCGTCGACGCGGCGGTGCTGTTCCCGAACCTGTCGTTGTTCGTCCTGTTCACCGACGACCACGAACTCTCGATGGCGCACGCGCGCGTCTACAACGACTTCCTCGTCGAGCGGTACCTCGAGTACAGCGACCGCTTGCGGCCGGCCGCTGCCGTACCGATCACGGACGTCGACGACGCCGTGGCGGAGATCGAGCGGTGCGTCAACATGGGTCTCAGCAGCATCCTGCTGCCCGAGATCCCTCCGGTGCCCTACTTCTCGTCGGACCTCGACCCAGTGTGGGCGGCGGCACAGGCCAACGGGACGCCGATTTTCATCCACGTCGCGACCGGTGGCGTCGACACGAAGGCCGGGCAGTCGGTGACCGCGCGGAACGTCAAGGCGGTGATGGAAGCCGTCAACATGGGGAAGAACGCGTTCGACGACACCATGGCGTCGAATCGGTCCATGGGCGCCGGCAATACCGTGGGCGGGCAGAGGATCATCGGTGACCTCGTCAGCGGTGGGGTGTGCGAGCGCTTCCCGGACCTCCACTTCAACCTCATCGAATTCAACGCCAGCTGGCTGATCTCGTTCATGGCTGGGTTCGACCGCGCCTGGCGGCTCGGCATCGGGCAGGACGCCGACTGGTGGCTCGGCTTCTGGGACGACGACAAGGCGCCGTCCGAGCAGACGGCGATGGGCCGCCTCTTCCAGATCAACGAGAAGTGGCCGTACCCGCTGAAGCCGACCGAGTACATCCAGCGCCAGGTCCACGTACAGTTCGCGGACGATCCGGTGGTCGTCCAGGCTCGCCACATCACCGGGCTGACCACGGTCATGTGGGGCAACGACTATCCACACGCCGAGGGCACGTTCCTGGGCAGTCAGGAGCTGATCGACAAGCACTTCGCCGGTGTCTCCGACGAGGACCGGGCAGCGATCCTCGGCGGCACGCTCGCCGACGTCGTGGGCTTCGACACCAGCAAGAAGTTCGCACCCGTGCTCGTCTGATCCGACGCGCGGCCGCGAGCAGCGCCGCGTAGAAGTCCCGGCTCGCGCCGCAGGGCGAGCCGGGACCGTCGTGTTGGGACGCCCCTTCCTTCGAGCCCTGCCATCTCAGCGTCTTTGCCACCGCGGCGCCCGCTTGTCGATGAATGCAGCAAGTCCCTCGCGCTCCCCGTATCGGCGGTCCGGTGAACGTTCGGTGCATCGTTCGGTACGCGGACGCTGTGTGCGAGATCGATAGCTGTGTGCGCTTGGACGCTGGCCGGCCGATCTAGGACGGTTCGTCCGGGTGACCGAGATCGGTCTCCCGTTCGATCACCGTGGCGATGCGGAACGAGCTGCGATCGAACAGGTGCTCTTCGTCCTCGATGATCTCCCGGGGCATGATCGAGGTCGTCATGATGTCGACGAGGGATCGAAACGCAGCTTCGTCGTCGTACCAGATCTCCGTGATCACATCGAACGGCGGATCATCCCAGACCCCGGTCTCCGGGTGAGGTAGCGGTTCGATGTAGCGACGGATGTAGTGCGTCATGTTCCTTGCGTGCTTCGTGCTCAGCGGAGCGTGGACGTTCTCGTAGTAGTCACGGAATTCCTTGACGGTCATTCCCGGTCGACGCTTCATGAACAGGAGGATCTTGTAGGTCTCAGCCATTCCGTTCTCCCACTCGGGTCACAGGCTCAGATGACGACAACCACCGCACCACTCAAAGTCGCCGCGTGACACCAAGAGGCGCATCAGATCTGCGTGCTGCAACATGCGGCCGGTCTTCTACGCGGAGGTGGCCCCCGTGCGCGGTTGGGGCTCGGCGCCTTGCAGCTGGGCGAACCAGTCGGCGGTGTTGAGTTCGTCCCAATGCTCGGCGAGGCGCCCATCTCGGACACGCCAGATGTCGATGCTGCGCATGACCACCCGTTTCCCGGTGGGTGGCACTCCGAAAATCGGGTTCGTGAACGTTCCCAGGTAGGTGAATCGACCGACAAGGGTGCCGTCTGCCGGTGTCCCGGTTGCGAACGCGTCTTCACAGACGACATTGGCGTCGGGAAAGGCGACGAGCCAATCGGCAAAGAACCCGACCGCCGAGTCGGGCCCGGGCGCATCGGAGACGAACGGGTTGTGGTTCACGTAGCCGTTGTCGAGCAGGTCCCGCAGCGCTTCCGCGTCGTGTCGGTTCAGACACTCGACGAACCCTTCCGCAAGGCCGATCAGGTCGGATTGTCCGTTCGTCATTGCGACCTACCTCCCACGCGCCGCGTGCCAAGAGCGGTGCTCTCCTCGAAGAACGTGTCGTAGAGCGCCTGTACGTCGATCAAGCTCTCCGGGGCCTGTTGACCGGTGGCGATTCTCGCCAGCTGGCGGAAGCACTCGAATCGCTCGATGCCCGGTGTGATCACGATCAGGAGATCGGCGTCGGAGGATGGTGCCGCCGCGAACGCGTGCGCAAGTCCGGCGGGCACGACGGCACGGTCGCCTTCTTCCGCCACCGCGAGTTGGTCGCCGACGAGAAGCTGTACCGATCCGCTGAGTACATAGAACAGTTCCGCGGAATGTGAATGGTGGTGCGGGTTCGCGCCGTCGACGCCATTCAGGAGCGTGACCCGCTGCGCACTCAGCGTTCCGCCGGTCGAAGAACTGTCGACGAGAAGGCGGATCGACTGTGGCGGAAATCCGACTTGCTCGGCCGCGGCCGCACGAATAATCACCGCAGGATCGTCACCTGGCACGAGGCGTGACATCACGTCTCCTCTGTGCCCTCCACACTCGGATGAGGAGAGGTGTTCCCGACCGCGGGCCAGCCAAAACACACTCCCCGAGTCGACGAGGACATCGGCGCGGCGGACGATCAGGAAGTCCCGACTCCTCCGGCGGCCACAGGAGCTCGTGACTGCAATGTTCTTGCCGCCATCGCGCACGCCGCGCTGCGTTCGGGGTGCGACGCCGCCCGACACCTCGAGAGACGCAACCGACGGCCACCCGGTTGTAGCGGCTAGGCGATTCGACGTCGTCGTCTCCGCACTCGCGCAGGACCCAACGACAAGCTGTTCGACACAGTCATCGCGCCGACCGCGCTTCACACTAACTGGCAACCCGAGTGGCGTTGAGTCCGCCGTCATCGACGAGCGCTTGGTGACGTCACTGCCCATGATCTCGCCCGCGGACCCCTCGAACAGCATGCGGCCGACGTCGAGCACGTCGACGCGGTCGTATGACGGTTAGACCAGCGACCTGTACCTTGGCTCGAGAACCGTCGAGAGGAGACGCCGATGGCATCGAAGGGAGTCGGCATCGCGGGGATCGGCCGCACCGAGTACTCGCGCAACGCGGGGCGCACCACGCTGGCCATGGCTGCGGAGGCGTGCCGGGCGGCGGTCGACGACGCGGGCGTCGACCTCGCCGACGTGGACGGCATGATCTGCTTCGAGGCCGGCGATTCGGTCGGGCCGCTTGCCGTGTCATCGGCGATCGGTATCCCCGAGCTGGCGTGGAACATCGACACGATGGGCGGCGGGAACGTCGTCGCCAATGTGATCGCGACCGCCGGTGCCGCGATCGACGCCGGCCTGTGCCGTTTGGTGCTCGTGTACCGCTCGCTCAACGGTCGCTCCGGCCACCGGTTCGGCACCGCGACCGGCCGGCTCGAGGTGGGCGGCGACCTGCAGATCGAGGCGCCCCACGGTTACCTCGTGCCGCCGCAGTGGATCGCGATGTGGGCCCGGCGCCACCAGCACGTGTACGGCTCGACGTGTGAGGATCTGGGCCAGATCGCCATCCAGCAACGCGCACACGCGGTGCCGAACCCGCACGCGATCAACCGCACACCACTCACGATGGACGACTACCTGGCCGGCCGCTGGGTGAACGAGCCGTTCCGCATCTTCGATTGCGCCTACGAGGTCGACGGCACGGTCGCGCTCCTGCTCACGAGCGACGACGTGCTCGCGTCGTCGCGGCAGCCGCCGGTCTGGCTGGTGGGCTCGGCCGACTCACAGTCGGGGATCGGATGGACGGAGTGGGACGACCCGACCACGATGTACTCGCGGTACGCGGCGCCGCGTCTGTGGGAGCGCACGGGGCTGGGCCCGGCCGACATGGACTTCGCCTGCATGTACGACTGCTTCACCTACACCGTCATGGCCACGACCGAGGACTACGGCTTCTGCAAGAAGGGCGAGGTCGGCGACTTCTTCCGGGAAGGACGGGCCACCTACGCCGGCGACGTGGTGATCAACCCGCACGGTGGCCTGCTCTCCGAGGGCTACATCCACGGCCTCAACCACTATTTCGAGGCGGCGCTGCAACTGCGGGGCCAGGCCGGGGAGCGCCAGGTCGACGACGCCCACCTCGCGCTGGTCACCGCCGGCGCCGGACCGTGCGGCGGCGCCGGCGTCCTCTCGGGGGAGCAGCCGTGAACGCTTCCATGCTCGACGTACCGCCGCAGCCACGCCCCGACGCCGCCACCGGGCTTCTCGCAGGCGACAGACCACGGGCAGCTCTGGCAGTGACGCGCGGAGGTCGGCGTTGGTGCACCGCGGTCGAGCGGTGCCGCGAGTGCGGCGACCCGACCGGCTTCGAGCCGGTCAGCGGCGCTGGCACGTGTTCGCTTCATCGTCGCAACCGCGCGATCGGTCCCTGGGTTCTCAGCTCGCGCCCTCCTCGTGTCCCTCGTCGAGCTCGATGAGCAGCCGGGGCTGCGCCTCGCGTCACGCCTCGCCGGCATCGACGCGCACCAGGTCGAGATCGGCATGCGCGTGCAGGCCGAAATCGAAGCTCTCCCCGGGGGGAACTACCACATCCCCATCTTCCGTCCCGCAGCGGCAACGTCGGAACCGGATCATTCTCACCTGATCCGCGGGCGTCGTCAGATGGCCCGCCTTACCCTCGTCACGAGTCCTCGGACGTGTCCAGCGAGTCGAGGGACGCCAGGTGCTCGAGCGTTCTTGCACGGTGCTTGTCAGTGCCGGTGTGGATAGCGACGAAGTCCGTCGCGCCGATGCCCGACAAGTCGCGCCAGCTCTGCGGTGACAGCCGGCTCATCGCCCACGATGGAGACGTCGGCCGCGCCGGTGATGATCGCAACCGACCGTCAAGCGTCGTCATTGTTGGCCTCCCGGGTGAGCGCTTCGTCGAGTTCGGGCCGATGCTCCGGCGCGGCCACTCCGAGAATTCGGTGGGCACGTTCGGAGTCATCAAGGCCGCGCAAGTCAGCCACACCAAGCTCGGTCACGATGACGTCGACATCGCAGCGTGGCGTGGAGACCGTCTCGACCCGAGGCACGATCGTTGACCGTCCGCGGTGCGTCGAGCGCAGGGCGATGATCGACAGGCCGTCGGGAGCACGTGCGGCGGCGGCGCAGAAGTCCGGATGCCCGCCCATGCCGGCGACGAGGCGGCCGCGCACCCGTTCCACGTTCACCGAGCCGTCGACGCCCACCTGAAGCGCAGTATTGAGCGCAACGAAGCCCGGATTGTCGGCGATGCACCGAGCATCGTGGGTCTCGCTGATCGCCGTCAGGCGCGCGCCCCCGTCACGACAGAGCTCGGTGATGGGCGCACCGCCGTACGCGTACGCGCCCACTGCGGGGGCGCGCAGCAGGCCGCGCGCCCGAGTGCCGCGACTGCATCGGTCAGCAGCCCTGACCAGACGCCTACCGGGGTGTCGATCGCCCGCACGACGACATCGGCGATGCTGCCGGGTCCGAACTGCAGCGTCGCTTCTCGGGGCAGGAGGGACACCACGTGCTCGGCGATGGCGCAATCAGCCTGTCCGGCCTCGATCGGCGCGGGTGCCGTCATCAGCCGGCGCGCCGTGACGGTGCGCGTGATCTCGCACGTGATCGGCGGCGCGCCGATGTCTTCTGCCTCTTCGTCGATCTCGACCACGACCTGCGCGGCCACGGCCGCGGCGGCCGGCGCCCAACCCACCGACCTCCCGTACACGAGCTCCGCGCCACGTCGCACGGCCGGGATCACCACGATCTCGGGTCGCAGGGCTGCCAGTACGTGAGGCACCGCGGACAATCGGGTCGGGAGGTAGCGCAACCTTCCTTCGGTGATGGGTGCGACCAGGGCGTAGCCGCCCATCAGCGCCCAACCCTGAATCGATCCGGCAAGCCACTCGCGGTGCTCCGGCATCCAGCCGAGGAGCACCTGACCACCCTCTCCCGCCACTTGAGCCGGCGAGGTCGCGGCGCAGTCATGGCCGTCGGCGTACGCGACGATCGGATGACGCGTCACACGTCAGCGTCCCTCGAAGCGCGCCGGGCGCTGTTCCCGGAAGGCTGCCAGACCTTCGGCCTTGTCAGCAGTCGTGCTGAGCATCGCCTGGATCATGCGTTCCTCGAAGAGAAACGACTCGAGGTCGAGTTCGAAGGAGCGGTTGAGGAGCTGCTTGGTGTAGCCGATGGCCACGGTGGGCAGCGCGAGGAAGTCACGTGCGGCAGCCTCGGCTGCGGTGACGAGATCTCCCTCGGGGACGACCTTCGAGACCATCTTCAGCGAGTGCGCCTCGTCCGCGTCGATCGTCTGGCCGAGGAGGAGGAACTCGCGAGCGCGTGAGTAGCCGATGATGCGCGGAAGCAGTCGCGCCGCGGCGCCATCGGGTACGAGCGACCGCTGGATGAAGGCGCCTACGAAGCGCGCGCTCTCTGCGGCGACGCACAGGTCGGCGCCGAGCGCGAGCGTGAGTCCGATCCCGGCGCACGCGCCGTGCACGGCGGCGACGACCGGTACGCGACAGTTGACGACAGAACGCGCGAGACGATAGGTGGACTGCGTCATGTGCTGTTCGACCTCGATGCCGTAGTACTCCGAGGCGTCGGCCTTGAGGTCGGCTCCGGCGCAGAAGCCGCGCCCGTGGCCGCGGAGGACGATGGCGCGAGCGCCGCGCTGGGCCGCGGTGTCGAACGCCTCGACGAGCTGATCACGGAGTTCGGGATCGATCGCGTTGTAGCGCTCGGGCCGGTTGAGGGTCAACGAGAGCACGTTGTCGTCGAGTGTCGCGTCCAGACTCATGCTGCTGACGTCTCCCTGGGCAGTCCGAGGATGCTCTCGGCGAGAATGTTGCGTTGCACCTGCGATGTGCCCGCGTAGACCGTGCCGCTCGCCGCGTTCAGCATCCAGACGTGCTCCCAGGATGCGGTGGAATTGGGCGCCCCGGGATCGTCGGTGCGGTACGCGCGAGGTGGCACGTGCCCCTCGGGCACCAAGCCGGCTGCACCCATGATCTCCATCGCCAGATTCGCCGCGACCTGGTGGTACTCGCTCCAGTAGAGCTTGGAGATGGACGCGGCCGGGCCGAGGTCGCCATCACGCAGGTACTGCGTGAGGATGCGCAGCCCCAGCATGCGCATGATCTCGACGCGCTCGAAGCACCATGCGAGCTGCTGACGGACCCGCGGCTCGTCGATGCGACCATGTTGACGCGCCAGCTCGACGAGCCGGTCGAACTCGTACCGGAACATGATCGGGTTGAGCGCAGCCTCCTCGCCCCGCTCGTGTCCGAGCAGCGACGTCGCCACCGCCCATCCACCGTGTACCGGGCCGACGATGTTGCCTTCGGGGATGCGCGCGCCGTCGAAGAAGACCTCGTTGAAGTCACTGTCACCGGTGAGCATGCGGATCGGGCGCACCTCGACGCCCGGCGTGTCCATCGGGCACAGCAGGAACGAGATGCCGCGATGCTTGGGAACGGTCGGGTCGGTGCGTGCCAACACGAAGATCCAGTTGGCGCGCGTCGCGAACGACGTCCAGATCTTCTGCCCGTCGATCACCCAGTCGTCACCGTCGAGCACGGCCCGCGTGGCGAGACCAGCGAGGTCGGAGCCCGCGTTCGGCTCCGAGAACCCCTGGCACCACGTGTCCTCTCCGGAGAGGATGCGGGGCAGGAACCGGCGCTTCTGCTCCTCGGTCCCCCATTTGAGGAGCGTGTTGCCCACCATCTTGACGGTGACGGTGTCGCTGGCGGGCCCGAGCGGGACCATGGCCCGGGCGCACTCCTCCACCAGCACGACCTGCTCCCGCTTGGTCATGCCGCCGCCGCCGTACTCCGTCGGCCACGCCAGGCCGAGCAGGCCGTGCTCGTACAGCGTGCGCCGCCAGTCGGTTACAAACTCGGCGGCCTCGGCAGCCGGGAGGGCGCCGATGCCGGGCCAGTCGGCGGGGAGGTGCGCGGCGAGGAACGCCCGCACTCGGGCCCGGAACGCCTCGGCTTCGGGGCTCGTGCGCAGGTCCACCGCGGCAGGATAACCGAGAAGTTGACGGATCCGTCAAGTATGGGCAATGCTCGAACCGCGCCGCGGAGTTCGCGCCAGGACGACGAGAGGATCCCCGTCGATGTACGACGTACCCGAGCAGCTCATCGTGGAGGCGGACGGTCCGGTCCGGATCATCACCATGAACAACCCGGACATGCGCAACGCGTTCATCGACCCGCTCCACGAGGCGATGCGCAACATCTGGTACCAGATCTCGCGCGACCGCGACGCCCGGGCCGTCGTGCTCACCGGTGCCGGCTCCGCCTTCTGCGCCGGCGGCAACGTGCCCGGCTTCATCCGCGACTACGACGACCCCGAGCACCGTCGGCAGTCGTTGCGCGATGCCCAACGCCTCGTCGACGAGATGCTGCGCTTCCACCTGCCCGTCGTCGCCGCGGTCAACGGCCCGGCGGTGGGCCTGGGGGCCAGCGTCGCCGTGACCTGTGACATCGTGCTGATCGCCGAGAGCACCTACATCGCCGACACCCACGTGAACATCGGGCTCACCGCCGGCGACGGCGGCGCCGCCACCTGGCCGTTGCTCATCGGCATGCTGCGGGCGAAGGAGTATCTGCTCACCGGTGAGCGCATCCCCGCCGCGTTGGCGGTCGAGTTCGGCCTGGCCAACCGGATGGTGGCCGACGACGAGTTGATGCCCGAAGCGCTCGCGCTTGCGCACAAGCTGTCGGCTCTTCCGCCGCAATCGCTCCAGGAGACCAAGCGCGCCCTGAACGTCCACCTCCAGCAGGCGGTAGCGTCGGTGCTTCCGTTTGCGCTCTCCGCCGAGGCTGAGTCGTTCGCCACCCCGGAGATCAAGGCGACGATCGAGAAGTTCTCGAAGCAGTAGATCCGAGGAGCCCGATACCGACATGGCCGCTCGCACGAACGACTTCAAGCTGCAGGGTGAGGTCCGGAGTCCGGCCAAGACGATGGGGCCGCGCGCGTTGCGCACGTCGGGCCTGATCAAGGAACGCGCCCGCGAAGTCTTCCTGGCCAAGGGGTACTACGGCACCAGCGTGGAGGAGATCGCGGAGGCGGCCGGCGTGTCCCGCGCCTCCTTCTACACTTACTTCCCGTCGAAGCGCGACCTGCTCTACTCGCTCGGCACCGACACCTACAGCGCGCTTGACGGCATCTTGAACGAGATGCGCGCACTGGAGGCGACGTGGTCAGACGACGACGTCTACGAGATCGTCCGCATCTACCTGCGGTTCCTCGAGGAGCACGGCGCCTTCATGCTGGTCTGGAGCCAGGCCACGTACGGCGACGAAGCCCTGGCGAAGACCGGGATGCGCACCCGGCTCGCGAATGCCCGCCGGTTCGGCCAGATCCTCCAGCGCCTCTCCGGCGAGGAGCCCGATCCCGACGACGATCCGGCGCGCTTCGGTCTGGCCATCCTCGTGATGATCGACCGCTACTGGTCGTACTGGCGGGTGAACGAATTCCCGTTCTCCGAAGAGGAGGTCGTCGACACCCTCGGCGACGTCCTCGGCGCGTTCATCGCGTCCCGGTGACGCGGCTCGGGGGCCTCAGGTCCAGGTCCATTCGGGGTCGCGCTTCTCGAGGTACGAACGACGCGCCTCGGCGGAGTCGTGGTACCGGGTGATGCGGCCGGTGTAGTCCTGCTCGAGGCGGTACCCGTCCTTGAGCCCGAGGTCCTCGACCCGGTTCAGCGACTCCTTGGCCAGGCGCAGACCGATCGGGCTCTTGGTCGCGATGACGGCGGCGAGCGCGCGCGCTTCGGCCATGAGCTCGCCGGCGGGCACCACCTTCTCCACCGCGCCGAGGCGGTGGAACTCCTCGGCGCCGACGAACTCGCCGGTGTAGAACATCTTGCGGGTCTTATAGGGACCGACCATCCGCTGCAGGTGACGGCCGCCGCCGAGCACGCCGGCGTTGATCTCGGGGAGCGCGAACCGGGCGTGCTCCGAGGCGATGATCACGTCACAGCACGCGACGAGCGCCAGCCCGGCACCGACCGCGGCGCCGTTGATGGCGCCGATCACCGGGAGCGGGCAATCGCTCAGCGCCCAGAAGCAGTCGCGCACGATGCTGCCGGGGTCGAGGAGGTCGACGATGCTGTCGCCGTCGGCCTGCTCGCGCCCGTGGCGCCGCGCCGAGTCGTTGAGATCGACGCCACCGCAGAACACGCGCTCCCCTGCGGCGGTGAAGATCACGACGTGCGCGTCGGTGCCGTGACGCAACTCGGTGAACGCCTGCTCGATCTCCCGGAACGCCTGTGCGTTCAGGGCGTTGACCGGCGGACGGTCGAACGTGACCGTGGCGATGCGGGCCTCGATCTCGACGTTGATGTACTCCAACTGTCCGCTCCCGTTCAGTCCTTGTCCGAGCTCAGGATGGTGACGGCCGAGACCGCGGTGGGGCCGCCGACGTTGTGCGCGAGCGCGACGCGCGCGCCGTCGACCTGGTTGGTCGACTCCCCTCGTAGCTGCTCGAACAGCTCGACGCACTGTGCGATGCCGGTGGCCCCCGGCGGGTGTCCCTTGGCCTTGAGTCCGCCGCTCGGGTTCACCGGGAGCCGGCCGCCCACCGCGGTGTCGCCCGACGCGATGAGCGCCGCGCCGCCGAAGCGCTCGCAGAACCCGAGGTCCTCGTAGTCGATAAGCTCGACCCCGGTGAAGCAGTCGTGCACCTCGGCGACGTCGATGTCGGCGGGTCCGACGCCGGCCATCGCGTACGCCTGCCGCGCGGCCTTCACCGTCGGTGGGAACGTCGTCATGTCGGCTTTGTGCTGGTGCATGACGCGGTCGAGTCCGAGCCCGACCCCCCGTACCCACACCGGCCGGTCGGTGTAGCGGTCGACGACCTCCTCGCCCACCAACAAAAGCGCGGCGGCGCCGTCGCTCTGGGGCGTGCAGTCGTAGATCCCGAACGGCTCGACGACGGTCGGCGCGTTCAGAACGTCTTCGATCGTGATCTCGAAGCGCAGCTGCGCCTTCGGGTTGCTCACGCCGTGGTGGTGGTTCTTCACCGCGACCATCGCGAGATGCTCGCGCGTCGCCGGCGACTCGTGGAGGTAGCGGTTGACGTGCAATGCGAAGTTCGCGGGCGCGACCACGCCGATGGGGTAGTCCCACGCCATGTCGCGCGTCAGGCCCATCCACTCCCAGAACGTGCCGCGTGCCGACGACTCGCGTACCTTGTCGGCGCCGGCCACGAGCACCACATCGAGCATCCCGCTGGCGACGCCGTAGACGCCGTTGCGGATGGCGTCGTTGCCCGTGGCGCACACGTTCTCGACGCGCGTTACCGGCACGTCGAGCAGGCCGCAGGAGTCGGCGAAGATACCCGAGGGGAAACCGTCGGTGGTCGTGAGCTCGCCGAACCAGGCCGCCTCGATGTCGCCGCGGTCGATCCCCTTGTCGACGGAGTCGACCGCTTCGGTCACCGCCATGGGCACGAGGTCCTTGATACCCAGCTCGAAGTGCTCGCCGAAGGGCGTCATGCCCGCGCCGACCACCGCCACGCGTCTCACTGGCTGACCTCCGCATCGTCGGATCGCTCGGCGGGCGAGAACGCGTAGCCGTAGTCCGGAATCCCGGATCGCTCGGCGACCCGGCGCAGCACCATCTCGCCACGGTCGTCGATGGCCACGGTGCCCGGTGGCGCGCCTGTCACCGGGGCGAGGAGGCGCACTCCAGTTTCGCCGAGCTCGACGATCACGATCGTGTAGGGCGTCGCCAGCCCCGGGACCGGGGTGTGGACGGTGGTCGTCGTGTACACGGTCGCGTCGCGCGGCAGCTCGGTCACCTCGGCGTCGCCCTCGGCGCCGCAGCCCAGGCAGCGGTGGCGAGGGGGCAGGGCGAGCGTGCCGCAGTGCGGGCAGCGGCCCGCCTCGAGCCGCACCTTGGCCTCGAACGCCCGCTCGTAGGCCGGGAGCGAGATGCGGATCTCCGGACCCGGAGTGACGCGCTGCCGGGGCAGGTCCTGCGGTGCGCGTTCCACCCGCACGACGGTCGTGCCGCCCGCCGCGACCTCGACTGCGGTCATCGTCGCCTGCTCGAACGCGAGCAGCAGACCGTTCGCTCGGATCTCGGCCAGGGCCGCCAGCGCCAACAGCGGCGCGCTCGCGCCAGTGGTGCGCACACTGGGTGCGTCGCCCTCGCAGAGCGCGGCAGCGTCTTTGGCGGGCAACCCAACCGCGGCGACGGCCTTCCGCGCGATCCCCGCCTCGGTGAGTGCCGCCCGCATCCCGCGTTCGCGCACCAGCCTCGGGTCGTCGTAGTCGTGCACCTCGCCGTCGCTACCGCGCGCCCGTACCGGCAGGCTGCGCAGCACCCGCGCGACCGACGCGAGCGCGAGCCCGTCGCCGTCGGCGACCACCGCCGCGGCCGCGCCACTGCCCGGCCCCGTGTCGGCGCCGATCACCAGCGTGCCGGCGTCGGCCACGAGCAGCGCGTCGAGCACCGCCGGTCCACCCCCGACCTGCTCGACCACCGTGGTCGTCGCCGGGAGCCCCAGCCCCGCGATCAGTGCGGCACCGTTGCCCCCGTCGAGCAGAGGGAGGTCACGCGTGATGAACACGACGTGGTGCACGTCGGCGCGCGCGTCGCCCAGCGCGGCGCGGCCCGCCTGCACCGCCATGGTGAGCGCGTCTTCGTCGCGGCCGCTCACACGAGCGGCCGCGCTCCCCCACGGAGGAAGATAGGTGCCGATCGCCCAGACGCTCACTGGGGGACCCCGAAGGTCGTCTCGGCTTCCTTCAGGCTGCGGCGCAGGACCTTGCCCGACGCCGTGCGCGGGATCGCGTCGACGAACACGACGTCCTCCACGTGCTTGTAGCCGGCGAGCTTCTCGGCCACATACGCGCGCAGGTCGTCGGCGGTGGCCGCGCCGGGCGCCGTCAGCACGATCGCCGCCTTGGGTGCTTCGCCCTTCGTGGCGTGCGGCACGCCGTACACCCCGCAGTCCGCGACCGCGGGATGACCGTGCAACGTGGCCTCGATCTCGGCCGGCGCGACCGAGAAGCCGGACACTTTGATCATCTCCTTCGCCCGGTCGGTGATGTGGATCCATCCCTCGGGTTCGACCCACCCGACGTCGCCGGTGCGCGCCCAACCGTCGAGGAACGCGTCGGCGTCGGCTTCGACCGGCAGGTAGCCCGCCATCATGTGGGGGCCGCGCACGATGATCTCGCCTTCTGTGCCGGATGGGACGTCCTCGTGCGTTTCGAGGTCGACCACGCGCACCTCGAGGTCGGACACCGGGAGCCCAGGCGTGTCGAGCCGCCAGCGGTCCGGGTAATCGACGGGATTGCAGTGCAGGCCCGGCACCTCGGTGGCGCCGTACGCGTGCAACCAGCGGATCCCCGAGCGATCGGTCACCCGGTTGGCGACGTCCTCGGCGATGGGCGTCGCGGCCCACATCATGTAGCGCAGCGACGACAGGTCGTACTTCTCGAGCTCGGGGTGGTTCGCCATCGCGACCGCGATCGGCGCGGCGCCGAACGCAAGCGTCACCCGCTCCTGCTCGATGTGCGACAGCATTGTGTCCAGGTCGAAGCGCGGGAACAACGAAATCGTCGCCGCCGACACCCACGTGCAACCGGTGATGGCGATGCCGTAGATGTGGAACAGCGGCAGGAAGAACTGCACGTGATCGTCTTCACGCACCGCGCACGCCGAGTTCCAGTTGATCACCGACGCGACCAGTGACCGGTGCGTGTGCCGCACCGCCTTGGGCAGGCCCGTCGTCCCCGAGCTGAACGGGTACGCGTAGTCGGCATCCAGCGCGCTTTCGGGTAGCGGTCCGGGGCGCTGTCCGGGTGTGCCGAACACGAGGTCCCAGAACGACAACCACCCGGGCGGCGCGTCCTCGTCGACACAGATGCGCGTGGCGGGCGCGCCGGCCGCGTCGAGGACTTCGGCGAGCGCGGCGTCGGCAACCACGACATCAGGCTGCGTGAGCGCAAATGCGTGCTCGAACTCCGACGACTTCCACGTCGGGTTCGGCAACACGACCGCGCCACCGGCCAGACTCACGCCGTGCTGGGCGATGATCCACTCGGGCCGGTTGGTGACGGCCAGCGCGACTCGAGTACCCGGCCCGAAGCCGAGCGCGAGGAAGGCATTGGCGAACGAGTTCCCGGTGCTGTCGAGCTCCCGGTAGGTGAACACGTCGCCACCGAAATGGAGGGCGATCTTCTCCGGGTGACGGTCGGCGGCGTCCTGCAGGAAGTGGTGCAGCGGACGATCCGGGTAGTGCAGCGGCGGGCGGCGGAACATGGGCTCCTCGAGGCTCTCGACCGGACTTGACGAAGGCGTCAAGTATGGCTGCTCGCTGATCCCTCGGCAATCTGGCTACCCCCGCTGATGAGCGGGTAGAGCCGGTCGGCACCGAGCCCGACCACCATCTCGCCCAGGGTCTGGCTCGAGGCGCGCTCGTCGCCGTACTCGCTGCGCCACGCCCACAGTCGCCGCGAGAAGTGGTGCAGCGGGTACTCGCGTGTCATGCCCATCGCGCCGTGGGCCTGGTGCGCATGGCGGGTCGCCTCGCTCGCGGCCTGGTCGGCGAGGAGCTTGGCCGCGGCGATCTCGAACCGCGCCGGGCCCGACTCCGCCGCGCGCACCGCGGCGGCGAGCGCGACCGACACGATGACGGACTCCTGGGCTCCGTGGACGAGGTGCGTCTGCACGGCCTGGAACGTGCCGACCGGTTTGCCGAACTGGCGACGCGCCGCGGTGTACTCGAGCGTGATCGCTTCCAGGCGCTCGAGCGCGCCCGCCATCGACGCGGTACGGGCGAGCGCGCCGCGTCGATACAGCGCCTCGGCGTCGACGCCGCGGGCGGCCGGCGCGCTCGCGCGCGGCGCGACGCCGTCGAAGGTGACCGAGTCGCGCGGCTCACCCGCGAGATTCACGGCTGGCTCGACGCGGGCGTCGGCCGGATCGGCCTGCACCACCACCGGACCGTCGTCGGTATCGAGCAGCGCCAGGATCTGGTCGACGGCCCGCGCCCAGGGCACTCGGTGTGCGGTCCCGTGGAGGACCCCGTCGCGCAATCCGAGGTCGTCGCGCCGCGTGTGCGGCGCCACCGTCACCGCGCCGCCGGGGACCTCCAGGCCCGCGCCCGCGAGCAGCCAACCGCCCAGCACCCCCGTCTCGGCCAGCGGGAGGGGCACGGCATGAGCGCCGGCGATCCGGAGCACCTCCATCGCGTCGGCGAGTGTCCCCCCGGAGCCACCCGCGGCCTCCGGTACCGACACCCAGGCCAGGCCCGTGTCGGCGACCGCGTCCCAGACTGCGGGCGCCCAACCGTCGTTCTCGGCCTGTTCCACCGCGGCGAACGTCGACGTGTCGGCGAACAGGCGGGTGGCGGTCTCGGACAGCAGCGGATCCGTGGCGGGGCTCACGCGCGCAAACCCTTCGCCGCGACCGAACGCAGGATCTCGACGGTGCCGCCGCGGATGGTGAACACCGGCGAGGTGAGGATCGCGTTGGCGAGCAGCCGCTCGAACAGCGACGCCGCATCAGGCACCGGCTCGACGTCGGCGAAACGTCGGATGCTCTCGAGCAGGTCCTGTTCGAAACGCGTCCCCATCTCCTTCACCAGCGCAGCCTGGACCGACGGTTGTCCGTGGGCGTCGATGGCGCGCGCCACCGACAACGACAGATTACGCAGTCCCCAGAACCGGGCCGTCGCCGACCCGACCAACTCCACGAACGCGTCGTCGAGCTCGGTCGCGTCGTGCTCGCGCAGGTACTGCTCGAGCACCAGGTAGGTCGACAACCAGCGGTCGGGTCCCCCTCGCTCGAACGCGAGCTCCTGACCGATCTGCGCCCAGCCCATGCCTTCGCTGCCCACGAGATCGGCGTCAGGAACGAACACGTCGGTGAACACGACCTCGTTGAAGTCCGCGCTGCCGTCGAGGAAGGGGATCGGGTGCACCTCGACGCCCGGCGCGTGGAGGTCGACCAGCACCTGGCTCAGGCCGGCGTGGCGGTCCTCGGCGTCGCTCGTACGCACCAGCGCGATCATCCAGTCGTGCTCATGGGCACCGGTCGTCCAGACCTTGGTGCCGTTGACGACCCACCCGTCGTCGGTACGCGTCGCGCGCGTCACCACCGACGCGAGATCGCTGCCGGAGTCGGGCTCGCTCATGCCGATGCAGAAGGAGACCTCGCCGCGGCAGATGGCGGGAAGGAACCGATCCTTCTGTTCAGGGGTTCCGACCTTCGCGAGCAACGGCCCGCTCTGGCGGTCGGCGACCCAGTGGTGCCCCAAGGGCGCGCCCCACCGCAGCAGCTCCTCGGCCACGATGAACCGCTCGACCGCGGAACGGTCACCGCCGCCATACTCGCGGGGCAGCGACATTCCCACCCAACCGCGCGCGGCCAGCGCCTGCGAGAACGCGGCGTCCTTCCGGCCGGCCATGCCGAGCCCGGGCTCGAACGATCCCCGCGGCAGGATCGTCGCCAGGAACTCGCGGACGTCGGCCTGCAGCGCGCGCTCGACGTCGTTGAGCTCCGTGAACTCGAACTGCAATCGATCGCTCCCGCTTGCTCCCAAACGACGGGTTATCGCCCGACGAGCTCGCGCAGATTCTCGCGCATGATGCGCCGTTGGCCTTCCGGCGAGAAGTCGGCCACGTCGTCGAGGTAGTCGATGGGGCGGGCGATGCCCTCCGGGTGCGGCCAGTCGGAGCCGAGCAGCACGTGCTCGAGGCCGATCAGGTCGGCCAGCTCAACGAAGTCGTCCTCGTAGAACGGGGCTACCCACACGTGCTCGCGGAAGGTCTCGATCGGGTCGCGCGAGAAGCTCTGGGGCTGCTTGCCGAACGCGATCCGGAATCGTCGCATGAGGTAGGGCACCCAGCCCGAGCCGAGCTCGACGGTGGCGACCTTGAGGTTGGGATGCCGGTCGTACACCCCGTGGCACACCATCGCCGCCATCGCGTCGAAGGTGGGACGCTCGCTGTGGATCGACAACACCTCCGAAAACGCCGACTGCTTGAGCCCGGTGTAGCGCGCGTTCTCTCCCCAATCGCCCGCGTAGGTGTAGCCGTCGTCGGCCGCGTGGAACGCGACCACGACGCCGGCCTCGGCCGCGAGCGCCCAGATCCGGTCGTGGGCGGCATCGCCGAGCGAGCGTGGGCCGGCGATCGACGCCACGGGTGCGGGACGCATCACCACGAGGCGCGCGCCGCGCTCGATCACACGTCCCAGCTCGCGTTCGGCGGCGTCGGGGTCGCCGAGTGGGAGGAGCGGCGCGGTCTGGATACGACTGTCGCGGTCGTAGCCCCAGTCGTCGTCGAGCCATTCGTTGTACGCGCGTGCGACGGCCGGGAGGCCCTCGTGGTCGTCCTTCAGCATCTCCTCGATCCCGAGCCCGAGGCTGGGGAGGATCCACGCGAACTCGACGCCCTGATGGTCGAGAACCTTCACGCGGGCGTCGCGGTCGTGGTACTCGGGCTGGATCGGCTGCGGCTCGCCCAGGATCTCCTTGAGCGAACGACCCTCCGGGTTCTGGGCACGGAAGTACCTGTTGAGCGAGCCGGGACGGCCCACCGGGTCGTAGGTGGGGTTCGGGATGAGCTGCAGCAGCTTGCCGCCGATGATGAGCGAGCGGCGCCCGTCCATGTCGACCCAGCGGACCGCGCTGCGGTATTTGCGGTCGAGATGGCGGGTGAGGGCGTCCTCGGGCTCGTAGTAGTGCTCGTCGGCGTCGAACAGCCGGTAGTCGAGCCCGGGAGGAGTGGGTGGAGCGACCGTCTGCGTCATACCCAAAGTGTGCCGATACTTGACAATACTGTCAAGTTCCCCGCCTTAGGCGGAGCCAGGGCGCGGGACCCGCCCGCGGGCCTGGAGGAGCCGGCCCAGTTCCGTGCGCAGATCACGTTCGGCGCCGTAGAGGCGGTCGAGGACGCGCACCCGCCGGGCGTACCGGTGGAGGTCGTGTTCGAGGGTGAAGCCGATGGCTCCCAGCACCTGCAGGCAGTTCTCCGCCGCCAGTGCGCCCGCGTGGGCGGCGAGCGCCTTGGCCGCCACCGTGGTGCACGCAGGGTCGGAGCGCCAGCTCTCCTCGACCACCGCGGCCGCCGCCTGGCGCGCCACGTAGACGTCGGCGAGCCGGTGCTTCACGGCTTGGAACGCGCCGATGGGTTGGCCGAATTGCTGGCGCACCTTGGCGTAGTCCGTCGCCATCGTGAGCATGGCGTCGGTCGCGCCGAGCAGCTCGTGCGCGAGCGCGCGCCGGCAGGCCAACCGCACCGCCGACGCATCCAGATGGCCGTGCACCCCAACTTCGGCGATCGGCACCGACCCTCGCACTCGGGCGAGTCGGAGCGCGGGATCGATCCCCTCGAGCGGCCTGACGTCCATCCCTGGCGACCCCACCGCAATGGTGACGACTCGCTCGCCATCGTCGGCCGTGGCAACCAGTACCACCGATGTCTCTGGCCGCGCGTCGAGCACGATCGCGTCGACCGCGAGCGCGGCACCGGTCAGCGATCCGGCATTGCGCACGCCGCGGGGGTGCGCGAACCCGTGCCCGGTGGCGCGCAGCTCCTCCCCGAATGGGCCCCAGCGCGTCGTAGGCGACATCGTCGAGTGCGCTGCTCGCGAGCACCATTTCGCCGAGGATTCCGAAGACGAGCGGCACCACCGACGCGGCGTCGGCAGCGAGGAAGTCGCGCCATCCGATCTCTTCGAGCGCGTTGCTCACGTCGACGTCCGGTTGCGCGAACACAGCGCGCGCCGTGCGCTCGAAGATGTCGAGGGTGTCGCGGTCGATGGTGGTCGCCTCACGCACGCGGCATCCCCAGCACGCGGTCGGCCAGGATCTGCCGCTGGATCTCGTAGGAACCGCCGTAGATCGGCGCCGATCGGCTGAACAGGTAGTCGTGGCGCCATTCCCCCGCGTGCTCGTCGTCGTCGAGCTCGATGGCGCCGTCGAGCACAGTGTCGACCAGGTCGAACACCACGAGCTCGGCGCGGGCGAGCAGCACCTTGTCGACCGAGACCTCGGGCCCCGGCGTTTCCCCCGCTGCCAACCGGCGGATGGTGTGCGCGGCCGAGAGCCGCATCGGGAGCACCGAAAGGTAGGCGTCGGCCAGCGCACGTGGATCGATTGCGTCGCCGTTGCGTTCGAGCAGCGCGTCGAGCGTGCTCAACAACCCGGCCTGCCGCTGCCACGGGTACATCCCCCGCTCCCACTGCAGCAGGTACATCGCCAACGCCCAGCCGTCGCCGTCGTTGCCGATCAGGCGGTCGCCGCCGACGCGCACCCTGTCGAAGAGCACCTCGCCGAGCTCGTCGCGACCCGACATCGTGCGGATCTCGCGCACCTCGACGCCGGGCGTGTCGTGGTCGACCAACATCATCGAGAGCCCACGGTGCCGCGACTCCGGCGTCCCCGTGCGGAGCAGCACGACGCACCGCTGCGACACCGTCGCCTGTGACGTCCAGATCTTGTGCCCGTCGACGATCCAGTCGTCGCCGTCGCGCACCGCCTTCGTGCGCAGCGAGGCGAGGTCGCTCCCAGCGTCGGGTTCCGAGAACCCCTGGCACCACCGCTCGGCACCACGCAGGAGGTCGGTGAGATGTGCGCGCGCGAGCTCGGGCGCGTGGACGCTCAACATCGGGATCAGCGTCTCGACGGTGAGATACGACTCCGGGATCAGCACCCGCCGGCGGCCCAGCTCGTCGTAGAGCGCGGCACGGTGGCGCGCGTCGCCACCGAGCCCGCCGAGCTCCTCGGGCCAGCCGTACCGCACCCAACCTCCGGTGAACAGCTCCTCCTGGAACTGCTGCTGCACAGTCGCGACGTCGAGCAGCTCCAGTGAGAAGAACTGACGCTGACGGGTCACCAGGGCTTCGTGGGTCTCGAGCCAGGCGGCAAACGCGGCCCGGTACGCGTCGAGGTCGAGCAGCGGTCCCCCGGTCACGACCGCCAGTCTCCCCAATACTTGACAAGTTCGTCAACTTGAGGAAGGGTCGCGCAGTGGCGCCGCTGCAACACGTGGAGAGCTGCTTCGGCTGCAGCACAACCAACCCCGCGTCCCTCGGGATCGCGCTCTCGTGGACGCCGGGCGGCGCCGAGGGTCGCGTCCGCTTCGGTCCGGACGCGGAAGGCGCGCCCGGTCTCGTGCACGGGGGCCTGCTCGCGACGTTCGCCGACGAGGTCATGGGGTTCGTCCAGCAGGGCGGGAACGCGGTGCGCCTGACGGCCGAGATGACGCTCCGCTACCGCCGCCCGACGCCGGTCGACACCGAGCTCGTGTGCCGCGCGCAGGCGGGCCAGACCACCGGTCGTCGCTTCCACGTCCACGCGGTGATCAGCACCGCCGACGACGACACCACGGTCCTCGCCGAGGCCGATGCCACCTACGTGCTCATGGCACCCACCGAGATCGCCTGAAGAGGAGACGGCCATGGACAGCCAGGACCTCGTCTTGATCAGCGTCGACGACCACGTCGTCGAGCCCCGCGGCATGTTCGCGGAGCACTGGCCGGCGAAGTACGCCGACCGCATCCCGCACGTCGTCGAGGTCGACGGCGGCGGTGACATCTGGGAGTTCGAGGGCGAGCGCGCACCCAACATCGGGCTCAACGCGGTCGCCGGGTGCCCACCCGACGAGTACAACCTCGACCCGACCGAATACACCCAGATGCGGCCCGGGTGCTTCGACGTCCACGAGCGCGTGCGCGACATGAGCGCGGCCGGAGTGCTCGCGGGGCTCAACTTCCCGACCTTCCCGCACTTCTGCGGCCAGTTCTTCGGTCGCGTTGCCGACAAGGACCTCGCCCTGGCTGCGGTGCGCGCGTACAACGACTGGCACATCGACGAGTGGGCCGGCGCGTATCCCGATCGGCTCGTCCCCCTGTCGATCCCGCCGCTGTGGGATCCCGCGGCGATGGCCGACGAGATCTGGCGGGTCGCGGCGAAAGGGTGCCACGCGGTCACGTTCTCCGAGAACCCGGCCAAGCTCGGGCTGCCGAGCTACCACACCGACCACTGGGACCCGTTCTTCGCTGCCTGCGTCGACGCCGGCGCCACCGTCTGCCTGCACATCGGCTCGTCGTCGTCGATGATCAGCACCGCGGCCGAGGCTCCCCCCGAGGTCATGATCTCACTGACGCCGATCAACAGCCTCACCGCGATCACCGACATCCTCTTCTCCGGCGTGTTCGCCCGGTTCCCGGGCCTGAACATCGCGATGTCGGAGGGTGGCGTCGGCTGGATCCCCTACGCGCTCGAGCGGGCCGACTACGTGTACCGCCACCACCACGAGTGGACGGGCACCGACCTCGGCGGCAAGACGCCCAGCGAGCTGTTCCACGAGCACTTCTGGACGTGCTTCATCGACGACGCCGCCGGAGTGGAAGCCCGTCATCGCGTCGGACTCGACCACATGATGTGGGAGATGGACTACCCGCACTCCGACTCGACCTGGCCCGATGCCCCCGAGCAGTTGTGGCGGTGCATCGGCGATCTCCCCGATGCCGACATCGAGAAGATCAGCCACCGCAACGCGATGGCGTGCTTCAGCTTCGAGCCGTTCGCGCACCGGCCGAAGGAGCAGTGCACCGTGCGTGCCCTTCGGGCGGAAGCGCGCGACGTCGACATCGAGATCAAGAGCATGGGTCGCCGCAAAGCGGATGCCGACGCCGGTGCGCTCGCGGCGCGACTCGCGGCGGTGGCCTCGAAGGGTGCGCCGGCCGCCGCGAGCTGACGCTCGGGTTCAGTCGATACGCGAGAGCTCGGCGGCGTCGGTAGCCGCTTCGACACCTTCAGATCCGAGGTAGGCGGCGCGCACGACATCGCTGTCGATCATCTCGGTTGTTGTGCCCTCGAACAGCATGCGACCGAAGTCGAGGACGTAGACGCGGTCGCATACCTGCTGCACGAGCGACATGTCGTGCTCGACGAGCAGGATCCCGAGACCGCGGACGGCGACCACGTGGCGGAGAATCGCCCCGAACTGCTCGGTCTCGCCCAGGTCCAGCCCCGACGACGGTTCGTCGAGGAGGATCAGGTCGAACGGCCCGGTGAGCACGCGGGCGAGCTCGACCAGGCGGCGGTGTCCGGTGGAGAGAGCCTTCACGGGCGAATCGACGAAGCCGCCGATGCCGGTGAGCTCGATGGCCTCACGCGTCGCATCGCGAACCAACGCGGCGTCGTGGCGTCGAGGGACGATCTGGCGCACGGGGTTGCCGCCGGCGACGGCGCACTCGCGCGCCAACTCGATGTTCGTGCGCACGCTCGTGCCTCCATACGAAGCGTTCCGGGAGCGCCGCGATCCCGTCTACCGCGGCCTCTGATTCACTCCGACCGCTCGGGCACCCGGCGGAACGCGGCTACGGCCGTGGCAACGATGCGATCGCCCTTCCCTTCATCGTGGAGGGTGGCCGCGACGGCGATGCGATCGTCGCTGCCACCGTTCACGACCGCGTGCGCGCGGAACGGACCCACGACGCCTGGCCGCTCCATCATCACGTGCCAACTCTCGATCTGGAGCGCGTTGGTGCCTGCGTGTGCGGCGGCCGCCTCCATGGCGGCAGCTTCGAGCACGACGTTGATCGGCCCGAGGTGCAACGCCGCGTGCGGAGCGGAGAGCTCGGGCACGAGAGGCGGCAGACGCCAGCAGCCATCGTCGTCCCCCCGTTTCGCGCCGAACGCGACCGTGAGGGGCGGCAGTGACGGCGAGTCCTCGACCGGGATGGGCGGGTTCTCGACCTTCTCGTACCCGTCGGGGACGTCACCGAGTGACACGCCCAGGCCCGACGACACAGCGATCACGCGGGACAGGTCGGCGGCGTCGAGCACGCGAGAGCGGCTGAATCCCATCGTGCGCCCAAGGTGGATCACCTCACGCTCCACCACCACCTGCTTGACATCGCGCGCGGCGTCGAGGATCTCGTACGACATCATCACCGGTGCCGGCACGCACTCGGAGTCGAGCCAATAGGGCTCGGGCGCGGCGATGCACAACGGCGCCGCGAGGATGCCGCCGGTCGAGTTCCGCATGTCGTGGCGCAGCGGCATGGTTTCGACGTCGACATCGGTGTCGAGGTCCGGGCTGCGCTTGCCGAGGTAGCGATACGTCATGAGCGCGGTCCACGCCTGCTCGAAGTGCGCCCAGTGCGCCTCGGGAGCGACGGTGCGGATGTCGTCGACGGTGCGCTCGCCGGTCATGCCGCGACCCCGAACCCGAAGAGCGCATTGCCGTTGTCGCTCATGATCCGCCGAATGGCGGCGTCGTCGAGCTGCTCACGCCGCAGCGTGGTGACGTAGTCGAGCGGCTCGGCAAGACCTTCGGGATGCGGGTAGTCGGATCCGAAGAGCACGTGGTCTTCCCCGCACTTGTCGATGACGTCGGCGACGTCGTCCTCCCAGAACGGGTTCACGTAGATGTTGCGCCGGAACACCTCCACTGGGTGCTCGGCGAAGTCCTGCGGCAGCTTGCGCCACGCGGACTCGAGCTGGTGCTGCAGGTGCCCGACCCAGTCGGCGCCGTTCTCGACGCTCAGCACCCGCAGGTCGGGGAAGCGCGACAGCGCGCCGCCGCAGATCATCGCCGCGAGGGCGTCCTCGATCTCGCGGTGCTGCAACAGGAGCTGCTTCAGCGGACTCGGTTTGAACGCGCTGTCGGTGTTCCCGGGCTCCCACGTCTCGTAGTAGCTCGTGAGCGGCGGGAACGACGCGTGCATCGCGACCGGGATGCCCGCCTCCTGCACCCGCGCCCAGAACGGGTCGAACTCGGGCAGCGCGATCGACCGCGGACCGCGCAGCCCGTTCGCCGGCGCGGGGCGGACGAGGATGATCTTGGCGCCGCGCTCGAGCACCCACTCGAGCTCGGCGATCGCCTCCTCGAGGATCGGCAACGTGATCACGGGCGTCGCGAAGATCCGCTGCTCGTAGTCGAAGGTCCACTGCTCGTGCAGCCACTGGTTGACGGCATGGATCGCGGCGTGCGTGAGGTCGGGATCGTCCGCGACCGTGTACTCGACCAGGTTGGCGAGCGTCGGGAACATCACGGCGCGGTGCACGCCCAGCTCGTCGAGCAGTTCGAGTCGGGCACCCGGTTCGCGATAGGCGGCGATGCACTCGATCGGTTCGCCCGTCATCTCGCGAAGCGTGAGACCTTCCGGGTTGTTGCCCGAAAAGAAGGGGATGTGCGCGCCCGGCCGCGCGACGCGGTCGAAGGTCGGGTTCGGGATGAACTCCGTGAGCTTGCCCTTCAACGCGATGCGCGTCCGACCCCGCACCTCGACGAACTGGATGTCACGCGCATGGCGCTTCGGGAGGTAGTCGACCCACTCCCGGCTCTCGTAGAGGTGGTTGTCGGCGTCGAACACGGGGAAGCCGGGATCGAGCATGGCAGGCTCCAGTCCTATTGACAGGCTTACGGTAATATCAACGATAGCGGGGGATCGCGCTCGACTGTCGAGCGCTCGGAACTCGAACGACCGA
>CAWFWE010000002.1:0-1488664 GCA_963819475.1 uncultured Actinomycetes bacterium
CACGATCAGGCCCGCGATCACCACCGCCGGCACCGACAGCGCCTTGATCGAGACCGCGGCGCCCGCCGCGATCCCCATCCCGACCGCGGTGCGGAGGTGCGGGTCGTCCCGGTAGCGGAGCGCGATCGCCACCGCCAGCACCGACAACGCGAGCGACGGGCCGTCGGCGTTCACCGGCACCGTCACCCAGAGGATCGACCCGCTGGTGGTGACGAGGCCCGCCGCGAGCAGCGCGTTCGCGCGCGTGGTGAGCCGCCGGGCGCACGAGTACACCGCGATGGTGACGACGACACCGGCGGCGACCGAGAGGATGCGCGGCCCGTCCATGGTGCGGAACCCGACGAGGTCGGCGACCCACAGCAAGGGCAGGAACACCGGCCCCTGGCTGGAGAAGATGTCGCGGAACGGCACCTCGCCCGCGCGCATCGCCAGCGCCGACGACGCGAACACGCCGTCGTCGAACACCAGCGAGCGGTCGGCGAGGAAGGCCGGGAGCCGGAGGAGGATGGCCACGACCGCGAGCACGGTGGCGTCGAAGCGCCAGTGCGCGAACCGCAGCGGGGTGACCGGGGGAGCCTCCGCCGTCTCGACCCTGGTCATCCCGGCACGGTACCGAACGGGAGGTTCACACCGGTGCGCGGGTCGTCGGGGGGCGCATGGTACGGTCGCCTGCGGTCGGATTCGCGTGGGAGCGGAGCCCCGTACAGAAAGTGCTGAGGTCTTGGCGAAGCACATCTTCGTGACCGGCGGCGTTGCCTCGAGCCTCGGCAAGGGCCTCACCGCATCCTCCCTCGGGCGCCTCCTCAAGTCCCGGGGTCTCCGGGTCACGATGCAGAAGCTCGACCCGTACATCAACGTCGACCCCGGCACCATGAACCCGTTCCAGCACGGTGAGGTGTTCGTCACCGAGGACGGCGGTGAGACCGACCTCGACCTGGGGCACTACGAGCGCTTCGTCGACGTGCCGCTCACCCAGAAGTCGAACGCGACCACCGGGTCGATCTACCAGGACGTGCTCGCCAAGGAACGGCGTGGCGCGTACCTGGGCCAGACCGTCCAGGTGATCCCGCACATCACCGACGAGATCAAGGACCGGATCCTGGCGTTGGCGGCCGACGAGGACGTCGACATCGTGATCACCGAGATCGGTGGCACCGTCGGCGACATCGAGATCCTGCCGTTCCTCGAGGCGATCCGGCAGTTCCGCAAGGACGTCGGCCGCGACAACGTGTTCTACGTGCACGTCACGCTGGTGCCGTTCATCGGCCCGTCGGGCGAGCAAAAGACCAAGCCCACGCAGCACTCGGTCACCGAGCTGCGGAGCCGGGGCATCCAGCCCGACGCCATCGTGTGCCGCTCCGACCGCCCCATCCCGTCGCGGCTGAAGGAGAAGATCTCCCAGCTCTGCGACGTCCCCGAAGACGGCATCGTCTCCTGCGTCGACGCCCCGTCGCTCTACGAGATCCCCCTGGTGCTGCACGACGAGGGCCTCGACGACTACATCTGCAACACCCTCCACCTGTCGGAGCACGAGCCCGACCTCACCGACTGGCGCACCCTGGTCGGGCAGGTGGAAGCCGCCACCGAGCCCGTGCGCATCGGCCTGGTCGGCAAGTACATCAACCTGCCCGACGCCTACCTCTCGGTGGCGGAGGCGCTGAAGCACGGTGGCTACGCCTGCGGCGCGCAGGTCGAGATCGACTGGATCGCGTCCGACGACGCCGAGGGGCTCCTCGCCGAAGGCCGCCTGCGCGACCTCGACGGCGTGGTGATCCCCGGTGGGTTCGGCTTCCGCGGCATCGAGGGGAAGATCGCGGCGGCCGGGTTCGCCCGCGAGCACGGCGTCCCGTTCCTCGGCCTCTGTCTCGGCATGCAGTGCGCGGTCATTGAGTACGCACGCGACGCGTGCGGTCTCGCCGGCGCCAACTCGAGCGAGTTCGACCCGCACACGCCCCATCCGGTGATCGACCTTATGGACGCGCAGCGCAACGTCGTCGACAAGGGCGGCACCATGCGCCTCGGCGCGTACGCGGCGAAGCTGCTGCCGGGCTCGATCGTGCAGACTGCGTACGGCCAGGAAGTCATCTACGAACGCCACCGCCACCGCTACGAGGTCAACAACAAGTACCGCGGCCGGCTGGAGGAGGCGGGGCTGGTCTGCTCGGGCACCTCGCCCGACGACCGCCTGGTCGAGTTCGTCGAGTTGGCGGGTCACCCGTTCTTCGTCGGCACCCAGGCCCACCCCGAGTTCAAGAGCCGCCCCGACCGCCCGCACCCGCTGTTCGCCGCGTTCGTGAAGGCGGCCCGCGAGCGGGCCGAGGGTCGCCTGCCGCGCCTGCCGCTGCCGATCGACGCCCCCGCCAGCACCGGGTGACCGGCAGCCCCGGGTTCCGGGTCGTCGGCGCCGAGCCGCTCGTCGACGCCGGCTTCCTGTCGTTGTCGCGCGTGCACGTCCGGAGCGCCGACGGCGAGGAGTTCGACCGGCACGTCGTCCACCACCCCGGCGCGGTCGTCGTGGTCCCGGTGATCGACGACGAGGCGATCCTCGTGCGCCAGTGGCGCGTCGCCACCGGTGGCGAGCTGCTCGAGGTGCCCGCCGGGAAGCGCGACGTCGACGGCGAGCCCCCCGCCGTGACGGCGAACCGCGAGCTCGAGGAGGAGATCGGGTACCACGCCGGCCGGCTCGAGCTGCTCTGCGAGTTCTACAACTCGCCCGGCTTCTGCGACGAGTACACCTACCTGTTCCTCGCCACCGAGCTCGAGGCGCGCACCCGCGCCGCGGTGAGCGCGGAGGAGGCCGCGATGTCGATCGAGCGGGTGCCGCTCACCGATGTCGACGCCCTGATCCGCGACCGTGAGCTCGTCGACGCCAAGAGCATCATCGGGCTCCTCCTCGCCCGCCTTCACCTCGCCGGCGGGTGAGCCAGGGTGGGCGACGAGCTCGACGGCATGCTCGCCGAGTACGAGACCTGGCTGAGGGTGGAGCGGGGCCTCGCCCCGAACTCGCTCGCCGCGTACCGCCGCGACCTGCGCCGCTACACCGCCTACCTCCGACGGCGGGGCGTCACCGGTGACGTGGCGCACGTCGACGAGTCGGTCGTCGCCGGTTACGTCGAGGAGCTCAAGCAGGCCCGCACCGACGACGGCCTGCGGCGCTACAAGGAGTCCTCGATCGCCCGCGCGCTGGCGGCGGTGCGGTCGTTCCACCGGTTCTGCGTGGAGGAGGGGCTGCTCGGTTCCGACCCCAGTGAGGAGGTCGGCGCGCCGCGCGTGCCCCAGGGCATCCCCAAGGCGCTGACCGAGGCGGAGGTGGAGGCGCTGCTCGACGCGGTCCCCGGCGACGGTCCCCGCCCGCGCCGCGACCGCGCCATCCTCGAGCTGCTCTACGCGGGCGGGCTGCGCATCAGCGAGCTGGTGGGCCTCGACCTCGGCGACGTCGACCTCTACGACGGCCTGGTGCGGGTGCTGGGCAAGGGCAACAAGGAGCGCGTCGCCCCCCTCGGGCGCACCGCGCGCGAGGCCGTGGGCGACTACCTCACCACCGGACGCCCGGAGCTGGCCGGCCGGCTCCGTGCCGGAACGGCGGGCAGGTCGAGCACGCCGGCCCTCTTCCTCAACGCCCGGGGCGGGCGGCTGACCCGCCAGGGTGCGTGGCTGATCGTGCGGGCGGCCGGCGACCGGGCGGGCCTCCAGGGGCGCCTATTCCCGCACGTCCTGCGCCACTCGTGCGCCACCCACATGCTCGACCGGGGCGCCGACATCCGGGTGGTCCAGGAGCTGCTCGGCCACGCCAGCCTGTCGACCACGCAGGTGTACACCAAGGTGTCGCCGGAGCGACTCCGGGCCGTCTACGAGGCCGCCCACCCCCGGGCCCGGGCCGGGAACCGGGGCCCGGCGCAGGAGGGCCGGCAGTAGACTCTCCCCATGGCGGACACGTCCCACGCGGTGCTGCGCGACCAGCTCCAGGAAGAGCGGAGCCGCGTGCGTGAGCAATTGGCGCGCCTCGGCCACGGCGACGACGCCGACCTCGACTTCGACGAGAACTTCGCCGATTCCGGCCAGGTCACCGCCGAGCGGGGCGAGGTCGAGGCGCTCTCGGGCCAGCTGAGCGAGACGCTGTCCGACATCGAGGACGCGCTGGCCAAGTTCGACAGCGGCACCTACGGCGAGTGCGAGTCCTGCCACCGGCGCATCCCCGAAGCGCGCCTGGAGGCCATGCCGGCGGCGCGCCTCTGCATCGAGTGCGCCTCGCAGCGCCGCTGAGCGGCGAGCCCGCGCCTCCGTGCACCTCGACGAGCAGACGGTCATCTGGTTCGGATGCCTCGTCGTCGCGGTCATCCTCCACGAGATCAGCCACGGGGTCGCGGCGTTGTCGTTCGGCGATCGCACCGCCAAGGAGGCGGGCCGGCTCACCCTGAACCCGATCCCGCACATCGACCCGTTCGGGTCCATCGTGCTGCCCGCGTTGGGCGCGATCACCGGGCTGCCGGTCCTGGCGTGGGCGAAGCCGGTCCCGGTGAACCCGGAGCGGATGCGCCACCCGCGCCGCGACCTCGTCTTCGTGAGCCTGGCCGGGCCCGCCACCAACCTCACGCTGATGGTGGCGGCGGCGGTCGGCGCCAAGGTCGCGTACGAGAACGCCGCGCCGGTCCTCTTCTACGACCAGTTGCCGCTCGGCATTCGCGTCCTGTTCTCGTTCGCGGTGGTCAACCTCCTGCTGGGCCTGTTCAACCTGCTCCCGATCCCGCCCCTCGACGGCTCCGCGCTGCTCGAGCGGCTCCTGCCGGGCACGTGGCTCCCGCAGTGGTACAAGTTCCGGCCGTACGGGTTCCTCCTACTGTTCCTGCTCGTGTTCTCGACCGGTGTGATCTCCGAGTTCCTCGACCCGTTCATCAACCAGCTCTTCGACTTCGTGTTCCGATGACGATGAGACGCAGCGGAGGCGTGGGCGGATGCCCGGGACGCCGGAGCGAAGTCGACCAACGATGATGAAGGTCGCGCACCTCTCGGGCCGCTTCGTGCGGGCGCTGTGGCCGGGGCCGCCGCGCCCCGTCCACGTCGCGTGGGTCGAGTCGGTGCTCACCCCCGCGGGCTTCGTGCAGTTCCGCCGTCAACCGAACCACGATCAACGCCACGCGATCGCCGTCGCCCGCGACGTGCAGGCGCGCCTTGCCGGCACCGAATACGCCGGCGACCCGCGCTGGCTGTCGGCCGCGCTGCTGCACGACATCGGCAAGCTCGACTCGCGCCTCGGCGTCTACGGCCGGGTGGTGGCGACGATCTCGGGTGCGGCGGCGGGGCGCGAGCACGCCGAGGTGTGGTCGGAGTCGAGCGGCTTCATCCGCCGGGTCGGTCTCTACCTGCGCCACACCGAGCTCGGCGGTGACCGCATCCGCATCGCCGGGGAGCCCGAGGAGGCCGCGCTCTGGTCGGCCGCCCATCACGACCCCGGCTGCTGGGACTCACTGCCGATCCCGGAGCCGGTGATCGTCGCGCTCGACGCGGCCGACAACGACTGAACCTAGAAGTCCTCCGCGTCCTCCGGCGTGACGAAGCGGCCGATGGCCCACTCGAGCGGGAAGATGAGCAGCCAGACGAGCAGGGCCCGGTCCGGGTCGAGGTAGGCGACCGGGATGGACAGGGCGAAGACGACGACCGGGGCGAGCGAGGCGAGCAGGTAGGCGCGGAAGATGTCGTCGCGGAGCCGCGCCCGCAGCAGTCCCGCCCGCTGCGCATACCAGAGCATCACGGCTTCGAGCAGGCTGGCGACGCCCAGCGTCACCGCGTACAGGGCGATGGTGATCGGCCGGTTGCTGTTGGTCCCGACGATGGCGGTGGGGAAGGGCATGAACGCGATCGCCGCCAGGTAGAACAGGTTGAGCTGCATGAACCGGTGGTCGACCGCCCCCAACCGAGCGAAGAACCGGTGATGGGCCAACCAGAAGAAGCCGATCACCACGAAGCTCAGGAAGAAGCTGAAGATCTCGCTGTCCTTGGCCCTGAGCGCGGCCTCGAGCTTCGACGCCCGGACGTGCGGGATGCCGATGCCCACGACGAGCAGCGTCATGGCGATGGCGAACACCGCGTCGCTGAAGAACGCCACCCGGTCGAACTCGAGCTCCTCCGAACGCCGCCGGTACCGCCTCGCCGGAGTCCCGTCGGGCAGGACGTCGTCGTCGGCGGCGTCGTCGGCCATCAGCCGCGGGGGAGGAGCCCCACTGCGTCACGCACGCGGCTGAGCACGCCTTCGGCGAGGCCTTCGGCCCGGTCGGCACCCACCCCGAGGATGCGGCCGACCTCGGCGGGGTCGCGCTCGAGCTCCGCGTAGCGGTCCTGCAACGGTCGTACGAACTCGACCACCGCCTCCGCCACCGCGGTCTTGAGCGCGCCGTAGCCCGAACCCGAGAACTTCACCGCCACGTCCGCGACCGGTTCGTCGGTGACCGCGCCGAGGATCTGCAGCAGGTTCGACACTCCGGGCTTGGCGTCCGGGTCGAAGCGGATGTCGTTGTCGGAGTCGGTGACCGCGCTCTTGATCCGCTTGGTGATCGCCTTCGGGTCGTCGAGCAGCTTGATCGTCCCCTGGGGCGAGTCGAGGGACTTCGACATCTTGGCGGTCGGGTCCTGGAGGTCCATGATCCGGGCGCCGACGGGCGGGATGCTCGCCTCGGGCACGACGAGGGTCTCGCCGCACCGGTGGTTGAACCGGATGGCGAGGTCCCGGGCCAGCTCGAGGTGCTGGCGCTGATCGTCGCCGACGGGCACGCGCTCGGTGTCGTACGCCAACACGTCGGCGGCCATGAGGACCGGGTAGTCGAAGAGCCCGACGCTGACCGATTCCTGACCCTCGGACTTCTCCTTGAATTGGGTCATCCGGCGCAGCTCGCCGAAGGTGGCGATGCAGTTCAGGAGCCAGGTGAGGTCGGTGTGCTGGTGGACGTGGCTCTGCACGAACAGCGTGCAGCGCTCCGGGTCGAGCCCGGCGGCCAGCAGCAGCATCGCGGTCCGGCGGGTGCCCTCGGCGTAGGTGGTGGGGTCCCAGGGAAGCGTCAGCCCGTGGAGGTCGACGACGCAGTAGAGGGTCTGGTCCGGGGCCGTGGACCGCTCCTGCGCCGCGACCCAGTGCTGCACGGCCCCGAGGTAGTTCCCGAGGTGGATCTCGCCCGTCGGTTGGATGCCCGAGAACACGCGCGGCATGGGGCGTGACACTACAAGGGGGCGGCCGGCCGTCCCGGATGTCATTCCGCGGTGGTCGGCGGCCGGTACGCTCGACCCCGATGTCGTACGCGGTGCGCACCCCGGTCTTCGAGGGCCCCTTCGACCTCCTCCTCCACCTGATCCTGAAGCAGGAGGTGGAGCTCTGGGAGGTGTCGCTGGCCGAGATCGTCGACGCCTACCTCACCGAGCTCGACCGCATGGACTCGCTCGACCTCGACGTCGCCACCGAGTTCCTCCTGATCGCCGCCACCCTGGTGGAGCTCAAGGCCCGCCGCCTGCTCCCCGGCATCGAGGATCTCGAGCTCGACGAGGAGCTGCTGCGGTTCGAGGAGCGCGACCTCCTCCTGGCTCGGCTGCTCGAGTGCAAGACGTTCAAGGACGCCGCCCGCGCCCTCGAGGGCCGCATGCGCAAGGCCGACCGGAGCGTGCCCCGCACCGCCGGTCCCGAGGAGCCCTACCGCTGGATGGCGCCCGACCCGCTGGAACGGGTGCGGCCCGACGCGTTGCGCGCCGCCGCGCTCCGCATGCTCGCGGCGCCCCCGACCGTCATCGTCGACACCGACCACGTGGCCCCGGTGAGGGCCAGCGTGCGCGACGCGGTGGAGTCGGTCCTCCGACTCCTGCCGGAGTCCGAACCCATGAGCTTCCGGGCGCTGGCGTCGGGCGCGCCCCACCGGCTCGAGGTGATCGTCCGCTTCCTCGCCGTGCTCGAGCTCTACAAGCAGGGCATGGTCGACCTCGTGCAGTTCACCAACTTCGGCGACCTGATGGTCCGGCGGCTGCAGGCGGGCGAGTCCGCGCTCGACGTCGCCAGCCTGGCCGACTGGGACGACGCCGCGATCGAGGAATCGCTCGCGTGAGCGAACCGTCATCGGCGTCGGAGGCGTTGGCGCGGCGCGCCATCGAGGCGGTCGTCCTGGCGTCGACCGAACCGGTCGAGGCCCGCCTGCTGGCGCAGCTGGTGGAGCTCCCGGTCACGCGAGTCGAGGCGCTGTGCGACGAGCTCGGGCGCGAGTACGAGGCGTCGGAGCGTGGCTTCGTGCTCGTCCAGGTCGCGGGGGGCTACCGGTTCCAGACCCACCCGGACCTCGCGGCCTACGTCGAGCGCTTCGTGCTCGAGGGCCAGCACGCCCGCCTCTCGGGGCCGGCGCTGGAGACCCTCGCCATCATCGCCTACAAGCAGCCCATCTCCCGCGGTCAGATGTCGGCCATCCGCGGCGTGAACGTCGAGGCGACGCTCACCACCCTGTTGCAGCGCGGCTACGTACAGGAGGTCGGGCGCGACCCCGGCCCCGGCGCCGCGGTGCTCTACGGCACCACGCGCGAGTTCCTCGAGCGCCTCGGCCTGGCCTCGCTCGACGGCCTCCCGCCGTTGGGCGACTTCGTGCCCGACCCCTCGGTGGTCGAGGCGCTCGAGCGGGGACTGCGCATCAGCGACGACCCGCAGGCGCCGGACACCGCCGGCGACGCCGAGGCCGAGGCGGGCGCCGACGCCAACCCCTCCTCCGACTGACCCGGTCATGCCCGAGCGACCCGACGGCGAGCGGCTCCAGAAGGTCCTGGCGCGCGCCGGCCTGGGCTCGCGCCGGGTGTGCGAGGAGCTCATCGCCGACGGCCGCGTCACCGTCAACGGCGACGTCGCGGTGCTGGGGCGCCGGGTCGACGTCGACGCCGACACCATCGCGCTCGACGGCGTCACCGTGGTGGTGCGGGACGACCTCGTCTACTACCTCCTGAACAAGCCCGCCGGGTTCGTGAGCACCGCGTCCGACCCCGAGGGGCGCCCCACCGTCGTCGAGCTGGTCCCCGACACGCCGCGCGTGTTCCCCGTCGGCCGGCTCGACTACGACACCGAGGGCCTCCTGCTCCTCACCAACGACGGCGAGCTCACGCAGCTGCTCACCCACCCGAGCTTCGGCGTGGTGAAGACCTACTTCGCCGAGGTGGAGGGCGATCCGGCGCCGGTGGTGGTCCGCCGCCTGCGCGAGGGCGTGGAGCTCGACGACGGCGTCACCGCGCCCGCGCGCGTGAAGGTGGTGCAGCGGCGCGGGACGTCGGCCGCGGTCGAGATCGGCATCCACGAGGGCCGCAACCGCCAGGTGCGCCGGATGTGCGAGGCGGTCGGTCATCCGGTGCGCCGACTGGTGCGCACGCGCATCGGGCCACTGCACGACCGCCGGCTCCAGCCCGGCGAGTGGCGGCCGCTGTCGGCGGGGGAGGTGCGGCGCCTCTACGAGGCGGCGGCGAGCGAGGCGAACAGCCCCGGAGGCGAGACGCCACCGGGCTAACCTGCTTCTCCCGATGAGACTCCAGGCGCTCCGGGGCGCGATCACCTGCACCGAGGACTCGAAGACCGAGATCGACGCCAAGACAGCGCGATTGGTGAAGGAGCTCTTCGCCCGCAACGAGCTGGCCCACGACGACGTCGTCAGCATCATCTTCACCACCACCCCGGACCTCACCGCCGAGTTCCCGGCGAGCGCGGCGCGCACCGCCCTCGGCCTCGACGGCGTCGCGCTGCTCGGCGCCCAGGAGCAGGCCGTCCCGCACGGCACGCCCCACTGCATCCGGGTGCTCGTGCACTGCTACTCCGACCGGTCCCGCGACCAGCTGCGCCACGTGTTCCTCGAGGGTGCGACGGCGTTGCGGACCGACCTCGCCGACGCCGACTGACGTTCGCGACCGCAGTGGCCGCCCCGCAGTCCGTCGCGCTGATCGGCACCGGTCTCATCGGTGGCTCGATCGGGCTCGCCCTGCGCCGCGAGGGGCTCGCCGTGCGCGGCTTCGACCACGACCCGGCCCGGGCCAAGGCCGCCGAGGCCCTGGGCGCGGTCGACGCCCTCGCCGCCGACGTCGCCGACGCGGTGGCCGGGGCCGATCTCGTGGTGGTCGCGGTGCCGGTGGGCCACGTGGCCGAGGTCGTGCTCGAAGCGCTCGACGCGGGCGCAGTGCTGGTCACCGACGTCGGCTCGGTGAAGGCTCCGGTCGTCGCCACGGTGGAGGCGGCACGCCCCGAGCTCGCGGCGCGCTTCGTCGGTGGTCACCCGATGGCGGGCTCCGAGCAGGAGGGCCTCGCCGGGGCCAGCGCCGACCTGTTCGTGGGCGCTACCTGGGTGCTCACGCCCACCGGGCGCACCGACCCGCGGGTGTTCGCGGAGGTGCGCGCGTGGGTGGCCGGGTTCGGCGCCGAGGCGATCGCGGTGGCGCCCGAGCTGCACGACGCGTTGGTCGCGGTCGTGAGCCACGTGCCCCAGCTGGCGGCGTCGACCCTGATGAACGTGGCCAGCGCCGGGAACGACGAGCACGCGGTGATGCTGCGCCTCGCCGCCGGCGGGTTCCGCGACATGACCCGCATCGCGTCGAGCCATCCCGCGATCTGGCCCGACATCTGCCTCGCCAACCGCGACGCGATCGTTGGCGCGCTCGACCGCTACCTCGACGAGCTCACCCGGGTGCGCGCCATCGTCGCCGCCGGTGACCGGAGCGACCTGCTCGCGCTCCTGGAGTCGGCCCGCGTCGCTCGCCGCAACCTGCCCACCGGCATCCCCGCCGACACCACGATGTTCGAGCTGCGCATCCCGGTGCCCGACCGCGAAGGCGTGATCGCGGAGGTGTCGACGCTGGCCGCGCGCTTCGCCGTCAACATCGCCGACCTCGAGATCGCCCACTCGCTCGAGGGCCGCAGTGGTGTCCTGGTGCTGGTCGTCGCCGAGCGCGGCCTCGACGCGTTCGAGCACGCGCTGCTCGAGCACGGCTACCACGTGTCGCGGACGCCGCTCTCGTGAGGATCTCGGCGTGAGCGTGCCCACCGACCTGGTTCTCAGTGGCCCGCATCCGCTGCACGGGCGGTTGCGGGTGCCCGGCGACAAGGGCATGTCACATCGCGCGCTGTTGTTCGCGGCCATGGCCGACGGCCGGTCGCGCGTGGTCGGCCTGGCCGGTGGCGACGACGTGTTCCGCACCCGGCGGGCTCTCGAACTGCTGGGGGTGACCAGCACCGTCGCAGGGGCCGCGGTGACCCTCGACGGGCACGGGGTCGAGGCGTTCACCGAGCCGGCGGGGATCGTCGACTGCGGCAACTCCGGCACCACCATCCGCCTGCTGAGCGGCCTCCTTGCCGGGCGGCCCTTCCTCAGCGTGCTGACCGGTGACGACTCGCTGGTGCAGCGACCGATGGGCCGGGTCGTCGCGCCGCTGCGTGCCATGGGTGCGCAGCTCGACGGGCGCGCCGACGGCACGCTCCCGCCGCTCGCCGTGCGCGGCGGCGGGCTCATCGGCACCACCCACTCGTTGACGGCGGCGAGTGCACAGGTGAAGACCGCGCTGCTCCTCGCCGGGCTGCAGGCCGCGGGCACCACCGAGATCTCCGAGCCCGCGCCCAGCCGCGACCACACCGAGCGGATGCTCGCCGCGCTCGGTGCCCCGGTCACCCGGGTCGACGAGCGCGCGGTGCGGGTCACCGCCGGCGCGCCCGCGGCCCCTCGACTTCGACGTGCCCGGCGACCCGTCGTCGGCCGCGTTTTGGGTGGTCGCCGCCACCATCACGCCCGGGTCCGAGCTGGTTATGGAGGACGTCGCGCTGAACCCGGCGCGCATCGCGTTCGTCGACGTGTTGGTGCGCATGGGCGCGGCGATCGAGATGGTGACGACCGGTGAACGGCTGGGCGAACCGGTCGGGGAGGTGCGGGTCCGCGCGGCCCCGTTGCACGGCACCACGGTCGAGGGTGCCACCATCCCGTGGGTGATCGACGAGATCCCGGCCCTGGCGGTGGCGGCGGCGTTCGCCGACGGCGTCACCGAGTTCCGCGACGCCGGCGAGCTGCGGGTGAAGGAGAGCGACCGCATCGCCACCGTCGGCGACCTCCTCACCCGCCTCGGGGTGGGGGTCGAGTCGGGCGCCGACCACCTCGTGGTGCGGGGCGGGCAGCCGGGGCCGGCCGCGCTCGACAGTCACGGCGACCACCGGGTGGCGATGGCGGGCGCGGTGGCCGCCAACGCGCTCGAGGGCGAGACCGTCGTGCACGACTGGCGGGCGGTGGCGAGCTCGTACCCGGAGTTCACCCAGGACCTCGACACCCTGACGGGGAGGGCAGCACGGTGAGCCCGGGACCGCGTGTGATCGCGATCGACGGCCCCGCCGGGTCGGGGAAGTCGACGGTGGCGCGCGGTGTGGCCGCCGCGCTCGGGCTGCCGACGCTCGACACCGGCGCGATGTACCGCGCGGTGGCGTTGGCCGCGCTCGAGGCCGGCGTCGACCTCGGCGACGGCGACGCAGTCGCGGCAGTCGCGAAGGCGGCGCGCATCGACCTCGACGATGGTCGCATCGCGCTCGACGGCCGCGAGGTGTCGGAGGAGATCCGGGGGCCGCGCGTCACCGGCGTGGTGTCGCAGGTGTCGTCGCACCCCGCGGTACGCGCGGTGCTCGTCGACCGTCAGCGGGCGTGGGTGGCGGAGCGCGGTGCGGGAGTGGTCGAGGGCCGCGACATCGGCACCGTCGTGCTCACCGAGGCGCCGGTGAAGGTGTTCATCACGGCCCGCGACGACATCCGTGCGGCCCGTCGGCAGGGCGACGAAGCGGCGGCGGCGCGCAGCGTGGCCGTCGACGCCGTCCAACAGGCGCTGGCGAGCCGGGACCGGGCCGACTCGACCCTCGGTCGTGCGACCCGGCCCGAGGACGCCGCGGCCGACGCCATCGTCATCGACACCAGCGACGTGGCCGCCGACGACGTGATCGCGCAGGTCGTCGCCCGGGCCGAGCAGGCGTTCGCGTGACCTTCTACCAATTCGCGCGCGGCATCGTGCTCAGCCTGTTCCGGGTGGTGTTCCGCGTGCGGGTGGTCGGGAGGGAGCGCGTCCCCAAGGTGGGCGCGTACATCGTCGCCCCGTCGCACCGGTCCATCCTCGACATCCCGTTCGCCGCGTTCATCACCGGCCGCACGGTGCGGTTCCTGGCCAAGGACGACCTGTTCTCGACCCCCTTGGGTCGCCGGTTGTTCGACGCGCTCGGCGCGGTGGAGGTCGAACGGGGCACCGCCGACCGTGCCGCGCTCCGCGCGCTGGAGGACGCGCTCGCGGCCGGGTCGCCGGTGGCGGTGTTCCCGGAGGGCACCCGGAAGTCGGGGCCCGAGATCGGCGAGCTCTACGCGGGCGCCGCGTTCCTCGCCATCAAGCTGGGCGTGCCGATCGTGCCGGTCGGCGTCGGCGGGAGCGAGCACATCCTGCCCAAGGGCAAGCTCCTCCCGCGCGTCCACCGGGTGGCGGTGTCGGTCGGGCATCCCATCCATCCGCCGCTGCTCGACGGCCGGGCCCGGCGCGCCGCGGCGACGAAGCTCACCGAGGAGCTGCGCGTCGAGTTGCAACGGTGCTTCGACGACGCCGAGCGGCTCGCGCGCTGAGGCGCGTCAGCCCGCCAGCACGCCCGACGCGTCGACGCGCCGATCGTCGGTGAACGCGCCGCTCGCACCGTCGGGCGCCGCACCGCCGAACAGCACCGGGGCGGCGACGTCGAGGGTCGTCATCAGCTCGCGCAGCTCCCGGGGCGGCGGGAAGTACTCGTCCTCCTCGGTGACGTGCACCGGGACGACACCCCCGCTCGGAGCGAGCTGGGCGATGACCGCCTGCACCAGGTCCTCGGGTGCGCTGGCGCCGGCGGTCACGCCGACGACGCGCGCGTCGCCGAGCGCGTCGGCGTCGAGCTCAGCGGGCCCGTCGATGCGCAGCACGGTCGGGCACCCGGCAGCCCTGGCCACCTTCGCCAGCGCGAGCGTGTTCGACGAGTTGGCGCTCCCGATCACCACGATGGCGTCGGCCTCCGCCGCGATCGCCTGCAGCGCGGCTTGCCGGTTGGTGGTGGCGAAGCACAGGTCGTTGCGGGCGGCGGTCCACAGCTCCGGGTAGGAGGCCCGGGCGCGGTCCATGATCCCCTCCCAGTCGTGGATGGAGAGCGTGGTCTGCGCGAGGAGCGCGACCTTGGAGGGGTCGCCCACCTCGGGCAGCACGTCGGCGAGGTCGTCCTCGTGCTCGACCAGCCGGATGGCGTCGGGCGCGACCGCGAGGGTGCCGGTCGCCTCGTCGTGGCCGCGGTGGCCCACGTAGAGGACGGTGAAGCCCTTCCCGGCCCGGACCTTGGCCTCGTGGTGGACCTTGGTGACGAGCGGGCAGACGGCGTTCACCACGAACCGGTCCCGATCCCGCGCCGCGGTGACCACCTCCGGCGCCGAGCCGTGAGCCGAGAGCATGAGGGGGGCGCCGGGGGGAACGTCGTCGACGTCGTCGACGAACACCACCCCGAGCTCGCGGAACCGGTCGACGACCAGCCGGTTGTGCACGATCTCGTGGTAGCAGTACACCGGCGGCTCGAAGACCCGGATCATCCACGAGAGGGCCTTGATGGCCATCTCCACCCCGGCGCAGAACCCGCGCGGTTGGGCGAGCAGCACTTTCTCCACCGGCATGCGATCGAGGGTAGCGAACCCCTTCCCGTAGACTGGAGCGATGCCGACCGCCCGTGTGGTGGCGGTCGCGCCCGGCTCGCCGGCAGCTGCCGCCGGGCTCCTCCCCGGCGACGAGCTGCTCACGCTCAACGGCGAGATGGTGCGCGACGTCATCCGCTACCAGATCCAGGCCGACGAGCCGCGCGTCGAGCTCGAGATCCGCCGCGGCGGGCTCGAGCAGCTGGTGCTGGTCGAGAAGGACGCCGGCATGCCCCTGGGGCTCGACCTCGCCGAGCGCGGTGTTCGACCGCGTGCGCACGTGCGACAACCACTGCCCGTTCTGCTTCATCTACCAGCTGCCGCCGGGCATGCGGAAGAGCCTGTCGCTGAAGGACGACGACTACCGGCTGTCGTTCCTCTACGGCAACTTCACGACGCTCACGCGCTTCACCGAGGCCGATCTCGAGCGCGTCGTCACCGAGCAGCTGAGCCCGCTGTACGTGAGCATCCACGCCACCGACCCCGAGCTGCGGGCCCGGCTGCTGCGCAACCGGCGCGGCGCCACCAGCCTCCGGTGGCTCGCGGCGCTGCTCGACGCCGGCATCGAGGTGCACGGGCAAGTGGTGGTGTGCCCCGGCATCAACGACGGCGACGCGCTCGACGACACCCTGCTCGGCGTGCTCGACCGCTTCCCCGCGCTGGCGTCGGTGGGCGTCGTGCCACTCGGGGTGAGCGACCACACCACCGAGCCCGAGATGCGACCGCACACCCGGGCGGAGGCGGAGCGGGTCGTCGACATCGTGGCCGCGTGGCAGCAGCGGTTCGTCGACGCGCTCGGATCGGCGCCTGGTGTACGCCTCCGACGAGTACTTCCTCCTGGCCGGACGGCCGTTCCCGGCACTCGACGCCTACGACGACCTGCCCCAGCACGAGAACGGCATCGGCATGGCCGCGCAGTTCGCCCGCGAGGTGCGGGCCGAGCTCGTGGGCCAGCCGGTCGACATCCAGGGGACCCGCACCGGGTTCTTCGCCTGGGTCGACGGCGCCCCGGCGGAGGGCTACCGGGCACCCCGTGTGACCGAATCGCCCACCGAATCCACCGAATCGCCCACCGAATCGGTGCGCGGGCGCGCCGAATCGCCCACCGAATCGGTCCCACGGAAAAGCAGCATCACCCTGCTCACCGGCGAATACGGCGCCCGGGTCCTGGCGCCGGTGGCCGACGACCTCGCGGCCGCCGCCGGCGCGCCGGTGCGCGTGGTCCCGGTCGCCAACCGGTTCTTCGGCGGCAACATCGCGGTGACCGGCCTCCTCACCGGCCCCGACGTCGCCCGGGCCGTCGACGCCGCGCCGGCGGGCGAGCGCATCCTGCTCCCTGACGTCGTGCTCTCGAACGGCCGCTTCCTCGACGGCACCACCCCCGAGGACCTGCCGCGCCCGGTCGAGATCGTGGAGACCGACGGCGCGTCGCTGGTCCGGGCCATCCGGTCATGACCGAACCGCTCCCGGTGGTCGCGGTCGTCGGCCGTCCGAACGTCGGCAAGTCGACCCTCGTGAACCGCTTCGTCGGCCGCCGCGACGCCATCGTCGAAGAGAAGCCGGGCGTCACCCGCGACCGCAAGATGCTGGAGGCCGACTGGAACGGCCGCTCGTTCACCGTGGTCGACACCGGCGGCTGGCTCGCCCCCACCTCGGGAGAGGGCTCCGCCCCCCTGGCCCGTCGGATCAGCGGCCAGGCCGAACGCGCCGTCGCCGACGCCGACGTCATCCTCATGGTCGTCGACGTCAACGTCGGCATCACCGAGGAGGACGCTCAGGTCGCCCGCATCCTCCAGCGGACGCAGAAGCCCGTGCTCCTCGTCGCCAACAAGGTCGACGACGAACGCCGCGAGCACGAGGCCTGGGCGCTCACCCGACTCGGCCTGGGTACCCCGCACCCGGTGTCGGCCATCCACGGACGGGGGAGCGGTGACCTGCTCGACGCCCTGGTCGACGTGTTGCCGCGGCCGCCGGAGGCGCCGGAGGCCGAGGACCCGAACGACCGACTGTTCTCGGTCGCGATCGTCGGCCGGCCCAACGTCGGCAAGTCGACGCTGTTCAACCGGCTGGTCGGCGACGAGCGCTCCATCGTGCACGACCTTCCCGGCACCACCCGCGACGCGGTCGACACCGTGGTCGAGACCGAGGACGGCCCGCTGCGGTTCGTCGACACGGCGGGGATGCGCCGGCGGAGCCGCATCGACGAGCCGACCGAGTACTACTCGCTCGTCCGCGCGCTGCAGGCGGTCGACCGCGCCGACGCCGCGCTGCTCGTGATCGACGCCCACGAGGGCGTGAGCCACCAGGACCAGCGGCTCGCCGAGCGCGTCGACGCCGCCGGCACCGCGATCGTCATCGTCCTCAACAAGTGGGACCTGCTCGACGCCGAGGGGCGGGCCAAGGCCAAGATCGACGTCGCCGACCGGCTCGCGTTCCTCGCCTACGCGCCCGTGCTCACGGTGTCGGCGTTGACCGGCAAGATGATGCAGCGGGTGCTGCCCGCGTTGCGTCAGGCCGAGGAGGCGTACCACCAGCGCGTACCGACGGCGGCGCTGAACCGCGTGATCCGCGAGGCGCAGGCGGCCCACCCGCCGCCGGCCCTGAAGCGGCACCGCCCGCGGATCCTGTACGCGACCCAGGGAGCGAACGACCCACCGACGTTCACCCTGTTCGCCACCCACGAGCTGCCGCCGACGTACCTCCGCTACGTCGAGCGCAAGATCCGTGAGGCCTTCGACCTCGGCCCCACGCCGGTCAAGATCCGGGTCCGCCGCCGCAACGGCTGATCCGTTCGCCGCCAGGGGATTACCGAACCTTTCCTCAATGAATCGGCCCCGACTGCCGAGACTCGTCAAGGCGTGGGAAAGGCCTGACGTCGGACGAGAGACCCAATGTTTCGTATCGGCAATGCCAGACGGGCGAGCGGAGAACGCGGGGCGGCCCTGGTCGAGACGGCGATCCTGATCCCCGTCGTCCTCATGATCACGTTCGGCTTGATCGAGTTCTCGTCGGCGTACCAATCGTCGTCGACAGCGACGGCGGCGTCGCGCACGGCAGCCCGCACCGCGTCGGCGGAGGCGCTGCTGCCGACGTACGCCACTGACGCCGCGGCCGCGGCCGCGACCGCGTTGAAGCAGGTGCCGGCGAACGAGCCGGTGGAGATGTGGATCTACCGGGCGAACACTGCGGGCTATCCGGAGTCCGGCGACTTCTCGGCCTGCACGACCCACTGCATCAAGTATTCGTGGATCCAGTCGAGCCGGACCTTCGACACCGCGAACCCGAGTGGTGGCGGCTGGCCCTACTCCCAGCAGAACGCGTGCAACCAGACCAACTGGGACTCGGTCGGGGTCTACGTCAAGCTGAACCACAAGTTCCTGACCAGGCTCTTCGGAGCCAACATCACCTTGTCCGACCACGCGGTGTTCCGGCTCGAGCCCGCCCCGACCCAGCTGTGCCCCTAGCGGTCATGACCTCGTTCATCGACCGGGTCCGTCGAGGCGAACCGCGCGAACAGGGCTTCTTCATGGTCTGGTTCGCGCTGACGTTCGTCGCGCTGACCGCCTTCGCGGGGCTGGCGATCGAGTACAACCGCTGGCAGCAGATCGCGACGCGCGCGCAGAAGGCCGCGGACGCGGCCGCGCTCGCGGGAGCGGTCTTCATGCCCGAGAACGCGGGCAACAAGGCGTACACGACCGCGCAGACGGTCGCCAGCGAGAACGGCTTCACCAACGGGAGCAATGGCGTCACCGTCACCACCGCCCCAGGCCAGCTTCCGAACCAGCTCAAGGTCACGGTCGCGATCAACACCAAGAATCCGTGGGGCGCGATCGTGAACTACAACAACACGACGATCGTGCGTAAGGCGGTGGCCGAGTACCAGCTGCCGCAGAACCTGGGGAGCCCGCAGAACTCCTACGGGAACGACCCCGAGTCGGCCGCCGCCCAACCTCAATTGTGGGGCAACGTGTTCGGTCCGTCCTCGAACAAGGACAAGGGAGACGCGATCCAGTCGGTGGGGCCGACGGCCAATACGACGCTCTGCAACGCCGACAACTGCAACGGTCCGGCAGCGGCACCCGTCGCCGGCCAGAACCGTGACTACGACGCCAACGGCTACTTCTACGGCATCGACGTGCCGACGGGGATGACCGGGGCCTTGAACGTGCAGGTGTACGACCCCGGCTTCGTCCACGTCGGCGACAACTGTGGTGGCAGCGACGCGAACGCGAACAACAGCCTGAATGCGGCCGCGACGCTCACCGCGGCGCAGATCCCGGGCTACAGCGGGACCATCACGCCGGCGGTGCGCTACGCCTCGGCGAGCTCCAGTGCGTTCTGCAACGGAGACAACTACTACGGAGACGGCAGCAACACCGCCAACCCCTGGACGATGTGGACGCTGCGCGCCCCCGACATCTCGACGTGGGATCCGACCAACAACCCGATCGTCTGCCAGGCCGAGTTCCCGGGCGTCTACCCCGAGACGACGAACGGGCAGCCGAACGGCACCGTCGACGCCAACGCCTTGAAGACGCTGTTGCAGCAGTCGACCAACTACCCCGGCACGAATCCGGCGCGCACGTTCGCGTCGTTCTTCCGCCAGTGGGTGTCGATCTGCAGCGTCAACAGCCCGGTGCAGGGGACCTACTTCCTCCAGGTGCAGACCGGGAAGAAGATCAACGGCACTGCGGCGCCCAATGGCGGGGGCTCGAACCGCTTCTCGATCCGCGTTGGCGCGGGCTCGAACTTCACCGCCAGCAACGGGCTCCACGTGTACGGCAACCAGAAGATGGGCGCGTACGCGAACGCCACCGGCGCGAACACGCAGTTCTTCCTCACCCGCGTGCTCCCGGGCGAGGCCGGCAAGACGCTGGTGCTGAACTTCTACGACACCGGCGATGCGTCGCAACCCGGGACGCTGGCCGTGCTGCCGCCCGCCGACTCGAACGTGACCGGCGGGGTGTTCGCGAACTGCCTGTTCACCCAACCCGCGGGCAACGCCAGCGGCCCTCCCTGGGGCACCTTCAGCAGCACCGCCTCCGGGTGCAAGATCACCGGCGTGTCGAACTCCGGGACGCCGAACTACAACGGTCAGTGGGTCACGTGGGAGATCCCGATTCCGGGGACCTACACCTGCAACTCCTCCGATCCGCTCGGGTGCTGGACGAAATTGCAGTTCATCTACCCGGCCGGCACCAATGTCAGCGACACGACGACCTGGAGCGCGTACATCCTCGGGGAGCCCGTACGCCTCATTCAGTAGTCGCGTGATCCAATAGGGGTCGATGCCCTGGTGTGAGGTCTGCGACCGGTTCCTCTCGCCGTCGACGGTGAAGGTCGACGGGACCTGCCCGTCGTGCGGTCGGGTCGTCGACGCCGGCCATGCGCACACTCCGGCGCCCGCGCCGTCGCCCGACGACGACGAGGACCTCCCGCCGATCCCGTGGCACCTGTGGCTGCTCGCGGCTGCGCTGGCCGTCTACCTCGGGTACCGCGCCATGCAGGGCATCGAGTGGATCTTCGGCCACTGAGCCCGGAGCCGCGCCAAGGCCTCCGTCTACACTGCCGTCCGCGGCTCAGGCCGTGTACGGGCTGTGGCGCAGCTTGGTTAGCGCGTTGGTCTGGGGGACCAAAGGTCCCGGGTTCAAATCCCGGCAGCCCGACAGAGAAACCCCTGCTCAGAGGCTCGATTCCCGACCTTGTCGATGGACAAGCGAGCCGGAAATCACGCAGAAATCACGGATTCCCCGCGGAGTCACGACGCGGAGCGTCGTAGAGCGACGCGACCGCCTGCGCGGCGTCCGCATCCATCGAGGGGATCGCGGCCGTGTAGATGTCCTCCGTGATCCGCGTCGAGGAGTGTCCGAGCCGCTCGGAGGCGACCTTCGTCGGGATCCCGGCTCCGAGCGCGGCGGTCGCCCACGCGTGACGGAGATTGTGGAGGGGGAGCGGGGGAAGCTCCGCCGCGTCGACGAGCCGCCGAAACGTCCGGGTGACGACGTCCGGGTGAACGACGCTCCCATCCGACCAGGTAAAGACGTAGTCCTCTCCCGGCCAGTACGGACCGATGACGAGCCGCTCCTCCGCCTGCGCGACGCGCCAACGTTGGAGCGTCGCGACCGTGACCGGATCGAGCGAGAGCCGTCTCTCCCGACCCCGCTTCGTCGTCCCCTCGACGACCTCATGCTCGACGACCACTCGGTTACGACGGACGATGATCTCCCCGCGCTCGACGTCCGACCATCGGAGCGCGACTAGCTCACCGCGCCGGAGACCGGTCGCCGCCGCGAGCCGCCAGAGAGCCGACCATCGGTCCTCCGAAGCGACCTCTAGGAAGCGAGCGACCTGCTCCGGGGTCCAGGCGCGCGGGTTCGCTCTCGCCTGCGCGGGAGCGTCGGCATCGTCGACCGGGTTATATCCGAGGAGCCGCCATCGGCACGCGTCCTTCATCGCGCGATGAGCGACGACGTGAACGTGACGGACGGTCGCCTCCGCCCGTCCCCGCGCTCGGAGCTTCCCGTAGAGGATCGTGAAGTGATCCCCCGCGAGGTCGCGGAGACGGACGTCCCCCAATCCCTCGCGGAGATGCTTCGCATACTGGCGGTAATGAGAACGCGTCGACGGCTTGAGCTTCGGATCCGCCTCGATCGCGGGGAGCCATCGGTCGTCGAGAAACTCTCGGAGTCGCGGGTTCCTTCCGGTCGTCGGACGCTCGTTCGCATCGTTCGCGAGCACGCGGCGAAGCTCGGCGCGCGCTTCGGTGAGCGTCGGACGCTTGCGCCGGATCTGCTTTCGCTTCCCCGCGGTCGCGGAACGGACCTCGACGACGAACTCGTATTGCCCATCGGGGAGCTTCTTGATCTCGGTCACTGGACGAATCCTCTTTCGCCGCGGCCGCGATGTAGCGGGACGCTTGTCGGCGGGAGACGTTCATCCCTGCGGCGACGGCGGACGGTCCGCCGTCCAGGTAGAACGCGGCGACCTGCTCGTACATCTCGTCGGTCGCTTGGTTGTTGCGTCGACGGCTCGCTCGCGCCCAAGCGAGATCATCCGCCGTCGCTCGGACGTCGTAGTTTCCCGACCGATCACGTACGCGGAGCCGCGCTCGATGAGTCGCGACGACTTGGTCGAGCACGCGCGACCAAGCGATCTCCCGAATCTGTCCCGGCGTGATGCCGCCTGGGAAGTGGAGCGCCGCGATTGTCGGCTCGTCGTCGACGACCTCGACCGTGAGGAAGGCGGGGATTTCCTCGTCGTATGTCTCTCCGTCGACCTCGTCGGCCACGCGCTTACCGGTGAGCCATCGGAACGACTCCGTAAAGGTCTCGGGAAGGTCGGCTCCGTCGTTCGGATCCTTCGTCGTCATGTCCCGGAGTATGACAGATTTCCCCGGACGATGGCGCAAGAAGGGACACGACGCCGGTAGGAAAATGTCCTAGACAGAATGGCGCTTGGCGCGGCACACTCCGGACGACCATTCCGGGAGAACGAGCGGGAGTAGTCGCCCAATGAGCAAGCCGCCTAGCAAGCCGCCGACGATCGACCTCGTCCGCGCCGCGGAGCTTTTCGGCATCGGTCGGGACGGAGCCTACGAAGCCGCGAAGCGCGGTGAACTCTGCGCCGGAGTCCCGGTCCTCAGAGTCGGCGGTCGCTACCGCGTCCCGACCGTCGCGGTGGAACGCGTACTCGGGATCGACCTCTCCGACTTCCTCGACGCGGCCTAGACGACCGACGACCCCGGACCAGCAAAACCGATCCGGGGTCGTACTCGCGCATTCCCTACGTCAAAGGAAGGAGCGAGATGAACAATACACCGGACCTGAGACAAGCAACAGAGCCAGCGAGGCGACCGCTCGGTCCACGCTCCGGTCCCCGGCTCACCGACAGTGTCGGCACGCTGGCGCGGTTCCGTCATGAACGCCGCGACTGGTATCTCGCTTACGGCGCGCACTCGCGGCCGATCGACGAGCGCGACGCCGTGATCGAGACCCTCCGCGGCACGATCGAGATCCTCGTCGCGCAACTCGACGAGGTCGACGCATGAACAAGCGGCTCACGGACACGGTCGCGACGTTCCGCGACTGGCTCTATCTTCCCGAGCCGGATCCCTTCCTCGCGGTCGTCGCGACCGTCGTCGCGCATCGGCTCCCCGGAGATCCCGTCTGGCTCGCGCTCGTCGGCTCTCCCGGATGCGGGAAGACGGAACTTCTGAACACGGTCGCGGGACTCGACGACGTCTATCCGGCGTCGACGCTCACGGAAGGCGCGCTCCTCTCCGGCGTCCCGAAACGCGAAGCGCGCAACGCGAAGGGAGGACTTCTCCGAGAGATCGGAGACTCCGGGATCCTCCTCGCGAAAGATTTCGGGAGCGTCCTCTCCATGAATCGGGACACTCGCGCCGCGGTCCTCGCCGCGTTGCGGGAGATCTACGACGGGAAATGGACGCGTCATGTCGGCACCGATGGCGGGAAGACTTTGGAGTGGGCCGGGAAACTCGGCTTTCTCGCGGGGGTCACGCCAGCGATCGATTCGCACCATGGCGTGATCGGCTCGATGGGGGAGCGGCTCGTCTTCTACCGGATGACGGTCGACGACGAGGAACGGCTTGCGACCGACGCGCTCACGCATCTCGGACGAGAGCAGGAGATGCGCGCCGCGATCGCGAGAGCAACGCGGCTCCTCCTCGACGACGTCGACCTCCATCGCCCCGCGGTGTCGCTCTCCGACGAGGAGCGGGAGCGGCTCATCGCGCTAGCGACGTTCGCGGTCCGATGCCGCTCCGCGGTGGACCGTCACGCCTACACGCGCGAGATCGAGCGCGTCGACGAGCCGGAAGCTCCCGGACGGCTCGTCCTCGTCCTGGACCGGCTTCTCGACGCGCTCGACCGGATCGGAGCCGACCGAGACGAAGCCTGGCGCGTCGTGACACGGACCGCGCTCGACTCGATGCCGACAACGCGGCGCGCGGTCGTCGACGTCCTCCTCCGCGAGCCGCGCCGATGGACGGTCAACGACTTCGCGGACGAGGTCGGCGCGTACGCCCCAACGACGATCCGACGAATCCTGCAGGACCTCGCGGCGCATGGCGTGACGGAGTCCAGGGTCGTCGGTGAGCACGCGACGGTCTTGTGGAGCGCGTCTCCCTGGGCGCGTGACCGTTGGACCACCGCGGTTCCCGAAACGTCAGAGTCTTTATATCTCTCCTACTCAGAGAGAGAGACAAAACGGGAAGGGTCCCTCACCGCGGCTCCCGAAACGTCAGAGACCTCCGGCGCGGGAGGAGGAACCGATGCGCGATCCGGTCCCCGCATCTTCTGAGCGGAGAAAATCCCGCGCGCGAGGGGGTGAATCCCGCGGAGGAGGGTCCCGTTTTTTGAGGGGGGATCGCCCGGACGATCACGGCCGTGCAGATCCGGTCGTATTTGGGAGCGGGAGCTTGTTTTTCTCGGGATCCTCTGGGATCCTGGCGATGTTCGACGGAAGGGTCGTGGGTCCTCCGGACCGGCCCGTCTCGATCGAGGGTCGTGGGTCCACCGGACCGGCTCCGAGGCGTCGACGTCGTCCCCTGACGTCTTTCTCTCGGAGGTTCCTCTGATGGCCACGCTCGACAAGCTCCTCTCCGCTCACGATTGGACCGAGGAGACCGCGGCGACGCAATCGTCCCCGGTCCTCGTCCGTTCCCTGCTCACTCACCGCGAATCCCTCCTCGACCGCGTCGACGAGATCGCGCAGACCGCGACCGATGCCGACCGGGATCTCCTCGCGTCGGAGTCCCGCGAGATCGAGCGCGCGCATAACGAGGTCGAGCGGACCGATCAAGTCATCTCCCGCGCGAAGCCGTTCGCGGACGAGGCGGAGCGGATCCGTCACGAGCATCTCGTTAGCTCGGCGGGATTGATCTCGATGACGCGGTCCGGGAGCCGTCCTCCCTCCGATCCGCTCGGCTTGGTCATCTCCCGGTCCCTCGCGAACGAGGTCCGCGACGCGGTCCGCGCCGGTCAATCGATCACGCGGTCGCTCTCCGATCCGTTCCTCGACGTCTGGCAGACGCCAAGCTCTCCGGTCGTCAGAGGTCGGCTCGCGGCCTACGCGACGCTCGTCCAGGGAACCTCTCCGCAAGCCGCTTTCGTCGCCGTCCGTCCTCTCGTCGACGCGGCCGTCGTCGCGGAAGGTGCCGCGAAGCCAGAGATCGCGGACGCGACGACCGTCCTCGCCGCGCATCAGAAGATCGCGGGTTACCTCGACGTCTCGCTAGAGCAGATCGTCTACGGAGTCGACGTCTCCGCCGCGATTCAGACGGTCGCGATCCGGCAGTTGATCGAGGGAGAGAACAACGCGGTAGCTGCGGCGCTCGCCACCGCGACCCCGGTCGCCGCGGGAGCGTCTCCGGCCGCGTCGGTCCTGTCCGGGATCGCGTCGGTCGCCGCGGGAGGAGGGATCCCGTCCGTCGTCGCATTGAATCCCGCCGACATTCCTCTCGTTCTCGGAGAATCGTCCGGAGCCGGGTACTCCGTCAATCAAGGCGGAGGCGCGGAGACCTTGGCGTCGACCCTCTGGGGAGTCCCGGTCGTCCCGTCCGGAGGAGTCACCGCGGGAAGCGCGCTCGTCTGGGATCAAGCTGCGCTCGGAGCGTCGGTCGCGATGCCACCGCGGATACTCGTCGATCCCTACACGAAAGCCGTGAACAACGTCACGGTCGTCGTCGTCGACGAGATGATCGCGTTCGCGCTCCTCGCTCCGGCGCAAGCCGCCGTCGTGGACCTGGCGGGACCGTGACCCCCCGCGGCGAGACCCTCGTCGACGTCCTCGCGGTGACGTCGCGTCCGATCCGAGACCTCGACGCGCGCGCCCGTGCGCTCGACGCGACGCTCGACGCGATTCGCTTGGAGGGGATCGGGGTCGAGTCGCTCGACGAATGGGCGTCGCGGTGCAACGCCTATGCGGCGACCCTCCTCCTCGGCGGAAGGGTCCACGAAGCGAGGATGGTCGCGGCCGCGGCCCGAGTCCTGGCGGCGTAGGTGTGACCTTACGGACGCCGTAGGGCAGGGCGCGATTCGTCGTTGTGCCGCGAGAGTGCGCCCGATCGAGGCAATATGCCTGCGTGACAACGCGATTCGCGGAGCGATCTCCGATGTCAATGACTGTCGCGCTCGCGGTACTGGTCGTAACAATGTCCGCCGTCGTCGTGGGATGCTCCGATTCGGGACAACAGTCGACCGGGCGTTTCACTGCAACGGTCCGAGAGGTCGGCGGTCCAGCACCAGGACTCAATCGCCTCGTGCCTGGCAAGGTCACTCTCACCGACAAGTCGGGCGACGCACATAGCACCACCAGCGCGACCGGCCGCGTCTCGATCGACCTTGCCGGGGGCAGCTATCGCGCCTTGGCGACCAGCCCGGTCATCAACTCGGGCCACTCACCATGCACCGGTCCGACGAAGGTCACTGTCCGAAGCGGCAACACGACCCACGCCTCGTTCGTCTGCGAGATCTTCTGAGCGAGGCTCGCACGCCAGAACTGCCTGATGGGAGGCGGCTACCCGACTCCCCAGGGACCTCGATCGAAACGCGGGAGAGCGGCGTAGAGCGGCTCCTCCGCGGTACAACGGACCGATGGACGAGCCGACCGCGTCTCGCGCTCACTGGAAGGGACGACGCGACGGACGCGTCCTCGTCGCGTGCTACTGCGGACGGACGACCGTCGTCATGACCTGGGACGACCTCTGGCACGGAGTCGTCCCTCCGCCGTGCAACCGCGCCGACTGCCGCGAGAGGGGCGGCTCTCGGTACTGAGATGCGCGTGCGCGAATCACGGAGAAATCACGGACGGTTCCGCACGCGGCCCGATCGAGCCTCACTCCGGATCACGCGATCTCCTAACCTGACCTGCGGAAACAGCATTTCGCCGCAGTACGCCGTGACTCCGTGAGCGAACTGGGGGACCAAAGGTCCCGGGTTCAAATCCCGGCAGCCCGACAATCGGTGCAGGTCAGGGGCCCGGAAGTCGACCGTCAGGGTCGACAACGAGGCCCGCTGTCACACGAATTGTCACGAACCTTGCGAAGGTGGTGACCCGATGAGCGGCACCAACCCGTACGGGCAGTCGAATGGCTGGTCGTGGTACTGCGACGTTCACGACACGCAGGGAAGCGCCGATAGCCGGGAGGAGGCCGAGCACGTCGCCCGGGCGCGCGGTGAGTTCCTCGGCGAAGAGTGCGCCGTGCTCGTACAGCATTGGCGTAACGGCGAGTCGACGTTCGACTGGGACTTCCTCGACCCCGACGACGCATAGCGGCAAGCCCCGCACCCGAGAGCCCGCCGCCCGGGTGGACGAGTGGCCGAGACGCCCCGGACACCACCTTCACGTCGATGCCAGCCCGCAGCGCACTGGTCGCCCAGGCGTGGCGCAGGTTGTGCAACGGGAACGGCGGCAGCTCCCGCGCTTTGCGAAGCCGCGTGAACGTCCGGGAGATCACGTCGGGGTGCACGAGGCTCCCGTCAGGCCGGGTGAAGCAGTAGTCCTCGCCCGGCCAGTACGGAACCCGACTTCGGTGAAACCGTCGAGCGTCCTGGCGGGATCTTCAAGATCGAGGACGGCCTCATCTACCGTCTCGACCCCGACGGGTGGACCGAAGCCCCGGCATTCATCAAGTTCCCGATGCAAGGCGAGGACGGCGCCCTCCCGATCACCGCTGCCCATGCCCGCAAGCTCATCGACATCTTCCCGTGGCCCGGATCGCGGGCGGTGCGGAACCTCGGCGCGAAGGTCAAGGAAAGACCGACTTCGTCACGCAGACCGCGCCGGACCCCGACGCCGCACCACTCAAGGACAAGCTCGCGCAGCTCGGCTGACCCGTGGACCGGCGTGTAGTTCCCCGACCGACCGCACCCCCGCCGCGCTTGGGGACGATCCATGCACGCGCCCGACGTTGTTGAGGGCGGGTCACCCCGCAACATCGGGCGCGTGCATGCATCCTCCGATGGAGCAACCGGTTGCACGCGCCCGACGCCATGCGAAGGTCGGGTCGCCCCGCAAACGTCGGGCGCGTGCACGCGTGCCCCTACCAAATGGCAAGAGTGGCGGTACCTCCCGGTGATACCGGGCGGCGGGTGTCGTCCGACGGGTGTTCGCGACGTGGTGGTTGTCGCGGAATCGCGACCGGTGACCCGTGGCTGGGGGGTCAGGTTTTTTGGGCGGTGACGGGCGTGGTGAGGACCTGATCCGGCGGTACCCCCCAACTTGACCGGGTTGGTGCCCACGGTGTCACAGCCTGGGCGGCGCCGAGCTACGCGTACCGGTCAGCCCAGCCTCCGCTCGTGCTCGACTGGTGTCACGGGCCGTCGCGTCTCGGTCGGGTCACCGCGCTCGGCGAGGACGGTCAGCGTCGCGGTTGGGCGGCCGCCGAGCTCGACGATGACGTAGTTCTGCCCGAGGGCCCGCTCAGTCGATGATGCGTTCTCGGGCGAGGTCGTCGCTGTGGTGCTCCCGCGTAAACGCTCCCGATCGAAGCCTCTTTGTGTCAAGAGCCTGTTCGCGGGCGCGTGGGAGCGTGGTTTGTTGGGTGGGCGTAGCGTTGGTGTCGGGTCCGGGAGTGACCTCACCGAAGAGCCGGCCGTCAGGGTGCAGAGCCGGCCACGCTGGCCTTTGGAGCCGTTCCCGTTTGTCCTGAGAAATCGTCAAGAGTTGTGGGTCGGGTTTGTTGATCACGCGGCGACCTTGTTCGGGTTTTCGATGAGCACTCCCTTCTTGAAGGTGGCGCCGGCGCGGACGAGCGCGGCGAGGTGCGGCCCGTTTATGGCACGCCAGCGGTCCTGTGCGGCGATGATGAGCTTGTAGGTCATCGCGAGTCCCGCGGCACGCGAGCCCGGTCCTTTGGTGACCTTGGTGCGGAGTCGCACGGTCGCGAACGTCGACTCGATCGGGTTCGAGGTCTTCAAGTGGATCCAGTGCTCGGCGGGGAAGTCGTAGAACGCGAGGAGCTCGTCGAGGTCGTCGGTGATCTTCGCGACCGCCTTGGGGAACTTCGTGCCGAACTCGTTCGCGAACACGTTCGCGGCGGCGAGGGCGTGGTCGCGGTCTTGGGCGTCGCGGATCTCGGCGAGCACCTTCTTCGCGGTCGGTTGCGCCGACTTCGGCAACGCGTCCAAGACGTTGGCGGCCTTGTGGAACCAGTCGCGTTGATGACGGGTCTCGGGCCAGACATCACGCACCGCGCCCCAGAACCCGAGTGCCCCGTCGCCGATCGCCAGGACCGGAGCGACCATCCCGCGCCGCTTGAGATCGCGCAGCAGATCCGCCCACGACTCCTTGGACTCCCGGTAGCCGTCGCGGATCGCGACCAGCTCCTTGGTGCCATCGAGGCGCACCCCCACCATGACCAGGACGCACAGTCGGTCCTCGGCGAGCCGGACGTTGAAATGCACGCCGTCGACCCACACGTACACGAAGTCCTTGTCCCGAAGCGACCGATCCGAGAAGTGGCGATGCTCGTCTTGCCACTGGGCCGTGAGGCGGGTGATCACCGACGCCGAGAGCCCCGCCGAGTTCCCGAAGAACCCTTCCAGCGCGGGCACGAAGTCACCGCTGGACATGCCCGCCAGATACATCAACGGCAACACCTCGGTCACCTTCGGGGACTTACGGCACCACGGCGGCACGATCGAGCTCTTGAACTGGAACCGCTCTCCGGTCACAGGATCGGTCCGCCCGTCATCGACCCGCGGGGCTCGAATATCGATACGGCCCACGCCGGTCGTGATCGTCCGCGGCCGCGCGTGCCCGTTGCGGACCACCAACCGATTGCCGTGCTCGTCGACCTGGTCGGCGAATGCGTCGACGTACGCGTCCACCTCGGCCTCGAGCGCTGCGGCGAGCATCCGCCGAGCGCCTTCGCGGCAGATCTCATCCAAACCCGCGGCCAGCTCCGTGCGCGCGGTCTCCTCAGCAACTACCTTCAACATCGGCGTTCCTTCCTCGCCGGCATTGGCGTGCCGGCTCTCCTTGTTGGTCAAGCAGGAAGGTACGCCGCGCCCTGGAACAGACCGGCGATCCACAACTTCTGGTTATAACTCGTTTGTCCTCCCGGGCCCTCTGAAGGTCAGGGTCGGGTGTCGGCTATGAGTTGGCGGTAGATCGCGTCACTGATCCGGCGTTTCAGTGCAGGATGTCCCGCGTTCCGTGGAACTTGGGTGACGGCCCGGGTGTTGGTCAGGCGGCCTCCTGAGTCTCGCGCACGGGTGTGACGGTCTCGAACTTGCGGTCGAGTTCGACGCGTAGCGCGGCGAGGTGGAGGTGCCCGTTCACGCGTCGGAACTGCGTCGCGGCTTCGGTCATCCCGGCCGCGCACCAACGCAACGCCATCTGTCCGTCACGCCACCGTTTCACGTTCGCGCTGTGATCGCGGCAGATCTCGATCATGGACTCGATCGCGTTCGAGGACCGCAACGTCCGAGCCAACGTGGGTGGCACACCGAGGCGGTTGACGGTGAGCGTCTCGCCGAGTCCTTCCCGGAGTGAACCTGCCGCACCGGGATGTGCCTTGTCGAGCGAACGGGCGAGCGCCTCGAGTGTTGCTTCGGCGTGCAACGCGTCCTGGTCGCGGTACGCGGCGCGCATCTTCTTGGTCACCGTCGTCGCCAGCGTCTTGGGCAAGTGACGTTCAACGTTGCGGATCTTGTGGAGCTGGCATCGCTGCACGACCGGCCGGTCGAAGATCTCGCGCACCGCGGTGGCGAGCGCTTTGGCGCCGTCGATCACGACCAGGATCGGACGCGACATGTCGAGCCCGCGTTCGGCGAGGTCGGTGAGGAGCGCCTTGACGACCGTCGCGTTCTCGGTCGAACCTTCCACCACCCCGAGAGGGATCTTGGTGCCATCGATGGTGATCCCGAGCGCCACCACGCAGAGATGCTCGGCGAAGTGAACCCCGTCGATCATCAACGCCACCAGATCGAGCTCGGACAGATCGGCGCGCATCAGCTCGTCGAGAGCCCGTTCGGTCATCGCCACGAACCGGCGACTCACCGCCGAACGCGACGTGCCCGACGCGGAGGCCTCGACCGCCGAACCGACCGGTTCCAGACCGGCCTCGTAGCGGCGGGTCGAAAGCTTGGCCATCATCCGCTCCAACGCGAGCTCACCGAGCAACTCGGTGCTCGAGAACAGCTCATAGGCCGGCACCGCCACCTCGGCGGTCTTGTCCACGGTACGAACCCGCGGGCGACGCACCCGCACCTGACGGCCACCCAACACCACCGAGCCGGCCTCGCGGCCGTGACGCACCGCTCTGCGGTCCGGATCGTGTGCACCTTTCGGGCCGCACAGCCCGGTGACCGACTCGCCCATCAGGACCTGCATCACCTGCAGGCCCACGCCGACCGCGAGAGCCAACAGGCCTTCGCGCATCGCTCCGGTCAGCTCGCTCATCGCGACGCTCACCGCGTCCGGCACCACGACCTCGCTCATCGCAGCACGCGACGCGTTCCTCTGGTAGTTCTTCCTCACGGCGGTCCCCTTCTTGTCGGATGTGCTTGGCGGTACGCCCGAGACCTACCAGCAGGCAGGCATCAAGCGGGGGACCGCCACCTCAAGTTCCACGACTACCGGGACAACCTCTTTCAGTGCGCGGACGCAACAACGACCACCCTGCTTACTACTAGCTGCCGATGCGGAGCGCCGATACATTACGCGGACCGCGCCTTTGTACGAAGCCGCTATGGAGGACCCGCGACATGATCATGAGCATCGTTCGGCATCCGCTGCGCGCGAAGTACGCCGACGAGTGGCCGGAGCTAGCAGCGGAGTTCACGGCGGCCACTCGCGCCGAGCCCGGCAACATCTGCTTCGACTGGTTTCGCAGCGTCGACGACCCCAACGTGTACCTGCTGGTGGAGATGTTCCGGGACCGGCCCGCGGGTGATGCCCACGTGAATTCGGACCACTTCAAAGCGGCGATGGGGCAGATGGGCCACGCGTACGCCGGGATGCCCGAGGTCGTGTACGTAGAGGTTCCCGGTGAGGGTTGGTCGGCCATGGCCGAAGTCCAGGGCACCGCCGAGGGCGAGTGACCGTCCGGTCACCGACCTCATCACCGTCCTGAGCGCCCGCCTCGAGATCCCGCTCTCAGCTTGTCGCGTTCAGCCGCAAGCACAATCTCAAATGCGGGAGCCGTCGTCCGTCAGGGAGGTGGGTCGCTCCAACCGCAGTGCGGCATGAGTTCTGGAGCGGTGCTACTTGGCCTTTGTCGCGGGAAGGGTGCCACTACACGCGATCTGGCGAACGTCGGACGTCTGGTGGAGCGGTCGACCTGACCTGTCGGCTGGCTCTGGGAACGAGTTTCCGTACTTCGCGGCGTTGACGATCGCGCCCACGAACTGTGGTCGGTCCTTGTTCAACGGCCGAAGCACGAGCGTCTGCCCATTACAGAAGGTCAACCGAAGGGTGTCGGCCGTAGTCGGGAGAAACCCGAACATCACGTATCGGCTTCCCGTTGCACCGATCCCACCGAAGGCACTGAGCGCAACACCAGACGTGCCGCCAGCACTACGCCCGTCGAAGTAGTACGAGCGTCGTCCGTCCGGGTCCCTGACGCAGATCGGTGGCCGCCTGTCACTTTGGCGGCGAGTAGGAGCACTGCACCTGATCGCACCACCTGGGAGCAATCAGCCGTGCCCGTTCGCTTCAGCGCGACGCCCGGCGCAGCCTTGCTGGCAGCAGTCGCAGGCAGGACCGCCTTCACGGTGTCCTCCCCCTTGCCAGAATCGCATCCACGACTTCGCTCTTAGCATCCGCGTAGTGGTCCATGGTTTCCCAGTCTCGTTGGGCCAGTTCCCGTTTCGTTGACTCGTACAGGGCGCGATCGGCGTCGTTGGAGCGCAACCGGTCCCGAAACGAGAGGTAGCGACCAATCTCCGGTGCGCCGACCGGGTAGACGTGCAGGTGGACATCGCGCGCCGCGGTCCGCAACATTCGATGTTCATGCCAATCGGGCTCGCGGACCCACAGCGTGTAACCAGCGGATTCCAGGTCGGGAACGTACGAGACCTCGTCGGAGGAGTCGGCCACCACTAGGCAGATGTCGACGATCGGCTTCGCGGCGAGACCGACCACCGAGGTCGAGCCAATAAGTTCGACCCGAAGCGCCCGTGCACCGAGCGCCACTTCGATGGTCCGCTTCTCAACCTCGAAGCACTGCGCCCACGCCGGGTCGTACTCCACGATGACGATGTCGACGTGCTCAGGTTCCCCGACGAGGGCCTTTCGGATTTGGACGAAAAGCGGGTCGTCCTGTTCATCGCACACGCGCGTGCATGATGCCCGCTCCGGCGCGTTCCAGCGAACGCCGAGCGATCAGGCAGTTAGGAGCGGCCGCGGTCTTTGAGACATGCGATGCAAGACGACGGCTCGCGTTCTGCGTAGGATTCACGCCGGTGGGGGTCGAGGCCAGGTTCCGGGCGACCGAGGGGCGTGTCGCGGCGGCGAATGGACTCGACGTGCAGGAGCGTTGGGTCGACATCGCGTCGCCGACCGTACAGGTGCGTCTCCTCGAGTCGGGTGTCGGCGACCCGGTGTTGTTCCTCAACGGCATCTCGGCACCAGGGGTCGGGATGGGCGCCGCTGGCCGGCCGTCTGCCTGGGCGTCGCCATCTGCTGGTCGACCTTCCCGGCCACGGCCTGTCGCCGCCCTACCTCTGGCAGGGCGCGCCGCTCCGCGAGCAGGCGGTCAACGTCATCGCCGGCGTGCTCGACGGCCTCGGCATCGACCAGGTCACGCTCGTGGGGAACTCGCTCGGCGGATTGTTCTCACTGTGGTTCGCGCTCGACCAGCTATCGCGTGCGTCGCGGGCCGTGATCGTCGGCCAGCCCGCGGTCGCGATCCAGGGCTCGCGTGGCGACCTCACCATGGGCGTGCTCGCAGCGCCTGTCCTCGGCCGGGTCGCCACGTGCATGGCGCGGCTGCCCTCGCCGCGACTCGTGGGCCGCTTCGGCCTGCGGCAATCGGCCGGAGCCCACGCCGCGCGCCAGGTTTCGAACGACATCGTCGACCTGCACCTCCTCTCGCTGCGGCTGCCCGGCCAGGCAGCGTCGTTTCGGTCGCTGCTGCAGCGGCTCCTCGTGGGTCGCACGCCGCGACCTGAGAACAACCTCACCGACGCAGAACTTCGCAGCTTCACCGTGCCGCTGCTCTTTGTATGGCCCGACGACGACGTGTTCCTCGGCCCAGCCGCCGGAAAGCCGAGCGTCGACACGATCCCCGGCGCTCGCTTCGTGACCATGCCCGGCGGCCACTTCCCCTGGTACGACGACCCCGACCAGTGCGCCGCACTCGTCGCCGAGGGCCTATAGCCGGTCCCGAGTCGCACGGCACCCGCCCCGAATGCCCGATCGGGGTACTCGCCGCCAGCACGTTCGCGACGACAGAACGACGTGTCGCGGAACGGCAGATCTGTGAGGGTTGCACGGTCGCCGTCCGACACTTCGGGCGCGGTGTGCGCGATGCCACTTCGACCTACTGGTCGACGGCCTCTCGGGCGATCCGAGCGAGGCTCTCCGCGACCTCGCCGGGCCGTAACCAGATCGGAAAGTGATCACCAGGCATCTCGATGACATCAGTCGCTCGTGAAGCGAACAGCGCGCGCAGATCGCTACTGATCTCGCTGTCGTCGCAGGAAATGAATGTGGAGGGAACCAACCGCCATGCCGCAATGGAGTTCTCGAAACAGGAGGCGCCGGCGCGTTGGGGCCGGAGTCCGGATACGAACTCGTCAGCGTCACCGGATGAATAGAGGATGTCTGAGGGTCCCCCTCCTGACCGGTCACCTCGATTAGGAGGTAACCATGTCAGTGATGGAGGAGCAGAGGCCGCGGTCTCGGCGTTCGTTCACCGACGAGTTCAAGCGTGATGCCGTGGCGTTGGTGATCGACGAGGACCGCACGGTCGTCGACGTGGCTCGCAGTCTCGGTGTCGGTGAGGGCACGTTGGGGAACTGGGTGCGCCAAGCGCGGATCGATCGGGGTGAACGAGCCGGACTCACGACGTCGGAGCGGGCCGAGTTGGCCGAGCTGCGCAGGGAGAACGCTCGGTTGCGGATGGAACGAGATCTGCTCAAACGAGCGACGGCCTTCTGGGTGAAGGAGTCGGGACAGTGACCCGCTATCGGTGGGTCGCGGCCCGGAAGGCCGAGGGGTTCCCGATCACGATGGCATGCAAGATCGCCGACGTGTCTCGTCAGGCGTTCCACGACTGGCGGGCCCGAATTGCGGCGGGACCGACCGCACGGGAGCTCGCCGAGGCCGAGTTGGTCGGGTTGATGCGTGCGATCCACGCCGAGTCCGACGCCACCTATGGCGAGCCGCGCATGACCGAAGAACTCGCCCTGCGGGGACGACCGGTGAACCACAAGCGGGTCCGGCGCCTGATGCGCGTGCATGGCATCGTCGGGGTGTTCAGGCCGGCGAAGGTGCGGACCACGATCCCCGTGGAGGAGTGCCCGCCGTTGCCGGATCTCGTGGGTCGACGGTTCGCGCCGGCCGCGCCGGATGTCGTGTGGTGCGGCGACATCACCTACGTGCCGACCGGTGAAGGATGGTTGTACGTCGCGTCGGTCCTCGATCTCGGTTCGCGTCGCCTGCTCGGCTACTCGATGGCCGACCACATGCGCACCGAGCTCGTCGCGGACGCGCTCGACATGGCCGCCGCCGCTCGTGGCGGCCACACCGCCGGGATCATCTTCCACGGCGACCGTGGCAGCCAATACATGTCGGGTGACTACCGCCAGCTGATCGGCGATCTCGACATGGTCCAGTCGGTCGGACGCACCGGCGTGTGCTGGGACAACGCGGTCGCCGAATCGTTCTGGTCATCGCTGAAACGTGAAGTCGTGCACCGCTACCGGTTCGCGACTCGCGCGGAGGCACGTCGTGAGATCTTCGCGTGGATCAACCGTTACAACCACCGGCGGCTGCACTCGAGCCTCGGCTACCTGCCACCCGTCGCGTGGGAACAGCTGTACCGTCACACCCAGGCCGACCTGGCCGCGTAACCAACGTGACCGGTCAACGGGGGGAGGCCCAGTCCCGCGTTCCGTGGAACTTGGGTGACGGCCCGGGTGTTGGTCAGGCGGCCTCCTGAGTCTCGCGCACGGGTGTGACGGTCTCGAACTTGCGGTCGAGTTCGACGCGTAGCGCGGCGAGGTGGAGGTGCCCGTTCACACGTCGGAACTGCGTCGCGGCTTCGGTCATCCCGGCCGCGCACCAACGCAACGCCATCTGTCCGTCACGCCACCGTTTCACGTTCGCGCTGTGATCGCGGCAGATCTCGATCATGGACTCGATCGCGTTCGAGGACCGCAACGTCCGAGCCAACGTGGGTGGCACACCGAGGCGGTTGACGGTGAGCGTCTCGCCGAGTCCTTCCCGGAGTGAACCTGCCGCACCGGGATGTGCCTTGTCGAGCGAACGGGCGAGCGCCTCGAGTGTTGCTTCGGCGTGCAACGCGTCCTGGTCGCGGTACGCGGCGCGCATCTTCTTGGTCACCGTCGTCGCCAGCGTCTTGGGCAAGTGACGTTCAACGTTGCGGATCTTGTGGAGCTGGCATCGCTGCACGACCGGCCGGTCGAAGATCTCGCGCACCGCGGTGGCGAGCGCTTTGGCGCCGTCGATCACGACCAGGATCGGACAGCGACATGTCGAGCCCGCGTTCGGCGAGGTCGGTGAGGAGCGCCTTGACGACCGTCGCGTTCTCGGTCGAACCTTCCACCACCCCGAGAGGGATCTTGGTGCCATCGATGGTGATCCCGAGCGCCACCACGCAGAGATGCTCGGCGAAGTGAACCCCGTCGATCATCAACGCCACCAGATCGAGCTCGGACAGATCGGCGCGCATCAGCTCGTCGAGAGCCCGTTCGGTCATCGCCACGAACCGGCGACTCACCGCCGAACGCGACGTGCCCGACGCGGAGGCCTCGACCGCCGAACCGACCGGTTCCAGACCGGCCTCGTAGCGGCGGGTCGAAAGCTTGGCCATCATCCGCTCCAACGCGAGCTCACCGAGCAACTCGGTGCTCGAGAACAGCTCATAGGCCGGCACCGCCACCTCGGCGGTCTTGTCCACGGTACGAACCCGCGGGCGACGCACCCGCACCTGACGGCCACCCAACACCACCGAGCCGGCCTCGCGGCCGTGACGCACCGCTCTGCGGTCCGGATCGTGTGCACCTTTCGGGCCGCACAGCCCGGTGACCGACTCGTCCATCAGGACCTGCATCACCTGCAGGCCCGCGCCGACCGCGAGAGCCAACAGGCCTTCGCGCATCGCTCCGGTCAGCTCGCTCATCGCGACGCTCACCGCGTCCGGCACCACGACCTCGCTCATCGCAGCACGCGACGCGTTCCTCTGGTAGTTCTTCCTCACGGCGGTCCCCTTCTTGTCGGATGTGCTTGGCGGTACGCCCGAGACCTACCAGCAGGCAGGCATCAAGCGGGGGACCGCCACCTCAAGTTCCACGACTACCGGGACAACCTCGATGAATAGCCCCGACCCACCAAGTACCGCGTCAATGCGTCCGTGTCGAATGCCATTCCGGCGTCGTCCGCCTGCACACACGCCAAGAACTCAGCCGCGAGGTTTTCCTCCGTCAAAACAGCGGCTTGAGTCTCGCCGACATCGAGCATGAGCGCGTCCAAGTACACGAGACGTTTCACTGACGGATGGGTCCCGAGTTCAGTCAGCACCATGCCACCACCGGAGTGGCCGACGAGAACCACGGGATCGACGCACTCGTCGAGAACCGACCGCAAACTTGCGACATCGTCCATTTCCGACTCGGGCAGACAACTCGGGAGCTGTACTGCAACGTTGGGAACTCCGAGACGGTCGAGGAGCGGAATCACGCGGCTCCACGCTGCGGGCGTGCCGCACGTGCCATGCACGAGTACAACCGTCGCCGGTGCCATGGCACCCCCCTCCGGCTCGATCACAGCCACAGTAGACCTGCACATATTCATTGCCCAGTGCTCTGGCGTTGTTACGCGAAGACGCGACTGGGGTCATTTATGTGTTCCCGATTGGGAGGAGCTCGGCGGGTCGCGGCGGGTCGCCTCCGGGTGCTTGTCGGCCCCAGCGTCGACGACCTCGGTACGTTCAGATGAATCGGTTCTCGTCCGCCAGCTCGATCAGCGGAAACGCACGATGACGCCGCGGCGGCACGAGAAAATTCTGTCGGCGTGTGGCGGTGAGGAACCGCTCGATGCCTTGATCGTCCTCCGGCACCGCGTGCGCACGGGCGAGGTCGACCGATGCTTGATGGGAACGCATCCGCGCGAAGAAGTCGGACGTGGGCACGAAGATCGAGAACTGCAGCTTGGGCTGGTTCGATCCGTCAGGCACGTCGAATGAGTCGAAGCCCGGCCCGTCCATGCGTATATGAATCGGACTCCCATCCTGGGCTCGCGAGGATCGCTGGAGCGCCGAGACGTGGCCCAACCGGTGTCGTCCTCCTGGCGTCCGGACGCCTTGGGCACCGAGTGCTGCGTCGTCGGGTCCCCGGAACTCGTTGGGGAGGAAGGTCGGGCCGCCGCCGTCGGTGGTCTGGTCGGCAAATCCCAATGCGGGTGGCGGCGTCGAACGGAACATGTATTGGACTCGCTCGAGGAACGTTTCGTCGTTGTCGGTCTCAGTGTTCTCGGGCTCAGCGCTGCCGTCGGATTCCTGAGGATCACCGGGATCGACTTCTTCGTCACCGCCGAGGTGGGTGCCGCCGAAGCGATCCGGGTAGGCGCGTTCGTCAGGCGCCTCGGACGCGGTCGACTGGCCGAGGTAGAACTGCTCGAGGTCGAGGATGACGTGAGAGAGATGTTGGATCGACGCGTTGTCGAAGTAGTCGCCCGACCGCGCGGTAGTCAAGCGGGCCGAGGCGTTGCCCTGGAACGTCGTGATTGCGGCTGGCCCGCTGCCGGCCGTCTGCTGGTCGGCGAAGCCCATCCACATCGGTGACTCCGGGTGGATCCGTGTCGCGAACGGCAGTCCGGCCTCCTCGGCGATTCGGCGCGGCATTCCTCGCTGGTTGAACATCACGCGAGCAGGATCGAAGCGGAGCAATGTCTGGAACGCCGGTGATGGGACTCGTCGTCGGGCGAGGACGTTGCTGCCCGCCAGCCACGCGTCCACGTCGTTGACGACGGGCAGGCTGTCACTCCGGATCGTGAACAACAGTGCGTGGGCTTCGATGCGGACCGGGACGTTGAACCGCTGCTTGCGCGTGCCGCCGAACCGATAGGTCACGTCGGTCGGTGCGGGAATCGTTTCCTCGAGAGCGAGACGTCTGGGGTCCGCGAGCAAACGCGGAACGTACGCCGCGACGAGCCCTCGTGGCAGCAACCGGAAATACGGCAGCCCGTACGAAACGAACGTGAGCGTGCCGCCGGGCGCGAACTCATAGGTGTCCTCGATGGTGTCCAGCGCCGCGGCCAGCACCTGCTGATCGTCAGACGTGGGCGTCCGCATCAAATCGGCTGTGACGAATTTCGTGAACACGGGGCCGAACCGGAACGCGACGCCGTCGATCGTTTCGACCGGAGCCAGGAACGGCGCGATGTCGTGCTGTATCTCAGGCAGCGCAGGAACCGCGGCGTCCGACAGCCTGATTGGCAATCGAGCGGCCCGATGCAACAGTCCGAGCGTCGAACCGGCTGCGCCCAAGGCGCCGAACCGAAGCACGTCCCGTCGAGTGAGCTCCCAGCGACGCTCCATGGTTCGTCCCCCTCGGACCCCCCGCGCCGACCACGACCGGACCTCGCGTCAGCGACGCCAAGTCGTGCACCCCGGACTATGCACCACCTGACCTGGGACCACGCTGTGAAACGAACTGGTACCAAACGTCGGGTGCGCGCCGGTGGAGGAGACCCTGTGGCCGGCCACGCCCAAAAAGCTGGATCGGGCCGACCCCGATACGAGCGAGCACCGTCACAAGCGCGTTCCCGAAGCGCCACCCCAAACTCTGGAACGCTGGATCAGGCCGAGCGCCGCTCGTCTCAGTCATGCCTAGTGAGGATACGGACGGGACTCGCTCTGGCTCCGTACCTCAGTGCCCGATTCACCTACCGACAGACGCCGAACGAACTGGCAGCTATGGCGTTGAGGTTCGCTTTCCTGCGGTAGTGAATCCGTCCGCGCCCACCTGGACTGCAACTTCTCCGCTGTCGAAGTAGTCGCGCCAAACCGCAATCTTGCCTACGACATCCACCTCGAAAACTCCGGCGACGTGGGCCGTGAGCGGCTTCCCCCGCAGGATCAGTGAGTCGAGTCGCTGGGTGAAGACGATCTGTCCGGCTGACGCGATCGCAACGGTCTCGATGTGGAGGTCCTGCATGTGCGAGGCCTCTCGGAGGAACTCGTCGCGGATCGCGTCATGGCCAACGAATGGCTCCTCCCATGCGTTGACGTGGAACCGCGCGTCTGGGCTCATATGGCTGAGCAGCCGGTCTACGTACACCGCCCGGTCCGACTGATCGCTCTCAAACTCGGCTAGGAACGACGTGACTGCGGATTCCTCTTTGACGCCCATGGGCGCTTCCCTTCCTGCGGAACTCCATTCGGACAGTTCCCACCAGCACGCATATGCCCGATCCGGCGTGCTTACGCGAACACCGGAGCGCGGCTCACCCGATCCAACATCCAGGCGACCGGCTGCCATCACGATCCACCTCCGAAGATCGCGGCGTCGAGTCTGGCCGCCGCGCCTTCCTGCATCCCCTGGGTGACGTGCGAGTAAATGTCCAGAGTGATCGCGATCGACGAGTGCCCGAGACGTTCTTGCACCACCTTGGGGTGCACACCGGCTTCGAGGAGCAGCGTCGCGCACGTGTGCCGGAGATCGTGGAAGCGGATCCCCAGAGGTGCGTTGGTTACCATCACGCTGCCATCACGCGCGCCGCGAACACGACGCGACGCCCGTGTACCGGTGGGCACGAACACCGGTCGCGGGTACCCTCTGACCTGCGGATCTGCTCGCGCAAGTGCACGGCCGTGCACTCGCGGTGACGCGGCCGGGTGTGCTGGGGGACCAAAGGTCCCGGGTTCAAATCCCGGCCGCCCGACCGAGAAACCGCAGGTCAGAGGCTCCGCGAGGACTGCTTGGGCGACTACGACGACATCATCGTGGGAGGCGGCTCGGCCGGTATCGCGCTCGCGACGCGGCTGACCGAGGACGAGGCCCGGCATGTTCTGCTGATCGAGGCGGGGCCGAATCATCCCGGGATCGCGGATGCCGACCGGCTCGACGACCAGATGCGGTTCGCGGCGACGCTCACCGATTGGGCGATCGATGCCTCGTACATCTCTGGCGGCGCCCCGCTCAACTACCCGCAGGGAAGGACCATGGGTGGCGGGTCTGCGGTGAACGGCGCGTTCGCCGTCCGCGGTGTTCGCGACGACTATGAGCGCTGGGCTGCTGTCGCGGGCGAGGACTGGTCGTGGCAGAACCTGCTGCGCGTCTTGTGCCGCCTGGAATCCGACCAGGACTTCGGCGGCGAGGCTCATGGCACCGACGGCCCGGTTCCTGTCGTGCGCTGGCGCCCGGAGGAGCTCCTGCCGGCCCAGCAGGCGTTTCTCACCGCGGTCATGGACCACGAGATCCCCTGGGTCGAAGACCTCAACGCCCCCGGCGCTTCGGGCATCGGCTCGATGCCCATGAACCGGCGGGACGGCGTCCGCATGTCGACCGCGCTGACCTACCTGCCACTCACGAGGCAGCGAGAGAACCTGACGATCTGGCCGGGCACCGAGGTGACCAGGGTCCTTCTCGAGCACGGCTGCGCGAGCGGCGTCGAGTACCCGCGCGACGGAGCGCTGCAACAGGTACGCGGGTCGCGTGTGATCCTCTCGGCGGGGGCGCTCCAGTCGCCGACGCTGTTGTTGCGGTCCGGAATCGGCGCTGCTCGCCACCTCACCGAGGTCGGCGGTGAGTGCATGATCGACCTCCCGGGCGTCGGCGAGAACCTGATGGATCACCAAGGCACCGCGGTGTTCCTCGTACCGCGCGACGAGCTCTCCTCGCCGGATGCTCGCGTGTGTCAGCTCGGGGCGCGCTACTCGTCGTCGCTGGGGACCGCCGAAGACGACATGTGGCTCAGCATGTGGAGCCCTTGGGACCTCACGGAGTTCCCCGACATGCAGAGCACCCTCGGCGTGCGGTCGATCAGCACGCTCGTGGTCGGTGTGCACGACCCGTTGTCCCGAGGCACAGTGCGGCTGCGCACCACCGATCCCGGTGTGAGGCCGCAGGTCGACTTCAGGATGCTGACCGATCCTGGCGACCTCCCGCGACTCGTCGAGGGCCTCCAGCTCGTCATGAGCCTGGCGGGGCATCGCGCGTTCACCGCGTCGTACGGGGGCATCGGGTTGCTGGAACCAGCGAGCGCGGACGACCGGGACGCCCTCGAGAGCTACATCACGTCGACGGTGGGCGGCTGGTACCACGCGTCCGGCACCTGCCGCATGGGCACAGACCCCGACGATGGGGCCGTGGTCGATAGTCGTCTCCAGGTTCACGGCGTGGACGCGCTCCACGTGGTCGACGCGTCCGTGATGCCGACCGTCGTCAGGGCTCCCACCAACCTGAGCTCCATCGCCATCGGCGAACGGGCAGCCGAGCTCCTTCGCTAGGTCAACGGCTCCCCGCGCGGGACCGTGACCTGGACGCTGTCGCCGTCCTCCGGGTTGACGAGCGCGAGTTCGAGGTGGCACCGAGGCACAGGGCGGCGACCGCGAAAGTGCCGACGAGTTTGCGTAGTGTCCCCTCCGTCATGACCGGACGACGCCGATCATGGCGTTCGCCGGGACCGGACCGAATGCCCGCGAGTCCGCCGACTGATTGCGGTTGTCACCCATGACGAAGTACGTCCCGGCGGGAACAGTGCATCCGTCGGCCGGACTGTTCGCCGCACAGCCCGAGGGCATCCCCCTGAAGAACGTCCTCTTCGGGCGAGGCCTGACGTACCGCTCAAGAAGGGGGCGCCCGTCGATGCAGACGCCACCAGCTTCACACTCGGAGATCGTCTCGCCGGGGAGTGCGACCACCCGCTTGATGTCCGCCGCGACTGCGGCATCACCCCACGCTTCGCGCGGGTCAAAGACAACGATCGCACCGCGGCGACAGCACTTCGCGCCCAAGTCGACGCGTACCGAGTCGCCAACCTTGATCGTCGGCTTCATCGAACTGGAGTGCATCGTGTAGGTCCTGCTCCCCGAACCCATCCCAACGAGCAGGCCGACCGCCGCAAGCGCGATCACCGGTGCGCCAAACCTACGCACAACCCCTCCAGTACCGTTCGGCAAATTGAGAAACGCCATTCACGTTCTCAAGTGTCACACGCCGGTCGTCACCGAGTTGACATCGGTCAGCGCCGCGAAGACAGCAGAGGAGAACAGCCCAGCGAGACATACTGGAGCGGTGAGCCCCGAACGAACCGAGCCCGATCTCATCTTCGTCGAGCTCATCCATCAGGCCCTCCGGGTCGACAGCGCGCGGTTGAAGCTCACCGTTACGGCACTTGCACCGGACGATCGAGGGAGCCGGCTCTCGGGAGTGCGTGAGTTCTACGGCAACTATCGAGCGCAACTTGTGGCGCACCACACCCACGAAGACAGGTTGTTCTTTCCGGCGTTGGCGGCCCGGGTCGGCAAAGAGAGGATGCACCTCGACGAGCTGGTCGCGCAGCACCACCAGCTCGACGGGTCGCTCGAAGACGTCGAAGAGGGCCTCGCCGCGCTCGACGATCCGAGTGGCGACTTCGCTGCGGACCGCACCCGCGTGACCGCCGCCCTCGCCAGCATGGCGGAGCAGCTCACCACCCACCTCGATCTGGAGGAACGGACCGCGCTGCCACTGGTCATCTCGCAGCTGCCCGTCGCCGAGTACGACCAGCTCGAATCCAAAGCCCGAACGGCAACCCCGCGAGGCCAGACGGGGTTCCTCGTCCCGTGGCTCGCCGAGCACGCCTCGCCGACGCAGCGGAGTGCGTGGTTTCGCACCGCGCCGCCCTTGCGGATCGTCTACCGGCTCAACCGCCGCCGCTACCGCCGCCTCGACGAAGCGTTGGTCCCTGCCGCGCGATAGCCGGCTTCGGCCGGGGCCTCACTCGCCTCGACGGTCGGCCCGGGGGCGTGCAGAGTAGAGGTCGGAGGTGGCCGACGACCTGTCGGCCGATGGCTCTCGGAGGGACCCATGGAGTTCGGCATCTTCAACTCGCTGTACATGCCGCACCACCTGAGTGATCTCGATCCCGAGCACGCCGAGGCCAATCGGCTGCGAGACGAGGTCGCGTGGACCGTGGCGGCCGATCGCGCCGGGTTCAAGTACACGTGGGCGACCGAGCACCACTTCCTCACGCAGTACTCGCATCTCTCCGCCAACGAGTCGTTCCTCGCGTACGTCGCTGCCCTCACCGACAACATCCATCTCGGGAGCGGGATCTTCAACATCACGCCGCCCGTGAACCATCCGGCCAGGGTGGCGGAGCGCGTCGCGATCCTCGACATCCTGTCCGAGGGACGCTTCGAGTTCGGGATGGGTCGCGGATCGTCGACGACCGAGCAACGCGGGTTCGGCATCCACGATCCCCAACTGACCACGCTCATGTTCGACGAGGTGGTGCCGCAGTTCCATCACATGTGGAAGGAGACCGAGTACGCGTTCGAAGGCCGGTTCTTCTCGATGCCGCCGCGCAACGTCCTGCCGAAGCCGGCGACCAAGCCGCACCCGCCGATGTGGGTCGCGGCCGGGAACCCGGGCACGTTCGAGAAGGCGGCCCGGATGGGGCTCGGCGTCCTGTGCTTCACGACCGGCTCGCCGGCGTCGCTCGCGCCCATGATCGAGACCTACAAACGCACCATCGACCACGCCGAGCCGGTGGGCGGCTACGTCAACAACAACGTGATGGTCACGAGCCAGATGCTCTGTCTGGAAGACGGCCAGCGCGCGCGCGACATCGCCTGCAACATGACGTCCGGGTACCAGAACAGCCTCGTGTTCCACTATCTGGACACCTTCCCGAAGCCGCCGGGGATCCCGGAGTGGCCCGAGCTCATTCCCGAACCGACCCCTCATGGTCTCGAGCACCAGATCGAGCAGGGCCTCGTCGTCATCGGGACGCCCGAGGAGTGCACGCGCGCGGTGCAGGGGTACGCGGATGTCGGCGCCGACCAGCTCACCTTCGGGATGCTCTCGACCACCATGCCGGTGGAAGTGGCCATCGAGGCGGTCGAGACCTTCGGTGCCCAGGTGCTGCCGCAGTTCGACAAGGACCCGATCCACAGCACCACCCGCCAACGCGAAGCACAAGTGGGTGGCGCTCCCGCGCGGGGTCCCGTCGGGGAAGAGCCCGAGCTGCCCCCGCTGCGGATCTGACCCGCAAGGGTGTCGATCGACGGTGGAGCGGTTCCGCATCGAGGTGGCCGATGCCGTGCTGGACGATCTCCGGCGTCGGCTCGACGGCTACCGCGGGATCGAGCGGGGCATCGTGAGCGACTGGTCGCACGGCGTGCCGACGGAGTTCCTCGATCGCCTGGTCGACCACTGGCGGACCGCGTACGACTGGCGGGCCGAGGAGGCGCGCCTGAACACGTGGAACCACTACCGCAGCGACATCGACGGCACCACGGTGCACTTCGTGCACGAACCGGGGAAGGGTCCCGACCCACTCCCTCTCGTGTTGACCCACGGGTGGCCGTGGACGTTCGCGGACTACCGCGCGTTGGTCGGACCGCTCACGGACCCGGCCGCGTATGGCGGTGACTCGGCGGATGCCTTCGACGTCGTCATCCCGTCGCTGCCGGGGTTCGGGTTCTCGAACCCGGCACGGCCGGATCTGAACTTCTGGAAGGCGGCCGACCTGTGGGTTCGGTTGATGGTCGATCGACTCGGCTATGAGCGGTTCGCGGCGCACGGCTGCGACATGGGGGCGATGCTCACCGCGCAGCTCGCCCACGCGCACGCGGAGCGGCTCATCGGCATCCACACCGTGATCGCGATCCCGCCGATGGTGTTCTCGGTCGAGCGGCCGTGGGCCGACCTCATGGGTCGCGCGCTGGAGGGACTCGACGGTGCAGCACGCCAGGACGCGCTCGCACAGGAACGGCGGTACGCGGCGCACATCGGGGTCCAGTGCCTCTCACCGCTCACCCTCGCCCACGGTCTCCACGACTCGCCCGTCGGCCTGGCCGCCTGGCTCGTCGAGCCGCGGTACCGGTGGTCGGACTGTCATGGCGACGTCGAGTCGTGCTTCTCGCTCGACGACCTGATCACGACCGTCATGCTGTACTGGGTGACGCGCAGCATTCCGAGCGCGGTGGGCTTCTACTCCAACGCGTGGCGTGACCCGTGGCGGCCGGCGCACGACCGCATGCCCATGATGGAGGCGCCGACGGGCATCTCCTGGTTCGGTGCCGATCAGCAGCCGGCGGCGATGCAGGCCGCCGGCGTGCTCTACGACCTCAGGTACACTGGGACGCACGAACGGGGCGGGCACTTCGCGCCCGTCGAGCAGCCCGCCGCCGTCGTCGACGACATCCGCGCCACGTTCCGCACCATCCGCGCGTAGGAGGAGTCGTGGGTGTCCCGCGTGTCCGGCGGAGATGGGGTCGTGCCGCGGACGGAGGGCAGGTCTCGCCCGCAACACGACCCCACGACTGTGATCAGCATCCACCCCGCGTCCAGTACCACCCGCGGGAACCGCGCGCCCGGCGCGACGTCGGCCAGCACCAGCTCGAGCAGGCGATGAACCACTGGCTGGAAGCGGGTGCCGCCCCGCTGCTGATCCACAGTGACGACGACTCGCTCACCCTGGTGCCGCGGTCGAGCGTCCTCTGGATCCGCGTCACCGACCAACCTGCCTGAGCCCGGGCGACGGCTCAGGCAGGTTCCCAGAGCTGCACCGCGTTGCCCTCCGGGTCGACCAGGCTCGCGAACCGGCCGTTGGGGTACGACTCGTGGTCGACCTCGACCGCGATGCCCACGTAGCGGAGTTGGGCCACGATGGCGTCGAGGTCCCGGACGCGGAAGTTCACACCCCACGCGTGCGCCCCGAGTTGAGGGCTCTCCCAGTGCTGACGGCCGAACGGCGCGAACACCGTCGGCCCCGCGTCCTGGTACCAGGGGTCGTCCTCGTAGCTCTCGGGTGGGAAGCCGACGCCGAGGTGCTCGGCGTACCACGCCGCGAGCTCCTCGGGGTCGTCGGCGCGGAAGAAGAACCCGCCGATGCCGGTGACGCGCTCCATGGCCGTGATTCTGCCGCACCCGTCGCGCCCGCGCCCGGGTGCTTGACTGCCGTCCGTGGAGCTGCGTGACGGCCGGGTCTGGCAGGGATCGAGCGCGTTCGCGGACCTCGAACCCGCGTCGGTCGACGGCATCGACGCGGTCGCGGTCCGGCCCCTCATCCCGGGGATCATGGACCGGGAGGTCGCGCGGGAGCTGGTGACCGCGCTGGCCCCGATCGACCGGCCGGTCGCGCTCGGCGACGAGCTCACGCGGACGGAGGCGAGGCTCGCGGGATGGACCGGGCCACTCCGCGCCCCTCTCACGCCCGCCGGCCCGACGCCGCCCGGCGGTGCCGGGGTGGATCGGCGTCTCGCAGTGGTGCAGGACCTGCTCCCGGGGGTCGACGTCTGCCGCCGGGGGTTCGGTCGCAAGGCGTTGCACCTGCGCGCGGTCACAGCCGACGGCGGGTTCCGCATGCGGCTGAAGGCGCCCGATCGCAGCGACCTGATGTCCGAGGTCGTCGCCGCCGCGCTCGACACCGCGTTCGCCATCCGTCGCCGCTACGGGCGCATGGCCGCGGGTGTGCACACGATCACCATCGACGACGGCGCGGGCGGGATGGACGACCACATGACGGCGGGGTCGACGCAAGGGGGTTCCGGCACCATCTACCTCGAGACCAGCCTGGCGTTCGCCGACGCGCTCTCCGCCGACCGGCTCCGTCGCGGTGGCCGCCGGGGGGTGTCGGCGGAGGTGCCCCGCCCCTGGTTCCACATCGACGGCGTCGTCGCCCACGAGATCTGGCACAACATGGATGCCACGGTGGCGACCACGCCGGGGGTGTACGTCGAGTTCAACCGCGCCCTCGGCGAGGAGCTCGGGGTGGAGACGTTCGAGCACGCGCTGCGCGGGCGCGACGCCGGCGCGCCCGAGCCGTGGCGCGCCGGCTTCCGTCGGATCGTCGGAGAGGTCTCGCCCTACGCGACGACGAACATGCGCGAGGCGACGGCCGAGCTGTTCAAGCTGTGGTGGTGCGCGTCGCCGCAATCGCCTCCGGCACCCCTGGTCGCCCGCTTCGGCGCCCTGCTCGACCGGTACTACCCACCGCGGTAGGTCAGCCCGCGCGGTCGGGCGGGCTCCACGCCGAGGGCGATCCGGTCTCGTTGGCCTCCTGCTGCTTCTGGTGGGCGACGAGCCGCATCGTCTCGCCGAAGCGGATGGCCTCCAGGCTCGACAGGTGCTGCGAGCGCACCGCGACCTCCTTGACGGCGCGCGCCGCCAACGGCGCCGCCCGGACGAGCCGCGCCGCCAACGCGCGCGCCTCGTCCATAAGGTCGTCGTGCGGCACGACCCATCCCGCCAGCCCGATCTCCTTGGCCCGCGCCGCGTCGATGCGCTCACCGGTGAGCAGGAGCTCCATGGCGTACTGCCAGTTCACCCGTTGCGGCAGCCGGATCGCGCCGACGATCGTGGGCGCGCCGATCAGCACCTCGGGGAAGCCGAACTCGGCCCGGTCGCTGGCGATGACGAAGTCGCACCACGTCACGAGCGTGAGCCCGTACCCGAGGCAGTAGCCGTTCACCGCCGCGATCACCGGCTTGAAGATCTCCCAGCCGCTCTCGAACGAGTTGATGGTCGGCTTCTCCCAGAACGTGCCCTCGAACTCGCCGATCGACCCGGCGCCGTCGCGCAGGTCGCCGCCGGCGCAGAAGGCGCGCCCCGCGCCGGTGACGATCGCCACCCAGGCGGCCTCGTCGTCACGGAAGCGGCTGAACGCGTCGTTGAGGCCGCGGCGCATGTCGGCGTTCACGGCGTTGAGCGCCTCGGGCCGGTGGTAGGTGATCGTGGCCACGTGCCCGTCGAGCTCGTAGTGGACCGCGTCGTTCATCGTCGTCCTCCTCGAAGGACCGTCATGCGGGGAACAGCAGCCCGAGCACGAACGCGGCGAGCCCGATCGCGGTCACGGCCATCGCCACCGGCAACAGGTCCGACGCTGACGCAGCCCGGAGGGCGCGATCGGGCGCCAGCCGACGGCGCGCGTGCCATCCGGCGACCACGTAGCTGACCACGCCGAGCCCGAGGATCACCGCGCCGACCGCGATGTCGGTGCGTGAGAAATTCTGCAGCGTGAGCCCGCGCATGATCACGAGCCCGCAGGCGATCAACGCGAGCCCACACCGGTTCCAGGCCAGGTCGGTGCGCTCGTCGGCGAGCACGGCGCCGGAGGGCGGCCGGCGACGCGGCGCGGCGCCGTCGGCCGTCATCCCGAGCCCTCCACGATCACCAGCACGAAGCCCAGGATCGCGACCACCGCCACCACGATCGCGACGACGAGCGGCAACCAGGAGCGGGGGAGCGGCCGGTCGTGCCGCATCGCCTCCTGGTTGTGGTGCCACTCCCAGTAGCTCACCGCCGCGATCACCACGCCCAGCGCGATGAGCGGCAGGCCGAGGAGCCGTCGGCCCCCCGGGAAGTCGAAGGAGGGCAGGAGCTGGGTGATCGCCAGGCCGGCGGTGATGAGGCCGAGCGCGGTGCGTTCCCAGGCCAGGAACGTGCGCTCGTTCGCGAACGACAGCTGGAGGTCGGGCTCGCGGCCCTCGGGGTCGGCCGCCTCGCGGGCCCGTCGGTGGGTGAACCCGGTGCCATGGGCGCTCATCATGGCCCACGGCCCGCGCGTGGCGTCGACGGCGCGGGGTAGCGTCACGCCCGTGAGCGAGATCGTCGTCAATGGGACCGGTGGCGCGGCCGTCAGCGGCGCGGTGGCGGTGGTGGCGGAGGGCGTCGAACGGGGCCTCCATCTCGGTGCGCAGGTCTACGCCTCGGTCGACGGCAAGGTCGTCGCCGATCTCGGGATCGGCGACGCGCGGGCCGGCGTGCCGATGACGCCCGACTCGATGGTCGTGTGGTTCTCGATGACCAAGCCCAGCGTGGCGGTCGCGGTGGCACAGCAGTGGGAGCGGGGCGCGCTCGAGCTCGACGACCGCGTCGCCGAGCACCTCCCCGAGTTCGCGACGCACGGCAAGGACGAGATCACGATCCGGCACCTGCTCACGCACACCGCCGGTATCCGCACCGGCGACGCGGTCACGAGCACCGCGCCGGGCACCGCCTACTGGGACGAGGTCGTCGCCGGCATCTGCGCGATCGAGCGCGAGCCCGACTGGGTCCCGGGTGCGCGGGCCGGGTACCACCTCAGCTGCGGGATGACCCTGCTCGCCGAGATCGTGCACCGCTGCGACGGGCGCCGCTTCGAGCAGTACGTGCGCGACGAGGTGTTCGAGCCGCTCGGCATGGCCGACTGCTGGGTGGGCATGCCGGCCGACCGGGTCGCGATGTACGGCGACCGCCTCGGCACCATGCACAACACCGCGTCGGGCACCGCGCTGCCGCTCGACCACTTCGACTCGTCCGACTTCCTCCGGCTCTGCATCCCCGGAGGTGGTGGACGCGGCCCGGTCCGGCAGCTGGCGCGCCTCTACGAGGCTCTGCTCGGGCGCGGCGCGCTCGAGGGTCACCGTGTCCTCACGCCACAGGCGGTCGAGGCGATCACCGCGCGGCACCGCGTCGGTCTCTACGACGAGACCTTCCACGCGCAGTGCGACTGGGGCCTGGGGTTCGCGGTCGACGCCTTCGCCATGGGTCGTCACGCGTCGCCGCGCGCGTTCGGCCACGGCGGCGCGCTCTCGGCCATCTCCTTCGCCGATCCCGAGCACGGCCTCGTCGCGGTGGTGCAGACCAACGGCATGTGCGGCAACGACGACCACTACCTCCGGCTCGACGCCGTCACCACCGCCTTGTACGAAGATCTCGGGCTGGCCCCCACGGGCGCGCCCGGCCGCGACAAGCCGTTCCCGTCGGTCGAGCTGACCGTCGCCACCACCGAGGAGTGATGCCTTCCATGGCCGAGAACTGGACGACGACCAAGGTCGACGACGTGCAACCGGGCGACGTCGTGCGCTACGCCGGTCAGGAGTTCACGGTGGCGCGTGTCGACGCCCCCTTCCTCGGCCGCGACGAGATGGTGTGCTTCATCGAGGACACGCCCACGCGCTGGCACGCCTACCCGGCCGCGCGGGGCGGTGACGTCGAGGTGCAGACGACCGGCGCATGACCGACCAGCCGCTGTCACACCTGCGCGTCCTCGACCTGTCGCGCCTCCAGCCCGGCGCGTTCTGCACCGGCGTGCTCGCCGATCTCGGCGCCGACGTGCTGCGGATCGAGCCACCGAAGGGTGGCGACCCGCTGCGCATGCTCCCGGGCGCACCGGCCGCGTACCACCGCGGGAAGCGCGCCATGACGCTCGACCTCAAGCATCCGCGCGCGCCGGAGGTCCTGCGCCGGCTCGTCGCCGAGGTCGACGTGGTCGTGGAATCGGGGCTGCCCGCTGCACTGCGCGAGCAGGGCATCGGCTACGAGCAGCTCGCGGCCGACCAACCCGGTCTGGTCTGGTGCTCGATCTCCGGGTTCGGCGCCGAGAGCCCCTACGCCGACCGCGCCGCCCACGACATCTCGTTCCTCGGCTACTCCGGGCTCCTCGCCCTGATGGCGGGCGACGCGGTGCCGACCACGCCCGACTTCGTCCTCGCGGTGCCGTACGGCGCGCTCATCGGCGTGGTCGGCATCCTCGCCGCGCTCACCGCTCGTGACCGCACCGGCGAGGGGCGCTTCGTCGACACCAGCATCGCCGACGCCGCCACCTGGGTGATCGGCGAAGCGGTGGCGCGCGTCGCGGTCGGCGGTCAGGCCGGCTGGGGCCAGTCGGCGAACCGGCGCGCCTACCGGGCCGCCGACGGCCGCCTGATCACCGTCGCCGCCGCCGAGCCGCGCACCTGGGCTGCGCTGTGCGAGGCGCTGGAGCGGCCCGACCTCGCCGACCGGCTGGCCACCCCGCCCGAGGGGCAGGTGGCGCTCGCCGACGAGCTGGCGGCCATCTTCGCCACCCGCCCCGCCGCCGAGTGGGTCGAGCGGCTCCCGGCGGCGGCCGCCGTCGGCCCGGTGAACACGGTCGACGACCTGTTCGACGACCCGCACGTGCTGGCCCGCGGGTCGGTGGTCGAGCTGACCGGCGACGGCGCGGGGACCCGCGCCCTCCGGTCGCCGGTGCGCCTGCGCCGCCCCGACGGCAGCGAGGAGCCGTTCGGGGCCGGCCCGCCGCCAGGCCCCGGTGAGCACACCGACGCCGCCCTCGCGGCGGCCGGCTTCGCCCCCGACGAGATCGCCGCGTTGCACGACGACGGCGCGGTCTGAACGCACCACGACAGGAGCTGCACCATGCCGTACGCCATCGATCTGTCCGGGCACCGCGCGCTCGTGACCGGCGCCGGTCAGGGGGTCGGCCGCGGCATCGCGACGACGCTCGCTGAGGCCGGGGCCGAGGTGTTGGTGAACGACCTCGTGCTCGAGCGGGCGCAGAGCGTCGTGAGCGAGATCGAGGTCGCCGGCGGCAAGGCCCGGCCGGCGGTGTTCGACGTCACCGACTACGACGCGGTCCAGGCTGCGGTCACCGACGGCGGCCCCGTCGACGTCCTGGTGAACAACGCGGGGAATGCGGGCCGCGCGGCGACGATGGGCTACGAGGACCTCGCCACGCTCGTGCAGACCGAACCCGACGACTGGGAGGCGTTCATCAAGGTGAACATGTACGGCGTGATGTACGCGGTCCGCGCCGCGTTGCCCGGGATGATCGAATCCGGCTGGGGCCGCATCGTGACCGTCATCTCCGACACCGCGCGCGTGGGGGAGACCCACATGGCGGCGTACTCGGCGGCGAAGGCGGGCGCGGCGGGGTTCTCACGCTCTGTCGCTCGCGAGGTCGGTCGCCACGGCATCACCGTCAACTGCGTCGCCCTCGGGACGATGAACACGCAGGGCATCCCGCCCGAGGAGGACGAGGTCGGCGACCGGGTGGTCAAGCGGTACGTCGTGCGGCGCCGTGGGCTGCCACGCGACATCGCGCACATGGTGGTGTCGCTCGCCGCGCCGCAGGCCGACTGGGTCACGGGCCAGACGATCCCGGTGAACGGCGGCTACTCCTTCAACCTGTAAGGAGCACGGCCCGCGGGCGGGGATCGTCCCGGGGCGCCGGTACGATCGGGTCCGATGGAGACCGTCGACGACGTCCGCGCCGCCCTCGCCGAGCACGAGTACCTGGCCGACGAGGGCCTGGCCACCGCGATCTTCCTCGCCATCCGGCTCCAGCGGCCGTTGCTCCTCGAGGGCGAGGCCGGCGTCGGCAAGACCGAGGTGGCCAAGGTCCTGGCCCGCTGGACCGGGGGCGAGCTGGTCCGCCTCCAGTGCTACGAGGGCATCGACGCCACCCAGGCGGTCTACGAGTGGGACTACTCCCGCCAGCTGCTCCACCTCCGCGCGGTCGAGGCGGGCGGCGGTGAGGTGGTGGAGGACGAGCTCTACTCGGAGCGGTTCCTGGTGAAGCGGCCGCTCCTCCGGGCGATCGCCTACGAGGCCGACAGCCTGGGCGCGGTCGCGCCGCCGGTGCTGCTGGTCGACGAGGTCGACCGCGCCGACGACGAGTTCGAGGCCTTCCTGCTCGAGATCCTCTCCGACTACACGATCACCGTGCCCGAGCTGGGCACGTTCAGCGCGTCGGTGCCGCCGCTGGTCGTGGTGACGTCGAACCGCACCCGCGACGTGCACGACGCGCTCAAGCGGCGGTGCCTCTACCACTGGATCGCGCACCCCGACTTCGAGCGCGAGCTCGCCATCCTGCGCGTGCGCGCACCCGAGGTGCCTGACCAGCTGGCGCGCGAGGTGGCGGCCGCGGTCGAGACGCTGCGCGAGCTCGAGCTCTACAAACCACCCGGTGTTGCCGAGACCATCGACTGGGCGAACGCGCTCGCCGCGCTCGGGCGCACCAGCATCGACGAGCAGGCCGTCGCGGTCACCCTCGGCACCATCCTCAAGTACCGCGAGGACCAGGACCGCACCAGGGCCGCCGGGATCGACCAGCTGGTCCGCTCGGCGACGGAGCGCAGTGGCTGACGCGACCGCGGCCGCGCCGGTCCCCGAGGTCGACCGGCTGACCGTCGGCTTCGCCCGCCTGTTGCGCGCGGCCGGTCTCGACGTGCCCGTCGGCGCGACGTTGGTGTTCGCCGAGGCGCTCGGCGCGGTGGGGGCCGGGAGCCGCGAGTCGGTGTACTGGGCGGGGCGCGCGACGCTCGTGCGCCGCCCCGAGGATGTCGAGCTCTACGACCGCGCCTTCGCCGCGTGGTGGGAGCGCGTGCACGAGATCCCGCTGGCGTCGCCGATCGAGCACGAGGTGGTGCTGGCGTTCGACCACGACGGCGACGACGACGCGGGCGACGACGACGGCGAGCCGTCCGACGCACCCACGCTCTCGGTGCGCTACAGCCGGGCCGAGGTCCTGCGCCAGCGCGACTTCGCGCACTACAGCCCCCACGAGTTCGCCGAGTCGCGGCGTCTGATGGACGACCTGCGCATGGCCGGCGCGACGCGCCGGTCGCGGCGCCTGCGCGCCAGCCGGCGGAGCCGGGGCCGCCCCGACCTACGTCGCACGGTCCGTCGCGCCATCCGCGCCGGGGGCGAGCCCATCAGCCGCGCCTACGTCGAGCCCGCCGAGCGCCCGCGCCGGATCGTCCTGCTCTGCGACGTGAGTGGGTCGATGGAGGCGTACGCCCGGGGCCTGGTCCGCTTCCTCCACGCCGCCGTCGTGGGGCGGGGGAAGGTCGAGGCCTTCGCCATCGGCACCCGGCTCACCCGCATCACCCGGGAGCTGTCGTCGCGCGATCCCGACGCCGCCATCGCCGCCGCCGCCCGGCGCGTCACCGACTGGTCGGGGGGCACCCGGCTGGGGGAGGGCCTGCGGCAGTTCAACGACGAGTGGGGCGTGCGGGGCATGGCCCGGGGCGCGGTGGTCGTGATCCTGTCCGACGGCTGGGACCGGGGCGACCCGGAGCTGCTCGGCACGCAGATGGAGCGGCTGCACCGGGTCGCCCACCAGGTCGTGTGGGTGAACCCCCTGAAGTCGTCGCCCAACTTCGCACCCCTCGCCCGCGGAATGGCCGCCGCCCTCCCGCACGTTGACGAGTTCGTCGAGGGGCACAACCTGGCGTCGCTGGAGCATCTGGCGCGGGTCGTCTCGGGCGAGAAACTGGAGAACGCATGAAGGAAGTCCTGGACGACATCGAACGCTGGCGGGCCGGCGGCCACCGGGTGGCCGTCGCCCGGGTCGTCGCGCTCGAGGGGTCCGCACCACGCGACCCGGGCGCGACCATGGCCGTGAACGACGACGGTGAGGTCGCGGGCTCGGTGTCCGGCGGCTGCGTCGAGGGCGCGGTGGTCGAGGCGTCGCTCGAGGTGCTGGCGGGCACGCGGGAGCGGGGCGTCATCACGTTCGGCTACTCCGACGACGAGGCGTTCGCGGTCGGCCTCACCTGCGGCGGCACCATCCACCTCTACCTCGAGCCCCTCGACTGGTGAGTCCCGACCGGTCGATCTACGAGGCGCTGCGCGACGCGCTGCGGGCCGAGGAGCCGGTGGCGCTGGCCACCGTCACCGCCGGGCCGCAGATCGGGGCCAAGCTGCTCGTCCCGCGCGTCGGTGACGCGCTCGGCAGCCTGGGCGACCCCGACCTCGACCGTGTCGTCGCCCGCGACGCGCGCGGCGAGCTCGAGGCCGGTCTCACGTCGACCCGCCACTACGGCGCGCACGGTGAGGCGCGCGAGGACACGGTGGCCGTGTTCGTCGAGTCGTTCGCCCCGCCGCCGCGGATGATCATCTTCGGCGCGGTCGACTTCACGCGCGCCCTTGCCGCGGTCGCCAAGGTCCTCGGCTACCGCGTGGTCGTGTGCGACGCCCGGGCCGTGTTCGCCACCCGCCAGCGGTTCCCCATGGCCGACGAGGTCGTGAACGAGTGGCCCAACCGCTACCTCGAGAAGGTGGGCGACGACCTCGGCCCGCGCGACGCGGTGTGCGTGCTCACCCACGACAGCAAGTTCGACGTGCCCGCGATCGTCGGCTCGCTCGCCACCCGCGTCGGCTACCTCGGCGCGATGGGATCCCGCAAGACGCATGCCAAGCGCACCGAGCGGCTGCAGGAGGCGGGTGTCACCGACGAGGAGCTCGCCCGCATCTACGCGCCGATCGGCCTCGACATCGGTGCCCGCACCCCGGAGGAGACCGCGGTGTCGATCTGCGCCGAGATCATCAGTGCTCGTACCGGCCGGAAGGCGCAGGCGTTGCGCGACGCGACCGGGCCGATCCACTCGTGAACTTCGGTATCGAGGGCCGCCGCGCCGCGGTGGCGGCGGCGTCGAGCGGTCTGGGCTTCGCCACCGCGCGCGCTCTCGCCGACGAAGGGGTCACGGTGGCGATCTGCAGCCGGTCGCGGGAGCGGATCGAGGCCGCGGCAGCGGAGATCGGTCCACGCGCGGTGCCGCTGGTGGCCGACGTCTCGACCGAGGAGGGCGCGGCGGGCTTCGTGCGGGACGCGCGCGACGCGTTGGGCGTGGTCGACATCCTCCTGTGCAACGGTGGCGGCCCGCCCCCCGGCAACTTCGCGTCCACACCCCCCGAGGCCTATCGCGCCGCCATCGAGCTCAACTGCCTCACCTACATCGCGATGTGCCACGAGGCGGTACCGGCGATGCGCGAGCATCGATGGGGGAGGGTGATCGCGATCACCTCGGTGGGTGTGCGCCAACCGATCGCGGGGTTGATCCTCTCCAACGTCGCTCGCTCCGGCCTCACCGCCTTCCTGAAGACGCTCGCCCGTGAGATCGCGGGCGAAGGCGTCACGGTGAACTCGCTCCAGCCCGGCTTCCACGACACCGAGCGCCTCCGGGCCCTCTACGGCGGCGATCTCGATGCAACGCGGGCCGGGATCCCCGCCGGGGTGCTCGGCGACCCGGCGGATTTCGGCCGGGTCGCGGCGTTCCTCTGCTCGGAATCGGCGTCTTTCGTCACCGGCACCGCCATTCCCGTCGACGGTGGTGCGCACACGGGGCTGTTCTGAATCGAGCGCGTACGATTCGGCGATGGGGACGGATGGCGGGTCGCGGATCGTCACGGTCCCGAACGTCATCTCGCTGGCCCGCCTGGCCTGCGCACCGGTGTTCGTCTGGCTGCTCGCCGACGACGACCTGCTCGCGGCGGCGCTGCTGCTGGCCGTGCTCGGCGCCTCCGACTGGGTCGACGGCTGGATCGCCCGCCACTTCGACCAGGGCAGCGACCTCGGCCAGGTGCTCGACCCGGTCGCCGACCGCATCCTGCTCCTGGTGGCCGCGGTCGCACTGGTCGTGCAGGGCAGCGTGCCCCTCGTGGTCGGCGTGCTGGTGCTGGTCCGGGAGCTCGTCGTCAGCGTCGGGGTGCTCGCGCTCGCGGCGGCCGGGGCGCGCCGCATCGACGTTCAGTGGGTCGGGAAGGCGGGCACCCTCGCCTTGATGTTCGCCTTCCCGTTGTACCTGTGGGCTGATGCCATCCACGGCGACGCCCACGACCTCGTGCTGGCGGCGGCCTGGTTCATGGCCGTGTGCGGGCTGGTGCTCAGCTACTACGCGGCGCTGACCTACGTACCGATCGCGCGCCACGCGCTCCGCGAAGGACGCGACGAGCGCGGCGCCCGCGCCTCGGCCGGGAGTCTGTCGTGAAGGCGGTGATCCTCGCCGGCGGGGAGGGAACGCGGCTGCGGCCGCTCACCAGCAACACGCCGAAGCCGATGATGCCCCTCGTCAACAAGCCGATGATGGAGCACATCGTCAACCTGCTGGCGCAGCACGGTTTCGACGAGGTCGTGGTCACCGTCGCCTTCCTCGCCAACCAGATCCGCGACTATTTCGGCGACGGCTCCGACTTCGGCGTCACCATGCGGTACGCCACCGAGGACTCGCCCCTCGGCACCGCGGGCTCGGTGCGGAACGCGGCCGACGAGCTCGACGACACCTTCCTCGTGATCTCGGGTGACGTCCTCACCGACATCGACCTCACCACGTTCGTGAAGGCCCACCGCGACGCGGGCGCGTCGGCGTCGATCGCGCTCAAGCACGTCGACAACCCGCTCGAGTTCGGCATCGTGATCACACAGCCCGATGGCACCATCGAGCGCTTCCTCGAGAAGCCCACCTGGGGCGAGGTGTTCTCCGACACCATCAACACCGGCATCTACGTGCTGGAGCCGGTGGTGTTCGACTTCATCCCCGACGGCGAGGTCGTCGACTTCTCCGGCGACGTCTTCCCGGTCCTGCTCGACAACGGCCACACCCTCCACGGGCACGTGGCCGAGGGCTACTGGGAGGACGTCGGCACGCTGGAGGCCTACAGCCGGGCCCACACCGACGTCCTCGACGGGCGGGTGCGGGTCGAGATCGACGGCTTCCAGCTCGGTGAGCGACGATGGATCGGCACCGACGTCGAGCTCAGCCCCGAGGCGCGTGTCGACGAGCCGGTGGTGATCGGCGACAACTGCCGGATCGAGTCGGGCGCACACCTGCGGCCGTACACCGTCCTCGGCACCGACGTGATCGTGAAGGCCGACGCCTTCCTCGAGCGCGCCATCTGCCACGACCACGTGTACGTCGGGCCCCAGGCCAACCTGCGCGGCTGCGTGATCGGTCGCAACACCGACCTGCGGGCGCACGTGCGCGTCGACGAAGGCACCGTGGTGGGCGACGAGTGCTTCATCGGCCAGGACGCGGTGATCAACCCCAACGTCAAGGTGTACCCGTTCAAGACCGTCGAGTCGGGCGCGATGGTCACGTCGTCGATCGTGTGGGAAAGCCGCGGCGCCCGCACGCTGTTCGGCCGCCGGGGGGTGCGCGGGCTCGCCAACGTCGACATCAACCCCGAGGTCGCGGTGCGTCTCGCCATGGCCTACAGCACCGCGGTGCCGAAGGGCTCGATCATCACCACGAGCCGCGACACCAGCCGCATCGCGCGGGCGCTGAAGCGCGCGCTGATCGCCGGCATCAACCTCTCCGGCGTCAACGTGGAGGACATCGAGCTGGCCACGGTGCCACTCACGCGCTTCCAGGTGCGCAACAGCCGGTCGCAGGGCGGCATCACCGTGCGCCTGGCTCCCGGCGACCCCGACACCGTCGAGATCCGCTTCTTCGACGACGACGGCCGCGACATCGACCCCGGCGTCCAACGCAAGGTCGAGCGCCTCCTGTACCGCGAGGACTACCGGCGGGCGTTCGGCGGCGACATCGGCGACATCGTGTTCCCGCCCCGCTCGCTCGAGTTCTACTCCGCCGCGCTCGAGCGAGTCGTCGACATCGACCAGGTGCGCGCCCAGGGCTTCAAGCTGGTGCTCGACTACTCGTTCGGCGCGTCGTCGATCGTGATGCCGAGCCTCCTGACCAAGCTCGGTGCCGAGGTGCTGGCGGTCAACCCGTTCGCGAGCACGTCGTCGGCCACGTCGACCGCCGAGGTACGCGACGCACAGGTGGCCCGGCTCGCCGAGCTGGTGCGGGTGTCGGGGAGCGATCTCGGGTTCGTGATCGACCCCGAGGGTGAGCTGGCGGTCGTGGTCGACGACCGCGGTCACGTGCTCGAGCCCGAGGAGCTGCTCCTCAGCGTGGTCGCGCTGATCAAGGAGGCGTGCCCGGGCGCCGGCGTCGCGGTGCCGGTGAACGTCACGAACGCGGTGGAGCGGATCATGGGCACGACCGGCGAGGTGGTGCGCACGCGCCTGTGGGGCGCCAGCCTCATGGAGACGGCCAGCGCCCGCGCGGTGATGTTCGCGGGCACGCCCGACGGCGGCTGCATCTGGCCCGAGTTCCTGCCCGCCTACGACGCCGCGGTCACGCTGGTGAAGCTGCTCGACCTGCTCGCCGCGGTCGACCGCCCCCTCTCGGCGGTGGTCGCCACCTTGCCCGAGATCCACGTGGCGCACGAGACGATCGTCACGCCGTGGGAGCGCAAGGGCACGGTGATGCGGGAGATCGTCGAGCGGGCGGGCACGCGCGAGCTGGAGCTCATCGACGGCGTGAAGGTGATCGACGACGGCCAGTGGGCTCTGGTGCTGCCCGACCCCGACGAGGCCCTCACCCACGTGTGGGCGGAAGCCGGCAGCGACGTCGACGCCCGCCGCCTGGCCCAGCAGTACGTCGAGCGCATCCGCCAGGTGCTCCAGTAGGTTCTCGCCCATGGAGATGCAGCGGAGGCGTGGCCGGAGGCCGGGACGTCGTAGCGGAATCGACCCAGACTGATGGAGATGCAGCGGAGGCGTGGCCGGAGGCCGGGACGTCGTAGCGGAATCGACCCAGACTGATGGAGATGCAGCGGAGGCGTGGCCGGAGGCCGGGACGTCGTAGCGGAATCGACCCGGACTGATGGACTTCCCCGAGGCGTTGCGGTACAGCGAGGAGCACGAGTGGGTGGCGGTCGACGGACCCCGCGCCCGCATCGGCATCACCGACTTCGCCCAGGACTCGCTCGGCGACGTCGTCTACGTGGAGCTGCCCGGCGTCGGCGCCAACGTGATGGCGCACGCCAGCTGCGCGGAGGTGGAGTCGACGAAGTCGGTGTCGGAGATCTTCTCGCCCGTCACCGGCACCGTCGTCGAGGTGAACGAGGCGCTCAACGACGCGCCCGAGCAGGTGAATGCCGACCCCTACGGTGCGGGCTGGATCTTCGTGGTCGAGATGGCCGACCCCGCCGAGGTCGACTCGCTGCTCGACGCGGCCGGGTACCGCGCGCTGGTCGAGGAAGGTTGACCCGACCCCTCCGCCCGCCCGCGAACCGGGCCTGGCGGCTGGTCGACGACCTCGACCGTGGCCTCGACGCCGCCGCCCAGATGGCGGCCGACGAGGCGCTGCTCGACGAGGTCGCGGCGGGGGCGCCACCGGCGCTGCGGCTCTACCGCTGGTCGCCGCCCGCGCTCTCGCTCGGGCGCTTCCAGCCCGACGACGACGTCGACGCCGACGCGTGCGCCCGCCTGGGAGTCGAGGTCGTCCGGCGTCCGACCGGCGGCCGGGGGCTGCTCCACGGCGGCGACGTGACGTACGCAGTGGCGATGCCGCGACCCGCGGGGCCCGAGGGCGGCGTCGACGCCGTGTACCGGCGCCTGGCCGGAGGGTTGATCGCCGGCCTCGCCCGCCTGGGGGTCGACGCCGCGGTGGCCCGCCACGACGGCCCGGCGGGACCGGTCTGCTTCGCGGGCCAGCAGGGGGCGGACCTCCGCGTCGGCGACCGCAAGCTCTGCGGGTCGGCCCAGGTGCGCCGGGCGGGGGCCGTCCTCCAGCACGGCTCGGTGCTGCTGGAGCGCCTGCCGTTCGACGAGACGCACCTCCTTGCCCTTCGCCCCGGGGCGCCCGTGGTCACTTCGGCGCGGCTGCGCGCCGCCACCGTGACGCTCGGGGAGCTCGGGGCGCCGTACGGGGCGCACGAGGTGGCTCGAGCACTGGTCGAGGGTTTCGCGCAAGCCCTCGACCTGGACCTGAGGGAGAGGGTCGGGTCGACCGCACGTCGAGGGTGACGGTCACACCCGGCTCCCGGGCGGGGTACCCTTCGGCCATGCGATGCCGCCAGTGCGGCCACCAGAACGAGTCCGGGGCGAACTTCTGCTCCTCGTGCGGGAGCCCGCTGCCGCGCGAGGACGAAGCGACGCTGAGCCTCACTGAGCTCGCCGAGCGGCTCGAGCTCGACGAGGAGCTCGGCGCGGCCCTGGCCGAGCTGCCCGAGGGGATGGGGATGCTGGTGGTCCGCCGGGGGCCCAACGCCGGCAGCCGCTACGTGCTCGACTCCGAGGTCACCGCCCTCGGCCGCCATCCCGACTCCGACATCTTCCTGGACGACATCACGGTGTCGCGCCGCCACGCCGCCGTCCGGCGGGTCGACGGCGGCTACGAGGTCGCCGACGTCGGGTCGCTCAACGGCACCTACGTGGATCACAAGCGCGTCGACACCGCCCCGCTGCACCACCTCGCCGACCTGCAGATCGGTCGGTTCGTGCTCGTGTTCCTGATCGGGAGCGACTCGTGAGCGCGAGGGAGCCGGAGCACCTGTCGATCGGCGAGGTGCTCGCCGAGCTGAGCGACGAGTTCCCCGACATCACGATCTCGAAGATCCGCTTCCTCGAGAGCCAGGGGTTGGTGAACCCCGAGCGCACGCCGTCGGGGTACCGGAAGTTCTACGCCCACGACCTGGCCCGGCTGCGGTGGATCCTCTACCAGCAGAAGGAGCACTTCCTCCCGCTGAAGGTGATCAAGGAGCGCCTCGACGAGCTGCCGCCGGGGGAGGAGGCGCGCCTCCTCGACCCGACGCCGGCCATCGGCGCGCCGGCGGGCGAGGCGGAGCCCGCACCGGCGGCGGTCGGGGACTCGTCTTCGTCACCGAAGGTCGCCGCCCCGGCGCCGCCCCCGCGCCGGCGCCCGCGCCCGCAGGCGTTCGCACCCACGCTGCCCGCCGACGAGGGTGCGCCCGACGACGACCTGCTCGGTGTGCCCGACGCCGAGGCGCAGTACTCCCGCGCCGAGCTCGTCGCCGCCGCCGGCCTCGTCGACGCGCAGCTGTCGGAGCTGGAGAGCTACGGGCTCGTGGCCCCGTCACGGGAGGTCGACGGCGTCGCCCAGTACGACGACGACGCGCTCGAGGTGGCCCGCATCGCCGCCGGGTTCTTCCGCCGGGGCATCGAGGCCCGCCACCTCCGCATGTACCGCACCTCGGCCGAGCGGGAGGCGGTGCTGTTCGGGCAGGTCCTGATGCCGTACGTCCGGCAGCGCAATCCCGAGGCCCGGGGCCGCCTGCAGGACGAGCTGGTCGAGCTCGCGACCCTCGGGCGCCGCCTGCGCGCCGCGCTGCTGCGCGACGCGGTGCGCGAGACCCTCGCCGAGTGAGCGACCCGCGGCCCGTCGGTCCCGACGACCGCCCGGTCCCGGAGACGCTGCTCGACGAGGCGGCAATCCGGGAGTGCGTCGAGCGCCTGGCGGCGGAGATCGCGGCCGATCACCCCGACGGTGTCGTGCTGGTCGGCGTGCTCAAGGGGGCGCTGATCTTCCTGGCCGACCTCGCCCGCGCCCTGCGCGACGTCCACGTGGAGGTCGGCTTCATCGCCATCTCGCGCTACGTGCCCGATTCGGGCCGGGTCCGGATCCTCTACGACGTCGATGTCGAGCTCGCCGCGCGCGACGTCATCCTGGTCGAGGATCTCGTCGACACCGGCCTGACCCTGGGGTACCTGGTGGAGCACGTGCGCCGTCAGGATCCGCGCCGGGTGGAGGTCTGCGCGCTGCTCGACCGCCCGGCCCGCCGGATCCTGCCCCTGACCGTGCGTTACGTCGGGCGCGAGATCCCCGACGTGTTCGTCCTCGGCTACGGGTTGCACCGGGCCGACCTGTACCGGAACGTCCCCCGGGTGGTCGTCGCCGACCGGGAGCTGGTACGGACACGACCGGACGCCTACGTCCCTGCCCTCTACGGCGCGGACGGGGGAAGGGCCGGGGAGGCCCGGTGCTAGGGTGACTCCCAGTCCGTACCGGAGGCGCCCGTGATCCCGATGTCTCTTGTCGGAGTCCGAGTCGAGGTTCCGTCGAACCAGCCGATCGTGCTCCTCCGCGAGAACGACGGCCAGCGCTATCTCCCGATCTTCATCGGGCAGCCCGAGGCCACCGCCATCGTCTACGCGCTCCAGGGCACGGAGACGCCCCGGCCGATGACCCACGACCTCTTCAAGTCGGTCCTCGACGACCTCGGCACCAAGGTGCTGCAGGTCGTCATCACCGAGCTGCACGACGGCACCTTCTTCGCCGAGATCGAGTTCACCCGCGACGGCGGCAGCTACCGGATCTCGTCCCGCCCCTCCGACGCCATCGCCCTGGCCGTCCGCTACGGCGAGCCGGTGCCGATCTTCGCCCACGAGGACGTCCTCGAGGAGGCCGGCGTGCTCTTCGAGCAGGACGAGGACGAGGAGCAGATCGAGCAGTTCCGGGAGTTCCTCGACCAGGTGCGACCCGAGGACTTCGCCCACGGCGAATAGCGCCGTCCCGGGTGGAGACGCCCCGGGCGAGTGCGTTGACGGCGCGCGCTCCAGGCACTAGCCTCACATTCCCGTAACTACGACCCTGTACTTCAGCATGACCCGGGGTCGACGTGAGATCGAGGGTGGAATGGCTGCACCGAGAACGCGTACCGAGCAGCCGATGCTCGACGGCATGGCACCCACGCCGAGGGAGCTGGGATTCCGGGGGCCACAGGTGTGCAGCATCGTCGGGATCACGTACCGCCAGCTCGACTACTGGGCGCGTACCGACCTCGTCCGGCCGTCGATCGCCGACGCCAAGGGCAGCGGGACACAGCGCACGTACTCGTTCTCGGACCTCGTGCGGCTCAAGGTCGTGAAGAGCCTGCTCGACGCGGGCGTGAAGCTGCAGACCGCGCGCAAGGCGATCGACTACCTGCGCGAGGACCTCGGCGACGACTGGGCCACCGCCAACCTCGTGCTCGACGGCACCAACTCGGTGCTGGCGCGCACCGACGACGCGCTCATCGACCTCGTACGCCGCGGGCAAGGCGTGCTCAACATCGTGCCGTTGGGTCACGTGATGGAGGAGCTCGACGCCGGTGTGCGCGAGCACGTGACCGATCAGCGCGCCGCCCAGGGAGGCTGACATCTCGGAGCCGCTGCCCCACGAGCAGGTGCCGTTCGCACACAATTCCGAACGACAGTTCGCGAAGCTGCTCGACTTCTACGCGATCAACTGGGAGTACGAGCCGCGCACGTTCGTGCTGCAGCGCGACCACGACGGCAACCCCGAGCAGGCGTTCACCCCCGACTTCTACCTCCCGGCGTACGACCTCTACATCGAGATCACCACGCTGAACCAGAGGCTGGTCACGAAGAAGAACCGCAAGGCACGGCGGTTGGTCGAGCTCTATCCCGACGTGCAGATCAAGGTGCTCTACCAGCGCGACTACCTGCAGCTGCTGGTGAAGTACGGGCTCGAGCCGCCGTCGCAGCTGGTGGGCGCGCCGGGGGAGGCGAAGCCCCTCGACCTGTTCCCGGAACCACGCCGGGGCGGGCCGGCTGCCGAGTCCGCGTGAAGGCCGCGTGAGCGAGAGCCACGGCGCGCTGCACCACTCGGTGCTCGACGCCGAGCACCGCGAGCTCGGCGCGCGGCATGGCGCCGTTCGGCGGATGGGAGATGCCCGTCCAGTACACCGGGGTGCTGGAGGAGCACCGCGCGTGCCGCGAGCACGCAGTGGTGTTCGACGTGTCGCACCTCGGCTCGGTGCGCGTGTACGGCGCCGGCGCCTTCGCCGCGCTCCAGTGGGCGTTCACCAACGACCTCGACCGCATCGCCCCCGGTCGCGCGCGAGTACACGCACCTGCTCGACCCCGACGACGCCCACGTGGTCGACGACATCATCGTCTGGTGGACTGCGCCCGGTGACTTCCTGGTGATGCCGAACGCGTCGAACACCCAACCGCTCGTCGAGGCGCTCGGCGAGGCGGCCGTCTTCCACGGTGGGGGAGAGTGCGAGATCGACGACATGACCGCCACGCGCGCGGTGTTAGCGGTCCAGGGTCCCGAGGCGCGCGAGCGCCTGGCCCGGATCGCGCCCGACCACGCCGGGGTGGCGCGGTTCGCGGTGGAGCCGCTCGAGTTCGGCGGCGAAACCGGGTGGATCGCGGGCACCGGCTACACCGGCGAGGACGGCGTCGAGCTGCACGTGCCCGCAGGCGCCGCGGCCCGGTGGTGGCAGCTCCTGCTCGACGCCGGCATCACGCCGGCGGGGCTGGGCGCGCGCGACACGCTGCGCCTCGAAGCGGGGCTGCCGCTGCACGGGCACGAGCTGGGTCCGGGGATCACCCCGCTGCAGGCCGGCCTCGCCTGGGTGGTGCGCTTCGACAAGGGCGACTTCCGCGGGCGCGCCCCGCTCGAGGCCGAGCACGACCGCGGCGTCACCCGCCGGCTGCGCGGCCTGAGCGTCGAGGGGCGCCAGATCCCGCGGGAGGGCTACCCGGTGGCGCGCGACGGCGAGATCGTCGGCGTGGTCACCAGCGGGAACTTCTCGCCCACGTTGGGGCACGCCATCGCCCTCGCCTTCCTGCCCCCCGACACGGTCGAGGGCGACGCGGTGACCGTCGACGTGCGCGGCCGCGCGGTTCCCGCCATCGTCACGAAGCTCCCGTTCGTCCGCCGGTAGCCTCGGCGTCGTGAGCGTGAGCGAGCCGGGTATCCCGGCGAGTAGCGAACGACCAATGGTGGCGTCGTGAGCGTGAGCGAGCCGGGTACCCCGGCGAGTAGCGAACGACCAATGGTGGCGTCGTGAGCGTGAGCGAGCCGGGTATCCCGGCGAGTAGCGAACGACCAATGGTGACGGCGTGAGCCGGGAGTTCGCCGACCGTCACCTGGGGCCCTCGCCCGCCGAGATCGAGACCATGCTCGCGACCGTCGGCGTCGAGTCGGTCGCCGAGCTGGTCGACCGTGCCGTGCCCGAGGCGATCCGCGACCGCACCCCGCTCGACCTCCCGACCGGCCTCACCGAGGCCGAGGCGCTGGCTCGCCTCCGGGCCCTCGCCGACCGGAACGAGGTGCTCACCTCGCTCATCGGCGCGGGGTACTCCGGCACCATCACGCCGCCGGTCATCCAGCGCAACGTGCTCGAGGACCCGGCCTGGTACACCGCCTACACGCCGTACCAGCCGGAGATCTCGCAGGGCCGGCTCGAGGCGCTGCTCAACTTCCAGACCATGGTGAGCGACCTCACCGGCATGGACCTCGCCAACGCGTCGATGCTGGACGAGGCGACCGCAGCGGCAGAGGCGATGACGCTGCTGCGGCGCGTCAACCCCAAGGCCGGGGACACCTTCTTCCTCGACGCCGAGTGCCACCCGCAGACCATCGACGTGGTGCGCACCCGCGCGGAGCCGCTCGGCATCGACGTGGTGGTGGGGGAGCCCGCCTCCCTTCCGCAGGGCGTCGACCTGGGCGCCGGTGGTGTGTTCGGGGTGCTGCTGCAGTACCCGGGCACCACCGGGGGGATCCGCGACGACCGCGAGCTGGTGGTGAACCTGCACGCGCAGGGCGCGCTGGTGGCGGTGGCCTCCGACCTGCTCGCGCTGGTGCTCCTCGCCCCGCCGGGGGAGTGGGGCGCCGACGTCGTGGTCGGCTCCGCCCAGCGCTTCGGCGTGCCGATGGGCTACGGCGGCCCGCACGCCGGGTTCTTCGCCACCCGCGAGGACTACAAGCGCAACCTGCCCGGCCGGCTGGTGGGCGTGTCGGTCGACGCCGCCGGGCGCCCCGCGCTGCGGCTGGCGTTGCAGACGCGGGAGCAGCACATCCGGCGGGAGAAGGCCACCAGCAACATCTGCACCGCGCAGGTGCTGCTGGCGAACATCGCCGGCATGTACGCGGTGTACCACGGGCCCGACGGCCTGCGGGCCATCGCCGACCGGGTGCACGGATTGGCGGCCGGGCTCGCCGCGTCGCTGCCCGGCGTCGTGCACGAGCACTTCTTCGACACCGTCGCCGTGCGTGTACCCCGCGCCGACGACGTCGTCGGGAGGGCCCGCGCCGCGGGGATCAACCTGCGACGCGTCGCCGACGACACCCTCGGCATCGCCCTCGACGAGACCACGACGCCGGACGTCGTGGCGCGCGTGTGCGAGGTCTTCGGCGTCTCCGCGCCGGCCGGCGACCCGGCCGCTGCACTGCCACCGGCGCTGCGCCGGGCGTCCGACATCCTCGTGCACCCGGTGTTCCGCACGTACCACTCCGAGTCGCAGATGCTGCGCTACCTGCGCACGCTGGCCGACCGCGACCTCGCCCTCGACCGCACGATGATCCCGCTGGGCTCCTGCACCATGAAGCTCAACGCGACGGTCGAGATGATGCCGATCACCTGGCCCGAGTTCGCCGACGTCCACCCCTTCGCGCCCGCCGACCAGGCCGAGGGCTACGCCGAGCTGTTCGCCGAGCTCGAGGACGCGCTGTGCGAGATCACCGGGTACGACGCGGTCTCGCTCCAACCCAACGCGGGCTCGCAGGGCGAGTTCGCCGGCCTGCTCGCGATCCGGGGCTACCACGAGAGCCGGGGCCAGGGTGCCCGTACCGTGTGCCTGATCCCCGAGTCCGCGCACGGCACCAATGCCGCCAGCGCGGTGATGGCGGGCATGCGCGTCGTGGTGGTGGAGTGCGACGACGACGGCAACGTCGATTTCGACGACCTCAAGGCGAAGGCCCACGAGCACGCCGCCGACCTCGCCGCGCTGATGGTCACCTACCCGTCGACGCACGGCGTCTACGAGTCGAACATCCGCGACGTGTGCGCGGTCGTGCACGAGTGCGGCGGACAGGTCTACCTCGACGGCGCCAACCTCAACGCGCTCGTCGGCCTGGCCAAGCCGGGCAAGTTCGGCGCCGACGTGTCGCACCTCAATCTCCACAAGACGTTCTGCATCCCGCACGGCGGGGGAGGGCCGGGCGTCGGTCCGGTGGCGGTGCGCGAGCACCTGACGCCGTTCCTCTCGCCGCACATCGCGGCGGCGCCGCACGGATCGGCGGGCATCCTGCCCATCTCGTACGCGTACGTCCGCCTCATGGGCGGCGACGGCCTGCTGCGGGCCACCGAGATCGCCATCCTCAACGCCAACTACGTGGCCACCCGCCTGCGGCCGCACTACCCGGTGCTCTACAGCGGGCCCGGCGGCGTCGTGGCGCACGAGTGCATCCTCGACCTGCGCCCGATCACGCAGGCCACGGGGGTCACCGCGGACGACGTCACCAAGCGTCTGATCGACTACGGCTTCCACGCGCCGACGGTCTCGTTCCCGGTGGCGGGCACGCTGATGGTGGAGCCCACCGAGTCGGAGGACCTCGCCGAGCTCGACCGCTTCTGCGACGCGATGATCGCCATCCGGGACGAGGTCCGGGCCGCGGAAGCAGGGGAGTGGTCGGTGGAGGAGAGTCCCCTCCGGGCGGCTCCCCACCCGGCCGTCGACGTGGTGGCGAACGAGTGGACGCGCGCCTACACCGCGAGGAGGCCGCGTACCCGGGTGGCCCACGCCGGTCGGGGCCCGACAAGTACTGGCCGCCCGTCAGCCGGATCGACGGCGCGTACGGCGACCGCAACCTGATGTGCTCGTGCCCGCCGCTGTCCGCCTACGAGGAGCCCGAGTCGAACGTGGAGGACTGACCCATGGCCCGCCCGCAGCCCGGCATCTTCGCCCAGGGCACCCGCTCGCACTACCACCTCGAGCTCGACCTCCGGCCCGGCGCCACCGACGATGCGATCGTCGAGGCGCTGCACGGGCTGCGCGAGCCGCCGGTCACCGCCGGCGGGTCGAACATCGTGGTCGGCTTCGGCGCCGACCTCTGGCGCCGGCTGCAGCCCGACGACGCGCCCGCGGAGCTGGCCCCGTTCGCGGCGATCGAGGGCGACGGCCGCGGGGCACCGGCGACGCAGCACGACCTCTGGGTGTGGACCCACGGGACCGGCGAGGACGTCGAGCTCGACGTGGCGCGGGCCGTCGCCGCGTGCCTGGCGCCGGTGGCGACCCTCGCCGCCGAGCAACCGTGCTTCGTCTACCGCGACAGCCGCGACCTCACCGGCTTCATCGACGGCACCGAGAACCCGCCGGTGGAGCAGGCGTTCGAGGTCGCGCTCGTCCCCGACGGCGAGCCCGGTGCCAGCGGTGCGTTCGTCCTGGCCCAGAAGTGGGTGCACGACCTCGACTGCTTCCACGCCCGGACGCGCGAGGAACAGGAGGACACCATCGGGCGGACCAAGCCCGACAGCGTGGAGCTCGACGACAAGCCGCCGACCGCGCACATCGCGCGCGTCGTCATCGAGGAGGACGGCGAGGAGCTCGAGCTGTACCGCCGCAGCACGCCGTACGGGCGGGTGGGGGAGCTCGGCCTCTACTTCCTGGCCTTCAGCGCCGACCCGTCGCGCTTCACCAAGATGTTGCACCGGATGTTCGGGGTGGACGGCGACGGCCTGCACGACCACCTGACCGACTTCACCCGGCCGGTGAGCGGCGCGTTCTACTTCGCACCCTCCCTCGACGCGCTCGACGGCATCCTCCCGTCCGACTGACCGCGAGAGCAGATCAGCCGATGAGGTCGGCTTTGATCTTCACCCGGTTCGACCGCGTGCAGTCGAAGGTTCCCGCCTTCTTCGGGAAGATGCGCACGAACTTCTTGTCCTTGTACTGCTCGAGCAGGAAGCAGGAGCTGGGGATCTTCTGGCCGATGTTCACCGTGGCGATCATGCCCCCGGCGTCGAAGTCGCTGAGTCCCTTCAGCGACTCGAGGACGTTGGCTCGGGTGAGGCCGTTCACGCCCTTGCTCTTCACGGTGGCGTTCACCGCGTCCGCGAACTCGAGCGTGGACGTCCAGCCGAACACCGAGAAGCCGTTCGCCTTCGTCGTGCCGACGTACTTCAGGAAGTTCGCGAGCGTCGGGTTGGTCGACTTCTCCTCGAAGGGCAGGTAGCTCATCGTCATGTACGTGTTGTCCATCACGTCGGCGTGCTCGGCGATCTGCTTGTCGTAACAGGTCGTGCACTCCCAGACGAAGTTGGGATCGGTGAGCCCTTGCAGCTGCGCCTCGCTCCGCAGCTCCACCGCGTTGCTGAGGGCCATGGTCGTCAGCGAGTAGTTCGCACCGCTGTTCTTCATCTCGTTCACGACCGGCGTGTACGCGCTCTGCGGGTCGCGGCCCGAGAGCGTGACCTTCTGGTCGGCCTTGATCCCCGCGTTGATTGCGGTGTCGATGATCGCGGTCGCGCCCCGCAGCGCGTCCTTGGTGTCGTTCCCGGCGAGCATCGCGCCGTGGAGGTCGTGCTCGTGCTCGAGCAGGTGCTTCGCGTCGCCCTGGTTGCCGTAGTACGCCTGCGGGTGCTCGTCCTTGGTGCTGCAGATCAACTGGGGTGGGTTCACCGGGAACGTCACCGGTGAGCACGACTCGGGGACGCCGGTGACGATGGCCGCGACGTCGGGGAGTCCGGTCGCCGCTCCCGCCTGGTCCTTGCAGCTCACCATGTCGTCGACGGTGGGGAGGAAGAGCGCCGACGTCCCGACCATCGCGAAGTCGTCCTGGCACGCCGTGATCACACCGTTGCGCGCCTCGTTGGAGTTGAGCTTCGAGTCGATGAAGTCGACGACGACCTTGCGGCCGGCCAGCCCGCCGCCACCCGCCTTGCTGTTGAGGTACTTGGCACCGGCGCGCACGCCGTCGACGATGCCCTGGAAGAGCCCGGGCACGAACGGGTTGTCGACGTCGGCTTCGACTGCGATGTGGATCTCGGTCGGCGTCACGCCGATCTCAGTCGCCTGGGCCTTCTCGCCGCTCGACTGCGCGCTCGCCGGCACGACGCAGAGGGCGACGAGCGCGGCCGCCGCCACGAGTGCGGTGAGGACCTTGTACGGCGTGGTCATGGTGTCCCCTCGGAACGAGTGACGGATTGGAGCCAGCGGACCTGTTCGTCGAGCGCCCGCTGTGAGATCGCGGTCGGGAACAGGTCGAAACCGTGGAAGGCACCGGCGAACTGGTGGAGCTCGACGCTCACGCCCGCTTCGAGCAGTCGCGCCGCGTAGCGCAGACCGTCGTCGCGCAGGGGATCGAGCTCGGCGGTCATGACATAGGTGGGTGGAAGCCCGGCGAGGTCGACCGCCCGTCCCGGTGCCGCGTACTCCGAGGCATCGCTGTGGTCGGGGCCGAGGTAGTGGTCCCAGCAGCGGGCGACGTCGGAACCGTCGATCATGGGCGTGCCCACGAAGCCCACCGACGCGGTCTGCATCCGGTCGTCGAGCGTCGGGTAGACGAGGCACTGGAACGCCACGGTCGGTCCGCCGCGATCGCGGGCGACGAGCGCGGTGGCCGCGGCGAGGTTGCCGCCGGAGCTCGCCCCGGCCACGCCGATGCGGCTCGGGTCGACGCCGAGCTCGGGCGCCGAGGACGCGGTCCAGCAGAGCGCCGCGTAGCAGTCGTCGAGCGCGGCGGGGTAGCGGTGCTCGGGCGCGAGGCGGTATTCGACCGACACGACCACGCAGCCCGCGTCGTGGGCCAGGCGGACGCAGCGGATGTCCTCGGTGTCGAGATCGCCGGCGATGAAACCGCCGCCGTGCACGTAGACCACGGCGGGGTGCGGCGCGTCGCCGGCGGGCCGGTACACGCGGACTCGCACGGGATCGGCGCCAAGGGGGCCGGCCGCCCGCTCCTCGGTGATGTCCAGGGCCTCGCGACCCGGCACCGGCGGCCGGTCGGCCGAGTAGGCCCGGGCTCGAGCCCGGGCGTCGCCGGCGCCACCGGGCTCGAACACCGGGAGCTGGGCGACCACTGCCGCGAGCTCGGGATCCACGACGCGGGAACCTATCGAGTCTCGGGCAAGATCGCAACTCCGTTTCGATTCGCTACCTCGTTCCGATCCGATACCGTGGAGTGGCGTGACCACGACCGAGGCACCCGACGGCGGCCGGCTCCGGCGGTCGCAGGCGGCGCGGCGCGACCGCGTGATCGCGGCCGTCCTGGCGCTCGCGGCCGAGGGGGGCTACGACGCCATCCAGGTGCGGGCGATCGCCGACCGCACCGGGATCTCGAGCGACACGATCTACCGGTACTTCGGATCCCGTGACCGGCTCATCGCCGAGGCGGTGGGGCAGTGGAGCGACCGCGAGTTCTACGAGCCCGCACCCACGTGGCTCGACGGCGAGACGGCGGCCGAGCAGCTCCTGGCCTACTACCGCCAGGTGTGGGCGGTCTGGGAGGCCAACCCCCGCATGCTCGAGACCTACGTGCGGGCCGCCCGGGTCGAGGGCGACGTGCCCGGCGGGATCGCCGCCACCGGCGTCAGCAGCCTGGTGCCGGTGACGGAGTACGCGCTGCGGGACGTCGAGCCGGCATACCGGGACGACGCCCTGATGGCCGTCGAGCACTTCACGCACTCGGCCATGACCTACGTCGTGCGCGGCCAGCTGTCGGTCGACGACGTGTACCCGCGCCTGGAGCGCCTCGTACGGCGCCTGGCGCAGCACCCGGCCATGGCCGACCACCGACCGAGGTCGTGGGCCTGGGTGCCCGGAGCACCGGGGTAGCGTGCTCCTCCGGCGTAGTTTACATAACGAGGATTATGGGCGTTGCCGGTCAACCGGTGACGCGAGTCCGGAGCGACGGAGGGCTACTCCTTGCCCATCTGCTCCGGGCTCTGCAGCTTGTCCACCAGCGTGTCGATCGTCATGGCCGGCAGGCTCGTGACCTTGACCGTGCCGCGCGACCCGAGATCGACGGACAGGTGCGCGATGGTCTCGTTGTCGGGTGCCTCGACGATGGTCAGGAAGTCGTAGGGACCGAGCAGCGCGTACTGCGAGATGACCCGGCAGCCGAACTGCGTGATCTCGCTGTTGACCTCCTTCAGGCGGTGCGGGTGCGTGTGCAGCGTCGAGCCCCCGGACGGCGTCAGGGTGCTGAGCAGGACGTAGGTCCCCATGTGGGCCTCCTCACGTTGGGATCTGAGCGCGGTCCATCGGCTCGCGCGCCGCTGTCGTGCAGTTCCTCGGGAAGCGCTTCGACCGGGTCGGACAGGAATCCGCAGTCGAGCTCACCCGCTGCATCGCTCATCGACGTCCTCGCTGCCGGCTGGCGGACCCTCTGGGCCCACGCGGAGGCGTCCATTGTGCTCCACTGCGAGCGATCGTGCTCGCTCACCCCGTCGGCATCGAGGCGCGGTTCACCGTGCCGGGTCCGACACCGGGAACCGGCGGTCGACCAGTCGCGCCGGCAGTCATGGTCGAGCTGCCGGAACGCCGGGGCCCACGGAGCCACTGGGGCTCCGTGGGCCGCTCGGCGTCGGTGCGTGGCCGGTCAGCCCGTGAAGGCGGGGCTGGCGACGACGGCCTGGGCCGCGGCCGCGGGCGCGGTGCGGGTGACGACGGCCGGCGACACATCGGTCGGGATGGGCGTCGTGGTCGTCGGCGGCACCGTGATGACAGCCGGGGCTGCGCAGTCGTCGGCCGGGAACGTGGCCGAGTTGCTCCCCGTGTTGCCGTCCATGCCGTGGAACGCCACCTTGACGACGACGTCGGCGTCGCCGCTGTGGCTGACGAACGGCACCGTGGCGTTGAAGTCCTCGGTCTTCCACGAGAAGGCGTGGTTCACGCCGTTCACGGTGACGGTGGCGGTGTTCTCGCCGGACCCGGGCGGGTTCGACGCGAAGTTGGTGAAGCTCGCCGTGACCGTGAAGCAGTCGTACTTCAGGCTGGAATCGTGGGCGCCGGCGTTGCCGATCGTCAGCCCGATGGTGCCGAGCGCGACGGCCGCAATCAACGCGAGCGCGGAGACGGTCTTCTTCATCTTGCAGCCCCTCCGAGGGATAGAGACCCGACGAGACGCCGCCAAGCAACGACGCCTCCGAACTTTCGCCGCCTCCGGTGTGGCCGCCCCCGACCTGGTTCGGCCGGTGCAGCCTCGGAAGCGTCGCGGACCGACCCGCTGGCCCGATCGGAGCAAGCTACACCCGCGGGCCGGGGCCGGTGCACATCCTTCGGCCGGATGTTGTACTCCGCGCAGAACTACGATCGGGGGACCACGAGCACGGGGGTGCCGGATGCGCACGGAAGATCTCATCCTCGTCAGCGTCGACGACCACGTCGTGGAGCCGCCGTCGCTGGCCGAGTACCTGAAGGACCACGTTCCGGCGAAGTTCAAGGAGCGGGTCCCCCGGGTCATCCGCCGCGACAACGGGACCGACGCCTGGCTGATCGAGGGGCAGGAGATCGCCAGCTTCGGCCTCAACGCGGTGCAGGGCCGCCCCCGTGAGAGCTGGGGTGCCGATCCCGCGAGCTTCGACCAGGTGCGGCCGGGCACGTTCGACGTCCACGAGCGCATCCGGGACATGAACGTCAACGGCGTCCTCGCCTCGCTGAATTTCCCGTCGTGGCCCGGCCTGGGCGGTCAGTTCTTCGTGCAGAACGACGACACCGAGTTCGTCGAGGTGATGATCCGGGCCTACAACGACTGGCACATCGACGAGTGGTGCGGCGCGTACCCCGGGCGGTTCATCCCCCTCGCGCTCTCCGGCTTCGTGCTCGGCGACGAGTGGATCGCGGGCGAGATCCACCGGGTCGCCGAAAAGGGCTGCCACGCGGTGTCCTTCCACTCGGAGCCGCACCGCTTCGGCACCGCCGACATCCACGGCCCCGAGTGGGACCGCGCGTGGCAGGCGTGCAACGACCTCGGCACGGTCGCGGTCTTCCACTTCGGTGGCTTCCCGAACTTCATGCCCCGGACGCCGTTCTCGGTGATCCCGCATGCGATGCCGTTCCAGACGTCGATCTTCGCGGCGGAGCTGCTCTGGTCGCCGATCATGCAGAAGTTCCCGAAGATCAAGATGTCACTGGCCGAGGGCGGGATCGGTTGGGTGCCCTACTTCCTGGAGAAGGCCGACTTCGTCTACGACCACCACCGGGCGTGGACCGGCGCCGACTTCGGCGACAAGCTCCCGAGCGAGGTGTTCCGCGAGCACGTGCAGACGTGCTTCATCGACGACTCGACCGGGCTGCGCAACCGGTACCAGATCGGTGTCGACACGATCACCTGGGAGGCCGACTACCCGCACTCCGACAGCACGTGGCCGGAGTCGCCCGAGACGGTGATGAAGTCGCTGGTCGAGGTGGGCCTCCCCGACGACGAGATCGACATGGTCACGTGGGAGAACGCCTGCCGCTGGTACCAGTTCGATCCGTTCGAGCACCGCGCCCGCGAGGAGTGCACCGTGGGCGCGCTGCGGGCCCAGGCGACCGACGTCGACACGACGCCCCGTGAGTACGGCGGCTTCTCGGTCGAGGCGGCGGTGCAGGAGCTCGACAAGGAGAACGCGACCAACTTCCTGTCGAAGAACAACACGATGACCGCGCCGATCGGAGCGGACGGCTAGAGACCGGTGGCGCGGGCGACCTGCTCGAGGTGCCATGCCGCGCCTCCACCCGTCAACTCGTAGCTCTTGGCCCTCCGGCTGAACAGCTGCAGGTCGTACTCCACGGTGAAGCCCATCGCGCCGTGCACCTGGTGGGCACGGGCGAACACGCTCGGGATCACGTCGCGCGCGTAGGCGTTCGCCAACGCCACCGCCCGCGTGGCGGCGGGATCGTCACCGCCGCCGGCCCGGTCGAGTCGCCACGCGGCCTGGTGCACCAGGACCCGCATGGCGTCGATGTCGACCCGCATGTCGACGCACTGGTGCGACACCGCCTGGTTGACGCCGATCGGGCGCCCGAACTGCTCGCGGTTCGACGCGTGGTCGACCGCGAGCGCGAGGGCGGCGTCGCCCAGGCCGACGGCGTACGCGGTGTCGAGCACGCCGAGGTGGTCGAGCGCGCGTGCGACCACAGCCGTCGCGGTGCCCGGCTCCCCCACGACGTCGTCGGGCCCCACGGCGACGTCGGTGAACGTGACCACGGCGAGCGGCTCGGGCGAGAAGGTCTCGTGGGCGCGCCGGTCGATGCCGGGGGCATCGCCGGGCACCACCAGGAGGGACGGGCGGCCGTCGCCGAGGTCGGCGCTCACCACCAGGACGTCGGCCCGGGCGCCGAAGCGGACCGCGAGCTTGGTGCCCGACAGCGCCCAGCCGCCGTCGGTGGCCGCCCCCCGGAGCGTGGGTGCGGCCCGTTCGCTGCCGCCGCCGGGCTCCAGCAGGGCGAGCGCGCCGACCGCGTCGCCGGTGGTGAGGGGGCCGAGCCACCGCTCCCCCGCCGGGGCGCGCCCGGCCCGGAGGAGCGGCAGCGTGGCCGCGTACGACGTCAGGAGGGGCAGGGTGACCGCCGCCCGCCCGAGCTCCTCGGCGAGCACTGCGAGCTCCAGGAGCCCGTAGCCGGCGCCCCCGACGTCCTCGGGCAGCGCGATGCCGGGCCAGCCCAGCTCGCCCGCCTGGGTCCACAGCTCGGCGGAGAAGCGCTCGGGCCGCTCCTCGGCCTTGCGGGCCTCGCTGGTCGGGTACGTCCGCTCGAACAGCTGGCGGGCGGACTCGGCGAGCAGGCGCTGGTCGTCGTCGAGGGTGAGGTCCACGTCACGCCACCTCCGATGGGCGCTCGCTACTCGCCGGGATACCCGGCTCGCGCACGCTCACGCGCTCCGCGGGAGGCCCAGGCCCCGCTGGGCGATGATGTTCTTCTGCACCTCGGTGGTGCCGGCGGCGACCGTGACCGGGATGCTCTCCAGCCACTGGCGCGGCATCTCACCGGCGAGGAGGCACCACGGGTCGTCGTCGAGCAGCAGGCCCCGGGGCCCGAGCAGCTCGAGCCCGACCTGGCCGGCGAGCTGCTCGACCTGGGTGTTGTGGATGCGAGCGATCGACGCCTCGATGGCGGGCACCTCCCCCGCCGCCTGGATCGAGATCGCGCCGTAGTTGAGGAGCTTGGCCGCCTCGATGCGCGTCGCCAGCGTGGCGAGCCGGGCGCGCACCGCCGGGTCCCTTGCGAGGAGTTGTCCCTCGACCTCGGTGTCGCGCACGTACGCGACCAGGTGCTCGAGCACCCGGTTGGCGCGCGCGTAGCGGGCGATGCCGATGCGCTCGAACGCGAGCCCCTCCCCCACCAGCGTCCACCCCTGGTCCTCGTCGCCCAGTCGGTCGGTGGCCGGGATCGCCGCGTCGTCGAAGAAGATCTCGCTGAACTCGCTCTTGCCCGCCATGCTCGGGATCGGTCGCACGGTGATGCCGGGGGTGCGCATGTCGACGAGGAACATCGAGATGCCCGCCTGCTTCTTCACTTCGGGGTTGGTGCGGGCGAGCAGCAGGCAGTGGTCGGCGGGCGCGTCGGCGTAGCTGTTCCAGATCTTCTGGCCGTTCACGACGTAGTGGTCGCCGTCGCGCATCGCGCGGGTCTTCAGCGAGGCCAGGTCGGACCCCGCTTCCGGCTCGGAGAAGCCCTGGCACCAGATGACGTCACCGGCCGCCATGCGCGGGAGGTGGCGGGCCTGCTGCTCGGGCGTGCCGAAACGCATGATGAGCGGCCCGATGTAGTTGAGGTTCATGTACTGCGGGCCGCGGGGCTCACCCGCCGCCCACATCTCCTCGCGCACGACGGTCTGCTGCCACACCGACCCGTCGGCGCCGCCGTACTCCTTCGGCCAGCTCAGGGTGAGCCAGCCGCGCGCCGCGAGCTTCTGGCACAGCTCGCGCGTGAACGGCATGGCGCGGGCGTCGTCGACGAAGACGGTCTTCCACCACAACGGGAGCTCCTCGTCGAGAAAGGCCCGCAGCTCGGCGCGGAACGCTTCGTCCTCGGGGCTGAATTCGAAGTCCATCGGCTCACCAGACTCCCACGTCGTGCAGGAACTCGTGGAGCCCACCGACGAGGTGCACCTCCGACAGCTCGGGCACCGGGACCCACGCGGCCTCGGCCGCGTCGTCCCCGGCCACGAGCGGCCGGGCGGGATCGAGGGCGGTGACCGCGAAGTCGAGGATCACGTAGTGGTAGGTCTCGTCCAGCCGCTCCACCCAGCCCAGGAACCGGTCGACGACCACCTCCAGGCCGGTCTCCTCGGCGGTCTCGCGCACGACCGCCTCGTGCAGCGTCTCGCCCCATTCGACCCGCCCGCCCGGCACCGCCCACTCTCCCGCCGCCGGGCCCCGGCCGCGCCGTACCAGGAGCAGGGCGTCGGCGTGCACACACACCGCGCCGACCGCGACCTCCGGCCCGCTCACTCGGCGGCCGGGTCGAGACGCCGGTGCATGACCAGCGCCCGCGCCGTGAAGCCGTGCGCCTCGAAGAAGTTCTTCGCCGCGCGGTGTCCCGGGAGCGCGGGCGCGTCGATGCCGATGCAGCGGCGGCCGTCGCAGTGGGCGACGAGGGCGTCGGCCATCGCCTCCCCCACCCCGACCTCCCGGGCCTCGGGCTCCACGTACAGGTCGGTGACCACGCCGAGGCGCGCACCGGAGCGGAGGAGCTCCACCACCACCGCGCCGTGACCGACGACCACGTCGTCGATGGTGCCCACCACGAGGAGCGCCTCGTCGCGCGTCAGCAACGCGTCGTACGCGTCCTCGAGCGGCTCGGGCCATGCCTCGCGGACCTCCCACAGCTCGCCGCCGCGCATGACGGAGAGCTCGGCCCGCATCAGGTGCGCGAGCTCCACGACGCGAGGGATGTCCGCGGCCGTCGCCGGCCGGCTCGACTCCACGTCAGGAGAGCTGTGCGATCTTGCCGAGGATCGTGTTGCGGCCGCGGTGGTCGGTCTCGTAGCGGCGGATCGCCTCGAGCGAGTCGTGGTCGAGGCCTTCGAGCCGCTCGACCACCTGCGACGCCGAGAGCTCGTCGTAGTCGGGGATGGGCAGCGCGTCCGATGCCGGGACGTCGGTGCGCCACGCGGCGTCGGGAGGACCGGCGGGTGCCGTGGCCGACACCGGCGTGACGACGGCACGCGCCGCGCTCGCCGCCGGCTCGGGCGCGGTGTCGCGCGGAGGCGGCGGTGGGGGCGGCGCAGGTTCGGTGCCGTTGGCACGCATGGCGAGGAACTGCGCGAGGGCGGAGCCGGCGACGTCGCGCGCCACCCCGAGGCCGCTGCCGGCGACGTCGCGCGCGACGCCGAAGCCACCCTCGGCGACGACCTTGGCCATGCCGACCGACTCGTCGATGCGGCGCTTCACCTCGGGCGGGACCGGCGGCGCAGGCGGCGGGGGCGGCGTGCGGTGCGACTGCACCTCGCGTTTGCCGCGCGCAACGAAGATGCCCACCATGCTCGGCAGCATGTCGCGCACGTAGAGGGCCATGCCGACCGGCGCGTACACGAACAGCTCGACGGCCTTCTCGACCGGCGCCTTCTCGTCCGACACCATTCCCGCTCCCACCAATCTCCCCGGCTCTCCTGCCGTCCGAGTCTACGGTGCCGGGCACCATGTCCGTCCTCGAAGCAGCGCTGTTGATGGTGGCGGCCTTCCTCGCCGGGACCATCAACACCATCGTGGGATCGGGGTCGCTCATCACCTTCCCCACCCTGCTCGCCATCGGGTACTCGCCGCTGATCGCCAACGTGAGCAACACCGTGGGCATCTCGTTCGGCAGCCTCAGCGGCGCGGTCGGGTACCGGCCCGAGCTCGTCGGCCAGCGCCGGCGCGTGCTGGTCCTCGGTTCCGCCTCGCTGATCGGCGGCATCATCGGCGGCGTCCTGCTCCTGACGCTGCCGAGCTCGGTCTTCGACGACGTCGTGCCGGTGCTCATCCTGATCGCGGTGGCGCTGGTGCTGGTGCAACCGCGACTGAGCCGCTTCGTCGCCGAGCGGCGCAGCCGGGTCGTCGAGCACGGCGGCCTCGAGCTCTGGATCGGCATCTTCCTTACCGGCGTGTACGGCGGCTACTTCGGCGCGGCGCAGGGTGTGATCCTGCTGGCCCTGCTCGGCATCTTCATCGCCGACAACCTCCAGCGCCTGAACGCGGTGAAGAACGTGCTGGCGCTCGTGGCCAACGGGGTCGCCGCGGTGCTGTTCGTGTTCTTCGCCGACGTGGCGTGGCTCGTCGTGGTGGTGATCGCGGTCGGCTCCGTACTCGGTGCGCAGCTCGGCGCGCACGTGGGCCGGCGCCTCCCGGCGTCCGCGCTGCGGGGTCTGATCGTGGTGGTCGGCCTCGTGGCCGCGGTCAAGCTCCTGGTGTCGTGACCGGCCGGCGGACGGCGACGATCGTCACCACCGCGACCGCGATCGCACTGAGGAGCACCACCCAGTCGCCGAAGCGTACGTAGAGCGTTTGGCCGGTCGACGTCGGCACCGACGCGGTCACGATCGCGGACTCGAACAGCTTCGTGCGGTCGTGCACCGAACCGTCGGGGTCGATCACCGCGCTGATGCCCGACACCGACGCCTGCAACACCGCGCGTCCCGTCTCCGCGGCGCGCATCTGGCCGAGCGCCAGGTGCTGCTCGCTGTTGCCCGAGCGTTGGTACGAGCGGTTGTTGGTGCTCACCACGATCGCCTGCGCGCCGTCGCGCACGTAGTCGCGCACGAGCGGACCGAACGCGGACTCGAAGCAGATCACCGACCCGAGCGGGTGCCCGGCCACGTGGAACATGGTGCGCGAGTCGCCGGGCTCGAAGTCGTAGGGCACCTGGCGCAGCTCGGGCAGGAACCCCAACTGGTCGCGCCAGGCCACGTACTCACCGAACGGCACGAGGTGCTGCTTCGAGTACACCCCCTGCAACTTCCCGCCCGGGGTGTACATGAGGTTGGTGTTGCGCGAGCGGTCGTCACTGCCGGGTGTGCGCGCGTTCACGAGCACGTACGCGCCGTGGCGCGCGGCGAGGTCGGTGATCCGCGCCCGCAGCGCCGGGTCCTGCTCCGGATCGGTGTCGAGCGCCGCCTCGGGGAACACGATGAGGTCGTAGTGGCCGCGCAGACGGTCGGCGAGCGCGAAGTGCTTCTCGGTGAGGCGCTGGTCGGTCTGCTGCGCCAGCGGCAGCTGCTCGTCGTCACCCTGGAGCATCGCGACGCGGAGGTGCCCGGTGCTCGTCGGCTCGAAGCGGGCGAGGTCGGTCACCGCTGTCGCCACCACGACGCCGGCGATCCCGATCCCCGCCAGCACCGCCGCCCGCCCGGCGTGGGAGCGCAGCGCGAGCGCGAGGTCGAGGACCAGCCCGTTCACGGCCACGATCACGAACGTCACCAGCAAGGTGCCGCCCACGCCGGCGAGGGCGCGCGCCGCCGGGACGTCGTGCAGGGCGACACCGAGGTCGGCCCAGGGGAAGCCGCCGAGCGGCCACCGCCCCCGCAGGGCCTCGAGCAGCACCCACACCGCGGCGGTGAGGAACGGTGACGCGATCCCCCGCCGCGCGTACGCCGCCACCAGCGCGCCGACGACCGCGATCGCCGCCGCCATGGCCGCGACCAGCGGCACGATCGCGACGTAGCCGAAGTACCGGATCCACGGGATCACGACGCCGTACGCGGCGATGCCGAAGGCGAACCCGTAGAGCGCGGCGTGGGACGGACACGCGCCGCGCCACGTCCACAACAGCGGCACGAGCGCGACCAGGACCAGGGGCCCGAGGTCGACGGGCGCAAAGCACAGCCCGGTGACGATGCCCGCGCCGACCGCAGCGGCGAGCCGCGGCCAGCTCGGACGCGCCCGTGGCCCGCCGGCCGCCGACGCGGCCGGCGTCACGCGGTCAGGCGCAGTCGTCGCAGAACTGGCGTTCAGGATCGGCGAGCCGGCGTAGGGGCAGGAGCAGGAAGCACGACTGGCAGAGGAACTCGTCGGGGCGACGCGGGACGATCCTCGTGGGACCGTCGGCGCGGTCGTCGCCGTCGGCCTCTTCCTCCTCGAGGTCCTCCTCGTCGTCCTCGAGCGTGGCGCTGGCGGTGCGTTCCTGGAGCAGGACGTCGAGCGGCTCCTCCACGTCGTCCGGGTGCAGCTCCTCGTCGAGGTCGACGACGCCGTCGTCCTCCTCCTCCTCCGACGTCTCGGTGGTGGTGGCGGCGGCGGTGGTGGTGTCGTCGGTGACGACCGGCACGGGCACCTCGGGGCTCACGTCGAGCTCGTCGTCGAGCAGGTCGATGTCGTCACCCTCGTCGTCGTCGTCGGCCAGGACGTCGTCGACGAGGTCGTCGTCCGCGATCTCTTCGTCGTCGATCTCGGGTTCGTCGTCGAATTCTTCGTCGCTCATCGTGGCTCCGAGCGGTCGGCCGACCGGGATCGGCCACGCGGGGGGTCGAGTGGTCAGTGGGGGCGGTCGGCGGGTCGAGGGGCGCGGAATATAACACCCGCACCTGTGTGCAGTCGCGACCCAAACCGGCAGGGTCGTACACCTATTCCCCAGGTGTGCGACGGGCCGGGATGCCCGGCTGGTGAAGAGGGGGCCCAGGAGACCGTTGGGGCCACTGGCTGGCCCGACGTGCCGTGCAGGTCGGGTTATTGCAGCGTTCTCTACTTGGTCTCCTGAGCCCCCGTGCCCATCCCTCACCCGGCGCCTTCGCCTCGCGGACGAGACGACCCACGACCGAGCGGTGAGGACGCCACGTAGTACGCCCGACGGAGGGGGTCCGTGTCAAGCGGGAGCCGATCCGCACGCAGCGCCGTGACCTGCACCGACGCGCGTCGACGCTGGTCAGCGTGCCTGTGAATTTTTTCCTGCTGTCAGCCTGCCGGCAAGACGCTGGTCACACGGTCCCGGCGGGGCGCCGGGCCTCCGCGGCCCGCTCCGCGGCCAGGCGTTCGAGCTCGTAGGTCGTGTGGTCGACGTACGACATCGCCGACGCGATCGCGCGGTGGCCGGCCTGCTCCGCGATCAGGCGGTGCATCTCCTGGCCGATCTGCCGGTACGACGGGTGACCCGACGGCGCAGTCCGCAGCTCGAGCATGTGCATCGCCTCGCGCGCGTTGAGCTGCATCGTGAACCGGATGCCGTACGCGAGCGACACGGCGTACGGCGCCTGCTCCGGGAACGGGTCGAGCAGCGCGTCGTAGAGCGCGGCCGAACGTTCCATCGCGTCGTCGAACGGCTCGCGCAATCCCGCTTCCTCGACCGCTTCCGGGATCTCGTACCCGTGACGCGTCGACAACGGTTGCCATTCGATGGTGAGCATGCGGTGACGTTGCAGATCGCGGAACGCGCCGTAGTCGGCGACGATGTCGAAGCGGTAGTCGACGCGCTCGAACGCGCGCCCGGGCTTGTGCCGACGGTTGCGACGATCACCGACGTACGCGCGCAGGAGCGCGGCGCGGTCGTCGTCGCCCAGCGTGCGCACCTTCGCCAGCACCTGGTCCTCGGGGAGGTGTGTCTGCGGGTAGCAGATGGCGGCGAGGAGCTTGTCCTCGGCCTCCGGGTCGGAGTCGGTGAGGGTGACCGCGGGCCTCGGTTCAGCCCGCTCACCTGCGAAGATGCGCTCGACCAGCTCCCGGGTGGAGTGGCGGGTCTCGGCCAGGTAGGCGCTCCAGGCGACCCCGCGGTCCTCGCGGTCGACCCGGGTGAGGAAGCTCGGGATCACCTTGCGGAGCTCCTCCAACATCATCGCCGAGTACGCGCGCGCTTCGGGCAACGGGTGCGCGCGCATGCGGAGGAGCAACGCCTCGTAGCCCTGACCGGTGCCGTAGATGCCGACGTTCGACAGCGTGGCCGCGGGCAGCACGCCGCGGATCGCGTCGCACGCTTTCGCCTTGATCGTCTGCTTGTAGACGAAGTCGGAGTCGCGCGGATCCTTCGGGTAGCGCTCGCGCGCCCAGTCGGTGATGCGCGGCAGCATCTCGGCGTACGTCGTGAACTGCGCGTCCATGTCGGCGATGTAGCGCCACGCGTGCTCGCGTGACGCGAGCACTGCGGTGTCGCGGTAGTAGCGGAAGCGGCCGTCGAGCTTCTTGTCGTACTCGATGTAGCGCGTCGACTGCTCGAGGTACGCCATGAGGCGACCCCACTCGAGGATCTTGGTGAGCAGGTTCGACGACTGCTCGCACGCGAGGTGCACCCCACCGAGCTGCGCGACGGAGTCGTCGCCGTACTCGAAGAACACGCGGTCGTACAGCTCCTCCGCCCGCCGCAGCCCGACGGTCGCGTCGACGGTCAGGTCGCCGGTGAGGTCGAGGTCGTTCACGAACTCGTCGAGGAAGAGTCGGCGCAGGCTCTTGTGCGTGCGCGAGTACCGCGCGAACAACGCGCCCTTCACGACCTCGGGCAGGTTGACGAGCGCGAACACCGGACGGTCGAGGTTGGTGAAGTACGGCCGGAGGACGGTCGCCTCGTCGTCGGTGAAGTTCTCGGCGGGGTACACGCCCACAGTCTGGCCTCCAGCGCGCTGGCCACCGGCCAGGGCTGGCGATGGTATCGGCGCCGCCTCCGGCCGCCGCGGACTTCGCCGTCTCGACGGAAAGAATCCGCTCAGAGCACCAGCACGAAGGCGCCCGGCACGACGTCGACGGTGACGAGCGCGGCGGGAGGCACGGCGACGCCGTCGACCTCGAGCGGGAGCGGGCCCCGGTCGGCCCGCACCTCGACGTGGCGGCCCCCGGACTGGGTGATGTCGGGGTGGGGCAGGTGGACGCCCTGGGGCAGCCGGGCCCGCACGCCCGCCCGCTCCCCCCGCCCGACCGCGTACACCTGGACCTCGATCCGCCCATCGCCCGGGTGCCCCCGCGGCACGACGTCGGCGCCGCGCAGGTGCTGACCGCTGGCCACCACTACGCCGGTGGCGCGCCCGTCGTGGACGACCCGCTCGTCGACCCGGACCCGGACCTCCGGGGCGCGGGTGAAGCGGCCCGTCCGGTCGGGGGCCATGCCGACCACGACCATGTTCACCGCGAACAGCTCCCGGTCGTCGGCGACCACGCGCAGCCCGTCGAGGCTGAGCTCCAGGGCCGACCCCTCCGCGGGGTGGAGCCCGAGCGCCCGCGCCAGGTCGGAGCCGGCCGCGGGCCGGAATTCGACCCGGGCGCCGGGGTGGTCGCGCACCGCCGCAGCCAGGGTGGCGTCGTCGCCCTCGACCTGCCAGTCGGCCGGGCCCGACGCCGGGCGCTCCCAGGGCCTGCCCTTCTCGATCACGCTGTCAGCCCGAGGCCACGCTCGACGCCGCCACGACCCCCCGGTGGCACGCGTCGGCGGCCTCGCGGGCCCGCAGCCGGGTCTCGGGGTCGGCGGCGACCTCCCCCACCTGGCGCAGCAGGTCGATGCACTGCTTCACGTGGCGGACGAAGTCGCCGCCGGTCATCTCGTCGTCGTCGAGCACGTCGGCGAGGGTGTCACCCGTCGCCCAGTCGTGGACGTAGGGCGTGAAGCCGGGGTCCGGGGGCCGGGTCTCGGGCAGCCCGGCGTCGTCCTCGTTGGCCCGCAGCTGCTCCGCGAGCCGCTCGACGGCGCGGGCCCGCTTGGCCACCGTCTTGGTGGGCCAGCGCGCCGGTGGCATCAGGTGCTGCCCCTCGGGCCCCCGGCGCTCGTAGGTGAAGCAGGAGACCACCGCCGCGAGCTCGGCCGGCCGCAGGCCGTCGAGGAGGCCCTCACGCAGCGCCTCCGCGAGCAGCAGGTCGGTCTCGGTGTAGAGGCGCGCCAGCTGCTCCCCGGCGTCGGTGAGCTGCCAGCCGTCGACGTAGCCCCACGCCTCCAGCACCCGCAGGACGCGGTCGAACTGGCGGGCGAGGCTCTCGCTGCGGCCCCGCACCCGCCGCTCGGTCCGCTGCACGTCGCGCTCGAAGCGCTCGAGCGCGGCGGCGGCCCGCAGCTTCTGCTCCCGTTGCGGGTCGCGGCTCAGGGGGTGCGCGGCGAGGGCGTCCTCCAGCTCGGCCCGGCGCCGCTCCTCGCGGCGCGTCCGTCCACCGTCGTCGTGCAGCTTCACCCGCCGCAGCCGGTCGGCGGCCTGGCGGCGGAACGCGGGGGTGCGGGGCGCGAACGGCGTCGGGAGGTCGATGGTGGCGGCGCGCCGGGGCGGCCCGTCGAAGTCCTGCGGGCCCAGGCGCACGACGTCGCGACCCGGGGTGACGGCGACCAGGCGGCTCCCGCCGCCCCGCCGGTGCTCGTGGTTGAGCACCGCGAACGCGCCCGCCGCGGCGGCGGACCACGACGACGTCGCCGGGTCGGAGCGCCTCCATCGCCTCGGTGATGCGCCGCCCGCCCGACGCCCCGTCGCGGCGCAGCGTCTCCAGCTCGGTGGCCAGCGCGCGGTACTCCTCGACCAGCCCGACGTCGGGTCCGATGAGCTCGCGCTGGCGCCCCACCTGCTGCTTGGTGCGGTCGAGCTGGCGCTCGAGGGTCACGACGTCGCGGTCGGCGTGGAACTGCGCGAACGAGAGGTTCAGCAGGTGATGGGCCTCGAACTTCGTGTACCGGCGCACGAGGTTGGCCGCCATGTTGTAGGTCGGCCGGAACGACGATCGCAGCGCGTCGCTGCGCCGCGACGCCAACGACGCCACCTGGTCGAAGGGCACGAACGGGCTCCAGCACACGATGGCGTAGCCCCGTTCGTCGATGCCGCGCCGGCCCGCACGCCCGGTGAGCTGCGTGTACTCCCCCGGCGTGAGGAACTCGTGGCGTTCCCCTGTGAACTTCGACAGCTTCTCGATGACGACCGAGCGCGCCGGCATGTTGATGCCGAGCGCGAGGGTCTCGGTGGCGAACACCACCTTCACCAGCCCCTCGGCGAAGGCCTCCTCCACCGCCTCCTTCATCGGCGGCACCATCCCCGCGTGGTGGGCGGCGAAGCCCGCCTCCAACCCCGCCAGCCACTGGTCGTAGCGGAGCACGTCGAGGTCGTCGTCGGCGAGGCCGGCGGTCTTGGCGTCGGCGATCTCGCGGATGCGGGCCCGTTCGTGCGGCTCGGTGAGGCGCAGCCCGGCGGCCAGGCACTGCTCCACCGCCTGGTCACAGCCCTTGCGGCTGAAGACGAACGCGATCGCGGGCAGCATCGACTCCGCGGCGAGCAGCTCCGCGGTCTCGACCCGGCTCGGGGTGCGCAGCCGGGTGCGCGGCCGGCCGCGCCAGCCGGGGTCGCGCGCGTTGCGGGCGTCGAGGCGGGCGGCGTCGGGGTTGGGGCGGAGCTCGCCGTCGGGCCCGGCGACGAACGTCGGCAGCAGGTGCAGCTGGTCGGTGCCCCGCTCGCCGACGAGGTAGCGGTGCTCGAGCGACACCGGGCGGTGCTCCTCGATGATGGCCGCGGTGCTCCCGCGCACCGTCTCGATCCAGGCTGCGACCTCCTCGGCGTTCGACACCGTCGCCGAGAGGCACACGAGGGTCACCTCGGGCGGGAGGTGGACGATGACCTCCTCCCACACCGGCCCGCGGTAGCGGTCCTGCAGGTAGTGCACCTCGTCGAGCACGACGTACTGCAGGCCGTCGAGCGCGGGCGACGCCGCGTAGATCATGTTGCGCAGCACCTCGGTGGTCATCACCACGATCGGTGCGTCGCCGTTCACCGAGTTGTCACCGGTGAGCAGACCCACGGTGCGCGGTCCGTGGACGCGCGCGAGATCGCCGTACTTCTGGTTCGACAGCGCCTTCAGCGGCGTGGTGTAGAAGACCTTCCCGCCCGCGGCGAGCGCGCGCTCGACCGCGTACTCCGCGACCAGCGTCTTGCCCGAGCCGGTCGGCGCCGCCACCAGGACGCTGTCGCCGGCGTCGAGCGCGTCGAGCGCGTGCTCCTGGAACTGGTCGAGGGGGAACCCGCGCCGGGCGTCGAAGGTGGCGCGCACGCGGACCGACCTCTCAGGGCGTCGACGACGCCGGCGCGCTGGTCGCCGGCGCCGTGGTGGTGGTCTCGCCGGGCGGGCTCGTGGTGGGCTCGCCGGGCGCGGTCGTCGAGGTCGCCACCGTGTCGGGCACCGACGAGGTGCCCGAGTCGCGGTTGGGCCGGAGGAACCAGACCAGCGACGCGGTGACGATGATCACCGCCAAGGAGGCGAGCACCGCCACGAGGACCTCGCGGCGGTCGCGCGGCGGCTTCCACCCGGTCCCGCGGCGGCTGCCCTTGCGTTGGGGGCTCATGCGGCTCTCATCGCTTCAGCACTCTCCCGATGATGATCGATCCCTCGTAGAAGAGGTACATGGGGATGGCCATCGCGAACAGCGAGTATGGATCCTGGCTGGGCGTGATGATGGCCGCGAACGCCACGATGATCACGGCCGCGTAGCGGCGCCAGCTGCGGAGCTGTCGGGTGGTCAGCACCCGGGCGATCAGCAGGAACACCAGGATCACCGGGAATTCGAAGGACAGCCCGAAGGCGAGGATCATCAGCGAGACGAGCGAGATGTACTTGTCGGCCGTGAGCAAGGGGCGGAGGTCGGACCCGCCGATGTTCAACAGGAACTCGAGGGCCGGCTGGAGTGTCAGCAGCGCCACGACCGCGCCCAGCGCGAACAGCACGATGGACGCCAGGATGAACGGGATCGCGTACTTCTTCTCGGTGGGGTTCAGCCCCGGGGTGATGAAGCGCCATAGCTGCCAGAGCCAGACCGGCAGCGCGAGGACGATGCCGCCGTAGGTGGCGATCTTCAGCCGGGTGGCGAAGGCGTCGAGCGGGCCGGTGAAGATGAACTTCTGCCCGTGCCCCCTCGGCACGGCATCGTTGTAGAACGTGATCAGCCAGCTGATGATCTCCGGGGCGACGATGAACACGACCGTCCCGGCGACGACCACCGCCACGATGGAGATCATCAGCCGCCGGCGCAGTTCGCCGAGGTGCTCGAAGACCGTCATCCGGCCTTCGGGATTGCGCTCTTTGCGGAAGGGCACGGGGCGGGTCAGGCAGGATCGGCCGGACCACTGGGTGCGGGCGTGCCGGGCTCAGGGGTCGCCGCCTCGACCGGGGGGATGGCGGGACTGTCTGCGGCCGAGGTCGCGGCCGGCGGTGCCGGGTCGCCCGCGGGCGGAATGTCCGGTGTGGGGACCGTTGGTGCCGGGTCGGCGCCGGTCTCGGCCGGCACCTCCTTGGGCGGGAGCATCGGGACCGGGTCGCCGGACGGTGCCGACGACGGCGCGTCGAACTCGGACACGACGTCGCGCAGCTCGCTCTTCAGGTGCTGCTGCACCCGCTTGAACTCGCGGAAGCCCTTCCCGACCTGCCGGGCGATCTCGGGCATCTTGTCGGGGCCGAAGACGAGCAACGCGATCACGAGGACCACGAGGATCTCGGCCGGGCCGAGCGAGGGCATCGGGCTTCCTTTCCGCCGGGCTGACCCCGGCGGACAGCCTAACCCCGCCGTGGACTAGCTCTGCGACCGGTGTTCGTCGCCGCGGAGGTCGGCGGACGAGGTCTCGCGGTCGAGGTGACGGCGTGTGGAGCGCGTCTCGGTGCGCACCCCGGCGACCTGGCGGGAGATCGCGTCTCGGAACTCGGTGAACTCACGGACGGAGGGCTCGACGTCGTCGACGTGGCGGCGGGAGACGTACGCGACAGCTGCAGCACCGACCCCGAGGATCACCACCACCACCCAGACGGCCACCATGGACGGATGCTACTCCGGGGTCGTTCTACGCACCAAGGCCACGAGCTGCGCGAACCACGTGTCGTCCTCGAGCAGCACGTGCAGGTCGAGCAGGTCGTCGGGCGTCAGCGGCGGACCGGAGTGCGGCTCGGCGAGCTCGGCGGGCCAGCTCCACCGCTCGTGCGGCGCGCCGGCCGACACGAGCAGGTCGACGATGCGCGGGCTCGCCTCGCGGTGCACCGTCTGGTCGCAGCCCGGGCACCGGAAGCGGTACGCGCTCGGCATCTCCTCGTCACTGCACACCCGGACGATGAGGTCGTCGATCTGGAGTTGCACGTCCCCGCACGCCGGGCATTGGGCTCGGACCGTCGTCATGTCGGGCCCACCTCCCAGGAATACTCGTGGCCCACTTGCCAGCAGCCATCGGCATGCGGGCGTGGGCACTTGAGAATCCCCGGGCCGTGTGCGACGTGGGTAACAATCGGGCGTGGCCAGCCCCATCACCTTCGCCCACCGCGGCGCCAGCGCCGACGAGCCGGAGAACACGCTGGCGGCGTTCCGCCTGGCGCTCGAGCTCGGCGCGCGGGGCCTGGAATCCGACGCCCGGCTGTCGTCCGACGGCGAGGTGGTGCTGGTGCACGGTGCCGTCGCCCGCCAGGGTTGGCAGCGCAAGCGGGTGGCGCAGACGACGGCCGCCGAGCTCGCCGAGCTCGACGTGATCCGCCTCGCCGACCTCTACACGGAGCTGGGCGGCGAGTACGAGCTGTCGCTCGACGTCTACGACCCCGCCGCGGGGAAGCGCATCGTCGAGGCGGCGGCGGCGGCCAACGCCACGCACCGCTTGTGGCTCTGCTCGTCGAAGCCGGCGTTGCTCGAGTCGCTCGGGGCGCTGGCGCCCGAGGCGCACCTCGTGCACTCGATCCGGCGCCGCAACGTGGAGGTGCCCTTGGAGCGGCACGCGGCCCGCCTGGCCGAATTGGGCATCGACGTGGTCAACATGCACCGGTCCGACTGGACCGCGGGCCTGGTCGGCCTGTTCCACCGGTTCGAGGTGAAGGCCTTCGGATGGGACGCCCAGGAGGTGCGCCACTTGCGCGAGCTCCTGGCCATGGGGATCGACGCGGTCTACTCCGACCACGTCGACCGCATGGTCGCGACGGTGAGTGAGTGGAGCGTGTGAGCGATCCCGAGGTGATGCGGCGGCGGAGCCGAGCGACCGCAATTACATGAAGCCGATGCGGCCGGGCGGCCAGATGCGGAGGAACACGCGGCCGACGATGCTCGACTCCTTGATCGGCCCGTTGGCGCGCGCGTCCTGCGAGTTGGTCCGGTTGTCGCCCATCACGAACACCTTGCCCGCGGGCACCTTGCAGCCGCCCTCGGGGCTGTCGCCGTCGCACACGAGCACCCTCTTGCCGGTGGCGTCGGTGATGTAGGGCAGCTCGGTCGGCATCGTGGTGATGGTGCCCTTGGGCAGGTAGCTCTCTTCGAGCAGCTTGCCGTCGATGCAGATGCGGTTGGTCTCGCACTGGGTGACGGTCTCGCCGGGCAGCGCGACCACGCGCTTCACCAGGTCGTCGATGCCGGCGCGGTGCCACTCGCGGTTGGGCTCGGCCGCGAACACGACGATGTCGCCGCGGTGAAGGTCGTGGAGGTCGTAGCTGAGCTTGTTGACCAGGACCCGGTCCCCCACCTCCAGCGTCGGCACCATCGACTCCGACGGGATGTAGAACGCCTGGAAGAGGAAGGTCTTGATGACGATCGCGATGACGACCGCGACGACGATCAGGATGCCCCACTCGACGAACGCGCGCTTCGAGTTGCGCTTCGACCGGGGCGCCGGCGCGGCGCCGGGCGCAGCCGCGTCGGGATCGCCGCTCCCCGGACCGGCCCCGTCGCTCCCGCCGTGCCCGTTGCCGGAGAGTGGCGGCGCGGTGCCCGATGAGGTGTCGACGACGGTGGGGGCTTCGACGTCGTCGGTCACCGAGGTTGCTCCACGACCCCATCCTCGCAGATCCGTCGCGCGGAACCGGACGCGGGGGCGGGCCGCGCGCTCACGCCGTGCCGTACCGGCGCCGCAGGCGGGCCGCCGCCGCCACGCCGAGCTCCGTGAGCTCGGGCGGCGCCACCACTGTGGCGTCGGGGCCCAGGGCCACGAGCAACCGTTCGAGCCAGGCCGGCTCGCTGATGGCCAGCACCACCTCCCAGGCCCCGTCCTCCGCGCGCGTCGCCGATTCGTGGGGATGGCTCTCGATCACCCACTCGGCCGCCGGCGCCAGCCGCAGCGTCACGCGGGGATCCTCGGGCCGGGGCCGGTACACGAGGTCACGGGCGTCGTCGTCGGCGCGTGACGCCGGGTCGAAGCGCTCGCCCGTTGCGCGCACCGCCCGCACGCGGTCGACGCGGAACAGCCGCTCCCCCTGCGCGCGATGGCACCACGAGGCCACGTACCAGGCGCCGAACGCGTGGAACACCCGCCACGGGTCGATGACGCGGGTGGTCATCTCGTCGCGCGCGAAGGAGTAGTAGTCGATCTCGACGCGCTCGTCGTCGGCTTCCGCGTCCTGCAGCCGCTGCAACTGGTCGCTGGCGCCGACGTCGACCGCGAGGCTGCCCGGCGCGCCGAGGGCGTCGTCGAGCTTCGCCAGCGCGGTGGCCAGCGGACCGTCGTCGTCGGAACCGGGGACCGCGAGCAGGGCGCGTCCCGCGGCGAGCAGCGCGAGGCCCTCGGCCGGCGTGAGCCGCAGCGGTCGTTCGAAGTACTCGGCGAGGCGGATCTCCACCTCGCCGTCGATCACCGACACGTCGATCAACCGGTCCGCGGTGTACGGCGGCAGGCCACACATCGGGAGCAGCTCGAGATCGCGCTCCAGCTCGCGCTCGGACACCTCGAACCGCGCCGCGAGCTCGGCAATGGTCACGCCGGGGTGGGCGAGGATCCACGGCACCAGCGCGAGGACGCGTTGGAGACGCGGTCCGACCAGCGGACGGCTCATCCTTGCCCGCTCTCGCCGCTTCGCGGCGGGGCGCTCGGCCCCCGCTCCGTTGCGAGCCGGGATACCCGGCTCGCGGCCACTGCGCTCATGCCCGCCCGCTCTCGCCGCTTGGCGGCGGGGCGCTCGGCCCCCGCTCCGTTGCGAGCCGGGATACCCGGCTCGCGGCCACTGCGCTCATGCCCGCCCGCTCTCGCCGCTTGGCGGCGGGGCGCTCGGCCCCCGCTCCGTTGCGAGCCGGGATACCCGGCTCGCGGCCACTGCGCTCATGCTCGCCCGCCCGCGACCGTGTCGAGCCAAGCGACCATGTCGGCGCGCAGCTCCGGCGGCGACAGGACCTCCGCGTGGTCGAGCAGGTCGACGACCCACGACCGGAACGCGGCGCGGTTCACCACCGGGAGCGAGACGACGATCCCGCCGTCGGGCCGGCGCTCCACCACCGCCTCCTCGCCGAGCTGGTCGACCACCCAGCCGGTACGCGGGGCGTCGACCAGGACGTGGGCGTCGACAGGCTGGTCCTCGCCGTAGGTGAGCGGGTCGGCGCGGACGTACTCGGCCGGATCGACCGCGTCGGGGGGCTCGAAGCCGCCGTCGGGTCCCAGCTCGGGCTCGGCGTCGAGGCGGTCGACCCGGAAGGCGCGGGGAGCGTCCCGGTCGCGGTCGTGGCCGACCACGTACCAGTGCCCGAAGCGGAGCACGACGCCGTAGGGATCGAGGTGGCGCACGCTGCCGCGGTAGGAGAACGTCACCGTGGCCCGCCGGCTGACCGCGTCGAACAGCACCGCGAGGCCGGGGCTCACGTCGAGCTCGGCCAGGGCGGTATCGGCACCCTCGCCCGCCAGCCCGCCCAGCTTCGCCAGGCCCTCGCGGCCGGCGTCGCCCTCCAGACGCACCGCGGTGACGGCCACGTGCAACGCCGCCAGCTCGGGCTCGGTGAGCGAGAGCTCCGGGAGGTAGTAGTCGTCGGGGTGGATCCGGTAGGCCTGCTCGGCGCCGAACCCGTCGACCGTCTCGACCCGGATGGGCACGCCCAGCTCGCGCAACGTCTCCTTGTCGCGCTCGAACTGCCGGCGCCGGGACGTCTTGTCCTCGGGGTAGCGGGGCTCGACCCGCTCCGAGAGCTCGTCGAGCGTGAGTGGGCGGCGGGTGTCGAGGAGCGTGGCGGTCAGGTTCACCAACCGCTCGAGGCGGTCAGCCACCGTCGACCCGCTCGGCGGCGAGCGTCCCGGCCGCGGCCGCGGCCTGGAACAGCGCGGGATCGGCCGCCGCCGGCCGGCCCATCGACGTGATCGCCAGGCCGAACCGCTCGAAGAGCTCCAGCACCTCGGGCGCGGCGACGTCGAGCAGGTCGTGGCGCCGGTCGATCCCCGCGGCTACGAGGTCGTCGCGTAGGCGGACGGCTTGCTCGCGCGGGAGCTCCGGCACCGCGACCAGCACGCGCTCGCGGGTCGCCAGGCGCAGCGCGGTGGCGCTGTGGTGCGACAACCCGACGTGACGGTCGCGCCCGTCGGCGAACGACACCCGCAGGCAGGCGATGGCCACCCCGCCCAACGCGTGGGCGGCGTCGAGGATCGGGCCGACCTCCATGCCGCTGAACCCGAGCCGGGTGTTGGTGCCGACGATGCCGGGTCCCATCACCACCGCGGCGGCGTCGGCGTCGGCGACGTGGCGCGCCACCGCCAGTGCGGAGTAAATCGAGACCGCCTCGTAGTCGCCGCCGAACGCGTGCCCGCACGTGACGGTGGCGTCGACGAGCCCCTTCGAGCACAGGGTGGCGACGAGATCGGACAGCGCCATCGGCAACCCTGCGCCGTCGGTCATCACGTACGCCAGGCGCCCGTCCGGCCGGGCGGCGCGGAAGGCGGCCGCCACCGCGGGCAGCTGGCTGTGCAGGGCCGCCACCACCACCGGCATCCCGTCGATCGACTCCACCTCGGCCAGCGCCTCGAGGTGCTCCTCGGTGCTGCCGACGTCGGACTGGATGCTCGTGTACCGGCCCTTGATGATGTGGCCGGGACCGGTCTCGCTCCAGTGGTCGCGCTCGAGGTTCCAGTGCACGACGTGCCACCCGCCGGTGCCCAGCCCGAGCTCGACCGCGGTGGTGTTGACCACGACGCGATCACCCAGCTCGACCGGCCCGGTGAGCTGTGGCAGCGCGTAGGCCCGTTCGGGTCCCTGACCGAGGTCGACCTCGACGCGCTGCAGCCCGCGCCGCGCCTCGAGCAGCTTCACGACCTCGCCGGTCCGGTACGACGGCATGCGGGTCAGACTACGAGCAGCGAATCGCAGGACCGGGCTGCATCAGTCGGGGCGCGGCACGCGCTCGACGACGAAACGCGTCCACCGCGCGCCGTCCCAGTAGCGCAGCGAGTGCCGCCTCGAGGGATCGGGCAACCACTCGGGGTTCCTCGCCGGGTTCCGGTCCGGGCGCCTTTTCTTGCCGACGCGGTCCTTCGCCCAGAGGCCGACACTCTCAAGCCGAATCATTCCGTTGAGGTGGGCGCTGCGGGTCTTGTGGTCCCAGGCGTAGTCGCGACCCGGGTGCTCCAGGTCTCGCTCCGGCCCGGCGGCGTCGATCGCGACCCGCTGCAAGGGGCCCAGCGCCACCAACTCGCCGAGCTGTCGGAGTCGCTCGACGTACCAGCCTCGCCCGCCGGCGACCCCGATCACGTTCTCCCGCTGGATCTCGGCACGGAGCACGATCACGCACCGGGCCGCGGGTCGGTCGAGGTGGCCGCGTGACTCCTCGGCGCGGAAGAGCTCGGCGTACGGCGCGACGCCGAGGACGTCGACAGCCAAGTCGCGACGACCGGAGTGCTCGTAGTCGTCGAGGACGAGCGCCAGCTCCTGGCCGACGGCGCAGAGTTCCTCGCCACCGGGCGCGAGCGGTTCCAACGGGAGGTCGCCGGCCTCAGAGCGAGGCGATCAAGCGCTCGACCCGGTCGTCGCGCGACTTGAACGGGTCCTTGCACAGGACCGTGCGCTGCGCCTGGTCGTTGAGCTTCAGGTGCACCCAGTCGACGGTGTAGTCGCGCTTGCGTTCCTTCGCCCGCTTGATGAACGCGCCGCGCAGACGCGCGCGCGTCGTCTGCGGCGGTGTGACCGTCGCCTCCTCGATGGCCTCGTCGGTAGCGGTGCGCTCGACCGCACCGCGCCGCTCGAGGAGGTAGTAGAGCGACCGGGCCCGGGTGACGTCGTGGTAGGCGAGGTCGAGGAGCGCGACGCGGGGGTTGGTGAGCGCGAGGTCGTGGCGCTCGCGGTACGCCTCGATCATGTGGTACTTGATCACCCAGTCGACCTCGGTCGACAGCTTGAGCGGGTCGTTCTCGAGGTGCGTCATCACGTGCTCCCACATCCCGAGCGCCTGCTCCTCGAGCGGCGAGAGACCACGCCGCTTCGCGAACTGGAGCGCGCGTTGCAGGTACTCCGACTGCATCTCCACCGCCGACAGCTCGCGACCGTTGGCGAGGCGCACGCGTCGCCGGCACGTGATGTCGTGGCTGATCTCGCGGATGGCGCGGATCGGGTTCTCGAGCGTGAGGTCGCGCCACGGGCGCGAGTCCTCCTCGAGCATGCGTAGCACGATCGACGTCGCCCCGATCTTGAGGAACGTCGTGTACTCGCTCATGTTCGAGTCGCCGACGATCACGTGCAGCCGGCGGAACCGCTCGGCGTCGGCGTGGGGCTCGTCGCGCGTGTTGATGATCGGTCGCGAGCGGGTGGTCGCGCTCGACACACCCTCCCAGATGTGCTCGGCCCGCTGGCTCACGCAGTACATCGCGCCGCGCGCGGTCTGGAGCACCTTGCCCGCGCCCGCGTACACCTGGCGGGTCACGAGGAACGGGATGAGCACGTCGGTGAACTTGGTGAAGTCGCCCTCGCGCTCGACCAGGTAGTTCTCGTGGCAGCCGTACGAGTTGCCGGCGGAATCGGTGTTGTTCTTGAAGAGGTACACCTCGCCGCGTATGCCCTCTTCGCGCAGCCGCTGCTCGGCGCTGCGCACCAGGCCCTCGAGGATCCGCTCCCCCGCCTTGTCGTGGACGACCAGGTCGGCGATGGAATCGCACTCGGGTGTGGCGTACTCGGGGTGGCTGCCCACGTCGAGGTAGAGCCGGGCGCCGTTCTCGAGGAAGACGTTGCTCGAGCGCCCCCAGCTCACCACCCGGCGGAACAGGTAGCGGGCGACCTCGTCGGGGCTGAGCCGGCGCTGGCCGCGCAGGGTGCAGGTGACGCCGTACTCGTTCTCGAGTCCGAAGATGCGTCGCTCCACCGCCGCGAGGCTAGTGCCGGTCCCGGGTGGTCACGCGCCGGTTCAGGGCGTGCCGGCGCCCGGCGACGCGGGCGGGGCCGGGACCGTCGTGCCGCCGGCGTTCGCCGCCGCCGCGCACGTGGGGTCGGCGGCGACCGCCACACCCATCGCGTTCGAGCCGTCGAGCTGCCGCAACCGCTGCGCGTGCGCGCCCTTCCTCAGGCCCTTGCCGAGGTCGGTCCCGATCCTCTTGGCCGCCGCGCTCAGCCGCTTCGGCTCGACCGGCAGCCTTGATCCGGCGCGCCGGGACAGGGCCGTGTAGGTCTTGCTCGCCTGCGTGAGCACGGCCCGCAGCTCCTCGGTGAGCCCCTTGCCGTGCTCGACGTCGGGCACGCCGTTGGTGGTCGCCGCCCTGGCCGCCCGCTCGGCCGAGCTCCCGGCCTTGCGGAGCGACTCGCTGACGGCGACGACCGTCGCACCGCCCGCGGTCGAATCGGTGACGCCGGCGACGGCGGTCCGGAGCTGCTGGGCCGCGGCCAGGGCGTCGGTCTCGTAGGTGGCGAACGTCTGGCAGAACGTCGCCACCCACTGGTTCAGGGGCACGGGCGGGGTGTCGGCGGTGGCGGCACCGGCTGCGGCGGCGGGCGGCAGCACCGATCCGGCGACCAGGACCGCCGCGGCGACCAGGAGGCGGACGGGCGCAGGCATTCGACCCCGCAGGCTAGGGGTGGACCGTCCTAACCTTTGTGCATGGACGGCCGTGTACGGATGGCGCCCCTGACCTGGGTCGCGGGTGCGTTCCGGGCCCGGGTCCTCGCCGCCCGGCTCGAGTCCGAGGGCATCGACGCGCAGCTGCGCGGCGCGTTGGAGAGCCCGTACGGCCTCACGATGGGCGACATGGCGCGGGTCGACGTCTACGTCCCCGAGGACCAGCTCGCCGACGCCCGCTACGTGCTCCTGGCCGACGAGGTCGACGCCACCCTCGCCGCGCCCAGCGACTGGTGGGACGCCGGGGCCGAGCCGCCGGTCGTCCGCCGCCGGCGCCGCATCCGCTGGATGGCGGCGGCGCTGCTGGCGATCGCGGTGCTCGGCACGTTCCTGGGCGCGGTGCGCCACTGGTAGGAGATGGAGCGGCGCCGTGCGCGGAGCGCGGGACGGCGAAGCGGAATCGACCGAACGTGTAGGCGCGCCACGAGGCGCGCGACCCGGGCGGTCGGCTCAGCCGGCCTCGAGGATGGAGATCAGCTCGCCGCCGTTGATGCGTCGGAACGCCCGCCGGGGACGCGTGCGGTCGAGGATGGCGACCTCGAGCTGGTCGGCGGAGAGCACGGTGTCGGGTCCCGCGAGCACCGACGCGCCGAGACGGATGGCGGCGCCGGCGTCCATCTCGGCGTTGAAGCGCGACTCGAGCGCCTGCGCGATCTCCTCCGCCTGACCGCCGAGAACGGTGCTGCCCTCCTCGTCCATGACGGTGCCGTCGTAGAGGATGTGGTACAGCTCGTCGTCCTCGACCGACTCCCCCACCTGCGCCACGAGGATCTCGACCTCGTAGGGCTTCATCTCGTGGGTGAACACCTGCCCGAGGGTCTGGCCGTAGGCGTTGGCCAGCGCCCGCGCGTTCACGTCCTCGCGCGCGAACGAGTAGCCCTTGAGGTCGGCCTGGCGCACCCCGGCGACACGCAGCATCTCGAACTCGTTGTACTTGCCGACGCCGGCGAAGGCGATGCGGTCGTAGATCTCGGAGATCTTGTAGAGCGTGCGGAACGCGTTCTCGGCGACGAGCACGATGCCGTCGACGACGCTGAAGCCGACGAGGCTGCGGCCGCGGGCGATGCCCTTCCGCGCGTAGTCCGCGCGGTCCTTCATCATCTGTTCCGGCGGGACGTAGAAGGGCATGCTCACAGCCCGCTCCCCTCTTCGCGACCGCCGTAGAGCGCGTCGGACCGGGTGGCGACCTCGTCGTCGGGCACGCTCGAGAAGCCGTCGGCCGAGATCACCGCCACCGTCGGGAAGATCCGCCGGACGAGGTCGGGACCGCCGGTGGCGGTGTCCTCGTCGGCCGCCGCGAACAGCGAGCGGAGCGCGAGGTCGACGGTGTCGTCGCGGGTCATGCCTTCCTGCCAGGCGGCCTTGATCCAGTTGCGGGCGTGGACGCCGCCGGAGCCGTTGGTCTGGAAGTCGGACTCCTCGTACTTGCCGCCGGTCACGTCGTAGCTGAACACCCGGCCGCGGTCGCGGCGGTGGTCGTACCCGGCGAAGAGCGGCACGACCGCGAAGCCCTGCATGGCGGCCGGGAGGTTCCCCCTCACCATCTGCCCGAGCTGGTTGGCCTTGCCCTCGAGCGAGAGGGTCTCGCCCTCGATCTTCTCGTAGTGCTCGAGCTGCACCTGGAACAGCCGGACCATCTCCACCGCGGGACCGGCGGCGCCGGCGATGGCGACGCCGGAGAAGTCGTCGGCGGGGAAGACCTTCTCGATGCGCCGGCTGGCGATCGAGTACCCGGCGGTGGCGCGCCGGTCGCCCGCCATCACCACACCGGCGCCGAAGCGGATGGCGAGGACGGTGGTGCCGTGCGTGAGGTCGAGCGGCGCAGCACCGCCCGAGCCCTCCAAGCCGGCACCGGGGAGGTCGTGCGGCGCAACGCGACGCAGGAGGTCGACGAAGGACGAGCCGGGATCGAGGCCCGGCGCGAACGTGGGAAGAGGCGACTCGGTCACGCGGGCGAGCCTATACGGGGCCTTCGCGTTCGCCGTCAGTCCCGGTCAGTACCGATCGGCGCGCCGGTCCGCGCGTGGGCGGCCGTCGGGATCGTTCACGACGCGGGAGACGGTGCGCGCCCACCAGCGGTGACGGGTCGGGACCCGCTCGGGCTGGTGCACGCGCAGGTGACCGGGCGGCCGCTCCCCGTGCCGGCCACTGTCGTACCAGCGGTCGAGCGCCTGCGCGGTGCGCCGGAACTCCCGGAACGCGACGTCGGGCTCGAGGAGGTCGTCGTCGCCGGTGCTCTCCGTGCGGCCCAGGTGCTCGCGCCAGAGCTCGAGCCGGGCGTCACGCGGCAGCTTCCGGGCGCCGTCACCGAGGCCGGCCGGGTCGCGCGGCTCGCGCTCGTCGAGCGTCGCGTCGAGGACTGCGCAGGACAGCTCGGAGTCGTGGGTCCACGACCGGCGGTTCATGTTGTCGGAGCCGACCATCATCCACACGTCGTCGACGATGCAGACCTTGGCGTGCACGTAGATGGGAGTGCCCTCCACGTTCTCGACGTCGCAGACGAGCACCCGATCGCCCCCGGCCCGCTCGACGATCCGCGTGGCGCGCTCACGCCCGATGCGGGCCGCCGGTCCCGCCACCCGACCGTCGCGGTCGGGCGAACGCGGCACCACGACGACCACGTGGAGCTCGGGGTTCGCCCGCAACGCGTCGGCCAGCGCGTCGGCGGCGCGTTCCGACCAGAAGTACTGGTCCTCGAGGTACACGAGGCGCCGGGCCCGTCCGAGCGCCTTGAGGTAGGCGCGGGCCACGCTGCGCTCGCCGTCGGGCGCGAACGGGTACGCCGGACGCTTGGACGGATAGGTGCGCAGCACCTGCACTGCGTGCGGGCCGACCGGCGCCGGCTCGCGCCGCCGCGGCGGGAGCGGGTCGGGGTGGCGGGGTTGTCGCGTCAGCGTGCGGACGACGCGCCGGACCGGGTTGCGGTGGTCGAGCGGGTGCGGATCCTCCCAGCGCTCGCGGAAGGTGTCGGCGATCGCGGCGACCGCCGGGCCGTGCAGCTCGAGCTGCACGTCGTGCCACGGCGGATGGTGGCCGTAGCACTCGTCGAGCTCCACTGCTTGCGCGTCGCCGAGGTGCCGGGCGTCGTCGTGCCGGCCGTGGCAGAGGTCGATGCCGCCGACGAACGCCACGTCGTCGTCGGGACCGTCGGCGCGGCGGATCACGAACAGCTTCTGGTGGTGGCTGCCCCCACGGCGCACCCGCTCGTCGAGCAGCACCTCCCCGCCGGCGCGGTTGACGTCCCTCGTGAGCGCCAGGTTCTGCTGCTCGGAGAAGTTGGCCTGCGCCGGGTGCGAGCGCCACAGCAGGCCGCGCACGTGCACGCCGCGGGCGGCGAGGTCCTCGAGCACCGTGGCCAGCTCGGTGCCGGGACCGGCCAGGCGCTCGTCGGGGTCGCCGTCCCAGTCGGTGAAGTGCACCCAGTCGCCGGCGCGGAGCGAGCACAGCACCCGGTAGAGGTGGGAGAAGTAGGTGCCGCCGTCGACCAGCACCTTCACCCGGTTGCCCTCGCTCCAGCCGGTGGCGCTCGCGCCGCGGTCGATCCGCGCCGCCGGGTTGCCCCGGTCCGCGGCGGTCAGGAACCAGGCCGCGGCCCTACTCGTCTCGCCCTCCCCCATCGGGAGGACCTACCCGAACGCCGTTACCCGAACACGTCCAGCAGTTCCACCACCCGGGCTCGGGCGGTCGCCGCAAGATCCGAAGACGTCATGCGCCCTTTGAGGTCTAAATCCAAGTACTCGATTGCGCTCTGCAGGACGTCGGCGTCGTCCCAGAGCAGCCCTAGCGCGTTGTTGCATCGAAAGCAGAGCAGTCCACGGATCTCACCATTCGCATGGTCATGGTCGACGTGCAGCGAGGCTGTTCCTTGGGCGCGCTTGCAGATCGCGCACGCTTCGCCTTGCGCGGCCAGGATCGCTTCGTACGCCGTGACCGTTAGGCCAAATGCTCTCTTCAAGTGATCGGCGCGCTGTTCGCTCACGCGCCGTTTTTCGAATCCGCGCCTGAGTCTCTCGGTACTGCGTTGGATTTGCTTCTCGCCACGCCCGTACCCGCGCGATCTGTTCCTCGCGATGAGCGACGTAGTAGGCGTGCCTGATGGCTTTGGCGCAGGCCTTGCACTCGGATCGATGTCCGTCGGCAGCCGTACTCGCTCGATAGAACTCGTCGATCGGCTTGAACTCACCGCACTTCTTGCACCGCTTCACCGTGTTCATCGTGCGATCGTACGAGCGGGGTGTGACGATTTACGCGCCTGACACGTAAATCATTCACCCCCTTTCTGGACGTACGACTTCACGAATTCCTCGGCGTTGCTCTCGAGCACGGAGTCGATCTCGTCCAGGAGGTCGTCGAGCTCTTCCTTCAATTCCTCGCCCTGCTTGGCGGGCGCGGTGACCTCAGCGGTCTCCTCGACGCGCTCCTTGGGCGCCGGCTTCTGCTTGCGCTCACGCTCCGACATGTTCGCCGCTCCTCATGTTCATCCCTGGAGCCGTTCGACCAGTTCGGCGGGGGTTCCGACCTGATCGAACAACGGCTGCACGTGGGCCTTCGTTCCTCGCAGCGGCTCCATCATGGGGATCCGTCGCAACGGGTCCGAGCCTACGTCGAGGATCACACTGTCCCAGTTCGCCGCCACCACGGAGTCGGGCCAGCGGGCCAGGCACTCGCCCCGGAAGTAGGCCCGGGTGCTCGACGGCGGCACCGTCATGGCCAGGTGGACGTCGTCCTCCTCGACCAACCGCTCGACCTTGCCCGCCCGGACCAGCTTCTCGTAGAGGGAGCGGTCGGGGCGCACGTCGTGGTACTGGAGGTCGAGCAGCGAGAGCTTGGGGTCGGACCACTCGAGCCCGTCGCGGTCCATGTACGCGCGGAACAGCGAGAGCTTGGTGACCCAGTCGAGCTGGCCGTCGAGCGTCATCGGATCGCGCTCGAGGTCGCCGAGCGCCGACTCCCACCGGCTGAGCACCATGCCGCCGACGTCGTCGCCGCCGCACGCGTCGAGCCCGGTCTCGTCGGCGTACTTCTGCGCCAGGCGCAGGAACTCCCACTGGAGCTCGACCGCGGTGATGCGACCACCGTCGAGCAGCTCGACCGTGGCGCGGCAGGTGGGGTCGTGCGACACCGTCCGCACCGCGGCGACCGGGCCGACGATCGAGAGGTCCTTGGCGATGAAGCCGTCCTCGATCATGGCGAGCACGATCGCGGTGGTGCCGACCTTCAGGAACGTCGCGACCTCGCAGAGGTTGGCGTCGCCGGCGATGACGTGGAGGCGGCGGTACTGCTGCGGATCGGCGTGCGGTTCGTCGCGCGTGTTGACGATCGGGCGTTTCAGCGTGGTCTCGAGCCCGACCTCTTCCTCGAAGAAGTCGGCGCGCTGGCTGATCTGGTAGTCGACCGCGCCGGCGCCGTTCTCGGACCCGACCTTGCCCCCGCCGGTGAACACCTGGCGACTCACGAACCACGGCAGCAGGTTGCGCACCAGCGCGGCGAACGGGACCGCCCGGTCGACGAGGTAGTTCTCGTGCGTCCCGTACGAGTTGCCCTTGCCGTCGGAGTTGTTCTTGTAGACGACGATCTCCTGCCCGGGATCGGTCAGGCGCCGCGCCGCCAGCATCGACCGGGCGAGGATGCGCTCCCCCGCCTTGTCGGCGCACACCAGCTCGAGCGCGTCGGCGCACTCGGGCGTGGAGTACTCGGGGTGGGCGTGGTCGACGTAGTAGCGCGCGCCGTTGGTGAGGACGGTGTTGACGAGATGGGTCTCGATCTCCGGCGGCATGGCGCCCTCGCGGGCGAAGCCCCGGGCGTCGCGGCCGGGCGACTCGTCCTCGAAGTCCCACCCGACCTTGTGGTGCTCGACGTAGCCGTTGATCAGCATCGACGAGGCCAGCACGGGGTTCGGGTCGGCGACGCCGCGCAGGGTCACGCCGTACTCCGTCTCGATCCCGCACACCTTCGGGATGGCCACGGTGTCAGCCTAGTGGGGTCCCACTCCCCCTCCGCTCCACAGGCGGTACGGTCGTCCCGGACGAGGTCGGTACGGTCCCCCGGTGCCGGGGTCGTCGACGATGCGTCGCCCTCCTCGTCACCGTGGGGCACGTCCCCTCGGCGCGGTCGGCGCCTTCGGCTCGTTTCACCGCGCTGGTGTTCGCCGCCTACCTCGGCCTCCTGGTGGTCGGTGCGCTCCTGGTGTGATCGTGGTCCGCCGGCTCGTCCCGCTGCTCGACCAGGTGACCGCGGTCGACACCTCGGCCGATGCCGACACGCTGCCGGAGTAGACGGCGTTGTCGGAGTGCACCGCGGCCACCCTTGCCAGGAGCCCGCGTGTGCTCGCGGGCGAGTCCACCCACGCGGTCGATGTCCGCGCGCTCGACGAGGCGCGCGGCCGCCACGCGCACGCTCGCGGCGCACGACGTCGTCCGCTCACCCCGCGACGGTGCTGCCGCGCTCGCGCCTGCGCGCGCGGTGCTGCGCGGCCCACTGCAACCGGTACCTCTACCTGAAGTACTGCTGCACCAGCTGACGGCGGCGCGCCGACGTCGATCGCCGCTACAGGTACTGACCGGTCTGGACCCGTTCGATCTGACGGCCACCGTGGGGCTCCTCGCCCTCGGCGAGGATGGTCCGGACGAACACGATCCGCTCGCCCTTCTTCCCGGAGATCTTGGCCCAGTCGTCGGGGTTGGTGGTGTTGGGCAGGTCCTCGTGCTCGCGGAACTCCTGCCGGATCGAGTCGAGCAGGTCCTGCGTGCTGATGCCCTTCTCGCCCGAACCGATCTGCCGCTTGATCGAGAGCTTCTTCGCCCGGCGGACGATGTTCTCGATCATGGCGCCCGACGAGAAGTCCTTGAAGTAGAGGATCTCCTTGTCGCCGTTCTGGTAGGTGACCTCGAGGAAGCGGTTGCTGTCGTCGGCCGCGTACATGCGGTCGACCGCGTCGACGATCATGCCCTCGACCGCCTTCTCCGGACCACCGAACCTGCTGGTCTCGGTGTCGGCGATCGGGAGGTCGGCGGTGAGGTACTGCCGGAAGATCTTGGTCGCGCTGTCCTCGTCGGGGCGCTCGATCTTGATCTTCACGTCGAGGCGACCGGGGCGCAGGATCGCGGGGTCGATGAGGTCCTCGCGGTTCGATGCACCGATCACGATCACGTTCTTGAGGCTCTCGACGCCGTCGATCTCGGCGAGCAGCTGCGGGACGATCGTGCTCTCGATGTCGGACGAGATCCCGGTGCCGCGGGTGCGGAACAGCGAGTCCATCTCGTCGAAGAACACGATGACCGGGTAGCCCTCCTCCGACTTCTCCCGCGCCCGTTGGAAGATGAGGCGGATCTGGCGCTCGGTCTCCCCCACGTACTTGTTGAGGAGCTCGGGCCCCTTGATGTTGAGGAAGAAGGACCGGGCGGTGGTGTCGCCGGTGCGCTCGCTGACCCGCTGCGCGAGCGAGTTGGCGACCGCCTTGGCGATGAGGGTCTTGCCGCAGCCCGGCGGACCGTAGAGCAGGATGCCCTTGGGCGGCTGCAGGTGGTGCTCGTGGAACATCTCGGCGTACAGGTACGGCAGCTCCACCGCGTCCTTGATCGCGTCGATCTGGTCGTCGAGACCGCCGACGTCGTCGTAGGTGACGTCGGGGACCTCCTCGAGCACGAGCTCCTCGACCTCGGGTCGCGGGATGCGCTCGACGAGCAGGCCGGAACGGCCGTCCATGAGCAGGTGGTCGCCGGCGCGGAGCTTCTCTCCGATGAGCGACGCGGCCAGCTCGCAGACCCGCTCCTCGTCGGCCCGGCCGACGATCAGGGCGCGGTCCCGGCTCTCCAGGACCTCCTTCAGCACCACGACCTCGCCCGACACCTCGGCCGCGCGGGCGAGCACGACGTTCAGCGACTCGTTGAGCGCGACCTCCTGGCCGCGGGTGATCGTGTCGACCTCGACCTCGGGGTGCACCGAGACGCGCATCTTGCGCCCGGCGGTGAAGATGTCGACGGTGCCGTCGTCGTTGGTGCCGAGGAACGTGCCGTAGGCGGACGGGGGCATCGTGAGCTTCTCGACCTCCTCGCGGAGCGCGGCGATGTGCTCGCGCGCTTCACGCAGGGTGGCGGAAAGGCGTTCGTTCTGGGAGACGGCCTGCTGGAGCTGGCCCTTGGTCTCGAGGATCTTCTCCTCGAGGGTGCGCACTCGCTTGGGGGCATCCTGGAGCCGGCGACGGAGGACGCCCACCTCTTCCTCCAGCCCTTTGAGCTGGCCCTGGAGGTCGCCGACCTGGCGCTCGTACTCAGCCAAACGCCGGTCGTGGTCGGAAGCCATGCCTCACCTCCTGGGTGATGTGCCTGGCGTCGGACACTACACCGGGCCGTTCCCGGGAACGCGGCAGATTCGGCCCGTTCACGTGGCCGTCGTTCCCCGCCGCAGGCGGACGTCACCGCCTCGGGTTCCCGGATTTTCCCCGGCTTGGATTGAGAAATAGCGCGGCAACGTCTAGTGTGGTGGTGCTGCTCGCCGCAGGTGCGGCGACACGGCGAAAGGACTCGACGCTGCGATGAAGGTCTGGATCGATCAAGACCTCTGCACCGGTGACGGCCTCTGCGAGGAGATCGCGCCCTCGGTGTTCACCCTCCTCGACGACGGGCTCGCCTACGTCAAGGAAGGCGACAAGGTCTTCAGCGACCCGGGTGGCGCCGACGGCCTCGCCAACGTGCCCGCGGGCATGGAGGAGGCCACCATCGAGTCCGCCGAGGAGTGCCCCGGCGAGTGCATCTTCATCGAGGTCGACTGACCGCCACCGACACCACCGTTCCTCCTGGCGACCCGGGCCCGTGCCCGGGTCGTTTGCCGTCCCGGACCGGTGTAACGCTCCGAGCCGCCGCGCCGATCTGTGCGTACCCCGGTCCTGACGGCCCGACCGAGACCTGCCCGCGGGAGGGTGGTCGGGGCCGGGGCCTCACTCGCTCAGGCAGTCGCCGGTGCCGACCGACGCGGGCGCGGCGCCGGCGAGCACCGGCCCGAGCACCGCGTCGAGCTCGCTGCGGGTGAGGGCGTAGGCGGTGGAGTCCCGGCTGATGTCGTAGGCGAACATCACGCCGACGACCCGGCCCTCGGCGTCGACCACCGGACCGCCGGAGTCGCCGGGGGCGGTGACCGCGGCGAGCACGAACACCTCGCGCTCGGTGGGCGTGGTGTGGGTGATGTCGGAGCCGCTGGCGACGATCTGCTCGGCGATGCGCACCGGCGCCTGCCGCAGCGGGCCGCCCCCCGGATGACCGAACAGCGCGCCGCGGTCGTCGACCCGGGCGTCGGTCTCGGTGAGCGGCGGGAGACCGAGCGCGGGCGCGCGCAGCACCGCGAGGTCGCGGTTCGGGTCGAAGGCGACGACGGTGGTGTCGAGCCGCCGGCCGTCGGACGTGACGATGTGCGTGCGGTTCTCGCCTGCGACGACGTGCGCGTTGGTCACCACGAGGTTCTCGCCCGCGACGAAGCCGGTGCCCTCCTGGATGCGGTCGCACGCCTGGCCTTCCACCAGCACGGTGGAGCGCGTGACGCGAGTGGCGGCGTCGGCGGGGATCCCGTCGGCGGGAGGCGTCCCGGCGTCGGGTGACGACAACGTGTCGAAGACCTCGGGGAACGACTGGTCGCCGACCAGGCGCCCGAGGGTCTCGGACTCCGACGGTGGGTCGGGCGCCAGCCGGTCGATGGCCCGCGCCACCGCGCTGTCGCGCACCGCACGCGCGGTCCAGCCCGGCGAGCTCGCGAGCGCGGGGATGAGCAGCCACACGAGCACGAGCACGCCGGCGACCCCGACGAACGCGCCGGCGACGCGGTCGCCCTGGTGCAGCGCACCGCCCGCCGGTCCGCGCATCCGGGCGTGGAGCGCGGCGCCGACGGCCGCGCCCACTGCCTGGGCGACGGTCGCCACCACGATGACGAACGCCAGCGAGGCCAGCAGGCGCGTGCGCGGTGGCGAGCCGCGGAGCGCATCGGCGATGTCGGGCACGAACACGACGCCCAGCACGATGCCGAGCGCGAGCCCACCCCACGACATGACTCGCCGCACGAATCCCATCCGGTAGCCGACCCATCCCGCACCCGCGGCGATCGCGAGGACGACGAGGTCGAGGAAGTTCACGCCCCCGGCGCGAGCAGACGCGCGTGGGTCAGGAAGCCGGTGTGGGCGACCATACGGTGGTCGGGTCGCACCGACTGGCCGTCGACGTGCCAGGTGCGCTGCAGCACCTCGAGCGTCTCCATCATGCCGAACGCCGACCCGGCCAGCTCCTCCCGCAGCCGCGACACCTGGCCGATGGTCGGCAGGTACGCGAGCAGGATCCCGCCCGGGTGCAACGCCGACTCCGCGTGCTTCACCACCCGCCACGGCTCGGGCAGGTCGAGCAGGATGCGGTCGAGGTCGTCGTCGCCGATGCCGTCGTAGACGTCGCGCACCTCGATGTCGAGCGGGACGTCGGGACCGAGGAATCCCTCGACGTTGCTGCGCGCCCGCCGGGCGAAGTCGTCGCGGAGCTCGTACCCGGTGACGTGGCCGGTGGTGCCGACCGCGCGCAGGAGCGCGAGGGTGAGCGCGCCGGACCCCACGCCGGACTCGAGGACGCGCGCGCCGGGGAACACGTCGGCGAGCACCAGGATCGGGCCCAGATCCTTCGGGTAGATGACCTGCGCGCCTCTCGGCATCTCCAGCACGTACTCGGCGAGGGTGGGGCGCACCGCGACCAGGCGCGCGTTGCGGGTGGTGCGCACGGTGACGCCGTCGGGCTGGCCGATCACGTCTTCGTCCGCGAGCACCCCGGCGTGGGTGTGGAACTCGCCCCCGGCCGCGAGGGTGACGAGGTGGCGGCGCCGCTTGGCGTCGACCAGGAGCACACGCTCGCCGGCCGCGAAGACGCGGGCCACGTCAGCGAACCTCCTCAGACGGTCGACTCCGCTCTGCCGTCCCGCTCGTCCGAGCACGGCTGCGCTCCGTCTCGATGAGCCGGATCGCACCGACCTGGGACCGGAGCCGGCAGAACGCGCAGACGTCGCCCGGGGTGGGCGATCCGCACACCCGGCACTCCCCCAGCTCGCCGCGCTCGTCGTCGGCATCGCCCGCGAAGCGCTCATGGCCCCGCTCGAGGAAGCCGAAGAGGAACGCCGCCTTCGATCCCGGCGAGCGGTCCTCCAGCGCGTTGAGCACCTCCTTGTACCCGAGGTGCCGGTTGCCGGCGGCCATCGGGCACTCCTCGACCTGGTAGTCGATGCCCTGGAGCACGCAGTAGGCCGCGGTCTCGCGCTCCCCGAGCCGCACCAGCGGCTTCACCTTCTTCACGAACCCGGGCGCCGCCGGGAGCACCGGGTGTTGACGGCCCAGGTAGCCGGTGTCCCAGCGCAGCACGTTGCCCAGGAGGACGGCGGCTTCGTCGTCGAGGTTGTGCCCGGTGGCGACGACCCCGTAGCCGTGCTCGAGCGCCGTCGAGTTGAAGAGGTGCCGCTTGGAGAGCCCGCACGACCCACACGGTGAGCGACGGGTGGCCTGCGCCGCTTCCGGGATGTCGTAGCCGTACTCGCGGGCGAGGTCGACCTCGTGCAGCGGGCGCCCGAGCTGCGCGGCGAACGCGCGCGCGTACTCACCGGACTCGTCGGAGTAGTCGCCGATGCCGAGTCCGAGGTAGAGCCCGTCGGCCTCGTAGCCGAGGCGCACCAGGATGTCCCACAGGGCGAGCGAGTCCTTGCCGCCCGACACGGCGACGAGCACCCGCTCTCCCGGCTCCAGCATTCCGTGCGAGTGGACGGCGCGGCGCACCTGCTCGTCGCAGTGGTGGACGAAGTGCTCCTTGCAGAACGCGGCGTTGTGACGGCGCACGTCGATGACCGCGGGGCCCTTGCACACCCGGCACTTCACCGCGAACCTCCGTCTCCGGTTGAAGTGGTCGACTCCACTGCGCCGTCCCGCTCGTCCGAGCACGGCTGCGCTCCGTCTCCGGCTGCATCGGTCGACTCCGCTGCGCCGTCCCGCTCGTCCGAGCACGGCTGCGCTCCGTCTCCGCCACTGATGACGGGGCGGATCTCGACCGAGGCGTCGTCGGCCAGCTTGACGTCGTGGGTGACGAGCTCGTCGCCGACGATCACGAGCACCGTGTCCGGGCTCAGCTCGAAGTGCCGCAGCAACGCGTGCACGGTGATCGGGCCGTCGACCTCGACCTCGCGCCTCGGGTTGCGCAGCAGCACCTTCACCACGCGAAGGCTACCGGCCTACTTCGGGCGCGCGATCTCGCGAATCTCGAACGACTGACCCGGACGGAGCTTCATCGTGAGGACGTCTTCCGTGCGCCCGGTGTACTTGTGCAGCATGCGGAGACCGGTGGCGGCGGCGGCGATGTAGAAATACCCGCGGTTGCCGCTGTGCATGCCGCGCCGGAGCGCGGTCGAACCGACGCGCGCGATGACCCGCGCCGAGAAGCCCTTGCGCAGGACCCGGGCCGCCTCCGCGGCCGCCCCGACCGCGATGAACGCGTCGCTCCTGCCCGCCATCAGACCTGGTCGATTCCGCTACGGCGTCCCGGCCTCCGGCCACGCCTCCGCTGCATCTCCATCAGAACTGGTCGATTCCGCTACGGCGTCCCGGCCTCCGGCCACGCCTCCGCTGCATCTCCATCAGAACTGGTCGATTCCGCTACGGCGTCCCGGCCTCCGGCCACGCCTCCGCTGCATCTCCATCAGACCCGCCGGATCTCGACGATCGTGCTCTTCTTGTGACCGCGGCGGCGCCCGAGCAGGAAGGCGACGACGACCACGAGGACACCCCCGATCACCAGACCGGTCTTGGCCGCGCCCTCGGCGACCTCGGTGGTCTCGTCGGTGACGCCGCGGATCTCGGCCAGCTTCGCCTCGATGTCGGCACGCGTGACCGGCCGGTTCCCGATCGGCGACGGCGATGTGCTCATCCGAACTCCTTCTCGGGCCCGCGGTTGGCGCGGCCCAGCACCCACACCAGGGCCGCACCGAACAACAGCACGACGAACATGATCAGGTACGGGACCCACGACCAGTCGCCGGTGAACGTGTCGCCGGTCTCGTCCTGCAGGGCACGCAGGCCCGACATGGCGAGGAACAACACGCCGAAGCCGAGCAGCAGCGACCCCAGGATGCCGAAGCCGATGTAGCGACCGAGCTGCTTCAGCGGCTCGATCGTCTGCTGCTTCAGGTAGGTGACGACGAGGTCGCGCAGCTCCGTGACGAGCTGCGGCAGCGGCGGCGGCCGCTTCCGCGTAGAGGAAGCTGCCGCGGAGGACGACGGCGGTGTGGTCGTCGACACCGGTGGCATCGGCGTCGATGGGGTCGTCCCCGGTGGCGTCGGCGTCGGCGGCGTCGGTTCCATGCGGTCCAGACCCTACTGCGGCGCGGGCACGAGAGCATCGACCGGCGGCGCGTCGGGGAAGCGGCCGACGATCTCGCCGATCCGAACCCGGAGCACCTCGCCCTGCACCTCGGAGAACGAGCCGTTGTCGAGGAACGCGAACCGGATGCGCCGTCCGGCTTCGAGCACGCCGGTGAGTCCACTCACGCCGTCGAGCGAACCGGTCTTGCCGCGGAAGTTGCCGGCGAGCGTCGTCCCGAGGAACTGGTCGAACAACGTGCCGTTCTGCCCCGCCACCGGCAGACCGTCGTGGAGGGTGTTGAGCTCGGGTCGGTCGGTGAGCGCCAGCGTCGCGACCAGGTTGTCGCAAGTGACCCGGTTGCCGCGGTCGAGCCCCGAGCCGTCCTTCAGCGCGCCGTCGGCGATGGGCACGCCGAGCTCCTTGAGCTTCGCCGTGGTCGCGGCCACCCCCGCCGCGGTCGTGCCCGCGTTCGCCGTCTTGACCCCCAGCTCCTTCGTGAGGAGCTCGGCGGTGAGGTTGTCGCTCGACGAGAGCATCGAGGCGACGATCGCCTTGAGCGGCGGTGACGTCACCTGCGCGACCTCGACCGCGCCCGCGGGCGCCGTCCCCGTGTCGGACGAGCCGACGTCGACGCCGCGGCTGCGCAGGAGCGCGGCGAGCCGCGTGGCGGCGTTGCGGGCCGGGTCGTCGACCGGCGTCTTCGTGTTGGCGGTCCAGGCGCTGAACCCGTCGTTCACCGTGAGCGCCCCGAGCGGTCCCACCTCGCCGTCGGTGCGGTACGTGTCCTTCCAGGTCGGGACGTACCGCTGCGTGTCGTAGCGCGAGTCGTCGCCCACGACCCCGCCGGGGATCCGGCGGATGCCTTTGGCGACGAGCGCGTCGGCGAGGGCTTCGAGGCTGGTGGTCACGTCGCCCTTGGTCTTGCCCTGGGACTGGAGGAACGACACGTAGTCGCCGGTGGCGAGCACGGGATCGCCGCCGCCGACCAGCCACACCCGGTCGACGGTGCCGTCGGCGGGCTCGGCCGGTGCGACCACTCGCGTCTGGAAGGTGGAGTCGGGTCCGAGGATCTCCAGCGCCGCCGCGGCCACGAGCAGCTTCTGCGTCGAGGCACCGATGAGGGGGACGTCGCCCTGGTGCGCGGCGACGGTGTGGTCGCCCACCTGCACGACGAAGCAGCTGCCCGCGCCGGGCGCGGCCGCGTCCAGCGCCGCTTGCAGGTGCTGCTCGCCCACCGCGTCGACCACGGGCTCCGGGACCCGCCGCACCGACCACAGCGGGCTCGCGGCCCCCGGCGTCGCGGTCGTCGACGGCCCGGCGCCGGAATCACCACCCGAGAAGGCGACGAACGCGGCGATGGCCGCCGCGACCACGAGGAGACCGGCCAGCACGCGCCGGGTGGTGGTGCTCACGCCGCCTCCATCCGGCGACGATGGCAGGCGTGGTGCCAGAGGTGCTCGAGCGCGCGGACAGCGCGCGTCGCGGACGGCACGCAGTACCCGCCGGCCTCGCGCACCGCGCGCGGCCCGGCGTTGTCGTGGTCGGTGACGGCGAGCTCGGTCGCGACGAGGATCGGCTTGCCGGTGGCGGCGGAGATCGTGGCTGCGGCCTGCGCGTACCGGGCGTCCTGTCGTTCGTGGAACTCGACGACGCGACCCAACCCGTGCTCGGGGAAGTAGGGGCCTTCGCGCATCATGCGCGCCTCGTTCGACTGGATGCCGATACCGAGGAACACCACCGCGTGCACCGCATCGTGGCGCGCGACGACGTCGAGCACCTCGGTGACGGTGTCGCGCGTCTCCGAGCCCGCGAGATCGATCGGGTTGCTGTGGCTCCACCGCGCCGGGAGGTGGTCGTCGAGCGCCGCGAGCAGGTCGGCCGGGAGCTCGAGCAGGGTCAGGTCGGAGCGGGTGACCGCGTCCGCGGTGAGCACGCCCCAGCCGCCGACGGTGGTGACCACCACCACGTTCGGGCCCGCGGGCAGCGTCGTGGTGGCGAACACGGCCGCGGCGTCGAACGCCTCTTCCACCGTGTCGGCCCGTGCGACCCCGGCCTGCCGGCACACCCCCGCGAACACACGCGCGTCGCTGGCGAGCGACCCGGTGTGCGACGCCGCAGCGCGACGGCCGCCGGACGTGCTCCCGCCCTGCAGCACCACCAGCGGCTGCCGGTCGGTGGTGCGGCGGGCGACGTCGTAGAACCGGCGACCGTCGCCCACCGACTCGACGTACGCCAGGCTGACCGCGGTGGCGGCGTCGCCGGCGAGGTAGTCGAGGTAGTCGGCCACGCTGGTGGCGGCGGCGTTGCCGGCCGACACCGCCCGGCTGACGCCGACGCCGGAGTCGATCGAGAGGTTCAGGAAGCTGGAGAGGAGGTTGCCCGACTGGCTGACGATGCCGATGCGGCCCGCCGGTGGGTACGGGGCCACGATCTGCGCGCACAGCGACACCGGCGTCGACACCACGCCCTGCCCGTTGGGGCCGGCGAGGACCATGCCGTGCGCGGCCGCCACCGCCGCCAGCTCGGCCTGGGCGCGCTGGCCGTCGGCTCCCGCCTCGGCGTAGCCCGCGGTGGCGACGAACGCCACCTTCACGCCCCGGCGCGCGCACGCGGCGAGCAGCTCCGGGTTCGCCGATGGCGGCGTGCACACGAACACCAGGTCGGCGGCGCCGTGAGGCAGGTCGTCGACCGAGGTCGAGACGCGCCGCCCGAGCACCTCGCCGCCTTCGAGGCTCACGGGGAAGACGCGGCCCTCGTAGCCGCACGACAGGATGTTGTGCAGCGTCACGAACCCGAACTTGCCGGGATGCGCGGAGGCGCCCGCCACGATGATGCCCTGCGGCTCGAAGAGCGGGTCGAGTGGGTTCACCCGCGTACCACGAGCGCATCGACCGCGACCGGACGGCCGTCGACGATCATCAGCGGATTGACGTCGACGGACCGCACCGCGGGCTCGTCGGCGGCGAGCTGCGCCAACGCGAGCAGGATCTCGCTCACCGCGTCGCGATCGACCGCCGGCTCGCCCCGCACCGGACCGAGGAGGGCCTGGGCGCGCAGCTCGTCGAGCATGTCCGCGGCGTCGAAGCCGGTCAGCGGCGCCAGTCGGAACGCGACGTCGGCCCGCGCTTCGGTGAGGATGCCGCCGATCCCGACCATCACGCAACGGCCGAACTGCTCGTCGGTGTGCACCCCGGCGATGAGCTCGCGCGAGCCGACGACCATCGGTGCGACCACCAGGTCGACCGCGCCGTCGTCGGGTCGCGCGGCGGCGAGGAGCGACGCGGCCGCGTCGCGCACCGCGTCGGGAGTGGCGAGGTCGAGACGGACCAGCCCGCGCTCGGTCTTGTGGGCGATGCCCTCGCCGTGCAGCTTCACCACCACGGGGAAGCCGAGCTCGGCGGCGGCACTCACCGCGTCGTCCGGAGTGGCCGCGCGCCCCGCGGGCACCGTGGGCACGCCGTAGCGGGCGACGAGCTCCAGTGATGCGCGCTCGGAGAGCGTCGAACCCATCAGGCGGCTCAGACCGCGGTCTCGCGGTCGCGCCAGTACTCGTCGCGCAGGACACGCTTGAGCAGCTTGCCCGACTCGGTGCGCGGTAGCTCGTCGCGCACCTCGTAGTCGCGCGGCCGCTTGTAACCACCGATGCGCGCGTCGACGAACGCGCGCAGCTCGTCGAGATCGAGGGCGGCGTCGGCACGCGGTTGCACGATCGCGTGCACCCGCTCGCCCCATTCCTCGTCGGGGATGCCCAACACCGCGACATCCAGGATCGCCGGGTGCTCGTGGATGACCGCCTCGATCTCGGCGGGGTAGATGTTCACCCCGCCCGAGATGATCATGTCCTTCTTGCGGTCGCAGATGAAGAGGTAGTCCTCGTCGTCGAGGTAGGCGACGTCGCCGACCGACTTCCAGTCGCCGCCGTCGTGCTCCGACAGCCGCTCGTCGGTCTGGTGGTAGCCGTCCATCTCCAGTGTGGTGCGGATGAAGAGCTCGCCCGGCTCCCCCACCTCGGCCTCGGTGCCGTCGTCGCGGACGATGCGCACCTCGATGGGACCGTAGGTCCGGCCGCACGAGCCGGGCTTGCGCAGCTGGTCCTCAGGGTGCAGCACCGTGACCACGCCGAGCTCGGTGGAGCCGTACACCTCGTACAGGAACCCGTCGCCGAGCTTCTCGACCACTTCTTGCTTGAGCGCGTACGGCACCGGCGCGGCGTTGGCGATGAGCGTGCGCATCGACGACAGGTCGGCGCGCGCCAGCTCGCCCGGCGGCAGGGCGACGATGCGCTTCAGCTGGGTGGGCGCGGTGAACGTGTCGGTGACGCGGTGCTCCTTCACGAGGCGCAGCCAGGAGGTGGGGTCGAACTTGCGGAGCACCACGATGGTGCCGCCGACGGCATGCGCGAACAACGCGAACGACAGCGGGCCCGAGTGGTAGAGCGGTCCCGTGGTCACGTGCACCGGGTCCGGCGCCAGGAGGCCGAGCTCGGCGAGCAGAGCGCCCACCGCGCCGGCGTCGGTGCCGGTGCGCATCGCCCCTTTCGGCTTGCCGGTGGTGCCCGACGTGTAGATCATCGTCGCCCCCGCCGCCCCGCCCGCGCCCTCGGCGTCGACCGGTGGCGAATCGGGTTGCGCGGGCACGAGCTCGTCCCACTGCGCGCAGCCGGGCGGCGCGTCGCCAGCGAACACCAGCACGCCCCGGACCTTCGGGAGCTGATCGCGCACCGCGGCCACGAGCGGTGCCTGCTCGGCGTCGACGAGCACGACGGTCGCGTCGGAGTTGTCGATCACGTACTGCATCTCGGTGGCGTTGAAGCGGTACGAGACGGGGACCGACGTGAGGCCGACCTTGCGGCTGGCGTGGAAGGTGGTGATGACCTCGAGCGAGTTCGGGCCGCACCACGCGATCCGCTCGCCGCGGGCGCGCCCCGAGCGCGAGGCACGCGTGGCCGAGGCGGTTGGCGAGCGCCTCGAGCTCGGCGAACGTGGTGGCCGACGGCCGCCCGCCCCCCGATTCGTCGACGATCACCGCGGCTTTGCCGCCGTTCGCGAGCGCGTGCTGCGTGAGGACGTCCATGGAAGGGTCGGTAGCCTACCGTCATGCCCCCGACAGTTCCGGCGCGCGACGCCGCGCCCGGAGTGTCGGTGGTGATGCCCGCCCACAACGAGGCGGGGCTCCTCGACCAGACGCTGAAGGAGCTGGTCGGTGAGCTGCGCGAGCGCGACCTGACCTTCGAGGTGCTGGTGGTCGAGAACGGCTCGAGTGACACCACGCTCGCCGACGCCCGCGCCTTCGCGGCCGCCGATCCGGTGGTCCGGGTGCTCACCCGGCCCCGGCCCGACTACGGCGAGGCGATGCGGGTCGGGATCCTCGCCGCCACCCGCGAGGTCGTGGTCGTCTTCGACGTCGACTACTACGACGCCGACTTCGTCGACCGGGTGCTCCCGGCCCTGACCACGGCCGACGGACCGGCCATCGTGGTCGGGTCGAAGCGGGCCCCGGGCACGACCGACACCCGACCCTGGACCCGCCGGGCCATCACCGCGGGCTTCGCCTCGCTGCTGCGGTACGGCTTCGGGCTGCGGGTGTCGGACACCCACGGCATGAAGGCGATGCGGCGCGCGATCGTCGTGCCGATCGCGGAGCGCTGCCGGAACGGCACCGACCTCTTCGACACCGAACTCGTGCTGCGGGCGGACCGCGCCGGACTCCCGGTCGCGGAGGTCCCGGTGACGGTGGAGGAACGTCGCCCGTCGCGCACGCCGATCCTGCGCCGCGTCCTGCGCACCATGGTCGGCCTGGTCCGGCTCCGCGTCCAGCTCTGGAGGGAGGATCGCCGATGACACAGCCTCGCTTCGCCGCGGGCCTGTCCGAGCACCCGGTCGCGTCGCACGCGGTCGGCGAGGTCGCGGGCGAGATCATGGAACACTTCGGCGGCGACGAGCCCGACCTGGTCGTGTGCTTCGCGTCGCCGCACTTCGTCGGGGCGATGGAGGACCTCGCGTTCGCGCTCGGCAACCTCCTCGAACCCCGGGTGATGCTGGGTGCCACCGCGGTCGCGGTCGTCGGCGGACCGCGGGAGGTCGAGGACGGGCCTGCGCTCTCGGTCTTCGCGGCGTCGCTGCCGGACGCCCGGCTCACGCCGGCCGCGTTCGGCGTGGAGCAGACCGCCGACGGTGCCGCGATCACGGGTTGGCCGGACCTCGACCACCTCCCGTCGAACCTCTTCCTCCTCGCCGACCCGTTCAGCTTCCCGATCGACGGCTTCCTCCGTCGGCTGAACGACGACGCGGTCGGCGACGGCGGCGCCCCCATCCAGGTGATCGGTGGCGCCGCCTCGGCGGCCCGCGGCCCCGGGGGGAACCGCCTCGTCCTCGACTCCGGGGTGACGAGCGCCGGTGCGGTGGGGGTGTTCGTCGACGGGGTCGACGTGCGCACCGTCGTGTCCCAGGGCTGCCGCCCCGTGGGTCAGCCCTACGTCGTGACTCGGAGCGAGGGCAACCGGATCGAGGAGCTCGCCGGGCGCGCCGCGATCGAACGGGTGCAGGACACCGCGTCGGAGGCGAGCGAGGAGGACCGGTCGCTCATGCGCGCCGGTCTCCACCTCGGCGTGGTCGTCGACGAGCACCAGACTGACTTCCTCCGCGGCGACTTCCTGGTGCGCAACGTGCTCGGCGGCGACCCGGCCAGCGGCGCGATCGTCGTCGGCGACGACGTCTCCGTAGGCCAGACCGTCCAGCTCCAGGTGCGCGACGCCGCGGCCGCCGACGAGGACTTGCGCGAGCTGCTGAGCGGGACCGACGCCGAGGCCGCGCTGCTCTTCACCTGCAACGGGCGCGGCCGCCGGTTCTTCGGCGTGCCCGACCACGACGCCGGGGTGCTCGACCAACTGCTCGGGCCCCTCCCGGTCGCGGGCGCGTTCTGCGCCGGCGAGGTGGGGCCGGTCGGGGGGCAGAACTTCCTGCACGGCTTCACCGCCAGCGTCGCGTTGTTCTGACCCCATCACGCGAACCGGCACCGTGCTCGGGGAGGCCGCGCCGCCGACCTCGTAGGCTGGCGCGAGCAGGCGGTGAGCTCGGCACGAAGGGGCGCGATGACGACGACCGACATCGAACAGAGCCTCGAGCAGCGCGGGATCGACGTCATCCGCGGCCTCTCGATGGACGCGGTGCAGAAGGCGAACTCCGGCCACCCGGGCACGCCGATGGCGCTGGCCCCCCTCGCCCACGTCCTCTGGACCCGGGTGATGAAGTACGACGCCGCCGACCCGACGTGGCCCGACCGCGACCGCTTCGTGCTCTCCAACGGGCACGCGTCGATGCTGCTCTACTCGCTCCTCTACCTCACCGGCTTCGGCCTCACCCTCGACGACCTGCGCGAGTTCCGGCAGTGGCAGTCGAAGACCGCCGGCCACCCTGAATACCGGCACGCGGCCGGCATCGAGGTCACGACCGGTCCGCTCGGCCAGGGCTTCGCCAACGGGGTCGGCATCGGGCTGGCCGAGGCGAACCTGCGGGCGCGCTTCGGCGAGGAGGTCGTCGACCACCACACGTTCGTGTTCTGCGGTGACGGCGACCTCGAGGAGGGTGTCAGCCACGAGGCGGCGTCGCTCGCCGGCCACCTCGGGTTGGGGCGCCTCGTGTACGTGTACGACGACAACCACATCACGATCGACGGCCCGACCGAGCTCGCGTACAGCGACGACGTCCCGAGGCGCTTCGAGGCGTACGGCTGGCACGTGCTGGAGCTGGGTGAGGTCGCCAACGACCTCGACGCGCTGGAGGCGGGGCTGCGGGCCGGCATGGCCGAGACCGGCCGCCCGAGCATGCTGGTGCTGCGCAGCCACATCGGGTACCCGTCGCCCAAGTACACCGACACCGCCAAGGCGCACGGCAGCCCGCTCGGGGCCGACGAGGTCGCGGCGGTCAAGGAGATCCTCGGCCTGCCGCCGGAGGACTTCTCGGTGCCCGACGACGTCCTCGAGCACTACCGCGCCGCCGGGACGCGAGGACGCGCCGAGCGGGAGGCGTGGGAGAAGCGCAGTGCCGCGTTCCACCATTCGGAACCGGAGCTCGCCGCCCAGCTCGACGCCTGCTACGAGCAACGCGGGCTCGCCGGCTGGGAGTCGAAGCTTCCGGCGTGGCAGGCGACCGACGACGGGCTCGCCACCCGCCAGGCGTGTGCGGCGATCGTCAACGCCGTGCTCGACGTCGTGCCCGGGTTGGTGTGCGGCGGCGCCGACCTCACCGAGAACACCGGCCTGGAGCTCAAGGACGCGCCGGTGATCGACGTCCACCGCTTCGGCGGCCGGCAGCTCCACTACGGCATCCGCGAGCACGGCATGGGCTCGATCATGAACGGCATGTCCGTGAGCTTCCTCATGCCGGCGGGCGGCACCTTCTTCGTGTTCAGCGACTACATGCGCGGCGGGGTGCGCCTGGCCGCGCTGTCGGGGTACAAGTCGTTGTTCGTCTGGACCCACGACTCGGTGGGGCTCGGCGAGGACGGCCCGACCCACCAGCCCGTCGAACAGCTCGCGGCCATGCGGGCGATGCCGGGGCTGCGGGTCCTCCGCCCGGCCGACGCCAACGAGACCAGCCAGGCGTTCCGGATCCACGTCGACAACGAGGGCCCGACCGCGCTCGTGCTCACCCGACAGAAGCTCCCGGTGCTGGCGGGCACGGCCGAGCGCGCACCCGGCGGCGTTCCCCGCGGGGCCTACACCCTGGTCGACGAGGCCGGCGACGGTCTCGACCTCGTGCTGCTCGGCACCGGCTCGGAGGTCTCGGTGTGCGTCGCCGCGCTCGAGCACCTCACCGGGCTCTCGGTGCGGGTGGTCTCGATGCCGTCGTGGGACCTCTTCGCCGCGCAGTCCGACGACTACCGCGAGCAGGTGCTCCCCGCCGACGTGCCGACCCTCGCGGTCGAGGCCGCGGCGACCTTCGGGTGGGAGCGCTACGCCGACGACGCCGTCGGGATCGACCACTTCGGCGCCTCGGCGCCCGGCCCGGTGGCGTTGGAGGAGTTCGGGTTCACCGCCGAGAACGTCGCCGCGCGTGCCCGCGCGCTGCTCGAGAACGGAGACACGACATGAGCGAAGTGTCCGCGAGCCGGGTATCCCGGCTCGCAACGCAGCGGGGCCCCAGCGGCCCGGCACGCAGTGCCAGGAGCGGAAGAACATGAGCGAAGTGTCCGCGATCGCCCGGCTCGACGACTTCGGGCAGAGCCCGTGGTACGACAACCTCGCCCGGCCGCTGCTCACGGGCGGCGGGCTGCAGCAGCTGGTCGACGAGGACGGGATCCGCGGGGTCACGTCGAACCCGACGATCCTCGACAAGGCGATCGGTGCCGGTGAGGGCTACGACGAGCAGCTCGCCGACTGCGCCCGGCGCGACCTGTCGATCGAGGACACCTACTGGGAGGTGGTGCTCGCCGACATCGTCTCCGCCGCCGACCTCCTGCGCCCGCTGTACGACGCGCAGGGCGGGGGCGACGGGTTCGTGTCGCTCGAGGTGGCGCCCACGCTCGCCCACGACACCGACGGCACCATCGCGGCCGTGCGTTCGCTCTTCACGCGCGTCGACCGGCCCAACGTGATGATCAAGATCCCGGGGACGATCGAAGGCCTGCCGGCCATCGAGGAATCGATCGCCGCCGGCATCAACGTCAACGTGACGCTCATCTTCTCGCTCGACCGCCACGACAAGGTGATCGACGCCTACCTCGCCGGCCTCGAGCGCTTCGTGGCCGGCGGCGGCGACCCGTCGTCGGTGGCGTCGGTGGCGTCGTTCTTCGTGAGCCGGGTCGACACCGAGACCGACCGCCGCCTCCCGGAGGGCAGCTCACTGCGCGGCAAGGCTGCGGTGGCGAACGCCAAACTCGCCTCCGCGCTGTTCCGGGCGCGCTTCTCGGGCAACCGGTGGGAGGCGCTCGCGGCCAAGGGCGCGCGCCTGCAGCGCCCGTTGTGGGCGTCGACCTCGACCAAGAACCCGGCCTACCCGCCGACCCTCTACGTCGACGAGCTCATCGGGCGCGACACCGTGAACACCCTTGCGCCGGCCTCGATCGAGTCCCTCCATCACGGCGAGGGTAACCAACGCCCCGACACGGTGAGCGAAGCGCTGCCCGCGGCGCTGCAGGTCATGAGCGACCTCGCGGCCGCCGGCGTCGACTTCGACGACGTCACCGCGACGCTCGAGCGCGAGGGTGTCGACTCGTTCTCGGCGTCGTTCACCGACGCGCTCGGCACCATCGAGAAGCGGCGCGCCGAGGTCACGTCCTGACCACGTCGCCGGAACGCCGGTAGCGCTCGTCGGCGAGGGCGGCAGCGGCGCGGAGATGCTCGGCCAGCGCCGCCGGGGGACGCGCGCGTTGAGCCCGCTGGTGCTGGGCATCACGTAGACCGGTCGTCCGCCGCAGGTCGTGGGCTGCACGCCGGCGACGGCCTTCCGGTCGACGGCGGCGCGCCAACCGGCGAGGCCGACGAAGCACACCGCGCCCGGCCGGAGCCAACGCGCCAGGCGCTCGACGCGCGCGAAGCCCTCGCGGTACTCGTCGCGCGTCAACTCGTCGGCGCGGGGTGTGGCGCGCTTCACGAGGTCGGTCATGCCGACGCCGTGTCCGGTCAGCGCGGCCCGCGTGTCGCGGTCGACGGTCACGATGCCCGCCGCGAGCGCCGCCGGCCAGAACCGGTTGCCGGGCCGGGCGAACCCGATGCCGGCGTCGGCCGAGTAGACCGACGGGTTCAGGCCGCACACCAGGAGGCGCATGCCGGGGCCGACGGTGTCCGGGAGCGTGCGGGCGCGCGTGACCCGGGCCTCGACCCAGAACGGGTTCTCGTCGTCGACCGCCAGCGCGTCGATGGCGAACCCGGCGCCCACCAGCACGTCGGCGAGCGCGTCCGGGGCCCAGCCCGCGAAGTACCGGCCCGGGAAGTCGTCGTCGTCGAGCGGGCCGCTGGTCTCGCCCGCGTGCAGCACGAGGTGCACCGGCGCCCCGACCGCCGATGCCCGGTGCAGGTCGGCGAGCGCGAACGGCAGCCGCTCGTTGGGCACGTGCAGGTAGCTCGCCCGCGCCCATCCGGCGCCGAGCGAGCCGCGCCGGAACGGGAGCGCTTCGAGGTCGGCCTGCACCGGCCAGGCGTCGGGGGCCTCGGCGCGGGCGAGCGCCACCATGGCGTGGGCGGCGTCGAGCGCCACGACCGGACGGGCGAGGTACGGGAGGTGCAGGCCGGCGCCGCAGCCGAGGTCGACGCTGGCCGCGCCCGGCGGTGTGGCCGCGGCGAGCGATCGCACCTGGTCGAGGAAGCGGGGACGGCGCCGATCGCGCCACTCCTCCGCTCGTTCCTCGTACACCGCAACCGTGTCGTGCTCCATGTCCGTATCATGACCGCCGTGCACGGTGAGCTCCGGGTGGTCGACGACGTTCCGGCCGCGTTCGCCGACCTGGTCGTCGCCGAGGCGCCGAGTTCGATCGCCTTCTCCGGGGGGTCGACCGCCCGCGAGAGCTACGAGCAGCTCGCGGCGCGCGGCGACGCGGTCGCGTGGCCCGACGTCGACGCGTGGTTCGGCGACGACCGTTGGGTGCCGGTCGACCACCCCGAGTCGAACGAGGGCATGACACGCGCTGTGCTCCTCGACCACGTCCCGGTGCGCGCGGTGCACTCGATGCGCGGCGCAGGCGACAGCGTCGAGGACGCCGCCGCGGCGTACGACGCCGAGGTCGCCGCCGCCCCGCCGATCGACCTCGTGCACCTCGGGCTCGGACCCGACGGCCACACCGCGTCGCTCTTTCCCGGCTCGGCGGCGCTGGCGGTCGACGATCGCTTCGTCGTCCCGAACGCGGACGACCTCCATCCGCACCCGCGCCTCACGTTCACGTTCCCTGCCCTCGCCCGTTCGCACCTCGTCGTGTTCACCGTGGCCGGTGAGGACAAGCGCGACGCCCTGGCGCGCGTCCGGGCGGATGGGGACCTTCCCGCCGGCCACGTCGACGCCGAGCGCGTGGTGTGGCTGGTCGACCCCGCCGCGCTCGGCTGACCCGGAGGTAGGCCATGGAAGTGTGGGAACTGGTCGCGCGCGAGAGCATCCGCGACTGCATCGCCCGCTACAACGCCAACGGTGACAGCGGTCGCATCGACCAGATGGTCGAGGTGTTCGCACCCGACGGCATCATGGAGACGGGGAGCGGCCGCTACGAGGGACGCGAGGCCATCCACGCGTTCATGTCCTCGGTGGTGACGGGCGGTCGCCCGCAACCGCCCGCCGCCACGAGCGAGTCGATCGTCATGACGCCCACCGAGGAGTGGATCGCGCGCGGTGGCGTCCCGTTCATCCGGCACTTCACCGCCACCACCCAGATCGACGTGCTCAGCGAGACGTCGGCCCGGTCGCGGTCGTACTACCTCTTCCTCACGGTGCACGGGCTCGACCACTGGGGCCGCTACCTCGACGAGTTCGCGCCCGTCGACGGCACGTGGCTCATCACCCACCGGAGGGAGATCACCGATGCCGCGTTCGAGGGTGGATGGGGTGCACGAGCGGCCGGCGAGGGCGACATCGACCACCTCACCCGACCACTCCAGTTCTGAACCGGGTACGGAACCCGGTCGTCCGGTGACGCGTGGCGGGTAGCCTCCCGCACATGGCCGCGATCGTCGACCACGGTGTCGACCCGACCGTCGACGTCGAGGCGTTGCTCGACGCGCCCGTCGCCGAGCTCGTGGAGCGCGCCGCGGCGCGCCGCGACGCCGCCCACGGGGCGCGGGTCACCTTCTCGCCCAAGGTGTTCATCCCGCTCACCATGCTTTGTCGCGACAAGTGCGGGTACTGCACCTTCGCCAAGCCGCCCGCGCACGTGGTGTCGCCCTACCTGGAGCTCGACGAGGTGGTGGCCATCGCGCGGCGCGGCGCCGAGCTCGGCTGCCACGAGGCGCTCTTCACCCTGGGCGAGGCGCCCGAAGCCCGCTACTCCGATGCCGCCGCCTGGTTGGCCGACCGGGGGTACGCCTCGACGGTCGACTACCTCGTCGCCGCGGCCGGGGTCGTGCTCACCGAGACCGGACTGCTCCCCCACGCCAACGCCGGGGCGCTCACCGAGGACGAGCTGGTGCGGCTCCGGGCGGTGTCGCCGTCGCAGGGGATGATGATCGAGACCCTGGCCGCCCGTCTCGGTGAACCGGGCGGCCCGCACGCCGGCGCCCCCGACAAGACCCCGGAGCGACGGCTAGCCACGCTGGAGGCCGCGGGTCGCGCCCGGGTGCCGTTCACCACCGGGATCCTGGTCGGCATCGGCGAGACCCGGGCCGAGCGGCTCGAGGCGCTCCTCGCCATCGCCGCCGCCCACGAGCGCCACGGCCACGTGCAGGAGGTGATCGTCCAGAACTTCCTGCCCAAGCCGGGTACGTCGATGTGGCGCGCGCCCGCGTGCGACGGGGACGAGTTCCTCTGGACCATCGCCGCCGCCCGGCTGGTGTTGGACCCGTCGATCCACCTGCAGGCGCCGCCCAACCTGTCCGAGCCCGACGACCTCGCGTCGTTGGTGGCGGCCGGGATCGACGACTGGGGCGGCGTCTCGCCCGTCACCCCCGACCACGTGAACCCCGAGCGACCGTGGCCCCAGCTCGACGTGCTGCGCCGCGCCACCGAGGCCGCGGGCAAGACGCTCGCGCCGCGCCTCACCGTGTACTCCGAGTACGTGCGCGACGGCGACCGCTGGCTGCACGACGACGTGCGCTTCGCGGTGCGCTGCGCATCCGACCTCGAGGGCCTGGCGCGCGACGACGCCTGGGCCGCGGGCGGCGGGGCCGCGCCTCCCGCGCTGCTCCCGGCGCCGGTGCCGCCGGGCTGGACGGCCCGGGCCCGCACTCCGGTGGGCGAGGTGCTCGACGGCGTCCTCACCGGCGAGGAGGTCGACGTCGACGAGATCGTCACGCTGCTCGGGGCGCGCGGTCCCGACTTCCTCGAGGTCGCCGCGGTCGCCGACCAGCTCCGGCGCGACACGGTGGGTGACCCGGTCACGTTCGTCCGCAACCGGAACATCAACTACACCAACGTGTGCACGTTCAAGTGCAGGTTCTGCGCGTTCTCGAAAGGTCCGCTCTCGCTGAACCTCCGCGGCTCGCCCTACCTCCTCGACCACGAGGAGATCCAGCGTCGTGTCCTGGAAGCGGTCGACTGCGGCGCCACCGAGGTGTGCCTGCAGGGTGGCATCCACCCCGACTTCGACGGCAACTACTACCTCTCGGTGGCGCGCGCGGTGAAGGAGGTCGCGCCGCAGATCCACGTCCACGGCTTCACCGCGCTCGAGGTCACCGAGGGCGCCCGCCGTCTGGGCATGCCCTTGCGCGACTACCTGGTTGCGGCGAAGGACGCCGGCCTGGCCACGCTCCCCGGCACCGCGGCCGAGATCCTCGACGACGAGGTGCGGGCCGTCATCTGCCCCGACAAGATCGACACCGAAGAGTGGCTCGACGCCCACCGCACCGCGCACTCGGTCGGGTTGCGTTCGAACGTCACCATCATGTTCGGGCACGTGGAGCGGCCGGAGCACATCGCCCGCCACCTCGTACGCACGCGCGACGTCCAGAAGGAGACCGGCGGCTTCACCGAGTTCGTGCCGCTGCCGTTCGTGCACATGGCCACTCCGATCTTCCTGCAGCACAAAGCGCGGCGGGGGCCCACGATGCGCGAGGTGCTGCTCGTGCACGCGGTCGGCCGCATCGCGTACCGGAACTGGATCGACAACGTGCAGGTGTCGTGGGTGAAGACGGGCGTCACCGGTGCCCGCCAGGCGCTCCAGGCCGGGTGCAACGACCTCGGCGGCACCCTGATGGACGAGAACATCTCGCGGGCCGCGGGCGCCAGCCACGGGCAGGAGCTCGACGAGTCCGAGCTGCGCGCCATCGTCGAGCCGCTCGGTCGCCCGCTCGAGCAGCGCACCACGCTCTACGGCCGCACCCGCACCGAGGGGCGCCGGCTGCGGCCGCCGCCCGAGACGGTCGAGGCCGACCGGCTCGCCGCCGCCGCGACCGGCGCGGTTCAAGAGGGCGTGCCGGTCACGCTGGGCGGCGTGCGGAGCTCCGCGTCGTGAGCGGGACGGGATGACCGACCGCATCGACGTCGTCGGCATCGGCAACGCGCTGGTCGACGTCCTGAGCCACGAGTCCCACGAGTTCCTGGCCGCCCAGGACCTCACGCCGGGGGCGATGACCCTCATCGACACCGCGCGCGCCGAGGCGCTCTACGCCGTGATGGGTCCCGCGGTCGAGATCTCGGGTGGGTCGGCGGCGAACACCCTGGTCGGCGTCGCGTCGTTCGGCGGCCGCGCCGCGTTCGTCGGCCGGGTCGCCGACGACGAGCTCGGCACGGTCTTCGGCCACGACATCCGCGCCGCCGGCGTCGAGTTCCGCGCCAAGCCCGCGTCGGCGGGCGAGCCCAGCGGCCGGTGCCTGATCATCGTCACCCCCGACGCCCAGCGCACCATGAACACCTATCTCGGGGCGTCCGCCCAGCTGGGGCCGGCCGACGTCGACCACGAGCTGGTCGCCCGGGCGCAGGTGCTCTACCTCGAGGGCTACCTCTGGGACGAGCCCGACGCCAAGGCCGCCTACCGCCTCGCCGCCCGCACCGCCCACGACGCTGGCAACCGGGTGGCGTTCACGCTGTCGGACTCGTTCTGCGTCGACCGTCACCGCGACGAGTTCGTGGAGCTGGTCGAGTCCGAGATCGACGTGCTGTTCGCCAACGAGGCCGAGATCACCTCGCTGTACCAGGTCGACGAGTTCGACGACGCCCTGCAGCGCGTGCAGCACCACTGCGAGATCGCGGCGCTGACCCGGAGCGAGCGGGGCGCGGTGATCGTCGCCCGCGACGAGGTGCACGTCGTCGACGCCCACCCCGTCGCCGCGGTCGTCGACACCACCGGGGCCGGCGACCAGTTCGCCGCCGGCTTCCTCTTCGGGCTCACCCACGGGTACCACCTCGGCACCGCCGCCCGCCTCGGCGCGCGGGCCGCGGCCGAGGTGATCAGCCACCTCGGTGCCCGGCCCGAGGCGTCGCTGGCCACCCTCGCGGCACCGCTGCTCGCCGACTGAGCGCGGCACGACCGCGCTGGTCAGCGCCCGCTCTAGCCTGCGGACGATGAAGCTCCCCCGGTACCGGACCGGCGATGCCGCCCTCGACGAGGACGTCGCGGCACTGGTCGAACGGGTCAGCGACCCCGCCGACGCCGATCTGATCTTCGAGCTGGTGGCGTCGGCGCTGCGGCTGGCGAAGGACGGCGCCGATCGCGGCGACCTGAAGATCGCCAACGCCGCGCTGAAGGAGATGCGCCACGCCTTCCACGTGTTCGCGCCCTACCGCACGGCCCGAAAGGTCGCCATCTTCGGGTCCGCCCGCACGCAACCCGACAGCCCGCTCTACGTGCAGGCGCGCGATCTCGCCGCCGCCATGCCCGCGCTCGACTGGATGGTCGTCACCGGTGCCGGGCCCGGGATCATGGAAGCCGGCATCGAGGGCGCGGGAGCCGACAACGCGTTCGGCGTCAGCATCCTCCTCCCCTTCGAGACCACCACGAGCCAGTTCCTGGCCGACGACCCCAAGCTCGTCAACTTCCGGTACTTCTTCACCCGGAAGCTGGAGTTCATCAAGGAGTCGGACGCGTTCGTGCTCCTCCCGGGCGGCTACGGCACCCTCGACGAGGCGTTCGAGCTGCTCACGCTGCTGCAGACCGGCAAGGCGCAACCGGCGCCGGTGATCATGCTCGACGTCCCCGGCGGCACCTATTGGCAGCATTGGGGCACGTTCGTACAGCGCGAGCTCGAACGGCCCGGGTACGTGTCACTGGAGGACGACCGCCTCTTCTGTGTGACCGACAGCATCGAGACCGCGGTCGACGAGATCGTCGGCTTCTACTCCAACTACCACTCGCAGCGCTTCGTGAAGGGACGCCTCGTCCTGCGCATGCGCCACGCACCCGCGCCCGCCGAGTTGGCCTCGCTCAACCGCGAGTTCGCCGACATCGTCACGCGGGGCGAGATCGAGGTGATCGACCCGACCCCGGAGGAGGTCACCGACGACGACCACGTCGACCTCGAGCGCATCACCTTCCGCTTCGACCGCCACGGGTGGGCGCGGCTCCGCATGCTCGTCGACCGGCTGAACGGCCGCGCCGCGCCGGAGGCACTGCGGTGAGCCAGGTCACGTATGACTTCTCGGGCCGGGTCGCGGTGGTGACCGGCGCCGCCGCCGGCATCGGCCGCGCGTCGGCGGTCGCGTTCGCCCGAGCCGGCGCGTCGGTGGTCGTCGCCGACGTCGACGAGGCGGGCGGCGCGGCGACGGTCGACCTGGCCACGGCCGCGGGTGGCGACGCCCGCTTCGTGCGCACCGACGTGGCGTCGACCGACTCCGTGCGGCGGATGGTCGACGAGGCCATCACCGCATACGGCCGCCTCGACTACGCCCACAACAACGCCGGCGTCGCCGCCGCGCAGCACGACGTCGCCGACCTCCCCGAAGAGGAGTGGGACCGGGTCCAGGGCGTGATGCTGCGTGGCGTGTACCTCTGCATGAAGTACGAGCTCCCCCACCTCCTGGCGACGGGCGGCGCGATCGTCAACACCGCGTCGGGCGCCGGCCTCGTCGGGTACCCGGGGCAGTCGCCGTACGTGTCGTCGAAGCACGGCGTGCTCGGCCTCACCAAGTCGGCGGCGCTCGAGTACGGCCACCGCGGCGTGCGGGTCAACGCGGTCTGCCCCGGCACCGTGCTCACGCCCATGGTCGAGGCGGCGACGCAGCTGCCCGGTCTCGAGGAGCAACTGGTCGCCCTGCACCCCATCGGCCGCATCGGCACCCCCGACGAGATCGCGAACGCGGTGCTGTGGCTCTGCTCCGACGACGCCTCGTTCGTGCTCGGGCACGCGCTGGCGGTCGACGGCGGCTACGTCGTCCCCTGACCCTCTTGTGCGCGCGCGGGCGCGGGGTTAGGCTGGACGAACACACGTTCGTTCGTTTCCCCCCGGAGGTCAGCATGCCCGACGTCGACCCGATCCCCGCCGAGTACCCCCGCGTCACGCCGTACCTGTGCTGCCGGGACGCGAGCGCCGCCATCGACTTCTACACCCGAGTGCTCGACGCCAAGGAGCGGATGCGCATGCCGGGTGACTCGCCCGAGACCATCGGCCACGCCGAGCTCGAGATCGGTACCGGCATGATCATGCTCGCCGACGAGTTCCCCGATCACGGGTTCCTCTCGCCCCAGTCGGTCGGGGGCACGCCGGTCACCATCCACGTCTACGTCGCCGACGTCGACGCCACCTACACCAAGGCGCTGGACGCGGGCGGCACCTCGGTGCGCGAGGTCGAGAACCAGTTCTACGGCGACCGCTCGGGCCAGTTCGAGGACCCGTTCGGGCACCGGTGGAGCATCGCCAGCCACGTCGAGGACGTCTCCCCCGAGGAGATGGGCCGCCGCATGGCGGAGATGGCGCAGGGCTGACGCGCCGCCGCGTCGTCAGTCGTACTCGGGCGTGCCGCCGAGCGCCACGATTGCGCGCTCGATCGCCCGTCGCGCCTGGAGCACCTTCTTCTCGTCGGCGAGCGCGTCGGCATCGCCGTCCTCGGCGGCGGCGCGCAAGCGGTCGTAGGCGAGGTCGCGCAGGTCGGCCTCGATCGACTGCAACCGCTCGACGAGGTGTTCGGCGTCACGCATCGGGGAGCTCCGGTTCGGTGGGCACGAGGGCGGCGGCCAGCAGCTCGGCGGGATGACGGACGTCGACGCCCGCGGCGCCGAGGTGCATCGCGCACCCCGGGTTGGCGGAGACGACGACCATCCGGTCGGCGTCGTCACCGGCGGCAGCCCGCAGGGCGGCGATCTTGCGCTCGCGGATCTCGCCGGCGAGCACGCGCTCCCGAACCGCGTACGCACCACCGGCGCCGCAACAGAGGCCGTCGTCGGCGGTCTCGTGCAGCCGGTACGCCGGCGCGAGCACCGTCCGCACCGCGCCGTGGGCCCGCTGGACGTGACGCAGGTGGCACGGGTCCTGGACCACCACGCCGCGCCCGGAGTCGCGCAGCGGGAGCTCACCGGGCTGCGCGGCCACCCATTCGGAGAAGTCGCGCACGCGCGCCGCGAACGCGTGGGCCTCCGGCGTGTCGATCAGCCGCCCGTAGTCCTTCATCGCCGCGCCGCACCCCGCGCTGTCGACGACCACGGGTGCCGTGCCCGGCATCGACGCCATCACCCGTCGCGCCAGGCGGCGGGCCTCCCCGATGCGACCGGCGTGCGTGTGGAGCGCGCCGCAGCAGTCACCACCGGCGCCGGGCAGCCCGACGTGCGCGCCCGCGGTGCGCATCACCCTGAGTGCGTCGCGGTGCACGTCGCGCTGCCACGCGTCCATCACGCAGCCGGGGAAGAGGTACGCGTCCGCGGGCGGGTCGTCGGCGACGAGCGGGGTCCGCAGCGAGCGGGCGGACAGCATCGGGAGGCCGAGGCGGCGCGGCACGAGGTGTAGGCGCTGGGCCACGAGCAGCACCCAGGTCGCGGCGAGGAGGAGGCGGTGGCGCGGGAGCACGAGCGTGAACCCGAACCACTCGGCGAGTCGGCGCGATGTCCGGCGGGTGTCGGTGGCCGGCGCCGGGTGGGCCGCTAACGCCTCGTTGGCGCCCTCGACGAGATGACCGAACGGCACCGTCGACGGGCACGCAGCCTCGCAGCCGCGGCACTGGACGCAGGTCTCGATGGTGTCGCGGAACGCGTCGTCGAGCGGGGCGCCGTCGAACTCGACCGCCCGCATGGCGGCGATCCGCCCGCGCGGTGAGAGGCGCTCCAGCCCGGTGATCCGGTAGGTCGGGCAGTGCGGCAGGCAGAGCCCGCAGGCGACGCACGCGACCAGCTCGTCCTCGTCGACCGGGAGGACGCCGGCGCGCTCGCCCCGAACCGGCGGTGCGGTCACTGCGTCAACCACCGGCCGCCTCCACCGGCAGTCGACCGGGCGACAGCTTGCCGTCGGGATCGAACGCGTCGAGCACGCGACGCATCAACTTCGCGTTCGGCAGCGCGTCGCCGAAGCCGTCGAGACCGGGCGCGCCGGCCTCGCGCAGCAGCCAGCCACCGGCGGCGACGGCCGCGGCGCGGGCACCGGCCAGTGTGGTCTCGTCGTCAGTCGCCACGTGCACGGTGCCGACGCCGACCTCCGCTGCCCACCGCGCGCCGACCGTGTCGAGCGCGGGCGCGAGCTCGCGGAGCGCCGATGGCCGCACCGAGATACGACCACGATGGGGTCCGGCGGGCAGCGCGGGAGCGGTCGTGGCCTCGGCGCCGTCGATCCGCGCGCACTCGGCGGCGACGTCGGCCGGGATCCCCTCGAGCAGGACGTAGGTGCGGGTGCCGTCCCACAGCAGGCACGAGGGCCGGTACAGGTCGCGTCGCAGCGCGAACGGGTCGGCGGCGGTGACGAACCACTCGGCGCTCGCCGGGAGGGGCTGGCACCGCAGGGTGACCTGCACGAGCACGCCGACGCGACCGAGCGAGCCGACGAGGAGACGGGGCAGGTCGAAGCCGCTCACGTTCTTGACCGTCGGTCCCCCGCCCTTCACGAGCCGTCCGTCGGCGGTGACGAAGCGCACCTCCAACACGCGGTCGCGCAGCGGCCCGTGGCGGAGGCGGCGGTGCCCGGACAGGCCCGTCGCCAGCAACCCGCCGACGGTGGCGGACCGGTCGCGCGGATCGAGCACGGACTCCTGGCCCTCGGCGGCGAGGACGGCGGCCAGCTCGTCGCTGCAGGTGCCCGCCGCGGCGGTGACGGTGAGGTCGGCCGGGTCGTAGGTGACGATGCCGGTGGGCGCGTGCACCAGGGTCACGTCGTCCCCGGCTGGCGCGGGCCCGCCCACCTCCCAGTGGGTGCGGCTGCCGACGGCGGCGACAATCCCGGCCCGGGCCACCGTCTCGCAGAGCTCGTCGACCTCGGTGAGCGTGGGCATCAGATCCACGCGCCCTCGGGGACGCGCTGGAGCTCGCCGCACCGGCTGCCGCGTGGCAGCACCTTGCGGGGGTTGGCCCGCCCCGACGGGTCGAACGCGTCACGGAGGCGCGCCTGGGCGTCGAGGTCGTCGGCGCTGAACACCAGGGGCATGGCCTCCCGCTTCTCCAAGCCGATCCCGTGCTCACCCGAGAGCACGCCACCGGCGGCGACGCACGCGGCCAGGATCTCGTCGCCGGCGCGGTGCACGCGCTCCCAGACGCCCGGCTCGCGTGCGTCGAACACGATCAGCGGGTGCAGGTTGCCGTCGCCGGCGTGGAACACGTTCATCATCGTCAACCGCTGCTCGTGCGCGATCGCGTACACCCGGCGGAGGACGTCGACCAGCTTCGTGCGCGGGACCACCGCGTCGTGCAGGTAGTAGTCGGGCGCGATGCGGGCGATGGCGCCGAACGCCGACTTGCGGCCCTTCCAGAGCAGCGCTCGCTCGGCGTCGTCGGCGGCGACCCGGACCGTCCGCGCACCGTGCTCGAGGCCCACCCGCTCGACCGCGTCGACCTGGTGCGCCACCCCGTCGCCGAGCCCGTCGAGCTCCACCAGCAGCACCGCGGCCGCGTCGCGCGGATAGCCCGCACCCACGTAGTCCTCCACCGCGCGCGTGATCTCGGCGTCCATCATCTCCAGCGCCGCGGGGACGATGCCGGCGGCGATGATGCCGCTGACGGTGGCCGCGGCGTCCTCGATCGACGTGAAGTCGAGCAACAGCGTGCGTACGACCGGGGGGTCGGGGGTGAGCCGCACCGCGATGCGGGTGGCGATGCCCATGGTCCCCTCGGAGCCCACGAAGCAGCCCCGTAGGTCGAGGCCGGGGTGGTCGGGGGCGAGGCCGCCCAGCATCGCCACCGAGCCGTCGGCCAGCACCACCTCCAGCGCCAGCACGTGCGTGGCGGTGACCCCCGACGCCAGGCAGTGCGGCCCGCCGGCGTTGGTGGCGACGTTGCCGCCGATGGTGCATGCCTGTTGTGACGACGGGTCGGGCGCGTAGTGCAACCCGAGGTGGGCCACCTCGCGGCTGAGGTCGAGGTTCAGCACGCCCGGCTCCACCCACGCGTACCGCTCCTCGGCGTCGACCTCGAGCACGCGGTTGAGCCGGGTGGTGACGATCACGAGGGGGTCGTCGACGGGGGTCGCGCCGCCCGCGAGCCCGGTGCCGCTCCCCCGGGCCACGAACGGCCGGTCGTGGCGGGCCGCCACGCGTACCGCGTCGGCGACCTGCGTGCCGGTCTCGGGGAAGCAGACGACGGCGGCGCGCCCGCGCGCCACGCCCGCGTCGCGCGCGTAGAGCGCGAGCTCGAGCGGTTCGGCGCGCGCCCGATCGGGCCCGAGGACCGATCGCAAGTCGGCAAGGAGCGCGCGCGAGTCGTCGATCACCCGAGACTACGACGAAAAGCTGCGCGAGAGTCCCTGCCGCGGCATCGGCCGTCGCTACGCTCGACACATCATGAGCAGACGTGACCGCACCCCGGCCGGCCCCGCGCGCGAGTGGGTCACCTTCGACGACCCGGTCGAGGAGGGACGCATCTGGCAGATCGACGTGACGTTCCTCATGTCGCCGTACCGGTGCATCTTCGGCTGCGGTTGCCAGGGCATCTGGACGGCACCGACCCCGGAGCTCGGGCACGGGTGCTGCACCTACGGGGCACATTTCTCCGACAAGGCCGACCGCGAGCACGTGGTGAGGGTGGCGAAGAAGCTCGGCGCCGACGAGTGGCAGTTCGCCAAGGTGGCGAAGAAGAAGGGCATCTACGAGAGGGTCGTCGAGGACGAGGGCGACGGCCCCGAGTGGAAGACGACCATCCACAAGGACGCCTGCATCTTCCTGAACCGGCTCGACTTCCCGGCCGGTGCCGGCTGCGCGCTGCACCTGCACGCGCTCAACCGGGGGGAGCACTTCAGCGAGTACAAGCCCGAGGTCTGCTGGCAGGTGCCGCTGCGGCGCATCGACGACGAGCAGGACGACGGCAGCGTGATCTCCCGACTCACCGAGTTCGGGCGCGACGGCTGGGGCGAGGGCGGCGAGGACTTCGGCTGGTGGTGCACCGAGCAGCCCGAGGCCTACACGGCCACCGAGCCGGTGTACCAGTCGATGTCGGTCGAGCTGCGGAAGATGCTCGGCAAGCGCCTGCACAAGCAGGTCGTCGCCTACCTCGACCAACGCCGCAAGGCGGCGGGCGCGTTGCCGCCGGTCACCCACCCGGCCGCGGTCCCGGTGAAGCTCGGCCGCAAGAAGTGACCGGCCGGGCCGCGCCCGGCTACAGGTAGAGGCCGGTCTGGCCGTCCTCGCGGGTCGACGCCACCGCGTGGATGTCGCGCTCGCGCAGGATCAGGTACTCCTCGCCGCGGATCTCCACCTCGAAGCCGGCGTCGGGTGAGAACAGCACGCGGTCACCGTCCTCCAGGTTCCGCACCGTGGGCCCGGCCGCGACGACCTCGGCCCACATGAGCCGGCGGTTGCGGTTGGCGGTGGCGGGGATGAGGATGCCGCCCCGGCTCTTGCGGTCGCCGGCGTCGTCGGTCGGCAGCACCAGGAGCCGGTCGGCGGTCATGCGGATCGACTGCTTGGAATCGTCGGTGCGCTCGATGGCGCGCGGTGCCATGACCGGAGGTTACCGCCGGGCCCGCGACCCGCCGCCCTCGTGGGGCGACCGGCTTCGTGGCCGTCCGGAGGCGGCGGCTAGATTCGGCCGAGTGGCCGATTCCCCCGAGGTTGCCGGGCGCCGCACGCCCCTCGTGACGCCAGCCCGGACGGAGTCGTCGTCCCGCACCGAGGGGCGGACGCGCCGGGCGGGCACCACCGCCCTCGCCTACTTCCACCTCACCAAGCCGCGCGTCATCGAGCTGCTGCTCGTCACCACGCTGCCGGCCATGATCCTCGCCGCGGGCGAGATGCCGCCGCTCTCCCTCGTCCTCGAGGTCCTGATCGGTGGCGCGCTCGCCGCCGGCGGCGCCAACACCATCAACTGCTGGATCGAGCGCGACCGCGACCAGATGATGCGGCGCACCGCGCATCGGCCGCTCCCCCACGGCGACGTCAATCCCGAGGGCGCGCTGATCTTCGGGCTGGTGCTCGAGGTGCTCGCGTTCGCGCTGCTGTGGTCGACGGTCAACCTGCTCTCGGCGGCGCTCGCGGTGAGCGCCATGTTGTTCTACGTGTTCGTGTACACGATCTGGCTGAAGCCCCGGAGCCCCCAGAACATCGTGATCGGCGGCGCCGCCGGCGCGGTCCCGGTGCTCGTCGGGTGGGCGGCGGTCACCGGCGACCTGGCGGCGCCGGCGTGGATCCTCTTCGCCATCGTGTTCTTCTGGACGCCCCCGCACTTCTGGGCGCTGTCGCTGAAGTACTTCGACGACTACAAGGCCGCCGGCATCCCGATGCTGCCGGTGGCGAAGGGTATCCCCACCGCGGTGCGCCAGATCGTCGTGTACGCGTTCGTGGTCGTCGCCGTCACCCTCACCCTTCCCCTCGTCACCGACGAGATCGGCGTCCTCTACGTCGTGACCGCGGCGGTGCTCGGCGCGCTGTTCATCGCGCAGGCCATTCGGCTCGCGCGCGACACGACGCCCGCGCAGGCCATACGGTTGTTCACCTTCTCGAACACCTACCTCGCGCTCCTCTTCGCCGCCGTTGCCGTCGACACCCTCCTCCACGCCGTCTGACGATCCCGCTGCGGGTCGGTCGCGCCGGGCCGGCTGGATCCTCGCCGCCTTCGCGGTGGCGCTGGTGGTCGTGGTGGGCGCCATCACGTGGGTCGCGGTGGCCAGCGGCGACGACGACGGGTCCTCCGCCAGCACCGTCGAACAGACCGACGTCCGCGCCGGTGGCCCCCGGGCAGGCGACGTCGCGCCCGACTTCACCGCCCAGACCCTCGACGGGAAGACGGTCAGCCTCTCCGACTATCGCGGCAAGCCGGTCGTGCTGAACTTCTGGGCCTCGTGGTGCAACCCGTGCCGAAAGGAATTCCCGCTGTTCCGCGAGCAACTTGCCGCGCACAAGGGTGAGTTCGTGGTGCTGGGCGTCGACTACCGCGACATCCCGTCGGATGCCCGCAGGTTCGTCGAGCAGCAACGCGCCACCTGGCCGACTGCCGACGACAGTTCGAACGCGATCGTGAAGGCGTACGGCATCACGGGCGTACCGCAGACCTTCTTCATCCGGCCCGACGGCACCATCGCCGTCCGTTACTACTCCGACATCCCCGACGCCGACGACTTCCGCACCGCGCTGGCCAAGATCACCGAGCCGTCGTCGACGTGAGGGTCCGCACATCGACGTCGCCCGCGACGTCATGAGCGGACCGCGGCACCGGCTGACGACCTTGCACCGATGGTTGATGCGGCCGGTGTTGCGGAAGCAGCACGGGCGTGTGTTCGTGGCGGCGGTCTCCTCGGCTCGTGTGCTCCGGACGCTGCTCCACCCGCGCTCGAAGACGCCGCCTCCCCAGCCCACATCGTCTGCGGTGGATCTGGGCACTCGGGCTGGTTGCTCGACGGACCGAGTCGAAGCGGGCGAGATCGTCTCGCCCCGGATCCCCGACGGGCTTCCGCGCATCGTCGAGCACGTCTTTGCCGGCGTGCTTCCCGTGAAGCTCCCGCCCATGGAGGTGGTCACGATCTCGGCCGGGATCGTCTCGGGCGCACACGGCGTGGTGCGCGGCGTCGCACCGCGCACGCCGGTCGGCCCCGTGGCCGAGCTCCGAGGAACGACGTTGAGCATGCTCGCGCCGCACGCGTCCCTCTACTACCACTGGCTCATCGACGTCGCGCCGCTGGCCGCGATGATCGTCGATCGCATTCCGCGCGACGACCTCCACCACGTGCTCGTACCGCCACGATTGGAACCGTTCCACGTCGAGCTGCTCGACGTGCTCGAGATCGATCCTGAGCGCCGCGTGGAAGCATCGGAGGTCGCCTACCGGTGCGAACGGCTGATCTGCACCACGGAAACGAACGCCGGCGGCTTCGTTCGAGCGAGTGCCGCGCGCGCCCTCAGGCACGCGTTCGGGGTCGCGGATGCCGGCGCCGGGCGCGCGCGCCTCTACATCGGGAGGAGCGATGCGCCGGGTCGAAGGGTGATCAACGAGGGTGAAGTCGTCGCGATGCTCGAGCGCTACGGCTTCGAGGCCACGACCATGGCCAACCGATCGATTCGTGAGCAGGCGGCGCTGTTCGCGTCGGCGGAGGTCGTCGTGGCTCCCCACGGGGGCGCGTTGGCAAACCTGGTCTTCGCGCCCGAGCGGTCCGCGCTCATCGAGTTGATGCCGGCGAACTACGTCTCGACGTACTACTTCCTGCTGGCCAGCTCGAGAGGGATCACGTATGACGCGGTGATGGGGACCGAGCCGAGAGCTCTCCGCGCCCTGCGACAGGAGCTCTGGCGGGCGGACCTGATCGTCGACGTCGGGGCGCTGGAGCGGAAGGTCGCTCGAATGCTCTCCGAGCGCGATGGGGCCCGTTTCACTCCTCCTAACGGAACCAGCAAATAGCTGCTGACCAGCAGTTACGCGTTACGCGTCCCGCGTCCATCCCGCGTCAGCGGAACAATCTCAGCGGAGAGATCGCTGTCGCAGCGTCGGCGAGAGCGTCGAGGGCGGCGTTGCCGTTGTCCTGGTAGAGGGTCAGTTTGATCGACGGGAGAACATACGGCGGATCTCGTGGAACGGTACGACGAGGAACACGGCGACCGCGACGTAGAGGACGACGGCGACGGTGGGGAGTGCAAGCCCGACCAGGATGACGACTGCATAGGCAATCAGGACGGGGAGCAGGGTTCGCCGATCGGCTATTACCTCGTCGTCGGCAGCGCCGGTTGTGTAGAGGTGCTCGCGCCGGGCGTACGTGTCGAGGGCGGCCCCGAGCAGCCGGATTGTCAGCAGGGTTAGGCCGTAGAAGGTGACGAACACGCGCTCCTCGTCGGAGTGGTGGATCGCGTCGGCTATCAGCTTCGTCGGGAACGGCAAGAACGCGATGACGAGGAGCAACAGCAGGTTGATCCGCAGGAGCACCGAGTCCACACGGTCCAGCCGGTCTGTAACCGCGCTATGTCCGAGCCACGCTGCACCGATCGTCAAGAAGCTGATCAGGTAACCGAGGTAGGCAGGCCAGGTGTTCAGTACTTGTTTCAGTGCGGTGTCGCCCGACGCGAGCGCGATTTCCAGTACCAGCAGGGTCGCGGCGATGGAGAACACGCCGTCGCTGAACCCGGCCATGCGGGCCGGACTGATGGAACGGGGAGCGTTGCCCTCGGCCATCCGCACTTCCAAGACCCGATCGGAGGCCGGCCGCTACCGGTTCACGCTCCGCCCGTGAACTTCGCCCTGGCCGTGTTCCCCGTCGTTCCGAGACCTCCGACGCATTCTCTTCAGGCGCTCCAGAAGATGCCGATCGGTGTACGTGGCGACGCGCCCGAGGGATAATCCGTGCACGCGCCCGACGTGCCGCTGGGGGCGTCCCGTAAGCACATCGGGCGCGCGCACGCAGCATCCCTTCACTGCGAAGAGGGCGCGTGCCTCCCGCTGATACCGGGCAGTTGTCAACAAGTTGTGCGAGCGGGGGGCTGACTCGTTGACTTGTCGTTGCGATTCTCCATTTGGAGCGCGGAGATTCGGGTTCAGGCGTTTGCTGGTTTGGTGACCAGGAGGCGGTTTTGGACAACAGCGCGGTGCTCAGGATCGACCATGCGGGGCTCGACGTGATCGTCCGCCTCGGGGGCGAGATCGATCTGAGCAACTCAGCCGAAGTGCGCGAGTGCCTGGTCGCATTCTCCGGCGACACCGTGTTCGCGGACTGCTCTGCGGTGACGTTCATGCACGTCACCGCTCTTACCTCGCTCATCGTCGCGCAGCAGCGCGTTCGCGAGGATGGCGGAAAATTCATCTTGTGTGGCGTGCAGCCCGCACAGTTGCGCGTTCTCGAGATCGCCAAGCTCACCGATTTCTTCGACTGGCGGTGTGACGAGGCGACGAGCCCCGGCCGAGAAACTCGGTGTGGACGTGGAGGCCATCTTTTCGGTACCGCGCTGCGATGAGGCCTCACACCCACGGGCTTCTGAGCAACGCGGAGGACCGGCTGGGGCCTGGTATCCAGCCGGTTCCCCCGGCGTTCACCCTGGGTTTTCTTCTCGCTTCTCGGCCGTGGGCAGTTGTACGGCGAGGAGCGATGGAGGGCCCCAAGAGCGAACATCGCGGAGCCGGGACCGTATTTTCCACGGGCGCCTGGGCGAGTTCACCCCCGAGCGCAGTTTGCGGCCCCGGACTCCACTTCGGAACGCATTCTCTACCGTTTGTCCGATGAAGGACACAACGAACGACCAACATCCGAATGCGTGCATCTGCGCCGTTGGTTCAGCCGAGGACTGGTCGCGCATCACTGAAGGCCTCTACGCGCACGCTGCCTCGTGCCAGCCGAGCCCGATCGCGGCGGAGCCCCAGGGAGATCGTCCCTCCGGGGCTCCTCGCGTCTCCGGGGGCAGGCCGACCGACGGACTCGTACCCGCCTCTCGGCTCAGCAACGCGCGGCCTCGAACGCGAAGAACCGGCCGCGCCGCAGCCCTAGGGCACGGCGCCGCGGATCACCCGGTCTGCGATCTGCACCGCCTCACTCTCGGGGATCTCTGGGTCGTCGTGGGCATCGAACAGCGCGGCGGCTCGTTCATGCAATGCGGCGGCGTGTCGGCGCGCGCGCTCAGCCGATCGGTGGAGCGGTTCGTTCTCGGCGCGTTGACGCTCCTCGTCCGCCTGGGCGCGTTCCTTCTGAGCCAATGCTCGCTCCCGGTCACCTCTGCTTCCCACGGGATCTACGCGGAGAGCCAGGCGGCGTCGCGCGGCTCGTAGTCGTAGAGCACATCGACGGACACCGGTCCGTCGCAGTGCGGGCACCGGAGCGGGGGCCTTCGGCCGACTCGCCGACGAACGACTCTGACCGGGATCACTTCGAAGGAGCCGCAGTCATGACAGCTGAACTCGAACACCGTCATGCGCGGAATCTGCACGACTAAATGCCGCACGACTCGCAACATCACCCCACATCTTTACGGCGCGATTCCCGGCTGCGTCATCAGACGCAACAATCGGCCAAGCCGTCGCCCGGTCCGCGTCTACCGAGCGTCGGTGCCGTCGCCATCCCGCGGATTACCCGCGCGCACTTCCGTTTCGTTGGGAACGACTGCGGTGAACGGTGCACGCTTCCGTAGGTCAGAGAGTCGCGAGCGAAGACGCACGAACGGCTGCGACCCCGTTTCACTCCTCCCAACGGAACCAGTGGGAGGCGGCGAGAGGTGCTGCGATCGCCCACACCAGGAGCACGATCAGCTCGCCGGTGGGGAACGAGCGACCCGGGGTGAGCGCCGCCCGCACCGTCTCGGACAGCGCGGCCGCTGGGAGCGCCTTGGCGAACGTCTCCAGCGCGTCGGGGAGCTTGGCCAGCGGGTAGGCCATGCCGCCGAGGAACAGCAGCACGAGGAAGAGGCCGTTGGCCACCGCGAGGTTGGCCTCGGCCCGCAGCGTGCCCGCGAGCAGCATGCCGATGCCGGCGAACGCCACCGTCCCGACCAGGAGCAGGAGCACGGCGGCGGGCAGGCCGCCGGTGGGATCCCAGCCCAGCGCGATGCCGGTGAGGACGATCACGACGGCCTGGAGCAGCTCCAGGCCGAGCACGTTGAGGGTCTTGGCGGTGAGGAGCCCGGCGCGCGAGAGGGGCGTCGAGCCCAGGCGCTTGAGCACGCCGTAGCGGCGCTCGTACCCGGTGGCGATCCCGAGGCTCACCATCGCGCTCGACATGACGGCCAGGGCCAGCACGCCCGGCACCAGGAAGTCGACCGGGTCCTTGTACGACGTGTTCACCGCGTCGACCGACGAGAAGAACACGAGGATGCCGAGCGGGATCACCAGCGTCACCAGGAGGCTCTCGCCCCGCCGGATCGTGAGCAGCGCTTCGATGCGGGCCTGCGCGGTGACCGCCTTCGCCTTCATCTGGCGGCCTTCATCTGGTGTTCTTCATCTGGTGGTCTTCATCGACGCGCCCTCACGAGTGTCCTTCGCCGGTGAGGCGGAGGAACACGTCCTCGAGACTGCGGCGCCCGGCCCGCAGCTCGCTCACCAGGGCGCCCTGCTCGCACAGCCACGCGGTGAGCTCGGCGAGGAGCACCGGCGACGCCGCGGTGTCGACCAGGTAGTCGCCCGGGCGCAGCTCGCGCACGGTGCCGGGTCGGAGGCCGAGCCGCCGTGCCAGTTGGTCGACCGCGAGGCCGGTGACGGTCGAGAACGTCATCTCGTCGGCGGCGGCGCGTGTCGTGAGCTCGGCGGGCGAGTCGCACGCCACCAGGCGACCGTGGTCGATGATGCCGACGCGGTCGCACAGGTGCTCGGCCTCGTCCATCGCGTGCGTGGTCAACACGACGGTCGCGCCGCGGTCGCGCAGCTCGCGGATCATCGTCCACGTCGTGGCACGCGCGTGCGGGTCCATGCCCGCGGTCGGCTCGTCGAGGAACACGAGCGCGGGCTTGCCCACCAGCGCCAACGCCAGCGACAGGCGTTGCTGCTGCCCGCCCGACATGCGCCGCACCAGTGTGTGGCGGGAGTCGTCGAGGCCGACCACGCGCAGCAGGCGTTCGGGGTCGTCGGGGTCGTCGTAGTACGAGGCGAAGAGCTGCAGCGCCTCGAGGGGGCGCACGCCCGGGTAGAGGCCGCCTTCCTGGAGCATCACGCCGATGCGCGGGCGCAACTGGTCGCCCTCGCGCCACGGGTCGACGCCGAGCACGCGGACCTCGCCGCCGTCGGCGCGCCGGTAGCCCTCGAGGATCTCGACGGTGGTGGTCTTGCCGGCGCCGTTCGGCCCGAGCAGGCCGAAGACCTCGCCGACCGCGATCGAGAGCGTGATCCCGTCGACCGCCGGCGTGGGGCCGTAGCGCTTCTCGAGCGCGGCGACCTCGATCGCATGCGCAGGAGAGTTCACCGTTGCGGGAGCCTAGCGACACCGACGCGAACGGGCGGAGTCGACGGCGCGGCGTCGGTAGCATCCGCCCGATGGCCGAGTTCCTCTCGGCGGCCTGGATCGCCGAGCTCGACGCCGCCACGCGTGCGGCCGCCGATCTGGTGGACGACGCCCCGCTCGTGGTCGAGCAGGTGGTCGACGACGGCGCCGGCGTCACCGTCCGCTACCAGGTGCGGATCGGTCCCGCCGGTGCCTCGGTGTCCGGAGACACCGGCGTGCCTGCCGACGTGGTGCTGGTCACCGACCGCGCGACCGCCTGGGCCATGCACGCGGGGAAGCTGCGGGCCCAGGACGCGTTCGCGCGAGGCGCGCTGAAGGTGCGCGGTCGACCCGAGCTGCTCGCCGGTCGCGCCGACCTCTTCGCCCGGCTCGACCGCGCCTTCGCCCCGGTGCGGGCCGGGACCACCCTGCCGAACGACGCCCGGTAGGTTGGGCGCGGTGCAGCCGTTCGAACGCCTCCGCGCCATCGCCCGCCACGGCGGTGACGACCGGCTCCTGGTCGCCGAGGCTGCCGACTGCCTGGGCGAGTTCGACGACGATCCCGCGGCGCTGGTCGTCACCTGCCGGCGCCTGCTCCACCACCACCCCGAGCGCACCGCGCTCTGGTGGCTGTGCGCGCGCGTGCTGGCGGCGCCCGATCCGTCGGACGCGGCGTGGGACGCCGAGGCGATGATGCGCGACGACCACACCCCCGACCGCCTCGCCGCGCTCCTCCCCTTCCCCGCCGACCACCCGGTCGCGGTGCTCGGCTGGCCGGAGCTGACCGGCGCCGCGCTGGAGCTCCGTCCCGACCTCGAGGCGCTGGCCGTGCGCACCAACCACGGTGACGACCGGTGGCGCAGCCGGCTGGCCCGCAGCGACGCCAGCGCCCGTCCCGTCGACCTGGTCGAGGCGAGCGTCCTGGAGCCGTCGCACCTGCTGGTCGAGGTGGTGGGGGCGAGCCCCGCACAGGTGGTGGTGCCCGACGGCACGGGCGTCACCCTCGCCGACCTCTCCCGGCCCGGGATGGTCGTCTGGTTGGTGGCCGGGGTGGGCCGGGTGCTGCCGGCGCGCCTGTTCGAGGCCATGCTCCGCGGCCTGGGCGATCCCGAGGACCGCGACCTCGAGCTGCTCGACGTGCAGGTCGCCGATCGCATCGCCGGACCGACCGGGCTGGTGCGCCCCGAGCACCTCGACCGGCGGGTCGATGCCCCCGTCGCCCCGGAGCTCCTGCGTTTCAGCTGACGGTCAGGGCATCAGCTCGGGCGGGTCGTGCCGCGGTGGGCGCGATGCCTCGTCGACGTCGAGGTATCCCGGCGGACGCGAGCGCTGCACCCGCCACCGCGTTCTGCGGGCGAACCGGCGCCCGAGCCCGCGGCGCACCACGGCGCGCACGGGCGGGAGCAGGAGCAGCAGCCCGAACACGTCGGTGACGAAGCCGGGCACGAGCAGCAGGAAGCCCGCCAGGCCGAGCAGGCCACCATCGGTCATGGGACCGGTGGGGACGCGGCCGTCGTCGAGCTCGGCCCGCATCCGGGCGACGGTGCCGACACCCTGACGCTTCACCAGCCACGCCCCGGCCAGCGAGATCACCAGCATCAGCAGCAGCGTGTCGAGCACGCCGATCCACTGCACGACCTGCAGGAACACCGCGATCTCCACGACCGGCCAGAGGACCAGGAGGAGGAGGACGACGAACACGCCTCCAGGCTATGAGCCCGAGACGGTCGAACGAAGCCGTGACGTCAGGCCTCGAGCGCGAGCGGCAGCACGCCGTCGGGCTCCGGGACCTGGTCGCGCCGGACGGCGTCGATCTTCTCCAGCTCCCGCTCGACGCCGCGGCGCCGGGTGCCCTCCAACTCGTCGAACGCGTTCGACGCGGTCTTGAGGTTCCGGCCCACCTTGTCCATCTGGTCGACGAAGCGGTCCCACTGCTTCTCGAAGCCCTGGAGCAGCTCGAGGATCTCGTGCGAGGTGCGGCTCAGCTGGAAGTTGTCGACCGCCTGCCGGACGACGGCCAGGACCGCGAACAGCGTGAGCGGCGAGCAGAACACGACCTTGTCGCGCAGCGCGTCGTCGAGGATCGAGCGGTCCTGCTCCTGGATGAACGCGTACACCTGCTCGTTCGGGATGAAGAGCAGCACGCAGTCGACGGTGCCGCCGGCCGGGTCGACGTAGGCGCGACGCGTCACCTCCTTGAGCCGCAGGCGCACGTCTTTGAGGAACTCCTTGCGGTACCGGTCGCGCTCGGCGTCGGTCGACGCGTCGAGATGGCGCAGGTAGTTGTTGAGGGGGAACTTCACGTCCATGTGCAGCGACAGGCCCTGCGGCAGGAGGAACGTGTAGTCGGGGATGCCGCCGGAGCCGGGCATGGGCTGGTGACGCCGGTAGTTGACGCCGTCGACGAAGCCGGCGAGGCGGAGGACGTCCTCCGCCATGCGCTCGCCCCACTGCCCGCGTGCGGTCGTGCTCGACAGCGCCTCGCGCAGCGACTGGGTCGTCTCGGCGAGCACCTGGGTCTGGCGCCCCGCCTCGCGCAGCTGCCCGCTCAACGCGCCCACGTGCTCGCGTCGCTCGCGCTCCACCTCGCGCAGCACGCCGGTGAGGCGGGCCAGCTCGGTCCGCACGTCGGCCACCTGCAGGTCGATGCGCTCACGGGTCCCGGCGAGCTCCTGCGCACCGAGACGGCGCTGCCCGTCGAGCATCTCCTGGTTCATGCGTACGAGCCGGTCGACCGCGCCGGCGAGCACCGCCTGGTCGGCCGACGACCGCGCCGCGACCGCCTCGCGCACCACCGACTCGATCGGCACCGCAGGCGCCGCCGGCCGCCGGCGGGCGCGGGCCAGCGCGACCGCGAGCACGACCACTCCGGCGAGGGCCGCGGTGGCCAGGACGGCGAGCAGCACTTCCATGGCGGCCACGGTACGGCGGGGGTGTGACAGTCATGCGGATGGCGCCGACGCCAGGTGGTCCAGGAGCAGGGCGTCGAGGGCGTCCGCCGCCTCCTCCGGGATCCAGTGGCTCACGTCCTCGAGCACCTCGAAGCGGTACGGGCCCGACACCTCCGCCGCGGTGCCCTCGGCCGCCTCGCGTCCGAGCGCGACGTCACCCGTCGACCAGACGTAGAGCGTCGGTGTGGTGATGGGACCGTCGGGGGCCCGGAACTCGTTGGCGCGGTACCACGCCAAGCCACCGGTGAGCGCGGCGCCGCCGTCGGCGGTGAACACCCGCAGGTACTCGGCGGCGGCGTCCGGCGCGTGCTCGGCGTAGGCGGCGCGCAGGAGGGCGGCGTCGTCGGCGAGGAACGTCGCTTCCGCGTCCGGCGTCCGGAACCACTGCATGTAGCTCGAGCGCTCGCGCTGATCGTTGCCGTTCCGCATCGCACCGCGGAACGGCACCGGATGCGGCGTGGACACGACGGTCAGCGTGAGGAGCCGGTCCGGATGCAGCGCCGCGGTGTACCAGGCGACGAAGCCACCCCAGTCGTGGCCGACGAGGTGGAACCGGTCGGCGCCGAGCGCCTCGGCGAAGCCCACGACGTCGGCGACGAGGTGCTCGACGCGGTACTGGTCGAGCTCGGCCGGCCACGCGTCGCGCGCGTACCCGCGCTGATCGGGGGCGACGGCGCGGTATCCGGCCGCGCCGAGGGTCGCGACCTGGTGGCGCCACTCGAACGACGTCTCCGGGAAACCGTGGACGAGCAGCACCAACTCGCCGTCGCGCGGGCCGTCGGCGATCGCGCTGTACCGGTACGGTCCGACGGTGAGCTCGAGCGCCTCCATCAACCGAACCGCTTCGTTGCGAGCCGTTTGGCGCGCACGACGAGGTTCTCGGCGCCGAGCCGCTTCGCCCACACATCGAGCTCCGGCGTCGCGCCGCGCCATTCCCAGTCGTCGACCGCGCCGACGTCGGCGTTGGTGCGGAGGGTGGCGAGATCGAGGAAGAGCTCGGCCGCTTCACGCGCCTCGGCCAGCGTCGCCGCCAGCTTCGCCGCGCCACGCACGTCGACCTCCCACGCCGTCACGTCGTCGGGGATGGCCGCGAGGTGCTCATAGCGGGCGAGCACGGTCGCGGTCGACTTCGCACCCCAGCCCGGGAGGCCCGGGAACCCGTCGGCGCTGTCGCCCACGAGCGCGAGGTAGTCGGGGATCGAGCGTGGCCCCACGCCGAAGCGCTCCCGCACCGCGCCTTCGTCGAGCAGCTTCCCACCCTGACGGCGGTCGAGCTGCACGACCCGCGGGTCCTCCACGCACTGCCCGAGGTCCTTGTCGGGGGTGCAGATCAGCGCCCGTGTGACACGGTCGTCGTCGCGGGCGAGCCGGGCGGCCGACGCCAGGGCGTCGTCGGCCTCGAGGTCGACCATGGCCCAGACCGTGACACCGAGCGCCCGGAGGCCGTCCTCCAGCAGCGGGAACTGGGCCAGCAGCTCGGGGTCCATGCCCGCGCTCGTCTTGTACCCGATCCAGAGGTCGTTCCGGAACGACTCGACCACGTGATCGGTGGCCACGCCCACGTGCGTCGCCCCCTGCTCGAGCATCCCCATCACCGTCCCGAGGACGCCACGCACCGCGGCTACTTCCATGCCGTCGGGATCGAGGTGTGAAGGGACGGCGAAGTGGTGACGAAACAGCTCATATGTCCCGTCCACCAGGTGGACCTCGAACGGTGCGCCGGCCATCACGGGAGCCTCGCACACCTGAGAACCCGATGAGGCATGATGTCCCTACCGGCCATTAGGCGGACTACCCTCACAGCCGTGGACGACGCCCCGATGCTCGCCGAGCTCGAGCCGACCGCGGTCAAGCTGCTCGAGCGTCATCTGAGCACGGCGAAGGAGTGGTTCCCGCACGAGCTCGTGCCGTGGAGCCGCGGGCGCGACTTCGACGAAGGTGAACATTGGGATCCTGCAGCGTCAAAATTGTGTGAAGGCGCGCGCAGCGCGTTGTTCCTGAACATCCTCACCGAGGACAACCTCCCGCACTACTACCGCAACATCAACGCGCACTTCGGCAACGACGGCGTGTGGGGCGAGTGGAACCGTCGCTGGACGGCCGAAGAGGGCCGGCACACGATCGTCATCCGTGACTACCTCGCGGTGACCCGCTCGATCGACATGCGCGACCTCGAACGTGCCCGCATGCGTCAGGTGTCGATGGGCATCGTGCCCAACCCCGACACCATCGCCGACGGCATCGTCTACGTCGCGCTGCAGGAGCTCGCCACGCGCATCTCGCACCGCAACACGGGCAAGCTGCTCAACGATCCCGAGGGCTTCGCGATCATGAGCCGCGTCGCGGCCGACGAGAACCTGCACCACCTCTTCTACCGCGACCTCGTCTCCGCCGCGCTCGAGATCGACCCGTCGGGCATGGTCGCGGCGATCGAGCGCCAGGTGCGGTCGTTCGAGATGCCCGGCGCCGGCATCGAGGACTTCAAGACGCACGCGCGCGTCATCGCCGACGCCGGCGTCTACGACTTCGCCTCGCACCACGACCAGATCCTCGTACCGGTCGTCTTCAAGCACTGGCGCATCGAGCAGCTGCAGAACCTCAAGGCGGCGGCCGAGCAGGCACGTGAGCGCCTGGTGAAGCACGTCGAGAAGGTCGGCAACGTCGCCAAGCGCATGAAGTCGCGGCTCGCGCCGCGTCCCGCCGCCGTCATCTGAGGCTCAGGCGAGGCGATCGCGCTCGCGGAGCGCGTGGCCCTCGAACTGCAGGAGCCCGCGCTCGACGATCCGGTCGTGCGCCCACGCCATCGCCGGCCGCGCCACGCGGGCGAACGAGCGCAGGAGTGGGGCCCGGACGTCGAGCTCCCAGGCCAGCCGGGCCTCGGTGCTGTCCGCGGTCGGCCACAGCTCCAGCCGGGCCGGGCCGCCGAGGTCACCGTCGACGACGGTCACGAGCCGGCGGTCGGGTTCGGCGTCGACCACCCGGACGTCGCAACGCAGCTGGTACGGCAGGGGCGCCTGGATGACGACGTGTGCGATCGCGCCGGTGCGCAGCGCCTCACCGCCGCCTTCCAGGTCGAACGCGCGACAGCCAGGGCCACCACGTGCGGTAGAGCTCGGTGCGGGAGAGTGTCGCCCACAGCTCCTCGGGGCTCACGCCGAAGTGCCACGACCGGTCGAAGCGGAACGGCGACGGCACCGGACCAGCCTCGTCGGCAGGCTCAGGCGGGTGCAAGCAGGGCGTCGGCCGCGCCCTCGTCGGGCAGGGGCGCGGGTGTGTGCTCGTACATGCCCAGGAGGAGCATCAACGTCGCGCTCCACACCGCGGTCGCGCCGGCCACGTGCACGCCGACGAGGAAGGCGGGGATGTCGTTGAAGTACTGGATGTAGCCGATCGCGCCCTGCACGACGAGGAGCCCGAGCAGCAGCGTCACCCGCCGGTGGATCCCGCGTGGTGCGCGATCGCGGCGCAGCAACCACAGCATCGTGAGCACCGCGGCGAGGAAGATCCAGACCACCCCGCTGTGCATGCGCGCCGCGGTCTCGAGCTTCAGATCGAGACGGGCGACGTCCTGGTGCTTGCCACCGCCGCTGTGCGGACCGGCGCCGGTCACGATCGTGCCGGTGAACAGCACCAACGTGGCCAGACCGACGAGCACGCGACCCAGGACCACCGTGCGATGGCTCACCACGGTGTGGGCGGGCCCGTCGGGTTGGCCCGATCGTCGTACGAGGACGAGCGCGTCGGTGAGGAGGAGGATCGACACCAGGAAGTGCGCCATCACGAACTGCGGCTTGAGGTCGAACGCGACCGTGAGCTGGCCCAGGATCGCCTGCACGAAGACGCCGGCCACCAGGCCCCAGGACAGCCAGATCAGGTCCCGCCGCTTCGGGACCCGGAGCAGGCTGCCGAGCACCGCGAGGATGACGGCCACCGACACGAGCCCGGTGAAGAGCCGGTTGAGGTGCTCGATGGTGGCGTGGCCGCTCGACGGGCCGTGCGCCTGGAGCTGGCTCTCGGGGCAGCTCACGCCCACGGGGCACGCGAGACCCGACTTGGTCAGGCGCACGGCGGCGCCGGTGACGATGATGATCGCCAGCAGCACCGCGGCCACGATCGTGATCCGCCGGTACGCGATCGGGCTCAGGCGCGGCACCCGCATACCGCGCTGATCGTAGGTGGTCGCCCGCCCCGCGGAACATCCGGCGAATCGGGCCGATGAGTGTCATACCCCCGTGGTCGGATCGGTGCATGTTCGACATCGCCGATCACCTCGACGAGTTGCGGTGCTGGTCGACGGATCGGTTGGAGCGACGCCGCGTCGAGGTGGTGCACGCGAAGCGTCGGTTGGAGACCGAAGAGCTCGCGATCCTTCGTGTGCTCGACGAGCGGGGTCGGATCGACCCGACGCTCGGTGATCAGGGCGAGTCGGCGCGGTCGGTGCGTGACAAGGTGGAGACGGCGCGGCGCCTCGAGTCGTTGCCCGAGATCGCGTCGGCGCCGTATGACGGCGCCTTGAGTGCCGAGCAGTTGAGCTCGGTGACGAAGTTCGCGGACGAGGCGAGTGATGCGGAGTGGGCGCGGCGGGCGCCCCAGGTGGCGCCGGCGGATCTGGCGCGCCTGGCGCGGAGCGCGTCGAAGCCGACCACGCAGGACTCGCGGGCCCGCTATGCGGCGCGGTCGGTGCGGATGTGGTGGACACCCGACAAAGGGATGCTGCACGTGCACGGGCAACTGCCCGACGTGATGGGCGCCAAGTTCGAGGCGTCGATCACCAAGCTGACCGAGCAGATGAAGCCCGCGAGGGGCCAGGTGTGGGACAGCTTCGAGCATCGGGCCGCCGACGCGCTGGTCTCACTGTGTGACCAGCCTGAGGTCAAGGACGAAGGACCGAAGATGGCACCGAGGCCGGTGCTGCAGGTCCCCGTGCCCCAGCATGGCCCGGCCGCGATCGCGGGGATCCCGATCGCAGACTCGCTGCTCGAGCAACTGCGCGGCGAACGCGTCCATCGAGCCGGTGCTGGTCGACGACGACGGCGTCCCCGTCTTCATCGGCAAGCGCACCCCGGCGACCCTCACCGAAGGTCGTGCGGGCGGTGCTCTTGCGTGACGGGCATTGCCGCTGCACCGACAGCTGCGACGTCACCTGGGGCCTCCAGGTCCATCACCTTCGACCACGGTCCTGGGGCGGGACCGACGACCCCTCGAATCTCATCGCCATCGCCAGTGGCCACCACCCCCCACTCATCCGCCACGGACCCTGGGCCCCTGGTCGGCACCCCCAACCTCCCCGACGGCATCGACCGCGTCCACCTCGACGACCTCACTCCAGCACAACGCCAACTGCTCGCTCGGCCTCCCACCACCACGCGCCGGACCATCGGCCGCGTGACGGGGACGAGGGCGCGGGATCAGCTGTGCTTGGCGTTGGAGCGGGCGCGGCCGCGCGTGCTCTGGTCGAGGACGACCTTGCGCAGCCGGATGTTGTGCGGGGTCACCTCGACGCACTCGTCGTCGGCGATGAACTCGAGCGCCTGCTCGAGCGACATCGGCCGCGGCGGCACCAACCGCACGGTGTCGTCGGAGCCGGCGGCGCGCATGTTGGTGAGCTTCTTCTCCTTGGTGGGGTTCACGTCCATCTCCTCGGAGCGGGCGTTCTCCCCCACGATCATCCCCTCGTACACCTCGACGCCCGGGCCCACCAGCATCTGCCCGCGCTCCTGGAGGTTCATGAGCGCGAACGTGTTGGTGAGACCGCGCCGGTCCGACACGAGGCTGCCGGTCGGACGCGTGCGGAGCGCGCCGTGCCAGGGCTCGTAACGGTCGAACACGTGGTGCAGCATGCCGGTGCCGCGGGTCTCGGTCATGAACTCGGTGCGGAACCCGATGAGTCCACGCGCGGGCACGAGGTACTCCATGCGCACCCAGCCGGTGCCGTGGTTCACCATCTGCTCCATCCGGCCCTTGCGCAGCGCGAGCATCTGCGTGACGACGCCGAGGTAGTCCTCGGGCACGTCGATGGTCACGTGCTCGACCGGCTCGTGGATCTTGCCGTTCTCCTCGCGCGTCACCACCTCCGGCTTGCCGACGGTGAGCTCGTAGCCTTCGCGGCGCATCATCTCGACCAGGACCGCCAGCTGCAGCTCACCCCGGCCCTGGACCTCCCACGCGTCGGGGCGGTCGGTCGCCAGCACGCGGAGCGACACGTTGCCGACGAGCTCGGTGTCGAGACGCGACTTCACCTGCCGCGCCGTGAGCTTGGTGCCGTCCTGGCCCGACAGCGGCGACGTGTTGATGCCGATCGTCATCGAGAGACTCGGGTCGTCCACGTGGATCACGGGGAGCGGGCGGGGGTCGTCGGGATCGGTGAGCGTCTCGCCGATGGTGACGTCGGGCAGGCCGGCGATGGCCATGATCTCGCCCGGGCCCACCTCCTCGGCGTCGACCCGGTCGAGCGCCTCGGTCACGTAGAGCTCGGTGATGCGCACGGTCTCGACGGTGCCGTCGGCGCGGCACCACGCCACCGGCTGGCCCGAGCGGAGGGTGCCGTGGCGCACCCGGCACAGCGCGATGCGCCCCACGTACGGCGACGCGTCGAGGTTGGTCACCAGCGCCTGCAGCGGGTGCGACTCGTCGTACTCCGGTGCGGGGATGTGGTCGAGGATCACCTCGAACAGCGGCTTGAGGCCGTCGGAACCGCCCGGCACACCCGCGAGCAGGTCGGGGTCGGCGGCGTCGAGCGCGGCGCGGCCGTCGCGCGCGTTGCAGTAGACGATCGGGAAGTCGATCTGGTGTTCGTCGGCGTCGAGGTCGAGGAACAGCTCCTCCACCTCGTGCACCACCTCGGCGACCCGCGCGTCGCTGCGGTCGACCTTGTTCACCACGAGGATGACGGGCAGGCGCGCCTCGAGCGTCTTGCGCAACACGAAGCGGGTCTGCGGCAACGGGCCCTCGCTGGCGTCGACGAGCAGGAGCACGCCGTCGACCATGGTGAGACCCCGCTCGACCTCCCCTCCGAAATCGGCGTGGCCCGGGGTGTCGATGATGTTGATCTTCACGTCGCCGTAGCGGACGGCGGTGTTCTTGGCCAGGATCGTGATGCCCTTCTCCCGCTCCAGGTCCATGGAGTCCATGACCCGGTCGGCGACCTCCTGGTTGGCGCGGAACGCGCCGGTCTGGCGGAGCATGGCGTCGACCAGCGTGGTCTTGCCGTGGTCGACGTGGGCGACGATGGCGACGTTGCGCAGCGCGTCGCGGCGAGGAAGTGCCGCGAGGACATGAGGGCCTTTCGGAGCGGACCGCCCGGGGGAACGGGCGGGGGGAACCGAGAAGTCTACCGGTCGCTCAGCCGGGTGCCGGGTCTGCCCGGCGGACGCCGCCCACGAGGCGCGCCACGAGCGCGGTGACCCACGCCAGCAGGATCGCCGCCACCAGGCCGGGCAGCACCACGACGATCAGCGAGCCGACGACCTGGTCCTCGGTCCGGAGGTCGGTGCTGTTGTACCCGAAGATCACCAGCACGAGGAACGGCACCGCGCCGACCACGGCGGCGAGGACGCCGGGCCAGGTCCGACGGGTGAGCCACGCCGCCACCACCGCCCCCAACGCCAGGCCGGCGCCGCCACCGACCGCCCAGAGCACCGGCGGGGCCACGGTCTGGCTCCCGGGGCCGTTGATGCTCGACTCCAGCGCGGCCGCGAGGGTGGTGAGGAGGAGGCTGGCCGCCACGCCGATCGCCGTCCCCAGCCACATCGCGCGCTCGTCGCTCACGTGCGGAAGAATAGGGCCATGACCCAGACGACCGGCACCTTCACCCGCATGGACGAGTCCACCGCCGAACAATGGGGCGTGATCGTCCAGGAGACCTTCGCCCACCAGGACCGCGTGGCCGAGTCGGTCCTGGGCATGCTGCGGAGCCTGGCCGGCATCACCGACGGGTTCGCGGTCGACCAGCTCACGCACTCGTTGCAGACCGCCACCCTGGCCGAGCGGGCCGGCGCCGACGACGAGCTGGTGGTCGCCGCGCTCTGCCACGACATCGGCAAGGCCGTGAGCGTGCCCAACCACCCGCGGATCTCGGCCGAGATCCTGCGGCCGTACGTCACCGACGACGTCCATTGGATGATCCAGGTGCACCAGGACTTCCAGGGCCGTCACTACTACGCGCACCTCGGCGCCGACCCCAACGCGCGTGATCAGCATCGCGGGCACGCGGCGTACGCGCTCGCGGAGCGCTTCGCCGACGAGTGGGACCAACGCGCCTTCGACCCCGACTACGACACGCTCCCGCTCGAGCACTTCGAGCCCCGCGTCGCGCGCGGTCTTCGGGTCGCCCAAGTCGTTCTGAGCGTGCCGTTGGAGCCGTTCCCCGACGACTGGTCGCGCGCGCTCTGCATCGCCGCCCATCCCGACGACCTCGAGTACGGTGCGGCCGGCGCCATCGCACGGTGGACCGCCGCGGGCAAGCGGGTCGTGTACCTGCTGGTCACCCGCGGAGAAGCCGGCATCGACGGCATGACGCCGGCCGAGGCCGGACCGCGGCGCGAGGCCGAAGAGCGCGCCGGCGCCGCGGTGGTCGGCGTCGAGACGGTCGAGTTCCTCGATGGTCACGTCGACGGCGTGGTGGAGTACGGGCTGCCGCTCCGGCGCGATCTCGCGGCCGCGATCCGGCGGCACCGGCCCGACCTCGTCGTGTCGTTGAACTACCGGGAGACGTGGGGTGGCGCGAGCTTCAACATGGCCGACCACCGGCACGTGGGCCTGGCCGCGCTCGACGCGTCGCGTGACGCCGGCAACCGCTGGATCTTCTCCGACGCCGGCGACCCGTGGGGAGCGGTGCGCCGGGTGGCGCTGGGTGGGTCGCCGCACCCCACGCACTTCGTCGACCTCGGCGACGCGCTCGAGCTCGGCATCGCCAGCCTGCGGGAGCACGCGGGGTACATCGCCGGCCTCGGCTACGACTTCGACCCCGACGCGTTCCTGCGGGGCACGGCGCGCAACGCGGGCGAGCTGTGCGGCTGCGAGTACGCGGCGATGTTCGAGCTCTACGAGCTCTGAGCCGCCAGCGACGGCACGATCGCGTCGAGCACCTTCGCCAGCTTGCCCTGCGTGAGGGCACGGCCGGCCTCGAACGCCTGCCGGGTCAGCGGCCGGCTGCCCGAGCCGTACGCGAGGGTGTCGACCACGCACACCGACGCGTAGGCGAGCCCGAGCTCCCCCGCCACCACGCACTCCGACGCCATGGTCATCCCGACCACGTCGGCATGCTGGGCGAACACGCGGATCTCGGCCGCGGTCTCGAACCGGGGCCCGATCACCTGCCAGTACACGCCGCCGTCGTGCAGCGGGACGTCGGTGCCCGAGCGCCAGACGTCGAGGACGCGGGCGCGCCACGCGGTGTCGAACGCGGGCACGAGGTGGCCGCGCTCGTCGGTGAAGGTGCTCGGTGTCGGGCCCAACGCGACGAAGTCGTCGGCGAGGACGAACGTGCCGACGCCGAACGACGTGCGCAGCGAGCCGCTGGAGTTGATGGCGAGGATGCGGTCGCAGCCGAGGGCGACGAGCGCCCGGAGGTTGGCGACGTGGTCGACGAGGTGCGGCGCGGTGTACCCGCCCCAGCCGTGGCGCTGCAGGAGGTACGCGTCGCCGAGGTCGCGCACGACGACGGCGCGGGTGCCGTCGTCGACCGTCAGCTCCGGCGCGTCGGCGCCGATGTTGCTGCCGATGAGGCTGTTGCCGCCCACGACGGCGAGACCGCTCACGTCAGGTCGGCCGCGAAGTCGGCCAGCGCCGCGACCAGCGCATCGCTGTGCGCGCGGTGCAGGTCGCCGCGCTCGCCCCGGCCGTAGGGGCCGATCGCCCGCACCGGGTGGGGCAGCTCGACCTGCACCCCACGCGCGGCGCGGTTCACGGGATTGCGGGGGTTGAGCCCGCGCAGCCGACGCGGGATGTGGTCGAGCTCGTCGATCACGACGTACTCGGGCAGAGCGACCCGCAGGCGCGTCGCCAGGCCGGCCGCCAGAACGCGGTCGCCGCCCCCGACGAGGAGCGCGCTGTGGAGTTCGTCGTGGCCCCAGTAGCCGTGCACCGACACCACCACCTCCACGTGCTCGAGGAAGCCGGCGAGCAACGGGGCGTGCGCGGGATCGTTCTCGTGTGACGGCACGTGGTGCTTCAGGTCGTCGGGCTGCACGATCGCGTAGCACGACGCTCGCGAGCGCCGTGCCGCTTCCCGCGCGATCTCGGCGGTGCCGGGCTCGAGCCCCCCGTGCAGCGCCAGGAACCCGACCGGCGAGGCGAGCACCTGCTCCTCGACCACGTCCGGATGGGCGAGGAGGTCGACGAAGGCCACCTGATGACGGTACCCGGAGCCTGCTCGCCGGGAGTCCCGGAGCCTGCTCGCCGGGAGTCCCGGAGCCCGGACGAGAGGGCGGCCTGTGTAGCATCCGCGCCCATGCTCTGGCGGCGCCCCGACGGCGACCTGGTGCGGGACCTCCCGCCGACCAAGGGAATCATGCCGTACCTCATGCGGGGGCGGAACGAGTCGGCCGTCTACTTCGAGCAGCAGATCGCCATGCGACGCGCCGACGCCTACGTGCGCGAGTTCAACGTGGCGCATCCCGACACCCCGATCACGGTCCAGCACCTCCTGATGTGGGCGATCACTCAGGTGCTCGACAAGTACCCCACCATGAACCGCTTCGTCGTCGGGGGTCGGCTCTATCAGCGCCGCGGCATCTGGTTCACGTACTCGGCGAAGCAGAGCCTGAAGGGCAAGTCGCCGCTGATCGTGCTGAAGCGCCGCTTCGACCCGAACCAGCCATTCGGGGACATGGTCCGCGCCATGCAGGACCAGCTCCGGGAGGACAAGTACGGCGACAGCATCAGCCCGTCCGACGCCGAGGCCGCGCTCATCCTGAAGTTCCCCGGCGTCGTCCGGCGGATCATCCTCGCGGTCGGGCGCATGGGCGACGCCTTCGGGCTGCTCCCCGCGTCGATGATCGAGCCCGACCCGATGTACGCCAGCGCCTTCTTCGCCAACCTGGCCAGCATCGGGATGGACGCCTGCTACCACCACCTCTACGAGTACGGCAGCATCGGCATCTTCTGTGTGATCGGCCGGCCGGTCGCCGACCCCGACTCCCCCACCAGCGGCCCCGACCGCCGCCGGACCATGACCCTCCGGTGGACGTTCGACGAGCGCTGCGAGGACGGCCTGGTGGCGGGCTACGCCCTCAAGCGGGCGAAGCAGATCCTCGAGGACCCCGTCGGCTCCGGGCTGCCGGTCCCGGGGTCCGGGAGCCTGCCCGTCCCGGGGTCCGGGAGCCTGCCCGGCGCACTGGTGACACCGGAACCGGCTGCATTCCCCACGGAGAGCGCGGGTTCCTCGTAGACTCCCGACCCGACCGGTACGCTGGCCGGATGCCGGGGGCGAAGGGAAGGTTGGGGTGAGTCTCGGGTGAACTTCTTTCGCGACCGCCTGGAGGCGTTCCCCCGACTCGCCGACTACCGGCTGGCGAAGGCCGCCGGCTACTGGCCCTACTACAAGACCGTGGAGAGCGCGTCCCGGCCCCGGTTCACGATCGAGGGTCAGGACTACATCAACTTCGGGTCGAACAATTACCTGAGCCTCAGCTACCACCCGAGGGTGATCGAGGCCGCCCAGGTGGCCACCCGGCGCTACGGCACCGGCGTCACCGGCTCCCGGCTCCTGAACGGCACCCTCGACCTCCACCGCACCCTCGAGGCCGAGCTGGCCGAGTTCTACGAACGTGAGGCGGCGCTGGTGTTCTCCACCGGATACGTCGCCAACGTCAGCACCATCAGCGGACTCCTGAACCGTCACGACTACGTCGTGCTCGACAAGGACGCCCACAACTCGCTGCTCACCGGCGCCCAGCTCTCGGGTGCCACGATGAAGCGGTTCGGGCACAACGACATCGTCCGGCTCGGCAAGATCCTCGACGAGCTGCCCCCGGCGCCGGGCAAGGCGGTCATCGTCGACGGCGTCTACTCCATGGGCGGCGACACCGCCCCGCTCCCGGCCATGGTGGAGCTGTGCCGGGCGCACCCGAACGCGTTCCTGCTCGACGACGAGGCCCACGGCCTCGGCGTGCTCGGCGCCCGCGGTCGCGGCGCGGCCGAGCACCTCGGCGTTCTCGCCGACGTCGACCTCATCACCATCACCTTCTCGAAGACGCTCGGCTCGTGCGGCGGCGCGCTCGTCGGCTCGGCCGACGCCATCGAGCTCCTCACCCTCGATGCCGACCCGCTCATCTTCACCGCCTCGAACACACCCGGTTCGGTGGCGGCCGCCCTCGCCGCGCTCCGCATCCTGCGCGAGGCCCCCGAGATCACCGGTCAGCTGCGCGACAACGTCTCTCGGTTCGTCGGGCTGCTCACCGAGCGCGGCGTCCCGGTGAACCCGGCCGAGAGCGCCATCATCACGATCCCGCTGCGCCAGCGCGACGAGGTGTCGGCGGTCGTGCTCGCCCGCGAGCTGCTCGAGGCGGGCGTGTTCGTGAACCCGGTGGTCGCGCCCGCAGTGCCCCGGGGGCTCGGCCTCATCCGGTTGAGCTTGATGCTCGAGCACACGCCGGCCCTCCTCGAGGAGGCGGCGGAGTCGATCTTCAAGGTGCTCAACGACAACGACCAGCTGCCCGACGGCGTCTAACCCGCCAGCAGCTCCCGCTGCAGCTCCGCCTTCGCTGCCGCGTCCACGTCGATGCCCTTCGTGAGGTATCGGTCGAAGGTGCCGTACTTCGCCTTCACCTCGGCGAAGCTGGCGTCGAGGTAGGCCTTGCGCACGCCGAGCAGCGGCTCGATCAACGACGAGTCGATGAAGGCGGCCGTCTGCGCCACGGTAGGGGCGGCGGTGACGAACCCCGGTAGCGCGGCCTCAGCCGTACTGCTCGGCGTAGCGGCGCTCCCACTCGCGGTGACGGCGCTTGGCGTCCTGGATGAACGGCGACCATCCGATCGCCTTGATCACCGCCGCGTTGACCGTGCGCATCGGCTCGCGGAGCGGGCGCACGACGTCGACGAAGAGCACGACGCGGGTCTCGTCGGTGTCGTTCCACGCCTCGTGCTCGTACGAGTCGTCGAACACGAGGCTGGCGCCCTCGGACCACCCGGCGGTTTCGCCGCCCACCCGGATGCCGACCCGCTCCACCGGCGCGTCGGGCACCACCAGGCCGAGGTGGTACCGGAGCACGCCCTTGTACGGCCCGGTGTGCGGCGGGATGCGCTTGCCGGGCGCGAGGATCGAGAACATCGCCGTCTCCATCCCGGGGAGTGCCTCGATCAGCCGCGTGGTCTCCGGGCAGCGCGCGCAGTTGGCGTCGCTGCGGAACCCGTAGCCGTAGAAGAAGTAGGTCTTCCAGCGGTCGTCGTCGGTGAGGGTGTACTGGTCGGTGCTGATGTCCTGGAAGTTCGGCAACGCGTCCCGGTGCGCGAGCAGCGCGTCGAGCTCGGCGCGGATCGCCTTCCAGTTCGCCTCCATCGGCGCGACCCACGCGAAGTCGGACGGCACGTAGAACGGCTGTACCGGCAGCTTCGACTGGCGGGCGATGGCGCGGTTCACGAGCTTCAGCGCGCGGTCACCCGCCCGGTTGGTGAGCTCGACGGCGCGCTCCCACGCCCGTGCTGCAGGTCTCGAGGCCTCCGGCATCGAGACGCGAGCGTAGTTGTGCGTCACCGCGGGCGGATGGGCGAGACTCGCGCCCATGCGCTTCCGGATCTTCACCGAGCCCCAGGAAGGGGCGACCTACGACGACCAGCTCGCGGTCGCCCGTCTCGCGGAGGAGCTCGGCTTCGACGCCTACTTCCGCTCCGACCACTACATCAGCTTCTTCTCCGGCGACGGCCGACCCGGCCCCACCGACGCGTGGACCACGCTCGCGGCGCTGGCGCGTGACACCACCCGGCTGCGGCTGGGGACGCTCGTGTCGCCGGTCACCTTCCGCCTGCCCGGTCCGTTGGCGATCGCGGTCGCCCAGGTCGACGCCATGAGCGGCGGCCGGGTCGAGCTCGGGCTCGGTGCGGGATGGAACGACCGGGAGCACGCGGCCTACGGCATCCCGTTCCCACCGACCAAGGAGCGCTTCGACCGGCTCGAGGAGCAGCTCGCGATCATCACCGGGCTCTGGACCACACCCGAGGGTGAGCGGTTCTCGTTCACCGGCGCGCACTACTCGCTCGACGACTCCCCCGCGCTGCCCAAGCCGGTGCAGCGGCCGGGGCCGCCGGTCGTGATGGGCGGGTTCGGCACGACGCGCACGCCGAACCTGGCCGCCCGCTACGCGAACGAGTTCAACGTCGCCTTCGCTCCGCCGGAGCAGTTCCCCGAGCTCGTCGCCCGCGTCCGCGCCGCGTGCGACGCGATCGGGCGCGATCCGGCGACGCTGCCCGCCAGCATCGCCAACACCGTCGTGTGCGGCACCGACGAGGCCGAGGTCGCCCGGCGTGCCGCGGCCATCGGGCGCGACGTGGCCACCGCCCGCGCCGCCCACTTGGCGGGAACGCCGAGCGAGGTGATCGACCGGATCGTCGTGTACCGCGACGCGGGGGCCGAGACCGTGTACTTCCAGGTGCTCGACCTCAGCGACCTCGACCATCTGCGGTTGCTCGCGGCGGAGGTGGTCCCCGCGCTCAGCTGAGGTCGACCACCTCGTTGAACGCGTGGAGGGTCGGGCCCCACGGCCCGATGGCGACGCGCGCGATCGACGCCACCCGCACGAACAGGTGCCAGGTGACCTCGTCGCCCACCGACAGCGCCCATGCCAGCGCCGCCTTGATCGGGGACACGTGGCTCACGACGATCACGTCGCGCGAACGCGCCTCTTCGAGCAGCTCCTCGCACGCCTCCCGCACCCGGAGGCCGAGGGTGGCGAGCGACTCACCCCCGCCGGGCACGTAGTGCGGATCGGCCCGCCACGCCCTCCAGACGTCGGCGGGCACTTCCGCCACCGCCCGGCCGTCGAAGCTGCCGTAGTCGAGCTCGATCCAGCGTTCGTCGGCCTCGACCGGACGTCCGAACGCACGGGCGGTCTCCACCGTCCGGGTCAGCGGGCTGGCGATCACCCGCGCGTCCTCGGGGACGCGCGTCGCGAGCGCGGCCGCCTGGCGCTGCCCGAGCTCGGAGAGCGGCGGGTCGGCCCGCCCGAGCAGCAGCCCGCGCGCGTTCGCCTCGGTCTGGCCGTGACGCACGAGGACGAGCACCGGGCGACCATAACCGCAGGCCCGCGCCCGGCGACGGGGCGACGCCCACCCGCACGCGGTCGCTCCTACCCTGCTCCCGTGTCCCGGCGCCGCACGACCACGCCGCTCCTGGTGACCGCGGTCGTCGCGGTCGTGCTCCTGGCCGGCGGTGCCGTGCCGGCAGTCGCGGGCACCCGCCACGCGCCACCGCGGCCCGACCCGGTGCTCCTGGTGCACGGCTTCCACGGCTCGTCCTCGGGCTGGGACGCCATGACCCGCCTCCTGCGCGCCCACGGCTACCGGCCGGCGGAGATCGACGCCATCGATTACGACAGCGACGCCTCCAACGTCGAGACCGCGCGGCGCATCGCCCACGAGGCGGCCGCGCTGCGCGCCCGCACCGGCGCGTCGAGGATCGACGTCGTCAGCCACTCGATGGGTGCGATCTCGTCGCGCTTCTACCTCGAGCGCCTCGGCGGCGCCGCGCACGTCGACGCGTGGGTGTCGCTCGCAGGGGTGAACGAGGGCACGGTGTGGGCGTACGGCTGCTACGTGCTCGCGCCGTGCCGGGAGATGGTCCCGACGTCGTCGGTGCTGCACCGCCTCAACGACTCGTTCCACCCCACCGCCACTACCCGGTACGGCGCGTGGTGGTCACCGTGCGACGACGCCATCGTGCCGCGGGTCAACGCCGAGCTCGCGGGCGCGCACAACGTGGAGACCGCGTGCCTGGACCACTCGGCGCTGAGGACCGACCCGGTCGTGCTCGATCAGGTCGCCCACTTCCTGGCCCGGCCGACGCTCGGCGCCTGAACGCGACGCCCCGGGGCCGCTCGCGTTACATCCGGATCGGAAAATCGGGTAAGCAGGCGCCCATGGAACATGCTGACCCCGAGCGGGCGCTCCCCGCGGCCGCCGTCCCCGACCTCGCGAGCGCGAAAGCCGCCGGTGCCGGTGAGGGCCTGACCGACGCCCGCGCCGTCGACGGCGGCACCATCGTCGACCTCGTGGCCGCGGCCGGACTCCGCGGTCGCGGCGGCGCCGGGTTCCCCGCCGCCCGGAAGTGGCAGACCGTCATCTCGAACACGTCGCCGGTGATGCGACCCACGGTCGTGGTCAACGCCGCCGAGGGCGAACCCGGCTGCTTCAAGGACCGTGAGATCCTGCTGCGCGACCCGTACCGGGTGCTCGAGGGTGCGCTCATCGCCGCCCACGCGGTCGGCGCCGACTCCGTGATCATCGCCACCAAGGCCGCCTTCACCGGGGTGGTGCGCCGCCTCGAGGCCGCCATCGCCGAGATCGACGCCGAGGGCTGGACGGCGACGGTGCCGGTCTCGGTGGTCACCGGCCCCGAGGAGTACCTCTTCGGCGAGGAGACCGCGCTGCTCGAGGTGATCGACGGCCGTCCGCCGTTCCCGCGCATCGCCCCGCCGTACCGGGAGGGTGTCGACGAGCTGTTCGAGGAGGCCGACGACGTCGACACCGGCAGCCGTTCCGCCGCGCACGTCGAGATGGCGGGCCCGAGCGCGGACTCGATCGCGCCGCCGACGCTGGCCGGCAACGTCGAGACGTTCGCCAACCTGCCCGCCATCGTGCGCTTCGGCGCCGACTGGTTCCGTGAGCTCGGCACCGACGCGTCGCCGGGTACCGTCGTCTGCACGGTGAGCGGCGACACCGTGCGCGCCGGTGTCGCCGAGGTCGAGCTCGGGACGCCGTTGCGCGGGGTCATCGAACGCATCGGTGGTGGGGCGCGGCCCGGTCACGAGATCGTCGCGGTCATGTCGGGGGTGGCGAACCCGCTGCTGCCGGCGGCCGCGCTCGACACGCCGGTGACCTACGACGACCTGCGCGCTGCGGGCGGCGGGCTCGGTGCCGCCGGCTTCATCGTCTTCGACGACACGACCGACCTGGTCGCGGTCGCCGCGGGTGTGGCCCGCTTCCTCGCGGTCGAGTCGTGTGGGCAGTGCCGCCACTGCAAGGACGACGGGCTGGTGCTCGCCGACCTCCTGGCCAAGCTGGCGGCATCGGACGCCACCGAGCGCGACGTCGACGAGATCGGCCGCCACCTCGACGTCGTCGCCGACGGTGCCCGGTGCAATCTGGCGACGCAGCAGCAGGTCGTGATCGGCAGCGTGCTGCAGAACTTCCCGGCCGCGGTCAGTGCCCACGTGGGTGCCGACGGCAACGGCACCGAGCCGGTGTTCATCGCCGAGCTCGCCGGGATCGTCGACGGCCGTGCGGTGCTGCAGGAGTCGCAGCGCACGAAGCAGCCCGACTGGACCCACGACCCGGTCGACTCCGGCCAGTGGCCCGCCGACCGCCTCGACGACCCCCGCGAGGCCGAGGTCGAGTGACGATCCGATCCGCAGCCACGAGACAGGAGCCCTGATGCCCGAGGAACCGTTGCCCGAGGACCCGGCCGACGCCGGGGTGCAGGAGAAGATCCCCGACCTGCCCAACATCGAGGGAGCCCGCCTGCTCGGGAACGACGCGCGGGAGCGCCTCCACGCCGACGGCTTCGACGACGAGCAGATCGACGCCTGGGCCGAGACGTTCATCGCCGAGGTCGGTTCGGGCGAGGTCGACGAGTTCGTGGCGTGGATCGCCCGGCGCGAGGGCCGGGGCTGATCGTTCGACGGGCGGCACCTCGGCCCGATCCTGTCGCGGCTCTGGGAGCGACAGGATCGGGCCAGGGTGGCTCAGGGTGCGGGCTGATCGTGCGTCGGGATCACCGCGCACCCCGCCGGAGCCCGAAGGCGGCTCCGCCGTTGGACGCCGGGCCCCCCGGCCCGGCAGATGGGCGGCGGTCCACTCTCGACGGGGGGGATCGTCGAGTGGGCCGGCCGGGAGCCGGGGGTCGGGCGGGCGTCCATGTCCTGCATCCTGACCGACGGGCCTGAGAGGTCGGTGAGAGTGCACCGCGGGCTCGCCCAATCTCCGGATTGGTCGACTCCGCCGCGCCGCGGTCTCAGAGCTCGTGTCGGAGCACCTTGCCCAACGCGTTGCGGGGCAGCACGTCGACGAAGCGCACGCGCCGCGGCTGCTTGTACGGCGCGAGGTCACGCGCCGCGTACGCGAGCAGCTCGGCCTCGGAGGGCGGCTCGCCCGCCGGGACGACCACCGCCACCACCAGCTCACCCCATTCGTCGGACGGCTCCCCCACCACCGCGACTTCGGCGACCGCGGGGTGCGCGAGGAGGACGTCCTCGACCTCGCGCGGGTACACGTTGAAGCCGCCGGAGATGATGAGCTCCTTGGCGCGCCCGACGATGCTGAGATACCCGTCGGCGTCGAGCTCGCCGACGTCGCCGCTGCGGAACCAGCCGTCGGTGAACGCGGCGCGCGTCGCGTCCTCCCGGCGCCAGTAGCCGGGGAACACGTTCGGTCCGCGGAGCAGGATCTCGCCTGCGTCGTCACCGTCCTCGATGTCGAGGCGCACGTCCACCCCGGGCAACGGGAAGCCGACGGTCCCGGGACGCCGCTCGCCGTCGTAGGGATTGGAGACGTTCATGATCGTCTCGGTCATGCCGTAGCGCTCCAGCACACGCACGCCCGCACGCGCCACCAGCTCCTCGTGCAGCGATGCGGGCAGCGGCGCCGAGCCGGAGACGCACAGGCGGAGCGCGGCGAGCTCGGCCGCGCGCGGCGACGCCGCCAGGCGCGCGTACATGGTGGGCACGCCGAAGAAGAGAGTCGCGTCGTGCGCCCGCGCCGCGTCGAGCACTGCGTCGGCATCGAACCGCGGGAGCAGCACGGCGGAGCCGCCGCAGAGCAGGGTGCCGTGCAGCCCGACGCCGAGGCCGTGGACGTGGAACAGCGGGAGCGCCAGCACCAGGCGGTCGTGCTCCTCCCAGCGCCAGGCCAGCCGTAGTGCCTCGCAGCTCGCCAGCGTGTTGCCGTGGGTGAGCATGGCGCCCTTCGGCGCGCCGGTGGTGCCCGACGTGTAGCAGAGGAGCGCCAGGTCGTCCGGTCCGCACGCGTCGAGCTCGGGCTCGGGCCCGTCGGCCAGGGCCGACACCCCCGGGTCGACGACGAGCACAGGGCCGGGCGCGAGCTCCCGCACCGTCGCACCCCGCGCCTCGGAGTCGACGACCGCGGCGGCCGGCTCGCAGTCGGTGACGATGGCGCCGATCTCACGGGCCCGGTACGCGCGATTGACCGGCACGACCACGAGCCCCAGCCGCAGGGCGCCGACGTGGGCGACCACGAGGTCGAACGACGTCGCCGCGCTCATCACCACCCGGTCCCCCGGGCCGAGGCCGGCGCGCGCGAAGCGGCTCGCCACCGCCCGCGACCCCCGGTCGAGGTCACCCGCCGTGTGCCAGCGGCCCCCGTCGTGGACGACGGGGCGGTCGGGTTCGGCCGCCCAGCGGCTGCCCCACGTCGCGGGCAGGCTGCGGCGGGCGAGGAGGTCGACGGCCGCCGGGTCGACCCCGGGCGGGAGGTGGCGCGCCCAGGCCGGCTCCATCGGGGCGAGGCTACCGGGACCGGCGCGGGCCGCGGCTTAGGACCCGAGCGGATAGGGCTCAACTCGGGCTCCAGCGATTGCGCCAGTCGAGGAGTCTGCCGACGATGAGCACGACGGTGGCGAGGCAGAGCGCGGCGTGTCGGTGACGACTCTTGCGGTCGGTGTTGCGCCGTAGCTGCCCGTAGTTCGACCACCAGGTGTTGGTTGCTTCCACGATCCATCGCAGTCCGAGGCGGACCGGTTGTTTCTTCACGCCGGGGATCTTGGTGCCGCGGAGTTGGATCTCGAACTGGTCGATCCCCATGTCGCGGAGTCGCTGACGAACTGCGCCCGAGTCGTAGCCGCGGTCGAGATGCAACGTGTCGATGTCGACGAGCAGACCACGCTCGGCGATCGCGTCGAGGGTGGGTTCGAGCAGGCGGACGTCGTTGCGGTTCGCGCCGTCGATCACCCAACCGATCGGGATGCCATGACGATCACAGGCGACCGACCACTTCCAGCCGAGCTTGGCGCGATCCGTAGGGTTCGGGCCGGTTCCTTCACCTCCGTAGGGTGCCTTGTGCAACGAGCCGTCCAACGCGACGTCGCCGAGATCGAGACCGATGATCCGATCGAACGCCGCGAGTGCTTCAGTGACGAGATCGTCGAACACGCCGGCGTTGATCCACTCGTCGCGCCGGGCCCGCAACGTCGTGTCCGACACTGCAAAGTCGAGGATCGCTTCGATATCGACCCACGACGCGCCGGTCACCAAACGGATCAAGATCCCTCGGAAACAGAGCTGGTTCGAGACGCGCTGTCGGTGACAGCCCAAAGGATGCTCGTCGGCCGGCACCGGCAACAGCGGCTCGATCGCCGCCCGGACTGCATCCGACACTTCCGGCTCCAACGCGCGCATGATGACGGAGTCCTCCACCTGGTCGTCCGGGCTTGGGCAGCACCCCGATCATCTCGGGGCCAACCCGGCGACCGGTGGATGGTCACCGACTCGACGCCTATCCGCGCGAGTCCTTAGGCTGCCGCGCATGGCGGGCGAGCACGACCGGTCCTCCGCGGGCTTGGTCCCCTTCTGGGCGCACCAGCTCGCCGAGATGCTCCTCGGTGGTCTGCTGCTCGTGGAAGGCGCGCGCACCGGGCAGTACACGGCGGTGCTCGTCGGGATGGGCGGTCTGCTGCTCCTCCTGGCGCTGATGAGCGACGGCGCGCTCGGGGCCTGGCCCTGGATCGGCCGCCGGCTCCACCGGGTGCTCGACCTCGTCGCCGCGGCGGCGCTGGCGGTCAGCCCGCTCGTGCTGTCCCTCGACGGCGTCCTCGCCATCGTGGTCCTGGAGGCGGCCGCGCTGGGCATGGTGTGGCTGGCGCTCCGCACCAATTGGGCGGCTCGCGCCCGCCGCTCCGCCCGCACTCGCCCGGCCACACCCCTGGCCGCGGCATCGCCGGCCGCCGCGCCCACACCGGCCGCGCCGTCCTCACCCGCGCCGCCCCTCGCCCGCAAGCTGGGGACGGCGGTGGGCAAGGCCCGCGACGACGGCCCCCGCCAACTCGGGCGCGCCGTCGGCCGCATCCGCCGGGCGGCGAGGGCCGCCGGTGGTCCCGCACCACCGCCGGCGGCGACGGATCCGCCGCCGGGCACCCCGCCCGACGCGCCGCCACCCGCCGACGCCGGCTGAGCCTGGCGAGCTGCGGCTCCTGGTGGCGGTGGGGCTCGTGTGGACAGCGGGGGTGGGTGGCTCCGTAAGCTGACCGGGATGACGCGGGGCTGCCGGGGGCGACGAATGGGTGCAGTGCTCGTGCTCGCGCTCACCGTGGGCACCGCGGTCGGCGCGGTCTGGTCCGCCGCCCCGGGACCGGTGGCGAGCGCGCAGCAGGACCTCGTCGACTCCGACCCGGCGGTGGTGAAGGCGCGGGCCGACCTCGAGGCCGCGCAGCTGGCCGCGCACGAGGCCGAGGCGAAGCTCGAGGCCACCACCGAGCAGAAGGCGCAGGTGGAGGCCGACATCGTCCAACACCAGCAGCGCATCGCCGAGCTCGACCAGCAGCGCGCCGCGCTCGCGCAGATCCGGGACACCCTCCTCGACCACCTGCGCAAGCGTGCGGTCGCGCTGTACGCGACGGGCGGTGACGGCATGAGCGCGGCCGACATCTTCTCCGGCAGCGCGCTCGATGGCGCCCGGCGCAAGCAGCTCGGGGACGCCGCCTCGCGCATCGACCACGACAACGCCAAGAAGTTGGAGGCGGCGCGCGCGCAGCTCGGACAGACCCAGGACACGCTGCGTGCCGAGCAGGACGACCTCCAACACCAGCAGACCTCGCTCGAGGGGCTCCTCACCGACCTGCAGCAGCAGCAGGCCGCGGTCGACCAGCGGGTGGCCGCGGCCAATGTCGCGCTGGAGCGGGCCCGGGCGATCGGCGCCCTGCACGCCGCCAACGACCCGATCATCGGTCCGAACACGCTCACCGCCGACCAGATGCTGGCGTGGTTCGACGCCCAGGGCTACCGGCCCCGGCTCGGCGACACCAGCGTCGACGAGCTGGCCCAGATGTTCCTGGACGAGGGCGCCGCCGAAGGGGTGCGGGGCGACTTCGCCTTCGCCCAGGCGATCATCGAGACGGGCGGGTTCTCGGCCGCGCCCGACCACAACTACTCGGGGCTCGGCTGGTGCGACACCTGCGCCCGCGGCACCGTGTTCCCCACCCCGCGCGACGGCATCCGCGCCCAGATCCAGCTGCTGCTCAACTACGCCGACGCCGGCTCGCGGTCGGCCAACCTGCACAACCCGCCCTCGACGTACTGGTGGGGCCCGAACGCCGCCGACTCGTTCGACCACTACTTCGCCAAGGGCTGGGCGCCCACCTGGCGCGACATGGGCCACGGTAATTGGGCGACCGACCCCAACTACGCCGGGAAGGTCATCGGGGTCTACAACGCGATGGTGAAGTTCTCCCAGGGCGGTTAGCGGCAGAGATGCAGCGGAGCCGTGCCCGGAGGGCGGGACGGCGGAGCGGAATCGACCATCGAGGCAGAAGATGCAGCGGAGCCGTGCCCGGAGGGCGGGACGGCGGAGCGGAATCGACCATCGAACTAGTCCAGCGGTTCCACGATGAGGTGGGCGGCGGTGTCGAGGTCGGCGCCGCGGACCTCGGGTGCACGGTCACGCGCGGTGGTGGCGTCGAAGCCGAGGCGGCTCTCGTCGAGCACCCGCAAACCCGGGTAGCGGAGCAGCAGGAGACCGATGGAGCCGGCGAGGAGCACCGCGGCAGCGACAACCGTCGCGCGCAGCCCGACCCCGTCGGCCACGATCCCGCCGACCAGCGCGCCGACGGGAGTGCCGGCGAAGAAGCTCATCACGTAGATCGACAGCACCCGGCCGCGATAGTGCTCGTCGACGTTCACCTGCACCGCGGTCTGGCACGAGACCATGGCGAAGACCTGGGCCAGGCCGATGCCGAAGAGACCGAGGAGGGCGATCGCGTACGCCGGCGCCAGCCCGAAGGTGATCTCGGCCGCGACGAACACCGCGAAGCCCACCAGCGTCAGCGTCGATCGGCGGACGGCGTCACCGCGCGCCACGGTGATGACCGAGCCGGTGATCGCGCCCGCACCGTACCCGGCGACGAGCAGCCCGTACTTCCCCGCGCCTTCGTGCAGCACCTGCCGGGTGAACGGCTCCGCCAATTGGATCATCGAGACGCCGAGCAGCGACGAGAAGAGCGCACCCAGGACCGCGACGACGAGCACCGCCCGTTTGCGCACGTAGCGGATGCCGTCGCGGAAGTGCGACAGCACGCTGCCGGCGGCGGCCACCACGGTGACGGGGCGGGGCGCGATCATCAGCAACGCGCCGATCACCAGGAGGAACGACAGTGCGTTCGCCATGAACGCGGTGCCGGGTCCGAACTGCGCGAGTACGAGGCCGGCCAGCGCGGGGCCGAAGGCGCGGGCGCCGGTGAACTGCATGCCGTTGAGCCGCACCGCGCTCACGAGCGCCTCGGGTGGCACGAGCTGGGGCACGAACGCCTGCCAGGCGGCGATGGTGATCCCCGAGCCGATGGCACCCACGATCACGCAGGCGACGATCAGCCCGGGCGACGACGTGCCGCCCACCCAGACGCCCCAGAGCGCCAGCGCGCTCGCCATCATCACGACCTGCGAGACGAGCAGCACCGTCCGGCGCGAGTAGCGGTCGGCGAGCGAGCCGGCCACCGGACCGACCACGGTGGCCGGGAAGAAGGTGCAGAACGCGCCCAGGCCGACCCACACCGTCGAGTGGGTCAGCTGGTCGAGGACGAACGGCACGGTGATGGTCTGCATCCACGTGCCGGTGTTCGAGACGAGGGCGGCGGAGAAGAAGAGGGCGAAGTCGCGCTGGCGCATCGCCGCCAGCGCGCCGCCTCCGTCCCCCGTCACGACCCGAATCTATCGGCGGGACCGAAACGAACGCCTGTTCGCTAACATGGTCTCGTGGTTCCCGGCCAGCGCTCGCTCTTCGCCGCCGGCGTGCCGCTGATCGACCGCGAAGCCCCCTGGGAGCGGGTCGATCTCGGCGCCGGCAGCTGGATCGACGTCGGCCGCGATTACCTGCGCGGCGCCGACACCGTGCTCGACGACCTCGTCGACACCGTGCCGTGGCAGTCGGGACGCCGGTTCATGTACGACCGCATGGTCGACGACCCGCGCTTGTCGCACCGCTACGGCAGCGTGCGCGACGTCCCGCACCCGGTGCTGGCCGAGGTGCGGGCCGATCTCGTCGACCGCTACCACGTGCCGCTCGGCGCGCTCGCGCTCAACTGCTACCGCGACGGCCGCGACAGCGTGGCGTTCCACCGCGATCGCGAGCTGCGCGAGCTCGACGACACCGTCGTGGTGATCCTGACCCTCGGTGCTCGGCGACCGTTCCGGGTCCGCCGGTTCGGCGTGCGCGGCGCCCGGTCCCGCGATCTCGCGCCGGCGTCGGGCGACGTGCTGGTGATGGGGGGCACCTGCCAGCGCGAATGGGAGCACGGCGTGCCCAAGGTCGCGTCGGCCGGTCCGCGCGTCTCGGCCATGTGGCGCTGGGCCCAGTGCCCGCCGCCGGAGGCGCCCGCGGTCACCCCGTAGGCGGTCACGGCTGCGCCGGGGCGGTCGTCGTGGTCGCCGGGGCGGTCGTCGTGGTCGATGGTTCGGGAGGCTCGGTGGGTGGCGGCTCCACCACCCGCGGCCCGGTCACCGCCGGCACCTCCGGCGTGGTGTCGACGGGCGCCGGCGTCGTGGTCGGGGGCGCCGTGGTGGTGGTCGGGGCCACGGTGGTCGTCGCCGCAGTGGTGGACGGTGGGCTCGACGTGCTCGTGCCGGCCGGGCGGCTCGACGCGGTGGCGCTCACGCCCTGCACCTTCACCTTGGGCTTCCCCCGACCGTCGTCGCGCGTCGCCAGCACCGCGTACGCCACCCCGCCCAGCCCGAGCACCAGCAGCGCGGCGACGGCCGCGACCGCGACCCGGGACCCACGGCGCGGCGAGCCGTCGATCGGCGCCCGCCGGACGGTGGCGCCGGCGTCGACCCCGCCGGGCGCGTCGTCGAAGAGCGAGGTGTCGGCGGCCGGGCCGGCGCCGGCCGCGGCGTCGACCCATGCGTCGTCGTCCGCCCGGGGCCGAGGACGCGGGGCGGGTTCGGTGCCGAAGAGCGCGGCGTCGACCTCGGCGTCGTCGTCGGCGCGGACACCGGTGGGCCCGGCGGCGGACACGTCGGTGCCGAACAAGGCGTCGTCGAGCGCGTCGCCGCGGTCGGTCGTCCCCGGAGGCCGGACGACCGGGTTCGGCGCGGTGTCCGCGCCGAACAGCGCGTCGTCGAGGCCGGAGGGCTCGGGACCGTCGGGGGGCACGGGCGCGCTCAGGAGCTCGCCGCCACCCGGAGCCCCGCGAACAGGTCGATCTCGTACTCGCCGTCGGCGGTGCCCGTGTCGACCAACGATCGCGCCAGCACGTACTCGTCCCACGGGTGGCGCGCCTGAGTCACCTCGAGCGGCACCCGGAAGAAGAAGCTGTCGCTCGGCACCTGGGTGTGGTGCGCGAGCAGCGCGTCGCGCGCGACGTCGAGGTGGTCGCGCACGTCGATCCGTGTAGTGGGACGGTCGTGGGCCGCGTCGTCGGCGGCCTCCGACTCGATGCGCTCGATCCACTTGGTGAACGGGCTCTCCTCGCCCTGCTCCACGAACCACTCGTGCATCGACGAGATGCGCTCGCGAGTGAACCCGCTCGTGTAGTAGAGCTTCAACGGTTCCCACGGGGTGCCGAGCTCGGGGTACCAGTCGGGATCGCCGGCCCGCTCGAAGGCGAGCACCGCGATCTCGTGCACGCGGACGTGGTCGGGGTGCGCGTACACGCGGTCGCGCCCGTAGCCGACCAGCACCTGCGGCCGCTCGGCGCGGATGATCTCCACCAGGCGCCCGACGGCCTCGTCGAGGTCGGCATTCGCGAAGTTGTCGGGGTGCGCGTTCGGCTCGGTGTCGGGCATGCCCGAGTCGCGGTACCCGAGCAGGTACAGCTCGTCGTACCCGATGATGCGTACCGCGTCCTCGAGCTCGCGGCGGCGGACGGCGGCGAGGTCGGCCCGGACCTCCTCGGTATCGGCCTCGGGGTTCAGGATGTCGCCCGCTTCGCCGCCCGTGCACGTGACCAGCACGGTCCGGACGCCCTCGGCCCCGTACCGGGCCATCGTGGCTGCTCCCTTGGACGCTTCGTCGTCGGGGTGGGCGTGCACCGAGAGCACCCGCAGCGCGGCAGGGGGGGTGGGATCCATGGCGCCCCACGCTACCGCCGGTCGGGATCGGCCCGATGCTCCTGTGCTCCTGGTCGACGGGCAGTTCCCGGCCCGCTTGACACGTCAAGCATTCGCTGCCTACACTTCCTGGAGCGTCATCCCCCCACCCACCATTCCGACTGGAGCCACCATGGCCACGAAGACCTCCGACCCCACCGCCGTGTTCACCGACGCCGTCCTCGCCGGCGTGAAGCAGAGCCAGGAGCTGGCGTTCAGCGGCATCAGCCTCTGGATCGACTTCGCCGGCAAGGCGTTCACCCTGCCCGAGCTCGACTCGCTGCCGTTCGTGGACCAGCTCCCGAGCCCGAAGGCCGTCGTCGAGTCCAGCTTCGGCTTCGCCGAGGAGCTGCTCGGCACGCAGAAGGACTTCGCGATCAAGGTCGTCGACGCCGTCACGCCCAAGAAGGCGGCGGCCTGACCGACCGACTGCTCGTTCCCGGCCCGGTTCCCCCCACCGGGCCGGGGCGCAGTCCTTCCCTCTCCCTCGTCCCCTCCTTTCCTTCGCCCGTGGCTGATCCCATCGCCGACGACGAACGTCGCGCCCGCGACGACCAGCTCCACTCGCTGGGCGCCTTCATCCGGGCGCAGCGGCAGCTGGCCAACCTCTCGCTCCGCCAGATGGCCGATCTCGCGCACGTCTCCAACCCGTACCTGAGTCAGCTCGAGCGCGGTCTGCACGAGCCGTCGGTCCGGGTGCTGCAGTCGATCAGCCGCGCCCTCAACCTCTCGGCCGAGACGCTGCTCGCGCACGCCGGGGTCGCCGATGCCGCCGACGACGGCGAGCCGGCCGACGCCGTCGACACCGAGGCCGCCATCCGGCGCGACCCGGCACTCAACGACGACCAGAAGCAGGCCCTGCTCTCGGTCTACCGCAGCTACGTCCAGGCCAACACGGCCGACGGTCGCAACGACCGGTAGCCGGCGTCAGCTCCGGACGTAGCGACCGGGCGCGTCGTCCAACGCCGGGTGCTGTTCGCTTCCGGTCGTCCGTGGGGTGCGCAGCGCGCCGCCGCGATCGGCCAACCACGTCGCCCAGTCGGTCCACCAGGTGTCGCGGTGCTCGACCGCGCCCGCCCGCCACTCGGCGGCGTCGCGCGGAGCGCGTCGTTCGTCCAGAGCCGCACCTTCGGGCCCGGCGGGTTCACGATGCCGGCGATGTGGCCCCCGGACGTCATGACGAAGCGGACCGCCCCTTTGAACAGTTGCGTGGTCCGGTACGACACGTGCCAGGGGACGATGTGGTCCTCGACGCCGGCCACGATGTAGGAGTCGGTCCCGATCTCCGACAGCATCAGCCGCTCCCCCATCGCCTCGTACTCGTCGCGCGCCAGCGCGTTCTCGAGGTAGGCGCGCCGCAGGAACTCGGCGTGGGCGCGGCCGGGCAGGTTCGTGCTGTCGGCGTTCCACGCCAGGAGGTCGAACGCCGGCGGTTGCTCGCCCATCAACCAGCTGTCGACGACGTAGCGGAACACGAGGTCGTTGGCGCGCAGCAGGTCGAAGGTGCGGGCGATGTCCTTGCCCGGGAGGTAGCCGTGCCGTTCCATCCGTCGCGTCAGGCTGTCGAGCGTGGCGGGGTCGGCGAACACCGTTGCCAGAGATCCCGCGTCCTCGTAGTCGACCGCGCAGTTCAAGTACGTCGCCGAGTGCACGAAGCGATCGCCGCACGCGTCGAGGTACGCGAGCGCCATGGCGGTCATCGTGCCCCCGAGGCAGATCGAGAGGGTGTTCACCGTCTCGCTGTCCGCGATCTCGCGCACCACGTCGATGGCGGTCAGCGGGCCGAGGCGCAGGTAGTCGTCGAAGGTGAGGTCGCGCATCGACGCGTCGGGGTTCCGGTAGCTCACCGCGAACGTCGTGTGGCCGCGCTCGACCGCCCACTGGACGAGGCTCTTTCCCGGCGCGAGGTCGGCGATGTAGTAGCGGTTGATCCACGGCGGCAGCACGAGCAGCGGGCGCTCGTACACCTCGTCCGTCGTCGGGTGGTACTGGAGCACCTCGATGAGCTCGTTGCGGAACACCACGCGCCCCGGCGTGGCCGCGACGTTGCGGCCGAGCACGAACGACGAACGGTCCACCTGCCGGGGCCAACCGTCGTTGTGAGCCAGGTCGTGCACGTAGTTGCGCAGTCCGCGCACGACGCTCGTGCCGCCGGTCTCGAACGCGCGCTTCAACGCGCGCGGGTTGGTGAGCAGCAGGTTCGTGGGCGAGAGCGCGTCGGCGAGCAGCGACGCGGCGAACTCCGCCTTCGGGCCCTCCGGTGCCGACAGCCCCGCCGCCTCGACCAGCTCGTGCAGCAGCCGGCTGGTCAGGAGGTACGCCTCCATGAGACCGTGGAACGCGATGCTGTCCTGCCAGGTGGGGTCGCGGAAGCGGGCGTCGCCGGGTGCCGGCTCGATCACCTCGGGCAACGGGACGCCGACCGCGCGGGTCACCAGCTGCGTACCGGTCATGCCGAGGCCGACGCCGTACCGCAGCCACGCGGGGACCGAGTGCAGCGGGCGGCGCGCCGCGCGCCGCATCGCGCCCAGGAAGCTGCGCCCGAGCGAGACGGGATCGGCGGTGTCGATGGCCGCCTCGGTCGCACCGAGGACGTCGCCGAGCGGGGTGCCGTCGACGACGCGGCCCTCCAACCCGCCGGCTCGCGTCTCGTCCACCACCAGCGTCACCCCCTCGGGGTCGCTTCTTGGCTGTCCAACAGTGGGCGCATCATCGCGCCGATCGGGCGCTTGGCGCATCGAGCGCGTTACGCGACGATGACGTTCGGGCGATCGAAGCCCTGGGCCTCGCACAGCGCGTAGTAGGCGGCCAGGGAGCCCGCGCCGTCGGTGACCGACTCGACCGAGCCGTCGGCGGCCAGGTTGAGGTTCACCCCGTACATGTGGAACCACACCCGGGTGTCGCCCTCGATGCACGTGAGCGTGTGCACCGACCCGGCCGGTTCGTACAGGAACGACCCGGCCCGGTTCACGTAGTCGTACTCCTTGTACTTCCACGCCCCCGAGCTGGTGTAGCCCCACACCGGGCCGGTGTGGCGGTGCTTCTGCACCTCATAGCCGGCCTGGAAGATGTTCTCGACGATCCAGAGCCCTTCCTTCTCGTCGACGTGGAGCACCTTGAGCTTGTTGCCATCGCCGATCTCGACGAAGGGCAGGTCGTCGGCGCCGAGGTGCAGCGCCTCGGGCGCTCCGGTGTCGGTCATGGCCATGGGTCAGTCCTCCTGGAGCGTGAACGAGAAGTCGGAGTAGGTGATGTCGGTCCGGTCGCGGGCGCCGAGCGTCCACCCCGTCTCGAACCTGAATCCTCGCGCGGGATCGAACGGCACGGTGACCGTCCAGTCGAAGGCGCACACCCGCGCGGCGATCCGCCACGCCCCCGACCGGCACTCGAAGCGGTCGACGTAGCGCAGCCCGAGCACCATGTCGGTCTGCTGCCCGTCGTCGTCGGGCCGGCTGACGTGGTGCGCGACGCAGTAGGTGTCGACCCGGGCGACGTCACCGTCGCGTCGCACCCGGGGCGCGCCGACGAAGTGCATCGTGGCCTCGAAGTGCGGGAGCGTGTCGACCACCCACTTCGCGAACTCGGTGCCGGTCCCCCGGAACACGTTGTGGTCGTCGGTGCCATCGGGGTGGTAGCACGACGCCATCAGCTCGGCGTCGAGGCGGTCGGTACCCCGGGCCAGGTCCTTCACGACATCGCCGATCTCCTCGCGCGCGAGCAGGTCGTCGACCGTGAGACCGCCCATCGCCGGTCAGCTGTCCTCGGGGCCGATCCCCAGGAACGCCTCGAGCGTGCGGTGCAGGTTGACCACGCGGCACTCCTCGGTCGGCGAGACCGTGAGGTGCGTGAAACCGGGCTGGTGCAGCCCACGCTGCGTGCGCGCGAAGTTGCCGACGTCCTGGTTGAGCACGAGCCCGAACGGCGGGTCGGCGTCGGGCGGGAGGAGCGCGTCGAACGGCTTCGCCCGCGGCACGTCGGCCTGCTGCACGCGCGTGAACGCGAACACGTCCATGAACGCCTCTTCGACGTGCGTGCCCGGACGCGCCCGCACGACGGAGAGCATGTCGGCGAACACGAGCACCGTGATGTTGGGGAACAGGTTGTACTGCTCCATGTCGAGCACGTGGTGGTCGCTGTACGACGAGAGGTCGATGCCCTGCTCGCGGTTCACGTCACGCACCATGCGGGCCAACATCCCGCGGAGCGTGTCGCCCTCGGGGATGGGCGGCATCGGAGCGGCGCGGTCCTGCACGCCGATGCGGCCGCCCATCACCTCCACGAACGCCGCGAACACGTCCTCGTCGCGGCCCGGGCGGCCCTGGCGCGGCGACGGGAGGCCGTACGACTGGACCAGCCGGCCGTGACGGGGCCAGATCACCTGCGGGCCGTTGACGTCGTCGGCCATGCCCAGCATCTCGCGGTGGATGCCCTGCACGTGGTACGTCTCGCTGAAGCCCTCGATGAGCGTCTTCCAGTTGCAGTCGGCGCGCACCGAGATCAGCGCCTGGCCGCGGAACTCCTCGAGGTGCGCCCACGTGGTCTCGGCCGGGACCGGGTCCAGGAACTCGGCGAGCGGGCCGGCCTCCGGGTCGAGGTTCACGAACACCAGCGGGCCCCAGGTGTCGACCTGCACGCCGATGAGGGGGTAGTCGTCGTTGAGGACGCCGAACTCACGCCGTGACGGCACCTCGCGCAGGCGGCCGTCGAGCCCCCATGTCCACCGGTGGAACGGGCAGCGGATCTCGGCCAGGTCGGCCCCCGAGCCGCTGCAGAGCTCGCTGCCGCGGTGGCGGCACACGTTCTGGAACGCCCGCAGCACGCCGTCGTCGCCGCGGACGATCAGCACCGAGATCCGCCCGACGCGGTACTCGTGCCAGTCGCCCGGGCGCGCGACGTGGTCCACGGTGCAGGCCAGTTGCCAGGCGCGCGGCCACACGTCGGTCATCTCGCGTTCGAAGAACTCCGGCGACGTGTAGCGCGCCGCCGGGATCTTCACCGGGGTGACGCGCTCGCGCCCGACCGGGGTCTCGAGCAGCACGTCGCCGGACATCTCTGCGCTCATCGCATGCCTCGCACGAGCTTGCCGGGGCGGGCGCCGGTCTCCTCGCCGTCGTGCATGGTCTCCTCTCCGGCGACGAAGGTGGAGCGGTAGCCGTCGGCGCGCTGGATGAGACGACGCGCACCACCGGGCAGGTCGTGCACGAGCTGTGGCAGCGCGAGCGACAGCGCGTCGAAGTCGATCACGTTGAGGTCGGCCCGGTAGCCCGGCACCACCACGCCCCGATCACCCAGGCCGTACAGCCGGGCGGTGTCGCGCGACTGCTTCTGTACCACGAGCTCCAGCGGGAGGCGCTCGCCGCGCTCGCGGTCGCGGGCCCAGTGCGTGAGCATGAACGTGGGGATCGACGCGTCGCAGATGGCGCCGCAGTGCGCGCCGCCGTCAGACAGGCCGAGGGCTGCGTTCGGGTGCAGGATCATCTCGCGCATGTCGTCGAGGTTGCCGTAGCTGTAGCCGAGGAGCGCCTTCATCACCAGCTCGCGCCCGTCATGGGCGAGCATGACGTCGTAGAGCACCGCCTCGGGGTCGCGTCGCTCGCGGGCGGCGATGGCGGCGATGCTGCGGTCGGGCGTGGGCTCGTAGTCGGGCGGCTCACCGATCGGGAACATCGTGTCGAGGCCGGTCCCGAGGATGGCGTCGAGCGGGCTCGCCGGCGACGTCTCGGAGAGGATGGCGTCCCGCACCTCGGGTCGCCGCAGCTCCACCACCCGCTCGGCGAGCGGGAGGTCGGCGATCTTCAGGTACGTGGGCCGGGCCAGGAACGGGTGGAAGGTCTGGAAGCCGATCAGCAGGTTGAGCGGGCGCCCGCCCACCTGGCCGCGGAGGTCGGCGCCCTCGGCGTTGGCCTCCTGGGCCAGCCGGAGGACGTCGCGCCACTGGTCGGGGGCGAGGTTGTGTTGGGAGAGGGCGAAGCTCACCGGCCGGCCGATGGTCGCGGAGAGGCGGCGCATCCAGGCGACCTCGCGCTCGGGGGCCTCGAGGTCCTCGCCCATCACGCCCGCGGGCGCCAGCTCGAACAGGCCGGTCCCGAGCTCGCCGAGGACCGCGCCGATCCCGAACAGCTCATCCTCGGCGGCGAAGGTGCCGGGCACCGGTTCGCCGTCGACGGCGCGGTGCATGATCGTGCGCGACGTCGAGAAGCCGAGGGCGCCGGCGCGGATGCCGTCGCGCACGAGCTCGGCCATGGCCGCGATGTCGTCGGCGGTCGCGGGCTCGTTCTTGGCGCCGCGCTCACCCATCACGTACGCGCGCACCGCGCCGTGCGGCACCTGCGTGCCGACGTCGACCACGCGCGGCATGGAATCGAGCACGTCGAGGTACTCGGGGAAGGTCTCCCAGCCCCAGGTGATGCCCTCGTTGAGGGCGGTGCCGGGGATGTCCTCGACGCCCTCCATGAGCTGGATGAGCCAGTCCTCCTGGCCGGGGCGCACGGGGGCGAAGCCGACGCCGCAGTTGCCCATCACCACGGTGGTGACACCGTGCCAGCACGAGGGCGTGAGCAGCGGGTCCCAGGTGACCTGCCCGTCGTAGTGCGTGTGCAGGTCGACGAAGCCGGGCGTGACGAGCAGGCCGTCGGCGTCGACGGTGCGCCGGGCGCCGGCGTCGTCGAGCGCGCCGGGCGCGGCCACCTCGGTGATCGTGCCGTCGTCGACGGCGACGTCGGCCGGGCGGGGCGGGGCGCCGGTCCCGTCGACCAGGGTGCCGCCGCGGATCACGAGCTCGTGCATAGGTCCCCCACGTCAGGAAGCAGTTCCACCCATCATCGCATGATCGAAATGTGCAGCACAAGGGTTGCAATATTCGAACGCTCCTGCGACACTCCCGACCATGGCCCGGACGTCACCGCCGACCGACCGCGTGGTCGCCACCGTCTCCCTGCTCGCCGCCCGGCCCGACCAGCCGCTCTCGCTGGCCGAGCTCACCCGGCGCCTCGGGGTCAACAAGTCGACCGGGCACGCCATCCTCGCCAGCCTGGTCGCCGCCGGGTGGGTGCTGCGGGACCCGACCCGCAAGACCTACCGGCTGGGGCCGGCGCTGGTGGCGCTCGGGCGCACCGCGTCGGCGTCGTTCCCGGCGCTCGACTTCGCCCGGCCCGCCATGGGTGAGCTCAGCCGTGAGTTCGCCGCCACCTGCGCCGCGCTCGGGGTGGGCGAGGGCGAGGTCACGGTTCTCGACCAGGTCGACGACCCGCGCGCCGGCGCCAACGCCTTCCGGGTTGGGGCGTCGTTCCCGCTCCGCCCGCCGCTCGGTGCGGCGGTGCTCGCCTGGGCGCCGGACTCGGTGCGCGACGAGTGGCTGGGCCAGGTGCCCGCCGACACGCGCGCCCACTACGCCGAGGCGCTCGTGGCCACCCACGACCGCGGGTTCGCGGTCGAGATCGGCTCCACCCCGGTGGCGCGCGTCCGCGAGCTGGTCACCCTCCTCGGCGACGACACGTCGGCGCGTGCCGTCCTCGACCGACTCGCCGACGAGCTCGCCACCCACGCCGAGTTCCTCGCCCTCCAGCTCGAGCCCGATCGCGAGTACGCCGTCAACGTGGTCAACGCGCCGGTGTTCGACCACACCGGCCAGGTCACGCTGGTGCTCTCGCTGACCGGCTTCGGCCGCCCGCTGCTCGGCGCGGAGGCCCTGGCGGCGGGGGGCCGCCTGGTCGACGCGACGGCTGCACTCACCGCCGCGCTGGGCGGCCGCTCACGAACATCCGTCAGTTGACCCTCGCATCTGACGGTCTTCTGCCGGATGCTCGGGCGAGGGCGGTCTCAGACGAGTGACGGGGTGGTGGTGTCACGCCCGGAGCGGAGGAGCCGGCCCGAGCGGGACTCGGTGAGCTTCCCGTCGCGCACGATGCCGGTGCCGTTCACGAGCACGTGCTCGATGCCGTCGGCCTCCGCGTACAGGCGGCCGGCGCCCCCGGGCAGGTCCATGCGCATGCGCACGTCGTGGCTCCCCATGGTCTCGGGGTCGAGGACGACGACGTCCGCCTTCCAGCCCTCCGCCACCCGGCCCCGCTCCTTCACGCCGTAGAACTGCGCGGGCACGTCGGTGAGGAGGCTGACCGCCTCCTCCAGCGGGAGCAGCCGGCGCTGGCGCACCGCCTTGCCCAGCACCTCGGTGGCGTAGTTGAACGACGCCAGCAGGTCGAGGTGGGCGCCGGCGTCGGACGCGCCGATGAGGGCGCGCCGGTCGCGCCACACGTGGATGCGCGCCTTCCAGTCATCGTCGGTGTCGGGCGCGGGGACGGTGCCGAAGCTGGTGTTGAGCTCGTCGGCACGGGCGATGGAGGTGAGCACGTCCCACGCGCTGCGGCCCTCCGCCTCGGCGATCTCGCCGACCATGCGGCCCCGGTACTCCTCGTTCTCGGGCGCCACGACGTCGTGGATCTTGAGGTTCGCCCAGTTGGCCAGCATCCGCAGCCCGTTCTCGTCGCTCTGGGCGCGCTCGTCGAGCTTGGCCAGCGCGTCCTTGTCGTCGAAGAACTTCAGCTTCTCGTCGAGCGGGAGGCCCATGACGTCCTCCCATCCGGGCATGGCGTCGAGGACGAAGCCGGAGCGGAACGACAGGTACACCGGGAAGCTCATGGGCACGGTGAGCGCCACGACGCGGCCGCCGTGCTCACGGGCGTAGGTGCCGGCCTCGAGCTTCTGCTCGGCGTCCTTGAGGTTCTTGGCGTTGACGCCGAGCACGTTCCAGTTGAGCGGCCGTTGCGCGCCGGCCGACATCGCCGCCATCAGCTCGACCGCCCACGGCTCGAACGGGCCCACCATGGGTATGAACTCGAGCGACGTGCCCTCGTACTCCGACAGCGTCGAGCAGAGGTCGACGAGCTCGTCGCGCGTGGCGAAGCGCGACGGCACCATGTGGCCCTCGGCGTCGTTGTGGGTGCGCGCCCACGACGACGAGAAGCCGAGCGCGCCGGCTTCGAGCCCGGCGCGCAGCAGCGCCTGCATCGCCTCGAGCTCCTCCGGCTTCGCCTCGCGCGCGGTGGCCTCCTCCCCCATCACCACGCGGCGGATGGCGGAGTGGCCCACCATGAACCCGGCGTTGATGCCGAGCCGGCCCTCGATCTCGTCGAAGTACTCGGCGGTCGACGTCCAGTTCCACGGCACGCCCTCGCGGAGCGACTCGAGCGGCATGCCCTCGACGCGCGCCAGCATCCGCATGAGGTACTCGCCGTCGGCGGCGTCGTCCGACAACGGGGCGATGGTGAAGCCGCAGTTGCCGGCCAGCGCGGTCGTGACACCGTGGAGCGGCGACGGCGTGAGCGCGCCATCCCAGAACACCTGCGCGTCATAGTGCGTGTGCACGTCGACGAAGCCGGGCGTGACCACCTTGCCGGTGGCGTCGATCGTCTCGGCCGCCTCCTCCGCGAGGTCACCGATCGCGACCACGCGGTCGCCCTGGATCCCGACGTCGGCGCGCCGGCGGGCGCTCCCGGTGCCGTCGACCAGGTCGCCACCTCGGATCAGGATGTCGTACATGCGGGCGGTCCTTTCGTGAACGTCGGTCGAGCGTAGACCCGGTTGGAGTCCCGTAGTGTCCCGGTCATGGATCTGACCGAAGCGCTGCGCAGCACCGGAGCGGTACGCGACTTCCGTCCCGACCCGGTGCCCGACGAGGTCGTCTACCGGCTGCTCGACACCGCGAGGTTCGCGCCGAACGGCGGGAACCGCCAGGCGTGGCACGTGGTCGTCGTGCGCGACCCGGCGGTGAAGGAGGGCCTGCGCGACCTGTACCTCCCGGGGTGGTACGAGTACCTGGCGCAGATGGAGGCCGGCCTCACGCCGTTCGCGGCGGTGACCGACCGCGACGCGGAGACGGCGGCCCGGGCGCGCGCACCGGAGATCGAGGCGCGGGTCGTGGAGCAGGGGTCGGGGTTCGCCGAGCAGTTCCACCGCTCGCCGCTGCTGCTCGTGCTCCTCGCCGACCTGCGCAACCTCGCGACCGTCGACCGCGACCTCGACCGCTACACCCTGGTCGGCGGCGCGTCGATCTACCCGTTCGCGTGGAGCCTGCTGCTCGCCGCCCACGAGGCGGGCCTCGGTGGCGTGCTCACCACCATGCCCATCCGCCAGGAGCCGGCGCTGAAGGAGCTGCTCGGTGTGCCCGGGCCGCTGGTGGCGGCGGGCGTCATCGCCCTCGGGTACCCGGCCGGGCGCCGGGCCACCCGGCTGCGGCGCAATCCGGTCGAGTCGTTCACGACCGTCGACCGCTACGACGGGGCCGCGTTCACGGCGTAGCGCGGATCTCGCCGTGGAGGATCCCGAACCAGGCGTCCGGGGATGCACTCCACGCCCGCCAGGCGGCGGCGAGGTCGTCGAGCTCGGCCGGCGTCGCCAGGCCCCGGTCGACGGCCTGCTCGGCGAAGGCGGAACCGACCACCCGGTCCGCCCACATGCCGCCCCACCACGCCCGGTCGGCGTCGGACGCGAAGCACCAGGCCGACGCGGTCGCGTCGACGGCCGAGAAGCCCGCGGCGCGCGCCCACTGCAGCAGGTGCCGGCCGGCGTCGGGTTCGGCGTCGTTGCCGCGCGCGACGTCGTGGTACAGCGCGAGCCAGCGCGTGAGGCGCGGGTCGCCGGGAAACCACGTGAACGACGCGTAGTCGGAGTCGCGCGCGGCGACCACGCCGCCGGGCGCGCACACCCGCCGCATCTCCACCAGCGCCGCGATCGGGTCGGTGAGGTGCTGCAACACCTGGTGCGCGTGCACGACGTCGTACGCGTCGTCGGGGAACGCGAGCGCGTACACGTCGCCCACGTCGAAGGTCACGTTGTCGACGCCGGCGTCGCGCGCCGCGTCACGCGCGCTCGCCAGCACCTCGGGCTCGCGGTCGATGCCGACGACCTTGCCCGGCGCGACCCGTGACGCGATGTCGACCGTGATCGTGCCCGGACCGCAGCCGACGTCGAGGACGCGCGCGCCGGGGGTGAACGCGTCGAGCACGTGCCCGGCCGAGTTCTCCGCCGTGCGCCACCGGTGTGAGCGCAGCACGCTCTCGTGGTGGCCGTGGGTGTAGACGTCGCGCCGCGCGCTCACTCCGGATCGGACGAGATGCCGGCGGGGTCGAAGAACGCGCGGAGGGAGACGATCCGGCCGTCGCCGTCGAACACCATGTGGTCGACGATGGGCGCCAGCACCATTCGTTCGGTTCCGTGACCGACGTGCACCGCGAGGAACACGAGGGCCTCGTCGCCCACGACGATGGGCGCGGCGGTGGCGTGCAGGTCGAGGTCCATCTGGCCCGCGCCGGCGTCGAAGAACGCACCGATCGCCTCGACGCCCCGGTTCACCGGCGCGCCGACCGGGTCCTCGTGCACCGCCTGGGGCGCGAACAGCGAGAGCCACGTCTCGCGGTCCTTGGCCGACTCCGCCGTGCAGTACGTCTTGACCACCTGTTCGACGTGTTCGGGCGTCACCATCGCGCCGAGGCTACCGACTGGGCCCCGGGCAGGTTCACGCGGTGGCAGTGTCGGGCCGCGACCGACGCCGGCGCAACGTGTCGAAGGCGTTGCCGAGCTGGCGCACCTGGGTGCGGCTCAGGTGGTCGAGGAAGTGGCGCCGCACGCCGTCGACGTGGGTCGGCGCGGCCGCCTCGAGCGCGGCGAGGCCGGCGTCGGTGAGGACGGCCAGGGTCACCCGCCGGTCGGTCGCGCTCGGCTCGCGTGCCACCAACCCGAGGCGCACGAGGCCGTCGAGCCGGCGGGTCAGGCCGCTCGGCGACAGGTGCAGCCGCTCGGCGAGGTCGCACATGCGCAGCCGGCGGTCGGGAGCCTCCGAGAGGTTCACGAGCACGCCGTAGTCGCCCTCGTCGAACCCGAACCCGTCCTGGAGCTCGGCGGTGAGGGCGGCGTGGACGTCGGCGTAAACCTCCACCAGCCCGCGCCAGGCCCGCATCTCCTCGTCGTCGAGCCACTGCGTGGGGCGTACCTCCATGCCCCCCAGTGTACCGGTACCTGTGCGTGGGCAATAGTTGACAGCACAACCAATGTGGTAGGGTTTGGCGTCGGGTGTACTGGTGAGCGACACGATGAAGGTGCCCCGGGAAGGCGGTCCGAGGATGAAGACGATCGAGCTTGGCCACGCGGTGCTCTACGTGCGCGACCTCGAGCGCTCCCGTCACTTCTACGGCGACATCCTGGGTCTCCCCGAGATCGGGCCCGCCTTCCCGGGGGCGGCCGGGTTCGGCGGCGGTCGCACGCACCACGAGCTGCTGCTCATCGAGGTGGGCCCGACGGCGGCGTCGCCGCCCCCCGGGCGCCGCACCGGCCTCTACCACCTCGGGTTCAAGATCGGTACGACCGACGACGAGCTCCGCGACGCGATCCGTGACCTGCAGGAGGCGGGGGTGACCATCGTCGGGGCGTCGGACCACACGGTGACCCACTCGCTGTACGTCCAGGATCCCGACGGCAACGAGCTCGAGCTCTACATCGACGTGCAGCCGGAGGCATGGCGCGACGACCCCGCGCTCGGTGTTCGCGCCGATCAAACCCCTGCGCATCTGAGCGATCCGTGGCTCAGGCGGGGAGGTAGTCCTCGAGGCTGGCGATCGCGAAGCCCTGCTGCTTGCAGACGTCGAACACCTTCTGCAGGTCCTCGAGCAGGTCGGTGCGGAAGTGCATCAGCACGATGTCGCCGGGCATGAGCTGGGCGCCGTCCTGCAGGTCGAAGCGGCCGTCGTTGGTCGAGCCCTCCCAGAGCACCACGGCCTTGAAGCCGCACGACGCGGCCACCGCCTGCACGTTCGCGTTGTAGGAGCCGTACGGCGGGCGGAACAAGGTGGGCCGCCGGCCGAACAGGTTCTGGTAGTCGTCGAGCGTGCCGCACACCTCGGTCTGCATGTTGCCGTAGGAGAGCTTGGTGAGATCGGGGTGGTTGATGGTGTGCGACTCCACAACTCCCCCGTACTGCTGCAGCTGCCGGAAGTAGTCGGCGCCGGCCTCCGCCTCACCCTGCACGAGGAACATCGTGAACGGGATGTTGGCCTGCCGCAGCAGGTCGGCCACCGCCGGATCCCGGACCATGCCGTCGTCGATCCCGAGGAAGATCACCTTGTTCGTCGTCGGGATGCGGCTGAACGCCGGGGCCGAGCTCGTCGCCGGCAGTGAAACCGGCGTCGGTGCGGGTTGACCCGGGAGACCGAGCCCGGGGACGCGGAACGGCAGGGTGGTCGTGGTGGTCGGCGGCACCGTGGTCGTGGTCGTCGTCGTGGTGGTCGTCGAGGTGGTGGTGGTCGGTGCCGCGGTCGTCGTGGTCGCGACGGTCGACGACGGCGGCAGGGTGTCGTCGCCGACGGCGCGGATCGCCGCCGCCACCCGTGGGTTCGCGTCGGCGCCGCCCGCGAGCTGGAACGGGCCCGCGCCGAACAGCACGACGAGCACGACCGTCACGCACACCGCGACGCCGAAGCGGTTCCACTGCACCCGGCGCCGTCGGGAGCGCGCCCGTGCGCGGGCGCGCCGGGTGACGACGTCGTCGGTGCCGGGCCCCACGACGTGTCACGGTACCGCGGCGGTACCGTGCGCCGGTGCATCGGGAGACCCGGTCGATCGTCGCCCTGCTGTCATCGGTGTTCGCGGCGTCGTCGGCCTGGGCGCTCCTCGACACGGTGCTCGGCAAGCTCGTGTTCGACATGACCGGCAGCGAGCTGGCGCTGGGCCTGATCGGCCTGGCCGAGTTCGCCCCCGCCGCCCTCCTCGTGTTCGTCACCGGCACCGTGGCCGACCGTGTCGACCGTCGGCGTCTGGCGGCGGTCAGCATGTGCCTCGAGGCGCTGACCCTCGTCGCCATCACCGCCTACGCCGCCACCGACCCGACGTCGACGCTCCCGCTCTTCCTCCTGGTGATCGCGTTCGGCTCCGCCCGCGCCTTCGCCACCCCCGCCACCCGGTCGCTCCCCGCCGACAGCGTGTCGCCGACGCGCCTCCCGTGGCTCACCGCCCGCCAGTCGGCCACGTGGCAGGCCGCACTCATCTTCGGTCCGGTCCTCGGCGGCTTCCTCTACGTGGTCGACCCGTGGGTTCCGTTCGCGGTCGCGTCGGGGCTGGTCGTGATCGCGGCCGTCACGGTGCTGCGCGTGAAGCCGCAGGAGTACGTGCACGAGGCCGACGAGGAGCGCGAGCGCCCGAGCGTGCACGAGGCGGTAGAGGGCCTGCGGTTCGTGCGCAGCCGCCCGATCCTCTTCGGCGCCATCTCCCTCGACCTCTTCGCCGTCCTGTTCGGTGGTGCCATCGCGCTGCTGCCGGCCATCGCCGAGGACCGCCTGGGGGTGGGCGCGGTCGGGCTGGGGTGGCTCCGCGCCGCGGTCGGGATCGGCGCCGGCCTGGTCACGATCTTCTTGGCGTGGAAGCCGGTGAGCCATCGGGTCGGGCGCACGCTGCTCGTATCGGTCGCGCTGTTCGGCGTCGGCACCATCGTCCTCGGTCTCACCACGAGCTTCGTGATCGCGTTCGTCGCGCTCCTCGCGCTGTCGGGTGCCGACGCGGTGAGCGTGTTCATCCGCTCGACGCTCGTGCCGCTGGCCACGCCGGCCGACAAGCGCGGCCGCGTGCTCGCGGTGGAGGCGGTGTTCATCGGCGCGTCGAACGAGCTCGGGGCGTTCGAGTCGGGCGTCGCCGGCCAGCTCCTCGGACCCGGGGTGGCGGTGGTGCTCGGCGGTGTCGCCACCCTCGCGGTGGCCGCGCTCTGGTGGGGTCTCTTCCCGGGGCTGCGCTCGGTCGACGGCTTCCCCGACGCCATCGACCACGACATCCCCGCCCGCCGGCCCGATGCGCCGCCGGCCGCCCCGGGCTACGATCTCCCGGGTACCTAGTGATCACTATGGAGGCGATGCCGTGACCGCCGTCGAGACCGCACCCGAGCTCCTCATCTCCTCCGACTCCCATGCCCAGGTCAGCCACGACGCGGTGAAGGCCCACCTCGCGTCGAAGTTCCACGACGAGTACGACGGCGCGGTCGCGGCCTTCCAGCAGCGCATGGCGAAGGGCGCGGGCCGGGTGAACCAGGCCTGGCAGTCCGAGCGCAAGCAGCAGGAGGACGCCGGCTCGTTCCGGCTGCGCAACATGACCCGCCCCGGCCACCACGACGGCGCCGCCCGCCTCGCCGACATGGACACCGACGGCGTCCAACAGGAGGTCATCTACAGCGAGGTGAGCGCGTTCCGCTACATCCGTGACCTGCAGGTGGGCCAGTCGGAGGCGACGGTCGCGTTCAACGAGGCCCTGCGGGAGTTCGGCGCCGCCGACCCGAGCCGCCTCATCGTCTCGTACCAGATCCCGATCCACGACATCGACGCCGCGGTGCAGGAGGTGCGCCGCGTCGTGGGGCTCGGCGCGAAGTCGCTGCAGCTCCCGGTGTTCCCCCCGGAGGTCGGCCTGCCCGACTACTACCACGAGCGCTACGACCCGCTGTTCGCGCTCATCCAGGACGCGGGTCTCCCGATCTGCTGCCACATCGGCCTCAACACGATGCTCGACGACCTGGTCGCGCGCGATCCCACCCCCGGCAGCGCGGTCATGGTCCCGATGGCCGCGCTCAGCACCGGCGAGGCGCTCGGGATGTGGATCATGGGCGGCGTGTTCGAGCGCTTCCCCGGGCTGAAGGTGGTGTTCGTGGAGCCCGGACTCGGGTGGATCGCGTGGTGGCTCTTCATCACCGACGACATGGTCACCCGCCAGGGCTACGACCTGCCCGCGATCACCGAGCTGCCCAGCTTCTACTTCCACCGCAACGTGTTCGTGACCTTCATCGACGAGACCGACGCCGTCACCGCGCCGCAGCTGCGCAACCGCATCGGCATCGAGAACATGATGTGGTCGAGCGACTACCCGCACCCCGTGACCAGCTGGCCGAACTCGCGTCGGGTCGTCGCCGAGACCCTCGGCGTGCTCACCCCGACGGAACGGGAGCTCGTCGTCGCCGGCAACGCGCGGCGCGTCTGGAACCTGTGAAGATGGGGGCATGACCGCCGTCTCCGCCGCCGCCCCGAACCTGTGGGACCCGGACGTCTTCACCGGGGGGCCGCCCCACGAGTTCCTCGCCGAGCTGCGCCGCACCCAGCCCGTCTACTGGCAGGACATGCCCGACGAGCCCGGGTTCTGGGCCGTGCTCACCCACGCCGACCTCACCGCGGTTGCCCGGGAGCCGGTCCTCTACTCGGCCAGCGAGGGCGGGGTCGTGCTCGAGAACCTCGATCCGGAGAACCTCGAGCAGATGCGCGGGATGCTCCTGGCCATGGACCCACCGAAGCACGTCGCCTACCGGCGCCCGCTGGCGCCGAGCTTCAAGGCCCGGGTGATCGGCGGGCTCGAGGGCCGCATCCGCACCATCTGCCGGGAGATCAACGCCGAGGCGGGGGAAGCCGGCGAGGTCGACTTCGTGCACGACGTCGCCACGCTGCTCCCGAGCCAGGTGGTGGGTGAGCTGATGGGGCTGCCGCGCGAGGACTGGCACCAGATCCAGCGGTGGGCCGAGATGAACACCAGCGGCCAGGACCCCGACATCGTCGGTGCCGAGCACGCCGGCACCGCCGCCGACTCGTCCTACGAGACCAGCGGCGCGGGCACCACCCACATGGCCGTGTACGCGATGCAGTTCGCCGCCCAGCGCCGCACCGAAGCGCCGCGCGACGACCTCACCTCGCTGATCCTCGCCGGCAACTTCGGCGACGGCCCGATGAGCGACCTCGAGTTCGGCATCTTCTTCGTGCAGCTGGTCACCGCCGGCAACGACACCACCAAGACGATGCTCTCGGCCGGCCTGCTCGCGCTGCTGCAGCACCCGGAGCAGCTGGCCGAGGTGCGCGCCGACCCGTCGCTGCTCCCGGGCGCGGTCGAGGAGATCCTGCGCTACGAGAACCCGCTCCACTACTTCCGGCGCACCGCCACCGCCGATTCCGTGTTGCACGACACGACGATCGCCGAGGGCGACAAGGTGCTCATGTACTACACGTCGGCGAACCGCGACGAGACCGTCTTCGACGACCCGCACCGCTTCGACATCCACCGCTCCCCGAACCCGCACCTCTCGTTCGGCATCGGGGAGCACTTCTGCCTCGGCGCCCACCTGGCCCGGCTCGAGGGGAAGGTGTTCTTCGAGGAGGTGCTCTCGACGTTCCCGACCATCGAGCTCACCGGCGAGCCGGTGCGGGTGCGCTCCAACCTCAACAACGGGTACAAGCGCCTGCCGGTGCGGCTGTTGCCGTCGTAGAAGGGTCGGGTGCGCGAATCAGGCGTACTCGTGGTCCTCGGCGGTCGTGCCGAGGGCGAAGATCACCAGCATGTCGAGCGCGAAGATGACCATCGCCGCGGGCCAGTAGGGCGAGAAGATCCAGAAGAATGCGAAGAACGCCTGCACCAGCGCCGCGATGATCCCGACCCAGAAGCCGAACGCGGAACGGAAGAACACCATGATCCCCGCGACGAGGACCACGGCCCCCACGATCAGGTAGATCCAGCCCCAGGTGTCGAGGTTGCTGCTGCTGAAGAGCAGCGTGTCGCCGAACGACTTCTCGACCTGGCTGCTCGCGTGCAGGGCCCACAGGCCGTTGATCGCCATGTTGCCGCCTGCGAGGAACATCACGATCCCGGCGAAGACGATCCAGAAGGTCCCGCGACCACGACGCGGCGGTGCATCGACCACGACCGATTCCCCTTTCGTCAAGCGGACTCGCCCCGGCGCCGTCCGCGGTGACGAACGGTAACCCACTCGGGAGCCCGCGGCGCGGAGCCGTGGGTCCACGAATCGCGGCGTCCCGTTCCGAGTGCCAAGCTGTCCGCTCCGTCCCGACGAGAAGTGCACCTGGCCGAGTTCCGTTGATCGCGGACTTACGTCGTCACGCGAAAGCACGACCTCCTCGCCGGCCCGTGATCACCGGGCCGCCGGCGCGCGTGGCGTCCGGCGCGGTCGACTCCTCGTAGCCTCCACCGGGTGCTGTTCCAGGCCCGCTTCTGGCCCCTGATCGTCGACGGCTCGGTCACCGTCACCTTCCGGCGGTGGCGCCGCCGCCAGGTCGTGGCCGGCCACCGCTACCGCACCGGGCATCGGATCGTCGGTCGGCAGATGATCGAGGTCGACTCGGTGGAGGTGATCGACCCGGCGACGATCACCGACGCCGACGCCCGGAGGTCCGGGTACCCGGACGCGGCCACCCTGCGGGACGACCTGCGCGGCGACGACGGCCTCCCCGTCTACCGCATCGAGTTCCACCGGGTCGACGACCCCGACCCCCGTTCCGTGCTGGCGGCGAGCGCCGACCTCTCCCCGGCCGACCGGGCCGAGCTCGACCGGCGCCTCGACCGGCTCGACCGGGCCTCCGCCCACGGCCCGTGGACCCGCGCCACGCTGGCGGTCATCGCCGGGCAGCCCGGCCGGCGCGCCGCCGATCTCGCCACCTGGTTCGGGCGCGAGACGCAGCCGTTCAAGACCGACGTCCGCAAGCTCAAGAACCTCGGGCTCACCGAGAGCCTGGAGGTCGGCTATCGCCTGTCGCCCCGGGGCGAGGCCTACCTCGGGGGCTCCGACCCCGCCGGGCTCGCGGACTAGAAGATCGCCACCGGGTTCACCGGGCATCCGGTCCCGCCCGGGATGCGCAGCGGCGCGACCACGCACAGGAACTCCCACCGCGACTGTGCCACGCACTCGGGCGCCAGGCGGGCGAGGTTGACGTTGTCGACCAGGTGCAGGCCCATCCCGGTGATGCCGACCTGGTGGACCGGGAACGGCCAGTCGGGGATGCCGAGGCCGGGCGTCATGTCGGAGATGCCGTCGCCCATGAGCAGCGCGACCTCGCGCTCGTGCAACCAGGGCAGGCACTGCGGGTGGAGGCCGGCCAGGCCGTCGCGGAAGGGGTCGAGCCGTCCGCCCTGCGCGGCGGTGCGGGCGTCGCGCCCGCCGCCGACGATCAGCAGGTCGCCGCTGCGCACCGGCGATCCCTGCGTCTCCTCGGCCCGGTCGAGGTCGGCGACGGTGATGGCGGTGTTGCCATCGAGGTGGTCGACGCCGCGCGCCCGGGGGATGTCGAGGAACACGCCCCGGCCGGCGAGGCCGTCGGCGGTGCTCATCACCGTGTTGGAGAGCGCGCCGGTGCTCTTCACGTCGGCTGCGGGCCGGCCGTTGTACATCTCGCCCCGCACGAACATGTGGCACAGCGCGTCGAGGTGGGTGATGCCCATCCCGTGCACCTCGGTGCCGATGTAGTCGCGGCTCGCCTCGTAGCCCGGGATGCCGTTCGAGTCCCGGGCGTCGCCGCTGGCCAGCATGTGGTGGTGCGCGGGGCTCGGGGTCTCGGGCGACGGGGTGACGGGGAAGTCGTGGGCCAGGCTCACTGTGACCCCGGTGCGCACCAGCGCCCCGGCCGCGGCCCGGCGCTCGGGCGTCAGGAAGTTGAGCGCCCCGAGCTCGTCGTCGTCGCCCCACCGGCCCCAGTTGCGTAGCGCGTCGTAGAGCGCGTCGAGCTGCTCGGTGGTCGGGCGATCGTCGACGGTCGGCGCGGTCATGCGCGCAACGTACCGCCCCGGTAGCGTGCCCGCATGCTGATCGACCGCTTCCGTCTCGACGACCGCGTCGCCGTCGTCACCGCCGCCGGGCGGGGCATCGGCGCCGCCTCCGCGCTGGCGTTCGCCGAGTCCGGCGCCGACGTCGTGATCGCCGCCCGCACCGCCTCGCAGCTCGAGGAGGTGGCGGTGCAGGTCCGCAAGCTGGGGCGCAACGCGGTCGTGGTGGCCGCCGACCTGTCCGACGTCGACGCGGTCGAGAGCCTGGTCGACACCGCGGTGCGCGAGTTCGGGCGGCTCGACATCGTCGTCAACAACGTCGGCGGCTCCATGCCGATGCCGTTCCTCGACACCAGCGTGAGTTCGTTCGAGGAGGCGTTCCACTTCAACGTGACCACCGCGTTTGCGCTCACCAAGAGCGCGCTCCCCCACCTGCTCGCCAGCGGCAACGGGTCGGTGGTCAACATCACCTCGGCGATGGGCCGCTTCCGTGACCGCGGGTTCGTCGCCTACGGCACCGCCAAGGCCGCGCTCGCGCACATGACCCGTCTCCTCGCCGCCGACTGCGCGCCCAAGGTGCGCGTGAACGCGGTGGCGCCGGGCTCGATCGCGACCAGCGCGCTGGAGCTCGTGCTCACGGACCAGTCGCTGCACGACGAGATGGTGAGCAACACGCCGCTCCGGCGCCTCGGGGGGGCCGACGACATCGCGCTGGCGGTGCTCTACCTGGCGTCCGACGCCGCTGCCTACGTCACCGGCAAGATCCTCGAGGTCGACGGGGGCATCGAGGCGTCCAACCTCGACATGCACCTCCCCGACCTCTGACCACGAACCCACGAGGTTGCGTCGTTCGTACGTCACGGCGGGGTACCGGCGACGCAACCTCCCGAAGAAGGGCCATCGCGATGCAACTGTCACTCGGCATGCCCCCGGGACCCCGCACGCTGGAGCTGGCGCAGCTCGCCCAGGACCTCGGCTACGACCGCGTGTGGCTGTTCGACTCGGCCGCGCTGTACGAGGACGTCTGGATCTGGTTGGCCCGGCTCGCCGAGCACACCGAGATCGACCTCGGCACCGCGGTGCTCGTGCCCAACCTCCGCCACGTGATGACCACCGCGTCGGCGATCGCGACGGTGGAGCGCATGGCGCCCGGGCGCCTGACGTGCGGGTTCGGCACCGGCGCGACCGCGCGCTGGGTGCTGAACAAGCCCGCGCTCTCGTGGAAGAGCACCCGGCGCTACCTCGAGCAGCTGCACGCGCTGTTGCAGGGCGACGCCGTCGACGTCGACGGTGAGCGCTGCCAGATGATCCACCACGCCGAGTGGGCCCAGGCGCGACCCGTCAGCACGCCCTTCCTCCTCTCCGCCTTCGGGCCGAAGGGCAAGCAAGTCGTCGCCGACCTGTACGCGGAGGGAGTGCTCGACGGCTACATCGGGATGGCCGACGTCGACGTCGACGTGCCGTGGAAGGTGGTGATGACCGCGGGCACCGTGCTCGACGACGGCGAGGACCTGTCGAGCCCGCGCCTCGCCGACGCGCTCGGGCCGTGGTACGTCGTGCGCTACCACGGCGTCTGGCAGGCGTTCCCGGACGCCCTCGGTGGCCTGCCCGGCGGTGACGAGTGGCTCGCAGCCGTGGAGGCGGAGCGCCCCGAGGGTGAGCGTCACCTGGCGGTGCACGAGGGTCACGTCACCAACGTGATGCCGCGCGACGCGAAGGTGCTGTCGCTGGCGGGCGAGGCGCTCGGCACCACCGGGTGGGTCGGGACCCCCGAGGAGATCCGGGCCCGGGCCGAGGCGATCGAGGCCGCGGGCGCGACCGAGATCCTGTACACGCCGACCGGCGACGTCGATCGCGAGCTGCGGACGTTCGCCGCGGCCGTCCGCGGTTAGAACTCGACGTCGAGCTCCTCGAGCTCGTCGGGCTCCTGGTGCGCGGCGGTCGTCCACTCGACCATCGCGGGCAGTGCCAGGATCGTGTCGCAATACGCGTTGGCGGTGTCGTCGAGGACGACGTCATAGGTGCGGAACCGCGTGCAGACCGGCGCGTACATCGCGTCGGCGATGGTGGGCCTGGCGCCGAAGAGGAACGGCCCGCCGTACGCGTCCAAGCACTGCGTCCACACCTCGAGGATGCGGTCGACGTCGGCCTGCGCGCCGGCCCACACCTTGAAGTCGGGGTGGTGCGCCTTGAGGTTCATGGGCAGCGCCGACCGCAGGTTCACGAACCCGGAGTGGATCTCGCCGCACACCGCCCGGCAGTGCGCACGGGCGACGCGGTCCTCCGGCAGCAGGCCGGCGTCGGGGCGCACCTCGTTGAGGTACTCACCGATCGCCATCGTGTCCCACACCGTCACGCCGTCGTGCACGAGCTTGGGCACGAGGAACGACGGCGACAGCAACAGCAGCTCCGCGCGTGTCGGGATCGTCGTTGTCGAGCACGTGTTCCTCGAACTCGAGGCCCGACATCTTGCACAGCAACCAGCCGCGCAAGGACCAGGCGCCGTAGTTCTTGCTGTTGACCGTCAACGTGGCTGGTGCCATGACGTCACCTCCCGGGGGGCGGAAGCGCCGCAGTGCGCTCGATGTTGTCTAGTGTGACGCCACCGGATGGGCAGTGTGCCCGTCGGGTGCCGAAAAACGTACTTCCCACCAGTGACGCTCGTCGACGACACCAGAGGTCGGATGCTCTACCAGGCATACCAGGCCCAGGCGGACATCATGACCTCGTGGCGCGGCGTGGCCGGGGTTGCCCTGCAAGGTTTCGGTCAGCTGCGCGAGCTGAACCCGTGTCTCGCCGACTGCGCGTCGGTGCGCCGGATCGAGGCCGGCTACGAGCTGCTCGGCCGGGTCGGGCTCACCCACGAGCGCCCGCCGTGGGGCATCGACACGGTGAAGGTCGGCCGGCGCGAGGTGACGGTCCACGAGGAGGCCACCGATGTCCTCCCCTTCGGTACCCTCCTGCACTTCCGCCAGGAGTCGGCCGGGAAGCCGCCGGCGCCGCTGCCGAAGGTGCTGGTGCTCGGGCCGCTGTCGGGGCACTTCTCGACCCTGCTGCGCGGCACCGTCCGCACCCTGCTCCCCGAGCAGGACGTGTGGATCTCCGACTGGCACAACGCCCGCGACGTCGACCTCGACCAGGGCAGCTTCGGCTTCGACGCCTACGTCGAGTACGTCATCCGCTGGCTGGAGCTGCTCGGCCCCGACACCCACGTGATCGCGGTGTGCCAACCGTGCGTGGCGGCGCTGGCCGCGACCGCGGTGATGGCCGAGGCCGGCAACCCCTGCCAGCCCCGCACCCTCACGTTGATGGCGGGCCCGATCGACACGCGCGTCGACCCGACCGTGGTCAACGACCTCGCCACCAGCAGGCCGCTCTCCTGGTTCGAGCGCAACGTCATCGCCACCGTGCCCGGTCGCTACGCAGGAGCCGGCCGCCGGGTGTACCCCGGCTTCCTGCAGCTCAGCTCGTTCGTGAGCATGAACCTCGAGCGACACCTCGGCGCGCACCGCGACCTCTACCAGCACCTCGTCGACGGCGACGAGGAGTCGGCGACGGTGGTGAAGGCGTTCTACGACGAGTACTTCGCGGTGCTCGACCTCACCGCCGAGTTCTATCTGGAGACGGTGGAGTACGTGTTCCAGGAGCACCGCCTCGCGCGGGGTCCTCGACTTCCAGGGCCGACGGGTCGACCCGGGTGCGATCCGCAAGACCGCCCTCCTCACGGTGGAGGGCGAGCGGGACGACATCTGCTCGCCCGGCCAGACGTTCCCGGCCCACGACCTCTGCTCGAACATCCGCCCGATGCGCAAGCGCCACCACCTGCAGCCCGGCGTGGGCCACTACGGCGTGTTCAACGGCCGGCGGTGGGAGGGGCAGATCTACCCCCTCGTGCACAACCTGATCCTCGCCAACAACTGACCGCGGCGGCGGTCACGTCTGCGCGAGCAACGCCTCCAGCGCGGTGACCGCGGGGTTCTCGAGCCAGATCGTGTGGTCCTCGGGTAGGAGGCCGCGGTCGACGGCCCGGTTCATGACCCGCACGACGATCGCGCAGTAGCGCGCCGCCGCGCAGATCTCGAACCAGCGGACATCGGGCACCGACCGGCCCGACGCCGCCTCGTACATGCGTAGTTGCTCCTCGCGCGGCGGGTCACCCTCGGGGCGTGCCACACCCGCTCCCTCGTGCATGGTGCGGTCGAACATGAGCCACCAGCCGAGGTCGAGCTCCGGCGGCGCGATGGATGCCGCCTCGAAGTCGGTCACGCACACCGGTGCCGCGTCGCGCCAGATGATGTTGCCCGGTCGCGGATCGCCCCAGCAGAGCCCGACCGGGCTGCACCGTGGCCGTTCGGCGTGGAGCCACACGAACGCCCGGTCCACGAGAGGGTGCTCCCGGTCGCGCAGCTCGACCCGGTGGTACTCCTCCCACAGCGCGAGCTGGGCCCCGAGCCCCGGCGTCGTCCCCGCCGGCACCAGCCAGTCGAGCCCCGCGGCACGCCAGTCGAGCGCGTGGACGCGCGCGAGGGTCGCCAGCCCACGCTCGATCATCTGCGTACGTTCGGCGGGGGGTACGTCGAGGAAGAAGCCGGCGGTGGTGTAGGGCGGGTCCTCCACCGGCACGCGGCCGTCGACGAAGCCCATCACGAAGAACGGCGTGCCCAGCACGGCGCGGTCGGCTTCGTAGCCGATCATCGGGGCGACGGGCACGTCGGCGTGACGGCCGAGCGTGTCCATGATGCGGTACTGCAGCTCGATCTCCACCGCCCAGCCCGGCACCTGCACCGGGTAGATCGGCGGCTCCGGGCTCTCGGTGCGCAGCACATAGCGCTCGTCGTTGGGGATTCCGGCGCGGGTCACCGCCACGTCGACCATCACCGTGTCGGCGGAGAAGCCGCTGCTCGCCTTGCGCATGCCGCGCAGCTCGACCGCCTCGGCCATCGGGATGCGCGTCTCCAGCCACGGCGCGAGGGGCTCCAGGTGCTCCGGCACCTCCTCGCGGTCGTCCACGCTCACGCCGCCACCATTGCTCGTTCGCTACTCGCCGGGATACCCGGCTCGCTCACGCTCACGAGATGTCCATGGTGCTGCCGGGAGCGGGGTTGGCGAGGACGTAGCGCAGGTCGATCGGCGAGGTGATCGCCGCCAGCACCGCGGTCGCGCAGTCGTCGACCGACATTGCGCCGGGACCGTTGTCGTGCACGTAGCCGCGCGACTCCCACACCGGCGACAGCTCGCCCAGGAGCTCGGGATCCCACGACTGGTACACCTCGGTGCCGAGCGTGTTGCCCACCGCGACGTTGCAGAAGGCGATCTCCGGGTGCTCTCCCCGCCACGCCCGCACCAGCTCGTCGAGCGCGGCTTTGCTGGTCTCGTAGGCACCCATGCCCGGAAGCGGTCGGCCCACCGACGACGCGGAGATGAAGACCATGCGCCCGCCGGACTCGGTGAGCGGCGCCAGCGCGGCCCGGGTCACCAGCGACGCCCCGAACACGTTGGTCTCGTACACCGTCCGCCACTGCTCGGCGTCGGTGTCGATCAGGCGCACCAGCGGGTCGACCGCGGTGGCGTAGACGACGACGTCGAGGCCGCCCAGCTGCCCGGCCGCGTCCCGGACCACCCGCTCGCACTGCTCGGGCTGCCGCACGTCGCACATCGCCGTGGTCGCACGCTCCCCCGCCTCGGCCGCGGCTTCGGCCAGCTTGTCGGCCCGCCGGGCGGCGAGCACGACGCGCGCACCGCCGGCGGCCGCCTGCCGCACGACGGCACGTCCGATCCCCGACGACACGCCCACGACGAGCACGCGCGCATCCTGCAGTTCCATCGCTCTCCCCCTTCAGGCCGCGCCAAGTTACCGGGGACACGCGTCCGGGCAGCAGGCCGGTGAGCACGGGTTGGCGCCCCGCGGCCGACGTCCGCGAGGATGCGCCGCATGAGGCTCGAGGGCAAGGTCGCACTGGTCACGGGTTCGACGCGCGGGATCGGCCGCACCATCGCGGAGGTGTTCGCCGAGGAGGGCGCCAAGGTCGTCCTGAGCGGCCGCTCGGTCGACAAGGGTGAGAAGAACGTCCAGCGGATCCGGGACGCCGGCGGCGAGGCCACGTTCGTGCCCCTCGACGTCGCCGACGAGGCCAGCGTGCAGGAGGCCGTGACCGCCACCGTCGAGGCCTACGGCCCGATCACCACCCTCATCAACAACGCGGCCCCGACCGCGCTCGTCAACGTGAGCTTCAAGCCGGTCACCGAGCTGTCCACCCAGGAATGGGACGACATCGTGCGCGGCACGCTCACGAGCATGTTCTGGACGTCGAAGTACACGATCCCGCACATGATCGAGGCGGGCGGCGGGTCGATCGTCAACGTCTCCTCGGGCGGCGCGGTGTTCGGTGTACCGGGCCTGTCGGCGTACAGCGCGGCGAAGGGCGGCGTGAACTCCCTCACGCGGACGGTGGCGGTCGAATTCGGGAAACAGGGCATCCGCTGCAACACCATCATCGTCGGCCGCGTCGTGTCGTACGCGCAGGACCGCGGGCCCGAGACGACCAAGGAGCTCATGCGGGTCGGGAACCCGCGCGACATCGCGTACACCGCGCTGTGGCTGGCTGCCGACGAGTCGGAGTGGATCACCGCCAGCGAGATCACCGCCGACGGCGGTGCGCGCTACAACCAGTCCGAGCTCTGACGATCAGGCGCTCAGCAGCCCGATCCCCTTCGCGATCAGCACCGTACCGAACACCAGGAACAGCACCGCCATGACCGCGGCGTTGTGCTCGGTGAGCCAGGCCTTCATCTCGTCGAGCGTCTTCGCCGCCCGTTCACCGCCGGCGAACTCGTAGACCACCGCGAACAGGATGGAGAGGCTGGCCACCGCGACGAAGACGGCCAGCGCCACGACGGCGTCCCCGGTGTCGAGGCCGAGTTGGCCGAGTCCCGCGGCGGCGCCGACTGCGAGCACGAGGTTCTTGGGGTTCACCACGCTCAGCACGACCGCGAGCCCGAAGGCGCGCACCGGCGTGATCGATTCGACCGTCGCCATCCACTTGGGGAGCGTCGCGGGCTCGCCCGGCGCCGGGCGCTTGGCGAACTCGCGTCGGGCGAGGCCGAGCAGGAGCACCCCCAGCACCACCTTGCCCCAGGAGATCGAGTCGGAGGTGGTCGAGTCGCTCCCCGCGTTGGCGGCGTCGCTCACCAGGTACACCACGGTGCTCACCGTCGCGAGGCCGATCACCCACCCGAGGAGGAATGCCGGTCCGGCCGCCCGGGCGCGATCGGAGAACAGGATCAGGATGATGGCGATGATCGGTACGGGACTGATGGCGATGCCCACCGCGAACGGCAGGACCTCGCTGATTCCCTCACCCATGGGGCGGATCGTAGGGGGCTCAGTCGTCCAGGGGTTGGATCACCACCACCGGCACCGGCGAGCGGTGCAGGCCTTGTACATCGACGAGCCGAACGGCGAATTGCTTGCGGTGCGGGTGGACGGCGGGTCATCCTCCACCGATGCCCGAACCTGCCGCTCCCATCGCGCTCGACGACACCTGGGGGACCCGATGAGCACGCCGCCGCGCTATCCCGCGGAGCTCACCGAGCTCGCGCACCGTCACCTGTGGATGCACTTCGCGCGCCTCGGTGCGTTCGGTGCGGACACGCCGGTGCACGTCATCGCGCGCGGCGAAGGGTCGTACGTGTGGGACGCCACCGGGCACCGGATGCTCGACGGGCTCTCGGGGCTGTTCACCGTGCAGGTCGGTCACGGCCGGGCCGAGCTGGCCGAGGCGGCGCGCGCCCAGGCGGAGACGCTCGAGTACTTCCCGATCTGGACGTACGCCCACCCGCCCGCCATCGAGCTGGCGGCGCGGCTCGCCGAGCTCGCACCCGGCGACCTCAACCGCGTCTTCTTCACCTCGGGCGGGTCCGAGGCGGTGGAGTCGGCCTGGAAGCTCGCCCGCCAGTACTTCCGCGCCATCGGCCAGGGCCAGCGCCACAAGGTGATCGCGCGCCGCACCGCGTACCACGGCACGACGCTCGGGGCCCTCGCGATCACCGGCGTCCCCGCGCTGCGCACGCCGTTCGAGCCGCTCACGCCGGGCGCGGTCCACGTCGCCAACACCAACCGCCGGCACCACCCGTTGGGTGGTGACGAGAAGGCGTTCATGCTCGCCCTCACCGACGAGCTCGAGGATCGGATCCTCTTCGAGGGGCCGGAGACGGTGGCCGCCGTCTTCCTGGAACCGGTGCAGAACGCCGGCGGGTGCCTCGTGCCGCCGGACGGCTACTTCCCACGCGTGCGCGAGCTGTGCGACCGGTACGGCGTGCTGCTCGTGTCCGACGAGGTGATCTGCGCGTTCGGGCGGCTCGGGACCATGTTCGGCTGCGAGCGCTACGACTACCTACCCGACATCGTCACCTGCGCCAAGGGCCTCACCAGCGGCTACTCGCCCCTGGGCGCGGTGCTCTGCCGCGACTTCCTCGCCGCGCCGTTCCTGGAGGACCGGGCGTCGTTCGCGCACGGCCTCACCTTCGGCGGTCATCCGGTGAGCTGCGCGGTTGCGCTCGCCAACCTCGACGTGTTCGCCGCGAGGAGCTGCTGGAGCACGTGTGCGCGCACGAGGCGGGGTTCCGGGCCCGCCTGGAGGACCTGCGCGACGTGCCGATCGTGGGCGACGTGCGGGGCGCGGGGTACTTCCAGGCGCTGGAGATGGTGCCGGAGGCGGGGTCGGACGCCCGGTTCACCACCGAGCAGCGCGAGGAGCTGCTCCGGGGTTTCCTGCTCCCCCGCTTCTACGACGCCGGCCTGATCGCGCGCGCCGACGACCGGGGAGACCCGGTGGTACAGCTCGCGCCGACGCTCGTCTCGGGTGACGACGAGCTCGACGTCATCGCCGCCACTCTGCGCACGGTCCTGTCGGAGGCGTCCGACCGCTTCTGCACCTGAGCGCGGTGCGCGCCGCTGGCGCGCCCTTCGCTGCACTGCTAGCAACGCGGGCATGAACGAGCAGGAGACCGCCAACCTCGAGTTCGTGCTCGAGTACCTCGACAAGTTCGGGACCTTCGATCCGGAGCAGTACGACCCGTACCTCGCCGAGAACCCCACGTACATGGCGGGCATGAACATCCGCCAGGGGCGGGAGGCGTTCCACGCCAACACGGACGCGGGCAAGATCCTGTACCCGCGCCCGGACGAGGCGACCCGCGAGATCCTCGCCTCGCTCGCCACCGGCGACTGGGTGTCGCTCCTCCTCATGCGCCGCGCCCCCACCAACAAGGTGGAGAACTACGAGAACCTCTACGGCCTGTTCTTCGAGGTGCGCGACCGCAAGATCCACACCCAGGTGGAGCTGCTCGACTTCCGCGTCTCGACCGAGATGTTCGACCTCTCCGCGCTGTCGGCCCTGGAGCGCTGACCGTGGCGACGGCGTTCGAGTGGATCGTCGACCTCGAAGTGCTGCGCCGGTTCCCGCAGCGTTACGCTCGTGCCGTCGACGAACGCGACCACGCCGCGCTCTCCGCGCTCTTCGATCCCGACGGCTCGGTCGACGGCACCCTCGGCTCGCAACCGGTGCCCGCGTACCTCGAGGCGATGCGCACCCGCCCGCCGTCGTTCGAGTCGAGCATGCATCTCCTCGCCGATCCGATGATCGACCTCGACGCCGGCGCCGACACCGCGCACCTGGACACGTACGCGGTGGTGTTCCAGACGAAGCCGGTGAGCGGGGACGGTGACGACCTCACCCTCGGCATGCGCTACGTCGACGAGATGGTGCGGCGCGACGGCACGTGGATGATCCACCACCGGGTGGCGCGGATGCTCTGGATGCGCTGAGCGTCACGCCGCGCCGCGCCCGCGCACCAGTCGCCCGGGCCGCGCGCCGGTCGTCTCGCCGTCGAGGATGGTGATCTCGCCGCCGACGACCGTGGCCTTGAAGCCCTCGGCCCGCTGCGACAGACGCTTCCCGCCCTGCGGCAGGTCGCGGACGACCTCGGGCACCGCCGGGCCCACCCGGTCGGGGTCGAACACGTTGACGTCGGCGGCCATGCCCTCGCGCAGCAACCCGCGGTCGGCGAAGCCCCACGCCATCGCCGGCGCCAGCGTGAGCATACGGACGGCCTCCTCCAGGGTGAACTCCTGACGCTCGCGCACCCAGTACCCGAGGAGGTGGGTGTGGATCGAGGCGTCGGCGATCTGGCTGAGGTGGGCACCGGAGTCGGAGAACGTCATGACCGTGCGCGGGTGGCGCATCACCGCCAGCAGCACGTCGGGGTCCTGCGGGTAGAGGCTCGGCTGGATGAACAGCTGGCCGAGGTCGGTCTCCAGCGCCAGGTCGATCATCGCCTCGACCGGCGACACCCCACGCTGCGCGGCGACCTCGGCGATGGTCGGGTTGGGCGGCAGCCCGTGCAGGTAGACGCGGATGCCGTCGAAGTCGGGCTTGCGGGGCATCGCCCCGATGCCGCGCCAGCGCGAGTAGTCGCCCTCCATGCCGGCGCGGATCAGCCGCTCGCGCACGCCGGGATCGCGCAGGGCGTGCAGCTGCTCGTGGTCGGGCAGCGCGCGCACGTCGTGCCACTCCGGCAGGAGGTCGAACGGCAACCGGGTGGCGAACGAGAGCAACACGTTGATGCCGCGGCAGTGCGACTGGCCGATCATGCGCCCGCCGACCGCGGCGACGCTGTCGATCAGGTCGAGCATCTCGTAGCCGCCGGGATTGGTGGCGATGATGCCCATCGTCATGGTCACGCCGGTGTCGGCGGCCAGCGCGCGCATGCGCGCCCGGGCCTGCTCGCGCGCCTCGGGGTCGGGAGACAGCACGTGCTCGCCGCCACCTTCGAGGATGCCGGTGCCGAGGTCGCCTATGACGCCCACCAGCCGGCAGAGCTCGTCCCACGACGCGAGGCGCGATGCGACCGGACGGTTGTCAGACGTCTCGTGGTGCTCGCTGCGCGACGTCGTGAGGCCCACCGCGCCGGCACGCAACGCGGCGCCGAGCTGACCCTGCATGAGCTCGAGGTCGGCGTCGGTCGCCTCCTCCTCGAAGGCGCGTTCCCCCATGGCCCACGTGCGCAGGGCCGAGTGTCCGACGTTGGCCGCGTAGTTGATCGCCTTCGGCAGGCGGTCGACGGCCTCCAGGTACTCGGGGAACGTCTCCCAGCTCCACTCGATGCTCGCGAGCGCGGTGGGGTCGATGTCCTCGGCCCGCTCCAGGTTGCGGACGACCAGCGCCCGCGCGTCGTCGCGCACGGGGGCGAGGGTGAAGCCGCAGTTGCCCATGACCGCGGTGGTGACGCCGTGCCAGCACGAGTTGGCGCCCTGGGGATCCCAGAACACCTGGGCGTCCATGTGGGTGTGGCCGTCGATGAAGCCGGGGGTCACCACGTGGCCGTCGGCGTCGACCTCGTGGTCGCCCCGCTCCCGGATCCGGCCCACCCGGGCGATGGTCCCGTCGACGATCCCGACGTCGGCCCGGTACCCGCCGAAGCCGGAGCCGTCGACGACCAGACCGTTGCGGATCACCACGTCGTACGCCATGCATCTATTGTTACCGAAGAATTGATGAGCGCGCATTACTCGCCGCACTCGTACGGGTGCCGGCGCGGGAGGCAGCACCATGAGCGGACGAGCATGAGCGGTCTGAGCGCCGGCGAGGTCCGCCAGAAGCTCGACCACCCGGTGGTCGACATCGACGGGCACACGGTCGAGTTCTTCCCCGCCCTGGCCGGCGAGCTGGTCAAGGAGGGAGTGAAGCTCGACGGCGAGATGATGGCGCGGCGCACCTCGGGCACCTTCGGCCCCGTCGTCGACTGGTATTCGCTCACGCCCGCGGAGCGCGCCGAGCGCCGGGTGGCCAGGGGCCCGTGGGGCAACGGCGGCATGGAGCTGGCCGTCGACCGCGCCACCGCGTTGCTCCCCCGCCTCCTCGCCGAGCGCCTCCCCGAGCTCGGCATCGACGTCAGCGTGATCTACCCGAGCTTCGGGCTCCTCTTCGGGCACCTCGACGACGAGCGCGACCGCCGCGGCGCGTGCCGGGCGCTGAACCGGTTCAACGCCGGGGTCTTCGCCGAGTTCGCCGACCGGCTGCTCCCCGTCGCCGAGATCCCCATGCACACCCCCGCCGAGGCCGTCGACGAGCTCGAGCACGCGGCCGAGCTCGGCTTCCGTGCCGTGGTCATGGCGGGCTTCGTGCAACGCCCCATCGCGGCGGTCGCCGACGTCGATCCGCGGCTCGCGCAGTACGCGGTGTGGACCGACGCCTTCGGCCTCGACAGCGCGTACGACTACGACCCGGTGTGGCAGAAGTGCCGGGAGCTCGGCATCGCGCCCGCGTTCCACTCGGCGGCCATGGGCTGGCAGAACCGGGCGTCGATCTCGAGCTACGTGTACAACCACGTCGGGATGCTGGGCGAGAGCCACCACGCGCTGGCCAAGTCGCTGTTCCTCGGCGGTGTCACCCGGCGCTTCCCCGACCTCAACTTCGGGTTCCTCGAAGGCGGGGTCGCGTGGGCGGTGTCGCTGTACGCCGATCTCATCGGGCACTGGGAGAAGCGCAGCGGTGACGCGATGCGCCGCCTCGACCCCGACCACGTCGACTGGGACGAGTTCGCCGAGCTCTTCGCCCGCTACGGAGGCGACTGGGCGTCGATGACGCCCACGCCGACCAGCTACCCCGAGCAGGACCTCGCGTTGCTCGACGAGTTCGCGGCCTGCGGCATCGCGCAGGCGGAGGACATCCGCGACTTGTTCGTCGTGCCCTTCTACTGCGGGTGCGAGGCCGACGATCCGACGAGCGTGACCGCGTTCAACACCAAAGCGAACCCCTTCGGCGCCCGCTTCAACGCGATGTTCGGTTCCGACATCTCGCACTGGGACGTCCCGGTGATGGCCGACGTGCTCGGCGAGGTGTACGAGATGGTCGAGCACGACCTCTTCAGCGACTCCGACCTGCGCGACTTCGTGTTCACCAATCCGGTGCGCTTCTACACGCGCGGCAACCCGCAGTTCTTCGCCGGCACCGCGGTCGAGGCCGCGGTCGACGCCGAGCTGCAGGGCTGAGGAGGGGACATGCTCGATCTCCTGGTACGCGGCGGCCGGCTGGTCGACGGCACCGGCGCACCCGCGCGTACGGCCGACGTCGGGGTTCGCGGCGGGCGCGTGGTCGCTACCGGCAGGGTCGACGAATCCGCGGCGCGCACCATCGACGCCGACGGCCTGGTCGTGAGTCCCGGCTTCGTCGACCTGCACACCCACTACGACGTTCAGGCGCTGTGGGACCCGGCGGTCACCCCGTCGCCGTTGCACGGCGTCACCACGGTGATCGGCGGCAACTGCGGGTTCTCGATCGCGCCGCTCGGGCCCGAGCACGTCGAATACGTCAAGCGCATGATGGCGCGGGTCGAGGGGATGGCGCTCGACGCGCTCGAGGCGGGGCCGGCGTGGGACTGGCGCTCCTTCGGCGAGTGGCTCGACCGGCTCGACGGCCGGCTGGCCGTGAACGCCGGCTTCCTCGCGGGGCACTCCACCATGCGGCGGGTCGTGATGGGCGACGACGCCACGACCGCCACCGCCACCCCGGACCAGATCGCGGAGATGGTGCGGCTGCTCCACGAGTCGCTCGACGCCGGTGCGCTCGGCTTCTCGTCGTCGCTGGGCGAGGCGCACACCGATGGCGACGGCCGGCCGGTGCCGTCACGCGCCGCCGGGTTCGAGGAGTTCCTCGCCCTCGCCGACGCAGTGCGCGAGCACGCGGGTACGACGCTCGAGTTCATCGCCGCGATGGGCGAGATCCCGTCGGACCGGGCCGAGCTGATGGCCGACATGTCGCTGGCGGCGGACCGCCCGCTCAACTGGAACCTCCTCGGCAGCCTCTCGCCCACCGAGGTCTACGAGCAGCAGCTCACGTCGTGCGACCTCGCCGCGACGAAGGGCGCCACGGTCGTCGCGCTCGCGCTCCCCGACCTCCTGCGCATGCGCAGCGGTGGCATCCTCCGCTCGCTCCCGGGCTGGGGCGAGGTCCTCGCGCTCCCCGACGAGGAACGTCGGCGCGCGTTGCACGATCCCGCGGTGCGCGATCGGTTGCGGGCCGGGTTCGACACCGCGGGTGAACGCGGGTTGAGCGGAGTGATGCAGTGGGAGCTCGTCGAGCTGCCCGACGGCCGGAGCGTCGCCGACGTCGCCGCCGAGCGCGGCACCGATCCCGTCACCGTGCTGCTCGACGTCGTGCTGCCCGGAGGTCTGCCGCTCACGACCGTGTTCCCCTCGCTCGTCCCGTCGCTCGGCGTGTCGGACGAGAGCTGGCGGGTCCGGGGTGAGGTGTGGCGCGACGACCGGGTCGTGCTCGGTGGCTCCGACGCCGGCGCGCACGTCGACGTCATGTGCCATGCCAACTACACGACCGTGGTGCTGGGCGACCTCGTGCGGACCCGCGGCCTGTTCACCCTGGAGGACGCCGTCCGCCGCCTCACCGACGTGCCCGCCCGACTGCTCGGCCTCCGCGACCGCGGTCGCGTCGCCGAGGGCGCCCACGCCGACCTGGTGGTCTTCGACGCCGACCGCATCGGCAGCCTCCCGGCCGAGGAGCGCCACGACCTGCCCGGCGGGTCGGCCCGCCTCTACGCCGAGGCGGTCGGTATCGAGCAGGTGGTGGTCGGTGGCGGGACCATCGTGGAGCGGGGTGTGCTCACCGGCTCGTTGCCCGGTACGTTGCTCCGGTCCGGTGTCGACACCGACACCGTCACGGTTCCTGGCAACCGATCAAGCAACCGATCAAGCAAGCGATGAGGCAACGAATGAGGGGGAAGCGCAGTGTCTGACGCTCGAGGAGTCGCGTTCGTCACCGGGGCGAGTCGGGGCATCGGCAAGGCCATCGCGGTGCACCTCGCCCGGGCCGGGTACGACATCGCCCTGGCCGCCCGCACCGTCCACGAGGGCGAGGCGCGGGAGCACTCGTCGACGGTCAAACGCTCGGACACCACACCGTTGCCGGGCTCGCTCGACGAGACCGCCGCGCTGGTCGTGGCCGAGGGTCGCCAGGCGATGCCGGTGTTCCTCGACATCACCGACCGCACCACGCTCGGTTCGTCCGTCACCACCGTGATGGAGCGATGGGGTCGGATCGACGTGCTCGTCAACAACGCGCGCTACATCGGGCCCGGCCACATGGACCGCCTGCTCGAGACGCCGGTCGAGCTGCTCGACAAGCACCTCGAGGGCAACGTCATGGCTCCGATCATCCTCACGAAGCTGGTGCTGCCGCAGATGATCGAGCGCAAGAGCGGCATCATCATGACGATCACCTCCGGCGCGGGACGGGGTGACCCGCCCGCCGCCGCCGGAGAGGGTGGCTGGGGGCTGGGCTACGGCATGTCGAAGGGCGCAGTCCACCGGCTCGTCGGCATCGTGAAGCTCGAGCACGAGCGCGACGGCATCCTGGCCTACAACCTCCACCCCGGCTTCGTCACCACCGAGCGCATGATCCAGGACATGGGCGCGTTCGGCTTCGATGCCGACGCCGGCGCACCGGCCGACGTCATCGGCGCGGCGGCCGCGTGGCTCTGCACCGCGCCCGAAGCGCGCGAGAAGAACGGGGAGTGGATCGAGGGCCAGGAACTGACCGCCGAGCTGGGGCTCCTGCCGGGATGGGACGCACCGTCACCGGTGAGCGTGCCGGCCGGCGACGGGGCCGACTGAGGCCGAACTCAGCCCCTCCGGGCGAGCGTACGTCGAGAGATTGGGTCTTGCCGGCGTGCCCGAGTTGTCGTACCGTCGAACATGTGTTCGCCTCCGACGCCTCTGACCCGATGGACCAGGTCCGCGAGGGCGTGGCGCGCCTCGCGGCGGAGGACCGCTCGTCGTGGTCGGCCGCCACCCGAACCGACCGACTGATCGAGCTGCGTGCCCTGCAGGAGCGGATCGACAAGGAGGTGCTCCGGTCCGTCGCCGACTGCGACGCCATCGACGCGTGGCAGGAGGCGGCGCTCGGCGGCGTTTCGTGGCTGGCATCGAAGACGGGGCTGGCGCGCAACGCCGCCTCCGGAGTGTTGCGGACGGCACGGTTCCTGACGCGCCACGGGCAGACTGCGAAGGCGCTCGATGCGGGCGACGTCACGGTGCCGCACGTGGAGCTGCTGGCGCGCGCCGCGCATCGGCGCGACGAGCTCTACTCGGAGTACGAGACGACCCTGCTCGATGCCGCGGCCACCATCGAGGTGCAGGACTTCCCGCAAGTCACGCGGCGTTGGGCGTTGCTCGCCGACGACGTCATCGCTCGAACGCGACGCGGGATTCGCCTTCGAGCGGCGCGGCCTCACCCTGTCACCGACCGTCGGGGGCAGCGTCGTGAGTGGGTTCCTCGATCCGGAGGCGGCGGCCACGGTTGCCGACGCGCTCGCCGAGCTCCAACCGCCCGATGGGTCCGCCGACGCTCGAACGCTGGCCCAGCGGAACGCCGACGGTCTCGTGCTCATGAGCCAGCGGTCGCTCGGCGGTGTCCTCCCCGACTGGCGCCCGATCGCCGGCGTCGACGCCGTCGTGGGCTACGACACCCTCGCCGGTCGTCCGGTCGCCGACCTCGACGCGCTGCGGTGCGACATCGAGGGCTTCGGTCCGATCGCGCGCATCACCGCCGAACGCCTCGCCTGCGACTGTGCGCTCGGCCGCATCGTCGTCAAGGGCAGGAGCGAGATCCTCGACCTCGGCCGGCGCACCCGCACGATCCCTCGCCGGTTGCGGCGGGCGATCCGCGTGCGCGACCAGCACTGCCAGTTCCCCGGCTGCCGCGCGCCGGCCGCCTGGTGCGACGTGCACCATCTCGTGCATTGGTTGCACGGGGGCGAGACCAACCTCCAGAACTGCGCGCTGCTGTGCCGGCGACATCATGTGGCCTGCCATGAGGGCGGCTGGAAGCTGGCGCGCGGACCCGACGGCCTTACCCTCGCGGCGTGACCGAGGATCCGTTGCCCGCCGGCGAGCTGTCGTCGTGGCTCGCCGGCATGCAGGCCGCCCTGCGCGGCGAGGGAGAGTCCGACGTGCCGTGCGGCCGCTGCACCGCCTGCTGCCGGTCGGCCCAGTTCGTGCACATCGAACCCGACGAGACCGACACGCTCGCGCACGTCCCCGCGGCGCTGCGCGTTCCCGCCCCGGGGCGTCCGCATGGTCACGTGGTGATCGGGTACGACGAGCACGGGCGCTGCCCCATGCTCGGAGAGCACGGCTGCACGATCTACGAGCACCGGCCGCGCACCTGCCGCACCTACGACTGCCGGGTGTTCGCCGCCACCGGGATCGCACCCGATCCGACCCAGCCCGCGGTCGCCGAGCGCGTGCGGCGCTGGCGGTTCGTCGTCGACACCCCCGAGGCGCTTCGCCTGCGGGAGGAGCTGGAACTGGCCGGTGCCGACCTCGCCGACCTGCCGCCCACCCATCGCGCGGTGGCGGCGGTCGCGGCCGTGGGTCGCTCAGGGAGTGGGTGAAGCGAGCAGCGACATCACCTGCGTGACCCGCTCACCATGGAGGGTCTCCTCGCGGCCGTTGAGCCGCAGCAACCGCGCCACCTCGGGATCGGGCTCGGCGTCGGCCCACTTCTGGTAGCCGGTGTCGCCCGCCTGCTCCCCCGTCACGATCGCCGGCAACATCGCGGGGTCGATGGGGTCCGGGAGCTCGATCGGGTACCGCTGCTGCTGCTCGGCCGTCGGCTCGAAATCGTGCCCGAGCTTGATCGCGATGGCGCGACTCACCCGGCGCGCGTGGCCCAGCTCCTCACGGCCGTTGCGACGCAGGAGCTCGGCGGCGCGCTCGTCGCCGATGCGGTCGGCGAGGAGGTTGTAGAAGTCCTCGCCGCTGCACTCGAGCGTGTACAGCAGCTCGAGTGCCGGGACGTCGAGCTGCTCGAGCCCGGCGAGGTGCTCTGAGGCGGAGAGGAAGTCGTGTGCGTCGGCCATGCCGGCAGCGTACGCCAGTCGGGCCCGTACGGCGTCCCTCGCCGGTTCGGGCGCCGGCGGCATGGATACTCTTCGGCCTACCGCGCCTTCTGGTGGACACACGCGCTCGCGCGCCGGAGGAACCATGCCCATCCACTACGGCCTCGACGACCACGTCGTCACCATCACCATCGACCGCCCGGCGCGCCGCAACGCACTCGACCTCGAGCACTTCGACGCGCTGGCGGCCGCGTGGAAGCGGTTCCGCGACGACCCCGACGCGTGGGTGGCGATCGTCACCGGGACGGACGACGCGTTCTGCGCCGGTGGCGACCTGCGTGACTACATCCCGCTGCTCACCGCCGCGGGGCCCGAGGACCGGGAGCGCTTCCGTTCGGGCACCGAGGCGGTGCTGCGCGACCTCGACATCTACAAGCCGATCGTCGCGGCGGTGAACGGGCCGTGCGTCGCGGGCGGCATGGAGCTGCTGAACGGCACCGACATCCGCGTTGCGTGCCCGGAGGCGGTGTTCGGGATGCTGGAGCCCCGGCAGGGCATCTTCGCCAGTGGCGGCACCACCGCCCGTCTCCCGCGCCAGCTCGCGTGGCCCGCGGCCATGGAGTTCCTGCTCACCGCCGAGCCGATCCCCGCCACGCGCGCGCTGGAGCTCGGGTTGCTCAACGAGATCGTGCCCCGGCACCAGCTCGTCGACCGCGCCCGCGACTGGGCGGCGCGCATCACCGCGAACGCGCCGCTCGCCATCGCGGCGACGAAGGAGAGCGCGCTCCGCGGCTTCGCGGTCGGGACCATCGAGGAGGCGTACCGCATCGAGGCGCGCCTCAGTCGGAAGGTGCTGGACAGCAACGACGCGCGCGAAGGGCCGCGTGCGTTCGTCGAGAAGCGGCCGCCGCGTTGGAGCGGGACCTAGGTCGCGCGCGACAGCACGACGAGTGCGATCGGGCGCGTGGTCTTCGCCTGGTACGCGTCGTAGCGGTTGCCGTTGACGCGGTTCACCAGTTGCCAGAGCCGGGCGTGGTCGGGATTGGCGGCGTCGACGATGCGCGCGGTCGCCGGGTAGCGCTCGCGGCCGACGTGCACCTCGACCGACGGATCGGCGCGCACGTTGTACAGCCACCCCGGCGCGCGGTCGGCGCCGCCGTTCGACGCCACCACGACCCGGTCGTCGCCGTCGTCGGCGTAGACCAGCACCGACTCGCGCCGCTGCCCCGAGTTGCGCCCGGTGCTCACCAGCACCAGGCACGGGATCCACGCGAAGCGACGGCCCAGCCGGCCCCAGTGGCGGTAGACCCACGCGTGCAACTGGCCGAAGCGGTGGAAGAACGCGGTCACGTGGGCTCGATGGTCACGGGCACTCCCGAGGCGTGCGGCATGGTGGTCAACGGGTCGATACCCTCCCGCGCGCTCAGGAGCACACCCGGCGACTCGTCCCGCCGGCCGTGCACCAGGGAGGCCACGCCGCGCCGGACGCGTGCGTCCGTCACGACCACCACGTCGAGCGCACCGTGCGCGGTGGTGACCGTGGCCGAGCCGCCGTCCCCCACCCCGGCCGCGTTCGCGTCGTCGGGATGGAGCCGCAGCTCGGTGGGGCGGTCGTCGGGGCCGTACCGCACCGAGTTGCTCCACGCCATCTCGCGCCGCGGGGTGAGCAGCATCCCGACGGCCGGCCCGCGGTGGGCGGCCAGCCGGTCGAGCAAGACCGCCGGAGCCAGGCGCCACCGGCCGTCCGGCAGCATCGTCTCGTGCGCCCAGCCGTGCTCCACCGCGAGGTCGAACCCGCGGGGTCCGACGTCGAACACCGCGTCGGCGTCGAGCGGTGATCGGTCGACGATGGCGCGCAGGTAGCTCTCGTCGTCGAGCGCGTCGGGATCCGCGCCGCCGAGGAGGTCGACGCCGGCCCGCACCGCCAACGACGACAGGATCCACCACGCCGGCTTCCTCGCCGCCGATGCGGGCACCACCGCGCGGGTCGACTGCATCGCCGAGCGCACGGAGAGGTGGGAGTACATCGAGACGTCGGCCCGTTCGAGCTGGCCGGTGGCCGGCAGCACGTGGGTGGCGAGCTCGCTGACCTCGTTCTCCATGACGTCGACGACGACGAGCGCGTCGAGCCGACGCAACGCCGCCCGCATGCGATCGGGTTCGGGCGCCGCCGCGATCGGGTGACCGCCGGTCACCACCAGCACGCGCACGTGGCCTGCTTCGATCTCGTCGGCGAGCGCGACCACCGGCACCTGCTGCGCCACGCGGGGCAGCTCGGGCCGGCTGGCGGGGCCCGGGGGCGACGGCCGCGGCGTCGGCCGCGGTGGCCGCAGGTGGCTCAGGGCACCACGCGGGATGCGCATGCCGCCGGGCCGGTCGAGCGAGCCGGTGAGGATGAGGAGGACCCACCGCAGCCACTCCACGAGGACGCCGTCGGTCCCCATCAGCGCGCCCGTGCCGCACGCCACCGCCAGCCGGCCGGGGAAGGCGCGGACGTCCTCCACCAGGGCCGTCACCACCTCGGGTGCCACACCGGCAGCGTCGGCCGCGCGCGCGACGGTGCAGGGCGCGAGCGCCTCCCGCAACGCGGCGACGTCGCCGGGCGTGCAGTACCGGGTGAGCTCGTCGGGGTCGGCGCCGTGATCGAGCAGCGCGCCCGCGATCGCGGCGAGCAGCAGCACGTCGCTGCCCGGACGTGCCGCGACGTGGTGGTCGGCGAGCGCCGCGCTCTCGGTGCGCCGCGGGTCGACGACCCAGATGCGCCCGCCGGTGCGCCGGAAGTCGCGCAGGTAATTGACCGGGTCGGGCAGCGTCGTCCCGTACCCGTGGGACACGACCGGGTTGGTCCCGACGAGCAGGAGCAGTCCGGGCGCGGTCGGATCCCAGAGCGGGTTCATCATCGCGTTGCCGGTCACCAGCTCGGCGGCCACCAGCACGGGCGCGTTGTCGACGGTGACCGCGGTGTAGAAGGAGGAGCTCCCCAGCGCGCCGAGGAAGGTCCCCGCCGCGATCTGGCCGGCGGCGTCGTAGGCCATGCCGGTGGCGAGGTACAGCGCGATCGCGTCGGCGCCGGACCCGGCGACGGTGTCGCGCAGCACCGCGGCGAGGTCGTCGAGCACCACGTCCCACCCGACCTCCCGCCCCCGCAGGCGCGGCTGGTCGAGGCGCGCCTCGTGGTGGTGCCAGGCCGGCAGGCCGCGGCCCTTGGCGCAGGCGTAGCCCCGCGACACCGGGTGGCCGGCGTCGCCGCGCACCCGGAGGACCCGGTCGCCGTCGACCGTCACGCTGATCCCGCAGGCGGCGGCGCAGATCCGGCAGTACGACAGGACCTCCCGCTCCACCGACCGACCCTAACCCTCCCGCAGTGGGGTCGCCCGCGCTCCCGAACCTACGATCCGGCCCGGTCAGGAAGACAGGAGCCCCCAATGCCGCGCGCCCGAATCGGGAAGCTGTTCCACCTCACCCCGCTCGTCGACAGCCTCGGCGATGCCGAGTACTTCTTCAACCGGGTGTTCTCACCGCTGTGCATGATGCGGAACTGGTCCGACCACTGGTACCGGCACGCGGCGATCTACGTCATCGGGGAGACGTCGATCGAGCCGATGGAGTGCCTCCCGGGCCCCGGCGACGAGAGGACGAGCTGGTTCCGGTACGTCGACCGCTTCGGGCCGCGCGTCCACAACCTGGCGTTCTACGTCGACAACATCGAGGACCTGGCGCAGCGGCTCGAGGAGGCGGGGGTCCGCATCACCGACGGCGGCTCGGGCCAGGCGACGGTGTTCTGCCACCCGAAGGACACACCCGGCATGCTCGAGTTCCACCCCGCCACCGGGGGCCTGTGGGAGCAGGTCGACCCGCGCTTTCGCCAGGAGTGGCCGGCGTTCCGTGACGCGTACTGGAGCAACCACCCGCTCGGCCTGCAGCGGATGTCGCACATCACCATCGTGGTGGACGACCTCCCGGCGGCGGAGAAGTTCTACGTCGACGTGCTCGACGCCGCGCCGCTCCCCGAACAGGCCGCCACCGTGGAGGGCGGCAGCGCCCGGCACCTCCTGGTCGGTGAGGACACGGTGGTGGAGCTGATGGATCCCGGTGACGGCGACAGCGTCGCCGCGGGCGACCTGCAGCGGGTCGGCCCGTCGGTGACCGGCGTGACCTTCACCGTGCGCGACGTCGCGGCCGCCGCGGGGTGGCTCACCCTCCTCGAGGACTGCGTGGCGGAGCAGACCGACCACGAGCTCCGGCTCGACCTGGCGAAGACCTGGGGCTGCGAGTACCGCTTCACCGATCGCGTGCTGACGGGCGACCCGCGCGTCTGACGCCGGTCAGGCGGGAGCCGCCGCCGCGACCGCGGCCGCGATCCCGGGGCGCAACGACTCCACCCAACTGCGGTCTTGGTCGGCGCGCGGCACGCGCCACGTCGTCGTCGGTGATGCCGTACACCGCACGGGCGTTGACGCCGAGGATCTTCGCCTTGGTCTCGACGGTCAGCGGCGGGTAGCCGAACTCCTCCTGCATCCGCGTCGGGATCGTGAACGTGCGGAACGCGTCGATGAGCGGCTGGGGTGACCCGTACCAGATCGAGTCCGTGCCCCACACGATGCGGTTCGGGCCCGACCGCGAGGAGCAGCTTGCCGAGCACGTGCGCGGCCTCGGTCGGTCGCCGCAACATCAGGTACCACGTGCTCCCCAGCTCGGCGTAGACGTTGGCGCCCGGCGCCACGCCCGCCGCGGCCAGGCTCGCGACCAGGCGGTCGACGCCGGTCGGCGTGATCGGGTCGAAGGCGCCTTCCTCGCGCTCAGGGTCGCGTTCGTAGCCGGAGTGGTACACGAGGAAGTGCACGTCGGGGAAGGCCGCCGCCGCGGGACCGACGTCGCGCGGTGAGGCGGCCGCCACCGACGCGGCAGGAATCGGACCGCCCAACCCCTTGTGCACGGCCACGACGCGCGTCCCCGAGGCCCGGACGCGCTCGAGGAACGGGAAGCCGATCTCGTCGTCGTCCAGGAACCAGCCGCCCGTGGGCGACGCCGCGGTCGGCGGACCGTAGAGCGGATAGCACTTCCAGCCCGACGGTCGGAGCGAGTCGTGCCGTTCCACCATCGCGTCGAGCTCGCGAGGCCCGAGGTTGGGGTGGACGATGGAGTGGGTCAGCACCCGACCGGTGCCCGCGTAGCGGTCGACCACCTCGCGGGCGACGGCGATCTGCGGGTTCAGCAGCACGTTGTGGTCGCCGACACCGGGCGTCGACGTGAGGAGCGCGATCGCGGTCTCGCTGGCGCCGAACACGTGGCCCGCCCACGCGGCGGCATCGAGGAGGTGTGGGTCGACGGTCGCCCACCGGTCGGGGTCGACCATGCTCAGGAACCCGGCGAGGGCGGCGGCGCCGTCGCCGTGCCACCGGTTGGGGTCGACGAGGTGCGTCTGCACGTCGATCACGGGTCCGGTCGACGCGAACACGGCTTCGGCGGCCTCCGCGTCGACCTCGGCCTCGACCGGTACCAGGGAGAAGTCGCCGCCCGCCTCGGCGTCGAGGGCGCGCAACGCGGTGGCGAGGCCCCGGCGGTCACCGTGGTAGGCATCGGTCGTGAGGCCGAGCCGGTGGGCGTGCCGCGCCGCGGTCGTGGCCACCGTGCTCGCGGTGCGGTGCAGGCGCGCGTCCCAGGGCACCGGCGCGTACTCGTCGGACGAGCGGGGCCGGAGCAGCGGTGGGACGGGGCCGTTCACCGCGTCGCGCCCCACGACTCCCAGAACGTGACCGTCTCGGGCGGCGGTCGGGTCGCCCGCTGGAAGTCGGTCCCGATGGTGTGCGCCACCGGGAACATCGCCACCTGCGTGACGGTGTCGGGGATGCCGAGGATCCGCGCCGCCTCGGGTTCGTTCCAGAGGTGCGCGGTCGTCCACACCGAGCCGAGGCCGCGCGACCGGAGGGCGAGGAGGAAGCTCCACGCCGCCGGGAGGATCGAGCCGAACGACGTCGCGGCAACGATGAGCGGCGCGCCGTCGAACCGTCGCTCGATGCACGGGATGACGAGCACCGGCACCTGTTCGAGGGTGGTGGCCAGCTGGAGGGCGCTCTCGTACACATGTCGGGTCTGCGGGTCCTCTTCCTCGGCCGCGCCCTTCTCCAGGTAGCTCAGGCAGCCGCCGCGGTAGACCTCGGCCAGCGCGGCCTTGGTCACCGGCTCGGTCACCACCAGCCAACGCCACGACTGCGCGTTCGTGCCCGTCGGCGCCTGTTGCGCGAGCCCGATGCACTCGAGGATCACCTCGGGGTCGACCGGGCGGTCGAAGTCGAGGCGCCGACGGACCGCACGCGTGGTGGCGAGCAGCTCGTCGGTCATCGCGGTGTCGAACATCGGTGCTCCGCTCCTCGAACCGCTGGTGCTCCGTGGCGCGGAACAGCCTGGCTGGCGCCCCGACCTCCGTCAAAGCGGCCACGCCGCCCCGCTGGACACCACTCTTCGTGACCGTGTACACTCACCGCAGGCACGTTTACCACGGAGAGCGGTGAACGTGGCGGGGTATCTCGGGAGCCGGGGCGGCTCTCGCGCTATCCGTGAGGAAACTCTGCCGGCACCTGGTCACTGACAGTGGCGATGACCGTAGGTCCAGGACGCCGGTGAGTTCCAAGGCGACGATCCGAGGGAGGCAGGACCGATGAAACACTTCAAAGCCGCGGCCGCGATCGGGGTGCTGGCGTTCGCCAGCATCCTGTTGGTCGGGACGGCGGGAGCCCACCATCTGGCGCCGGATACGGCGGTGACCTTGACGTGCTCCACGGCGTCGGTCGAGTATCAGGCGTTTGGCGCGGCCGACTTGCCGATCACGTTCCACATCACGGTGAACGGCGAGTCCCACGACTTGGTGGCCAGTGCAGATGCCGTTCCGGACGGGACCGCAAGCGTCGACATCTCGAGCCTGACGAACGAATTCAACGGCGCCGCGGGCACCGTCAGCGGCGATGTCACCTGGACCGACCATTCCACCCCTGAAGGTGCCGTCGGCCCGGTGGAACTGACGTGCGGTGACCCGCCGCCCACGACCACGACCACGACCACGCCACCGCAGGTGTCACCGGCGGCTGTCGTCAGTCCGCCGGCCGCACCTGCAGTTGCCGTCACCAACGTGTCACCGGCGTTCACCGGCTGAGCCGAGTCGGACTCGAGCCGGGTACCTCGGCCGCGTCGTGGGGTCAGTTGCGCGGGATCTGACTCCACGGCGTGTTCGGGTCGAGGCCGGGCTCGCGGCGGCAGCCCGAGCACGCGCTCGCCGATGATGTTCATCTGGATCTGCGTGGTCCCGCCGGCGATGGTGCCGCCGGGCGCGCCGACGAACGAGAGCACGGGGTCACCGCGCATCACTTCGCGTTCGTCGAGCTGGTCGCGGGTGTACGGGCTCGACAGCACCGTGCCATCGGGACCCATGAGGTCGACGACGAGCTCGCTGACCCCGGTCAGGACCCGGCCCGACAGCAGCTTGAGCACCGACCCCTCGGGGCCGGGCACGCCCTTCTCGCGCTTCGCCTGGGCGCGCAGGCTCCCGAGCCGCAGGACCTCGGCGTCGATCCAGAGCCGCATCAGCCGGTCGCGCATCACCGGCGACCGGTTGTCGTACCGCTTCCACGCTGCCACCGCGCCGGCGATCGGGCCCGAACCCCGTGGTGCCACCTCGCTGCCGATCGAGACCCGCTCGTTCATCAGCGTGGCGTTGGCGGTGCGCCAGCCGTCGCCCACCTCGCCGACGCGCATGGAGTCGGGCGCCTTGGCGTTGGTGAAGAACACCTCGTTGAAGCCGGAGGCACCGGCCATGCTGCGGATCGGCCGCACCTCTACGCCGGGCTGGTGCATGTCGATGATGAACGCAGTGAGGCCCTTGTGCTTCGGCGCCTCCGGATCGGTGCGGGCGAGCAGCAGGCCGAAGCGCGCCTGGTGCGCCATCGACGTCCAGATCTTCGAGCCGTTGACCACCCACTCGTCGCCGTCGCGCTCGGCGCGGGTCGCCAATCCCGCGACGTCGGAGCCGGCGCCCGGCTCGCTGAACAGCTGGCACCAGATCTCCTCGGCGGTGAAGATCGGGCGGAGGAACCGCTCCTGCTGCTCGCGGGTGCCGCGGGCCACGATCGTCGGGCCGCACATGCCGATGCCCATCGCGTTGCGGATCCACGGGTAGCGACGGCCAGCGCGCTCGAGTGCCTCGTCGACGATCTCCTGCAGCTTCGGGGAGGCGTCGAGGCCGCCGAGGCCCACCGGGTAGTCCATGCGGGCGAGCCCGGCGTCGAACTGCGCGCCCAGGAACGCGGTCTCGTCGTCGTCGCCGTGCTCGGCGAGCAACCGATCGACGCGCGCGTGGACGTCGCTCTCGCTCACCATGCGTACGCCTCCGGCGCCGGGCCACCGGGCCCGGGGAAGATCTCGTCGAGCTGGGCGAGGATCCCGTCGTCGAGCTGCACGTCGAGCGCGCCCATCGCGGTGTCGAGCTGGCCGAGGGTACGCGGGCCGATGATCGGCGCGGTCACCACGGAGTTGTGGAGCAGCCACGCCAGCGCGACGTCGGCCGGGGGGTGGCCGAGCTCGGCGCACAGCTTCTCCCACACCTCGAGCTGCGGGCGAAGTGCGTCGACCCGAGCCTGGACCGCCGCGTTCCCCCGCCGCCCCCCGGCCGCGCGGTCGGCGAGCACGCCACCGAGCAGCCCGCCACCGAGCGGGCTCCACGGGATGACGCCGACCCCGTAGCGCTCGCACGCGGGCAGCACCTCGAGCTCGACGGTGCGGGCGGCGAGGTTGTAGAGGCTCTGCTCCGACACCAGGCCGAGCGAGTGACGCCGCGCGGCCGCTTCGTTCGCCCGCACGATGTGCCACCCGGCGAAGTTGCTGCTCCCGACGTAGAGCACTTTGCCCTGCTGCACGAGCACGTCCATCGCCTGCCAGATCTCGTCCCACGGCGTGTCGCGGTCGACGTGGTGGAATTGGTAGAGGTCGATGTGGTCGGTCTGCATCCGGCGCAGGCTGTCGTCGCACGCCTCGCGGATCGCGAGGGCCGACAGGCGACCCGCGTTCGGCCAGTGGTCGCGTGAGTTGTAGACCTTGGTCGCGATGACGGTGCGCTCGCGCCGACGCTCGCCCTGCGCGAACCAGCGGCCGATGATCGACTCGGTCAGGCCGCGGCCGTCGCCGTACACGTTCGCGGTGTCGAAGAAGTTGATGCCGAGGTCGAGGGCGCGGTCCATGATGCGGTGGCCCTCCGCCTCCTCGGTCTGCACGCCGGCCTCCGCCCGCATCCCGAAGTTCATGGTGCCGAGGCACAGCGGGCTCACCCGCAGTCCGGTGCGGCCGAGCAGTCGGTACTCCATGCTGATCAGTCCTTGGGTCGTCAGTCCTTGAGCTCGATGATGATCTCGGAATAGGGCTCCCGGCCGACGTTACGCGCGGTCTCGACACCGCCCCGCTCGACGAACACCGCCTGGCCGGGCACGACGTCGGCTTCGAAGTACGGAGGGAGCGTGCTCTTCGTGTCGTCCTCCTGCAGCGCGGCCACCCGGTCGCCGCCCAGGATCACGAGCACGTAGTCGAGATCGTGGCGGTGGATGTTGCTGTCGCCGCCCGGCGGGATCGTCAACTCCCAGATCCGCACGCGGTCGTTCTCGACGACGATCCGGTCCCCCATGGGTCCGAGCACCCGCGCATCATCACTCATGTCGTTCCCCCTCGTGTCGATCGCCGCCGATCCCGTCGAGGCAGAAGCGCACGAGGTGGTCGGTCTCGGCGGCGGTGGGTCGGGTGGCGTGGATCAGGTGATCGCGCAGCGTCGCGAACACCGTGCGGTACACGAGCACGGCATCGTCGCGCGCGTTCCCGGAGCGGTGCAGCGCGACGATCGCACCGGCGAGGAGATCGACCAGCAGGTCGACCGACGCCTGCTGCTCGCGCGGGAACGCCTCGGCCAGCCGGTCCTGGTCGGTCAAGAACGGCCTCGTCCGCCCCGCCGCCCGCGTGTCGGACGCCTGGGCGAGCACACCCTCGATCCAGGCGCGGACGCGGTCGGCCGCCGTGGTCGCCCGGTTCATCCGGCGTTCGAGCGAGCCGACCAGGCGGCGGCGCCCGTCGTCGAGCAACAGCAGGAACAGCTCGTCCTTCGATTGGAAGTAGCGGTAGAAGGCCTGCGTCGACAGATTGCTCGCGGCCAGGATCTCCCGCAGTGACGGATCCACGTTCCCCGTCTGCTCGATGAGGTCGTAGGTGGCCTCGAGCACCCGCTGGATCTCCTCCGCGTACTGCGTACGGCGGTCGCCCAGCGAGCGGTCGACCGCTCGGTTCGCCAGGGTGCCCATGAGGTCGTCGACCAAAGCATCGCTCCCATGCATGCAGAGCAGTGATCTGCTAGGTTCAGAACAGTACTCTCACCGACGCCCACCGCGCCGGACCTGCTGGGGGCCACATGGAACGCGAACTCCTGCTCACGGGGATCGGCGGCCAGGGCGTCCAGCTCGCGGCGCAGGTGCTCGCCCGGGCCGCGATCGCCGAGGGCCGCTCGGTCCAGATGTTCGGCAGCTACGGCGGGATGATGCGGGGTGGCAACACCGAGGCGACGGTGGTGATCGCCGACGGTGCCATCGAGGCGCCACCCACGGTGTCCGACGCGTGGTCGGCGATCTTCATGCACCACGACTTCTCGGAACCCACGCGAGCCAAGCTGCGGCCCGGCAGCCTGGTGCTGGTGAACACCACCGTGTTCGAGGACGGGTTCGACCCGGTCGAGCTGCGCGTGGTCGAGATCCCCGCCACCGACCTCGCCGTCGACCTCGGCAACATCATGACCGCGTCGATGGTGATGCTCGGCGCGTACGTCGCCGCGACCGGCATGGTGTCGTTCGACGCGCTCGACGCCGCGGTGGCCGAGTCGCTGCCGCCGTACCGCACCCAACACGTCGCGCTCAACGTGGCCGCGCTCGCGGTCGGCCGCGACGCGGTTCCGTCCCGCGTCGCGCCTGCATGGGAAGCGGTGCCCGCGTGAGCGTGAGCGAGCCGGGTATCCCGGCGAGTAGCGAACGCCGAATGGAGGAGGTGCGCGCATGAGCACCGTGCTCACCCGCGGCACCGTCGTGATCGACGTCGAGGCGTGCAAGGGCTGCGACCTGTGCATCGACGCCTGCCCGCCCCGGGTCCTGGAGATGACGGTCCACGAGGTCAACACCCGCGGCTACCGGTTCCCGCGCCTACTCCCCGGCTGCACCGGGTGCCAGGCGTGTGCGTGGATCTGCCCCGACTTCTGCTTCCAGGTCTACAAGTACGACCGCCCCGTCGAGCTGACCGTCGGCGAGGCCTCGTGACGCCGGCGACCGCCCCCACGCTGCTCGAGGGCTCCGAGGCGATCGCCGACGCCATGGTCGCCGCCGGGTGCCGCTTCTTCAGCGGTTACCCGATGACACCGTTCACCGAGGTGCTCGAGCACATGGCGGCCAAGCTGCCCGGCGTCGGGGGCACGTGCATGAACGCCGAGAGCGAGCTCGAGGCGGTGGGCATGGCGTGGGGCGCGGCCGCCACCGGCACCCCCAGCGCGACCGGATCGACCGGTCAGGGGCTCTCGCTGATGCAGGAGTCGCTCGCCGAGCTCGCCTACGCCGCGGTGCCCCTGGTGGTGCTCAACATGGCGCGCGCGCAGGGCGACTACTGGCAGGCCACGCGCGGCCCCGGGCACGGCGACGCCCGCATGCCGGTCCTGGCACCGATGGACGTGCCCGAGGCCACCGAGCTCACGCAGTTGGCGTTCCACCTGACCGCGCGCTGGCGCAATCCCGTCCTGCTGTTCGGCGACTACTACCTCGCCCACACGTCCACCTCGGTGACCCTGGCGCCGCTCGACCTCCCGGCGGTCCCCGCCGACGACTGGTCGCTCGACGGGTCCACCAGTGGCACCGGCCGGGCGCGGCTGGTGTCGCCGCTCGGCACCACCAAGCGCAACGACCGCGGCGGCTACGACCTCGCGCAGCACTACGCGCGCTGCGCGGCGCGCACCGAGGAGATGTTGGCCGGCATCACGCCGCTGGTCGAGACCCGCGACACCGACGATGCCGACGTCGTCGTGGTCGCGTTCGGCACGCCCGCGAAGTACGTGCGCGCCGCGGTCGCCCGCCTCCGCGCCGAGGGTGCGCGGGTCGGGTTCGTGCGTCCGATCACACTCCTGCCCTTCCCGAGCGACGCCGTCGCCCGGGCCGCGGCCGGCGCGTGGGTCGTCGGCGTGTACGAGAACAACCAGGGCCAGATGGTCGACGACGTCCGCCTCGCCGTCGCCGGCGCGACGCCCGTCGAGTTCATCGGCCGCCTCAGCCTCGACGGCTCGGGGTTCGGGATCGCGCCCGACCTCGACGGCGGCTACCTGCGCGAGCGGATCGAGGAGCTGCTGGCATGAGCCGCCCGGAGCACGCGAGCGAGCGACCGCGGCTCGGGTATCCCGAGCTGCAGCGAGCGAGCCATCGTGCCAGCGACGAGAGCGAGCAAACATGACCGACTACGTCCCCACCGACGCTCCGCCCACGATCGGCGCCCACCTCGTCGACGACTTCACGCCGACGCTGCTCGACATCGGCGAGCACAGCCTCTGCCCCGGCTGCGGCGAGCCGATCGCGATGCGCGCGGTGCTCGAGGCGATCGAGGCCATCGGCGCGGTGTCACGCGCGATCGGTGTGATCGGGATCGGGTGCTACACCGCCTTCTCCAACAACCTCGACATCGAGGTGCTGCAAGCCCTCCACGGGCGCGCGCCGTCCCTCGCCACCGGAGTGAAGCGGGCCAAGCCCGACACGCTCGTGCTCACCCTGCAGGGCGACGGCGACATGGTGAACGAGGGTCTCCAGGAGGTGCTGCACACCGCGGCGCGCGGCGAGAACGTCACCTGCTTCATGCTCGACAACGGCGTGTTCGGCGAGACCGGTGGGCACATGACCGCCACCACCGCGCTCGGCCAGCGCACGAAGAACACGCTCGACGGACGCGACGCGGCCCAGCACGGCTTCCCCATCCGCATCAGCACGCTGATCGCCGAGCTCGATGGCGCCGCCTACGTCGCGCGCGGCGCGGTGAACAACGCCGGCAACGTCGCCCGCACCAAGAAGATGATCCGGCGCGCGCTCGAGACCCAGGAGGCGGGGCTGGGCTTCTCCTTCGTGGAGATCCTCACCATGTGTCCGACCGGTTGGTTCGTCGAGACCCAAGAGGCCCCCGACTACCTCACGTCGACCCTGGCGCCCGTCCACGCGCCCGGCGTGCTCAAGGACGTCCGCGCGTGACCTTCGTCGTCGCCTATCCCTGGAACGCCGACGACGCGCTGCTCGCCCCGCTGCGCGCCGCCTTCCCCGACCTCGAGATCGCCGCCCAGCCGTACCTCGGGCGGTTCGGGCACCACGTTCCCGACCGGTCCGACGAGCTCACCGACGAGCAGCGGACGGTGTGGGCCCGCGCCGAGGGCACGCTGGCGCTCGATCTACCCGCCGACATCGGCACCCTCGCGCCGAACCTGCGCTGGGTGCAGGCGATCGGCGCCGGCATCGACCACCTCGACGGCGTCGACCTCCCCGTCGACTGTGTGGTGACCAACGCGGCCGGCGTCGCCGCGGCGCCGATCGCCGAGTTCACCTTCGGCCGCCTGCTCGCGGTCTGGAAGCGCTTCGACGAGATCGACGAGCTCCAACGGGCCCGCAGCTGGAAGCCGACGTTCGGGCACCTGGTCGAGGGCCGCACCCTCGGGATCATCGGCCTGGGCGCCATCGGCACCGAGGTGGCGTGCCGGGCTCGCGCCTTCGGCATGACCGTCATCGGCACCCGGCGGAGCTACCGGCCCGGGGACGTGCACCCGGCCGTCGACGAGCTCCGCGGCGCCGACGACCTCCACGACGTCCTGGCGCGCTGCGACGCGGTCGTCATGAGCGCGCCGGGGACGCCGGAGACGGAGAACCTCTTCGACAAGGACGCGTTCGCGGCCATGAAGCCGGGCGCGCTCTTCTGCAACGTCGGCCGGGGATCGGTGGTCGACGAGGCGGCGCTGATCGACGCGCTCGAGTCCGGGCACCTGGGCGGTGCGATCCTCGACGTCACCCGGGAGGAGCCGCTCCCGGCCGACGACCCGCTCTGGGACGCGCCCAACATCTGGATCTCGCCGCACTCGTCCGCGTCACAGGAGCGCTACACCGAGAAGCTCCTCGCGCTGTTCGGCGACAACCTCGGTCGGTTCCGGCGCGGCGAGCCGCTGCGGAACGTCGTCGACCGCGCCGCCGGCTACTGATCCGCACCGCACCACGATGACGTTCGACGTCTTCGACGTCCATCACCATGTCGGACGGGCGTTCGACGCGCTGGGCGGTGAGCTCGATCCGGGCACCGACGACGCGGGCGAGTTCGCCCGCGTGGAGCTCGCCGAGCGTCTCCGGATCATGGACGAGGGCGGCGTGCGCCAGGCGCTCGTCATCCCGGGGCACGGCTACCAGCGGCCGAACGGCATCGCCGACACGCGGCGGGTCAACGACGAGATCGCGGCGTATCGCGACGGCAGGCCCGACCGCTTCCCGGTGGCGTGCGGCATCGTCGAACCGCGCGACGGTGCCGCCGCGTTCGCCGAGATCGACCGCGTCGCCGGCGATCTCGGCCTCGTCGCGCTGAGCTTCCACACCCGGTTCCAGGGCGTCTCCATGGACAGCCGATGGGTGCTTCGCTACCTCGAGCGAATGGGTGAGCGCGCGCTGGTGCCGATCATCCACGCGATGGACGACACCCCGGAGGAGGCGCTCTGGAAGCTCGCCGCGATCGCACGGGAGCTCCCGGACCTCACCATCCTCGCGCTCGACGCGTTCGGCGGCTTCGAGGCCACGCGGCAGTGCTTCTTCGTCGCCGAAGTCGCGCCCAACGTCGTCTTCGACACGAGCCTCAGCTACAACTTCGACTTCATCGAGGACTTCGCCCGGCGCTTCGGTGCCGATCGCGTCGCCTTCGGCACCGACCTCTACTCACACCCGGTGGGGCGGCGCATCAGCCACCTGCTGCCCCAGATCGCGGCCTCCGCGCTCACCGACGCCCAGAAGGCGGCGATCCTGGGTGGTACCGCGCGCGCGTTGCTCCGGGTGCCGTCACCGGCGTAGCTGCGCGCCGCCGGTGATCGGCGGCAGGTCGAGGACCCCGAGCGGGCCCGCCGGCGCGTCGCACACCGCGGGGATCGCGTTCACGATGCGGTTGGCCGCGGTGGCGTTGCCGCCGCCGGCCGCGCCCGGCTCCCCCGGTTCGGTGCCGTGGATGGTGACTTCGAGGTTCGGGTGGCCGGTGATGCGCACCCGGTGGATGCCGCCCGGTGCCGTCGACGTGGGCCAGTCGGGCGCGCAGGTGTCGTCGATGCGGGTGACGTGCTCCACGACGAGTCGCGGCCGACCGCCGACGACGCCCTGCACCTCGAAGCGGAACGCGCCCTGCGTCCCCGCCTCGAAGGTGCCCATCCCGGGCACGTCGATCGTCCGCTCGAGCGGCCGTCGCTCGACGTGCGTCTTCACGCCGTCGAGCGCGACGTCGAGCGCCTCGGCCAGGATGCGGACCATCGGGGCCCACACCATCTCGAGCGCGACGTCGAGCAACATCAGCGGCGTCGACTCCATCGGTCCACCGAAGCCGATCACGTCGCGCACGACGTCGGGCGCGTCGTAGAGCGCGTAATTGAAGATCTCCTGCACCCGGATCTCCTCGATCCCGGCGGAGACGCCGCTCACCAGGATGGGGAGGATGTCGAGGGCCCAGCCCGGGTCGATGCCGGAGACGAACACCGAGGTGTCGCCGGTGGCGCAGGCCCGCTCGACCGCCTCCACCATGGGCGCGGGCGCGCTGGCCGGGTGCAGGAGGGGGTAGAAGGACGTCGACACCACGTTGGCCCCGGCCTCCAGGCACGCCACGAGGTCGGCGAAGGCGGCGTCGGGCCGGGTGTCGGCGGTCGCGGTGTACACGACCGCGTCGATGTCGTCGGCGAGGGCGACGCTCGTGTCGTCGGTCGCCGCCACTCCCAGCGGCGCGAGGTACGCGAGCTCACCGGCGTCGCGACCCACCTTGGCCGGGTTCGAGACCACGACGCCCGCGAGCTCCAGGTCGGCGTGCGCCGCCACCGCCCGGATCGCCGGCCGCCCCGCGTTGCCCGTCCCCCACACCACGACCCGGTACGTCATCGGCGCATGCTACGACGCGCCGCGCGGCCGCCCGATCCCTACTCCGGGATCTTCTCCCACCACTGGCACCACCAGCGCTCGCCCACCAGGATGCGGAGCTTGGGGTGCCAGCAGTACGAGATCTCGGCCGTGTTCTCCAGGTAGTACAGGCAGTTCTCGCACTGCTCGCGGTCCGACGGGTGGCCGCGCAGCACCGCGTTCTCGGCGAGGTGACGGAGCTCGATGGCGAGCTTCTCGTCGATCTCCTTGGGCTCGGGGTCGGGGATGACGTAGTCGGCCATCGGACGAAGCTACCCCGTGACCCGGTCGGGCCAATCGACCTGGCGGGGCACGGCTGCGCGGCATCTCCGCGTATTCTCGGCGTCATGGCCCTCCCCACCGCCCCCGTCGTCGCCGGTTCGATCGTCGGCGGGTACGTCGTGGCGCGTACCACGAAGATCCGCCCGCTCGGCGGCGCGGTGCTCGCGGTCGGCGGGCTGGTCGCGCAGCGCGAGTGGCGGAAGTCGGGCGCGGTCAACGCCGCCGTCCTCAGCGCGGTGTACTACGGGGCGTTCGGCGTCTCGCACCCGCTGGCCAAGAAGATCGGGGCGTGGCCTTCGGTGCTCACCGTGGCGGGCGTCGCCGCCGCGGCGGCCTGGGTGCTCAGCGACCGGAAGCGCTGACCGCGTCGGCGAAGGCGGTCATGCCACGGTCCCAGCCGTCGGGCGACCCCACCGCCGAGCGCATCCCTTCCCACCCGTCGCCGTGGCGCTCCAGGTGGCGGTGCTCGAGCTGGACGCGCGTGCGATCGGGTGCCTCGGGCACGAAGCGCACCTCGATCTCGCTGGTGCGGGCCGGGTCGGTCTCGAGCTGCCATTGCAGGTCGATGTCCCAGCTGAACACGACCCGGTGCGGTGGGTCGTACGCCAGCACGCGCGACCACCGGCACTCCGAGCCGTCGACCGACCGGTCGTAGACGTGGCCCCCGACGCGCGGCTCGAACACCATCTCGGCCGGCTCTCCCTGGAGGAGGTGGTGCTCGGGCGGCCACCACGTGCCGATGTCGCGGGTGAACACGGTGAACGCGCGCTCCACGGGCGCGTCGACGACGACGGTCGAGCGGACGCTGGTGCCAGTGGTGGGCATGGTCATGGCTGCTCCTGCTGGGTCTCGGGGTGGGCTTCGACGACGGTCTTGAACGAGCGCAGCGCGTCGCCCCAGAACCGGTCGAGGTAGGCGCGGAGAGCGTCGACGCCCGTCGGGTCGATCCGGTAGATACGGCGGGTCCCGGCGCGCTCGGCGACGACGAGCCCGGCGTCCTTGAGCACCTTCAAGTGCTGCGACACAGCCGGTCGGGTGACCGGCAGGCGGGCGGCCAGCTCGCCGACCGCCGCGGGGTGGTCGGCGAGGCGCTCGAAGATCGCCCGCCGGGTCCGGTCGCCGAGGGCGTCGAGGACGGCTGCTCCGTTCGTGGTCACTAACGGTTAGTGAACACGAACGGATGCGTCCCGTCAACCCCGGCCCTCCCTACGTCGGGCGCGGTACGGCCGAGATGCGTCGTCGGGCGGACGACGGCCGGCGCCCGCCGGCGCAGGATGGCCGCATGCGGTTCCACCTCACTCGTCGACCCCGTCTCGTCGTCCTGATCGCCCACGTGCTGGCCTCGGTCGGCTGGTTCGGCGTCGCCGTCCTCGTGGCCTTCCTGCTCGTGGCCGCGGGCATCACCGGGGACGACGTGCTGGCGCGTTCGCTGTACCGGGCGGTCGAGACCTCGGTGTGGCTCACCGTGCCGCTCGGCGCCGTCGCCGCCGGGACCGGCGTCGTGCTCGGCCTCGGGACGAAGTGGGGCCTGGCCCGCTACTGGTGGGTCGTGATCAAAGAGGTGGCCGTGGTCCCGGTCGTCGTCACCGACCTCCTCGTCGTCGCACCCGCCGCCCACGACGGCGCGCAGGGACAGCTGTCGGGGCGGCTGCTCGACCCCGCGATCGCCCACGTCGTGGTCCTCGGCATCGCCACCGTGGTCTCGCTGGCCAAGCCCTTCGGCCGGACCCCACGCGGCCGGCGCGGTGAACCGGCGACGACGACCGCGGCCTAGGAGATGCAGCGGAGCCGTGCCCGGAGGGCGGGACGGCGCAGCGGAATCGACCGTCGATCCAGGAGATGCAGCGGAGCCGTGCCCGGAGGGCGGGACGGCGCAGCGGAATCGACCGTCGATCTAGGAGCCCGACCGCGGCGCGCGCTTCTTCGCGGGCGCCTGCTTCTTGGCGGGCGGCGGCTTCTTCCTCGGCGTCTTCTCGGCGGCCGGCTTCTTGGCCCGGCTGGGCGCCACCCGCGGGGGTTCGCCCGGCATCTTCGGGTAGACGGGCGGCCACGGCGCGTCCTCCAGACCCGAGGCCAGGTCGCGTGCGTACATCTCGAGCAGGGGTGCGAGCGACTGCGGATCGGCGTCGATGTCGGCCCACGGGTCGCCCCGCGCTTCGACGCGTGCCGGCACGGTCGCCATGGTGCAGGCGTCGGGGTCGATGTCGTCGAGCTCGTCCCAGTCGAACGGCGTCGACACCTGCGCACCGGGGCGGGCCCGCACCGACCACGCCCCGAACACCGTCTTGTGCGGCGCGTTCTGGTTGAAGTCGACGAAGATCCGTTCCCCGCGCTCCTCCTTCCACCACGCATCGGTGATGACGTCGGGACGGCGCCGGGCGAGCTCGCGTGCCACCGCCACCGCGGCGCGCCGCACCTCGACCGGTGACCACTCGCGGGCGAGCCGCGTGTACACGTGGATGCCGCGGTTGCCGGTGGTCTTCGGCCACCCGCGGATCCCGACCTCGTCGAGCAGCGTCTTCAGCTCGCGCGCCGCGGTGCGGGCCTCGTCGAACGCGACGCCGGGTTGCGGGTCGAGGTCGATGCGCAGCTCGTCGGCGTGCGCGTCGTCGGCGGCCAGGTTGGGCCACACGTGGAAGCCGAGGCAGCCGAGGTTCACCGCCCACACGATGTGCGCCAGATCAGCCGCGACCAGCGCCTTCGACGTCGTGCCGTTCGGCGTGCTCACCACCGACGTCTCGAGCCAGTCGGGTGCGTCCTTCGGGACGCGCTTCTGGAAGAACGACGAGCCGCCGACACCGTTGGGGAACCGCTGCATCAGCACCGGCCGACCCCGGATCGCGCCCATGAGCTCGTCCTCGACCGACCGGTAGTAGTCGACGAGGTCGAGCTTGGTCTGCCCGTGCTCGGGGAACATGACCTTGTCGGGGCTGGTGACGGTCACGACCCGCCCGGCGACCTCGACGTCCACGGCATCCACGCCGCTCACGGTATCGCCGGGGCGGGGTCGGGCTACGCTCCCCGCACGACGAGGGGGACGCGATGGGTGAGTTCACGCGCGACGAGATCGAAGCGGCCTGGGCCGAGTACCAGAAGCGCGGCGTGCAGGAGCACGACTGGCCGGGGTGGGCGGACATGTTCACCGACGACGCCCGCTACGAGGAGCACAACCTCGGGGTGTTCGAGGGCAAACCCGCGATCAAGAGCTTCATCGTCGACATCATGAAGGAGTACCCGGCGATGACCCTCTGGATCGAGTGGTCGATCATCGACGGCGATCGCATCGGGTTCTACATCTGGAACAACCTGCCCGACCCGACCGGCACCGGCAAGCGGTATGCGTTCCCCAACACCACCTTCCTCCGGTACGGCGGCGACGGGAAGTTCTCGTTCGAGGCCGACTACTACAACCCGGCCGACGCCGAGCGCGTGTTCGCGGAGTGGCTCGCCGCCGGCGGCCGGCGCGACACGCCCCAGGACCGCAGCCTCCGCGGGATCGACGACTGGAACCCCGAGCCGCGCCAACCCGCGCACCCGCGGGCGGAGGTCGAGGCCGAGTTCGAGAAGTACCGACAGCGCGCCGCGCTCGCGGTCGAGACCGGCGACTGGGACCAGTGGGCGGACCAATTCACCGACGACGCCCACTACCGCGAGCACCACTACGGGTACTTCCGCTCCGGGGCCGAGATCCGGGCCTGGATCAAGTCGGTGATGCAGCCGTTCCCGACGATGGAGTTCCCGCCCTCGTTCGCGCTGATCGACGGCAACCGCGTCAGCACGCTGATCCCGAACATCCTCCCCGCGCCGGAGGGTGACGACGGCTACTACGGGTTCGACGTCAACACGATCCTCCACTACGCGGGGAACGGGAAGTGGAGCTTCGAGGAGGACGTCTACTCGCCGGCGGAGGCGCAGGAGACCGTCAACCGGTGGGTCGCCGCCGGAGGCGTGATGCCCTCGAGTTGACCACCACCGGGCTGCTCGTCATGTACGCCAAGTGCGTCCGACCGGCGGAGGAAGCGGCGTGGGACGCGTGGGAGGACGACGTGCACCTGCCCGCGCTGTGCGCGGGAGGCGGACCCTGGGCGGCGACGCGCTTCGAGCTCACCGCGCGTCCGCCGCCGGGTCTCCCGGGCCCGGGCTTCACCCACGTCACCATCCACGAGCTCGACACCGACGACGCCCGGGCGCAGGCGGCGAGCGCGCTCGATCGCGACGACGTGCTGCGCGCTGCTGGTCGCGTGCACCCGGCCCACGCCACGATGGCGGCCGACGTGTTCGTCGCCCACGGCCGCTACGGGACCAAGCCGGCCCCCGACGAGTCGCGGCGCGGGCACATCCTCACCCACGTGCTCTGCACCGATCCGGCCCGGGAGGCCGAGTGGGACGCGTGGTACGACGAGCAGCACGTGCCCGACATGCTGTCGTGCGGCGCGTTCTCGGCCATGTCGCGGTGGCGTCGGGTCCCACCGCTCCGGGTGGGACCGAACCACCTCACGCTCTACGACGTCGCCACCGACACCGTCGACGAGGCGGTGCAACGTTCCGCGGCGACGCTCGCCGACGTCGTGGCCGCCGGACGCAAGCTCGACACGCACACCGGGGGGTTGACGGTGACCCTGCGCCCGACCGGTCGTCACGGCGGCGCCGGCGTGCGCCGCGACTAGCCCGGCTCGGCGGCCCCGTCGCCGGTCGCGTCCGGGGTGGTCGCGTCCGGGGTCGCCGCGTCCGCGGTCGCCGCGTCCGGAGTCGCGGGGTCGGGCGCGTCGTCGGCGGTGGTGTCCGACTCCCCCAGGTACGCGTCGCGCACCTCCTGGTTGCGCTGGACGTCGGCCGGGGAGCCGGCGGCGAGCACCTGGCCCAGGTTGAGCACGACCACGCGGTCGCTCTGCTGCATGACGAAGCCCGCATTGTGCTCCACCAGCAGCACCGCGCAGCCGGCCTCGGCCCGGACCGCCTGGATCTCGCCGCCGAGACGGGCCACCTCGGTCTCGTCGAGCCCCGACGCCGGCTCGTCGAGCATGAGCACCAGCGGCGGGTCGGCCACCGCCCGGGCGAATTCCACCATGCGGGCCACGCCGATCGGCAGGGACCCGGCGAGCTCGTTCCGCACCGGCAGCAGCCCGCACCGGTCGAGCACCTCCTCGACCCGGGCCCGGCGGTCCCGTTCGCGCCGACGGCGGGTCGGCGAGTACAAGAGGTCGGCGACGAAGCCGCCGCCGCCGCCCCGCCACTCCAGGGCCGCGAGCACGTTGTCCTCGACCGACAGCCAACCGAAGGTCTGCACCCGCTGGAACGTGCGCTTCAACCCGCGGCGGGCGCGTCCCGACGCCGACGCGTGGGTGATGTCGCGTCCCGCGAGCACCACCCGCCCCTCGTTCGGCGCGCGCACACCCGACACGACGTCGAACAACGTGGTCTTCCCCGCACCGTTGGGGCCGATGATGCCGAGCACCTCGCCCGCGTGCGCGTCGAGCGAGACCTGGTCGAGCGCGGTGATGCCGCCGAAGCGGACGCTGATGCCGTCGAGGCGCAGCTGCGGTTCGCCCTCGGTCGTGGGCGGGCCGTCGTGGTCGGTCGCGATCCGGGTGGTGGCGGTCGCGGTCGCTTCGTCGTGCATCAGGCGATCCCCAGGTAGGTGGAAGCCAGGAGCTCGGCGTCCGCCGCCTCGCGGGGGCCGGCCCACACCACGCGTCCGAGCTCCATGAACACCATCGTGTCGGCCAGTCCCATCACCTCGTGGGCCTTCTCCGCCACCAGCAGGATGGCACAGCCGCGGTCGCGCAACTCCTGGAGCGCGCCGAGCACGGCCTGCGACGCCAGCGGAGAGAGCCCGAGGGTGGGCTCGTCGGCGATGAACACCGCTGGCGGCCGGGCCAGCGCCGGCGCCAGGCTCAGCATCTGCTGCTCGCCACCGGAGAGCAGGCCGGCGGGCTGGCCGAGCCGCTCCGCCAGCACTGGGAAGCGATCGGTGGCGGCCTTGCGCTCCGCCGGGTCGCGCAGCAGCACCTTCAGGTTCTCCTCGACCGTCAACCCGGGAAAGATGCCGCGGGCCTCGGGCACGAGCAGCATGCCCGCCCGCGCCCGGTGCACCGCCGTCTCCGCGGTGACGTCGGTGCCGTCGAGCAGCACTCGCCCCGACGTCGGCTCGACGAGGCCGGCTGCCACCGCGCAGAGGGTCGACTTCCCGGCGCCGTTGGCGCCGAGGAGCGCGACGACCTCGCCGCGCCGGACGCTCACCGACGCGCCGTGCAGCACTTCCACCGGGCCGTATCCGGCGACGATGTCGTCGAGCCAGAGCGTCGCATGCTCGGCCTCGGGGGCGGCCGCAGCAGCGACCTGGCCGTCGGTCTGCACGATGCCGAGCTGCCGGGCCCGGGAGGCGGCTGCCTCGTCGCTCTCCACCGCCCGCTCCGCCTCGTCGACCCGACCCTCGAGCGCGTCTACCGCGGCCTGCTCGTCACCGTGCAACTCGGCTTCGGCCGCGACGAGGTGGGCGCGGCGTGCCTTCTCGCGACGCTTCTCCGCTTTCTGGGTGCCGATGATGGCGAGGAGGCCGTCGGGGTTCTGGGCGAGGTTGATGGCGCCGAGCCCGAACAGCATGGTGGTGAAGTACGGCGACGTGATGAGGTCGTGCGGCCCGCCGGTGAGGAAGTCGTTGCCGATCCAGGTGAAAACCAGCTGCGAGCCGCCGCCGAACGCCAGCCCCGCGAGGAGCGCGCCGCCCGGCCGTCGGATCCCGAAGGTGACGGCCACCGCGATCCACACCAGGCCGATGACCGGCGGCGCGCTCAGGTTCGAGATGGTGCCGTCGTTCATGGCCAGCAGCGCGCCGCCCAGGCCGGCGATGCCGGCCGACAGGGCGAAGATCAGGATCTGGGGCCGCGCCGGGCGGATCCCGGTCGCCCGCGCCGCCACGTCGCTGCTGCGCACCGCCAGCATCTCGCGGCCGGTGGGCGAACGCATGAGCGCGTGGATCATCAGCGCGCCGAGCCCGAAGATGATCAGGAAGAGCACGAAGCGCTGCTCCGAGTTCCCGAAGTCGTAGCGCGGGAGCAGCGGGAGGTCGAGCGTCGGCCAGCGCACGAACCACCCGTTGGAGCCGTGCGAGATGCCCTCCTGGGCGAAGATCACGAGGTCGGCGGTGAACGCGAGCGCGAACGTGCCCAGCGCCAGCGCCACCGCCCCGAGGCGGCGCACCGGGAGCGAGACCACCGCGCCCGCGGCGGCGCCGACGAGCGCCGCGAGCACCACCGCCCAGAACCAGTTGAGCTGACCGTGCGACGCGACCAGCGGCACGTCGAGGCCCCAGTCGTAGTTGACCGCCCACCCGGCGGCGAAGCCCCCCGCGATCACGAACGTCGCCTGCGACAGGCTCACCATGCCGCCGATACCGGTGACCACCACGAACGACAGGAAGATGACCGCGAAGACCATGCCCTTGGCGATGATCCCCTGCTCGTAGGCGTCGGCCTGGAGCGCGGGCACGTCGATCCACTGCATGGTGAACGCGACCAGGGCCAGGGTGGCGAGCACCCACGGGAGCCGTCGCCGCCACGCCGGGAGCCCGTCGCGGTGGTCGGGCGGTGGCTTCTCGTCGGCGACCGTGCCGCCGGCGCGCCCGCGGTCGCGCCCGACGAGGATCAGGATGATCAGCGTGAGGATGAACGGGATGGCGGCGCGGAAGCCGTCGAGGTTCTTCAGGAACCCCGGCAGGAAGTCGTCGCCGTACCCGGCCACCAGGTTCTGGATGACGCCGAGCGCGAGGCCGCCGGCGAAGGCGATGGGGATAGAGCGCAGGCCGCTGAGCGCGACCGCGGCGAGCGACCCGAACACCACGAGGGTGAAGATGTTGTCGTTCAGCGGGAACAGCGGCCCGATGAGCACACCGCCCAGGCCGGCGAGCAGCATCGTCATCACCCACGCCACCTTCGACGACTGCGCCGTGCTCACGCCGCGCAGGGTCGCGAGGCTGCTGCGGTCGACGCTGGCGCGCATCTCGAGGCCGACGCGGGTGCGCCGGATCACGAACCAGAGCAGGAACGCCGCAGTGGCGGCGACGATGAACACGGCCAGCTGGTCGCTGTTGAGGTTGACGTTGGGCAACCCCGCCCATCCGAGGCGGAACACGTGGGGGGGTGCCGGGCCGACGCCCGGCACGGTGTTGCCGGTGGCCGAGAGCTGCGAGACCAGCGGCAGGTCGGTGCCGACCAGCCCGTTCCCCACCGCCTCCACCAACCACTGGGCCATCGCCGGCAGCGCGACCAGGAGCCCGATGGTGCCGATGATGCGGGCGTAGATCGGCGCCTTGGCCAGGCTCCGCAGCAGCACCTTGTCGAGGAGCAGGCCGAGCAGCGGGGCGAAGATGAACACGGAGAGGATCAGCGCGGGCACGATCGGCATGTCGTTGCCGACGTGGAGCTGGTAATAGACGTACGCGCACACGAACGCGACCGCGCCGTGCGAGAAGTTGAAGATCCCCGAGGTCTGGTAGGTCAGGACGATGCCCGACGCCATGATCGAGTAGATCGAGCCGGTCACCAGCCCCGAGATCACGAGGTTGAGGAACTTGTCCACCGGTCAGCCGGCTCCTTCGTCGTTCGACCTCACCGAACGAGCGGAGCCGGCCAGCTCACGGCTGACCGGCTCCGTCGCGTCCAAGGTCTCGTTCGTTCTCAGCCCGTCGGCGCGGGGATCGTCTTCTTCGGCTTGGTCCCGGCGCCGAAGACGTACGCCGGGTAGCACCCGTACTTCACCACGACCTGGAACGCCGCCCCGTCGCTCTTGGCCAGCTGCGCGCAGGAGGTGCCCAGCGTGTACGCCGCGGGGTACGTCGTCGGGCCGATGACGTCCTTGATCTGGTAGGTCATCTTGGCCGCGGCCTTCTGGATGGCGGCAGTGGTCGGGTTCTTGCCCGCCGCCTTGAGCGCCTGGATGAACATGTCGGCCGCGAAGTAGCCGGCGAGGGTGCCCAGGCTGAGTGCCGCGTTCGGGTCCTGCTTGTGGATCGAGTCGATGACCTTCTGCACGTTCGGCGTGGTCGGAGCCGCTTCCGGAGTGGCCCACTGGGTGTACACCGAGAGCGTCTCGGCCGCCTTCACGATCCGGGGGTCGTAGGTGGTCGGGTTCACGATGACGCCCTGGAAGCCGGCCTGGCGGAGGCCCTTGGCCAGGCCCTGGACGTCGCTGAACGACGCCACCAGGTAGGCGATGTCGGGCGGGTTGCCGCCGTTCGAGGTCATGATCGCCTGCACGTACGGCGTGTAGTCGGTGGTGGGCGTGGTGATGGAGAAAGCGCCCTTCGCGTAGGTCACCTTGTAGCCCTGGGTCTGGAAGGTCTTCTTCGCCTGGTTCACGCCGCTCTTGGCCGACGCGTCGTCGCTGCCGATGATGGCGATGGTCTTGCCCTTGCCGCCGGTGGCGGTGCCCTCGTCCTTGAACTGCTGGCTGAGCATCTCGGGCAACGAGGCGGAACCGGGCGCGCTCTTGGGGAAGGGCGCCACCAGTGATCCGGTGATGCCGAAGTACCACGGCGTGTCCCAGCCGAGCGGGGTGATGTTCCACGAGAACGTCGGGACCTGCTGCTGCTGGAGGAACTGCGCCGGCGGCGTCGACGTCAGCGCGGGCACGATCGCCGCCACGCCCTCCTGTTGCACCAGGCGCTGTGCCTCGGCCAGCGCGGCCGCGGTGTTGGCCTGTGGGTACGTCTGCCCCTCGACGTAGGTGATCTTGCGGCCGTTCACGCCGCCCTTCGCGTTCTCGTCCGCGAACCGGGCCTTGGCGCCGACGTCGCTGCCCGCGAACTGGGTCTCGATCAGCCCGCCGACCTTGATCTCGTCGCTGCCGATGCTGGCGGCGCTGCCGACCCGCGCGGTCGCGGCGCCGGTCGCCACCATCATGGAACCGACCAGTGCCGCGCAGGCCGCGACGGCCACGAAGATCCGACTTCTCATTCCGTGTCCCCCCTTGTGTCCACCGCGCTGGAGCGCCGCGTGAGCGGCAACCTAGTGCGGTCGTATCTTGTATACAAGTACCCCTACGACGTGGTTCACGCGGTCGACTGCTCCTGCAGCACGCCGATGTCGATCCCGGTCGAGTGCGCGTGGCGACCGCCGTCGAGCGAGCGGATGCTCACGTCGTGATCGGGTGACTCGGCACGGAGCGCCGCCACCGTCGACTGCTCGCGCCGGCGCGTCGTGAACGGGTCGAACGAGTACCAGCGCATCGCGTTCTCGTGCGTGATCTTGGCGACGTCGTCGGGTGCGGCGTCGGCGAGCACTGCTCCCAGCTCCTCCGGCGCGTGCGGCCAGGCCGAGTCCGCGTGCGGGTAGTCGAGCTCCCAGGACACGTTGTCGATGCCGATCCGGTCGCGCAGTTGCACGCCGACGGGGTCGTCGATGAAGCAGGTGAGGAAGTGCTCGCGGAAGATCTCGCTCGGGAGCTTCGAGCCGAAGTCCTGGCCGGTCCAGAGGTGGTGGAGGTCGTAGGTGCGGTCGATGCGTTCGAGGAAGTACGGGATCCAGCCGGTCCCGCCCTCCGACAGGGCGAACCGGATGCCGGGGAACTTGCCGGGGATCTTCGACCACATGATGTCGGCCGCGCACTGGCACACGACCATGGGCTGCAGCGTCATCATCACGTCGACGGGCGCGTCGGCCGAGGTCTGCACGAGCTTGCCGCCCGAGCCCAGGTGGATCGACACCACGGTCCCGGTGTCGGTGACCGCGGCCCAGAACGGGTCCCAGGCGTCGGAGTGGAAGCTCGGGTAGTCGAGTAGCGCGGGGTTCTCGGTGAACGTCACCGAGTGGCAGCCCTTCGCGGCCGTCCGCCGGACCTCGTCCGCGGCCAGCTCCGGGTCCCAGAGCACGGGCAGCGCCATCGGGAGGAAGCGGTCGGGGTAGGCACCGCACCACTCGTCGATGTGCCAGTCGTTGTACGCCTGGACGACGGCGAGCGCGAGGTCCTTGTCGTCGACCGCGGCGAAGAGGCGGCCGGCGAAGCCCGGGAAGGACGGGAAGTTGAGCGACGCCAGCACACCGCCGGCGTTCATGTCCTTCACCCGCTCGTGCACGTCCCAGCACCCGCGGCGCATCTCGTCGTACGCCATCGGCTCGATGCCGTACTCCTCGCGCGGCCGGCCGGCGACCGCGTTGAGGCCCATGTACGGCACGGCCTCGCCCTCGAACATCCAGACGTCGTCACCGATGTCGGTGTGCACGATCTTCGGGGCCCGGTCGCGGTACGGCGCGGGGATGTGGGCATCGAACAGCGTCGGCGGTTCCACGAGGTGGTCGTCGACGCTCACCAGGATGAGCGCGTCGGTGTCCATGGCGGATCCTTCCTCGCGTGGTCAGTCAGATGCGGACGACCTGGCCGCCGTCGACCGCGATGGTCTTGCCGGTGAGCCAGGCGGACTCCTCGGACAGTAGGAACGCCATGGTGCCGCCGAGGTCCTCGGGCGTGCCCAGGCGCTTGATCGCCATCTGCGCGAGCAAGCCCGCCTGGTACTCCTCGGGGACCATCTCGCGCGTGGCGTCGGTGAGCACGGGTCCGGGCGCGATCGCGTTCACGCGGATGTTCATCGGCGCGAGCTCCACCGCGAGGCACGCGGTGAGGCTGTTGACCGCGGCCTTGGCCACCGAGTAGTAGCCGACCGCCATCCAGGCCGCGGTCGACGACTGGTTCACGATCGCGCCGCCGCCCCGGTCGGCCATCGACCGGTAGCACGCGCGCGTGCAGCGAAGGGCGCCGTTGAGGTTCACGTTCATGAAGTGCTGGTAGTACGCGAACTCGACCTCGAGGAGCGTCTCGTTGCGCATCCCGCCGTAGATCGCGGCGTTGTTCACGAGGTAGTCGATCCCGCCGAACGCGTCGACCGTCGCCTGCGCCATCGCGGCCGGGCTCTCGTCGTCGCCGATGTCGAGCGCGGTGGCGAGCGCCTCGCCGCCCTCGTCGTTGATCTCCTTGGCCACGCGTTCGGCGCCGGCCTGGTTGAGGTCGGCCACGACCACTCGGGCGCCCTCGGCTGCGAGCCGCTTGGCGTAGCCCTCGCCGATGCCACCACCCGAGCCGGTGACGACCGCGACCTTGTCCTCGAAGCGTCCCATCCACACCCCCGGGTCGCCGGCCGCCGCACCGGGGCCCGCGTTTGGATAACGTATACGGGCGGCGTCGGCCCCGCAACGGTGCGGGACGCCGGCGTCGCCGGGCGAATCGTCCGGTCAGCGGACCGGCCGGTCGCCGATCACGCCGTCGGCCGCCAGCGCCGCGAGCTGCTCGCCGTCGACCCCCAGCTCCCCCAGCACCTCGGCGTTGTGCTGGCCGAGCAGCGGCGCGGCGCGCTCGGTGCCAGGGCGCGTCCCGCACGTCCCACCGTGCGGGGAAGCCGGGGATGCGCACCTCCCCCGCCACCGGGTGGACGACCGGCTCGTAGAAGCCGCGCGCCGCGTGCTGCTCGTTCTCGACGACGACGCGCGGGTTCACCACCGGTGCCACCGGCACGCCGGCGGCGCACAGTCGCGCCACGAGCTCCTCGCGGTCGGCGGTCGCGAACGCGGTCGCGAGCTCCTGGTCGATGGCGTCGTGCGCGGCCCGGCGGCCGGCCGCGTCGGCGAACCCGGGATCGCGCGCCCACTCCGGGTCACCGAGCACGCCGCGCAGGGCGGACCACTGCTCGTCGGTCTGCACCGCGAGCGCGAGCCAGCGGTCGCCGTCGCCGACGCGGTAGACGTTCTGGGGCGCGGCGAAGCGGCTGCGGTTGCCCTCACGGCCCAGCAGCTCGCCGGTCGTTCGGTACACCGCGACCTGTTCCGCCGCGACGTTCAGGGCCGACTCCACCAAGGGCGCCTCGACCACCATGCCCTTGCCGGTTCGCTCTCGGTGCTCGAGCGCGGTCAACAGCGCGAACACCGCGTGCAGGCCACCCAGCGGGTCGCACGGGCCGCGGGGCACGATCGGCGCCCCTTCCTCGTGCCCGGTGACCCAGGCCAACCCGGTGACCTGCTCCATCGTCTGGGCGAACCCGGGCCGGTCGCGCCACGCGCCGTCGAGCCCCCACGCGGGCATGCGCAGGACGACCAGACCGGGATTGGCGCGCCACAGGTCGTCGTCGAGGAGCCCGAAGCGCTCGACGACGCGTGGCGTGTAGTTCTCGATCAGGACGTCGCACGTGGCCAACAGCCGGCGCGCCAGCGCGAGGCCCTCGGGCTGCGTGAAGTCGAGGGTCACGTCGCGCTTGTTGGTGTTCGCGCCGTGGAACAGCGGTGCGAGCTCCCACGGTCGGTCGCCCACCGACGAGTACGCGGTGCCCATGCGGGTGCCGTCCGGGCGCTGCACCGACTCGACCTTCACCACGTCGGCGCCCAGGAAGCCGAGGATCTGCGCCGCGTACGGACCGGCCCAGTACGACGTGAAGTCGAACACCCGCAGGCCGGCGAGCGGCCGGGCGGCGTCGCCGTCGTGTGCGTCGCGTGTGACACGCGCGTGTGCGGAGCTTCCGAGCGCAGCGACTCGGTGTCGCCGCCGAGCGGTGCCACCGGGCCGAACGGGCGGGTCGGCGCGCCACTCAGGTGGTAGGGCACGCGGGGCTGCACCATGGCGCCGTCGGGATGCTCCACGAACACCGCGCGTTCCACGAACGGCGCGAACCCCGGCAACGTCTCGCCGTTGCCCAACGGCGCGACCGGGATCCGCCGTTCGCTCGCCAGGTGCAACACCTCGTCGGTGGTGTGCGCGGTCGTGAACCTGGCGATCTCGGCCCTGAGCATCCGGTCGTGCTCGCCCCGGCGGTCGACGCGGCCGAGCTCCGGGTGGTCGGCCCATTCCGCATGGCCGACCATCTCCGCGAAGGCGCGGAACTGCGCCGAGCCGTTGGTCGCGAAGCCCACCCAGCCGTCGGCGGTGGGCTCGACCGACGGCACGTCGACGAAGCGGCCGATCGGCTCCGGCTCCGGCCCGCGGCCGTCGAGCTGCGCCGCGACCGCCTGGAACTGGTTGAACGCGATCGTCATGGCCTCGAACGTCGACACGTCGACGAACGCGCCCTGCCCGCTGCGCCGCGCCCCGTGCAACGCGGCCAGTGCGGCGACGCCCCCGACGGTGCCCGCGACCCACTCGCCGATGCGGCCACCGGTGGCGACCGGCGGTTCGTGCTTCCGACCGCGGCTGGCGATCGAGCCACACCAGGCCTGCAGCGTGAACTCGGTCGCCGGCCGGTCCGCCCACGGCCCGCTCCCGCCGAACCACGAGATCGACACCACCACGACACCCGGAGATCGCCGGCGCAACGTCGCCACGTCGTACCCGAGCCACTCCTCGAGCTGGCGGGGGTGACCGGTGACGACGACGTCGGCGTCGACCACCAGCGCCTCGAGGAGGGCGCGGTCGTCGGCCACGTCCGGATCGAGCGCGGCGTTGCGCTTGGAGGTGTGCAGCAGCGCGAACAGCGCGGCCTCGTCGCGGAAGGGATCACCGGTGGGTCGCTCGACCTTCACGACCTCGGCGCCCGCGTCGGCGAGCAACTTCGTGCAGTACGCGCCGGAGATCCCCGACGACAGGTCGACGACCCGCACGTCGTCGAGCGGAGGGCGCGTCACGGCTCCCTCGGCAGGCCCAGTGCGCGCTCCCCGACGATGTTGCGCTGGATCTGGTGGGATCCGCCGTAGATCGTCTCGGCGCGCGAGTACAGGAACATGGTCTGGAGGGGACCGAAGGGGTGCGGCCCGGGCCGGGCCAGCGTGGCGTCGGGGCCCATCACCTCCATCGCCAGCTCCCCCAGCTCCTGGTGGAACGAGGCCCAGAACAGCTTGTACACGTTCGTCACCGGCGCGGTGGTCCCGAGCTCGAGCGAGCTCATCGTGCGCAGGAGGTTCCATCGCAGGATCCGGGCGCGGCTCCACGCGGCTGCGAGGTGCTGGCGCACGACGGGATCGTCGCGGCGGCCGTTCTGCCGCGCCAGTTCGGTGATGGTCCGCAGCTCCGCTTCGAACGACAGCTGGTACCCCACCGTCGAGAGACCGCGCTCGAAGGTGACGGTGCTCATGGCGACCCGCCACCCGCCGTCGACCTCGCCGACGACGTTCTCGGCCGCGGTGCGGGCACCGTCGTAGAAGACCTCGCAGAAGTCGGTGTCACCGCCGGTGAGGTCGCGGATCGGCCGCACCTCGATCCCGGGCTGGTCCATCGGCACGAGCAGGTACGAGATGCCGCGGTGCCGGCTGTCGGGCGCGCCCGTGCGGCACAGGACGAAGTTCCAGTGCGCGAGGTGCGCCACCGATGTCCAGATCTTGTGGCCGGAGATCACCCACTCGTCACCGTCGCGGTGCGCGCGCGTCTGCAGGTTGGCGAGGTCGGACCCGGCGTCGGGTTCGGAGTAGCCCTGGCACCAGCGCACGGTCCCGTCGAGGATGCCCGGCAGGAACCGGCGCTGCTGCGCCTCGGACCCGTGGGCGATGAGCGTGGGACCGAGCAGCCAGTCGCCCACCACGCCGATGCGCCCGGGGCCGCCGGCGCGCACGTACTCGTCCCAGAAGATCAGTTGCCGGCTCAGGCTCAGGTCGAGCCCACCGACGTCCTTCGGCCACGCCATGCCGATGAACCCGGCGCGTCCGAGCTCGCGCTCCCACGCGATGCGAGCGTCGACCGCTTCGTACTCGCGACCCGGGGCGCCCTGGCCGCGCACGGCGGCGAACTCGCCGTCCAGGCGGTGGGTGAGCCACTGGCGGAGCTCGGCGGCGAAGGCGCGGTCCTCGGCGGAGAACTGGAGGTCCATCCGCTATGCGCCGGCGGCCTCGGGGTCGGTGAACGCCTTGTTCTTCTCGATCTGCAGGCCGAGGTCGGTCCCCCAGGGGATCGGGCCGCCGGGCGGCCGGATCACGATGTCCTCCACCTCGGTCTCGCGGTGGCGCAGCGCGGGCGCCAGCAGCTCGACGATGAGCTCGCCGAGATCGGGGGCGCTCATGAACTTCTCGGTGCCGCGTGCGAACCGCAGCATCTGCGGCAGCATGCGGGCGGTGATCTCGGGGTCGTAGTCGAGCGCGATCGCAGTGCCGGCGGTGGGCCCGACCGCGATGCGCAGGAAGCGCGTGTCCGGGAACTCCATCCGTAGCCCGTCGACGCCCTGGTCGAGCGCGGCCTTCGACGCCGCGTAGTGCACCATGCCGGGGTACGCGCCGCCGACGCTGTCGGACCCGAGGTACGCGACGATGCCGCCGGGGTCGAGCCGCGACGCCGCGCCGGTGAGCAGCATCAGCGCGCCGATGGTGTTGGTCGCGAAGACGTCCTGGAGGGTCTGGGGCGGCGTCTCGTCCATGGGCATCAACGGCGAGACCCCGGTGGCGAACACGACGAGGTCGAGCCCGCCGAGCGCGTCGATGGTCTCGTCGAGGATGCGGGTGCAGTCGGCCGGCTCCCGGACGTCGCCGGCGACGACCACGCCGCCCCCGGCCTCCTCGACCGCGCCCTCGAGCTTGTCGCGGCTGCGGGCGCAGAACACCACCCGGGCTCCGGCCTTGACCGCCTCGATGCCGACGCAGCGGCCGATGCCGGTCGAGGAGCCGACGACCAGCACCCGTGCGCCCGACAGATCCGCGGCCATCGCTACCTCCCCCCGTGCCCCCCGGTGATGGATCATGTATACAACATCCCACCAGAACGTCGGCGAGCGACGTGGACGACAGGACGACGTGCGGGAGGTGGCGGATGACCGGGACCACGCACACGACGATCTGCCGCTTCTGCCACGCGTACTGCGGCATCGAGGTCGACGTCGAGGACAACCGCGTGCTCGCGGTGCGCGGCGACCGGAACCACGCGGTCTCGCAGGGCTTCACGTGCGAGAAGGGACGGCAGCTCCCGGCGCAGCACCACGACCCCGCGCGTCTCCGCGCGACGTTGCGGCGCCGCTCCGACGGTGGGTTCGACGAGATCGCGAGCGAGCAGGCGATGGACGAGGTGGCGGCGAGGCTGCAGACGATCATCGCCGAGCACGGGCCCCGCTCGGTCGCGCTGTACAACGGCACCAAGTCGTGGGCGAACGTGTCGTTCGCGCTCGGCCTGAGCTGGCTCGAGGGCATCGGCTCGCCGTCCTTCTACACCACCGTCACGGTCGACCAGCCGGCGAAGAGCATGGCCGGCGCGCTGCACGGCTACTGGCAAGGAGGCCTCCACCGCATCGAGGACTCCGACGTCGTCCTGTTCGTGGGCACGAATCCGCTCCAGTCGTTCCTGGTCGAGGGCGTGAAGCTGCCCTGCCCGAACGCGCTCACGTACCTCCGGCAGTACGTGCAGCGGGGGCTCGACGTCATCGTGATCGACCCGCGGCGCACCGAGACCGCGCACCACGCCGCCATCCACCTCCCGGTGAAGCCGGGCGAGGATCCGACGCTGCTGGCGGGCATGGTGCGGCTGATCCTCGCCGAGGACCTCTACGACCGCGAGTTCGTCGCCGAGAACGCGGCGCGGCTCGAGCAGCTGCGCGCCGCGGTCGAGCCCTTCACCCTCGAGTACGTTGCCCGGCGCACGGGCGTTGCGGCCGCCGACGTGGCCGCGGCCGCCCGTCGCTTCGCCCGCGGGCCGCGCGGCGCGGCGGTGGCCGGCACCGGTCCCAACATGGCGCCCCACCCGCTGGCCACCGAGATGCTCGTCTGCGCGCTCAACACGCTGTGCGGGCGCTACGGGCGCGCCGGCGACGCGGTGAACCACGCCGGGGTGCTCGGCACCGCCTACCAGCCACGAGAGGGCGCGCTGCCGCCCCGCGAGTTCTGGGGCTACCTCGAGCAACCGCGCGTGCGCGGCCTGCGCACCCTCAACTGGGAGCAGCCGTCCGCCGCCCTCTGCGACGAGATCCTGACGCCGGGCGACGGGCAGGTGCGCGCGCTCATCTGCAACGGCGGCAACCCCGCGGTCGCGTTCCCCGACCAGGAGAAGGTGGTGCGCGCCCTCCGGTCGCTCGACCTCCTCGTGTGCCTCGACGTGCGTCTCGGTCCGACCCCGCAGCTCGCCGACTACGTGTTCGGCTGCAAGCTCTCGCTCGAGAAGCCCGACTACACCCGTCATCTCGAGTGGTACTTCCCGGTGCCGTTCGCGCAGTACACGCCCGCGATCCTCGAGGCCGAGGGCGACGTCATCGACGAGTGGGAGCTGTTCTGGGGGCTCGCGCACCGCATGCGGGTGCCGCTCGCGCTCGGACGGGCGCCGCTCGGGCCCCCGGTCGCCGACCCCCGTCCCGTCGACCTCGACGTGAAGCCGACGACCGACGAGCTCATGGAGCTGGAGGCGGCCGACGCCCGCGTCCCGCTCGCGGAGGTCAAGCGCCACCCGAGCGGGCACGTCTTCGAGTCGGCGCGCATGACGATCGGCCCCCGACGCCCCGAGGCCGCGCGGTTCGACCTCGCGCCGCCGCTGTTCCTCGACGACCTCGCGGCGGTCGCGCGCGAGCCCGTGGTCGACGGCGGCGGGTACCGCGTCGGCGAGCACTACACCCACCGGCTCGCCAGCCGCCGCCTGCGCCAGGTGTTCAACTCGACCGGCGTGCACCTCCCCGGGCTCAACCGGCGCGGGCCCGGCAACCCGGCCTACCTGAGCCCCGCCGACATGGCTGCGGCCGGCCTCGCCGACGGCGACCTCCTCGAGATCGTGTCCGAGCACGGCTCGATCGTGGGCGTGGCCTGCACCGACGACGGCCTCACCCCCGGCGTCGTCTCCATGGCCCACGCGTGGGGCGCGCTCCCGGGCGACGGCGACGTGGCCGCCCATCCGGAGGCCGGCGCGTGCACCAACCGCCTCGTCGCCAACGACCGCGACTTCGAACCGCTCATCGGCCAGTGCCGCCAGAGCGCCATCCCCGTGAACCTGCGGCCCGTGCGCCGGGCCGCGCGAGAGGAGCACTCGTCATGATCGACTGGGAACCGCACGCCGAGGAGTTCCGGCTGAACCCCTACCCGCTGTACCGGCAGCTGCGCGACGAGATGCCGCTGTACCACAACGAGCAGCGCGGCTTCTACGCGCTGCACGCGCTTCGACGACTGCTGGAACGCGCTCGTCGACACCAAGCGGTTCTCGAGCGCGGACGGCGTCTCGCTCGAGAAGTACGAGGTCGGGCAGAAGCTCATGATCCTCATGGACCCGCCGCGCCACACGTGGCACCGCAAGGTCATGAGCCGCATGTTCACCCCCCGCGTGATCGCCGACCTCGAGCCGGGCATCCGCGCCACCTGCGTGCAGCTGCTCGACGATCTCCGCGAGCGCGACGAGTTCGACGTCGTCGAGGACTTCTCGATGCTGCTCCCCCTGTCCGTGATCGCCGAGCTCATCGGGCTGCCCGAGGAGTACCGCCTCACCGCCAAGCGGCTCAGCCACCTCACCGCGCAGCGGGTGAGCTCCAACGCCGCGCCCGAGGCCGCGATCGCGGCGTCGCTCGAGCTCAACGACTACCTGCTGGAGGAGACCAAACGGCGGCGGAAGAACCTGGGTGACGACCTCATCAGCGCGATCATGACCACGCCGATGATCGACGACACCGGGGCCGAGCACTACCTCGACGACGAGCAGATCGCCGCCTTCTTCTTCGAGTTCACCTTCGCCGGCAACGACACGACGACGCGCTCCATCGCCAACGGCGTGGTGGGCCTCGCCTGGTACCCGGACCAGCGGCGCGAGCTCGTCGACGATCTCTCGCTCGTCCCGAACGGGGTCGAGGAGCTCGTCCGGTGGGACACGCCGTCGCACTACCTCGGGCGCACGACCACCGAGGACGTCGAGTTGCCGTACGGCACCATCCCGGCCGGCTCGACGGTCGCGGTGGTACTGGCGTCCGCCAACCACGACGAGCGCATGTACGAGGAGCCCGAGCTCCTCGACATCCGCCGGCACTTCGACCGCAAGCTCGCGTTCGGCATCGGCCCGCACGTGTGCATCGGCGCCGCGCTCGCCCGTTTGGAGCTGCGGATCGCGTTCGAGGAGTTCCTCCGGCGGTTCCACGACTTCCACGTCGCCGACAGCGGATGTGTGCAGGACATGTCGGGCCAGAACCGTGGGCTCTTCCACCTCCCGCTGGTGATCGACCGCGCCGGCACCAAGGTCGGCGCCTAGCTGCACGCGGCGGTTGTCAGGCCCGCGCGAGCACCTCGACGGTCCCGGCGGTGCCGTCGATGCGGACGGTGTCGCCGGTGTGCAGCCGACTGGTGCCGGCGACGGTGTTGATCACGCACGGGACGCCGAGCTCGCGGGCGACGATCGCGCCGTGGCTCATGGGCCCCCCGACGTCGATGACCAGCGCGGCGGCGACGAGGAAGTGGCCGACCCAGCTGGGGTCGGTCGCCGCGCACACCAGGATCTCCCCCGGCTCCAGCGGCTCGCTCGTCGCCGGGTCGAGCACCACCCGGGCCACGCCCTCGACCACGCCCGGGCTCACCCCCAGCCCCTCGATCACCCCGGTGGCCTGGTCGTCGGCGTCGGCGCGGGTGATCGGCGTGGGCGTCCCCACGAACATCACGGGGAGGTCGAAGGTCCCGTACTCGGCGGCCAGGCCCTTGCGGTACGCGGCTCGGGCCCGGAGATCAGGCGCGTCCGTCGTGACGAACTCGGCGGCGAGGAGGTGGAACACGTCCTCGGGGTCGTCGAGCAGACCGCGGTCCGCCAGCGAGCGTCCCATCGTGCGCGCGGCGGCGCGCGCGACGTCGAGCGAGCGCTGCGAGACCACCTTCACGTGCTCGCGCAGGACGGTGAAGCGGCGGGCGTCGGCGATCGCCTGCACGGCCGCGTCATGCGCCGCGCCGCGCAACGCATCGAGCAGCTCCCGTTCGGCGTCGACCCGGTCCTGGACGCGCGCCCGGCCGGTCGCCTCGGGACCGTCCGGTTCCGGCATCGACGCCATCGCGTCGAGCAACGGCCGCAGCAGGTCCGGGTCCTCCCGCCACACGGTGGCGTAGAGGTCGGCGGCCCGGTTGCCCTGGTAGCCGTATTCGTGGAGGAACTTGTCCATCGTGACGTCGCCGTGGGCGAGCGCCCACATCGCCGCCGACATCTCGTCGTCGTGGGTGTCGCCGTACCCGCCGTTGAGACGCGCCAGCAGCTCGGGCCGGCCCGCGGCCTGACAGGCGGTCAGGAGCGCGACGAACGCCTCGCCGGCGAACGTGGTGACGTGCGTCATCACGATCGCCCCCCCGAGGAAGTGGTCCCACGCCTCCTGCCACCGCCGGGGCGCGCCCTCGACGTCGCCCAGCACGTCGGGCGCGGTGGACGTCCGCCAGAACGACTCGACCTCGCGGTACAGCTCCCGGGCGCGCGGTTCGATGCGGGCTCGGACCTCGGGGTCGCGTGCCGCGATGAGCGCGTGCCGGTCGGTCGTCGGGTTGCGCCGGACGTCCTCGCGCACGTAGCCGAGGAGCCCGAACTCGATCTCCGCCGCCGCGGTCTCCGACACACGGTCGCCGAACGCGCACATGGTGTCGACGTTCACCGCCAGACGTCCCTTGAAGACCGCCATGACGCGTTCGTCGGCGACGTCGGACTCCGCCGCCTCGACCTCGGTGATCGCGCCGCGCTCGGCGTACGCGCCGCGGATGCCGAGCTCGCCCGCGCGCACGACGAAGTCGTAGTGGAGCGGCGTGACGACACCCGGGAAGGCCTCACCGACGTTGTTGCGGGTCCACTGCGTCGTCGGCGCGCTCACCGAGTCGAGCGGGTTCGGGTACGGGGCGTCGTCGGGGGCGGTCGTCATCGCGCCACTCCGGCGCCGACGGGATCCTCCGCCGTGCGTGCCGGCGCGTGCGGGCGCACCGCCACCGGGATGTTGCTCATCACCGGTTGCCCGCTGTACGGATCCCACGCGTCGGTCACGTCGGAGAGGCGCGAGGTGTTGCCACCGATGTCGCGGACCTCCTCGTCGTGCTCGGCCACGTCGCCCCACGCATGGCTCATCGCGACCAGTCCCCGCCGGATCGTGTCGTCGGCCTCGACGACCCCGAGGATCGTGGCGCGGGCCGAGCTGATCTCGGCGACCTCGCCACTCTGCAACCCGAGCTGCGCCAGGTCGTCCGGATGCATGAACGCCGGGTTCGTGGGCTCCTGCGCCTGGAGGCGCGGCGCGGTCATGCCCCCGGAGTTGTAGCGCGCGTTCATGCGCCGACCGACGAGACGGAACGGGTACCGGTCGTCGGCCCACGACGCGAGGTCGCCGCTCGGGCGCGCGCTCAGCTCGCGTAGGTCGCGCATCATGAGCTCGTTGGCCAGGTCGAGGCGCGCCTCCCAACCGTCCATCTTGGGCAGCACCACCGACGACGGCTCCTCGAACACCGAACCGTTCGGGAATTGCCGGACCTCGGCCAGCGGGACGCGGGCCTTCGACGTGAGGATGGTCAGCAGCTCGTCGGCGGTGGGCTTCACGTCCATCGGGATCGGCAGCGTGGCGCCGGTGGGCCCGTTGAAGTCGACCGGACGGACCTCGAGCGCGAGGCCCATGCGCTGCGCGAGCCCGTAGAAGAACTCCCACTCCGGGATCACGTCGGAGCCCGCCGGCGGGTCGACGATCGCGGGGGTGTACTGCGCCCACGGCTTCGGCAACCCGTACCCGGGTGCGTAGGCCGGGAGCATGTCGACGTAGTTGGTCATGCCCGGCACCTCGAGCGACAGCGTCGGCGCGATCACGTAGTGCGCCAACTTCGCCGTCGCCGACATCCACGGATCGAACTGCACCAGCAGCTCCACCGATTCGAGCGCCTCCCGCACCTTGAGCTGGTCGGGCCACGCCGCCAGCGGGTTCCCGCCACAGCTGATCAGCGCGCGGATCTGCCCGGGGCCCGGTTCGAGGATCTCGTCGGCGATCGCCGCCGTCGACGGCCCGACCAGGGTGTCGCCCAGCCCGCGGACGCGGAGCTTGGGTTCGAAGCCGTACGAGGGGAACGGTCCCGACGCCTGCGCGAACCGGGGGACCGGTTCGACGAGGGTGCCCGGGTTCCACACCAGCTCCCCTTCGCGCAGGTAGCGGCCGCAGAGCGCGTTGAGGGCGAGGATCAGGTACTCGAGCAGCGTGCCCCGGGCCGACGACATGCCGGGGCCGGTGCCTGCCACCGCGACGCCGCGTCCGGCGGTCGCGAACATGCGTGCCGCGGCGACGAAGTCGTCGACGGGGATGTCGGCGCGCCGGGCGACCGTCTCGGGGTCGAACGGGTCGACCGCGCGCCGGAGCTCCTCGATCCCCGTCGTCTCGGCGGCGACGAACTCCTGGTCGAGGAGCCCCTCGTCGACGATGAGGCGGATCATGCCGCCGACGATGGCGATGTCCTCCGCCGGCTTGGGCTGGAGGTAGATGTCGGCCTGGGATGCGGTCTCGTGCCGCCGCGGGTCGATGACGATCAGCTTGAAGCCGCGCTTCTTGGCGTCGTGGAGCCACTTGCGGGGGTCGGCCTGCGGCAGGCCGGCGGCGATCGAGATCAGCGGGTTCGAGCCGATGATCATGCACACGTCGGCGGTGGCCGGGCCCTGGTGCAGCGCCATCCACACGCCCATGAGGCCCTGGGCGATGGTCTTGCCCGGTTGGTCGATCGACGTGGCGACCCACCCGCGCGGGTTGCCCAGCGCCTCGCGGAACGCGTTCGTCAGTGGCGCCGTCAACGCGTTCGCGAGCCCGAACGTGCCGCTGTAGAGGGCGACCGCCAGCGGGCCGTCCTCCTCGACGATTCGCCCGAGCTGCGCTGCGATCTCGTCCATGGCCTGCGCGACCGGGATGCGGGTGAACGAGCCGTCGGGCTGCCGCGCCAGGGAGTGCAACAGCCGGTCGGGATGCGTGTGCATCTCGGGGAGCGCGCGGCCCTTGATGCAGCTGTACCCGTGGTAGATCTCGCTGCTCGGGTCGCCCGCCACCTTCACCGGCACGCCGTCGTCGACGTCGACGAGGATCGGGCACGCGCTGTGGCACATGCGGCAGAACGACGGATGCGTCTCGGTCATCGTGTTCCCCCCGGGCGTCGGAGCGGCGGCGCCCGGCGCTTTGGATAACGTATACACCGTGTCCCCGGACCGCAACGACGTCCGCGACGGGTCGGTGAGCGCCTCGCCGGCGCGGCCCGACACCGAGTGGGATCGGCTCCACCGGCTGCGGATGCGGGGCTTCCTCCCCGCCGACGACCCGGGTTGGGACGAGCTCGCGCGTGGTGGTCTCGTGGTCGTCGAGAAGGGTCGGGTGCGGCTCACCCCGGAGGGACGCGACGCCCACGCGGCGTGGGCGGCCGCGTCACCCGGGAGCGAGGCGGCGATCGCCGCCGACACCGCGTACACACAGTTCCAGTCGGTGAACCCCCGCCTGCTCAAGGTCTGCCACGATTGGCAGATCGCGCGGGGCGGCATCCCCAACGACCACACCGACCCCGGCTACGACGACCGCGTGATCGGGCGGTTGCGCGACGTGCACGCCGCCGCGTGCCGGATCCTCGACGGGCTGGTGCCGGCGATCCCGCGCTTCGGCGCGTACGCCGGTCGCTTCGACGACGCCCTCGCCCGGCTCTCGGGCGGGCAACGCGAGTGGTTTGCGTCACCGGCCCGCGACTCGTACCACACCGTCTGGATGCAGTTCCACGAGGACCTGTTGCTGGCGACCGGACGGTCCCGCGCCGACGAGGACGCGGGGTAGCTCAGGGGCGCAGGTCGGCCACGAGCGGGCGCAGCTCCGTGCACAGCAGCTGCACGTGGCGCGCCTCGAGGTCCTCCGGCATCCCGGCGATGCTCGACCAGAAGAAGGTCTCCTCGAGTGGGATGCGCGTCACCACTCCGCGGAGGAACTCGGCTGCATCAGCGGGCGTCAGCACCATGAAGAACGCACCGCTCCCCCCCATGCCCGAGCCCTCGCTCCGCATCTGCTCGGGGTCGACCGGTGGCGGCGGGGGTTGCGCGGTGCCCTCGACCAGGTACCGCCCGTACGAGTCCCACGCGTACGCGAGGTGCTCGCGGATGCGCGGCCACGCGGCATCGGGATCGTCGGCCAGCACGATGTTCCACGGTTGCGCGTACCGGGCCGCCGACGGCGGGTGGCCGCCCTCCTCCAGCCCCGCGAGGTAGACCGGGACCAGCTCGGGGATCGCCGCGAGCAGGCCCATGCCCAGCCGGCCCGCGAGCCGCACACCGCGCGGGCCGAAGAAGCCGCCCCACCACGGCACCGGCTCCTGCACCGGACCGGGGACGACGCGCCCTTCCGCCCACAGCTCGCGTACCTCGCGCACGCGCGCCTCGACCAGGTCGTACCGCTGCGTGATGTCGGCGGCGAACGCCTCGAACTCGGGCGCTCGGTAGCCGGCGCCGACGCCCAGCTCCAACCGGCCATTGCTGAGCACGTCGACCAGCGCAGCCTCCTCCGCGAGCGCGGCGGCCTGCTTGAGCGCGGGCAGCATGACGGCGGTGCCGATCCGCGCCTGCCGCGTGCGCGCCGCGATCGCAGCCGCGAACGCGAGTGGTTGCGAGAGGTAGCCGTCCTCGAAGAAGTGGTGCTCCGAGAGCCACACCGAGTCGACCCCGAGGTGGTCGGCCTCCTCGACCAGCTCGAGCCAGCGCGCGTAGTGGTCCGCCCACGGGCGCCGCCACCGCGGCGGGTTGCGCATGTCGAGGTAGAGACCGAGCCGCACCGCGCCTCCCGGGCCATCGGGTCGAGACGTTTGTATATTGCATCCGATGCGCGATTCGGAGCACGACGTCTTCCACCCGCCCACGAGCGACGACCCGTGGTGGCAGGAGACGGCGTGGTTCACGTTCGTCGTCCCCGAGCGCCGGCTCTCGTGCTACGTGTACCCGTGGGTCAAGCCGATCCAGGGCATCCTCGGCGGCGGCGTGATGGTGTGGGACGACCGCGGTCGCCACCCCTGGGACGCGCTCCACTGGGACTACCAGTGGACCTATCCGTACCCGACGCCCGGTGACCTGCGCGACATCACGTTCCCGACCGGGATCTCCATGCGCTGCGTCGAGCCGATGCAGACCTACCGGGTGACGTACGAGCACCCGCGCTGCTCGATCGACGTGACGTTCGAGGCGATCCTCCCCGCCCACATCCTCGGGGCCGAGGACGACACGTCCGGCACCTTCTCCGGGCACGTCGACCAGCAGGGCCATGTCACCGGGACCATCACGATCGACGGTGAGCGCATCGACGTCGACTGCTTCGCGATGCGCGACCGCTCCTGGGGCCCGCGGGTGCCCACGCCCGGCCTGCACATCGGGTACGACCTGTGCGCCGAAGCGCGGTCCGCGTTCGTGGTGTTCTCGCAACCGGACGCACCGGGCGCGCCCATCGTCGAGAACTTCGGCTACCTCTGGCGCGACGGCGAGCAGTGGCCGCTGCGTTCGGGGAGTCGGGTGCTCGAACGCGACGGTGTGTGGCCGCGGCGGGTCGTCGTGCGGGCCGTGGACGCCGCCGGGCGCGCGTTCGAAGCGGTCGGGGACGTCCGGAACCACATGGGCTTCCAGAACCTGCCGTCGATGATGAACGTGGTCGGCCTCGTGCGTTGGGACTACGAGGGCAGCGACGGCGCCGCGACCGTCGGGTGGGGCGAGTTCGAGGACGTGTGGGACGTCGAGCGCTACCGTCGCTTCGCTCGCGAGCTCGTGCCGGAATCCGTATAACGTATACGTGTGGCGTCGCCAGATCCGGACGAGCTGGGGTTCGCACCGCTCCCGGTGATGGACCGCCGGAGCAGCGGTGACCTCGTCGCGGTGCACATCCGCTCGCTCATCTTCAACGGCGAGCTGCGCCAGGGCGACCGCATGCGCCAGGACGAGATCGCACAGCGCCTCGGTGTGAGCCGCATCCCGGTGCGCGAGGCGATCATCGCGCTCGACCGCGAGGGCTGGCTCACGATCACACCCCACCGTGGGGCCTTCGTGCACGGCCTCGACGAGGACGCGCTGCGCGACCACTACGAGCTGCTCGGTCTCGTCTACGGCCTCGCGGCACGTCGCGCCACCGAACGCGCCACCGACGACGGGCTCAAGGGCCTGCGCGACGCCCAGCAGCAGTTGGCGGCGGCGGACTCCCCCGACACGCTGCACGACGCCAATGACACCTTCCTGCGCACGTTGCTCACGCTCGCCCACTCTCCCCGGCTCGGCTCGGTGATGCGCAACATGTCGACGGTCGTGCCCGGCAACTTCTTCGAGCTCATCAGCGGCAGCGGCCCGGTGCAACAGCGCGGCACCAAGCGGATCGTCACCGCGATCAGCAGCCGCGACCCCGATGCCGCCGCCGAGGCGTGCATGCGTCTCCTGCGCGACCAGGGCGACCTCGTGATCAAGCTGCTCGCGTCACGTGGGATGTTCGCCGGCGACTAGCGGCCTGCGCCCCGCGTCGTGTCGGTGGGCAACCGGGTGCCCGCAGCGTGCTTCCCACCCTTCGGCAGCTTCGTCCCGTCGAACGTCGTGAGCTGCGTGACGCGGATGCGGAACACGACGCGGCCGACCGAGACCCACTGCGAGAAGAACTGCTCGCGATCCACGGCCAGGCGGGCGAACATCTCCTCGGACTTCCGGAAGAGGATCCGCCGGCTCATGGCGTGACCGGGATCGGGCTGCTCCTCGGCGACGCCTTCGACGACGACGAACTTCGTCGGGAACGCGGGGTGGCTGCCGGCGGCGAGCGACACCCGGGGATCCCGTCGCAGTCGGTGCCGGGCACCGTGGTCGAGCGCGATCGTCACGAAGAAGCTGTCGCCGTCGAAGTCGAAGCCGACCGGGACCACGAACGGTGCGCCGTCCTTGCGCAGGCTGGCGAGCATCATGACGTCGGTGTCGGCGAGGAACCGGTCGAGCTCCTCACGCGTCATCGCGCACGCGCCGTACTTCCCGCTGTCGTCCACTAGGTCACCGCGCCCGAGACCTTGAGCGCGAGCATGCGCTCGTCGTCGATGCCGAGCTCGCGCAGCAGCTCGTCGGTGTGCTCGGCGAACTGTGGCGCCCGTCGGATCTCGGCGGGCGTCTCGTCGAACTGCACCGGGTTCACGACCAGCTCCCGCGTCACCCCGTCGGCGTCGGTGATCTCGGCGATGAGGCCGTTCGCCCGCACCTGCGGGTCGTGACCGAGCTCCAGGCTGTCCTGCACCGGTGCCCACTGCCCTTCGAGGGTGCGGAAGCGCTCGACCCAGTAGGCGTACGGCTTCGATCCGATCACCTCGTGGACGATCGTGGCCGCCGCGGGTGCGTTCGCGAGCAGCTTCTCGGGCGTGTTCCAGCGCTCGTCGTCGATCATGTCGTCCCGCCCGAGGTGACGGCAGAAGTCGGCCCAGAACTTCGACACCTGGATCATCGCGAGGTAGAGGTAGCGACCGTCGGACGTCCGCACCGGCCCCGCCCCCGGGTTGGTGCGCGCTTCGGGCGGATTGCCCATCGAGCCGCCCGGCCAGGGCTCGCCGTTCGCGAGCGAGATGTCGACCGACAACGCGTTGGCCCAGACGCCCACGCCGAGCAACGACACGTCGAGCACCGACGGCTCGCCGGTGCGCTCGCGCGCCAGCAGCGCGGCCGCGATCCCTCCCGCGATCGTCATCCCGCCGATCGAGTCGCCGTAAGCGGGGCCCGGCATGCCGAGCACGCCGTCGTAGTCGGGCGGCTGCACCCCGGCGGCGTGGCCGCTGCGCGCCCAATACGCAGTGGCGTCGTAGCCGCCGCGAGTGGACTCGTCACCTCGCACCCCGAACGCGCTACCGCGCACGTAGACGATGTCGGGGTTGACGGCACGGAGATCGTCGACGTCGATGTGCAGGCGGGTCCGCGCGTCGGGGAGGAAGTTGGTCAGGAACACGTCGCTGCTCCGGGCGAGCTCGTAGAGCACGTCGAGCGCCTCGGGGTGCTCGAGCGCGAGGCCGATGCTGCGCTTCCCGCGGTTCGGGTGCTCGATGACGGGGTGGAACGCACCCTCGCGCCAACCGGAGAGACCGCCCATCCCGCGCTGGGCGTCTCCGGTCACCGCGTGCTCGACCTTGATCACGTCGGCGCCCCAGTCGGCGAGCACCGCGCCGGCGGCCGGCGTGAAGGTGAACTGCGCGACCTCGAGGATGCGCACGCCTTCCATCGGTCGTGGTGCCACCGTCGTCCCCCCGTTCGCTGGCCGGCAGCCCTCCGGCATTACATAATGTATACAGCCGTCCCGGAGCCGCCCGTGGAGTACAACCCGTATTCGCCGGCCACGCAGCACAACCCCTTCCCGATCTACCGGTGGTTGCGTGACGAGGCGCCCGTGTACCACAACGAGCGGGTCGGGTTCTGGGCGCTGTCGCGCTACGACGACGTGCTCGCCGCCAGCCTCGACACCGACACCTACCTGTCGGGGCACGGCATGACGATCGAGGGTCTCGACGCCGGCAACGACATCCTCATCAACAAGGACCAGCCCGAGCACACGTGGCACCGCCGGCTGGTGTCGCGCGTGTTCACCCCGATGGCCGTCGCGTCGCAGGAGGCGAACATCCGCCGCGCGTGCCGCAACCTCCTCGCCGACGCGCGGCGAGCGCGGGTGCATCGACGTCATCGACGACTTCTCGTTGCTCCTGCCGATCGCGGTGATCTGCGAGATGCTCGGCATCCCGGAGGGCGCGCGCGGCACCATCCACGACCGTTCGTCGCGCATGCTCGCCATGAGCGCGACCGACGGGCCGCCCGTGCTTTCCGACGACGTCGTCAGCGCGTCCCTCGAGCTGGCGGTGCAGATGGTCGACGTGGTGCACGAGCGTGCGGCGGCCCCGGGCAACGACATCATCACGCTGCTGCTGCAGTCGGAGGTGGTCGACGACGACGGGCACACGTGGCGGCTCACGCCCGAGCAGGTGGCCAGTCGGGTGGTGGAGCTGGTCGTCGCCGGGCACGAGACGACCGCCAAGCTGATCGGGAACCTGGTCGTCGCGCTGGCCTGGTACCCCGACCAGCGCGCCGAGCTGGCTGCCGACCCGTCGCTCGCAACGCCGGCGGTGGAGGAAGCGCTCCGCTGGGACGGCCCGTCGCACTACCAGGGACGCTGGGTCGAGCGGCCGGTCGAGCTCCGCGGCGTGACCATCCCGGCCGACTCGCGCGTGATCCTGGTCACCGGTGCGGCCAGTCACGACGACCGCGTCTTCGACGACCCCGAGCTGTTCGACCTGCACCGGGAGATCGGCCGCAACCTTGCGCTCGGCTGGGGCATCCACCTGTGCCTCGGGCAGGCGCTGGCCCGCCTGGAGGCGCGCGTCGCGATCCAGGAGCTGCTCGCGGTCGCGCCCAACTACACGCTGGACGACGACGGCGTCGTGCGCGCGCCGAGTGGTCAGGTGCGGGGGCACGACCACCTGCCGATCGCGGTCGCGGGCTGAGGAGGCGCGGATGGGGCTCGCCGACGAGGGCACGGTGATCGTCGAGGTGGGACAGAACGAGTTCACCACCAAGGCGCAGAACCCGCATGTGCCCTACGGGCCGGAGGAGGTCGCCGCCGACGCGGTCGCGTGCGCGGCCGCCGGCGCCGCCGTCGTCCACTTCCACGCCCGCGACCACGACGGCGGGCAGGACTGGTCCGGGACCGCGCGCTACCGGCAGGCCCTCGACCTCATCGCCGCGTCGTCGGACGTCGTCGCCTACCCCAGCTACTTCCGCGACCACTCCCACGTCTGGGCGTTGGCCGCCCAGGTCCCCGGCGGTGCCGGTTCGATCCTCGCGTCGTACGACGTGCCCCAGGAGGTCGTCGGTCCGCGGCTCTGGAACGAGGACGCCTGCCGGTTCGAGGATCCCCCCTTCGACACCGTGGGCGGGGACGCGCCCCCGGATCCGCTCGGTGAGATGCGGCGACTCGGTGTGCGGCCGACCGTGAACGTGTTCGACGTCGGCGAGGCGCGGTGGCTGGCGCTGGCCGTGCGCGCGGGTCTGTTCCCGACCCCGCTGTACGTGAAGCTCTTCCTCTGTGAGCAGCTCGTCACCGGCCCGTTCCCCGACGAGCGCGGGATCGACGCGTACCGCTCACAGCTCCCACCGGAGCTCGACCTCGAGTGCACCATCGTCCCCTACACGATGATGCGAGCCGACCACGCCGAGACGCTGCTCCGAGCTGCGCTCGACCGGGGGCTGCACGTACGGGTCGGCATCGGCGACAGCCCGTACGCCCACCCCGCGGCGAGCAACCCGGAGCTGGTGGCGCGCGCCGTCGAGCTGGTGCGCGAGGCGGGCTACGAGCCGGCGACGCCGGCCGCCGTCCGTGGCCGGCTCGGCCTCACTCAGTAGTTCTCCCAGACCGGGCGCATCAGGTTGCCGCGGAAGTTCGGCGGGCGTTTCTCCCGGAACGCGGCCACGCCCTCCTCGATGTCGTGGTTGGCGATGGTGCGGTTGGCGAGGGTCGCGTACTCCTGGGCGAGCACGTGGTCCCGGTAGGACCGGTTGAGCCCGTCCATCACGAGGCGTTTGGAGAAGCGGAGGCCGACGGGTGGCGCGGCGACCAGCGCGTCGACGAACTCCTCCACGCGCGCCCCGAACTCGTCGTTGGCGTAGCGGTAGCTGATGAGCCCGATGCGCTCGGCTTCGGCGGCGTCGATCGGCCGGGCGATGGCGATGAGCTCGATGGCCTTGGCGATGCCGACGATCCGCGGGAGCAGCCACGCGACCGCGTCGTTGGCGGTGAGGCCGATGCGACTGAACGAGGTGGCGAAGCGGGCGTCGTCGGAGCCCAGCCGGATGTCGCAGCACAGCGCGAGCCCGAGGCCACCGCCGGCGGCGACGCCGTTGATCGCGCCGACCAGTGGCTTGCTGAGCTCGAGCAGGGCCAGGAACAGGTTTCGCGACATCGAGACCGGCGGGATCTGCCCGCCGCTCGCCGAGAGGTCGACCCCGCTGAGGTCGGCACCGGTACAGAACGAGTCACCGGTACCGGTGAGCAGGACCACGCGCACCTCGTCGTCCTCCTCCGCCTGCGCGCACAGCTTCGAGACGTGGTTCATGTGGTCGGGCGTCATCGCGTTCCGGCGGTCCGGGCGGTTCAGCCGAATGCGCAGGAGGTGATCCCGCAGGGTCACCTCGATGCCGTCGATCGACTCGAAGGGCACGGGCTACCTCCTGCTCGGGCGGGTCGGGGCGCGGTCGAGGATCGCCAGGGACTGCTCGAGGAGCCGGCCGATCACCGGGACCAGCGCCTCCTGCTCGGGGTCCGGGTGCTCCCGCCGGCGGTTGTGCTTGTTCACCAGCGCGGCGATCGCCGCCATCTTGAAGCGGGCGTGCGCGTCGAACCACGCGAGGTCGGCGACCGGGGCGCCGGCCGCGTCCTCGTAGGCGTCGAGCAGCTCGGCGCGCGTCGGCATCCCGGGCGGTGTCGGCCGGATCGCCGAGGGCTGCTCGTCGGCGTCAACGTAGGAGAGGAACCAGCTCAGGTCGACGCGGGGGTCCTCCCGGGTCCAGAGCTCCCAGTCGATGATCGCGGCCACGTCGTCGCCCTGCGCCAGCAGGTTGCCGAGGCGGAATTCGCCGTGGACGACGGTCGACGGCATCGGCTCGGGCAGCGGCGCGAGCAGCGCCGCCGCCGGCGCCCGGTACCCGGGCCGGAGGTCGTCGGGCACGGTCTCGAAGATGCGGGCCCAGCGCTCGACCTCGTCGGCCAGGGTCACCTCGGGCTCGTCGGCGAGGCCGACGGCGCCCGGCGCGATCGAGTGCAGCCCGGCGAGCGCGCGTGCCGCCGCGAGCTGCCGGCCGCGGATCGTCGCCGGGGGCGGGAGCTCGGCGGTCGCGTCGAGCAACGGCTCGAACGACTCGCCCTCCACGAAGGCCATCGCGTAGAGCGGTGGCAGCTCCGGCGGCGCGCCCGCGTCGGTGAAGAGCACCGGCGCGACGGGGGCGCGCCCGGACCGGACGACCGCCTCCTGCACGCGCGCCTGTCGCAGCACGTCGCGGTTGCGCGTCGGCGGCAGCCCCGGTGGCGCCATCTTCACCACGATGGGCGCGCCGCGCTCGAGGGCGACGAGGTAGGTCAGGCTCGACTTGCCGCCTTCGAGGGGGCGCACCGAAGCGACGGTCGCCCCCTCGCGCCAGGCGGCGACGAGCCCGGGCAGACGCGCCCGCAGCCGGCCGGGGTCCTGCTCCTCCTCGGCCACCCTCCCCCTCCGATCCGCGGGCCGCGCCGCAGCCGGCACCGGCGTCGACAGTTTGGATACATTATGAACTCCGCAGCGGCGGGCCGCACGGCGAACGGCGTGGGGGGACCACCGGTGGCGCATCCCGAGATCAACGTCACCATGGACGACCTCCCGGCCATGCACGAGGCCCTCGCCGCGATGCGCGAGGAAGCGCCGGTGGTCGAGGTGCGCTGCAACGGCGAGCGGGCGTGGATCGTCCTCACCTACGAGGCCCTGCGCGATGCACTGCGCGACGAGGAGACCTTCCCCTCCGCGGCGTCGTACTCGCGCACCACCGATCCGGCCACCGGTCGCACGCTCAACTCGATGCAGGGCGACGAGCACACCCGCAACCGCGCGGTCGTGTCGCCGGCGTTCCGGCGCCAGCGCATGGCGGCGTACCGCCACGAGGTTCTGGAGCCGGTGTGCCACCGTGTGGTCGACCGGTTCGCGGGCGCCTCGCCGGTCGACCTGCGTGCCGTGCTCACCCACCGCCTGCCCATGGAGGTGATCACCCGGCTGCTCGGCCTGCCGGCCGAGGACTCCGATGCGCTCGAGCGGTGGTCGAACGCGTTGTTCACCTACCCGTTCGACCCGGACGGCGCGCTGGCCGCCAAGGCCGAGTTCACCGCGTTCCTCGAGCCGGTCATGCAGCAGCGCCGGGAGGAGCCCGGCGACGACCTGATCAGCACGTTGGTCGGCGGGGAGTTCCAGGGGCGCACGCTCGACGACGAGGAGATCCTCTCCTTCTTGCGCCTGCTGTTCCCCGCCGGCACCCACAACACCACGAACGCGATCGGCAACCTGTTCTTCGCCCTGTTGGAACGGCCCGAGCTGCTCGCCCGTGCCCGCGACGACGTCGACGCGCGCGACTGGGCGATCGAGGAGGCCCTGCGCTGGGAGCCGCCGGTCGGCAACCTGCCCCGCCGGGCGCGGGCCGAGGGTGCGGAGTTCCATGGGGTCGAGCTCCCACCCGACGCGCCGATGGTGTACTCGTTCGCCGCCGCCGGGCGCGATCCGGCCATGTTCCCCGACCCCGACCACTTCGACCTCGACCGCCGGCCCCAGGAGATGCTGACCTTCGGCCTCGGTGAGCACTTCTGCCTCGGCGCCTGGCTCGGCCGGCAGGAGATGCGCGTCGCGCTCGACGTCGTGATCGAGCGCACCCGCCACGTCGAGCTCCTCGACGCCGAGGCCGCGCGCCCACGCGGCGGGTCGCTGCGCGGTCCCGAAGCCCTTCCCGTGTCCATCGAGTGGTGAGAGCGAGCAACGCGGCATGGATCTTCCCGTTCCCGAGCACGTCCGCCCGATCCGCGACCGGTTCCTCGAGTTCGTGCAGGAGCGGATCATCCCGCGCGAGCAGGAGATGTACTCGTGGTGGGTCACCGACGATCCCGGTGCCGCCCTCATGGCCGAGCTGCGCGCCCAGGCCAAGGCCGAGGGCCTCTGGGCGATCGGGCACCCGAAGGAGGTCGGCGGCGGCGGCATGCCCTTCCTCGACTACGTCTACGTCAACGAGGTCATCGGGCTCTCCGAACCCGCGGTCTGGGTGTTCGGCACCGGCACCCTGCAGGACTCGTTGATGTTGCACGAGTTCGCCTCGCCCGAGTGGCGCGACCGCTACCTCGGGCCGCTCGTCGGCGGCGACATCATCCAGAGCTTCGGGATGACCGAGCCCGCGGTCGCGTCGTCCGACGCCACGCAGCTCCAGACGACCGCGGTCCTCGACGGTGACGAGTGGGTGATCAACGGGCGCAAGTGGTTCACCAGCCTCGCGCACTACGCGAAGTACACGACCGTCATCGCCCGCACCGAGGAGGACGCGGCGCGCCCGCACCTCGCGTTCTCCGCCATCATCGTGCCGACCGATACGCCGGGGTACAACATCGTGCGGGCGGTGCCGGTGTTCGGCGAGCTCGAGGGCGACCACTGCGAGGTCGAGTACGACAACGTGCGCGTCCCCGCCAGCAATCTCCTCGGCGCGCGGGGCCAGGGCTTCCTGTTGGGCCAGAAGCGCCTGGGCCCCGGACGCGTGTTCCATGCCATGCGCTTCCTCGGTCGCGCCGAACGGGCCTACGACCTCATGTGCGACCGCGCCGTGCGCCGGGTGGCGTTCGGGGGTCCCCTCGCCGACAAGCAGCTGATCCAGCAGATGGTGTTCGAGACCGCGGCCGAGATCCGGGGTTGCCGGCACATCGCGCTCGACGCCGCCGAGCAGATGGACCGTGGCGACCCGGCGCGGGTCGAGATCGGCATGATCAAGGTGCTCACCGCGCGCATGTTCCACAACGCGGTCGACCGAGCGATCCAGGTGCACGGCGGTCTCGGGGTGACCGGCGACCTCCCCTTGGAGCGCTTCTACAAGGAGGCGCGCCTCGGCCGGATCTGGGACGGCCCCGACGAGACCCACGTGGCCACGGTGTCGCGCCTGCTGTTGAAGCCGTACCGCGAGGCGGCGGCGACCGACGGGTGAGGCGCTAGACGAGGCGCGACGCCCGGCCCTCCCAGTACGGCGCGGCGGAGCTTGTGCTTCTGCACCTTGCCGGTGGGGAGCCGTGGCAGCTCGTCGACGAAGTCGATCGAGCGCGGCACCTTGACCCGCGCCAGCTGACCCCGGCAGTGCTCGAGCAGCTCGGCCGCGACCGTGTCCGACGGCGCCTCGCCGTCGACGAGCTGCACGAGTGCCTTCACCTCTTCCCCGAGGTCGTCGTTGGGCACGCCGATCACCGCCACGTCGGCGACCTTCGGGTGCAGCACCAGCACGTCCTCGATCTCGCGGGGTAGATGTTGACGCCCCCGGCGATGATCATGAACGCCTGACGGTCGGTCAGGTAGAGGTAGCCGTCGTCGTCGAGGTGACCGACGTCGCCGAGGGTCGACCAGCCCCGGTCGTCGTAGGCCTCGGAGGTCTTGGCGGGGTCGCCGTGATACTCGAAGGTGAACCCGTCGGAGAACCAGACCGTGCCGGTCTCCCCCGGTCCGAGCTCGCGCCCGTCGTCGCCGACGACGTGGGCGACCCCGAGGACCGACCGCCCGACCGAGCCCGGGCGGGCCAGCCACTCCTCGGCGGAGATGAGCGTCATGCCGTTCCCCTCGGTGCCGGCGTAGAACTCGTAAAGGATCGGCCCCCACCACTCGAGCATCGCCTGCTTCACTGCGACCGGGCAGGGCGCCCCGCCGTGCACACCGAACACCATGCTCGACACGTCGTGGCGTGCCCGCACCTCGGGCGCCAGCTTCAGCATGCGGCTGAACATGGTGGGCACCCACTGCGCGTGGGTCACCCGGTACCGCTCGATGAGCCGGAGCGCCTCGGCGGGGTCGAACCGCTCCATCACCACGACGGTGCCGCCCCGCGGTGAGCCGCCAGGCACCCGTAGAGCGGACCGGCGTGGTACAGCGGGCCCGTCGACAGCCAGACGGTGCCGCGGTCGAAGCCGTACAGGTCGCGGTACGTGGGGAAGTACCCGGGGATGGCCCAGGCCGGTTCCAGGGTGAGCGGCTTGCGCACCCCCTTGGGGCGACCGGTGGTGCCCGAGGAGTAGAACATCTCGCTCCCCGCGACCTCCGGTTCCACCGGCGAGGACGGCGCGCGGTCACGCGCGGCGTCGTAGTCCTCGAAGCCGTCGAGGTCGCCACCGACCGCCAGGCGCACGCGCACGCGCGGTAGCCGCTCGCCGATGCCGGCTGCCGACGTCGCGAGCGCCGCCGACGCGAAGAGTGCCACCGCCCCGCAGTCGTCGACGACGTAGTCGAGCTCGGCGCTGGTCAGCAGCGCGCTGACCGGGGTGTAGTAGAGACCCGATCGTTGCGCAGCCCACACGATCTCCAGGTACCGCGCGTCGTTCTCGAGGAAGAGGGCGACGTGATCACCCGGCCGCAGTCCCTCGGCGCGCAGGAGCTGCGCGACCTGGTTCGACCGTGCGTCCAGCTCCGCGTAGGAGATCGTCTCGCCGCTCCCGCCCATGATGACGGCGGGCTTCTCGCCGTCGCGCGCCGCGTGTACCGGGAGCGCGTACTGCGCGTCGTTCACGGCGTCATGCGTGCGCCATCGTGGTCTCCGCGAACGCTTCGAGCGCGGGGATCGCGTCGCGCCCGCGGTCCCACGGGATGATCACCACCCGGTTCGCTCCCGCGGCTTCGAGGCGGGCGAGCTCGTCGGCCGTCGGCCTCGGCAGGAGCACGGTGACGTCGAACGGCGCCGCGATCCCGGACCGCTCGCGGAGCCGCCGCACCTTCGCGACCGTCGCCTCGATCTCGGCCACGTCGCTCGCCGTGCCGCCCGAGATCCAACCGTCGCCCAGACGGGCGGCGCGCTCGAGCGCGCGGTCGGAGTCGCCGCCGAGCAGGATCGGTGGGTGGGGATCGCTGGCGGGGCGCGGCGCGAAGTGGACCGCGTCGAAGTCGAAATGGCGCCCGTGGTACGACGGCGTGGCCTCGGTCCAGAGGGCACGCAGCACCTCGATGCACTCCTCCGTCCGCGAGAAGCGGCGCTTCGGGTCGAGCCCGAGCGCGGTGAACTCCTCCCTGAGCCACCCCGCACCCACGCCGAGGATCACGCGCCCGCCCGACAACACGTCGAGCGACGTGACGGCACGGCCGGTGACGAACGGGTGGCGCAGCGGGAGGACGTAGACCGCGGTCCCGAGCTTGATCGTCGAGGTCGCCGCCGCGATCGAGGTGAGGACGATCCACGGGTCGTACAGCGGCGTGTCGAGCGGGAAGGGGAACGAGCCGTCGGGGCTGTACGGATACGGGCTTTCGACGCGGGCGGGGAAGACCAGGTGGTCGGGGACGAACACCGCGCCGTACCCGGCGGCCTCGGCGCGCGCCGCCACCTCGGGCATGTGCTCCGGCCTGACCATGACCAGATTGAGGCCCAGCTCCATGGCGTCTCCCCCTCGCCGAAACTCACATAATGTATCCAAGATGGCGGCGAGCGACCTCCCGGCCAGTGACCTCCCGGCAGATGACACCATCGCCCTGCACCAGCTCGTGCACCGGTACGCCCACATCGTCGACGACGCCGACTACGAGCGGCTCCGCGAGATCTTCACCGACGACGTGGAATTCGACACCTCCGCGTTCGGCAATCCGCCGCTGCGCGGCATCGACCCGGTGATCGCGTCCTACGTCGGCGCGCGGCATCCCGTGGCGCACCACGTGACGACCCCGGTGGTGACCGTCGATCCCGATGGGACCGTGCGGATCCGCAGCAAGGTGCTCTCACTCCTCGGCGGCGGCCTCTCCGGCAGCGGGACCTACGACGACGTCGCGGTGAGGACCCCTGCCGGCTGGCGCATCTCGAGGCGCGTGATCGGGCTCCGCCGGGAATCCGATCTCGCCCGGCCCCCGCCCCGCCCGGCGTCCTGACGAATTGGATAACGTATACGGTTGATGACCGAGATCATGACGGGCGGCCGGGCGTTCGCCCGGCAACTGGCCCGCGAGGGCGTCCGCCACGTGTTCGGCCTGCCCGGCGACCAGACCATGCACGCGATCGACGGCCTCTACGACGAGCCGTCGATCCAGTTCGTGACCACCCGGCACGAGCAGGGCACCACCTACCTCGCCGACGGGTACGCCCGCGGGGGAGGCCGCCCCGGCGTGGCGTTCGTCGTGCCCGGGGTGGGGGTGTACAACGCCGGTGCAGGGTTGGCGACCGCGTTCGCGGCGTCGTCGCCGGTCGTGTTCGTCGCCGGGCAGATCAACCGCGACGGCATCGGCAAGGGTCTCGGGCTGCTCCACGAGATCGACGACCAGCTCGACCTCGTCCGCCCGATCACCGCGTGGCAGCGACGGGCGCTCTCCGCGACCGAGATCCCCGAGGCCGTGCACGAAGCCGTCGCGCGCGTGCAGCGGGGCCGTCGCCAACCGGTGGAGATCGAGATGCCGCCGGAGGCGTTCTCGGAAGAGGCAGAGATCACCCTGCTCGAACCCGCGGACGACGTCCGGGTGCCGGCCGATCCCGACCAGATCGCGGCCGCCGCGCGCGCGCTGGCGACGGCCGAGCGCCCGTTGGTCTGGGCCGGGGGTGGCGTCGTGCTCGGCGACGCCACCGCCGCGCTCACCGCACTGGCCGAGTACCTGCAGGCGCCGGTCGTCACCACCCGACAGGGCAAGGGCGCCATCGACGACCGCCACCCGCTCGCCGCGGGGTCGGTGTGGGTGAACCGCCGGATGCAGCCACTCCTCGACGACGCCGACGTGATCGTCGCCGTCGGCACGCACTTCCTCGGCAACAAGGTGGTGGCGGAGAAGACGGTCGTCCACGTCGACGTCGACCCGGCCGAGATCGGGCGCCACTTCGGGAACCCGATCGCGGTGGTGGGTGACGCGGCGCCGACGCTCGAGCTGCTGCTCGAGCAGGTGCGGACGGTCCGTCCGCCCGCGCCGAGTCGCGCCGACATGGTGCACGCGTTCCGCAAGCAGGTCGACGACGACCTCCGCGCCGTCGGGCCCCAGGGCGCGATGGTCGACCAGCTGCGCGCCGGGATCCCCGACGACGGTGTGCTCGTCCCCTGCACCACCACCATCGGCTACATGAGCCACATGCTCTACCCGGCGTACGCGCCGCGCACCTACCTGTCGACGTCGTACATGGGCACGCTCGGGTGGGGCTTCCCCGCCGCCCTCGGCGTGAAGGTGGCTCGGCCCGACGTGCCCGTGGTGTGTGCGACGGGCGATGGCGGCTTCCTCTTTGCCGCCACCGAGCTGGCCACCGCGATGCAGTACGGGATCAACACCATCACCGTGGTCTACAACGACAACGCCTACGGCAACTCCAACCGCGACCAGCGCGAGCGGTTCGGCGGCCGCGAGCTCGGCACCGAGCTGCGCAACCCCGACTTTGTGAAGTTCGCCGAGTCGTTCGGCGCCGACGCGGTGCGACTGGCGAAGGGCGCCGACGTCGGCCCCGCGCTCCGCGACGCGCTCGGCAACTCCCGCCCGTCGGTGATCGAGCTCCCGATGGATCGCTTGCCCTCGCCGTTCTAACTTCTGGAGGTGGACGTGGCTCAGCTGAAGGTTGCCCGTCAGGCCGGCGCGCTGGGCGCCATCGTCACCGGCGTCGACCTGTCCACCGACGTCGACGAGGCCACGTTCGACGCGCTGCACGCGGCCCTGCTCGAGCACCTCGTCATCTGCGTGCGGGGCCAGGAGCACATCACGCCCGACGACCAGGTTGCGTTCTCGAAGCGGTGGGGCCGCATCGAGCCGCACCCGTACGTGCCGCCGATCGAGGGCCACCCCGAGATCATGCGGGTGTACGACCCGAACCCCATCACCGTCACCTGGCACGCCGACTTCACCTACGCCAAGCAGCCGCCGTCGGTCAGCCTGTTGCTGGGCCGGGTGATCCCCGACTACGGCGGCGACACGATGTTCTCCAACGGTTACCTGGCCTACGAGGGCCTGTCCCCCGGCCTGCGGGAGACGCTCGACGGCCTGCGCGCGGTGCACTACGCGACCCAGCTCGCGATCGACAGCGGCATGCCCGAGGACGAGATCGTGAACTCGCATCCCGTCGTCTGCACCCACCCGGAGACCGGGCGGCGCGCGCTCTTCGTCAACGGCAACTACACGCGCCACTTCGACGGCTGGTCCGTCGACGACAGCCAACCGCTGCTCGACCACCTCTACGCCCAGTTCGCCCGCTTCGAGTACACCTGGCGCCACCGGTGGCAGCCGGGCGACCTCCTCATCTGGGACAACCGCTGCGTGCAGCATGCGGTGGTCGGCGACACCGCCGGCCAGGAGCGCTCGCTGCATCGCACGACCATCGCAGGAGACACACCACGATGACCGACATCCCCTTGATCGTGAGCCTCGACGACCACGTGGTCGAGCCCCCCGACGTGTGGACCAAGCGCCTCCCGGCGAAGTACCGCGACGTCGGTCCGCACGTCGTGATGGCGCCTCCCGGCACGCCGGTGCTCGACGGCGGCACGTACCGCGAGGCGCCCGGCACCGAAGGCGACCCCGTCGCCTGGTGGTTCTACGAGGACCAGCAGTACTCGGTGAAGCGGCTCATCGCGGCCGCGGGCTACCCGGCGGACGAGATCGGCTTCGACGGCATCACCTTCGACCAGATGCGGCCGGGTTGCTGGCAGCCGCAGGCTCGCCTCGACGACATGACCATGAACCACGTCGAGGCGTCGCTCGCGTTCCCCAACTACCCGCGCTTCTGCGGGCAGATCTTCCTGAAGGGCGAGGACAAGGAGCTGGCCCGGCTCTGCGTCGAGGCCTACAACGACTGGCAGGTCGAGGAGTGGTGCGCAGGCAGCGGCGGCCGCCTGATCCCGTTGTGCCTGGTACCGCTCTGGGACGTCGAGCTCGCGGCCGCCGAGGTCCGCCGCAACGCGGCGCGCGGGGTGCGCGCGGTCGCGTTCTCCGAGCTGCCGCCGTGGTTGGGGCTGCAGAGCATCCACTCGGGCTACTGGGACCCCTTCTTCGCCGCCTGCGCGGAGACCGACACCGTGGTGGCGATGCACATCGGCTCGGGCACGAAGACGATCAATTCGTCGGACGACGCTCCGGACGCGGTGCAGGCGGTCAACATGTTCGCCAACAGCGCGCTCTCGTTGATCGACTTCCTGTTCTCCGGCGTGCTGGTGCGCTTCCCCGCGCTGAAGCTCCTCTACGCCGAGGCGCAGATCGGGTGGATCCCCTACGTGTTGGAACGCGTCGACGACGTCTGGGACGTCCACCGCGGGTGGAGCCAGAGCCAGCGCAACGTCAGCGAGCCGCCCTCGCAGTACTACTACCGGCAGGTGGTGAGCTGCTTCTTCAAGGACGGCGTCGGCGTGGAGAACCTCGACCGCGTCGGCCGCGACAACATCGCGTTCGAGACCGACTACCCGCACCAGGACAGCACCTGGCCCAACACGCACCAGGTCGCGAAGGAGCTGTTCGGTCACCTCGACGCGGAGACGGTGCACAAGATCGTGCGTGGGAACGCCATCCGCTTCCTCGGGCTCGAGGGATTGGGCGACGGCACCGCGCTGCGTTCCGCGTGACCACGCTCGACCCCGCGGCGACGACGGTCGTCGACCACACCACGCTCCGCACGCATCTCGAACGGATGCTGGGCGCGCTGGGCGTTCCGGCCGACCAGGCGCCGGTCATCACCGACAACCTGGTCGAGGCCGACCTGCGCGGCGTCGACTCTCACGGCTCCCACCTCATGGCGCTCTACTTCGGCCGGGTGCGCAGCGGGCACCTCAGCCCCGCCACGCAGGTCACGACGCTCGCCGACGACGGCTCGACGGTACGACTCGACGGTGGGCTCGGCTTCGGGCAGATCGCGGGCGTGGCGGCGGTCGACCTGGCGGTCGCGCGGGCCCACGCGCACGGCGTCGCCACCGTGTCGGTGCGCGAGCTGACGCACCTCGGCGCGCTCGCGTATTACACGATGCGGGCGTCGGCGCAGGGATGCTTCGCCATGGCGTTCCAGAACGGCGCCATGATCGTGCCGCCCTTCGGTGGGACCACCAGCCTGTTCTCGACCAACCCGTTCTCCTACGCGGTGCCGGCCGGTACCCATCCCGACATCGTCTACGACATCGCCACCACCGCCGCGGCGGGGAACAAGATCCTCCTCGCCCGCAAGCGCGGCGACGCGTCCATCCCGGAGGGGTGGGCCAACGACGAGCGCGGCTTCCCCACCACCGACCCCGACGCGGCGTCGATCTCCCAGCTGCAGTGGTTCGGTGGCCACAAGGGCTTCGGCATCGGGCTCCTGGTCGAGATCATGGCCGGGCTGCTGGCCGACAGCAGCTTCGGCACCACCGAGCACAGCGACTCGGAGCTCACCGGTTGGGACCGCATCGCCAAGGGCGCGAGCTTCGTGGTCCTCGACGTGGCGCGCTTCCTGCCGGTCGAGCGGTTCCGTGCCCATGTCGACCGGCTGATCGACGACGTCCACGCGTCGGAGCTGGCCCCCGGCCACGATCGGGTCATGGTGCCGGGCGAGCTCGAAGCGGAGCGGCGGGAGGAGCGCCTGGCGCACGGCATCCCGCTCCCCCGCGCGCTGATCGAGGAGCTCGACGAGATGGCGGCGGCGCTGGAGTGCCCGCCGATCGGCCACTGACGAGACCAGGAGACACGCGCAGCATGAGTGACCGCTACGGACTGACGACGATCAGCACGGAGCTCCACGACGACGGGGTGCTCGTGGCGATGCTGAACCGACCCGAGCACCGCAACTCGCTCGACCCGGTGATGCACCTCGAGCTGAAGCAGCTCTACGGGCACATGGTCGACGACGACGAGTTGAACGCGGTCGTGCTCACCGGCGCGGGCAAGTACTTCTGCGTGGGCGCCGACTTCAACAGCATGGACGACAACGTCAGCTACCCCGACGGGCACCCCGGGCTGCTCATCGAGTCGGTGGGCATGGCGCGCAACATCCTCGCGGTCCGGGTGCCGCTGATCTCCGCCATCAACGGCGACGCCATCGGGATCGGCGCCACCATCTCGCTGTTCTGCGACATCGTCTACATGGCCGACCACGCGCGCATCGCCGACCCCCACGTGCGCGCCGCCATGGTCACGGGCGACGGCGGCGCGGTGCTCTGGCCCCTGCTCATGGGGCCCAACCGGGCCAAGGAGTACCTGATGACCGGCGACCTCGTGAGCGCGCAGGAGGCCGACCGGCTCGGGCTGGTGAACCACGTCGTCCCGGCCGAGTCGCTCATGGACGAGGCGATGGCGATGGCCCACCGGCTGGCCTCCGGTCCCGCGGTGGCGATCCGCTTCAACAAGCGGCTCGTGAACAAGGAGCTCGAGATGCGGGTGTCGCAGCTCTACGACCTCTCGGTCGCGTTCGAGGCCATCAGCATCGAGACCGCCGACCACCGCGAAGCGATCGACGCCTTCCTCAACAAGCGCCCGGCCACGTTCCGGTCGGGCAAGCACGGCGGTACGTGACGCCGGCGGGAGCGTGAGCCGGGTCGCCGTCGTGACCGGCGGCGCCAGCGGCATGGGCCGCGCCACCGTCGAGCTGCTGCGTGCCGAAGGGGTCGACGTCGCGGTCTTCGACGTGGCGGGCGAGGCTCCGGTCGACGTGAGCGATGCCGCGTCGGTCGCGGAGGGTGTCGAGCGGGTTCACGGACTGCACGGACCGGTCGACATCGTGGTCAATGCCGCCGGCATCGCGAGCGGGGGGACGCTGGGTGACGCCCGGTACCCGGACACGTGGGACCGCACCCTGGCGGTGAACCTGACCGGCGCCATGCTCGTGGTGCGGGCCTGCCTCGACGACCTGCTCGCCAGCGACGCCGGACGCATCGTGAACGTGGCGTCGACCGAAGGTCTGGTCGCAGCCCGGCGGACGTCGCCCTACACGGTGTCGAAGCATGGGCTCGTCGGGTTCACGCGTTCGTTGGCCGTCGACCTCGGGCGGCGGGGCGTGACCGCCAACTGCGTGTGCCCGGGCCCCATCCTCACCGGCATGACCGAGAACATCCCGGCCGCCGACCGCGACACGTACGCGCGCCGCAACGTGCCGATCGGTCGCTACGGCACGCCCGAGGAGGTCGCGTACGTGATCGCGGCCCTCACCGCGGTGGAGGCGTCGTACGTGAACGGCGCCGTGATCACCGTCGACGGGGGCATGACCGCCATGGGTTGACGGAGGACGCTCACCGGTGGTCAGCCGGTGGCCCCGAAGATGCGGCCGATGTTCTCCTCGGAGAAGAACTCGGCCGGCGACGTCACCCCTCCGTTCACCCGTGCGAACCCGTCCATCGCGTCCTGGTTGCCGTGCATGGCCGCGAGGAGCTGCTGCATCTCCGGCGGGGGTGGATCGAGGGTCGCCAGCTGACAGGTGAACTCGAAGAAGGGCAGGACGTGCTCGTCGCGCACCGCCTGGTACGCGGCCATCGTGTCGTCGAACGGCTCGGCGCCGCTGAGCGCCCGGTGGAGCGCGTCGGCGCACAGCTCGGCGTCGCGGAACGCGTCGGTGATGCCCTGCGCGGTGATGAAGTCCTTGTTGTACCCGGCGTCGCCGACGAGCGCCCAGCCCGGCCCGAACGGCTTGCGGAAGTAGTTCTCGACCGCGGTGCCCGCGAGACGCGACTCGCGTGTGGCTCCGCGGATCCGCTCGGCGAACTCCGGCGCAAGGTCGAACATCCCCAGGTACGTGCCCTCGACGTCGTCCTTGAACCGGTTGCGGTCGCGGTACGGCCAGCCGGCGACGACCAGCGTGAGGTCGTCATGGGTCGGCGCCACCGCCCAACCGCGCTCCGGGCGGGCCGTCACTGCGAAGGTGGCTTCGGCCGGGAGCCCGCTCCAGTACGAGTAGTACCCGCAGAGGATGGGGCCCCGTTCGTGGTACTCCTCCGCGCCGACCGACTTCGCCAGCAACGAGAAACGACCGTCGGCCCCCACCACCACGTCGGCGTGCTCGACCACCGGTCCACCGCCCTGCGCGTGGCCGCGGATGCCGGCGACCCGCCCGTCGTCGAACTCGAGCTCGTCGACGGTGAAGGCCTCGCGAACCTCGACGCCGCTCTCCGCCGCCGCGTCGACGAGCAACTTGTCGAGCACCGTCCGGCGGGGGCAGTAGGCGACCGGCGAGTCCGGGGTGCCCGGGGCGCCGGCGAGCGTGAACGGCCCGAAGTCGAAGCTGTAGGTGGCGATGGGCGGGCAGTTGGTGGCGCGCAGTCGGTCGAGCACGCCCCACCGGTCGAGCGCGGCGACGCCCGGCGGGTGGAGGAGGTGGGTCGACAGCGTGTCGCTCGGGAAGGTGGCCCGATCCACGAGGAGCACGCGGTGACCCTGGCGGGCGAGCAGCATGGCGGTCGGTGAACCCGCGCAGCGGGCACCGATCACGATGACGTCAAACCGGTCCGAGGCCACGGTCCTCCCCTCCGCTCGACCGGATCACAATGGCCCGACACCGCGCCCCGTGCAAGCAGGAGCGGCTCAGGCCGGGGCTTCCGCCGCGGCGCGGAACGCGGGAATCGTGCCGTCCCAGCCCGTGGTGTTGGCGCGCCGGAACTGCACGCCGTGCGCACCGAGGCGGTCCCATCCCGAGTGGACGATCTCCAGCCGGGTGGCGCCGTCACCGTCGTCGACGAAGGACACCGACACGTCGGTGGCGTCCTCCCGGGTCCGGCCGATGTGCCAGAGGTACCCGAACCGCGCCGGCGGCTCCCACGCGGTGATCTCGCCCCAGTCGATCTCGCGCCCGTCGGTCGCGCGCTCGAAGATGCGCCCGCCGAGGCGCGGCTCCAGCACCACCGTGGCGTCGTGATCGCCCGACGTCGTGTGGTTCCGCGGCCACCACGCCGACAGGCGCGTGGTCCACACCGAGAACGTGTGCTCGGGCGGGCACTCGATCCGGTACGTGAGCCGTAGCGGTTCGAGGGTCACGACCGACGGCGACCTCTCGCGCGGGGCGCCGTGTTCTCGGCCAGGAGGCGGAACCGCGTCACTGCGTCGCCCCACACCTGGGCCAGGAACGCCTCGACCGCCTCGACACCTTCATCGTGCAGACGGTAGATGCGACGCGTGCCCTGCGGCTCCTCCACCACCAGCCCGGCTTCCTTCAGCAGGCGCAGATGCCGCGACACCGCGGGTCGGCTGATCGGCAACGCGTCGGCGACGTCGCCGACCGACCGCCCCCCGTCGGCGAGCAGCTCGACGATGGCGCGCCGGTTGGGATCCCCGAGCGCCTCGAACGGGTCCCGCGCCGCCGGGTTCACGGCGCAGTCACGGCGCAGTCACGGCTCGGTCGTGCCGACCTGGACCACGAGGGCGGGCGGCTCGCTCGCCTCGTCGCGGTACGCGGTGTACGCGGATCCGCCGCTCGGGGTGTCGAGCACCCACGGGCGGTCACGCGTTCCGTCGCCGTCAGCCACGCGTCCCCACCTCCGCCGAGAACCCGTACTCTCCCACCCACGTCGCGCCCGACGGGTGCGGCCCGTCCTCGACGCGGTCGCCGAGCTCGCGCAGGAACTCGCCGAACGCAGGAGTCCCGGTGAGCGGGTTCGCGCCCGTATCGCCGTCGACCTCCGCCACGTGCACGAAGCTCACGCCGTCGTCGAGGCGGTAGCTCGCGTACCGCAGGCCGCGCGGGGCGGTGGCGTGCAGCTCGCGGAACACCGCTTCCACCAGTTGCTGGTTCTCGTCGGCCCGCTCCGGGCGGGTCCGGTACTGGACGATGGTGACGGCCACGGGCGGCCCCTCTCGGTAACGGTGCCGTTACCGTAACACATCGGTTACGGAGATCGCCCGGCCGCGGTTTCGCTGTGCGAGATTGACCCGATGTTGATCATCGCAGGCACCTTCGAGGTCGATCCCGCCCGGCGCGCCGAGTTCATCGCCGGCAGGGAGGCGGGCATGCGCGAGTCGCGGGCCGAGGCGGGCTGCATCGACTACGTGCTGAGTGCCGATCCGCTCGAGCCCGGCCGGGTGTACCTGTTCGAGCGGTGGGAGAGCAAGGAGCACCTGGCACCGCACCTCGCCCGGATGAGCGCGCCGCGGCCGGAGGAGCCCGACGCGGTCCCGGTCCTGTCGGCCGAGCTCCTCCAGTACGAGATCGCCGCCATCGGCCCGATCGGCAGCTGACGCGTCGTCGCGGGCACGGTGGCATGATCAGCGCCGGACCCGCAGCGCGACGGAGGAGTCGACGTGAAGGCAGCACGGCTCGAAGACGGCACCCTGCAGATCAAAGACCTTCCCGTCCCGGAACCGGGCGACGAGGAGGCGCTGATCCGCATCAGCGCGTCGGGCGTGTGCCACTCCGACCTGCACATCGCCCGCGGTGACTGGTACGGGGTGACCGGCCAGGGCGTCATCGGGCACGAGGCCATCGGGGTCGTCGAGCAGCTGGGCCCGGGCGCGGAACAGTTCGCATCGGTCGGCGACCGGGTGATCCTGGGCCTCGGCGGCGCCGGCGGCGGCTACTGGTGCGGCGCGTGCCGCTACTGCCTGAGCGGGCAGCCGCGCCTGTGCAGCGAGAGCAAGCCGATCATCGGCACCTTCGCCGAGTACTTCACGGTGTGGGCGCGCTCGTTGGTGAAGATCCCCGACAGCCTCGGCGACAACGAGGCGCCGCTCGCGTGCGGCGGCCTCACGGCGTACGGCGCGGTGAAGAAGCTGCTCGGCCACCACATCCTCCCCGGTCGACCGGTGGCGATCATCGGTGCCGCCGGCGGGCTCGGGCACTACGCGGTCCAGATCGCGAGCGCGTTCGGCTACCAGGTCGTGGGGGTCGACATCGGTCCGGAGCGGCTCGACTTCGTGAAGTCGCTGGGCGCCGACCTCGCGGTGGGCGCCGACGAGGCCGTCGACGTCGTCCGCGAGGAGCTCGGGGGCGTCGACGCCAGCCTGGTGTTCTCGGCGCACATGTCGGGCTTCCGGCTCGGCTTCGAGCTGCTGGGGCCACACGGGTTGTTGGTCCTGGTCGGTCTGCCGCCCACGAGCGAGGGCAACATCGAGTTCAACCCGTTCGAGCTGTTCATGAAGGACGCCACCGTCATCTACTCGGCGGTCGGCACTGTGCAGGACATGCGCGAGCTGGTCGACCTCGCCGCCGCCGGCAAGGTGCGCAGCCACGTGTCGCGCACCGGGCCGCTCTCCGAGCTGGGTGACATCTTCGACGAGCTCGAGGGCGGGCGGTACCTCGGGCGCGCGGTGCTCACCGATCTCAGCCGCTGAACCGCGTCACCCGCCCAGGAGCTGCGGCAGCGCGTCGCCCGCGCCGGCGACGAGGAAGCCGCCCAGGACCAGGCTGAGCCCGCCGGTCGCCGCCGAGATCCCGACGAACACCGACCGCCACCGTGCCGACCCCCCGAACCCGTAGGCGGTCGTCGCCGCGACCAGCGTGTTCGACAGCAACAGCCCGACGACGAACGACGCCAGCACCAGGAGCCCTGCGGCGGTGCCCGAGGCCGCTGCCGCGACCAGCACCACGACCTGCGTCGGCGTCTCGGCGCCGATCCCGTGCACCACGCCGACCCCGAGGGCCGCCGAGCCGTTCGGTGCCGGGAACGGGTCGTCGGGCATGGCGAGCACGTGCCGGTGGCGGTGGCGGTGCTCGACGTCGACCGAGGGGGCCGACGAGGCCGGCCGGCGGGCATGGTCGTGCCGGTGGAAGGGCACCCGGTCGACGAAGAGCGGGTGCGGGTGCTGGTGCCCGTGGCCGGCGTGATCGTGCGGGTGGTCGTGCTCGATCACCACGACGTCGGTGGTGCCCCCGGGCGATCGCCGGATCCGCGCCGCCCCCCGCCGCAGGAGGCCGATCACGAGCATCCACCGGCTCTGCGTCCGGAAGCGTCCGCGGTCGCGCAGCAGCGCGACGACGACGTACACGCCGAGAGCGAGGAGGGTGGTCCCCACTGCCCGCTCCGTCACCGAATCGACCGCGGGCGGCAGCCACTGCGCCAACGCCATCGCGAGGACGCCGAGGACGAGCACCACCAGGGCGTGGCCGATGACGTACGCGGTCGCGAGGAAGAGGCACCGCCGCGGCCGGTCCGCCGTCGCGCTCGAAGTCGGTGATGGCGGCCACGTGGTCCCAGTCGATGCCGTGGCGCAGCCCGAGCGTGAACGCGGTGACGAGCGCACCGATACCGAGCGCCCGTTGTGACACCGCGGCGATCACCACACCCGTCTCCCCTCACGCCGACAGCTTCCGCATACCCCGATGGGCCCGGGGGCTACGCCCGGCGCGCGGCCATGCCCCGCAGGTCGCCGTCAGCATCGCGCCAGGCTGTCACGGCGCCGAAGCCGTGCGCGGCGAGTTCCGGCGCGAGCGCGTCGTCCTGCCCGCCACCGACCTCGACGAGGAGCCAGCCGCCCGGGCGCAGGATCCGGGGCGCGTCCTCCGCCACTCCCCGCACCACGTCGAGGCCGTCCGGTCCTCCGTCGAGCGCGGCGCGCGGCTCGTGACGCCGCACGTCGGCGGGCAGGAGTGGGAGCGCGGCGGTCGGGACGTACGGCGCGACCGCGGTGATCACGTCGACCGACTGCGGCCGGTGCACCGCCGCGGCCAGGTCACCGACCACCGCGGTGACGCCGTTGTCGCGCGCGCACCGGGCGGCGCGGGGATCCCGGTCGATGCCGATCACGCGCGCGTCGGGCACGGCCCGGCGCAGGTGCGCGGCGACCGCGCCCGCACCGGTGCACAGGTCGAGGGCGAAGCCGGACCGCGGGAGGAGGCGCGCGGCCCGGCGCGCCAGCGCCTCCGTCTGCTGCCGCGGGACGTAGACCCCGGCAGCCACGCGCAACCCGCGCGCCGCAGAACGTCGTCCACCCGGTGATCCACGCCAGCGGCACGCCATCCGCCCGGCGCCGCAGCCACGCCTCGAGCGTGTCGGCGTCGCGCGTGGTGGCGAGCATGCACGCAGCTTCCTCGTCGGCGGCGACGCACCCGGCGGCGCGCAACCGCGCCACGACGATCTCGCGGTTCACCGGGTCGCGCGGGAGTGACGGGCGACGCGCCAGTGGCTGGGCGAAGCGCCGTGGGCGCGCTTGAACGCGCGGCTGAACGCCTCCTCCGAGTCGTAGCCGACCCTGCGGGCCACTGCCGCGACGCCGCTGTCGGTGTTGGCGAGCAGGTCCTCGGCCAGGTGCATGCGCCACTCGGTGAGGTAGCGGATGGGCGAGCGCCCGAGCACCTGGCGGAAGCGCTCGTCGAGACCCGAGCGGGAGACCGCCGCCCCGGCGGCGAGCTCGGCGACCGTCCAGCGCCGTTCGGGTGCGCCGTGGAGCAGGGCCAGCGCCGGGGCCAGCACCGGATCGTGCAACGCCGCCAGCCAGCCGTGGTCGACCGCGGGTGCCGACGCGAGGTGCACCCGCAGGACCTCGATGAGCACCAGCTCGGGAAGGCGCATCGCCTGCGCGCTGCCGCTGAGGTTCGTGGGCGGCGCGTGCTCCTGCATCGAATAGGTGACGCTCGCCCGCACCCATTCCGCGGCCGCGCCGTCGGGGAGGCGCACCACGAATGCCGACGGGAACACGCGCAGCGCGGGATCGAAGAGCGGGTCCTCCGAGTGCAGGTACCCGCACACGAGGTCGACGCGCGCACCGCCGCCGCCGTGCCGGATGATCGGGAGGTGCTCCCACGGGAGCGGATCGAGGAGCGTCATGATCGAGACGAGCTCCGCGGGCGACTCGCCCCCGATGACGTGGTGGTCGCCGTACGGCAGCACGATCACGTCGCCCTGCTCGGCCCAGTGACGGACACCGTCGTCGCCCGCGACCCAACAGGTGCCGTGGGCGACGATGTGGAAGAGGATGATGCTCGTCGCGCCGGGATGGAGCCCATCGGCGAGTTGTTGGGGCGTCGACTCGAACGAGAAGCCCTCGCTCAGCTCCGACCGGAAGAAGATCGCGCCTTCGAGCCGTAGCTGTTCGAGCGCGGAGTGCACGAGCGCGGGCGCGTCCGTGTCGGTCACGGACGCAACTCTGGTGTCGCGGCAAGGTGGCGCGGTGTCGCGGTCATGGTGTCGTGCGGGCTGCCCACGGATACTCAGTCTGTCACCGCGTCACCGCACGCATTCCCCCCAATCAGGAAGGCTCTCCCATGACCGCATTCCCCCCGCTCACCCACGTCGCCCTGACCGTGCGCGACCTCTCGGCCAGCCGGCCCTGGTACGAGGCGCTCCTCGACGCCGAGCCGGTGCTCGACGAGGACACCGACCCCGACATGCATCACACGGTGTACCTGCTCGGGAACGGCACGCTCCTCGGGCTGCACCAGCACGGCACCGCAGCACCGTCGGAGCAATTCAGCGAGTTCCGCGTCGGTCTCGACCACGTCGCCTTCGGCTGCGCCGACCGCGAAGAGCTCGAGAAGTGGGCCCTGCGCCTCGACGAGCTCGGCATCGCGCGCGGTCGCATCAAGGATGCGGCGTACGGTTCCGGCGTGTCGTTCCGCGACCCCGACGGCATCGCGCTCGAGTTCTTCGCCCCGCCCTCGTGAGCGATGGCGCGACGCCTGCCCCGACGCGAACACCGCGCCGAGGTGGGCGTCGCGTCGGCGCGCTACGGACACCCCGACGACGGTCCGACGACTGGAGCCAACGATGCTCGCCCTGCGACCCAACTGCGAACGCTGCGACGTCGACCTGCCACCCGACGCCGCGCACGCGCGCATCTGCAGCTACGAGTGCACGTTCTGCCGGCCCTGCGTCGACGCGCTCGAGAACGTGTGCCCCAACTGCGGTGGCGGCTTCGTGCCGCGGCCGATCCGCCCCCGTCACGCGTGGCGCCCGACGACCGGGCTGGTGAACGACCCGCCCGACACCGAGCGCCGACGGATGTCGTACTCGGACGAGGACGTCGCCGCGCTGACCGCCACCCTCCGGTCGGTCGCGCCCGAGGCGCGCTGACGCGCGGGGAACCGCCCACGATTGGCGACCCCGAGCGACGGGCATCACCCGTCCGATGGATCCGACCGACGGCCTCGGTACCATCCTGCGCTGGCATTGACCTCGCGAGGCGCGGGAGGGAGGAGCACGACGCGTGGCGTGGACACCGGATGCGGAGGCCCTGCGAGGCCGGGTCGCGGTCGTCGCCGGCGCGACCCGAGGCGCCGGCCGCGGCATCGCCGCCGCGCTCGGCGAGGCGGGCGCCACCGTGGTCTGCACCGGTCGCACGACGGGCACGACCCGCTCGGAGTACGACCGGCCGGAGACCATCGAGGAGACTGCCGACCTGGTCACGTCGCTCGGTGGCCGCGGCATTGCCGTCGCCGTCGACCACCTCGACCACGCGCAGGTGCGTGCCCTCGCCGACCGCGTGCGTATCGAGCACGGCCACGTCGACGTGCTGGTCAACGACATCTGGGGCGGTGAGCTGCTCAAGGGCGGACCCGCGCAGTGGGACACGCCGATCTGGGAACACGACCTCGACGACGGTCTCAGGATCTTGCGCCTGGCGATCGAGACGCACCTCGTGACGTCGCACTTCCTGCTGCCGCTGGTCGTCGACCGTCCGGGTGGCCTCCTCATCGAGGTCACCGATGGCACCACGCGCTACAACGCGTCGAACTACCGCATCTCCGTGTACTACGACCTCGCCAAGGTCGCGGTGAACCGGCTCGCCTTCTCACAGGGCCACGAGCTCGCGGCGTGCGACGGCACCGCGGTGTCGATCACGCCCGGCTTCCTCCGCTCGGAGATGATGCTCGACGCGTTCGGTGTCGACGAGCCGCACTGGCGTGAGGCGGTCGACACCCACCGTGGCGAGCGCGGCCTCCCGGTGGCGCCGCCCGACTTCTCGCTGTCGGAGTCGCCGCGGTTCGTCGGCCGGGCGGTCGCCGCCCTCGCCGCCGATCCCGATCGGGCCCGGTGGAACCAGCGGTCGGTGAGCTCGGGCGAGCTCGCGCGGGTGTACGGCTTCGCCGATCTCGACGGCTCGCGCCCCGACGTCTGGCGCTACATCGAGGAGGCGAGGGAGCCGGGCGTCGAGGTCGATCTCTCCGGGTACCGGTGAGCCGTCCCCCGACGGGCGAATCGCCCGAGATGATGGAGCGTTGAACCTGCCACAAGGGTCCTCCGAAACGGGTCGCCGAGGCTTGGGACCTCGAACGGAGCTCGGGAGGAGCCTTGATGCGGGTGCAGCAGTTGGTGCGGAAGCGCGTCGCGGTCGTGGTGATGGCGGGCGTCCTCGGGGTCGGGCTCGCGTCCTGTGGTTTCGCGAACACGTCGAGTGGCGGTCCGAGCGACCCGTACGCCGCCGGGCTGCTCAGCGGCGTGAACCACGACCGGGCGGCGAACGGCCTGCCGCCGCTGACCTGGAGCCCGAAGCTCGCCAACCAGGCGGGCGCGTGGGCGAACACCATGGCCAACAGCGGCAACCTGGCCCACCAGAACCTGGGGGCACTCGTCAGCTCGGCCGACTACGACGGGTTCCGGGCCATGGCCGAGAACATCTTCGTGGGCACGGTCGGGATGTCGCCCGGCCAGGTCGAAGGTGCCTGGATGAACTCGGCGGAGCACCGCGCCAACATCCTCTCGGGCAACTACAACATCGTGGGGATCGGGTACTTCCGCTCCGGCGACGGGCGCCTCTGGGTGGTCCAGGACTTCGGCGGCATCTGACGCCCCGCATCGCGGGACGCGGATCGGGTCATCCGGGTCAGGGCTCGAACACCTGCAGCTCGGGGTGGTCCTCGAGTCGGTAGTCGTCGGTGAGATCCTCGACGAGGTGGGTGGGCGCGACGGCGTCCAGCGCGTCGAGGGTCCAGCCGCCGGCGTGAGTGATCGCCCGTTCGCGTTCCGGCTCGCTGAGGCGCGACACGGTGTCGCCGGCGACGTGGAACGTCCGCCCGTTGACGCCCCGCGCCGCGTCCGTGCAGAGCCACACCACCATCGGTGAGATCTTCGCCGGTGGGTGCGTCTCGGGCGTCGCCACGTTGAACGCGAGATGCGCGCCGCGGGGCGCCATCGTGATCGACATCAGCGTCGCCCACTTCGACGTGTGCTCGGCGTACTCCTTGGTCGACACACCCAGCGCCAACGGGCGGATGGCGTTGCAGCGCACCCCGAAGCGCCCGAGCTCACGGGCGACGGTGCGCGTCAGGCCCACCACGCCCTCCTTCGCCGACGCGTACGCGACGGCCGACGGGTGCCCGAACCCCGATCCCGAGCTCGTGTTGACGATCACCCCGGACCCCTGACCGCAGAGGTGCGGCGCCGCTTCCCGGATCATCGCGAAGTACCCCTTGAGGTTCACGCCGAGGGCAAGGTCCCACTCCTCCTCGGTGACGCGCCAGAGGTCGGCGTTGCGCGCCGCGGTGGCGTTGTTCACGACGATGTCCAGGTGGCCGAACTCGTCGATCGCGTGCTGCACGATCGCGCCGGCACCGTCCCAGGTCGCCGAGCTCGCGTCCGCCACCGCGGTCCCGCCCGCCGACTCGATCTCGGCGGCGACCGCGGCCGCATCGGCACCGGCGCGACGGCCGATGTCGTTCACCAGGACCGCCGCGCCCTCGGCGGCGAACAGCCGCGCGTGCTCGCGCCCGATGCCCCCTCCTGCCCCGGTCACGATCGCGACCTTGCCGTCCAGCCGTCCAGCCATGGGTGCCTCCTCGCGTCGGCGTGGAGGCTACGGCAGGCGGACGACCACCCGGCCGCCGGTGGGAGCCCGGGTCGGGGGCGACGCCGGTCCCGGACAGTGGCAGGGGTCACGACGGCTCGAGATACGCCCCCGTCCGGCCGATCACTCTGGTGAACGACGTCGAGGGAGCCAGGGGCGACACGTGTTCACACGGAAGCGGGATCCGGAACAGAAGACGTGGCGGTACCGGGACGTGCGTCGGGACGCGCCTCGACTCGCCGGCTGGACCAGCCGCTACCTCGTCGACGACCCCGGCCGGGATCATCCCTACGTCTCCGACAGCGACTACACCGAGTGCTTCGTGCGCGACCTCTCGACCACGGGCGTCGGGCTGCACAGCACCGGCGGCGAGCTCGCGGTCGGCGACCGGGTGCTGCTCGACCTGCGCCTCGGCGCACGACACGGGGCCAGCATCCGGGTGACCGGCGAGGTTCGCCACACGGTCGCGGACGACAACGGCGTCGTCACCGCCGGCCTCGAGCTCGTCGAAGTCGGCGATCTCGAACGAGCGTTGCTCCTCCGCCTGGTCCGCGAGCTCGAGCCGGCGACCTAGAACGACCGCGCCGATCGGGCGCGGACGAGCGCCGCCCGGGCGGCGTGCTCGTCGTCGAAGGTGGCGACGATCACCTCGCCGTCGTACGCGATCCGGCCCGGGATCGCCCAGGTCCGCGCCGCGATCAGGAGGACCTGCTCGTCGACCTCCACGTTCTGCGCCGCCATCGCCGCGAGCACGTCGGGCGGTTGCGAACCCGCGCCGCCGGTCATCGCGGGACCGGCACCGCGGTCATCGCCGGCGGTGAGCTGGGGGGCGAACCTGTGAGGTGGACGTCGATGACCGGTGTCATGGCCCAGGCCTCCCGAGGGTGAGGAAGCACGCGACGCCGCGCCGGTGATCGGTCGACCGCCGGACGCGGCGGTGGAAACGGTGACGTACCCATTGAACCCATTGAACTGCGACGTCACCATGAAGTCAACGAGTGATGATAAAGTTGGGATCTCGGCCGTCGGAAGGACCGCCCATGACGACACCGCGACCCCGAGGGCGACGGCCGGGCCCGTCGACCACCCGGGCCGAGATCGTCGAGGCGGCCCGGACGCTGTTCGGCGAACACGGCTACGAGCAGACGACGCTCCGCAGGGTCGCGGAGACCGCCGGGGTCGACGTGGCGCTCGTCTCCCGGGCCTACGGCGACAAGGACCACCTGTTCCGGGCCGCGGTCGCCTGGCCGTGGGACCCGCTCGAGATCGTGCCCGCGGTCGCCGCCGGGCCGAAGCGCCGGGCCGGTCACCGCATCGCCGAGCTCATCGTCGGCACCTGGGAGGATCCGGACCAGCGGGCGGCGATCCTGGCCCTGCTCTCGTCGGTGCCCGGGAACCCCGTCGCCCGGACCCTGCTGCGGGACTTCGTCAGCACCCAGGTGCTCATCCCGTTCGTCCGCACCTGCGGGTTCGACCAGCCCGAGCTACGCGGCGCGCTCGTCGCGGCGCACAGCATCGGGCTCTGCCTGACCCGCTACGTGCTCGCCATCGAGCCGCTCGCGAGCCTCGACGCCTCGACCCTCGTCGAGATCACCGGGGCCGAGACCCAACGGATCCTCGGCACGCCGCTGCCCGCGACCTGAGCCGCTCGCCGGGTGCCCAGGCCCTGCCGCGTAACCTCACAGATCGAGTCTGAGGATCGTTCACCAGGTATGAGCGGAACGTCACCATCGGCACGCGGGCGCATGCGGAGCAGCCGCCTCGGTGGCGTCCCGACCTCGTTGCCCGCACCGGGGACCGGTCGCCTCGGGCAACTGGCGTTGGGCCTCGGACCGGAGCCGTCCCCCGCCGCGCCGCGCACCACCCGACCGTTGCCCGACGTCGCCCACGTGCTCGGCTGGCTGACGCCGGCCGAGCAGCGCACCCTGGTCGAGCAGTTCCGCGAGTGGGCACGCCCACCCGCCGGGCTCCGCCACCCGCGGGTCCCCACCGGCCACCTGATGACCGTCCAGTCGGTGTGCCTGGGCTGGCACTGGCAGCCCTACGCCTACTCCCGCCGCGCCGACGACACCGACGGGGCACCGGTCAAGCCGTTGCCGCCCGACCTCGCCGCCCTCGCCCGGCGCGCGGTCGCCGACACCGGCGCCGGGAGCCTGTTCGAGCCCGACGCCGCCATCGTCAACCTGTACGCCCCCGGTGCCCGGCTCGGCCTGCACCAGGACGGCGAGGAGCCGTCGTCGGCGCCGGTGGTCACCATCAGCCTCGGCGACACCTGCGTCTTCCGCATGGCTGGTCCCGACCGCCGCACCGCGCCCTTCACCGACGTCGAGCTCGCGTCGGGCGACCTGCTCGTGTTCGGGGGCCGCAACCGGCGGATCTACCACGGGGTCCCCAAGGTCCTCGACGGCACCGGCCCCGACTGGCTCGACCTCCCCCCGGGCCGGCTGAGCATCACGGTGCGCGAAACCGGCCTGGCATGACCGCGGGTCGCGCGACGACCACGCGCCGCGGGTCGCGACCACCGTTCGAGCAGGTCGTCGACGAGCACGGCCCGACGGTGATGCGTGTGTGCCGGGCGATCCTCGACCCCGCCGACGCGGAGGACGCGTGGATCGACACGTTCGTCTCGGCGATGCGCGCCTACCCCGAGCTCGGGCCCGACAGCAACGTGCGCGGCTGGCTGGTCACGATCGCCCACAATCGCGCCGTCGACCTTCTCCGGGCCGCGCGCCGGCGGCCGGTCCCGACCGATCGCGTACCCGACCGGCACCCGACCACCCTCGACGTCACCGACGTCGCCGACGGTCACGACGCGCTCCGCGCCGCACTCGACGCGCTCGCGCCGAAGCAGCGCACCGCGGTCGTCTACCGCCACCTCGGCGATCTCCCCTATCCGGAGATCGCCCGGGCCATGGGCACCAGCGAGACGGCCGCCCGCCGCAACGTGTCCGACGGCATCGCCAAGCTGCGCACCCGCCTCCGGGAGGACCGACCATGACCAAGCGCCTCGACGACGTCGACCTCGCGGTGCTGCTCGACGGCTCGTCGGCGCCGATCCCGTCGTCGTTGCACGAGCGATTCGTCGCACGCGCCGACGACGAGGGTCTGCTCGACGTCGCCTACACCACCGTCGACACGCGCATCGGGCCGCTCCTTCTTGCCGCGTCCCCACTCGGTCTGCTGCGGGTGGCGTTCGCGCTCGAGGGGTTCGACGCCGTCGTCGCCGAGCTGGCCGACGCGGTCAGCCCGCGCGTCCTGCACGCCCCGGGCCGGCTCGACGACGCGGCCCGGCAGGTCGACGGCTACCTGAACGGGACCGTGGTGGCGTTCGACCTCCCGCTCGACCTCCGGCTCGCGCACGGCTTCCGCCGTGACGTGCTCCAGCACCTGCGCACCATCCCGTACGGGCGCACCGAGAGCTACACGGTGGCGGCGCGCGGCGCGGGCCGGCCGGCGGCCGTCCGCGCCGCCGCGAGCGCGTGCTCCCACAACCCGATCCCCCTGGTGATCCCGTGCCATCGCGTCGTGCGCAGTGACGGCTCGTTCGGCGCCTACCGCGGCGGCGCCGCGCTCAAGCGCGCCCTGCTGGAGATGGAGTCCGCCGCGTGAGCACCACGATCTGGCGACGGCGTGTCGACGCGCTCGATTGGACGGGCATCGGCAGCGAGCTCGACCGGATCGGTTGCGCGCCGACCGGCCCGGTGCTCAGCGACGACGAGTGCGCGGTATTGGTGGACCTCTACGACGACGACGCTCGCTTCCGGTCCACCGTCGACATGGCCCGGCATCGGTTCGGCGACGGCGAGTACCGCTACTTCGACCACCCGCTCCCGCCGGAGGTCGCGGCGTTGCGCGCCGCCTGCTGGCCTCACCTGCTCGGTGTGGCCCGCACCTGGTACGAGCGCCTGGGCCGCCCGGCCCCGTGGCCCGACGCCCTCGCCGACTGGCTCGACGCGTGCCACCGCACCGGACAGGACCGACCGACGCCGCTGCTGCTGCGCTACGGGTCCGGTGACTGGAATGCCCTGCACCGCGATCTCTACGGCGACCTGGTGTTCCCGCTGCAGGTCGTCGTCGGGCTCGACGAACCCGGCGAGGACTTCACGGGCGGCGAGTTCGTTGTGGTCGAGCAACGGCCGCGTGCCCAGTCCCGGGCCACGGCCACCACGATCCCGCGCGGCCACGCGGTGGTCTTCACGACGCGCGACCGACCGGTGCGTTCGGCGCGGGGGTGGTCGGCCGCACCCATGCGCCACGGGGTCAGCACGGTGCGGTCGGGGCGCCGCCACACGCTCGGGCTCGTCTTCCACGATGCTGCCTGAACCGCACCCGCGTCGGAACCGGGTCGATCCGTGGGGCGACCTCCACGCGGTCACCGCGCGAGGCCTCTTCACCGGCAACCGTGGGTGCCTGGTCGACGGGAGCGGGGCGCTCGCCCGCCACCACCGCGGCGACCATTGGATCACGTGCGTCACGTGGTTCCGTGGCCGGCAACAACCGCTCGCCGACCCGCGCCGCTGGACGCCGCTGTTCTTCCTCGACGACGCGGTGGCCCTGGCCGCCGGGCACCGGCCGTGCGCCACGTGCCGACCGGCCGCCTACCGGTCGTACCAGGGCGCGCTCGGGCGCGCCCTCGACCTCGACGCCCCCCTCCCCGCGACCGAGGTGAACCGCCGTCTCGGCCGGGAGCGACTGCACCGCGGCACCGGCCTGGAGCGGGCGCGGGACCGTCGCGTGTGGACCGCTCCTCTCCCCGACCTGCCCGACGGCACCGTCGTCGTCGCCGGCACGGGCGAGGCCCGGCTGGTCCTCGGCGACCGCACCCTCGCGTTCGCTCACCGCGGCTGGGTCGCGCCGCAGGCGCGACCGGTCCGCGGCGAGTGCCGGGTCCTCACGCCTCCGACCTCGGTGGCCGCGCTGCGCGGCGGCTTCGAGCCCGTGCTGCACCCCTCCACGTTCCTGCTGACGTTCCGCATCCCGTGATCGCGTGGTCGGCCCCGGTCGGCGCCGGGGAGTGGTGCGCGCTACTCCGGCTCGGGTTGGTGCGGGTCGTCGAGCGTCAGGCCGAGCTCGTCGAGCTCCGTCTGGTCGAGCTCGAGCTCCTCGTCCTGCTCCTGCTCGTCCGCGTCGCGCGCGTTCTCCGCCAGGTGGTCGGGGTCCTGCAGGTAGTGACGGGTCTCGTCGACCACGGGCTCGTCGTCGTCGACGAGGGCTTCGACGTCGGCACCCAACTCGAGGTCGGCGTCCCCGTTCTCGCCCTCGGCCTTCCGGTCGGCCACCACCCGGTCAGCGTACGGGCTCGCGTGGCCCGCGCGCGGCGAAATGAGCGGTGAACCAGTCGCCCGCGAGGTGGGCGACCTCCTCGAGCGCGCCCGGTTCCTCGAAGAGATGGGTGGCACGTGGCACCACGACGAGTCGGTGCTCGCAGCGGAATCGGGCCGCGGCGGCCTCGTGCAGCTCCAGCACCTGGCGGTCGCGCGCGCCGACGATCAGCAGCGTCGGCGCCTGCACCGACTCGAGCACGTCCCCCGCGAGGTCGGGACGGCCCCCGCGCGAGACCACCGCCGCGATCGGCGCCGGATCGCGAGCCGCGGCGACGAGGGCCGCCGCTGCCCCGGTGCTCGCACCGAAGAGCCCGACGGGGAGCGCACGGGTGTCGGCGTCGTCGAGGACGGCGTTGACCGTGAGCTCGACGCGCTGCGCCAGCAGATCGATGTCGAACCGCAGGTGTCCGGTGTCGCGATCGGCCAGCTCCTCGGCCTCGGTCAGGAGGTCGAACAGCAGCGTCGCGAGGCCCAGGTGTTGGAGGTGCGCCGCGACCCCCTGGTTCCGGGAGCTCCGGCGGCTGCTCCCGCTCCCGTGCGCGAACACCACCACACCCCGGGTGGCGTCGGGCACCACCAGGTCGCCGTGGACCGCGCTGGTCGGGCCCACTCGGAGCTCCAGCTCACGTTGGCGCATCGTCGCCCCCGATCGCTCGGCCGGCCCGTCGACACCGCGCCTCCTCCCCACCCGCTCCCTGCACGATATGTCGCCATACGATGCATTCACCTCACGCTCACGGGGTACGCGCGCATCATCAGTCGGTGGCGGACGCGAACGCGAGGAGGTCGCCGATGACGCACGACCCCACGGAGTCGACCCCGGTCCCTTCCGAGAGGCGGGTGTTCGCTGACCGGCGCGAGGCGGGCCAGGTGCTGGCGACTCACCTCCTGCACCACCTCGGCCACCCGGACGTGGTCGTGCTCGGGCTGCCCCGTGGCGGTGTGCCCGTCGGCTACGAGGTCGCCACCGCGCTCGGCGCGCGGTTGGACGTCTTCGTCGTCCGCAAGCTCGGCGTCCCGGGCCACGAGGAACTGGCCATGGGCGCGATCGCGACCGGTGGCGTGCTCGTGCTCAACGACGACGTCGTCCGCGCGCTGCGGATCCCCGACGAGGCGATCCGGCAGGTCGCGGAACGGGAAGGCCGCGAGCTGGAGCGACGGGAGCGGAGCTACCGCGGCGGCCGGCCCCCGCTCGATCTGCACGGCACGACCGTGATCGTGGTCGACGACGGGCTCGCCACCGGCTCGAGCATGCTCGCGGCGATCCAGGCGCTGCGTCGGCTCGAACCGGCGCGGATCGTGGTGGCGGTCCCCGCCGCGCCGGCGTCGACGTGCCGCGAGCTGCAAGGCCTCGTCGACGAGCTGATCTGTGCCACCAATCCCGAGCCGTTCTACGCCGTCGGCCAGGCGTACTGGAACTTCGAGCAGACGACCGACGACGAGGTGCGCGACCTGATGCGCGCCGCCGAGTCACGGACGAGCGCCGCAGCCCATCGTTGACCAGCCGGACCGAAGGGGAGACGCCGATGGCCACCACCAAGCAGAAGGCCGCCCGCCGCAGCCAGGCCCTGAGCACGGCCGAGCAGAACGACCTGCCGGCATCGCAGTTCGCGTTCCCGAAGGAGCGCAAGGAGCCGCTCACCGACGCCCGCCACGTCCGCAACGCGGTCGCCCGCTTCAACCAGGTCGAGGGGGTCAGCAACGCCGAGCGCGACCGCGCCTGGAAGCGCATCCACGCGGCCGCCAAGCGGTTCGGTGTGACGATCGAGGCCAAGAGCTGGCGGGAGCTCGTCGACGACGGGAAGGGCCGGGACCGGAAGGGCAAGAAGCGCTGAGCCAGGGTGCATCATGGCGCGCGTGACCGATCGGTACCTCCTGCCGGAACACCCCGTCAGTTCGATCGACGAATACCTCGCCACCGACATCGGCGGGCTCGGCCTGCAGCGCGCCATCGACCTCGGCCCCGACGAGACCACCGCGCTCGTGAGCCGGGCCGGGCTCCGTGGTCGCGGCGGCGCCGGCTTCCCCACCGGCGCCAAGTGGACGAGCGTCCGTTCCCAGCCGGCGTCGCGCCGCTATGCGGTGTGCAACGGTGCCGAGGGCGAGCCGGGGACGTTCAAGGACCGCGCCCTGCTGCGCGCCAACCCGTACCAGGTCGTCGAAGGCCTGCTCATCGCCGCGTTCGTGGTCGACGCCGAGCGCGCGTTCCTCGCGCTCAAGGAGAGCTTCGAGGAGGAGCGCGAGCGGGTGACGCGCGCCATCATCGAGATGCAGGACGCGGGCATCTGCCGCGACTGCGAGCTCGTCGTCGTCGCCGGTCCCGAGGAGTACCTCTACGGGGAGGAGAAGGCACTCCTGGAGGTGATCGAGGGCAACTCGCCGTACCCGCGTGTCCTGCCGCCGTACCAGCACGGCCTGTTCGCGACCACACCGCAGCTGGGGTGGAGCTCGGTGGCACCGGCCGACGGCGCCCGCCCCGATGGCGACGGCTCGAATCCCACCCTCGTCAACAACGTCGAGACCCTCGCCAACGTCCCGCACATCCTCGTGCGCGGGGTCGACTGGTTCCGAGGTCACGGCACCGAGCGGACGCCGGGGAACGTGGTGTGCACCGTGGTGGGTGACGTCGTGCACGCGGGCGTCGACGAGGTCGAGCCGGGCGCCAGCCTCCGCGAGGTCATCACCGCCGTCGGTGGCGGTCCGCGACCCGGTCGCACGATCAAGGCGGTGTTCCCCGGCGTCACCAATCCGGTGATCCGCGACCCGGCACTCGACGTCGCGCTGTCGTACGAGGGCGTCGAATCGGTCGGCAGCGGCATGGGCGCGTGCGGCTTCATCGTGTACGACGACACGACCTGCATGGTCGAGGTCGCCGCGGTGTTCTCGCGGTTCCTGTTCGTCGAGTCCTGCGGACAGTGCCCGCCGTGCAAGCTCGGGTCGGGTGAGATCACCCAGCGCCTCGACGACCTGCAGGACGGCATCGCGACCGAGCGCATGGTCGAGGAGATCTGGGAGTGGCTGGGCAAGGTCACCGACGGCAGCCGGTGCTTCCTGGCGACGGAGGAGGCGCAGCTCGTCGGCAGCATCGTCGAGCAGTTCTCCGTCGAGGTCGAGGAGCACCTGGTCGGGGACGGCTGCCCCCGACCGCGCCACCTCGTCATCCCGAAGCTCGTCGACGTGCGCGACGGCACTGCCGTCTACGACGAGCGTCAGCCGCGCAAGGCGCCCGACTGGACGTACACCTGACGTCGTCGCCTCACGCGCCTCATGCTGCGTTCGGTCCTGCTCTCGGTGGTGGGCGTCCGGCCTGTTGGCGTTGTTCGGGGGTGAGGTCGTCGACGTGGACCTTGCGCAGATCCCCGGGCACGTTCGGATTGCCGACCAGGGCGTAGTTGCCGTGGGGGATGAGGTCCGGGTGACAGGTCGTGCACACCGACGCCAGGTCGGAGATCTCGTCGGTGCCGCCCCAGGACCGGGGTCGCAGGTGATGGATCTGGAGCCGGTGGCGACGGCCACAGATCCGACAGCCTTGATCGCGCAGCAGCACCGCCCGCACGATCTTGGGTGAGAGGGCACGGAACCGCTTCCCGATCGCGATCGGGGTGCCGTCGTCGTCGACCAGCACCGGCTCGATGCTCGCGTTGGCCCGCAGCTGTTCCAGGCGCGAGTCCGCGATCGGCACGCCGGCGATCTCCGCCGCTCCCGACAAGGGGATCAGCGTCTGCACCACGGGCCGTGACGCGAGGGTCGGGGTCTCGTCGGACACCTCGGGTTGGTCGCACAACTCGTGGAGCGCGTCGGCGGCCCGGTGCTCGAAGCTGTCCCACACCTGACCCTTCGCCGGCTTCATCTGCTCGGTCAGCTTCTGGACCGTCGCCTCGAACGTCGCACCCATCACGTCGGGTAGTTGCCCGTGCAGGTGCAACATGCCTTTGTCGGGTGTCCACCACATCCGCAGGCTCCGCGCCGCGTACCGCTGACGCGAATCCTCGGTCGAAGGTTTCACCGCGTTGCGTGCCAGCCGGGCCAGCTCCACCGGCGCCACCTTCGGCGCGCGGCGGGCCCACTCCGCGTCGCTCGCCTCGTCGGCCAGCTTGGTGACTGCGCTCAACTGCTCACCGCTCAGGTCACCCTCATAGGCGGCCGCGGCGATCTCGGGCAGCGATTCCAGCGCCCGCGCCGTCTCGAGCTTGTCGCGCGTCGTGCGCGGCGACTCACCCTGGTCACCCACGGTCGGGTCGACCCGGCCGCGCTCGTCGAGCACCCGCAAGATGTCGAGCTCCTCGATCTCCAACCGACGCTTCGCCCGCACCACCTCGCGCCGACGCGCCTCCAACCGATCCGTCGACCAACACCGCAACTCAGCGAGATGATCGGTGATCTCGAACATGCACCGATCAAAACACAGGGGTACGACACTCATCGCCCGGCGGTGCTCGTCCCGGGTCTCGAACCCTCGCGTCGCCCGCTCGACGACGAGTACGACGAGGAGGACGAGCAGCCGGCCACCCGTGCTGCGATGGCGACCATCACCATGATCGTCCGTTGGCTACCGCGCCGCGAACGACACGGCCGCCATCGAGGGGTCCACGCGCGCATCGCCGCACACTCGCCGCGGGAGTCACCCTCCAGGCGCGACGACGAGCAGCGTCTTGCCGATGGTGTCGCGACGCTCGATGGCGGCGTGCGCGGCGGCGGCGTCCGCGAGCGGGAACCGTTGACCGATGACCGGCCGCAGTCGGCCGGCGGCGGCGTCATCGAGCACCTCGCGCGTCACCCGAGCGACGTCCGCCGGTGTCGGTGGACCCAGGTGGACGACGCGCACGTGCCGGCGGGTCGCGTCCTCGTCGCGGGGTCGGGCGAACTCTCCGCTGGCCATGCCGAAGGGCACGAACCGCCCGCCGTCGCGCACGAGATCGAACGCGGCGCAGCCGATCGTGCCGCCCACGCCGTCGAACGCGACGTCGACGCCACCGCTGAGCTCGGCCCGGACCCGCTCGGGCCACTCCGGGTCGCGGTAGTCGACGGTCGCGCCCGCGCCGACCTCGCGGGCCAGCGCCAGCTTGCGCGCGCCGCCTGCCGCGCCCACGACCCGCGCACCCCGACGCCCGGCGAGTTGCACCAGGAGCGTGCCGACGCCGCCACCGGCTGCCTCGACCAGCACGGTCTCGCCGTCGACGATGCCGGCGGCCTCGACCAGCAGCGCCGCGGTCCGGCCGTCCGCCAGGAGCGCGACCGCCTCGGCCATGCCCAGGTCGTCCGGTACCCGGAGCACGCCACGCGCGTCGACTGCGACCTGCTCGGCGTACGCGCCCGACCCGCCCGTGCTGGTGACGACGCGGGCGCCGAGGAGCGACCGATCGGTGCCGTCGCCGACCGCGGCCACGACGCCACCGACCCCGTTGCCGGGGATCGTCGGCAGCGTCGGCGCCATCGCGGGATCGGGTGGGTGCCCGGCTCGTACCTGCGTCTCCACGAACGTCACGTTGGCGAGCTCGACGTCGATCAGGACCTGCCCCGCGCCGACCGTCGGCGCCGGCACGTCGGTCGGGACGAGGACGTCCGGCGGGCCGAACGCCTCGAGCACCACGGCCCGCACGTCAGGCCGCGGATGCCGGGATACCGTGTCGCTCGACGATGCGCTCGTAGTTCATCCGCAGCAGGACGACCACGTCGCGGACGTCGGCATCGTCGTCGATCCGGCGCGCCGCGGGCCCGGTCTTGCCCGGGAACACCGGGTGCGACGTGATGCGTCCCTGCTCGTGCAGCTCCCGCCACAGGGCGGGTGGAAAGCTGAAGTGCGCGGCGTGCTCGCCATGGAGATGGCCGAGCTCGCGTGGACCGACCTTGAAGGCAACCTCGCCGACCTCACTGCAGTCGACCTCCACGCCCGGCCACGCGGCGACCTGCGTGGCGATCTGCTCGCTGAACCTCGGTACCGAACCCATCGGGATGGCTCCTTTCGTGTCGTGGTTGGCCTCGATCCTCAACCTAGAACTTCAAGTTGACTTGAAGTCAAGGGTCTTTCGGTCTACGGTTGCTCCCGGTGGACCACGAGCTGACTATCGGTGAGCTGAGCGACCGCACCGGCGTCGCCGCGTCGGCACTGCGGTTCTACGAGACCGAGGGCCTCATCCACGCCAACCGGTCCACCGGGGGCCAGCGCCGCTACTCACGCGACACGATCCGCCGGGTCTCGTTCGTGCGCGTCGCACAGGAGGTCGGCCTGAGCCTGGCGGAGGTGCGGGCCGCCTTGGAGTCACTCCCCCAGCACCGGACGCCCACCGCGAAGGACTGGGAGCGGCTGTCGCGCTCGTGGCGTCCCCGGCTCGACGCGCAGATCGCCATGCTCGAGCGCCTGCGCGACCGGCTGCACGGCTGTATCGGTTGCGGATGCCTGTCCCTCGGCTTCTGTCGTCTCCTCAACCCCGGCGACGAAGCCGCGGCGCGCGGTCCGGGCCCGCGCTACATCCTGGACGCCGACGGTCCGGCTGCCCGCTCCTGAATCGGGACGGCGCGCGTCGAGTCGCCAGCAACGCTCGCTCGCGAGCGGGCAGCCGCTCGAACGGCGCGATCCGTGCCTGCCGCTCGGCGCGGTGTCGCGCAGGTCGGCGAGCATGTCGGCGCGTTCCGGTTCCGAGATCGCCGGCCGGCCGTCGAGGGTGTTCCGGACCCGGTCCAGGATCCCGTCGAACGTGGCCGACTTCCCACCATCGCCGACATGCGCACCGGGCTTCTTTAGACTCCACGTCCGAAGCGGGCGAGCAACCAACCTGAGTGAGGCAGGGATGGAAACTCGTCGAATACGTCGTCTCGCGCAACGTCGGTTGCGCCGCACCTTGATGGTCGTGACGTCCATCGGGTTGCTCGGCCTCGGTGTCGGTCTGGCGCTCCCGCGCAGTGCCCCGTTGTCCGCGCTCCTCGTCGTCGTCGCCGTCGTGAGCCTGGTCGCCGTCACCACGCGCACGGATGCGCTGGCGCCCAGCCACAGCCTGAACGGGGTGGTGCGGCTGCCGACCACCACCGCGCTCTCCGCGACGTTGGACTCGTTCCGGGCGCGGATCGTCGGTACCACGCACGGCCTCCGGCAGCGAGCACCGCAACCGTCGCCGCTCGCTCCGTACGTGCTCGACTACGGGCCCGACGAGTTCGTCCGGCCGGTCGACGTCAACACGCCCGACCACGCCATGAACTGAGCGTGGTCAGGTCAAGGTCGCGTTCGCCCACTCCGCAAGCTGCGGCGCCAGGAGCGGCCAGCGTTCGAAGCCCTGCCAGAGGCCGCGCGCCCGATCGATCCACTCGGTGTCCGGCCACGGCGGTTCGACGAGCTGCGAGCTCGGGAGCAGCGCCGCGAGCTGCTCGGACGTCGTGCGCGGGTGGTTGAAATCGGACACGCCGCTGCGGAAGACCAGCGCCGGGAGGTCGAGCCGGCGGGCGTCGTCGTCGGGCAACCCCGGGACGAGCTCGCCGGTGCAGCTGCAGTACGCCGCCATCCATCGCTCCATCGTGGCGATGAACTCCTGCGGGTCCTGCGCCAGGATCCGGTCGCGGTTCGCCGGGTGGCGCTCCACCGCCTCCTCCCAGCTGGGGAGGTCCGCCACCGCCGCCATGCCGCCGTTCCACGCCGCCGGCACCGACGGTGCGCAGTAGTAGTTGGCCAGCGACAACAGTCCGAACACGCCGCCACTGATCCACCAGGCGGCCACACCGGCGGCGACGTCGCGGTGGCGGCTCGCGGCGAGCAGCGACACCCGCGAGCCACCCGACCCGCCCACGATCACCGCCGGCGCCAGGTCGAGCTCGCGGAGCAACCCGGCGAGGACGTCGGCCTGCATCTCGGACTCCGACTCGCCGCGGAAGCACACCTCGGACTCCCCACAGTTCGGGCGGTCCCAGATGACGACCCGGTTGCCGTGCTCGGCCAGGGCGACCGCGAGGTCACGGACCCCCGGATAGTCCTTGCTGAAGCGACCGCCGGGCGTCACGATCCACGGCCGTCCCTCACCGATGACCTCGTACGCGATCGACAGTCCGTCAACTTCGGTCCTGGGCATGCTCGGACGGTAACGCGAGTCGACCGACCGGTGGATCGGCGGTGCCGCCCGGCTCCTCTGCGCAGGTGCACCGACGGGATGCGGCCTACCCTCTCGGGCGTGAACGGGCGCTCCACGGGAACGGTGACGTTTCTCTTCACCGATCTCGAGGGTTCCACGCGTCTCTGGGAAGACTTCCCCGACGCGATGCAAGCCGCCCTCGCGCGCCACGACGCGCTCCTCCGGGACGCGATCCTGGCCCACGACGGGCGCATCGTGAAGATGCGAGGCGACGGCGTGCACGCGGTCTTCAGCCGTGCGCACGACGCTCTTGGCGCGGCCGCAGGTGCCCAGCGGGCGATCTCCGGTGAACGGTGGGGCGTGACCGGGCCGCTACGGGTTCGGATCGGCGTGCACACCGGTGACGCCGAGCTGCGCGAGGGCGACTACTACGGCACCGCCGTCAATCGCGCCGCACGACTGATGGACGCGGCGAGCGGAGGACAGATCCTCGTCTCGCTCGCCACGGAGGAGCTCGCACGCGACACGCTCGATCACGGTCTGGAATTCGTCGACCTGGGAGAGCACCGTCTGCGCAACCTCGCTCGGGCCGAGCGCATCTTCCAGCTGGCGGGGCCCGGGTTGCCGGACGACGTCGAACCGCCCACCTGGCTCGATGTCGTTCCCGGAAATCTCCCGTTGCAGGTCACGTCCTTCATCGGACGCGAGGAAGCGGTCGGCGAGATCGCCGGCGCCGTCCGGACGGGCCCGTTGGTGACGATCACCGGTACCGGCGGTGTCGGCAAGACCCGGCTCGCGCTGCAGATCGCGACGCGCGCCCTCGACGACTACCGCGACGGCGCGTGGCTCTGCGAGCTCGGAGTGGCGAACGACGAAGCCGAGGCCATCCAGGTGACGGCCACCGCGCTCGGCGTCACTCCTCGACCGGGGATGTCGCTCGAGGCGAGCATCGTCGAGTTCCTGCGCACGAAGCAGCTCCTGCTGGTGCTCGACAACTGCGAGCACCTCCTGGAGGTGACGGCGCGCTTCGCCGAGCGCGTCGTTCGAGAGTGTCCTGACGTCCGCGTCCTCGCGACCAGCCGCGAAGGTCTGGCCGTGCACGGCGAGCAGATCCGCCCGCTCCGCTCGCTCGCGTTGTCAGCGTCCACCGCACCCGACGACGTGGCGTCGAGTGACGCCACGCTCCTGTTCGTCGACCGTGCCTCGGCCGCTCGACCCGGGTTCTCCGTGGACTCGGGCAATTCGTGGGCGATCGCGGAGATCTGCCGGCGCCTCGACGGCATCCCGCTCGCGATCGAGCTCGCCGCGGCGCGGGTCGTCAGCATGAACCCCGACGAGATCGTCACCTTGCTCGACGAGCGCTTCCGGCTGCTCACCGGCGGTCGGCGTGGTGCGGTCGAACGTCACCAGACCCTCCGGGCCGCGGTCGAATGGTCGTACTCGCTCCTCACCCCGACCGAGCAGCGGGTCTTCGCCCGCTTGAGCGCGTTCTCGGGGAGCTTCTCCGGGGCCGACGCCACCGCGGTGGTCACCGGTGACGGCGTCGACACCTGGGACACGATCGAGACCATCGGCAGCCTGGTGGCCAAGTCGATGGTGAACACCGACGAAGCCCCCGACGGATCGATGCGCTACCGGTTGCTCGAGACCCTTCGGCAATTCGCCCTGGACCGACTCGTCGACATCGACGACCCGGATGCCTGGCGCCGGCGCCATGCGGCCCACTACGCCGAGTTCGCGGAGCTCGCCGGCGACGGGTTCTTCAGCTCCGAGGAGCTCGCCTGGCGAGCACGCACGATGATGGAGCTCGACAATCTGCGGATCGCGGTCGCCTGGAGCGTCGACCGGGGAGATCCGGACGACCGCGAGCTCGCCATCCGAATCGTCGCCGGGCTGAGCAACGAGGCGAACTCGGGCTCCACCCTCGGAGTCAGCTCGTGGTCCGAGCGCGCCCTTCCCTTCGTCGACGCGACGACCCCCGAGCGCCGGGCGGCGGTGCTGAGCGCAGCGTCGTGGAACGCGCTCTTCGGCGGCGACCTCGAGCTGGCGCGCGCCCGTGCGCACGCGGTGTTGGACATCAACCCTGACGGCTTCGTCCGTGCCGGCACCTACGTACTGCTCGCCTACATCGCCGCGATCCAACAGGACTACGACCGCGTCACCGCCACCCTGGCCGAAGGGTTCGCGGTGGTCGACGCAGACGAGGGCGACCACGCCCTCCTCTCCAGAGTCACACTGCTCATTGCGAGCACGGGGTTGCGACTCCTCGGCGGCGACGACTCCCCCGCGACGCAGGGCTCCGCCGACGAGGTCCTGCGCGCGGCGCGAGAGAGCGGCCACCCCACCTCGATCGCGAACGCCCTGTTCGTCAGCGTGTTCGGGATCTGGAGAACCGATCCGGAGCGCGCCGCGGCGATCATGGACGAGAGCATTGCGCTCGTTCGGCGCGGTGCCAGCGGCGTGGTGTTCGGACTGCTCCTCGCGATCCGCGCCGTCACGTATGCAGAAGCCGGCGACCACGCTCGCGCTCGAGCGCACCTTCGCGAGTCGATCGCGTTCAGCACCGACCGGGGCGACTCCCCGACGGTGGCGACGGCGGTGGATTACGGGATCCAGGTCATGGCCGCGCTCGGACAATTGGACGATGTGGCGGTGCTCGCCGGCGCCATCAGCGCTCCGCAGTTCTCGCCGCTCGACAGCCTTCCCCCGCGGGAGCGAATCCGCCGCGACGAGGTGTTGGCTCGGGCGCGGGCGGCCCTGGGTGACGACTCCTACGACGCCGCGTTCGCCCGCGGTGCCGCGATGTCCCTCGACGAGGTGTGCCGACACGTGCTGCACACGCTCGAGCCGCGAGCGTGAGCTCCGTCATCGGTCAGGTGCCCTTCCCGCGCGGTGGAAGAGGTACGCCCAGGTCTCGTCCTGCTCGGGTGCACCGACGACGTCGGGCTGGTAGCCCTGGACGAACTCCCGCACCAGCTCCATGCCCGCGTCCGACGCGCTGCGGAAGAGCTCACCCTTGTTGAACACCCAGCTGAGGTACTCGGAATCGAACCGGTAGTGGTGCGCGCGCTGCAGGACCACGAACGACGGATGGTCGACGATCATCGGCATCCGGCTCAGGAACAGCGCGTCCGTCGACGATCGCGCGAGCTGCGCGAGCGTCGTCTGCCACTGCTCGCTGTACTGCAGCGAGCTGCTGGCGAACACGAAGTCGTACTGCCGCGCGAAGCAGTCGTCGTCGTTGTCCCAGAACGTGATCTCGGGCAGCGCCTGCCGGCCGTACTCGCAGATCACCGGCATGTCCTTGCAGTGGTAGTCGAGCTCGACGGTGTCCGGCAGCAGTGCGCGGGCGATGTAGGAGTAGTACCCGAGGCCCCCGCCCCAGTCGAGCACCGACACCCGCGCGCGCCCATGGCTCGACAGCAGCAGCGCGTACCCGAACGCCAGCGTCGTGTTCTGGTCGTTCACGTTGGGCGTTCCGAGGTCGAGCGCGGCCGACGAGCTGAACGCGAGCGGGCCGGTGCCGTCGAGCGTCCCGCGGTACGCGGACAGCTTCGACCGGTACGCCTCGAGCACGCTCCTCTCGTTCCAGCCCCTGAGATCGTCACGGGCCCGGGCCCAGCCTTCGGGGACGTGCTCCCATTCCGGCGGCCGGCGGCGCCATCCCTCACGCACCAGCCGCCGCAACGACGAGTACAGCAGCGGCGGCGTGAGGTCCCTGACCCAGCGCTTCAGCTCGGTCGTCTTCACCGCGCCGGTCCCTTGATGCCGACCCACCCGGCGAAGTTCAGGCACCGCCAGAAGCACTCGACCTCCTCGAAGCCTCCTCGGGCGAGGAGATCCTCGTTCCAGGAGGCCGCGACCGGGACGAGCACGCCCTCGAGACTGAGTCGCTTGCGCTCGATCTCCTCTTCCCCGTACCCGTTCGCCCGCTTCAGGCCGTAGTAGAGGCGGGTCATCAGGTCGTCGGTCGGCGCCGAATTGCCGAGGACCTTCTCGACGAGCACGAAGGCACCACCGGGCGCGGTGTGCTCGTACACCGCGCGCACGACGCGGGGGCGGTGCTCGATCGGGACGAACTGCAACGTCAGGATCGAGAGCGTGAGCGTCGCCTCGACGTCCGGGTAGCCGGTGCGCAGATCCAGGTCGAGGAGGGACACGATGCCGGTCGCGAGCTCGGGCGCGAACCGCTTGCGACACGCATCCAGCATCGGCGGCGAGACCTCCACGCCGACGTACGACGCCTGGTCTCCGAACGTCGCGACGAACGGCGCCAGGGCCTCCCCGCGGCTGCAGCCGAGGTCGACGACCGTGGCGCCGGCGGGAACGAACTCCTTGCCCAACTCGAACACCAGGCCGCGCATCGTGTCGTACTGGGGGATCGAGCGCTCCAACATGTCGTCGAACACGTTCGTGACGTCGTCGTCGAACGTCCACGGCCCGACGGGGAGATGGCCGAGCGAGACCGGCTTCTCCGCGTCTCCTCCCCCGCCCTCGGCTTCCGGTGTCATCCTGCCTCCACCGGTTCGGGCGTCACCGCGTGGCGCCGTCCCGCTCCTGGTGCGGCGTACCGGGCCGGGCCGGCCGCCGCGCCGGGCCGAAACGGGCCGCGGCCTCGCGGGCACGTTGCTTCGCTCGGCGCCACGGGCGGCGCGCCTGCGTGAGGAGCCACATCGAGAGCATCCCGCGCGCGCCGGGCCGCAGCCACATCGGGAGGGACGTGGGCGCAATCGAGACCGCGACGTCGTCCGCGGTGAGCAGTCGCCGCATGCACTGCAGGTACGCGCTGCGCCGGAGCCCCTCGGCGGCGGCCGGTTCCCACGGCTTCGGCTGGCCCCACGCGTGCAGGAGCGTGGTGGGGAGGCCGTCGAAGCGACAGATCAGGCGATCCTCGTCCACCACCCGGGTGCGAAGCAGTTGGTCGGGGCCCTGCGCCTCCGCCCCCGGGCGCTGGAACGCAATCTGGTCCGGCGCGACCTCGCTCATCAGGATCGCGTTCAGGGCGTCCTGGCTCGACAGGGCCACGGGCGAGTCGAGGGAACCGGTGTCGAGGTGTGTCGGCTGGTCGACGAGGCGGTCGCAGCAGTCGAACCATCGCGGCAGCAGATCCGGGAACGCCGTCGAGGAGAAGGCGAGGAAGCCGGCATTGACGTACGGCTGCCGGCGCGGCGGCCGGCCGAGCCCGAAGATGTGCTCCCAGTCGGCGAACCATCGCGTGGGCAGCACGTCGGCGTACACGCAGATGCGCCCGTTCCGTGCCGTGTCGATCACGCTGTCGAGCGAACCGGTGACGATGACGTCGGCGTCGACGTAGACCACGATCTCCGCATCGCGGAGCATGCAGGCCTGCGGCTCCAGCAACCACGGATGTCTCGGTGAGTGCGCCGGTGGGACGACGAGGTCGCACTCGGCCCGGAGCGCCTCGCGTTGCGCGTCGTGCAACCCGAGATCGAGCACCGTGATCGGGTCCGTGCGCCCCTGCAGGCGCAGCGAGTTGACCAGCGCGACCAGGCCCGGACAGTGGCGCGCATCCGAGATGGTGAAGAACCGGACCGGGGCCTGATCGTAGGGACGCAGAGGACGGCAGACTATGGCACCAGCCGGAGCGATGCTTCGACAAGCGCGCGCGGCGCGGCAGACATCGTGCTCCCGAATCGGAGGAGTGGTAGAAGAGCCCGGGAGACGCCCGCGCGCGGCGATGTCCGCGACCCGGGGAGGAGGACGACGAGATGGCCACCATCGGAATCGCAACCGGTGCCGGCCGGGGCATGGGCTACGCCTGTGCACAACGGCTGGCGACGATGGTCGACCACCTCGTGCTCGTCGACCTCGACGAGGAGTCGGTGCGCACCGCGGCGGAGGAGCTCACCGGAGCCGGGACCGCGAAGGTCGAGCCCTTCACGCTCGACGTCACCGACGAGGGAGGGCTCGCTCGCCTCGCCGACCAGGTCGCGGCCACCGGGACGCTCCGCGCCGTCGCCCACGCCGCCGGCATCTCCCCGACCATGGCCGACTGGCGCCGCATCGTCGGGGTCGACCTCGTGGGCACCGCGCGCTTGGCGGAGGCCCTGCGTCCGCTGGCCACCGAGGGGACCGCGACGGTGTGCTTCGCGTCGATGGCTCCGTTGTTCGTCGCGGGCGACCCGCCCCCGGGCACCGACGAAGCGTTGGACGAGCCTCTCCACGAGCAGTTCCTCGACCGGCTCCACGACGCGCTCGGCCCCGCCATCGAGGACACCGGCGCGGCGTACGGCTGGGCCAAGCGCGGCGTCAAGCGCTTCGTCAAGCGCGAAGCGGTACGGCTCGGACCCGTCGGCGCCCGCATCTGCTCGGTGTCGCCGGGGATCATCGACACACCGCAAGGCCGTCAGGAGGCCGAGCAGCACCCGATCATGCAGGAGCTCGTGCAGCAGACGCCGCTCGGTCGCGAGGGCCGCCCAGAAGAGGTGGCGGCCGTCGTCGCGTTCCTGCTCTCGGACGAAGCCAGCTGGCTCAATGGCATCGACGTGCTCGTGGACGGCGGCGTGATCGCCTCGGTCCTGGGGCCCGGCGCGTAGACGGTCGGAGCTACTGCACGAACGTGGCGGCCCGACGGTGGAAGCGCCACGTGCCGTCGTGCTGGTGCAGGGTGTCGTGGTAGCGGCCCACGAGCCGGATCGCCCAGCCCGAGTCGCCCTGCAGGATGAAGACGACGTCGCTGACCGCACTGGCCTCGTGGTCGTTCCAGTCGGTGACGAGCGTGTTGAGGACGAGGTGACGCTGGGGCTGCCTGGGCGCCAACCGCGAGTACGCGGCGCGCAACGCGTCGTGACCCTCGTGCGCGCCCATCCCCGGGATGTCCACAGCTCCGTCGGCACAGAAGGTGGCGACGACGTCGTCGGTTCTGCCGTCGTCCAGGGCCTGCGTGTACGCGGCGAGCGCGGCCCGGACCCCTTCGGCGACCGCGGCGCGCGTTGCGGTCGTGCCCATCAGAAGCCCAGGTCGAGGATCGGCTGCTCGAACGGGTAGACGTTCACCGCGCGCACCGCGGGAAGCAGCTGCTCGTGGGGACGACCCGCGAGGAAGCCGTCGATGGTCCGTTCGAAGTTCGAGATGTGCCCTTCGAGTCCGCTCGACAGGCGCATGTACTCGAAGCCCTTCGCGTGCAGGCCCTTCTGCTGCCGTGGGAGGTTCGAGAAGTCCTGCGCGGGGATCGCCGGCCACCGTGGATCGCCGCACTCCCACACCTCGGGCGGAGTGGGTCGCGCCTGCTCCTGCCCCTCGGCGAAGCGCGCCAGCGACCAGATCTCCATCAAGGTCTCCTCCGGCGCCAACGGGCGGAACCGGTAGGCGGAGGCGCCGCTGTACATCGGGAGCACGAAGTAGTGCGGGAAGCCCTGGAAGAACGTCAGGTTGATCCCGAGCTCGTCGAGCTCGTTGAGGTCGGGCATGTCGTGGCCCGCCTCCCGGTGCCAGCGCACGACGGCGTCGTTGAGCGTGCGGTTCCACGTGGCGATGGCGAGCGAGGCGTCGGCGGGGAGCTCCATGCCGCGCAGGCTCTCGGCGACGCGCACGTCGTCGGCGTGACACATGCCGTCCATGCCGTCGCTCATCGCGCGGAGGTACTGGATGTCGGCGTCGATGTAGGCATCCGGGTCGAACGGCGTCCCTTCGCGTCGCCCGAACCGCGTGGGGATGACGAGTTGCGGGTGCGTCTGCACGACGTGGTACATCTCCACGAACGCTTCGATGGCGAGCTTCCAGTTGACCGGTAGGCGGCACGCGTACCACTTCTCGGCCCGCATCGACTCCACCTTCCACGCATCGAGATTCGTCGCGGCGGGCTCGAGGCACTCGCGCACGGGAGGGGCGTCGTGGTCGAAATTGATCCACGCACACCCGCCCCACACCTCGCACCGCACCGGCCTGAGATCGAGGTCCTCCGGCTCCAGGTTGTGCTCCGCGAACGTCCGCCGTTGCGTGACCGCGGTGTTCTTGCCGTCGAGCCCGTAGCACCACCCGTGGAACGGGCACTGGAACCCGCGTGCAAGGGTCCCACTGCCCTGGACGATCTTCACGCCGCGATGGCGACACGCGTTCTGGAACGCGACGACGCCCATGTCGTCGGTGCGCAGGACGATGACCGACTGGTCGAGGAACTCGTACTCGACGACGTCGTGCGGCTCCGGGATCTCCTCGAGCCGGCAGGCCATCTGCCAGACGCGAGGCCACAGCTGCTCGGTTTCCAGCTTGTAGAAGTCCGGGTCGAGGTAGCGCTGCTTGGGGACCCGGTCGGCGTGCTCCATCGCGTAGGGCACCGGGAGTGCCGACCACTTCCGCTCCACGACCGCCATGCGGCGCTCCTCCCCTTCGGAGTACCTTGTCGCCTCGTTAGACTAACCGGTCGGTACAAGTGTCCCCGGGGGCCGCGCAACCCATGGAACCGTCCGCAGCCGACGTCGACGTCCTGGTCGTCGGGGCCGGCATCACCGGCCTCTACCAGCTCTATCGGGCGCGTGAGGCCGGCTTCTCGGTCGTGCTGCTCGAGGCCGGCGGGGGCGTGGGCGGGACGTGGTTCTGGAACCGCTACCCCGGGGCGCGGTTCGATTCCGAGAGCTACACCTACGGCTACCTGTTCTCGAAGGAGCTCTTCGACGAGTGGGAATGGCAGGAGCACTTCGCCGGGCAGCCGGAGACCGAGCGCTACCTCAACCACGTGGTCGACCGGTTCGACCTCCGGCGCGACATCCGCTTCGACGCACCCGTCACATCGGCGGTGTGGGACGAGACGTCGGCCACCTGGGTGGTGACGGCCGGCGACGGCAGCGAGATCCGCGCCCGCTTCCTCGTCGCCGCGACCGGGGTGCTCTCGGTGCCGTACCTTCCCGACGTGCCGGGACGCGAGGACTTTGGCGGCACGCAGCACCACACCGGTCGCTGGCCGGCAGAACCCGTCGACTTCGCCGGCACGCGCGTCGCGGTCATCGGCACGTCGTCGAGCGGCGTGCAGGTCGTCCCGACGATCCTCGACGACGTCGAGCACATCACCGTGTACCAACGCACCGCCAACTGGTGCACTCCTCTCAACAACCGACCGATCACCCCCGAGGAGCAGGCCGAGCTCAGGGCCGGCTTCGAAGCGCTGCGCGAGACGCTGAACACGTCGCTCAGCGGCTTCGCCCACCCGGTGAACGAGCGCGCGGCCTTCGACGACTCCGAGGCCGAGCGGCGGGCGCTCTTCGAGACGTTGTGGAACAGCCCGGGCTTCATGAAGCTCACGAGCAACTACTACGACCTGCTGTTCAACGAGGCGGCGAACGACGAGTGGTGCGACTTCATCGCCGAGAAGATCCGCGGCATCGTGCGCGACCCCGAGACGGCGGAGCAGCTGATCCCCAAGGACCATCGGTTCGGCGGGAAGCGGCCTCCGTTCGTCAACGGGTACTTCGAGGCCTTCAACGACCCGAAGGTGTCGCTCGTCGATCTCCGGGAGACGCCCATCGTCCGGGTCACCGAAACCGGGATCGAGACGACCGACGGTGTGCGGGACTTCGACATCATCGTGTGGGCGACGGGCTTCGACTTCGGTACCGGCGCGCTCAGCCGCATGGGGATCCTTGGTCGCGACGGGCTCGCGCTCACCGAGCACTGGGCGGACGGCCCTTCCACCTTCCTCGGCTTGCAGACCCGCGGGTTCCCGAACTTCTTCTTCCCCGGTGGACCTCACGCCGCCGCCGGCAACAACCCGCGGTACAACGGCGACCTGGTCGACATCGTCACCGACACGCTCCTGTACGCGACCGAACACGGCTACGACGTCATCGAGGTGACCGAAGCGGCCGAGGAGCGGTGGACCAGGATGGTCGACAAGGGCGCGGCCGTCACCACGTTCGGCACGATCGGCCAGTACGTGGGATCGAACATCCCGGGCAAGCCGCGGCGATACCTGCTCAACACGGGGGGCCGCCTGAAGCTCTTCGAGGTCAGCGCCGACGTGAGGGCCAACGACTACCAGGCCTTCGAGATGTCGAAGGCGTCCGAACGCGCCGGCGAACCGGCCTGATCCGTCAGACGGTGGCGACGGGCGTCAACGGCGAACCCACGATGCCGGGGAGGCGGAGTGGGGGCGCAGTGAGCAGGAACCGGCTCCGCTCGTGCTCGCGCAGCCAGATCGCGAGCTCGTGCAGGTACCACATCTCTCCGAGCGGGACGCCGAGCTTGAACAGGCAGAGGTTGTGGATCGGTCGAGCGCGGGACACATCCGGTGGATCTTCACCGGGTCCGGCTCCTTGTTCCACTCGAGCACCTTGGTGGCGAAACCGGTGTGGAGCAGGAGCATGTCGCCGGGCTCGACCACCACGCCGTCGGCCGCCATGATCTCCTGGAGCGTCGCGAGCTTGACGGCCTGCGCGTCGTGCCCCAGGTGGTGCACGAGGTCGACGAGCACACCGCGACCCTGCACGCCGTGGAACGCGATGTGCTCGAGCCCGAGGTGGTGTGCGAAGCACGCGTGCCCGGCGCCGTCGCCGCGGGGTTCCCCTGCATGTCCTCGGTGGGGGCGAGGCGAGGGGGGTAGCGCCGCTGGTTCAGCGCGGTGCCCCCCGGGAAGTCGAGCGGCAGGCTCAGGCAGAAGGTGATGCCGGTCTGCACCTCTCGCACGCCCTCGAGGACCTTCTCGGGGGTCAGCAGGTTGATGCGCCCGAGCTCGTCGTCGTCGCCCCAGTCGCCCCAGGTGGAGCCTTCCGGGCGCTGGGTCCACCGCTTCGCCACGCCGTCCCCCTTGTCTGTACCGACCGGTCGGTTGACGATCCGGCGGTACACTAACGCGGCCGGAGAACCAGCGCTCAGGGGGTCTCGTATGACCGACAGCAACGGCCTCGTCGTCTCGGCCGACGGCCACATCCTCGAGCCCACCGACCTGTTCATCACCCGCCTTCCCAAGCACCTGCGCGACCGGGCGGTCTGGGAAGAGGACTTCGAGATCGAGCCCCTCGTCGAGAACGGCGCGCGTGTGTTCCGTCGTCTGCACACGCCGGGGTTCGAGGGATGGACGATCTCCCGCTACCGCCAGACCGGCGGGCGCACCCCCGAGGGCGACCCCGAGATCATCATCGAGGACCTCGCCTTCGACGGCGTGGATGCCGCGGTGATGCACCCCAACCTGTCGCTGTTCGGGCTCTACTCCGACGACCACGAGCTGTCGATGGCCCACGCGCGTGTGTACAACGACTACATCGTCGAGCGGTTCACGCCGTACTTCGACCGGATCGCGCCGACTGCTCCCGTGCCCATCACCGACATCGACGACGCGGTCGCGGAGGTCGAACGGGTCGCAGCACTCGGGTTCCGCGCCATCCTGCTCCCGGCGACCCCGCCGATTCCGTACTACTCGCGCGATCTCGACCCGGTGTGGGACGCCGCGGTCGCGAACGGCGTGCAGCCGTTCTTCCACACGCAGACCGGTGGCGTGAAGGTGAACGACCCGGTGTCGACCACGTTGCGTGTCGTGATGGAGCAGGCGAAGCAGGTCAACCAGCCGATGACCGGGAAGTCGGCGTCGAAGCGGATGATCACCCAGGCCGTCTACAGCCCGATCGTGCCGTCGCAATTGATCTGTGAACTCATCGGCGGTGGCGTCGCGGAGCGCTACCCGTCGCTCCACTTCTCGTTGATCGAATTCAACGCGCACTGGCTGGGATCGCTGGTCGGCGCCATGGACAAGAGCTGGGTCACCGGCATCGGCCAGGACGCCGATTGGTGGCTCGGGATCTGGGACGACACCCGGCCGCCCACCGACCAACCGAACGTCGCGCAGCTCTTCCGGCTGAACGACAAGTGGCCCTACCCGCTCATGCCGAGCGAGTACGTGCAGCGCCAGTTCCACATCTCGTTCCAGGACGACCCGGTGGCCGTGGCGTGCCGACACATCACCGGCGTGTCGAGCATCGTCTGGGGCAACGACTACCCGCACGCCGAAGGAACGTTCCGCGGCAGCCGGGAGCTGATCGACAAGCTGTTCCGGGACGTTCCGGCCGACGAGAAGGCGGCGATGATCGGCGGCACCCTCGGCGGCCTCCTGGGCTTCGAGGCGCGCGTCGCGGTCTGAGCTAGTCGGAGATCCCGCGGAGGAAGATGTCGGCGAAGGGCTTCGCCACGTCGCGCGCCGACACGGATCCGCCGGGCTTCAGCCAGAGGTACGTGTAGTTGTGCATACCGAGCCACGCGTGCGCCGTCAACCACGGATCGACGTCGCGGAACTCCCCCGTCTCGATCCCGGCCTGGAGGACCGCCTCGATCCGGCGCTCGTACTCCCGCCGGCGTTCCCGGAACTGATCGGCGCGTTCCTCGGTGAGCGCGGGGAACTCGTGGAGGAACACCCACACGTGGTCCGGATAGCGGTGGATGACGTCGAGCAGCTCGTCGCCGAGCATCGCCAGCTGCGCCGACGGCGACCCGCCCGCCTCCGCGACGCGGTCGGCACCGAGCATCACCTCGTCCATCACCCGATCGTGGATCGCGGCGAGGAGCTCCTCCTTCGAGCCGATGTAGTAGTAGAAGGCGCCCTTCCCGAAGCCGTTGACCTCGCACAGCTCGGCGATGCCGGTAGCGTGGTAGCCGCGCCGCGCGAACACCTGCGCCGACGTGTCGACGATGGCCTCGCGACGCTCCTGCCACTTCGCGCTGCGTCCGGAATCGTCACTCGCTGCGGTGCGCGCCATCAGTGCGACCGTACCTCGCCACGGCCCCGCATCAGCGGCCCTGCCAGCGGGGTGGGCGTTTCTCGGCGAAGGCGAGCAGCCCTTCGGCCGCGTCCTCCGAGGTGAGCAGCTCGTCCAAGCGCGCCCTCGAGGTCTGTCGCAGCGTGTCGTCGTCTTCGTGCGCGGCCGACCGGACGATGCTCCGGCTGGCCCGCACCGCGAGCGGTGCCGCGGCGACGATCTGGCACGCCACGCGCAGTGCCTCGTCCTTCGCGTCGCCCGGCTCCACCAACCGGCTCACGAGCCCGAGCTCGAACGCGCGCCGGGCGTCGATCGGCTCACCGGTGAGGATGGCGTCCATCGCTACCGCCCGGCCCACCGCACGCGGGAGGCGGAACAGACCGCCGGCCGCGGCGATGAGGTTGTGCCGGACCTCGGCCAGCCCGAACGCCGACCGGGTGGTCGCCACCACGACGTCCGCGGCGAGGACGATCTCCAGACCACCCGCGGTCGCGAGACCGTCGACTGCGACCACGATCGGCTTCACCCGCTCGCGGTAGACGAAGCCGCCGAACCCACCGCGGTCGGTGTCGAGCGTCGCCGCCGAACCGGTCTCCCGGACGACCTTGAGGTCGGCGCCCGCGCAGAAGACGGGGTTCGGCTGGTCGCCGGTGTTGGCGACCAGGACGCCGACCCGGACGTCGGGATCGTCCTCGAGTTGGTCGACCGCGGCCTCGAGGCCGAGCGCCATCTCGCGGTCGACCGCGTTCCGGGCCTCGGGCCGGTTCAGGGTGATGACGCCGATGCGGTCGGACGACGAGTACTGGACGGCGGACACTGGTGGGCTCCCGGGTCGAGGCGCGAAACCCAAATGTAGAGTGACTGGTCGGTACACGCCGCGACGACGGTTGGGGGGACGTGGACCCCAGTCAGGTTGACCGGTCGCGCAGCTCCCGCTTGAGGACCTTGCCCGAGGGGTTCCGCGGGAGCGCGTCGATGAAGACGACGTCCTTCGGGACCTTGAACTTGGCGAGTTGCCCGCGGCAGTGCTCGATCAGCTCGGCGGACGTCACCGCCGCCCCCGGCGCCATCACGACATAGCCGACCGGCACCTCGCCCCACCGCTCGTTCGGGTGGCCCACGACGGCCGCCTCGACCACGGCCTCGTGCTCGTAGAGCACGCGTTCGACCTCGGAGCTGGCGATGTTCTCACCGCCGGACACGATCATGTCCTTGAGGCGGTCGACGATGTAGAGGTAGCCGTCGTCGTCTCTCAGGCCGACGTCGCCGGTGTGGAACCAGCCGCCGGCGAACGCCGCATCGGTGGCGTCGGGATCGCGCCAGTACCCCTTGAACACCTTCGGTCCGCGGAGCACGACCTCACCGCGTTCACCCGCGGGTACCGACCGGCCGCGCTCGTCCCACAGGTCGAGCTCGAGGTACTGACACGGCCGGCCGACGCTGCCGAGCTTGGACACGGTGCTCTCCCGGTCGAGGAAGGTGTCGCCCGACACCGTCTCGGTCAGGCCGTACGCGTCGGCGAACCACGCGGCCGGGAAGACGCGGCGTAGCCGCTCGATGTACGGGATCGGCATCTTCTCGCCGCCGGCGATGATCACGCGCACCGACGAGAGATCCCGCTGTTCGATGCCCGGGACGTCGAGGACCGCCCGCACCATGGCGGGCGCGGCCCACACCGTGGTCACCCGGGACCGTTCGATCTCGTCGACGACCTGCTCGGCGTCGAACACGCGGTGGACGATGGTCGTCGCGCCCACCGCGATCATCGAGGTGGTGACGAGATCGAGCGCCCCGACGTGGTACAGCGGGCCGCAGGCGAGGCCGACGTCGGACCCCGTGAACCCGAACTCCGCGATGTGCGCGTAGTTCTTCCACGCCAGGTTGGCGTGCGTGATCATGACGCCCTTCGGCCGCCCGGTCGTGCCCGACGTGTACATCAGCCGGTGGACGTCGTCACCCTCGACCTGCGCCCGGACGGGGGCGACGGCCGCGAGATCGGCGAAGCGCTCCCATCCCACGACCGCGTCGGGCGAGGTGCACACACGGACGAGGTCGCCGTCCAGGTCGCTCGTCGCCTCGTCGGCGAGCTCGACGAGCGCGGGGTCGCACACCAGGGCGCGAGCTTCGGAGTGCTCGAGGATGAACCGGAGCTCGGGTGCCGCCAGCCGCCAGTTGATCGGCATCACGCTCGCGCCGACGTAGGTGGCGGCGAAGATCGTGGCCAGGAATTCGATGCTGTTGTACGACAGCAACCCGACGACGTCGCCGGCGCCGACGCCCCGCGCGTGGAGCCCGCCACCCAGTGCCGCCGCCCACTCTTCCATCCCGCGATAGGTGACGACGTCGTCACCGAAGACCGCGAGCGGCGTGCTCGGGGTGCGGCGCGCGTGGTGCTCCAGCACGCCGAACCAGCTCATGTCCGGGCGCATCGTCGGAACCCCTACGGCGCGGCGTAGCCGCCGTCGACCACGATCGCCGACCCTGTCGTCCACCGGGACGCGTCGCTCGCGAGGTACGAGTACGCGCCCGCGAGGTCGGCGGCGTCGCCGAGCCCCAGCGGGTGCTTCGCCGCGATCGCGTCGATGGCCTCTTGCGGCAGGCCCTCGTGGATGCCGGACAGGAAGGTGCCGGGGCACACGCAGTTGACCCGGATCCCGTCGCGCGCGTACTCGACCGCGGCGACCTTCGCGAGTTGGATCACGGCCGCCTTCGTCGCGCAGTACGGCGCCGCGTGCGACCACGCGGTGAGCCCGGCGACCGACGCGGTGAGGATGATCGACCCTGCCTGCTGCGCCCGCATGACCGGTACCGCCGCCCGGATGCCGTTGACGGCCCCCATCACGTTGACCCGGAACGCCCGCTCCCAGTCCTCGGTGGCCAGGTTGTGGATCCGACCGTTCGGCGCGAGCACGCCGGCGTTGCTGACCAGCACGTCGAGGTGCCCGAACCGCTCGACGGCCAGACCGATCACGGCTTCGACGTCGGCGATCTCGCTCACGTCGGCCGGCATCGTCTCGACCGCGCCCCGTTCCTCCGGCAGGCCGTTCACGGTGGCCTCGAGCGAGGCGGCACTCACGTCGCTGAGCACGACGTCGGTGTCCGGCTCGCCCGCGAGCCGACGCGACAGCACCGCGCCGAGCGTTCCGCCCGCTCCGGTGATGGCGACGACGCGTCGACTCATACGAGGAGGTACCCGCCGTCCACGTTGAGCACGGTGCCGGTGACGAACGCCGACGCGTCCGACGCGAGGAACTGGTACGCGCCGACCAGGTCGGACGGTTCGCCCCAACGCCCGAGCGCGGTGTGCGCGAGCACGCCCGGCCCGAGCTGGGGGTGGTTCTTCCACGGCTCGACCAACGGCGAATCGAACCAGCCCGGCGCCACGACGTTCACGGTGATACCGGCGGGTGCGAGATCGAGCGCGAGACCCTTCGCCAGCGCGACCAGGGCCGCCTTCGAGGTGCTGTACGCCGCCAGTCCCGCGCGCGGCCGCTCCCCGAGGACGGAGCCGGTGAAGATCAGTCGCCCGCCGTCCCCCATCACCCGGGCCGCGGCGCGCGCGCCGAGGAACGCCCCGGTGACGTTGACGTCGAGGATCTCGCGCCAGACGGCCGGATCGGTCTCACGCGGCCCGGCCACGATGGGGGAGATCCCCGCGTTGCCGATCCACCCGTCGACGCCACCCCATTCGGCCACGGTGGCATCGGCGACCGCCTCGTTGAAGTCCTCGTCGGTCACGTCGCCCGGCAGCACGAGCGTCGATCCCGGCAGCTCCTCGGCGAGCGTCTTGAGCTCGGCCTCGGTGCGCGCCACGAGGGCCACCCGGGCGCCGCTCGCCGAGAACGCGCTCGCGAGCAGGCGGCCGAGACCGCGGCCGGCGCCGGTGATCACCATGCGCTTGCCGCTCACGTCAGCCGGACTGGACATCATGCTCCAATGTTTGTACCGGTCAGTACAATACACGGCTCATGTTCAGCGACGCCGACCTCCTCACGATGCACCGGCGCATGCTGGTGATCCGCGGCTTCGAGGAGCGGGTGGCGGGGCTGTACCGCGACGGCGAGATCCCGGGCTTCGTGCACCTGTCGATCGGTCAGGAGGCGTCGGCGGTGGGCGCGTGCTGGCCGCTCGGCCCGACCGACGTGATCACGTCGACCCACCGCGGCCACGGCCACTGTCTCGCCAAGGGCCTCGACGCGCCCGGGATGCTGGCCGAGCTGATGGCCAAGGACGCCGGCACGAACCGCGGGCGGGGTGGCTCGATGCACATCGCCGACCCGATGATCGGCATCTTCGGCGCCAACGGGATCGTGGGGGCCGGGCTTCCGATCGCGGTCGGCGCCGCGACTGCGGCGCAGCTGCGACGCGACGGCCGCGTCGCGGTGGCGTTCTTCGGTGACGGCGCGGTGGCGGCCGGCACGTTCCACGAGGCGGTCAACCTGGCCGCGGTCTGGCAGCTGCCGGTGATCTTCTTCTGCGAGAACAACGGCTACGCCGAGTTCTCGCCGGCCCACACCCAGCACGCGGCGACGCTCGAGCAGCGCGCGGTCGGTTACGGCCTCGAGCACGTCGCGGTCGACGGCAACGACGTCGTCGCCACCGCTACGACGATGACCTCGGTCGTCGAGGCCGCGCGCGCCGGACGGGGTCCCGTGATCGTGGAGGCCGCCACGTACCGCTGGCACGGCCACTACGAGGGTGATCCGCAGCGGTACCGGTCGCCCGACGAGCTCCGGGAGTGGGAGGCGTACGACCCGCTGCTCGTCAGCGCGCGCCGGCTCCGGTCGGTGGGCATCACCGACGACGCGCTGGACGCGATGCAGTCAGCGGTCGCGCGCGAGCTCGACGACGCCGTCGACGCCGCCCGGCGCCTGCCGGGCCCGGCGGCGTCGACGCTGACCCACTTCGTCGCCCGCCCTCGCCCCGAACGGGCCGAGCCGCCCGCGCCGCCTGCCGACGCCCCGGTGTTCCGCACCATGGACGCGATCCGGTCGGCGCTCGCCGCCGAGCTCGCCGGCGACGAGCGCGTGTTCGTCGCCGGGATCGACGTGGCGGCCGGCGGCAACGTCTTCGGGCTCATGCGCGGCCTCCACGACGAGTTCGGTGAACGGGTCCGCGACACTCCGATCTCCGAGAGCGCGATCATGGGCGTCGGTGTCGGCGCGGCGATGGCCGGCATGCATCCCGTCGTCGAGCTGATGTACCTCGACTTCCTCGGTGTGTGCTTCGACCAGCTGCTGAACCAGGCGGCCAAGCTGCCGTTCATGACCGGTGGCGCCGCGCAGATGGCGTTGACCGTGCGGACCCAGTTCGGCGCCGGCCGTTCGTCGGGCAGCCAGCACTCGCAGAGCCTCGAGGCGCTCCTCGCGCACATCCCCGGGTTGACCGTGGTGATGCCGTCGACGCCGGCCGACACCTACGGATTGCTCCGCGCCGCCATCCAGGACCCGAACCCGGTCGTCTTCATCGAGAACCGGCTGCTCTACGGCATGAAGGGACCGCAGCCCCCGGCCGACCACATCGTCCCCATCGGCCGGTCGGCGGTCGTGCGCCCGGGCACCGACGTCACCGTCGTCTCGGTGTCGCGGATGGTGCACGAAGCGGTCGCCGCGGCCGATATCGTCGCCGGCGACGGCATCTCCGTCGAGGTGATCGATCTCCGCACGGTCGCGCCCCTCGACATGGCGCCGATCCTCGACTCGGTCGAGAAGACGAGCCGGCTCCTCGTCGCGCACGAGGCCGTGGTCCCGTTCGGCATCGGTGCGGAGATCGCGGCCACCGTCGCCCGCGAGGGCTTCTGGAACCTCGACGCGCCGATCGAGCGGATCGGCGCCGCGCCGACGCCACCTCCGTACGCGCCGGACCTCGAGCGCGCCTGGCTCCCCGACCGCGACGACCTCGCCGAGGCGATCCGCCGCCTCGCCGCCGCGTAGCGGTCGACGTTCAGGGACGCGAGCACGCTCAGCACCCCAACGCGCGCGCGATCACCTGGTGTTGGATCTCGTTGGTGCCCTCGCCGATCTCGAGCACCTTGGCGTCGCAGTAGAAGCGGGCCACCGGTGACTCGAGCATGTAGCCGAGGCCTCCGTGGATCTGGACGGCCTCCGAGGCCGCCGACACCGCGAGGCGACTGGCCTTCAGCTTCGCCATCGACGCTTCCTTGAGGAAGGGCTGGCCGGCGTCGCGCAGGGACGCGGCGCGGTAGGTGAGCCAGCGAGCCGCCTCGAGCTCGGTGGCGATGTCGGCGAGCTTGAACTGGATCGCCTGGAACTTCGAGATGGGCTGGCCGAACTGCACGCGCTGCCGCGCGTACTCGAGCGCCATGTCGAGCACCGCCTGGGTCAGGCTGAGCGACAGCGAGGCGATCGAGATGCGCCCGACCTCGAGCGTCTGCAGGAATTGGCTGAGCCCCATCGCCGGATCACCGACGAGATGCTCGTCGGGCACCCAGACGTCGTCGAAGAACAGCTCGCGCGTGTCGAGACCGCGCCAGCCGATGCCGCGCATCTTCGGCCCCATCGTGTAGCCGGGCGTGTCCTTCTCCACCACGAAGCTCGCGAACCTCGGCGCCTGACCCTCGGCCGATTCGGTGCGTGCGAGCAGCGTCACGCCGAACGACATGTCGGTGCCCGCGTTCGAGATGAAGGTCTTGCGGCCGTTGATCAGCCAACCGCCGTCACGGCGCTCGGCACGGGTGCTGATCCCGCGGGCGTCGGAACCCGCGTCCGGCTCGGTGAGGCCGAACGCACCCAACGCCCGCCCTTCGGCCAGCGGCCGGAGCCAGCGCTCGCGCTGCGCGTCGGTGCCGAAGAGGTAGAGCGGCAACGAGCCGATGGTCACGTGCGCCTGCCATGCCGCGGCGGTCGACTGGTCGGCCAAGCCGATCTGCTCCATCGCGGCGACGAAGCCGACCGTCGACATGCCGATGCCCCCCCACTCCTCGGGGATCAGCATGCCGAGCAGGCCGAGGTCCCCCATCTCCCGGAGCAGGTCGGTCGGGCACCGCGCCTCCTCCCACGCCTGGGGAGCGCGGTTGGCGATCTCCTTCTGGGAGAAGTCGCGGCACAGCGCGACGAGGTCGCGCTCCGGCTCGGTGAGCGAGAAGTCCACCCCGTCATCATATTGGACCGACCGGTACAAACGTCGATAGCCTCGGCGCCATGACCGAGTACGACCCGATCGACTTCTTCCGCGGGAGCGACCTCGTCGACGATCCCTACCCGTACTTCGACTGGCTGCGCGAGCAGTGCCCCGTCCGCCGCGAGACGCATCACGACGTGATGATGGTGACCGGCTTCGACGAAGCCGTCGCGGTGTACACCAACACCGACTCCTTCTCGTCGTGCAACTCCCCGAGCGGGCCGCTCCCCGGGTTCCCCGTTCCGCTCGAGGGCGACGATGTCAGTGAGCTCATCGAGCAGCACCGCGACGAGCTGCCGTTCAGCGACCAGATCCTCACCTTCGACCCGCCGGTGCACACCGCGCACCGCGGTCTGCTGATGCGCCTCATCACGCCGAAGCGCCTGCGCGAGAACGAGGAGTCCATGTGGCAGCTCGCCGACCGCCAGATCGACGAGTTCGCCGATCGCGGCGCGTGCGAGTTCATCGGCGAGTACGGCCAGCCCTTCGCGATGCTCGTCATCGCCGACCTGCTCGGGGTCCCCGAGCGCGACCAGCAGGAGTTCCAGGACCAGCTCGGTCCGGGCCGCGGCAACCGCACCGGCACCGTCGGCGCGACCGACCGGGAGATGGCGCACAGCCCGCTCGAATTCCTCTACGAGAAGTTCTCTGCGTACATCGAGGAGCGGCGCAAGGTACCGCGCCACGACGTCCTCACCGGCATGGCGACGGCGACGTTCCCCGACGGCTCCGCTCCCGACGCCCTCGACGTCGCCCGCATCGCGGCCAACCTGTTCGCGGCCGGCCAGGAGACCACCGTGCGCCTCTTCGGCACCGCGCTCCAGCGGCTCGGCGAGGACCACGACCTGCAGCAGCTCCTGCGGGAGCGACGCGATCTGGTCCCCAACTTCGTCGAGGAGTGCCTCCGCATCGAGAGTCCCGTGAAGGGCGACTTCCGGCTCGCGCGCGTGACGACGGACGTCGGGGGCGTCACCATCCCCGCCGGTACGACGGTGATGGTGGTCAACGGCGCCGCGAACCGTGATCCGCGTCACTTCGAGTGTCCGGCCGATTTCGACGTCGAGCGCGTCAACGCGCGTCAGCACCTCGCGTTCGGCCGCGGCCCCCACATCTGCCCGGGTGCCCCGCTCGCCCGGGCGGAGGGCCGCATCACCGTCGAGCGACTGCTCGACCGCATGGACGACATCCGGATCTCCGAGACCGAGCACGGCCCCGCCGGCAACCGCCGGTACGACTACGTGCCGACGTACATCCTGCGCGGCGTGAGCCGTCTCCATCTCGAGTTCGACCCGCGCACCTGAACGCCAGTCACGCGCATCCGCACCGACACGGTGCTACACCGACGATGATGTCGCGATGTCGACCGGCCCCGAGGACCCGTCGCCCGCGGCGGCGCCGGCTCGGGTCGCCGCGACCAGGGCCGACCGGCACGACGTCCGGAAGCTCGCTCGCAGCGAGCGGCTGGCCGGCGCGCTCTGGCCCGTCCCGAGCCTGTTCGGACTCGCGGCACTGGTCGCCGCGGTGGCGACCGTCGCCCTGGACGACTCGGTCGACTTCCACGTCGCCGACACCCGGTTCCTCGTCGGCGACAGCGGTACCGCGCTGACCCTGACTTCCGTCGTCGCGACCGGGATGCTCGCGTTCTTGGGCATCGTGTTCGCCACGACCCTCGTGGCGATCCAGCTCGCCGCCAGCCAGTACTCGCCGCGAGCGGTCAGGGTGTTCGTACGCTCCCGGCTCACGAAGGTCTCGTTCGGGATCTTCGTCGCGACGTTCGTCTATTCGATCGTGACGCTCATCGCGATCAGGTCGGCGCAGGGCCGCGACCGTGGGTTCACGCCGGTCCTCTCCACGACCGGCGTGGCCCTGCTGGTGATCGCGACCCTCGTGGCCTTCCTCCTCTTCGCCAACGGCACCGCGCGCCTCTTGCGGGTGCAGTACCTCGTCGAGCGGATCGCCGACGAGACGCGGCCCGCGCTGGCGATCGCGTTCCCGACCGGCCGCGACGTCGTCGACGTGATGCGTCCGCCACCGAGCGCGACGCCGGTGACGATCCGCACCCGTGCGCACGGCGTGATCGACGCGGTCGACGTCGCCGGCCTCGCGGCAGTTGCCGCCCGCGCCCGCGGCTGGGCGGAGGTCACCCGCCCCATCGGGAGCTACGTCGGGAGCGGCACCACGATCGCCGTGGTGCATCCGGGCGGGGACGTGCTCGCGTTCGACGCGCAGATCGACGTGTGCGACCAGTTCCTGGTCACCAACGAGCGCAGCCTGCTGTTGGATCCCGGCTTCGGCCTGCGCCAACTCGTCGACATCGCGATCCGGGCGCTTTCCCCCTCGGTCAACGACCCCACCACCGCGGTCCAGGTGGTCGACCGCGTCGTCGACCTCCTGCGCCAGATCATGGACTGCCCGGCGCCGACCGGCTGGTACGCCGACGACGCCGGGGCCGCTCGGGTCCTTCTCCCTGTGGACTCGTTCGACGAGCTGGCGACGCTCGGCTTCGCCGAGATCATTCGCTACGGCGCCGACAGCCCCCAGGCCGTCCGGCGGCTCCGGGCCGCGTTCGACGAGCTCGGGTCGCAGGGACCACGAGCCGGTGTCATCGCCATGCGGGACCTGCTCGATGCCGCAACCGACGAGAGCTCACCACGCGCGTTCCTCGCGGTGAGCGCGTCGCCGGATCCGCGCGGCTTCGGATGACCGCGCTCGCATTGCGCCCCAGAAGTCACCGTGCGACGCTTGGCGTCTCGAGGAGCGTGGGGAGCATCACATGCAGCGCAGAGCGCTTGCGGCATTCGGGCTGGCGGTCGTCGTCCTCGCGACGGTCGCGGCGCCCGCCGCCGCCGGACGGAACGGGTCCACTCGGAGCGACCGCCGCATCAGCATCAGCGGTGGCGTCGTCGTGGCGACCGACGAGGTGGTGAACGGTCCTGTCGTCTCCTTCGACGGGCCGGTCACCGTCAACGGCACCGTCGACGGCCGGGTCTTCGTGGGTGACGGTCGGGTTACCATTCGCGGGCGCGTCACCGGCACCGTCCTGGTCGTGCATGGCGACGTGCTGATCACGGGCCGCGTCGGCGACGACGTCGTCGCGCTCGACGGTCGCATCACGACCCGTGAGGGCGCGCGCGTGACCGGTGACGTCAAATCCCGGAAGCGGCCGTACGTCGCCCCGGGCACCGTCACCGGTGACGTCAAGAAGCTCAACGTCCAGAACCTGTTCAGCGGGATCCTGTTCCTGTTCCTCGTCTACCTGTGGATTGCGGTCACGCTCTCGGTCGCCTTGTTCGGGTTCCTGTTCGTGCTGCTGTTCCCGCGTGCGGCCGACGCCACCGCGGCGGCCGGGCGGAGGTTCTGGCCGACGGTCGGGTGGGGCGCGCTGATCGGCATCGTGGGTCCGATCCTCGCCCTGCTCGTGCTGGTCACGATCGTCGGGATCCCGTTCGGCCTGGGGATGCTCTCGGCCCTCACCGTCCTCGCGCCTCTGGGTTACGTGGCGAGCTCACTGATCCTGGGGCGGCTCATGGTGAAGGGCACGAGCACGGGCGCGCGCATCGGCGCGTTCTTCGCCGGCTTCGGGATCCTGCGCGCGGCTGCGCTGATCCCCGGCATCGGCGTCATCGTGTGGGTGCTGGTCTGCATCTACGGCCTCGGCGCGTTGACCCAGGCGGCGTGGCGGGCGGGGCGAGGCTCCCCCGCCGAACCATCACCCGAACCGTCTCCCGGACCATCGCCCGAACCGTCACCGGAACCCGTGCCCGCCGCGCCCGAGCCTCCGCCTCCGCCGCCACCCGCAGAGCCCGCTCCGACCGCCTGAGGGCCGACGCCGCGCACTCGTCACCCACCAACCGGCTCGACACCGAGGATCACCGTCGCGGCGGCCTGGAACATGCCGCCGATGGCGTGCGTGACCGACACACGGACGCCGTCGACCTGGGCGGGCGCCTCCCCGCGGAGCTGCCGGATCGACTCCTGCAGCGCGTACATGCCGTACATGCCGCTGTGCGTGTAGTTGAGTCCCCCGCCATTGGTGTTCACCGGCAGGGACCCACCGATCGCGGTCCGACCGTCGGCGACGAACGCGCCACTTTCTCCGCGCGGTACGAAGCCGAGGTCCTCGAGCGCCATCAGCGGAAGGATGGCGGCGGCGTCGTACAGCATCGCGTGGTCGATGTCTGCAGGCTCGAGCCCGGCGGACGCGAACGCGGCGGCCCCGGCCCGGCGGAACGCGTCCGAGGAGGTGAGGTCGGGCATCTGGCTGGCGATCGCGACGCCATTGGCTTCACCGGCGCCGAGCACGTGGACCGGCGGTCGCGGGAGGTCGCGCGCCCGTTCGGCCGACGTCACCACGATCGCACCGCCGGCGTCGGTGACGACGCAGCACATCGGTCGCGTGAAGGGATAGGTGACCAGCGGCGCGTCGAGTGCCTCGTCGGCGGTGATGGGATCGCGGCGCAGCGCCCGCGGGTTCCGCACCGCCCAGTCGCGTTGCGCGACCACGACCTGCGCCAGGGTCGACCGGTCGAGGCCGCGGTCGCGCAGGAAGCGCAGCGTCCCGAGCGTCAGGAGCGTCATCGGGCCCATCGTGCCGAACGGCAGCTCGAACTGTCCCTGCCATCCGTCGGGCGGGGGACGGAACATCCCGGTGCCGATGCCCGAACGTCCACTCTCGCCGTGGGCGACGAGCACGACGTCACACTGGTCGCCCTCGATCGCGGTCATCGCGTGGCGCAGGTGCACGAGGTTCGAGCAGCCGCCGACCATCGTGGCGTCCACCCAGCGCGCCTCGATGCCGAGGGAATGGGCGACGAACGACGGGAGATACGGGTGGAGCCCGCTCGATGCGACGCCGTCGACGTCGGCCGGCGTCAACCCGCAGTCGTCCAGCGCGCGGCGCGCCGCCTCGGTCGCGAGCCCGAGCGACGACTCGTCGACCGTGCCGATCTCGGCCGTCTCGGCCGCCCCGACGATCGCCACCCCGCGCGAGCTCACGGTTTCCTCGGGCGGAACACGGGCAGGGCCGCGTCGCCGACGGTCTCGAAGATGACCTCGACCGGGAGGTCGAGGGGAAGCGAGTCCGGCTCGGGCGCCACGCCGACGAGGTTCGTGAGCAGCCGGGGGCCCTCGTCGAGCTCGACCACCGCGATCACGTAGGGCGCGGTGAACCCGGGCGCGGCGCGGTGGTTGATCACGTAGCTGTGCAGCGTTCCCGACCCCGACGCTCGGAACACCTCCACGTCGCCGCTCCCGCAGCCGGGACAGAACGGCTGCGGCGGGAAGTACGGCTGGTCGCACGCGCGGCAGCGCTGGAGGCGGAGCTCGCCCGCGGCCGTGCCCGCCCAGAAGTGGGCCGTCTCCGGGGTGGGCTTGGGCTCGGGTCGAGAGCCCATCGACGTCGCCATGAGGAGCAGCGCGCCTAGTTCGTATCGACCGCCGGCACCCCGGTCGCGTTGCGGCCGAGGAGCTCCAGGACCGCGAGGTAGACGACGAGCACGATCCCGACGAGGAGGACCGTGAGCGCGGTCGGGTGGTTCCAGACGATCAGCACGACGACGGCGATGGCGACGCCGATGCCGCGCAGCAACGGCTTGTGGCCGGCGACGAAGACGGCCACGGGCCCCGCGGCTTCGGTACCGGAACCACGCGCCGTCCCGAAGGCACGGTGCCACCAGCCGCGCACGCTCACGGCCGCGGACGAGGGCCCGACGACCCAGGCCGCGAAGGCGATCACCAGCGCGACCGCGATCGCGGCGAGCCCGGACGTCCGGAGGAAGCTCGTCAGCTGGTCCCACACTGCACCCGCGGCGCCCGGCGTCGACTTCTTCGTGGTCACCGCATCGAGATACAGGTTGCGTCCGGCCTTCAGCAGCACCAGCTGGACGGCCACCGCGAAGGCGACGCCGAGGGCGCCGCGCTGGATGGTGCGGCGCCGATTCCCCGACAGGCCGATCGCCGCCGCGAAGCACGCGAGGGCGAGGAACGGAAGGACCCAGGCGATCGTCTGGAGGAAGTCGACCAACCCTTGGACCTGCTCGAGCTTGTCCGACTGCACGATCACGAGCTGTTGCTTGTCGGGCGGGACCTGGACGTCGTCGAGGACGGTGATGCCCCTCGCGTCCAGCCGCTTCTGGACGTTCTCAACGATCTGCTCCACGTTGACGGCGACGGCGCCGTTCTCCGTCGTCACCCGGCTACCGCCGCCGGTGAGCACGTTGACGAGCGCTTCGTGGGCACGGCGATTCACCCGCTCCCACAACGTCTCGAATCGGCTCGACTGCGCCAGGCGCAGGGTCGCGCGATCGACCGCGGTCCGGACACCGTCTGTGAGCGGCGCGGCGAGGAACGAGGCGCGCGGCGGCAGCGCGGCGGAGATCCTCTTCTCCACGGTGGCGTCGTTCACGAGGGCGTCGGACACCCGCGTGGCCACGGCCTGCTGGACATGTGGATCGGACGCGAGCGGGCCGATTGTGGAGACGTAGTTGTCGGTGTCGAGCAACGTGTTGCGCACCCAGACCGCGCTCAACGAGAGCGGTACCAGCACGCAACCGACGACCAGCAGGATCGTGCCGACGATCCGCCGCCAGCGGGGAACGTCAGACATGGGCCGTGATCCTCTCGTCGGGGGCACCGGTTGGTACCGAGTCTGGCTCATGGCCATCATCCCGCGCGGGATCCGGCCCTGTCGTCATGCAGAGTGGATGATTGCCACTGAAGGGTCCAGCCGGCGTCAAAGCATCCCGTCAGGGAGCGGTGACGCGAAATACGCTACGGAGCTTCGGGAGCCATCGGTTGCCGTGGGCGTGGGGAGGAACCCATGGAGAACGACGGTCCGCTGCGTGCCCAGGTCCGGGATGCCGCTCGTTGGTGGTGGGTGTTCGTCGTCACCGGGATCATCTGGTTGATGCTCGCGCTCGTGGTGTTGCGGTTCACCGAGACGTCGGTGAGCACGGTCGGGATCCTGATCGGAGTGATGTTCACGATCGCTGCGATCACCGAGTTCATGGTCGTCGGGGTGACCTCGGGGGGTTGGAAGGTCGTGCACGTGATCTTGGCGATCATCTTCGTGCTCGGCGCGATCTGGGGATACACCAACCCGAAGGACGCCTTCTGGGCGCTCGCGTCCGTGGTCGGGTTCATCCTCGTGATTTGGGGTGCGATCGAACTCACCGAAGCTGTCGCGACTCGTTCGGTCAACCCGTTGTGGTGGCTCGGACTCACGGTCGGGATCTTGTTGATCCTGTTGGGTTTTTGGACGGGACAACAGCTCGTCACGGTCAAAGCCCAGCTGTTGATCTTCTACGTGGGGTTCGCGGCCTTGTTTCGCGGCATCAGCCAGATTGTGTTCGCGTTCCAGCTTCATCGCACAGGCGAGGAACTCGCCGCCGCGTAGCCGGACCGGCGGACGAACGTCGAGTCTTCTGTAGTCGAGCACGAACTCGCAGCCTGCTCCTGGTCGAGGCTGGGGAGAACACCACCCGGGTCCGCGACGAACGGTCCTCGCCGCGCCCTGCGCCGCGGCGCCGCCCAATGCTCGTGAAGTACGACTTGAGCTCGGGGCGGGCAACGCCGTCGACCGAGGCCGGGCTGCCGTCGAACCCGAGCGTCTGGTAGGCCGCGTGCGCCTCCGGCGCGAAGTAGATCCCAGCCGCCACCGGCTCCACCGCGTTCCGCAACCGGCGGCGCCCGCTCGTTGAAATCGTTCGTCATCGGACGCCCTCTCAGTAGGCGTCAGTCACGTGACCGCGTCGACCGCGGCCTGCACCGTCGGGTAGAAGACATGGACCAGTCGCTGCGCTTCGGAGGCTTGGAGGAGATCCCGCACCTGACCGATGTCGTGGGCGAGCACGAGGCGCACTCCGTCACTGTCGAGCTGCCGGGCCGTGTTCACCAGCACGCTGATGGCGGTGCTGTCGACGAACGAGATCGACTCGCCGTCGAGGACGACGGCTCGGACCCCCGGATCGTTGGCGTGGGCCCGGATCGAAGCGGCGACGCCTTCGGCGTTGGCGAAGAACAGGCCGCCCTCGACGCGCACGATCGCGACGCCGGGCACCTTGGCGGTCTCCTGAGCTCGGTGGAGATCGGCGTACCGGTCCGGCGAACCATCGACCTTTCCGAGCTCGGCGACGTGCGGGTGCGATGCGCGGTACAGGAGGAGCAGCAGCGAGACGGCGATGCCGATGAACAGCCCGGGCAGGGTGTCGAAGATCAGGACACCGAACATCGCCGCCATGGCGGCGATGAAGTCGGGTCGCGCCGCGACCCCGTAGATCTTTCCGAGCCGGCTGGTCGAGAGGCGGAAGAGCCGGATGAGCGCACCGACGTCGACCAGGTCGATGAGCGCGGCAATGACCAGCGCACCAAGCGTCGCCTCGGGGAGGTCTTCGAACAGACCGGTGAGGAACAGCAACGTCACGACCGTCACGACCGCGGCAACGAGCCCCGACAGTTCCGAGCGCGCGCCGGCTGACGCGTTGACCGCCGTCTTGGAGAGGCTGCCCGACACGGCCATGCCCTGGCAGAACCCCGATCCGATGTTGGCCGCACCGACACCGATGAGCTCGCGGTTGGGATCGATCTCGTAGTGGTTCTGGGCTGCGTACGTCTTGGCCGCGCCCAGACCCTCCGCGAACGCGACCAGCATGATGCCGACGGCCGACGCCGACGCGGCGAAGTAGTCGCTCAGGCTCAGCTCGTGCGGCAGCCCGATCGACGGGAGCCCGCTCTCAATGTGGCCGACGATCGCCACCCCGTGCTGGCCGAGATCGAAGAGGTGAACGACACCGATGCCGAACACCACCGCCACCAGCGACGCCGGTACCGCTGGTGCGAACCGGCGCAAGACCATGACGATGGCGAACGACAGCACGCCGACCACGAGCGTGCGCCATTGCGTGTCATCGAGATGCGTGAGGAAGTGCCAGGCTTCCTCGAAGAAGTCCCCCTCGCCCTTCTCGAACCCGAAGATCTTCGGCAACTGGCCGACCATGATCGTCAGGGCGAGGCCGATGACGAAGCCCTTCATCACCGGTTCGGAGATGAAGCTGGCGAGGAACCCGAGGCGCAACAGCCCGGCCACGAGCGCGAACAGGCCGGTCATGATGGCGAGCATCGCGGTGAACGCGGCGAAGTTCTCGGGACCTCCCGTCGTCAGCTCCGCGACGGCCGCGGCCGAGAGCGCGGCGCTCGCCGCGCCAGGACCGACCACGAGATGCTTCGACGAGCCGAACAGCGCGTAGAGCACCAACGCCGGCGGGGCCGCGTACAGGCCGACGACCGGTGAAACGCCGGCGATCGTCGCGTACGCGAGCGACTCGGGGACGAGCACGGCCCAGAGCGTGAGGCCCAGCGATCACGTCGCGCTTGACCCACGAACGTTGGTAGCCGGCGAAGGACGTCAGGATCGGGAGACGCCGCCTGTGGTGTTCAGCGAGCGACATGGCATCCCTCAGACGGTCGACCAGACGTCGATGCTGACGACGATCGCGGTAGCGAGTAACCCGTCTCTCAGATCGGCTCGATCTCGGTGGGCCGCCAGGTCTTGTCGAAGAAGGTGGCTTCCGGGGAGTAGAGCCGAAGGAGGATGAACCAGCCCTTGCCCGGCACGGTCTGGAGCCAGTTGTTGGCCTTGCCGTCGGGCGCGCTGGGTCATGGTGTTGAACGACCTGCCCGAAGCTTCGACGAACTTCGTCTCGGGTGCCGGACTGGCCGCCCCAAGGGGTGCGTCCCCGGCGAGGAACGTTGCGACCGCGGTGCCCTGCGCACCGGGCGCGTACGGTGAGATGCGGAAGTTCTTGCGGATCGCGTCGGCCGGGATGCTGGGGTCGTTGTCGACCATGAACGCCCGACCCAGGACGAGCGCGCGATTCGTCCGACTGTGGGCGACGTGGAAGCCGCTGTCGGGCAGCGGGCCGTCGTAGCCGGGTCCGACGATCAGGTACCGGCCGCCCTCGCCGCGGTCAGGTCCGGGAAGGCCAAAGTCGGTGACCCATCGGAACCACATGTCGTCGATCGTTCCGAGGATCGCCGACGGCGCCTCGAGCTTCGGCACGTCGATCACCATCGGCCCATCCGACAGGTCGACGAAGCCCAGGAAGTAGAAGGTGTCGCAGTTCGCGGTCAGGAACAACGAGGCCGATCCATCAGCTCCGAGAACAGCACCATCGTGTTGTCCTCGGCCCCGATCGAGCGGAAGCCTCGCCGTATCGCGACCACTGACGCCCCGGGGTACGCCCCGATGAACGACTGCACACCGTGGATGAAGTCGAGGTGGTCGTACAAGAGCTCGGCCGTCGCGTCAGATGGCGCGCCGTCGTTGAACTCCAGGGTTCCGAGACGGGTCTCGACCTTGTCGGGCGTCGAGATCGACTTCACGGTCTCGGCTGAAACCTGCGCCATTGTTCTGTCCTTCCTCGTCCCGATGGACACGCGGTCCTTCCTCGGTGATGATCCTGGGACACCAAGGCGGCTCGTGTCGTCATGCAGAACGCATGATTGCGACGGGGTGCGAGGCGACAGCCTCCCGGCCTGAATCATGCATTCCGGGTGATGCCCGGACCGGGACGAACGTGGGACGGTGATCACCGAGGCGGCCTCGTCGGCCGCCGAGGGGGTGGACGGTGAACGCGATCAAGCACCTGAGCGTCGAAGAACGCCGGGCGCGCGGCAAGGCCGCCCGCGAGCGAGTGCCACCGTCGGGTCACGCCGGATGGGCGCCGGCGAACGATCGCCCGGATCCGGTGGCGTTGCTCGAGGAGCAGAACACCAGGCGGGAGCCCGATCTCGTGCCGGTACGTCACGGGCGCATGATGGTCTCGCCGTTCACGTTCTACCGGGGCGCGGCGAAGATCATGGCCGCGGACCTCAAGGATACTCCGAGAGCAGGGCTCGACGTGCAGCTGTGCGGCGACGCGCACCTCTCGAACTTCGGAGTGTACGCATCGCCGGAGCGGGAGCTCGTCTTCGATCTCAACGACTTCGACGAGACGCTTCCGGGGCCGTTCGAATACGACGTGAAGCGGCTGGCGGCGAGCTTCACCATCGCCGCGCGCAACAACGGTTTCAGCAAAGCCGACGCTCGCGCCGCGACGCTGGCATCGGTCAAGGCGTATCGAGAGTCGATGGCCGAGTTCGCGGAGATGCGCACGATGGACATCTGGTACGCCCACTTGTCCGAGCAGGACCTGGTCGGCGCGATGAACGCTGCAGTCGGCTCCGCGAAGGGCGCCGACCGAAAGCAGGCGACGACCGCGCAGAAGAACGCGGAGAAGGCAGCGAGGAAGGCGCACACGCGCGACAGCCTGCAGGCGCTCTCGAAGCTCGCCGAGCTCGTCGACGGGCGATACCGGATCGTCAGCCAGCCGCCGGTGGTCGTCCCGTTGCGCGACCTGTCGAATTACATCGGCTACTCGGTGGATCAGCTCGAGGAAATGGTGCACGAGCAGTTCCGTGCGTACCGGGAGACGCTCCAAGACGATCGACGCCAGTTGCTGGAGCGGTTCGAGTGGGTCGACATGGCCCGCAAGGTCGTGGGCGTCGGCAGTGTCGGCACCCGGGCGTTCATCGGCCTGTTGCAGGGTCGCGATCAGCAGGACCCCCTGTTCCTGCAGGTCAAGGAGGCGAGCGCGTCGGTGCTGGAGGATCATCTTCCGAAGAGTCGCTACGCGCAGCCCGGCGAGCGCGTGGTGCAGGGTCAGCGGCGGATGCAGGCGGCGAGCGACATCTTCCTGGGTTGGACGAAGGGTGCCGAGGCCGACCGGTTCCTCTACTGGCGACAGCTGCGCGACATGAAGGGCTCCGCCGTCGTCGAGGCGATGGCGCCCGCGACGCTCGCGTTCTACGCCCGCGTGTGCGGCGGGACGCTGGCGCGGGCGCACGCCCGCTCCGGCGACCCCGTCGCCCTCGCCGCGTACCTCGGCGCGAAGGCGAAGTTCGACCAGTCGATCGGCGACTTCTCGGAACGCTACGCCGACCAGAACGAGAAGGACTACCAGGCCTTCTGCGACGCCGTCGGCTCCGGCCGGCTCGAGGCCGTCGCGGGCATCTGAATCCGCGCTTGCGCGGTCGAACGGCACCACTCAACAGGAGGAACCATGCAAGGGGACACCGAATACGACACCTACGAGAGCAGGGGCACCGGCTGGAAGACGTTCGCCGGGATCATGATCATCATCGTCGGCACGTTCAACGTGATCGACGGATTGCGTGCCGTCACGAACGCCAGCCAGATCAAGAGCAACTTCCCGAACGGGAACGTCGAGCTCCCGCTCACGGACAACGTCAAGACCTGGGGCTGGGTGGTCCTGATCATCGGGGCGGTGATGATCCTCTCGGGCTTCCTGATCTTCTCCGGGAACATGTTCGGTCGGATCGTCGGCGTGATCGTTGCGGCCGGGAACGCCATCGTCCAGCTCAGCTACATCGACCACAACCCGTTCTGGTCGTTCACGATCGTCATCATCGACGTGCTCATCATCTACGGCCTCGTTGCCCACGGCGGACGAATCGACGAATGGTCGTCCAGCTAGGGCGGACCGGCTCGAACGATTACGACGAACCCCGCCCCTGTGGCGGGGTTCGTCACGCGGAGGTGAGACGTGGCTGGCGCGTTCCTCGGGGGCGGGCTGGCGGTGCTCATCGCCCTGGGCGACGGCGGGCTGCCGGAGGCGGTGATCATGCTGGTCATCGTGCTCGCCGCGAACCTCGTGCTCGAGAACTTCGTGGAGCCCAAGGTCATGGGCCGGACCCTCGACATCCACCCACTCGTGGTACTGGTCGTCACCGCGCTGGGCGGTCTCCTGGGCGGCATCGTCGGCCTCATCCTCGCCGTCCCCGCATGGGTGATCGCCAGCAACGCCATCTCCCGGGCCCGCTCGAGGGGCGTCTTCGAGCAGGTCGCCGAACGCGCCCAACCCGCGGTACAACACATGCTCGACTAGGAGGAGGCATCCCGATGACGCGGACACGCACAGGAACGCCCATGGCGGGCCTGGTCCTCGCGACCGCCATGCTGATCGCCTGGGCCATACCCGCTGGAGCCGCGTCGAGCACCTCGCCGAAGCAGTGGGCGAACGGCGTGTGCTCGGCGGTACAGACCTTCGCCAACTCCGTTGACTCGACGATCAGCAGCTTGAAGGGGTCGGCCTCTCTCGACAGCGCCAGCCAGGACGCGAAGGCCGGGCTGCAGTCCGCGGTGACCGAGTTCCAGGACTCGCTCGAGAACCTCGGCCGGCCGTCGAGCAGTGACGGGAAGCAGGCCCGAAAGGCCGTGCAGAACCTGAGCGACGAGCTGAGCAAGAACGTGGCGGCGATTCAGGACGTGCTCACGCCGCCTCCGAGCACCCCGTCGGAGATCGCGTCGGCGTTCGCCGACATCGGGAGCCAGATCCAGAAGGCCGTCAGCCAGACCAAGTCCACGGCCAGCACGCTCAAGGGTCTGAAGCCCAACGGCGCGCTGCAGAAGGCGTTTCAGAGCGCGCCGGCGTGTACGGACTTGAAGAAGTCGTCGTAGTCGTTTCACGCTGATTGGGTGATGGCACGTCCGACGTGCCGTGATTGGATCAAGCGATACTGCTCGAGGCCACCGCTGCGCTGCGGGCGCCATTCTCCGACGGAGGAACGATCATGACCATCGGACCGATCCAGGCATTCGTCATCGGGTTCCCCGACAACGACATGTTCGAGGGCCGCATTGCCGAGGAGCTGGGCCGACTCAGCGACAACGGCCAGATCCGGATCATCGACGCCGTCTTCCTGATGCGCGAGGGCGACGACGTCGCAGTACTGACCGTCTCAGATCTTGATGACGACCAGCGGGCCGAGCTGCGCGCCGCGGTCGGCGCGTTGATCGGGCTCGGCGTCGCCGGTGCCGATGGGGCGGCCGCGGGGGCCGAGCTCGGGGCTTCGGTCGACGCCGACGCCCCGACGGCCGCAGAGGTGGTCGCCGCGGGGCTGGTCGACGAGCTGCCGGATGGCACGTCGGCGTTGGTCCTGGCCATCGAGCACCTGTGGGCCATTCCCCTGCGCGACGCTGTCCGCGACGCCGGCGGCTTGGTGCTCGCGGCGCGCTCGCTGACGGCCGAGGACCTCGTGGCGCTCGGCATGGCCATCGACGAGATCGCGTCGGAAGACTCCGACGCCTGAACCGTTCGGGGGGGATCGCGATGACGACACCGACCGATCGCCCGTCCATGGCGCGTCGCCTCGCCGCGATCCTGTCGATCGCGCTCGTGGTCGTGGTGGCGATCTCCACCGTCGTGCTGGCGATCGACCGGCTCGGCCCCGTGATCGCGGTGTTGGCGCTGGAGGCGGTCATCGTGCTGGCCGTGTGGTACGCCCTGACCCGCGCCGGGACTACCCGGATCGTGGCCGTGGCCTTCGGGTTCGCCGCGGTCGCGTTGGTCGCCGCGGTGGTGATCTCCGAGTCGGCGCTGTGGTCGGTGGTGTGGCGGCTCGCCCTCCTGGTGGTTGCCGTCGCGCTGGCCCGGTACGCGCTCTCGCGCGACGTGCGAACGCTCAAGAGCAGTGCGACGACCGGCACACCGGTTCCGGCCGCCGAGCACGGCGTGCTGATCATGAACCTGAAGTCCGGTGGCGGAAAGGCAGAGAAGTTCCATCTGGCCGACGAGTGCCGCAAGCGCGGCATCGAGCCCGTGGTGCTCCAACCCGGGGACGACATGCTCGACCTGGCGCGAGACGCGGTCGACCGCGGCGCCGACGTGATCGGCATGGCCGGTGGTGACGGGTCGCAGGCGCTGGTGGCGAGCATCGCCGCGGAGCGCGGCGTCCCCATGGTGGTGATCCCGGCCGGCACGAGGAACCATCTCGCCCTCGACCTGGGGATCGACCGCGACGACGTGGTGGGCGCGCTCGACGCGTTCGACGCCGCCGTGGAGCGGCCGATGGACCTCGCCGAGGTGAACGGCCACGTGTTCGTCAACAACGTGTCGCTCGGGCTTTACGCTGCGATCGTCCAATCACCCGAGTACCGCGACGCCAAGGCGGACACCACGCTGACGGCGCTCCCGCGACTGCTCGGCCCCGGGTCGAAGCCGATGGACCTGCGGTTCGTGGGACCGGACGGCACGCACCACGACGGCGCCCATGTCGTGCAGGTGTCGAACAACCCCTACGGCACGACGCTCGCCACCATCACCGGCCGACCTCGAATTGATACCGGCACCCTGGGAATCATCACGTTGGTGCTCCCGGACGACGCCGCCACCCGACGGTTCCTGGCCGCGCTGGCGACCAATCGGCCCGACCAGTACGAGGGCTTCCAGATCTGGTCGAGTGAGGATTTCGTCATCGATTCCGGCGACGCGGTGGCGGTCGGGCTCGACGGTGAAGCGATGCAGATGAAGCCGCCGCTGCGGTTCTCGATCCGCCCCCATGTGTTGCGCGTACGCCTGGCGCACGGTGCCATCGGCTATTCCCCGGCCGCCCGCACCCAGAACGCGCGCGACTTCCTCCCCAACCTCTGGAGCGTCGCCCTCGGCCGCCCCGTCGCCATCGGTAGCTGAAGCCGCGCCCAAGCGGGTTGCCCCAGTAGCAGCCGACGGCCTCGGGGCCGTAGCGCGACCGGAGCTCGCGGAGCCGCTCGCCGATCTCGGTCAACGCGTCGTCCCAGGTGGTCCGCTCGAAGCGACCACCTTGTTCCGACTTCGGGTTGGCGCGCCGGAGGGGGTGGTCCAGGCGGTTGGGATCGTGGTGGACCTGGTGGAACGACGTGCCCTTGTGGCACGCGAACCCGCCCGACACCGGGTGCTCGCGGTCCGGATGCAGTGCCACCACCGTGCCCGCACCGTCGGTCTCCGCCACCAGCGGGCACAGCGGCTCGCAGATCCGGCAGAACGTCGGCGTCAGCGTGTTCGCCGTCATCGGTCCCCCTGTTCCCACCACGTCCCCACGACCCGAAAACCTCTACACCTTGAGCTCGCGGGACGCGGTCAGGCGAGGAGCGTCCCGCCGTCGACGGCGAGGACCTGTCCCGTCACGAAGGCAGCCGCGTCGGAGGCGAAGTACACGACGGCGGCCCCGATCTCGGCCGGCACCGCCGTGAGTCGTGGCATCACCGTACGGCGACCCAGCGCGGCGAGCTCATCCCCGCGGGTCGCCGCGACCCGGGCGAAGATCCCGTCGGCGTGGAAGCGGCTGCCCGTGCTGAGCTCGCGTTCGGGGTCCTCGGGCACCGTGCCGTAGGGCGCGACCGCGTTCACGGTGATCCCGTGCCGGCCCACCTCCTTGGCGAGCACCTTGGTGAAGGCATGGACGCCGCCCTTCATCGCCGAGTACACGGTGAGCATCGCGTCCCCGATCAACCCGGCGGTCGATCCGATGTTCACGATGCGCCCGTACGACTGGTCGATCATCCCGGGGAGCACCGCCTGCGTGCAGTGCAACGTGCTCAGCATGTTGAGCGCGATGTCCTGCTCCCAGGTCTGCGGGTCGGAATCGACGAACGCGTCGAACCCGACGTTGCCACCCACGTTGTTCACGAGTACGTGGATCGCACCCAGCCGCTCCGTCACGCTTCCGACCATGCGATCGACGTCGGCGCGGTCGGTGACGTCGGCGGCCTCCCAGACCGCCTCTTTCGCGCCGCGCTCGAGCACGTCGTCGCAGACCCGGGCGCCTTGCGCGGCGTCACGGCCCACGACCACGACGTTCGCCCCCTCGGCCGCGAACGCGAGGGCCACGCCTCGACCGATGTTGGCGGTCGCGCCGGTCACGACCACCGTCCGCCCACCGAGTCCGGTCTCCATGGGGTCCCCTCTCTCGCAGGCGTCCTAGATCCGTCCGTCGCCCCCGCGCGCGGTCCACCAGCGCGCGGACCCGGCTGCCCGTGAGCCGGCCGGCATCAGCGGGGGCCATCGCCGCCGTCGCCGGCGAGATCACCTCGGGCCCGACCCAGCGCAGCGCGCCCATCTCGTCCAACGTGCGCATCACGCCCACCAGGTCGAGTGCGCCATCGCCGGGAAGCCGGCGGTGGAAGGTGTCCTCGCCGAGGTCGCCTTGCACCGCCGCGTCCGCGTCGGCGACCTGCACCGCGAAGATGCGGTCGCCGGGAACGCGTCGCAGCGCGGAGTACTCGGGCGACCCTCGGAAGAAGTGCCACGTGTCGAACACGATCCCGCCGTTCTCGCGGTCCGCGCCCCCGACGATCGCCCACGCGGTCGCCACGTCGGTGACCGCGCTCATCGGCATGAACTCCAGCTGCACCTGCAGGCCGAGCTCGCCGGCACGGTCGCACACCGCTCCGAACGCCCCCGCGAGCTCGTCGATCCGGAGCGCCTCCGGGCTGAACGGCCCGATGACCGTCATGGCCGCGACCGGCAATGCCGCACACATCCTCAGCGCGTCGTCCACCCCGACCGACGAGAACGGGCCCGGCAGTGGCTCGTCGTCACACCATCCCATCACCGGATCCATCACGACGTCGACGCCCGCGTCGCGGAGAGAGCGCCCGAGGTCGTCCGCACTCGTCCCCTCGGCCTCCGCGCGCGCCACGTCGAACGGGCCGATCGACACCCGGCTGAATCCGCCGGCAAGAGCCGCGTCGACCCGCGCCGCGATCGAACTCTCGAGCCCGATCGTCCCCGCCCAGAGCACCCAACCGATGTCCTCGAGGTGACGCGCCGGCGTGGGAATCGGATCGGCCATCTACGACGCTCGTTCCGGGACGCGGACGCCGGCGTCGTCGAGCTCGACGCTCATGCCTTCGTAGGCCAGGGACACCCAGTCGTCCGGCGCCTCGACCGTCCGGCGCGCGTCGTCGAGCAGGGCCTCGAGGTCCGCATCGGTGTGATACGGGTCGTGGTGGAAGAGCACCAGGCGACCCACGCGGGACCGGTGCGCGAACTCGAGCGCGTGCCCGATCGCACTGTGCCCCCACCCGACGTGGTGCGGGTACTCCTCGTCGAGATACTGCGCGTCGTGGAAGAGCACGTCGACGTCGCGCACGACGCCGTATCCGCTCATCCAGTGGTCGGGCTGCGCCGCGAGGTTGCCGCCGAGGGCCGGCTCGTGATCGGGGAGGTAGGCGAGCGACCGGGCGCCCTCCTCTATGCGGTAGCCCATCGTCGGACCCTGATGGGTCACCGGCCCGCCCCGGATCACCGCCGACCCGATCGTCGCGCCCTCCTCGGGGGCATCGTGGAAGGTGACGCTCGCGCCGACATCCGAGAGGCGCACCGGGAACAGCGGCGGCGAGAGGTAGATCGCGATCCGCTCGGCCAGCGTCTGCACCGGTGACGGCGGCCCCCAGATGTGCACGTCGGTCCCGGGTCGGAACAGCGGTTGGAAGAAGCCCAGTCCCTGCAGGTGGTCGAGGTGCAGGTGCGTGAGCAGGATGTGCACCTCGGACGCTTCCGCCGCGTGCGACTCGCTGCCGAGCGGGCGCATCCCCGTCCCGGCGTCGAGCACGACGAGATGACCGCTCTGGAGGCGCACCTCGACGCACGAGGTGTTCCCGCCGTAGCGAACCGTCGCCTCGCCGGGCGCGGCGAGCGAACCCCGACAACCCCAGACCCGGGCCCGCATCAGGCCGCACCGTCGGGGGGCGGGCTCTCCCAGAACACGACCATCACCCCGTGCAGCTCGTCGTGTCCGCCCAGAAGCGGATATGCGGTCGCTTCGACCGCGTGCCGGGCGCCGTCGTACCCCGTGACGAACAGCTGCTGGTGCGACGGCCGCCGCTCGCCGAACGCGATCCCGGCCGGGCTGAACCGTCGCCGGATCGGCGCACCGTCGAGCTCGGTCATCTGCAGCACCGACCCGAACTCGAGCGCATCGACGGCGCCGAGCTCCGCGAACGGCTTGCCGATGACGAGCTCGGCGGCGTCGTTGTAGAAGACGAGCATCCCGCGGCCGTCGACCAGGAACATCGGCGTCGCGAGGTTGGACGCCAGCTCGCGCGCCAGGATCAGGGGCAAGCTCGGCGTGAACGGCGCGTCGGGCACCGGCTCACGTTGCTGGATGGCTCCGCGGCCGTCAAGCTGCTCGGCCCCTCAGGCCGCCGTACATGCCTCCGGGACGGGGGTCGATCGCGACGGTGGTGCCGGGACCGGTGGCATGATGAGCGCTGAGACGTGAGCGGGGAGCGGCGGAGAGGAGCGACGTCATGGGGAAGCTGTACGACGACGTCAAGGTGATCGACGCCGACACCCACTTCACCGAGCCTCCGGATCTGTGGACCAGCCGGGCGCCCGCTGCGTACCGAGACCGGGTCCTCCACATCGAGGACCGCGACGGCGTACCGACGTGGTTCGTCGACGGCGTCGAGCTCGGGTTCGCCAAGGGCGGCGGCGTCGTCGACCACGAGGGCGGCAAGATCCCGTTCCTCGACTCGTCCGACAAGGGCATGGACTGGGTCCACCCCGGCGCGTGGGACGTGAAGGCCCGCCTGCAGGTCATGGACGAGTGCGGCATCCACGCTCAGGTGCTGTTCCCGAACGTCGTCGGTCTCGGTGGCCACCGGTTGAACACCGAGGTCCACGACGAGGAGCTGCGGATGCTGTGCGTCGAGATCTACAACGACGCCATGGCCCAGATCCAGGAGGAGTCGAACCGTCGCTTCCTCCCCATGCCGGTCATGCCCGCGTGGGACGTGGAGAAGTGCGTGGCGGAGACCGAGCGGTGTGCGGGCCTCGGCCTGCGCGGCATCAACATGACCTCCGACCCCCAGGACCTCGGCTCCCCCGACCTGGCCAACCGCGGCTGGGATCCCCTCTGGGAGGTGTGCGCCGACCTTCACATGCCGGTGCACTTCCACATCGGCTCCAGCAACACCGCCATGGACTTCTACGGCAACTACTTCTGGGAATCTCAGGACGAGTACGTCAAGCCCGCGATCGGCGGGGCGATGCTGTTCCTCAACAGCGCCCGCGTGGTGATCAACACCGTGTTCGCCGGGATCTTCGACCGGTTCCCCGGGCTGCAGATGGTCGCGGTCGAGAGCGGCGTCGGCTGGGTCCCGTTCATCCTCGAGACGATGAACTACGAGCTCCTCGAGAACGCGCCGCAGCACGCGGCCGCTCTGTCGAAGCTGCCGTCGGAGTACTTCAAGTCGAACTGGCACGCGACCTTCTGGTTCGAGGAGCACCAGGGAGACGTCCAGGGTCTCCTCGACAAGGTCGGTGACGATCGCGTCCTGTTCGAGACCGACTTCCCCCACCCCACGTGCCTCTACCCGGCGCCGCTCGAAACGGTGGCCGACAAGATGAGCGCGCTGCGCCCGGAGACGCGGCGGAGGGTCATGGGCGAGAACGCGGCCCGTCTCTACCGGCTCTAGACGAGCTTCCCGGTCAGGGAACGTTCTCTGGCAGCCTGAATCTCGCGGCGAGTGCGGCGGAGTCGGTGAGAACATGGGCCATGTTCCGACGCCGATGGCGCATCACCTGGAGCGACGCCGACCGATGGTGGGTTACCGCTCCGAGCGCGCCGGACCCCGTGGTCTTCGCGTCGGGGATCGATGCGCTCCTGCCGACGCTCGAGGCGGTCCGACCCTCCGCCCTCCCTTCGTTCGATGCGCAGCTGCGGCACAGGCGGTGGAGCGAGCCCCAGGAGCTCACCGGATGGTTTCGGGTCGGGCCGTCCGACGTCGCCAAGATCGTCAGGAGATCAAGAGACCAGACCCTCGCGGCCGCGCTCCTCTCGATGCACACCAATGGGTATGTACGGGAGGCAGCGGTCCGGGAGCTGCGGACGGCGGAGCCGAGCCGCGCGTTCCGATTTCTCCTCCTCCGATCTGCGGATTGGGTTCCGGAGGTGCGCACGTGTGCGGCCGCGCTCCTCTTGGACTCGATTGATCGTGTCTCCCAGACCGAGATCCTGCGCGCTCTCCCGCTCGTCGAGCGTCTGTCTCGTGAAGGAACGCGCACCGCCGGGGTGCTGCCGCAGATCCGAGAAGACGTCGTCGCCAGGCTCGCGGGTCCTGAGCTCGTTGCCGCGTTGAGCGATGCTGATCAGCGGGTGCGCCACGCCTCGGCGCGGCTTCTCGTCGCACGCGACGCCACTGACCTGGCCTTCGAAGCGGCGTTGCGACAGCACGACCCGCTCACCGCTCTGATCGTCGGCCGCGCGGTGCTCGCCGGCGCGGGCCCTGACCACGCCGAAGAGCTCGATCGACTGTTCGCGTCCCGGTTCACAGTCCTTGCCGCAGAAGCGGCGTGGCAGCTCATTCGGAGCGCTCCCGACGGAAGGGCGGTCGCCGTCTCGATGCTCCTCGACGACCGTCGAGCGGTGCGGACCACCGCGCAGGAAGGAGCGCAACGGCACGGCGTGGACACTGCGACGTACTACCGGCAACACCTGAATTCCCACGAGGTCGCGCTCGTCGGTCTCGGAGAGTGTGGCGGTCGCGCGGATGCGGCATTCGTAGTGCCGTTCCTCGATGATCCACATGCACCGCGCCGTCGGGCTGCGGTCGTCGCCGTCGGCCGGCTGGATCCGGACGGATTCCTCGACGAGCTGATCGCGGCGCTCGACGACCCGAGCCCCGGCATCGTCCGAGCCGCGAGTGGCGCTTTGGCCGGACGGGACGACCCCCGGGTCGTGACGGCTGTCGTCGGCCTCACCACCGAGACCCTCGACCTCCCGCGTCGAAGCGCCACTCGACGACTCGCACGTCGCATGGGGCGCTGGCCGCAACTCCGGGTCGCGCTCCGCTGCTGTCAAAGCTCTGACCCGGAGGTGCGAACGCTGGGGACCGAATTGATCGGACGCGTTCTCGTCCAATGGAACCAGTCCTTCACGATGCCATCGTCTGCCGATCGCGACGAGATCGACGAACTCTCTCGCGATGTTGGCGACCGCCTTCCCCCGACGCAGCGCGACGCGCTCAGTTTTGCGCTCGCGCGCTATTTGGTCCGGCGCTGACGTCGATGGCAGCGCGGGATCAACGGGTGCGCGAACCCACGGAGGCCGATTTGAGCAGCACCGAAGAAACCGTCCTGCAGGCGTCGAGGCAACCGGCGCTCGTCGTGCGGTGCGCGATGTCGCCGCATTCGCCGGGAAGCGCAACCGACCCCGCCGGGGCGACCGCGTGAGCCGACTGCCCATCGCGGACTACGCGCTGCTGTCCGACTGCCGCTCTGCCGCGCTCGTGGGTCGCGACGGCTCGATCGACTGGTTGTGCTTCCCCCGCTTCGACGGCGCGTCGGTGTTCGGCCGCCTGTTCGACGACGCGGCCGGGTTCTGGGCGATCCGACCCGCCGGCGCCACGCGCTACGAGACGAGCCGACAGTACGTGGACGACACCATGGTGCTGGAGACCACGTTCACCACCGCGGAGGGTTCGGTGACCGTGACCGACGCGCTGGCGGTCGGGCGCAACGAACGTGGCCATGATCTCGGTGCCGGCGCGGTCGGGGCGCTGCTGCGCCGGGTCAGCGGCGTCGAGGGGTCGGTCGACCTGGAGCTGGTGTACGCACCGCGGCCCGAGTACGGCCTCGTCTCACCGCTGCTGCAACTGGTGGAAGGCGGCATCACCGCGCGCGGCGGGGCCGACGTGCTGGCGCTGTCGTCGTCGGTGCCCCTCGACACCGACGAGTTCACCGCCCGTGCGGGGTTCACGGTCGGTGCCGGTGAGGCGCAGTCGTTCGCCCTGCATCACCGGAGCACGTCGCAGGAGCAGCCGCGCCTCTGGAGCGAGATGGAGATCCGAGATCGGCTCATGGACACCGCCGAGGCCTGGCGCACGTGGTCGAGCCTCCACCAGAGCTACGACGGCCCGTGGACCGGCCTGGTGCGTACGAGCGGTCGAGTGCTGTACGCGCTGACGTATTTCCCCACCGGCGCGATCGTGGCCGCGCCGACGACGTCGCTCCCGGAGACGCCGGGCGGTTCGCGCAACTGGGATTACCGCTACACGTGGATCCGCGATGCGTCGTTCACCCTCCAGGCCCTCTGGGTCGCCGCCTGCCCCCACGAGGCGAACAAGTTCTTCGACTACCTCGCCGGCACGGCCGCGTCACAGGTTCGCCAGGGCGCCGACCTCCAGATCATGTTCGGTATCGGGGGCGAGCACGACCTCAGCGAGCGCGAGCTCGCGCACCTGTCCGGCTGGCGCGCCAGCGCGCCGGTGCGCGTCGGCAATGGTGCCTGGAACCAGCGACAGCTCGACGTGTACGGCGAGCTGCTCGATGCCGCCCACCGGCTCCCCGACCAGCTCGACCGGCTCGGGCCGGTCACCCGTCGCTTCCTCGCCGACCTGGCCGACAGCGCCGCCGCCCACTGGCAGGAGCCCGATCACGGCATCTGGGAGATCCGGGGCGAGCCCCGCCGCTTCCTGTACTCCACGCTGATGTGCTGGGTGGCGCTCGATCGCGCGATCGCGTTGGCCGACCGCCTCGACGCGCTCGACCGGGTGGGCCGATGGAAGGTCACCCGCGACGAGATCGCCGATGCGATCGTGACCCGTGGTTGGAACGAGGACGCGGGCGCGTTCACCCGGTCGTTCGGGTCCGACGAGCTCGATGCCTCGAGCCTGATGATGGCCATCGTCGGCTTCATCCCGGCCGACCACCCCCGGATGCAGGCCACGATCGACGCGATCGCGACCCGCCTCACCGACGAGCGGGGGCTCGTCTACCGGTACCGTGGCGCCGACGGCCTGCACGGGGACGAAGGCACGTTCCTCCTGTGCACGTTCTGGCTCGCGCACGCGCAGGCGCTCGCCGGCCGGTCCGACGAGGCGCGGCTGACCTTCGCGGCCGCCGCGGCCGCGGTGAACGACGTCGGACTCCTGTCGGAGCAGGTCGACCCGGTCAGCGGGGAGCTCCTCGGGAACTTCCCGCAGGCGTTCAGCCACATCGGGCTGGTCAATGCCGCCTGGGCGATCGCCGAGGCCGAGGACGTCACTCCTCGGACGGCTCCTCCCACGACAGGTGTTCCTCCTCGTTCTTGAGCTGCCAGGCGTGGAAGTCGCGCCAGGCCGCGTCACGATCACCGTCAACGGCCTTTCCCTCGGCAACGAGCTCGTCGTACGCGGCGTCGAAGTCCTCCTGCGTCGTCTCGGAGACCTTGGCGCGGCGCGCCAAGACGAACCACACGCTCGCGATCGCGACGCCGAACACCGCGACCCCGATGACGATCATGAGCAGCACCGGCTCACCCTCCGACGAGTTGCTGGCCGCCGTCGATGTCATAGGTCGCCCCGGTGAGCGCCGTGTTCGTCATGAGATGGACGGCCAGCCTTGCGATGTCTCCCGGACCGATGACGCGTCGGATCGGCAGCGTCGTGCGGAGTTGGTCGCGACGCGCGTCCAGCTCGTCGCCGAGGAGCGACGCCGACAGGGGCGTGTCGACGAACCCGGCCGCGATCATGTTCACGCGGATCGGCGCGAGCTCGAGCGCGAGGTTCCTGATCAGGGCGGGACCCGCGGCGGTGAGCGCCGAGATGAATGCGAGTCCAGGCGCCGCACGCCGGCCACCGGTGCCACCCATGAGATCAGGGTGCCGCCCGGGCGCACCGTGCCCATCGCGCCGCGAGCAACCTCGATGGGCAGCAGCAGATGGGCCTCGACGTCGCGGCGTGCCTGCTCGACCTCGAACTCGGCCAGGGGCGCGTAGTACGGACCGGGGCCCGTCACCATGACGTGGTCGATGGGCGTGGACAGCCCGTCGAAGAACGCGCCCAGCTGTTCGAAGTCGGTGGCGTCGAAGGCCGCGATGCCGGCTCCGAGCTCGTCGCCGACCCGCTGGAGTCGGTCCGGGTCGCGCGCGGTGAGGATGACCTCGGCGCCCGCCTCACGGGCGTGCCGGGCGGTCTCGAGCCCGATGCCGGCGCTGCCGCCGATCACGACGACGGTCTGCCCCTCGAGCTCGGGCTTGTCGCCCATGTCGTCCCTCCGGGCCGACGTGGTCGGCTAGGTCGGGAGCTCGGCGCCGGATTGCTCCGCCACCATGTACGCGGCGTACCAGTCGGGCCAGTTCGCGTCCGCCTGGCCGATCCGCGCCTCGTGCTGGCCGTGGGCAACGGACGCACGCCGCATCGCATTCGCCAGATCCCCGACCGAGCTGAAGTCGGTCGTCGCCGAGTCGACACGGCCGGGCAGCCGGCTCGTGATCTCCTGCAGCTGCCAGAGGTTCCCATCCGGGTCGGTGAACTCCGCGAACGACGCGTACGTGCGCCGTTCGGGATCGGGACCGCTCGCCCGGGAGGCGTGGTCGAAACGGTTGTAGCCGCCGGTGGCGTCGTGGAACACCTCGGTGCCGTCGACACCGTGACCGACGAGCTCGGCGTGCGCGGCCTCGATGTCGGAGACCACCAGAAGGTTCTGCGCCGAGCCGGGTGCCGCCGACGTGAGGCCCTTGCCGAACTGGATCGAGCACCCCGAGCCCGGCGGCGTGAACTGGACGATCCGGAGCTCGCCGCCCGCGATGTCGGCGTCGAGCCTCCAGCCGAGGCTCTCGTTGAACGCCTTCGCTCGATCGACATCCGAGACGGGGATGACGGCCGTCTCGAGCTTCATGTCGGCTCTCCCGCCGGGCGCGTCGCTGGTCTCGTTGGTCCTGGCGTCGGTCGTGCTCATGGCGGCCTCCTCGGTCTGTGTCGGTGACACCTTCGCAAGCCGCCGGCCCCGTCGCGCCCGTCGGGCTGCCTGGTCACTCCCCTGGCCCCGCTCCGAACGTCACGGTGGAGCGTACAACGAGCGTTGACGGAACGATGGGGTGCAACGAGATGCGGGCATGACGATGGAGAGTCAGATTGGTCGCGACGGGCACTGCCGTTCGATGAACTCACGGACCTCGCGATCCAGCTCCCGGTCCTCGGGCGCTTGTCCCCGGAAGAAGCCGTGCGGCGCGGCCTCGAAGACGTGGAGCTCGGCGGGGACGTCCGCGGCGCGAAGCGCGCGGTGCAGGCGCACCGTGTCGGAGAGGAGGATGTCCCGAGTGCCGCTCGCCAACAACGTCGGCGGGAAGCCCGCGGAGAAGTCTCCGAACACCGGCGACACGTACGGATCCCGGAGGTCGTGGCCGCCGGCGTACAGCAGGAGCGCACCCGGGTCACTGCGTGTGATCACGGTGTCCACGCCCAGGTTGGTGTGGAACGTGTCACCGGACTGCGAGAGATCGGTACCCGGCGTGAGCAAGACCGCGGCGCCCGGCATGGGCAACCCCTCGTCCCTCGCCCGGAGGATCACCGCCGCGCCCAGGGTCCCACCGGCCGAGACACCGCCCACGACGATCTCCTCCGGGCGACGCTCGTCGAGGAGCAGCGCGGTACGCCGCCAGGCAGTCGTCCACCGCCGCGGGGTACGGGTGATCCGGCGGCATCCGATAGTCGACCGACCACACGCGCAGCCCGAGCTTCCGCGCGGTCATGGTGCCGGTGGCGCGACACACCTCACCGCCGCCGACGATGAACGCGCCGCCGTGCGGCTCGAAGTACACCCGCCGGTCGTCAGGGTCGAGGTCGGTCGGGGTGATCACGTAGGTCCGCACACCGCCGGCGTCGATCTCGTCGATCTCGAAGCCCTCCGGCGAGCTCAGCCCGGACTCGGCGAACGTCTTGAGCACCATCTCGTCGGTGAAGGCGATCATCGCCCGCCAACCCTCGGCGTCGTCCAGCGCCGGGTAGTCGGCCGACGGCAGCGGCCCCGAGGCGAGGAACGCCTGCGCCTCGGCGCTCACCGTGGTGGGTACCGGCACGACTCGTGCCGGTACGTGGAGCGCCGTCTCGTCCTGCGTTGCGGTCATGAGCGTCCGTCCCTCTCTCGACGCCTCGGGCGCGAGAAAAACTGATCGACGGTAGCGTGCCGAGCCCGTCGTGTCAGTCGAGGTAGCGGCCGAACCACGCGAGCACGGCTTGGTATGCCTCCGCGGCCGCGGCCGCGTCGTAGCTCGGCCCGGTGTCGTTGAAGAACGCATGGTTCGCGCCCGGGAAGACGCGGATCTCGTGCATGAGGCCGTCGCGTTCGAGCGCAGCTTGCGCGGCGTCGCGTGTGGCGTTCACCCGGGCGTCGAGCTCGCCGTAGACCGCGAGGACGGCGGCGCGGGAGCCGCTGAAGTCGGGGTTCGCGGGCGCGGGACCGTAGAACGGAGCGGCAGCGGCGATCCGCGGTTCTCCTGCGGCGAGGAGCTGCCACGTCAGGCCTCCGCCGAAGCAGAATCCGATGACGGCGACCTTCTGTCCTTCCTCGCGACGCTCGAGCTCGTCGATGCCCGCGCGCAGGTCTGCGATCAGTCGCTCCATCGGGGCCCGCGCGAGCGCGCCGATGGCCTGGGCGTCCCCACCGAGTGCTGCGGTCCCGCCTTCCTCCGACAACAGGTCGATCGCGAGGGCCGAGAACCCGTCGGCGGCGAAGCGCGGAGGGATGGTACGGATGTGGTCGGTCAGGCCGCGGTTCTCGTGGATCACGAGCACCGAACCCTTCGGCCGCTCCGCCGGCGCCCACGCACCCTGGAGCTCCCCGTTCGGTCCGTCGAAGCGAACGATCGCCGCCGGCGGTGGGATCGCGCCCGGGGCCGTCGTCGACGTGCTCGCCGCAGCTCGGCGCGGCGTGCTCGCGCCGTCGGAGCTCGCGCCGTCGTCACCACCGCATGCCGCGAGCAACGCCGATGCACCGAGCGCGCCGATCCCGAGGAGCCCGAGACGGCGTAGCGCTTCTCGACGGGTGAGGCGCGCCTCCGCGTAGTCGGCGACGACCTCCTCCACCAGATAGCTCTGCATCGCCATCCAGAAACGGTACCGAGGTCGTCGGGCCGACAAACGTCGGGCCCGACACGTCGGAGGTGCACAACGGTGCTGCACGTCGCCCCGATGCGGTGAAATCCGCGGCGACCAGCCACACCGGGGCGCGACACTCCACGGAGACTCGAAGGGAGGTGCGCATCATGATGGGCCACGACAGTGTCAGAGCAGCGAAGCGTCGGGCGCACGAGGCGCATCCCGAGTTGGCTGACGAGTCCGACGAGGATCGGTACGCCCGGTTGCAGGCCCATCTCCCCCGGCTGTGTGCGTGGATCAACAGGCGGCATCGGGAGGGTGGGTTTGCTGGTGATCGTCAACTCCAGCTTCGGGCGTGGGCGCGGGACCACCGACACCGGTTCTCGGTGGACGTGGCCGAGAATCACGAGGCCATGCGCAAGGGTCGGGTGTCGCACACGGTGTTCATCACGGTGCTCGCAGAGGATGCCGTCGAGGCGTCGCTACTTGCGGCGCAGATCGCATCCCGGCACGGCATCGCGACCGCAGTTCACCCACTGATCACGTGACCCACCGGACGGTCGGCGCAGCTACCGTTGCCCGGGCGTCGTGATCACCTCGCGAGGTTGGGACGGGCACGATGGAGTTCGGCGCGCATCTTCCGTTGATGGACTTCGGGGGCCATCCGTACACGCTCGAACATCTGACGGCGTACGCGGAGAGCGCGGCGCGACTCGGCTTCGACGCACTGTCGGTGAACGACCACATGGTCTTTTCGGTGCCTTGGCTCGACGGGCCGGTCGCGCTGTCGGCGGTGCTGGAGCACTCCGGGCAGATGACCCTGGCCACGACGGTCGCGCTCGCGGTCGTGCGTGGTCCGGTGGCTGTCGCCAAGAGCCTTGGCGCAATCGATCGTCTCTCGGGCGGTCGCCTGCTCGTGGCCGCCGGCCCCGGTTCCTCGGCCGACGACTACTCGGCGGTGGGCCTCGACTTCGCCGAACGTTGGCAACGGTTCGACGAAGCGATCGGTGCGCTGCGCGCACTGTGGCAACCCGACTCGGCACCATTCGTCGGCCGGTTCTATTCGACGGAGGGTGTCTCCCTGCGGCCTCGACCCGCGCAACCGAACGGACCACCGATCTGGATCGGGAGCTGGGGCTCGGAGGCCGGGCTCCGTCGCGTCGCCCGCCTGGCCGATGGCTGGCTGGCATCCGCCTACAACACCACGCCGGCGCAGTTCGCCGAAGCGAGGCAGTCCCTCGGCTCGATGCTCACGGACCGCGGGAGATCTCCGGAGTCGTTCCCGAACGCGCTGGCCACGATGTGGTGCTACATCACCGACGACCGGGGCGAAGCGGAACGCATCCTCCGGGAGCGGGTCGTGCCGACGGTGCACCGGCCCGAGGACGTCCTCCGCGAACGGCTCCCGATCGGCCCGCCCGACGCGTTCGCGGAGAAGCTGTCGGCCTTCGCCCGGGCGGGCGTACAACGAGTCTTCATCTGGCCGGTCGCGGACGAGGTGCATCAACTCGAGCGGTTCTGGAACGAGGTACGACCGCTTGTCACCGCGCCGTAGGCACTCGCCCCGAGCGTTGAAAATCGCTGCGGCTCGTTCCGTCGGCCTGTCATGCTCGATCACGTGGCCAGTGCAGAGATCCGTGTACGCGATGCGGTGTCCAGCGACGGCGTAGGGATAGGCGAGGCACACGCAGCAGCGTGGATTGCCGCGTACCAGCACATCTTCGATGCAGACTTTCTCCGTGCCGCTGCCGAAGGTCGCAGAGTGGGATGGCCACGCTCGATCGATCGCGTGCTCACGGCCCCGAACATCCTGCTCGTCGCTGAAGTCGAAGGTCGTGTCATGGGGTTCGCGCACGCCATGCCAGCGCCGGAGACGCGCCGAGCCGAGGTTCGTGGCTTCTACTGTCATCCCGATGCATGGGGAACGGGCGTCGCCATTCAGCTGATGAGTCAATGCCTGCTCGCGGTGCGCGACGACGCTGATGAAGTCTTCTTGTGGACGTTCCGCGATGCCGAGCGAGCTCGAGGCTTCTACGAGAAGATGAGCTTTCGCGCCACTGGTCAGACACGCGACGAAGGCCTCACCGACTGGACGACCGGCGACGCAGTCGAACGCCCTGCTGTCGAGTACGCGCGGACGCCGTGACCGCAGGGTCCGGCCGATCCTCGCCAGGGTCCGGTTCCGGTAGCCTCGCTGCGTATGGATCTCACCGCCCTCTCCGAGACGTCGCTGATCGACGACACCGGAGAGCCGCACCTACTCGGTGATCTCTGGCGCGACCAGCCGATCGTCTTGGTGTTCCTCCGACATTTCGGTTGACTGCACTGCCGCGAACACGCCGCGCAGTTGCGCGAGCACTACGACGAGATCACCACGCTGGGCGCGGGCGTCGTCGCGATCGGAACGGGTGATCGCCACTATGCCGAAGCGTTCGTCCGCGACGAGCAGATCCCGTTCCTCGTCCTGGTCGACGACGCTGCGACGGCTGCTCAGGCCGCGTCGCTGCAAACGCTCAACTGGTTCCAGCTCCTGCACCCTCGCACGTGGAAGGCAACCCGGGAAACGTCGAAGCGTGGACACCACGTCCACAAGTCGGGCAAGCGGGTACGGCAGATCGGGGCGACCTTCGTGATCGGCGCCGGCGATCGGGTTCGCTACGAGCACCTCGACCGCGACAGCACGGACCATGCGCGATTCGAAGAGGTCGTGGCCGCGCTGCGCGACGATTGACTGGTGCTCGAACGCGACTCGGCGGCGTGGTCCGTCATCGATTGTCGCGACGTTCCGCGCGGCGTCGGTGGCGACGCATCACACCCAGTCCGAACCACACCAGCGCCCCGATCAACGCGGTGACGATGGTGTAGAGCCACAGCGGCCAGGTGAAGCTCAGGAAGAGGAAGTGGATGCTGACGTCCTTGGTGTTCTGAACGATGAAGATGAGCAACGCCGCGATTCCGGTGAGCGAGGCGATCGCTCCTGCACCCAGGTTCTTCGAACTGCTGTCACCCGAGCCACTGCGGTCAGACTCGACCATGACGCCCCCCTCTGAGAAGCGGATCGCCGCGATTCGAAGGTGCGCCTTCTTCGCGGCCTGCGCAATCGTGTCACGCGGCAGCGCACGCAACGGGGACTCCCGACGCCTTGCCTCGGCGTCGGTGCCAGGCCCGACCGCGCGGCTACCTGGTCGCGAGCAGGGCTTCTCGTTCGAGGAGCAGGACGAGCACCGAGTGTTCGAGTGGAGTGAGGTTCGAGAATTCGGCGCCGACCCGGTACCCCTCGGTGGTCTCGACGGCGTGCCGCACGACGGCGGGGAGTTCCGCTCCTATGGATCCGGACTTGTCGAGCTCGACGCCGGCGAAGCCGAGCTTGTCGAGGCGCGACTGGCGTTCCGGACGAAATGCGAGGTCCCGTTGCTCCAGATCCAGGATGAGCGAGGCCCCGTCGGTCGGCACTGGTCCGTGGAGCTCGAGCCCGACACCGGTCTCCGAGACGTCCAGGACTCGGCAGCTGCACCACGGCTGCGACGCGTCGAGGCGATACCGAGCGGTCCAGACGGCCAATGAGCGGCGCTCGGCGCGACGCCGGTTCACGTTGAGTCGCATGATGACCTCCCGCGGGCGCAGGACCTCCTGGAGAAGATCGGCAGGATGCCGACCACCTTGAGCGCAGTCGACCTGCCTTGTGACGCTTACCACTCAGTGTGCCTGACCGCCCACTCGGAGCGACAGCCCGACGGCGACGCGTGAACCAGTCGATCCGAAGCGCGCGCTGGTCGTCCCGGAGTCCGCGCGGGCCTCGGTCAGGTGCCGACGTAGGCCGCGAGGTGTTCTGCCGTCAGGGTGGAGCGGGCGGCGACGAGGTCGGCGGGTGTGCCCTCGAAGACGATGCGGCCGCCGTCGTGGCCGGCGCCGGGGCCGAGGTCGATGATCCAGTCGGCGTGCGCCATGACCGCCTGGTGGTGCTCGATGACGATGACCGACCTGCCGGAGTCGACGTGCCGGTCGAGTAGGCCGAGCAGCTGCTCGACGTCGGCGAGGTGGAGACCGGAGGTCGGCTCGTCGAGGACGTAGACGTCGCCCTGCTCGGCCAGGTGGATGGCCAGCTTGAGCCGCTGTCGCTCGCCTCCGGACAGCGTCGTGAGCGGCTGGCCGAGGCCGAGGTAGCCGAGCCCGACGTCGGCGAGCCGGTCGAGGATCTTGTGCGCGGCCGGCGTGCGCGTCTCGCCGGCGCCGAAGAACTCCTCGGCCTCCGTCACCGACATCGCGAGCACCTCGCTGATGTCCTTGCCGCCGAGCGTGTACTCGAGCACCTCGGCCTGGAAGCGCTTCCCGCCACACTCCTCGCAGACGGTCGCGACGCCGGCCATCATCGCCAGGTCGGTGTAGATGACGCCGGCGCCGTTGCAGTTGGGGCAGGCGCCGTCGGAGTTGGCGCTGAACAGTGCCGGCTTCACGCCGTTGACCTTCGCGAACGCCTTGCGGATCGGGTCGAGCAGTCCGGTGTACGTCGCCGGGTTGCTGCGCCGCGAGCCTTTGATCGCGGCCTGGTCGATCGACACCACCCCGTCCCGACCCGAGACCGAGCCGTGGATCAGGGAGCTCTTGCCCGATCCGGCCACGCCGGTGACCACCACCAGCACGCCGAGCGGGATGTCGACGTCGACGTCCTGCAGGTTGTGGGTGGTGGCGCTGCGCACCTCCAGCACCCCCGACGGTGTCCGTTCCTTCTCCTTGAGGGAGGCCCGGTCGTCGAGGTGGCGGCCGGTGAGGGTGCCGCTGGCCCGCAGCCCGTCGACGGTGCCCTCGAACACCACCTCGCCACCGCCAATGCCCGCGCCGGGGCCGAGATCGACGACGTGGTCGGCGATGTCGATCGCCTCCGGCTTGTGCTCCACGACCAGCACGGTGTTGCCCTTGTCGCGCAGCTGCAGCAGCGTCTCGTTCATCCGGGCGATGTCGTGGGGGTGCAGCCCGACGGTCGGCTCGTCGAACACGTAGGTCACGTCGGTGAGCGACGACCCGAGATGGCGGATCATCTTGGTGCGCTGTGCCTCGCCGCCCGAGAGCGTGCCCGTCGGCCGGTCGAGCGAGAGGTAGCCGAGCCCGATCTCGACGAACGAGTCCAGGGTCTCCCCCAACGACACCAGGAGCGGCGCCACCGACGGCTCGTCCAGACCGTGCACCCACTCGGCCAGGTCGCTGATCTGCATCGCACAGGCGTCGGCGATGTTGATCCCCTCGATCTTCGAGGACCGGGCGGCCTCGTTGAGGCGGCTGCCGCCGCAGTCAGGACATTCGGTGAACGTCACCGCCCGCTCAACGAACGCCCGGATGTGCGGCTGCAGGGTGTCGACGTCCTTCGACAGCATCGACTTCTGGATCTTCGGGATGAGACCCTCGTACGTCAGGTTGATGTTGTCGACCTTGATCTTGGTCGGCTCCTTGTAGAGCAGGTCGTGGAGCTCGGTCTTGTTGAACGAGCGGATGGGCTTGTCCGGGTCGAAGAAGCCGCAGCCGCCGAAGATGCGGCCGTACCACCCGTCCATGCTGTAGCCGGGGATCGTCAGGGCACCCTCGTTGAGCGACTTGCTGTCGTCGTACAGCTGAGACGAGTCGAAGTCGGTCACCGATCCCATGCCCTCGCAGCGGGGGCACATGCCGCCGGCCCGGGTGAACGAGCGCTTCTCCCGGGTCTTCGTGCCGCCCTTCTCGATCGTGATCGCACCGGCCCCGCTGACCGTCGCGGTGTTGAACGAGAACGCCTGTGGCGAGCCGATGTGTGGGTTCCCGAGCCGACTGAAGAGGATGCGCAGCACGGCGTTGGCATCGGTGGCGGTGCCGACCGTCGAGCGGGCGTTGGCACCCATCCGCTCCTGGTCGACGAGGATCGCGGTCGTCAGCCCGTGCATGACGTCGACCTCGGGCCGGGCCAGCGTCGGCATGAAGCCCTGCACGAAGGCGCTGTAGGTCTCGTTGATCAGCCGCTGCGACTCCGCCGCGATCGTGCCGAACACCAGGGAGCTCTTGCCCGAGCCGGAGATGCCGGTGAACACCGTCAGCCGGCGCTTCGGGAGCTCGACGCTGACGTCCTTGAGGTTGTTCACGCGCGCGCCGTACACGCGGATCAGATCGTGGCGGTCGGCATCGTGCCGCGCGGGCGACGGCGTGGCTGCCGTCGTGGCCTTGCTCATCGAGTCTCCATCGGCTGCGCGTGGCCGCTTGTCGCGGCGACGGTCAGGCTTGCGCGATGCGCACGAGGTTGCCCGACGGGTCGCGGAACGCGCAGTCGCGCGCGCCCCAGGGCTGGGACGTCGGCTCCTGGAGCACCTCGGCGCCCGACGCCCGGACCTTCTCGAACGTGGTGTCGAGGTCGTCGGAGCGGAAGATCGCCGCCTGCAGCGACCCCTGGGTGACGAGCGACAGGAGGGCGTCGCCCTCGGTCTGGGACAGGCCGCCGTGCGGCTGGAACAGGACGACGTCGAGGTCCTGCCCCGGGGCGCCGACGGTGACCCAGCGGAAGCCGTCGGAGGCTACGTCGTTGCGGACCTCGAGGCCGAGCGCGTCGCGGTAGAAGCCGAGCGCGGCGTCGGGGTCGTGGACGGGGATGAACATGGCGGAGACGGTGACGGTCATGCGACGACCCTACGAGCACCGACCGGTTGCGTGCTTCTCCGATCCTGCTCGGTGCCCGGCCGGGTCGGGCGCCCGGTGCGGTCGTAGCTCAGGCAGCGGTGTTGACGGTCCGGCTGACCCGTGTGGTGTAGAACGCCCTGATCAGTCCGGCGATCTCGTCCGCGTGGTCTTCGAGGGCGAAGTGGCCGGTGTCGAGGAGGTGCAGCTCGGCGTCGGGCACATCCCGCACGAAGGCCTTTCCGCCTTCGGGCGTGAAGATGGGGTCGTGTGCGCCCCACACGATGAGGGTTGCCGGCCGGTGGCGTCGCAGGTACTCGTGCCAGGTGGGGTATTGCGCGGGATTGGTGCGGTAGTCGTAGAAGAGGTCCAGGTTGATTCGCCGCGCGTTCGGCCTCGCCAGAACGGCGAGGTCGAGGTTCCAGTTGTCGGGGCTGATGAACTCGGGGTCGCGGGTGCCCTCGGTGTAGATCCATTTGACGCCGTCGGGCTCGAGGAAGGTGTGGAGCGGCTTCTCGGTCTCGGGTGTGCGGTTGTGCCAGAGGGCGTTTCGGAGTGCATCCCAGACGCCGGTGAACCCTTCCTCGTAGGCGTTGCCGTTCTGGATGACGAGGAAGTCGACGGCGTGCGGCCGGCGGAGCGCGAGCCGGAAGCCCACGGGGGCTCCGTAGTCCTGCATGAACAGGCCGTAGTGCGACAGCCCGAGGTGGTCGACCAGCGCCTCGACGGTGCCGGCGAGATGATCGAAGGTGTACGTCCACTCGTCCGGGTCGGGTGCTTCGCTGTTCCCGAAGCCTGGGTAGTCCGGCGCGACAAGATGGAACCGGTCGGCGAGCGCCTCCATCAGGTGGCGGTACATGAACGACGACGCCGGGAAGCCGTGCAGGAGCAGAAGGGCCGGGCTGGCCGGGTCACCGGCTTCGCGATAGGCGACGTTCACGCCGGCGACGGCTGCGGATCGGTACCGAAGCGACATGGCTGTTCTCCATTCGAATCGATGTGGTTGCCCACGGATGGGGTGCATTCAGGCGGCGAGTGCCCGCGCCGCGGTTGCGATCTTGGCGGCGCCGGTAGTGGTGACTTGCTCGACGATCCGGACGAAGTGGGGATGTTGGAGCCCGGAGACGAGGAACGTCCAGCGGTAGGCGCGCCGCTGCTCGGTGCGGATCTCGTCGCGCTCGTCGTCCGTGAAGGTACGGCGGGAGGCCCGCTGCAGCGCGTCGATGTCAAGTTCGATCTGCTGGCCGAGGAGCCCGTCGACGGCACCGCCCAAATCGAGCAGTTGATCGATTGCCTGCTCTCGTTCGTCGGTGGTGAGCTCGCCCGCGACCTCGTCGATCAGGAGGCTGTCCATGCGGGCGTGACGTGATTCGTCGATCCAGTGGAAGCGGAGGATGTCCCTGAAGAGCCCATCGAGCTCGGCGCGGTCTTGGACGTGTTCGGTGTAGTGGAGTTGCGTGAGCCATTCGATCATGCTGGTGAGCAGCAGGGCCGTGAGCGGCGAGGCGTCGAGGACGACCTTGGCGACCTCTTCGCGCCCGGGGACCAGGCCGCAGGTCACCCGGAAGCCGGCCTCGAACTGCTCGCCGGCCCGGCGCAGCATCTCTTGGTGCTTGACCTCTTCTTCCGCGAAGCGCAGCAGCGACCACAGCCGGGTTTCGTCGCCGTAGACGTCGGTGCGGGCACGGTCGATCACGAGGGGGACGATGTACTCCTCGACGAAGGCGAAGATGTGGCAGTAGCTGTTCCCGCGGATCTGGTTGAGCAACCGCTTTTCGTCATCGGTGAGGCAGCCGACGCCGTTCACACCCGCGATCCGGTCGGGCAGGAACGGCTTGTCGAAGTCGAGGGCCCGGCGGCGGAAACAGTCCTCCACGGTCCAGGCGTTGGCTACCGATCCCCTGAGGCAGGCCTCATAGCTGTAGTCGTGTGTCAACATGGGATCCCTCCTCTCACACCGGCACCGCCAACGACAGGACCTGCTCGCGGGTGAGCTCCATGCCGTGCGCCTCGCGAGCGTGCTTCTGGGCGGCGGCCACGAGCTCGTCGTCCGAGTCGCCCTGCACGACGCGTCCGCAGTCGCAGTTGATGATCTTCGTCATCGCGAACCTCCCCTGACGGTCAGTGCGACACTAGGAAGCAGCGTCTGGTGGTCGGTTGGAAAGGATCTGGCGATTGTCTGGAACAGTGCGGGTGCGGCTGCTGGGCCGGCTGGGCATCGAGCACGGGCAACGCTGGCTCGATGGCTCCGCGCTTCCCGGCCGCCAGGGGCGGATCGTCCTCGCCTACCTCGCGCTGTGCCACTACCCCGTTTCCCGGGACGAGCTGGCGGACCTCGTGTGGCCTGACGGGCTCACCGCGGCGTGGGAGCGCGACCTGTCGGCAGTCGTCTCGAAGGTGCGCGCCGCCCTCGACTCGGTCGACCTCGGCCCGCTGCTGCACGGCGCCCTCGGCTGCTACGAGCTCCAGCTTCCCCCCACCTCCAGGATCGACGTCGAGGATGCCGTCCGGTTCGTCGAGGACGCCGAGACAGCGTGGCGCGTCGGGAACCGCGACGTCGCCGTCCCGGCCGCCGCCGCGGCCGCCAACCTCGCCCGGCGGCCATTCCTGCCGGCCGAGCGCGGCCTGTGGATCGAGCGGCGGCGCGATGACCTTCGCGCCACGCTGCTGCGCGCCCTCGACGTGCTCGCACAAGGCCTGACCGGGGGCCCATATCAGGACGACGCCCTCCGCTACACCAAGGAAGCCATCGCGCTGGACCCATACCGCGAGACCAGCTACGTCCAACTCATGCGCCTCCACATGAGCCAGGGGAACCGGGCCGAAGCCCTCCGGGCATACGAGCAGTGCCGGGCACTCCTCGCCCACGATCTCGGCGTGACCCCCTCATCGCCGACGCAGGCCGTCTACCGCGAGGTGCTCGGTCCCTGACGGACACCAGGCACCGGTCCCCGTGCCGCGGGCGTAGGTATCTCTCGCTCTTCCCCGCCGCTCTGGTTGGGCATGAAGGGGTCCCTTGGGTGCAGCACAACCCCAAGGGGCCCCTGGGACGCTCTGGTGGCCGCGGCCGCCCTGCGGAGGATCTAGGCGGGAATGGCCGTTTTCCTACACGATGCAGTGCCGCATGAGCGGGGGATGACGGCGGCGTGATGTACCCGTCGGTGCGACCGACCGCCGTGCTCGAAGCCCCGCCGACCCCCCCTGCGGACCAGGCGCAGCGCGGCCGTCGGGTGCCTGCGAACGTCATCTATCTCGGTCTGACGAGCATGTTCACCGACGTGTCGTCGGAGATGGTCAACTCGGTGCTGGCGATCTATCTCGTCTTCCAGCTGCGCTTCACGCCGCTGGAGTTCGGGTTGTTCAACGGCATCTATCTTGCGGTTTCGGGCCTGATGACGATCGCGGGCGGGGTGATCGCGGACCGCAGCCGACGGTACAAGGAGGTCGCCGGCGCAGGGTACGGAGTCTCGGCTGCGTGCAAGCTCGGATTGCTGGCCGCCCGCAACGCACCGTTTCCTGCGTCGCTCGCGCTGTTCACCGATCGGGTCGGGAAAGGTGTCCGCAGCGCACCGCGCGACGCACTGATCTCGCTGAGCTCGCAGCCGGAGCGCCTCGGCACGAACTTCGGGGTGCACCGCGCCTTCGACACGGCAGGCGCGGTCGCGGGACCCATCGTCGCCTTCCTCATCTTGCGCGCCGCGCCAAACGGGTACGACGCCGTGTTCGTGGTCTCGTTCCTCGTCGCGTTGATCGGACTCGGGGTGCTCGTGTTCTTCGTGCAGAACAAGCGCAATGGTTCCGCGCCTCACACGGTGACGTGGCCTGCCGCGATCAAGCTCGCGACGAAAGAGCCGTTTCGGACGCTCGTCGCCGTCGGTTCGCTGTTCGGGCTGTTCACGATGGCCGACGCGTTCATCTATCTCACGTTCCGAGAGAGCACTTCGTTCCAGACGCAGTACTTTCCGCTGCTCTACGTGGGCACTGCCATCAGCTATCTCGTCCTCGCGGTTCCGCTCGGGAGCGCGGCCGATCGGATCGGGCGGTCGCGCGTGTTCCTCGGCGGATATGTGCTCCTGCTCGGCGTCTATCTGCTGTTGCTCGTGCCGTCGCCGGACGGCGTCGACCTCGTGATCATCCTGGCCCTGCTCGGCGCCTTCTACGCGTGCACCGATGGTGTCCTGGTCGCGATGGCGAGCACGGCGATCCCGCGCGAGCAACGAACCTCGGGCATCGCCGTGTTGACGTCGGCTGCGGCGATCAGTGCGTTCGTCTCCTCACTCGGGTTCGGGGCGATGTGGAGCTGGTGGGGCCCGACGACCACGGTCAAGGCCTTCGCGATCGCCCTCGCCGTGATGATCGTCGCCGCGGCGCGGTGGCTGCAGATCCGCACGCGGCGGTACGGATGAGCAGCGGCCGTCCCCCGAAGTCCGAGGAATCCGCGGCCGGACCACGGATGGGAGTGAGAGTCGCGCTCTTCACCGTCCTGGTCGTCGTCTGCGTTGCCGTCGGCGGCGCGTATGTCGTGTACGCGCGCAGCAACGACCCCCGCAACGGCGAGCCGACGGAGCCGCTTGCGGCGAGCGAGACGAAGCTCGCCGCAGTCTTGGCCGAACCTCACGTCGCATTCCGCAACACCGAACTCGGATCGAACTACGGCAAGGTCGAGCTCGCCCCGCTCTCGGCACCGTCGGGGCCGCGCTTCGTCACGCCGCTCGATTGCGATCGTGTGGCGATGGCGCATGACGTCGGCGTGTGCCTGACCACCGATCAAGGCGTCGTGACGACATACAGAGGCGAGATCTTCGACGCGCAGTTCCGAGTCGTCCACGAGTTTCCGCTTCCAGGACTTCCCAGCCGCGTGCGCCTCTCTCCCGACGGAAGGTACGCGGCGATGACGGTGTTCGTGTACGGCGACTCGTACGCCGCACAGAACTTCTCCACGCGGGCGCTGTTCGTCGACACATCCTCGGGCGCGGTGCTCGGCGACCTCGAAGGCTTCGACGTCACGCAGGACGGCGAGACCGTCACCGCCATCAGTCGCAACTACTGGGGCGTCACGTTCGCGGCCGACAGCAACACCTTCTACGCCACCCTCGCCGTCGGCGCCGAGATCCATCTGATCGAGGGCGATCTGCGAGAGCGCGAGGCACACACGATTGCCGACGACACCGAATGTCCGTCCCTTTCACCCGACCAGACTCGCGTCGCGTACAAGAAGCGCGTGGGCGGCGGGTTCACGGCGGTGAAGTGGCGCCTCCATGTCCTCGACCTCCGCACCGGTCGCGACCGTGAGCTGGCCGAGACTCGCAGCGTCGACGATCAAGTCGAATGGCTCGACAACTCGACGGTGCTGTACGCCTTGCCCCGCACACCGTCGGGCTCGGACGCGACGGACACGTACGCGGTTCCCGCCGACGGATCGGGCGCACCCAAATTGTTCATCCGCGGCGCATGGTCACCTGCGGTCGCCCCGGTCGGCTCATCCTGAGTGACCCTGCTGGGCGAGTCGGCCGAGCACGGTGGTCGCGACGGCTCGCATTGCATCGTCAGTCGCGTGGGGTGAGACTCCGATTTGCACGAGCGCAGTGTCGTGTCGGAACAAGATCGCGTCGAACGCCGACGAGTGCACGACCGTCGCTTCATCGGCGAATCCCGGCAGCGGAACCGTCTCGAAGCCCGGTGCGTTGACGATCGACTGCACCCACGTCGGATACTCCGCCTGTGCGGAGGCCGGAGAGAAGTCGACCTTGGCTTCGATCTCCGCATAGGTCGACGGCTCGTCCGACGCCGCAAACCTGCAGCTCCCCGCCTTGGCGCCCCCGGAAGCCCCGTGCTCGACGGCGTGACCCAGCAAGAATGATGCATCGCCGGTGGTCATCAAACGGCACGTATCGATCACCGCCACACCGGGCTCCGTGCTCGGCGTCGTCGATCCGTCGATGGCGCTGCGTCCGGTCCCCGGCTGCGACTGCGACTGCGACTGCGAGGATCCCGCGCCCGAGCAACCCGCGAGCGTCAACGCGCACGCGATGGCGATGGCCAGCCTCCACATCATCGAGCCTCCGCGCGAGCCGCGCCTGGATCGGAAGTTAGCAGTCCGAGAGAGCTTCATCCATGTGGGCGGGAGGAGCGAACACAGCGAAGGTGAACGCGATGAGGAGGACGGCGATGCCTGCGCTCGTGGCGACAGTCGGCGTACACAATGCCTTTGACGTCGGTCTCCTGCTGACCGCATTCGGATTCGGCTTTCGCCACGGCGTCGACTGGGACCACATCGCCGCGCTCACCGACATCACGAGCTCGCAGCAGGAACCCCGACGATCGATGTGGTTCGCAACGCTCTACGCGCTCGGTCACGCCCTCGTCGTGTTCCTGCTCGGGTTCGCGGCCATCGTCCTGGCGCAACGGCTGCCCGCGGGTGTCGACGCCGTCATGGAGCGGTTCGTGGGCGCAACCCTCCTCATCTTGGGCTGCTACGTCTTCTACGCCCTCGCCCGCCATGGTCGCGATTTCCGAATGCGGAGTCGCTGGATGCTCGTCTTCATCGGCGTGCGACGCGGCGTCCGGTGGCTCCGAGCACGACACGGAGTGACGAGCGAGCTGGTCGAGATCGAGCACGACCATGTTCACGCGCTCTCCGATCCCCACGATCTCGCCCATCAGCACGAGCATGAGCGGACGCGCGACGACGTCGTGTTGGTTGGCGCGGGCTCCGGACGCGCCGCACTGCCCGAGCATCGACACCAGCACCGTCATGTCCTTCCGGTGCCCGATGATCCCTTCGCCGACTACGCGCCGCGAACAGCCTTCGGTATCGGAATGATCCATGGCATCGGCGCGGAGACACCCTCCCAAGTGCTCATCTTCGTGACGGCCGCGGGCGCCGGCGGGAAGGGGACTGGACTCCTCCTGCTCGTGGCCTTCCTCGTCGGGTTGCTCTCGTCCAACTCGGCGATCGCGTTCGCGGGCGTGTTCGGGTTCCTCGGCGCCGCTCGCAACTTCCGGCTCTACGTCGCCGTCTCGTGCGTGACCGCGCTGTTCAGCCTCGTGATCGGCACCATCTTCCTGTTCGGAGGCGGAGCGCTCCTCCCGGCGATGCTCGGTGGCTAGTGATGTCGTGGCGGGCCACTCTCACCGACCATCCCTCATCGGGTACCAATGTGGATCGGCACCGGAGGCAAGATGCAGTTCGACCTCCTCCTCGATCCCTTTGGCGCGCGGTGGGCTGAGGTGCGCGACGCGGCAGCGGCCGCGATCGACGCGGGCTTCGCGGGCGTCTGGACCTATGACCATCTCGACGGGCGCGTGTACGACGCTCCGTCCGTGCTCGAGTGTTGGACGGTGCTGAGCGCGCTCGCGGTGGCCGCCCCCGACGTCATGCTCGGTCCACTCGTCTTGAACGTGCAGAATCGCCACCCCGGTGTGCTCGCGACGATGGCGGCGACGCTGCAGGAGGTCTCGGGCGGGCGCCTGATGCTCGGGCTCGGTGCCGGCGCCGGGCCGGGCACTCGGTACGCGCGCGAGCAGGAGGCGGTCGGGCGGACGGTCGATCCGGATCGGCTCCGCCGTGCCCATGTCGAGACCTGCATACGGGACGTGCGACGGCTCTGGCAGCGTCCCGGATTCTTGGCACCCGATCCGCAGCCGCCGTTCGTGATCGGTGTCCTGGGTCCGAAGATGGCCGAGCTCGCCGGACGGGTCGGCGATGGATTCAACACGAGCGCGACGCACCCGCGCCTGCGGGAGCTCGTCGACCTCGCGCGCGACGCGCACGCCCGCTCGGGGCGCGTTCCGGAACGGTTCCTGGTGACGGTCCACACCGCGTTCGACGAGCGGTGGCTCGACAGTGGCTCACCGGCTCGCACGAAGCTCGCCACGATCGGTCCGGACCGCCTCATCCTCGACCTGTCACCCCCCTACGACCGGCGTCGCATCGCCGAAGCGGGCCGCCTGCTGCGGGGGTAGCGTAGCGACGTTGACGCGCGTGAACCGGACGTACGCGCCGTCGGTACGACGTGGACGGTGACGGTGGAGATCTTCAAGGAGTTCACCTTCGAGGCGGCGCATCGCCTTCCGAACGTCCCGCCCGGCCACAAGTGCGCGCGCCTTCACGGTCATTCGTTCAACGTCTCGGTGCACATCGTCGGACCCGTTGGCGCTGACAGTGGATGGGTGCGCGACTTCGCCGACGTCACGTGCGCGATGCGGCCCGTGCTCGAGGAGCTCGACCATTACTACCTGAACGAGGTCGAGGGCCTCGAGAACCCCACGAGCGAGGTGCTGGTGCGGTGGATCTGGGACCGCATACACCCCGACTTGCCTGAGCTGTCGCACATCGTCGTGCGCGAGACCTGCACGTCGGGTTGCGTGTATCGGGGCGAACCGTGAGCGCAACCTCCTTCTCGGGCACGGGCGAAGGCGTCGCGGTGTTAGCGAGCGGAGGTCTCGACAGTGCGGTCCTCGTGGCCGAGCTCCTGCGCCGGAGTCGGCGTGTCCATCCGATCTATCTGCGCTTCGGCCTGGCGTGGGAACCAACCGAGGAAGCGCATCTTCGACGCTTCCTCGACACCTTGACGAGCCCCGCGCCCGAACCGCTGGTCGTGTTGCAGACTCCGATTGCCTCCGTGTACGGCGCGCACTGGAGCGTCGCGGGCACCGAGGTGCCCGACGAGCAATCTCCCGACGAGGCGGTGTACCTCCCGGGACGGAACCTGCTGCTGCTCGCACAGCCGAGCGTCTGGTGTGCCCTCCATGGGGTGCACACGGTTGCGCTCGGCACGCTGAAGGGAAACCCGTTCCCGGACAGCTCGCGTGAGTTCTTCGACGGGTTCGGGGCGCTCGTGCAACGGGGGCTGGGGCACGCGCTCGACGTCGTCGCGCCGTTCGCCGAGCTCACGAAGTCCGACGTGCTCGAGTTGGGCCGCGGTCTCGCGTTGCAGCACACCCTCTCCTGCATCGATCCGCAGGGAGGACGGCACTGCGGACATTGCAACAAGTGCGCCGAGCGTCGCCGCGCGTTCTCGGCACTGGGGATCGACGACATCACGGAGTACGACCAGCCCTGACCACACATCTCGGAGGCAATCCCGGCGTGAGTCGCATCTATGTGGCTCCCATATCCTTCGGTCTCGGCGACCTCGTGGTTTCGCTGCCCGCCATCCAGGCCTTGATCGCGCGCGGTCAGCACGACGGCACTGAGACATGGCTCGTCGCGCGCTCTGATGCCCAGGCGCGGCTCGCGGATCGCATCGCTGGTTTGACCGGCTGGGTGTCCGAGCAGTCATTCGACCGCGACCGTCACGACGGTCGCTTCGTCGATCTCCGGGATCATCCACTGCAACGTGACTGGTGGTGGGGATCGTCGGAGTTCGACGATGCCTTCGGAGCCCTCGCGATCAACGACATCCTCGGCCGGATATGCGCCGACTTCGGGATCGCCGCGGATTTCACGCGACCAATCCCGCTGACGGCGTCTCCTCGCCCCGAGTACCGGTCTGCCGTACTGCTGGTCACCGAGAGCGATGGAGCGTCCAAGCAGTGGCCCGTGGACGCGTGGAAGTCGATCGTGGACTCAGTTCGGGCACTGGGACTCGACGTGCGGACGGTCACGCGCGACGAAGTCGCACCCGAGCTGCGCGTGCCTGGCGTCGCGCTCGCGCGCGCGCCGTCGCCCGGCGACGCACTCGACGTGCTCGCTTCGGCGGCCGCGGTGATCGGAATCGACACGGGGTTGACCCACCTCGCGGTCCAGCAAGGCACGCCGACGGTGACGATCTGCCGCGCTCCCGCGGTGTTCTTCCGCCCGTGGCCGCACGCGCGGTTGGTCGCAGGTGATCGCTGCGACGACGCGTGCGTTGCCAGCGAACGGCAGCGCGCCTACAACGCCGTGGTCGACCTGCGCGGCTTGCGCTGGCGGCCGCGGACGTGCGCCGTTGGAGGACGCTGCCTCGATGCCGTCGAACCCGATGATGTCATCGACGCGCTGGAGCACGTCCTGTGATCATGGAGGTCGACGCGTACCCGGAGAGTCGCGTCCACAACTCACAACCTCACGGCATGGGGCGCGTGGTGGCGCTCGGAGGCTTGTGGGCGTGGAACAACCTCGGTCGCAACGTCGTGTTCGCCGGCGAGGACTTCCGGCCGCGAGCGGTGTTCGACGAGTCCGTGTTCTCGGAAGACGAGCCGTCTCAGTACGACCTCGACGTCCATGCGATCGCCGACGTTCCGAGCGTGGGCATCGTGGTGATGCTGAACCACCTCGGGATGGTGCGCGCCTTTTCCTCGGTCGTCGTCCGGCAACCGGGGCCGTTGCGACGCGTCGATCCGATGTGGACGCGCACCTTCGCTCCGGACGTCGAGCGCATGGTCGTCGTCGGCGACCGCATCGTCGGATCACGTCCGCGCGAAGGCGGTGCTCCCGGTCTCCTCGTCAGCGAGCGGCTCTCGGCGCAGGCTGCGCCGGACCCGCTCGAGATGGATGTGCGACTGGAGACGATCGGGATGGTCACCGCGCTCGTCGCGATCGATGACGGCGGGGCGGAGTGCATCGCAGTCGGCGGCAACGGGCAGGTGAGCCTGGTTCCCGCGACCGCGGAGGGTATCGGTCGACCGCGGTGGACCGTGGACGTGGACTTCGAACCCAGGGTCGTCCTCTGGGACGGCGCGCGCGTGTGGGCGGCCGGCTGTGATCGCGCGGCGCACGCGGTCGACGACTACGACTGGGAAGCGCTCGGCGGTGGTGGCTTTGCCGGACTCGACCCCGCTGACGGTCGCCTCGTCGTGCGCGGTCGCTTCCCGGAGGACCTGGCCTGGGGCAACGGTGGCGTCGCCGTGGTGTACGCCGTCGGCGCACTGTGCGGCGTCGGACGCCGGGGTGAGCTGTACCGGTTCGACACGAAGGACGGCAGCCTGCTCACGACGAGCGCGCCGATCGCCGGCGGTTCGATCGGCATCGCGCATGCCTCGGCCCAGGGCGATCAGATCCTCTACGGCTTCAATCGAGGCGGGTATCACCTTCATGCGATCCGGGTCCCCCGTACAGCTTGAAGCCCCGATACGGCACGAACCGCTTGCGGCCGGCCCGCACGTCGTCGAAGAGCGCCTCCAACGCCTCCTGCAGGGACGCAAGCTGCGCTTGGAGCACGGGAAGGCGCGCCGCGTAGAGCTCGTGGTCGACGGGTTCCCGACGCGCGGCATCCTCGGTGGACGCAATGCGGAGCAACAGCACCGACAATCGGTCGAACACCATCCCCGGACTCTCCGTTGTGGGCGGCGCCGACGGTGATTGGTCGATGACGGCGGCAAGCGCGCCGTCGATCCCCTCGACGAAATCGTGGCGTTTGGCGTTCAGAGCGTCGATGTCGCGCTTGGCGTCGGCAACCGCGTGGTCGTCCGCGTCGTCGCGCCGAGCCGCGTCTTCACGGTCCCACTGCAGCGCGTTGTTCTGGTGAAGCCCGAGCAGCAGCCCCATGACGCCTTTCGGTGCCGGCCGCGCCGCTGCCGCGGGCGCGTGCCGGAGCGCGGCGAGCACGTCGGCGACAGCCGGGACGTTCGTCGGCGACGGGGTTGTCACGGTCGGCCTTGGAGGTACCGGAGCACCGACCGTGCGGCGAGCGAGCCTTGGCCCATCGCGGCTGCGATGCGCGCGTAGCCACCCGAGACCACGTCGCCCGCCGCGAACACGCCGGCGCGCGACGTCTGCAAGCTCGCGTCGACGACGATGGCGCCCGCTCTGTCCAGCTCGAGTTGTCCTCGACAGAGATCTGTCCGGGGCACGCGCGCGATCTTCACGACGACGCCTCCCGCCTCCAAGCGCCGACGCCGCCCGTCGGCGGGACGCACGAGCGTCACGGCCTCGAGGCGGTCGCCGCCCTCCAGGGACGCCAGGTCCCACCCGGCGAGCTCCTCGATGCGGGGCTCCTGGCGAACTTGCTCGACGATGTCGTGACGTGCCGTGAGAGCATCCGAACGATGGACCAACGTCACCATCGACCCTGCGCGCGCGAGTTCGAGCGCGTCGAGGGTGCCACTGTCGCCGCCTCCGATCACCACCACGTCACGCCCGACGAACCGATCTGGCGGTGCTTCCAGCAGATAGGTGACGTCGCCGCCAAAGGCGCCGTCCGGTGCGGCGGGAAGTTGCTGGTGACTCGTGCCGGTCGCGATCACCAGCGCCCGAGCGTGGATGCGCGCCCCGTCGACTTCGATCCAGCGCTCAGCGAGATTGGCACCCGTGACAGGATGTGAGAGGCGGAGGCGATCACCGAGGATGACTGCGGAGTCCTCGAGGGAGTCACGCAAGGTGGAATCGTCACGGGGCGGTCCGGTGGCCACGTTGCGGACGGCGTGCGGGATCTCCACGAGTTGTCCGCCCGGTCGCCCATGCGCCTCGAACACGGCGGTGTCGAGTTGGATGTCGACGCACTCGAGCGCGCAACTCACGCCGGCGACACCTGCGCCGACGATGACGACATCGCGGCGCTCATCTCCGTGAACCACATCGGTGGACATCGGCGGCTCAGTGTTCTGGCGGGACGGGAGTGGGCGTGTGGCTCATTGACATCATCGTCGCAGAGTGGCGAGAAGTTTGGCAGCCTGACTGAGGAGAGTTCGTCACGTAAGGCGGGATCACCATCGTCACTGTTCGGCGACGCCTCCTGATTCGCAGAGGGCATCGATCCGCGCTTGCGGGAGATGCAAGTCGCGTAACACTTCAGCGCTGTGTTCGCCGAGCAGTGGCGCAGCGCGTCGGAACCCCGCCCCGGTCCGCGTGAAGCGGGCACTGCACCGAGGGCCCTGCGCCGGACCGAAGGCCGGGTCCAGGTACGACTCGTAGTAGTCGTTCTCCCGAAGAAATGCGTCCCCGTACGTCTCGTCGACGGTGAGTACGGGAACCGCGGGCGCGCCGGCCTCGCGGAGGCAGGTCAGCGCGCGCGCGACCGTCAGGGGCTCGAGCGCGTCGGCGATCCGCGACGCGAGCACACCGTGACGCTCATCTGCGAGGGCCGACCGCGCCTCGACGTCACCCAACCCGAGCGCATCGACCAGCGCCGCGCAACGTTCTGGCGTGGAACACGCGATGGCGATCCATCCGTCGGCACACTCGTAGTAGCGCTCGAGTGCGCTGGGGCCGATGCAGTCGCGCGCTCCCATCGGTGGTGCCGGAGCTCCCGGATACGTCGTCAGTTCGCCGATCTGGAGCAGCACGCTCTGGGTCGCCAGGCTCGTGTGAACCTCCTGACCCTCCCCCGTCCGTGTACGCGCGACGAGGGCAGCGACGATCGCGAACGCCGACATCGCGGCACTGCCGACGTCGTTCACCGCGATGTGGTGGAACACGGGCTCCGATCCGTAGCCCCCTTGCGCCTGCATCAGCCCGCTCTGCGCCTGGAGCAGGGGGTCGAAGCCCGGGAGCGATGCCTGCGGACCCTCCGTGCCGTACCCACTGATCGAGAGCGAGATGATCCGCGGATTGACCGTGCGCAGGGTCTCGTGGGAGATCCCCAGTCGCTCGCGCACGCCGAGCCGGTAGTTGTCGAGCACGACGTCGGCCTGCGCGACCAGCTCGAAGAAGACCTGCTTGGCATCAGGACGCTTCAGGTCGAGAACGAGCGAGCGCTTGCCCCGGTTGTAGGAGCAGAAGGTGGTGCCGTACGAGCGAAACGGATCCCCGCTCGGAGTCTCGATCTTCACGACGTCAGCACCCAAGCCGGCGAGGATCGTCGCCGCGTAGGCACCCGCAATCACGACACCCAGATCCAGTACCTTCACGCCGGCAAGCGGTGCGTCGTTCCCGGCGCGGCCGCTCGCGACCGGCGCGGTGCGGTGCGGGACGCCGGGTCGACCCGGGAGCAACTCGGCGAGGCGCGGAACCAGTGGTGGCGTGGCACTCATCTGGAACGAGACGCCGGGCATCTGTACGGTGCCGAGCTCGGGATGCTGCAGCTGCACGCGCATGCCGTTCGCCGCGATCGTCTCGCCCCCGAACCACTCCTCCCGCGTGTACACCGGCCCGCACGGCACGTCGGCCATCTCGAGCGTGGCGAGCCACTCGGAGCGTGGCTTCGTGCGAAATGCGGCCTCGAGCTTCGCCATCGTGACGCGCGCGCCGGGTGCGACGAGCGCCGCGCGCAGATCACCATCGATCAGCGGATCGGACAGCACCTCCATGAGGGTGCCGGTCGCCTCCAGCGCGCGCAGATAGATGGCTTCGAAGAGCGCGCCGAGGAACAGCCACTGACCCTCAGCGCACTCGTAGAGGCGATAGTTCGGTGCGCCGCCGACCGGCGCGCTCCATAGTGCGGCACGCTGGCCGTCGAACCGGGTCGTCGGCATCACGAGCGCGGCGCCGTGCAGCCCGCTGACGACGACGGCCTGCCCGCGGCCCGACTGCACCCGCTCGAACAGCGCGGCACCGATCGCGATGGCCTCGCCGTTCGCCTGACCGTAGTAGGCCTGCGGTGAGATCAGGTGCACGGGCGCGCCCGAGTACGACGACTGTGCTCGCGAGATGCCGGTCACCGCGGCGAGAAGAAGGTGCGACGCGGGGAGCGAGCTCCAACGGCCGCGCTCACCGTACGGCGGCGCCCATACGTGGATGAGGTGGTCGTGCAAGGCTGTCAATGTCGCCCCATCGAGGCCGAGCGCCTCGAGGCCGCCCGGCGGCGCGTCGAAGATCACGACATCAGCGTCGGCAATGAGACGCTTCGCCTCGGTGAGGTCCTGGGGGCGGAGCAGGTCCAGCACCAGACGCCGCTTGTTGCGGTTCCAAGCGAGATAGCCGGGTTCGGCGCGGCCGCGCTCGTCAGCGGTCGGATCGACCTTGATCACCTCGGCGCCCAGGTCGCCGAGATGCATTGCCGCCATCGCGGACGCGAAGTGACCGGAGAAGTCGAGAACCCGCACTCCGGCAAATGCCGACATCAGCCGCGCTCAGACGACGATGACTCGCTCGACATTCCGCTCAGGTCACGCGATCGACACCGAGACGTCACTGGCCACGCGGACACCCACGACGTCTTCGTAGGCCGGGCGCTGACTGTCGGCCAGGAACTCGATGCGGATGTGTCCCGGCTTGACGAGGTACGCGAACACGGTGGGGCGACCCTCGCTGTCGACGGTGGACATCTCGACCTGCCACCCCAAGGACACCAGCGCCTGGACATCTGACGCAACGTCCGCCGACCAGTAGGCATAGTGGTGCAACTCGGCGATTCGTGTGGTCGCCCAGACGCTTTCGGCGGTGCCCTCGATCAGTTCGACTCGCATGGGGCCCCCGAGCGAATGCATCCGCCTGGTCGGCCCCGCGTACGCACCGATCGTCGGCAGTTCGCCTTCCACCGTGCGCATCGGACTCCACGCGACGCCGAGAAGGTCCCCGAGCTGCGAGCGCGCGCGCTCGAGATCACACGTCGCAACCCCGAGATGGTAAGGAACACGGTTCAAAGGTGCAGCGAGAGGACTGTCCATTGGGGTTGCCCTCGAATCTTGCGCAGCCCGACATGTGGAGCGAGGCTGATCAACGAGAGCGATTCTACGCGCGGGCCGCATGACGCAGCAGAGGTCGCGTCAGCGCCGGCGCGAGAACCGAGACACCGCAATCGCGCTGAAGACGAGGAAGATGCCGGCACACCACACGAGGCTCAGGATCACCCAGTAGGTCGTGCTGTGACCGACGCCCACCGTGTCGGCGCCTCCGATCGTCAACCTGCGCAGCGCGTTGCTGAGGACCGTGAACGGCTGGTTGTTGGCAACCGGTTGGAGCCAACCCGGGAGGGAGTCGGATGGTACGTACGCCGCGGAGATGAACGCGACCGGTATCACCAGCAGGGTGGCCATGCCGTTGGCGGCCTGGGCGCTGCTCGACACCAGGCCAATCGTGATGAAGACCCACACGAAGCTGTAGGTCGCCACGACGAGCAGAGCGACCGCGAGGAGAACGTCGACGGCATCGGCATGGAGCCGGAAACCGACGATGAACGCCAGGATGCCCGTGATGAACAGCCCCCACAGCGTGAGCGCGGTGTCGGCGATCGACCGTCCGAACATCACCGACGCTCGGGGGATCGGCAAGGAGCGGAGCCGGTCGTGCACACCCGTCGTCGCGTCCTCGGCCACGCCGGAGCTCGCCGGCATCGCCAGCCACAGGATCCCGGTCACGAGGAAGCCGGGTACCAGGAAGTCGACGTAGTCCAGTCCCCCAGCGGGGTGGATGGCGCCTCCGAAGATGTAGCGGAACATGAACAGGAACAAGGCGCCCTGCACGGTTCCCAACATGAGCAACTGGGGGGTGCGGAAGAATTGGAGGATCGTCCGCTTCGCGCTCTGGAGGGATGCGGTCACGAAGCCGGCGCCGGTCGTGCGGGGGCTCGTCGGCTGGACAGTGACGTCAGTGGCGCGTAGGTCGGTGGTGGTCATCGAAACTCCCGGGGTCAGGCGGCGTCGGCCGGGGCCGATTGCGGGTCGGAGTCGGGATCAGACGGGTCGAGGCGGTTACCCGTCACGGAAAGGAACACCTCGTCGAGGCTGGGGCGGCGCAGGCCGACGTCGTCGACCTCGATGTCCCGTTCGTCGAGCAACCGAACGACGTCGCGCAACTGCTCCCCTCCCCCTTCGACGCCCACCGAGACGCGCTGGGTGTCCATGTCGGTGTATGGCGCTTCGCAGCCAACACGTGCGAGCGTCTCCTCGACCGCGGGAAGCTCGCCGGCGGACCGCGGCCGTACCTCGATCACGTTGCGGCCGGCTTGGTCCTTCAACTCGTCGGGGGTTCCAGACGAGATGACGCGTCCGTGGTCGATGATCACGATGTGACGGGCCAACTGGTCTGCCTCCTCGAGGTACTGCGTCGTGAGCAGGACGTCGGTGCCGTCGGCCACCAGGTTGCGGATCGCCGCCCAGAGGTCCGTGCGGCCGCGCGGATCGAGCCCGGTGGTCGGCTCGTCGAGCAACAAGAGCTGCGGGCGACCGACCAAGCTGGCACCGAGGTCGAGACGGCGACGCATGCCACCGGAGTAGGTGCGCACGAGGCGGTCGCCGGCGTTGCCGAGATCCAGGCGCTCGAGCACCTCGGCGGCAGCGACGCGGGTGTCGTGCCGACTGAGGCCGAAGAGCCGGGCGACCATTCGCAGGTTCTCGATCCCGGTCATGGCGGGCTCGACTGACGCGTACTGGCCGGCGAGGCCGATGATCTCGCGCACGCGCTTGGGCTCGGCGGCGGCGTCGATACCAGCGACGCGGATCTGCCCGCCGTCAGGGCGCAACAGCGTGGCGACTGCGCTCACGAAGGTCGTCTTCCCGGCGCCATTCGGTCCGAGAAGCGCGGTGACCTGGCCTGATTCGGCGACCAGGTCGAGGCCGTCGAGTGCACGAACGTCGCCGAAGCGCTTCGTCAGCCCGTGCGCTTCGATGATGGGGGCCATGAGGGGCTCCTTTCGATCTGGTTCCGAGTGCAACGTGCTCTGCGGGCGATCACGTTGAGTTACCCATATGACGAATCAACTGCTCGCGATGTGACAGCAGCGCAGCCACTTTGCGCAGAAACCGTCCGCACAGACCGCACGAGGTGGTCAATCCGGGCGAACACGACCGGCGCCGAACCAACGAGGCACGGCGCGAAAACTCAATACATCAATTTGCTTTGATTGGAAGAGCGGCACGTGGGTAGGTTCTTGCCGTGGAAGAGGCCGCCAGCTCGGTCGAGGATGCCCCGCCCACCTTCGTGCGGCTGGCCGCGCACCCGATCCGATGGCGGCTGTTACGCGAGTTGGCACGGAGCGACCGGGCGGTGTGGGAGCTCACCGGGCTGGTCGACGAGCCGCAGAGCCTGGTGTCGTATCACCTCCGCCAGCTTCGCGACGGAGGACTCGTCTTCGCACGTCGCAGCGCGGCCGACGGCCGCGACAGCTACTACGCGATCGACCTCGCTTCCTGTCAGCGCGAGCTGCAGGCTGCCGGCGGAGGACTGCATCCGGCGCTCTGGCTTACGCCGCTCGAGCCGAGAGCGCCCGCGCGGGGACGTTCACGACGCAAGCGACACGTGCTGTTCCTGTGCACCGGCAACAGCGCACGATCCCAGATCGCCCAAGCACTGCTCGAGCACATGTCCGCAGGTGCGATCGATGCATCCAGCGCCGGTAGTCATCCCAAACCGTTGCATCCGAACGCGGTGCGTGTCATGAAACGACACGGGATCGACATCAGCGCCAACCGCACCAAGCACCTCGACGAGCTCGTCGGTCAACGCTTCGACATGGTGATCACGCTCTGCGATCGCGTCCGCGAGGTCTGTCCCGAGTTTCCCTCCCATCCGCAGCTCGCCCACTGGAGCATGCCCGATCCCGCACGCGAGGGCACCACCAACCGGGCCAGCTATCCGGCGTTCGAACGCACCGCCGCGGAGCTCGAGACGCGCATCGGACACCTGCTCCACCTACTGGCCGAACCGCACCCCAGGAGAGGATCAACCCATGCAACACGATGAAACGGTCAACGTCCGCTACATGGTCGACAACGTCGACGAATCGATCGCCTTCTATACCAAGGTCCTGGGCTTCGACCTGCTCACGAGTGCCGCGCCCGCCTTCGCCGACGTGAAGCGTGGCCACCTCCGGCTCTTGCTCGCGGGGCCGGCCAGCTCCGCCGGCCGGCCCATGGCCGACGGCACCAAGCCCGGGCCTGGTGGGTGGAACCGCATCCACTTCCTCGTGGAGGACCTCGATGCCGAGGTCAGCCGGCTGCGCGACGCCGGAGCCGAGTTCCGCAACGACATCGTCGAAGGACCGGGCGGCAAGCAGATTCTCGTTCTGGATCCGTCGGGCAACGTCGTCGAGTTCTTTCAACCCAGGGCGATCTGACCTCACATGACCGACGCCGCTGACAACGCGGCGGAGGACGCGTCGTCACAGAGGTTGCTGCGCCGCTTGGGCGTGACCGACGCGGTGCTGCTCGGGCTCGGCTCCATGATCGGTACCGGCGTCTTCATCGTGTTCGCGCCCGCGGCGGCGGCTGCCGGTTCGGGACTGTTGATCGGGCTCGTGGTCGCGGCGTTCGTCGCCTACGCGAACGCCACGAGCTCCGCCGAGCTCGCCGCCCTCTACCCCGCCTCGGGCGGCACATACGTCTACGGCCGCGAACGGCTCGGTGCTGTCTGGGGATACCTCGCAGGCATCGGATTCGTGCTCGGCAAGATCGCGAGCTGCGCGGCGGCTGCCCTTGCGGTCGGCGCGTACGCCGCGCCGTCCGCCCAACGTCCGGTCGCGGCGGGGGCGGTCTTGTTCATCACCGCCGTCAACTACTTCGGCATCACCAAGACCGCCGCACTGAACCGCGTCCTCGTCACGCTCGTGCTCGCGGTCTTGACGATCGTCGTCATCGCCACGCTCGGAGGCGGCGAAGCCGACCTCGAGCGGCTCACATCTTGGTTCCCCAATGGCATCCACGGCATCCTGCAAGCCGCCGGACTGCTGTTCTTCGCGTTCGCCGGCTACGCACGCATCGCGACCCTCGGCGAAGAAGTCAAAGACCCGAGACGCACGATCCCGCGTGCAATCCCCCTCGCGCTCGGAATCACGCTCGCGGTCTACACGATCGTCGCGGTGTCGGTCCTGTTGGTCCTCGGACCGGACCGTCTCGCGCACGCGACCGCACCGCTCTACAGCGCGGTGTCAGCCGGCCGCTTCGAAAGCATCTCCGGCATCGTCCGCATCGGCGGCGTGCTCGCCGCGCTCGGCGTCTTCTTGTCGCTCGTCGCCGGCATTAGCCGTACGACCTACGCCATGGCATCCAACGGCGACTTGCCCCGGTGGTTCGCGGCCGTGCACCCCCGCTACCGCGTCCCCCATCGCGCTGAACTCGCCGTCGGCGCGATCACCCTCGCCATCGTCTCCGTCGGCGGCATCACGGGCGCCGTCAGCTTCAGCGCCTTCACCGTGCTCCTCTATTACGCGATCGCCAACGCCAGCGCCTACACGCTCGACCGGCACGAACGACGATGGCCTCGCTGGCTCTCGGTCGCGGGCTTCATCGGATGCGTGACACTCGCCGTGAACCTCCCGTGGCGGGCGCTCGTCGCCGGCGTCATCCTGTTCGTCGCGGCTGCCATGACATATCGCATCGGCGCCCACCACCGGTCGTCATCACCTTGAATCACGCGAACGGCCCGGACCTGGCCTCATCTCGGGGCCTGCGCGAGGGAAAGGATGTTCCCGTCCGGATCCTTGAAGTAGGCGACCTTCGCGTCGCCATCGAAGTGCGCGATGCCCTGCGCGTCCGTGACGATCGGCGGTTGGTCGTACTGCTCGAACATCACGCCCTGCTGCGTCAGGTCCGCCACGGCCATTTCGATGTCGTCGACCTCGAAGCCGGCAATCGTGAACGTCGCAGTGCCTGCGTTCGGCGACAGGTACACGTTGATCTGCGTGTCACCGCCGCATGGGTATCCGACGTTGTCGCCCGTATCCGTGCCCGGAACGAGCCCGAGCACCCCTTCGTAGAACTGGCGAGCCCGCTGCATGTCCGTAACTGCCGCAGACGCGCCGCAGCGGTAGTCCTTCAGGCTGATCATGGACGTCCTCCTGCGAGATGCGGGTCAAGGTGCCGTCAGCGGTTGTACCCGCCGCCCATACGGCGTTACCGTCCCAGCACTCGCTGGAGTGAACGCAATGGCGAAAGAGACCACCAAGAAATCAGCCAAGGCCGCAAAGGAGCCGGCCGCAAAGAAGCCGGCCCTCCTCGCAGGCGGCAACCCTCAGATCGCAAAGGCCGACGGGTACGCCCCCGTGCAGGCCTACATCGCGGCCATGCCGGGCTGGAAACGCGCCCTCGGGAACCGCCTCGACGCGCTGATCGTGCGCGCCGTCCCCGACGTGCACAAGGCAGTCAAGTGGAACTCGCCCTTCTATGGGATCGAGGGCCGGGGCTGGTTCCTCAGCTTCCGTTGCTTCACGAAGTACGTCAAGGTGACCTTCTTTCGCGGCAGGTCGCTGCGTCCTGTCCCCCCGGGCGAGTCCAAGCACAAGGAAGTGCGCTATCTGGACATCCATGAGGACGATGAGCTCGACGAAGCACAACTCGCGGCGTGGGTGAAGCAAGCCAGCCGGTTGCCGGGTGAATACCTCTGAGGTGTGGAACCGATGAGTTCCCGCGCCGGTGGCAGTCTCTCCGGCTATGGCTGAGCCGTTCGCGACTGGCATCCAAATGGGCGAGTCTCCGCGGTGGCACGACGGCCGGTTCTGGATGTGCGACTGGATCGCCGGCGAGGTTCTCGCCTTCGACTCCGACGGGAACCGCGACGTAGTGGCACGAGTCGACGGGTTGCCGTTTTCGATCGACTGGCTACCCGACGGCCAGCTCCTGACGACGACGCCGCGTGGTGTGGTGATCGGTCCAGAGCAGGTGTCGTACGGCGCCGCAGGACAGCCCTTCAACGAGATCGTCGTCGATCCCGCCGGCCGGGCGTGGGTGGACATGCCAGGCGCGGCTCCGTGGGAGGATCGAAAGCCGGGGATCGTCGCTGTAGTGCTTCCCGACGGCACCAGCCACCAGGTGGCCGACGATGTGTGGTTTCCGAATGGGATGGTCGTGCTCGACGACGACACGCTCGTGGTCGCAGAGTCGCACGCCGACCGGCTGACGGCGTGGACGATCAGGGACTCGGGTGAGCTCGTTGACCGGCGCGTGTGGGCTGACCTCGGACCGGGTTCCGCCCCGGATGGCATCTGCGCCGACGCAGAGGGGGCGATCTGGTATGCCAGCGTTCCCGGGCAGCGATGCACCCGTGTTGCTGAAGGGGGTGCGGTCCTGGAGACCCTCGACCTTGACCGGGGCTGCTTCGCGTGCATGCTCGGCGGCGACGACGGACGGACGCTGTTCATCGTGGCCAACCGCTATGGAGTCAGCGGCGCGTCGGACGGGATCGTGCTGACCCAACGAGTGCACGCACCGCATGCCGGGCGACCCTGACGCCGTACCGCCGAACACCGGTTGCGCCCCAGCGAAGGTGGCTGGAGTGTCGAATCTGGGCCGCGCCGTTCGTCGTAGGGGTAGAGGCCCGGTCCCCGACTGGGGTCGGCGAGACAGAGCCGCTCCGCGGCGGCCGGACGCGAAGGAGGACGAAATGAGCGTGATGTTGGTGCGCCAGAACGTCAAGGACGGGACCATCGAAGAGGCCGAGGCGGCGGTGCGCGACCTGTTCACGACGCTCGATCGCGTGCGTCCCAAGGGTGTGCGCTATGCGTCGACGCGGGTGGCGGACAGCTCGACGTTCGTGATCCTGCTCGAACTGGCCGATGGCATCGAGGACCCCCGCCCGGCGATCCCCGAGTACGTGCAGTTCCAGGAGCAGCTCAAGAGCTGGGTGGAGGGACCGCCGGTGATCGAGCGGCTCGACGTCGTCGGGTCATACAGTCTGTTCGGAGCGCGGCACGAGGAGGCCGCCGCCTCGCTGGTCGCGTCGGACGGCTGAGCTGCGCCAGGTTTCCTGCACGGCGTTGTCGGGCATCGCGCGGCGAGAGAGACATCCGGTTTACGACCGATCGCTGCCGGGTCCGGTGGTTCGCGGAGCCGGTTAGTCGGCTGGTCCCGTTCGTCCCTCGTGTCACGTTCCTTCTTCGGGGCGGGTCATCGGACGGACGAACAACATCCCCCCCGATGTGAAGGAGACCGCTATGAAGGCTGTTCGTTTCCAGGAACCGAAGGGTTTCGAGGGCATCGATGGCCTCGTCTTCGAGGAGGCCCCCGATCCCCAGCCCGCGATCGGCGACGCGCTCGTGCAGGTACGCGCCGCCAGCTTCACCCCGACCGAGCTGCTCTGGCCGCTCTCGACCGATCGCGACGGACATGACCGGGGGTGGCGGATCCCGGCCCACGAGGGGTCGGGCGTCGTGGTCGCGCTCGGCTACGGCTCCGCCGGTGTGTCGGTGGGCGACGAGGTCTACGGCCTCATCGACGGGTATCGCGACGGCTGGGCCGCCGAATACGTGGCCATCGAGGTTCGCAGCCTGGCCCCGAAGCCGACGACGGTCGATTTCATCGAAGCCGCGGCCATCCCGCAGGCCGGGCTCACGTCGTGGCAGGCGCTGTTCGACCACGGCCATCTCCAGTCCGGCCAGACGGTGGTCATTCACGGCGCCGGCGGCGGGGTCGGGTCGATGGCGGTGCCGCTCGCCCGCTGGGCCGGCGCCCACGTCATCGGAACCGGCCGAGCCGACGCGCGCCAGCGCGTGCTCGAGCTGGGCGCCGATGAGTTCGTGGACGTCGACCGCGACGGCTGGGAAACGACGATCGGCCAAGTCGACCTGGTCTACGACATCATCGGCGGCGACGTGCTCGCTCGTTCACCGGCGATCGTCAAGCCCGGAGGAGCGCTCGTCTCGATCATGGGCGCGCCGCCGCCAACGGATCGGAGCGACATCCGTACGGTGGCTTTCGTTCGGGACGCGAACGGTGCCCAACTCCGCGAGATTGCTCGCCTCGTCGACGACGGGACGCTGCGCCCGCAGGTCAGCGCGGTCTACCCGCTCGCTGACGCGCGAGAGGCCTTCATGGCCAAGTCCACCAAGCACATTCCGGGCAAGGTCGTCCTGACACCCTGACCACACCGTTGGCCATCAACCGTCTGGAGCCGAGCGTGATCGAACTGACCGCCGACCGCGAGAGCGACGTCTATCTCGTCGGTCGGCGGAGTTCACCGCACGTGCAGGACCTGCGCGACTTCCTCAGTCGTAACCGGGTCGCGTTCGGATGGGTCGATCTCGATCATCACCCTCTCGTGCACGCGCTCGGCGCACGGGTTCCCGACGACTTGCGCCTTCCCGTCTTCGTGTATGCGGACGGCACGGTCACCGCGTGGCCGGCCGGCGACGACGACGAAACCTCCTACAATCTCGCGCGCGCGCAACTGGCCGAGCGCGTCGGTCTGCACACGCGGCCCGACAAGGAGTTGTACGACGTCGTGATCGTCGGTGCCGGGCCGGCCGGCCTCACGGCGGCCGTCTACGCGGCGTCCGAGGGCCTCGACACCGTCGTCGTCGAGCACCACGCGCCCGGCGGCCAGGCCGGAACCAGCTCGCGTATCGAGAACTATCCCGGGTTTCCCAACGGCGTCTCCGGCGACGAGTTGGCCGAGGCCGCGTTCGACCAGGCGGTCGGGTTCGGCGCAGAGTTCGTGATCGGGTGTGACTTCACGACCGCGACCGCCGACGAAGAGGGCAATGCACGCCTCACGCTCGTCAACAGTGCCGTCGTGCGCGGTCGCGCCGGAATCGGAGCTACCGGTTCGCATTATCGCCACCTCGACGCACCGGGCGTCCACGAGCTACTCGGTGCCGGCGTGTACTACGGGTCAGCTCCGCGCGAGGCCGCGTACCACCGCGAGGGCAACGTGTTCGTGGTCGGCGGAGCGAACTCGGCGGGCCAGGCAGCCCTGTATCTCGCGGAGTTCGCGGCGCACGTGACAATGGTGGTGCGCGCCAAGTCGCTGGCTGACGGGATGTCGCACTACTTGGTCGCGCGCTGCGAGGCGCACCCGCGCATCACGGTTCGCACCAACGCCCAGGTCGTGCGAGCGCTCGGAGAGGATCGACTCGAGGCCTTGCACATCGACCTCTCGGGGCAGATCGAGGTCGTTGACGCCGACGCGCTCTTCATCCTCATCGGAGGTGTGCCGACTTCGAGACGCGTCGACTGGGTGCGCCGCGACGACGCCGGCTTCTTCCTGACCGGATCCGACGTCTTGGCCGACGGTGGTCGCGGCACGTGGTGGAAGCTCGAACGCGAACCGCTGTACCTGGAGTCGAGCTCGCCGGGGATCTTCTTCGCCGGCGACGTGCGACACGGCTCGATCAAGCGCGTGGCCTCAGCCGTCGGCGAGGGGGCCATGGCGGTGCAGCAAGTGCACCGTTTCCTCGCCGAGCAGGAGGGCCGCGCGTAGCTCCCCCCGTGCTCGGGGTGCGGAAGCGAGTTCTCCACAATGCCCGTATCCCGCGGCGCTGAGCGGTCGTTGTCACCAGTGACGGGTGGCTCTCGTGGCGGGAGGCAATCAATTGAGCGATCGACGCATTGTTGCGCTGACCTTCTTCGCATTCCTGGCGGCGGGAGTCGCGATCATCGCCTACGCGGCCCGCCCGGAGTCGCGGCCTCCGATTCGCTCCGATCTGGGCGTCGCCACCTCCGAGCCCCATCGACTTCGTCCTACCTCGTCGCCGACGTCCCGCCCGATTCTGCAGTCCGCAACGCCCAGCCGCACCGAACCGGCGAACCCGGCCCCGGTGCCGACCGCCTCCACGGCGTCGCCGCCGATCGTGACGACGACCCGCGGCTCGAACGCCGAGAGCCTCATCGGCGTCTCGTCGGCGTCCCGCGTCGGAGCAACGACCTCACCCTCCGTCGCCACGCAGCCGCCACCGGACACGACGAAGGCCGCGGCCACCACGACGCCACCGCCGCGCACGACCACGACCGCGCCGCCGCCCACGACGACCACAGCACCACCGCGGCCGCCGCCCGTCATCACGCTGCCACTGCTTCCGCTGCTCTGAGCAGATTTGCCCAGCGCGTCAATCTCGCCGTCGCTCGGCGAGACCGTGGTCACGGGCGGAGCATGGGGGCTTCGGATGCGTGGCGGGCGCGCAGCGCGGCGTCCCAGTCGCCGCTGCAATAGACGGTGAGCTCGGCGATGCGCCCGCCGCGCACGTCGCAGAGCAGAATCTTGCGGTCGGTGATCTCGTCGCCGTCGTCATCGTGACGGCCGACGAACTCGGTGACGAAGCCCGTGACGGTCGGCACGGTGCGCACCACGGTGATGTCGGAACCGTTGGGTGCGTAACCCTGGAGCCAGGCTGCGAAGTTGTCGCGCCCTTGGACCTGAAAGCGCCACAGTGGCGGATGGCCGTCGAGGAACACGTCCTCGGTGAACACGTCGCCGACCTTCGCGGTGCGAAAGACGTCGGCAAGGCGTTCGCTGAGCTCCTGTGCGGTGGCGTCATCCAGCACGATCGTCTCGAGGTTGCTCATCTCGGCGTCTCCTTGGTCGCGGCTCACCATCGACCGTACGACCACCGATGCGAGTGGGCATCGGGAGAACTACGGAATCGAGCGGCGCTTGAGGTCAGTAGAAATACGGAGACGCTATGCCGCGCGATTTCGTTGGTTTGCCCGATGCGATCGGTCCGTCGAGTTCCGTAGCTTCCCGGTGAAGCGCACCACGAGACCCGGGGAGGACTGATGAGCAACGAGCACCCGAACGTCGAGACCGTGAACCGGATGACGGAGGCGATCTTCAGCCAGGACCATGACACCCTGGCCAAGATCTTCACCGACGACCTCGTGTTCCACCTGCGGGGTCCGGACCCGATGGCCGGCGATCACCCGGGCCTCGGTGGCCTCCTCGGGGTCATCGGCTCGTGGTTCGAGGCCACCGGCGGCCAGATCGAGCTCGCCCAGCAGTTCTGCGTCGGCAGTGACGGCTGGGCGGCAGAATGGGAGCACGCCACGTTGGGCCGTAACGGCAGGACGCTCGAGTCGCGCAATGCCTTCGTGTACCGGTTCGAGGGCGATCAGATCGCCGAGATGTGGATGTTCCTCGGCGCACTGCCCGACGCGGCCGAGGCCTTCTTCGCCTGAGCACACCGAGCGAACAACAATGGGCAGCTGATGGACGTTCTCCAAGATGCGCGGGCCGCCTGTGAGGAGTGCCGCTGGGGTGACGCGTTCCGCCTGCTGTCGAGCGTCGGCCTCGAGACCCTCGATGTCGACGATCTCGACCGGTTCGGTACGGCGGCGTACCTGACCGGCCGCGACGAAGAAGGCTTCACCTACTGGGTGCGAGCCCACGAGATGTGCATTGGAGACGGCGCACTCCACCGGGCCGTGTACTTCGGGATGCGCCTCGCCCAAGGACTGGGCTTCAAAGGCGATCTCGGCCGCTGTCGCGGCTGGGTGGACCGCACCGCACGCCTGTTGGACGAGGCCGAGATCGACTGCGTCGAACAGGGCTATCTCCAATATGGGTTGGCGATGATGCGACTCTTCGAGGCCGGCGACATCGCCGGCGCGCGTGCGGGGTTCGTACAGGCCGGCAAGATCGGAACCCGCTTCGCGCATCGCGAGCTCGTCACCCTCGCGCGCATCGGCGAAGGACGCATGCTCATCTACCTCGGCGAGATCGCCGAGGGAATGGCCCTGCTCGACGAGGCCATGGCATCGATCGAGGCCCATGAGCTGTCGCACCTCGCAACCGGCGACGCGTACTGCACGGTGATCGACGCCTGCGCGGAGCTCTTCGACGTGAGCCGGTGCCGAACATGGACCGAGTCGTTCGTACGCTGGTGCGACACCCAACAGGAACTCGTGCTGTATCGCGGACACTGCTTCCTCCACCGCGCCGAGATGCTCGAGCTGGAAGGCGCATGGGCCGAGGCGCTCGCCGAAGCCCGACACGCCTGCGACCGTCTCGCCGCGCCCGTCAACCCTGCCCCGCTCGGCGGCGCATGCATGATCGAGGGTGATCTCCTCCGACTTGCCGGCGACCTCGAAGGCGCCGAAGCCGCGTATCAGCGCGCCAACGAACTCGGCCGGGACCCACAGCCGGGCCTCGCGTTGCTGCGGTTGGCCCAGGGCAGGGTCGACGTCGCCGACGCGAATATCCGCCGTGTCCTCGGGGAGACCGCGGACCCCTTGTCACGAGCGCGCCTCCTCGGCCCCTCCGTCGAGATCTGCCTCGCCGCCGGTGATGCTGCCGCCGCTCGCGTCGCAGCCGATGAGCTCCGCGCGATCGCCACGGAACTCCGAACACCGCTGCTGCGAGCACACGCCGCTCGGGCCACCGGTGCGGCGCTCTTGGCCGCTGACAACTGCAAGGCCGCGCTCATCGAGCTGCGCAAAGCGTTCAAGGAATACCACGCCCTTGGGGTGCGCTACGAAGCAGCCCGTACCCGGCTCCTCATTGCGGACGCGTGCGAAGCACTCGGTGACCACGACGCGGCGGAAATGGAGTCGAGTTCGGCCCGCGCCGCCTTCGAACTACTCGGCGCGACCACGCCGAGCACAACCGCCACCGAGCCGGTGCCACTTCCCGACGGTCTCACCCAACGCGAACTCGAGGTGCTCGTCCTGCTCGCCCAAGGCAAGACGAACCGCACGATCGCCACCGAGCTCTTCATCAGCGAAAAGACCGTGGCCAGCCACGTGAGCCACATCTTCACGAAGCTCGGCGTCACATCACGGTCCGCCGCCACTGCGTACGCCTACGACCACGCTCTCGTCTGATCAGCGGCCCAAGAAATGCATGGGTGGGGTCGCTGATCGCAGCGCGCCGCGCCGCATCGCAGCGGACAAGTCGGCCGCTTCGTTACACGGCGGGTGCCGGTGAGGACTGCAAGGTCGGCACGTCGGCAAAGGCACGTTCCGAGTCGACCTCGAAGCACCGGTTGACGCTGGCATCACCGAGGGTGCTGTCGACATATCCCTGCACCGCGGTGAGGGACTCTGACTGCCACAGGCAGGTCACGGCCGCAGCGTCGCGACTCGGGAAGAACTGCAGGACCCGGACCCCAGCCGGCGCGCCTTCACCCGCCATGAGCCGCTTCCCGCGCTCGAGGGCGACAGGCGGGTCGGTGAGCTGATGATTCACGATGACGTACACGATCCACCCCCTAGGGTTTCGCAACAAGATACGTAACCGGTATCGTAACGCGTTGCAGTATCCTGTCAAGGGTGGGACGGCCCCGGGAACACAACGACGACACCCGCGCCGCCCTCCGTGCCGCCGCCGAACGACTGATCACCACCGGCGGACCATCGGCGTTCTCGGTCAGGGCGGTGGCCGACGAGGCCGGCACCACCACCCGCGCCGTGTACAGCCTCTTCGGCTCCAAGGACGGTCTGCTCGTCGATGCCCTCGCACAGAGCGCCTTCGAGTTTCTCTACACCGAGATCGAGGTGCTCCCCGAGACCGACGACCCGGTCGCGGACCTCCTCGACGTCGGACACGTCTTCCGACGACTCGTGACGGAACACCCGGCCTGGTACCGCATCGCGTTCCAACGCGTCATCCCGGGACTGCGCCCTGGTCCGGAACTGACCGCGGCACGCGAGCGCGCCTGGGCGCAGTTGCGGCACAGGGTGCAGCGGGTTGCCGACGCGGGCCTCGCCGACGTTCAGTCGGTGGACACGGCACGTGTCGAGTTCAACGCGATGCTCGAGGGCCTCGCCAACGCCGAACTTCGCGGCACCGTGTTCCCAAACCTCCCCGCCGGCGACGAGGAACCTGCCTGGCGAAGCGCGCTCGCAACCGTGATCTCCGGCTGGGTACCGTCCACCGCGTGACGAGTTCACGGTCCGCGACGCGGCGTTAGGTTGCTGCAGTGCGTCGCCTGTTCACTGGTCCTCTGGTCGTGTGGATGTTCGTGGTCGGATTCTCGGGCATCGCGAGTGCCCAGAGCACGACCACCCGCGGAGAGCCCATGATCGGCCGGCCGAAGACCGAGGTCGCGGGTACGTACTGGCGCGCTCACGGACTGATCGCGGTCGCGGGCGGGTTCGCCGACGACAGCTCGCCGACATCTGACCTCCTCTTCTACGACGTGGACGCTGGCGAGTGGACACGCGGTCCGGACCTCCCGGGGGACCGCGACCACGCCGCCCTCGCCGTGCTCGGCGACTCGCTCTACCTGGTCGGCGGTTTCACCCAGGGCCTGACCGAGGCAACGGCCGACGTCTGGGCGTTGCCAGCACCCGATGGTGCCTGGAGCAAGGTCGCGAGCATGGGAACCGCTCGCGGCGCGCTCGGAGCAACTGCTGTCAACGGTCGCGTCGTGGCGGTGGGAGGTGTCGACGAGCATGGGCGTGACCTGGCGAGCACCGAGTGGTACGACCCCGGCGCCGACCGGTGGACACCGGGGCCAGAGCTCTCTCGCACGCGCCAGCACCTGGGCGTCGCGGCGCGGAGGGGCACCGTGTACGCGATCGGTGGCCGCTCCCCCAACCTCGCCAGCGTCGAGCGCATCCGTTTCGAGGGGGGCGCGCCGGTCGGGCGGTGGCGACCGGCGCCTTCGTTGCGATTCAGCCGCAGCGGGAACGGCGCGGCGACTGCTGACGGCGTCGTCTGCACCGCCGGAGGAGAAGAGGATCTCGGCACCATCGCACCGATCGAGTGTCTCCGGGGTGGTCGGTGGCGCCACGTCGCCGACCTGGAGGTGCCTCGCCACGGCCTCGCCGTGGTCGCGGTCGACGACGAGCTCCACATCATCTCGGGTGGCCCGGAGCCAGGCTTCGCGTTCAGCCGGGTCCACGAGGTGTACCGGAGGGCCCGCGTTACCGTTCGGGCATGGCGCTCCAGCTCCCCGGGGGCACGGTGACCTTCTTGTTCACCGACATCGAGGATTCCACCCGTCTGTGGGAGGACTCCCCAACCGACATGGCCGACGCGCTCCGGATCCACGATGCAATCGTCCGCGGCTCCATCGAGCGACACGGCGGATACGTGTTCGCCACCGGTGGCGACGGATTCTGCGCGGCGTTCTCGACCGCCCCCGACGCCGCGGCAGCGGCAATCGAATCCCAGGAGCAGTTGCGTGACGACGCCGTCGTCGACTTCGCGGTGCGCATGGGACTTCACACCGGCGAGGCGATCCAACGCGACGGGAGCTACTTCGGCAGCGACGTGAACCGTGCGGCACGGCTGATGTCTCTCGCGCACGGCGGGCAGGTCCTCGTGTCCGACGCAACCGAGGTGTTGCTGCGCGACCGTGCTGTCCTACGACCTCTGGGCGAGCATCGGCTCCGCGGGCTGCGGGGCCGAATCTCGGTGTACCAGATCGTCGCCGGAGGTCTCGCGACCGAGTTCCCGGTGCTCCGCAGCGTCGACCCCTTCGCCGGCAACCTCCCGCAGCAATTGAGCTCACTGGTCGGTCGCGAAGGGATGGTCGCCGAGGTCGCGGACCTCACCCGTTCGAACCGACTCGTGACGCTGACCGGCGTCGGCGGCGTCGGCAAGACCCGGCTGGCGCTCGAGGTGGGCGCCGAGGTCGCCGGAGAGTTCGCCGACGGGGTGTGGGTGGTCGAGCTGGCATCGATCGGCGACCCCGCGTCGGTCCCCGCCGCCATCGCCACTGCGCTGGGTATCACGCCCCAGAGCGGGGCGGAACTCATCGACACCGTGGCCGACACGTTGCGAGGTCGCCGACTCCTCCTCGTCGTGGACAATTGCGAACACGTCCTGGCCGCGACGGGATCGGGCCTCGCCACGATTCTGGGCCGGTCCGGGACCGTCACGGTCATCGCGACCTCGCGTGAGCTCCTGGCCGTCGACGGCGAGACACCGTTCGCCGTGGTGCCCTTGACGCTGGAGGGAGGCCCGATCTCCGACGCCGTCACGCTGTTCGTCGAGCGCGCCCGCGCCGTCCGCCCCGACTTCGGGTTGCGGGAACCCGAGACGGCCAATGCGGTGACCGAGATCTGCATCAACCTCGACGGGCTCCCGCTCGGCATCGAGCTGGCGGCGTCGCGCATGGCCGCCATGAGCGCGGTCGAGGTGCGGGACCGGCTCGCGGATCGGTTCCGGCTGTTGCAGGGGACGAGCCCCGCGCCCGAACGACACCTCACCCTCGGTCATGCCGTCGAGTGGTCCTACGACCTCCTGACCGACGACGAGCAGCACCTGCTCCGCCTGGCCTCCGTCTTCGCCGGGGGCTTCGATCTGGCGAGCCTGTACGCGGTCACCGACGCTGCCGACGAGGTCGAAGTGCTCCGGCACCTCGATTCGCTGGTCCGCAAGTCGCTCGTGGTCGCGGACCACACCGCCACCCGGACGCGGTACAGCCTGTTCGAGACCATCCGTCAGTTCGCCGAGGACCGGCTCGCCCAGGCAGGCCATGTCGAATCGTCACACGCTCGGCACGCCCGGTACTTCGCGCAGCAGGCGGCCGGCCGCTGGGAGCACTGGAACGGCCCCGGCTGGCGTGACGCGGTCGACTGGGTAGAGGTGGAGCTGGGCAACCTGCGCGGGGGATATCAGTGGAGCGCACGGCACAACGAACTCGCGGTGGCCACCGACATCGCCGCGCACGCCGCGTTGATTGGCTTCTCTGTGCAGCTGTTCGAGACGCTCGCCTGGGCCGAGGAGCTGCTCGAGCCCGCGTCGGCTGCCGACGTCACGCGTCTCCCCCGCCTGTACACGGGCGCCGGCTTCGCGTGTTTCGCCGGACGCGCGGAGGCCGCTCGCGCGAACGCGCATCGAGCGACGGAGCTGGAGATGGACTCCCGCTACGACGCGTGCGAACCCGGGTACGCGTCGTTCGTGGAGGCGCTCGCCAGCGTGTATTGCGGCGATCTCGACCGGTACGTCGAGCTCACCGGCGCGGTGGCGCGCCGCTACGGCCGCGATCGGGGCTACGGGCTGGCCGCGTACGTCGACGGCCTGCAGTCGTGCGGTCGCATCGAGGAGGCACTGGCGCTCACGGAGGAGTCCGTCGCGGCGGCGAGGTCACTCGGCAACCCCTACTGGATCTCCTATGCGCTCTGGATCGCGGGGATGGCCTTCTCGAAGGCAGACGTGCGTCGCGCGTTCGCGGCCTGGGACGAGGGCGTCGCGTTTGTCCGCGAACAGCGCGTCCACTTCTTCGAAGGCTTCCTCGCTCGCGACGCGGCACGGTTGCACACCACTGACGGCGATCCGCTCACCGCGCTGATGCTGTTCGCCGAGGCGGTGAGCGCGTTCCAGCGCGCCGGCAACGTGCCGCAGCTCGTGATCACGCTGGCCAGCGTGCCCGCACTGTTCGAACGACTCGATCGTCCGGTGCCGGCAATGGTGATCCTCGGCGCGCTGTCTCGGGAACCGACGACCCTCCACCACGTCCCCGAGCTGCGGGACCTCGACGATCGCGTCCGCCGCGCGCTCGGCGGGAAGCGCGCCGACGAGTTGACGGCGGAGGGCGCGGAACTCGATCTGGGGCAGGCCGCCGTGTACGCCCGTGAGCAGCTCGACGTCGCCCGCCGCGACCCGAGCCCTCCGACGAGCCAGCCTCGGCCCGGCGGCTTGAGCCGGCGCGAGCTCGAGGTCCTCCGCTTGATGGCCGACGGCCACACTGCGGGCGAGATCGCGGCGCAGCTGTTCATCTCCGCGAGAACCGCCGAGCACCACACCCAGCACATTTATACGAAGATCGGCGTGTCGAGCCGCGCTGCGGCGACCCGGTGGGCCCTCAATCACGGCGTCGTCGCGGGGGCTGACGGCGACGCGAAACCACGAAATGGGTAGGTCTACCGATGCCGTACCCGAGGGCCGGCCGGAGAATGACCCCTACGCCGACCGAACCCGATCGGCCGACAGAGAGATCCACCGCGATCCTGCTGAAAGGGGATGTCATGATCCTGGCGACAACGATGGTCGAGGACGTCGACCGCTTCCTGGACGTGTTCGGTACCAAGGGCGCCGAGAAGCGCGCACTTCACGGGTCCAAGGGCTCGACGGTGTTCCGCGACCCCACCGAGGAGAACCGGGTCTGGGCCCTGTTCGACTGGGACGAAGCGGGCTGGGCGAGCTTCGTGTCCGACCCCGACGTCCCGCCCATCCTCGAGGAAGCCGGGCACGTCGGCGCGCCGCAGGCCGCGCTCCTCGTCGGCTCCTACGACGCGTGAGGAGGACGACGATGAGCAGGTCCGACAACCGACCGACCCGTGTCGGCATGATCACCGACCAGACCGGCGCACTGTCCTTCATGGGCGTCGCCAACGTCAACGTCGCCAAGATGGTGGTCGAAGACATCAACGCCCGCGGTGGACTCCTCGGTCGCCCGGTCGAGCTGTTCCTCGAGGACAGCGCGACCGACGACGCCGTGGCGGAGGCCGTGGCGGCGAAGCTCGTCGAGCAGATCGACGTCGACGTCGTCATCGGCGGCATCTACAGCTCCACGCGCCAGGCGATCAAGGGACCGGTGGTCGACCGGGCAGAGACGCTCTACCTGTACCCCGAGCAGTACGAGGGGCAGGAGTGCCACCCCTTGATCTTCTGCACCGGCCCGGTGCCGGCGCAGCAGGTCGAGCCCTTCTTCCCGTGGTTGATGCGCGAGACGGGGGTACGGCGCTTCTATCTGCCCTCGGCCGACTACATCTGGCCTCGCACGTTGAACAAGAAGGTCCATGAAGTCGTCGGCGCAGAGGGTGGCGAGGTCGTCGGCGAGGAGTACTTCCCGATGGACCACATGGACTACGAGCAGGTGGTCGAGCACATCATGGCGAGCGGTGCCGATGCCGTGTTCAACACCATCGTCCCGCCCGGGCTGACGCCGTTCCTCGAACAGCTGCACCGTGCCGGCTTCACCGAACGGGGCGGGCAGATCGTGTGCACCTACTTCGACGAGAACTTCCTGAACCTGGTACCGGCCGACCACGTCGAGGGCCTCTACGGGTGCCTCGACTACTACCGCGGTGTCGAGGACCCGTTCAGCATCGAGCTGCTCAACCGCTACGACAGCCTCTTCCCGGGGAGCGCCCTGTTCACCGCTGGGAGCGCGTGCACGGGGACGTACCGGGCGCTCAGACTCTGGGAGGCTGCGGTCCGCGAGGCTGGTTCCCTGGACCAGGACGCCGTCATCGCGGCGCTCGACCATGCCCGGATCGAGCAGGGCCCTGGGGGCCCGGCCGAGATGGTGCCGGGTCAGCACCACGTGCGAATGAACATGTACATCGCCCGGTCGGAGGGCGGCAGGTTCAAGGTGGTCAGGAACCTGGGCCACATCGATCCGAAAGAATGCGAGGTCGGGAACGCCTGACGTCGAGCGACGCATCCACCCGAGGTGCGGAACGCGAGGCCGGTCCCTTCCACAGGGCCGGCCTCGCGCGGCGACGTACCGGCGACACGCCGGGCGCGACGAACTAGCGTTCGCGCCGCGGCACAGGAGGGGAACGGTGGACCAGGAAGCAGCAAACCAGCTGGCAACCCTGGATTTCGCGGTGCGATCGCTGCGAGAACAGGTCGTCGCCCTGCAAGACGCGCAGATGGACGTCGTCTCGAACTGCGAGCCCTGGACGGTTCGCCAGTTGGCCAGCCACGCGTTGAACAACCAACTGCTGTGGGCCGGTGTCGTCACCGGTGAGGAGACGGTCTCGCCCGAGGAGACCATGGGCGCAGTGCCCTACGACGGCGACCTCGCGCACTACGCGGACGACGTGACCGACCGCAGTCTGGCGATGTGGGGCACCGACGGCGTGCTGGATGCGAACCATGTCACCCCGTTCGGGGAACTGCCCGGATCGGTGGTGATCAACTTCGCCACCATCGACGCGTTGTGTCACGCGTGGGATCTGGCGGCGAGCGTGGGTCAGCCGATCGAGTTCGAGGGGGAGATGATCCCGACGATTTCCGTGGTGGTCGCGGCGACCTGCACCGATGCCGTGCGCGAGCTTGGCCTCATCAAGCCGGTAGCTCCGACCCCGGCTGACGCCACCGACACCGAACGGCTCATGGCCGCTGCAGGCCGGTCCATTTCCCGCTGAGCAATTTCACGTGTGTGCGATGCGCCTCGCGATGACGCGCCACATACCCCGCGATCAACCTGACAATGATCAGGTACACCACCGTCCCCGGTCAGTCCGGCGCCAATGGTCGCGCGCTGCGACGGTCAGCGCGGCGCCCCCGACCCGAAGCGTTGAGCACAGACGCAGGCCGCACGTCGCTTGCGCGCGGTGACCCGCAGCGACGACTGCGAGGATCGTCGTCCGATCTCCTGGTGCGGTCTCGGGCCCGAGGCCTCGCGCGCGTATCGTGCGCGGCGTGGTCCGCAGGCGAGTCGTCGTCGAAGGGCGGGTGCAGGGCGTGGGCTACCGCGCGTCCTGCGCCCGGCGAGCCCAGGCCGCCGGTGTGGGCGGGATGGTGCGCAACCTGCCCGACGGGCGGGTCGAGGCGGTCTTCGAGGGCCCGCCGGCCTCGGTCGACGCGCTCGTGGCATGGTGCGAGCACGGCCCGGCGTTTGCCCACGTCCACCGTGTTCGCGTCGTCGACGAGTACCCGCGAGGCGAGACCGTTTTCCGCGTCACCTGAGTCGGGCAGACTCGAGACCCAACTGCTCTTCGGTCAACTGTCGTCGAGCAGCGCCAGCAGCTTCGTCGTGGTCCCCCAACTCCGGATGGTCATGTTGGCGTACTCGGGTGTACCCACGATGCTGGACATGCGGCTCTTCGTCCGTTCGGCGCTCAGCCGTTCGAAGTAGACGACCCCTCGCCCGGGCCACGCCCGGTCGACGCCCTCACGCAGCTGGACCATCCTCATCACCTGGCTCGCAGTGAGCGGCGAGCGCAGGAAGATCGCGTCCGAGTGGTGGGTGTCCGGCTCGGCCCCGAAGGACGCGGGCGCTCGTGTGATCACCGATCGCAGTTGAGCGTGGGACCGGACGACGACCACGAGGGGGAATCCGAGGCGACGCTCGAGCATGCGCTCGACGTCGGCCTCGAGCGACCCGCGCGGCGTGCTCGAACGGAACAGCACGTTGCCGGACTGGATGAACGTGCTCACGTCGGAGTGGCCCGCGTCCTCGAAAGCCGAGCGCAGCTCGGCCATGGCCACCTGGTTGCGACCGCCGACATTGATGCCGCGGAGCAACGCCACGTACCGGGCCGAACCCATACCACCACCCCTTGCCGACTGGTCGATCTGACCGTATCTCCAAGTCGGGTGGGAGCGTGGAACGGTGCTCGGAGGAAGCGAGTTACGCAGTTTCGACGGCGGCGGCTTTGGTGAGGCCGAGCTCCTCGATGGCGATCTCCCGCATGCGGAACTTCTGGATCTTGCCGGTGACCGTCATCGGGAACTCGTCGACGAACTTCACGAACCGCGGCACCTTGAAGTGCGCGAGCCGCTCCCGGCAGAACGCCCGCAGGTCGTCCTCGCTCACCTCAGTGCCCTCGTGCACCTGCACCCACGCCATGAGCTCCTCGCCCATGCGCTCGTCGGGAACGCCGATCACCTGCGCGCTGCCGACCGCGGGGTGCTCGAACAGCACCTCCTCGATCTCCCGCGGGTACACGTTCTCGCCGCCGCGGATCACCATGTCCTTGATCCGGCCGACGATGTTGACGTAGCCCTCGTCGTCCATCACGCCGATGTCGCCGGTGTGCATCCAGCCGGCCACGTCGACCGCCTCGGCGGTCGCCTCGTCGTTGTTCCAATAGCCGCGGATGACGAGGTAGCCGCGTGTGCAGACCTCGCCCGGCACGCCGACCGGCGCGGTGAGACCGGTGACCGGGTCGACGATCTTGGCCTCAGTGTGCGGCATCACCGTGCCGACGGTGCCGACCCGCCGCTCGATGTCGTCGTCGCGCTCGCTCATGAACGACACCGGCGCGGTCTCCGTCATGCCGTAGGCGATGGTGACCTCGGTGCAGTGCATGTCGCTGATGACGCGCTTCATCACCTCGATCGGGCACGGCGCGCCGGCCATGATCCCGGTGCGAAGCGACGTGAGGTCGAAGTCGTCGAACTGCGGGTGCCCGAGCAGCGCGATGAACATCGTCGGTACGCCGTAGATGCTCGTGCACCGCTCCTCGGCGATCGCCTCCAGCGTGGACAGCGGCTCGAAGCTGGGCGCCGGGTACACCATCGTCGACCCGCTCGCGACGCAGCCGAGGTTGCCGATGCCCATGCCGAAGCAGTGGTACAGCGGCACGGGGATGCATACGCGGTCCTCCGCCGTGTAGCCGAGCGTCTCCGCGATCAGCCGGGCGTTGTTGAGGATGTTGTGGTGGGTGAGCGTCGCGCCCTTCGGGTTGCCGGTCGTGCCACTCGTGTATTGGATGTTGATCGGGTCGTCGCAGTCGAGCGATGCCTCGCGCTCGCACAGCAGGTCGAGTCCGCCGACGAGGCCGAGGCCGACGAGCTCGGCCCACAGCATGTCGTCGACGTGGCCGGCGCGCTCGGTGCCGATGGTGACCACCCGCTCCAGCTCCGGCAGGTCGTCACGCACCTGGGCGAGCATGTCGAGGTAGTTCGACGTCTTGAACGTCTCGGCGGTGACGAGCAGCCGCACGCCGGACTGGCCGAGCGCGTACGCGACCTCGTTCGCGCGGTACGCGGGGTTGACGACGACGAGGATCGCGCCTACCCGTGCACACGCGAGCTGGAGCACGGTCCACTCGGCACGGTTCGGCGACCAGATACCCACACGGTCGCCCTGCTCGATACCGAGCGCGAGCAGCCCGAGCGCGGCCCGCTCGACCTCCTCGGCCAGCTCCTCCCACGTCCACCGCAAACCCTGGTGACGCGAGACCAGCGCCAGGCCCTCGGGCCGGCGCGCCAAGGTCGCCGCCAGCGTGGCACCAATCGTGTCGCCGACCAACTGCGTGGCGGCGCTTCCCGAATCGTGCGAAGTGGTCAGTCGGGCCATGTCGGCACCCCGCTTCCGCGGCTCCGTCTCCGCCGGAGCCAACGCCGCCCAGCAGACATCGGCGGTCTGCAACGACTCTGCAGGGTACGTGCAATTCGGGCGTCGCGCGCGCGACAGAATCGTGCCGTGCCGATCAACCGTCCGGCGTTCGTCTTCCCGCCACCGAGCGGGCCCTACGGGATCGGCACGGTGACGTATCACTGGGTGGATGCCGAACGCCGGGAGGTGTTCTCCACCCAACCGGGCGATCGTCGTGAGCTGATGGTGCAGATCTGGTACCCGGCGCACCACGCGCCGTCGGCGCCGCGGGCTCCGTACATCGAGGCCGAAGGGGTGACGTCGGCATTGGCGGACTTCCTCAGCGTGTCGCCGTCGACCCTCGCGCCCCTCGAACACATCACCACCAATGCAGTCGAACACGCGCCGATCGCGGACGACGAAGCCGCTTACCCGGTGCTGATCATGTTGGTGGGGATCAAGGGCAGCTACCGCCAGATCCAGACGTTCCAGGTCGAGGAGCTGGTTTCGCACGGCTACGTTGTCGCCGCCATCGACCAGCCGTACTCCGTTGCGATGGTCGTGTTCCCCGACGGCCGCCGCGTGGCCTACGACGACCGATGGAAGCCTTCGCACAGCGCGTTCATGGACGCTCACATTCCTCATCTCGCGCGCGACGTGAGCTTCACGCTCGATCAGCTCGCCGCCGTCACTCACGCCGATCCGAACGGCATCCTGACCGGTCGACTCGACGTCGAGCGTGCCGGTCTCATCGGTCATTCTCTGGGCGCGGTCGTCGGGGCGGAGGCGTGCCGCGTCGATGCGCGTGTGCGCGCGGGGTTGCTGGAGGACGCGTTCATGCCCGCGGACGTCGTGCGCGACGGCTTGGCGCAGCCGATCATGTTCATCACGCGTCCTGCTGACAGCATGCGACTCGAACGAGAGGTTGCCGGTGGCTGGCCCGAGTCCGACATCGACGAGACACTGCGCACCATGCGGATCGTGTACGAGCACCTGCCCGGCCACGGTTACTACGTGCAGGTCTCCCGGATGTTCCACCTCGACATGACCGACGCGCCATTTCTCTCCGCGCTCGTCGACTGGCCTGGTCTCGCCGGGCCGCTGGGCGCGGATCGCGCGCACCGGATCGTCAACGCCTACACGCTCGCGTTGTTCGATCGCGAGCTCCGGCACGAACCCGCGCCACTGCTCGACGGGCCACCCGAACAGTTCCCCGAGGTGACATTCGAATACCGCGGTTGAAGGCCTGGGATCAGAAGTCGGCGTGCTGCCCGGACCGAGCCGCGACCCTCAGACCGGCGTCCCAACCCGGAGCCTGCCCACCCGGAGGCGGGCCGATCCCGTCCGTCGAGACGCCCGCGCGAGCGAGCAGCCACGACACGAGCGAGTTCGAGTCCCACATCTCCCCCGCGCCCAACTCGTCACGGCCCCAGGTACACAGCGGAAACTCGGGAACGAGCGCGAGGATCCGGCGAGCAGCCACTGAGCTTCTGCTCACACAGATGGGGCCATCGAGCGTCGAGGGCACGTGTGGGATCGGGCCACCTGCCCAGCACCGCACTTCGTAGCGAAACACGCGCGACCGGCCCAGGCACCGCGCACCCACCGGCCCCTCAGCAATGACTCCTCGATCGCCATGCTGTACGGGGACCGCCAACTCGATCCTCCACGTCACACCATCGGCGCGAACCAAGAGCGCAGAGTGAAACAGGTCGCGGCGCGGACGACGGTCCCGCGCCGCGACCACTACCTCGTACAGCCGACCGATCCAACGCACCGGAGCCCCGTGCGGACCCGCACCCAACGGGACCCAAAACAGTCGACACGATCATCGTTCATGCGAGGGCCACCTCACGGACATCGCCCCGCATGATCCGGTTGAAGCGCTCTCGCTCCTCGGCGTTGGGGAGGTGCGCAGAGTTCTCGAACCAGATGAGCTGCTTCGATGGTGCGCGCAACGCCTCGTAGTAGCGAGCGGAGAGGATCGACGGGATCTCCCAGTCGTGTCGGCCCTCCATGAAGAAGACCGGCACCCGCATTTCGGGGACCTGCTCGAACAAGTTGACCTCGAGGAGTTGCGGCCACAGGACCCGCATCGAATCGCGGGCGCCTCGGACGAAGTTCACGCGGTCGCGCAACGTGTATTCGGATGAGACGAGCAGGCTGCCCAGCAGCATCCCCACGGCACCATGCCGGCTGGCTCGAACCTCACCGCCGAACCTCGCGACGTAGGTGCGCTCGGTCACCGTCTTCTTCCGCCAGTCGCCCGAATATGGGGGCGGGCCGATCCGTTCGAGCGATCGGAGCGCTCGCCGATGATCGTGGTGTCGTGCTTCGTCGAGCACCCATTGGTACGAGAGGGCTTCACCCTCGGCCATGTTGGCGATCTGCCCGATGCCCACGTAGCACGAGTACAGCTCCGGCGACGCTGCAACCGTCAGCGCGCCGATCGCGCTGCCCCATGAATGGCCGACGAGCACCAAGCGCTCCTTCCCGAACTTCTCCAGGAGGTGCAGGGTCACCTCTCGGGTGTCCTCGACGAACTGGTCGATGTTCATCGCGCCGGCGTCTCGGATCGCGGCGTAGGACTTTCCGGCGCCGCGCTGGTCCCAGTTCACGACCGTGAAGCACCGCTCGAGATCTCGCGTGTTGCGACGGTTCAAGGTCAACTGAGACGTGCCGGGGCCACCGTGGAGGTAGAGCACAATCGGGTTCGAGACATCCTCTGATCGCTCGAGCACCCACTGATCAGCTCCGCCGATCCTGATGCGTTCAAGCGTGTCAGCTTGCATCCGCTGAACTGCCTCCGGCCGCCCGCGGACGAGCCGCGGTCCGAACCGGTGGAGCGTCGGTGAGCTCGTTCATCGGACGAAAGGGCGCCACCAGCTGAGCCGCGAAGACGGAGAGATGGTGCGCTCGCGTCGCCGCCTGCTCGACGATCAGTGGACGACCACGAAGCCCGGTGTCGGCCCTGATCGTCTCCTCGGTGGGGAACACGGCGCGGCGGAAGAGCTGATCCCAGATCGTCAGCGCAAACCCGAGGTTCACGTCCTGCGGGCCCTCGAGCATGTGATGGATCCGGTGGTAGTTCGGGCTGACAAAGATTCGCTCGAGGGACCCGAACCCGAGGTTCGTGTTCGAATGGGCGAAGGCGACGGTCGCGCCGTAGACGACGAGCAGTGTGACCGACAAGGCGCCGTTGGCGAGGAGCACCACGCCGGGGATCAGCGCGACCAGGTAGGAGAAGTGGATCAACGGGTGGGTGCGGAAGACGGTCAGCACGCTCATGTCTTCCTGTGAGTGATGGAGTTCGTGGAAGCGCCACAGCGCCCGCACGCGATGATTCGCGAGGTGCACGAACCAGTTGCACCCGTCCATCGCCACGAAGATCGCGGCGATCGCGACCCATCGGGGAACCAGCCCCATGCGGGGGAGGACGATCCACGGGAGCGCGGCGCGCGCGACGGCGACGAACGCCAGCGTCAGCGCGGTCACGAGCGGGACGACCAGGGTGGCGTTCAAGACGGTGAACAGCACGTCGTGCCGATGGCCGCGCGCGAGCAGCGGCCGCCGCTGCGCTGGTCGTACGCGCTCGACCACAAGAAAGACGCCGATGATGGCCAGGGTCGTGGGGCCCGCCACGACGGCTCGGAGGAGTGTCACCGAGCCGCCGAAGTCGTCGCCGCCCCAGCCGATCACCCAGCCGACCGCCACGAGAACCACCGCCGCGCCCGCGATCGCGCAGGCAGGCAGGTAGACGCGCGAGGACAGCGCGGCTGTCGACCGTCGCGTCTCCCGGTCTCTCCGCTCGACGATGTCGAGGAGCTGGGAGCGGACGGGTGCTACGGCCGACATGACCGGGTCGCCACCAACGACAGTCGCGCTAGAACGAGACGCCGCCGGTGCCGGCGTTGCTGCCGCCACCCTTCTTCTTGTCCTTGGCAACTTTCACCGTCGGGGCGTGCCAGGTGCCGCCGGAACTGGTCAACCCTTGACCCAGTGCCTGGTGTGGTTTGTCGGCCGAGAACAGGAACAGCGGGAAGCCGTTCTCGGTGACCTGGGTCCCTCCGGGGACGACGCCGAGGCCCTTCACGCCCTTCCCCGCGATTGGCTTCGATCCAGGCTTGACGGTCAGCGGCGCGAATCCCATGTCGAGGCACGCGCCGGTGCACTCCACCGACTGGTGGTTGTTCACGAGCGTGTAGAGCGTGTGTTTGTTCGAATCCACGAGGACCGTACCGATGCCCTTCACCGTGCCGACGGACACCGTCGGCGGCGATTTCGCCTCCGCGGTGCCCGACAGCCCGTAGACACCGAACGCAAGCACGCCCGCACAGACAACGGCGCCCAACCGGGCCGGCCGCCCTCGCGTCACGTGGCGAGTACGAACAGCAGGAGTCGCTCGTCCCATGGTGCCCCCTCCAGCATCCAACCTCGGGACCGGTTACTCGAGCCGATGTTTCCCTCGCCCGAGCAGCCACAAACGTGCGACAGCATCGTGCGGGCCTCGCCGCGCCGAGCGACGTTCTCAGCGCCGGTCTCCGACCGCGAGCGGGGATCCTTCCGGGAGCCCGATGCACTGCAGTTCGCAGTACAGCTCGAGGCCTTCGATCCCCATCTCGCGTCCCAAGCCCGACTGCTTGAAGCCGCCGAACGGGAACACCCAGTCCATCCCCAGGCAGTTGATGCCGACGTGCCCGGTGCGGAGGCGCCGGGCAACGTCCAGTGCCTGTTGATCGTCGTCGGCGAACACACCGCCCGCCAACCCGAGCTCGGACTGGTTGCTGATGTGCACCGCATCGTCCACGTCGTCGAAGGGGATCACGACCAGCACCGGGCCGAACACCTCCTCCTGTGCGACGCGCATGGAGTTCTTCACGTTCGTGAGGATGGTCGGTTCGACGTACCAGCCGACGTCGATGCCGTCGGGCCGGCCTCCTCCGTACGCCACGACGGCACCTTCGTCGCGCCCGCTGGCCACGTAGTGCTCGACCCGTTCGCGCTGCCGCTCCGACACGAGCGGACCGAAGAAGGTCTCGGGATCGAGCGGGTCGCCGATCTTCAGCTCGGCCACTTCGTGCATCAACCGGTTGACGACCTCGTCGTGACGTCGCCGTGACACGAGCACGCGGGTCAGCGCCGAGCACGCCTCACCGTTGAAGAACATGCCCGCGTTCACCACCGTGGGGATCGCTCGATCGAGGTCGAGATCGTCGAGGAGGATCGCGGCCGACTTGCCGCCCAGCTCGAGGCTCACGCGCCTGACGGCGGGAGCACAGGCAGCCGCGATCTGCTTCCCCGCCGCGGTGCTGCCGGTGAACGAGACGCGGTCAACCGCGGGATGCGCAACGAGGTGCGCGCCTGCCTCGCGTCCGCCGGGCACGATGCTGATGACGCCGGTCGGCAGATCGGCCTCTTCGACGGCTCGTGCGATCGCATACGACGACAACGGCGTCTCCGGGGACGGCTTGATCACGAGCGTGCAGCCGGCGACGAGTGCCGGTGCCATCTTCATGAGGATCTGCATGACCGGACCGTTCCAGGGGACGATCCCCGCCACCACGCCTGCCGGCGCCTGGCGAACGATCGCACCGCCGGCCACGCCGGGGCGCCCCGGCCGGAGCTCTTCCTGGGGGTAGGCGCGACCCAACTCGGAGTAGTACTCGAGCAGCGGGAACCCGCTACTCCCCGACGCGAAGCACACCGGGATGCCGCTCTCCTGCGGCACGAGGTGATCGAGCTCCGCGGCACGCGGGACGAGTGCCTCCAGGATCCGGTCGAGGTACGCAGCACGTTGCGCGAACGACATCGCGGGCCATGGGCCCGTGTCGAAGGCATCGCGCGCGGCGGCCACGGCGCGATCCATGTCCTCGGGCGATCCGTCGGGTGATCGACCGACGAGCGCAAGCGTCGCAGGCGAGCGGACGTCGAGGACCGAATCGGTAGCCGGCGTCGCCCAACGGTTGCCGAGGAACAATCGGTCGTACTCGAGCATCGTCAGTTCTCCTTGATGATCTCCGCGGCGCGTTCGCCGATGGCCATCACGGTGACGTTGGTCGGCGCCCCGACGATCTTCGGCATGATCGAGGCGTCCACGACGCGCAGACCATCGACGCCGTGCACGCGCAAACGCTCGTCGACGACAGTGCCCGGCTGCGTGTCCGGACCCATCCGGCACGTGCCGACCGCGTGGTACCACGGCGCGACGAACGCGCGAGCGTAACGATCGAGCGCGACGTCGTCGTCGAAATCCGCGTCGTCGAGCACCGGGCTCCGACCGACGAAATCGCTCATCGCCTCGGACCCGGCGATGTCGTGGCAACGGCGCAAGCCGTCGACCAGACGCTGCACGTCGGACGGATCGTCGAGCAGGTTCAAGTCGACGTGCGGATGCGCACCGGGATCGGCCGACGACAGCACGACGCGGCCGCGGCTGCGTGGTTCGTGCACGCCACACGTCAGCACAACCACCACGGGAGCACCGACGACGGATTGGAAGTCGGGCGAGCCGCTCAGATCCCAGAAATTCATCATGCTGAGCAGGAGGTCGTTGACCGCACCGTCGCCGGCGGAGGAACAGCGGGCTCCGAGCTGGAACTGCGGCGCCGCGAGATCCGGTGCGTGGCGCCCGGGGTGCAGGAAGTGGAAGAGGCCGGGGTGATCGGTGAGGTTCGCGCCCACCGCCGCGTTGTCGGCCACGCAATCGATCCCGAGCCGACCGAGGTTGTCGGCCGGGCCGACCCCGGAACGTCCGAGGATGGCCGGACTGTGGAGCGCACCGGCGCTGACGATCACCTCCCCGGCGTCGATGAGGTCGACGTCGCCATCCTGCACGACGACCACGCCGGTCGCGCGTCCGTTCGCGATCCGCACCCGATCGACGAGGGCACCCCCACGAACCGTGAGATTCGGGCGCGAGAGCACGGGTGCGAGGTAGGCGAGCGCGGTCGACATCCGTCGCCCCTCGGCGCGATTCATGGGGAGCGGCCCGATGCCGGTCGAGTCGGGATGGTTGTGATCAGGCGTCCAGGGGATCCCGAGACCCACGCACGCATCGGCGAAGGCCTCTTGGACCGGGAGCAGCTCGTCGCGACGCCATCGCACGATCGGCACCGGACCGCTCGAGCCGTGCACGGCCCCGTCGGCACCGAAATCCAGATCGTGCTCGAGCCGTCGAAAGGACGGCAGCATGCGGTCCCACGACCACCGTGGATTGCCGTGAGCCGCCCAACCGTCGTAGTCCGCGGGCGGGCCCCGAAACGCCAACGCCCCGTTGACGGAGGAGCCGCCGCCGAGGAACTTTCCCTGCGGATAGTCGAGCTCCCGCTCCCCTGTCACGTGGGCGCGCATGCCCCAATCGCGTCCGGTCAACGCGAAGCTCACGTTCGACAACAGATCGGCGTCGCTGTCGAGCGGTCCCGCCGGACCGGCCTCCAGGACCAGGACGCTGCGGGCCGCGTCCTCGCTCAGGCGCGCGGCCAGCACCGCTCCCGCCGACCCACCGCCGACGATGACGTAGTCGAACCGGTTCAAGCCCGTTGCTCCCCCTCGGGTGCGTCCCTCCGCAACCTTTCTACCGCGCGCCCAATCGCTGTGAGGGGTGACCGTGGTGGTCAGTCCCCGGTGAGCTGCTGCATCAACGCCCCGGCGTCCATGACGCCCAGTGCTCGACGATCAGCGAACGCGCTAATCGTCCGTACCGCCGAGGCGGTCGTTTTGACGACTCGCGCTTGTGGGCAAATACGGCAGCACCTCCGGCGGGGGGCCTGGTCCCGGCGACGGGATTTTCGTTCCGGTTTCTGCCGTCTGCCCGCTGACCCGACCGAACCGGATGACGGTCAGTCCTGGCCCCGCGCCGGAGGCCGCACCGAATGCCCTCGGACCCGTGGCACCGCACGGCGATTACCTGATGGGGAATGAGGCCACACTCGTCGGACGCTCTGAAGTGACGCTTGCGGTGAAGCCATGCTCCGATCGCGGCTCACCGATACGGTCGGCTGGTGGTAGCGCGCGACGTACCTTCCCGACCGGCAACCATGGGGCCCGACGTCGTGCACAGCGCGAGACCGCTCCCGTTCGACGCCCGCCGCACCGACGAAGAGCTCGCGGAGAGGGCTACTCACCCGCGCTGCCGTCGCTCGGCGCGCGCGGGGCTAGCGGCAGCGACACCGTGAAGCACGCACCCCGGCCGTTCGCGCAGTCGGTGCTGATCGTGCCGCCGTGGAACGCGACGACCTCGCGTGTGATGGCGAGGCCCAGCCCGGTGCCCCCGTGGTCGCGGGCGCGGCCGTGGTCGAGGCGCGCGAAGCGCTCGAAGATCAACTCGCGCTGATCGGGCGGGATGCCGGGGCCGTCGTCGGCGACGCCGAGCACGGCCGCGTCGTCGGACTCGTGCAGCGTGACCGTCACCGTCGAGGTCGCGTGACGGATCGCGTTGTCGAGCAGGTTGTGCACCGCCCGCACGAGCTGATCGGCGTTGCCGACGAGCTGCGCGCCCGACACCCCGCTGGTGTCCACCCGATGCGTGGTGCGGCTCCGCAGGCGGCGCGCTTCCGTGAGCACGATCTCGTCGAGGTCAACCGACTCGCGGTGCGATGCGTCGAGCGCCGACGCGTCGGCGGTCGCCAGCGTCAGTAGGTCATCCACGAGCCGCTGAAGGCGGACCGTGTCGTCGAGCACGTCGCGTTCAGTCCCCTGCCAGTCCGCCCGCTCCGGGTGGGCCAAGTCAACCTCGAGCTGGGCCCGGATCCCCGTGAGAGGGCTGCGCAACTCGTGACTGGCGTCGGCGACGAACCGCCGTTGCCGCTCGGTGGCGTCCTCCAGGCGACCGAGCATCGCGTTCATGGTGCGGGCGAGGCGGCCGATCTCGTCCTCCGTCGTCGGTTCGGGCACTCGGCGGTGCAGGTCCTCGGCGCCGATCTCCTCGACCTCGCGCCGGATCGCCTCGACCGGCCGCAGCGCGCGACCGGTGACGATCCACGTGGTCGCGCCCACGAGCAGGAGTAGTGCCGGCAGCCCGAAGGCAAGCAAGCGGATCAGGCTGCTCGTGCTCTCGTCGACCCCTTCGAGCGTGCCCGCGACGTAGACGGTGTAGACGCCCGAGTTGGTGGCGACGCGCCGGGCCACCACCCGGAACGGACCGTCGCCCTGCGCGATCTGGACCTCGCTGCGCGTGCTATACCCATCGGCGGCGGGCTCGAGCGTGCTGATTCGTGCCGCACCGCGCAGGTTCGCCGACGAGGCGACGACGCGCCCGGTCGAGTCGACCACCTGCACGAGGTTCTCGTCACCGCGCGGTACTGCCAGCACGTCGGGGAAGTCGCCGTCGGCGACGGTGCCAGCGATGTCGCGCGACCGGAGTCGCGCTGCGGTCTCGACGTTCTGGGCTAGGGAGTGACGATGCGCGCGGACGAGCCACGCGCCACCGGCGGCGAGTGCGGCTCCGACGACCAGGACCGCCGCCAGGGTGATGCGAACACGCACGGTGGCGATCCGGCGCACCGTCACCCCCCGGCCGGATCGAGCCGGTACCCCGCGCCCCGGATCGTCTGGATCAGGTGCCGGCCGAACGGCTCGTCGAGCTTCTTGCGGAGGTGACGGATGTAGACCTCCACGATGTTGGGATCTCCCTCGAACGCGAAGTCCCACACGTTGTCGAGGATCTCCGACTTCGAGACCACCTCGCCGGCGCGGCGCATGAGGAACTCCAGCACCGCGAACTCACGCGCCGTCAACACGACCTCGACGTCACCTCGCATGCAGCGATGAGTGACCGGGTTGACGGTGAGGTCACCGGCCCTTGTCTCGACCGGTTGCGCGCGACCTGTCCGTCGGATGAGCGCACGGACACGAGCCAGCAGGACCACGAACGAGAACGGCTTGGTCAGGAAGTCGTCGGCTCCCGTGTCCAGGGCCTCGGCGTGGTCGTACTCGCCATCCTTCGCGGTGAGCATCAAGATTGGTGTCCAGTCGCCGGCGTCGCGCAGTTGCTCACACACCTTGTAGCCGTTCATGCCCGGCAGCATGATGTCGAGCAGGATGAGGTCGTACCGGTTCTCGGTCGCCATCCAGAGGCCGTCGGTACCAGTCACAGCAACGTCGACCGCGAACCCCTCCGCCTCCAGCCCCCGCCGCACGGCGGCCGCCACCTTCTTCTCATCCTCGACTATGAGCACGCGCATGCCGGCGACAGCCTCGCGCCCGCATCCTGAACGCTGCTTGAACGGAGGCTGAGACGCACCCTGCGCCTGGCTTCAGCGAAGGTTCAGCTTCGGACCTCTAGGTTCCCGCCGCGTGTGGATGCTGGCGGCAGGGCCCCTGACCTACCTCCAGGCCATTGTCATCGGGATCCTGCAGGGCATCACCGAGCTCTTCCCGGTCTCCAGCCTCGGCCACTCGGTCTTGGTGCCCGAGTTGCTGGGGTGGCACTCGCTGGTCGCCGGTCAGTCGGCCGACGAGTCCTTCTACCTCGCCTTCCTCGTCGGGCTCCACGTCGCCACCGCCATCGCCCTGCTGATCTTCTACCGGCACGACTGGCTCGCGGTGGTCCGCGGTTTCTTCGCCTCGATCCGCAAGCGCCGCATCGACACCGCGCCCGAGCGCATGGCCTGGCTCCTGGTGCTCGGCACGATCCCGGTCGGCATCGTCGGGTTGGTGTTCGAGCACAGCCTGCGCACCGTCTTCGCCAAGCCGACCGCCGCCGCAGTGTTCCTCACCCTCAACGGCGTGATCCTCCTGGCCGGGGAACGGCTGCGCCGGCGGTCCGAGACCCGCGAGCTCGTCCAGGAACACGCACACCACACCGACCCCGGCCACGACGTCGGACGCGACCTCGACTCGCTGGAGCTGCAAGAAGGCGCCTTCATCGGCAGCGCACAGATCCTCGCCCTCTTCGCGGGCATCAGCCGCTCCGGCGTCACCATGGTCGCCGGACTGCTCCGCGGCCTCGATCACGAGGACGCGGCCCACCTGTCGTTCATGCTCGCGACCCCGGTGATCTTCGCCGCCGGCATTTACAAGCTGCCCGACCTGCTCGGCCACAACGGCGACCACATCCGCGGCCAGGTGCTCGTCGGGAGCATCGCCGCCGGCATCTCCGCCTACATCGCCATCCGCTTCCTCACCCGCTACTTCGAGACGCGCACCCTGACACCGTTCGCCATCTACAGCCTCGTGTTCGGCATCGCCATGATCTTCTACACCACGCTCTCGTAGCGCCAAAGTCGTGGCTCGACTACGACCGCTCACTGCGACCTCCAGGTCGGAGGCGGCCGCTCGGGCAGGAGGACTGGCGGCCGCGGCGCCTGGGAGAAGTCGAAGTCGGCGGCGAGGTCGCCGAGCCCGGGCGCGGTCTCGCGCACCGACGGTCGCGGGTCCGGCCGGCCGTCGGTGGCCGGGTCGAGGCGCGCGCCGTGCAGGAATCGGTCCTCGATGAAGCGCACGTAGGCGTCGAAGCTCAGGGTCTGATCGTCGATCAGACCCTGACGCGCGTACGGGCTGATCACGAGCCCCGGCACGCGCAGCCCGAACTGGTTGCCGCCCACCACCGGCGGCGCGACGTGGTCGTAGAAGCCGCCCGCCTCGTCCCAGGTGAGAAAGATCGCGGTCGAGCTCCAGTCCGGACCCTGCATGATCGCGTTCACGACGCGAGTGACGTACGCCTGGCCGTCGGTGATGCGGGTGCCGGGGTGCTCGCTGGTCCCGTGGTTCGGGATGACCCACGCAACCGACGGGAGCGTGCCGGTGCGCGCCGCCCGGTAGAGGTGCTGCGTGTCCTGGATGTTCGCGAGCTGGTGGTCCTGGCGCACGGTGGTGAAGTACGGCAGCGGGTTCCAGATCCCGGTGGTGTGGGGACGCTGTCTGACCTTCGGGCACGTGACCTGGGCGGCGTTGCGGCAGTCGGGCTCGGCGCCGACGGCCAGGTAGTAGCGCCAGCTCACGTGCGCGTGGGCCAGCAACCAGGTGAGGTCGGTCCACGCGTAGTTCGGCTGGTCGACCTTGGGCCCGTAGGAGAGGACGCGCGGGTTGCTGACGTCGGGCGGCAGCTCGACCCGCTGCGGCGAGTCTCGACACGACGAAGGATCGTCCCGTCGGGTGCAGAAGGCCGACCAGGCGGAGACGAGCGCGAGGTGCTCGGGCAGGCTCCACGAGGCCAGCGGCGCGTACATGTGGTCCTGGAGCACGAAGTCCTGCGCGTACCGCCAGTAATTGGGGATCTCGCGCGCGTCGTGGTAGCCCATGACGTCGCGCCCGGCGACCGGCTGCGCGCGCTGCTTGCCCGGGAGCGCCTGCTGCGCCGTGGTCACGAAGCCGTCCATACGGCCGTGGTCGATGTCGCGGACGAAGTCCTGCTGCGCGTGCGGTCCGCCGGTGTTGACCAGGCTCCGGTCGTGGTACGGACGGACGCACTCATCGGTGCGAGGGTCCGGCGCGCACACCGTGGGCGTACCGTCGGTCATGGGGATCCCGTCCGCGCCCGGATACGTGCCGAAGTAGTGGTCGAAGGAGCGGTTCTCCTGCACGATGATCACGACGTGCTCGATCTTGTCCATGCCGACCGGCGCCGCGGTCGTCGCCGCGGTTGCGGCCGGCGCCGCGACGAGCACCGCCAGCGCCGCGGCCGCCGCGAGTGCGGCGATCGACCGGCCCCACCTCCGGGGCCGCGGTGTCATCGGGGCGCGACGGGTACCCGGGCAGGCACGACCTCCGACCTTCCCGGTGACGCGCCGATCGGCAGGCCGAGGCGGCCCCGCCAGGCCGACCAGGTCAAGTACGTGAGCGCGGCGGGCAGCGCCAGCGGGAGGACCTTCTCGGCGTAAGTCGTGAAGCCCCCGCCAATCAGAACCGGCGCCGCGTAGGCGACCCCGATGAACGCGGCCTGGGCGGCGGCCAGCAGTGCAACGCGGGTGTACCAGACGAGACCGAAGATCGGGATCACCCACGCGCTGTACCAGGGCAGGATGTAAGCGCCGCCCAGCAGGAACACGAGCGCAGCCGTACCCGCGACGATCGCGGCTGCGCCTGGTCCGGCACGCGTGTCCGTTCCGCCCGGCCTTGTCATTCCGATCACGACGACCAGCACCACCGCAACGACGAGCACCAGGGCCGCGGCGCCCTCGAGGCGGAACTGGTCGGCGTGGTGGATGCCAAGCGGGCCGACGAGCCACTGGGTCGCGATCTGCCAGAGCGACGAGCGGCTGTGCTGCTTGCTGGCGTGGAGAAGAGGGCCGAACGCACGGGTGCCTCCGGCCATGAGGTACGCGGCCACGAGCACCGCCACCGCAGTCGCGCCCGCCTCGACTGCAGCGCGCGCCCGGTGGCGGCGCGCAGTCCAGAGCAGGAGCGCGCCGAGCGGCAACACCAACACCAATTTCACGAGCGCCCCGCCGGCGAGCACGAGACCCGCGCGACGCGGTTGGCCGTCGTGGAGCAGCAGGGTGCCGCCGAGGAGGGCGAGGCCCACCAGCAGGTCATTGTGCCCCCCGTTCACCGCCAGGATCAGCGCCGGGTTCAACACCACGAACGCCAGCGCCAGCGGGCTGCGCGTGCGACGCCAGACGAGGAACACGATGAACCCAAGGGCGAGCGCGGCGACAAGCTGGAAGAACAGGCGGGTCGCGAGCTCGGACGGTCCGGTCACCGCCGTCCCGGCCGCCGACAGGCCGACGAAGCCCGGGCCGTAGACCGAACCCGTGTGACGCCAACCGCTCGCCACCAGGTGCAGCAGCGGATCGTGCGGGAAATCGGCAGGGACGTGCGTAAAGGGGCTCGCGTGGTGCACGGAGAGCAGACGCCCGTACGCCGCGTACGACCACAGGTCGTGTGAACCGGCGGGTGGTGCCAACGCCGCGATCGCGACCAGCAGCCCGCCCGCGACGACGACCCGCGGATTGGTCAGCACATGGGCCCGCAGGACGGGGAGGAAGAGACCGCCGAACGCAGCGAACGCGACCAGCGCAGCAGCGATCCGGCCGCTAGGGCCGATGGGGTCGTACCCTACGACGATCGTCGCGGTGGTGACGACGAGCAGAACCAGAAGCGCGTTGCCGGCGACGACGGGCCCGGTCCCACCATCGCGCCCTCGGCGGACCGGGTCGCGAGAATGGCTCGTCAAGTTGGCGGTCCCTTCGGGTGCCCGAGTCGTGCCCCGACGCGACCCCACGGTACGGAAGGCCCGCTGAAACCATCCTGAACGTCGGCTCCACCGCGCTCGACCGAGTGTTCAGAAGGCAGAACAACAGACACACTGTCGTGGTGGGACGTGAGCCCTCACCTGACGAGGTCGTCGCTGACCTGCACGTGTTGCGGAACCGCAGTGTGTTGGGCATCGGCCTCGGCAGTCTGCTGTCCGACACCGGACATGAGATGGCCACGGCAGCGCTCCCCGGGTTTCTGGGCTCGATCGGCGCACAGGCCGCCGCGCTCGGTGTGATCGAGGGGATCGCCGACGCGTCCCTCTCTGCATCGAAGGTGGTCGGGGGTGTCATCGCCGACCGTCCCGGCGTCGAACGCAAGACCGTCACCGCGGGCGGCTACGCGATCACCGCGCTCGGTCACGGCGCCTTCGCACTGGCCCAATCCTGGCCCTTCGTCGCGGTGGCCCGCGCCCTGTCGTGGGTGGCCCGGGGCGGTAAGGGCCCGGCACGCGACGCGCTCCTGGCCGGCTCGGTACCACCGCGTCAACTCGGTCGTGCCTTCGGGGTCGAACGGTCGATGGATTCGCTCGGGGCTGTCGCGGGCCCTCTGCTCGCCGCGCCACTCATCGTCGCCGTCGGATACCGATGGTTGTTCGCGATCAGCGCACTGCCCGGACTCCTCGCTGCCCTCGCCGTCCTGGTACTCGTACGCGAAACACCTCGCCTCGTGCACGCCGCGTCTCACATCAACGTGTCGATCCGTGGGCTGGCTTCGGAACCTGGGCCCTACCGTCGCCTGCTCGTCGGTGTCGGCCTCTACGGCCTCGGGAACTTCTCGGCGACCTTGCTCATCTTGCGGGCCACGGACCTGCTCCACCACGGCGGACGATCCACCGCAGATGCCGCCGCGATCGCCGTGCTGCTCTACGCCGCGCACAACGCAGCCAACAGCCTCTTCGCCTACCCGGCCGGCGCGCTCGCCGACCGACTCGGACGCCGCCACGTCCTCGTGTTCGGCATCGGTCTCTTCGCCGGGGCAAGTCTCGGCTTCGTGCCCGGCTCGCAAGACGCTGCTGTGCTTGCGTTGCTCTTCGTCGGCGTGGGCGCATCCACCGCCTTCGTCGAGACCGGACAAGGCGCCTACGCGGCGGAGCTCCTCCACGACTCGATCCGCGGGCGCGGCTTCGGAGTCCTCGGACTCGTTGACGGCATCGGCGACCTCGTCTCGAGCGTCGTCGTCGGGATCCTCTTCACCGTCAGCGACCCCGCATGGGGATTCGTCTACGCGGCGGTGCTCGCCACCTGCGGCGCGTTCACCCTCACCCGGCACGACCCGCCTCCCACTTCCGAGGCGTGATCACCGGCTGCACGCATCACCGAACTCGTGTCCGAGGAACGAGGAACACGCGTCAGCGCCGATCCGCGTGCGCGAGACGTGCCGCTCTGAGCAGCAGTTGCGAGCGTCGACGCGGGAATCGGGGTTACGTTCTTCGCTATGGAAGCTTGGCGAAAGTCGACGCTCGACGACCTCGATTGGCAGGCGGTGGAGGGCTTCCCGAATGTCTGGATGCGCTTTCTCGGCGAGAACCTCGATGATGGCCCCTGGGTGCTGCACGTCAAGCACGGGCCGAACTACATCGAGAACCGGCACTGGCATGAGGCCGACACGGTCTACGTGTTCACCGCCGGCGAGATGATCGTCGATGGTGAGGGCACGTATCGGCCAGGCGACGTGCGTTGGGTGCGTGCACACCACTTCTACGGTCCTGAGCGAGCGGGCACTGAAGGCTGCGAATTTCTCCTTGTCGGTGCGGGTAATCCGATGATGCACTACGAGCCGCCGGACGAGACGGAGCGGCGGAGCGTCTAGCCAGGGTCCACGAGCGCGGATCGTCGGCGACGGCCTGGCTACGACAAGATGTTGCGACCGCGGAGACACTCGGCCGCTTGACGAGCTCCGAATCCACGGGCGACGTGGCCGAAGCCAAACGCGAAGAACCGGCCGAGTGGTCCGTGGCCCGACCGGTCCTCCGGCGTTCAAGCCTGGGTTTCCTGCTGGCTCCTCGACGCATGGCGGCGGGGCGAGGAGGGACGGAGGACCCCAAGCGTGAACGACCGCCTCACTACGCTCGTTGCTGGTTGAACGCAACCTGAACTCGCGTTCTGAACTCTCAGACGCGACGGCGCCCACAGGCCGAAGCCCGATCGCGTGTGTGCGCCGGATCGAATCCTGTTTGGCCGAACGGGAATGGTCTTGACGCCGAACGGGCTCGAGTGCTCTTCGCGGCGCCGACGTCGACCTTGCCGCTACCGCGAGAGCACGAAGGTCACCGTGACGAGCGCGGTGCCGCACGCACCTCGGTCGTCGCAGATGCGGTACGTGAACGAGGAACTCCCGAGGAACAGCGGCTTGGGCCGAAACACGATCGACTGGCCCACGACCGGTTCTCGTAGGTCGCCTCGTCCCAGGCTGCGCTCGGGGAGCTGCTAGCGGTCGTCGTCATCGCCGGCGGCGTTGTCGTCACTGGCTGGCCGACGGCGGCGGCTCGTCGAACTCGTCGTGACGCCGGAACCAGAACGAAAACGGCGCCTGCGGCCAGCCCACGGGCGCGTCCTCGTCGTCGGACTGCACGCCGTAAGGCGTGAGGGACATCAGGCTCCACACGCTGCCGATGCTCTGGACCATCTCGCCATGTTGGAGAAAGTAGGTGCGGTACACCTCGTCGCCGTCGCGCAGAAAGACGTTGAGGCCGAACCACTCTTCGACCCCGAAGTCAGCCGAGAAGCGCTCGGTGCAGATCGTGTACCAGGGCACGTCGCTCCAACCCATGCGTTCGGCGTAGCGGCGTAGGTTCGCCTGAGGTGCCGGCGATGCCATGGCGAAGGTGATGTCGCGAGCATGGAGCAGGCCGAGGTCGGGGATGCCGTCGGCGAAGGATGAGCAGCCGGGGCACCCGGCGTCGGGCCAGCCGTCGACGCCCTCCTCGAAAAAGAACCGGTAGAGGACGAGTTGCCGGCGCCCCTCGAACAACTCGGGCAGCGACCGCTCTCCGTCGGGACTTTCGAAGCGATAGTCGCGCTCGACCCGTACCATCGGCATGCGCTTCCTGGCCGCGGCGAGCTCGTGCATGGCGGTGGCGACCGCCTGTTCGCGTTCGGTCATGGCCGCGAGTGCCCGGTCCCATTCGGTCTGGTTGACGACGGGTGGACGCGCGACGGTCATTGCTCGACACTCGTGTTGGTGCTCGGCGGCCCGGAAAGAACCGTCGGCGCGTACTCGAGCAGTTGGGTGCGACCGTCGAAGGTGCGGCTGCGGATCATGTCGAGCGCAACATCGGGATAGCCGTCGTAGATCCGCCCTTGGCCCGTGCTCCCGGTGATGACAGGAAAGACGACCACGCGGAAACGGTCTACGAGACCCGCCCTGAGGAGCGCACGGCACAGGGTGAGGCTGCCCATGGTCCGCATCGACGCGGACCCCTTGTCCTTCATCTCCCGCACGGCCTCGACGGCGTCCCGATTCACGAGTTGCGTGTTCGCCCAAGCAAGGGGTTCGGTCAAGGTGCTCGAGAAGACGATCTTCGACAAGCCCGCCAGCGCTTCGGTGCCCGGCTCGCCCTCCTCGGCGTATTCCGACATGACGCGGTACGTGGTCGCCCCCATCAGGACCGTGTAGTCGCCTTCGGGCTGCTCTCCCAACCACGCGAGGTACTCGGGTCCTTCCAATCCCCACCAGCCTGGCCAGCCCTCGGCGGCCCCGTAGCCATCGAGTGATGTGATGAAGTCAACGAGCAGTTCGGGCATCGGCTTCTCCTCCTCCTCCTCCTCCTCCTCCTCCTCCTTGGATCAATGGCACTGCGTGCACGTCGACATCGTGCTCAGCCCCCGGCGTGCTGGGTCTGAGGTTGTGGCGTCTTCGAGCACCCGGCAAAGGAACTGAAGACGGACCACATGGCAACGGCGCCAACCACGGGGCAGGCACCTCGTCAGTTGCATTACCCGTATGCCCATGACGTCAAACTGGCTCGTCGATCCTCGAAGTGTCCTCGGCGGCCAGATCATCGCGGTTACCGGGTCGTCTCTCAGGGCGTTAGACCCGCGGCCATGTATTCAATGGCGTTGGCGCTGCCGGTACGTGCGGGCGTTGTGCCGTCCACCGCAGACGTTCATCGAGCACCATCGACCGCTTTGGTTTTTCGACGCGTCGTAGATCGTCCACTCGCAGTTCACACAGGACTTGAGGCGTTGCAGCGTTCCGTCGCGCTGCGCGCGCAGGCAGATCAGCGCGAGCTCTCCGAGGAACGCAGCAGTCGCTGACCGCGATCGCGCGACGAGATCAACCCCGTCGCGGCGGGCACGCACCGAGAAGGTGACGCCTGCGATCAGGTCGGCAAGCTCGGCCCACGCGCCGACCGTGGACTCATGCTGCGAGTTGGCGACGGTGATTGCGTGCAATGCCTCGCGGAACGCGACGATCCGAGCGAGATCGGCGGCGTTCGGCTTGGTCGCTGTACGCCCCTCGCTCCGCAACCACCGGTCGAATCCCTCAGCAGTCGCGAAGCGCTCCGCGCCGTTCTCCCGCACGAACGAGTTGCAGAACCGGCGCACGAGCTCGAGGTCCCCGGGTGCCGCGCGCTCGCGGGGCCAGCCGGCATCGGGAAGGACCCGCCCTTGCGCGTCTACCGGATGTCCACCGCGCCTGGAGTTTGCCGTCATGGGCAAAAGGGTAACGCCAATGACCGGCCGAGGAGGAACGATGCAGGCCACGAACCTCGCAGACCGGTACGAACTCCCGCCGCTCGAGAGGGAAAGCGGTCGAGCGCACCCTCGACGAAGGTCTGACACTCGAGCCGGGGACCCGACAGCCGGTGAACGGACCGACGACAGACCCCGCGAGAAGGGACCCTGCGACCATGAAACTGACGACCACGACGCAAGTCTCCGTCGATGGAGTGATGGAGGGAAACGGCGACCAGAACCAGAACCGCAGCGGATTCGAGCGCGGCGGATGGGCCAGGCCGCGGTTCGACAACGAGGCCATGACGTTCGTCGACCAGGTGTACCAGCGCGCCGACGCGTTCCTGTTCGGCCGGCGGACCTACGAGCTCTTCGCCGGCTACTGGGGCGTGAGGGAAGATATGGGGAACCCCATCGTCGGTGCGTTGAACACCAAGCCCAAGTACGTCGCATCGAACACGCTCACCGAACCGCGCTGGGCGAACACGACCGTCCTTTCCGGTGACGTCGCGGCCGCCGTCGGCGAGCTGAAAGCCAAGCCCGGGGGTGAACTGCAGGTGCACGGCAGCGGTGCCCTTGTCCGGTGGCTGCTCGAGAACGACCTCGTCGACGAGATGAACCTGTTCATCGTCCCGGTGATCGTCGGCCAGGGCACGCGGCTCTTCCCCGACACCGGCCAGGATACAGCGCTCGACCTGGTCGACTCGCGAGCCTTCCCGAAGGGGATCACGATCCAGGTGTACCGGCCGGCCGGGCGCCCGCAGTATGCAGCCGACTGAAACACGTGACACAGGTGAGGCGAGCACACCCGAGTTCATGCTGACGATGCGATGTGAGGACCGAGCCGTGGTCACGTCCGCGCGCGCACGCAGGTCACGAACGACTCGACGGCATCGGTGACAGCGTGAAAGCGGAACGAGTGGAAGAAATCGAAGTTGTGCTGTGTGCCCGGAAGCTCGGCGTACACAACGGGCAGGTCGGATACCCTCGCCAGCTCCTCGGCGAAGTGGCGCGCGTCCTCGACCAGCACGAGCGTGTCGAGCGTCCCATGGATGATGAGGAACGGTGGGGCCTTGGCGTGGACGTACGCGAGCGGGGAACTCGGAGAGTCGCCCTCGCTGCCGGCGGAGCCGTAGTAGCCGTACATCGCGACCACCGCCGAGATCGATGTATCCACCGCTTCGAAGCCGGGCTGGAACCTCGCGTCGCCGACGGTGAGCGCAGCGGTTGCAGCCAAGTGCGCGCCAGCCGACCCACCTGCGAGGATGAGGGTCGACGGGTCGGCGCCGTACTCTGCTCCGTGCTCGCGGACCCAAGCGATCACACGCTTGACGTCGATCACGCGGCCGCCATACGAAACGCGTGGCGAAAGGCGGTAGTTCGCGCTCACACATACCCAACCGCGACTCGCGAGCCGGTACAGCAGCGGCCGCGCACCGAGCATCTTGCTGCCGATGCGGAACCCGCCGCCATGGAGGTAGATCAGCACGGGCGCGCCCTGCGGCGCGGGTCGACGGGCGTACACGTCGAGGAGGTGACCGCGCCCGGCCTCGCCGTAGCGGAGGTTGCGGAACCGTCGCACGTCAGCGCGGTACGAGATCAACGGGAGGAACAGCACGCGGGCCAACGGAATGCGCGAGCGACGCACAAGCGCGGCCTGCGCGAAGTCATCGCCAAGTCCCCGGCAGAACGCCGCCATCAAGGCGGGTCGTGCGGTGCGCGCGCGGACAGCCAGCACGACCAGCACGGTCGCGGGCACGGCCACCGCACACACCGAGAGCCACCACAGCGGCATGCCGCCATCGCTCGCGGCCAGCGTTGGCACGGCGCCGGCCGCGAGCAAGTAGAGGCCGAGGAACGGCTGTTCGTTGATCAAGTTGCCAAGAGCGAATTGCACGTTCCACGGGCTCGAGTGACGCGGCATCGGAGGACGCAGCGCGATGAACCCACAGACGCTGAACAGAGCGATCGTCGCAATGAATCCGATCACTGCACGAGGGATACCCATCGCGGCACCGGAGCCATGCGATGACGGCGTATGCACGAGACCAGCCGGCCACGGCGTCGTGCACCACTGCGACCCTGAACTACTCCGGAATGCGCCTCGGGTGTCTTCGCGTCACGAGAATCGTCGTCCGCGGCCCGACCACTCCCGGGGTCACGAAGACTGGTGGATGACAGCTTCGATCGCGGCGACCACTGTCTCGGGGGCCTTGTTGAGGATCTGCGTGTGCTTGTTGGGCGTCGTCGCGAAGACGGACACTCGCGGGTTGCTCGCCTCGGCCTCGGCGGCGGCAGCCCGCACCGTGCGCATCTCCTCCTCGGTAGCACCCGAGTGCGCGCCGGTGCCGACGACGAACACTGTCGGGCATTCCAACGCCGCGAAGTCTTGCCCGAGCTCGCCGTTGACCGCGTCCATCTCGATCACGACGTCCGCGGATTCGGCGGGAGACATCCGCGCCGAGCGGCCGAGCGCGGCGAGGATGCGCATGATCCACCCCATCCGGCGGAACTGCGCGTGGACCTTCTCCTTGCCGGCCTCATCGAACATGGCGATCGGATACGCGCCGTCGATGAGCACCAATCCACCGACCTGTGCGGAGCGATGTGCCGCATAGCGGACCGCGATCGTGGCGCCGTAGGACCATCCGACCAGGATCGGGCGCTCGATTCCGGTCGCCTCCATGACGCGTCCGATGTCGTCCGCCGCTGCCTGCACGGAGTAGTCGGCTGATGTTCCGGACTTCCCGCGCGCCCGCGCGTCGAATCGCACCGCGCGGTTCCTGCCCGCCAGGCGCTGGATGACGCGGTTCCAGTTCTGGACGGTGCCGAAGCCGCCGCTGAGGAAGAGCAGCGGTGGAGAGCCGCCCGGAGTGTCGACGGTGTAGAGCTGCGTGTCCGCGGTCGGGATCATGAGTTCTCGGGACATGGCGGTCGAGCCTTTCGAGGCACGTTGAAGGGGACCATTCGGAGTTACCCGCGGAGTCGTCGGTGCATGCGCCGCCCCATGCGGCAATTGAGCGCGGGTGAAAGGCCGACACGCTGATCGTCCGCGGGCGAACTCCCGATCACCACCGGCCGACCGGGCAGCGCGCTAGATGTCTTGGCTACGCACTCCGGGCGGGACGGGCTTGGGCATACTTGACCGCATGGCCAAGTACCGGGTGAACAAGCGGGGTGTCGCCAAGGCTCGGGAACTGATCGACGCCCGTCAGTACCGGGTACGCAGCCGGTGGGCTGACGTCCAACCACGCGCGGCCGAGCAGAACAGCTTCTCAAAGCCAATGGCTGGCAGGAATATGCATCCTGGCACCTCGCGCTCACCGACGGCGCACAAAACGAGACGAAGGCCCGTTATGCGTTTGTGTTCGGCGACTTCCGTCGGCTGCATCGCATGGGATTGATCGCTTGCTACTACCGGGCCGCCGAGTGGGAGCACACCGAAGTCATGCTCGCCGCGCACAACCTGCTCATCTACCTCGACAAGTCGAGAACTTGACCGTCTCGGTCGCGGCTGAAGTCGACGACTGCGGCACCAGGAATGGGGTATCCCCGCGACGAGGGTGGCTTCGGCAATGCCCACGCGTCCCGGTACCCAGCCCGAGTGCTGAACGCACGGCGTGCTCCTGTCGCGTCGTACCGGCGTCCACGTTCAGCTCACCAGTGCACGTGCGTAGCTGTCGAGCAGGCGACCCAACTCCTCGGGACGGCTGAGAGCGACGCAGTGGCCCGCCGCGATCTCGTCGGGGACGATCCCGAGCCGCTCGGACACCACCCGCCGCAGGAACCCGTCAGGGAAGAACCGATCCTCGGTGCACACCACGAACCTCGTCGGGACGGCGGGCCACGCGACGAGCGGCCACCGGCTGTTGTACGCCACCTCGGATTCGGAACGCTCTCGCTTCATGGCCTCCTCGGCAAGCTCGCGAGGCACGTCATGGTAAAAGGCGACGAACGGGTCCTCGCTGCCGGTCAGGCCGCCATCACGCCCAGCCTGCTCCTCCGCGGCCCGGCGGTAGCGAGTGTTCGTCCACCACTCCGCCGGAGTCTCGCCAGGTGCCGGAACCATGCCGGCGACGAGGACCAGCGCGTCGACCGAACGCCGATCGGCAACGAGCGGCGCGGTGAACCCGCCATACGACTGGGCTACGACAACGACATTCCGGCGGTCGCCGATGGCATCGACCACGGTGTCCGCATAGTCCCACAGGGTGGCGGTGTCGTCGTCGCAAGGGAGATCGGGCGCGACCACGTCGTGGCCCCGCTCGCGCAGCACGGGTTCCACCAGGTGCCAGTACCAGCCGACGTCGCCGCCGCCGTGGATCAACGCGAACGTCGCCATCGAACCACCTCCATGTCCTGCAACGACCAGCGTCCGGGACTCCTCCAGCGAAAGCCGTAGGTCTTCGGTCAACGAGCCCTCGGCATCACCCTCATTCGCGCGGGTGGCCCGTCAGCTGCGCAGTAGGCAAGCTCGCCATCCGTGAAGATGACCGAATCTGTCTACCCAGCGACGGTCCGGAAGAACCCGACGGCTCGCGGGAGCTGTCAGCCGCGCACAACCTGCTCCCCTACCTCGACACGTCGAGAACGTGACCGTTCTCGCTCCAGAGATCCGAAACGATTGAGTCCCGGGCTCGGTGAGGCGACAGGACGATGGGTCGGGGGTACGACTCTGGTCGGAACGAGAGACGGAGGAGCGAACGATGACCAAGGTGATCGCCGACATCACGATGAGCCTCGACGGGTTCGTCACCGCCCCGAACGCCGGCCCCGAGGCGGGCCTCGGCGACGACGGCATGCCGCTGCACGACTGGGTGTTCCGAGGCCACGAGATCGACCAGGCCGTGCTCGCCGAGACGACCGAGCGCAGCGGCGCGGTCGTGATGGGCCGCAACCTGTTCGACGTCGTCGACAGCCCCGGCGGCTGGGACGACGACGTCGGCTACGGCGCGCACAACGTGGGACGCCCGCCGTTCTTCGTCGTGACGCACGCGCCGCCCGCGTCGCGCCGACTCACCAACCTCGACTTCACGTTCGTCACCGGCGGTGTCGCCGCCGCGATCAATCAGGCACGCGTCCTCTGCCCGCCCGACAAGAACGTCGTGGTCATGGGCGGCGGCAACGTGATCGCGCAGGCGCTCGCCGCCGACCTCCTCGACGAGCTCACACTGCACGTCTCCCCCATCGTGTTCGGCGGCGGCACGCCGCTGTTCGACGGCGTCGGCCGCCGGCAGTTACGCCAGACCGACGTGCGCGTGTCGCCGTACGCGACACACATCACCTACTCGCTCGATGGAGCACCACGGTGATCATCGGTAGTTCGAAGAGGCCGGCGAGGCGCTGCACCTAAACGCGACGAAGCCCCGGCGGATAACCCGAGGTATGAGCGGGGGACAGTCGCCGCTACACCACGGACGACCCTTGGCCGGGGCTCGTCGCTTCGTCACGCCGCCGCACGCTTGGAGGGGCTGCCCCGCACGGCGGCGCTCGAGACAAGTTGTCAGTTGGGAACCATGCAGTCGAAGAATTCGGTGAGCTTGGCGATCTCGAGAACACGCAACTGTGCGGGCTGTACTCCGTACAGGATGAATTTCCCACCATCCATGCGAATGCGCTGCTGCGCGACGATGAGCGAGGTAAGAGCGGTCACGTCCATGAACGTCACCCGAGTGCAGTCCGCGAACACGGTGTCGCCGGGGAATGCCACCAGGCAGTCGCGCACTTCGGCTGAGTTGCTCAGATCGATCTCGCCCCTGAGGCGGACGATCACGTCGAGCCCCTCTTGGTCGATCCTGAGCACCGCACTGTTGTCCAAGAAACGCCTCCTGGCTCGTCACACCAGCAAACGCCTGAACCCAATCTCTGCGCTCTGCATCAAGAATCGCAACGACAAGTCAACGGGCCCGCCCCAAGCTCACACAACTTGTTGACAACTGCCCGGTATCAACCGAGACGATCCGGGCTCTGGGAATTGCAGGGGGATCCGTGCACGCGCCCGATGTGCCTACGGGACGCCCCCAGCGACACGTCGGGCGCGTGCACAGATCGTCCCTCGGGCGCGTCGCGACGTGCACGAGGATGTCCCGCGTTCCGTGGAACTTGGGTGACGGCCCGGGTGTTGGTCAGGCGGCCTCCTGAGTCTCGCGCACGGGTGTGACGGTCTCGAACTTGCGGTCGAGTTCGACGCGTAGCGCGGCGAGGTGGAGGTGCCCGTTCACGCGTCGGAACTGCGTCGCGGCTTCGGTCATCCCGGCCGCGCACCAACGCAACGCCATCTGTCCGTCACGCCACCGTTTCACGTTCGCGCTGTGATCGCGGCAGATCTCGATCATGGACTCGATCGCGTTCGAGGACCGCAACGTCCGAGCCAACGTGGGTGGCACACCGAGGCGGTTGACGGTGAGCGTCTCGCCGAGTCCTTCCCGGAGTGAACCTGCCGCACCGGGATGTGCCTTGTCGAGCGAACGGGCGAGCGCCTCGAGTGTTGCTTCGGCGTGCAACGCGTCCTGGTCGCGGTACGCGGCGCGCATCTTCTTGGTCACCGTCGTCGCCAGCGTCTTGGGCAAGTGACGTTCAACGTTGCGGATCTTGTGGAGCTGGCATCGCTGCACGACCGGCCGGTCGAAGATCTCGCGCACCGCGGTGGCGAGCGCTTTGGCGCCGTCGATCACGACCAGGATCGGACGCGACATGTCGAGCCCGCGTTCGGCGAGGTCGGTGAGGAGCGCCTTGACGACCGTCGCGTTCTCGGTCGAACCTTCCACCACCCCGAGAGGGATCTTGGTGCCATCGATGGTGATCCCGAGCGCCACCACGCAGAGATGCTCGGCGAAGTGAACCCCGTCGATCATCAACGCCACCAGATCGAGCTCGGACAGATCGGCGCGCATCAGCTCGTCGAGAGCCCGTTCGGTCATCGCCACGAACCGGCGACTCACCGCCGAACGCGACGTGCCCGACGCGGAGGCCTCGACCGCCGAACCGACCGGTTCCAGACCGGCCTCGTAGCGGCGGGTCGAAAGCTTGGCCATCATCCGCTCCAACGCGAGCTCACCGAGCAACTCGGTGCTCGAGAACAGCTCATAGGCCGGCACCGCCACCTCGGCGGTCTTGTCCACGGTACGAACCCGCGGGCGACGCACCCGCACCTGACGGCCACCCAACACCACCGAGCCGGCCTCGCGGCCGTGACGCACCGCTCTGCGGTCCGGATCGTGTGCACCTTTCGGGCCGCACAGCCCGGTGACCGACTCGCCCATCAGGACCTGCATCACCTGCAGGCCCGCGCCGACCGCGAGAGCCAACAGGCCTTCGCGCATCGCTCCGGTCAGCTCGCTCATCGCGACGCTCACCGCGTCCGGCACCACGACCTCGCTCATCGCAGCACGCGACGCGTTCCTCTGGTAGTTCTTCCTCACGGCGGTCCCCTTCTTGTCGGATGTGCTTGGCGGTACGCCCGAGACCTACCAGCAGGCAGGCATCAAGCGGGGGACCGCCACCTCAAGTTCCACGACTACCGGGACAACCTCACGTGCACCGATCGTCAGCTCTGCGCGTCAAGCTGTCGCGTCGGTGCGTGTACCACCGCCAGCGCGGCATCCTGTTTGGGTCCCTCCACGGCACGAAGGGCTTCCGCGGCGAAGGCCAACTCTTGGCCTCAGTTGCAACTGGGCGGATCGAGCCGTCTCGGCCTGGGAAACGGGCACACCTCGTACGCGCGAGCGCGCCGCCCGCAACACCATCGCCGGCGTGCTCGACAACTACCCAGAGCTCTGACGCCGTTCGCCGCTATCAACAACTGTTGTAGTCTACAACATATGGGTCGTGCAGGTGCCCGAGTGCGTTCAGACTGCAGCAGTGCGGCGCGGGCTTCAAGCAGCTTCGCCTCCACACGCGCGAGCAACGATCGATCGAGTCCGGTTCGACGTCGGCCGCGAGTAGTCGTCGACGAGCAGCGTCATGACGCAACCCGGGCGCGGGCGCGTGGTTAGAGTTCGGCGACGTGGCGGAGATCCCCTTCGACGCGCTCGAGCGTCAACAGCTGTGCGAGCTCTTTGCCGAACTCGGTCCCGACGCGCCGACCCTGCTCGAACCGTGGTCCACTCGCGACCTCGCGGCCCACCTCGTGCTGCGTGAGCACGACTACCTCGCTGCACCCGGCCTTGTTCTTCCCGGGCGGTGGCATCGGTTGGCCGCGACGCGTACCGCGAAGCTGGCCGAAGGCGACTTCGCGTCGCTCGTCAATCAAGTCGGGTCGGGGCCGCCCCCTGGGTTCTTCCGCATCGGTTGGGTCCGCAGACTGGCCAACCTCAACGAGTTCTTCGTGCATCACGAGGACGTGCGCCGGGCGAACGGCCGGGGGCCCCGGAGCAATGCGCCGGACCTGGATGCAGCCCTGTGGCGCAACGTCGCTCGCGCACCGTGGTTACTGGCTCGGCGTCTACGCGGCGTCGGACTCGAGCTCGAGTGGGCCGGGACAACCGAGCGAGTGCGAGGCCGGCGAGGCGAGCCGACGGCTCGGCTCGTCGGACCGCCTGGCGAGCTCCTGCTGTATCTCTTCGGACGACAAGCAGTAGCGCAGGTCGAGGTTGCAGGCGAGCCCGCCGCCGTTGCCGCCGTTCGCGAGACATCGTTCGGCATTTGAGCGCCTGGAGGTGGACGAGGACAGCCGGATCCTCGTCGCGTCGGCGCTGCCCCAGGACTTCCCCCATCCGATGGTCTTCATGGACGATCCGGAGTCCGCTCTCCTCACGTTCGAACCTCATCTCGGTCGCTGCTTTCGCGATCGGCGACCGGGATTACTCCGGGAATCACTCCCGTTCGACGGGCGACCGAACATACGCTCCGGGTGTCGGAGGGGGGCTCGTACCCTAACCCCACGCGCTCCCGCTTCCGGTCAGTTCGCGATCGCTGCGTGAGCGTCCGCATCGTGCGCAGCGCTCCTTCGGAACTACACCCGCGACTACTCCGGGCACTACTCCCACTCAAGAATCGGCCGGTTCAGACCGCCGCCGGAGTTCCTTTCCCTGCCGTCGAACGGCACCACGGGGGCGTCCGACCGCGTCGAGCCGGATCCGCGGGCGCGGTCCCACGGAATCGTCTTCGAGAGTTCCGCGGGCGCCGATCGCGGCGCGCGGCCGCCAACTCCGTGTCGAGCCCCCGGCACCCACTGCTGCGCGGATGGGATCCGCGCAACACGCGCGGTGCCCTACCCGAGCGCGAGCATTGCCTCGGCGACCTCGCCGGCCGCCAGCTCGGGGATCGCGGTGGCGGCCTCCTCGAGGACGAGCAGCCTCGCCGCGGGGATCTCGCGCGCGATTGCCTCGCCGTTGCCGACGGGGAAGAACGGATCGCGGCGGCCGTGGACGACGAGCGTGGGGACCTCGATCTCAGGCAGGCGTTCGCGCCAGCGGGGTGTGCAGTCGAGCTTGGAGAACACCATGCCCATCTGGTTCGCCATCTGGACCGGGGGTGCGGTGCCGGGCGTGCGGTCCCAGATGCGCGCGGCCACCTGGGCGACCATCCCGCCGACGCCGATCCCCGCGAGGTGCGCGGGCCCACCGCCGAGCGCGTCGGCAACGGCCGCGGCGTCGGCGGCGAGGTCGCGAAGGGAGTACGCGGGCGTCTCCGGGTCCGCCGTCGTCGACTCGCCGCTGTCGCGCAGGTCGTAGCGCACCACGCGGCGCCCGCCGGCGGCGAGACGCTCGCAGAGCGCGTCGGGCCAGGAGAGCATCGTCGTCCCGCCCGCGAGCACCACAAGTGGCGAGTCGTCGTCACCGAAGGACTCGATGCCCAGAGCCACCCCATTGGCGTCGACGGTGGTCATCGGATCAGGGCCGCTTGCCGTACCCGAGGGCCTCGACGATCTTCCCGTCCCGGACGCGCATGAGGTTCACGCCCCGGTAGTTCTCGGTGCCGGTGATCCGCCAGCGGATCACGGCGCGGTCACCGTCGACGTCGACGTGCTCGACCGTGAACTGGATCGCGGGATCGGAGGCCAATCCCTGCCAGCCGGCGAGGCATTCGTCGTAGCCCGTCCATCGGTTGCCGTCGGGTGCCGGGCCGGTGCCCTCCATCACGCAGTCGGGGGCGATGAGGTCGACGAGCTTCTCGGGTGCCCGCTCGAGGAACGCGGCGTTGTACTGGCCGATGATTGCTGCTGTGTCAGTCATGGCAGCATCGTCCACCGAGGAGTCGCCACCAGCAACTCCCTGGAGGGAATGGCATCGGGTCCAGGTGTGGGCGAGGATCGGCTGGTGATGTCCCGGTTCCCGAACGAGTTGCGGCGCTGGCGCACAGCCCGCCGGATGAGCCAGCTCGATCTCTCGATACGGTCGGACACGACCCAGCGGCACGTGAGCTTCCTCGAACAGGGCCGCTCCCGACCGGGGCGCGACGTGGTCGTGCGGCTAGCGGAGTCGCTCGAGCTCACGCTGCGCGAACGCAACGAGTTACTCCTCGCGGCCGGCTTCGCTCCGGCGTTCCCGGAGTCGCCGCTCGACGACGAGGCGCTCCGCCCGGTTCGCCAGGCGCTGGACACGATTCTCGACGGTCACCTCCCGTACCCGGCGATAGTCGTGCGGCCCTACGGCATCCTCGTCACCGCCAACCGGGCGTTCGACGTATTCAACGAAGGCGTCGACCCCGCGTTGCTGGTGCCACCGGCCAACATGTTCCGCCACGCCCTCCACCCCGATGGTCTCGCGCCCCGGGTGCGCAACCTCCCGGAGTGGGGCCGGCACATCACCGAGCACCTGCGGGCCCAGCTCGCGCGGAGCCCCGACCCGGCGTTGGAGGAGCTCCTCGCCGAGCTCGAGTCCTACCTACCGCCGCTAGCCGCAGACGCCGACGCGCTCGGCTTCGCCGTGCCGCTGGAGCTGGCCTCGGCCGATGGCGACCTCCGGCTTATCACAACAATCACGTCCTTCGCGACGGCGGCCGACGTGACACTCAGCGAGTTGCAACTCGAGGCGTTCCTGCCCGCCGACGAAGGCACCGCCGAGGTGCTGCGCCGCCGATGGGCGTGACGATCGACGATGCCCGGGCGATCGCCGCCACGCTCCCTCGTTCCTACGAGGCGCTCGTACGCGACGAGGTGCGTCTCCGGGTCGGCCGCATGGTCTACGCGGCGTTCTACCAAGACGAGACCATCATGGGTTTCGGCTTCCCCAGGGAGGAGCGGGCGGCGCTCGTGGCCTCGGAGCCCGACAAGTTCCTCATGCCCCGTCCCTCCGACATGCGGTACCGGTGGGTTTGCGTCCGACTCGACGCCATCGACGTCGACGAACTGCGGGAGCTACTTGTCGACGCGTGGCGCATGTGCGTACCGAAGAAGGTGGCCGCCGCCCACGAGGGGTGACTACGCCAACGGGCGGCTGTGTAGTGGCTGTCGCATGGAGGCGCCACGCAAGAGATCAGTGTCCCAGGGACGACGCGACTCGACGTGGCCCAGCCGGTGCCTTTCGCATGCCGGCTCCGTGATGCATTTCGCGCTTCCTACTGAGGCGCTTCACTCGCGCGCAAGGATCCGACCATGCGCGTCGACTGGATGTCCGCCATGCGTTCGGTTTCCCGTCATAGGCAAAAGGGTAACGCCAATGACGCGCGGAGATAGGTGAAGGAGAACCACGGCGCTATCCCCAGTCCAAGGGGAGATGAGTCTCGCGCTGGTCGCCCGTCTGCATCCCGAAGACGCGATGAGCCGCATTCGAGGGGAGCATCATGACCGCTACCTACACATTCGATGTGTTTCTCCAGCCTCGACGGCTTCGGCGATGCCGTCGAAGTCGTCGCCCGACGCAAGGAGGAGTCCGAGGTGCCGTCCCGTTCGCACGGCAGCTTGTCGATGAACCGAGCGCTGATGGCCGCCGGTCTAGTCGACCACGTGCAAGTGACGCTCTTCCCCGGTCAAGCCGGTGTGCAGCACCGGGGATGTGAATGCGCGACATGAGACCAACAGGAGTGACGAAAGCAACTTGGGGAACGAGAGGTAGTCATGCGAGACGTCATTCTCTACATGTCGATGTCGGTGGACGGGTTCGTCGGCGGCGACCGTGAGCACCCCGGCGTCGCGATCCCCGAAGGCACGGAGCTGAAGCGGTGGAAGCTGGACCGGATCAGTAACGCCGGTGCCCACTTGATGGGCCGCGTCACGTACCAGGAGATGTCGTCGTACTGGCCGCAGTCCGACGACCCGTACGCCGCGCCGATGAACGACATCCCCAAGGTCGTGTTCTCGAAGACGCTCAGCGACGCCGAGGCCACCTGGCCCGTAACCCGGGTCGCGCGGGGCGACCTCGCAACCGAGATCGCCGCCATCAAGGGCGAGCCCGGACCGGACGTGATCGTCTGGGGCGGTAGCCGCTTGGCCGGCGCCCTGGCCGCGGCCGATCTGATCGACGAGTACCGCCTCTTGGTCCAGCCGCTGATCCTGGGCCGCGGAGAGGCCCTGTTCGACCAGCTGCCGGAGTCCCGGCACCTCGAGCTCGTCGAGGCCACGCCGTTCCCCAGCGGCGTCGTGGTCCACGTCTACCGACCCCACCACACCTGAGGAGGGAGGAGGGCTCCGTGGGCATCGTGCAGGCGCAGGCCATCATGTCGCTCGACGGGTACGTCGCCAAGCAGGACAACACCATCGGCCGGCTGTTCGACTGGTTGCAGAATGGCGAGGTCGCGATCCCGACTCCCGCTGGGGACTTCACCGTCCACCTCACCCCGTCGAGCGCCGAGCACTGGCAACGGTGGGTGTCCTCACTGGGGGCGCTGGTCTGTGGTCGGACGCTGTTCGACGTGACCGAGGGCTGGCAGGGTCGGCACACTCTCGACGTCCCTGTCGTGGTGGTGACGCATCAGGTGCCCACGGAGTGGGTCAAGGCGCATCCTGATGCGCCGTCTTCCTTCGTCACCGACGGGGTAGAGGCGGCGGTCGCACGTGCCCGGGAGCTCGCGCGCGACCGCGTCGTCGCGATCACCGGGGGCACCATCGCCCGGCAGTGCCTGGACCTCGGGCTGCTGGACGAGGTGGCCATCGACCTGGTGCCGGTGGTGATGGGAGAGGGCAACCGCCCCTTCTTCGGCCAGCTCTCGTCCGAGGACGTGATGCTCGGCAACCCGACGGTCTGCGTCCAGGGTGACCGTGTCACCCACCTGGTGTTCCCCGTGGTGGCCTGACCGAGATGATCTGGTCAGCCGCTAGCTACTTCGACCTGAAAAACGCTGGGCGTTGAGTGCTCGCGTTTCGGGCGGCGATAGAAGATGATGACCTCGACCCCTTGTTGCGGAAGGGATCGAGGTCATCGATGTTGCGAACGGTAGGCGATCAGGCGACGTTGTGGGAGTCCATCCTGCCGGCGGCGGTGTTGGGGATGCCGGCAGAGCTCGAGCGGGTGGACCGGCTGCTGGACGATCCGAGGTTCTTCGAGCCGTATCGAGCGTTCTTCCATGAGCGGTTGGGACGGCCGTCGATCCCCATCGAGACGTATTTGCGGCTGATGTTCTTGAAGTATCGCTACAAGCTCGGGTTCGAGCCGTTGTGCCGGGAGGTGGCGGACTCGATCACGTGGCAGCGGTTCTGTCGGATCCCGCTCGGTGGCCGCACGCCGCATCCGACGACGTTGATGAAGATCACCACGCGTTGTGGAGCGGGGACGGTCGACGCGTTGAACGACGCCTTGTTGGTCAAGGCGGCAGAAGCGAGGGTGCTCAAGACCAACCGGGTGCGGGCGGACACAACGGTCGTCGAAGCGAACGTCGCGTATCCGGTGGACTCGTCGTTGTTGGCCAAGGGGGTGGCTCGGGTCGCGAAGCTGGCGCGACGGGCCCGGGCGCAGGGTTTGGCGACGCGGACGGTGGTGCGAGACCGGACTCGTTCGGTGTATCGCCGGGCCCGGGACGTGGTGAACATGTTGCGGCAACGCGGCGACGAACGTCGGGCCCGGGTCGGGCGGCTCAACGCCGAACTCGCGGCGATCGCCCGGGCCGCGGTCCGCGACGCCCGGCAAGTAATCCAGAACGCGAAACGGCAGCTCCGCCAGCTCGGTCAAGGAGTGACGGGTCGCCAACGAGCGATCGTCAACGATCTCAAGGTGCTGGCGGATCGCCTGGAACGCGTGGCGGTCCAGACCCGTGAACGCGTGGTCGCGGGGACCACACCCGCGGGAGCGACCCGGGTCGTGTCGCTGCATGATCCGGATGCCCGGCCGATCACCAAGGGGCGTCTCGGTCGTCCCGTCGAGTTCGGCTACAAGGCGCAGATCGTCGACAACGAAGACGGTGTGATCGTGGATCACACCGTCGAGATCGGCAACCCGCCCGACGCGCCGATGTTGGTGCCCGCGATCAAACGCATCAGCCGACGTGCAGGACGTGTTCCTGATGTCGTGACCGCCGACCGCGGTTACGGCGAAGCGAGCATCGAGGACACGCTCCGAGCACACGGTGTGCGCCACGTCGTGCTACCCCGCAAAGGCAGACCGAACGCCACGCGCCACGAGATCGAACAACGACCCGCGTTCCGCAAGCAAGTGAAGTGGCGCACCGGTTGCGAAGGACGGATCAGCTGCGCCAAACGCGACTTCGGTCTCAACCGCACCCGCCTCGACGGACTCCACGGCGCCCGAACCTGGTGCGGACACGGGATCTTCGCCCACAACCTCGTCAAGATCGCCGGCCTCACCCCATGACCCCGACCGGCCAGCACACCCGAAAGACTTCGCCGAACCCACCCAGCCACGATCACTCGCCCGAGTTCTTCAGGTCGAAGTAGCTACTTCGACCTGAAATAGTCGGTCGGTTTGGGTGCTCGCGATCGGTGCGCGAAGGGCGGATGATGGCCTCGACCCGTAGGGCTAGTACGGATCGAGGCCATCGTGTTGAGAACGGTAAGCGAGCAGCCCACGTTGTGGGAGTCGGTGTTGCCGGCGGCGGTGTTGCGGATGCCGGCCGAGCTCGAGGCGGTGGATCGGCTCCTCGACGATGAGCGGTTCTTCGCCCCGTATCGGCGGTTCTTCCATGCGACGTTGGGGCGGCCATCGATCCCGATCGAGACGTACCTGCGGTTGATGTTCTTGAAGTACCGGTATCGGCTCGGGTTCGAGCCGCTGTGCCGCGAGGTCGCGGACTCGATCAGCTGGTCGCGTTTTGCTCGGATCCCGCTCGGCGGCAAGGTGCCGCATCCGACGACGTTGATGAAGATCACGACCCGCTGCGGCGAGCTGGCGATCAACGAACTGAACGAGGCGCTGTTGGCCAAGGCGGTCGAGGCGAAGGTCCTCAAGACGAACCGGGTGCGGGCGGACACGACGGTGGTCGAGGCGAACGTGGCGTATCCGTCGGACTCGTCTCTGCTCGCGAAGGGCATCAGCCGGATGGCATCCACGGCGAAGAAGTTGCGGGGTCTCGGCTACGCGACCCGCACCCGGGTCGTGGACCGGACCCGCTCGGCTCACAAGCGGGCGCGGTCGATCAACGCGAAGCTGCGACGCCGCAGCGACGACAAGCTCGCCGAAGTAAAGCGGATCAACGGCGAGCTCGCTCGCCTCGCCGACCGGGTCGCACGCGACGCCGACCGGGTGGTGGGCAACGCACGACGCCGGCTACGCGCCGAGGGCCAAGACGCGCCCGGTCGGGTTCGTTGGCTCGTCGACCGGCTCGAACAGCTCGCCAAGGGCTCCGCGAAGGTCGCCGAACAATGCCGCCAACGGCTCGCAGGCACCACCCCCGACGGTGCGACCCGCGTCGTGTCGCTGCATGACCCCGACGCGCGGCCGATCGCCAAAGGCCGGCTCGGCAAGCCCGTCGAGTTCGGTTACAAGGCACAGATCGTCGACAACGAAGACGGCGTGATCGTCGATCACAACATCGAGGCCGGCAATCCGCCCGACGCGCCCATGCTCGAACCCGCGATCCGACGGATCAAACATCGCACCGGTCGCGCTCCCCGCGCGGTGACCGCCGATCGCGGCTACGGCGAACAAGCGGTCGAAGACGCCGTGCGGGCCGCGGGAGTCCGCCAGGTCGTGCTCCCCCGCAAGGGCAGACCCACCGTGGCGCGTCGCGAGGTCGAACAACGGCGCGCGTTCAAGAAGATGGTGCGATGGCGGACCGGCTGCGAGGGACGGATCAGCTGCGCCAAACGCGACTTCGGTCTCAACCGCACCCGCATCGACGGACTCCACGGCGCCCGAACCTGGTGCGGGCACGGCATCTTCGCCCACAACCTCGTCAAGATTGCCGGCCTCATCGAATGACCGACCACACCACTCCGCCAGCCACGCCGACGATTCCGCGGAATCGCGCCCGGCCGCATCGCCCCCCGAACGATCACGCCGACGGGGGATTCTTCAGGTCGAAGTAGCTAGCCAAGTTAGAGAGTCGACCAAGCAGGTGCTCGGGGTGTCGGAGGGGGACTCGTACCCTGACCCCACGCGCTCCCGCTGCCGGTCAGTTCGCTATCGCCGCATGACCGCGATCATGCGCTCCCCGACTCCCGGAACAACTCCCGCGACTCCCGTTCCTTGAGGCCGAGCACACACACCCGACCCTTCGCACGCGTGGAGCGGCACGCGGACGGCAGGAAGACTGAGGTCGAGACAGTTACCGCTCCCGGACGGTGTAGGTCAGGTGCGTCACCCTTGGGGAGGGCTCCGCGCGGACCGGCTCCAGGGCCACGCGGCCCGCGTCCACGCCCTCGAACAGGCGGATTCCGGAGCCGAACAGCACGGGTGAGAGCGCGATCGAGAACTCGTCGATCAGGCCCGCGTTCACGTACTCCAGGATCGTTGCGCCGCCGCCCGCGATGCGGACGTCTCGGTCGCCGGCGGCCTCGCGGGCCTGGTCGAGCGCGGGCTCGATGCCGTCGTTGACGAAGTGGAAGGTGGTCCCACCCGGCCGCTCCCAGGGGTCGCGCTTCTCGTGCGTCACGACGAAGACCGGCGTGTGGAACGGCGCCTCCTCCGGCCACGCCTGCTCGCCGGCTTCGAACATGCGCTTGCCCATCACGCTCGCGCCGGTGCGCTCGAACGTCTCCCGCGCGATGTCGTTGTCGCGCCCTTCCTCGCCGCCCTCGCCGAGCTTCAGGTTCTCCCGGGTGAACCGCAGCGGGAACAGCCATTGCTGCAGTTCCATCCACTGCTGCCCCATCAAGTCCTCGAGGGATCCGGGCGCGATGAAACCGTCCAGCGACATCGACACGCTGAAGAACACCTTCCCGGCCATCAGCCCTCCACTCCCTTCCGAACGATCTCGGTGACGTAGGCGGCCAGGTTGCTCAGGGTCTGCTGGCCGCCCTCGATCGCGTGGTACTTCTCGACCGCCTCGTCGCGCAGCTCTTTGGTGGGGAACACCGTGCGCATCTCGATCCGGGTCGCCGCGCCGTCGGGCGCAAACGTGAGGACCGACTCGAAGGCGTTCGGGTCGCCGCGGGACTCACCGTGGAGCAGCGCGATCCGCTCCGGCGGGGCGATCTCGGTCCAGGAGATCCACTCCTGGTAGTCCGTCCCGTCCGGTCCGTGCATCACGAACTCCCACTCCCCGCCGACGCGGAACTCGAACGCCCGCGTGGTGGTGGTGAACCCCTCCGGACCCCACCACCGCGACAGGTGCCGCACCTCGGTGAACGCCTCGAACACCAGCTCCCGTGGGGCACTGATGACCCGGGAGATCACGATCTCGCGGTCGGCCGTCGCTGACTGCGCCGGCGCGTCCCGTCCTGTCGCTGCCATCGGTCACTCCTCCTGCCTTGCCTGCTTGAGGTCCTGCACGTACTCGTCCAGCCGGTCGAAGCTCTCGTTCCAGAACCGCTCGAACCCGCCGGTCCACTCGTGGACCGGTCGCAGCCCGCGGGCGTCAACGCCGTACAGGCGCTGCTTGCCCGCCTTGCGGTCCCGTACCAGCCCGACCTCCCGGAGCACCCGCAGGTGTTTGGACGCCCCCGGCTGGGTCATCCCCAGCACCTGGGCCAACTCGGTCACCGGCCGCTCACCCGCCCGCAGCAGCACCAGGATCTCCCGGCGCTGCGGCTCGGCGATCGCGTTGAAGACGTCTGACGTCGTCGCTGCTCGTGCCACGGGCGCCATCATATACCGATATCAGCATGCGTCAACCGGAGGAATCAGGCGGGTCTTTTCAGATGACGATCGTGACCCTTGTCAGCGGCTGCGCGCAGATCTGATGTGATGAAGGAGCGGGGGGTCTGGTGAGCGAGGAGCGCGAGGCCACGGTCGCCGCGTACAGCGATCGGCTCACTGGGCTGCGGGCACGGGGGCGCGGCGGCGATAGACGCTCAGCGCGAGCGTGTAGGAGATGATCAGGATGCCGACGACCCACGCCAGTGCGGCCCAGATGTCGTGGCCGGGGGTGCCGTCGGTCAGCAGCGAGCGCATGGTGTCGATGATCGGTGTCATCGGCTGGTGCTCGGCGAAGCCTCTCAGCCATGGCTTCATTGAGTCGGTCGGGACGAACGAGGGGCTGATGAAGATCAGTAGCAGCAGGATGTAGCTGAATGCACCGGCACCTTCGACGGTCTTTGCCAGCAGTCCGAAGAACATGGCGAGCCAGGTGGTCGCCAGGATGAGGAGCGCCAGCAGGCCGACGAACCAGAGCCAGGCGGCTGGGTCCGAGGTCGGGCGGAAGCCGACGAGGAACGCCACCAGGATCACCAGGGCGCAGGAGAAGAGATTCGACAGCGTCGACGACAGGGCCTGCCCGCTGAGGACCGACGAGGGCGCGACCGGCATGGTCCGGAAGCGGCTGATGATGCCCTCGTGGAGGTCCGTGCTGAGGCGCACCGCGGCGTAGGCGATGCCGCTCAATCACTGTCAGGATGACCACCCCGGGGGTGATGAAGTCGACGTAGTCGATCGAGCCGGTCTGTGTTCCGAGCGCGCCACCGAACACGTAGACGAACAGGAGCAACAAGGCGATCGGCATCAAGAGGACCGTGATGATCGTGTCGGGGCTGCGCGTCGTGTGACGGAGGCTCCGTCTCGCCATGGTCCAGGTGTCAGTGAGCGTCCGCATATCGCTCCTCCTTCTCTTCGTCCTTCTTGTCGTCGAGGATCTTGAAGAACACGTCGTCGAGGGTCGGGGGTTGCGTGGAGAACTCGGTCGGTTCGATCCCGCTGTTCCGGAGCAGGATGAACATGTCGACGATCTCGCCCACCGAATCGTTGGTGGGGACGACGAGCTTCGAATCGGCCCGACGGACTTCGTGCTCCTCGCCGAGCACGCGCTGCGCCGTCGACAGCTGCTGCTCGTCGCCGAATTCCAGCTCGACGAGCCCAGTCGGCATGGTGGCCTTCAGCTCGTCGGCTGTGCCGCGGGCCACGATCCGGCCGTGGTGGAGGATGGCGATCTCGTCCGCGAGACGGTCGGCCTCGTCCAGGTACTGCGTCGTCAGAAACACCGTGGTTCCGCGCTCGACCAGTTCGCGGATCGTCCGCCACATGTCGATCCGGCTCTGGGGGTCGAGCCCCGTCGTCGGCTCGTCGAAGAAGACGACGGGCGCGTCGCCCACCAGGCTCATGGCGATGTCGAGCCGGCGCCGCATCCCGCCCGAGAAGGTCAGCAAGCGTCGGTCGGCGGCCTCGTCGAGACCGAACCGGTCCAACAGATGCGCTGCGGTCTGTCCCGGGTCGACGACGTGGCGCAGCTCGCCCATGAGGACGAGGTTCTCCCGGGCGGTGAGCACGTGGTCCACCGCGGCGAACTGCCCGGTCAAGCTGATCTGCTCGCGGACCTTGGAAGGTTGCTCCGCCACGTCGAAGCCGTCCACGCTCGCCGTCCCGCCGTCGCCGTTGATGAGCGTGGTCAGGATGTTGATCGTGGTCGTCTTGCCCGACCCTCGAGTCAGATGCGACGCCACGTGGCGTTGCGACCCGTACCGTCGTTCGTGATGCGGCGTGCGTTCTTCAGAGCACTGAGAACGAGTCGGATCGTGTTGTCGGACACACCCGGAACGGCGCGGCGGACATCCGCGATTGCGAATGTTGCCGGCGCGTGCAAGAGAACGAAATCGCGGACACGATCCTGTTTCGTCCCGCCGGTGGTACCAGCCGCGACTCGTGCCGTGAACCTTTCGTAGGCTTCGTTGAGCCGGTTGAGGAAGTACGTTGCCCAGGGCCACACATCGTGGTGGCCGTCGTCGAACCAGCCATCGGTCGACGCGGCGAGCGCGTCGTAGTAGTCGTCCTTCGTGTCGTAGAACAGCTGCTCGATGCTCACGTACCGGCCGACGCCATAGCCGGTCCGCGTGAGCAAGTACGTCGTGACCAACCGCGCAACGCGCCCATTGCCGTCGGTGAACGGGTGGATACAGAGGAGATCGAGAATGCACGCCGCCGTGACCAGAAGCGGGTGGTGCGTGCCGCGGTCGAGCGAGTCCCGAGTGCGAGCGATGAGTTCCTCCGTGAAGAACCGGGTCTCCCGCGCAGACACGGGCTCGAATCGCACGGCGGTGCTGCCATCCGAGTTGCGGTCGACGACGAGGTTGTCCTCGGTCTTGAAGGAACCCCCGCGCCCGTCTGTGAAGGACAAGAGCAGTCGGTGCAGGTGCAGTATCAGCCCGACCGTGAATGCGCCTGGCCTCTCCTGGTTCAGGTAGTCGAGCGCCGCGCGGTAGCCGGCGAACTCTTTCTCGCTCCGGTTTCGGAACCGATTCGCCTCGCCAGACGCGAGCCTCGGGATACGAGCCTTCTCGACCACGATCCCTTCGATGGCGCTCGAGGCGGTGATCGACTCGATGCGAGCTTCGGCCCGAAGCGCGTCGAGCAACTGGGGCAGCTGGTCGACGTACTGCGCCTCAGCCCCAGCAGCGCGGTCGATCCGCTGGAGCATCCGGACGATGTCGCCCGGCGAGCGTGAGTTGTCGTTGGAAGCTCCTCATAGAACCCCACAAACCCTACCAACCCCGGCAACGATTGGAGGTTTATGAGGTTTTCCTGGTGGACGCTGCAACATCGGAGGTGACCGCACCTCCGGGCAAGTATCGAACGCCTGTTCGATGTCTCCATATCCACCTGGTCATTGCGACATCGGACTTGGCTGCGGCCAGGAGGTGTTCGGATGCCAGGGAGACGGTTGTCCTTTGACGAGCGTTTCGAGATCGGCAGGGGTTTGCACAACGGGTGGTCGTTGCGCTGCATCGCGGCAGGACTGCAGCTGCGGTAGGAATGCCCCATCTCGTATAAGTGCCGTACTGTGACACGCGCGATTGGCACGACGCCCTGCCAAGAGGACCGCTCCCGGAACGCGGGCGAGCGTCCTCGAACCGACGTGTGGGGCGATCGTGTCTCCGAGGCCGCGACACGAGTCGGTGCAGCGCACGGCTCATTGCACCGGGGTGCTGGGCTGGATGTTCTTGTTGTTGTGGAACACGTTCTCGGGGTCGTACTTCGCCTTCACCTCGGCGAGCCGCCGGTAGGTGTCGTCGCCGTAGGCCTCGCGGACGCGGCTCGTGTCGTCGTCGGAGTCGAGGAAGTTCACGTAGACGCCGACACGGTGGGGTTGGAGAGCGGCGAGGAATGCTCGTGCCCACGCGGTCTCTGCCGCCCCGACGATGTCGTCCTGCTCGGGGAGCCATGCGGCGTCGATGATGATGTTGTGCTCCACGTCGCGGCTGGGGTAGGCGGTGGCGTCCCGGGGGACGCGGGCAACTGCGCCACCCATGTGGAACATCGCCGCGTACGACCTCGGCGATGTTGCGTCGTAGGCGTGCGCGGCGACGATGTCGATGACCTTGTCGGACAGGTCGGTGAGGTTCGTGGCCTTCCAGTAGTAGTGCCAGCCATGGGGGACGGTGTCGTCGAGGCCGCGTTGATGGTCGACGTACAGGGAGGGTCCAACCAGATCCACGAGCGGCGTCCCGAACTCGCGGAGCGCACGGACGGCACGCGCACCGTCTTCGACCGGTCCGGCGTAGCAGCTACCGACGGCGATTGCCGGCCGGAAGTGCAACTCCTCGCTGACAAGTGGCAGCGGCGGGATCGTGCCGAGCCGGACGACGTTGCCGAGCTCGTCAGGCGCGTCGGTGACGAACTCACAGTAGAAGCGCAGGACGTCGGTCGTGTCCTCGGCCGCCCAGAACACCGGTCCGGCCATGACGGTGGGCCCGACCGGGTGCAGCGCGAACCGGAACGAGCTGACGATGCCGAAGTTTCCACCGCCGCCTCGCAGCGCCCAGAACAGGTCTGGGTGATGGCCGACCGACGCCCGAATGATGTTGCCCTCGGCGGTAACCACCTCGACCTCCACGAGGTTGTCGACGGTGAGACCGTGCTTGCGCATGAGCCAGCCGATGCCGCCGCCCAGGCTGAGGCCGCCGACGCCGGTGTGGCCCACGATGCCGCCGGTGGTTGCGAGACCGTGCGCCTGTGTCGCGTGGTCGACATCGCCCCACAAGGCCCCGCCCTGGACGACGGCCGTGCGCTCGACGGGATCAGCCGTGACGGCGCGCATCGCGGAGAGGTCGATGACGATCCCATCGTCGCACACCGCGGTCCCGGACACATTGTGACCCCCGCCTCGTACGGTGATCTCGAGGTCGCGGTCGCGGGCGAAGCGCACCGCTGCGGCCACGTCGGCGGTGCCGCTGCATCGGGCGATCAGGCGAGGTCGTCGGTCGACGGTGCCGTTCCACACGGCGCGTGCGTCGTCGTAGTCGTGGTGGTCGGGGACGATCACGTCGCCCCGGAACCCAGGAATCTGCACTGCGGTTCGTGCTGACATCGTGCCTCCTCTGGTCGATGGGCTCATCGCAACATCGACGTGCACCGAGGAGAAGTCAGCGATCTGGACTTCGAAGTACGGAATCTGGACTTCACGTCGGTCGGCTGGCGCGGGACACTGGGCACATGAGGACCTACGGCCAGTACTGCCCGATCGCCCGTGGCTCGGAGATCTTCGCTGAGCGTTGGACGCCGTTGATCATCCGCAACCTGTATCTGGGCTGTGAGACCTTCGGCGAGATCCTCGAGGGTGCGCCCGGACTGTCCCGCACGCTGCTCGCGCAGCGGCTCACGCAGCTCGAGCGCTTCGGCATCGTCGAGTCAGCACCGAAAGCTCAAGGGCGCGGTCACCGCTACCAGCTCACGAGTTCGGGCCACGATCTGTTCAAGGTCTGCCGGACCCTCGGCGAGTGGGGAGCCCGGTGGCTCGAGATCGCCCCCGAGAACCTCGATCCATTCGTGGCGCTGTGGTCGATGTGCAATGCGCTCCGCCGTGACCGACTCCCGGACCGGCGCGTGGTCGTCCGGCTGGACTTCACCGGCTTCCGGGCCCACGAGCGTTACTGGCTGCTGCTCGAGCACCGCGAGGCCGAGATCTGCAAGACGTATCCCGGTCTGGACGAAGACCTCTACATCACCGCCGACGCCGAAGCGTTCGTGAAATGGCACGCCGGGCAGCTCTCCTGGGCCGACGCAACCTGCGACTCCCGGATCCAGCTCCACGGCCCGTCATGGCTCGTACGGGCCTTCCCGACCTGGAACGGCCGCAGCATGTTCGCCCACATCAAGCCCGACGCCGCCGCGGTCACCGCCAACTGACGCAACGCCCGCCGCCGAGCCACTCCTCGTGGCGCGACCTGAGGCACACGAGCGACACAATCACAAGGTCCGGTCTTTCCTCGAGACGCACCGAGATTGAAAGTCACCCAGCCGACGCGCGTCACGACGCTCCACTCGACGATTGTCTCCCCCGGGCGCCTCGGCAAGCTGCCGGAGCAAGTGTGCCTGCTCGGCGCGGCACCATCTCGTGACTCGCCGCCGGTGGCGGCGATCGCAGTGAGCACGGATGACCCACTTCGCGGACCGCACCGTCCACATCACCGACGGAGTCCTCGACGGGACTGTCGGGAACTTTGTGTAAGTGGCGTGATCTGAGGGTCCGCGACCGGGCGTCGTGGGCCGAGGAGGATCATGTCCATGAGTACCGAGAGTTCTTTTGACGACGTGTCTGTGGTTCCGGTGGCGCCTAGCGTCCCGTTGGTGGCGGGCGACGAGCCGGCGATGCGTGAGTGGGCCGAAGAGCTCGTAGCGCGTGCACGCGCCGAGGGCGTCGAGCTGACCGGCGACGACGGGCTGTTGACCGCGATGATCCGCCAGGTGTTGCAGACCGGCTTGGAGGTCGAGCTCACCGATCATCTCGGTTACGAGCCACATGACCCGGCTGGACGCGGCAGCGGCAACAGCCGGAATGGGACCTCCCCCAAGACGGTCACGACCGATGTCGGTGAGGTCGAGTTGGCGGTCCCGCGGGACCGGAACGGCACGTTCGAGCCGCAGACCGTCCCCAAGCATCAACGACGCCTTGATGGTCTCACCGGCAATGTGATCTCGCTGTATGCCAAGGGCATGACGACCGGCGACATCCAGGCGTACCTGTTCGAGATCTACGGCACCGAGATCTCGAGAGAGACGATCTCGAAGATCACCGACCAGATCGTCGAGGACATGGCGGCATGGCAGCGCCGGCCACTCGAGCGTTTGTATCCGGTGTTGTTGATCGACGCGATCATCATCAAGGTTCGGGATTCCCAGGTTGCGAACCGGCCTGTCTATGTCGTGATCGGCGTGAACATGGACGGCGAACGCGACGTGTTGGGCTTGTGGCTCGGTCCTTCGGGTGGTGAGGGAGCCAAGCAGTGGATGACGATGCTCACCGAACTCCGCAACCGTGGTGTGGTGGACGCGTTGATCGTGTGCTGCGACGGTCTGAAGGGGTTGCCGGACGCGATCCGCGCGACATGGCCTGAAGCGACGGTGCAAACCTGTGTCGTGCACCTGGTGCGTAACAGTTTGCGTTACGCGTCGAAGAAGCACTGGGGTCAGATCACCCGCGAACTGCGAGAGATCTACACCGCCCCGACCGTCGCCGCCGCGGAGGTCCGCTTCGGCGAGTTCGCCGAGACCTGGCGCGAGATCTATCCAGCGATGATCAACTCCTGGGAGAACAACTGGGCCGAGTTCGTACCGTTCCTCGAGTTCCCGACCGAGCTGCGCAAGATCGTGTACACGACGAACGCGATCGAGAGCCTCAACGCAAGGTTCCGACGGGCGGTCCGGCACCGAGGGCACTTCCCCAACGAGCAAGCTGCCCTGAAGGTCCTCTACCTCGTCGCCAACCAGCAACGGCCGAACCGGACGAACCTGATCGGCAAGACCAACGGCTGGAAACACATCCTGAACGCCCTCACCGTCCACTACGGCGACCGGATCGCCGCCAACCACCAATGACCATCACGACCGCTTACACAAAAAATCCGACAGTCCCTCCTCGACGCCTAGCCCGGACCTTTCAGTAAGGGTGTTTGAGCGCCGCGGGTGGGGGCGTAGCGTCGGGGGTGTCGTGGGCGGCGGCGTGATCGCGTGTGGTTGGGTGCTGGGCGGGGTGTTTTCGTGATGCTGGGGGTGTTCAGGACGTGTTCGGCCAAGCCGTGCCGACTCCGCGTGCGGGACGGGTCGGTCTACGCGTGGATAGGGAGCGAACGCGTTGACGCGAACGCGGCGATGAGCTGGTCGCGCCAGGGCCAGTTCGCCGCGACGCGTAGCCGGGCGCGTCGTCCGCTCCGGGTGATCACGCCAGCTGCGTGGAAAAGGCAGTAGCGAAGCCGTTTGGGCTCCGCGCGTGCGAGGTCGCCGTCGAGGCAGAGCAGTCGGGTCCAGGCGAGCAGGTCGTGCGCGACGAGCACGAGGGTGAGCCACGCGGTGTTGATCGCGAAGTCCGCCGAGGGCAGGTTGGCCAGGCCGGTGTCTTTGGCGTCGCAGATCTGTCGTTCGGCGCGACCGCGTCCGCGATGCAGCGCTTCGAGATACGCGATGTCTCGCTCGGGCAGGTCGGTGACGAAGACTTGGAAGCGATGCCCATCGACATCAGTGAAGGTGAGCTGCGCGCCCGGGTGAGGGTCTTCTCGGCGGGCGATCATCCGCATCCCCTCACCCCAGGCGGAGAGATCAACGAGCCCGGTGATCTCGACAACCGCCGCGCCGTCACGTTCCTGGTGGCCGTCCGCGCTCAACGCTGGCTGCCACACCGATTCGGGCATGCCGACCAGCACCTTCGCGATCTCGGCGGTGAGGCGATGCCCGATCGCGAACCGCACGTGGCGTGCGCGGCACGCGTCGACGAACCCGTGCGAAAGTCCCGCCGAGTCCGCCCGGGCGATCACCTCCACCGCGGCGGGATCGACCGGCAGCTGCACGAGCGCAGCGTCGAGCACCTCGACGTGATCAGTCGCGGTGCCCGACCCGGCGTTGCCGGGCCGCAGCTTCGCCGCCAACGCTTCACCAGTCGCGTCCAAGAACGCCAACAACGGATGGAACCCGAACCCGCGCTTGTACGTCGGTGCCGCACCTTCCTTCTCCGAATGGGCGGTGACCAACGTGGCGTCGATGTCGATCACATAGAACCCCGGATCCGCGCCCGCTGCCCACGCCTGGCGGCGGCCCGCCGCGCGTGCCGACCGCGATTCGCGCCAACGCCGCATCATCGATCGCGTCCAGCGCACGCCACGCCGTCGCCAGCGACGCCACCTCACCAAAGAGACCCGGCTGGTCGCGCAGCACCGCGAGGTCCGAGATCGTCTCACCACCACCAGCGAGCATCACTGCCAGATCGACCAGCACCCGACCCCGATCATGGCCCCGACGCCGCCGCTTCGTCGGCTCCATCGCCACCGACAACCCCGCCGTCACACCGAGCTCGTCGGCAAGATCGCACAACAACCTCGAACCCACGTGCGCAACCACGTTCCTGCCATCACCGGTCACCAACAGCTGCGGCCGCGTCGAGTTACGCTGCATCTCGGAAGTGCCCTCCTGACTCGGGACCTGCTGTCTTCGCAAACCGCAGTATCCCTTGACAGGAGGGCGTTTTCGCGGACGCGACCCCCGATCACCAGCCCCCTACTGAAAGGTCCGGGCTAATTCACGGCTCCCGCTCGCGTGCCAATTCCCGAGCAAAGACCTCGGTGTCTGAAACCAGGACATCGGCGAGTGATGTGTCAAGACATAGGCGACACCGAGGTGGGGGTCGCCGATGGACAGGGCCGGATATCTGGTTGAGGCGCACGTGCGGGAGGGACGCCCGGTCGCGGAGTTGGCGAGGGCGCATGGGGTGCATCCGAGTTGGATCTACCGGCTGCTGGCCCGCTACCGGTCCGAGGGCGACGCGGGACTGATTCCTCGGTCCCGTCGTCCGCGAACGTCACCGAACGCGCTGGGGGGCGAACTCGAGGAAGAGATCGTGCTGTTGCGCAAGCAGCTGACCGAAGAAGGACTCGACGCCGGCGCGCAGACCATCCACTGGCATCTGGAGGCGACGCCACGGCCAGGCGCCGTCGCTGAGCACGATCATGCGAGTATTGCGTCGCCGTGGCTGCGTAGTCCCTCAGCCCCAGAAGCGCCCCAAGTCGTCGTTCGTGCGTTTCGAAGCTGGGCTCCCGAACGAGTGCTGGCAGTCGGATATGACGCACTGGAGCCTCACTGACGGCACCGGCGTCGAGATCGTCAACTTCCTCGACGACCACAGCCGACTCTGCGTCGCGTCACACGCACTGCCGGTCACCAAAGCCACCGACGTCGCCGAGATCTTCCTCAGCGCGTGCGCCTGCTACGGCACGCCCGCCGCGCTGCTCACCGACAACGGCTGCATCTACACCGCGAAACACCGCAACGGCAAAGTCGTCATCGAGACACTGCTCGAAACGCTCGGCGTCACGTTCAAACACTCGCGTCCCTACCACCCCCAGACGTGCGGCAAGGTCGAACGCTTCCACCAGACCCTCAAGAAGTTCCTCACCAAACAGCCCGCCGGCACCCTCACCGAGCTCCAGACCCACCTCGAGCGCTTCGTCACCTACTACAACCAGCAACGACCCCACCGAGCACTCGGACGCGCCACACCCCAGACGGTCTTCGACACCAAGACCAAAGCCCACCCGCCCCGACGTCGATCCGACACCCACTTCCGCGTCCGACACGACCGCGTCGACCAGCACGGCTCGATCACCCTGCGCTACCAATCCAAGCTCCACCACATCGGCATGGGAGCCCGCTACCGACACCAGCCCGTCGTGCTCCTCATCGCCGACCGCGACGTCCGAATCGTCACCCCAGACGGCGAACTCCTCCGCCACCTCACCCTCGACCCGACCCGCGACTACCAGCCCCAAACCCAAGGCTGGATCTCTACGATGACCTGACACATGCGTCGCCTATGACGCGACACATCACACGAGTGGAGGTGATGGGACTTGAACCCACGACTTCTACGTTGCGAACGTAAATCGCCTCAGCCCGCTGATCAGCGGCTTCGCGTATTTCCGCAGGGCAGGCCGCGTTTTCGGGTACCTGTGAATGACCGTGGTTGACCGTGATTGGCCTTCCGTTGTGGTGCACGTGTGGTGCACGAACGCCCGCGCGTGGGGTTCAACTCGGAGGGGGGACTTGCGACTTGAAGCAACGCCCCCGCTGACGCGGGTCGTCGCCCTCGCGGCAGAGCACACCGCGATGGTGCAGACTCTCTCTCGAACGCACGAGCGGCCGTGACGTTATGGTGGACTGAATCACTCCCGCGACTACTCCCGTCAGGGCGCCGGTGCAGCACATCTACGCAAACACGCTGTCTCGAACCGTGCGGCCGTGAGCCTCTTCGCCCCTCGGCAGGGTCTGCTCCCCGAGTGGATCCCGTCTGAGGGACCGCTCAGAGCGGGGTCGATCAGCGTGGAGCACAAGCATGACATCGACGATCTCACGCCGGGGCTCATCCTTGACCTGATAGGTCTCGGCCAGCGTGCCCGATAGGTTCGTTTCCTTCCACTGCTGCAAGGCGTCCGTCGATTCCCAGACGTACACCCCGCCGTACTCGTCAGTCTCTGGGTAATGGACGTAGTACTTCTGGAGAAGCCCAGGAACCTGCCGGTAACGATCGGATCGGTTCTCGAACCGCTCCATCACTTCGTCATAGGAAAGGCGCGAGTCGAAGCGCACCAGCTGGATGATCACCTTCGCCCTCCTCGGCTTGATCGCAAGGGCAATGGCAGCGTACCTGCGTGGCCACGGATACTTCCACGCACAGCACGTCGGCGCGTACGAGGTGTCGACGCCGACGCAACGTGTGGGCGATGGCGCGAAATTGCAGTCGCTCGTCGGCCCCTATGACTTCAGCTCGAGTCACGGGCCAAGCTGACGAGGATGCGGCCGATGTCGTCTGGCATCGAGAGAAACGGCGAATGATCGGTGTCGAGCACTACGGAGTTCGTTGCGCGCTGGCCATGCGGCGCCCGCGCCCGACCGGGATGGCCTAATCCTGTTCGTAGAGCACGTGTGTCGGGCCGATTCGTATGGGAAGAGATGCGCATTGATGCCCACACCAGGGCCGCTTCGGATCACCGCCCGCATGAGCCTGGTCGAGTTCACCGCCGCCTGGGCTTGGTTCTCCTGGCCCGCGCGGCGCGGCCAATCGACCTGCGAATGACCGCGCGTGACGCAACTGACGCCGCCGAGCTCGGCTCGCACCACGCGCAGCGCCGACGGACGCTGTTACTGTTCGGACCGTGCCTCGCTTTCTCCTAGAGCGGCTGTGGGACCCGATGGACGAGGACGAGCTCGCGAGGATGGCTCTCGTCAGCCAACAGGCCATCGACGAACAGTTCCCGGACCTGACGTGGGAACGATCGCTCGTTGTGAGCAGTGCTGACGGAGTGCTGCGCACGTTCTGCGTGTACGCCAGTCCGAATCTCGATCGCCTGTTCGAGCACTCCGCGGTGGTGGCCTGTCATCGCATCGCGAATGTTTACGAGATCGCGGATGAGGTCGATCCGCGTTCGTTCCCATCCTGATACGCCGTAATGATGATCATCTAGTGCCTGCGGCGCGCGCGATTGAGAGTCGGTCGTGGCGCGGGTGCAGCACGGTCTTGGCAGCGACGAATCGCGCGAGTCGCACGTTGGCCCACTCAGGGTCGTTCTCTTCGAGTAGATCGAGCGCGGCGTCGTACCACTGGACTGCCTCCGCCTTCGCCCATGTGCGATCTGCCTCGTGTGCTGCTGCCAGGTATGCCCGCTGTGCGCGCTCGCTGCTCACGGCATTCCCTGCCAGTCGATAATGACTCGCGACCGCTGCAGGTGGGAAGTCCTTTCGATGTAAGGGCGTCTCGAGCGCGACAGCGACCCGCGCGTGCAGTGTCTGGCGGCGCGGTGCCGAAAGCCCGTCGTAGACCGCACGTCGGACGGTTGAGTGACTGAACCGGCAGGTCGGAGCGCGGGAAGGGATCTCGACGAGCAGACCGGCGTCGAGCGTGTCCTCAACCGCGGAACTGAAATCCGCGGTGTCGAGCGTTATCGAACGCAGAAGATCGAGCGACACGCTGTCACCGACAACCGACGCGAGCGACAGGACGTCCTGCGCGGCGGAGGACAGACGGCGGACGCGTCGGGTGATCACCTCCGTGACGCCCGTTGGGACCTCGTCGCCGCCCTCGCTCTCGTCACCGTGCCTGAGAACTTCACCGACGAACAACGGATTGCCACCGGTCTCTTCGTGGAGTGACGCGGCACGCATGCGCCGGGCCTCTCGGTCGTCACCAACGAGGAGCTCTTCGATTTCGTCCACAGTGAGCCCGGCCAGTGCAAGGCGCTCGCAGTGCGCCGCGCCGTGGAGGTCAGCGACGAGGTCTCGCAACGGATCGTCACGACCGACCTCGGTGTCGCGGTACGTGCCGATGATGAGGAGCCCGCTCGGCGTTGCGCGTGACGCGAGATGGTGAACCAGCCCCAAGGTCGTCGAGTCCGCCCACTGCAGGTCCTCGAGCACCAAGAGGACAGGCCCGGACGCGGCGAGGTCGCGAAGCACGCCGGTGAAGTGATCGAAGATCCACAACAGCGTCGGGGCCGCGTCCCCACCGGAGCGATCTTCGGCCGCCGAAGTCGGTCCCAGTCGTGGGAGCGCCGACGCGAGCTGTTCCAGATGTCGGCTCTTCGGCATCTCATCCGTGTTGCCGGCGCCCGCATCGCGATAGAGGTTCATCGCTTCGATGAACGGCTCGTACGGCGCGCCCACACGCTCCTCGCAGTGACCGCGCAAGAGGTGCGCTCCGTCTCCCTCGGCCACGTGCATGACCTCGCTCGCGAGGCGCGACTTCCCGATCCCCGGTTCTCCGCTGATGAGCACGACCTCGTGCTCACCTGCCCGGGCTCGCGACCAGCGCTCACGCAACATGGACAGCTCTGCATGCCGACCGACGAAGACGGCAGATCGGTCGCTCCTTCGGCCAGCATGCCCAGATGTGTCAAGGTCGAGTGCGCGATCCTGCCTCAGCACGGCCGCTTCGATCTCACGCAGCTCGGCGCCCGGCGAGACGCCGAGCTCTTCGACCAGGCGACGACGGATCTCAGCGCATCGCCGCAGAGCGTTGTCAGCCTGCCGACCACACCGGTAGAGGGCGATCACGAGATGACCCCAAAGTCGCTCGCGGTATGGCTCTTCGACGACGAGCTGCTCGAGCTCGGCCACCAGCTCTCGGTGCCGGCCGCTGGCGAGCTCGGCCGCGATTCGCTCTTCGAGCGTCGCCATGCGCAGTTCCTCGAGTCGGGTCGCGATCCGAGCGAGGACTTCACTTTGCGCGACGTCCGCGAGCGCAGGGCCGCGCCAAAGCGCCAGCGCGTCGCGAAGGATCACCGCGGCGGCCGACGCTTGGCCGCGTGAGAGCCGATCGATCCCCGACTGTCGGAGTGCTTCGAACTCCTCGATGTCGGTCGCGCCCTCGTCGAGCACGAGCATGTAGCCCGGCGCACGCGTCTGGATGAGGCCAGGCCCAAGCGTCTTTCGCAGACCCGCGACATACCCGTGGAGGAGGTTCGTCGCCGACGTCGGCATCCGGTCCCCCCACAGCGCTTCGGCGAGCAGCGATGCCGAGGCGACCCGACCCGGTGTCACGGCGAGCAGCGCCAGCACGATCCGCTGCTTGAGCGGGCCGACATGGATCGGCGTTCCCGCGCGCTCCACTTCGAGAGGGCCAAGAAGCCCGACCTTCACGTGCTCCAGTTTGCCTCCAGCGAAATGCAAGGCCAATCGCGCACGCTGGAAACGGTATCCAGACGAGACGGGAGGTACCCCGTGAAGCAGTTCTTGATCGAACGCCACTTCGGCCCCGTCACCGACGAGCAGCTCGAAGCCGGGACGTCGCTGGCGGTCCGTGTCGCCGCCGACCAGTTCCCCCAGCTCGTATGGGAGCACAGTCACGCCGCTCGGGCTGACAACGGTGTCATCACCTACTGCGTCTACGCCGCACCCGACGAAGCGACGGTTCGGGCACATGCTCACGCCGCAGGGTTGCCGTGCCAGCGCGTCAGCGAGATCCGAACGGTGAGCCCCGATGATCTCGTCGCCGCGTCCTGATCGCCCAACCAAGCGTGGCAACAGGCCTGAGAGCGACACCGGAGGTGCAACATGGACAACACAGGAGCCGTGACCAGCGTGTACGAAGCACTGGATCGCGGAGACATCGGCGCGGTGGTCGACTCCTTCGACGAGGACATCGAATGGCGCGAGGCCGAAGGACACCCCTACCAACTCGACGGTGCCGGGTGGCGCGACCCCGACACGATCGTGCAAAACCTGTTCGTCAAGCTCGCAACCGAGTGGGACTCATTCACGGTCGTCCCCGCGCACGTTCACGACGCCGGGCCCACCGTCGTGGTCGAGGGCCGCTACCGCGGCACGTTCAAGGCCACAGGAAAGACGTTGGACGCACAGTTCTGCCACATCTGGCACCTACGCGGCGGCAAGGTCACCCGATTCCAGCAATACACCGACACTGCACAGCTACAAGCCGTGGCCAGCGACTCGCCGGCAACCAGCGAACGCACTGCATGATCAGCCGCCGGTTGTCGCCAATGCATAACGCGTCCCGCAGACGCGGCCCCGCGCAAGCGCCGTGAGCACCACTGCGTCGCGCGAACGGGCAACATGTATCGGCAGTCTCTGGCGTTCGACCGCTCTATCGCTTGCGCGGGAGAACACTGATGGAGTGATCGGCGATTGCAGGAGTATGCCCGCAACCACTCCCTCTCTATGAAGAGGGGCCGGGGTGTCAAGGTCATTACGCGCGTGCGCGCTGCGTCGCGTTCGGCGGTTGTCGTGCTCGGCGCGGGTGGGTAGCGTCCATCATCTCTCTATTCTCACCCGGGAGGCCCCTCTTCATCACAACTCGGAATCACTCCCGGCCGCGATATCGCATCGGGGCAACGGCACTGCGCTCGCACAAGTTCGGGCTTGTCTCTGGCCGGCGCCGACGAACGCATCGCCGACTCGACCGACGTCGAACAACTCCGAGGTGTCCTTGAAGGCGAACGGGTGACACGGTCGGTCGCTCTATATGTGCTGACCATGGACGTTGTTGACGCGGTGATGGTCCGTTCGGGTTGGTGTCGCGTGGTCAGTGTTGGCTGATGAACTCCGTCACGCCAGCGTTGAACTCCGCGGGATGGCTGTGGAACATGTTGTGGCTGGCGCCAGCGATGTTCAGCCGGCTGACGTTGGGCAGGAGTTCTTGCAGCCTGTCGGTGACCGCGGTCAGCGGGGCAGGGGTTTGAGTTCCTGAAACGAGCAGTGTCGGGACGCGGATGCTCCTGGCATCGTCCTCGCCGAAGTGGGGGAAGCCGGCCCGTAGTTGTGCCTTGAACGGGCCGACATTGCCGACGAACTCCTGGAACATCGCTTCGGGGAGCGACGCGACAGGTTCCTTGCCGGCGACGGCCGTCATGAAGATCCGGAGCGCCCCTTCGTCGTCGCCACGGTCGAACGCCTTCATGGCCGGGCGGACTCCCCTGGCACCGAACTTGATGAAGCCGATCCCGGCTCGCGGGTTGCGGACCAGCAGCCTCAGCACTTGGGGCGGCGTGGGCGGGATGTTGACACCTAGCAAGGGAAACGCGGGCGGCTCGAGCAGGACCAGTGAGCGCAGCTGCTCGGGATAGCGGTAGGCCAGTATCAGGCCACCGAAGCCGCCCGGCGATGAGTGGCCCACCAGGTGGACGGGCGCCAGGTCGAGCGTCTTGATGAACGACGCGAGATCCTCGACGAAGGTGTCCAGCGTGATCTCCTCGTCGGGCTCGACCTTCCGGTTGGGCCAGGCGCCGCGGCAGCTCAGGGCGATGACCCGGAGGCTGGCTGCGAAGGCCGGCATTTGGAGGTTCCACTCCCGGTAGTCGCCGATGCCGCCGTGGACGAAGACGACCGGCTGTCCCCGGCCGTGCTCGATGTAGGCGAGGTCGGTCCCGTTGATCGTTGCGGTCTCGGCCACGGTGCTCTCCGTTCGTTGGCTCAGCTCGCGACCGCGCACAGCGCCACGCACGGCAGCGCGTAGCCGCCGCTGTCGACAGCAAAGCGGCGGATCGCGTCCTCGACGTCGCCTCGGACCTGGGCGCGGTCGTGATCCCCCAACCCTTGGAGCGCTAGCCCGACTGGGCCGGCGGTGTCGCCGATCAGGCCCAGGTAGTCATCGGCGTCGGCGACGGCGAATCCCCCATGGGCCTCCTCGAGCTGCACTTCGGTGAATCCCGCTTCGCGTAGGAGGCCTTCGACCCGGTCCGCGCTTGCCAGGCTGAACGGCCCCGGGGCGGGTGGCGGAGGAGGGGGCGGGATGTGTCCGCGTTGGCCGAGGCTGATGCCGGCGATCGCGATCCACGGGTTGCGCTCCATCGCTCCCCAGACGGCCAGCACCGCGCGGCCGCTCGGGCGCAGCACGCGCCGGGTCTCGGCGAACGCCGCCGCGGGATCGGGCATCAGCATGTAGCCGAACCGGCAGAGCACGCCGTCGACCGAATCGTCGTCGAGCGCGATGTGTTCGGCGTTGATCACCCGGTAGTCGACGTTCCCGAGGCCGAGCTCGGCACCGCGGCGGCGAGCGGCGTCGAGCATCGCCGGCGAGAAGTCGCTGGTGATCAGGCGGCCGGTCTCACCGATGATCTCGGCCGCCTCGAAGCCGGTGTCGCCGACCCCTGCCGCGAGCTCGAGGAGCGTGTCTCCCTCGTGGGGATCGAGCGCGCGCAGCATCCATTGGCGGACCGGCGCCGCGTACTCCTCGACCTGGGCGCGTCGCTTCGCCCAGGTGGGCGCGATCTTCTCGGCGACGTCGAGGTGGAATTGGTAGACCCGCTCGCGCTGCGCTTCGATCGTCTCGTTCGCCATCCCGGCCTCCGTGCCTCACAGGGCTCAGCGCGTCGCCGAGCGCTCTCGAGACGAACCTAAGGCCGGACGGGCGGCCGTCCAATCGGGAGTTCTCCCCATGCGACGAGGCCGTGCTCCATCGCGAACAGTGTGGCCGCGGCACGGGTCGACACGCCGAGCTTGCCGTACGCGTTCTGGACGTGGCGGTCGGCGGTCTTGACCGAGATCCCAAGCTCGTGGGCGACCTGCCTCGTCTGCAGGCCGCGGGCGAGCATCGCGATCACCTCGGCCTCGCGCTCGGTCAACCCCGCCGGGCGCTCGACGCGCGGCGCCCGCTGCCCCGCCGCCTCGACCACCGCGGTGACCGCGTCCGGGTCGAGGCGGCCCGCGTTTGCCTCCGCAGTGAGCGCCTCCGCCGCCCGCTCCGGCCCGACGGCTGGGCGGTGCGGCCGCGGCTCGCACATCGCGACGAACGCATCCGCGGCGGCGAGCAGGCGCGCCGGCATCGTCAGGTCGGCACCAGGCGAGCCGCGGTGGTAGCCGCTTCGGTCGAGCCGCTCATGGTGGGCAGCGGCGACCGGAGCGAGCGCCGCCAGAAACGGCGAACGCGAGAGGCAGCGCTCAGTGTGGTACGGGTGCAACCGCACCTGCTCCATCTCATCGGCGCTCAACGGGCCCGGCTTCTGCCAGACGCGTGCGTGAACCGCGACCCCGCCGAGGTCATGGACCAGCCCAGCGCGCCGAACCGCGGTCACCCCCGCGGCGTCAACCCGGCAGCGCCCGGCAGCCTCGGCCGCAAGCTCGGCAACGCCCGCCGAATGACCGGCGAAATACGGCGAGATCAGATCCGCGAAACAGCCCACCGCGGCGAGGCCACGCTCGAGCGCAGCGCCTGCGAGCATCAACGGCGGCGAAGGCTCCAACGCCAGAACCTCATCCCGTGCCGAGCCGCCATCGTCGAGAGCAACGATCGCGGCGCCGCCCTCCACCAGGCACGCCGCCACCTCCGGGTCGAACGCGTGACCGGCCCGCTCGCGCACAATTCTCACCGTGTGCTCGACGCCTCCGAGGTGGCACTGGAACGCGGCGTCCGTGGCCACATGGACGATCCGCATCGCCAGCGGAATCTCCTCGTGCTTTCCTCGACCGAGCGGGCCGTGGCCGTCCCAACGGTCCGTCAAGTACGAGAGCAGGCCCGGGACCGCGGCGGGAGCGCCCGTCTGCTCGGCGAGCATCCCCGCAACCTCGCACGAAGCAGTGAGCGCCGGGCGGGTCCCCCGCGCCATCCGCGGCAAGCGCCGAGCGGCCTGCGCGGCGCGTGTCAACCCCGCGACATCCTCGTCCGGCAGCGAACGCAGAAGCCCGATGAAGACCTCACGCACCGAGCCGTACATGAGCGGGTTGAAGTTCTCGGTCATCGAGCCGCCAAACACCTCGGCCGCCACGTGCGCCTCCGCGGTGCAGCCAGCGTGTGAGAGCAGCGACGCGTAGTACGTCTCTGAGGCGGTAGCGCGATCGACCCCGAGCCGCTCGGCGAGGCGCATCGCAATCAAAGTCTCGTGCAGCCCATGCTCGAACGGGAAACCCATCCCGAGGTCCGTCGCCAGGCAGAGCGCGCCAATCAACTCGGCGGTGCGGACTCGCTCCTCACCCTGGGACTCGCCTACCACGCGCCCCATTGTCTCAGCCCCAGAACCCGCCCTGCAGACAAGCTCCACCGGGTGCTGAGCAGCATGCCGACACCTCTTCGTCGCGACCTCCGACGTCGATCCCGCGACCTATTCGGCGTCACGCGCACAACCAACATGCACCGAACCGCGGTCCAGAACGCGCCTGAGACCGAGCGGCGGGCCCGGGCGCTCCCGAGCGTGAATCTGCCGGGGCGCACGGGGAGCAGAACAGGCGTTCGTGCCGGAGAAGGGACTCGTGCTGGTCGCTTGGGTCAACTCGATGTCCACGAGTAACGCATTGCGATGCTCCATCAACAGATGGCCCGAATACGACAGCTTCGCCGCGGTCGCGAAGCTCTTCCGCGCCATGCGAGCTTCGGGATCTGTGGTCGACGCGTGCGTCTCGTTCGAGCGCCGTTGCCCGTGGAAGTCGACCTCGGTGTTCCGTCCCGCCGGCGGCGGTGACTGCGGGCCGTCTTTGGGTTGGAAGCTCTTGTGCGATGCCCACGCCTCCAACAATGTCCCGTCGACGGAGAAGTGATCACTCGACACGTAACGTCGCAGCTTCGCCTGGCCGACCACCGCAGCGAAGAACCGATCCGCGATCTCATGATCGAGAAGCCGTCGACGGTTCTTCGAGAACGTGCTCGCATCGAACGACCGGCCGTCGATCGGGAGATCGAGGAACCACTTGAACAACAAGTCGTAGTTGAGTCGTTCGCAGAACGCTCGCTCCGACCGGATCGAGTACATCGCCATCAACACCGTGGCTTTGAGCAGCTGCTCCGGCGGCACACTCGGCCGGCCACCCGACGCGTACATCACGTCGAACTCGTCGCTGAGCTCGTCGAGCACCGCGTCGACCACCACCCGGATCCGCCGGATCGGATGATCAGCCGGGATCAGATCACCTGGCTGCAACGTCGTCAGCATCGCCAACTGCGGATCCGGCGTCCCTCGCACGGTCACCTCCCACCTCGGTGACCACAGCATGAGCGAACCCAACCAGAATCGCGAGCACTCAAACAGGCTTTTTCAGCACCCTGCTAACCACACGCGCCGGCTGCCGGCCAGTTCGCTATCGCTGCGTGAACGGAATCATGCACGCGACTACCTCCGGACCCAGTCCCGGCGACTGCGCCAGAACCCGTCGATCTGGCCGGCTCGCCGCACGCCCGCGTGGCGGACGATCTCGCCGGCTGTAACGCACGCTGGCAGGTGGGAGACTGCTCTCCAGCACGATCGACGGAGCGATCTCCGTGATCTCGGACAACGAGGAGGGACAGACATGTTCAACCTTGACGGGTTCGTGTCCGACTGCGTTCAGGCGGTTGCCGAGACCGAACCCCGCCTGGCTATCAAGGATGTCCTGGAGCGGGCGATGCGCCACCCCGACCAGGTCGTGAAGGCCCTTCCCACTACCCGCGGCGAACTCGTTCCCCTCCACACGTCGGAGCAGCTCACCGTGCTCAAGGTCGTCTGGGCGCCCGGCATGCGGTTCCGCCCGCACAACCACCTGATGTGGGCGGCCATCGGCCTCTACGGCGGCCAGGAGGACAACGTCTTCTACCGGCGCTCCGGCCAAGGCCTCATCGTCTCCGGCCGACGCGAGCTGCACACCGGCGAGGTCGCCCTCCTCGGCGACGACACCATCCACGCCGTTGAGAACCCGCGTCAAACCTTCACCGGCGCCATCCACGTCTACGGCGGCGACCTCACCGCGCGTCCCGGCCGCAGTGAATGGGACGAAGACAACCGACAGGAAGTCGACTACGACTTCGAACGCGTCCGACAGTACTTCGCGACCTACCAGCCTTCGGCCGCAAGCTGAACGCTTGCGCGGAACCGTGCGCACAGGGACGTCACGAGCGCGCACTAGCCAGGTTTGCAACGGACGCCGAACACTCGTTCGTGCCCGAGGGGCGACACAAACCCCAAGTACACGCGACCCTTGCGAAGTGTGGCTCGTCGCCGTCTGACCCGAGGCGATGGTGCGGCCCCACGCGAGCGATGCACTGTAGGTACTGCATTCGATTGCCCGCCCAACCGCTGATGCATGATGTTGCAGCTGTCCGGTTCCGCTGGCACGGAGGTATCGACATGTGGGCTCAGCTGATCACTACCCGCATCAAGCCCGGCAAGGAAGGTGAACTGCCGCGGCTGATGAAGGAATTCCGCGATGCGGAAACGCCGCACTCGGGCTTCATCCGCTCGACGGCCATGCAGGACCAGAACGACCCGAGCCGCCTGATCATGCTCGTGGTCTTCGAAAGCGAGGAGAAGGCCCACGCCCGCGAGGCCGACCCGCAGCGCGAGAACGACCTGGCGGGCGCCCGCGCGCTGATGGCCGAGATCTTCGACGGCCCGCCCGAGTTCGTCGACCTGACCGTCGTCGACGAGAACGCGCCCGAGTAGACACGGCGCGGCAGCGCGGCCCTACGTCGTGCCAGATTGCGGTCGCCAACGTCGCCAGCGGTTCCTGATCGTCCGGATCCAGCAGGGCCGCCCGTGCATGTCGCCGATGAGATGACGATCTCGCGCAGACCACGCAGAAGTGATGAGTCCCGTGGCCCGAGAAGGCGACGCCGGCTGGACCGTGGTTCACGTCGGGCGTTGAGGGCGGAACCGCGCAACTGGGGACGCGACCGCCGGGTGAAGCATTTTGACGTAGCCGTCTCGGCACTTCGCACGGCGCCGCGAGGCTGCTCGCCCAAGAATCGTCGTCAGTTTGAGGTGGCCGTCGGGATGCCTCGGTCCTCGGCGAGACGCTTCACATCGCAGACCTGGGCCCGCAGGGGTGAGCTGCCGCTGATCGGGTCGCTCGGTGTCTGGCTGAGCACCAGGTTGAGGTTGGCGCTGCCGGGACCGAAGGGCGGGAAACCAGGCAGGTTGAGCTCCTCGCACGGTTCGAACCAGCCGTGCTGTCCGCTCACGACGTTCGGGGCGAGCGTGTCATTCAACGCGGCGCGAGCCCGCACGGCGCCCTTGGGCGTCTTGATCTCCACCCAGGTTCCCTCGGCGATCCCGCGCGGCTGCGGTGTCCGGGTGCAACTCGACCTCTGGGTCCGGGACGTGGCGGCGCAGGCTGGCGACCTGGCGGTGTTGGGTCTCGCAAAAGTGCAAGGCCTTGGTGCAGGTGAGGATCAGTGGGAACTCATCGGCGAGGTCGGGGCGTGATCGGGGGCTCAAGGCGGGTTCGGTGAACGTGGGGACCGGTGGTTGTCCGATGTCGAGGAACGCTTCCGCGTACAGCTCGATCCGTCCGGTGGGCGTGGCGAACCCGGCGGGCACGCCGTCGTCGCCGGCCGCCGCGTACTTCCGATGGCGGGTCTCGAGCGGTAAGCGGACACCCGCGGGTTCGGCGCGGAGCTCTTGGAGCGTGACGCCGCTCGGCGCGAGCTGGTGCTCCCAGCCGGCGTCGACGTTTCCGTGGAAGAAGTGCTCGCCGAGTCCGAGCCGGGAGGCGAGGTCGAAGATGACCTCGATGTCCGAGCGGGCTTCATCCACGGGCGCCACCAGCGGGGCGCGCAACTGCGCCAGGGACTGGGCCTCCTGCGAGATCTCGAAGCCGACCTTCAGTCCCTCGGCCTCGAAGGCACCGGTCACCGGCAGCACGATGTCGGCCTGCTCGGCCGTCGGGCTCATGAACATGTCCAGGTGGACGTGGAAGTCAAGTGCCTGCAGAGCCTCTCGGCCGCGGGCGCTGTCGCCGTGAGCCATCAGCAGGTTCGACCCGAAGCTCACGAGCGCGCGTGGCCGATACGGACGGCCTTCGAGCGCGGCGGTGTAGAAGTCTTCGCCGGTGACGAACTCGAAGCGGGCCGGGCCGAGCGGCCGATCGCTGACGCCGATCGCCTTCGCCCGCTGTGCGGGGTCGAGCAGCTCCATCCCGGCGATCGGGTTCGTGGGTATGGGCGTGAACAACACGTTGCCGCCGGGGGCGTCGAAGCAGCCGGTGAGCGCGTACAGCACGTTGATCGCTCGGATGATCTGCGTCGTGGCACTGTGCTGTTCGAGACCGCTCCACGTGTAGAAGGCGATCGGGCGGTGATCCCACAGAACCCGCGCGGCGCGCTCGATCTCGGCGGCCGGAACGCCCGTGATCTCTTCCGCGACCTTGGGTTGAAACGCGCGGCACTGCTCGGCGACGAGGTCGAACGCCGGCCGACAAGCCACCACGCCGTCGGTGGTCGGCACCTCGACCGCCCCCACCAGTGCGAGCCGGCCGTGGTCATCGACGTCACAGCCGCGCGCAGCCGGATCGACAACGATCGACCGCCCGGCGACCTCATCCCAGGCGACATAGTGCCCCGCAGGCCCATCGGCGGACAGGTCGCTCGCGCGCAGCAACCGGCCCGTGTCGCCGCGGACCAAGAGCGGGCCGGTAGTCCAACGGCGCACGAACGCCTCGTCGTACCAGCCACGCTCGATCATCACATTGGTGATCGCTAGCGCCAGCGCGGCGTCGGTCCCCGGACGGACCCGCAACCACGGATCGGCCTTGGCCGCGAGCCCAGCCCGTCGCGGATCGACGACCACCAACTTCGCGCCGCGGCGCAGCGCCGCCCGCGTCGCTGTTGCATGGGCAAGTCGTGACACCAACGGGTTGTAACCCCAGAACAGGATGCACTCCGCGCGGTCGAGGTCGGGCATGTACTGCCCGGGGACCGGCGCGCCATAGGTGTACAGCGACGCGAAGTAGCGGCCCCACCCGCACAGCTCCATCGACGCCACGAAGTTCGGGCTACCGAACGCCCGCTGCAGCCGCTGGATCCAGTCGACACAGTCGACGATCGCCGACGTCGAGGGCGACACCGAACTGAACACGACCGATTCCGGCCCGTGGTTACGTCCCAGTGCCCGGAGACGGTCGGTCACGGTGTCGAGCGCCTCGTCCCAGCTGATGCGCCGCCAGCCGGGGTCGGCCGCACCTTTGGCGTTGGTGCGCTTCATCGGGAACCGGAGTCGGTCCGGATGGGCGGTGATCGCCGGCGCCTCCTTGCCCTTGACGCACAACGCCTTCCCGGTCGGGTGCGACGGGTCACGGTTCAGCGTGAACGTCCCGTCCGTCACCGTCGCTCGCGCGCCGCACCGCGAGACGCACAGCGGGCAGTACGTCGCGATCTCGGTCGAAGTCGGTGCTTCGGCCATGTCCTCCCTCCGCGCGGTCGTACCCGGCTCGCCGGCGGCGCTCACTCCTCCAGCCGCGTCCTCCAGCGTAGGCGGCACGCACCGCGCGCGCTCTCGGCAAGTACCCGCCCGGTCGCGCTGCCGACGATTTGAGCCCGTCGCTGCTCGTCGCAAGGCACGGAAGACGGCGTAAGCCACCACGACAGATCGACGAATCCGGGCGCGCTCGACGACGACGCGGGGGCGCTCCAGAACGCGCGCCCTAGAACGAGCGTCGCGCTGCGGCGAGGCGCGTGGCCGAAGTGCTGTTACTGGGACACGCGCGATTGGCACGACGCGCTGCGAAGAGGAGTGCACAAGACCCGCCGAGCGGACTACTCCCGTGACTAGTCCCGGAACTACTCCCACCCGACTCGGGATCGAACATACGTTCGAGTGTCGGAGGGGCGTCTGCACCCGAACGCGCACCAGCTGTCCTACGAGGTGAGCTGATGCTACAGAGGCCAGCGAGGTAGAGGCGCAGATCTTCGACCGTGGTCATCAGTTCGCATTCGTTCAGGGTCTGCAGGTCCGCGCGCCGGATCTTGTCTGCCCAGTGTCCCTCGGCGACGAGCGCATCGCAGTACGTGAGCGCCACGGAGAACGGGTTGATGTCGTAGTGGTCGTTGTCCCGCCACCGGCGTCCGCGGTCGGCGTGCTGCACACGCTTCATCTCAACCTGGTTCCACGCTGTTGGCACCTCGGCCAGGAACTCGAGGAGCGACTCCTTCTCGCGGTCGGGGCGGAGGATTGCGCCGTTGACAAGACCGCGCTCTTCGAGGTCGGGCTCGATGTAGTCGAGGAGCGCGATGAACTCGGTACCCAGGGCGACGTCGTCGAGCCACACGCCGTTGATGCCCTCTTGGGCGGTGACGTCAGCAAACCGCTGCTCGTCGGCGACGAACTTCCCGGACCATTCGTCCAGCAGCTCGCGCATCAAGCGCTCCTCCTCGGCGTTGAGCACCGTCTGAGCGAGCAGATGGAACTCAAGCTCTGGCCCGACCACCGCGAAGACACGCGCGAAGTCGTCGTTCTCGGACGCTCGGAACACATGACCGTATCCCTTCCCGAAGATCTGCAGTGGATTCCGCACCACGGGACTGGGCCCAAAGCGTCGATCCGAGCGCAGCGGAGATCTCGGACTGCACGAGAGCGGGGATTGGCCCGACGACGGCATGCCAGCGCGAGAGCGAGCCCACCGTCGCCGCGAGCTCGAGGCGTCGTTCCTTCGGCGCCTTCGCCACCTCCATGTAGTGCGCTGACGAAAGCGGGAACGACACTGCGCCGATCGCCACAGCAGCCTCCGCCAGGTCGTAGAGGTCGGACCAGAGGCTCCCGACCTCGCCACGTTTCCGCACGTCGGTGAGGGCGATCCACGCCCACTGGTCGAGGTAGACGCGCTTCACGCCTGAATGGTCGCACCGGGGTGTGACAGGGAAGCGGACCCGCCGCACTCAGTCGAATGGATGCTCGATCGCGCGCTGCAGTCGCTCCCCCTCTGCAACGGCACCCCGCTGGTCGGCACCGAGCCGATCGAGGCGTGGCCAGAGTTGGCATCGCTCTTGCACCGGTTCCGGCCAGTCGCTCACGAGCACACCGCCGGCGATCGACGTAGCGTCCTGCCATGGATGAGGCGATCATCGGTGCCGTCGTCGGGGCTGCTCACCTTCGCCGGCACGTACTACCTGGCGCGCGTGTGCTCCGGGTGACTCCCCCACCCGACACCGACCAACCACACCTCGGCGGCGAGAGCTCTCGGCGCAGAGCCGCGTCGCGTGCCAAGAGGGCGCGGTAGGCGGAACGGCACTCACGGTGCAGCGTGTAGGTGGTCTCGACCTGTCCAGTGCATTCGTGCAGCCATTGCCTATGCGGGTTCGCGTCCGCCGGGTCGCGCTCAACACGGCGAGTTTCGACGCGTTGCAGGGACGGATGTAGGGATAACACCGCCCGACCCACTCGAAAAGATTGCAGATTCATCGCCGAAACGAACCAACGACGCCCTGTAGGGAAGCTGGTAGGGATGGTTCAATCGTGGTCGCCGTGACGAAGATGCGCCCGTCGGCGCAGCCAGTGGGGCGACGACTGCGCCCTCCGAGGGCTCAGAGTTCTGGGCGGGCTCGCTCGTTCTAGGAGACGCAACCGAAGGAGTCGAAAAGGCTCGCGTGGGGGAAAGGATCGAGCGTTTCGATCTTCAGTCAGCAACCCGCTGGCTGGGAGCACACCTTCGATCGAAAACGCACGTGTCGCAGCCATCGTCGAACTTCAACGGCGCGCGCTCGAGTTGTGATGTGAGCCGCCGCAGCCTCGAACGGCACGGACCGATCTATGGGCGTTCGGTGATGCGAGCGAATCTCGCGTCGACCTCAGCGATTCGCTCGGGGTGGGTGAAGAGGAACGTACGCTGATCGACCACCGCGTCGACGACCATTCGGCCGATGTCTTCCGCCGCAACCACCCCGGGTTCAAGCGTCGACGCCGCCGGCTCGTCGGGCGAATCGATCGGTAGGCCCAGCCTGCTCGGGACTCGGCCGGGAAAGACCACGGTCACGCCGATCGGTGCACCGGCCGCACGGAGCTCCATGTCCAAGGTCTCGCTCAACGCGAGTACACCGTGCTTCGCCACGTTGTACGGGCCTATCCCGGCGACGGGCACCACAGCAGCCATCGACGCGACGTTGACGACGTGACCCTCGGTCCCAGCCGCGAGCATGCGCGGGACGAACGATCGGATGCCGTGCAGCACGCCCCAGAGGTTCACGCCCAGCACAGCTTCCCAGTCGGTCAGTGGAAGCTCCCATGCCGAGCCGCCCCGAATGATCCCCGCGTTGTTGCACACGACGTGGACTGCACCGAACCGTTCGAAGGTTTCGTCGGCGAGCACTTCGACTGCGCATGGATCGGCGACATCGCAGACCACGCCCGCAGCCCGGTCGGTGCCGATGCCCGCGACTTCTCGTTCGAGTCGCTCCTCGTCGACGTCGGTCATCATGACTGTCATTCCGGAGTCTGCGAACGCCTGAGCGATGCCCAGGCCGATGCCACTCGCGGCGCCGGTCACGACTGCGACCCGATCGGTCAGCTGCTGCATGGCACTTCCCTCGGGTTCACTGTCGGTTCACCATCGTTCAGCGTGATCTGAGGACGGCGACAACGGGCGCTCGTACGCGAGATCGCGTCGGTCGCGAGTTCCCTTGAGGTAGCCCTGCGCTTTGAAGAACGAGGACTGCAAGACCGAAGCGTCGGCGATGAACATCACTTCGACAGTCGATCTGCGCAGCGCGATCCGCCACTCGCCATCTCGACGTTCGAGGCGGTCGGCGTACCGGCCACTGATGAATTGCGCCGTGCAGCCGTCGGAGCTCAACAAGACGACGATGACGTGCTCTCCGCGTGCGCTTCGTCGCCGTCGATCTCGCACGCATGGGTCGTGATGTTGTGCGTGTGGACGTCAGACGTCGCGGCATGCGTGGCATTGGCCCACGGGCCGTACTCAGGTCCGGCGTTCGTGGTGAATCCGTGTTCATCGATTGCGTCTGGGTGGTAAGTGCCACCGATCACGTCGAGATCGTGGCGATCACAGCCACGGGCATGCGCCGCGATGCAGTCGAGAACGGCCTGCCGATCCTTCAGTTCCCGGACTTCGCGCTGGAGCGCGGCGATGTCTTCTTCAGTGCTCATGTTCCCTCACCGCCCCCCGAGCTGCAACTACGATTGTACGAACGTATAGCAATAAGTCGAGGGGGCGTCAATGCGGATCGGGTTGACGGGCGGCGGAGCATCAGTCGATCGAGTCGTACGCCAGGCGAAGGAAGCAGAAGCGGACGGATTCAGCGCCCTCTGGTACGCGAGCATCGTCACCGGGGATCCGCTCGTGGCGATGGCGATTGCCGGCCGGGAGACGTCCACGATCGAACTCGGTACGGCGGTGCTGCAGACCTCTCCCTGCCATCCTCTGCTGCAGGCGAATCGGGTGAGCTCCGTCGTCGACGCGATGGGCCGGCCCGGCTTCACGCTCGGTATCGGGCCCTCCCACGAACCGGTGATTCGCGGAGCGTTCGGAATGTCGTACGACCACCCGGGGCGCAGCACCGACGAGTACCTCCAGATCTTGACTGCGCTCCTGCGCGGCGAGAACGTCGACTTCGACGGATCCGACTGGTCAGCGCACACCGCAGGTCGCGCGGTCCCGCCGTCTCATCCCGTACCGGTTCTGGTATCTGCATTGGGCCCGCGCCTGCTGCGTGTTGCGGGCGAACACGCCGACGGCACCGTGCTGTGGATGGCACCAGCACGAGCGATCGAGACGCACGTAGCACCGAAGCTCCACGCCGCAGCAGCAGCTGCGGGGCGACCCGCACCGCGCATCGTCGCGGGACTTCCCGTCGCCGTGCATGACGACATCGCGGAGGCACGCGCGGCAGCCTCCGCGAGCTCGTCGATGTACGCGCAGATGGAGAACTACACGCGCATCCTCGAAATCGGCGGTGCAGGCACACCGGCGGACGCCGCGATCGTGGGGAACGAGTCATCGGTCACGTCGCAGCTGCAGTCGCTGCTCGACGCTGGAGCGACCGACATCTGGGCGGCAGTCTTCCCAGTCGGCGACGATCGCAGGGCATCGATGCGAAGGTCCAAGGATCTGCTCCGAGAGCTCGTGCGCTAAGGATTCGAAACGCTCGGCAGGGGCAACGAAGGAACGAGGACGGGCATGGCATCTCAGCGGCGCGTCGGCGCAGAGACCTCGAAGACACGGGATCGCCTCCTGGACTCCGTCGAGCGGTTGATGGTCAAGGACGGCTACGCCGCGGTCACGTACCGGGCAGTGGCCGCAAAGGCCGGCGTGACTTCCGGTCTCGTCCAGTACTACTTCCCGGCGCTCGACGACATCTTCGTCGCTGCGATCCGTCGTCGTTCGGAGCAGAACCTGGCCCGGCTCGAAGCCGCGTTGCGCGCCCGGCCCGAGCAACCGCTCAGGGTGCTCTGGGAGTACAGCCAGGAAGAATCGACAGCGGCCCTGACCACCGAGTTCCTCGCTCTCGGAAATCATCGAAAGTCGATTCGCGCTGAGATCGCAGAGTTCACCGATCGAGTACGAGAGCTGCAGCTGGACGCGCTCCGGAGCTCCGGCGTGAAGGACCTACCGGGCCTCGGCGACCTGTCGATCGAGGTCCTTCTGTTCGTGCTCACAGGGGTACCGAAGTTGCTGCGGCTCGAAGAAGGCGTGGGCGTCTCGGGCTCCCATCAAGCGACGGTGGACGCGTTCGCGCAACTCCTCGACGCCGCCGAACCAACACAACGAGGGAGCGACGTGGCTGCGGTCCCATCCCGCAAGAAGTCAAAGCCACGCCGTTCCGCGCCTAAGCGATGACGGCCGGCATGGTGTCCCACCCTCGGACGGTCGTGGTGGGCGAGCGGCGAGCGCCGTCCAGGTCGATCTCCCAATCCGGGAATCGGTTCAGGATCTCATCGAGCGCGACCCGACCTTCGAGACGAGCCAGCGCAGCACCCAAGCAGTAGTGAGCCCCGTAGCCGAACGTGACGTGTTGTCCGATGTTTCGGTGGATGTCGAACGCTTCAGCATTCTCGAACCGTCGCTCGTCCCGATTGGCCGACGCGAGCATGAGCAGCAGTGCGCTGCCCGCCGGCACCGTGATTCCGTGGTACTCGACAGCCTCGGGGAGGTAGCGGGCAACGTGGGGGCCCGGGGGTTCGAACCGCAAGAGCTCTTCTACGGCATTTCCGACGAGCGAGCGGTCTTGGAACAACGCTCGTCGTTGGTCGGCATGCTCACCGAGGAGCGCGCCCATCCAGCCGAAGAGACGGCCAGTGGTGTCGACTCCTGCCCCGGCGATGACGACGAGGAACGTGAGCAGCTCGTCCCTGCTCAGCCGGCGCTCTTCACCCGTCGCGTCCATGAACTCCACGTGCAGTAGTTCGGTGATTAAGGACCCGAGCGGATAGGTGTCATTTCCCGCTCCAGCGGTCGCGCCAGTCGAGGAGTCTGCCGACGATGAGGACGACGGTGGCGAGGCACAGCGCGGCGTGGCGGTGGCACTTCTTGCGGTCGGTGTTGCGTCGTAGCTGGCCGTAGTTCGACCACCAGGTGTTGGTCGCTTCGACGATCCAACGCAACCCGAGCCTGACGGGTTGCTTCTTGACGCCGGGCACTTTGGTGCCGCGCAGTTGGATCTCGAACGCTTCGATGCCGGCGCCTCGGAGGCGATCGCGCACTGCTGGGGAGTCGTAGCCGCGGTCGAGGTGCAGTGTGTCGATGTCGACGAGCAGACCGCGGTCGGCGATGGCATCGAGGGTGGGTTCGAGCATGCGGACGTCGTGACGGTTCGCGCCGTCGATCGCCCAGCCGATTGGGATGCCGTGTCGTTCGGAGGCAACCGACCACTTCCAGCCCAACTTGGCGCGATCACAAGGATTCGGGCCGGTTCCTTCACCTCCGTACGGTGCCTTGTGGAGCGACCCGTCGAGCGCGACATCGTCGAGATCGAGACCGATGATCCGGTCGAACGCGGCGAGTGCCTCAGCCGCGACGTCGTCGAACACGCCAGCATCGATCCATTCGTCGCGTCGGGCCCGCAACGTCGTGTCCGACACCGCGAAGTCAAGGATCGCTTCGATGTCGACCCACGACGCACCCGTAACCAGCCGGATCAAGATCCCCCGGAAACACAGCCGATCCGACACCCGTGGGCGATGACACCCCAACGGGTGCTCGTCCCTCCCCGCTGGCAGCAACGGCTCGATCGTCGCCCAAATTGCATCCGACACTTCCGGCTCGAGTGCGCGGATGATGACGGGGTCCTCCACCTGGTCGTCCGGGCTTGGGCAGCACCCCGATCATCTCGGGGCCAACCCGGCGACCGGTGGATGGTCACCTCAACATGCGCCTATCCGCGCGAGTCCTAAGTCGTCTGACGGATTCTGCGCCCGCCAGTCGAGGTAGTCGGCGTAGATCGAACTGTCGAAGTATCGATCTTTCTTCACCGGGAGTGGCTCGCCGGGCCGGTTGCGTACGTTGCGTTGCGCGAAGTCACGCACCTTTGGCTGTTCCGCATCCGGGATTCCCAACAACATGCCAATGGCGCGCATGGGTAGCTCGGCCCCGAGATCGACGACGAAGTCGAATCGATCCGCACCGACGAATGGTTCCAGACACGCGACGCAGAAGGCACGCACCTTCGCCTCGAGCGCGTGGATGCGCTTCGGCGTGAACGCCCGGGAGACGAGGGTGCGGTGCACCGTGTGGAACGGTGGGTCTTCGTTGATGAAGACCCCGGGAGGCATCACCGGGTCCGCCTTGACCACCTCGAGGATGTCGCCCTTGGCCGAGCTGAGCCGCTTCCAATCCTTCAACGCGGCCTCGACGTCAGCGAAGCGGCTCAACGCCCAGAAGTCGAGACGCTCGTTGTGGTACAGCGGGGCTTCGTCACGCAACCGCCGGTACACCGGATACGGATCGTGGTCGATCTCGCGGTCGTACGGGTCGTAGTAGAGCTGCGTCTCGACCATCGCCCCCTCCTCGAACGAGCTTTGTACGATCGTACGGCATCGCTGTACAGTCGTACAACGAAGCGTTGCGGAGGGGGGCCAGATGAGCCGAGTCGCGATCGTGACCGGCGGCGGGTCAGGGATCGGGCAGGCGGTCTGCCACGGGCTCGCGAGGCAGGGTCGACACGTCGCGGTCCTTGATGTCGATGCCGCAGCTGCGGCCCAGACTGCAAACGCACTCGACGCGGGCGGAGCCAGCGCGATTGCCCTTCAGGTCGACGTGGCGGACCGATCTTCCGTGAACCGAGCCTATGACGACGTGCGCAGCCGACTCGGTCCGATCGAGATTCTCGTGACCAGTGCTGCGGTCTCAGGATTCGTCGCGTTCGGTGCCCTCACGTCGGACACATGGGACCGCACCATCGCCGTCAACCTCACGGGAACGTTCCACTGCATGCAAGCTGCCGTCCCGGACATGATCGCCAGGTCATGGGGACGCATCGTCACGGTGTCCTCAGCCGCCGGACAGACGGGCTCACCACGCCAGGCCGACTACGCCGCGTCGAAAGGAGGCGTGATCGCGCTGACGAAGGCTGTTGCACTCGAGTACGCGAGCCGGGGCATCACCGCCAACACGGTGCCGCCGTTCGCCGCCGACACCGCGATGCTGCGCGGCGCGCAGGAGTCGAAGCATCTGCCGAGCGCCGAGGTGCTCGCCGGCTTCGTCCCTGCGGGGCGCCTCGGTCGCGCCGAGGAGGTCGCTGCGGTGTGCACGTTCTTGTGTTCCGAGGAAGCGAGCTATGTCACGGGTCAGGTCGTGGGCGTGAACGGAGGGGCCGTCACATGAGCGATCGGTTCTCACTCGAGGGACGTGTCGCAATCATCACCGGCGGTGGCACAGGAATCGGTCGAGGGACGGCGCTCGTTCTCGCCGAGCACGGCGCTGACGTTGTCCTGGCTGCCCGGCGTCGGGAACCACTCGAGACAACGGCGACTGAAGTGCGTGCGCTCGGTCGTCGCGCTTTGACGGTGCCGACCGATGTTACGAGCGCCGACGAGTGCCAGCAACTGGTGGATGAGACCGTCGCTGAGCTCGGGACCGTCGACATCCTCGTGAACAACGCAGGCGGCGCCGAGACCAAGTCGATTCGGAAGTGGACCGAGGACGAGTGGCACCAGGTCCTCGCCGTGAACCTCGGCAGCGTGTGGTTTCTGTCGCGCGCCGCCGCGGCCGTGATGCTCGAGAAGGGCAAAGGCTCGATCGTCAACATCTCCTCGGGAGCGAGTCTCGTCGCCATGCCTCAAGCAGCCCCGTACGGTGCAGCGAAGGCAGCGGTGAACAACCTGACCGGGGCGATGGCCGCGGCATGGACACCGAAGGGGATTCGTGTGAACACGATCGCCGTGGGCGCTGTGCGCGCCGCGAGCTTGCTCGACGACGCCGCACGGTACGGTCTCGATCCAGAAGCCATTGGAATGCTCAACGGCTCGGGGCGCCTCGGCGAACCCGACGAGATCGGATACGGCGTCTTGTTCTTCGCATCCGACGCGTCGAGCTTCTGCTCCGGCCAGACGCTCTCCATCAACGGCGGCCCGGGCCCGAGTGGAGTGTGACGCAGACACCGTGCATCTCGGGAAGGAAGCACGACGATGAAAGCAGTTCGTGGTCACCAGGGCTCGCCAGCGATCGTCGAGCTCGATGAACCAGTCGGCTTCGAAAGCGGTGAAGTTCTCGACATGGTGGTCGCGGGCATCTGCGCGTCCGACCTGAACTACCTGAGGCTCGGCACCGAACGGGTTCTCGGACACGAGCTCGCAGGCCGTCAGGCTCGACACCACCTGACCAGAGCCGTACGTCCCAAAGCCCGCTCTGGCGCTCTTCCTCCAGGAACGCCAGGCAATCTCCTGGATGCGGGACCGGCTCAGTCGGGGACGCGTGTTCGTCTGACAGTCCAAGCGGCTGTGCTCTGCAATGGCGCGTCAGTACACGAGGTTGTGACTTTGGACCCTGACCTGTCGTCGTCGTAGGGCCCATGCTCAGGGTGCAAGACTGCGAAGGAACGGACGGGTCTCCCATGGGGGCTCCGCAACCCGTCGCTCTTATAGCGGCCTTCCGACAGGAGCCTCCCGGCTCTTCAACGAAGAGAACTCGGGAGGCTCTTTCGCGCGGCGCGACCTCGCTGGCGCAAGATCGGCATCAGTTCTGCGCTCGCTAACCCAGCGGTGTGAGTTCAAATACGGGGTGTCGATCCGCCTCCGCGACGAAGTCCTCTACCGGCGAGTCCTTCTTCGCGTCGAAGTGCGGTCCGGTCTTCGTCGCGACCGCGACGTAACGCTTGAGCACGGGACCAGCCTCTGCTGCACCGACCTCACGAACCGCGTAGTCGCCCTTGGCGCGGCCATAGCGCAACGTCACCTTCCCACTCGCCCGAGCGTTGTGCACCCAAGACACTGGCCCATACGGAGCGACCAACCAAGTCTTGCCCCCGACTTGGACAGGCACGACCGGATTCGTGTGCATTCGACCACTCTTGTGGCCGCGGGTAGTGAGAAGCTGGATCGGGCCGACCCCGATACGAGCGAGCACCGTCACAAGCGCGTTCCCGAAGCGCCACCCCAAACTCTGGAACGCTGGATCAGGCCGAGCGCCGCTCGTCTCAGTCATGCCTAGTGAGGATACGGACGGGACTCGCTCTGGCTCCGTACCTCAGTGCCCGATTCACCTACCGACAGACGCCGAACGAACTGGCAGCTATGGCGTTGAGGTTCGCTTTCCTGCGGTAGTGAATCCGTCCGCGCCCACCTGGACTGCAACTTCTCCGCTGTCGAAGTAGTCGCGCCAAACCGCAATCTTGCCTACGACATCCACCTCGAAGAGTTATAACCAGAAGTTGTGGATCGCCGGTCTGTTCCAGGGCGCGGCGTACCTTCCTGCTTGACCAACAAGGAGAGCCGGCACGCCAATGCCGGCGAGGAAGGAACGCCGATGTTGAAGGTAGTTGCTGAGGAGACCGCGCGCACGGAGCTGGCCGCGGGTTTGGATGAGATCTGCCGCGAAGGCGCTCGGCGGATGCTCGCCGCAGCGCTCGAGGCCGAGGTGGACGCGTACGTCGACGCATTCGCCGACCAGGTCGACGAGCACGGCAATCGGTTGGTGGTCCGCAACGGGCACGCGCGGCCGCGGACGATCACGACCGGCGTGGGCCGTATCGATATTCGAGCCCCGCGGGTCGATGACGGGCGGACCGATCCTGTGACCGGAGAGCGGTTCCAGTTCAAGAGCTCGATCGTGCCGCCGTGGTGCCGTAAGTCCCCGAAGGTGACCGAGGTGTTGCCGTTGATGTATCTGGCGGGCATGTCCAGCGGTGACTTCGTGCCCGCGCTGGAAGGGTTCTTCGGGAACTCGGCGGGGCTCTCGGCGTCGGTGATCACCCGCCTCACGGCCCAGTGGCAAGACGAGCATCGCCACTTCTCGGATCGGTCGCTTCGGGACAAGGACTTCGTGTACGTGTGGGTCGACGGCGTGCATTTCAACGTCCGGCTCGCCGAGGACCGACTGTGCGTCCTGGTCATGGTGGGGGTGCGCCTCGATGGCACCAAGGAGCTGGTCGCGATCCGCGACGGCTACCGGGAGTCCAAGGAGTCGTGGGCGGATCTGCTGCGCGATCTCAAGCGGCGCGGGATGGTCGCTCCGGTCCTGGCGATCGGCGACGGGGCACTCGGGTTCTGGGGCGCGGTGCGTGATGTCTGGCCCGAGACCCGTCATCAACGCGACTGGTTCCACAAGGCCGCCAACGTCTTGGACGCGTTGCCGAAGTCGGCGCAACCGACCGCGAAGAAGGTGCTCGCCGAGATCCGCGACGCCCAAGACCGCGACCACGCCCTCGCCGCCGCGAACGTGTTCGCGAACGAGTTCGGCACGAAGTTCCCCAAGGCGGTCGCGAAGATCACCGACGACCTCGACGAGCTCCTCGCGTTCTACGACTTCCCCGCCGAGCACTGGATCCACTTGAAGACCTCGAACCCGATCGAGTCGACGTTCGCGACCGTGCGACTCCGCACCAAGGTCACCAAAGGACCGGGCTCGCGTGCCGCGGGACTCGCGATGACCTACAAGCTCATCATCGCCGCACAGGACCGCTGGCGTGCCATAAACGGGCCGCACCTCGCCGCGCTCGTCCGCGCCGGCGCCACCTTCAAGAAGGGAGTGCTCATCGAAAACCCGAACAAGGTCGCCGCGTGATCAACAAACCCGACCCACAACTCTTGACGATTTCTCCACCTCGAAAACTCCGGCGACGTGGGCCGTGAGCGGCTTCCCCCGCAGGATCAGTGAGTCGAGTCGCTGGGTGAAGACGATCTGTCCGGCTGACGCGATCGCAACGGTCTCGATGTGGAGGTCCTGCATGTGCGAGGCCTCTCGGAGGAACTCGTCGCGGATCGCGTCATGGCCAACGAATGGCTCCTCCCATGCGTTGACGTGGAACCGCGCGTCTGGGCTCATATGGCTGAGCAGCCGGTCTACGTACACCGCCCGGTCCGACTGATCGCTCTCAAACTCGGCTAGGAACGACGTGACTGCGTGAACCGCCCCGGGAGTTGTGCAGGCTCTGATCCTTGAGAGGATGGAGCCCATGGCTGGCCGTAGGTATCCGCCGGAGTTGCGCGAGCGCGCGGTGCGGATGGTGTTGGAGCATCAGCACGAGTATCCGTCGCAGTGGACGGCGATCATCTCGATCGCAGGCAAGTTCGGGATGACGTGTGAGACGTTGCGTCGCTGGGTGCGCCAGGTCGAGGTCGATGTCGGTGAACGTCCGGGGGTGACCACGACGGACGCGGCTCGGATCAAGGAACTCGAGCGTGAAGTGAAGGAACTGCGCCGAGCGAACGAGATCTTGAAGTCGGCGTCGGCTTTCTTCGCGGCCGAGCTCGACGGCCAGCGGAAGTGATCGCCTACATCGATGCGCACCGAGAGCGGTTCGGGGTCGAGCCGATCTGCAGAGCGTTGCAGTTCGCCCCACGCACCTACTGGGCGGCGAAAGCCCGACCACCCTGTGCCCGCGCGCGTCGAGACGAAGAGCTCAAGGGCGAGATCGTTCGGGTGCACGCGGAGAACTTCGGGGTCTACGGGGCGGACAAGGTGTGGGCGCAACTGAACCGTGAAGGCCATCGGGTGGCGCGTTGCACGATCGAGCGGTTGATGCGTGACCTGGGCCTGCGCGGCGCCGTGCGCGGCAAGAAGCACCGCACCACGATCGCCGACGAGACAGCGGAGCGGCCTCGCGACCGGGTGGATCGGAACTTCACCGCGTCGGCACCGAACCGGCTGTGGGTCGCGGACCTCACCTACGTGCGGACCTGGTCGGGCTTCGTCTACGTCGCGTTCATCACCGACGTCTACTCGCGCATGATCGTCGGTTGGCAAGCCTCACGGTCGCTACGCACAGACCTCGCGCTCGACGCGTTGGAACAAGCGCTCTGGTCACGTCAACGAGCGGGCGCGGATCTCGCTGGTCTCGTCCATCACTCCGACCGCGGCGTGCAATATCTCGCGATTCGCTACACCGAACGCCTTGCTGCTGACGGTGTCGTGAACTCGGTCGGTTCCCGCGGCGACAGCTACGACAACGCGCTCGCCGAGAGCATCAACGGGCTCTACAAGACCGAACTCGTCCGCAACAAGGGACCGTGGCGCGGTCTCGACGATCTCGAGCTCGCCACCCTCGAATGGGTCGACTGGTTCAACCACCGCCGGCTCTTCGAAGACCACGGTCGCATCCCACCCGCCGAGTTCGAAGACCGCTACTACCGTCAACTGAACTCACGCCGCGAGGCAGAGACTCACACCCGCGAGTCTGCATAGAACCCGGGGCGGTTCAGCGGATTCCTCTTTGACGCCCATGGGCGCTTCCCTTCCTGCGGAACTCCATTCGGACAGTTCCCACCAGCACGCATATTGCCCGCTCTGGAGCGCTTACGCACCGCCCGATGGTGAGCGTCCCACCCGGGCGCGACGATGACGGGATGAACGACGACGAAGTGCTCGACCGCGCTCGCGCCGACGGCTTCGAGCTCATCGAGCGGATGAGCGCCGGCCGGTGGGCGGTCGGCTGGGCCCGCGGGGATGACGAGCGGTGGCCGTGCTTCCTGACGGAGCGCCAGGGAACTTGGACAACGCGGTTGCCGAATCGTTCTGGTCATCGCTCAAGCGTCAGGTCGTGCACCGATACCGGTTCCCTGACCGGCCTAGCGCCCGTCGGGCGATCTTCGCGTGGATCCACCGATACAACCACCATCGGCTGCACTCAAGCCTTGGCTACGTGCCGCCCGTCGAATGGGAACAGATCTACCGTCAACACCAGGCCGACCAGGCCGCGTAACCAACATGACCGGTCAACGGGGCGAACCTCAAACCGCCGCTGGATACACGTCGAAGGGAAGCACCATGAACCAGGCGAATCAACCTGAATACGCTAAGGAGTGGGAGCTCTCGGAGATGTCCCTCTCCCTCGACCTGACGCTCTACGGAGACGAACACGTCCGCCAATACCAGGAGACCGCCGGTGCCGTCGGCCATTCGTGGAACAACCTGCCGTGTCTCATCCTCACCACCACGCGGCGAACCACCGGTGAGCCGCGCGACACGGCGCTGATGTACGGGCGCGACGGGGACAACTACGTGGTCCTCGGGTCCAAGGGTGGGCATCAAGAGCACCCGTTCTGGTACCAGGATCTCGTGGCCGAACCCAACGTGAGGGTGCAGGTGGGAGCCGACGTGTTCCCGGCCGTGGCCCAGACCGCGACGGCCGAGGAACGGCCGCATCTGTGGGCCATCCTGTACGCGATCTGGCCTGACTACGACTCCTACATCGAACGGGCGAAGCCGCGAGAGATCCCGCTGATTCGGCTGGTGCGCAGCGACGCGGCTCCCCAATCTTCGGAGTAGAAATCATGCGTGTGGCCGATGATCCCAGCTCCGCCCTCGCGGCAACGATCCGAAGCCAGGGGGACAGACCAGTTGGACTACCAAACGGGGTCCCCTCGCCCTGGGATCACCGTTCCACGAGGCTTTGTGTGAGGCGTTGGCGGTCGAGGTCGCTGATGACACTCCGACGTGGCGAGCGCACGCCCCAGGCACGGAGTAGCCGAAAAATTTGACGGACTTCTTCCTACGCCCGAAGGTGCAATCACCGGTCCTTGTCAAGCCGGGGCAACACCATACAGAGGGGGCGCCGGAATCGATGCGTCCCGAGGAGGGCACCCACCCATGGATGGAAGGGTTGAGCTGGCCGAGCGACTGCTGAAGGTGCGATTCGAGCCGATTGGCTTGGTCGACCCCGACGATCCGGATGGTGAGCCCATCCCGCGTGCGAGGTCTTGCCCACGAGCGATCATCGACACCGATCCGGAGGGGCATGGCTTGGGCATTTGGGTCCTGGTCGACCACACGCCGCGGGAGTGCATCTACAAGTACGCCGGCGGCATCGTGTAGATCCCATCGTCGGCAACTGCTGTTGACCATCGAGGGCAGCGACCGGCTGGAGCTTGGCGCGGAGGCCCTTCAGTGGCCGTCTAAGCGCTGCGGACGGGTCCGCCGAGACCGGCCTGACAAGCCGCCCCAGATCCCGCTCATTACCGTCGCGCCGGGCCCGGTAGCGAACAGCCCTGCATTCGGTCCTGACGCTGCAGCGACTACAGATGCCGTACGCCTGGGCGGGAGCACCCGCGCCCCTCCTCGGGAAGAACACCCCGAGGTCGTACTCGGGTTCGCGGCAGAGCGCATCGAGATGCCAGGGCTCCGCCCGGTCGAGGTACCCACGGATCGCGGCGATGGCTTCGGCGAGAGCGATGTCGCGCTCGAGCACGTACCCGACGGTACTTGACCAGGTTCAGTAGTTCGGTGACCTTCGGGCTCGGCGCCGACGACACGAGCCCAGATTTATGCGGAATGGGGCGATGCAACGCGTGCGTTGCGCCCGTCTTGCGGTAGGTAAGCAGCTGGTAGGGCCGGCGGGTTCGGTCACGTCGGTGATTCGCCCCACTCCGCTCGCGGTGTAGAGCTGCCCATCTCCTCCAAAATACGGACACGGCGGGAAATGATCGTCCGAGCGCGGCGCGGTCAGGACCCGGTGGTGGTCCGCTTCCGGCGGGTGGCCTGGTCGGCCCACCAATCGAGGAGGGTGTCGTCGTCGCGCTGCTCGCCGTACCAGTCGAGGAACAGCTCCGGTGGCCGCTCCGCCGCGGATGCAGGGGCGGCGCATCGGTTCACGTGCTCGAGGTGCGTGATGCGCAGCTCGAACAGGCCGGCGAGGATCAGCGCCAGGTCGCGGTCGGTGGGGTCCACGACTGGAACGACGATCCCGGCACTCCAGCGCCACCCATGGGCGCGACGGCCGCCGAGTTCCGTCGCACGCCGATCGGCGGTTATGCGTCTTGTTGAGCTACCTCGAAGAGGTGCCATGTTCCGGGGACGCCTTTGAGTTCGTGTTCGCCCTGGTCGCGGAAGATGATGTCCGAGCCTGCGAGGAGATCGGCGACGGTTCGTGAGACCAGCACTTCGTTCGGGCGGGCATGTGCGGCCACGCGTTGTCCGATGTGCACGGCGATGCCGGCCACGTCGTCGTCGTGGAGTTCGATCTCACCGCTGTGCAGACCAGCGCGGATCTCCAGCCCGAGTGCCTGGATCCCGTCACGGATCGCGCAGGCGCATCGGATGGCGCGGCCAGGCCCGTCGAAGGTCGCGAGGATCCCGTCGCCGGTCGACTTCACCCTTTGGCCGCGGAACCGTTCGAGTTCGCTGGCGACGAGGGCGTCGTGGCGGCTGAGCAGTTGCGCCCAACGTCGGTCACCCAAGCTTGCGGCCTGGCCGGTCGAGTTGACGATGTCGGTGAACAGCACCGTCGCCAGCACGCGGTCGAGTTGGACGGGTGGGAGCCGGCCGGTCAGGAACTCTTCGACCGTGTCGAGCAGGGTGACACTGTCGGGCGCGAAGGGCAGCGAGACTGCACCCGGGGCTTCGACGCTCTTGGCGCCATCGATATGGTCCGCGAGATATTGCGATTGGCGCGCAACCCGGGTGTCGCGATGGGTAATGACGAGGGTGGGAACCCGAAGGGCGCCGAGCACATTGCGCAGATCCACGTTCATGGCGCTTTCGATTCGCCAGACGCGGTCACCAGGGCGATAGCGCAACCGGCTGGCACGGTCGAACCACTGCCGAAACGCCGCATCCTCGGCGAAGCTGGGCTCCATTGCCTCCGGGCTAGCTATCGGCCCTCCCTTGCGAACGTTGTCGATGCGTTGGTCGATCTCCTTGTCCGGCCATCCCGCCGGATAGTCATCCGCGAGGCGATACCGCGCCGACGCATCCGCCAACACCAGCGCGGTCGTGCGATGCGGATGGGCCGCCGCGAACAGCACACCAGTAGGAATGCCCAGCCCCAAGACCGCCACCCGTTCGCAACCGATATCGTCGACAACGGCGAGCATGTCGTCCACGTGACTTTCGGCCATCCGGCCATCCTCATGCGGAATCGAGTCCGACGCACCGGTACCCCGAGGATCGAACCAGACATGGCGACAAAACGACGACAACCGGTCGAGGAACCGGACCAGACGCGGCTCCTCCCATATCATGTCGACCGGGACGAGTGCATTGAGCACCAACACATCGACCGGGCCGCCCCCGACCGCTTGGTACGCGACCTGACCGCCTGAATCACCCTGGGTTCGATGGAGGCTCGGTGGTTTGGTTTCAGAACACTCCGCTGGGTGACTTGGTGGCAGCGTAGAACGCGGTTTCGAACTCGGCTGGGGGCACGTGACCGCAATGCTCGTGGAGTCGGTCTTCGTTGAACCAGTGCACCCACGAGAGGGTGGCGAGTTCGAGTTCGTCGACGTCGTCCCAGCCGGCGGCGTCGGGCCCGTAGACCAGCTCGGTCTTGTAGAGCCCGTTGGTCGTCTCCGCGAGCGCGTTGTCGTAGCTGTCGGCGACGGTGCCGATCGACGGTCGGGCGCCGATCTCGTCGAGTCGTTCGGTGAAGCGCACGCTCGTGAATTGCGACCCGGCATCCGAATGTGTGATCAGGCCGACGAGCCGGCGAGCACCACGCGACAGTCGTGCCATCTCGAGCGCGTCGAGGACCATCTCGGTCTTCATGTTCGACGCGACCCGCCACCCGACGATCCGACGCGAGAACGCGTCGACGATAAAGCACACGTATGCCATGCCCGATCGGGTCGGCACGTAGGTCAGGTCGGTGACCCAGAGCCGGTTCGGTGCCGCCGCCGTGAAGTTCCGGTCGACGAGATCCGGAGCTCGCCACGCGTCCGGGTCCTGGCGCGTGGTGAAGATCTTCTTCCGTTGACGGCTGACACCTTCGATGCCCAACTCGCGCATCAGACGCACGACCTGATCCCGACCGATGTCATGACCCGCGCGCCGCGCGGCCTTCCAGAGCTTCTGCGCCCCATAGACCTTGCGGTTCGCGACCCACAACGCGAACAGGATCGGCATCAACCACGCGTCACGCCGCGCCCGAGCCGACGGAGCCGACTCGCGTCGCTTCGCCGCGTAATAGGTGCTCGGAGCGACCTGCAACACTTTGCAGATCGGCTCGACTCCGAACTCACCACGATGCGCGTCGATGTAGCCGACGATCACTTCGATGGGCGGTCGAGCTCCGCCGCGAAGAAAGCCGACGCCGAACGCAAGATCGGCAGTCTCAACCGGTGGCCGCAACGAGTTCTGCGAACTTCTCCGATGGTGTCAGATAGCCAAGGGTCTTGCGTGGACGCCCATTGAGACTGCGTTGGATGCGCCGGAGATCGGCGGCGCTGATCGTCGAGAGATCGGTGCCTTTCGGCAGGTATTGGCGTAGGAGACCGTTGGTGTTCTCGTTTGACCCACGCTGCCACGGCGCGTGCGGATCGCAGAAGTAGATCGGGATGTCGGTCGCGACGGTGAAGACGAGGTGGTTCGCCATTTCAGCGCCCTGGTCCCAGGTGATCGAACGGCAGAGCTCCTTGGGCAGCGTGGCGGCGGCCTTGCGCATCGCGGCCTCCACGTTGTTGGCCGAGCGGTCACCCTTCAGGTGCAGCAGCAACAAGACGCGACTCGTTCGCTCGACGAGTGTCCCAACCGCGCTTCGCCCACCCTCACCCAAGATGAGGTCGCCCTCCCAGTGACCTGGCACGCTCGTCCTCGCCGCGATCGAACGCCTTCAGAGCTGGATCGACGCCCTTTGCGCCGAACGTGATGAACGCCAACGCGACTCGCGGTCGGCGCGCCAGCAGGCGCATCAGCTGGAGCGGCCGGGGCGGAATGTTGACGCCGAGCAGGGGGAACGCGGGCGGTTCGAGGAGGACGAGCGAGCGCAGCCGCTCCGGGTGGCGGCTCGTCACGAGCAGGGCCCGAAGCCACCCGGCGACGAGTGGCCTACGAGGTGCACCGGTCCCGCGTCGAGCGCGACCAGGAAGGCGCCGAGGTCGTCGACGAACGTTTCGAGGGTGATCCGTGCGTCGGGCGCCACTGGTTGGTTGGGCCACGCACCTCGGCAGCTGAGAGAGATCGTCGTGAAGTGGTCGACGCGCGCGGGCACTTGCAGCTCCCACTCTCGGAAATCACCGACGCCACCATGGACGAGCACCACGGGATCGCCCATCCCGCGCTCGAGGTAGGCCAGCTCGGTCCCGTTCACCGTCGCCGACTGGGTCACCGTCAGATGGCCGCTCAACTCGTGGCGGCGCACAGCGCAACCCCCGGCAGCTCGTAGCCGCCACCGTCGACCGAGAAGCTGCGCAGCGCCTCGTCGACGTCGCCCACCACGGCGGCCCGGTCGGTCGCGCCCAGCCCCTGGATGGCCAGCCCGAACGGACCGGCGGTGTCGCCGATGAGACCCAGATAGTGGTCGGCGTCGTTGATCGCGAACGTCACCTCGACCTCGTCGAAGCGGACCTCGGTGAACCCCGCCGCGTGCAGCATGCCTTCGACCAGCTCGGGGCTCGCCAGGCTGAACGGCCCCGGTGCCGGCGGCGGCGGAGGCGGAGGCATGAGGCCACGCTGGCCGAGGCTGATCCCGGCGATCGCCAGCCACGGGTTGCGTTCCATCGCCGCCCACACTGCGAAGACTGCGCGCCCGCCAGACCGCAGCACGCGGCGTGTCTCGGCGAACGCCGCCGCCGGATCGGGCATGAGCATGTAGGCGTAGCGGCAGACGACACCATCGACGCAGTCGTCGTCGAGTGCGATCTGTTGCGCGTCGAGCACGCGGAACTCGACGTTGCCGACCCCGAGCTCCGCGGCGCGGCGTCGGGCCCCTTCGAGCATCGTCGGCGAGAAGTCGCTGGTGATCAGCCGCCCTTTCGGACTGATGCGCCCGGCGGCCTCGAAGCCGGTGTCACCGACGCCCGCGGCCAGTTCGAGCAGCGTCTGGCCCGGCGCCGGGTCGAGCGCCGCGAGGAGCCACTCGCGCACTGGAGCCGACGCCTTCTCCACCTCGGCGCGCCGCTTCGCCCACGTCGGCGCGATCTGCTCGGCGATGGCGAGATGGAACCCAATGCCGCTTTCGGTGGTGTCGGTGGCCATGGCGTCCTCCTCGTTGCGGTCCGCTCGACGGAACGCCGAGCACCATCGAACCTACGGACGAGCGGACGGTCGGCCAATCGGGAATTCTCCCCAGGCGACGATGCCGTGTTCCATGGCGAAGAGGGTCGCAGCCGCGCGGGTGGACACGCCGATCTTGGCGTAGGTGTTCTGCACGTGGCGGTCAGCGGTCTTCACCGAGATGCCGAGCTCGTGGGCGACCTGTCGCGTTTGCAGGCCCCGTGCCAGCATTCCGAGCACCTCGGCCTCGCGGTCGGTGAGACCCGCAGGCCGCTCGACCCGGGGAGCCGGCTGGCCCGCGGCCTCGATGACCGCGGTGACCGCATCCGGGTCGAGCTTCCCGGCGTTCGCCTCGGCAGTCAGCACTGCCGCCGCCTCTTCGGGCGCGCGAGCCGGCCGGTGCGGGCGTGGCTCGCACAGCGCGGCGAAGACGTCAGCGGCGGCGAGCACGCGCGCCGGCATCGTCAGGTCGGCGCCGGACGAGCCACGGTGATAGCCGCTCCGGTCGAGCCGCTCGTGGTGGCCCGCAGCGACCGGCGCCAACGCCCGCAGGAACTGGGAACGCGAGAGGCAGCGCTCGGTGTGGTACGGGTGCAGGCGAACCTGCTCGAGCGCGTCGGCGCTCAGCGGTCCGGGCGTCTGCCACACCCGGGCGTGGATCGCGACCTTGCCGAGATCGTGGACCAGACCCGCGCGGCGCGTCGCGACGAGGTCGCCCGCGCTGATTCGGCAGCGCGCTGCCGCGCGCGACGCCAGCTCGGCGACCTGGGTCGAGTGGCCAGTGAACGACGGCGAGATCAGATCGGCGAAGCGGCCCATGGCGGCCAGTCCGCGGTCGACCGCGTCGTCCTCGAGCAGCCGTGGCGGCGACGGTTCGGCGGCCATGAGCTCGTCCCACGACGAACCGCCGTCCAGGGTGAGAATCTCCTCGCCACCCTCGACCAAGCGCGCCACGACCTCAGGATCAAAGGCGCTCCCCGATCGGGCCTCAATCGTGGCGAGCGCGTACTCGGCGCCACCGAGGTGCCGTTGGAGCGACGCGTCGGTCGCGACGTGCACGATCCGCATCGGCAGGGGGATCTCCTCGTGCGCCCCACGCCGAAGCGGTCCGTAGCCGTCCCACCGATCGGTGACGTACGACAGTAGGTCAGGCACGCCAGTCGGCGCGCCCGTTTGCGCGGCGAGCATCCCGGCGATCTCGCACGACGCCGTGAGCGCCGGGCGCATCTCCCTCGCCATGCGCGGCAGCCGCCGCGCCGTCTCCGCGGCGCCGCGCCAGCCCGCTCGCCCCTTCGCTCGGCAACGTGCGCAGGAGACCGATCGCAACGTCGCGTACCGAGCCGTACATCAACGGGTTGAAGGTCTCCGTCAACGAACCGCCGAACACCTCAGCAGCAACATGGCCTGCGGCCGTGCAACCGGCATGAGACAGCAGCGACGCGTAATACGTCTGCGCAGCGATGTCGTCGTCGACGTCGAGCCGCTCTGCGAGTCGCATCGCGATCAAGGTCTCGTGCAGACCGTGCTCGAACGGGAAGCCCATCCCCAGATCAGTCGCGAGGCACAGCGCGCCGATCAGCTCCGCGGTGCGAACACACGCACCATCCGTGGACTCGCCATCCATACCAGCCATCTTCGCAGACCCACGCGAAGCGGCAATGGCCGGCAAGCGAGCACGCTGTCCGTCAGTCGCTATCCGGTTCCGTCGTCAGATCCGCTGCTCGACCGCACCTCGGCTTCGCTCATCACCTCCCCAATCAGGCCAGGCGGCAGCGCCCTTCCGCCTTCGCTGCGCGGTATCCGTCAGACGCTGGCGAGCACCTCACGGACGTGAACCTCGATCGGAGCGACACCCGGGAGCGCTGGCAATGGGTACTCCAACGCGACCCGTGCCTGCTCCGCCGATTCGAACACGATGACCGACATGCCGACCTGGTCGATCGGTTCGAGCCAATATGCAGCGACGAAACCGGGGGCACGGGGCACGACTGCGAGGCGCATCGCCTGCAATGCTGACCTCGCGACTTCGATGTCGTCGATCTTCACCGTGGCAACGACCGCGTGCATGACCTCTCCACCGTAGGACTCTCACCACGCGTGCCACCTGACCAGCCGTAAACCAGACAGGCCAATCGACGTCGACACCCCCGGGCTCGATCTGTGCGCCCGAGCCGAGGGACCGGAATATCCGTGTCTTCGAGTCATCCCAACATGCGCAGAACGCGGCCCGAGACCGCCTCCCGCCGCTCCCCGGAGTCACGCCACTCGGGCTCGAGATCCGTGAGGTCGTCGCTCACGCATGAACACGTGTGCCACCCAGGACAGGAGCCCGTCAGGGTGCGTGTGCGTACGCTTCCGACAGGGAGGATTGGGATAGGAGGTGGCGGCATGATTGTCCAGATGGTCCGCTACGGATCGCGTTTGACCTATGACGAGGTCATGGAACGGTTCGAACAGCGCTCCGACCGTTACCGCGAGGTGCCCGGACTTCTGCAGAAGTACTACGTCCATTACCCGGAAGCTGATCAGTACGGAGGCGTGTACATCTGGGAGTCAGCAGCCGCGTTGCAGAAGTGGCGTGAGACGAACCTCGCTGGAACGCTCGCCGAGACGTACCAGGTCACCGACGGCCCGACGTCCGAAGTCGCCGATGTGATGCTCGTGCTCCACAGCGACAAGACCCCGCTCTGACGAGACGGCGACTTCGTGCACCTCACGGTCCCGGTCGGCGATCGGCGAGAGTCTGGCAGCGGGCTGCGTCCAGTGGTTGGCCGACCGTGCGGAACCGGCGCGCGGCCACGCGGAAGCGGTCCGTTGCCCGTTCGAGGTCGCGCGTTGCCGAGCGCGTGGTGACCGTTGACTTCGTCGACTGCGGCGTCCCAGGCGGGGAGTTGCATGACGACCCGAGCAAGCGTGTTCGCTTCATCTCCATAGGCCGCGGCCTTGTCGAGCGCGCCCGCGCGCGCCGCGGCGATCGCGGCGGGGACGGCGAAGGTGATGCGGCACCCCGGGCAGGTTTCGGCCGGGCCGCGAATGGCGAACTCGGCCTCCCCCACGGCAGCCAGCGCCGCGTCGGCATCGGCAGCGGCGCTGATGGCCGTGCCGTAGATGCGGTCGAAGAGGTGGAAGCCGACGTCGGACTCCCGAGCCACTTGAAGCGCCTCACCGACAAGGCGCGTGGCGTGGTCCCTCTGTCCACGGTAGAGAGCTACCTCTGCTCGTCGCTGGAGGGAGTGGGCCTCACCGGTCGGTGCTGCGATGGACTGGTGGAGCCGGTGGGCTTCAACCAGGTCACGTTCGGCGGCGGCGAGCTCCCCGGCCAGCAGTTGTGCTTCGCCGCGCAGGGTGAGCGCGAACCCGCGGCCGCGGGCGGCGCCCAGCCGGTCGGCTTCGGTGGCGAGCGCGTCGGCGAACGCGATCACGTCGCGGTAGGGCGCGGCGCCGTAGAGCAGGCGCTGGGTCACGCACAGCTGCCCGTCGAAGAGGGCGATGGCAAGTTCGGGCAGGGACGAGGTGTCTCGCACGTCGAGTCGAAGGCTCTCCTGCAATTGGCCCCGGGCGTGGGCCGCGAGCGCATTGGCCCACGACGCCTCGACGACAGCAGCCGGGTCGCCGAGCTCGAGCGCGAGTCGCCTGCTCTCGGTCGCGTACCTGGTCGCGAGCGCGGGATCGACCAGGCCGATCGCGGCGACACCGCTGAGCGTCAGCGCCCGGGCGAGGCGGCCTTCGAGGGTCACCGGCTCGACACGCTCAACAGTTCGCAGGGCACCGGCGAAATCACCAACCTTGAGTTGGGCGAGCGCCTGCTTCGCACGGATGTCGGAGGACGTGCCGTCGTCGACGGCCGCCGCCGCGGCGGCGTACGCGGCCGGCGCACCGCCCCGCCCGAGCGCGTCGAGCGCCGAGGCTCGAAGGAAGAGTCCCTCGGGATGGTCGGGAACCTGCGCGAGCACCGGCTCGAGGTAGTCGAGCGCGTCGACGAACGCTCCGAGCCGCAGTGCCTGTCGGGCAGCGATCAGCAGCCACTCGACGGCGGCGTCGGGACGCCGCCCATCGAGCCAGTGCCGCGCGATCCGCGCCGCCGCCGCGCCGGAACGCTCGAGTCGGCGCGCTGTATCACGGTGTACGGCAATGCGTTGATGGGGCGTGAGCCGATCGGCCAGCGCCTGACGCACGAGTTCGTGCCGGAACCGATAGCGCCCATCGCTCACCACGATCACGCCCGCGTGCAACGCCGCGTCGAGCAACGCGAAGGCGTCGTCCTCCGACGAGCCCATCAGAGCCGCGACCTCCGCAGGTTCGAGGTCTCCATTGACGAGCGCAAGGCGACCCAGCATCGTCGAATGCGGTTCGGCCAGGTCGACGAACCGGGCGAACGCAACATCGGCCGCCCCCAGGGTCACCGGCTCGTCGCCGCCGATTCGCCGGGCCAGTTCAACGAGGAACAAAGGGTTGCCCGCTGCAAGCGTGACGATCGCGTCGACCACAGACGGTTCCGGGGTTTCCGGCGCAGCCGCGATGACGAGCACCGCGGCGTCTCCGTCAGGGAGCGGCTCGAGATCGAGCGGCAGCACACGGCCGGTGCGGGCCAATGACCCCAGGGCGCGGTCGAGCGGCTCGGGCGATCGCTCGGCGCGGTACGCGAGCACCACGAGCCTCGACCACCCCGGACTCGCGGCGAGCTGGAGCAACACGTCGATCGTCGCGTCGTCAGCAAGGTCCGCGTCATCTATCACCAGCACGACTCCCGCGGTGTCGTCGACGCGGGCGAGCAGGCGTTGCACTGCGCCGATCACCTGATGCCGGGTCAATGACCGGCTGCTGTCCTCGGCTCGCTCGAGGAGGGACGCGAGCTCCGCCAACACCGTCTGTGTCCTCGACCCGAGATGATCGAGCAATCCCCGGGAGCTCGATGCCAGCTGCTCGACCAGTGCAGCAACCCCCGAGTACGGCGTCGAGCTGGGGCCCGCGCGCGTCTCGATCCACCGCCAGCCCGCCCGGCCCGCCGCCTTTGCCAACTCGTCGCAGAAGCTCGACTTCCCTATGCCGGCCGGGCCGCGAACCAAGAGCAGCGATGGAGGCGTTCCGAGCCCATCCGAGAACGCGGCCGAGGCACGGGCGAGCTCGAGCTGCCGCCCGACGAACACCGGCTCGGCCGCGCCGAGGCCGGCCACACACGCCGCGTACAGGGCCTCGCTCTCGGAGTCGGGCAGCACTCCCACATCCCGCAGCAGCGCCGTACGCAGACGCCCGTACCACCCGACCGCACCATGGCGGTCGCCCACGGCAAGCGCCGCCCGCATCAGCTCCCGATGCGCCACCTCGTCGGTCGGTTCGAGCTCGACCAGCCGCTCCCACTGCCGACCGTGACGGAGGACCTCCACATAGCGGGCCCGCAACACCCGACGCCGCTCTTGGGTCCACTCCTCGTAGAGGGACTCAGGAAGCAGGTCACCCGAATACCACTCGGCTGCCGACTGCCACTCCTCGACAACACTGCTCGCGAGCGCCGCCTCCGCCGCGCACTCGAACCGCTCGACGTCGATGTCGATCGGCCGCCCCGGGAACAGCGCGACCTCCCCTCGTCGCAACACCACCGCGTCGTCCGCGTCGAGCGCACGACGTGCGTAGTGCGCCGCCTTGCGCAGGTTCGCAGCCCCGGCGTCCACGTCGAGGTGCGGCCAGAGCGCCTCGATCACTTGATCGCGTGACCGTGCACGCCCATCTGCGAGCGCCAGCAACTGCACCAACTGCGCGGCGCGGGTCGACGGCCACGAGGATGCCCCGCTCACCACACGGTCACCCACGACCACATCGAAGCGGCCGAGCAGCCGGATCCCGATCGCCGTGTTCGTCCGTCGAGCCGCCATCGCGTCAACCTCGTCGGTGTTGTCGCGATCGTAGCGACGCACCCTCACAGTCGATGGCGCCCGGCGGGGCGGCGCGTCACGCTCCGACAGGGTGGACGACCGGGTGACCCTGCTCCACCCAAGCCTTGAAGCCACCTTCGAGGTGCGCGATGTCGCGGTACCCGAGCTCCTGCAAGACAGCCGCGCCCAACGCCGAGCGTGAACCTGCCGCGCAATACACGATGACCCGCCGGTCGGGCTCAAACCCCTCAAGGTGATACGGCGTTGACGGGTCGGCATAGAACTCGAGCATCCCCCTCGGCGCCACCACCGCGCCCTGAATCACGCCGCCGGCGATCTCGGCCGGCTCGCGCAAATCAACCAACAACACGTCACGCTTCGCGAGCTCGTCAGCCACCTCGTCGGGATGGAGATTCTCGATCCCCGCCTTCGCCGCAGCCACCATGTCCTTCACACTTGCCATCACAGATCCTCCTTCATCGGACAGACGCCCCAAGTGTGCAGACCACCTGTTCCTCGAACGTTCCTTCGGGCAGGATCGCGTGAGCCTGTCGCGATGGTCGTCGCTACCTCCTCGCCGGCATGGTGCAATGCGGCATCTGCGGCCGACGCGTGCAGGGGCTGGAACCACGGACAGCGGTACTACTGCTGCAAGTATCCCGAAGGGTTGGAGCCGGGTTGACGTCAAGCGCGAATACGCGATCTACAGGTGTGCCGCGACCGCTGCAAGCTGCTCTGCATTCGTCGCGTACGTCGTTGCCCAACGAGATTGCGGCGGGCGAAGTTGGCGAATCCGGCGCAACGAGCGGCTCACGATCGTCTACCAGGGGCCGCGCGCGCACGACCCAACACTCCCGCCAACGACACGATTGAAACCGACCGCCACGACGACACCGACGCGTCCCGCCGCACAACGCCCGACCGGCCAACTGCTCCCGTCGTGCTCCACCCGGGCAAGCTCGACGAGTGGAAGCGCCTGACTGAGCAAGCCATGGAGATCGTGCGAACCCGAGATCCGGGGACCCTGCAGTACGAGGTGTTCTTCAACGATGATGAGAGCGAGGCGATCGTCTTCGAGCGCTACCGAGACGCCGACGCCGCGTTGGAGCATTTTGCCAACATCAGCCACCTCATGGAGCCGCTCATAGCCACCGCGACCGTCACCGGCGAAGTCCTCGGCACGCCGAACGCGACGATGCGGGCACAGCTCGGCGGCGACGAACCGAAGCTCTCCACCCCGTGGATCGCCGCACACGACTAGCGTCACCACGCCACTCGAGACCGTCTCCCGCGTGCATGTTCCGGCTACGGCACCGATGAGTTCTCTGCCGTCGTAACGTCGAAGCCGTATGAGCGGATTCGACCCTCAACGCCTGGCGTACCTCGCGGAGGCGATGCAGCTGCATGTCGAGCAGGACCACGTCGGCGGTGTCGCCTGGCTCCTCGCCGCAGGCGATCAGGTGGAGGTCGGTGTCGCCGGCCGGCTCACCCGAGGCGAACCGTCGCCGGTCGGCCGGGACAGCATCTTCCGCATCTCGTCGATGACCAAGCCGATCGTGGCGGTCGCGGCGCTCATCCTCGTAGAGGGGTTCAAGCTGCGACTCGACGATCCCGTCGACGCGCTGCTCCCCGAGCTGTCCGACCGACGTGTGCTCGTCGACGCCCGTGGACCGATCGATGGGGAAACGGTGGCCGCCCAGCGGCCGATCACGCTGCACGACGTGTTGACGTTCCGGCTGGGCATGGGCATGGACTTCGCGGCACCGTGGCCGCAGCCGTTCCTCGACGCGTTGGCCGAGCTCGAGCTCGGCGCCGGTCCGCCCGAGCCGCAGGTTCCCCCGCCGCCGGACGAATGGATGCGTCGGCTCTCGACGCTGCCCCTCCTCTACCAACCCGGCGAACGCTGGCTCTATAACACCGGGGCCGACGTGCTCGGCGTGCTCATCGCACGCGCCGCGGGCCAACCGCTCGACGTCGTACTGCGCGACCGCGTGTTCGAGCCGTTGGGCATGGTCGACACCGCCTTCTCCGTCGCCGACATGAACCGGTTCGGCTCCTGTTACGGCACCGACCCGACCGGCAAACGGTTCGTCTTCGATCCACCGGACGGCCAATGGGCGAAGCCACCCGCGTTTCCGTCTGGCGCGGCCGGCCTCGTCTCGACGGTCGACGACCTGCACTCGTTCGCACGGATGCTCCTGTCGGGTGGGCGCCTCCCGGATGGCTCGCTCCTGTTGTCGCGCGCCGCCATCGACGCGATGACGACCGACCAGATCGATGTCGCCCGTGGCGCGCCCGGGCCCCTGCCTGACGGCTCGCAGGGGTGGGGCTTCGGCGTCGGCGTGCAGGTGCGCCGCACCGGTCTCGGGCCCTCCGTCGGGTCCTACGGCTGGGCAGGCGGCATGGGAAGCATGTGGTCGAACGACCCCGGCAACGCGCTTGTCGGCGTCATGCTCAGCACGGACGCCTTTGGCGGCCCGTTTCCCCCGCCCGCGGTCATCCAGGACTTCTGGACCGGCGCGTACACCGCGCTCGACGACTGACCCGGGAGGTCGAGATGTCATCGCCTCCTCCGACCCCCGATCTGCACACCGGCTTCAGCGCGCCCGGCGCCACACCGACGCCGTGGGAGGACGTCGTCGGCGTGCTCGAATCGGCCGAGCTGTTCTGGATCTCGACGGTGCGCACCGACGGGCGCCCGCACGTCACGCCGCTCCCGGCGGTGTGGCGCGACGGCGCGCTCTACTTCTGCACCGGTCCCGGCGAGCAGAAGGCCCTCAACCTGCGCGCCAACAACCAGTGCGCGCTCACCACGGGCGACAACCGCTGGAAAGCCAGCCTCGACATCGTCGTCGAAGGAGAAGCCGAACGGGTCGCCGATGACGCGCTGCTGCGCGAGCTCGCAGCAATGTGGGCGACGAAGTACGACGGCGACTGGAACTACGACGTGCGCGACGGCGCCTTCCACCATGAACCCGGCGTCGCCCACGTCTTCGAGGTGCGTCCCCGCAAGGTGCTGTCCTTCGCCAAGGGCGAATTCGCTCAGACCCGGTTCCGCTTCGGCGACTGACCCGCGGACTGCTCAGCTCTGCGCTGGTCGGCCAGTTGCGCGCGACCGAACACTCGGCGAGAGCCGGAGGGACTGCGGCATGGTTGACATTCAAGATGACACACCTCACCGCGCGGCCGTCCTCCGTCGCTGCTCTGGCACTTCGTTGACCGCGATGCCGGGGAGGAGGATCTCGAGTGTCGCGAGGAGGTTCCGCTGAAGGGCGAACTGGTCGTTGTTGTCGTTGACCCACCGGTAGAGGTCGCCGAGGTAGGCGTCGAAGAGGAGCCGGCCGACGCGGTCGGCATCGATGTCGGGTGCGATGTCGCCGTGTTGTTGGCCCCTGCGGATGATGTCGACGAACATCTGCGACGTGTCGGATTGCGGCGTCAGCAGTGGGCCACCGGCGAGGAGCCAGGCGCGCACCATCGCTCGTCCGGCCCGCGGATCGTCCTCGAAGAGGTGCGCGATTGCACGAAAGGCATCTCTGAGCCGACTCGGAGTGCCGGCCGCGCTCGTCTCGCTCTCGGCGAGGACGGCGGCCAGCTCGTCTCGGCGGAGATCGAACCAGGCCACGACGAGGTCTTCTTTGCGCGCAAAGTAGTTGAAGACGGTGGCGCGGGCGACGTCGGCACATTCGCCGATGTCCCCCATCGTCGTGGGCTCGTAGCCGCGGGTCGCGAACAGCGCGACCGCACAGTCGAGGATGCGATCCCTGGTCTCGAGCTTCTTGCGTTCACGACGACCGAGCACCCTTGACACGAGATAGACTCTAGTCCAAAGATTGAGACGCGTCTAGATTTTATTCGCCGAGTTCGTTCACCAAGGGGAGAGGAGGACCGATGCGAGAGCTAACGGTCGATTTCATCACCAGCCTCGACGGGTACGCGTCGGGGGAGGGCTGGCCGGGCTGGTGGGGCCTCCAGGGACCTGAGTACCTCAGCTGGCTCGGCGAACAGCCCGAGGCCACGTTGCTGTTCGGCGCGAACACCTACCGCTTGATGCATGGCTTCGCGGCCAGCGAGATGCCGGAAGGCGCCGGCAGCGACGAGGAAGGTTCGATCGATTCGCTCACCGCGGCGTCGAAGGTGGTGTTCTCGTCGAGCTTGGACGAGCCGCTGGAGTGGGCCAACTCGACTCTCGTGCGCGGCGATGCGGTCGCCGCGGTGCGCGCCATGAAGGCGGAGGGCTCCGATCCAATGTGCACGATTGGCAGCCTGAGCTTGTGCCGGTCGTTGCTGAGCGGCGGAGTCGTCGACCGGTTCCGCGTGGTGATGTTCCCGGTGATCACCGGTGCGACGGGGTCCGAACGCATCTACGACGGCTACCCCGACGTCGCGCTCGAGATGACCGACAGCCGTACCTTCGATCGCAGCATCCAACTCGCGGAGTACCGGCCCCGAGTCCTCGACCACCCACCCCTCCACAGCAGCGCGTGAGGTGGCGGGCGCGCGTGCACGAACGAGCCTCTCGATCCCCCAGCCCCGCACCGGCAGCCCTCCCCGGAGCGCCGGCTCTCCTTGAAGGATGCGTGCCATGGACCAACGCGTCAGCCTCATCACCCTCGCCGTGAAGGACGTGACCAGAGCTCGCCGCTTCTACGAGCAACTCGGGTGGCGTGGCCAGGAGCTCGAGGAGACCGTGTTCTTCCAGGCGGGTGGTCAGGCCCTCGTGCTCTGGGACCGCGACAAGCTCGCGGCGGATGCCGGGATCGAGTCCGAACACGACTGCTCGTTCGGGGGCATCGCCCTCGCGTACAACGTCCGATCGACGGAGGAAGTCGACCGGATCGTCAGCGACGCCGCCTCCGCCGGTGCCATCGTCACCCGCTCGCCGAGCACCACGTTCTACGGCGGCTACGCGGGCTGGTTCCGCGACCCCGACGGCCACCTCTGGGAGATCGCCTGGAACCCGGGCTTCCCGCTCGACGACGCCGGCAACCTCACGTTGCCCGACTTCGGCAACTCGGCCTGAGCAGACCCCGATAACGCCTCGGGCATGTTGCGAGGCAGCGCGCGGTGCTTTGCTCCCGGCCAGGCACCGCTCGAGGTGGAAACATCCCGTCGTTCGCAAATCGAGATCATCCACCGCGACACCGATGTCATCCATTCGCCCGATCGTCACACGATGGCGGTAGGGCGTCTCCCGCAAAGCCGAAGCACGGGTGGACCTCGCGTCGCATCATCCCGGCCTGGACGCACGGGTCGTCGTCGAGGATCTCGGCGGCTTCCTCCGGTGACACGGTCATGACCGCGACGCCCGCCAGGGTGTCGGCGAGGACAGGACACAGGATCGCGATCACTCCGTCGGCGCGCAGCGACACCATGCGTCGTTGGTGTTCCCGCTCCATCTCGTCGGCGCCTTCTTGGTGTCGTGCCGGGCCCCACCACAGGAGGGCCATGATGTAGGGCAGCGCGGTACTTGCCAGTGCTTGTACCTGGGCGTCGGTGACGGTGGTGTCCATTCGAAGCTCCTCGCGCTTGTCGTGTCGGCGTCGCTGCGTTCACACGCCGCCGAGTGGGCTGGGAAGACGGGTGGCGAAGTCGAGCAGACCGACCCAGGTGGGCCGTACCACGATGCGGGCCTGCACCGTCCCGGGTTGGTCCATGGCGGCGATCAGGTCGGCGGCGTCGTCGCCGAGGTACCGCTGCGCCGACGTGATGTACTCGGGTGCGAGGCCGTCGACCTCGTCGATCTCGGCGCGTCCCCGGATCGTCAGGCTCTGGGGCGGGAAGTGCTCGGTGTCGATCGTCAGCGCGACGGCCGGATTCGCGTGCAGCGCGGCGATCCGCGCCGCGGGATGTCGGATGCCGGCGTTGGGCCCGGCGACATAGGTGACCATGACGACCTCGGTGCCGTTCCACTCGAACCAAGTGGGGACCACCCGCGGTGTGCCGTCGGTCGCGACGAAGGCCAGACGGGTGGGGATCGACGAGTAGAGCAGTTGCTGGGCGAGGTCGGTGCCGAGGAGCCGCACGTCGCCTTGGTGAAGCCGTTCCGGATGGTGGGTCGTCTGCGCGGTACCGGCACTCATCGTCTCATACCTCCTGTCTTCTCGGCGGTGCTGTTCCTGCCGTCCAGGCGGCCCAGGCAGGGAGCGAGGCGACCTGGGCGTTCGATTGACATCAAAGCATTCGATATCTAATCTATCAGCGTGGACACGGGATCTCGTCAAGCGCCGATCGGGGTGGTGCTCACCCGCACCGCCAAGACGTTGAGCCGGTCGTTCGACGACGCGCTGGCCGAGCGGGGTGGTTCGCTGCCGATGTGGCTGGTGCTCCTGTCCTTGACGGGCGAGCCGCACCGTTCGCAGCGTTCGATCGCCGCGGACGTGGGTATCGAAGGACCGACGCTCACCCATCATCTCAACCGGATGGAGGTCGACGGCCTCGTGACCCGGGCCCGCGATCCACAGAACCGCCGGGTCCACCAAGTTCAGCTCACCGACGACGGGCGGACCCTGTTCCACGCGCTGCTCGGCACGGTCGTCGGCTTCGACGAGCGTCTGCGCGCCGGCTTCACCGACGACGAGCTCGCCGTCTTGCGGGACATGCTCCACCGACTCGCGGCGAACGCTGCGAGCCCCTCCGAACCAGAACGGGAGGCGATCCGATGACCACCGACATCGACAACGTGCTCAGCACCTGGACCACCGCCGAACGCACTGGCGATGCCCGCGCCCTGGAGACCTTGCTCGCCGACGAGTTCGTCGGCATCGGCCCGGTTGGCTTCGTGCTCGACAAGCCCACCTGGGTTGGACGGTTCGAGCACGGTCTCCGCTACGAGCAGCTCGACCTCGACGAGGTGGCGATCCACCGCCACGGCGACACCGCCGTCGTGGTCGCCCACCAACATGCCCTCGGCGACTCCGGCGGCACGCCAGTTCCCGCTGACACCCGGGTCGCGTTCACGATCGTCACCAACGACCGCACACCGAAGATCGCCGGGCTGCAGTACAGCTTCATCGGCCCTCCACTGGGAGGCGCTCGATGACCGCCGCGACCCGCTCACGCGCGGACTACCGGCCGTCTCGGGTCCAGCGTTGGGCCAACGCGATGCTCACGCGGGCATTGCGCAAGGGCCGCGGGCCGCGCTTCATGCGGCTGCTGAGCGTCCGCGGCCGGCGCAGCAGTGAACTCCACACCACGCCGGTCGTGCCCGTGCGCGACGGCGAGCACACCTGGGTCGTGTCCCCCTTCGGTGAGGTCAGCTGGGCGCGCAACGCGCGTGTCGCCGGGGAGGTCGAGCTGAGCCGCGGCGACGACCACACCGTCTACCGCGCGCGGGAGCTTCGCGACGACGAGGCCGCACCGGTCTTGCAGCGCTACCTGTCCACGCCCGCGCGGTTCTTCGCCGGCCGTCAGATCCGAGACGCGTCACGGCCGCATCCAGTGTTCGCGCTCACGCCGGTGCGATGAAGCTGAGCATCAGCCTCACGAACTACAGCTGGCCCGCCAGCCCCGGCACGCTCGCCAAGCATCTGGGTGACCTCGCGGTGCAGATCGACGACGCGGGGCTCGACACGTTGTGGGTCGCTGACCATCTCTTGCAGATGGACCCCAACGCCAGCGTCGACGAACCGATGATCGAGGCCTACACCACCCTCGGGTTCCTCGCCGCCACGACGTCGTCACTGAGGCTGGGCACCATGGTCACCTGGGCGACCATCCGCCCACCGGCACTGCTCATCAAGATGATCACCACCCTCGACGTCCTCTCCGGCGGCCGGGCATGGCTCGGTGTCGGCGCCGGCTACCAGGCCGACGAGGCAGCCATGACCGGTCTGCCGTTCGAAACGACGGGCGAGCGCTTCATCCGCCTCGAGGAACTGCTGCAACTCGCCGCTCACGTCTGGGAGGGCGACCGCGGCGCGTTCCACGGGCCCCGCCACCACCTCGACGCACCGTTGAACAGTCCCGCCCCGATCACCCGGCCCCGGGTGCTCGTCGGAGGCATGGGTGAACGACGCACGCTGCCGCTGGTGGCGCGGTACGCGGATGCCTGCAACCTCTTCGACACCCCCGACGGCGGCGCCACCCTCCGCCACAAGCTCGATGTACTCGCCCGCGCCTGCGAAGCCGTCGGCCGCGACCCGAATGACCTCGAGGTCACGCTCAGCAGTCGCCTCTCGCCCGACGAAACCGCCGACCAGCTCGTCGACCGCTGCGGACACCTCGCCGAGCAGGGCGTCGACCACATCGTGCTCATCACGACCGGCCCCTGGACACCGGGACGCGACCTCGACGTCGTGCTCGACGCCGCCCGATCTCTCCGGCGTGTCTCCCCAACCGTCGGATCCTGAGCGGAAGGAGTAGTGCGCATGGCTGCCGATCTCGATCACATCATCGTCCACGCCACCGATCCCCACCGCTCCGCCCGGTTCCTCGCATCGGTGCTCGGCACCACGGTGCTCCCGGACTGGGGGCCGTTCGTGCGGGTCCAGACCACCAACCACGTCTCGCTCGACTACGTACGCGACGAGCCACCGTTCACCGAGCAACACTGCGCGTTCCTCGTCGACGACCCCACCTTCGACACCGCCCACCGGCGGCTACTCGACGAGCAGGTCCCGATCTACGCCGATCCGTTCCGTCGCACACCCGGGAAGATCAACCATCTCTACGGCGGGCGCGGCGTGTACTTCGACGACCCCGACGGGCACCTCATGGAGCTCATCACCGCCCCCTACGGCGACACCCCACAGGACTGACCACGATGAGCAAGGTCTTCAGCGCGCTGGCCGTCTCGGTCGACGGGTACATCACCGGTCGAGATCCCGGACCCGGACGCGGACTCGGTGACGGAACGATGCTCTTCGACTGGTACTTCGACGGCGACACCCCGAGCCAGGTTTTCGACGGCTTCACGCTCAGCAAGCCCAGCGCTCAGCTCTTCGATGCGCTCGCCGCGCGGACCGGCGCCGTCATCGCCGGTCGCAACACCTACGACGACTCCGACCAGTTCGGCGGCGCCAGCCCCCACCCCACCGCTCCGCTCTTCGTGCTCAGCCACCGACCAGCACCAGACATGACCGACCGCCAGACCCTGATCACCACCGGCATCAACGACGCGGTCGCCGCCGCGCGACGAACCGCCGGCAACAAGGACGTCGCATTGATGGGGGGCAGCGTCGTCACCCAAGCTCTCCAGGCGGGGCTCGTCGACGAGGTCGTGCTCCACCAGATCCCGGTCCTGCTCGGCGCCGGCCGTCCCTACTTCCACGAGCTCCCCGCACACGCCCGGCTGCGGCTCATCGAAGCCATTCCCGCCCCAGGAGTCACCCACCTCCACTACCAGGTTGACCGATGACCTGGTCAGAGCAGCTCCTGAGTTGCTCCGGGCAGCTGGTCAGCCAGTTCGCTCCGCAATGCGACGCGACCAATCGATCACCGACTCCAGCTCGACGTGGCTGCCGCCACTCAGGAGGGTTGCAGCTTGGCTTCGTCAGCTTCGGTGAGGTTGGCGAGCTCGGTGTCGATGTCGGGTCCGGCTTCGACACGTAGTCGTGGGATGAGCCGGTTGAGCCAGTGCGGGAACCACCAGTTGCGGTCGCCCAGGAGTTCCATAGTGGCGGGGACCAGCACCATTCGCACGACGGTCGCGTGGATGAGGATCGCGGTCGCCAAGCCGAGGCCGAACAGCTTGATGGTGGTGGCGTCGCCGAGCATGAAGCTGCCGAACACGGTGACCATGATGAGTGCGGCGGCGGTGATAACCCGTGGGGTGGATGCCAGGCCGTCGGCGACGGCGAGCGCGTTGTCGTGGGTGCGGTCGTATTCCTCGCGGATTCTGGAGAGCAGGAAGACCTCGTAGTCCATCGAGAGTCCAAACAGGATCGCGAACATCTTCACGGGCACGAACGGGGCGATGGGCCCGGCCTGTTCGACGCCGATGACGTTGTTGAACCAGCCCCATTGGAACACGGCGACGACGACGCCGTAGGCCGCGCCGATCGACAGCAGGTTCATGATCACGGCCGTTAGCGGCACGAGCAGGTCGGAAGACTGCCACGACAGCGGCGTCTCCGGCCGCGTTGATGGTCGGCGGCGTCACCGCGACGACGTCGGGCGTGTCGCGCAGCGCGGCGACCAGTCGGTCGAGCGACGACGTGTCGCCCTTTGGGAATTCAGCGGGCGAGCACGAGGGGACCGTTGAACCCGGCGCCGAAACCACCGGTCACAAGGTCGTACGCGCGTCGCGTGGTATCGGACGTCGGGTTGCCGCCGGCATCGGGAAACGCCGGGCGCATCGAGAACAGTGGGATCGCCAGCACGACCAGGATCGCGAGACCAGCGGCGACGGCGGGCCACGGCCGGCGTTGGATCAGTCGGCTCCAACGGAACCACATGCGCCGCTCATGAGGAGCGTTGTCGGCGCCGCGCCGTCGGACCGAGAACCGGTCGATGGTGCGGCCCGCGAAGCCCAGCACTGCGTGGAGCAGAGTGATGGAGGCGAGCATGACGATCGCCACGGTCACCGACGTTCCACCGCAAGGCCCTGCATGAAGTAGACGCCCATGAGGAACAGGCCGAGGATCGAGATGACGACGGTGCAGCCGGCAAACACCACCGCGCGGCCGGCGGTGTCGATCGCGCGCACGACCGCCCGTTCGAGTCGAGACCGTCGGTGAGCGCTTCGCGGTACCGGGTGACGATGAACAGCGCTCAGGACCTGAGCGGATAGGCGTCTATTCCGGGCTCCAGCGGTCGCGCCAATCGATGAGCCGGCCGATGATGAGGATGGTGGTCGCGAGGCAGAGCGCGGCGTGGCGGTGTCGGGTTCGTCGGTCGGTGTTGCGTCGAAGTTGCCCGTAGTTCGACCACCACGTGTTGGTGGCCTCGACGATCCAGCGCAGGCCGAGACGCAGCGGCTGCTTCTTGACGCCGGGGACCTTCGAGCCGCGCAGTTGGATCTCGAACTGGTCGATGCCCGCACCGCGGAGTCGTTGGCGAACTGCTGGCGAGTCGTAGCCGCGATCGAGATGCAGCGTGTCGATGTCGACGAGCAGTCCGAGCTCGATGATTGCTTCGAGGGTCGGTTCGAGCATGCGCACGTCGTTGCGGTTCGCGCCGTCGATCGCCCAGCCGATCGGGATGCCGTGCGCGTCGACCGCGACCGACCATTTCCATCCCAACTTCGCTCGATCCGTGGGGTTCGGGCCCGTTCCCTCACCACCGTAGGGTGCCTTGTGCAACGAGCCGTCGAGCGCGACGTCGTCGAGATCAAGACCGATGATCCGATCGAACGCGTCGAGCGCTTCGTTCTTCAGCGACTCGAACACCCCCGCGGTTATCCACTCGTCGCGCCGCGCGCGCAGCGTCGTGTCCGACACTCGATGCTCGAGGATCGCTTCGATGTCGACCCACGACGCGCCGGTCACGAGGCGGATCAGGATCCCCCCGAAACACACGAAGTCATCGACGCGACGCCGGTGACAGCCCAACGGGTGAGAGTCGTCGCGGGTCGGGAGGAGCGGCTCGAACGCCGCCCACAGAGCATCAACCACCTCGGCCTCGAGCGCGCGCTTGATGACAGGGACCTCCACCTGGTCGACCGGCTTGGGACAGCACCCCGATCATCTCGGGACCGATCCGGCGACCGGTGGATGGTCACCCCATTACGCCGCCTATCCACGCGAGTCCTTAGCCCGGACCTTTCAGTAGGGGGCTGGTGATCGGGGGTCGCGTCCGCGAAAACGCCCTCCTGTCAAGGGATACTGCGGTTTGCGAAGACAGCAGGTCCCGAGTCAGGAGGGCACTTCCGAGATGCAGCGTAACTCGACGCGGCCGCAGCTGTTGGTGACCGGTGATGGCAGGAACGTGGTTGCGCACGTGGGTTCGAGGTTGTTGTGCGATCTTGCCGACGAGCTCGGTGTGACGGCGGGGTTGTCGGTGGCGATGGAGCCGACGAAGCGGCGGCGTCGGGGCCATGATCGGGGTCGGGTGCTGGTCGATCTGGCAGTGATGCTCGCTGGTGGTGGTGAGACGATCTCGGACCTCGCGGTGCTGCGCGACCAGCCGGGTCTCTTTGGTGAGGTGGCGTCGCTGGCGACGGCGTGGCGTGCGCTGGACGCGATCGATGATGCGGCGTTGGCGCGAATCGCGGTGGCACGCGCGGCGGGCCGCCGCCAGGCGTGGGCAGCGGGCGCGGATCCGGGGTTCTATGTGATCGACATCGACGCCACGTTGGTCACCGCCCATTCGGAGAAGGAAGGTGCGGCACCGACGTACAAGCGCGGGTTCGGGTTCCATCCGTTGTTGGCGTTCTTGGACGCGACTGGTGAAGCGTTGGCGGCGAAGCTGCGGCCCGGCAACGCCGGGTCGGGCACCGCGACTGATCACGTCGAGGTGCTCGACGCTGCGCTCGTGCAGCTGCCGGTCGATCCCGCCGCGGTGGAGGTGATCGCCCGGGCGGACTCGGCGGGACTTTCGCACGGGTTCGTCGACGCGTGCCGCGCACGCCACGTGCGGTTCGCGATCGGGCATCGCCTCACCGCCGAGATCGCGAAGGTGCTGGTCGGCATGCCCGAATCGGTGTGGCAGCCAGCGTTGAGCGCGGACGGCCACCAGGAACGTGACGGCGCGGCGGTTGTCGAGATCACCGGGCTCGTTGATCTCTCCGCCTGGGGTGAGGGGATGCGGATGATCGCCCGCCGAGAAGACCCTCACCCGGGCGCGCAGCTCACCTTCACTGATGTCGATGGGCATCGCTTCCAAGTCTTCGTCACCGACCTGCCCGAGCGAGACATCGCGTATCTCGAAGCGCTGCATCGCGGACGCGGTCGCGCCGAACGACAGATCTGCGACGCCAAAGACACCGGCCTGGCCAACCTGCCCTCGGCGGACTTCGCGATCAACACCGCGTGGCTCACCCTCGTGCTCGTCGCGCACGACCTGCTCGCCTGGACCCGACTGCTCTGCCTCGACGGCGACCTCGCACGCGCGGAGCCCAAACGGCTTCGCTACTGCCTTTTCCACGCAGCTGGCGTGATCACCCGGAGCGGACGACGCGCCCGGCTACGCGTCGCGGCGAACTGGCCCTGGCGCGACCAGCTCATCGCCGCGTTCGCGTCAACGCGTTCGCTCCCTATCCACGCGTAGACCGACCCGTCCCGCACGCGGAGTCGGCACGGCTTGGCCGAACACGTCCTGAACACCCCCAGCATCACGAAAACACCCCGCCCAGCACCCAACCACACGCGATCACGCCGCCGCCCACGACACCCCCGACGCTACGCCCCCACCCGCGGCGCTCAAACACCCTTACTGAAAGGTCCGGGTTAGTCGATGCCGATCATCGACGCGAGCTGCGTCGCGAAGTCGGGTGTCGTGACCACATGACTCAGCGGTTCGACGAAGCCGAGACCGATGCCTATTCCGAAGAGCGCGACGAGGATCGGAAGGCCCATCGCGAGCAATGAACCGAAAGCGTCGAGCAGGATCACGATGGCGGCGAGGATGCCGATGAGCTCGGCAGGACCGATGCCGGAGTGCTCTTGGAACATGCGCCCGCCCAGCGCGATCTGCGCGCCGTCGACCTGGCGGGCGCTCGCGTCGGTCAGGGCACGGATGGCCTCGAGCGTCTGGGTCGGGACGTCGGCGGCGCGCCGGTCGAACTGCACCGTCGCGTAGGCAACCGTGCCGTCACTCGACACCTGGCGAGTCCCCGCTGGCGAGTACGGGTTGACAACCGCGCTCACGCCCGGGACCTTGGCGACGTCAGCGAAGAGCGCCGCCATGCGCGCCTCCAGGGCCGGGTCGGACACCCCGTGGGCGCGAGCGAAGACGATCTGGCCTTCGTCGCCCGCACGCGACCGAAACAGAGCCTGGAGCAGATCAGCGGCGCGCTGCGACTCGGTGCCCGACAACACAAAGCGTTGGGAGAATTCGATCCACGCTGGAGCCGATCGCGCTCATCGCGATCAGGGCCAGGATCCACATCACGAGCACGCGGCGACCGCGGCCAAGCTCCAGGCAGCGAGTCGTTGCAGCATCCGGGCGTTCCTCTTCGGTCGGCGGGGACCGGTTGGTATGGGTCAGCGAAGACGCAGGCATCGCGCTGCGCCTCAGCGGGTCGCGGGTTCGAAGAACTCGACGACGTTGCCCGAAGGATCCGGCCGAGAGCTTCTCAGCCGCGACATCAGGTTCCGAGCAGCGCGACCCCGAGGATGACGGCGCCGACTGCGAGCGAGATGCCACCCAGCGGGACCAGGACGAGGATCCCGTTCGGGCGCTCGGATCGCGGCGAAGCCATGGACAGAAAGAATCCGAGGGGCATCAGGATCGGTGCGGCGACGAGGGTCGAGCGCACGACGGTCTTCATCGTGTCGGACATGTCGGCGCGGTCGACGCACAGCATGCAGAGGAGAGCCAGGATTACGAGCACGCCGGCATGTGCGTGGCCAGCACGCCAAAGCTTCTGGCGAACGGGCTCGTCGAGGTATCCAGGTGTTCGTCCCCAGATGAACGAGAGCAGTCGCACCCCACCGAAGGCGACGAGAGGCACCGTGATGAGCAGAACTCCAGCAACGTTCAAGGACGCATCAGACATGACGCTCCTTCATTACTCGCGAAGACCCGGTGACTCCCTCTGCGCGTCATGCCAAGGGTGTCTGTTGATGCAACACCAGTCTCCACGCGCCGTCCTCCGTGACATACGTGCTGTTGCACAGTGCCTCGTACGCCCGGCCCGCCCGATGTGCACTGACCCGGTACGCCACGACAGCCGCCCGCTCGTCCAGCTCGAGGACTCGCTCGTCGAGGAGTTCGAAGTCGTCCCACGGCGCTCCGCTCATGGCGTCGAGCGCCTGCTGGCGATCATCGATGACGAGCCCACCCGGGAGGAGCATGAGCAACTCACCATTCAGGACGGCGTCGTAGAAGCCGCGCGCTGCATCGTCGCCGGTCGCGAGCGCTGTCCAACCGTCGCGTTCCAACGCAATGAGCTGCTTGCTTCTTGCCGCCATCGGCCACGATCCAATCGCGTGGGTGCGTCTGCCGCACTTTCTGCTACCCGCAGAACCGAAGCCGGACACATCGTCAACCTGCCAGGATCGCGCTTGTCATCGGCTTCGTTGCAGCCCCCATGACCTGACATCTCCACGGACTGCGCACTCACCGACGAACCGCACGGACCCTGCCGCACCCCGCGCCCCGCTATCACTGCGCGACGCCCCTCCTCGACCAGCCACCACGACGCGCATCCGCGACCGCGACCACGGCCATTCCCAGCCCGACGCGACCCACGATCTCGGATAGACACACTTCTCGGTGTCGCGAGCGACACCGAGGCGGGAGCGATCTGGGCGGCCGGGAGTCGCCCTCGGAAGTGTCCTCGTAGGGCATCCTGTGCCAATGCCGTCTGCGCCCCAGCACGTTCGCTGGACCGATCACGCGTACGTGAAGGCCAACACGCTCGGCGCTGCCCGCGCTGACATAGAGCAGACTGTGATCGACCGCCATGACGCGCGGCAGACGAACACCGGAGCAGCTCAGTGGCGTCTCTCGCTTGGGCCGTGGGTCATCATCTACGACCATCCCGACGGGGACGACCAGACGACGGCGAGGATCGTCACCCTCTGGCGACGCAGGTAGCCTGGTACCGATGAAGATCGACGGTCACTACGACCCGGAAGCCGACATCGCGTGGCTGCGCTTCGAGGGCTACGACCCCGCCACCGTGGTTGCCGAGGAGATCACGACCGGCCTGCGCGAGACCGACCCGGCGAACGGCCACATCGTCGGCCTCGAGTACTGGCACGCCAGCCAGACACTCCCAAGCGATCTCCTGGCCATGTTGCCGCCGCCCATGGTCGCCAGCGCGGCCTGAGTCGGGACTCAGCGCTGCCGAACTCGTGGGCCACGCGGTGGACGCGATGGACAACCGGGAGTGATCCAGCCCCGTCCGGGAGTGATGTTGGCGTGGCCGGGAGTGATTCGTAGCCATCCGGCCGTGCTCCGGCGCAGGCCGGGAGTCATCCGGTTGGACCGAGAACGATCACTCGGATCGCGCTCGGATCACTCTCGGACACGTCGAGGTCGCGTCACGTAGCTCCCACGCAGAGGCCGATGACTCCCGGCGATCGGCCACCCGAACGGGATCACTCCCGGATCGCGCTCGAATAGCTCCCGGCTTCCACGGAAGGCCAGCGCGGACGGCGACCGTTCGCCGCGCGTTGCCAGGGCGTCTGCTCTCCGATCGTTGTCACGACGCCCAATTCGCGCGCACGAGATCCCTGAAGGACGCGAGTTGTCTGAAGCGTCGACCCGGCAGATGCGTCGCTCCGAGACGTCGACGAAGCCCTCATCCCCTCTCTGTCAGGCTGACGTGAGACACGTGGTGTTGCCCACCATCGCTTGAGGGCGAGTCAGGATCACCTAGAACGATGACCATGACCACTGCAGGGTTGCTCGCGCGCGCCCAAGATGAAGGCGTGGACGATCCGGCACCGAAGCCGAAGCGGCGACGGTTCAGCGCGGAGTACAAGCTCGCGATCCTCGACGAGTACGAACGCCTGACCGATCCGGGCGCGAAGGGCGCGTTGTTGCGACGCGAGGGCTTGTATTCGTCGCATCTGGTGGAGTGGCGCCGCGCTCGCGATGCAGGAGCACTGAAGGAGTTGGCGGCGAAGACGCGGCCGGCGAAGCGCAGCGCCGAGCAGGTCGAGCTTGACCGCGCCCGCAAGCGGATCGAACGCCTCGAGGACGACCTCGCGAAGCACAAGCTGGCGTTGGAGATCCAGGGAAAAGCATCGGAGCTCTTGGAGCGGCTGCTGGCCGAGAGCGATCCGGAGAACAGGCGGTAGCCGTGATCGACGAGTGCTTCGGGGCGATCGAACCGATGCTCGGCACGAAGACGGCGTGTACGGCGGTGGGTCGGGCGCGTGCGACGCACTACCGCCATCAGCGGCCGCCGCGACCGCGTTCGTCGACACCGCGGCCGGCGCCGCCGAACAAGCTCACCGACACCGAGGCGGGCGAGGTGCTGGGCGTGTTGCGTTCAGAACGGTTCGTGGACCTCTCGCCGGCGCAGGTGTTCCACATCTTGTTGGACGAGGGCGTCTATCTGGCGAGCGTGTCGACGTTCTACCGGCTGCTGCGCGCCCACGGCGAGGTCCACGAACGACGACGCCAGGCGACGCACCCAGCCCGGGTGCGACCCGAACTCGGAAGAGTTCGACGTCGTGCAACGGCAGCTGCGCGGCAACCTGCCGCAGGCGTTCGTGCACGCGCTCATGCTCGAGTGCGCAGCGACGCTCGATCTCGACCCCGACCGCGAGTGACCTCGCTCACCGGTCACGTCGCCGTCCCGCCAGGGAAGTTCACCGCCTCGTCGAGGGCGCGTCTCACCAGCGCCGGGTGGCCGTCGACGCCGCTCGGCACGATCGTGAGATCACCCCGGGCCTCGTACAGCACGTAGCGGAGCTGCTCGACGCTGAAGGTCCCGCGTTGGCGCAGGTGCGCAGCCAGGTCGTCGACGGTGAGACCGCAGCGGCGGAGCTCTTCGTGACGCACGACTCCGTCGACCACCAGGACCCGGATGCCGTGGTCGAGCGCGCGGCGACCCGGACGGGTGAGGCGGAAGAGCGATGCGGCGCGGTGTGAGAGGGCCAACGTGACGATCGCGACGGCGCCCGTGAGGTACGACTGATCAGCGGCGATCGTCGTTCGACCGATGATCGCACCCATCGCCACTGCGGTCGCGAAGTCGATGATCGTCCACTGGGCGATGGTGCGCCGTTCGCCCAGCCGCAGGACGATGACCGCGGTGAGGTAGATGAACACCGCCTTGGCGATGACTTCGGGAACGGACGACGCGCTCCCCGTGAGCCATGACATGGCGTACCTCCTCTTCTGTCTCTTCCGTCGTGTCGTGCCGAGTACGGCGTCGGATCAGCTGGCGCCCTCGTCGTCAGCGTCGGCGGTGATGAACCAGTTCGCGATGGCCACGTCGGTGGACGAATGGACCACGATCGACAGCAGGACCGTGAGGGCTATCAGTTCGGTCATCTCACCGCGTGGGGAACGCCGGCGGCGAGGATGAACAGGCCATAGACCACCGACGCGAATCCCTTCGGGCCGAACCAGGCGACCGTGGCGAACTCCTTGCCGCGCACCCCCGTCCCGACGAGTGCGAGCGCGACAGGGAGCGCCCGCGCCACGGTGAGCGTGAGCACGGCGAAGGCGAGGCCGGCCACTCCGGTGCCCACGAAGACGTCGTTGGTGAGCAGGGCACCGAACACGAGCAATGCACCGAGCTTCAGCAACTCGCTGATGAGCTCGCCGAAGCGTTCGAATGCTTGCTGGAGCTCGGGTGAGACGGTCACGAGCGTGGAACCGGCCGCGAAGGCGGCGAGGAACGGGTTGGCGCCGGTGAGCTCGGTGATCGAGAACACGAGCATCCCGATCGCCACGGGCGCGAGCGCCTCGTAGCGCTCCGTGCTCCGGCCCGGAAGCCTGCGCAGCAGGTACCCGGTGAGCGCAGGGACCGTGATCCCGATCAGCAGACCGCCGGCCAACGCGCCGGCGACGCCGGCGATGTCGATCGAGTCGGCCGCGAGCACGTCGAGCAGCACCACGACGACCGGAAGCGCCAAGCCGTCGTTGAGCCCGCTCTCCACGTTGAGGAGCCGGCGCACGCGGTACGGCACCTCGTGCCGACCGACGATCGCCGACGCGAGGACCGGGTCGGTGGGTGCGAGCGCCGCAGCCACCAGCATCGCCTCCGTCCACGGCAGGCCCACCAGCAGACGCCCGATCACCGTGGTGATCGCGAACGTGAGCGGCATGCCGAGCAGCAAGAGCCGCCCGGGCAACCGCCAGAGCCGGCCGAGGTCCCCGAGCTCCAGCTGCATCCCGTCGGTGAACAGGACGACGAACAGCGCGACCTCGGTGAGGAGCACGACCGACTGATCGCTCGGCGCCAGGTGCACGACCCCGAGGCCGAGATCGCCGAAGCATGCGCCCGCAGCCAGGAAGAGCACCGCGGTGGAGAGGATGCTTCGCCGTGCGAGGCCGGACACCGCCACGCCGACGAGCAGCACCGACGCGAAGACGAGGACGCCGTTCAGCTGACCACCCCACGGGAGTGTCGCGCGCGGTTCACATCGCCTCCTTGATCCCGCTCCGGATCAGCCACCAGTTCACGGGGTACGCCGTTGCGAACCCCAGCACCATGGCGATCTGCATCATGAACCAGTAGGCGGCGTGGTCGGCGGTCAGATGCGGGTTGGTGAAGAAGACGAGCTGGACCACGGCCATCCAGCCGAACATCCCGACTTCGAACGCGGTCAGCGACGCGCTGTCGGCCTTCACCGCGGCGACCAGGCCCTCGCCACGACGAAGCCCGCGCATCGGTGCGATGGCGAAGTACTGGAACGCGATCCCGAACGCGAAGGCCAGCGAGTAGTCGACGACGTATTCGGCGAGGAGCGCGAGGCCGGCGATCTGGAGGGCGAAGATCAGCACGAGCCATCCGCCGAGGAAGTCACCGATCGCGCACCCGGACCCGCAGTGCGTCACCCCGATGGCGACCGTTGCGGGAAACGGCCGGTCGGGTGCGGCGCCGTGCTCCTTCTCCCAGCGAGCCGTCTGGCGCCGGCCCCACATGCCGTAACCGATCAACGCGACCGGGCCCAGGTACAGACCGCTCACCGGCCAGACCGCGTCCATGACCGCCATGTGCTGGCGGTAGCCGTTCACGAAGACGTCGCCGGCGATGAGCACGGCCGTGAGCACGCCGAGTCCGAGCGCGCACCAGGCGACGATGGTCAGCCACTGCGGCGGCACGTCAGCGCATCACCTCGATGATGAACGGCCGCCTTGTCATGACGCGAACGTCAGGTCTTGGCCCTGGATGTGCACGTGCTCGAGGCAGATCGCGCCCGTGCCCGGGGGCGTGCCGCATCCGGGCCGAGCGTCGTCGGCAGGATCGAGACCCAGGATCGTCCGGAGCGCCAGGAGCGGCGCACCGGCTGCGATCGCCTGTGGGCGCGACGCGCTCGGGTACTCCACGGGCACACGGGTGTGACGCTTGTCGATGCCCGCGAAGACCTCGGGGAGCTGCCCGGCGAACTCCCGAGCGGCATCGAGCAGCGCACCGGCGAGGAGCGCGGCCTCCTCCAGTGCGCCGGCACGCCGGAGGCCCTCCGCCACGAGGGCCGTGTCGTGTGGCCACACACAACCGTTGTGGTACTCGATCGGGTTGTAGGCGGCTTCGGTGTCACCCATCGTGCGGACACCCCAACCGGTGAACAACTGGTCGCCCACCAGCTGCTCCGCGACGAGCTTGGAGCGTTCGGCGGGAACGATTCCGCTCCAGAGCAGGGTGGCCGACGTTCGACGTCAGTGCGTCCACCTGCTGCTTGTCGCCGTCCAATGCCAAGACGTACCGACCGCGGCCGTCGTCGAAGAAGTCTCGATTGAACCGGTCGTACAGCTCTTTCGCGTCGAGTTCGAGATGTTGCGCGAGTGAGGGATCGCCGCAGCACTCACGCGCCAGTCGAGCCGTGCGCCGACGCGCATCGAACGCATAGCCCTGGATCTCACACGTCGCGATCGGCGGCCGGGCGAAACGACCGTCGGCGAGACGCATCGAATTCCACGAGTCCTTCCAGCACTGGTTCTCGAGGCCGTGCGGAGCCCGTCGCCGGTACTCGAGGTAGCCGTCGCGGTCGGGATCCCCGTAGCGTTCGATCCATGTCAGCGCCGCCCGGGCCGCGCCTTCGAGCTCCGCGACGAGCTCGTCATCTCCCGTCCAGCGGTGATACTCGTCGAGCAGGATCAAGAAGAGCGGCGTGGCGTCGTGCGCACCGAAGTACGGGTACGCAGGGACGTCCAGGCCGGTTCCGGCTCCGCGCTGGGCGCCGACCGACCGGACCTCGTGCAGGATCTTCCCCGGCTCCGCGTCGCGCGCCGGATCGTCGACCTGGGACTGCCGTCCCGCGAGCACGCGCAGCGTTGCTGCAGCCAAGGATGCGTGAAACGGGAGGGCCTCGAACGCCGCGATGATGCTGTCGCGGCCGAACAGCGCCATGAACCATGGCTGGCCTGCGGCGGGCAAGGAATGGTCGAGGTCTCGGGTCGGACGAAAGCGCAGCGAAGCGAGGTCGAGGAGGGACTGCTCATACGTCGCGCAGAGCGAGCTCGATTCGCACGTGAGGCGCGGTGCACGGTCGTTCCAGTCCTCGAGCGACATGGGCATCTGTGGATGCACGACTCCAGTACGGCGATCGTGGCGAGGCTCGATCGCGGCGTCGTCCACCACGTACGACGTCTCGACGGTGAGCACTCGATGTGAGCGCGGGGCCAGATGCAGCTGCCATCGTGCGGTCCCGACGTCGAGTGCCACGTCACCGTCGAAGACCAGGACGGTTGCGCGTGGGAGCTCCGTACTGCGGACGGTGGCCGTGCGCGCTTCGAGGTCACACTCGGCACCACCGTCGGCGCCACGCCCCGCTTTGACCGCGAAGATGCTCGCGAAGTCACACGCAAAGCTGAGCTCGACGACGACGTCGGCGTCGGCGTCGGAGTGGCTCTCGAGTTCGATGGTCTCGGCGCATCCGCCACCGAGCACACGGGTGCGGTGCACCAGCAACGTGGGATTGTCGCCGATGCCCCGGGCGAGGGTCGCCGCGATGTACCCCCGGTAGTACGTCAGACGCCGTGTCGTCAGTTGCCGCAGGGGTTGCCCGTCGAGCCGCAGCTCCCACTGCGACAGGTGCCGGATGTCCGCGTGGAACAGGCCGTGGCGCTGCACGCGGACGTCACCGTCGAGCGACGACGTGTAGAACGTCGACCCATCGACGAGTACGAGCTCATCCGTCGGCATCCGCGAGATCCACCATCCGTCGAAGGAAGACACGGAATCGAACCCCGTCCGGCGCGGACCGTGAGCGGGAGTTCTCTCCATCGTTCATCCGCGCTGTGCCCATCGATTCTCCGGCGCAAACGGGTGGATCGCTCCCCGATCTCGGAGCTGGCCGAATGTCGCGGTACCGCAAGAGATCCGTCACCCCATCGCCATCGAGCACCACCGTCGGTGGCGCAGGAATGCCGATGCGAACCGTCGGGTACGCCCGCGCTCAGGAAATCACCACCATCACCAGGAGGCACATCATGGGATCTGCCGATGAAGACCGCGCCCGAGCAGCCGCCCGGCCCGACGACCTGATCGCCGCGGTGCTCGAGGACCATGCCGACATCCACTCGCTGATGAACGAGGTCGACACGACCTCGGCCGGGCACCGTCAGGAGGTGTTCGAAGCGCTCGTTGCGAAGTTGGCCGTCCACGAGACGGCCGAAGAGCAAGTCGTCCATCCCCTCACGCGGCGGGTGGCCGGGGCCGACGGCGTGGTCGAGCAACGCCTCGAGGAGGAGGACAAGGGGAAGAAGGCCCTCGCCGAGCTCGAGAAGATGGGCACGGAGGCGCCCGAGTTCAGGGCAAAGTTCGACGAGCTCCGCGACGAGGTGTTGCGTCACGCCCAGAACGAAGAGCAGCAGGAGCACCCGTTGCTCGACTCGGCCGACGAGCAGCAGCTCGAACGGGCCGCGAAGGTGTTCCGCGCCGCCCAGAAGATCGCCCCGACGCACGCGCACGAACACGCGCCCGAGAGTGCCGTGGGCAACACGGTGATCGGACCGTTCGTCGCCGTGGTCGACCGCACTCGCGACGCGATCCACGACCTGATGCAGCACGACACGATCGTCTGAGTGCGGCCAGTGAGCGAAGCCGGGCCACGCCAGCTTCGCTCACGCTGTGACCCGCGTCAGATCTCTCGGCCGGTCTCCTGTGTGATCCCGGCGCGCATTCGATAGGAACGCACCAGGTCCTCGCGTCCTGGGCCTCGCGGCCGCCGTCCCGGTCTGATGTCACACGTCAAGGCCTTCACCTCTTGGATGTGGACGTTCGGGTCGAGCGACATGTGCGACAGCTCGTTCGCGGCATCACCGACGGAGTACCCGTTCGGGCCCCAGTGGTATGGGAGCCCAACTTGGTGCAGCCGGCGCCCTCCGACGTCGATGCTGCGCATCCGGTCGGTGACGAGCACCCGCGCTTCGATCGCAGCGCGTGCGGTCACCACGGTGGCCCATCCGAGATGCTCGAGCTCACGTTCCCGCGCGAGCTCTGGTGACACCTCGCAGAACATCTCCGGTTGCAGCTCCGAGAGGTACGGGAGCCAGCGACTCATGCCGCCGGCGGTGTGGTGTTCGGTCAAGCGGTACGTCGTGACGACGTACGGATAGACGTCGGCGCCCGGCTCACCGCCGCTGGGATGGAAGAGGTTGTGCCCGTCGGCCGGTGACACGATCTGCCGAGCAGGGTTGCGCTGCTGCCGGTAGAAGCCGTTGCGGAACGGCGATTCCTGCGGCTCGTAGTGCGTCGGCATCGGGCCATCGGTCAACCCGGCCGGCGCGAAGAGCCAGGCCTTGCCGTCGGCTTGCATGATGAACGCGTCCCGACCGCTCAACGCGTCGGGACCGGTTGCGTTCGGCGGGGGCTCGTAGTCCGGCGGCTTGTCCGTCTTGAAGTCGGGCACGTCGTGGCCCGTCCACTTCCCCGCCTCCGCGTCCCACCACACGTACGCCTTGCGTTCGCTCCACGGCTTGCCATCGGGATCGGCGGACGCGCGGTTGTACAGGAGTCTGCGGTTGGCGGGCCACGCCCATCCCCACTCGGCCGCCACCCAGTCCTGTTGGTCACCCGGCTTGCGATCCTGCGAGTGGTTGACGCCGTCGGCGCGTACGCCGCAGTAGATCCAGCAGCCGCACGTGGTGGATCCGTCGTCGGCCAGCTCCGTGTACGACGACAACGGTTCACCTGACGCGTTCCAACCGTTGATCTCGGCGAGCACCGCGTCGGCGGACGGCTCGTCGATCGGACCCGACGTCGGGTAGTCCCAGCGCAGATCTCGAATCGGCTCGTCCATCGCGTCCGTGGACCGCGCCAGCTTCTCGCGGATCCTGCGTCCCAGGTGGTAGACGAACCACAGCTCGCTGCGCGCATCGCCCTCGGGTTCGACCGCGGTGTGGTGCCACTGCAACAGGCGCTGCGTGTTGGTGAAGCTGCCGTCCTTCTCGGTGTGTGCAGCCGCGGGCAGGAAGAAGACCTCGGTACCGATGTCTTCGGTCCGCAACTCACCGGACTCGATCTCGGGGCCGTCCTTCCACCACGTCGCGCTCTCGATGAGCGAGAAGTCCCGCACGACGAGCCAGTCGAGGTTGGCCATGCCGAGCCGCTGCGCGCGGGCGTCACCCGAGCCGACGGCGGGGTTCTCGCCCATGATGAAGTACCCCTTGCAGGTGCCTTCCATCTGCGCGATGACGGTTTCGTAGGTGCTGTGGCTCCCGGTGAGCCGAGGGAGGTAGTCGAAGCAGAAGTCGTTCTGTGCGGTGGCGGCGTCACCGAAGTACGCCTTCAGGAGGCTCACGGTGTACGCCTTGATCTCGCCCCAGTACCCCTTGCTGGTCCCGTCCGCCGAGACGAAGGACTCCAGATCGAGGTGCTTGTGGGCGTGGGGCATCGGGATGTAGCCGGGCAGGATGTTGAACAGCGTGGGGATGTCGGTCGAGCCCTGGATCGAGGCGTGACCCCGCAGGGCCAGGATGCCGCCGCCCGGTCGGCCGATGTTGCCGAGCAACGTCTGCAGGATGGCGGCGGTGCGGATGTACTGCACGCCGACGGTGTGTTGCGTCCATCCGACGGCGTAGGCGAACGCGGACGTGCGGTCCGGACCGGAGTTGCTCGTCAGCAGTTCACACACCTGCTCGAACAGCGCTCGCGGCACGCCGCAGGTCTCCTCGACCATGTCCGCGGTGTACCGGGCGAAGTGTCGCTTCAACACCTGGAAGACGCAACGCGGGTGCTGCATGGTCTCATCGCGTTCCGGCTCGCCCGTACCGATCGACGCGCCCCCCGAACCGTGTGACTGGCTGCCTGCGGCCTCCCTCACCGACCGCTCGTCCTCCTGGCGCGGCGACTGCTTGTCGCGCGCACCGGCCGAGGCGCCGACCTCGGTACCTTCGTACTGCCACGACGTGTTGTCGTACGTGCGCGACTCCGGATCGAAACCGGAGAACAATCCGTCGAGGTCCTCGGTGTCGCGGAAGTCGTCGCGCAGGATCGTGGGCCCGTTGGTGTAGGCAACGACGTAGTCGCGGAAGTACTTCTCGTTCTCGAGCACGTAGTGCACGAGACCACCGAGGAACGCGATGTCGCTACCGGCCCGCAACGGCACGTGGACGTCGGCCAGTGCGCTCGTTCGGGTGTATCGCGGGTCGACGTGGATCAGCACTGCGCCGCGGGCCTTCGCCTCCATCACCCACTGGAACCCGACCGGATGGCATTCGGCCATGTTCGAGCCCTGGATGATGATGCAGTCGCTGTTCTGCAGATCCTGCTGGAAGGTGGTCGCCCCGCCTCTACCGAACGAAGTCCCCAGACCGGGGACGGTGGAGCTGTGTCATATGCGCGCCTGGTTCTCGATCTGGATGGCGCCCAACGCGGTGAACAGCTTCTTGATGAGGTAGTTCTCTTCGTTGTCGAGTGTGGCCCCGCCGAGATGCGCAAACCCGAGCGTGCGCCGCACCCGCTTGCCATCGACGTCCCACTGCCAGCCATGCCGTCGACTGGCGATGACACGGTCGGCGATCATGTCCATCGCGGCGTCGAGCGGGAGCTCCTCCCAGTCGCTGGCGTACGGCCGCCGATACTTCACCGTGTGTTCGCGTGCGGGGCCCGTCGTCAGTTGGAGCGATGCCGACCCCTTCGGGCACAGCCGGCCGCGGCTGATGGGCGACTCGGGGTCTCCCTCGATCTGGGTGACGCGTCCGTGCTCGACGTACACCTCCTGCCCACAGCCGACGGCGCAATATGGGCACACGGACTTCACCACCTTGTCGGCGGAAGCCACGCGCGGAACCAGCGCGGTCGTGACCCGGCTCTCGACGGCAGCGCCGCGACCGAGGCGGTCGCTTCCACGGAGCTGTTGAAGAACCGGCCACGGCGATCGCACAGCTGCACCTCCTGCTCGCTGCTCGCCGCCGTGTACCCGACGCCGGCCCAGCGGAAACACGGCCCGCGGGAGGATGGTCGTCTTCGCAGTGTGGGTACACCTTGTCGGAACGAACCCGAAGCGAAGGGAGATCTGATGCCCGCGAAGAAAGAGGACCTGCCCGGCACGCTGCAGCGTTCGCCCAAGAAGGCGCAGCGGACCTACGAGAAGACGCTCGAATAGGCGCACGAGGAATACGACAGCGAAGAACGGGCTCACCGCACCGCCTATGCCGCGGTGAAGCACTCGTTCGAGAAGGTCGGCGATCACTGGGAGGCGAAGGATCACAAGGGTCCGTCTGACGAGAAGGCCAAGGGTGGGCGCGGAACGTCACGCCCGACGGCCGGAGGCGTCGACGTCGAAGGGCACACCAAGAGCGAGCTGTACGAGCGAGCGAAGAAGCTGGACGTCAGCGGCCGCAGCAGCATGACCAAGACGGAATTGGCCCAGGCGATCGCCCGCAAACAGGACTGAGGGATCCAGAGATCAGCCCGTGTTGCCGAGCCCGTCCCCGCGAGCCTCGATGCGCCGGCGTTGGGGAACGACGGTGGAGCGCGGATCGCGCGCCGACGCGACTCCGGCGTGGAAGATCGCGAGGCGCGAGCACGCGGACCCGGCGAGCAGCGCGAGGCCTGACGCCCGTCGGAGCAGCGAACCGTGGCGGCGCGATGCGAACGCACCGGCCGCACCGGCGAGCAGCAGCGCCGATGCTGCTCGCTCGTACCGCCCCGCCGCACCGCTGTGGTAGCTCTCGCCGACCGTCCCCATCCGCCCTTCCATGAGCTTCGTCAGCGCGACCTCGCCGATCGCCGCGATCGGCCCCAGTCGCCGAACGGGGCCGATCTCGTCGGCCGGCGCCGCGAGCAGCGCGAGCCCCGCAGCCGCCGCGGCCGACGATGCCACGAAGGCGAACGGCATCTCGGTCCGTCCTTCGTGCCACGCCGGCACCGCAGTGTTGCTCACGAGCGCCGCGGTGTAGGAGGCGACGAGAGGTCCGAGCGCCGCAGCACCGGCGGTCGCGGCCACCCCGAGCGCAGGTGACCAGCCCCCGAGGTCCAGAACCGTCGCGGCCGTCGCCATCGGCACATACCCCGCGAGCACCCACGAGCCGACGCTCATGGGTGAGGTGGGCTTGAAGACGCGGAGCATGTTCACGAATCGCTCCGGCCGGCCCAGGTCGTGCACCAGTGCGGCCAGCGACAGTCCTGCGGCCGCGGTCGCGCCGAGCTTGGTCACGCGCGCCAGCCGCTTTCGGCCCGTGAGCTGCGCGCCCGCCCCGATCAGCGAAGAGGCACCTGCGAGTCCGCCGAGGAACAGGTATCCCGCGATGTCGCGGGCCTTCCACGTCGGCGGGTTCAGGATCGGTTCGCCGTAGTAGGAGGTGAACTCCGCCTTCGGCACCATCGCCTTCTCACCCGAACGCGCACGGCGAAGGCCCGCGACCTGCGTGCTCGTCACTTCACCCATGGCCGCGCGTCCTCCCGACGAAGGCCGCGGAGACTGCGGTCGCGAGCACCGCGGCCGCGAGTCCGACCTTGCGCCACGTGGAGGGGAGGTCGCGGGTGGTGACCACCGGGTCAGGGGGCAGCCCGTACACCTCGGGTTCGTCGAGCAGCAGGAAGAACGCGCCGGCGCCTCCGACGCCGTCCGCGGGATCGTCGCCGTACAGGCGCGCGTCCGTGACGCCGGCCGCGTGCAGGCTCGTGACCCGCTCGCTCGCGCGCATCCGAAGGTCGTCGAGTTGCCCGAACTGGATCGACTCGGTCGGGCACGCCTTCGCGCACGCCGGTTCGACACCGACCGTCAAGCGGTCATAGCAGAGCGTGCACTTCCACACCCGTCCGTCGCCACGACGTTGGTCGATCACGCCGTACGGGCACGCAGGGACGCAGTACCCGCATCCGTTGCAGATGTCCTCCTGGACGACGACCGTCCCGAACTCGGTGCGGAACAGCGCTCCGGTCGGACACACGTCGAGGCACGCGGCCTCGGTGCAGTGCTTGCACACGTCCGACGACATGAGCCAGCGGAGCTGGCCATCGGCTCCCACGCTCCCGGCGGTGATCTGACGGGCGAGGCGTTCCGGTTGCTCGATGAAGGCGACATGACGCCACGTGTCGGCACCGAGGCCCCGGGTGTTGTCGTACGACATCCCCGTGAAGGTCAGACCGTCCTCGGGCACGTGGTTCCACTCTTTGCACGCAACCTCGCACGCCTTGCAGCCGATGCACACCGAGGTGTCGGTGAAGAAGCCCACGCGGGGCGGCGCGGACGTGTGACCGCTCGCGCGGGCAGGATCGGCGCCGTTGTCGAAGCGCTCCGAACGTTCGCCGACCAGCGTCACGACCAACCTCCAGACCTTGTGATCGGTCGGGTGGACCCAGCGCGTCGACGGCCAGGCCGCGCAGTCGTCCGCCAGGGCACTACCCCGCGATCGGGTGGTTCGAAACCGCCGGGAGGTCGGCAGGATGCGAGCCGAGGTTCGTCCGCCACGTGACGGTCAATCACATCGCCGGACCCGGGCCACGAGGAGTGCGCAGTCGTCGCCTTCGTCGGGTCGTCGCCCCATCAACTCCCTGCAGACATCGGCCAGGTCCACGACGTCCTGGTCGCCCAGGAACGTGCACAGCCGGTCGATGGATGTGGTGATGGGTTCGCCGCGTCGCTCGATGAGACCGTCGGTGTACATCAGGATGGTGTCCCCGGGGCTGATCTCGAAGGCGAACTCGGGGTATTCGCATGATCGCACCGTCCCGATGGGCGGCCCGGGCCGAGCTTCCACCACTTCGGCAAGGCCCGTGTCGTGTCGCACCACGGGTGGCAGGTGACCTGCTGAGGCGACGGCTGCGGTCATGTCCGCAGCATCGATTCGCATCGCGAGCGTCGTCACCATCGGTTGATGGGGGAAGCGATGGAGTTGATCGTTGAGATGGCGGAGAATCTCACTCGGTCCCGCGCCCATCGACGCGAACGACCGCTGACCGAACCGGACCTCGGCCATCGCTCGCACCGCATCGAGGCCGTGTCCGGCGACGTCGCCGATGCCGAGGGCGATGCGGGATCTCCCGAGCGGGACGCTCCCGTACCAGTCACCGCCAACGACGGCACCGCGGGCGGCCATGTACGACCCTTCGAGCTCGACACCTTCGACGGGGGTGAGCGATTGCGTGGGGAGCAAGGCGCGCTGCAGCGCCTCGACGTTTCGCGCGTTGCGCGCGGCATCGCCCTCGGCGTGGGCAACGCCTCCGAGCAGGACGCCGACACAGGTCTCGCCGGACGGCCCCGCGACTGGAAACGCAGCCTTCGCCCACGCAGGATCCACAACGATGTCGTGAACCGTTCGCCCATGGTGGTCGTCGATCGGCACACCATCCATACGGGCCAGTGCCTCGTTCACATACATGTACCGCAGCGAGGAGTCGAGCACCGCGAACCCGAACGGCGCGTCACGGAGTGCGGCCTGCAGCAGGACGGCGTCGTGCGCCCAGCTCGGCGCAGGAACACCGTGACGGCCTGATGGAGGGGCGGACGACACCTCTCCACCTCGAGCGGTCAGCCTTGCCGCCGGGGGTCCTCGGAGTTCGCGACGAGCTCGTCGACGGCCTCCAACAACCCCGAGGGCCCCTCCGTCACCGGTGTCGCGATTCGTCGGGTCCCCGCCAGCACGTCGAGCCGGATGGGGTGGTGGTCGGCAAGCACCCGCTTCGCCTCGTCCGACACTGAGTCGACTCGCACGGTCACCCCCCGCTCGGCTGCGAGTTGGTCCTCGGGGCTCTTCATCGCGAGGCCGCCGCCGAGCAGCGTCCCGACGGTGCCGAAGAACAAGGCGCCGATGACGACACCGAGCAGCACCTTCTCGCCCGTCGACCACCCGGACGCTCCGGGGAACACCAGCCCGAGCACCGCGCCGACGATGACCCCGATGCCGCCGAGGCCGAGACCGAGGAGGGTCGCACCGCGGAACATCTCCTTCGTCATGACCGACCCGAGGCCAGGGCTCCCGATCACCTCGGACGTCTCCGCGTCCATCTCGGCGCGGAGTGACAGCTCGAGGTCGGGTCGCTCGCCCACGTGCAGCGAGGTCCGGGAGACGGCGGCGTGTTCAACGAGGTCGCTGGCGGCGGCCTCCGCTTCGACACGATCGTGGTACACGGCGAGGAGCGACCCCACGGCTGACCTCCGAGCTCGATGACACGCTGTTCCGTGTCGTGCCCGACGGCCGGCGGTGGCGAACCTCGACCGCCGATCCGTCATCACATCGTCGAGGCTCCGTCACGGCTTCGTCACGACTTGGCGGCCGACGAGCGCGCTTCGTCTCGCGTGTGACGACGCCACCAGAGGAAGCCGGCTCCGCCGACGACCACGACGCCGAGCAGTACCCAACCCGCCCATCCGAACCAGCGATCGACGGTGCGGACGGACGGCCCCGCCACGTAGCCGATTCCCACGTGGAAGCATCCCCAGAGCAGCGCGCTGCTCGCATTCCACGCGAGGAATCGGCGGTAGGGCATCTTCGCCTCTCCTGCGAGCACCGGCACGATGGACTTCGGGCCGGTGACGAAGCGAGCGAGGAAGACCGCGTACGTGCCGTGGTCGTGCATGAACCGGTCCGCCTTCTTCCAACGCTCCTCCCCCAGCTTGCGACCGGGCCCGCTGACGCGGATGCGCTGGCCGAAGCGGCGACCGATCTCGTATCCGATCGAGTCGCCGACGATTGCACCGACCACGGCCGCGGCCATCAGCCACCAGACGGGCACGACGCCCCGGTACGCGAGGTACCCGGCGACGAAGAGCACCGTCTCTCCCGGAAGCGCGATGCCGAGGAACAGCGCGGTCTCGGCCGCGGCGGCGGCGAACACGATGAGGACGATCCACGGGTCTGCGACACCGTTCATCAGGTCGACCACACGGTCGAAGACGTCAGCGACGACGCCGGCCGCGTTCATGCGGACGGTGGTGTCTCGGTGCCACAGCCGCCAGTGCGGCGGTGTCGGCGTCTGCTCATGTGGCCTCTTCCGGTGCACGTGCCGACGCGACGGTCGACAATTCGCGTTCCCGTACCAACAGCGTCGGGAAACACCGAGCCGCCGTCGGGCGACCACTGCACTCATCGCGGCGCTGATCGGGCCGCGCGCGGCACTACGGACGCTCGGAACCCTCCGTGTGGCTGCGCCCGCTCCGCACGCTCGGCTCCAGGTAGACACGACGCGCTGCGGGCACCTGCTCTTGGATCGCGCGTTCCATCTCGTGGAGCACCGACGAGAGGTCACGGCTGGCGATGCCGTCGCGGATCGCCACCTTGGCACCGACCATGATCTCGTCGGGACCGAGCTGCTGTGTCCGCAGGTCGACGATGCCGAGGAGCCGCGGATCGGCCAGGAGCGCGCGTCGCACCCCGGCCACGTCCGCGTCGGCAGCCGATTCGCCGATGAGAAGGCTCTTCATCTCCGACGCGAGGGTCACCGCGACCACCACGAGGAGCACGCCGATGCCGAGGCTCCCGAGCGCGTCGAAGCGGGAGTTCCCGGTCGTCCACGCCAGCACGACGCCGGCCAACGCGAATGCGAGCCCGGCCAGCGCTGCGCTGTCCTCGAGCAGCACGACCGGGAGCTCCGCGTCCTTCGACGCGTGGATGAAGCTGAACCAACCCCGATCGCCCTTCTCCGCTCGCGCTCGCCGAACCGCCGTCCGCAGCGACAGCGATTCGAAGATCGCCGCCACCACCAGGATGGCCACCGCCCACCCGACCGACGTCAGCTCGTGCGGGCTGCGCAGCTTCTCCCACGCTTCGAGGAGCGCGAACAGGCCTCCGCCGATGAACAGCACCATCGCGACCACGAACGCCCAGAAGTACCGCTCACGGCCGTAGCCGAACGGATGGCGCTCCGTCGGTCGCCGTTGTGCCTGGTGGCGGCCGAAGAACAGCAATCCCTGGTCTGCGGTGTCGGCGACGGAGTGGATGCCCTCGGCCAGCAGCGAGACCGCCCCCGTCACCGCGAAACCGCCGAACTTCACGACGGCGATGGCGAGGTTCGCGAGCAGCGCGACCAGGATCGGGCGTGTGCCTTCCGACTCGCTCGCCATCGCTCGTTCCTCACCTCCGCGTTCGCTGTCCATTCCGCGTGCCGACGTCTCGATCGCACGACCACGCACGAACGGTCGGAGGCGAGATGGGATCAGGCACGCGGCCACCCCCGAACGTCGTCGAGCGCATCGGCTTCTCGCTCGGCGGCGCGCCCTCGAATCACGCTCAGCGAGCCGTCGGTCTCGAGCACCACGGCGAAGACGTCGTGGAGCGAGGCATGGCCGGCGCTGCGCACGGCTGAGCGCACATCCTCGGGGCGCAATCGCTCGCGCCGGAGAGCTACCTCGTCGATCCGGCCGTGAGACGCCAGCAGCACCGGCTGCGCGGTCACCATCCGGGCGACTGCCCCCGAGCGCGTCGACCACCAGCCCACCGTCCACTGCAGGCCCGCCAGCAGCGCGAAGGCCAGGATCCCGTCACCCAGCGGAAGTGAGCGGCTGACGATCACCGACGCGAGCAGCGACCCGAACGCAACGGTGACGGTCAGCCCGTATGCCGTGAGCTTGGAGAGCGTCCGCTTGCCGGACGTCCGCAGCACGACGAGCAGGCTGGCGTAGGCGATCGGCACCGCGACGACAATCGCCGCCCACGTGGGCCACGACCGAGGGACAATGGTCACGCTTCGTCTCCTCGGTGGACGAATTGCATCCGCGGCGACGCGACGTGGACGTCCGCGTCGCGCACGACCGCGCCGCCCGGCGTCACCGGTTCGCCCTGAATGGCGGCCCTGAAGCTCGTCGTCGCCTGCAGCGCCACGATCTCCGACGGCATCTCGATCCCGGCCTCGTCGAACGCCGACTTCACGGCTCGCATGCCTCGGTCCATCGCGATCCGCCGATCGCGCTCTGCGGACGCGGACCAGAAGCGGACGTCCAGCTGCACTGCAGAGCCGCTGAGCTCCACGACCAACGCTTCGGGCGGGGGATCGACGACCACGCCGTCGACCGCCTCGAGTGCACGACACGCCTCGGCCTTGGCCCGGTCGAGGTCGGCTTCATACGCGACGCCGACGAGGATGCTCGTCCGCCGAAAGGCATGAGCGGTGTGGATCTGCACTGCGCTCTTGTAGACGTCGGCGTTCGGAATCAGGATCCGCTCGCCGTCGAAGGTCTGGAGCACGGTCTCCCGGATGGTGATCCTCTCCACCCTCCCCTCCTCTTCGCCGACGCGAATCTGGTCTCCACCCACGAACGGTTGGCGGAACAGGAGCAGGATCCCCGCGAGCAGGTTCTCGAGGATGTCCTGGAACGCGAAGCCGATGGCCACCGAGAAGAACCCGAGACCAGCGAGGAGATCCACCGGTTTCACCGAGGGGAACGTCACCGCGAGCGCGAGGAGGACCCCGAGCGTCGTGATGGCCCAGCCCGCGAGCTTCGCCATCACGGTCGAGAAGCTCGGCGGGTGTCGACGTCGCAGCACACGGCTCACACCCGCACGGGTCAGCCGTCCCATTCCCCAAGCGATCGTCGTGACGACCACCGCCACCCCGACACGCGGGAGTGTACGCACGATCGTGTCCCAGATGTTCGACGCCGACCGCGCGATCTCGTCCGCGGTCCCCGCGGCGACGACCATCGCCCCGCTGACGAGCTCGTGATCCATGCGCACCGCCCGGCCGCGTACCCACCACGTAGAGAGGTGAACCGGCGCCGGCGAGCTCGGGTGCGAATCGCGCGTCAGCCGTCACGTCATCGCAACGCGCCGACAACTGAGTTCGCGCACGTCGAGGGAAGTCTGACGGTTGGCGCAGCGACCGGTTGCGCACCGTCATGCACAGGAGCACCGCCATGGACCTCTGGATGTGGATCGTCGCCGGCGTGGTCGCCGCGGTCGTGCTGTTCGCTCTGCTCGCAGTGGGCAACCGGATCGCTCGGCGCACGGGCCGACGGCGGCGTCATCAGGAGGAGTTGCAGAACCGTTTCGGTCCCGAGTACGAGCTGGCGGTCGCGGCGGAGGGCCGGAAGGGAGCAGAGGAAGCGCTCGAGCGGCGGCTGTCCGAGTACGGGGCCGTCGAGCACCCGGGTCTCGCACCCTCCGAGCGCGAGACGCACACCACCGACTGGCGCCGGGCGCAATTCCGCTTCGTCGACTCGCCCGAGCGTGCAGTCCGTGAAGCCGAGCACATCGTGGTGACCGTGATGGAGGAGCGCGGTTACCGCACGGAGGACGCCTCGGTCAGAGCCGATGCGCTCTCCGTCGATGACGCCGAATTGGCCAACGCGTATCGAGCGGCTCATCGCGCCTTCGTCATGGCCGACCGCGGCAGCGCGCGAGTCGATCAACTGCTGGGCGCGTTCCTCGTCTACCGCGAGATCCTCGAGTTCCTCCTCGCCCGCCCCCAACGAGAGGACACCGTGTTCGACGCGGCACCTCCGTCGGACGATGAGGAACCGCTCATGGGCATGAGCAACGGGTGGAGCGCGCCGACGTCGTGAGCGCGGTGCTCGGCGATCGCCGAGCGTTCACCCGCCATCGCCCGCGTCGTCATCCGCCTCGTCCTCTGGTGCCGGTACGACCAGGATCGGACAGCGCGCCTCGCGAAGCAGCGCATGGGCGACCGAACGGTCGAGGAGGCGCCCGAGGAGACCGGCATCGTCTCCGCCGACGACGATCAGGTCGGCATGGTGCTCGGTCGGCGCCCGCACGATCGCCGTGACGGGATCTCCGGCGCCCGCGACCGGTGTCGCGTCGGCCAATCCGGTGTCGGCGAGCTCGCCGCGCCGCGAGGTCCTGCGCCTCGGCGACGGCTCGTTCAGCACCTTCACCCGCGATCGGTCCTTCGGCCGGGATCGGCACCTCCACCGGGAACGGCGGGAACACGACGCCGTAGCCGATGCCCGGCGCGATCCAGCTCCGAGGGAGCTCGGCCACGTTGATGCCGAGCACCTCGGCATCGCTGAAGAAGTCGCGCACGAAGCGGGCCGCCTCGTGTGAGCTCGGACTGTCGTCGAGCGCCACGAGCAGTCTGTGCGGCATCTCGGCACCTCCTGGTCAGCGGTCCGTTCGAGGGCTGTCGATCCGAGACGCTCGACACCGGGTCGTATCGCTCATCCTCGTCCCGGGAGCAGGTCGAGGAGGGTCTGCTTGCCCGCCTGCCGCACGATGCCGGCGGCATCGGGATCACCCGTCAACAAGGCGGACATCATCGCCTTCGCCTGCTTCCACTCGATGTGAGGCGGGATCGGCGGGACGTCGGGACTGGCGTGCGCGTCGATCACGGTGGGGACCGACGACGAGAACGCGCGCTTCCAGGCGTCGGCGATGTCGTCGGGCCGCTCCACGCGGATGCCCTGGAGCCCGCACAGCTGCGCGTACGCGGCGTAGTCGAAGTCGGGGATCTCCTGCGACGCTTCGAACTTCGGGTCGCCCTCCATGGCGCGCTGCTCCCACGTGACCTGGTTGAGGTCGTTGTTGTGGAGCACGAGCACGACGAGCGTCGGGTCGGCCCAGCGCTGCCAGTACTTCGCCACTGTGAGCAGCTCGGCGTTGCCGTTCATCTGCATGGCGCCGTCACCTTCGATCGCCAACACCGGTCGCGATGGATGCGCGAACTTCGCCGCGATCACGTACGGCAGCGCGGGACCCATCGTCGCCAGCGTCCCCGAGAGCGACGCGCGCATGCCCTGACGCAGCTTCACGTCGCGGGCGAACCAGTTCGTCGAGGAACCGGAGTCCGCGGTGATGATCACGTCGTCTGGCAGGTGGTCCGACAGCTCCCAGAAGATCCGTTGCGGGTTGACCGGATCGGCATCGGTCATGGCGCGCGCTTCCACGAGGCGCCACCAGTCACGGATGTTCTCCTCGATGTCGTCACGCCACGCGCGGTCCTCCTTGCGCTCGAGGAGCGGGATGAGCGCGCGCAGCGTCGCTCGCGCGTCGCCGACCAGGTTCACCTCCATCGGGTAGCGGATGCCGATCATCCGGGGATCGACATCGATCTGGACCGCACGCGCCTGATCCCACTCGGGCAGGAACTGCCCGTACGGGAAGCTCGAGCCGACCATCAGGAGGGTGTCGCACTCGGTCATCATGGCGAAGCTCGGCTTCGTCCCGAGCAGCCCGATGGAGCCGGTGACGAACGGCAGCGTGTCGTCGAGGACGTCCTTGCCCAGCAACGCCTTGGCCACGCCCGCGCCGAGCAGCTCGGCAACCTCGAGCACCTCGTCGACCGCGTCGCGCGCCCCCTGCCCGATCAACACCGCGACCCGCGACCCGGCGTTGAGCACCTCCGCCGCAGCCGCGAGATCAGCCGGATCGGGCACGCTGCGAGGGAGAGCGGTCCCGACGCTCCCCGGCGCGACCTTGAACGCGTGCGGCACCTCGACCGCCGCTTCCTCCTGCACGTCGTTGGGGATCACCAGACACGTGACGGTGCGTTCGGCCTTGGCGATACGCATCGCGCGATCGACGGCGACGTGCAACTGCTCGGGCGTGGTCAGCATGGTCACGTACTCGCCGGCGACGCCTTGAACAGCGAGATCAGGTCGACCTCCTGCTGGTAGTGGCTCCCCAGCGCGGTGGTCGCCTGCTGACCGACGATCGCGACGACCGGCTGGTGGTCGAGGCGCGCGTCGTAGAGGCCGTTCAGGAGGTGGATGGCGCCCGGGCCCGACGTGGCCGTGCACACCCCCACCTCACCGGTGAACTTGGCGTGGCCACACGCCATGAACGCCGCCATCTCCTCGTGGCGCACCTGGATGAACTCGGGATCGTTCCCGGCGCGGTTGAACGCGCCCATGATTCCGTTGATGCCGTCGCCGGGAAAGCCGAACACCCGCCGCACGCCCCATTCGCGCAACCGCCCGAGCAGCGCGTCGCTCACCGTTGCCATGTGCACCTCCTCTGGAGTCCCGCCGCCAGATGGAGCGAAGCGGGGCGTGTCGGTTCACTTCTCACGCCCGGTCGACTCCACGGTCGCTTGCCCGACCGCCTACCCATCCGGGACCCGTTCCAGTCACGTGACCCGCCGGGACGCCAAGGAGACTCCACGAACGCCTTGCGGCGTGGTTGGACTCACGTTGCGGAGTCGTGACGATCGGGGGGCAGAACGCTCCGATCGGCACGCACGTCGATTGGTGTCGTGTGGTCACGGGTAGGCAGCCTCGAGTGTGCGTCTTCCCTCCCGGTCCCCTGGATGCGCAAAGGTGACGCCCCGCGGCGCTGGGACGGACGCGCGTGAGGCTCGGCACCGCCGCACTTGCCGAGCGCGTCCGCAACAGCCTGTTCGTCGTGCCGATGATGTTCGTGGTCGGGGCGGTCGTCCTCGGCGAGGCGATGCTGGTCGTCGACGACACCATCGGGACGAGCGCCACCTCGCTGCCCCTCGGGCTCACCTCGACGGTCGAGAGTGCACGATCCGTCCTGAGCACCGTGGCCAGCGCGACCATCACCGTGGCAGGGATCGCCTTCTCGGTGTCGCTGCTCACGATCCAACTGGCATCCAGCCAGTATTCGCCTCGCGTGGTGACCGGACTGTTCCGCGACCCGTTCAACAAGAAGGTGATGGGCCTCGTCGTGGGTACCTTCGCCTACTGCCTGATCGTCTTGCGGTCGGTGCGGTCATCCCTCGAACAGCAGGGGAACCCGGTGATCCCCAACGTGTCGGTGGCGGTGGGCGTGCTGCTCGGGCTCGCGTCGATCCTGGCGGTGATCGCGTTCATCGATCACAGCGCGCACACGATGGACATCAGCAAGATCCTCGACGTCGTGACCGACGACGCGCTTCAGGCGGTCGACCGCGACCGGTTCACGGACGCATTCGAACCCTCCCTGCGTCAGCAACCCGAGATGCTGCCGGACACCGGCGGCTTCTCGGTGCGGTTCGATCGCGACGGATGGATCCAGTTCGTCGATCTCGAAGCGCTCGTGACGGCGGCACCGGAACCGGGTACCGTGCGCCTCGACGTCGCGGTCGGCCGGTACGTCATCAGCGGGTCGTCGCTGTGCACGATCTGGCCGTCGCCGAGCGATTCCGAGACCACTGCGCGACGCGCCCGTGACGCCGTACACGTGGGCGAGACCCGCACCGTGCAGCAGGACTCCTCGTACGGCATCCGCCAGCTCGTCGACGTCGCGCTGAAGGCGCTGTCGCCCGGAGTGAACGACCCGACGACCGCGCAGGATGCGATCTTCCACCTCGCAGCCGTGCTCCGTCCGTCGCTCGAACGGGACGAGCCCGAGCGGGACCTCCGGTACAAGGGTCGCCGGATCGTGCTCGCGCAAGCCGAGGGTCACGCCGAACTGCTCTCCCTGGCGTACGACGAGCTCCGGCAAGCGGCGGCGACGTATCCCGCCGTCGTCGTCTACCTCCTGGAGAGCATGACGCTCGTGCGGACCTCTCTGCCGGATGAGGCACGGAACGCCAAGCGCCTCCTCGGCGAACACGCACGCCTGCTGGTCGACGAGACCTACCGCCACGACCTCTCGGGGCACGACCGGGAGCGGGTCGAGCGGATCTACGCGAAGCACTTCGCCGGAGCGATGCGGTAACACCGTGGACGCTGCAGCGACGCCTTGCCGTCGGCGATCGAGATGAGGACGTGACCGACGCGCTGGTCATCGGTGCGGGCCCGAACGGCCTGGTGGCGGCGAACCTCCTCGCCGACTGCGGCTGGGACGTCACGGTGCTCGAGGCGCAACCCGTCGCGGGTGGCGGAGTGCAATCGAGCGAGTTCGTGGAACGCGGGTTCGTCAGTGACCACTGCAGCGCGTTCTACCCCTTGACCGTGGCTTCACCGGCGATGACGTCGCTGCGGCTCGAGGAGTACGGGCTGCGCTGGAGACACGCCCCACTCGTGCTGGCCCACCCGACGGAGGACGACGGGCCCGCCGTCCTCTCGCGTGACGTCGACGAGACCGCGGAGAGCCTCGACGCAAACGACGCTGGTGACGGTGACGAGTGGCGAGCCCTGATCGAGCTATGGAGCCGCTACCAGCCGTCGTTGGTCGACGCGCTGCTCACACCCTTCCCGCCCGTGCGAGCGGGCTTGGGACTGGTACGCAGGGCGGGCTCACTCGACGATGTGATCGAGCTCGCACGCATGGGTGTGTTGCCGGTGCGCCGTCTCGGACAGGAGCACTTCGAAGGGTCACGGGGACGACGGCTGCTCGCCGGGCTGGCGCTCCACGCGGACCTGTTTCCCGAGTCTGCGCTGGGCGGGTTCTTCGGATGGCTCCTGGCGGGGCTCGGCCAGCACGTCGGATTTCCCGTCCCCGAGGGGGGCGCCGCCGCGCTGACCGATGCACTCGTGAAGCGGCTCAAGGCTCGCGGAGGAAGGGTGGTGTGCGATGCACGCGCGGTGCGCGTCGTGGTCACGCAAGGCGCAGCGGTGGCGGTCGAGCTCGCGGATGGCTCGATCGCCGACGCAACTCGAGCCATCATCGCCGACACCGACGCGGTGACCTTGTACACCCGCCTGCTTCGTGAACATGACCTCGGTCCCCGGTTCCGCGCCAAACTCGGCCGCTTCTCGTGGGACCACGCGACGGTGAAGATCGACTGGACACTCGACGCCGCGATCCCGTGGTCGAGCGAGGCGTCAGCGCGAGCCGGCAACGTGCACGTGGCGAACGACGTCGACGAGTTGACGCGGTCGGCCGCCTCGCTGTCCTGCGGGAGCATCCCGCGGGATCCGTTCCTGATCGTGGGGCAGCCGCACGTCGCGGATGCGACACGCCAACCGCCCGGCACCGCAACGCCGTGGGCGTACACCCACGTGCCGCGTTCCGTACGTGGCGACGACGGCTCGGCCGAGGGAACCGGACGCATTCGCGGCGTCTGGGACGCCGCTGACGTCGAGAACTTCGCGCAGCGCGTCGAGGCTCGGATCGAGGCGCTTGCTCCTGGCTTCCAGCGGCTCATACGACGGCGGCACGTCACGACGCCGCAGTCGTTCGAGGCACACGACGCGAACATGTCGCGCGGTTCCATCAACCTCGGCACTGCAGAGCTGTACCAGCAACTCGTCTTCCGCCCCGTGCCCGGCTTGGGGCGAGCCGAGACGCCGGTGGCTCGGCTGTACCTGGGATCGGCGTCCGCGCATCCGGGCGGCGGAGTGCACGGGGCGTGTGGTGCGAACGCGGCGCACGCCGCACTCGCGCACGACCGGTTCCGGCGCGCCCGGCGAGTCTTTCGGCTGAGCCCCGCTCCGGCCGCTTGAGCAGCGACGGCGTCCGATTCCGGGACTGGTGCACCTAGTGCGTGCGGACCTCCGGTCCGGAACCGCCGTATCGATCGACGTCCAGCGTGTGGACGCCCGCGCCCACGTACGTACCGACCGGCTGCGGTGACGTGGCGGACGCCCCGGCTGCGAGATCGAGACGCATGTCGCCGAGTGCGACCGTGGTCGCCGCACCGTCGTTGACGATGCGCAGCCGGTGAGCGCCGGACATCGTCACGCATCGCGGGCTCGGGACGTCGGGCGCGAGCACGATCTCGACGATCGGCGCGTCGTCGACCGAGCAGATCCCGGCGGCGGGTGACGCGACCGGCGCAGAAGGCGCCTCGGTGGGCGTCGGCGATGCGGCACCCGGAGGACGAGACGACGCGTTCACCAGCGCCGGTGCGCTGGCGAGCGCGGCCTGCGTCTCGGGCCCGACCAGACCGTCGACCGTGATGGCCTGGGCCTGTTGGAACTGGCGAGTCGCGGCTTCGGTGGCAGGCCCGTACACGCCGTCCACGGCCAACGGGCCGAAGGGCGCGCCTGCGGCTGCGGCCCATCGATTCACTGCTGCCTGCCACGCGGCGACGGCATCACCGCGGTCACCCGGAGCCAGCACCGGCTCGTGCGCAACCGGCGTTCGGCCGCTGGCAACAAGTTCGGGTGCGCTCAGGTAGGCCGCCCGGGTGACAGGCCCGACCAGCCCGTCGATGGGAAGACCCTGGGAGAACTGGAACCTCCGAGTGACCGAGTCGGTGAGGCGTCCGTAGACGCCGTCGGTTGCAAGCCGGAACGGGTCGTTCGGCGTCACCACGTCGAGCCAGGTGTTCATCGCGGCCTGCCAGCTCTCGACGGCTGCGCCCGTCGAGCCGATGCCCAGGAGCGGCGAGTCGTCCGCCCACTCCAGCGACCGCGACGACGACACCCGAGGAGCCGCCACCGCGGGCGCGCCGCTCGCCAGCGCCGTCACCGAACCCATACCGAGCATCGCGATGAAGATCACGATGCGGACCGGTCTGCGCGCGCGGCTCGGAACCCGTCTCATCGAGCGACGAGCGCGTGACCGACCGGGAGACCGGCATCGCCGCGCTCGCGGCGAGCGGGTTCGTGGTCATCCCTCGAGGGTTCGAGCATGGGTTGGAGAACCTGGCTGTACCATCCGGCGGCGGCGGTGACGATCTCGTCGGTGAGCATGCAGCCGTGACCCGCGAGACAGGCCGCCTGGTTCGCATGTCGAGACGCCATCGCAACTGCCGGCGCGGTCACGGACAGGGCATCGAACCTGGCCCAGTGGTCGACGGGATAGTCGAGGACGAAAGTGTCGGTCTTCTCGGGGTAGATCCGGTTCAGTCGCGAGAGGGTCTGCACGGCGTAGAGCCCCTGGAGGGGCTTGTCGACGAACATGGTGTGGAGGAGCGGCTGGTCGTAGCCGGTCTGGAACTTCTCGGCGACGACCATCACCTGGTAGTCGCCGTCGTTGAACTGCTGCGCGGTCTGGGACTCGGCGAAGCGGTTCATGTTCGGCTCGGTGAACTCCAGCCCCTCGTCGACGACGGTGCCGGAGAAGGCGACGAGGGCGTGGATGTCGGGGTAGCCCTTCTCGGCGATGTACCGGTCTATGGCCTGCTTGTACCGCACGGCATGGAGACGGCTGGACGTGACGACCATCGCCTTGGCGCGCCCGGCGATCTTGGTCGCGGTGTGCGCACGGAAGTGCTCGACGATCACCTCGGCCTTCTGGGCCAAGTTGTGGGGGTGCAGACTTACGAACCGGGCGATGGCCGCCTTCGCCTTGCCGGGCACGTACTCCGGGTCATGTAGAAGGTCCGTAGGTGGGTGGGCTTGAGGTCCCGGAGTCGGACATCGCCGAGCCCCGCTTCGATCTTCGACCAGGCGTAGGACACCTCGGCGTAGGCCGAGGGCTTGAGCCGCTCCTCCTTGAGGGGCAGCCACACCGTCCTGCCGAACTCGGCGACGGTGATGGCCGAGTGGTGCGGGGCGACGGACTGGAACCTCCGCCGCATCTCCGCCTCGGCATCGAGGGCCTCGCGGCGTGTCGCGTACCCGGTGCTGGAACGCCTCGCCACCCGGGCGAAGTAGCGCGCCGTCGCCCGGTCGAGCTTCGGGCCGTCGGCCTTGCGCGCCTTGCCGTAGTGCCCGTGCCGGTCTCGAACGATGATCGCCATCGGGCGAGATCGTACGCCGCTGGGGCGTCATGTTGGGTAAACGTTGGGTGATCGGGTAGGCCACGTGACTGGCCGTTGCCCTATAACCGTTGCGGTAGTTGGTGTCGGAGGGGGGACACAAACCCTAAGTACACGCGACCCCTGGGAGGGTTGGCTCATCGCCGCATGACAGCATTCATGCGCTCCCCTACTCCCGGAACCACTCCCGAGTTCCCTCTCGGAACTACTCCCGACCGCGATTTCGTCGCGCCTTGTGCTACCCGGCGATTGGGGCACGTCGGCTGGCCGCGCGGAGGGGATGCAGTGAACCCTCGGAGCTCGGTGGCGAGCGCTCAGGCCACGAGGTCATGAGAGTGGAAGAGTCGGTCCGCCGAGATGGCGATCACGATCCCGACGCCGGCGAGGACGGCGAAAGCCCCGACCGAGAGCCCGTCTTGGAGCTGGTTGTTACCGACGGACCAGTAGAAGAGTGACAGGTACTTGGCCGGGTCGAGCCACGAGACGACCGGCGCCATCGAGCTCACGAGGTACGACGCCGCCGCGACCGTGGACGCGACTCCGAGGGCCAGGCCGCGGTTGCCTGTGCCGGCACCGATCGCGAGCGCGATGAGACCGAAGTCGACGCCCACGAGGAGCACACCCATCGTCGCTGTGCTCAACTCCCAGACGCCAAAGTCCAGCTCGAACCAGCGGCCGGTGAGCACGGCGAGGAAGGTGAAGAAGGACAGGATCAACGCTTGGAACGAGAGCGCGCCGATCTTTTGCACCACGACGCGGCGGCGGGAGAACGGCAACGACATCACGAGCTCGAGGTGGCCGTCCTTCTCTTGCCCGGCGATGGCGCTTGCTCCATAGCCGATGGTGAGCAGCAGGATGATCAATGGGAAGAAGTTCGCCCAGACGTTGGCGTTCATCCACCCGACGGGTGACGTCAGCGAGCCCGAGATGCCGAAGAGCGCGGCGACGCCCGGGCTGTTCTTGGTCAGGTTGTCGAGCTCGGACGAGTTCTTGAACGACGGATACAGGGCGACGACCACCACGACGTAGAGCACCAGGCCGATGGTGAAGCCGACGATCGCCTTGCGTCGGAAGGAGAGGTCCAGCGTGGTGATCTCGAGGTTCGCGCTCATGACGACGGCTCGGTGTCGCGGTAGTAGGCGAGGAAGAGCTCGTCGAGATCCGCGTGGTGCGAGGTGACGTCGACGACGTCCTGCGCCAACGCCGCCTCCAGCACTGGGGCCACACCGCCGGTGACCTGAAGGTCGATGGCGTGGTCGTGGACCTCGACGTTGGTCACCCCGTCGAGTCGCCGGAACGGCTGCGGATCGGGTGGGCGCGCGAGCCGAAAGCCCATCACCCGCGCGCGCGTGCCCGGAGGTGCTCCACGGTGTCGGTCACGACCAATCGCCCGTCACGGATGATCGCGACCCGGTCGGCTACGCGTTGCACCTCGGCGAGCGAGTGCGATGACAGCAATACCGTCCGGCCTCGCGCGGCGGTGTCCCGCACCAGTCGCTCAAACTCTGCCTGCATCAGGGGATCGAGCCCGGAGGTCGGCTCGTCGAGGATCAGCAACTCGGGGGCGTGCGCGAACGCGAGCAACAAGCCGACCTTCTGTCGGTTGCCCTTCGACAACTCTCCGACCGGGCGATCCATCTCGACACCGAACCGGGCGATGAGGTCGTCGGTCACCGACGCGTCGTTTGTGGCTCCGCGCGGCCGAACCATGCGAGGTGCTGCGCCCCGGTCATGCGCTCGAAGAGCTTCAGGTCGCCCGGCAAGTATCCGACCCGAGCGCGGATCGCCACGCTGTCCCAACGTGAGTCCAGGCCGAAGAGCTCGGCCGATCCCGACGTCGGGCGTTGGAAGTCGAGCAGCGTTCGGATCGTCGTCGACTTTCCCGCGCCGTTGGGGCCCAGGAAACCGAACACCTCACCCGGTTCGACGTGGAGGTCGACGTCCTCGATACCACGAGCGCTGCCGTAGCGCTTCGTCAGCTGACGGGTCTCGATCGCCACCGCGCTCACCACGATCAGCGCCTCACTCTTTCGGACTCGTGGAGCATGGCGGCGATCGGTGCCTCGGCGCGGGTGACCGCCAACTTCGGATCGACGAGGTGGTGGAACAACAAGCCGTCGAGCGCGGCCGCGAGCAACATCGCCGTCGCCTCAAGGTCTAGAGCGGCGTCGATCTCGCCCGCGTCACGTCCCTGCTCCAGTCGCTCCAAGATGAGCGCCCGGAACCGGCGCGCCGCGTTGCGGCTCCACGACCGGAACTGCCGGTCGCGGGTCCCCTTCACCATCGCTTCGGCGAGGATTGTCGCACCCGGTGTCCGCCCGTATTCCACGATCCAGTCGAGGATCGCCGCGACTCCCTCCCGAACCGTGCCACGCGAGGCAAACGCTTCGATCGAAGGCCCGAGATCGTTGAGCAACGCGTGCTGCGCGGCCTCGACCACGAGCGCAGCCATGGTCCCGAAGTAGTAGTGCACCAGCGCGGGATTCACCCCGGCCCGGTCCGCGACCGCTCTCCCCCGGACCCGATCGAGACCCACCTCGGCCATCACCTCGACGGTGGCGTCCAAGATCCGCGCCCGCGTCGAACTCTCGCCACGACCGGACACCCCTGAAGAAGAGACTTTGATCATCTGCTTAAAGCATAACACCAAACCACGGCGATGATCGAGGTCCAATCTCGAATCTGAAGCGATCCTCGACCCCCCCATTCACGGACAGGCCGCGGGGCGGCTCACATCGGTTTCGGGGATCGGCCCGAGGACGGGTCATACGCTTGCGATCTCGGCGTTGCCGAGCCTTTCGCGCGCACCTGCCTCCTTGACGCCCCAGACCAGCACCCCGATCACCCAGGCCATCCCGATCACGCCGCCGAGATACAGGTTCATGGCCCCGCCGGGTGCGAAGAAGCCACTCGTACCGAACACGGTGACCGTCTCGATCGCCTGTTCGACGAAGAACAGCACGCTGAGCCACCCGAGCCAGCGCGGGATGATCCCAGACCTGCCGAACGCAAGCGGAGCGAACGCGGCCGCCATCGTCATCGTCGACCCGTTGACGATCGGCCCCCAGTACTGGGGGATGTCGAAGATGACCCGCGCCGTCGCGGGGTCCAGACCTGCTGGGTGGAACGCCAGCCCCGCCCAGATCCACGCTTGGACCTGTCCGGTGATGACCCAGCCGAGCACGCCGCCGAGGAAGATGTAGCGGTTCGGCTGGGGCAGCAGGCTCGTCACCATGCCGCCGAAGACGGCCAGTGTGAGCGCCGCGAACGCCGCAGTCCACGCGTACACCTGGGCATTCGTCGCATTGTCCGTGAACCACCGAACGATCTCCTGACCGCTCGAGTCGATGGTCGGGACCGAGCTTCCCAACGCCGTGAAGCTCGCGACGTAGAAGACGATCCAGCCCACGCCGGACACAAGCACAACAGCCGATGCCTTCTTCACCAGGACTCCCGTTCGTTCAGATCCGGCTGACCGAGCGCCGCACCCCCGCCCACGCCGCCCGAAACGGGAGCCTCGCGCGCGGTGAGAACGCGGACCACTTCGGCGTCTACCCGCAAAGCATCCGCTACCAGCTCCAGAAGGCAGGAGTCCTGCGTCTCTAGTGGGGGCGGCTGGTCCAACTGGGCGAAGTCGAATGTCATCTCGTACATGGGCATGGCGTGCTGGTCGCGTTCGGTCTGGTATCTGGTCATCGCGTCGTCGTAGGTGCTGCGCCCGGCGAAGACCGTGTCGAGTGCGTCGGCAAGGCGCTCGGCGTCGATGAAGGCGTCGGTCATGCCCTGCGCGGTGATCGGATGGAGGTGGTAGCCGGCGTCGCCGACGAGTGTCCAGCCGGGCCCGTAGGGCTTGCGAAAGTAGCCCGCGAGGTCGGTCGCGGCATGGAAGCGATCCTCGCGTTTGCCGGATCGCACCCCTTCCGCGAGCGCCGGTGCTTGTTCGACGGCCCGTAGGAACGCGCCTTCGACGTCGCGGCGCGGAGGGTGGAAGTCGTCTTCTGGGAGACCGACGATGACGAGGGTGAGGTCATCGTGGGTCGGGAAGGCAGCCATGCCACAGCGGTCTCCGACGTAGACCTCGAAGCCGGAGCTGCCGACTCCGCTCCAGTACGAATAGAACGCGGGGCTGACTGCTGGTTTGTCGTTGTAATGGTCCGGTCGTACCGCCCTGGCGACAAAGGAGTGGCGGCCGTCTGCGCCGATGACGACCTTGGCATGTTCGGTCACCGAGGCGGTGCCCGCGTCCTTCCCGCGGACGACGGCTCCGTCCTCGACGAGCAACTCGTCAACGGAGAAGGCCTCGCGTACGTCGACGCCCGCGTCGACCGCTGCGTTGACGAGCATTGCGTCCAAGACGAGCCGGCGTGGACAGTAGGCCTCGTCGATTCCGTCCGCGGCCTTGGGCGATCCCTGGATCGTGAACGGTCCAAAGTCGAAGCTGTAACTGCGGACCGGCGGGCAGCCGGTTGATGCCAGCGGTTCGCGGAGACCCCACCGTTCGAGCGCGGCAACACCTGGTGCGTGGACGAAGTGGGTCGAGACGGTGTCACTCGGAAACGTCGCCCGATCGACCATCAGCACTCGGTGGCCCTTCCGGGCGAGCAGCGTGCTCTATTCGAAAGCTCGAGTCCGCACAGGCTTCGACGACTCCGCCACGGCATTCACGGTTCCGCCCGCAAGAATCGTGCAGTGCCTCAACCCCGCGTTCGGATAGCGCCGGGACAGGACAGGTGGCCGCCTCTCCCCGCGTCGCCCCGGTGAAGGGTTACGCTGAGCCTCGTGACCACTGACGTCGGGGATGAGGTTCCGCCGGTCGACCTGGCCGGTGAAGACCCGGACGTGGTTGTTCCGACGGAGACTCGGTTTCTCGATCTTGACGGTGACGGCGTCGTGGACGCGGTCCAAACCACGCGCACCGTGGGTTTCGACATCTCCGGTGACGGGCTGGTGGACGTGGTCGAGGTGACCGAGGAACTCGCAGCGCGGATCGGCGTTGATGGCACACCCAGCGTGATCACCGTCACCGACACGATCGAGACCGACTTCGCACATGACGGGGAAGCCGATGTCGAGTCGGTCACGATCGACGTCGACCCCGACGCCCCGACGCCCTGACTCCCAACCGGGAGATGGTGGCGACGACGATCCCGGCGCCACATCAGTCGGCCTGAGCTCGTCGCAACCCGTCACGGTCCTCGTCGCGCTCGGCATCACGTGCATCGCGATCGTGGGGGGCGTCTATGCGGTCGCGGTTCGCACATATGTCGGCCAACGGGCCGATGAGGCCGCCCTTGTCGGCAGGAACACCGAACGGGTCGTACAACAAGCGACCACCCACGTCCTGAACACCATCAGCGTCACCTCACTTGTCCTCGCCGGACTCGCGCTCGCGCTGCTCGCGCTGAGTCGCCGCCGCCCTCGCCTCGCGATCGGCGTCGGCGTCATGATCATCGGCGCGAACGTGACCAGCCAACTCCTGAAGACCGAGCTGCTCACCCGTCCCGACCTCCTCCACCGTCCGCACGCAGCAACGACACCAAGCTTCCCCAGCGGACACGCCACCGTCGCGATGTCCCTCGCGCTCGGTCTCGTGCTCGTGGTCCCACCCCGCCTGCGCGTGATCGCCGGCTCGATCGGCATCACCTACGCCGTGCTGATCGGAGCAGGCACCCTCACCGGCGGCTGGCACCGCCCCAGCGACGTCATCGCCGCTTACCTCATCGCCACCGCCTGGACCCTGATCGTCGCAGCCTGCATCATCGCCTGGCGAGGCACCGGAACCACCGCCCTCAGACCCTGGCGGCCCATGGTTCTCACCCGCCTCTTCTCCAGTCCCCGGCTTATCGTCGCCGGTGCCGCACTGCTCGTCGCTGCGTTCCTCGTCACCATCATCGCTTTGCTCGTGCTCAACGGCCGCGAACTCAGCGTCATAGAACTCCAACCCTCCTACTTCGGCGCCGTCGCCGCGATAACCGGGACCGCCCTGCTCATACTCGGCGTGACGCTCTGGTCCCTGAGGGGCACGCTCCTCGATCCACCCCACGCCCACGGTTCAACCTGATCGAACGACACAATGCTGGAGTACCGAACAGGCGCGCCGATGCGTAGCGACGCGCGCGGCTCGAACGGCATTGAAAATCACCTTTGTAGCTGAGCTCCCATGACACGCTCGGCTCGAGCGCTCCGGGAATTGACGGGGACGACGCCGCGGGAGCCGCCAGCGAGGCATCCCCCTTGGCCCCTCCGGTAGCAACGGATCAGCCGAAATTTCGCGGACACCGTGACCCGGGATACGGTGCGCGCCTCGCGCTCGTGGCGCATGCTGGTTCCACCGACCCGCCGATCCGCGCTGGTGAACGAGGGACTGGGTCGGTCACCCGGACGACACGCGCGGTCATCACTACGTGCTTGCCGGACGGATGCCTGGGCAATTGTGGCCGCCGGATGCAAGGCCACTGGACCTGAGGGGCCCGTTGAACTGTTCAGAACAGGTCGAATTCGTGGCCGGGAGTCGCGGCACGTTCGGCGCGCGCGGAGCCGAGTGACGTGGTTCGTTCCGTGATCCACTGCTGGCGACGTTCGATGGTCCAAGCGTCGTTGAGGTCGTCGACGGCGGTGTCGAGGTCGTCGGCGCGCGTGTAGACGGTGGATGCGTGGCGGGCTCGCGAGAGTGCGACGTAGCCGAGTTCTCGGCCGCCGCCGTCCTCGAGGTAGTGGGTGGTGTCGACGGTGGCACCTTGTGAACGGTGCACGGTGATCGCGTAGCCGTGGGCGAGGCGGTTGCTCGCCGCGAAAGCCAACGGGAGGATTGCTTGACGGCCATCGTCGAATCGGACACTGAGCATCGCTCGATCGGAGTGGACGTGTTCGATCGTCCCGGTCTCGGAGGTGACGGTCTGGCGGTGGGGTGCGAGCGTGACGATGCGGTCGCCTCGGCGGTAGCGACGACCGCCGGGTGCGGTCACCTCGGGTCCGGTGAGCCAGCCTCGTTCGGCGTAGGCGTGGCGGGCGAGTTGGTTGAGTGCATCGACGTTGTCCCGTCGCCAGGCGAGCATGATGGTGTCGACCCCGGCTTCGATGTCGGCGATCCAGCCATCAACAACCGCGCCGCTGGTCTCGGCGCGATCGCAGCCCGTGACGATGCGGTCGTGGCCTGCGAGCCAGTCGACGGCGCGGCTGATGTCGCCGTGGCGGAGTTCGGCAAGTGCATCACGTTCGGTGAGGTCGATCTGGCGGATGTTGTAGGTGAGCTGCCAGACGTGGCCGTCAAATCTGCGTACGAGCGCCTCGAGCCCGCCGCCGGGGCCGACGGCACCGAGTTGGTGTGGGTCTCCGACGAACACGAGTTTCGCATGGGCGCGAGCGGTTTGGTCGAGCAGGCGATGGAGGTCGTGGTCGTCGGTCATGCCCGCCTCATCGAGCACGACGAGGGCGCGTCGATCGAGGGTGAGGCTGCCCGCGTCGAGCCGTGCGAGGAGCGAGGCGACGGTACGCGACTCGATGCCGGCGTCGCGGCCGACAGCGCGCGCGGCTTGGCCGGAGGTGGCGGTCCCGAGCACGCGGTATCCACGTTGCTCATGAGCTCGTCGGACGGCGTGAAGTGCAGTGGTTTTGCCCGACCCGGCGACGCCGATCACGACATCGAGGCTCCGGCTCGATTCGCAGATGCCGCGAACGGTGCTCCGTTGGCTGGGCGTGAGCGACGCGCCGAGCGACGACTCGGTAGCGCCGATCGCCTCGCTCACGGTGACGGGCGCGATCGGAAAAGTGGTGCGGGCGTGGTGACGGGTCCAGGCTCGCGCTGCGATGGCGTGTTCAGTCTCGATGACGCAACGCGGTGCCCACACCGGTTCGCGGACGCCGTCGAATGGCTCGAGCTCCACCGCGTCGGGATGGACAAGCACCCGCTCCACGACCTGCTCCACGACAGCCGCGTCGAGGCCGAAGAGGTGCGGCGCGGCCGCGACGATCACGTCGCGACGACAGAAGGCTTTGTCAGCGGCGAGCTGTCCGTCCGGGCCGAGGAGCTGGCCGGCAAGCTGGTGGAGGTCGAGCTCGGCGAGCTCGGGAGTGATCCGACGATGACGGGCTCGATCGACATCACTCGTGATGCCACCGATCGTGTGCGGGCCGGTCTCGATCTCGCTTTGCCAGCGAGCCATCAGGTCAGTGACCTGCTCGTGCCGTTTGGCACTGCGAGTGCGGCGCGCGGCGATGGCACGTTGGCGGTAGCTCGTCTCACCGGGCCGGCCGGTGGCGTTGTCGATCTCGGCCGACCGTTTGGAGTGCATCTCCATCACCTGCTCTGGGATGCCGGCGATTGCCCAGTGGCCGAGACGACCGGAAGGCCCGTCGTCGGAGACGATCCCGTAGCCGAGCTTGACCGCGACACGCGCCGCGCGGAGCCGCCCGAAGGCCGTCGCGGCGTGGAGGTGCTCTCGCCACAACGCGGTGTCGGCCGCTTTCCAGCCGCCCCGCTCGTCAAGCATCTCGACCAAGTTGGCGATCAGAACATGGTCGTGGAGGCACGGATCACCCGCCCGTGACGTCGCGTGGCGAGTCGACGCGTACAACATCCCACTCGTAGGCGTCCGTGTCGCCGCTCGGCCTCGGCGGCCTCCACGTTCCAGAGTGAGCTGTTCGAGATAGGCGAGCGTGCCGTCGCGCTCGGCGTCGAGGATCCGATGCATGTCTTCGGCGCGGCCGATCACTCCCAGTTCGGCGACCGACTTGTGCGCCGACACGACGAGCTCCAACCCCGGCCGCGTCGTCCTCACCAGCCGGTCGCCCGTAGATGGATGGCGGGCACCACCGGAGCCGAAGATGTGCTCGTACGCCCCGGTGGTGACGTGTCCAGCGAGACCGAGCCTGAGCGCTGCGCCGCCGCCCCAGGTCAACGGGCTCTCACCCCGTTCGGCGTAGTAGCTGATCGCCGCTCCCGGGTGGTCGTCCGAACGGCCGAGCACCGTCTGTCGGTGGTACTCGACCGAGTCCGCGCCCATCATCCGCATCCACGCCACCGCACCGCTCCCCTGACTTGCCCGCGACAAGTGGGCACAGGACGATCATGCGGATCCAACATCCCGGGACACCTCCCGGCAGAGCTCCCGTCACCACGCCGGCTCCCGCGGTCACTCCCTGAAGGACTCCCGCGATGACTCCCCTACCGGGACCACTCCCGCGATCACTCCCGGCATCACTCCCGCTCGTGGTGCGAGCCAGATCATTCAGAGAACCTCGAGAGCCGGCATTGCCGGTGCGTTGATCGCGCGAGGACTGCCGACATCGGGCTTCGGGGATTCCCGGGAGTCATGCCGCCACGAGGCCCGGGACGCCTCTCGCAAGCCCTGGTGTGCAGCCCGATCCGGGTTGCAACCGTGTCTGCTTCTCCATTTGGGTTACGCGTGTGCGATTCGGCGTTCTGGATGCCTTCAGGCGGGAGTATCTCGAGTCCGATTTCTTGGGAACGGGAGCTACGACGGGAGCTCTGCCGGGAGTGTCGGTCGCGATGGTTACTTCATGCCTTCCGATCGGGACACTCGTGCGCCGGAGCTTGGGCCTGGCCTCGACCCTCCCGAGTTGACCGAGGGCGCAGCGAGCGTGCTCCTCCGCATCCTCCGCAAGGCGCACGAGACCCACCTCGCCGCGAAGGCCGGCAGTCCCGATGTGAGAGACGAGCGAGACGTAGCGTGACCGGCATGAAGCGCTTCGCGTTCTACGGTCGGGTCAGCACCGAAGATCAGCAAGACCCAGCGTCGTCTCGCAACTGGCAGCTCGCCCGGTCCCGCCAGATCATCGGACCCGATGGCGAGGTCGTGGTCGAGTTCTTCGACATCGGCCAGTCCCGCTCACTGCCGTGGAAGCGCCGTCCCGAGGCCGCCAGGCTGCTCGACGCGTTCCGTGATCCCGACCGTGGCTTCGACGCCGTCGTCGTTGGTGAGCCGCAACGCGCCTTCTATCGCAACCAGTTTGGGCTCACGTTCCCGGTGTTCACGCACTTCGGCGTCGAGCTGTGGGTGCCTGAGGTTGGTGGGCCGGTCGACCCCGGCTCCGAAGCCCACGACATGGTGATGTCCCTCTACGGCGGCATGTCAAAAGGCGAACGGATGCGGATCAAGACCCGCGTCCGCAGCGCGATGGCCGCGCAAGCCGCGATCGAGGGCCGCTTCCTCGGCGGCCGGCCGCCGTACGGCTATCGGCTGGTCGATGTGGGCCCACATCCGAACCCGGCGAAGGCCGCCCACGGCCAACAGCTCCGACAGCTCGCCCCGGACCCGACCGTGGCAGCGGTCGTGCTGCGCATCTTCACCGAGTACGCCGAGGGGCGGGGTCTTCACCTGATCGCGTCCGGCCTCAATCGCGACGGCATTCCGTCTCCGGCTGCGCATGATCCGGGTCGGAACCGGCACCGATCTGCCGGACAGGGCAAGTGGGCGAAGTCGGCAGTCCGCGCGATCCTCGCCAACCCCCGCTACACCGGCTTCGAGGTGTGGAACAAGCAACGCAAGGACGAGGTCCTCATCGACGTCGACGACGTCGCGCTCGGGCACGTCACCAAGATGCGCTGGAACGATACGGACGAGTGGATCACGTCCGCAGAGCCCACCCATGAGCCGCTCGTCAGCCGCGAGCTGTTCGACACTGCACAGGCGATGTTCGACTCCAACAAGCGCGCCGCTACTCGCACACCGCGCGCTGGTCGTCACTACATGCTCGCGGGGCGGATCCGCTGCGGCGTGTGTGGCCGGCGGATGCAAGGCCACTGGACCCACGACCGCGCTTATTACCGTTGCAAGTTCACCAACGACTACCCCACCGGCGACGGCGAACACCCGCGCAACATCTACGTCAAGGAAGAAGCCGTCGTTCCCGGGATCGACCAGTGGCTCGGCACGCTCTTCGACGACGACCACATCGACGACACGTGCGATCGTCTCGCCGGCATCTCCGGTCCCGATGCCGCCGCCGAAGGGCGACGGGCCGCGCTGCGCTCCGCGATCGCCGACTGCGACCGCAAGCTCGCCAACTACCGGGCGCTCCTCGACCACGACGACGCCGTGACCGTCGCCGCCTCGTGGATCGCCGACACCCAACGCGAGCGCAAGAGCCTGGAACGACAACTCGGTGAACACGTCCCAGGCGACGAGCTCACTCCCGACCAGGTCAAGGCACTGGTCACCGCGCTGAAAGGCATCGTCACCGTGCTCGCCGACGCCGAGCCGGCCGACAAGAGCGAACTGTACGACCAGCTCGGCATCTCGCTCGCCTACGACCCTGACGGAACGGTCACCGTCGAGTCGCGTCCCCGTGGGGTACAAGTACGTGTCGGAGGGGGGACTTGAGGGTCGAGGCAACTCCCCCACTCACCCGCATCGTGTCGCTCGCGTCATGAGTCCGGGCACCGAGATCATCGGGACACCGACGACCTACCGACGGCACGCTTCGGGGTCAGAGTTCGAGACGCGGGTCCCTCACTGGTTCGGCGCTGCGGGTGATTGAATCGCCCTGGGTTTGATGGAGGCTCTGAGGTGCCCTTGGTTTCGTACAGCCGCCGTCCGTAGAGGTAGGTGCCGACGGGGCGCACAAGGTCAGTGATGAAGGTGAAGACCTCGTCGCTGGGCTCGGTCCATTCGAAGCTGCCGTGCGCGTCCTCGATGTAGCCGTCAAGGGACACATTCGCCACCTAGATCAGCTTGGCCATGCCGCTCCCCAGGCGCCCGCGTCACGCTGCAGGTGCCGTCGGTTCGAGTAACCGCGCCAAGGTACCGGAGCGATCGGACATCGAACACGTGTCCTGACCAGAGCGAACGGGCTCCGAACGGAAGCCAGTGGAGGTGATGAACGTGACGATGGCCAAGCACCCAAAGCGCTCGGCGAACTCGGCCGGTGTGAGGTCCAGGCGTTCGAGGAGCACAATGGAACCCTCAACCGAGCCCGCGAGCTCGTCCCACGCTTCGGAAGACGGCGGCTCGATGGCTTCGACTAGGAACTGCCGACTCGGTAGAGGGCGATGGCGTTGTCTCCCGCGACACGCGCCGCGGTCGCGGATGACAACGGCTCGACGAACCGCGCCAGCGAGTCCTTCCAGTTCGCCGGATGGTCCGGGTGCGGGTAGTCGGTCGCCCAGAGGAAGCAATGATCGCCGACGTGGTCGATGATCAGCGGCGCTGCGGTCTCGTCGGGATCGCACGAGATGAACGACTGACGGCGGAAGTAGTCGCTCGGCGACATCGACAGTGACACGAAGCGACGAAACAGCGTCTCGCCCACGAGCACGTCCATGCGGTCGAGGAACGCACCGATCCAACCTGCGCTCGATTCGAGCACTCCGAGCCGCAGTCCCCGGAACCGCTCGAACGTCGAGTAGGCGAAGAACGACGAGAAACACTGCTGCACGCCGTAGCGCGCCGCCATGTTTGACATGACCTGAGCGCCGGCGTCACCGATACCCGGCGAGCTGTCCTGATTGGAGAAGCGTGCAAGGGTGTTGGCGAAACCCGGTTCGTAACCGGGGTGGATTCCGATCGGTACGCCGAGGTCCTGGGCCGTCGACCACAGTGAGTCGAAGCGCGGATCGCCGTGAGGGATGCGGTTCCATGTGAACGGCAGGACGAACGCCGCTCGGCAGCCGTCGGCCACTGCGCGCCGGAGTTCGATAGCCGCGAGCTCGGGGTCGTTCAGGCTGATCTGCGCGACGGCGACGAGCCGGCCCGCGGAGTCGCGGCAGAAGTCGGCGATCCAGCGGTTGTACGCGCGGGCGTACGCGTCGGCGAGCTCTGCGTCCTCGACGACTGAGGGCCACACGATGCCGATCGTCGGGTACAGCACGACACCGTCGAGACCTTCCTTGTCGCAGTACGCGACGCGATCTACCGGATCGCACGCGCCGAACGGCATGGCATCCATGTACCGGCGGTCGGGGCTCGGCACGGCGCCTTCCTCGCCCATGCTTCCGATCAGCGCGATGCCGCCCGGGCTGATGCGGTCGAACGGCTGGTTGTCGACCATGACGACTTCGAGGCCGTCCTCGTTCAGCTCCAGCCGGATCGCGCGGTCACGATACTTCGTCTCCAGGTAGTTGAGCCACAGGTTCTCCGGTTCGAGAACGTGACCGTCCGCGTCAACGACATGCTCCGCAACCTTCATCACCGCGTCACCTCGACCGGGACATCTTGGGCGACCTGACGCCGAGCGACCCGGGCCCGCACGGACGCAGACATCGACTCGATGATATCGATCACAACTTCACTCCTCTTCGGTGAGACACGTCGACTCTCGGTGCGGCATCGAGTTGCTCCTCCTCCAACGAGACCTCCCGCCACCCCCGACGAGGTCAGCGGTAGGAGGTGAAGCCGGCACCCACGAGGTCGGGGCCGAACGTCCGTGCCGGTAACAATCCGCCTGCGGCCCGGCGTGCGCTGACCGCGACGCTGCACGAACGCGCTCAGACGAAATCTGCGACGCGCCGGTCAGCTCAGGTTGGGGACGAGGCTGAGCTCCGCGGTGGTGAGCATGCCGGGCCAGGCTGCACATCGCCAGCGCAGCGCATGCCGGCGCAGCGCACGCCGGCGCGGCTGGGTAAGCATCTACAGAGCGAGCAAGGGCGCAGGAGCTTCCATTCATGCGCTGCCATGCCCAGGATTTTCTGCGAGCGTCGGAGGCATGGTCAACCATGCTCCCGGTCGTCGGCATCGTGATCGGTTCCCGATGGGTCGCGTGGTGTCGCGGTCAGGGCCTCACCGTCAACATTGACCTCGCCTTCGCCGAGATAAGCATCGCGCACGGCCTGGTTGCGTTGTATCTCATCGGGGAGACCGGTGGCGAGCACGGTGCCGAGATCGAGCACCACAACTCGGTCGCTCTGTTCCATGACGAAGCCGGCGTTGTGTTCGACGAGCAATACGACGCAGCCGGTCTCTGCTCGCACCGCCTGGATCTGTTCGCCGAGGCGGAGGCTCTCGGTCTCGTCGAGACCGGACGCGGGTTCGTCGAGCAGCAACAGCGTGGGCGGATCGACAACCGCTCGTGCGAACTCCACCATCCGCGCCACACCGATCGGCAATGATCCGGCAAGCTCCTTGCGCAGCGGGATGAGCCCGCAGCGTTCGAGGATCTCATCGACGCGCACTCGCCGCGCGCGCTCCCGATGGCGACGTGTCGGCGCATACACCAGGTCGGCGACGAAACCGCCGCCGCCGCCTCTCCATTCGAGCGCGGTGAGCACGTTGTCTTCGACGGTCAACCATCCGAACGTCTGCACGCGCTGGAACGTGCGGCGGAGGCCCCGGCGGGCCCGCTCGGAGGCCGACTTGCCGGTGAGGTCGATCCCGCCCAACACGACGCGACCTTCGTTCGGGGACCGCACGCCCGAGATCACGTCGAACAGCGTCGTCTTTCCGGCGCCGTTCGGTCCGATGATGCCGAGTACTTCCCCCACTTTGGCGTCGAAGCTCACGTCGGCGAGCGCGACGATCCCACCGAAGCGCACGGAGATCCCCTCGAGCTGCAGGACGGTCTCGTCGCGCTCGTCTGCGGTGGATTGATCCTGCGCGGCGTTCGCGGTCATTCGATCACCCTCCCAGCACGCGTTCCGCGCCCATCCGCCTCGTGCAGCGAACCGGCGCAGTTGCATCGAGCATTCGTCCGACCGTAGCCACCACGGCCGGGCCGGTCCGCCGATCGGACCGGCCCGACGTGGGGGGGAGTTTCAGCCCTTGACCTTGAACGTCTTGCTCGAGCAGAAGTACGGCACGACCACCTTCCAGGCGGAGCCGTCGGTGTCCTCGAGCACCGTGGTGCATGCCGGCGATGAGACCACGGTCGACGCCGGGTACTTGTTGGGCCCGGCGAAGCCCTTGATCTCCCAGGTCTGTTTCGAGAGGGCCGCCTGCACCGCTTCGGGCGTGAGGTTCGCCTTGCCGACCTTCTTCACCGCCGCGATGAGCTTGTCGGCGGCGAAGTACGCCGCCGCGTTCGCCGTGGTGACCTTGGTGCCGGGCTTGATCGCGTCGAGGTCCTTCTCTATCTGCGTCAGGCCGGCGTTGGGTGCGGCGTTGTACGCGGCGTACGCGATGGTTCCGGCCAGCGGCTTCAGCAGAATGTCGGTGTAGAGCGGGGTGATGAGCGTGCCCGTGTAGCCGGCATCCTTGATCGCGCTCACGATCGGGATGCACTGCGCCGCGAGCAGGCAGTTGATCGCGTCAGGTTGCTTGCCGCCATCGGCGGTGAGCCACGCCTGTACGTAGGGCGTGTAGTCCGACGTGGTGAGCGGCACGGTGCCCTTGGCATAGACCACGTTGAACCCGGCGCCCTTCGCGCCGACGGCCGCAAACTTCGTGCTGTTCTGCCCGGACTGGTTGTCGTTGGAGAACAACACGATCGACGGGTTCTTCTTGGCGGGGTTCTTGTCGGTGACGTACTTGTAGAAGCCGGCGTAGCTGTCGGGCATCACCGGCGGGTTCGCGGGGACGAGACACCCGTTGTACCCGAAGCCGTAGAGGTTGGTGACGGGCTTCTGGCTGCAGTAGGTGTTGTCGAACGCCCACCCGATGTACGGAACGTGCTGCTGGTTGAAGAACGGGCCCGGGTTCACCGCCGAGAGGTCGGGCACGATCGCGAACACCTGCGCCTGGGTCACGAGGCGTCGCGCTTCCGACGTCGCGGTTGCCGGATCCTGCTTGTCGTCGGCAAACTCCGTGTACTTGAACTTGACGCCCTTGACCTCCTTGGTGTCGTTTGCTCGCTTGTAGCGGGCCTGCGTGCCGATGTCGGCGTCCCCGAAGCTCGAGGCGACGCCCATCCCGGCCGTCGTCAGCGTCGTACCGTCGAAGCCGCGCACCGAGCGCACCCCCGATGCCGACGGTGTGAGCACGGCTGCCGCGATCGCCGCGACAATCGCGACCACGCCGAAGCGGCCCACCCATGTCATTCTGTGTCTGAACACTGCATTCCCCCCTCTGGTTCGGATCTCCCGGACAGGTCGTCCGGACACGAGATCGTCGTGCTTCTCGTACATCTCGATGCGCCTCATTGGCTGACCGCGCCCCCGAGGTACGCGGCGCTGAGGATCTCCATATCGGCCTGCGCACGCGGGCCGCTCCACACGATGGTCCCGAGTTGCATGAACGCGAGGGTGTCGGCAACATCGAGGGCGTTCTTGGCGTGCTCTTCGACGAGAAGCACCGCGGATCCCGCGTCGCGCAGCTCGAGGATGGCGCGCATGACCTCATCGGCCGCGAGTGGTGCGAGACCGAGGGTGGGTTCGTCGGCGATGAGCACGATCGGCGGTTCGGCAAGGGCGGGGGCGAGGCTGAGCATCTGTTGCTCGCCGCCGGAGAGCAGACCGGCCTCTTGCTTCCGTCGCTCGGCGAGGATGGGGAACCGGTCGTACGCGTGCTGGCGCAGTGCCTCGGAGCGGAGCAGGACGGTGAGGTTCTCCTCGACGCTGAGGCCGGGAAAGATGCCGCGCGCCTCGGGGACGAGGAGCAGACCGGCACGCGCGCGTCGGAACGCCGACGCAGTCGTGATGTCGGCGCCGTCGAGCGTGACCTTCCCGAGCGTGGGCTCGACGAGCCCAGCAGCGACGGAGCAGAGGGTGGACTTGCCGGCACCGTTGGCGCCGAGCAATGCGACGACCTTCCCCCGTTCGAGGCCGACGTCGACGCCGTGGAGGACCTCGGCGTCGCCGTAGCCGGCGACGATCCCCTCCATGCTCATGGTGCTCCCGACGATGAGTCCCGCGGTCGCCTGACCGGCGAGGCTGACTGGCGCGCTGCCGTCGTGGGCGAGCTCGTGCGCAGGAACGAGACCTGCGTGGGCCTCGGCTTCGGCGGCAGCGATGCGAGCTTGGCGTTCTTTGGCGCGTCGCTTCTCGAGCTTCTGGTTGCCGGCGAGTGCCAGGATCCCGTCGGGTTCCTGGGCGAGGTTGATGGCACCGATGCCCGAGAGGATGGGGACGAAGTAGATGGACGTGACGAGCGCATTGACCGTGCCACCGGGGAGGATGTCCGAAGCGAGCCAATGGAAGACGGCGGTGCTGGCCGCGAACGCGAGCCCGGCGAGCAGCGCCCCACCGGGCCGGCGGATCCCGAACAGCACCGCGAGCGCGAGCCAGAACAGCCCAATGACGGGGGGTGCGGTGTTGTTGCTGGCGGTGAAGCCGAAGAGGCTGAGGAAGACGCCACCGAACCCGGCGATCCCGGCCGCCAACGCGAAGATCATGATCTTGGTCCGGTTGGTGCGCACCCCCGAGGCTTCGGCGGCCACTTCCGAGCTGCGCACCGCGAGCACCGCGCGTCCCGATGCGGAGCGCTGCAGCGCATGGATGAGGAGGGTGATGAGCCCGAACAGGGCGAGGAACAACAGGATCTGATCCGGTACCTGCGCGAAGTCGAGCTTGGGTTGGTCGCCGTTCATCAGGAGGTCGTGCACCCAGTTCAGGCCCGGCACATCGAGGGAGGGCGCGCGGATCGTCCAGCCGAGCTGGCCGTGACCGATGGGCTCGTACGCGAACGGCACGAGCGAGAAGAAGAACGCGACCGCGAGCGACCAGATGGCGAGGAACACCCCGCCCAATCGCGTCGCGGGTAGCGCGATGATCGCACCGAGCCCTGCGGCCACGAACGCGCCGATGATGGCCGCCCACAGGAAGTTGATCTGTCCGTGAGCCGCGATCAACGGGATGTCGACGCCCCAGTCGCGGCTCAGCGCCCACCCGGCGGCGAACCCGCCCGCGGTGACGAAGGTGGTCTGGGCGAGGCTGACCATGCCGCCCATGCCGGTGACGACCACGAACGAGAGGAACACGATCGCCATCGCCAGGCTCTGGGCGATCACCGTCTGGTCGTAGGCGTCGGCCTGCAGCCAGCTCACGTTGATCCACTGCAGCGAGAACCCGATCAGGGCGATGGTGAAGATCGCCCACGGCAACCGTCGCCGCAACGCCGACATCCCGGCTCGGTGATCCGGCTTCGGGACGTCATCGGCGATGCTGCCCGCCCGGCGGCTGCGGTCGCGGCCGATGATCAAGCCCAGGATCAACACCAGCAGGTACGGCACCGACGACCGCAAGCCGGTGAGATTGGCGAGGAACTTCGGGAGGAGGTCGTCGCTGTAACCGGCCACCAGGTTCTGCACGATCCCCAGCAGGAGACCGCCCGCGAACGCGATCGGCAACGACCGCAGCCCGCCGAGCACGACGGCGGCGAGCGAGCCGAGCACGACCAGCGTGAACGTGAAGTCGGTCAGTTCGAACAGCGGCGCGATGAGCACACCGCCCAGGCCGGCCAGCACCATCGTCAACACCCAGGCCACCGCCGACGTGCGCGCCGCGTTGACGCCACGCAGGCTCGCCAGTGACTCGCGGTCGACGACTGCGCGCATCTCGAGGCCCACGCGTGTGCGCCGCAGCACGAACCACAACGTGATCGCCGCGAGTGCCGCGACCACGAACACCGCGAGCTGATCGGTGTTCAAGACCACGTCGCTGATCGGGTGATACACGTGCGCGGGTTGGGGGCCGACGCCCGGCACCACCTGCCCCTCTGTGGTCTGCGGGTTCCCCGCCAGGCCCAGGTCCAACACCTGGTTGCCGAGCGTGACCACCAGCCACTGGATCAACGCCGGCAGCGCCACCAGCAACCCGATGGTGCCCACGATCCGGGCGTACACGGGCGCCTTCGCCAATCGCCGCAACAGGATGCGGTCGAGCAGGAGGCCGAGCACCGGAGCGAAGATGAACACCGCGATGATCAACGACGGGACGATGGGTACCCCGAGGCCCGAGTTGAGCTGGAAGTAGAGGTACGCGGTCGCGAACGCGACCGCGCCGTGGGCGAAGTTGAAGATGCCCGACGTCGTGTACGTCAGCACCAGACCCGACGCCATGATCGAGTAGATGGCACCGGTGACCGCGCCCGACAGGACCAGGTTCAAGAACTTGTCCATCGAAGTGCTCAGTCCCCCCGGACGCCGCAGCAATCCGCTCGCGGCACTACTCGATTGACTTCGATACCTTCGCCGGCGAACGACTCGATCGTGGTGAACCCACCGCTACCAGCGAATCGAGCGAGATCCAGGATCCCATCGAGCATTGGATCCGCCAGCGCGTCGGGCTGGAAGTCCCGGACCGCGGCGGTCGTGCGAATGACGTCCTCGAGGTCCATTCGTGGCACCTCCCTATGCGTCGCCCACGGCGGTCCACCGGCGACTCGGGAACGCAACCGTGAGGTCGTGCACGACATTCTCCGCGTAAGGTCCGCGAGTTCCTGGACTGAAGGCCGCGGGCATCCGGATGAAGAAATTGCTGATTCCCCGTTGAGGAGCCCGCGGCGGGCTCTCTTCGAGGATCCGCCAATCCGGGATCCGATCCAGCACCTGTTGCATCATGACCGTCCACATGACTCGCGCAAGCTGTGCACCGATGCAATGATGGATACCGATCCCGAAACCGACATGGTTGTTCGGACGACGCTCGAGGACGATCTTCTCGGGATCAGGAAAGCGCCGCTCGTCATGGTTGGCGGCGAGCAGATCGAGGTAGACGACATTGCCGCGCCGGATGCGTTGGCCTGCGAGTTCGATGTCACAGAGGGCCGTGCGTGCGTTCTGCGTCGTCGGGGTCTCGTACCTGACGAACTCATCGAAGGCTGACCCCAGGAGCGTCGGGTCGTCGATCAACCGTTGTCGGTCGGCGCGGTGTGCCGCGAGGTAGTGAACAGCGCCGGAGAAGGCGCCGCCAACCGTGTCGGCGCCTGCGATCACAATGAGGAAGATGCTGTCGACGAGCAGCTCGTCAGCGATCGGTTCATCGTCGATTGTCTGCTGCATCAGGAACCCGATGAGTCCGTCTCCGGCGTCCCCTCGCACGCGTCGAGCATCGATGTCGCGTGCGATCTCTGACTTCACTGCCTCGAACGCCGCGTGCGGTTCTGAGAGATCCTGCTGCGCGTCGTAGCCGTGTTCCTGGACCGGCATGGCGTACCGCTCGATCCCATCGAGCGGCAGTCCGAGCAGATCGAAGGTCGTGACAACCGCGAGCGGCTTGATGAGATCCTCAAGCATGTCGGCGGTACCGGACTCGATGCGCGCGTCCAGCAGTGCGCTGGCCAGTGCAGCCAGACGCGGCCGCCGCGCCTCCGCAGCTTCCATGGAGAACCACGGGTTCAGCAACCGTCGAAACGCATGGAACAGCGGCGGATCGTGCTCCATGAACCCGAGGTGCTCGGGGCTCGGAGGCATCAGCACGCCGCCGAGCTCGAGTCCATCTTCGAGCGTCTCGTGGCGGGCGGACAGCTCCTTGCCATCGTGCTTGAACGCGTCGACCACATCGGCGTGGCGGGCAACACACCAGTAACCGCCGTAGTGGTCCCAGTAGGAAACGGGGCCGTCTCTGAGGCGCTTGTTCGTCTCCGTCGCGTTGTTGGCGTAGTCGTCCGAGAAGGGATCGAAGTCGAAGACCTCGAGGGGACTCTCCACTGGGACCTCCTGGCAAGACGGCGTTGCGCTTCCCGCGATCGCTCGTCTGCGCACTTCAGTTCGACTGATGGACGATCGGTCGGTTCTTCAGGGCTTGCTGCAGCTTCTGGTCGGCGGCGTGGCAACTCGCCATGTACTTGCTGCCGGCCATGCCGGCCGTGTTGTAGAAGAGGACGTCGGTGATCCCTTGTTCGAACCAGGGATCCAGCGTTGCCAAGACCTGGTCTGCAGTTCCGTAGAAGTTGAAGATCTTGGCGGCGTCGCGGGGGGTGCGTGACGTCACGTCGTAGAACTCCTCCTTCGAGTACCACTCGGGGATGACGTCCTTCATGTAGTTGAAGTCACCGCCGATCGGGTGCGGCAGTCTGTGGCGACGGAACTCGGGGGCGGGCCCGTTCATCAGGCTGTTCCACTTGGAGAGCGGATGGTCCAGCGCGTCGTCGAGGAGGTCCTCGTCGTCCATCATGAAGCAGCACAGGAACGCGTAGATCCGGAGGGAATCGGGATCACGGCCACAGGCTTCTGCTGCTCGGCGCATCGTCCCGACCTTGTCTGCGTAGATGGTGGGGTCGTTGCCGCAGTAGTTGCCGGGAATCGCGTCGCACCAACCGTCCGCGTAACGACCGACGAGCTCGAGGGTCTCGTCGTGACTCCCGGCGACGAGCACGTCAGGCGGTTCGTCGCCGTAGTACGGCGTTGCCAGCGCGCCGCGGTCGAACTTCCACACTCTGCCCCGGAACGAGAAGGGCTCCGTGTCGCGAATGAGCCGGCGAACGATCTGCACGCCGTCCCAGAGCTTGTCCTTGGTGCCGATGCGGCTGATGCCGGTCTGGCGCATGTGATCGGCTTGACCTTGCGCCAGGATCACCGATGCCCGTCCACGAGTCGCGTGGTCGAGCGTGAGCACCATCTGCGCGATGTTGATGGGCGCCCGCCGGACGCAGTCCACCGGTCCCCACATGAACTCGACCGTCTCCGTCATCGCTCCGGCGGCGGCGATGATCGGTTCCGACGTGAACACCCCGTGAGGATCGGGTGCGCTCGCGAGCATGTCGCACAGCTCTTCGTTCCACACCGAACCCGGGCAGTACCAGTCGGTCGCGTCGGCGAACAGCACGCCGTCCATACCGCTCTGCTCCGCCGCCACCGCAGAGTTCACGCTGTTTTCGAAGCGGTCGGCGCGCGGAGGCTCCTCACCGATGCCAAACGCGGTGCCGCCGGCCATGAGCGCCGGAGGGAGCGGCCAGTGCAGGCCATAGGAGTGCAAGCGGATCGTCTCCCGGGTCGCGTCCATGGTTCCCCCCTTCTGAGTCCCGCGTCGCGTGGAGACACCGGTCAATGGCAGATACCGCCATCGACGTAGACGGTTTGCCCGGTGATTGCCTCGGCTGCGTCGGAGAGCAGGAATGAGATCGAGTTGGCGACATCGCGATCGGTCGCGAAGCGGCGCAGCGAGATCTGGTCTCGAACCGGGGCGACCAGCGCCTCGACCGTGAGACCGGTGTCGGACGCCATCCGGGCCATGCCGTCTTCGAGCGTGGGACCCCACTTCCAACCCGGCGCCACGGTGTTGACCCTGATCCCGAGCGGACCGAGCTCCCGCGCGAGGTAGTAGGCCCCGAGCGCGAGGGCCGCCTTGCTCATCCCGTAGGCAAGTTGCACCACGCCTTCCACTGGTCCGGCGGCTGCGATCGACCCCACCATCACGATCGAGCCGCCGCCGGACTCCTGCAGCAACGGCACCGCGAGCTTGGTCAGCCGCAGCGTGCCCTTGACGTTGACGTCCGCGACCGCGGACCAATCGTCGAGGTCGCCGTCGAGGAGCCCGCCGATCGGCGTGTCGAGCGCCGCGACGTGCACCAGCCCGTCGAGCCGGCCGAAGGCCGATCGCGCCGCGGACACCATCTCCTGGCAGGCGGAGAACGAACGTATGTCTGCCTCGAGCGCGATCGCCCCGGCCTCGTCGGCGTCGATCTCCCCGAGCATCGCTTGCAGCCGGTCACCGTCGAGGTCGCCGAGCACCACGCGGGCCCCCGCCGCAACGGCGTGACGCGCGACCTCGCTGCCCAGCCCAGGCCCGACGCCCGACACCAGGATCACTTTGTCCTGGAGTGCGCCATTCCCCTGGGTCACCGGACGGACCCGGCGTTGGTCCTCGGCCCCACGACACCCCCGAAATCGGTAGCTTGTCGGGGTGTACGTATACACGTACACTCGTCCAAGAGAGGGTACACCCCGTCGCCAGGAGCCCGCAAGTGCCGCCATCACGGTCTGTCCGCCGCGCCGCGGGGCTGCTGACTGAGCTCGCGGAGGTCACCCACCACGAGCTATCCCTGTCGGAGCTCGCGCGGCGGCTCGGTGTGAGCAAGTCGTCGTGCCAGGGGCTGCTCCAGGCCCTCGTCCAGGACGGCCTGGTCACGCGTGAGGAAGGCGGCAGCTACCGACTCGGGCCTCGGCTCATCCACCTAGGGGAGGCGGCGAAGGATGCCCAGCAGATCCGAAGTGTCGTGGGCCCGAGTCTCGAGGGCCTCCGGGACCGCTTCGGCGTCAGCGTCATCGCTTCCGTGCAGAGCGGTGACGATCTCGTCGTCGTGGCGGCGGCGGAGGCCGAACATCCGTTGGGCATGGGGGTCAGGCTCGGGCAGCGCATCCCGTACCGTGCACCCTTCGGACAAGCGTGGGCCGCGTGGAGCTCACCGAGCGCAATCGAGGCCTGGCTTGATCGTGCGGAGCAGCCACTCACTGTCGCCCAGCGCGAGGCGTTCCATGACTCGCTGGCGATGGTGAGGCGCCGGGGGTTCAGCGTGACGGTGCCCAAGCATCGACCCGCCGAAGCCGCCACCCGATCCGAGACCCCCGAAGGTGCCGCCTGGCCCACGCCCTACGCCTCCGAGGGACGCAGCACCGAAAGCCTCGAGTTGCCCGAAGACCACGACGACAACCTGTGGACCATCGTGGGCATCAGCGCGCCCGTGCTGGACCACCAACAGCGACTCGCGTGCCTCATCGGGGTCGTGCAACTGCCGTTCAGCATTCGCCGCGACGAAATCGTCGATGCCGCCGAGCAAGTAACCGCCGCCGCCGCGGCGGCCCAGCAGCGCCTGCTCGGCAACTAGTCGACACGCTGGGCAACCAAGATGACATGGAGACACTCCAGCATTGGAGGAACGTTGGTCGGGATCGATCCCGACACTTCGCGAACTGCCTGTCGGATCGGCAACAACCCAACCGGAAAATGACCGTTGGAAGGAGCCCGGTAGAGTCCCCGCAATGGACACCGGCGTGACGATCGTGACTGGGGCGGCAAGCGGGATGGGCCTGGCCAGCGCTCGGCGGCTGCTTCGCCCCCGCGAGACCATGGTCCTCGTCGATCTCGACACGGCGAAGCTCGACGCAGTGCGCGCCGACCTCGCCCAGTACGCGGCCGGCCCCGAGTGGGTGCAGACCGCGGTCGCCGACGTCACCGACGCCGACGCGCTGGCGCGCCTGGCCGAAAAGGTTCATGGCCTCGGGCCGTTCCGGACCCTCGCACATGCCGCCGGTATCTCGCCGACCATGGGCGAGTGGTGGCCGATGATCCACGTCGACCTCGTCGGCACGGCGCGGATCCTGCAAGCACTGCTGCCCCTCGCGCAGCCAGGCACAGTCGCCGTGTGCTGGGCGTCCAACAGCGCGCACATGGGCGCGATCCCGGCCGGCGACCCCACGCTCGACGCCATCCTCGACGATCCGCTCCAACCCGATCTCCGCGTCCGTCTCGACGCAGCGCTCGAGGGCCGTTGGGACACGCCAGCTGGGAGCGGCGAGGCCTACGGATGGGCCAAGCGCGGCGTGATCCGCCTCGTTCGCCGCGAGGCAAGCGCTTGGGGCGGACGGGGCGCCCGGCTCCTCTCCGTCTCCCCCGGCATCATCAACACTCCGATGTCACGCCAGGAGCTCGAAAGACAGCCGATGATGCAGGTGATGCTCGACAACACGCCGATCCCCCGCATGGGTGCGCCGAGCGAGGTAGCCGATCTGGTCGCGTTTCTCGTGTCCGACGCCGCGGGCTACCTCACCGGCGCCGACATCCTCGTCGACGGCGGCGTGAGCGCGACCCTCGAAGGGAGGTTCAACCCATCGTGACCGAGCGGCAGTCGATCTTCCGACCGCGATCTGGCCCAAGCTCGGATCAGCCGAGTTCGTGCGAGCGCAGCAGACGAGGGCGATTGAGTTCGCGGCAACACTCTGGTGCGGCCTGGACCTCGACGTCATCGAGTGGCGCTTCCACCCGCCGGAACTCGGGTACCGTCTGCGCATGGTGCCTGGGTGTGTGACCCCTTGGTTCCTCCACGTTGTCTGCGGTTCCTGATCTCGACTTGCTGACGCTTCATGTCGACCGCGAGCACAGAACGGGGCGAGGCTGACGAACGCGGGGGTGCGTCTTCACCCGCACAAAGGCGATCCACGGTCTTGAGGGTAAGGCGCGTGCGTGGCACCGCAGCTCAGCGCGGGTGAGCCGTACGGGGAGGTGGTCGATCCCGACGCCGACGTTGGGGGTCAACGTTCCTTTGCACAGTCCGGCAGCGTCCAGGGCACCTGGTCGAGCCGAAGCCGTTCATTGCGCTTCGAGCTGATCCGCCACTTGCCGTCGTCAGACTTTCGATACGTCTCGTAGTAGTGGCCCCAGCCCATGATGCTGACCCTCCCGGAGGGCGGTTCGATCTGCACGTAGTCGAACATCGCCCAGATGCCCTCGGCTTCGGTGTCGCTCAAGAAGGTGATCTCGGGCATGTGCCCGTGGTGGGTCGTGACGCCGGGCGTCAGGAGTTCCTCGTTCATCGCGAAGTAGTCGTCGTTCGTCATGAAGGGTACAGGTGATTCTTGCGGGAGGTAGTGCTTGCAGTCCTCGGTGAAGAGGTCACGAAATGCTGCCCAGTCCTTGGTATCGATGAAGCGGAAATAGCGGGCCTTCAGTTGCTTGATCGCTTCGAGATCGGCGAGCCGTTCGAGCATCGGATCGAGGCGCCCCAGCCCGAGGCCCAGATCCCGCGCGACCTGCTCCACCACCCGAAGGTCCTTCCGGATGAACCGGCCGGCGACCTCCTGCATTCGCTCAGACGAACCGAGCGCGGCGACCGTCCGCAGCACTCGGCTGTCGCCGCTGCAGCGTTGAATGGCGTCGAGTGCCGTGCCGGGGTCGATCCCGAGACCGTGCGCGAGGCGCTCCGCGTCGGCAACCACACCGACCTGCGCGGCGAACAGCGCGTTGTTCACCAGCTTGACCCGCTGACCGTCGCCGACCCGCCCGACATGAAGGATCGGGTCGCCGTACGTCGCCAGCGCGGGACGAACGTCGTTCAGCACCGGTTCGTCGCCGCCGACCAGCAGGGTGAGTCGCCCGGCTCGGATGTCGTCGGGACCGCCGCTCAGCGCGGCGTCGAGCACGCGAACCCCGCGCGGCTCGGCAACCCGAGCGAGCAGCGTCGCGGTCGTCGGGCTGCAGGTCGTGTGGTTCACCAGCGTCGAGCCGGGCACCATCGTCTCGAGCAACTCCGGCCCGACGTCGCGGACCTGCTCGTCGCTGTACACGCAGATGACCACGGCGTCGCGGTCGTCGAAGCCGTCGGCAGCAGTCGCGCCGAGTCGGCTCGCGCGCTCGATGACCTCGGCTCGGCGCGCCCGGAAGGTCACGTCGTGGCCCGCAGCGCGGAGTCGTTCCAACATAGGCATGCCCATCTCACCGAGACCCACCATGCCAAGCTTCATGAGCACTCCATCCGGTCGAACGCGGCTTCGATCGCGGCGAGACGGTCGTGGTACTGGCCGCGGTAGTCACCGTGCGTGATCACGTACGGTTCGTTAGCGAGCAGATCAGCAACGAGGTTTCGAACCGCATGCTCCGCGGTCGCGACGTGCTCGGGCCCAACCTTGCGGCTGGCCATCATCGCGTCGACATCGTCGGGCAGCAGCACCCACTCCCCCATCTCCACTGGGCGCGCGCGTGCGCTGCTCTCGAGGTGGCGCGTCGTCATGCCGGCGGGAAAGACGATCATCACGCCGATACCCTCGTCAGCCAGTTCCTGCCGCAACGTCTCGGCGTAGCCAACGATCGCGTACTTGCTCGTCTGGTACGCGCCCAGCCGAATACCGGGTACGAACACGCCCGATGAGGCCGTCACAACGACGCGTCGAAAACCGGTGCGAGCGCGGAGCAGCGGAAGAAATGACGCCACCGTTCGAACGGTGCCGAGGACATTGACGTTCACCAACCACGACCAGTCGTCTTCAGTGAGCCGATCGATCGTGCCGAACTGTTGGACGCCTACATTTGCGCACAGCACGTCGCAACCACCGAACATCTCACCGACGGCGGTCGCGGCCTCGCGCACCGAATCGCTGTCACCGACATCGACGTTCAGCGCGATGGCGTTGACGCCGAACTCGTCATGGAGCGATCTCGAGGTCTCCGAGGCCGTCGCTTCGTCGATGTCGAGCACTGCGATCGCCATGCCGGTTCGCGCGAGCTCGCGACACATCGCGGCTCCCAAACCCGAGCCGCCACCGGTCACCGCCGCGACCTTTCCCACAAGATCTTCGACGTTCCCCACCGCGCCAGGGCTCATGGCACGACCGACATCGGAAGGTCGACGACGTCCGCGTTGTCGAGCACATTGCGCACCGCAGTTGACACTGGTGCTTCCAACAACGACCCGGGGAACCCAGGAGCGAGCACGGTCTCCACGTTTCGTGTGAGCGCGATGACCGGCACGAGGCGGGTCAACAGCTCGCTTGCACACGAAGTCGTCATGGTTCGCCTCCTCGATCCGGTTGCGCGGCGAGCTGTTTCGTTCCGTCAGCGGGCATTCCTGGTTCCCGCTCTTCCTGCAGAATCCGAGCCCATTGCTGCTGCGCGACCGTGTTGAGTTGCTGGCCCTTCGCGAAGCCGTAGTACATGGCGAAGTGAAGGGCGAGCTCAGCCATCTCGTCCGTGCTGATATCGCGCGATTGCAACGCCGATCCGACGTGGGACTGCAACGGCAGTGGTGAGTCGTCGATCGCGACGCATGTCACGGTGATGAGACGCCGCTCTCGACGGCCGAGATTCGGGCGCTGCCACACGTGCCCGAACACGAAGTTCAAGATGCCGGCGTGGTTGTACGGGGTGTCCCGTGGCGGGGCGGGCACGAAGTTCACGTCACGGAACTCCTGCTCACCACCTTGCAAACGAAGTTCGAAGTCGTTCGGGCCGAGCGTGTCCGTGGCCAGCAGCGGCCATGGCGGTGTTGGTTCGCCGCGCTCCTGGTGGATGCGCGCCCACTGTGTGCGGACGTGACCTTCGAAGCAGCTCGCCTTCGGCCAGCCGCAGTACACCGCGAACTGCAGCACGAACTCGAGCATCTCGGGGAGTTGCACGTCGCCGCTGTTCATCGCGGCGTAGATGTGCTCGATCATCGGACCCGGTGCGTCGGCCGCGGCAACACACGCCAACGTCACCCACCGGCGATCGCGACGGCTGAGGCCTGGCCGGTTCCAAACGTGACCGAACACGAAGTCGACCGTCGCCTGCTCCAGCGGGCTCGCTGGCGCATCCGGCTCGAACGTCATCACTTCGCGGAACATCCGCCCCCCGGCTTCCGTCTGTTCCATTCTGAGATCCACCCTTCCGTACGTCGTACGTGGGTATGAACGAACCGCCGACTATGGCCGCGACCGGCCCTCCGCGGCAAACCCGGCGGCGAGATCGGCACCCCAGCCCAGAGCACGGCAGCCCGCATCCGTCTTCCGCTCGCTCACGCGTCGTCGTCGCGGTACACGAACTCGCTGGCCGGGAGCGTCTCGCCTCGCGACAGATCGACGAAGTTCTGGACATCCGCCATGATCGCCGCTTCCCCACCGGGCCCGAACAGACGCTCGGTGTAGTCGGCTGCGGACGCGAAGCTCAGCAGCCCCACGCCGTCCCAGAGGGGCGCGCCGGGTGTGAGCCATTCGTCGATGACGAGTTGCTCGTAGTGGCACGTGCCGGGCGACGACGCGACGTGCACCTTCGAGTGAATGTCGCGCCAATGGGCATCGAACTGCTCGTGGTCCACGTGCGCGATGCGCACGCTCGGGCACAGAACCGTGAACCCTTCGGAGCGCACACCGTCGCGGCCGCGGGATCGAGCCTTGATGACGCGCCGACGCATGCCATACAGGGCGTCACCCGCCGGCAGGTCGTGCGACGGGATTCCCGTCGTCAGCAGCGCGCCCGCGTGGGTGGGCCGGGTGAAGGTGGCCTCGGGCGGCGCGCCCACATCGCCATCGTCTGCGAAGGCGATCACGGCAGTCGCCTGACTGTTAGCGGCCAACTCGACGGCCCATTCGCGCATCCGTTTCCCGAACGCGTCGGGCGACTCGTCGGCCGGGCGGAGGAAGAAGGTCATGTACGTCTCGGCCATGCGGGCAACCCCCTCAGGGGCTAACGGTTCCCCGAGGACCGCGGATTGACGCTCCGCCGGCCTGGGGAATGTTCATCGGAGCGTACACAGTACGACATAGCAGACGAAATCCAGGGGAGTTGTCGGTGGGTGGCGATCATTGACGTCGACACATCTTGAGTACTTCATCGCCGACCGCCCGGCCGGCCACACCGACGGCTTGCCGCAGGTGGCGGTGCTGACGCCACTGACCTGGATTGGGCGGCGGCAGAACTGACGCGAATGCGCGCTCGGGGCTGCCGCGGGTTCTCGGTGCCGACGAAACCCGCCAACGGCCACCCGATCGGACATCCCGCGTGGGAGCCACGGATCCTGGGCGATGATTCTGGGCGGCTCCGAAGGGATCGGCGCCGCGTTCGCCGCGCAGGCCCCGTCCCACGGTCTGACGTCGTGCTCGCTGCCCGGCCAACCGGAACGCTGGAGCACGAACGCGTCCTTCACCGCGTCCGTGAGCGGCACCGCTCGTTGCGCGCCGACGATCGCCGGTGAGCGCGGTCGCCAGCAAACCTGAACCCGCAGGTTCGCGACTGAGGAGCTACGACAGCCCGCGATAGCTGCGGCTGGCCCAAGCCGCGGCATCCGTAACGTGCCGGGCGGCCTCGAAGATCTGGTCACGGCGCATGCCGAACGGCAGTGGCGCGACGCCGATCACGCACACCGGATCATCGCCGTAGTCCAAGACCGCGGCGCTCAACGCGAGCACCGTCCAAACCATCCCCTCGTCCTGCGCGGGAAGCTCCAGGCTGTGGGTGCTGGCAATCACCGACGCGTCGGGTATCGGCCACACGGACGTCGGATCCGAGCTCGGCCACTCCTCGAACTCGGGATCTCGATGAGGCCGTACCGTGATGCTGCAGCCGCGTTCACGCACCATTGCCAACGAGTCGAGGAAGGCTTGCCGCTGTGCATCGGACAATGGCTGCGGGGCACTGCGCAACCAGGCCTGCACCTCCTGGGGCGTGCTCCAGGCGGTGTAGGCCTGACCGAATGGTGGAGTGGACGGGAGGCGCTGCCCGAGACGCGGGCCTGTCCCCCAGGGCTCGTCGGCAGCCGCAGTTGCGATCACGACGGAATCCGACCCGCTCGGCACCGTGGCGAACACGGTCACGCCGAGCTGATCGCGCAACTGGTGGAGAGCGGGCGTCACGATCCCGCGAATGTCATGCGCGAGCTTGGCTGCCTCCCCGAGATGGATCAGCCGGGGCCCGAGCCGATAACGCAGGTGATCGCCGCGGACGAGCAGCCCGTCTTCCACCAGCGCCTGCAGGATGCCCTGGCACGACGACTTGCCCAGCCCGACCCGACGGGCGATCTCACTCAGCGAGAGCTGCTCTTCTGGTGCCCGGGCAAGCTCCGTGAGCACGGCGGCCGCGCGCCGGATCGGCGGAGATGCGGGCATCGTGGCTCCTTGACGCAGCGCGGAACGTGGCGGTCTTCGTACACATCGTACGCTCTACCGTACAGAGGCTCCTCCACCCTGATCCGATCAGCCCGGGTTACTTGACCTTGAAGGTCTTGCTCGAACAGGTGAATGGCACAACCGTCTTCCACGAGGTGCCGTCGGCGTCTTCGACCACGGTCTGACAGAAGGGCTGCGGCGCGACCGTCGATGCCGGGTACTTCACGGGCCCGACGAAGCCCTTGATCTGCCAGGTCTGGTTGGCGAACGTGCCCTTGTAGCCGGCTGCCTTCACGGCACTCCAGATCGGCAGGCACTGCGTAGCCAAGAGACAGTTGATGGCGTCCGGTCATAGAACGTCTGGTACGCCGGCTGGCATGAGCGGGGGGTCGGCGGGCACCAGACAGTGGTTGAAGCCGACGCCGTAGATCTTCGTGCTTGGCTTGGTGCTCCAGTACGTGTTGTCGAAGGCCCCCAGCCGAGGTAGGGCACGTGCTTGGCGTTGAGGTGCCACCCCGGGTTAATCGCAGAGAAGTCGTGCACGATTGCGAACGCGCCTTTTGCTCGACGAGTCGCCGAGCCTCCGACGTCGCAGTCGCGACGTCCGCCTTCTCGTCAGCGAAGCCGGCGTACTTGACCTTGATGCCCTTGAGCTCGTTCGTGTCGTTCGCGCGCTTGAACCGCGCCAGGACTACGACATCGGCGTCGCCGAAGCCGCTCGCCGCTGGCCCGATCCCCTGCACTGTGGTCGTCTTGCTGTCGAAGCCCCGCACCGAGCGCACTCCCGACGCCGAGGGCGCCATCGCCGCGCTCGCGAGCGCCACCAGGAGCGCCAGCGCGCCGACGCCGCCGATCGTCTTCCGTGCTCTCGACGTCGTGTCCCCCTCGGGATCGGTGTCTGCCGATCTCACGTACTGTGTACGTGCAAATGAACGTGCTCGTCGAGACGGGGAACGTCAACGAGCGGTGCTTCGGGAGCCCAGCGGTGTTTGCCGGCGAGCGCGGTCATCGGGGTCGACAGACGTCAGGCTTATACCGAGCCCGCAACGAGCGAAGAGGCATCCCATGCAGGCATACGACGTCGAACCGCAGCTCCAGTGGCTGGTCGACCGGGACCTCATCCGCGAACTGTCACATCGCTACGCACTGGCCATCGATTCGCGTGACCTCGACGGCCTGGTCGATCTCTTCGTCGACGACTACGAGGTTGTTGACGGTCGGCGTGGGAAGACTGCGTTACGAAACTGGTTCAGGATGATCCTGTCGAGCTACACGACGAGCATCCACATGATGGGCAACCACATCATCTCGTTCGACCCGGACAACGCCGATCGAGCCACGGGCATGGTGTACTGCCGATGCGAGCTCGAGGTCGGTCCGCAGTGGATCGTGAGTTGCTTGCTGTACCGCGACGCGTACCAACGGGTTGGCTCCGACTGGCGGTTCCGGAAGCACGACATGCTCGGGTGGTACGCGACCGACGCGCGCGAGCCGCCGATCGGGCAGAACAAGGCGCGTTGGAGTCCGACGAACAGAGATGGACATCCCGACCTTGCCGACGGCACCCGGTGAAGCGTTCACGGTTCCGGACGCGTGGCCGAGCTGGACCAACTTCTGGAACGACATCGCTCGGCGGCGAGCCGAACGTGCCGGAACGGGGGAAGCATGATCATCGACGCCGATACGCATCTGTTCGAACCTCGCGACCTGTAGGTCACCGATACCGCACAGAAGGAACGCGACCTCGCGCTTCGCATCGAGGACGACGTACTCGGGTACCCGTGGTTGACCATGCGCGGACAGCCGTTTCCGGGCATGGTGGCGTGGGTCGGCGAGCCCGGCGACTTCGCGCATCTCGGCGAGTTGCGTGATCGCGCCCGTCGTGGTCTCCCTAACGCGATGCCATCTGCAGCTTTCCTTCGGATGCCCGTCGTGCAGAAGCACGCGGGCTCGTTCTGCGTCGGGAGGGAAGAGGGCGATGGGACGGCGCTTCTCTGTCGTCGCGTCAGGTCGCCAGAGGCGTCGGACTCTCTTTCCCAGAAGAGCTCGAGTTGGCGTAGCCCGTTGGCGACGGGCCAAGCTCGGCGTCGACCGCAGTTGCGTTAGAAATCGTTGGAATGATCCGAGAGACCGCGGGGGATTGTAGAGGAGGGCACACGCGATGAGTCCGACGATCGTCACGGTCGACGTGACCGGATCCGTCCCTCTCGACGGTTCACACCACGTCTCTGCGTGGGTATTCGCACCGAAGCGACCTGCGGGCCGTGTGCCACTCTTGTTCTGCCTTCCGGGAGGGACTTACACGAAGGCGTACTGGCATCTCGAGGTGCCGGGTCGGCCTGGCTACAGCTTCGGTGAGCATCTCGCCGGCCGCGGCATGCTCGTGGTCGCGGTCGATCACCTCGGCACCGGGGAGAGCTCCCGTCACTCCCGGGCTGTGGAGCTCACGCCTGAGGTGGTGGCGGCAGCCAACGCGGCGGTACTGGCTCAGCTCGTCCGTCGCGCCGAGAACGGGTCGCTCTTGGGAGACCTCGGGGCTCTGACGATCGGTCCGACGGTCGGCGTGGGCCATTCGATGGGCGGCATGCTCGCCATCTACCAGCAGTCATTGCACCGCAGTTTCGACGCCATCGCTCCCCTTGGTTACGGGACGATCGGCCCGATCATCAACTACTCGCCCGAGATCGGTGGCGACGGCATCTCCCTGCCGAGCCGCGAGTCGATCATAGGACCGGCTGCCGACGGTGCCTTCGATGCGATGCCGCTGGCGGACAGGACGGCAGCCGAGCTTCGACACCACTTCTATTGGGACGACGTCCCCCCCGAGGTCATCGCCGCCGACGATCTGAGCAATACCGACATCCCCGGTGTCTGCGGGCTGCTGTCGGTTGTTCCCTTCATCGCCTCGGACCATGCGGGGCGGGTGACGTGTCCAGTGTTCATCGGGCTCGGCGAGCGTGACTCGACACCCGACCATCACAACGAGCCGCGCGCCTACTACTCGTCGGACGACATCACGTTGTACCTCCTCCCGAAGTCGGCACACTGTCACAACATGGCGAACACTCGGCACCAAATGTGGGATCGTCTCGCCCGCTGGGTCGAGGCACTTGACGGATAACGCACGATGCAGGTCCTGGCCCGGGGAGGCGAGCCCGCACGGTTTCAGCGTTTCAACTGGCTTGGCCGCAGCGGGCTGACGGCCTCCGTCACCGTCGAAGCTCGCGACACCGTCGTTGTCGAGGGCTTTTACTCGGCTCGGTCCGAACCTGGACCATCTCGTTGACCTGAACGTTCTTGTCTAGATCGCGAACCAAGACCGCGACCTCCACTCGAAGCCGCTCCCGCCCACGAACTCGAATTTAGACACACTTCTCACTCCCGTCCGACGTCGTCGTCACCGCGATCACTCCCGGTCGAGCGCAGATCACTCCCGGTCGAGCGCGGATCACTCCCGGCTCGTCGATCGATCACTCCCGTCCGACGTCGTCGTCACCGCGATCACTCCCGGTCGACCGCGGATCACTCCCGGCCGACGGTATCGATCTTTCTGCGCTACGAGCTCATGGACATCGCCGCAGAAGCGCTGCAGCGTCTGGTTTCCCGGCTGTCGTGTCCTTGCGCTCGCGTGCACGAGGGGATCCCTGAGGAAGAGTCGTCTGACGCCTTGACGCGGCAAATGTCTCTCTCGAGCCGTCGCCGGGACACCGCTCGATGACTCCCGGATGACTCCCGCCTCGCCTCCGCTTGCGGAGGTGAGAAGTGTGTCTACGTCGAGATCGTGGGTCGCGCCCGGCCGGAGTGGTCGAGAGTTCGAGGTGGGACGACGTGGTGTCGTTCGTCGGGTACTCGGCCTGGTCGTGGGGGTGACTGGCCAGGGAGTCGCGGGTGAGGTGTGAGGTGAGCATGTGGCCGGTGAGGTCCGCGACCGCCGTCGCTCGGCTCCCGTCCTGCGCCGCCGTTCGAACCCTCGCCAGCGATAAGAGCTCACTCCCGAACGCGACGGACACGATGGACTCGCCTGGAATGGTCAGCCGGTACGGGTGCGACTACGAGTTAGGGATTCCGAGATTTCTCCGATCCCGGGAGCGATCGGACTCGATTCCGGGAGTGGTCGTGGGAGTGATTGGGCTCATGCTGGCCCCGACATGGCAGCTCCCCTCTCACAATCCGGCCGCACGGCCAGACCCACGACGCAGTCATCGTTCTCGCGGGGTGCGTCGCACGGCCAGCCCGACCGTGCTGGCGAGCGTGATGCCGGTTCGCCTGTCTGGGTGCATGGACCGGCAGCCGGGCCGGTTCTCAACCCGGCGGGTGCCGCGGTCCTGGCGAGCATCATCCAGCGGCTCCTGGCATCGGCTTGCCAAGATGGCGACGAGTGGATCAGGCGCGGAGGTAGCGGATGACATTTCGGGCTGCGTTGTACGCACGGGTCAGCACTGAGGACCGTCAGTCGCCCGAGGACAGCATCGCGTGGCAGCGCAGCGTCGCCGCCGCGCTAATCGGTGCGCATGGCGGCGAGATCGTCGCCGAGTACCTCGATGTCGGAGTGTCGCGCTCACTGTCATGGTCGCGACGTCCAGAAGCGACTCGCCTCCTTGCCGACTGTGCCCGCCAGGACCGCGGGTTCGACGCGCTCGTGATCGGCGAACCGCAACGCGCCTTCGCGGGCACCCAATACGGGCTCACCGCGCCGATCCTTTGGCACCACCGCGTGGAGCTGTGGGTGCCCGAGGTCGGCGGCCGAGTCGACCCAGACAGCGAGGCGCACGACCTCGTGATGTCACTCTTCGGCGGTCTCAGCAAGGCCGAACGCGCTCGCATCCAACGACGAGTACGCAACGCGATGCAGACCATGGCGCGCGCCGGCGGGCGCTACCTGGGCGGGCGGCCGCCATACGGCTATCGCCTCGTGCCGGTCAGTCCGCACCCGAACGCCGAGAAGGCGCGCATCGGCGCAACGTTAAACCGGCTCGAGCCCGATCCCGTCACCGCGCTAGTCGTCGAACGGATCTTCACCGAACGGCTTGCTGGCGCCGGCTACTCCGCGATCGCCCGCGGCCTCAACATCGAAGGCATCCCGTCACCGTCACAGCACGATCCGGCCCGTAACTCGCACCGCAACGGGCCCGGATGGGCTGACTCCGCCGTGCGCGCGATCATTCGGAACGCTCGCTACACCGGCCACGAGGTGTTCGGACGCCAGCGGCGCGACTACGAGCTGATCGATCTCTCCTCTCCCGCCGAGGGCCACGTCCGGCGCATGCGGTGGAACGATCCCTCATCGTGGATCTGGTCGCCCGAGCCCACGCATGAAGCGCTGGTTTCGCGAGACGACTGGACCAGCGCCCAGCGAGTGAATGCGTCGGTGAAGACTCGCGCTCCGAGGTCGACGGCGCGCCCCTATCCGCTTGGAGGTCTCGTCTTCTGCGCGTCGTGCGGACGGCGAATGCACGGTCAGACGCGAGGCGGCACCCGGCGTTACTACCGCTGCGCTGCCCGTGCTCGCTATCCGGGAATCGCCGACGCCCACGCGCGCGATGTGCTGGTACCTGAGCAGCCCGTGATCAACGCGCTCGAGGAGTGGCTGAGCGAGCTGTTCGCGCCCGATAGGGCAGCCGACACCGCACGAGAGATCGTCGCGGCATCCGAGCAAGGACGCGATCGGAGTGAACAGATCGAAGGAGCGCGCCGACGCATCTCCGCTGCGCGCCGAGAACTCGATCGGTGTCGAGCCGCATTACGCGACGCAGGCTCGGAGCCCGCCCGGCGTGAGGTCCTGTCATGGCTTGACGAAGCAGCCGCGGAGAAGGAGCAGGCCGACCGGGCGCTCGAGACGGCGCTTGAGCTCGCACCGCCAAGGACTTCCGTTGAGGAAGTCCTTGCCGTCGTCGAACGGTGCGGCGGTCTCACCGGCGTCCTCCAGAAGGCGACCGATGAAGAACTCGCCGGGCTCTACACCTCGATGGGTGTCAGCGCGGTCTACGACCCAGAATGCAACGAGGTCCGACTTGGCGTCGACCCCGTTGCTTTAACGGTGTGTCGGAGGGCGTACTCGTACCCTGACCCCACGCGCTCCCGCCGCCGGCGAGTTCGTGATCGCTGCCTAGTGTCCTGGAAGGTTGATTCGCCAAGAAAGTTTGGCTGATCGGGAATTTTTCGTGGGGAGGCGCGTTCGTCCGGTGTTGTCGACCAACATCGGAGGGACACCATGGCACGATCCGGACGACCGACTGTCGAGATCACCCTGCACGCGGGTGAGCGTGCGGCGTTGCAGCGGTGGGCTCGCCGGCACAGTTCGTCGCAGGCGTTGGCGTTGCGTTCCAAGATTGTGCTGGCGTGCGCGGCCGGGGACCGTACGCACGCGCAGATCGCCGCGGCGCTGGGTTGTAACCCGGCGACGGTGGGCAAGTGGCGCAACCGATTCGCGGTGGATCGTCTCGATGGGCTCGTCGACGCGCCGCGTCCGGGAGCGGCTCGCACGATCGGCGACGATGTGATCGAAGCGATCGTGGTCGAGACGCTCGAGACCACGCCGCCGAACGCGACGCACTGGTCGACGCGGGGTCTGGCCGAAAAGCACGGCATCAGTCACACGACGGTGCGGGAGATCTGGCAGGCGTTCGGGCTCAAACCGTGGCGCGAAGACTCCTTCAAGGTGTCTCCTGACCCGCAGCTGGTCGAGAAGATCCGCGACATCGTCGCGTTGTACCTGAACCCACCGGTCGCCGCCGCCGTATTCGCCGTCGATGAGAAACCTCAGATCCAAGCACTGAATCGGACCGCGCCCACGCTGCCGATGCTGCCCACCACCCCGGCGCCGCGCCACCCACGACTACGAACGCAACGGCACCTGTGACCTCTTCGCCGCGCTCGAGATCGCGACCGGCAAGGTCATCACCGACATCCGACCCCGCCACACCAGCACCGACTTCGTCGCCTTCTTGAACAAGGTCAACCGCAACGTCCCCGACGACCTTGCCGTGCACGTGATCCTCGACAACCTCTCCGCGCACAAGACCCCGACCGTGCATCGTTGGCTGCTGCGCCACCGCCGATTCCACCTGCACTTCACCCCGACCTACGGGTCGTGGATGAACCTCGTCGAACGATGGTTCTCCGCACTCACCACCAAGAAGCTCCAACGCGCCGCGCACCGCACCGTGAAAGAACTCGCCGCCGACATCACCGCATGGACCGACACCTGGAACGAGAACCCGACCCCATTCGTATGGCACAAGACCGCCGAGCAGATCCTCGAACGCCTCGCCGACTACTGCACCGCCATCAACGACGGAACCAACACGTGACCACCACACTTTCACGACGCTTCAGGCTTCCAGGACACTAGCAGGGTGCTGAAAATCGGCTCTTGAGGGGCGGCTTGGGAACCATGGATCGCCTTCGCCGTCGGGGTTCGCTGCGCTGGTGTACCTCCTCGGACGACTCATCGCCAACCGCTGGTTCAATGGCGTGTTCGCCGCCGGCTGTGCGATCGCGCTCGTGCTGGCCGTGGGATCCTGGCGCTACGGAACCGGGTCCGACCCGGCCCGGTTCCTGAACGTGATCTAGGACGTCGCCGCGACACTGCTAGGTCAAAAGTCGACCTCGACGATCACATGTCAGCCGGCGTGCAGCCCACGACCTGGTGACCGGCAGCCGGTGGTACGCTCAGCCTGTGGATGTCGGCCCCGCCGAACTGCTCATTGTCTTGGCGGTCGTGCTCTTGCTGTTCGGATCTAAGAAGCTTCCCGAACTCGCGCTGCGGCATGGGTCAGGCCGCCAAGGAGTTTCGTTCCGGACTGCACGGACACGACGACGAGCTTGCGAAGCCGGAAGTGAAAGACCAGACGGAGCCGCCGCCGACCACCAGCGCATAGCCGTCGGCCTCAGTCCTTCGGCTTCGTGGGTCCGTCGCCCGCCCCGAGATCGAACTCGGAGACAACATCCCTCAGCTCGGCACGTAGGTGCTCCTTGACCTGAGCGAATTCCTTGTAGGCACGCCCCGCTTGGCGCGCCATCTTCGGCAGCTGCTCCGGCCCGAGCACAAGGAGCGCCACAACACCGACGATCAGCCAGTGCAGCGGCGAGAACGCACCGTCAAGAGGCACGATCACGAGCCTACCGGGGACGCCGGCCACGTCCCGACGCTCGCATCGTTCAGACGATCAGTTCGGCGCGCGTCAGCATTTCTCGCGACACGACCTCCTTCCAGCAACACACAATCGCGCGGGTGACCGCACCACTGACTCGTCGGCGGCAAGAGCACCGCACGCGACCTACTCGCCACCGTCATCACCATCACGGTGAAATGACACGAGCGCGAAGCCCAATGGGCATGAACCTACGTTCATGCCGGAGGCGGTGGTGCCGCAGGCGACACAAAGCATGAGCACAGCGCTTGGATGTTCCGGCGTCGACGCACGGCTACGTCGACGCAGTGGAGATACGGGTCTTCGCCGCATCGTGACCGCGGGGGTACACGACTACGCGTCGACGTTGACAGGGACGATGAGCGTGAGTTGATCGTCGGGTTTCTCGTCATCGGTCTCGCCGACCAGGATCGCGTTGTCACCGAGGTACAGGGAGACGTGTCGGATCTCGCGGGCCCAGAATCGCTCGAGGAGACCGCTCATCACCGTGAGGCGCACGCCGCCGACGACGAACCGGACCTTCTCTTCGGGCTCCCACGGCCCTGCCGGTACTGGGAGAGCCGTTTCCGCTGGGACCCGCTGCGCGACGGACGGCGGTGCCATGATCTCGGGCCACTCCTGCGACGCTGCCACTGCGGTGGCCCCCACGTGCGCACTCTCACCCTCGTGGACGACTACGGCGCATTGCGCGATGGGGTCGAGCTGGGCGAACTCGACTGCTTCTCGAAGAAGGAGCCGAGGGACCGTGACCGCCGCAGCGTCGGCAGAAGATGGCTCGGTGAGCGCGGACCCGCGGCACGTGGTGATGGCCCACCAGCCCTGCTCTGGATCATGGAACGAGAACTCCAGCGCGTCGTCGTAGACGTGGACGCGCGTGCCCATCGGCACGGCAACTTCGGTGAGATGGTCGAGCGCGCGCTTCATCTCCTCCGCGCGGACCTCCACACCCGCGACCGACACATCCGACACCAAGGATTCCCCTTCGCACTCGAGGTCGTGTTCACGGACTGTGGGTGGCGTCACGCTAGGTCAAAACCATCGGGTACGTATTCTTGCCTCCCATCCGAGCTCGGGTGTCCGAGGCCGCCACGCTGGGCTGCCCAGCTCACGGCGACACGACGGCGACGGACAGTCTGTCCCAGTTATCACCCACGCTCGCTCTTGCCCAACGGGACGGACCCGTCGAAGCCGAGTGCAGGGTGTCCACGAAGAGGAGGAGCAGGAGGAGGTCGATGGGCCGGGAACTGGCGCCGTGGGCACGAGCGCGAACAGTGCACCTATGCAGGCAGCGGCTCCGACGACGAGATCCGCCGTCGAGTGTGAGTCCTCCGGGCGAGACGCGTCGTGTTCGAAGAGTGGAACCGTGTTCTATCGATGACTGCTTGTCCTCGGGTCGGATCAGCATGGTCGCTCCGACCCTCGCATGATCCCATGTCGAGGCGCAGCGCACGCGCCGGCGCCAAGGGTATGGTCGGCGTGTGACGGCACCTGGCGGCTCGGCAAACGTTCGCGGTGTTGGCGGTACGACGATGATGGTGCTGATCCTCGCGATGGGCGCTGTCGGCGTGGCACCCCGACTGTCGGTTGCGGCAGCTGCCGATGTTGACGAGGCGGAGCAAGCGGCTGCGGCGATCCCCGTGGCGGCGTCGGCGCTGCCGGTCGATGGCTTGTCGATCGCCTGGGTCCACGATTCGCCGGTCCTCAGCTTGGGTGACGCGGACTCGTGGGTCTTGCAGTGGCAGACGCTGCTGAACGAATGGCTCGCCGCGGCGCATCCAGGTGACGCGTTCCGTCTCCCGGAGGATGGCACGTTCGGTCCGTTGACCGACTCGTCAACCCGAGCGTTGCAGGCGGCGCAGGGCCTGCCCGTCGACGGGATCGTCGGTCCCATGACCCGTGCCGGACTGCTCAGCGCGCCTGAGCTTGCGGCGAGCGCCCCCGATCTCACCTCCGGTGGCGACCTGATCCAGCTCGGTGCCGTCGGCGCTGACGTCAGCGACTGGCAAAGCCAACTGAACCAGTGGCTCGATGCGACCACGAGCCCAGACCAGCGGCTCACCGTCGACGGGATCTTCGGTCCGCTCACCGACGCGCTGACCCGAGACTTCCAAGCATCCGAGAAAATCCCGGTTGACGGAGCGGTCGGTACCCAGACCTTGGCCGCGATGTTGAGTACACCCTCGCTCGCGAACCGTGTCCCCGGACAGCTCGTCCCCATGCTCGACCCCGCAACTTCGAAGACCCCGGCGGACGCGACGCAACCCGCCGCCGGCATCTGTCCACACGCCGCCACCGACCCCGTGACCATCACCTTGGCGGTCGATGTGCCGCAACCTCGCTGCGTCGCGGTGTCGTCGAACCAACGGTTGCGGCTCGTGAGCGACGGGGCACAGGTAACGGTCCGATTCGGGCCGTTCTCCGCTGACCTTGCGCCTGGCCAAACCGTCATCTTCGATCGTCCGTTCGGCGACTACCTCGACCCCGGCGTCCATCTCGTGACGACTTCAACCTACGGTGGGTCAGGCCCCGAGGTCTGGCTCCAACCCTGATCCGTACGGCTTCGCGCGCCTGTTGTCTGCGCATGCCGACTGTCCGGGGGCCTGTCGTCGCGTAGTGCGACGTCCCGGCGCGCACGCGCACAAATACACTCCGGGCGGTGCCGGCACCACAGCCACCTGATGGGCCGGGCGCTACGGGTGACGTTCCCGCAGGCCCCGAGCCCGAGCCGACCGGTGCCACACGTCGAGGAGGTTCCGGTGGCTGGGGAGACGCGTACCCGATCGAGCCGTTCGCCCTCGCGGCGTTGGTCGTGGCCATCATCAGCATTGCGATCCCGATACTCGCCACACTGCTCGCATTCATCCTGGCCGCCCATGCCAGCGAACTGATCCGACGCTCGCGAGGCACGAAAGGCGGCACGCAGTACATCACCGCGGCGCGAATCGTCGCTGGATCGGTGCTTGCCGTCTGGGCGATCGGCCTCGTGCTCTTCCTGGCGCTGCACGGCGGAGACAACACGGCGGAGGACCAAGTGGCGCTCCCGACACAGCCGCCGGCGAGCACAAGTCTCACACCCAGCTCGATCTCCTCACCCCGCAGCACCACCACGACCACGACTCACCGGAATGCGACCACCACCTCCGCACCGAAACCCACCATCAAGGTGATACCGCCACCTCCGACCCCGGCGACGACGGCCGCACCCGCACCACCACCAACCCCCGCGCCGACGGCCGCACCACCACCAACCCCCGCGCCGACGGCCGCACCACCACCAACCCCCGCGCCAGCCCCCGCGCCGACGGCCGCACCACCACCGACCCCCGCGCCAACCCCCGCGCCACCACCAACCCCCGCGCCGACGGCCGCACCAGCACCAACCCCCGCGCCGACGGCCGCACCAGCACCAACCCCCGCACCGACCGCGGCGCCGACCACCACCATTCGCACGACGACCACCACCAGGCCACCCGCCGCCAAGGCGGCCGCGATCCGCCAAGCACTGCTCGCCCGCCCGCAACTCGGCTCCAGCGACCGAGGCATCCCCGACGACACGCGTTTCGTCGTGACCTACGTACCCGGGAAGAACCTGCTCGTCACCTGGGCGATCAACAGCGGAACAGGACCAGCGCCGACGGGATCGCCAACATGTGCGGGACCACCGACAACACCGCCGACCACCCCGGCGACGTCATCCACATCCACCACGGCCCCGACCACAACCATCGCACCGACCACCGCACCATCGACGACGCTGCCCACCTCGACAACGGTGCCGCATCGCACCACTAGCGAACAGGCTCGCTACGAAGCGCACCAGATCCTGCTCACAGTGCGCAACCAACTCGTGGCGCTCAAGCTCGACTACACGGGGCTGCAACTCGTGGGCACGTACCCCATCAGCGCAACCGGCGAATCCGACGTCGTACAAGTGCTCTATTCGAAAGCTCGAGTCCGCACAGGCTTCGCCGACTCGGCCACGGCATTCACGGTTCCGCCCGCAAGAATCGTGCAGTGCCTCAACCCCGCGTTCGGATAGCGCCGGGACAGGACAGGTGGCCGCCTCTCCCCGCGTCGCCCCGGTGAAGGGTTACGCTGAGCCTCGTGATTACTGACGTCGGGGATGAGGTTCCGCCGGTCGACCTGGCCGGTGAAGACCCGGACGTGGTTGTTCCGACGGAGACTCGGTTTCTCGATCTTGACGGTGACGGCGTCGTGGACGCGGTCCAAACCACGCGCACCGTGGGTTTCGACATCTCCGGTGACGGGCTGGTGGACGTGGTCGAGGTGACCGAGGAACTCGCAGCGCGGATCGGCGTTGATGGCACACCCAGCGTGATCACCGTCACCGACACGATCGAGACCGACTTCGCACATGACGGGGAAGCCGATGTCGAGTCGGTCACGATCGACGTCGACCCCGACGCCCCGACGCCCTGACTCCCAACCGGGAGATGGTGGCGACGACGATCCCGGCGCCACATCAGTCGGCCTGAGCTCGTCGCAACCCGTCACGGTCCTCGTCGCGCTCGGCATCACGTGCATCGCGATCGTGGGGGGCGTCTATGCGGTCGCGGTTCGCACATATGTCGGCCAACGGGCCGATGAGGCCGCCCTTGTCGGCAGGAACACCGAACGGGTCGTACAACAAGCGACCACCCACGTCCTGAACACCATCAGCGTCACCTCACTTGTCCTCGCCGGACTCGCGCTCGCGCTGCTCGCGCTGAGTCGCCGCCGCCCTCGCCTCGCGATCGGCGTCGGCGTCATGATCATCGGCGCGAACGTGACCAGCCAACTCCTGAAGACCGAGCTGCTCACCCGTCCCGACCTCCTCCACCGTCCGCACGCAGCAACGACACCAAGCTTCCCCAGCGGACACGCCACCGTCGCGATGTCCCTCGCGCTCGGTCTCGTGCTCGTGGTCCCACCCCGCCTGCGCGTGATCGCCGGCTCGATCGGCATCACCTACGCCGTGCTGATCGGAGCAGGCACCCTCACCGGCGGCTGGCACCGCCCCAGCGACGTCATCGCCGCTTACCTCATCGCCACCGCCTGGACCCTGATCATCGCAGCCTGCATCATCGCCTGGCGAGGCACCGGAACCACCGCCCTCAGACCCTGGCGGCCCATGGTTCTCACCCGCCTCTTCTCCAGCCCCCGGCTTATCGTCGCCGGTGCCGCACTGCTCGTCGCTGCGTTCCTCGTCACCATCATCGCTTTGCTCGTGCTCAACGGCCGCGAACTCAGCGTCATAGAACTCCAACCCTCCTACTTCGGTGCCGTCGCCGCGATCACCGGGACCGCCCTCCTCATACTCGGCGTGACCCTCTGGTCCCTGCGAGGCACGCTCCTCGATCCACCCCACGCACACGGTTCAACCTGATCGAACGACACAATGCTGGAGTACCGAACAGGCGCGCCGATGCGTAGCGACGCGACGCGGCTCGAACGGCATTGAAAATCACCTTTGTAGCTGAGCTCCCATGACACGCTCGGCTCCAGCGCTCCGGGAATTGACGGGGACGACGCCGCGGGAGCCGCCACCGTTGCCATCCCCGTGGCCCCGTCCGGTAGCAACGGGGCAGCCGATATTCGCAGACGCCGTGACCGGGATTCGGTGCGCTCATCGCGCGCGTGGCGCTTGCCGGTTCCATCGACCCGCCGATCCGCGCTGGTGAACGAGCGACTGGGTCTGTCACAGGGACAACAAGCGCGGTCATCACTACGTGCTTGCCGGACGGATCCCCTGGCAATTGTGGCCGCCGGATGCAAGGCCACTGGACCTGAGGGGCCCGTTGAACTGTTCAGAACAGGTCGAGTTCGGGGCCGGGAGTCGCGACACGTTGGGCGCGCGCGGAGTCGAGTGACGTGGTTCGTTCCGTGATCCACTGCTGGCGGCGTTCGACGGTCCAGGCATCGGTGAGGTCGTCGACGGCAGTACTGAGCTCGTCAGCATGTGTGTAGACGGTCGATCGGTGGCGGGCTCGGGAAAGCGCGACGTAGCCGAGTTCTCGGCCGCCGCCGTCTTCGAGGTAGTGGGTGGTGTCGACGGTCGCTCCTTGAGAGCGGTGCACGGTGATCGCGTAGCCGTGGGCCAGGCGGTTGCTCGCGGCGAACGGCAACGGGAGGGCGGTCTGGCGACCGTCGTCGAATCGAAGAGTGAGCATCCCTCGATCGGGGTGGACCTGTTCGATGGTGGCGGTTTCTGAGGTGACAGTCTGCTGGTGCGGTGCGAGGGTGACGACGCGGTCGCCTTGGCGGTAGCGACGACCGCCGGGTGCGGTGACCTCGGGACCGGTGAGCCAGCCTCGTTCGGCAGCGGCCTGGCGGGCAAGTTGGTTGAGTGCATCGACGTTGTCCCGTCGCCAGGCGAGCATGATGGTGTCGACCCCGGATTCGGTGTCGGCAAGCCAGCCGTCGATGACCGCGCCGATCTTTTCGGCTCGATCGCTGCCGGTGACGATGCGGTCGTGGCGTGCCAGCCAGTCGACGGCGCGGCTGATGTCGCCGTGGCGGAGTTCGGCAAGTGCTTCGCGTTCGGTGAAGTCGATCTGGCGGATGTTGTCGGTGAGCTGCCAGACGTGGCCGTCGAAGCGGCGTACGAGCGCCTCGAGTGCGCCGCCGGGGCCGACGGCGCCGAGTTGCCGTGGATCTCCGACGAGCACGAGTTTGGCGTGGGCGTGGGCGGTGTGGTCGAGGAGGCGGTGGAGGTCGTGGTCGTCGGTCATGCCCGCTTCGTCGAGTACGACAAGCGTGTGTTGGTCGAGGGTGAGCCTTCCGGTGTCGAGCCGGGCGAGGAGCGAGGCGACGGTACGCGACTCGATGCCCGCGTCGCGGCCCACCGTGCGGGCGGCTTGGCCGGAGGTGGCGGTCCCGAGCACACGGTATCCACGTCGCTGATGCGCGAGGCGGACAGCTTGGAGGGCAGTGGTCTTGCCCGATCCGGCGACGCCAATCACGACATCGAGGCTCCGGTTCGATTCGCAGATGCCTCGTATCGTGGCCCGTTGGCTGGGCGTGAGAGACGCGCCGAGTGACCTTTCGGTGTCTGCGATCGCCTCGCGCACTATCACGGGAGCAATCGGCAGCATGGTGCGGGCGTGGTGACGCGTCCAGGCTCGCGCTGCGATAGCGCGTTCAGTCTCGATGACGCAACGCGGTGCCCACACCGGTTCGCGGACGCCGTCGAACGGCTCCAGCTCCACCGCATCGGGATGGACGACCACCCGCTCCACGACCTGCTCCAAGATGTCAGCGTCGAGGCCGAAGAGATGCGGCGCGGCCGCGACGATCACGTCGCGACGACAGAATGCTTTGTCAGCGGCAAGCTGTCCGTCCGTACTGAGGAGCCGAGCAGCAAGCCGGTCGAGGTCCAGCTCGTTCAGCTCGGGAGTGACCCGGCGATGATGGGATCGATCGACATCGGCCGTGATGCCATCAATCGTGAACGGCCCGGCTTCGATCTCGCCTTGCCAGCGAGCCATCAAGTCGGTCACCTGCTCGTGTCGTTTGCCACTGCGAGTGCGGCGCGCAGCGACAGCACGTTGGCGGTAGCTCGTCTCACCGGGCCTGCCGGTGGCACTGGCAATCTCGGCCGACCGCTTGGAGTGCATCTCCATCACCTGCTCCGGAATCCCAGCGATCGCCCAGTGGCCGAGACGACCGGAAGGCCCGTCGTCGGAGACGATCCCATAGCCGAGCTCGACCGCGACACGCGCCGCGCGGAGCCGCCCAAGGGCCGTCGCGGCGTGGAGATGCTCGCGCCACAACGCGGTGTCGGCCGCCTTCCAGCCGCCCCGCTCGTCAAGCATCTCGACCAAGTTGGCGATCAGCACATGGTCGTGGAGGCACGGATCACCCGCCCGTGACGTTGCGTGGCGAGTCGACGCATACAGCATCCCGCTCGTAGACGTCGGTGTCGCCGCTCGTCCTCGCCTGCCTCCACGTTCGACAGTGAGCTGCTCGAGATAGGCCAGCGTGCCGTCGCGCTCGGCGTCGAGGATCTGGTGCATGTCTTCCGCGCGGCCGATCACGCCCAGTTCGGCGACCGACTTGTGCGCCGACACGACGATCTCCAACCCCGGCCGCGTCGTCCGCACCAGCCGGTCGCTCGTAGAGGGATGGCGGGCACCACCGGGGCCGAAGATGTGCTCGTACGCCTCGGTGGTGACGTGCCCAGCGAGACCGAGCCTGACCGTTGCGCCGCCGCCCCAGGTCAACGGACTCTCTCCCCGTTCGGCGTAGTAGCTGATCGCCGCTCCCGGGTTATCGTCCGAACGGCCGAGCACGGTCTGTCGGTGGTATTCGACCGAGTCCGCGCCCATCATCCGCATCCACGCCATCGCACCGTTCCCCAGACTTGCCCGCGACAAGCGGGCACGGGGCGATCATGCGGATCCAACATCCCGGGACACCTCCCGCGGCACCTCCCGGCAAGCCTCCCGTCACCACTCCCGCTCCCGCGGTCACTCCCGGAAGAACTCCCGCGACGACACCCCTACCGGGACCACTCCCGCGATCACTCCCGGGATCACTCCCGCTCGCGCTGCGAACCAGAATGCGAACCCGAACGTTCGGAGAACGTTGAGAGCTGGCGTTGCCAGTCCGTCGATCGCGAGAGAACGGCTGACGTGGGGCTTCGGGAGGTTCACCGCCGTCGTGCCGCCCCGGCCCGGGAGTCGCCTCGCACGTCCTGGTGTGCAGCCCGATTCGGGTTGCAACCGTGTCTGCTTCTCCATCTGGTTCCACAGGTGTGACTCGGCGTTCGGGATGTCTTGAGGGTGCCGGATGATCTCGAGCCGGCTTTCTTCGGAACGGGAGGTGCGGCGGGAGCTCTGCCGGGAGTGTCGGTCGCGATGGTTGATTCATGCCGACCGATCGGGACGCTCCCACGCTGCAGTTCGGGCCAGCCCTCGACCCTCCCGATCTGACCGACGGCGCAGCGCGGGTGTTGCTCCGCATCCTCCGCAAGGCCCATGACGCCCGCCTCGCCACGCCGGCCGACAGTCCAGACTCGAGAGACGAGCGAGACGTAGCGTGACCCGCATGAAGCGCTTCGCGTTCTACGGCCGAGTCAGCACCGAAGACCAGCAAGACCCGGCGTCATCTCGCAACTGGCAGCTCGCCCGGTCCCGCCAGATCATCGAACCGGACGGCGAGATCGTGATCGAGTTCTTCGACATCGGCCAGTCGCGCTCCCTGCCGTGGAAACGCCGTCCGGAGGCCGCCAAGCTGCTCGACGCGTTCCGTGATCCCGACCGTGGCTTCGACGCCGTCGTCGTCGGTGAGCCGCAACGTGCGTTCTACGGCAACCAGTTCGGACTCACGTTCCCCGTGTTCACGCATTTCGGTGTCGAGCTGTGGGTGCCCGAGGTCGGTGGACCGGTCGATCCCGGGTCTGAGGCACACGACATGGTGATGTCGCTCTACGGCGGCATGTCGAAGGGTGAACGGATGCGGATCAAGACCCGCGTCCGCAGCGCGATGGCTGCGCAGGCCGCGATCGAGGGTCGCTTTCTCGGAGGCCGGCCGCCGTACGGTTATCAGCTGATCGACATTGGTCCCCATCCCAACCCGGCGAAGGCTGCAAACGGCCAGCAGCTGCGCCAACTTGCGCCCGATCCGATCGCGGCGCCGGTGGTGCTGCGCATCTTCACCGAGTACGCGGCCGGGCTGGGCCTGCACCTGATCGCGACCGGTCTCAATCGCGACGGCATCCCGTCGCCGGCGGCGCACGACCCGGGCCGGAACCGACACCGTTCGGCCGGGCACGGCAAGTGGGCCAAATCAGCGGTCCGCGCCATTCTCGCCAACCCTCGCTACACCGGCTTCGAGGTGTGGAACAAGCAACGGAAGGACGAGGTGCTCGTCGATGTCGATGATGTCGGGCTCGGGCACGTCACCAAGATGCGATGGAACGACGCCGACGAGTGGATCACCTCCGCAGAAGTCACCCACGAAGCACTCGTCACCCGCGAGCTGTTCGACTCCGTGCAGTCGATGTTCGGCACCCGGAAGGGACCGAGCACCCGTACACCTCGCGCCGGTCGTCACTACTTGCTCGCGGGACGAATCCGCTGTGCTGCCTGCGGTCGTCGGATGCCCGGCCAGTGGAACCACGGCCGCGCCTACTACCGCTGCAAGTTCACCGACGACTACCCCGGCGGCGACTGCGAACATCCGCGCAACGTCTACGTCAAGGAACAAGCGGTGGTGTCCGGGCTCGACCGGTGGCTCGCCGCGTTGTTCGACGACGATCACATCGACGACACCTGCGACCATCTCGCTGGCGTCTCCGAACCCGATCCGGCCGTCGAAGAGCGCCAGGCCGCACTGCGCGCCGCGATCGCGGACTGCGACCGCAGGCTCACCAACTACCGCGCTCTGCTCGACCACGACGACGCCGTCACCGTCGCCGCGGCGTGGATCGCCGACACCCAACGCGAACGTAAGAACCTCGAACGCGAGCTCGGCCAGCACGTACCGGGCGACCAGCTCACCCCGGAACAGGTCAAGGCGCTGGCGACCGCCCTGAAGGACATCGTCACTGTGCTCTCAGACGCCGATCCCGCGGACAAGAGCGAACTCTACGACCAGCTCGGCATTTCGCTCGCCTACAACCCAGACGGGACCGTCACCGTCGAATCGCAACCCCGTGGGTTAACGGTACGTGTCGGAGGGGGGACTTGAACCCCCACGCCCCTAAGGGCACTAGCCCCTCAAGCTAGCGCGTCTGCCGATTCCGCCACTCCGACGAGGGGCTGCAGTGTAGCGAAGCGGTCCCGCGGGACCCGTCCACTGGCTCATCCCCCCAAGGCTGTGGACGAGGTGGTTCCGCGGAACCGCACCATCCACAGTCCGGACCAGCATCTCGGAGGCGACGATCAAGGCGCAGCCTCGACGTCGAGATGTTCCGGTGGGGAGTCCGGGAACAGGCAGGCAACCGGGTGGCCCTGACCGCGGTCGACGAGCTCCGGACCGGGGTCCTCCGCGCAGTCGTCGGTCGCCTTCCAGCAACGCGTGCGGAACCGGCATCCTGACGGCGGCAACTGCGCGTCGGGCAGCTCGCCGCTCAGGACAATCCGCCGGCGGGTGCGTTCCTGCTCCGGATCCGGCACGGGCGACGCGGAGAGCAACGCTTCGGTGTACGGGTGCGCGGGCGCCTGGAACAACGCGGCGCCATCAGCCGACTCGACGATGCGGCCCAGGTGCATCACCGCGACTCGGTCGGCCAGGTGACGCACCACCGCGAGGTCGTGCGCGATGAACAGGTACGCGAGGCCGAGCCGCGCCTGCAGATCCACCAACAGGTTGACGATCTGGGCCTGGATCGATCCGTCGAGCGCGGTGACCGGCTCGTCGAGCACGAGCAGCTCGGGTTCGACCACGAGCGCGCGGGCGATGCCGACGCGCTGCCGTTGACCGCCAGAGAGCTCGTGCGGGTAGCGCCGCTCCTGCTCGCGACCCAGTCCGACCATCGCCAGCACCTCCGGCACCCGGGTGCGGATCTCGTCGCTGCGCCCGGCGATGCGGAGCGGCTCGGAGACGATCGCTCGCGTCGTCATCCGCGGGTCGAGCGACGAGTACGGGTCCTGGAACACGATCTGCACCCGGCGCCGGAGTGCCCGCAGCCGCCGGCGCGAGAGGTTCGCGACGTCGGTGCCGTCGACTCGGATGGCGCCCGCGGTGGGTTCGAGCAGCCGGACCACCAGGCGGGCCACGGTCGACTTGCCGCTCCCCGACTCCCCCACCAGCCCGAGGGTCTCACCCGCGTCGAGGGTGAACGAGACGTCGTCGACCGCCCGCACTGCGCCGCCGCGCGCAGGGAAGTGCTTGACCAACCCGTCGACCTCGAGCAGGGGGCTCATCGCGGCGCGCTCATACCGGCCGTTCCCCGGCCGACACCTCTTCGGCGAAGTGACACGCGGCCCGGTGACCGTCGCCGAGCCCGCGCAGCTCGGGCACGGTCGTTCGGCAGCGGTCCTCGGCGATCGGGCACCGCGGGTGGAACGCGCACCCCTGCGGGATCGCGGCGGGATCGGGTGGGCTGCCGGGGATGACGGCGAGGAGGCGGCCCTCGTCGGTACGGCGCGGTACAGACGCGAGGAGACCCCGTGTATAGGGATGGCCGGACCGGGTGAACAGCTGGTCGACCGGCGCTTCTTCCACCACGCGGCCGGCGTACATCACCACGACCCGCTCAGCGAGCCCGGCGACCACGCCGAGGTCGTGCGTGACGAGCACGAGGGCGAGACCCATCTCGCGTTGCAGCTCGCCGAGGAGCTCGAGGATCTGGGCCTGCGTCGTCACGTCGAGCGCGGTCGTGGGCTCGTCGGCGATGAGCACCTGCGGCCGGTTGGCCAGCGCCATGGCGAGCATCACGCGTTGCCGCATCCCACCCGAGAGCTCGTGCGGGTAGGCGCGCGCCAACCGTGCCGCGGGGACCAGGCCCACGCGCTCGAGCAGATCGCGCACCTGCGGTCCGGCCCGCCGGCGCGAGCGCGCCGCGCCGTGCACCACCAGCGCCTCCGCGAGCTGCTTCCCGACGCGCTGCACCGGGTTGAGCGCGCTCATCGGATCCTGGAACACCATGGCCAGCTCGCGGCCGCGCAGCTCGCGGTATTGGCGCTCGGGGAGCCCGACCAGCGACCGCCCTGCCAGCCGGACCTCGCCGTCGGTGATCATCCCGGGGGGTTCGATGAGGCCCATCACCGCCAGTGCCGTCACCGTCTTGCCCGAGCCCGACTCGCCGACGACCGCGACGGTCTCGCCCGCGTGCACGCTGAACGAGACGCCGCGCACCGCCTGCACGACGCGGTCGTCGCTCGCGAAGTGCACCCGCAGGTCCTCCACCGAGAGGACCGCCGCGCCCCTCATGCTGCCCGCCTCACGCGCGCAACCGCCGGCGCGGGTCGAACGCGTCGCGCAGGCCGTCGCCCACGAAGTTGACGGCGAGCACGGTGAGGAAGATGGCGAGGCCGGGGAACACGGTGAGCCACCACCAGTCCTCCACCGTGCCGATCGAGTCCGACAACAGGTTCCCCCAACTCGGCGTGGGCGGCTGGATGCCGAACCCGAGGAACGACAGCGTGCTCTCGACCAGGATCGCCTCGGCGACCACCAGCGTGGCGTTCACGATGATCGGTCCCAGGCAGTTCGGCAAGACGTGCCGGGTGATGATGCGGGTGTTCGACGCCCCGATGGCGCGCGCGGCGTCGACGAACTCCCGCTCGCGCAGCGCGAGGGTCGCGCCCCGCACGACCCGCGCGATCGACCCCCACAACAGGCACGAGAGCAGCAGGGTGATGCCGAGCGGACCGCCCAGGTCGAGGCTGCCGAGGGGACCGAGGTCGACGGTCCCGATCGACACTGCCACGGCCAGGAACGGCAGGGCCGGCAGCGCCAGCCACAGGTCGGTGAAGCGCATGAGCAAGCCGTCGAGCCAACCGCGGTAGAAGCCGGCCAGCGCGCCGATCACCACGCCGATCGCGGTCGAGAGCAGCGCGACCCCGAGCGCGACCTTCAACGAGATCTGACCGCCGTGGAGCACCCGCGAGAGCGTGTCGCGGCTGAGCTCGTCGGTCCCGAACCAGTGGGCGGTCGACGGTCCCGACGTCGGTTTCAGGAGGTCTTGGAAGTTCGGGTCCGGTGCGAAGTGCGCGCCGACGAAGCAGGCCAGCACCATGAACACCAGGAAGCCGAGCCCGACGAGCGCGGCGTGGTGGTGACGGAACCGGCGCCACGCGGCGCGCCATTCGCCGCGGTCGTCCGGGGTGACCACCGGCTCCGGGTAGACCAGCTGGGGGTCGAGGGACGCCGCACGCGCCCGACCCGACTCGTCGCCGACGCGCATGCTCATGTCTGCCCGCTCTCGGCGCTTCGCGCCGGGCCGCTCAGGCCCCGCTCCGTTGCGAGCCGGGATACCCGGCTCGCGGTCACTCCGCTCATGTTTGCCCGCTCTCGGCGCTTCGCGCCGGGCCGCTCAGGCCCCGCTCCGTTGCGAGCCGGGATACCCGGCTCGCGGTCACTCCGCTCATGTTTGCCCGCTCTCGGCGGTGCGCACCCGGCGTCGGGACCCGCCGCTCAGCCTGATGCGCGGATCGAGCACCGCGTACAGGATGTCGGCGAACAGGTTGAAGAGCACCACGAACACCGTCGCCACCGCCATCCACGCCAGGATCACGGGGTAGTCGGACCGTTCGAGCGCGTCGAAGAACAGGAGTCCGAGACCCGGCCAGCTGAACACCCGCTCGACCACGACGACACCCCCGAGCAGCACGCCGGCGTCGATGGCGACCACTGTGACGAACGGGATGAGCGAGTTGCGCAACGCGTGGCGCCGGATGATCTGGCGGCGCGGGACGCCCTTGGCCCGTGCCGTCCGCACGTAGTCGGTGTGCAGCACGTCGAGCATGCTGTCGCGCTGGTAGCGACTCCAGGCGGCGACGCTGGTGAGCATCAGCACGAGCACCGGCAGCACCATGTGCCCGATCAGGTTGGCGACATCGCCCTCCTGACCAACGCTGTACTTGCCCTGCACGTACAGCACATGGATGTCGAGCTGCTCCTGGAGCACGATCACCACGAAGAGCTGGAGGAGCAGCGCGAAGAAGAAGTCGGGCATCGAGAAGCCGAAGTACGAGAACGAGGTCGCCGCGTAGTCGAACACGGAGCGCTGCCGGACCGCGCTCACCACCCCGATGATCATGGCCAGGATCACCGACAGCACCAGCGCGGTCCCCACGAGCAGGAAGGTGTTCCACGTCGCCTCGCCGACCATGTCGGCCACCGGGCGTTCGGTGCGGAAGGACGTGCCCCAGTCCCCCTGCACGAAGTCGCCCAGCCAGTGGACGTACTGCTCGGGCCGCGACTCGTCGAGGTGGTACTGGTGCTCGAGGTTCCGAAGGGTGATCTGCGACACTCCCGGACGATGGCGCAGGTCGCGCAGCGGATCGCCGCGCGCCGAGACCAGCGCGAACACCACGATCGTCGCCAGCAGCACGACGACCAGTGCCGTCACCAGCCGCCGCACGACGAACGCGATCACCGCAAATTTCTAGCCGAGCGGTCCCGGAGGACCGCGGCAAGCCCGGGCGCTATCGCGTGAACGACCAGTCCTCGATGTTCCAGGTGAAGCCGTCCTGGGTCGGGTTGTCCCGGACGCCGGTGATGGTGTCGCGGTACCCGAGCTGCGTCGGCTTCTGGAACAGCGGGATCACGGTCACGTCGTTGGTGGCGAGCTGCTTGTCGGCCTCGTTGTAGTGCTCCGCCCGCACCGCGGGGTCGGTGTCCTGGTCGGTGGCGTTCAGGAGCGCGTCGACCTGCGGATCGTTCACCTTCGTGTAGTTCTGCCCGCTGTAGTCGCACTCGCCCGCCTTGGCGAGGCGCTTCGAGCACGTCGCCGGGATCGCCGACGACAGCCAGATCACGTTCCCGGAGTACGGGTCGGGCCCACCGACCCAGGCGAAGATCAAGGTCTGGAAGTCGAACCCGGTCATGTTGACGTCGAGGATGTCCGGCGAGTTCTTGATCGTGAGCTTCACGCCGATCTTCTGCAGCTGCTGCTGGATGATCTGCTCGGCCAGGATCCGGGCCTGGTTCCCCGACGTGGTGCCCACGGTGAACGCCAGCTTCACGTTGCCCTTCTGCCGCACTCCGTCGGAGCCCGGCACCCAGCCCGCCGCGTCGAGGAGGCGCTTGGCCGCCTCGACGTCGCCCGACGCCGGGTAGATGTTCCAGTTCGGCTGGTACTCCTGCTGGTTCACCACGTACTGGGTGTTGTTCAGCACCTCGGCGTCGTCGTTGGCGTCCTTCACGACGCGGTTGACGATCTGCTGTCGCGGCATGGCGGTGGCGATCGCCTTGCGGACCTGGAGATCGTCGAGACCCGGCACCGTCGAGAGCATGTCGAAGTGCTCCCACTGCGGACCGAGCGTGGTGGTGTATGCGGCGCCGTCGACCGATTCGATCCTCTTGCGCAGCCCGATCTGGTTCTGCGGGTAGATCATGTCGACCTCGCCCGACCGGAACGCACTGAGCTCGGAGTTCGTGTCGCGTGCGGGCACGAACACCACCTTCGGCACCTCCGCGATCTTCCCGCCCCAGTAGTTCTTGTTCGGCACCAGCGTCGCCTGCTGGTCGGGCGTGAACGACTGGACCATCATCGGCCCGCTGCTGATCGGCTGCTTGGTCTTGGGGTCGCAGATGCAGTCGTTCCAGACCTTGTTGAAGTTCTTGCCCTCGAGGATGTGCTTGGGCAGCACCGTGGTGCTCGCGCCCGCCCACAGCTCCCGGAACGGCGCGAAGACGCTCTGGAAGACCATCTGGAACTCGGTCGGGCTCACCACGTTGAACGCGGCGATCTTGTCGTAGCCGTTCCGCGACACGATGTCGTTCTTCTTGTTCATGATCGTGTCGTAGGTGAACTTGAAGTCGTCGGCGGTGATCGGCACGCCGTCCGACCACTTGGCGTCGCTGCGGATGGTGCAGTCGACGGTGAACGGGCTCTCCTCGGTGACCGTGCAGTCCTTGTCGAAGAGCCACGGCTGGTACGAGAAGTTCGGCAGGAGCTTGTAGCCGCGGGCCAGGGCGGGCCCGGCGATCATGGCGGTCCACGCTCCGTTGCCGGCGGTGGTCAGGTTGTTGAGCACCGGCGGGAACTCGTCGACGCCGATGGTGATCAGCTTCGACTGCTGTTTCCCCGTGGCCGCCGGCGCCGCGGTGGCCGCGGCCGCCAGCGCCCCGACCGCGAGCGCGCTCACGACGAGCGCGGCCGTCATGCGATTCGTGATCCGTCGAGATTTCGCCGACATCGGAGGCCCCCAGCTACGCCGCCGATAATGATTGCCGACGCGTCGCCATTCGCGGATGGATGGTCGAATCGGCAATTCTGCACTCTCCGTCTCCAGAACGGCGCGCGCGCGTCCTCACTTGAGGGTGGACCCGACCGGAATGGGTCAGTCGAGGCGCAGCGCCAGCAGCACCGTGGAGAAGATGAAGATCACGCCGGTGATGACGGTGAGGCGGTCGAGGTTGCGCTCGACCACGGTGGAACCGGCCATGGAGCCGCCCAGTTGGCCGCCCCCGAACATGTCGGAGAGGCCGCCACCCCGCCCGGAGTGCAACAGGATGAGGAAGATCAGCGTCAGCGAGGCGAGCACCTGGATGACGATGAGGACGACGTTGAGCATTGTGTCCGTTATGCTCCTGTTGACGGGCTTGGCCGGGCTGAGCGCCTAATCTAGCCCAGCGAGGGTTGCAGGACTAGCAACGATCCCTTACTCGACATCGTTCGCAGCACGCGAACAAGATGTTCGCAGCTGCAACTCCGACACCGGCGCGTTGCGTCCGCACTCGCCAGATGTGCGAACATTTTTGGACACCGTTTCGGGGGCTGGGGCGGCGAGTGGTCGAAACAGCGGGACGCGGACACGACGGGCTCCATCATGCGCCCGAGCCTCCGCACGAGCACCGACTGGCGCCCTACCTTCCTCAGCTCGCCTCCGACTGGCTCGCTGACCGCCTCGGGGCCTCGTTCCAGGAGATCGAGGCTTCGGTGGTCTTCGTCGACATCTCCGGATTCACCAAGCTCTCCGAGCACCTCGCCCGCCGGGGGCGGATCGGTGCGGAGGAACTCGCCGAGTCGATCGGGAGCTGCTTCACCGAGCTGCTCGCGGTCGCCTACCGGTTCGGGGGCGAGCTCCTCAAGTTCGGCGGCGACGCCATGTTCCTCCTGTTCCGGGAGCCGGGCCACGAGGCGCGGGCGTGTTCAGCTGCAGTGGGGATGCGACGCACCCTGCGGACCGCCGGCCGGCTGCAGGTGCCGGGCATGCGGCTCTCGCTGCGGATGTCGATCGGCGTCGAGACCGGCATCTTCCACGTGTTCCTGGTCGGTAGCTCGCACCGGGAGTTGATCGTCACTGGGCCGGGCGCCACCGCAGTGGTGGCGTTGGAAGCGGTGGCCGACGCTGGAGAGATCGTCGTGGGCGAACGGACCGCGGAGGCATTGCGGCCGTCGCTGCTCGGTCCGGCGAAGGGGCCCGGGCACCTCTTGCGGCGCTCTCCGACTGTCCCGTCTGCGCCCGGGCGCGTGTATGGACCGAGGACCACTGACGTCTCGGCCGGCATCCCGGTCGGACTGCGCGCACATCTGCTGACCGAGGACCACCAGCCGGAGCACCGGCTCGTATCCATCGCCTTCATCCACTACGACGGCACGGACGCAGTGATCGCGGCCCACGGGCCCGAAGCCGCGGCAGCGCGGCTCGATCGCCTGGTGTCCGTGGTCCAGGCCGCGGCGGACCACCGCGACGTCACGTTCCTCGGCACGGACGTGGACCACGACGGCGGCAAGATCATCCTGGCGGCGGGCGCGCCGTCTAGCTCCGGTGACGATGAGCGGCGCCTCCTCCTGGCGCTCCGAGAGGTGCTCGACGCGCCACTCGAGCTGCCGGTCCGCATCGGCGTGAACCGCGGCGCGGTGTTCGCCGGTGACGTCGGCGCCCCGTATCGGCGGACGTACACCGTCATGGGCGACGCGGTGAACCTCGCGGCGCGCCTGATGGCGAAGGCATCGTCCGGTGAGCTCCTCACGACGCGCGACGTCGTCGCCCGTTCCGCGACGCGGTTCGAGACATCCGGGGTCGAGCCCTTCTACGTGAAGGGAAAGGAGCACCCGGTCGAGGCAGTCAGCGTCGGTGCGGTTGCGGCCGCGAATCCGGTCGATCAGCCCGCTGCCGACGAGTTCGTCGGCCGCGAGGCCGAGCTCGAGACCTTGCTCGCGGCCGCCGAGGCGGCTCGGGGTGGTAGAGGCGCGGTCGTCGAGATCCTCGGCGAGGCGGGACTGGGAAAGTCTCGACTCCTCGACGAGCTGCGTCGCCGCGCTCCCGGGCTGGACCATCAGTCGGTGGTGTGTGACTCGTACGAGTCGGCAACGCCGTACTTTCCCTTCCGTCGATGGTTGCGCGTGCTCCTCGCGATCGGTCAAGGCGGGTCGGTCGTCGACGAGGCGGGCGATCTCGACGACGTGGTCGCCCGCCTCGCGCCAGATCTCTCACCATGGGTGCCGCTCGTCGCGTCCGTGATGGACATCCCAATGCCCGACACGCCCGAGACCGCCCAGCTGGAGCTGCGCTTCCGATCCGCACGCGTCGGTTCGGTGATCGGCGAACTTCTCGCTCGGCGCCTCGCCGAGCCGACGCTGATCGTCGTGGAAGACGCCCATTGGATGGACGAAGCCTCGGCCGAGCTCGTCCGGCACCTGGCCGGGCGCCTCGCACACCTTCCCTGGTTGCTGTGCGTCACCGCTCGCGACGAACTCACCGGCCTCGCGAACCCCGGTGGCGACGTGACCACGTTGCGCTTGGGGCCCCTGGAGGCCGGCGAGGCCGCGGCATTGGCGCACCGGGCGACGGGAGCGGCACCCCTTGCCCCCCACGAGCTCGACGCCCTGACCGCACGCGCCGGCGGCAATCCGCTCTTCCTCACCGAGCTCCTCTCGGCCCGAGCCGCCGGGGAGCTGCAAGCGCTCCCCGACTCGCTCGAGGCTCTCATCACCGCCCGCATCGATCGTCTGGAACCGAGCGACCGGACCCTGTTGCGACGCGCCTCGGTCCTCGGGCAGTCGTTCTCCGACCAGATGCTGCAAGCAGTCGTGGACGACGTTCCGGACGAGGCCGACGACTTCTGGACGCGTGTCGACGGCCTTCTCCACCGCGACGGGTCGGATCTCGCCTTCGACCACGCGCTGGTTCGCGACGGCGCCTACGCGAAGCTTGCCCTATCGGGTTCGGCGCGAGCTCCACGCACGCGCCGGCGACGAGATCAGGCGCCATGCCGGGCACGACCTCGACGCTCACGCCGAACTCCTCTCGCTCCACTACTTCCACGCCCAACGCTTCCTGGACGCGTGGATCCACACGAACACCGCGGCGAGCCGCGCGGCGAGGATCTACGCGAACACCGAGGCCGCGGAGCTGTACGAACGCGCGCTGGAGTGTGGGCGTCATCTGCCCACGCTCGACTCCCTCGAGCTGGCCCGGGTCCACGAGATGCAGGGCGACATCCGCAGCCGGCTGGCGAGTTACACCGCCGCCGAAGCTGCGTATCGCGCCGCCCGGCGCAGCCTCAAGGGCGACCCGGTCGCCGAGGCCCGCATGATGCTCCGGATCGCATGGGTCATCGGTTGGCGCGACGGCTACTCGCGTGCGCTCCGCTGGATCACGCGCGGGTTGCGGACGATCGAGGGCGTTTCCGGTCCCGATGCCAGCCGGCAACGCACACGGCTGCTCGCGTGGTACGGGCAGTTCTGTCAGCAGCAGGGGCACCACAAACGGGCGATGAGGTGGTGCCGCCGCGCAGTCGCCGAGGCCGACGGCTCCGGCCACGTCGACGCCCTCGCCCACGCGTACAAGGTGCTCGGGTGGGCGGAGATGGATCTTGGACGTCTCGACAGCGCACCGGACCTACTGCGGGCGCTCGCGCTGTACGAGCAACTCGGCGACCTACCCGGCCAGGCGAGCGTGCACAACCTGCTCGGAGGATTCGAGTACTGGCGAGGACAATGGAGCCAGGCGCTCGAAAACTACGAACAAGCACGGGGCCTGGCCCGCCGGACGGGGGACATGATCCTGGACGCGTTCTGCGCGTCGAACATCGGCGAGATCGCGCTCGACCAGGGGCACGTCGCCGAAGCCGAGGCGCTGTTCAGAGACGCGTTCCGCGTCTGGGAGGCGGCGGGTGATCGACCGGGCACGACATACGCGAAGTGCAGTCTCGCCCGAGTCGCGAGCCGGACTGGTCGCAACGCGGAAGCCTTCCTTCTCTTCGACGAAGCCGAACGCGAGTCGCGTGAGGTCGGTGCCCACGTCGACGCACTCGAAGCGCGCGCCCGACGGGCCGAGGCGCTCATGCTCGACGGCCAGACGGACGCGGCGCTCGCACAGGCGGAGACCGTCGTCGAGCAGCTTCGTTCGCAGGGCGGAGTCGGTGCGCAGGCACCGCTGGTCCATCGGATCCGAGGAGCGGCGCATCTGCGGCGAGGTGACCTGGAACGATCCCGCAGCGCCCTCGAGGCGAGTCTCTCGGCGGGCCGGTCCCGCCAGACCGACTACGAGGTGGCGCTCACACTCGAAGTTCTGGCCGAGGTCGCGGCCCGCGCCGGAGACGGCCAGGCGCAAGCGTTCCGCGACGAGAGCTCGGCGATCCTCGAGCGACTCGAGGTGATCTCGACCCCGGACATCGTCGCCGGCGCGCCGGAGTCCGCACCTCCGGACACGACGACGACGTTCGAGTTGGTGATCGACTTGTCCGCCGAGGAGCGTCGTGACGACAGCACGCCGACTGCCGACGCGCCTCGAGCTCCCTCGGCTATCGGAACCTCGGGTCGCCGGCCGGCAGACTGAGCGTCTCGACCACGTCACCCGCCTTCGTCTTCGTGATGGACTTCACGCACGGCGGCCGATTCGACACCGCTGAGCAGTCCGGCAGCAGCCCCAGCGTCACGCCGGCGTGTCCGGCGCGGTCCGTGAACGGCGTGGGCGATTGGTAGCAGACCTGGTAGAAGGAAACCCCGTTATTCGGCGTCGCCTGCACGATCGCCTTGTCGATCTGCACGATCGCCGTCTTCGAACCCGCTGCCGTGAGGCCGAAGGCATTGAAGGCGGTCGCGAGAGAAGCGTGGTTGTAGCTGTCGCCGCAGCTCAGCGTGTCGGCGCCCAGCAGCGAGGCGACCAGCGCTCCCGAAGTCGACGCGTTCCCGGTGATCTGTGACGAGATGGTCTTGGCCTGGCTCACGCTGATCGAGCACGTCGTCCCGCTCGCGCAACTGATCCCTTGGTCCCAGATCCCGAAGGATCCCGAGCTGGCCCCGGTCAGTCCGGGTGACGTTGCCGACAGGGTGTACTCGCCGGGCAGGTTGATCGACAGGTTCGAGAACAAGGCCACGCCGGCGACGGCGCTCTGCGTCGTCGTACCCGACAGCGTCGCGCCGGGGCCGATGGCGACGGTGATGGCTGCCGTTGACGACGTCACGCGCTGGTTGTTGCCGTCGAGCACCTCGACGGCGATGCCACCACCCGGTGGGGTGTTGATCGGCGTCGTCGTGATGACGGTGCCCTTCACAGCATCTGCCGGCTGCGTGAAGAAGTTCAGGTGGCACGATCCGACGACGGTCATGCCGAGGCTGCTGTTGCCCGTGTCGAGGACGAAGTCGTTGCCCGGCGGGCCGCTGAAGTTGTTCGACTGCTTGGCGGCCACCTGCCACGCAGCGCTCGCCGCCCCACACGGCACGGTCGCCTGGATCGACACCGTCCTGCTGCCACCGGGCGCGATCGCCAGGCTGCGCAACTGCACGACGTTCCCCACCACCGTCGCCACGCCCGACGGAGCAGCGCCCGTCACGGTGACGCCGGCGGGCGCCGAGACGTTGGCCGAGCCCAGGGTCTGGTTCGCCGACCGGTTCGTCATCACGACGGTGAACGTGGTCGAGGACCCCCCGGCGACCGACGCCGGCGTGATCACCACCGAGTATGGCTTCACGGAGGTCTCGGACGTCGCCGTGCCTGCGAACACCGCGCCGACAAGAGCCATCACCGAGAGTGCGACCGCGCCACACCGAGAAATTCCGCCCCTCATGGTTCCGCCCGCCTTCCCGCCCGTTACCCCGTCTGAAGAGGCAGGATAGAGCACGCGCAGCCCGAACGACCAGGGATCCTGTTTCGGGATGATCAAGCGACCATGACGGACGTGGGTCGCCGCGGCTTCGTCGTCGCCACGACGCACCAAACCCTCGACGCGCGAGACGCCCATTCGCACAACGGGCCCTTGGCGCAGGCGCACCCGCTGCCGCTCGAGGCCGACCCCGTGCAAGCGCCCCTGGGATGGTGGCTCTGACCCGCGGTCTTATGGTCTGTGGTACTGGACGATCCGGGCGAACTCGTCGGGATCGAGCGACGCGCCGCCGACCAGCGCGCCGTCGATCTCGGGCATGGCCATGAGCTCGGCCGCGTTCCCCGACTTCACGCTCCCGCCGTACTGGATGCGCACGGCGTCGGCGGTGTCGGCGCCGTAGAGCTCGCGCAACGCGCCCCGGATCACCCCGATGGTGTCGTTGGCGTCCTGCGGCGTCGCGTTGCGTCCGGTGCCGATGGCCCAGATCGGCTCGTAGGCGACGATGCTCGTGGCCGCGTCAGCCGCCTTCACGCCCGCGAACGCCAGGTTGGTCTGGTCGGTCACCCGCGCCGCGGTGGCGCCCGCCTCCCGCTCCTCGAGCGTCTCGCCCACGCACACGATCGGTGTCATCCCGTGCTTCTGGACCGCCTTGAGCTTCTTGTTCACGGTCTCGTCGGTCTCGCAGAACAGTTGACGGCGCTCCGAGTGGCCGATGATCACGTACTGCACCTGCAGCTTGGCCAGCATCGGCGGGCTGACCTCGCCGGTGTACGCGCCCTGGTCCTCCCAGTGGCAGTTCTGCGCGCCGAGTCGGATCTTCAAGCGGTCGGCCTCGATGAGCGTCTGCAGGGTCCGAAGGTCGGTGAACGGCGGGCACACGACCACGTCGCACGCCTCGTAGTCGGGCTCGTCGAGGCGGTACGAGAGCTTCTGCACCACCTGGATCGCGACCAGGTGGTCGTGGTGCATCTTCCAGTTTCCCGCGATCACGGGCTTCCGCTCGCCGGCCATCAGGTCGGGTCGATTCCGCTGCGGCGTCCCGGCCTCCGGCCACGCCTCCGCTCCATCTCCATCAGTTCGGTCCCTTCGTCCGCAGTGCTTCGAGGCCGGGGAGGTCGCCGCGCTCGATGAACTCGAGCGATGCACCCCCGCCGGTGCTCACGTGGTCGACGTCGGCGGCCAACCCGAACTCGCGGACGGCCGCCGCGCTGTCACCGCCACCGACGACGGTGAACGCCTTCGACGCCGCGACCGCTTCGGCCACGGTGCGGGTGCCGGCGGCGAACGGGGCCAGCTCGAACATGCCCATGGGCCCGTTCCAGAGCACGGTGCGGGCCTCGGTGACGACGTCGGCGTACGTACCCGCCGTCTCCGGGCCGACGTCCAGCCCCTTCCACCCGTCCGGGATCGCGCGCGCCGACACGGTACGGGTGTCGGCGTCGGCCGACACGTCCCGCGCGATCACGAAGTCGGTGGGGATCTGCACCCGGCCGGTGTCGAGGAGGCGCCGGCACTCGTCGACCATCTCGGGCTGGACGAGCGAATCGCCCACGCCAATGCCCTGCGCGAGGAGGAAGGTGAACGCCATCGCACCGCCGATGAGCACCGTATCGCAACGATCCAGGAGCGCGTTGATCACGCCGAGCTTGTCGCCCACCTTGGCGCCCCCGAGCACCGCCACGAACGGCCGGGCCACGTCGTCGGCCAGCAGCCGTGACAGCACCTCGACCTCGCGGAACAGCAGCCGGCCCCCGGCGTGCGGCATCACCGGCGGCGGCCCCACGATCGACGCGTGGGCGCGGTGCGACGCACCGAACGCCTCGTTCACGTAGAGGTCGCCCAGCTCGGCGAGGTTGACGCAGAACGCGGGATCGTTCTCGGTCTCCCCCGGCTCGAACCGCAGGTTCTCGACCATCACCACGTCGCCCGGGCTCGACGACGCGACCAGCGGTTCCACCCGCGGGCCCACCACCGCCGGTGCGAGCGGAACCTCGCAGCCGAGCAGCTCGCTCAGGCGCTTGGCCACCGGGGCCATCGAGTACTGCGGGTCGACCTTGCCCTTCGGTCGACCGAGATGGCCCGCGATCACCACGACCGCGTCGCGCTCCCGCAGCCAGTCGATGGTCGGCAACGCGGTGGCGATGCGCAGGTCGTCGTCCACGACGCCGTCGCGCAGCGGCACGTTGAGATCGATGCGGACGAGGACCCGCTGTCCCTTCTTCAGGGGCAGGTCCTCCAACCGGGGAAGCTCCATCGAGTCGCCGACCAGTCGGCCGACTATTCCGCGACGAAGGCGACGAGGTCGATGAGGCGGTTCGAGTAGCCCCACTCGTTGTCGTACCAGCCGAGCACCTTGACCATCTTGCCGTCGGTCATGGTGTCCTCGGCCGAGAAGATGCACGACGACGGGTTGCCGACGATGTCGGCCGACACCAACGGCTCGTCGGAGTACTCGAGCACGTTGCGGTACGACTTGTCGTTCGACGCCGCCTCGAACGCGGCGTTCACGTCGGCCACCGAGACCTCACGGCTCAGGTTCGCCGACAGGTCGGTGATCGACCCGGTCGGGGTCGGGACCCGCAGCGACGTGCCGTTGAGCTTGCCGGCGAGCTCGGGCAGCACGAGGCCGATGGCCTTCGCCGCGCCGGTGCTGCTCGGGATGATCGACAGCGCCGCCGCGCGGATGCGGCGCAGGTCGGGCTTGCCGCTGCGCGTGGCCTTGGCCAGGTCCTGGAGCGACTGGTCGCTCGTGTACGCGTGGACCGTCGTCATGAGGCCCTGCTCGAGCCCGAAGGCGTCGTTGAGCACCTTCGCCATCGGCGCCAGACAGTTGGTGGTGCAGGACGCGTTCGAGATCACGGTGTGCTGCGAGGCGTCGTAGACCGCGTCGTTCACGCCCATGCAGATGGTGGCGTCGGCGTCGCCGCTCGGGGCGGAGATGATGACGCGCCCGACGCTGCCGCCGAGGTGCCCGGCCGCCTTCTCACGCGCGGTGAACAGACCGGTCGACTCGATCACGACGTCGACGTCGTGGTCGCTCCACGGGACCTCGGCCGGGTCCATGACCTCCAGCTTGCGGATGTCACGGCCGTCGATCGAGATGCCGTCCTCGGTGCCCCGGATGTCGTTGGCCACGGTGCCGCCCACCGAGTCGTGCTTGAGCAAGAAGGCGACGGTCTGGCTGTCGCCCATGGGCTCGTTGACCGCCACCAGCTCCACGCCCGCATCGCCCCGGCTCAGCAACGCCCGGGTGAACGAGCGGCCGATGCGCCCGAAGCCGTTGATCCCTACACGAACCGCCATTCGTTCCCTCCAAGCAACTATGAGGCTTTGACTACAGCAGAGCCCGGAGGGCCAGTGCCAACCGTTCCGGGTCGTGGGCGAGCCCGTCGCCCCGGGCGACGTCGCCGGGGACCGCCTCCACCCCGAGCGCACGGATGCGGACGGGGTCGACCGCGAGCACCCCGTCGCGCTGGTGCAGGAAGCGATCGACCCGCGCGCCGTGGGCCAGGACGGCCGCCAGGTGGTCGGCGGCGTCGAGGCCGGCGGTCTCGGGCACCTGAGGCCGCAGGTTGGCCACCTGGACCACCTGGGCGGCGCTGGCGACCACGGCCAGTCGCAACTCGGTCACGCAGAGCACCGGCAGGACACTGGTGTACAGCGATCCGGGGGCGTAGACGATCTGGTCGGCCGCGGCGACCGCCTCCAGCGCGGCGGGGGTGGCGACGCAGTCGGGCGGGACCAGTTCCACCCGCCGGATCCCGTGGCTGTTGGCCACCGCCACCTGGCCCTCCACCAGCGTGTCGGCCAGCTCGGCCTTGAGGACGACCGGCTCGATCGTCGCCGGCAGCACCCGGCCCTCGGTGCGCAGCAGTCGGCCCGCCTCCTCGAGGGCGTCGTCGAAGCTCCCGAGCGATTCGGTCAACCCCACCAGGACCAGGTTGCCGAGCGCATGCCCCGCGAGCTCACCCTCACCGAACCGGTGCTCGAACGCGGCCGCCCACACGTTCTGGTCGTCGGCGAGCGCGACCAGGCAGCGCCGGATGTCGCCCGGCGGCGGGACGCCGAGATCCCGACGCAGGCGGCCCGAGGACCCGCCGTCGTCGGCGACGCTGACCACCGCGGTGATCGCACCGGCGTAGCGGCGGATGGCGCGCAGCGCCGTGGCGAGGCCGTGACCTCCGCCGAGGGCGACGACGCGCGGGCCGTCACCCACGCTCGACGTCACGGTGGTGGACGCGCGGCGAGACGCCGTGAGGTTGGAGGAGACGCGACAGCTCGGTGGCGATGACCACGCTGCGGTGGCGACCGCCGGTGCAGCCGATCCCGATCGAGAGGTACGACTTGCCCTCGCGCGCGTAGGCCGGGAGCAGCAGCGCGAACAGCCGCTCCAGCTCGTCGAGGAACGGGCCGGTCTCGGCCTGCTGCAGGACGTAGTCGCGGACGCGCGGGTCGGTGCCCGGCAACGGGCGGAGGTCGTCGACCCAGTGCGGGTTCGGCAGGAACCGGCAGTCGAACACGAGGTCGACGTCCATGGGCAGCCCGTGCTTGTAGCCGAACGACACGATGCTGGTCTGCAGCGCGCCGGCGTGCTGGTCGACGTCGAACAGCTCGCGGAGGCGGTCGCGCAGCTCGTGCACGTTGAGCTCGCTGGTGTCGACCACGATGTCGGCGCTTCCTTTCAAATCCTCGAGCAGCTGCCGCTCGCTGGCGATACCCTCCGAGACGCGCTCGTCCGCGGCCAGCGGGTGCTTACGCCGGGTCGCCTCGTAGCGACGCACGAGCACGTCGTCGGCGGCGTCGAGGAAGAGCACCCGGGTGCTGGCGCCCATCTCCCGGAGCTCGGCCAGCGCAGCGACGAGGTCGTCGACGAACTCACCGGACCGCACGTCGATCACGAGCGCGAACCGCTCCGCGCCTTCGGCGCCCCGCCCCAGCTCGGCGACCTTGGCGACCAGCGCCGGCGGCAGGTTGTCGATCACGAAGAAGCCGAGATCCTCCAGCACGTCGGCTGCGGCCGAGCGCCCGGCCCCCGACATCCCCGTGATGATGGTGACATCGAGCGTCACGCGGGCTGCCGTTCGTCGCCGTCATGGGTCGCTCGCTGCGGACCTGGATACCCGGCCCGCGGCCGCTCGCTCCGGTCTTCACGGGTCGCTCGCGGCAGCGAGCTCCCGTGCAGCTGGGCGTAGAGCGCGCGCGCGACCTTCTCCGGGAGCCACGGGATCGCCACGAGGTCGTCCTCGTCCAAGGCGCGCAACCGCTTCACCGAGCCGTGCTCCTTGAGCAGCCGGGCCTTGCGGGTGGGCCCGAGCCCGGGCACGTCGTCGAGCACCGAGCGGGTCATCTTCTTGCCCCGCAGCTGCCGGTGGTACGTGATGGCGAAGCGGTGGGCCTCGTCGCGTACCTGCTGGAGCAGGTACAGGGCCTCGGAGTCGCGGGGGATCCGCACCGGGTCCGGTTGCCCGGGGACGTACACCTCCTCGAAGCGCTTGGCCAGGCTCGCCACCGCGATGTCCTCCAGCCCGAGCTCCTCGAGCACGCGGACGGCGACGCCGAGCTGGCCCTTGCCGCCGTCGATGAGCACGAGGTTCGGCGGGTAGGCGAAGCGCTTGCCGCTGCGGGCGCCCTCGTCGCGGTCCTGCAGGTAACGACGGAAGCGCCGGGTCAGGACCTCCTCCATCGACGCGAAGTCGTCCTGGCCGGGCTGGTGCCGGATCTTGAAGCGCCGGTAGTCGGACCGCTTCGGGAGGCCGTCCTCCATCACCACCATCGACGCCACGATCTCCGTGCCCTGCAGGTTGGAGATGTCGTAGCACTCGATGCGCAGCGGGGCCTCGGGGAGCTGCAGCGCGTCCTGGAGCGCGACCAGCGCCCGCGCGCGCGCATTGTGGTCGGACGCGCGCTTCAGCTTGTGCCGGGCGAAGGCCTCACCGGCGTTCTGCGTGACCGTCTCCATGAGCTGGCGCTTCGGGCCGCGCTGGGGAACCCGGACCCGTACCTTGCTCCCCCGCTGGAGCCCGAGGAACTCCTGGTAGAGCTCGGGATCGTCGGGGTCCTCCGGCACCAGGATCTCGCGCGGGATGTCGGCCCCCTGGAGGTCGCCGTAGAGCTGCTCCAGCAGCCGACCGACCAGCTCCGGGCGCCCGACGTCCTCCACCTTGTCGACCACCAGGCCCTTGCGGCCGACGACCCGGCCCTTGCGCACGTTGAAGACCTGCACCGACGCCTCGAGGGGATCGTCGACCATTCCGATCAGGTCGTAGTCCTCCTCCTTGGCATCGACCATCTGCTGACGCTCGATCGCCTTGCGCACCGAGATGATCTGGTCGCGCAGGCGTGCTGCCCGCTCGAACTCGAGCTCGTCGCTGGCCTCGTGCATCTGCTTGTCGAGGCGGTCGAGCACCGGTGCGGTGTCGCCGTCGAGGAAGGAGATGAGATCGTCGACGAGCTCCATGTACTCGTCGTGACCGACCGCGCCGACGCACGGCGCGACGCACTTCTCGATGTGCGCGTAGAGGCACGGCCGACCGAGCCGCACGTGGCGGTCGAACTTCCCCTTGGTGCAGGTGCGGATCGGGAAGGTCCGCAGCAGCAGGTCGAGCGTCTCCCGGATCGCGTAGGCGTGGGCGAACGGCCCGAAGTAGCGGACGCCCTTCCGCTTCGCGCCCCGCATCACCATCGCCCGTGGCCACTCCTCGTCGAGGGTGATCGCCAGGTACGGGTAGGACTTGTCGTCCTTGAGCCGGATGTTGAACCGGGGCCGGTGCTTCTTGATGAGGTTGTACTCGAGGAACAGCGCCTCGACCTCGTTGCGGACCGCGATCCACTCCACCGAGTCGGCGGTGTTGACCATCTGCGCGGTCCGCTCCGACAGCCCGGTGGAGAAGTACGACATCACCCGGCTGCGCAGGCTCTTCGCCTTGCCCACGTAGAGGACGCGGCCGGCGGTGTCCTTGAACTGGTAGGACCCCGGGGAGTCGGGGATGGTGGAGGGAACCGGCCGCTGCACACCCCCATTGTCGCGCCCGGTGCCCACGCTGCCGGGCGAACTCCGGCCCTTTCGGGGTCGGGCGGGAAGGTCGAGAACGCGTCGCGGGGTTGGACGGTAAGCTCGACCTTGCCGGCCTGGAACACCGGCACAAGATCGGTTCCGTGGCCGACAACCCCGCGGTGGGCGACCAGGCTGTCCCCGCCGGCCAGAGCGGAACCCCACACCCCTCGGGGGACTCGACATGCTGAGACTTCAGGCTCCGCTGCCGGACCGCTACACCCTCGCGTCGGCCGAGGAGCTCGACGCCTGGATCGCCGACGCCAAGCGCGAGCTGGGCGACCGGCTGGTGATCCTGGGCCACCACTACCAGCGGGACGAGGTCATCAAGTGGGCCGATGCCCGCGGCGACTCGTTCAAGCTGGCCCGTTTCGCGGCGGACAACGACCGGGCGACCGACATCGTGTTCTGCGGCGTCCACTTCATGGCCGAGTCGGCCGACGTCCTGACCGCCGACCACCAGCGGGTGATCCTGCCCGACCTCAACGCCGGGTGCTCCATGGCCGACATGGCCGACATCGACCAGGTCGAGGAGTGCTGGGACACGCTGGCCGACGTCACCGACGTCAGCCAGATCGTGCCGATCACCTACATGAACTCATCCGCCGCCCTGAAGGCGTTCGTGGGCGAGCACGGCGGCGCGGTGTGCACGTCGTCAAACGCCCGGGCCGTCCTCGAATGGGCGCTGGGCACCGAACGAGCGTCCGCGCCGGAGGTACCCTCCGCCGCAGCGAGTGAGCAATTCGGGCAGGGCTCCAAGGTCCTCTTCTTCCCCGACCAGCACCTCGGGCGCAACACCGGTTTCGACATGGGTTACCAAGCGCGCGACATGCGGGTATGGAATCCGCGCTTCGAGCTCGGCGGGCTCGAGGAGCGCGACGTCAAGGAGGCGACGCTGCTGCTCTGGAAGGGCCACTGCTCGGTGCACCAGCGTTTCCGGCCCGAGCACGTCGCCGCGTTCCGCATGGAGCACCCCCGGGGCGAGGTCATCGTGCACCCGGAGTGCGCGCACGATGTGGTCGAGCTCGCCGACCGCGTGGGCTCGACCGAGCGCATCCTCGACTGGGTCGAGCAGGCCCCGGCCGGTTCGGTGCTCGGGATCGGGACCGAGATCCACATGGTCCAGCGCATGGCCGACGAGCACCCCGAGCTGACCATCACGTCGCTCGACCCGCTCGTGTGCCCGTGCTCCACCATGTTCCGCATCGACGGCCCGCACCTCGCGTGGGTGCTCGAGTCACTCGTGCGCGGCGAGGTCGTGAACCAGATCACCGTCGATCCGCGCACTAGTGAGTGGGCCCGCGTCGCGCTGCAGCGGATGCTCGACATCACCTGACCGCAGCGGAGCTCCTCGAACGGTGCCGCCAGAGGTGGCGCACCACCGCGGCGGAGTGACGCAGGCCGCGCGCGCTCGCCAGGCCTTTGAACGCGCGCCGGGGCGGGTGGTCGCAGCCGGCATGCGCCACTTGGAGCACCCGCCAGCCCGCCTGCCGGAGCCGCAGGCAGAAGTCGACGTCCTCGGGCCCGAACGACGCACTGTCGTCGAGACCGCCGACGACGTCGAACGCCTCACGGCGGAAGACCTGGCACGCGCCGATCGCGAAGTCGACGTCCCAACTCCCGCCGACGCCCTGACCCGGGGTCGGCTCGTAGGTATCGGTGCGATTGAGCGCGCGGGCGACCTTGCGGCGCAGGGTCGGGGCGCGCCCACCGGAAGCCTCCGGTCGCTGACCGGTGAAGACCGGGGCGGTCAAGCCGACGGTCGCGTCGGCGACCATCGGCGCCAGCAACCCGGCGAGGGCGCCGTCGTGCAGGCGGGCGTCGCTGTCGAGGAAGCAGACGAACGGCGCCACGCCCGCGCGCGCCCGACGTTCCGCCCCCCTCCGACACCCAGGTTCTCCTCCTGGCGCAGAACCTGTGCGCGCTCGTCGGCGACGACCGCCGGTGGTGTTGACCCGTTGTCGACGACGAACAGGCGCACCGCGCACGACTGCTGCTCGAGCGCGGAGTCGAGCGCGGCGTCCAGCATGACGGGATCGTCGTTCCAGGTGAGGACAACGACGTCGACCGCGGTCATGCGCTCGCCTGTGACGTGCGCGTGCGGACGGCCGCGGTCACTCCGCCGGCGAGGAAGATGACGAAGGCGAGGCCGACCAGGAGCGGAAGCGCCAGGTTCATCCCGATCGCGAGCAGCAGCAGCGCCGCGCTCCACCCGAAGACCTCGGGCACGACCCGTCGGAGGAGCCGGCGCTCATCGGCGGTGGAGAATCGGAACAGGAGGACGACCTGCACGCACTCCGATCCCAACAGCGCCCAACCGGCGCCGGTCAGCCCGATCGTCGACAGGAGGAGCAGGTTCAAGCCCACGTTGACGGCCAGTCCCGCGGTGAGCACTGCCACGATGCCCCGGTTCCTGCCCGCGGCAGACCGGGTGAAGGTCTCGACCGCGGAGAGCACGAAGAACGGCAGCGCGACCAGGAGGATCCGCAACGTGTCGATCGTCGGCTCCAGCGACGGGACGAGATGGCCGAGGATCGGCGCGGCGACGATGCCGACGAGGCTGCACGTCACCGCGAGCCGAGGGAAGACGAGCAGTGATCGCGTACGGATGGGACTCGACGCGACGTCGTCGCCCGTCTCCGACCGGCGCGCCGCATCCGCGAACAGCCAGAGGCCGACGCTGTTCTGGACCCCGAGGATCCCGTCGATGAGACGCGACAGGAGGCCGTAGGCCGCTCCCGTCGCGGGACCGAGAACCCGCCCGACGAGAAGCAGGTCGGCGCGCAGGTACGCGATGCCGACGACCTCGATGAGCGCGAAGGCACTCATGGTTCGCCACGGAAGTTCCAGCTCGGTGAACCGCCACGACTGCCATTGCCACCGGCCGGGCACCGCCCACATCGCGAACGCGGCGCCCACACACTCGACGGTGGCGACGCTCGCGACCAAGGCGAACGATCCGGCACCGCCGGCCGCAAGACCCAACAGCAGTGGAGCTTCGACGAGGCGAATGACGAGCCACGTTCCCGGCTCAACCGACCGTCGCCCACACGTGCGCAGCACGCTGAACGCAGGCAACTGCAGTTGGATGCCCAGGATCCAGATCACGGTGACCAGGAACGTGGGCATGGGGAGCTCGACACCGACGAAGCGGACCACGAGCCAAAGGCCCAGCGCCTCCAACGGAACCGTCGCCATCCGGAGGACCAGGAGGGGAACGAGCGCAGCCCGACCGTTCCCACCGTTCCTCGCCACCGCGAGTCCCGCCGCGCGCTCGAAGCCGAGCCCGCCGACCGACGTCATGATCAGGCATCCGTAGTAGGCCCACAGGAACTGCTCGACGACCGCCGGCCGTCCGACATTCGGCAGCGCGAGGACGACGCCGACGAACGCGAGGGCGGCGATCTGGCGTCCTCCGGCGAGCATGCCGGCCGCCCGGAGGAACAACCGGAACTCATGACGGGCGGACCCCGACCCGTCGGCCCCGGACGGCTCGGGGGGCGCGCGGCCTTCCTCCGGCGCAGCGGTCTGGGGCATGGTCTTCTATCGGTCGTCGGGCGACCCCGGTCAAGGGTGAGCTGGGCGGCGCGACCTGGGGCTCAACCGGGTCGGCGGGCTGCCGATGCCACAGGAGACCGGGAGAAAGGGGAACCGTGCCGGTCTCCTGGAAAGTCAAGGCCGCACTGCAGGCCGGTCTGTCGCGGGCCCCGAACCCGGAGGACCTGAACCTCTGGTTCCAGCGGCGGGTCACGCATGGGCTGCCGCCGGGCGACGAGCGGGTCCTCGAGAAGGTCGGATGGGCCCGTCACCACGTGGCCCAGTACCGGCTGCGTGGGCCGCGCCCGCTCGGCGACAGCCGCTTCTTCGAGTTCGGCGCGGGCTGGGACTTCGCCCAGGCGTTGGCCCAGCACGCCCTGGGAGTGCGGGAGCAGCTCGTGGTCGACATCCGCCGCCTCGGTCGAACCGACATCGCCGAAGCCGCGGTGGCCAGCCTCGTCCGGCTCATGCCGGAGTTCGCGGCCGCGTCTGGTCCCGGGGGGCGAGACGAGGAGGCGACGCTCGAGGGTCTCCTCGCCGCGTACGGCATCGAGTACCGGGCCCCTGCCGACGCACGGGCTACCGGCCTGCCCGACCGGTCGATCGACTGTGTGACGTCCACCGACACGCTGGAGCACATCCCACCGGCTGACATCGCCGCGATCCTCCGCGAGTGCCATCGGGTTCTCGCGGACGACGGGATCATGAGCTTTCGCGTGGACTACCGCGACCACTGGGCGTACTTCGACCGGCGCATCACGCCGGTCAACATGCTGCAGTACAGCGATCGGCGGTGGGCCCGGTACAACCCGTCACTCAACTACCAGAACCGGCTCCGCCACGACGACTACGTCCGGCTCTTCGAAGCAGGCGACTTCACGACCCTCGGGATCGACGTGGACACACCCGTTCCCGAAGCGCGAGCGTTCCTCGCGCACCACGGCGTCGCCTCGGAGTTCCGTCACTATTCCGACGATGCACTGCTGATACCGAGCGCGACCTTCACCCTGGCGAAGTCGCAGCGTTGAGACCTCGACCGCGCTAGCGGCCCTTTCGCCCGAGCACGATGCGCGCGGTGCGGAACACGATGCGCAGGTCGAGCGCAAGGCTCTGACCGCGGAGGTAGTAGAACTCGTACTGGAGCTTCTCGAGCGTCTCCGCGTCGCTGCTCGCGTACTGGTACTTCACCTGCGCCCAACCGGTGAGGCCCGGGCGGACCAGGTGCCGGAGCCCGTAGTACGGGATCTTGCCGGTGAGCTCGGCAACCATCTGCGGCTGTTCGGGTCGGGGGCCGACAAAGGCGAGATCGCCGCGGAGGATGTTCACCACCTGTGGGAGCTCGTCGAGGTGAGACCGGCGCAACAGACTGCCGAACGGTGTGATGCGGGTGTCGTGCACCTGGGTCCAGTCGGTCGGCTCACCCGGTGCGCTCTGCCGCATGGTGCGGAACTTCAAGATCTCGAACGTGATCCCGTTCCGCCCCACACGTGGTTGTCGGTAGAAGAGCGGCCCACGGTTCGCGACGAGATCACCGACGACCACGAACGGCGTGACGATCGCCAATGCGACCAGGCCCACCAGGGACAACGCGATGTCGACGAGGCGCTTCACGCGCGCGTACGTGATGGCGTGGATCTCGCCGATGTCGAACAGCAGTGACATCCGTTCGAGCTCACCGATCGGCTGCTTTCCCAGCCACTGCTCGTAGAACAGCGAGAGCGTCCGCACCCTCACGCCGTCGGCATGGAGCTCGGACGCCTGCGCCACGATCTCGGCACTGGCCTGCGCGGCGCGGCTCAGCACCACCACGGTGGCCCGTGTCGCGCGGGCGAGGTCGAGGAGTGGCCGCGTCGGAGGTGTGCTGACGACGTCGGCCTCCGCGGGGGTCAACGCGCCGACCACGATGGCGTCGCGTTCCGGCGACTCGGCCAGCTCCTCGTCGAGACCCACGAGCTCGTCGGGTTCGGCGACGACCAGCACCCGGTCACGTTCGGTGGCGCGGGCGCGGCTGTCCCGGGCGAGCACCGCGCAGAGGACATACCACGGCACCAGGACGAGCGCGCTCCCGAGCACGACGAACCGAGGGAGCACGGCGTCGCCCACGAAGAGCTGGACGACCGAGACCGCGAGCGACGCCAGCGCAGTCGCGGCCATCGACGCCAGGAACGCGCCGCGCAGGGTGCGAGGTTGCTCCGGAAGTCCGCACGCGTACGCGGTGATGCACAGCAGCACCACGTAGCCCAACGACCACGCGAACCGGGCGGACCCCGACCACGAGTAGCCGTATTCGACCGCGTGCAGCTTGCTCATCCCCACGACGGCGACCGCCGTGCCGAGGTAGAGCGCCAGACGCCCGGGCCGACTCACCCCTCATGCATCGGCGCGTCGCACGCTCCGGCTGAGCACAACCTCGACCTGGGCCGACGGATCAGGTGCGACGGAAGGTGGCCACCTGGAGGTAGAGGTCCGGCCGGAGGAACTGCACCCGTTCGATGCCGTCCCGCTGGTAGCCGTCGATCGCCCGCGGGATCTCGACGCCGTCGCTGACGACGTAGGCGAACTCGGTGTCGCCCGCGTCCCGCACGATACGGACGGCCCGGTGGAGCTCCCGGGGACTGGTCGACGTGAGCCAGTGGCGGGAGTCGTCGTAGAAGGCGCCCCCTTCCCGCAGCACGTGCGCCTCACCCGAGATCAGGGCCTGGTCGTGGCGGTCCACGATCCGCTCGATGCCGTGGGCCACCCAGCGCGAGCGCACCGACAGCCAGGCGATGCCGAAGCCGGTGACGAGTGCGGCCACGAGACACGCGGCCACCAGTGCGTTCCGGTGTCCTTCGAGTACCACGATCGCCGCCACGAGCAGCAGGGCACCGGACAGCAGCGTGTAGCGGCCACCCCACTGCGGTCCGGCGCCACCCGAGTACTGGAACGCCCACACCAGCGGGAGGGCGGCGACGGCCATGACCGTGATGATCCGGACATCCTTGCGCCAGCCGAGCACGACGCCGATGGCCGCGAAGGGAGACGCGGTCAGCAGCCCGGGGACGAAGCCGAGACCACCGCTGAAACCGACGAGGTAGAGGAAGACGGCGCCGGCAATCGCAGTGCTCCCGGCGATCGGAAGGTCCTCGTCACTCCTGCGAAAGGCCCGCACCGCGAGCACGAGACACACGACGATGAGCGCGCCGAACACGTAGTCGGCCATCCGCGTGAACCGGTTCATGCCGACGAGCGTCGTGAACGCCTCCTGGACGCGCACCGTCGCGGACACGCCGACATCGGCTGCGGTGACCGCGGCGCGGCTAGCCCGGATCGTGCCGCCCAGCGCGACCCGCTCGAGCATCTCGTTCGCGACGAGCGGGAGTGCGGCGCCGACGAGCAGCGCACCGCCACGGAGCAGGGTGCCCGCGACGCGACGCGATCGCCACAGGTAGACCAGGCTCGCGATGCCGCCGCACGCGACGAGGTACACGAGCGCCTCGGTCCGCATGGTGGCCGCGCCACCGAACAGGGCGCCGGCGATGAGTGCGGCCCGGAGACCGTGGTCGTCGTCGAGGAGGCGGAGGAGCCAGACCACGCCCCAGAGCATCAGGGCCAGGCCGAGCGAGTGCTCCCAGAAGTCGAGGGCGTAGATCGCGACCGGGCTCAGCAACCCCATGACCCAGAACGCGCTCCACCCCGAGCCGCGCCCGAGGCGGCGGGCCAGCGCACGGGCGGCGAGCGCGCACAGGATCGACCCGAGCATCGGCAGCAGGAGGACGGCCCGGTCGCCACCCAGCTCGAACAGCGGATACGCGGCGTAGACCATCGGCAGCGTGGTGACGTTGACCCACTTGCCGTCGACCTTGAACGTGTAGAAGATCGGGTGGACGTCGCCTTTCGGATCCGCGGCCGCCGCCCAGTACCCGACCTCGGGCACCAGTGAGCCGTTGCGGTCCATCACGTGGAGCGTGGCGAGCTTGCCCCCGGTGTCGGTCCCGAGTGTGCCGCGCGGATCGTTCAAGGCGAGGGTGCACGTGGCGTAGACCGCGAGCAGCACGAGGCAGGCGACGAGCGGTCGCTGCAACCAGCCGAGCAGGGGATGCGAAGGCGGCGCGGTCGGTCCGTGGAGAGGATCGGACTCGGGCAGGGTGGTCGTCGGCGGTGGCTGGACCGCCGTCCCCGTCATTCGACGCGACGGGCGCGGATGAGCATGAGTCGCGGAATGGTCGCCGCTTCGCCGTACTCCCAGGCTTCGTTCAGGAAGCCGGGTGGCGGCGCGGGTTCGTCCATGTCCTCGATCAACAGCCCCGATGCACCCATCACCTGTACGTATCGGCTGAGGGGTCGGTGCATGAAGGGCAAATTCACCCCGGGCGCCAGTTCCTCGACGCTCGTGTCGTCGCGGAGATAGGCGCCCACCCGCCAGTACTGCTCCTCGAGGATGTGGTCGTCGATCCAGCCGCTCCCCGGGGCCTGCAGCAACGGGTGGTTGAGCAGGAGGAGGCAACGCCCACCGGGCACGAGCACCCGCGCCATCTCCTCGATCGCCGGTTCGAAGGGATCGAGGTGCTCGATGACGAGACACATGACGACGGCGTCGAAGGAGGCGTCGGCGACCGGCAGCGCGTCAGCCGTTGCGCTGGCGTAGCTCACACTGCCGCCGCGGCGGACGCGCTTCGGCGATCTGGTTCCAGGTCGGGTCGAGACCGACGGCGTCGACGCCCATGGCGGTGGCGCGCCGCGCCACCTGACCTTCGCCGCAGCCCACGTCGAGCACGCGCCGGACCCCGTCCAGATGGCGCTCGACCAGCGGGAGGATCTGCTCCTCGTATTCGGGATCGGCCCCGTCGGTGAACTCCTCCTGCCACCACCGCGCGCCGCGCTCCCAGAGCGAGGGATCGCTCATCGACCGCGCGTCAGTCGATGCCGAGGACGGGCGCCAGGGAGCGTCCGGTGTGACTCTCCGGGGTCTTGGCCACGTGCTCCGGTGATCCCTCGACGATCACGCGCCCGCCGCCGTCGCCGCCTTCGGGACCGAGATCCACGACCCAGTCGGCCGACTTCACGACGTCGAGGTTGTGCTCGATCACCAGCACCGTGTTCCCCGCGTCGACGAGCCGCTGCAGCACCCCGAGGAGCCGCCGCACGTCCTCGAAGTGGAGGCCGGTGGTCGGCTCGTCGAGGATGTACAGCGTGCGCCCGGTGGAGCGCTTGCCCAGCTCGGCGGACAGCTTGACCCGCTGCGCCTCACCACCCGACAGCGTGGGTGCGGGCTGGCCGAGTCGCACATAGCCGAGCCCGACGTCGACCAGCGTCTGCAGGTGCCGGGCAATCGTCGGTTGGTTGGCGAAGAACTCGAGCGCCTCTTCGATCGACAGCGCCAGCACCTCGGCGATGTTCTTGCCCTTGAACGTGACGTCGAGCGTGTCGCGGTTGTAGCGCGCGCCCTTGCACACCTCACAGGGCACATAGACGTCGGGGAGGAAGTGCATCTCGATCTTGATCGTGCCGTCACCCGCGCACGCCTCGCAGCGGCCACCCTTCACGTTGAACGAGAACCGCCCGGGGAGGTAGCCGCGCACCTTCGCCTCTTGGGTGGACGCGAACAGCGTGCGCACCTTGTCGAAGACACCGGTGTACGTCGCGGGGTTCGAACGCGGCGTACGGCCGATGGGTGACTGGTCGATGTTGATGACCTTGTCGATGTGCTCGATGCCCTCGACCTTCTTGTGCCGGCCGGGCACGTTCTTCGACCGGTAGATCTTCTGCATCAGCGCCGGATAGAGGATGTCGGTGACCAGCGTGCTCTTACCGCTGCCGCTGACGCCGGTGACCGCGACGAAGCACCCGAGCGGGAAGTCGACGTCGATGTGCTGGAGGTTGTGCTCGTGCGCGTCGCGCACCGTGAGCCACGCCTCGCCGGGCTCCCGCCGCATCTCGGGGACCGGGATCGACCGCTTCCCCGAGAGGTACTGCCCGGTGATCGAACGTTTGCTCGCCAGGACCTTCTTGAGCGTTCCCTCGACGACGATCTCGCCGCCGTGCTCGCCCGCGCCCGGCCCGATGTCGACGATGTGGTCGGCGACCCTGATGGTCTCTTCATCGTGCTCGACCACGATGACCGTGTTGCCGAGGTCGCGCAGGCGGATCATGGTGTCGATCAGGCGCTGGTTGTCGCGCTGGTGCAGGCCGATCGACGGCTCGTCGAGCACGTACAGCACCCCGACCAAGCCGCTGCCGATCTGTGACGCGAGCCGGATGCGCTGCGCCTCCCCGCCGGCCAAGGTGGCCGACGACCGGTTGAGGCTGAGGTAGTCGAGGCCGACGTCGAGCAGGAACCGCAGTCGCTCGTTGACCTCCTTCTCCACCCGCTCCGCGATCATCCGGTCGCGTTGCGACAACTCGAGCGACCCGAGGAACTCCGACGCCTTCCGGATCGACAGCTCCCCGACCTCGTAGATGTTCTTGCCCCCCACCGTCACCGCGAGTGACGCGGGCCGCAGGCGCGCGCCACCGCACGCCGGGCACGGCACCTCGCGCATGTAGCCCTCGATCTGCTCGCGGGCGCGGTCGCTCTCGGACTCGGTGTGCCGCCGCTCCAGCCACGGCACCACGCCTTCGAACTGCGTCGTGTACGAGCGCTGCCGGCCGTACCGGTTGCGGTACGACACCTTCACCGACGTCTTGCCGGTACCGTAGAGGACGACCTGCTTGTCCTTCTTCTTCAACTTCTTCCACGGCGTGTCCGTGGAGAAGCCGAACTCCTCGGCGACCGAGTCGAGGACGCGCTCGAAGTAGTGGCTGCGGAACCCCGACCACGGCGCGATCGCGCCGTCACGGAGGCTGAGGTCGTCGTCGGGCACCACCAGCTCGGGATCGACCTCGAAGCGTGTCCCCAGACCGTCGCAGCGCTCGCACGCGCCGTACGGCGAGTTGAAAGAGAAGTTGCGGGGCGCCAGCTCGTCGAACGACACCCCGCAGTGCGTGCAGGCGAGGTGCTCCGAGAACATGAGCGTCTCGAGGTCGCCGGGATCGTCCTCCCGCGGCACGATCTCCACCTCGGCGACGCCTTCGGCGAGCCGGAGCGCGGTCTCGAGCGAGTCGGTGAGCCGTCGCTCGATGCCGGGGCGACGGACGAGACGGTCGACGATCACCTCGATGGTGTGGTTCTCGTAGCGGGCCAGCCGCTCGGCGCTCGCCGCGCCCAGCTCGATCAGCTCACCGTCGACCCGGGCCCTGGTGAAGCCCTGCGAGGCCAGCTCCTTGAGCAGCCCCTCGTACTCACCCTTGCGCCCCCGCACCACCGGTGCCAGCACCTGGAACCGGGTGCCCTCCTCGAGCTGCAGGACGCGGTCGACGATCTGCTGGGGCGTCTGCCGGGTGATGACCCGTCCGCAGTTGGGGCAGTGCGGGATGCCGATGCGGGCGTAGAGCAACCGCAGGTAGTCGTAGATCTCGGTGATGGTGCCGACGGTCGAACGGGGGTTCTTCGACGCCGACTTCTGGTCGATGGAGATCGCCGGTGAGAGGCCCTCGATGAAGTCGACGTCGGGCTTGTCCATCTGGCCCAGGAACTGCCGGGCGTAGGCCGACAGCGACTCGACGTAGCGGCGCTGGCCCTCGGCATAGATGGTGTCGAAGGCGAGCGACGACTTGCCGGAGCCGGAGAGCCCGGTGAACACGATGAGCCGGTCGCGCGGGAGCTCGAGGTCGACGTTGCGGAGGTTGTGCTCGCGCGCGCCTCGGATGCGAATCGTGTTGGTGGTGTCCGCCACGGCGCCCCATCGTACCCGGCCCGTCCGCCGACCGAACGGATGTTCGTCCGGGATGGTGACCGGCAGGAGGTCGTGCCGGGTGTCATGCCCGCGGGGGCATCACCAGGCAGCTGACGACGGTCACGCCGTCGGTCCAGTCGGGCGCGCAGCGCGCCAGCCCGGGAAACGTCCGGCGATCACTCTCGAAGGAGAGGACCCAGGCACGGCCGCTCCCGGCCCCGCGGCCGAGGCGGATCGCGTGGGCGTGGGGAAGCACGTCGATCCGCGTCGGCCGGACCGCCCCGAAGTCGCGCACACCGACCCGCCAGTCGACCAGCGGTCCGTACCAGCCGGGGACGGTCACGGCCAGGTCGCCAGGGCGCGCCACGGCCAAGAGGCGCTCGACCGACGCGTCGTACTCCCAGTGCCGGTGCAAGAACACCGCGGTGGCCGGTACGACGAGCGCGCCGACGAGCAGGGCCACGGCCATCCCCATGATCCGCGAGCGACGAAACACGTGGTCGACCGCCATCCCTATGGCGAGGCAAGGTGCCCACGCCGCGACCGTGACCGTGCGGTCGAGGAAGAACGGGAGGAAGACCCCGATCACCGCCGCCGCGGCGAAGGGCAGGATCCCACAGCACACCACGACGCGGGCGAGCACCCGGTCGGCCGTGGCAATCACCACAAGGCCGATGGCGACCGCGGCCAGGATGAGGAACGCCACTCCCTGTTGTTCGGTGACCTGTGCGGAAACCACGTCGACCACCGAACGCCAGGTGGTCGCGTCGATCCACGACGCGTGGGTGGTGGAGGCCTGCATCAGGAAGGAGCTACCCCAGACCAGTACCCACAGGACGACCGCGCCGGCGATGCGGAGCCGCCACCGCCAGGCGACGCGGTCCTGCCGGAACCCCGCGACGGCGACCAGGCCGGCGGCCAGGAGGAAGCCGGAGACGTGGTCGAGGGTGCCGATCAGCACGAGGCCGCCCGCCGCCGTGGCGTGCCAGCGCCGCGGCTCCCGGATCCACGCTTCGGCGACGATCGCCGCCGCGACACCGAGCAGCTCGAGGAGCGCGTACATGCGCGCCTCGCCTCCGTACATGATCTGGAATGGGCTCACGGCCATGACCGCGACGGCGACGATGCCGGCCACCCCGCGCGACCGCATCCACCACGCGAAGAGTGCGAGCGCCGATGCGCTGAAGACGAGCGACGGCGCGCGCAGGAGGAAGGCATCGGCGCCCGCCCGAGCGAACGGAAGGCGGAGGAGGTAGTCGAGGGGCGGGTGCGAGTCACTCGTACGCAGGAAGTCGAGGAGACCGCCGACCGATCGACGGCCTGCCATCGCGGTGAACGACTCATCGAACGACGGCCCGTTCCGCGAGATCCACACGACCCGGAGCACGACTCCGAGGACGACGAGACCGGTCAGGACGCCGGTCGGCGCCGACGAAGACCGTGTGCTCAGCCCGGGCGCGGACGGCGAGGGGCGCTCGCGAAGCTCCAGGGCGGTCACCGTGTTTCAACGACGGCGCCGGTCAGGCGCTTGAGCGGTTCGCGACCGGCCCCACCGCGCCGCAAAGCTGGTCGGGGACGTGCCTCGGCGCCGGCTCAGCCGGGATCGACGTTCACGATGCTCCACTCGCCCTGGTCGGCGACCAGTGTCGCCCCCGCACTGAGATGGGGACGGGGTCGGTCGCGGAACGCCAGGATCTGGGATCCCGACGACGCGCTGGGGACCAGCAATGCGTCGTCGAACAGGAGCCGGGTGACCGGCGTTTCGACGACCTGCACCTTCCGACCGTGCTGCACGAGCAGCAACGCGTCCGCGGCCATGACCTCCCAGGCCGTCACGCTGTCGAGCCGGAGCACCACCGTTCTGTCCTTTTGCGTCGCCTCGAGCAGCGGTGCGGTCGGCACGTAGCCGAACAGCGCTCGGTTGTTGGGAACGTCGAGGTCCTCGTTCATCCGTCCGGCGTCCCCCGGAAGGGCCCGGATCGTGCTCACGCACAGCGCCGCGAGCACAACGACCACGGCGCTACGAGCCAGAGTTCGACACCACGGCGCGTCCGACACTCGCGTTCGGGCGAACTCGAGGATCGCCTGACCGAGTGCCAGCCACAACACGAACCCGACGGCGGAGATCCACTGCACGAGATAGAACTGGATGGGGCCCACGATGCGGGTGGCCGCGTAGATGCCGACCGCGAGCTCGACCGCAACGAGGATCAAGAGGACGAGCGCGTCGGCAGCTCGGGCTTTCCGCGCGGCCGTGACGGCAACAACGAACGCGACCACGCTGAGCACGACCGCGAGCACCAACCCTTGGTGAGCATCGGCACGCAGTGAGACGGGTTCGAACACACTCCGGAGCATGAGCGTCGCCTGGAGCGCCGTGTTGGTGATTCCCTCGGAGAACGTGTGCGGGCTTCCGGGTCGCGTGAAGAAGCGCGCCAGCGCGGTGAGATTTCCTTCCCGGCTCGTGAGCTGCTCGATCAGCGGGGGGAGCCAGACCACGATCGTGATGGCGATGCTCGCGGCGGCCGAACGGCGAATCGAGCGTCCTTCGTCCGCTCCGAGAGGAGCTTCGCGTCGGCGCTGCCGCCACACGCTGACGAAGACCGCGAACCCAATCGCCAGTGCGACGCCCGGCACGAGCCCCACGTGCGTCTGCACCGCGAAGGAGGCGACGAGAGCGAGCCACGGTGCGGTCCACCAGTCCCGACACGCAACCGACCAGGCGAGCAGCAGCACGAGCAGGAAGGGGAGCAGTGTGGCGCTGGGGTTCCAGATGTCGAACGGGATCGGTTCGATCGCAACCAGATATGCCGTCAACAGGAGCGAGGCCCACATCAGGAGCGGACGCCCGCCGCGCCGGTGTGCGAGCACGAGAATCCCGCCCGCCGCGGCAACGTTGATCGCCGTCGCGCTGAGCACGAGCCCGAGGGTCCCGCCGCCGAAGAGTGAGCTCCACAGATTGAGCACGTAGAAGTAGAGCGGCCCGGGATGGTGCCAGTAGAAGCGCGAATACGGTCCCAGGAGCACGGGCGCCCGCCACGCGTCAAGTGCGGACAACGCGATCAGGGCACGGTCACCGAACAGCGCTCCTGCCCGAAAGCCGCGCTCGACGATGGAGTAGACACCCACTGCGAACGGGGTCAAGGCCACGAGTGCGATCGCAACGGTGGACAGTCCGCGCCGATCTGCCCGTCCCCGCGACTCAGCTTCAGGAGCGCCGTCGGAGCCGGTGCTCGCCGGCCGCGTGTCCGGGGAGACGGTCGGCTCGAGCTCCTCCGCAATGGTCACGGTGAGCCATCGGCCGCTCCGCGACCGCGATTGAGCAGGGCGTGATCGCGGCCGACAGGTGCGCCGACGTGGACGTCAGCTCGCTTCGGGTGCGTAGACGACCGCGGCCGATCTGGCCGTGAGCCCTGCCTCGATCCGCGCCGCGTCGGTCTCGCCCCGCCGATGCGCCTCGTACTGCTCGACCGACCCGAAGCACTGGTCCCAGAGGTGGGTCCACGCCGGCGTGCCGCCGAGATCGGTCTCACCGTCGAACCACCGCGTCGACATGGTGTTCTCGGCGAGGATCGAATCGCTCCACCCGTCGTCGGCCGACTCCACGTCGGCCGCGCCCTTCTGAGCCGCGGCGGGGTCGTCGAAGGCCAGCAGCAGGAGGCGCCGGACCACCACCGGACCGAGCGGCCGGTCGCGATCGACCGCGTAGCCGATGAGTCCGGCGCCGAAGTCGTTGTACGTGGTGATGCGCTCCGGGCAGTCGGGCAGCAGGAACCGGTCGAGCAGGGCGGCGTGGTACGGGTGGGTCATGTACGTGGTGCGGTAGGCGCCGACCGACTCGTAGGTGGTCTCCCAGACCAGCTCGATCGGGCCGCCCGCGGTGTTGGTCCCGACCGCGCACCGCGTGATGCCGGGGATGAACCGGTCGCAGTCGCGCATCGCCCGCCGCAACCGCTCGCGCGCCGCCACCGGCGCGTCCGACGCGATGGAGAACATCTCCCACCGGCGCAGCGCCGGGCCGTGGTCGTCGGGCCCGGGCCCGGCGACGCCGGTGCCGGCGTAGAACCGTCGGGTGCCGCCGTGGCGCAGCCGGTCGAGCGCAGCCGCGTAGGCGCCGTACCGCGGGTCGAACATGAGGTTGCGCCGGATGCGGTTCCACTCGACGAAGTCGCGGAACGACCACACGGTCAGCACGTCGACGTCGTCGCCGAGGTCGGGCGCGGCCTCGCACAGCACGAAGCTCGCGCCGGCAGCCTCCATCAACGGCACGCCCTGCTCATGCACGACGGCGACGAGCTGCTCGACGTCGGTGGCCGCGACCTCGTGGTGGTCGACCAGGTGGACGGTCATGCCGCCGGTCAGACGACGGCGCGCAGCTCGCGCTTCAGCTCGGTGATCTCGTCGCGCAGGCGCGCCGCCTCCTCGAACCGGAGGTTGGTCGCCGCGTCGTGCATCTCGTCCTGCAGGGTCTGGATGAGGCGACCGAGGTCGTCGGGCGGCACGTCGGCGAGGTCGAACACCGCCGACCGCTGCGGTTGACGGCCTCTCCCCCGGCCCCGGCCGCGCCCACCCGACGGTGCGTCGCCGTCGGAGCCGCGCAGCATCTCGAGGATGTCGGTGACCTTCTTGCGCACCGTCTGCGGGTCGATGCCGTGCTCGGCGTTGTACTCGAGCTGCTTCTTGCGCCGCCGGTTGGTCTCCGAGATGGCCCGCCGCATCGAGTCGGTCATCTGGTCGGCGTACATGATCACCTGGCCCTCGACGTTGCGGGCGGCGCGGCCGACGGTCTGGATGAGCGCGGTCTCCGAACGGAGGAAGCCCTCCTTGTCGGCGTCGAGGATCGCGACCAACGACACCTCGGGCAGGTCGAGGCCCTCTCGGAGCAGGTTGATGCCGACCAGCACGTCGAAGTCCCCGAGGCGTAGCCCGCGCAGGATCTCGACCCGCTCGAGGGTGTCGACCTCGCTGTGCAGGTACCGCACGCGCATACCCAACTCGAGCAGGTACTCGGTGAGGTCCTCCGCCATCTTCTTGGTGAGGGTGGTGACGAGCACCCGCTGGTCTTCGTCGGCGCGGACCCGGATCTCGTGCACCAGGTCGTCGATCTGCCCCTTCGTCGGCTTCACCACGATCTCGGGATCGATCAGGCCCGTCGGGCGGACGATCTGCTCGACGACCTGGGACGAGTGCTCGATCTCGTAGTCGCTCGGCGTGGCCGACAGGAACACGACCTGGTTCACCTTGTCGATGAACTCGTGGAACCGCAGCGGGCGGTTGTCCATCGCCGAGGGCAGCCGGAACCCGTGGTCGACCAGCGTGTCCTTGCGAGACTTGTCGCCCTCGTACTGGCCGTGGAGCTGGGGCACGGTCTGGTGCGACTCGTCGAGCACGACGAGGAAGTCGTCGGGGAAGTAGTCGAGCAGCGTGTACGGCATCTGGCCGGCGGCCCGACCGTCGAGGTGGCGCGAGTAGTTCTCGATGCCGGAGCACACGCCGATCTCGCGCAGCATCTCGAGGTCGTAGGTGGTGCGCATGCGCAACCGCTGCGCCTCGAGGAGCTTGCCCTTCTCCTCGAACCAGGCGAGGCGCTCCGCCAGCTCCACCTCGATGCCGTCGATGGCGCGCTTCATGTGCTCGTCGGACGTGACGTAGTGCGAGGCGGGGAACAGCACCAGCCGCTCGAGCTCCTCGACGATCTCGCCGGTGAGCGGGTCGACCGACGCGATGCGCTCCACCTCGTCGCCGAAGAGCGAGATCCGGATCCCGCGCTCCTCGTACGCCGGGAACACCTCGATGGTGTCGCCGCGCACCCGGAACTTGTTCCGGGCGAAGTCGAAGTCGTTGCGCTCGTACTGCAGCTCGACGAGCCGGGCGAGGATCGCGCGCTGCTCGCGCTCCTCCCCCACGTCGAGGATCAGGCACTGGCGGGCGTACTCCTCCGGACCGCCGAGGCCGTAGATCGCCGACACCGAGGCCACGATGATCACGTCGCGCCGGGACATCAGCGCGCTGGTGGCCGAGTGGCGCAACCGGTCGATCTCGTCGTTGATCGAGGAGTCCTTCTCGATGTAGGTGTCGGTCGACGGCAGGTACGCCTCGGGCTGGTAGTAGTCGTAGTAGGAGACGAAGTACTCGACCCGGTTCTTCGGGAACAGCTCCCGGAACTCGCTCGCCAGCTGGGCGGCCAGGGTCTTGTTGGGGGCCAGGATCAGCGTCGGTCGCTGCACCTTCTCGATGACCGCGGCGGTGGTGAAGCTCTTCCCGGAGCCCGTGATGCCGAGCAGCGTCTGGAACCGGTCGCCCCGCTCGATGCCCTCGGCGAGCGCAGCGATCGCCTCGGGCTGGTCGCCCGCGGGGGCGAGATCAGTGACGAGCTCGAGTGCCGGCATCAACGAGATGCTAACGGCGGGATACGACGGTTATTCCGGAATGGTGGCGTCAGGGCGTCCGCGTGCGGAGGTCGTCCCAGATCTCGTCGACCTGGCGGGCCAGTGACTCCAGGTCGCCCCCGTTGTCGACGACGTGCGTCGCCACCTGCCGCCGCTCGTCGTCGGTCGCCTGGGCCGCCATCCGCCGTTCGGCGTCGTCGCGGGCCACGCCCCGGGTCTCGAGCCGCTCCAACCGCAGGTCCGCCGGCGCCTCCACCACGACGACCGCCACGTAGGGGCGGGTGGCGGCGTTCTTGCTCTCGACGAGGAGGGGCACGTCGCACACCACGACCGCGTCGTTCGAGGCCTCCTTGATGCGCCGCTCGAACTCCTCGCCGATCGCGGGCCAGGTGATGTCGCCGAGCGCCTTCCGACCCTCGTCGTCGGCGAACGCGATCGCGGCCAGCGCGGGCCGATCGAGCCGCCCGTCGCCGTCGAGGATCCCGGGCCCGAACCGCTCCACCAGCGCGGCGAACGCGGGCTCGCCGGGCTCGACCACGGCCCGCGCGACCTCGTCGGCGTCGACGACGACCGCGCCCTTCTGCCGCAGCAGCGCGGCCACGGTCGACTTGCCCGAGCCGATCCCACCCGTGAGCCCGACCAGCAGCATTGTGACCGATGCTACAGCGCACTGATTCGCGCTCTCGGTGCTCAAGATTTTCACGCTGAGTGTCGTAACTCAGCGCACGGACATCACCGTCCGCGGTCCCCTTTCGGGGCGTGCACAGAAGCAGAGAGGGTCCATTCCATGAACCTGTTCGTGTTGCGTACGTGGCTCGAGGCGAAGTTCGCCAAGGACGAGCGTGGCGCTTCGATGGTGGAGTACATCCTCCTCGTGGCCCTCATCGCCCTCGCGGTCATCGCTGCGGTCGTGTTCCTCAAGGACCAGGTGAACGGCAAGTTCAACGACGCCGGCAGCAAGCTGTCGAGCTCGGGGAGCTGAGCGGATTCACCTCGCGAGCGTCGGCGGGGTTCCGGCCGGACTGACTCAAGTCCGGTCGGAACTCCGCCGATTGACATACCGGTAGAAACCGGCACGAAACCATCCTCCGGGCGTGCGGCTCGGGCACTCAGAAGGGGCAATTCACATGAACCTGTTCGTCACTCGTACCTGGCTCGAGGCGAAGTTCGCCAAGGACGAGCGTGGCGCTTCGATGGTGGAGTACATCCTCCTCGTGGCCCTCATCGCGCTCGCCGTCATCGCGGCCGTCGTGTTCCTGAAGAACCAGGTCAACAGCAAGTTCAACGACGCGGGCAGCAAGCTCAGCAGCTCCGGCAGCTGACCTTCACCCAGTAGCAGAACACCGTCGGCGGGGTCGTTCGAGGATTCACCTCCCCGAGCGGCCCCGCCGATGTCATTTGGGGCGGAGCACGGTGCGTGGCGGCGCCGTTCAAGCAGAGAAGGGGCAAGACCATGAACCTGTTCGTGCTACGGACATGGCTCCAAGCCAGGTTCACGGCCACTGAGCGTGGTGCCAGCATGGTGGAGTACATCCTCCTCGTTGCGCTCATCGCCCTGGCCGTACTTGCCGCCGTCAGCTTCCTCGGCGGCAGCATGACCAACAAGTTCAACACCGAGGGCAGCCAGCTCAGCAGCGCTGGCTCGTAATCGCCGACGCGTTCGTGGGGACGCGTTCGGGAACAACGGAGGGGTCGCACAACGACGTGCGGCCCCTCCGTGGCGTCCGGAGGGCAACACGGCGGGCTCAGGGGACGAGCGGTGGGTAGTAGTGCTCCGCCCCGATCGCCAGCACGTCGTCGAACCAGCTGCTGTCGTAGGCGTCGGTCCGGCCCTGGCGTGGGTCCTCGAGGCTCCACGCGTTCCGCTTGTACGTCCAGTTCGCCGGGTCGAGTCGGTGTGCCTCCCGCCAGTGCCCGATCGCGCCCTCGTGGTCGCCGGCGAGCTCGAGGTGCTGACCGAGCTCGAAGTGCGCGGCGGCCCGAGCACCGGCGTCGGTGCGGTCCACGGCTCGGGCGAGGACCTCGTCGGGCGGGTGCGCGTACGGGCTGTCCGAGCCGTGCGCCACCCAGTCGCGCACCATCTCCACGTACCGCTCGGGCTCGGTCCGGATCTTCTGCGCCTCGACGAGGACACGGGCGAGGTCGTCGGGCAGGGTGGACGGGTCGAGGGTGCGGAACGACTCGGTCTCGGGGTTGCGACCAGGGTGCGCGGGCTCCGCGGCACGCACGATGGTCCCCGACTCGTCGATCCAGACCCCGTTGGGCACGTTCACCATGCCGAACAGCTCGTCCACGACGTGCCCACGGTCGACGAGCGACGGGTGTGCCGGCGCGGCGCGCTCGATGTACGGTCTCGGCGCCTCCGCGTCGACGTCGAGCGCGACGGTGACCACCTCGAGGCCGTGGGGGTGCAGCTCCTCTCGCAGCGCCTGCCACCCGGGCAGGTCAGACCGGCAACCTCACCACGACGCCCACGCGACCAGGAGCACCTTCTGGCCGCGCAGGGACGACAGGTCGAACGGATCGCCGTCGATGGTCGGGAGCGTCAGGTCGGGCGCGACCGCGGTGGACAGCGCCTTGCCGGTGACCGCCGACTCCGGACCCAGCGCCCAGATCCGGTGCTCCTCGTCGGCGACGAGCGGCATGCCGAGCCGATCTGCGAGCACCCGCACGTCGATGCGACCGTCGCCGGTGCGGGCGTCGTCCGGCAGGGGCACGCACAGGTCGGCTTTGCACGCGCCGTCGTCCTTCACCGTCCAGCCGGTGCGTGCGGCCAGCGCCTCGGGATCGACGAGGAGCTCGTCGAGCAGCATCGGCCGATCGTACCCGGGCCGCGTTCCGATCAGGACGAGGTGCCGGAGCGCACCCAGACCGCGTCGGTGGCGTCGCGGTGGACCCGTTGCCACTCCGGCGACTGGTCGAGGAGCGCGGCGAGGGTGCTGTCCTTGCCCCACACGACCACGTCGACGTCGTACCGGTCGAGCACCTTGCTCCACCCCGGCCTGCCGCCGGTGAGGGTGAAGTAGTCGAAGATCACCGAACGTGGGTACATGTCGTAGCGGTCGTCGATGAAGACCTTCTGCTCGGGGTAGTGCTCGAGGATGACGTAGCCGGCGGCGGCATCGGTCGTGAGCAGGCGACGGCCCAGGAGGTCGTGCTGCTGCACGTACTTCATGGACGCGACCGGGTAGGTGGCGAAGTCGAAGATCTTCTCGGTGGACGCCTGGTAGCCCATCACGAGCGCGACGAGCGCGAGCACTGTGACCGCGGCGGCCACGAGCGTGCCCCGCAGCTCGGAGGGCTTCTCCGCATCTCGGGCGAAGGCCCGCGCCACGACCGGCAGCCCGATCAGCGGCGCGATCGCGACGTTGCGCGTCGCCCACAGCGCGAGCAGCAGCATCGGCACCGTCACGACGAGGTCACGACGCGTGACGCGGTGGCGCCCGCGTGACACTGCGACGAGGTACACCACGATCCAGAGCCCGAGGGCGACCCCCCATGCCTGGCGGAAGTCGGGCGACTGCCACTCGACGATGTGCGCGAGGATGTCGCCCCGGGAGAGCAGGTCGATCGGGAACGTCACCAGCTCGATGCCGTACGGGTTGACGAACACCAGCGCGAAGGCGATGGCGGCGCCGGTGAGGAGGCGGCGCTCGCGCCCGAGCCACGGCGATGCGCCGTCGAGCCAGCGCCCGAGCAGGTGCAGCCCCAGGTACGCGAAGCCGAGCTGGTACGTGCCGTGCGTGTTGGCCCACAGCCACATCAGGACCGGGATGACCACCAACGGATGGCGACCGACGATGCTGTCGGGCACCTCGACGACCCACAGGAGCACGAGCAGGAAGAGCACGCCGACGAGCAGCGGACGCTCGGACCACACGGTATAGATGCCGGCGAGCGCAGCGGCGGTGAGCCCGCAGGCCACGAGCCGGTCGCGCACGAGCCGGAGCGCGAGGCGGTACGTGAGGATCCCGATGCCGGCACCGACGAGACCCACGAACAGCCTGATGCCGAACCCGCCGACGCTGCGGTACAGCAACGCGTACGTCACCTCGGCGAGCCACGACTGTGCCACCCACTTGGTGCCGGGCGCGGTGTACGAGAACACGTCGTGGTGCGGGATGCCGTGGTCGAGGATGTACTCACCGGTCCGCAGATGCCAGAAGAACGAGTTGTCGGTCAGCTTCGCCAGGCCGGTCGCCCAGCCGAACACGCCGAAGAACGCGGTGAACACCCACCCCAGGCCGGAGCCGCGCGCGGGTGCCGCTGTCGTCGACGCGACCGGGTCCGCCGGCCCGGCCGCGACGGGCCGCGCCAGGGTGGGCGTCGCCGTCACGTCAGAGCGCTCTGGAGATGTTGATCATCGCCGGTCCGAGGATGACCACGAAGATCGAGGGGAAGATGCAGAACACGAGGGGGAACAGCATCTTGACCGGCGCCTTCTGCGCCTTCTCCTGCGCCATGAGGCGGCGCTTGATGCGCATCTCGTCGGCCTGCGAGCGCAGGAGCCGGGAGATGGACACACCGAAGGTGTCCGCCTGCAGCATTGCGAGGATGAAACTCCGCAGCTCGGACACGTCGCTGCGGTCGGCCATGGCGCGCAGCGCGTCGGCCCGGGTCGAACCGATGCGGATCTCGTGCAGCATCCGGCGGAACTCGTCGGAGAGCGCGCCGGGCACCGCGGTGCAGGTGCGGTCGAGCGCCTGCTCGAAGCCGAGGCCAGCCTCGACCGAGATCACGAGCAGGTCGAGGATGTCGGGCAGCTTCCGCGAGATCTCCTTCTCACGGTCCTCGATCTTCCGGTTGAGGAGCACGTCGGGATACATGAACGAGACACCCCAGAGCACGACGACGCCCACGAGGAGCAGCGGTCCCTGGATCCCGAGCACCAGCGTGATCGGCAGCCAGAAGACCACCGACACGAGGCCGAGGAGCTTCATGACGAGGACCTTGTCGACGTTCAGGTTCGGCGGGTTCCCCGCGTGCACCAACTTCTGCGCGACCTTCTCGCCGTAGCCCTTCGGCGTGAACCGCTGCGCCATCCCGGTGAGGCCCTCGAGGAGCGGCGCGACCACGCGCTCGCTGATCGGGGCCAGCATCTCTTGGTCGCGCACGTCCTGGATCTGGTAGCCCTCGAGCCGGCGCAGCGAGTCGCGGACGTCGGCCTTCTCGATCGACGTCGACGCGACCACGTAGACCAGCGCGCCGACCGCGGCCGCGATCACGAAGGCGATCATCAACGGCGTCATGTCACACCTCGATCTGGAGGATCTTGCGGAGCCAGATGAAACCGATGAAGGTCATCACCGCCGAGGCGATCACGGCCATGATCCCGATCGACTCCTGGAACAGCACGCCCATGTAGTCGGGCTGGATGAGGTACAGCACGCCGGCGAACGCCACCGGGAAGATGCCGAGGATCCACCCGGAGAAGCGGCCTTCCGCCGTGAGCGCCTTGATCTCCAGGCGCAACCGCTCCCGCTGGGTCATGGTGTCGGCGACGGTGTCGAGCAGCTCGGCCAGGTTCCCACCGACCTCACGCTGGATGCGGATGGCCATGACCGCCCACATCAGGTCGACGCTCGTCATGCGTTGCGCCGAGTCCTCCAGCGCGTCCTCGATCGGCCGGCCGAGGCGCGACTCCGTGAACACGCGCTGCAACTCCCGCCGGGTGGGTTGGGTCGCCTCGTTGGCCACCGACTCGAGACCCTGTGCGAACGAGAACCCGGCCCGCATCGAACCGGAGAGCAGGTTCAACGTGCCCGGGAGCTGCGCCTGGAACTCGCGCAGGCGGTTGCGGCGACGACGGTGGAGCATGACCACCGGGACGACCCCGGCCAGCAGCGCGAGGGCGAGCGCCATCGGGATCGGCAGCACGAGCAGTCCGAGCACGCCCACCACGAACAAGCCGGCGAAGTAGAAGAACAGCGCTTCCGGAGGTCGCAACGGCAGGTCGGCCTGCTCGAGCGCGTCCTCGGTGCGGGTCAGGAGTCCGGCGCGGTCGGCCAGCTCACCGGTGAGGCCGACCATGCGCTGCAGGAGCGCGGTCTCGGCGAGGGCCTGGTCGCCCTTCGGGACGAAGGCCTCCTCGACCTCGTCCTCCGGCGTCGGCTCCTCCATCAGCGCCCCGAGACGGCGCTCGATCCGGCCCCGGCGGTCGCCGGTCATCAGCACGACGGCGAGCCCCAGGCCGAGCACACCGGCCGCGACGAGCAGGGCGAAGACGATCTTCACCGGGCTGTCGGTGGTGGCGGCGAGCAGCGTCGCGGTCATCGGCGTGCTGCCCCGTTGCCGACGGGCATCGTGTTGGCGAACAGCGACGGCTCCAGTGCGATCCCGTAGTCGTTGAGCTTCTCCGAGAACGACGGACGGATGCCGGTGCTCTTGAGGCCGCCGCGGAACCGACCTTCCTCGTCGATGCCGGCGGCGAAGTCGAAGGTGTAGACGTCCTGCAGGACGACCACGTCGCCTTCCATCCCCATGACCTCGCTGACGTGCGTGATCCGGCGGGTCCCGTCCCGCAGCCGGGTCAGGTGGACGATCATGTCGAGCGCCGACGCCATCTGCTCCCGGATGACGCGCACCGGCAGGTCCATGCCCGCCATCAGCGTCATGGTCTCGATGCGGGACAGCGTGTCGCGCGGCGAGTTGGAGTGGACGGTGGTGATCGAGCCGTCGTGACCGGTGTTCATGGCCTGGAGCATGTCGAGCGCCTCGCCGCCACGGACCTCACCGACGACGATGCGATCGGGTCGCATACGCAGCGAGTTGCGCACCAGGTCGCGGATCTTGACCTCACCCTTGCCCTCGATGTTGGGCGGGCGGGCTTCCATGGGCAGCACGTGGATCTGGTGGAGCTGGAGCTCCTTGGCGTCCTCGACGGTGACGATGCGCTCGTCGTTGGGGATGAAGCTGGAGAGCACGTTCAGCAGCGTCGTCTTCCCGGTGCCGGTACCGCCGCTCACCACGATGTTCAAGCGTCCCTTCACGCACTGGTTGATGAAGTGCGCGACCTGGGGCGTGAACGACCCGAAACCGATCAGGTCCTCGACGGTGTACGGGTCCTTGGCGAACTTTCTGATCGTCATGAACGGCCCGCCGATCGACAGCGGGTGCACCACGACGTTCACACGGGAACCGTCGGGGAGGCGGGCGTCGACCATCGGGTTCGCCTCGTCGACACGTCGGCCGACCTGGCTCACGATCTTGTCGATGATGCGCCGGAGGTGCGTCTCGTCGGCGAACTTCACCTCGTCGACGAGCGTCAGCTTGCCGCTCCGCTCGACGTAGACGTGGTGCGGGCCGTTCACCATGACTTCCGTGATGGATTCGTCACGGAGCAACTGGTCGATGGGGCCGTACCCGAGGACGTCGTCGGTGACCGACTGCACGAGTACCTGGCGCTCGGCGACGGTGAGGGCGAGGCGCTCCTGGCTCAGCGCGCGGAGCAACTGCTCGTCGACCTGCCTCCGGAGCTCGGCCTCCGAGACCCGCTGGTCGGTGAGGAGCGGGCCCAGCTCGTGGATCACGAACTGGTGCATCTTCTGGCGCATCTCCTCGAGCTGGTGCTCGCGCTGGTTCACACCCTGCGCGCCCCGCTGCTCCTGCCAGCGCGCCGCCGGCTGTTGGGTCTGCGTCACGACTCACCCTCCTGGCTCATTTGCCCCGACGACCCTTCTTGGGTGCGGACTTCGGGCCGAGCAACGACTCCGCGATGCATTCGATCGCCCGCGACACCGGCGACTTCGGTTCCTCGACGACCACGGGTCGACCCGCGTTCACCGACATCGGCACCGAGATGTCGTCGGGCACCGGGAAGTTCGCGCTGAGCCCGAGGACCCGCTCGATCTCCTTGACGTCAAGCTTCACCTTCGCGTTCGCGTGGTTGAGCACGAGCTTGAGCTTCGGGCCCGCGATCGCCTGGAGGTCCAGCGTCTGCATCCCGATCTTCAGGTTCTTGATGCTGGGAATGTCCATGCTGCCGACGAGGAGGATCTCGTCGGACGCCTCGATCAGGGCGAGCACGTAGTCGTTGAACACCGACGGCAGGTCGACGATCACGTGGCCGGCGATCGACTGCAACGCCGCGCAGATGTTCACCATCTCGCCCGGCATCAGTGCGTCGGTGGGCATCGGCTCCAGGGGCGCGGGCAGCACCAGCATCCCGGTGGCCGCGTCCTTGGTCGCGAGGGTCTGCACGAGCTCCATGTCGCCGTACTGGACCGCGGCGGCGGCGTCGAGCACGGTGTTCTGCGGCGGCAGGCCGAGCATCACCGAGACGTCCCCGAACTGGAGGTCACCGTCGACCAGCACCACCGGCTCGGTCGACCGCTTCGCCATCGCGGCGGCGACGTTGATCGCCACGCAGGTCTTGCCGACGCCGCCCTTGGTCGAGAAGACGGTGATCAGGCGGCCGGGAGCGCCGGTGCGCGTGGCCGGAGCCGGTGCACGCGTAGTGGCGCCGCTCAGCAGCTCGCCGACGCGGTCCACCGACTGGTGGAGGCTGGCCTCACCGCCGATCACGACCGCGTCACGGGCGCCGGCGCGCAACGCCTGTTGGAGCACGTCGGTTGACAGCTCGTACACCGCGAACACGACCCCGAGCGACGCGTGCGAGCTCGTCACGCGGTGGACGTGCTGGAAACCGATCGGGCTCGCGAACCCCGGTCCGAACACGGCAACCACCGGGCGTGTCGGGTTGAGCTGCTGCACGAGGTCTTCCATGGTCTCGAACTGCGCAGCACCCGCGAGCTCGACCGCGAGCCGCGTGCGCAGGTTCGCGTCGGGCTCGACGACGGCGACATCGAAGGTCGCCGCCGTCTCGGTGGAGCTCTCCGCCGTGGCGTACGACTCCACGGCGCTACTTGCTGCTCGCCGCGGCCTTGGCCGCTCCGGTGGTCGGCGCCGCCTGGTCGGGCGCCAGGAGCACCAGGTAGATCCCGCCGCCGCTGTTCGCGTTGATGATCTGCAGCGCCTGGTCCTGCGTCACCTCGAAGGTGAGCACGCCGGAGTTGGTCGGCGGCGGCGCCGAGCCGTCGGCCGACGTGTCCGTCGAGGTCGCCTGCTGCGCGGCCACCGAGGCGCCGACGGCGAGCACCTTCACGTGGTCGAGGATGTACGTGTAGGCGCTCGTCGTACCGTCGCCGCCGTCGACGGCCTTGGCCGCGATGTTGACGTGGTCGCCCGGCGCGATCTGGTTGGCGACGCCGCGGTCGGCGTCGACCGTCACCGTCACCGCCACCAGGTTGTCGCTCTTGATCTGGTTGGCGAAGGCGCTGCCGAAGCCGTCCTCCTCCGACACGAACGTGCCGGCGGTGATGAACTGCTTCGCGTTCACCGGACCCGACAGCACCTTGCCGTCGAGCTCGTCGAGGCTCGTGATCGCCGACGGCGGCAACGAGCCCTTGGCGACCTTCTCCTTGGCGACGAGCCCGGCCTGCTGCACCTCGGCACCCGTGGTGCCCTTGGCGATGTCCGCGGTGGCGACGTACGCGTTGACAAACGACGCGTTGTCCTGGGCACGCTTGTCCGCACCGGACGCGTACATGTACACACCGATACCGGCTACAAGCGCGAGCACGATGGCCGCGGCGGCCATCAACGTTCGACGATTCGACACCGCGACTCCCCTCGGGATCCGTTCTGGTCCCTCAGAGTTCGGCCCCGACACCGGAGGCCTTGAGCCGGATGTCACCGGGAACCGGGATTTCCCCGGATCCGGCTACTCCGTCGGGGTCGCGTCGGCCTCGGCAGTGACGTCGGGCACGTCGGCAGTGGACGCCTCGGGCGCGCCATCGGCAGGTTCGGCAACGGACGTGTCCGGTGCGGCGTCGACCGCGCCCTCCTCGCCGGCTTCCCCGTCGACGCCGTCGGCGTCGGCGACCTCTTCCTCGAAGGCGGGGCCGATGTAGTTGCCCTGCTCGTCGTAGGCGTGCTCGCCGTAGTGCTCCTGGTACTCGGCCGCGACGACGCCGCCCTCGGCGGCCTGCTTGATCGACAGCGAGATGCGCCGGCGATCGAGGTCGATGTCGATGATCTTCACCCAGAGCTCCTCGCCCGGGGTGACGACCTGCTCGGGTGCCTCCACGTGGTGGACGGCCATCTCCGAGATGTGCACCAGGCCCTCGATACCCTCGCCCACCTGCACGAACGCGCCGAAGGGCACCAGCTTGGTGACCCGCCCGTAGACGAGCTCACCGACCTGGTGGCTGGTGGCGAACTCCTGCCACGGGTCCTGCTGAGTGGCCTTGAGCGACAGCGAGATGCGCTCGCGGGAGAGGTCGACGTCGAGCACCTGCACGGTGACCTCGTCGCCCACCTGCACGACGGAGCTCGGGTGGTCGACGTGCTTCCACGAGAGCTCGGAGACGTGCACGAGTCCGTCCATCCCACCGAGGTCGACGAACGCACCGAAGTTGACGACCGACGAGACGACACCGTTGCGGATCTCGCCCGGCTTCAGGTTGGCGAGGAACTCGTCGCGCTGCTCGCGCTGCGTCTCCTCCAGGTAGGCCCGCCGCGAGAGGACGACGTTGTTGCGGTTCTTGTCGAGCTCGATGATCTTGCACTCGATCTCCTTGCCCACGTAGGGCTGGAGGTCGCGCACGCGGCGGAGGTCGACGAGGGACGCGGGGAGGAATCCGCGGAGGCCGATGTCGAGGATCAGGCCGCCCTTGACCACCTCGATGACCGGGCCCTTGACGATGCCGTCCTTCTCCTTGATCTCCTCGATCGTGCCCCAGGCGCGCTCGTACTGGGCGCGCTTCTTGGACAGGATCAGGCGACCGTCCTTGTCCTCCTTCTGGAGGACGAGGGCCTCGAGCTCGTCGTCGAGCGAGACGATTTCGTGCGGGTCGACGTCATTGCGGATGGACAGCTCGCGCGAGGGGATGACGCCCTCGGACTTGAAGCCGATGTCGAGCAGCACCTCGTCGCTGTCGATCTTCACCACCCGGCCGGTGACGATGTCACCGTCGTCGAACTCGACGATCGTGGCGTCGACGGCATCGGCGAACGACTGGCCGCCCAGGTCGTCGAACACGACCAACTCGTTCTGGCCGTCCTCGTCGGGGGCCTCGGCCGCATCGTCGGCGGCGGGGGTGACTTCGGCTTCGCTCTGTGGGGCTTCGGGGGTGGCCTCGGGGGCCGCCCCAGTCTCCTCGGGGACGGTGGCGGTCGTCGCCGCCTCCGTCACGTCCTGATCGGGCAACTCGACTCCTCTGCGGTGGAACCACTCGCGATGCCAGGCGTCTGACGGGCGCGAGTGGGGGGCCTCGGGTCGAGGCCGAACAACCAGGGTACAGGTCGAATCGCGTTTCCGGAAAGTCGACCGGGACGTTTCGCGGGCCGCGTCAAGGGCGCCGCGCGAGGAGCAGCAGCTCGTGGTGATCGAGGGTCGGTGCCTGCCGCCGGTACCCGCCCGGCGTGACCCCGTGGACCTCGACGTCGTGCAGCCCGGCGGTACGCGCCAGGAGCTCGAGCTCGCGGGCGGTGAAGCAGGTGGTCCAGAGCTCGAACTCGGCTTCGTCGCCCTCGGGCCCGCGCACCGTCGCCACCTCGTGCAGCACCCCCGTCGCCGCGTCGTACGCCTCTCCCACCTCCAGGTGGCGGACGGCGAAGACGGCCGAGAAGGCGCTCGCCGCGAGGCGCCCGCCCGGGCGGAGGGTGGCGGCGATCCGGCCGAACACCGCGGTCTCGTCGCGCCCGCCCAGCAGACCGAAGCCGCCCTGGCACAGGCAGATGGCGGCGTCGAACTCGCCCGGGCGCTCGAGCTCCCGGACGTCGAGCTCCTCGAAGGTGGCGGGCAACCCCTCGGTGGCAGCGGCGTCGCGGGCGAGCCGGACGAACTCGGGGCTGTGGTCGACGCCGACGACGTCGACGCCGCGTCGGGCCAGCGCGAGCGAGTGCCGCCCCGGTCCGCAGCCGACGTCGAGGACCCGCATCCCCGACTCGAGCGCGAGCGCGTCGACGAGGAAGTCGACCTCCTGCTCCGTCCCCTTCGTGAACGCGTTGCGCAGGTAGGCCGGACCGAGGAACTCGGCGACCGCGTCGAACCAGTACGGGTCCTCGATGGGCGGCACGCCAGTCACAGAGAGAGGCTACGCATCACCCTCGGCGAGAGCACCGAACCGCTGCGGTTCTCGCTCGCTGGTCATCTCCTCGATGGCGAGGTTGCCCTAGGTGAAGATTTCGTACGTCCGTCGGCCGAGGAGCAGAGCGTCCATGCTGCTCGCTTGCTCGAACAGGACCCTGCCGGACTCCGGGTCCAGCAGTGGCGCCTGCCATCCGCCGTACGTGAAGCCGCCGTCATGGTCCTCGTCGGGCCCTCCAGGCGCCTGTGCCACCCCGTCCAGGGTTACGAACTCGGTCACGATGAGCTTGCCCATGGTGTCTTCCTCTCGCCCGATCCGGTGCGGGGCCTCGTCGCGGTCGAGCGCGAAGCGCTACTTCGCCGCGGCCCAATTGGGGCCGAAGCCGGTGTCGACGGTGAGCGGGACCCGGAGCTCCGTGACGCTCTCCATGACGTCGCGCACCAGGATCTCGGTGTCGGCGTGCTCCGACTCGGGCACCTCGAGCACGAGCTCGTCGTGCACCGTGAGCAGCATGCGGGCATCGGAGTCGGCTTCGTCGAGGGCGCGGTCGAGGTCGATCATCGCCAGCTTGAAGATGTCGGCGGCCGAGCCCTGCACGGGCGCGTTCTGCGCCATCCGCTCCCCCATCTGGCGGATCCGGAAGTTGTCCGACGTGAGCTCGCTGATCTGCCGGCGGCGACCGAAGATGGTCGTGGTGTAGCCGCGCTCCTTGGCCTCCTGGACCGTCGCCTCCATGAACGTGCGCACGTTGGGGAATCCGTCGAAGTAGGCGTCGAGGATCTCGACCGCCTCCCCGGTCGGGATGCCGAGGCGCTGGCCGAGCCCGTAGGCCTCCATGCCGTAGGCGAGGCCGTAGTTGACGACCTTGGCGAAGCGGCGCTGCGCGGCGTCGACCGCGCCCTCCTCGACGCCAAAGACCTTGGCCGCGGTGGCGGTGTGCACGTCGACGCCGCGCTCGAACGCGTCGATCAGCCCGGGGTCCTCGGCGAGGTGCGCGAGCACGCGCAGCTCGATCTGCGAGTAGTCGGCGGTGAGGATCCCCCAGCCGTCCTCGGCGACGAACGCGCGCCGCATCTCGCGACCGTCGGCGGTGCGCACGGGCACGTTCTGGAGGTTGGGTGCCTCGCTGGAGATCCGCCCGGTGGTGGTGTCGGTCTGCTTGAACGTCGCGTGGATCCGCCCGTCGGCGGCGATCAGTGGCGGCAACGCGTCGGCGTACGTGCTGCGCAGCTTCTCGACCTCGCGGTACCGCAGCAGGTCCTCGACGATGGGGTGGTCCTCGGCCATCTTCTGGAGCGAGTCGGCGTCGGTCGACGGCCCGGTCTTGGTCTTCTTCACCGGCACCAGACCGAGCTTCTCGAAGAGGATCGCCCGGAGCTGCGGGGTCGAGTTGACGTTGAACTCCTCCCCCGCGTGCGCATAGATCCGCTGCACGTACATGTCGCACTGCTCGGCGAGGTCGGCGCGCAGGGTTTCGAGGAACTCGCGGTCGACCTTGATCCCGTTGGATTCCATCCGGGCCAGCACCCGCACCAGCGGGCGCTCGAACAGCTGGTAGAGCTCGGTGAGCTCGCGCGCCTCGAGCGCCTGCTCGAGCGCGGCCGCGAGCTGCAGGACGACGACGGCGCGCCGGCCGGTCTGGTCGAGCTCGTTGTCGCCGTCGAGGTCGAGCGTGCCCTCCTCGGCGTCGGGCGAGCGCACCTCCAGCGACAGGAACCGGAGCGCGAGGTCCTCCAGCAGGAACTTCCCGGAACCGGGGTCGAGGAGGTAGGCCATCACCGCGGTGTCGTGCAGCAACGAGCGGACATCGGCGTCGAGGCCGTGCATCAGCTCCTTCGCCCGGTGCGCGATCAGCCCCGGGCCTCCGGTGTCGAACAGCGCGAGGAGCGCGTCCCGCACCGCGGGCTGCGCGAGGAGCGCACCGTCGACGTAGGTGGCCGACGCGTCGTCGGTGGCGATGGCGACCGCCCGCAACCGGCTGGCCCCGGGCGCACCTTCCCAGCGCGCTTCCATCGCGTAGGGCTCGTCGCTCTCGGCGATGGTTCCGAGGAGCTCGAGCACCGCCATCTCGTCGCGGGCGACGCCGACCTCGACGTCGAGCGTGCCCGCTTCCACCTCGGCGGCCGCCGACTCACCGACCGCCTCGAGCAGGCGGGGCAGCAAGGTGCGGAAGGCGAGCTGGTCGAACAGGACCCGCACCTGCTCGCGGTCCCAGGCGCCCATCTTGAGCTCCGACGGCACCGCGTCGACCTCGCAGTCGAGTCGCAGGCGGGACATCTCGCGGTTGAGGAACACGCGCTCGCGCGCTTCTCCCAGGTTCTGTCGCTGCTTCGGGGGGAGGTCGTCGAGGTGCTCGAAGATCGTCTCGAGGTTCCCGTAGGTGGCGATGAGCTTCGCCGCGGTCTTCTCCCCGATGCCGGGCACGCCGGGCAGGTTGTCGCTCGGGTCGCCCCGCAACGCCGCATACTCCGGGTACTGCGCTGGGGTGACGCCGGTGCGCTCGAAGATGCCGCCCTCGTCGTAGAGCACGTAGTCGGACACGCCCCGGCGGTTGTAGAGCACCTTGATGTGCGGGTCGGACACCAGCTGGTAGCTGTCGCGGTCACCGGTGACGATGATCACGTCGATGCCGTCGGCCGCCGCCCGCGCCGCGAGGGTCGCGATCACGTCGTCGGCCTCGACCCCGGGCACCTGCAGCGTCGGGATCTGCAGCGCGTCGATGACCTCGTGGATCAGGGGGATCTGGGGCACGAAGATGTCGGGCGTCTCCTTGCGGTTGCCCTTGTAGTCGGCGTCGAGGTCGTTGCGGAAGGTGGGCCCGGGCGCGTCGAACACCACCGCGATGCCGTCAGGGTGCTCGTCACCGAGGACCTTCACCAGCATCGAGGTGAAGCCGAACACGGCGTTGGTGATGGTCCCGGCAGGGGTGGCGAGGTCGGACGGGAGCGCGTAGAAGGCGCGGTACGCCAGCGACAGGCCGTCGATCAGGAGGAGATTCGACACACGCCGATCGTACGGGCCGGGCGGCCCAGATCGCTATGGCGTGAGCTCGCCGTCGACGACCCGGCGGGCGATCTCGTCGATCTTCACCCGGTTGGCCATCGCCTGCTGCTGGAGGAAGCGCCAGGCGTCCTGCTCGGCCATCGAGTGGTCGTCCATCAGGCGGCCTTTGGCGCGGTCGATCGTCTTGCGCGCCTCCAGGCGCGACTGCAGGTCCTCGACGTCGCGCTCCAACGCGCTCAGCTCGGCGAACCGGCCCAGCGCCACCTCGATGGCCGGGATCAGGTCGCTCTTCTGGAACGGCTTGACCAGGTACGCCAATGCACCGGCGTCGCGGGCCTGCTCGACCAGCTCACGCTGGGAGAACGCGGTGACCATCAGCACCGCGGCCAACCGCTCGCTGGCCACGTGGCGGGCGGCCGAGAGTCCGTCGAGGCCCGGCATCTTGATGTCGAGGATCACGAGGTCGGGCCGGAGGTCGCGGACCAGCTCGATCGCCTCGTCGCCCCGGCCGGTCTCGCCCACCACGTCGTACCCCTCCTCCTGGAGGAGCTCCTTGAGGTCGAGGCGGATGATGGCCTCGTCCTCCGCGATCACGACGCGGGTCGGACGGCTGGGCTCAGCGGACACGTGGGCTCCCGGTGGTCAACGCGCGGACATTTCGGCCGAGATGCGGTCGAGGAGGGAGTCCTGTTCCCGCTCCAGCTCGCGGACCGTCGCCCGCAGCGAGTCGGCGTGGCGCGCCTGGGCGTCGGCGTGGCGGCGGGCATCGCGGGCCTCGACGTCGGCGAGAGGGGTCTCCGCCACCAGCGCGCGCAGCCGTACGTCCTCCGCTTCCTCCTCGAGGAAGCTGAGCTGCTCCTCGGTGACCGCGAGCTCGGCCCGGATCCGCTTCAGCCGTTCGCTGACGTCGACCAGGCGGCGCTCGAGGAGGGACTGTGACATAGGAAGTGCATTCTAGATCCGGGCGTCCTCAAGCACATCCAGCTCGTTGCCGACACCGACAGCACCGTGATTCGCCGGATCGCCGCTCTCCTCATCGCGCTCGGCGTGCTCGCGTTGTCGCCCGTGGCTGCCCACGCGGCCGACGACTCCGGGCGCGATCCGTTGACGCTCGCGAAGCAGCGGCTCGACGCGGCCCGCGCCGAGGCGACCGACATCTCGGGCCGCATCTCGGCGCTGCAGACCCAGGAGGCGAAGCTCGAGGCGGAGATCAGCGCGGCGGAGGCCAACATCCCGCAGCTGCGCGCCCGCGCCGCGGAGCTCAAGGCGATCGTGAAGCAGCGAGCCGCGCAGCTCTACGTCCGCTACGGCGAGACGGCCGCGTTCGAATCGGCGATGGACGCCGAGAACGCGGAGGACGGCCTGCGCGCCGCGCATCTCACCGGGACGCTCGGCACCCAGGATCTCGACGCCGCCACCAAGCTCCGGGAGGCCGCTGCCGAGCTCGCCGCGCGTGAAGCCGACCTCAAGACCCAGAAGGCCGACCTGGAGAAGACGCTCGCCGGCCTCGCCCCCCTGAACGACCTCCTGCAGAAGAAGCTGGAGGTGGCGACCGCGGCGTACGACAAGGTGCAGGCCCTCGTCACCGCCGATCCGACGAAGCACGGCGTCGACGTCGCCACCGGTGCAAGCGAGTGCCCGGTGAAGGGCGTCGTCGTGTTCACCGACGACTTCGCCGTGCTGCGACCGGGAGGCCCGCATCCGGGGATCGACATGGGCGCGCTGACCGGCACCCCGGTGGTCGCGGTCGCGCCCGGCTTCATGCGCCACGACGTCGGCGGCGACGGCGGCAACGGCGCGTGGCTGACCGGGCTCGACGGCTACTCCTATTACTACGCGCACTTCTCGCGCTACGAGGGTGACGACCGGCTCGTGAACGCGGGCGACGTCATCGGGTACGTCGGCATGACCGGCAACGCGACGGGGCCGCACCTGCACTTCGAGATCCACCCCGGCAAGCCGGGCGAGAATCCACCGGTCGACCCGTTCGCGACGTTGTACCTCCTGTGCAACCAGAACACCCCGGCGGCACGGGCGAACTAAGTTCGTCGGGTCCGCCCGGATGGCGCAACTGGCTGACGCAGTCGGCTCAAAACCGGCCGCCCTTCGGGGCATGTGGGTTCGAATCCCACTCCGGGCACCGCGTTCCACCGGATCACAAGGGTCACAGGTGCCCTCGTGACCGCAATTGGTCACGGATTGGTGGGCGGCGGGAACGGCCGTGAGGCACTCAGAAGGCGTCACACACGCTCGGCGGTGTTGCTCGGCACCTGCCCCGGCCTCAGACCCGCGCGCGAGATCCAGATGTGCCGTTCTGCGATCCCCGGCGAGGCCGTCGGATGATGTTCGGGGCGCGTGATCTGGCGCGTCGCGGCTGTCGGTTCAGGCCTGAGCAGTGTCGCCGGTCTCGGTGATGAGGACTTCGCGGACTCGCAGTGTGTGGGTCACGGACCGAACCATCTTGAGCCGTCGACCGTAGCTCTCGCGTCGACGCACATGGACGGAGCTATCGTGCGCCGCTCTTCCCGGGAGCCGCGTCCGACATCATTGTCTGGATCTGTTGGACGAGCGAAAGCTGTCGGTCGATCAGTGCGCCAACCTCAGCCAGGACACGACAATTGAGTTCGGGTTGGCTCAGGGCGCTGAAACCCACGTTGCCAAGTTGCACATCGAGCGCCCGAATGCCGTCAACGATTGCACCCGCGGCGACCTTCTGCGATTCCTCGAGCAGCTCCAACCTCTCGGCCTGCTCGCCGTCGCGAAGGCTTCGTTTCAGTTCTTCTGGCATGTCCGGAAGTGCCTCGAGCTTTCTGATCGTCTCGAGTACCGGCGGCACAGCTTTGCGTAGTCCGGCAGCCACAACAGCCCCGACAGACCGCACTGACGCGTCTTCGATGTTTCGACCACCGAGACCGAAGCCCTTTGCGGTGAGGTGGATCGCGCTTCCTGCGCGTGATCCAAGTGGAACTTGACCGAAAAAGTAGCTGCGATATCGCGGTCCGCGTCTCGAGATCATCGCCTGAAAGGCGTCGCTCTCGTCGGACACCGGCGCTGCTGCTCCGAACACCTCGAGCAGTCGATCCGCCAAAACCTCAGGCAGCTCTGATTCGCTGCCCTCGCCGCTGACGACCCCGGTGAGGCGCGTCATCGCTGACACGGCCTGTTCCCGTTGCACGTTCGCGAGTTGGCGGGTGACGTACGGAACGATCGATGGAACCACCGGGAGCGAGGCCGGGGCCGGCTGCCAACTGCCAAAGAAGACGTCGATGGCGCGACCATCCGGGAACCCTACAAACACGTCGTAGGGATTCATGGCCTCAAGCAGAGGCAGAACGGCTTGCTGCACCAGACGCTCTCCCAGGTCGGCCGCCCTCCGCGACGGTTGGTCGCTCACGGACTATGGGCGCGCGGTATCTCGTTGCCTCGGCCGGTCAGGATGCGACCTTGAGCGACGAGGTAGCGGCCAGCTTGGCGTGGCGAGATTCGCGCGCCCACGCAAGGGGAGGGCGTTGGAGCGGTGTTCAAGTGGCCTCTCGTAGCGTCCGATCTGTCGGGATGGGTTCGAAGCGCAATGAGATGGCGAAGGCAATCGCTGCTGAGGTGCTCGGCGGCGCGATCTTCGATGCCTACTGCGACGAGCTCGCCTCGCCCTCAGCAGGCAGGCGTCTGCAGGCACCCCTCTATGAGGGTCAGCCACTCTTAGCCGAGGCGATCAGTCGCCTTGAACGGACCCTTGAACCGGGCGAGCGATTCTTCGACAGCCCCGGGACGTATCTCGGTGTGCCATCTCATGGCCTGCACGGACCTGTCTCGGACACATCGCTCGGCGCCCGAATGCTGTTCCTCGGTGTGACTGACCGGCGATTGCTTCTCACACCCGCCCTGTCGACAACCTCTGCTGGTCGGATGCAGGTACCTGAGTCGATTGGCTGGTCGGAGATCGTTGATATCGAGAAGGGTCGACGGTGGCGCCCGCTGGATCGGCATCTGCGCACGGTGGTTGTCCGCAAGGTCGACGGGTCGGAGCGCAACCTGGACATGCCGGAAGAGCGCCTTCAGCTACTCCAGATCCTCAAGCGTCGATTAGCGGAGCTCCCGACGCCGAGATGCTCCGACGCCTCCTCGGTCGGTGTTACGACCCCTGCCAGAGAACCGGTCAGAGTGCCCGCACCAACTCCGCACATCCCTCCGCCGCCGTCGACCAGCGACCTGCTCGTCGCGACGCCACCGGCCGCACGCCGAGGAAACCGGTGCCGACGCTGCGGCGGCGAAGCAACGGAGCGTCTCTGCGCGATCTGCGGCGAGCTCGATCCGGCGGCAGGGGTATCCAGCGATGGTCAAGAGATCCTGGGGCCCGTCGCCACACTGCTCGGATTGGTAGAGGACAGCGATGTCTACCTCGGAGACGGCTATCTACTTTTCACGTTCGAGGGAGTTCGAACACGAGTCGGCACGCGTGATGACGACAACAATGTTCCCGCCCTCGAGATCGAGACCTACTGGGGCGTTCCCGAGGAACTCGAGTTCTTGCTCTCAGAACTCGCAAGGTTCGCGTCCCTATCGAACTGGTACTCGTCTGCTCAGATGCAAGAACACCGCGGCGACTACGCGTGGCTGAGTCTTCGTCCGTGCGACCTGAATGATGACCTTGTTCATCTCGCGCTCACTGCCCTCGCGACACAGCATCAAGAGGTCACGCACCGCCATGCCAGCCTGGGTATTGCGAGTAGCCCGGGGAGCTGTGCGGAGCGCATCGCGCCGCTACTTCCCCCACGGGATCAAGCGATGTCTTTCAACAGAGATCTCGATGCCGCGGAAGCCCGTTGGCGTGCGGTTGGACATCACATCGACCGACGCGGCGAGTACTTCCGTCTGTTTTCCACACGGCCAGTGGTCGTGATCAATGCGCTCCTGCAGGATCATCCGAGCTGGGGTCACGGTCTCTTCGTCTCAGCTTCGGTACCGCTCTCGGAGGACGCCTACTACACAATCCCTGAGTGGGAACAGGTAGCCCGCGATATTGCAGTCGATGATCGACGCGGTTGGACTGTGGCCCCAAACTGCGATCTTCTTGGATCCTGGTGCGCGGATGTTGACGATGGGGCCCCAACATTCGTCTCGTTCGTTCCCGAGCAGTTCTGGCGACCAGGTCTCGCAGTTCGAATGGTCGATCAGGCGCTCGGCAAGTTCGCCTGGCTCACCGCGCTCACTCAGGAAACAGACTGCGAGTGGGCGTAGGCGAGGTCGCTACTACCCCCAATCTCAGCTGTCGCGTTCTCCTCGCACGCTCGCGCCTTAGGACTCGCGCGGATAGGCGTCGAGTCGGTGACCATCCACCGGTCGCCGGGTTGGCCCCGAGATGATCGGGGTGCTGCCCAAGCCCGGACGACCAGGTGGAGGACTCCGTCATCATGCGCGCGTTGGAGCCGGAAGTGTCGGATGCAGTCTGGGCGGCGATCGAGCCGCTGTTGCCGGTGCCGGCCGACGAGCATCCTTTGGGCTGTCACCGACAGCGCGTCTCGAACCAGCTCTGTTTCCGAGGGATCTTGATCCGTTTGGTGACCGGCGCGTCGTGGGTCGATATCGAAGCGATCCTCGACTTTGCAGTGTCGGACACGACGTTGCGGGCCCGGCGCGACGAGTGGATCAACGCCGGCGTGTTCGACGATCTCGTCACTGAAGCACTCGCGGCGTTCGATCGGATCATCGGTCTCGATCTCGGCGACGTCGCGTTGGACGGCTCGTTGCACAAGGCACCCTACGGAGGTGAAGGAACCGGCCCGAACCCTACGGATCGCGCCAAGCTCGGCTGGAAGTGGTCGGTCGCCTGTGATCGTCATGGCATCCCGATCGGTTGGGTGATCGACGGCGCGAACCGCAACGACGTCCGCCTGCTCGAACCCACCCTCGACGCGATCGCCGAGCGTGGTCTGCTCGTCGACATCGACACGTTGCATCTCGACCGCGGCTACGACTCGGGCGCAGTTCGTCAGCGACTCCGCGACATGGGGATCGACCAGTTCGAGATCCAACTCCGCGGCACCAAGATCCCCGGCGTGAAGAAACAACCGGTCCGCCTCGGACTGCGATGGATCGTGGAAGCAACCAACACCTGGTGGTCGAACTACGGGCAGCTACGGCGCAACACCGACCGCAAGAGTCGTCACCGACACGCCGCGCTCTGCCTCGCCACCGTCGTGCTCATCGTCGGCAGACTCCTCGACTGGCGCAATCGCTGGAGCCCGAGTTGAGCCCTATCCGCTCGGGTCCTAAGCTGCCCCGCGCCACGTCATATTCGAAAACCAGCAAGAAGCCCGGGGCACCGCCACGCAGATCACTCTCAACGCACGCGAGCGATAGCGTGTCGCAGCCTCACGTATAATTGCTGGGTGCGCACGATCGCGCTGGTCGACCACACGCACCGCCACCCGGTGCCTGGACGCGATCGCGGAAGCCCTGACGATCCAAGTCGAACGCGACTTCGCACCCGCGTGGGGAGTCACCACCGCGCGGTTCACAGCCGGCGGACGCGGCGACAAGATCCACTTCTTCGACAGTGCCCATCAAGCCGGCGACTACGGCTGGCACATCGTCGACAACCACGGCCTGCCCTACGCGCACGTGTTCGCGAATCCGTCGATCTCGGCGGGCAGCGACTGGATCGCAGGGCCCGACGCGATGACGCGACGCAATGTCCGCAAGACTCGGCTCACAGCGGTGATGCGTTGCTCCGATGGTCAGCTGTACAACTACATGGCGCGACTGATCCCGGTGCCGGGTATGCAGCTCGGCGCTCTCTGCGACATCATGGACATGGACGTCGAGGAGCTCGTTGACGATGGCTACGTGCTCCTCGAAACCGAGCCGCGTACACCGGCGCCGGTCGCGCCCGACGAGTTCGACGAGTTCGACGACGGGTGGTAGCCGGACACAAGCGTGCGACTGAATGTCGCGTCTGCATTGAGCCTCGCTCGTCTCGCTTATACGCTCCCGTACGGGCAATCGGCCTTGCGTCCCGCTTGGGCAGAGGTCTTGGACGTCTCAACAGATGTGCCGTTCTGCGCTCCCGGTAGCTGCGGTCGATTGAACATTCGGTGCGCGCGTTATGTGCGGGGACGGGGTGCGCGAGTTCGACAGTTCTACGTCTCGTTTCCCACCCTTAGGCGTGCGCTCCCAGCCGCCCGGGAGCGTGACGTAGGAGCGAGCCAAGGCCGTCAAGGTACGTCAGCCCTGACGGCGTACTATCCGCCGATGCGGTTGTTGTAGTCGTCGATCGCGGTGGTCGCGTTCTGTGCCGCGGCCGCGAGCGCTGCTTTCGGGTCTTTCCCTTCCAGGAACATGCTGTTCTCCGCGTCGCGCACCGCGTCGCGCACACCCGAGTTGTCACCGATCACCGAGCCCGCTGTGGCGATATCGCTGGGGCCGTTCAGCAGCTGGTCGTAAGCCACCTTGTAGGTCGGGTTCTTGGCCCAGTAGTCCTGCATCGCCGCGCTGTCGGCCGACGACTGGCGGATCGGGAGGTAACCCGTGCCGATGGCCCACGTGGTCATGTTGGCCGGCTGGTCGAGGAACTTCAGGAACTTCCACGCCGCCGCCTGCTTCTCGTGCGCCGACTTGTTGACGATGAAGAGCCCTCCGCCCTGCACGAGGACACCCCCCTTGGCGGCCTTGGCCCCCGGCGCAGGCATCGGCGCCACGCCGATCTCGAGGTTCGGATCGTTCCCTGCGGCCAACACCGATGTGATGGTGCCGAGAACGGAGCTGGTGTCGAAGGCCATGGCGTGCGAGCCGCTCCGGATCCCGAGCAGGTCGTCGAAGGTGCCGTTGCCCAAGTCCGGGTTGGTGGTAGCCAGGCCGTCCTTCACCATGCCCGACAACCAGCTGAACACATGGAGGCCTGTCGGCGTGTCGAACACCGTCTTGGTGGCACGGGCCTGGCGACCATTGCCGTGGTCCACGTACAGCCGGTTCGCCATCGCCATCCAGTGCTCCAAGTAACCCGGGTCGGTCTTGAGCCCGAGGGGCGCGGCGACGCCCGCGGCCTTGAGTTTCTCGGCCGTGGCGCGCACTTCGTCGAGGGTGGCCGGCGGCTTCTCGGGGTCGAGGCCGGCCGTGGAGAACGCCTTCTTGTTGTAGATAAGCACCGGACCCGAGGTGTTGAACGGCATCCCGTACTGCCTGCGCTGCACGGTGAAGTAGCTGATCACGCGGGGCAGGAAGTCCGAGAAGCTGTAATGGTCGGCTTTCGCGCACGCACTTGCGGGCAAGACTGTTTGCGTGTCGATCATCTGCTGCTGCTCCGTCTCCTGCAGCTGCACGATGTCGGGCAGGTCGCCGGTGGTAAGACCCGCCTTGTACTTCGCGAAGGTCTGCACCTAGTCGATCTGGTTGACGAGAGCCACGTGCACGTCTGGTTGAGATGCGTTGAACGCATCAGTCAACTTCTGGAGCGTCTCACCGAGCGACCGGTTCATCGAATGCCACATGGTGATCTCCACCGGCTTCGATGCCTTCTTGAGCGCGCTCAGGGGGCACGTGCCCGTTGCCGCGGTCGTGGCCCCCACCGTCGAAGCCAAGCTCAGACCAGTGGCGAACAACACCACGGCGAGTCCCGCACCGGCCCCGCGCTTCCACACCCGCATGCTCACTTCCCTGGGACCGGGCGGATCTGCGTGCCGGTCATCTGTAGCCAGGCCTCGTCGAGGATGGCGTGGGCGAACGCGGTCGCCTCGTCTTGCGACATACGGTTTCCGAGCTCGCGGGACCGGGTTTCGGCGTCGGCGTCGGTGGCGGCGACGATCGAGTGGCGCACTCGGCTTCGGGTGGCGGCGAATGGTCCGGCCTCGGCGAAGCCGGGCATGAGGGCGTCGACGGCGCCGTGCAGGGTGGCGGCCTGCTCCGGCCAGTTGGCGGCGACCGCGGTAGCCAGCGATTCGAGGACGCTAGCCAGAATCAGGTGCTCGGCGGGCGACGTGCGGAGGATTTGCGCTGCTTGCCACAGGACGACCTCCGGCTCGTCGAGCAAGACGCCGAGCTGCATGATTGACACGTCGAGCCCGTTTGGGTCGGCATGACCGAACGGTTCACGCAACTCCACGGTCTCGAGTAGGTGTGCGCGTGCGGTGTCGGGGTCGTTCTCGACGGCGGTGTACGCCAGCGCGACGAGTGCTCCGATGAGAAGGGTGGGTGTGTTGGTGCGGCGGGCGAGGGCGAGTGCTTCCTGTGCTTCGGTCCTGGCGGCTTCGACCTGACCGATGAGGGCTAGGCCCGATGCCACGACGCCGAGCGCCCATGACAGTTCGAAGGTTGCCCCGTCTTTCCGCGCCCACGCGACGATGTGTTGCATGCACTCGATGGCGCGTGGGTAGTTGCGGCTGTCGAGCGCGATCCGAGTCTGAGTCGCGTAGGCACGCGCCGTCGCGATGACATCCTCACCACCCGTGAGCGCGAGCGTCTCGTTGCTCAGGTCGAGCGCGCGATCATGTCGTCCGGTGAGCATCGCCGCGACCGATGCAGCGGCGATCGTGTCCGTCACGTGGTCACCGGCGACGCGCACGACTTCGAGCACGCTCTCGGCACTGTCGAAAATCGCGCGTGCCGCCGGCAGGAAACAGAAGGGCGAAAGCGCGGCGTTCGAGAGCATCTCGTAGGCAAGCTCGTGATCGGCCCCGGTGACCGCCCACTCAACCGCGATGCGCAGGTTCTCGACTTCACTCTCGACGAGAGAGAACCACCTGAGCTGTTCCGCGCTCTGGAGGCCCTCACGTGCGACGCGCTCCCAGTCGGCGTAGTAGCGCGCGTGGCGATCGCGCGTCTCATGATGCTCGTCGGGTTCGAGGTGTTCCTCCGCGTACTGACGGATGGTTTCGAGCAGCCGGTAGGAGGTCTCGCGGACGTCGCTGGTGTCGGTAAGGAGGAGCGACCGGGCGACCAGCGTCGAGAGGTGGTCGAGCACCATGGTCGCTGCGATCGGTCCACCGGCGCAGACCACTTCGGCTGCGTCGAGACTGCATCCCCCCGCGAACACCGAGAGTCGAGCCAGCACCCTCTGCTCCTCGGCCGTCAGCATGTCGAACGACCAGTCGATCGCGGCGCGGAGCGTCGCGTGGCGCTCCACCGCGCCTCGCTTGCCGCCCGCGAGGACGCGGAACCGTTGGTCGAGACGTTGCGCGATCTGCGCAGGGCTCAACACCGCCACCCGCGCCGCCGCCAACTCGATGGCGAGCGGGATGCCGTCCAGTCGCCGGCAGACCTCCGTGATCGCCGGGAGGTTCGCCGCGGTCGCCTCGAAGTCGTTCCTGACCGCGACGGCTCGTTCCACGAACAGCTGCACCGAGTCGGCATCGAGCAGCGAACTGACCGGTACCAGCCGTTCGCCGCCGATCCCGAGGCCTTCGCGGCTCGTCGCCAGTACGACCAGCTCCCGGCACGCACGCTCCAGCGTTTGCACGAGTTCTGCGGCAGCGTCGAGAAGATGCTCACAGTTGTCGAACACGAGCAGCACTTGCTTAGTGCGCAAGAACTGAATGAGCCCGTCGACCACCGGCATGCCCGACTGATCAGGGACCCCGAGCACGATCGCGACCGTCTCCGCGACCACATCCGGATCACGCACACCGGCCAGCTCTACCAACCACACACCATCCCGGAACCGCGGCCGCACCTCGCCAGCCACCTGCAACGCGAGCCGGGTCTTGCCGACACCACCCACGCCCGTCAACGTCACCACCCGCGCCTCGGAAAACCAGGACCCTGACTTCTTCCACGTCGCGCGCGCGCCCGACGAACGAACTCAGCTCCGCCGGCAGATTGCCTGGCAACGCCGAGAGTGTCCGGAGCGGCGGGAAGTCACTCCGCAGACCCGGCGCCGCCAACTGGAAAACCGCGAGCGGCGCGGCAAGATCCCGCAGGCGGTGCTCACCGAGCGGCACGAACTCCACACCGTCGCCGAGGTTGCCTCCGACCAAGCTCGCGGTGACATCGGACACCACGATCTGACCACCGTGACCAACTCCCATGAGCCGGGCAGCTCGGTTCGTCGCCGATCCGTAGTAGTCGCCCCCTCGCTCTTGGGTCTTGCCACTGTGGATGCCCATGCGCACAGCCAACCGCACATCCACGGGCCACGGCTCACGCTCGAGAACGGCTTGCGCCTCAACGGCAGCGACGATCGCGTCCGACGCCACCGCAAACACGGCGTGGAACCCGTCGCCCGTCTGCTTCACGACATGGCCCTGGTGTGCCTCGATCGACTCGCGGACAATCTGATCGTGGCGGGCGAGCACCCACTCCATCGCGCCGGGCTGCTCCTCCCACAGACGCGTCGAACCTTCGAGATCGGTGAACAGGAAAGTGACCGTCCCCGACGGCAACTCCGCCACCCTGACCCCTTCCGTTCATCCGCCCCGAGCGGTAAGTCAACCAGACAAACCGGACGAGCGTCGCCCTGTCCGCGACGCGCACATAACGACACAGCCGCGGGACGGTCCAAGCCGCACCGATCCGGCGATCTGTCGTCTCCCGGGAGCGACCGATCGGCAAGTGGCGACCGCGCCAGAGCTGCCGCACCGGCGCACGGAAGAAAGGTGGTCGCGAGGGTCTTGTCAGCGCCGACGTCGGGCAGCATCATCGTGATGAGTTCGCATGCGGGGGTGACGCGTATGCAACACGCGTATGGGATTCGGGCCGGGCAGATTGGGCCGATTCGGCGAGAGATCGTCTTCGACCCGCTCCCTGATCGGCCGGCACCTGTCGAGGACCCGCCTGTGAGACCGGACCCGCCCAAGGACCCGGTGCCCGCCCGGCCGTGAGTCAGACATGTTTTCGGACGCCTGTGGTGGCGGTGACAGCAGTCGTGCGTTGGTCCCGGCTCGCTGCGCGGGTACCGCACGTGGCGACTGCTGAGCCGTCACGCGCCCCTGCCTGAAAGCGCGTTGCCGCTGGCATCCGTGACGCACCACGTCGTGTGGCCTCCGAAACTCGAGGCGCGCTGCACCCCATGGGACACCGAGCAGCCTGCCCCCGTACCCGCGCCTGCGTCTCGGGCGTCGCATCGCTCGCCATCGAGAAGCTGCGACTGCGGCATCTATGCCTGGTACTCGCCCGACGACACCGCGATGCTGCACGCCCGTGTGTTCGGTGCCGTTGAAGCGTCAGGCCTCGTGCTCATGGGCGACCGCGGATTCCGAGCGGAGCGGGCACGGATCAGCGCCGTTGTCACTCGGAACCGGAGGTTGGCGGCTGCGTGCGAGGCCGCTGGGATCAGGGTCTATCGACGCCGGCGCGACCTCGTGCGTGACTATGCGCCAGATGACGTGTCAGGGCTTCTCGCTGCAAACTCCAAACCCGAAGCCGAAGTACACGTGCCGTCTCCTCGAGCATCGGACAGCTTCGATCGCATGGTGTGCGGCGTTGTGTGCGGCCGCGCCGCGCTGCTCGCACTCGCGGCCACCTTGCTTCCGGTGGGTCCCGTGCTCGCGGGCGCCGTCCTCATCGAAGTCGGCTTGTTCGCCTTCCTCGCATCTCGCGTTCACACGTAACGGAGCGCCTGCGCCATATCCGCCGATCTGCTCGGCTGCGTGTCCACGCGCTGGCGGCGTTCAAACGCGCGAGAACTGAACGCGAGCCGGCTGTGGGTGGGGCTTCTTTGTCCGCGATCCGAACGGGGTCGTCCTCAACGTGCTCGGCAATCCGAGGTCGGAGGGTGGCGCATGACTACCGCACCACACGCGCAGACCGGGCTAACTGGCGCGGTGGCGACTTGGGCCCCGGATTCGGAGACGCCTTCATCCGGATCTCTCCTGAGAAGGTCAACAGCTTCGGCATCGAGTGAACTTCTCAACCGAGACGCAGAACTGTCGTTCAGCCTGCAGTGATGCTCGACGGCGCTACCGAGCACGCCCACTCGCGTAACCGCTCCCGAGCGGGCATCATGCATTCATGCGTCAGCGAGAAGGCGGGCCATCCCGTGTAGTGGTCACGATCGCCCTCCTCGCCGTCGTTGGAGCGGCCTTGACCTGGGCAGTGGTGGGCAGCCGCGGTGAGGGCTCCGCGAAGGAAGCGAAAGACAGGCACGGTATGCCTGCCGCTACAGCAACGAGCGAGCGCGGTACGTCCGGCCCTTCCTTTCGTACCGCCGTCGCGCGAGCATCCGTCGACACGGGCGACTACGTCGTGGTCGACAGAGTTGACAGTCCTGATCAGCTCACCGTGCACACAACTCGCAGCCCGGAAGGCCACGACCTGACGCCATACCTGGTCATCATCTCGCCCGACACCATCGTGCACCCAGCGCCAGACGCCTCGACGCAGGTGGTCGGGACCTACGAAGGTGTCGCGCCTGGAGACCAGTTCTACTTTGTGGGCACGACGCTCAGCCCCTCGCCAGGTCACCGAATCGTCCAGGCCGTCCGCATCTTCGTTGGGCTTTAGCAGCACAGATCGACCGATCGGCGCTCGCGCAACGGCAACGACGACGACCACCGCAGCCGCCGCTCCGTGACGCGCGGAGGTTCGCACCTGGCGGCGCATGATGCCCTGAGGGTCCCGGCGCCGCGCTGTTACCGCGACACATCGCATGTTCGACCCGGGTGACGACCCGGAACGTGCCGCGGCCATCACCGACGAGTTGGCGGCGGTGCCCCGCGAGGTCTTCATCGCGGGTGCGAGCAGCGTGCTCGACGTCGACGTGGCGGCCGCGACGCTCGCGGTACGCGTGCCGGCGCTCTTCGTCGCGTCGGCCCGACCCCTGGCTCGACCTCAACCGGGTGCACGAGCTCCGCCCCGACTGGTTCCTCGGCCGGACCGTCGGCGCCGGCCACTTCCACCAGGTCCTCGTACCGGACCAGGTCAACGCGATGATCGCCCGCTTCCTCGACTGCGTCGGGAGCGGAGTGACGGCGGCCGCCGAATCGGAGTTCTGACCGCGCAGTGGAGAAGGTCGGGAACCCCCTCACCCGGGACGGCTTCATCGACGCCTGCCACGCACTGGGCACGTACGACTGGGCCGGCCTGGCGTGCAAGCCCGTCGACGTGAGCCTCGAGCGCCGAGGGAAGGCGCCGGCCACGGGCTGCGGGTACTTCGTGCGGCTGCAGGACGGCAAGTTCGTGCCCATGCCGAAGAGCGGCAAGCCGGTGATCGGCAAGCTCGTCGGCTCGCCGGAGGCCCTGGCCCAGGCGAGGTCCGGCGCGACGGCAACGACCACCACGGCAGCAGCCGCTCCGTGACGCGCTGAGCCAGCACTTCGCGCGATTTACAGCGATCCAATCGTCACACCCGCTTGTCAGGCTCCGCGGAGCACTTCGACGGGGAGACACGATGACCACTTCCGCGATGGCTTCCCAACGCAGTCTGCATCTCGTCGACCTCGAGAACCTCGGCGCCGACGAGCACTCGTTCGGACGAGGTCATGGCGCGATCAGCACGCCGGGGTTGAGGATCGCGCGCGGATCGAGGGCCCGTTTGATCGCGCTCATCGCCGCGAGATCGGCCGAGCCGGCTGAGCGTTCGAGCGCAGCACGCTTGGCGATACCGATGCCGTGCTCCGCGCTGATGCTCCCTCCCATCGCCGTAACCAAGTCCAGCACCCCATCGTCCACTGTGAAATCGTCCGGCGGGACGCCCAGGATGTTGATGTGGAGGTTGCCATCGCCGAGGTGTCCGAACCACACCACACGCGCACCGGGTGCCACCGCGCTCAGGTGGGAGCACACGGCACGCTGGAAGTCGACGAGCTGGTCGAGGGGCAGCGTCACGTCGAGCTTGTGGGGGATCCCCGCGGCGTTGATCGCCTCCGTGTGACGGTCACGGTAGGCCCAGAGACGCGCGCGGCCCGTCGCGTCGACCGCGACCGCGGTCGCCCGGACCCGCGGGCACTCGCCGAGGGCACTCCCGAGCTCCTCGACGAGGAGACCACCGCGGCCGGCACGGGCGGCGCACTCGACCAGCAGGTAGACCGGGTAGGACCGGTCGAAGGGCAGGTTCAGGCCTGTGTGCTCACAGACGAGTGCGAGGCCGTCGGCGAAGAACACCTCGAGCGCGACCAACGAGTCGGTCTTCCTTCGTAGGGTGGCGCTCAAGGTCACCGCGTCGGCGAAGGTATCGAGGGCGCACAAGGTGACGACCCGATCGGGCAGGGAGGCGACAAGCGCGAGGTGTACTCGGGTGATGACGGCCAACGTGCCCTCCGCACCGGTGAGCAGTCCGGCGAGGTCGTAGCCCGTATTGTCCTTGCGCAATCCAGGGATGCGCCCCACCACCGTCCCGTCGGCCAGGACAGCCTCGAGCCCAAGCACCTGATCGCGCATCGATCCGTAGCGCAGCACGTGGACGCCGCCCACGTTGGTGCTCACCATCCCGCCGATCGTGGCCGTATCGCGCGACGCCATGTCGACTCCGACATCCCAGCCGGCAGCATGGGCATCGGTGCGCACGGCGCCCAGGACCGCGCCCGCCCCGACCACGACCGAGCCATCGTCCGCGTCGACCGGATCGATCGTGTCCAGACGGCGCAGGCTCACCACCACCTCGCCGCCACGCGGAACACCTCCTCCGACCAGGCCGGTGTTGCCACCCTGGGGGACGACGGCCGTCGCCGCGTTCGAGCATGCTCGCAACGCGCCGGCGACCTCGTCGGTGCTGGCAGGCCGCACCACGCAGCGCGCCGACCCGTGAAAACGACCCGTCCAATCCGTCTCGTAGCCGGCGCGCAGATCGACGTCGACCAAGACGTTCGCCGGCCCTACGACGCCGACGAGCGCATCGATCAGGGCATCAGCGACCATCCGCTTGCGAACCTACCAACCCGAGCCCGTAGCGGTGCCGCCGACCGAGCCGCAGGCGTACGCTGGCTTCGTGTCGTTCGAAGGGACGATCGTGGCGCTCGCTGGTTGATAGCCGAAGCCATCGCAGAAGACCGCGACGAATGAAGGTGGCGGTCCTGCGCTGGGCAGCGTGCATGCTGCTCGGGGCAGGCCGCCCGGCCGCCTCCGCCCCAATGCATCGTCCCGTCGTCTACGAGATCTTCGTGCTGCCGCTCGAGCTGAGCAGCCTCGTCCAGGGTGTCGCGGGGTATGCGGACGTCGCGTTCCGGAGCACGCAGCCCCCGAGCGCGAGCGACGGGAGTACGACCGAGCCCGCTCCGTCGGCGGTTCGTAAGGTTCGCTGACGGGGCGGTCAGACGACCCGATGGCGACGTCCACGTCATCCGCAACGCCGGCGGCGTTCTCAGCGACGATGCCATCCGGTCGCTGACCATCTCGCGGCGGCTCCTGGGAACCGTGGAGATCGTCCTCATTCACCACAGCGACTGCAGGATTTTCACCTTCGGCGACGACGAGCTGAAGACCGCGATCGAGCACGACACCGGTATCCGCCTGCCCTTCGCGCTGGAGGCGTTCAAGGACGTCGCCGCCGATGTTCGTCAGTCGATCGCCAGGATCAAATCGAGTCCGTTCGTTCCCCACAAAGACCGGGTCCGCGGCTTCGTCTACGAGGTCACGACCGGCAAGCTGCGCGAGGTGACCGAGTCCACGTAAGCGCGCGCCGGGGACACGTCACACACTTGTCGCGTCGAGCTCGGTCTCAGCCAGTTCCGGAGGCCAGACGATTCGTTTCATCCCGGCGCGCCACTGGACGACGAGCATGTCGTGGTCGAGTTGGCGGCCGTCGTTGGCGAGGCCGAATCGTCCGAAGAATGTGGTGCATCGGAGGCGTCGGGCCGCGGCCGCGAGTGCCCCATCGTCCACGGAACCGGCGTCTTGCGCGCAGCGCAGCGCCGTGAGCACGGCCGCGTAGGCCTGGGCGCTCGGGTACTCGATGTGGCTGCTTCCCGTTCCGGCGCTGAGCGTCGGCAGCACCCGGGCTCGGAGGGCGCGCAGCACGCCTGCGGGCCGAGGGCCGAGGTCGACGGCGAAGCGCGCGCCCTCCTCCCACTGGCTCGGCGCGAGGACGCCTTCGACCCGGCGACCAAGCTCGTTCGCGAAGGCCCCGAGTCCGGCCGCGACCGCGCCGATGATCGCAGGCCGGGTGCGAAGACGCCGGAGCAGCGCGACGTCCTGCTCGAAGCTCCCTGCCAACAACAGCACGTCAGCGTCGGGCAGCTCGGGCACATCGTCGTGGGGCACACAACCGACGACGGACATGCCCAGGCGCGCCGCTGCCTGCTGCGCGCCCTCCGCTGCGTGCTGTCCGAAGCCGCCTCGGCCCACCGCGACCAGGACTCGTGCCGAGGGCCGATGCCGCGCGAGGGCCTCGAGCATGGCCGCCAGATATGTGCTGGTGGGCGAGGCCACCGACACCACACCAGGCAAGCGTTCGACGTCATCGGCGCTTCCGCCATGGTTCCACAGCACCCGTCCCCGCTCCGCGGCCCACGCGCCGGCTGCTCGGACGAGATCGCTGCCGTAGGGTCCAACGACCAGGTCGGCTCCGGTCGAGCGCGTCGAGCGCCTGGCGCACACCAGCGCGTGTGCCCCGATCGTCGAGGACCGCCAACTCAGGAAGAACGTCGCGATCTGCGAGGCGTACCCCTCCGCGGCCACGAACGTCGGCCACGGCCTGCTGCAGACCGGCAGCCGCGAGTCGCCCTTGGAACGCGTAGCGTCCCGAGAGGGAGACCACACCCCCGATCAGCACACGTTCGTCCTGCACACTCACCATCCCGTGATCATCGGACGACCCGCTTCGTGCACCCGGTGGTGGGCGTGATCGTCAAGCTCTGAGACGGTCCCGGAGCATCCGGACCGCTCATCGACCGCCACATGCTGGACCGGCCGCAGGTCGGAGTGACGCGATGAGGAGGCAGCATGGAGATCCACACGGTTCCGATTATCAAGCCCGATGACCTCAACCTGATCCTGGGTCAGTCGCATTTCATCAAGACGGTCGAGGACCTCTACGAGGCGCTGATCGGTAGCTCCCCACAGTTGCGCTTCGGGTTGGCCTTTTGTGAGTCCTCGGGACCACGGCTCGTGCGGCGCGCCGGGAACGACGAAGAGCTGGTCGACCTCGCGGCGCGGAATGCCCTGGACATAGGCGCCGGTCATTGCTTCATCATTTTTCTGCTCGAGGGTTATCCGGTCAATGTTCTCAACGCGATCAAGCAGGTGCCGGAGGTGTGCCGCGTGTTCTGCGCGACCGCCAACCCCGTGGAGGTCCTCGTCGCGGAGACCGATCATGGCCGCGGCATCATCGGGGTCATCCGATGGACAACCACCTCTCGGTATCGAGGGCGAGAGCGACATGCAGGCGCGACACGACCTGCTCCGTAGCATCGGATACAAGCTGTGAGCATCGCTGGATAGGAGGTTCTCATGGCAAGTGAACACACAGTTGCCGACGACATCGTCTATGACCTGATCAGCATCCAATATCACGCTCTCAAGGGAGCAGAGGTCTACGACAAGTTCCTCGACGACGCGCACTCCGCCGAACACAAGGACGTGACCGACTTCGTCCGTCAGTGCAAGCGAGAGGATGAACACCGGGCACTTCGGGCCCATGAGTTGCTCGGAACCCTGACCCGTAACCACGGGATCGGATGACAGACCTGCTCGTGCGGTCCGCCTAGCTCTAGCTCGCAACCGCCCATCACCACGTCGGCACTGACCTTGCGATCGTGCGCGGCTTGTTGGCTTTGACGTGTTCGAGGAGTCGGACAAGGAGATCGTCAGCGGATGCGAGGTTGGCATCAACCGCGGGGTTCGTCGCCATGAACACCGTCTCTTCACGCACGGTAGTAAGCCGAAGTCCGTGGTGACTCTCGGCGTTGTCCCCGAACAAAATGAAGCCCCAAGGAAGTTTCCTCCGGTCGCTCCTTGCGAAGCTGCCTTCGGTCACCCTCTTGGGACTCCACCTACAACTTACACCCGTCGTCAATGGGACGAGTCGAGCGCACGTCTCTCGTGGTCGCTTGGTTTCAGGACTCACCCACGCACGTTTGCGTCATGCAGCGACGTGTTCGTGATGGAAGCCCCACGGCGACGGAGCACGCGTCGCTGCGTCAGCTAGGTTGGGTGTGCGATAGCGTGATGCGACCCGGAGTGCCGTTTTGCATTCGGTGCGGTGTTGGATCGGTCACGAGAGCCCGACCAGGGGTCTGCGTCTTGGTCGCACTCGTTGACCGAGAGGCGCGAGACGCTCATGGCGAGACCGGTTCGGCGAGTCGAACGTGACGACGCGGATCTGGTCGGCTTGTATCTCAAAGACGTTGGGCAGTACGCGTTGTTGTCGAAAGACGACGAGGTTCGCCTGGGCCAGGAGATCGAAGCGGCACGCTTGGCGAGCGTCGCGCTTGGTGAGACTGGAGCGACGATCAGTGCCACCACGCGGCGGGTGTTGCGTCGAACCGTGAGGCGGTGAAGCGCACGACGAGTTCGTGGTGGCGAACTTGCGGCTGGTGGTCTCGATTGCCAAGCGGTACCGGGGCTCGGGTGTGCCGTTGCTGGATCTCATCCAGGACGGGAACCTCGGGTTGATCGACGCGGTCGAGAGGTTCGATTGGCGCAAGGGATTCAAGTTCTCGACGTATGCGACGTGGTGGGTCCGCAAGGCGATCTCACGTGGCCTGGCGAATAGTGCTCGTGCGATTCGCTTACCCGGCCATGCCGACGACCGGCTTCTCGCGCTCGTACACGTGCGCGACAGTCTTGAAGCGAAGTTCGGTCGGGTGCCGACTCGGGGCGAACTGGCCACGGCACTCGACGTTCCCGAAGCGAAGGTTGACGAGGTGCTGCTGTACACGTCGGAACCGTTGTCATTGTCAGAGCCGATTGGTGACTCGTTGACCGAGTTCGGCGATCTCATCGAAGACCATTCACAACCGTCACCTTGTGACTCGGCGATGGACGGATTGCTGGCACTCGAAGTCACCAAGTCGCTCAGCGGGCTCGACGGACGGGAACAGGAAATCATTGCCTTGCGTTACGGCCTCGACCGCGGCGCGCCTCACACCCTCGCAGCGATCGGGGAACGCTTCGACCTGAGTCGTGAACGCATCCGTCAGATCGAGGACAAAGCGATGTCGAAGCTCCGTCACCCCGCCAACGCCAACGCGGCGCGCAGCCTCCTCGACGGATAACGCGTGTCGCGTTTCGCTCTCGGCGCTCGGGGGTCATCGACCCACGCCGGGCAAGCGCGAGTTCGGTCGTAGCATCTGGGCTCGTGACGCGTCAGGTCGGCCCGCTGTTGGCGAGTGGTCGCGATGGTGACATCTTCGAGTTCGGACCGGGCCTGGTATTGCGTAGGACGCGTGATGGGCGCAGCCTTGAGGAAGAGGCTCTGGTCATGTCCTTCGTGGCCGAGCACGGCTATCGGGTGCCTGCGGTCGAGGACGTACGTGCTGGCGGTACCGAACTCGTCATGGAACGTATCGATGGCCCGATGATGATGGATGTCATGGTGCGCCAACCGTGGACGATGGCGCGCTACGCATCGATGCTCGCCGATCTACACGATGCGCTGCATGAGATCCCCGCGCCGGGCTGGTTGGCGCAGCTTCCCGATGGCGGTGACCGCCTGGTCCACCTTGATCTACACCCCATGAACGTGATGCTGTCACCACGTGGCCCCGTCGTCATCGACTGGACCAACGCGGCGCGGGGTGACGCGCTGACCGACTCAGCCTTTACCTATGTCTTGTTGACGTGCCCGCAGATGCCCGCGCCGCGGGTGGTGCAGGTGCTGACGAAACCGGCACGAGGGTTCCTCGCCAGGAGGTTCGCCCATCGATATCGCGGTCCCGCGTTCGATGCACACCTCGCGGTCGCCGCCGAGATGAAGGCCCTCGACCCACACATGTCGCCGACCGAAGTCACCGCATGTCAGCGCTTGGCGGGTCGCGCTCGACGCAAGACCGCTACATGACCGGGGTCGGCGACGCGCCTCACCACCGCTGCCCGGCCGTCGCAGCGATAGCTTGATCGCATGGCCTGCGTGCGGGCGACGCCCACTCCGAACCCGGACGCGATGAAGTTCACGCTCGACATCTCGCTGCCCGAACGTCTTCTCGCGAAACGTGGCGACGACATCGAGGACCCGTTCACCCGTGCGCTGCTCGCCGTCGACGGTGTGGCCTCAGTGTTTGGTGTCAACGACTTCGTGACGGTCACGCGGATTGGTGGGGCCGACTGGAACCCGATCGTCTGCGCGGTCGAGGAAGCAGCGGCGACGTACCTCCCTGCCTGCCCAGGTGCACCGTCGAGCGAGGCCGTCGAGCAGGCGCGGGCTCTCCTGCGCGAAGCCACGAGACGACCCGCGACCACGGCCGTCGAGATCCAGGTTCGTTCTCGCGATCGAGACACCTGGGCGGGTTAGGGAACCGATGGTCTCGGTGACGAGTCGTTCGCTTCGTCGCACTCCTCCGCCTCGACTCCTGTTTCTGCCCGACGACCTCAGTGGCAGGCGTTCCAGAACGTCGAGGCCAGTCGGGCGCTCGTCGAGCGTTCGCGTGCGCTCGTCACTCGCACCGCGGCCGCCCTCGAACGCGCCGAACGTGCCGCCGCTCGAGCCGAACGTGCGCTCACCGCGCTGATGGAGACGACCGCATCAAACGAGCGTTATCCCGACAGCCCGTTACCTCCGGACGACTTCGACCCGGCCTATGCGGGAGAAAGGTGGGACGATGACTACTGAGCCGTGGTCGTTGCGTGACCGACCGCTGGCCGATTTCTTCAAGCTCGAGATCCGCAACAAACAGGAGCGCGGCACCACTCCGGCCACGTTGTATTCCGCTGCGGATTCACTGGCGCAGGCACCGATCGACGTGATCGAGTCCTGGTTCGGGGTCGGTCCCGAGAGTCGAGTGGAACTCATCTTCGAGTTGGTCGAGTTCGCTTGGCTTCTGGCCAACCACACGTCTGACACGAAGCTCGCAGGACTGCTCGCCGAACCGAACGAGGACCGTAAGGGTGGCCATGAGGGTGACCAGTGGCTAGCCAGCTTCCACCGCGCCCGGCCATGGGTGGCGGTGTTCGAGGGCGAGGTGATCGCCCGGTACCGCACGCAGGAGGATGCCGTCGCCATCGTGGCCGAGGAGTATCCGGGTTACGCCATCACGATCGAGCACCAGCCCGAGACAGAGAGGAAGGTGGAACCATGACCAACATCGGCACACGCGCGGGGCTCGGCCCGAGCGTCCGAGGCGAGCTTCATCTTCCACGAACTACCGAAGCTGTTGAGCGCGGCGAAGGAACCTAACCGGGCGAACCGCGGTACGCGGCGGCACGCCACGTAAATCGTCCGCGAGGAGTGGTGGGAAAGCGCGATCAGATCGTCAGCATCCATTGCTCGAAGCACACGATTCCGCGAACGCGTGCTTCGAGACGTCCTGCACCTCGGCGACGACCTCGTCCACGAGCGCACCGCGCAGCCGCTCGTTCTCGGTCCGGAGGCGGGCCACCTCGGTACGGAGCGCGTCACGCTCGCGGAGCAGGTCCTGGGGGTTGATCCAGCCGGAGTGCGTCACGACCGTCCTCTTCCTTGTGCGATTCGTCCGAGCACCCCCAACGCCACGTGCGCGTCGTGATGTCCTACGTCGACTGTCGTCAATTGGTTCTCGCGTTCCCTCCGGGGCCGTGCTGGGCTTCGAGGCCGCCGGAGTGGTCGACGCGCTCGACGTTGCACCGGTCGGCGTCATTGCTGGCGTGGAACTCAACAACGATGAGCTTCGCGTCGCTTGAGGCCGAGCTGCGACGCAAGGAGGTCTCGCGAGGTAGTTCTTACGCGCCCCCCGGTAGCGGAAGTGCACAACCAGCAGCGGATCGTGGTCGAGCAGCCTGAGCTGACTGAGCAGCTGAACGAGGTCCTCGCACGCTGCGATCTCGTCGTGAAGTCAGTCGGCGGCCGTGGAGTCTCGACGCCCTAAGCGGACGCAGGCAAGCGGGAGCGCATCTCTACATCGACGGCTCGGCCAATCGTTCGCGCTCAGCTCTTTGAGTAAGCCTCCCGCGCATCCTTGAACTGAGGGCAGAAGTAATCGACGGCATTAGTCCCCGTCGCGGTACTGAGCCTCGCAGGTGTGCACACCCATCCGCACCCGCAACGGACCCGTCTCCCCAAACGACTCCGCGCCCAACCCGAGCTGCATCGCCACCGCCGCGTCCAACGCGTCATGCGCAGTCGCGAACACCGCGTGGAACCCGTCACCCGTCGACTTGACCACGTGTCCCTGATGGCCGGCGACCGCGGCCCGCAGGATCTCCGGGCATCCCCCCAAACCGTGGAGGCCTCAACTATGAGGTGATGCCATGGCAGAGGTACGTCGGAGGTACGACCCGGAGTTTCGTGAGGGGGCGGTGCGGATCGTCCGGGAGACCAACAAGTCGATCGCTCAGGTCGCTGAGGATCTTGGGATCCATGCGGGGACGTTGGGCAACTGGGTGAAGAAGGACAAGATCGAGCGGGGTGAGTCCGAGGGCCTCACCTCTGATGAACGTGCTCGTCTGGTGCAGCTCGAGCGGGAGAACGCCGAGCTGAGGATGGAGCGCGATGTGCTCAAGCGATCCGTGGTCCTGTGGGTCAAGGAGGCGACGCGATGACCGTGGCATCGTTCATCGCCGTCCAGAGGACCGAGCACGGTGTTCCCCACGCGTTGTCGTGTCGAGCGTTGGGCGTGCCCACCTCGACGTTCTACAAGTGGCACGACCGCCCACCGACACCCAGTGAGGTTCGCCGCGGTGAGCTCGACGCCGCGGTGCGCGCTTCGTTCGAGGACTCGGGAGGCAACCCGGGTACCTACGGGTCGCCCAGGGTGTGGGAGGACCTCGTCGAGGCGGGTTGGCGGGTGTCGAAGAAGACGGTGGCGGCGTCAATGGCCCGTCAGGGTCTGGTGGGCCGGTCTCCGAAACGCAAACGGCGGTCCTTGACTCGCCCGGACAAGGCCGCGGCGCCGATCCCCGACCTGGTCAGGCGCGACTTCCGCGCGGCGGCGATCAACCAGAAGTGGTGTGGCGATTTGACCGAGATCCCATGCGTCGAGGGCAAGCTCTACCTGGCGACCGTGGAGGACCTCGCGTCGCGGCGCCTGGCGGGCTTCGCGCTGGGCGAGCATCACGACGCGTCACTCGCGAAGGCGGCGCTGTGCATGGCCGCCGCGGTGCGCGGCGGCGATGTCGCCGGCGTGATCTTCCACTCCGACAAGGGCGGCGAGTACACCGGTGATCTGTTCGCGAACGCGTGCACGGCACTGCAGATCACCCAGTCGATGGGACGAGTCGGCTCCGCGTTGGACAACGCGGCGGCCGAGAGCTTCAACTCGACTCTCGAGCACGAGCTGTTGTCCCGCCGCCGCTTCGACACCAAAGAACAGGCGCGCCGCGAGGTCGCCGCGTTCATCGACCGCTACAACCACCGTCGCCGACACAGCACCTGCGAGATGAAGCCACCCGTCGCGTTCGAACAGATTCTCGCTGACCGATCCGCCGATCAGGACAAGGCGGCGTGAAACCAGCCTCTCAGATCGCCGCAGACGCCCTCGGAACGATCCGATGGCATCACAGTGCCGACGAATGAGAGGCTTCCACCATCAATCCGGAACCCTCCACGAAACGGGGGGAAGCGCACTCGTCGTGGCGCGCCAGCGCGACACGCATCGCGTCGGGGTGGTCGTCCCACCGCCGCGTCGAGCCCTCAATATCGGTGAACAAGAACGTGACCGTCCCCGACGGCAACTCGCTCACCACGACTCCCGATGGTCAGCAGCCCGAGGACCAAAGTCAATCAGACAAAACGGACCACTTCACCTATCCCGTCACGCGCGCAGAACGACAGCGACGCCGAGCAGTCCAAGCCGCACCGAACCGGCGATCTGCGCCTGCGGGAGCCCGAGCTCACTCGATCGACTGGTCACACGATTGGTCACGGACTCTTGCGGATCACCCCGGATCACCCAACCGTGCGAGCCCTCGACGCCCCTCGAACCCCGGACTCAGCCAAGGTCTACCGGACTACCCCGGATAGGCCATCAGCACGCGAGCCGGAGTTCGAATCCCACTTCGGGCACCGCGAGCACGAAGACCGGGCCCCGGCGCCACGACGGCGATTCTGACATCGGTCCTGCGCACGAGGCGCTGCTGGACTGGCCGCTGGGCGCGTCGAACAGCGGTCTGCAGTGGATCGCCGACGCGTACGCCCTCGTGTTCGCTGGCCTGCTGCTGCCGGCCGGCGCGCTCGCCGATCGGTACGGCTGCACGAGCGCGCTTCAACTCGGTCTGGTCGTCTTCGGCAGCGCGTCGCTCGTCGCGATGAAGTGCACCGCAACCTTGGAGGTCATTGCGTGCCGCGCGGCGATGGGCGCGGGTGCCGCGTTCATCATGCCTGGCACCATGTCGATCCTTACCAACGTCTTCCCGGCACGCGAGCGCGGCCGCGGGATCGCGCCCTGGGCGGCCTTCGCCGGCTTTGGCGGCGTGCTCGGGCCGATCACCTCGGGCTACTTACTGGATCATCCTCGACCCGGTCGGCGTCACTCGGGAGTTCGTGAGCGCGAGGCTGGCCGATCTGGGAAGCTGGCTGGCCCGGCGGGTCAAGACAATGGACCTTTGGGTTCGAGTTCCTGCTCGGACGCGGACTGCTGTTCGGTAGCCGAGCCGAGAGCCTCTGCCGTTCCACGAGCGCGCTGGACGGCATCGAGCGCGACTGCGACCGCGTCTTCGTCAGCCAAGGCGGCACCTTCCACGACCCGCGCATTGAACTCGAGGCTTCCCAGGCGTGACTGTAGAGACGCGGCGAGTTCTCGCAGCATCACGGCATCGGAGCCGTAGGCTGGTGAACCCGTACGGTCGGTGATGGCGACGCCATACAAGGTGGCGGCGTCGCGAGTCATGTCGAGTTCCGCGAGCAGGTGGGCCAGAGTTCGGAGGGTGACCCACTGGGGCGTCCATGCCCCGATCCGTTCCCAGTCGCGAATCGCTCGGTCGTAGTGATCGAGGGCGGTCGAGGGGTCTTGATGCCGCGCCATCACACTTGCCAGGCCGACCTCGGCGATACCCCGCACGAAATTGCTCCCGGCGCAATCGGACAGTTCGATCGCGCGTCGCAGATCTTGCTCACTCGATTCGACTTCGCCGATCACGAAGTGAGCGAAGGCTCGCGCCGATGAGCTTCCGCATGTCTCGGCCAGAGCAAGCACAGCAGCCGGTTCCGTACCGGTTGTCGTGCCGTCGTAATGCAGGGCGAGGGCCGCGCTCCCACGATCCCACACAGCTTGCAGCGCGTCGCCGGCTGCCTCCGACTGCGCCGCGGCCTCGAGGTAGAGGCGGCGCGCGTCGGCGAGGTCGCCGCGCAGGAAGGCCACCTCGGCGAGGACCTCGGTGGCGCGGGGATGACGAGCCGCTGCGCGTGCGCCCGCTTCGGCGGCAACAAGGTCGCCGCGTTGCCACGCACCGGCCGCGGCGGAGGAGATCACTTCTTGGAGCAACGGCGGGCCCGTGGAACCAGCCGTCGCCGCGGCGACCTCGGCCCAGCGGAATACCTCCGAGCGTCCCCGCCAGAACGCCCACGGGTGAAGGGCCGCCGACAGGCGCAGCGCAGCTTCGGTGTCTCTCCCGACGAGCCAGACGTGGGCCGCGCGCAGCTCGCTGAGGTGGGTGGCAATCCGCTCCGACCACCGATCCTCCGCCGGGCCCGCTAGGCCCGCGGACGCCTGCTCCGCGAACTCAACTGCCCAGGCGGCGTGGTCGTCGCGAGTCGCCTCGAGTGCGCCATTCTGCTCGAGTCGCGATCGGGCGTAGCCGCGGAGGGTCTCGAGCATCGAGTACCGCGTGGCGTCACCGCGGCGCGCGACGAGGAGGGAACGGTCCACCAGCCGGACCAGCACGGCCGGATGCGCGCCACAGACGGCTCCCGCGGCTTCCGCACCCACCGGACCGGCAAATACACCAAACCGGTCGAAGACCGCGCGCTCCTCGGGCGTTAACAAATCGTACGACCAGCCGATGACCGCGGCCAGCGAGCTGTGCCGTTCGGTCACTCGAGATCCGAGCGTGAGCACCTCGAACCGGTCCCCGAGCGCACCCGCCAATGCCCTAGTCGTCATTGCGCGAGTCGACGTCGCCGCTAACTCGATGGCGAGAGGCAGACAATCGAGCCGCGCGCAGATCTCTGCCACGCTGTCATCGTCGGCAGCGAACCCGGGCTGCACCGCTCGGGCACGATCGACGAACACTCCGGCGGCGGACGCGGCGTCGAGCGGCTCCACCGACCAGAGGTGCTCACCGCCGACGCCCATGCGTTCCCGGCTCGTGGCCAGGACATCGACGCCGGTTGTGTGCTGCACGATTCGCTCGACAAGCCGACCTACGGACCCCGCGAGGTGCTCGCAGTTGTCGAGGACGAGGAGGAGATGACGGCTGGCCAGCTCGGCGATGATCTGGTCGGTTACCCGGCGGAACGCCCGTTCGCGTACACCGACAGCAGCGGCGACGGCACGATCCACGTCGGTGGGCCGTCGGAGCACACTCAGATCGCAGAATCGGACGCCGTCCCGGTAGCGGTCCCCGACGTGGGCGGCCGCTTCGAGCGCGAGCCGGGTCTTGCCGACTCCGCCAGGACCGCACAGCGTCACGACTCTCGACGTGCCGAGCGCGCTCGCCACAGCCGCTATATCGCGATCGCGCCCCAGGAAACTGTTGGTCGGAGCCGGCAATGCGCTCTCAGAGGGAACAACGCGGTGCTCCAAGATGCGCTGTTCGAGGTGACGGAGCTCAGGCGTCGGTTCCAGGCCCCGCTCGACGAGCTCGAGCCGCCAGCGCTCATACACCGCGAGCGCGTCAGCGTGTCGTCCCGCCTGGTACAGCGCCTCCATTAGGAGTTGGCGGGCGTGCTCACGCTCGGGACGCTCGATGATCAGTGCTCGAAGGTCGGCGACGACCTCGTCGTGTTCGCCGCGTGCCAACTCCGTCTCGGCGTGGCGTTCGCGAGCAACGAGGCAGAGCTCTTCGAGCCGTACGGCCTGAGCGCGGGCGAACTCGCGCTCGGCGAACTCCACGAACGGTGGCCCACGCCAGAGGGCCAGCGCCTCATCACGACGGCCGTTGGCGAGAAGACGTTCGAAGAGGCGGGCGTCGACCTGGTCGGCCTCGACGTCCAGCCGGTATCCGTGCTCTTTGGTGAGGAGTTCGTTCGCACCGCCGCCCAAGCGCCGGCGCAGCCGCGAGACCTGCGTCCGGAGAGCCGCCGCAGGATCGGACGGGAGGCAGTCGGCCCAGAGCTCATCGATGAGGCGATCTGCGGAGACGGTGCGCCCGGCGTCGGCGAGCAGCATCGCGAGGAGCAGCCGCTGCTGGGCACTCGGAATGCGGATCAGCTGGTCAGCGTCGGCGACTTCGAGCGGACCGAGGACGCGGTACCGCAACATGTGAACACGATAGGCAGGTGACACGGAAGTGACACGGCCGACGGTGACGATCACACCATGACTGACACGCAGGCCCTCGAAGTGCTGCGACCGGGCGACGCCTTGTACGACGAGATCCGGCAAATCCACAACGGGCTCATCGACAAACGGCCATCGCTCATCGCACGTTGCCGGACCACGACCGACGTCGCCGCTGCCGTCGACTTGGGACGAACCGAGGGTCTCGAGATCTCAGTCCGCGGCGGAGGACACAACGTCGCCGGCACCGCGGTCACCGACGGCGGGCTCATGATCGACCTGTCGGCGATGAAGGGCGTTGCCGTCGACGGCGCCGCTGGCATCGCTCAGGCGGAACCGGGCCTCACCTGGGACGAATTCAACCTGGCCACCGCGACGCACGGTCTCGCGACCACAGGAGGCGTCGTCTCGACCACTGGCGTTGCTGGGCTCACCCTGGGTGGTGGCTATGGCTGGCTCCAGGGTCGATACGGCCTCGCCATCGACAACTTGGCGTCGGTGGAGGTCGTGACGGTCGACGGGGGCGTGGTGCGGGCAAGCGAAGAGGACAACGCCGACCTCTTCTGGGCGCTGCGAGGCGGCGGCGGGAACTTCGGCGTCGCGACGTCGTTCACGTTTCGTCTCCACCCCATCTCCACCGTGTTCGGTGGGCTCATTGGCTACCCGATTGAAGCAGCCGACGAGGTGCTCGACACGTACCGCCGGGTGACCAAGGAGGCCCCCGATGAGTTCACGGTCCACTGTGGCCTCGGCACCGGCCCAGACGGTTCGACCAGGATGATTGTGGTTCCGCTGTGCCACTGCGGGCAGCTCGCCCAGGCCGAGACCGACGTCCGGCCCCTCCGCCAGCTTGGGACGCCGCTCTTGGACGAACTGGGTCCCTTGCCGTACGTCGAGCAGAACCGCTTGAACGACGAGCGCCTTCCCAGCGGCGCGCTCAACTACTGGAAATCAGCCTTCTTCACCGAGCTGTCAGACGCTGCAATCGCGACCTTGCTGGAATGCTTCGAGCAAGTCCCCTCCGCGATGACGCTCTGCATCATCGAGCCGATGGGCGGCGCTGCCGCACGGGTCGCCCCGACGGCGACCGCCTATCCACACCGTGAGCCGGGCTACAGCCTCCTGATCCTTGCTCAGTGGAACGAGCCCGCCGACACTCCCGACAACATCGCCTGGGCACGTGACACGTTCGAGGCGTTGCGCCCGCACATGGCCGATCGCCGATACATGAACTACATGTCCGCCGACGACGGCGGATACGTGCACGACGCCTACGGCCCGAACTACGAACGCTTGGTGGAGATCAAGCAGGTCTACGACCCCGACAACGTCTTCCACCTCAATCAGAACATCCCGCCACGCTGACAGGACAGACGAAGCCCTTGGGGTGGACGCCGCTCCTACTGCTTCTGGCGGTCAGCGATAGGCACCGCGAAGCGGGGACCGCGGGTGAAGCCGCAGTTCCCTCCGACACTGCAACGCCGGTGACCGTCAATGCAACGTGCGCCCCTCGGGGCGCATAGCACTACGACGCCGATCGCACCGTTTAGGCGAAGAAATCGTCCACCTGCGCCGGGTCGGAGAGGAACACCTGGCCGTCGGTGACCTTGCCGTCGACGAAACGGAAGGCGTAGCAGTTCTCCGTGTCGAGGCTCTTGCCGGCCCGTTCCGCTGTCACCCGAGCGCGGGCGATCAGATTGTCGTCGTCGGCGAGCACCGACGTCGGGGTCAGCGCGATGGTCCCGTTGGTCTCGTCGCGCAACCGGCGCAGGATCTCTGCGAAGCCGTCGATGCCGCGGTACTGCCCAGCCACCCGGTTGCGGCCAGGTATCCGGTACACGACATCGTCCGTGACGTAGGCACGTACCGCGTCGAGGTCGTCGCGGTTGAACGCTTCGAGGGCATTCAGGTATGTCGATACGTTGGGATGAAGATCGGGCACGGTTAGAGCCTGACGCTGCGAAGAGTGCGAAGCAACGGGACGCTGCGCTCAGTTTCGTGCGAGTTCACACTCATGGGGTTGCGCGCTCCGTGCGAGTGCTCGGCCGCGACTCGGCGCCAAAGAAGTCGGCTTCGCGTCCCTTGACGAGCGCTTCGTTGACCTCAGGCGAAGCTGGTTGAAGAGAAGGTGCCACAGCCTCGCGTTCAGGTCGGCGCTTGGTTGGAGCAGCGGGAGCAAGGTCACTCCTCCTGTGATGCCAGGTGGAATCCCTCGGACACCGCCAGACGGTCGACACGATCACGGTGGTCTGAGGGCTTGCATCACGCCAACGAGGTCGCTAGCGAGGGTGGGCGGAGTCGTATCCGTCTTTGGGTTTGCCCGACAGTCCGACGCCGCGCTGATCAACCGCGACGACGGAGAAGTGGCGCGCCAGCGCCGGCATCACGAGCCGCCAGGCGTACCAAGTCTGGGGCCAGCCGTGCACCCAATAGGAGCGGTGGTCCGTCACCTCCGGTGACGACGTGCAGGCGTTCACCGCCGACGTAGACGAATCGGCCGGTGAATTCCTTCTCGAAGCCCGGCGGAAGGTCCGGGCACCAGCGACCGACCCGAGACCTTGAGGTGTGCGCCCACCGCCGTCCGAGTCGGCTGCGGCCGCGCCCAGTGGCACCCAACCGCCAAGTGTCGACAAGGCTCCGGCCACCGCGATCATCTGTAGGACGACAGATCGGCGCTTACGCGCGCCGATGGTTTGGTAACGGCGGACGCGTCGGCCAGGCAATATCGACGCTGAGGCCGTAGTGGTCGCTCGCGAACGTTCCCGTTCGCGGCTCATCGAATGCCCGCGACGCACCCATCACCCGGCCTGCGCCGTCGGGGCGGAGGTACGACTCGCCGACGAACACGTAGTCGATGCGCTTCGGCGGCTCATTGGACCCCGCGTAGAGATCGTTCCCGGGGTCCATGGTCACGCCGCCGCGGTCGTGGATCACCGCCCACGCGTCCTGAAAGTACGTGCTCCGCCCGTCGATGACCGCGTTTGAAGTGAGGAACCGAATCTCGTCCGACGTGGGCTCCGCGTTGAAGTCACCACAAAGGAGGGGCGGCATCGATGAAGACGGATCGCATGAGCGGCTGATGGCGTCGTCGATGAACAGCACCTGCTGAACGCGGTGGTACGCCTGCGCTGGTAGTGGCTGAAGGTGTGTGCTGTACACGTCGATCCCAGCCGTACGAACGTGAAGTAGCTCGAACGGCATTCCGGGCGGCAATGCGGGGGGCCTCGATGTCAGGTGGATCGGGACACGCTCGTCAGGACTGACGGGCAAGTTCATGAGTTCGACCGCATCAAGCGGCCACCGGCTCAAGATCGCGGACCCAAACCGAAGCGACGGATCGGCTCCGACCGCCTCCGGGTCGGGAACGGCGAACCCGCCGAACTCCCAGAGCCAGTCGTCCACCGCATGCTCGGCGATCCAACCCCCGGTGTTCGGATGGTGCCAGCACCATCGCCGCGCCAGAACGCCAGCGCGACCGATCGTCAGTTATGGCGTGCCAGAGGGTGGCCATGCCCCGACCTGTCGGAGGAGGCCGACATCGTCCCGGCAGGCCCAGTGCTCGACGACCATGCCGTCGACAACCCGCCAGATGTGCATGTAGGTCCACGCGACCGGAGCACCTGTGGCTTGCGTACCCGCGAGCAATCCCATGGTCGAGGCTCTGTGGCGGCCTCGGATCGTCATGTGGTCGACGACGAGGTCGCCTTCAGCGATGAGGTGGTGGTGATCGACGGTGATCTCGTCACCGAGATCGTTGATGAGCGTCGCGAGGATCTGTTTCCAACCCTCTCGGCCTTGCGGACCGCGCAGATCGTCTTCACCCCCTGCGGCGTGGTTCACCAAATCTTCGGCGACGAGTTCGTCGATGACGGCGTCGTCACGCGCCACCACTCGACGAAACAGCTCGTCGATGACATCCTTCGGTTGCCGGCTGTCCATCCGCTCATCTTGCCCGCTCTGGCGCACAGAGGCGCGTCCCGGCTTCGGCGTGGCTCCGTCGCATCCGGGCGGGTGGTCACGGAGTCATTCCGACTGGCTAGGACCAGCGAGTTCCGGACTGCTCCGGAGAGGTCATCAGGGCCCGGTCCGGAGTTCGAATCCCACTCCGGGCACCGGATCGCGGCGGAAGGTGACACCGACGTGTTCACGTGGTGAGCGCCGGGAGCTCAGGGACGAGTGCCGGCGCATCCGCCTGAGCGTCACACCCCCCGAACGTGCGGCGCGTGCCCGACCCGGCCCGCCTACCGCCCCCGGTGACACCCGATGCGTAGCTCAGGGCTCGTCCTCGGCCGCGATCTCGGCCGGCTTGGCGGGAGCCACGATCCAGCCCACCTTGACCAGCAGGACCGTGATCGCGACGAGCACGACCCCGGTCACGATCGAGGCGACGAACCCGGAGCGACTCACCTGGCCCTCGAGCGCGAGGACGACAGCCGTCCAGCAGCCGACGCACACCAGGAACTGCACCACGAGTAGCACCGGCTCGGCCCTGCGCGCGTCCTTCCCCTCCATCGCGCTCCTCCCAGTAGTCGTCGGGGCGTGTCCCCGGATGATGGCGCGCAGGGGCGCCGGCCTCAAGATCCCGGGTGACGTGCGGGTCAGAGGCCGAGGGTCGCGTCGACACCGTTGTGCTGGTCGATGGCGCGCATGCGGGCGCCGACGACCGCGAGGAGCTTCGGTGCGATCTGCGGCATGGCGAGCTCCAGCATCTCGTTGAAGTCGTGGCGCCCGAGCACGAGCATCTTCAGCGGTGTGGTCGCGGTGACGGTGGCCACGCGCTGGCCGCCGTCGATCAGCGCCATCTCCCCGAAGAACCCGCCGGGCCCGATGGTGCCGATCTCGTCGCCGTCGACCCGGGCGGAGGCGTTGCCTTCGACGATGACGAAGAACTCGAGGCCCTCGTCACCCTGGCGGGTCAGCTCGTCGTCGACCGCGGCTTCCTGCGGGTGCGCGAGCGCGGCGATCCGACCAAGCTCGTCGTCGGTGCAGGTGCTGAAGAGCCAGATCCCGCGGAGGAGGCGGATCCGCTCGTCGAGGTCGGCGCCGAAGCTCACGCCGCCGAGGGAGGCGGCAACGACCGACGACGGCCGCGCACGCCCCGACGCCGACGTCGGGTCCCGATCACCAGGACGATCCCCACGACGACGGCGGCGATGCCCGCGAGCACATAGGTGGTCGTGTGGCTGGACGAGCCGGTGAACGCCAGCCGTCCGCCCAGGACGGTGATGTTCGCGTTGAGCACGCAGACCGAGCCTCGCACGGTGAGGAGGTGCACACCGGGCGCCGTGCCCGGCGGGATGGTGATCGTCCCGGCGAACTGGCCCTGGCTGTCCGAGGGGATCGTGCCGATCGGCTGGTTGTCGAACAGGACCTGCAGCACCTCGTTGGGTACGCAGCCCGCGCCCCGGAACGTCACCTCGCCACCAGCCTGGACGTTCGGGTTGTCGACCACGATGCCGCCGGGGACGGGCGGGTACTGCTCGGCCAAGACGGTGGGGTCCGCGGTGACCGTGATCTGCGCGTTGGTGTCGCCGCCGGCGACGGTGGGCGCGGCCCCGGTGCCGCCGGCGCCGCCGGTGCGGGCGGTGGTGGCGGTCGGCGCGGGGGGCAGGTCGAGCAGACCCTGGCCCTTGCCCGCCTGGAGGTCGAGGGCGAGGTTGCCGGCGATGAAGATGTTGTTGGCGAGGTCGTCGTAGCTGAGGGTGTTGATGGTGCCGAGGTCACCCTGCGTGACCACGACGCTCTTGGCCGGGCCCAGCTGGGCCTCGGAGCCGTCGGCGGTGGTGACCGTCACGCTGTCGACCACGTCGGTGAAGGTGCAGGTGAGCTTGCCGGCGTCGTCCACGCACACGACCGCGAACGCGGTGCCCTCCACGGCCGCGGTGGTGCCGCCCGCCTTCACCTCGAACGACCCGGTCTCGGAAACCTTGGCGGCGCGGTTCCAGGTCTCGCCCACCGAGAGCGTGCCCTGCGTCTGGCGGCCACCCTGTTTGTTCGTCAGCTTGGTGATCTTGAACTCGGTCGAGCTCCCGAGTCGGGTCAGCGAGCCGTCGGTGTAATTGATCTCGGCCCTGCCGGCGGTGTCGGTCTTGATCGAGTCGCCCTGCTGGAGCGACTGCCCGTCCTTCGCGGCCACGAAGCTCGACGCGCTCTTCTTCTTCACCGTGACCTGCGCGGCCTGCACCTTGAGCGTCGCGAGCGTGGTCTTGCTCTGCGACTTCGTCGAGTTCTTGGCGCTCGGCGTCGCGACGGCGTTCGCGCTCAGCGCGGCGAGCGATGCGAGGGCGACGATCGTGGCGGCGACGACGAACCGCAGCCCGCGATGCGTGTGCACACGCTGCCTGCCCTTGCCCGGTGTGGCAGTCGCGCGGCCCCGCCTCACCTCTTGACCCTCTGGTCCACTACCCCTCCGGAACCCGCAGCGGGGCATCGCCCATGGCTTCGGATTCGGAGAGGCTAGCCGAATCCGGGGCTACCACCCGCCAGAGGCTCAGCTCGCGACTGACGCCCTTGAGCGCGATGCGACCGACGGGCTCGACCGGTGGTGGCGACGGGACCCGGGTCAGGACCTGGTCCGAGAGGATGATCTCACCCCGGCCCGCGGCCGAGCAGAGCCGCGCACCGACGTTGACGGTGTCGCCGACGACGTCGTACTGGCGGCGGCGCCCGCCGCCGAAGTGGGCCGCCACCGCTTCCCCGGTGTTGAGCCCGATGCCGAACGACACCTCGGGGGCACCCAACTCGAGCAGCTCCCGGTTGAGGTCGGGGGTGAGCGCCTGGATCTCCATGGCGCACTGGAGCGCCATCTGCGGGTGGTCGGTGCTGGGCAGAGGTGCGCCCCAGACCGCGAACACCTCGTCGCCCACGTACTTCATGAGCGTTCCTCGCATCGACAGCACGACGTCGGTCACGCGGTCGTAATAGTGGTTCAGCATCACGCGGACGGTCGCCGGCGACAGGCTCTCCGACAGCGCGGTGAAGCCCCGGAGGTCGCAGAAGAGCACGGTCATGTCGAGGCGCTCGCCCTCCACGGCGAGCGAGGCGCGGTCCTCGTCGACCAGGCGCTGGGCGACGGCCTCCGGCACGTACTGCGAGAACAGCGCAGTGACGCGCCGGCGCTGCCGGGTCTCACCGAAGTAGCGCAGGCCCAGCGCGCCGATGAAGGCGACGATCACGGCCAGCGACGGGTACACGAAGTTGAGCACGTGCCCGCTGTTGAAGCGGGTGAACGCGTACACGATGTACCCGGCACCGACCAACATGGTGAAGAGCACCGACATCCACAGCGGCAGGAGCAGCACGGCGGTGCCGATGAGCGCGGTCAGCGCCGCCACCCAGAGCAGCGTTTGCGAGTCGGACACCGGGTCGAGGTAGGTGGCGGTGAGCATCGTGTTCACGGCGTTCGCGTGCAGCAGCACCCCCGGGATCCCGCTCGACTTGTTCACGGGCGCCTGCCGGTTGTCGCCCAGGGTCGAGTCGACGGCGCCGATCAGCACGATCTTGCCGTCGATCTTCTCCTTGGGCACCGTGCCGGCGATGACGTCGGCCGCGGAGATGACGCGCTCCGGGTCGGACAGGCGCTCGGAGAAGTTCAGGAGCAGCGACTTGGCGCCGATGGCGGGCACGAAGCGGTTGCCGATCTGCACGCCGTGAGGCCGAACGATCGGCGGGCCGTCGATGCCGCGGTAGCGCATCACCGCGGCCAGCGAGAGCGAAGGCACGAACGTGCCGTCGGCCGCTTCGACGACGAGCGGCAGGCTGCGGTTCACCCCGTCCGTCGGGTCCTGGTTCGTCTGCGAGTGGCCGACGGTGAAGTCCGCCTGCTGAAGGCCTGCGGCAAAGCCGGATGCATCGTTGAGCCTGACCACGCCATTGTCCTGCTTGCCGGACGTGCCCTTCACCGCGAGCACGACGTTGCCCGCATCCGTGATCGCTTTCGCGAGGCGGGCGTCGGGCGCGACCTGCTCCTGGTTCTCCTGCGAGTACGTGACGTCGAAGACGATGACGCGCGCGCCGTCGGCCTTCAGTTGGTCGACCAACTCCGCGACCTTGTCGCGCGGCAGCGGGTTCCCGAGCCCGGGCGTCGCGATCGTCTTGCGGTCGAACCCGACGACGACGACGTGGGGGTCCGACGGCGCGGAAGGCAGCAGCGCGTCGGTGGCGCGGCGCTGGAAACCGGCAAAGACGTTGCCATTCAGGCCGAGAGCCGCCAAAGCGGTCACGATGACCGTGAGTGCGACGATCGAGACGATCCGGCGGATCATCAGGCGACGTTTCAGCGGTACCTCCCCGCAGGACCGGCCCCACCACTGGCTCCGTGGCGCGGATTACCGGAGAAGCTTCGCGCGCGGGCGATAATGCACCGGATGCACCCCCTCCTCGCGCTGGATCTCACCACCGCGATCCTCGTGATCGTCGCCGTCCTGGCGGTCGTGCTGCTCATCCTCATCGTCGTCGCCCCGTGGCGGCAGGTGCGGCAGGAGCCACCCCTCGACAAGGCCGTCGAGGCCAAGCTGCTCCTCAACCGCAACCCCGACGAGCCGACCGGTGAGGTGCCGCGGGTGTCGGCCGTGCCCAGCGACGACTCCGACGACGACGCCTTCGGTGGTGACCTCAGCGACCTGGCCGAGCTGGACGACCCGCCGAGGCCGCCGACCCGGCCCGAGGGCTGAGCATCACGCGACCGCGAAGAACATGCGCGCCTCGCAGGTGGTGTCACCCTCGACCGACGCGCGTGCCTGCGCCCAGCCCCCGCGTGCGCTGAGGCGCTCGACGTCGACCTCGAGCAGCAGCTCGTCGCCCGGGCGCACGACCCGACGGAACCGCACTTTCTCGACGCCACCGAACAACGCGAGCTTGCCGGCGTAGCGCTCGTCGCCCAGGAGCGTGATCGCGCCAGCCTGCGCGAGCGCCTCCAACTGGATCACGCCGGGCACGATCGGGTTGCCGGGGAAATGCCCCTTCAGGAAGTACTCGTCGCCGGTGACGAAGTAGCGCGCTTCGATGTGCTCGGCGATGGCGATGGCGTCGACCTGGTCGACGAATCGAAACGGCGGCCGGTGCGGCAGCAGGCCGACCAGCGCATCGGAGTCGGGGTGAGGCATGGGGCGATTCCTGCAGACATCTCGGCCCCGACAGGTTGAGTCCAGGCGCTCTTCACGAAGACAATCGCGATTTACTCGCGAGTAACCGACGTTACCCGCGAGTAATGGTCGACACTCGGGAGCCCGGCCGACGTCGCGAGCCCACCGATGTAACCACTCGCGCACGCTGACGGTCGTACCTCCTTTACACCTGCAGCCGAAGCACCGAGTGGAGTGAACCAATCAGTGGGTATCGCGGTCGTCTTCCCCGGACAGGGAACCCAGCAACCCGGCATGGCATCGCCGTGGCGAGATCATCCGAGCTGGGCGATCGTCGAGCAGGCCGAAGCCGCGTTGGGCGAGCCGCTCGGGCACCTCATCACCGACGCCCCCGCCGATGCGCTGACGCGCACCCGAGAAGCACAACTCGCGGTGCTGCTCACCTCGCTCGTGGTCTGGGACGCGCTCGCACCACTTCCTGACGTACCGGTCGCGTTCGCGGGCCATTCGCTCGGCCAAGTCACCGCGCTGATCGCGTCGGGCACCCTTCCCCTCGACGCCGGAGTGCGGTTCGCGGCGCGACGCGCCGAGCTCACCCAGGCCGCGGCCGACGCCCACCCCGGGAAGATGGCCGCGCTCCTCGGCGCCACGCCGGAGCAGGCGGACGACGCGTGCACCGCCGCACCCGACGCGTGCTGGGTCGCCAACGACAACGCCCCCGGCCAGGTCGTCATCGCGGGCACGCCCGAGGGCGTCGCCGCCGGGTCGGCCCGGGCCCAGGAGCTCGGCGTGCGCCGGGTCACCGCGCTGAACGTCGGTGGGGCGTTCCACACGCCGCTCATGGCCGACGCCACCGCCGGCTTACAGCCCGAGGCCGCAACGCTCGAGCTGGCCGCACCCGCGGCTCCCGTGGTCTCGAACCACGACGCGGTGGCCTACGCCGACGCCGACGGGTGGCGCGACCGGCTGCCCGCCCACGTCTCGGTGCCGGTTCTCTGGCGCTCGACCATGGACACCCTCGCCGGTCTCGGCGCCACGACCTTCCTCGAGGTCGGGCACGGGTCGATGCTCGCTGCGCTCGCGAAGCGGGGCGCGCCGTCGGTCACCGTCCGCAACATCGCCTCTCCCGAAGACATCCCCACGATCCTGGAGGTCGCATAGCCCATGGAAGCCCTCTTGACCCACGGTGAAGGGCTCCTCGTGCCCGAGCGGATGATCATCGCCCCCTCGGTGGGCGTGTTCCGTCCGCTCGACGACGTCGACGCGGGCGACCACGTCGACGAGGGCCAGACCGTCGGGCACCTCGACGGTCCGGGTACCTCCACGCCGGTGTGCAGCCCGTTCCGCGGCCAGCTCGTCGGCATGCTCGTGCACCGGGGCGAACGGCTCCGGGAGGGCCAGCCCGTCGCGTGGCTGCGAGTCGCCTGAGCATGCGGGCGGCCATCGCAGGATGGGGCACGGCGCTCCCCGACCGGCGCCTCACCAACGCCGAGCTCGAGCAGCGCGTCGACACCAGCGACCAGTGGATCGTCGAGCGCACCGGCATCCGCGAGCGTCGGGTCGTCGGTCCGGGCGAGACGACCGCGAGCCTGGCCGTCGAGGCCGGCGCCGCCGCGATCAAGCACGCCGGACTCACCCCCGATGCCATCAACCTCCTCATCGTCGCCACCGCGACCACGGAGCAGCTCATCCCCCACACCGGCGCGTTCGTGGGGGACGGCCTCGGCGTGCGCTGTGGGACCTTCGACCTCAACGCCGGCTGCGCCGGCTTCGTCTACGAGCTCGTCGTGGGCTCGTCGTTGCTGACCGCCGGGCACCTCGACCACGTGCTCGTCGTCGGGAGCGAGACGCTCTCGCGCGTGACCGATCCGCAGGACCGGGGCACGTGCATCCTCTTCGGTGACGGTGCGGCAGCGATGGTGCTGAGCGCGTCACCCGACGACGGCCCCGGTCTGGTCGCATGGGACCTCGGTTGCGACGGCTCGGCCACCGGCCTGCTCGAGATCCCCGCCGGCGGCAGCCGCATGCCCACGTCGGCCGAGACGGTCGCGAACGGTGACCACTACCTGAAGATGGCGGGCAAGGAGGTCTTCCGGCGCGCGGTCCGTATCGTGGTGGAGTCGGCGACCGCCACCCTGGCCCGGGCGGGCGCCACCATCGACGACGTCAAGTGGTTCGCGCCCCACCAGGCCAACGTCCGTATCATCGAGGCCGCCGCCACCCGGCTGGGCGTCCCGATGGAGCGCACCCTCGTGAACATCGACCGCTACGGCAACACCGAGCGCGGCCTCGATCCCGCTCGTGCTCGCCGAGGCTGCCGACGACGGCCGCTTGCGCGACGGCGACGTGGTGCTGCTGTCCGGCTTCGGTGCCGGGCTCACCTGGGGCAGCGCGCTGGTGCGCTGGGGCCGCGCGTGACGACTCCGGCCTCCCAGCCGCGGGTCGCGTTCGTCACCGGCGCATCGCGCGGGATCGGACGTGCGATCGCCGTCGCGCTCGCCGACGCGGGTCACCGGGTCGCGTTCTGCTACTCGTCCGACCACGACGGCGCCAAGGAGACGCAGGCCGCGGTCGAAGCCGCAGGCGCCGACGCGTTCGCGGTGCCGGCCGACGTCGCCGACGTCGAATCCGTCGACCATGCCTTCACCGAGATCGAGGGCGCCGTCGGGCCGGTCGAGCTGCTCGTGAACAACGCCGGGATAACCCGCGACGGCTTGCTCATGCGCATGTCCGACGAGCACTGGGCCGACGTGCTGCAGACCAACCTCACCGGCGCGTTCCACACCATCCGTCGGGCCACGCCCAAGATGATGCGGGGGCGGTACGGTCGGATCGTCAACGTCTCGTCGGTGAGCGGGCAGACCGGGCAGGCGGGCCAGGCCAACTACTCGGCGGCCAAGGCCGGCCTCGTGGGCCTCACGCGGGCGGTCGCGCGCGAGCTCGCGCCGCGCAGCATCACCTGCAACGTCGTGGCACCCGGGCCTATCGTGACCGCCATGACCGAGGGTCTGCCGGACGACTGGCGGACCTGGGCCGAGGAGACGGTGCCGCTCGGGCGCCTCGGGACCCCGGAGGAGGTGGGGGCCGTGGTGGCCTTCCTGTGCTCCGAGGCCGCCGGATACGTCACCGGCGCGATCGTCCCGGTCGATGGCGGACTCGGCATGGGTCATTGATCGGCGCGAACCTGGGGCATTGCGCCCCCGTCCCCCGGACTCAGCTCTTTCCACTCGACAGGAGGAACCATGGAACGTGAGGAAGCGCTCTCGGCGCTGAGAGAAGTGGCGGTCGAAGTCCTGAGCGTCGACCCCGGCGCGGTGGTCGAGGACGCCCGCTTCAAGGAGGACCTCGACGCCGACAGCCTCGACCTCGTCGAGCTGGTGATGGGGCTGGAGGAGCGCTTCGACATCTCGGTCCCCGAAGAGGACCTCGAGAACGTGGGTACCGTCGGCCAGGCCGTCGACCTCGTGATGGCCAAGGTCGCCGCGAAAGCATGAGCGTGAACGAGCCGGGTACCCCGGCAAGTAGCGAATGCGCAATGGAGAAAGCATGACCTCGCGCCTCGACTCGCACGGGCGGCCGCGGGTCGTCGTCACCGGCATGGGTGTGAAGACACCCGCCGGCGTCGACGTCGACACGTTGTGGAGCACGATCCGCGCCGGACGCGGCACCGCGGCCGTGATCGAGCGGTTCGACCCGTCGGAGCTCCCCGTGCGGTTCGCGGGTGAGGTCCGCGACTACGACCCCGAGCCGTACTTCGGTCCCAAGGAGGTGCGCCGCGTCGACCGCTTCACGCAGCTCGGCTTCGGCGCCGCCGCCGATGCGCTCAGCGACGCCGGCGAGCTCGGCGCCGACCCCAGCCGCTGCGCGGTGATCGCGGCGACCGGCGTCGGTGGACTCGAGACCATGGAGGAGAACGAGGCCACGTTCCTCGCACGCGGCGCCAGCCGCGTGAGCCCGTTCTTCGTCCCCATGATGATGCCGAACGCGGCCGCGGGCATGATCTCCATCCGTTTCGGCTTCACCGGTCCCGCGCTCTGCATCTCCACCGCGTGCGCGGCCGGCGCCAACGCGATCGGCGAGGGCGTGCGCATGGTGCGCGACGGCAGCGCCGAGGTCGTCGTGGCCGGCGCCACCGAGGCTCCGGTCACGCCACTCACCGTCTCGGCGTTCGCCCGCATGGGCGCGATGAGCACTCGCAACGACGATCCGGAAAGGGCGTCGCGCCCGTTCGACGCCGCACGCGACGGTTTCGTGATCGCCGAAGGTGCCGCCTTCTGCGTGCTCGAGACCCTCGAGCACGCGCTCGCACGGGGCGCCACCGTCCACGGCGAGGTGCTCGGCTACGGGCGCAACGCCGACGCGCACCACATCACCGCGCCGGTGCCGGGAGGCGCGGGCGCCGCCGCGTGTATGCAGCTCGCGCTCGACGACGCCGGGCTCGACGCCGGCGGCATCGGACACGTGAACGCGCACGGCACGTCCACCCCGCTCAACGACGCCACCGAGGCGGAGGCCATCCGCAAGGTGTTCGGCGACATCACCCCGCCGGTCACGTCGACCAAGGGCGTCACCGGGCACATGATCGCCGGCGCCGGCGCGGCGGAGGCAGTGATCAGCCTCCTGTCGCTGCGTGACGGCATCGTGCCCCCCACCGCCAACCTCGAGCAGATCGGCGACGACATCGGCCTCGACGTGGTCGCGGGTGAGCCCCGGCCGGTCGAACGCAAGCCGGTCCTGTCGAACTCGTTCGGCTTCGGCGGTCACAACGCCACCCTGATCCTCGGGTGGGTCGACGTCGACGCCGACTGACGACCGGCCGAGCAGCGGGAGACACATGACGGCACCCGGCGTGGCGCTGCCCGTGTTCGGGCACCGCAGCGCCGCGGTGGACGCCTGCATCCGCGAGGTCGACGGCCGGATGGTCAGCTGGTTCAGCCTCGACGGCGGGACGCACCGCGGCGCCATCGGCACCGGCGAGGGTGAGGCCATCGAGCGGGCCGTGCACCTCGCGGTCGAGCTGGGCCTGCCGATCGTGGGCCGCATCGCCAGCTCCGGGGCCGACGTCTCCGACGGCGTCGCCTCCCTGCACGCGTGGGGCCGCGTCGCCAAGGCGCTGAGCGACGCCTCGGGCGTGGTGCCGGTCGTGCTCCTCCTCGTGGGCCCCGCCGTGTCCGGGCCCGCGCTGCTGCTGGGCATCGCCGACCACGTGATCATGACCGAGGACGCGTTCGCCTACGTGACCGGTCCCGACGTCGTGGTCGCGTTCACCGGGGTGCCCATCGAGCGCGACCGGCTCGGCGGCGCGACGGTGCACGAACGCCAGAGCGGCGTTGCCACATGTGTGGTTGCCGACGAGGGCGACGCCATGGTCGCGCTCGAAGGGCTGCTGTCGTACATGCCGTCGAACCACCTCGCCGATCCCCCGCGCGAGGACACCGACGACCCCGTCGACCGGCCCGCGACCCGCGCCGCAGCGGCGGTGCCGGCGCGCGCGACCGCGTCGTACGACGTCCGGACCGTCATCGCGGACGTGCTCGACGAGCACTCCTTCCTCGAGCTCCGCGACCGCTACGCGGCCAGCATGGTCACCGGTCTCGGGCGGCTCGACGGGCGCGCGGTCGGCGTGGTCGCCAACCAGCCCATGCAGCAGGCCGGCAGCCTCGACATCGACGCCGCGCAGAAGGCGGCCCGGTTCGTCCAGTGGTGCGACTGCTTCAACCTCCCGGTGATCACCTTCGTCGACACGAGCGGCTACCTACCGGGAAAGGACCTCGAGTGGCGCGGCATCATCCGCCACGGCGCACAGCTGCTGCACGCGTACGCCGCCGCCACCGTGCCACGCATCTGTGTGGTGCTGCGCAAGGCGTACGGCGGCGCGTACATCGTGATGGACTCGGCCGGTCTCGGCGTCGACTACTGCATCGCCTGGCCGACGGCCGAGATCGCGGTGATGGGCGCACCACCGGCCGTGCAGATCCTCCACCGCCGCCGCCTGCAGGCCATCGACGACCCGACGGAGCGGGCGGAGGAGCAGGTCAAGCTCGTGGCCGAGTACGAGGACCGCTTCCTCAACCCGTACATCGCGGCCGAGCGCGGCTACGTCGACATCGTGATCGCCGCCGAAGACACCCGGCGGGTGCTGGCCGACGCGCTCGCGCGCCTCGGCACCAAGCGCGAGCAGCAACCCGGTCGCCGGCATTCGAACACCCCGCTGTGATGGTCGATTCCGTTCCGCCGTCCCGCCCGTCCGGGCACGGCTCCACTGCATCTCCCCTGTGATGGTCGATTCCGTTCCGCCGTCCCGCCCGTCCGGGCACGGCTCCACTGCATCTCCCCTGTGATGGTCGATTCCGTTCCGCCGTCCCGCCCGTCCGGGCACGGCTCCACTGCCCCTCCCCGTTGACCGACAGGAAGGCCGTCGTGCTCCAAGGCAAGCGCATCCTCGTGACCGGTGTCCTCAACGACGCGTCCATCGCCTATTCGACGGCTCGGCTCGCGCAGGAGCAGGGCGCGGAGGTGATCCTGAGCTCGTTCGGGCGGGTGATGCGCCTCACCGAGCGCACGGCCAAGCGTCTCCCGGACCCCGACGTGCAGATCGTCGAGCTGGACGTCACCAAGGAGGACGACCTCGCCGCCCTGGCGGGCAACGTCGGCGGCAAGCTCGACGGTGTGCTGCACTGCCTCGCGTTCGCCCCCGAGTCGTGCCTCGGCGGCGGCTTCCTCGACGCGCCCTGGGAGGACGTGGCCGTCGCGCTCCAGGTCTCGGCGTACTCGCTGAAGGCGCTCGCCGTCGCCGCGCTGCCGCTGATGGACCGGGGCGGGTCGGTCGTGGGCCTCGACTTCGACAACGACGACGTCGCCTGGCCCGTCTACGACTGGATGGGCGTGTCGAAGGCAGCCTTCGAGTCGGTGGCGCGGTACCTGGCGCGTGACCTGGGGCCCAGGGGCATCAGGGTCAACCTCGTCAGCGCGGGCCCCTACCGCAGCATCGCGGCGAAGAGCATCCCGGGCTTCGAGCGTTTCGAGGAGGTCTGGACCGAGCGGGCGCCCCTGGGGTGGGACCTGAAGGATGCCGAGCCCATCGCCAAGGCCTGCGTCGCGCTCCTCTCCGACTGGTTCCCCGCCACCACCGGCGAGAAGGTGCACGTCGACGGTGGCTTCCACGCGGTCGGCGCCTGAGCGCGCCCGTTCTCCCACGGCCGCCCGGCTCAGGTCAGGCCGTGGTGACGTCACGTCGCGTGAAGACGACGACGCTGACGACCGCGGCGACCGCCGTGTACGCCGCCATCGTCACCAGCGCCTGCGTCATCCCGACGCGGGGCGTCCCGCGTTGCCCGATCGCCTCGAGCAACAGGCCGGGGAAGAACTTGGGCGCGGAGGTCCATGCGTTCTGCGTGAGGTGCTCGACCGGTCCCGCCCAGAGGATCCCGACGGCCAGCGCGACCGCGAGCGAGCGCACGAGCATCGCGACCGTCATGGCGAGGACCGCGTAGCCGGTGACCCACACCAGCACGATGCCGTAGTCGCTGACCGCAGCGCCGAGCGCGGCGGTGCTCGTCCACGACGCGGCCGCGATCCCGTTCCCGGACGCCTGCAGGCGCGCCGCGATCCAGGTCGTGAGCTCGGCCACGGCCAGGATGCCGGCCGCCACCGTGAGGAACGCCGCCATCCGCCCGGCCAGGAGTCGCAGCCGGTCGGGTTGGCGCAGCAACATCGTCCGGTACGTGCCGCGCGAGAAATCGAGGGCGAACAAACCGACGAACACCACGAACACGAACGTCCCCCAGAACGCGGCCACGTAGCGGAAGATCTCGGTGCCGCCGCCGGCGCGGCTCAGGCTCTCGATGCTCGGGGTGTAGCCGTCGCCCGAGATCTGACGCGCGGGTTCGGCGGCGCCGAGGACGATGGCGGCGCCTGCAATCGCGGCGATCACCACCGCGATGGCAGCGCCGACGAGCACGCGACGGCGGAGGAGACGGGCCAGCTCGGCCCGGAAGGCGCGGATCATCGGTGAACTCCTTCCAGCAGGTCCAGATATGCGGATTCGAGCGTCGGGCGTCGCACCCGGACTTCGCCGAGCACGATCCCGGAGGCGGCCGCGGCACTGTTCAGCGACGCGGCCAGCTCGCCGGCTTCGCACCCGTCGACCGCCACGACGAGGTCGTCGCCCTCGGTGTGGCACGCGCAGCGGCGCCCGCCCACCAGCTCGACCAGGCGTCCCATCGCAGCCGCGTCCGCCGGGCGGAGCACGACCTCGGGTTCGGTCACGGCGCCGAACTCGCGCGCCGGACCGCTGTAGAGCAGGCGGCCGCCGTCGATGATCACCAGCCAGTCGCAGATCTGCTCCAGCTCGTTGAGCAGATGCGACGAGACCAGGACGGTCCGGTCGTCGCCCGCGATGCGCACGAGCAGCTCGCGCATGTCGCTGATCCCGGCCGGGTCGAGGCCGTTGGTGGGCTCGTCGAGGATCAGCAGCTCCGGATCGCCCAGCAGCGCCGCCGCGATGCCGAGCCGCTGCTTCATCCCCAACGAGAACCTCCCGAACTTGTCGTCGGCCCGCTCCGCGAGACCGACGAGCTCGAGCACGGGAGCGATCCGGCGCTCGTCCTGACCGCCGAGGCGCGCGAGGACCACGAGGTTCTGCCGGGCGGTGAGCGACGGCCACATGGCCGGGCCCTCGAGCAGCGCGCCCACCCGCCGGAGCGCCTGCTCCGGGTCACGGATCGACGCGCCCAGGAGCGTGCCGTCACCGCCACTCGGTCGGGCGAGACCGACGAGCATCGCCATGGTCGTGGTCTTGCCGGCCCCGTTGGGGCCGATGAAGCCGGCGACGACGCCGCGGGGGATCTGCAGGTCCAGGTGGTCGACCGCGACGCGGTCGCCATAGCGCTTGGTGAGCCCCGACACGGTCAGCACCGGGGCGTTCGTGGTGATGATCATGCCGACAGCGTGCATCGTGCGCGGTCGCGCGTCGTCCGCCGGCGGACGACACTTCGGGCTACGCCGGCGGGCGTACGAGCCCCGACTGGTAGGCGAAGACCACCAGCTGGGCGCGGTCGCGCGCGTACAGCTTCACCATGGCCCGGCTCACGTGCGTGCGTGCCGTGGCCGGACTCACCACCAGTTCGGTGGCGATCTCGTCGTTGGTCAGCCCCTGCGCGACCAGCGCGACCACTTCACGCTCGCGCTCGGTCAGGACGTCCATCGTCGCCGGCGCGAGCTCGGGCCGCGTCGGGCGGGCCACGAACTCCGCGATCAGGCGCCGGGTGACGCTGGGCGACAACAGCGCCTCGCCACGCGCCACCTCGCGCACGGCGCGCACGAGCTCGTCGGGCTGGGTGTGCTTGACCAGGAAGCCGCTGGCACCCGCGCGCAACGACTCGAAGACGTACTCGTCGAGCTCGAAGGTGGTGAGGATGAGGATGCGCACCCCGTCGAGTGACTCGTCGTCGACGATCCGGCGGGTCGCCTCGAGCCCGTCGATGCCCGGCATGCGAATGTCCATGAGCACGACGTCGGGTCGCGTCTCGCGTACGAGCGCCACCGCCGCCTCACCGTCATCGGCCTCGCCGACCACCTCGAGGTCGTCCTCGGCGCCGAGCAACATGGCGAACCCGGCCCGGACGAGCGGTTGGTCGTCGGCCAGCGCGATCCGGATCACTCGCGCCCGTGCCAGATCGCCTTCACCGCGAACCCGCCGTCGACCGCGGGGCCCGCCTCCAGCCGACCGCCGGTGGCCTCGGCCCGCTCCCGCATCCCCCGGATGCCCAGACCGCTGCCGATCGAGAGTGGCGCGGCACCGCCGCCGGTGCCGTCGTCGTGCACTTCGACCGACACCTCCTCGGCGTCCACGCGCAGGCGGACCTCGGCGGTGGTGGCGTGCGCGTGGCGCAGCACGTTGGTCACCGACTCCTGCACGATGCGGTACGCCGCGGTCCCGACCGGCTTCGGGACGGTGCCGACCGGTCCCTCGACCGCGAGCGTGACGTCGAGCCCGGCGTCGCGCGTCGCCCGGACCAGGTCGGCGATCTGGTGCACGCCGGGGGTCGGGACGAGGTCGGGGGGCTGATCGCCCTCGCGCAGCAACGCCACCATCGCGGTCAGCTCGTCGAGCACGTCGCGGCTCGCCCGGCGGATCGCCACCAGGGCTTCCTTCGCGGCCTCGGGGTGGCGGTCCATCACGTGGGCGGCGGCACCGGCCTGCACGTTGATGGTGGTCATCGCGTGCGCGACGCCGTCGTGCAGGTCGCGTGCGATCTGCAAGCGGTCCTCGGCGACCCGCCGTCGAGCCTCCTCCTCGCGCGTCCGTTCGAGGGTGCGGGTCCGCTCCTGGAGCTCTGCGAGCCGCGTGCGACGGGTCCGCAGCACCTCGCCGAGGAACACCGCGCCGGCAGACCAGCCGATAAACACGACGGGGAGGAACCAGTTGCCACCGCCGTCACGCACCAGCTCGGCCAGACCGAGCGCGGCGCACAGGGCGGCGGCACCGATGAGCGCGGTCCGCCGGTCGGTGAGGCGGCTCATCACGCCGAGGGTGATCAGCACCGTGGCGAGGAACGGGCCGTTCGGGAAGCCCAGCGCGACGTAGCCGGCGATCGCGGCGGCGTCGATCGCGAACGCGGCCCGGGGCCAACGGGGCGAGAGTCCGATCGACACGCCACCGGCGACGATCAGCAGCACGCCCAGCGCATCGAGGCCGCGCCCACCGGTCTCGGCATCGAGGTGTGCCGTGACGGCCAGCACGAAGATGGTGACGACCGTGCCCACCAACGCGAACGGGAGCCACAGGATCGGCGCACTTGGGCACACGGTGACGGTCGGGCGCGGATGGGTCATCACGGGCACCACGCTACGACCCGCCCCCGCTCCGGGCATCCGCCCGGCGACGTATCTCGCGGGTGCGCCGCCGAACGTACCTATCGTGGCCCGATGGCAGATCTCGACGACGCCCTCGCGCTGCGGGCGGACGGGCCCGACCGCTGGGCGGCGTTCGCCGACCCCGACCACGAGTCGATCAGCGGCATGTTCGGCGGCTGGACCGCCGCCGTCATGCTGGGCGCCCGCCGCGGTGCGCTCCTCGCAACGACCGAGCAGCTCTGCTGGTACCGGTGAGCCCGGCTACTCGCTGACCAACTCGATGTTGTTGCCGTCGGGGTCGAACAGGTCGACAGACTGGCGGGCGATGTTCGGCTTGACGCCTTCGTCGGGATGCCGATGGCGGTGAGGTGCTCGCACCACGCGGTGAGCGCGTCGGCGTCGGACACCGCGAGGGCGATGTGGTCGAGTGGGCCGGGGGCGTCATCCTGGCGGCCCGCCGACAGCACCACCCGGAATCGCCCGCGCACCGACTGCAGCGTGGTGTAGCGCCCCGGCTCCCCGCGGAGCTCGGCGAGGCCCAGGGCGCGCTGGTACAACGCCACGCTCGCATCCAGATCGGAGACCTGCAGCTGGAAGTGAGAGAGCCCTTCGAGGGGTAGTGAGTCCACACGCCCAAACCTACACGGGCGCGCCGGGGCCGTGCGGACCCGCTCTCCGAGCTCCTCCAGCACCTTCGCCACCTTGGACGGACCGGCAGTTCTCGCGTGGCCCTGACGCTGCCGTTCTCAACGCGACGCAGTTCAGTCGGTGGTGCATTGCGTGATGAGCATCCACGGGTTTCGTAGGTTGTTGCCGTCGACCAGCGTGAGCTGTGAGCGCTCGCCCGTGAGCTGCGTCACGGCCCGACCATGGATCGTCGCGGTAGTTACTGAGCGCCGTCGGGTGTCACCCGTCTGGTGCGCGTATCGCCCCAGGATTTCCGCGGGGTGTTCACCGGTGACTTCCAGAACCGCCGCGTTGGCGATGGTGCACAAACCCGAAGCACCGGCGTCCCAGACCGGCATCGCCGGACTCGCGCCGTTGAACACCGGGAGACCAGCTTGTCGGAGTGTGGCGTTGCTCGGCGTGCGTTGGCTTCGCCACGCCCGCTCGTCGAGCAGGAGCGTCGGTCTATCGGGCGCGACGCTGGTGATCGGTGTCAGATCGTCCGGCAACAGCGGAGCAGTGGTTCTCGGATACCTCGCGACGGTCACGTTCGCGGCGGACAGCGGTTCCGGACACGACTCGCACACCGTCACATCGATCTCGACGGACGTGTGGTCCGCTCGTTCATAGTGGGCCACGCAGACCACCCGAGCTTCGCCCGGTGCAACGGGGGCACCCGGCAACGCCAACGGTGCGTTTCCGCACCAGGCGCTGGTGTAGGACGAAGGCTGCATGAAGCCCAGATCTTGCGCTCGCGCTGCGTAGGAGTTCATCGCCGTCACAGCGTCCGTTTCGACGAAGAACAGCGACTGCGATCCCAACTGCTTCGCGTGCGTAGAACGTTCGCGGGGCTTGTATTCAAGGATTGGAAATGCCGGGCCGACCGATCGCGTCGCGGTGACGCCCTTGAAGGCATCGGACGACACCGACGGGGGATCAACCGTGCCAGCGGCTTCGCTCGACCGGGCGTCCGCCAGGCTCAACCACCCGACACAGACGGCCGTCAGGGCGAACACGGCACGCATTCGTCGACCGAGCACCAGGGCAGCGTAAGACCCATGCCGCCACCTCGGGTCGCGAGGGAGGCAACGAACAAAGCGCGTTCCGGAGCGCGGACGACGAGCTAGCCCTTCCGGTTCACGGGTCGAGGTGACAGATGGACCCTGTTGGTCGTGGTCATGATGCTCGCTTGTTGGGGTGTTGGTCGAGGACTTGGCTGGGTGTTCTGCCGCGCATGAAGTTGCTGTGATTCGGTCGGCGGGTGTTGTAGTCGACGAGCCAGGTGTCGATCTCGGCGCGGAGTTGCCCCAGGCTGTCGAAGCGCCGCCGGTGAAACGCGGGTCGCCAACATTCCTGCAAGGCGGTGCCCTGGAACCGTTCGCACACGGCGTTGTGATTCGGAGACCGCGGCGGGGTTCGGTGATGCGTGATCTGGAGCTTCTCGAGATGGGCATCGAACGGGCCGCTGAACTCTGGCCCGTTGTCGGTGAGCACCCCGGTGACCCGAACGCCGAGGCGACGCAGTTTGCGGATCACCAGGTCGAGGAACCGTTTCGCGATGTCGGTGTTCGAGGGTCCGAGGAACACGTGGCAGATCGCCCATCGGGTGGTGGTATCGACCGCGGTGAGCTGCCAGACCTTCCCGACACCTTTGAGGTTCCCGATGTAGAAGCTGTCGAGGGCCACGAGGTCTCCGGGACGGGCCGCGAAGTGACAGAACCCGAACGGGCCTTCCCGGGCGTCGTCGGTGACGAGACCATTCGTCGCGGCGGTCAACTGGGCCAGCGCCCCGACGCGTTGGCGACGCCGACCGAGGCCGTGACGACCCAGGATCTTCTGCACCCCACTCGCCGAGATCACGAAGCCTCGCTGGGCGAGATCATGCGCGTAACGACGAGCTCCCAAGGTGGGACGCACCACTGCTTCGGCGAGGAGCTCGTCGACCACCCACGCCGGGGTCTGGTTCGGCATCGCCGGTGGCCGCCGGCCTTTGGGCATCAACGCGTCCAGACCACCGACCTCGATGCGGTGTTGCCACCGATAGAACGTCGTGCGGCTCACCCCGAACGTGCGACAGGCCTCCGACACGCTCGTTCGACGGGCGTGTTCCATGACACGAACACGCCGTTGATAGATGATCTGATCCGGGGTCACGGTGATGGGCTCCTCTGGCTCTGTGGAAGGAACCAAAGAGTCCATCGCCGTGGCCACCAAAAACGGTGGACCTGCAACCTCATCTCGTAAACCGGAAGAGCTAGCCCAGCTCCTCCAGCACCTTCGTCACCTTGGACACGGTGTCCTTCGGGCTCACCTTTTCGACACCTTCACTCGCGACAGATCGGCCTTGGTCTCAAGGGGTGATCGATCGCTGCGCACCCGTTTGCCCACCAGGCTGGTTGTCGACCTCTCACAGCGTGTTGCTGGAACGGGTCAGGCGCGCCAGTCGAGGATTACGTCAGGCCCACCCTCCGGCGGTTCCGTGAGGTCGACGCCCGTAATGTCTAGGACCTTGCCCCGGAACCAGACGGTCCAGTCCGAATGGTCGTGCGCCAAATCGGCGAACACGCCTTCCACGTTCTGAGTTTCGACCCAAACGAGGACGACTGCGCTGCCGTCGGGCATCTCCTGAATCGACCAGGTTTCTCGAGTTGATCCAACGCGCCGTTGCGCTTCCTCGAAACCAGACAGCTGCGCGCTGATCGTCTCCTTGGCGAACGCGCGAATTGCATCGAGCTTGCCTGGTAGCACCGGGAACACACCGTTGAATACCGCCACCTCGACCCCTCCTCTGATGGCGCAGGACCGTCCCTCCGCCTCTACGGTCGATGCATGATGCCCGATCCGGTGCACGCCGAGCGGCAGATATGGCAGCATCCGGTTCGTTGCACTAGCAACCGTCGGTTTCGTCAAGGGGTCGAGAGGCCGCGGTGATGCGGCGATCGTTGCTGGTGCGGTTCTGTTCCTGGTCGTGAGGTGAGCGGGCGGCGTCCCTGCGGTGCTCGCTGACATACACGAGCTCGTCGCTGGGGGCGGCTCAGGCAACCACGTGCGCACTCGCTCGGTGGGAGGGGCCGGGCGTCTTGCTAGCGGCGCAGTCCCGGTGTCGGGCTGCATAGCTGTAACGACGTCGTTCCCGGCCCCCGCCGTCGAGCTCGCCTCGGAACAGGGGAGGTTGTGTCGGGTGATGCCGTCGGTCCATCGTGATGGCCGGCGGGCGGGTTACGTCGTTCTGGTGGGCCGGCCTCCGGTCTTCGCCATGACGGGCCCGTCCGCCACCGCGGCGGCCCATCGCTTCGGGTCATAAGGCTGTTGGTTGCGGAGCATGGCGAACGCGAGCCGGTGGGCGCGGTGACCGACGGCGACGGCTGCGACTGCGGGCCGTTTGCCGTTGCTGCGCAGCCGGCGCCGGTAGGCGGCGAAGTCTTCGACGTGGCCGGCAAGGCCGCGGCCGAGCTCGATGATGGCCGAGCGGAGCTCGACGGATCCTTCACGGCTGATGTGCTGACCGCCCCGGCGGCGACCAGCAGAGGAGTACTCGGCCGGGACGAGGCCCGAGGCGCGGTAGGCGGCGCCAGCGTTCGGGAACCGCCACGGATCTCCGATCGCCGCGCCATACGCGCTGGCGCGGACCACGCCAACACCGGGCAGCGAAACCAGCACGCCAGCCGGTGTCGCGTCGAGCACGCTGGCGAGCTGGTCCTCGGCGTGACGGATCTCGTTGCCGATCGCCTCGAGCAGCGCGACGTCTGCGGCCAGCAGCGCTGCGATCGGGACGCGCTCCGCGGGAGGTAACCGCAACGCGACCTTCGCCGCGTCGATCAGCTGCTCGGCCTTGGCGCGTCGAAGCACGACACCTCGTCGAGCAACGAAGCGTCGCAAACCCTCAGAACCAAGGCGCCGCATTCGGTCCGGGTCAGCCAAGTCGCGAACGATCACCATGCCGGCCTTGGTCTGAAGGATCCCGTCGAAGCACGCACCCAGACCGGGGAACACGAGATCGAGATGACCCTGCACCTGGTTCGACAGCGCGACATGCGCAGCAACTTTGCGCCGTCGATGCGCGGCCCACGCCACCTGCGCCGCCATCGCGTCGTCACGGACCTGCGGAAGCCGACCCGCGCCACGAATCATCAGCTCCGCCATCGCGCCCAAGTCGCGTTCGTCGCTCTTCAACCGCCGCAGCAGCTGCTGAGAACGCGCCTCCTTCACCGCGGCAGGGTTGAGCTCCACCACCTCCACACCATCAGCGCGCAGCCGAGCGACCAGCGTCCGGTGATAGTGACCGGCCGACTCGACACCCACCCGGCACACCACCGCGTCGACATCGCTCGCCGCGTCAGCAATCGCCGACAGCAGCCATCGCACCCCCGGCTCGTCAAGCCGGAACTCCATCGGCGCCCTCACCACCTCGCCGTGATGGTCCGCCACCAACGCCATCGCCGACCACTTGCCGACATCGACCGGAACCACCAGACACCGGCGCGGATCGACGTCCCGCACCCGAGCCATGAAACGCGCCTGCAGATCACCACCAACAAACCGCGCCACCACACACCTCCCGTGAAGTCATCACTCCACGATCAGGCCTCCCGCCCAGTCAGCGGTGGACCCTCACAGGCGGTGTATCAGCTGTCGCTGATCAGGAACAACCACGCACTTGTGACGCCGCCGAGGAGGCTTCCCGCAACGGCGGGCAGCAGCCAGTAGAGACCACCGCCATGCTTGGCGAGAAACGTCGCGCCCGAGATAGCGAGACATAGCGACGTCAAACCGTTGGGCGAAAACCGCTCGACGAAGCGCGCTGCTCGATCCGTCGATCCGTGACCCGCTCGCCGGTCGAGGATGAAGCTCAGAGCGGCGGACACAAGCGCCCAGCCGACGAGTTCGAGTCCGATTGCAGTGTCGGGCTGCGGAGCGACGACAACCAACGCCACGACCACCGAAGCGGTGAACAACACAAGCGTCTGCGCCGCGCGTGAACTCAGGCTGAGCGAAGCTGATAGCGCGCTCGCTCTGATGGACGCAGCGACGAAGAGCAAGCCGACGAGCGCTCCACCGACCGGTCCCACGACAAGGCCGAAGTTCACCCAACTCGACACCTTGTAGCCCACGCGCAGACTCGCTTCCGTACGCCAAAGTGAGAGCCGCATAATGCCCTGATAGAGGATCGCGTGCAGGCGTTGCGGGCTCTTAGCGTTCGAGGGCCTGGTCCGCGATCTCAATAATGCCCTGCCACTGTTGTTGGTTGGCTTGCGAGCGAAGTGGCCGCGAGTTGGGTTCTCGCTGCGGCGTGGCTCGAAAGAGGCGAGCAATCATCCTTCATCAGGACTGCCCGCCGTGGCATCCCACGACGGTCAGGTCGAAGGAGGAAGTGATGTTCGTGATCGGAATCGACCCGCACAAGCGGTCCCACACCGCGGCGGTGCTCGACGACACCGAAGAACTCGTCGGCCAGCTCCGCGTGAGCGCGGATCGTTGGCAACGCGACCGACTGTTGCGGTTCGCGGCACCGTTCGAGCCGCGGACCTGGGCGGTCGAAGCTGCCGGCGGTCTCGGCGCGTTGCTCGCGCAGCAGCTCGTCGCCGCCGGTGAGAGCGTCGTCGATGTGCCGTCCACGTTGTCGGCGCGGGTGCGACTGTTGGACTCGGGCCGGACCGACAAGTCCGATCCGCACGACGCGCGTTCCGCTGCGATCGTGGCGTTGCGCCACGCCCGGCTTCGTTCGGTCCGCCCGGTCGACCATTCGGCGGTGTTGCGCTTGTTGGCGAACCGTCACCATGACCTCACCGGGTCGCGGACCCGGACCATCTGTCGACTCCACGCCCTGCTCTGCCTGCTCATTCCCGGCGGTTCACGCGGCCGTTTGAGCGCCCGACAGGCCGGTCAGGTGCTGCGTGGTCTGCGTCCCATCGAGCTTCTCGGCGACGTGCGTCGCATCGACGACCAACTAGAAGCACTCGGCAAGCGCGTCGGGATCGCGGTCGTCGCGTCGGGCACCACCGTCACCGACGTGTACCGCATCGGCCCGATCGGCGCCGCGCTGATCGTCGGACGCACCGCCGACGTGACCCGGTTCCCCAGCGCCGGTCACTACGCCCGCTACAACGCGACCGCACCACTCGAATCGTCATCGGGACCGCGCGTGCGTCACCGGCTGAACCCGCGCGGGAACCGCCAGTTGAACCACGCGTCGCACGTCGCCGCGATCACCCAGGTGTCCCACGACACTCCGGGCCGGGCCTACTTCCTCCGCAAGATCGCGGAAGGCAAGACCCGCAAAGAAGCACTGCGCGCGTTGAAGCGACGCATCAGCGACGCCGTCTGCCGCCAGCTCGTCGCCGACACCCGACCCCGACTTCGAAGGGCCCGGGAGGACAGACGGGAACGGCTCCAAAGGCCAGCGTGGCCGGCTCTGCACCCTGACGGCCGGCTCTTCGGTGAGGTCACTCCCGGACCCGACACCACCGCTACGCCCACCCGACAAGCCTCTGCTCAGACGCGTTCGCAAACAGGCTCTTGACACAAAGAGGCTTCGCTCGGGAGCGGTTACGCGAGCGCGGGTCGGCAGTTCTGCTCGGTTGCGTGGTTCCAAGCCACCCGCCGCGCGTAGTGCCCGTGACCTGACCCGCCGCAAATACCCCCCTCGGTCGCTGCGGTGCGGTTGTCGTTATCCGACCCCCGAGCACGACGTGAGAAGCAACGAGCTGGCAACGACCGCGGCGACGCTCAGCCGAACCATTGGAAGCCGGACGTCGGATGCGCCAGCGTGCCCTTGTAGCAGGCACCCGCAGTGACGTGGCCCGTGTCGTCCGCCGCTCCCTGGCAGTGGTAGCCCTTCGGGCCGTCGGTGAACGTCACCTTCAGGTCCGACTTGGCGACCTTCTCCCCGACGAGCTTCGACACCCACTTCTTGGCCGAACTACAGGTCCACCCGGAACCAACGACACTCCACTGGATGGTCGTGCCCACCTTCTTGAAGGACGGGCAGACCGCGGCCTTCCGGGGCACCGAGGCCTCCGCGGACGTGACGGTGCCGATCTCGGAAACCATCGCGAGGCACAGTGATACGAAAGTGATGAGCAGCGCGCGCTTCATCTGGGATCCTTCCTCGTGTTGATCGCCCTCACGATGCGGGCGAACGGGATGGCGACGCGGTCCGCGGCCTCGCGCACCGCACGCTCGGCGTTCCATCGGACGCGATCGTCGGACAGCCTCGCACAATCTGTGGACCGAACTCGCGTTCGCTCCCGGCGCGCCGGATTGCCCGCTCCGGAGCGATGGCGTGTTCTCGCTTCCGCGCTGTGGCGTTGCAAATGTTCTCGCCCGCGCAGAGCGGCAGCAGCGCCGCCTACTTGACCGCGTCCACGAAGCCCCACACGGCGACGGTCGCGTACACGACGATGAACAGCCCGATCAGCAGGCGGCCGGCATTCCTGATCTCAAGTCGGGCAAGACCCTTGACGCGCATTGGTTCGTCGTCGCCGTCGAACGCCACTGAATGACCCTGCTCGAAGGATTGTGGGCGCCCGGTCAAGAGCTCCCAGCCATCCGGTTCCGTCTCACGGGCCCGCGCCATGCGCATCTCGAGCAGGGACGCGTCGCGTTCGTACGCGGCAAGCCACAAGCCCGAAACGCACAGCCCGACCAAGCCCCCGGCCGCGGCAGTCCCCGGCTCACCCGGAAATCCTCCACTGCTCGTCGCAGCATGCAACAAGAATCCAATGAACACGGTGTTGGCGAGAAGAAATGCGCTGAAGATGTTGGACAACCGGTCCGACTCAAAGCGGAGCATGTCCCTGGCCGCAGCGAAGTGCTCCATGGCGTGCTCGTCGTCGCGCTTGCCCACACCTCGAACGCTACGCCGTATGGCGTCGCCGCTCTCCTCGACCGCCATCACGACACGATGTTCTGCTCCGAACCCGTTCTCGGTGCCGCACACCAGCCGTCAGCACATGTGCCCCGGGGTCAACGCAGAACGGCTGCGAGTTCTGGCGTGCTAGCGATGACTTCGCCGGCTACGACGAGGAGGCGATGGATCGACTGGCTCGAGATGCTTCCTGATTACCGCTCGGACTTGGCGGCGGAGTTTGAGGTCACACGTCGTGGGCGGGTCGAAGCCTTCCGCAAGCAGAACGGCGTCGGTGAGCGCCTCGAGGCTGCTTGACCGGCTTCGCATGATTCGGGCGCTGGTTTCGGCCGACAGCATGAAGCGGAGACCCGCCGTCAGTTCATAGAAGAGCGCGTCGAAGTTCGGCTCCGGCGGTTCGTACACGCCCTCGTTGCTCGTGCGCGCCTCGTCCACCCACGCATATGAACGTTCTGGAGCGCGGACGACGACCTACTAACCCAGCTCCTCGAGCACCTTGGTTACGTGCCTAACTGTGTCCTTGGGGCTGATCTTGTAGAACGCGGCCGCGAGCTTGCCGGTCGCGTCCACGACGAACGCGGAGCGGATGATGCCCATGTACTTGCGCCCGTAGTTGACCTTCTCACCCCACACGCCGTACTTCTCGGCGACCGTGTGCTCGGTGTCGGCGAGCAGCGGGAAGCCGAGCCCGTACTTGTCGTCGAACTTGAGCTGCTTCTCGGGGGTGTCGGGTGAGATGCCGAGCACGACCGCCTTGAGCTTCTTGAGATCGGGCTCGGCGTCGCGCAGCGCGCACGACTGCGTCGTGCATCCTGGCGTGTCGGCCTTCGGGTAGAAGTACACGACGACCTTCTTGCCTTTGTAGTCGCTCAGCTTGACCTTCTTGCCGTGCTGGTCGGTGAGCGTGAACGCGGGGCGCGTGTGCCGGCGGCGAGCTGGGGCATGCGGGACTCTCCTCGAGACGGGGACGCCGTAGCATGCCGCACGTGCGGCGCTCGATGCTGATCACGGTCGACGCCGACAACGACGGGGTGTGCCGCGCCCTGGTCGACAGCCTCGCCCTCGCGCCGACGACCTCGGGCTTCGCCGGCCCGATCGACGGCATGCCCGACACCACCGCGGCACTCGAAGCGGTGGTCCTGTCGTCGGCCGGCCCCACCACCGACGTGCGCCTCGAGGCGGTCAGCGACGTCGTGGTCCCCTTCTTCACCTGGTTCCTGCGCATCCAGGCCTGGCTGGGGGCGCGGCGTGCGCTCCCCCACGCCGCCGCCCGCCTCGAGGCCGCGCTGGCCGGGACGCCACCGCCCCCGCCGGTCAAGCCGCTTCCGGTGGTCCCACCGGTGCCGTTCACGCCGGAGCAGGCGGGCCGGCTCGGCGCCTTGGCCGCGGTCGCCCTGCTCGCGAACTTCTGCGGCGCGCTGCTGTCGCAGAACGGCGACGCGGTCACCAGCGCCTTCGACCGGTCCGACCAGGCCCTCGGGGTAGCCCTGGCGGTGGCACGCGCCGGCGTGCTGGTGTCGTTGGTGGCCATCGCGCTCGCGGACCGCTGGGGCCGGCGGCGGCTGATCCTCCTCGCGTTGATCGGCGCCTGCGCGGCGAACGCGCTGACTGCGATCGCGCCCACGTTCGAGGTGTTCACCGGTACCCAAATGCTCTGCCGGGCGCTGGTCAACACCGCGCTCATCGTCGCCGGCATCGCCGCGGTCGAGGACGCGCCGGAGGGCGCACGCGCGTTCGCGACCGGGATGTTCGCGCTCGCGCTCGGCGCCGGGTTCGGACTCTCGGTGATCCTGCTCCCCCTCGCCGACCTCGGGGACTACGGCTGGCGCATCTCGTTCGGACTCAGCGCTGCCCTCGTACTCCTGGTCCCGCTCATCGCCCGTCACCTCAAGGAGACGTACCGGTACGTCCGGGTGGCGCGCAAGAGCACCGCGCGCCAGCGCTTCCGCGAGCTGGTCGACTCCGCCTACGGCTTCCGCTTCCTCTTGCTGGGGCTCGCCGCGTTCCTCACCAACGTCTTCAGCGCGCCGTCGTCGCAGCTCACGAACCGATACCTCACCCACGCGCACGACTTCACCAACTCCGACGTGGCGCTGTTCCGCACGGTCACCGCGGGCGTGCCCGGCATCGTCGGTGTGGTGCTCGCCAGCCGGCTCGCGGAGAGCCGCGGCCGCCGGCCGGTGACGATCATCGGCCTGCTGGTGGCGACCGGCGCGCAGGCGGCGTTCTTCCTCGCCGGCGACGACCTCCTGCTCTGGACCACTCCGGTGATCGCGATCGTCGCCGCCGCGTGCGCGGGGCTCGCGCTGGGGACCCTCGACGCCGAGCTGTTCCCGACCGAGGCCCGCGGCACGTCGAGCGGCTTCCTCCTCGTCTCCGGGGTGGCCGGCTCGGCCGTCGGCCTGGTGCTCGCCACGCAACTACGCGACGTTGTCGGCGGGCTGGGAAACGCCATCGCTCTCTGCGGGATCGCGTCGTTGCTCGCCGCGGTCTTCGTGGTCCCGCGGCTCCCCGAGACGGCCGAACGTCGCCTCGACGACGTCAGCCCGTCCGGGGTGTGAGGGACGGCGCGCTCAGCTGGAGGTGCACGTCGACGCGTAGGCGAAGAACGTGCCCACCGCCTTGCCGTACTTCTTGAAGTCGCCCGACCGGTAGAAGTTCGCCAGGTCACCGGCGTCTGACGGGCTGATGTGGGCGATCGTGCGCAGGACGCTCACGATGGTGTTCCCGGCGGCCTTGACCTTCGCCGGCGCCTGCTTCGCCGCCGCCTTGAACTTGGACGCAAGCGCCGCCGCCTCCTTCGGGCTGGGCGTGCTCCCGTTGTTCCCGCTCGCACCCGAGATCTTCTCGTACGCGGTGCAGAACTTGGCGCTGGGCGCGTCGGCGGCGCCGGCCGGGATCGTGGCGACACCCACCGCGACGAGCGCCAGCACGGCCGCGCACAGAATTCGGAGCCTCAGCATGGTCCAGAGCCTTTCGACAGAGCGGTCATCGTCGTGCTCGAGGCTTCGGCACGTCCGGCCGGCACCTTGACGTCAGCCCGAACCCAGGCAGTTCGACGTGTAGTACGAGACGTACGTCGTCAGCGACTTCGTGTAGTTCTTGAACGTGCTCGAACTCGCGAGATCCGCGATGTCGGACGTATCGCCGCTGACCACCACGCCCAAGTACTTCGTGATGTTGTTCAACGCCGACTTCACCTTGGCCGGCGCGTACTTCGCCGCCTTTTTGAAGCCCCGGAGCGCCTTCTTCGCGTCTTCCCTGGTGGGGGTCGAGCTGTTCCCCGTGTCGCCGATGCTCGCGACGGCCTTGCAGAACCTGGTGTTGGCCGCCGGCACCGAAGCGTGCGCGGAGCCGGCGAGGACCGCGAGCGCCGAGGCGGCAAGCACTGCGGCCAGGAGGATTCGCAGGCGAGACATGTCAGAGCCTTTCGATGGACGCCCGAGCCCGGAGCGCGATGCTACCCAGCCACAGGGACGATCCCGTGACACACCTCGTGCCCGGCGGCGTCGACGAGCGCGATGCGCGAGCCCACGCCCAGCGCCTCCCGGCTCCGACCGGTCCACGTGCCGCGCGTGTTGTCGATGGTCATGGTGCCGATCGTTGTCGCGGTGCCCTTCGGCGGCGCGACCTGGATGCGGTAGTCGCCCGACGCGACGCCATAGTTGACCGACATCGCGACGCCGTGACGGTTGGCGACGAACGCCCAGCCCGCGGGTGTCTCGGGTACCCCACCCTGCATCGCCACGGCAACCGGCTTCAGGGACCCGCGGTTGGTGCTGGTCGCGGTGGGGCCGGACGCCACGTTGCTCGTGCCGTCGGACTCCGCGACGCGCACGATGGTGATGCTGAAGATGGCGGCCGCCGCGGCCGCGGCCGCGATCGACGCGACCCAACGGCGGCGCGAGCGGCGCCGGTCCTCGTCGAGCCGGTGTATGACCCGCTCCTCGAATCCCGCCGGAGGCTCGTGTTCGGGGACGAGCTGCGCAATGGCGTCGGCGGCTTCCGTGAGCTCGGAGACGTAGGCCTGGCAGCGCGCGCAGCCGTTGACGTGGAGCACCACCTCGGCCCGCTCGGCACCGCCGAGGATCTCGAGCGCGAGCTCCGGTGCCAGCTCCCGCACCTCGGCACAGGTGAGCACGCTCATTCAGTGCGCTCCTCGACCAGCACCGCCCGCAACCGGATCAGCGCGGTGCGGATCCGGGTCTTGGCCGTCCCGAGCGGGATGCCCTCGATCTCCGAGACCTCCCGCGCGGTGTACCCGAGCAGCCCGGCCATCGCGATGGCCCGGCGCTGCTCCTCGGGGAGCTTCACCAGCGCGGCCCGCAGCCTCATGGTGTCGTCGGAGAGCTCCGCCAGCTCGGCCAGGTCGCGCTCGCCCGACGGGGTCTCCAACCCCAACAGCGCGACCGGATCGAAGGCGACCGGGCGCCGCACCCGCACCGCGTCGATCGCCAGGTTGCGGGTGATGGTGAGCAGCCAGCCCACGACGCTGCCCCGCCGCGGGTCGTAGGCCCCGGCGTGCTTCCAGGCCCGGACGAAAGCCTCCTGCGCGATGTCCTCCGCGGCGCGGTCGTCGGCCACGATCGTGCGCGCCAGCCCGTACACCCGGCGCTGGAACCGTCGGACGAACGCCGAAGCGGCGTCGCGGTCGCCGGAGGCCAACCCGGCGACGAGCGCATCGTCGGAAACCGTCCACACGAGGTTCTACGTCTCCCGCCGTCCGAGGGATTGCACCGGGCCGGACGACCTCACCGTAGCGGGGCAATCCGTTCCCTGCCCCGATCCGTAGACCCGCCGTAGGCAACGGACAGGAGTACCGTATGCGCAAGCTCGGCCCCGCTCCTCGCGGCGGCGGCGCTGGCCACCGCCCTGGGTGGCGTGGTGGGAGTGGCGCCGGCCGCCGCCAAGACCAGCAAGCCCGTGACGCTCAACGGCAAGGTGAACAACAAGGGATCGAAGGACATCAGTGCCAAGGCGAAGGCCAGCCTCGAGCTCGAAGCGGGCGACTTCTACTTCAAGCCGACGTTCGTGAAGGTCAAGCCGGGCGAGAAGTCACCATCACGCTGAAGAACGAGGGTGGCACCACCCACACCTTCACGTCGGACGCGCTGAACATCGATCAGCAGCTCGCCGCCGGCAAGTCGACGAAGTTCACGGTGACGGTCCCGGGCAGCGGCACCGCCTTCCAGTACCACTGCGATTTCCACGGGGCAATGGGCATGCAGGGGGCGTTCTACACGAAGCCGGGCGCGACGCTCTCCAGCGCCAACTCCGCCGAGTGAGCGAGGTGTGCCGCCGTCGATCAGTGCCCGGTCAACGGCGGTACCCGTGTCCGAAGAAGCCCCCCTTCGGACGCGCGTGGGCGTGATAGTGGTCGGGGATGTTGCGCATGTTGTCGTCCACGTAGTGGTCGACGGTGAGCAACTCCCCGGCCACCCGCCCCAGCTCGTCGTGCATGTGCTGGAGGTGTTCGGCGGGCGGCTGGGTGCCGTGGAAGCGCCACACGACCATCGGCACGTAGCAGATCTCGCACTCCGCGATCCAGCAGATGTCGTCTTCGTGGAACCACGGTGTGATCCGCGCCGCCTCGCACAGGTCGCAGTCGTCGAGCTTCTCGAAGTCAGGCATGCACCGTCACCTGCGCGGCCGCGTCCACGAGGCGCTCGACCTCGTTCCGTTCACCCGCGATCACGACGTGCTCGCGGTTGCGGACGTGCGACACCGTTCCCACGCGCTCTCCCTTCGGGTTGTGGATGCCGATCTGCGCACCGACGTAGCGGCGCGAGTCGAAGTTCAGCACCTCCACGTGGCCGTGCACTGCGCACCACTCGCGGAGCTCTTCCACACTGACCCAGGCCTCGTCGTTGTACGACACCACCACGACACGCGCCCGCACGTCGGCGATCACACGGCGCAGGGCGTCGGGCATGGCCCGCCGCTGGTTGAACCGGCTCTTGGTCTCGTCGTCGCGTGCGTCGATCCGTTTGCACGCGACGCCGTAGTGCTCGGGCGCGTCCCAGGCCACCAGCGTCTCCCAGACGTGGTAATTCGTGAAGTAGCGGTGCTGGTTGTACGGCGGGTCGAGGTAGGCGAGGTCACAGGGCGGCAGCGCGCCGGCGACGTCGAGGGCGTCGGCCCGCACCGCGGCGCCCGGGCCCACCAGCAGGTCCGGCACGCGCAGCGTCAGTGGTGCGGACGCGCGCGGCGCCCACTCCTTGACGTAGGCCATCTGCACACCGGCGGTCGAATCGACCCGGTCGGCGGCCTCGATCAGGCTGGTCAGCAGCAGCGGGTAGCGGGCCGACCCCGCGTGGTCGCGCTCGATGGCGTCGCGCACCGCGTCGACCCGGGCGCCGTTCTCGGGCCGGAAGAAACGCGACCGCACGCAGAAGGTGTCGGTGAAGTACCCCGGCTCACCGGGGAGCGCGTTCAGGGCGTCGACGGCATCCCGCAGCTCGCGGGGGTCGACGGCGTCGGCGTCGGTCGCGACGTACGTCTGCGCGAACACCTCGGAGTAGCGAGCGGTGTCGACTGCGGTGACCATGGCGCCGACGCGCTTGAACGCCTGCGCGACGCGTGTGGTGCCGGTGAACAGGTCCAACGCGGTGCGGGCCGACGCCGCCTCACAGAGGCGCGTCAACACCGGCACCAGCCGGCGCTTCGAGCCGAGGTACTTGATCATCCCGGCTCAGGCGCGGTCGAGAGCGGTGCGCAGCTCGGAGACGAAATCGTGCGCCCCGTCCGGTCCGCCGCCGTTCAGCAGCCGCGCCATCAGCGCGCTCCCGATGATCACGCCGTCGCCGAACTGAGCCGCCTCGACCGCCTGCTCCGCGTTGGAGATCCCGATGCCGAGGAGCACCGGCTTGTCGGTGACCGCCTTGAGGCGCCGACCCATCTCACCCGCTTGGGACGCGAGCGACGCGCGCTCGCCGGTGACACCCATGAGCGACACGCCGTACACGAAGCCGCGGGAGCGCTCGCAGATGGCCACCAGACGATCGTCGGGCGTGGTCGGCGCGGCCAGGAGCACGGTCTCGACGTCGTGCGCGTCGGCGGCTTCCGCCCACCCGCCGAGTTCGTCGAGCGGAAGATCGGGGAGAATGGCGGCGACGATGCCGGCGTCGCGCAATGCAGCCGCGAACCGCCGGTAGCCCATGTGGCCCACCGGGTTGGTGTAGGTCATCACCACGAGCGGCACGTCGATCTCGAGCTGCGCGGCGTCGCTGATGACGCCCGAGGGGGTCGCACCGAGGTCGAGCGCGCGCCGCGATGCCTCCTGGATGGTGAGACCGTCCATCACCGGATCGGAGAACGGGATGCCGATCTCGATGGCGTCGGCGCCGGCGGCGGCGATGGCCCGCACGACGTCGAGCCAACCCGAACCGAGGCCACCGGTGACGTACGGGACCAGGAGCTTGCAGCCCGCCTCCCGGCGGGCGCGCAGATGCGACTCCAGGCTCATGCCTGCCCGCTCTCGGCGCTGCGCGCCGGGCCGCTCGGGCCACGCTTCGTTGCGAGCCGGGATACCCGGCTCGCGGCCACTCCGCTCACAGCTTCTCGCCGGTGAGGCGCTCGGCGATCTGGGCGGCGTCCTTGTCGCCCCGGCCCGAGAGGGTCACCAGCACGGTGGTCCCGCTGGGCACCGAACGGCCGGCCTCGCGGGCCAGCCAGCCGAGCGCGTGCGCGGGCTCGAGCGCGGGCACGATCCCTTCGGTGACGGAGAGCAGCTGGAACCCGGCGATCGCCTCGTCGTCGGTCGCGAACTCGTAGCGCGCCCGGCCCGCGGCCGCGAGCTGTGCGTGCTCGGGGCCCACGCCCGGGTAGTCGAGGCCCACGCTGATCGAGTGCGCCTCGCGGATCTGGCCGTCCTCGTCCTGGAGGAACAGCGAGCGCGCCCCGTGGAGCACACCGGGGACGCCGCGACTCACCGACGCGCCGTGCTGGCCCGACTCGAGCCCGAGCCCCCCGGCCTCCACCCCGACGAGGTCGGCGGCGGTGTCGACGAAGCCGGCGAAGGTGCCCATCGCGTTGGACCCGCCACCGACGCACGCGACCACGAGGTCGGGGTCGTCACCGCCGAGGATGGCCCGACACTGCTCACGCGCCTCGTCGCCGACGACGCGCTGGAACTCGCGCACCATCCATGGGTAGGGGTGCGGCCCGACCACCGAGCCGATGCAGTAGTGCGTGGTCTCGACGGTCGCCACCCAGTCGCGCAACGCCTCGTTGATCGCGTCCTTCAACGTCGCGCTGCCCCCGGAGACGGGGACGACTTCGGCGCCGAGCAACTTCATGCGGAACACGTTGAGCGCCTGTCGTTCGACGTCGACCGCGCCCATGAACACCAGGCAGTCGAGCCCGAAGAGCGCCGCCGCGGTGGCGGTGGCGACACCGTGCTGTCCGGCGCCGGTCTCGGCGATCACGCGCCGCTTGCCCATGCGCCGGGTGAGGAGCGCCTGGCCCAACACGTTGTTGATCTTGTGCGACCCGGTGTGAGTGAGGTCCTCCCGCTTCAGGAGGATCCGTAGGCCGAGCCGCTCCGACAGCCGGTGGCACTCGGTGACCGGCGTGGGCCGCCCGGCGTACGAACGCAGCAGCTCGGCGAACTCGCTCCGGAACTCGTCGGAGCTCCACGCGGTGCGGAACTCGTGCTCCAGCTCCATGAGCGCCGGGACGAGCGTCTCGGGGACGAAGCGGCCGCCGAAGTCGCCGAACCGACCGAGCCCGACCGGTTCGGGGCCCGGCGGGTCGAGGCGCACGGGCTCCCCCCGGGCGGGTGCGGTCATCGGGTCATGGTACGGGTCACGCGCCGTCGGCCATCCAGTCGTACGGCGCCGCCTCGGGGTCGGGCACCCATCTGTCGCTCCCGCCCAGCTGCGCGCCCGCCGCCCGCGCCTGCTCGACGAAGCGTCGCAACTTGCGCGCGTCCTTGCGTCCCGAGCCGGGCGTGGTCTCCACGCCGGTGGACACGTCGACACCCCACGGTCGCACGCGCCGGATCGCCTGGGCCACGTTCTCACCGTTCAACCCGCCCGCGAGCAGGAGGCGCACCCCCGGCGGGACGACGTCGGCCAGCGCCCAGTCGAACGCGGTGCCGGAGCCGGGTTCCTTCGCGTCGACGAGCACGATGTCGACCGGGCCGTTGCCGACCGCGGCGAGCGCGGGATCGCCGGCGCCGAAGCCCTGGATGACGAACGGCACCCGCTTCCGGATCCAGCGCACGTCGGACAGCGGTTCGCGCCCGTGGAGCTGCGCGCCACCGAGGCCGAGCGTGTTGACCAGCTCGACCACGCGCTCCTTCGTCTCGTCACGGAACACACCGACGGTGATCACGCCGCTCGGCAGCCGGTGGAGGATCTCGCCGACCGTCTCCGGGGTGACCTGGCGCGGACTGCCGGGGGCGAACACGAACCCCAGCGCGTCGGCGCCGAGGGCGACGGCCAGCAGCGCGTCCTCCTCGTTCGTGACGCCGCAGATCTTGATCCACATCGCGCCCGAGGGTACCGGACTCCCCCGAACCACCCGCGTACATTGGCGCCCTGGTGGAGACCCGGTCTCAGCCGCGTACGTGGGCCCAGCGCGGTTGGCGAGGTGCCGTGGCCGATTGGTTCCCGGTCGCGCTGATCGTCGTCGCGTACCTCGTTCTGCACCAGCTCGCCGACACCCTCACGCCCGGCGCGCACGTACAACCGCAACTCGGGTTCGACGAGTGGGTGTTCGGCGGTACGGCACCGACGGTGCGGCTCCAGCGGGCGCTCTGGCACCCCGGCGACCCCCAGTGGTACGACTACCTCGCGACGCTCGTGTACCTGAGTCACTTCGTGGTGACGCTGGCGGTCGGGATCGTGCTCTGGGTGCGGGCGTACCCGTTGTTCCGGCGTTTCCGCGTGTTGTTCCTCAGCGTCACGTTCGCCGGCTTCGTCACGTACGTGCTGTACCCGGCGATACCCCCGTGGATGGCCAGCCGTCGGCACGACATGCCGCACGCCGTGCGCATCGTACGGGCGATGTGGCTGGAGCTCGGGCTCACGGACGTGGCCGCAGTGTTCGGCGAGAAGAGCAAGTACGCGTTCCCGGTCGGCGCGCTGCCGTCGCTCCACGCGGCCTGGCCGTTCTTGTTGCTGGTCTTCTTGTGGCCGGTGGCCGGGCGCTGGCGCGTCCTGCTCGTCGCCTACGCGCTGGCGATGGCCTTCACCCTCGTCTACACCGGCGACCACTTCGTGTTCGACATCCTGCTCGGCTGGACGTACGTCATCGCGGCCGTCCTGATGGTTCGTGCCATTGCGAACCGGCGTCAATCGAGTGGGGTAGGGCCCGTCTCCTGACGCCGGTTCGCTAGGTGTCGATCAGACGGCCGTGGACGTAGTCGTCGTAGGCGGCGAGGTCGAGCAAGCCGTGGCCGGAGTAGTTGAAGAGGATGACCCGCTCCTCGCCGGTCTCCTTGGCGGCGAGCGCCTCGTCGACGACGGCGCGGATGGCGTGGCCGGTCTCGGGCGCCGGCACCTTGCCCTCGGCGCGGGCGAACTGGACCGCGGCCTCGAACGTCTTGCCCTGCGGGTACGCGATGGCCTCCATGCGCCCGCCGCGCACCAGGCTCGAGATGATCGGCGAGTCCCCGTGGTAGCGCAGGCCGCCGGCGTGGATCGACGGCGGCACGAAGTCGTGACCGAGCGTGTACATCGGGAGCAGCGGCGTCATGCCCGCGGTGTCGCCGAAGTCGTAGTCGAACGACCCCTCGGTGAGCGTCGGGCACGACGACGGTTCGACGGCCACCAGCCGGACGTCGGCGTCGGACACGAACGGCAGCGCGATCCCGCCGAAGTTGGAGCCCCCGCCGCAGCTGCCGATCACCACGTCGGGCCGCGCCTCGCCCGCCAGCGCGAGCTGCTCTTTGGCCTCGAGCCCGATGACGGTCTGGTGCAACAACACGTGGTTGAGCACCGAGCCGAGCGCGTAGTGCGTGTCGTCGCGCGACGCGGCGTCACGCACCGCGTCGCTGATCGCGAAGCCGAGCGATCCCGGGTGCTCGGGTTGGTCGACGGGTGACGACACCACCGACGCGCCCCACGTCTCCATGAGGATCTTGCGGTACGGCTTCTGCTCGTACGAGGCCCGCACCATGTAGACCTTGCACTCGAGGTCGAACTGCGCACACGCGAATGCCAGTGCCGTCCCCCACTGCCCCGCGCCGGTCTCGGTGCTCAGGCGCGCGGTGCCCTCGGCCCGGTTGTAGAACGCCTGCGGAACCGAGGTGTTCGTCTTGTGCGACCCGGCCGGCGACACCGATTCGTCCTTGAAGTAGATGCGCGCCGGGGTGTCGAGGACGCGCTCGAGCCGCTCGGCCCGCACCAGCGGCGTCGGCCGCCACAGGCGCAGGATGTCGAGCACCTCACCGGGGACGTCGATCCACGGCTCGGCCGACACCTCCTGCGCGATGAGGCCCATCGGGAAGAGCGGCGCGAGGTCGTCGGGACCGATCGGTTCCTTGGTGCCCGGGTGCAGCGGCGGCTGCAGCGGCTCGGGCATCACCGGCAGCACGTTGAACCACGCGCTCGGGATTCCGTCCTCGGGCAACAGGAACCGACTCATGTGGCCTCCCTCCATGTGGCCTCGCTCAGACGTGGCCATCCCAATTCTGCGCGTCGCGCAGCACCTGGTCGAACGGCTTGTCGCGGTCCCAGCTCGGCTCCCGCGGCAGACCGAGCACCTGCTCGCTGATGCCGTTGCGCTGCATCTGGTCGGAGCCACCGGCGATCGAGTTGATCCGCCCGTTGAGGAACGTGAGCGCGGCCGACGCGCCGGTGCCCTCGGGCTCGTCCCACGCGATGCCCTCGCCCTGCGCGAGCTCCATGCCGATCAGGGCACGCTCGGAGTCGAAGGTGCCGTGGGTGAGCTTCCCGTAGGCGGCGATGCCGGCGTCGCCACCCGACCTGCTCATGGCCTTCGCCAGCCGCCGATCGAGGACCCGGCGGAGGAAGTCGAGGCTGTGCCCGCGTGCGACGAGCTGGCGTGCGTCCGGGTCGTCGGCCCGGCCGAACGCCTTGGCGATCTCGACCAGGTCGGGAGCGAGGGGCCCCGGGTCGGGTGGTGTCTTCGGGGGCGCCGTCGTCGACCCGCCGCGCTCGAAGACGAGCATCGTCCGGGCGACGGTCCACCCCTGGTCGACGTCGCCGATGCGCTCGTCGTCGGGGATCACGACGTCGTCGAAGAACTCTTCGCAGAAGTCGGCGCCGCCGTTGATCTGGCGGATGACGCGGAGATCGACGCCGGGCGCGTCGACGGGAACACCGAACCAGGTGAGCCCGCGGTGCTTGGGCACGCTCCAGTTCGTGCGGGCGAGGCACAGACCCACGTCGGCGAGGTGCGCCCACGAGCTCCAGACCTTGGCGCCGTTCAGCACCCAGGTGTCGCCGTCGCGCGTCGCCCGGGTCTGCACCCCCGCGAGGTCGGACCCGGCGACGGGCTCGGAGAAGAACTGGCACCACAGCTCGTCACCGGCGAGCATCCGCGGCAGGTGCCGGCGGTTGAAGTCGTCGGATGCGTGGGCGAGCATCACCTGGGCGCACACGCCGAACGTCGTGCCACCGGCGATGCCCAAGTTCGGGAGCTCGTACTCGGCAGCTTCCTCGAGGAACGCGCGCTCGTGCGCGACGGACAGCCCCTGGCCACCGAACCCCACCGGCCACGTGATGCCGGCGAACCCGGCTTCGAACAGCCGCTTCTGCTTGGGCCGCTCGGCGTCGATCTGCTCCTTCGTGAACTCGTGCATCCCGCGCAGCGAGGCGGCCGCGGCCACCGCGCCCTTCCGCTTGCGCTCGAGGTTGTCGGCCAACCAGGCCCGGGCGCGCGCTCGGAACTCCTCGATGCTGATCGTGGTCGTCGCGGTCATCAGGCGTTCCCTCCGTGCGTGCCGAGCCCGTGGATGCGGCAGATCCGCTCCCGGTGCCACGCCGGGTCGCCGTAGAGGGCGCGGTCGGCTTCCAGGCGACGCAGGTAGAAGTGCAGGTCGTGCTCCCACGTGAAGCCGATGCCGCCGTGGGCCTGGAGGCACATCTGGGCGACGTTCGCGCCCGCGTCGCCCGCGTAGGCCTTGGCGATGCTGACGATCTCCGACGCGGTGGGCCGGTGGTCGGCCACCGCCTCAGCCGCGGCGTCGAGCGCCGCGGTGCTGAGCTCGGTCCACTGGCTGGCGTCGGCCAGGATGTGCTTCAACGCCTGGAAGGACCCGATGGGCCGACCGAACGCGATGCGGGCCTTGGCGTAGTCGACGGTGATCTCGACCAGCCGGCGCATCGCGCCGACGGATTCGGCGAGATTCAGCGTGGCGGCGACGTCGAGCTGACGTTCCACGTCGGGCTGCGCCCCACCGGCGGTGCCGACCACCGCGTCGGCGTCGACCTCGACACCGTCGAAGCGCACGTCGACGAACCGGCGGGTGAGGTCGAGCCCGCTGAGCGGGACGACCTCGACCCCGGCCGCGTCGGCGGGCACGACGAACTGCGTGACGCCCCCGCCCACACTGTCGGCGGCGGTCACGAGGAACACGCCGGCCGCGGCGCCCTCGGAGACGAGCCCCGCGGTGCCCTCGAGCACGAACGCGCCGTCGCGGGCGGCCGCGCGCACCGGGCCCGGCTCCGGGATCCCCCGGCGGTCGCTGATCGCCCACGACGCGGTGAGCTCGGCGGAGGCGAGCGCGGGGAGGTATTGCTCCTGCTGCGCACGCGTGCCGCGCTCGGCGAGCGCGCACGCGACCACGTTGGTGGCGACGAACGGCCCCGGCTGCACGAAGCGACCCCGCTCCTCGGCGACGATCACCGCGTCGCGCAGGGGTGAGCCGGACACGCTGCCGCCGCCGAACTCCTCGGGCACGAACAACGCGAACCACCCGAGCTCGCCGGCGTCACGGGTGACGGCCGGGTCGTGGGCGACCGCCTCGTCGGCCAGGCGACGCACCTCCGGCAGCGGGCACCGCGCGTCGATGAACCGGGCGGTCGTCTCCCGGAACAGCTCCTGATCGTCGGACAGCTCGAGATCCACCGGGCTCCTCTCACGGCAACGGTCTCGAACCTATCCGTTCGGTCGCAGCGGCTCCGGCGGTCCATGTGCTTGCGCTTATATGCGCTTGGCGTTATGCTCGACGGGTGACGCGCACCGAGACCTTCACCGTGGTCGCCGAACCCGGTCGGCGCCGGATCCTCGACCTCCTGCTCGAGCGCGAGCGCGCGGTGGGCGAGCTGGTCGACGAGCTGGCGGTGAGCCAGCCGGCGGTGTCGCGCCACCTGCGCGTGCTGCGTGAAGCCGGGCTGGTCGAGGTGCGGGCAGAGGCGCAGCGCCGCGTCTACCGCGTGCGTCCCGAACCCCTGCGCGCCATCGACGACTGGCTGGCGCCCTACCGGGCCCGCTGGCCCGAGGCCCTCGACGCGCTCGCCGCTCACCTGGACACGATGGACGACGACGAGGAGTCGACATGACGACGATCGACGGGACGCTCGAAGCGGCGGACGGCCGGCACCGGCTGCGGTTCGTTCGCGATCTCCCCCACCCGCCGGAGAAGGTGTGGCGGGCACTCACCGAACCGGACCACCTCAGCACGTGGTTCCCCCAGGACATCCTCGGTGAGCGCGCCGCGGGCGCCGCGCTCCGGTTCGTCTCGCGCGACGACGGCTCGGAGTTCGCCGGGGCGATGGTGACCGTCGACCCGCCCCGGGTCCTGGAGTTCCTCTGGGGTGACGACCGCCTGCGCTTCGAGCTCACCCCGATCGCCGACGGCACCCGACTCACGTTCACCGACACCTTCACCGAGCTCGGGAAGGGTGCACGCGACGGCGCCGGCTGGCACGAGTGCCTCGACCGGCTCGGCGCCGCGCTCGACGACCGCGAGCCGCCATGGTCGTGGGGCGAGCGCTGGACCGCGGTGCACGCCGACTACGTCGCCCGCTTCGGCCCCGAAGCCGCGACCATCGGCCCACCCGAGCGCTGAGCACCCACGTCCGCATCACTCGCGCGCCGGACGGGGCGGGTCAGCGGGGAACACGCGCGACCGTGGCCAGATCGCGCACGGTGGCGGTCGGGTCGGTGGCGCGCACCAGCATCTCACCGACCAGCACCGCGTCGAACCCCGCCGCCGCCATGCGTGTCGCGTCGTCGATCGACCGGATCGCGCTCTCCGCGATCGCGACCACGTCGGGCGGCACGCGGCTCGCGAGGCGCTCCCCGATCGTGAGGTCCTCGGCGAAGGTGCCCAGGTTGCGGGCGTTCACGCCGACGATGTGCGCGCCGATCCCGAGCGCGCGTTCCAGCTCGGCGTCGTCGTGGGTCTCGACCAGCACCGCCAGCCCGATGCCGACGGCGAGCTCGTGCAGGTCGCGCAGGAGCGCGTCGTCGGGCAGCGCGGCCACGATGAGCAACAACGCGTCGGCGCCGATGGCGCGCGCCTCGTAGACCTGCACCTCGTCGATGGTGAAGTCCTTGCGCAGCACCGGCAGCTCGCAGGCGGCGCGCGCGGCCTGCAGGTCGTCGACGGTGCCGCCGAACCACGGCCGGTCGGTGAGCACCGAGAGGCACGCGGCCCCGCCGGCCGCGTACGCCTTGGCCGTGAGCGCGGGATCGAGCTCGGGCGCGAGGTCGCCCTTCGACGGCGACCGGCGCTTGATCTCGGCGACCACTCCCAGCGCGCCCGAGGCGGGCCGGAGGGCCCCGGCGAAGTCGCGCCCGGCGGGCGCGTCGAGGGCACGGGTCCGGAGCAGGTCGCGCACCTGGGGCCGGTGCAGCATCGTGATCTCGTCGCGCTTGGTCGCGAGGATCTCGTCGAGCACCGTCATGACGGTCACTGTACGGCTTCACGTCCCGATCACAGTCCCCTCACACGTTCGCGCCGGGCGACGTGCGACCATGGCCGCCATGGAACGCGGCACCATCGTGGTGGTCGACGACGAGCCCAACATCGCCGACCTCGTCGACCTCTACCTGGCGCGCGAGGGATTCCGGGTGCTGAAGGCGGCCACCGGCGAAGGCGGCCTCGACGTCATCCGGACCCACCGGCCCCGCCTCGTCGTCCTCGACGTCGGTCTCCCCGACATCGACGGCCTCGAGGTGTGCCGGCGGCTGCGGCAGACGTCGCAGGTGCCCGTGATCTTCCTCACCGCACGCGACGGCGAGGTCGACCGGGTGCTGGGGCTCGAGCTCGGCGGCGACGACTACGTCACCAAGCCCTTCTCCCCCGCCGAGCTGGTGGCGAGGGTGAAGGCGGTGCTGCGCCGCGTCGACGGCGCCGCCGGGCCCGAGGTGGTGCAGGCCGGGCCGGTGACCGTCGACACCGGCCGCCGCGAGGTGCTCATCGACGACGCACCGGTCGAGTTCACCACCAAGGAGTTCGACCTGCTGCGCTTCCTCGCCGAGCGGCCCGGTCTCGCCCTCTCCCGCCAGCAGATCCTCGACGGCGTGTGGGGCTACGACTGGTTCGGTGACGCTCGCACCGTCGACGTGCACATCGCCCAGGTCCGCAAGAAGCTCGGTGACGCCGTCGTGATCAAGACCGTGCGCGGCGTGGGCTACCGCCTGGAATCCCCGAGGCCGGCCCCCGCGTCGTGACCCGTCCCCGGCGACGACTGCGGACACGACTGCTCGTCGCGATGATGGCGATCGCGCTGGGGGTGCTCGTGCTGACCGCACTCGTGACCGCGGGGCTGGCGCGCCGGTCCGAGGTCACCACGGCGCGTCACGACGTCCAGGACCGCGCCGAGGTCGTCGCACCCGAGTTCGACAAGCTCATCCGGCAGCTGCCGAAGGCACAGGCGGCCACCGCCACCATCGCGGGCCGGCGTCAGGTGCGGCGGATCCGCGACCTCGTGAACACGACGCTGCGGGCCTCGAACGGAGCAGTCGTCGCCGTCGACGCGAACGGCGACGTGCACGAGGTGCTCGGCCGCCTCCTCGGTACGTCGGGCGCGACGCCAACCCTGCCCGACGGCGTGACCATCGACGACCTCGACACCGAGACGCTGCTCGCGGGCTCCACCCAGAACGGGCGCGACAGCAACACAGTGTTCGTCGCCGAGCCGCTCGCGCCGGTCGGTGACGTCACGCCGGTGTTGGTGCTCGCCGAGGACGTGAACACCCGTCCCTTCGGCAGCAGCGGCCTGGCGGTGCTCGGTGCCGCCGCCATCGCGCTCGGCATCGCGGCGTTCGTGGCCGCCTACCTGGCGCGCCGCATGACCCGCCCGCTCGCGGCGATGGAGACCACCGCCCGGTCCATCGCGGGTGGCGACTTGTCGGCGCGCGTCGACACCACCGACGTCCCCGACGACGAGCTGGCCAGCCTCGCCCACGCGATCAACGCCATGGCCGCAGATCTCGACGTCGCACGCGGGCACGAACGCGCCTTCCTCCTCAGCGTGTCGCACGACCTGCGCACGCCGTTGACCTCGATCCGCGGCTACGCCGAAGCCATCGCCGACGGCGCCGTCGAGGGCAAGGACGCCCGCATCCGTGCCGCCGACGTGATCTCGTCGGAGTCCCGCCGGCTGGAACGCCTCGTCGCCGACCTGCTCGACCTCGCCCGGCTCGACGCGCACCAGTTCTCGCTGCATCCCGCTCCGGTCGACGCCCGGTCGGTCGTGCGCGACGCGGTCGAGGCGTTCGGTCCCGCGGCAGCCGAGCTCGGCCTCGCCCTCGACGTCGACGCCGGCGACGCCGTGCCCGTGGTCACCGACGCACAACGGCTGGCGCAGATCGTCGCCAACCTGGTGGAGAACGCGCTCAAGTTCGCGACCACGCGCGTCGCGGTCGGCGTGGAGGCCAACGGCGGTCGCGTCGTGCTGCACGTCGACGACGACGGCGCCGGCATCGCACCGGCCGATCTCCCCCGCGTCTTCGAGCGCCTCTACACGTCCCGCACGGTGCCCGGGCGCACCTTGGGGACCGGCATCGGCCTGGCGATCGTGCACGAGCTCGCGGTGGCGATGGGAGGCGACGCGCGCGTCGAGCCACTCGACAACGTCGGCACCCGCTTCGTGGTGACGTTCCCCAGCGCGGTCAGTTGAGCATCGTCAGGCGGTGGCGGTCGTGAGCCAGCGGATCGATTCCGCCATGAGTGCCCCAGCGTGACACAGGCTGTGGCCACCGGACCCGAACTCGAAGCGGAACTCGTATCCGGCGAAGGCCAGTGCTGCGGCCATGTCGTTGTTCGCCAGTGACCAACCTCCGAACAGGGTGTCGAGGTCCGCTGCACCGCTCTGCAGGAGCACCTTGATCGGCTTCCGGTCCGTCATGCGCACGAGATACGGGTAGTTGTTGCCGCCGCGGATGTTGACGTACGAGCCGCAATGGCTGAGAACCAGGCCGAAGAGGTCGGGTCGGTGCCAGCCGGCGGTGAACGCGCAGATCCCGCCACTGCTGATCCCTCCGATCAGACGCCGGGTCGGGTCGGTCGTGAACCGCGTTCCGGCGCGGTCCTCCGCCATCGGGAGGACCTCACGCTCGAGGAACGACACGAAGGCGTCGTCGCAGCTGTCGTACTCGATGCTGCGCTGCCGGAAGGTCTCGAGGTCGTCCAGGCCCGGCTGCGCGCCGTCGGGGACGCCGGCCGTCACGAACAGCCCGACGGTGGGTGGGAGCTCGCCGGCGTGGACGAGCGAGTCGAGGACGGCCGGAACGCGAGCGGGTCCCTCGGGGTCGGCGTACCACGCGCCGTCGTTGAAGACCATCAACGACGGCGCCTCGGTCGCGTCGCGCACCCCGGGTGAGGCGTAGATCCAGATGTCACGGGTCGTGCCGGGAAACCGTTCGGTCGACCTCCAGCCCGAGATCCGGTCGATCGTCCCCCGGGGTACGTCGCCGCCTGGAGACGCTTCCGGGCAGGGGTGGTAGGGCGCATCGCCCGGCGCGCTCGTGGCCGTGCTGATGTCGGGGCCGAACGATCGTCCGTTGACGACGCGGGACAGGTCGTCGTCGACGAGCGACCGTTCGAGCCCGAGCGCCCGGTACGTTTCGAACTCCATCGGCCTGCCTCCGTCGTTCAGATGGTGGCGCGCGCCGTCCCGCCGTCCCAGCGCAGCTCGACCACGGCCGGCGGTTCCACCTCGCGGCGCACGTAGCCGAGCGCGCCGGTGCGGAGCGCGTCGTCCGCCACGCTGGTGAGCGACCCGACCACCTTGTCGCCGGAGACGACCTCGGCTCCGGGTACCGGCCAGTCGCCCTCGATCTCGGTGAACCGACGGAGGAAGCGGTTGACGTGGCCGCGGGTGTCGATGCGGCACACCAGCTCCTGGCCGAGGAAGCAGCCCTTGGTGAACGACACCGCGTCCTGCTCCAGGAACGCCTCCTGCGGGATCGTCGTCTCGTCGACGTCGACCGGTTGCACGGGGATGCCCTGCTCGATGCGCCACGCCTCGAAGGCCACCGGGTGGACGAAGTCGTGGCGCGGTAGCCGGTCGCGCGGCCCGACGAGGTCGTGACCCCAGCGCGTGGGGATCACGCGGACGCCGTCGGGCGCGTCGGCAGGGGACGCGCCGGCGCCGCCGATGCGGGTGAGCATTCCGAACTCGCCGGTGCGGTCGACGACCTCGGCGTCGACCCGGATCTTGAACCGGTTGAGCGACGCGGCCAGTTGCGTACCCAGTCCGGGATCGCAGTCGAGCCACGCGTCGTCGCCCACGTGCACAAGGCGGAAGTCGACGTCGAGCTTTCCCTGCGGCGACAGCAGGAGGCTGTGCACCGCGTCGCCGTCGGCCACGCCGTCGAGGTCGGCCGACACCAGAGCCTGGAGGAACGAGAACGTGTCCGGACCACGCACCACGACGAAGCCGCGGTCGGAACGGTCGACCCAGGCGTCGCCGGCGCGCAGTGCAGCGAGGTCGTCGGTCAGGGTCGGGCTCATCGGCGCACCTCCCGTTCACCGAGCGGCGCCAGGCGGCGCGCCGCGGCCGCGGCCGTGAGCAGCGCTCGGGCCTTGTTGTGGCACTCCAGGTCCTCGTCGGCCGGTACCGAGTCGGCGACGATGCCCGCACCCGCCTGCACGCTGGCGTGACCGTCGCGCCACACCATCGTCCGGATGGCGATCGCGGTGTCGAGGTTGCCCGAGAAGTCGACGTAGCCGACCACACCCGCGTAGGCCCCCCGCTTCGACGGTTCGAGCCCGTCGATGATCTCCATGGCCCGCACCTTGGGGGCACCGCTCACCGTGCCGGCCGGGAACGTGGCGCGCAGCACGTCGACCGCGTTGGCGTCGTCGCGGAGGTCGCCGGCGACCTGGCTGGTGAGGTGCATCACGTGGGAGTAACGCTCGAGCACCATCAGCTCTTCCATCCGCTCGGTGCCGAACTTCACGACCCGGCCCACGTCGTTGCGGGCGAGGTCGACGAGCATCACGTGCTCGGCCCGCTCCTTCGGGTGCTCGGCCAGCTCGGCGGCCATGCGCCGGTCGTCGGCCTCGGTGCGCCCCCGGCGGCGGGTCCCGGCGATGGGACGGCTGATGACCCGGCCGTCGAGCAGCTGGACCATGGGCTCCGGCGACGAGCCCACCAGCGTCGCCTCGGGGTGCCGTACGTAGTACATGTACGGCGACGGGTTGACCTGGCGGAGCACCCGGTACACGTCGAACGGGTCGTAGTGGCCGTCGAGGTCGAAGCGCTGGGCCAGCACGACCTGGAAGATGTCGCCGGCGAGGATGTACTCCCGAGCCGCCTCCACCGCTACGTGGTACACGTCGGCGGGCATGGTCGACGTGTACGACGGCAGCTCGGTGAGGTCGCCCGCGGGCGGCGGTGACGGCACGTAGGCCAGCGGGCGCGCCAGCTCGTCGACCCGCGCGTCCAGTCGCGAGCAGGCGGCGTCGTAGGCGTCGGACGCGGCGAGGTCGCCACCGGCGGCGTCGAGGAACACGTTCTCGATGAGGTAGAGCCGCTGGCGGAAGTGGTCGAAGGCGGTCACATGACCGGTGACCGACAACACCGCGTCGGGCATGCCCAGGTGGTCGGTGGGCACGTTCGGGAGGCGCTCGATCTCGCGTACGACGTCGTAGCCGAGGTAGCCCACCACCCCGCCGTGGAACGGGGGCAGCTCCGGAATCGAGGGCGCCCGGTACGTGTGGAGCAGCGCTTCGAGCGCGGCGAGCGCACCGCGGTCGACGGGCACGCCGTCCGGCGGAGGCCGGTCGAACCGGACCGCGCGCCCGTGCGCGACGAGAGTGAGCGCCGGGTCGCGGCCGAGGAAGGAGAAGCGGCCCCACCGCTCCGCGTGCTCCACCGACTCGAGGAGGAACGCGGCGGGGTCGTCCTCGGCGGCCCCCGCCAGCTTCACGAACGCGGAGACCGGCGTCTCCAGGTCGGCGAGCACCTCCCGCCAGACGGGGACGACCGTGTGGTCGCGGGCCAGCGCGACGAACTCGTCACGCGAGAGCCCCGCTGCGGCCACCACCAGAACTCAGACGGGGCCGGGCGTGGCGCCACCGCCGAACGCCCGGAAGAAGCAGCTGCGCTCGCCGGTGTGGCAGGCGCCCCGGCCCTCCTGCTCGACCACGAACAGCAGCGCGTCGACGTCGCAGTCGTAGCGGGCCTCGCGCAGGTACTGGCGGTCGCCGGAGGTCTCCCCCTTGCACCAGTACTCCTGGCGGCTCCGGCTCCAGTACCACATCCGACCGGTCTCGAGCGTGCGCCGCAACGCGGCGTCGTTCATCCACGCGAACATGAGCACCTCGCCGGTGCCCGCTTCCTGGACGATCGCGCCCACGAGACCGTCGGCGTTGTACTGCACGCCCTCCAGCTCCGCGTCGGTCGCGGCGATCGGGGTGACCGCGGGCGTCGGTGCGGGTCGGGACTCGGTCTCGGCAGCGGGTTCCATCGGCGATCGAGCGTACCCGTCGGCTCCCCGACGACCGTGCCGGTTTCGGGGGCCGCGCGCGATTTCTGCCAGAATCCCGCAGTGTCCGAGCCCCGACCACCCGTCGCGCCCGCCCGGCCGACGCGGCTGCTGCACGGAGGCGACGAGCGCATCGACCCGTGGTTCTGGCTGCGCGAGCGCGAAGACCCGGAGGTGATCGCGTACCTCGAGCAGGAGAACACCTACACGCGCGACGCGCTCGCACACCTCGCATCGCTGCGCGGCGAGCTCTACGACGAGATCGTGGGACGCGTCCAGGAGACCGACACGACCGCACCGATCCGTCGCGGCGGCTACGAGTACTTCACCCGCACACTCGAAGGCCTCCAGTACGGCGTGCACTGCCGTCGCCCCGCGATCGGCGGCCCGCTCCCCGATCCCCTCGCGGCGCCGGGAACGCCCGAGCGCGAGCTCGTCGTCCTCGACGAGAACGCGCTGGCCGCGGGCCACGACTACTTCGCGGTGGGCGATCTCGCCGTCGACCCGGCGCAGGCGGTCGCGGCGTACAGCACCGACACGAGCGGCGGCGAGCGCTACGACCTGCGCTTCCGCGCGCTGCCCGACGGCGAGGGGCGCGCGGATCCGGAGCTCGACGACATCGTGCCCGACGTCTACTACGGCGTGGCGTGGGCGAACGATGGCGTCACCATCCTCTACACGCGTCCCGACGAGGCCATGCGCCCGTGGCAGATCTGGCGGCACGCGCTCGGGACGTCGGCCGACGACGACCAGCTCGTGTTCCAGGAGGACGACGACCGCTTCTACGTGAGCGTCAGTCGCACGCGCAGCGGTCGCTTCCTCGTGATCACCTCGGCCTCGAAGGTGACGACGGAGATCTGGCTGGTCGACGCCGACGACCCCACCGCACCGCCGGCGATCGTCGAGCCGCGCGAACAGGGGCACGAGTACCACGTCGAGCACCACGCGGGCCCGGCCGGCGACCGTCTCTACGTCCTCACCAACGCCGACGGGGCGGAGAACTTCGCGCTCGGCGGTCACCCCGGTCGCCTCACCGGGCCGCGCCTCGTGGACGACCGTCCTCCCGAAGCGGGACGACACCCGCCTCGACGACGTCGACGCGTTCGCCGGCTTCCTGGTCGTGTCGGAGCGCGCCGACGCCGTCGAACGGCTCCACGTCCTGACCCTCGGCGACGACGGCGCGGTGGCCGACGACCACGTGATCGCGATGCCCGACGAGGTGTACTCCGCCTGGCTGGGCGGCAACCCCGAGTACGACGTCGATGCCGTCCGCTACCAGTACACGTCCCTGGTGATGCCGGCCTCGGCATACGACTACGACCCGGCGACGCGCACCGCGACCCTGGTGAAGCGCCAGCCGGTACCGGGCTACGACCCCGAGCGGTACGAGAGCTGCCGGGCGTGGGCGACCGCACGCGACGGCACACAGATCCCGATCTCGATCGTGTACCGACGCGAGCTCCGGACCGACGTCCCCAGCCCGTTGCTGCTCTACGGCTACGGCTCGTACGAGGTGTCGATCGACCCGACGTTCTCGGCGTCGCGGGTCAGCCTCCTCGACCGGGGCATCGTGTTCGCGATCGCCCACGTGCGCGGCGGCGGCGAGCTCGGGCGTCACTGGTACGACGACGGGAAGCTCCTCCACAAGGTGAACACGTTCACCGACTTCGTCGCCTGCGCCGATCACCTGGCCGCCGAGGGCTGGACCAGCCCCGACCGCCTGGCCGCCCGCGGCGGCAGCGCCGGCGGGCTGCTCATGGGCGCGGTGGCCAACCTCCGGCCCGACCTCTTCCACGCCATCGTGGCCGAGGTGCCGTTCGTCGACTGCCTCACCACCATCCTCGACGAGACCCTCCCCCTCACGATCACCGAATGGGAGGAGTGGGGGGATCCGGTCCACGACCCCGCCGTCTACGAGCTCATGAAGTCGTATTCGCCGTACGACAACGTGACCGCGACGGACTACCCCGCCATGCTCGTCACCGGTGGGCTGAACGATCCCCGCGTGCAGTACTGGGAGCCGGCGAAGTGGGTGGCGAAGCTGCGGGCCACCAAGACCGACCAGCGGCTCCTCGTGCTCAAGATGGAGATGGGCGCCGGGCACTCGGGGCCGTCGGGCCGCTACGACGCCTGGCGGGACGAGGCGTTCGTGCTCGCGTTCCTGCTCGACCAGCTCGGCGTGGCCTGACCCGGAGCCGCAGACGAAGTGGCCGGGCCCTACGGCCCGGCCACCACGGAGTTCGGATTCGAGAACGGTCAGACGGGGCGGACGTTCTGTGCCTCGTCGCCCTTGCGGCCGGGGCCGATGTCGAACTCGACCCGCTGGCCTTCCTCGAGCGTCTTGTAGCCCGTTCCCTGGATCGCGGAGAAGTGGACGAACACGTCGTCCCCGCCCTCCCGGGAGATGAAGCCGAAACCCTTCTCCGCGTTGAAGAACTTCACAGTGCCTGTAGCCAACTTCTTATCCTTCGTTTGCCCGGGACGGTCCGAATGACCGCGGCCTCGGTCGCCAGAAGGGTAGTAGACGGGTTACTCGGCCTCGCGCGCGAAGTACTTCGCCAGGAAGTAGGGGTCGTTCGGGTCGAGGGGGGTCGACTCCTCGACGGGCGCCTCCTCCTCCTCCTCGATGCCGAGTTTGCGTGCTTCGCGGCGCTTGCGCTTCTCCGCGGCCTTTTCCATGCGGGCGCGCTCGCGCTGCTGCTTGGCGAAAGTGGTGCGTTGCTTCTGTCCGCTCACGGCCGAACATTATGGCCGACAGAACCCGCGATCACGCATCATGGCGCGATGTCGTTGCGCCCGCTCGTGCTCACCACCTCCGACGCCCTGAGCCTGGAGGCCGAGATCGCGTCCCCGGAGGGCCCCAGTACGGCCACCGCGGTGCTGTGCCACCCCCATCCCCAGTACGGAGGGACCATGCGCTCGATCGTGATCGGCGCGCTGTTCGACGCGTTGCCCGGCGCCGGCGTCACCTGCCTGCGTTTCAACTTCCGCGGCGTCGAGCGCAGCACCGGCGCCCACGACGAGGGCCGGGGCGAGCTGCTCGACGTGCAGACCGCGCTCGACACCGCCGCCGCGTCGCTCGGCCCGGCGGAGCCCCTGCTGCTCGCGGGGTGGTCGTTCGGCGCCGACATGACCCTGGCCACCCATGATCCGCGGGTCGCCGGCTGGCTGGCGATCGCACCGCCGCTGCGGTTCGCGGCCGAGTTCGGCCCGGTGGCCAACGACGCCCGCCCGAAGCAACTGGTGCTCGGACAGCACGACGAATTCCGCGATCCGGCGTCCGTGGTCGACGCGACCGGGGACTGGAACGCGACCGACATCGAGGTGATCCCCGGCGCGAGCCACTTCTTCGTGGGCCGCACCGACCGCGTCGTCGACGCGGCTCGCGCGTTCGTGGGACGGGTGGTGGGCTGAGCGGGCGAGCGCGTCAGCCGGCGGTGACGGGCGTCAAGCCCTCTTTCTCGAGGAACGCACAACGCTTCTCGACGATCTGCCGCCACGCCGCGAGGTCGGCGTCCCAGTTCGCACGGTCGCCGTCCTCGTACGCGTGCTCGAGCTCGTCGAACGCCGCGTCCTCGGCGTCGAGCAGCTCCCGGTACCGCCGGAAGAATCCTTCGTCGATCACGTCGCTCCCGTTCGCCATTCGCGCTCTCCTCACTCGTGTGGGACTGGCAGTGGCCGACCGATGGTGCTGCGTGCAACCCGACCGTATCGCGCCGACGGTCATTCGGTCACGGCCTCCGTGAGTGACGCCAACGCGTCAGCAACGCCGAAGCGTCCCTCGTAGATCGCGCGTCCCACGATCACGCCCGCAAGCGCCCGGTCGCCGGACCGGAGCCGGGCGAGGGCCCGTAGGTCGTCGAGCGAACCCACGCCGCCGCTGGCGACGAGCGGGACCGAGCTGGCACCCAGGACCGCGGCCAGCTGCCCGAACGCAGGGCCCTCGAGCGTCCCGTCGCGCCCGATCTCGGTGACGACGAGGGCGGCGAGCCCGACGCCGTCGAAGCGGCGGGCGAGGTCGACCAGATCGGCGCCGGACCCCTCCTGCCACCCACGGATGGCCACCTCGTTCCCACGCGCGTCGAGCCCCACCGCGACGCGTCCCGGGAACTCCCGGCACAGCTCCTCCACCAACGCCGGGCGCTCGACCGCAGCGGTGCCGACGACCACCCGCTCGACCCCGGCGTCGAGCAGCTCGAGCGCCGACTCGGCCGAGCGCACGCCACCCCCCACCTCGACCCGGCAGGCGACACTGCGGACGATCAGGCGGATCTGGTCCAGATGGGCGCGGGCGCCGGTACGGGCGGCGTCGAGGTCGACCACGTGGATCCACCCCGCGCCGGCGGCTTCGAACTCGCGCGCGACCCGGACGGGATCATCGTCGTAGACGGTCTCGGCGGCGAAGTCGCCCTGATGCAGCCGCACGCAGTGGCCGTCGCGCAGGTCGATCGCGGGGAGCAGCTCGACCACGGTCCGGTTCAGAGCGTTCCCTTGGTCGACGGCACGCCGGAGCCCTCGACCTTGACCGCGTCGCGGAGCGCTCGGGCGACGCCTTTGAACGAGGCCTCGATCACGTGGTGCCCGTTGCGCCCCGAGATCGAACGGATGTGCAGCGTGATGCCGGCCCCGAACGCGAACGCCCGCCAGAACTCCTCCGCGAGCTGGGGGTCGAAGGTACCGATCCATTCGGCGACGGGATCGACCTCGTACACGAGGAAGGGGCGGCCGGACAGGTCGAGCGCGACCTGCACCAAGGCTTCGTCCAGGGGCACCAACGACGACGCGAACCGGCGCACGCCGGCCTTGTCGCCGAGTGCCTCCTTCAACGCGGTGCCGAGCACGATGCCCACGTCCTCGACAGTGTGGTGCAGGTCGACCTCGAGGTCTCCCGACGCGACGATCCGCAGGTCGAAGCCGCCGTGCTTGCCGAGCTGCTCCAGCATGTGGTCGAAGAATGGGATGCCGGTCGACGCCGACGCGCTCCCGGCGCCGTCGACCACGAGTGACAGCTCGATCGTGGTCTCCTTGGTGGTGCGTTGTTGCTCAGAGGTGCGGGACGTCATGTCGGGTCGATTCCGCTCTTCATCACGCGGCAACCTCCTGGAGCGACGCGCGCAGCGCGTCGAGGAACATGTCGTTCTCGTCGGGCGTGCCGATGGTGACGCGCAGGCAGTCGTCGAGGCGCGGCCAGCGCGAGAAGTCGCGCACGAGCACCCCCTGCTCGACCAGCCGCTCCCAGAGCGCGTGACCGTCACCGGCCGGGCGGAAGAGCAGGAAGTTCGCGCCTGACGGGAACACGGTGATGCCGTCGAGCGCGGCGAGGTGCGCGGCGACCCGTTGGCGTTCTGCGACCAGGCGGTGCACGCGATCGTCCATCTCGGCTCCGAGCTCGAGCGCGAGCCGACCCGCGATCTGGGTGGCCGACGCGAGGTGGTACGGCAGCACCACCTTCTCGAGCTCCGCGACGACCCACGGCGGCGCCACCGCGAACCCGAGCCGCAGCGCGGCCATGGACCACACCTTCGAGTACGTGCGCACGACGACGAGCCGCCGATCGTCGCGAACGAGCTCGAGCGCGCTGCGCGACGCGAACTCGCCGTAGGCCTCGTCGACGACCACCAGCCCGTCGAACGCGTCGAGCAGACCCTCGACGGTGGTGGCGGGCTCGACGGTGCCGGTCGGGTTGTTCGGGCTGCACACGAACACGATCGTGGGCGCGTGCTGGCCAACGAGGTCGCACGCGGCGTTCGGATCGATGGAGAAGTCGGCCCGACGCTCCCCCACGACGACCTCGGTGCCGGTGACACGCGCGATGTGCGAGTGCAGCGCGTACGTGGGCTCGAACATCGCCGCGCGCCGTCCGGGGCCGCCGTAGGTGAGCAGGAGTGTCTGCAACACCTCGTTCGACCCGTTGGCGCAGAACAGCCGGTCGACGGGTTGCCCGAGGTGCGCACCCAGAGCCGTGCGCAGCGCCCGGGCGCCGCGGTCCGGGTACCGGTTGAGGGGCGCCTCCCGTAGCTCGGCGACCCAGCGCTCGACGAACGCGGGCGGCGGCGGGAACGGGCTCTCGTTCGTGTTCAGCCGGACCGCGACGTCGAGCTGGGGCGAGTGGTAACCCTCGAGCGCGCGCAGGTCGTCGCGCGGCGAGACCGGCGCGTTCACGACGTCTCCCCGGGAACTGTGAGCGGGCGCCGGGCGTCGACCGAGCGGGCGTGGGCGTCGAGGCCCTCGGCGGCGGCGATGGCGTCGATGTGCGGGGCGAGCGCGGCGAGGCCCTCCTCGCTGGCCCGCACCACGTGAACGTGCTTGCGGAAGGTGTCGACGCGCAGCGCGCTGGCGAACCGGGCGCTGCGGTCGGTCGGGAGCACGTGGTTCACCCCGGCGACGTAGTCACCGAGCGCAGCGGGCGACCACGCACCGAGGAACACCGCACCGGCGTTGCGCACGAGCGGGAGGAGCGCCTCGGGGTCGTCGGTCAGCAGCTCGAGGTGCTCGGGCGCGATCACGTTCACCGCGTCGAGCGCGGCAACCGCGTCGTCGACCAGGACCGCCCGTCCCCCGCGGCGCAAGGTCGCGGTGATCTCGTCGCGCCGGGGCGCGTCGGCCAGGAGGCGGGCCATCGCCTCCTCGGTGGCGTCCACCACCGCCGCGTCCCACGTCACCAGCACGGCCGCGCCGCCGGGGCCGTGCTCGGCCTGCGCCAGGAGGTCGGCGGCGGCGAACATCGCGGGAACGGTGCCGTCGGCGACGACCACCACTTCGGAGGGACCGGCGAAGGACTCGATGCCGACCCGGCCCGCGACCTCGCGCTTGGCCAGCGCGACATACCGGTTCCCGGGCCCGACGATCACGTCGACCGGCCGCACGGTCTCGGTGCCGTACGCCAGCGCAGCGATCGCCTGCGCACCGCCGATCCGCACCACCTCGGTGATCCCGACCAGCGCGGCGGCGGCCAGCGTGGCGTCGGGCACGCGGCCGTCGGCCGCCGGCGGCACGCAGAGCACGAGGTCGTCGACGCCGGCGAGCTGCGCGGGGATGGCAGTCATCAGCACGGTGGACGGGTAGGTGGCCCGACCGCCGGGCACGTACAGACCTGCCCGCCCGACCGGGACCGCGACCTCACGGAGCGACACGCCGCCACGGTCGAGCACCGGCTCGGCGGAGTCGGTCTGGAGCGCGTGGTACTCCCGGATGCGCGCGGCGGCGATCTCCAGCGCCGCCCGCAGGTCCGCCGGGATCGCGTGCAGCGCCGCTTGCAGGTCGGCGACCGGCACCCGGGGATCGGCGAGGTCACAGCCGTCGAACCGCCGCGTGAGCTCGCGCACGGCCGCGTCACCTCCGTGGCGGACGGTGGTGAGGATCTCCCGGACCGCGGCGAGGGCCTCGTCGTCGTCGGCGTCGTCGTCGGGGCGCGCGAGCGCGCCGGTCAGGTCGGCGGTGCCGCGGAGGTCGAGTCGGGTGAGCACGGTGGGGTCATCGTAAACCGTGCCCTGTCCGGGACCGCCCCCATTGGCCGCCTCCTAGTCTGCAGCGATGGCTGCGTCGTCCGACTTCGCCGAGCTCTCGAGCCTGCGCACGCAACTCGAGGAGCTCACCACCCGGGTCGTGGCGGTGGGCGATCGCTACCGCGACTCCGACGACTCCGCCATCGCCGCGGAGCTCGACCAGGCCGAGCGCGCCCTGCACGGTGCGGTGCGCGCGCTCGACCGCGCCGGGGGGATGCTCGCGGGCTAGGACGTGCAGCGGAGCCTTGCGCGGAGCGCGAGACGGCGAAGCGGAATCGACCGAGCGGCCAGGAGATGCAGCGGAGCCGTGCGCGGAGCGCGAGACGGCGAAGCGGAATCGACCGAGCGGCCAGGAGATGCAGCGGAGCCGTGCGCGGAGCGCGAGACGGCGAAGCGGAATCGACCGAGCAGCTAGGAGATGCAGCCGGCCGTCAGCGCGCGTGGGCCTGGCGCGCCGCCGGGTCGGCCGACGGGCAGATGTCGACCAGCACGCAACCGCCGCAGTTCGGGTTGCGCGGCGAAGCAGACCTGCCGCCCGTGCAGGATCAGCCGCAGCGAGAAGCGGCCGCGCTCCTCGGGCGGGATCAGCGCGTTCAGGTCGAGCTCGGCCTTCACCGGGTCGGTCTCGGTGGTGAGCTTGAGGCGACGGGCGAGCCGGCCGACATGAGTGTCGACCGGGAGACCGGGGAGATCGAAGGCGACCGAGCGCACCACGTTGCCGGTCTTGCGCCCGACGCCGGGCAGCTTCACGAGGTCGTCGAGCTCGGTGGGCACCTCGCCGCCGAAGTCGTCCTCCAGCGCGCGCGCCATGCCGAGCAGGTTCTTGGTCTTCGACCGGTAGAAGCCCGTGGCGAACACGAGCTGCTCGACCTCGGTGGGATCGGCGTCGGCGAGGTCGGCGGGCGTCGGGTACCGCGCGAACAGCGCCGGCGTCACCTTGTTGACGTTCTCGTCGGTCGTCTGCGCGGAGAGGATGGTCGCGACCAGTAGCTGGAACGGGTTCTCGCGCACCAGCGCGCTGTCGGCGTCCGGGTACTCCTGCGCCAGGCGCGCCCGCGTCTCGTCGGCGCGCGCCCTCGCTCCGCGCGGTCGGGCCATCCGCCGAACCTACTCGCAAGGTTGCGTCGCTCCTACCCATGAGCGACGTACGAACGACGCAACGTCGCGGCCGGGGTGGGCGGTCAGCCGGCGAGCTCGGGCTTGAGCGCGATGACGTTGAAGACCGCGCCGGTGGGGTCGGTCACGGGCGCGAACCGGCCCGGCTCGATGTCCATGGGCGGCATCAGCACCGTGCCGCCGAGCTCGGCGACGTGTGCCACCGCCGAGTCGGCGTCGGACACCGCGAAGTAGACGGCCCAGTGCGGCGGCACCTCGGCCGGCAGCATCGGCGGCTTCTGCATCATCCCGGCGACGGAACGACCGTTCACCTGCCACTCGATGTACTGGCCCATCGGGCCGGCGCCGTGCACGTTGGTGCCCCACCCGAACGCCGCGCCGTAGAACGCCGTCGACGCCTCGATGTCGGTCGTGAGCAGCTCGCTCCACGACCAGGTGCCCGGCTCGTTCACCAGCTGCGAGCCGGGGTGGTCACCGGGTTGCCACACCGAGAAGAACGCCCCGACCGGGTCGACGAAGACGGCCATGCGGCCGTGCTCGAACACGTCCATCGCCGGGACGATGACCTGCCCGCCGGCCGCGCACACCTTCTCGGCCGTCTCGTCGGCGTTCTCCACGTCGACGTAGGTGGTCCAGACCGGCGGGCCGGGGTTCTGGGCGGGACCGATCCCGGCGACAGGGATGTCGCGCACGGTCGCGATGCGGTAGCCACCTGCCTCCTCCGGCCCCTCGGGCACGTCCCAGCCGAAGAGCGCGCCGTAGAAGTCGGCCGCGCCCGGGGGATCGGGGCTGCCGAGGTCGACCCAACACGGCACCCCGGGCTCGTACGCGTCAATCTGCATGCCCCGCTCCTGTCCCTCGGTGATGTGGCGCGACGCTACCCTCCGCCGCGTGCAATCGTTCCGGGTGCTCCGCAGCTTCGCGCCCGCCGACGTCGAACGCGTGCGGACGCTCACCGACGCCGTGGAGGCCGCGACCGGCATCGTGCCTCTCGGCGACGACGCCTGGACCGGGATGCACGCCGCCGCCGGCCGCGACCGCGGTCTCCTCGACGATACCGGCGACGCGTACGCGCACCTCGCGCACCACCACGCGGGCGAGTGGTCGCTCGAGCTGGCGGTCCTCCCCGGCGTCGCCGACGAGCGTCGCGACGAGCTGATCGTCGCCGCCATCGAGCTGGTGGGCGACGAAGGTGGTGGTCACGTCACCTATTGGGTACATGGCGCGAACGCAGACGATGACGCGCGCGGCCGCCGCTTCGGCTTCACCCTCGAGCGCGACCTCTTGCAGATGCGCGTCGCGCTGCCGCTCCCCACTCCGCCCCGCTGGCCCGACGACGTCAGCGTGCGCACCTTCGTGCCCGGGCAGGACGAGGCCGCGTGGGTCGAGGTGAACAACCGCGCGTTCGCGGGTCACCCCGAACAGGGCGCGTGGACCGTCGACATGTTGCGCGCCCGCGAGCAGGAGCCCTGGTTCGACCCCGACGGCCTCCTCCTCGCCTTCGACGCCGACGGCCTCGCCGGCTCCTGCTGGACGAAGGTGCACCCGCCCCAGCCGCCGCACGAGCCCGACGCCCTCGGCGAGATCTACGTGATCGGCGCCGATCCCGGCCGGCACGGCAAGGGACTGGGCCGTGCCCTCACCGCCGGTGGCCTGCAGTCGCTGGCGGACCGCGGCATCACCGTCGGCATGCTGTTCGTCGACGGCGCGAACGAGGCCGCGGTCGGGCTCTACCGCTCGCTGGGGTTCACCACGTCGCGTACCGACTGCGCCTACGGGCTCGAGGTCGCGTGCGAGCACGCGCTACGGCACCAGCCGTGCCGAGCTCGAGGCGCTGCTCGCCGAGTGGGAACAACCGCGCTACCGCGCCGGCCAGGTCTGGGACGCGCTCTACCGGCAGCAAGTACCGCTCGACGACGCCACCGCGCTGCCGCGCGCGTTGCGCGAGCGTCTGGCCGACGCCTTGCCGCTCGCGCTCGATCCGATCACCGAGGTGACCGCGCACGACGACATGACGTCGAAGTGGCTGTGGTCGTGCCGACGTGACAACACGCAGGTCGAGACCGTGCTCATGCGTTACCCCGAGCGGGCCACGGTGTGCGTGTCGTCGCAGGCGGGATGTGCGATGGGTTGCACCTTCTGCGCCACCGGTCAGGCCGGCTTCGAGCGACACCTCGACGCCGGCGAGATCGTCGAGCAGGTCGTGCGGGCCGGGCACGCGTCCCCCAGCGCGTCAGCAACGTCGTGTTCATGGGCATGGGCGAGCCGCTCGCCAACTACGACCAGACCTGGTCGGCGGTCGAACGCATCCACGAGGACCTCGGGCTCTCGGCCCGCCGGATCACGGTCAGCACCGTCGGCGTCGTCCCCGGCGTCCGGCGCCTCGCGCACGAGGACCTTCCCGTGACCCTCGCGGTGTCGCTGCACGCGGCCACCGACGCCGAGCGCGACGAGCTGGTGCCGCTCAACCGGCGCTACCCGATCGCCGAGGTCCTCGACGCCGCCGCCGAGTTCGCCGGCGCCAAGGGCCGGCGGGTGACCTTCGAGTACGCCTGCATCGAAGGCGTGAACGACTCGCCGGCGCAGGCCGAGGCCCTGGGGCGACTGCTGGGCGCGTTCCCCGGCGTAGGTGGCGCCCACGTGAACCTGATCCCGTTGAACCCGACCGACGGGTTCGGCGGCCACGCACCCCCGGGGCCGTCGCTGCGGGCGTTCGCGGACCGGGTGCGGCGGCACGGGGTCACCGCCACGGTGCGCCGGAACCGGGGCACCGACATCGCCGCCGCGTGCGGGCAGCTGCGCTCGCGGTCGGCGATACCTCGCGGGTCGGCGCCATCGGCCACAATGGAGCGGTGAACCAGTGGAAGTGGGTCAATCAGTTCCAGCCCCAGACCCTCTACATGGCCACGATCCTCTGCTACGTCGACGCCGTGTTCGGGCTCCTCTTCGGCTTCGTCGCCACCTCGGTGCTGGCCGGGTTGATCACCATCGCAGCGCTGGCGGCGGGAGGATTCGGCATCGCCAACGAGAAGAAGTGGGGATACGCGGTCGCCGTCGGGGGCGCGATCCTGCAGGTCGTGATGCTGTTCGCGGTCTTCGGCACCGAGGTGCTGACGTCGCTGGTCATCATCAACTTCCTGTTCGACGCCGCGCTCGTCGCCCTGCTCCTCCACCCGATGAGCCGCGAGTACCAGCGCATCTGGTTCAAGTAAGCGCTCTGGGGTTCCAGCATTTCCGCACGTCAGACGTAACCCCCCCCTTAGCGTTGCGCTGTTCCGGGCAAGGACGCGACCTACGTGGATGACATCGAAGGCGACCTGCCGGGGCTGATCAAATCGTTCGAGCGGCACCTGCGCGCAGCGAACCGCTCGCCCCGCACGATCGAGAAGTACGTCATGGCGGCCCGGCAGATGACCCGGGCACTTGGCCGCCGAAGGCGAGCCCACCAACGCGGCCGACGTGCGCCGGCGCGGGCAATCGGACGCGCTGCTCGCAATATCGCCGACGGCGCGATGTTTACGAGGTGAACTGGATCCCACGATGCCCACGTTGCGGTGAGCGCCGATGGAAGTGCAGCTGGAAGCCGTGGGTTACGGGGATGCGATGCCGCACGTGTGGCGCGAGGGTGAAAGCCTCGACCTAACGGCCGCGCCAGATCTGCCGCTCGGCGCTCGCCGAACAGCACCGAAGCGGGCAATGGCGCGCTCGGAGGTTGGCGCTGACGCGGCAACGCTTCCGTGCCGAGGGCAGCGTTGCGGCCGGTCCCTCCTCAAGCTGAGATCACGTCATAGAGCTTGGGAGTGACTTCCGGGAAGTCGGGATTCTCCTTACGAATCTCGACCAGGTGTTCCTCTTCACGTTTCCTCATGGCGTTCATCGCAGCTTCGTCGCGCCAGAGGACAATAGCGAAGCCGTCATCGCGGTCTCGGCCGACCAAGAGGTACAGCCCTTCACAGCCGTCGGCGGACCGCGTCTCCTTCATGGCGTCTTGCGCAGCGCCCGCAGGCGGCCCCGTCGCCTCCGCGCCTTCGGGTGGAGCTCCCAGGTTGAACACTTGCGCAATCATCGGATTGCTCCCTTCCTCTCCGGAAGCAGAACCCCGGAGAAGGTTGGCCCCTTCGCCTTGTCCGAGCATGGCGAATCCGCGCATCCACGACAACCCCAAAATGTAAGATGGGTAATTGGGTCTTCGGCCAGGACTGGACGGCGCGCGGTCTCGAGCGTTTGTCCGGGCGTGGAGCTCAACGACCATGACCTTGCTCTCGTGCTCGCCGGCCTCTTCGAGCAACGGATCACCTGTCTCGAGAGCGACGCCGCGTGTGCCCAGATCGACGACCTGGGCCGAGAAACTCGGCGGGGACGTGAGGGCCATGTTTTTTCGGTACGGCGGTGCGATGAGGCTCGACGCCGCGGGCCTCTACGGAAATGCGGAGGACCGGCTGGGGGCAAGAAAATCAGCCGGTCCTCCCGCCTCACCCCGGGTTATCTCACGCTCCTCGACCGCCGTGGCTTACGGGGAGGAAGCTATGGAGAGCCCCAAGAGCGAAACGTCGCGGAGCGGGGGCCTTTTTCCACGGCGCCCAGAGGCGCTGGACCCTGAGCGGCGGTTTGCGGCCTGCCCCTTGGCGCCGCTCCGCAACGCAACGCATTCTCTACCGATCGTCCGGTGGAGGCCATCAACGGACAGGCAACTTCTGCACGCGCGCATCTACGCCGTTGGTTCGGCCGAGGGGTCTGGTCGCGCTGACAATGCACACGTTGACGGTACGAACATATGTTCGTACCGTCGGGGGATGCGCTGCCCGATACACGGACGTCAGGAACCCGAAGACGAACAGCATGCGGTGTGTTCGGTCGCGATCCGGCGGACGATCGCCGGCAAAGTCGACGAAGGGATCTGCGGTCAGCCGCTTGAGGATTGAGCGGCCTCGGATTCGATCAGGTTGTCGATCACTCGAATCTGCTCCTCGACCTCATCGATCGCCGTCTTAGTTCCGCCCTGAATGAAAGCCGTCTTCATGCGTTGGACGAAGTCCAACGCCTGCTCTGTAGTCATCAGCTTGCTATGCGAGGAGAGGGCATTCGCAAGTGTGGCACGAAGGTTCGCGTCGATTGCTACCTCCGTGTAGCGGTCATGGCGCAGGATCGTGTCCAACATCAGGAGAAGGGGGCGTGTCTCGTCAAGGTCGCGCATGCGGGCCTCATAGAACGGCTTCTTGGCGACGGTCTGCGGCATCTTGGGCGCGGCCGTCTCACTCTTGCTTCCAAATCCAGAGCGTCCGCCGACCAAGATGAGCGCGTTGATGCCAGCGGCCCATTCGCCCGCCGTCCCCCACTGGATCACGGCGGGACCATAACGCGACGAAGCCCCGGCCGAAGCCGGGACCCGTCGCCGGCTTTGTTCGCTTCGCCCTTGCCTAGTCGGTCGGCAAATCCACGAGAATGCTGCTCTCCCACGTAGCGGACTCCGCACCCTTCATCATCACGGCGACCATGTCGGGATCGGCGTAGATCCCGTCGAGCACCTTGCCCAATGCGGCCAGATCGTCCGCCTCGAAAATTGAGTGCGCGGTTCCCGAAGGTCCCCCGCCGGAGATTGGAACCATCAGGCGCACATTCCTGCCGCCGTGCTTCTCCAGAATCTTCTTCGCCTTCTTGGAATTCTCGAGCATGTCGTCCCAGCCACCGGGCTTGACCGTCAACGTCGTCACGTTCGTTACCGGCATGATTCCCCGCTCCCCGTCTTCGGAAATCACCGAATCAGTGACACGAAATGCTCCCACGTCTGCCTCGTTGTCACAATGCTGTCGCTCTGAACTTTTCGTCGTCACTGACGAGGCAACGCTGGTCCATCGCAAACAGAGCCCGGTGTGCCCGGTCGCGATCCGCAGAATGATCAACCGGCAAGTCGACGAAGGGATCTGCGGTCAGCCGCTCGAGGTTGACGACCCGGAGCGCCGGGAGCTCTCGAGCAGTGCTGCGCGAGGTCCGCAAGATCCCGACCTGACGCGCCGGAGCCCCGACTCCCCAGAGTTAGTCGGGGCTCCGAACCGTTCTCTAGGTCGGCGGCCCCCCGAGGAGTCCACCGCCAATCTCCCACTACCCGACGCCATCGTCAGCCAACCCGCGATGAAGCCCGGGCCGAGACCGGACGCGAAGAACCGGCCGAGCTGCAGCCCGACCGGTCTTCCAGTTGCGGCCGTTCCTTGCGAACCTTTGAGCCCGCCCGCTTCGCTGCGGTGAACGTAACCCGACGCTGCGACGTTTAACCCTGCGCGTTCATCGCCTCGGGCTCGACCGAGGTCGATGTTCATGGTCATGCAGGGAACCGTTTCGACGAGCGGATAACTGGACGTTCTCCGCTTCCGGTGGGTCGTTACAGACCAACGGTTAGCCAGGCACTGCTTTGCGCTCATCGGCTGTTCTGGTTCAAGTAGTCGTCGGGCGGTGAGCGCGACGAGACCCCGGTAGGAACCGGGGCCCGTCTCTGCGACCGTATTGCTCGCTGCGCTCCCAGGCGTACGTCACCACCACCGGCAGCGGATTGCGTCACGCGCGGAACCGGCCGAGCTGAGGACCGTCATTCGCGGACCCGGCCGAACAACCCCTCCAGGATCGCCTTCCGGTCCGGCGGCGGCTTGTCGCTGAGCAGTGCCGCCGAGACGCAGAGGTAGTACCCGCAGGGCTGGTCCATGCCGTCGTCGCCGAACCGGTGCTGCCGCGCCGTCGCGCGCAGCTTGTTCGTGTCCCAGTCGGCGAAGCAGGCCAACGTGGTTGCGGCGATCTCGGCCCGCCGGGCCCACTCGAGCATCCGCTCGGGGTCGCGGACGTGCTCCTTGCCCTCGTAGTAGATCGGTTGCTCGAGCCGTTGCGCTTCCGCCCAGATGTCGTCCCGGGTCGGCTCGTTGATGCTGAACATGTCTCGCCTCCTGACTGGACCATTGCCCGGCCGACGGACCGGACCCTCCGCGTCGCCTTCACCCGGGACGCCCGGGTCGAGGAGCGACGCGGTGGGAGGCCAGTCCCGGCGAGCCCGGGCGCGCGGCCCACCGACCGCCGGGACCGACCTCGCCCTGCCCCGCTGCTCCCGCCAACGTCGCGGGCGAGCATTTGGATACGGCCACGGGCACCGAACCCCCGACTGTCCGGTCCCACGCCCCCTGTCCGCGGGACACCGTCCGCGGTGCCCTGCGCGGGACCGGACGTCGTCGCAAACGGCCCCGACACCCGTCGGGATACGGAGACCGACGAGCGTCGGGACCGAACAACTCAGGATCGAGGATTCAGGGCCTGCGGGTCCCGCTTCCCGCGAGGGCGAGCACGGCTCCGACGAGGACCACCAGCGCACCCACGAGCACCACCCACGGCCCGGCGCCGACGCTCGCGGTGACCCGATCGGGGGCTGCCGCGCGCACGAGGTCGTCGGCCTTCCGCGAGGTGTCGACGATCTCGTACAGCGCGAAGGCGCCGGCCGCCGCGGAGAGCGAGACGAGCGACCAGCCCAGTCGGCGGGAGCCCGCGAGCACCACGAGCAGGACCACGATGCCCGCGGCGAACACGATCGCCAGGGCACCGTCGCCGTCGATGCCGTTCCTCGAGACCGACAGGTTCCCGACCCGGGCCTCACGCCAGGGCAGCACCGCGCCGACGACCATGAGCGCGGCGCCGATGACGACGACCACGGGGAACAGTTCCGGCCCTCGCCGTGGCCGGCCGCGCGCGCTTCGTCCGGGCGTGGGGCGCTCCACCGTTGCCGGGGGCTCGACGGCAGATGCCGGCCGCAGCCCGACGCTGTCGTTCCGGACGCGCGCGGTCCAGGTGTCGCCGTCCCAGTAGCGGAGCGCGTGCTCCCCCGCCGGGTCGCGGTACCAACCCGCGATCGGGCGCGCCCTGCTCATCGTTTCCCCTCTCCGACCCACGGAGCAGAGTACAAACCGCCCGGTCCGGGTCGGTGCGTCAGCGCGTCAGTGCGTCAGCGCGACGCCGCGAACTCCTCGTACCAGTCGAGCGCCGCGGGGTCGGCGAGCGAGCTGCGGCTGGCGACCTCATCGGCGTCCGCCCCGTTGAGGATCCGCTTGACCGGCACCTCGAGCTTCTTGCCCGAGAGCGTGCGCGGCACCACGGGCACCCGAAGGATCGCGTCCGGCACGTGTCGCGGCGACAGCTCGCTGCGCAAGGAGCGCACGATCGCGGCGCGCAGGGCATCGTCGAGCTCGGCGCCCGGCGCCAGTGCCACGAACAGCAGCAGCTCCCCCATCGGCTGGTCCGGGTCGTCGCCCTCCAGGTGCACCACCAGGCTGTCGGCCACCTCGGGCAACCCTTCCACGACCGCGTAGAAGTCGCTGGTCCCGAGGCGCACGCCGCCGCGATTGAGGGTGGCGTCGCTGCGCCCGGAGATCACGCATGCGCCGTCGTCGGTGAAGGTGATCCAGTCGCCGTGGCGCCAGACCCCCGGGTAGTCGGTGAAGTACGCGTGACGCAGCTTCTCCTGATGCGGGGAATCGCCCCACAACCCGACCGGCATCGACGGCATCGGCTCGGTGACGACCAGCTCGCCCTGCACACCGGGCGGGCACACCTTGCCGTCGGGATCGAACGCCTCCACCGCGACCCCGAGCAGCCGGCAGCTGATCTCGCCCGCCCGCACGGGCAGCAGCGGCGCAGGGCCCACGAACGCCGCGCACACGTCGGTCCCGCCGCTCACCGACTGCACTTGCACGTCGGCGCCGACGACGTCGTGCGCCCACCGGAAGCCGTCGGGTGGCAACGGTGCACCGGTCGACCCGACGCCCCGGAGGTGGTGCGCGGGCGGCACCACGCCGGCTTTGCGGCAGGCCATGAGGAACGGGGCGCTGACACCGAACACGTCGACGCCGGTGTCAGCCGCGAGTCGCCAGAGCTCACCCAGGTCGGGGACGCCCGGGTCGCCGTCGAACATCACGATCGTCGCCCCCACGAGCAGCCCTGACATGAGGTAGTTCCACATCATCCAGCCGGTCGTGGTGAACCAGAAGAAGCGGTCGTCGGCGCCGAGGTCGTGGTGCAACGCGGTGGTCTTGAGGTGCTCGACGGTGATGCCGCCGTGCCCGTGCACGATCGCCTTCGGCAGCCCCGTCGTGCCCGAGCTGAACAGCACGTAGAGCGGGTGGTCGAACGGGACGGGATCGAACGCGAGCGGACCGGGCTCGGCGAGCAACCCCGTCCAGTCGTCCTCACCGTCGCCGAGGTAGCGCACGTGCACGGTGTGCCGCCGAGTGGGCAGCGCAGCCTCGATCGCCTCGACGTCGGCGCGCTTGTCGACCGCCTTGGCGCCGTACCGGTAGCCGTCGACGGCGAAGAGCACGACCGGTTCGATCTGGGCGAAGCGGTCGACGACGGCACGGACGCCGAACTCGGGCGCACACGACGACCAGATCGCGCCCAGGCTCGCGGTGGCCAGGAACGCGATCGCGGTCTCGGGGACGTTGGGGAGGTACGCGGACACCCGGTCACCCGGTCCGACGCCGAGGCGCACCAGCCCGGCGCGGCACCGTGCCACCGCATCGGCCAGCTCCGACCACGTGAGCTCCAGCGGCGCGCGGGTCTGGCTCCGGGCCACGACCGCGACGTCGTCGGGACGGGTCGCGGCCGCCGCCAGCGCCTGGTCGGCGTAGTTCAGCGTGGCGCCGGGGAACCACCGCGCGCCCGGCATCGCCCGCTCGCCGAGCGCGACCGACGGCGCATCGTGCCAGCGCACCCCGGACCACTCGGCGACCGCGAGCCAGAACGCGTCGAGCTCGTCGACCGACCACTGCCACAGGTCCCGGTATCCCTCGAAGCGCAGGCCGCGCGTCTCCTCGAGCCAACCCAGGAACGCACCCATGCGCGTGGTCTCGCGCACGTCCGGCGGCGGCGACCAGAGGACCTCGCCTCTCATGCCCGCCGCCCTGGTGCCATGATCACAGCCCGAGACACTAGGAGGCCCGGCACGTGGAGACGCCGCATCACGGCCGCTGGTTCGAGGACCTGCCCGTCGGGCTCCTCGTACCGCACACGCTCACCCGCACGATCACCGAGACCGACAACGTGCTCTTCACGACGATGACGCTCAACCCCGCGCGTCTCCACCTCGACGCGGAGTACGCCGCGGGCACCGAGTTCGGTCGCCCGTTGGTGAACAGCCTGTTCACGCTCGGGCTGCTCGTCGGCATCTCGGTCCTCGAGACCACCCACGGCACCACCATCGCCAACCTCGGCTTCGAGGAGGTCGTCTTCCCCACGCCGATGTTCGCGGGCGACACGTTGCACGGCGAGTCGGAGGTCGTCGCCGCCCGGGCGTCGAAGTCCCGCCCCGGTCAGGGCATCGTCACGTTCGAGCACCGGGGCTTCAACCAGCACGACGAGCTCGTTTGCCGGGCCCGCCGGAACGCACTGATGCACCGGGCGCCGGCGTGAGCGGAGTGGCCGCGAGCCGGGTACCCCGGCTCGCAACGGAGCGGGGGCCGAGCGCCCCGGCGCGCAGCGCCGAGAGCGGGCAAGCATGAGCGGAGTGGCCGCGAGCCGGGTCTCCCGGCTCGCAACGGAGCGGGGGCCGAGCGCCCCGGCGCGCAGCGCCGAGAGCGGGCAAGCATGAGCGGAGTGGCCGCGAGCCGGGTCTCCCGGCTCGCAACGGAGCGGGGGCCGAGCGCCCCGGCGCGCAGCGCCGAGAGCGGGCAAGCATGAACCCGGCGCCGGCGCGCCTGCGCAGCCTCCTGTTCGCGCCCGCGAGCAAGCCCGACGTGCTCCGGAAGATGCCGCGTGCAGAGCCCGACGGCGTCGCGCTCGACCTCGAGGACGCCGTGCCCGCCGACGGCAAGGCCGACAGCGCGTGCGCACTCCCGCGCGGTCGGTGCCGAGCTCGCGGCCGCGCACCCGAACCTCGCGGTCTACGTGCGGGTGAACCCGGTGGCCAGCGAGTGGTTCGCGGCCGACGTCGCCGAGGGCGTCGCGCCCGAGATCGCCGGCATCATCGTGCCCAAGCTCGAGTCGCCGGAACAGCTCGACACCGCGGCCGCCGCGCTCGAACGGGCAGGCCTCGGGCACCTGCACGTGCTCGCCGGTCTGGAGAGTGCCATGGGGGTCGAGCGGGCGGGGGAGCTCCTGCACCCGCCGGTGGCGGTCGCGTACTTCGGCGCCGAGGACTTCATCGCCGACCTCGGGGGTGTGCGCACCGCGGCGGGGACCGAGGTCCTGTACGCGCGGTCCCGCGTCGCGCTGGCGGCCCGGCTCGCCGGCGTCCTCGCCGTCGACCAGGTCGTCACCCAGCTCGACGCCGAGGACCACTTCCTCGCCGACGCCGCCCTCGGGCGCGCCATCGGCTACCGGGGCAAGCTCTGCATCCACCCCGCGCAGGTCCTGCTGGCCAACCGCGCGTTCTCCTCGTCGCCGGAGGAGCTCGACCGGGCCCGGCGCCTGCTCGCCGCCTACGACGAGGCCGTGGCCCGGGGCGAGGCCGCGATCGCCTTCGAGGGGCAGATGGTCGACGAACCCCTGGCCCGCCACGCCCGCGCCGTCCTCGCCGCGGCCGGACCCTCCTGAGCACTCTCTCTAGAATCCCGCCGTGCCCTCACCTCCCGCTGACCTCGTCGCCCGCATCGAATCGGAGCTCCGACCGCTCGAGGTCGAGCTGGCCGAGGCGTGGTGGGAGTCGAACACCCGGTCGTCGTCGGCAGCGGACGTCCGGCGCACCGCGGCCGAGCTCGCCCGCCGCTCGTACCTCGCCGATGCCGACACCTTCGCCGCGGTGCGGGCCGCGCGCGACGACGTCGCCGACGACCCCGCGGCCGATCCCCTGCTCCGACGCCAGCTCGACGTGCTCTACGACGCGTTCGTGCCCCACCAGGTGTCGGCCGACCTCCGTCGCGCCATCGTGGAGCTCGAGACCACGGTGGAGTCGACGTTCAACAACTTCCGCGGGAGCATCGACGGCAGGCGGGTGGACGACAACGCCATCGCCGAGATCCTCCGCACGAGTGACGACGCCGACGAACGGCGGGCGGCGTGGGAGGCGTCGAAGCAGATCGGTCCCGAGGTCGCCGACCGAATCCGCGAGCTCGCCCGACTGCGCAACCAGGCGGCGCGCGACCTCGGCGCCCGCGACCACTTCGCCCTCGCGCTCGCGACCGGGGAGCTCGACGAGACCCGCCTGTTCGTCACCCTCGACGACGTCGACCGGGCCACCGCCGAGCCGTTCGCGGCCTGGAAGCGCGAGGTCGACGTGTCGCTCGCCCGCCGCTTCGGATGCACCCCCGACGATCTGCGCCCGTGGCACTACGACGACCCGTTCTTCCAGAGCCCGCCCGCCGAGGGCGCGATCGCGATCGACCACTTCTTCGCCGAGGCCGACCTCGAAGCCCTGACGCTGCGAACCTACGACGGCCTCGGCCTCGACGTGCGCCCCGTGCTCGCGCACAGCGACCTGTACGCGCGCGAAGGCAAGAGCCAGCATGCCTTCTGCATCGACATCGACCGCGCCGGCGACGTGCGCGTGCTCTGCAACGTCGAGCCGAGCGAGCGGTGGATGGACACGATGCTCCACGAGTTCGGCCACGCCATCTACGACCGCGAGTGCGACGACACCCTGCCCTGGCTGGTGCGAGGCGCCGCCCACGCGTTGACCACCGAGGGCATCGCCATGCTCATGGGCCGCCTGCCGCGCGATCCACGCTGGCTGCGCAACGTCGCCGCGGTCGACGACGACGCGGTGACCGCGATCGCGCCTGCGCTCGCGCAAGCCCGCCGGGCCGCGTTGCTGGTGTTCGCCCGGTGGGTGCTGGTGATGACCAACTTCGAGCGGCGCCTGTACGCCGACCCCGACGCCGACCTCGACACGCTCTGGTGGGACCTCGTCGAGCAGCACCAGCTCGTGCACCGCCCCGACGGCCGTCGTGCGCCTGACTGGGCCGCCAAGATCCACCTCGCCGCCGCGCCCGTCTACTACCAGAACTACCTCTACGGGGAGCTGTTCGCGTCGCAGCTCGACGCCACCCTCGCGGCCCGCACCGACGGACTCGTCGACCAACGCGCCGCGGGTGAGCTGCTTCGCAACAACGTCTTCGCGCCGGGCGCGTCACTGCGGTGGGACGACCTGGTGATCCGGGCCACCGGCGAGCCGCTCTCGGCCACGCACCTGGCGCGCCAGCTGGCGACGCCGGAACGAAATCCGATCTGATGGATCTGGGCCTGAACGGTCGGGCGACGGTCGTCGCGGGCGGGACGCGCGGCGTGGGACGCGCGACTGCGGAGATGCTGGCGGCCGAAGGCGCGCGCGTGGCGGTGCTGGCGCGCACCCCCAGCCACCTGCGCGAGGCCGAGGACGAGCTTCTCGCCGCCGGAGCCGAGGACGCCATCGGTCTCGAGTGCGACCTCCTCGACACCGGCGAGGTGGAAGCCGCGTTCACGTTCCTCGACGAACGGTGGGGCGAATGCCACGCGCTCGTCAACACCGTCGGTCCCGCGCACGTCGGCGGTCTCGACGATCTGACCGACGCGGCGTGGCTCGACGAGTTCGACCTCGGCGTGCTCACGATGATCCGGACGACCCGCGCCGCGCTGCCGTTGCTGCGGAAGGCGACGTTCGCCCGCGTCGTCAACGTCGCCGCGTCCTCGATCCGGCACCAGAGCCCCGGACTCATCGGTTTCACCGCGTCGAAGGCGGCGATGGCCAGCGCGTCGAAGAACCTGTCCCGAGCCCTCGCGCCCGAGGGGATCATCGTGAACACGGTGGCGCCGGGCACGGTCATGTCGCCGACGCTCGCCGGCTACCTCGTCGGCACCGACCTCGAAGGCCTTCCCGAGGGACCGCTCGAGGCCGCCTACGAGGCCATCGCCCGCGACTACGGCGCCTCCAACGACATCGGCCGGGTGGGGCTGCCGGAGGAGGTCGCGACCATGGTCGTGTTCCTCTGCTCGGAGCTCTGCAGCTTCGTCGTCGGTGCCACCGTGCCCGTCGACGGCGGCACCGACTTCTTCTGAGCGCGGGATCGACGGCCGTTGGAGTTCAACCTCGCCGACCTCTGGGAGCGCGTCGCCGACGCGGTACCCGATCACGAGGCCATGGTCTGCGGCGACCGGCGGCTCAGCTATGCCGCGGCCGACGAGCGCGCCACCCGGCTCGCCCACCACCTCGCCGCGCTCGGCATCGGCGTCGGCGATCACGTCGCGCTCTACCTGTACAACGGGACCGAGTACCTCGAGGCGATGCTGGCCGCGTTCAAGCTGCGGGCGGTGCCGATCAACGTCAACTACCGGTACGGCCAAGAGGAGCTGCGCTACCTCCTCGACGATGCCGACGTCAAGGCGGTCGTGTTCCACCGCGAGTTCGCACCCACCCTCGAAGGGGCGCGCGCCACGCTGCCCGCGCTCACCGGGTTCGTCATGGTCGACGACGAGTCGGGTGCCGCACCGCCGTCCGGCGCCACCGAGTACGAGGCTGCGCTGATGGCTGCGTCGCCCCTGCGCGACTTCGGGTCGCGCTCGCCCGACGACCTGTACATCCTCTACACCGGCGGTACCACCGGCATGCCGAAGGGCGTGATGTGGCGAGCCGAGGACATCTTCTTCGGCGCATTCGGTGGCGGGAACCTGGGTGAGGCACCGATCACCACCCCGGAGGAGATCGTCGACTCCCTCGACACCCACCGGCGCGGCCTGCCCGCGTGCCCGTTCATGCACGGCACCGCCCACTGGATGGCGTTCGGCACGCTGTACTCCGCCGGCACGGTCGTCATCTCGCCCGACCGACACCTCGAGCCCGGGCGGCTCTGGCGCCTGATCGAGCGCGAGCGCACGACGTTCCTCGTGATCGTGGGCGACGCCTTCGCCCGCCCGCTGGTCGAGGCGTTCGACCGCCTCGACCCCGAGCCCGACGTCACGCCGCTGACCGTGGTGCTCTCCGGCGGCGCGGTGCTGTCGCCGTCGGTGAAGGAGGCGTGGGTCGAACGGTTCCCCGGAACGTTGTTGATCGACGGCTTCGGCGCGTCCGAGACCGGCGGCCAGGGCCAGAGCGTGTCGGCCGCCGGCGGGCCGATCGAGTCGGCGCCCCGCTTCCGCGTCAACGACGAGACGACCGTGCTCGACGACGCGCTCCGACCGGTCGCACCCGGTGTCGTCGGCAAGCTGGCGCGGCGCGGGCACGTGCCCCTGGGGTACTACCGCGACCCGGAGAAGACGGCGGCGACGTTCCCGGTGATCGACGGCGTGCGGTGGTCGGTGCCCGGCGACCACGCCCGGATCGAGGACGACGGCACCATCACCGTGCTCGGCCGCGGGTCGGTGTCGATCAACACCGGCGGCGAGAAGGTGTACCCGGAGGAGGTCGAGGCGGCACTGAAGTCGAACGACGCGGTGTTCGACGCCGTCGTCGTCGGTGTGCCCGACGAGCGTTGGGGCGAGCGCGTCACCGCGGTCGTGCAGCCGCGGCCGGGCGCCGCTCCCACGCTCGACTCCCTCGCCGAGCACACCCGGGCGCAGCTGGCGTCGTACAAGGTGCCGCGGAGCCTGGTGCTGGTCGACGAGATCGCGCGGTCGCCGTCGGGCAAGCCCGACTACCGGTGGGCACGGGCCACCGCCGTCGCCGCCGCGGGCACGCCGTAGCCTGCAGGTGTGAACCGACTCGCCGGCGAGACCAGCCCGTACCTGCGGCAGCACGCCGACAACCCGGTCGACTGGTACCCGTGGGGCGAGGAAGCGTTCGGCCGGGCCCGGGCCGAGGACAAGCCCGTCCTCCTGTCGGTCGGGTACTCGTCGTGCCACTGGTGCCACGTGATGGCCCACGAGTCGTTCGAGGACGTCGACGTCGCCGCGGTGATGAACGAGCGCTTCGTCAACGTGAAGGTCGACCGCGAAGAGCGCCCTGACGTCGACGCCATCTACATGCAGGCGGTCCAGGCGATGACGGGGAGCGGTGGTTGGCCGATGACCGTCTTCCTCGACCCCGAGGGCCGGCCGTTCTTCGGCGGCACCTACTTCCCGCCCGACGACCGGCAGGGCATGCCCGGCTTCGTGCGCCTCCTGGACGCCATCGACGACGCGTGGCGCAACCGGCGCGACGAGCTCGGCGAGCAGGCCGAGCAGCTGCGCCAGGCCATCGAGGAGAGCACCGCCATCGGTGGCCGCGGTCCGGGTGCGCCGCTGTCCGAGGCGTTGCTCGACCAGGCGGTCGCCGGCCTCCGGGGCCAGTTCGACGGCCGCTTCGGCGGCTTCGGCCGGGCGCCCAAGTTCCCGCAGGCGATGGCCCTCACCTTCCTCCTCGACCAGGCGGCGCTCGCACCGGCGGACGACATCCTGGAGATGGTCACGGTGTCGCTCGACGCCATGGCCGCGGGCGGCATCTACGACCAGGTCGGCGGCGGCTTCCACCGCTACTCGGTCGACGCGCACTGGCTCGTGCCGCACTTCGAAAAGATGTTGTACGACCAGGCGTTGCTCGTGCGCGCGTACCTGCACGGATGGCTGGTCACCGGCATCGACCGCTACCGCCGGGTCGTGGAGGAGACGATCACCTACGTCCTGCGCGACCTGCGCCACGCCGAGGGCGGCTTCTTCTCCGCCGAGGACGCCGACTCCGAGGGCGTCGAAGGGCGCTTCTACGTGTGGTCGCTCGAGGAGCTCGAGGCACTGAGCGGCGACGACCTGCCCGAGCTCGTCCGGCACTACGGCGTCACCGCCCGCGGCAACTTCGAGGATCCGCACACCGGCTTCCGGGGCAACATCCTCCACGCCGTCGGCCCGACCGACGACATCCCCGACGCGGTGGCCCGGGTCCTCCCGAAGCTGTTCGCCGCCCGTGAGCAGCGGGTGCGTCCCGGGCTCGACGACAAGGTGCTGCTCGGGTGGAACGCGCTCTTCCTGCGCTCGCTGACCGAGGCGGCCGACGCGTTCGGGCGCGACGACTGGATGGACGCGGCGCGCATCAATGCGCAGTTCCTCCTCCGCGAGCTGCGGCGCGACGACGGACGCCTGCTCCGGTCGTGGCAGGACGGGCGTGCCAACCTGCTCGCCTACGCCGAGGACTACGCCGCGCTGCTCGAGGCGCTCCTCGCGTTGGCCGAGCTCGACGACGTCCGCTGGCTCGCGGAGGCGCGCGCCGTCGCCGACGGGTTGGTCGCGCTGTTCGCCGACGACGAACGGGGCGGGTTCTACACGACCGGTGCCGACGCCGAGGCGTTGATCGTCCGGCCCAAGGACGCCCAGGACAACGCCACCCCGTCCGAGAACTCGCTCGCCGCCGACGGGCTGTTGCGGCTGGCCGCTCTCACCGGCGACGCCGACGCGGCCGCGCGCGCCGAGCGCTGGGTCGCGACGCTGGCGCCCGTGGTGGGTGAGTACCCGACCGCGTTCGCCTTCCTGCTCGAAGCGGTCGGGCGCCTCGTCCGCCCCCCGCTCGAGGTCGCGGTGGTCGGCGAGGCCGACGATCCCGCGCGTCGGGCACTGGTCGACGTGCTCCGCCGGCGGTTGCTGCCGTCGTCGGTACGGGTCACCGCCGCGCCGGGTACCGGCGCGGAGCTCACGCCGCTCCTCGCCGAGCGGGCCGGGCGCGACGGCAAGGCCACCGCGTACGTGTGCCAGCGGTTCGCCTGTCAGCTGCCGGTGACCGACGCCGACGCCCTGCGCCACCAGCTCGACGACGTCACCGCGACCCGGCGCTGACGTTCGGGCGCGCGACGCCCGCCACCGAGGAGCACCCCATGCCCATGAGCTCGATCGCCCACCGCCGACTGGGCGCCGCGGGGCCGTCGGTGTCGGCCGTCGGTCTCGGGTGCATGGCCATGTCCGGGATGTACGGCGCCGCCGACGACGACGAGAGCCTCGCCACCATCCGCGCCGCGGTCGACGCCGGCGTCTCGCTCCTCGACACCGGTGACTTCTACGGCTCCGGCCACAACGAGCTGCTCGTCGGCCGCGCCCTGCGCGACCTCGATCGCGAGTCGGTGCTGGTCAGCGTGAAGTTCGGCGGCCTGCGCGGGCCCGACGGCGCCTGGGGTGGGATCGACACCCGGCCCGAGGCGATGCGCAACTTCCTGGCGTACTCCTTGAACCGGCTCGGGACCGACCACGTGGACGTGTACCGCCCGGCGCGGCTCGATCCCGAGGTGCCCATCGAGGACACCATCGGTGCGATCGCGGCACAGGTCGAGGCCGGGTACGTGAGGTACATCGGGTTGTCCGAGGTGGGCGCGGCGACGATCCGCCGCGCCGCCGCGGTGCACCCGATCTGCGACCTGCAGATCGAGTATTCGATCCTCTCGCGCGGCATCGAGGACGACATCCTGCCGACGTGCCGCGAGCTGGGCATCGCGGTGACCGCCTACGGCGTGCTCTCGCGCGGCCTGATCAGCGCCGACCTGACTGCGGCGCCGAGCGACGCCGCCGACCTCCGCGCCCACAGCCCACGCTTCCAGGGCGAGAATTTCGCCGCCAACCGGCGCCTCGTCGACGCCCTGGCCGCGATCGCGTCGGCCAAGGGGGTGTCGGTGCCGCAGCTGGCGTTCGCGTGGGTGCTCGCCCAGGGCGACGACCTCGTCCCGCTCGTCGGCACCAAGCGGCGTGACCGGTTGACCGACTCGCTCGGCGCGCTCGACGTCGAGCTGACCGCCGCCGACCTCGCCGCCGTCGAGGATGCGGTACCACGCGAGGCCGCGGCAGGGGCGCGCTACGCCGACGCGCAGATGGCCATGCTCGACAGCGAACGACCGCACGGGGAGCGCTGAACGCCAACGCTTCCTGTGTCCGGTCGCGGTGGGCGGGGCGCGCTCACTCCCCGACCACACGCGGATCCGACTCGAGCTGCTCGACCCGCGCCGGTTCGGCAACGGCACCGTGCACCTCCGCGACCACGCCGGGTGACCCCGCCCGGGCCGCGGCAGCGTCGTCGTCGGTGCGCGGCCGCGTGATCACGATCTGCACCATCGCGATGAGCAGCACCACGATGGTGAGGATGCTGGCGCTCGGTGGCACCTCGACGACGATGCTGACGAGCTGCACGATGATCGCGAAGGCCTGCGCCGCGAGCGGCAGCGCCACCGCCTTCCACCCCGCGACCCGGACCGGTTCGAGCTTGTCCGGGTGCGGCAGCCACGCGGCGTACGCGACCAGCATCATGCCGGCGAGCCACACCGCATCGAAGCTCGTCTCCGCGTTGTAGGAGTGGCCGAGGACGTCGACCGAGTAGATGGCGTCGGCAAGGGCGAGGGTGGCGAACCCCGCGCAGAGCGCGGTCCACATCGGCCCGGCGCGCCAACCCATGAGCGCCAGCACGCCGAGCGTCGCGCCGACGACGACGGCGTCGCCGAGCGGATACGCGAAGTCGACCGCATCGGCGAGGGTGTTCGCGCTCGAGTGCTCGGCGGCCGGTTGCAGGAACAGCGCGACCCAGGGCGTGGCCACCACGAGCATCACCACGACGCCGTCGATCCAGCGGTGGAGCTCGAAGCCCGGCACCCGGTCGCGCACGAGCAACACCAGCGCGGCGACGATCAGCGGGTACCACGCCAGCCAGAAGACGTCGGAGATGCTGGTGACCACGTCCGGGTCGCCGCGCAGGCTCCAGAGCGTGTCGCCGATCGCCCAGAGCACCAGCGCGGTCGCGACCAGGAACCAGGCGGCCCGGTTGTGGCGGGCGCGCACGGCTGCCACCAGGCACATGATCGCCACCGTCCACACCGCGGCGTCGCTCACCCAGTTCTCGAGGACGTCGTGGGTCGCTTCGCCCCCTACGTCCGTCACGCCGTGTACGGCGAGCGCGATCGCCACGACGATGAGACCCACCCAGACGAACGCGGTCCGGCGGGTCAGCACGTCCTTGTGAGGTCGCAGGGCGATTCGGGTCAACGCCTCACGCTACGACGCCGACGGGCGACCACCGTGACCATGACGAGCACGACCGCGACCACCCCCACCGCGACCACTACGACCGTGTCCCGGTCGATGCCCGAGTCGTCGGGCACGCCGCCGCGGGCGGCCTGCGGCGACACCGGCCCGTGCGTCGAGACGCTGGGGGTGGTCGTCGCCGGTGCGGCGGTGGTCGTCGGCGTCAGGGACGTGACGAAGCGGTCGAAGCGCTGGCGGACGAGCGCCGCCATCGCGGCCTGCCCCGCGGGCGTCAGGTGGATCGAGTCCCCGTAGACGTCCTCGGGGTGCGCCACCACCTCCGCGTTCCAGTCGACGACCTCGAGGTTGGCGTAGCGCGACGCGGCGGCGTTCAGCTCCGCGTTCATCCCGGCCCGGTCGGGTCGGAACTCGTGTTGGTTGAGCCAGATCACGTGCTTGACGCCCGCCAGCGCGGCCATCGCACCGTCGATGCGCTCGCGGAAGACCGTCGGATCGCTGCTGTCGTTGTACCCGAGGTCCAGCACCACCACGTCGCCGAGCGCGGGCCCGGCCGCCTGGAACATCCCGATGGCACCGAGCAGCGACCGGTCCTCGATCGCGTCCACCGTCACGGGCATGCCTGCGAATTGCGCGAGCAACTGATCGCGCGCGCCCAGCATCACCGAATCGCCGACCATCGACACCCGCAACGGCGGCGTCTGCGCCCCGACCGGAGCGACACCGGTCGTGGCGAGTGCCGCCACCACGGTGGCGAACACCACGAGGCAGGCGCGGAGCCACGCCGACCGGTGCGGAGCTCCCACGGGCCTGAGGGTGTCCAGCACCGGAGGCGCGCAAACTCGGGAAGCGCGACCGCCGACGTCGCCCGGCTCGGGTAGACGCTCGACCGGGCCGAAGGCTTCGTCGCGCTCACCGGCGAGTACAACCACGGCTACCCCGCGGTGCTCAAGAACGCCATGGACTGGACGTTCGTCGAGTGGCGCCACAAGCCCATCACGTTCGTCGGCCGGGGCAACGTCGGCGCCGACACGACCCCCCGCGCCGCCCGCCTACCCGTCGGAGTGGTCGATCTCCCAGGTGCCCTCGCGCCTCGGCTGGGGCGCGGAGCTCATGCCGCGCCTCGAGGACACCGAGCGCGGTCCGAGACCGGCGGGCCCTCAGCTGCGGGGTGTGGCGAGCCCGTCGGCGAGGGCCTCGGCCATCGCCCAGCCGTAGGTGATGAGCGCCTCGCCGTTGGCGGGATCGGCCTCGCCGACCAGCTCGACCACGACCTTCCCGCCGCCCTTCACCGCGGCGGCGTGGAGCACCAGCTCGGGTGCGCCGTGCGCGGTCAGGCGGAAGGTGCGGTCGTCGTACCGGGCGTCGCAGCCGAAGCGCCGGGCGAGCCGCCGGCCCCAGGCCCGCTCCTCGCCGTTGGGCGAGTACTTCGGGCGGGGACACACGTCGTCGAGGACCGAGAACAGCGCGTAGGCCGACGGGTGGGCGACCCGCCCCGCCACGAGGACGTCCTCGTCGGGGAAGGAGATCGCCGCCCGGCGGTACAGCTCCGCCACCAGGCCGTCGAGGCTGGGGCGCGCGTTCTTGCCCCGTTTGACGCCCCCGAGCCCCCACAGGATGCACGGGGTGCCGCCGATACGCTCGAGCGACCCGAACAGGAACCCTTGGATCTCCCCCTCGAGCTCGGCGACGGCCACCAGCGGGAACTGCTCGACGTGACCGTCGAGCTGCTCGTCCTGCAACGGCAGACCAACCCCGGAGACCAACTGACCGAGCTCGTCGAGCTCGGCCGGCTTGAGAGAGACGGAATCACGCGACTCGACGTCCATCGAGCACCCATTTTGGCCGATGGAGCGCCGCGCGGACCAGTCGGCTGCGAAATTGGGGCGAACTACTCCACCACCAGGCCTTCCAGGCCCTCCTCAGGTGGCGGGATCTTCGGGTCGATCTCCCGCAGCACGTCGACCAGCAACGAGGCGACGGCGACGTCCCGCACCCACTTGTGGTCGGCGGGGACGACGTACCACGGCGACCATTTCGTGGTGGTCTCGGTGATCGCCAGCTCGTAGCGCTCCCGGTACTCGTCCCAGTGCGCGCGGGTCTCGAGGTCGCCCCGCCGGAACTTCCAGTTCTTCTTCGGGTCGTCGATCCGGGCCTGCAGGCGGACCCGCTGCTCCTCCTCGGAGAGGTGGAGGAAGACCTTCACCATGGTGAAGCCCTCGTCACGCAACAGCCGCTCGAACTCGCGGATGTGGCGGAACCGCTTGCGGCACCCGTCGTCGTCGATCACGCCGATCACGCGGGCGGTGACGACGTCCTCGTAGTGCGAGCGGTTCCAGACCCCGAGGATCCCGCGCGCCGGCTCGGCGGCGTGGACCCGCGAGAGGTAGTCGTGCGCGACGTCGGTCGCCGTCGGCGCCTTGAAGTTCGTGACCGAGCAGCCCTGCGGGTTCAACCCCGAGAGCACCTTCCGGATCGCGCCGTCCTTGCCGGCCGCGTCCATGCCCTGCAGCACCAGGACGAGGCCGCGGCGGGCTTCGGCCCACAGACGGTCGTGGAGGTCGTCGAGCTCGAGCCGGAGCTCCTCGGTGCGGGCGCGTCCCTCGTCCTTGTCGGCGAGGCCGAGGCGGTCGGCCGGATCGCGATGGGCGAGGTCCGCCGGGGACCCGGGCTCGACCCGCAGGCGCTCGACCACCCGTGCCGGGTCCTCGGCCATTCCGTGACGCTAGTTCGACGCCGCGCGCGGCAGCTCGACCCGCACCGTCGTTCCGGCGCCCGGACCGCTGGACAGGCGGACGGTCCCGCCGTGCGCGACGACGATGGCCTGCACGATGGCGAGGCCGAGGCCGGCACCGCCGCGGTGGCGCGACCGTGACGCGTCGGCCCGCGAGAAGCGCTCGAACGCGCGCGCGGCGAGCTCGGCGGTCATGCCCGGACCGTCGTCGTGCACCTCGACGACGGCGCGCCCTCCGCCGTTGTGGACCCGCACCGACACAGCGGTGCCGGCGGGCGTGTGCTCGAGCGCATTCCCGACGAGATTGCCCAGCACCTGCCGGAGCCGGTCCTCGTCGCCGTCGACGGTGACGCCCGCGGTCACGTCGGCCGACACGCCCCGGTCGGGCGCGACCGCGCGGGCATCGGCGGCGGCGTCGACGCCCAGCACGCCGAGGTCGACCGCCTCACGCGCCAGCGGCCGGCCCTCGTCGAGACGAGCAAGCAACAGCAGGTCGTCGACCAACGACGCCATCCGGACGGACTCCTGCTCGGTACGCCGCATCGCCTGATCGAGATCGTGGGCGTCACCGAGGCCGCCGTGTCGGTAGAGCTCGGCGTAGCCGCGGATCGTGGTGACCGGCGTGCGTAGCTCGTGGGAGGCGTCGGCCACGAACCGCCGGAGCCGCGCCTCCGACGCCGACCGCTCGGCGAACGCGTTCTCGATCCTGGTCATCATCGAGTTCAGCGCAACGCCGAGCTCGGCGGCCTCGGTGCCCGGCCGCTCCTCCGGTACCCGCTGCGAGAGGTCACCGGCGGCGATCACCCCCGCGGTCGCGGTCATGCGCTTGATCGGTCGCACGCCCAGGCGCAGCACCCAGAACACGACGAGGCCGAGGATGGCGATGACCATCGCCACCGCCACCACGAGCACCAGCCGGAGCCGACTCATCGTCGCGTCGACGTCCTGCAGGGACAGCCCCACCAGGCTGATGGAGCCGTCGGGCGCCCGCGCTGCGAGCATGCGGAAGCGGCCCGAGCCGCCGAGGCTGTCGACGGTGAACGGCTGGTGCGTCCGGAGCCCGCGGACGGCCTCGGCCACGGTGAAGCCCGGGGTGCCGGCGACGTCGGCGCCGACGGTGGGCCGCAACTGGACCGCCACTGCCCCGTCGCGGATCTGGGCACCGTAGAGCTGGGAGGGTCCGGTGGCGAAGGCGATCTGCCCCGGCGGGACCGAGGCCAGCTGCTCGTCGACCCGGCCGACCAGGTTGCTCTCGGTGGTCCGGGCGATGATGACCGCCGCCGCCACGAGCACGAACGACACCACGACCATGCCCGCGAGGAGACGGGCACGCAGCGACATCTCAGACCGGTCGATCTCGTTGCGGCGTCCCGGCCGTCCGGCCACGCCTCCACTGCATCTCCATCAGACCGGTCGATCTCGTTGCGGCGTCCCGGCCGTCCGGCCACGCCTCCACTGCATCTCCATCAGCGTTCCCGGAGCGCGTACCCGAACCCGCGGACGGTCTGGATGAGACGGGGCTCGACCCGGTCGACCTTCTTGCGCAGGTAGCCGATGTAGGTCTCGACCACGCCGCCGTCACCGCCGAAGTCGTACTGCCACACGTGATCGAGGATCTGCGGCTTCGACAGCACCCGGCCCTGGTTCGCGAGGAGGAACCGCAGCAGGTTGTACTCGGTCGGCGACAGGGGCACCTCGACCCCGGCGCGGCGCACGACATGTGCTTCGTCGTCCATCTCGAGGTCGGCGCACTTCAGGACCGCGCCCGCGCGCATCAGGCCCGAACGTCGCAGCACCGCGCTGATGCGCGCCACGAGCTCATCGAGGCTGAACGGCTTCACGAGGTAGTCGTCGCCGCCCAGGGTGAGGCCACGCACCTTGTCGTCGGTCGCGTCGCGCGCGGTGAGGAACAGGACCGGCGTGCGCACGCCGTCGTTGCGCAGCCGGCGGCACACCTCGAACCCGTCGAGGTCGGGCAGCATGACATCGAGCACGACGAGATCGGGCGCGCACGTGTCGACGGCGTCGAGCGCGTCACGACCAGACGCCGCCGCGTGCACCTCGAAGCCCTCGTAGCGGAGCGCCGCCTCGAGCATCGAGCGCAGGTTGTCCTCGTCGTCGACGAGCAGGAGCCGTTCACCTGCCATGCCCGGCAGCGTCGCAGGTCGAGTTGAGAACCGGCTGTGAGCCCGCTCGGTGGAGGCCTGTCGTCAGCCCTCTTCGACGGTGGTGACGAACCGCCAGATGCCGGCGCCGATGAGCCCGCCGATGAGCGGGAACACGATGAACACCCAGAGCTGCTCCCAGCCCCAGCTCTCACCGAAGAGGACCGTGGCGAAGCTGCGGGCGGGGTTCACCGAGGTGTTGTCGATCGGGATCGTGATCATGTGGATGAGCGCGAGCATCAGACCGATCGGGATGCCGGCGAATCCGGCGATGGCCGATGCGCGCGTCGTGCCCACGATCACCAGGATGAAGAGCGCGGTGAACACGATCTCCATGATGACCACCGCCCAGAACGCGAAGTGCGCCGGCGAGTGGTCGGCGAAGCCGTTCGACGCGCCTGCGAACAACGCCTGACGCGTGAGCTTCTTCCCGCCTCCGTTGTCACCGGTCTCGAGGATCGCCCAGATGATGAACGCGCCGAGCGCGGCGCCGAGGATCTGACCGACGAAGTACGACGGCAGGTCTTTGGTCGGGGTGCGCTTCGCCGCCCACATGCCGATCGTCACCGCCGGATTGATGTGGCAGCCCGAGATGTGCCCGAAGAGGTACGCCGCGCACAGCAGGCTCAGCCCGAACGCCAACGACACTCCCAGCACGCCGATCTGGAAGCCGAGGAACTGGCCGAAGATCACAGTGCCGGGCCCTCCCAGGATCAGGATCATCGTCCCGATCAGCTCCGCCAACAGGATCCGTGCCTGCCTGTTCATGCTGCCTCCCACCTTGCCGACGGCCGCCCGCCAAGATGGAAGATGGTTGCACGCCCACGTGGCCGTCGGGCGGACCCTCGTGGTCCCGGGCCCCGCCCGCCGTGTCGCGTAGGTGAAATGTGGCCACGATGCAGGCGTTCCGGCCCGTTGGGTGGCATGCTGCACGCCCTTCGACACCCCCCGGCAGACCAGGAGCAACCAACCATGAACCGCAGAGACCTCGTCGCCGCGCTCGCCGAGCGCACCGACACCGACAAGCGCACGGCCGATGCCAACCTGCAGGCGTTCATCGACACGATCACCGACACCGTCGCCGGTGGCGAGGTCGTGGTGATCAGCGGCTTCGCCAAGTTCGCGCGCGTCGACCGTCCGGCCCGCATGGGCCGCAACCCGCAGACCGGTGAGGCGATCCGCATCAAGGCGTCGCGCCGCGCGCGCGTCACGCCCCTGAAGGCGTTCAAGGACGCGGTGCTCACCGGCAAGCGCCCGGCGAAGAAGGCACCGGCCAAGAAGGCCGCGCCCGCCAAGAAGGCAGTGGCGAAGAAGACCACCGCCAAGAAGGCCGCGCCCGCCAAGAAGGCAGTGGCGAAGAAGACCACCGCCAAGAAGACGACCACCCGCCGATAGGTGCTCGGGGGCGTCCGCTCGGTTCGCCCCCGAGCCCATCGGTAAGACTGGAGAGGTGCGCCCCCGCGCCCTCCCCCTCTTGGCGCTCGTCGCCGCCCTGACCGTCGGCACCGGTGTCGCGGCCGCCGCCGACTCGGGCGACCGACCGGTTCCGCCGTCCCCTGCCTCGGCGGCGCGCGCCGACATCGCCGACGCGCCCAGCACCGGCGCGGTGGCGCGGGTCCGGGACCCGTTCGCCCACGAGCGTGACGCCCGCCGCGGCGACGTCGCCACGCTCGCGGCCGCGCTGGTGCTCGCTGCCGGCGCGGCGGGCTGGATCGTCCGCTCGCGACGCGCCCGGACCACCATTGGCCGCCACACGCTGCGGACCCGACCCCGCGGCCCACCCGATCTCCCGGCCCTCGTCTCGATCTGACGAGTGCGCGACCTCCGTCGTCGCGCCCACCGGAAAGGTCTCTCATGACGCAAGCGACCATGGCGCGTCCCCATGCGCCCCGTCGGTCCGTTCCTCCCGTGTCGGTGATTGTCCTGTTCGTCGTCGGCGCGCTGCTGTGCGTCGGTATGGCGTTCGCGCTGCGCGATCCTGACGTCGTCTCGCGGGTGACGGTCACCAACACGAGCACGCTGCCGGTCAACGTCGACGTCCGCGGCACACCGTCCGGGAACCGTCTGGTCCTCGACACGGTGCCCCCCGGCGGCCGCATCGCCAACGTCGACGTCCTCGATCAGGGTGACCAGTGGATCTTCGGCTTCACGTCAGGTGGTGTCGATGGCGGCAGTGTCCGCGTGTCGCGCGCGAAGCTGGCCGCTGATGGGTGGCGGCTCGCGGTCCCCGACGCGGTCATCGCGCGCCTCCAGTCGGGTCCTTTCGTGCCCGCCTACCGCTGAGCCCGGTCGGTGAGCGCGCGCGACACGCTCGTCGCGCTGGGCGCGTCGCTGCTCGCGGCCGGGCTGCTGGCGCGCGTCGGCCGGCGCATCGGTCTGCCCACGATCCCGCTCTTCATGATCGCGGGCCTGCTCTTCGGGCCCAACACGCCCGGCATCCAGCTGGTCGACCACCCGGCCGACTTCGAGCTCCTCGCGACGCTCGGGCTGATCCTCCTGCTGTTCTATCTCGGGCTCGAGTTCTCCCTCGGCGAGCTCACGGCGGGCGGCCGGAGCCTGGCGCTCGCCGGATCGATCTACCTCGGCCTCAACATCGCCGCCGGCGTCGGGTTCGGCTTCGCGCTGGGCTGGGGCAGCCGGGAAGCATTGGTGATCGCGGGCGCGGTCGGGATCTCGTCGTCGGCCATCGTCACCAAGATCCTGGTCGAGATGCACCGCCTCACCAACCGGGAGACCCGCCTGATCCTCGGCATCGTGGTCGTCGAGGACCTGTTCCTCGCGGTGTACCTGGCCGCGCTCCAGCCCGTGCTCGACGAATCGGCCGGCGCGGTCGACGCGGTGCTCTCGTTCTCCAAGGCGTTCGCGTTCCTCGTGGTGGTCGCGTTGATCGCGCGCTACGGGTCGCAGTACGTCGAGCGGCTGATCGGGGCCGAGCAGGACGAGCTCCTCACCGTCTGCTTCGTGGGCCTGGCGGTGCTGGTGGCGGGGATCGCCGAGGAGCTCCACGTCTCCGACGCCATCGGTGCCTTCATGGCCGGCCTCGTGGTGGCGGAGACCACGGTGGCGCCACGCGTGCGCAAGCTGGTCCTGCCACTGCGCGACACCTTCGCCGCGCTCTTCTTCTTCACCTTCGGCCTGACGGTCGACCCCGGCGACGTCGCCTCGGTCGCGGGGCCGATCGCGGCCGCGATCGCGCTGACGGCGATCGTGAACTTCACCGCCGCGATGATCGTCGGGCGCCGGGAGCGGCTGAGCCGTACCCAGACGACCAACCTCGCCACCACGATCCTCGCCCGCGGCGAGTTCTCCCTGATCATCGCCACCCTCGGCGCCGAGGCCGGCCTCGACGGGCGCGTGGTGCCCTTCGTCGCGGGCTACGTGCTCGTGCTGGCGCTCGCCGCGCCGATCCTCGCAGCGCAATCGGCCCGGGTGGCCCGCTGCGTGCCGCGACGACTCGTGCGCGAACCGGGTTAGGTCGACAACGGGTCGGTGGGCTCCGGCGGAGGGCGGTGGGCGTGGCGCCGCTCCCGGTAGCGCGACCACAGCGTCTCGTTGATCACCGCCGACGTCGTCACCAACCGACCGAGCAGGTACGCCCACAGCAGTAGCGCCAGCGCGAAGCCGATCGCACCGTAGGTGCTCGTCTTGTGCTCCAGGTCACGCGCGATCCAGTAGACGGTCACCAGGTGCAGGGCCTCGAGCCCGATTCCGAAGACCACCGCACCGGGGAGGAACGCCGTCCACGGCGCGTCGGGCGCATGGGGCATGTGCCACGACACGAAGAGCCATACGGCTACCGGGAGGAGGACCCACAGGATGCTGGCCACGAGCCCCACCACGAACGAGTCGCCACGCAGCTTGCCGATGAGCACCGACACCGCGAGCGCGAAGGTCACGATCAGCACGAGCATGCCCGCCGCGCGCGCCATGCTCGGGACCTTTCCCGCGCGCGTGCGCCAGATGAGCGCGTGCACGATGCGTAACACCTTGAGCAGCGCCCGCGTCGCCAGCACGAGCGCGAACCCCACCACCACGAACGCGAGGATCCGCTCGCCCGTCGACAGGTCGCCGACCCCGGCGAACGCCTTGGCCGCCACGCCCCCGATCCCGGACTTCCGGGCGAGCGTGCTGGGATCCTCGTCGGCGGCGCTGGCCCCGAGGCCGAACACCACCACGAGCATGAACACGTAGGGCACCAGGAAGAGGAACACCCGGAACGCCACCGCCCCGGCCAGGACCCCGCCGCCGGCGGCCACGTCGCTCTCGACCGCTCCGAAGAGGGCGTCGACGAACCCCGACCGCGGGCGGGATTCCTCGAGCCGCCGGCGTGTGCGCTCCAGCCGGCCCACGACCTTCGCCTGCTCCGCCCGCAGCCGGTCCATGCGCGACCGGGTGACGGGGTCGTCGGCACCCGGCTCCACCGGAGGCGGCGGCGGGATCATCGGTCGATCACGGCCTCGATCCTTCCGTCGGCGACGGCCGGTTGCAACGCGGCGTGGTCCTCGACGGTCTGGTCGGCCGCGACCCAGCCCGCGTGCGAGGACCGCGGCCCGTCGACCCGGCGCGCGCGTCTGCCGCTCGCCGCTCCACGTTGGTCTTCAGGTCGGCCACCACCAGTCCCTCACCCCGCGGCGCGGGGCCCGGTCACTCGAACTGCGCGGTCACCCCTCCGAGCAGGACCGAGACCAGCGCCCCCAACGGCAACGCGCCCCAGTAGGACACATTGGCGTCGACGTTCCCGAGGAAGAGCATCAGCAGCCAGGTGGCGGGGAACGTTCCCACGAGGAAGATCACCGCGGCGAAAAACAGACCCTTGATCATCGTGTCCCCACTTCCCTCCGGTTTCCGGGAGGACAGCATGGACGACGGGGGATGCCCGGGCGCGGCAATCGCGTGGCAACGCCGAGAACGAGCTCGGGCGGGTCAGAGCGTGCGGGCGGCCGCGAGGGCGGCCGCCGCCGCCCGTTCGGTGGCGAGGGTGGAGTCCTCGGCCATCTGGGCGAGCATCGGGATGCGCTCCGGGTACTTCTCGAGGAAGGCGGTGATCGCCGCCTCGTTCGGGGTGCCGTCCTGGTTGCTCATGGCGAACACCTCGGCGTCGACGGTGCCGTCGCTCGCGCGGTCCGAGATGGCGCGGAACACCGACCACGGGATCGCGCGCTGCTCGCACGCGTGCGCGATGGCGGCCGTCTCCATGTCGAGCGACACGACCCCCTGCTCCCGCAGCTCGACGAGCACGTCGAGGTCGGTGGTGAGGGTGTCGGTCGTCCACATCCGGCCCTCGTGGTGGGCGTCGCCGATGCGGGTCGGCCGGTGCTCGCGTCCGCTGGCGCCGAGTACGACGACCTCGGGGAGGACGAGCGTCCCGATCGGTGTCTCGTCCTCGAGCGCGCCGGTGATGCCGACCACGAGGACGTGCTCCACCTCGACCGCGTCGAGAAGCCGTTCGATGGCGGCGGTGGCGAGCTCGGTGCCCATGCCGGTGACGATCGCCACCACGTCGCGGCCGTCGAGCGTTCCGCGATGCACGGTCACGCCGTCGACGTCCGTCTCCGCCAGCTCGAGCTCACGCGACAAGGGTGTGAGCTCCATCGGCATCGCACAGACGAAGGCCAACGGTCTCGTGGTCATCCCGGCAGCCTGCCGCACGGGGGGCGGGGTCGCCAGCGTCACCCGGCCGGCTCCGCCCCGAACCCCGACGCGCCTGGAAGACTGGCCGGCGTGGTGCGCATCTACGCCGGTGAGTGGACGGTCGACGAGCTGGCGGCGATCCAGCAGGAGCTGGAGCGCCGGGGCGTCCGCTACACGATGGACGCCGACGACCTCCTGGTCGACGAGCACGCCGAGCGCATGGTCGACATGATCGTCGAGTCGATCACCGAGACCTGATCACCGCTAGCGGCGGTCCTCACGACGGTCGACCCGGTTGCGGGTGCGTTCGGCGGTGCCGACGACGACCGAGGTGGTGACGGCGGCGCGGGCGATGGGACGTCTTCCCAGCATGGTGTGCTCCTGTCGGAACGGGCGATGCGGACGGGTCAGCCGACCGACCCGGGCTCCGGGGCGAGCAGAATTAGTTTCCCGAACTAAATATCTGGTATCCTGGAGGCATGACCGCCACGCCGCCCGCCACCCTCGCCGCCGACGCCGTGGAGGTCGCCGGCCGGCTCCGGATGTCGGCGTTCCGACTGACCCGCCTCCTGCGGCAGCAGGACACCGAGGGGCTTGCTCCGACCCTCAGCGCCGCGCTGGCTACCATCGTCCGTGACGGCCCGCTCACCCTGGGTGAGCTCGCGGCCCGTGAGCACGTGGCCCCGCCGAGCATCACCAAGGCGGTGGAGCGGCTCGTGGCCGCGGGGCTCGCGACCCGTGCCCCCGACGGGACCGATCGGCGGGTGGTGCGCGTCCGCGCCACCGCCGCCGGTCGCCGGCGCGTGGCGCAGAACCGGTCCCGCCGCACGGCATGGCTGGCGGGGCAGCTCAGCGACCTCTCCCCCGCCGACCTGGCCACGCTGGACGCCGCCACCGACGTGCTCGAGCGGCTCATCCATCGGTCGGATGGTGCCAACGCGTGAAGGCGAAGACCCTCCGAGCCGTCCGCACGACGTTCCGCGCGCTGCGCAACCGCAACTTCCGGCTCTTCTTCACCGGGCAACTGATCTCGCAGGCCGGCACCTGGCTCACCACGATCGCCCTCACTCTCCTGGTGCTCCAGCTGACCCACAGCGGCGTCGCGATCGGCGTGCTCACCGCCGCCCAGTTCGGGCCTGTCCTGCTGTTCGGCGCGTGGGGTGGCCTGGTCGCCGACCGGTCCGACAAGCGCCGCCTGCTGATCATCACGCAGACGCTGGAGATGTTGCAGTCGTTCGCGCTCGCCGCGCTGGCGTTCATGAGCCACCCGCCGGTCGTCGCGTTCTACCTCACCGCGCTGGCCGGTGGCTTCATGCTCGCGTTCGACAACCCGGCGCGCCGGTCGTTCGTCGCCGAGATGGTGCCCGCGTCGGACGTGCAGAACGCCGTCACGCTCAACAGCGCGCTCATGACCAGCTCGCGTGTGGTCGGTCCTGCGCTCGCCGGCGTCCTCGTGGTGACCACCGGCTTCGGGTGGTGCTTCCTCCTCGACGGCGTCTCCTACCTCGCCGTGATCGCGAGCCTGGTCATGATGCGCCGGTCGGAGCTGCGCCAGCCTCCCGTGGTCGCCAAGGCGAGGGGCCAGCTGCGGGCCGCCGTCCGGTACATCCACGACGTCCCCGACCTGTGGATCCCGCTGACGATGATGACGATCGTGGGCACGCTCACCTTCAACTTCGCGGTGGTGATCCCGCTCTTCGTCGAGCACACCCTCCACGGGAGCAACGGCTCGTTCACCTTGCTCTACTCGGTGTTGAGCGTCGGTTCGGTCATCGGTGCGCTGGCGGCCGCGCACGTGAAGGTGATCGACACCCGTCACGTGGTGTGGGCGTCGATCGGGTTCGGGGTCGCGATGTTCGTCCTCGCGGGCGCACCGACCCTCCCGAGCGCGTTCCCCATCGCGCTGTTCGTCGGGCTCACGAGCGTGGCGTTCATCACGACGTCGACCGCGATCGTCCAGGTGAAGGCCGATCCCGCCATGCGCGGGCGCGTGCTGGCGCTGCAGGGCATGGTGCTGATCGGCAGCACGCCGATCGGCGGACCCCTGCTCGGGTGGATCTGCGACACCTACGGGGCGCGCACCGGCATCGTGGTCGGCGGGGTCGCCGCCGTCGCCGCGGGCGGCTGGGGCTACGTCATGCACCGGCGCATCGTGGAGTCGCGCGCGGTCGAGGCGACCCGAGAGGTGGAGTCGGCCCGCTTGACGTCGGTCTGATCGCCAGCGCCCCCGCCGTAGTCTCCCCCTCATGCGGCGTCCCGCGGCCCTCGCCGTCGCTGCCCTGCTCGCAATGGTGGTCGCCGGCGCCTCGGCGGTGCAGGCGACCACGCCGTTCGCGGCCGCCGACGCGACCCTGCGCACGCGCGTCGCCGACGACGGACTTTCCGGCGGCGTGCTGCTCGTCGCGCGGGGCGACGAGCTCGTCCACCGCTTCGCGGTCGGCAGCATGGGTCAGCGCACGGTCATCCCCATCGCGTCGGCCAGCAAGTGGCTGACCGCGGCGACGCTCATGACCTTCGTGGACGACGGCCGCGTACACCTCGACGATCCGGTCGCCGACTACCTCCCCGGCTTCGACCGCGGCAAGGCCGACATCACGGTGCGCGAGCTCCTCTCACACCGCACCGGCCTGCCCTCGGCCTTGTGCGAGGGTGACCCCTCCAGCACCCTCGCCCGCTGCGTACGGTCGATCGCCGGCGGCGCCGACCCGGCCGTCCTACCCGGCACCGAGTTCCACTACAGCGGCGTGGGCTTCGTGATCGCGGGTCGGTTGATCGAGCGCCTGAGCGGCACGTCGTTCGAGGCCGCATTCGAAGCTCGCATCGCCCGGCCTCTCGGGATGAGCCACACCCGGTTCGACGGCATCGCCCGTCCACACACGCGCAATCCCGCGCCCGCGGCCTCGGCCCGTTCGAGCGTTCGCGACTACGCTCGGTTCCTCCGCATGCTGGCCCATGACGGTGCCGTCGACGGCCACGTGGTGCTGCAGTCGGCGTCGGTCGCCGAGATCGAACGGGACCAGGTCACCGGTCTCGACACCAGCAACGACGGCGCGGTCCAGATCACCGGCATCCGGACCTACGGGCTGGGTGTGTGGCGCGACGTGGTCGGGCCCGACGACGAGATCCAGGTCGTCAGCGGCAGCGGCGCACTCGGCTTCTACCCGTGGATCGATCGCGTGCACGGCACGTACGGCATCGTCGCGGTCGACGACGAGCGCAACGGCGCGGAGCACGCCGTCCCCGCGTCGCAGGGCCTCGCGCGGATGCTCTGGGAGGCGGCGGCCTGAAGCGGCTCAGCGCCGCAGCCCCTGGGCCAGCACGGCTTGGGCCTCGTCGGAGCCGAGCACGCGGGTCGTGCGCCTGGCGATGCGCCAGCCGTCGGCTTCGCGCGCCAGCTCCCACCGGTTGCACCCGATGCGAAACAGGACGAAGTCGTCGCCCTGCCGGAGGTAGATCCGCGAGTACCCCACCGCGACCGCGCTGTCACCATCGACGCGCACCGCCGCCGGTCCGATGGTGTGCGCGCAGTTCGGGAGCAGACGCTGGTGTCCGCGGCCGAGGACCATCGCCTCGACGTCGGCGCGGCTCTGCATCAACCCGCCGTCGACGTCGAACACTGCGTCCTCGGTGAACAGCTCGCCGGTCGCGTGCGCGTCGCCGGTATCGACCGCGAACCCGTACTCGACGATCGTGCGGGTCACCGCCAGCTCGTCCTCCAGCGCCTGCACGCGCGCCTCCAGCGCGCCGAGCCGCTGGGCCACGTCATCCGTCATCGTCACACCGCCTCCGCGATCGGCACCAGCGCCTCGAGCTGCTCGACGTAGTGTTGCGGCGAGCGGTGCCGGAAGCTCACGTTCACCATCGTCGCCCCGATCCCGGCCCGCGCCTGCAGCGCCCGCCGCGCCGCGTCGGGGTCGTCGAGCGGGTCGAGCAACCGCCCGACGGGTAGCACGACCTCGAACGGCGGGAGGTCAGCCGCCTCCTGCCGTCGTGCCCATGTGTCGCTCCTGCGCACGCGTTCGAGCAGCGCGGTCTCGTCGTCGATCGAGAGCCCGAAGGGCGCCCAGCCGTCGGCCAGCTCGACCACGCGGCGCAGCGACCGCGCCGTCCGACCGCCGATCCAGAGCGGCACCGTCTGCTGCACGCCGCAGGGATCCACCAGCACCCCCTCGTAGTCGTAGAACTCGCCGTGGTATTCGGGCTGCCGGCGACCGAAGCTGGTCCGGAGCGCACGCAGGGCGTCGTCGCCACGTGCACCGCGGTCGCGGAATTCGGCGCCGAGGAGCTCGAATTCCTCCTGCAGCGTGCCGACACCGACGCCGAGGATCAAGCGGCCGTTCGAGATGCGGTCGAGCGTGCCGTAACGCTTGGCGATCGCCAGTGGGTGGTGGTAGCCGAGCACGAGGACGTACGTCGCGAACCGGATGCGTTCGGTGCGCGCGGCGAGATACCCGAAGGTGGCGAGCGGGTCCCAGTACCGGCCGCCGCGCACCGCGGCGACTTCATCCGGGATGATGACGTGCTCGCTGCACGTCACGTACTCGTACCCGAGCCGATCGGCTGCTTCGACCAGCGGGACGACCTCGTCGAAGGCGGCGTCGACCTCCCAAGGCGCGTGGCCGTTCGGGGTCATCGTGAACAGCGGGGGCGTGATGCCGAGGCGCATGTGGAACGGCTCCCTTCCCGGCGTCAGCCGGACGAGGACGCGCGCCGATCGACGACGAGCGACCGGACGGTCATGGCGAGCTCGACGGCAGCCGGAGCGCGAGCAGGTGTGGCGGCTTGGCTCCGCCGACGGGGATGTAGAGGGTGTCGCCGACGGCCGCGAGCCAGCCGTTGATGGTCCCGCGAGCTTGGTACTTCCAGACCATCGTGCCGGTGCCGCGGTCCAGCGCCACGACGGTGCCGTCGAGGAGCGCGGTGAAGACGAGATCGTTCACCACCGTGGCGCCGCCGAGCGGGTCGCCGGGCACCTTGGTGTCCCAGACCACTTTGCCCGTCCACGCGCGGATGGCAACGACCTCGCCGTCGTGCGTACCCAACTGACCGCCGAAGTAGGACGGCCGGTCGGGCGGGAGCGTCGACGGCGCGTTGACGGTCGCGACGTAGACCACACCGTCGGCGGCGGCCGGTGGCGTGAGGATCCCTCCGTACGTGCCGGGCCAGACATCGGTGGGGCCCGTCAGCGTACGGTCGGTGTCGTGACGGTGGACCCCCACCGCACGCTGCCAGAGGACGCGCCCGGTGCCGGGATCGAGTCCGACCACCTCGCCCGACTTGCCCACGCTGACCACGATCTCACGACCCTTGGGAAGCCGAGCGACGAGGGCGTGGATCTGGTCGCGGTCGTAGAGGTCGTGCCGGGTCACCTGGTGGTACCAGCGCAGCGTGCCGGTGTCGACATCGAGCGCGAGGAGCGAGTCGGAGTAGAGGTTGTCACCCGGACGACTCGTGCCGTTGGGGTACTCGGCGGTGCCGACGAAGGGTGCGGGGTTGGCGGTCCCGAAGTACACGACCCGTCGCTCGGTGTCGACGGCCGGCGTGTACCACGCGCCACCACCGGAGTTGACCTCGGGGTGGCCCCAGAGATCGTCACCCTTCACCGTCTCGAACGACCAGCGCACGACGCCCGTCGCGGCATCCAGCGCGTAGAGCACACCGCGATCGCCGGGGGTGAAGATCCCGTCGATGCTCACCGGCACGGTCGAGGCGAACACGAGCCCGTCGAAGACGGTCGGCTGGATGTCGACGCCCAGGGTCGGCGTGGTCGCCAACTTCGTGCGCCACAACTCCTTCCCGGTGTTCTGGTCGAGTGCCAGCACCCCGTTCGACCCCGCGTCGGCGACGACCCGACCGTCGGCCACCGCGACGCCGAACGGCCCGATGTTGAACCCGCTCGCGGCGCTGGTCCAGCGAGTCGTGCCGGTGTCGGCGTCGATCGCGACGACCACGCCCGAACCGCCCTGGACGTACACAGTGCCGTCGACGACCACCGCCGCCGTCGACAACGTCGCGGCCCCGGGCGCCTCGGCCGCGAACGCCTCCTGCAGCCGGGCGACGTTCGCGCTCGTGATCCGGCTCCCGACCGCCGCCCGCGCGTTGTCGTAGTTCTGCCCCGGCAGGGGCCAGCCGGCCGTCGACGTGGGCTGCCGAGCCGTCCCCGCGACCCTCGAGGTCGCGGGTGCCGCCGCCCGCACTCCGCTCCCGGCGATCCCGACGAGCACGACGGTCGCCGCCGCGACCATCACCCGCGGCCGATGCCCGCGACCCGTGCCGTCACGCATGAGGGGCGGAAGCTACCCGGTCGACCCTGGCACGTCGAGGCACGCGGGCTGTCCGGCCCGGCCCGCACGGCGGTAGGTTCCGCAGTCCGCCGACCGAGGGAGCGATCGTGGCCGAAGCCAGTGGACGCCTGCTGCCCGAGCTCAACGAGAGCAACGAGTTCTTCTGGAAGTCCGGCGCGGACGGCACGCTGCGGTTCCAACGCTGCGCGGCCTGCGGGGAGCTGCGGCACCCGCCGTCGGCCGTCTGCCCGTTCTGCCACGCCACCGAGTGGGCGGCCGCGCCGGTGTCGGGGCGCGGCGTGATCGCCGGGTTCACGGTCAACGAGCAGACCTGGATCCCGAGCTTCCCGCCTCCCTACGTGATCGCGATCGTGGCCATCGAGGAGGACGACCGCGTCCGCCTCACGACCAACATCGTGAACTGCGACGCGGAGGACGTCCACGTCGGGATGCGGGTCCAGGTGGTGTTCGAGCTCGCCGAGGACGTGTGGGTTCCGCTGTTCGAGCCGAGCGGCGACCCCGAGAAGGGCCCGTTCCCGGCCGACGACCCGAGGATGCACGAGGCGCGTCCCATGCCGAGGGGGGCCGACAAGTTCGAGGACCACGTGGCCATCACCGGGATCGGCATGTCGCGGGTCGGCCGGCGACTCATGGTCGACCCGATCACGCTCACCGTGGAAGCCGCCGACCGCGCCATCGCCGATGCCGGGCTCGCCCCCGAGGACATCGACGGCCTCTCGACGTATCCGGGCGGCGCGATCGGCAGCGGGATGTCGGAGGGGGGCATCACCGCGCTCGAAGAGGTGATGCGGCTGCGGCCTTCGTGGATCAACGGCGGCATGGAGCTCCCGGGCCAGGCCGGCTCGGTCATCGCCGCGATGCTCGCGGTGGCCGGCGGATTGTGCAACCACGTCCTGTGCTTCCGCACCGTGTGGGAGGCGACCTATGGCGCGCGGCAGCGCGCGGCGATGAGCGGCGCGCCCGGGAGCGCGAGCGCGATCGTCCCCATGGGCTCGAACCGGGTGGGCGGTGACATGCAGTGGCGGTTGCCGTACGGCGCGTCGTCGGCCGCGAACTGGATCGGCATGGTGGCGTCGGCGCACTTCGACCGGTACGGCACGACGCGCGAGACGCTGGGCTGGATCGCGTTGAACGCGCGCAAGAACGCGGCACGGACCCCGTGGGCGATCTACAAGGAACCGCTCACGATGGACGACTACCTGAACGCGCGCATGATCACCACGCCGTTCGGCCTCTACGACTGCGACGTTCCGTGTGACGGCTCGGTCGCGATCATCGTGTCGCGCAAGGATCTCGCCGCCGACATGAAGCAGAGGCCGGTGCTCGTCGACGCGGTGGGCACGCAGATCACCGAGCGCGTCAGCTGGGACCAGGGCACCCTCGACCACGAGCCGCAGGTGACCGGTCCCGCCGCGCACCTCTGGACCCGCACCGACCTCAAACCCGCCGACGTCGACTTCGCCGAGCTCTACGACGGCTTCTCGTTCAACTGTCTCTCGTGGATCGAGGCGCTCGGGTTCTGCGGCTGGGGCGAAGCCAAGGACTTCCTCGACCGCGGCACCGCGATCGCGCTCGACGGCACGCTCCCGATCAACACCCACGGCGGGCAGCTGTCGTCGGGCCGCCTGCATGGGTACGGCTTCCTCCACGAGGCGGTCACGCAGCTGCGCGGCGACGGCGGCGAGCGACAGGTCGCCAACGCCGAGACCGCGGTCGTGAGCAGCGGCGGCGGTACGCCGGGGGGGTGCTTCCTCTTCACGGTCGCCCGTTGACGCCGGGCCCCGCCGCCGGGCGTGCGCGCCGAGTCCACCATCTGGCAATGTCGTCCGACGGCTGAACGCCTGGAGGTTCGATGCCCGGCGCGCTCGAGGGTCTCAGGATCGTCGATCTGACCACCGGTCTCGCGGGACCGCTCGCGACCATGATGCTCGGCGACCACGGTGCCGACGTGGTGAAGGTCGAGCCGACCGGCGGCGACCCGCAGCGGTCCTACGTCGGGTCCGTCGTCACCAACCGCGGCAAGCGCAGCGTGGTGCTCGACCTCGACGCGCCGGCGGATCGGGATCGTCTCCTCGCGCTCGTCGACACCGCCGACGTGCTCGTCGAGAGCTTCGCGCCCGGGTACCTCGCCGACCGGGGCCTCGACCACGCAACGCTCTCGCCCGGGCGGCCGTCGCTCGTGTACTGCTCGCTGACCGGCTACCCGCGTACGACCGACGCCGCCGATCGCCCGGCCATCGACCTCCTGGTGCAGGCCCGCTCGGGCATGCAGTACGAGCAGCCCGGATTCCGCGAGGGGCCGATCTTCCTGCACGCGCCGCTGCCGAGCATCGCAGCGTCGTACCTCACGGTGGAGGGCATCCTCGCCGCGCTCTACGTGCGCGAGGTCACCGGCCGCGGGCAATGGGTGGAGACGTCGCTGTACCAGGGTGTGCTCTCGTTCACCACGCAGCTGTGGCAGGACCCGGAGCACCGGGTCGAGCCGTGGTTCGAGATCGGATTCGAGCCGCGTCCCAGCATCTACGAGTGCGCCGACGGCCTCTGGGTGCACTCGATGCACTTCGCCGGCGGTCGCGGCAAGGACCGCAGCATCGTCTGGGAGATCCTCGGCATCGACCCGCCCGACCTCGAATGGAGCCCGACCGGTGCACAGGCGTTCGACCACGTGATCGGCGACGCGATCGGTCGGATGAAGCGCCAGGACCTGCTCGACCAGTTCTGGGCCAACGAGATCGCCATCGCGCCGGTGCGGCCGGCGCACGAGGCACTCGAGGACGAGCAGGTCGTCAACAACGGCATGTCGGTCGAGGTCGTCGATCCCGAGATCGGACCGGTGCGGCAGGCGGGCATCTCGTTCCGTTTGCACGGCGCGCCGAAGCCGGCCGTGCAGGGGCCGCAGCCGAAGGTGGGCCAGCACACCGACGAGGTGCTCGACGCGCTCGCCGACGAGCCGGCGCGGTCGCGCGAGGCGCGAGCGGCGAAGCGGTCCCTGATGCACGCGCTCGAGGGCATCAAGATCCTCGACCTCGGCAACTTCCTCGCCGGTCCCTTCGGGCCGATGCTGCTCGGTGACCTCGGCGCGACCGTGTACAAGCTGGAGTCGCCGCAGGGCGACCAGATGCGGCCGGTCACGCAGCCGTTCAACGGTTGCCAGCGCGGGAAGCTCGACGTCGTCGTCGATCTCAAGCAGCCCGAGGGCGTGGAGATCGCGCACCGTCTCATGCGCGAGGTCGACGTCGTGCACCACAACATGCGGCCGGGCGTCGCCGAGCGCCTCGGCGTCGACTACGCGGCCGCCAAGCAGCTGAACCCGACCGTCATCTACTGCCACACGACGATGTGGGGCAACGACGGCCCGCGCGCGACCTGGCCCGGGTTCGACCAGCTCGCGCAGGCGTCGTGCGGACTCGAGCAGGAGCTGGGCGGTGAGGGCAACGGCCCCAACTGGTACCGCTTCGGCATGTGCGACCAGGCGTGCGCGGTGCAGTCCGCGCTCGCGGTGCTCATGGCGCTCTACTGGCGCGAGCGCACCGGCGAGGGCCAGCTCGTCGACACCTCGATCGTGAACGGCGGCGTGCAGCTGAACACCGACGCGTGGATCGGTCCCGACGGCTGGTCGGAGCGGCCGCGCACCGACCAGCAGCAGACCGGGTTCGGTCCGCTCTACCGGCTGTACCCGACGAGTGACGGGTGGATCGCGCTGGCGTGCCTGGGCGAGACCCACCGGCGCGCGTTGGCGAGCGTGGTGCCGGCACTCGACACCGAGACGCTCGAGGCGTTCTTCGCCGGCCACACGATGCAGCGTGCGTTCGACGTGCTCGACGCGGCCGGCGTGCCGGTGGAGATGGCGCCCGAGGACGCGCTGACGCACGTGGTTCACGCAACCCGACCTGGTCGCAGCCGGACTCGTGGCCGACTACGAGCACCCCACCTACGGGCGGTTCCGCCAGTTCGGCAACCTGGTCGACCTGTCCGACACGCCGGGCCGGATCGCGGGTCCGCCGCCGCTCCTCGGCCAGCACTCGCGCGAGGTGCTCGCCGGGCTCGGCTACTCGCCGGAGGAGATCCACGAGCTGCGCGAGCGCGGCGTCACCCTCTGGCCCGACTGACGCGGCGCGTCACCCCACCGGCCGGAAGCGGTAGAGGGTGAGGTCGGGCGCGACATCGTCGAAGACGACCTCGACCGGCAGGTCGACGACGACCGCCTCGGGCTCGACGTCGACGAGGCGCGCGGGCATGCGCGGGCCCTCCTCGAGCTCGACGTACGCGAGCGCGTACGGCGCGTCGGCCTGGTACGCGGGCGTCGGCGCCCGGTGCACCACCGTGTAGGTGTACACGCGGCCGCGCCCGCTGACCCGGGTCCACGTCGCTGCGGGCGACGCGCAGTACGGGCACAGCTCGGTCGGTGCGAAGCGGAGCCGGCTGCAGGCGGTGCACTCCTGCACCAGCAGCTCGCGGCGGCGCAGCCCTTCCCAGAACGGCGCGTCGAGCGGACCGATGTCGGGCCGGAACCCTTCGTACGCCATCAGCCGCGGTCGATTCCGCTACGGCGTCCCGGCCTCCGGCCACGCCTCCGCTGCATCTCCATCAGCCCCGTCCCAGCACGGCGGCGTAGTGCGCCTGCGACACCCCGCCGACGCCGCACGCGAACGCGAGCTCCGCGCCCGGCACCTGGCGGGGACCGGCCTCCCCCCGCAGCTGCACGACCAGCTCGATGAGCGTGAACAGCGCGCAGCTCGCGGCGTGCGTCCCCGAGAGGTAGCCGCCGTGAGTGTTGGTGGGCAGACGGCCTCCGATCGCGAGCGCGCCGTCGGCGACGAAGGCACCGCCCTCGCCCTTGGCACAGAACCCGGCGTCCTCGAGCTCGGTGATCACGCTGATGGTGAAGTGGTCGGAGATCCCGGCGACGTCGACGTCGTCACGCTGCACGCCGGCCGCGCGGAACGCGCTGTCGGCGGCGACGCGTCCGGAGAACGACGTCAGGCTCGGCGCCGAGTTCGGATCGAGGTAGCCGTGACCCTCGCCCCACCCGAGGAGCACCACGGGCGGATGGAGCCCGGCCGCCGCCGCACGCTCGCGCGACGTGACGACGACGCATCCGCCGCCCTGGTTGACGATGCAGCAGTCCAGGAGGTGCAGCGGCGCCGCCATCATGCGCGACGCGAGCACCTGCTCGACCGTGATGTCTCCCTTCGGGCCCATCACCGCTCGCGGATGCAGCGTCGCCGAGTGCCGCTGCGCCACCGCGACCGCGGCCAGCTGCTCCGACGTGGTGCCGTACTCGTACATGTGGCGACGGGCGACCATCGCGAAGTCGGCGACCCGGGTCGTGCCGAGCACCGCCTCGAACGGGCTCCCGAGCTGGGCCATGTGCTCGACCGCCGCGTTGCGGTCGGCCGCGGTGTAGCCCGCGCTCGCGCCCGCGGCGGCGGTCGGCACCACCACCACCTCGGCGAGGCCGTTGGCGACGGCCAGCGCGGCCAGGCCGACTCCCGCCGCCTGGCTGGCGGCGCCGACGCCGGTGGCGGCGTGGAAGCGCAACGGGTGGCCCACGATGTCGGCCACCGCCGCGCCCGGAAGCGCATGGCGCACCCCGAACCCCTCGGGCGCGGGGCCGATGAGGCCGTCGACGTCGGCGAGGGTCAGGCCGGCGTCGGCCAGCGCGCCCTGCACGCACTCCCAGTAGAGGTCGGGCTGCGAGCGCGCCGCGAGATCGCCCTGCTCCGACACGTAGACACCGGCGATGGCGGCGTCGCTCAGTTCGGTCACCGCGCCGAAGGTACCGGGTGCACGCCGGTGGTACCGTTCCGCACCCGTGAGCAGCCTGCGCATCGACCGTCACGGCCACGTGACCCTCTTCACCCTCGACCGTCCCGAGAAGCGCAACGCGTACGACGACGCCACGATGGACGAGATGGGCGACGCCTTCGTCGCCTTCGAGGCCGACCCGGAGCAGTACGTCGGGATCGTCACCGGCGCCGGCGACGCGTTCTGCTCGGGCAACGACCTCTCGTCGCCGGGCGGTGGTCGGATCCGCACCGGTCCCCGCCGCTTCCCGCTCACCGACATGTTCGGCGTCGGGGCGACGACCAAGCCGGTGATCGCCGCGGTCAACGGGCTCGCGGTGGCGGGCGGCTGCGAGATCGCGCTCGCGTGCGACTTCCGCATCGCGGCCGACACCGCGTGGTTCGGCCTCTTCGAGCCCAAGCGGGGGCTCGTGCCGGGGGCGGCGATCCAGCTGCTCCCTCGCATGCTCAACTACGGCGACGCGTCGTGGATGCTGCTCACCGCTGCCCGGGTCGACGCCGACGAGGCGCTGCGCATCGGCCTGGTGCAGAAGGTGGTGCCGGCGGCCACGCTGATGGACGTCGCGCTCGAGACCGCCCAGGGCATGTGCGAGCTGTCGCAGGTCTCGCTGCAGATGATCAAACAGGCGCTCCGCCACCACCGGGACCTCGCGCTCAAGGAGTCGCTCGAGTACGGCGCGGTGCTGAGCCGGCTGCTGAACCTCGGCGCCGACGTCGACGAGGGCATCGCCGCCTTCCGCGAGAAGCGCGACACCGACTTCGGCAACCGCTGGCCCGATACCACCTGACGGAACATCCGTCAGTACACCCCCGTATCTGACCCACTACTGCCGGATGCTCGCCAGGGGTTCACGTTGCTCAGACGCGGCTACCGACGTGCAAGACTCCCGCCTCGTGCAGCACCTCGATCACGACGGCACGACCCTCGCCTACGAGGACACGGGCACCGGCGACCCGCCGTTCGTGTTCGTCCACGGCTGGACGTGCAACCACACCCACTTCGCGCCGCAAGTCGAGCACTTCGGGCAGCGGCACCGCACCGTCGCCGTCGACCTGCGTGGGCACGGCGGGAGCGACGCGCCGGAGCAGCAGTACACCATCTCCGGCTTCGCCGACGACGTGGCCTGGCTCTGCGCGCAGCTCGGCGTCGCGCGCCCGATCCTCGTCGGCCACAGCATGGGCGGCACCGTGGTCCTCGACGTGGCCGCGCGGTACCCCGACCTCCCGCGGGCCGTCGTCATGGTCGACGCCGCCCCCATCGTCGGGTCCTCGCCGTCGGCCGAGATGGCCGCCGAGATCGCCGCCGCGCTCGCGGGCCCCGACGGCGACGCCACCCGCGCCGCGATCGTCGAAGGCACGACCTCCAGCCTCCATCGCGACCCGGCCCTGCAGGCCCGGATCCGGCAGGACATGGGCGCGGTGCCCGCCCACGTCGCTAATTCCGCGGTCGCGAGCATCGGCCTCTGGGACGGTGAGGCCGCGGCCCGGGCCTGCGCGGTCCCGGCGTTGCACATCGGGGCCGAGGACCCCATCAACGACGCGGCCGCGCTCCGCGCGCTCAACCCGGGCCTCCGCACCGGCCAGACCGTCGGCGCGGGCCACTTCAACCAGCTCGAGGTCCCCGATCAGGTCAACGCGATGATCGAGCGCTTCCTCGTGACCAGCGCGCCGTGACCCGCTGACGGCACGTCAGGCGCGAGCCGCGCGGCCCGTCGCACCGGCGGCGAGGTCGGCGAGGTGCGATCGGATCCGGTCGTCGTAGCGATCGGGATGCGCGTCGTCGAGCCCGGCCGCGGCGAGCGCAGTCGCACCGAACAGACGCCAGCCGAGCGCGATGACCATCGCCAGCGCCGCGAACACGCGCGCCTCCTCCGTCGACACCGCGCGCCCACCCTCGGCGGCGTCGGCCACGACGAAGCCGGCAAGCACGTCGAGCGCGGGAGAGTCGCGGTACCGCTCGCCCGGCCGGGTTCGTTCGAGTGCCGCCCACCCCACGAGCCGGGCGGTGGTGCCGTCACCGAAGGTCATGAGGAGCGCCAACGCCTCGTCGAGGTGCGCGGCCTCGGTCAGCCGCTCAGCCGCGGTCCGGGCGGCGCGTGCGTACACCTCGCGGACGAGCTGGTCCTTCGTGCCGACGTACTGGTAGATCAGCCCGAAGTTGACGCCCGCGTGCTCGGCGATGTCGCGCAGTGCGACCCCCGGGCCCTGTTCGGCGATGAGGGTGCGGGCCGCGTCGAGCACCGCCTCCACCACCTCGGCGCGGCCACGAGGTCGCGTTCCTTGCCGGCCTTGCCGGATCTGCGCCACCGGTCTAGCTTAGTCATCTGACTAACCCGTCGAGAGGAGCCCGGTGCTTCCCGCCACTGCCAGGTTGATGTCCGCCGACGACCACATCATCGAGCCGCCGGACCTCTGGGTCGACCGGGTGCCCACCCGGTTCCGCTCCGACTGCCCGCGGATCGTCGAGGTCGACGGTCGTCAGGCGTGGAGCTGGCAGGGCGAGCTCACCTACATCCCGATGGGGTCGTGCCGGCCCCTTCCCGGGTTCGACGAGGCCGGGTACCCTCCCGCGCCCGGCACCGCGCGCTTCGACGAGATCCGGCCCGGCTGCTACGACCCGGTGGAGCGGATCAAGGACATGGACGTCGACGGCGTGTGGGGTCAGCTCTGCTTCCCCAACTTCGCGCGCTTCGCCGGCCACCGCTTCTACCTGGACGTCGCCGACACCGAGCTCGGGCTCGCCTGCCTCCGCACCTACAACGACTACCTGCTCGACGAGTGGTGCGCGACGGCACCGTCGCGGTTGTTCGGCGCGGTCATCCTCCCGTTGCACGACATCGGGGCAGCCGTCGCCGAGCTCGAGCGCGTCCTCACCAAGGGCGCCAAGGCGATCGCGTTCTCCGAGAACCCCACCGTGCTCGGGTTGCCGTCGGTCCACACCGATCACTGGGATCCGCTCTGGGCGATCGCCGACGAGGCCGAGGTGCCGGTGTGCATGCACATCGGGAGCTCGTCGCGCCTGGTCACGACGTCGGAGGACGCGCCGGCCACCGTGCTGGTCTCGCTCAACGGCCTCAACTCGATGATGGCGGGGGTCGACTGGCTGATGAGCGGGGTCCTCGACCGGTTCTCGCGCCTGAAGATCATCCTGTCCGAGGGCGGGGCCGGCTGGATCCCCTACATCGTCGAGCGGGCCGAGAAGGCGTTCCACGACCCCCGACTCAAGGCGAACGCGGCGATCGGGCAGTCGGGCCGGGGCGGCACACCGCCGAGCCAGCTCTTCGCGCAGCATGTGTACGTGTGCCTGGTCGACGAGCACTTCGCGCTGAAGGTCCTCGGCGACATCCCCGTCGACAACCTGTTGTGGGAGGGCGACTACCCGCACGGCGACGGCCTCTGGCCGCACAACCACTCGTACCTGGAGAAGGCGCTGGCCGGCGTGCCCGACGCCGACGCGCTCCAGATCGCGGAGACCAACCTGCGCGGCCTCCTGCACGCATGAGCGGCCCGGTGCACGCGAGCGAACGGCTGCGGGCCGGGTACCCCGGCCCGCCGAGAGCGAGCGATCAAGCAGGCGCCGAGAGCGGAGAAGTATGAGCTACGACGTGCTCGAAGGGGTGAAGGTCGTCGAGCTGTCGATGTACGCGTTCGCGCCGTCGGCGGCGGCGGTGCTGGCCGACTGGGGGGCCGACGTGGTCAAGGTCGTGCCCCCGACCGTCGCCGACCCGATGATGGGCAACCCGATCGCTCGCCTCCCCGAGCGCGACGTGGGCGTCGAGTTCATGTGGGAGATCATGAATCGCGGCAAGCGGTGCATCGGGCTCGACGTGTCGCACGCCGACGGCCAACAGGTGCTCCACGACCTCGTGGCCGGCGCCGACGTGTTCGTCACCAACCTGCTGCCGGATGCGCGCCGGCGCTTCTGCGTCGACACCGCCGACCTGTTCGCCGTCAATGAGCGTCTGGTGTACGCGCGCGCCACCGGTCACGGCGACAAGGGCGACGAACGTGACCGCGGCGGCTACGACGTGACCGACTTCTGGGCCCGCACCGGCGTCGGCCACGCCGCCAGCCAGGTCTCCACGGAGTTCGTCCCCCTCCTCGGGCCCGCGTTCGGGGACCTCACCTCCGGCGCGTTCCTCGCCGGGGGCATCGCCGCCGCGCTGTTCCGGCGTGAGCGTGCCGGTCGCGGTGCGGTGGTCGACGTGTCGTTGCTCTCGTCGGGCATGTGGGTCCTCTCACCCGGCGTCGTGGGCAGCCGCCTCTACGACATCGACACCATCCCGCGGTTCCGCCACGCCGAGGCGCCGAACCCGCTCGTCGCGGTCTACACGACCCTCGATGGCCGGCAGGTCTACCTGGGTGGGATCCAGACCGAAGGGCACTTCGAGAACTTCTGCGAGGTGGTCGACCGCCGCGACCTGCTCGATGACCCGCGCTTCGCCACCGGCGCAGCCCGTCTCGCGCACGCCGCCGAATGCGTCGCGGTGCTCGACGAGATCTTCGGCCGGCGGGCCCTGGCGGACTGGGAGCCGCGGCTCACGAAGCTGACGACGCCGTGGATGGTCGTACAGACCGCCGCGGAAGCGAGTCGCGACCCGCAGGTGGTCGCCAACGACATGGTCGTCGACGTCGACGGTGCGCGCGGGACCTTCCCGCTCGTCGCCAGCCCCGCGCAGTTCGACGGTGTCCCGCCCGCGCTCACGCAAGCGCCCGAGCATGGGCAGCACACCGAGGAGGTGCTGGTGGAGCTGGGCCGGTCGTGGGACGAGATCGCGGAGCTCAAGCAGCGCGGCGCCGTCCTCTGAGCGCTACGGCAGCCGCTCCACCAGCTCGTACTTCTTGACCTTCCCGGACGCGGTGCGGGGCAGCTCGTCGACGGTCACGACGATGCGCGGGATCTTCTGCGGGGCGACGCCCTCGGCCTGCAGGAAGTCCCTGAGCGCGTCGTCGGACCCGTTCGCGCCGGGTCGCCGGATGACGAACGCGGCAGGCTCCTCGCCGAGGCGCGGGTGCGGCGCGGCGACCACCGCGGCCGCGGCGATCTCGGGATGGCGGCACAGGAGCGCTTCGATCTCCTGGGCCGAGAGCTTCTCGCCCCCGCGGTTGATGATGTCCTTGGTGCGGCCGGTCACGGTGATGCACTGCTCGGCGTCGACGAAACCCAGGTCGCCGCTGCGGAACCAGCCGTCGGCGTCGAAGCCGTCGCGGGTGTGCTGCGGGTCGAGATACCCGAGGGCGCGCTGGGGGCCGCGCACGAGGAACTCCCCCACCGCGCCGGGCGCCACGTCGGACCCGTCGGCGTCGACGACGCGCACGTCGACGCCGGGCAGGATCCGGCCGTCGGTGCCGAGGCGGATCTCGGGGCCGTCGTCGCCCATGCTGGCGGAGACCGTCGGGCACTCGGTCATCCCGTAGGCCCGGCGCGGCTTCATGCCCAGTTCCTCGCACCGCTCCACCAGCTCGAACGGGATCGCGCTCCCACCGCAGTTGTACCCGCACGCGAGCGGCAGGGCGGGCAGCCCGGCGGCGTCGACCGCGTCGACGAGCTCCTGGATGAAGACCGCCGCCCCGCCCGAGTACGTGACCCGGTGGCGCACGATGTCGTCGACCGCCTTCGTCGCGTCCCACCGCTCCGCCAGCAGCACCGAACACCCCGACACGAGCGGGAGCGTCACCGCCATGAGGAGGCCCGTGATGTGTGACACCGGCGCGGGCATGTACCCGCGGTCGCGGAAGGTGTACGGCACCGCACGCGCGTGGCGCGTCGGCACGGTCAGCATCGAGCGGGTGTTCACGACGGCGCCCTTGGCACCCGACGTGGTGCCCGAGGTGAAGCCGACGATCGCCGGTGCGTCGGGATCGATCGTGCGCGCCGCTGCGGGCTCGGCGCGCTGCGTGTCGTCCCACGACACCCACCCGGTCGCGTCGCCGCGCACGACGACCCGCAGGATCGGCGCCACGCCCGCCGCCCGCGCCGCCTCGTCGAGCATCTCGACGTGGTCGTGACCGCGGAACGACGGCGGCCCGATCACGCAATCGGGTCGCACCGCCTGCATGATCGTGGCGAGCTCGTGCTCGCGGTAGATGGGGACGACCGGCACCGAGATCGCCCCGGCCATCCAGATCGCGTGGGCGACGGCGAGCGTCTCCCACCAGTTCGGGAGCTGCCAGACGACCACCGCGCCGGGCCCGATGTCGTGGGCGGCGAGGACGGCGGCGAGGCGGGCCGCGGCGTCGGCCAGCTCGGCCCAGGAGACCTCGTGGGTGTCGTCGATCACCGCGGTGGCGCGGCCGAACTCGAAGACGTTGCGGTGCAGCAGCTGCGGGACCACGACGTCGGTGTGGAACCCCGACGCGCGGTATCCCGCCTCGAGATCATCCGGGAACGGTGCCGGCGCGAACTCCATCAACCCGCTCCGTGCGGCTTCGCCGCCGGGCCGCTCTGCTCCCCGGTCGGCGAACACTCACTGATCGCCGGCGTACCCGGCCCGCGACGCTCGCTCACCTGGCGGACGCTAGCCCCGCGCGGAGAGACTGCGGCGATGGACCTCCCCGACCCCTCGATCATCACCGCAGTGCAGGATCTGTACGCGCGCTACGCCCACCGCATCGACCGTCGCGACTTCGACGGCTTCGCCGCGCTCTTCACCGAGGACGGGCAGTTCGCGCTCGGTGACGACGGCGCCCATGGGCGCGACGCGATACGCGACTTCATGAGGGGAGTGATGAAGGCGCCCGGCGGCGCCCACATCATCACGAACGTCAGCGTGCGCCCGGAGGGGAAGGACCGCTGGTCGGTCATGGCCGACTACCTCCTCACCCGCCGCACCGAGACCGACGGGCCGTGGGGAATCGTCGGCGCCGGTTGGTACGAGTCGGTGGCGACCTGGCAGGGCGGCGAGTGGTACTTCGCCGAGCACCGGATCGTGCCTCGATGAGCGACGACGAGGTCGTCACCTACGGCGACCGGATCGGCATCCTGGCCGAGCAGGACCCGACGTCACCCGTGCTGCGCGTGGCCGCGATCGACGGCCGCGAGACGGTCGTCGCCTGGCCCGAGCTGCACCGCCGCTCCACCCAGATCGCCCGAGCCCTCCAGGCTCGGGGCGCCGACCCCGGCACCCGCGTCGCGGTCGGCCTGCGCAACTCGCCCGAGTTCGTGATGACCGTGCTCGCGGCGTGGAAGCTCGGTGCCATCCCCGTGCCGGTGCGCTGGGATCTCCCCGACTGGGAGCGCGAGCGCGTGCTCGACGTGATCGACGGCGTCTCGGTCGGCGCCGACGACCTGCCCTGGCTCCACGCGACCGCCGACGACGACGCCACGCCCCTGCCGTCGGTGGTGTCGCCCCAGACCAACGGCATCTGCAGCAGCGGCTCGACCGGCTCGCCCAAGGTCATCCTGATGGACAAGCCGGGCGTCTTCGACGAGATGGTGGGCATGCCGTTCGCGGCGTCGTGGGGACCGGTGGCGCGCCCGCAGGTCGTCCTCGTGATGGCACCGATGTACCACACCAACGGCTTCGCCACGCTCTTCAGCCTGCTCGCCGGCGACCACCTGGTGGTGCTCCAGAAGTTCGACGCGGCGCGGATCGTCGACCTCATCGAGGCTCATGGCGTGACCACCTTCACCGCGACCACGTTGATGCTCCAGCGCATCGCCGACCTCCCCGGCGTCGACCAGCGCGATCTCTCGAGCATCGTGTGGATCCTGCAGGGAGCGGCGGTCATCTCGGAGGCGCTGGTGCGCCGGTGGATCGACCTGCTCGGCGCCGAGCGCTTCTACCAGTCGTACGGCATGACCGAGGGCATCGGCCTGTGCGCGATCCGCGGTGACGAGTGGGAGCAGCACCCGGGCAGCGTCGGTCGCGGCTATCGGGAGACGGAGATCCGCATCCTCGATCGCGACGGCAACGAGCTGCCGCCCGGCGAGACCGGCGAGATCTACATGCGCTCTCCGAACAGCGGGATGTTCCAGTACCTCGGCGGCGCGCCGCTGCCCCCGCGCACGCTCGACGGCTTCTCCACCGGCGGCGACCTCGGCTGGCTCGAGCCCGAGGGCTACCTCCACATCGTCGACCGGCGCGTCGACATGATCATCACCGGTGGGGCCAACGTCTTCCCCGCCGAGATCGAGAGCGCGCTCATCGACCATCCCGGCATCGCCGACGTCGTCGTGATCGGGTTGCAGGACTCCGAGTGGGGCCGGCGCGTGCACGCGGTGATCGAGCCGGCCGACCCGTCGTCGCCCCCGACGGTCGACGAGGTGCGGGCGTACGCCAAGAGCCGGCTCGCGGCGTACAAGGTGCCGAAGACGGTCGAGTTCGTCGACGTCATCCCCCGCAGCGAGGCGACCAAGGTGAGCCGCGCCGCGCTGGTCGACGCCCGCGGCGGCTGAGCTCGCAGTCAGTCGCGCGGTCCGCGCGCGTCGAGGAACCGCTCACGATTCGGCCCGCATCACCTCGAACACGATGCCGCCGACCTCGGCGAAGAAGAAGCGGATGGAACCGTCGTCGCCCCACGGGGTGACCGTCGGCTCCGTGCACGGGATGCCCCGCTCGACGCACCGCTCGTGCGCCCGCTCGAGGTTCCGGGTGCCGATGGCAATGCCCCAGACCTTGGGCACGTCGGCCTGGAAGATCTGGAACTGGCGACTCTCCGTCGAGCCGGTGATGAAGCCGCCGAAGGTGGTGGACGTCCCCCGGAACTCGCTGATGCCGTCCATCGAGAAGTTCCCGCCCGCGTCGCGGGCCGGCGACTCGACCTCCGGCGCGGGCCCGTCGGGCAGCGAGCCGAGAGGCCAGCCCGCCGGGATGTCGACAACCTCGCGCAGGAACCGGTCGACCGCGGCCGGATCGGGCGTGACGATCTTCACGTGGTTGAGGCGGTCCATGTCAGTGGGTCGTGTAGTCGATGGGGCCCGCGCCCTTCACGCCGACCGCGAAGCAGAAGCACCGGACGGCGGAGTCGCCGGTCGTACGCAGGCTGTGCACCTGGTCGGGCGGGATGTAGACGAGGTCACCGGGGACGACGTCGCGCTGCTCGCCGCCGATGGTCATGACACCCGTCCCCGTCATCACGAAGTAGAACTCGTGCGTCGGGTGCGTATGGGGGAACACCTCGCCGCCCACCGCCACCTCGAACTCGTTCGCCAGCTCGAGGTACCCGCCGTCGGTGAGGTCCTTCATCTCTCGGGGATGGATCAGCCACCACACCGGCACCGTGCCGTTGTGCTCGACCTCGGGTTCGACCTCTTGCACGTTGCGGACGTCCACACCAACCTCCTCGACGCTGCAGGCATGATCGCACCGACGGGCGGTCGACCGCACACGGGCTCCGTCGGCCACCGAGACGTCGCCGAGCACAGCGGCGCGCCGGGCCCGGTAGGTTCGCGCGGTGCCGACCGACGAGTTGCCCGTCCTCGACGTCGATCTCACCCGCCACGAGCTCTACCGCGACGGGTTCCCCTACCGGCGGTTCGCAGAGCTGCGCCGGCAACACTCGGTGTGGTGGCATCCCCCGGCGTACCCGTCGCGTAGCCCAAACGGCATCGAGTTCTGGGTCGTGCTCGGGCACCCCGAGCTGCTGGAGGTCAGCCGCGACTGGAAGACGTTCAGCTCGCTCGACGGGGCGAGCATCTCACCGACGGGTGACGTCCAGCGGGGCCACACCCTGGTGTCGTCCGACCCTCCCGGTCACACGCGGATGCGCCGGTTGATCAGCGCCGGCTTCACGCCGCGGATGATCCGCCGACTCGACGAGCGGATCTCGGAACGCACCACACAGGTGCTCGACGCGGCCGCCGGGCAGAGAACGTGCAACTTCGTCCGCGACGTCGTGTACCCGCTCCCGATGCACGTCATCGGCGACATCATGGGCATCCCCGAAGCCGACCGTCCCGACGTGTTCCGGTGGACCGACATCATCATGGCCGCCCCGGACCCGGAGATGGGGATCTCCGCCGAGGAGCAGCTCGCCGCCGGGATCGACCTCTACAAGTACGCGGAGCACCTCGGCGAGGAGAAGCGGCGCCATCCGACCGACGACGTGTGGAGCATCCTCACCACCGCCGAGGTCGAGGACGACGACGGTACGCGGACGCGCCTCACCCCATCGGAGCTCGACCAGTTCTTCCTGATCCTCGCCATCGCCGGCTCCGAGACCACGCGCAGCGCCATCTCCGGCGGCCTGGTCGCGCTGCTCGACCACCCCGAGCAGCTGGCCCTGCTCCGGTCGGAACCGGCGGTGCTCAACTCGGCGATCGAGGAGATCATCCGTTGGGTGACCCCGGTGGCGTGCTTCGCCCGGTCCGCCACCACCGACACCGAGGTCGACGGTCGGCTGATTCGGGCCGGCGACCGCGTGAGCCTCTGGTTCCCGGCCGCCAATCGCGACCCGCGCGTGTTCGTCCGGCCCGACGAGTTCGACATCACCCGCGAGCCGAACCCTCACGTCTCCTTCGGTGGGGGCGGCGCCCACTTCTGCCTCGGTGCGCACCTGGCCCGCAGCGAGATCCGCACGATGTTCACCGAGCTCTTCGCCCGCTTCCCGGACGTGGAGATCACCGGGCCACCGAGCTGGCTGGTCTCGGCGCCCGAGCAGACGGTCGCCGTGACCCTGCATGATCTCCCCGTCCGGATGGCTCCGTAGCGGGAGGTGCGACTCGCCCCTGGCGGTCTCAGCCCGCAGTCGCGGGGTTGACCGGCAGCGGCGTCGCGGGCGGCGGTGGTGCGACCGACACGGTCCGGATCGGGGGCGACGTCGGCGTGGTCGTCGTCGGCGGTGTCGTGGTCGACGGCGGCGTCGTGGTCGACGGCGGCGTCGTGGTCGACGGCGGCGTCGTGGTCGACGGCGGCGTCGTGGTCGACGGCGGTGGCGTGGTCGACGGCGGTGGCGGTGTCCCGCACGTCACCGTGACCGTCGCAGTGACGGTGCGACCCGCGCTCCATTCCGCGTACACCGCGATCGACCCCGACGAACCCTGGAGCACGGCGGTGACCGACGAGATGTCGGCGGTGGCGGTGCCGGCGCCGACGAAGTTCGGTGGGCTCTCGACCGCGGCGACGCTCTGGTACGGCCCGCCGAGCACCGACACCCGGAACGAGATCGGATGGTCGGTGGCTGCGAAGTCGGAGAAGCTCGCGCTCGCCTGCGCGCAGTCGGCACTGACGACTTCCGCCGTGTGGGCGCCGGCCGTACCGGCGAACAGGAAGACCGATGACACGATGAGCACGAGCACGGAGATGGCCAAGGGACGGCGACGCATGAATACTCCCGCGGTTGTGCAAGCGACGCCGCGCATCGACGCCCGGTTCGCTTCCGCGACCACGAGGAACGAGAAACGCGCGGCAGTTCAGCAGCGACCGTCCGGCACGTTGCGCCGCCGGCCGCCTGACTTCAGAGTGCTGACTGGTACGAACTGCCCACGTCGACGGTCACCCGTCGGGGGCGCGCTTCACTGCTCGGGAACCTACCGGTGTCGCGCGCGTCGCGCACGACAATCCGAGGGAATTCTTCCGAGACAATTCGGAGTCGCGAACGCGCGAGCGCGCGCGTTCGCCGCAGTGCTCGGCGCGCTCAGCGCGCGTCCTCGCGCCCGCCGTGCTCGCGCGCCGCGGTACCGGCATCGGGGCCGCCGTCCGGCCCGCGACCCAGTTCCGCCTCCACGGTCCGCCGGATCCACGCCGACACCGACCGCCCGTCGGCTGCGGCGCGGGCCCGCACCGCCTCGAGCATCGTCGGTTCGAAGCGGACCGGGACGATGGTGGTGAACCTCGGCTCCCGCCGACTCGCCGGCTCCGCCCGCGGGGTCGAGCTCGCCCGGCCCGCGCTCGCCGACAGCTTCGGTCGCTTCGGCGTCTCCGCCTTCCGCTTGCCCTTCTTGCTTCCCACGTCCAGCCCCTGGGCGTCGTGTGATCGGATGTATTACAGGAGAACACCGGCGAACACACAGCCGACTCCATGGTGATCGGAACGACCGGCTCCGGCCTGAAGCGCGGGTTGCCGGCGGCGTAGCGTCGGGCCCGTGCTCCTCGTCGTGTTCGTCATGGTCGCCTTCATCGGGGTCCCGGTCTTCCTCTCGTGGAGGCGCGGGCGGCGCTGACCGGCGCCCGCGGGGTAGAACCAGGGCCATGGTGACCGACCTCTCGACCGACCCCCGCCTCGATGCGCTGCTCGCGGCCACGCGCAGCCTCACCGCCGCGGGGATGCCGTTCGAGGTCGTCGACGAAGAGGTGCTCGGCGAGCGGCTCCGGGTCTTCCGCAACCGGTCGCACTCCATGCGCGACGTGCTCCTCGGGGCGGGGCGGTTCGCTGCCCGCGATTGCTACGTGTTCGGCGACGGCACCCGCATCCACTTCGAGGAGCTCGTCCCGCTCGTCGCGTCGCTGGCGTGCGGGCTGCGGGAGGGGTACGGCATCGGACCCGGTGACCGCGTCGCGGTGTGCGCGGCAAACTGCCGCGAATGGATCCTCACGTTCTGGGCCGTCGCCAGTCTCGACGCGGTCTTGGTGGCCATGAACGGGTGGTGGACCGGCGCGGAGATGCGCAAAGCACTCGAGCTCACCGACCCGAAGCTGCTGGTGATGGACGAGAAGCGCCACGCCCGACTCGAGGGTGATCCCGGGGTGCCGACCCTCGTCACCGAACACGACTTCGCCGGGCTCGCCGACGACTCGACGGCGAAGCTGCCCGAGCCACCCATCGCCGAGGACGACCCGTTCATCCTCATCTTCACGAGCGGGACGACCGGCCGCCCCAAGGCCGCGGTCCTGTCGCACCGTTCCGTGATCTCGTACCTGATGGAGCAGTCGTTCATCGGGGCACGCAGCATGGCGCTGGCCGGCATGAGTGCACCGCCGGGCGGACCGCCACCGGCGCGGCTCGCGCCGTACCCCCTGTTCCACGTGTCGGGGATGTCGATGGCGGTGTCGACGGTCATGTCCGGCAGCACGAGCGTCTGGCCGCTCGGCCGCTTCGACGCCGGCGAGGTGATCGAGCTCACGAAGCAGGAGGGGATCTCGGTGTGGGGCGGCGGGACCACCCACGTCGTCCGGCTCCTCCAGCATCCCGACGTCGCGACCATCGAGCCGACCCAGATCAGCAGCGTCGGCGTGGGCGGGTCGGCCACCCCGCCCGACGTCGTGCGCCAGATCGAGGCGCGGTTCCCGCACCTCGCCGGGGCCGTGTCGTCCGGCTACGGGTCGACCGAGACCGGACTGATCAGCTGGGCTCCGGGGTGGATGCTCAAGGCCGCGCCGGACTGCGTCGGCCCGCTCATGCCCACCGTGGACGCCCGCATCACCGCCGACGACGGCACCGAGCTCCCGTCCGGATCGGAAGGCAACATCGAAGCCCGCAGCTGGATGTCGATGCTCGGGTACTGGCACAACGACGCCGCCGACGCCGAGACCATCCGGCCCGGGCGGTGGATCCGCACCGGCGACTTCGGCCGGCTCGACGACGGCATCCTGTTCATCGCGTCGCGCAAGCGCGACCTGATCATCCGCGGCGGCGAGAACATCTACCCGTTCGAGATCGAGCACCGGCTCGACGAACACCCTGAGGTCGTGGAGGCCGCGGTCTACGGGATCGACGACCCCGTGCACGGGCAGGAGGTGAAGGCGGTGATCGTCGTGCGTGGGGGGACCGAGCTCACCGACGACGCCGTGCGCGCGTTCTGCGCCGCCACCCTCGCGTCGTACAAGGTGCCGTCGGTGGTGGAGATCCGCACCGAGCCGCTGCCGCGCACCGCGACCGGCAAGGTGATGAAGCAGGTGCTCGCCGGAGACGTGGAGAACACGTTCCTCGAGGAGTGAGAGGATCGGCCGCGGGATGAGCATCGGACCCGTCGACTTCCCTGCGGTCGAGGTCGGACGCGTCTCCGGTCATGCGGCACTCCTCCCGCGCGGTGCCTGATGCCGCACTGGCTCGGGATCACGCTCGGGCTGATCATCCTGGTCCTCACGTGGGTCAGCGTCGTCTCGACGCTCGTGCTCCCGCGCCCGATGACCGGCCCGGTCCGGCTGTCGATCTGGGTCACCCGGTCGACGCGGCGGTGCTTCTTCGCGCTGGCCCGCTTTCGGCGCACCTACGAAGGCAAGGACGCGACGCTCGCCTCGATCGGGCCGGTCGCGCTGCTGGCTCAGCTCGCGGCCTGGTTGGTGCTGCTCGGAATCGGCTTCTCGATCATGTTGGTGCCGTACACCGACGACGTCGGCCATGCCGCGAGCGAGGTCGGCGCGGCGATGTTCACGCTCGGGCTGGCGCGTTCCGGCCGGTTCACGAACGACACGATCGTCATCGCCGCCGCGGCCTCGGGGTTCGTCGTCATCGCGTTGCAGATCGCCTACCTGCCGGCGCTCTACGCCGCGTTCAACCGTCGCGAGTCGCTCATCACCATGCTTGCCAGCCGCGCCGGTGAGCCGTCGTGGGGACCGGAGATCCTCATCCGCCACCAACTGGTCGGCATCGTCGACTCGCTCCCCGACTTCTACGGCCAGTGGGAGCAGTGGTCGGCCGACTTCTCCGAGTCGCACTCGACGTATCCGGTGCTCCTGCTCTTCCGGTCGCCCGACCCATGGTCGTCGTGGGCGATCGCGCTGCTCGCCGTCCTCGACGCCGCCGCGATGCACCTCGCGTTGAACCCCACGACCGCGCCGTCACAGGCGCGGCTGTCGTTGCGGATGGGCTACACCGCGCTCCGCCGGATCTCGGACGCGCTCGGGTGGAGCTACGACCGTGATCCCCTGCCCGACGACCCGATCTCGCTGACGCCAGGAGAGTTCGAGCGTGCCGTACGACTGCTGCAAGAGGTCGGATTCGCGACCGAGCGCCAGCCCGACGAGGCGTGGGTGCACTTCCGCGGATGGCGGGTGAACTACGAAGACCTCGCGTACCGCTGGGCCGCACGGGTGATGGCGCCACCCGCGCCGTGGTCGGGACCGCGGCCCGGGCTCGGCCCGCAGACGATCACCCCGCAACGACCGCCCCACCGTTCACCCGACACGCCCGACCCGGGTGGCTATCGCCGGCCCGACTTCAACGCGTAGCGCGCGTGACACCGGGGCCGCCCGGCGACCAGACCTGAGACTCCGCGAAGAACCACGCCAATCCGATCGACCGCCTGATCCGTATCCTCCAGTGAGCCGGAGCGGCCGCCCTGTCCCGGCTCGAGTCCGGAGCGCCGCACCCCTCCGCGGCGCTTCGGCGCGTACGGGGTCGGAGATCTTCCCGCGTACGGCTACGACACCGCCGAGCGGCCACGCCGACTGAGCCGCCACTCCTCGTCGCCGTCCGAGCGCCACCACTGCTCGTTGGTCTCGCGGTCGGTGATCTCCTGGCGTTCGCCCGACGGATGGAGCGGATAGTTCACCTCGCAGGCGTCATGGGCGTCGTCGAAGGTCTCGAAGTGCCCGACGTGGGAGCGACCGGAGTCCGGCGCGCTGGTGGTTCGCTGCACGCAGTACCGCGCCTCGGGGTCCGCCGCGTACGTGTGCACGGTGCCTTCCGCGGCGTGACGTTCGATCGAGGCTCCGCACCCCCAGCACCTCACCCCGCTCGGCTGGTCCGGGACCGCGATCTCGACCTCGGCGCCGCAGACGCCGCATCCGACGGTCATGACGGGCCGCGTCGCCGCGACTGCGTGTCGTCGGCGTCGACGTCCGGCCACGCCGACTGCTTCGGCATCATCGAGATGCTGGCGATCATGCTCAGGACTTCGGATCCGGCGCCGTCCGACCTGAGCACAATTCGGACAGCGCCCCTGCCCGATCGGTTCACCTAACGTCCGGTGAACGCACGTTGGGAGGATCGGCCATGACCAGGCACGGAAGCGACATCGACCGGACGGCCGAGTGGGACGAGCTCCGCGCCCGGTACCTCCGGTCGCGACCCGACCGCCCGATTTCGGCCGCCCGGGGAGTGCACCACGTTGCGTTGCTCTCGAGCGACGTCGAGCGGACCATCCGCTTCTACCAGGAGCTGCTCGAGTTCCCGCTCACCGACCTGTTCGAGAACCGCGACTACGCCGGGTCGACGCACTTCTTCTTCGACATCGGCCACGGGAACGCCCTGGCCTTCTTCGACATGCCGGGCCTCGACCTCGGCCCCTACGCCGAGGTGCTCGGAGGTCTGCACCACCTCGCGATCTCGGTCGAGCCCGGCCGCTGGGCGCACCTCGGGGCGAAGATCGAGGCTGCCGGGATCGACACGCAGCACATCGACGGCTCGTCGCTCTACTTCACCGGGCCCGACGGCGAGCGCATCGAGCTGATCAGCGACCCGCTCGAGGAGATGTACGGCCGCCCCATCGGCTGACGTCGGCGCCGGCACTCGCAGCGCCGCGACGGAAACAGCTGTGCGCCTCACTGAACGGTAGGGTTCCTCCGGCATGCCCGAGGCGCCGACCACTGCCGACGTGATCCTGGCGGCGGCCCGGCGCGTCATCCGGAACCGGGGACCGGACCGGCTCACGTTGTCGGCGGTGGCCGCCGAGGCCGGCGTGTCACGGCCGACCCTCTACCGCTGGTACCCCACCAAGACGCTCCTGCTCGCAACCCTCGCCGCGTACGAGGTCGATCAGTTCGACCGCGGGCTGCAAGCTTTGGCCGACGCCCATCGGGATCCGGCCCGGCGGCTCGACGCCGCCCTGCGCTACCTGGTGACCTTCCTCGACGAGTCGACGGGCACCAACCTGTTCCTGGTGGACCCCGGGTTCGCCCTCCAATCGCTCGCCGACTCGCACGATCCGCACGTCGACGCGCTCGCCCGGGTGCTGGGCGACGCGCTCGACGAGGTGCCGACCGTGCACTCGGGCGCTCTCACACGGGAGCAGGCGGCCGACATGTTCCTGCGGCTGGCCTACTCCCACTACGTGGTGCCCCACGAGGACCCGGAAGCGTTGCTGGCCACGATGCGGGCCTTCGCGGGGCTCTCCCGGCGTCGAACTCGTCACTCGTCGCGCTCGAGGCGACCCGGTCGCGGGTCCTCGCGGATCGGAATTCCGGCTCAAGATCGCGCCTCCACCACCGATGTCCTCTCGGGGAGGGGCCGCTGGGGCCCCGGAGGCTGATCGTGACCGAACACCGGCGCTCACAGCGCTACGACGTCGAATGGGTGTGCCGGTACCGGCTCCTGCGACGCTCGGCCTGGCGGCCGTGCCGGCTCATCGACGTCTCCGACACGGGCGCCGCGTTCGAACCGTTCGAGCTGGCCCTCGACGAGACCCCCGTCGGTGAGATCGAGCTGATGCTCTCGACCCCCACCGGTGCGGCCGAGCCGTTTCGCCTCGTCGGGCAGGTCCGCCACCTGACCCGCACCTCGCTCGGTCGGACCCGGGTCGGTATCCGGTTCACCGACGTCGACGCCAGCGAACGGGAACGACTCCGCGGCCTCGCCGAGCAGCTCCTCTGAAGGTTCGTCCACGTCACCTGGCGCCGACGAGGAACTGCTCGAGGTTGTCGCGCATGATGGCGCGCACGTCAGCAGGCGAGAAGTTTGCGAGCTGCGCGTCGGCGTATGCCGCGGGATACGCGAGCCCCTCGCCGTGCGGGAAGTCGGAACCGAAGACGATCGGCTCGATGCCGATCTCCGCCACGACCCGCTGCACGTTCTCCTCGGGGAACGGCGCCACGACGAAGTGCTCGCGGAAGATCTCCGATGGTCTCCGGTCGAGACGGCCGGTGTCCGAGAAACTCGCCTTGCGGCCCATCAGGTACGCGTGGTCCATCTTGCGGATCGTGTACGGAACCCACACCGTGCCCTGCTCCGACAGGCAGACCTTCATGTTGGGGAAGCGACCGAAGAAGTTCTGCAGCACCAACGCCGACGTGAGCTCCATCGCGGGACGGTCGCCCCAGTAGTTCACCCACTGGAAGGCGTTGAACTCGAAGAAGACCGCGTCCGGGTCCTCCGACCAGTCGGCGCTGTACTTCTGGTAGTCGGTGCCGCCGAGATGCACCGCGAGCCGGACGCCGGCCTCGTTGCAGATGCTCCAGAACCGGTCGAACACCGGGTCGGCGAGCGAGCGGCCGCCGAAGGGGTTCTCACGCCCGCCGTGCGCGTGGCCGGACTTGGTCTGGATCACGTTCGCGCCCTGCGCCATGACCAGCTCGAGCTCCTGCACCGCGAGCTCCGGGTCGGCGAACGAGATGTAGGGCGGGAGCCACATCCGGTTCTCGGAGATGAAGCCGACCTCTTCGTGCATCCACCGGTTGAAGGCGCGGATGTTGGCGTAGAGCGCGTCGATCCGGTCGGCGAACTCGTACTCGATGTCGTGAGCGGCGGCCGGGAACATGAGCGCCTTGTCGATGCCCTGCTCGTCCATCAACGCGAGACGGAGGTCGCGGTTGCCGAACGCCTCCGCCCGGCCGCGGAACTCCTCGATGAACTCCCGCCGCTCCTCCTCGGACAGGCCCTTGAGCGGGTTGAGCCGGTTCAGGAGCATCCCGGGCACGACGTCGAGCTGGGCGTCGCCACCGGCCGCGGGCGACGCGCGTCCCACCCCGACGTTCGTCGTGTCGCCGAGCATCTTCTCGAGCTCCTCGCCCGAGAACGTGACCTGCTTCGTGGCCGTCGAGGTGAACCTCGAAGGTCGGCCGGCGAACAGCTGGATCTCCGACCCGTCGGGCGCGACCACGTGGCGGATGGCGAGCTCCGCCTTTCCGGGATCGATGTAGCGCTCGAAGCAGTCGGACGGCTCGTTGAAGTGGTTGTCGGCGTCGTTGATGCGATAGTCGAGCTCGGACATGCGACACTCCTCGGCTCCCGCGCGTGCAGCAGCGCGCGACGCAATCGTAGGACGTGTTCCGCCGAACCGATCGAAGTCCTCTGGACGCACGCGCCCGTGTCCTGGTTGCCGGATCAACGGTACCATCGGGACCCGGCCGAGGCGGAGGTGCGAGTGGCAGACGAGGTGATGGTGCGCTACGAGCGCGACGGCGCCATCGCCGTCATCACGCTCGACCGTTCTCCGGTGAACGCGTACGACGACGCGTTCCACGTCGAGTTCCAGCGCGCGTGGCAATGCGCGAAGACCGACGACTCGCGCGCCGTGGTCATGCGTGCGACGGGTCGCCACTTCTGCGTGGGCGCCAACCTGAAGGAACCGGTTCCGGCGCCGCCCGGCGCGCAGGTACTCGCGCCCGAGGAGGAGATCCGGCTCATCAGCTCGGTGATGAAGCCGACCATCGCCGCGGTGCAGGGCGGGTGCATCGGAGGGGGGCAGAGGATGGTGTGGCCCTGCGACCTCGTGTTCTGCACCGAGGACGCGTTCTTCATGGACCCGACGGTGAGCATGGGCATAGGCGGCATCCAGTCACACCTGCACACCTGGTTCTACGGGCCTCGGCTGGCCAAGGAGATGATCTACAGCGGCATGCGCCTGCCCGCGAGCAGGTTGTACGCGATGGGTCAGGTCAACCGTATGTACGCAGACCTCGACGCGCTGCACCGCGACTCACTCGCGTTCGCGCATGAGATCGCGCAGCAGGATCCGGCGCCGCTTCGGCAGGCGAAACGAGCGGTCGACATCACGATGGACATCATGGGCCAGCACTACGTCGGCACCCGGATGGCAGAGCTCCTCGACCCGATACCGCCGATGCGCCTACCTGGTTCGCCGACCTGAAGTCGCGCACCAGGCGTGAACAGGAGGCACATGAGGGTCGACTACGACGAGTGCGACGCGGAGCGCATCGGCTACGCGATGTGCACGATCAAGAACGGCGAACGGGTGAGCTCGGCGGGGCCTTCCTGCGCGTCTCGTTGAAGGCGTTGAGGACGTCCCGGCCGGTTCCGGGTCACGGTGGCGACCCCGTCGGCCGAGGTGTCGACCAGGATTCTCGTAGGTGATGCGTGCTCCTTGTTCCCGTGGCGCGGTGGCCGACCTCGCGCGCCGGGCCTTGCGTCCGAAAATGGGCCGAGCTACGCATTGTCGCATGGCCCACGTGGACAGGAACGCCGAGGACAGGTACGGGACGATCCCGCGAATGGTCCGGGCCAGCGCGGCGCGCTTTGGCGATCGCGACGCGGTCGTCGACGGCGAGGCCCGGTTCTCGTTCGTCGACGTCGAGCGCCAGATGACGGCGGTGGCGCGCAGTCTGATCGCCGCCGGGGTGGAGCCGGGTGATCGTGTCGGCGTGTGGGCGCCGAACTCGGCGGCGTGGATCGCGGCGGGATTGGGCGTGCTCGCCGCCGGCGCCTGGCTCGTCCCCCTCAACACCCGCCTGAAGGGCGAAGAGGCGGCGTTCATCCTCGACGCGACCGACGCCCGCTTCCTGTTCGCGCCACGTGAGTTCCTCGGCACCGACTTCGTCGCCTCGCTCCGCGCTGCCGCGCCGGCCCTGCGTGCCCTCGAGCACACCGTGGAGCTCCCGCTTCCTGGCGAGTCGACCGGGCCGGGCTGGGAGGAATTCCTGGCCCTCGGCGATCCCGTCCCCTCTGAGCGGGCCCACGCGGTCGTGGACGCGGGCGACGCGGGCGACGTGAGCGATGTCATCTTCACCTCGGGCACGACGGGAGCGCCGAAGGGCGTGATGCTCCGGCACGGTGCCAGCCTCCGCGGCTTCGAGATCTTCAGCGAATCCTTCGACCTGCACGAGCACGACCGTTACCTTGTCCCGACGCCGTTCTTCCACTGCTTCGGGTACAAAGCGGGATGGATGATCGGCCTCATGAAGGGGGCCGTCACCTTCCCGATCGCGGTCTTCGATGCCGACGCGGTGCTCGAGCTGATCCAGCGCGAGCGGATCACGCACATGCCCGGTCCGCCGACCATGTTCTCGGCGCTGCTCGACCATCCCCGGCGGGACGAGTACGACCTCTCGAGCCTCCGGCAGGCCATCGTGGGCGCCGCGACCATTCCGGCGCAACTGGTCCACCGCATGCGCGACGAGCTCGGCATCGGCTCGATCCTCAGTTCGTACGGCTTGACCGAGAACCACGCGTTGGTGTCGTTGACCGCACCCGACGACCCTCCGGACGTCGTGGCCACGACCGTGGGCCGCGTCCTGGCGGACGTGGACCTGCGGGTCGTGGACGACGCCGGCCACGATGCTCCGGCGGGCGAGCCGGGCGAACTGTTGGTGAGGGGACCGTTCCTCATGACCGGGTACTACGAGGACGCGGACACGACTTCCCGCACGATCGTGGACGGATGGCTACACACCGGCGATGTCGGCGTGCTCGACGCCGAGGGCTACCTGCGGATCACCGACCGCAAGAAGGACATGTTCATCATGGGCGGATTCAACGTCGCGCCCGCCGAGGTGGAGAAGGCGCTGAGCGCCATGGCGGGGATCGCGGAGGTCGCGGTCGTTGGGATCCCCGACGACTACTTCGGCGAGGTGGGTGCTGCGTTCGTGATCCCGGCACCGGGTGCGGACCTTGCGCCCGACGACGTCCTGGCCTACGCCCGCGAGCACCTCGCCAACTTCAAGGTCCCGCGCCGGGTGATCCTCGTGAAGGAGTTCCCGGTGAACGCAACGGGCAAGGTGCTGAAGAACGAGCTCAGGGAGCAGGTTCAGGCCCTGCGGAAGACCTGACCTTCGAGCTGCTCGGCGAAGCGAGCGCCATTGGCTCCCGCTCGGCATGGCTCGGCTAGGTGCCCTCGAGCGCGGTCGTGGTTCCGTCTGCGTCGATGCTGATGACGGCACCGGCCGTGCCCGCCGAGAATCCCGTGTCCGAGGCGTAGATGGTGCCGTCCCCGTTGACGGCGACGCCGCTCGGGCGGAAGGCTCCGCCGAGTCCGGCGATGGATCCGAGGGAGAATTTCTCGACGGTCGTGAGCTCCGTGCCCACGATTCGGTCGATGGCGTAGCTGTAGTCGGCGATGACGATGCTGCCGTCAGGCGCGGTGGCGAGTCCTGCTTCGCTGACGTAGAGGTCGTTCCAGACGTGGATGAGCGTTCCGTCCGGGCTGTACTTGGCGAGGAGCTTCGGGGAGAAGTCGGCGACGTAGAGGTCGCCGTCGTGGTCGATTGCGATCGCGCTGGGGAACAGTGCGGCCGGTTGGCCATCGACCACGAGGCCGCTGGTCGAACCGGGACCTGCGTGAAGGACGGGCGAGATGATTCCGTTCGATACTCGTCGGACGCCTCCGTTGTCCACGATGTAGAGATCGCCATCGGGCGCGAGCGCGACCGCGACCGGATTGTCGAGTTGCGCATCGCTCGCTGGTCCCCCGTCACCGATGAAGCCTGCGGTACCGGTTCCCGCGACGGTGGTGATCGTGCCGTCCGGGTTGATGGCGCGGACTCGGTTGGCGGCGCGGTCGGCGATGAAGATGGTGCCGTCCGAGGCAATGGCGGTCCCGTCTGGTTCATCGAGTCGTGCTTCGGTCGCCGACCCTCGGTCACCGTCGCTGCCGGGCATGCCCGTTCCCGCCAGGAGCGTGAGGGTGCCGTCCGTGTTCCGTCGCCAGACCTGATGAGCGTTCGGCTTCGAGAAGACGAGATTGCCGCCTCCATCGACCGCGAGTGAGCGCGCGCCGACCACATTGGACGAGGTGCTCGTGGTCGTCGGCGTGGTCGCCGGGAGGGTCGTTGCGGGAGCGGCCGTTGCCGGAGGTGGGTTGGTGACGCGGGGAAGCCAGGCCGCGCCGTGCACGCCGCCACGAACGAGCTGCGGGAGCACGGCGTCGGGGATGTCGGCCGAGGTACCGCTGCCCACGACCGTCCCCTGTTGCACCGAGAGCGATCCATCCGCGGCACGGAGCAGGAGACGATCGCCGGTGTCGAAGGTCATGGCCGTAGGGCTCTGTCCTTCGGCGATGAACCGAATGTCGATCCCCCGCGGCTCGGGATCGAAGTGCTGCACCATGTACGTGTTGGCTTGTTGACGTGCGATGAGAACCTTGCCGTCGTGCGTGAACGTCGCCGCGGTCACGGGGTCGATACCAGGCGTGAGGTTGGTCGGACTGCCGGTGGGCGTGGGGATGCCGTCGAGGCGGAACACATCACCTTGGCCGCCGAGGTACAGCAGGCTCTGCGAGTCCGCCGCCCACGAGTGCGGCACCGCATGTTCCGTGTCCGCGGTACCGTCGAGCGGCCAGTAGTGCGCCCGCGTGCTCAGGTCGAGGACGCCGACGTGGACCCCACCCGGAGTGGTGCAGTCGCCGAGCGAGTACGCCATCCACCGACCATCGGGGCTGATCAACGGATCCGTCGCACCACCGAGCAAGCTCTCCGGCGTACCGCCGGAGATGGGGACTCGTGCGATTTCTCCCGCGCCGAGTACCCGGCCGTCCAGACACGTCCGCACCGAGTGCGAGTAATACACGGTGCTCCCGTCCGGCGACACGGCCACGGTCCCGACATGGTCGAGCCCATCGACAAGAGTCCGCACCACACGACCATCGGTGGATGACAGCACGACGATGCTGTGATCGAGCGCAGCAACGACGTCGCCCTGCGCGGTCGTCCCGGTTGGTGAGGGCGTGGCAACAATGGATCTCGAAGCGCCGCTGTCGAACGAACCCGTCGCCGCCAACACGCCCAACGTGAGCGCCACCACCGCAACCAGCGCTACCGTCGAACCGAGCAGCCGTCGCTGCGCACGGAGTGCACGAGAACGCTTGGTCACGCGGTTCCAGGTGGCCGGGTCCGTCGTCGCCGGGGGCGCAGAAGACCGCAGTGCACGGCGGAGACGGTCTTCGGGCGTCATGCCTCCTCCGCCACGTCGGCTCCCAACACATCCGCGAGCGCGGTCGTGGCACGGTGCACGTGCTGCTTCACGGCACCGTCCGAGATGCCGAGTGTTGCGGCAGTCTCGGCAACCGAACAGTCCGAGAAGTAGCGCAGGACCACGCATTCCCGTTGGCGACGCGGCAACGCCGCCACCGCAGCCGCGATCTCCGAACGCCGTTCATCGGCGAGAAGTTCGGACTCGGGAGACGGGACCTCAGTCGGGGCATACGGACCGTGACGACGGGCGATGATCCTCTGACGCAGCCCACCTCGCGCCAGGTTGACCACCGCCCGACGCACATACGGCAACGGGTCGACTTGATCACGAAGCCTCGGCCACGCCACATATGTCCGAGCGAACGCTTCCTGCACCATTTCTTCCGCAAGGCCCCGCTCAACCGTTTCCTTGCCGCGACGCCGGAACGACCGGACCAGCTTCCGGAGGGTCGTCGATGCCGAGGTCGGCGAGCGCGGCCTGCGTCAATGGGCCCACCCCGTACGCCATCTCGAGCAGGCGTGGGTCGGCGCTCTGGCCGGACTCGTAGAGGTGGCCCCCGACGAGCAGGATGACCGCGATCTTGAGTCCCTGCAGCGCCCGGTACCACGGGCGGTGCAGTGCTCGGATCCCGGTCCGTGCCTCCCAGCGTTCGACGAGTTCGTCGGCTGACGGCGCACCTTCGGCGGCGGTGACGAAGCCCGGGAAGCGCCAGTTCACCTCGGCCCATCCGAGGTCGGCGAGTGGATCGCCCACCGTCGCCATCTCCCAGTCGAAGACGGCGCTGACCTCACCGTCGACGAACGCGAAGTTGCCCGGTTTGGTGTCGCCGTGGACCAAGGTGACACGCGGGCACGGCTCGGGCTGGCGCGCCCGCAGCTCGTCGACGAGACGTTCGAGTGCAGGCAGCGTTGCGCGCTTGACGCGGTCGATCTCCGAGGACCAGTGGTCGAGCTCGGCGGTGACGTAGTCGCGACCGTCACCGAGATCCCCGAGCCCGACGCCGGCCGGGTCGACCGTGTGGATCGCTGCGATCTCGTCGATCATGCTCTCGCACATCCGCCGGACGAGGACGGGGTCGCCGGCGACGTCGTCGGGGACGCCGCGCTCGATGACACGACCGGGCAGCCGTTCCATCGCGTAGAACTCGCGACCGAGGACGTCCGCGCTCGGCTCGTACCACAAAGCACGTGGTGACCGGACCGGCGTGGGTTCGAGCGCGCGGAGGATGGTGAACTGCCGCTGGAGGTCGTAGGGCTCGAGGAGGCCGGGCGGTTCCGGACGGATCCGGATCACGACGTCGTCGCGCTGCCCGTCGATCAGGACCGAGACGAGCAGCGTCTCCGCGGAATGACCGACTTCGACCCGGTCGACACCCTCCACCCGCACATCGTTCGCGTCGGGATGCCGTGCGGCGAACCAGGCGACGAGACGCTGCTCGACGGTGTCCATCAGGCGGTCCCGGTGAACCGGATGGGGATCCGGTCGTAGGCGCGCGCGAAGGTCGCCGGGAGGACCTGCGATGCGTCGGGGTCGACGAGCTCCCAGTCGGGGATGCGACGCAGGAGCTCTTCGAACATGACGCGCAGCTCGAGGCGCGCGAGGTGTGCGCCGAGGCAGAAGTGCGTGCCGAAACCGAAGGCGACGTGTCGATTGGTCCTGGTTCGGCTCACGTCCAGCAGATCCGGGTCGCTGAACGCCCGCTCGTCCCGGTTGGCCGAGGCATACAAGAGCAGCAGCTCGTCGCCCCCGCGAATCGATTCCCCGCGCAACACGTGGTCCTCGGTTGCGGTGCGGCGCATGTTCAGCACGGGCGACACCCAGCGGATGAACTCGTCGACCGCGGTCGACCCCAGGAGCTCCGGACGGTCCCTGAGGGTCGCACGCTGGTCGGGATGCAGCGCGAGCTCGCGGATCATCGTGCCCGTGACGGTGCGGGTCGTCTCGGCGCCGCCGTTGAGGACGAGGAGCGTTTCTTCCAGGACCTTCTTGGTGGTCCAGCCCTGGGTGACCACGCGGAGATCAGGTCGTCCCGAGGATCCGCTCGACGCTGTTTGACGAGGTCGCTCGTGATCTCGAAGAACTCCGTGATCACGGGAGCCAGACCCGGATCGGGCACGTGGGGTGGCCCGGCCGGTGAGGTCTGGCCGGCGAGGTGCATGACCCGCTCGGACCAATGACGGACCCGTTCCCACTCGTGGCGCGGGTAGCCGAGGAGATCGCCGATGACGATGGCGGGAAGGCGCGACGCGATGGCCTCGATCGCCTCGCACTCACCGCGTGGTACGACGTCATCGAGGATCGACGTCGCGACTGCGCGCACGTGGTCTTCGTGGCCACGGACACCGTGGGGCGTGAAGCGACGGACGACGAGGTTCCGCTGTTGCTGGTGGTCGGGGTCGTCCATGTTGATCATGGACTCGTCGTCACGCTGGTCGATGTGGGGGCGCGACCCGGCGTACGACGAGTACCGACTGCCGTCACGCTCGACCGCCAGGACGTCGTAGCGCGAGATCACCCAGAGCCGTTGGGCCGGATCCCAGAACACGGGCGCCTCGTCGCGCAGCCATCGGTACGCGTCCCAGGGGTCGACGTAGAACGCGGGATCGAGGACGTTGACGACGGGCCGGGCAGCCAGGGTGCCGGTCATGCGTTCCGCACGTCGCGATCCGATTCGGCGGTGAGGCCGAGCTCGGGCCAGTCGCCGGTGACGATGCTCTCCATGATCCCGTAGCCGACCGCATCGCCTTCCCGCACCCGGATCGGCGTGTCACGGAACTGGCCCAGCAGGCCGAGGTGCTCCTCGTCCCAGCAGTCCGCGATGTGCTCGCCGTCGAGATGGAGCGGACCCATCCAGCGCCCGTGCTTGTGGCCCTTCCAGTCGCCGTAGCCGACGGTCTTGAGGAAGTAGCCCGAGTCGCCGGGGACCTCGACCTCGATCGTGCGCTCCTCCCCGCTGTCCATGACCAGGTGCAGTTCGCCACCGCGCACGAAGCGCGTGTGCGGGTCGTACTGCATGTGCGGCTCCGCCGAACGGACGCGATCCTGTCGACCGCTCGCGTCGTTGACGTACGCCGACGCGTAGTTCCAGGCGCCGCCGGTGAGGAAGACCGAGGTTTCGTAGTACGTCCAGTCGGGGCGACGGAAGAACGACGGGGTCCACTTCATCATCCCGCGCCGGCGGGCGTGGGACCGCGCCGTCGCCGGCGGCGACGGGAGATCGGTCGGGTCGTCGCCGACACCCTGCCGAACCCCCCACGAATGGTCGCGGTAGCCGAAGCCGTCCTCGCCCGACAGCTCGTACCGCTCCCCGTCCACCGTGATCTCGCCGGTCGCCCATCCACCCTGGTGGTACCGGATCACGTTCACGTCGGTCCGGTTCGTCTTCGGGTTGCGGACGAGGTTGCGCTCCTCGAAGAACGGCGGTGTCACGCCGCGCAGGACGAGGTCGAACGAGATCGGCTGCACGTCGTTCGGCTCGAGCCACACCCGAATCGCGCCGAGCGGATCGACGACTTCGTAGACGATCGGCCCGATCGCGGTCTCCTCGGGCGCCGACCACAGCTCCCGGCTCCCCCGCACCGTCCACTGCTCCCGACCGCGCGACACACCGCCGAAGCCGTCGATCACACCGCGGTTCGCGTACTTGCCGAGGCCCAAGCTCGCTTGGATGGAACCGTCTGCCCTCGCGATCGTGACCCAGATCTTCTCGGTCCACGCGTAATCGGATTCGGCAACCGTCGCGAACGTGTCGACGATCTGGTGGTTGAGACCCTCGTCCGAACCACGAAGCGGGCCGATGTCACGGATGCTCATCTGGTCAGTTCTGCGATGACTTCATCGGTGGTGGGCGAACCTCTTCAGGTTGGGACGCCGATGCATCGATGACCGGTTCGATCTCGATGGGTACGCCGGAGTAGTGGGCCATGCCGCCGAGCGGGTCCATGTCGTTGGAGTTGGTGAGGTTGTTGACGTTGGCGTGCAGGTGTCCGTGGGAGATGGAGGCGACACCCTTGCGCATGGTGGGATCGACCTTTGCGACGAGCACGATCTCCCCGCTCTTGCTGTGGACGCGCACGCTCTGGCCGTCGACGATTCCGTGGTCGGCTGCGGTGTCGGGATGCAAGATGATGTTGGCCGGCTCGCCCATGAAGCTGAGTTGCGAGTTGAACTTCTTGAACTGGCGCCGCGAGCTGTACACCAATGGCTTGGGCTTGCCCAACGCGGCCCCGTCGGCAGCACGGAACTCGTTCCATTGCGCGAGCAGTTCCGGCGGGGCAAGCTTCCATCCGCCGATCCGCTCGAAGTGCTCCTCCACCCACCGGGCGGGGAGCTCGAGGGGAAACTCCACGTAGCGCTTCTCCTTCAGTTCTTCGAAGCTGCAACGGGCGTCTTGTTTGAACAGCCTCGAGAGCATGAACTCGTCTGCCCCCTCGACGCGATCGTCGTCTGGGACGTGGGCGGGCACTGGGAGTCCGGCCCGGCGCATGAACTGCGACAGCACCCACCACGCCGAGCGGCGCTCGCCCATCGGCTCGACCAGCGGCGCGGAATACTGCATCGACACGTTCCAAGCGAATGCGTCCGACCATCGGGAGAACTCCGGACGCTCGACGCAATCCTTGGTCGGCAGGATGTGCGTCGAATAGGCGGACAGCTCGTTGTGGGTGATCTCGACGAACACGTTCAGTTCGAGCTTCGGCAACGCCGCTCGAAGTGCATTTGCATCGGGGAAGGAACGGATGATGTTGCCACCGAAGTTGAAGAAGGCGCGGATGTTGCCTGCCTCGATCTCAGGAGGAAGCACCGCGCACGGCCAGTCCGGACCACCTCCCGGACCGATGATCGACTTCACGTCAGGTCGCGTCTTCGACGCTGGCCAGAACGCGCTCTGCGCTACATACGGCTCGAACTTCTCGCGCGGCCTGAAGAAGCCAGGATGGAACCACGCACCGCCCTTGTCATTCGTCGAGCCGGTCAAGATCATGATCAGCCAACAGAACCACGCCGTCAGGTTGGCGCCCGACGACATCCCGATCCCAGTGCCGGTCTCGGTGGCCACCCGACCATGGCGACGGATGGCGGCCAGCAGGTCCTCGAGGTCTTGTTCGGTGACGCCGGCGATCTCGGCCGCCGTCGCCCGGTCGAATCCCTCGAGCGCCGCGCGCAACTCCTCCAACCCTTGAACCGGCTGCTTGGGTGTGAGCGGACCACCATCGATGATCTCGCGTACCACCCAGGCGAGCATCGCGTAGTCCTTCCCCGGATACGCCGCGATGTGACGGGTGGAGAGGTTCGCCGTCGCCGTGAACACCGGGTCGATCGTCCAGATCTCGCCGCCACGCTTCGTGATCGACCGGAGCCAGCCAGCCGGGTCCCACATCCCGTTGTTGTCCCCATGGCTGACCATCGGGTTGATGCCGACGTAGATCAGCATCTCGACGTTGTGATAATCGACCAGAGGGATCATCCCATACCCGCCGGCCACCGCCGCCGACAACATCGCTTTGCAAGTGCTGTCGTTGGTCAGCGGTGAGAACTTGGGCGGCGTTCCCAGCGCCCGATAGAAGGCCTCCTCCATCGCGTAACCCGAGGAATCCAACCCGAGACCGCTGCCGAAGTACATGCCGACAGCGTCCGGACCATGCGTATCGATCACGTTCCGAAGCTTCAGCGCAACGTCATCGAGCACCGCATCCCAACTGACTTCGACGAGCTCGCCGTCCTTGCGCATCATCGGACGCGTGATCGCATCCTCGTGATGATGAAGCCTGTCAGTAGCCCTACCCTTCGGGCACGTATAACCCTCGGTCAGCGGATGCTCCTTGTCGCCCAGCACCTTGACGATCTGATCACCAACGACCTCGGCCACCAGGCCACAATGCGTCATGCAGACCTTGCAATACGTGCGCTTCAATTCCACGGACTGACTCGTCACTGGACTTCCCCCTCGCGATTCGCGGGTTGTTGTCCACCGCTTGGCATCGCGTCGACCGTCGGGCGTATTGCTCTCCTTCCCTGACGGGATCGTGACTCAGGTACTCATCGCGAGGCTAGCGATGAGTCGTCGGTGGGCCGACCCCCTGAACCATCTCTCCGAACCTCGAGCGCGGGGTATCCATGAACGCCGGCTCGGTGACGTTCCCGGAACTCCGAGCGGCAAGTAAACCAGGCACCGCGGACCTGCGTCACCTGCTCGGTCCGGAGCACGTAACGAGAGCGTTGCCAGGCAGTTCGGGCCACTCCGACGATCCGGCGATCTGCGCTGTCGGCGACCCGTGGAGTTGACCCGGTTCGGCACTGCTCTACGCAAGACTCTTCTCGCTGCTACCCACGCAATCGAGGGGCCTGCGTACCATCGACCGGTGCGCACGATCGCGTTGGTCGATCACACCCGTCGGCATCCGGCGGCAACCAGAGTGCTCGAAGCGATTGCCGAAGCACTGACAATTCAAGTCGAACGCGACTTCGCTCCAGCATGGGGAGTCACGACTGCGCGATTCACGGTCGGTGGACGCGGCGACAAGATCCACTTCTTCGACAGTGCCCACCAGGCTGGCGACTACGGCTGGCACACCGTCGATGCCCACGGCCTCCCCTACGCCCATGTGTTTGCGGACCCGTCGATCTCGGCCGGCAGCGATTGGATCACGGGTCCCGACGCGCTCTCGGTCAGCGCGTCTCACGAAGCTCTTGAAATGCTCGCCGATCCCGCCGCCAACGAGTACTCATTCAACGGCTTCCGATTGATGTGGGCTCGCGAAGTGTGCGACGCGGTCCAGGCGAGCACGTACAGGATCGTTGCGAATGGTCTGAGAGTGCCGGTGAGCAATTTTGTGCTCCCCGCGTTCTTCAACCCATGGGCGGACGGTCCCTACGACCACCTCGGCGTCTTGAAGGAGCCATTTTCGTTGGCCGAGGGTGGGTACGCGATTCTGCAGGGCGCCACACGGACGCGCGAACACGACGCGCGCCGGTTCCGCGTCGAGTTCGACGAAGCAGTGCCTGCCTGGCAACGTCGTCAGAAGTTGGAGGGCTGGGGTCGAACGTACTGGCGGCTCGCACTGAACCCATAGAAGCGGTGAGATCGAGGGAGGGCAACGCGCTCAGCCCCGCAATGGACCACGGCTGCGGGTCTCGGAACAGTTGGCGGTCCGACGCCCGACCCACGCTCTACGCGTGTGGCCGGCGACGGCCGGGTTCGTCGCTCCCGCCGTGAGTGCTGCGTTGACCGCGGCCGCTGCGCTGGTGAGGGGGGCGAAGGTCAACGCGATCCGCGATGGCCCCTCCGAGCTTGCGCATGATCCCCCGGTCCCCGCCCCGCGAATCGACACTACGCCGATCCGCTCCGAGCGCCCGGGTATCAGCGGGAGCGTGCGCGGCTCTTCGCCACCTGACGACGTGTGGCAGCAGACACACGTCGTCGTACCGAGGTCGGCGAGAACGGCGATCTCGGTAGCTCGACGGCGCCGGGCTTGGCCGATGGGTCCGGCCGCCGTCGGGCACGTCGCGTCGGGACGTTCTCAGGCGAGGTCGTCGTTGTGCTGCGTCCCGCGTAGAGTGCCCGGGCGGGCAATCTTGCGCCGTTCAGAGCGGCGAGAAAGTTCGCGCCTGCGCGATGAGTTCTGCACAAGGTCTGAGTCAAGTTGGTGCACGGCACCGTCGCGGGCTGAGCGGAAGGAAGCAGGGCATGGCCTCACTGGTCCTCAAGATGTCGTTCTCGCTCGACGGCTTCGTCGCACCAATTGACGGGAGCGCCGACTGGGTCGCTGCGGGACGCTCCGATGACGGCGCCAGTTGGACTGTCGAGACCTTGAGCAACGCCGGCGCGCACCTCATGGGTGCCACCACCTATGCGGGGTGGGCCGCCTACTGGCCCGGCGCCTCCGGGCCGTTCGCCAAGCCGATGAACGAGATCCCCAAGGTCGTGTTCTCGAACTCGCTCGCGTCCGCTGACTGGGGCGAGACGACGATTGCCGCCGGAAACCTGGCCGAAGCCATCACGCGGCTCAAGCAGGAGCGCTCCGACGGATACCTGCTCGCCCACGGCGGGACACAGTTCGCCCGATCGCTGGTCGAGACCGGCTTGATCGACGAGTACCGCCTCGTCATCCACCCGGCCGTCCTGGGCGCGGGCGAGCGGATCTTCCTCGCACCGCTCACCATCGAGCCGATGAGCACCACCGCCTTCAGCGGCGGAGCCGTCGCCCACGTCTTCGCAGCGCACCCGTGATCCAGCCCGACCGGCAACCGGGGAGCGGACGCTGCCAACTATGTGGTCGGGAACCAGGAGACCATCGGCCCCACTGGCTGGAGCCACAGTTCGACCCGGCGTAGGCGGGTCAGAGCTGCGGCTCTGCACTCGACCTCTACGCTCCCCATCGGCCATTCTCCGCGCGTTCGCGAGAGCAGGCGCGTTTTCTTTCAGCGTACGCTGCCGCCCATGACCCAATCCGGTGATGTCGAGACCGTCGAACGTACGATTCCCGCGCTGCCCGAGGCGATCTTCGCGCTGCTCGCCGATCCCAGCCGGCATAACGACATCGATGGTTCGGGCACGGTGAAGGAGGCCAAGAACGCTCCTGAGCGCGTCAAACTCGGCGACAAGTTCGGCATGGCAATGAAGCGCGGCGTCCCCTATTCCACTCACAACGTCGTGATCGAGTTCGCCGACAACCGGCGTATCGCGTGGCAACACTCGGCCGCGGGAGCGATCGGCACTGTCGTGGGTCCCGGTGCGATCTGGCGTTACGAGCTCGAGCCGGTCGACGGCGGCACGAGGGTGCACGAGACGTGGGACTTCTCGGCGGTACGGGCATTCAAGCCGTTGCTGCGTCTCGCCCGATCTCGTAACGACACGCGCGCCGCGATGGAGAAGACCCTCGAGAACATCGAGAAGGTCCTCGCGAGCTCCTGACGCGCGTACATATCTGGCGCGGAGGCAGGCGGCGAATCTTCGTCGCGTCGGAGGTAACCGATCCCTGGTTCTGGGACGGCCCAGACTGGCCTGCGCTGGTGCAGTGCTGTGAGGCTCGAGCGTCAGCCATGTCGTCTGCTCGGAGAGCTCACGGCGAGGTGTTGCTCAAGGGTTGGTGTGGCGCGGTCAAGTGTTCGGCGTCATGCCCGCGCCGCTTGTGCTCGCTGCTAGGAACGGAGGTTCTGACTCCCACGTCGAGCGAGGGTCTGCACCCTGTTGCACTGTGTCCGGGACGATCCGGAGCTGTCGCAAGAGGAAACGGAAGTCGATCCTGGGCCGAACGGCCCCGACGCACCTTGCCCTGACCAATCGGCGACCGAGTGAGCCGAGCCCGACCGGTGACGGCGGGCGCGTCCGCGACGCACACGTCTGAGCCCGTGAACCAGAGTGGGAGAACGGAATGGCTGAGACCTACAAGATCCTCATGTTCATGAAGCGTCGACCGGGAATGACCGTCGAGGAATTCCGCGACTACTACGAGAACGTCCACGCTCCGCTGAGCACGAAGCACGCAAGGAACATGGCCCACTACATCCGTCGCTACATCGAACCGCTACCTCACCCGGAGACCGGGGCCTGGGATGATCCGCCCTTCGATGTGATCACGGAGATCTGGTACCACGACGAAGCTGCGTTTCGATCCCTCGTCGACATCATGACGACCTCGATCATGCCCCGGGAGATCGTCGAGGACGAAGAGCACCTGTTCGACCGCAGCTCGTTCCGCATCGCCACGGTGATCGAGCGGGAGACCGATCTCGGTCACACGGACGAACCGTCCTAGGTCGGGCGGCCAGCGTCCAAGCGCACACAGCTATCGATCTCGCGCACATGGTCCGCGTACAGAACGACGCAGCGAACATTCACCGGATCGCCTCGGTCGGAAGCGCAGATCAGGCGCATCGGTGCTCGGTCCGCGGCGTGGCAGCCACCGGGCCGTGGCAGCGCGTAATGCCCGCCCGGGAGCGGTTACGCGAGCGGGCGCGCTCGATCGCGCCGCCCAGCCACGCCGCACGCCGAACGGCAGATCTAGCGGAGCTAGCTACTTCGACCTGAAGAACTCGGGCGAGTGATCGTGGCTGGGTGGGTTCGGCGAAGTCTTTCGGGTGTGCTGGCCGGTCGGGGTCATGGGGTGAGGCCGGCGATCTTGACGAGGTTGTGGGCGAAGATCCCGTGTCCGCACCATGTTCGAGCACCGTTGATGGTGTCGAGGCGGGTGCGGGCGAGCCCGAAATCTCGTTTGGCGCAGCTGATCCGTCCTTCGCAACCGGTGCGCCACTTCACTTGCTTGCGGAACGCGGGTCGTTGTTCGATCTCGTGGCGCGTGGCGTTCGGTCTGCCTTTGCGGGGTAGCACGACGTGGCGCACACCGTGTGCTCGGAGCGTGTCCTCGATGCTCGCTTCGCCGTAACCGCGGTCGGCGGTCACGACATCAGGAACACGTCCTGCACGTCGGCTGATGCGTTTGATCGCGGGCACCAACATCGGCGCGTCGGGCGGGTTGCCGATCTCGACGGTGTGATCCACGATCACACCGTCTTCGTTGTCGACGATCTGCGCCTTGTAGCCGAACTCGACGGGACGACCGAGACGCCCCTTGGTGATCGGCCGGGCATCCGGATCATGCAGCGACACGACCCGGGTCGCTCCCGCGGGTGTGGTCCCCGCGACCACGCGTTCACGGGTCTGGACCGCCACGCGTTCCAGGCGATCCGCCAGCACCTTGAGATCGTTGACGATCGCTCGTTGGCGACCCGTCACTCCTTGACCGAGCTGGCGGAGCTGCCGTTTCGCGTTCTGGATTACTTGCCGGGCGTCGCGGACCGCGGCCCGGGCGATCGCCGCGAGTTCGGCGTTGAGCCGCCCGACCCGGGCCCGACGTTCGTCGCCGCGTTGCCGCAACATGTTCACCACGTCCCGGGCCCGGCGATACACCGAACGAGTCCGGTCTCGCACCACCGTCCGCGTCGCCAAACCCTGCGCCCGGGCCCGTCGCGCCAGCTTCGCGACCCGAGCCACCCCCTTGGCCAACAACGACGAGTCCACCGGATACGCGACGTTCGCTTCGACGACCGTTGTGTCCGCCCGCACCCGGTTGGTCTTGAGCACCCTCGCTTCTGCCGCCTTGACCAACAAGGCGTCGTTCAACGCGTCGACCGTCCCCGCTCCACAACGCGTGGTGATCTTCATCAACGTCGTCGGATGCGGCGTGCGGCCACCGAGCGGGATCCGACAGAACCGCTGCCACGTGATCGAGTCCGCCACCTCCCGGCACAACGGCTCGAACCCGAGCTTGTAGCGATACTTCAAGAACATCAGCCGCAAATACGTCTCGATGGGGATCGACGGCCGTCCCAACCGCTCATGGAAGAACGCTCGATACGGCTCGAAGAACCTCGGATCGTCCAGCAGCCGGTCCACCCGCTCGAGCTCTGCCGGCATCCCCAACACCGCCGCCGGCAGGATGGACTCCCACAACGTCGCCTGATCGCCTACCGTTCGCAACATCGATGACCTCGATCCCTTCCGCAACAAGGGGTCGAGGTCATCATCTTCTATCGCCGCCCGAAACGCGAGCACTCAACGCCCAGCGTTTTTCAGGTCGAAGTAGCTATGCGTCGGCACTCCAGCCCTCTGCAAGCCACCGTTTGTCGCCCGGCGCCCGTTCCTCTATCGGAACGGCTCAGGTACGTCATCATTCGCATGACCGCCCGATCCGACGACGGGCCGTGACGCATCCTCGCCCCTCGACCGACAGAAGCTCTCGCGACACTGTCGAGGCGTACCCAGTGGTGCGGCACTCAACGCTTTGCTTCGGCCCATCGATCCGGCGCGCTCGTGAACGTGCGCTCGGCTCCCTCGGGGCGTACGTCGACGGCGAGGGCGCGTCCATCGAGGGGATCGAGGTAGGTTTCGATGACGAGCGTGAGGTTCCCATTGGTGACACGCGCTTCGAGAGTCGGGCACCCGTCGGTCCAGTGATCCGGTGCGTATGCGAGCGGCGCGCCGCTCGCCGCGCTTACCGCCACTGCGCCTCGTTGTACGACGCCCGGGTAGAGGGCGAGTATGGGCGCGTCGATGAGCTCTGCGTGCTCGACCGGCTTGCGTGCCGGCCGCGCGTGGGCGAGGCGTTCGCGGCGGATCTCGTCGCGACTTGAGGCGGTCTCGGGCACGCGTGGACGGTCCTTTGCATCGAGGACGACGCCGTAAACCTCCTCTGCTTCCGCTCTGGTCACTCGCCGGAGCGCGACGTCGTCGGCCACCGCGCTCGGGTCGCGACCGAGTGGATCGCCCCATCCGCCCCCCGACGCACAGAGGAACTCGAACGTGTCGTCTTCGCGGACGACCACGTCCATCGCGTGGCCGTCGATCGACTCGATTGCGCCGCCGGCACGGTGCACGACGAAGCTTGTGGTCGCGCCAGGGGACCCGCCCGCCATGCCGGTCAAGGGGAGTCGTTCGCGCATCGCCAGCATTACGCCGTGGAGGGCGTCGGTGCCATACGGCCGGTACGACATCTGGCAGCCGGCGCCGGAACGGAACGTGCCCGCGCCGAACGCCTGCCTGGGCGCGGCTTCTTCTCGCGCACGAGCAGTGGGTACCAAGACTCGAGGATCTCGACGTCGATGAACTCGACGACGCCCTGACGGCCCACGAGGAAGGAGAACAGGTCGTTACCGTCACGGTCGTGGCCCGCCGAGGGCGCCGGGAGGCACCCGTCGAGCATCGCCCATCCGTCGAACGCTCCGTCGACGACGCAGCCCCAGGTGTGCGTCGCCAGCGCGGACGTTCCCGACGGCCCGCTGAGGTAGCGGCGTCCGGGCGCGTCGGGCGACGCCGCCAGCGCGAGCACGACACACTGGGTTCCGACCGTCGCGGCGCAGAACGCGGCGTCCATGTGGGCGCTGGCGACGGGCGCCGGAGGCGCCGAGTTCACGATCGACCCTTCGGGACAGCGGAGCTCGAACGGACGGAACAGGCCCGACGAGAACGGAAGGTCCTGCGCGATCAGCGTGCAGACGTCGGCGACGAGCTCGCTCGCGATGATGTACGGCTTCGAGTTGAAGAAGTGCGGCGCTTGCGGCGACGTGCCGGCGAAGTCGAACACCAAGGTGTCGCCAGCGACCGTGAGCGTGCAAGGGACGGCGTAGAGCTCGTCACCCCATTCGGTCCACGTCACGACGCGGTAGCGGCCGTCGGCGATCGCTTCGACCCGCCGACGCAGCTCCCGTTCGCCGGAGTCGCACAGTGCGCGCAGCGCGTCTCGGAACCCCGTGATGCCGATCCCCTCGACGACCTCGGTGAGTTTCTTCTCGGCGACATGGCACCCGGCGACGAGGGCGCGTAAGTCCATCTCGACGAGCGTCGACAGGCGCACGTTGTTGCGGAAGATCGCGAACACGTCGGGCTCTTCCACGCCCTCGCGGAACAGCCGGACGGGCGGGAACCGGATCGCTTCCTGGTAGCACTCCGTCGCCGCGGGCGCCCACGATCCCATCACCATCCCGCCCATGTCCATGAGGTGCGCCGAGTTGACGACCCAGGCCACACGCTCGCCCTCGACGAACACGGGCCGTTGCACCATCACGTCCTGCGCGTGCAGGCCGCCGCCGTTGTGCGGGTCGTTGGCGAGGAACACGTCGCCGTTGCGGATCGTGTCGCCGTGCCGCGCGATCGTCGAGTGAACCGCGTTCATGGCGGCTCCGAAGTGGTACTCGATGCGCCCGCCGCCGGTCACGAGATTGCCCGCGCCGTCGAGGATCGTCGCCGAATAGTCCTTGGATTCGGTGACCACCGGGCTGATCGCGGTTCGCTCGATCGTCACCGCGGCCTCGTCGCTGATCGCGTCGAGACGAGTGCGGAGCACCTCGAGGCCGATCGGATCCACGACCGGACCGTGGTCGTGCGGCTGCTCCACCTGCATCTACGCCACCTGCACGACGACGTTGTTCCAGCCGTCGACGTACAGCTCGGTGTCCGGCGGCACCCACACCGTGGTGTCGACCCCATCGACGAGCGCGGGACCGAGCACCTGTTGCCCCGGCAGCAGCGCTGGACCGGCGTACGCGTCGACGACCACGGGCGAGTGGCCCCGTGCGACGCGCACCGGCCGCGCCGACACGGGCTCGGGCCGCGCGGGTGACGCCGCCACCGGCGCCGGCGCCAAGTCGGGCTTGACGGTGCGACCAGTGCCGATTGCGCGCAGGCTGACGAGCTCGATAACCGCGCCGCCCAAGAGGGCTCCCTCCCCGTACCGGCGCGCGTACTCCACACGGAAGTCCTCGACGAGACGATCCAGCGTGTTGCGGTCGATGCGCGTGTCGGCGATCGGAACCGTCAGCTCCCACTTCTGGCGCTTGAAGCGCAGGTCGGCGTCGAAGTGCGCCGAGCGTTCCTGCGGCGGGACACCGTCGGCGGCGACATCGGCGTCGACCTGCGCGCGCAGCTTGTCGGCGACGACCGTGACCGCGTCGACGTCGACGGGGAACGACATCTCGAGCGATTGCACGCGCTCCCGGCGCACGTCGGCAGTCGCCGCGCCGTACGCTGACAACACCGAGGCGAGCTCGGGGATCACGACGGACTCGATGCCGATGGCCCGCGCGATGTCAGCCGCGAACAGCCCGCCACAACCGCCATAGCTCACGAGGGCGCGCCCCCGCGGATCGAGCCCGCGCTCGGCGAGCCGCCCACGTACCGATTTGGCCATCCCTGCCAGCGCGATCTCGCGGATGCCCCACGCGACGTCGTCGCCCGAGAGCAACAGGTTGCGGCCCAGGCGCGCGCAGGCCGCCGCGCGGCGTCGGTGTCGAGGGTCATGGCACCGCCAAGGAAGCGGTCGGGCGCGAGGTACCGGAGCACGAGCAGGGCGTCGGTCACGGTCGGCTCCGTCCCGCCGCGCCCGTAGCACGCCGGGCCGGGAACCGCGCCGGCGGATTGGGGACCAACCCGCAGCATGTCGCGCGCGTCGATCCAGCCGAGCGAACCGCCGCCGGCGCCGATGGAGTCCACGTCGACGAGCGACAACGCGGTCCAGATCCCCATCAGGTCCCCTCGCGCGCCGGGCCGGGGCGCCCCTGCTGACGACGGACACGTCGAACGACGTGCCGCCCATGTCGCACGTGACGGCGTCGTCGACGCCCGCCGCGCGCGCGACCTCGACCGCCGCGGCGACGCCCGCTGCCGGTCCCGACTCTGCCAGGCTGACGGGCACCCGGCGAGCTTCCGCGATGGTCGTCGAGCCGCCGCCCGAGTGCACGAGGAGCACCGGCACCTGAAGGCCAAGGCGCTCGAGGTCGGCCGCCAGGCGGTCGACACCCATGAGCGCACCCGACGTGTACGCGTTGAGCAGCGCGAAGGTCGAACGTTCAAACTCGCGGATGACCGGGTGCAGCGCGGCGCCTGACGTGACGGGAAGCTGGGGGAACCAGTCGGCGAGCACGGCCACTGCTCGCTCCTCGTGGATGGGGTTGCGGAACGACCATAGGAACGAGACCGCGAGCGCCTCCACGCGCTCGTCGTCCACGAGCACCCGGGCGGCGGCGACGACCTCGTCGGGATCGAGGGGGGTGAGAACGGCACCTTGGCGGTCGATGCGTTCGTGTACGCCGACGATGCAGCGACGCTCCACTACCTGCGGCGGCATCACCAACCAGCCGTCCTCGTTGACCCGCCGGCCGCGCGAGCGGGACCAGGTCTTCGAATCCCTTCGTCGTGACGAGGCCCACCCGACGGCCGGCGCGCGACGCGAGCATGTTGGTCACCGCCGTAGTGCCCAAGCCCAGGCGCCCCACCCGCGCCATGAGCGACTCGAGCGTGAAGCCGGCGCGGGAGGCGACGAGCCGGCACGCGTCGAGCACGCCGCGCCCGAGATCATCGGGCGTGGAAGGCGCCTTGGCGCGCCACGTGCGGTCGCCGCCAGTGACGACGACGTCGGTGAACGTGCCCCCAATGTCGACGCCGACGCACAGCACAGCGCGGTCGCGAGCGGTTGCCGTCATGCAAACTCCTTCCTAGCCCGCGACGGCTCCCCCGTCGAGCGGCACGGTGACACCGTCGACGAACGACGCCTCGTCGGAGCACAGCCACACGACCGCGGCGGCGACCGCCGCCGGCTCGCCGAAGCGCTCATCGGATCCGCCTCGCGCATGAATTCCTTGTCTTGAGCCCGAGCTTCGCCCTCGACGAGGTGTCATGACGGTGCCCGGGCACACCGAGTTCACGCGCACGTTCTGCCTTGCGGCCGGTGGAGCGCCGGTGACGGTTGGCGGTGGGGCTGGGACCCGAGTGCATAGGGAGTAGCGCGATGCTCGAATGAGCGATAAACCTTGGCCTTGTGGCTCCCGCCGGCAATTGCGCCGGCCGCTGGTGGACGAGGCCGGGCGCCGTACCTCATGGGAACGCTTCACGACTTGCGGGCGGACCTTCGGGTCCTCGCGGGGGCGAGGTCTCGACCACGCAGCGCTGCAAATCCATGTGACCACCTTTTCAAAGCGCACGCCCGTGCGCGTCGACGTAAGGAAACGCACATGCCGAAGGGAAAGATGCTGGTCTACACGGACTCGATCAGCCCGGAGCGCGACGCGGAGTTCAACGTGTGGTACGACAGCGTCCACGTTCCTGACGTGTTGAAGATCGACGGCATCATCGGCTGCACCCGCTTCAAGGTTGCCGAGTCGCCCGCCGCTGACACGCCCGGCAAGTACCTCGCCATCTACGACGTCGAAGCTGACGACTTCAACGACATCCTCGACGCGTTGGTGACCGCGTTCACCGACGGGAGCCTGCCCACGAACGATTGCCTCGTGCCGGGACCGATCATCTTCCTGCAGCCTGCGACCTGATGAGGTTCGGCGTCGCGATCCCGGCGGCGGATCCGGAGGCGTCGCGAGACACAGTGCTGTCGGTGTTGCATGTGGCCGATCGGCTCGGGTACGACACCGCTTCATGTCCCGGCTACGTAGGTGAATAGGGTCTGGTCATGGAAGCGATCGTCTTCGACGAAACAGGTCTGTGCTGGCGCGACGACGTCGAGTTGGCGCGTCGACCGGCGCCCCACGAAGTCGTCGTGGAGATGACGGCGGCCGGGGTCTGTCACAGCGACGTGAAGGTCATCACCGGAGCGACGCCCTATCCATTGCCGGTCGTCCTGGGACACGAAGGGACCGGCCGCGTCGTCGACGTCGGCGACGCCGTGGGATCCGTTGCTGCTGGTGAGACCGTCGTGATCCATACGTTGCGCTTCTGCGGCCGGTGCCCCCGCTGCGCCGCCGGGTATCCGACGCAGTGTCGCGGGGGGCTCGGGGGGATCGGCCAGCCATTCGTCATCGGTACCGAGCCCGTCCACCAGTTTGCGAACACGTCAGTGTTCACTGAGCGCACGATCGTGTCGGAGGAGCAGGTCGTCGCCATCGATCCGGCGATCCGTCCCGTGTGCGCCGCGCTGCTCGGGTGTGCCGTCCTCACTGGCGCCGGCGCGGTCTTCAACCGCGCACGCGTCACGCGCGGTGATCGCGTCGTTGTACTCGGCCTCGGCGGTGTCGGGCTGAACGTCGTGCAAGCGTCAACAATCGCGGGCGCCTCGGTCGTGATCGCGGTCGACACCAATCCCGACAAGGAGGTGGCCGCCAGAACGTTCGGCGCGACACAGTTCGTGCTCGGAGGCGACGGCGTCGGCGACCGCATCCGGGAGATCGAGCCGACAGGCGTCGACCACGCCTTCGTGTGCATCGGCAGCGCACCGCTGGTCGCGCTCGCCGCATCGCTGCTCGACGCAGGCGGACAGGCTGTGATCGTCGGGTTCCCGGGTCCCGGGATCAACGCAGAGATCCCACTCGAACGGCTCTATCACGACAAGTCGATCCTCGCCTGCCGATACGGAACCTCGAGCCCACATCGCGACATCCCGTTGCTCGCCGAGCTGTACCTCGCGGGACGACTCAAGCTCGACGAGCTCGTCACCCGAACCCTTCCGCTGGCCGAAGCCCGGGCTGCGTTTGACGACCTGGTGGCCGGGCGGGTCGAAGCTCGCACCGTACTTCGGATTGGAGACTGACGACATGCCTCACATCAAGCTCTACGCCACCGCCGGTCGCACGCCCGAACAGAAGCGGGCGCTGATGGAGGCCGCCCACCAGGGCCTCGTCGAAGGCGCCGGGATTCCGGAGTGGGACCGCCAAGTCCGGCTGTTCGAGTTCGGACCCGACAACATCTTGCTCCCCGAGAAGGACGACTTCGTGTCGTATGTGTTGATCGAGGTGATCGGCTATCCGCGCTCGATCGACGTCAAGCGAGACATCTACCAGGCGATGGTGAACAAGCTCGCCGAAGTCGGCATCGATCCGATGAACACCAAGATCACGTACTACGACGTGCCCGCGGACTGCTGGGGCGTCAACGGCGGTCAAGCCGGCAGTGACCTCGCCGCCGCCCAAGTGAGCGGCGACAATCCATCCGGGTGGAGCGCCCGGTACTGACGACGCGCGTGACAACGTCGCCGACGCTCAAAACGCTCGCCTCGTGGGATATTGCGCTCGAGGCGAGCTGGCCGTGGGTAAGGGAACATCCGCTATAGGCCGAGCGCGGGGCCCTTCGCGTCGGACCCACGTGTCGCCGCTCAAGCAGCCAGTGGATCTCGTGGGTGGTCGGGTGCCGCCATCCGCGCCGATCGTTGCCTCCACCTCAACCCAGCCGCGATTCCAGAACAGCTTGAGCATCTCCCAGGTGCGCGGCGGCTCCATGCCCGCAACACACCGAAGTCGGCTCGGCTGTGCTGCTGAGCTTCGAGCGCAGCCTCTAGCCCGATAACGAGCTCCTCGTCGCTGAAGTCCACACACCCTCCCGAGTGGACCGCGCGATGGACGCGCGATGAGGGAAGCGACCTGCTTGGCGAAACGCCGACCAATGGCCTCTGACGTGCGGTTTCGCGGTGGGCGATACGGGACTCGAACCCATGACCTCTGCCGCGTGAAGAACAGGCAGGGCAATTCGCCGCCCTCAGGGATCGAGTGTCAGCAACGGTTTCCGGCGCTGATCAGCATAAACGTGTGTTGACGGCGGAACCAGGATCCTTAACCCGGAGGAGACTGCTGATCTTCGTGGCCACCTGGCGACCACCTGAAGCGGCCGTCTCGCAAGCTGGACGCTCCGGAGAACGCGAGTGTCCTCATTGTGGAGCCCACACGGGCATGGCGTTGCCCTCACCGGCACTCAGCGCGCCGGCGACGTTTCGCCAGCGTGGGTCACCCGCCGAACGGACCATCTCCATCACGCCGACGCGCCGGCAATCGACCGCGCGCGACTGGACCTCGTCAGCCGCTGCGTCCTGTAGCGCCCGTTCCCAAAGCGCGCGCAGCGCGTCGGTCGGCCCAGTCGGCGTGCCGGCCGGGAGGATCAGAGCACCGGCTCGGTCCGCTGAACCCGACGGCGACCATCGAGTTGGCGCCGTTCCAGGTCTTCACCACCGCGGCCCCGGAGGAGTCGGAGCACGCGTTGCGCGTGCGGCCGCTCGCACGGACGACGGCGTTGTCGCTCTACGTCCGCGCCTTCGCCGACGGCGGCGGCGAGGACGGCCTCCACGCCCATCCCGCCGACGCGATCTGGCTCGTGTTGGAGGGGCACGCGTCCTTCTTCGGCGAGAACGGCCGGGCGCTCGGCGAGCTCGGCCCGCGCGACGGCATGCTCGTGCCCGCGCTCGCGAGCTACCGGTTCCGCTGCACGGGCGCCCACGAGCTGGTCAAGGAGTTCGCCCTCGAACGCATCTCATGAATGGCGGAAGCGGCGCTGGCGCTGGTGAGTGGCGACCCGGCGACGGTCACCGGACGCGTCGCCTACAGCCAGCCGTTGCTGGCCGAGTTGCAGCGCCGGCCCCCGGTTCGCTGACCGAGCGGATGACTCGTCGGCGGCGATCGCAGGGTTGCGACGGTCAGGCGACGAGGTGTTCGGCGACGGCGCGTTCGGTGTACAGGGTCCAATACAGTTCGGCGATCGTGTCGGGCTGGGTTTCCGGACCGCCGTGGCCAATCCAGTGGTCGATCGGTACGTGTGCGACGTAGACACCGGTGTCTGCAAGCGCCTGGTGGAGGGCGAGGGCCCAGTTGCGTAGTGCGGCGGCGGCCGGGCCGACGTTGCCCATCATCGGGCGTGGGTTCACCGACGATGCGCCGGTCGTGTAGAAGAGCGTGCCGGCACCGCGATCGGCCATCGCGTCAAGCACTTGGTGGGTGGCGGTGACGGCCCCGTGTAGGTAGAACTCGATCTGGGGTTGGAGGTTCTCGACGGTTGCCTCGATCGGTCCCGTCATCGTGATGCCCGGGACAGGGGTGTGCGGTGCCGGCGAGTACTCCAACACGTCGATGGGTCCGTAACGCTGCTCGATCTGCTTGAAGGCTTCCACCAGCGACGGTCGGTCCATGATGTCGGCGGCGAAGCCGGCGGCATCGACGCCCAACTCTCCGAGGTGCCCGGCCAGCGCATCGAGCTTGGCCTGGTCCCGAGCGACGAGCGCGACGGTGAAGCCATGGCGGCCGAAGACTTTGCCGATGGACAGACCGAGCCCTGGTCCGGCACCGACAATGACGATCGTGGGCATGTGACCTCCTGATGTGCGTGAAGCGTCACAGGCTCAGAATCTCCGGCGACCGCCGGCATCACAATCTATGGAATTCCGGAACCAGCCAACAGACGTTGAGCACGACCGAAAGGTGACCGACAGCGAAAGTCAGCGCGCGCTGCGTGGCCCGTCTGCTCGTCCGGCCAGTCGGCCATCGCAGGTCGCGCGCCGGGCACCGGCCGCCAAGCCGGCGAGTCGTTGGCCATCGACGGCGCGATGCGCGGCGCGACGGCCCGTCGGCGTACCAGACGTTCAGGCCGGTCAGGACGGTGCGGTCCAGTTGGTGACGTTGCCGCCACCCTCCACCTTGGCGAGCACTGCCGACCGCTCCGAGCCGAACCACGGCGGAAGGCGTGTTGGCATCGGAAGTGGAACCGACTTGGCGCCACGCGCGTCGAGCAGCGCTTGGAACACGGCCGCGTCACCCGAGAAGGGCGCGCCGTCGCCGGCCATGAACCCGTACAGCTCGCAGCCCTCCGGGCCCGCCTCCCACGGCCCGAAGAGGTCGCCCCACTCGAGCATGATGTGCGTGCCGGCACCGCAGACGATCTCACCGCAACGGATCTCGCCTTTCAAGATCAGGTTGACGTGGTCGCCGGTGTGCCCGTGGAGCGGGCTCATCGCACCCGGATCCCAGCGATTCCAGAAGGCGACGTAGCGCGGCGTCATCTCGATCCACTTCTCCCAGATCGACGCCGTTCGACCGTCGGAGAACTCGAACCGGACCATCTCCTCCATCGGTACGTCGTCGAGATGTTTGATGCTCGGACCGCCCTTCATCTCGGTCAGACCCTCGGGAAGTGGTAGAGGCTGCGGGCGTTCGTCTCGACCATCCTGCCGACGTCGGCGGGCACGTCGGGGAACACCTCGGTGGCGTGCGGTGGCATCGGGCGCGATCCTTTCGGACATTGCTTCGGCTGATGACAGCGAACTCAGCGAACTACGGGTCTGAGGAACGTGTCAAGGCTCCGTTGTCATCACGGACGCGCGCGGACGGTTCGTGATCAGACCTGGTTGTCACCGATCACGGCGCGTTCAGTTCACCGACCTGTGTCACGCCATGAGTCAGGTTTCGAGTCTGCCGTGGGCTGCGGAGTTGGTTTCCGCACAGAAGGCTTCCAACGAGATTCGGTAGGCCCCGATCCCGAGTGCGGGTACGTCGTGCCGACCTACGGCCCGGACGTTCGCGTGACAGGCTCCGCCATCCGCTGGTCGTCGACGACCCGCTGCCAGTGGGCGACGGTGTCATCGAAGTTCGGACCCAGCCGCTCGCCCGGAGCAAATGTGGCCGGGAGATGCCTCATCCCGTTGATCATGCCCACCGAGTCGTAGTGCACTGCACCGGCGGGATCGCACTCGTAGTCGGGAATGCGCTCGAGGACGGCGCTGAGCATTGTCTTGAACACCGCCCGGGCCACGTTGGAGCCGATGCACCGGTGCAATCCCAGCCCGAAGCTGGTATGACGGTTGTGCTTGCGGTCGAGGAGCACGTCGTCGGGATCGGGGAAGACTGACGGATCGCGATTGGCCATCGCCCAGGACAGCCAGAGCCGGTCTCCGGATTCCAACTTCTGGCCGGACAGCTCGTATTCGCAAGTAACGGTGCGCCCATCGCCGGGTGCTGGCGTGTACACCCGAAGGAATTCCTCGGTGGCCGAATCGATGAGACCCGGGATATCGGCGCCGAGCCGAGCGCGTTCGCCGGGATGCTCGCTGAGCCACTCCAGGGAGTGCGCGGTCAAGGCCGTTGTGGTGTCGAATCCGCCGCCGATGAGCAGAACCATCGCGTCGCGGATGTCGTCGTCGCTCGCGGGGTCCCCGCAAATCGAGGCTTCGATCAAGGCGTTCACCATGCCGGGACGGGGGTTGGCCCGGATATCGGCAATGCTTTCGGTCATACGGTCACCGGCTGCCAAGGCCGCTGCCATGACCCGCGGCATATCCGGCGAATCCGGCGGCGTGTACAAGAAAGCATGAGTCGGCTCGCAATAGACGACCCAATCCGAAAGAGGCAGACCCATGAGCGCCAGGGTCATCACCGCGGGGACCACGTTGGCCAGGTCGTCGACGAAATCGATCCGGCCGGACTCGATCTTCTCGTCCAGGCAGGCGCGAGTCAGGTCCTCGGTCATCGGCTTCCAGCGAGCCACGGCGGCGGGCGACAGATATGGATCGAGAGCCCGCCTGTAGTCCCGCTGGGCGGGCGGATCCATCTCCAGAAAGCCGGCTACGGGGCCGTCGGGATGGTTAGGGATAGCGATTCCCACGTACCCGTTACGCTCACCCTTCGGGTCGCGGTCGTTGGACAGAAGAGCAGCGTTGCGGGCGAGCTCGAAGACCTGTTCGTAGCCGCTCGCCACCCAGTGCCCCCCATAGGTCTCCGTCCACGCGACGGGGCAGGCTCCGTGCAGCTGATGGGTGATGTCGGTGAAGCGGTGGATGTAGTCCGGACTGTGCCGGTCGAAGTGGACGGGATTCTGCTTGTCCCCGACTCCTGCCATCAGCGGTTCCCCCTTGCGGTGCCCGTCTTCATTGAGTGACAACGATCGCCTGCTCGGGGCAGGTAGCCGCGGCGTCCAGCACCGCCTCCTCTAGGCCGGGCGGCACCTCCTCGAGGCGGGCGGTGGCATGACCATCGAAGTCGCTGAGCTCGAAGATCTCAGGGGCCCTCATGGCGCAGAGCGTGTGGCCCTGGCACTTCTCCGGATCGACTCGAACCCTCATCGGCCGCTCATCTCATCCCTTGTCGCCTGACCAGTCATGGTCCGACGTGTACCACATATTGGACCGCGTGCTGGTGGGCGAACGTCAGGGGAAAGCTCACCGAAATCCTCCACGGCGTAGCCTCGCCGGTGGCCGGGCAGCGAATGAGTTGGTCGGACGCACGAGCACTGCCAGGGGGCCGAGTGGTGGAGGTCCAGAGCTACGGCGTCCACCGCGATGTCGAGATGCAGACCGCCGACCTCGACGATGGCGCGCGGGAATCGGACACGACCATGGCACCTGAGCGAGCCACCCGAGGGACTTACGACAGCAGCTACGGCACACTTCGGCCGATCTGTTGGCCGCCCGCCGGATCATGACCAACGCCGCGGCCGGCACCGCGCCAGGCGCCGGGCTGCGATCGCTGCTGGCGTCCACGCCAGGAGCCCTCTCGGTCGCCGGCGGCGGGACGCCACTCGAGGCGCTGTGCGCCGAGCAGGCAGGCTTCGAAGCGTTCTACGTCAGCGGGTACGCGGTGGCCGCCTGGCGCCACGGCATGCCCGACGTCGGCCTGTTCGCGATGGCCGAGATCGTCGATGCCGTGCGCGCGATCGCGGCGGTGGTCGACCTGCCGCTGATCGCCGACGCCGACACCGGCTACGGCGACACGGCCAACGTCCGCCGCACGGTACGCGAGCTCGAGCGCGCCGGCGCCGCCGCCATCCAGATCGAGGATCAGGCTTGGCCCAAGCGGTGCGGCCACATGGACGGCAAGCAGGTCGTCGACGCCGCCGACATGGCGCGCAAGGTGCGTGCCGCGGTCGCCAGCCGCCGCGACGGCGACACGCTGATCATCGCCAGGACCGACGCCCGCGGCCCGTACGATATCCACGAGGCGATCCGGCGCTGCTTGCTGAACCGACAGGCGGGCGCGGACATCCTGTTCGTCGACGCGCCCGAGACCGTGGACGAGTTGACGATGATCGCCGAATCGGTGCCAGGACCGCTCCTGGTCAACATGTCCGAGAGCGGCAAGACACCAATTCTCCCGGTGCAGACGTTGGGCGAGATGGGCTACCGCATCGTCATCTACCCGACTTCCGCGCTACGGCTGGCGGCCGGCCAGATCCTCCGCCTGTTTCGCGAGCTTCGGGCCGAGGGCTCCACAGGAGCCTGGCCAGAACAGATGCTCTCGCTCGATGAGCTGAACCAGTTGCTCGGGCTCGACGCGCTGGCGGCCTTCGACCGCGACGTGACCTCCTCCAGCTCGACCGTGGACGAGGTGTCGGCCGACGTGTCCGACATCGATTCGACAACCATCGGCGAATACGGTCCGTCACCTCGGACGAAACTTCCCTGAGAAGCAGGACAAGAGATGGACAGCCAGCTCGAACGGAACCTGCTCGCGGCGCCTCTTCTCACGTCGGGTGGCCCGGTCGACGTCTACTCGGGAGCGGCCAGGCTTGCCGCCACGGTGTGGGCCAGCGAGGTCAAGGCGCGCGATGCCGACCGTGACACGGCGATCATGCTCGTCCACCCCACCTCGAACTTCCTCGGCCACTACATGCTCGTGCCGCTCGCCGAGCGTGGCTACGGAGCGATCGGCTTCACGTCCCGCTACCTGGGCGCAGACGCCACCGTCGTCACTGAGAACTGCCTTTTGGACATGGCCTCGATGATCGGCCACCTACGCGAGATCGGATACCGCAAGATCGTCCTCGTCGGCAACTCCGGTGGCGCCGGGATCGCTCCGTACTACCAGGCGCAGGCACAGAACGCGACCGTCACCGAGCCGCCCGGCGGCGGCCCCGACCTCACCCAGTACGACCTGCCCCCCGTCGACGCGATTGTGATGCTCAACGCCCATCCGGGGCGGGCGACGATCATCTGCGATTTGCTCGATCCGGCGATCATCGACGAACGCGACCCACTCCGCCGGAACCCGGATCTGGACATGTTCGACCCGCGCAACGGTCCGCCCTACTCACCCGAGTTCGTCGAGGCGTACCGGGCGGCGCAGGTGGCGCGCAACCGGAAGATCTCCGACTGGGCGCTGCATCAGTTGAACGAGCGCCCAGACTGGCCTGACGGGTTGGCGGACCTGCCGTTCGTCGTCTACGGCACGAACGCCGACCCGCGCTTCCTGGACGGCACGCTCGAGCCCAGCGAGCGCGAGATCGGGGTGTCGCTGTGGGGCACTCCGGCAGAAGCGAACTACCTCCCTGCAGGCCCGGGCCGGTTCACGACAACGCGCTCCTGGCTCAACCAATGGTCGCTCGACCACAGCAACGGCAATGCGCTCCGATGGATGCCTGAACTCGAGGTCCCGCTGCTCGTGGTCTACGGCTCGGGCGATCCGATCTGTCATCCGAGCCACGCTCGGCAGATGCACGAGGCGAGTAGGGGCAGCGACGACGACATCGTCTGCATCAAGGGCGCCGATCACTACTTCAAGGACCAACCCGAGCTCTTGGCCGAGGCGTGCGATGCCATCGAGCAATGGTTGTCTAAGCGGCTCAAGGACTCGCGCGGATAGGCGCCCGGATGGTCGGATCCGTGTCGGCTGGCGACTCGGGCCCGGCGGCTGGACCACTGATCACGACGAGAGCTGAGTCGTTTGCTGCTCGTGTTGCGCGATGTTGAAGTCAGGCGGTGACGAAGGACCCGATGGAACGGGCCAGCGCTTCGGGTTGGTCGAGCATGACGTAGGTGCTGGCGTCGGGGATGATCTCGAGCCGGGCGTTCGGGAAGTCGGCTTGGAGGCGGCGGGCGTGGTCGAGCGGGAAGAGCTTGTCGCTGTCGCCCCACGCCAGCAGCACCGGTTCGTCGAAGCCCTTGAGCGCGGGCACGGCATCCATCGTGACCGAGGGCTCCAACGACGCCGTCGTGCGGAGCGCGTCGTGACGAGCAGCGCTGCTCGTCGAGAACGCCTCGAACACCCGGCTCGCGGCGTCACCGGTAGGAGGGTGCTTGCACACGGACTTCAAGAACAGCCGCTGCCCGGGCTTCGAGGCGAAGAAGCGCAACATGAGTCCCACGACAGGCGGCGCCTTGCGGGCGAGGATGGCGACGGTGTCGAAGCCCTTGGGCGGGAAGTGCTCGTAGCTGTCGCAGTTCGTGAGCACCAGACGGCCGATCCGGTCGAGGCCGGGGTGTTCGGTGCCGAGGCTGGCGAGGCAGAGGCCGCCGCCGGTGTCGTTGCCGACCAACGTGACGTCGCGCAGGTCGAGCGCCTCCAGGAACGCTGGGATGCGCCGGGCGGTGGCGCGTGCGGAGAGGTCGGCCGCCGGCGCGGGGTCGCGGTGGGCGCCGAGCGGCCAGGTGGGGACGACGCAGCGGACGCCTTCGAGTCGCGCCGCGACGTCATCCCACAACGACCCGCCGACGTAGACACCGTGGACAAACACGATCGGGCTGCCTTCACCGTGCGTCCGGTAACGGATGCCGACGCCGTCGATCTCGACGGACGCCTCCTCCCACACGACTGCGCTCACCGCGCCGGCATCAGTAGGTGGGGACTAGCTCGGAGGTGTCCTCGCCGGACATCATCTTGCCCATGAGGCCGGTGTCCCAGTAGTCGGTCCAGCGAGTGATCTTGCCGTCCTTCACGATGAAGGTGCCCATGACCGGGAGCTCATGGACGGTGCCGCTCGGGCCGCGCACGCAGTCGAGGCGCTCGTTCATGACCACGTTGCCCTCGGCGGCCACGGTGATGGTCTTGTACTCATAGGAGTCGGCGAACATCGCGAACTGGTCGGCCAGGTTGGCGATGACGTCCTCGATGCCCTTCGCCGCCGGCATCCCGGCGTTCTGGTAGGTGGCGTCGTCGGCCAGGTAGGGCCGGAGCGACTCGGCATCGCGCTTGACCATCAGGTTGCAGAACTCCTGCACCACTTGCTTCGCGTCCGACATCCGACCTCCGTTCAAAGTTCACCTACACCGTGTAGGTGAACATATGGCGCGGCGAAGATCGCGTCAAGCCGATGAGGCAGCGAGGCCGGAGAGCAGCGTCGCCAGCGCCCGACCCGCCTCTGCCCGCGCCACCCGCGGCTTCGGCGCATGGGCGATGAACAACGCTGCCTCGTCGACGACGGACAACAACAGATGCGCCATCGCCCCGGCGTCGACGACCCTGACGCTGCCCTCGCGCGCGCCCTCGTTGAGCACGTGCTCGATGGCGCCCAGTCCGTGCTGCGCCTCGATTGCCCGCCACACGTCCCAGCCCAGAACAGCGGGCCCGTCGATAAGGATGATCCGTCGCACTTCGGGGTCGAGCGACGCGTCGAGGAAGCCGTGGAGCGCCTGGCCGAGCCGCTCGAACCAGGTTTCGCCGGTGACCGCCACGCCGGCCTTCGCACCCAGGTCGGTCTCGACATCTTCGAACACGGCACGGAAGAGCGCTTCCTTGTCAGCGAAATGGTGATACAGCGCGCCGCGCGTCCCGACGCCGGCCGCCTCGACGATCTCGTTGGTGCCCGTCGAGAAGTAGCCCTGCTCGCCGAACAGCCGGCGCGCCGTCGCAAGCACCCGCCGGCGAGTCGCTTGGGCTTGCTGCTGGCGAGCACCGGCCACCACCGCACGGTACCGGGCAGGTCGATGGCTTCCAGCGGCTCGGGTGACAGCCTCCTGCCAGTTGGCGGACTACCAGCACTTGACAGTCGACTGCCACTTCCTTAGCGTGGTCTCGACCGGAGGGGGCGCAGATGGGCGATAGCAGGCGCGTGGCCGTGTTCGCGAAGCGCGAGCGCAAGGGAAGCGAGAAGCGTCAGATCGGGATCCTGAACATCCAGCGGATGCTGCCGGGCGCCGCCCACGGGATGCACGGCGGGAACATCCCGCCCGGGTCGTTCTCCGGGGACACGGCGCTGATGGCGATGGAGGACTCCTACTGCGACATGTGGGACCGCGACGACATCATCGATCACCGCACACGAAGCCTGTTCAACGTCGCGTTGATGATCGGCGTTGGCAACGTGTCCAACCAGTTCGAGCTCGGGTTCCACGCTCCCGGCGCGATCTACAACGGGGCGACGGTCGCCGAGCTCGAGGCGACGATCGTGCACGCCCGCGCATACGTCGGTTCACCGTGTGCTGCCCACGCCATGATGGCGATCGTCGATGCGCTCACCAAGCACGAGCTGATCAAGGAGCCTCTCCCCGAGGCCGACGTCGCCCGCAAGGAGCGCACCGGCAGCGAGAAGCGCAAGATCGCCAAGGACGTCCTACGCGAGATGGACCCCGCCAACCCGCTTCTCGACCTCCCCGACGAGCTCCCGGAGGACGCCTTCGCACCGGAGCTCGACTACATGATCCTCGAGAACATGTACTTCGACCTCTGGGCGCGCACCGAGGTCCTCTCCCGCCGGGACCGCAGCGTGGTCACCCTCGGCCTGATGGCCGCCCTCCCAAACCACGACGCCCTCCGCGACCATGTGGCCGTCGCGATCCGCAACGGGCTCACCGTCCCCGAGCTCGAAGAGCTCGTGTACCAGGCGTCCACCTACCTCGGCTACCTCTCGGGCCAGTCGATCCGCAAGACCATCGGCCAGGGCCTGAAAGACGCTGGCATCACGTGGTGATGGATACGCCCCAGCCCGGACTACGCGAGCGCAAGCGCGCCCGTGTGGAACGAGACCTCGCCGACGCCGCCCTCAAGCTGTTCGCCGACAAGGGCTACGACAGCACCAGCGTGGAAGAGATCGCCGCGCTGGCCGGCGTGTCACCACGCACCTTCTTCCGCTACTTCGCCTCCAAGGAAGAGCTGCTCTTCAGCTTCCCGAACCGCGAGCACCCGCTGTTCTTCATCAGCGACGACCGCTTCAAGACGGCCCTGTCGAACATCCTCGCCCGTGACCCCGCCATCGACGACCTCACCGCCATCGGCGACGCCCTACGGACACTCGGACCGGACATCGAAGAATTCCGCGACCGAATCGCCATGCTCAACGCCGCCTGCGCCACCTCAGCCGCACTCCGAGGACGTAGCGGCGACGCCACACAGGAGCTGACCCGATGGGTGGCTGACGCCGTTGCGCAGCGGCACGGCGAACCGGACGTCCACGGCCAGGCCGTCGCCCGAGTCGCCATGGCCCTGTTCGGCCTCGCTGTCGAACGGTGGTTGACCACCAGCGGTCACGACCTGGCGACCTGCATCGGCGCGGCATTCGACGAGCTCAAGCAGTTCACCGGGCCCGCAGCCGGGACTCGTCCCGTCAAGCGGCGCTCGGCCTCCTAACCGCAGATCGTCTCAGTTGAAGAACCGGAGAACCCGATGACCGACGTCGCCACACCGTCGCCCGAAGTCCTCGCCAACGCAGCGAGCGCGGCCGCCGCCGCCACATACGCCCCGTCAAGGGTTCCGCAGATCGGTGACCGTCCTGCCCGTCGGGCCCGGCGGTACACGATCATCTCGGTCGACGATCACCTGGTTGAGCCACCCGACATGTTCGAAGGACGTATGCCGGCGAAGTTCGCCGACCGCTCGCCCCGCGTGGTGGAGACGGCCGATGGCAATCACGCCTGGGTGCTCGACGGGACCGTGTTGTCTCAGATCGCGATCAACGCTGTCGCCGGGCAGCAGAAGGACAGCGTCTTCGTCGAGCCGACGCGGTTCGAGATGATCCGTGCTGGCGCCTACGACGTGCACGAACGGATCGCCGACATGGACGTCGATGGCGTCTACGCGTCGTTGAACTTCCCCTCGCTCGTCGGCTTCGCCGGAGTCCGCCTCCAGGGCCTCCCTGACCAGGAGTTTGCGCTCGCCACGGTCAAGGCCTGGAACGACTGGAACGTCGAGGTGTGGGCGGGCTCGTATCCCGACCGGCTGATCGCCTGTCAGATCCCGTGGCTCAACAACGCCGAGGTCGCGGCGGCCGAGATCCGACGGAACGCCGCTCGTGGCTGCAAGGCGGTCACCTTCCCCGAGCTCCCGGGAAAGCTCGGCTTCGAACCGCTTTCTTCGCCGTTCTGGGACCCGTTCTGGGAAGCCTGCGAAGAGACCGAGACGATCATCTGCGTTCACACCGGCTCATCGGGCCTTCCGGCTCTCACCGAGAAGACCGGGTCCGTCGGCGCGATCTTCGGAGCCGGCTACGCCATGTTGACGGCGATGGACTGGTTGTTCGCGCGTATGGCGTTGCGCTTCCCAGGCCTGAAGATCTGTCTCAGCGAAGGCGGTATCGGCTGGGTGGCTGGCGTGTTCGACCGCCTCGACCACGCCGAGGGCTACCGCGACTCCCGCACCAGCTGGCCCGACCACATGCGGCCCGCCGACGTCTTCCGGCGCAACTTCTGGTTCTGCACGCTGAACGACCCCTCCGCCATGTCGCAGCGGCATCGGATCGGTCTCGACAAGATCACCTACGAGGTCGACTACCCGCACGCCGACACCGGATGGCCCGACAGCCAGCAACGCCTCCATCGCCTCATCGGCGAACTCCCGAAGGAGGAGGCCGAAATGATCGCTTGGCGCAACGCGTCTGAACTGTTCCGCCACCCCGTACCCGCAGCCATGCAGGACAACCCCGAGGCGGACGGCAATGACTGACGTCGTCGCGCGGATCGGTGCCCGCGTCGATGCCATCGCCGGCATTCCGGGGTTGTGTGGGCGATACGGGACTCGAACCCATGACCTCTGCCGTGTGAAGGCGATACGAGCCCTATTCACCAGCTGCGGGTACGCGCCGACATGTCGCCTGACCTGCGAAAACACATGGCAGTGATTCTCGGTGATTCTTGACATTTGCCGACGTCTTGCGGACCAGACGCGGACCAAACGAGCCCCATCAGTTCCAGCCGACGGTGCACTTGCAGCGAGTGCGGGTGTGCGACGTCTGGGCTACCAGACCTCCCGCGCCGAGCGTCCGAAGGAGCTCCTCGACATCGTCGGGCGCCCGGACGCACATCAAGCGGCACTGGGCAGCCCCCGTGCTGGTGCCAGTTGGCAAGTTAGCTTGCACCAGCGACCACGGCAAGCTAACTTGTATCGGTGGATGAGCCCTTCATCGCACCGAGCGCACGGAAGCAGGGTTTGAATGATGAGACCATCCTCCACGCGTTCAACAACCCGGTCCGCGTCGAAGACCTCGAGGAAGGGCTCGTGATGCTCGTGGGACCCGACCACGCCGGCAACCTCTTCGAGATTGGTGCCGTGGCCTCCGAGGAAGGACCGGTCATCGTCCACGCCATGCCGGCCCGGCCGCAGTACCGAAGGTGATGCTCATGCCCCGCACCGTCGCTGAGATCCTCGACCAAGCTGACGAACTCGCAGCACGCTTCGAAGCACACGAGCCCGACGCGACCGATGTCAGCGACGCCGCGGCGCTGCGCGCGGTCCGTCACGCGTTCCAGGCCCGAGCCGAAGCCGAACGCAAGCTCGCCGACGCAGTCTCGGTCGCGCGCGCAGAAGGGCACTCGTGGGCCGCGATCGGCGCCATGGTCGGCACCTCAGGCGAAGCTGCACGCCAGCGTTACGGACGCCCGATTTCCAAGGCGTGAAACCACGACACGCAGAGCGCCGATCGGCAGCTCTGGCGCGCTGCTACATGTCGTCGACCACACGCACATTCAAGACGACCGGACTACCTCGCGGGAGAGTCGCTCCCATCCCCGGATGTTGCCGCCACACGATCAGGCGCGTGTGACCTGGGCGAACGAACGGCGGACTCCCGAGCACCGCTCGCAGGCCGACAAGCGACAGCATCTGATCAGCGTTCGTCATATCCATGCCGATCACTGCCGGAACGGGCATCTCGTCCACGCGTACAGACTGCCCGATCCGGCGTGCTTACGCGAGCGCCGATCGGCAGATATGGCGTGTCGGCTGGCGGCCGGGTTGGTTGTGACTAGCTGCGTCCCCGCGCCGCTAACTCCCCGCTTGTCCAACCTGGGCCTCGACTTCCCGCGGGTCGTAGTAGTCGCGCCAAGCGACAATCTTGCCGTCGCCGGTCACCTCAAAAATGCCAGCGATATGGAGGGTCACCGATGTCCCGTTAATGATCATCGAGTCGAGACGTTCGGTGAACACGACCTCACCGGCGGACCCAATCGCGACGAGGTCGCAGCGAAAGGGCGTCATGAACGGCAACTCACGCAGAAACTCCCTGCGAATGGCGTCATGGCCGACGAGCGGCGGTTCCCACGAGTTCACGTTGTACGCGGCATCGCTGGCGAAGTGGCCGAGGAGCCGCTCTACGTGAGTCGAGTCCCAGGTGCCCTCGCACTCCGCGAGAAACGCCTTGACCGCACCCTCCCGTTCGCTTCCCATGAACGTCTCCTCGCCCCTTCGCCTTGAGGAGCCGCAGCGCACGACGACGGCTCCGACGATTCGCACGTCAACCCGCACGGAGTGCCCGATCCGGCGTGCCAGTGCGGCAGTTCTGTGGGCATGATTCAGGGTGCGATTGGCACTGGCGTCAGCACGTCGCCGCGCAGGGCACCCTGTTCGACGTAGCACACGACCATGCGCCGATGTGTGAACAGCCATTGCCCAGTGCTCTTGGACAGATCGTCGTAGTAGACGCCCCACTGCGCGACGTTGATCTCGTCGCCTTGCGTGCCATATCCATCCGCGGTGAAGGCGAGCGTACCGTGGTTGAGTTCGAGCACGGTTGTCGTGGCTTGCGCCGTCTTGTCATCCACGAGACGCACAACCGGATTGTGCGCGGTCTGGACGAGTAGATCGAGTGTCGCCGTACCCTCAGCGATGTAGTTGAAGAATGCGCGCGCCGACTCGAAACTGACCCCGAGCGGGTTGTGTTCCCAAATCGCGTCCGGTGCGTACAGCGGTTCCAGCGCATTGAGATCACGACGTGTGATCGCATCGGAATGCCGATAGATGAGTTCTTGGATCGCGAACTTGTCGATCCATTGTTGATCGGTCACGGCTCCCCTCCCATGGCCCGGTCTCGCGGAACAGGCGCACATAATGCCCGATCCGGTGCACGCCGAGCGGCAGCTCTGGCGTCGGCGCTTCAGCCAGGAGCAGCAACGCCGGTAACCAAACGCGACGAAGCCCCGGCGGGATAACCGAGGTATGAGCGGGTGGCAGCCGCTACACCACGGACGACCCTTGGCCGGGGCTCGTCGCCTCGTCACGCCGCCGCACGATCGGGAGGGGTCCTCCGCACGACAGCGCTCGAGACAAGTTGTCAGTCGGGAACCATGCACTCGGGAACCATGCAGTCGGGAACCATGCAGTCGAAGTAATCGGTGAGGTTGGCGATCTCGAGAAAGCGCAACTGTCTGGGCTGTACGCCGAACAGGATGAATCTTCCGCCATCCTCGCGAATGCGCTGCTGCGCGACGATGAGCGAGCTAAGCGCGGAGACGTCCATGAACGTCACCCGAGAGCAGTCCGCGACCACGGTGTCGCCGGAGTATGCGACCAGGGAGTCACGCACTTCGGCTGCGTTGCTCAGATCGATCTCGCCGCCGAGGCGGACGACTACGTCGAGCCCCTCCTGGTCGATCCTGAGTACTGCGTCGTTGTCCAAAGCCCCTCCTGGTGTCCCACGCCAGCAAACGCCTGAACCCGAATTTCTGCCCTCCCAGCATCGAGAATCGCAACGACAAGTCCACGGGCGAGACCGGCTTTTCACAACTTGTTCGCAACTGGCCGGTATCAGCAGGAGCGAACTGGGCTCTTCGCACTGAAGGGACGATGCGTGCAAGCGCCCGACGCGCTTACGGGACGCCCCCAGCGGCGCGTCGGGCGCCTGCACGGATTGCCCCGAGTTCGCGTCACTAGCTGCTCCATCAGGCAGATCTGGCGCGCCCAGCACTGGCGGTGCTGCAGCGGTCCCGATGCCTCAGTCAGGCCATGGGGTCGATCCCGCTGGCATTGCGGCCGAGATGCGCCCACGCGGCGAGGTCTGGTGATACAAGTTCTTTGACCCGCTCGTCATAGCGCTCGTGATCTGCCTCGGTGCCTCGGTCGGCCCATTCGCCCGACCCACCGCTTCGGAAGAACGCCGCCGGATCGTGGTAAATGGACGCTTCCGGGGCGACGTAGGCGGCGCGGCTACGCATCCGTTCGAGACCTGCTTCCGGTGCCAGCACGGCGATTCGTTCGCGGGTAAACGCGAGACCGAGTCGATCAGCCAGCCGTCCCATTTCCTCGATGAGGTCGTACTGGTAGTCGGCGTAGTGAAACATGGCGACGTTGGCCTCAGGTCGCAACTCCCAGGCAGTGTCCAGGTGATGTAAGACACTCTGCAGCGTCGGCACCAACATGCCCGAGCCATCGTTGGCGATGAACATGCGGAAATTGTCGGTCGGGTCCGGCTCCGGTCTCACCGATGGCGTCATCAACTCCCGCTCCGCCACGCGACCCTGGACAGCAAAGGACGCTGCCATCTTCGCGGAGTCGAAGTTCGCCAAATGATGCTCAAACGACACCATGGCGTCACGAGGGTCGCGGCCCACCACCACATACGTGACCTCGTCCCGCACCGGAAGGCCATCCAGAGGCGTATGTGTCTTGATGAAGCGTCGGTGCTGTTGGGCGGCGAGCTGAGCGAAGACATCCGTCTCGGTACGGATCCGCAAATCCAGCCAAGGCGACAACTCGTCGATCGAGCCGGGAAGCTCAGGCTCGTCGAACAACAACAAGCCACACAGCATCTGCGTCCACGCCGTGCCGCATTTCGGCGGCGTGCTAATTACGACGTCCCCGGCACGGAACTCAAACCGACTCCAACGAGTCGTGTCCTGCATCCCAAAGCTGTAATCAACCAACTCGTCCACGGCCCCCCCACCTCTACCGAGCGCGCGCACATATTGCCCGCTCTGCGCTCGTTCTGCGACGACCGATGCCGCACAGATCCGCGGCGGGCAAGCGCGGCGGCTCGCGGGTACGCGGATGTGCCGTTCTGCGCTACCTCTCAGCGGCGGGCCGGTGAACGTTCGGTGCGTCGTTATGTGCGCGGACCGGGCGCGCGAGATCAGCAGACCTGGGCGGGTGTTCGAGCTACCGAGGTAGTCGCTCGTCGCGGAGTGCGCTACGGCGGACCTTGCCGCCGTCATCGCGTACCGGCTGATCGACGTATTCGTGGGTTTGTGGGATCTTGTAGCGCACAAGGCGGTCGGTGAGATGCGCATCGAGTTCGTCGTCGCGCAATGACTGTGTTGTCTGGACGATCGCGTGGATCCGATTGCCGAGGTCTTCGTCTGGCAGACCGATGACCGCGGCGCTGAGCACTGAGGGGTGCTCCATGAGCGCGTTCTCGACTTCGGCGGGGTAGACGTTGGCGCCACCGATCAGGATCATGTCGGCGCGTCGGTCGGCGAGATATGCGTACCCGTCCTGGTCGATCGATCCCATGTCGCCGAGGCTTTCCCAGTGTCCGGGAAGCGAGCGGGGTTGGGAGCCGATGTAGTGATAGCCCTGCGTTCCTTGGGCGTCGCGACGCATGTAGATCTCGCCGAACTCACCTGGCTGCAGGTCGGCTCCGGTGTCGGGATCAACGACTTTCATCTCGCCGAAGATGCACCGTCCGACCGACCCGGGATGGTCGAGCCACTCGGTGCCGGTGATCATGGTGCCGGCTTGGAACTCGGCACCGCCGTAGAGCTCGAAGATGCGCTCTGGGCCCAGCCAGTCGATCCAGTTGGCTTTGAGCCACGGTGGGCACGGGGCACCCAAATGCCAGAGCGTTTCGAGGCTCGAAAGGTCATAGCGATTCCGGAGTTCGTCGTCGAGTCGCCAGATACGCAACATCATCGTCGGCACCAGGAACAGCAGCGTGGCCCGATACTCCTCGACCGCCCGCAGGGTGGCCTCGGGATCGAAGCGGGGCAGCATCACGATGTGATTTCCCCAGAAGAGCCCGGTCGTGGACAGCGCAAACGGAACCGAGTGGTACAGCGGCCCGACGACCACATGACACCCGTCGGGGGTCACCCGATAGATGCCAGCACGGGCAGGATCGACAATGCCGGGGTCATGGCGCACGATCAGTTTCGGACGACCGGTCGAACCGCCCGAGGTCATCGCGCGCATCGCGGGACTCACCCGATCAGGCAAGCTGCGATCGGCGATCGTGGGATCAGGCTCCCAGTCGGGCGGCAACACCCGACGATTCGGATGCGCGCGGGAATCGGCACCGACGACGAGTCGCGAGTCGGCCAACTCGACGATCGCCTGGCGCTCACGATCAGGCAACCGCGAGCTCAATGGCTGCGGCACCGCTCCCAACTTCCATGTCGCCACCGCGGCCTCGAAGAACGCGATCGAGTTCGGAAGCCCGATCGTTACGTAATCACCTTCACCGACGCCGTACTCAGCCCACGCGCGCGCAATCCGATTCGTTCGCCGATCCAACTCCGATCGCGTGACGGTCCGCACACTGCCGGCGGAATCCCACTCGGTCACCGCGGGCCGATCCGGCTCCGACTGCGCCAGCGTCGTGATCGCCCTCCCAACCGACAACAACTGCACAATGGTGAAACCTAACCTCATCGCGCACTGGCCACGCGTAGCAAACTCGGCCCGAGAAGCGCACCGATTGCCCGGTGGCGTGCACGACGCCCGCGAGCGGGCCACACAAATCACCGCGTGTCCGAGCATCGGCTGGAGGCACACGGAAGTTCTGCGCTCTCGGTGACCGCGATCCGTTGAACGTTGGGAGCGTCGTTATGTACGCGTACCGGGTGCGCGAGATCGGCAGATCGGCGCTTCTCGCCGTGTGCCTCGATGTAGTCGGCGAGTTGACCGGCAGCAGGCTTTCGCCGCCACCACCATCCGCTCAACGCATCGACGCGCAATGACGGCCGAGCGCAGCGCCGCCGTCCTCGACCGTGCCCTCTCGATACCGCTCGTCCGCAGCATCGACACGTAGCTGCAAATCGGCAGCGAGGGCAGGTGAGGCCCAGTGGAGCAACCGTTCCAGACCGTCGCGACCGGTCAGGTCATTCGTGAAGTCGTCGACGGTCAGCGGATGATCGTTGACCTCGGCGGCGAGCCGTTCCCGGTCTTCCAGCAGCCGAATCGCGGTGACGTGCCGTGCCCAACCGTCGTCGTGCAACCGCTTCGTTAGGTCGTGCAAACTCTGGCTCATGAGCGTCAACGGTCACCGCGCCAGATTGCCCGGTAGGGGCGCGTAGTGCCAGAGTCAACAGTGCACAGATCAACGGCCGGCAAGCGCGCCGGTTCGCGGCCACACGGATCACTGCCGATCTGTCGCGGCGAGTGAGCCGTCAACTACACGATCTTGGGCGCGCGTTCTGGCGCGTCCCTGACCGGCACTTGAGGGACAGGGCAATCGGCTCGCGGAGGTGGGGTCACTCGTTGCGGAGGATGGTCGCGGGTCTGGTCCGGCTGGCGAGGAACGCCGGCACGGTGGCCGTGATGAGCGCTGCTACCAGCGCGCAGACGCCGGTCACGGCCACGGCGGCCACCGGTGTGGCGGGCGCGAGGACCACCGCCAGCCCCGACGCGAACGCTCGCCACGCGAGACGACCGGCGACGATGCCGATCGGTACGCCGATCACCAGCGCGGCGAGCATCGTGATGCCGGCCTGCACCCGCACCGAGGTGCGGAGCTGGCGGCCGGTGAAGCCCAATGTGCGCAGCATCGCGAGGTCACGGCGACGGGCCCGCACGGACGCGGTGACGATCACGCCGAGCCCGAGCACCAGGCTCGTGCCCAGCAGCCCGCCGACGAGGAGCGGAATGGACCGGACGCTGGCCGCATCCACGATCTCGGGTGGGCGCACGGGTCGCGACGTGTCGATCGCGTACTCGTCCACACCCCATCGCCGGTACGAGCGGCGGATGGCGTGGAGCGTGGTGTTCCGGTTGGTGCCGGCGGTGACCTTGATGCCGACGAAGGTCGTGAGGAGGTCGACGTAGTCGGGGTCAAGCATCGCGGCCGGCATGACCATGCCGTCACCAGGGGAGGGGCGATCCGACTCGAAGGGTCCGAGCGACGGGACCACGACCAGCCCTGTGACCCGGGCCGTCCGAGCCGTGACGCCGCGACCGTTGATCCGCACTTCGTCACCGACACCGACGTCGTGCTCGGTCGCGGTCTGGGTGCCGAGCGCGACCTCGTGTGAGGAAATGGGCAGACGGCCAGAGTCGACCGCGATGTCGTCGTCGCGCTGGTGGTCGCCCACGACGATGATCGATGGGATGGGCTCACCGTCGACAGCGGTCGAGTTCGAGAAGGCGAGGGTTGTCCAGCCCGCGACGTCCCGACGCTGCTCGAGCGTCGCGTCGATCGCATCGACCTTCAGGCCTCCGTACCCGAAGTTCGTCACCACGGCGACGTCCCACGGCCAGCCGTAGGCACGAGGCGTCTCGACGAGTCGCGCGAGGCTCGTACCGAAGACGATCGCCGTGATCAGGACACCGACTGCGAGTGCACCGCTGGCCACGACGAAGCCCGAACCCCGATCTCGTGCAAACGCGACGCGTGCCCCCTCGGCCACGCTCGGGTGAGCCACCCGGTCGAGCAGACGACCGACCACCGACGGACGGCGGGCCGGCACCGAGGGCCGGCGGACCCGTTGCGAGACGGTCCACGCGGCCGCCGCGAGGCCCACGAGCAGGACGACCGCGATTCCCAGTGCGGCGAGCCAGCTCCAACGTGCGAGGGAGTGAGGCGGCGATGGCTCGAGGTCGCGCACGTTGCCGACCGGGCCGAGCGTCGAGAGCGCGTAGGCGATCGGCAGCGCCGCGACGACACCCACTGCGATACCGGCAACCATCGGCGTGGCGACGGCCCGTGCCCGCTGGCTCGCGGTGAGCCCGAGGTGCCACCACTGGAGCTGATCGGTGGAGGAGCGACGGAGCTCTCGGCCGACGAGGATCGCGCCGAGGAGGGCGGTGACGAGTCCGGCGGCGAGCCCTAGCACGGTGAGTGAGGCCACGGTCGGACGCGTCGCTCGGTCGATGCGATCGCGGTCCCGTTCGGTCGTGCGGGGGATGAGCTCGTAGCCGAGGCCGCGTTCTCGTAGGGCCGTGGGCAACGAGCGGTTGAGCGCGGTGCCTCGGCGCACGAACGCGTCCTGCGCGACACGGACCCCGCGCGATCCGCCCCGGATCGAGAGCGAGTAGTACCGGTAGTTGATGGCACAGCCGTTGGGGAACACCGCGTCGATCACCTCGGTGTAACTGCCACCGACGGGGAGCGGCTTCGCTTTGCAGTCGTAACGCTTGGCCACGTCGCGACTCACGACCGCCCGTTGGCGCGGGTACAGACCGTCGGGGAGGACCTCGTCGGCGAGGGTCCCGATACCGACGACTCGCACCCGAACAGTGCTCGGCTCGGGCGTTGGCGCACCCGGCGCTAGTTCGTAGTCGGGAAGTTGCGGGGCCGTGGCCGCGAACGTGAGCGGGACGACGGAGCCGACGTGGAGGTCGTAGAAGTCGGCGATGCCGCGGTCGAGGAAGATCTCCCGTCGGCCGGTCGGGAGTCGGCCAACGTGGACTGCGGGACGATCCATCTGGGTGAAGCGACCGTCGACCGAACCCCGAATCTGCGCCGACTGGCGTTCGGCCGCAGTGGCCCCCTTCACCATGGGGCCGCCGACCACTCCCAAGAGGTCGTGGGTCGTCACGTGTTCCACCCCCGGAAGCGAGCGGATGACCGCGTCGATCTCCTTGGTCGGCAGCGATGGGTTGATCTGCAGATCGCCGACGTCGGCTCGCTCGACGTAACGGTCGTATGCGGTCGAAGTTCGCTCAGCGGCGCCCAGGGCCACGAGCATGCCAGCCGTCCCGGCCGCCACGACAACAGCGAGCGGCAGCATCGCGAACACACGGCTCCGGAGCCGGGTTCGACTCAACCAGTACGTCGCCGCCACCCCATCAACCTACGAAACCCAGCCATGCCGCGTAAGGGTGGCGGCCGCTGCACCCGGGTCGTGGTAGCACCACGCTCGCGCCGAAGCTGGCGTATGCGGAAACTCCGCCTCTTGCCACGGCTTCGGATTCGAGCCGACGGGGCCGCTCGAGACCGCCTCTCCGCCCGTCGGAGCCGGGAACCACATCTCGAGGCTCGACGTCTTCGCTCGTACACGAGTCGTGTCGAGAGACAATCCGGTATAGCTGGGAACAGTCGTACACCATGCTGCCGGTGCCCCTGATCGCCGGGTCGATGTTCCATCGTCCTGCAGGCCCGACGAACCGCCCGCGTCACCCCGACTTGTGCTGTGTATGGAACGTCTGGACCTCGAACGTCATCTCCTCGGGCGGACCGGGCAGGCCTTGTTCGACACTGGCCAGACCGGGCAGCAACGTGTCGTCCCGGAAGCGCTCCCACGAGGCTTGCGAGTCGTGCACAGCGACGATCAGCCAGCCATCGTCGGTTGGCCCCGCGAGGTGCAGCAGCTGGCCCTCAGGCAAGGCCTTGCCGTCATCGGGATGAACGACCTTCAAAGCGTTCTCGTACTGCTCGCGTGTGCCGCCTTGGAAGCGGTGGATGATTCCGAATGTCGCCATGGTGATCGATCCTCCTGTCTGCCGTGCCGTCGTCGAGTTGTCGCCTGAGATCGTCACGCAACGCCTCGTCGGAACAACGTTTGGGCTCGCGGAGTCGTTGGAATGGAACGTTCCCGACGTTACGCCGGGCGCGCCGAAGGGCGACGCGACAAGATCAGCGCACCCAGCTTGACGACCCGTGTGCCGCCCGTCAGCGCTACCTCGAGCTCGAGAAAGCCCATCGCGCCTGAGTGAATCGAGGCTGCCAATGAGGCTCCCGAACAGTGCGCACACCTCTCGGCCCTGGCGGATCCACGAGCTCACCCGCGACTTCCGGCTGGTAGACGTGTGGGCATTGCCGACGCCGGGAGGGCCCGGGCGACTTCCCTCGGCTAGTGCAGATGATGGCTGCGTTCGACCCGTCGCAAAGTCCTGCCGGCGCCGTCCGCACGCTGTTCGCAATCCGGTGGAAGATCGGGGCGTTCCTCGGTTGGGACGGCCCGGAAGCCGGCGATGGTCCGGGGCGACCGACCCTCCGCGACCAGTTGCCGGCGGATCTGCGCGACGCGCCAGTCGGCCCGAACTTCGAGGCGCTTCCCTTCACCTCGCTGTACCTGATCGATAACGAGTGGGCAGCGGAGATCGTCAACCGGACCGTCCACGGGGTCATGCACATCGGGTGGGTCCCGGACCAGTCGGACGGCTATCGCGGTCAGATGGCTGTGTACGTGAAGCCCAACGGACTGCTCGGCACCGTCTACATGGCCGCGATCGCGCCGTTCCGGCACGTGATCGTGTATCCGCCGATGTTGCGGGCGATGGGCCAGCAGTGGCGGGCACGCGCCCGCGACGCCGACACCGCGACGGGCCGCCTCTAGAAGGCTGCGCCAAGGTTGGCAACACGCGTTCTTGTCGTAGAGCGAGGAGGTGGCGTGGATGTACAAGGCAACGGTCCGCAAGCGGATCCGTCGCAGCATTCGCTTGCTCAACGAGGGCCGCTACGAGACCTCGTTGGCGGTCTTCTCCCAGGACGCGGTGCTGTGCTTCCCGGGTGACAACTCCTGGTCCGGCGAGTTCCGTTCTCCTCAGCTCGGCCGTGATCAGTTCGTCACGCACCGCGGTAGGGACGAGATCGAGTCGTTCCTGCGGCGCTACGTCGGTACCGGGATGCAGATGTCCATCGAGGACATCTTGGTGAATGGACCACCCTGGAACACTCGGGTCGCGGTGCGCGTCAACCATGGAGTCGTCGTCGACGGCGTGACGGTCTATACCAACCGGGCTGTTCTCATGGCTCGAATCGTGTGGGGCAAGATCCGAGCGCAGGAGGACTACGAGGACACCGAACGCGTGGCCGTCTTCGACCGGGACCATCCCGAGCTCGCCGGTCGTCCGACAACGTGACGCGTACAGGTGTGCCGCTCGGCGCTTCTGTGAACCCACCTGCCTCACTGACGTTCTGGGGCGTGGTCGTCGAAGTGTTGCGCGCCGCGTAAGTGCGCCCGAGCGGGCAATATGTGTGCGCAGGCTTGAGAGTCGGATTTCAGCATTCCTTGCCCGAGGCGATTGGGGGCGGATGCCAAGCGCAACCATCAATGGGACCACTCTCGCGTACGACACTGCCGGAGATGGCCACCCTCTCGTTCTGGTTCACGGCTCATGGGTAGAGCGTCAGATGTGGGCGTTCGTCGTTCCCGGTCTCGCTGCCTCCTTCCGAGTCGTCAGTTATGACCGCCGAGGTCACGGCGAAAGCGAAGCTCAACCCGACGCCGGAACGATGCATGACGATGTCGCCGACGTCGCCGCCCTCATCGAGGCGCTAAATATCGCCCCTGCGCATGTCGTGGCGAACTCCTATGGGGCCTGTATCGCTCTGCGGCTTGGCATCGAGCGTCCCGACCTCGTGGCGAGGATGGTGTGCCACGAGCCACCGCTGCTAGGAGTGCTCGAAGCGAGTCCCGAGGGCAAGGGGATCGCGAGCGAGGTTTCGGGACGACTCGGCGAGGTCCGAAGGCGCTTGGAGCGGGGCGACGACGCTGGCGGCGCGGAGTACTTCGTCGAGCACGTCGCCCTCGGGCCGGGCATGTGGGCACAGCTTCCACCTGAAGTGCAAGACACTTTCGTCCGCCACGCGCCGACGTTCCTGGGCGAGTTACGCGACCCGGACGCTCTTGACGCCGATCTTGACGTTCTCAGGCGACTTGCCGCGCCGGTTCTCCTTACGCAGGGTGATCAAAGCCCCGAGATGTTCGCGCCAATCATCGAGGTGCTCGCGAGCACGCTCCCCAATGTAGAGCGACATGTGATGCCAGGTGCGGGCCACGTTCCCCAGCTGACCCATCCCGATGACTACATACCTGTTGTTCGCGACTACCTCTTCGCTCACGCATAGTGACGAGATGCGTGGGCGCAAGGCGACTGCCGCGTACAGAACACGCGCACGGATCGGCAGTCCTGAAGCCGGCGTTCGGGGTAGGTGAGGCGAGGACGTGATGAGCTCACCGACCGGCTCGTAGCGCGGTCGCTGGTCATCGCCGAGGATCTCGGTTTCCAGACGCGCTACCGGGTGTTGGAGACGATTCGCCAATACGGCGAGGAACGGCTCGCTGAGCTCGACGAGACCGCCGAGCTGCGCCGCCGCCATGGCGAGTACTTCGTCGAGTTCCAGCGCCAGATCGCCCCCGACCTGCAGGGCCCCAGCCAGATCGACGCAGCGCGGCGCCTCAGCGCGGAGACCGAGAACCTGCTCGCCGCGTTCGCGCTCGCGGTCGACACGAACAACGCCGACCTCGCGTTACGCCTGGTCGCGGCGTACCCACCCGAGGGCTGGAACCTGGGCCGCGCGTTCCGCTACCCGATCGAAGCTGCGCTCACCATGCCCGGCGCCGCGCAGCATCCCGACTATCCATACGCGCTCGCCACCGCCGCGTTCTACGCCGCGTTCGGGGGCGACTCCGAGCTCCGTCACGAAACCATTGCACGACTCGACGCGACACTCAGCCGCGACCGCCAGCTCGAGCTGCGCGCAGAAGGCCAAGCTATGGACCCCGACCAAGCCGTCACCTACACCCTCACCCACCTCGACCTGTACCTCACCCGCACCGCCGACAGCTGAAGCCAACCCGCGCCAGAACACACGCACCGAATACTGAGCCGCGGGCTTGCGAGCAGCACAGAACGGCACTTCCAAGCTCGGTCAGAGGGGTGACGGCGAGCGCGCTGCGGACGCGCCAGATCGCCGGCTATGTGAGCACTATCGAGCGTTCGTGCCTCTCCATGGGCCGCTGATCTGTGCGCCCTGAGCCAGCGATCACGACACCCAAGCGGCTGGCACTCACTGCGTTGGGAATGCTTGCGCGTCGCTGTGGCGAGCCGCGGCAGCCGGAGCTGGAATGCCTCGATGTCAAAGTCGGTGTTGCTACGACCGACTGAGTCCGGGCAATGACCGCGGGTCACACGCTGCGGGGGAAGTGGGCGATGCGTGCGGTGGCGTAGCGGATCTCGGGGGGAGGCGAGGGAATGCTCGGTGTCGTGGACGGGTGCCCCGTCGCTTGTGGGCAAGGGGCTGTGTGCCGCCTTCTCGGCGCTCGTCTGCAGGTGATGTCTTGGTCCGGCAGAGCGCCGGGTGAGGTAGCACCCTTCGGGGGGTGCGGTCATCCACCTTGTGGCGAGGGGTCGGGCACTGTTGCATGGGCGTGATGGACGGCCGATCGATTCTGGGACCGGTATGACGTGGGGGCGGTCGGGCTCCTGGGGCGTTTGGAGGTCCGTCGTCGCCGGCTGAGGATCGTCTTCGTCATCGTGCTGGTGGGAGCGATCGGCGGGTTGGCGCTCGCGGCGGCGGCTGGTGCGCGCCGATCGAGCTCGTCGTTGGATCGGTTCCGGGTGGCGAGTCGTGCGGCCGATGTCGAGATCGGGGGGATCGGCGAGCCGACTGCCGCGCAGCTCCACGATCTCGAGCGCCGTGGTGGCGTACGTGCGGTGGCGGGGCTCAGGGCGTATGCGGTGGTCTTCAACCGAGAACAGGTCCTCGAAGCCGTTGGTGCGCCGATCGACCGCGCGTTCGGCACCCGCGTGGATCGGGGTCGCGTCGTCGCTGGGAGGGAGGTTGACCCGGCGGCACCGAACGAGGTCGCGGTCGGCGAGGCGCTCGCGCGCCAACTCCACCTCGGAGTCGGCGACACCTTGCGAGCGAAGTCGTATTCGGTGGATCAGGTCGAGCGGATCTTGGCCGGTACATCTGATGTCGGGGCGTTCGCGGGGCCGCGCGTGCGACTGCGGGTCGTGGGGATCGTCCGCCGTCCGCTCGATCTCAGCAACCGTGCCGCGTCGGGCGGGTTCCTCGTGCTTTCTCCCGCGTTTGGGCACAAGTACGCCGATCGCATCGGGCGTTTCGGCACGTATCTCCGGGTCCGAACGGCCAACGGAGCGGAGGGCGTTCCGAAGGCCATCTCCGCGGCGCGGAAGGTCTTCGGTCATTCGCTGCTCCTCTCGCAAGGTCTGACGGTCGAGTCCGAAGGTGCACGCGACGCGATCCGGGTGCTGACGCTGGCGTTGTGGATCGTCGCCATGGTGGTGGCGATCGGTGGTGTAGTCGCGGCCGGCATCGTGCTCGACCGCGAGATCGCGCTGTTCTCGGTCGACGATTCCACGTTGCGCGCTTTGGGTCTCACCCGGCGCCAGCGCGTCGCGGTGAGTGGGCCGCTGGCGTTGCTCGTTGCGGGCGGGAGTGTGCTCGTCGCGGTGCTCGTCGCCATCGGCCTGTCGCCCCTGTTCCCGACTGGAGTTGCGCGGCGTGCGGATCCGGACCCCGGGATCCACGCCGACTGGGCGATCCTTGCCCTCGGCGCCGCGCTTGTGGTCATGGCCGTTCTGGGAGTCGCGCTCGTGAGCGCATTCCGGGCCACGGGGCGGTCCGATGCCAAGGTCGGGGCGAGATCGCGCCGTCGCGCTCCGGCGGCGGTTGGTGTCGCGGCCCGTGCAGGATTGCCGGCGACGATGACGAACGGCCTCCGCATGGCAATCGATCGCGGCGGGGAGGGAAGGACGCGGGCGGTTCGCTCGGCGTTCGTGGGCGCAGTGCTCGGCGTCGTCGGGATCACCGCGGTGCTCGTGTTCGTTCCGAGTCTCGATCACCTCGCGGGGACGCCACGTCTCTACGGTTGGACGTGGGACGTCGCGATGAGAGATGTGACCGCGAACACTCCGTGTGGTGGCGACGAATTCGGCATCTCGCAGGTGCGCGGACTCGCGGCGATCGGCGAAGTGTGCAACCAGAGCGTGCAGTTCGACGGTCGCCCCGTTTCGGCGTTGGCCTTCACCTCGATCCGCGGCGATGCTGCCGGCGGTGGCGTCGTGGCCGGGCGCGCGCCGCGAGGTCCGGGCGAGGTCGCGCTCGGCACGAAGACGCTCGACGCCCTGGGCAAGGACGTCGGAGACACCGTGCGGGCGAAGGGTAGAAGCACGACGCTGAACTTCGAGGTCGTCGGGCGCGTCGTCCTGCCGACGCTCGGCCAGGATCAGACGTTGGCTGACGGTGCCGTCTTCACCGGGGCGGGATTCGCGCCGCTGTTCGATCAGAACATCTTCCAGCGCTATTTCGTGGTCCGGTTCGCCGCGGGAGCAGACCGCGCATCGGTCGCTCGGCGTTTGGCGGCGATCCCGCAGCTCGCGCCACCAGCCCGACCGATGCAGCCGATCGAGGTGGCGCGTTTGCGGCAGGTCGACTGGTTCCCGGTGGTGTTGGCAATTCTGCTGGGTGTGCTCGGGCTGGTCGCCGTCGAGCACACGCTCATCACGAGCGCGCAGCGGCGGCGAGGCGAGTTCGCGGTGCTCAAGTCGCTCGGGTTCAAGCGCCGCCAGGTGCGCGCGACGGTGGGGTGGCAGGCAACGACGGTCGCGGCCGTCGGGCTCCTGATCGGGATCCCGGTAGGTCTGGTGATCGGCAAGGTGGTGTGGCGAGCGATCGCGCATGGGCTCGGGACCGCGTCGATCACTGCGACCCCAGTAGCTGCGGTGCTCGTCACGATCCCGGCTGCGCTGTTGGTAGTGAACCTGGCCGCCCTCGTCCCAGCGTACGTCGCAGCTCGACGGCCGCCTGCCGTCGCACTCCGGTCGGAGTAAGACGCCTACGCGTGGCCGTCAGTGGGCTCGAGCGGTCGCGTGCAGCCCACGCAGCAGGATCGAAGCGGGCATGCGTGCCATGGTCTGCTCGCGCACCGCACGCGCGAACGACCCGTCGGCGTTCGCCCCGATGGCGGCGGCGCGTGTCATCAGGGTGACGAAACGAGCTCGCGGCTTGCGGCCCCGCTCGTAGGTTCGGAGCGCCGACTCGACGTCTGCATTGCGGGCGAGCGCCTGGCCCAGCGCCCACGCGTCGAGGATCGCCTGGCAGGCTCCCTGGCCGAGTTCGGGCGTCATGGGATGTGCGGCGTCGCCGAGCAAGGTGACCGAGCCGATCGACCAGCGCCTGAGTGGCCAAAGGTCGAAGATGTGGTCGCACCAGATGTTTGCTTCGCTCGTGGCATCGACGAGCTCGGGAATCGGATGGTGCCAGCTGCCGAAGTGCTCGACGAGTTCGGCCTTCGCGCCGCCGGATCGGGAGGATCGCGTCGTGGCGTACCAAGTGACTCGGTCGCCCGCTATCGGCAGGATGCCGAAGCGGCCACCGGGACCCCAAGTCTCCCCGATAGAGATGTGCCAGTCGGAGCCCACGGGCTGCAAGGCAGTGCCTCGCCAGCCCACGTAGTTGCAATTGTGGAGCGGCCGATCGCCGAACAACAGCGCGGCACACGCGAATGCTGACCGTCGGCCCCGATCACCGCCCGGGCCCAAACAGTGGACCCGTCCGCGAACTCGACGTCGACCGCGGTAGCCGATTGGTACAGGCCGGTGCACTGACTCCCGGTTCGCAACACGCCTCGCGGCAGAGATCGGAGCAGCAACGTCTGCAGCTCGCCGCGATGGATCCCGATGGTGGGTTCGCCGAGGCGCGCCGTGAACTCGTCCGACGTGTAGCGCACGAGGTAGTCGCCATCAGACCTACGCAAGCCTGCAGAGTTCCACTGACGCGACAGCGCCCGGACTTCGTCGCCCAGCCCGAGGTGATCAAAAACCTGCAACGACGCCGGCCAGAGGCCGAGGCCAGCACCGATCTCGCGCAGCTCGGGCGCTCGCTCATACACGACGCACGGGATCTCATGCCGCACAAGCGTCAACGCCGCGGTCAGCCCCCCGATGCCGCCACCGACGATGACCACAGGATCGCGCACACCGCAACGATGACAGAGACGACGCTAGGCAGCGAAGTTGCGATCCCCATCTCGGTTGGAGGGTTGGCACTCCCAGCACAAGGGCATCTCGTACGCCGCGTGGCATGAAGCTGGCCTGACGCCCGACATACTCCGGCGCGTGCGTCGGCAATCCAGAACGGGATCTCGCGCACCCCGTCCGCGCACAGAACGACGCACCGAACGTTCATCGAACCGCCGCGCCAGGTAGCGCAGAACGGCACATCCGCGTGCCCGCGAGCCGCTGCGCTTGCTGGCCGCGAATCTGTGTGGCGTTGGTCGTCGCAGAACGAGCGCAGAGCGGGCAATATGCGTTAGTTGGCGACTCTGCAGTCGAGGAGCGACACGATGACATCGAGGAACGTCGAGGCCGCGCTCACCTATCTGCGGGCGGGTCTTCGTGGTGACAACGAGACCTGTACACAACTTCTGGGCGACGGCTTTACCTGGACAGACCGAGCGCAGGGCTACACCGCGTCGTCGATTGAGGACTTGCTGCGATCGGCCGAGGAGCACGCGGGCTGGCACGATCGGGTTCTTGAGGTCGAACGTGTCATCGAGGCGGATAACAGCGTGATCGTTCAGGGCGCGCTGACGCAGACCCACATGGGTACCTGGCGGTCGGTGGCTGCAACAGGTAAGCGGGTCACGTTCCCATTCATCGACATCGTGAGCTTCGACGGGCAAGGGCGGATCATCTCCGAGGACGCGTATCAGGACGACCTCACGATCATGAAACAGCTCGGCGTCGTGGATCTGACGAACACGACCTAGCGCGACACGATCTGCGTTCCCGATGGCGGAGACAAGGAGTGCGGGCCATGGCATCGAAGAACGTCGAAACGGCTCTCGCTTTCCAGGAGGCCATTTTTCGCGATGACTACGAGACGTGCGGTCGACTCCTCGGAGATGGATTCACGTCCATTGATCGTCCTCGTGGGCGAGTCATGCGCACGGCTGAAGAGCATCAACAGGGACTTGAGCACGACCAGGCCTGGTCGCATCGACGCCTTGAACTCGAACACGCGATGGAGACGACCGACGGCGCGGTTGTTCTGCAGTTCAGCGAGCGGGCAACGCACGTCGGCACCTGGTACGGAGTCGACGCCACGGGCAAAGAGGTCTCGTTCTCCTGCTGCATCATCTACCGCTTTGACTCCGAGGGACGCGTGACGCTCGTCGACTTCTACCAGGATGAACTCTCGGTTGCTATCCAGTTGGGCGTAGTGGACCTGCCCCGCTCGTGAAGGGCGCGCTCTCCGGTAGCGCATATCTGCCGCACTGGTCGCGCCAGTCGGGCATTCTGTATTGGTGGCTGAGTCCGGGCGGGTCCTATCAGACGGCGTTGAGATTGCGTTCGATCGAGCGGGCGCGGGCCGTGACGTGGTTTGGGTGCACGGACTGTGCGAATGCAAGGAGGTTTGGACACCAATCACGAATCGTCTCCTTCACGAGTTCCGTTGCATCCGTGTCGATCTCCGAGGCCACGGCAAGTCGACGCGTCTCGAGCACTATGACCCGGCAGGATTCGTGACCGACCTACACGCCGTCATCCAGGCGACGTGCACTGCGCCACCCATTGTGGTTGGACACTCGCTCGGTGGCATCGTCGCGACTGTCGCATCGGCCATTGGCATGACCGGGCCGGTGTTGTGCGTGGATCAGCCCCTGAAGGACGATCCGCTCGAAGCAGTCGTCATAGCAATCGCGCCGCGGCTTCGAGATCCCGCCGAGTTTCCTGACGCACTCATGGACGAGAAAGACGCGCTCGGGATGAGGCTGGTGCCGCCAGATGTGTATGCCGAACTGGAGACGCTGGCGCGGGCGTGCGATCAACGTGTAGTGCTCGATACCTGGCAGGTGATGCTCGACAACGACCGCGAGCAGAAGGCCACGAACGACGCTGACTTCTGGGCCATCCTCGGTTCCGTGCACCAGCCGTACTTGGCGATGCACGGTTCGGAAGTCAGCGCCGACTATCAGCAGTGGTTCCGGCACACGATGACCGTCGGTGAACTCGAATGCTGGCCCGGGCACGGCCACTGGCTCCATCAAGTGGATCCCGATCGTTTCGTGCGGCGATTCCGACGCTTCGCCACCCAAGCCGTCTAGCTGACCCCGATCCGGCACCACTACACGCGCCAGATCTGCCGATCGGCGTTCGCGTAAGCACTCCGGATCGGGCAAGATGTGTGGGCGTCGCGAGGCGGCCGACGAAGGTGGGGCGGCTACAAGGAGGCTCGCAGGGGGAGCCGACACCGACACCTGACGGCGTGAGGCGTGCTTCTTGCGAAGCGTCTCGACTCAGGCTCTTCGAGTCGGGCACGCATGCGGCGTGGTCGGAGGAACTCGGAAACGCAGGTCGATCATCGGTGGGGGTCGACGTTCAACCAGGGAGGCTTCGGCGTGAGCGATCAAGGCTCGGAGGTGCAGGAGTGGCTGGACAGTCAGGCGATCTTGGACCTGATCTACCGGTATTCGGATTCCATCACCCGAGGTGACTATGAGCGGACCGCGGCGGTGTTCGTGCCCGACGCCGTGTGGGAGGAGCCGCAGGCGGGATTGCGGTTCGAAACGGCGGGTGAGTTCATCGAGTTCTTGGCCGCGGGTACTGCGAGCATGGAGGTGCTCATCCAGACGCCGCATAGCCCCGTGGTCGAACTGGTGGGTGCCGGGAAGGCGAAGGCGACGACGACGATCCATGAGTTCGGCCGAGGGGTGGTCACCGCCGAATACATGTTTGGTGGGGTGGGTACCGAGCTCAACTTCGATCGGTACGGCATCTACTACGACCAGCTCGCCAAGTTCGACGGCGAGTGGAAGTTCACCCACCGGACCTGGTCGGCGTTTTTCACGGCAACCGACTGTGTCGTCGGAGCCATCTCTGGTGATCGACCGCTGCTACGACCCAGCTAGGACTCAACCTCTACGCGCCAGATCAGCCGATCGGCGTTCGCGTAAGCACGCCGGATCGGGCCACTATGCGTGCGTGGCAGCGATCTCACGCAGCGACAGCTTTGCCGTGGAACTAGGGCGCGACGAGGTTCGCGATACCATCCTCGCGTGGTATCAGCACCTTACCGCACACCGTTGTCACGGACGATGCGGGCACGATCGAGATCAAGTCCGGCTCTCAGCTGAAGCTGCGACTCTTGGGAGGCGCGTTCATTGCACCATCCTCGCTGCCACTGCGCACCACGGTCACGATGGTCTCGGACGGCGCGATGACTCGCGGAACGATCACGACGACCACGGATTCAGCCGGCTTCGGAATCAGGACCGGAATAAGAGGCAAGTACGAACGGCGCGTGACCGAGGTTGTCGAGAGCCTTTGCAAAGCGGTGTGCTCCGGTACGTGATGCGCCAGAACTGCCTTGGTCTCAAGGACGAGCTCTCGTCGTTAGGGAGCAGCTCGACCTGGGAGGCGCGATCGTCAGGGTTCGATGCTCGGCTCTGGCGGGCGTGGCGAGAGCGCCGGGACGGGAGCTGGCTGCCTGACGTGTGGTGACTGTTCGATCGTTCGGCCGACGGTTGCGAGTTGGTGGCGGTAGGTGTCGAGGGCATCGTGTTCGGGGCCTTCGGGTATGCGCTGGAGAACGCGGAGCACTTCGAGCATGCGTGCTCGGGTCACCTCGGGTGGTTCGGCGTGGGTCATGGCCCGGCGGAGGACGCTGTGGGCGGCCCAGTCGGGTCGTTCCCGTTGGGTCACGCGTGCGAGGACTTCGGCGGGTGTCGGTGGTGTTGCGCTGCGGCCGTGGGCGTGGGCGGTGTCGGGTTCGCAGATCGCATATGCGTGGTTGGTGTCGCGGCCGCGGCTGAGGGCGGTGTAGAGCTCGCTTCGGTACATGTTGGGTGTGACGATGACGTGGGTTTCGTCGACGGTGAGGCCTTGGGCGGCGGCGATGGTGGTGGCGTAGGCCAAGCGGACGTGGTGCGCGAGGTAGTCGGCGGGCAGGGTGATCCGAGCGTGGTGGCGGAGGTGCTCGACGTCGACGGTCCCGCGGCGTTCGTCGATGGCGACCACGTGCCAGCGGTCGTGGTTGTGGACCCGTTGGTCGGGGCCGTAGGCGAGGCGGCGGTCGTTGCGGCGGGTTTCGATGTGATCGCCGACGCTGATCGTCTGGGTGCCGACGTCGGTGTGCACGCGGAGGCCGCGCGCCTCGACTTCGCCGGCGACGACGCGGGCCGCGCGTGCGTGGGTGGCGAGCTTGTGGGTGGTGGCGTGATCGTGGGCGAGCATGATTGCGTCACGGCCGGCCTGGTGAGCGGCCCACCAGCCGGTGAGACAGTCATGGTGTGCTTGAGGTTGAGGGCCGCCGTGAATACGGCCGTGCCGGGCAAGCGCCTCGAGGCCGGTATGGGCACCGCGGCGCAGCTCGGCGAGGGCGTGGGCTTCCCACCGGTGGGTGAAGCGATGCGCTTCGTGGAGCTCGATGGCGCCGAGGGTGTCGGCGAGGGCGGCGAACATGCCGCCGGGGGCGCGGATGGCGCCGAGTTGCTGGTGGTCGCCGACCAGGACGAGTTTGGCGCCGTGGCGGGCGACGAGATCGACGAGGCGCTCGAGGTCTCGGGTGGCGAGCATGCCGGCTTCGTCGACGACGAGGACGTGGCGGGGGGTGAGCGCCCAGGCGGCGGGTGGCCGCTGGTGGTCGTGCCAGTCGAAGAACTTGGCGACGGTCTCGCCGGGCATGTCAGCTTCGGCACGCAGCAGTTCGGCGGCTGCCGCGGTGTGGCTTAGGCCGATCACCTGGTAGCCGGCGTTCTCCCAAGCACGGTTCGCGACGCGCAGCATGGTGGTTTTGCCGGTGCCGGCGGGACCGATCACGACCTCGATCCGTCGACCTTGGCTCGTGACGGCTCGTAGCGCGTCGTGCTGGTCAGTACCGAGCGAGGTGCACTCGTCGGCGATCGCGTGGTCGAGGGTCTCAGGGGTGATGCGCCCGATGCCGCCGGCACGGCCGACCTGCGCGGCGTGCAGGATCCGGCCCTCGATGGTGAGCATGTCGCGGGTGGTGTACCGGGCGGCCCCGGGTGCGCTCCAGACGCTGCCACCGTCACGACGCAGCAGCGACACGGGCACCTCGACACATTCGGGTGGCTGCAAATCGACCACCATCGCATCGGCCAACACGGCATCAGCGATCCCCTCGACGTGCGCACGCACCTGGGCCGCGTCGCCGCCGACGGCGGGATCGACGTAGCGGGTGACCGCTTGCACGACGTCGCGGCGGGTGAACGTCGCCCGCTCGAGGCACAACTCGCTCACGACGTCGCTGACCACGTGTGCGGGGGTGACGGGCGCACCAAGGCGGTGCGGACCGATGGCCGCCTGGACAACTGCGCCAGGTTCCCAGCCGGCGTCGCGGGCTTCGCGCGCCCACCGCTCGTACAGACCCTCCTCCGCCACGTGCTCATACGTCTTGGGCCGACGGGTGGCGAGCACCGCGACCCGAGAGACCCGTCTCCGTTCATCGGCCTCCAACGACCGGCCGAGCGCCCGTTCGAGCTCGGCGATCTTCGCCTCGGCCGCGGCTTCGACCTCGACGGTGCGGGTGCTGAAGCGTGCCAGCAACGGTTGGGGGATGCCGGCCAGTTCGGCCTGGCCATGCTCACTCACCGGACCCCAGACCACGCCGAGGCGGCGGGTGAGCTCGGCTCGCAACCCGGCCTGGTAGAGCATCCCGGCCGTCTTGGCCTCCTCGAACAGCGCCCGCCCGTGCAACGCCCGCCACGAGCCATCCTGGGCGTCGCGAACCTTGTTGAGGATCAGACAGTGCGAGTGCAGCTGCGGGTCCAGGGCACGGCTGGTGCGATGCTCGAAGCGGGCGATCACCAGCCCCCCGGTGTCGCTGATCATCACCCCGTTGCGACCACGACGCGTGAACGCGGCATGGTCCTCGAGATACGCCAACCCCGCGTCCTCGACCGCGGTCATATGCGCCGCCCGGACCTCGGCGCGCACCTCCCGATCACCGAGCGCGAACAGCAGCGACACCGACTTCGGGGCCGAGAACGTAGCGTCGAAGCCGATCACCCCGTCCGCACGCCACGGACGACCCAGCTGCTCGCCGGTCCCGGGCAGGCGCGCTTCACCGAACGCGAGAACCAACGACTCACGAGACACCGCGCCGGTGACACCGGACGCGGTCGCGCCGACACCGGTCCACACCCCCGGCGCTTCCCCCGCGCCCGCGTAATAGTCCTCCAAACCATCGGCGACCTCACGGGCGTAGTACTCCCACCCCGCCGTCTTCATCACCCCGATGCTCAACACCGGCGATCACTCCCGGCACGGCTGTCGCGATAACTCCCGCATCGACGATGCAACTGTCTGTCCTTCGATCGGTGGTGGGTCTGATGAGAGATCGGGCTGAAGGGGTCACGGCCGGTTCGTGCTGTCGTCGCGGCGGTCGTTGGCGCGTCGTGCGTGTGGATGCGCGTGGGCGATGCCCTGCGCGTTGGCCAGCGGGCGCGCGGGTCCTCGCCCCTTCCAAGGACCTGAGCGCCCCCGGGTGGACCACGCCGTATCCCGCGTCGTTGCCCGCCGCTTCGCATCGCTTTGCGGGGGTAGTCCGACCCTTGGAGTCAGTGCACGACAACCGCGCACGCAGGAGTCACCATGAATCGACGAGCAGGACGACCGACCGACAAGGAGCAGAACGCGCCCGAGATCGGGCAGCGGCTACTCAGCCCGCACGAAGTCGCGGCCTTTCTCGGGGTACCGCTCCAGACGATCTACCGGTGGCGCTACCGTCGCGAAGGACCACTCGGCTATCGCGTCGGACGTCACGTGCGCTACCGGGTCGGCGACGTCGAGCAGTGGCTCGAAGCCCACCGCGACGCTTCGTAGGCACGATGGCACGTTGGTCGGATCGGCAGAACCGGTCGTGGCTCTTCACAGCAACGCAGGAGGCTTCACGATGGCGAGCATCCGGAAACGCACCGATCGCCCGTCGAAGCCGTGGCAGGCGCGCTACCGGGACCCGTCCGGCCGCGAACGCTCGCAGCACTTCGCGCGCAAGGTCGACGCGGAACGTTGGCTCGCGACCATGCGCGCCGACGTAGTGCGCGGCCAATGGATCGACCCGGCCGGCAGACGGACCTTGTTCGCGACGTGGGCGGAACGAGTGTTCTCGGCGACTGTCGACCTACGGCCGTCGACGCGTGCTCGGGACGAGTCGTATTACCGGAATCACGTCGAGCCGACGTTCGGGTCGATGCCACTCGGGGCGATCGACCATCTGACAGTGCGCGAATGGATCGCTGCGCTGGCGGCTTCGGGGCTGGCGCCGGCCACCGTGCACAAGTGCCATCAGGTGCTCGCCAAGGTCATGCGTGCCGCGGTCGATGCCGCACTCATCGCCGCATCACCATGCGAGCGCCAGTCCCTCCCGCGCATTGAGCGCGAGGAGATGCGTTTCCTCGTACCGGAAGAGATCGCCACGTTGGCGGGCTGGATCGATGTCCGATACCGGACGCTGGTGCTCGTCGCTAGCTACGGGGGCCTCCGAGGCGGCGAGCTGTTCGCGTTGCGGCGCAGCCGAGTCGACTTGCTCCGGGCTCGTGTCGACGTCGCCGAGACCCTCGTCGAGGTACGCGGGCATCACTACTTCGGTCCACCGAAAACGCGGGCTGGCCAGCGCTCAGTACCTCTCCCCCGCACCGTCATCGACGAGCTGGCCGAGCACGTCGCCGGCCTCGAGCCCGGCGAGCTCCTCTACCCAGCTCCGGAGGGCGGCTCGGCGCGGGCGTCCCTTTTCCGTCGCCGCGTTTGGGCGCCAGCGGTCGAGCGGGCGGGGCTCGCACCGCTGCGACTCCACGATCTGCGTCACACCGCCGTTGCATTGTGGATCGCGGCGGGTGCGACTCCGAAGGAGATCGCCACCCGGGCCGGACACACCTCCGTTTCCGTGGTGCTTGACCGCTACGGGCACCTGCTCCCGGGGACCGAGGAGCGAGTCACGGACGCCCTCGACGCCATGGCTCGAGCCGCGTCAGAGACACCTCGCGACGCCGAAATCCGACCGCTGCGCTGATCCTCGTGCGGACCAGGTGCGGACCAGAAGGCCCATTGTCGACTCCATCACTTGACAAGCAATGCCTCTGACCTGCACATTCGTGGTGGGCGATACGGGACTCGAACCCATGACCTCTGCCGTGTGAAGGCAGCGCTCTAACCAACTGAGCCAATCGCCCGACGGGGCGAGGATAGCGAACCGGTCCTCCGGTAGCCTCCCGCAAGCGGAAGAGGGGGCGACAGTGAGCGACGAGCGTGAGGACGGCCTGGGCATGCCCCTGGTCGAGGCAATGGAGACACAACGCGCCGTCCGCCGCCTGCGCCCCGACCCGGTCGACGACGCCACCATCCTGCGGGTGCTCGAGCTCGCCACCAAGGCGCCGACCGGCAGCAACCTCCAGAGCTGGGAATTCGTGGTGGTGCGCGACCCCGACGTCAAGCACCAGCTCGCCCGGCTGAACCGGCAGGCGTGGTCGATCTACCGCCGGCTGAGGAAGCGCCGGGCCAAGGGCCACGAGCCCACGCTGAAGATCATCGACGCGGTGCAGTGGCAGGCCGACCACTTCGAGGAGATCCCGGTCGTGGTGGTGGCCTGCCTCCACGGCCGCTCCCCGGTGTTCGGCCCGCCGGTGCTGGCGACGAGCTGGTACGGCTCGGCGTACCCGGCGGTGCAGAACCTCCTCCTGGCCGCCCGGGCCGTCGGCCTGGGCGCCACCCTCACCACGCTGCCGCTCTGGTCGACCACCCTGGCCCGCCGCACCCTCGGCCTCCCGGCCGGGGTGACACCGGTGGCGGTGGTCCCGATGGGGTGGCCGAAGGGGAAATACGGCCCGACGACCCGGAAGCCGGTGGCCGAAGTGGTACATCTCGACCGTTACGGGAATCGGCCGTTCCGGTAAGCTGTTGTACCCCTGCGAACTGCACGCGCCGCGGCTCCGGCTGCGGCAGAATGAAGGGACACACCGGGGCTCCAGCCACCGGTCAAGTGACGATTTCGCTGCTCTTGCAAGGCAGGTGACCACGTGCCGAGAAAAGGACGAGCTCGCCGGTTCCGCGAAGCGCGGGAACTGAAGCAGGGCTTCGACGACGGCCTGTTCCGTGAAGGCTCCGGCACCCTCGCCGACGTCGACCTCGACGCGGACGCCGAAGACGAGGACGACTTCGACGACGACGAGTGGGACGACGACCCCCTCGACGACGACCCGTTGAAGGAAGACGAGCGCCGGGCCATCTGACGATCTGACGCCGCGTCAGCACATCCGGCGACCATGTGCCAGTTTCGTCTCCGTGCCGGTGGCGAAGCGTCACTTCGTCGTGGAGGAACGAGCGTCAGGTGAGGCGAGGATCGACCTTGTCGGGGTCGACGTCGAAACGGGCGATGGCTTCCTCCACCACCTCGCTCTTCACCGCCTCGGTCTGGGCCAGGCCGTGGAGCACGGCGATGACGACGTTCGCCGCGTCGACCTCGAAGTGCCGGCGCAGCGCGACCCGCGTGTCGGAGTAGCCGTAGCCGTCGGTGCCGAGTGACGCGAACGGGCGAGGCGCGAAGCGCGCGACCTGGTCGGGCACGGCCTTCATGAAGTCGGTCACCGCAACGATCGGCCCCTCGCTGTCGTTGAGCAGCTCGGTGACGTACGGCGTGCGCGCCGGCTCGGTGGGGTGCAACCGGTTCCAACGCTCGGTGCTCAACGCCTCCTCGCGCAGCATCTTGTAGCTGGTCGCGCTCCACACGTCGGCGGCGACGCCGTAGTCGTCGGCGAGGATCTGCTGCGCGTCCAGCGCCGCCAGCATCGCGGTGCCGCTGGCCAGGATCTGCGCCCGCGTGCCGTTCCCGTTGGTCTCCGGCGCGGTGCGGAAGCGGTAGAGGCCGCGCACGATGCCTTCCTCGACGCCCTCGGGCATCGCCGGCATCGAGTAGTTCTCGTTGTAGAGCGTGAGGTAGTAGAAGCAGTCCTCCGGCTCGGGCCCGTACATGCGCTCGATACCGTCGCGGATGATCACGCCCATCTCGTAGGCGAATGCCGGGTCGTACGCGGCGCAGTTCGGATAGGCCGACGCCAGCAGCTGGCTCTGACCATCGCAGTGCTGGAGCCCCTCGCCGGCAAGCGTGGTGCGGCCGGCGGTGGCGCCGAGGAGGAATCCCCGGCCTCGCTGGTCGCCGAACGACCAGATGAGGTCCCCGACGCGCTGGAACCCGAACATCGAATAGAAGATGAAGAACGGGATCATCGGCTGGCCCCACGTCGCGTACGACGTGCCGGCGGCGGTGAGCGTCGCCATCGAGCCGGCCTCGGTGATCCCTTCCTCGAGGATGCGGCCGTTGGCGGCCTCGCGGTACGAGAGGAGCAACTCGGCGTCGACTGGCTCGTAGCGCTGGCCGAACGGCGCGTAGATCTTGTACTCGCGGAAGAGCGCGTCGAGACCGAACGTGCGCGCCTCGTCGGGGATGATCGGCACGATGCGGGCGCCGACGTCGGGATCGCGCAGCAGGTTGCGCAGCAGCCGGGCGAAGGCGGTCGTGGTGCTCGCCTGCACCTTTTCCCCGGTGCCTGCGAGCACATCGGCGTACGGCCCCGCGCTCGCGCTCTCCGGGTCGCGCACCGGGACCGAGAACATCTTCTTGCGCACCACACGCTCGGGAACCGATGCACCGAGGGTGCGGCGGCGCGCCATCATATACTCGAACTCGGGCGAATCGGTGCCCGGGTGCCAGAACGGCGGGTCGCCGTCGGTCACCTCGGAGTCGGGGATCGGCAGCTGCAGGCGGTCACGGAAGTCGAGGAGCTCGTTGGCCGTGAGCTTCTTGATCTGGTGGGTCGCGTTGCGAGACTCGATGCCGGCGCCGAGCGTCCAACCCTTGATCGTCTTGGCCAGGATGACGGTCGGGCTGCCCTCGTGCTCCACCGCCATCTTGTAGGCGGCATACAGCTTGCGGTAGTCGTGGCCGCCGCGCGGCAGCATGCGGAGATCGTCGTCGCTGAGGTGCTCGACCATGCGCTGCAGGCGCGGGTCGGGGCCGAAGAAGTGCTCGCGGATGTAGGCACCCGACTCGACCGCGTACTTCTGGAACTGCCCGTCGACGGTGCTGTTCATCTGGTTGACGAGGACGCCGTCGATGTCGCGGGCGAGCAGGTCGTCCCAGCCGCGGCCCCAGATCACCTTGATCACGTTCCAGCCCGCGCCCCGGAAGATGGCTTCGAGCTCCTGGATGATCTTCCCGTTGCCGCGCACCGGACCGTCGAGGCGCTGCAGGTTGCAGTTGACGACGAAGATCAGGTTGTCGAGCTGCTCGCGGGCCGCGATCGACAGGCCGGCCATCGCCTCGGGCTCGTCCATCTCACCGTCGCCGACGAAGGCCCACACCTTCGACTTGCTGGTGTCGGCCATCTCGCGCGCCATGAGGTAGCGGTTGAACCGGGCCTGAGCGACCGCGTTGAGCGGGCCCAGCCCCATGGACACGGTCGGGAACTCCCAGAAGTTCGGCATGCGCCGAGGGTGCGGGTACGAGGGCAGGCCCCCGCCGTCGACCTCACGGCGGAAGCGGTCGAGGTTCTCCTCGGTGAGCCGGCCCTCGAGGTAGGCGCGGGCGTAGACGCCCGGCGCCGCGTGACCCTGGAAGAACACCTGGTCGCCGGCACCGCCGTCACCCTTGCCCCGGAAGAAGTGGTTGAAGCCGACGTCGTAGAGCGCGGCCGCCGACGCGAACGTGGAGAGGTGACCGCCCAGACCGTCGAACCGGTGGTTCGACCGATCGACCATCGCCATCGCGTTCCACCGGATGTAGGCGCGGATGCGTCGCTCGAGAAGCTCGTCGCCGGGGAACCAGGGCTCCTGCTCGGGCGGGATCGTGTTGATGTAGTCGGACGTGACCATCGCGGGGACGCCGACGCCCTGCTCGCGCGCCCGCTCCATGAGCCGCGCCAGGAGATAGCGCGCCCGCGAGCGTCCGCCGATCTCGATGACGGAGTCGAGGGAGTCGAGCCACTCCCCCGTCTCCTGCGGGTCGATGTCGGGAAGCTGGTGCACGAAACCGTCGATGAACACGACACCAGCGTAGGACCGCGATCGGGTTACCCGGCAGTCTCCCGACCGCGAACTTTCCCTGGACGAGTGCGGCGGATGGGCGTGAACCCTGGCGACGTCCCGGCGGGCACCACGACACCCCTCCCCGGCATCACCGCAGAGGTCCCCTTGCGCCCGCGTGCGCGCCCGACGAGACTCGGTCACATGACGACGACCACGCCCACCACCACGTCGGCGACCCTCGGCCACGTGGCGCTGCACTACCGCCCGGGCGACGGCGAGCGGTCCCGGACGCTGTTCGAGTGCCTCGGCGCGCGGCTGGAGGACAACGGTCCGCCAGGGTTCTGCAGCATCGTCTTCGACCCGGCCGGGTGGAACTACATCGACAACGTGATGTACCTCTCGCAGGCGGGGGCGGTGAAGCTGGCGCTCGAGGAAGCAATCACCGAGGGACTGCACGTCGGTGAAGCCGACGAGGATCCGCGCGCCACCGCCTTCCGCGACCTGCGCGTCTCCAGCCCCGAATCGCTCGACCACGTCGGGATCCGGTACGCGACGTTCGACGAGCTCGAACGCGCGGTCCTCGCGCTCGCGGACGCGACCGCGCCCGGCGGCCTGCTCGAGGGCCGCGCCACGGTCACGAGGTACCGCGCCCGCGCCGGACAGGACCCGAAGATCGACGAGCTGATGGAGACCTCGCCCATCTTCCGCGACCATGACGATGACGGGACCGCGTTCACCGACTACGGCGTGCAGGTGTTCGTGCGGACCGATCTGTGCACCACCGGGTTGTTCGCGCTCGGGCAGACGTTCGAGCTCGACTACTACTGGGCGCCCGCGTTCGACTGCATGCCCGACTTCGGGCGCGGACGGCGCTAGCGCGCGTCGAGCAGCTTGGCCACGGTCGCGGCGATCCCGGGACCGTCGAGCCCGAGGTTGGCGAGGAGCGCGGCCGGCTTCCCGTGCGGCAGGTACGCGGCGGGCGTGCCCAGCGCGATCGTGGTCGGCGGCGGGGTCTCCGCCTCCAGGGTACCGAGCGCGGCCGCGAGCAGCGCGCCGACGCCGCCCTCGGCGATGCCGTCTTCGGCGGTGACCACCAGGCCGTGCGTGCGCGCGTCGGCCAGCATCTTCGGGTCGGGCGGGGTGGTCCGGACGTCCCACACGGTCGGGCGCACGTCGCGCGCTTCGAGCAGGTCGGCCGCTTCCTCGGCGGCCTCGACCATCTTGCCGACGGCGAGGATGCAGACCTCGCTGCCGGTGCGGACACGACGCGCGTTCCGGCCGTGGCCGACCGCCTCGTCGGTGGCGTGACGTGCCGCCGTCTTCGGCCACCGCAACGCGACCGGGCCCGAGGTGATGCGCATCGCCTCCTCGAGCATGACCGCCACCTCTTCGTAGGAGGACGGCGCGAACAGCGTGAGCCCGGGAACCTTGGTGAGCAGCGCGAGGTCGTAGAGGCCGTGATGGCTGGGCCCGTCGTCGCCGGTGATGCCGGCCCGGTCGACGCAGAACACGACCGGCAGCGAGTGCAGGCCCACGTCGTAGACCATCTGGTCCCACGCCCGGCTCAGGAAGGTGGAGTAGACGGCCACCACCGGGCGGAGGCCGCGCATCGCCATCCCTGCAGCCGCGGTGACCGCGTGCTGCTCTGCGATCCCGACGTCGAAACAGCGGTCGGGGAAGCGAGCCGCGAACGGCAGGAGACCCGTGGACCCGGGCATGCCGGCCGTGAGCGCGACGATCTCGGGCCGGGATTCCGCGAGCGCGATCAACGCGGTGCTGAACGCCCCGGTGTACGAGGACCCGTTGGCGCCGACCGGCACACCGGTCTCGGGGTCGAACGCGCCGACGTCGTGGAGGCGCTTCTCCTCGTCGGTCTCCGCGGGGAGATACCCCTCCCCCTTGCGGGTGAGCACGTGCACGACGACCGGCCCGCGGCGCGCCGACGCGTCGCGCAGCACCGGCTCGAGCGCGGCGATGTCGTGCCCGTCGATCGGCCCGATGTAGTCGAGCCCGAGCGCCCGGAAGAACGGCGACGGATCGGCACCCTGGACCGAGGTGAGACGCGAGACGGTGGGTGCGTAGCACCGCCCGTTGTCGTTGAGCACGATCACCGCGTGGCGGCCGCTGTGCCCGAAGTTGTTCAACGCCTCGTACGCGAGCCCGCCGGTGAGCGCGCCGTCGCCGATCACGGCGACGACCTCGCCCTCGGCACCAGTGGTGTCGCGCGCGATCGCGAGCCCGTACGCGTAGCTCACCGCGGTGGACGCATGGCTGTTCTCGACGATGTCGTGCTCCGACTCGGTGCGTGACGGGTACCCCGACATCCCGCCGCCCTGCCGGAGCCGGGCGAAGCCGTCGAGACGACCGGTGACCAGCTTGTGCACGTAGGTCTGGTGGCCGGTGTCCCACACGATGGCGTCACGCGGCGACTGGAAGACCCGGTGCAGGGCGAGGGTCAGCTCGACCGCACCCAGATTCGACCCGAGGTGCCCGCCGTGCACCGACACCGCGTCGATCATCACGTTGCGGATCTCCTGCGCGAGCGCGCGCAGCTCCTCGTCGTCGAACGTGCGCAGCGCCTCGGGGCCGTCGATCGCTTCGAGCAAGGGGTCCGCCATGGGGTCAGAGCCTGTCGGCTGATCGTACCTGGGTCGCCGGAGAACCACCGTTTTGCCGCGACCGACCCGAGGGATGACCGGAAGCGCTATGACAGGTGCACCGGCACGAGCGCCGGTTCGCGGACCGGCGTCGCCACTCGCGCCGGGGCCACCGCCGGCTCGCGGGCGTGGCGCGCGAGCCGCACGACCGCCACCGCGAGGAGGGCGAGCAGCAGCGCGTTGCGCAGCACGACGACCGCCATCGGGAGCGGGAGCCCTCGGTTCACCTCCTTCACCAGGTTGAGGTCGAGCGTGCTCAGACCCGCGACCAGCGCCGTCATCCAGCCGATGAGGCGATCGCCGCCCGCCGCCGCGATCGCGGCGAACGGCAGGAGCCAGGAGACGTATTGCGGGGACACGAGGGTCGCGCCCACGAGGAGAGCGCTCACCGCCGCCACCGGCGCTACGCCGTCGATCACGTGCACCGGCGCGGACGGGCGGCGATGCACCAACCACCAGATGCCGGCGACCCCCAGGAGCGCCAGCGCGGGGAGCCCGAGGCGCGCCCAGTCGGGTACCACCCCGATGCGAGCCGCACCCTGCTCCATCCGCGCGTCAGCAGGCGCGAAGACGTGCACCACCGCTCCGACGGTGCTCTCGATCTGCCACCCGGGGGCGCCGCGGAACGTGAGCACCTGGACCGGCCCGTTGGTGCCGGCCCAGGCGATCCATGCGGCCATCCCGGCCAACCCGACCGCGACGAACGCGCCGAAGGCGCGCCAGCTCCGGCGCGCCGCGAAGACCGGGGCCAGCGCCAGCGGCCAGATCTTGGCGAAGCAGGCGATCCCGACCAGCGCGCCGCCCGCGATCACGGCGCGTCGCCGCGCGAGCGCGAGTCCCCCAGCGCGAGCACGACCGAGAGGAGGTCGAGGCGCAGGTACAGGAACGGGTACCAGAGGAAGGCGAGGCCCAGCAGCAGGTACACCAACGCGGCGCGTCGACCCCAGCCCCAGGCGAGCAGCAGCGCGACCACGGCGTCGAGCACGACCTGGCTCCACATCACGTGCACCGTTGCGTCCCGGACGGTGCGGCCGTCGAGCGCGTCGATCGCCGCCAGGGTGATCGGCGGGTACTCGACCGCGAAGTCGACGTACGGCGTCCCCCGGCGGCTGGCGATGCGATGGAAGCGGCGGACGTCGCCCGACAACACCGTGCGACGGCCGCCGACGGTCGCGCTCTGGCCGAGTGCGATGCCGACCACGGCGACCCGCACGAGCACGAGGGCGACGCAGCACCAGAGGACCATCCCGCCCCGCGTCGTCATTCCCGGCCAGGAAACCGGTCTCGGCGTGAAAGCCTGGTGAGAGCGGCGCGGCGACCGGGGGGTCGGGGCTCTTGACGGTGGGTGTACGTTCCCAGTGAAGTCCCGAGAGGGTGACCGAAGGAGCTCCGCAAGGAGAGCCGGAGGAAGCTTTCTCGGGGCTTCGCTTTTCGTCCCCAGTTGTCCACCGCCACATCGAGGTTGTCCACAGGGCCCCGGTGGATCTAGGCTGGGCCGACCATGGCAGCGCCCCGAGACGTGATGCGCGAGACGCAGGAGTTCGAGGCCATGCGCGACGCTCTGCGCCGGGCCATCACGCCGAACGGCGAGGCGACCACGAGCGGGGCGGAGAAGCCGTCGCGGGGACGCCGCCGCCCGAAGCACCGGCGCCGCTGACCCAGCACCGACCCCACACCGCGTGAGAGCGCGGTTGCGTTCGGTCGAGCTCGCTCGAGGTAGGCGACGCCGTCGGTCTCGCCGCGGCGCACGCCAGTGAGCGGCCCGTGACGCGACCCGGCGGTGGGCGGGAGCAGCCCTTGTGGCCCGGCGTATCGTGGGTGGAGGGACGCGCCCGCCGGACACCTATGTGAAGACCCACACAAAACGGTGAGCGCGCCCCCCTTTTCGAGCGCGCCGGGTCGTCGACCTGTCTTGAAAGCACACGCGTGCAGTTCGCGGTGTTGCGCTCACGTCGTCTAGGTCTCGAGGACGCTCATCGCCGCGATGACCATGTAGGCGAGGAGTGCCAGCACCAGGAACGCCACGAATACAGCGTGACCGAGATGGAGTCTCATTGGGCGTGTTTCCTTCCGCGAGGACCGCCCGCTGGTTTTCCATGCCACTACGAGTCGTCGGTACGGCTTCTCCGAACCGCTCGCACTCACTGTGTCGCTTCCAGCACTCTTCGCGCAACCCAGCGCCGAGCACCTGGCCGTCGTCATCTGCGACGGGCCGCGGTCATCCGTGCTGGCGCAGCATCTGGTTGAGTCGCGCCGCTTGGCGCGTCTGGTGGTCACGCTCGGCGAGATTCGGCGCGTTCCGGGCTGCCTCCGCATAGAGGCGCGCGGCGAGTTCGAGGTCGCCGTTCTTCTCGTGGAGATACGCGGCGACCGCATCGCGCCGCGGGATGTGCTCGTCGACCTCGGCCAGTGCTGCCAGTCCCGCGGGAGCGCCGTCCGCTTCGCCGACGGCGACGGCACGGTTGAGCCGGACGATCGGAGTGTCGGCGAACCGGAGCAGCTCGTCGTACCACTCCACGATCTGGACCCAGTCGGTGTCCTCGACCCTCGGCGCGTCGGCGTGGAGCGAGGCGATCGCCGCCTGCGCCTGGTATTCGCCGAGTTGGTCGCGCCCGAGGGCGGCTTGCAGGACGCCGATTCCCTCGGCGATGAGCTCGGCGTCCCACTCGCCCCGGTCCTGCTCGGTGAGCGGCACGATCCTTCCGTCGGGTCGAGTGCGGCTGCGGCGGCGCGCGTGGTGCAGCAACATCAGTGCGAGCAACCCGTCGACCTCGGGGTCGTCCACCGTCGCCGCCAGCTGCCGGGTCAGTCGGATCGCCTCGGCTGCCAGGTCGACGTCGCCCGAGTAGCCCTCGTTGAAGACGAGGTACAGCACCCTCATCACCGTGCGCATGTCGCCGGGACGATCGACGCCCGCACGACCGACCGTGCGCTTGGCGCGGCTGATGCGCTGCGCCATGGTGCTCTCGGGCACGAGGTAGGCCTGTGCGATCTGGCGCGTGGTGAGCCCGCCTACGGCTCGCAGGGTCAGAGCAACCGCCGAGGGCGGGCTCAGCTCGGGGTTCGCGCACAGGAAGTAGAGGTGCAGGGTGTCGTCGGCGCTCGGTACCTCACCCGTCGGCGGCTCGGTGTCGAATCGGACCTCTCGATCGCGACGCGCCGCGTCCGACCGTGCCAGGTCGACGAATGCTCTCCAGGCGACCGTGATCAGCCAACCCTTGGGATCGGAGGGCAACTCGTCTTCCCAAGCCGTGAGCGCCCGGACGAGCGCCTCCTGCACCGCGTCCTCGGCCGTCGCGAAGTCTGCACCGCGACGGACGAGGACGCTCAGGACCGCTGGGACGAGCTCGCGCAGCTCGATGTCGTCCACGGTCACTCGGTGACGGTGGGCGGTGCGGTGAGGAAGGGTCGGACCTCCAGCCATTCGTGGATCGGCTCGCCGCCGGCCCCGGGCGCTGCGGACAGCTCGCCGGCGAGCTCGATCGCTCGCTCGTAGCCGTCGACGTCGATCACCATCCAACCAGCAATGAGGTCCTTCGTCTCGACGAACGGACCGTCGGTCACCGCCGGTCGCCCCTCGCCGTCGGAGCGGACCCAGACGCCGTCGGGGGACAGCGCCTGCGCGTCGACGAATTCGCCGCTCTCCTCGAGCCGGGTTGCGAAGTCGCTCATGAACTGCACGTGCGCCTCGACCTCGTCGGGCGCCCACTGGTCCATCGGGACATCGTTCACGGGCGCCGGGGCGCCTCGGTAGTGCTTGAGCAACAGGTACTTGGCCATGCTGTCCTCCGTGTGTGTTGGCGGCGTGCTCGCCGCGTTCACCCCTGGGACGGAGCAGAGTTCGGATTCTCGACATCGCCGGTGGCGATTTTCCGGTGCGCGATAGCAGATTTGAACTGCTGACCCCTTCCCCTGCGCCGCGCTGATGCAGCAGAGTGCTCAGCGTGGTGATGCCTCAGCGGATCAACTCCGTCACGCTCGGTGCCCGTTCGGTCCCCTCGCTCCGCGCCTTCTACCGCGCATGGGGATGGTCCGAGAACGATGGGAGCAACGACGAGTACACATCCTTCACTGCCGGCACCACTCGGCTCGCGCTGTACCCGATCGAGCTCCTGGGTCAAGAAGCGGCCCCCGCCAGCCCAGAGCGAGACCTCGGCACGTGGAACGGCGTGACCCTCGCGATCAACTTCGCGAGCAGCGGGGACGTAGACCAGGCGGTCGAGGTCGCTCGCATCGCCGGTGCAGAGGTGGTCGCGCCGCCGACCGATCGAGGGTGGGGCGGGCGCTCCGGCTACATCGCTGATCCGGAAGGAAACCGCTGGGAGCTGGTGTGGGCGCCCTTCTTCGACCCGAGCTGATCCAGATCCGTTGTTCGTCGCCTAGACGCGGCCCAGTTTGGATCGTCGAAGCGAAGGCGACCGGTGCGCTCCCGATCGGAGGGTCAGCTTTGGGTGCGGTATCGGAGGTTCACGACACCGTCGACAAACCGATGCTCGTCCAGCAGCTCCAACCGGGCGCGGGCTTCGCTGGGGAATGCGGGCTTTCCTCCACCGACGAGCACGGGATAAATGAAGAGCTGGAACTCATCGACCAGCCCGGCGTTGAACGCGTGCGCCGCGAGGGTCGGCCCGCCGACGGTCAGGTCGCTGGCGGCGGACGCCTTCATCTCACGGACCGAGTCGGGGTCGAAGCGGCGCTCGAGCCGCGTGTTGGCGGTCGAGACTACGGGCAGCGTCGTGGAGTAGACGATCTTGTCGGCCGCTTGCCAGACGTTCGCGAAGTCGGCCATGAGCTCCGACTGGGCGGCCAGGGTGGGGTCGGCCTCCCAAACGGCCATCGTCTCGTACATGCGCCGTCCATAGAGGTAGGTACCGACGGGGTGCACAAGGTCAGTGATGAAGGTGAAGACCTCGTCCATGGGTTCGGTCCATTCGACGCTGCCGTGCGCGTCCTCGATGTAGCCGTCAAGGGACACATTCGCCACATAGATCAGCTTGGCCATGCCGCTCCTCAGGCGCCCGCGTGACGTTTCCTGGGGGCAAACGTAAATGAGACGCCTCCGGGGTCGCCATGGCCGGGTGTTCGTCCCTGCGCCGGCGCCACGCTCGAGAAGGGGTGCTGGCCGAGAACCGAACGATGTCGCCGCGTGATCAACCGACCCGATCCACGACTTTTGACGATTTCCCGGGGAGTTGCACCCTGGCGCAGAGCCCGCCAGCGGACCGGGGGGTGAGGGTGAGGGTCCCGTCGTGTGCGTGCGTGATGCTCTTGACGATGGCCAGGCCGAGGCCGACACCTGCGTGGTCGGTGCGTATGCGCTTGGAGCCGCGCTCAAACGGTTCGGCAAGCGTCGAGATCAACTGTGGCGTGAGCTTCTCGCCGGTGTTCTCGACGGTGAGCGTCACGCTCTCGGGGTGAACGCTGGTGGTGACCCACACGGTGCCGTGTTCGGGCAGGTTGTGGACGATCGCGTTGTGCACGAGGTTCGTCGTCATCTGCAGCAGGAGCGCATGTGAGCCGATGGTGGGGGCCATGTCGCCGGAGGTCTCGATGGTGAGGCCGCGTTCTTCTGCGAGGGGTAGGAGCGTTTCGGTGGCTTCTTCGGCGATGAGCGACAGGTCGACCTGTTCTCGGGCGAAGGATCGCTGGTCGGCGCGGCTGAGCAGGAGCAATGCTTCGGTGAGGTCGATCGCTCGGGTGTTGACAACGTGGAGGCGGTCGACGAGTTCGCCGTTGTCGCGGATCGGATCTTTGCGGGCCACGTCGAGAAGTGTCTGCGTGATCGCCAGTGGGGTGCGCAGTTCGTGGGAGGCGTTGGCTGCGAATCTCTCCTGTTCGGCGACCTGTGCTTCGAGTCGTGCCAGCATCGTGTCGAAGCTGTCGGCAAGCTCGCGGAATTCATCTTTGCGTCCCTCTAGCCGAATTCGGTGGGACAGTGACCCGTTCGCGGCCATGCGTGTGGCGTCCGTGATGCGAGTCAGCGGGGCCAGCATGCGGCCGGCGAGGATCCATCCTCCGACCAGACCGAACACCAGCAGGAACGCCAGCACTGCGACTGCCGCTTCGCCAAAGGCTCGCTGGGCGCCGGAGCGGCCTGGAGCGAACGCCCCGCCGATGCCAGATCTCGTGTCTCTGATGATCACAGCGTGGGGGAAGTATCGCTGGAGTTATAACCAGAAGTTGTGGATCGCCGGTCTGTTCCAGGGCGCGGCGTACCTTCCTGCTTGACCAACAAGGAGAGCCGGCACGCCAATGCCGGCGAGGAAGGAACGCCGATGTTGAAGGTAGTTGCTGAGGAGACCGCGCGCACGGAGCTGGCCGCGGGTTTGGATGAGATCTGCCGCGAAGGCGCTCGGCGGATGCTCGCCGCAGCGCTCGAGGCCGAGGTGGACGCGTACGTCGACGCATTCGCCGACCAGGTCGACGAGCACGGCAATCGGTTGGTGGTCCGCAACGGGCACGCGCGGCCGCGGACGATCACGACCGGCGTGGGCCGTATCGATATTCGAGCCCCGCGGGTCGATGACGGGCGGACCGATCCTGTGACCGGAGAGCGGTTCCAGTTCAAGAGCTCGATCGTGCCGCCGTGGTGCCGTAAGTCCCCGAAGGTGACCGAGGTGTTGCCGTTGATGTATCTGGCGGGCATGTCCAGCGGTGACTTCGTGCCCGCGCTGGAAGGGTTCTTCGGGAACTCGGCGGGGCTCTCGGCGTCGGTGATCACCCGCCTCACGGCCCAGTGGCAAGACGAGCATCGCCACTTCTCGGATCGGTCGCTTCGGGACAAGGACTTCGTGTACGTGTGGGTCGACGGCGTGCATTTCAACGTCCGGCTCGCCGAGGACCGACTGTGCGTCCTGGTCATGGTGGGGGTGCGCCTCGATGGCACCAAGGAGCTGGTCGCGATCCGCGACGGCTACCGGGAGTCCAAGGAGTCGTGGGCGGATCTGCTGCGCGATCTCAAGCGGCGCGGGATGGTCGCTCCGGTCCTGGCGATCGGCGACGGGGCACTCGGGTTCTGGGGCGCGGTGCGTGATGTCTGGCCCGAGACCCGTCATCAACGCGACTGGTTCCACAAGGCCGCCAACGTCTTGGACGCGTTGCCGAAGTCGGCGCAACCGACCGCGAAGAAGGTGCTCGCCGAGATCCGCGACGCCCAAGACCGCGACCACGCCCTCGCCGCCGCGAACGTGTTCGCGAACGAGTTCGGCACGAAGTTCCCCAAGGCGGTCGCGAAGATCACCGACGACCTCGACGAGCTCCTCGCGTTCTACGACTTCCCCGCCGAGCACTGGATCCACTTGAAGACCTCGAACCCGATCGAGTCGACGTTCGCGACCGTGCGACTCCGCACCAAGGTCACCAAAGGACCGGGCTCGCGTGCCGCGGGACTCGCGATGACCTACAAGCTCATCATCGCCGCACAGGACCGCTGGCGTGCCATAAACGGGCCGCACCTCGCCGCGCTCGTCCGCGCCGGCGCCACCTTCAAGAAGGGAGTGCTCATCGAAAACCCGAACAAGGTCGCCGCGTGATCAACAAACCCGACCCACAACTCTTGACGATTTCTCGTATCGCTGGAGGACCACCCACAGGGCGAGCAGCAAGGCACCTGCGAGCACGAGGAATCCGGCGTAGCTGAGGGTGAGCTTGAGGCGAACGCTCAACCCAGGTGCCCTATCCACGGTCTCCTCCCTCACGTCCGGTGCCGGGCGCCGTGTCGATGCGGTAGCCGACGCCGGGGACGGTGGCGATCAGCCAGGGTTTGCCGAGGCGCTTGCGCAATGCCGAGACCGTGATGCGTACGGCGTTGGTGAACGGGTCGGCGTTCTCGTCCCACGCGCGCTCCAGCAGCTCCTCGGCGCTGACGACACCGCCTTCGGCCGCGACGAGGACTTCGAGCACGGCGAACTGCTTCCGGGTGAGCGCGACGTAGTGGCCGTCGCGGTAGACCTCGCGGCGGAAGGGATCGAGGCGCAGACCTGCGATCTCCCGCACGGGCGGCCGGTTGTGGGCACGCCTGCGGTCGAGTGCTCTGAGGCGGAGCACGAGCTCTTGCAGTTCGAACGGCTTGGTGAGGTAGTCGTCGGCGCCGAGTTGGAACCCGGTGGCCTTGTCGTCGAGCCGGTCGGCCGCCGTGAGCATGAGGATCGGCATGCCGCTGCCGGAGGCGACGATGCGTTTGGCGATCTCGTCACCGGTAGGTCCGGGGATGTCGCGATCGAGGACGGCGATGTCGTAGGCGTTCACGCGCAGCAGCTCGAGCGCGGAGTCGCCGTCGCCGGCGATGTCCGCGGCGATCGCTTCCAGGCGCAGGCCATCGCGGATGGCTTCTGCCATAAGGGGTTCGTCCTCGACGATCAGCACACGCGTGCTCCGATGCTAACGAGCTGGCCCATATCGCCGGCATAACGAAAACCACGTACGCGCTGACAACACCACGCTGCCTTGACTGGCGGCATGTCCCACGGCGCACCCGCGCGAACGACGACCCGTCGGGCTCCCAGGATCCTCGTCGCCGGCCTGCTGGTCGTCATCGCCGCGATCATCGGAGCCCTCGGCTACCAGTCGCTGGCGCCCTCGTCGTCGACGGCCGCATCACCCATCGAGGCGCTCCGCGGTGAGCACCGTGGTGCCCTCGGCGAGGCTGACGGTGCGGTCCCCGCCGGCACGACGATCTTCGATGACGAGCTTCCGGGTGTAGCCAACCTCGATCCAGCTCTCCTCGCTGCCCTGCGCCGAGCTGCAACTGATGCCGCGGACGACGAGGTCGAGCTCTTCGTCGAGAGCGGCTGGCGTTCCCCGAAGTACCAGGAAGAACTGCTCCGTGAGGCGGTCACGCAGTACGGCTCAGCGCAGGACGCCGCCCGATGGGTGGCCACGCCCAACACGTCGGCCCACGTGTCGGGGGACGCGGTCGACATCGCGCGCTCCGATGCCACCGCGTGGCTGTCCGAACACGGTGCCGAGTACGGGCTGTGCCAGATCTACGGCAACGAACCCTGGCACTACGAACTGCGCCCCGAAGCCGTCGATCACGGTTGCCCGGGCGTGTACGCCGACCCCACGCACGATCCGAGGATGCAGCAGTGACGGGCACGCTCGGGCATGTCCCGGCCCAGACCCGTCGACCTGGGAGTCACGGAATCACCGTCTACGGCTGCGAGCAGGACGAGGCGGATCTTTTCAAGGAGCTGTCGCCGCGCTATGGAATCGCGCCCACCATCACCAGCGCCGCCGTGTCGGAGACCACCGTCATCTCAGTGCCCGGGAACCGGTGCATCAGCGTGGGACACAAGTCCGAGCTCACCGGGCCGATGCTTCGCGCGCTCGAGGCAGCCGGCGTGGAGTACATCTCCACCCGAAGCATCGGCTTCGATCACATCGACCTCGATGCTGCTGAAAGCCTCGGGATCACCGTCGAGAACGTGGTGTACGCGCCGGACGGCGTCGCCGACTTCACCCTGATGCTGATCCTGATGGCGATCCGCAACGTGAAGCACGTAGTCAGCTCTGCGGAGAACCACGACTTCAGGCTGGGCAGTGTCCGAGGTAAGGACCTGCGCGACCTGACCGTCGGCGTCCTGGGGGTCGGGCACATCGGCAGAGCGGTGATCACGCGGCTGCGCGGATTCGGGTGCGGTGTGCTGGCCTGCAGCAACGACCGGAAGGCGGCGGTAGCGGCGGACTTCGTTTCTCTCGATGCCCTGCTGCGCGAGAGCGACATCGTCACACTGCACATGCCGCTCAACGCCGACACGCATCACTTCATCGGACGCGAGCAACTCGAGACGATGAAGCAGGGCGCGTTTCTCGTCAACACCGGGCGCGGATCGCTGGTCGACACCGACGCGCTGCTCGTAGCTCTGGAGAGCGGGAAGCTGGGCGGCGCTGCGTTGGACGTGCTGGAAGGTGAGGAAGGGATCTTCTACTTCGATCGCACAACGAGTCCGGTCGACCATCCGTTTCTGCTGCGGTTGCAACAGCTGCCCAACGCAATCGTCACACCGCATACCGCCTACTACACCGGACGAGCGTTGCGCGACACCGTCGAAAAGACGCTCATGAACTGTCTGAGCTTCGAACGGAGCCGGGCCGCATGAGAAGGCTCGCGATCGCGATCTTGTTCGGGGGCTGCTCGGAGGAACATGACGTGTCGGTGAAGTCCGCGACGGAGATCGCAACGAGCATCGACACGCAGAAGTACGAGCCGATCTACATCGGCATCACCAAGAGCGGCGTCTGGAAGATGTGCGAGCGGCCGTCCGTGGAATGGGAAGCAGGTCACTGCCGTCGAGCCGTGATCTCGCCGGACCGAGAGACGCACGGGCTGCTCGTCGGAGAGCGTGGCGAGCGTCGAGCGATGCACATCGACGCGGTGTTTCCGGTCTTGCACGGCAAGACGGGTGAGGACGGGTCGGTGCAGGGCTTGCTCGAGCTGTCCGGGATCCCCTATGTGGGCTGTGGCATCCAGAGCTCGGCAACATGCATGGACAAGTCGCTCGCTTACACGGTCGCACGACGCGCGGGGATCGACACCCCGAAGTTCTGGGTCCTCAACGGCGCCAACAGGGCTGTGCCGGACGCGCTCGCGTATCCCGTGTTCGTCAAGCCGGCGCGGTCGGGCTCGTCGTTCGGTGTCAGCAAGGTCGAGTGCGTGGACGAGTTGGACGCCGCGCTCACCGCAGCACGGCGCTACGACAGCAAGGTCTTGATCGAGCAGGCCGTTGTCGGGACCGAGGTGGGCTGCGCCGTGCTGGGCAACGGTTCCGAGCTCATCGTCGGAGCAGTGGACCAGATCGAGCTGATGCACGGCATCTTTCGCATTCATCAAGAGGCCGAGCCGGAGAAGGGCTCCGAGAACGCGGTGATCACCGTTCCGGCGGATCTGCCGGACGCCAAACGTGACGAGATACGGGAAGCAGCAATGTCCGTCTACGTGGCACTCGGCTGCGAGGGTCTCGCCCGAGTGGACATGTTCCTGCAGGCGGATGGAGGTGTCGTGCTCAACGAGGTGAACACGTTGCCTGGCTTCACGGCGTACAGCCGTTACCCCCGCATGATGGCCGCGGCCGGCATGAGCCTCTCCGAGGTGATCGATCGCTGCATCTCGTTGTCGATGGCGGCATGAGGATGGAAGCCGGATTCATCTTCTTGGACGAAGTGCTGAGCGGAGTCCGCTGGGACGCCAAATACGCCACCTGGGACAACTTCACGGGCACGCCGGTGGATGGATACGAGGTCAACCGTGTCGTGGGTTCGGATGCCTTGGCGGATGCGCTGCAGGAGGCGAAGACGCGGGCGGCCGCCGTCGGCTTCGGATTCGTGCTCTGGGACGCCTATCGCCCTCAACGCGCGGTGAACCGCTTCCTGGATTGGTCAGGACAACCGGAGGACGGACGCACAAAGGCTCGGTTCTATCCCAACATCGACCGCGCCGAGATGTTCACGAGTGGGTACGTCGCGCCCAAGTCAGGCCACAGCCGGGGAAGCGCGGTCGACCTGACGCTCTACCGCTTGGACACCGGGGACCTCGCTGCGATGGGCGGGGGCCACGACTTCATGGACGAGCGTTCACACCACGGGGCACGCGGGGTCTCCGGTATCGAAGCCCAGAATCGCCGAACTCTGTGTTCGATCATGGAATACAGCGGGTTCCAACGGTACGAGTTCGAATGGTGGCACTACGCGCTCGAGGGACGAGCCGTACCCCGACACCTACTTCGACTTTCCCATTCTGTAGGTGGCGGCAACACGGCGTCCGCCCATGACATCGCGCGCGAACAACAGCACGCGGATTCGCGAACTCAATCCGCCGACGTGAATGGCACCCTTCGACCAACGGGCGAGCCCGATCATGACCGTTGACCGGCCGAAGGTCCGTACCTAGGCTACGGATCCACCAGACGGGCCGCGATCGTCGCAGCCGCCGGACAGTGGCGAGGATCGGTCAAACCATGGCGCGAGTCTCCGAAGACCAGCTTGTTCCGTCAGCAGGTACCCGCCGTGACCGCGCGGCACTCCCGTCCGAACCCGTTCGGACCTCGATGCCCCGCCCGTCCGCCGAGAAGGCGGAGGCGCTCGCCAGTCGGCTCGGCTTCGACGTCGCCGATCTGGACCGCAACCTGGCCACGCACCAGGCACAGTTCCGCGCCACCGCCGCGAAGCAGATCCAGGCGGCGGTGAAGGGCTCGAAGGCCGGTTCGGCCAAGCTCGCCGCGATCCTCAATGCGATGTCGGCCGACGCGGTTTTCCTGAGCGGCTCCAACGCCGCACCCGGCTCGGAGTTCTCCTCCGTCAACGTGCCGAGCAAGATCTTCACCAACGGCGGCCTCCAGCTCGACGCCACCGGCATCGTCACCTTCGACAGCTTTGCGAAGGTGATCCGGCCACCGTCCAGCTCGATCGACCATCAGGAAGTGTTGTTCTCCTTCCCCTACGCCAACACCACAACCCTCGACCAGGTGATCACGTTGAACGGAGTCGTCGGCCTCAACGGGGTCGTCGGCGCGGGGGACGACGGCGGCTGGACCGTCTTCGGCCACGACCACAACACGCTGCAGATCAACGCGATCATGCGGATGTTCGCCGACACCGACGACAACCAGGGCCTCGGCCTGCTCGTCGACAGCGCGCCGCTGCTCAGCATCGACGCCTACGAGGACAGCTGGCCGCAGAGCGTCGGCGCCATCGTCTCCCAGACCCTCGTCCGGGGGACCGCCGTCGGAACCTCCGACGTACTGGTGAAGGCCGGCCACTCCCGCATCTTCGATATCGGCATCACCTTCGACAGCAGCCCGCCGGGCGGCAACACCTCGTTCGACTTCAGCAGCGGTGACTTCAAGGTCTCCGGGTTCGGCCTGTTCGTCCACGTCACGAGCTGATACGGAGCGCCCGGTGCGCGACCGAACGCAACCGGTGACGAACCCACGCGGCAATATTTCGCAACCGCGGGCGTCCGACACTGATCGACCGCCCGACGACGGCGAGTTCCCGGCCGAGGATGGGTCGAGCGGCAAACCGCCCGATCCCTGCCGCGCCCTCGGACCCCAGCTTCACCTCACCACCGCCGTCCACGATCGCGCTACCGCCACGCGCGCGCACGACCTACCCAAGCGCGAATCAGGGGCCCTCGAAAGGGCCCCTGACCTGCAGTTTCACCGGTGGGCGATAGCAGATTTGAACTGCTGACCCCTTCCGTGTCAACGAGCCCGAGGGTGCGTCGGCCTGTGCCATGTCGCGCCAAATCGCTTGAAATCAAGGCGTCGCGGCATCCCACGGCATGTGCTGGCGCCACCTGACCGCACCAACTCATGGCCAGACTCATGGCCAGAGCCACTGGCCGACGACAGTGCAGCGCGCCGCCGTCTCCAAGGCGAGCGACGGCGAATCCGACATCTCCGCGTGGACCGTGGGATCGTCGAGCCCACCCGTCACCACCGGTTCCGGCAGCCACTCGCCGACGTAGGTCTCCCGCCGCACCTGCGCCGAGCGGAGCCGGTCGATCGCGAGCCGGGTGACGACGGTGTTCAGGTATGCCTGGGGCTTCTCGATGTCCTCGCCCGCTTCGAGGACGCCGTGCAGGCGCAGGAGTCCCTCCTGCACGATGTCCTCGGCGTCGCCCACGCAGCCGAGCATCCGGTACGCGACCCGCGAACGCCTTCGGCCGCAGCTCGTCATACGGCTCCGAGATCTCAGTCGAGTCCATCGGCGAACCCCTGACGCCAGCTCGGATAGCGCAGTTGCCAATCGAGCTGCCGCTTGGCCTTCTCGTTCGAGGCGCCGCGGATGTCGGTCATCGCCACGACGGCCCATTCGCCCGCGGCGAGGCGCCCGACCCAGCGGGGCACGCGCCGCGGGGGCTTCGCCCCGACGGCCGCTGCCAACACAGGGAGGAATTCCGACACCGGCGCCGGGTCGTCGTCGACCACGTTGTAGACGCCTGCCGAGTCGCCCTCGACCGCGGCGACCGTCGCGGCGGCGGCATCGACGACGTGGACGAACGACCAGATCCCCGTGCCGGGCCGGACGATCGGGAACTGGCGCTTGCGCAGCAACTCGACCTGGCTCCCGAGCGGATCGAGGGCGATGGACGTACCCGGGCCGTAGAGCCAGCCGTAGCGCAGCACCAGGCCCTCCCCTCCACGGCCACTCGTGACCCCGTCCTCAAGGTGAAGGAGCGCGAGGAGGCCCTCTCGCATCGCGTCCACGCCCAGAGCCACGCGGTGCTGCCGTATGCCCGCACCGGTGGTCCGGTCAAGGGAGAAGACGCACCGCTCGACGAGCATCCGGTCGTAGGCGTCGGCGAGATCTCCGTTCATACCGAGCGACACTCGAGCAAGGTGGTTCTCGATGATCGCTCTCGTCGAGCTGTTCTCCGATGTCACGTCGGCGTCCCCTTCGATCGATGTACCACCACCCCCTCCTCGACGGACAAGTGACCCGCGATGTGAGGCACCAGGATCTCGCAGAGTCAGAGCACGGACGAAACACAGACGAGCGACGCCAGCCGTCGCGAACGACAGCCAAGGCGTCACAGTGCTCGACCTGCGGGGCGCGCAGACGTCACGTTCCGAAGTATCACCTCGTCGTACTGCTCAGACACATCGACCAAGCCGTGAAGGAAGTTCACCATGGACGCTCGTCTGGACCTCGCCCGCAGCGCGGTGGCTGGTAGGGCCATCAAGCACATCATCGCGGCCAACGTGGCGGTCGGGGATTCCACCCTGCCGACCACGACACGGGCGCTGGTGGAGATCCGCGCCAGTCAGATCAATGGCTGCGGGTTCTGCACCGACATGCACACCAAGGAAGCTGCGCACGCTGGTGAGACCGCGACGCGCCTCAAGCTCATCGCAGCCTGGCGCGACGCCACTGTGTTCACGGACGCCGAGCGCGCCGCGCTCGAGCTGACCGAGCAGGGCACCCGCCTCGCCGACTCCACCGGTGGCGTCACCGACGAGGCCTGGGCGAACGCGGCCAAGCACTTCGACGAGGACGAGCTCGCCGCCCTCGTGTCCCAGATCGCCATCATCAACGCATTCAACCGGGCAATGGTCATCGTGCAGACGCCCGCGGGCGACTACCAACCGGGCCAGTTCGGATGAGACGAAATCGCCGTGCGCCTCGAAATTGCAGCGGATTCGTCGAAGGTGAGGAGACCCGTTGACCGCACACGTGAGCAATTTCGCCGGATCATCACACCGTTCGGCTTCGACTTCACGGCATTCGATCCTGCGAACGCAGAGCTCCTCTGGAACGTGTCGCTCGCGTTTCTGACCGACTTGCCTGAGCGCCGGCCGCTGCCTGATCCACGTGATCCTGCGACGGCGCGGCGTTGCACCTCGTCTCGTACCCCGATCAGCGTGGTGCTCGCAACCAACGCGAAGCGCTACATCGCAAGGACTCACCGACTTCCGCGAGGAACGCGCCGACGACTGGGTCGGCGGCTTTGCGGACACGGTGACCGCGGCCGCCCGGAGTACTGAGCTTCTCCGGACTCAGATCGACGGACTACTCGAAGAGCTCATCGAGCGTGGCGGCTCACCGAGAACCGATTCCGTCGCTCGACGGATCATCCTGGGACTCCCGCAGCAACCCGTCGTGAACGCAGAGGTGGCGGCATCGGCCTACGGGGTGACCCCGACCGCCGCACGCGGCGCCCTCAACCGCCTCCAGGAAACCGGCGCGCTCGTACCAACGCGCGTAGGTCGCCGACGCGACCGCGAGTGGATCAGCGACGAGCTCTTCCAACTCCTCGACACGTTCGAACAGAACCTCGGTGAGTGACGCCGACCCCGATTGCAAGCTCGCGGAGGTCACCACAGCTGCTCGTCTCCGTGAACGCCGAGCGAGACCGCGCTTGGGTGTCAAGCAACAGTTGTCGCTCCCGGCGGTAGCCGCGGTCATCACCGGGTACGTCGATCACAGGTCGATCGTGAGATCGGTCTTGGGACGGGAGCAGCACACGAGCACGTTGCCGTCGGCGGGCTCGTCGAGTGGCTCAGGGGAGTAGTCGACTGTTCCGTCGAGCAGACCGGTCTCGCAGGTGTGGCAGACGCCTGTGCGACACGACCATCGCACCGGTACGTCGCAGGCCTCGGCCAGTTCGAGGATGCTCGTGCGCCCTTCGCCCCAACGGACGTTCAGCCCGGTGCGCACGAATGAGATGAGCGGTCCCGAGCCCGGTGCGCCCTCGGGTTGATGCGGCGCCCGCATCGGAGCGGCGACGACTCCGGGCGTGATCGATCCCTCGGCACCGAACATCTCGGTGTGCACGCGTTCGGCGGCAACTCCGAGCGCGGCGAGTCCCGCGCGCAGCGCGTCCATGAACGCAGTCGGTCCGCACAGGTAGTACACGCCGTGGATCGGCACGCCTGCCGCTTCCAGTGCCTCTGGGGTGAGACGCCCGACCGCGTCGTAGTCAGTGCCCGCGCGGTCGGTCGGGCTGGGCCGGCTGTACCAGATGTGACGGTGCACGTGGACAAGGTCGTCCAGGAGTACATCGGTCTCTTCGGCGAAGGCATGCTCCGACCGGTTCCGCGCACCGTGCAACCACCAGATGTAACGAGTCGAACGGCGGTCGTGGAGCGCGTGCACCATCGCCAGCATCGGCGTCACGCCGACTCCCGCGCTGGCGAGCACGACCGGCCGCTCACTGTCGTCGAGGACGAACAGTCCGCGTGGGGCTGCGACCTCCAATTGGTCGCCGACGCGGACATCGGCACGGATGAACTGGCCGGCGGCGCCGCGCGGTTCGACCTTGACGCCAATCCTGTAGTTGGCATCCCCCGGTGATCCCGAGAGCGAATAGCTTCGCACGAGCGGCGACGAACCCGGGCCGGGCCTGAGCTTGATGGTGATGAATTGCCCGGGTTCCGCTCGGGCAAGGGGCTGACCGTCGCCGGACTCGAGCTCCAGGGACACGACGTCGCTGCTCTCCGCTCGTTTCGCCGCGACGCGGAGCATGCGGAAGCCGCGCCACGCCGGAGGCGGACCGACCGCCGTCAGCCCTGCGTTCCCCCCGCCGGGCGAATTCCCGAGCCCCTCGTCGAGCAGCGCCCGCAGCGATCCCTGCCAGCCCGGGCTGAGCGCCGGGATGCGAAGCGCGCGCCGGAGTTGCTCGACGTCATGACGGCCGGCGAGGTAGAGGAGCGCGTTGACGTCGGCGACCGTCATCGCCTCCGGCCCGGTCGCGATCCTCATCACGTCGTCGCCCTCCCGAACTTCGCCCTCTTCGAGCACGCGGAAGTAGAACCCCGGACGGCCGTGGGCAACCAGGAGCGCAGCCATGCGCGGCTCGTCCATCCGGATCCCGACCCGATAGCACGTGACCCGCGGCTGGGAGACCTCGAAGAGCGCCGAGCCGATGCGATACCGGTCACCGATGCACACCTCGTCGTCGCCAAGCCCCTCGACCGTGAAGTTCTCGCCGAACTGGCCGAAGGTGAAGTCGTCGCGGTGCATCTGGTCCTGCCAGTACCGGTACGAGTCGAGCTGATACACGTACACGGCCCGCTGCTCGCCTCCGTGACCCTGCAGATCACCCTGGCCGTCACCGTCCACGTTCAGACGCCGGACCGGTCGGGAGCCCTCGACCGGCTCCTTCCAGATGCCCGTGAAGACGGTCTGCCCCTGCCACGTGATCTCCCGCGGCTGCCCGACGTTGACCGAGACGAGCCTCGCTACAGCCTGCGACATCGTCGAACCTCTCTTTCCCCGACCGACGAACGGTAGGACCCGCGAGGATTCGCCGTCTCCCGGAACGCCAGACGAGCTGGTACCGCTTGGCGTCTTCGACCTGATTGCCGTCAGAGGACAGGACGCGAGACGTTGGCGACGGCGCCGCGTCTGCGCGATGGTGCCCGTACCCGCTCGAGGTCCATCCGAAGGACCCCGCGGCTACAGGAGCCAGCCATGAGCACACAGCTCCCCGATCCGCGCCTCACGCACGTGTACCGGTTGGAGGCCACCCTCGCCCAACCCCTCGATCTCGGCGTGACCGCCCAAGGCCATCGGCGCATCGTGCCCCTGACCGGCGGCACATTCACAGGTCTCGAGATCAATGGGAGCCTGCTCCCCGGCGCCAGCGCGGACTGGCAGATCCTGCTACCGGACGGCACCGCACTCGGCGACCTCCGCTACACGCTCCAGACCGACGACGGCGATCTGCTCTACGTCCGATCGCGAGGTGTCCGCCATGGCCGCCCGGAGGTGCTCGCGCGTCTCGGGCGCGGCGACGACGTAGACGCCAGCGAGTACACGTTCCGCACCGCAACGCAGATCGAGACCGCCGCCCCCGATCTCGACTGGCTGAACAAGGGCGTCTTCATCAGCGTCGCCGGCCGCCAGGCCACGTGCGTGATCTACGAGACCTACCTCGTCGGATGATTGCTGCGTGTGACCGCCCTATCAATCATGGAGGTTCGTCATGAACGAGTCACAGAAAGTCGTGATCGTCACCGGCGCTGGTCGGGGAATCGGCGCAGGTCTCGCAACCGCATTCCGTCGTGCTGGATACGCCGTTGTCGCCACCTCGCTCGCGATCCCCACCTCCGACGAGTCCGACTTTCTCACGGTGCGGGGTGACATCACAGACGTCGATACCGCCCGGCGCGTGGTCGAGCAGGCACTGGACCGGTTCGGACGGATCGACACGCTGATCAACAACGCGGGGATCTACATCGGCAAGCCCTTCACCGACTACACACCCGACGACTATGCCGCCATCACCGCCGTGAACCTGACCGGGTTCTTCCACATCACTCAGCGCTCGATCCGGGCAGATGCTCACCCAGGGCAGCGGCCACATCGTCAACATCAGCACGAGCCTCGTCGACCACGCCGACAGCACCAGACCCTCCGCGCTAGCGGCCCTCACCAAAGGTGGACTCGCCGCCGTGGCCCGCTCGCTGGCGATCGAATACGCGTCGCAGGGGATTCGGGTCAACGCGGTCTCCCTCGGAGTCATCAAGACCCCCGTACACGACCCGGCGTCGTACGAGGGCATGGCCGGCCTCCAACCCATTGGCCGGCTGGGCGAGATCAGCGACGTCGTCGACGGGATCCTCTATCTCGACCAGGCCACGTTCGTCACCGGCGAGATCTTGCACATCGACGGCGGTCAGGCCGCAGGACACTGACGCGTCGAGCCAGGATGCCGTGAGCAGGTGTTCGTCGATCCGCCCCGAACCGGCGCGGGTCCGACGACTCGACGGGATCGGGAGCGTGTTGCGGAGTTGCTCGCGCCGGCGTTCGAGGCCGCCGAGGAGTGATGCCGACAGCGGTGTCTCGACGAACCCGTGAGCGATGAGATTGACACGCACCAGCGCGAGATCGAGTGCCAGCTGGCGCACCAGGGCCCGTAGTGGGGCTGGCCAACGGTGACCATCACGTGGTCGACCGCCGGACGCCGACCCGCGCGCGATCGCGGACGGCTAGCGTGCCGACGTTCGTCATTCGCTGGCAACGGCACGATCACGGGGGTTGCGATGCCGTGGTTTCCGGAGTTCGTTGCGGCTGCCGAGCTGGCCCGCCGCGAGATCCGCGCCGCCGGGCACGCGGATCCCGTAGCGCAATACCTGATGGCGTTGACGGGAGGTGACGCTCACGCGTTGGAGACCACCTGGCCCGGTCACATCGTGGTGCTCGACCCGTACGCGGGCGAGGTACATGGCCACCGGCAGTTGCGTCACTTCGTTCACACCAGCCAGTCCTTCCTGGCCGAGCGGCTCGTCGACGTCGAACGGCTGGCGTCGACGTCGAGAGGTGGTCGCGCCGTCGTCGAGCTGCTCGCGCATCTGAAGCTGGACGGCGAGCAGGTGACCTGGCCGGTCGCCGTCGTCGCGGAGGCCAGCGACGACCAATCGGCGACGTTTCGAACCTACGGCAGCCAATGGCCCGTCGTCGGACGCCGCCCGATCCGGGCGCCGATTCTGCACGCGGATCCATCCGCCGAGCCGGGCGACGTGGTGATGCGCTACCTCACCGCGCTCGACGCCGGCGACCGCGACGGCGTCGTGCAGACGTTCACCGCGGACGGATACCTCCAGGAACCGATCGGACCGCACGCCGTCCATCGCGGCACCGACGAACTCACCCTCTACTTCTCCCGGTGCTTCAGCGCCGGCGGCGGCATCGGCCTCGACCGCTGCTGCGTGACCGACGACGGTGTGCGTTGCGCCCTGGAGTACAACTGCGTGCGCTGGGGCAGTGGGCCTCTGCCGGCGCAAGCGGGCCTCGCGGTGTTCGAACGTGACGCCGGCGGACTGCTCACGGCGGCGCGGTACTACGACGACGTCGAAGCACCCGTCGGCCGCTGAGCCACTCGAGGAGCTCGCCGGTGAGTTCGCGCCCGATCGCCGATTACGCGTTGCTCTCGGATCGGCACAGCGCCGCGCTCGTCAGCCTCGACGGCTCGATCGACTGGTTGTGCTTCCCGCGCTTCGACAGCCCGTCGATCTTCGGACGGCTGCTCGGCGAGTCTGCCGGGCACTGGTTGCTACGAGCACCGAACGCGAGCTCCGTCACCCGGCGGTACGTGGACCGCACGATGGTCCTGGAGACGACGTACGTCACGGCCACAGGAACTGCCGTCGTTCTCGACGCGTTGGCCATGGGCGACGGCAATCGTGGGCATGCGCTCGGCCGGGATGCGCCCCATCTGCTGTTGCGCGAGGTGCGCTGCACTCAGGGAGACGTCGAGCTGGACTTCGAGTACGTCCCGCGTCCGGAGTACGGCCTCGTCGCCCCGCTGTTCGACACCATCGAAGGAGGGCTGCTGGCGACGGGCGGCGCCGACACCCTTGTTCTCTCCTGCCCGACACCGATGACGGTCGAATCGTCGTCGGCGTCGGCTCGCCTGTCGCTTCGTCAGGGAGAGCGAGCCGGATTCGCGCTGCATCACCACAAGCGCGCCGATGCCGGGACTGCACGGCTCTGGACGCAGGACGAGATCGCGTCGCGGCTGGCCGACACGATCGCCGCGTGGGAGTCGTGGTCGCAGCTGCACCAGGATACGTCGGACCGTGGCACGACCTCGTCCATCACAGCGGACGCGTGCTCCAGGCGCTGTCGTTCCAGCCCACCGGGGCGATCTGCGCCGCGGCCACCACCTCGTTGCCCGAGACCGTCGGCGGTACCCGCAACTGGGACTACCGCTACGCGTGGGTCCGTGATGCGTCGCTCACGATCGAGGCGCTGTGGGTCGCGGCGTGTCCCGACGAGGCCAACGAGTTCTTCGACTACATCACCGCGTCGGCCGCCGGATCGCTCGACAACGGCGGCGACCTGCAGATCATGTTTGGCATCGGCGGGGAACGGGACCTGACCGAGCGTGAGCTCCCGCATCTGCCGGGCTGGCGAGGATCGGCACCGGTGCGGGTGGGGAACGGCGCCTGGCGTCAGCGCCAGCTCGATGTGTACGGCGAGCTGCTGAGCGCGGTGCACCGGCTCTCGGACCGACTCTTCGATCCGGTGGGCCGGGTGGGGCCAGAGGCTGACCATGGCAGGTGGAACACGCTCCCCGAGCTCGCGCCCAGCACGCGACAGTTCCTCGCCGCGCTCGCTGACACGGCTGCGGCGCGCTGGCAGGAAAGAGACCATGGCATCTGGGAGGTCCGCGGCGAACCACGCCACTTCCTGTACTCGAAGCTCATGTGCTGGGTCGCGCTCGAGCGGGCCGTGTCGCTCGGCGACCGGCTCGGCGCCACGGACCGCGTCGAGCGATGGACGCAGACCGGGGGCGAGATCCGGGAGGCGATCCTGCGCGACGGCTGGAGCGAGCGGGTGAGCGCGTTCACGCAGTCGTTCGGATCGGACGACCTGGACGCGTCGAACCTGATGCTTTCGATCGTCGGGTTCCTCCCTGCCGACGACCCGAGGGTGCTCGCCACGATCGACGCGACGGAGGAACGTCTGACTGACGCGCGTGGTCTGGTGTACCGCTACCGAGCTGTCGACGGTCTCGACGGCGAGGAAGGCTCTTTCCTCCTCTGCACCTTCTGGCTCGCCCAGGCGCTGGCCCTGGCGGGCCGGACCGAGCGGGCGCGGACCGTGTTCGAGCGCGCGGCGGCGTTCGTCAACGACGTCGGCCTGCTCGCCGAAGAGGTCGACGCCGCGAGCGGCGAGTTGCTGGGCAACTTCCCCCAGGCCTTCAGCCACATCGGGCTGGTCAACGCGGCTTGGGCGATCTCGCAGGCCGAGAGTCCTGCACCGTCATCGACGTGAGTCGGCCCGGACTCTCCTTCTTCCAGCCGTGGAACGGCGCGAGGTCGCCGACGTCCCAGCGTTCGCGCAGGCCAGGAGTGGCAAGGTCCCAGTCGGGTCGGATCTCGGCGCTCACCTCGCGCAGATCCCGCCACAGGTCCTCGACCGACGGACGGCCCCAGAACCAGTAGCCGTTGTAGACGCGGTGAACGACCAGGCCCGGCTTGAGCACGAGCGTGTGCGGGATCATCGGATCGTTCCCGGGGTCCGTGTACTCCTGGATGTCGAGGTCTCGCTGGACGATTCGACCTGGATCCGAGAGGAAGGCCCATTGCGCGCCGACCGACGCGCGGAACTCCTGCAGCGTGTGATGGTCGTCCGTCGCGATCGTCGCGAGCTGAGTGTACGCCACCGCGAATTGCGGATAGGCCATTGCGAGCTGGAGGTGCTGCTGGTGTTCCTTGGGGCAGTAGTGCCCGCGCGCGAGCGTGAGGACCATCGGGTCGTCGCCCTGCAGCTCGCTCAGTGTGCGGGCCGTCTCGGTGTGGTCGGGAAGCTCGTAGTCCGGGAACGTGCCGCCCGGGACGATGTCTGACCTCATGGCATTGGCCTTCCATGTTGGACACGAGCGCCGATCGCGACGACCATGAGAACCAAGATGGTCAGCCGCCCGCGCTGGCGATCTCGACGCGCAGTGCCTTGAGCGCGTCGGCGTAGATCTCGGAGAACGTCGGGAACGGTTGGATCGTGTCAACCAGCACGTCGAGCGACACCTGGGCGCGGATGGCGAGCGTCGCCTGCTGGAGCCACTCACCGGCTTCGGGCCCGAGTGCGTACGCGCCGGTCAGCGGTCCACCGTCGCTGAGCAGGCTCAAGAAGCCGTTCGACTCGGCATAGGCGCGGGTGTAGGTCGCGGTCTTCGAGACCCCCGACACCGGCGCGGTCCCGCGGAAGCGGGCGTCGAGCGCACCGACCGACGCCGCCTGTGGATCGGTGAAGACGACCCGCGGGAGCGCGTCGTAGTTCGCTGCGCGCGGCTCGCCGAGGATGTTCGCCGCGACGATGTCGCCCTGGTACTTGCCGGTCGTCGTCAACGGCCAGATTCCGGTGACATCACCGATCGCCCAGAGCCGGTCACCAGCTCGCAGATGGGAGTCGACGGGAATGCCCTCGCGGTCGGGTTCGATGCCGACGGTCTCGAGCCCGATGCCCTCGACCCGAGGATGGCGACCCGTCGCGACGAGCAGGCGCTCACCCCGCAGCTCGGGCGCGTCCTCGAAGACCAGGACGTAGTCGCCGCCGTCCCGCCGCACCTCCTTGGGATGCACGCCGAGCACGATCTCGATGCCGTCACGCCGCAGGAGCTCCACGAGTGCGTCGCCCAGCGGCGCAGGCTCATTGGCCAGCACGCGCTCCGCTACGTCGACGAGCGCGACGTCACCGCCGAGCCGCTGGACCGCCTGGGCCGTCTCGACGCCGACCGGTCCCGCTCCGATGATCAGCAGCCGGCGCGGGACGGCGGTCATCCCGGTCACTTCGCGGTTGGTCCAGACGCCCGCGAGCCCAGCGAGCCCTGGAATCGGGGGCAGGTTCGGGTCCGCCCCGGTGGCGACGACGACGTGGTCGGCGGTGTGTCGCACGCCGTCGACCTCGACCGCGCCGATGCCCGCGAGCCGACCGGTCCCGCGGAGCAAGTCGATGCCCTGGTCGGTGAGCCACTTCTCGGCGCTCGTGTCGGTGTGCTTCGACACCATGTAGTCGCGCCAGGCGAGCGCGGCGTCGACGTCGACCTGGGCATTTGTCGCGGCCTCGTTCGCCTCGTGCACGGCCTCGCCCGGGCGGAGCAGCGTCTTCGACGGGATGCACGCCCAGTACGAGCACTCACCACCCACGAGCTCGCGTTCGACCACTGCGACACGGAGCCCTCCGTCAGCGAGCGCGCCGGCGCAGTGCTCGCCGGGCGCGCCGGCGCCGAGGACGATGACGTCGTAGTCGCTCACTCCGGCGGTTCGGCGCCGGTCTGCTCCGCCAACATGAACGCGGCGTACCACGCAGGCCAGTCCTCATCCCGCTCACCTGTGCGCTTCTCGTGCTCGCCGTGCGCTGCCTCCGCGCGCTTGAGTGCCCGCGAGAGCTCGTCGGCGGAGGTGAACGTCGCGCTGTTCGCGTCGATGCGACCGGGCAGCCGGCTGGTGATCTCCTGCAGCTGCCAGACGTTCCCGTCCGGATCACGGAACTCCGAGAACGACGCGTACGTCCGCCGTTCGGGGTCAGGACCCTTCGCCCGGACGCTCTCGGTGAAGCGGTCGTACCCGCCAGTCGAGTCGTGGAAGACCTCAGCGTCGAGACCATGCGCGACGAGATCGTCGTGCGCGGCCTCGATGTCAGAGACGACGAGGAGGTTCACGGCCGACCCCGGTGCGGCCGATGTGAGGCCGGACCCGAACTGGATCGAGCACCCCGACCCCGGAGGGTTGAACTGGACGATCCGGAAATCGCCCGCTCCGAGGTCGGCATCGAGCCGCCACCCGAGACCTTCGTAGAACGCCTTCGCACCATCGACGTCCGAGACGGGGATGACGACCGTCTCGAGAGTCATGTCGACGTGCACGACGCTCGGGTCGGTCACCGCGCGGCCAGGAACCTCGGTGGTGCTCATGGAGCGTCTCCCCTTCTTGTCGGAGACCCACGGTCGCGCGGCATCACGGTCGGGTCAACCGACAGTGTGGAAACGTTCCGATGCAGTAGTCAGCCCCGACCGAATCAAGGGCCGTATCGCACGCTCCGCACTACGACGTGCTGTCTGGGTCCGGGTACAGACCTCGAGGGGCAGCCGTGGTCTGACCGACCTCGATGAGGTGACCATCCGGATCGCGGATGTAGCAGCGGATCTCGGTTTCGTGTTGCTTCGGGGTCGTGAGGAACTCCGCCCCACGCGCGCTCCATTCCGCGTACACGGAGTCGATGTCGGCGACCCGGATGTTGAGGAAGCTGCTGGTCCGATTCGGGTCTGGCGGGATCTCGAGCGTGACGGTCGGCTTGTCGTCGGTCGGGCCACCGCCGCGATTGATGATGATCCAGCCATTCGCGAGCGAAACATAAGAGGGCTTTCCGGTCCTGACGGCCTGACCGCCGAGCACCTCGGTGTAGAAGCGACGAGAACGTTCGACGTCCTCCGACACGATGAAGTGCGCGAGAACGATCCCCTGGGCGGGGGCGGGAAACGGGGGTGTCGCAGACACTGGCGCTCCTTGGGTCCTGGCGTGTGGTGGCCTCGTACTTCAATCCTGTTGCACAAGCGACGGCTTCGCACCTGTGCCCCCCCCCCGGGGGGCACCGGCGATTTGTGCACTGGGTGAGTGGTGTGTGAGGCGAAATCGTCCCGACCGGACGGTTCAGGCTCGGCCCGTCGCGGTCATTCCACTCAACTCCGTCGTGCGGGTCGCTGCGGCGGTGAGCGCCGCGCAGGAGAAGAAGTCCGCCCGGGCGGCCCAGTCCTATCAGGCGCTGCTCTTGGGTCTCGGCTAGGAGCCCGACGACGGCGAGTTCCAGGCCAACGATGGTCGAGCAGTGAGCCACCCGCTCCCGCTTGAATCGCACTGTTGTAATCTTCCGACCACGTTCGAGCCGCTTCCGTACTGGCTGGTCGCTGAACACGTCTATGAGACCTGAGGGCAGCTCAGCCCTGGTGGCGGGACGAGGACGTATCGGATCCCCTCTATCGGCAGGATTTCAGACGACGCCCCGATCTGTTGGCGCGCGCGATCGGAAAGCGCCGGGCGGAGGGCGCCATCTGGGGTCGCGTGCGATCGCTGCCAGCGCCGAAGCCGAGCGGCGGAACCCGCCTGCCTCACTTGCATCGATCCGATCGCCGACGTCGCTTATCGACAGCTCGTTGGGCGCGTCGTTCGCCACGTCGAAGCCGCTTTGCCCACGACAGTGTTCTCAAGTCGTTGTGAGCTTGTGGGCTCGACGTGGCGCACTCGCAGCTGGCGGAAGGCCCGAGCAGCGTTTGATCAAGCCGTCGCGCACGAAGAGAACGACGACTGGTGTACAGGCCGGGGAACCCTCGACGTCGCCCAGCACTATCCGACCGTGGACCTCGATCCCCTCACCATCACGCTGACGAGCACCGGCGCACCGCCAATCGCTGTTCGAGACGTCATCGAAGCCTTGCGAACCCTGCAAGCCGAGTGTTCCGGCCTGCCGATCGGACCAGAACGATCGGCCGGCCTCGGAACTGTCGCGCTGGCTCCTCTAGACCGGCGCCTCAGAAACGACCGTGCGATCGCGCTCCGATGGATGGACGACATCGTGACACCAGTCACGGGTCGCGACGAGTACGAGCACATCAAGGTGATTGCAGCCGACCAGCTCGAACGCGCAGGCCAAGCGCTCAACCTGCGCAAGTGCACCTTCGAGGACTTCGGTTCGGTCCGTGAACCCACGTTTGCCGAACTGTTCGTTTCAGGAGGCAACGGCGAGGGGCGGTTCACGGACCCCGCCTACGAGCTCGAGCTTCGAGGCGATTTCCAAGAGCGAGACCGCATACCGACTCTCCTGGGTCAGCTGAGGAAGCAACGAAACCCCGACGGCATCGATGTTCTGCGCCTGAACCCTTGGATCATCACGGCGTTCCCGAGGCAGTCCACGACGTACCTCAGCGCGGTCGATGAAGCAATCAGCGACTGGACCTGGCTCGTGGACATCCTGTGTGCGACGACATACGACGAAACCGCGCTCGCACAACTTCGCATCGCCCGCCTCTTGCCTCGCGCCACGCTCAGCCCCGAAAACGCTCGGACGCTCGTCGACAAAGCACTGCTGCTCCCCTGGCGTCACTACGCGCCTCTCATCAATCAACTCTTTGCCAGCGCAGGGCAGAGCGACGAACCAACGAACGCTCGCCGAGAGCGAGCACTAGAACTCGCGACCGAGTTCGCGTCGCTCGACACGGTGCGCGCTCTCCTCAGCCCGTTCCTCGAAGGAGCAGCGTCGCGTTCGCACAAGTCGGCCGTGACGCGCCTGGCGCGTCGAGATGCCGGGCTGAGCGCCATTCAGGATCTTGTCCTCGCCGCCTGACCCAACTGTCCACCCAGTCAGGTCGTAGTGGTCTACCGCCTGGCGCCGCGCGGCCGGGCAGTCATTCGTCCTAGCACTCGATGGCTCCTCGGCCAGGGGCTGCAGGGATCAGCGATGATTGGGCATTCCCTGTACGACCGAGCACAAACCCGTAGCTTTCGTGCCCATGGATGAGCTGGCGGCGGGGCTCTACGAGGTCCTCGTCACCGAAGGTCTGCAGCAGCGTCTCGACGAGCTCGAGGCTCGGGTGCCCATCGAGACCCGGGCGTTGCAGCCGGTGGAAGCCCCGGACCGTATTGCCTGGCATCTCAGCCGCGAGATAGAGCGTGCGCTCAACGATGTGAGCGACGCTGACCGGGTCCGCATCGGTGTCGACGTGGCACGGGCACTCCTCGACCGTTTGGCCCAGTTCGCCGAGGTCGAGTCCGACCCTTGGAGCCGGCCGATCGATCCCTCTGAGGTGCTGCACGCGGTGCTCGTCCGCCGTCCCGACGGTGAGGTCGCCAGGCTCAGCACTCCACTTACTCCCCTGCTCGACACCACATTGCTCACGAATGCACCTGGCGAACCGAATCTCTGGAACCAGCTGCGCTCCGAGATCGAATCCGCCGACGCGATCGATCTGGTCATGGCGTTCATCCGTCGCAGCGGCATCGCTCCACTCCTCGATGCGCTGCGTCGTCATTGCGATCAGGGGCGGCGGCTTCGGGTGCTCACGACCACGTACACGGGTTCAACGGAGCGGCGAGCGCTCGAGCTGCTTACCGAACTCGGTGCCGACGTGCACGTGTCGTACGACCTGTCGACGACTCGCCTTCACGCGAAGGCGTGGATCTTCCATCGCCACTCGGGCTTCACGACCGCGTACGTCGGATCGTCGAACCTCACGCACTCCGCACAGGTGACCGGCATGGAGTGGAACGTGCGCGTCTCGGCGGCCCGCAACCCTGCGGTCATCGCCAAGTTCGAAGCGGTGTTCGACAGCTACTGGGCGAGCGGCGACTACCTGCCGTTCGATCGGGAGCGATTCGACGAGGAGCAGCGCCAGGCCGGCCGCACGTCGTCGGGTCCCATTGTGCTCCTCAGCCCGATTGAGCTACGCGCCATGCCGTTCCAGGAACGGTTGCTCGAACTGCTGGCGTTGTCACGCACCCAGGGCCACCACCGGAACCTGCTTGTTGCGGCGACCGGGACAGGCAAGACGGTGATGGCCGCGCTCGACTACGGCCGTCTCGTCCGGCAGCTGCCGCGATCGCGTCTGCTGTTCGTCGCGCACCGAGAGGAGATACTCGACCAGTCGCTCGCCACCTTCCGATACGCGCTGCGAGATCCAGCCTTCGGCGAGAAGTGGGTCGGCGGTGCGCGACCGTCACGCTTCGAGCACGTCTTCGCGTCCGTCCAGAGCCTCAATGCGGCTGATCTGACGCACCTCGGCCGAGACCACTTCGACGTCGTGATCGTCGACGAGTTCCACCACGCAGCGGCACTCAGCTACGAGAAGTTGCTGAACCACGTCGACCCGATCGAGTTGCTCGGACTGACTGCGACACCCGAACGCAGTGACGGGCTTCAGGTTCTGCATTGGTTCGACGATCGCATCGCCGCCGAGCTTCGCCTCTGGGACGCTATCGATCAGCAGTACCTCGCGCCGTTCCTCTACTTCGGCGTGCACGACGGCGTCGATCTCCGCGACATTCCATGGCGACGAGGGCGCGGCTACGAGATCGAGGCCCTGACCAACCGCTACACCAGCTCCGACGCATGGGCCCGGCTCGTCGTGAAGCAGGTCATCGAACACGTTGAGGTTGCGTCTACACGGGGCCTCGGGTTCTGCGTCAGCGTCGAGCACGCACGGTTCATGGCCCGCCACTTCAACGCGCACGGCATCAAGTCGGTGGCCGTGTGGGGTGACAGCCCGCGAGCAGAACGTGAAGCTGCTCTCCGCGATCTGACGTCCGGCGAAGTGAGGTTCGTCTTCTCGGTCGATCTGTTTAACGAGGGTGTCGACGTGCCAGCCGTCGACACCGTGCTGATGCTGCGACCGACCGAGAGCCCGACGCTCTTCCTCCAACAGCTCGGCCGCGGGCTGCGCAAGGCGGACGGCAAGGCCTTCTGCACCGTGCTCGACTTCGTAGGGACGCACCGCAAGGAGTTCCGCTTCGACCGCCGCTACCGGGCCCTGCTCGGCGGCACCCGTCGCGAGATCGAGCGCACCGTGTTGGCGCAGTTTCCGTACCTGCCCGCCGGTTGCAGCATGCAGCTCGACGAGCAAGCAGCGGCCGTCGTGCTGCGCAGCCTCCGCGAATCCATCCCGTCACGCTGGCCTGCCAAGGTCGACGAGTTGCGGTCGCTCCGGCGAGAGCGGCCCAACCTCGGTCTCGCCGAGTTCCTCGACGAGTCCGGACTCGACCTCGACGACGTCTACAGCGGATCGAAGAGCTGGTCTGACCTGCTCGAAGCCGCCGGTGCGCCGGTGCTCCCCGCCGGTTCCGACGAACCGGTGCTGCGGCGCGCGATCGACCGGCTCCGTCATATCGACGATCACGAACGGATCGACGCGTACCTCGAGGTGCTGGCCGATGCTCGGCCTCCCGACGTTGCCGCGCTGCCAATACGGCAGCGACGCTTGCTGCAGATGCTCGTTGCGCAAGTAGCCGACCAGGCACTCCGCAAGGACATGTCACTCCAGGACGGAGTCGGCCTCATATGGCGTCACCCTCAGGTGCTCGCAGAGCTCCGCGAGCTCCTCCCACTCCTGCGCGCCTCCATCGACCATCTCCATACGCCGCTCGACACGCACCCCGACGCTCCCTTGCAGATCCACGCTCGGTACACGCGACTCGAGATCCTCGCCGCGTTCGGGCTCAGCGGCGACCGGGCCAAGATCGCCGCCTGGCAGAGCGGCGTGTACGAAGCCAAACCCGTGAATGCCGAACTGCTCGCCTTCACACTCGACAAGAGCACCGGCGGGTTCTCGCCCACCACCCGGTACCGCGACTACGCGATCAGCCCGACGTTGATCCACTGGGAAAGCCAATCGTCGGTCAGGGCCGAGAGCGCGACCGGGCTCCGCTACCGCCACCATGAACGCGACGGCCGCACCATCCTGCTGTTCACTCGCCTCCGAACCGACGACCGTGCCTTCTGGTTCCTCGGGCCGGCGACGTATCAGGGCCACGTCGGTGAGCGACCCATGGCGATCACTTGGAAGCTGCACCACCCACTCTCCGGCGACCTGTACACCGCGTTCGCCGCCGCCGTCGCCTGAGGACCGCTCACTCCAGGGCGAGCACGTGCTCTCCCATGTAGCGGTCGCCGGTGAGGTCGAGCAGCACGTCGAGGTACTCGACGTTCACTTCATCGATGAGGTCCTCGATCTCCCGCTCGGCGCCCACCGTCACGTCGAAGAGCACCCCGCCCGCGGCATCCAGCACTCGCTGGATGCGCAAGACCAATGCCCCGTCCTCGTTCATCGCACCGAGGACGACCGCGGAGGTCCCGGTCGGCAGGACTGATTGCAGCGTCGCCGCCGCCGCCCGAGTGGCCAAGACGGCGAGCCGAGCATTGCCTTCGCGGTGGACGAGGAGCAGTTCCCGGAATTCGGTGATCGGTGATTCGTCCGAGCGCATCTGCGTGTCCCTCCTGACAGACGCCCAGCGCAGGTCCGCCGGGTGACGATCCACGCGCCCTGAGACATCGACTGCTCAGCGGGGAGGGAAAATACCTATACACATCATGGGTATCTGTATAGGATTTTTCCCGGAGGATCTCCTGATGACCGCTGATAGCGAACTCGCCCAGCTCGGCGACCTCTTCTTCCTGCGGGAGGCCACCGCGCTCGGGCTCGACCATAAGGTCATCTACCGCCTTCGGGAAGGTGGTGAACTGCTCGCCCTCGGCGGCGGTCTCTACCGGCGATCCGACGCACCGCCAGCTGACCTCGACCGCATCGAGATCGCCGAGCGTGCCCCGCGAGCGACGCTCTGTCTGGAGACGGCGCTCGCCTACCACGATCTGATCGACACTATCCCGGCGTCGATCGACATCGCGCTGCCACGTGGGTCACACGGCCCGAAGCTCCGAGCGCCCCACCGACTCCACTTCTTCGAACGCTCAACATTCGACCTGGGCCGAGAGACTATGGACGTCGGAGCTCGCCACACGCTCGGGATCTACTCGGCCGAGCGCTCGCTGATCGATGTCATCCGTCTTCGTCACGACCAGGGCTCCGAGCAAGCGTGGGAAGCGCTACGTCGGTGGTTGGCGCGACCCGGGCGCAACCCAGCGCAGCTCATCGAGATGGCCAGCAAGATCAAGAACGCGGAGACGCCGCTGCGCCGAGCGCTCGAGGTGCTCCTGTGAGTCCTTCGCGGGACACGTCAGCCGGCAGCGCATTTCTCGATCTGCAACGTGAGGCCCGTGCGACCAACCGGCCGACCCAGGAACTGCTTCAGCTCTACGTGCTCGAGGCGTTCCTCGACCGGCTGTCGCGCTCGGATGACCGCGCAGACTTCATCCTCAAAGGAGGGGTCCTCCTCGCCGCGTTCGATGTCCGCCGGCCGACGCGTGACATCGACTTCCAGGCCGAAGCGCTCACCAACGAGGCCGACGAAGTCCTGGCGCGGATTCGGAGGATCGCGGCGCGGGCGGTCGACGACGGAGTGGAGTTCGATACCGCCAATGCCACGGCGGTCGTGATCCGCGACGAGGACGAGTACAGCGGAGTCCGGGTGTCGATGCCCGCGGCACTCGCCACCGCTCGCCTCTCCTTCCACGTCGATATCAGCGTCGGCGATCCGATCGTTCCTGCACCGAATGACGTCGAGCTTCCCCGCCTGCTTGGAGGATCCATCAGCGTCCGCGGGTACCCCTTGAGCCTCGTGCACGCCGAGAAGATCGTCACCGCCATCGCTCGTGGCACGGTCAACACCCGCTGGCGCGACTTCATGGACGTCGTCGTCCTTGCCCGGGCACAACCGATCGACGGCACCGAACTCGTGACGGCCGTCGGCGCCGTGTCCGAACATCGCCACGTGCCACTCGTCGCGCTCGCCGAAGTACTCGACGGCTACGGCGACATCGGCCAGGCGAGATGGGCAGCGTGGCGGAAGAGGCAGGGCGTCGACGACCGAACGCCCGAACAGTTCTCAGAGCTCATCGCTGCGTTCATCGAGTTCGCCGAGCCGGCCGTGAGCGGCGAAGCCGCCGGTCGACAGTGGAATCCGCGGACACTTTCGTGGGAGTGAGCGGAACCCCACTCCGCTGACTCCCGGCACCACTCCCGGATGCCCGTCACTACTCCCGCGACCACTCCCTGACAGCACCGTTGACTCCCGGATCACGTCGTAGCGTTCCGGGCGCACTTTGCTTCGCATCGACGTGCCTGCGACTTCCAGCGGCCTGAGACGCCCGAAGAAGAGCAACGCGCGAGGTCAGAAGCGGAGCAGATGTATCGCTTCGGGGGTTCGTGCAGCACGCAGACGAGTTCCGGCGGGAAGCGGACCGACAACTCCCGGATCCTCCTTCCTGACACCCGCCGTGCGGGTGTTAGAAGTGTGTCTAGGTCGAGATCGAGGGTCGCGGGCGGGCTGAAGTGGTCGCGCGCCGTGGCGTGCGAACACGTTGGCGCGGTCGGTGTCCGCATCGTGCTCGGGCGTTGAGGTCGTGTCGAGGTCGGACGCATGGCTCGGCGGACCGGGGTCGTTGGACCCTTGGTACTGGTGAAGACCTCCGACGCGCATGACGGGACGCACCATGCCCACCCCGACGAACTCGCAGTTGAACCTGGACCTCGCACCCAGCGATCCACCGGCACCGCTCGCGCTGACCGTGCCCGAGGCCGCCGCCGTTGCCGGCGTCAGTACCCGAACGATGTACCGAGCCGTCGAAGCCGGATCAGTCCCGACCGTTCGCCTCACGCCTCGGGGGCGCGTGTTCATCCCTCGCATTGCCCTCGAGCGATTCCTCGCCGAGGGTGGATGAGCTCGGGCCATGATTCGTTGGCATTCGCCGTTGGTAACGCCAAGCGTGGGCGCTGCATTGTTCGCTACGCGCGTCGACGATTGTCCGCGTACCCGTTGGCGCACGGTATTGGGCGCTACGGCGTACGCTCCCCGACGTGGCACCGCGGTTGGAGCGCCCCGCCTGGCTAACAATTCGGGCTGAGCATGGGTACGAGCACTATCTCGATGAACACGTCGAACCTTTGCAAGAGCGCTTCAAACTCACGTTGGCACTGGAACCAGAGAACGCGGAGCTCCGTCAGAACGAAGTGCGGTTCCTGTTCGAACTCGCCGGCAGCAGGGAGAATCCGCCGGTCCAGGAACTCGGATTGAAATACCTACGCCGAGTGCCGGAGTCGGTCTTCCCTGCTGTGCGGACACCCGGCCTCATGATTAAGGAAGTCGAGGAACGCCTCGGATGGGGCGCGCGCATCGGGTACGAGATTCAGGACTGGCTCTCCTTCTGGCTCGAGATGGATGTCGACGCCGCCACTCAGGAGCGGCCGGACTCGAAGCTCCTGATCGAGGAGCTCATTACAACCGTCCAGTTCTTGCTCCTCAACAATGCGCGCCTTTCGAACTGATCGACGAGCGCGATCAGACGATCGACCAGCTACGCGCACAGATGCAGACGCTTCAGATCGAGTTGGCTCGCGCCGAAGTGTCGCGCGATCGCGTGACTCAACCGGTTGGCTGGATCAGGAAACTGGCCGCTGCCCTTGCCGTTGGAGCAGTCGGTGGGGTTGCACAGGCTGCGACCATGGCGGTGCTGCAACCCGCGCCGATCGTGGTCGTCCATCCTGACAGGGCAAGCGGCGACGAACTTGCGCGACTCGATGCTGACATGCGGGAGATCCTCGGTCGCTGTGACCGCGTGCTCGACTTGGTGGGCGAGCCACCGCCCTCGTAAGTCCTCGCCGCTGCTTGTATGTCCACGCTCATCACGTCACCGTCAGCGTTTGATGAGCTTCCCGAGGACCTCCGCCGCAGCGCGGTCGTTGTCCTGCACGCGATGCGTATAGATGTCGAGCGTGACCGATGGGCGGGAGTGCCCGAGTCGCGCCGACACCGTGCGGATGTCGATGCCAGCGGCGACGAGCTGACTCCCGGCGAAGTGGCGGAGATCGTGCAACCGCACTCCCTTGATCTTGGTCCGCTCGCACACGCGCGTGAAGCGACGCGACAGCACCTTCGGCACGTAGCAGGTGTCGTTCCCCGGTCTTGGCGAGAAGACGAACTTCTCCCCCGTCAGCCTGACCCCACAACCACGGGCCAACTCTTTGGAGCGTTCCCGGTGTGCGGTGAGCATGGCAATCGTCTCGTCGTCGAGCGCGACCGCGCGCACCTGGTGCGACTTCGTGTCCTTGATGACGATCGAATCGCGATCCTCGGCGACCGAGTGGCGAATCGTGATCGTCTGACCGTCGACGTCGACATCTCGCCACCGGAGCGCCGCCAGCTCACCTCGCCGGGCTCCAGTGGTGAGGGCAACGAAGAGGAACGCGCGGAAGTCATCGTCCGCCGCATCGAGCAGCTGCGCGAGCTCCTCGAGCGTGGGCGGACGTGTCGGCTTCCCGCGCACCGCCGGCGGCTCAGCGTTGAGCGCCACGTTGCGCTCGAGCATCTCGTGGCGGACGGCCTGGGCGAGCGCACCGGAGATCATCAGATGCGCCTTGCGGATGGTCGAGCTCGCCTTCCCCTGCCGAGCGAGCTCGGCATAGAGCCCGTCGAGATCTCTGGCGGTCAGCTTGCCGAGCGGGATCGGCCAGAGCGGCTCACACAGCTTGATCGCCGACTCGTAGCCAAGCCGGGTGCCAGGCGCGAGCCGGGGCTTCTTGTTCGCGTACCAATCGTCGAGCTGCTCGCCGAGCGTCACCGCGGTCGTGCCCCGGGGGATCCGGCCCGACAGCACCTTGCGCTCGAACTTGCGCAGCTCGCGCTCGGCCGCCGCCTCCGACTTCGCGTGGATCGTGGCGGCCGTGTAGCGCTGCTTGCCCGACACCGGATCGAGGCCGGCGTAGACCCGCGCCTGCCACACGCCGTCACCACGCTGCCGCAGCGATCCCATGCGAGACACCGTATGCCAACTCATGGCCAAAGTCATGGCCAGCTCGCCGGAGCGCGAATCAGGGGCCCTCGAAAGGGCCCCTGACCTGCAGTTTCACCGGTGGGCGATAGCAGATTTGAACTGCTGACCCCTTCCGTGTCAAGGAAGTGCTCTCCCCCTGAGCTAATCGCCCGGTGAACGGGTCATGGTAGCAACCACCTCTTCCGTCACTCCGTAGCGATCGCCTCCAGGACATCGAGACGCGAGGCGCGCCAGGCCGGGAGCACCGCCGCCAGCACCCCAGCGATCATGGACCCCAGCACGAACAGCAGCACCTCCAGCACCGGGATGCGGAACACCGTCAGGCCCTGCTCCTCGAGCGCGCTCGCGAATGCCCACCCCCACAGCACGCCGAGCGCGACGCCCACCAGACCGCCGAGCACTGCGATCACGATCGACTCCCACCGCACCATGCGCCGCATCTGCCGACGGGACATCCCCACGACGCGCAGCAAGCCGAGCTCGCGGGTGCGTTCGAACACCGACAGCGCAAGCGTGTTCACGATGCCGAGGATCGCGATGATCTCCGACAACGCCAGGATCGCGATCAGCACGGTGAGGAACTGATCGACCTGGGCCTGCTGGTCGTCCCGGAACTCGTCACGCGTCAGCACCGAGATGTTGGGGAAGTCGGTCGCGAGCTCCTGCTGGAGCGCTCGCTGGGTCGCCGGGCGCTCACCACCTCGCGTGCGCACCAGCACGATCGAGTCCTCGGGCGAGCCCCCGCGCCGAGCGCGAGCGTGTCGGGACCCACCAGCAGCGGCACCGACTGCCCGAAGATCCCGATGAAGTTCTGCTGGCGGTAGACCCCGCGCACGACGAGCGGCAGCTGGCCGCTCGAGAATTGCAGGGGCAGGGTGTCACCCGTCGTCACACCCAGGTGGCGCGCCAGGTCGTCGGCCACCAACACCCCGTTCCCGGTGAGGCCACCCGGTCCCCCACTGACGAACCCGAGCTCGACGACACGCGCGAGCGCGTCGGGGTCGAGGCTGCCGACGGTCTTGATGTCACCGTTCACCGCTCCGTCGGTGAACCGCATGGGCACCGCCCGCTCGACCACCGGCACCTGCCGGAGGCGGCGGGCGACGTCCTTGGAGAAACCGGCGAAGCCGTCGGCCTTCACCACGTAGTCAGCGCGCAGCCCCGCGCCGGTGTCGTGGCCCACCGACGCGCGCGCCGAGGCGCCGAAGGTTGCGGTGAGGCCGACGAGCGCGAGCCCGATGACCAGGGCGGACGCGGTGATGGCAGTACGCCGCGGGTTGCGCATGGCATTCGCGCGCGCCAGTGACCCGGGGGGTCCGAGCCGCCGCAGCGGCGCGCCGATGGCGCGGACCGCGGGCCGGGCGACGGCGGGCAGCACCATCACCACCCCGACGAGCACGCCGAACGCACCGATCGCCACCACCTGCACCTGGTCGATGAGACCGGTCACGTCGCGGGAGCGTGCCAACCCGTAGAACAGCACCGCGATCCCGGCCGCGAGCACCAGCATCCCGGCGATCACCCGGCGGCGGAACCCACCCACCGCCCGGGGCGCGACGTCGGCGATCGCCGCCACCGGTGGCACCCGGGCCGCGCGCACGGCCGGGAGGAGCGCGGCGACCACCGTGACCACGATGCCGACGGCGAGCGACACCACCACCGTGCGCGCCAACAGCACCGTCGAGGTGTCGGGGAGGTCGAGGCCCAGCTCGCGCAGGAGCTGGAGGAGGCCCACCCCGAGGCCGATGCCCGCCACCAATCCGAGCAATGACGCGACCACCGCCACCAGGAACGCCTCGAGCACCACCGACCGCACGACCTGCCCGCCGGTCGCGCCCATCGCCCGCAGGAGCCCGAGCTCACGGGTGCGTTGGGTCACCAGGATGGTGAAGGTGTTGAAGATGATGAAGGCGCCGACCGCCACGCCGATCGCCGCGAAGCCGAGCAGCGCGTCGGTGAAGAACCCGAGGAACTGGCGGACCGGCTTGCCCACCTCGAGCGTCGCCTGCTGCGCGGTGAGGACGTCGTAGACGGGTCCGAGCGCGGTCTCGATGCGCTGTTGCAGCACCGCGGTGGGAACGCCGGGCTCCCGCTGCACGTAGACGGCATCGACGGCTGAGCCGGCCTCGAACTCGCGCTGCGCGGTCGCGAGGTCGAAGGCGGCGAAGGTGACCGCGCCGAAGTCGGTGGTGTCACCGAACCCGAACAGGCCGACGATCCGGAACCGCTTCGCCGCGCCGCTCAGCAGCACCCGCACGTCGTCCCCGACCGCGAACCCGTGCTTCGCCGCGGTCCCGGCGTCCATCGCCACCTGGCGCGGCCCGGCGGGTGCCCGCCCGTCGGTCAGGCGGAACGGGCCGCCGTCGACCCACGACACGCCGATCGTGGGCGGCCCACCTCCACCGATGTCGTCACCATCGGCGTCGACGAACGTGGCCAGGGTGGTCTTCAGGAACCCCTCGGCCCGCAGCACCCCCGGGACCGCGCGCACGTCGTCGATGGTGGCGTCGGGGATCCGACCGGGGTTGGAGACGTCACCGAGGGCGGAGGCCCCCTGCACCTGGAGGTCGACGTTCGTGAGGGTCTGGGCGAAGACGGCGTCGAACGACCGCTTGACCGTGTCGGTCAGCACGTAGGTGGCGCTGACGAAGCTGACCCCGAGGAGGATGGCCAGCGCGGTCAGGGCCAGGCGGACCTTCCGGGCCACCAGGCCCCTGATCGTCGCCTTCCACATCCCGCTGAGCGCTCCCTTCTCGAGCCCCATCTTGGTCGAGCGGGCCTCCGGGACCGGGGCACCAGGTCGCCGGACCCCGCCGATCTCACTCTCCACGCGAGGAACTTCACTTCTGTGGGTTCGGCGCTCAAGAAACCGGCGCCGAAGTGCCGATGAACCCTGAGGCACACACACCTGGGACTCAGGGGGACGGGGCATGCGAGCGAAGAGGTTCCTGAACAAGCGGTCCGCGGCGGTGCTGGTGACGTTCGTCCTCGGCCTCGGGCTCGCCTCGTGCGGCTTCGCGAACACCTCCGCCACGCCCCCGAGCGAGCCCTTCAACGCCGCGCTGCTCACCGCCCTGAACAGCGACCGGGCCGCGAACGGGCTGCCTCCGCTCACCTGGAGCCCGAAGCTCTCCAACCAGGCCGGGACCTGGGCAGACAACATGGCCGCGGTGAACTCGCTCTACCACCAGAACCTGGGCGCCCTCATCAACTCGTCCGACTATCAGGGCTACTCCACGCTCGGCGAGAACATCATCGTGGCGCCGGGCAGCATGAGCCCCGCCGCCCTCGAGGCCGCCTGGATGAACTCGCCGCCCCACAAGGCGAACATCCTGAGCCGCGCCTTCAACATCGTCGGGATCGGCTACGTCCGGGGTCCCGACGGCCGGATCTGGGCCGTCCAGGACTTCGGCGGGATCTGAGCCTCCGGGTCCACGGAGCACATCGAGTGAAAGGGCCGCAGCTTCGGCTGCGGCCCTTGCGCGCGGGACCGAGCCTCGGCGTCCGGAGAGCACCGCCTGGGCACGTACGCTGTGGACGTCGGGTGGAGCGGGGTGGGCACTCGCGACGGTCGAGTGGCTCCCGTGAGCAGGTTCTTCTCTGGGGGGAGATGATCGGGGCGGACTTCCCTGCCGTGCTGCGAGCCACCCGCCGCGGCGACGAGACGGCCTTCGCCGCGATGTGGCTCGAGCTCCACCCGTCGCTGCTGCGCTACCTGCGGGTGGTGGTCCGGAGCGCGGCGGACGACGTCGCGTCCGAGACCTGGGCCGCGGTGGCCACGTCGATCGATCGCTTCGAGGGTGACGAGGCGGCGTTCCGGTCGTGGATCTTCACCGTCGCCCGCCGCCGCGCCATCGACCACTTTCGCCGCGAGGCGTGCCGGCCCGTGGTGCCGGTCGACCCGGTCGCGCTCGGGACCGCACCCGTGGTTGCAGCCGGCGAGGACCCCGGCGACGCCGCCGTCGCGACCATGGCCACCGAGGCCGCGCTCGCGCTGGTCGCGTCGCTCCCACCCGACCAGGCGGGAGCGGTGGCGTTGCGCACCATCGCCGGCCTCGACGTCGCCCAGGTCGCCGCCATCATGCAGAAGCGCCCGGGCACCGTCCGGGTGCTCGCCCACCGCGGGCTGCGCGAGCTCGCCCGTCGCCTCTCCGAGGAGCGACGGGCCGTAACGCCGTGACCGGCGACGGCCCCTGGTCGGACGAGGAAGGACGACTGAGGGCGGGGGCGACGCGCCCGGTCAGACGGTGGCGCTCGGCGCCCAGGCGCACGCCTCGGCGACGTCGAGCACCGCGTTGAGGCGGCCGAACGCCAGCCATTCGCCGATCATCGCAGTCAGCTCGAGGATCTCGGCGTCGGTGAACTCGGCCCGCATCCGGGTGAAGAACTCGTCGTCGAGCGAGCGGTGGTCGAGCGCGAACTTCTCCGCATACTCGATCGCCAACCGCTCCTGCGTCGAGTAGTCGCCCTTGTCGGGGTCGTCGACGTGCTCGTAGAGCTCCTCGGTGACGCCGCGCTCCGCCATCTCGGGGAACCGCCAGGCCAGGCAGACGTTGCACCCGTTGATCTGGGCGATGCGCATCCGGGCGACCTCGCGGACCCGCGGGGTCACGAGCCGTTCGCCGTAGACGGCCTCGCTCAGAGCGCCGACCGCGGCACCGAGCTCGGGCGAGAGCGACCACACTTGGATGAGCTCGCCGCCGTCGCCTTCGGGAACGGTGATCCTGGCCATGGGAGTCCTCCTCGTCCTCGGCCCCGCGAGCCTATGACGTTTCCGGAGACCCCCTGATGAGTGTCGTACCCATCCGCGACAATGGAGGAGTGACCACGCTGCCCCTCCCGCTGCTCCCCCCCGAGCTCCACCCCGGCGAGCCCCTGCACCCGGCACTGCGCGGCTTCCATCCCGCCGTCGCCGAGTGGTTCCGGCGTCGCTTCCCCGAGGGCCCGACCACCCCCCAGGCCGAGGGCTGGCCCCAGGTCGAGGCCGGGCACGACACGCTCATCGCCGCGCCCACGGGCTCGGGCAAGACGCTCGCCGCGTTCCTGGTCTGCATCGACCGGCTCTACCGCGCCCACGAGCGCGGCGAGGCCGTGGAGGGGGTCACGCGCGTCGTCTACGTGTCGCCGCTGAAGGCGCTGGCCGTCGACATCGCCGAGAACCTCGAACGCCCGCTCGGTGAGATCGCCGACCTCGCGGCCGAGCTCGGGCTCGCCGCGCCCCGCATCCGCGTCGCGGTCCGCACCGGCGACACCACGAGCTCCGAGCGCGCCGCCATGCTGCGCAAGCCGCCGAGCTTCGTGGTCACCACACCCGAGTCGCTGTACCTGCTCGTCACCAGCGACAAGGGTCGGGAGCTCCTGCGCACGGTGGAGACCGTCATCGTCGACGAGATCCACGCCGTCGCGCGCGACAAGCGCGGCGCGCACCTCGCGCTCACCCTCGAGCGGCTCGAGGCGCTGTGCGACACCCGTCCCCATCGGGTCGGGCTCTCGGCGACCCAGCGTCCGATCGAGACCGTCGGCCGTCTCCTGGTCGGCGACCGTCCCCTCCCCGTCATCGTCGACGCCGGTCACCAGCGCGATCTCGACCTCGCGCTCGAGCTCCCCGAAGGAGAGCTGGAGGCAGTCACGTCGGCGGAGCAGATGGGCGACGTGCTCGACCGCATCGCGGCGCTGGTCGAGCAGCACCGCACCACCATCGTGTTCGTCAACACGCGCCGGCTGGCCGAGCGGCTCGCGCACCAGCTCGGCGAGCGCCTGGGTGACGACGTCGTCGCCGCGCACCACGGCAGCCTGTCGAAGGAGCGCCGTTACCGGGTCGAGACGCGCTTCGCGCGCCGGCGACCTGCGGGTGCTGGTGGCCACCGCGTCGCTCGAGCTCGGGATCGACATCGGGCCGGTGGAGCTGGTGTGCCAGATCGGCTCGCCGCGCAGCATCGCCACGTTCCTGCAACGCGTAGGCCGCTCGAACCACAGCCGGGCGGGCACGCCGAAGGGACGCCTCTACCCGCTGACGCGCGACGAGCTCGTCGAGTGCACCGCGCTCCTCGCCGCGGTTCGGGCGGGTCGGCTCGACGCCATCCAGCTGCCGGTGTTGCCGCTCGACATCGCCGCGCAGCAGATCGTCGCCGAAGTGGGTGCGCAGGAGTGGAAGACCGACGACCTGTTCGCGCTCGTCCGCCGCGCCGCGCCGTACACCGAGATGACCCGCGAGCAGTTCGACGAGGTCGTCGACCTCGTCAGCAACGGCATCGCCACCGGTCGCGGCGCACGGGGCGCGTACGTGCATCACGACTCGGTCAACGGCGAGCTGCGCGGTCGCAAGGGCGCGCGCCTCGCCGCCGCCACGTCGGGCGGTGCGATCCCGGAGAACGGCGACTACCGCGTCGTGGCGGAGCCCGACGACACGTTCATCGGCACCGTCAACGAGGACTGGGCGGTCGAGTCGATGGCGGGCGACATCTTCCTGCTCGGCACCCACTCGTGGCAGATCCGCAAGGTGGAGGCCGGCGTGGTGCGGGTGCGCGACGCCGGCGACGCGCCCCCGAACGTGCCGTTCTGGATGGGTGAGGCGCCGGCGCGCACCGCCGAGCTGTCGCAGGAGGTGTCGCAGCTGCGCGCCACGGTCGACGCGTACCTGGCGGCGGGCGATCCTGACGGCGCCCGCCAGTGGCTGGTCGACACCGCCGGCATCACACGCGCGCCGGCCACGATGGTGGTCGACTACCTGGCGGTGGCGAGGGCGGTGCTGGGCGCCATGCCCACGCAGGAGCAACTCGTGCTCGAGCGCTTCTTCGACGAGACCGGCGGCATGCAACTGGTCGTGCACTCGCCGTACGGCGGGCGGGTCAATCGTGCCCTGGGGCTCGCGCTGCGCAAGAAGTTCTGCCGCACCTTCAACTTCGAGCTCCAGGCCGCGGCGAGCGACGACGCCATCGTGCTGTCACTGGGTCCCCATCACAGCTTCCCGTTGCAGGAGGTGCCCGGGTACCTCAGCAGTGCGACCGTCGACGACACCCTGCAGCACGCCATCCTCGACTCCCCCATGTTCCAGGCCCGCTGGCGCTGGAACCTCAACCGCTCCCTGATGGTGCTGCGCTTCCGCGGCGGTCGGCGCAACCCGCCGCCGATCCAGCGCATGGAGTCCGACGACCTCATGGCCGCAGTCTTCCCACAGGCGGCGGCGTGTCAGGAGAACGCCACCGGTCCGATCGAGATCCCCGACCACGTGCTCGTGCGCCAGACCATCAGCGACACGTTGCACGAGGCACTCGACGTCGACGGCGTGCGCGACCTGCTGGAGCGCATGGAGTCGGGCGCGGTCACCGTGCACTACGCCGACACCACCGAGCCGTCGGTGCTGGCCCACGAGATCCTCACCGCGCGCCCGTACGCGTTCCTCGACGACGAGGAGTTGCAGAACCGGCGCACCAACGCAGTCACGTTGCGACGGGGGTTGGCCGTCGACCTCACGTCCATCGGGGCGCTCGACCCCGCGGCCGTCGACCAGGTGCACGGTGAGATCACGCCCGAGCCCGACTCCGCCGACGACCTGCACGACCTCCTGTCGTCGCTGGTGGTGTGCCGCCCGCGGCCCGAGTGGCAGGAGCAGTTCGACGAGCTGGCGGCGCGGGGACGGGCGTCGGTGCTCGAACACCGCGGGCAGGCGTTGTGGTGCACCACCGAACGGCGCGACGACGCCGCCCGAGCGTTCGCCGACGACGAGGACGCCGGCGCCACGATCCTGCGCGGTCACCTCGAGATCACCGGCATCACCACCGTTGCCGAGCTGGCGTGGTCGACCACGCTCACCGAAGGGCGCGTGCTGGCCGGGCTGGCCTACCTCGAGCAGACCGGCTTCGCGCTCCAGGGGCACTACCGCGACCAGACCGTCGACACCGAGTGGGTGTCGCGCCGATTGCTGGCGCGCATGCACTCGTACTCCCGTCGTACCCGCCGGGGCGGGGTGGAACCGGCGACCGCCCAGGACTTCATGCGCTTTCTGCTGCGCTGGCAGCACGTCTCCCCCGGCACCCAGCTCACCGGTGAAGCGGGCCTCCTCACGGTGGTCGAGCAACTGCAGGGCTTCGACGCCGCCGCGGTGGCGTGGGAACCCGACCTGCTCGGGTCGCGGCTGCGCCGCTACGACCCCGCATGGCTGGACCGGCTGTGCCATGACGGCGAGGTCGCGTGGCTCCGGATGAACCCGCCGGCGCGTGCGACCGACGCGCCGTCGGTCGCGCCGTCGAAGGCCACGCCGATCTCGGTGGTCGCCCGCGCCGACCTGCCGTGGCTGCTGGCCGCAGCGCGCGTGGGCACCGACCCCGGGGAGCCGGTGGTGGGCGCCACCGCCGAGATCCTCGAGGTGCTGCGCGAGCGCGGCGCCTGCTTCGCCGCCGAGTTGGGCACCGCCACCAACCGCCTCCCCGAGGACATCGAGCGCGCGCTGTGGGATGGCGTGGCCCGCGGCCTGGTGATGTCCGACGGCTTCGGTGCCATCCGTGCCCGGGTCGAGCACGGTAGGCGCACCACCGACGTGCGCCGCTTCTCGCGCCTCGCCCGCGGGCCACGGCTCGCCAGCGCGGCGGCCGGGCGCTGGTCGCTGGTGCCGTCCACCGAGGTCGACCTCGAGGAGCTCACCGGCAGCGACCGCGACGAGCTGGCGGAGGCAGTCGCGGAGCTGCTGCTCCATCGGTGGGGTGTGCTCTTCCGCGACCTCGTGGTCCACGACTCTCTGCGATTCCCGTGGCGCGACCTGCAGTGGGCGCTGCGGCGCCTGGAGGACCGCGGCCTGGTCCGCGGCGGGCGGTTCGTCACCGGCTTCAGCGGAGAGCAGTACGCGCTGCCCGAGGCGCACGAGCAGCTCACCCAGGCCCGGAAGGCCTCCCGCAGCGGTGAACGGGTCACGGTGAACGCCACCGACCCGTTGAACCTGGCGGGGGTGATCGTCCCGGGCCCCCGGGTCCCGGCCGTGCGGACCAACCGGGTCACCTACGTCGACGGCGTCGTCGAGGGCACCGCCGACACCGAGCGCGCACGGAGCGCCTGAGCGCGCGAGGATCCCTCCGTGACCACGCTCCACGCACCCGCCCACGAGTACCGCGACTACGCCGAGTTGCTCGAGGACTACTACGCCCGGGGCTGGACCGACGGGCTGCCGGTGGTGCCGCCCACGCCCGAGGCGGTGGCGCAGTTCCTCGAGGTCGCGGAGCTCGCCCCCGACGTCGTGCTCGGCGCGGTACCGACCCGCGAGGTCGTCGTGACCGCCGAGCACGCCGCCATCAACGCGGTGATGGCCGGCTGCCGACCGGAGTACATGCCGGTGGTGGTCGCCGCGGCGCGCGCGCACCTGCACGAGAAGGGCAACTGCCACAGCGTCACCGGCACGTTGTCGGGCGCGGCGCAGGCGGTCATGATCAACGGTCCCGCGCGGTTGCACCTCGACGTGAACTGCACAGCCGGGTGCTTCGGTCCCGGGTGGCGGGCGAACGCCACCATCGGCCGAGCGCTGCGCCTCCTGGTCCGCAACGTGTGCCGGGCCGTCCCCAATTTTCTCGACCGCGCCACCTACTCGACCCCGGCCCGCTACTCGTTCTGCTTCGGCGAGGACGAAGAGGGCAGCAGCCCGTGGGTGCCGATGAGCGTCGAGCGCGGCGTGCCGGAGGACACGAGCGCGGTCACCGTGCACTCGGTGATGACCATGAGCCCGGCGGTGGACCTCAGCAGTCGTACGCCCGAGGGCGTGCTCGACAGCGTCGTCGCGCACATCCGCACGCGCGGCGTCGCCACCGACGAGTGGTTGGGTATCGACAACACCGTGATGCTGGTGATGGGTCCCGAGCACCGGCGCTTCCTCGTGGACGCCGGCTGGTCGAAGGACGACGCCCGCGCCTACCTCTTCCCGCGGCTCAAGGAAGGCGAACGGCCGGTGCGCATCGGCAAGCCCGAAGGCATCCTCATCGTCGGCGCGGGCGGACCAGGCATGTCGGAGACCTGGGTCCTGTTCCCCCACCTCGCGTGGGCGATCACCGAGCCCGTTGTCCCCGAGCCTCCCGTGCCCGTGATCCCCGAACCCGGAGGTGACGCGTGAGCGTGATCGGTCTCGATCCCACCAGCGGTCCCCTGCCCGAGCCCGAGCACGGCGAGGCGGCGCGCCCACCGTCGCTCGAGGGCGCGGTCGTGGGTGTGGTGTCGAATGGTCTCGGCGAAGCCGACAAGATCCTGCGCGCGGTGTTCCGTGAGGTCGCCGCGCTTGGCGGGGCACGCGACGTCGTCTTCGTCCGGAAGGCAAGTGTTTCGGTTCCGCCTGATCCGATGGACTGGGAGAAGCTGATCTCACAGGTCACCGTCGCATTGGCCGGATTCGGTGGCTGAGGCTCCTGCAGTGCGCGCAGTCTGCGCGACTCCGTGGAGCTCGAGTGGGCCGGCATCCCGACCGTTGCCATCGTGCACGAGGCGATGGAAGGTTCGGCGCGTGCCATGGCGCGCGTCAGCGGGATGGGCGACTACGAATTCGTCACCGTCCCCTACCCGCACATCCCCCTCGCGGTCTGGACCGACGACGAGATCGACGAGGTGGCGCGTGACCTCGCGCCAAAGGTCCTGGCGCGTCTCACGAAGGACGGCTCCACATGAGTGAAACGCCGGTCCTGATCGAGGCGGCCATCAACGGCGGCACGACCAAGGAACGCAATCCACACGTGCCCATCACCCCGGAGGAGATCCGCGCCGACGCCGCGCGCTGCCTCGACGCCGGCGCCACCATCATCCATGCGCACAACCACGACATCCGCCTGACCGGCGAGCCGGCGGCGCGCGCGTATCTCGACGCGTGGGCGCCGCTCCTCGCCGAGCGCCCGGACGCGCTGTGGTACCCGACGCTGTGCGTCGCCCCCGACCCACTGGCCAAGCTCGAGCACGTCCGGCTCATCGCCGAGCAGGTGCCGCTCACCATGGCCGCGGTCGACCCCGGCTCCACCAACCTCGGCGCGCCGGGCGCCGATGGGCTGCCCGAGGGCGGCGTCTACGCCAATTCGTACGACGACGTCCGCCAGGCGTTCGGGTTCTGCGAGGAGCACCGGCTCGGACCGCAGCTTGCCATCTACGAACCGGGCTTCCTCCAGTGCGTGCTCACCTACCACCGCGCCGGCCGCCTGCCCACGGGCGCGATGGTGAAGCTCTACTTCGGCGGCGAGTGGGGCATGTGGGCCCGCGCCCGCGGCGTCACCTTCGGGTTGCCGCCCACCCGTCACGCGCTGCTCGCCTACCTCGACATGCTCGAGGGCACCGACCTGCCGTGGTCCGTCTCGGTGTGGGGTGGCGACCTCATGGCCACACCGGTGGCCCGGCTCGCGGTCGAGCGCGGTGGTCACCTGCACGTCGGCCTCGAGGAGCACTTCGATCCCGACGCCAAGCCCACCAACGTGGCGCTGGTGGAGCAGGCGGTGGCGCTGGCCGCATCGGTCGGGCGGCCGCTGGCCACCAACGCCGACGCGGTCAGCCGGCTCGGTCTGGCGAGTCCGGCAACGAGCGCAGGAAGCCCAGCAACGCCTGGTTGACCTCGTCGGGCCGCTCCTGCTGGATCCAGTGACCGGAGCCCGCGATCCACACCGGGTCGCGCAGGTTGGGTACCGCGCTCCGCGTCGCCAACACCGCGTCCTCGGTCTGGCCGAAGATCGAGTCGAACTCGGCGCCGATGAACAATGCCGGTTGCCGCACCTGCACACCGGCGAACGCGGCGAGCAGCTCCTGGTTGCGATCGATGTTGCGATACCAGTTGATGCCGCCGGCAAAGGTGCCATGGTGCGCGAACGATTCGACGAACGCGTCGAGGTCGGTGTCCGAGAGCCACGGGAGCGGGCCCGGCAGCTCGTTGGTGACGTCGGCGAACGACCGCGCGCTCGGATCGAAGAACCGGTACTGGTCGCGCGGGACGTCGCCCGACAACCCGTACAGCGTCGCCCCCAAGGTGCGCCGCAGATCGGCGTCGAGCTCCGCCTCGGCGACACCGGGCTCCTGGAAGTAGAGGATGTAGAGGAAGTTGTCGCCCAGGGCGGCGCGCATGGCATCGGTGAGCGCGACGTGCGGGGTCGCGACCGGCGCGATGCCCGAGAAGTGGATGCTGAGCGCGGCGATGGCCCGGAAGCGGTCGGGGCGCAGCAGCGCGCAGTGCCACGCGACCGGGCCGCCCCAGTCGTGGCCCACGACGACCGCGGTGTCGATGCCGCACGCGTCGAGCAGGCCGACGATGTCGCCCACGAGATGGAGCTGGGTGTACTCGTCGACACGCGCGGGCATGTCGGTGGTTCCGTAGCCACGCTGGTCGGGCGCGAGCACGTGGTACCCGGCCTCACCCAGCGCCTGCAGCTGGTGGCGCCACGAGTACCAGCACTCGGGGAAGCCGTGGAGGAGCACAATCGCCTCCTCCGCGTCGTCGGGCCCGGTTTCGGCGACGTGCATGCGGATGCCGTTGGTGTCGACGTAGCGGTGGCGGATCATGTCGGTCATCATGCGTGCTCGGCCCGATCGATGTCGGCCGTCGGATCGTGGGTGAGGTCCGCGCCGCGGAAGGCGGCGGTGTCGGGCAGCGCCAGGTGCACGTCGGACTCCTCCTGGAGGCGGACCGCGAGCTCGGCGCCTCGGCAGTCGAGCACGTGACCACCGGCGCGACGGTCGTCGGTCAGGAAGTGCAGGTGGTAGCCGGCCACCTCCACGCCGGAAGCGTACGGTGGCGACCAGAAGCCGACCATGGTGCCGGTGACCGGGCCGAGCTCGAACTCCGACTGCTGCTCGGTGGCGACGACGAGCGGCACGCCGGGCGCGGTCCGGCACGCGGCGCGCACGTGGACCGCATCGAAGTGGCCGTCGACGCGCACCGCGACGAACACGTTGGCGGAGCGGCGCAACCGGTCGACGGCCGCGGTCAGGTCGGCGAAGCCGCCGCCGGCGTCGACCGTCACCGCGGGCGGGTCCCCGAAGCGGGTCACGACCGCGAACGGCGTGCGGGCGTCGTCGTGGACCTCACCGACTGACCCGTCGGACCCGACCCGGAACACGTGGCCGTCCAGCACCACCATCTCGCCGTCGAGATCCTCGAACGTGCCGAGGCCGAAGTCGCCGTGCTCGCGCACCACGCCGACCGACACCGCGCCCTGGTACACCCCTTCCACCAACGCGCCCGCGGTCGACACCTGGTACAGCGTGTGGTGCTCGACGCCGAGGAACTCCGCCAGCGCGCGTTCGACAAGGTGGTCGACCGGCGCACCGCTGGCATGGGCCTGGTCGTGGAGCGCGGCGAGCACCGCGGCGTCGATGCGGGCGTGCAGCTCGGGCATCCGGGCAAGGTAGCGGCCGCCGCCCGCCCCGGCGACCGATGACCGAGAACGACCGCGGGCAGCGGACGAACTTTTCCCTGTGCTCGGGAACCCGGCGGACGCGCCGTCCGTCTGACCCTCTCGTCCGGCACCACTTCGACGGGAGGGAACCCATGCGTCGAGTTGCAGGCGTCGCCGTCGTCGCGCTCACCCTGGTGGTCGTCGCCGCCGCACCCGCGGCCGCGTGCGGTGGCCTGGTGGGCGAGAACGGCACCATCCAGCTCACCCGTACCAGCACGCTGGCGGCCTGGCACGACGGCGTCGAGCGCTACGTCACCAGCTTCGAGTTCACCGGCCGCGGCGAGGAGGTCGGGTCCATCGTGCCCCTGCCGGGGGTGCCGACCAAGGTCGAGCGCGGCGGCAGCTGGACGCTGCAACGGCTGGAGCGGGAGATCCCGCCCCCGCCGACGCCGTCGGGCGTGTTCGACGACGCGGGCGCCGAGCTGCAGTCGAGCGCGGTGGTCCTCCAGCGAACGAAGGTCGACGCGCTCGACATCACCATCCTCCGCGGCGGCGGTGACGCAGTGGGCAAGTGGGCCATCGACCATGGCTTCCTCCTCACACCCGACGCACCCGCCGTGCTCGACTTCTACTCGCAGCGCAGCCAGGTGTTCATGGCCGCCCGCTTCGACGCTCGGCAGGCCGAGGACCTCGGGCAGAACGCGGGTGACGGCACCCCGATCATGCTCACCATCCCGACGCCCCAACCCTGGGTACCGTTGCGGATCCTCGCGCTCGGGCTCGACCGCACCCAGGTGGTCGACGCCGACGTGTTCCTCCTCACCGACGAGCGGCCGAACGTGGTCACGGTCGATCCCGGGGTCGACGTCCTGTTCACACGCTCAGCGTCGGCGGGGCTGCTCGACGACCTGCGGTCCGACCAGCACATGGGCTGGGTCCCGGAGGGCATGTGGTTGTCGTACGTGAGGGTGTCGTCACCGGCCGACGAGCTGCGTCACGACCTGGCGGTGTCGACCGCCGACGGGCTGCCGTCGGCCCGGCTCGCGGGGTTCGTGACCGACGGGGTCGGCGACTCCGGCACGCCGTGGGTGGTCTACGTGCTCGTACTCGCGGCGGTCCTGCTGGTCGGCGGGGGCGCGCACGTGCTCGCCCGACGGTCGCGGGCGTGACCGCGACCCTTCGCGCCCACCGCTTGCTCGCGATGGTCGTGGTTGTCGTCGTGGTGCTGCTCGGCGCGGGTGCGGTGGTGGTCACGAGTGCGGGGTCCGCGTCGTCGACCCGGACCGGGGTCCTCGGCCCCGGACCGGTGACGGTCACGATCGGCATCGACCACAGTCGGTTCGAGGTGTCCGTGGTCCGGGTGCGGCCGCACACCCAGGTGCGCTTCGTGCTCGTCAACCGTGACCCGATCGGCCACGAGTTCATCGTGGGTGGTCCGGAGGTGCACGGCCGCCACGCCAACGGCCACGAGGCGTACCACCCGCCGGTGCCCGGCGAGGTGTCGGTGCCGGCCGGTGGTCGCGCCGCGACCACGTACGAGTTCCACACGCCCGGACCGGTCGAGTTCGCGTGCCATCTGCCCGGCCACTACCAGTACGGCATGCACGGCATCGTCGTCGTGACCGGCGGCCCGTGACGGCGTCAGCCGAACCGGTTCCACCGAGCGCGACGTCGCCACCGCCCCCACCACCAGCAGCGCGCCGAGCGCGACGAGGTACACGGTGAGCTCGTGCACCTCCTTCACGGTGACGACGCGCCGCGGCAGCTCCCGGAACGCCCGCTCCAGCTGCGCCACGCTCGCGGCGCGGGCGTACGTGCCGCCGGTGATCCACGCGATCGACCGCAGGGTCGGCTCGTCGATCTGGAGGAAGTTTCCCCGTCGTCCGCTGCTGAAGTCGGGCGTGAAGCCGCCGCCACCACTGACCGGACCCAGGGTGTCACCACCGAACTGCTCAGCCGTGCACACCAACGGGTTCGGCGTGGTGGTGCCGAACCCGATGGTGAACACCCGGACGCGCCGATCGGACGCCTGCCGGGCGGCGTCGAGCGGGTCGACCCCGGTCGTGGCCGCACCGTCGGTGAGCAGCACGACGACGTCGGGCACATACTTGCTCGCGAAGCGGTCCTGCTGGCGCTGCCCGGGCGTGAGCCTCACCGTGCTCGGTGCGACGTCGGGGTTGACGCGGGACAGCGCGTCGATCGACGTGAGCACGCCGTTGCCGATGGCGGTGCCGATCGACGTGGTGAGCCCGTCGATCGCCTCGTGCAGCTTGTCGCGGTCCGATGTGGGAGGTACCAGGACCTGCGCGCTCCCCGCGAACGCCACCAGGCCCATTCGCGTCCCGCCGGGTTGGTCGTCGACGAACTTCCGCGCTGCGGCCTCGGCAGCGGCGAGGCGGTTCGGGCTGACGTCGGTCGAGCACATCGACCGCGAGACGTCGATGGTGAGGATGATCGACGTGTCGCTGCGCGACGTGGCGAGGAGCGCCTGGGGTCGCGCCGTCGCCAGCACGAGCGCGGCGATCGCCGCCAGGAGCAGCCCCGCGGGCACCAGCCGGCGCCAGCGGGAGCGCTCGGGTTGCGCCTGCTTGATCAACGACAGGCTGGCGAAGGTCACGGCGTACTTGCGCCGCCGGCGGCGCGTCCACAAGTACACGGCGATCACGATCAGCGGGAGCACGAGCCCGATCAGCGCGAACGGCCAGAGGAAGCGCACGGTCAGATCACCCGCCCGTACCAGCGCATCGAGAGTCCGGCGGCGAGGAGGAACAGCAGGAGCCCGGCGCCGGCGAAGAGTGCCGTGATCTCGGTCTTGCGGCCGGCGATGGTGAGCTGGAGGTCGATGCTGTCGTAGACCTTGCGCAGCGCGGTGGCGTCGCCGGCGCTGAAGTAGGTGCCGCCACTCCGCTTGGCGACCCCGCGCAGCAGGTCGGCGTCGAGCGCGGTCGCGACCTGGAAGCCGTCGACGTCGACCACCGCGCCGTTGGGACTGCCGATCCCGATGGGGAAGATGCGCACCCCGGCTTCCGCGGCGACCGGGGCCAGGGCGAGCGGATCGAGGGCGGCGGTGTTGTCGCCGTCGGAGAGGAGCACGACGGCCGCCGACCCGAGGAAGTGGATCCCGGGTTGCCGGGCGCCGTTCTCCAGCGCGGTCCGGTCGAGGGCGAGCGGCTCGCCCGCCACCGCACCCAGCGACGTGAGGATCCCGCGCCCGAGCGCGGTGCCGCCGCGCGGAGAGAGGCGCCCGATCGCCGCGAGGACCTCGTCGTGCGACCGGGTGGGTGCCTGCACGACGTAGCCCGCGTCGCTGAAGGCGACGACACCGATCCGGATGCTCGACGGCTGGTCGGCGACGAACGCCCGCGCCGCCTGCTTGGCCGCCGCCATCCGGGTCGGCTTCAGGTCCTTCGCCTTCATGCTCGACGACACGTCGAACGCGAGGATGACGGTGCCCTCCCGTCGGGGAAGATCAACGGTCGCCTCGGGGCGCGCCAGGCCCACGAGGAGCACGACGACCCCGACGAGGAACAGCGCCGGGGGCACGTGGCGGCGCCAGCCCAGCGGCTTGCCCGACCGGGTCGCCGAGCGCGCCATGGTGCCGAGCTCCTGCTCGTTCGCCGTCCGCCGGCGGACGATCCACACGTAGCCGACGACGAGCACCGGCACGAGCAGGAGGAAGGCGAGCGCTCCCGGCGCGAGGAAGGTCACCGGTGCCCGCGCCGCTTCCGGAACGACACCATCTGCAGCAGCACTCGGACGATGTCGTCGTCGGTGGACATGTCGTAGAGGTCGACGCCGGCGCGGCGGATCGCGCTGCGCAGCTGCCCGTCGCGCGCGTCGGCGGCTTCCTGGAACCGCCGCCGGAACCGCGGGTCGCTGGTGTCGACGAGAAGCTGCTCCCCGGTCTCGGAGTCCTGCAGCACGACCACCCCGGCATCGACCAGGCCGACCTCGCGCGCGTCCCAGAGCCGCACCGCGACGACCTCGTGGCGCTGCGCGAGCATTCCGAGCGTCCGTTCCCACCCCGGCTCGCTGATGAAGTCGGAGAGGACGAAGACCAGCGAGCGCCGGCGGATGGTGGCGAGCCCGGCGCGGAAGAGCCCGCTCAGATCGGTGGCCGCGCCCGCCCGGGTCGGCTCGCGCAGCAGGTCACGGGTGAGCCGCAGGACCTGCCGGCGCCCACCCCGCGGCTCGATGATGCGCTCGATGGCGTTGTCGTACAGCACCGCGCCGATGCGGTTGCCGTCGCGGGTGAGCAGCCGACCGAGGGTGGCGGCCAGCTCCGCGAGCACGACGTCCTTGGTCCGCTCGACGTGGCCGAAGCCCATCGACGACGAGCGGTCGAGCAGCAGCCAGGCGGTGAGCTCACGGTCGTCGATGTACTGGCGCACGTACGGGACGTCGAGGCGCGCGGTGACGTTCCAGTCGATGTACCGCACATCGTCCTGCGCCTGGTACTCGCGCAGGTCGGCGAAGTCGGTGCCGGAGCCGTAGAACAGCGCACGGTGATCGCCCTGCAGGAGCCCGTCGAGCCGACGGATCACCTGCCAGTCGAGCCGTTGCAGGAGTCGTTCAGCCTGGGCGGGATCTCGACGCGGCGGCGTCGAGGGTGCCGGTGCGGTCATCGAGCGCGACCTCGGGGTGCGAGACGGTGAGCAGGACCTGGTGGAGGATCTCGTCGGGGGTGACGCCGTCGGCGAGGGCCTCGTACGAGAGCACGAGGCGGTGGCGCATGACGTCGAGCGCGAGATCGTGGACGTCCTCGGGCAACGCGTACTCACGGCCGCGGATGAACGCCCGCGCCCGCGCCCCGAGGATGAGGTTGATCGCGGCGCGGGGGCTCGCGCCGTACAACAGGTAGTGCGCGATGCTGTCGAGCCCGGCGAGACGGGGCTCGCGCGTGGCGGTGACCAGCCGCACCGCGTACTCGATCAGCGCCGGGTCGACGTACACCGCCGCGCTGGCGCGTTGGAAGTTGACGAGCTGATCGGTTTCGAGCACCTTGCGTACGGTTTCCAGGCCGCCGGTCATCCGCTCGACGATCACGAACTCCTCGGTGGGCGACGGGTACGACACGAGGACCTTGAGCATGAACCGGTCGACCTGCGCTTCGGGCAACGGGTAGGTGCCCTCGGACTCGATCGGGTTCTGGGTCGCCATCACCAGGAACGGGTCGGGCACGAGGTGGGTCTCGCGACCGATGGTGACCTGGCGTTCCTGCATCACCTCGAGCAGGGCGCTCTGCACCTTGGCCGGCGCCCGGTTGATCTCGTCGGCGAGGAGGAGGTTGGTGAACACCGGTCCGAGCGACGTGGCGAACTCCCCCGACCGCTGGTTGTAGATACGGGTGCCGATGAGATCGGCGGGCACGAGGTCGGGCGTGAACTGGATGCGGTGGAACTCGCCACCGATCGAGTCGGCCAGGGTCTTGATCGCGAGGGTCTTGGCCAGACCGGGCACGCCCTCGACGAGGATGTGTCCGCGCGCGAGCAGCGCGATCACCAGCCGTTCGAGGAGCTGGTCCTGGCCGACGATGACCTTCTTGACCTCGTAGAGCACCTGCTCCATGGGCTCACGGTCGTCGGTGCGGGGTTCCATCCGTCTGCAACCTCTCCTCGGGAACGGGGGTCGTGCGCGGTATCGCGCGGTGGTCGCTAGCTGGGCGGGATGCGCGCGCCGCCGCCCGCGCTCGCGATCGGCACCGCGAAGCCGATGCCGACGAAGAAGCGCTGCCCGGTCGGGTTGGCGAGCGCGGTGACGATGCCGACGACCTGGCCCTGGCGGTTGAGCAGGGGCCCCCCGGAGCTGCCGGGGTTCACCGCGGCGTCGAACTGGATGAGACCGGTGAGGTCGCCGCGGCCGTCCTCGCGCGAGATGCTGCGGTCCAGACCGGAGACGACTCCGGCCGTCATCGAGTCGGCGAGCCCCAAGGGGTTGCCGACCGAGTAGGTGTCGTCACCCACCCGCACACCGCCCCCCAGCACCGCCGGCACGATCACGCGCGGCGGCGACTCCGGTTGCAGCACTGCGATGTCGCGCTCGGGAGTCGATGACACCACCTGCGCGGGCGCGTGCGAGCCGTCGGCGTAGGTGACGTCGATGCTCGTCGCCTGCTCGATCACGTGCGCGGCGGTCATCACCTGACCCTGCGCGTTGATGATCACGCCGCTCCCGAGCGACGTGCTCCCGGCCTCGGTGCCGCCGAGGTCGGACTGGATCAGCACCAGCGATGGCTGGATGGCCCGGTAGACCTTGGCCGCGACCGCGGGCGCCAGGGTGGTGGTGGTCGCCGCGGTCGTCGACGGCGCGGCCTGGCCGGAACCCGAGCCGCCGCTGCGGTCGACGACGACGAAGACGGCGGCGGCGACGATGGCGCCGACGAGCGCGTACGCCAGTGGTCGCAGCCACCCTCGCTTGCGACCCTTGCCCGTGGTGTCGGGCGTCCCCGCCGGGGCGTCAGTCGCCATGAGCCCGACGAGGGGGCGACCAACGGGGTGGGTCGGTTCGGGGCACCGGGCGCCTCCCGTGCGGCCGGCAGCGTCCCGTCAGGCTGCCCGCCCGTTCCTGTGGTGAGACTGAGAACCCACCAAGGAGGCTAATCCCCGGTTCGGACGTCGACCATGCCCGCGGCCGACCCCGGCCGTCGGGAGATCAGATCGCGTTGAGGAGCGCGGCGAGGTCGCGCGGGCGGCTGATCATCGCCATGTGGCCACTGTCGAGCTCGAGCACCTCGCACCCCCCGAGGTTCTCGACGAAGCGGTCCTGCTTCGCCGGCGCCACGATCACGTCGTCGTTGAGCCGGATCCAGACCCGGCGGAGGTCGCCGGGCATCGTCGAGAGCACCATGGTGTCCATCACCGAAGCCGGCGCCTCCGGCACCAGGATCGACAGCCCCCACTCGAGGACCTCGGGGTCGTCGACGTCGTTGTAGAAGACGGCCTTGGCGATCTCGGGGTCGAGGGTCGCGAGCTCGTCGTTCGGGTGCTCGTCGCTGATGGCCTGGATCTCGGTGTCGAGCGTGTCGTAGGTGCTCTGCCCCTCTCGCGGGACCGTGCACGAGATGAAGACCAGGGCCCGGATGCGGTCCGGCACGCGTCCCGCGACCTGGGGGATGGTCAGCCCGGCGAGCGAGTGGCCCACGAGCACGACGTCATGGAGGTCGCGGGACTCGATGTCATCGACCACGGAATCGACGAACTCGGCGACGCCGACCTTGGCGAGGTCGGCCGGGTGGTCGCCGCGGCCGGGGAGATCGACCGCGAGCACGTCGCCGTCGAGGAACGGCAGCAGCCGGTCCCAGCACTCCTTCCCGAGCCCGCCACCGTGTACCAGCACCATCGTCATCGCGCGTCCCCCTCGATCTCGACCGGCGGGCCTCAGCCCCGCTGGGCGGCCCGTTCTATGGCGTCCATGCACTCGCGGAGCGCGGCTGCCGGGTTCAGCTCGAGCACCCGGCTCGCTTCCTCGTAGACCAGCGCGTGACCCGCCGGGAAGTAGCACGCCTCACCCGCGGACACGACCTCGTCGGGGATGTCGCTCCCGGGCCAGATGCAGCGGGTGCGACCTTCGAACACGTAGAAGTAGTGCGGGCACGGGCACACTCCCCCCGGCGATCCGCCCAGCTTGTACATCTCGGTGCAGTCGAGAGGGCCGTCGACCGTGGTCAGGCACACCTCCATGTCGCCCCAATGAGCGGCGCGGAAGCCTCCCTCGGCCGAGGGCCATCCCCGCGACGTCGGACTGGGCAAGTCCTCCAACCTGCTGTGCGGCACGATCAGCCTCCTCGTCGTGGTGCACGCCACGCGACCGAACCGTGTCTAACACGCGCGACGCCTTGCCGTGCGGCGTAAGAATTGTCTTGCTCACGCCGGAGACGGCGAGAGGAAGGGAGGTGTCGGATGAGAGTCGATGACATCCTCAAGGTGAAGGGCCGCAACGTGTCGACGGCGACGCCTGATGCCGCGGTCATCCGGATCGTCGAGCGAATGCGACTCGAACGGATCGGTTCGTTCGTGGTCTCCGACGACGGGCGCAGGATCCAAGGCGTCATCACCGAGCGAGACATCATCTCGGCGATCGCTCGTCACGGTGCCGACGCGCTCGCCCTGCGTGCTCGCGACGTGATGACCCGATCGGTACGAACCTGCTCGCCCGACGACCGAGTCCACGATGTCATGGTCGAGATGACCAGCAGGCGCGTACGCCATGTCCCCGTGGTCGAGCAGGGGCAGCTCTGCGGGATCGTCAGCATCGGCGACGTCGTGAAGAGCTGCCTCGAAGACGCCGACCTCGAGATCAGGGTGCTGCGGGATGCGTACCTCGGTCATCGCTGACAGCAGGTGAGCGACCCGCTCGAGGGGGAAATCGACGCCGTCGCCCGGCGCCTCGCGGTCGCCGGCGGCGGCAGACAGGTCGGAGCGTTCCACCTGGGCTGGTGGAGCGAGCAGATGCTCGAGTGGGCGTTCACCCACGCCGAGTTCAAGACGCAGCTGTTCCGCTTCGTCGACGTGTTTCCCCGATGCCGTGACGCCGACGACGTGCTCCGGCACCTGTCGGAGTACTTCGACGGGGTGCCCGTACCCCGGGCCGTGGAGTTGGGGCTCGACGTCGCCGAGCAGGTGCCTCTGGGCAGCATCGTCTCCGCGGCGGTCGCCCGCCGCAACGTCCGCCGCATGGCTCGCCAGTTCATCGCGGCCGAGGATGCGCAGGGCGCCGTGGCGGGCCTGCGTCGGTTGTGGGACCAGGGCGAGGCGATCACCGTGGACCTCCTCGGCGAGCGGGTCGTCGGTGACGCCGAGGCGCAGCGATACGCCGACCGGATCGTCGAGTTGGTCGACGTGCTGAGCGCGGGAACACCCGGGTGGCCGGCCCGCGAAGTGCTCGAGCGCGATCCATGGGGCGCGCTCCCACGGGTCGACGTGTCCGTGAAGCCCACCGCGCTCTCGCCGCTCTTCGCACCCCTCACGGGCGAGGAGGCACTGGAGGCGGCCACGGCACGGATGCGTCCGGTCCTCGACCGTGCGCGCGCCGGGCGGGCGACGGTCCACCTCGACACCGAGCACGACGAGGCGAAAGACCTCGGGTACGAGTTGCTCCGGCGACTGGGCCGCGAGCATCCCGACGTGCAGTTGGGCTGCGTGGTCCAGGCCTATCGGAAGGATTCGCACGCCGACCTCCGCGACCTGGTGGCATGGTCGGCGACCGATCTGCAGGTCCCACTACGCATCCGCCTGGTGAAGGGTGCCTATTGGGATCACGAGGAGATCGTCGCCGCCTCGGCGGGCTGGCCATCACCGGTGTTCGCGCAGAAGTCGGAGACCGACGCGAACTTCGAGCGCTGCACGAAGTTCCTGATCGACCACGCCGGCGAGGTACGCCCCGCGATCGCGAGTCACAACCTTCGCAGCCTCGCCCACGCGATCGCGTACGCCGAACAGCGCGGGCTCGGTCCCGGCGCGCTGGAGCTGCAGCTGCTGTACGGCATGGCCGAGCCGGTTCACGCCGCGCTCGTACGCGAGGGTCACCGCGTGCGGGTGTACGCACCCGTCGGCGAGCTGGTCCCCGGCATCGCCTACCTCGTGCGCCGCCTCCTCGAGAACACCTCGAACGAGAGCTTCGTCCGCCATCGGTTCGCCGAAGGCCGAGACCTCGACCAGCTGATCCGCGCGCCGGTCGTCGACGAGGATCGACTCGACGAGCCGCCGGCCTCGCCGCTCCGGCCCGCGACCGACCCGCGCGCACCTGCGCCGTTCACCAACGAGCCGCTCGCCGAGCTCCGGCGTGCCGGCGCGCGTGCTGCGCTCACCGGCGGCGTCCGTGATGCCGCGGAGCGGCTCGGATTCGTGGCGCCCGTCCTCGTCGACGGGCAGGCGGTTGCGACCGACCGGGAGATCGTCTCCGTGGATCCTGGTGCCTTCGATCGCGTCGTGTGCCGAAGCGGCTGCGCCGATCGCTCGATCGTCGACGCCGCGCTCGACGTCGCCGCGTCCGCGTGGCCGGCGTGGCGTGCCGCGCCGTGGGAGGAACGAGCCGCGATCCTGTTCCGGGCGGCGGCGATCCTGCGCGCGCGACGGGTCGAGCTGGCGGCGCTGGAGGTCTTCGAGGCCGGGAAGCCGATCGCCGAGGCCGACGCCGACGTGTGCGAGGCGATCGACTTCTGCGAGTACTACGGGCGAGAGGCACTCCGCCTGTCGGGCGGCGCGCGGGTCGGACAGGTCCCCGGCGAAGCCAACACGTACTCCTACGAGCCGCTCGGAATCGGTGCGGTGATCTCGCCGTGGAACTTCCCGCTCGCGATACCCACCGGGATGATCACCGCCGCGCTCGTCACCGGGAACGCGGTGATGTTCAAACCCGCCGAGCAGACGCCCGGCACCGCGCTGCGCCTGGTCGAGGTCCTCCACGAGGCCGGCGTACCAGCGGGTGTGCTCGCGTTCCTACCCGGCGCCGGCGAAGACGCGGGCGCGTCGCTCGTCGAGCACCCAGGCGTGGCGTTCGTCGCGTTCACCGGCTCCAAGGCGGTTGGTCTGCAGATCATCGAGGGCGCGGCGGCGGTTCGACCCGGGCAGCGACAGGTCAAGCGGGTCCTCGCCGAGATGGGCGGCAAGAACCCGGTCGTCGTCGACACCGACGCCGACCTCGACGTCGCGGTCCCGGCGATCGCGCACAGCGCGTTCGCGTACGCGGGCCAGAAGTGCTCGGCTGCGTCCCGAGTGATCGTCCTGGATCCGGTGTTCGACGAGCTCGTCGAGCGGTTGGCCGGCGCCGCGGCAGTGCTTCCGGTAGGGCCGGCCCAGGAGCTGCGCACGGTCTGCGGACCACTGATCGACGCCGATGCGTACGAGCGCGTGACGCGGTACCGGTCGCTGGCGCACGAGACGGGAGACGTCGTCCTCGAGCGTGACGACACGCCCGTCGGCGGCTGGTACTGCGCGCCCATGGTCGCCGTCACCGACGACGCCCGGTCACCGATCGCGACCGACGAGATCTTCGGGCCCGTGCTCACAGTGCTGCGCGCCCGGGACTTCGACCACGCGATCGTCCTCGCCAACGACACCGACTACGCGCTCACCGCGGGGGTGTTCTCACGCGCTCCGTCACGGATCGCCCATGCGACGGGCACGCTGCGGGCCGGGAACGTGTACGTGAACCGGGGCATCACGGGCGCGCGCGTCGGACGCCAGCCCTTCGGCGGGTCGGCGCTCTCCGGCGTGGGCTTCAAGTCGGGCGGGTCGGACTACCTGCTGCAGTTCGTCGAGTCCCGCGTGGTCACTGAGAACACCATCCGACAGGGCTTCGCACCGCCACCCGACGACGGCGAAGCGACGCCTCAGGCCTGACCGCGACGTCGGTGCTCGATCGTCGCGTCGGGCCCGGGAAAGAGCAGCGCCTCGTGACCGTCGACGCTCCAGCGGACGAGCCATGGTGGCGTGCCGTCGTCGCCGCGCACGTCGACGATCTCGCCCCGCCGCTCGGCCTCACCGACGTGACGGCTCCGAACGATGACCCAGTCACCGACAGCTGCCTGCACGGTGATCACCTCCTCGAATGCCCTCGAGGTTCCGTCGCTTCCCACCGTACGTTCTACCCCTTCTGGACCCCGGACGGTCAGGGCGGAGGACGCTCGGTCGCGAGCGGCGGAAGCCGGTGCAGGAGCGGCGCCAAGACGACCGAGCTCCGCGTCCGCTCGGCGCGGAGCTCGGCCCGGATCTGCTCGAGCACCTCGTCGAGCTCGGCCACGGTGCCGGTCCGGAGGTGCACCAGCGCGTCCGGTTCGCCACTCACGATGTAGGCCGCGATCACCTGCGGATGCCGGTCGAGCACCTGCCCGATGGTCTCGGGCGGGAGCGGGTCGCGGCAATACAGCTCGACGAACGCCTCCGTGCTTCCCGCCACCTCCGGGTTGAGGACCGCGGAGAAGCCGACGACCGCACCATCGCGGCACAGCCGGTCCGTCCGGCGCTTCACCGCCGACGCAGAGAGCCCGACCCGCTCCCCGATCACCGCGTAGCTCTGCCGGGCGTCGCGGACGAGCTCGGCAACGATCTGACGGTCCAGGTCGTCGATTTGCAACGATCCCCCGTTCTTCACAACGGAACGCGGCTGCAGATGGAGCGGTAGCGCCGTACGGTCGCTCCATGACGGTACCGCTGGTCGAGGTCGCCGCGATGTCGAGAGCGTTTCCGGAGCACGCGTCGCGGCGGCGCCGGTACCTGATGTGCTCACCGCGCTTCTTCGACGTCTCCTACTCGATCAATCCGTGGATGGACCGGTCGGTGCCGGTCGACCGGGCCCGCGCGACGGCGCAGTGGGAGCACCTCGTGGAGACTTACGAGGGCCTCGGGCACGACGTCGAGATCATCGACCCCGTCCCCGAGGCCCCGGACATGGTGTTCAGCGCCAACGGCGCCGTCGTGCGCGGCGGTCGGGTGCTGACGGCGCGGTTCCGCCACCGCGAACGTGCGCCCGAGCAGGTCCCGTACCGGCAGTGGTTCGTCGAGCACGGCTTCCGCGACGTCCGCCCGGCCCGGGCGTTCTGCGAGGGCCAAGGCGACGTGACGTTCGCCGGCCCCGTGGCGCTCGCCGGTTGGGGGTTCCGGACGACCCGGAGCGCACACCACGAGCTGCAGGAGTTCTTCGGCCAGCCGGTCGTGAGTCTCCGCCTCTGCGACCCGCGCTTTTACCACCTCGACATGGCGCTCTGCGTCATCGACGAGCGCACCGTCGCCTACTACCCGCCCGCGTTCTCCGCGGGGACTCGTTGCGTGCTCGAGCGGCTCTTCCCGGACGCGATCCGTGTGTCGGAGGCGGACGCGTTCTCGCTCGGGCTCAACGCGGTGAGCGACGGCCACCATGTGGTGCTGCCGGTTGCCGCCGCGGGAATGCACGACCTCGTGCGCACTCGCGGATTCGAGCCCGTCCCGGTCGACGTGTCGGAGTTCGTCAAGGCCGGCGGGGGTGTCAGGTGCTGCACGTTGGAGTTGCGATGACGCGTGACCTGATGACGCGCGTGCGGCTCCCCGGCCACCGATCGGGCCACGGCCATTGCGCGCCGAACTACGACCCGCTGCCGGTGACGTTGGCGCGCGGAAAGGGAGCGTGGGTCGAGGACGACCGTGGTCACCGCTACCTCGACTTCCTCTCGGCATACTCCGCGTTGAACTTCGGGCACTGTCACCCCCGCCTCGTCGCCACCGCTCGTCGGCAACTGACACAATTGACCCTCGCCGGCCGCGCGTACGGAACCGACAACCTCGAACCCTTCTGCCGCGACCTCGCCGCGCTCTGCGGCATGGAGATGGTCGTCCCCATGAACACCGGCGCGGAGGCGGTCGAAACCGCGATCAAGGTGGTCCGGCGATGGGGGTACACCGTCAAGGGTGTCCCGGACGACCACGCGTCGATCATCGTCTGCACCGGCAACTTCCACGGGCGCACGACGACCATCGCCGGCTTCTCGAGCGACCCCGGCACCCGTTCCGGCTTCGGCCCGTTCACCCCCGGGTTCGTGTCGGTGCCCTTCGGCGACGCCGGCGCACTCTCGGACGCCGTCACCGACACCACCGTGGCGATCCTCCTCGAGCCCATCCAGGGAGAGGCCGGCGTGATCGTCCCTCCCGACGGGTACCTCCGTGACGTCCGCCGACTCTGCACCGAGCGAGGCGTCCTGTTCGTCGCCGACGAGATCCAGTCGGGGCTCGGGCGCACCGGGCGGACCTTCGCGTGCGATCACGAGGGGGTCAGACCCGACCTGTTCCTGGTCGGAAAGGCCCTGGGCGGTGGGATCGTGCCGGTCTCGGCGGTAGTCGGCGCTCGCGACGTGCTCGGCGTGCTCGCCCCGGGAACCCACGGGAGCACGTTCGGCGGCAACCCCCTCGCCTGCGCAATCGGGCGCGAGGTGATCGCGATGCTCCGCACCGGCGAGTACCAGGATCGAAGCGATCACCTCGGCGCGCACCTCCACGCGCGCCTGCGCGACCTGCTCGGGCACGGCGTCCGTGCGATCCACGGCCGCGGGCTCTGGGCCGGCCTCGACCTCGACGACGGGATGCCCCCCGCCCGACGAGTTGCGGAACAGGTGCTGCGCCGACGAGTGCTCACCAACACCGCGCACGCGCGGACGCTGCGGATCGCGCCTCCGCTCGTCGTCCACAGCACCGACCTCGACTGGGGCCTCGATCAAGTCGCCGACGTCACCGAGATGTTGTGGTCCGGTCGGAGCACCGGTCGACGCGCGTCCTGAGATCAGCGGAACTGCAAGGAGATGCAAGGAGAAAGGAACGAGGTGATCAACATGGAGACCTTCGCCGTGATGGCATTCTTCGGCCTCGGGTTGGCGGTACTGGTGATGGTGGCGCACCGGTACGTCACCGCAACCCGTGAAGGCTGGGCCCTGGTCACGATCGCGTTCGGGATCGGGTTGGCCTGGTTGGCCGATCTGAACATGTGGAAGCTGTGGGGCGTGCCGGTGCGGGAGCCGTGGATCGGCGTGACGCTGACCGGTCTGGCGCTCGCCGGCGTCGCGTACTTCTGGACCGAGATCCTCGGGTTCTTCCGCGGACTCGAACGCAAGTACAACGACGAGGCTGCCGCGCTCGAGAAGGACCGGGGCCTCCGCCAGGTCGCGTGAGCAGCTCCTGCACGCGAGCGCGAGGGTGTCCTCGGACTCCCCCGCGCTCGCAGGCGGGCAACCCGGTCAGTCGTGCAGCGCGGCCGCACCCTGGCTCATGAGCTCGACGGCCTGACGGCGCGGCACCGGTCCGAACGGCGACGGGTCCGGCGGGAACGTCGGACCGTTGCCGACGTTGTCGAGCATGTCGCGCGCGACGTCGTCGGGATCGGCGATCCCGTCGAAGTCGCGATCACCCAACACCTTGCGAAACGCGGGCGTGTCCGTGGCTCCCAGCACCATAGAGAGCACGTCAACGCCGCGCGGTGCCAGCTCCGCCCACAGCGCCTCTCCCAGCACGAGGTCGAACGCCTTCGATGCACCGTAGGCCGCGAGGTAGGCGCCGCCCGCCCACGCCGCGCCCGATGTCACCAGCACGATGCCCCCGCGACCACGCGCGGCCATCCGGCCTCCGAAGTGGTGCGCCGACCCGAGCACGGTGGCGCAGTTCCGGTGCACCATCTCTTGCCAGACCGACGCCGGCTGGTCGAGGAACTGCGACATGTGCGGATCGGCGCCCGCGTTGTACACGAGGAGGCCCACGTCGAGATCGGCGGTCGCGTCGGCCAGCGCATCGTCGGCGCCGTCGCGGCTGAGGTCGAGGGCGAGCGTGCGCGTCTCGGTGGCGACGCTCCCGGCAACCTCGTCGAGCGCGCCCTGCCGACGGGCGACGAGCACGGAGTTGACGCCGCGGTCGCCGAGAAGACGGGCCACCGACGCACCGATGCCGTCCGATGCGCCCGCGATCACGGCCCAGGGCCCGTAGCGTTCGGCGAAGTCCACGGCCCCGGACCCTAGACCCCCCTGGGCACCCGCGTGGCCGGACGACGGGCTGCGGTCAACACCGGTGTTGACGGTGGGCAACCGGCATCTCAGAATGCGGCGGTGGCCGGCACACCGCAGTCGATGGGCACCGTGACGACGGCGGCCGAACTGTTCCTACGCAACGCCGAGCGCGACGACGTGGCGGCGCGCTTCGAGGACTGCTCGTTCACCTTCCGGGAGCTCGCGGCCGAGTCGCTCCGGCGCGCCGCGCTGTGGGAGCGCGTGCGCGATTCGGCCCGGCCACCGCACGTCGGTGTGCTGCTCGACAACACGCCCGAGTACCTGTTCTGGCTGGGCGCGGCAGCGGTGAGCCGCTCGGTCATCGTCGGGATCAACGCCACCTACCGGGGCGCGGAGCTGGCGCGCCTGATCGACCACTGCGACTGCCAGGTGCTCGTGACCTCCGATGCGTACGCCGATCTCCTCGCCGACGCGCCGAGCCAGGTCGACCGCGAGCACGTGTTCGACACCGCCGACGACCACTACCGCGCCCTGCTCGCCCGCGACGACGGCGACCGCGCGTGGGAGCCGGCTGCCGAGGACGACCTCTACCTCCTGATCTTCACCTCGGGCTCCACCGGTTTCCCCAAGGCGGTGCGCTGCACCCAGGGCCGATTCGCGCGCACCGGGGTCCACGTCGCCGGCGTCGCGCAGCTCGGACCCGGTGCCGCGGTCTACGCGCCACTGCCGTTCTTCCACAGCAGCTCACTCTTCACCGGGTTGGCGAGCGCGCTCCAGGCGTCGGTCCCGTTCGGGACGCGCACGAAGTTCTCGGCGTCGCGCACGATGCCCGACATCCACCGCATCGGCGCCACGATGATGGCGTATACGGGCAAGGTGCTGAACTACGTGCTCGCGGTGCCGCCGTCACCGGACGACGCCGAGTCCCCCTTGCTGCTCGCATTCGGCAACGAGGCGTCGGAGTCCGACATCCGGGAGTTCGCCGCCCGCTTCCACTGCGACGTCCGCGACAGCTATGGCTCCACCGAGGGACTCATCATCATCCGGCGCGATCCGTCGATGCCACCCGGCGCGCTCGGACGGGCACCGGACGAGACCATCGCCGTGTACGACCCCGACACCGGCGACGAGTGCCCCCGGGCGCGCTTCGACGCCGAGGGACGGCTCGCGAACGCCGAGGACGCGGTCGGCGAGCTCGTCAACATCGCGCCCGGCGACGGGTTCGAGGGCTACTACCGCAACGAGGAAGCGCGGGCCTCGAAGGTCCGGGGCGGCATCTACTGGTCCGGCGACCTCGCCTACCGCGACGACGACGGCTGGTTCTACTTCGCCGGCCGCTCCAACGAGTGGCTGCGCGTCGACGGCGAGAACTTCGCGGCCGCGCCCGTCGAGCGCATCGTGCTGCGTCATCCGGAGGTGCGCTCGGCCGCGGTCTACGCCGTCCCCGACGACCCCGTCGGTGACCGCGTCATGGTGGCGGTCGAGGTCCTCGACGTCGACGCGTTCGAGATCGAGAAGTTCGACGAGTTCGTGCTGGCGCAGCGCGACCTCGGATCGAAGTGGGTGCCTCGCTTCGTACGGATCGACGCCGAACTGCCCAAGCTCGCCAGCATGAAGATCGACAAGACCCGGCTGCGCCGCGACGGTTGGACCGCACCGGGCGTCTGGTGGCGACCAGCGCGCGGGGAACCGCTCCGGCCGCTGACGCCGACCGACCTCGAGGCTCTCGCCCACCTTCGCCGATGACCACGGGCGCGGCGACTACGAGCCTCGGGCGCCGCCGGCACAATGCCCGCGCCGACGCCGCGCCGGCGTACGAAGCACGGCGCGCGGCGATCATCGCCACCGCCGCGACCGTGTTCCTGGCCAAGGGCTACCGGGCGACCTCGTTCAAGGACATCGCCGAAGCGGTCGGCGTCGATCGGGCGTCGCTCTACTACTACTTCGAGAGCAAGCAGGATCTCTTCCGGGTGGCGACCACCTCGGCGGTGGTGCGCAACGTCGAGGCGGCCGAGTGGGTCGCCGCCGGGACCGGCACGCCGGCCGAGAAGATCACCCGCATCCTGCGCGACCTCTTCGAGTCGTATCTCCACACCGACTACCCGTACATGTTCATCTTCCTCCAGGAGGACGTGAACCGGATCGCCGACGAGCCCGACGACCCGTGGGCCCGCGAGATGAACGAGCTCAGCCTCCGCTACGACCGGGCCGTCACGGCGATCATCGAAGAGGGCGTGGCCCGCGGCGAGTTCCGCACGGCCGGGCCGCCGCGCGTCCTCACCAAGGCCATGATCGGGATGGCCAACTGGACACCGCGCTGGTTCCGCTTCGACGGGGAGCTCGGCGCCGTCGACCTCGCCGACACCTTCACCGACACCTTCCTCCGCGGCGTCCTCCGATGACGGCAGTTCCGTCGGCGCCGCTTCCGCTCAGGCGCGGCCGGCCGCAGCAAGACTTCACCGCACGAGCAATCGCCCACCGCGACCGGTTGACTTTCTTACACGACGGCCACAACGGTGCGTCCTGCGCCAACAGCACGCGGATCCGTTCCCGCTCCCTAGCCGACAACCGCTCCATCGCACTCTGCTTGATCACTCGCACCGCTGACGTCGGTAGCTCGGTCTGATGGATGACGCGGAGGTCCTTGATCGCGCGCTTGCGAGCACGGTCGCGGGTGGAAGGGTCCCGGGGCTGGCAGTGGCAGTCGTCGCCGACGGCGAGGTAGCACGCGTGGGCACGACGGGGAGTGCGGACGCGGCAACGAACGTGCCGGTCGACCCGCACACACCGTTCTTGTGGTTCTCCATGACGAAGATCGTCACGGCAACCGCGGCCATGCACCTGGTCGACGAGGGGCGCCTCGGACTCGATGACGACGTCGAACAGCTCGTGCCCGGTGTCCTGCCCGCCGACGCTGCCGAACGGGTGCGTGTTCGACACTTGCTTCAACACAGCGCCGGAATCCCGAATCCGCCCCCGATCCGTTGGGTGAGGCCCGCATCGGCGCCGCCGCCCAACCCTGGCGACTTCGTGCGCGAGCGGTTCGCTCGCGTCCGGCGCTTGCGCTTCCCGCCTGGCACCCGCGCTGCCTACACCAATCTCGGGTACCTCCTCCTTGGCGCCGTCATTGAAGCAGCCGCGCACAAGCCTTACACCACCTACGCAACCGAAGCGGTGCTGGCCCCGCTTGGAATGCACGACACCGGGTTCGTCCTACGGAGCGACGCACGGCCCGTGGCGATCGGTCACCAGCGACTTCCAAACGGTCTCGGGCCGCTCCTGCGGCTGATGCTTCCGCGGGGGATCGTTGGTGCCCGCACCGGGAAGTGGGTGCAGTTCCGGCCGTTCCTCGTCAATGGCGCCCCCTACGGCGGACTTGTCGGCCCGGTGAGCGACGCCGCGCGCGTCCTCCTGATGCACGCGAACGGTGGCTCGCTCGACAGGAAGCGCATCCTCTCCGACGACGCCGTGAGTCAGATGCAAGCCATCACACTGACGGGACGTCCGTTCGACCACGGCCTCGGCTGGTTCCGCAAACCCGCTGATCGCCAACGCCGACCAACGTTCGTCGAGCACTACGGCGGTGGCGGCGGATATCACAACCTGATGCGCCTCTATCCCGACCGCCACGTTGGCGTAGTCGCGATGGGGAACAGCACGTCCTACGACGTCGATGCGCTCATCGACACCATCGCAACACGCTGGACCACCTAGTCGACACCTGGCCGCGTCGCAGACGCGCCAGATCTCCGTTCGGCACTGGACCCGACTCGTCGGTGAGGGCACTCTTGCGGGCATATCTCGCGGGAGGAGTACCGATGAGTCGCAAGCTCCTGATCGAAGAGTCCATCCGCATCACACGACCACCCGACGCAGTGTGGGCCCTGATCACCGACCAGGATGTCCCGCGTTCCGTGGAACTTGGGTGACGGCCCGGGTGTTGGTCAGGCGGCCTCCTGAGTCTCGCGGACGGGTGTGACGGTCTCGAACTTGCGGTCGAGTTCGACGCGTAGCGCGGCGAGGTGGAGGTGCCCGTTCACGCGTCGGAACTGCGTCGCGGCTTCGGTCATCCCGGCCGCGGACCAACGCAACGCCATCTGTCCGTCACGCCACCGTTTCACGTTCGCGCTGTGATCGCGGCAGATCTCGATCATGGACTCGATCGCGTTCGAGGACCGCAACGTCCGAGCCAACGTGGGTGGCACACCGAGGCGGTTGACGGTGAGCGTCTCGCCGAGTCCTTCCCGGAGTGAACCTGCCGCACCGGGATGTGCCTTGTCGAGCGAACGGGCGAGCGCCTCGAGTGTTGCTTCGGCGTGCAACGCGTCCTGGTCGCGGTACGCGGCGCGGATCTTCTTGGTCACCGTCGTCGCCAGCGTCTTGGGCAAGTGACGTTCAACGTTGCGGATCTTGTGGAGCTGGCATCGCTGCACGACCGGCCGGTCGAAGATCTCGCGCACCGCGGTGGCGAGCGCTTTGGCGCCGTCGATCACGACCAGGATCGGACGCGACATGTCGAGCCCGCGTTCGGCGAGGTCGGTGAGGAGCGCCTTGACGACCGTCGCGTTCTCGGTCGAACCTTCCACCACCCCGAGAGGGATCTTGGTGCCATCGATGGTGATCCCGAGCGCCACCACGCAGAGATGCTCGGCGAAGTGAACCCCGTCGATCATCAACGCCACCAGATCGAGCTCGGACAGATCGGCGCGCATCAGCTCGTCGAGAGCCCGTTCGGTCATCGCCACGAACCGGCGACTCACCGCCGAACGCGACGTGCCCGACGCGGAGGCCTCGACCGCCGAACCGACCGGTTCCAGACCGGCCTCGTAGCGGCGGGTCGAAAGCTTGGCCATCATCCGCTCCAACGCGAGCTCACCGAGCAACTCGGTGCTCGAGAACAGCTCATAGGCCGGCACCGCCACCTCGGCGGTCTTGTCCACGGTACGAACCCGCGGGCGACGCACCCGCACCTGACGGCCACCCAACACCACCGAGCCGGCCTCGCGGCCGTGACGCACCGCTCTGCGGTCCGGATCGTGTGCACCTTTCGGGCCGCACAGCCCGGTGACCGACTCGCCCATCAGGACCTGCATCACCTGCAGGCCCGCGCCGACCGCGAGAGCCAACAGGCCTTCGCGCATCGCTCCGGTCAGCTCGCTCATCGCGACGCTCACCGCGTCCGGCACCACGACCTCGCTCATCGCAGCACGCGACGCGTTCCTCTGGTAGTTCTTCCTCACGGCGGTCCCCTTCTTGTCGGATGTGCTTGGCGGTACGCCCGAGACCTACCAGCAGGCAGGCATCAAGCGGGGGACCGCCACCTCAAGTTCCACGACTACCGGGACAACCTCTCACCGACTACTCGTCTGACCATCTGTGGCGACCAGGAATCACTGAGATGACACCCGACCCAGCGGGACCCCCAGCCGTAGGAACCCGCGTACGTGAGGTGTTGGACAGCGGTGGACGCTCGTACGTGACCGACTCGGTCGTGAGCAGTGTCGGACCAGGCATGACCTACCGGTTCTCCGGGAGCGGCACGACCGGCGGGGTGGACGGCGGCCGCACGGTCAAAGCGGTCGGTGTCAACGACGCGGAGTTCACCTACCGAGTGGAGCTCACGCTGCAGGGCCGCTTCCGCTTTGTCCGCCCGCTGGTCGGCGCGACCATGAAGAAGGGGTTACGCAGCGACTTGGAGCGACTTCGAGTGATCCTCGAGAGTGACGACGCGCGAGCGACGCCCGAGAGCGACGAGGGTGACGCCAGCCCATAGGCGACCCCCTCGCCGCGCGCACCAGAACGGTCGCACCGGACGAGGAGCACCTCCAGTTCGGCCAGTCCGCGACACCCCAATCCGCGTTCGCGAAGATGACGCGGTGGGCTTCGGCATCTTGGAGAGCATCATCTCGGGCGTCTGGCCCGAGCTCGGGGTCATCGCCGACTCGGATCAATTCGTGTCGTCCTAGTGCGACGTGCGCTCTCGGACCATCCGAGCCGCGACCTTCGACATGGTGACCGGGTGCAGCACCGCAGTGGTGACCCGCCCCATCGAGCTCTCGGGGCTGTAGAGCACGCCCAGCTGCTCGAGCACCATCGCGCGGTCGTAGTAGATGCGCTCGCCGGCGATCATCGCGCCATCGTCGAACGTGTAGACGCCGCACAAGGGGATCGAGACCGGCCGGCCGGTCGCAGGCAGTCCATGCCATGGGCCAAGGTGGGTGCCCGTGATCGTGCACTCCAGCACCACCACGTCCTCGGCGACGTGCGGACCGTGCGGATCGATGTGCAGGTCGGGAACCGCGGCGATCAGCTGCGTGTAGTAGCCGCGCACCTCATCGCGACCCAGGCAGTGTTCGTTCCACGGCTCGTCGTGGTACGAGGCATCGGCACCGAACGTCCCCATGATCGCGTCCAGGTCATGGCCGTTCTCGAAGCCGACGTGGACCTCGACCTGCCGCAGACGGTCTGCACGGAGGGAGTCACTTGTCATGGCGGTCACAGTGACTCAGGCCGATCCCGCCGTCAACACGGCGCCCGATTCAAGCAGGTGGCGCGCGCGGCTGGTGCCGTCGAGCGCCGAGCGCCCCGGAGTGCACCGGGCGCCAACGCTCCAGACCTGGCAGTGTGTGGTGTCGGCGGCGTCGGGAGAGCGTTGTGGCGGGTGATCTCGAGGGGGACGCCGGGTCGCTGATTGCGTCAGCGCCGCCGACCTTCGCCACGTGGGAGGAAGAACGCGAGCATCGCCTCGCGCGGCTCGCGGGCGTGTGTCGAGTCTTCGGTCGTTTGGGCTATTCGGAAGGGCTGTTGGGCCATGTGACAGTGCGTGACCCCGAGCATGCGGATCGGTTCTGGATCAATCCGGTAGGAGTGTCGTTCCGGCAGATGACGGTGTCACACCTCGTGCAAGTCGCCCACGACGGCACGGTGCTGATCGGCGAGCGAAGCATCAACCCGGTCGGTTTCCGCCTGCACGCGGCGCTGCACGCGGCGCGACCTGACGTCAATGCGGTGTGCCATGCGCATTCGCTCTACGGCAAGGCCTGGTCGAGCCTCGGTCGGTGTTTGGACCCGATCACCCAGGACAGCGCGGTGCTCTTCGAGCAACAAGCCCTGATCACGACGCCGAGAGTTGCGTTGACCGTCGAAGATGGCAAGGAGTTCGCGCGTCAGTTCGGTGACAAGCGAGTCGGGATCCAGGTTGGTCACGGTCTGTTCTCGACTGGGCTGACAGTCGAGGAAGCGGCGTGGTGGTTCATCTCGATGGAGACCTCGTGCCAGGCGCAACTCCTCGCTGAGGCCGCGGGCGCGCCGGTGCTGTGGCAACCGGAAGAGGCGCGGATGATGGTCGCCGCGCTCGGCACACCGGAGTTCGGCTGGGCATCGTTCCAGCCCTTCTGGCACGAGATCGTCGACACCGATCCCGAACTCCTCGCGGGATGACACACCTATGCGTCGTAGTGTGGCGTCATGGGCCCTCCCGGAATGTGCGGCACGCCTGACGCCTGGAGCCGCGTGGTCCCTCTCCTGGACGACTCGGGAGTGCCCAACGTCGCGGTGCGCTGACCGAGGCTGGTGTTCACGGTGACAGACGGCCACTTCTCCGAAGGGTTCACTGCGTGCATGCAGTCCTCAACGGGCCGCGGCGTCGGTGCTCGAGGCGACGCACGCGGCATGGCAGTCCGTCCCTTGCACTTTCGTGTCCTGTTCCGAGAGCGAGATGAGCCGCGAGCTGCGCGCGCTCTTCAGTTCCCGCGCCACCGACGTCGTCGAGATGTCGGGCGACCACTTCCCGAACTGGCGACGGACCGGTGAGGTCGCCGACATCGTGGCCCGGGTCGCGGCGGACGTGGTGCGCGAGTAGAGGTCCGCGTCCTCTGGCGTGCCGCCGGGGTCTGTCTTACGATCACGTCCGTGCCCATGTTCATGGATCGGCACGACGTGCCCGGCGCATCGGCAGAGGAAATCGCTGCTGCGCACTCACAGGATGTCGGCGTTCAGTCGGCGCACGGCGTTCGGTACCTGACGTACTGGTTCGAGCCCAAGTCGGGATCGGTGTTCTGTCTTGCCGAAGGGCCGAGCATCGAGGCGGTGGAGCAGGTGCATCGCGAGGCGCACGGTCAGATGGCCGGCATCATCATCGAGGTCGAGCCGGGCCCGGTGCAGGCGTTCTTCGGCTCGCTCCCCGAGCATCCGCTCGGAACGGCCTACTCGGAATCGGCGGTACGGGCAGTGCTGTTCACCGACATCTGCGGCTCGACGGAGATGACCGAACGGCTCGGTGATGATCGGGCGATGATGCTGCTCCACGAGCACGACGCAATCGTGCGTCACGCACTGGCGCAACACGACGGGCGTGAGGTCAAGCACACCGGCGACGGGATCATGGCCTCGTTCTCGTCGGTCTCGGGCGCCGTCGAAGCCGCGATCGCGATGCAGCGGCGGCTCTCCGAGCGAGACGAGCACCCCGACGCACACCTCGACGTTCGGATCGGGATCAGCGCCGGAGAGCCGGTGAGCGACCACGACGACCTGTTCGGGGCCGCCGTCCAACTCGCGGCTCGTCTGTGTTCGTGTTCCGATCCTCGAAGCATCACGGTGTCCGTGGCAGTGCGCGAGCTGTGCGTCGGCAAGCGGTTCCTCTTCGAGCCGCGAGGCCCGATGGCGTTGAAGGGATTCTCCGAACCCACGCACGTCTACGAGGTTGACTGGCGGTAGCCGACGCCTGAGTGGCGGGCGGCACGAATCGGACGAAACCCCTTGTGATCCGTTGCCGTCGGGGCTTCAATATGGCGGCAAGGGTGGAGGGCACGGATCACCGACGGGGGTAGACCATGGCCACAGGGCAACTCGACCGTTCGGCTCTCGATGCGCTCCGCGGCGGCGTTCGCGGCGGGGTGCTGTCGCCAGGAGACGTCGACTACGACGACGCTCGGGCGTTGTACAACGCCATGATCGACAAGCACCCGGCGGTCATCGTCCGGTGCAACGACGTGGCGGACGTGATGGCCGCGGTGGCGTTCGGCCGCGAGCAGGGCCTGGACATCGCCATCCGGGGCGGGGGTCACAACGGCGGCGGCCTGGGGAGCGTGGACGACGGCCTCGTCATCGATCTCTCGGGCATGCGCGGCGTGCGCGTGGATCCCGATGCCCGGACCGCCGTCGCGGGCGGCGGCGCCCTCCTCGGTGATGTCGACCATGCCACGCATGCCTTCGGCCTCGCCGCCCCGGGCGGCATCATCTCCACCACCGGTCTGGGCGGCCTGGGGCTCGGCGGCGGCGTTGGGCACCTGACCCGCAAGTGCGGGCTCACGATCGACAACTTCCTCGAAGTCGACATGGTCCTCGCGGACGGGACGTTCGTGACCGCGAACGCCGACGAACACCCGGATCTCTTCTGGGCGGTCCGTGGCGGCGGCGGCAACTTCGGCGTCGTCACCTCCTTCACGCTGCAGCTGCACGACGTCTCGACCGTGTGGGCCGGGCCGATGTTGTGGCCGCTCGACCGCACGGAGGATGTGCTCCCCTTCTTCCACGAGTTCATCGGGACCGCGCCCGAGGACCTCAACGGCTTCTTCGCCTTCCTGACCGTCCCTCCAGCACCCCCGTTCCCCGAGGAGCTCCACCTCCAGAAGATGTGCGGCATCGTGTGGTGCTACGCCGGACCAGCCGATCAGGTCGACACGCTCCTTGCTCCGGCGCGTGCTCTCGGCGGCATCGCGCTGGACGGCGTGATGGAGCTGCCGTATCCGGCCTGGAACAGCGCCTTCGATGCGCTGTACCCCAAGGGCGATCAGTGGTACTGGCGCGCCGACTACGTCCGCGACGTCCCCGAGGAGGCGGTGAAGCGCCACCTCGAGTTCGCCGCCGAGCTCCCCAGCATGCAGTCCACCATGCACATGTATCCCGTGGACGGCGCCGCCGCGCGCGTCCCCAAGGACGAGACCGCGTGGGCCTATCGCGATGCCCGGTACGCGCAGGTCATGGTCGGTGTCGACCCGGATCCCGCCAATGCCAAGGAGATCACCCGCTGGACGGTCGACTACTTCGACGCCCTGCATCCGTACTCCATGGGCGGCGCCTACGTGAACTTCATGATGGACGAGGGCCAGGAACGGGTCCAAGCCACGTACCGCGAGAACTACGACCGCTTGTCGCAGATCAAAGGTCGGTACGACCCCACCAACCTGTTCCACGTCAACCAGAACATCCAGCCATCCACCTGACCTCTCCTCGCCGGACCGGTGGCTCAGCTTGAGCTGTTGCGGGGCATCAGGCGGAGATCGTCGACCCAGACCGGCGCGGTGAGAACGTCGAGCACCTGGATGGCCACCTCGTCGGCGGTCATGATGGTCGCTTCACCAGCCCGCGTTCCGCGCGAGCCTCGGCGAGCTCGCCGAGCGTCGCCGGATCCCAGCCGGTGCCGAACTCGGTCGCGGTCGGACCGATGACGACGCGGGTGAAACACAGGTCCGGGTGTTCGTTGCGCCACCCGCGAACGAGCGAATCGAGCGCGGCCTTGCTCGCTCCGTAGGGCACGAGAAACGGCCGAGGGTCCTCGACCGAGATCGACGAGAGGAACACCGCCCGCCCGCTGCTGGCCTGCAGGTGCGGGATGGCACGGCGGCACACGAGCGCGGCCCCCACGACGTTCGTCTCGAGCACCGCATGCCACTCGTCCGCGCCCATGTCGACGAGTCGTCCCAACGGCGACATGCCGGTCGCGTACACGAGCGCGTCCAATCCACCCAACGCCGCCACGGCCTCGTCGACCATACGAGCGCAGTCGGCTTCCACCCGAACGTCGGCGCGCACGCCGACCACTCCGCCGTGGCGCTGCGCGACGAGCTCGTCGAGTCGATCCGATCGTCGACCGACCGCGACGACACGCGCACCATCAGCGGCGGCTGTCGCCGCGGTGGCTCGGCCCACGCCCGAGGTGGCACCCACCACGAGCAGGCGGCGGCCCTCGATGCCGGCCTCGAACACGGATCGCCGACCTGAGATCGCCACGGACGGACAGTAGGCCGCGTCAGGGTGGCCTTCCGACCCAGCGTGCGTGGTGCGATGTGCGGGCGGTACCCGGCTCTGCAATGCTCAACCGGCCAGCGCAGGGCTGCGTAACCCGAAAGGCGCCCGAGGATGAGCTCCGCCGCGCATTTCGACAACCGCATCACGCGACTCCTCGGTGCCGACGTTCCGATCGCGAACTCGCCGATGGGCTTCGTGGCGAAACCCGATCTCGTGGCGGCGGTGGCCATGGCCGGCGGTATCGGTCTCGTCCCCGGCTCGATGGGCATCGACGGTGCCCGCGAGGACATCAAGCGCGTGCGGGACATGACCGACCGTCCCTTCGGCGTGAACCTGCCGATCGCCTACGTCCAGGACCCGTCGATTGCCGACATGCTCGTCGAGGAGCACATCCCGTACGTCACCACCTCGGCCGGTTCACCGATGGCGTACACGCCGGTCCTCAAGGCCGCCGGCATCCAGGTCCTCCACGTCGTCACCTCGCTCGACACCGCCGAGGAGGCGGTCGACGCGGGCGTCGACGGCCTCGTCGTGGAGGGCATCGAAGGTGCCGGGCTCAAGGGTCGCTCCGAGGTGGCGTCCTCGGTGCTGTTACCCCTCCTCGCCCACAAGCTCGACGTGCCCCTCATCGCCGCCGGCGGCATCGCCGACGGCATCTCGATGGCTGCCGCCTTCGCCCTCGGGGCCGAGGGCGTGCAGATGGGCACCCGGATGCTGGCCTCGGTCGAGTCCAATGTGCACGACGGGCTCAAGCAGGCCGTGCTCCACGCCTCCGAGACCGACACCGTCCTCGTCAACCGCCAGAACGGGCGACCGCTGCGCGTGCTGCGCACCGAGACCACGGCCGCCCTCGAGTTCGCCACCGAAGGCGACCCCATGCGTGAGCTGTTGCCGAACGTCCTCACGACGTACACCCAGGGCATCGTCGAGAACTCGCTCCCGTCCATCGGTCAGGTGGCCGGACGCATCGAGTCACTGCTGCCGGTCGCCGAGATCATGCGGCAGACGATCGAGGAGTTCGCCGAGACCATCCAGCAGCTCGGCGAGCACTACCTGCCCCGAAGCACGCGGTAGTCGCGAAGGAAGCTGGCGGTGATGGCGGGCGCGGGTGCCGTCACCGGAAGGGAGGTCACATATCGGACGAGGTCGAACTTCAGCGACAACCTTCGACGCGCGCGCTGGCAGAGCGGTTGCGCGCGCTCGAGGACGAGCGAGCGATCCAGCAGACGCTGCACCAGTACGGACACTCGATGGACTACGGCCCGGATGCCGAGTTCGTCGACTGCTTCACTTCGGAAGGTGTGTGGGACGTGCGGATGCGCAAGTCTCCCGCCGGTTCCTTCCAATGCCGCGGGCACACCGAGATCGCCGGATCGCTCGCAGGTCAGACCGAGATGCGTGCCCCGGCGCTCTACGCGAAGCACCTCGTGATGAACGCACAGATCGCGGTGACCGGTGACGAGGCGGCGGTCCAGAGCTACTTCCTCCGAGTCGAGCCGCGCGACACCGGCCCCACGGAGATCGTCGCGTCGGGCCGCTACCTCGACCGTTTGGTCCGATGCACCGACGGGCGCTGGCGGTTCACCGAGCGCATCGCCGAGATCGACGACATGTGATCAGACCTCGAGGGGGATCGCACATGTACGACCTCATGACAACCGTGAGCGTTCTGGTGGACGATCTCGATCCGGCGGTCGACGTCTTGTGCGAGTCGCTCGGCGTGCCGCGGCCGCGACCGCAGTCTCTCCGTGAGGGGGCGGGCATCCGGGCGATGTTCTGCCGCGTGCATCCGAAGTACGCGGTGGCGCCGACGTTCCTCGAGATCGTCTCCCCGGGGCCAGTGGGTGACGCCGGAAGTGCTGGAGGGGTCTTCCCGGTGGTCGAGATCGCAGCCCGGCAGGGTTCTCGCTCGGTGAAGTGGCACGCGACCGAGCTCTCGATGCCCGACGACACGCTGCTGGACCTCAGCCGGCACCTCGACGGCCTCGGGGTTCCCCACGGATTCGTCCCGAGCGACCACCGCGATCGGTTCTTTCTCGGTGGGGATCCGAGCGTCTCCTACGACGCCACCGCCGACGCAGGGCTCGTGATCGAGGCGGGCAAGTCGTCGCATCTCGGGCTCGCCGAGGACACGTTCCGCGCCCCCGCCGACGTACCTCCCGACGCCGAGCCGGAGACCATGGTGCGCATCGTCGCCCGGGAGTATCTGGTGGACGACCTCGACGAGACACTTCGCGTCCTCGAGCGCAATCTGCGGTGGGCACCTGCGTCGTTGGAGGAGCGCGATGGAGCACGGCGGGCGGTCATGCCGTTCCGTGCGCCACGCAGCGCGTCGCTCGAGCTCGTCGAGCCCAGTGGACCGGGCCGGGTTGCCGACGAATACGAAGAGGTCGGTGCCGGAGCATGGACCATCCGGATCTCCGTGGTCGACGTCGACGCGAAGGCCGGCGATCTCAGGTCGCGTGGTACTCCGTTCACCGTTCACGAAGGTGTGATACGGCCCGACCGCGATTCCACGCTGCTCGTGCCGTTCGAGTTCGTCGCTGCACGACCCTGACCCGACTTGCCTCGCGCCGGAGAGGACTCTGCCAAGCTTGAGCGCCATGGACGGTGTACCCGCAACCGAGTACGCGAGGAACGGCGACGTCCATCTCGCGTACCAGGTCTTGGGGGAGGGGCCCCTGGACTTCGTGTTGATCGAGAGTTGGGTGCATCATGTCGAGGCCTTCTGGGCGATCCCCGAGCTGGCCCGACAGCGACGGCGGCTGGCTTCGCTCGGGCGAGTGATCATCTTCGATCGGCGTGGAACCGGCATGTCGGATCCGGTGCCGCTGGATCGCCTCCCGGACCTCGAGACCCAGGTTGCGGACATCTGTGCCGTCATGGATGCCGCCGGGTCGACACGGGCGGCGATCCTGGGGTTGGCCGAGGGTGGCCCGCTCGCCGTCCTTCTTGCTGCCACGCTTCCGGAACGATGCCGTGCCCTCGTGCTGTTCAACACCGCAGCCCGGCTCACCGCCGCGCCTGACTATCCCTGGGGAGCTCCCGAGGAGCGCCTGCTCGAGATCGTTCGCCGCCAGGCGCAATCATGGGCAGCGGGCGACGGCGACCACCTGGCGCGTCTGGCGCCGAGCCGAGTCGATGACCCGCGATTCACCGAGCAACTCGTCCACCTCGGGCGCGGTGCGGTGTCGCCGGGCGCCGTCGCTCATTACTTCCGCCAGTCGGTGCTCACCGATGTCCGCGAGCTGTTACCGGCCATCCAGGCCCCGACCCTGGTGCTGCAACGAGCGCACGATTCGATCGCAGGACCTGAGCTTGGCCGGTACCTGGCCGACCAGATTCCTGGCGCCCGATATGTAGAGCTCGGTGGCGCCGACCACTTCTGGTTCCTCGACCATGCCGACGAAGTCGTCGACGAGGTCGAGGAGTTCCTCACCGGGACTCGCGCCTCCGCAGACCCGGACCGACGGCTCGCGACCGTCCTCTTCACCGACATCGTCGACTCCACCGCTCGGGCCGCCGAGGTCGGCGACACCCGTTGGCGCGCGCTGCTGGACGAGCACGACAGCATCGTGCGCCAGCAACTGGCACGGTTCGGCGGGCGAGAGATCGACACCACCGGCGACGGGTTCCTGGCGACGTTCGACCGGCCTGGGAGTGCCATCCTCTGCGCCAGAGCGATCGGCAACTGGCTCGCGGATACCGGGCTGGCGGTCCGGGCCGGCGTGCACACCGGCGAAGTCGAGGTACGCGGTGAGCGGATCGGTGGTCTCTCCGTGCACATCGGCGCCCGGGTCGCCGCCACGGCCGGCGGTGGCGACATCGTCGTGTCGAGCACCGTCAAGGACTTGCTGGCAGGCTCGGACTTCACCTTCGCGGACCGTGGCGACCATGAGCTCAAGGGCGTCCCCGGCACCTGGCGCCTCTTCACGGCCGAGCCATGACGGACTTGTGGGCGGCCGCAAGCGCGACTCGCGGCATAGAACCCAGCTGACGGTCTTGCATCATTGGGTCACTTTGCGGTACAAGTGCAGCCTCCGGGAGCGGGACTCGGGCGTTGTAGGTGGTTGCTGCCATGGTTTGCTATCGGTTCCTCTGTGCTGAGCACGGACCCGTTCGGCGCGCCACCGATCGGCCGCGGAGGTAAGCAGACCGTGAAGGATCGGGCCGCCCTCGTCCGAGAACAGTTCGAGGCTGACCGGCTCACCGCCGATCTGGTCAACCGGTTCCGAGATGTGTCGCCCGAGGTGATCGAATGCCGGGTGCGTGAGGAGCTCGATCGTTGGTCGGGCGTGCCGGTGCGCGATTTCGTCCCGATCTTCGTCGAGCGCGCGCTCCGGGGGAAGTTACGCGAACCGATCGCTTGAACGGACCTGCAGGCCGGCGGAGAGGCTGCTGCCCGACCTGACATGAATTGGTCGGGGTGAGACTCTATGGTCTCCCGTACCCGGCGGAGGCTCCGGCGGGTCGGCCGGGGGCCGAGTAGAGGGGGTTCCACGTTGAGACACCAGCACAGGCGCGCCGCGCGCGCAGTTGGCGCAATCTCGGTGGGGGTTCTGGCCATCGGGCTCGCGGTCGGCACCGCGGGTGCCCAGTCCGCCGGCACCACGCAGGGGGTCACCAACGATTCGGTGAAGCTGGGCTTCATCGGGTCCGAAACCGGCGTCGCCAGCCCGAACTTCCAGGACACGGGCAAGGCGTGCCAGGCGCGGGTCGACGCCCAGAACGCCAAGGGCGGCGTCAACGGCCGCAAGATCGAGCTCGAGGCGGTGGACGACATGTCGTCCGGCGCCAACCTCACCGCGGCCCAGGATCTGGTGAAGAACCGCAAGGTGTTCGCGGTGATCAACAACTCGTCGTTCGCGTTCCTCTCCTACCGGTTCCTCCTGAGCTCGGGTGTGCCGATGATCGGCGGCGGCTTCGACGGCAACTACTACAGCCAGAAGGGCAACGAGGACATCATCGACGCGGGCGGGAACGGGAGTCCCCCGCCCGCCGGGATCATCTTCACCAACGGCACCGATGTGGCGAAGAAGCTCGGCGCCAAGAAGATCGGGTCGGTGGGCTACGGCGTGTCACCGTCGTCGAGCGGGGTGGCCAAGGACACGCAGAAATACGCCGCGCCGGCATCGGGTCTCAAGCCGGTGTACCTCAACACCGCAGTCGACTTCGGAACCACCGACGTCGGTCCCATCGTGTTGGGGCTCAAGAACGCCGGTGCGGACGCCGTGTACCTGCCCCTCGACGGCAACACGAACCTCGCCATCGCGCAGGGCCTCCAGCAGAACGGCGTCCCCATGAAGGCCGTCCTGATGGCGTCGGGCTACGGGCAGGCCATGCTCGACTCGCCCATCACCAAGACGCTCAACTCCGTCGACGTGGTGTCGCAGATCTACAAGCCCGCCGAGCTGAGGAACGACCCGGCGGTGAAGCAGTTCCGGTCCGACCTCAAGAAGTACTCCGGCCTCACGGGCGTCCCCGACTACGGCGCGTACACCGGCTACCTCAGCTGCGACCTGGCGATCACCGGTCTGCAGCAGGCGGGCAAGAACCCGACCGCTCGAAGCTTCATCGACGGCATCCGCAACCTCGGCACCTACAAGGCCGCCAACCTGACGTGCCAGCCGCTCGACGTGAGTCTCGAGAACTTCGGGAAGACCCCGACGAAGAGCTGCCAGTACTTCGTCACGTTCAAGGACGGGAAGTTCGTCGTGATGAACAACGGCAAGCCCATCTTCGGCAAGCTCGTCGGTGATCCGGCGCTGATCAAGGCCAACGCCGAGGGCCAGGCCGCCGACGTCACGACGACCGCGCCACCGGCCTCGACGCCGTAACGCGGTCACCGGAATCGTCGACCGGGGAGGGATGACGCACTGCGTCGCCCCTCCCCGTCGGCGCGTGGCTCCCTACTTCCCGATGTCCGATTGGACCGCGGCACGTTGGAGCTCCTTGGCGTCCACGGTGACGAGAAAGCCGGCGGCGCGCGCCGACTTCGTCGCTCGGACCCAGGCGGACACGAACGTGCCGTGGCTGGGATAGAGCGCGTCCATCTGCGACGGTGTCAACGGCACCGTCGACCCGAACAGGAAGCAGAACGACGAACCTCCTGTCGCCCGGCCGCTCAGTGTGGCGACGGGCGCATCGACGGCGGGGGTGCGGACGCCCCCGAGCGCGTTGCCGTTGGCATCGGTGGCGAAGACGACGGGGCTCACCCCGGTGATCTGGAGGCGAGGTGCGACCGGCGGCGCGATGCCGTCGGCCACCCATCGGTTGAGGCGGTAGAAGGCCGCGTCGAGCACGTAGTGAGCGGGCCCGGTGTTGATCGGCGAATTGCAGGTGAAGTTCGCGCTCGGCTGGTTGGTGGGGTTCTGCATCGACGCCAGCACCGCGACGGCACCCTGACCGTCGCCCGTGTCCTCGGGTCCGATGCTGAGCCCGTAGTCGTCGAAGTGCGCGGTTCCGGCCACCTCCCACAGCCGATACGTGCTCGTATCCGGTTGGCGGGCAGTCCCGTTGCTGAAGGAGACGTCGGTCTCCGTTTGGAAGACGAGGACCGGCACGCCGATGTCGTTGCGGATGGGCGCGCCTCCCATGCGGCTGTGCACGAGGAAGCCGTCGTAGACGTCGACCAGAGGATGGATGGCGTCGATGTACGTGACCAGGCGGCCGGCGGATTGCGACTCACCGATCGCGATGACGTGCCTGGGCTTCAGTCCGCCGAGCATGGTGGGCGCGGTCTACCAATCGCTTGCCCGGCCTGGGAGAAGATGTCGTAGGAGTAGCTGTCCCCCGGGTGCGACAAGTTGGCGTAGCGGACAGCCTCTCCACGCGTCGGATCGGCTGACTTGAGCGCGTCCACGCCGACTCTCTGCGCGGAGACACCGACCCAGACGAATCCCTCGCGGACCAGTTCGTTGTGTCCGAGCATCCAGTCAGGGCCCGCGTCGGCGCCTCCGCTGACGTTCAGCCATTCCACGATGACCGTTCCGTTGAATCGGCGTCGATTGACCGGTCGCATCACGACGGCCCGGGTCGTGTACGGGGCCGTGCTGCTCACAACTGCGCTGTACTTCCCGTCGTTGTCGATCGGCGCGGTCAGTTGGTACGCGACGCGGTGCCCGAAAGGAAGACCTCCGATTGCTCGTAGCCGACCACCGCTGGATCGACGGACGTGAACCCCGGCACCACCGGTACCCCACGACCACCGGTCGCCGGGGTGACACTCGGAGTCGCCGCGGCACCACCAGCGCTGGCATCGCCGGCCATCAAGGACAGCGAGCACACGCACACGGTCAACGCGAGCATCACGTCGCGACGAATGCGCATCGTCCCCCCTTGATGGCCCAGCATTGCTCAGACGCCTGGACACACGCGCTCCTTGCGCACTGCGCTTCCCCATTGGTCCCCCTCGGCGTGACCTTGTGCGCGTGGACGAGCGAGGTGAACTACGGCAGGCGAGCGGTCATCCCGCCGTCGACGGGGATGACGGCGCCGGTCACGAAGCTCGCCCGGTCCGACGCCAGAAATGCTGCAACCTCGGCGACCTCGTCGGGGTGCGCACCTCGTTTCAACGCTTGCCCCTGCACGACCTGCGGGAATCGCGCCGCAGCACCGGGACCACCGGACATCTCCGTCTCGACGAATCCCGGACAGATCGCGTTCGCCCGGATGCCCTGATCGCCGTATTCGATCGCGGCGGCCTTGGTGAACGAGATGACGCCCGCTTTCGCAGCCGAGTACACGCTCACCGGCATCACCGATCCATTCATCCCACCGGTCGACGACCAGTTCACGATCGCACCGCCGCCGGTGGGAAGCATCGTCTTGATGCCGTGCTTGGTCCCGAGCAACACACCCTTGAGGTCGACCGCCATGATCTTGTCGTACTCGTCGAGCGTGATGTCCGCCAGCGGCTGCGCCCCCGCGATCCCCGCGACATTCAGCACGGCGTCGACCCGCCCGAACGCCTCGATGGCGGCGGCGAACATCGCTTCGACGTCGGACTCCTGCGTGACGTCACAGTGGAACGGCACCACGTCGTTGCCGAGCTCGCGCGCCGTTTCCTTCTCCCGGCCGCTGACATCAGCGGCGAGGACCTTGGCTCCTTCGCGCACGAAGATCTTGGCCGATGCGCGCGCCATCCCCGATCCGGCGCCCGTGATGACCGCGACCTTGCCATCGAGCTCGCCCATTCGATCCTCCCCCGATTGCTGAACCGCTGATTCTCGCTGGCTACGAGCAGGCCGGCAACTGCGCCACGCTCGTCACGACCATCGACCCTCGCGAAGGTCCGGAGAAGCGGCGTATGCCGCGGAGGCGGTCGGCTTCGGCGTTGACACGGCGCAACGGTTCGTGAGCAAGATACTGCCCTCACGGCGCTCCGCATCGACGAGCGCCGCGGCCCGAGCACGGATCGGTCGACGTAGGACCATCGGGAGGCCACATGAGTGTCGATCTGACCGGCGGCTTGAGCGAGGCGCGGGAGTTCGTCTTCCCGCAACAGCCCGACAACCCCGACATGCGCGAATCGGTGAACGTCTGGGCGTGGGACGACGGCGTCACGTTCGGATTTCCGCGCGTCGGCGTCGAGGCGGTCGCCGACCAGTGGGACACCCATGACCAGCAGATCAACCTCGCGTTCTCCGACGGACGCGTGCTCCTCATCCACGAGCCGGGCAAGGTCTATGACCCGCTGGGATCCGATGGTCAGGCCCGCGTGCTGGGCGCCGGCGCGCTGTCGTTCGAACTGATCGAACCGTTCCGGCACTGGCAGCTGCACCTCGCCGGCGATGCGGTGGAGACGACGGTCGAAGCCCAGATGCGGGGCCGGCAGCCTGATGGCGCGCACCGGGTCCCGGTGGAACTCGAGCTCGACATCCGTTCCGCCGTACCTCCGTGGGAGAACGGCGAGCTCGTACCGGAAGCCGCGCGGGTGCTCGAGGAGCAGGAAGAGGGCGCGTTGATGGGAGGCCCCCGCTTCGAGCAGCTCTTCCGCTCGACGGGCACGTTCACCGTCGACGGCGAGACGCACGCGGTGAACGGCGGTGGCCTCCGGATCCGCCGTCAGGGCATCCGGCGACTCGCGCGGTTCTGGGGTCACGCGTGGCAGTCGTCGGTGTTCCCGAGCGGCCGCGCATTCGGCTACATCGTCTATCCGCCGCGCGACGATGGGAAGCCGACCTACAACGAGGGCTACCTCTTCGAGGGTGACGGCGCACTGGTCCCCGCGACGGTCGTCGACGCGCCCTGGCTCCGGCGAATGCAGCCGACGGGCGAGGACGTGTCGGTGGTGCTCGAGACCGCCAAGGGAACGACCACCATCACGGGCGAGAGTCAGATCTCGACCTTCTCCGCCATCGGCACCGAGACCGGAACGTTCCCAATCCTGCAGCAGGCGATCGTGCGCTACACACTCGACGGTGAGTCGGCCAACGGGATGATGGAGCGCTCGATGCCGCCCGATCAGGTCGAACACGCGTGAGCGCGGCCAACGTGACCGTCGCGGCGCGAGAACAGGAGCTCGTCGACCGGGCGCGCGCCGACACCGGCTTGGACGACTTCGGCGCCGACACCTGGCGCGAGGGGCTCGAGGTGCTGTTGCACTCCGCGCTCACCGAGGCGCACCTCAATGAGCTCGGTGAGCACATGTTCTACGACTCGATCGTCCGCGCCCTCGCCAACCGACTGCAGATCGAGGACTGGTACGGCCATCACCCGGAGATCGAGGACCAGGAGGTGGAGGTCGAGCTGCTCGGAGTCGGCTTCCCGCGCACGGGCTCGACCGCGCTCGCCGCGCTCCTCGGCGAGGACACCGGCATGCGCCCGTTGCGCACGTGGGAGGCGCCGGCGCCGTGCCCGCCTCCTGGCATCTCGCCCGAGGACGACGCGGCCCGCCTCGCCGCGGCCGAGGCGGTCATCGGCGCGCAGCACTCGATGGCGGCGCGGCTGCGGTCGATGCTCCCGCAGTCGGCGAGCGGCCCCTTCGAGGACCACGACCTGATGTCGCTCGAGTTCAAGGCGCAGGTGTTCCTGACCGCCGCGTGGATCCCGTCATACGGAGATTGGTTCCTCGACTGCGACATGGAACCCATGTACCGCTACGAGCTGCGCGTACTGAAGCTCCTCCAGTGGAAGTGCCCCCCGAACCGCTGGCAGCTGAAGAGCCCGACCCACACCTTGTTCCTGGATGCGTTCGAGAAGGTCTTTCCCGAAGCGCGCTTCGTCATGACGCACCGCGACGTGTCGAAGGTGCTGCCGTCGGTCTCCGACCTCTACTACACACTGCTGCAGATGGGCAGCGAGGACATCGATCCGGTTGCGGTCGGCGAGCTCAACATGCGCCAGTGGGGCGCCGCGATCGACCGGGTCCTCGCGTTCCGCGCCTCCGGCCGCGACGACAAGTTCTACGACATCGGGTTCACGCCCTTCCAGGCCGATCCGATCGCCGAGATCCGAGCTCTCTACGACTGGCTCGGCCGAGACCTCACACCCGCAACCGAGGAGCGCATGCGCGCGTGGCGAGCCGACAACCCGCGCGACAAGCACGGGTCCCACCAGTACGACGGCGCCGAGTTCGGCCTCACCGACCAACGGCTCGCCGAACGATTCGGTGCGTATCTCGAGCGCTTCCGGACGTACCTGAGTTAGGTCTGCGCCGCGTGGTCGGGCCACTGGTACGCGCCGAACACCGGTGGGATGACGACGCCGGGCGGCGACTGCAGCACGGAGGGGATGGCCCGCACTGCGGTCATGGCGACCGCCAGCTGCCCGCCTGAGGTGCCGTCGAGACCCCCGATCGCGTCGTTGCCGATGGTCAGGTCGAGGCGGAGTGGGGGCGACCCGTCCACGATGACGCGCACGAGGAAGGTCTGCTCGAGGTCGAGGTCCCATCCCGGGATGTCGTCGGTGACGGTCCAGTACTCCTGCGCCACGAGCACCGGGGCGCCGTCTCGGTACCCCGTCCAGGACATGATCTGACCCACGACCGTGCCCGCGGGCAGGGTGCCGCAGGCAACCTCGACGTCGTGGGGCGAGGTACCGGTCTCGACGGCGTGGCGGATCTCGTCGAGCTGAAGCCCCAGCACGTCGGCCGCCGCGCCGATCGCCTGCTCGTACTGCACCGAGACGGCGCGGAACATCGGCGACTCGATCGTGATGTCCTCGGGACGCTTCCCCATCCCCATGAGGTCGACGAGCATCTCCTTGCCCGACACGCCGGAGCAGTCGACGAACTCCTGCACCGTGATCCGGTCCACTCGTTGCGAGAGCGCCGTCACGGACGTTGCGAGTCGCTCGAACATGAACCCGGGATGTTCGCCGCCGGCGTGGAACCGCGTTCCCGCCCGCTCGCACGCCTGCCGGATGCGGGTGTCCGCGTCGGCGCCGAACGTGGGCAAGTGGTTGTACGACGTGGTGGTGATCACGTTCTTGCCCGACGCGAGCAACGCCACGATGTCGTCGGTGTTCGTGTTCTCGGGGAACGCCTTGCTGGCGGCGTGGAGCACGAGGTCGGCATCGAGCGCCAGGATCGTCGCCTTGTCGTTCGTCGCCGTGATGCCGGTCGCTGGGCGGCCGACGAGCGCGCCGGCGTCCACGCCGACCTTGGCGGGGTCGTAGACGAACACGCCCACGAGCTCGAGGTCGGGACGATCGACGATCTCGCGGAGCTGCGCGAGGCCGACCGCGCCCGTCGCCCACTGGACGACGCGGATCGTCATGGCCGCACCGATTCACTCCCGACCCGGCCGTTGCGGAGAACCGGCCAGGCCGTGAAGGATCGATGTCCTCGAACCGCGGACATGGCCGTCGGCATCCTCACTCCCCGTAAGGCCACGACGGTGCTGACCGGTCCCGACGCACGCCGGAATGGATGATGAGCGACACGGGAGCCCGCGTCAAGACGAAGATGGGACCTTGACCGGCGGCGTCGCCTCCGCCGCGTCGGACGAGTGCAGCGAGCACCAGAAGGGGACGATTCCGCATGACCGACATGATCCGACGGCACTGGTACGCGTTGCACTGGCCGCTACCGCCCCGGCTCACCGCCGGCGGCACCGCGTTCGGGATCGGCGACGACCCGCCGCGCGGTGACCACTTCCAAACGAGCGTCGCATCCGCCGTCGCGGCCGAGCATGCCGGGATGGATGGGGTCCTGTTCGCCGATGCCACCGACTGGTACGTACCGGGCTCGGTCTGGAACGGTGAGCTCGCGGACACCCTCGAAGGCGCGCCCGACCCCCACGGAGTCTTCACGTCCGAGCCCATCATCGCCGCCGCGGGCGGGGTGACCGACCGTATCGAGTTCCTCTGGGGGCCGGTGGACTGCGTCCGGCGCGCGCCCGTCAACATCGCGCACATGGTCTTGACGCTCGACCACGCGACGAAGGGTCGCGCATCGGTCGTCCTCGCACAGGGCCAGATCGATCACATGCGCCAGACCGGCATCAGCCGGATCGGCGCGAAGGACAAGCTCTGGGACGGTGTGCAGATCGTCCGCAAGCTGATCCGGGACACGGAGCCGTTCTCGTTCCGCGGCCGGGTCTGGAAGTTCGACCGCGGCGCGCTCGCGACGCCGTACTACGGCGAGAAGCCACCGGATGTCCTCGTCGCCGGCAGCATGGACGAGACCCTCGAGCTGGTCGCCCGCTTCGCCGACGGCTGGTTGGCGCCGGTCGGCGGCGGCCTCGATTACCTTGCGAGTCAGGTCGAGACGCTCCGCCGGACGGCCGAACAGTACGGACGCGACCCCGACAAACTGCGGATCTACGCGTACCTGTCGTGCTTCATGATGAACGACGAAGACCTCCTCGACGAGGCGCTCGACCATCCGTTGGCGAAGTGGAACAGCTACCTGGCGGGACCGAAGGCGCTGAATCCGCTCGGCCTCGCCCACCCCGAGGGCGGCGACTTCAACTACATGAAGGACATGGTCCCCGAGTGGTACTCGAAAACCGAGTTCTACGACGTCACGTCGCGTGTACCGCGGGAGGCTGCGAAGATCCTGAACTTCTACGGGACCGCCGACTCCGTGCTCACCGAGCTCGAGCCGTACCTACAGCTCGGCATCACCGACATCCTCTTCTACAACACCGCGGGCATGGCCGGCAGCAAGTACGTGGCGAGCTGCCACCAGGCCGACGTCGAGCTCCAGGCGGCACTCGCCGATCGGCCGGTCCGCCACCCGGCGTGACGATCGGCGCGGCTCAATGGCAGATTCCACCGTCGACGTACACCGTTTGTCCGGTGATCGCCTTCGTCGCGTCGGACAGCAGGAACACCACCGAGTCGGCGACGTCGCGATCGGTCGCGAACCGGCGGAGGGAGATCGTTTCGCGAACGGGCGCGACCAGCGTCTCGACGGGAACACCGCTGGTTGACGCCAGTTGGGCCATCCCGTCTTCGAGCGTCGGTCCCCACTTCCAACCCGGAGCGACGGTGTTCACCCGGATTCCGAGCGGACCGAGCTCGCGGCGACAGGTAGTAGGCACCGACCGCGAGCGCCGCCTTGCTCATCCCGTAGGCGAGCTGCACCACTCCCTCGACGGGCCCGGCGGCCGCAATCGAGCCCACCATGACGACCGACCCGGCGCCGGAATCGCGGCAGGAGCGGCACCGCGAGCTTGGTCAGCTGCAGGGTGCCCTTGACGTTGACCTCCGCGACGGCCGACCAATCGTCGAGGTCGCCATCGAGGAGACCTCCCACCGGTGTGTCCAACGCCGCGACGTGCACGAGGCCGTCGAGCCGGCCGAAGGCGGAACGGGCGACCGACACCAGTTCCTCGCACGCCGAGAGGGAACGGATGTCCGCTTCGACCGCGAGCGCCGCGGTCTCGTCGACGCCGAGGTCGCTGAGAATCGCTCGCACTCGAACTCCGTCGAGATCACCGAGCACGACGCGCGCTCCCGCCCGCAATGCCTCACTCGCCACCGCTCGGCCCAGCCCGGGCCCGACGCCGGACACCACGATCACCTTGCCATCGAGCGCACCGATGCGCTGCTCGCTCACCGCGCCACGCCGTCGTGAGTCGTCGCCATCAGATCCCGCGTCCGCTGGGCCGAGTCATGCGAATGCCGTTCAGGTTCCGAGCAGGTTTGCCTTCACCTCGACGAGGTTCGACGCCTTGCAGTCGAACGTGCCCTTCTTCGTCGGGTACTGACGCACCCACTTGCCCTTCAGGAACCGGACGACCACGAAGCAGCCGGTGATCCGGTTGGTCTTGTACGAGTGCGTGCCGGCCATGCCGTCGGCGTCGAAGTCCGAGAGCGTCTTGATTCCCTCGAACAGATTCGCCCGGGTGAGCCCGTTGACGCCGTGCTTCGCGACCGTCGCGTTCGCTGCGTCGCGGAACGCGAGCACCGACTCGAACCCATAGGCGGCGAACGTGTCGAGCACCCCGTCCGCGGCCTTCACGTTCTTCACGAAGGCGGCGAGCGCCTTGTTGTACTTGGTCTCCTCGAACGGCAACACGTTCAGGGGCTGGTACACCCCTTCCCACGCGTCGGCGTTGTCGGTGACGGTCGAGCTGCCGTAGGCCGCGACGTTGTCCCACAGGATCTTCGACATGTCGAGGCCCTGGAGCTTCGCCTCCTCGAGCCAGGAGGTCGTGGCCCCAACGGCCGACGTGCTCAACGCGTAGTTGGCGCCATCGGCCTTCATCTGCTGCACGACGTTCGTGTAGGCGCTCTGTGGATCACGGCCGGACCGCGGGATCACATCACTCGGGTCGGCCTTGATCCCGCCCTTCTGGGCACCGAGCGCGATGATCGTCCCGCCGCGCGCCGCGTCCTTCGTGTCGCTGCCGACGAGCATCGGGCCGTGAAGGCCTCCCTTGACCTTCGCGTTGTACCACTTGTAGGCACCCTGAGCGGCGAAGAACGTCTGGGGGTTCTGGTTGATCGTGCTGCAGTCGGTCGAGCTGCCGAGCGTCGGGAACGACACCGGCGAGCAGGCCTCCGGGACCCCCACCGTCGTCGCCGGCATGTCCGGAAGTCCCGTGGCCTTGCCCGCCTGATCCGGGCAGTTCACGATGTCCTCGACGTTGGTCAGGAACAGCACGAGGCCACCCACCATGGCCAGGTCGCTCTGGCACGCCTTGATCGCCGCGTTGCGCGTCTCCGTCGCGTTGAGCTTCGAGTCGTAGAAGTCGGCGACGAGCTTGCGCCCGGCCACGCCGCCACCGCCCCCCTTCGAGTTCACGAACTTCACACCCGCGTTGACACCGTCGACCGCGCCCTTGAAGAGACCCGGTGCCGCCGGATTGTCGACGTCCGCGACCACCGCGATGTGGATCTCCGACGCCGAGACGCCGGTCTCTATCGCTTGCGGCTTCTCGTTGCCCGACGACTGTGCCGTGGCGGGCAATGCACTCAGCAGCGCCAGTGCGACGACCAGCGCGCCGATCAGTACCGTCTTCGTCCGTCGAGTCACCAGTTCCCCCGTGGTTCTCCGGTTCCCCTCACCCTACGCAGAGGGCGACGAGTGCGCACTCCCCTCGGGGCCGCGGCGCTTCACGACGCTACCGTCAATCGACACACAGTTCACGAGGAGGCCTCACCGTGCTGAAAGACATCCGTAACACGGATTCGGCGGAGTATTGGGAGACCCTGCGTCAACGCTGGGGTGCACTCCTCAGCTACCGCTACATCGGGCGGCAGTTCTCCTCGATGAACAACGTCAGCGACGACACGGTGACGTTGCGCCACGACATGCGGAACGCGGCCGGGGGGATCCTGGCCCAGGTGTTCTCCATCAGCGCTCCCGGCGGCGGAGGACCATCGGATCTGGAAGTGGTGCCGAACCCCGTGATCCATTCCCTGCAGATCCTCGACAATGGGAACGACGTGCAGCGGATCGAGGTCATCAAGTCGGAGACGCTGAAGGTCGGCGCCCGGATGTACTTCGGACGTGCCGTGATCGCGGACGCCGACGCCCACGATCGTGTGCTGGCGTTGATCGAAGGGCAGGGTGTCTCGCTCGGCGACGTGCCGCCGGGGTTGCACAAGTTCGATGACGACCCGATCGAGCACATCCATGATTCACCCGACCTTCCCCCGATCTGGCAGGTCTTCGGCGGGAGCAAGCGCGACGACGGGCGATGGACGTTGCCCGAGCTGCAAGCCGAGTTCGCATCACCCGATGCTGCCCTGCACGTCGGTCCGCAGTTCGTCATCCACGAGACCGCCGCCCTCGACCTGGCCACTGCGCTCGCCGGCAGCGACCAACTGCAACCCGAGGCTGACCATTTCATGTTCCTCGCGCGCGGCAAGGTCGGACCATTTCGGGTGGACGGTCACGCATCACGGGGCGCGGACGCTTCCGGCCGGATCGGCGTCCAACTCACCCTCCACGACGAAGGCAACGGCGATCGGGCCGTGAGCGCAGCGTCCATGACCTTCCGCACGGTGGACTGACCAGGCCTGCGGCCACCATGACCACGCGACCCGGCGGCCTCAGCAACCCCGGCAACTGCCACCGCATCGCCCTGGCCGTCCACGATGTCGACGGTGCAGTCGACCAGTGGCGGCGTGTCTTCGGGGCCGCGCTCATGGTCGACCGCATCCACGACGACCTCGATGGCAGCGACATGGGGATCGTGTGGATGGGCGACGTCCCATTCCTCGCCCTCGGCGCCTCCGACCCCCAGGGCGTCGTGGGCCGCTGGATCGCCAAGAACGGCCCCGGCGTGCAGTCCCTCGCGTGGGAAGTGCCAGACATGTGGGCGTCCCAGAACTACCTGCAGCAGGCCGGCATCGGGATCACCGGCACCCACATCGAGGGGCGGCACTTCTTCATGCACCCCCGCGACACGTTCGGTCTCTTGCTCGAGCTCACCGACGACCGCCTTCCCGGCGACCCCCGCAACGCGGGACTGCCGACGGGCGGGGGCGACGGTCTGGTTCAGGTGTCGCGCGTCGCGCACGTCACAGCCGTCGTCGTCGACTTGGAGCCAGTGGCCGCGCTGCTGGGGAAGCTGTTCGGCGCCGAGCCCCGACTCGTAGCGGGCGACGGTCCCGAGGCGGTGGCGGACTTCTCCATAGGCGATCTCACTCTGCGCCTCGTCGCGCCGCTCGACGACTCGAGCGCGTGGCACGAAGCGGTTGCCGGCGGGCGCGGCACGCTGCATTCGGTCGCCCTCGCCGTCGAGATGGACACCGCAGTCGCCGGGCTCGAGGTTGCGGGGATCGGCATCGAGCGCGCGGAACGTGGAACGCTGTGGCTCGACGCCACCGACACGTTCGGGATCCGTCTCCAGCTGGTCGAGGCCGCGGCCGTCCCCTGACGGCTCCCGGAAGAAGGAGAGCTCGATGGACGCCAACGCGGACCAGATCGAAGTTGGGGTCGACCGGTGAGCACGGTGCTCGAGGTCCGGACCGACGGGCGGCTGCGCGTGCTGCGGATGAACCGGCCCGAACGGAAGAACGCACTCGATCGTGCCCTCATCGATGCACTGCACCGTGCCTTTCAAGACGCGGCAACGGACGACGACGTGTGGGCCATCCTGCTCACGGGCAACGGCGACGCGTTCTGCTCGGGGCTGGACTTCAGCGAAACCGCGGCCGGCGCCGCGCCCGCGAGCGACGAAGACCGGCCGCGGCCAGGACGAAACGGCGGTTTGCCACATCTCACCGTCGTGATGCAGGTCGAGTGCGAGAAGCCGGTCCTGGCGGGGGTGAACGGCGTCGCCGTCGGTGCAGGCGTCTCGCTCGCGCTCAACGCCGACATTCGCATCGCGGCCCCATCGGCGCGGTTCCACCCGGGATACACGCGGCTCGGCCTCTCCCCCGACCTGGGCCTCACCTGGACGCTGCCGCGCGCCATCGGATACGAGCGCGCCATGCGCTTCCTGCTCGAACAACGCATGGTGCAGGCGCGCGAGGCGCTCGAGCTCGGATTTGTCAGCGAGGTCGTCGAGCGGGACGAAGACCTCGAAGAACGCCTCCTCGCCTACGGCACGATGCTCGCGAAGGTTGCGCCGATCGCGGCGCGTCAGACCAAGCGCCTCATGGTCCGAGCCGATCAGCCCCCGGATCTCGTCGCGCACCTCGATGCAGAGATCGAATTCGTGCTCCATGCACTCAGGTCGCACGACAGTGCGGAGGCGCTCCGCGCGATGCAATCACGAGAGAGCCCCGAGTACACCGGGCACTGACAGATCGTGCCTACCGTCGCGGGCGCAGTGGCGTGATAGGGAGACGACATGGACGGTGCGGGATCGGGCAGGTTGGTCGGCAAGGTTGTGCTGATCTCGGGCGGGGCTCGGGGTCAAGGCGAAGCCGAGGCGAGGCTCTTCGCCAGAGAGGGCGCGCACGTCGTGATCTCCGACGTGTTGGATCGCGACGGCGAACGGCTCGCGGGGGAACTCGGCCCGCTGGCCCGGTACGTCCATCTCGACGTGACCTCATCGGAGGACTGGAGCCGTGCCACCGACGCCATACGGTCTGAGCACGGAGGCCTCGACGTCCTCGTGAACAACGCCGGGATCGGCATCCCTCCGCATCCGCTGCTGGAGACGAGCGTCGAGGACCACCAGCGCACGCTGGACGTGAACCTGCACGGCGTCTGGCTCGGCATGCGAGCGTGCGCACCGCTGATGATCGCTCACGGAGGTGGCTCGATCGTCAACATCTCGTCGATCGATGGCCTCGCCGGTGTCGCTCGGATGGGCAGCTACGTGGCGAGCAAGTTCGCGGTCACGGGGCTCACGAAGACAGCCGCGCTCGAATGGGGTCGGCACGGGATACGGGTGAATTCGGTCCACCCGGGCGTGATCGCGAGCCCGATGGTCGACCAAGCCCCTCCGGCGGTACGTGAACGGCTCGATGCGATGATGGCGCGACAACCGATTGCGCGCATGGGCCGACCGGAGGAGGTTGCGTCCCTGGTGCTCTTTCTCGCTTCCGACGAGTCTTCGTACTGCACCGGGGCAGAGTTCGTCATCGACGGTGGGCACCTCGCCGGCCCATGGCGCGAGTAAGCGCCAAGAAAACGCGAGGCGATCTTGCATCATGACGCCAGGGTGTAGCCCACCTCGTGCGCCGGCCGGAGAGTCCGGACCCGCTCGGCAGCGGGAACGTCTGGCCTCGGACCCAACCAGGTCGCGATCCGGCGATCGATCTGAACATCGATGTGGTCTCGTAGGGCAGGCATCGTCGTGTACGCCGAGCGGAACTCCCGAACACTCATGACCTCCAGTGTCACGGCAGTGCAGGCCACGATCGTCACCGGGTTGGGGACGGCACGCACGATCCCGATCTCGCCGAAGTGCTGTCCGGACTCGAGGAGGGCGATCTCGCGCCCGTCACGGGTCACGGGTGCCGTGCCCTCGACCATGATGCCGAACTCCAGGCATAGGTGCCCCTGCCGAGCCAGGACCCTGCCGGGCGGCACCGAGATGCTGCTCCGGAGCCGCTCGAGGAGGCGGAGCTCCTGCTTCGAGAGGCGAGTGAACGGCGGTAGTTGACCCAGCTCATGAGCATGCGCGTAGCGCTGTGGCATCTCGGTTCCTCCTCCTTGTGTTCCGTGCCGTGCTCGGGGCCCACCGACTCGGCATCGTCCGGCTGGCGTCTCAGTGGCATCCCCGGCGGACCATCGATCGGGCGGCGCTGACGATGGCAATCGTCATTGCGCCGGTTGGAAGAGCTCGACCACGTTGCCGGAAGGGTCCTGCAGCAGGACCTGCTTGCCGCCGGGTCCTTCGATGATGTCGTTGCGGAAGCGGGCGCCGGCGTCGCGCAGGCTCGCGACTTCGGCGTCGATGTCCTCGACGATCAAGTGGATGCGGTTCCAGCCGCCGGGTCCTGGCTTGGCGCCGTCGGGCATCGGTCGCCCGGCCGAGCTGGCCGGTCCGCTGAGCAGCAGCCGCAGGTTGCCGCGGGCGACGTCGGCCAACACGGGTGCGAAGTTGTTGAGGACCTCGAAGTCGAGGACTTTGGTGTAGAAGGCGACGGCCTCTTCGACGTCGTCGACCATGTACCGGACGTTCACCGTCCCACTCGGTTCAGTCATTGTTCCTCCTCGGTCTCAGGACGCGGGTGTGCTGTTGGTGAGCACCGCGAGCAGGAACCCGATGCGGGTCTCGAGCTCGACGGCGGTGTGTTGGAAGGCCGGGTAACTGGCCTCGTCATTGGCTTGGCCGGCCGCCGGGTCAGGGATGCTCCAGTGGATGGTGTCGGGGTCGCCGGGGAACTCGGGGCACACCTCGCGGACCCGGTCGCACAGGCTGATCACCCAGTCGAAGTGCTGGTCGGCGAACACGCTCAGATGCTTCGACTCGTGACCGGCCAGGTCGACGCCGTGCTCGTCGCGCATCACCCGGACTGCGTTGGGGTGCAATGGCTTGGGGTTGCTGCCGGCGCTGTAGGCCCGGACGGCTCCTCCGGAACGATCGCGGATCAGTGCCTCGGCCATCTGCGACCGGGCGCTGTTGCCCGTGCACAAGAACAGGACCGTCACCGTGCCTGGCCCGTCGCTCGCACCTGACGGCGGGGTGACGCGAATCCCGGGGTGAAGAGCCCCGGCCATCGCCGTCACCAGCTCACCGATCCGGGTCAAATCGGCGGTGTAGTAGGCGTCGCGGCCGTCGGCCGAGCTCCGGCGCGTCGAAACCAGGCCGGCCTCCCGGAGCTTGCCCAAGTGGTACGAGACGAGGTTCTGCGCCTCGCCGACCAGGCCCGTCAGCTCGTGCACGGTGCGGTCACTTCTGGCGAGCTCGACCAGCAGCTGCCAACGCAGCGGATGGCCCGCCAGTTGCAGGAACTCGGGCGGGGTCACGCCCAGAACAGCGTGCTGCGTGGTCACACCCCGCAGTTTACATCAACTGGCGTTGATACATCAAGCCTGATTGGTAGATCTTCATGGGTTCGGTCCATCCACGAGCAGTCCGGTGGGCCTGGTGTCAGGCATCCGGGACCGTTCGCTACGTATCGAGCGCGAACGCTTCGGGACTGTGGCCGACGCCACCCTCGCCCTCGATGTTGCGTACCTGCTCGCTGAGCGCGGCCCGCCGCCTTCTGATCTCCTCGGGGTCGAGCTGCTCCGGTACGTCACCCGGGCGAGGCGCGAGGCCGAAGCCGGTGTACACGACCCGGCGTTCGCGGTCGACGGGTGGACGGCTCATGTGCAGCGTGCACGAGCAGTGCACGGTGACGTCCCCGGTCGTCGTCGGCAACGGGACACGCGGGAGATCGAGATCCGGCCGCACGTCGACCGGCCGGACGTTGGCGCGGTGGGATCCGGCCACGACTCCGAGCTCGCCGCTCCGCTCGTCGGCACCGGTGACGGAGATGCCCACGGTCAGTCCACAACAGCCACGCGAGTGACCGCCCAACGAGCAGTCCTTGTGCCACGACACGTCGGAGATGCCTTCGACGACCCCGACCTTCTTGAGGAGCCCTTCCGCACTGTCGCCTTCCGCCGGTGGTCGTTGCACCATCGCGTCGTCGGTGAGCTCCCCGATCGCACGGAACCGGTCCGACGCGAGCAGCTCCTGGAGGGTCGGCGACTCCAGGTTGAATCCGAGAATGCGTGACGCGTACCAGCCGTCGGCGGTCCGCGCCCACCAGGACGCGCCGTCGTCCCGCGCGGCCGCCGCGATCGCGGCATCGAGTTCGGCCGACACTGCGGCCATCTCCGCCTCGTCGAACACCGCGTCGAGATGCAGGTATCCCGCCTCGGCGAGGAAGTGCCCGATCTCCTCGCGCGCCTCGTCGAAGCGGAACGCACGGTGGAGGTCGAGTGGACCGCCGTCGCGGTCACGCAAGTCGACCGACCCGGGCTCGTGTACCGGACGCTCGTCGATCGCGGCGCGCAGGACCGGTTCCCACGCCACGAACTCGTCGCTGGTCCCCTGCTGGACGCGGGCGCGCCCGGCCATGACGAGTCCGAAGGTCGACGTGACGTCCTGGAGAAGCTCGGAGCACGCCGCCGCGTCCAGCTCGACGACCGGCCCGCCGTCGCCGCGTCCCTCCCGAACCGCGAGGCACCCGTCGTCCACCATCAGATGGATGGCTGTGCCCTCCACGTCGAGACCGAGCGCGGAGAGTCCGAGCTGAGCAACGCCGCGCGCCGCGAGCGCCCCGGTCGTGTCCAACCGATCGGCCAGATCGCCGAACAGGCGCCCGGCGTCCATCACGACCGCGCCACCGGCGTACCGCGTCCTTCGGTCGATCGTTGTCATGATTGCCTCCTCGCGTGCATCACACGTTCGGGTATCCGGCACCGATCGCGGCACCGATGGCATCGAGCGTCGTTGCGAGCGCGATCGACTCGTCGAGCGGCATGACCGGGCTTTCCGTCAGCCCGCGGGCCAGACATTCGTGGACCGCTTCGATCTGGAACCGTAGACCGTTGCCCTCATGCGAACCGTCGAGCTCTTCGCGGCTGCCGAACGTGGTGACGGTGATCGAGCTCGGACAGTGCATGAAGGCAGGCAGATCGATCCACCCTTCGGTACCGGAGATGCGGGCAGTGCACGAGGTGCCGACCCGGATCGACGCGCCGACGACACCGATCCTCTCGCCGGGGCCACGGAGGATCGCGGCAACCTGCTCGTCGACGCCCGTGTCGCCGACGACACCTTCAGCCACGACGTCGTCGGCCGTTCCGAGCACGAGCGAGCACAGCTGGACCGGGTAGATCCCGAGATCGAGCAGGGCGCCGCCGCCGAGGTCGCGGTCATAGAGCCGGTGCGGCATCGGCAAGCGCATGCCGAAGTCGGCCTCGACCTGCAGGGGTTCGCCTATGCGACCCGCAGCGAGGACGTCCGCGAGCATGCGGTAGGCGGGGAGGAACCGGGTCCACATCGCTTCCATGAGGAAGACGCTGCGAGCACGCGCCGCGTCGGCCATCGCGCGGGCTTGGCGCGCGTTCAACGCGAACGGCTTCTCGCACAGGACGTGCTTGCCGGCGTCGACGTACGCCACCGTGTCGGCCGCGTGTCGCGACTGCGGCGTCGCGACATAGACGGCATCGACATGCGGATCGGCAGCCAGCGCGGCGTAGTCGTCGTACCGGGTGGGGATGCCGAAGGTGTCGCCGAAGGCATCGGCCCGCTCGATCGCACGCGAGGCGACGGCCACGATCTCGCCGCCGCCGACCAGGCGCATCGCGTCGGCGAACCCGGACGCGATCTCGCCCGGACCGGCCACGCCCCAGCGGATCACCGGGTCCCCCATTCAGGCCTGCGCTTCGACATCGACGCGGACAGGATCGCACCCGTCGGCGGTGACCAGCACGGTGATGGTTCCCGCACCGGTCGGACGAACGACAGCGAGGGCGCGGCCACCGAACGTCGTGCAGGTCGTTTCCGTGAAGCGCTCCTCGGTGCAGGGGTTGGCGCTCCCGAGACCCTGGAGCACCCCGGGACCGTCGACGTGGACCGCGACCGGGCGGTCGGCGGTGGTGTCGAGTGTTCCGGTCTCGTCGACCAGGCCGACGTCGACGAACACGAGGTCGTCGAATCCGGCTCCGATCTCCTTGCGGTCGGCGCGCACGTCGAGCACGACCGCACCCGACGCGGACCGCAGGCTCGCACGCCCGACCTCCGCGCCGTCGCGTCGCGCGACCGCCTCCAGCACGCCCGGCTCGTACACCGTCTCGAACTGGGCCCGGAAGCGGTGCTCCGCGCCCGCCGGCTGGGAGCCGAGCGAGCGGCCGTTGAGCAGCAGCTCCACCTCCTCGGCGTCCGAGTAGACCTCGACCGTGACCGCCGCCCCCTCGTGACCGGTCCAGGTCCAGCTCGAGATCACGTCGCTCCACGACCACGGGCTCGAATGTGCCACCGCCCGTCCGTGGTGCTCGGGAGACTGGACCGCAAGATACGGATCGGTGCGGCGACCCCAGACGATCTCGCGGTAGTAGGACTGCGGACGGCGCTGACCGATGATGTCGAAGTCAGAGCACCGCGCCGTGAGCCACGGATAGTCGCCGAGGAACGCGGCCATGCCGAATCCGGACTGCTGCTCCCCGTACTCCACCCGTCCGACGCCCACCTCACCGAGGTAGTCCCAGCCGGTCCAGGTGAAGTCCCCGATGACGTTCGGGTTCCGCACCACGGCCGCCCAGTCCTCGTCCAGAGACGGCGGGTGAGATTCCGTCGCGACGATCACCCGCTGCGGGAAGAGCTCACGGTCGAGCTCGAAACGGCTGGCCATGTAGTTGTACCCGGCGACGTCGAGATGGGCGAACGCCTCCTGCGTCTTGGCCGCGACCACCGGTGACAGCATCGCCCTCACCATGAGCTCGCCCAGGTTGGTCGCCGCGGTGTTGACCCCGGTCTCCCCGTCGGTTCCCGAGACCGTCGCTGCCTCCCGGAATTCGTCGAAGAGCTCCGCACCGCCCACGGCGATCCCGGTCACCGCCTGGGTCACGTACCGGGTGTCGTCGAGGGCGCGCACCTTCGCCGCCAGGGCACGACCCACCTGCACCCCGACCGGCGTGGAGCCGTCCGGGATCTCGTTCCCGATGCTGTACAAGATGACGCTCGGGTGGTTGAAATCCTTGCGCACCATGGCTTCGACGTCGGCTTCCCACCAGTCGGCGAAGCGGAGCGCGTAGTCGTCCTCCGACTTCGTCTGCAACCACATGTCGAAGGTCTCGTCCATGACCAGCATCCCGACGCGGTCGCACGCGCGCAGCATTGCCTTGCTCATCGGGTGGTGCGCGCTGCGGATGGCGTTGAAGCCGGCGGCCCGCAGCCGCTCCACCCGCCGCGCTTCGGCACGGTCGATCGTGGCCGTGCCGAGCACGCCGTTGTCGTGGTGCACGCAGGCGCCCCGGAGCAGGATACGTTCACCGTTGATCCGCAGTCCGCGTACAGGATCAACGGCGAGGCTGCGGATGCCGAAGGTCGTCGATTCCTCGTCGAGGATCTCGTCGCCATCGGCGAGCGTCGCCCGACACGTATAGAGGTACGGGTGGTCCGGACCCCACCGCTCGGCGCCGGCGACGTACATGCGGGTGCGCGCGGTGATCGTGTCACCCGGAACCGTCGTCACCGGCGCCTCACTCGACGCCACGACCTCGCCCTCGGCGTCGACGACCTCGACGCGGAACATCGACTGCGACGACCCGAGCGACCGGTTCCGCACCTCCGCGGCGACGGTGACGACCGCGCCGTCGCCGTCGATCTCCGGCGTCCGCACCTGGAGGCCGTCGGGCGCGAGGTGCACCGGCCCTGCCGACAGCAGCCAGACGTTCCGGTAGATCCCGGCACCCGAGTACCACCGGGAGTCGTCGCCGGCACGCGCCTCGACGCGGAGTTCGTTCTCGTCGCCGGGTTGCAGCAGGTGATCGATCGGCACGAAGAAGTTCGAGTACCCGTACGGTCGGCGGGCGGCAACGGCGCCGTTCACGAACACCACCGCGTCGCGGTAGACGCCCTCGAACTCCAGCATGGCCACCGCAGTGTCGACGGCGGCCTCGAGCCCTCGTCGGTACTGCCAGTCACCACCGACGAAGTACCCGCTCGCCGCGCTCGCAGACGGAGATCGTTCAGCCCCGATCATGGCATCGTGCGGCAACGTGACCGCCGACCACTCTGCAGTCTCGCCGGTGAGCTCCGCGAAGCGGTTGACCTTCGGTCGCACCAACCAGTGGTCGTTGAGGGGGGTACGGCGCATGACTTCAGTGTCCTTCCGTGGTAGCGGCGGCGCCGCTGCGCGCGATCGCGCGCTCGTCGACGCCGAGATAGCTCGCGATGACCCGTGCGTCGTTGCGCACGATGTCGGGGCTTCCTTCGGCGATCACCCGACCGGTCTCCAGGCAGTAGACGCGATCGCTGATGCTCATGATCAGCGGCATGTCGTGCTCGATCACCAGCATGGCGGCACCGAGCTCGCGGCGGATCTCCTTGATCAGCGGACCGAAGGCCTCGGTCTCGCGCTGCGCGACGCCGGCGGTCGGCTCGTCGAGGCAGAGCACCCGCGCGTCCAGCGCGAGCAGGCCGGCGAGCTCGACGATTCGTCTGGTTCCGGTCGACAGATCTGAGATCCGACTGTTGGCGTAGCGACCGAGCCCGAGGAAGGAGATGAGGTCATCGGCCTCCGACCGGCGCTGACGCTCAGTACTCATTGAGCGCGGGAGGAACAGCGCAGTAGACACGAAGCCCGTCTTCCCCCTGGCTTCGAGCGCGACCTGCACCGTCTCCCGCACCGTGAGCTCGGGGAAGAGCCGCGCGGCCTGGAAGGTCCGCCCGAGTCCTGCCCGCGCCCGCCGCGCCGGTGCCCATCGCGGAGAGGTCGCGCCCGTGGAGGTACGTCGTCCCGGCGGCCGGCACGAAACCGCCGATCGCGTTCATCAACGTCGACTTGCCCGCGCCGTTGGTCCCGATGAGCCCGACGATCTCGTCGCTCCCGACCCGCAGGGAGGCCTCGTCGACAGCGAGGATCCCCCCGAACCTCACGGAGACGCCGGTGACCTCGAGCGCTGCCACGCCGTCGGCCATCGGAGCGCGCGCCGAGCGTTGGAGCACGGGCGGCGTGGCGACACTTCTGGTGGTCAGCGGCGCGTCGATCCGGCCCGCGGCCCAGCCGAACAGCGCATCGCGGATCGAGTACGCGATCTGGATGAACCCACCGGGGAAGTAGAGCAGCAGCACGAGGAGGCCGATACTCGACGTGAACAGCGGGACCAGGTTGTTGTCGGGGAAGAACGCGGGCAACCCGACCACCCAGAGCGCGCCGAGCACGGCCCCCATGGGCGAGGCGATGCCGCCGATGACGACGATCGCGACCAGCGCGAGCGAGTCGGCGACCAGGAAGTAGCGCTCCGTGTACGGCACCGACTCGATCGCGCCGGCCAGAAAGGCGCCACCGAGGCCGGCCAGGAACCCGGCGATGGCGAAGGCCCGAAGCTTGGTGGACGCCATGCCCACGGTGTAGGCGGAGGCGCTGTCGGCGTTGTCCCGCACCGCGATGGTCGTGCGGCCGATGCCGGACCGGCGGAGGCGGCTCACGAACGCGAGCGCCGCCACCAGGACCGCGAGACACACGTAGTAATAGGTGCGCTGCTGGGAGAGGTCGAGCCCGAAGAGCGTGCCGCGCGGGAAGGGCACCGCGATCTGGTCGTCGGACAGGACCGGTTGGCGGAACAGGTACTGCTGCGCGGCGACGGCAAACGCGAACGTGCTGACCGCGAGCAGCAGGCCGCGCACGCGGAGCGCGCCTACGCCGATGAGCGCCGCTAACCCCGCGGTCGCGAACGCCGCGAGCAGGATCGAAAGGAGGAAGGGAAGCGCGGCGAAGTCGAGGGTCATCAGGCCCAGGTCGAAATGCAGACCACGCGTGAGGGCGGCTGCGACGAGCGCCCCGAATCCGGCGAACGCCATCTGGCCGAGCGACAACTGCCCCGCCCATCCGGTCAGGACCGTCAGCGACAGGCCACAGATCGCGAAGCAGGCGATGGTGGCGTACAGCAAGTGGCGTGAAGGAGCGGTGATCAGCAGAGGGATGACGATCGCCAGCACGAGCAACGCGCCGAGGATGAGCAGGTTGAAACGCCGCACCCACCAGATCCCGCGCAGGTGGTCGGGGATCTCGCGGACCTTGGGTGCGAACGAGAAGGTCTGCGTCTCCGCCGGCCCGCGGCCCCGGCTCTGGAGGGCGACCGCGATGAGGACGGCGACGAACAGGAGCGCGTCGATCAATCCCGGCTTGTCGAGGTAGTTGAAGTTGACGAGCGCCTGGATCACGCCGATCAACACACCCGCGACCATGGCACGAGGGAATGACACCATGCCGGCGATGACGGCGGCGGCGAGCGCACGGACCAGGGTGTTCGGACCGAGGAGCAGCAGATCGTGCGCCGGGCCCGCGTTGTCCCCCGCGACCAGGATCATCGTGAGCGTGGAGACGAACCCGGCGATGGCCCAGACGGCGGTCGAGACGATCTTCGGGTTGATGCCCTGGACCCGGGCCAGGTCGGGGTTCTCGGCCGACGCCTTGACCGTCCGGCCGATCAGCGTGCGGTTGAGGAACCAACCGAGGGCGATCGCGACCAGCGGCACGACCACGAGCACCGCGACCTGCGCACTGGTGATGCGGATTCCGGCGACGTCGTTCCACGTCGTGTCCGTGGGCACCGGATAGGCGGCGCTGAAGTCGGTGATCTCGGGATACGCAGTCACGATCGCGGCCGCGAGACCGGCGATCCCGATGGTTGCGACCAGGACGATGACACGCGGCGCGAAGAAGAGGCGCCGGATCACGATGAGCTCCATGACCGCGCCGAAGAGCGTGCCCAGCACCAGCGCGGCGATCGCGGCCAGCCAGAACGACACGCCGTACTCGATCACGAGCAGGGCGAGGAGGCTTGCGCCGACGAGGCCCATGTTGCCGACCGCGAAGTTGATCACCCGCGTCGAGCGATAGATCAACACGATGCCCATCGCCAGCAGGCCGAACACCAGGCCCGAGATCACACCGTTGAAGACGAGCTGCGACGTGACCCAGGTGGCGACGACCCCCACGATCAGCCGCCCTCGGTGCCCAGGAACACGGCCCGGGCAAGGTCGTCGCGGTCGGCGAGCTCGGCGGCCGGCCCACTGAAGCGAACCTCGCCCTTCTCGAGGAAGACCGCACGGTCGGCGACCGAGAGCGCCACGTTCAAGCGACTGCTCGACGAGGATGATCGTCATCCCCTCGGCCTTGAGCCGCTCGATGACCATCAGCAGCTCCTGGACGACGAGGGGCGCGAGCCCGAGCGACAGCTCGTCGATGGCGAGCACCTCGGGGTCGTGCAGCAGCGTCATGGCCAGCGCGAGCATCTGCTGCTGACCACCCGAGAGCGCCGACGCGACGTCGCGCCTCCGCGCCGACAAGGCCGGGAGCAGGCTGTAGGCACGTTCGAGGCGACGGTCGAAGTCGGCGTCGTCGTGGCGGTAGACGAACGCCGCCATCTCGAGGTTCTCGTTCACCGTCATCGCGGGGAACACGCCCTTGCCGCCGAGCAGGATGCGGATGCCGAGGCGGGCTCGTTGTTCCGGCGTGGTGTAGGTGATGTTCACGCCGTTGAGGCGCACGACGCCGCGCGCAGGAGTGCCGAGACCGGCGATGGCGCGCAGGATCGTCGACTTGCCCGCGCCGTTGGTGCCGAGCAACGCGAGCACCTCGCCACGGTGCACCTCGAAGCCGACGTCGAACAACACCTGAACCGGCCCGTAGGCGAAGTCGACGTCGGCGACCTGGAGGGCGGGCACCTGCGCCGGTGCCTCGAGCTGGCGGGTGTGCTCCGCCATCTCCTCCTGCAGCTCGGCGACCACCAGCGACAGGTCGTTGCGGATGAACCGCGAGCTCCTGATGATGAGGAAGCCACCGATGATCGTGGAGGGCACGACGATGGCGATGACCGCGACCCGGGGCCCGAATTCGTCGGCCAGCAGGCCCGAGAGCAACGCCCCACCAGTCGCACCGATGAAGAAGATGTAGATCGAGCCGAGCGCGACACCCATTCCCCGCAACCGGTACGGCACGATCGACTGCATGACCGGCCCGACCATCGTGAACGCCACGGTCAGCAGCACGATCTGGGGAATCCCGAAGATCGTGAACAACACGACGTTCGGCATGAAGAACTGCACGGGCGTCAGGAGCGCCGCGGGCAGGATCATCAACCCCACCAGCCGCAACGCGCGCGGACGGATCCTCCCGGTACATGCGGTCGTAGGCGCGACCGGCCAGCGGCAGCGCGACGAGCAGTCCGATGCCGCCGATCGTGCCCAGCACACCGCGGGCGAAGGTCTTGGTGCCGTACTCCTCCTCCATGAACAGGTTGCTCAACACGGGACCGGTGAACAACCCGAACCCGATGGCGGCGAACGCGACGATGACCGACTTGATCGTGCGGATCTGCCACAGGCGCGCGAACGCGGCTTCGACCGAGATGGGCGCGGGCTTCGCGTCCTCGATGACCTCGCCGAGGACGTCCTGCTTCTCGAACTGACCTCGCGGCGGTTCCCGCAGCTTGAACGCGAACAGTGCCACCACCGCCACCGGGATCCCGAGCAGCAGGAACGGCCATCTCCAGCCGTCGTCACCGCCGGCGATCGACAGCGATACCAGCGACCACCACCGGGCTCAGCACACCGACGAGGCGCGCACCCATGGCCAACGACGCGCTGATCCGACCCCGCGCACTGATCGGGTACGTGTCGGCGATCAGCGAACCGTGCACCGGCAACGAGTTCGACTTCGAGATCCCGACACCCAGTCGCGTCCAGAACAACTGGAACGCGTTCGCAACCAGCCCGCACGACGCGACGAACGCCGCGAACGCCAAGTTCGCCCAGCCGAGGATCGGAGGTCGCCGGTACCGGTCGGCAAGCCACCCCATCGGCAACGCGCCGAGCACGAGGAACGCCCCCGACGCTGCGGCGAGGAACACGATCACACCGTTCCCGACGCCGAACGCGTCACGCAGGTCGGGGGCGAGCACCGACAGCGTCGCGACCTCGAGCTCCTCGAACGAAGCCAGCAACAGCAGGACGACGAACGTGCGCATGCCCCCCGTGCGCAGCGCCTCACCGAGCGAGATGTGCTCTTCGCCGACCCCGGGCAGCAGATCGTCGGCGAAGAGGACCTGTTCCTGCGAGGCAGCCTGCTGCGCCTCCCGCTCGGCTTCCGCGTCGAGCACCGCGACCGCGAGCTGCGCGGCCTCCGACGCGCTCTCGGGCTCGTTGCCGCTCGAGGTCATGGTCATCCCGGTCTCCTGCGGCTCAGCCGACCTTCTTGTCGGTCACCAGGGACTTGAGAGTCGGGTCGTACTTGTAGGTGAACATCGGCTGCAGGAACGTGTGGGTCTTGGGGTCGTACGTGATCGTGCCCGAGCCCGGGATCTGGACCGATCCGAGCTTCTCGGCCGCCTTGTTGAACCCCGCCACCGTGGGGTTCTTGCCGGCGGCACCCGCGAGCGCGGCCAGCAACGGGATGTACCGGCACGCCTGTTGCGGCGGAGGCGCGGAAGTCGGGCGCGCCCACGGCCGGATACTCGAGGATCTTGTCGCCGGTGGCCTTCTCGACGAGCTTGAAGCACTTCTGCAGGCTGGGATCCTTGAAGTCGACGCCGATGTCCGCGCTGATGGAGTTCTTGATCACCGAGGGGTCGGTCGAGGGGTTGATCGCGGCAGCCTGGAAGGGGTTGACCGCGGTCGCCGCGATGCGCGGGCGGTAGTCCGTCTTGCCCAATGCGGTGATCACGGCACTCGGGGAGTTGTTCACCGCGAGCACGGTCTTGATCCCGTCCGATTTGAAGCGTTCCATGATCGTGCCCGCCTGGGTTATTCCGGCAGTGACGTCGTTGGCCGGTGCGTCGATGATCGCCGAGGTCGTCACCTTCACTCCGTTGCGCTTCAACGCGGGCATGACGACGTCGTTCAGCAGGTTCTCGTCGGCCGCCAGGGTGACGAGGCCCACCTTCCCGCCCTTGAACGCCCCCGCCTTGGTCAGCGTGTCGATCACCCGCGGTGCCACGTCGGCACCCGACTCGAGCGTGGTCCACAGCGCCTTCGTCCGAGCCAGCAGGTCAGCGGTGATCGTTCCGCCGAGCACGGGCGTGTCGTGCTGTTCGGCGTAGCACAGCGCGGCATCGTTGAGGAAGAAGCCCATGACCGCGAACATGTGCTCGTCCTCGGTGAGCTTGAGGCACGCCTCCTGCGCCGGCGCGGTGCCGAGGGGGTTGATCTTGGCGAACGTCGGAACGAGCTTGCGGCCGCCAACGCCACCGCGCTTGTTGAGATCGTCGATCACGGCGTTGTAGCTCTTCTCGTAGTCGCCGTGGCTGATGTTGGTGACGCTCCGGATCGGCTCGAAGTCGACGTAGGTCACACCGAACTTGATCTCGTCCTTGGTCACCCCCGGCGCGGAGTCGGTGGCGGCGCCGGCGACGCCCATGGCGCCGACGAGCAGGCCGAGCACGACTGCCGGTGCAAGCAGCTTCCGCATTTCGTTCCCCCCGTTGTTCCGGAACTCTCTGTGGTCTATTGATCGGACGGCGACAACTCGCGGATCAGACGGTCGAAGTAGGCCTCGTCCGCGGCGGCGAGATCGATGCGATCCGGGTCCGTGAGCCACTGGGTCTCGAGGCCCATGAGGGTCGCGATGATCTCCATCGCGACCTGGCTGGTGTCGACGTCACGCCGGAGTGCGCCGCGCTCGCGCTCCGCGTCGAGGATGGCGCGTACGAGACCACGCGCGGTCTCGTACCGATCGACGAAGAAGTCGTGCAGCGGCTCGTCCGGCTCGAAGCTCTCCGCGCTCAGGACGGCGTACAGCCGCGTGAGCGTGGCCGTCTCGGCGTTGTGACGGCCGAGATCGCGCAGGGTGGCCAGCGTCAACGCACCACCGGGCTCGAGCGCGTCGGCCCGGTCGCGCTCGGCGACGACTTCGGCGAGCAGGCGCTCCTTCGACCCGAAGTAGTAGAGAAGCCCGGTTGCCGTCATGCCCACACGCTCCCCGAGCGCGGCGACGCCCGTGCCGCGGTACCCCCTGGCGGCGAAGAGGTCGACCGCGGCGTCGAGGATCTGCTGGCGGCGGGCGTCACCGCGCTGCTGGCGATTCCGCGTGTCGGCACCGGCCGGCGCCCGGCGCCGTTCCCGCCCTGCCGCGGCGGCCTGACCCGTCCGTTCGCTCATGCGCGCGACATCCCCCAATGTGCGTAGCCTCCCGGTCATCGTGAGGAATTCTCACGCCCCTCAGGATTCTTATGACTATAAGAAAACTCCGGCTCCGGCACAAGGGGTAAGCCTCGTTGGTGTTCGAACTTGTTGGATTCTAAGCTAGCGAACATGTCCCAGGTTGTCGACCGCACCCTCCAGGAGCTGCTCGCCCGCTCCCACCGCCTGGGCGCCGACAAGCGGGTCACGAACTTCGCCGGGGGGAACACGTCGGCGAAGCTGACGCTGGCAGATCCGGTCACCGGAGCCCGGACGCGTGTGCTCGCGGTGAAGGGCTCGGGCGGCGACCTCGGCACGCTCACCGAGGACGGCCTCGCGCTCCTCGTGCTCGAGCGGGTGCGCGCGCTCGAGCAACGGCACGCCGCGGGTACGCACGAGGACGACATCGTGGCCGCGTACGCGGCGTGCCGGTTCGGCGACGGTGGCGCGGTGCCGTCGATCGACACGCCGTTGCACGCGTTGGTCGACCTCGACCACGTCGACCACCTGCATCCCGATTCGTTGATTGCGCTGGCGACCGCCGCCGACGGCGAGCGGCTCGTGGCCGAGTGCTTCGGTGACGAGGTCGGGTGGCTCGAGTGGAGGCGTCCCGGGTTCGAGCTGGGCCTCGCGCTCCGTGACTTCCGGGCCATGCACCCCGATGCCGTCGGCGCGGTGCTCGGCGGCCACGGGATGATTTGCTGGGGTACGACGAGCGACGAGTGTGAAGCGACGTCGTTCCGGTTGATCGACCAGGCCGAACTGTTCCTCGGAACGCGCGGCGCGCGGCTCCCGTTCGGATCGCCGGTCGACACGATGGCCCCGCTCCCCGACGCCGAGCTTGTCGCTGAAGCCGCTCGGCTTGCTCCCGTCGTCCGCGGACTCGCGTCGACCGACCGACCGCTCGTCGGACACTTCTCCGACGCGCCGGTGATCCTCGAGTTCCTCGCCGGCGAGGAGGCGCCTCGCCTCGCGGCGCTGGGCACCTCGTGCCCCGACCACTTCCTCCGCACGAAGGTCCGCCCATTGTTCCTCGACCTCGGCCCGCGCGAGGCGTTCGATGCCCGGGTCGCACGACTCCGGGAGCTCCACGGCGCGTACCGTGCCGAGTACGCCGCGTACTACGAGCGGTATGCGACCCCCGACACCCCGCCGATGCGCGGCTCCGACCCGGTGATCGTGCTGGTGCCCGGCGTGGGCATGTGGAGCTTCGGCCTCGACGCAGCCGCGGCGCGCGTCGCCGGCGAGTTCTTCGTCAACGCGATCAACGTGATGCGCGGTGCCGAGTCGGTCTCGCAGTACACACCGATCCCCGACGCCGAGAAGTTCCGGGTCGAGTACTGGGAGCTCGAGGAACGCAAGCTCCAGATGAAGCCGCAACCACCCGCCCTCGCCGGGCGGGTGGCGCTCGTCACCGGTGGAGCATCCGGCATCGGGCGCGCCATCGCCGAACGCCTCGCGCACGAGGGCGCGAGCGTCGTCGTCGCCGACCTCGACGGGCAGAAAGCCGACAAGATCGCCGCCGGGATCGGGGCCGAACGCGCGCTGGCGGTCCAGGTCGACGTCAGCGACGAGACCGCGGTGGCCGCGGCCTTCACCGAAGCCGCACTCCGGTTCGGTGGCGTGGACCTCGTCGTGAACAACGCCGGGTTCGCCAGCTCTGGCGAATTGGTCGACACCACGGTGGACGACTGGGACCGACTGCATGCAGTGCTGGCACGCGGTGCGTTCCTCGTCAGCCGGAACGCGGCGCGAATGCTCGTCGCGAGCGGCATGGGCGGCGACATCGTCTACGTGGTGTCGAAGAACGCCGTCGCCGCCGGTCCGGCCAACGTCGCCTACAGCGCGGCGAAGGCCGACCAGGCACACCAGGTACGCCTCCTCGCCGCCGAGCTCGGGAAGCACGGCATCCGCGTGAACGGCGTGAACCCCGACGGCGTCGTCGAGGGGTCCGGGATCTTCAGCGGCTCCTGGCGCGAGGAACGCGCCTCCGCCTACGGGGTGGAACCCGACCAGCTCGGCGACTTCTACGCGAGCCGTACGCTGCTCGGTGAGGAGGTGCTGCCGCGCCACGTCGCCGACGCAGTCGTCGCACTCACCGGCGGTGCGCTCTCCCGGACCACCGGGATGCTGGTGCCGGTCGACGGCGGTGTCGCAACTGCGTTCCTACGATGACCGCGAGACGAAGGGGGACGTCGATGACGATGCACATCAGCGCCGAGCAGATCGTCGACGTCGAATCTCGTCTGGTCGCCGCTCATGAGCGCGACCTCGACATTGTGCGGGAGCGCCTCGCACGCATCGGGACCGATACCGAAGCCGTGATCGACGAGGTGGCGCGCTTCTCGGTCGCCGCGCCGTCGTGGGCCGTCGGCACCGGCGGTACCCGGTTCGGCCGCTTCCCGATCGGTGGCGAACCACGCACCACCGAGGAGAAGATCGACGACATCGCCGCGCTCAACGCGCTCACCGGCGCCAACCGAACCGTCAGCCTCCACGTGCCCTGGGACGATCCGCGTGACCCGGCTGCGCTCAGGGCGCACGCCGACGCGGCCGGCATCGGTTTCGACGCGATGAACTCCAACACGTTCCAGGACAACCCCTCCACGACTGGCGACGGTGCGGTCTCGTACAAGTTCGGATCCTTCGCCCACACGGATCCCGACGTCCGCAAGCGCGCGCTCGAGCACAATCAGGCCGTCGTCGAGCTCGGCCGGCAACTCGGAGCCACCGCGCTCACCGTGTGGCTCGCCGACGGCACGAACCATCCGGGGCAGGCCAACTTCCGCCGGCAGTTCGAACGCGTCGCCGAAGCCCTGCGCGGGCTGCACGACTCACTCCCCGACGACTGGGAGATGTACACCGAGCACAAACCGTACGAGCCCGCGTTCTACTCGAGCGTGAATGCCGACTGGGGCTCGTCGCTGCTCCTGGCCCAGCACGCAGGCCCACGGACGAAATGCCTCGTCGACCTCGGCCACCACCTCCCCAACGCGAACATCGAACAGGTGGTGAGCCGACTCGCGATGGTCGGCCGCTTGGGAGGCTTCCACTTCAACGATTCGAAGTACGGCGACGACGACCTGACCGTCGGCTCGATCCACCCGTACCAGTTCTTCCTCGTCGTCCTGGAGCTTCTCGACGCCGGCGGCGGGGCGATGCCGCCGGTGCGCTACATGATCGACGCGTCACACAACCTGAAGGATCCGCTCGAAGACCTCATGCAGGCCACCGACCAGGTGCAGGTGACGATCGCGCAAGCGCTGCTCGTCGACCGCGACGAACTCGCCCAAGCGCAGGATGCCAACGATCCCGCGCTCGCTGCCGAAGTGATCCAGGCCGCCTACCGCAGCGACGTCCGCCCCATCGTGGCCGAAGCACGGCGCCGCAACCACGCCGCCCTCGCTCCCCTCGCCACGTACCGACGGATCGGCTACCGCGCCGCGGCCGTGGAGGCACGCGGCGAGAGCTCCGTGGCCAGCGGGCTCTGACGCCACGCGCATGAACGTCCCCGTCGTCGCGGTCGACTTCGGCGCGAGCTCGGTGCGTGTCTGCCGCGTCGAGCTCGGCGACGGTGCGCCGCAGGTCAGCGTCGTCCAGCGCGCGGCGCACGCGCCGCGGTGCGACGCCGATCGAATCCTGCGGTGGGAATGGGACCGACTCCTGGCCGAGCTCGACCACGGCCTCGAACGCGCGATGGCCGGCGGCCCGGTTGCATCGATCGGCATCGACACGTGGGGCGTCGACTACGGCCTGCTCGACGCACGGCGCGAGCTCCTCGAGCCACCGATCTCGTATCGCGACGCGCGCACGAGCGCGTTTCGCGATGTCGTGGAGCGGATCGGCGCCCGTCGGCTCTACGAGTTGACGGGCCTGCAGCTCCTGGCGTTCAACACGATGTTCCAGCTGGCGGCGCACGATCCTGCGCAGCTCGCCCGCGCCGCGCACGTCGTGATGCTCCCCGAGCTCGTAGTCGCGCACCTCACCGGCGAGGTCGTCGCCGAGACGACGAGCGCCGGGAGCACCGCGCTGCTCGACCTGGCCACGGGTGACTGGTCCCGCGAGCTCTGCGAGGCCATCGCGCTCCCGCGCGCGCTCCTGCCCGACATCCTTCCCGCCGGGACGCGGGTCGGCTCGTGGCGCGGCGTTCCCGTGCACCTGGTCGGGGGCCACGACACGGCATCGGCCGTGCTCGGGGGAGGCCGACCCGACGAGGCGTTCGTCTCCGCGGGCACGTGGCTGCTCGTCGGGCGCGAGCAGCCCCGACCCGACACGAGCGCGGAGGCGCAGACCGCGGGGTTCACGAACGAACAGGGTGCGCTGGGCGGCATCCGGTTCCTGCGGAACGTGTCGGGTTGGTGGCTGGTCGAGGAATGTCGCCGAGCGTGGGACGACGACCTCGACCATCTTCTCGCCGCGGCGGCTGCCGTGTCCGATCCCGGAGTGCTCGTCGACGCGACCGACGAACGGTTCCTGGCGCCGACCAGCATGGAACACGAGCTGCGCTCCGCCGCCGGCCTGGCGCCGGACTCGAGCCGCGCGACCCTCGTGCGTGTCGCGGTCGAGTCGATGGCGGCGGCCACCGCGTCGGTGATCGCCTCGCTTCCCGTCGACGACCTGACGAAGCGGCTCCGCGGGGTCCGCGTCTTCGGGGGCGGCTCCCGGTCGAGGCTCTATCTCGACGCACTCCGACGGCGCACCGACCTGCCGGTGTCGGCCGGACCGGTCGAGGCGACCGCCATCGGCAACGCGCTCGCGCAGGGCATCGCGCTGGGAGTGTTCGAGGACGCGCGCGCGGCGCGTGCGACACTGGGCGACCCCCAGGAGGTCGCACGATGAACGTCCAGGCCCTCGAACGGCTCGAGCTGATGCGGCGACGGCTCGACACCGACGGTCGCGTGCGGGTCGCGGAGCTCGCACACGAGCTCGACGTGAGCGAGATGACGATCCGCCGTGACCTCGACATGCTCGTCGACGAGGGCGTGGCCCAGCGGATGCGCGGCGGCGCGGTGGCGGTCGGTCCGCAGGAGTTCGCCGCACGCTTCCGTCAGCACGCGCGCGCCAAGGCGCGCGTGGCCGAGAAGCTCGTCGACCTGGTGGGCACCGGTGGCGCGATCGGCATCGATGCGTCGTCGACCCTGCAGCGCCTCGCCGTCCGCCTCGGCGGCGTACGCGATCTCACCGTGCTCACGAACGGTCCGGACACGTTCCGCGCTCTGCAGGAACACCCCGGCATCACGGCGCTGCTCACCGGCGGCGAGCTCGACAGCCGTACGGGGAGCCTCGTCGGGCCACTCGCGGCGCGTGCCGCGCGCGACGTGATGCTGCGCCGGCTGTTCGTGAGCGCGGCGGCCGTCGATTCCGAGCTCGGTTCGAGCGAGTCGACACTGGAAGAGGCCGACGTCAAGGTCGCGCTCGGGGGGTCCGCCGCCGAGATCGTCCTCGCGGTCACTGCATCGAAGCTGGCGCACCGGGCGACCGCCCGCGCCTTTGCCTTCGACCGGATCGACCTGCTCGTGACCGACCTCGATCCGGCCGATGCGCGCCTCGACCCCTTCCGGGACCGCGTCAAGCTCCGCTGACCGACTCCTCGTGCACCCGTCGCCGCGTTTGTGCGGGTATGAGCGTTCGCGTATCTTTGAACATCCGCGCGCCCGCCGATCCCGAGGATCTGATGTCCGGTCCCAGAATTTCCCGCCTCACCGTCGAACACCGAGCGAAGGCACTCGGCATCGGCAAGGCGGCACCCCGCCTCTCATGGTCGACGGAGACCGACATCCCGGGCTGGCGTCAACGCGCGTACGAGCTCCGGATCGCGGTCGCCGATGGCCCGGAGTTCTCGACCGGGGTGGTCGACTCGAGCGATTCCGTGCTCGTGGCGTGGCCCGCACCGCCGTTGCGGTCCCGTGAGCTCCGCACGATCCGGGTGCGGGTGATCGGGACCGACGGTTCGGAGTCGCCGTGGAGTGAGCCGGTCACCGTGGAGGCCGGGCTGCTCGCAGCGTCCGACTGGCAGGCGACGTTCGTAGGCCCGGCCTGGGACGAAGATCTCGCGACGCCCCAACCCTGTCCCTACCTGCGACGGTCGTTCACGCTGTCCACGCCGGTGGTGCGCGCCCGGCTGTACGTGACCGCGCTCGGTGTCTACGAGCTCGAGCTGAACGGTCGACGCATCGGCGACCACGTGCTCGCGCCGGGCTGGAACAGCTACCACCATCAGCTCCGCTACGACACGTTCGACGCGACCGACGCGGTGCTGCAGGGCGACAACGTCGTGGGCGCGGTGCTCGGCGACGGGTGGTATCGCGGCGCGCTCGTCGAGAACCTGCAGCGCAACCGGTACGGCGACCGACTCGGCCTGCTCTGCCAACTCGAACTGAGCCACGCCGACGGCTCGACCACGGTCGTCCTGAGCGACGACGAGTGGCGCGCGTCGACCGGCCCCATCCTCGCGACCGGGCTCTACGAAGGCGAAACCTACGACGCGCGCGCGGAGCTCACCGGTTGGTCGCAGCCCGGCTACGACGATTCATCGTGGACGCCGGTGACCACCGTCGAGCACGATCTCGCGACGCTGACTGCGCCGAGTGCGCCACCGATCCGGGTCACGCAGCGAGTCCCGCCCACGGACATCTTCACGTCGCCGAGCGGCCGCACGATCGTCGACTTCGGCCAGAACCTGGTCGGCGTCGTCGAGCTCGCGGTCGAGGGACCGATCGGCACGGAGATCACGCTCCGCCACGCCGAGGTCCTGCAGGACGGTGAGCTCTGCACCCAGCCCCTCCGGGCCGCCATCGCCACCGACCGCTACACGCTGCGCGGCGACGGGTCCGAGACCTGGCACCCGCGGTTCACGTTCCACGGGTTCCGCTTCGCCGAGATCACCGGCTGGCCCGGCGAGCTCGAGATCGACGACGTCACGGCGCTGGTCGTCCACACCGACATGACGCGGACCGGCTGGTTCGAATGCTCGGACCCGCGCATCAACCGACTGCACGAGAACGTCGTCTGGGGCATGCGCGGGAACTTCGTCGGTCTCCCGACCGACTGCCCACAACGCGACGAACGCCTCGGTTGGACCGGCGACATCGCGGTGTTCGCGCCCACGGCCACGTACCTCTACGACTGCGCGGGGCTCCTGGAGTCGTGGCTGCGGGACCTCGCCGCGGAACAGCGCGACGACGGCACGGTGCCGTGGGTGATCCCCGATTCCCTCGAGTGGTTGCTCCCCGCCGCGGTGTGGGGCGACGCCGCGGTGACCGTGCCCGCCACACTCCACGAACGGTTCGGCGACGTCGGCGTGCTCGCTGCGCAGTACGAGAGCATGCGCGCCTGGGTCGACTGCGAGCTGACGCAGGCCGGCGACGACCGGTTGTGGACCGACGGCTTCCAGTTCGCCGACTGGCTCGACCCCACCGGCGCCGACGGTGACGCGTTCGACCAGCGCACCGATCCCGACCTGCTCGCGACCGCAGCGATGATCCATTCGCTGGACCTCCTCACCGCCGCCGCCCGACTTCTCGATCGCAGTGACGACGAGCAGCGCTACGCGCGGATCGCAGATGATGTACGCGCCGCGTTCGAGCGGGAGTACGTCACCCCGAACGGACGACTCGCATCCGACGCGCAGACCGCCTACGCGCTCGCGATCGTCTACGGACTGCTGGCGTCGGACGAGCAGCGTCGTAGCGCGGGTGACCGACTCCGCAAGCTCGTGCTGAAGCGTCAGCTGAAGATCGCAACCGGCTTTGTGGGCACGCCGCTGATCTGCGACGCGCTCACCGGCACCGGCCACGTCGACGCCGCGTACGGGCTGCTCACCCAGGAGGAATGCCCGTCGTGGCTCTACCCGGTGCTGCACGACGCGACCACGATCTGGGAGCGCTGGGACGCGATCACGCCCAACGGGCGCGTCAACGAAGCCGGCATCGGGATGCTGTCGTTCAACCACTACGCCTTTGGCGCGGTCGCGGACTGGATGCACCGGGTGGTCGGCGGCCTCACGCCGGCGGCACCCGGGTGGCGCGTCGTGCGCATCGCCCCACAACCGGGCGGAGGCTTGCGCTCGGCGTCGAGCCGCCTCGACACGCCCTACGGTCTCGCGTCGTCGTCGTGGGAGCTCAGCGACGGCGCGGTCACCGTGTCGGCCGTGGTCCCGCCGAACACGACGGCGCGCGTCCTCCTGCCCGGCCACACGGACGAGCTCGAAGTCGGGGCGGGATCACATTCGTGGACCGTGCCATTCGACCCCCCGGCCTCCGCCGAGGCGATGCGGAGCTGGGGTGACGCGACCGAGGAGTTCGACCGCGAGCGCGAGGCGGAAGGCTGACACTTCCACGGCCGGATCGCTCAGTCAGACCAGGGTTTCTGGTCCCACGCACGGTCGAGGCCGCGCATCCCCCCGCCCTGGGGGAAGAACTGGCGTTGCGCGTACGTCTCGCGCGAGACCGTGACCCAGCTCGTCGAGGAACGCCCGTTTGAAGTTCTGCGCGAACAGCTGCCGCGTGTAGCGCAGCACGAGCGGGGGTCGGAGCGCGAGGTCGCGGGCAATCTCCCACGCGCGGTCGACGAGCTGGTCCTGCGGCAGCACCTCGGCGACCACGCCCCAGTCGAGCGCCTCCTGCGCGGTCAACTTCTTGCCCATGAGGAGCATCGAACGCGCGCGGTTCGGCCCGACGAGCATCGGCCACAACACGTGTGAGCCGTCGCCCGGCACCAGACCACGAGGGAAGTGCGCGAGGTCCTGGAAGTATGCGGTCTCCGACGCCAGCACGATGTCCGCGAGCAGCGGAACCTCGGCGTGGATGCTGCACGGACCGTTGACCGCGCTGATGATCGGAACCTCCACCGCGAGCACGTTCTCGACGAGCATGCGGCCGTACCACGCCTTCTCGTCGAGCTGCATGAGCCCCTCCTGACCCTCCATCGCCAGGTAGACAGGTTTGACCGTGCTGCCCCCGGGCGCTGCACCCCAGTTCGCGTTGTAGTTCTCACCCGACCCGGTGTGGATGAGGACCTTGATCTCACGGTCCCCCGCGACGTCGGCGAACGCATCGGACATGCCGTCGTGCGCGTCCCAGCTCCAGACCAAGCTGTCGCCGTTGGTGTGACACTGCATGAAGAGAATGCCGTCGTCGCTCAGCTCGAACGTGAAGTTCGCGTACCGGTCCTTGTATTCCGCGTACCTCGCACGCTTGACCACAGAGCACTCCTTCCGTCGAGCGGGATCATGCGCCAGATCGGCGACGCGAGCAACGAGGCGGAGGATTGGCTACGAGATCCGCGTGATCACCGGCAGCCGGCTCGCATGTCTTCGCAGTGCAGCGCGCCGCCGTTGAGGGAATATCTGGAGTCGAACTGGAAGGACAGCAGGTTCCGGATGGGCAGCCCACCGATCGTGATCGGTACGTTGCCGGCCTCCGGGTTCCGGGCCTTCTTCGCCTTGTCGGCATCGAAGAAACCGGAACCGATCGAGTGCGCGTCGGCAGACCGATCGAAGCGATCGGTGCCGCTCGCCGTGAGACGCCGCAGCGCCTGCTTCGCCTCTGCCTTGGACAGGCGCCCGGCCTTGCCCGAAGGAGCAGCGCCCAGCGGCGCGACGTACCGATCGAGCCACGCCAGCGTGTAGTACGTGGCGAACATCTCGCCGTAGATCCCATGGTCGATCGACGGGCCGAACGGGTTCGCCGCGGCGAAGTGGGTCCAGTCGAGGTGCGTCGACGCGCGCGGCGCGATCTGCATGACGTCCACCCCGGCCGCGCGGATCGTGTCGAAGAACGTGTACTTCGAGCCCGGCGCAGGGATCGGCCTCTGAGCCCTCGGCACGGGTCCTTCCCTGAGGGTGTAGTCCGCGACCTGGATCATGGTCGGGATCCGCGGGGTCACGCCGGTGAAGGCGTACGAGGCAGCAGGGTCCCAGGCCACGATCGCCTTGTAGCGTGGATCGGTGTTCCCGACGTTGAGCGCGACGCCGGCGGCGCCGGAGTGACCAACGATCCCCAGCCCGCTGCGATCCAACTCCTGGTACCAGGGATTGAACTCCCCGTGCGAGGTCGGGGACGCTGGCGTTGCCGTAAGGAGGTTGGTCGCGTCGATCGTCCGCGACACACTGTTGCCACCGACGGTGGCGTACAGCACGACGTAGCCGGCCTCGGCGAGCGACTCGGCGGCCCAGTACCACAGCCCTACGTTCTCGGTCGTTTGCGGGAGCGGGAAGCACGCGTGACAGACGAGCAACACACCCGGATACGGTCCCGCGCCTGCGTCGCGCGGGCCGAAGAGCGCGGCCGGCCACGTGTTCCCGTCACGATCGGTGTACGTGATCCGCTGGTAACGACCGCGCGTGCCTGCCCAGCGGCGCGGCGCCCGGAACGGATCGCCGACGAAGACGCCTTCGCCCGCGTCCGCGTTTGCGGTCTTGGCCGCGGCCACGGCCGGGTTCTGCTCGAGGATGCGTAACCCCTCCGCCGCGCACCGCTGGTTGTTGAGATCGGCCGCGTTCCACTCGGTGGACCCAGAGACGGGATTGCCGAGCCAGCCGGTGCACTCCAGCGCGGCGTCATCAGCCCCGTTCGCCGCGGCCGCCACGGGCACGCCGGCCGCCGTGATCACTGCCGCCAGCAGCATCGCGATCCACGCCGAATGGCCGCGGCGAACGACCGCGGCCGGCACCCGAGACCCCGCGGAATTCATGCGCCTCCCCCTGATTGCGCGGGCGCGGCGCATCGATGCGAGCTGCTTACTTGCCGATCTGCGACTGGGACGCTGAGTTCTTCAGTTCGACGGCGTCGGGCTGGAGCAGGAATCCACCCTTGACGGCGTTCTGTGCTGCTTGGCCCCACTGCGAGACGAACTGTCCGTGGTTCTTGTAGAGCGCGGAGAGTTGGGAGGGCGGGTACGGAACGGTGGTGCCGAAGAGGAAGCAGAATTGCGGCCCTTGGCCGATGCCGCCGAGCGCGGCGATTGGTGCATCGACTTGTGGTGAGCGTACGCCTCCCTGCGTATTGCCGTTCGCGTCCTTGGCGAACACGACTGGCGACGTGGACGCGACTTGCAGGTAGGGGGCAGTGGGAGGTGCGACGCCGTTGACTACCCATTGGTTGAGCGCGTAGACCGCCGCGTTCAACACCCAGTGCGTCCCGCCGGTGTTGATCGGGGCGCCGCAGGGGGGCAGACCCCCGGGGATGGTGGCGGACGGGTTTTGCATCGCGGCGAGGTTGGCGACCGCGCCTTGGCCGTCACCGGTGTCGGTCGGACCGATCGCGAGGCCATACCAGTCGAAGTGCGAACTGCCGGCAACTTCCCAGAGCCGGAAGAGGTTCGTGTCGGGTTGGCGGTCGGTCGTGTTGCTGCTGAGCACATCGGTTTCGGTCTCGAAGACGAACACCGGCACGTCCAGGTCGTTGCGGATCATGGTCCCGCTCGGCGTGGGGACCGATGGCTGCGGTGACTGGGAAAGCGCCGACCCCGAGGCGCTGCGGCTGTGCACCAAGAAGCCGTCGTAGACGTGCACGAGTGGGTGCACCGCGTTGATGTAGGTGACGAGACGAGCGGCCGACTGTGACTCTCCGGCGGCGATGATCCTCTGCGGTGTCAGACCACCGAGGAGAAGCGCCGGGTTGTCACGAACGGCCTGGCCGGCCTGCGAGAACATGTCGTAGGAGAAGCTGTCTCCGGGATGCGACAGCGACGCGTAACGCGCCGGATCGCCGGGACCCGGACACGCCGGAGTGACAGGGCCTCCTATGGGACAGTTGCGGAGCTGATTCACGCCAATCGCCTGCGCGGACACACCCACCCAGGCGAATCCGTCGCGGATGAGTTCATTGTGCGTGAGGGTCCAGTCGGGATTGGCGTCGACGCCACCGGAGACGTTGAGCCACTCGACGATGACCGTACCGTTGAATTTCGTCGGGTCGATCGGACGATAGGTGACAGCCCGAGTCGTGTACGAGGCCGTCGTCGGAGGGTTCGTGGGCGCGACCGTCCATTTGCCGTCGGTCACCAGAGGCCCGCTCGGCGTGTAGGCGTTCGCGATGCCTGACAGCGTGACCTCGGACTGCTGGTAGCCAACCGACCCAAGATCGAAGCCGTTCAGATTCGACGGCGCGGGTATGCCTGCACCACCAGTCAGCGGAGCCACGGTCGGACTGGCCGCCGTGGCTGTCGCGCTACCGGCACCGAGCACGGTGGTCAGCCCGGTGGTCAGAAGCGCAGCCGCGACCAGCGCGACCAAGCGGCGCGTACTAGGACCTCGAAGCATGAAGGTACCCCCGTTGCTGCAACCTGTAGATCCAGGCATGAGACGCTAGGACTGACAGACTCTGACGCTAAGGCTGTAAGCTGTCACGGTCAAGGGCGTCGTCTCAGCCGACATGTGCTGTAGCAGCCGGCTGGTCGTACGGTGCCGCCTCGGGGGCCTTACCCGCGGATTGGCGATCCGACACCTCCAACCCCGCAGCGCCGAATGAACCCCAACTCGTCAACCTCGGCGAGGCGGATCGGATCAATCGACGGGCACCGAAGCCGGCACGTCATGTCCCTGCAGCCTCGGGGCCTGACCTACGCTCGTCAGATTCCAGGGCGCCTTCTCAGAAGCGGGGAGCGAAGGTGACACCCAAGGACGTCAAGGGCCTGGCTCCCGAATCGCTCGCCCTTCAGCTGAGGGTGAAGCGTTCGGAGCTCATGATCCAGGAGTTGGAAGCCGTGGCGCTCCGGCTCTTCGATCAACGAGGGTTCAAAGATGTGACCGTGGACGAGATCGTCGCCGAAGCCCACATCTCGGCCCGGACGTTCTATCGCTACTTCCCCAACAAGGAAGACGTGCTGCAGGTGCAGATCGACCGGCGCAGCAGGAACCTCCGAGCTGCGCTCTCCGTCCGGCCGGCCAGCGAGGAGCCACTGGAATCGCTTCGCATCGCGCTCGCCGAACAGATCGCGACGGAAAACCCCGAAATCGTGCGACGCTGGATCGCCATCATCATCGCCAGCCCTTCAGTGCTGAACTCCGTCCTCGGTGGAATCCAATTGAAGATCCAACGCGTCATCGCCGAGTTCCTCGGCGATCGACTCGGACTCCCCAGCGATGCCCTCGTGCCCACCATGATGGCCGCCGCGTCCGGAGGTGTCATCCAGGCCGCGCATGTCGACTGGTACGTCAACGGCGGCGACCTCGCAGCCAAAGTCTCCGAAGGCTTCAAGGTGCTCGAACAGGGTCCTGTCCTGTCCGTCGAATGGGGACGACGGACCGATACGGCACCGACGCGCCCATAGCAGCGCCTGGTGTCCAGCCACGTGAGCCGGCGGTTCCTGCCGATGCTCGTCGTGGCCGGCCTCGCGGTCGCGCTCGCTCCGGCACCGGCGAACGCGCTCCCCGACGCCGCGAGTGGCACCGCGTCGACTCCGTGGCCCGGCGGTCGTTGGCAGCCCGAAGCACCGAGGTACGGGATGACGGTCGATGCGAACGTCTCCGTCACGATGGACGACGGCGTGACGCTCGTCGCGAACATCGGCTACCCCGCCGATCTCGCGACCGGCGAGCGCGCGTCCGGCGCGTTCCTGTCCTGTTGGCCCAGGCTCCGTACGTCTCCTCCCAACAACCGCAGTCCTTCTACGTGAGCCGCGGGTACATCCACGCGGTCGTGCAGGTTCGTGGGACCGGTGACACGACGGGACCGGACGGCGAGCCGATCGTGAACGAGCTGTTCGCGCCGCGTCAGGCCAAGGACGGGGTTGCACTGGTGGACTGGGCGGCGAAGCTCCCGACGTCGAACGGCAAGGTCGGCCTCCAGGGGTGCTCGCAACTCGGCATCAACCAGATCTTCACCGCCGCCGCAGTGGGTCCGAACTCGCCCCTCAAGGTCATCCTTCCCGCGTGCGCGTCGAACGGCTACGAGGGGTACTTCTCGGGTGGCATGCCCAGCCAGATCATCGGCCTGTTCGGGTCGTTCCCGAGCGCATCCCTCTCAGGCCCGAAGAACGGCGCGGTCAACGACGCCACCAGCAAGGCGATCAAGGAAGAAGTCCTCGCCGGCGGACCGAAGGCGTATGACCGTGCCTACTGGCAGGCGCGGTCGACCGCCAACGTGCTGCCCAAGGTCGTCGACAACAAGATCCCGGCGCTGCTGTGGAGCGGCTGGCAACCCACTGACGGCCCCGGTTCGCTCTACGAGTACGCGATCCTCCAGAACGCGTGGGCCCACCGCCCACCGTTCGCCGCTATGAGCCCGAAGCAGCGCACGACGGGCCGCTACCAGATCGTGATCGGACCCTGGATGCACGGCCAGGGCCTCGACGACGCCATCCAGCTCGAGTGGTACGACACCTGGCTCAAGGGTCAGGACACCGGCATCGCCGACACGAACACCCCGATGCACCTCTTCGAGCTCCAGTCCGACCGGTGGGTGAACGCGACCACCTACCCGCTCACGCACGACTACACCGCGTTGCACCTCGGCGCGGACGGCGCACTCTCGACCTCGGCGCCGAAGGCCGCGGGGTCCACGACTATGCACTGGGGCGACCCGGCCACGACCGGCACGACCGTGACCTTCGACGCGACACCGCTCGACCGCGACAAGGTCGTCGCCGGCCCGATCGGCGCAACCATCTACGCGAAGTCCAGCAACCGCAACCTCAACCTCATCGCCACGCTCAACGACGTGTCACCCGACGGGCGCGTGAACCAGCTGGTGACCGGCAGCATCGTCGGGAGCCTCCGCGCGGTCGACACGAAGGCGTCGTGGCTCGACACGAACGGCCTCACCAAGTGCGGATTTGTGTACGTCACCGTTCACGAGGGTCGAGCAACCGTTCAGCTGGGCCTTGGTGTCGCTCTGTGGGGATCGTGGTCTGTCCCCCTATGAGTGGACCCGGCTTGTGAGACTGGGCGGCATCCATCTCGGAGGGATGCATGACGCACTCGTACGCACCGCAGTTCCGGGCGATGGTGATCGACCAAGTCCGGTCGGGCCGACGCGTTGCCGAGGTGGCCGCGTCCGTCGGAGTCCCGGAGGGGACTGCGTACCGGTGGGTTCGCCAAGACCCGGATCGACCGAGGCGAAATCGCCGGGACGTCCAGCATTGAGAACGCCGAACTGCGCGCCGCGACATCGCATTGGCGAGCTCGAGACGCTCAACGATGTCGCGAAGTTGAACATCTACATGGTCGACTAAAGCTGGGACGCGCTCGAGGAACTCATGGCCGCCGCCAAGGAAGTCTTCGGCGACTCATACCCGTTGACCGCCAACACACTCGTCGGCGTCGCCTCGCTCTGGCTTCCCAACCTTCTCGTTGAAGTCGACGCGGTCGCCATCCTCTAAGTCGCCCAGACCTGCCATAGGCGGGCCTTCGGGCTCATCGTCGGGGGAGTGCATGGCGTCTTCGTCGAGTTCGTCAAACTCGTGTGTCGAGTACACGACTCCCCCCCACGTGCCGAAGAACAGAGCCGCGTACGCGCCAATCCCCGCACCGAGCCCGATCCAGACGTACCACGACGCCTTGTCGCTCATTGCCAACGCCATCATTCCGATCGCGAGGGCGATGGTGATCGGAAGTGCAATGAGAATCCCCACAATGACCGAGCGCACCATCGTGCGTTCGGCCGCGAGCTGACGTTCGAGGCCTCTTGACTTGACCGGTGCCACGCGTGCGCTCGGGACTCGTACTTCGGCCGAGGGCATACAACCTCCTCCGACATCCGCTATGCAGCGAGTCACGAAAGTCGTTCCCTCCCAAGTCGTACGCTACCCGCAAGGCTTGCGCACGAACCCACAGCCCCAGATCTGCCGCACTGCGCGTGGCATCCACTGCGGTTGTCGTCTCCGGAGTGTTCTCTGACCCCCGTTTGCGAGGAGAGGAGAAACCCTCATGTTGAGACGCGGCATCAGGCGAGGTCTCGTTACGCTGGCGTTGTCGTTGGTCGCAGTCGCGGCGACGGCTGGGATTGCCTCGGCGTCTCAGCCGGATGGCCCGGCGACGGGACCATCGGGGCAGTTTCTCTGTCCGGCGGTGGGACAAGGTGTCCCCCACGCGACCGGGACCCTCGCGTCAGGCCAACAAACGTTCCTACCAGGAAACAACCAAGCCGGTGCGCACGTGAACGCAAACGCGTTGAACACTGACAACCCCGGCACCACCGCCGGTCCGGGTGGGGGGAACACTGACTGGTCCCCAATCTGGCCTGGAGAGGCCTAGAGCGAGCCGCGCGTCAACCCAGGAGCGGGCCCCGGCTTCCGGCCGGGGTTCCGCTCGCGTTCATGCGCGCGCAGTGACGGCTGAGTCGCAGGGGACCCGTCGGCGGCCACGGCCATATCTGATGCGATCAAGGAGCGGGGCCTAATGGCGTCGCGGTGTCGCTGTGTTCGGTGATGCTGTGAACCGAACCGCCGGCGGGTGAGCACTCCGGGGCCTGGAGGAGGTTGAGCTCGAAGCGGAGACCGTGCCCCCGCTGGTCGGTGAGGAGATTGACCACTGGTGGGGTGTCGTGCCGGTGAGCACTGGCCATTAGGCCGTCGGTGTCTCCTCGCTGGTTCTCATGACCGAGCGAGTTGAGGAGGGATTGTTGATCTTCGTGGGGCATGACTGGGCCGAGGACCATCACGACGTCGTGGTGTTCGAGGTCGAGGGCGCACGGCTGGCGGGTGCACGGGTGGGTGAAGGCGTCGAAGGCGTGGCGCGGTTTCATGCGCTGGTCGCCGAATTCGTCGACGACCCGGCCGAGGTGATTGTCGGCACCGAGACCGATCGGGGCCTGTTGGTCGGCGCGCTGGTGGCTGGGGGTTATCAGGTGTTCGCGGTGAATCCGAGGGCGGTTGATCGCGATCGCGACCGGTATCGCCAGGCGGGAGGCAAGTCCGACGCGGGCGATGCGTAGGTCTTGGCTGATCTGGTGCGCACCGACCGTCATCTCCACCGCCGCGTGGCTGCAGACTCTGAGCTCGCGGCGGCACTCAAGGTCCTGAGCCGGTCGCACAAGGACTTGATCTGGCATCGTCAGCGCCAGGTCAACCAGTTGCGTTCGTCGCTGCGGGAGTACTTCCCGGGCGCGCTCGAAGCGTTCGGAACGGATCTGGCGCATCCGGATGCGGTGGCGGTGCTGGGGTTGGCGGCCACGCCCGAGCAAGGTCGGCGGCTCTCCCAAGCGCGGATCGCGTCCGCGCTTCGCCGCGCTGGCCGCCAACGCAACATCGACCTGTTCGCCCACAAGGTCCGTGCGGCATTGACCGCTGCGCAGCTCGCAGCACCGACGGTGGTGGGTGATGCGTATGGCGCCTCGACCCGCGCCGCGGGTCGCGGTCCTGGCCGCGATGAACGAACAGCTCGCCGCGCTCGAGGCCGAGATCGCCGAGTACCTCGACGAGCATTCCGACGCAGGGATCTATCGGAGCCTGCCCGGTCTCGGGGTGGTGCTCGGCGCCAGGGTGCTCGGCGAGTTTGGGGACGACCCGGACCGCTACACGTCCGCCAAGGCGCGCAAGAACTACGCGGGCACACCACCGGTGACACATCAGTCCGGCAAGTTGCGGCTGGTGACGGGCGCAAACCGCGCGCAACCAGCGACTCGCTGACAGCTGTTATCGGTGGGCGTTCTGCTCGTTGCACGCGTCGCCTGGCGCACGCGCGTACTACAACACGCTCCGCGCCCGCGGCAAGGGACACCACACCGCGATCTGGCAGCTCGCCAACCGTTGGGTCGGCATCCTCCACGGATGCCTCATCTCAGGAACGCGATACGACGAGACGACCGCGTGGGCACACCACCTCGAAACGAAAACCGCCGCTGCCTGAACTTGACAGACAGCGGCGGTGGGGTGTCTCCGCTCCCCGTGAGGATCCGAGTCGTTGAGACTCGGGGCTTCACCAAACCAGTTCCTCTTCGGAGGAAGGGAGGCCCCTATGGATCGACAGTACGTCGGGATCGATCTGCATCGTCGCTGGGTCGGTGGTCTATGCACGCAGCAGGAGGCAAAGGGCGCCAGGGTCGCCTCCGCGTGCAGGTGGACCCGTCGCGAACCATGCCGCCCCAAAATGTGTTCGTCGTCGATGAGTCGGTCCAGATCGCACTAGATTCTCCCGGCGAAGCCGGTTTGGCCTGTGGTGAGCGCGGGTAGTGCTGGACGGCATGTCCGCCTCATCCCCTTGGGGTTGCTCGCGCGCTCGTGACGAAACGTGGCGACTCGTCCGCTCGCTCTCGGCGATCGGTGCGTGGCAAAATTCCTCGCGGGGAGCGACTTGAGGGGCGAAGCGGTGTCGGAGATCGCTGATCTGGAGGTTGTCGCGCGCGACATAGATGGCGTCGTCACGGTTTCGGTCCGAGGGGAGATCGACCTCGTCACGGCGCCCCGGCTCGAGGCCGCATTCTCCACCGCGCTCGAGGATGCGAAGACCGGTGTCGTGTTCGACCTCGGTGCGGTGACGTATTTCGGGTCTGAGGGCATCCGGGCGCTGGTGTCGGCGTGCAGTCGTGCTACTGCACTCGATCTGCACCGTACCGTCGTGGCGTCCCCGATCGTGCAGCGTGTCCTTGAAGTCGCAGGTCTCGAGGAGCTCGTGGGACCGTGAGTCCTGCTTTCCGCCGCGGCGGCGAGGTGGGCCGTGATCTAGCCGCCGTCGACTGGGAGGCGACGCCGCTCGGCCCCCCGCGCAGTGGCCGAGCAGCCTGACGACGATCGTGCGGGTGATGTTGGCCTCACGCTTCTCGATGTGGATGGCCTGGGGTGACGACCTCACCTTCATGTGTAACGACGCGTACCGCCGTCAGACGCTCGGTACGAAGTATCCGTGGGCGCTTGGAAGGCCCGCGAGTGAGGTATGGGCCGAGATCTGGGACGACATCGGCCCGCGTATCGAGTCGGTCTTGGACGATGGCGTGGCGACCTGGGACGAGTCGCTCATGCTGTTTCTCGAGCGCAATGGTTATCGGGAGGAGACCTACCACACGTTTTCCTACAGCCCGTTGGCCCACGACGACGGTTCGATCGTGGGGATGTTGTGCGTTGTCGTCGAGGAGACCGACCGGGTATTGGGCGAACGTCGATTGGCGACGCTGCATGACCTTTCAGGCGCGCTGGCGATTGCCGAGACCGAAGCGTCCGTGCTCGACGCGTTCGAGCGCGTCCTTGACACGCACGACCACGACCTGCCGTTCACCGCGACTTACTCCTTTGATGGCGGTGGCGAGAACGCGCAGCTGGTCGCGCTCACCGGTGGTGGCACCGTGCGCGACTCGACCGAGCCGCGGGGCGACGTGGAGGCGGACTGGCCGCTCGACGCGGTGCGGGCAGGTCGTGACAAACTGGTGGAACTGTCCGAGCTGGACGGAATCCAGTCCTTGCTGCGTCGAGACTGGGACAGGTATCCAAGCCATGCGGTCGTCCTGCCGCTGCGGAGCTTGCACGATCGGACGCCGAGTGGGTTGTTGATTGCCGGTCTCAACCCGTTCCGGCCGCCGGACGAGACCGCGAAGAGCTTCGCCGGGCTCGTCGCAGGTCAGCTCGCGTCAGCCCTCGGCACAGCTCGCGGATTCGAGGCCGAGCGTCACCGACGCCAGGCCCTGGAGGAGCTCGACCGTGCCAAGACGCGGTTCTTCAACAACGTGAGTCACGAGTTCCGCACGCCACTCACTCTGATAATGGGACCTGTCGGCGAGCTCAAGCGGGCGGTCGACGCGGGTGCGCACGCGGAGCTCGCGCCCCAGGTGGAGATCGTGCACCGCAACGGTCTGCGCCTGACCAAGCTCGTCAACACGCTGCTCGACTTCTCCCGTCTCCAGGCGGGACGGGTGCGCGTCGCGTACGAGCCGGTGCATCTCGGAACGTTGACTGCGGAGCTCTCCAGCGCGTTCCAGGAGGCGGTCGACCGCGCCGGCCTCTGTCTCGTCGTCGAGTGCGACGAGTTCCGGGACATCGTCTACGTCGATCCCGACATGTGGGAGCGCATCGTCCTGAACCTGCTGTCGAACGCGCTCAAGTTCACCTTCGATGGAAGCATCGAGATCTCTCTGAGACGTGTGGGCGAAACCGCCGTGTTGCGCGTCGCCGACACCGGCATCGGAATCGCGGACGCCGACCTGCCCCGTGTCTTCGATCGGTTCCACCGCATTGAGCACGCACAGGGACGTTCGACCGAGGGCAGCGGGATCGGGCTGGCCCTCGTGTCGGAGCTCGTCGCCCTGCACGGTGGCGACATCACGGTCACGAGCACTCCCGCCGTCGGGAGCGAATTTTCCGTGTCGGTGCCCCTCGGTCGGGCACACATAGACGACGACCAGATCCTGGAGCCGACCGCGCTCGACACCGGAATCGCGGTCGAGCCATTCCTCGCGGAGTCGCTCGGGTGGATGCCGCACACCAACGCGGCCGACACCGACGCGGACCACACGGCATCGGACGGGGGGCCAGCAGCGCGGGAGCCCGAGGGTGAGGTACTCGTCGTCGACGACAACCCAGACATGCGCGCCTACGTGGCGAGGGTCCTCGGTCGCCGATTTCGCGTCCGCGTCGCGGACAGCGGTTCGGAGGCGCTCTCGGCGATCGACGCGTCGCCTCCGGACCTCGTGCTGTCCGATGTCATGATGGCCGGGATCGACGGCTTCGAACTCCTTCGACGCATCCGCGACGAGCCTCGGTTCTCAGCGCTGCCAGTCGTGTTCCTCACCGCGCAGGCCGGCTCGGAAGCCGAGCTCCACGGTCTCGACGTCGGCGCCGATGACTACCTCGTCAAGCCCTTCTCGCCGAGGACCTGCTCGGAAGGGTCTCCGCGCGACTCGCGGCGGGTGTGGAGCGCAGGCATCGACAAGCCATCGCCGATCTCGCCCGCGAGCTCCTGCGCGCGCACAACATCCAACACACGGTCACAGTGTTCCAGACGTTCGCGGCGCGCCGGTTCTCGGCGACGAACATATCGCTCGCGGTCGTAGACGACGAGAGTGGACTCGCCCGGATGTGGCATGCCCCCGGCTTTGGTCGTGGGATCACCGCACGCTCCCGGGTGGCGGCGCTAGATGCGCCTGAACTCATCCTCGCTCCGCTGCAGACCGGCGAGCGGAGGATGGTCGCGAGCCTGCGCGACCTCGCCAATGCGGACCCCGATGTCGTAATCGCGTTCGCCGAGACCGGGAGCGCAGCGCTCCTGGCCGTGCCCCTCATCCGAGCGACGGGCGAGACCCGGGGCAGCCTCGGCTGCTTCTGGGACCAACCTCGTCGTCTCTCGCCGGACGAGCTCGAACTATTCGAACGTGCCGCGGCCGCGATCAACGACACCCTCGAACGTCTCTACGTCACCGAGCAGGAGCACCGGGTCCTGCAGGAGTTCCAAGAGCGGCTACTCGACATCGACGTACGCGCGACCTCGGCGGTCGTCACAGCGCGATACCAGCCGGCCGGACAGAGCCTCATGGTCGGCGGCGACTGGTACGACGTCATCACGCTCGACGGGGAGCGGATCGGCTTCAGCATTGGCGACGTCGTCGGGAAGGGCCTAGCTGCCGCGACGGTCATGGCGCAGCTCCGAAGCGCGCTCGGCGCCGCCGCGGCGTCGACGGACTCACCGGCAGGTGTCGTCGGAATGGTCGATGAGTACGCCCGGCACGTCTCCGGCGCGCTGTGCGCCACCCTGGCGTACCTCCTGCTCGAACCGGGGGGTGAGCTCTCCTGGACGGCGGCGGGACACCCACCTCCGCTGTTCGCTGCCGGCGGAGACCTGACGTTCCTGGAGGGTGGCCGGACCAGCTCGCTCGCCACGTTCACGGGCAGGCGTGCGGAGGTGGGTCGTCGGCGGCTCCCGCCCGGCTCGTTGGTGCTCCTGTACACCGACGGCCTCGTCGAGCGCCGCGGCGAGGAAATCACCGTGGGCTTCGAGCGTCTGCGCGAGTCGGTACGCGCCTACGAGCTCCTTCCGCTGGATGAGCTGTGCGATGCGCTGCTCGCGGCCCAGGAGCCGCCGGGTGGCTACAGCGATGACGTCGCGCTCCTCGCGTTCCGGACCGCGGGCGCCGATCGCGTCCGGCTGGTCGACGTGTACGCGGCTCGGGACCACGAGCTTGCCGGCGCGCGGCAGCGCCTGCGAGCGTGGTTGCGCCAGCACCCGTTCACCGACGACGAGATCGACGACATCCTGGTCGCCGTCGGCGAGGCGTCGAGCAACGCACTCGAGCACGGAAGCCGCCGAGTCGAGGACGGCGTCGTCGCGGTCGAGGTGAGCCTCGGCGACGGTGAGTTGATCGCCACGGTCTCGGACCACGGCGCCTGGGACGAGGACTCGACGCGGAGCGTCAGAGAAGGTCGCGGACGCGGTCTGGCGATCATGCACGCCTTGATGGATGCGGTGGACGTTCGGCGCAATCGCACGGGCACTTCGGTTGTCCTGCGCCGATCGTTCCCGACATTCCGCGATCGCTGACGCGGCGTGCGCGCTCAGGCGCCGACGCGTGGAACCCCCATCGACGCGTCCGGTCCGACAGATCTGGCACACTGCGTCGCCATCTTGGGCAATCAGTGCTTAGTCGGATGAGACCCATCACGGACCACGACGACGCAGACGCCGCTTTCGTCGCCGCTCAAGGAACGGTTTGACTCTTCAGCCTGACCGCTCGGCTCCGGGAACCCCGGATACGAGTAGACGGGTCGGTGGCTAATGCCGAGCAGATCGCGAGCCGTTAGTGCGTCACCATCGCCGTCCGCACGTCGTGATCGCGGTCGGCCCTGCGGTGGCGCTATTCGGTTCATCGGTCGTAGGCGCGCTCATCGATGACGGCGGTGTCCTGCTCGACGGTGCGACGGGCGGCCCAGCCTGAGGGCAGGAATCCGCTGATGAAGCCGATCAGTCCGCCGATGGCGGCGAGTAGAAGCCGGTGTCGAGTGCATCGCTGACACTGCCGCCGAAGTTGTCGGTGAGGCGGCTCAGTTGGTAGGCGAACAAGCCGGCGGCGACGAGCACGCCGAGGCCGCCGAAGATGCGGGCGCCTGCACCGCCTGGCATGGCGGTGCCCACGATGAGGAGTGGTCCCACAAGAACGCAATCGCAATGTCGCTCGGGTGGCCGGCACCGGTGCGCCATGACAGGAAGATCGAGACAATGACGCCGACCGACCCCAATGCTCCAAGCACCATGGAGGTTGTCCCGGTAGTCGTGGAACTTGAGGTGGCGGTCCCCCGCTTGATGCCTGCCTGCTGGTAGGTCTCGGGCGTACCGCCAAGCACATCCGACAAGAAGGGGACCGCCGTGAGGAAGAACTACCAGAGGAACGCGTCGCGTGCTGCGATGAGCGAGGTCGTGGTGCCGGACGCGGTGAGCGTCGCGATGAGCGAGCTGACCGGAGCGATGCGCGAAGGCCTGTTGGCTCTCGCGGTCGGCGCGGGCCTGCAGGTGATGCAGGTCCTGATGGGCGAGTCGGTCACCGGGCTGTGCGGCCCGAAAGGTGCACACGATCCGGACCGCAGAGCGGTGCGTCACGGCCGCGAGGCCGGCTCGGTGGTGTTGGGTGGCCGTCAGGTGCGGGTGCGTCGCCCGCGGGTTCGTACCGTGGACAAGACCGCCGAGGTGGCGGTGCCGGCCTATGAGCTGTTCTCGAGCACCGAGTTGCTCGGTGAGCTCGCGTTGGAGCGGATGATGGCCAAGCTTTCGACCCGCCGCTACGAGGCCGGTCTGGAACCGGTCGGTTCGGCGGTCGAGGCCTCCGCGTCGGGCACGTCGCGTTCGGCGGTGAGTCGCCGGTTCGTGGCGATGACCGAACGGGCTCTCGACGAGCTGATGCGCGCCGATCTGTCCGAGCTCGATCTGGTGGCGTTGATGATCGACGGGGTTCACTTCGCCGAGCATCTCTGCGTGGTGGCGCTCGGGATCACCATCGATGGCACCAAGATCCCTCTCGGGGTGGTGGAAGGTTCGACCGAGAACGCGACGGTCGTCAAGGCGCTCCTCACCGACCTCGCCGAACGCGGGCTCGACATGTCGCGTCCGATCCTGGTCGTGATCGACGGCGCCAAAGCGCTCGCCACCGCGGTGCGCGAGATCTTCGACCGGCCGGTCGTGCAGCGATGCCAGCTCCACAAGATCCGCAACGTTGAACGTCACTTGCCCAAGACGCTGGCGACGACGGTGACCAAGAAGATGCGCGCCGCGTACCGCGACCAGGACGCGTTGCACGCCGAAGCAACACTCGAGGCGCTCGCCCGTTCGCTCGACAAGGCACATCCCGGTGCGGCAGGTTCACTCCGGGAAGGACTCGGCGAGACGCTCACCGTCAACCGCCTCGGTGTGCCACCCACGTTGGCTCGGACGTTGCGGTCCTCGAACGCGATCGAGTCCATGATCGAGATCTGCCGCGATCACAGCGCGAACGTGAAACGGTGGCGTGACGGACAGATGGCGTTGCGTTGGTGCGCGGCCGGGATGACCGAAGCCGCGACGCAGTTCCGACGCGTGAACGGGCACCTCCACCTCGCCGCGCTACGTGTCGAACTCGACCGCAAGTTCGAGACCGTCACACCCGTGCGCGAGACTCAGGAGGCCGCCTGACCAACACCCGGGCCGTCACCCAAGTTCCACGGAACGCGGGACATCCTCGCACCATGCCCGGCCCGATTGTTGGTGTCCATGACGCTCGATCGACTCGGCGCTCCCGCCGGGTCGGCGGCGCGTCGTAGGTACGGTCGTGCTGATAAGAAGTCATGGGTCCACCTCACGGCCGCTCATGCTCGCAAGGAGAGCGTTCCCAACGTACGATCGTTGCGAACCGGTCTTGGACGAACCTTTACCTTCCGACCGTGGCTGTGCGTGTAGTCGCGCCGCACGACGAAGCCCCAGGTCCGATGTGGGACCTGGGGCTCGGTCGTTGCCTGTTCGTGATCGCGGTTCCGTGGGCAGCTCAGTAGTAGTGCCGTCTTCCGCCGACACCACTGCCGACCGCTCCGGCGATCCAGAGAATGACGCCGACCGCCAAGAGCACCAGCCCGATGATCCAGAGCACCGGAACGGAGAGAACAAGCCCGAGTATCGCAAGTATCAGGCCCAGGATGATCATTTCCAATTCCCCCTTTTTAGGAAGCGGGCCGGACATCTACCCGGCCGTGTCCTGCTTCAATCAGTGTCGAAGTATTCAATCGGTGGCGGCGTGTGGTCCGTAGTAGTCGCCGACTTCCTCGTGGTAGCCGCGCTCGTCGGTTGTGTGACGATCGGCGTCGTAGTCCGGCGCATCTTTGATCTGGTCCTTCGTCATCCCGACGAAGACCTTCTTCTCGTCGGGGTCGATGCGCTGTACCACGCCCGCCGGGATCATCCGCTTCTTCCCGAAGATCCAGAACCCGGTGTCAACGACCAGGCAACTCGACTGAGGCTCGTTCGTCGCCTCATCAACCTTGCCGATGTGTCCGTCGGTTGCTTCCACGTCGTAGCCAGTGACGTCCGGCAGCTGCGAAGCTCGGGCGTCACCGCCACCTGCGGGTGCGTACACGTCCATCCGGTACTCGTAAATCTCCATTGATCTACTCCTTCGCCGTGTGCGTTGCGCTTTCCCGGTCATTCGAGTCGGCCATGCGTGTGTGGGGAGTTGCCCACCGATCTGAGTACGTAAACGCGAAGGAACCCCGGCGGCGCTCCGCGCAGCCACCGGGGCTCATGTCTTCGCCTCGACTGACGCCGTTGTCACCCGAGTACCACGCGTGGTTCCCCGATCGCGGTCATCCGAAACGGCAGCGCTCGAACGCAGCGAGCTGTGCAACCGATAGCGAGCGAGCACCGCGATCGGAGCTTCGCACAGCGGACACTCCGACAGTGGTTGATCGAGTCGCCGTTCAACCTTCAGGAGTCCGCACATTTCGCAGCGGACCATGAACACGTTCACGAGGGTCGCCAGGCTCGGTCGCGCGACGAACATCAGTCGGTCTGCAATGCGTTTCCCGGCAGAACGCAGCGCGCTCCCGCCCTGCCGTGGGTGTTGCAACAACATGCGAAGTCCTCCATACATGCGAGGTCCCGCCAGACTCCCTGCCCGAGCTCGCCGTGTCCCTTGCTGGGTGCGGGCGCTCGCTCAGCTGTGGCTCGATGGCCTGCACCTCTCTCCCTGCCCCTGGGCGCCGCGGCCGTCGTTGGCCGCGGTCGCCACGAGGTGCCCCTCGGTCTTCACCACCAAACGCGCTCGCCGAAGGATTGAGACATCCTTGAGAAGTCGAGACCGCGCCGCTCGCCGGGTGACCTCGCCAGTTTCCTGTCAGGGCAAAACGGGAACGTGTGTCGCGCGCAGGCAGTCGAAGGTTCGACAAGCGAAGCCCTGGAACTACCTCGATGGAGGGCGGTGGCCGGGGTTCTTCCCATGCACGCACCGAAAGGACGATGCCTATGTCGCGACCGAAGCGCGAACGCCAACCGCGCGAGGTGTCCGAGACACTCGCCATCTATCTCAACATGACCGCACCGCGCGAACGTCGTCGTCCATCACCAGGTCGACCCGACGAACAACGGCGGACCGAACACGAGCCCCTCATTGACAACGAGGGGCTATCGCTCGACGAAGGAAACGACTTCGCATGACAGCAACCGACCTCGCCCATCGATCACCAGACCGGCGGACGCAGGACCGGCTCAACCGCGGACAGGTTGTTCGCGCAACGCGCCCGATCGCGCAAGATCCGTACCGCCGCGAGTACCAAGTTCGTAAAGCACGATGTTCGGAGATGCTCGACCTGTCCGCCAATGGCAGAGCAAGAAAGGCCGAACATACTGCGGGAAGAATTAGCGGGAGGGGGGCAGGCCCCCTCCCGGCCTCCCCCCGCGTGCGCGTGACTGTGGGCTCCGGGGCGGCAAAGCCGCCCCTGACGTGCGGGCACGCGCTGATCGTGCGCGAGATAGAACTCGGACGCGCGGAAACGCAAGGCGCAGCCTCGAGTGCGCCCCTTACCGACGCGTCGCCGCACGATCAGTTCGGCGTCGCCCCCACAGCGCAGACACCGGGTGCCGCAAAGGGTCATGATTCCCGGCCGTAGCGGGTCACGGCGCATAACAAGTGTCGATCGCTCGCTTCTCGCGCGCAAGGGAAACTTGCCGAAAGATTCAAGGTCTCAGCCCCCAAGAAGATCTAGCGAGACTCACCACGGTCGAGGAACGTCACCATCGCCTCTTCGCACGGCTGCTGCTCGCCTTCCTGGCGTCGCTTCTCGTGTTCTTCGTGGGCACGGTGCTGATCTGGGCGTTCGAGAGCGGTCAGAAGGGCAGCGACATCCACGGGTTCGGTGACGCCGCATTCTTCACCGCGGTTCAGTTACTCACTGTCTCGTCTTCGGCGAAGAATCCGTTGACCTCAAGCGGCAAGGTCCTCGACGTGTCCCTGGCGATATGGGCGATCTTCGTGATCACCGCGGTCGGCGGGAGCTTCGTCGTTCTTCACGTCTGGGGACTCGAACTGAGCTGCGCCCTCGGGTTCGCTGTGCCCCTCGCTTCGACCTCGATCCGCCCTCGGACGGCTCGAAGTGTGATCCGGCGTGTCGTCGACGCGAGCTCTCGGTTCTGTCCAGCGGAGGAACTCGGCGAGCACGAGGCCATAGACCAGGTGCCCAGCGAAGTTCGGGGGCTGGCGATGGCTGTCGTCACTTGCACTGTGCGGACGGAGACCGGCCGCCGGGAGGTAGCCGCGGTAACTCGCGCCGTATATGCCCGCCGCGTACGCGGCCGCGCTGAGCTCCCGCAGGCGCCGCGGCGCAATCATCGCGTAGAGGGCGCCGCACGACGCGCCGAATGCGAGGTGGAGCGCGATCCCTCTCGTGAGGAGCGAGGAACGGGTCGGATGTCGTTGACCCCACCAAGCATGGAGGCGGCTCGTGATCTCGATCGGCGGCGGGTGCTCGCCGGCAGCCGACGCGCCCGGGAACTGGACCAGGCTCATGGCGACGGTCGCCACCGAGCCGGCCACCGCGCCGCGTGCGCCCCGTCGATACCACGGCTCCGCTGCCATCCCGCGCAACTGCCCAGACCTGGCGGCGACGAAACCGGACGGCCAGAGGCCGGCGCTCGCGCTGAACGACCCGTTCGACGCGATGCGAGCTCGGTGCCGCAGACGAGAAGGTTCGAACGGTGGATCGTTTGCCAGGGTCCGAAATTTGCGGGTGTCGGTATGCCGGACACATTGTCCGATCGTGGAGGGCGTCGTGATGGTTTTTTCCCGACAGGTGCTGGGTATGTGGCGGCCGAGAGGGCTGTCTGACGGATATTGGTCCTGCCCGGAGGTGTGATGCAACAGATCGCGTCGGAGTTGCTCGTCGAGCGTCTTGCGGATTGGGGCGTCGACACCGTTTTCGGTCTCCCCGGCGATGGCATCAACGGGCTCATGGAGGGTCTCCGACGTCATCAGGATCGGATCCGATTTGTACTCGTGCACCACGAGGAAGCTGCCGCGTTCATGGCGACGGCGTATGCGAAGTGCACCGGAAGGCTCGGGGTGTGCCTCGCGACGTCGGGACCCGGCGGCATCCATCTGCTGAACGGTCTGTACGACGCGAAGCTCGATCACATGCCGGTGTTGGCGATCACCGGCATGCAGGAGACGCAGCTGTTGGGCACCGGCTACCAGCAGGAAGTCCATCTCGAGAAGCTGTTCGTCGATGTCGCCGAATATGACGTCATGGTCCACGTCCCGAGCCAGGTCGTGACGCTGGTCGACAACGCGGTGCGGCATGCATTGGCGCGCCGCACGGTTTCGCACATCACCTTCCCGAATGACCTGCAGGTGGCGGACGCGGACGCCAACCCGTGGCAGGCGGTCGCGCCGGCACGGGCACCTGAGACCGCGCCCGTCTTCCTGGCGGCACCCGGCGCGGCACGGCGCGAGCACCTCGAAGCTGCCGCCGCCGTGTTGAATGAGGGCTCGAAGGTCGTGATGCTCGTCGGGGCCGGCGCGTTGAGCGCTCGCGACGAGGTGCTGGCGGTCGCGGACGTCCTCGCGAGCCCGGTGGTGAAGACATTGCCCGGCAAGGCAGTGGTGCCCGACGATCATCCCTTGACCACGGGCGGCATCGGTCTGCTCGGCACCGAACCTTCCGAATGGGCCATGGACGAGTGCGACACCCTGTTCATGGTGGGAACCAACTTCCCCTACACCAAGCACCTCCCCGCTCCGGGCCAGGCCCGTGTGGTGCAGATCGACGTCGACCCCACAATCGTCGGAAGCCGGGTCCCGACCGAGGTGCCCATCGTCGGTGACGCCAAGGAGTCGCTCGCGACCCTGTTGCCGCTGTTGCGGCCGAAGACGAACCGCTCGTTCCTCGAGCGAGCGCAGCAGGGGATAAGCGACTGGCGAGACCGGATGTCGGCGACGGAGTCTCCGGATCGGGACCCGATCCAGCCGCAATATCTGGTCGGTCTCCTCGACCGCTACGCCGCCGACGATGCCATCCTCGCGTCGGATTCGGGGACGATCGCCACGTGGTCGGCGCGGCATTGGACCATTCGTGGTGATCGGTTCTTCATGTTGTCGGGCAATTTGGCGACGATGGCTCCGGGCCTGCCGTATGCCATCGCGGCGCAGTGGGCGCACCCTGGCCGTCAATGCATCGCCTTTGTCGGCGACGGCGGCTTCGCGATGCTGATGGCGGAGTTCGACACCGCGTGCCGTTACGACCTGCCGATCAAGGTGTTCGTCAACAACAATTCGTCGCTCGGCCAGATCATGTGGGAGCAGATGGTGTTGGGGTATCCCGAGTTCGGGATTCGCTTCCAGCAGTACTCGCACTTCGCGCCTTGGGCCGAGGCGTGCGGAGCCAGGGCGTGGCAGGTCGATCGGCCCGATGAGCTCGAGAGCGTGGTGAAGGCGGCGCTCGGGCATCCGGGTCCGGCACTGGTCGATGTGCACGTCAATCCCGAAGAGCCTCCGCTGCCCGCCAAGGTGAGCTACGACCAGGCCAAGGGGTTCGCCCAAGCGTGGCTGCGCGGCCAACCGCGGAAAGCGACGATCGCCTCGACGCTCTTTCGCGACAAGCTCGACCAGCTGCGGTCGTGATGAGGTCTCGACCGAAGCCAGGAGCCCGACCGCGCCGTGGACGCGACGCCGGCCACGTGCTTGACCGCGCACTCCGCAATGTCGAGACGGGCCGGTTCGAACGTTCGCTGTCGGGCCTGACGGCGCTGGGCGCGCTCGTGACCGGCGTCGAGATCTTTCTCGAGCACGACCGTGCCAGCTTCGGGAACCGCATGATGTGGTGGCCGGTCGCGGTCACCCCGATCGTGTCCCTCGCCGGCGTCGGTGGCGTGTTCTCGAAGCGCCTGGCGAAGACCGCGCTGCCGGTGGCGTCGATCGTCCTGATCGCCAACAGCGTGCAAGGGACCTATTTGCACGTGCGGGGCATACAGCAGCGTCCGGGTGGTTGGCGGGAGGCTCGGTACAACGCCGAGATGGGGCCACCGTTGTTCGCGCCGGCGCTGGCCGGTCTTGTTGGCGGCATGGGGCTGTTGGCTGCGGTGTTGCGGAGGGAGCGCTGAATGCGTACCTCCGGCGCGACCCCTGGGGATCGCGGTCGATTCCCCGGCTTCGACGTCGCCGCCGAGGCCGGTCATTGGGATCCGGTGACGCGACGAGTGGTCCTTGACCGTATTGATCGACCGCCGTCCGTGTCGTTCTTTGATGCTCACGAAGAGAGCACCGCCCGCGCCCTGTGCGATCGATTGCTCGCCCAGGACGCGGAGCCTCGCGTCCCGGTCGTGGAGATGATCGATGCCCGGCTGCGTAGTCGCGACGGAGACGGGTATCGCTACGACGACATGCCCGAGGACTGGGACGCGTGGCGCCGATCGCTCGCGGCGCTCGACGAGGACGCCCGTGCCCACCACCATGGTCGGGACTTCGCGGGGCTCACGCGTGCGCAGCAGCGAACGATCGTCGAACGTGTGCGCCTGGGGTCGGGGGAGTGGCACGGGATGCCGGCCCAGCGTGTGTTCGCGCTCTGGATGCGATACGCGACCACGGCGTTCTATTCGCATCCCTGGGCCTGGAACGAGATCGGTTTTCCGGGGCCGGCCTATCCGCGTGGGTACAAGGCGTTGGCGATCGGACGTCGGGAACCGTTCGAGACACCGGAAGTCCACCCGCGGGACCCGATCCCCTGGGTGGAACGGGCCGAGCGGGCACGTAGCGCGCACGCCGCCGGACTGTCCGACGGCGTCGAACCATGACATGAACGCTGTGCAGCGCCGGAACGCGTCGGCCTGGTTGCTGCCCAACGACGGCAGTCGCACCAATCACGCCCTCCGCCGAGACATGCGCCGCTTCGAGTGCGACGACGAGGTCGACCTGGTGGTCATCGGTTGCGGTGCCGGTGGCGCGGTGCTGACGCAACGAATGGCTCGACGCGGCTGGCGGATCGTGACGCTCGACGCCGGTCCCTGGTGGGATCCCGACCGGGACTGGGTGAGCGACGAGCGCGGTTCGCACCACCTCTATTGGGCGGAACCGCGAGTCATCGGCGGCAGCGACCCGGTGGCGCTCGGCTCCAACAACTCCGGTCGCGGGGTGGGCGGATCGATGGTGCACTTCGCGGGGTACGCGCCCCGCCTGCACCCATCTGACTTCCACACCCGATCCGTGGACGGCGTCGGCGCTGACTGGCCACTCGCCTACACGGACCTGAAGCCCTACTACGAGGACATCGAGGAAGAGCTCCCGGTCGCCGGGCAGTTCTGGCCGTGGGGCGATCCCCACGGCTATCCGCAACGCCCACATCCGATCGCTGGCAACGGGATCCTGTTACAACGGGGCGCGATGCGCGCCGGAGTCGACGTGCGCGTCGGACCGGTGGCGATCTCCAACGGACGATTCGGTAACCGTCCGCACTGCATCTACCGAGGGTTTTGCCTCCAGGGCTGCAAGGTCAACGCCAAGGCTTCGCCGCTGATCACCCACGTACCCGACGCGCTCGCCCACGGCGCCGAGATCCGGGCCGACAGCATGGCCGGCCGCATCGTCGTCGACTCGCATCGTCGAGCCACCGGCGTCACCTACGTCCACCATGGTGTCGAGTATCACCAGCGCGCCCGGGCGGTCGCGGTCGCGGGGTACTCGATCGAAACTCCACGTCTGCTGCTCAACTCCGCGTGCCGCGAGTTTCCCGACGGCTTGTGCAACGACCACGACCTGGTCGGCCGTTACGTCATGGTGCAAGGCGCGCCGCAGACCGCCGGTCGGTACGTGGACGAGGTGAGACCGTACAAGGCACCCCCACCGGAGGTCTCGAGCGAGCAGTTCTACGAAACGGATCCGGCCAAGAGCTACCGGCGGGGGTTCTCCATCCAATGCGTCTCACCATTGCCCATCACATTCGCGGAGCACGTCGGCGCGCAAGGCCACTGGGGCGAGGTGCTTCGCGAATACGTGCGTGACTACGTGCACTGGGCGACCTTCGGAGCGCTGTGTGAATTCTTGCCGTTGGCGGACAACCGGGTCACCCTTGCCGACGAGTGTGACCGCTATGGCCTCCGTATTGCACGGTTCGACTACTGCCAGTGTGACAACGACCAGCAACTCGTCGACGCCGCAACGCATGTCATGGAAGAGATCCATCACGCAGCCGGCGCCGAGGAGGTCATCACCATCAACCGCTACGCGCACCTCGTGGGTGGCTGCCGCATGGGAGCCACCGAACAGGAGGGAGTCGTCGACCGCGACCAACGAACGTTCGCCGTAACCAACCTGTACGTCACCGACGGCAGCGTGCTCCCGACGCAAGGCAGCGCCAACCCGGCACTGACGATCATGGCGCTCGCAGCCCGCGCCGCCGACCACATGAGCCGGCATGGCTAGCCGAGACGGAGCCATTCGTGCCCTGGAGGTTCGTGCCTACCGGGTGCCCACCGAAGCGCCCGAGGCCGACGGCACGTTCTTCTGGAACGCCACGACGGTAGTGGTCGTGCTCGTCACGGCCGACACCGTGGTCGGGCTCGGCTTCACCTACGCAGCCAGGGCGGCGGCGGTTCTCATCGACGAGCTCCTCGCTCCCGTCGTCCTCGGACGCGATCCGATGGACGTCCCGGGAACCTGGCGCGCGCTCGTCGACAAGGTCCGCAACGTCGGGCGCCCGGGACTCGCATCCATGGCCATCGCCGCCATCGACACCGCCTTGTGGGACCTGAAATCACGCCTACTCGCCCTGCCGCTGGTCGAGCTGCTCGGACGAGCTCGCGGCGGAGTCCCGGTCTACGGCAGTGGTGGATTCACGAGCTACTCCGACGAGCAGCTCGCCGAGCAGCTCGGTGGTTGGGTGCACGAGGCCGGGATCCCCCGCGTGAAGATGAAGATCGGCACCAGGTGGGGTAGTGAGCAGGATCGAGACCTGCAACGCATGCGGATCGCGCGTAAGGCGATCGGCGACGACGCTGCCCTCTTCGTCGACGCCAACGGTGCATATTCGCGCAAGCAAGCCATCAGGCTCGCAGCCATGTTCGATGATCTGGGCGTCACCTGGTTCGAGGAACCGGTCTCGGCCGACGACCTGGACGGGCTGCACGAGATCCGGGACGCGGTGCCCATCGACGTGGCCGCCGGCGAATACGGCTTCACCGTGTCGTACTTCGAACAGATGTGCGCGTCTGGTGCAGTCGACGTACTGCAGGCGGATGTGTCGCGTTGTGCCGGGATCACGGAGTGGCTGCGCGTCGCGAGTGTCGCTGCCGGCCACGGCCTGCAGATCTCCGGCCATTGCGCGCAGACGTTGCATCTCGCGCCCGCAGCATCGATCACCAATCTCCGACACATCGAGTACTTCCACGACCACGCACGCGCCGATCGATTGCTCTTCGACGGTGTCGTCGATCCGATCGGTGGCATCCTCTCGCCGCTACTGGAGCGTCCGGGGATGGGACTCGAGCTCAAGGAGTCCGATGTGGCCTCGCTTTTGGAGTACCGCGCCCAGCACGAATCGTGAGCACCGAGATCACAGAGGTGGATGGGATGGCTGAACCGAAAGTCGTTGTTGTCACCGGGGCGAGCGCGGGATTGGGGCGCGCCATCGCCCGCGCCTTCGCGGCACGCAACGACAGGGTGGCACTGCTCGCTCGCGGTGCCGATGGCCTCGAGGCTGCGGCCAAAGACGTCGAGGCCGCGGGCGGGACACCTTTCGTGGTGCCGACCGACGTGGCCCACTGGGATCAGGTCCTCGACGCCGCGCGACGCGTCGAAGACCAACTGGGGCCAATCGATGTCTGGATCAACAATGCGATGACCTCGGTGTTCGCTCCCTTCAAGGACATCGAACCCGAAGAGTTCGAGCGAGTCACCGCGGTCAACTACCTGGGCTTCGTGCACGGCACACTTGCCGCACTGCGCTGCATGGAGCCGCGGGACCGGGGCACCATCGTGCAGGTCGGAAGCGCACTGGCGTTGCGCAGCATTCCCCTGCAGAGCGCCTACTGCGGCTCCAAGCATGCGGTCCTCGGGTTCACGACGTCGCTTAGAACTGAACTGCTCCACGACCGAAGCGGCATCCAGGTCACCATGGTGCAGATGCCGGGCATGAACACGCCGCAGTTCTCGTGGGTGCGTTCCAAGTTGCCCCGGCACCCACAGCCGGTCGCGCCCATCTACGAACCCGAGATCGGCGCGCGCGGAGTGGTGTTCGCCGCCGACCATCCGAACCGTCACAACCTCTACGTCGGGCTCTCGACGTCCTTGACCGTGGCGGTGAACAAGATCGCGCCCGGCGTGCTCGATCGATACCTCGCCGCGACCGGCTACCGGAGCCAGCAGATGCCGACGACACCGGTCGAAGCTGATCGTCCGGACAACTTGTTCGCGCCCGTGCCCGGCGACCACGGCGCCCACGGGATCTTCGACGATCGGGCTCTGTCGCACAGCCCGCAGCTGTGGGCGACGACGCACAAGACCTGGCTGGCCGCCGCGGGTGCCGGAGTCACGGCGGGCGTCGCGGCCGCCGCAGTCCTCCGCCGTCGATGAAGATCGCCACATCCGGGTCGCCGTTTGCCTGCTACCGGACGCCGAGGGACGGGCATGCCGCGTAACCCGCGGGCGAGAACCCAGACCGACGCTCCATCACCCCATTCGCTGCGGCAATACGCGTTGCTCGCCGACGGCGAGCGGGGCGCGGTCATCGGACCGGACGGATCCGTCGTCTGGATGTGCTTCCCCCGATGGGACAGTCCCGCAGTGTTCTCTACGCTGATCGGTGGGCCCGGCTTCTACCGCGTCACTCCCGAAGAACGCTTCGTCTGGGGCGGTCGTTACGAGGCGGCGACGCTCATCTGGCGGAGCCGCTGGGTCACGACCAGCGGCGTGGTCGAGTGCCGCGAGGCTTTGGGCTTTCCCGCACGTCCCGATCGCGCCCTGTTGCTGCGCCGGCTGTGCGTAGTCGAGGGCCGGACGACCGTCGGTGTGACGCTCCACCTTCGGTCCGGCTACGGCCAGGATCCTCTCCGCCAACTCCGCCAGCACGATGACGGCTCGTGGACGGCCACAACGGGTGACGTGCTTCTGCGGTGGAGCGGCATGCCCAATGCACGGGTCACGCCGGATGGCCACCGCGGGCACCTCCTCGAAGGCACGCTCATGCTCTCGGCGGGCGACGAAAGAGGTCTCGTGCTCGAACTCACCACGCGACCGTTCGACGACCCTGCCGCCGACGCCGACGAGGCCTGGGACGCGACCGAACACCACTGGGCGGCCGTCGTCCCCCCGACGGGGCAGCTCGTTGCCCAGCGCGACGCAGAACATGCATACGCGGTCCTCGCCGGCCTGACCAGCCAGGGCGGCATGGTCGCCGCCGCCACCACGTCGCTGCCCGAACGCGCCGAAGCAGGACGCAGCTACGACTACCGGTACGTCTGGATCAGAGATCAATGCCTCGCCGGCCTCGCGGTCGCCGCGCTCGGCCCGCGTCCCCTCCTCGACGACGCGGTACGAGTGGTGCAGTCGCATCTCCTGGCCGACGGACCTGGCCTGGTGCCCGCTTACACGACCGACGGCGACCCCGTCCCGCAGGAACGGTCCCTCGATCTCCCCGGCTACCCCGGAGGGACCGACATCATCGGAAATCGTGTCCGCGGCCAACACCAGCTGGACACGTTCGGCGAGGCTCTCTTGCTCTTCGCGGCCGCCGCGCGTCACGGCCATCTCGACGTCGACGGATGGAGAGCCGCCGAAGTCGCCGTCGATGCAATCGGACGCCTCTGGAACGAACCTGACGGCGGCGTCTGGGAACTGGACGACAACTGGTGGACGCATTCACGACTGGAGTGCGTCGCCGGGTTGCGGGCGATCGGCGCCGCACCAGGCGCGCCGCCTCGGGCGGCTTCGGAGTGGACGGCGTCGGCCGACGCCATTCTCCACGAGGTCTCCCGCACCTGCAGCCACCCATCGGGGCGGTGGCAGCGAGCCCCGGACGACGATCGTGTGGACGCAGCGCTGCTCGTTCCGGCCCTCCGCGGCGCGCTGCCGCCGGACGACCCGCGGACGGCTGCGACTCTCGCGGCCGTCCGCACCGACCTGAGCGAGGACGGCTACCTGTACCGCTTCGCACACGACGCCCGCCCACTGGGCGACGCCGAAGGGGCGTTCCTGCTGTGCGGATTCTGGATGTCGCTCGCCTGCCTGCACCACGGCGACACGCTCGAGGCGGTCCGTTGGTTCGAACGGAATCGTGCCGCGTGCGGACCACCAGGTCTCTACGCCGAAGAGTTCGACGTCGCCCAACGCCAACTGCGCGGCAACCTCCCCCAAGCCTTCGTGCACGCGGCGATGCTCGAAACGGCCATCCGGCTATCGGCGAACGATCACCTCTCCCCGTGACCCACTCGACGCTCAATCGGGACGACCTCGTCACGTCCGTCATGGTTCGTGCGTAACGCCTTGCAAATGCCAGCTCCTTGACCGGGTGGAGCGTGCTCAGCGACCGTGTCGCCACCGGCTGAAAACTGACCCCCTATCACCGGTCGAATGTTGACCCCCCTTCTGGTCGGGTCCACCACTTGGAGTGATGGAACTCGGACCCTGGCTCGATCGCGAGCGGGGGAGGAAGGCGTGATTGACGTGGAGGACTGGGCAGAGATCCGGCGACTGCATCGGGCAGAGGGGTTGAGCATCAAGGCCCGTCGTTTGAAGCTGGCGCGCAACACCGTGCGCGACGGGCTGCGATCCGAGGTGCCTCCGCGCTACGAGCGGGCGCCGCGCGGCTCAGCGGTCGATGCGGTCGAGCCGCAGATCCGCGAGCTGCTGGCCGAGTTCCCGACGATGCCGGCGACGGTGATCGCGGAGCGGGTCGGCTGGGAGCGTGGGATCACGGTGCTGCGCGATCGGATCGCGGAGCTGCGGCCGTTGTTCGTGCCGCCCGATCCGTGTCAGCGCACGTCGTATGCGCCGGGCGAGCTCGCCCAGTGGGACCTGTGGCAACCCGACGTGGGGATCCCGGTCGGGTTCGGCCAGGCCGACAAGCTCTGGGTCGTTTCCGGGGTGACCGGCTTCTCGCGGTTGCACGGCGGCTGGATGGTGCCGTCGCGCGCCGGCCACGACGTGCTGGGCGGCATGTTGCATGTCCTCGACCAGTTCGGCGCGGTGCCGCGCACCGCGGTGTGGGACCAGGAGGGCTGCATCGGCCAATGGCGAGGCGGTCGCCAGGTGCTGACGCGCGAGTTCCAGGCGTTCCGCGGCACGCTCGGCATGGGCGCGCGGCTGTGTGGACCAGCGGATCCCGAAGCCAAGGGGATCGTCGAACGTATGAACGGCTACTACGAGACGAGCTTCTTGCCAGGGCGGCGCTTCGAGAGCGTCGACGACTTCAACCGCCAGTTCATGGGTTGGCTGCGGCGGGCGAACAACCGCATCCATGGCACCACCCGACGCCGACCCTCCGAAGCGATCTGGGAGGACCGCGGCTCGATGATGGCCTTCCCGCCGGTGCTGCCCGACCCGTCGTGGCGGTTCGCTGTTCGGTTGCCGCGCGACCACTACGTGCGGGTCGACACCAACGACTACTCGGTCAACCCTCGCTTCGTCGGCCGCCGTGTGGACGTGCGCGTGACGCTCGACGAGGTGGTCGTGACCTGCGACGGCACCGAAGTCGCCCGACACCAACGCTGTCTCGCGAAGCATCAATCGTTGCTGCACCCTGACCACTCGAGAGCGTTGCGGGCGATGCGCGCCGAGCAGCAGGTCGCGGCCGCGTTCGCCGACACGGTCGAAGAACGCGACCTCACCGACTACGACCGGATGCTCGGGGTCGCGTGATGACCACGACGAAACCAGCGACCGACATCGCCTATCTCTGCCGCGCACTCAAAGCGCCGTCCCTCGCCCGTTCGGTCGAACGCCTCGCCGAGCGGGCACGAGCCGAGAGCTGGACGCATGAGGAGTTCCTCGCCGCGTGTCTCGAACGCGAAGTCGCGGCCCGCCAAGACCACGGCGGCGAAGGACGCATCCGCGCCGCGCGGTTCCCAGCCCGCAAGACGCTCGAAGACTTCGACTTCAGCTTCCAACGATCCCTGAAGCGTGACGTGGTCGCGCATCTCGGCACCCTCGATTTCGTTGCTGAGCGTGCCAACGTCGTGTTCTTGGGTCCACCCGGCACCGGCAAGACCCACCTCGCGATCGGCATCTCCATCCGCGCCTGCCAAGCCGGCCACCGCGGGGCGTTCGCGACCGCGGCGGAATGGGTCGCACGCCTCGGCGACGCCCACACCCAAGGCCGACTCCACGACGAGCTGCGCCGCCTCGGACGCATTCCGCTCCTCGTCATCGACGAAGTCGGCTATATCCCCTTCGAAGCTGAAGCCGCGAACCTGTTCTTCCAGCTCGTCAGCTCCCGCTACGAACGCGCCAGCATGATTGTCACCAGCAACAAGCCCTTCGGACGCTGGGGTGAGGTCTTCGGTGACGCCACCGTCGCGGCCGCAATGATCGACCGGCTCGTCCACCACGCCGAGGTCGTCTCGCTCAAGGGCGACAGCTACCGACTTAAGGACCGCGATCTCGGGAGGGTGCCACACGACGACCTAGCGTGACCACCGACCCGGCCGAAGGGGTCAACCTTCAGCCGCTGGAAGGGGGTCAAGATTCAGCCGGCGTTGACACATCCGGTCGTGGCGCTCAAGAAGCAACCAAGTCCTGGTATCGGAAGAGGTGGGTTGAAGTCGTCGCGGCCGCAGTTGCGATTCTGGTGATCGCTGGAGGCATTGGCGCACTCAGTGGCAGTGGCAGCGACAAGAAGCAGGCAAGCTCGCCGAGAGCGACCGCGCCCAAGTCGAAATCGACCACCGGTGATGAGCCGACGACGACCAGCGCGCCGCCAACTACAACGGCGCCACCGACCACGACAACGACGCGTCCGACGATCACGCCCGAGGCAGCCGAGTTCATCTTCAAAGAGCGCGCCAGTCACTCCAAGCTACGACGAACTCGTGAAGAACCCGAACGGGACTCCAGGCGAAGTCGTCTACTTCCGAGCCAAGGTGTTCCAGTTCGATACGGCCACTGGGCCCACCGCGATGCTCGTCTACGTCAGCCCTGGCGACTCCACAGGCGACGATCGAGTTCGAAGTTCGAGACGTGGCCTCGGCCGCGCAGGAACTCGAACAGAAGGGCTACGGGCTCCTCCATCCGCCGAAGACCGAGCCGTGGGGCCAGACCATCGCGCGGTTGTTGAGCCCGGAAGGCCTCCTTGTCGGCTTGAGCTACGCCCCTTCATTGCACGCCCTGCGTAGACAGCGCGTAACTGGTCTGGCGGCGCGCCAGTGCGGCAGATATGCGCCCGGCGCTTGTCATGGAGGACGCTTCAACGTGCTCACCATGCCCGGCGCATCGGCCGCATTCGGCGCCGGTAACCGGCGACGACCTTGCGGATCTGCCCCTCCATGCCGAGGTCGCGCAGCTCCGGATGGATCCAACCGCCTCGCTCGACGCGACCGCCACCCATCCCGCCCGCGATCGTCGATCCGAGATCATGCCGCTCGAAGAAGACCGCTCGGCTGTCATCCGAGAGGCCGGGCGTCGCGATCATGTCGATGTCCCGCAGGAGGTGCACGAGGTTGTCCTCCGTGCACCGCACTTCGCGGGCCGGGAACACGGCGTAGATCTGACCGCCGTCATCACCTTCGAGGACGACGACGCCGTCGTCATGGCACTGTGCGTCCGCGAGCGAGGGCAGCGACCAGTACTCGTAGCCATACCGGTCGGCCATCCATCTGCGCAGGATGCTCTCAGCCATGGCGACAGACTGCCCGCGTTGGCTGCACACCTGCCACCAATTGCGGCCCGCGTCCACAAGGGCTTCAAACAAGTAGCCCAGTCTGTCGAGGCAGAACGATTTCCTCTTTGTTGTCAAGACCTCGTGTTCGTGCTGGTGCGGGCGCGGGAACGCTTCGTCGTGGCTGAGGTCGGTTGGCGGGTTCTAGCGTTGGGTCGGGTCCGGGAGTGGTTCTTCCGAAGCGCCGGTTGTTGGGGTGTGAGACCGGTCACGCTGGATTGCAGAGTCGTCCCCGTTTGCCCTCCCGGGCCCGTTCTCGCAGCGTCGAGGAGCAGTTGGCGGTAGATGGCGTCGCTGATCCGACGCTTCAGTGCGCGGACGGCTTCTCGTTTCGTTTTGCCTTCCGCGACTTTGCGGTCGAAGAACGCACGGCCCGGTGAATGCGTGAAGCGGATCTGGGTGATCGCGGCGATGTGGATCGCATGATTCAGTTGACGGTTCCCACGTCGCGACAACCGATGGGTGATCCGACCACCGGAAGACACCTCGATGGGGGCGGTGCCGGTGTAGGCGGCGAAGTGATCACGGTGCCGGAACCGGGTGACGTCACCCGTGTAGCCGATCACCATCGCCGCGACGACTGGTCCCACTCCGAAGAGGTCGGTCAGGCTGGTGCCCGACTCGGTGACCGCCGCCGCGATGCGAGCTTTAGAGGTGCGCATCTGGTCGTCGAAGCGACGCAGGTCCTCGAGATGCTCGAGCGCCAGGGCGTGGCGGGCCCGTTCGACTGGCGTCATCGCCTTCGCCGAGGCGAGCAGACGTGCGGCGCTGCGAGCGTTGATTTCTTTGGGGATCCCGCCCGGAACGAGCTCGGCCAAGAGGGCGTGCAGCCGACAGGCGGTCCGGTTCCGGGCCCGCCCGAGATCGTTGTTGCGCTTCGCGTAGAGGCGCAACACGCCGGCGTGGTCGTCCCGGCCCACGCGTGCCAGGCGCGGGGCGCGCAGCCCGGCGACCGCCACCGACAACGCGTCGTTGGTGTCGTTCTTGTTCGAACGACCCGAACCCAGCACCCGCACTCGTGCCGCCAACGTCGCGGGCACGTCCACCACCCGCTCACCGGCTGCCACGAGCTGGCGAGCGAGGAGATAGCCAAGCCCGCCGGCGGACTCGATCGCCCACGTTCGTTGATCGAACCGTGCCGCCCACCGCAACAACTCGCTGACCTGACGGGCCGTCGCTCGCACCGTCACGGCCGCGAGTTCCACCTCGTCGCCGTCGATCGCGACCGCGGTGTGCGACCCCTTGTGCGGATCGACACCGATCATCACCACCACTCAGCACCTCCCGAATCGCTCCGTTGATGAGAGGCCAGTGCGGGCACTCCTGATTTCACGCTCGAACTGCCGCACCTCTTTTGAACCACGCCCCAGCGAGATCCCGGCGGGTCAGCACCTCGTTAGAAAACCAGTCGGCGTGACCGACGGCAGGCAGTTAGAGAACCAACCCGCCGAGACCCCCGACGCTACGGAACCCCGCAGCGTCCACCGCGGACACTCAATCAGGCAGATATGGCGTGCGGGATTAGGGCACGTCGGTGGCAGGAACTCGCGCCTTTGCGCGCACCGCGTGGATCAAATAAGAGCGGCCGCACGCCAGTCCTACACCTACGCATCAACTACAAGCGTCAGTCCGGCGTGAAGTCTTGCACCCCGCCTACGCGATCACGTTCACAGCTTCTGACCGTTGCGCCGACGTGTGAGCGCTTGGGCTGGCCGTATCTCCTAGTCACGTCAGGCCGCAGCCGCGGCGATCACCGCTGCGGGTTCCGTCACTGTCTTGGCCCGGAACATGATCACGCTGGTGAGGATGATCCAGATCGCCCAGAGAATGAACGCCGCGAAGCCGAACGCGCCGATGGCGTCGCCGGTCGTCGCGACCGCGTAGCTCGCGACGATGAACGCGATCGTGTCGATGATCCCGATCCATGCGAGCCAGATCGGGAACACCCGAGTCCGAAACGCCAATACCGAGACCGCAAGGGTGAGCACCGCCAAGCCCATCGACGCCGCCGCGGCAAACCCCTGGCCCAACACGAAGAAGAACCTGGCCTCGTTCGCGCCAACCGTCTTGAGTGTCAAGGCAACCGTGGCATCGATCGCGGCCATCCCAATTTGTCCGGCGCCCCCCAACACCAGCCCCAGCACCGCGATCAACGCGAGGCGAGGCTGACCACCCTCCACGCGCCGCAACCGGGCATACAAGCTTCCCGCCCACCACAAGATCGGCACCGCCGCCAACCCGCCGATGAACGCACCGACCTTGATCCCGTCCGTGTGGTCCTGAAACGACTTCAAGATCTTCGCCGCCGAGTCTGACGACTTCGGGGTCGATCCCGTGACCACGATGCTCGCGATCACCAACACCACGAACAGGATCCCACCGAGCGCGCTGTACCGCTCCCACTTCGTCGACTCATCCACCGTCGTGCCTCCTACATGGACGGCGGCCCCCCGCCGACTCTTCGACGAGCTTGATCCAACCCGAACAGCGAATCAAGCACTGCGCAGGTGGCACTGGGCGAAGTCCTCATTCACCTACCGCTTCCCGCCCAGCGCCGATCGGCAGTTCTGGCGCAGTCTGCTGCGGCCGCATTGCGACGTTGTGGCAGCATGATCTCCGTGAAAGGACTACGGGGCGGGCGAGCTGTGGCCGTGTCGGCCGCGGTGATGGCGCTTGTCATGGTCGTGTCCTCCGCGGCGTCAGCAGCGAATGGCATGACACCCGTCCGTACGGTCTGCAAGTACTTCACGTTGTCCGATGCAAAGCAGGTCTTCGGCTCGACGGTGTCGCGCGTGCCGAGGACGGCTCCGGGGTCGTGCCTGTATTCGGCTTCGGCCGCAACGTTGAACACGGGCGAGGCGAGCAATCAGCCGCCACCAGGCGTGTTGGTGCAGATGTCCCGTGGCCCGAAGCCCCATGCACTCTCCGGGAGGCCGACACCCGGTGCGCAACGCGTGCGGGTCGGGTCGGCCTGGGGGTGGTACACGGCACCCGCGCCGACCAGTACGAACGACATCGGAACGCTTCAGGTCTACGACCACGGCCGTCTCATCCAGGTTGCCGCTTCCGGGACAATGGACGATCGCGCCACGTCCACGCACATCGGATCGGTCGTTCTGCAGCACCTCTGACGGCAATCTCTTCGGCAAACGGGAGAGTGCTATCGCCTCTGGCCATCGCAACGCGCCAGATTGCCCAGTGAGAATGCGGGCGGCAACGTGGTGGGTCCACCGTCGTGATGGTGAGGGTGGGTAGGTTGCTCGGCTCCTGAACCTGGCACGCCCCGTTCCGGAGGGTGATCGAGCTGGCTGCGCCAACAGCCTGCTCGTCCACGGTCTCCTTCCCGGGACGTGCGTGCCATCCCTTGACCTGTTCAACGAGAGAAGGGATGGCGATGACCATCGTAGAGACCTCGCGTCTGATTGTCGGTGGTGTTGACACGCACCTCGATGTGCATGTCGCGGCTGCAGTTGACGCGAACGGCGCCTTGTTGGGGGTGCAGTCGTTCCCGACGACGCTGGACGGCTATCACGCCGTGTCGTGTTGGCTGAGCTCCTTCGGTGTGCTCGAGCGGGTCGGGGTGGAAGGCACCGGGACCTACGGCGCGGGCCTGGCACGCCACGGGGCTGCTGCACCGTTGGTTGATACTTCTTGTGCCCGGCGAGGCCGGGGTGGAGAGGATGTCAACGTGCCGAAGAAGTTCCCTGTCGAGTTCAAGCGTGATGTGGTCACCGTCGCTCGCCGAGGTGACCTGACGATCAACGAGGTCGCGGCCGACTTCGACATCTCCCCGGAGTCGGTGCGGCGCTGGATGCGCCAAGCCGACATCGATGACGGCGTCAAGGACGGTCTCACGACCGCGGAACAGGCCGAGCTCGTGCAGCTACGCCGCAAAACGCGTCGCCTCGAGATGGAGAACGAGATCCTGCGCCGCGCTGGCCGCGTACTTCGCTCGGGACCAGCTCCCAAAAAGAAGTTCCCGCTGGTCCTCGACCTGGCCGCCGAGGGGTTCCCGGTGCGGTTGACCTGCGGGGTGCTCGGCTTCTCGACCCAGGCGTTCTACAAGTGGCGCGCACGACCCTGCTCGGATCGCGACTGGGCGAATGCGCACAGCACCAACGTGATCGTCGACGTGCATGCCGATGACCCCGAGTTCGGCTATCGGCTCATCGCCGATGAGCTCGAGGACGAGGGCAACGCAGCTGCGAACGTCGCGTGTGGCGGCTCTGCAAGGCGCAGCGGGTGTGGTCGACGACCGCCAAGAAGGGCCGCAGAGCGCACGGCAAGACGCCCGGTCCGGCGGTGCACGACGACCTGGTGCAGCGGGTATTCACCGCGCCGGCACCCGACGTGGTGTGGCTCACCGACATCACCGAGCACCCTACGGTCGAGGGGAAGCTCTACTGCTGTGCGATCAAGGACGTGTTCTCGAACCGCATCGTCGGCTACGCGCTCGGCGAACGCATGACCGCCCGGCTCGCCGTCTCCGCATTGCGTTCCGCGATCGCTCGTCGGCAACCCGAGGGCACGGTCGTGGTTCACTCCGACAGGGGCGGCCAATTTCGTTCCCGTGCCTTCCGAGCAACGCTCAAGGCGAACGGGCTCACCGGGTCGATGGGTCGCGTTCGCGGCAGCCGGCGACAACGCCGCCACGGAGTCCTTCTACTCGCTGCTGCAAAAGAACGTCCTCGACCGGCGTCGCCGTTGGCGCACCCGCAGCGAGCTCGCCTACGAGATCGTCGTCTGGATCGAGCACACCTACAACCGCCGACGTCGTCAACGCGCGCTCGGCCGGCTCACCCCCATCGCTTACGAGCTCGCGTTCACCCCACCGCCCTGCCTCGACGACCACGACCAAGCAGCAGCATGATCACTCACAACCACCGTCAACCGAACGTGCAGCAGACCCCACCTCGCCGCGTCGGGGGTGCCGGTGATCGAGGTTGATCGCCCGAACCGCCAAGAACGGCGACGCAACGGCAAGTCGGACGAGCTCGACGCGATCGAAGCAGCGCGGGCGGCGCTGTCGGGTCGTGCGCGTGGTCACGCGAAGAGCGGCACCGGTCCCGTCGAGGGGCTACGCGCGTTGCTGGTCGCGAAACGCTCGGCGCGGTCGATCCGGATCAAGACCACGGGCCAGCTCCGTCATCTCGTGATCACCGCACCAGACGATCTCCGGGCCCGGTTCAGCGGACTGACCACCAAAGCACTCGTGAACCAGGCCGCGGGACTGCGACCTCGGGCAGGCAACGACCCGGTCCGTCACGCCACCAAGACCGCGATCGTCACCCTCGCTCGCCGCGTGCAGACCACCAACGCCGAGATCGCCGCCGTCGATCGCCAGCTCGAACGTCTCGTCCGAACGACCGCGCCCCAGCTGCTCGAGATCTACGGGGTCGGTGTTGACACCGCCGCGATCTTGTTGGTCACGGCCGGTGACAACGCGGCACGGATCCGCAACGAAGCAGCCTGGGCGCACCTCTGCGGTGTCGCACCCATCCCCGCCGGCTCCGGCAAGACCAACCAACGGCGCCGCCTCAACCCCGGCGGGAACCGCCAAGCGAACCATGCGCTCTGGCGGATCGTGCTCACCCGATTGGGCCAAGGCGAACCACGCACCGTCGCCTACATGCAACGCCGCCTCGCCGAAGGTCACACCAAACCCGAGATCATCCGCTCCCTCAAGCGCTACGTCGCTCGCGAGATCTACCAACAGCTCCCGCGCTGACCCGACGAACCAGATCGGGTCGCGGTGACGGGACTGACCCAAGATTGCCCTGACACCCTTCGGGGTTGTCCTTCGATCGACCTGCCGTCCCGTCACCGTCACCCACGCCGAACCGCTTGGCCTAATAAGAGCGTGCCCTCACGAGTGGCCCATCACTGGACTGCCAACACCTCGGCGTTGACCCCTTGACAACACATAGGAGCGTCGCTCTGCGCTCGTTCTGCCTCGAGCAGCGCCGTACAGATTCGCGGCCCGCACGCGCGGCCGGTCGCAGGCACGCGGATGTGTCGTTCTGCCTCGCGCACCCGGTTCGCGCCCATAAGGGCACACCGAACGTTCGCCGGTTGGTTCGATGGACTGCTTTGCTCGAGTGTTGGGGCGTAGCGTCGGGCTTTCATCAACTGTGGCTGGGGTCGTGTTGGCTCCGCCTGCGTGGCCTCTTGCTGTGTTCAGGAGGTCGTGATGACGACGACGACAACATCTGGGACGCTCGTTCGCATCGATCTGTTGTTCAACGATCGCGAAACAATCGCACTCGCCGGCTCCCTAGCCGGTCACCGAGGCCTGACCCGCGACGCCTATGCGGGTATCCCCCCGAAGTGTGGAGGACTCCACTATGAGGAGTTCCCATGGCAGAGAAGCGCAGGAAGTACGACCCGGAGTTTCGTGAGGGTGCGGTGCGGATCGTTCGGGAGACCGGCAAGCCGATCGCTCAGGTGGCGCGGGATCTCGGGATCCACGAAGGCACCCTTGGTAATTGGGTGAACAAGGACCGCGTCGAGCGAGGCGAGAAGGAAGGCCTCTCGGTCGACGAGCGAGCGCGGCTGGCCCCAGCTCGAGCGGGAGAACGCCGAGCTGCGGATGGAGCGTGATGTCCTCAAGCGATCCGTGGTCCTGTGGGTCAAGGAGGCGACGCGATGAGCGTGGCGTCGTTCATCGCCTCCCAGAGGACCGACCATGGGGTGTCCCACGCGAGGTGCTGCCGGTGGTTGGGCCTCTCGGAGTCGTGGTTCTACAAGTGGCACGACCGCGAACCCACTGCCCGTCAGCGTCGACGTGCCGAGCTCGACGCGGCGGTGCGCGCGTCGTTTGCTGACTCGGGTGGGACGCCGGGCACGTACGGGTCGCCGCGGGTGTGGGAGGACCTCGTCGAGGCGGGCTGGCGGGTGTCGAAGAAGACGGTGGCTGCCTCGATGGTCCGCCAGGGCCTTGCGGGCCGGTCCCCGAAACGCAAGCGGCGTTCGTTGACCCGTCCCGACCAGGCCGCGGCGCCGATCCCGGACCTCGTGAAGCGGGACTTCACCGCGGCCGAGATCAACCAGCGTTGGTGTGGGGACCTGACCGAGATCCCATGCGACGACGGCAAGCTCTACCTGTCCACGGTCGAGGATCTCGCCTCGCGCCGGCTGCCAGGCTTCGCGATGGGCGAACATCACGACGCGGCACTGGCGAAGGCGGCGCTGTGCATGGCTGCCGCGGTGCGCGGCGGTGACGTCAACGGCGTGATCTTCCACTCCGACAAGGGCGGTGAATACACCGGCGATGTCTTCGCCCAGGCGTGCGTCGCGCTGGGAGTCACCCAATCGATGGGCCGAGTCGGCTCGGCACTCGACAACGCGGCCGCGGAGAGCTTCAACTCGACCCTCGAGCACGAGCTGCTCTCACGCCACCGCTTCGCCACCAAGGCCAACGCCCGCCGCGCAGTCGCACGGTTCATCGACGCGTACAACCACCGTCGCCGGCACAGCAGCTGCGAGATGATGCCGCCGGTCGCCTACGAACAGCTACTCGACGAGCGAGCCGCGAACAAGGCCGAACAGAAGCGAGCCGCCTGACAGACTCGTCACCAATCAGAACCCCTCCACGGTTTCGGGGGAAGCCCAATGCCCTGGATTTACGCCAGTACGCGAGCTGGTGTCTCGAGCATGATCTCGGGATCTTCGACGCTCGCCGTATGGACATCGAGTGCTTCGCCCGCGAGCTCGAGGCCAAGGGTCGTGCGCGGTCCACGGTCGCACGGCGCCTGTGCACGGTGACCGCCTTCTACCGCTATGCCACTGAGGAAGGCCTGATCGAGCATTCCCCCGCCGCTCACGTTCGCCGACCCCGACTGGATTACGAGTCACATGCGACGGGGTTGGATCGCAACGAACTCGGCGCCCTCCTCGTCGCGGCTGGCCTGTCATCGGCGCGGGATCACCCATTGGTGTCGTTGCTGGCACTCAATGGGCTTCGGGTCTCCGAAGCGATCGGCGCGGACATCAACGCGTTAGGTCTTGAGCGCGGCCATCGCACCCTGACCGTGACGCGCAAGGGTGGCAAGGTCGTCACCATGCCCCTCGCGCCACGGGTTGCCCGAACGATTGATCTCGCGATCGGTGATCGCCTCGATGGGCCGATGTTCTGCGCTGCGTCGGGGCGACGACTCGACCGTCACGCTGCTGGGCGGGTTGTGCGGCGAGTCGCTCGGGCTGCCGGGATCACGAAGAACGTCAGTCCCCACACGCTGCGCCATGCGTTCATCACCGCCGCGCTCAACGCCGGTGTGCCGCTGCGCGATGTGCAAGAAGCCGCCAGTCACGCCGACCCGAGAACGACCATGCGTTACGACCGGGGACGCCAATCCCTCGACCGTCACGCCACCTACATCGTCGCGACGTTCGTAGCCGGCGCCTCACGCTGAATCACCGTCGATCGGCATGAACGAGATGTGCCGATAGGCGCTCCCCGCGACCGCGTTCCGGCGTAATGTTCGGGGCGCACGTTCTGTGCTCGGCAGCCTGCGTGTCAATCCCGAAGTCGCAGAACGTCTTTCCCTTCCAGTTCGATCTATGGCGAACTCGGCGAGCCCCCCGTTGGTGGGTGCTCATTGCGGTCCTGTTGGTCTCGGAGTCTGCGGAGCTCGGGTGCAGCCATGTGTCGGGCGATGAGCCCGCCCGCCACTGCACCGAGCAGGGCCGCCACCATCAGGCCGATCCAAAGCGGTGCCGTCACCTGGGGGACGAAGAACCGGATCTTCGTTTCCCTCGTGTTCTCGACGACGAAGACGAAGACGAGTATGCCGAGCACGACGCCGAGGACCAGACGCGGGTTCAGGCGCGTTTGCGGGTCGGGCTTCATCATGTAGCGAGTGTGTCACTTCCCGCCCGTTGACGGGGAGCGGACCGTCCCAACCCTGGTGGCCGTGCTGAGGCAGAGCACGGTGGCCGTGTCGGGGAACTGGTGACCAGCTTGGAGTCGATCTCGTCGAACTGCTCCGGTGGGGCCGTTGGGCCCTAGCGATGTGATCCACTCGCCGGACACAATGGCGGGAGCGGTCTCAAATCGGTCAGCATCGGACCATCGGCGCGGACGAAGTGCCAGCCCGTCGACCAACGGAGAGGACGGGTAGTCGCTGTACATCGGCGTCGGCACTCTCGTCGTGATCCTGATCATCGTGTTGATCATCTACTTCATCCGTCGCAGCTAGTGTCCTGGAAGGTTGATTCGCCAAGAAAGTTTGGCTGATCGGGAATTTTTCGTGGGGAGGCGCGTTCGTCCGGTGTTGTCGACCAACATCGGAGGGACACCATGGCACGATCCGGACGACCGACTGTCGAGATCACCCTGCACGCGGGTGAGCGTGCGGCGTTGCAGCGGTGGGCTCGCCGGCACAGTTCGTCGCAGGCGTTGGCGTTGCGTTCCAAGATTGTGCTGGCGTGCGCGGCCGGGGACCGTACGCACGCGCAGATCGCCGCGGCGCTGGGTTGTAACCCGGCGACGGTGGGCAAGTGGCGCAACCGATTCGCGGTGGATCGTCTCGATGGGCTCGTCGACGCGCCGCGTCCGGGAGCGGCTCGCACGATCGGCGACGATGTGATCGAAGCGATCGTGGTCGAGACGCTCGAGACCACGCCGCCGAACGCGACGCACTGGTCGACGCGGGGTCTGGCCGAAAAGCACGGCATCAGTCACACGACGGTGCGGGAGATCTGGCAGGCGTTCGGGCTCAAACCGTGGCGCGAAGACTCCTTCAAGGTGTCTCCTGACCCGCAGCTGGTCGAGAAGATCCGCGACATCGTCGCGTTGTACCTGAACCCACCGGTCGCCGCCGCCGTATTCGCCGTCGATGAGAAACCTCAGATCCAAGCACTGAATCGGACCGCGCCCACGCTGCCGATGCTGCCCACCACCCCGGCGCGCGCCACCCACGACTACGAACGCAACGGCACCTGTGACCTCTTCGCCGCGCTCGAGATCGCGACCGGCAAGGTCATCACCGACATCCGACCCCGCCACACCAGCACCGACTTCGTCGCCTTCTTGAACAAGGTCAACCGCAACGTCCCCGACGACCTTGCCGTGCACGTGATCCTCGACAACCTCTCCGCGCACAAGACCCCGACCGTGCATCGTTGGCTGCTGCGCCACCGCCGATTCCACCTGCACTTCACCCCGACCTACGGGTCGTGGATGAACCTCGTCGAACGATGGTTCTCCGCACTCACCACCAAGAAGCTCCAACGCGCCGCGCACCGCACCGTGAAAGAACTCGCCGCCGACATCACCGCATGGACCGACACCTGGAACGAGAACCCGACCCCATTCGTATGGCACAAGACCGCCGAGCAGATCCTCGAACGCCTCGCCGACTACTGCACCGCCATCAACGACGGAACCAACACGTGACCACCACACTTTCACGACGCTTCAGGCTTCCAGGACACTAGGAGAGAACGTGGGCTCACAATCTGACGATCTCAAAGGCCGAACGAAGGAAGAAGTCGGGGATCTCACCGACAACGACGACTTGGAAACGCGAAGGTCAGGCGGACCCGCGAGCGGCAAGGCGAAAGACGTTATCGACAATCTCGGCGAGAAAGCCAAAGCCGTTGTCGACGACATCAAGGACAAGGTTCAAGGCTCAGACAACGACTAGCAGGGTGCTGAAAAAGCCTGTTTGAGTGCTCGCGATTCTGGTTGGGTTCGCTCATGCTGTGGTCACCGAGGTGGGAGGTGACCGTGCGAGGGACGCCGGATCCGCAGTTGGCGATGCTGACGACGTTGCAGCCAGGTGATCTGATCCCGGCTGATCATCCGATCCGGCGGATCCGGGTGGTGGTCGACGCGGTGCTCGACGAGCTCAGCGACGAGTTCGACGTGATGTACGCGTCGGGTGGCCGGCCGAGTGTGCCGCCGGAGCAGCTGCTCAAAGCCACGGTGTTGATGGCGATGTACTCGATCCGGTCGGAGCGAGCGTTCTGCGAACGACTCAACTACGACTTGTTGTTCAAGTGGTTCCTCGATCTCCCGATCGACGGCCGGTCGTTCGATGCGAGCACGTTCTCGAAGAACCGTCGACGGCTTCTCGATCATGAGATCGCGGATCGGTTCTTCGCTGCGGTGGTCGGCCAGGCGAAGCTGCGACGTTACGTGTCGAGTGATCACTTCTCCGTCGACGGGACATTGTTGGAGGCGTGGGCATCGCACAAGAGCTTCCAACCCAAAGACGGCCCGCAGTCACCGCCGCCGGCGGGACGGAACACCGAGGTCGACTTCCACGGGCAACGGCGCTCGAACGAGACGCACGCGTCGACCACAGATCCCGAAGCTCGCATGGCGCGCAAGAGCTTCGCGACCGCGGCGAAGCTGTCGTATTCGGGCCATCTGTTGATGGAGCATCGCAATGCGTTACTCGTGGACATCGAGTTGACCCAAGCGACCGGCTACGCCGAGCGCGACACCGCGCTCGAGATGCTGCGACGACTGCCACCTACGAAACGGCGACGCACTCTCGCTGGCGACAAGGCTTACGACACCCGAGCGTTCGTCGCCGATCTCCGCGAGATGAATGTCACTCCGCATCTGGCGCCGAACACGAAACGGAATCGTTCCACGATCGATCGACGAACCACCCGACATGAAGGCCATGGCGCGAGTCAACGGGTCCGGAAACGGATCGAGGAACCCTTCGGCTGGATCAAGACCATCGCCGGAGGACACAAGCTTCGTTACAAAGGCCGGGCCCGCAACCGAGCCTGGTTCCTCATAACCGGCGCCGTCTACAACATCATCCGAATCGCTGCACTGGACGCCACACCAGCCTGACCATCGACCAGATCACGACACCGCGAACCACACGGACCGAGCAACGACCCGATCGGCATCACGCCAACCGAAACCCCCGGCCTCAAGAGCCGATTTTCAGCACCCTGCTAGAGGCCTGTGCGCGCCTGAGGGTGCGTACCGTGAGCGCGATTGGGAGGTTGTACAGATGCCGGGTCCCTTGCAGGTGATTGCGGTGAGCTTCGGTCCGGGTGCCGACTTCGAGGGTCGGGTTCTCGCTGAAATCGATCGCCTCCAGGGCCGAGGAGTGCTGCGGCTGCTCGACGTCCTGTTCGTCGCGAAAAGCGAGGACGGCGTGGTCGAGCGGCTCGTCGTGGGTAATGACGACGACTTCGGCGCACTCCTGGCGAGCATCGTCCCTCTTGACGGTGCCGGCCTCGTCGACAAGGGCTCGTCAGGATTCGATCCGGCTGACGCATGGGCATTGGCAGGGTCCCTGGCGCCCGGGACGGCGCTCGCCTTCTTGCTCGTCGAGCACGGCTGGGCGCAGCCGCTCTTCGACGCGATCGCCGACAGCGGGGGCGCGTTGGTGGGCGAGGGTTTCCTCACGCCCGAGGCCGGGTTGCTGGTCGGGGCCGAGGTCGCGGCGATGGAGGAGGTAGCTCGGGTGATCGCGGCCGTGCAGGCCGACGAAGCCGACACGATGCTCCTGGCAATGGCCGCAGAAACCCAAGCGGCCGAGGCAATTTCGACCTCCGAAGCGATCCGCACTGCCGCCGCGGCAGACGCCACCCGAGCACTGATCGCCGCAGGCATCGTGGAGGAAGCAGCCGCCGTCGAGGCCGTCGAGGCCCTGACCGCCGCTGGGATCATCGTCGCGACAGCCAACAAGACCGCGACGGAGGCTGTCGCGGACGCCGCGGCCACGATCAAGGCCGCGTCGATCACGATGGCTCAAGCACGAGTCCTGCGCTACTTGCCCACCCAGTTGAGCTTCGCGGTCATCGCCGACAAGCTGGGGATCTCCCGCGCCGCGGCGAAGGAACGAGCCGAGCGCCTCTACAAGAAGCTCGGCGTACACAGCCGCACCGAAGCCGTCACCCGAGCCCGCGCGCTCGGAATCATCGACTGACCCCTCGAATCGATTAAGGCTCACCACTCAATTTCAATTTTGAACTGTCAGCCTGTGCCGGCCTCGGAGGATCTGTGCATTCACTGAAGTACGTCGTCGCGCGCCACTGGTCGCGTTCACACGCGAGGCTCGTTGCGTTCGCCATCGTCCTCGCCGGCATCGTCATCTACCTCGTCATGCGTTAGACGTCCTGCAGCCGCGCGAACCACACAGAACGACTGCGCCCTCGAAGACGCAGCCTGCGCCAGAATCGACGATCGAGCGTGTGCGTGTGATGTGCCGTTCGGGGCTCCCCTCCGGCGTGAGTGTGAGCGTTCTGTGCGCGGCCCGTGCGCGAGATGGGCATTTCTTCCTTGACCAGTACGATGGCTTCACGGCCGAACAGCGTTGGCGATCCGCTCCACTGATGCCGCCTTCCTGTCACGATTCCGCGCCGCCGACGCCGCCGAGGCCCGCCACGTGCGGGTCGTCATGACGAGCCAAACGGCGACGAAGGAGGACGTCGATGACCGCAGCAGACGGAGATGGGAATCAGCACGACAACGAGTCGGCGATCCCTGCCGAACGCGCCGACGAGCATGTCGAACTCGACCACGACGTCATCGAGATCGACGCGGAAACGTGGGCGATTCATGGGCGCATCGCCTACGACGGCGAGGTGATCGCCGCCGAGTTCGCCAGCGAAGAGGAGGCATGGGCTGCGCTGTCGGGTTCGACACCGACTGATCCCGACCACACTGCACTATCCACGTGAACCGCCGACTTGTATGTGGCGCATGCATGAGGCTTCGGTTCGATCGAGCACTTCGTCGACTTTCGACCCGATCGGGCGTGGCGACGGGGTGTGGTCATGGGGAATGCTCAGATCGCTTCGGTCCCGAAGTGCGTCCGGGCTCGACTGCGCCCGACGAGGTCGACTTCCTCAGCCATTGCCTTATGGATTGTCGCGAGCGGCGTAGCCGCACGCTGCACGCACACTCTGTACCAAGCGCGTGTGGACCCTGCTCCGCTGAGGAGACCATGACGAAGCAGCATGAGGTGAGAGTGCGCCGGGCGTACGACGCGTGGGTGCGGGGAGATGGGCACCGAGTGCTGGTCGACCGGATCTGGCCCCGGGGACTGAGCAAGGAGAAGGCCGACCTCGACGACTGGTGCAAAGCGGTCGCGCCGTCGACGACGCTGCGCAAGTGGTACGGCCACGATCCGAAGCGCTTCGACGAGTTCGGCCGCCGCTACCGGGCCGAACTCGAAGAGCCCGAGCGCGCCGAGGCGCTTCAGCACCTGCGCAACCTCGCCAAGCAGCGGAACCTGACGCTGCTGACGGCCACGAAACACGCCGACATCAGCGAGGCAATGGTGCTGGTCGAGCTGCTCCGAAGGTGATTCGCGTCGTGACCGACCCGAGCGGCAAGTCAATCAGACAAACCGGACCGCGCCACCTGAAAGGCCAGCAGCACAGAACAACGGCTGAACCCGGCAGGAATTGACGCCCAGAACCGGCGTTATACGGGTGATCGGTGTCAAGGACCGTCTCCGGCGACTCGGGCGAGGAGGCCGTCGAACAGCGCGGCTCGGTCGGGTTGGTGGTGGTCGTGGGCGTGGTCGCGTTGGCGGAGGAGGACGGGAACAAACTCGGGGCCGGTGTGGAAGTAGGCGCAGGTCTCGCAGGCGGATTCCATGCGGCATTCGAGTTCGACGGGTCGGGTGCAGAGTCCGTTGCCGAGCATGCGGGCGTGCGCTTCGCGTCGGAGACGGGTCATGGCGGCGGTTTCGATTTCGGCGGGTAACGCGCCGGGTGTCGCGGCGGTGTTGTAGAGCGCGTCGATCTGCGTGGTGACGGCTTCGTATTCGTCGGCGACGACTCGGTCCGCGATGCGGGCGTAGGTGAGGGTCATTTCCATAGAGCGGTGGCCGAGCAGCGCGGCGATCGCTTCGAGGCGCATCCCACGGTTGATCGCCTGGGTGGCGAGGGTGTGGCGGAGTTGGTGGGGATGGGCGTGACCGATTCCGGCCTGTTTGGCGACGGTGGCGACGATGCGATGCACGGTGCGACGGTCGATCGGCGCGTGTTCATCGGCGATGAGCCGTCGTTGGCGACGGATGTGGTCGGTGTTTGTCGCGGTCCATTCGGCGAGGAGCTCGACGAGGTCGGGGTGCAGGGGGATGTAGCGGTCGTTGCGGAGCTTGCCGACCGGGACGCGGAGCCAGTGCGCGTCACCGATCTGGGTCACGGCATCGGCGGCGAGTTCGCAGAGCTCACTGGCGCGTAGGCCGGTGCGGGCGAGCATCTCGACCACGAGCCGATAGCGCGGGAGCCGATGCGCACGCGCGGCGGCCATGAGCCGGGCGGCGGCGTGGTCGTCGAGGAACTTCGGCAACGGTTCGGGTCGGGGTGGGATGTCACCGTGGAGGATCGGGTTCCGGGTCGGCGCGTCGGGCCAGTCCCATTCGATGAGCCGCTCGAAGAAGATGCGGATCATGCGCAGCCGCTGACGTTGGGTGTTCTTCGACAGCACCGGGTCCTTGGCGCCAGGCTGGGCTGCGAGCCACACCTTGTAGTCCTCGACGTTGGTTCGTGTGATATCGGCAACGACGACGACGTCGGTGTTCTCAACGAGCCAGCCGACGAATTGGCGCAATGTGTTGTCAGCCACGTCGACGCTGCGGGGTGCCAGGAACGTCGTGAGCTGGATCAGATAGCGGCGGGTCGTGGCGGCCAGCTGCGGTGACCGTGCCGAGAGTTCAGCCCATTGACGATGCGACACCGGCGGCGGCGACCACGCTTCGAGGGCGGCGGCAGCGTTCATCGCACGACCTCTTGCATCGTGATGAGCTCGGCCGTGTGGCTCGCTTCGATCAGATCCGCGGCCTGTCGGTACTCGCGGGCGAGCCAGTCGTTGGTGAGATGCAGATACACCCGGGTCGACTCGATCGACCGATGCCCCGCCTGGGCTTGGACCGCTTCGAGCGCCATCCCGGCTTCGCGCAGGCGGGTCAGGCAGGTATGGCGTAGCTGGTGACACGTGCCCCGCTCGAGCCCGGCGCGCCGGCGGGCGCCGCTGAGGATCTCGTCCACGCCGTCAGCCGACAGCGGCTGGCCGCGCCGCGGCCCCTTCAACGCGACGAACACGCGATCGGTCGACGTCGGCGGTCGTTCGTCGCGCAGGTAGTCACCAAGCGCGACGAAGAACGGGTTCGCGACCGGCACGATCCGTTGGTGGCCGCCCTTGCCCTCGGCGATGAACACCGACCGATCCGCGACACGCACGTCACCGAGGCGCAAGCCCAGGACTTCGCAGCGACGCAGCCCACCCAACACCATCGCGAGGATCATCGCCCGGTCCCGTTGCGTGCGCAGCACCGACAGCAATGCGCTCACCTCGTTCGGCGTCAAGATCTTCGGAAGCGTGCGCGGCACCCGCACCAACGGAACGGTGCGCGCCCGGCCGCCACGCCGCCGTGTCGACAATCCACGCGGTACCGGGTTCACCATCACCGGTGTGTCACCACGCGCGATCAGATACGCATACAAGCCGGCGACCGACGACAAGCGGCGAGCGATCGTGCGCGCCGACAAGCCCGACTCGCGATCGCTCATGCGGACCACGGTGCGATCACCACGCTGATGCGCCAAGAACTCGAACACGTCCGACGGCTCGATGTTCACCGGATCCTTGGCAACGACCCTGAAGAACGTCTTCAAATCGAACGCGATCGCCCGCAACGTGTTCGGTCGAACTCGGCCCGCAACGAACTCGAGATAGCCATCCAGCAGCGGATCACCCAGCTCGAAACGCGCCTCACCAGCAGTCGTGAACGAACGGATCAGACACGGCATGAACGTCATCCGCGCAGGCTCCCAGCCCACCCAGACCGTGTCGCGGATGTCCGAAAGATCACCCGTGTATTAGGCGATCTGGGCGGCGTCCTTGTGGCTAGACGAGCCAGGTGACGTCGACGCGTCCGGTGTCGAAGCGTCGCCCGGCGCGGGTCGCGGGGTTGATGGTGACGTGGTCGATGAGGGTGGCGAGGATGGTTCGCTGCTGGTCGATGGTGAGGTCGGGCCACGCAGTGCGAAGCGCCCCGGGGGTGGTGTAGCCGTCGAGTGCACTGCTACGGCTGTGCGCGGTGATGGTGGCGAGGAGCCCGTCGCGGCGTGCTTCGAGGCGTCCTTTGGGCCTCCCCCCGTTGACCGGTCACGTTGGTTACGCGGCCAGGTCGGCCTGGGTGTGACGGTACAGCTGTTCCCACGCGACGGGTGGCAGGTAGCCGAGGCTCGAGTGCAGCCGCCGGTGGTTGTAACGGTTGATCCACGCGAAGATCTCACGACGTGCCTCCGCGCGAGTCGCGAACCGGTAGCGGTGCACGACTTCACGTTTCAGCGATGACCAGAACGATTCGGCGACCGCGTTGTCCCAGCACACGCCGGTGCGTCCGACCGACTGGACCATGTCGAGATCGCCGATCAGCTGGCGGTAGTCACCCGACATGTATTGGCTGCCACGGTCGCCGTGGAAGATGATCCCGGCGGTGTGGCCGCCACGAGCGGCGGCGGCCATGTCGAGCGCGTCCGCGACGAGCTCGGTGCGCATGTGGTCGGCCATCGAGTAGCCGAGCAGGCGACGCGAACCGAGATCGAGGACCGACGCGACGTACAACCATCCTTCACCGGTCTTCACGTAGGTGATGTCGCCGCACCACACGACATCCGGCGCGGCCGGTGCGAACCGTCGACCCACGAGATCCGGCAACGGCGGGCACTCCTCCACGGGGATCGTGGTCCGCACCTTCGCCGGCTTGAACACCCCGACGATGCCATGCACGCGCATCAGGCGCCGGACCCGTTGTGGTTCACCGGTCGTCCCCGCAGGGCGAGTTCTTCGGTCATGCGCGGCTCGCCATAGGTGGCGTCGGACTCGGCGTGGATCGCACGCATCAACCCGACCAACTCGGCCTCGGCGAGCTCCCGTGCGGTCGGTCCCGCCGCAATTCGGGCCCGCCAGTCGTGGAACGCCTGACGAGACACGTCGGCGATCTTGCATGCCATCGTGATCGGGAACCCCTCGGCCTTCCGGGCCGCGACCCACCGATAGCGGGTCACTGTCCCGACTCCTTCACCCAGAAGGCCGTCGCTCGTTTGAGCAGATCTCGTTCCATCCGCAACCGAGCGTTCTCCCTGCGCAGCTCGGCCAACTCCGCCCGCTCCGACGTCGTGAGTCCGGCTCGTTCACCCCGATCGATCCGCGCTTGGCGCACCCAGTTCCCCAACGTGCCCTCACCGACACCGAGACTGCGAGCCACGTCGACGACCGTGCGGTCCTCGTCGATCACCAACGCCACGGCATCACGCTTGAACTCGTCGGTGAACGAACGCCGAGACCGCGGCCTCTGCTCCTCCATCACTGACATGGTTACCTCCTAATCGAGGTGACCGGTCAGGAGGGGGACCCTCACTTTGACGGTGAGCCAGCGTTTGCGGTCGATGAGCCCTTCGACGTAGAAGTCGTTGTCCAGCTGCTCGAGTTGGGCTTCGAGTGTTGCGAGCTCCTTAATCTGCTCGCGCTTAGGCCAGCCAGGGCACGCCGATTTCTCGTCAACGCCTTCGATCCGAGCGAGGACTGGGGATGGTGGAATGCTTCTTGACGCCGAGGATCTTGGTGCCGCGCCGTTGGATTTCGAACTGGTCGATGCCCGCTGCACGCAGCCGGCTGCACACCGCACCCGAGTCGTAGCTGCGATCGAGATGCAGGGTGTCAATGGATGTCGCAGAGCAACCCGATGTCGGTGCTGTCGCTCGGGATGCGGTTCGACGGCTACTCGCAGTCTGCTACCGCTGAGATCCGAAGTCGCAGAAAGGACACGAAAAAGTCCTGCTTTCGCTGAGCGACATCGCTGCAGCCACCGCCGCCGCGCTGTAGGTCGCCCATCTCGAATCCCGCGAAGGCGGCCCCTACCACGTCGATCGCTGCTGCCACGCCGGCCCCCGTCTCATGCGCAGAGGGTCTCGACTACCCGGTCGCGTGCGTGTTGATGTTGTCGGCGTCCCGGACGTCGGTAGTCGTCTCCGTCGGCGGGATCGCGCCCGTACGCGCGGGCTGCGCGCTCTCGTCAGTCACATCGGAGACGGTCGCAGGGTCGCGTTCGGCCGGGACCGGCTCGCGTTCCATCGCGGGTGGTTCGTGAGGCCGCTGCACTCTGCGCGTCGAGACGAGCGACGGGAGGACTGCGGCGAGGACAAGCAGGGCACCGACCCCGATGAACACCCAGCCGCTGTCGTGATCGGCCGCGGTCCAGCGGTGCACGCGGCCCGACCACGAGTCGCTCAACACGATCACCCCGAACGCAAACGACGCCGCACCCGCCAGCGCGATCAGGAAGGTACCGAACCTCCCGAGCGCGGCCGCGACGAGCAATACGACCCCGAACGCGATCTCACCGAGGGCCAGCGTCGGGGTGTGTGGCAAACCGAGCACGTCCTTGGTCGGCGTGAAGATGTGATCGGTGTTGATGCCGGTCTTGACCAACGCCCACACGCCCAATGCAATAGCGCAGACCCCGACGACCGCGGCGATGACGTTCGCGGGGCGCTTCGCTCGGCGGTTCCGACGCGTCGTGACGGTGGTGTCGCGTCGTTTCTGACCCAGCAACATGAGCCCTCCTCTGCGATGGCTCCTGTCGGCTTGCGTCCAACTTGGGTTCCTGTACCCGGAGGGAGGAATATTCAGACCCCTTCGAGTTGCTCACTGCTGCCGGCTGACGCTCGTCGCGGCCGTCGTCTTTGCGGTTCGCCGATGATCGAAGTAATGGGTGCCGCCCAGTTACAGCTCGGCAACTCCCTCAAGCAACTCGGGAACTCCATCAAGCAGTAGGTCGTTGGAATAGCTGCCGACATGCTTGGGAGGGCTCGTGAGAGTTAAGAGTTAGCCCGGACCTTTCAGTAGGGGGCTGGTGATCGGGCAGGATGTCCCGCGTTCCGTGGAACTTGGGTGACGGCCCGGGTGTTGGTCAGGCGGCCTCCTGAGTCTCGCGCACGGGTGTGACGGTCTCGAACTTGCGGTCGAGTTCGACGCGTAGCGCGGCGAGGTGGAGGTGCCCGTTCACGCGTCGGAACTGCGTCGCGGCTTCGGTCATCCCGGCCGCGCACCAACGCAACGCCATCTGTCCGTCACGCCACCGTTTCACGTTCGCGCTGTGATCGCGGCAGATCTCGATCATGGACTCGATCGCGTTCGAGGACCGCAACGTCCGAGCCAACGTGGGTGGCACACCGAGGCGGTTGACGGTGAGCGTCTCGCCGAGTCCTTCCCGGAGTGAACCTGCCGCACCGGGATGTGCCTTGTCGAGCGAACGGGCGAGCGCCTCGAGTGTTGCTTCGGCGTGCAACGCGTCCTGGTCGCGGTACGCGGCGCGCATCTTCTTGGTCACCGTCGTCGCCAGCGTCTTGGGCAAGTGACGTTCAACGTTGCGGATCTTGTGGAGCTGGCATCGCTGCACGACCGGCCGGTCGAAGATCTCGCGCACCGCGGTGGCGAGCGCTTTGGCGCCGTCGATCACGACCAGGATCGGACGCGACATGTCGAGCCCGCGTTCGGCGAGGTCGGTGAGGAGCGCCTTGACGACCGTCGCGTTCTCGGTCGAACCTTCCACCACCCCGAGAGGGATCTTGGTGCCATCGATGGTGATCCCGAGCGCCACCACGCAGAGATGCTCGGCGAAGTGAACCCCGTCGATCATCAACGCCACCAGATCGAGCTCGGACAGATCGGCGCGCATCAGCTCGTCGAGAGCCCGTTCGGTCATCGCCACGAACCGGCGACTCACCGCCGAACGCGACGTGCCCGACGCGGAGGCCTCGACCGCCGAACCGACCGGTTCCAGACCGGCCTCGTAGCGGCGGGTCGAAAGCTTGGCCATCATCCGCTCCAACGCGAGCTCACCGAGCAACTCGGTGCTCGAGAACAGCTCATAGGCCGGCACCGCCACCTCGGCGGTCTTGTCCACGGTACGAACCCGCGGGCGACGCACCCGCACCTGACGGCCACCCAACACCACCGAGCCGGCCTCGCGGCCGTGACGCACCGCTCTGCGGTCCGGATCGTGTGCACCTTTCGGGCCGCACAGCCCGGTGACCGACTCGCCCATCAGGACCTGCATCACCTGCAGGCCCGCGCCGACCGCGAGAGCCAACAGGCCTTCGCGCATCGCTCCGGTCAGCTCGCTCATCGCGACGCTCACCGCGTCCGGCACCACGACCTCGCTCATCGCAGCACGCGACGCGTTCCTCTGGTAGTTCTTCCTCACGGCGGTCCCCTTCTTGTCGGATGTGCTTGGCGGTACGCCCGAGACCTACCAGCAGGCAGGCATCAAGCGGGGGACCGCCACCTCAAGTTCCACGACTACCGGGACAACCTCTGATCGGGGGTCGCGTCCGCGAAAACGCCCTCCTGTCAAGGGATACTGCGGTTTGCGAAGACAGCAGGTCCCGAGTCAGGAGGGCACTTCCGAGATGCAGCGTAACTCGACGCGGCCGCAGCTGTTGGTGACCGGTGATGGCAGGAACGTGGTTGCGCACGTGGGTTCGAGGTTGTTGTGCGATCTTGCCGACGAGCTCGGTGTGACGGCGGGGTTGTCGGTGGCGATGGAGCCGACGAAGCGGCGGCGTCGGGGCCATGATCGGGGTCGGGTGCTGGTCGATCTGGCAGTGATGCTCGCTGGTGGTGGTGAGACGATCTCGGACCTCGCGGTGCTGCGCGACCAGCCGGGTCTCTTTGGTGAGGTGGCGTCGCTGGCGACGGCGTGGCGTGCGCTGGACGCGATCGATGATGCGGCGTTGGCGCGAATCGCGGTGGCACGCGCGGCGGGCCGCCGCCAGGCGTGGGCAGCGGGCGCGGATCCGGGGTTCTATGTGATCGACATCGACGCCACGTTGGTCACCGCCCATTCGGAGAAGGAAGGTGCGGCACCGACGTACAAGCGCGGGTTCGGGTTCCATCCGTTGTTGGCGTTCTTGGACGCGACTGGTGAAGCGTTGGCGGCGAAGCTGCGGCCCGGCAACGCCGGGTCGGGCACCGCGACTGATCACGTCGAGGTGCTCGACGCTGCGCTCGTGCAGCTGCCGGTCGATCCCGCCGCGGTGGAGGTGATCGCCCGGGCGGACTCGGCGGGACTTTCGCACGGGTTCGTCGACGCGTGCCGCGCACGCCACGTGCGGTTCGCGATCGGGCATCGCCTCACCGCCGAGATCGCGAAGGTGCTGGTCGGCATGCCCGAATCGGTGTGGCAGCCAGCGTTGAGCGCGGACGGCCACCAGGAACGTGACGGCGCGGCGGTTGTCGAGATCACCGGGCTCGTTGATCTCTCCGCCTGGGGTGAGGGGATGCGGATGATCGCCCGCCGAGAAGACCCTCACCCGGGCGCGCAGCTCACCTTCACTGATGTCGATGGGCATCGCTTCCAAGTCTTCGTCACCGACCTGCCCGAGCGAGACATCGCGTATCTCGAAGCGCTGCATCGCGGACGCGGTCGCGCCGAACGACAGATCTGCGACGCCAAAGACACCGGCCTGGCCAACCTGCCCTCGGCGGACTTCGCGATCAACACCGCGTGGCTCACCCTCGTGCTCGTCGCGCACGACCTGCTCGCCTGGACCCGACTGCTCTGCCTCGACGGCGACCTCGCACGCGCGGAGCCCAAACGGCTTCGCTACTGCCTTTTCCACGCAGCTGGCGTGATCACCCGGAGCGGACGACGCGCCCGGCTACGCGTCGCGGCGAACTGGCCCTGGCGCGACCAGCTCATCGCCGCGTTCGCGTCAACGCGTTCGCTCCCTATCCGCGCGTAGACCGACCCGTCCCGCACGCGGAGTCGGCACGGCTTGGCCGAACACGTCCTGAACACCCCCAGCATCACGAAAACACCCCGCCCAGCACCCAACCACACGCGATCACGCCGCCGCCCACGACACCCCCGACGCTACGCCCCCACCCGCGGCGCTCAAACACCCTTACTGAAAGGTCCGGGTTAGCAGGGTGCTGAAAATCGGCTCTTGAGGCCGGGGGTTTCGGTTGGCGTGATGCCGATCGGGTCGTTGCTCGGTCCGTGTGGTTCGCGGTGTCGTGATCTGGTCGATGGTCAGGCTGGTGTGGCGTTGCCGCCGATCGCGGATTGTCCCCAGTGTCGATCATCGAAGTTCCCCAGGTGATCGGCTGGGTGGGGTGTGGCTGAGGCTACGTGTTCGGTCTGGTGGTGGCCGCCTTTCGGAGGGTCTCGGCGCGGGCGCGGTGTGCGCGCATGCGGTAGCTGTCGCCGTCGATGTTGAACACGACGGAGCGATGTAGGAGCCGGTCGAGCATGGCGACGGCGACGGTGGGGTCGTCGAAGATCTGGCCCCATGAGGCGATGCCGAGGTTGGTGGTCAACACCGTCGATGACTTCATGTAGCGCTGGGTGATGACTTGGAACAGGGCGGCAGCGGCTTCGGACGCGAGGGGCAGGTAGCCGACTTCGTCGATGATCAACAACCTGGGTCCGGCGAAGAACCGCATGGTGGTCGCCCATCGGCCTTCGAGCGCCGCGCGGTGGCATCGTGCTGCGAGGTCGGCGGCGGTGGTGTAGTAGGTGCGGTAGCCGGCGTCGACCGACGCGCGGCCGAGACCAACGGCGAGCATGGTTTTGCCGACGCCGGGCGGGCCGATGAACAGGACGTTGGTGGCGTCTTCGAGGAAGCGCAGTGTGGCGAGCTCGTCGACGAGTTTGCGGTCGACGGTGGGTTGGGCGTCGAAGTCGAAGTCGGTGAGTCGCCATGGTGCGGGCAGGTTCGCGAACCGTTCGAGGCCGGCGTGTCGCCGTGCTTCGGTCGCGGCGACTTCGACGTCGAGGAGCCGTTCCAAGAACGCGGTATGACCGAGTTTCGCTTTGGCGGCGTGGTCGAGCTCGCCGGGCAGCGCTTCGGCCGCGGCGGCGAGACGGAGGTAGGCGAGATGGCCACGCAGCTTCTGATACGTCGAGTTGTCGCTCACGACGCCCCCTCGGCGAGGGCGGCGTAGTCGGCGAGGTCAACGACGACTGGGCGGCCTTCGCTGCCGAGCAGCGCGGCCGCGGCGGCCAGCGCTTCGGGCCCTGGCGGCCGGTTCGCTTTGCGGTCACATGGCCGCTCGGTGCTGAACGCGGACAGCACGACACGCTCGAGCTCGGCGTGATGCTCGCGGCTGCGCACGATGCTCCCGGCGCCGGGCGGGGCGAGGCGGTGCGCAGCGAGCAGCCCACCGCCGGGCGAGTGGATCTCGACGGTCGGCGAGCCCAACCGGTGCCGCAACGACACGCTCATGTCGGTGAGCCCAGGCGGCAGCGAGTAGCGGTTGCCTCGGAACGCAACCGTCGCGTTCGCAGCGACGACACGAGTCACCTCGATCGTCGCGGGGAACGCCAGGGCGGGCAGCGCGAGTAGCGGCTCGCTGTCGCCGAGCGCGCCGACCGTCGTGCGCACCCCCGCCGCAGTGCGACGCTCGCGGGCGTCGCCGGGACCGGCAAGGAAGCGGTCGAGTGACAGCTGCGCTTCCTCAGGGGTGGTTGCGGTCATGGTCCGCCACCATCGTCCGCACGTGAACCGCACCGCGGACTCGACCGCGCCTTTGCGGTTCCCCCGGCGCGGTGGACACGGCTCCACGATCGCGCCGTAGTGCTTCGCGACCGGCGCGAAGCTCGGCTGCACGTCACGGGAGCCGGGGACGATCACCGTCGCGAGCCGATCCGTGCGCCAAACCCGAGCGGTGCCGCCCAGTCGGCGCATCACCGCGTCCATCGCCTCAATGAGGTGCGCCTGATCGAGCGACTCGGCGAGCACACCACGGGTGCGACTCGAGTGCGGCAACGTGCCGAGGAGCACGAACGCGGTGCCACCCCACGGTGCGCGACGCCGCTCGAACCAGTCCCACTGGATCTCCTCACCCGCCGGGTGCTCGATCTCGATCGTGTCGCGGCCCTTCACCCCCGCGCACGCCTCGCAATGCGGGCGCAGCCCCCGCTGACGGACCTGCCGCACGAAACTCGGATAAGACCGGGCGTAGCCGAGCGCGACGACCTCGTCGAACAACGACGTCGCCCACATATGCGGGTCATCAACGAACCGCGCCCGGATGTAGACCTCGAACTCGGCCAGCGGATCCGCGACGAAGGTGGCACGAACGCCGGGCCGTCGGTCACCGTTCAAATACGAGCGGACCGTCTTGCGGTCGCGCTCGAGATGGCGGGCGATGGCCGAGATCGACCAGCCCCGTTCCCTCAACGCATGGGCTTCCACATCTTCTCCCTGTGTGAGCATGGGGAGCGGGGCTCCTTCGAACTGGACGGCGTCAGAACCGCCAGCGTCGAGGGAGCCCCACCCCAAACGGTGGACCCTCTCGTGGTCCACCCAGCCACTCAGGGGTGGGGAATTTCAGTGATCAGCTCTGGGGAGTTTCCGCTGATCGGCAGCAGCGTCCAGTGCAGCGATTCGGATGATGTTGTAGACGGCGCCGGTTATGAGGAACCAGGCTCGGTTGCGGGCCCGGCCTTTGTAACGAAGCTTGTGTCCTCCGGCGATGGTCTTGATCCAGCCGAAGGGTTCCTCGATCCGTTTCCGGACCCGTTGACTCGCGCCATGGCCTTCATGTCGGGTGGTTCGTCGATCGATCGTGGAACGATTCCGTTTCGTGTTCGGCGCCAGATGCGGAGTGACATTCATCTCGCGGAGATCGGCGACGAACGCTCGGGTGTCGTAAGCCTTGTCGCCAGCGAGAGTGCGTCGCCGTTTCGTAGGTGGCAGTCGTCGCAGCATCTCGAGCGCGGTGTCGCGCTCGGCGTAGCCGGTCGCTTGGGTCAACTCGATGTCCACGAGTAACGCATTGCGATGCTCCATCAACAGATGGCCCGAATACGACAGCTTCGCCGCGGTCGCGAAGCTCTTGCGCGCCATGCGAGCTTCGGGATCTGTGGTCGACGCGTGCGTCTCGTTCGAGCGCCGTTGCCCGTGGAAGTCGACCTCGGTGTTCCGTCCCGCCGGCGGCGGTGACTGCGGGCCGTCTTTGGGTTGGAAGCTCTTGTGCGATGCCCACGCCTCCAACAATGTCCCGTCGACGGAGAAGTGATCACTCGACACGTAACGTCGCAGCTTCGCCTGGCCGACCACCGCAGCGAAGAACCGATCCGCGATCTCATGATCGAGAAGCCGTCGACGGTTCTTCGAGAACGTGCTCGCATCGAACGACCGGCCGTCGATCGGGAGATCGAGGAACCACTTGAACAACAAGTCGTAGTTGAGTCGTTCGCAGAACGCTCGCTCCGACCGGATCGAGTACATCGCCATCAACACCGTGGCTTTGAGCAGCTGCTCCGGCGGCACACTCGGCCGGCCACCCGACGCGTACATCACGTCGAACTCGTCGCTGAGCTCGTCGAGCACCGCGTCGACCACCACCCGGATCCGCCGGATCGGATGATCAGCCGGGATCAGATCACCTGGCTGCAACGTCGTCAGCATCGCCAACTGCGGATCCGGCGTCCCTCGCACGGTCACCTCCCACCTCGGTGACCACAGCATGAGCGAACCCAACCAGAATCGCGAGCACTCAAACAGGCTTTTTCAGCACCCTGTTAGAGGTGCTGTTGCCATCGGTCTCGCCGTCGTGGCGTTCGTAGTTGGAGCTCCTGGGGTAGCGAGCGCCGAGAAAGCGCCGACCATCTCTGTCCCCGATGGTTCAACCATCGCCGCTGGCGAAGCTGCCGCGCAGGCTCGCGCCGTCGCTGCGTGCAAGGGCAAGAAGGTGAGCACTCGAGTCCGCAGTCCGCATCGTCGGCGTCGATGCTTGGAGGTCCCGATGAAGTCTTCGACACAGCACCGAAGAACATGGCGTCAGGGTCGCCCCCGAGCCTCTCGGCGAGAGCCCTCGCCCGCTGGCGCGTCTCGTCGTCTTCGGCGCGGGTGATGGTGAGCTCGAAGAGCGCGACAGCCGTCCGCGAGCCCTGCATCTTGCGAATCTCAAAGGATGCGCGCGATCAGCGAAGGGAAACCGACCCCTTCGCTTGACGCATCACGACAATGTGGTGTCGCAAGCGTTGGTCCAGTGGCGGGGGGCGCTGGTGAAGGAGCGGGGCGCCCGGAGCGGGACCGCCTCCGTGTGGAGTGCGCGGCCTGAGACCGGGTCGAGGTAGGTGCGCTGGCACCACGGCGTACCGACGGACGATTGCCGCTCGATTTCGAGCACGGGGCAGCCGTCGGTCCAGTGCGCTGGTGCGACCGCGAGGAGCGCGCCGCTCTCGACTGCGACGGCCACCCGCCCGCGCTGCACGACGCCATGGTGGAGGGGTTGGTCGTCGGTGGTGGCGTCGATCAAGACGGACGGATCGACTGGTGCAATCGCGGGTGACGCCTCGGCGAGCCTCGCCGCTCGCAGCTCCACGCGGCGCGCCGCGGTCGCGGCGGGATCGACTACCGCGCCCGTCTCGAGCACGACGCCGTACGTCGCGTCGGCTTCCGCGTGCGTGAGTCGCCCGACGCGCACGTCGAGGCGTACGAGCTCGGGCTCGCGGTCGAGCGGGTCGCCCCACCCGCCGCCCGAGCCGGCCCGGAACTCGAACGTCTGGCCGGGTCCCAGCATCACGCCCGCGGCGTGCGCGGCGAGCATTGCGAGCTCGCCGTCTGCCGCACGGATTCCGAACTCGGTCGGCGCGCCGGGGAACCCGCCGGCGACGCCGGCGATCGGCACCGTCTCTCGCATGCCGAACATCGCGCCGGTGAGACACTCGTCACCCGCGACCCGGTAGGCCATGCGGCACCCGGAGCCCGAGCGAAACTGGCCCGCGCCGTGCGCGCCGGGCGCGGCGGCCTTCTCCAGCACCAGCATCGGGTACCAGGCCTCGATGATCTCGATGTCGACGAAGTCGAGGACGTGCTGGGTCCCGACGAGGTTGGCGAACAGGTCGCTGCCGTCGTGACCCTCGCCACCCGACGACCCGGGCTGGAAGCTCTCACTGAGCACCCAGCCGTCGATGTGGCCGTCGGGCGTGCGGTACGACCACGAGTGGTTGGCGAGCGCCGCCTGCCCCGACGGACCCGCGTAGAGGCGCGGCAGCGAGTCGTCGGCCGTAGCCGCGAGCGCGAGCTGCACGCACTGCGTTGCGACCGCGGTGCAGTTCATCGCGACGTCGAGGTGCGCGGACGCGATCGGCGCGGGGGGCGCGGAGTCGACGATGGTCCCCGGCGGGCAGTACGTGACGATCGGCCGGTACACACCCTCGCAGAACGGGAGGTCCTGGGCCAGGAGGTTGCGCGCGTCGGCGACGACCTGGCCGTGCACGATGAACGCCTTCGAGTTTACGAAGTGCGTCACCTGGCCGGGGGCGCCTGAGAAGTCGAAATGCAGCTCGTCGCCGTTGACGGTGAGCGTGCACGGCAGCTCGTAGCGCTCGTCGCCCCACTCCGACCACCCCGTCATCGAGTACGTGCCGTCGGCGAGGCGCGCGATGCGCTCGCGCAGCACCGCCTCCGCGGTGTCGCACATCGCGTCGACCGTGCGCGCGTACTCGTCGGCGCCGACTGTCTCGATCACAGCGGAGAGCTTCTGCGCTGACACGTGGCAGCCCGCGACTAGCCCGCGTAGGTCCATCTCCACCAGGCGCGGCAGGCGCACGTTGGTGAGAATGAGGTCCCAGGTGTCGCGGCACTCGATGCCCGCCGCGAAGAGGCGCACCGGCGGGAAGCGCACCGCCTCCTGGTAGCACTCGGTCGCGTCGGGGGCCCACGAGCCGAACGTCATCCCGCCGACGTCGATGAGGTGGGCGGACGCCGCGATCCAGCCGACCAGGCGATCGCCGACGAACACCGGCCGGCAGATCTCGACGTCCTGCGGGTGGTTGCCGCCGCCGCTGTGCGGGTCGTTGGCGACGAACACGTCGCCCGGCGCGAGCGTGTCGCGGTGGCGGGCAAGCGTGTGGACGATCAGGTTGCGGGCGCCGCCCCACTTGTACTCGACCTTCCCGCCCCCCGCGAGGAGCTCGCCCTCGGGACCGAGGATGTTGCACGAGTAGTCCTTGCCCTCGGCGACGATCGGGCTCACCGCGGTGCGCTCGATGGCGACCGCGCCCTCATCAACCACTGACTGGAGCCGGCTGCGCGTCACCTCGAGCACAATCGGGTCGACTGCGGTCGTCACGCGGCACCTTCCTCCGTGTCGGCGGGAGTGAGCACGAGCGCGCCGCGCGCATCGACCCGCGCCGCGTAGCCCCGCTGCACCCAAACAGTGGTGTCGACGCTGTCGACGAGCGCGGGGCCGACGAGCACCAGCCCGGGATGGAGTTCGTCGCGGTCGTGCACCGGGATGTCGGCCGCGCCGGCGTGGCGGTCGAGCTGCACCGGCCGGGTGCGCGCGGGCACCGCCGCCAGCGCGTCGGCCCCGCCGGCAGCCGGCGTCGACGGCCCGCGCCGCGTGACGCGCTCCTCGGCCGCGCTGCAGATCGCGCGCAGCGTCATCAGCTCAACCGGAACGCCCATCGCGATCGCGCCCTCGCCGAAGCGGCACGCGTACTCGTCCTTGAAGCGCGCCTCCAAGCCGTCGAGCTCGACCGTCCCGTCCGGCGTCTCTGTGAGCGGCACCGTCAGCTCCGAGCCCTGGCGGTCGAAGCGCAGATCCGCCTCCAGCCGGACGCGGCAGACGGCCGCGGCCACGCCGTCGGCCGCGAGGTCGGCGAATACCTCCTCGCGCAGCGCGCCGAGGGTCGACTGCACGAGTGCCGGATCGACGGGCAGTTTGGTGGCGAGCGACTGCATGCGTTCGCGGTGCAGCGCCGCGGTCGCGGCACCGTACGCGGAGAACACCGACGCGAGGTCGGGCAGCAGCGAGCGCCGCGCGCCGATGTCGTGGGCGATGTCGCACGCGAAGAGACCCCCGCAGCCGCCGTAGGCCATTAGCGACACCTCCGAAGCCACGAGCCCACGCGTCGCGATGCGGTTGCGCACCGCGCGCACCATCGACGCGAGCGCGACCTCGCGGATCCCCCACGCGGCCTCAAGCGGCTCGAGGCCCACAGGCTCGCCGACGACGGCGCACGCCACGCGCGCGGCATCGACAAGGAGCACCATGCGACCGCCGAGAAACCGCTCAGGATCTATATAGCCGAGCACGAGGAGCGCGTCGGTGAGCGTGGCCTGCGTCCCGCCTCGGCCGTAGCACGCGGGACCCGGGTCGGCGCCCGCCGACCGCGGGCCGACCCGGATCGCGCCCACCGGGTCCACCCACGCCAGCGAGCCCCCGCCGGAGCCGACGGAGTCGACGTCGACCATCGAGAGCGCGGCCCAGTGCCCGAGCAGCGACCCGCGCGTCCGGCGCAGCGCGTCGCCCCCCGCGACGAGCGCGACATCGAGCGACGTGCCGCCGAGGTCGCAGGTGACCACGTCGGGATCGTCCAGCTCGGCCGCGAGCTCGGTGGCCGCGGCCGCACCCGCCGCGGGTCCGGACTGCGCGAGGCCGATCGGAACCGCCCACGCGCCCGCGACGGTGGTCGCGCCGCCGCTCGAGTGCGTGAGCACGATCGGGACCGCGAGCCCGGCATCGCCCAGGCGCGCCGCCAGCGGATCGAGCCAGTCCAACGCGCTGCCCACGTACGCGTTCAGCAGCGCGAACTGCGTGCGCTCGTACTCGCGGATGACCGGTGCGAGCTCCGAGCCCAAGATCACCGTCACTCCGGGGTGCGCGGCCGCGACAACCGCGCGCACCGCCCGCTCGTTCGCCGGGTTCTTGAACGACCAGAGCAACGAGATGACGACCGTGTCGACCTGCTCGACGTCGACCAGCTGCTTAGCCGCGACCGCGACCGCGGCCTCGTCGACGGGAGCTAGCACGACGCCGTCGCGGTTCACCCGCTCGGGCACGCCCACGATGTGCACGCGTTCGACAAGCGGCGGCGGCAGGAGGAGCCAGCCGTCTTCGCTGACCCGGTTGCCCCGCGCCAGCGGCACGAGGTCCTCGAAGCCCTGCGTGGTGACTAAGCCGAGGCGCACGCCGGTGCGGGTCGCGAGCACGTTGGTAACCACGGTGGTCCCAAGCCCGAAGCGGTCCACGCGTGCGAGCAGCTCGGGGAGCGCGATCCCGAGCTCGGCCGCGAGCAGACCACACGCGGTCACCACGCCCTCGGCCGGGTTCCGCGGGGTCGACGGCACCTTCCCCCGCGTCACACCCGACGCGCCCACCCCCACGATGTCGGTGAACGTGCCGCCGACGTCGATCCCGACACGCAGCCGCTCAGCCTCACCCATGGCGGCCGATGCTCGCACACGCAGGCGGGACCGCCCCAGCCCGCATCCAACCTTCCCGATCGCGCAGCGTGTCCAGCGATGACTCTGTGCACAACACAGGCCTGGCGCCGATGGGGAGGACGCTCGACGAAGGACCGTTCTCCACTTGGTGTGAACTTCTGAGCGGGTGCCCCCTCGACGTGCCCAACGATCGTGGACGAATCGTGACCGGAAAGAACGGTGTTCTTTCGTAGGTACGCGCGGGACGAACCCTTCGAGCTCGGGCACGGCCTCGCCTTCGAAGCCCGATACGAACCCAGCCGGAGTTACTCCGAGACAATGGCGCGCAAGACGTCGAGCTTGGCTGCTCGCCTCGAGGGCAGGATCGCGGCGGCCACACCCGCGAGCCCCGCGATGATGACGACGACAACAAGGCTGACGACAGGGATGCTCAGGTGGTCGACCCCCTGGTCGGATAGTGCCTTGACGAGGGCCCATCCGAAGAACACACCGACGACCAGACCAATGGCCGCGCCTTGCACTGCGATGATCACAGACTCCCATCGGATCATCGACCGCAGTTGAGGACGCGTCGTTCCGACGGCACGTAGCAGTCCCAGCTCGCGGGTTCGCTCGAGGATCGAGAGCGCGAGCGTGTTGCCGATGCCCAGGAGGGCGATGAAGATTGCAAGGGCGAGAAGAGCGTATACGAGCGCCAGGACCTGGTCGACCGCCTTCGCTTGTTCGTTCTTGTACCCGGCCGCAGTGAGAAGCTTCGCACCCGGGTAGTCCTTGACGAGCTGCTTCAGTGCCTCATGGGCTCGGGGGTTGTTCGCGTTCGGGGCGAGCTTGACGAACACGGTGTTGTCGAGTCGGTTCGTGAAGTTGGCGTCGTAGGCATCCTTGCCGAGGATGTACTTGATTCCCGTGAGGCCGGCCGGGTGTTGTTCGCCGTAGATGAGCGCGACGCGAAGCAGCTGCTTGCCCGTGTCCTTGAAGACAACGGGCATCGTGTCGCCGATGTGGAGGTTCTTGTCCGTCGCCTCGTTCTCTTGAACGCCGATCGCGTCGGCCTTGAGATCCTTTGGGGATCCGCTCACTGGCCTGACGTTGATGACGTCGGAAGCTGTCTTGGGATCCAGGCCGATCAGCGATGTGACCGAACCTCCGGCCTTCACCGATCCGAGGCCAATCCCGGCGGCTGACTGCACGCCGTCGACTGCGGAGGCGCGCTGGGCGAGGGTTCGGTCGACTCCACCCATCATGCCGCCGCCACCGGTGATGATGAAGTCGCCTGTGAAGCCTCGGTCTATCGCGGCGTCGATGGACGTCTTGGTAGAGGCAGCGAGGATGGTGATGAAGGTGACCAACCCCACGCCGATCATCAGCGCCGACGCGGTCGCGGCGGTGCGCTTCGGGTTGCGCATCGCGTTCTCGCGTGCAACCTCGCCTGTCATGCCACGCAGCCGGGGTAACGGCCAACCGATGAACCTGCTCAACGGAAGTGCGACCGTGCGGCCGAGCACGGAGACACCGAAGAAGACGAGCAGCGCGCCGGCGCCGACGATCAGGATCGCGCTGCCAACGTTGGCGAACAGTCCCGTGAAGAGGAGGCCGATGCCGAGGACGATGACGACGATGCCGACGATCACGCGCTCCTTGGACCCATAGCCGGTGCTCCCGACCGTAACGTCGCGCATCGCGGCGACGGGGGGCACCTTGCCGGCCTTACGGGCCGGCGATGCGGCGGCGACGGCTGTGATCACGATCCCTGTGACGAGCGTGATCGCGATGGTCCCGCCGGTCACCACCAGCCCGCCGGCGGGAAGCTCGAACCCGAGGCTGGTCAACAACGCCTTCAAGAGCAGCGCCACCGCGATCCCGAGCGCCAACCCGAGCAGCGACGCAATGACGCCGATGACGAGGGCCTCCAGGAGCACGGACCAGAACACCGCTCGCCTCGTGGCGCCCACTGCCCGGAGGAGTGCGCTCTCGCGTGTGCGTTGCGCAACGGTGATGGAGAACGTGTTGAAGATCATGAAGGCGCCGACGAGGAGTGCAACGATCGCGAAGACCAGCATGAAGGTGTCGAAAAACGACAGCGCATCGCGGATGTTGTTCTGCGACTCGGTCGTGATCGTCGCGCCGGTAACGACTTCCGTGCCGGGGGGAAGCACCGGTCGGATCCGGTGCACGAGCTCCGCTGGGGACACGCCATTGGCTGCGACCACCGAGATCGCATCGAGCTTGCCGGGTTCGGCGATGAGCCGCTGCGCCTCGCGGATCGTGAAGAGCACCGACGACGCGCCGCCGGGACTGTCGGCGGTACCGAACCGCGCGATGCCCACGATCTTCTTCCGACTCGGTGGGCCCTGGGTCAGGACAGTTGCGCGTTCCCCGACCGCCAGGTCACCGTCTTGGGCGCTCTTCTTGTCGATGACGATCTCGTCGGCTGCCGTAGGCGCGCGGCCCTCCGCGAGCCGGAACGGGTTCAGCGTGGGTGATCGGCTCCAACTGAACCCGAGCGTCGGCGCGCCCATGGCGGGATTGCCCAGCGCGTCGCCGTTCCTCCCGACGAGTCGCGTGTAGCCGAACACCGAACCCTCGGCGACCCTGACCCCCTCGACCCTCCGCACGGTGCCGACGAGCGATGCGTCGACACGTGGCCGCTGATCACCGGAGTTCTGGGGGCCCGCGAACACGGCCTTGGCGCGCACAACAGCGTCCGTGCCGCGGTATACGTCGGCGAACAGATTATCGAACGTCTTGCCGATGGTGTCGGTGAGCACCAGCGTGCCGGCGAGGAACGAGGTCGCGAGCACGATGGCGAGTGCGGTGGTGACGAGTCGCGTCTTGTGGGCTAGCAGACCCTTGAGCGTGAGGCTCAACATCCGACTTAGTCCCCGAGACGCTTCAGGTGATCAAGAACGCTCTCGGGCGTCGGGCCCGTCATCTCGTCCACGATGCGACCGTCGGCGAGGAACACCAGTCGGCTCGCGTAGCTGGCCGCGACGGGATCGTGGGTGACCATGACGATCGTCTGGCCGAACTCGTCCACCGCTTGACGCATGAAGGTCAGGATCTCGGCGCCGGCGTGTGAGTCAACGTTGCCCGTCGGTTCGTCGGCGAAGATGATCTCGGGCTGTGTTGCGAGGGCTCGTGCGACCGCGACGCGTTGCTGTTGCCCACCGGAGAGTTCATGGGGAAGATGTTCCAGGCGGTCGGCGAGGCCGACGGTGTCGATCACCTTGCGGATCCAGGCGTCGTCTCCGTGACGCCGTCCGAGCTTGAGAGGGAGACAAATGTTCTCGTAGGCGTTCAAGGTGGGTATGAGGTTGAACGCTTGGAACACGAACCCCACCCGCTCTCGTCGCAACACCGTGAGCTCGGTGTCGACCAGGGTGCTCAGGTCCGCGTCGCCGATGAACGCCTGGCCGGACGTGAGCGTGTCGAGGCCCGCTACGCAGTGCAGGAGTGTGGACTTGCCTGATCCGGAGGGGCCCATGATCGCGGTGAAGCTCGATCGGGCAAAGTCGACGGTCACTCCATCGAGCGCGCGGACTTCGGTGGCACCTTCGCCGTAGATCTTCGTCGCGTCGATGGTCCGCGCCGCGGCGAACTCGGACTCGAGCGTGCTCATCGAGGACGAGGGGCCTTTGCCCGCCATGGCCGACCTCCTTTCGGACGCCGGGTCGAGCCCCCGTGCCTACGTTGGATCTCGACCGCTTCGGACCCGCGCGCGACAGTGGCAGGATCGAAAGAGATGGTCAAGTTGCCGATCACATATCGCGCAGGCAACGAATAGCGCGAAGGCTGGGAGCGGCCATTGCGGTGGTTGCGCTCTGTGTTGCCACGTCGGCAGCAGTAGTAGGCGGGGAGCGACGAGCCGTTGGGACGCCGCGTCTTGAAGTGGTGGGCGTCTGGTCGGGTCTTGAACAGCGGCGATTTCGCGCCGTCCTGAACGACTTCGAGAAGAGCGCCGCCGTGAAGGTCGAGTACACCTCGGTGGGACACGCGATCGCGACCGCGGTGGAGCGAAGGCTGGCGCAGGGCCGAGTTCCCGATGTCGTGATGCTTCCTCAGCCGGGGCTACTGCGGCGGCTCGCGCTCGAACATCAGCTGATACCACTCGAGAGGTCGGTGGTCGACACAGTTCGGCGCAACTATGCGCGTGTGTGGCAGCGGCTCGGCTCCGTGCACGGCCGGCTCTACGGCGTGTGGTACAAGGCCGCCAACAAGTCGCTTGTCTGGTACAACGTGTCACGATTCGAGCAATTTGGGGTCGTGCCGCCCCGGAATCTTCCTGGCTTGATCTCCCTCGCGACGGAGTTCGCCCGAAACGGGATCGCGGCCTTCTCGGTTGGTGCGGCCGATGGATGGACTTTGACCGATTGGTTCGAGAACATCTACATACGAACCGCCGGCCCGAGCCGTTACGACCAGCTGACGGCTCATCGCATCTCCTGGACCGATCCAACAGTGCGCACCGCGCTCGAGACCCTCGGCGAGCTCCTCTCGCCGCAGACGGTCTCGGGCGGCATCGATGACGCGCTCCGCACGACATTCGAGGGGTCCGTGAGCGGCGTGTGGCACGGGCCCGGTGCGGCGCCGATGGTCTTCGAAGGCGACTTCGTCGGGGGCCTGCTCCGTAGCGCGGGTGCGAGCCTTGGCACCGACATCGACGTCTTCCCCTTCCCGGGACGCGCCGATTCGTCGCCCGCGGTCATCGGCGGCGGCGATGCCGCCGTCCTCCTCCGGCGCTCGGCAGCGGGCACGGCATTGCTGCGATATCTCGCCAGTCCCCGTGCGGCGGCGATCTGGGCCTCGGCGGGTGGTTTCGTTTCGCCCAATCTCAACCTCGACCTGCGGATCTACCGCGACTCGATCACTCGCAGCATCGCCCGCAGCGTCGTCGAGTCAGGTGACAACTTCCGCTTCGATCTTTCGGACCAGGCTCCGGCGGCCTTCGGTGGCGTCGAAGGTCAAGGGATGCGCAGGGCGCTCCAGGACTTCCTCGCCGACCGAAATGTCTCGGCTACCGCGGCCGAGCTCGAGGCCGAGGCCGAGGCCGCGTACGCAGGCTGATGCGGGTGGCTAACGCCGTTCCTGCGCAAGCCTGTGACGGATGAGCCAGGCGCGCGCCTCTTCGGCCGTGCTCCTTCCGGCGAAGATGATTCTCCAGTTGACAAGCCGCAACGACTCGGACGTGAGGTTCCCAGACACAGCGTTGAGTGTGTCCACCAGCCGGCTCCCATAACGTTCGACCGTACGAGCGGACACCACCGGTGTGACATTCTCGACCGGCTGCAGGTTCCGATCGTCGGCGAGGGCCACGACGCCGGGATCGTCGAGCGCGCCATCGGTCGTGAACATCACCGCAACGTCGACGACCCCTTGGTCCAGCGCGGCCAGCGTCTGCGACTGGTTCTCGAGCGGCACGAAACCGCGGACATGGACCCCGTAGAATTCACGCAATCCAACTTCGCAGTACGCGCGATCAGCGCATTCCGGAGGTCCACCCAGGATGATGCCGCGGGGCACCCGCGCGAGGTCACTGACGGCGTAAAGACCGAGTCGGTCGGCAGTGCGACGAGTCACGACGAACGCGTTCTGGTTCTCAGCCGGCGCGGATGCCAGGAGACGCAGACCCCAACGATGCAGAGCAGCGTCGAGCCGCGCACGGACCGCGACCTCGTCGTGACGGTTCGTCGCTACGTTGGGAGCGGCGGACTCAAGCGCGGTGCCGAGGTATTCGGGCACCACGTCGACGAGCCCTAGGCGGAGCGCCGGGGACACGAGCTCTCGGGGACCGAGATTGGACTCGAGCCGAACCGGAACACCGGCGTCCTGCAGCGCCAGGCTGTAGACGCGGGCGACGAACGCGCTCTCGACGAAGTCGAAGGACGCCACGACGACCGCGCGCGGAGAATTCCCCGTACCTATTCGATGGCCCGACGAGCCGAGCCCAACGCTGGCAAGGGCAACGACGGCCAGGATCGTCGCCGGCCGGGAGCCCTGCCACCTCAGCTCTCGACACCCGGTGTACCGCACGCTCCAAGTGTGCACAAAATGCGCTGGGCACAGCGGTCGAGCCCGAAGGAGGAGCCCTGACGCCACCGGTAGGAGACAGCGCGGGCACGGACGGTTCGATTGCGCCGTTCGTCGCCGACCGAACGGCAGGCCGACGTCGGCGTCCTTCCGGTGAGCCGCCTCCGCTACCGCGCAACGTCGATCGCCTGAGCCAGCTGCTGCTCGTCGCGGCCGCGCTGGCGGCGGCGGTCACGATCGCCTTCGAGTTCGCGCCCGTGCTGAACGCAGCGACACGCGCTGAGCTGGCCGTGAGCCGCGCGTTCGCCGACGTGCGATGGGAGCCGCTCACCAGCGTGCTGTCGCGGTACAGCCGAATCGTCGGGTCCCGCATCACGGTCGTCGTCCTGGGCTGGACCATCATCGTCGTGCTCGTGGCGTTTCGACACTTCCGGCATCTCGTCATCTACGCCACGTTGCTGCTCGGAGTGTCGCTCTTCGCCTCGATTGCTGTGTCCAGCGTCGGGCGGATGCGCCCGGCGGATGTCTCGATCCTGCTGTCATGGCAGGGGTACTCATTCCCCTCCCGCCCCGTCATTGCTCTCGGCCTCGTCGTTTCTGGCGTCGTGTTCGCGCTCGTGCCCGCCGGCATCTGGCGACGACGCGCGGCGGCGATCAGCTTCGGGATGGTCGTGCTGCTCGCCGCGGCACGCGTGTACCTCGGGGTGGACCACCTCACCGATGCGCTGTGCGGCCTCGCCCTGGGATGCGCGCTCTCCGCGGCAGCGTTTCGTCTGGCGACTCCCGACGAGGCGTTCCCGGTGACCTATCGGCCGGGTACCAAGGCGCACCTCGAACTCACCGCGGTGCGCCGGGATGCCATCGAGCGCGCGGTCACGCAACAATTGGGACTCGACCTCACAGTGATCGAGCGCTTCGGCCTCGGTGGCTCCGCCGGATCGACGCCCCTGAGAGTGCGGCTCCGTGACACCGAAGGTGCCCCTGCCACAGCGTTCGGGAAGCTCTACGCAGTCACGCACTTGCGCTCGGACCGCTGGTACAAGCTGTCTCGCACCGTCCTCTACGGCCGTCTCGAGGACGAAAGGCCGTTCTCGACGGTACGGCGACTGGTCGAGTACGAGGATCACATGCTCAGGCTCCTGCGTGACGCCGGGCTCCCGACCCCGCGGCCGCTCGGCTTCTCAGAGATCACGCCGGAACGCGAATACCTGATCCTGATGGAGTTCTTCGAAGGTGCCTCGGAGCTCGGGTCGACCGATGTCGACGACCACGTCATCGACGACGGACTCGCGATCGTGCGGATGTTGTGGGACGCCGGCGTCGCCCATCGCGACATCAAGCCTTCGAACGTGCTCGTGGGCGGCCGAACGGTCCTGCTCATCGACGTGGCATTCGCGACGGTGCGGCCCACTCCCTGGCGGCAAGCAGTCGACCTCGCGAACATGATGCTGACGCTCGCGTTGCGGTCCTCGCCCGAACAGGTCTATCAACGGGCTCTTCGAATCTTCGCACCCGAAGACATCGCGGAGGCGTTCGCAGCGACCCGCGGCGTCACCATTCCCGCGCAACTGCGGGCGGCACTGAAGGCGGACGGGCGCGACCTGGCCGCGTCCTTCCGCGAGCTGGCTCCGCCGCGTCCGCCGGTTCGGGTCCAACTCTGGAGTGCTCGTCGTATTGCCCTCACCGTTGGTGTGCTCGCGACGGCAGCACTCGTCCTCGTGAGCGCCGTTTCGTACGCACAGCTCACAGGGCTGCTGTGAAGCTGAAGCCCAGCCGCGTGCTCCCCGCAGTCGGCACATACGCATTGCATCGACGGCCCCGCGCCGTCATCGCTACGATTGCCGTCGTCGTCTCGATGCAGGCGCTGAGTGGTTGCACGACAGTGGACGACTCCGCGCCCGATTGTCGTGCCAACCAGCGGCTCGCGCTGGTGGCTCAGTCGGTACCACCCGCGGCGTACGTCCCGTGCGTATCCCGTCTCCCAAGCGGGTGGCGAACCAGCAACCTTCGGGTGGAGTCCGGGAAGACCAGTTTCGACTTGGAGTCCGATCGATCCGACCGAGCCGTGAACGTGAATCTCCGCGCAAGCTGCCACCTCGGTGATGCGGTCGCCACCGCGCCCCGAGCCGACGGAGTGCGCTCGTACGTCGACCTCCGATCCATCTCGCCCCGCTACGCGGGAACGCTCTACGACGTGTTCCCCGGCGGATGCGTCACCTACCAGTTCGACTTCGCACGCGGCATTCACATCGCGTTGATGGAGGAGTTCCAGACGGCTCTCGCGTTGTTCTCGCGCCGCGAGCTGCGCATCGGGCTTCAGCATCACGTGGGGGTGACACTTCGATGAGCGCGCGGCGAGCATCCCGGTTCTGGTCCGACCCTGCTGCGAGGGCCACAGCGGGCGCCGCCGCCCTCGGCATCACCGCGAGCGTGCTCGAACGTCGCGCTGTCAGTCGCACAGAAGCAGACCTCTTCCGGATCATCAATCAACTCCCCGACGACCTATTCGTTCCGATCTGGCCTGTCATGCAGCTCGGTACCGTCGGATCGGCATGGGGCGCCGCTGCCCTCGCGCGGGCGCTCGACAATCGGAGGCTCGCCTTGCGCCTCTTCGCCGCGGGCACTCTCACGTGGGCGCTGTCCAAGGCAATCAAGCGAGTGATCCGTCGCCCCCGTCCGAGCGCGCTGATCCCCGAGACCCGAATGCGCGGCGGTGAGCCCACAGGCCTCGGCTACGCATCCGGCCACGCCGGCGTCGCCCTCGTTCTTGTCGTCGCGGCATGGCGCGATCTGCCACGATCGGCACGCGTCGTGGCTGTTCCTCTTGCCGCGACGGTTGGCTTCGCCCGTGTCTACGTCGGCGCCCACCTGCCACTCGACGTCGTCGGCGGCCTCGCCCTGGGACTGACCGTTGACGCATTCATCGAGGCCGCCTTGAGGCTGGACCAGGCTCACCTGTATGTTCGGGCCACCCGCCAGCAAGTGCGTGAGCCTGCTGTCGGCGCTGACGATCCCCTTGCCCTGTCTGCCCAGCGCACCGCAGCGCGACACCCTTCCCGGCGGCGTGTACACGATCGTTTGGGGCACGTCTTCGCCGTCGTCCATCAACGTGCCGTTGATGGATGCAGGCGCGCTCCCTGAGGCGACGAGCGCCGCGACCGAGACCAGCAAGGGTCAAGTCGAACCGCTCGAGTGGGAGAGCCGCCCAGCTTCGTAGACGATGCGCGGCTGCGTCTCACGCGCACTCCTCGGATGGACGTGGCATGCTGCCGACATGCGTGCCGCAGTGGTCGAAACAATGCCGGGGACACCGACGATCGAGGAGGTGGAGATCGACACGCCGGGTATCGGCGAGGTCTTCCTTCGAGTCGTTGCCTCGGGGGTGTGCCACAGCGACGTTCACGCATTGAGCGGCCACGGCATGGCCTTCCCCGTGCCGTTCGTCCTCGGCCACGAACCGGCCGGAATCGTCGAGGCCGTCGGCCCCGGTGTGCGCCACCTGCAGCCCGGCGACCACGTGGTCGCGTGCCTGTCGGTGTTCTGCGGGCACTGTGCGAACTGCGTGACCGGGAAGTCGTACCGGTGCTTCACCGACGACTACGCCAGGGGACCGGACGCACCGGCGCGACTGCGTACCACCAACGGACCGGTCCACCAATTCGTCGCGCTGGGCAGCTTCGCCGACTACATGCTCGTGAGCCAGAACAATGTGGTGAAGATCGACCCCACCCTCCCGCTCTCCCGAGCATGTCTGCTCGGCTGCGGCGTCTTGACGGGTGTGGGTGCCGTCCTCAACACCGCACAGGTGCCGGCCGGAGCGACCGTCGCCGTGATCGGTTGCGGCGGCGTCGGCTTGGCCGCCATCCAGGGGGCTCGCCTGGCGTACGCGAAGCGGATCGTTGCCGTCGACGTCGACGACGCCAAGCTGGACCTCGCACGTCTCTGTGGCGCGACCGACGTTGTCAACGCAGTTCGTGACGACCCTGTCGAGGCCGTCCAGTCGATCACCGGGGGTGGCGTCGACTACGCGTTCGAAGCCATCGGCCGCGCCGCGACCGTGCAGCAAGGCTTGGAGATGGTGGGCTTCGGCGGAACCTTGACGGTGGTCGGCATCGTCGACCTCACCGACCAGTTCAGCTTCACCGGCGCCGACCTCCTCATGGGCAAGCGGATCCAGCAGTCGCTGATGGGCTCGAACCGGTTTGCCGCCGACATCCCCATGCTCGTGGACCACGCGCTGGCCGGCCGACTCGACCTCGACGTCATGGTGAGCACCGAACGGCCGCTCGAAGTTCTGCCATCGACACTCGGTGAGCTCGATGCCGGGAAGGTCCTGGGCCGCGCCGTCATCGTTCTCTGACGCGCGCCGGGCGCCCCGAGCCTGCTCACGCCACTCCGGCAATGGCGTCCATCCATTCGGCGATGCGCTGCCAGAGTCGCATCCGGCTCGACGCCTGGTTGTGGCAGTGCGCGGATCCGGGGAGGACGTACAGCGCGACGTCGTGGCTGGCCCCGTACCTGGCCGCGGAGCGTTCGTACGCATCGGTGAGGTCGTGGTCGCCGAAGGCGACGAGCACGGGCACTTCGATGCGGGCCTTTCTCCTCGTCGGTGACGTTTGGGATCATCGACGTGAGCCCGCACGTGAAGAGCAAGGACGTCTGCTGTTCGACGAACGCGCGCCCCACCGCGTCGGGGACGTCGTCGCGCAGGAACGACCCGGGCACCAGCCCGCGCCGCTCGACGGGCGGGGGTTGCGCGAAGCGGGTCCGGGCGGCGGCGATGATCGCCGGTGTCGCCTCGTCGAGCAGCCCCGAGATGGTCTTCTCCTCGGGTGTAAGGACCGCAGGAAGCCCGTCACCACCGTGGCCGAGCACGATGACGCCGTCGAAGGTCCGGTGTCGCGCTTGTTGCACCGTGGCGAGCATGCCGCCCATCGAATGCCCGACGCCGAAGGTGACGAGGTGGGCACCGCCCCATGGTCGGTCGCGCAGCCCTTTCAGCACGGCGCGGAACGCGAAGTCGTTGACCGCGCTCGCGAGCTGGGGCGTGACGAGGAAAATGTCCGCCACCCGGTCGGAGCGACCGACGCCCAGGTGGTCCAGTGCGATCGTCACGACGCCGGACGCGGCCAGGTATTCGGCCATGCTGTAGTGCGCGAACCCACCGACGTGGAGGTCGAAGTAGTCCGTGGAGCATGTGCCGCCGGGGAGGCAGCAGGCGACGCCGACCGTCGAACCGGGCTCGGGTACGTCGTCAGGGACGAAGACCCAACCGCGTACGCGGTGACGCCCCGCAAACGGGACGACCGCCGAGACGTCGACCTCGACCGGCGTGCGAGACACCTCAGCTCACCCGTCGTTCCTCGAACACTGCACCGATCTCGATCAGCTTGTCGACGTCGTCGTCGTCGAAGCCGTACTCGTGCATGATCTCGCGCGTGTGCTGACCGACCAGCGGCGGCGGACCCCAGATCCGGCCGGGCGTCTCGGAGAAGTCGATGGTGGTCCCGAAGTGGTCGAAGCGGCCGAGCACGGGATGGTCCTGGGTGACGACCAGCCCGCGAGCTCGCATCTCGGGATCGTCGAACACGCCGAGCGAGAACTCGGGATCGGCGATCTCGCAGGGCACACCGCTCGCGTCGAGCAGCGCGAACGCGTCCCGCGCGGAGCGATCGGCAAAAGCGCGCTCGAGGGCGTCGGCCCCGGCACTGTGGTCGAGCCCGAGAGCATCGAGCGTCGCGCGCCATTCCTCATCGTGGACGGCCGCGACGCACAACCATCCGTCGGCGGTCTCGTAGAGGCGGTAGCGGGGGCTGAGGCCGAGTTGCATGCGATCGAGGTGCGGGCGCGGCAGCGGCTCACCGTCCGGACCGAGCGAGGCCATCGAGGCCACGAGCAACCCTGCGTTCAGGATCGAGGTGTCGACGCTCTGGGTGACGCCGGTGCGGGCGCGGTGGTACAGCGCCTGGATCACGCCGATGGCGGACAGGAACCCGTTGCCGGTGTCGCCGAGTGAGGTGAGGCTCCAGAACGGTCGCCCTCCGTCGTGGCAGCCGCCGTCCTCGTAGGTGACGCCGGCGAGGGAGCAGCCGGTCTGGTCGTTGCCGGGCGAGTCGCTGCGCGGGCCACGGTCGAACCCCCGGGTGTGGCAGTACACGATGTCGGGGTTGATCGCACGCAGCGAGTCTTCGTCGCAATGCAGTCGCCGGAGCGCGTCGGGGCGCATGTTGGAGTGCACGACGTCGGCTCGGGCGACGAGTCGGTGCAGCACGGCGAGACCGTCCGGGTTCTTGAGGTCGATGCCGATGCTGCGCTTGCCACGGTTGGCGCCGTAGGCGATGTGGTTGGCGTGCCACCACGGGTCGCGAGTGGCATTCACCTTGATGACGGTGGCGCCGAGGTCGGCGAGCACCTGGGTCCCGAACGGACCCGCGACCGCGAATCCGAGGTCGAGCACCACGATCCCGTCGAGCGGAGGTCGGCTGTCAGGCGTCGCGAGAGCACTCCGGTCGACGCCTCGGGACGGGGTCATCGCGCGGATCGCGCCCGTATCGGCGCCGACTCCGGGCGCCGGACCCCGGACCCGTCCCGGCGTCGCGCTCAGGCCGTACACGATGCCGACTTGGCGGAGCGCGCCGTGGTCGGAGTTGGGCACGTCGACGACCGCGCCGTCGGCTTCGAGGGTCGGGTCGCGCAGTGCTTCCTCGGGCGTACGCACCGGCTGAAGGGGAACACCCGCGTCGCGTGCGACGCGCACCCAGTCGTCGCTCGGGAAACGGGCGAACGCTTCCGCCATCTCCGGGTAGTAGTGCGCGAGGACGATGATGTTCTCCGGGTCCGGCGCGACGCGGTCGGGGTCGTCGCGGACGCGGTCCACGTCACGCCGCAGGGCAAGGGTGTCACCGTCGGCGCTGGACAGGGCGAAGCGGGGATTGGGCACCCATTGCTCGACCCAGCGGTCGTCGGAGCACCGGAAGAAGCCCTTCGGCGCACGCCGGTCGTAGATCCAGGTCCGGTAGCCCGGCGGGTCGTTGTGCTCGGCGCGCTGCCACTTCGACGCAGTGAGGCTGAACGCCGCTTGCAGCAGCGACGTCTCGACGTGCTGACCACGGCCGGTGCGCTCGCGCACGAGGAGCGCGGCGTTAATGCCGACGGCGGCAAGGAACGCCGCCGCCATGCTCGGCCACGGCGTGTAGGTGAAGATCGGTCCCGACCTCGACGACCCCGGCTCCATGCCGTCCGGGATCTCCAGGTCCGGCAGGAACGGCTCGTCGCCGTTCATGTGCGGCACCGCGCCACCGAGATGGCCGCGCTGCTCGTGGAGCAGACCGAGGCGGGCAGCCACCAGCGCGTCCCAACCCGGGCGATCGCGGTGCGCCGGGTGGGCGCCGTATCCGGTGACGGAGCAGTACACCAGCCGCGGATTCGCGGCGAGCAAGGTCACAGCGTCGATGCCGAGTCGACTCGTGGTGCCGGGCGAGAACGATTCCAGGACGACGTCCGCGTCGGACGCCAGGGCGAGGAACGTTGCCCGGTCCCCCGCGTTCTTCAGATCGAGCTCGGCACTCCGCCGACCGCGGATCCAGGCGTCGTACCCGGCAGTGCCGCGGAGCGGGTCGCCGCCCGGCGGTTCCACCTTCACGACGTCGGCCCCGTGGTCGGCGAGCAGCATGCCCGCCACCGGCCCGGCGATCCCCGACGAGAGGTCCAGGACCTTCACACCTTCGAGCACACTCGCCATTGGACGTCCTCTCGTCGAACCGAGTCAGTCGGCAGTCAGGATGGCGCCGGTCCGACTCGCCGTCACCAAGACGGCATGGGGGTCGCGAACCTGGTTCACCGCGGTCCCGCGGAGCTGGCGCGTCGCTTCGAGCACCAGGTTCAGCCCGTGGATGTATCCCTCGCCGATGAGACCGCCGTTGGTGTTGCACGGCAGCGCGCCGTCGAGTCCGAAGTTGCCGTCCGCGATGAAGTCCTTGGCCTCACCCGGACCGCAGAAGCCCAGGGCTTCGAGCTGCATGAGCAGGATCGGCGAGAACGCGTCGTAGATCATCGCGGCGTCGATGTCGTCGCGGGCGACCTCGAACCGGTCGAACAGCCGGGCAGCGAGCGCGACCGAGCCGTCCATCACCGAGAGATCCGGGCGGTAGTGGTCGGTCGCGATCTCCTGTTCGAAGAGACCGGCGCCGCTCGCGGCAGCGATGCGCACCGGCGTCGTCGCCAGGTCGGCGGCGCGCTCGGCCGAGGTGACGGCGACCGCGACCGAGCCGTCGGTCTCCTGGCAACAGTCGAGCAGGTGGATGCACGGCTCGGCGATCCAGCGCGACTCCTGATGCTCCTCGAGCGTGATAGGGCGCTCGTAGCCCCAGGCGTTCGGATTGATGGCGGCGTACGCGCGCAGTTGCACGACCGCGCGACCGAAGTCTTCGCTGGTGACACCGAACTGGTGCATGTACCGGGTCGAGTTCAGCGCCATCCACGACGCCGGCGTGAGCACGCCATAGGGCATGCACCACTGCATCGCGGTCGTGCCCGAGTGCGCCGAGGTCGGACTCGGGGACGTCTTGGCGCCGCCGAAGCGCGACGCTCCGGACCGGGCCCGGATGGCGCGATAGCCAACGACGACGTCGGCGGCGCCACTGGCGACCGCACTCGCCGCATGCAGCAGCACGCCCATCGAGCCACCCCCGCCGTAGGGGATGCGGCTCGAGTACACGATCTCGGGGAAGCCGACCGAGCGCACGAGCTCGGTCTCTTCGACCGGGTCCACGGTGTAGCTCACGAGGCCGTCGACATCAGCAGGCTGGAGCCCAGCGTCGGCGAGGGCCGCGGTGATCGACTCGCACGCGAGCTGCAGCTCGCTGCGTCCGGCACGACGGGAGAATTCCGTCTGTCCGATGCCCGCGATCGCGGCGACGCCACCGAACGCCGGCAAGCTCATCGGCCAGCCGATGTGTCGGCGATAGGACGGAACACCGGCACCCGGTGATCACCGTCCGTCGACGCGAACTCCACCTGCACGGGAAGGTCGATGCGGATCTCGTCGGGCTCGACACCGACGAGGTTCGACACGATGCGGATGCCTTCTTCCAGGTCGATCAGCGCCGCCAGCACGGGGTACTCGAACGCCGGGTGCTGCGGATGGTGCAGCACCGCGAAGCTGTACACGACGCCCCGCCCCGAAAGGGTCGTCACCTCGACCGCGAGTGAGTTGCACTCCGGGCACATCGGCCGCGGGGGATGTCGGAGCCGGCCGCAGTTGGCACACCGTTGCGCGACCAGCCGGCCCTCGTCGACGGCGTCCCAGAACGCGGCATTGTCCTCGGTCACGATCGGCGCCAGTCGTTGCACGCCGTAACCATAGTAGTTAGTATGGCTGGTGGCAAGACGCCGAACGAGCCTCGAGACCAACGTCGGGAGCACCCATGGGCCGAGAGCGCCTCATCTCCGCTGACTCGCACGTCGCGATCAGCGTCGACCGGATTCGCGAGCGCGTGCCGAACTCTCTCCGGGAGGCATTCGACGACGCGATCGCCCACCAGACGGCGATCGACGACGAGCTGAGAGGGGGCAAGAAGCTGTCCCTCGACGACTGGGACATGGAGGCGTTCCGCGATCCCGGATACCGCGAACCGGTCGCTCGCCTCGCCGCGATGGATCGCGACGGCGTCGACGCCGAGGTCCTCTACTCCGAGGTCAGCGCGTTCCGTGCCTTCGGTCTCGTCAAGGGCGACTGGAAACCGATCAGTCGGGCCTTCACCGATCTCATGGCGGAGTTCGCGTCGGTCGATCCGAAACGCCTCGTCGTCTCGTACCAGGTGCCGATCATCGACATCGACTACGCCGTGTCCGAGGTCCTCCGTCTCGCCGACCTCGGCGCCCGGTCCGTGCACCTGCCCAACTTCCCGAGCGAGATCGGCCTCCCCGACTACCACGAGTCGCTCTACGACCCGTTGTGGGGCGCGCTCCAGGAAACCGGCATCTCCATCAGCCATCATCTCGGCAACCGGCACTGGCTCTACGACGTCTACCGCCGCGACCCGACACCTCAGATGGGCATCTTCACCTCGCTGCCCGCGCTCGCGCTGGCTGAGGTGTTCGCGTGGTGGATCCTCACCGGCACCCTCGAGCGGTTCCCCGGACTGAAGATCGTCTTCGTGGAACCGAGCCTCTATTGGCTCCCCGGGTTCATCGCGAGCCTCGACCGCAAGGCCGCCGGTCCGTACGACTTCCCGGGAATGAAGCTCACGCCGAGCGAGTACTTCCATCGCAACATGGCGTGCACCTTCATGGACGACGAGGTCGGCCTCCAGCTGCGTCACATGGTCGGGATCGAGAACATCCTGTGGTCGACCGACTTCCCCCACCCGGCTACGACATGGCCGAACTCTCGGGAGGTCGTGGAACGCCAATTCGCCGGCATCCCCGAGGACGAGCGCCAGCTGATCTGTGCCGGAAACGCCGCGCGCCTCTACGACCTCTAGCGCATCAGCGCAGGCGAAGCCCGCGTTCGGCTGCCCGTTGACGGATCGCGCACGCGACACCCAGCACGAGCAACTCCCTCACGTCCTGGTCGTCGCTCGTGTCGGTGATGTTCGACGCGATCAGATCGCCCGTGAGATAGCCGCGCAACGTGGCGAAGGCGTACCGAACCAGGATCTCGTCGCTCGCGGCCTCACCCAATGCCTGCTCGAAGAGCGGCTGCCAGGCTTCGATCAGGCGCTCGCCGTGCTCGTCGATCGCACGCTTCGTCGCCCGCGAGACTTCGGGATCGCGACTCAGGTCTAGGAGGATCTGCAGGGATGCCAGCTGCGCGGGTTCGCCGTAATGAGTGGCGAGCACCTCCAACACCGAGTGCAGCCGCGCCTCCAGCGTCGTCCCGCTGACCTCGGCGGTCGCCATCTCGTTCTGGAGGTCGCGCCAACGCTGGTTGAGGACCTCCAACAGCAAGAGCTCGCGGCTGCCGAACTGGTGCTGCAGCGTGCCCCAGGTGACCCCCGCACGACGAGCGATCTCGTTCGAACTCGTGCGGTAGTACCCCTTGTCGAGGATGCTCGCGACGGCGGCATCCAGCACCCGGGCGCGCGTTGCCGCACCATCCGTTCGCTGTCGGCGGCCTCGGTCGGCGTTGACGGTCAGAGTGGTCCACCCCACATTCTCGAGACGTGCTCGCGTGCGGCACCCCCACGCAGGATATGGGCGGCGTGACAGCAGCGATGCGACGCTCGCGGACCGCGAGGGCGGTCAGGATGCCGCCCTCCCCCGCTGCATCAGTGTGACGCTGAAGCCGAACCACTCCTCCGGGTCGAGGACGAGCTGATACACGCCGGTCGAGCGCTCGGACGCATTGCCTTGGCTCGAGTCGTATTCGAACCGGATGCGGAAGCCACGCTCGAGCACCCACGAACGCGCGGCATCGATGTCGGCGACCTCCCAGACCAGTGGGCCGATCTGGCCGGGACCGTGCTGCGCGAGCGCCGCGCCGAATCCCCCGGCACCATCGACCGGTGCCACGAATTCGATGTGGCCGTCGAAGTCAGTCGCGGAGAGCACCGGATGCCCGTCGATCGCGTGCGGCTCCGGAAGGTGTAGCCCCAGCAGATCATTGAACTGTCGCACGGCATCCTCGATCTGGTCCTCACCGACGATGAGCTCGACCCGATTGAACCCGAGGATCTCCACTGAGCCACTCTCCTTCGGTCGCTCCGGGGTGGACATGCGCCCTCCTCATAGTGGACACTATGTCTCCGTGCTCCGCGCGACAACACATACGCGCCGCTCGTCACCGCGACTAGCCGGGACGGTCCGTCGCCAGGAACGTCAGACACATCCCGTGCATCGGCACGACGACCGAGTACACGCCCTCACCGTGTGCATCAAGGAAGCGCACGAACGGCGCGGCGGCCTCCCCGGCGCCCTCGGTGGGCGCGATGACCTCGATCCCACGATCCCAGTCGAGCATGACGCGCAGTCCAACGTCGGGGAGATCGATGTCCACGAATTCGCGCGCCGCACGCAGAACACGAAATGGTGGAGGGATGGAGTCACATCAGCCATCCCAATGGCCTACCACCGGGCCGGAGGCGATGCGGGCGACGGTAGCCTCGGCGTCGGATCACGAGAGGAGACGCCATGACCGCACCCGATCGGCAGTTCCCGCGTGACGAGGTGGAGAACGCGTTCGCCGTGTACTTCGAGACCGGCCCGGTACGCGAGGACTGGGAAGCGTGGGTGGAGCTCATGGTCGACGACGTGTTCTACGTGGACCACTGGTGGGGACCGCTGCACGGCAAGGACGAGGTGAAGGTGTGGATCGCGGCGTCGATGGGCGGCGTGCCCGAGATCTACACCGTGCTCGACTGGTACACGATCGAGAACGCGACGGTCGTGTTCCACATGCAGAACCGGCGCGACAACCCCGATCCCGACGGCCCGCCCTACTTCGACTTCGCCGGCCTCTCGGTCGCCACGTATGCGGGTGACGGCAAGTGGGCGGGCGAGGAGGACTTCTGGGACCTGTCGGGCGCGCGGCGCACGGCCACCGCGTACGCGGAGGCATGCAAGCGGATGGGCGTCACCGACCCCGCCGACCGCATGACACGCAAGCACTGGCCCGAGCGCCCGAGCTGGGCGCGCTACGACGGCCTACCCCAACCGACCTGGTTCGAGGGGACGGTCCCCGGAGTCACCCGACCGAGCGAGCTGGCCGCGCTCCTGGCACCGTTGCGCGCAGAACGGGCACGCCGGGAAACCTGACCTCGCCGACTCATCGGCGTCACTCTTGACCGAAGCGATCGACGAGGCGTGAACTGCCGAATTCGGCGTCGAGCTGCCGAGCGACGAGGTAGCCGGCGCCCATCCAACCGCGCCGGGTCCACTTCCCGAACGACAGGTGGGTGCCGGGCGCGCCGCTGGCGGCGGGCAGCATCTTCACGCGCTCGAGGGCTTCCTTCACCCCGCGGGGAGTCAACGGATGGGCGTCGGCGAACGCGTGAAGGAGCACGGTGGCGAGGTCGCGGTTCACCACCGGCACGCAGTATTCCGGGCGCCGTCCGTAGGTCGCCTGCAACTGGTCCAGGAATCGTTGACCGACGAGATTGCCCTCGTCGTATTGATCGAGTCCGGTCCAACCGACGATCGCGTTCCACATCGTGTCGTTGATCCAGGCGTTCTGGAACGCGGTGCCCATGAAACGCGGCGGATCCCACCCCAGTGCTTCGAGCGCAGGATTCACCTGGACGAGACCGAAGCCGAATCCGCAATGCACAATCGCGGTGGCGTCCGCGTCGCGCACCTTGCGTACCGCCGCGCCGACATCCTGTGCCGTCTGCGCGATCCACTCCTCGGCCACGACCCGGATACCGTGCGCGACACAGGCCTTTCGGAAGTTCCTCAGGTACGAGTCACCGATCAACGATCCCTCGATCAGCGCACCCACCTCGGTGTGACCACCCTTGGCCAACAGCCGCGCCCAGTAGATGGGCTCGTCGGTCATCGAACCCTGCGGCAACGCGAACGTCCACTCCCCGAGCCAGTCCTCGGTACCGGTGACACTGATCGCGGGCACCTGGAACCGCGCCTCGATCGCTTCCCGTGTCGGCACCGCGTTGTCGGTGATCGCAGGGCCGAACACGGCGAGACAACCCTCGTCGACCAACTCGCCGTAGCCATCGATCACCGCCTTCGCCGACCCCCTGGGCAGGCCCTCCACCTCCCGGAAGACGATCTCCACCGGGCGATCGATCATCCCTTGTTTCACGCCGTCGTCGAACACCAGGTGGAAGGGCTGGACGAGGTCGTCGCGCCGCTCCTGCGGGAAGCCCTCGGGCAACCGGAAATCGAACAGGTATCCGAGCTTGATCGACTCCGCGCTGCTCTCGTAGGACATTCGCCTTCCCCCCGAACCGTAACGAACCCGCGTGGCACGTCCAACTCATTGTGAACGTGATCTTTGTTGCTCTTCGTAACGATCGCGGCTGACGGATTCGTCGCGCCGACGGTCGATGAAGTCGATGAGTGCGGAGACGAGCAGCGCAAACAGTGCGTACATGATGATGGCGAAGAGGAGTGACACGTCGAGGACCGAGTTGCCGTTGACATGCGAGGGGAAGATGCCCCGGAAGGGTGCAGTGACGCGACTGGCGCTGCGATACACCCATTGCGCGAAGCCACTGCTGGGGTCGGCGCCGAACAGCTGGAGTACGAACGCGAGGGTCGCGATCACGATGGCGACGAGCGCGAACGCGTAGACCAACCAGACGATCGCTCGTCCGATACCCCACGCGAGCGTGCGGCCGCTCTTCTTGACCGGCGGCTGGTATGAGCTTGGCGCTGGATTGGGGTCGTACGCGGTCACAGTTCCTCCTCGTAGGTAGGGCTGTCGCTCACACCGACTCCGAATCGGAGCATCACGCCGGTCGTGAGGCGGCTCGCGGGAGGTGCCATTGCAACTCGATGAGCTGCCCGAGGGCGAGGAGGCCGCCGGCGACGACGTCGGTCCGGACGAACGCCTGGAACATGCCCGGTGCGTAGGCGCCCGGTTCGCTCGGGTCGTAGACGCCGAGCAGCGCGACGCGACCTCCGAGCTCGGGACCGGTCGCCGCCGCCCGGAAGCGGTCGAGCGTCGCGTCGAAGTCGTCCCGCTCGAGGTAGCGGATACCGAAGTGGTACGAATGCTGCGGCTCGGCCTGCACCTGCTCGACGTACGCCTGCGCGGCGGTACCCACCTCCGAGTCGCCTCGGGCCATGACGGACTCGAGCGACTGCTCCAGCTTCCACTGCTCGGGCGTGACCTGCGAGGCGTAGCACGCGTTGTTGGATGCGTCCCCGACCGCGGGGTCGACGAGCGCGAACAACCACTCGCCACCGTTGTCGACGACACGCATGCCGAGCAGCTCGAACACACGAGCCGCGAGCTCCCGCTCGCCCGGGCGGTAGATCATCTCGACATGGTTCAGTCGCCGGGTCGTCTCCCGTTCGTCGATCACGTCGGCACCTCCCTCGGCTGATGTGACGCAACCGTACGGCGGCAACGGTCCCGGTCACGACGAAAACTTGCGCCCGGCTATTCGTTCGGTAACCATACAAACTCGTGCACACGCCTCGCTCGACGATGAACCTCAGTGTCGTGCGCCGCCACCACCTCTCGTTGGCGCTCGAGTACCTGCTGCGCCGGGGACCGTCCTCGCGCGCCGAGCTCGCGCTGCGACCTCGGGCTCACCAAGGCGACCACGTCTGCGCTGGTGGCGGACCTCCTCGACCGTGACCTCGTCAAGGAGCAGGAGGCACGTCCTCGTGGTCGGGTCGGACGGCCGGCGGTCGACGTCGGAGCCGCGGCAGGTTCCGTCGGTGCGCTCGGACTCGAGATCAACGTCGACTACGTGTCGGCCGGCATCGTCGACCTCTCGGGGACGATCCGGGTCCGGCACCGGCGTGACGGGGACAACCGCGACGCACGCCCGCGACAGGTGCTCCAGCGGTTGCGGGGCGTGGCCCAGCGCGCGCTGGGCGACGCGGCGCGGGAGGGGATCCGATGTGCCGGCGCCGCGCTCGCCGTACCCGGGCTGGTGGATCCGGCATCGCGGGCGCTCTTCGTCGCGCCGAACCTCCACTGGCTCGACGTGGACCTCACCCGCCCCGACGTCGACCTCGGCATGGAGGTGAGCGTCGACAACGAGGCCACCTCGGGGGCGCTCGCCGAGCTGAGGTACGGCGCAGGACAGGATCTGACGTCGTTCGTGTACGTCTCCGGTGGGATCGGCGTCGGTGGGGGCATCGTGATCGACGGCCGCGTCGTCCGTGGTACCAACGGGTTCGCCGGCGAGCTCGGACACGTCGTCGTGGACCCCCGCGGACCACGCTGTGCGTGCGGGTCCCGCGGCTGCCTCGAGGTGTTCGTGCACAGCGGCGTGGACCGCGCGCAGTCACAGATCGCGCGCGCGCTGGCCACGGCGTTGCGCTCGGTCGTCCATGTCGTCGACCCCCAGGCGGTGATCCTCGGCGGCACGCTCGGGACGTCGGATGATCTCGCCGAACGGGTGGCCGTCCACCTTCGCGACGAGACCCTCGGCGGCCACTGGCGTCCGTGCGAGGTACGCCGCTCCGCCCTCGGTGCCGACGCCGCCGTCGTCGGGGCGGCCACGACCGTCCTCGACGCCGTCGTCGCGGACCCCACGCTCGTTCCGGCGCGCGCCGAAGCCGCGTCGGCCTGACCAGGAGGCGCACCACAGTGTCCGATTCCTACACCCCACGACCGGAACACCACTTCACCTTCGGACTGTGGACGGTGGGCAATCCCGGCCGCGACCCGTTCGGTCACGAGGTGCGTCCGCCGCTCGATCCAGTCGACGCGGTGCACCGGCTGGCGGAGCTCGGCGCGTACGGCGTCAACTTCCACGACAACGACCTCGTGCCGTACGGCGCGTCCGCCTCCGAGCGCGAGGCGATCCTGAAGCGGTTCCGTGCTGCGCTCGACGAGACCGGCCTGCACGTGCCCATGGCGACGACCAACCTGTTCAGCCGACCGGTGTTCAAGGAGGGCGCGTTCACGGCGAACGACCGCGACGTCCGTCGCTTCGCGGTGCGCAAGACCCTGGACGCCATCGACCTCGGGGCCGAGCTGGGCGCGCACGTCTATGTGATGTGGGGCGGCCGCGAGGGAGTGGAGGCCGACGCAGCCAAGGACGTGCGCACCGCGCTCGACCGGTACAAGGAGGCGGTCGATCTCTGTTGCGAGCACATCCGCGAGCGCGGCTACGACCTGCGGATCGCGCTGGAGCCGAAGCCGAACGAGCCGCGCGGTGACCTCTTCCTCCCGACGGTCGGTCATGCATTGGCGTTCGTCGGCGAGCTCGAGTGGCCGGACATGGTCGGCCTCAACCCGGAGTTCGCCCACGAGACCATGTCGGGACTCTCGTTCACCCACGCGGTCGCCCAGACCCTCTGGCAGGGGAAGCTCTTCCACATCGACCTCAACGCGCAGCGGATCGGGAAGTACGACCAGGACTTCCGCTTCGGCGCGGAGGGCATTCGCGATGCCTTCTACCTGGTCCGTCTGCTCGAGGACTCCGGCTGGGACGGCATGCGCCACTTCGACGCGCACGCCTACCGGACCGAGGACGCCGACGGCGTCTGGGACTTCGCACGAGGGTGCATGCGCACCTACCTGATCCTCAAGGAGAAGGCGGAGCGGATGCGCGACGACGCCGAGATCCGCGATGCGCTCGCCGTCGCCAAGGCGGAGGAGCTGGCTGCGCCGACCGGTCCACTCGACGCGGTGCGCGCCGCGACCTTCGACGAGGACGCGCTCGCGGAGCAGGGCTACGGACACGAGCGACTGGACCAGCTCGTCACCGAGCTCCTCCTCGGCATTCGCTGATGGCCCTGGTCGCCGGCGTCGACTCCTCGACCACCGCGTGCAAGCTCGAGGTGCGCGACGCCGACACCGGCGAGCTCGTCCGCTCCGGCCATCGTCCGCACCCCACCACGGCACCGCCGCGCAGCGAGCAGGATCCGCGCTGGTGGTGGGACTCCTTGTCGTCGCTGCTCGACGAGCACGGACACGGCGTCGAGGCGATCAGCGTCGCCGGCCAACAGCACGGCATGGTCGTGCTGGACCAGGCCCGGCGTGTTCTCCGACCCGCGAAGCTCTGGAACGACACGGAGTCGGCACCCCAGGCGCAGCGACTGGTCGATGAGCTCGGACCGCGGTACTGGGCGGAGCACACCGGGAGCGTGCCCGTCGCCTCGTTGACGGTCACCAAGCTCGCCTGGCTCCGCGAGCACGAACCCGACGTCTTCGCGCGGGTACGTCATGTGGTGCTCCCCCACGACTGGTTGACCTACCGACTGACAGGTGAGCTCGTCACCGACCGCGGCGACGCGTCCGGGACGGGCTACTGGTCACCGGCCACCGGCAACTACTCGGCCGAGATCCTCGACCGGGTCGGGCTCGATCCCTCGGTCGCGCCGACCGTGCTCGGACCGTCGACCGCAGGGGGCGTGTGGGGCGGGGTCGTCGTCGGGCCGGGGACCGGCGACAACATGGCCGCCGCGCTCGGGCTCGGGCTGGTCGAGGGCGACGTGGCCATCTCGCTCGGCACCTCCGGCACCGTCTTCGCGGTATCGGCCCACCCCACCGCCGATGTGCACGGCGCGGTCGCGGGATTCGCCGATGCCACCGGCCGTTTTCTCCCCCTTGTGTGCACGCTCAACGCCACCAAGGTGACCGACACCGTCGCTCGTCTGTTCGGGATGTCGACTGCCGAACTGGACCGTGCCGCGCTCGAAGTGGCACCGGGCGCGGGCGGTGTCGTCATGGTCCCGTACCTCGACGGCGAGCGGACGCCGAACCTCCCCGGCGCCACCGGTGCGCTGGTGGGTCTGCGGTCCGACACGGACGCGACGCAACTCGCCCGCGCCGCGTTCGAAGGTGTGGTGTGCAGCCTGCTCGACGCGCTCGACGCGCTTGACGGGGCGGGAGTCGCGACCCGCGAGGGGCGCCTCTTCCTCGTCGGTGGAGGCGCGCGTTCCGCCGCGTACCGGCGCATCGTCGCCGACCTCGCGCAGCGTCCGGTCCTCGTCGCACCCGCGGAGGAGCACGTGGCCAGGGGCGCATGCGTCCAGGCCGCCGCGGTCCTCCGGTCGTGCACCGTCGGGGAGATCGTGAGCGCGTGGTCGACGCACGCCGACGAGACGGTCGATCCCGACACTTCCGTCGACGCCGACGCCGTGCGCGCGGCATACCACGCCCGCACCGAGGGGTACACATGACCGCCGAGACGTACCGGAACCCTGCGGCGTCTGTCGACGAACGCGTCGCCGACCTGCTCGGCCGGATGACGCTCGACGAGAAGGTGGCGCAGCTGGGTGCGATCTGGGTCACGCAGCTCATCAGGGGCGACGCCTTCGACGACGCCGCGAACCCGCGTTCTCCTGGCCGACGGGATCGGTCAGATCACCAGGATCGGTGCGTCCACCGGCCTCCTCCCGGAGGACTCGGCATCGCTCCTCAACCAGATCCAGCACGTGGCCGTCGACCGAACCCGGCTCGGCATTCCCGTGCTGTTGCACGAAGAGGGCGTCGGCGGGTTCACGCACCGCGGCGCCACCACGTTTCCTCAGGCACTCGGCCTCGCCTGCACGTGGGATCCTGCGCTCCTCGGCGAAGTCGCCGAGGTCATCCGTCGCCAGATGCTCGCGGTCGGCGCCCGCCTCGTGCTCTCGCCGGTGCTCGACGTGGCACGCGATCCGCGCTGGGGACGGGTGGAGGAGACGTACGGCGAGTCTCCGGAACTCTGCGCGCGCCTCGGCGTTGCCTACGTCAACGGGTTGCAGACCTCCGATCTCTCCCACGGCGTCGCCTGCGCGGCCAAGCACTTCCTGGGCTACGCCGCATCGATGGGCGGCCGGAACCAGGCTCCCGTCCACGTCGGCGGGCGCGAGCTCCGGGATGTGTACGCGGCGCCCTTCGCGGCCGCGATCCGCGACGCCGGCCTCGACGGGATCATGAACTCGTACTCGTCGGTCGACGGACTCCCCTGCGCGGGCTCACGGGAGATCCTCACCGATCTGTTGCGGGGTGAGCTCGGCTTCCGCGGCACGGTCGTCGCCGACTACTTCGCGGTGAGCCAGCTGCTGGACGACCACCGCACCGCCACGGATCGGGCCGAGGCCGCCGCGCAGGCGCTCACCGCCGGCCTCGACGTCGAGCTGCCCTCCCTCGACTGCTACCGGGAGCTTCCGGGGCTCGTTCGGGAAGGACGGCTGGCCGAGGAGACCATCGACGTGGCCGTCGAGCGGGCGCTCGCGCAGAAGTTCCGGCTGGGGCTGTTCGAGCACCCGTACGTCGAGCCGGGACATGCCGCCGCGGCCTTCGACACTGCGGAGCACCGCGACCTGGCGCGCCGCGTGGCGGCGTCGTCCGTATGCCTCCTGACCAACGACGGCGTCTTGCCGTTGCGACCGTCGGAGCTCCGGACGGTCGCTGTCATCGGTCCCCACGCCGACGATCCCCGGCTGCTGCAGGGCGACTACCACTACCCCGCGCACCTCGAGATCATGTACACGAACGCCTGGGCGGACATGGGGCTGGACGGTCTGCCCACGCCGGCGGGCCCCCGCGACGCGGCCCGGGAATCTGCAGGTCTGAGTGGAGCCAGCTCGTTCGCAGCCGGACCGTACTTCGGTCGGCACGTGACTCCGCTCGCGGGCCTCCGAGCTGCACTCGGACCGGAAGTGACGGTCCGACACGTCCGTGGATGTCACGACTCCGATCCCGACGACGAGCAGATCTTGGACGCGGTCGAGCTGGCGACCGCGTCGGACTGCGCAGTCCTGTTCGTTGGTGCCAAGTCCGGGCTGATGTCGGATTGCACCAGCGGTGAGATGCGCGATGCCACGTCCCTCGAGCTTCCCGGTGCGCAGCGCGACCTGATCGAGGCGGTCCGCGCGACCGGCACGCCGACCATCGTCGTCGTGGTCAGCGGGCGCATCCACACCATGGGGCGGATCGCAGCCGCGGCCAACGCGCTCCTGTGGGTGCCTCCACCGGGCGAGGAGGGTGGGAACGCGCTCGCCGACGTGCTGACCGGGAGGGTCAACCCTTCGGGCTGCCTCCCCGTGACCCTCCCCCGGCACGTCGGCCAGCTCCCCCTGCATCACGACATGCGCGCGCGGGGTGACCGTTCGGAGATCTACGGCGACTACGTCGACTGCGCGAGCAGTCCACTCTTCGCATTCGGTCACGGTCTGTCCTACACGACGTTCGAGTATCGGTCACTGGTCGTCCAAGGGGGAACGACCGCCACCACGACGACCGTCGAAGTCGAGCTCACCAATGCCGGCGATCGCGCGGGCGAGGAGATCGTGCAGCTCTACGTTCGCGACGATGCTGCATCAGTGGCTCGGCCCGGGCGCGAGCTCATCGGCTTCGCCAAGGTTGCGCTCGCTCCCGCGGAGACGACCACCGTGACCTTCGTCGTGCCGCCAAGCCGGCTCGCGTTCCACAATCAGGCGATGCAGCGCGTCACCGAACCGGGTACCTTCACCTTCTTCGTCGGCGCGTCATCGGTCGACATCCGCGCCGAGGGCACCGTCGAGCTGACCGGCGACACCGTGGCCCACCCCGTACGCGACAGCGCGATGACCTCGTACCGCCTGAGCACGCCATGACCTGGGAGCTGCGCTGGCACCCGTTCCGGGCCGAGTGGGTGCTCTTCACCGCGCACCGCGGCGCTCGCCCATGGATCGGCGAAACCGTGCCCGACGACGAGCCCGCGGCACCCGACGACAACGCGCTCGCGCCGCGCGGGCGACGGATCGCCACGACCAACCCCGACTACCGCGGCGTGTTCGTGTTCACCAACGACCTCCCGGTGTTCTCGCCCGACGCTCCCGCACCGAGCAGCGGCGACGACCTCTACCGCACCCAGCGCGCGGCGGGAACCGCCGAGGTCGTCTGCTACCACCACGACCCCACCAAGTCGATGGCCGATCTCGACGACGACGAGGTCACGGCCGTGGTGCGCACCTGGAGGGAACGGACCGCAGCACTGGAAGCGCTCGACGGCGTGGCCCACGTGCTCATCTTCGAGAACCGCGGCGCGGCGGTCGGCACGTCGAATCCCCATCCGCATTGCCAGATCTACGCCGGTGCGCTCGTGTACGGGACGGCGGCACGTGAAGCCGAGGTCGCGGCCGAGCACCACCGCCGCTCCGGGCGGGAGCTCCTGGCCGACGTCGTCGAACGGGAACTGGTCGGACCGCGGGTGACCGACGAAGGCGAGCACTTCTTCGCCTGCGTCCCGTGGTTCGCGCGGTACGCGTACGAGGTGCTCGTGCTGCCTCGTCGACCGGTGACGTCGCTGCTCGATCTGGACGACGCCGCGTGCCGCTCGCTCGCGCTCGTGCTGCGCGACGTCGTCCGTCGGTACGACACGCTCTGGGGCATCCGCATGCCCTACGTGCTCGCCGTGCACCAGGCACCCGTCGGCGATCACCCGCACTACCCGTTCCACGTCGAGTTGCATCCTCCGCTGCGCGCACCCGGGCTGCTGAAGTACCTGGCGGGCCCCGAGATCGGCGGAGGCTCGATGACCAACGAATCCGATCCCGACGAGAAGGCGGCGGAGCTCCGCGATGCCCTCCCCTGATGACGCGCGCCGCCTCCTCTGCGAGCTCGGCGACCACATCCGTGACGTCGTCGTCGGCGCCCGCGGCATCGACATGGCCGTGATCGAAGGCGAGACCGCCGCCGACACCATCTACGCGATCGACCGCGTGGCCGACGACACGCTGCTCGACTGGTTCGAGGAGCACTGGCCGGGAGTCGAGGTCGTGTCCGAAGGCCTCGACGAGCCGGTGGTGGTCGGCGGCGAGGCCGCCTGGAGCGTCATCGTCGACACCATCGACGGCACCCGCGGCCTCATGTACGACAAGCGGCCGGCGTGGTGCCTCGCCGCCGTCGCGCCGCGCGGCGGTTCGTTGCGCGACGTCGTCGCCGCCGCGATGACCGAGCTCCCCACTACGAAGCAGGGCATCACGGACCAGCTCAGCGGGACGCGAGGCGGCGGGCTGACCGCGGAGCGGATCGACGTGCGGGACGGACGCCGCGGACCGCTGACGCCGCGCCCGTCGTCGGCGACCGACCTCGAGCACGGGTTCGCCGGTCTGGCGAAGTTCTTCGTGCCGGGGAAGGTTGCGCTCGCCGAGCTCGAGACGAAGCTGTTCGCACGGCTCGGGAGCCGGAACGTGTTCGACGACGAGTACATCTCGTCGGGCGGGCAGCTCCACGAGCTGATCGTCGGTCACGACCGTTTCGTTGCCGACCTTCGTCCGCTCGTCGACCCGGACGCGTTCGCGTGCCACCCGTACGACGTGTGCACGGCGATGCTGCTCGAAGAAGTGGGCGGTGTCGTCACCGATCCACGCGGCGCTCCGCTCGACGCGCCGCTCGACACCACGTCACCGGTCGCCTGGGCGGGCTACGCGAACCCTGCGCTGGCCGCGTCGATCGGCCCGGTCCTGGCGGAGCTCGTCGATGAACTCGATCACGGGTAGCGCACCGGGGCGCCTCGACCTGCTCGGCGGCGTCGCCGACTACTCAGGGGCGCTCGTGCTGGAAGTACCGACCCGGCTGACCACCACCGTGCGCGCCGAGCCCGCGGACGGGCTCCAGGTCGGACCGGTGCAGCTCTCCGTCGACGACACCGCGGCGCTGGCGCGGCTCCCATATCCGGAGCTGCGCGACGCGCTCGGTGCCGTGGCCGCGTTGGACCCACTACGTGCTCGGCGTCGCGCTCGGTGCTCGTCCGCCACGGCGTGCTCGAGCCGCCGCGGGTCCGCCTCTCGGTGTCGTCCGAGGTTCCCCAGTCGGTCGGCGTGTCGTCGAGCGCGGCACTCGAGATCGCGACGGCACGTGCGCTCGGCGTCGACGGGATCGACCCGATCCGCCTCGCGTCGATCTGCCAGGAGGCGGAGAACCAGGTGGTCGGTGCGCCCTGCGGGATCATGGACCAGGTCGTCGTAGCAGTCGGCCGCGCCGGCGCGGTGCTGCCGATCCTCTGCCGACCCGCGTCGCTGCGACCACCGGTTCCTCTGCCCGACGGCATCGAGGTCGTCGGACGGCCGACGGGCGCCGAGCACGACGTCGGCGGTGTGCCCTATCGCCGGGCCCGCGCCGCCGCGTTCATGGGCAAGCGCATCGTCGAGGCGCGAAGCGACCGGACGTGGCCGTGGGTGAGCACGCTGCCCGCGAGTGCCGTCGGCGACCTTCCGGAGGCGCTCGACGGCGCGGCCTTCCTCGACCGGTGGGGGTCGACCGACGACGACGTCACCACCGTCGAGCCCACGGAGACCTACCCGGTCTCGGCGTCGACGAGATTCGGCATCGAGGAACACCGGCGGAGTGAGGCCGCACTCGTGGCCATGGCCCGAGGCGACGCCGCCGCGCTCGGTGCACTGATGGCGGCCAGTCACGCCGGGTACGACGCGATGGGACTCGGCCACCCCGCGGCGACGGCCGCCGTCGCCGACGTGCTCGAACGAGACGGCGTGCACGGTGCCCGTTCGAGCGGCGGCGGTTCCGGCGGGACGGTCGTCGTCGTGTGCGAGCGTGGCGCGCTCGACGATCTCCACGACCTGATCCGCTGACCCGAGAAGGAGCACCATGACCGACGCGCGCACCGTCCTCGTGACAGGAGGCGCCGGCTACATCGGGAGCCACACGTGTGTGACGCTGCTCGAAGCCGGCCTGCGGGTCGTCGTGATCGACAACCTCGACAACAGCAGCCCGGTCGCGCTCGACCGGGTGCGGGAGCTGGTGCCCGGCTCGGCGGACCGGCTGGAGTTCGTGCAGGGCGACATCCGCGACCGGTCCGACCTCGACCGCGCCTTCGGTCGTGGCGGAGTCGGCGCCGTCGTCCACTTCGCCGGACTCAAGGCGGTCGGCGAATCAGTTGCGGAACCGCTGCGCTACTACGAGCACAACGTCGCCGGAACCGTGCAACTCCTGCGGGCCATGGAACGCCACCGAGTGCACGACCTCGTGTTCTCTTCGTCCTGCACCGTCTACGGCGAACCACCCGGCGTCCCGATCGTCGAGGACACCCCGCTCGGGGCGTCCAGTCCCTACGGGCGCACCAAGCTCCACATCGAGGAGATGCTCCGCGACGTCGCCGCGACCGGAGGATGGCGCATGGCCCTGCTGCGCTACTTCAATCCCGTGGGCGCACAGCCGAGCGGCCGCATCGGCGAGGATCCGGTCGGCATCCCGAACAACCTCATGCCGTACATCATGCAAGTCGCGGTGGGTCGACGCGACCACCTCACCGTGTTCGGAGACGACTACCCCACCCCCGACGGCACCGCGGTGCGCGATTACCTCCACGTGGTCGACCTGGCCCAGGGACACCTCGCGGCGCTCGACTGCATCGACCGTCTCGAAGGAGCGGTCGCAGTCAACCTCGGGACCGGAGTGGGAAGCTCGGTGCTCGAGGTGGTGCGCGCCGCCGAGCTCGCGACGGGTCACGAGATCCCCTACGTGATCGGCCGGCGGCGCGACGGCGACGTCGTCGCCGCCTGGGCGGACCCGACTCTCGCGGCGACGCTCCTCGGCTGGCGCGCGTCGCGCTCACTCGCCGACATGTGCGTCGACCACTGGCGTTGGCAATCGACGAACCCCGATGGCTACTGCTCGGGCTGAGCACCCAGGGGAACCAGCTAGCGCGCGGCGTCCTTTCCGAGCATCTTCCCGAGGTTGGCGCGGAACGCGGGCTCGTCGAACGACGCCGTCTCGGTGGTGATCGCGGTTGCGAGCAGGGCATCGACCGCGCTGTTGACGCTGTGGTTGAGGAGCGCCTTGGTCTCCTGCACGGCTTGCGGTGGCAGCGCGGCGATCCGTTCCGCGAGCTCGAGGGCGGCGTCGACCGACGTGCCGGTGGGCACGACGCGGTTCGCGATGCCGAGACGCACCGCCTCCTCCGCGGGAACGCGCTCTCCGAGGAAGATGTACTCCTTGGCGCGCAGCAGGCTGGTCAGCAGCGGCCACATGACTGCTCCCCCGTCGCCGGCGACGAGGCCGAGCATCACGTGAGGGTCGGAGAAGTAGGCGTGTTCTTCGATGAGCACGATGTCGCTCATCGAAGCGAGGCTGCATCCGAGGCCGACCGCCGGGCCGTTGACCGCGGCGATGATCGGCACTCGCACCGCGGTCATCCCGCGGACGATCGCCGCGGCTTCGTCCATGATCCGGGCGCGCAAGGCGGTGTCGTTGGTCATCCGATCGAGCAGATGGAGGTCTCCCCCGCCACAGAAGGCGCGGCCTGCCCCGGTGATGACAACGGCCCGGGCGTCGGCATCAGCGTCGAGTCGCGACCAGACGTCGGCCAGTGCACCGTGCAGCGACTCGTTCGCGGCATTGAGCGCGTCGGGCCGATTGAGGGTCAGGACCCGCACTGCGCCACGCGCCTCGAGGACGAGCTCGTCACCCGATTTTCCTGCGTCGTCCATCGTCATGATTCTCTCGCTCTCGCTCGCGGTCGCGGCCGGCCCTCGCACGGGAGGCTCAGCGGACTGTAACTTGACGTCGACATCCGATCCGCACGAGCGAGGCGTTGGCAATGGCACAAGTTCCCGTCGCCGAGGGTGTCTTCACCTGGCCCGCCGACGAACCGCAACTGATCGGCAGCCGTTGCTCCGCGTGTGGGATGGTCACGTTCCCCACTCAGGATTCCTGCCCACGGTGCGCGTCGACGGCGATGGAGGAGGTGCTCCTGGCCCGACGCGGAACGCTGTGGGCATGGACCACGCAGGCGTTCCCCCCGCCGTGGCCGTACGCAGGCCCGACCGGTGCCGACTTCGTACCGTTCGGCGTCGGCTACGTCGAGCTACCGGGTGAAGTGAAGGTGGAGTCCCGTCTCACCTCGTGCGAACCCGACGTCCTGAGGAACGGAATGGAGATGGAGCTCGTGGTCGTGCCGTTCCGCACCGACGACGAGGGCAACGAGGTCGTGACCTTCGCGTTCCGGCCCGCCACCTGACCGACACCGGTCGGGACGATTCGAGGGGAGTGGAGATGGATGTAGCGATCGTCGGGGTGGGGTTGCACCCGTTCGGGCGTTTTGGCGACATGACCGGCATCGAGATGGGCGCGGTGGCCATCCGCAACGCGCTCGCCGATGCCGGTGTCGCCTGGAGCGACATCCAGTTCGCGTTCGCGGGGAGCTACGAGATCGACAACCCCGACGCGGTCGTCGCGCTCATGGGCCTCACCGGGATCCCGTTCACCGATGTCTACAACGGCTGCGCGACCGCGGCGAGCGCGCTCACGTTGGCGGCCAACACGATCCGGCTCGGCGACCACGACCTCGGGATCGCGGTGGGCATGGACAAGCACCCGCCCGGTGCGTTCGGCGCCGACCCCCGCCTGTACGCCTGTCCGTCGTGGTACGGCGAACTCGGACAGTTCGTCACCACGAAGTTCTTCGGCATGAAGATCAACCAGTACATGACCGACCACGGGATCTCGCCCTCGACGCTGGCCAAGGTGGCGGCCAAGAACTATCGCAACGGGTCACGCAACCCCAACGCCTTCCGGCGCAAGCCGCTGTCGGAAGAGGAGATCCTCGGATCCCCGATGCTCAACTACCCGCTCACGCAGTACATGTTCTGCAGCCCCGACGAAGGCGCCGCCGCCGTCGTGCTGTGCAAGGCCGAACACGCGCACCGCTACACCGACACGCCGGTGTACCTGCGCGCCACGACCGTGCGCACCCGGAGGCTCGGTGCCTTCGAGGTGCACAGCCCGTGGCTCCCGATCGACCAGGTACCGGGACCCACGGTCGACGCCTCGCGCCAGGCCTACGAGCAGGCGGGCATCGGGCCCGAGGACGTCGACGTGATCCAGTTGCAGGACACCGACGCCGGCGCCGAGGTGATCCACCTCGCCGAGAACGGCTTCTGCGCCGACGGCGACCAGGAAGCACTGGTGGCCGACGGCGCGCTCGAGATCGACGGACCGTTGCCGGTCAACACCGACGGCGGTCTCATCGCCAACGGCGAGCCCATCGGTGCATCCGGTCTGCGCCAGATCCACGAGGTCGTGCGCCAACTCCGCGGCCAGGCCGGCGATCGCCAAGTCCCCGGCAACCCGAAAGTCGGCTACACCCAGCTCTACGGCGCCCCCGGGACCGCCGGCGTCTCCATCCTCTCCGTCTGAGGCCACTGGCCCAGGCGCTCGACCTTGGCTGCTACTGGCCGCCGGCCGGACGCGGCGGCGGTCTGGGCGACCCGAGGGTGGCCAGGACGGCGTCGGCCACCGCCGGCAGCCAGCCGAGCGGCGCGCCGCGATCGAGTCCGATCGCGCATGCGATGTCGACGTCCTTGCGCAGGAGCCGAGCGACCATGCTCGCCCCCGGTGCGTCGGGCGAGAATCCCGATGCCCGCAAGCCTGCGTAGGTGCTGAGCGCGAAGCTCCGAGCGCTGCCGAATCCGAGCACTTCGATGAGTGCTTCGGGATCGAGCCCCAGCGCTGCTCCGAGCTCCGTCGCGTCGTGGGCAAGCGAGATGCCGCTGATGAAGAGCAGATTGTTCACGAGCTTTGCGAGTTGTCCCGAGCCGAGCGGTCCGAGGTGCCGCACCGGGTTGCCGAAGGTCGACAGGATGGGGAGAGCCCGGCCGAAGACTGCGTCGTCGGCGCCGACCATCACGAGCAACTCTCCTGACGCGGCGGCGCCGCCGCCCCCGCTCACGGGCGCGTCGATCAACAGTGCGCGCTTGTCCGCCAACCGCGCTCCGATGCGCGTGCACGTCGCAGGGTGGATGGTGCTGTGGATCGCGACGATCGTCCCGGGTTTGACACTGGCGATGATGCCGTCGGCGCGGAGCAGGACGTCCTCGACGTCGTGGTCGTCGACCACGCAGACGCCGATGAATTGGGCTTGAGCCGCGAGCTCGGCGGGCGATGCCGCCACGAGCGCATCGGTGTCGCTGAACGGATCGAGTGTCGCCGATCGGCGGGCCCACAGCACGGTGGGGTGGCCCGACTCGATGATGCGTCGAGCAATGGGCGCGCCTTGGCTGCCAAGCCCGATGAATCCGACGGTGACGCGTTGCTCGTTCACGATCGCGTCGCCTTCACGTCGTGGGCGATCCGGCTTCGGCGGTGATCGCAGCCCAGCTCTCGGTGACGACCTGATCGAGGAAGGACGCCTTCGGCCACCCGGAGTACGCCGCGAAGTGCAAGACGAGTTCGCGCATCTCGTCGTAGGACACGTCTCCGGTCTTCAACGCCGAGTACACGTGCGAACGAATCGGCATGATCGCATCGTCGACACCGACACACGCAACGGTGATGAAGCGACGGTCCCGCACCGTCAGCGCCTCGCGCTGCCACACTTCGCCGAACACGAAGTTCAGGATCCCCGCAGTGGTGTACGGACTTGTTCGCCCTGGTGCCGGGACGCAATTGATGCTCGCGAAGCTCTCTTCACCTCCCTGGAGTCGCTGCTCCGGATCCATGCCGCCGCTCCACGGCACGAGGCGCGGTTGCGTCGGCTCGACGTCGCCGCGTTCGCGGCAGATGCGGATGTACTGCGCCCACACCACCTGATCGAGGAACGACGCCTTGGGCCAGCCGCAATAGACCGCGAAGTGGAGGACGAACTCCTGCATCTCGTCGAGTGTGAGGTCACCACTGTTCATCGCCGCGTACACGTGAGCCTCGATCGGTGCGACCGTATCGGCGGCGCCGACGCACGCCAACGTGACCAGCCGGCGGTTGCGTCGGCTGAGTGCTGGACGGTTCCAGATCTCGGCAAAGACCACATCGAGCAGCATGGACTCCTCGACCGGGCTTCCGCTCCCCGCGTACGGAACCGTCATCACCTCGCGATACGTCGCTTCGCCACGTTGCCGCCAACCGGCGGGATCTTCACGGACAGGATCGACCTCAGCTCGGGACACATGCATCTCCTCATCGGCGGGACGACACCCAGATTGCCGTAGTGCCAGGACTACAGGCGCATGATCCAACCGCCGTCGACCGAGTACGTCTGTCCGGTGATCCAGCGTCCGGCCGCCGAGCACAACAGGAGCAAGGTGCCCACCAGATCCTCCGGCGGCCCGGATTTCTGGCCGGGGATGGAGGCTTCCAAGGCCGCGCGCATCGGCGAATCCTTGGGCAGGGACGCGAAGCCGCTCTCGCTCTCGATGAGCCCCGGCGCGATCGCATTGACGTTGATGTTGCGTGAACCGAGCTCGGTCGCCAGGTTGGCGGTCAGGGAGTGGAGGGCGAGCTTGCTCACGCCGTAGATGCCGCCGGCCATGAATGCACCGGCCGACAATCCGTTCACGATCCGGCCACCCCCGCGCGACGTCATCGAGTCGACGACGGCTTGGGTGCACAGCAGCGGACCTCGGAGGTTCACGTTGAGCACCCGGTCCCACTCCGGCACCGGCATCGCCGTGAGCGTGTACTGCGGCAGGTCGGTCATGATCGCCGCGTTGTTGACCAGGATGTCGACGCCACCGAAGGCCTCGATGGCAGCCGCCGCCATGCGCCGAGCCGACGACAGATCGGTGACGTCCACCGCGACGCCAATGGCCTTGAAGCCGTCGGCCGTCAGCTTCGCCGCTTCATGTTCCGCCAAGGACTCGTTCAGGTCCGCCAGCACCACCGACGCGCCCGCATCGCACAGCGCGCGGCCGTACACGACACCGATGCTGCCGGCACCACCAGTGATGACCGCCACCTTCCCGCTCAAGTCGAACAACTCATTGGGCTTCATCGTTCTTCTCCTCGCTCGGTGGCAGCTGTGTCCAGATCGTCGTCGCGATCATGATCCCGCCCCCACCTCTTCGAGCGCGGCGCGAATCCTCGGTGGTGAGAGCGGGTGTGCGAACACGGCCGCGCCCACCTGGGCGAGCGCGTCGTTCACGGCATTCGCGACTGCGGGTGGCGCCCCGATCGCGCCCCCTTCGCCGACACCCTTGTAGTGGCCCGCGGTCGTGGCTGGAGTCTCGATGTGGCCGTGCTCGATGGTGGGCACGTCGCTCGCGGTCGGGAGGAGGTAGTCGAGGAAGGTGGTGGTCAGTGGGTTCCCCGCCTCGTCGTAGACGAACTCCTCGAGGAGCGCACCGCCCATGCCCTGGACCGCGCCGCCGTCGATCTGGCCGTGGACCACTGCCGGGTTGATCATGACGCCGCAGTCCTCGCTCACGATGTAGCGGAGGATCTTCACCGCTCCGATGGCGCGGTCGATCTCGACCATGCAGAGGTGGCACGCGTTGGAGTACATGAGGTCGGGTGCCCGGTAACGGCTGATCACCTCGAGGCCGGGCTCCATTCCGGGAGGCAGATTTGCAAGATCCCAGTAGGCCGTGTGGGCCAGCTCGCCCATGGTGATCGCCTTCGTCGGCGTGCCGCGTACCGAAGCCACGCTGTCGACGATCTCGATGTCGTCGGCGGCTGCCTCCAGCTGGTGCGCCGCGAGCTCGGCCACCTTCTCGCGCAACTGGAGTGCCGTCTGTCGAACCGCGGCGCCGAGCACCGGTCCACTGCGGCTGCCGCCGGTGCCGAACGCGTAGGGCGTCTCCGCGGTGTCGCCCTGGTGTACCGCGACCTCGTCGAAGTCGACGCCCAGGTGCTCGGCGACGAGTTGCGCGGTCGTCGTCTCCAACCCCTGCCCGTGGCTGCCGGAGCCGATGTACACGTCGACGGTGCCATTCGGTTGCACCCGGATGTGGCACGGTTCGGCGCCGTAGACGCTCATCGGTGTCTGCGGTTCGATGTACAGGGAGATGCCGACGCCGACGAGTCGTCCGGCCGCGCGGGCCTGTTGTTGCTCTGCACGAAACGCCCAGTAGTCCGCCAGCTCGGTCGCCTGCTCGAGCGTCTCTTCCGGGGAGATCTCGACCAACGGCATGCCGCCGGCCATGGTGTACGGGAGCTCACTGCGATGGATGACGTTGCGCCGTCGCAGCTCGAGCGGATCGACACCGACAGCGCGCGCAAGCAGGTCCATCGCCTGCTCCCGTGCGAACGTCTCGACCTGCCACGGTCCGCGGTAGGGCGCGCGTGGGCACGTGTTGGTGAAGACCGACTTCGCACTGAACGCGTACCGAGGGATTCGGTACGGACCGGGAAACATCATCGCGGCCATGATCCCCGGGCTCCCCGAGAGCGGATACGCGCCGGCGTCGTCGAGCTGGTCGAACGACGCCGCCAGGATCGTGCCGTCGGCGTCGGCCGCGAGCCGTACTCGGCAACGCTCGTTGCGGGACGACGTGGCCGCGATGAGGTTCTCTCGACGATCCTCGATCCACTTGACCGGCAGACCGAGATGGTGGCCTGCGAGGATGATCACCTGCTCGTCACGCGCGAGATAGGCCTTTTGGCCGAAGCCACCCCCGACGTCGCCCATGGTCACCCGGATGTCGCGCTCCGACACGCCGGTGATGCGGCTGGTGATCGCCCGGACGTCGTGCGGTGACTGCGTCGAGACCCATACCCGGAACTCGTGGCTCTGGCGCGACCACCAGGCCACGATCCCCCGGGTCTCCATCGGCACGGCGAGGTACCGCTGTTGCCAGAAGGTCTGGTCGATCGCATGCGGTGCGGTCTCGAAGATCGCCTCGAAATCGTCGCCTCCCGGGACCTCCATCTGGCTGAACACGTTGCTGTCGCGCTCGCCCGCGTGCACCAGCTCGGACGCGTCCGTCACCGCTTCGAAGTCGACGATCGGTGGAAGCGGGTCGACGTCGATCTCCACGAGCTCCGCGGCATCCTCCGCGAGCGCGCGACTTTCGGCCACGACCAGCACGATCGGATCACCCACGAACTTGACGTCCTGCTCGGCCAGTGGGCGTTCCGGGGCTTCGCCCGGCATGCCGAGCATCGGCGTCGCGCGCATGGGGCCTCGCTGGAGCGGATTCAGGTCCGCCGCGGTGAGTACCGCGACGACACCGCTGGCGACGCGGGCAGCCGACGTGTCGATGCGCGAGATCCGGCCGCGGGCGATGTCACTGCGGACGAAATGCGCGTGCACCATCCCGGGCACGACGACGTCGTCCACGTAGCGGCCCGCTCCGCTGAGCAGCCGCGGATCCTCTTTGCGGTTGACGACCGTACCGACGAGCCGAGCCGAGGGCGCGAGTGAGTGGGTGTTCATGGACGGGCTCCTCGCAAGTCAAACACCTCTGCTTCTCGTCACGGGACGCGCGATCCCCCTGGGCGCGTCCCGAGCCGACCCCAGCGTTGCCGCCGGTGCCGAGGGCGAGCTCGCTAGGCAGGCGCACGCCCGCGCGCCTGCCGGGTCGCGATCCCCGCGGACTGGACCAGGCGGCGTCCGAGCTCCAGTATTCGGTCGACCGACACCGTGTGGTCCGGACCCGTGATGCAGAGCGAGAGCAGCACTCGACCGATCGGGTCGAAGATGGGCGCCGCCACGGTGGTGAATTCCACTTCGTCGGACTGCGAGAGGCCCTCGAAGGAGAGCAGCATCTCATCGGACTCGCGCAACGCGTCGGCGAGGTGCCGTTCTGCATCGGGCGCAGTCGGTTCGTCTCGCAACCGCGCGATTGCTTCCGCGATTGCGGGGGTGTGTCCGATCGCGCGCAGCGGAACGCTGAAGCCACGAGCGCGGATGTCAGCGAGGACATCGCGGTAGTGGTCGGCCACCGGCTGGGTCACGGAGGCACGCTCGAGCCACGCTGCGATCTCAGCATCGCCGGCCCATGCCATGAACACCGCCCCGAATGGCGCCAACATCGGTGATCGATCGCCGGGATAGCCGATTCCCGAAGTGAGCTGTTCTGGACCGCGGCGCGCCAGGACGATGACATCCCGACCGGCGATGGCCGAAACCCCGACCTCGGCGTCCAGATCCTCTGCGAGGAGGTCGGCCTGCTGGATTGCCGCCTCGATCGCCGGGTGCTGCTGCAGTGCTGCGAACCCAGTCGCCGCCAGGGCGGGGCCGAGGACGTACGTCCGGTGCGCCGGATCGCGGACCGTGAACCCGACGTCGCTCAGGACAGCCAAGGTGGCGTGCGCCGAGGCGATGTTCATGTCGAGGTGCTTCACGAGTTCGCTGATCGTGAAGCCCCGCGATGGGTGCGCGGTGAGGAGCGCCAAAATGCTGGCTGCTCGACTGGCGGCAGGGGCGGCACGAGCCATGACGCAAACCTAGTAGCTACTGCAGTTGTTCTTTTGCGATAGCAATAGAGTGGTCCGTCCTGTTGACGCGCCCGGTCAGATCGTTCCATCAGGGAGCGGCGGTGGTTGCCGGCGCCGCCGTCGTGGTGGTTGCGGTGGGGCCTGCCTTGTTCTCCTCGAGGAGCTGCGGGTCGCCGACGAGCTTGCCGGTGACCGGCTTGCCCTTGTTCGTCACGACGAACTTCCCGTCCTTGACGTACATGAAGTAGGCGCAGCTGGTCGCAGGCGACTTGCCGAAGTTCGTGAGGCTGATGTCGATCGGCCCACACTCGAGGTTGGCGGGGTTGTAGGTGCCGAGCTTGTGGAGCCCGTCGACGAAGCCCTGACCGGTCAGGTTCTTGCCTGACTGCTCGAGGCCCTTGATGGCCAGGTCGCAATCGATGTAGCCGGTGTACAGGCCGTAGTCGGGGACGTCGGTGAACCCGGCGTACTTCTTCAGGTTGGCGCGGAACTCCTTGACGCCGGGGTCGTTCTTGAGCTCGGCGGGCTTGTAGACCTGTGACACGAGGTCGTGCTGGTCCATGGTCTGCGCGACGGGCGAGTCGAGCATGTCCTGGCCGTAGCCCGAAGCCATCATGTTCGCCTTCATGGGCACGTTGTTCTGCTTGAGCCCCGCGATGATGGCCAGGTTGGTGTTGCCGTCCAGCGGCAGGTAGACCGCGTCCGCACCCGAGTTCTTGATGCTGAGCACGACAGGACCGACGTCGGTGGTCCCGAAATCGAGCGACGTGTTCAAGAGCACGGGCTTCAGCCCGACTTCCGGAACGGCGTAGTCCTGGGTGGCCTTTGCCGCCGCGGTCGAGGACGGATTCGCCCCGTACGAAATCGCCGCGCTCTTCGTGGCGCCGAGCTGCTTCATCACCTTGGCGACGTTGTCGTAGGTGAGGCCGGTGAAGGAGGCCGCGTTGCCGTAGGCAGGGATGATGCTCTCGTTGCCCTTCTCGCCGTAGAACTGGCCGAAGGTCCCGCCGCCGATCAGCGGAATACCGGCGTCGCGGACGTACCGGTACGAGAGGAAGTCGAACGGCGAGTTGTTGACCACCGCGAACACCTTCTGGTTGGTGACCAGGTCCTGCGCGGCGGTGAGGTTCGCCCCCGACGACTGGTCGTCGACGGTGACGAGGTCGATCTTGCGGCCGTTGACACCGCCCTTCGCGTTCTGCGCGTCGACCCTCGCCTCGCACCCCTTCCCGGCATCCTTGTAGTTCGGTCCGGCCACACCGGTGAGCGCACTGATGAACCCGATCTTCACGGACTTGTCGGTCACGCCCTGGGTCTCCAGCGTCTGGGCGCCGGCCGTACCGATCAACGCGATGATGGACATCACGCCGGTCAATGTGATGCCGGCGAACGCCAGCCGGCTGCGCTGGTGGTGCTTTCTCACCATGGATCCCCCCAGGTCGAGCCGGTCCACTCGTCGGGGTCCCGACGGATGGCCCAGCGGTTGTGATCCGCAACGACAAAACCCACCGGTCAGGACGGACCCGGTCCATTGCTATCGCAAAACCACTATTGTGTCAACAATCGGCGCCTCATCGTTCAGGGTGGTGATGGCGCCGCCCGCGGGCAGGTCATCGAGGCGGCCTGGTCACGACCGTGGTAGCGAGAACAACGGAGAGGGCAGCAGTTCCTCGAGCGTCACGGAGGTCGTCGATGACGACAGCGGTTGTCACCGGAGCAGCGAGCGGTATGGGGCGGGCGTGTGTGGAGAGCCTGCGCGGGTTCGCCGATGTCCTCGTCGCGGTCGACCTGAACGTGCCCGATATCGAGGGGACGGTCGGCGTCGCGTGCGACGTTTCGGAGCCGGCGTCGGTGGACGCGCTCGCGACTCGCGTTCGCGAGCTCGGGCCGTTCCGAGCGCTGGCGCATGCCGCGGGGATCTCACCCACGATGGACGACGCCCGCCGCGTGTTCGAGGTGGATCTCGTCGGCACACAGCTGGTGCTCGACGCGTTCGAGGAGCTCGCGGTGCCCGGCTCGGCCGCGGTCTGCTTCTCGTCGTCGGCTGCGTACCAGTTCGGCCCCTTCGTCGATGCCGATCAAGAGGCTCTGATCAGCGATCCCCTGGCGCCGGACTTCCTCGACCGCGCAGCCACCGCCGTCACTGACAGCGGCTTCGCGTACGGGCTGGCCAAGGTCGGCGTGATCCGCGCCGTCGGTCGGGCCTCGGTCCGGTGGGGACTCCGTGGCGCTCGGGTGAACTCCGTCGCTCCTGGCTTGATCGACACACCGATGGGGCGTCAGGAGTTCGAACAGCAGCCGATCATGAAGGACATGCTCGATCGCACCCCGCTCGGTCGTCTCGGCGAGCCGAACGAGGTCGCCGCAGTGGTCGCCTACCTGGTGTCGGACGCGGCGTCGTTCGTCTCGGGTATCGATGTGCTCGTCGACGGCGGCATGATGCAGGGGATCGCGGCCGCGGGATCGAGCTGAAAGTCCCGCGAGCGTGGCCAGGTGCTGTCGTGACGCGCTCGGATCACCCAGAGCGCTTCCGCGTGGCCTTCACCCAGCGAGTCCTGGGAGTGTCTACGTTGTCGAAGTCGAATCCGAGTTCGGTTCCAGGCCGTGAGCCATGAGCGCGAGGGAGCAGCACGATGACCGACGAGCAGGAAGCGAAACGCGGCCGGGTCGTCGCCGTCACCGGTGCGGGCACCGGCATCGGACAGGCGATCGCGGTGAAGTTCGCTGCGCTGGGTTGGTACGTCGCCATCGGCGGGCGTCGGGTCGACAAGCTGTCGGAGACCGCGGCGCTGCTGGAGCAGGCCGGCGGTGTGTGCTTCCCTCATGAGCTGGACGTCACCGACGCCGAATCGGTCGAGCGGTTCTTCACCGACGTCGAGGCGAAGTTCGGAGTCGTCACCGCCATCATCAACAATGCCGCGACCGCGCGGTACGGGCCGCTCGACGACTTCTCCCCCGCCGAGATCGCACTCGAGATCGCGACGAAATTGACTGGATCGCTGTTCATGGCACGGCGCGGGATCCAGGCGATGCGACGGAACGCCGAAGGCGGCGACATCCTCTTCATGACGTCGCTCGCGGCGGCGACGCCATGGCCGTTGCACCTCCCCTACGCGGCTGCAAGCGCGGGTGTCGAGCACGCCGTGCGCGTCCTGCGGTTCGAGCTCGAGGGCTCCGGTATCCGCGTCCTCAACCTGCGCTGCGGAGAGACGATTGGTACCGATTTCGCCACGCGTGAGATGGAGAGCGGTCGCGCGATGGACGCCAACGAGCGCTGGTTCCGAATGAACCTGCTTCGCCACACAGGGTTCATGCGGCCCGACGACGTCGCCGATGCCGTGGTCACGGCGGTGACCTTGGCGCACGGACACCAGTATGCGTTGATGGAAGTGACGCCGACCGCTCCGATGGGTCCGCTCCCACCAACGTACGACGAGTGGGGCGCGGCGCTCGCCGAGCAGTTCGCGCCGTGACCGAGCTCCGCCCGTGAAGCTGCTGGAGTTCGACCGGCACGATCGTCTGTTCTGGCCCCATGTGGGGCTCGACTGCGTCGCGAAGACCCCCGCGTTGGCGAGACCGATCTCGCGTTGCACGGAAATGGTGGTTGCGCCGGAGTCCGACCGGCTCACGAGATCGTGTCGGTGCCGTCGTTGCTCAGCGTGTCGGCGCTTGCGACGATGGCGTAGGAGCCGATGCCAATGAGTCGCTCGCCGTCGACTTGTTGGTCGCCGACGCGCAGCCCGTCGATGATGCCGGTGGTCTCGTGGAATTCGAGGTCGTCGACCGTGCCGAGCTGGTCGCCGCGGTCGTCGAGCACGCGCTTGTCGAGCAGGCCGGCGATCCCAGCTGCAGCTCGTTCTTCGAGCGAACCGTGGGCGCCGCGGGCCGAATCCGCGGACGAGACCATGATCGCGTCGGACCCGACGGCGGTGATGTCGTCCCAGCGGATGAAGCGGCTCGACTTGTGCACGCCCAGCTGCACGGCCACGACTCTGCCTGTTTCGGGGTCGAAGACGATCCCATCGAGGGTCCCGAGCCGATCGGCGGTGTCACGCGCGATGACAGGCTGTCCGAGAAGCGCGCGCAGGCTGCTCATGACGCCGTCCCTGGGTCGCGTCCTTCTTCCTGGAGTTGCGCGCGGTATTCGGGGATGGAGGCACCGAACCCGGCGAGGTCGTCGTGGACGAAGCTGTCAACCTCGTCAGGCACGATGAGCGCGGCACCTGACACGGCGTGTTGCTCGGGAAGCGGGATGTAGACGGTGCGATCCTCGGCCTTGACTTCGTAGCCGACCGCGCGTGCGTTCTCGCCGAGGGAAAGGATGACGTCGCTGACTTCCCCGAGCTGAGTGCCGCTCTCGGTGATGACTGCATCGCCGATGACGTTGCGATCAGCAGAAGCTGCTGCGACAGCATCGGGTGCCGCCTTCGCGTCGACGAGGTCGCCGTCAGAGCGGACCATGACCGCGTCCTTGCCGATTGAGTGCACTGATTCCATCGGGAGTCGTTCTCGGAGCTTCCCGCCGAACAGGCCGCGTTTGTTGAGTGTGAAGCCGAGCAGCTTCCCATGTTCGCTGTGATAGACGACGTCGCGCACCTCGGCGACGTCGTCACCCTGGAGGGTGACCACGGGCTGAGTGAGTAGGTCACGCGCGCGCACGACGCGTGTCATGGGTTCTCCTCGTCGTCGTTGTCGCGTGGGGTCATCGGCGGCGCGGCGATGACCCCACCCCTCCGACGTGAGCGAAGAGCGAGAACTCCTACGACAGCGATCAGTGCGATGAGGACTATGACGATCACGGCAGTCATGGCTGTTGACTAACCCCCCGTGATCCCTTGAAGAGGATCACGCGCGCCGGATGAAGTAGATGAACGAGTGGCCCTCCGCTCAGTCGGCTTCGGCCTTGGCGTCCTCGAACTTCTCGCCGAGTTCATCGAGCTCCTCGCCGGGAAGCTCACGTCGCGCCTTCGGTAGCATCTCGCTCTCTTCTTCGTCGACGTGGTAACTGACATCCGCCTCGAGCTGGCCCATGAGCTCGACCAGTTCGGCGAGGTCCTCGATACCGCGTATCTGTTCGATGAGGCCACGGGCCTTCTGGTGCTCGTTCTCCGCTTCTTCGACCTTGTCTGCTTCGTTCGAGAGCTCCTCTTCGAGCACGGGGTACACCGCGTCCTCTTCGGCGGCGGTGTGGACCTCGAGTTCGTCGCAGATCTTGAGGGCGAGACCACGGCTCGGGGTGCGATTGAACTCGGCGAACATGGATTCGACCTCGCGGTGGTCGTGTTCGATCTTGTCGACGACGTCGTCACTCATGACCAGCCTCCGCAGCGTGTGCGATTTGTTCCCCCTTGACTACCCGCCGCACCCCACCGACAACTTCACCCCTAGGGGTGAAACTTCGGGGGTGTCGCGTCGGTACGGTGTCCGCGCGTGGGAACACCGGTACGAGTCGCGCTCGCCAACGATTTCGAGATTGTCGTGCTCGGCCTCGCGCGGCTCCTCCGCCCGTATGAGGACCGGATCCACGTCGTCGACGTCGTCGTGCGCGGTGAACCCGTCTCGGATCCTGTCGATGTCGTCCTCTTCGACGTGTTCGCGCACGCTGACCTCGGCTTCCGCGACCTCGGCGCGCTCGTCAACGACCCGCACGTCGCGCACCTCGCCGTGTTCACCTGGCAGCTCGACGAGGTCACGGTGCGACGAGGCTTCGATGAAGGTGTCAGCGGCTACGTCGCGAAGAATCTCTCGGCACCCGAACTCGTCCACGGCATCGAACGAATCGCCGCAGGTGAGCGGATCGTCGTGGGTCACTCGTCCACGGCGCACCACGGGCCACCAACCCGCGATTGGCCCGGCCGCGCCGAAGGTCTCTCAGAGCGCGAGAGCGAGGTCATCATCCTCATCGCGGAGGGTCATACGAACGCCGACATCGCCGCCTCGCTGTACCTGTCACCGAACTCGGTCAAGACCCACGTCCGCAACGCCTACCGAAAACTCGCGGTCACACGGCGCGCGCAGGCCGTGCGAACTGCACTCGATCTCGGCATCGCGCGCCGTGCCGTCGACCGCGACCGCTGGAACGCTCTGCGAGACACTCCATGACCGTGCACAGGCACCTGCGCGGGGGCTGCAGCCTCACCCCTGGGGGTGAAATCGCCGCGCGCCGGTTCGAAGCGTCCGCCGCAGGGAACGGTTGACACGAGCCCACTCACCAGCCACATATCAGGAGCACCGATGAACGGAACTGCCGACGACATGAAGGGCCGCGCAAAGGAAGCTGCCGGCGACCTCACCGACAACGACGACCTCAAGAACGAAGGTAAGGCCGACCGGGCCTCGGGCAAGGCGAAGGACATCGTCGACGACCTCAAGGACAAGGCCGAGGACGCGATCGACGCGGTGAAGGACAAACTTCACAAGGACTGACGCGCGAGAGCACCACTCGGTCGATCATGGCGTGCGAACCCGGTCGGGCTACGGCTCGGCCGACGCCGCAGTGGCAACGCTCAAACGCCGCCGTCGTCAGTTCGGGACGACGACGCTGCGGACGACCGCGCCCTCGCGCATGGCCGCGAACGCTGCATTCACGGCGTCGAGAGGATAGTGCCGGGTGATCATGGACGCGACGTCGAGGCGCCCTGACTCGATCAATTCGATGAACCGCGGGAAGTCGCGCGTCACGCGTGCCGATCCGTAGTAGCAGCCCTTGATCGTGCGGTCTTCCATGATCAGCTGCATGCTCGGAAGCTGCAGCGTGTTCGCGAACCCGGGCACGCCGATGAACACGGTGGTGCCGCCCCGCCGGGTCATCTGCAACGCCTGCATCTCGAGTGCATGGCTCCCGACCGCCTCGAAGGCGTAGTCGACGCCTCGCCCGTCGGTGAGGGTCCTGACCTGCTCGACCGGATCTCCCTCGCTCGGGTCGACGACGTCGGTAGCGCCGAACCGGAGGGCCGATTCGCGCTTCATGGCCACCGGGTCGACGGCGATGATCCGCGCCGCGCCTGCCACCTGTGCGCCGAGGATGGTCGCGGTTCCCACGCCACCGGCGCCGATGACCGCGACGGTCGCGCCCGGTCGCACCTCGGCCGTGTTGACCGCGGCGCCGAAGCCGGTCGTGAACCCGCAGCCGATCAGCGACAACTGGTCATCCGGGAGGTCGGTCTGCACCGGGATGCACGACGCCTCGTCGACGGTGATCACGTCGGCGAAGCTGCCGATGCCGGCGAGCGCGTTCGCCTGGCTCCCGTCGGGGCGGGTGGCGCGCAGCCGGGGGAGCATCTCGGCGTTGCGGTCGCAGAGGTGCGTCTCTTGCCGCAGGCAGTGCCAGCACGTGCCGCACACGGGCGTGATCGAAGCGATCACCCGGTCGCCGGGCCCGACGCGCGACACCGCGGTGCCCGTCCACTCGACGATCCCCGATGCTTCGTGGCCGAGCATGATCGGGCCGAGCCGCTTCCCGTCGATCACCGCCTGGTCGGAGTGGCAGACCCCACTCGCGGACACGCGCAGGACCACGTCGCGGTCGGCGGGCGGCATCGGAGTGACGGTCTCGACGACCAGGTCGTCGGCTCCCGGCACGTAGACGGCGGCGCGCATCGTGGTCAGGGGGTGGCGGGATCGAATTCGAGGTGGAGCTCCCGCAGCCCGCGCAGCATGTAGGTAGGGTCGTACTCGTAGCGCCGTGCCTCGACGGGGCCGTGGTGCTCCTTCGAGATCCGGATGTCGGACATCCGTTCGAGGAGGCGCACGAGGGTCGCGTGTGTCTCGGCCCGGGCGAGCGGGGCGCCGGCGCAGCTGTGGATGCCCGTGCCGAAGGCCAGGTGCTGGCGGCCGTTGGGCCGGTCGAGCCGGAAGTCGTCGGGGTCGTCGAACTGACGGGGATCGCGACTCGCGGCGTCGGTCATCACGAACACCGTGGTCCCTGGCTCGAGCTCGACGCCACCCACCGTCGTCCGCACCTTGGCCAGCTTGAACGAGCCCTTGAGCGGTGCCTCGGTGCGCAGCATCTCCTCGACGAACGGGGCAATGAGGCGGTGGTCCTCGCGCAGCCGCTGCTGGAACTCGGGGTGGTCACCGAGGGTCCGCACGCACATCCCGATGAGGCGCGCCGTCGTCTCGCTGCCCGCCGAGAAGAGGTTGGCCGAGATCCGCATGACGTCCTCGACCGGCGGGAGCGTCCCGTCGGGAAAGGTGGCCTGCGCCATCTCGGTCATGACGTCGTCACGAGGATCTGCGCGGCGGTCCTCGATGTAGCGCGTGAACTGCTCGTAGAGGAAGCCGAGTGGCTTGTGCTCCATGCGCGCGGCGCGCACCTTCGTGGTGAGGTGCTCGAGGAACGCGTCACGGTCGTCGTCGGGTACGCCGAGGAGGTCGGCGATCACCATCAGGGTGTAGGGGATCGCGTAGTCGTGCAGGAGCTCGCACTGCCCGGCGTCGATGAACTGGTCGATGGTCTGGTCGGCGAACGACCAGAGGAACGCTTCGTTCTCCTTGAGGCGCTTCGGCGTGATCAGTCGCATGAGCAGCCCACGGTGGGCAGTGTGCTTTGGCGGGTCGAACGAGGGGAGCTGGTCGCTGAACGGCAGCTCGTCGCGGTGGTCCTCGATGATCTGCGAGAGGTCGTCGCCCTCCAGCGGGACCGACATCTTGACGAAGGGTCCACTCACGGTGTTGCAGTTCGACCACGACTGCTGGTCGCGGTAGATCGCGGACGCTTCCTCGTAGCCGGTGACCAGCCAGACGTCCCAGAGCGCGTAGTACCAGATCGGGCCCTGCTCGCGCACCCAGTCGTAGAAGGGATACGGGTCCCGGGGCAGCTCTCGATCGCGGAACAGGTCGGTTGCGGAGAAGTCGGTCGTCGTCATCGCGGCCTCGTTCAGGGCAGTCGAGCGGACCAGCCGCCGTCGACGGGGATGATCGCTCCCGAGACGAACGACGCGCGGTCGGAACACAGGAACGCCGCGACCTCGGCGACCTCTTCGGGACGCCCGCCGCGGCCGAGTGATGCCTTCTTCGCGATCTCCGGGAACTGCGACCCGCCGGACGCCCCCATGATCTCGGTCTCGATGAACCCCGGGCAGATGCAGTTCACGCGCACTCCCTTGCGTCCATACTCCGCCGACGCCGACTTCGTGAGCGACACGACGCCCGCCTTGGCCGCGTTGTACACCGACGTCGCCATCCCGACCTCGGACGCGCGCAACCCGCCTACCGACGACCAGTTGACGACTGCGCCTCCGCCCGCGTCCCGCCGGCGTGGGATGCCGTACTTCATGCCGAGGAAGACGCCGCGCAGGTCGACGTCCATCACCTGGTCGTAGTCGCTCATCTCCGTCTTGTGGATCGGTCCGCCGATGCCGATCCCGGCGACATTGAGCACCGCGGCCTTGCCGTCGAGCAGTCCCGTCATCGAATCTCCCCCAGATGAGGCGGGGACGCGGTTCCGACCCGCCGCGTGTCGTGACACTGGATCCTGACACATCGATTCAGGGCTGCGTCATCCCCGGGAGCGGGTGGCGGAAGAGCGTCGCTGCGTTGGCGTGGGTCATCAGCCGGAGCTCGTCGTCCGGAACGTGTCCCCAGTGCTCCTCGATGACGCGTTGGGTATCGGGCCAGGTGGTGTCGCCGTGCGGGTAGTCGACCTCGAGCATGATGTGCTCCACGCCGATGCGGTGGCGGGTGTCGATGGTCGACCGGTCGTCGAGGGTGCAGAACCAGAAATTGCGCTGCACGACGTCGCCGGGCCTCACGTCGGGGCCGTAGCCGTTGGACAGGTACTCGCCCCGATCGGCCATGAAGTCCAGGCGGTCCAGCAGCATCGCGACCCAGCCGAGTCCGCCCTCCGACATCGCGATCTTCAGGTCCGGATACCGCAGGGGCCAGCCGGACCACACCCACTCCGCGCACGACGTCAGTGCTAGCTGACCGAACAGTGTCGCCGTCGCGCCCGACGGCGCGCCGGGGGCGACGTCGGCCAGACCCGACGAGCCGACGTGCTGGCAGATGACGGTGTCGGTGTCGGCGCACGCGCGCATGACCGGGTCCCACGAGTCGTCGAAGATCGAAGGGAACCCGATCTTGTGCGGGCGCTCAGGGAAGGTCACCGCCACGACGCCACGATCCGCGTTGCGACGAATCTCGGCCGCGGCCTTCTCGGGGTCGGCAAGGTAGGTGATTGCGAGCGGGATCAACCGGCCTGGGTGCTGCTGCCACCACTCCTCGACCGTCCAGTCGTTGTACGCGCGTGTCGTTGCATAGCCAAGCTCCGCATCCCGTGCGGTCGAGTACACCCGCCCGCAGAAGCCGGTGATCATCGACGGGAAGTTGACCGCGGCCCAGATGCCTCCCAGGTCCATGTCCTTCACGCGCTCGTGGACGTCGTAGCAACCGGGCCGCATCTGGTCGAAGCGGAATGGCTCGAGTCCGTAGCTGTTCGGTCGCCGCCCCGCCACGGCGTTCATGCCGGGCTGGTAGTGCGAGTTCCCCTCGAACTCCCAGACCTCGTGACCGCGTTCGTTCACGACGACCTTCGGCGCACGATCCTGGAGCTTCGCGGGGAGCCGACCCTTGAACATGTCCGGCGGTTCGACGAGGTGGTCGTCGACCGAGATCACGGTGTACCTGACCGTCGCGGGGTCGGGCTCGGGAAGGAAGAGCTCGGGGTCGAGGAGCTGCGTCATGGCGTCAGTATGCGCTTCCCGGGCGGCGGTCAGCTCCCTCGAGTGGCCGCCCCGCCCTTGTGCAGACAGGTGCTGCCATGTGACCGCTGCGACCTCTGAGCTCGACGCCAGAGGAGGCGGACATGGGTGTGTTCAACGGGGTCTTCCCGGTCCAGGCCGGCAAGGAGGAGGACGCTCGAGCGTTCGCGGCGGAGACGTTCGGGGCTCGGCGCCCGGACTTCGAGGCGCACCTCGTGCGCTCCGGCGTCACTCGGGAGACGTGGGCGCTGCAGGAGACTCCCATGGGCAGCCTCATTCTCGTGTGGTTCGAAGGCGACGTCTCGCTCTCGGGGTCCTCCATCGCTCCCTCCCCGTACAACTGCCAACGGTCGAGCAGCGAGGAGAAACCCCAGGGGTGAACGCCGGGGGAACCGGCTGGTTACCAGGCCCCAGCCGGTCCCCCGCGTTTCTTTGAAGCCGACAGATCGGCATCAGCTACGCGTCTTGGCCCACGCGAGTCGCTCTTGACGAAAGCCACATGTCGGCGCATTGTCGTCGTGTCCCAGCAGGGAGGGGAGAGCGGATGATCGCGCAAGTTCACACATCGAGTGGAGAGCCAGCGCCGCCGACCGACGAGACGCGCAAGTTTGTCGAAGACGCGCTTGCCGAGGGACGTGCACAGGAGGGCTGCGAAGCGACGATCGCGCTCGCGGATCCGGCAACTGGCGACAGTTTGATCATCAACCTGTTCCGCGACGAGGCGGCTCTCGACGCCTTTCAGAAGTATTCGAAAGCAAAGATCGCGGAAGCTGAGGGAATGGGAGCGAAGGTGGCTCCTGGACGTACCTATTCAGACGTCATTGCGCTGCTGTAACCGGTAGCGAGCCCAGCGGCGAGACTCGGCTCGGACGCGGCCCGTCACGTCACGACGCGAACCGTCAGCGGGTGAACATCTGACCGCCGTCGAGCATGACGGTCGAGCCGGTGAGGTAGCCGGCCGCGTCGCTCACCAACCACGCGATGGCGACGCCGATGTCAGCCTCCGGATCGCCGAAACGGCCCACCGGCACCCTGCGCACCATCTCCTCGTACCGCTCCGGATCCCGCTCGCGGAACGCGCGCGTCCCGTCGGTCTCCGCCGCGGGCATCACCATGAGCGCCCGGATGCCATCGGGACCCCACTCGACGGCGGCGTAGCGGGTCAGCGACTCGATCGCGCTCTTCGCGGCGGCGTAGACCGCGTACATCCGTCCGTCGTGCATGAGCTGCGCCCCCGAGCCGAAATTGACGATCACGCCGTGCCCACTGCGCGCGAGATGCGGTTGCGCCTCGCGCATCAGCCGGAACACGGCGAGCGGTCCCGACCGCCAGGTGGAGTCCATGTCGTCCTCGGTGGCGTCGAGCAGGAGCGCGTGACGGTACGTCTGCGCGTTGTTCACCAGGATGTCGAGACGCCCCGCGCGCGCCACCGTCTCGGTGATCAATCGCTGGGTGTTGGCGAGCTCTCGCACGTCGGCGGTCAGCGCGAGCGCCGTGCCACCCCGGCCACGGATCTCCTCGCAGGCGTCGTCGAGCGTCTCCCGGGTGCGTCCGCTGACGACGACCGTCGCGCCCGCGGACGCGAGCGCGAGCGCAATGCCCCGACCGATGCCCCGTCCGCCGCCGGTCACGATCGCGACCCGACCCCGGAGGTCACTGGCCATACCGTCCCCTTCCTCCACCTCGACGCAGGGAATCGCGGCTCATCTCCGCTCCTCAGGGGAGAGACACCGTGATGGGAAGGGTCTCGATCGAGACACCGACGCTCTGATCCGGGCCCGGGCACATCCACGTCGGCGCGGCTGTCACCTCGATGGTCGCGAAACGGGAGAGGAGCTCCTGGTAGATGGCCCGGATCTCGCGGCGCGCCAGGTGCGCGCCCAGGCAGAAGTGCACGCCACCACCGCCGAACGCCACGTGAGGGTTAGGCGAACGGCGGACGTCGAACCGGAACGGTTCGTCGAAGGCACGCTCGTCGCGGTTGGCCGACGGGTAGAACATGGCGATTCGATCGCCGGCCCGAATCGCCTGGCCGCCGAGCTCCGTGTCGACGGTCGCGGTTCTTCCGAAGCTCGTGACCGGGCTCGACCAACGGAGCATTTCCTCCGTCCCCGTGTCGACCACGGACGGATCGTGCCGCAGCAGATCGAGCTGCTCGGGATGGTCGAGCAGCGCCAGCAGACCCTGCGAGATCGTGTTGCGCGTCGTCTCGCTGCCGGCGATGGCGAGGACGAGGAAGAACATGTCGAGCTCGAGCTCGGTGAGCCGCTGCGTGTCGGTTTCGCCGTCGTCCAGCTCGGCGTTGGCGATGGTGCTCCACACGTCGTCGGACGGGTACGTCCGCTTCTCGTCGCCCAGTCGTTGCGCGTATTCGAAGAGCTCCAGCTGCGCCCGGTCATGGTCCTCTGCCGTGAGCGCCGACCGCGGGTCCGCCGCGCGCATCACCGTGTCGGTGCGCGAGAACACCCACGGCCGGTCGTTCTCGGGTATCCCGACGATGTCGGCGATCAGATGCATCGGCAGCAGATACGCGACGTCGCGCACGAAATCGCACTCCCCCCGATCGGCGACGTCGTCCACGATGCGGCGTGACCACATGACGATGCGATCATCGAGGCGAGAGATCATTCGGGGCGTGAACCCCGAGCTGATCAGCTTGCGCAACCGGGTGTGCGCCGGCGGATCCGACGCCACGAGCGTGTGCCCGGCATGGCTCGGCTCAGTGCCGCTGATCGAGGGACCGCTGAGGGCGGAAAACCGCTCCCAGTCACGATTCGCCTCGACCACCTCGGCGTGCCGCAGCACCGCCCAGAACGGCATCCCCTCCGGCGCGCGTGCCATCGGCACCGCCGGGTGACGAAGCACGCCGCCCTGCGCGCGTAGCTCCACGAGCAGCTCGTGCGGAAAGCCGTCCCGGTACAGCTCGGGATCGGTCAAGTCCATCTCGAGTGTGGCCATCTCCGCATCCTCTCAGGAATCACGCGTCGTCGAGATACGCGCGGGCCACGCGCAGCGAGGCCGCGGCAAGCGGCGTGGTGGCGGCGAGCGACGTGCTTTCGGGACGGAGCCGACGGGTGGCGACCCGACACCACTCCGACGCCGGCCCCGCGATGACGTCGTGCGAGTCCTCGGGGCCGATCCACCACCGCTCGCCGTCGGTTCCTACGAGATCGAGGGCGACGACACGCACGTCGCCCGGTGGCTCCTCTCCCGCGACGCGGAATCCGTACGGGAGCGCACGCAGGGCCAGCGCGGCCACGCGTCGGAGGCGAGGCGTGTCGACGGGCGCGACGCCGACGGCGGCGAAGCAGTCGAGGCCGTGCGCCCACGTCTCCATCAGGCGCGCGTCCGCGAACGAACGGGCGCTCATCGGTCCGGCACCCCACACGACCTTCGCCCGGTCGTCCATGACCGCGAGCCGAGTCGCAGTGTCCTCTCGCGCCACGCGCCAGGCACCGAGCAACGCCGACGCCTCCCGTTCGCCGACGGGCTCGATCGTCACTTCGCCTCGGAAGAGCTGCTCACCGCGTCCGCTCAGCGCCACCGCGGCCGCTCGCTCGCTCGTGACGAGGTGGCGAACCTGGTCGGCCACCGTCCATCGGGCTGCCGGCGTCGGTAGCGCCCATTGCGACTGCTCGAGCGTGCTCAGGAACTGGTCGAGCACGGCGTGTTCGTCGCGAAGGTCCAGGAGGAGCCACCGATCGATGCCCGTAGCATACGGCGATGGCGTTGCCCGGGCCGTTGGACGGTGTTCGCGTGCTCGATCTGTCGCAGATCGTCGCCGGCCCAGCGTGCACGCGCGTGCTGGCCGACCTCGGCGCCGACGTCATCAAGATCGAGTCGCCGAACGGTGACCTGAGCCGCACCGTGCCGCCCTTCGTCGAGGGAGTCGGCGCGCTCTTCGCGCAACTGAACGCGGGCAAGCAATCGGTGTGCATCGACATTCGCACCCCGGAGGGCACGGACCTCGTCCTGCGCCTGGCCGAGCGCAGCGACATCTTCGTCGAGAACTACCGGCCGGGCGCGCTCGATGGTCGCGGGCTCGGCTACGACGCGCTCGCCGTCCGGAACCCACGGTTGGTCTATTTGTCCATCAGCGGCTTCGGGCAGGAGGGCCCGTGGGCGGCACGGCGAGGACACGCGCCGTTGCTCCATGCCGAGGCGGGCACGATGGAAGTCGCCGCGCGGGTTCGTCGGGGCGAGCCCGTACCGGAGGTGCATCAGCACGCTGACCTCTACAGCGGCTTCTTCGGGGTTGGCGCGGTGTGCGCCGCGTTGTTCCAGCGGGAGCGCACCGGTGCGGGTCAGCACCTCGACCTCTCGCTCGCCGAGGCGCTCCTGTATGCAAGCGACCAGGTCGCCATCGATCTCGTCGATGCTGACGGCCCACGAGAGTTCGACACCTGGACCTATCCGGTCGTGACGCTCGAGAGCGGCGAGACCGTCTGCCTGGTCGGCAATCCGCTCCGTCTGTTCGATCGCTGGATGGCGGCCCTCGGCGCGCAGCCGTCCCACCCGCGACCGACCGACGAGCACGGGGCCCGCACCGCCGTCGAACAGGCCGCGGCTGCGGCGTTCACGGACGTCGCGACCTTGCAGGCCGCGCTCACGGACCATGGGCTGGTGGCGGCGGTGGTGCAGCCTGCGGCCGCCTTGCTCGCCTCCGAGTGGGCGGCGCATCGTTCCGTTCTCGGACTGGCTGCCGCCGGGGTGCGGGTTCCAGCCGCGCCCTGGCGGTCATCCGGCGCGTCCATCGGGATCCGAGGGCAGGCACCCGCGCTGGGCGCGGACACCGCGCCGGTCCTCGAGGAGCTGCTGGGCCTCACCGCGGAGGACGTCGAGGCGCTGATGGACGCGGGCGTCGTGCGCTGACCCAGGGCCCCCGGTTCGCCTCCCAGGGGCACCGGCCGGGGTTGAGGTACGACGCAGGACTACTCCTCCGATGCTGTCGGTGGAGCGAGCGACTGACGATGCGCAGGCGTACCATCCAGGTTCGCGTTGACGCGCGCCGCGATCCGCCAGCCGTCCGGCGTCCGGATCCAGCGCCACGTGTTCGCGGAGACCCTCGCGACCCAGAAACGCTCTTGCTCGGCGTCCCACCGGATGTTGAGGGCATAGCTTCGACCTTCCGCTTCGTCGCCATCGATGATGACGTGCGGCACGGTGAGCACATGACCACAGCCATTGCGGATCAGGCCCTGATGACCGTCGCCGCTGACCATCGCGGCGATCTGGTCGTGACCGTGCATGACCATGGCGCCCACCGCATCGAGCGCATCGTCGACCTCGCAGTGCGACTCTTGCGGCCGGCGCACGGTCTCACTCGAAACGAAGCTCGCGACGACCCCGTCGTTGGTGCGTACGCAAAGGAGGGGTAATGCCCGAAGCGATCAAGATCGGTTGGCTCGGTGCTGCGCTCGACGGTCCGGGAGGTGGCTACGACAAGCTGCATCGCATGGCGTTCGCCGAGGCCAGCGAATCGGGCCTCCTCGACCGACCCGTTGAGCACGTGCTGCACGCGGAGAACGGACTGCCCAACGGCAGTGCGAAGAACGCCACCGACGGGTTCCGCTGGTTGGTCGACCAGGGCTGCATCGCGGTCGCCGGTGCGTACAGCTCCGACAACGCGATCACGGTTGCCCCGTTGGCGAACGAGTTGCACGTGCCGCTCATCAGCTGGGCGGGCACCGATCGGCTCCAGGGCGAGTACTGCTTCCGCCTCGGCAACGGCGACGTCGGTGGCGACGCCACGCTGGTGGTCGCGTGGCTCAAGCAGCAGGGCTACGAGCGCGTCGCGGTGTTGAGCGAGATCTCACCGAACGGTGAGGAGTACTTCCGGTACTTCCGTCAGGAGGCCCGCCGCCGTGACCTGCGCATCGCCGCGGTCGAGACCGTGACCCAGAGCCCCGCCGACCTCGCCGTGAACCTGGAGGGCCTGCGGGAGGCCCAGCCGGACGCGCTCGTCTACATGGGCTACGGGATGCTGGCCGCCAAGGGACTGCTGCGCGAAGCACTCGACAAGCTCGCGTGGGACCCGCCCCGGATCATGGGCACCGCGTTCATGTTCTACCTGATGGGCTTCGACAAGTTCGAGGGTTGGGTCGGCATCGACCAGCTCGACCCGACCAACCCGCTCGTCCCCGGGTTCCTCGACCGCTACGTGACGCGCTACGGCGAAAACCCGCCGATGTGGCCCAACGCCATCCCGCTCCTCGCGTACGACACCGCGCGCGTGCTCGTCGAGGCGATCGTGCGCGCACCGATCCTCTCCGGCCCGGGGATCAAGGCCGGTCTCGAATCAATCCGCTTCATGCCCAGCACCACCGGCGGACCGCACACCCACATCGCGTGTGCGCCCTATGAGCACGGCATGTTCCGCGGCGACTGGCTGCTCTACGGACGCGTCACCAATGGCCAGCTCGAGTTCGAAGGCCTGTTCGAGCAATGGGAGTAGCCGACAGCTACGACGCGGCGGTCCGAGAGAGGCTCCGCAACTCCGGAAGAGCTTGACATCGGCATCCTCGACGGCAAGACCGCAATCGTGACCGGCGGCGGGAGCGGGGTCGGACGCGGTATCTCGTTGGCCCTCGCCGGCGCGGGGGCCGCAGTCGTCATTGCGGGACGGACCGCGTCGACGCTCGCCGAGACGCGCCGAATGATCGAGGAACGCGGTGGTCGCGCCGCCGTCTCGGTGTGCGACAACACGGTGCCCGACGACGTCGATGGGTGCATCGCACTCTCGGTCGAGCGCTTCGGCGGAATCGACATCCTCGTGAACAACGCCACGCTCGTTCCTCACGGCAAAGGTCTTCTTGCGGTCGACAAACGAACTCGCGCGGGCGAACGGAGCACTCAGGAGCGCGCCTCGAGCCACTCGCTCACCGTAGCCAGCACCGCGGGGTGCTCCGGCTCGTTGAACAGCTCATGGTGGACCCCGGCGTAAATCTCGAGCCGGAGGTCGGCGCTGCCCGCGCGCGGCGAGCAGCCGGCTGGCGTCCGCAGGAACCAGCGCGTCGTCGCCGCCATGCATGACAAGCATCGGGAGCCGGAGCTGCGGCGCCTGCCCGGGAATCCGGCGCGCGCGCGATCGCATCTCCGCGACCGTCCGGGCGGGCACCGGCCCGTGGCAGACCAGCGGGTCATCGCAGTACGCCTGGACCACCCGCGGATCGCGGCTGATCAGTATCGGGTCCACCGACAGCACCGGCTTCGTCGGCATGATCGTCCCGAGGATCCGGTACTTCGTGACGGCGAGGAACGAGGTCCTGGAACCGGCCGCGCTTGCCGGACCTGACAGCACGAGGCCGTCAGAGGAGTCGGGATGGTCGATCGCGTGCGCGATCGCGACCAGCCCGCCAAAGCTGTGGCCGAGCACGAACCTCGGTACACCCGGGTGCAGCGCGCACGAGTCGAGCGCGGAATTCCTCGAAGTCGTCGACCACCATCGAGAGGCGTTCCACGTAGGCACGACGTCCGGCCGACCGACCGTGGCCTCGATGGTCGAGCGCGTACACCGCGTATCCCTGCGGAACGAGCCTGTCGACCACGTTGCCATAGCGGCCGGAGTGCTCGCCGAGCCCGTGTGCCACAACCACCACGCCGCGCACGGCACCTTCGGGCACCCAGCCCCGCCAGAACAGCTCGAGTTCGCCCACGCCGGCGCGGACGCCTTCGATCGCCTTGCCCGGCGTCACGGCCGGACCACGACCTTGATCGAGCCGGTGCGTTTGTCGGCGGCGGTCAGGAAGGCTTCTTGCACCCCTTCGAGCTCGAACTCGTGCGTCACGACCCCCCGCAGGTCCGACGGGCACGCCGCGAGGATCTCGAGCGCGGCGGCGAAGTCCGGCTCGCCATGGACGTGTGAGTAGCAGTTGGATCCGACGAGGCGGAGCTCGGCGAGCGACAGGTCGTACGCCGACATGGGCACCAGGTCGTCGTAGATGCCGAGCACCGCGACCGTCCCGCCGCGCCGGGCGCACGCCATCGCCTGTGCGAGGGCGCCGGAATGGCCGCCAACGGTCTCGACGACCACGTCGAAGTCGTCATCGCCTTCAACGATCGGGACCCCGCCGAGCTCGAGGGCCAGCGCCCGCTGGTGCTCGTGGCGGGCCGAGAACCGTACTTCGCTCGCGCCGGCCGCTCGTGCCGCCACGATGCTCAGCAAGCCAACCGAACCTGCTCCGATGACCGCGACACGTGCGCCGGCGCGGAGCTCGGCGCGTCGAAGGGCGCGGACGCACACCGCGAGGGGCTCGGCCAGCACGCCGAGATCGAGATCGACGTGAGGCGGCAACGGCCACGCGCACGCCTGCGGGACCGCGAGGTACTCGGCCATACCGCCGCGCGTCGTCACTCCGAACAGCGTGCGCTGGACGCACCGATTCGCATGTCCACGCTGGCAGTCGCGGCACTCGCCGCACCCGACGAGCGGTTCCACCGCGATCGGTGTGCCAAGCGCGAGGTCGACGCCGTCTCCCACCCCGTCGATCACTCCCGACACCTCGTGCCCGGGGACCAGCCCCTCCGGGGCGGCGAACGACCCGCCGAAGAAGTGGAGGTCGGTACCGCAGATCCCGACGGCGTGCACGCGGACGCGGACCCAATCCGGCCGCGGTTCGGGAACTGGTCGTTCGACGACCTCGAGTCTTCCTTGGCCGTTCCACACAGCAGCGCGCATCGTTATAGTTTCTCTCACGTTCGACGCCGGGGGGAACACATGGCGACGTATGTGATGCTGAGCACGTTGACCGACGAAGGTCGCAAGACGCTCAAGCAACGCCCCGAGCGTCTCGACGAGGTCAACAAGGAGGTCGAGTCGATGGGCGGCCGCGTCACGGCGCAGTACGCCATGATCGGCAACTACGACTTCGTGACCGTGGTCGAGGCACCGAGCAATGAGGTCGTCGCCCGCATCTCGGTGGAGCTGGGCTCCCGGGGCACGTTGAACATCACCACCTTCCCGGCGATCTCGGTGAAGTCCTTCACCGAGATGCTGCGGAACGGGCAGGTCTGAACGCAGGAGGTCGCGGGTGCCGCGGTTCGTCATTCTCTCCAAGTCGCTCGCCGACGGCGTGCGCGAGCCCGCCGATCATCCCGACCTCGAGAGCCTGCGCATCGAGGTCGAGGCGGCTGGCGGGCGCGTCGTCGACCAGTACGTCCTCCTCGGCGAGTTCGACGTGTGCAGCGTCGTGGACGTGCCGGAAGTGGAGATCGCCCATCTCCTCACGACCGTCGGACACTCCGAGCGCCTGCTCCTGCCGGCCATCGACCTCGGCCTGTTCAAGCGGTTGCTGGGCCAGGCGGCCAAGACCGTCGGGCCGCACCGCTGGCAGGTGTCGTTACCGGCGCGCGCGGCCCGGCGGGTCTTGCGCGGCCACGCCTACACCAAGCCGGTGCGGAGATGGTGCCAACCGCTCACCGTCATCGGCCGCGACAACTTGGACGGACTCCGGGGACCGGCAGTATTCATCGCCAACCACTCCAGTCACCTCGACGCCCAGGTGCTCCATTACGCCGTGCCGAACCGGTTCCGCAAGCGGCTGGCCATGGCGGCAGCGGCCGACCGGTTCTTCGTGAAGGGCCGGAAGGGCATCACCAAGAAAGCGGCGTGGAACTCACTCGCCTACAACATGTTCCCCATCAAGCGGAGTGGCGGGCGGGCCGCGCTGGAGCACGGTGAGTGGCTGCTCGAGCGGGGCTGGTCGGTCGTGATCTTCCCCGAGGGCGGACGCTCGACCGGAGGCAAGTTCGCCCGGTTCCGGGTGGGTCCTGCGCTGCTCGCCATCGAACGGCAGGTGCCGGTCGTCCCCGTCTACCTCGACGGCCTCGCCGCGATCCGCCCGAAGGGGTCGAAGGCGATGCAGGCGGGCCCGGTCACCGTGAGGATCGGGAGACCGATGTCGTTCGCTGCCGGCACCGATCCGGCCGATGCCACTCACTCCCTCTACAAGGCGCTCACCCAACTTCGCGACGAGGTGCACGTTCCCATCCGCGTCGTTGAACCGCGCCCACCAGTGCTCGCAGCTACCTGAGCGCGTCCTCACCGTCGCGGAGCAGCCGTTCGACCGCAATCGCGACGCCGTCGTCGGTGTTGTCAGCCGTCACGCTCGTGGCAGCCGCCTGCACCTGCGGTGACGCCTGACCCATCGCCACACTGAGCCGCGCCACCCGGAACATCTCGATGTCGTTCTCCGCGTCGCCGAACGCCACCACCTCGTCGGGCGGTATGCCGAGGTCGCCGCACGCGATTGCGAGCGCGGCGCCCTTGTCGGCGCCGGTCGCGGTCAGCGTGAGCAGGCGCTTGCCCGCGCTGCTGATGGATTCGACGAACCGCACGTCGTCGCCCCACTGCTCCCGCAGGTCCGCTTCCACCTGGCCGCAGACATCGCGGCCCTGAATGAGCACCATGCGAGGTCGACCGCCTTCGGCGCCGTCGGACAGGCTCTCCGCCTGACGCAGCCCCGACGGCAAGCTTTCGGGGTTCCCGTCCATCTTCACGACCACGTCGTCATCGAGCGCGGCCCAGGCAACGCAGCGGTCGGCGTCGCAGATCCCGAACAGCGCGTCGACGAACTCGCTCGGGAGCCGGAGGTCGAGGAGGTCCTCGCCATCGCGCAACCGGCGCACCTGCGCGCCAGAGCACGCGATCACCGGTCCGTCGATGTCGGCGCCGGTGGGATCGAGCTCCCGCGCTGCCTGTTCGGCGAGCTGGTACCAGCGTGCCGTCGCCACGATGACCTGGAGACCGGCGGCACGCGCGGCCCGCACCGCGGCGACGTTCCGCTCGCTCACGTGCTCGTCGCGCCCGAGCAACGTCCCGTCGAGATCGAAGGCCAAGCCCCGTATGTCCACGCTCGACAGAGCGTAGCCACATCGCGATACTGACCGCGATGACGGACGCGGCGCCGAACTCCCCACCAGTCTGGAAGGCGTTCTTCGACGCGTACCACCAGAGCTTCGGCCCCGTGCTCGAACGCGCGACGCGCAGCGACGAGTTCGCTCGATTCGCCACCATGGGCATCCGGCTCGAGCGACAACTCCGCAGCTTCGGCGTCCCGCCCTCGCTGCTCCCGAGCGACTTCGTGTCGCGCGTGCAGGCCGCGAGCGAGCAAGTGCTCCTGCTGATGCGCAACGCGGTCAAGCCGCTCCCCCACCCTGAGGGTCCGGCGATAGCACAGACGCCGCGGGACGAGATCTGGGCCCGCGACCGGGCGACCCTCCATCGGTACCGCTCCGACCGGAGAAGCCACGCCACCCCGGTGCTGCTCGTGATGAGCCTCGTGAGCAAGGCCTACATCTTCGACCTGCGCCCCGGCAGCAGCTTCGTCGAGGTCCTTCTCGACCACGGGCTCGACGTCTTCATGCTCGACTGGGGGGTTCCGGACGAGCGCGACGCCGAGAACACCTTGGAGACCTACTGCGACGAGTACCTCCCGGAGGCGGTAACGGCGACGTGCGCGGCCGCCCGCTCGGACGAGCTCACCATGCTCGGCTACTGCTTCGGCGGCACGCTCGCGATGCTCTATGCGGCGGGACACGACGACGCACCCCTGCGGAACCTCGCGGTTGTCGCGACCGCCACCGACTTCACGCAGCTCGGAGCGATGAGCACGGTCCTTGCGACCGGTCGACTCGACGCCGACGACCTGGTCGACGACACCGGCAACGTCCCGGCGGAGACCATCACGCACGGTTTCCGGCTGCTCAAGCCGCTCGGCGACCTCGCTACGTACGCCGACCTCTGCGCCAACCTCTGGGACGACGACTACTTGGAGTCGTACCAGGCGATCTTCGGCTGGGCTCGTGACCAGATCCCGTTCCCGGGCGCGACGATGCGTCAGGTGATCCGGATGTTCACCCGCGGCAACGCGATCGTGGAGGACACGGTGCGGTTCGGCGGGCGCCGCGTGCGGTTCGAGAACATCACGTGCCCGGTGCTCTGCGTGCTGTCGGAGCAAGACCACATCACGCCGCCCGAGGCCGTCGGCCCCTTACTGGAGCTGGTCGGCTCGAAGGACACGACGGAGCTGAGATTCCCGTCCGGTCACGTGGGCCTCATCGTGGGGCGCACGGCCGTACGCCGGAACATGCCAGCGATCGCAGACTGGATCGCCGAGCGATCATCCGGAGCCCGCGTGGCGGGCTCCGGATGACGTCGGAGGTTCCTCAGCTGGCTGGGGCGAGGACGTCGAGCAGACGGTTGGCGAACTCGCGCTGCGCGGCGAGCAGCTCGTCGTAGACCGCGTTGGTCTTCTTCGCCTGCTCACGCACCTCGGCGGCATACGTCGCCGGCACCGGGTAGAGCTTGCCGACCTGCTCGGCCCAGAGCGTGGCGGCATCGAGGGCGACCTTCTGCTGCGCCTTCACCGAGGCGATGAACTGCGACTCGGCGGCTTCGGCCAGCTCCTGCTGCGCTGACGCGAACTGCTCCGACTGGGTCTTGGTGGCGGCGGCCATAGGGAATTCTCCTGAGCTCGAGGGATAGGTAAACATACCACATAGTCGATCGATATATCAAGCACACGGTGCGGAAGGGTGCTCTCGGGTACGAGAACCGCCCTATGCTGCGCGAGGTGGGGGGAAAAGGATTCGCAGCACCGTCACCGACGCTGCTGTTCATGGAGTATCGGACGCTGCCCGAGTTCAGCGCCTTCATGGCCGCGTGGCCGACGCTGTTGTTGGCGCCGCGGGGCCGCGGCCGCCCGGTGCTCGTGCTTCCGCCGTTCGGGACGTCCGACCGGTACACACAACCGCTCCGGCTTCTGCTACAGACGCTCGGCTACCGCGCCGAAGGGTGGGAGCTCGGCCACAACCTCGGCCGCACCCCTGCCGTCGTCGACGGAATCCCGCGGCGACTGCTCGAGCTCTCCGACGTCACTGGCATGCCGGTGAGCATCATCGGCTGGAGCATGGGCGGCGTTCTCGCTCGAGAGCTCGCCCGTGAGTACCCCGACTCGGTGCGCCAGGTCATCGGTCTCGGCGCGCCGTTCCGGCTGCGCCACGACGATGCTGACAAGAGCAACGCGTCGATGCTCTACGAGATGGTCCGTGCGCTGCAGGCCGAGCCGAGCGCATCGATGCTCCTGCACGAGCACGAACGCGGCCCGATGCTGGTGCCTTCGACCTCGATCTTCTCCCGGTCCGATGGCGTGGTCAGCTGGCGGGCGTGCATCGACGACGACCGACCACGCGCGGAGAACATCGAGGTCGTCGGCAGCCACTGTGGGCTCGGCCACAATCCGGCCGCGGTCGTCGCAGTGCTCGACCGCCTGGGCCAGCCCGACGGTGAGTGGGCACCCTTCGCGCCGCCGCGTGGAAGCGAGTACCTCTACCCCGCGGCCTGACGTTCGCGCTCGACGCCCGACACGAGCTGCGCGATCGCGTCGACGAGGCGAGGCCAGACCACGACGGGGAGGTCGTGACCCGCTTCCTCGAGGACGAGCAACCGTGCGCCGGGCACCAGCTCGGCCGTGCGCTCGCCGCCTGACGGACCGACCAACGTGTCCTGGGCGCCATGGACGACGAGCGCGGGCACACGCAAACTGCGTAGGTCGTCGGCCCGTCCGGGCGCCGACGACAGCGCCGCGAACTGCCGCGACGAGCCCGCCGGGCTGAACGCTCGGTCGAAAGCCGTCGACGCACGGGCCCGCGTGCGGGCGTCATCGGCATGGGTCTTGGTCCCCGCGGCGCGTGCGATGCGCAGCAGGTGCTCGACGTACTGCGCCGCGGTCCGTCGGTGGCGGCCCGAGCAGCGCCGCCAGCGTCGATGGCGTGCCCTGGCCGTACTCCGGCTCCCCCGTCGACGACATCACCGAGATCAAGCTCCGTGTGCGCTCGGGGTGTTCGATCGCCATCACCTGCGCGATCATGCCGCCCATCGAAGCGCCCATCACGTGCGCGCTCCCGACCCCTTCGGCGTCGAGCACCGCGAAGGCGTCGTCCGCCATGTCAACGACCGAGTACGGCGCCGGCGGCGGCTGACGCCCGGCCAGCCGATCGGCCATCGCCTGCACCACGGGATACGGCTGGGCGGCGAGATGCGTCGACAGTCCGCAGTCGCGGTTGTCGAAGCGGATCACGAAGAGCCCGCGGTCTGCGAGCATTTCGCACAGCTCCGCGTCCCAGAAGATCAGCTGCATCGCGTAGCCGGCAACCAGCAGCAGCGCGGGATCGTCGCGACCACCGAACGTCTCGTACTCCAGCTCGATGCCGTCGGCTGGAGCGCGCATCGATTCAGTCGTGCGCGTGCGCGACCGGATCGCCGAGGCGTTCCACGGCGAGTGCCCTGAGGTGGGTCAGGTGGGCCTTCCCGGACGCGGCCCGACCCATGGAGTCGACCTGCAGCACCGCGCGCGGAGCCTTGTATCCCGCCAACCCGTTCCGGCACCACTCGCGCAGGTCGTCTTCGTCGAACCTCTCCCCCGCAACCAGCTCGACCAGGGCGACCACCTTCTCACCGAAACGCGTGTCCGGCACGCCGACCACCACGCAGTCGAGCACGCTCGGGTGCTTGCGGAGCTCGGCTTCCACCTCGTCCGGATAGACCTTCTCACCACCCGTGTTGATGCACGCCGAGCCGCGACCGAGGAGCTGCACGGTGCCGTCCGTGTCGACCGTCGCGTAGTCGCCCGGGATCGAGTAGCGGCGGCCGTCGACGGTACGAAACGTCGCTGCCGTCTTGTCCGGGTCCTTGTAGTAGCCCATCGGGATGTTGCCACCCATGGCGAGCAGGCCGGACTCCCCGCTCCCCGGCACCACATCGCGGCCCGACTCCTCATCGATCACACGGACCCGGTCGTTCACGGCGAAACGCGCGGGGGCGATGGCGTCGTCGACGCCCGCGCTGTTGCGGGGCCCGAGGCCCTCGCTGGCGCCCAGCGAGTCGATGATCGTCGTGCCGGGCAGGTGCTCGAGGAGTCCCCGCTTGACGGCCGGGCTGAACATGACGCCTGAGGAGGTGATCGCCCGCAGTGACGACAGATCCCACCGGTCCGGTTCGGCATCGAGGGAATCGAGGAGCGGGCGCGCGAACACGTCGCCGACGATGGTGAGGATGCGCACGCGTTCGCGCTCCACCTCATCCCACACCTCGACCACGTCGAGTCCCTGACGGTCGAGGAGCACGACAGTTCCCGACCCGGCGAGCGTCGACAACGCTGCGAACAGACCAGTGCCGTGCATGAGCGGTGCGGCCGGCAGGAGGGTCGCGCCGCGCTTCCCGGCGCGGGCGGCGTCCCAGGGATCCGGGACCTTCGGCTTGTTCGGATGTGACTGCGCCCAGAGCGCGCAGTAAACATCGTCGTTGCGCCACATGACGCCCTTGGGCAAGCCGGTCGTACCACCCGTATACAGGAAGATCAGATCGTCACCATCGGGGCGCCGCTCGGGCCAGCCGGCCGGGACGGCCGTCGCTTCGATCGCGGCCTCGTACGCAGGTCCCGCCACGAGGCGGTACGGGTGCGAGCCCTCCGGCATGTGCTCGATCGCGGCGTCGACCACCGGTGCGAAGTCGTCGAGGTACACCAGCGCCTTGGCATCCGAGTTCTCGAGCAGATAGTGGAGCTCCTCGGCGCGGTACCGGAAGTTGACGTTCACCGGGACGCACCCGAGCTTGAGCGCGGCGTAGAACGTCTCGAGGTACTCGTTGCGGTTCGTGAGGTCGATCGCAACCTTGTCACCGGCTCGGAGGTCAGCTTGCTCCTCGAGGTGACGCGCCAGGCGCTCGGCACGGCGGGAGAACTCGGACCATGTCACCCGCCGATGGCCGCACACCAATGCGTCGCGATCCGGAACGATCTCCGCGATGCCGTCCCAAACCGACGCATAGTTCCAGCCTGGCATGGTGGAAGCGTATTGCGCTCCCCGACGCGGCGCACGGCTGCCGTCGACATCAATCGGGACGCGTGGTTTACTCCCCGCACACGAGCACGACCGGGGGAACGATGGAGCAACTCACGGCCCAGGATGCATCGTTCCTGTACGCCGAGACGCCGACGACGCCCTCGGTGGGCGCCTGGCTCAACATCTACGACCCGTCCACCGCGCCCGACGGCATCGTCCGCTTCAAGCAGATCCTCGCGGCCTACGAGGCGCGTCTGCCTCTCGCGCGCTACCTCCGGTCCCGGATCGTCCGCGTGCCGATGGACCTCGACCATCCGTACTGGGTCGACGACAGCGAGTTCGACCTCGAGTTCCACGTGCGACACCTCGCGCTCCCCAAGCCGGGCGACTGGCGACAGCTGTGCATCCAGGTCGCCCGCATCGTGGCTCGACCGCTCGACCTGAGCCGCCCACCGTGGGAGCTCTACGTGATCGAAGGCCTCGACAACATCGACGGCGTCCCCCCGGGATCGTTCGCGATCCTCGACAAGACGCACCATGCGGCGATGGACGGCCAGTCGGGCACCGAGCTCCACAACGCGATGCACAGTACGGAGCCCGAAGTGGAACCGCTCGAGGCACCCGAGCCGTGGCGCCCGGAACCCACGCCGACCGAGTGGGAGCTGCTCGGCCGGGCGCACGTGAACCACACGATGATGCCGATGCGCTTCGCCGAGACGGTCGGGCGCTCGTTCTCGGCCCCGATGGTCTCGCCCGAGCAGCTGTCTGCGCTGCCGCTCGTTCCCTCCCCGCGTACGGCGGTGCCGCACACCCGGTTCAACGATCCCGTCACACCCCACCGGGTGTACGAGGGTCGGCAACTCGAGCTCGCCCGACTCCGCGAGGCGAAGCAGGCGGTGCCTGGCGCGACCGTCAACGACACGCTCCTGGGCATCGTGGGCGGCGCGTTGCGTCGCTACCTGACGGACAAGGGCGAGCTGCCTGGTGAACCGCTCGTGGCGATGGCGCCAGTATCGATCCGCAGCTCCGCGTCACAGACCGGGGGCAACGAGGTCTCGGCGATCTTCGTCCCAATAGGCACCCAGATCGCCGACCCGATCGACCGTCTGGCTGCGATCCACCACGCCACCAACGAGCAGAAGGTCATGCTCGAGGCCGTCGACGCTCGGAGCCTGGTCGACTACTCGCAGTTCATGCCCGGTGCGCTCGTCAGCGCCTCGCAGCGCCTTACCGCCGAGCTCGGGCTCGCGAACACGCGCACGCCGTTCTTCAACACCGCGCTCACGAACATCCCCGGATCGCAGGCTCCCCAGTACTTCCTCGGCGCGCAGCTCGTCGGATGGTGGGGCGTCGGCATCGCGACCGACAACACCGGGCTGTTCCACAGCGCGCAGAGCTACTGCGGGACGGTCTACCTCAGCGCTATCTCGTGCCCGAAGATGCTGCCCGACCCCGCCTTCTACGCGGAGTGCCTCCAGGAGGCCTACGACGAGTTGGTGCGCGCCACGAGCGACGATACGCCCAAGCGATCGCAGAGCGCCCGGAAGCGGATGACCAAGTCGTCCTCGAAGCAGGCGCGGCCGGCCTGACCCGAGCACCTGTTCGTCGACAGTGCCCTCGGGTTGTCGCGAGGCAGGCTCGAGAAGTTCGATCCGTTCGCCGTCATCTCGAGCGACGACCGGCGTGTACGCGCTCTTCGGGTCACGGCTTCCGATGATCACGTTCTGATCGGACTTGATCCCCGCTTTCTTGGGCGTGTCGACCAGCACTGTGCCGCCATGGGTTGGGGTCTATGGCGTAGCCCGACACGAAGAACGGAAGTGGTGAGATCCCGGCGGTTCCGCTCTCTCAAGGTTGCCGCACGGCTGCGCTTGTCGCTGCCTGGCTTCTAGTTGACGATCCGCACCCCGCGGCGCACCATCGGTATCGCACATCTGAAGGAGGCGACATGGCCCACTACCTGGTGCAAGCTGCATACACCAACGAAGCCTGGTCTGTGCTCGTGAGCAACCCGCAAGACCGAAGTGAACCCGTGCGGCGAATGGCTGAGGGAGCGGGTGGCTCGCTGAAGTCGTTCTACCTTGCGTTCGGCGACTACGACGTCGTCGCCATCATGGAGCTTCCCGATGACGCAACCGCAGCCGCCGTGTCGATCGCAACCTCCGCGGCTGGTTCAATTCGAGCGATCAAAACGACACCGCTGATCGTCGCGGAAGACGCCGTTCGTGCTCTGACCAAGGCCAAGGGCATCGTGTACGAGCCTCCGTTAGCAGACATCGGCGCCCAGACGCCGATGCAAGCGGGGTAACGTCCCTTCGATGCCGATGTGGGGGATCTGACGGCGTTCGGAGTTCCCGGGGTTGGCGTCGACGCGCGCCGCCTTCACCCGCCCGGCGCGGTTCTCGCAGCACGCCATCGACCGCGGCGATGCGGACGCGGCCTCGGAGGCGTCCATCGAGCTCGGCCACCTGGCGGTGAGATCGTCGTGGATGACCTCGGGTCGAGGGGCGTCCACGCGCCGGGTTGACGCACCCGGTCCAAGATTCGTCCGCAACTCGTTCGAAGGGCGGAGCCCCCATGTTGAAGTACTTGGTCCAACACCCGGAGCCGGTCGGCACGGAGCACGACCTGCTCACCGCAGGCCAGGTGGTGCCAGTCGCGAGAGCAGTGGAGGCGGCCGGGTGGGACGGGCTTGCGTTCACCGAGCACCCGGCGCCCGGGTACCGGTGGCTCGCCGAAGGAGGCGGCCACCAGACCCTCGATCCCTTCGTCGCACTCGGCGCGGCGGCCGCGGTGACCGAACGGATCAAGCTGCTCACCTACCTGACGGTGCTCCCCTACCGAAATCCGATGTTGACGGCGAAGGCGGCCGCGACCGTCGACATGATCTCCAACGGAAGGTTCATCCTCGGGGTCGGCACTGGTTACCTCAAGACGGAGTTCTTCGCGCTCGGTGTCGACTTCGACGAGCGCAACGAGCTGTTCGACGAGGCGCTCGACGTCATGCCCCTCCACTGGCGCGGTGAGAAGTTCAGCTACGAGGGAAAGCACTTCAGCGCCCGCGACCTAGTCGCACTTCCTTCCCCGCGAAGACAGATCCCCATTTGGATCGGCGGCAACGCCAAGATCACCCGCCGCCGCGTCGCAACCCGCGGGCAGGGCTGGATGCCGATGACGGGCTCGAGCGAGCTCTTCACGACGACGCGCACTGCGCAGCTCGCCGACCTCGCTGACGTCGCAGCTGCGGTTCGAGAGCTCAAGGAGTTGGCCGGAGACCGCGCGGACGACATCGACATCCTGATCCTCTACACCGATGCGAGCGTCCTCGACACCGACAGCGATGTGGAGCGCCACCGCGACGCACTGGCCCGGATCCGTGATGTCGGCGCGACATGGGTGTCGTTCGCCTTCGAGTTCACCGAACAGGCACGAACCATCGACTTCGTCGAAGGCTTCGCGGCCACCTACCTCGGCGAGCACCGCATCTAGGCGTCGGGGAGTGCAGTCCACGAGCACTCGGCGTCGTGGAGCGGGCGCTCGCCATCGCGCAGCCGAGTCTGCTGCGCGGATCCCGCGACAAACAAGCTCCGCGAGTGTGCGAAGCTCCGTCGTCGGCTGAGCTCGGGCGCGCACCGCACACAGGTTGCTCAGCGCTGCGAACGCGTCGTACCGTCGACGCCGCCTACCCGAACCTCAAGGAGACGAAGGGGCTGGTCGTGAACCTCGGTTCGGGCACGCAGTTCGACCCGAGCTCACACGCAGCGCCGCACTCGAGTGGGGTCCTGATGGCATCCGAGCGGTGCTGGTTGTGTCGGCAGCGGAGTCTGCTCAGCTCACCGCCTTCCGCACGCGTGACCCGAACAAGTACGAAGTGATGATGGCTCGATTGCCGGCCCGATCTGGGAATCGAAGACGTTTCTGCCCGTCCCGGCCCTGGCACCCGCCGAGAAGCCGGTCACCGAGTTCAGCAAGTGGGCTGCGCAGTTCTACACCGCAACGCAGTGAATCACCCGAGTCCATATCGACGCCCATCATTGGAAGGACATGCATGGACGATTCCGGCAAGTACGGAAGCTTTGCGATGACGAGCGACGAACTCGCGCGTTTCTGCTCGATGGAAGCCGATCAGGCGGTCCTGGCGTCGCTGCGCAAGGATGGCGCCCCGTTTGGTATCCCCTTGGGTTTCGTCTACGGCGGGGACTGCTTCTACATCACGACCGGGAAGGATCGCGCTCTCCCGAAGCGCCTCCGCAACGATGAGCGTGTCTGTCTCACGATCCCGAGCGAGGTGGCCTATCCGACCAAGTTCGTGATCGCGGAAGGTACCGCCGCAGAGGTCGACGATCCCGACCACGCGATCAGTCGTCGCATCCTGTTCGACGGTCCGCCCGACAAGTTCGAGAAGATGCGCGTCGATCCCGAACGATTCTTCGAAAGCTGGGTCGGGATCGGCCGCGTCGTCTACCGAATTGACGTGACGAATCTGGTGACGTTCGACGGTACCAAGACACCAAAGGGCGAGAAGTACGGCACCGGTCAGCGCATGCCCGGCGATTGAACGATTTCGTCAAGAACGGAGCAGCGTGGAGCGTCGGAGGGTCCTCGTGGTGGGTGCAGCGGGCGAGATCGGCGGGGAGCTGACGCGCAGGCTCCCCGACGAGCTGGCGCGCGCGCATCCTGGCGGCGGCTACGAGTTGGTGGCGGCCGATCGACGGCCGCTCTTGCCCGAGGTGGCCCGCGGATTCGTCGGCACCTTCGTCGACCTGGAGATTACGGACCTCGATCGCTACACGGAGGCGTGCGCCGGTATCGACACCGTCGTCCACCTCGCCGGTGAACGACGGACCACCGCGGCATGGGAATCGCTCCTCCCGGCGAACGTGCTGGGCGCGTACCACGCGTTCGAGGCAGCCCGGCGCGCCGGATGCCGCCGCGTCGTGTTCGCAAGCAGCGTGCACGCGGTCGGTGGTTACCCGCCCGACGTGCGGATCCGCTCGGACATGGCGACGGCGCCCGTCAACCTCTACGGCGCGACGAAGGTCTGGGGTGAGTCGTTGGCGAGGGTCTACTCCGAGGAGCACGGCCTGTCGTGCCTGTGCCTGCGGATCGGTTGGGCCGGCGCCCGCGACGACGCGACCAAACTCATGGTCAGCGGCGCTCCGGCCGTGTACCTGACCTACGAGGACGGGACCCGGCTGTTCGCTGCGTGCATCGACGCCCCCGACGGAGTGCGGTTCGGGATCTTCCACGCCACGTCCGAGAACCGAGAGGCCCGCCTCGATCTCGCCGAAACCAGAGCGGTGCTGGGCTACGAGCCCCACGACGACGGGTTCGCGCTACGCGACGCGTTGGCGTCACCACACTCGGCCTCGGACACGTGACCGAAGGGTCGCAGGCCCCACCCAAATTTCGGACGGCCGCTTCGTCGTTGGTCCACATCCCTGGAGCGAGGTCGGTCCTGTTGTCGAGAGGCCTCCGAAGGGCCTCTCGACAGGTTCTTGGAGCGGACGACGGGATTCGAACCCGCGACCCCAACCTTGGCAAGGTCGGGACACTGCGATCCCCACGGAGAACGATCGCGCACGATCGCGCAGTAGCAACGCCTCCAAGCAGGTCGCCACCGTGCCAGAACGGTCGTCGGCGAGGCTTTTGGGTGGCAGGTTGGGTGGCAAGTCATGGACCACGACCGGCCGCGGACGCCGTCTTCGCACACGGCGGTTGGCGCCCGCCGCGCTGCGAAAGGGCTCGAGCATTTCGGGAAATCGCGCGCGAGCCGCTTCGCCACCCGGCGCTCTACGTCTCCGAGTCATCGGGGGTGAGGAGCATCTCCTGGGTCACGGTGGCCGGATGGCTCCTGTCCTGCGCAAGGATCTGGCTCCGAGCAAGGCCGCGTGGCAACCCGAGGCAAACGCTCACGCAGCGGAGACAGGTCCTGAAGGCCTCGACAGAGCTCGATGACGAGACGTCCACGAGCCGCTCGCGTGTCCGCCCGGGCTGCCGGAGCGAACGTATCCGCGAGGCGGTCGCGCGCGCCTGCCTCGAACTCCTTGCGGAGGGACGGGTTGACCTGCCAGCCGCCGAGGTTGTTGGACACCGGTTCCTGGACGGCGACGTCTACGCGCTGATTTGCGCAGCTCGCTGCGTTTTTTGTCGATCCAATCGAGCGTGCGCAGAATTCCATCGTCGCCAGCGGGATCTATCCGGAGTTCAACGCGTTCCAGATCGACTTCTACGAGCCCGTCGCCACCGCCTGGTACGAGATCGTGCAGCGCGCCATCGACCGCGGAGAGGTGAGCGCGGATGTTGATCCCCGCGCGGTCATCCTCATGTTCGTGTCGCCGTTGCTCGTGATCACCATCGTGGAGCGACGGAGCCCGACACCAGTGGAAGTCGCCGAGATCGGAAAGCTCGTCATTCAGGCAACTGTCAATCGGCCGGCGCCGTCACCGAGTGCCGAGCAGCACGCCTCCGTGAGGACGATCATGCCGTTTCCGCGGGTTCACGGAAATGCGGGATCACCTCCTCGCCGAAGATGCGGATCGTCTCGAGTTGCTGGTCCTGGGTGAGCGTGCCCATCTGGATGAGACACATCACATTGTCGACACCGGACTCCGCAAGTCGCTGCACGTAGGCAATCGCGGTGTCAGCGTCACCCAATGCATGGTCGAGGCTGTACAGAAGCGACGCGGCGCTCGGCGGCGCGTCGCCACGATCCAGCGCCTGGTAGGCGGCCTCCAGGTTCTCGCGCATGTAGGCGACGTTGTCGACCTGGTCAGTGTGGTGAGCCGGCGCAACGCCATTTGGAGCCGCCCAATGCGTAATCGCTTCGGCAAAGAACCGCAGCGCGCGGGCACCCACGACCAACGCCTCGTCGCGGTCTTCCATGAGGAACGTGGGACACAGTGCGGTGAACTCATCGTTCACGATCCCGGGGGACACGACCGCGTCGAGGTCGCGGATCTCGCGTTCCTCGTCGAACATCTTCCGCATCCCTCCGACCATCTCGGGACCGCCGAATCCCAGCACCATCGGCCCGACGCCGTACTGTGCCGCGCGCTTCACCGTCTCGGAATTGGTGCAGGCCAGGAACAGCGGCGGGTGGGGCCGCTGCACGGGACGCGGCACAACCGTGTGCGGGGGCCGATCCTCCGGGGGATGGACCTTCAGGAGGTCCGAGTCCCACTCGATCGTGTCTTGGCGCCAGCAATGCCCGATGAAACGGAGCGCCTCCTGCACCTGCGAAGTGGTGAGCGCCGGGTCGACGCCGCAGAGAGCCATCTCCTGGGCGGTGCCGCCTCGCGCGGCGCCCAAGTTCAGGCGACCGTTGGAGATGACATCGAGCATCGCGGCACGCTCGGCGACTCGCACGGGATGGTTGTAGCCAAACGGCATGCACACGGCCGCATGGCCGACGCGAATGCGTGAGGTCTTGGCCGCCACTGCGCTGAGAAAGATCTCCGGCGCGCTCATGTGCGAGTACTCGACGAGAGCATGGTGCTCGACCGCCCATATCCCGTCGAACCCCATCTCCTCTGCGAAGACAGCCTGATCAATGCAGTTGAGGATCTGCTGACGTTCCACGTCCGGAGTCCCGTACTCGACCTGGGCCTCGAAGATCATCGAGAACTTCATTCCGTACTCCCCTCTTCGCGTGGTCGTACCACGGAGCTCGACAGCGCGCCTCACGGCCTCTGTGTACCCGACGCGGCACCAGAGCGACAGGCGACGACTGCACCCCCAGTCTCGGAAGGTCGCGCCTCTTCGAGGCCTTGACGCGTCCTGCGCCGGTGATCAGCGCAACACGGGCCCGCCTGCCAACGCGCCACAGGCGGGCATCTGGTCAGCCCGGCGTTCCTTCCAACATCAGGGCCATCGAGGTGGCGTCAGCCGGGAGCTCGGATACCGCGAACGCGAGACCGCGGAGTTGCTCGGGATACCGTGCCCGGAGAACACCCAGGTGGGCTTGTTCCCCGTCGCGTACACCATCGGCACAGAGTTCCGCCGAGAGATCGCAGCCTGTCCGACGGTCGGGTCTTCTGGAACCAGTGGGGTGCCGGGTCGGCGTGATTTCGCCCGACGAACAGGGAACGCTTCGATGCCCATAGCCGGTGTGTCCCATCTCGGGTTGTGCGTGACGGACCTCGATGCGTCACTTCGCTTCTACTGTGACGTCCTGGGGTTCGAAGTGCTCACGAGCATCCAGTCGTCCAGCCCGCAGGTCGCGAAGCTCGTCGAGCTCGAGGAGATCGACATGTCGCTGAAGGTGATCCAGCTCGACCCGTTGCGCCTGGAGCTCATCCAGTTCTCGACCCCGTCACCGATCGGTGGCGGACACGGACCTTTCAACCGGGTCGGCTACACGCATCTCTCGTTGAAGGTGTTGGACTTCGACGCAGAGCTCGAGCGCGTGCGGCGGGCCGGCGCCCACCTGCTCGAGAGCACGATCGGCAAGATCGGATCGAACTCGCGGTTCGCGTTCGTCCTCGATCCCGACGGCAATCGCGTCGAGTTGCTCGCACCCTTCGACGATGAGGCGGCTCGGAAACCCTGGGACTTCTCGTCGAGCGGATGACGGGTCCGAAACCGCTCGAGCGCGCCAGGATCGAGGCGCGGTTCCACGATCTGCGCAGGAGAAACAATGGAACTCGGTGCGACGTACGACACCGTCATCGTGGGTTCGGGCTCAGCGGGTAGCGCGCTCGCCGCCCGCCTGAGCGAAGATCCGAGCCGGCGAGTGGCGTTGCTCGAGGCCGGGCCCGATTTCCGCATCCGCGATCTCCCGCCGGAGCTGGCGATGCTGTCCCAACCGGTCGCGTGGCCCTACGACTGGGCCAACGAGGTCGTTTCGATCCGCGACCGACGCCTGCCCTACAGCCGCGGCCGCGTGGTCGGTGGATCGTCGCAGATAAACGGCGGCGTCGCGATTCGCGCCGAACCCGACGACCTGGCGTCGATGCCACCCGGTTGGCGTTTCGACGATTTGCTGCCGGCATTCTGTCGCAGCGAAACGGATGTCGACTTCGGGGACGCGTCCTACCACGGGGACAACGGCCCGATCCCCATCGTGCGCTGGCCGCGCGACACCTGGGTACCGGTGCAGTCGGCATTCCACGAGGCGTGCCTTGCATTGGGATTCGTCGGCTGCCCCGACCACAACGCGCCCTACACAACCGGCGTAGGGCCGGCCCCCATGAATCGCGTGGAGCTCCAGCGCATGTCGAACCTCCGCGTGTACCTCGAGCCTGCACGACACCGCGCCAACCTCCACGTTCAGGGGGATGCGCACGTCCGCAATGTACGAATCGAAGGCGCGCGCGCCGTCGGTGTCGAGCTTGTCGACGGCACGCGCATCGGCGCCGGCGAGGTAATACTGTGCGCGAGCATCGTGCAGAACCCGCCGCTGCTCTGGCGTTCGGGGGTCGGACCGGCTGACGCCATTCGCGCCGTCGGCGGCGAATGCCTCGTCGATTCTCCGCACGTGGGCGAGCACCTCACCGACCACTACGTCGTCAAGTATGCGACGAAGATGGACGCGCGACTCGTGAGCGACACGGACCCGTCGATCCAGAACATCCTGCGTCTCACGGCACCCGGAAGTGACCGTACCAACGACCTGCAGATAACCCCCGGAGTTCGGCGCCACTCCGATGGCGCCCGGTCGATCCTGCTGTGGGTGAGTCTCCAACTCCCAGACGGCGAGGGCCGCATCATTCCGACTTCACTCGACCCCGACACTTCGCCAGTCATCCAGTGGCCGTTCGCGGGCATCACCTCGAACATCGAGCGCATCCGGGAAGGCTGGCGCGCCGCAGCCCGCATTGCGGACGCCACCAACATCGCGACCGATCGCCCCGCGATCGCCCGAGACCTTGCGCTCGACGACCACGAAGTCGACGAGATCATCGCAGCCGAACACTCGGCCTTCTATCACGGAGTCGGGACCTGCAGAATGGGCATCGACGCTGGGAACAGCGTGGTCGATCCTCAGTGCTGCGTGCACGGAGTCGAAGGCCTCCGCGTCGTCGACGCCTCGATCGTGCCAACCGTTCCCCGCAGCAACACCCACATGCTGGTTGTCGCCCTCGCGGAGCACATCGCCGAGAAGGCGAGCTGGTGACCCTCGATGTCCGCTCCAAGGTCGATTGCGTATGAACCGCGCCGGACCCGAGAAGGACACACCGCCGCGTGGCGCTCACCGTGACTCCCGGTCTCGAGCAGCGCTCGGAGTCAGCCTCCTCGCCCGCATCGGTGGCAGAGCCGGTGGCAAACCTCGCCACACGAGGAAGCCCCCTCCGGAGAGAGGGGGCCGGGCCTGCGGTTCTGTGGAGCGGACTGTCGAGCGGACGACGGGATTCGAACCCGCGACCCCAACCTTGGCAAGGTTGTGCTCTACCAACTGAGCCACGTCCGCGTGGGCCACGAGATTAGCGCGAACCGGTCGGTCAGGTCCCGGCCAGGCGCTCCACCACCGGTGCGAACTGCTCGAACTGGTCGTCGCCGAACACGACGTAGGAGACGCCCCACTCCTCCCGGCGGGCGACCAGGGTGTCGCACACCTGGTCGACCGCGCCCGCCAGCACCGCCCCCGACTCGAGCGCCTCGCTCGGCTCGACGCCGAACGCCGGCGCCATGGCCTCGGCCAGGGCCTGTGGGTCGTCGGTGATCGCGGCCACGAAGTAGCGGATCTGGAGCTCGACGTCGTCGAAGCGCTCCCCCGCCCCTTCCCGCACCCAGCCGATCTTGCGGCGGGTCGAGTCGCCGAGCGTGTCGCGGGCCGCGTCGGCGCCGATCTCGCCCGCCCGCAGGATCGGGTTGATACCCACGATGTCGGCCTCGCGTCCCGCGAGGGTCAGGACCTTGCGGCCACCCCCGCCCACGAGGATCGGCGGGCGGGGCTGTTGCCGCGGCTTCGGCAACGCGTCGTACGCGGTGATCCGGTAGTGCTCGCCCGCGAAGTCGAACGGACCCTCGCCCCAGGCGCCCTTCACCACCGCGAGTGCCTCCTCGAGCCGCGCGATGCGGGTGCCGGGCGAGTCGTACCGGAGACCGAGCGCGGTGTAGTCGGCCGTCATCCAGCCCGCGCCGAGGCCGAACTCGAGCCGGCCGCCGGACAGCACGTCGAGGGTGGCGGCCTCCTTGGCGGCCACCGCCGGGTGCTTGTAGTCGTTGCCGAGGACCAGCGTCCCGATGCGCAGCGTCTCGGTGGCGGCGGCCGCGAACGACACCGCGACCATCGGCGCAAGCGCGGCGTCGACGAAGTGGTCGGGCATGAACAGGGTCGAGTAGCCGAGACCTTCGATCCGGCGCGCCTGCTCGCTCCACTCGGCCTGTGTGCGCGCGGTGGACGCCTGCACCCCGAAGCGGAACTTGTGTGTCGAGCCCATGTGCGTCACACCCCCGTCGAGCCGAAGCCGAACGTGTCGCGCTCGGTGGAGTCGAGCTGTTCGACCTCGCGCCACACGACCTGCTCCACGCGTTGGATCACCAGTTGCGCGATGCGGTCGCCGCGCTCGACGGTATAGGACCGGCTCGGATCGGTGTTCACGAGCAGCACCTTGAGCTCGCCGCGGTAGAGCGGGTCGATGAGCCCGGGCGTGTTGAGGCAGGTGATACCCGACCTCAACGCGAGGCCGGAGCGGGGCAGCACGAACCCGGCGTAGCCCGACGGGATCGCCACCGCGAGCCCGGTGGGCACGAGCGCGCGCCCACCACCCGCGGCCAGCTCGACCGCCTCCCGGGCGTGGAGGTCGTACCCGGCGTCGTCGGTGTGCTGCTGCTTCGGCAGCGGCAACCCCTGGTCGAGCCGCTGGACCCGGATCTCCACCGTGTCAGTCCGCGAAGTCGCCGGCGAGCTCGGCTCGCTGCGCGTCGTTGAGCTCGACCCACACCTGGTACTCGGGATGGTCGACGACCAACCGCGCCGAGCCCGACGCGAGCTCGGCGCGCTGCCGGGCGTCGAACGGAAACTTCAGGTAATGCACCGTCGACGTGATGTCATCGCGCGTGAGGCGCTCCTCGTCGCTCGGCACGGCCTGCACCCGCGACCCGCTCCCGCGCGCACCCACCTCGAAGTACACGTGGAACTCGATGCCGCGCAGCTTCGGGAGCCACTCCCGCAACAACGCGTCGTCGGTCAGCTCGATGAAGAGGGTGCCGGACAGCTCGCCCGGATCCGGAATGAGCTCGTTGTAGGTCTCGACCTCGTGGGCGATGGCCTCGTCGGTGAGCATGCGCTCGGCCCGCGCCATCTCCTGCACCTGCCACCGCATGGTGTCGGTGTTCTCGAACACGATGGTCACGATGTCACCGAGCGCGATCCGGCGACGGCGCTTCATGTCGATGATGCCGGCGCGGAATTCCTGTCGCTCGCGCTCGTACGCGCGGTGGTCGACGATGTCGTCGACGGTCAGCTTCCTCACGCGTCACTCCTCTCGGCCGGGGTGGTGCACAGCGCACGACCCCGGGGAATCCCCCCGGGGTCGTGGCCAGGAACCGAAGGGCAGCTTCAGCCGTCGAGGGACTCGAGGCCCTGCGTGAAGCGGCCGGCGTGGCTCTTCTCGGCGCGGGCGAGCGTCTCGAGCCACTCGGCGACCTCCTCGAAGTCTTCGTCGCGCGCGGTCTTCGCGAACCCCGGGTACATCTCCGTGTACTCGTAGGTCTCACCGGCGATCGCCGAGTTGAGGTTGTCGGCGGTGGCCCCGACCGCGACACCGGTCACCGGGTCGCCGACCTCGGCGAGGAAGTCGAAGTGACCAAACGCGTGACCGGTCTCGCCCTCGGCGACCGAGCGGAACAGCGCGGCGACGTCCGGGTAGCCCTCGACGTCGGCCTTCTGCGCGAAGTAGAGGTAGCGGCGGTTCGCCTGGCTCTCACCCGCGAAGGCCTCCTTGAGGTTCTCGTGGGTCTTGGTGCCGTTCAGGTCGGGCATGCGTTGGTCTCCTTGTGGTGTCTGGCTGCTAGCTGTCTGAGAACTCGGCGCGGTCAGGCGTCGATGGGGTCACTCGCGAGGCAGTCTTCGCAGACCCCGCGGAACACGACCTCGACCGCCTCGACGGTGAACTGCCGCCGGTACCGCAAGGGCACTCGGAGGTCGGCGATGTCGAGGAGCACGTCGCGCACGGTGCCGCACCGCGTGCACACCAGGTGCTGGTGGGCGTGCTCGACGTTGGGATCGACCCGGATGCTGCCGGTGCCGATGTCGAGCAGCTCGACCTCGCCCATGGCCTCGAGGTCGTGGACGGTCTGGTACACGGTCTTGCGCGAGATGGTGGGCATCTCGGCCCGCGCGGCCTCGTAGAGCGACTCCACCGTCGGGTGCGTGTCGACATCGTGCAGCAGGCGGAAGATCGCCTGGCGCTGCGGGGTGACCCGCAGGCCCTGGTCCCGGAACCGGGAGGTGAGCTCGTCGACCGTCTTCACGCCCGCCAGCTTATCAACAACGATTGTCAGTTGACACCCCGCCACGACGGCGTGGTCGTCGCCGACGTCCGGACCGCTGTGTGATGATCGCCCCATGACCAAGCACCGCGCCCTCGTGACCGCCCCGTTCCGCGGCCCGGGCCTCGACACCCTCCGCTCGTTCGCCGACGTCGTGCTCGACCCGTGGATCGACCACCAGCCGCTGCGCATCTACGACGCCGACGCGCTGGCCGCGCGGGTGACGGCAGAGGAGGCCGACCTGCTCATCGTCGAGTCCGACAGCGTGAAGGGCCCGGTCCTCGACCTGCCGCTCGTGGCCATCGGCTCCTGCCGGGGCGACCCCAACAACGTCGACGTCGACGCCGCCACCGCCAAGGGCATCCCGGTGCTGCGGGCGCCGGGGCGCAACGCCGACGCGGTGGCGGAGATGGCCGTCGGCCTGCTCTTCGCCGTCACCCGGGGCATCGTCCGCGCCGACCTCGACGTGCGCGCGGGCGAGACGTACCGCAACGGCACTATCCCCTACCAGCGCTTCCGGGCCTGGCAGGTGGCCAGCCAGACCGTGGGCATCGTGGGCTACGGCGCGGTGGGCCGGGCGGCGGCGTGGCGCTTCGCCGGCCTCGGCGCGAACGTCATCAGCTACGACCCGTTCGCGCCCGACGCCACGCACTCGCTCGACGACCTGCTCGCCGAGGCCGACGTCGTGTCGATGCACGCCGCGGTCACCCCTGACTCCGAGGGCATGATCGGCGCCGAGCAGTTCGCCCGCATGCGCGAGGGCGCGATCTACCTCAACACCGCCCGGGCGATGCTGCACGACACCGACGCACTCACCGCCTCGCTCGCCGATGGTCACCTCGGCGGCGCCGGGCTCGACCACTTCGTCGGTGAGCACCTCGCCACCGACCACCCGCTGTGCTCGATGGCGAACGTGGTGCTCACGCCCCACATCGGCGGCGCCACCTACGACACCGAGGCCAACCACACGACGCTCATCGTCGACGGCCTGGTGCGCCTGTTGGACGGCGGCACGCCGTCGAACCTCGTGAACCCCGAGGTCCTGAAGTGAGCGTGTCCGAGCCGACCGCGGCCGAGGTGAAGGAGCAACTCCTCGCGGTCGCCAAGGAGATGCTCACCTCGGGACTCGTGCAGGGCACCGCCGGGAACGTCGCCGCGCGCCTGCCCGACGGCAACGTCGTGCTCACGCCGTCGTCGCTCGACTACCTGAAGATGGATCTCGACGATCTCGTCGTGTGCTCACCCGACGGCGAGGTGGTGGAGGGACACCGCGGCCCCACCTCCGAGAAGGCGCTCCACCTGGCGGCCATGCGCCGCTACCCGGAGATCAACGCGACCATGCACTGCCACGCGAAGCACTGCACGATGTTCGCGCTCACCCGCCGGCCGATCCCGGCGGTGATCGAGGAGTTCGTGGTGTACGTCGGTGGCGACGTGCCGGTGGCGAACTACGAGACCACGGGCACCGACGAGCTCGCGGAGGAGGTCGCGGGATGGGTGGGCGACCGGAGCGCGGTGCTCATGGCCAACCACGGGTTGTTCGCGGTGGGCAAGAGCCCGGCCGACGTCATGCACGTCGCGGGGCTGGTCGAGCGCACGGCCGAGATCGTGTGGGGTGCGCAGCGCCTGGGTGAGATCGTGCCGTTGCCCCCGGAGACGAACATCCAGTTCGCCGGCTACTACCGGTACGGGCGCACCGGGAAGTTCTGATCAGCGCTTGCGGAGCAGCGTGAGCCCGTCGCCGATGGTGAGCAGGGCAGTGTCGACCCGATCGTCGGCCGCGACCATGTCGTTGAACTCGCGCAACGCGACAGTCGACTCGTCGTCCTTGGCGTGATCGACGATGCTGCCGCCCCAGAGCGTGTTGTCGACCATGATGAGCCCGTTGGGCCGGAGCCGCTCGAGCAGCTCCTCGTAGTAGACGGGGTAGGCCGGCTTGTCGGCGTCGATGAACGCCAGGTCGACGTACTCCTCGTCGGGCAGCGACCGCAGCGTGTCGGCGGCCGGCGCCAGGCGCAGCTCGATCTTGCCGTCCACCCCGGCGTCGGCCCAGGCGCGGCGCGCGATGGACGTCCACTCCTCGCTCACGTCGCAGCACAACAGGTGGCCGTCGTCGGGGAGGCCGCGCGCGATCGAGATCGCCGAGTAGCCGGTGAAGGTCCCGACCTCGACGGCCTGGCGGGCGCCCACCAGCCGGGTGAGGAGCGTCATGAACGTGCCCTGCTCGGGCGAGATCTGCATGCCCGCCATCGGCAGTGCGGCGGTCTCGTCGATGAGCGCCTGCTGCACCGCGTCGGGGCGGGTGCCGTGCGCGACGACGTACTCGTGGATCTCGGGCGTCAGGAAGAACGACTTGGGGCCGGCCATCCGCCCACCCTACGGCACCCCTGCGACCTCGGTCGTGGTCGTGAAGCGACTCGCCAGGCGTTCGAAGAGCGACGCCTCGCGGCTGGCGCGGAGCGAGTCGACCCACTCCAACCACTCCGACCGGCGGCGCCACGTGACCTCGACCAGCCGGGGCCGCAGCGATCCGGTGAGCGGCACGTACCCGAGCTCCCACGGCACCAAGAGTCCCCAGAACGTGAGGTCGTCGCCCGCACCTCCCGGCCGCAGGTGCACGGAGATCCGCATCGAGCCGTGCACCACGTGCATCAGGCGCTTGGCGATCGCGTCGGCGAGCACGGCTTCGTCGACGGTCACGATGCTGGCGGTGTCGGGCGGCGGTGACGAGAGGCGGTAGACCGCGCCGCGCCGGAAGTCGAGGACCCACGAGGGCAGCGGCGACGACGGGACGTGGAACACCACCGGCCGGCGCAACGCGAAGCGGCCGATCACGCCGGGCGGGAACGCGTGCATGAACGACGTGAAGTAGTCGGCGAAGGTCTTGTAGTCGAGCGTCATCTCCGACTCGAGCTCCGTCTGCGTCGCGATCTTGGCCGCCACCCGCTCGGCGAGCGCCTCGAGGTGCTTCTCCTTGTCGGTGTACCAGTCGATCCCGGCGAGCTCGAAGCCGGTCTGGGAGCTCCAGCTGTCGCCCGGGTCCATCTGCACCGCCTCGGTGGACGAGTGCGGGCGCTGCTGCCGGAAGGCGTCGACCACCTCGCCGGGCGCCACGAGCTGCTCGTTCACCTCGCGGCTCTCGGGATGCAGGAACGCGACCATGCTGCCGAACGGCACGCCGTAACGGGGGCCGAGCTCGTCGATCACGCGCACCCAGTCGTCGAGGTAGGTGTCGCGATTGATGAGCTCGAGGTCGGCCGGATCGTCGGCCGTGTAGAGCACCGGGTAGGCCTGCGCGAACGAGTAGCTCTTGAACACGAACGTCGGGGGCCCGAACTCGTCCAGGATGCGTTGGAGGGTGCGGCCCCGGATCTTGCCGTCGTTGATGTCGACGAGGACGTGCTCGCCGTCGGCGACCACGAACACCGAGTCGTCGGGGCCGTTCTGGTACGACGCGACCCGCACCCCCGGTGCGAGCTGCACGATCTGCGCGTGCGGGAGCTCCATGACCTCGTCGAAACCGAGATTGCGGACCTCCTCGGCGAGGGTCGGCACCCCGAACTTCGGCACGAGCACGTGCGCGTCGTGGTCGATGCGCCGCATCGACGGGAAGTGGAAGTGGTCGAAGTGGTGGTGCGTGAGGTACACGTAGTCGGGCTCGAACAGCTCGGGCGACGGCTCCGCCACCGTCGGGTAGTGCCACCACGATCGCCAGTAGCACGAGCCGAGCAGCCACGGGTCGACCAGGATCGTGGGGCCACTGGTCTCGATGCGCAGGCAGCTGTGCCCGATGACGGTGAACCTCATCGGCCGTCCCGGCGCCCGCGGCGCGCGATCGAGGCAGCGGCGAGCACTTCGAGCGTCCCGCGTGCGGTCGCTTCCCACGTGTACCGCGACGCGTGCGCCTGGGCCGCCGCGCTCATGCGGGTGCGGAGGTCGTCGTCGCCGAGGACCCGGTCGAGGCCGGCGCGCAGCGCGTCGGCATCGGGCGCGAGCACGCCGGTGCGACCGTCGACCACCGCGTCGGCGTGGCCGGCGACGTCGCTCACGACCGCGGGCGTACCACACGCGGCCGCCTCCGTGATCGTCATGCCCCAACCCTCCCGCGCCGACGCGCTCGCCAGGATCCACGCCCGCCGGTAGAGGTCGACCTTCTCGTCCTCGTCGATGCGCCCGGGCAGGCGGATCCAGCTCTCGGCGCGCGCGGTGTGGAGCTGGCTCTCGAGCTCCTCGCGCTTGTAGCCCTCCCCCACGATGACCGCCTCGAGGTCGGGGTGGGTCGGCTTCAGCGCGACCAGCGCGTCGATGAGCACATCGAACTGCTTCACCGGGACGAGGCGACCGACGGCCACGACCAACGGCGTCGGCGACTTCTCGCCCCCCGGTGTGTAGTGCGGGTCGATCCCGGGCGTGACCACGCTGACACGGTCGGCCCGGAAGCCGAGGTCGTCGACCAGCTCCCGCTTGCTCGACTCCGAGAGCGTCACGATCGGCGTGTGGTGGTACAGCGGCGGCGCCAGCTTCGACTCCACGAAGTTGCCGAACGCGGCGAGCCGCGGTGGCAACGTCATCTGCCACATCTCCGCATGCACGTGGTGCAGCCAGGTGACGTGCGCGGTGCGCGACCACAGCGGCGAGAAGAACGGCATCCCGTTCCAGATCTCCACCAGCCCGTCGCGCCCCCCGTGCCAGCCCATCATCTCGCTGAACGCGCCGCGCGGGAACACGAGGTAGCGCCCGGCCTTGCGGATGACGCGGTACCCGTCGCGCCACGACACCTGGGGGTGCCCGGCCGCGTACGACGTCCGCATGGTGACCTCGATCCCGGCTTCCGCCCACAGCGCGGCGATGTTCGACGCGTGCAGCTCGGAGCCACCCGCCTCGGGATCGTCGAGGTCGCGCCAGGCGAGCATGCTCACGCGGTGCAGCCCGGCTTCGGCGGCGATGTCGCCGAGCTTGGCCACCTCGACTGCGTGGTCTCCGCCTGTCATGAGGGATGCATGCTATGGGGACGACCGTTCCGCGTCTGGGACGGAGCGGAGGCGCTCGCCAGGAGCGAGCGGCTGCGGCGGAGGTACCCTCCGCCGCAGCGAGCGACCCGAAGTACAGGAACGAACGGCCGCGAGCCGGGTATCCCGGCTCGCAGAGAGTGAGTGCATGAAGATGGCCCGGCTGACCGGCGAGCGCCCCATGGCGGGCGCCACCCCCGACTCGCTCCTCGCGTTCCACGATGCCGGGTACCGCGAGATGCGCGAACGGCTCGGTCCGGGCACGGTCCTCGACGTCGGTTGCGGCGTGGGCGACCAGACCGCGCGCCTGGCCGGACTGGGCCGGCTGGTCATCGGGGTCGACTACGACCCCCAGACCGCGGTCGACGCCGCCCGCGAGTGGGGCCCCGAGGGGCTGCGCTTCGCGGCCATGGACGGCGGCCGCATCGGTGCCCGGGGGCGGTCGGTCGACTGGGTCTGCTCCTCGCACATCATCGAGCACTTCGACGCACCCGAGCAGCACGTCGCCGAGCTGGCGCGCGTGGCCACCGACGACGGCAGCGCGCTGGTCATCACGCCCAACCGCCCAGCCGACTTCGAGAACCCCTTCCACGTCTCCCTGTTCGAGGCGCCGGAGCTGGAGTCGCTGCTGGCCCTCTTCTTCCACGAGGTCACGGTGCAGGGCCTCGAGGGTTCGCCGGAGCTGCACGCTGACTTCGCGCAACGGCGGGCGAGCGGCGAGAAGCTGCTGCGGCTCGACCCGTTCAAGCTGCGACAGAAGATGCCGCGGAGCTGGTACGTGTGGGGCTACGAGCGCGTCCTGCCCGTCGTCTACCGGGCACTGGGCTCGTCGCGCAGCGGCATCGGGTCGGGACTCGACGAGTCGCACCTCTTCCTGACCGACGAGGTCACGCCCACGACCCCGGGGCTGTTCGCAGTCGCCCGGCGGCCGCGCCGCTGACCCCGCCCGGGGTCACCGGGCTCGGAGGTGCCGGGGGTCGTACTGAACCGTGTTCTCGTCGGGCTCGGGATCGGTGCCGTCGGCGATCTGCTTGATCTGGGGGTCGAGCCAGTTCGCGACGAACGTCGCGCCCTGCTGCGAGAAGTGGACGCCGTCGTCGCGCACGGTGACCCCGTCGATCTGGTCGGCGTACTTGCCGCCCGGCGACACGTACCGGTTGAGGTCGAGGATCGTGTAACGACCGGGATGGGCCACCTCGAACTGCCGGAACAGCGTGTTGATCCGGTCGACCCGCCACGGGTCGTACTCGGGCCACGAGCGCCCCTCCTCGCCCGCCCGTTCGACGTGCTGGAAGAACGGGGTGGTGAGCAGCACCACCTTGGCCCCCGTGGACCCCATGGCGGCGGTGGCCTCGTCGAGCTCGTGCAGGAAGTAGGTGTCGTACTCGACGGTGCCGAAGCGCAGCACCTCACCGTCGACCATGCGGTCGGGGACGTCCCACGCCCCGACCAGGATCACGACGACGTTGGGCTGGAACGCCTGGAGGTCCCTGTCCCAGCGACCGCGCCAGTCGCACCCCGGATCGATCGGTTGGACTTCCCCGCCCTCGATCACCGCGCCCTGCGACAGCAGCCCGCAGCCGAGCATGCCGCGGTTCCAGAAGGCGAGGCCGTTGGCCGGGCCGGCCTGGTTGAACCCGAGGCCGAGCGTGCCTGCCACCGAGTCCCCGACGAGGAGCACCTTCGTCGGGGTGGCCGCCGCGGGCTGCGCACCGGCGGCGGCGGGTGCGGCACCCGCCGGGTCCGTCGGCGGCGCGACGACCACCGGCTTCTCGCGGTTGGCGCGCGACAGGGCGCGCAGCGTCCGGTCGGCGACCGACTCGGAGCCGCCGGTGGTGGCGGCGAAGACCGCGACCACCAGGGAGACCGCCGCCACCGGGACGACGACGCGCGGCTTCGGGAGCCGGAGGCGCTTCTCGCGGATCGGCAGCTCGATGAGGTAGTAGGACGTCGCCGCGAACGCGACGCTGACGGCGAGGCGGAGCGCCAGGAGCTCGGTACCGTGCAGGCCCGTGCGGGCGCCGGTCAGCCAGAGGTACACCGGCCAGTGCCACAGGTACAGGCCGTAGGAGATCCGCCCGACCCACCGGAGGGGCGAGAGCGACAGCACCGCCCCGAGCGCGCCGCGATCGGGCTGTACCACCGACACGATCACCAGCGCGACGGCGATCGCGGCGAGCAGGAACCCACCCCGGTACAGGTTGTCGGTGCGCTCCGACATCCGCGACCACAACCAGATCGTGTACGCGGCCCCGACCAGCGCCGCGACCCGCAGCGCGACGCGGGCCCGTTGCGTCCGGATGGGGCCGTGCACGAAGAGCAGGATGCCGACGACCGCACCGATCAGCAGCGACTGCGCGCGGGTGTCGGTGCCGTAGTACACGCGCGACGGGTCCTGGCCCGGGTGGTAGAGCACCGCCATCAGCACCGCCGAGCCCACGATCATGAGCACGCACGCCACGAGCAGCGCGCGCACCGACTTCCGCCACCACAGCAGGAAGCACACGATCAGCGGCCAGACCAGGTAGAACTGCTCCTCGATCGCCAACGACCACATGTGCTTCAACGGCGAGGGCTGCGTGAACTGCGCGAAGTACGACTGGCCGGAGAAGATGAAGCGCCAGTTCGCGACGTACCCGAGCGCGGCGAGCGAGTCGCTGCGGATGGCGTCGACCTCACCCGGCGCCGCAAACAACACCGTGTAGGCCACGATGCCGGCCATGACGACGAACAGCGCCGGCAGCAGCCGTCGGGCCCGCCGCAGCCAGAAGCCCTGCAGGTCGATGCGCCGCTTCCCGGTCCATTCCGCGATCAGCAACGACGTGATCAGGAAGCCGCTCAGCACGAAGAACGCGTCGACGCCCAGGTAGCCGCCGACCATCCAGGACTCACCCGCGTGGTACAGCAGCACCGCCGCGACCGCGAAGGCGCGGATCCCGTCGAGCGCGGGCTGGTAGCCGAACCCGGGCGCCGAGCGCCCGCGGCCGCCCCCCTTCGGCGCCTCCGCCCGGGCGGCGTCGGGCGCCGCGACGCCCGTCGCGACCGACTCGCTCGTCGCCTCGAAGAGGGTGCGTGCCAGAGGAAGCCTCCCGGGCGGTTGGGAGCGGGGTCCGCTGCCGCACGTGAGAATATGCGCCCGACACCCACCCCGCCGTGCAACGGTCCGGCGGGGGGCCGCTGGTATCGTCACCCGGCGTGGGAGCTTCTCGACGCTTCCTCACGCGGCTCATCCTGATCACCGCGGGGGCGGCCGCCTGGCGGGTCTATTACATCGTCGGTCCTGTGCTGTCGCGCATCCCGCACCTCGGCATCGACGACGAGTACTTCTACAGCGCGCAGGCCCGCCTGGTCGCCGACGGCAAGGGCTTCCTGAACCCGTTCGGGTACTTCGCGCCCATCGGCAGCCCGGCGCACCGCATCTTCCCCACCGCGGTGCATCCGCCGCTCTACACCATCTATCTCGCCATCCCCGCCAAGCTCGGCCTCTCGACCCCGGGGGAGCAACGCATCTTCACCGCGCTCCTCGGCGTGGGCACCGTCTTCCTGATCGGGATCCTGGCGCGGCGTCTCGCCGGCGACCGCGTCGGGCTCATCGCCGCGGCGCTGGCTGCCCTCTCCCCTGCGCTGTGGTCGAACGACTCGATGCTCGGCCTCGAATCGCTCTACGGCATCCTCGTGGTGCTGGCGCTGCTCGCGCTGTACGCATTCTGGAAGACGCCGAACCTCTGGCGCGTCGCGCTCCTCGCGCTGTGGTTGGCGCTGGCGACACTCACCCGTTCCGAGGGCGTCATCCTGTTCGCGTTCCTCGCGCTGCCCGCGATCGTGCTCGTGCGCGGCGTCACGCGCGCCATGCGCTGGAAGATGCTCGCCACCGTCGCCGCGGTCGGCATCGTGATCGTCGGGCCGTGGGTGGTGCGCAACCTCACCACGTTCGAGAAACCGACATTGCTCGGCACCGGGTTCGGGTGGGTCCTGCTCGACGGGAGCTGCGACACCACCTACTACGGATCGAAGCTCGGCTACTGGGACGACAGCTGCGCGCTCAAGGACTACCCGCCCCATCTCGAGGAGACGCTCGTCGACGAGCGCGCCCGCAAGAAGGCCCTCGACTACATCGAGAACCACAAGGCGCGCGTGCCGATCGTCGTCGCGGCGCGCGTCGGCCGGGTGTTCGAGCTGTACAAGCCGTTCCAGAACGTGGAGCTCAACCAGGTCGGCGAACGGCGCGGTGACGTCACGTCGTGGGCCATCCTCATCGGGTACTACCTGCTCCTGCCGTGGGCGATCGGAGGGCTGGTGGTGCTCCGGCGCCGCCGGATCCCGATCTTCCCGTTCCTGGCCGTCGTGGCCGCGACCACGATCACGGTGGCGTCGAGCTTCGGGATCACCCGGTACCGGGCGCCGGTCGACGTGATCATGCCGCTGCTGGCCGCGGTCGCGATCGACGCCGCCATTCGCTGGTTCGGCCACCGCCGGGACGCGGCGGATGCGCCGGTCCCGGAACCCGAACCCGCGGCACCGGAGGCCCTCCCGACCGGCGCGCCCGCGCCATGACGCTGACGACCGAGCGCGACGACGAGACCGCGCCGCCGAGCATCACCGACGACCCGCCGGCGCGGTCCCGCCACTTCGGCGCCTGGCTGGCGGTGATCTGCGGGGTTGCCGCACTGGTGCGCTTCCTCAACGTCTTCTGGTGGCGACCCACCACCAACACCCCCGGCTACCACGGCTACAAGCTCGGTGGCGACGCCTTCTACTACCACTGGCAGGCGAACGCGCTGGCCAAGGGCTCGTGGTTCGTCGACCCGTACGTCTGGCACTTCCTCGGCGGCCGTAACCGCCCGAGCGCGACCCATCCGCCGCTCTACGTCTCCTACCTCGCGGTGTGGTCGCGTCTGGGCCTCGACACGGTCACCTGGCACCGGGTCGCCTCGTGCTTCCTGGGTATCGCTGCGGTCGCGGTGATCGGCCTCGTGGGCCGGAAGCTGGGCGGGAACGCGGTGGGCTTGGTGGCGGCCGGGCTCGCGGCGGTCTACCCCGAGATCTGGATCAACGACGGCATGCTGCTGTCGGAATCCATGGCGATCCTCATGACCGCGGTGATGCTCTACACCGTCTATGTCTTCGCTCGCCGTCCGACGATGCGCAACGCGCTGCTCATGGGCCTGGCGTGCGGTGTGACCGCGTTGAGCCGCACCGAGCTCACGCTCGTGTTCCCCCTCGTGGTGATTCCGCTCGCGCTGCTCGCCCGGTCACTACCGTTCCGCGAACGCTGCAAGCAGGCCGCCGCGGCGTGCGTCGTCGGCGGGCTCGTGCTCGCGCCCTGGATCGTCTTCAACTACACCCGGTTCGAGGAGACGACCACGATGACCAGCGCCACCGGCGCGGCGTTGTCGGCAGCCAGCTGTGACGGGGTCTACTACGGCAAGTACATCGGCTACTACGCGAACTGCTTCCAGGGTCCGTGGCCGAAGGCGTCGCTCGACGAGTCGCAACGCGACGTGGTCCCGCGCAAGCAGGCCGTCGAGTACATCAAGTCGCACAAGCGTCGGCTCCCGCTGGTGGTGGCCGCCCGGGTCGGACGCCTGTGGGGCCTGTTCAAGCCCGGCCAGACCACCGCGCTCGACTGGTGGCTCGAGGGCCGCGGCCGCGCCCCGAGCTGGATCGGGCTGTTCTCCTACTACGCGCTCCTGCCGTTCGCCATCGGCGGCCTGGTGGTGATGCGCCGCCGGAAGGTGCCGATCCTGCCCCTCCTCGCGATCGCCGCCATCGCCACGTTCGCGGCCGCCCTCACCTTCGGCGTCACGCGCTACCGCGCCCCGGCCGAGGTCGCCCTGGTCCTCGCGGCGTCGATGGGCGCGGTCGCCGCGTGGGACCGCGTCCGGCGCCGCGCGCCCACCACCGAGCCGGTCGCGTGACCGCCCCCGCAACGGCCACCTCCGGGCCCGCGGCGCGCCCGAACCGACGCCGGTTCACGGTCGGCCTGGTCTCGATCACCGTCCTCGCACTCGTGGTGCGGGTCACGTGGGTACTCGTCGCCCGTCGCGACTTCGCCCTTCACGGCGACGACTACTTCTACCACTGGCAGGCCAACGCGCTCGCCGACGGCATGGGCTTCGTCAACCCACTCTCGTGGAGGGCGCTGGGTCGGATCGACCCGAGCGCCGCGCACCCGCCGCTCTACTCGCTGTACCTGGCGGCCGTCTCGCTGCTCGGCGGCACGAGCGCACTCGCCCACCGGTTGGCGTCGTGTCTCCTCGGCGCGGCGGCGGTGGCGGTCGTCGGGCTCACGGGTCGCAAGATCGCGGGTGAGCGTGCGGGCCTGATCGGCGCCGCGCTCGCCGCCGTGTACCCCATGCTCTGGATCAACGACGGCATGCTCGTCTCGGAGTCGATGTACGTGCTGTTGATCGCCGCGATCCTGCTCGCGTCGTACCGTCTCTGGGCGGCGCGCACCATCGGGAACGCGTTGCTGCTCGGCGTCGCGATCGGGCTGGCGTCGCTCACGCGTCCCGAGGCAGTGCTCCTCGTCCCGCTCATCGGGGTGCCGTTCCTCTTCGCGGCCCTCCCGGAGTGGCGCCGCCGACTGTTCAATGTGCTCGCGATCGGCGTCGCCTGCCTGGTGGTCATCCTGCCGTGGTGGGTCCGCAACCTCGTGACGTTCGAAAACCCCACGTTCCTCGCCACCGGGCACGGGAGCGTGCTGCAGAGCGCCAACTGCGACCAGACCTACTCGGGACAGTTCCTCGGCTACTGGGACATCCACTGCATCCTCGACGGGCGCCCACCCCAGAACGCGCAACAGGAACGCCTGCTGCACAGCGACAAGGTGCCGGCGGTGGCGTACCTCCTCGCCCAGGACCCGCGCGACGAGTCGATCCCCGACAAGGCGGCCCGCACCAAGGCACTGCACTACATCCGTGACCATTTGTCGCGGGCGCCGGTCGTCGCGCTGGCGCGCGTCGGACGGGTGTGGGGCGTCTACCGGGTCGAGCAGCAGGTGAGCTTCGACGACTTCTTCGAGCGCCGCGGGCACTGGCCCTCGTGGGCGGGCACGTGGATGTACTACGCGCTCCTCCCCTTCTCCGTGTACGCGCTGGTGCTGATGCGGCGCCGGAAAGTGGCGATCTCACCGATGATCGCGATCGTGATCATGGTGACGTTCACCGCCGCGATCTCGATCGGCATCACTCGCTACCGCGTCGGAGCCGACGTGATGCTCACGGTGCTCGGCGGTGTCGGCATCGACGCGCTGTGGCGCAGGCTGCGACGAACCCCGACCGACACCCCCCGGACCACGGAAGCCGAACCGGAGCTCGTCACCTCGTGACCACGGCCATCGCGCCGGTCGCAGCCGACACCACGCACGCAGAGGCACCCCTGACCGTCCGCGGAGTGGCGCGCGAGACCGCGGTCGCGCTCGTGGTCGGTCTTCTCGCGGCGGTGGTCGTCACGTGGCCCCTGGTCACCAAGCTCGGGCACATCGGCCACGACGCGTTCGACCCTCGGTTCCAGGCGTGGACCATCGACTGGGTGCAGCACAAGCTCGGGTCACCCGGCTCGCTCTTCGACGCCAACATCTTCTTCCCGGAGCCGCACACGCTCGCCTACTCCGATTCGCTCCTCGGCATCGCGATCCCGTTGCTACCCCTGCGCTGGCTGGGCGTCTCCCCCATCGGCCAGCTCAACGTCGCGCTGCTCCTCGGCTTCGCGACCTCGGCCGCGTCCGGCTACCTGTTCGGGCGCGTGGTGACGCGGTCGGTCGCGGTGAGCGCGGTCTGCGCCGCCGCCTTCGCGTTCGGTCCGTTCGGATCGGTGTCGAGCGGCGCGCTCCACGCCACCGCGCACGCGGGCGTCGGCGTCGCCGCCGCGGCCGCGTGGTGGCTCGCCGACCGGGCCGAGCAGGAGACGCTTCGGCCGTTGCTCGCGCCGGCTGCGCTGCTCGCGGCCGCGCTCGTCTGGCAGGCCTCCGTCTCCTTCTATCCGGGCGCGTACGCGTTCGGCGCGGCGGCGGTGGTGCTCCTCGTGCGCCGGCGCTCGCTCGGCCGGCGCGGCTGGCTCTACGCGCTCGGCGCGGTGGCACTCGCGGCCGCATGCACCTTGGTCATGGCGATCCCGTACCTGCAGGTGCGCGACGAGCAACCGGGCTTCCACCGGACGCTCGCCGACCTCCCGGCGCTCGCCGCCGACTTCGGGAGCACGGACCCCCGCTTGTCGATCTGGGGCTCGCTGCTGGGTAAGGGCACGGGCTGGCCGATCTACGGCGAGCCCGCCTTCCCCGGCCTCGTCCTCCTCGTCCTCGCGCCGATCGGCGCGGTCGCCGGCTGGCGGGCCGGCGGGCGTCTGCGCCGTGCCGTGGTCACGGGCGGCGCCCTCACGCTGGTCGGCCTGGCCCTCGGCATCGGCGCCGGGCCCACGGGCTGGCGCCGCTACGCGCCGTACCGGTTGCTGTTCGAGTTCGTGCCGGGCTGGGAGGCACTGCGCGCCACCGGACGGGCCTGGGTGGTGGGGCTGCTCGGGATCGGCGTGCTCGCCGGGATCGGCGTGCTGGTGGTGGCGCGCGCGGTCAACCGCCACACCTCGCTCACGCCGCGTTCCGCGCTCACTGCGGTCGCCACGATCGCGGTGCTCGGTGTGCTGGTGGAGGGCTACGCACCGTGGACCGGGCGGCCCGACATCCGGATCGCACCGGTCGACGAGCGCCTCGCCGCGCTCGACCGGCCCGGCGGGGTGCTGTACCTCCCCGCACTCGAACCCGGCAGCACCGCGGCCGCGCTCAGCGGGTTCCGCCAGGCGGAGAACGTCTACGGCACCACCGCCCACCACCGAGTGACCCCCAACGGTTACTCCGGCTACTTCCCGCCGTCGTGGGTGGCGCTGTCGAAGCAGATGCGCGCCCTGCCCGACGCCGGTGCGCTCGATCGGCTGCGCGCGCTCGGCATCCGATACGTGGTCGTCCGAGACTGGGCGAAGGGCGGCGCGTGGGACGCCCTGCTCGATCCCAACCGGGCGCGGCCGTTGCATCTGGTCGGGCGCTACGGGCCGGACCTCCTCTACGAAGTGCCGTCCGAGCGGCGCTGAGATGCACACGGAGACGCCGACGCCAGCGTCGCCCGCGCCGCCGTGGACGGACGGGGAGCGCCGATCCCGCAGCGTCTTCGCGGTGATCGCGGTGGGCGCGGTCGTCGCGTACGCGGTGCAGTCGCTCGTCTTCGTGTTCCGCGGCCGGCTGAACGCCGACGAGGGTTGGTACCTGTACGCCGGACGGCTGGTCTGGCGGGGCCACCTGCCCTACCGCGACTTCGCGTTTCCCCAGATGCCCCTCACCGCATACGTCTACGGGCTCCCGCAGACCATCCACGCCAGCCTCACGGTCGGACGGCTGACCTCGTTCGTGCTCGGCGTCGCCGCGATCACGCTGTTCGTCCGAGTGGCGTGGCGCGAAGCCGGCCCGGCCGCGGGCGCCGCGGTCGCCGTCCTCCTCGCCGCGTTTCCCACCGGGGTCTACAACCTCACGCTCACCAAGACGTACGCGCTCAGCGCGTTCCTCGTGGCGGTCGTGCTCACCGCGCTGACATCGCCGGCGCGCACGACCCGGACCTGGCCCGTGGCGACGGCGGCGGCGATCGCGCTGTTCGCCACCCGCTCGACCGGCCTCTTCGTGGCGCTGCTCGTCGTCGGGTGGTGTCTGCTGCGCGCCCCCAATCGGTCGACCCGGCGCAACGTCGCGATCGTCACCGCCGTCGGCGGCGGCCTGCTCGCGCTCGTCCTCCTGCTCGACGTGACCGCCGCCCGCTACGACCTCGTGACCTTCCACAACCTCTTGTGGCACGGCGCCGACGCCGGCTCGCGCCTCGAGACCATCCTGCGCGACCGGATCCCGGACTGGTTCGGCGACTACTGGGGCTACGCCGCGCTCCTGGTCGGGGCACTCGTGGCGGTGTGCGCGTCGCGTCGGGTACGTGCGCATCTCAGCCGGCAACCGGGTCTCGTTCTGGTAGGGCTCGGGCTCGTCGGCGGACTCGTCGCGCAGCTCACGACCGGCGAGTGGGCGCCGGTCGAATACGCCACGCCGCTCGTGCCGGGGCTCGTCACCGTCGCGGTGATCGTGCTCGCGCTCGCGCTCCGTCCCGACGGCGGTTGGGCGGAGCACCGGGGACTGGCCGCGGTGGCGGGAATCGCGGTGGTGGCCCTCGCGGTCACCACGGTGGTGCACCCCGGCGCGAGCGAGTACTTCACCGGTCGCGCCAACCCGGGCGCGGTCGAGGCGGCCGACCGAGTCGGCGACTACCTCGCCGAGCACACCCGGGCCGACGACGAGGTGCTCACCCTGTGGGCGCAGCCGGCGGGGCTGGCGTCGGGCCGTGACAACGTGCCGGGCGTAACGGTCGGACCGTTCTCCTACCAGGATCTCAGCACGGCCGAGGCGCGCGACCTCCACTACGTCAACGCCGACGCGCTGGCCGGTACCCTGCGCGAGGGCCGTCCCGCCGCAGTGGTGCTCACCGGGATCGACGACCTCGTGTTCGGCTTCCGCGGCACCTTCTCCGACAAGCACCAGGATCGTCGGAAGATCCTCGACGCGTTGTCATCGCGGTACCGCCTGGTGAAGCGCGACGTCGGGTGGGGCACCGACGGCCCCACCCCCGTGCGGATCTACCTGCGCGACGACCGCCGGTGACGACTTCGCTCCGCTACGTCTCCGCTTCCTCGGGTCGACTTCACTCCGCCGTCCCGCTCGTCCGAGCACGGCTCCGCTGCGTCTCCGCTTCTTCGGGTCGACTTCACTCCGCCGTCCCGCTCGTCCGAGCACGGCTCCGCTGCGTCTCCGCTTCTTCGGGTCGACTTCACTCCGCCGTCCCGCTCGTCCGAGCACGGCTCCGCTGCGTCTCCGTTCCCGGAGGGGAGCGCAGGTACGCTCGGCGGCCATGACCCCGCCGGAGCCGTCGTCCACACAGGCCGACAACGACCGCAACACCGAGCTGCTCGCCGCGGAGCTCCCCGCGGGGCGTTACGTCGACAGCACCTACCTCCACTGGCTCTACGACGAGAGCCCGTACGGCCCGTCCATCCAACGCGCGGTCGACGAGGACGGCATGCGCGTCGCGCACTACGCGCTGATCCCACAGCGCTACCGCGGTCCCGACGGCGTCGTACCGGCGGCGTTCTCCCTGCACACGGTGGTGCGCAGCGGCACCCAGCGGAAGGGTTACTTCCAGAAGCTCGGCGCCGAGATCTACGCGGAGGCGAGCGACTCCGGTTGGCAGTTCTCGACCGGGGTGTGCAACGAGAAGTCGATCGGTGCGGTCGTGAAGTACATGGGCTGGAAGACACCCGGACCTCTCCCCGTCAAGGTGTGCCCGCCGCTGCACACCGGCCGCGGCGTCACCAACCAAGGGGTCGACGGTGCGTTCCTGGCCGGCGCCGAATTCGCCGAGCTCACCGCCGGCCTCGATGCGTTCCCCGTCAAGCAGTGGACGAACTCGTACACCACCGAGTACCTGCGCTGGCGTCTCGCGTGTCCGAGCGCTCAGTACGCGATCCACACGAACGACGACCTGCTCGCGATCACGACCCACGACGTCCGGTTCGGGGTGCGCGCCACGGTTCTCCTCAAGCTGCTCAGCCGCGGTGACGGCCCGGAGCCGGCCACGGCGGACGCCATGGTGGGCGCGGCCTGCCGGTTCCACCGCGCCCCGTACGCGGTCTACGCGGGCTTCAACTCGCGTGTGCGCGTGCGCGGCTTCCAACCGCCGCGCCGGCTCCAGCCTTCCCCGTTGCACCTCATCCTGCGCTCGCTCTCATCTGCCGTCGACCAGGACGCGCTGGCCGTCGACACCTTTGAGTTCCTCGACATGGACGCGTACTGATGCCGCCCGCGCTGGTCACGTTCACACTCGACGTCGAGGACCACCGTCCGTCGCCCGACGCGGAGGAGCGCTACCCCGCGCTCACCCGACACGTGCTCGACTTCCTCGACGCGCGGGGCGCGCGCGGCACGTTCTTCGTGGTCGGCGAGACTGCCGAAGCCCACCCGGAGCTGGTCGTCGAGATCGCGGCGCGGGGTCACGAGATCGGCCTGCACGGTTGGCGCCACGAGCCGCTCACCGAGCTGACGCCCGAGTCCTTCCGGGGCGACGTCACCCGAGGCAAGGCGCTGCTCGAGGAGCTCGGCGGCGCGTCGGTGCACGGCTTCCGGGCACCGACGTTCTCGCTGGTACCCGACTCGCGCTGGGCGGTCGACGTCTTGCGGGACGCGGGCTTCGCCTACTCCTCGAGCGTGCTACCCGCCCGCAGCCCGCTCTTCGGCGACCCGAGCCTCCCGGCGGCACCGTTCCGGTGGCCCAACGGCCTGGTCGAATTGCCCTGCCCGGTGGTCCGCGCCGGCGGCGTGGGCCTGCCGTACCTCGGCGGCGTCTACCTGCGGGCCATCCCCGGCCCGGCCTCCGCGCTGGCGCGGCGCAGCATCGGCCGGGAGCAGCTGCTGTGGACCTACTGCCACCCCTACGACTTCGATCCCGACGAGGAGTTCTGGGTGGTGCCCGACGCCGGTCGGCTCGGGAGCCGGCTGCTCTGGTACAACCGCCGGCGCACGTTCGCCAAGATCGAGGCGATGCTGCGGGGACGGACCGGTCCCCCGCTCGCCGAACGTCTCACCGAGGTCCCCGCCGCCGCATGAGTGACAGCAACTTCTCGCAGCTCGACATGGTGCATCGGCTCCCGCCCGCATCCCTCGTCGACCGATTCGAGTACCTGTGCGACCGGGCCAAGGGCCGACGGGTGGTGCATGTCGGGTTCGTCGACGCCGGGTGCCAGCTCCTGAACGAGCAGTCGGGCGCCTGGCTGCACGAGCACCTGGCGGGCGTCGCGGCCGAATTGATCGGCCTCGATCTCGACCTCGCCGGCGTGGACGACGCGCGTCGGCGGGGGTATGTCGCGCACGCGGTGGACTGCCGTGACGTCGACGCGGTCCGCGCGCTGGGGCTCCTGCCGGCCGACCTCGTGGTGGCCGGCGAGGTCATCGAGCACCTCGACGACCCGGGTTCGTTCCTCGACGGCCTGCACGCACTCGTCGCCCCGGGTGGGCTCCTGGTCGTGACCACGCCCAACGCCGCCGGTCTCGTCAACGCGGCCGCACTGCTCGGCAACTACGAGGTGAACCACCCCGACCACGTACTGCTGTTCACCTGCACGACGCTCGACGCGATGCTCGGCCGGCACGGTTGGCAGCCGGTGGAGCACGCGGTGTACCTGCAGCAGGTGAAGACGGATGCAGGCGACACCCGGAGCCGGCTGCTCGCGACCGGAGCCCGAGCGGTCCTCGGTCTCGAGCGTGTGTTGGCCCGCCTGGGGCGGCCCTACGCGGCCGACGGGCTGATCGTCATCGCGCGGGCGACGTCAGCCTGAGTTGTCGCCCGTCCGCGGCCCGAGCCGCTCCTCGACCTCCTCGCGGAGGAGCGCGTACTCCTCGGCCAACGCGCGCGTGCGGTCCTCCAGGCGCGACAGCTCCCACGAGAAGTGGAGCGCGAGCACGAGGAGGAAGCTCAGCGCCAACAGCATGAACGTGGCCGGCGGGTAGGCGATCCCGAACAGGTCGGACACCCAGACGAGCAGGTCGGGGAACACCGCGAGCACCGCGAGCCCGAGACCGATGGAGAACCACAGGACGGAGTACTTGGCGCGGAGCCGACGGCTGCGGACGAGATGGATGATGAACGCGATCACCGCGGCGGCGAGGACGATGACGAGGACGTGCGCCGAGGTGCTCACGCCTCAGCCTCAGCTTGAGCCTCGTCCTCGTCGCCGTCGCGCTGAGCGGTACGCCGCGCCCGTTGACTCCGGCTGGTGGTCGACACCAGCAGTACCACGAGCAGGCGTACGTAGTAGTACACGAGCTTGAAGTTGCGGGTGCTGGGTGCGCCGCCGGTGCGGCCGCGCATGTTGGCGGGCACCTCCTCCACCCGGAACCCGGCGTTGCATGCCTGGACCAGCGCCTCCACGGAGTCCATGTACTCGACCGGATACGTCCGCGCGAAGTACTCGAGCATCGGGCGCGAGAACGCGCGGAACCCCGAGCTGGTGTCGGTGAAGCGGTGACGCACGAGCACTTTCACCAGCCACTGCAGCACGCGCATGGCTCGCCGCCGGATGTTGCTCACCTCGTAGGTGACGGCGCCGCCCTCGGCGAACCGGCTGCCGATCACCATGTCGGCACCCCGGTCGAGCCCGTCGAGCAGCGCCTGCACCGCCAGCGGGTCGTGCTGGCCGTCAGCGTCGAACTGCACCGCTCGCTCGTACCCCCGCCGCACCGCGAATGCGAACCCGGTGCGCAGCGCGCCTCCGATTCCGAGGTTGAAGGGCAACGTGGCCACGTGCACGCCGGCCTCGCTCGCGACCTCCGCGGTGCGGTCGGTGGACCCGTCGGAGACGACGAGCACGTCGTATTCGGGCGTCTGCTCGGCCAACTGCTTGAGCACCGCCGGCAGCGACTCCTCCTCGTTGTAGGCGGGGATGATGACGAGCGGCCGTGGGTTCGTGGTCACGCGTCGACCGATCGCCGCCACCGCGCCGTGAGCGGGCGGTCTTTGAGGCGCAGGAATGGCTTCTCCACCAGGTAGTAGCTCAGGAACGCCAGGGCGACCGCACCCAGGAACGTGAGGCCGAACACCGCCGGGAGGCTCCCGTAGAACACGCTGCTCGTGCCGCTGGGCGCGAGCCAGTCCTGCACGTTCGACATCACCGCCAGGTGGAACAGGTAGAAGCCGAGCGAGACCGTGCCCAGGAGCACGAGCGGCTTGCTCGCGAGGAACCTCCGCCCTCTCCCCTGGGTCTGGTCCCCGAACATTGCCGGCGCGAGCAGGAAGAAGGCGAAGACGCCGAACAGCAACCAGCGCACCCAGTACTCCGCGCCGTAGACACCGGGGGTGGCGGGCGGCGAGAAGGTGGCGAAGCTCAAACCGACCGCGGCCGCGATCGTCCACGCGATCGCGGGATGGTCGCCGAGGAAGCGCAACAGGGACGGGAGGCGCATGCCGGCATGGTGCGCGGCGCTGAACACGGCCATGGCCATGCCGATGGCGAAGAAGTCGACCCAGTTCGGCGCCCAGATCACCGCCACCCGCTCCCACGACGGTTCGGCGAGCAGGTAGTAGAGCCGGAACACCTGCCCGAACAGGTAGAGCACCAGGCAGAGCAGCAGCGCGTAGCGCACCTGCACCTCGGGCGCCTTCTTCGCCGCCAGGCGCACCAGGACGATCGCCACGACCGGCAGCATCAGATAGAAGACGAATTCCGCAGTGAGGCTCCACGCCTGCGGGATCGCGTAGTTGCCCTCCTGACCAGGTCCGCCCCCGAGCGCGACGTTCTGGGTCGCGAACGGGAACAGCAGCGAGTAGTAGAGGAACGCGTTCTTCGCGCCGCCCAACATCTGGCCGAGCACGACGACGCAGAACGTGAGTGCGAACCAGTAGCCGGGCAGCACACGCAGGGACCGTCGCCGCAGGAACGTGCCGGTCTTCACCGGCGGGCGCCCAGCCAGGTGCCGCACGATGAACGGGCGGAACAGCAGGAATCCGGAGAGCACGAAGAAGATGGCAACGCCGACGTCCATCCGCTCGATGAGCGCCTGCGCCCACTGCGGCAGGTGCTCCTGCACCCACGGCCGCGTGGCAAAGCCCGCGTGCACCAGCAGCACCATCGTCATTCCGAAGAACCGGAACGCGTCGAAGCAGGGGAAGTGCAGCGTGGGACCGGCCTCGAACCCGGCGGCCCCGATCTCTTGTGACGCCCCCCCGGTCGGGCTCACGTCAGCTCGAGGACTCCGCGACTTCCTCGTGGTACTCCTCTTCGACGTTCACCGACCAGACGTCGTGATCGGCGCCGAAGATGTTCTCCACGCTGAGCATCGCGGTGTACATGGAGTGATCCTGGTTGTTGTAGCGATGCATGCCGTTGCGCCCGACCGGGTGCACGTTGGGGGTGTGCTCCTCCAGCCACTCCCGCAGGACGGCGACGTTCTCCTTGTACTCCCAGTCGTAGAAGGGGTACGCCTTCGGCATGCGGACGACGTAGCCGTCCTCGACCTTCGACGCGTCGACGAGGTTGAGGTGCTGCAGTTCCCGCTTGCCCTGCTCGACGAGGTCCGCGTCGGACTTCGTCCACATCTCGTCGCCTTCCTGCACGAAGAACTCGAGCCCGAGGCAGGTGCGGTCGTCCTTCACCAGGTAGGGCGACCACGAGCTGAAGTTCTGGATGCGGCCCACCTCGACGTCGGGGTCGTGGATGTAGATCCAGGTGTCGGGGAAGCCGTACTCCTCGGGCACCACCAGCGCGACGGTCATGAAGTCGCGGTAGCGCAGCGCCTCCGCCGCCTTGGTCACCTCGGACGGGACGGGCGGGTCCATCGCCTCGAGCAACGCGCTGATCGGCATCGACGAGATCACATCGGTGCACTCGTAGCGGTTGGAGACGCCACTGCTCTCGGCGGTGACCGAGACGGCGCGGCCGTCGGCATGCTCGATCTTGGTGACGTTGGAGTCGAACACCACCTTGGTGCCCTTGTCGGTGACCAGCTCCGTGCACCTCTCCCACATCTGGCCGGGGCCGTACTTGGGGTAGTTGAACTCCTCGATCAGGCTGGTGACCTGCTTCGACGTGTCGCGGCGACCGGCGACCTTGGCCCGGATCGGCTCCCACACCGCGGCGAACAGCGACATGCCCTTGATGCGCTGCGCACCCCAGTCGGACGCGATCTCCGACGCGGGGACGCCCCAGACCTTCTCGTTGTAGGTCTTGAAGAAGTGGTTGTAGAGGCGGCGCCCGTAGTTGGCGACGATGTAGCCCTCGAGCGTCGACTGGTCCGGCGGCGGACGCAGGCGCGCGTAGAGGTACGAGAAGCCACAGCGCACCGCCTCGACCGGACCGAGGTTCTTCAACGCGTTGGCGGGCTTGATCGGGTAGTCGTAGAGCTTCCCGCGGTAGTAGATCCGGCTCATGCGCGGCCGGCGGAGGAACTCGTCGGGGCCGAGGATCTCGAACCACAGGTCGTTGACCGGCTTCACCTTGGTGAAGAACCGGTGGCCGCCGATGTCGAAGCGCCAGCCGTCGCGCACCGCGGTGCGGCTGATGCCACCGACGACGGTGTCGGCTTCGAGCACCGTGGGGGCGACGCCGCGCTTGGTGAGCATGTAGGCGGCGGTGAGGCCCGCGGGCCCGGCGCCGATGATGACGACGTCGTGCTCGGTCGGCGGCTCGGACTCGGGCGTTGAATCACTCACAGGTGAACACTCCGGGCGAAAGGGGTCGGGCGGGGCCTCGGCGGGGCCCAGCTTCGCCGCCCCGGCAGTCTACGGGGCGGGACCTCGGCGCCCCCGTCTCCTGGACCGGGAGCCTGCTTCGCCCGGCGTCCGCGAGCCTGCTTCGCCCGGCGTCCGGGAGCCTGCTTCGCCCGGAGTCCGGGAGCCTGCTCAGGGGCCCGAGATGCCGAGGAACGCCAGGGTCGCGTACCCGACCAGGCCGGCGGCGGCCAGCACGTACGCGCTCCGCTCCACCTCCTCACGGTCGGTCACCAGGGCCAGCACGAGGACGAACGGGAACGTGCTCATGCAGTAGCGCTCGAACGAGTCGAGGTTCTTCGCCGACAACCCGAGCACCAACGTCGCCGCCGCGTACCAGGTGTACGACGACGGGAGTCGCCGCACCATCAGCACGAGCAGCACGACGAAGATCGCGGCCCACACGACGTGCAGCCCGGAACCGAACCGGTCACCCCCGAAGAGGTCGCCGACCGCGTCGACCGTCCGCGAGAACGGGTCCTGGAAGCCACCCCGCAACGTGGCCCGGTTCTGGAGCGAGATCGGCTTCCAGAAGTCGCCGAACTCGGCGCCGACCCAGGCGAGATAGGCCACCACCCCGGCCACCGGTGCGACCACCGCACCGACGCGCTCGGTGCGTGAGCGGGCGGAGGCCGTCCGCCAGCCGCGCCCGGCTTCGATCGCGGCCGGCACCACGAGCAGCACCCCGACCGGTCGGCACAGCCCGGCGAGGAATCCGCCGACGATCGCCCACCCGAAACGACGTGACCGTAGACCGAGGAAGACGATGACGCCGAGCATCATCGCGGTGGCCTCCGCGTAGCCGAGCACCAGCACCGCGGCGGCAGGGAAGAGCGCGGCGAACCACGCGGCGCGGCGCGCCACGCCCGCGTCGCCGGTCTCCCGGAGCGCCAGTCGGTGGAGCAACGCGCCGAACGCGAGCGCGGACCCGTTGGCGACCACGAGCAGCGCCGCCGCGGTGTGACCGAACAGCACCCAGCCGGCGCCCCGCGCCAGCATCGGCACCAGTGGGAAGAACCGCAGCGAGGCCTCGCCGACGGCGCGGTACCCGTGCTCGGCGATGTCGCGGTAGAAGGCGGCGTCCCACGCGAACAGCCCCTGACCCAGCGCCACCGGCCGCGGCGGGGCCCCGACCTTGTCGTAGATGTCGCGCGAGAACGCGAGCGCGCCCACCACGAGCACCCGACCCAGCAGCCACGGCAGCACGGCGACGCGCAGGTCGCGCCGGACGAACGAGCTCACCCGGTCCCGGATGCGATCAGCTCGAGACGTCGATGTGGAGGCTCGAGAGGGTTCCGACATCGCGCTGGACGATACGACCCCCTACGGCTCGCGTCGCGGTCTTGCGCGGTGGGTCGAGCACCTGCACCGCGCCGTCGTGGACGCGGTACGGGTACCGCGCCACCGACTGGAACGCGGTGAGCGCGGCGGGCACGCTCGCCGCCGACGCGCTGGTCACCGAGAACACGCCCTTGCCCGACACCGGGATCGCGTCACTCGCCGCCGGTGCCGAAGCACCCTCGGGCACCAGCGTCCACTGCGTCTCGTAGACGCCGCCATCCGCCGCCGACGGTGGCAACGAACGTTGCTCGACCCGGTTCCCGATGGTGAGCACGACGACGACGGCGGGCGCGCTCTGCGGGCTGCGCACGCGGACCGTCAGCGTGACCGCGGGCCCGCTGACGATCTTCACCGGCAGCATCGTCACGGTCGGCGGTGACGCGTCGGGATGGTGGATGGCGTCGTCGAGCCGCGGCTTGCTGGTGCGTTCGATGTAGGGAGTGCGGTCGGGGTAGTGGTCGATGAGCCGGAACGACTCCGCGCCCTTGTCGACCGCGTACAGCACGCGCCCGTCGAGATCGGGGCCGTTCTGCGAGAACGGGTTGAGGTGCAACAGGTACGGACCGGAGTCGCGGACGATCACCAGCGACTTGCCGGGCAGCGAGTCGGGCGCGCGCTCCCACGGCACCTGGGCGTCGCTGAGCCGGTGGTTCATCGCCGACTTGTCGTAGAGGAACGGCACCGTCGCGACCGCCATCACGCACACGAGCCCGATCAGGAGCCCGCGGCGGTGCCGCCAGAGCGCGATGAGCGCGGTCGCGATGAAGAGGCACAACGGCACGAAGAGCGTGATGAAGTACACCGGGCCGGAGAGGTAGGCGAACCCGCTGGCGAGCCGGCCGCCCCAGAAGAAGAAGTAGCCGGCCGGGAACACCAGCATCATCCCGAGGAGCAGCCACGTGGTGCGATCACGCCGGCGGAGCCACAACCCGGCGGCAGCGGCCAGCAGCCCCACGTAGCTCCCCACCAGGAACTGCGGGACGTAGAACGCGTTGACCGCGGTCCCGCGCACCGCCTGACCCGGGGTGAAGTGCATGCCGACGATGCGCGGCATGAGCTTGCGGTACCCGAACCCGAAGGTGTCGAGCGGTTCCTTGGCCGTGAACGGGAACTGCGTGAACGAGCCGGTCACGATCCGGTTGTGCACCAGCTGCATGATCAGGAACGGCACGAACCCGACGAACACGAGCACGACGGCGCGGAGCTGACGGTTCCACTCCCGCCAGGTGGTGAAGATCGCGTACCCTCCCATGGCGACGGCCCACAGCACGGCGTCGAACGGACGGGTGACGAACACGACGCCGAGCACCACGCCGGACGCGACCAGGAGCCACGAGGACCGGCGCCGCACCCCGGCGAGCAGCGCGGCCCCGAACAGCAGACCGACCCCGAGCGTGAACAGGTAGCCGAGATACACCCCGCTCTGGGTGATGACCATCGGGCAGGCCACGACCAGCGCGGTGGTCACGAGGGACAGCACGTGGTCGCGGGTGACCTCACGGGTGAACGCGTACGTGCCGATCACCGCGAGGAGGGTCCCCCACACGATCGACGCCGCCGGCGAGCCGAAGAGCACGTCGGCCACGAGCATCATGCCGGGCCAGCCGAGGGTGTACTGCGAGAAGAACTGACCGTGGGTGACACCGGTCAGCCAGGGTTGGAAGAACTCGGGCAGGCCGCCCGTGGTGCTGAGCAGATCGCCCGCCCGGAGGCCCTGCACCTGCCACAGGTAGGTCGACTCGTCGCGGTTCCACGACAGGGCGGGATAGATCACGTGGCGGACGACCACCGAGAGGACGCCCGCGCCCACGAGCAGCAGGAGGAGCAGCCAGTACCGGGAGATCCAGGCGGTCAGGCGCGACCGCTCCTGCGGCACCGGCGCCGCGGATCCGGCAGGAGCGTCCGCGGCCGCGTCGAAGTCGGTCTCGATTCGCCCCACTGCCTCCAGTGTACCGGCGACCACTCGCGAACCGGGGTTCGGTGCGGCGGTCGGCGGGTGGTTCCGGCGTAGCATCCGTCACCCATGAAGCTGGCGGACGCTCCCACGACGCACGCCGTCGGGGCGCCCCCGCAGCGCCGTGAGCGCCACCACCGGCTCGAGCTCGTCGCCTTCGCGCTCCTCGCCTACGTGCCCTTCCTGGTGTCGTCGCCCGGTCGCGTCACCGCCGACACGAAGCAGTACCTCTACCTCGATCCCGACCGCCTGTTGTCGCGCGCCGCGTACCTCTGGGACTCGCACATCGGGTTCGGCACCGTCTCCCACCAGATCATCGGCTACCTGTTCCCGATGGGGCCGTTCTTCTGGCTCACCGACCACGTCGGGATGCCCGAGTGGGTCGCGCAACGCCTGTGGCTCGGCTCGATCTCGCTCGCCGCCGCTCTCGGCGCCCGCTGGCTGTTCCGCATGCTCGGCGTCTCGCGCGGCGGGGCGATCGCCGGCGCGCTCGTCTACATGCTCACGCCCTACCAGCTCGCGTTCACGGCCCGGATCTCCGTCCTGCTCCTGGCGTGGGCCGGGTTGCCGTGGCTGGTGGGCCTGGCGATGCGGGCAGTGCGCCGGGGCGGCTGGCGCGACCCGGCGTTGTTCGCGCTGGTGATCCTGACCATCGGCACCGTCAACGCGAGCTCGCTGGTCTTCGTGTGCATCGGTCCCGCCCTGTGGCTCCTCGTCGACGCGTGCCGTGGACGCGACGCGGTCGGTCCGGTCGTGCGAGCGGCCGCGCGGATCGCGGTGTTGAGCCTGGGCGTGTCGCTGTGGTGGATCGTCGGCCTCCGCATGCAGGGCGCGTACGGGCTGCCCATCCTCCAGCTCACGGAGAGCGTCCGGACCGTCGCCGCCGACTCCTCCCCCACCGACATCCTCCGCGGCATCGGCAACTGGTTCTTCTACGGCAAGGACCGGCTGGGCTACTCGATCGACCAGGCCGCGGCGTACGCCAACAACGTCGGGCTGCAGGTCGTGACCTTCGCCATCCCGGTGGTCGCGCTGGCGCTGGCCGCGATCACGCGGTGGCGCCACCGCGCCTACTTCGTGCTCCTCCTCGTGGTCGGCGCGATCGTCTCGATCGGAGCCTGGCCCTACGACGACCCGAGCCCGTACGGTGCGCTCTTCAAGTGGTTCGCCGGCGACACCGCGGCCGGACTGGCGCTGCGCAACACGCCGCGCGCGGTGCCCCTGCTGGTCCTGGGCCTCGCCGGCCTCGTCGCCGCCGGCGTCAGCGCGCTGGCCCCCCGCTTGGGTTCGTCGTGGCCGCCGGTGCTGGTGGGCGTGCTCGCGCTCGCGGCCTTGGCTCCGGTGCTGACCAACGGCTTCCTCTCACGCAATCTCGACCGGCCCGAGGACGTGCCGCAGTACTGGAAGGACGCCATCGCCGCGCTGAGCCGCGAGGGCACCTCGACCCGGATCCTCGAGATCCCCGGCACCGACTTCTCGGCCTACCGCTGGGGCGACACCATCGAGCCGATCACGCCCGGGCTGACCGACCGGCCGTACGTCGCGCGCGAGACCCTGCCGTCGGGCTCGGCGCCCTCGGTGAACCTGCTCGTCGCGCTCGACCACCGGCTCCAGGACGGCACCTTCGAGCCCGCCGCGCTCGCCGCGTACGCCGCGGCTCGCCAACATCGGCACCGTCGCGTTGCGCTCCGACCTCCAGTACGAGCGCTTCGACACGCCTCGGCCGCGCTTGCTCTGGCAACAGCTCGTCGACCCGCTCCCGAAGGGCCTCGACGCGCCGCGCGGGTTCGGCCCCCGTACTCCGAACCGCGCCCGGCCACCGGTGTCGGCCATCGACTCGACCGAGCTGGCGATCCCGGTCGACGCCGCCAACCCGCCCCCGGTCGCACTCTTCGACGTGAAGGACGCGATCCCGATCGTCCACAGCGCGCCGACCACACAACCCGTGCTCCTCGCCGGCGACGCCGAGGGCATCGTCGACGCGGCCGCCGCCGGACTGCTCGACGGTCGTTCGCTGGTGCTCGAGACCGGTGCGCTCGACCGGAAGGCGTTGCGCACCCAGCTGCGGCAGGGGGCCGACCTGGTGCTCACCGACTCCAACCGGCGCCGCAACCAGCAGTTCTTCGCCGGTGTGCGCGACAACAGCGGGTACACCGAGCGCGCGGGTCAGGACTCCTCCACCGACGAGTTCCGGTTCGACCCGTTCCCGCAGTCGGGCGACGACGGCCGCACCGTCGTGGAGCAGCACGGCGGCACGGTCGACGGCACCGACTACGTGACGCCGAGCGACCGGCCGTCACAGGCGGTCGACGGCGACCCGCGCACCGCGTGGCTGGTCGACGGGAAGGACGTCGTCGGTCAGCACGTCGTCATCACCGCCGGCCACCCGCAGACGATCGACCACATCACCCTCGCCCAGTGGCCGGTCAACCCGACGGACCAGTCGATCGCGCAGGTGACGCTGACGTTCGACCAGGGCGATCCGGTGACGGTCCCGCTGGACGCGTCGTCCTTCACCGCCGCCGGCCAGACGATCCCGGTCGCACCGCGGACCGCCACGCGCGTCGAGGTCGAGATCGCGGGCGTCAACCGGCCGTTCCCGAAGAGCCTCAACCCCATCGGCTTCACCGAGATCGGCTTCGGCGACACCCGCGTCACCGAGACCGTGCGCCTGCCCGTGACCATGGCCAAGGATGTGGGCCAGGCGGCCGACGGCCACCGGCTCGACGTCGTGCTGAGCCGGCTGCGCAACGACCCGTCCCGACGCCTCGACGAGGAGCTGACCCTCGACCGGCGCTTCGTCCTGCCCGACGCCCGGTCGTTCCTGCTCTCGGGGACCGCCCGCATCGAGCCGAGCGCGCCGGACCCGGTGATCGACAGCGCGATGGGGACGACCGCGCCGGGCACGCAGTACACGTCGTCGTCGCACCTGAAGGGCGACGCGGAGGCGCGCGCGTCGCGCGCCTTCGACCACGACCCGAAGACGGCGTGGACCGGAACGGTCGGGAACCTGGGCGTCGCGTGGCTCGACGTGTCGATGCCGACCGCTCACACCGTCGACCGGCTGCGGCTCACCATGGCCGCCGACCGCAAGCACTCGATCCCGAGCCAGATCACGATCTTCGCCGACGGTCAACCGGTGCGCACCCTGCCCGTCCCGCGCGTCACCCGGGGCGTGCGTGACGGCACCGAACGCACCGTCGAGATGCACTTCGACCCGGTGACCGGCAAGGACCTGCGCATCCAGGTCGACGCCTACCGACCGGAGCTGGTCCCGACCGGGCCCGAGTCGGGACCGGCGCTGATGCCGGTGTCGATCATCGCGGCCGACATGCCCGGGATCCCCGTCCCGGCTGCGCCGGCGACCATCGACTCGGGGTGCCGCAGCGATCTCGTCACCGTGGACGGCGCGCCCTTCCCCGTCTCGGTGGTGGGGCCCAGCCGCGACGCCCGCCGCGGGCTCGACCTCGAGCCGTGTGCCCCCAGCGTGGCGCTCGGCGCCGGTTCACACACCCTGCAGACCGCGTCGGGCGCGGGCACCGGCTTCGCGGTCGACCGGGTGGTGCTGTCGTCCGACCGGGCGGGGAAGCCGGCGCCGGTCACGCCCGCGGGCGCGCCGATCAGCGACTCCGGCGCGCGCGTGCGGATCACCAGCTCGAACGCCGACTCGTACCACCTGCGCGTGCGCACCGACGGCACGCCGTTCTGGCTGGTGCTCGGCGAGAGCCACAACGACGGCTGGGAGGCGACGGTCGACGGCCATTCGCTCGGTTCGCCGCAACTCGTGAACGGGTTCGCCAACGGCTGGACGGTCCGGCCCGGTCACCCGGGGACGATCGACGTCGTGCTCCGTTGGACCCCGCAACGCACGGTGTGGATCGGCCTCGCGGTGTCGGTGGTCGCGGTGCTCGCATGCCTGGCCCTCGTGTTCGTGCGGCGCCGGTCGGTCGCGACGGTGCGCGGCCCGGAGCTGCTCGATCCACCGGTGGAGACATCACCGTTCCGGTACGAGAACCCGACGTTGTCGCTCGGCGGCATGCTCGGTGCCGCGGTCATCGCCGCGGTTCCCACCGCGCTCGTCTCGCGCTGGTGGATCGGCGTCATCGTGGGCGCGGCGGTGCTGGTGGCACCGCGGCTCACGCACGGTCGCCTGCTGTTCGCCGCGGGCGCACCGGTCGCGCTGGCGCTGGGTGCCCTCGTCGACCGCCCGGAATTGGGCTGGGTCGCGCTCGGCCTGCTCGTCGGCGACCTCGTGACCGATTGGTGGCTCCGCCGCCGTCAGACCGGCTGAGCAACCGCGGTTGACACACCCACGAGCGGGCCACGCGCGCGAGCGCCTGCTGCGGCGCAGTAACCTCTTGCCACCGTTGCGCACGTCAGGGAAACGGGGATGCGGGGGCAGGCGCAGCGACCAGGGCACCGGACGGTGCCCGTCGTCGAATCTCGAAGGCAACGGTGGTGAGGGGTCAGCACACAAGCCACGTGCGGTCATGCCGCGCGCGCGGGCACCGGCCGCGGTTCGCAACCGTCGCACGAATCGTCGCCGTCGTGGCGGCGTGTTCCGTCGCGCTCGCGGGCTGCTTCGGCAACGGTCCCCACCGGGTGGGGAGCCCGCTGACATCGGAGCAGATGCCCCCGGGCCTCTGGCGCTCGCTCGGGGGCTCCGACTGCTCCTGGGCTCGCGTCGGCGGATCTCCCGCGCGGGTCCTCGGCACCAACTCACACGGCAACGGCCCGCAGTACGTGCAGATCGACGGCTCCGACGCCGGGCTCGCGGTCGACAATTGCTTTCCGTTCTGGCAAGAGCCGGGAGCGTTCGGGCGTCCGCTCGCACAGCCCGGCCAACCGTTCGGCGACGGCGACTTCCTGCTCGGATACGAGATCGCAGCCGGGACCTACTCCGCGACGTTCCCACCGGGCCAGCGCTGCTCGTGGGCGGCGGTGCGCGGGTTCCACGGATTCGACCAGGGAAGCAACCTCGACGCCAATCGCAGTGGCTCGAGCACCAGCGGCTTCACGTCCGTGTTCATCAGCCCGTTCGACTACGGCTTCACCTCGCAGGGCTGCGGGCAGTGGCAACCCATGAACCTCCCGGCCGCGCCGAGTGGTGCCTCGACGACCGCGCTCCTCGTCGACGGGGAGGCCCAGGACCTCCCGGACCCGTACGTACTGCGGATCGACGACCCCGCGCAGTGCCACGGCGCCCCCGCGCCCTGCTACTACACGTTCGCGACCGAATCGGGCTTCCTCGGTCTGATCAACGTCCCGGTGGTGCGGTCGTCGGATCTCGTCCACTGGACCTGGGCGGGACCCGTCAACGCCGAACTCCAGGGCACCTCGTCGGCACCTCCGGGCAAGGACGCGATGCCGGTCCTCGCGCCCTGGGTCCAATGGGCGGGGAACTGGGCGCCATCGGTGCTGGTCCGCCCGAACAACCCACCCGCGTCGCGCTACGTCATGTACTACACGGCGCGATCTCAGGATTCGTCGCAGTGGGGAGGCAAGGAGTGCGTCGGCGTCGCGACCTCGGCCGTGGTCGACGGACCCTACGTCGACACCGCGGACGCTCCGCTCATCTGCGCAACCGCGGCCGGGGGCACGATCGACCCGAGTCCCTTCGTCGCCGCCGACGGATCGGTGTCGCTGCAGTACGTGGACAACAACGGGATCCATGCCCAGCGTCTCACCGCGGACGGCCTCGCGCTCGCGGGCGGCGAGCAGCTGCTGCTGCGCGCCGATGGTGGGTTCGCCTGGGAGGTGACGAGGATCGAGGGTCCGAGCATGATCAGCACGCCGGGCACGGGCATCCTGCTCTTCTATTCGGTGAACAACTTCACCTCGCCCGACTACGCGGTGGGTGTCGCGCGGTGCGACACCCCACTCGGTCCGTGTCGCCGCATCTACTCCAGCCCCGTGCTCGCCAAGCGCGGAGCCATGCTCGGACCCGGGGGCCAGACACCGGTGCAACTCGCCGACGGCTCGTGGCGCCTCGCGTTCCACGCCTGGGACGACGTGGTCGGCTACGAGTCCGGCGGTGAGCGCACCCTGCACCTGCTGCCGCTCACGTTCCCCGGTGGCAACCCGCAGGTGGGCTGATTCCGACCGGAGGATGCGTCAGGCGGAGACCGGCACGGCCTTCGCGTCGGTCGCGGCCTCGGCGCCCGCCTCGTGCCGGGCGTCGACCTGGTCGGGCGAGTACGGGATCACCGGCTCGTCGGTGCCGAACACCTCGAGCGTGTGGATGAAGCGGTGGAGGCCCATCGATCCCGCGCACGTGAACCCGAGCTCCACGATCTGCGCGGCGGTGAACACCTTCGCCAGCTCGCGGTAGAAGTCGGCGTCGATCGCGTGGTGGTCGGCCGACAGCAGGTCGATGAACGTGACCGCGAGCCGCTCCTGGTCGGTGAGGTCGCTCGAGCTCACGTCGAGCAGGCAGGCGACGTCCTCGTCGGTGATCGAGTCGTGCTTGCGCGACTGCATGCACGGCTGGCACTCGCCGAGCTGGGCGCTGCGGATGCGGATCAGCTCCAGGATCCGACCGCCGAGGAGTGAGCCGTCGCCGCGGAGGCGCCGGGTCTCGTCCATCGAGAGCAGCTGCCGGGTGTGATAGGCGAAGATCTGCAGCGGGATCGGCGTCGCGTACAGCCCCTCCTCGCAACCGCCTTCGATGACCATGCGGGACACGGGCGACAGCTCGTCGGTGGGGATCGGTTCGATGATCGGCATGGTGGCAACCTCTTCGTCGTCGGCCGCAGCAGACACTACGCGCGTTTGCACTCGGTACGAAAGGACGCTCCCAGCCATGGACCAGCCATTGATCGACCTCGCCGACTACGAGGCCGCGGCGCGGGCGACGCTCGAGCCGTACGCGTGGGAGTACCTCGCGTGTGGAGCGGAACCAACATCACGCGGGAGCAGAACGTCGCCGCCTGGCAACGGTGGGTGCTCCTCCCCCACGTCCTGCGCGACATGTCCGACGTCGACCTCTCGACGACCGTGCTCGGCACCGACGTCGTGACGCCGATCCTCGTCGCGCCGACCGCGATGCACCGGTTCTTCACCGACGACGGCGAGCTGGCGACGGCGCGGGCCGCGGCCGAGGTCGGCACGGTCTACGTGGTGTCGATGACGGCCACGACGTCGGTCGAGGACGTCGCCACGCACGCGCCGGACGGCCGGCACTGGGCACAGATGTACATGTTGCGCGACCGCGGCCGCACCCGGGCGCTCGCCGAACGCGTGCGGGCCACGGGGTACCGCGCCATCGTGGCCTCGGTCGACGGCGCCGCGGTCGGGCGCGGGACCGCCAGCGCGTCGGCCGGTCGCCTCACCCCTCCACCCTGGGTGCGCTACCCGAACCTCGCGGTGGGCGACGACGCCGACAGCTCCGACATCATGGAGATGGTCACCGACTTCGACCCCTCGACCACGTTCGACGACCTGGCGCGGTTCGGCGAGTGGAGTGGTCTCCCGCTGGTCGTGAAGGGTCTGTTGCGCGGCGACGACGCGGCCCGTGCCGTGGACGCCGGCGCCTCGGCGATCGCGGTGTCGAACCACGGTGGCCGGGTGCTCGACGGCATCGCCGCGACCGCGGACGTGCTCGCCGACGTGGTCGACGCGGTCGCGGGGCGGGCCGAGGTCTACGTGGACGGCGGGCTGCGCAGCGGGACCGATGTGGTGAAGGCTCTCGCCCTCGGGGCCCGCGCGGTGATGGTCGGGCGCCCGGTGCTGTGGGGGTTGGCCGTCGACGGAGCGGCCGGCGCGGCGGCGGTCCTGCGGCTCCTGAACCTGCAGTTCGAGGCGGCGATGGCGTTCTGCGGCGTGCGCGACGTGGACGCGCTGGCCCGGGAGCTCGTGCGACCCGTGCCGTCGTGATACGAACACCCGATGGACCTCGGGCTCGACGGCAAGGTGGCGCTCGTCACCGGTTCGTACCGCGGGACGGGCGCCGGCATCGCACGCGTGCTCGCGGCCGAGGGCGCGACCGTGTTGGTGCACGGGCTCGAGCCCGGCCAGCCCGACGGGACCGTGCAGGCCATCACCGAGTCCGGGCACCGGTGCCGCCCGGTCGTGGGTGACCTGCGCACCGAGGCGGGCACCGCCAGGCTCGTCGCCGCGGTGCGGGACGCCATCGGCACCGTCGACATCGTGGTGAACAACTACGGGATCGCCGAGGGCAGCGACTGGGAGTCGTCCGACACCGCCAGCTGGCACGAGAGCTACGACACCAACGTGGTCACCGCGGTGCGCGTTACCCAGGCGTTCCTGCCCGACCTGCGGGCCGCGGGTTGGGGTCGGGTCGTGTTCGTCTCGACCGTCGGCGCCACCCGCCCGGGTGACCGGATCCCCGAGTACTACGCGGCGAAAGGTGCGCTCCCGTCGATGGCGGTCGGCCTGGCCAAGCACCTGGCCGGCACCGGCATCACGGTCAATTGCGTGAGCCCCGGCATCATCGCCACGCCGGAGATCGTCGAGCGTTTCACCGAGCAGGCCCGCCGCGCCGGGCGAGGCACCGACTGGCCGAGCGTCGAGCAGCTGATCCTCGAGGGCCGCATGGCGAACCCGTCGGGCCGGGTCGCGACCCCCGAGGACGTCGGCCGCTTCGTCGCCTTCGTGGTCGGTGAGCCGGGGTGGCACCTCAACGGCGCGCACCTACGCTTCGACGGCGGCGCCGCCGACGCTGTCACCTGACCGGCGTGCGCCACTGCGACGCGAGGTGGTGCTCGATCTCAGGCACGAAGGTGGGGAGCCGTTCCGGCCGGTGTGCGCAGACGAACCAGAGCTGGTGCAGCGCGACGTGCGCGGCGAGGATCCGGCGCGCCCGCGGCTCGACGTGCTCGTCGGTCGCCGCCCGAACGAGGGCGGCCGCGCCAACCTCCACCCCGGCACCGGCGTAGACGTGCGTCCAGAAGTCGAGGACCACCAGGTCGACCCGGGCGTCGCCGGCGCCAGCCGACTCCCAATCGATGACCGCCTCCACCCGGTCACCGACCACCAGCAGGTTCCGGTGGTGCCAGTCGCCGTGACGGGCGTCGCCGCCGCGGAGGACGGCGGGATCGGCGCGCTCCCCGACTGCGACGATCTCGTCGAGCAGCGCGGCGGCGTCGCCTCCGGTGGCGCGGATCGGCCCGTGGTCCGACCAGAGCTCTCGGTCGCCGAGCCCGAGCGCGCCGACGACCGCTTCGGGCCACCCGCCGCCCTCGGGCACCGCGCCGACGTGCCGGGTCCAGAACCCGAGCAGCTGCCGCGCGTGCGCCGCGGTCAGCGGGTCCGGAAGCTCACCCGGACTCCGACGCTGCAGCGTGTACGCGCGTCCCGCCGCGGTGCCGACGTGGTACGACGCCGGGACCGGCACGCCGCGCGACCGCAACCTCGCCGCGACCGCGATCGCGCGCGCCAGCTTCGGCTCCTCGTCGGGGCCGAACACCTTGAGCACCCACTCCGCGCCGTCGGCGTCGCTCACCGCGACCGCGCCGTGCTCACCACCGGCCAGGCAGCCGACGAATTCGAGCTCGAGCGCGTGCGCCACCGCGTCCGAGGCGATGCCGTTCATACCGCGGTGGGTCCGGCGCGTGGTGGTGGGAGTCCGACCTGCTCGCGTTGTTCGAGGGTGAGGTCGTCGACGTGGACCCTGCGTAGATCCCCGGGCACGTTCGGGTTGCCGACCAGGGCGTAGTTGCCGTGCGGGATGAGGTCGGGGTGGCAGGTCGTGCACACCGACGCCAGGTCCGAGATCTCGTCGGTGCCACCCCAGGACCGCGGTCGCAGGTGATGGATCTGGAGCCGGTGGCGACGGCCACAGATCCGACAGCCCTGATCGCGTAGCAGCACCGCCCGCACGACCTTGGGTGACAGCGCACTGAAGCGCTTCCCGATCGCGATCCGGGTGCCGTCGTCGTCGACCAACACCAGCTCGATGCTCGCGTTCGCCCGCAACTGCTCCAACCGCGAGTCCGCGATCGGCACCCCGGCGATCTCTGCCGGGCCCGACAAGGGGATCAGCGTCTGCACCACCGGGCGCGTCGCGAGGCTCGGGGTCTCGTCCCTCACCTCGGGTTGGTCGCACAACTCGTGGAGGGCGTCGGCGGCCCGGTGCTCGAAGCTGTCCCACGCCTGCCCCTTGGCCGGCTTCATCTGCTCGGTGAGCTTGGTGATCGTCGCTTCGACCTGCGCGCCCATCACGTCGGGCAACTGGCCGTGGAGATGCAGCATCCCTTTGTCGGGTGTCCACCACATCCGCAGGCTCCGCGCCGCGTACCGCTGACGCGAATCCTCGGTCGACGGCTTCGACGCGTTCCGCGCCAGCCGGGCGAGCTCACCCGGCGCCACGTTCGGTGCCCGGCGGGCCCACTCCGCGTCCGAGGCCTCATCGGCCAACTTCGTGACCGCGCTCAACTGCTCACCGCTCAGCTCACCCTCGTACGCAGCCGCCGCCACTGCCGGCAATGACTCGATTGCCCGCGCGGTGTCGAGCTTGTCGCGCACCGTCCGCGCCGACTCACCAGCCGCCTCGACGGTCGGATCCACCTGCCCCCGCTCGTCGAGCACCCGCAACACCGCGAGCTCCTTCGTACGCAACCGACGCTGCTCACCCACCAACACGTCGAGCTCCCGGCGCAACCGGTCCGTCGGCCACGACCGCAGGTCGTCGAGGTGATCGGCGATGTCGAACATGCGCCCATCCAAACATGGGGGTACGACACTTATCCGCCATCGATCCACTACCGACGGACGGCTCATCCGGTCGCGAGGAGCTCCTCGAGACGCGCGTTGAGCGCGGGTTGGTCGGCGACGTGCACGTAGAGGTCGTGGGGCCGCGACGACGTAGCCTCCCACGACAGCCCACCCTGCTCGTTGACCACGGCCGCGCCGCCCTGACCCAGCTCGGTGAAGGCGGCGGGGAGGTCCCCGACGGCATAGAGCAGCGTCGGTGCGTCCCAGTCGCCGTCGTCCGGCGGGTTGCACTGGAACAAGGCCTCGTAGACGACCCGCATCGGGTGATCGGCGGGCACCGTCGTGCACAGCGACGCACCGACCTTCGTGGCGACGCCGATGGTGCCGTCGACCCACGCGATCGGGGTGGGCCAGGCGTCGCCCTGCACGACCGCGGTGGCCGCCGGGAGGTCGATCTTCTGGTTGGTGAACGCGGGGCCGCCGGTCGGGAAGAAGCCGTCCATCGCGACCAGGCGCCCGACCTTCCTGGCGATGAGCGCCCGGCCGTCGAGCGGGCTCCCGCCGCCGCGCTTCGACGCCAGCAGACCGGCGAGGTTGGTGTAGCCGCCGAGCGACACGATGGTCACGCTGTGGTCGGGTTGGCGCGCCAGCAACCGGCGGTAGATGGCGACCGCGCTCGGGACCTCGGTGCTGTCATCGACCGAGTGGGGCAGGCGGGCGATCACCGTGTCGGTGTAGCCGTGCTCGAACGTGTCGGCGTCACTCCCTGCGACGGCGCCGAGTGGCAGGTTGCCGTGGCCGTACGCGGTGTCGATGGCGTCGAGAGCGGCGACCGCGACCCGATTGGGCACGTCGGACACGATCCCGAGCAGCCGTACCTTGCGCTGCTGGTGGAGGACGTTGGCGACGCCGACGGCGGTGGCGTCGTCCCACCATCGCGACAGGTCGGTGTCGATGATGATGCGCGGCGTGCCCGCGCTCGCCGAGGCGACGCGAGCCGCGGGCGCGGCGCTCGCACCCCCGATCGTCCCGATGCTCGTCGCGACGGTCCCGAACGCGATCAGGGTTGCGATCGCGAACCGTCCTGCCGGGCGCACCCGCCGACTTCGATGCACCATCAGGACGACCGTAGCCCGCCGGCGCGGTCAGCTGGATCCGGGACCTCCGGGCTGCAGCCTGCGCACGAATCGGCGTTGGAACGGCGTCTCGACCGCGTGCGCGTCGTAGTGACGACGCACGAACGCGACCGCCTCGGCCGGCGGCACCCCCGCCATCACCGCGATGCACGCGAGTGCAGTGCCCGTCCGACCCCGGCCACCAGCGCACGCGACCTCGACCCGGTCGGTGTCGGCCCGCGCGTGCGCCTCCGCCAGCGTCGCCAGCGCGGCAGCCGGGTCGCGCGGCAACCGGAAGTCGGGCCACGGGATCCACCGGCGCTCCCAGTCCGTCGCCGGAGGTTCCCGACCGAGCAGGTACACCCCGAACGTGGGTCGTGCGCCCTCGGGGAGCTCCCGCCGGAGGCCCCGCCCGCGCAGGCGCGTGCCGTCGGGCATCTCGATCACCCCGGGGCCGGGGGCCCACGGCGTCCCGGTCATGGGCGGCGCGCCGCCAGACGTTGGACCGCGGCCGCGCGCGGCTCGTCGACCACCACGTCCTCGTAGGCGACGACGTGCAGACCGTGCGCGCGTGCGAGCTCCAGGAGCTCACCGGGGCGGAGCAGGAAGTCAGGATTGGTCGGATGCCCGAACCGTTCGTTCCCGCGCGCGAACGTCTCGTACAACAACCAGCCCTCGGGCCCGACCGCGGCGGCGACGTCGTCGAGGATCGGCCGCCAGAGGTAGTTGGTCACCACGACCGCGGCGAAGGCGCGCGCACCGGTCGGGAAGGGCGCGCCGGTCTCGAGGTCGAACTGCACCACCTCGAGGCCCGGCTCGCGGCGCAGGTCGTCGACCCCGCTCACATCGCGGTCGATGGCGACGACGGGATGACCCCGCTCGAGGAACCAGCGGGCGTGACGACCGCCCCCGCACGCGAGGTCGAGCACCGGACCGCCGGCCGCGACCGACGGACCGAAGCGCGTGATCCAGGCCGACGGGTTCACGCGTCGTCGGGCGGCGCGGGGGTCGGCCGCTGCACACCCCGCCTCCGCACCGCCTCCACCACGACGTCGGCCAACAGCAGGATCACCGCCAGCCAGGCGACGTCGTTGATGCCGTCGAACTGCGTCGGCCAGTCGAGGTCGGACGGGTAGCTGTAGCGGTACTGCTGCACGATCACGTACCCCGCGCACGCAGCCAGCGCGAGCGGCGCGCCGAGCGCGATGAGGAAGCGCAGCCGTGGCACCCGCGCCACCACCGCGACCAGCACCGCGGCGAGCAGCCCCACCCACCAACTAGCGAGCACGGTGCCCACCACGCCGACACCGATCGCGGCCGCGGCGACGACGAGCGGCCTCGGCTCGGTGCCGGTCGCCACCAACGGGTTCGTGAAGCGCAACACGCGGTCGTCGTCGGGCACGTCGTCGTCGGACGGCGCGCGGCCCCGGCGGCGACGCAGGGCGAGGAACAGGCACACCAGGAGGGCGAGCGCCGACACGCCCAGCGCGATCCACACCGTGCGCTGGGGCGTCCACCGGAGCGTCACCGAGAACCTGCCCGCCGTGGGGTGGACGAGCCATCCGTTCGCGTAGCCGTCGACCAGCGTCGACCCGCCGACATCCTTGCCGGCCACGCTCGCCTCCCACCCCGCGTTCTCGCTCTCGCCCAGCACCAGCCAGAACGGTGTGCTCCGACGGGCGCCGCTGACCGCCAGCTCGATCTTGGTGCTGCCCTTGCTCGTGACCCGCACGCGGGGCGTCGCCGCGGGCGGCGCCGGCGGTCGGGTGACCGACGGGGGCAGCTTGCCGCGCGCGCCGAGCGTCATCGCCACGCCCCCGGTGTCCGAGCCCAGCACCAGCCCGTCGACGTCGATGCCGCTGCGTGTGCCCGGTACGGAGCGCACGGTGTGGTCGCCCCGGCCGAGCGTCAGCCCCGCGGCCGCCGACGGCGCCGGGCACACCTGCAGGTCGACGGGCTTGCCCGCGGCCGCGTCGGCGGTCGAACCCCGGAGCTCGACACCCAGCGCCTCACCGTCGACGGTGAGCAGATCGGTCCGGCAGTCGGCCGGGAGCGTGGCCGGCATCGCGGCGCGCCGCACGCCGGGCAGTCCCACCTCGGCGACCGCGACGGGCATGGTCGACGGCACCCGCTCGTGGTAGTCGAGGGTCTCGACCGCGCGCACACCGGTGACGGTGATGCGGACGTCGGAACCCGTCAGCGGAGCGAACTGCACCGGGACCGACACCGGCGCGGCGCCGACCGCGCCGTCGGTGACCATTGGGAGGTCTACGGTCCGCGACTCGCCACCCGCGTCGATGCGGAGCTGCGTGGGAACGGAGTGCTTGCCGTCGGCGACGACCTGCAGGTCGAGGTGGTCGAAGGTCACCGGCTGCGGGGTGGTCACGTCGACCCACTGGCCGACCGGCGCGCCGAAGGCCATGCTCCACGCGGTCGCGGGATCGCCGTCGAACGCCGACGACCCGCGCGACTGGATGTCGCCGGGGAGATGCTGCGACGACGCCACGGTGATGCCGCCGGCGTCCGCATCCGGGATGCCGAGGGCGGCGTCCAGGTCCGGGTCGGGCGCGTCGGTGGCGAGGCGGGCGGTGCCCCGGGTACCGAACGCCCGTCCGTCGGGGACGGTGAAGCGACGCACCAGGGCCACCTCGTCCTGGGACGTGTGCGGCGGGACCACGACGGTGCGGAGCCGGGTCATCTCGTAGACCAGCGGACGGTCGGCGGCCCGGACGCCGGCCGCGTCGACGAGGTCGGTCGGCATGCGCACGATCTCGTCGGCGCCCACGTCCTGCGCGCCCGGCGCGTCGTCGCGCAGGCGGATCTCGGCGAACCCGACGCTGTTGGAGTACGGCTGCGAAGACTCGTCCCCGACGTTGGTGTCGGCGATGGTGACGTCGAGCCGCTTGAACGTGCGCGACGGGAACGACACCGTCTGCCCGTCGGCGGTGCGCGACGCGTCGGTGAGGTCGACGGTGACCGGGGCGCCACCGTCGAAGCTCAGGTCGACCTTGGTGAGGTAGCGCTGCCGCGGCCCCACGAGCGGCTGGACCAGGTTCACCCGACCGGTGGTGATGGGCCGGTCGAGGTCGAGCCGGATCTGCTGCCCGATCACCTTCGAGTGCGCGCCGACCTGCCACTGCGTGTCCACGTCGCCGTCGAAGGCGCGCGACCCGCGGTACTCGGGCTCGTAGAACCCGGGATCGCCGTACTTGCTGGTGCTCACCGCGACACCCGGGGTCTCGACCACGGTCTGCGCACCGGTGCCCGCGTCGGGGAACACGTCGAGGCGGTTGTCGTTCTCGTCCTTCACCAGCGGGGTCTGGCCGACGCGCTCGGTCTCCCCCGCGGTGTCGCTCACGCTGGTCCACCGGCGGGCGCGCTTGCGGTTGGAGTCGGTGACCACGAGCACCGAGTTCGGCTGGTCGAGCTCGGATCTCAGCCGGGAGGGGTCGTTCGCGAAGGTGCCCGAGTACAGGACCACCCCGCTCCCGTTCAGCGCGCCGATGCCGGCCAGGTCGACGAGACCCTCGCCGTCGCCCGAGACGATGAGCGGGGCGGCCGCGTCGGCGCTGCGGATGATGGGCCGGGTGCCGTCGACCGCGAAGATGCTCACCGGTGGTGGGTCGGCCGCGCCCGCGGTCAGCGCGAGCTGGATCTCGTCGTCCTGCGCCACCCGCAGCGGCGGGCCGAGACCGTCGCCGTACTTCTGGGGCGTGCCGAGCCCCTTCGGCTCCGGTGCGGTGAGCAGGCGCCACAGCGGCACCGCGCGCGCGAGGTCGTAGCGGTCGGTCTGCAGGTCGGCGCGGTAGACGATCGAGCCCGCGTTCATGAGCCGGGCGACGGGCGCCAGCGCCGACGGGTCGAGCGTGCCCTCCTGGATGCGGTGGTCGAGCGCATTGAGCAGGTCGGCCGAGGACGCCGAGCCCCACGGCACCAGCTCGCGTGCGACGTACGGCCGGTCCATGAGCCCGGGAGTGATGGGGTCGACGGTCTGGCCCCAGCGGTACGCGGCGAAGTCGGACCCGGGGATCTCGAGGACGCGGGTGTCGTGGGGTGCGGCGTCGAGCGCGGCGATGGCGTCGGTCCAGTACTGCGGGATCGCCTCGTCGCGGGTGAGGTCCTGGGTGTAGAAGGCGCCGGTCCAGAGCGCGGGCAGGTTGACCACCGCGAGGACGATCACCACCCCCGCGACGACCAGGGTGCGGACGGGCACGCCTTCGACCTGCCGGCCCTTGCCCTGCCACATGGTCGCGAGCGCGTTCACGCCCACGCCGAGGAGCACGGCCAGTCCGAGCGCCACCAGCGGGACGGCGCGGCTCGTGCTGCGCAACGCGAGGCCGAAGCTCGACGACTCGGCGAACGACTTGAACAGCCCGCCGAGGATCGAGGGGTCGTCGTACGGGTTGGCGCCGACCGCGACCGCGACGCCGACGACGGTGAGGATCACGAAGTAGGCGCGGTGCTTCCACCGCACGCACATCGCCGCGAACAGGGCGAGGATCGGGATGGCGAAGCTCACCGCCAGCAAAGCGAGGTTCTGGGTGTACGGCACGCTGCCCTCGGTCCAGTGACCGACCCGGTCGATGCCGTAGAAGAACCAGTACCCGAGGCCGCGCAGCACCTCGCTCGGCAGTGACGACAGCGACACGACCTGCAGCGTCTCGGTGTACTTCAGGATGTCGAGCCCGTAGCCGCTCTGAGCCCACAAGCCGGCGAGCCACCACAGCGACGTCAGCACCGTGAGCAGCCCGATGCGCGCGGTCACCGCGAGAGCGCGCCGCCACGTGACCTCGCCGATGACGGTCGCGTACACGATCCAGAGCACCGGCGCGATGCCCGCGAACACGAGCGCGGTCGCGTTCACGCCGCCGACGATCTGCACGACGATGGCGAAGATCGCCGCGTACTTCCACGTGCCGCGCTTGTCGGGCGCCCGCAGCGCGCGGATGGTCAGCGCCAGCATCCACGGGAGCCCCGCCCACGGCAGGAGGATCACGGAGATGCGGGCCGAGAAGTCGAGCGTGTACGGCGTGAGCATGAACAGCACGGTGGCGACGACCGCGCCGGGACCGCGCACGTGCAGCGTCCGCAGCAGGAACAGCACGCCGAGCGCGGCGCCGAAGAGGATCGAGCCGAGCCACAGCCGCTGCGACACCCAGGCGGGCACACCGACCAGGTGCAGGACCCAGTAGTACGGGCCCATCGGGAAGAGATAGCCGATGTTCTGGTGGGTGACCGTCCCCATCCCGATGTGGGGGTCCCACATCGACACCGCCCGCTCGAGCAGGCGTCCGGGGTCGAGATAGAGATAGGTCTTGGTGTCGGCGACGACCTTGCCGGGCTTGGTGAGCAGCACCGGCACGTAGGCGAGCAGCGCCAGGAGCGCGTACCCGAGGAGCCGCAGTCGACGGACGCGGCCTTCCCGCGCGACCGCGTCGGTCGTCGTCATGGTCCGGCGATGCTAGGCGGGGGTCTCGAGCGCGACCGGTCGCTCCGCCGGTGCCGGTGGCCGTCCCCACCAGTGGTCCACTGCCACCGCCGCCAGCACGACCAGGCTCACCTCGGCGGGTATGCGGAACCGGGTGATGCCGTAGATCGCGGCCGCGGTGACGGTCACGATCACGAACTGCGAGACCAGCGGCGTGATCGGCACGCGCCGCCGACGGAGCTGCACCCCGCCGACGACCGCACAGGGCACGAGCACCCAGAACGCGAAGAACCCGGCCCACGACACCGCCACGTCGCGGCCCTCGTTCACGTTGTAGTTGGCCATGAGCCCCGGCGCGTAGAGGCTCCACACGCGCGCGACCCGCACCGCGACGACCACGGGCAGGCGCCCGAGGTGGTCACCGATGAAGTGGAGGCCGTCGCTGCGCAGCGCGTTCGAGACCACCGACCGGTCACCCTTCGGCACCGGGAACCCGGCGCAGTCGAGCGCCCACAGCCCGATGCCCTCGCCGTAGTAGGTGCGGTGGAGGTTGGCGCCGCAGATCGTGAGCCCGTCGTTGGTGGAGAAGAGCACCGGCTCGTCGAAGCGGGTGAGGTTGGCGACCAGCCACGGGTTCACCACCGCCAGCGCGGCGACGCACGCGACGAGGAACAGGGCGAGCTGGCGCTTGAACGGGAACTGCTTCAGGAACAACGCGACGGGGAGCACCATGAGCGGCAGCAGCAGCCCGAGCTCGGCTCGGGCCAGCATCGCCAACCCGCACGCGGCGCCGACCCACGCCGCGGTCGACCAGCGCGGGGCGCGGATGAACCGGTAGGCGAGGAGGATGGCGAGTGCCACCGTCAGCGTCGCCAACGTCTCCGACATCACGAGCCCGTCGTTGATCCAGAGGTTGGGGTAGACGGCGGCGATCCCCGCCGCGACGAGGCCGGCGCGGTCACCGGCGACCGCGCGCCCGAGGAGCCCGATGACCAGCACCACGCCGGCGCCGAACACCGTCATCGTGAGCCGCTGCGCGAGGAGGTGGTTGCCCCCGGGGTCGAACCGCTCCATCACCCACGACGTCGGCGTGAGCGCCAGCGCGGTGAGCGGCGGGTGCTCGGCCTGCTGGGAGCCGTCGCGGAAGTCGGTGAAGCCGTGCCCGCGGGCGATCGTGTTGGCCTGGGCGTTGTAGTAGATCTGGTCTCCGAGGACGGGCTCGGTGCGCTTGGCCAGCAGCACGTAGCCGATCCGCAGGGCGAGGGCGGCGAGCACGATCAGCAGCAGGACGCGCCAGAACCGGCGCGTACCGCTCGCCGCGGGCGCTTCGGGGCGCGGGCGCGCGTCGACGTCCGTCGTCATGCCGCGGAGCTGCGCCCGGGCGGGGGGACCGCGCGCCGACTGCCGCCCGCCCCGGTGATCTCGAACGCCTGCATGCCTGGAGCCAGCACCTCACCAGTCGGGGAGCCGTCGGGTCACCCTATCGGCGTCAGTACATGCGGACGGCGATCGTGACGCCCAGCGCGACGAACACCGGCACCATGGCGAGGCCACGGGCACCCGGGCGACGTCGGAGCGGGCCCAGCGCCAGGGAGCGGGGCCGACGGCCACTGGGAGGAGCACCAGGAGGGGCACGAAGAACCGGGCCTGCATGCCGCCGACCGAGTCGGCGCCCGGCTTCGACCAGTACACGTACTGCGCGCCCAGCACCAGCAACGCCCCGACCACGAACACCAGCACGAGCAGCACGCGCTGCGAGAGCGCGAAGCCCCCCTCCTCTCCCGTCGTCCGCTGGACCGACACCGCGATCCAGACCAGGAGCGCGGCGACCACGGCGACGGTCGGCCACACCGCCACGCTCGGCCCCATGGTGAAGAGCTGCTTGGCCCAGTGCCAGCTGTCGTCGCCCACCGTGTTGACCGCGGCGCGGAGGAAGTCCCACGGGCGCGTGACGAGCAGGTGCCGTTGCCGGCCGGGGTCGACGGCGACGCCGAAGAACCCGGCGTCGGTCTTCCAGAGGTCGCCGACCACACTGTTCCACCCGACCGACACCAGCGCGCCCAGCACGGGCGCGAACACCAGCGGCGAGAGGTCGCGACGCCGCTGCGGCCCGAGCAGCGGCAGCAGGTAGCACAGCGCGACCACCACGTAGCCGGGCTTGCACGCGGCGAGCAGTGCGGTGAGCACCGCGGCCTCGACGAGGATGCCGGCCCGGCCGACGGTGGCGGGCCCATCGGTGGCGCGGATCGCCGACGACACCACCAGCAGCGCGACCGCGATCGTCACCGCGTCGTGCGACGCCGACACGCCGCTCTGGAACAACGCGATCGGAAGCAGTCCCACGGCGCAGAACGCCCACTTGAACCGCGGCACCCGCCGGATGGCTACCCAGACGAGGACCACGAACACGGCCAGCGCGACCAGGCGGGCCGCCAGCTCCATCCCGTGCACGCCCGCTCCGAGCGCGCGGGCGAGGAGGATCGCGGTCGCCTGCGGGAGGTACGGCACCGGCGACCCGAAGGTGGAGAAGGTCACGACTCGCTTCGACGGATCACCCTCGCATCTCGCGAGCTCGGGCGCCGGCGGCCGGCGCGCCGGTACACCCGCGAGCGCCAGGTTGTGGGCGAACCGCCGATCGGTGTCGTGCCGTACGCCGCGGATCACGTCGACGGGGACACACGCGCCGCTGAAGTCGGAGTGCGGGAGGTCGTCGGGCACGAAGGTGCCGGTCGAGATCTGGTAGGCGCGGTAGAAGTGCGCGGGCTCGTCGATCCCGCCGAAGTGCGGCACGACCAGCGCGAGGTAGCCACCGACGACCACCGCGAGCACGAGGAAGGTGCGGGCGGGGTCGCGGAACACGCCGCGGCGCCGCGCCCGTGCGCGCGCCGCACGCCGCGTCGGCGCGGCGGTCTCGTCCTCCGCGACCGCCATCCGCGCGCGCTACTCGGTGGTGGCGATGATGAGCACGCTGCAGGGCGCGTGGTGCGACACGGTGTTGGGCACGCTCCCGAGGAACCGGCGCCCGCCCTTCATGCCCCGGTTGCCCACCACGATGAGGTCGGCCTCGAGGTGCTCGGCGATGTCGCAGAGGACCTCGGCCGGGCTGCCGAAGCGGGCGTGGGTCTCGATGCGGGTGTCGCACGCGCGCTTGGCGGTCTCGGCCGCGCGTTCGAGGGTGGACTCGAGCTCGACCTTGATCTCGTCCTCCCAGCTGCGCTCGGCGGCGAGCGGCGCGGCGGCCGCCATCTCGCCCGCGGCCATGGCCGAGGTCGACAGCGGCTTCTGCACGGTGACGATGTGGAGCACGGCCTCGGGCTGGGTCGCCGCGAGCTCGGCGGCGGCGAGCACCGCCTTCGACGCACCCTCCGACCCGTCGGTTCCCACCACGATCGAGCTGAACATCGCCGCCTCCGCTGCCTCGGCCGTCACCCGAACCTACCCCCGAGCGGTTCGGGAGCGAAGGAGTGCGCGGATCTCGGCCTCGCGGTAGGTGACGGGCTCGGGCAGGGTGACGGTGCCGAGGTCCTGCAGACCGAGGTCGAGGCCGAGCGCGGGTGCGGTGACGTGGGCCAGGCCCGCCCAGGTGACGTAGAGCACCACGGTGCGGTCGCCGCGCCGGCGGTACGTCACGCGGCTCGGGGCGTCGGCGCTTCCCGGGCCGGTCGCCACGCTCGTCGTGCCGTCACCGAACGACCAGGCGTAGGACACCGGGTGCGCGGCGACGTCGATGGAGTAGCCGTCGAGCACGACGTCGGCCTGCGCGTCCGGGAGGGCCGCGCCCCAGAACCGAGTCTCGAGGTTCACGATCCCGGGCCACGTGGGGGTACCCGGCGGCGACGCGTGCACGACGGCGCGCGGCAGCGGCGTCTGCTCCCAGATCGCCGCCGCGCTCGGCGGAACGGTTGGGAGGGGCTCCCCGGGACGCGCGCACCGGGGCACCAGGAACCCGTCGGGGCCACCGTCCCGCGCCGTGGCCTGGTCGACGACGAAGTCGCCCGCGACGGTCGTCCCGGGTGGGAGCGGCGCGTCGGCGTCGACGCGCACCGCGCCCGGCGGCGCGCCCTGGAGGAGCCCCACCCGCAGCGGCGCGTACGGGAACACCACGATGCCGGGCAGCGGCAAGACGCGGCCGGCGAGCGCCGCAGGGATCGGCCCCGCGAAGACGGCACACCGCCCGCCGGTCGGGGTGCGACTCCACTCGTACCGCGACACGGTCGACGGGTCGACGCTCGGGAGGCCGCCACCGGGGAAGGTGCCGGCGCCGAGGTCGCTCGCAGACGCCCGCACGTAGTCGGGGCCGAGCGCGCCGCCACCGCTCGTCTGGGCCGTGCCGGGAGTCGCGCCCGTGCCCGCGAGGGCGAGCGCGAGGGTCGCGATCGTGACGACGAGCACGAGTCGGCGGGTCATCCTGACCTCCTCGGGGTCGCGGTCGCGGTCACCTGCACTTCGACCTCGTCGTGCGGCACGAGCACGCCGAGCAGCGTGAAGCCGACCCGTCCGTGGACGACGACGGTGACCGCCTCCCGATCGGCGTGCACCGCCACCCCGCGCAGGGATGGCCGGTCGAGTTGTGTGGCGACGTGCGCGCGGGCGCGCGCTTCCGCGTGCGACGGCTCGAGGACGAGGGCGCCCGAGGCCCGGTACTCGTCCTCGTCGATCGCCGACGCGCCGGCGAGCGCAGCGGCGTCGGCGGTGGCCGCCAACGACCGGCGCTCCGAGAACGAGCGCCAGAGGTCGAGGCTGATGCCGCCCAGGGCGAACAGCATCAGGCAGAGCCCCAGCACCCAGAGGGTGATCGTGCCGGCCTCGTCGTGCTCGTTCACCGCGCGGCCACGTAGCGATCGACCGGCTCCCGATGGCGCGCCGTCCACGACCATGCACCGACCGCGCCGATGCCGGGGAGGTCGACCGCGGGCATCGTCACCGTCACTCGGGCTTCGACGTCGCGGCCGGGCGCGAGCGCGGCGCCGTCCGCGCAGGACACGTCGACGGTCACCTGCTCGCCCGGTACCCCGAGGTTGCGCGCCATCGTGGCGCCCAGGGCCTGGGAGCCGGCGACGTCGCACACGCCGTCGCGGGCGACGCGACGCGCCACCTCCCGGCTGATCACCCGGGCGGTGACCTGCCGTTCCGACCAGCCCGGCAGGGTCAGCACCACGAGGGCGACGGGAACCACGAGGAGGCCGATGCCCAGCACCAGCTCGGTGGCCACGAATCCCGCCTCCGGGCCGCGGATCACGGCAGCTGCTCCTTGACCACCGACCCTTCGACGATGAACGACCACGCGGGTACGCCCGGGAGCCACCCGGGGAGCACGACCCGGGCGCGCGCGTGCATCGCCCGGTCGACCACCTCGCACGACACCTGCACCGAGCGCCCGGCGGCACCGGCCAGCAGGTTGGCCAGCACGTCGCGGACACGGCGTTCGCAGTCGGCCGGCGAGGAGTCGACGGGCGCCCCGGCGCGGGCGCCCTCGTCCACGGCCGAGCGCACGACGCCACGCGCGTAGAGGTCGACGACGAAGTTGGCCATCGTGACGAAGACGACGAGCGACAGCGCGATGGCGGCGACGTACTGGATCGTCGTCATGCCCGCTTCGGAAATCTCGCGGCTCAGACACTGAGCTGACCGCGGATCCAGTTCACGACGTCGAGTCCCAACGTCTGCATCACTGCCCAGATCGCGACCAGCGCGGCGATGCCGAGCGCCGCGTTCCCGAGCAGCTCGGCGGTGGTCATGCCCGCCTCCCTCGACCAGCGCTCGCGCCACCACCGGATGATCCGCTGACCTCGCTCGACGACGAAATGCATCGTTCCTCCTTCGCGTTGTGCCCGTTGTGGTTGTCGTGGTGCTGCCGATCGAGCGCGCGTCCGGACCCAGATCCCGCGTCTCGGCCGCGCGCATCACCGGCTGCCGAACACGATCGAGGGCAGCGGCGCGGCGATGAACAGCAACATCACCGGTGCCAGCACCGCGATGGTCGGGACGAGCATGGCGGCGCGCCGCTTGGTCGCGGTCTGGCGGATCTCCTCCCGCCGGGCATCCCGCAGGTCCTCGCTGAGGGCCCGCAGCCCGTCGGCGAGGTCGACACCGCGCTCGGCACCCGCCGCGAACAGCTTGTAGGTGCGGGCGGCGGCGGGCTCGGGGGTGAGCTCGGCGGCGCGCCGGTACGCCTCGGGTTCGGCGACGCCGTTCCGCATCGCCGCGAGCACCGCGGTGAGCTCCTCGACCACCGCGCCCGCACCGCGGTCGACGACGCGCTGGGTGGCCTGTACCGGCCCCGCGCCGGTGCGCACGTGCATGGCCAGCAGCTGGTTGACCGTGTAGAGCTCGAGCCGGAGGCGCTCACGCCGGTCGGCGATCCCCCGCTCCAGCCGCCCGCGCAGCCGAGACGCGCCGAACACCGCGCCGCAAACCGAGAGCCCGAGCGCGGCCGGCGCGGAGTGCAACGCCACGACACCGAGCGCGGCACCCGCGAGCGCGGCCGCGAGCACGTGGACCGCGATGCGGGTGCGGTACTCGTCGGGCGTCACGTCGACGTACCCCGCCTGGCGGAGATGGAGCGCCAAGGTCTCGTCGTTGCGGCGCTCCAGCAGGCGCCCGACGCGCGCCACGAAGGCACGCCCCGGTGGACAGAACAGCCGGACGATCGTCCCGCTCGTGGATGCGGCCCCGATGCCGGTCGCCGTCGGATCCGCCTCGCGGCCCAGCCGGGCGCGGGCAGTCACGGTGTAGGGCCGGACGCGCGGCGCCAGCCTCCGGGTCGGTGGCACGACCAGCGCCGCGGCACCGGCCGCGGCCACGGCTCCCGACGCGCAGGCGAGCGCGAGCGCAGGATCGGTCACGCGTGCACCTCCAACGGGTGACCACCCGAGAACACGCGCTGCTCGTCGTGCGCGCGCCCGAGCCGGGTGATCCACCACGACCCGACGACGCTCAGGGCGGCGCCGACGAGCACCACGAGAACGCCGGCGGACGATTGGTAGAAGGCGCGGAACGGACCGTCACGAAGCGTCAGCGCGACCAGCACCAGCCACGGCATCACCAGCACCGCGCGGGCGTTGATCTTCATCTCCAAGCCTTCCGACTCGATCTCGTCGAGCACCTTGAGATCCTTGGTCGTCGCCACGACGAGGTCCTCCAGGATCCGGCGCACGATCGGACCGCCTCGCTCGTGGGCGAGGACGAGCACCTCGATCACGCGGTCGCTCGTGGGATCGGCCAGGTCCGACTTCACGATCTCGAGTGCGGGCACGGTGCCGAGCATCCGGGCGAGGAGCGGGAAACGGCCGAACGCGTCGCGCAGTGCGGGCGGGCCGGTCTCGGCGAGGGTGGTGAGGGCGTGGCTGAGCGACCGCCCCGCGGCCACCGACGCGACCACGTCGCGGAGCCCGTCGGGCCATGCGGCCTGGAGCTCGCGCAAGCGCGCGATCCGGCGGCGACCGAAGTAGGCGCGCGGGACCGACGCGGCCGCGCACGCGGGCACGACGGCGACGAGCGCGGCGCCGGTGAGGAAGTAGGTCGCCGCGAACGCAACCAGCCCGACGGCTGCCGATCCGGCCACGAACTGCCTGGGCGTCACCCGGATCCCGGCCTGGTGGAGCCACAGCTGCGGCGACGGACCTCGACGGGGCGCGTGGGGCCAGCGTCGGAACTCGACCGGCTGCCCGACGAGGCGCGCCGCGACCAGCGCGCAGCACATCCCGATCGCGAGCGCAGCGAGCAGCGTCACGCCACACGCGCCGGGCCGGCGAGGACGTCGTGGAGCGGAGCGTCGCCATGGACGCGTTCGAGCCTCGTCGCGAGCGACGCCGGCAACGCGCCGGTCCACCGCAGCGGGGCGTCGATGGAGTCGCGCACGAAGAGCGGCTCGACGGTGAAGTCGTCGCGCAATGCCGGCACCACGGCCGCGATCTCGACGACGCGCCGTCGCAGCGACCCGGCGTCGTTCCGCACCGCGTCGTCGCGGTCGAGGTGCACGACCACGTCGAGCGACTCCGAGAACACCTTGCGGACGATGCGTTCGGTCACGTTCTCACCCGCCATGAGCGCCGCGTTCACCAGCGCGTCGAGACCCTCGGCGGCGCTGTTCGCGTGGACGGTGCAGAGGAAGCCGCAGCCGGCGTTCACTGCCCGGCTCAGCTCGAACGCCTCGGCGCCCCGCACCTCGCCCACCACGATCCGATCGGGACGCATCGCGAGCACGAACTTGACCAGGTCCCGCAGGCTGATCTCGCCGGTGCCGTCGAGCGCGGGCGGACGCACCTCGTAATAGGAGCCGTGCGTGATCGGCACGGCCAGCTCGCGGATCTCCTCGCACGCGCGGACGCAGTGCCCCGCCGGCGCGGCTGCCAGGAGCGCGGCGACCAGCGTGGTCTTGCCGGCACCGGGCTCGCCCGAGATCGCGATCCGGCTCCGGAGCTGCATCAGCACGCGGAGGAACGCCGCCCCTTCGCGCGACAGCGACTCGCGCTCGACCAGGTCGTCGAGCGTCACGTTCCGCACGACGTACCGCCGCAAAGTCGCCGACAGCTGGTCGCCGACCGGGGGAATGGCCGCGGTGAGGCGCGCGGTGCCACCGAGCACGCGGGCCTGCACCATCGGATGCTTGGTGTTGAGCTGCCGGTCGGTCACAGCCAACATGCGCTCGACGACCTGCCGGTTCTCCTCCTCGCTGGTGGGCACGGTCAGCCCGCGCAGGTGCCCGGATCCGTCGAGGTACGACACCCGCGCCCCCTCGATGAAGATCTCCTCGACGTCGCGCCGGGCGACCAGCTCGGTGAGCGCACCGAAGTCGGTGATGGAGCGCAGCACCCGCTCGGCCATGTCGGCCGGCTCGACGAGTAGGAGCTCCTCGCCGAGCAGCGCGACGCGCTGGTAGGCGTCGACGGCGCGACCGACCTCGGCCCTGACCTCCTCGAGGTCGGCCTCCGGGCGGAGCCGCCGGCGCTCGATCCGGGCGTGGACGTCGCGCCGGATGACGTCGTAGGCGTCGGTGGTCATGCCGTCCTCCCCCACCGGGTCGCCGCCGGCCCGGTCGTCACTTCCTGCGCGAGCGATGCGACCGCGGCCCGGAACGGTCCGCGGCCCACGAGCTCACCGTCCCATGCCGCCACCTCCACCCGCGCGTCGGTCGGGAGCCAGGTGATCGACTGCGGGCAAATCGTCCGCACGATCTCGGCCCGGATCTCCTCACGGCGGTAGCGCGCCGCGGTGCGCGGTTGACAGCCAGGTGGATCGGTGTGGCGGGCACGCGGCGACGGACGACCGCGGCCCACTCGAGCGCGCGCACGACACCGACCGGACTCGCACCCGCGACACCGACGATGGCGGTCGCGGCGCCGAGCAGCACCGAGGCGACCGGGGACGCCTCGTCGGCGTCGACCACACACGCGTGGCCGTCGCGCACGGTGTCGACGACGCCGAGCACGTCGCCCGCCGTCACCTGAGTAGCGGCCACAGGGCTCGGGAACCCGGCCACGACGCCGAGCGAGGCCGCGGCACCGGGCGGGCACGCGATGGTGGCCGCAAGGTCGCCGAGCCCGTGCGCGCACGCGTCGATGGCGCTGCGGAGGTTCGGCTCGAGGTCGAGCCCGAGCCGTCCGGCGACCGACGGCGCGACCTCGTGGGCGTCGACCAGCACGACGGGCGCCCGGCGGGCGGCGAGCGCAGCCAGCGTCACCGCCACCTCGGTGACACCACTGCCGCGCGGGCCCGACACCACGACCAGCGGCCCCAGACGCCGGTCGCACGCGGCACCCGCGTCGGCAACGGTGTCGACGCCCGCACCGATGGTGTGCGGAGCCGAGATGTCGAGGTCGGCGAGCGCGTCGACGAACTCCGCCATCGGCGAATCCCCGGCGATCGTGGCGTCCACACCGAGGGCGAGGAGGTGATCCTTGCCCGCCGGTTCCTCCGGATCGAACACGCCGACGACCCGACGACCACGGCCGTGGACCGCACGCACGAAGCCGAGCGTCAGCGCGGGCCAGCGGTCGCTCACGACCAGCGCGTCGTACTCTTCGTCGAGCGCGACGGCAGGTTCGACCACGACCTGGCGCACGCGTGCCCCGCCGTGATGCGCCAGGTGGCGGTGCAGCTCCTCGACCCACGGTTCGGGCGAGAACACCAGCGCGACGGTCGGCTCCACGACGGTCACCGCGCCGTCGGGTCGAAGGCGTCAGCGGTGCCGACGCGATCCAACGACTGGGGCGCGGTGCCGGCCGCGGGACGGGCACCCGTCGTGCGGGTGAGCGAGAGGTTCCCGTCGGCGATGGCGGCCGCGAGGAGCTGCGACTGCGCGGCCGAGACCGCCACCGTGACCGTGAACGGGCTCGCCGACTCGCCGATGCCGCCGCGACCGCGCGCGTCGACGGCGAGCACCGCGGCGTCGGCCACGATGATCGAGACCTGGTGCGTCCCTGCGAAGAGCACGTCGACCCGGTCCCCGGCGGCGAGGCGGCCGCCGACCGCCCGCGCCGGGTCGATCGGGATGCTCATCGCCCGCAGGCCGTGACGGGCCGCTCGGGGTCGCAGCGTTCGCCGGACCACCAACTCGCCGGCGGCGATGGTCGACGCCGCCACCTTCCCCCGGACCGTGGCCGCGTCGTGGGCCCGCACCGCGGTGGCGAGGAGGGCGGAACCCATCGTCACCGCCTCCGACCGGAAGTCCGCCGGCGCCACCGTCTCGCCGGCGCGGATCTCGTGGGCGGCGACGAGCACCCGGGCGTTGCCGTCGTGCTCGCGCAGCGCGGCGAACGAGAGCACCACGCCCACCAACCCGGCGATGACCATGACGACGTGGCCGCGCGAGAGGCGGCCCCGAAGGGTTCGGCTCGGCCCCGCCTGCAGCGCGGTCGTCCGCCCGCCGTCCCGCACCGCCTCGACCCTCGTCGTCGCCGCTGCCATCGATCCCGGTCCCCGTCCTGCCACCCATGCCGCCCGATATGTCCGATATCCGAACTTCTGAGGGAGTCTGCACCATTCGTGCGAATCGGTCAAGAGGGACGAGCAGGACACCTCCGCTGGCGGTGGCGCACCACGACAGGGTGCGAAGAATCGGCTCAAGCAGGCACAGGCGGCGATAGGCTCCGGCGATGCACGAGGGGGACCTCCGGTCGGGCGCCGACGATTTCCCGCCCGTGCTCACGACCGCGATGGCCGCCGAGCTCCTCCAGGTGCACGTCGAGTACCTGCGCCGGATGGTGCGGGAGGGGCGGATCCCCTGCCACCGGTTCCCCGGCGGCCGGGAGATGCGCTTCCTGCGCGACGAGCTGCTCGAGTGGCTGGCGGCGCTCCCCGGCGGCGATCAGTCGTCGTCGTCCGGGCGCACCCAACAGACCGACGCCATCGGCACGTAACCGCGCACGCCGTCAGGGTCGGTGACGCACACGTGATCGCGCCCGAGGCCGAGCGCACCGGTCACCTCGTCGCCGGCGTCGACACCGAGGCGCACCATCGTGCCCTCGAGCTGGCGAAGTCGGGCCACGAAGGTGCTCACGGTGTCGTCACCGCGCGCACCCCCACCCCGCGCCCGACCCACCACGCGGACCACGGCCGGCGTCGTGGCGTCGACGCGGACGTCGACACCACCGGCGGGCGTGGTGATGCGGGCGAGGTCGCGCCCCACCGCGGTGAGTACACCCGTGAACGTGCCGGACGCGAACCCGAAGGCCACCGTGTCGCCGCGGTGCATGCAATCGCGCAGCACGTCGACCAGCGTCCGGTCGTGCTCCCAGCGCGCCAAGGCCGCACGCGCCCAAGCCTCCTCGTCGGCCCGCCACGCGGCGCGGACCGAGTGGGCGGCGGCGAGCTCCGGCTCGTCGAACATGATGAGGTATTTGAGCAGATTGTCGGCCTCGCTGCACGGTCGCGGGTCGGGGCGACGGAACCGGGGCGGAGGCCGTCGGTACCGTGGGCCGGATGCGTCCCCTCCGGCCGCGGCGTCCGCACGCGGCGCTGGTGATCGTCCTCGTGCTCGGCGCGGGGCTGGCGGTCGCCGCGTTCAGCGGGTCGACCCGCGCCACCGCGGGATCGAACCCCGATGCGGGGTCGTCGCCGGGCGTGCAGCACCTCCACCTCGAGTACGGACCACTCGACATCCGCCCCGGGCAGAACCTGATCGACACGAACAAGTACCGGATCCCGCAGCCGACCGAGGACGGCTGGATCGTCGGTTTCCGGCCGAACCTGCGCCTCGGGAACGGCACGGTGCCACCCGTCGACGTGCTCCACCTGCATCACGGCGTGTGGGCCAACGCGCGGCGGCGCGACGCGACCGCGCCGCTGTTCCCCGAGCGCTTCATCGGCGCCGGCGAGGAGAAGACCGCGCTCGAGCTCCCGCCCGGCTACGGCTACCCGTACCGCACCTCGGACGCGTGGTACCTCAACTACATGGTCCACGACCTCACCCCGAAGCCATACACCGTGTACCTCACCTACGACGTCGACTTCGTGCCCGCGACGTCACCAGGGGCCAGCGGCATGAAGGCAGTGCACCCGATCTGGCTCGACGTGCAGAACGGCAAGGTGTACCCGGTGTTCGACGCGCTGAAGGGCTCGGGCACCGACGGGAAGTTCACCTATCCCGACGACGATCCGAACGCGCCGCGGAAGAACCAGTACACGGTGCCGACCGATGGCGTGTTGGTGAAGACCTTCGGTCACCTGCACCCCGGGGGTCTCTACGACACGTTCTCGGTGTCGCGCGGCGACCAGACCCGGACGGTGTTCACGTCGAAGGCGCACTACTACGAGCCGGCGGGCGCGGTGTCGTGGGACGTGTCGATGACCGCGACGCCCGACGACTGGGCGGTAGCGGTGAAGGCGGGCGACACGCTCAGCATCTCGACCACCTACGACACGTCCCGGGCGTCGTGGTACGAGTCGATGGGGCTGGGTGTCGTGTGGATGTACGACGGCCCCGGCGGGACCGACCCGTTCACCGGGCCCATCGACCAGACCGGCGTGCTCACGCACGGTCACCTGCCCGAGAACGACAACCACGGCGGGGCGAAGACGAAGCTCGCCGATCCGCGCCGGACCGGCGCCGGGCCGCTGACCAGCGCGATCCCGATCGGCAGCTTCGAGTACGGCGCCGGTGACCTCAGCGCCGCGGGCGGCAGGATCCCGACCGTCAAGGAGGGGCAGTCGATCACGTTCGACAACCTCGACGCCGGCGACCAGCGGGTGTGGCACTCGATCACCGCGTGCAAGGCGCCGTGCACCGCGTCGACGGGCATCGCGTATCCCCTCGCCAATGCCGCGGTGCAGTTCGACTCCGGTGAGCTCGGCAGCGGCGGACCGCCCACCTCCGGCAGCACGACCTGGAGTACGCCGGCCGACCTCGACCCGGGGACCTACACCTACTTCTGCCGCATTCACCCGTTCATGCGTGGCGCGTTCCGCGTGGTGCCTCCTTCGGGGTAAGCGAACGCGTCAGGCCGATGCGATGACGCGGTCGAGCTCCGCCAGCGCGACGGCCAGCGTTTCGTCGAAGCTCATCAACGCGCCACGCCGATGCAACTCGGTCACCCGGTCCTCACCGAGCGCGTCAGTCATCCACTTGTCGGTGCGTTGCCGTTCCGTTTCCGACACCGAGCCCACCATCATGTCCCCTTCGAGCGCGCCCCGCAGCAGTCCTGCCACTTCGGCGTGACCGGCTTCGGCGAGGGCACGTGAGTAGCTCTCCAGCAGGATCATGGCCGCCCGGCGGTCACCCGCCTCCCGCACTCGGGCGAGGTACGGCCGGAACGCCTGTGCCCACTCCGGATCGTCGAGGGTGTCCTCGAGCCTCGCCAGCCGCAGGACCGCCGTCCCCCGCATGTTTCCCACCCACGGACTGTCGGAGGCGGCGAGGCTCTCGCGCAGGAGTGCCCGCGCCCGGTCCGGATCCTCGTCAACGACGAGCACCGCCAACAGATTCGTGCTGATCCCGATCAGCGTCGGGCTCCCGGAGGTGTGGGCAAAGCGCACCGCTTCCTCTGCATGGGCTCGCGCCTCGCGGACCCGACTCGAACCGACCAGCACTGCGATCGCGGGGATGAGGGATCCACCGAGCTCGAAGTCGTCACCGCATGCCCGAGCCGCGGCGAGGCACTCCTCGGTGCGATCGGCGACGCCGGCCGGCGATCCGTCGGCGACGTGGATCATGAAGAGCGCGGCCCACGGGGTCGATGCGAACCGTCCTTCGGCACTCAACACCGCGACCGCCGCTTCGGCGTCGGCGAGCGCGTCGGGCATGCGGTCGTGATGCAGGTGGTCGAGCGCGCGCAGCGCCAGCAGCTCGGCCCGGGCGGGATGCGCTTCACCGCCGCGCATCGCCAGCACCGTCGCCGCCCACGGCGCCAGGGCGTACCCGAGCTGGGAGCTGAACAGGAAGAACCAATAGATCGGTGCGAGCATCGGCGCGGCGACATCGACCGCTCCCACGTCAACCGCCCAGGTGAGCGCGGCCCGTAGGTTATCGGTCTCGTCCTCGAAGCGTCGCGCCCAGCGGTGGTTGTCGAACCCTCGCAATCCCAGGGCCGCGTCGGCCACGAACGCCGCCATCCACTGCGCGTGTGCGCGCCGCACCTCGTCGGTCTCGCCGGCCTCGTCGAGTCGCTCGAGCGCGTATTGGCGGATGGTCTCCAACAACCGGTACCGCGTGCCGTCGTCGGAGTCGTCGGCCACGACCAGCGACTTGTCGACGAGCTGACCGAGGAGTTCGAGGACGTCGAGCGCGTCCAGCCCCCCGCCGGCGACCGACGTCGCCGCGCCGAGCGTGAACCCGCCCGCGAACACCGCCAGTCGGTTCAGGAGCCGGCGCTCACGATCGTCGAGGAGGTCGTAGGACCAGTCGACGGCCCGACGCAGGGTCTGGTGACGTTCGACCGTCGTCCGCAGTCCGCCGGTGAGCAGGCGGAAGCGCTCGTCGAGGAGGCTGGCAATCTCGGCAGGGCTCATCACCCGCACCCGCGCGGCCGCCAACTCGATGGCGAGTGGGATGCCGTCCAGCCGGCGGCAGATCTGCACGACGGGCGTGACGTTCTCCGGTACTACCTCGAAGCCGCTCCGGGTCGCCGCGGCGCGGTCGACGAACAGCCGTACCGCCTCCATGTCGGTGGCATCCGTCCCGGACGCGCCCTCGGCCGGGAGCTCGAGCGAACGCAGGACCATGATGCGCTCGCCGCTGACTCCGAGCCCCTCCCGGCTCGTGGCGAGCACGCAGACGCCCGGGCACGACCGGACCATCACGTCGACCATCCGCGCCGCCGCATCGAGGAGGTGCTCACAGTTGTCGAGGACGACGAGGAGGTGGCGCCGCGCGCAGGTGGCGAGGATGCTCTCGGTCATCGTCTGACCCGCGCGTTGCTGCACACCGAGCGCGCCGGCGAGCACGGACGGGACAAGATCGGCGTTGCCGAGCGGCCCGAGTTCGCAGAGCCACACCCCGTCGTGGAATCGCGGCAGCAACTCTGCACCCGTCTGGAGTGCCAGCCTCGTCTTGCCCACGCCGCCCACTCCGGTGATCGTGACGACCCGATTCGCCTCCAGCGCGTCGACCACGCCTGCGAGCTCGCGTGAGCGACCGACGAACGAGGTCACCTGGAGAGGAAGGTTGGTCGGGAACGACTCCAGCGAACGGAGCACCGGGAACTCGTCGGCGAGCGCAGGGTGCGTCACCTGGAAGACGTGCTCGGCGCGCCCGAGATCCCGGAGCCGGTGCTCGCCGAGATCGACGAGGTCGTAGCCGTCGTCGCGAAGCAACTCGACGGTCGCCAACGACGCGACGATCTGGCCCCCGTGGGCGATCGCCATGAGACGGGCAGCCCGGTTCAGGACGCCCCCGTAGTAGTCGCCGTCACGCACCTCGGCGACACCGGTGTGCAGGCCCATCCGAACCCGCAACGGACCCGGCGCGCCCCAGTCCTCGGCGCCCAACGCCAGTTGCCCCGCGATCGCGGCGTCAACCGCGTGACCAGCCGTGGAGAACGCGGCATGGACGCCGTCGCCCGTCGTCTTCACGACGTAGCCCTCGTGCGCCTCGACCGCCTGGTGCAGGACCGCGTCGTGGCGGGCCATCGCGTCGCGCATGGCCTCCGGATGCTCTTCCCACAAACGGGTCGAGCCCTCGAGGTCGGTAAAGAGGAAGGTCACGGTGCCCGCGGGCAGACCGGTCACCGTGCGAAGGATACGTGTGATCGGCGTGCCGCGCGCTCAGGCGGTGATCCCACCGCCGTCTTCGGCACCCAGGTAGCTCGCGATCACGAGCGGATCGGCGCGCACCTCGGCCGGGGTGCCCTCGGCGATCACGACCCCGGCCTCGAGGCAGTACACGCGGTCGCTCACCGACATGACCAAGGGCATGTCGTGCTCGATCAGCAGGATCGCGGCGCCGAGCGCGCGTTGGATCTCGCCGATGCGCGGCGCGAACGCCTCGGTCTCGCGCTGCGACAGGCCCGCCGTCGGCTCGTCGAGCAGGAGCACGCGGGCGCCGAGCGCGACCTGGCCCGCGAGCTCGACCATGCGGCGGGTCCCGGTCGACAGCGACGCCACCGGTTGGTCAGCGGTGTCGCCGAGGCCCAGCGACGCGAGGATGTCGTCGGCCTCGGCGCGCTTGGCCCGTTCCGCGCGCGGCGACGGCGGCAGGTGCAGCATCGACGGCAGCACGCGGGACCGCGCCCGACCCTCGAGCGACACCATCACCGTCTCCCGCACGGTGAGGTCGTCGTAGAGGCGCGCGGCCTGGAAGCTACGGCCGAGGCCGTGGCGGTGCCGGCGGTAGGCGGGCAGGCGGGTGACGTCGTGCCCGAGCACCTCGACCCGGCCGTCGGCCGGCACGAATCCGCCGATCGCGTTCATGAGCGTGCTCTTCCCCGCGCCGTTGGTGCCGATGAGCCCGACGAGCTCGTGGCCGCCGACCCGCACGTCGACCCGGTCGACCGCCACCCGGCCACCGAACCGCACCGTCATCCCCGTCGCCACCAACCAGTCGGCGGGTGGCGTCGGCGGCGCGCCGCCCCCACTGCGCGACGTTGCGTCGCTCATACCTCCGTACGACGTACCAACGACGCAAGTTCGGGGGAGGGAACGGCGGACGAGGCGCTCCTCGGCGGCGCGGAGGAGGCCGGCGAAGCCAGCGGGAGCGAACAACAGGATGGCGAGGATGCCCACGCCCGACACGAGGAACGGCACGATCGGCTCGTCGGGCCAGATCGCGGGCACGCCGACGACCCAGAGCGCGCCCAACACCGGGCCCACCAGCGCGCTCAGCCCCCCGATCACCACGATGGCGACGACCCGCACCGACTCCTCCGGCGCGAAGGTGATCGCGGGGGTGTTGGTCGGCAGCAGCGTCACCAGCAGGCAACCGGCGAGCGCGGCCATCCCCCCCGACACCGCGAACGCGAGCAGCTTCATGTGCGTGGTCGAGATGGTCATGCCCGCCGCCGACGCCGGGTTGTCGCGCGTCGCGATCACGGAGCGGCCGATGCCCGTGCGTCGCAGCTGCGCCACGACCGCGACACACGCCGCGAGGAAGAAGAGGCACAGGTAGTAGTACGAGCGGCGCGACGAGAAGTCGACGATGCCGGCGTCGGGCTTGGCCAGCGTGGGCAGCAGGCCGCTGAGGTCGACGAACGTGCCCTGCGCGACCAGCCACACGGACACGAACACCGCGAACGCCAGCGTGGTGACCGCGAGGTACAGGCCCGGGATGCGCAGCGCGGGCAGCCCGATGAGCACCGCGACGGCGGCACCCACGAGCACACCCAGCGCGACCGCCACCCCCCAAGGCAGGTTGTGCAGCCCGAGCACGCCGTCGTCGCCCACCAGCTTCACGGTGGTGAGCCCGCCCACCGCGGCGAAGCCGAACTGTCCGAGCGACAGCTGGCCCGCCCACCCGGTGAGGATGGTGAGCGAGCAGCCCGCGATCGCGAACACGAGCACGCGTGTCCAGAGGAACGACTGCGACGCGCGCGAGAAGAAGACCGGGATCACGACCAGCACCGCGAACAGCGCCGCCACGCCCAGCCTCGCCGCGTGGCGTGACCACCACGGCGCCGCGGCGTCCACGACGCGCGCCGGGGCCGTCGTCGCCACCTTCCAGCCGCCGTCGTCGGGCGCGGCCGCGCGGCGTGAGAACACGAGCACCACCGCCAACGTGGCGACGAAGAGCCACAGCTCGGTGACGCCGAGGTCGCTCGGGTCGACGTTCTGCTGGAGGATCACTTCGACGATCCCCACGCCGATGCCCGCCACCAGCGTGACCGGCAGGCTGCGCATGCGGGCGATGAGGGCGACGACCAGCGCGCGCAGCAGCAGCTGGTAGCTCAGCGTCCCGCCCGCCGCAGCCGCGCCCGCGAGGCTGACCCCACGCACCGGCGCCAGCGTGATGGCGGCAACCGCGGCGAGCGCGGCCGAGATCCCCCAGACCACGGACGAGGTGCGGAACACCCGGATGCCGACCAGCCGCGCCTTCTCGGGGTTGGCCGCCGCCGCCCGCACCATGAGCCCGGTCCGGGTGCGGGTGAGGAACACCGCCAGCGCGAGCACGAGCACCGGGATCACGATGACGACGCTCGTCTCGCGACCCTGGAGCAGCAGCTCAGGGCTCACCGTCCACGTCCAGTCGAGCAGCGGGGCGAAGAACCCACCCTCGGTGACGTCGGGCAGGAGCAACGCGACGAGCAGCAGCACCTGGGCGATGCCGATGGTGGCGACGAGCAGCACGAGGCGGGGCGCGTCGGCCAGCCGGCGGACCACGGCCCACTCGACCAGCACGCCCACGAGCGCGGCGGTGACGGTGGCGATCACGAACGCGACCCAGAACGGCGCGTGCCAGCCGCCGATCGCGCCCCCGAGCAGCACGGCCATGAACGCGACCGCGGTGGTGCCGAAGGCCGCCACCGCGAAGTTGATCACCCCGTTGGCGCGGTACACGAGCACGATGCCGGCCGCGAGCACCGCGTAGGCGAGCCCCTGCACGACGCCGCTCAGCAGCATCTGCTGGCTCACGTCCCAGCCGTGCGCGGTGATCACGACGGGCCGCCGAGAAAGATCGCACGTGCGAACTCGTCGTGCGCGGTGAGCTCGTCGACGGCGCCGTCGAAGCGCACCGTGCCCTTCTCGACGAACACCACCCGCTCGGCCAGGCGGGCGGCGACCGTCAACGACTGCTCCACCACCACCATCGCCTGGCCCGCGGCCCGCAAGCCGCCCAGCACGCCCACCAGGCGCTGCAGCACCAGCGGGGCGAGGCCGAGCGACAGCTCGTCGACCAACAGGACGCGTGGCTCGTAGAGCAGGGCGCACCCGAGCGCCACCATCTGCTGCTCCCCGCCCGAGAGCGACGCCGCGTCCTGGCGGCGGTGGGCGGCGAGGGCGGGGAACACGTCGTAGACGCGCTCGAGCCGTCGGCCGGCATCGCGTCGTAGCGCGCGGTGCGCGACCAGGGCGGCCCGCAGGTTCTCGTCGACGGTGAGGCCGGGGAACACGTCGGCGCCGCGCACCTGTACCACACCCCGGTGGGCCCGATCCTCCGCCCCGACGTGGATCAGGTCGTCGCCGGCGAGCCGGATCGAACCCGCCGCCGGTGTGACCAGCCCGCTGATCGCGCGCAGCAGCGTCGTCTTGCCCGCGCCGTTCGTGCCGAGCACGGCCACCACCTCACCGGACGCGACGTCGAGGTCGAGCCCGAAGAGCACCTGCACGCGTCCGTACCACACGTCGAGCCCGCGTACCTCGAGCACGCTGCCTGCCGACTCGACCACGACGTTCCCCCAAACGGCGTTCGGCCCTGCGGACGGACGATCAGTGCTCGGGCAACCTCACGAACTCCACCGCCTCCGGCTCCCACGGCGGCCGGTGGAGCACCGCGTCGCCGCTGCGGTCGGAGGCGAGGATGGCCACCACCGACGCCGCCATGTCCTCGGGCTCGAGCGCGGCGACGCCCATCCGCTCGAACAACCCGTGGGGATCCTCACCCATCAGTGGCGTGGCCACCGCGCCCGGGCAGAGCGCGTTGATGCGGATTCCCCGCCGTTCCAGGTCGCCGTGGACGCTGCGCACCAGGCCGATGAGGCTCCACTTCGTGAGCGCGTACACCGGATTCGCGGGCAGAGGGATGATCCCTGCCATCGACGACGTGACCACCACCGCGCCGTTCGCGCGCTCGAGCAGCGGGATCGCCTCGCGCAACCCGAAGAACACACCGTCGACGTTGACCCCGATGTACGCGCGGTACCGGTCGTCGGACACCTGGGTGATGTCGGGCATCGTGACGTCGTAGATGCCGGCGTTGAGGTGGAGCAGGTCGAGCCGGTCGAAGCCGCCGAGCAGCTCCCGCCACGCATCCGGCTGCGACACGTCGAGGTGCACGTAGGTGCCGCCGGCCTCGTCGGCGGCGCGGGCGCCGAGCTCGTCGGACACGTCGACCAGGGTGACGGTGGCGCCCGCGTCGGCGAGGGCCTTCGCCGTCGCCCGGCCGATGCCCGACGCGGCGCCGGTGACGATGGCGGTCTTGCCGGAGAAGTCGGTCACGGCGCGGCACTGTATCGGGCTGCCGCTCGCACCGCGGGTTGCGTCGTGCACCCGGGCGCGGTTACGAAGGGACGCATGGAGCTCACCGGCATTGGCATCTGGAGCGGCGAGCTGCGCTACGGCGACGGGGCCGAGGTCCGCGACGCGGCGGCGGAGCTCGAGGCGCTCGGCTACACCGCGCTGTGGATCCCCGACGTCGGTGGTGACGTGTTCGGCGCCTTGCGCACGCTCCTCGAACCCACGTCCACGATCGTCGCCGCCACCGGCATCCTCAACCTCTGGATGCACGCCGCCGCCGAGGTCGGTGCGGGGTTCGCCGCACTCGAGGCCGACCACCCCGGGCGCACCCTGCTCGGCATCGGCGTCAGCCACTCGCTGCTCATCGAGCAGACGCACCCGGGCCAGTACGAGAAGCCGTTGCAGGTCACCCGCCGGTACCTCGACGAGCTCGACGCGGTCTCCCCCACCGTTCCCGCCGACCGGCGCGTGCTCGCGGCGCTGGGGCCGAAGATGCTCGAGCTGGCGCGCGACCGCGCCGGCGGCGCACACCCGTACCTGGTGACCCCCGAGCACACCAAGGTCGCGCGCGAGGTGCTGGGCGAAGGCCCGCGGCTGCTGCCGGAGCAGCACGTGGTGCTCGAGACCGACGCCGCCCGCGCCCGCGCCATCGCCCGCGAGGGCCTTACCGTCTACCTGCAGCTGCCGAACTACGTGAACAACTGGCGGCGGCTCGGTTTCGGTGACGACGACTTCGCCGACGGGGGCAGCGACCGCCTGATCGACCACGTGGTCGTGTGGGGCGACGAGGCCACCATCGCCGCCCGGGTGCAGGAGCACTTCGACGCCGGCGCCGACCACGTGTGCGTGCAGGCCTACACCGGAGCCGAGCAGCCGGGCTTCCCCAGGGCAGAATGGCGGGCACTCGCACCAGCCCTGGTGGGTCTCACACGAAGGTGACCATGGACATCGAAGAGTTCTACGACGCGGATCCCCGCCGGCGCGAGTCGGAGGAGATCGAGTTCGGGCGCGAGTGGTCGGACGCCACCGGCGGCCGCACCGAGCTCTCGTGGGTCGCCGACACCGGCGAGCTCTACGCCATGGCCGAGCCTTCCGAGCCCGTCTTCATGGACCCGATCGGCGACACCCGGGTCCCCGAGCTGCCCACCGAGCTCGTGACGGTCGAGGTGCTCGGCACCATCCCCGACCGCGCCCACGTCGACGCGCTGCTGGCGGGTTGGGAAGGCCAGATGAGCAAGCCCAACAGCCTCCAGTGGGTGCGCGACCGGCTCAGCGCGGCGAGCTGACCGCGGCAGCGAAGGCGAGCCGGGCGTCGGCGACCGCCCGCTCCCCCTCCGACGCCAATGCGAAGCCGTCGGCCACGAGCGCGTCGTACGCCTGCGCGTAGCGCGTCGCGTACTCGTCGGGTGTGCCGTACCGCGCGCTCAGCTCGTCCGCGGCGAAGGGCTGCCAACCACCGAAGTTCCCGCACACGTCGTCGATCGAGCTCGTGCCGCACGGCGACAGCGCGACCGGCTCCGGCCGGCCCAGTGGGAGCTCGGCGTCGGGGAAGTGGACTCCGCCCACCGGCATCCCGTCGGCGTCGACCACGGGCACCCGCAGCTCCACACCCGGGAGCCCGTTGAAGTGCGCACTCGCCGGTGGCGCGGGCCCCAGCGTGAAGAACACCGAGGGCGGCAGCTCGGGCACCTCGTCGGGCAGGGTGGTCGCCTCGACCGCGCGGAACAACCCGAGCAGCGTGGTCCGGACCGAGGGCCCGGCGCCGATCGGGTTCATCGGCACCTCCCGGCCCCCGTTGCAGCCGAGCAGCCCGAACACCGCGTCGGCGGACACGATCGAGCCCGGCGCGTGGGGGCTCGGGAAGTCGTAGTGCCGGCAGCGCGCCGGGAGCGGGGCATCGGCCGACCGGCTGGCGCGCAGGCGGTAGTAGTCGGTGTAGCTGGAGATCTCCACCAGGAACGGGTCGCTCCCCGGCCGGGTGAGCAGGCCAGCCGCCGGCACCGGGACGCCGACGGGCCGGGCGTAGGGCGCCTGCGGTGCGCCGTCGTCACCCCACCGGTTCACCGCGAGCCAGTTGCCGCCCGACAGGTAGGCGAACGCGCCGTCGTACACGCCGGTGCCCGAGCCCGGATCCTCGTTGAAGCCCTCGCCGACGAACGTGTTCACGCACCAGGCCGACTGGCTCGCGCCCGCGAGCACCAGCACCGGGAAGCGCTCCCGTAGCCAGCGCCCGAAGTCGCGCAGGATGACGAGCCCGACGCCTTGGGCGTGCTCGGGCACCCCGGCGGCGTGACCGGTCTGCCACTGGACCCGCGCGTACGCGAGCCGGCCGGCCGCGAGCTCGGGGCCGATCATGCCGTGGGTCGAGCGTCCACCGCGGTTCTCGACGTCGACCAGCACCGCGACGGGTCCGGCGTCGCCCGCGGGCCCGATCACCTCGAAGTCGGCCGTCCACGGCTGCTCGCGGTCGAGCCCGACGACCCCGTCGCCCGCGCGGGCCATGCCCGCGGCGACGCCCCACGTGCGCTCCCAGCCGCGGGGGTCGACGGCCTCCCGACCGGCGATCGTGATCCCGACCACCCTGCCTCCAGGCGTCATGCTCGGCCCCGGCGACCCCGATCGAGGCGGCCGGGGCGCGATGTTAGGGTTCGCCGTTCACAGCCAGGAGCGGAGGAAGATGAGCGAAGTGACGGCGAGCCGTCGAGGCCGCGCCGAGGGCGGGGAAGCATGAGCGACACCATCGCGCACGCGTCGGCGGGTCGGTACGTCGGCCAGGCGGTGCTCCGCAAGGAGGACCCTCGCCTCCTCACCGGACGGGGCCGCTACACCGATGACGTCACGCTCCCGAACATGCTGCACGCCCACTTCGTGCGCAGCGACGTCGCCCGGGCGAAGTTCCGGGTCGACGTGTCGGCCGCCCGTGACGCCGATGGTGTGGTCGCGGTGTTCACCGGCGAGGACCTCAACGACAAGGTCGTCGGCACGATGTACCCGTCGATGTTCGTCGGCGCCGAGGACTTCATGTCGCCGATGTATCCGCTCGCCGTCGGCGACGTGCGCTTCGTGGGCGACCCCATCGCGCTGATCATCGCGGAAAGCCGCTACCTGGCGGAGGACGCGGCCGAGCTGATCGAGATCGACTACGACGACATCGCCGATCCGATCCTCGACTACGACACCGCCCTGGCCGGCGACGGGAACGACGTCCACCCGGACCGCCCCGGCAACGTGGTGATGCAGATGTCGGTGCCGATGCCCGACGAAGCCCGCGCCGCGGTCGAGTCCGCGCCGCACGTGGTCTCGCAGAGCTTCGTGCAGCACCGCTACTCGATGATCCCGATGGAGTGTCGCGGCGTCGTGGCGCGCTGGGAACCGTTCGACCAGCGGCTCGACGTGTGGCTGTCGAGCCAGAACCCCCATGAAGCGCGGCTCGTGTTCTCGCGTTCCACCGGCGTACCCGAGAACCAGATCCGCGTGCAGATCGGCGACGTCGGCGGCGGCTTCGGGCTGAAGTCGTTCGTCGGGCGCGAGGAGATCGTGATCGTGCTCGCCGCCTACGTGCTCGGTGCAACGGTCAAGTGGAGCGAGGACCGGCGCGAGAACCTCATCGCGTCGGCGCACGCGCGCCAGGAGAAGTGCGACGTCACCCTCGCGGTCGACGACGACGGCGTGCTGGTCGGCGCCGAGCTCAAGCACTTCGACGATGCCGGCGCGTACCCGATGCCGGGGGGCTCCGCCGGCCCGTTGGTCGGCATGCTCATCACCGGTCCCTACCGCGTCCCCCACCTCGCGTGGGAGAGCACCGCCATCTACACCAACACGTGCGGATCGGCCTCGTACCGCGGCCCATGGATGATGGAGACGACCCGCGCGAGCAGATGATCGAGTACACCGCGCGCCAGCTCGGGCTCGACCCGCTCGAGTTCCGGCGCCGCAACGTCCTCCATCGGTCCGACCTCCCCTACCAGTCGGCCGGCGGCATGGCGATCGAGAACGTCACGCCCGAGGAGACGCTCGAGCAGGCGGCGGCGGAGATCGGGTACGACGCCTTCCGCGCCGAGCAGGCGCGCGCGACCGCCGACGGTCGGTACCTGGGGATCGGTTTCGCGGTCTACGTGGAGCCACAGCCCGGCGTCGCCGCCTACGCCAACGAACCCGCGCACGTGCGCATGCACCCCGACGGGCGCGTCGACGTGTTCATCGGGTCCGGCTCGCACGGCCAGGGCCTGGAGACGACCACCGCGCAGCTGGTGGCCGAGAACCTCGGCATCGACTTCGACGACGTCACCGTGCGCCAGGGCGACACCGACAGCACGCCGTTCGGCCCCGGCACCGGCGGGAGCCGCAGCGGGCCGATGATCGGCCAGGCCGTCACCGAGGCCTCGCTCAAGCTGCGCGACAAGGTCGTGGCCATCGCCGCGCATCTCCTCGAGGCCGCGCCCGAGGACCTCGAGATCGCCGACGGCGTCGTGTCGGTGCAGGGCACGCCGACCAAGTCGGTGCCGGTGCAGCAGGTGGCGAACACCGCGTACCAGCAGTCGGCCACGCTCCCGCCCGAGCTCGACTCGCTGCTCGACGTCGTGCACCGCTCCATGGCACCGGCGACGATGTGGTCGAACGCGACCCACGCCGCGATCGTCGAGCTCGATCCCGCCACCGGCAAGGTCGACCTGCTCCGGTTCGTGGTGTCGGAGGACTGCGGGCGGATGATCAACCCGAACATCGTCGAGGGCCAGGTGCACGGCGGCGTCGCCCAGGGCATCGGCGGGGTGCTCTACGAGCACAATGTCTACGACGACGACGGCAACCCGCTGGCGTCGACCTTCATGGACTACCTGGTGCCCACCGCCCACGAGATCCCGGAGATCGAGACCTTCCACATCGAGTCCCCGGCGTCGACCGTCGGCGGCTACAAGGGAGTGGGCGAAGGCGGCGCGATCGGTGCCCCGGCTGCGGTGTTCAACGCCGTCGCCGACGCGCTCGCGCAGCACGGCATCACCGTGACCGAGCAGCCTCTCGGCCCCGACGCGGTGCTCGCGAAGCTGCGCGAAGCGACCAACTGACCGTGCGCGGGTACACGTCGGTCCCGATGCGGGTGGGTTGAGTGGCGGGTGAGCGCCGGTCGGAGGCGCTGTCGCACCTCCGCATCTGCGACCTGAGCGGGCAGCTCGCGGGCGCCGGGGCGACCCGGTTCTTCGCCGCGTTCGGCGCGCAGGTCATCCGTATCGAGGACCCCGTGCGCCAGGGGACCTGGGACATCGTGCGGGGAGCGCCCCCGTTCGTCGACGAGCGGCGCGGCATCGAGATGGGCGGCGGCTTCAACAACCACAACGTCGAGAAGCTCGGGATCACGCTCAACCTCCGCACCGAGCGCGGCAAGCAGCTGCTCCGCGAGCTCGTCGCCATCTCCGACGTGGTCACCGAGAACTTCGCCGCCGGCGTGCTGGCGCGCATGGGGTTCCCCTACGAGGAGCTGCAGGCGATCAAGCCCGACATCGTGTACGTGTCGAACTCCGGCTTCGGCGCCAACGGCCCGAACTCGGCGTTCAAGACCTGGGGCCCGATCGTGCAGGCGGTCTCCGGGCTGACCTTCAGCTCGGGCCGGCCCGACCAGCCGCCCGCGGGTTGGGGCTTCTCGTACATGGACCACATGGGCGCCGACACGATGGCCGTCGCCATCCTCGCCGGGCTCATCCACCGCAACCGCACCGGTGAGGGCCAGTGGATCGACATGGCGTGCACCGAGGCCGGCACCACGCTGGTGGGCCCCGACCTGCTCGACTACACGGTCAACGGTCGGCCGCTGCGCCGGGCCGGGCAGCCCGACTCGAACCGGAGTCACACGCCGGCGCGTGCACCCCACGGCATCTACCCCGCGGAGGGTGAGGACAACTGGGTCGCCATCGCGTGTCGCGACGACGCCGACTGGAAGAACCTCGCCGCCGTGATCGACGAGCCGTGGGCGCTCGATCCGCGCAACGACACGCTGGCCGAGCGCCTGGCGGTGCAGGACGCGCTCGACGAGCGGGTGGCGGCGTGGACCGTCACGCGCGACCGGTTCGCGGTGGCCGAGGCGCTGCGTGCCGCCGGCGTGCCCGCGGCGGCGGTGGCCCGCCCGGAGGATCGGATCGACCACGACCCCGGCACCGCCGAGTGGGGCCTCTGGCCGACGGTCCACCACCGCGAGATGGGCGACGTGCGCGTCGACGGCCTGCCCGTGCACCTGTCGGAGACCGACTGGGTGATCGAGCGGGGCGGTCCCTGCCTGGGTGAGCACAATCACCGGGTGCTGTCGGAGATCCTCGGGCTCGACGACGCCGAGATCGAGCAGCTGGCGAAGGACGGCGTGACGTGAGCGGACGGGCATGAGCGACGACAGCGAGGCGCCGGGCCCCCTGTTCGGCCTGCGGGTCGTGGAACTGGCCAGCGAGCACGCCGCGTTCGCCGGGAAGATGCTCGGCGACCTCGGCGCCGACGTGATCGTGGTGGAACCGCCCGGCGGTCATCCCAGCCGCGCCTACGGGCCGTTCGCCGACGACGTGGAGGACCCGGAGCGCAGCCTCTGGTGGTGGCACTACAACACGTCGAAGCGCGGGATCGTGCTCGACCTCGACTCCGACACCGGCGCCGCGCACTTCCGCCGCCTCGCCGGCGAGGCCGACATCGTCCTCGAGGGTGAGCCGCCCGACGCGCTCGCCACCCGGCACCTCGACCACCCCGATCTCCGCGCCGAGCACGAGGAGCTCATCTGGGTGTCGGTGACGCCGTTCGGGCGCACCGGCACGCGCGCGCGGGAGCCCGCCACCGACCTCACGCTGCTGGCCGGCGGCGGGCCGGTGTGGAGCTGCGGGTACGACGACCACTCGCTGCCGCCGGTGCGCGGCGGTGGCAACCAGGCGTTCCACATCGCCAGCACGTTCGCGGTGATGGCGGCGCTCACCGGGGTGCTGGCGCGCGACGTCACCGGTCGCGGCCAGCACGTCGACGTGAGCATGCACGCGGCGGCCAACGTGACGACCGAAGCCGGCAGCTACGAGTGGCTCGTCGCCCGGGGCACGGTGCAGCGCCAGACCGGCCGGCACACGCTCACGACGATGTCGATGCCGACGCAGATGTGCTGCGCCGACGGTCTCTACGTCACGACCGGCTTCCCGCCCCGGGCCCAGCGCGACTACGAGGCGCTGATCGATTGGCTGGTGACGCTCGGGCTGCGCGACGAGTTCCCCGACATCGTGCTGCTCGACCTCGCCGTCGAACGCGGTGGTGTCACCATCGCCGAGATGGCCACCGACCCGCTGGCGGTCGAGATCTTCGGCGCCGGCCGCGAGGCGCTGATGTTCATCGCCGAGCGCATCACCGCCGACGAGTTCTTCCGCGGCGGCCAGACCCGCGGGCTCGCGTGCGGCGTGGTCGCGGCGCCGGAGGAGGCCTTCGACTCGGAGCACTTCGTGGCGCGCGGCTTTCCCGTCGAGGTCGAGCACGACGACCTCGGGCGCACCTACCGGTACCCGGGCGCGCCGTTCCTCATGCCCGCGTCGCCGTGGCGCATCGCCCGCCGCGCGCCGCACGTGGGCGAGCACGACGCCGAGATCCTCGGAGGCTGACCGTGGCCGAGAACATCACCGTCTTCCGGTCGCGGCTCCGCGACGACGTGCCCGGGCAACGGTACGGAACACGCGCGGCCGAGCTCGAGGCACGGGCCGCCGGGTTCGCCGGGTTCGTGGAGTTCAAGGAGTTCGTGGCCGCCGACGGCGAGCGCCTGGCGCTGGTCACCTTCGCCTCCGACGCCGCCGAGGCCGCGTGGCGCGACGACACCGAGCACCGCGCCGCGCAGGAGGAGGGCCGCACCGCCTTCTACGCCGAGTACGACGTCGCGGTCTGCTCGGTGCTCCGCCGGCACGTCTGGCAGGCGTCGGGCACCTGAGGCTGCACTCGCGCGAGGATGCCCGCGTGCTCTTCCTCCACGAGACCCACAAAGTCGCCGGCTACCACGAGGACGCGTTCGAGCACACGTTCCGTCAGGGATGGATGCCCACGCTGGCCCGGGGCGACGACGCCCGGCTGCTCTGGTACCTCAACCTCGCCCACGGCAGCGGCTGGTCGTACCAGGTGGTGACCATCACCGCGGTCCGCGACGGCGCCGCGTGGGAGCGCCTGGCCCGGCGGATCCAGTCCGGAGACCTGCAGGACTGGATGCGGGAGCTCGACACCTTCCGCCACGACGTGCGCGGGAAGGTGCTGGTCCCGCTGCCGTGGTCGCCGATGGCCGACCTCGACCTCGGCGAGGTGCCCGCCGACGGCGCCGAGCGCGACCCGGCGATCTACATGGAGGACACCATGTGGCCGTACGAGGGCCGGCTGCTGGACTACATCGACACGTCGGGCACCGTGTACGCCAAGTCGCTGGAGCACCGCGACTCGGGAGCACCGCAGTTCCTCCAGATCGAGGCCGGCTTCCAGCCCGCGTTCGGCTCGCACCGCAAGCGCGAGGTCACGCTCATGCAGCGCATCCTCGATCCCGACCGGCTGCTCGGGCTGCTCACCACCGACATCCCGGCCGAGATGCGCGCCCCCGGCACCTGGATGCACGACGCGCTCGACCTGCGCGACCGGTGGGAGAGCCAGCTCCTCCGGACGTCCCCCTGGTCGCCCTTCCCGCTCGAGCAGGGAGGCGCGTGATGTTGTTCGTCCACGAGGTGCACGAGGTCGTCGGCAAGCACGAGGACGAGTTCGAGGCCGCGTTCCGGGACGGTTGGATGCCGACCCTGGCCGCGGGCGACGATGCCCGTCTGCTCTGGTACATGAACCACGCCCACGGCAGCGGCCCGTCGTACAACGTCGTGACCATCACGGGCGTGCGCGACGGCCCGGCGTGGGAGCGCCTGGCGCAGCGCATCCAGACCGGCGACCTGAGCGAGTGGTCGCGCGAGGTCGACACCTACCGACACGACGTGACCGCCAAGGTGATGCTCCCGGTGCGCTGGTCGCCCATCCAGGAGGTCGACCTCGACGCCGTCCCGACCGACGGCCGGGAGCACGAGCTGCACCTGTTCATGGAGGACACCGGCTGGCCGACGTCGTCGCTCGACGACTACATCCAGGCGTGGGACGACATCTACCGGCAGCCGTTGCTGCGCTACGCCGACGACATGCGCGCCATCCCGATCGACATCCAGGCGTGCTTCCAGAACGCGCACGGCTCGTCGCTGCGGCGCGAGGCGATGCTCTGGCAGTACATCCCGGATCCGGCGACCGTCGCGCACCTGCTCGTCACCGAGCTGCCCCTCGAGCGGCGGGCGCCCGGCACGTACATGTACGACGCGCTCGCCTTCCGCGACCAGTGGAAGAGCCGGCTCCTCAGGACCGCGAGCTGGTCACCGCTCTACTGAGATCACGTGCGAGACGTCGGCCGACGAGCGGCCGACGTGCAGCTCGTAGGTGCCCGGATCGGCGTGCCAGCCGTCGTCGGTGGGATCCCAGTACGCGAAGGCGCGCTCGTCGAGGGTGAGCGTGACGGTGGTCTGCTCGCCCCGGTCGAGCTCGACCTTGGCGTAGGCCTTCAGCTCCCTCGGCGGCCGGATCACCCGGGTCGGCCGGGGCGGGGCGACGTAGCACTGCACGACCTCGGTGCCGGGTCGCTGACCGGTGTTCCTCACCGGCACGGACACCGTGACCGTGTCGTCGCCGGCGACGACGGTCGGCTCGCCCAGCGCGAAGCTCGAGTAGGACAACCCGTGACCGAAGGGGAAGCGGGTCGGCAGGTGGCGCGCCTCGTACCAGCGGTACCCGACGAGCACGCCCTCGCCGTAGCGCAGCTCCCCGAACTCGCCGGGGAAGTTGCCGAACGACGGGTTGTGCTCGAGCCGCCGCGGGAACGTGGTCGGGAGGCGGCCACCCGGCTCGGCGTCGCCGAACAGGACGTCGGCGAGCGCGTTGCCCATCTCCTGGCCACCGAACCACGCCTGCAGGATCGCGGGTGCGTCGTCGGCCCACGGCATCGTCACGGGCGCGCCCGTGTTCACCACCACCACGGTGTTCGGGTTCGCCGCGACGGCGCGCGCCACGAGCTCGTCCTGCCGGCCGGGCAGTTCCATGGTGTCGCGGTCGCGACCCTCGGTCTCCCAGTCGTCGTTGGTCCCCACCATCACGACGACCGCGTCCGCCTCGGCCGCGGTCGCGATGGCCCGGTCGAGCAGGTCGGGCGGCGCGGGCCGGCGGAGGCCGAGCTTCGCCCCGCGCAGGAAGACCCCGTCACGCTCGGCGAACTCGACCGCGACCTCGACCGCCTGCCCCGCCACCAGCTCGACCTGCGCCTCGGCTTCGGCGCTCCCGAACCCGAAGAACTCGGTCCCGGGACCGGGAGGGTGCGCCATCCCGTCGATCACGACCCTCCCGCCGACAAGAACCCGCGCCCGGCCGCTCATCTGCACGAGCGAGAAGGTGTGGGGACCCGTCTCGTCGGGGACGTAGGTCGCGGTGGCGCGGTAGGAGAAGTCGGCGATGTCGACCCCGGCGGGCGCGCGGTCGATGAGCAGGAGCCGGCCATCGGGAAAGGTGCGGGTGCCGACGACGGGGCCGGCGTGCTCACGGCCGGCGAAGAAGTCGGTCGCGAACGTCGCCAGGAGCGGCGGTGACGTTCGGTCGATGTCGACGCCGCGTGCGAAGCGCACGTCCACGCGGTCGCCCACCTTGTCGCGCAGCGCGTCGAGCAAGCTGATCCGGTAGTGCGGCGCCAGGTTGGCGGAACCACCGCCCATCATCTGCGGTCGCTCGGCATTCGGTCCGAGCACTGCCAGCGTGCGCATCTCCGCGACGTCGAACGGGAGGATCGCGTCGTTGCGCAGCAGCACCGCGGCCGCGATCGCCGCCTCGCGCGCAAGGGTGCGGTGCTCGGGCCGGTCGATCGACGTGCTCGCCCAGTCGGGGGGATCATCCAGGGCGCCGACCCGGTCGAAGACGCGCAGCAGGTGGCCGACGTGCTCGTCGAGCTCGGTCTCGTCCACCTCACCGGCGCGCACGGACTCGCCCAGGGTCGTGCCGTAGAACTGCCCGGGGCCGGGCATCTCGAGGTCGAGCCCGGCTGCCGACGATCCGACCGTCGAGCCCGCGCTCAACCAGTCGGTCAGCACGAAGCCGTGGAACCCCCACTCGTCGCGCAGGATCGCGGTGATCAGCTCGGCGTGCTCCGAGCAGTGCGGGCCGTTGAGCCGGTTGTACGCGGTCATGATCCCCAGCGCGCCGCCCTCGCGCACCGCGAGCTCGAAGGGCACGAGGTACAGCTCGCGCAGCGAGCGGGCGTCGATCACCGAGTTGATGCTGTGGCGCTCGAACTCGGCGTCGTTGCCGGCGAAGTGCTTCACCGTGGTGACCACGCCCTGCGACTGCACCCCGCGCACGAAGGCGGCCGCGGTCTTCCCCGAGAGCAGCGGATCCTCGGAGTAGCACTCGAAGTTTCGGCCTGCGAGCGGTGAACGATGGAGGTTGACGGTCGGCGCCAGCAACACACGACAGGCCTTGGTGAGCGCCTCTTCGCCCAGCATCACCCCGACCCGCTCCACCAGTTCGGGATCCCACGTCGCGCCGAGCGCGGACCCGCACGGCACGCACACCGCGGTCTCGCCGCCGAGCCCGAACAGCGCGCTCCCCCGAGCCCCGTTCGGTCCGTCGGTGACCCGGATGGGCGGGATGCCCACACGCTCGTTGGCCACGAGGGTCCAGAAGTCGGCCCCGGCGGTGAACGCCGCCTTCTCGTCGAGGGTCATCGAGGCGACGAGTGTTGCGAGGTCACGGCCCATGGCCGCGGAGCGTACTGGCCTCCGGTCAGACGGCGCGGCGGTAGCGGGCGACGGCGATGGGCGCGCACACCGCGATGATGCCGACGATCCAGACGATCGCCTTGATCACGTACTCGCTCGTCGGTCCGACACCGATGGTGAGCGAGCGCGCGGCGTTCACCACCACCGACACCGGCTGGTTGCGGGCCCAGCCCTGTAGCCATGACGGCATCGTGGCCACCGGCACGAACGCCGACGACGCGAACACCAGCGGGGCGAGGATGGGGAACGACACCGCCTGCGCGGTCTCCGCGTCCTTCACCGTGAGCCCGACGATGGCGAACACCCACGACAGCGCGTACGAGAAGGCGAGGATGATGGCGATCGCGCCGAGCAGGCCGAACACGTCCGTGCCGATGGTCCAGCCGACGATGAAGCCGACCACGCACATCAGGATCACGACGAAGAAGTTGCGCACGAAGTCGGCGAGGGTGCGGCCGACGAGCACCGCCGAGCGGGCCATCGGCAACGACCGGAACCGGTCGATGAGACCCTTGCTCAGGTCGTCGGCGAGCCCCACGCCGGTGGTGAGCGCGCCGAACACGATCGTCTGCACGAAGATCCCCGGCATGAGGAAGTTCACGTAGGTCTGCCCGGCGGGGAGGCTTCCCTGGATGGCGCCGCCGAACACGTAGCGGAACATCACCACGAAGATGACCGGCTGGATGGTCGCGAACACCAGCAACTGCGGGTTGCGCTTGATGTTGAGCAGGTTGCGCCACGCCATCGTGATGGCGTCGCCGACTGCGTGACCACGGTTGACGCGCGTGGTGGCGCGCGCGGGAGCGGCGACCGTCGTCATGACCCTTCTCCTTCGTCGCTGTCGATCGTGGTGTGCCCCGTGAGCTCGAGGAACACGTCGTCGAGCGTGGGCTCGCGCAGGACCATCGTCGCCGGGTCGAGGTGCTCGGCGTCGAGGATCCGAACCGCCTCCAGCATCGACCTCGCGCCGGCGCCGCCGGGGACGTTGACGCGGATGAGCTTGCCGTCGCGCGAGGTGGTGCCGACCGGCGTGAGCGCCTCGTCGGCACGCGCCGCAGCGTCGTCGTCGCGCATCGTGATCTCGATGACCGTCGAGCCCATCCGTTCCTTCAGCTGGGTGGCGGTGCCCTCGGCGATCACGGAGCCGTGGTCGATCACCACGATGTTGTCGGCGAGCACGTCGGCCTCTTCGAGGTACTGCGTGGTGAGCAGCACGGTGGTGCCCCGCGCCACGAGGTCCTCGATGACTCCCCACAGGTCGTTGCGACCCTGCGGGTCGAGGCCGGTGGTGGGCTCGTCGAGGAACAGCACCGGCGGCCGGTGCACCAGCGCGGCGGCGAGGTCGAGCCGGCGGCGCATGCCGCCGGAGTAGGTGCGGGCGATGCGGTCCGCTGCGTGCTCGAGCGCGAACTGCTGGAGCAGCTCGTGGGCCCGGCCGTCGATCTCGTCGCCGTCGAGGTGCGCGAGCTTGCCGACGAGCACGAGGTTCTCGCGGCCGGTGAGGTTCTCGTCGACCGCGGCGTACTGGCCCGCCAGCCCGATGCTGGCCCGGACCGCCTGCGGGTCCTCCCTGACGTCGACGCCGAGCACGCGGGCGTTCCCGCCGTCGGGCCGCAGCAGCGTGGTGAGCATGCGCACGACGGTGGTCTTGCCGGCACCGTTGGGCCCGAGCAGGCCGAGCACGCGGCCCTCCGGCACCTCGAACGAGACGCCCTTGACCGCCTCGAGGTCCCCGAAGCGCTTGACCAGGTGGTCGACGACGATCGCAGGTTCTGCCACGGGATCTCACCCTAGCGCGTTTTCCTTGAGTTGCATCAAGCTTTGAGCAGCTCAATGGTCGACGTTCATCAAGGGTTTATCTAGACTGGGCTCGTGAGCACGGAGGCGGCCCGGGACGCCTGGGCGTCGATGCATGCCATCTTCATCGAGGGCGAGGCGCACGACCGCGTCCACCGCATCTGCGCCGAGCTCGGGCTCTCGCCCCCGCTCCTGAAGGCGTTCGTGCACCTCGGCGCGTTCGTCGACGGCGAGGCGCTGCGCATGAGCGACCTCGCCGAGCACTGGGGCTGCGACGCGTCGTACGTCACCAGCCTCGCCGACGGCCTGGAGGAACGCGGCCTCGCCGAACGCCGCCCCTACCCCGCCGACCGGCGCGTGCGCACCATCGTGCTGACGCTGGAGGGACGCGCCCAGCGGGCGCGGGCGCTCGAGCTGCTGGCCGAGCCCCCGTCGGCGTTCGAGGCGCTGACCGCGGCGGAGCAGCGGCAGCTGCGCGACCTGCTGGGGAAGCTCGCGGCCGCCGATCCCCAGCTGGCGTCGAAGACCGCGGTGTGATCCTCTTCCGACGGTGCGTCACCTGACCGCGTCTCTCGCGGGGAAGTGACGCAAGTTCGGGAGGGCGTCAGCGCGGCGGGGTCTTCTTGCGGTACTCGCGCACGTCGTAGCTCACGCCGGTCGACGGCCCGAGCGCGTCAGCCGTCGGCGCCCACGTGGACACGATCGTCGTGTAGCGCGGCGCGTCGTCGCCGAGCACCTGCACCACGCGGTGCTCGATGACACCGGTGACGTCCGGTCCGGCCTCCGGCACCGCCTCACCCTCGACATAGCACGACACCCGCTTGGCGCCCGCCGCGTCGCTCCCCTGGCGCACGACCCGCTCCTCGACGATGTAGGTGTCGTACGGACCGATGAACGAGTCGTGGTCGGTCATCAGCTCCTTGGCGTCGTCGGGGGTCGCGAACGCCTGCGCCGGGTCGAAGAAGTCCTGCGCCGACGCGGTCCAGACCTCGGTGATCGCGTCGGGCGCGCCGGCGCCCTCGGTGTCGACCAGGTTGACGGTGTAGCCCTCCATGGTGCGGGTGAGGCGCAGTCCGAGCGGGGCGTGCACATCGAGGTAGTGCTCGAAGAACTCGTCGCGGCTCAGGCCGTCCTTGCGGTGGAAGAGGAACAGCAGCTTGTCCATCATCCGGGTCCATTCCGCTCCGGCGTCCCGGCCATCCGGCCACGCCTCCGCTCCATGTCCATCACTTGGGTCCATTCCGCTCCGGCGTCCCGGCCATCCGGCCACGCCTCCGCTCCATGTCCATCACGCGGGTCCATTCCGCTCCGGCGTCCCGGCCATCCGGCCACGCCTCCGCTCCATGTCCATCACGCGGGTCCATTCCGCTCCGGCGTCCCGGCCATCCGGCCACGCCTCCGCTCCATGTCCATCGCATGGCACCGTACTGTGTGCCGCATGGAGCTGCTCTCGGGACTGCGGATCATCGAGGGATCGGCGTTCGTGGCCGCCCCCCTCGGCGGGCTGACGCTGGCCCAGCTCGGCGCCGACGTCATCCGCTTCGACACCATCGGCGGCGGCCTCGACTACCGGCGCTGGCCGGTCACCGAGGAGGGCGTCAGCCTCTACTGGGCCGGGTTGAACAAGGGGAAGCGCTCGATCGCCATCGACCTCTCGAGCCCCGCGGGGCGCGAGCTGGCGACGACGCTTATCACCGCGCCCGGTGACGACGCCGGCATCTTCCTCTCCAACTTCCCCGAGTCGGGCTGGTTGGCCGACGTCCGGCTCCGCGAGCGGCGCGCCGACCTCGTGTACCTCAACATCGTCGGCAACCCCGACGAGACGACCGCGGTCGACTACACGGTCAACGCCGCCTCGGGCATCGCCACCGCCACCGGGCCGGTCGGTTCGCTGTTCCCGGTGAACAACGCGCTGCCCGCGTGGGACATCGCCACCGGGCTCAACGCGGTGATCGGTGTGCTCGCGGCCGAGCGCCACCGCCGCGTCACCGGCGAGGGGCAGCTCGTGAAGTTGTCGCTGGCCGACGTCGCGTTCACGATGGTCGCCAACCTCGGCTTCCTCGCGCAGGCCGAGGTGACGCACGAGAATCGGCCGCCGCTCGGCAACGACATGTACGGTGCGTTCGGGCGCGACTTCGCGACGCGCGACGGCCGGCGCGTCATGGTCGTCGCCATCAGCCTCAACCAGTGGCACACGCTCGTGCGCGCCACCGGGATCGAGGAGCACCTGCCGCCCATGGAGCGCGCCTTCGACGCCGACTTCCGCAGGGAGGAGGACCGCTACCGCGCGCGCGACGGCATCGCCGCGCTGCTGAAGCCGTGGTTCGAGGCCCGCAGCCTCGACGAGGTGCGCAAGGCGCTCGACGAGCAGGGCGTGTGCTGGGGTCCGTACCAGACGTTCACCCAGTTGCTCGACGACGACTGGCGCGCGTCACCGGTGAACCCGGTGTTCGGCGAGATCGACCACCCCGGCATCGGCGCGCTGCTCACACCGGCATCGCCGTTGCGCTTCCCGGTCGATCCCCCGCTCCCACCCGCGCCGGCGCCCCTGCTGGGCATGCACACCGACGAGGTGCTCGACACCGTGCTCGGGCTCTCGCCGACCGAGGTCGGCCGCCTGCACGACGACGGGATCGTCGCGAGCGCGGTACCGCTCAGCGCGTGAGCGTGAGCGAGCCGGGTACCCCGGCGAGTAGCGAGCGCCGATTGGAGAAGGCGTGAGCGTGAGCGAGAGCGAGAGGGGCGCCGAGCCCACCCTCGCCGACGCCGGCTTCGCCGACGCCGCGCACGCCGCGGTGACGCGCGAGCAGGCCGAACGGGTTGCCGCCTGCATCGATGCCGAGGCGGCGGTGCTCGACACCGGCGTGCTTCCGCTGCTCTGGCACTGGGCCGCCTTCCTCCCGCACGCGCCGACGGCCGCGCTCGGGCCCGACGGGCACCCGCGCCGGCGCCCGGAGATGGAGGCGTTCCCGCAGCGCATGTGGGTCGGTGGTCGCGTGCGCGTCGAGCGACCGCTCGTCCTCGACACCGAGGCGGAACGCGCGTCGCGGATCGTGCGGGCCGAGCTCAAGGAGGGTGGCAGCGGCCGGTTCTGGCTCGTCACCGTCGGGCACACGGTGGCGCAGCAGGGCGAGCCCTGCATCGAGGAGGAGCAGGACCTCGTGTTCCGGGAGACGGCGGCGGCGGCCCCGCCCGGGCCCGAACGCGACGACGCCCCCGACGCGTCGTGGGTCGAGGCCCGGGTCGCCGATCCGGTGCTGCTCTTCCGCTTCTCCGCCGTCACCGCCAACGCCCACCGGATCCACTACGACCACCCCTACGCGACCGGCGTCGAGGGCTACCCCGACCTGGTGGTGCACGGCCCGCTCACCGCGGTCCTGCTGGCCGAGCTCGCCCGCCGGCGGGGCGACCGGGAGTGGCGGTCGGTGTCGTACCGTGCCCGCGCGCCGCACTACGCCAACCGCCGGTTCTGGCTCACCGGCTCACCAACCGACGACGGCGCCGACCTCGCCGCCGTCCGTGCCGACCACACCGTCGCGATGACGCTCGAGGTCCGCTGAACCCGTCGTGCCCCTCGCGGTTGGAGCGGTGCGCGAGTCGGTACGATTGCGGGAGGTCAGGCAGGCGCAACTCCTCCCGAGGCGACGCCGATGGCACATCTGGATCGAACGGCACGGCGGACCGAGTGATGCGCGGTCGGCGGGCGCGGATGTCGCTGGCGGCGCTGGTCGTCGGCGACGCGGTGCTCGCCGGCGTCGCGCTCGGTTTCACCGCCGACCGAGGGTCCGACCGGCCTTCGCAGCGAGAGACCGTCGTCGTCACCTCCGGGGCGTCGTCGCTGCCGCCCACCGACGCGAACGGCGCCATGCCCGCCGCCGACGTCGTCGCCGCCACCAACGCCGCCCCGTCGCCGGCGAGCACCCCGACCACGGGCGTGCCGGTGCCCGGCCCCAGCAGCACGACGCGCGCGACCACCACGTCGTCCGTGCCGGCCGAGGTCGCGGAGACGCCCTCCACCACGACCGCCCCGCCGGACACCACCACGACGACCTCCACGACCCCGGCGCCGGAGCCGACCACACCGACGGCGGCACAGGGCGGCGGCCTCAGCGGGTGAGCAGCGTGGTGAGCTCCAGGTGGGACGGACCGGGCAAGGGATCGGCGGGCGCGCGGGCGAGCTCGCGCACCCGATCGGCGAGACCCGGCCGGGCGAGCACGCCGGCACGCGAGTCGTAGAGCGCGATCGTCTCGAGGAACGACCGGAAGACGCCGGGGTCGAGTCCCGACGCGGCGGCGAACGCCTCGCCGAGCAGCCACTCCTCGTCGTCGGTCTCGTACGGGTGACCCTCACGGTGCGCCTCGATCTCGGCGAGACGGTGACGATCGAAGTGGAGGGTCTCCCGCACGAACGGCGCGACCCGCCTGCGCGTCATGTCGTCCCAGGCCACGGCGACGCCGGGCGCGTCACACAGGTCGTGCTCGCGCACGAGGTCGCGCAACGCCTCCGCGTGCATCAATCCGATCGTGCACCCGCGACCGACCGACGGGTTCGTACACGCCGACGCGTCCCCGACCGGGAGCAGGCCGGTGGCCACCGGGACGCCGTCGACGACGAAGTCGCGCTGACGGTCCTCGATGCCGGCCATCACCGCGACATCGGTGATCGGCTCGGCGTCGATCCAGTGCGCGACGAGTGGGAACGACCGGACGACCTCCGTCCACGTGTCGACGTCGCGGCACCGCCGCACCGGGGTGTCGCGCACGCTGGCGATGAGCCCGACGCCCCAGGTGCCGTTGTCGGCCGGCAGCGTGAGCGTCGACACCGACTCGTACGCCTGCAGGGGCGGCCCGAAGAGGGCCGGAATGGACCCGTCGGCGGACCGGAAGTGCCGGGCGTAGTACACGAACCCGCAGTCGTCCCGCTGCTCGCGCACCGGATGGGCGCCGATGGCGTCGAGCCACGCCGGCGCGGCCGACCGCCGGCCGCCGGCGTCCACGACCAGGTCGGCACGGTGCTCGGTGCCGTCGTCGGTCACGACCCCCGTGACGTGCGGGGCCGCGCTCGCGCGCCCGTCGGCGGTGAGGACTCCGCGCACCACGACGCCGCGGTGCACGGTGACGCCCGGCGTGGTGGCCGCGACGCGTTCGACCGCGGCCTCGACCATCGGCCGCCGCCCGGTCAACGACTGGTGGCGCTCGTCGCCGTCGCGCCGCCCACCGCTCACCTGCTCGGGCACGGCTTCCAGCGGGTTGAAGCGCAGGGCGCCGTCGGCGTCGAGCGCGGCCGCGATTGCCGGCAGGTCGCGTTCGAGGATGTCGCGGAACCGGGGCAGGAAGTAGTGGATCATGCGGAACTGGTTGACCCCGCGACGCGTCCACTCGTTCCACGCCACGTCGGCCGAACGGGGCGGCGGCTCGGGGTCGCGTTCGAGCACCGTGACCGAGTGCCCGTCGGCGGCGAGCAGCATCGCCGAGCAGTGGCCGACGAGCCCGCCGCCGACGACGACGATCTCGGCCATCAGCCTTGCGCCGCGCCGGGGATCGCCGCGGGGCCGTGCATCATCACGACGACCTCACCGTAGTCGGGCCCGCTCCGGAGCGAGTTCCCGCCGTCGATGTTGATGATCTGCCCGGTGACCCACTTCGACTCCGGGCCGAGCAGGAAGCGCACGACGTTCGCGACGTCCTCGGGCGCGCCGACGTCACCGAGCGGCGTGTTCTCCATGTAGCTCGCGTACGTCGAACCGTCGCGCGAGATGTTCTCCATGATCTCGGTGGTGATGAAGCCGGGCCGGACGGCGTTGAAGCGCACGCCGAGCGCGCCGTACTCGTCGGCCGCGTTGCGTACCACCTGCTCGAGCGCGCCCTTCCCTGCGGTGTAGCCAGTGAAGTACCGGTGGGTGGTGGCGCCCGCGAACGACGACATGCCGACGAAGGATCCCTTGGACTCGACGAGGAGCGGGATCGAGTGCTTGGCGGTGAGGAACGTCCCGGTGGCGTTGAGCAGCAGCACGCGCTCGAAGTCCTCGACCGTCTGCAGCCCGAGCGGCGCCAGGCCGCCGCCACCGCCCGCGTTGGCGACGACGCCGTCGAGGGTGCCGGTGGGCTCGGCGGCGGCCGCCATGATGCGCTTGACGTCGTCCTCGTCGGTGACGTCACCGATCACGTAGCGCACGCTGCCGCCGTGCTCGGCGGCTTGCTCGATCCTCTCGGCCGACGCACTCAGGGTCGCCTCGGTGCGCCCGCAGATCGTGACCGCGGCGCCGTCGGCCGCGGCCACCCGGGCGCAGGCGGCGCCGATCCCGGTGCCCCCGCCCGTGACGAGCACCCCGCAGCCCTCCAGACCACCCGTGGGCTTCAGCTGTGCAGGCATCGCGCTCCCCCGTCCGCTCGTCCGGTCGTCCTGGCGTCGATCGCGCGTCAAGCGACGCGCCGACGACGCCAGAACGTAGTGGAGACGGACCGCGCCGACATGGTGGAGTCCCGGGGCCCGGCGATAGGTTCGCCGGGCCGTCGAGCACGAGGAGCGATCGTGAGCGAGTCCAGCGGACGTCTGCTGCCGCAGGTGACCGAGCGCAACGAGTTCTTCTGGACGTCGGGGGCCGACGGCAAGCTCCGCTTCCAGCGCTGCGCCGAGTGCGGGCAGCTGCGGCACCCGCCGGGCCCCGTGTGCGCCTTCTGCCTCTCGAACGACTGGGCACCGGCCGAGGTCTCAGGGCGCGCGGTGGTCGCCGGCTTCACGGTGAACGAGCACCCGTGGATCCCCACGTTCCCGCCGCCGTACGTGATCGCGATCGTGGCCATCGAGGAGGACGACCGCGTCCGGCTCACCACCAACATCGTCAACTGCGACCCCGCCGACGTGCACGTCGGGATGGGGGTGCAGGTGCGGTTCGAGCACGACGACGACGTCTGGATCCCGCTGTTCGAGCCCACCGGCGACCCCGAGAAGGGCCCGTTCCCGGCCACCGACCCCAAGAGCCACGAGGCCCGGCCGATGCCGAAGGGGGCCGACAAGTTCGAGGACCAGGTCGCCGTCACCGGCATCGGCATGTCGCAGGTCGGTCGCCGGCTGATAGTCGACCCCATCACGCTGACGGTCGCGGCCGCGAGGCAAGCAATCGAAGACGCCGGCCTCAGGCCGGAGGACATCGACGGCATGTCCACGTATCCCGGCCCCGGCCTCGGCGTCGGCATGTCGGAGGGCGGCGTCAACGCGCTCGAGGAGATCCTGCGGTTGCGGCCGTCGTGGATCAACAGCGGCATCGAGCTGCCCGGCCAGGGCGGTGCCGTGATCGCGGCGATGCTCGCGGTGGCGGGCGGCCTGTGCAACCACGTGCTGTGCTTCCGCACGGTATGGGAGTCGAGCTACGCGGCGCAGGAGCGCGCGGCGCACAACGCCCGGGCCTCGAGCAACATGCTGGCGCTGCAGGAGTCGCCGCGCATCGGTGGTGACATGCAGTGGCGCATACCGTACGGCGCGTCGTCGGCCGCCAACTGGATCGCGATGCACGCGTCGGCCCACTTCGACAAATACGGCACGACGCGCGAGACCCTGGGCTGGATCGCGTTGAACGCGCGAGCGAACGCGGCCCGCACGCCGTGGGCGATCTACAAGGAACCGCTCACGATGGACGACTACCTGAACGCGCGCATGATCACGACGCCGTTCGGGCTCTACGACTGCGACGTCCCGTGCGACGGTTCGGTCGCGGTGATCGTGTCGCGCAAGGACCTCGCCGTCGACCTGAAGCAGAAGCCGGTGCACCTCGAGGCCGTGGGCACGCAGCTCACCGAACGCTGGAGCTGGGACCAGGGCACCCTCGACCACGAGCCGCTCGTCACCGGGCCCGCCGCGCACCTCTGGACCCGCACCGATCTGAAGCCCGCCGACATCGACGTGGCCCAGCTCTACGACGGCTTCTCGTTCAACTGCCTGTCGTGGCTCGAGGCGCTCGGCTTCTGCGGCGAGGGCGAGGCCAAGGACTTCCTCGAGGGCGGCAAGAACATCGCGCTCGACGGCACGCTGCCGCTCAACACCCACGGTGGCCAGCTCTCGTCCGGGCGATTGCACGGGTTCGGCTTCATCCACGAGGCGATCACCCAGCTGCGCGGCGCGGCGGGCGAACGGCAGGTGGCGAACGCCGAGACCGCGGTCGTGAGCAACGGCGGCGGCGCGCCCGGCGGCGTCTTCCTCTTCACCGCGGCGCGCTCGAGCGCTCCCCGTCGTCGGGTTCGGCGGCAACCTGCTCGCGGGTCAGGCCGGCAACGCGCCGATCCACGCCGCGATCCGCACCCAGAGCAGGGCGCGCGTCCCCGCCTGGTTGTGACAGTGGGCGGACCCGGGGAGCACGAAGAGCGTGACGTCCTTGCTCGAGCGGTAACGAGCGGCATTGCCCTCGAAGTCGTCGGTGAGGTCGTGGTCGCCGAAGGCCAGGAGCACGGGCACGGTGACGCTCGCCTTCTCGGCGTCGGTGTGACCGGGCACCATCGTGCTCAGCGCGCAGCTGAACAGGAGCTCGGTCCGCTGCGCCCCGAACGCCCGCTTGACGGCGCGCGGCACGTCGGCCTCGAAGAACGAGCCGGCGGGGGCCCGGCGGGCGGTCTCCGGCGGCAACCCGCGAGCGCGCACCCGGGCCAGCTCGACCATCGCCCGCTCCCGTTCGGCGTCGGGCACGTCCATGAGGAGCCGCTCGTCGTCGGTCAGGGCCGCCCACGTGCCGTCGGCGCCGTGGCCGAGCACGACGATCGCGTCGAACGTGTCGTGGCGCGCCTGTTCCACGACGATGACCAGGCCACCCATCGAGTGGCCGAGGCCGATCAGCTGCGGTGGCTCGACGGGCGGGAGGTCGTCGACGAGATCGCCGTGCCGCAACCGGGCGGTCAACGCCCGGACCGCGTGGTCGTGCGTGGTCGCCGCCACCCGGGGCGTCACGATGCACAGGTCGTCGAGCGGGCTGGACACACCGAGCCCGAGATGGTCGAGCGACACCACGAGCAAGCCGCGGTCGGTCAGCTCCCGCACCATGCTGTAGCCGTCGAGCCCCTCGACCCGGAGGTCGAAGTAGTCGATCGTGCAACGGCCGCCGGGGAGGCACCACACGACCGCGGGCGGTGCCGCGGGGTCGAGCTCGTCGGGCGCGTACGCCATGCCTCGGAGCACGTGCTCGCCCACGACCGGGACGAGGTCCGAGACGTCGCACTCCACCGGCCACTCGCGCACAGCAGAGACTACGACGCGGCATGCTGGCGGCCATGACCGAGTTGCTGGGAGTCCACCACGTCGGCGTGACCCACTCCGGCGTGATCGACACGCCGCGGGGCGGCATCCTCAACTTCAAGGACCCGGACAGCCTCGCCCTCGCGCTCTTCTGGGACGGCTGATCAGTGGTCGCACGCCCGACTCGGCAGCCGCGCCGACGTCCTCGCGCCGAAGCCGCCCGCGCCGCCGCCTTCGTGACGAACCCGTCTACGTCCCGACCGGCGTGCCCCAGTGGTCGAGGTAGGTGAGCTCTTCGACGGGGCGGCGGTCGGCCGGCCGGAAGTCGTCACCGGTGTAGTACGCGACCGGGAGCAGGCAGGCCTGGACGAAGCCGTCGGGAACACCCAGCAGCTCGTCGGCGTCGGCGCGCCGGTACAGGTGCACCGTCGTGATGACCGACCCCAGTCCCCGGCTGCGCAACGCGAGCTGCAAGCTCCACACCGCGGGGTAGATCGAAGGCGCCCAGCCGGCCGCGCCGCCCTTGTCCTCGATGCACGGCACCACGAGCACCGGCACCTCGTGGATGTGCGCCATGAGGTGGTCGGACGAGTCCATCACGCGCTGCTGCTGCGCGGTCAGCGACGCCGGCGGTCGGGGCCGCGTGTACGTGCCCCCGACCGAGAAGTTGCGGTAGAGGTCGGCGAGCTGTGCGCGCACGTCGGGATCGGTCACGACGATCCAGCGCCACGTCTGCAGGTTCGAACCCGTCGGCGCCTGGATCGCCAACCGCAGGCACGCCATGATCACGTCGAGCTCGACCGGGCGCGTCAGGTCGAGGCGCTTGCGCACCGCACGGGTCGTCGTGAGCAGCTTGTCGACGGTTGCGAGATCGAGGCCCGAGGCCCCCGGCACCGGCGGGTCAGCCAATGCCGTACAACGCGAGCGCGCTCTCGCTCGTGATCACCTTCTGCTGGTCGAATGACAGCGGCTCGAGTGCCTCGGCGAGCTCCTCGGTGACGCCGGGGAACTTCGCGTCGGGGTGCGGGTAGTCCGATGCCCAGACGATCCGGTCGGCGCCGCACAACGGCGAGGTGGCGGTGAACGCCAGCATCGACTCGTCGGGGTCGAAGCTGATCCAGCACTGGCGCCGGAAGTACTCCGACGGCAGCATCTCGAGCCACGGCACGTCCCACTCGAACTTCTTCGAGTGGTGGTCGAGGCGCTCCAGCCAGGGCACCAGCCACCCACCGTTGGCCTCCAGGAACAGGAACTTGGTGTCGGGGAAGCGCTCGCAGACGCCGCCGGCGGTGATGTACGCGATCGAGTGCATGACGTCGACCGGGTTGGCGATCGCCTGGGTGAAGAGGATGTTGCCCATCTCCCAGCCTCCGGCGGGCTCCTCCGACGCCGGCGCGTAGCTCCAGTTCGCGAATGGCCGCGCCAGCTTCAGGCCCCGGCACGCGCCGGGGAGGTCGGGCATGAGGAACGGGTGGAACGCGAGCACCAGGCCGGTGTCGGCCGCGGCCTGCCACACCGGGTCGTAGATCTTGTCGTTGAACGGCCGCCAGTCGACCGACGGGTTGGGGCGCAGGAACACCGACACCATGCCCGGCTTCTCGGCGACCCGACGGATCTCGTCGGCGACCGCCTTCACGCCGTCCTCGTCGTTCATGGGCGGCACCGCGCCGGCCGCGAAGAGACGGCCCTCACCCTCCTGCGTGTGGTCCGACGCCCAGTCGTTGTAGGCGCGCGCCTGCACGCGGGCGAACTCCTCGTCGGGGACCGACTGCAAGCCGAGCATCGACGTCGGGTACAACACCGCGAGGTCGATGCCGTCGGTGTCCATGTCCTGCAGGCGCGCCTTGGCGTTGTACGCCGCCGGCCGCACCTCGGTGTAGCGCATGTTCCCGCTGCGGGCGCGCTCGACCTCGTCGTCGGGGAAGCCGGCGGTGCCCGCCAGCGACAAGCCGTTCGACGGCATGACGAAGCCGTTGTAGTGCAGCCACTCGACCCCGTCCTTGTCGGTCTCGATGTGCCAGACGCGGTCGCGGTAGTCCGCGGGCGCGTAGTCCGGCATGGCGGTCGGGTGCTCGAGGATGTGGCCGTCGGAGTCGATGTAGCGCAGGCCGTCGATGGCGGTCATCGTTGGTTTCCCCCCGGGGACAGGTCGGATGGACTCCTCCCAGCGTTTCGCCTCCGGCAGGATTCCGCAAGTTGGTCCCCGCCGAATTTCGCCATCGGGGCACGGGTGCGGTAAGCCTCCCCCACGGGGCACGACCACGGAGAAGGGAACGGCGGCATGGTGGATCTGAACGGCGCAGGCGTCATCGTGACGGGCGGAGCCTCGGGCCTCGGTGAGGCCTCGGTCCGGAGGTTGGCCGCGGCCGGCGCCAACGTGGTCATCGCCGACGTGAACGAGGCGCGGGGCAAGGAGATCGCGGCCGAGCTCGGCGGCGGTACCGAGTTCGCGCGGTGCGACGTGGAGAACGACGAGGAGGTGGAGGAGGTCGTCCGCATCGCGTCGAGTCGCGGCCCGCTGCGGGTCGCGGTGAACTGCGGCGGTCGCGCCGGCGGCGGTGGTCGCATCGTCGGCCGCGATGGCACCCCGGCTTCGCACGAGGGCTTCTCCATCACCGTGGAGTCGTTCCTCGTCGGGACATTCAACGTGATGCGCATCGCGGCCGCGCAGATGGCGAAGGAGGAGGCGAACGAGGACAACGAGCGCGGCGTCGTCATCATGACGTCGTCGATCGCCGCCTTCGACGGGCAGATCGGCCAAGCCGCCTACTCGGCGGCCAAGGCCGGCATCGTCGGCCTCACCCTCCCTGCGGCGCGCGACCTGGCCGCGGTCGGTGTGCGGGTCATGACGATCGCGCCCGGCACCTTCCGCACGCCTGCGTACAACCAGATGCCCGACGAGATGGTCCAGCACCTCGAGTCGATGACGCCGTTCCCGAAGCGCATGGGCCGTCCCGACGAGTACGCGGCGCTCGTCGAGCACATCTGCACCAACTCCATGCTGAACGGCGAGGTGATCCGCATCGACGGCGCGGTGCGGTTCCCCCCGAAGTAGTCCGCTAGCTCGAGGGTCGATTCCGCTCCGCCGTCCCGCCCTCCGGGCACGGCTCCGCTGCATCTCCTACGTCGCGAGCGCGGCCGCCCGCCGCGCGAAGTCGGCGAACTCACGCGGGTGGGTGCGGTGCACGGTGTGGCCGGCGTCCTCGAACGACACCAGCGGCGCATCCAGGATCGCCGCGAGCCGTGCCCCCGACTCGTAGTCCCACGGCGTCGTGTCGACGCTGCCGCCGACCAGGCACGGGACCGCGATGTCGGCGAAGTCGAACGGCGGCTCCGCGACGAAGGAGAAGTCGCGCGCCATCGAAACGTCGTCGGCGGCGCGCGCTTCCGGCGTGCGGCGGGCCTGGCCCACGCTCCACCGTTTGAACAAGGGCCCGAGCTCCGCCGATCGGCGCATCATCTCGTCGTAGTCGGGCCACCAGTCGGTCCACGGGACGGTGGGCTCGACGACGGCGAGCGACGCGACGAGGTCGGGCCGGCGGACCGCGGTCATGAGCCCGACGACGCCGCCGTAGCTGTGACCGACGACGGTCGCGCGCCGCCCGTCGAGCACCGCGATGGCGTCGTCCGCCTGCTCGGCCAGCGACCGAGGCGGCGCGTCCCCACGTGACTGTCCCCACCCCCGGCGGTCATAGGTGACCACGGTGTACTCGGGGACCAGCTCGCCGGCGACGCCGTCGAAGCTGGCGCCGGAGTCGAGGAGCCCGTGGATCAGCAGCACCACCGGGGCACCGGCGTCGCCGGGGCGTTCGACGACGTGCACTAGCCGTCCTCGTCCGCGAGGCCGGTGACGCGTCGAACGAAGTCGGCGAAGCCCTTCGGCTGCATGCGGTGCGCGGTGTGGCCCGCGTCGTCGATCACGACCAGTCCGCAGGCGAGCTCCTCGTGCAGGCGATCGGTGACGGCGACGCGCCACCCCGCCGAGAGACCGCCGCGCCCCACGAGCCGCGGCGCGGTGAGGTCGCCGAAGGTCAGTGGCGGTCGGGCGATGAAGGTCAGCTCCTCCGCCAACAACGCCTGGTCGCGGGCGCGTTGCTCGGGCGTCGGCCGCGGCCGGCCTTCGAGTCCGGCCCGGAAGTGCTCCTGCTCGTCGGGCGACTGCTCGACGATCGTGTCCATCGACGGCCACCAGCCCAGCCACTGCATCGACGGTTCGAAGACGCCGAGCGCGGCGACGAGGTCGGGGCGCCGGATCGCGGCGAGCATCGCCACCGTCCCGCCGTAGCTGTGGCCGACGACGGTCCCCCGCCGCTCCTGCATCACCGAGATCAGGTCCTCGGCGTGGTCGGCCAACGACGTCGCCGGCGCGGCGTCCGCCGAACGTGCCCACCCCCGACGGTCGTAGGTCACGACGGTGAAGTCGGGAGCCAGCGCCTCGACGACCCCGTCGAAGCTGCGGCTGGAGTCGAGCACGCCGTGCACGAGCACGACGAGCGGCGCGTCGGGATCGTCGGCGCGGTGCTCGACGACGTGCAGGGCGGGTTCCGACATGCGGTCGGGAGCCTAGGCACGACGACCAACGCGACCCCAGGACCGATGGCGTCCGTCAGCCCGGGATGGGGACGTTCGTACGCGGTGTATGGCGCGGTTCGAGCGGCACGACGACGACCGGAATCAGGGCGTGGTTGACGATCCGGTGCGCGGTGCCACCCAGGATCGCGGCCCGCAGACCGGTGTGGTGCGTACCGCCGATCACGATGAGATCGGCCTTGCGCGAGTCGGCGAGGTGCAGCAGATCCGACGCCGGGTCGCCGTGCACGAGCTCGGCGTCGTACTGCACCGAGGCGTCCCGCAGCGGCTGCGTCCACGGCCCGTACAGCGCCGCCCGTGCCCGCTGGACGATGTCGTCGGTGTCGAGCTGCAACGCCGAGAGCTCGATCATCCACGTCCGAGCGATCACGTGCACGACCAGAACGGTCGCACCCACGGCCGCGGCCAGCTCGGCGGCCCAGCGGCCGGCTCGCGCCGCCCCTTCCGTGCCATCCATCCCGAGCACGATCCGTTGCACACCCATTGCACCCCTCGTTCCCGCGTGGCGTCACCGACAAACGTTGCGATGGCGGTGCGCCGTCTCGAGCTCACCGGCCGCCAGTCTGGCATCCTGGCCCGGTGGCGGACCGGGCGTGGATGAGCTGGAGCAGCGGCAAGGACAGCGCGATGGCGCTGCACGTCACCCGCACCGAGCTCGAGCTCGACGTCACCGCCCTGCTCGTCACCATGAATGCCGCCGCCGACCGCGTCGCCATGCACGCGGTGCGCCGGGAGCTCCTCGCCGCGCAAGCCGCGCGCCTCGACGTTCCCGTCCACGTCGTCGACATCCCGTCACCGTGCCCGAACGACGTGTACGAGGCCGCGATGACCGGCGCCCTCGCCGTCGCCCGCGACGCGGGGGTCGAGCGGATCGTGTTCGGCGACCTCTTCCTCGAGGACGTGCGTGACTACCGCGAGACCCGCCTCGCCAGCACCGGGATCACACCGGTGTTCCCGCTGTGGGGGCGGCCGACCGACCGCTTGGCCCGCGACATGCTCGGCGCCGGGGTGCGCGCCGTCCTCACCTGCATCGACCCCAAGGTCCTGGGGCCCGAGCTCGCCGGTCGTGACTTCGACGAGGCCCTGCTCGCCGAGCTGCCGCCCGGCGTCGACCCGTGCGGCGAGCGGGGCGAGTTCCATACGTTCGTGTGGGACGCGCCGGGCTTCAGCGCCCCCATCGACGTCGAGGTCGGCGAGGTGGTCGAGCGCGACGGGTTCGTGTTCTGCGACGTCGGCCTAGTGTCCTGGAAGGTTGATTCGCCAAGAAAGTTTGGCTGATCGGGAATTTTTCGTGGGGAGGCGCGTTCGTCCGGTGTTGTCGACCAACATCGGAGGGACACCATGGCACGATCCGGACGACCGACTGTCGAGATCACCCTGCACGCGGGTGAGCGTGCGGCGTTGCAGCGGTGGGCTCGCCGGCACAGTTCGTCGCAGGCGTTGGCGTTGCGTTCCAAGATTGTGCTGGCGTGCGCGGCCGGGGACCGTACGCACGCGCAGATCGCCGCGGCGCTGGGTTGTAACCCGGCGACGGTGGGCAAGTGGCGCAACCGATTCGCGGTGGATCGTCTCGATGGGCTCGTCGACGCGCCGCGTCCGGGAGCGGCTCGCACGATCGGCGACGATGTGATCGAAGCGATCGTGGTCGAGACGCTCGAGACCACGCCGCCGAACGCGACGCACTGGTCGACGCGGGGTCTGGCCGAAAAGCACGGCATCAGTCACACGACGGTGCGGGAGATCTGGCAGGCGTTCGGGCTCAAACCGTGGCGCGAAGACTCCTTCAAGGTGTCTCCTGACCCGCAGCTGGTCGAGAAGATCCGCGACATCGTCGCGTTGTACCTGAACCCACCGGTCGCCGCCGCCGTATTCGCCGTCGATGAGAAACCTCAGATCCAAGCACTGAATCGGACCGCGCCCACGCTGCCGATGCTGCCCACCACCCCGGCGCGCGCCACCCACGACTACGAACGCAACGGCACCTGTGACCTCTTCGCCGCGCTCGAGATCGCGACCGGCAAGGTCATCACCGACATCCGACCCCGCCACACCAGCACCGACTTCGTCGCCTTCTTGAACAAGGTCAACCGCAACGTCCCCGACGACCTTGCCGTGCACGTGATCCTCGACAACCTCTCCGCGCACAAGACCCCGACCGTGCATCGTTGGCTGCTGCGCCACCGCCGATTCCACCTGCACTTCACCCCGACCTACGGGTCGTGGATGAACCTCGTCGAACGATGGTTCTCCGCACTCACCACCAAGAAGCTCCAACGCGCCGCGCACCGCACCGTGAAAGAACTCGCCGCCGACATCACCGCATGGACCGACACCTGGAACGAGAACCCGACCCCATTCGTATGGCACAAGACCGCCGAGCAGATCCTCGAACGCCTCGCCGACTACTGCACCGCCATCAACGACGGAACCAACACGTGACCACCACACTTTCACGACGCTTCAGGCTTCCAGGACACTAGTGTGACGGTCGATTCCGCTCCGCCGTCCCGCCCTCCGGGCACGGCTCCGCTGCATCTCTAGTGTGACGGTCGATTCCGCTCCGCCGTCCCGCATCTCGAGGGGTGACCCGATGGACGTGAACCAGGAGACGGTCGACTACGTCGCGGTGAGCCGCCTGCAGCACGCGTACGCCGACATCGCCACCCGGCGCGCGTGGGGCGAGCTCGACGAGATCTTCGTGCCCGACATCCCGATCGTCATCGACCTCCGCGACCGCGAGCCGTACCGATTCGACAGCCGCGATGGGTTCAGGGAGTTCGTCAGCGCCGCCGTCGACCGCTTCGAGTTCTTCGAGTTCGTGCTCCTCAACACCCGCGTGTACCTCAACCACGACGGGGACCCCGACGCCGCCGTCGCCCGCATGTACATGAGCGAGCTGCGCCAGGACCATGCCGAGCTCCGTTGGACGGCGGTCTACGGCGTGTACCACGACCGCTTCCGTCGCATCGACGGGCAGTGGTGGTTCGTCTCCCGCAACTACTCGTCGCTCGGCCGGCCCGCCCGCGACATCGACACGTTCGACTTCCCGTCACCCGAGCCCTTCTAGGCGCGCGGAGACCCGAATGGGCCCGCGCTTGGGAAGGAGTTCGCCAAGGCGTCGAAGACCGCCGGGAGCACGCGGTCGGCGAGCTCGCGGTTGGCCACCCCGATCCACGACACCGGCGTGGTGGTGTCGAGGGGGACGTCGAGGGGGGCGCCGTCGGTCCCGACCACCACGCAGCCGGCCTCCTGGAGGACGAGCGCGGTGCAGCAGTCGTAGGGATGGCACACCAGGGTGGCGGGGAGGCCGAGGGTCCGCAGCGCGAGCGGCCGGATGTCGCCGAGCAGACGGTCGTGGCCGACGAGCAGCTCATGGAACTGGCCACCGGTGGCGAGGTACTGGTCCTCGAAGATCGGGAGATCGGCGATGGCCGGCCGACCGTGGAGCGCTTCCCACACCCGGCTCTCGAACTCCGCCACCAGCGCCTTGCCCGCCGGCAGGAAGCGGGCGAAGGAGGCGAAGCCGTGCTCGAGCCCGGTGGCGGTCGACGGCGTGGCGCGCAACGGGCTGTGGGGTCCACCGGCCCGCCGGACGTCGGTGCGGGTGCCGACGACGCCGCGTGGGCCACTGCCCCGGACCGCGCTGTACCGGTCGCTCGCCCACTGCTTGGTCGGGGGCAGCTCGGTCATGGCGGCGGCCACGACGTCGGCGAGCGAGCCGCCGGCCGGCGCGATCGCGGCCAGGCTCCACCCGGCGCGCTTGTCGTACATGAGCCCGCGGGTCCCGTCGACGGTGTCGACGATGCAGGTCCACTGCGGATCGCCGTGCCCGAACGCGACGGGCTCGTCGAGCCCTTCCGACACCACCAGGACCGGTTCGCCCGCCGGCCAGTACTCCTCGAACCAGGGCAGCAGCACCGCGTCGGCGATGCGGTCGAGGCCGTAGCTGACGTCGGCTGCGGTGCGCCCCACCACCTCGATGGACGTCGTGCGCCCGGTGGCCCGGGCGGCGAGGTACGCCGCCAGCACCCGATCCTGCAACGCGCAGAGCCGGCGGCGGAGCGCGTCGTGATCGGCCATCGGCCTCATCTTCGCAGGGCCCCGGCTCCGAGCCCGGAACCGATGTGACATCCTCTCCGCATGGCTTCTGAAGCGCGTGATCTCCTCGTTCGCGGCGGCACGGTGGTCGACGGCACCGGCGGGCCCGGGTTCGCCGCCGACGTCCGGGTGCGGGACGGGCGCATCGCCCAGATCGGCAGCGGTCTCGCCCCTGACGGCGAGCGCGAGCTCGATGCGTCCGGTGCGGTCGTCGCCCCCGGCTTCCTCGACCTGCACACCCATCTCGACCCGCAGGTGTTCTGGGACCCGGCGTGCGACCCGCAGCCGCAGCACGGCGTCACCACCGCGCTGGTCGGCAACTGCTCGCTGTCGTTGTTCCCGGTCACCGACGAGCAGCGCATCCCGATCGCCGACATGTTCGCCTTCGTGGAGGACGTGCCACCCGACGCGCTCATCCACCACGTGCCGTGGACGTGGCACGACTACGCCGGGTACCGCGATGCCATCGACGCGCGCGGCGCCGGGGTCAACATCGCCGCGCTCATGGGCCATTCGCCGTTGCGCCTCGTCGTGATGGGCGACGACGCCTGGGAGCGTCCCGCCACCGCCGAGGAGTGCGGCCAGATGGCCGCCATCCTCGACGCGGCGATGGCCGCGGGCGCGTGGGGGCTCTCGACGTCGTTCTTCGACGAGGACCGCCGCGGCCGCAAGGTGCCGTCGCGCCGCGCCGACGACACGGAGTTCGACGTGCTGCTCGACGTGCTCGCGGCGCGCCGGCGCGGGTTCGTGGAGTTCGTGCCCGATCTGCTGAGCGCCGACCCCGAAGTCGGGATGCACCGCCTCGCGTCGCGCTGCGGCAAGCGCGGGATCCCACTGACGTGGACGGGGTTCACCACCGCGCGCATGCAGGACTGGCTCGAACTCACCCGCCGATACCGCGAGCAGGGCATGCAGGTCTGGCCCCAGCTCTCGCCCCGCAGCGTCGACTTCCGCGTCAACTGGGACAGCAGCATGATGTTCATGAGCATGGCGGACGGCTGGCACCAGGTAGTGCAGGCCCGCGGCGTGGAGGCCAAGGCGGCGCTGCTGCGCGATCCACAGTGGCGTGCCACCGCCCGTACCGAGTGGGACACGGTCGACCGGTCGATGTTCCCGAACACCCGCATCGAGCGCGCCCGGATCGTCGAGGCGAGCAACCCCGACGACGAGAAGTGGATCGGCAAGTCGCTGGCGGACCTCGTCGCCGCGCGTGGCGGTCACCCGTCGGACGTGTTCGCCGACTTCGTGCTGGCCAACGACTGCGCGCCGGGCATCGTCGCCGTGGGGGTCGCGAACGCCGACGAGGACGAGGTGGCTCGCGGGCTGCTCGACGACAACGTGCTGATCAGCTCGTCGGACGCCGGCGCCCACGTGCAGATGCTGTGCGCCTCGGGCGACACGACCCTGCTGCTCACCCGCCACGTGCGCGACCGGGGCGATCTCACGCTCGAGCGGGCGATCCACGAGCTCACCGGCCGGCAGGCCGGGGCGTTGGGGTTCCACGACCGCGGCGTGCTGACCGAGGGCACCGCCGCCGACCTCGTCGTGTTCGTGCTCGACGAGCTGCACTGGGACGACGACGTGTTCGTCGCCGACCTCCCGGACGGGTCCAAGCGCTTCCGCCGACCCGAAGGTGGCTACCGTGCCACCGTCGTGGGCGGCGTACCGGTGCAGGAGCACGGCGAGCTCACCGGCGCACTGCCGGGCCGGGTGCTCGACGTCAACGGCTGACCGCCGACGCTCCGTAGGCGTCGACCACCGGCGCCAGCTCGGTGGGGTTCGCGCCGTGGAGGATGACGCCGTCGCAGCCCAGCGCGAGCTGGTTGCGCACCGCGGCCACGCACTGCTCCGGCGAGCCGGCCGCCCTCGGTGCGAGCCAGTCGTCGGGGATCAGCGTCGCGATGTGCTCGAGCTGCTCGGTCGTCGCTACGCCGTCGATGGCGCCCTGGAAGTTGGCGACGAGGTCGTCGGCCCGGAACCGTTCGAGCACCGCGGGATCCCATCCGTTGGTGCGGACGAGGAGGTCGCCGTAGCCCTGGAGGTAGGTCGCCAGGCGCCCGACGGTCTTCTTCAACCGAAGGTCCGGTGCGATGTAGTCGCCCACGGTGGCGAAGCACGACCACACCTTCACCTGGTCGGGATCGCGACCGGCCTGCTCCGCCGCATCCTTGACCGTGCGCACACACCGAGCGGTGGTCTCGTCGGTGAAGAACGTGTGGAGCACGACCTGGTCGAAGGCACGGCCGCCGAGCGCGAGCGAGTTGGGCCCGAACGCCACCAACCCGAGTGGGACGTCGATCGGTGCGATCCCGAGGTTGAGGTAGGGCCACTTCCCGGCCGGGCCGTCGTGGCCGAGGATCATCTCCCCCGCCCAGAGCCGGCGCATGATCCCGGCGAAGTCCTCCATCTGCGCGGTCGTCACGTGCGGGAGTCCCATGGCGTCGAACATCCGGTCGACGCCCCGGCCGATGCCGAGCGTGAAGCGGCCGCCGGTGAGGCTGTGCATGGTGCTGGCGTACGCCGCGAGCACCGTCGGGTGGCGGGTGTTGTGGTTGGTCGCGGCGGTGGCGATGGCGATCTGCTCGCTGACCGCGCCCACCGCGCCCGACAGCGTGGCGGCCTCCTTCACGTTGAACCGCTCCGAGATGAACACGTGGCCGAGGCCCATGGCCTCGCCGTCGCGGACCTCGTCGAGCAACGCCCGCGTCGACGGCGGTGCACCGGCCAACGTGTAGAAGCCGAGTTCCTCGAAGCGCGCCATCGCACGTCCCCTCTACGATCCGGATATGGCCGAGCATCCTTCCACATCCGTCTACACCTTTGACCCCGAGCTGGCCGACTTCGCGGCCGTCGCGGTGAACCCGCCACCGGAGAGCGCGGAAGCGGCGAGGGAGCTCTCGCGGTCGTACCTCGACGCCATGAACGTCGACGTCGACACGTCGGGGCTCGACATCGACGACCGCCGCATCCCGGGGCCCGACGGCGCGCCCGAGGTCACCGTGCGCGTCTATCGGCCGGCGGACGCCCGGGTGCCGGTGCCGGCCATCCTGTACATCCACGGAGGCGGGTTCTTCGTCGGCAGCATCGACACCGAGCACATGGGGTCGACCGCACTGGCCCGCGAGCTCGGGGTGGTCGTCGTCTCGGTCGACTACCGGTTGGCGCCCGAGCATCCGTTCCCGGCCGGGATCGAGGACTGCTACGCCGCGCTGGTGTGGCTGCACGAGCACGCCGACGAGCTCGGCGTCGACACCGCCCGGATCGCGGTCAACGGCGGCAGCGCCGGCGGCGGGCTCGCGGCCGGGCTGGCGCTGCTCGCGCGCGACCGGGGCGGCCCGCGCCTGTGCTTCCAGTACCTCGGGATCCCCGAGCTCGATGACCGGCTCGACACGCCCAGCATGCACCGCTTCCACGACACGCCCATGTGGGCGCGACCCGCAGCGGAGAAGAGCTGGGAGTGGTACCTGGGCGATGCCCACGGCCGCGACGACGTGTCGCCCTACGCCGCCCCGGCCCGCGCCACCGACGTCGCCGGCCTCCCGCCCACGTACATCTCGACCATGGAGTACGACCCGCTGCGCGACGAGGGGATCCTGTACGCGCTCAAGCTGCTCGAGGCCGGCGTCTCGGTGGAGCTGCACTCGTTCCCGGGCACGTTCCACGGCTCCGCGATCGTGACCACGGCCGCGGTCAGCCGGCGCGCAACCGTCGAGAGCCTGACCGTGTGGCGCCGCGCCCTCGGGTTGGACACCGCCTGACGTGGAGATCGTCCCGCTCGGCAACGCCCTCGGCGCGGAGGTCCGGGGTGTCGACCTGCACCGGGAGGTCGCGGCGGATCAGGTCGCTGCGCTGCGGCACGCCTTCGACCTGTACCACCTGCTCCTGTTCCGAGGCGACATCGTGAGCGGCGACGAGCAGGTCCGCCTCTGCCGACATCTCGGCCCCATCGCGCCGGAGCGATCCGGCGAGTTCGGCTACATCTCGAACCGGCGTCCCGAAGGCGTGCTGCGTGAGGGCGCACTGGCCTTCCACTCCGATTTTGCCTTCACCACCGAGCCGGTCCACGCGCTCTCGCTCCATGCACTCGAAGTACCGGCGGGCGGCGCACCGACGGTGTATGCCGACGCGCAGTGCGTCCTCGACCGGATGCCCGACGACCTGCGCACGCGTCTCGAATCGCGGTCGGTCGTGAACGTGTACGGGTTCAAGCTGCCGACCGACCGGCGGATGCGAGAGCGCGACCTTCCGCCCGGGTCCCCGGTCGTCGAGCGACCGATGGTCGAACCGCACCCGCGAACCGGCGCTGCCGTCCTCAACGTCAACGAGATGCACACCGACCGCGTCGTCGGGCTGACCGAGACGGCGAGCGACGCGCTGCTCGCCGAGATCTACGACGTGCTCTACGGCGCGGCCAACACGTTCCGCCTCGACTGGCACGTCGGCGACCTCGCGGTGTGGGACAACCTCGCGCTGCAACACCACCGGCCCGACTTCCCGACCACGGAGGGCCGGACCATGCAACGGGTCTGCATCAACCCCAAGACGACGGAGCAACTGGTCCCCAACATCGCCGCGCTCCTGGCGTGAACCGCCCGCTACGGCAGACCGGCGTGGGGCACGTCGACCCGGAGGGTGCGGATGGTCCCGGTGCCCGTGCCCACGACGTCCTCGTCGCGCGCGCTGGCCGCCGCGACCACGAAGAGGGTGCGGCCATCGCGACCACCGAGCGCGCACGCGAACGTGTGCTGCCCCACCTCGACGCGATCGGTGACCTCACCACCCTCTCGCACCCTCACCACCGCGGTGCCGGCGGCGTCGGCGAACCAGATCGCGCCCTCGGCGTCCAGCGTGCAGCCGTCGGGCATCACGTCGCCGAGGTCGGCCCACACGCGGCGGTCGTGCAGCGTCCCGTCGGGGGCGATGGTGAACGCGGTCGCCCGCCGGCCGAACGTCTCCCCCACGACGAGCGTGCCGGCGTCGGGGGTGATGACGGAGCCGTTCGGGAACTCGAGCCCCTCCGCCGCCACCGTCACCTCACCGTCGGGCGCCACGCGCGCCAGTGCCGCCGGGCGCGGCACGGTCCCGAGCTCGAACCCGAAATTGCCGACGTAGGCGCTGCCGTCGGCGGCGACGACCATGTCGTTGCAACGACCGGCGGCCACCCTCGACAGGTCGGCGTGGCAAGTGCGCGTGCCGTCCGGCTCCACCCGCACGACGCGCCGCGACTCCATCGCGACCACGAGCAGCCGACCGTCCGGGAGCCAGCCCAGCCCGCTCGGGAAGTCGTCGAGCTCGAGCTCGACGACCCGCTCGCCGTCGTCGCCGACGCTGGAGACGGTGTGCTGGTGGAAGTCGGAGAACCAGAGCCGATCGTCGTGCCAGCGCGGCCCTTCCCCGAAGTCGATGCCGCTCACGAGGACGGGGAGCCCGGACACGCAGCGAGCCTACGGCTCGAGCGCGAGCGTAGGCTCGGCCCATGCGTGCTGCGGTGCTGAACGACGACCACGAGCTCGAGGTGGCCGACATCGCCGATCCGTCGCCCGGCCCGGGTGAGCTCGTGCTCAAGGTCGCGGCGTGCGGCATCTGCGGTTCCGACCTGAAGCTCCGACCGGCGATGCCCGCGGGGTTGGTGATGGGCCACGAGTTCTGCGGTGAGATCGTCGCGACCGGTGCCGACACCGACCCCCGCTGGCGCGAGGGCCGGCACGTCACCGCGCTCCCCGTGATCGGCTGCGGGCACTGCCTCCCGTGCCTCGCGGGCGAGCCGGCGCACTGCGAGCAGGCCGACTACGTCGGCGTGGGTGGCAGCCCCGGCGCGTTCGCCGAGTACGTCCGCGTGCACGAGCGCGAGACGGTCGAGCTCCCGGCGTCGATCCACTCCTCACACGGCGCGCTGGTCGAGCCGCTCGCTGTCGGTCTGCATGCGGTCGAGCGCGCCCACATCCGGGCCGGCGACCGGGTCCTCGTGGTCGGTGCGGGACCGGTCGGGCTGTCGGTGACCACCTGGGCCGCACAGCGCGGCGCGAGCGAGCTCGTGGTGTCCGACCCGTCGGCCGTGCGGCGCGAGGCGGCCGAGCAGTTCGGTGCCAGCCGCACCGTCGATCCCGGGTCCGAGCCGCTCGAGCCCCGGTACGACGTGGTCATCGAGTGCGTCGGGCTCCCCGGCATGACCGACGTGTGCGTCGGCGCGTCGACTCGCCACGGGCACGTCGTGATCGCGGGCGTGTGCACCAAGCCCGATCCGTACGTCCCGATCGGTGCGATCATGAAAGAGGTCGCAATCGACTTCGTCGTGTACTACACGCGACGCGAGTTCTTCTCCGTCGTCGACGCGCTCGGGCAGGGCAACATCGACGGCGCACCGTTCGTCACCAAGCAGGTGGACCTGCAGGGCGCCAACGACGCGTTCACCGAGCTCATCGAAGCCAAGGACCAGCGCAAGATCCTCGTGCTGCCCTGAACGGACGGGTCAGGGCAGCGCCACCGTCGCAGTCGCCGGCACCAGCACCGTCTCGGGCGCGTCGTGGTCGACGACCGCGAGGTCGAGATCGACCAGCCGTCGGCCGTCCTCGTCGCGGACGGCGGTGACGGTGCCCCTGGCCTCGACCGTCATCCCCCGGTTGTTGGGCGCCCGGAAGCTGCACGTCATCGCGACGATCCGGCCCTCGTCGCCCATCCAGTCGCGCACGAGGTTGTGCAGGTACGACCACATGAGGTTGCCCATGCCGAACGCACCGGCGAAGCCCTGGGCCCGTCCGGCGTCGTCGTCCATGTGGATGGGTACGAACTCGTCGTTGACGGCGGCGTACCGGTTCCAGTTGTGGAAGCCGGTGGTGCGCACGAACGGCGGCAGCTCTGTGCCGACGCCGACGGTGTCGCGGTCGACGGCCATGGTCAGTACCGGATCAGCGTGTTGCGCGACGTCTTGACCGTCTCGCCCCGCTGGTTGGTCCAGGTGTCCTCGCTGGTGGTGAAGAGCATGAGGCCCAGGCGTCCTTCCCGTTCCGAGTAGCCGGCGAGCGTGGTGACCGACGTGATCACGTCACCCGGTCGCATGCGCACGCCGTACTCCACCTCGGTGCCGCCGTTGATGAGCGACTGCGTTGCCGCCTTCTCCACGCCCAGGACCTCCTCCGCGCTCACGAACCCGCCCGCCGCGCGCGCCACCACACCCGCCTCGGCCTCGGTCCGGGTCAGCCAGGCGAACGGGTTGAAGTCCTCGGGGGCGACGATCCCGCCGTGCGAGGTGCCCGCGGCGTACTCGGCGTCCCAGAACAGCCGCGGCGCGGGCTCCGGGTAGTAGACGGCGATCGCCCACCGGCGGATGTCGGAGTCGGTGATCGGGAACGACGTGCTCCGTCGCAGCTCGAGGCCGACGATGTCGCGCATCTGCGGTGTGATGTGCGTGCGTTCGGGTGCCATTGGCGGCGGAGCTTACGCCGCACGCTCTCAGAGGCGGTACCCGCCGTCGACGCTGATCACCTGGCCGGTGATGCCCGCGCCGTCGTCGGACGCGAGCAGGGTGGCCATGCCCGCGAGCTCCTCGGGCTCGAGCACCCGGTGCTGCGCGTTGTCGGCGTGCGCGATGGCCCTCGCCTCCTCGACCGTCGTCCGGTTGCGCGCCGCCACCTTCTCGAAATCGAGCAGCGACGTGTTGGTCCACCCCGGGCACAGGAGGTTCACCGTGATGCCATGGGTGCCGCTCGCCTGCGCGAGCTGCTTGGTGAACCCGATGAGCCCGTGCTTGGCAGTGGTGTAGGCGAGCGTGCCCGCGGCGCGCTTCGACGCACCCGATCCGATGCTGATGATGCGGCCGAACCGCTGCTCGCGGATCGAGGGGAGCGCGGCGCGGGTCGTCCACCACGCGGAGGTGAGGTTCAGGGTGAGCGTGTCCTCGAACGACGCGTCGTCACCCGTGAACGGATCGTGGCGACGGCCGACCGTCCCACCCACGTTGTTCACGAGGACGTCGACGCGACCGAAGCGCGCCACCGCCTCCTCCACCGGCCGGCGGGCGTCGTCGCGGTCGGACGCGTCGGCAACGACCGCCAGTCCGGGTGCACCGCCCTCGTCGGTCACCGTGGTGACCACGGCGTCGAGGTCGGAGGCGGTGCGGGACGAGACCACGACGGTGGCACCTTCGCGGGCGAAGCGCAGCGCCAACGCCCGCCCGATCCCCCGCCCGCCCCCGGTGACGACGGCGATCCGGCCCGGGAGCTGCCCCACGGACCGACCTTATACTCCGCGCCATGGCCTGGGATTTCTCGACCGACCCCGAGTTCGCGGCGCAGCTCGAGTGGATGCGCACCTTCGTCGACGAGGAGATCGAGCCCTTGTCGCTCTTCTACGACGACATGAGCGACGACTCGTGGAAGCGCGCCACCGAGCCGCTCAAGCAGCAGGTGAAGGAGCGCAACCTCTGGGCCTGCCACCTCGACCCCGAGCTCGGCGGCCAGGGCTACGGCCAGGTGAAGCTGGCGTTGATGCACGAGATCCTCGGGCGTTGCAGCGCGGCGCCCGGCGTGTTCGGCAACCAGGCGCCCGACTCGGGCAACAGCGAGCTCATCGCGATCGGCGGGACGCCGGAGCAGAAGGAGCAGTGGCTGGGACCGTTGTTGCGCGGTGAGATCACGTCGTCCTTCTCGCTCACCGAGCCCCACTTCTCGGGCAGCGACCCCACGATGATCGCGACCCGGGCCGAGCGCGACGGCGACGAGTACGTCATCAACGGGCACAAGTGGTTCGCGTCCAACGCGTCGAAGGCCGACTTCATCCTCATGATGGCGGTGACCAACCCCGACAACCCGCCGCACAAGGCGGCGTCGTTCTTCATCATCCCCAAGGGCACACCCGGTCTCGACATCGCCCGCGACGTGTTCAACATGGCCCACCCGTACCCCGGCCACTTCCGGTCCGGTGGGCACGCGGAGATCTTCCTACGCGACTGCCGCGTCCCGGTCGGCAATCGGGTCGGCGAAGAGGGCGACGGCTTCGTCCTCGCGCAGAAGCGCCTGAACGGTGGTCGGATCCATCACGCGATGCGGTGGGTCGGCCAGTGCGAGGCCGCGTTCGACATGATGTGCGAACGAGCGGTCAGCCGGAACACCAAGGGCGAGCTGCTCATCGAGAAGCAGATGATCCAGGAGATGATCGCGGAGTCGTCGGCCGACATCCGGGCGCTCCGGCTCATGGCCCTGCACAGCGCGTGGGTGTGGGACACCGAGGGCGCGTCGAAGGCGCGGGTCGAGATCGCGGAGCTCAAGTTCTGGGGCGCCCGGGTGCTCCACGACGTGATCGACCGCGCCATCCAGGTCCACGGCGCGCTGGGCTGGTCGACCGACCTGCCGCTGGCCACCATGTACGTCATGGCCCGGCAGATGCGCATCGCCGACGGCGCCGACGAGGTGCACAAGTCGTTCGTCGCCAACAAGAAGGCCAAGGCCTACAAGCCGGTCGAGGGGTGGCCCAGCCGCCACGTGCCGACGCGGAAGGCCGAGCTGCGCCAGCGCTTCGCGGAGTTCCTCGACCACGAGGCGGCGAACTTCTAGTGGCGGCCGAGCAGACCAACCCGGTCGACGTGGCCGAGGCGGTCGTCCCCGAGCGGCTCGGTCCCTGGATCGCCGAGCGCGTCCCCGACGCGAACGGAACCGTCGAGGTGACCCAGATCGCGGGCGGGTCGTCGAACCTCACGTTCAAGGTCGCCGACGGGAAGCACGAGTGGGTGCTGCGCCGGCCGCCGCTCCGACACGTCCTCGCGACCGCGCACGACATGGGCCGCGAGCACCGGGTGCAGTCGGCGCTCGAGGCCACCGACGTGCCGGTCGCCGCGCAGGTCGCGGCGTGCGACGACGAGTCGGTGATCGGCGCGCCCTTCTACATGATGGAGTGCCTCGACGGCGTGGTCTACGACGACGTCGACGCCACCTCCGCGCTCACCGAGGACCAGGGGCGGGCGGCGTCCTTCGAGCTGGTCGACGTGCTCGCCCGGCTGCACGCGGTCGACTACGAGGCGGTCGGCCTCGGCGGCTTCGGCCGGCCCGCGGGCTACCTCGCCCGCCAGGTGGCGCGCTGGCAGACCCAGTGGGAGAAGTCGAAGACGGTCGAGATGCCGGTCGTCGACGAGGTCGCGCAACGCCTCGAGCGACGGCTCCCCGCCGAGAGCCGCCACGCGATCGTCCACGGCGACTACAGCTTCAACAACACGATGTACCGCCGCGACGACCCCACGCGCATCCAGGCCGTGCTCGATTGGGAGATGTCGACGCTCGGCGATCCGCTCACCGACGTCGGGATGGTCGCGGTCTACTGGACCGAGGTCGGCGAGATCATGTGGCGCAACCGCAAGCCGCAGGCCCACCGCGCCAACGCCGGGTTCCCCGACGTCGACTCGTTGCTCGAGCGCTACGCGGTGACCAGCGGCACCGATCTCGCGCAGATCGACTTCTACCGCGCGTTCGCGACGTACAAGCTCGCGGTCATCGCCCAGGGCGGCGCCCGGCGCGTCGAGCACACCGATCCCGAGCGGGCGGCCCGGGTGACCGGTACCGTCGCCCAGCTCGCCGAGCTCGCGCTGGGGTTGACGGAGGAGTACTGATGACGGTCTCGCTCGGTGGTGTCGCCAGCCCGGTCGACTTCGATCACTTCGGTGACTACGCGCCGCCGCCCGGGGCCTACGTGCAGCGGGGTGACATCGCCACACTCACCTACCCCATCGACGGTCGCATCACCGACGACGGCGCCTCGCCGTTCCGCGCCGAACCCGGGCGCTACCACCTGTACTACTCCCTGTACTGCCCGTGGGCGCAGCGGCCGCTGATCGCGCTGAAGCTCCGCGGGCTCGAGCACGTCGTGTCGTCGTCGGCGGTCGACCCCGTGCGCGACGGTCGCGGCTGGGCCTTCCGCGAGGGCCGGGGCCACGGACCGGATCCGGTGAACGGCTTCACGTTGTTGCAGGAGGCGTACCTGGCCACCGATCCCGACTTCGCCGGCCACATCTCGGTGCCCGCGCTGTGGGACCGCGAGACCAACCGGCTGGTCAGCAACCACTACGCCACCATGACCATCGACCTCGAGACGCAGTTCGCCGAGTGGGCCGATCCAGCAGTCGACCTGTACCCCGCCGCCCGGCGCGACGACATCGAGGTCACCGACGCGGAGATCGTGCGGACCCTGGCCACCGGCGCGTACGCGGCGATGGGCGCGCCCGACCAGGAGGCCTACGACGCAATCAGCAGCCGCGTCTACGACGCGCTCGCGTCGTTCGAGGCGCGCCTCGGCCGACGGCGCTTCCTCGTCGGCGACGGCATCACCGACGCCGACCTGCTCCTGTACGTCAACCTCATCCGCTTCGACGCGGTCGCGGTGCCCCTCGGGCGGCTCACCCGCAAGCGGCTCGTCGACCACCCCCACCTGTGGGCATACGTGCGCGACCTCTACCGGCGTCCGGCGTTCCGGGAGACCACCGACCTCGACCACATCGTGCGGGGCACCTTCGGCACCGGCGCCGGCATCCGCAGCAACCGGATCGTGCCCGACCTCCCCGACGTCGACTGGGACGCGCCGCACGGTCGCGACACCCTGGCCTGATCCCCGGCCTGTCGCTACAGGAGGCGGGCGAAGCTCAGCTCGTGGCCGTCGGGGTCGAGGACGTGGAAGTACCGCTCCCCCCAGGGGGCATCGGCCGGCGCCATCTCGGGCTCGTAGCCGTGGGCCCGGGCGCGCGCGTGCATCACGTCGACGTCGGCGACCCAGAAGATGACCCGGCCCCAGATCGCCGGCACCGGCGCGTGCGCGGGGTCGAGCTGCACGTTCAGGAACCCCTGACCCACGCGGTAGGTGGTGAACGTCGCCTCCGGTCCGCCGAGCATCATGTCGAAGCCGAGCGCGGCATAGAACGCGTGGGAACGGGCCATGTCGGCGGTCACCAGCGTGACCGCGTTGATCATCTCGATCTCGCTCACGCCCGCGCCCCGGTCATCCCGTCATCATGCTCGTTTCGGGGGCTGCCGGCGCGGGTACCCGGCTCCCGTGACCGAACGCAGTCCCGACGAGGTCGATGCCGACATCGACGCCGAGCGCACCGTCACCGACGATCAGGTCGAAGTGGAGGGCGTGCCCGAGCCCATCGCCAGCGACCCCGACCGCGAGGTCGAGATCGACGTGGAGGGCGAATCGGAGCAGCCGGACCTCGGTGACTTCGAGGGCAACCTCAACGCGTGACCGCGCCGGCGTCCGCCACCGGCTCGCCCCTCTCCAGGCGCACGGGGATCACCCCCGCCCAGACCGGCAGTCCGAGGTCCTCGGGGTCGTCGACGGGACCGGCCGCCCGCACCTTCACCGATGCCTCGTCGACGGGGACGCGCAGCACGAGGGTCTTCCGGAGCTCGATGTCGTTGGCGGGGCGCGCAACCGTGCTGCGTCCCGTCACCGAGTGCTCGACCACCGCGTCGAACGCGCGGCGCTTCTCCGCCTCGCCGTCGACACGCTCGGCGCGTCCGTAGAGCACGACGCAGCGGTAGTTCATCGAGTGGTGCATGGCGGCACGCGCGAGGACCAGCCCGTCGAGCAGGGTCACGGTCACGCACACGTCGGCGCCGCTCGAGGCGCGGAGCATCGCGTTGCCGGCGGCGCCGTGGAGGTAGAGCGTGTCGTCGACCCGACCGTACGTCATCGGGAGGACGCACGGCCGGCCGTCGACCACGAAGCCGACGTGCGCGACCAGGGCCTCGTCGAGGATGGCGTACGCGAGCGCCCGGTCGAAGCTGCCCCGGTCGGCTCGGCGGCGCAGCTTCGTTCGTGACGTCTCCCGCAGCCCCTCGCTCATCGCTTCATGGTGTCAGCCCCGAGCCGGTGCGGCCGCGGAATTTCTCGGTCACCGCCCTCACGGTCAAACTGACGAACGTGGTGAGCGTACGTCAGACTCCGGGGATGAGCGGACTGAATCTGACTGGTCTCGACGGCAAGGTGGCGGTGGTCACCGGGGCCGGGCGCATGCGTTCCATCGGGCGGCCCATCGCGGTCGAGCTCGCGCGGGCCGGTTGCGACGTGGTGCTCACCGGCACCGGGCGATCCCCCGAGCGCTATCCGGACGACGAGAAGGAGGCCGGTTGGCGCGACATCGACTCCGTCGCCGACGAGGTGCGCGCGCTCGGGCGGCGAGCGTTGGCCGTGGTCAGCGACGTCGCCGACCCCGACGCGGTCGAACGCCTGGCCGAGCAGGTCGTCGGCGAGCTCGGGCGGGTCGACGTCGTCGTGAACAACGCGGGCGCGGCGCGTGGTGAGGACCGGGTCCCGGTGGTCGACCTGCCCATCGAGCAGTGGCGCACCGTGATCGACGTGAACCTCAACGGCACCTTCTACATGAGCCGCGCGTTCGGCCGGCGGCTGGTCGCGCAGGGCGACGGCGGGAGCATCGTGAACATCTCGTCGATCGGCGGGAAGATGATGGCGGCACGCACCGCGGCGTACGCGGCATCGAAGGCGGGCATCCACGCGCTCACGTGCGCGATGGCGTCCGAGCTCGGGCACGACGACATCCGCGTGAACGCGATCTGCCCCGGCATCATCGACACCTACCGGCTCGACGACATCCCCCGCGGAGAGCAGTGGGACAACCTGGTCGCACGCTCGATTCCGTTGGGACGCGCGGGCGCCGGCGAGGACATCGGCTGGATGACCGTGTACCTCTGCTCCGACCAGGGCTCCTGGATCACCGGACAGCTCTACACCGTCGACGGCGGCACCCTCCCCGGCCGCTGAGCGCGCCCGGCGCCCCGAGCGTTCGGGCGCAGGGTCAGCGCGGCGTCGGGACGGACACCAGCTCGCGGGTGAGCGCGTCGACGTCGTGGGCGCCGATGAGCGCCATGATCCGCCGCACGTCGGCGTCGAACAGCGACAGGACGTGGTCGACCCCGCGCTCCCCTGCCGCGCCCAGCCCGTAGAGGTAGGCGCGCCCGGCCATGCAGGCGCGGGCACCGAGGGCGACGGCCTTCACGATGTCGCTCCCGCGCCGCACCCCGCCGTCACAGATGATCTCGATGCGGTCGCCCACCGCGTCGGCGACCGGCGCCACCAGGTCGATGACGGCGGGCGCGGAGTCGAGCTGGCGACCGCCGTGGTTCGAGAGCGCGATCGCGTCGATGCCCTCGTCGGCCGCGATGCGCGCGTCGGCCACCGTCTGGATCCCCTTGATGACGACCGGACCGTCCCAGATCGAACGCAACCACTCGGCGTCGCGCCAGGTGAGGCCGGGATCCATCTGGCTGGCGATGTAGTCGGCCAGCGACACCGCGGTGGAGCCGTCGCCCACGTGCTGGCCGGCGACGTTGGCGAACCGGATCGGCTCGCCGCGCACGAAGTTCCACGTCCACCCCGGGTGGATGGCGCCGTCGAGCAGGGTGTCGAGCCCGATCTTCGGCGGCAGCTCGAACCCGCGGCGCACGTCGCGCTCCCGGCGGCCGTGCACGGTGAGGTCGACGGTGAACACCAGCGCCTCGTAACCCGCCGCGGCGGCTCGTTTCACCATGTCCTCGACCAGGCCGCGGTCGCGGAACATGTACAGCTGGAACCACTTGCGCCCCTCGCTGACCGCGGCGACCTCCTCGATCGACCGGGTGCCCAGCGTGCTGAGCGTGTAGGGCAGGCCGGCGCGGGCGGCGGCGCGGGCCACCGAGAGCTCGCCGTCGGGGTCGGCGATGCGGGTGAAGCCGGTCGGCGCCAGGACCAGCGGGAGCGGCAGCGGCCGGCCGAGCAGCGTCGTGGAGGGGTCGGGCACGCCCACCCCCCGCAGGATGCGGGGGTGGAACCCGATGCGGTGGAACGCGGCCGAGTTCTCCGCCATCGTGCGCTCGTCCTCGGCGCCACCGTCGATGTAGTCGAACACGCCGCGGGGCAGCCGCCGACGGGCCATGACCCGCAGGTCGTGCACGTTGGCGGCCCGGGCGAGCCGGCGCTGGACGGGGTCGAGCTGGAAGCGCCGGAACCGCATGACCGAGCGCAGTGTTTCGATCATCGGCGAATGCTAGAAGAAGGACCTCGATCCGGAGGTACGGGCATGGAGCGGTTCCAGGACCGGCGCATCATCGTGACGGGCGGAGGCTCGGGGATCGGACGGGCCACCGTCCTCCGGCTCCTGCAGGAGGCCGGCACCGTGCACACCGTCGACGTCGACGAGCCGGGCCTGGTCGGCACCGCCGAGCTCGCCGAGGCCGAGGGCATCGGCAAGCGCCTGACCACCGCGGTGCTCGACATCGCCGACGAGCAGGCCGTCGACGCCGGCGTGCGTGAGACGGTCGACCGCCTCGGCGGCCTCGACGTGCTCGTGAACGCGGCGGGCATCCTCCGCGCCGCCAACACCCACGAGTGCACCCTCGACATGTGGAACCAGGTGATCGGGGTCAACCTCACCGGCACGTTCCTCATGTGCCGCGCCGCCATCCCCGCGCTGCTCGTGTCCGACCATGCCGCGATCGTGAACTTCAGCTCGACGTCGGCCGCGTTCGGTCACCCGTACATGGCGGCGTACGCGGCCAGCAAGGGCGGCATCGACGCCATGACCCACACCCTGGCCATCGAGTACGGCAAGCGCGGGATCCGGGTCACTGCGGTCGCGCCCGGGAGCATCCAGAGCGGGATCACCGAGACCACCGGCGGCATGATCCCCGGTGACGCCGACTGGGGCCTCTTCGCCAAGATGTCGCCGATCGTGGCCGACGGCTTCGCGCCGCCGGACGTCGTCGCGTCGGTGATCGCCATGCTCGCCTCCGACGACGGTCGCTTCGTCACCGGCACCGCCCTCCGCATCGACGGCGGCGCCCACGCCTGACCACCCCATTCACGTTGCGTCGTTGGTACGTCGTATCGGGGTACGAGCGACGCAACCTCGGGGACGGGGTGAAGGAAGGAGGCCGTGATGGGGAACGCGGCGGAGGGACGGGTGGCGCTGGTCACCGGCGCGAGCCAGGGCGGGACCGGCACCGTCGCTGCGATCCGGCTGGCGGCCGAGGGGGCGCAGGTCGCGATCACCGCGCGGTCGGTCGACGGCCTCGAGCGCACGCGCGCCGAGATCGAGACACTCGGGGGCAGCGCGCTGGTCCTGCCCTGCGACCTCGCGGCGCGCGACGGCGGGCGCGACACCCTCGTGGCGCGCACGGAAGCCGCGCTCGGGCCCGTCGACATCCTGGTGAACAACGCGGCCGCCGGCGGCTATCGCCCGCTCGAGGACTGGGCCCAGGACGACCTCGACCGGATCATGGAGCTCAATCTCTTCGCGCCGTGGCTGCTCATGCGGCAGGTGCTGCCCGGGATGCGGGAGCGCGGGCGCGGCTGGATCGTGAACCTCACCTCGTTCGCCGGTGAGCTCCCGCCCGGACCGCCCTACCCGACCAACCGGCCGGCGAAGACCGGCTCCGCGTACGGAGCGTCGAAGGCCGCGCTCAACCGCCTCACCGTCGCCGCCGCGTCCGAGACCGAGGGGCAGGGCATCGCGGTGAACGCGCTCACGCCGCAGGCGGCCATCGCGGTGCCGTCACTGGTCGCCGGGGGCTGGATCGACGAGACCTACTTCGAGCCGCTCGACACCATGGCGCAGGCGGTGCTCGCGCTCGCCACCTGCGACCCGGCGCGCCTCCACGGCCGCATCGCCTACAGCCTCCAGCTGCTCCACGAGCTGAGCGAGCCCGTGCTCGACACGCACGGCGAGCACCCGGTCGACGAATGGCAGCCCGCCGACCTCCCGGCGCGCATCGCGCGCCAGGCCGAGACGATGACGGAGACCGCAGGGTGGCCGGCGCCGTTCACCTTCCGGCGCCCGAGCAGCCCCGACTTCACGGGGTCGTGAGGTCGGCGTCGAAGGTGTAGCGATTCGACTGGGTGCAGTCGAACGTGCCCTTCTTCGTCGGGTAGACCCGCTTGAACTTGCCGTTGTCCCACTGCACGACCATGAAGCAGCTCGACGGCACCTTCCCCCCGATGTTCACCCTGCCCACCATCCCGCCGGCGTTGAAGCTGGTGGTGTTCTCGAGCGCGGTGAGCAGCGATGCCCGCGTGAGCCCGCCGGTGCCCTTCGCCGCGTCGTTCGCGGCCTGCTGGAACGCGAGCACGGCTTCGAACCCGTACACCCCGAACGCGTTCGCGTTGTCCTTGCCCACGTACTTCAGGTAGCCGGCGAGGGTCTTGTTGGCACTCGACTCCGAGAACGGCAGGAACCCGAGGTCGACGTACTCGCCGTTCATCACGTCGCCCGCGGCCGACATCGCCTGCTGGTCGTAGCAGGCGCTGGTGCACTGCCACACCAGGTTCGGGTCGGTCAGGCCCTGCAGCGCGGCCTCTTGGCGGAAGAGCACCGCGCCCGGCGCGGCCAGCCCGTTGTCGGACCAGTTCGACCCGTCCTGCTTCATCTTGGTGACGATCGTCGTGAACGCGCTCTGCTGGTCGCGGTTCGAGAGCACCGGCGTGCTGGTGACGTCGATACCGGCGTGCTGCGCCGCCTTGGTGAGCACGTCGGTCGACCGCTCGGCGTCGGGCGAGTCGTTGGTCTTGATGAACGGCCCGTTCAGGCTCTTGTGCTTCTTGGCCAGGTACGTGAACACGCCCTGGTTGCCCCGGTAGGTCTGCGGCACCTTGCCGACGGTCGCGCAGTCGATCTGCGACGGGATCACCGGGAACGAGACCGGCGCGCACGCCTCGGGTGTGCCGAGCACGACCGCGCCGATGTCGGGCAGGCCCGTGGCCGCGCCCGCCTTGTCCGTGCAACCGGTCAGGTCGTCGAGACCGCTGAACAGCGCGGTCGCGGTGCCGACCATCGCAAGGTCCTGACCGCACGCGGTGATGATCGCGTTGCGAGTCTGGTTGGGGTTCAGGTGCGAGTCGATGAAGTCGACCTTCAGCGTCCGACCGGCGACGCCACCGTTGGCGTTCACGTACTTCGCGCCGGCCTGCGCGCCGTCGACCACGCCCTTGAACACGTTGGGCGCGATCGCGTTGTCGACGTCGGCGACCACCGCGACGCTGACGGTCGACGACGTCACGCCGATCTCGGAGGCGCCGCCGGTGGCGGCCCGACCGACGCCGGCCCCGGCGGGCAGGACCCCGACCAGCGCGACCCCCAGCACGGCCACGAGCGCGAGAGCACTTCGACGGAGACGGATGTGCAGCACGGTTCCCCCCGGATCCTCAGGCGGGGGCGACCGTATTAACCACCCGTGCTTATGTCAAGCGGGCGCCCACGCCGACACCGCCGCCGCCACCATGGCCACCAGGTTCTCCACGAAGCCCTCGTCGTCGAGCTGCGCCCGGGACGGGTGGCCCCGGCGCTCGAGCGCTCGTGACCGGTCGGCGACGGCGCGGAGGATGAACGAGGTGATGAGGCTGAAGCGCTCGTCGACGAGCCGCGGCGGCACCCCGGGCATGCGGGCCTCGAGCAGCGCGTAGACCTCGTGCCCGCCGGTCCGGGCGAGCACCGACTCGAGCTCGGGGCTCAGCCGGGCCGGGTCCTCGCCCGCCAGCTCGGCGATGATCAGCAGGCAGGCCCGCCCCCGCCACCCGCTCGCGGCGAGCTCGGCCGCGGGCCGGACGATGGCCTCGACCACGGCCGCGACGTCGTCGTCGGGCGTGGTCAGCGCCTTGGCGAGCAGCTCACCCTCGCGATGGGAGAGGAACTCCACGTGGCGCTCCAGCACCGCGCACAGCACCGCTTCCCGGGACCCGAAGTGGTAGCGCAGGGCCGCCCGGTTCCGCTGGCCGGCGCGCCGCGTCACCTCGATGAGCGACGCGTTCCACACGCCGTGCTCGGCGAACTCGTGGGCGGCGGCGTCGAGGAGTCGTCGGCGGGTCGCCGAGGCGTCGGGCGGCACGTGCTGATCGTAGAGGCGCGAGGACCCGGCCCGTGCCGGGATGCGGGAAATCGAGCGGTGTGCGGTGATCAGGGCAATTACTGCGGGATTGCCGGATCCCGGCGCCTGCCGGTCCCCCGCCTCGGGACCCCGATCCGGTACACTCGCGGAGCGTCACCAAGAGAACACCGAGAGTCACGACGGGCGGCATGACTGGCCGGAGGTACAACGCCATGGCCGCGCCGGAACGACGCCGCTCCCCCCGCCGCAAGGTCGACTGGACCGGCTGGTACCAGCTCGAAGGCGAGACGACCTGGCACGTCTGCCGGTTCATCGACATCTCCACGACCGGCGCGGCGATCCAGACGCCCGGGATCGCGGAGTCGGCGTCACCGGGCTGCGTCATCGAGGTCCGGCTCGACGCCGGGAACGGCACCCGGATCGGGGTCCGGGGCGAGATCCGCAACCTCACGCACATGCCCGACACCTGGGTCGGCATCGGGTTCGAGTTCACCGGGCTCGCGATCGCCGACGCCGAGTTCGTGACCCTGCTGTTCGACACCGTCGACGCCACGCCCTCGAACCACTGACGTCCCTCGACGGTGGTCGAGTTGCGGCCCGGATGGACGCCCGCGGTCCCATCTGACAAGGTGTCAGATTCCAGTGGCCGCACCTCTTGGGGGACGTGATGGAGTTCGGGATCTTCGTGCAGGGATACACGCCGCAGTTCCGCCGCGACAACGATCCCGACGCCGAGCACCACTCGCTGATGAACGAGCTCGAGCTCGTGAAGGCGGCCGACGAGGCGGGCTTCAAGTACGTGTGGGTGGTCGAGCACCACTTCCTCGACGAGTACTCCCACCTCTCGGCCAACGACGTGTTCCTCGGCTACCTCGCGCACAGCACCAGGCGCATCCACCTCGGGTCGGGCATCTTCAACCCGCTACCGCAGGTGAACCATCCGGCCAAGGTGGCGGAGAAGGTCGCGATGCTCGACCACCTCTCCGAAGGGCGCTTCGAATTCGGCACCGGCCGTGGCGCCGGCAGCCACGAGATCCTCGGCTTCCTTCCCGACATGAAGGACCTGTCGGGCACCCGCGACATCTGGGAAGACGTGATCCGCGAGTTCCCGAAGATGTGGATGCAGGACGAGTACGAGGGCTACCAGGGCAAGTACTGGTCGCTCCCGCCCCGCAAGATCCTGCCCAAGCCCTGGGTGAAGCCTCATCCCGCGATGTGGTACGCCGCCGGCAACACGTCGAGCTACGCGATGGCCGCCCGATACGGCCTCGGCGTGCTCGGGTTCTCGGTCGGCAGCATCGACGAGCTCAAGCCGGTCCTCGACGCCTACAAGCAGGACGTGGTCAACGCGGAGCCGATCGGCGCGTTCGTGAACGACAACGTCATGGTCACCGCGGCGGCGTTCGTCGCCGAGGACCGCGAGCAGGCGGTCCAGTCGATGGCGAACGGCCGGCTGTCGTACCTGCAGAGCAACGTGTTCCGCTACCACGACACCTTCCCGCGCCCCGACTGGGCGCCGGCGTGGCCCGAGCTCATCCCCGACCCGACCGTCGAGGAGATCCGGGCCCAGCTTGGGACGACGGGCATGGTCGTGGGCGACCCCGACGACGCGCTGAAGGCCTGCCAGGAGTGGGCCGACGCGGGCGCCGACCAGCTGTGCTTCGGCCAAGGGATGGCCACCCAGGAGGAAGCGCTCGAGACCATCCGGCTCATCGGCGAGCACGTCATTCCCAAGCTCGACAAGGATCCCGAGCACCGCACCAGCCGCTTCCGCCGCGAAGCCGGCGCCACGGCCTAGTGCCCCGAGACACGAGGGACCCCATGAGCAACCCCTTCAGCTACGAGAACAAGCGCGTCGTCGTCACCGGGGCCGCGACCGGCGTCGGCGCCGGCCTGCTCGAGGTCCTGGACGAGCAGGGCGTCGAGCACGTGACCGTGCTCGACATCAAGGCGCCGACCGGCCCGCACTCGACGTTCCTCGAGACCAACCTGTCGGACAAGGCCGCGGTCGACGCTGCCATCGCCGCCATCGAGGGACCCGTCCATGCCCTGTTCAACAATGCCGGTGTCGCCGACACCTCGCCGCCCAAGACGGTGATCTCGGTGAACTACCTCGCGTTGCGCTCGCTCTCCGAGGGCCTCCTCGACCGCATCCCCGAAGGTGGCGCGATCGTCAACACCGCGTCGACCGCGGGTGGCCAGTGGCCGCAGCGGATCGAGATGATCAACGAGGTCCTCGACCTCGGCGGAGATTGGAACCAGACCCTCGACTGGCTCGACAGCCACGAGATCGGTGCGCCGTACTACTTCTTCTCGAAGGAGCTCGTGCAGGTGTACACGATGCGCGCGTCGCGTCCGACGCTGCAGCGTGGCGTCCGCACCAACAGCGTGTGCCCGTCGCCGATCGACACGCCGCTGCTCAAGGACTTCCGCGAGACGATGACCGACAAGCTCATCGACTGGAACATCGAGCAGGGTGCCGGTCGCCCGGTCACACCGCGCGAGGTGGGCCTCGTGCTCGCGTTCCTGGGCAGCGAGGCGGCCGCCTACGTCAACGGTGTGAACCTGCTCGTCGACGCGGGGTTCAGCGCCGCGCTCACGACCGGCCAGGTCGACTTCGCCGCCATCTCCTGACCGCGCCCTCCTGACCGCGCCGTGGCCACCGTCACCCTCGACCAACCGAGCGAGGCGGTGCGCATCATCCGTCTCGACCGCCCGGACCGCCTCAACGCGATCACGTTCGAGCTGGTCGGTGACCTGCACGACGCGCTCGACACCGTCGCCGCCGACGAGCGCTGCAAGGTGGCGGTGCTCACCGGCGCGGGCCGCGGGTTCTGCGCCGGGCTCGACCTGAAGGATTTCGGCACCCCGCCCGCGGCCGGCGAGCACAGGCACTTCCCCGCGGGCACGACCGGTCAGTCGTTCATGGCCAACCTGACCCAGCACATCCGGGGGACGCCCCAGATCGTGTTGGCGGCGGTGAACGGGCCTGCGTACGGCGGCGGCTTGTCGTTGTCGCTGGCGTGCGACCTGCGCGTCGCCGCCCGCTCGGCGACGTTCTGCTCGGCCTTCATCAAGACCGGGCTCACCGGTACCGACATCGGCGTCACGTACCTGCTCCCCCGCCTCATCGGCGCGTCGCGGGCGTTCGACCTCATCGTCACCGGGCGCACGGTCGACGCCGACGCGGCCGAGCGGCTCGGGATCGTGTCGCAGGTGTTCGACGACGACGGCTTCCTCGACGCCGTCCTCGGGGTGGCCGACGGCATCGCCGCCTACACCGGCGTCGGCCTCCGCATGACCAAGGAGGTCATGTGGGCGAACCTCGACACGCCGAACATGGCGGCGTGCATCGCGCTGGAGAACCGCAACCAGGACATCGCCGGCCGGTCGACAGAAGTGCAGGAGTACATGCGCGCCTACAGCGGGCGCGTCACCGGGTAGCCCGCGGATCAGCCGAGCGGCTCGATCAGCTCGATCAGGTAGCCGTCGGGATCGCGCACCAGCGCCATCCTGATGCCCATCTGCTCGACCGTCCGCGGCTCCGACACCGACGAACCACCCTGCGCGAGCGCGCGCTCGTAGGCGCCGCTGACGTCGTCGGTGACCAGCGTGATCTTCTCGAAGCCGCTGCCCGGCTCGGGCTTCTCGGTGCGCTTCGAGTGCTTCACGAGCAGGATCGCGCTGGTGTCGTGCTCACCGCCGACCAGCACCTCGTGCATCTCACCGAGGTCGTACTTGGCCTTTTCCTGCAGGCCGAGCGCAACGGTGTAGAACTCGGCCGAGCGGTCGAGGTCGTCCACGTTGATGCCGAAGCCGGAGATCTGGACACCGTTGCTCATGGGCGGAGGACTCTACCGGGCGGCGCGACCGGTTCGCTCGGGGGTCGCCTGAGCATCCGTCAGTTGAGGTGCGCATACGTCAGTGTTCTGACGGATGTTCGGGGGGCGTACGCGCAACTCGTCCATGGCTACGATGATCCCACTCATGGACACACCACTGCTCGGCGTCTCCCACCTCCAGCTGCAGGTCAGCGACGTCGCCGCCAGCGCCGACTGGTACACCACGGTGCTCGGGCTCGAGCAGTTCAGTGCCGCCGACGACGGCTCGTACGTCGCGCTGCAGCACCGGCCCAGTCACGTGGTCGTCGTGCTCAGCCGTCGCGCGCGACCGTGGCCGGGCGACGCGCCGGCCGAGCCGCTCGACCACCTCGCGTTCGCGGTGCCCGACGGCGACACGCTCCGCCTCTGGGCCGACCACCTCACCGAGGTGGGCATCGAGCATCCCGGAGTGATCCTCGAGCTCGGCAAGCCGTCGCTGCAGCTCCGCGACCCCGACGGCATCTCCATCGAGCTGGTTGCGCCCGCGTCACGCCCGTAGCGTCAGCTCCCGCCGAAGTGCGGGTTGTAGATGAAGCCCACGATCGAGCCCTGTGGGGTGGTGACGGTCGCGGTGACGATCCCGTCCCCGACCTCGGAGGCGGCGGTGTGCACGGTCGCGCCGAGCGCCACCGCGTCGGCGACGGCCGCGGCGACGTCGGGCACGCCCCAGTAGACGAGCGCGCCGTCGGACGCGTCGGCGTCGGGCAGGAGACCGAGCTCGTAGCCCGCCACCTCGAACCCCACGTAGAACGGCTCGTCGAAGTACGGGCCGTACCCGAGCAGGTCGGTGAACCACATCTTGGCCCCCACCAGGTCGGCGACGGGGTGGATGACGGTGCGCAGACCCTGCAGCGGTGTGGTCATCGCGCGAGTCTCCCACGGTGACGAGGGACGCGCCCCGGAATGGTGCAAGGATGCGAGCATGACGACGTTCGATCCACTGAGCGCGCCCGGCGACTCGCCCGGGCTCGAGGAGCTCCGCGCCGGGTGCCCGGTGACGCGCACCCCCGCGGGCCCGTGGTACCTGGCCCGCCACGCGGACGTGCTCGCGGCCACGCAGAACGTGCACCTCTTCGAGGCGAGCTTCCGCGAACCGGGCATCGTCGTGCCCGACGAGGAGCAGCTCATCAACGAGATCCCCGAGCCTCGTCACGGCCAGGTGCGCAAGATCATCAACTCCGCCATCGCGGTGCACCGGCTGGTCAACATCGAGCCGTTCTGCGAGCAGCTGTGCCACGGCCTGCTCGACGACCTCCTCGCGCGCCCGGGCCCGGTCGAGCTCGTGCACGAGTTCGTGATGCCGGTGCCCAACAACGTCATCGCCCACCTCCTCGGCGCGCCGCCCGCTGACTTCGCGCGCTGGGCCGCGTGGTCCGACGAGGTCGTGCAGGGCACCTGGCCGGCGACGAACCGCAACGCACGCGGCGTCGGCCTGCCCGGGGCACACCCCGAGTTCGCCGACTACGTCGACGCGTTGATCGCCGCTCGGCGTGACGACCCGCACGACGACTTCATCACCCGGTTGCTGCAGAGCGAGGTCGACGGCCGCCGGCTCACCGACGTCGAGGCGCGCACCCAGCTCGTGTTCCTCTTCATCTCGGGGAACGAGACCACCCGTCACCTCATCGGCAACCTGCTGTGGACCGTCGCCCACGACGCCGACCTCTACGAGCGGCTGCGCGCCGATCCGGAGCTGGTCCCGGTCGCCGTCGAGGAGTCGTTGCGCCACGACCCGCCGATCCGCTTCCTGCTCCGCAACTGCATGGAGCAACGGGAGCTGCACGGTGAGCAGCTCAGCCCCGGCGACAAGGTCGCGTTCGGCCTCCTGTCGGCGAACCGCGACGAGTCGGTGTTCGACGACCCGCACGCGTTCCGACTCGATCGGCCCGACCCGCGTGCGCACGTCGCGTTCGGCGGTGGTCCGCACGTCTGCCCGGGCGCGAGCCTCGCCCGGCTCGAGGCGCGGGTGGCGTTGAGCGTGATGCTCGACCGGGTGGCGACGATCCGTCCCGAGCACCCGGGCACGTACGACGAGGTGCCGGTGGCATGGGCACACGGCCCGCGCGCGCTCGAAGCCTGGCTCACCCCGACGACGTGAGCTCCGCCACCACGCCGGCCCAGTGGTCGGGGTCGGGGGCGCGGTTGTTGGTGAGGCTGACCGCGTCGGCGATGCCGTCGAGCCGCGCCCGCAGCGCGCCCGCGATCGTCGCCGGTGGCCCCACCACCGCGATGGTCTCGAGCACGGTGTCGTCGATCAGCGCGGCCATGTCGTCCCACCGGCCTTCCTTCGACAGCCGGTTCAGCTCCGGGTGCAGCGCCCCCCACCCGTGGCACTCGAGCGTGGGCGCGTACGCGGGCGTCGATCCGTAGAAGGCGAGCTGGCGCCGGGCGACGTCCTTGAGCCGCTCGAGCTCGTCGTCGCGCTCGGCCGTCACGACGAGGGTGGCGCACACGACCTGCACGTCGCGCCGCGAACGGCCGGACGTGGCGATTCCCCGCGCCAGCGCGGGCAGCGTGATCTCCTCCAAGGACTGACGCGTGGTGAACGGGTGGGTGATGAGCCCGTCGGCCGCCTCACCTGCGACCTCGACCATGCGGGGCCCGAAGCCGCCGACGTACACCGGGGGTCGGCCGAACGGGTTGGGTCCCGGGTCGAACGCCGGGATCATCAAGGTGTGCCGGTAGAAGTCGCCGGTGAACGCGAGCGGCTCCCCCGTCTCCCACGACGTCCAGATCGCGTCGAGCGCCCGCACGATCTCACTCATCCGGCGCGCCGGCTCCGACCAGGGCGCGCTGAACCGGTTCACCACGTGCGGTCGCACCTGCGAGCCCAGCCCGAGCAGGAAGCGACCACCGGTGACCAGCTGCAGGTCGTTGCCGAGGTACGCGAGCGTCATCGGGTTGCGCGCGAACGCGATCGCGATCGCGGTGCCCAACCGCACCCGGTGGGTGTGCTCGGCGGCAACCGCGAGCGCGACGAACGGATCGTGCTTGGCCTCGAAGCTGAAGACGCCGTCGTACCCGATCTCCTCGAGCCGCGGGTAGACGGTCCGAACGTCGCGGGGATCCTCGAGCGGGCTGGTGGTGAAGACCTGCACCGCGCCGGCTCAGGACGGGTCGTCGGGTGGTTGCCGTGTCGCGCCGACCTGGGGGAACGGCGTCGGCATGATCAGTTCCCGCACCGCCTCGGGCGCGCTGAGGTCACCGCCGGTGTGCCCGACGCTGAACGTGCGCTCGACCCGGTTGGTGCCCACCATCCACCGGATCCAGCGCATCAGGGTGGTGAGACGGCTGGCGAACCCGTTGAGGAAGGCGAGGTGCACGAACGCCCACACGACCCAGGCCGGGAAGCCACTCATCCGGATCCCGCGCCAGCTGAAGATGGCCCGGAACCGGCCGATGGTGGCCACGCTCCCCAGGTCGCGGTACCGGAACGGGTTGGCCTCCTCGAGGCCGCGCAGGCGACGGCCGATGGTGTGGGCGGCGTGGAGGCTCCCCTGCATCGCGACCTCGGCCACGCCCGGCAGCCCGTCGAGGCTGGTCATGTCGCCGACCGCGAACACCTCCGGGTGCCCGGGGAGGGTCAGATCGGGCAGCACCTCGATGCGCCCGGCCCGGTCGACCTGCGCACCGCACGCCGCGGCGAGCTTCCCGGCCAGCGGCGATGCCTGCACGCCGGCGGCCCAGATCACGGTGCGGGCCGCGATGCGATCGGTTGAGCCGTCCTCGAACGTCACGTCGACGCCCATCGCGTCGACGCCGGTGACGCGCGCGCCCATCTGCAGCTCGACACCGAGACCGTGCAGCTCGCGCGCCGCCGCCCGCGACAGGTTGTGCCCGAACGTGGCCAGGGGCTCCTTGCCGCCGTCGACGATGAGGACGCGCACGGACCGCGGATCGAAGGTGCGGAAGTCGCGGCGCAGCGCACGCGACGCGAGCTCACGCACCTGGCCCGCGATCTCGACGCCGGTCGGGCCGGCGCCGACGACGACGACGGTCAGCCAGTCGCGCTGCTCCTGGGCATCGGTCGAGATCTCGGCGATCTCGAACGCGCCGAAGATCCGCCGGCGCAGCTCGAGCGCGTCGTCGATCGTCTTCATGCCGGGCGCGAAGAGCGCGAACTCGTCGTGCCCGAAGTACGACTGGGTGGCGCCGGCCGCGACGATCAGGCTGTCGTACGGGATCTCCATCGGGTGCCAGGTCAGTTGCTTGGCGATCACGACCTTGCGGTCGAGGTCGAAGCCGTCGACCTCGGCCAGCTCCACCTTCACGTTCTTGTGCTTGCGCAGCACGTGGCGCAACGGCGGCGCGATCTGCCCCGGCGAGAGGATGCCCGTGGCCACCTGGTACAGCAGCGGCTGGAAGAGGTGGTGGTTGCGGCGGTCGACGAGCGTGACCTCGACCGGCAGCTCGGCCAGGTAGCGGCAGGCGGGCAGCCCACCGAAGCCACCACCGACCACCACGACGCGGTGGGTCACGGTTGGGCCGTCTCGACCGCGATCAGGCGGCGCCCGGCGTCGATGAGCGCGAGGTGCGTGAACGCCTGCGGGAAGTTCCCGAGGTGCTGGCCGGTGCTCACGTCGATCTCCTCGGCGTAGAGGTGCAGCGGTCCCGCGAACGACAGGAGCTTCTCGAACAGCGCACGGGCGCGGTCGACCTCACCGATGATGGTGAGCGCCGACACCAACCAGAACGAGCAGATGGTGAACGTGCCCTCCTCCCCGCTGAGCCCGTCGTCGGTGGTGTCGACGCGGTAGCGGAGGACGAGGCCGTCCTTGGTCAGCTCGTCGGCGATCGCCAGCACGGTGGCGCGGACGCGCTCGTCGTCGGCCGGGAGGAACCCCATGATCGGGATGAGCAGGTTCGAGGCGTCGAGGTCCTTGGTGTCGTAGTGCTGCACGAAGACACCGCGGTCGTCGGTGCCGCGCTCGAGGATCTCGGCGCGCATCTCGTCGGCACCCTTCTGCCAGCGCTCGATGTGCTCGTCGTCGTCGCGGACACGCGCCAGCCGCAGCCCGCGGTCGACCGCGACCCAGCACATCACCTTCGAGGCGACGAAGTGCTGCGGGGCACCGCGCATCTCCCAGATGCCCTGGTCGGGCTCCGAGAACCGCTCGATCGCCTGGTCGACGAAGTAGCAGATGCCCTCCCACACGGCGGCCTGGATCTGCCCGCCCCGCCGCTCGTGCGACGCGACCGCGTCGAGCAGCATCCCCCACACGTCGTGCTGGTGCTGGTCGTAGGCGCCGTTGCCGATGCGTACCGGGCGCGAGCTCCGGTAGCCGGAGAGGTGGTCGAGGGTGTGCTCGGTGAGGTCGGTCTCGCCGCCGATCCCGTACATGATCTGCAGGTTCCAGGAACCCTGGGTCGAGTTCTCGGTCAGCGTCTCGACCAGGAAGGCGAAATACTCGAAGGCCTCCCACTCGAAGCCGAGGTCGTGCAGCGCCCGGAGCATGAACGCGGTATCGCGGATCCACGTGTACCGGTAGTCCCAGTTCCGCTCGCCGCCGGGTGACTCGGGCAGCGACGTGGTGCCGGCGGCCATGATCGCGCCGGTGGGTGCGTAGCTGAGCGCCTTGAGCGCCAACGCGCTGCGCTCGATGTACGGCCGGTACGAGTGGTCGGCGATCGTCGCCAGCGCGAGCCAGTCGCGCCAGTACTTCTCGGTGCCGGCGAGCTGCGCCATCGCCTCGTCCTCGGACGTCGGGCTTTCGCCCTCCCACGACAGCGCCAGCCACGCGGTCTCGCCCTGCTCGAGCGTCGTGCGCCCGTAGGTGCGGGGTCCGAGGATGCCGAGGCGCAGGCTCCCGGTCAGGTCGAGCGCGAGGTCCCCGCAGCGCACGGTGACCCGTTCGTAGCCGCCGTCGTCGTAGGACCATTCACCGCTGTTGACGCCGTAGTCGAACTGCGGGATGCAGTTGGCCTGCACCTCGACCCGGCCGCTGCAGCAGGTGGCGATGCGGAGCAGCGTGCCCTGCGCCATGGTGTCTCCAGGCACCCGGCGGTAGCGGTCCCGGCGCTCGTCGGTGGGCGCGGGGCCGACCACGAGCAGGTCCCACACGATGAGCCACCCGGTGGGTGTGTGCCACGTGGTCTCGAGCACGTTGGTGCCGGGGACGTAGCGCCGCTGGTTGGGGATGTCGATGCCGGACGGACCGAAGCGGAAGAACCCGGCGGAGCGGTCGAGCAACGCGCCGAAGATGCTCGGCGAGTCGGGCCGTGGGAGGCACAACCACTCGACCGACCCCTCGGGAGCCACGAGCGCGCTCACCTCGCAGTCGGAGAGGAACGCGTAGTCAGCGATGTTCGGGAACGTGGTCATGCCGGACTCTTCATCGGCGTGATTCTGGCACGACCCAACCCTCGGTCTCCGCTGGGGCGACGTTCGGCGCGGCGATAAGGTGCCCGCATTCGGAGCGCTCAGAGGGGGACGTGATGGCACTGCCGTTCAGCTACGAAGGCAAGCGGGTGATCGTGAGTGGCGGTGGCGGCGCCGGGATGGGCGCGGCCGCGGTCGAGGGACTCGCCGAGCTCGGTGCCGAGATCCACGTCCTCGACCTCAAGGACCCGCCGATCGACGTGGCGAGCCACCAGATCGTCGACCTCCGCGACCCCGACGCCGTCGCGGCGGCAGTGGAGAACATCGGTGGGCGCATCGACGCCCTGTTCAACGCCGCCGGGCTGCCCGGGGCGCCCTTCCCCGACGTCGACACGATGCTGGTCAACTTCGCCGCGCCCCGGCACCTCACGTCCCTCGTGGTGCCGCACATGACGGACGGCGGCGCCGTCTGCAGCATCTCGTCGACCGCCGGCAGCGGCTACCTCCTGACCCTGGAGAAGTGGATGCCGCTGGTCGACACCGCGGACTTCGCGGAGGCGAAGGCCTGGATCGAAGGGCACCCGGAGGAGATCCTGGGCGCGTACTCGCAGTCGAAGGAAGCGCTGATCATCTGGACGATGAAGGCGGCGATGGACCTCAACGCGCAGGGCATCCGCCTCAATTGCATCAGCCCCGGCCCCACCGACACGCCGATGATGCCGGCGTTCGAGGACCTCGCCGGCGGTGGGCAGATCATCGACTTGTTCGCGCAGGGTCTCGGCCGGCGTTCGACGCCCGCCGAGCAGGGCTGGCCGATGATCTTCCTCAACAGCGATGCCGCGTCCTACATCTCGGGCGAGAACCTCAACACCGACGGCGGTACCGTCTCGGCCATCACCACGGGCCGCCTGGAGCTCGACTTCGACCCGGAGCTCCTCGCGCAGCAGAACCAGTAGGAAAGAGAAAGATAGGTCAGCGCGCGGGCCAGACCAGCTCGAGGTTCTCGACCAGGCGCAGCCCGGGCGCGTAGTGCAGCTCGATGCCGGGCTTGATGCCGTAGTCGGGGATGCGGCGGTGCCACTCGCGCAACGTGACCCGCAGCTCGCGGCGGGCGAGGTGCGAGCCGAGGCACCGGTGCACGCCGCCACCGAACGCGAGGTGGCGGTTGACCTCACGGTCGAAGCGCACCTCCATCGCGTCGGGGTACTCGGCGGGATCGACGTTCGCCGCCCCCACGTTGACGAGGACGAACCCACCCTCGGGGATGGTGTGACCGGCGACCGGGCACTCCGCCTTCGCCATGCGGGGGACGTTCGGCACCGGCGTCTCCCAGCGCAGCAGCTCCTCGACCGCGCCCGGGATGAGCTCGGGGCGCTCGACGAGCTGGCGGCGGTGGTCGGGGTGCTCGCCGAGGAACGCGAAGAAGCACGACAGGGAGTCGGTCACGGTGTCGAGGCCGGCGATGAAGAACAGGTAGCAGATGTCGAGGATCTCGTCGCGGGTGAGGCGCTCGCCGTCGATCTCCGCGTTGTTGAACCGGGTGAGGATGTCGTCGCGCGGGTCGTCGAGCCGCACGTCGAGGATCTTGTCGAAGTAGGCGTAGAGCTCCTGGCCGATGTCGCGCTGGATCTGGAGCCGCTCCTCGGGGTCCATGTCGATCGAGCCGGGCCGGAGGATGCCGTCCTTCAGGCGGAGGAACGTGTCGAGCTCCTCCCACGGCAGCCCCATGAGGCCGAGGAACACCGACGACGGGAACTGCTCCGCGAACTCGTTGGTGAAGTGGCACTCGCCGCGGTCGACGAACTGGTCGATGAAGTGGTTGACGCGATCGGTGACGTCGTCCTCGATCGCGTCCATCTGCTTCGGGGCGAAGATCGGGTCGAGGATCTTCCGGTACTTCAGGTGGCGGGGCGGGTCGACGCTCAGGGGGATGAGCGGCCGCACGTTGCCGAGCTCGAGGAAGCCCTCCGACGAGAACACGCCGCTGTTCTTGAACGTCGCCTCCACCGCCGCTCGGCTCGTCATCATGAACATGCCGGGCATGGCCTCCACCACCTCGGCCTCGACGAGCTGCTGATAGCGGGGCTGGGGGCACGCCGACTCGGCCAGGCTCTCCGCCGCGAGCATCACCGAGGTGCTGTCGCCACGCTCGCCGGCCGCGGCCTCGATCGCGTGGGCGGCGGCGTCGGCGTCGGCCGCGTCGTCGAGCGTGGTGACGTCGAAGGATTGCTCCACGTGTGCTCCCTGTCGGAATCGGACCCGGCACAATTTTCGGGCGATTGACCGTACCCCTTGAGCCGACGTTTGCCGACGCGGCAAGCGAACTGCCCTGATACCATCAGGCAAATCACGAAGGTCATCAGTCGAGCGTGTGGGGTGCGCATGACGACCTACCAGCCGGCCACCGCCGAGCTCCCGGCCGACTCGTCCGAGGCGCTGCTCGACCTCTTCGAGGCCCGCGGCCTGGGCGACGGCCTGCCGATGGTCCCGCCCACCGCCGAGCGCGTCGATGCCATGCTCGCCACCGCCTCCGGCGATCCCGACGAGGTGCTCACGACCCTGCTCCCCCGCGCCGGGATCGTGACCCGCCGCGTCGTGGCCATCAACGCGGTGCTGGCGGGGTGCACACCGGCGACGTTCCCGGTCGTGCTCACCGCGATCCGGGCGCTCGCCGCGCCGGAGACGAACCTGCGCGGGGTCAATGCGACCACGCACCCGGTCGCACCGCTCGTGCTGGTGCACGGCGAGATCGCGCGGTCCGCCGGCTTCCATGCCGGCGTGGGCGCGTTCGGGCCCGGGAACCGCGCCAACGCCACCGTGGGGCGCGCGGTGCGTCTCGTGCTGCTGCACGTCGCGGGCGCGCGCCCGGCTCGGGCGACGCCGCGACCCACGGGCAGCCGGCGAAGTACACGTTCTGCGCGGCGGAGAACCTCGAGGCCTCGCCGTGGGAGGGCTACGCGGTGAGTCGCGGCGTCGACGCACCCAGCGCCGTCACCGTGCACTGCGGCGAGGGCCCGCACAACGTGCACGACATGGAGAAGGACGGCGACCCGCAGCTCATCCTCGACAAGATCGCGTCGGCGATGACGTCACTGGGCATGAACAACGCGCCGATCAGCCAGGGCGAGTTCTTCGTGATCCTCGGCCCCGAGCACGCGTACAGCCTCGCGTCCGGCGGCCTCTCGCGCGACGACGTGTCGTCGTACCTGTACGACCGCGCCCGCATGCCCGCAGCCGTGTTCCGCCGGCACTTCGAGGAGCTGGCGTGGACCCAGTGGATGAAGACCGCACCCGACGACCATCTGTTGCCGATGACCGGCGAACCGGGCAACATCCGGGTGCTGGTCGCTGGCGGCCCCGGCAAGCACACGCTGCTGGTGCCCTCGTGGGGCATGACCCGCAGCGTCACGCTGCCCGTCACCGGATGACGAAGGAGAGACAGCCGTGACCGTCACCATCTACCTCCCCGACAGCGAGCCCGGGCCCGAGATCGTGCACCTGGCGCCGTCCCCCGCGTCGCTCGCGGGGCTGCGCATCGCGGTGCTCGACAACGGGAAACCGAACGCGGCCCTGGTGATGACGCGCGCCGCGGAGACCCTGGCTCAGCGCACCGGCGCGCGCGTGTCGCTGGTGACGAAGAAGGGCCCGCAGGGACGCTCCGCGAACGCCGCCATCCCGTGTGCGCCCGACATCTTCGAGCGTGTGCTCGCGCAGGCCGACGTCGTGATCACGGGTTCGGCGGATTGCGGGAGCTGCACCGCGTACAGCGTCTACGACACCATCGAGCTCGAGAAGGCCGGGCGGCCGTGCGTCGTCGTGACCACGACACAGTTCGCGCCGATCGCATCGACGATGGCCGCCAACTTCGGGCTGCCCGACGCCCGCACCCTCGTCCTCGACCACCCGATCGGTGGAACCCGAGCGGCGACGCTCCACCAGTGGGCCGACGCCGCCGCCGACCGCCTGGAGGCGCTGTTCACGCGCGTGGACTGACCGCGCGTCGTAGGCTCCGGGTATGCCGTTCTGGACCGACCAGGTCGTCCCGCGGCTCACCGACAAGATGCTCGGTACGGGAGCTGTCACGAAGCTCCGGCGCCGGGCCGTCGACGGTCTCCACGGCGAGGTCGTCGAGATCGGGTTCGGCTCCGGGCTCAACGTCCCTCTGTACCCACACGACGTCACGACGGTCTACGCGGTCGACCCGTCGGAGGTCGCCCGCAAGCTCTCCGCCGAGCGCGTCGCCGCCTCATCGGTGACGGTCGAATTCGTCGGCCTCGACGGCGCCTCGCTCCCCCTCGGGGACGCATCGGTCGACGCCGCGTTGAGCACCTTCACGCTGTGCACGATCCCCGACGTCACCCGCGCGCTGAGCGAGGTCCGCCGGGTCCTGCGACCCGGCGGCACCTTTCGGTTCCTCGAGCACGGCCTGTGCCCGGAGCCCGACGTGGCGCGGAAGCAACATCGCTTCAACGGCATCCAGCAACGCCTCGCCGGAGGCTGCCACCTCGACCGCCCGATCGACGCGCTGATCCGGGAGGCAGGCTTCGAAATCGCAGAGCTCGACAACGACCAGATGCCCGGCCCGAGGTTCATGCTCCCGTGGGGCTACCTCTACCAAGGCGTGGCCACGAGAACTGCTTAGGCCTGCGGCTCGGGCTGGAGGACCGCCTCGATCTCCAGTGTGATCTGCACCTTGTTGCCGAGGCCGACACCGCCGCCCTCGAGCGCCATGTTGAACGAGACGCCGAAGTCACGCCGGTCGATCTCCCCGGTGGCGGTGAAGCCGGTGCGGGTGTCGCCGAAGGGCGTGGCCTGCTGGAACCCGTGGATCTCGAGCTGGAGCGGCACCTGCTTGGTCACCCCTCGAAGGGTGAGCTCGCCGTCGACGACGAAGCCCTCCTCGTCGTCGTACCGGATCCCGGTCGACTGGTAGGTCAGCAGCGTGTGCTGGTCGGTGTCGAAGAAGTCGGCCGAGCGGAGGTGCGCGTCGCGGTCGGCGTTGCCGGTGTCGACCGACGACAGGACCACGGTGGCCTCGACGCTCGAGTCGAAGGGGTTCTCCGCGGTCACGAAGGTGCCGGAGAACTCACGGAACGCGCCCTTCACCTTGCTCACCATGAGGTGGCGGATGCTGAACCCGATCTCCGAGTGGGTGGGGTCGATGGTCCAGGTACCCGGGACGTACCCGGTGATGGCGGGGGCGGACTGGACTGCGGTCATGGCGTGCTCCTCGGGGGTGCTCGATGGATTACTTGTGAGTTCAACTGTTGAGTACACTATCACTCACTGATTGAACCGTCAACTATTCCCGAATGGGTAGAGTTCGGGGCCCATGGGGGACGGGGTGCGCTGGCTCGACGCCGAGGAACGCCGGATCTGGCTGGGGTGGATCATGAGCACCCGCCTGCTCTGGGAGGAGATGGAGCGCGACCTCCAGCGCGATTCGGGTCTCTCCTTCGGCCACTACGAGATTTTGGTGATGCTCTCGGAGACGCCGGGCCGGCGGCGCCGCATGAGCGAGCTGGCCGACGCGACCCAGTCGTCGCGCAGCCGGCTGTCGCACGCCGTGAGCCGGCTCGAGGACCTGGGCTGGGTGCGGCGCGAGGCGTGCCCCTCCGACCGGCGCGGCCAGCTGGCCGTGCTCACCGACGAGGGCTTCGCCGCGCTCGAAGCCGCCGCGCCCATGCACGTCGAGAGCGTGCGCCGGCATCTGTTCGACCTCCTCTCCCCGGAGCAACTGGCCGACCTCCAGGAGATCCAGGAGGTGCTCCTCGACCAGCTGCTGCCGCTGGCGGCCGCGCGCGGCGACACCCGGTCGAAGATCATGGAGGAAGCGCGCGCGCAGCTCGAGCGCTGACGCCGAGATCGCCGTACGCTGCGTCGGTGACGGGCTCGGGCAAGCTGCTCCCCTACTGCGTCGTCGCGGGGAGCATGTCGCTCGGCTACGGGTCGATCTACACGCTGCTCGCCGACCTCCGCGATCGCTACGGCTTCTCCGAGGCGCAACTGGGCGTCATCGTGGCGGCCGGGTTCCTCGCCGGCTTCGTCACCCAGCTCGCGCTCGCCCGCCTCGCCGACCGCGGGTACGCGCCGCTGCTCGTGCGCGGCGGCATCGTGCTCGCGATGGGCGCGATGATCGGCAGCGCGGTCGCGACGGAGTTCTGGGCGTTCCTGCTGGCGCGGCTGCTGCTCGGGCTCGGGAGTGGGGCGGTGGGGCCGGCGATCCGGCGCATCGTGATCACCCGGGAGCCCGACGCCGTCGGCGCCAACCTCGGACGGCTGGCCGCGTTCGACGTCGCCGGCTTCATGCTGGGACCGCTCGTGGCCGCGGTCGTCGCCGAGGCGCTCGGCATCCGCGCCCCGTTCGTGTTCCTCGCCGCGGTCTTCGTCGGCGTGTTCCTCCTCGCGTCCCGCCTGGATCTCACCGCCGGGGTCAGCGGGACCCGGTCGCGGCACGCGCTGCGCGTGCTGCTCGTGCGGCCTGCGATCCAGGCCACGCTCGCGGCGTGCGTCGCGTTCTACCTCACCGTCGGCATGTTCGAGGCGATCTGGGCCGTGCTGCTGCGCGACCACGGCGCGGAGACGTGGCTCATCGGGCTCACGCTGTCGCTGTTCACCCTGCCGATGATCTTCCTGGCGCCGATCGGAGGCCGGCAGGCGCAGGCGCGCGGTCCGCTGCGCGTCGTGTCGGTCAGTCTCACGATCGCGACGATCTGCACCTTCTCGTACGGGGTGCTGCCCAGTCTCTGGATGCTGCTGGCGGTGTCGCTGGTGCACGCAGTCGCGGATTCGTTCACCATGCCGAGCAACCAGGTGGCGGCGGCGCTGGGCAGCCCGCCCGAGCACCTCTCGGCCGCGCAGGGACTGCTCGGTGCCACCGGCCTGGCGGCGGCGGGCCTCACCGGCCTGGTCGCCGGATTCCTGTACGAGGAAGCGGGCCGCGTCGCCGTGTGCACCGGCACCGCTCTCGTGATGACGGTCTTCCTGGTGATCGCGATCATGCTCGGGCGCCGTGAGCTCGCCGACACCCCGGAGATGGTCGGCACCGATGCCCCGGCGCCGGCCGAGGCCATCGGCAGCGGGGTGCCCGACCTGCCGTGACCGCGGCCGGAGCGGTCAGCCCGTGGCGTCGATCGCGTGCGCCAGTCCGGGGACCTCGGCCAGGCAGCGGAGCATGTCGTTCAGGTGTGTGCACGCCTGGAGCTCGGTGAGCGTCGTCTGCACGTCGGTGCGGAACGAGACCACCGGACGGCCGACGAGCAGGGTCACGTGCTCCGGCGCCCACTGGCACTCGGGGAACGGCAACACGTGCGGCGTCGCCGCGACATCGTTCAGGGTCAGCGCGTCGGCGTCGACGCGCGCCCGCACCGTGTACTCGTGCAGCGCGATCTCGCTGCCGTCGGGCTCCCACGAGCTGTCGCGGAAGAACGCGTCGACGACCAGCTCGTCACCGTCGGGGATCACGTCGACCCGACGATGGCGCCGCATGCACACCGTCGGACGCTCGGGGAACTCGTGCCACGCGAGCGGATCGTGGCCGTCGGTGAGGCGGCCGGCCGAGCGGATCGCGTGCACGTCGAACCGGGCATCCCGCATCGCGACCTGCGCCGTCCCGCCCGGGCGCAAGCCGGAGCAGATGATGCGACCCTTACGGACGCCGAACTCGCTCGGCCGTTCGGCGCGGAGCTCGAGGGGGCGGTGCCGCGTCCAGGCGAACCCGGCGATCAGGCTGGTGCCGGCGACGTCGTCGAGCAGCAGATGGAGTGGCGTCCCGGCCTCGCGCTCGCCCGGGAGCACGTGGTCGATCGCGGTGCGCAGGTAGGTGCCACCCTGCGTGCCGACCAGACCCTCGATGCCGGGGCGTTCGGGCACGACCTCGATGGCCTCGATGCGACGGTCGTCGCCGATGGTCACGTCGATCCGGGCTGTGTCCACCACCGCGGCGTCGCCGCGCGTGGTCGTCACGAGGTCGCGGGCGCGCCCGACCAGGTGGAGTGGCGTGCCGTAGCCGCCGGGCCAGACCATGTCGATCGACGACGTCCGACGCGCCGAACCGGGCCGACGCGCCGGCGTGCCCGTCTGCGAATCGTCGAGCGGTTCCGGCAGCGGACGCGGCGCGCCAACCTGGGTGTCGGTCATCCTCGGCAGTCTACCGAGAACACGGTTTTCGGCCCCGGGCGCCGCCACCGGCGTAGCAGCGTGGCACCCTGCCGCGGTCTAGGTTCGTCCACCGATGCCGGAGCTCCTCGATCCGTACGTCCGGACGCGTGACCGCATGTGCGACGTGCTCGCCGACGCCGCGCCCGACAACCTGGCCCGGACGGTGCCCGCGTGTCCGGCGTGGTCGGCCGCCGACCTCGTCGCGCACGTCGTGAGCATGCCCGCCGCGCTCGCCGAAGGCCGTCGCCCGGACGGCGACATCCGCGCGTGGCTCCAGCAGCTCGTGAATGAGCGACGCGGTCAACCTGTGGGCGAGATGATCGACGAGTGGCGCACGCTCGACGACGCGATCGCGACCATGCTGGACGGTCCGGGCGCCCTGCTGTTCGCCGACCTCGCGGTGCACGAGCACGACTTGCGCGGCGCGCTCGACCGTCCGGACCACCGCGCGCTCGAGGTGGAGACGATCGTGCCGCGCACCCTCGCGGCATTCGCGCGGCCGTTGCGCGATGCAGGCCTCGGCGCGATCGCGGTGCGCCACGACAACCGCACGTGGGTCAGCCACGACGCCGAACCGGGGTGGACGCTCCTCGTCGAACCGTGGGAGGCGGTGCGGGCGGTCAACAGCCGGCGGACGGCCGACGAGCTCCGCGCCATCCCGGCGGACGGAGACGCGACGCCGTACCTGCCCGTGCTCGACGCCCACCTGCCACTGCCGACGCGCTCTCTGGGCGAATGAGCGCTGATGATGCGCGCAATTCACCGCATACGGACGGAAGCGCGCATGATCGGCGCCGTCGGGATGGGTCAGCAACCGGTGTCGGCGAGCCGGGAGAGGAACGCGCCGGCACCGCAGACGCGCGCGCCGCGCTCGCGGGCGCTGGCGGCGAGTGCCCGGTCCGACGTGATCACCTCCACGGCGTCGTCGCCGTAGCCCTCGTCGAGCAGCGCCCGGATCCGGTCGTCACCGGCATCACGACCACGGCGCGTGGCATAGCGCACCAGGACGCCGTCGTGCTCTCCCTCCGGGAGGTCGGGCTGGGGCACGTCGAACACCACCTCGACGGTCTCACCGGTCGCCGACCCATAGCAGCGGAGCCGGTCGACGAGCTTCCGGACCGCGGCCGGGCGATCGCGCCACCAACCCGCGACGCCGGCGCCCATCACGTTGTTCCCGTCGACCACAACGGTCGTGTGCCCTGCTATCGCCACCCGACCGGGCTACCACGATCTCCGAACGTCCGCTCCCAGCAAACTCACAGCCCGCCGGGCGCGCCGGATGCGACAGACTGGGGGCACAGCAGCAGCTCTCGACGAGGAGGTCCTCGATGAGACTCAGTGCCGGTCGACTCGCAGCCGCAGGTGTCGTCATCGGTCTGCTCGGTGTCGGTGGAGCAGGCTTCGCCTACGCGCAGTCCGGCTCGACCTCGCCCTCGACCACCTCGCCGGGCGGAGGTGGCGACGGACAGGGCCACAGCACGGCGAACTGTCCCAACATGGGCCAGAGCAACACGACCAACAGCGCGCCCTCCGACATGTGACAGGTTGCGCCCGTGCTGGCGCTGGCCTTTCCTGGAGGCGGGGAGCCCTGGGTCAGTGCTGGAGTAGGTCGACGATCGTGTTCGGTGGCAGCGCGATCGCTTTGACCTCGGTGCTCTCGGCAAGACCCTCGACGCCGAACTCACGCCCGATGCCCGACTGCTTGCACCCGCCGAAGGGCAACGAGAAGTCGAGCGCGTAGCCGTTGACGCCGAAGGTGCCGACCCTGATCCGACCGGCGACATCGAGCGCGCGGTCCAGGTCGTCGGTGAACACCGCGCCGGACAGACCGTAGGGCGTCGCGTTGGAGAGCGCGACCGCGTCGTCGTCGCCGTCGTGCGGGATGATCGCGAGCACGGGGCCGAACACCTCGTGCTGGGCGACGTAGCTGTCGTTGTCGACGTCGCGGAAGACGGTCGGCTCCACGTACCACCCGGCGTGGGGGTATGCAGGACGCCCACCACCCGTCGCGACGACGCCACCATCCTGCTTCGCCCGTGCGATCATCCGTTCGACGCGATCGCGATGGCGCGAGGAGATCACCGGGCCGAGCACGGTGGCAGGATCACGAGGATCACCGAGGGTCATCGCTCGCGTCGCCTCGACCGCGGCGTCGACGACGTCGTCGTAGCGGTCACGCGGGGCGAGGATGCGGGTGAGCGCGATGCACGCCTGGCCGCTGTTGAAGAACGACATGGGCAGGATCGACGCGATCGACCCCTCGATCGGTGCGTCGTCGAGCAGGACCGCGGCGGCCTTGCCGCCGAGCTCCAGGGTGAGGCGCTTGAACGTCCCCGCGCACGCCGCCGAGATCGCGCGGCCGGCGTCGGTGCTCCCGGTGAAGACCACTCGGTCCACCCCATCATGGGCAACGAGCGCAGCGCCGACGGCCGCGTCCCCCGGCACGATGTTGACCACGCCCGGAGGCACGCCGGCCGCCTCCGCGGCCTCGGCAAGGACGAACGCATCGAGCGGCGTCTCCGGCGCCGGTTTGAACACGATGGGACACCCGGACGCGAGCACGGGCGCGATCTTGGCCGCGGCCGACATGATGGGTCCGTTGAACGGGACGACCGCGCCGATCACGCCGACCGGCTCGCGGACGACGAGCGCGGGCGCCATCGCGCCCTGACGGACCTCCCGAAACGGGAACGACCGCGTGAGCTGCTCGAAGTAGCCGAACACGGCCACCGGGCCCATCTCGCGGGCGTGCGCGAACGTGATCGGCACGCCGGCCTCGTCGATGTTGAGCTCGGCCAGGGGTCGCGCCCGCTCGCCCAGGTAGGCCGCCATCGCCGCGAGCACCTCCGCGCGTCGCTCGGGGCTCGTGCGGGGCCAGGGGCCGTCCTCGAAGGCGACGCGCGCCGCCACGACGGCGCGGTCGACGTCGGCGGGCGACGCGAGCGGCGCGTGCCCGATGACCTCACCGGTCGACGGCGACACGACGTCGATCCGGCCGCCGGCGACCGGGCTCACCCATTCGCCACCGATGTAGAGACGCTCGCGCTCGTACATGGCGTGTCCTCGGGTCAGGGGCCGGTGGTGGGGGCGTCCGGGTCGGACTGCAGGGCCACGGGCACCGGATGCTGGAACAGCTCGGATGCGTTGCGCCACGCGATACGTTCGATCTCGTCGCGCGGGAAGGCTCCGATCTGCGACCAGACGATCGCCTGCGTGTCGGGCCACGTGCCGTCCTGGTGGGGGTAGTCCGACTCGAGCAGCAGGTGGTCGACGCCGATGTGGTGGCGCTGTTCGAGACCGGCGACGTCGTCGATGGTGCAGAACCAGAAGTTGCGCTGCATCACCTCGCGCGGGGTCAGCTCGATCCCCTCCCAGGTGCCGAAGATGGCCTGGTACCGGCCGACGTGGTCGAGCCGGTCGAGGAGGCCTGCGACCCAGCCGATGCCGCCTTCCGACAGGCACAGCTTGAGGTCGGGGAAGCGGACGGGGATCAACGAGTACAGCCAGTCGACCGCCGCGAACATCGCCCACCCGAAGAACAGCACTCCGATCGTGTCCGATGGCGCGCCGCTCGACGTCGCCGGAGCCGACGACGACGACCCGACGTGGAGGCACACCACGGTGCCCGTCTCCTCGCACGCGGCCAGGAACGGATCCCAGTGTCCGGTGTGGAGTGACGGCAACCCGAGCCGCTCAGGCAGCTCGGGGAAGGTCACCGCGTGGAAGCCTCGGCCGGCGTTGGCGCGGATCTCCGCCGCACCCTCCTCGGGGTCGAGGAGCCATGGCAGCTGCAGCGGGATGATGCGGCCGGGGTAGGTGCCCGCCCACTCCTCGAGCTGCCAGTCGTTGGCCGCCCGCACGACCGCGCGGGCGAGCTCGGGATCGCTCACCCCCAGCTGGTAACGCTGCCCGGCGAAGCCGGCGAGCGACGACGGGAAGCAGATCGACGCGTACACGCCGTTGAGGTCCATGTCGTGCACGCGCGCGTGGATGTCGTAGGCGCCACGCCGCATCTCGTCGAACCGGGCCGGGTCGAACGTGCGCTGGTGCAATGGCTTGCCCACGACCGCGTTGAGCCCGACCTTGTAGTGCTTCTGCCCGTCGTAGAGCCAGTACTCCGACCCGGTGACGGAACCTTCGTCATCTTCCGTCATGACGCGCGGCGCGGCGTCGACGAAGCGCTGCGGCACGCGACCCTCGAACATGTCGGGCGGCTCGACCAGATGATCGTCGACCGAGATCAGCGTGACGTGTCGTGGTTGGCGTGGCGGGTCGGGGAGCCAGTCGATCTCGGTCGGCTTGGCGCCCGTGGCCAAGAATCCCTCGCGTCCCTCGATGTCGTCGAAACTGATGGATCCGGCCACGTCAACCCTCCGTGGTTCCGCTCACGACGATCACGCCGCGCGTCATGCGGCCGTGGTGCAGGTCGTCGAGCGCCTGTGGTACCCCCTCGAGCGGGTAGCGGCGGTCGAGGATGCCGGCGAGATCGAGCTTCCCCTGCAGGCACAGGTCGACGAACTCGGGGAGGTGCCGGCGCGGGTGGATCGACCCCCCGTAGGTGCCCGTCAGCATCCGCTGGCGCAGCAGTGCGGTGGTGTCGAGGGTCACGGCGACCGCGCCGAGGGCCCGCCCGATGACGACGCAGGTCGCGCCCGGTCGGGTCGCGGCGACGACCTGCTCCAACGTGCCGGTGACCCCCACGGCGTCGAACCCGTAGTCGGCCCCCCGCCCCTGAGTCAGCTCGAGCACCGCGGCCACCGGGTCGGACACTGACGCGTCGACGCCGTGGGTCGCGACGCCGAGCTCGAGTGCCTTCTCGACCTTGCGGCCGATCCGGTCGACGGCGACGATCGTGGCGGCGCCCCGGAAGCGCGCGCCCATCATGGTGGAGAGACCGACCCCGCCCGAGCCCACGACCACGACGCTCGAGCCCGGTGTCACCTCCGCCCGCACGATCGCGGCACCGAGCCCGGTCGCGACGCCGCACGCGAGTCCGCACACGACATCGAGCGGCGCGTCGTCGCGTATCGGGACGACGAACCGCTCGGGCACGATCGCAAACTCCGCGTACGACCCCTGGTAGTGAAGGGTGTGGATGGGCGCACCGTCCTTCGACAGGCGCGTCGTACCGTCGAGCATGGTGCCGGTGAAGAACGGCGCCTGTTCGCAGAGCGCGTGGTCGTTGCGCAGGCACTGGAAGCACTGTTCGCACGGGCCGATGATCGAGCAGATCACGTGGTCGCCGACCGCGACCGCAGTGACGCCGGGCCCAGTCTCGACCACGATCCCCGCCGCCTCGTGCCCGAGCACGATCGGATACGGCACCGCCACCTGCCCGCTCGTGAAGTTCAGGTCGGTGTGACACACGCCGACCGCCACGACCTGAACCTTCACCTCGCACTCGCCCGGCGTCGGGTCGTCGATCTCCTCGACGCGCACGTCGCCGGGCTCGTAGCAGACGACCGCCTTCATGCGGAGCCTTGGTTCGCGCGCAGGAGGCGGCCCGGACGCTCGGCCATGGTCGGCACGAGCGACTCGCCGTGACGGGTGATCGCCACACCGTTGACGTAGGTGTGTTCGATCCCGCGCGGCCCGTCGGCGACGAGGCGTTCCTCGTCGCCGGGCAGGTCGCGGACGCGGCGCAGCGGTCCGGGGTCGAGCGTGTCGAGGTCGAACACGACGAGGTCGGCCGCCGCTCCCGGGACCAGCCGCCCCCGATCACCGAGGCCGAAGAGGTCCGCCGGCTCCGCGGTGAGCTTGTGGATGGCGCGTTCGATCGTCATCGCCTCGCGATCGCGCACCCAATGCGCGAGGAGCTCGGTCGGCATGTTCGCGTCGCACAGCTGCGCGACGTGTGCCCCGGCGTCCGACTGACCGAACACCGCGCCGGGTTGGGTCATCAGGTCGATGACGGGACCGTCCTCGTAGTTGCTCAGCGTGACGAGGAACCGGGTGCCGAGCCCGTCGTCGAGCGAGAGGTCGCACAACACGTCGATCTCGGTGCAGCGCCGCTCACGCGCGATCGACGCCACGTCGTGTCCGATCAGCTCCGGGTGCGCCTCCGTCTCCGCCACGAGGAACCGATCCCAGATCACGGGCGGCTTGACCTCGGGCGCTTGACGCGCCGCTTCGGCCCGCCAGGCCGGGTCGCGGAAGAAGTGCCCGAACTCCGACGCGTCGCGGCCCAGCAGCTCGAGGAAGATGGGCACCGTGCGGAAGTAGTAGGGGTTGTCCATGCGGAACTGGATCGTGAGCGGCAGGCACGTCACCTGGGGCGAGACGTCGGCGCCGGCGGCGAGCCCCTCGGCATGCACTCGCATCATCGAGCGGTAGTCGGGCTCGGGGTAGGTGGTGAGCATCGGGGTCCACATCAGGGGCCGGCCGATACGCGGCTGGAGCTCGTAGCTGTCGCGCCACGAGACCGGCTCGCCCGGCGCGTAGGTCACCGCACCGAACCCGAGCTCGCCGAGGACCGACGCCAGCTCGACGAACTCGTCCTTGCTCCCGTGGCGCGACGGCACGGGCAGTCCGCGGTCGCCGCGGTGGTTGGCCGAGAAGCTCGACGCGAAGCCGAGCGCGCCGGCGCGCATACCGTCGGCGACCACCGCACGCATCCGCGCGATCTCGTCCGGGCTCGCGGCGCGCTCGTAGCCGTCGTCGCCCATCACGAAGAGCCGCACCGGACTGTGGCCGATGTAGCAGCCGTAGTTCAGGATCGTGCCGCGCCGTTCGACGAGCGCGAGGTACTCGCCGAAGGTCTCGAAGCTCCAGTCGATCCCGGCTTCGAGCATGCGTTCCGACATGTCCTCGACGGCTTGGAGCGTGCGCACGATCGCGCCGCGGTGCTCGGGGCGCGTCGGCGCGAGGGAGAAGCCGCAGTTCCCGGCGACGACCGAGGTCACCCCGTGCCAGCACGAGGACGTGAACCCGGGATCCCAGAACACCTGCGCGTCGTAGTGGGTGTGGATGTCGATGAAGCCGGGCGTGACGAAACGACCGGTCGCGTCGACCACGTCGGCGCCGTCGAGATCGTCGCCCACCGCGACGACGCGGCCGTCGGTGACGGCGACGTCGGCCCGCCGCCCGGGAGCTCCAGTGCCATCGACGACGACGCCACCCCGGACGACGAGGTCAGCGGCCACGGATCACCAGCTCTCGGGATCGGCGACGACCGAGGCCGGCACCGGGTGGCGGAACAGCGCCGACGCGTTGCGCCACGCGATCTGCTCGGCGACGTCGCGCGGGAGGTGGCCGATCTGGCGCCAGAGGATCTCCTGCGAGTCAGGCCAGGTGCCGTCGAGGTGCGGGTAGTCGGTCTCGACGGTGACGTGCTCGACGCCGATGTGGTCGATCACGTCGAACGCCGAGGCGTCCTCGAGCGAGCAGAACCAGAAGTTACGTTGCATGACCTCGCGCGGGGTCAGGTCGATGCCCTCCCACGTTCCGTAGATCGCCTGGTACCGGCCGACGTGGTCGAGGCGGTCCAGCAGCCCGGCCACCCACCCGACGCCTCCTTCCGAGAGGCAGAGCTTGATGCCGGGGAACCGCACGGGGATCTTCGAATAGAGCCAGTCGACCGCCGCGAACATCGCGAAGCCGAAGAAGAGCACGCCGATGCAGTCGCCAGGCGCGTCGCTCGACGTCGTCGGGGTCGCGCCCGACGACCCGACGTGCAGGCACACCACGGTCTCGGTCTCCTCGCACGCTGCGAGCAGGGGATCCCAGTAGCCGGCGTGGATCGACGGCAGTCCGAGGGGCTCGGGGTTCTCGCTGAACGAGATGGCCTTGAACCCACGCGCTGCGTTCGCGCGCACTTCGTCGGCAGCAAGCTCGGGGTCGAGCAACCACGGGATCTGGCACGGGATGAACCGGTCGGGGTGCGCGCCGGCCCACGCATCGAGGTGCCAGTCGTTGCACGCTCGCGTCACCGCCAGCGCGAGCTCGGGCTCACTCACGCCGAGTTGGAGCCGGTAGCCGCAGAAGCCGGCCATCGCCGACGGGAAGCACACGGACGCGTACACGCCGTCGAGGTCCATGTCATGCACGCGCGCGTCCACGTCCCACGACGCCCGGCGCATCTCGTCAAAGCGCACCGGTTCGTACGAGCACTCCTCGATCGGTCGGCCCGCGACGGCGGCGAGACCGATCTGCGGGTTGAGCTTGCCGTCGTAGAGCCACGCCTGGCCGCCCCCTTCGTGGTCGACGACCCGAGGCGCGCGGTCGGCGAAGCGCTGCGGCAGACGTCCCTCGAACATGTCGGGGGGTTCGACGAGGTGATCGTCCGTGGAGATGATCGGAAGGTGCCGACGGGCTCGGGGCGGGTCGGGCAGCAGCGTCACCCGGTCGGGCTTCTTGCTGCGCATGAAGCCCTCGCGGCTCTCCATCTCCTCGAGCGTGATCTCGGGCACACGGACCTCCACTCGACAACCACGGGCGTATCCGCGAAGCTAACGATCGTTCGTTCGCCGCGCAAGACCATCGAATCGAGGAGTGCAGGCGTGAACCGGCGGGACGAGATCCTCGGAGTCGCCCGAGAGCTGTTCGCGGTCCACGGCTACGCGGCGACCTCGATCCGCGACATCGCCGAGGCCGACGGGATCAAGGCCAGCAGCCTGTATTCGCACTTCCGGTCGAAGGCCGAGATCCTGCGCCTCGTCGTCACGCCGTTCACCGAGGAAGTGGCCCGGGAGCAGGAACGCGTCCTCGCCCGGCCCGGGACCGGCCAGGAACGCCTGCGGGCGATGGCCGGCGCGGTGTTGGGCGTCTGCGTGGCGCACGACCGGGCGATGTCGATCCTGCACTACAGCTGGCCACAGATCCGCGCCGCCGAGGATCTCGCCGCGCTGACCGACACGAACCGCGAGATCTTCGCCCGCTGGCAACGCGTGGTTGCCGACGGCGTGGCCGACGGATCCATCCGCCACGATGTCGACCCGGTGGTGGCCACGCGCCTGGTCACCAGCGCGCTCCAGGGCATCGCCGACCGCGAGCGCTACGTCGACACCGTCGGCCTGGCGGCCCGCCGCGGCTTCGAACCGCTGCTGGCCGATCTCGACGCGGTCGTGCTCGCCGGGCTCGGCGCCGACCGGGAGGTGCTCAGCGTCACATGAACCAGCGAGCGAACGTGAGCGACGAGCGCGAGATCCTCAACCTGCTCCACCGCTACTGCGAGTTGCAGGACGCGGCCGATTTCGCCGGCGTGGCCGAGCTCTTCCGGCATTCCTTCTATCGGGTCCAGGACGGCGACGACCACTTCGGCTACGACGAGGTGTACGCGCTCAAGACCAAGCACGACAAGGTCTACGACGACGGCACGCTCCGTACCAAGCACATCACCCACAACACGATCCTGGCGATCGACGACGACGGCGCGACCGCCACCACCCGTTCGGTGTTCACCGTCTACCAGGCGACGCCGGACCTTCCGTTGCAATGTGTGATCGTCGGTCGGTACCACGACTCGTTCGAGCGCGTCGACGGACAGTGGCGGTTCTCCGATCGGCTCATCATCGGCGACCTCGTGGGCGACCTCACTCACCACCTTCGCGACAACCCGCTCGACAACCGATGACGCTCCCGGAGGTCGCGATGTACCTGCTGCCGACCACGCCCTCCACCCTCTTCGTCGCCTTGGCCGATCCACCCGCCGAGCGCGACGACGAGTTCAACGAGTGGTACGACACGATCCACGGTCCGGATGCGCTGGCGAACGGGTCGTTCACGGCCATGCACCGGTTCCGCGTGGACGGCGGCGGCCACCGCGCCGCGCCGTACCTCGCGCTCTGGGAGGGCAGGTTCGAGTCCGAGGGCGAGGCGTGGGGCTACATCGCACCGAGAGCCCAAGCGCTCCGCGATGCGGGACGGGCCGGCGACATCTCCTCGGTGCGCTTCGCGGTGATGCTCTTCGGGACCGGAAGCATCGCCGGCTCGCGCTGCGATCCCGTCGGGTCCCTGACCACCGTCCAGAACGACTGGCGAGCCGCCGGGTCGGCCGACGACGCCGCCACCTGGTGGGAGGCGAACCGGCTCGGCCCCTTCGCGTCACCGATGGGGTGGCTGGCGACGAGTGATCCCGCGGGCAAGGGTGCCGGCTACCACCTCGGGGTCTTCGCCCACCCCGAGCCCGTTGCCGACCTCGATCCGGCATGGTCGGGCGTCGGGCGCGCGGGCACCTCGCCGCTCCCGCCGTACGAGACGATCTTCGGTGACACCGCCGACGCCGACGACCGGGCCGACGAGCCGGCACCGGCGCCGGCGTGGGTCATGCACTGGGAGCCCATCGTGAGCATGCGGGCCTGAGTGGGAGGCGACTCGATCTCGTACGACTTCTTCTCCGACGTGACCCGCGACGATCCGTACCCGTTGTTCAACCGGTTACGCGACCACGACCCGGTCTTCGAGACGGACTTCGGGTACTGGTACGTCTCGCGTTACGACGATGTGGTCTCGTTGCTACGCGATACGCGCCTCACGTCCGGTCGGGGGGTTCCCGACTCCCTCGGCGTCACCGGGGGGCCGCTGCGCGAGATCATGGAGAGCTGGATGATGGCACTCGACGGGCCCGCGCACCGGCGGGCGCGTGCGCTGATCAGCCGTGCCTTCACGCCACGCGCGGTCGAGTCGATGCGTCCCGCGATCACCCACGCGGCCGAGCACCTCGTCGACGGGATGCAGCGGAGCGGCAGCGGCGACATCGTCGCTGGTCTTGCGTTCGCCCTCCCGATGGAGGTGACCCGACAGCTGTTCGGGGTCGACGTCGACACCTGGGACGCCGACGTCGTCGCGCTCTTCGACCCCGCCCGGCGCTCCGGCGAGGGGTGGGTGAGCGACATGCAACGTCTCACCGACTTCCTCGCCGGCTACGTGCCCCACGCCGGCGGTACCGGTCTCTTCTCCGCCCTGCAGGCACCCGACGACGACGGCAACGTCCTCTCGGAGCACGAACAGGTCGCCAACTCGGTGCTGCTCGTCACCGCGGGTTTCGAAACCACGATGAGCCTCATCACCAACGCAGTGCGCACCCTGCTGTTGCATCCTGACCAGCTCGCGCTCCTGCGGTCGGACTGGGCGCTGACGGCGGGCGCAGTCGACGAGGTCCTGCGGTACGAACCGCCCGCGCTCTGGACCAGCCGGTACGCGACCGAGGCGGTCGCGGTCAGGGGCACGGTGATCCCCGCCGGCGCCAACGTGCTGTTCTCGTCCGTCGCCGCCAACCGCGACCCGGCCCGGTACACCGACCCCGACCGCTTCGACATCGCCCGCACCGACAGTCGCCCGGTCACCTTCGGCGGCGGTGTCCACAGTTGCATCGGGAGCATGCTCGCACGCGTCGAGACGGAGCTGGCGCTCGTCGCACTGTTCCGGCGTTTCCCCTCGCTGCACCTCGTCGAGCCGGTGTCCTCGCGCTTCCAGTCCGACAATCCGAGTGTCCGGAGGCCCGAGTCGCTTCTCGTGTCTGATTCGGCGCCGGCATGATGCCGGGTATGACGGTCGCAGTCCGGGCACCAACGGCGCCAGAGCCGTCAATCTGTCGTCGTGCGAGGTCGTCGGGTCGAGCTCGTTCTCAGAGCGCAGCGAGTACTTCCCGAACCTCAACCGTCTTGACGGTGACGCCTTCGGGCGCATCCGGCATCGGCGGCTCGCCTACTCGGAGATTGGCGGCCGCGTTGCGCGCTTGATCTTCGGTCTCGAAGACCACCATGGAAACGCCACGCCCACCTTGGGCCTCGAGCCAATAACCGCTCTTGGCGCCCCCTTCCCGTGCACGAGGCACCGCGACCCGCGGAAGAAACTCGCGCGCCGCCTCCGAGTTGGCCTCTGTGGCGTTGACCTCGACAAATATCGCGTACATGGCAAGGCACCTCCTCGCGGGATGATCCGGGATGGACCCTTGCAGTCGACGGGCATGGGTGCAAGCGCGTAACGAACTGCCGTTCGGCGTGCAGCAGTTGGCGTGGAAGGCCGCCGGGGGTCAGGATGCACAGCACGGTGTGCAGCCGACAGATGGCCCGGGTGCGATGCGCGACCAGGTCGTGGTGGCGTTTCGCGAGTAGACGCAGCACCGCCGAGTGGTCTTCGAGCATGACCGTCTGCAGCTTCGAGTGCCGCAACGCGACCACGGCCGCGGCGCGCGCGTCGTGCGCGTCGGTCTTGTCGATCCGACCAGCGTCGAGCAGTCGCGCTCGCGCCGACAGCGTCGGTGGCACATCAAGCACCACCTCACCGACGGCGACAAGCTGTTGCGCCAACAGAGCACCCGTGCCGGTCGCACCTTCGATCGCCCAACACCGCGGCTCGAACCTCGACGCGAACGCCACCAGCTCCTCGCGTTGACGAACGCCAGCACGAACTCAGACCTCGCCGACGACTTGCTCGTGCTGGTCGAGCACCGCTGCACTATGTGATCCCTTGTGGGGATCGATTCCGATCACGAACACCTGAACCTCCTCGATGATTGCCCAATGGAACGCCGCAGCGGGCAATCCTGAAGAGGTCGAATGCTCGGTCCTGTTTCGAGCCACACCGCAGCCGAGACCCGGCAGGTGGTCTGTTCGCTCGGAAGCCAACCAACGGTGGCAGGGCATTCTGGAGACCACCCACCGGACCTCGAGACGCTACGAGCAACACCCGCGCGTCCGCATCAGATCCTCATTCAGGGCAATCTGCGCTCGCTTTGCCCGGGACCGATGTGCCTGATCTGCGGTCCGATATGTGGATGAGGTCATAATCCTTGTCGACTGTTGCGACGTGTCCGAGGGCGCGGCTCGCGCAGCGGAAGTCCGCTGTGAAGTGAGCACCGGTCCGCTGGGTTGTACACGCTCAGGATCGTGGTGCAACGTTGATTGTCTTCGACGTGCGCGCAGGTGCGCCCAGGCGGCGCTATGGGTTGGTGTGGCGCTTGACCGACAAGGGCACTGCCGCTGACCGAGTGGCGTCGCTGCGTGATGGGAACCTGACCTATCGGTAGTACGGACTCGCCGCGGCGTCTCGGGAAGTGCTCGCCGTGTTCATCGGTCGTCGACATCCTCACCCCTCCTGGGTCAAGAAGTCCGCCTCTGGGCAGGTGGTGAGGCGGCGCGTGGCGTGTCGGGTGTTCGGTCCAGGTGTTGGAAGATCGTGGTGCGGATGTCTTGCACCGCGGCATCGAGTTCTCGGAGAACGTCGCGTAGCCGTTCGCTGACCCTGTCGTCGAGTGCGTGGCCGCTCAGGACGGCCGCGATGCTCAAGCCGGACGCGAACAGATGGTGGATGATCCGGTCGTTCAAGGCGCTGCTGATGCGGTCGTCTTCGTCGCTCACTGCCGTTGCGTGCGCGACTTGTTCTCGCGCTCGTTGTCGACGGAGGTCGCGGATCACGGCCACGGTCACGGGTCCATGGTCAGCCGCGACGGCGCTGAGGCTGATCTCGACCGGGAACTCTGTCCCATCGGCATGGAGACCGAACAGTTCCAGACCGGCTCCCATCGCTCGCGTTCTCGGGGCATCCGAATACCTGGCCCGATGCACTTGATGCACCGACCGCGACCGGGCAGGGAGCAGGCGCTCCACATGACTACCAACGAGGACATCGCGGTCGTAGCCGAACATGTCCTCGACTTGACGATTCGCCATGACGATCTCGCCACCGTCGTCGCTCACGAGAATCCCATCCGGTGCGAGCTCGACAATCACCCACGCGAATCCGACGCCCAACGCCTTCGGTGACACGACCGGCAGGTGAGCGTCATTCTGAGGATCGTTCGGAATTCTGAGGATGGCATCGGGTTCGCCCGACAGTTCGTGGATCACGCGCGCTTCCTTCCCACAAGGGGGGAAGGCGTAAAGGCTCAAGTCGAGCGAGGTCCAGACCAGGCTTCGAGACTCAGCGTCAACTCCCAACGAGTGCCGTCAACATACCTCTCGTCAGAAACGAGGGCCAGTGACCTCCGATTCAGCGGCTCTCGGGAAGGGACCGAACCAACGATTCCACCTCCACTCGACGTGAAGCGGGACCTATGACCCTGGTGCCCACCGACAAGATGGCAGAAGCTCAAGATCGCCGACCGAGAAGCGGCACGCAGCTCCCAACAACACTGCATGTTCCCCCTTTCCTGTTCACGGCGCCGAGAAGCCCCCGGGTGACGACTACCCCAGGGGGCTTCTCACGCGTCTCGACCGAACCCGACCGTGACGGTGCCGTCCGACGAACCGCTACCGAGCGACATATCCGCCGATCTGCGCGCGACGAAGCCCCGACCGAAGCCGGGCCGCGTACTAGCGCCAGAGCGGCATTATGCGCTCGCCTTGCCGAGTCGCGCGATCCCCACAATGAGGGTCGAGGGGCCCGGTTCGGTTGGCGTCTTCGCTGCATCCACTACGGTCGCGGGTGACGGAGACGAGGCAAGTCTGTGTGCTTCTCGGCCGAAGCGGACTTCGTGAGCGGAGCCGTCATCGGCGCGATCGGAGTGGCGACGCTCGCGAAGGTCGAGAAGCCCCGCGAGATCCCGCTCGCACTCCTGCCGGTCGCGTTCGCGCTGCATCAGATCGCCGAAGGATTCGTCTGGCACGATCTGGACTCGGGGGTCTCGCACGCGTCCGGTGTCGCGGTCTACCTCTACGTCGCGTTCGCCTGGGTAGTACTCCCGGTCCTGGTGCCGTTCGCGGTCATGCTCCTCGAACCGCCCGGGGCGCGTCGCCGCCGAATCGGGGTGCTCGTGGTCGTGGGGGGGATCGCCGGCGCGTACCTCGCGGCCGCCGTCGTCCGCGGCGACGTGTCCGCCCATGCGGTCGAGCACACGATTCAGTACGGCGGAGCCGGGCGTTTCGCGACCGCGGCCACCGTGTTGTACATCGTGGCGACCTGCGGGGCACCGTTGCTCTCGGGCTTCCGAGCCATCGTCTGGTTCGGGGTCGCCAACATCGTGGCCGTCGCCGCCTTCGCCACCATCCAGGCCGAGGGGCTCACATCGCTCTGGTGCACCTGGGCTGCGGTCGTCAGCGTGCTGATCTACCTCCAGTTCGTGTGGTGGCGCCGGGGTGACGAACCCGAGCCGGAGCTCACGCCGACGACCACGGCAATGGGCAGCGATCTGCTCCATCCGTGAAACGAATCGCTACCTTTGGCGCCGAGGTCGGCTCGATCAGAGCACGGAGACCCATACGGACCTCGGTCGGGGTCTCGCTCGAGCAGGACCGAACCCCCACCCCGGGCCAGAAGTGCCGCTCGCGGTGCTCCAGATCGGCAATCTGCGCCACCTGATCGCCTCCCCCATGGGACTTGTTCCCCTATCCGCGGCTACGCGTCTGGACGGACACTGGCGTGAGACGCCGAACCATGGATGGTTGACGGACACGAGGCGGAGACGAGGGGAGAGCGTGATGTCGGATGTGACGAGCGAGCGGCTCGTCGGCGCGAGCGTTTCAGAACAAGAGTTGTACGAGCACCTGACCGAGCACGTCCGGAACGAACGCAGTGTTCTCGAGGCGTACGTTGCAGCGGCGGACGCGACCGACTCGAAGGCCCTCGCGTATGTCGTCAAGCTCCTCATCGACGATGAGCGACACCATCACCTTCTGTTTCAACAGCTTGCCGACTCACTCAAGCACGACGCGGAGTTTCATTCCGGAGACCCCGCGATCCCTCGCTTGGACTTCACTGTGATCAACGGCCCAGCGGTCCACGACCTGACCGACCAACTGCTCGATCGCGAGCACGCAGACCTGGACGAGTTGAAGAAACTGCAGAAGGACATCCGCGACCTCGAGGACACCACGCTGTGGTCGTTGCTCGTCGACCTGATGCAACGCGACACGGAAAAGCACATCGCCATGCTCCGCTTCGTCCAGACGCACACCCGAGATCATTGAGATGAGCCGCCGCGCCGCGCACATCACCGTCGGCGTCCTCTGCTCGGTCGCCGCCGTCCTCCTGGCAGTGCTCGACGATTGGTGGGTGGCGTGCTCACTCGCCGTCGCCGGGATTGGGACGTTGCTGTACACACCGCGGCAACGCTCACGGTCCACGTAGGGAGCTTCGACTCTGGCTCGATCAGACGAACACGCGGCCCCGGACCAGCCGGTCGGCCGGGACTGTCAGATCCTCCGGGTTCTCATAATCAGCGAGCAACTCCTCGAGCAGCTCCGGGCGGATCTCTGCCATGACGCCATCCCTCCTGAGCAGACCGTCCGCCTGCTCACGGTGTAGCGCCTCTTACACAGAGATTCGGACACCCTCGTCTCGGTCCGCGGCTCGCACCTCGGTGAGGAGCTCGACGGCGAGGCGGCGACGCTCGATCCCGACTTGGTCGGACGGCCGGATGCGCCGCAGCTCGAGCGCCGCCCGGGCCGCTGACAGTTGGCGTGGAAGGCCGCCGGGGGTCAGGAGGCACAGCACGGTGTCGCGGCGCGGCGCGTCGTGCGCGTCGGTCTTGTCGATCCGACCAGCGTCGAGCAGTCGCGCTCGCGCCGACAGCGTCGGTGGCACATCAAGCACCACCTCACCGACGGCGACAAGCTGTTGCGCCAACAGAGCACCCGTGCCGGTCGCACCTTCGATCGCCCGACACCGCGACTCGAACCTCGACGCGAACGCCACCAGCTCCTCGCGTTGACGAACGCCAGCACGAACTCAGACCTCGCCGACGACTTGCTCGTGCTGGTCGAGCACCGCTGCACTATGTGATCCCTTGTGGGGATCGATTCCGATCACGAACACCTGAACCTCCTCGATGATTGCCCAATGGAACGCCGCAGCGGGCAATCCTGAAGAGGTCGAATGCTCGGTCCTGTTTCGAGCCACACCGCAGCCGAGACCCGGCAGGTGGTCTGTTCGCTCGGAAGCCAACCAACGGTGGCAGGGCATTCTGGAGACCACCCACCGGACCTCGAGACGCTACGAGCAACACCCGCGCGTCCGCATCAGATCCTCATTCAGGGCAATCTGATTCCCTATCCGCTATCTGGTGTCAAGCGATTCTTTGTGTGCGGGTTGACCTTGCACGCGGTGGCGGATGCCGACTCGCGGCTCGTTGAACGGCGGCGGAGCAGGTCGCTTCGGCGGAAGGATGTGGCATGGGACTCCCCGAGATCTTGGTCGTGATCGTCGGAGGGGTGGTCCTCGGGGCCGCGATGTGCTGGCTGGCCGTCACGATGGCAGTGCGGCTCGCGCGCCGGCGCCCGCCGCCGTCGGACCGGCGGCGTACGAGCGGCGGACCGCTGCGCAATGGGGGATGACCAGCGCCCCTCGTCGGCGCCGGCGCACGGAACCGATGCTCCCGGCCCGGACCGCGGTCATGGGCTTAGCGCCGCGGAAGCGGCCGCGCGGCTGGCGATCGACGGTCCGAACGTGCTCCCGCTGCCGCCGCGGCCGCCAATGTGGAGCCAGCTCGCCGCGCAAATGGTCCACTTCTTCGCGCTCCTGTTCTGGGTCGCGGGGGCCTTGGCCTTCGTCGCGGGGCTGCCGCATCTCGGCGTGGCGGTCTTCTTCGTCATCTTGCTGAACGGGCTGTTCGCGTTCTTCCAGGAACGGCGAGCCGAGCAAGCGGCGGAACGGCTTCGCGACCTGCTCCCGCGTCGGGCCACGGTCGTGCGAGACGGCGCGCAGGTCGAGATCCCCGCCGAGGACCTCGTGCTGGGTGATGAGGTCGTGCTCGGTGAGGGTGATCGCGTCTCGGCAGACCTCCAGCTCGGCGGTGTGCACGCGCTGGCGGTGGACACGTCGAGCCTGACTGGTGAGAGCGTGCCGGCGCATCCTGGCCAAGGCGAGACCGTCTACGCGGGTTCTTTCGTCGTCGAGGGGGAGGCACGCGCCGTCGTGGTCGCAACGGGCTCGCGGACTCGCCTCGCGGGCATCGCGGGACTCACGCGTGAACAGCGACCGGTGCCGACCCCCCTTCACCGCGAGCTCGCCCGGGTCTCGCGCCTCATCGCGGTTACCGCGGTCACGGTCGGCGTGGGCTTCTTCGCAGTTGCGCTCCTCCTCGGGACCTCGGCTTCCGACGGCTTCTTGTTCGCCGTCGGTGTGACCGTCGCGCTCGTCCCGGAGGGACTCCTCCCGACGGTCACCCTCTCGCTTGCTATCGGTGCGCAGCGGATGGCGGCGCGTCACGCTTTGGTGCGCCATCTCGAGGCGGCCGAGACTCTCGGATCGACCACGTTCATCTGTACCGACAAGACCGGCACCTTGACGCGCAACGAAATGACCGTCGTCGAGGTGTGGATGCCGGCCGGAAGCGCCGTGATCCAGGGTGATGGCTATGAACCGGTCGCGCACGTGCAGTGCGACCCGCCCGATGCGCTCACGGCACTCCGAGAGATTGCGAGAGTGGCTACCCGATGCTCGTCCGGCCACGTGGTCGAACTGGACCGTCAGTGGGTTCCGCGCGGTGATCCCATGGAAGCGGCGCTCGATACCCTGGCGCGCCGCGTGGGGATCGACCCGGCGAGCGACGCTCTGGCTGCGCCGGAGCTGCGGCGCTTCCCGTTCGACAACCGCCGCCGGCGCATGTCCGTGGTTGCGGGCGATCGCGTGCTCGTCAAGGGCGCGCCGGACGCCATGTTCCCGATGTGCATCGCCACCGACGGCGCGCCCGACGCGGTGCACGCTCTGGCCAGCCGCGGGTTGCGAGTTCTCGCCGTCGCGGAGCGTCGCCTCGACGGTGAGAGCCTTCCCGATACCGCGCACGCCGCGGAGCAAGGCTTGGAGCTCCTGGGACTGATCGCACTCGAGGATCCGCCGCGCACTGGAGCGGGGGACGCGATCGCCGCGTGCCGTCACGCCGGCATTCGCGTAGCGATGATCACAGGGGATCATCCCGCCACCGCCCGGGCGATCGCCCGGGAGGTCGGATTGCTACGCGACGACGCGTTGGTCGTTGTAGGGGAGGACTTGCCTGACGACGACGAGGCGCTCGGCGCGTTGGTGGATCGTGACGGCCTGGTCGTCGCGCGTGTCACTCCGGAGGACAAGTTGCGGATCGCGCGGGCGCTCCGTATCCGTGGTCAGGTCGTCGCCATGACTGGCGACGGCGTCAATGATGCACCGGCACTTCGGGAGGCCGCGATCGGTGTCGCCATGGGTCGATCGGGAACCGACGTCGCGCGCGAGGCCGCCGACCTCGTCCTGCTCGATGACGATTTCGCGACCGTGGTCGCCGCCGTCGAGCAGGGCCGATCGACGTACGCGAACATCCGTCGCTTCCTCACGTATCACCTCACGGACAACGTGGCCGAACTCGCTCCGTTCGTCGTATGGGCGTTGTCGGGCGATCAGATCCCGCTCGCCCTCGGTGTGCTCCAGGTCCTCGCGCTCGACATCGGCACTGACGTGCTCCCCGCGCTCGCACTCGGAGCCGAGCCGCCGAGTGGGCACGCGCTCGACGAGCCGCCGGTGCGTCGTCACCTGCTGGACCGGCCGGTCTTCCTGCGCGCGTTCGGCGTGCTCGGGCCCGTCGAGGCGTTCGTCGAGATGACAGCGTTCCTCATGGTGTTCGTCGCGGCAGGATGGCGCCCGGGGGACGCGTTCCCGCATGGCGAGACGTTGCTCGCCGCATCAGGAGCGGCGTTCACCGCAGTCGTATTCGGCCAGCTTGCGAACGCGTTCGCGTGCCGCAGCACGATTCGTCCGTTCTGGAAGATCGGATGGACGACGAACAAGCTGCTCCTGGGCGCGATCGTCGCCGAGGTCGCGATGCTCGCGACGTTCCTGTACCTGCCGCCCCTCGCGGACCTGCTCGATCAGGCGCCCCCGACCGGCATCGGATTCGGCGTGGCGGGGCTCGCCATTCCCGCGGTCCTCGCCGCCGACACGATCCAGAAGACCCTCCTCAGGCGTCGGCGGGGTGGGACGAGCAGGTCAGCATCGGCACCCCTGCCGCGTACCCAGTAATCGGAGACTTCGCCCGAATCGGCCAGGTGTCGCCACGGATGCTGTGTGAAGGTCAAGGACCGGACGTTGGTCGTCCAGCGGTCGCGCGGCTACTCCGACCCGAGCAAGGTGACCCAGAACGGCGTCGAAGCCTCGGCTCACGGGTGACCTCGACGGCCGGGTCGATGGCACATGTCGCGCGCAGATTGCCAGTGATCCGGCGCACGCCGAGCGCAGATCTGGCGCGCGATTGAGTCAGCGTCCAGCCACGTTTTGTGCCACGCCAGCCAAGATTCCGGCGACCTCGTCCGGGCGTAGCCAGATCGGGAAGTGGTCGCCCGGCATCTCTATGACTTCGCCCGCTCGCGAGGCGAAGACCGCACGCAGCTCGCGACTGAACTCGCTGTCGTCGCAGGTGATCAACGTCGACGGAACCGTTCGCCACGCCGCGACCGAGGGCGTGAGCACCGATGCAGCAACGCGTTGCGGTCGCATGCCGGTGACGAACTCCTGGATGTCGACGGCTGACCAGTCCTGGCTCGCGAGGTACCGGCTCAGCTGATCGGCATCGAACGCAAGGGTGTCGCCCGCAGGATTCATACACGCCGTGAAGGCCTCGGCGACTCGGCCGTCCATCACCTCAAAGACGGCTTCGCCGACATCGAGCATCTGTGCGTCGACGTAGACGAGGTGCCTGACGGACGCGTGAGCGCCGACTTCAGTGAGCACCATGCCGCCGAAGGAATGACCAGCGAGCACGACAGGTCCTTCTCCGTACTCGTCGAGCAACGACCGAAGTTGGTTGGGATCGTCGACTTCCGACTCGGGTAGGCAACTCGGGAGTTGTACCGCGACGTTGGGGACTCCGAGGGCATCGAGTACAGGAACTACACGGCTCCAAACCGCCGCCGAGCTGCACATGCCGTGGACGAGAACCACCGTTGCTGCGGCCACGAGGGCCTCCCCGGATTGGCAACCCGCCGAACACTAGGACGCGCACAGTTGTAATGGCTCGGCCGGCTCCCGTTCCGGTTTGATGCGTGGGTCATCCACCATCGCCGTTGGACGGAGCCACATGAGCATTCAGGAGGCCGCCACCCGTTCCTCCCTGCCGAGCGCAGGCTCCGGCCCCACCGGTTGACGAGGTGAGGACCGAGAGCGTGACGTGGCACGCTTCGTGCGTGATGCGGGTCCGGGCCACGGTGGTCGCGGGTGCAATCGTGATCCTGCTCGCCGCGTGTCACGACGGTGGCGGCTCCTCGACCGCCACCCCACCGCCGCGTCGCCTCGCTCCATCCCCGACCGTGTCGCCGACGACCACGACGGCGCCGCCGGTCACGAGCCCGGACCAGCTGACCGCGCCCACGAGCGCCGGCGCGGTGGCCGCTGAGCTCGTGCGCGTGGAGCGTGCGTTGCGGGCGGACGGTCCCGACCCGCAGACCCGACTCGCGCTCGGATGGGCACAGCAACTGGCGTACGGCGCGCTCTCGTCTCACCCCGAATGGACTGACGCCGTGTTCGCCGCCTTGCCCGCCGACGTCGCGCCGATCGTGCACGCGAACCACGACGCGGCGGAGCACCTCGAGAGCCCGAGCCTGGGGCCCGTGCCGACGGAGCTGCCGGACTGGACGATCCGTACGCCGCTGCCGGCGTCGGCCCTTCTGGGATTCTACCGGGAGGCCGAGACGGAGTCGGGCATCCCGTGGGCCTACCTCGCCGCGATCCACTTCGTGGAGACGCGCATGGGCCGCATCCACGGCAACAGCAGCGCCGGCGCACAAGGCCCGATGCAGTTCATCCCGAGCACGTGGGCGGCGTACGGCAACGGCGGCGACGTCAATGACGACCACGACGCGATCTTGGCCGCAGGGCGCTTCCTGGCCGCGAACGGCGGTACCACCGACATCGGTCGCGCGCTCTTCGCGTACAACCCCAGCGACGACTACGTCGCCGCGATCGAGGCGTACGCGGGCGTCATCACGGCCGACCCCCGTGCGTACGACGGCTACTACGCGTGGCAGGTGTACGTCACGACGACCGCGGGAACCCGCCGGCTCCCGGAAGGGTGGACGCGCCCGTAGCGGTCGCGTTCGGACCCATGGGCGTCGACGGCGTCACGTGCAGCTCTGGCCTCGGCACTCACGGGGCTCGTGATCATTCTGTGATCATGGCGATCACGACGGCTAGATGTACCCGGCCATCAGGTTGGTGACAGGCGGCTGGTCGGGGGGAAGCCTCCGAGGGAGCTGTGGCGGCGTCGAGTGTTGTAGTCGTCGAGCCAGGGTGCAAGCGCGGCGGTGCGTTCGGCGTTGGTGGTGAAGACCTGCCGGTAGGCCCATTCGGTTTGCAGGGTGCGGTGGAAGCGTTCGACCTTGCCGTTTTGCCAGGGACAATGAGGGCGGATGAGGACGTGGCGGGCTCGTAGGCGTTTCAGATGCCCGGCGAGGGCGTTGCTGCGGGTGTAGCTCCAGTGGTTGTCGGTCATGACTCGTCGGATGCGGTGGATCCCAGCAGCGGTGAACGCCTCGACCGCGCGGGCGAAGAACGCGGCGCAGCTGGCCGCGGTTTCATCGGGAAGGATCTCCGCGTAGGCGTAGCGGCTGTGGTCATCGACCATCGAGTGCACGTAGTCGAACCCGATCCGTGCCTTCCTCTTCGTGGCGGTGGATCCCATCTGGCGGCCGTGAGCTCGCCAGCCGCCCCCGTCGGGGATCCGGCCGATCTTCTTGACGTCCATGTGGACCAGCTCACCGGGACGGGCTCGTTCGTAACGCACCGCCGTCGTCTTCGATGCCCGGATCACCTCGCCGGTCATCGGGTCACACACCGCCAGGCGGGGCATGTCGTGGCGGCGCAGGATCCGGCTCACGGTCCGGGCTGGGATCCCCAGCTCGGGACCCAGCCAATCCTGACCTCGACGATGCTCGGCTCGTGCGGCGACCACCACCGTCTCGACCTCGGCCGGTGTCCTGGTCGCCATGCGATGCGGTCGCGACGACCGGTCGAACAGACCGGCGTCACCCTCGGCGTCGAAGCGAGCAACCCAACGATGCGCGCACTGACGCGACACGCCCATCGCTCGAGCGACATGCGCGACCGGCATCCCCTGCTCTCGGACACGACGAACCAACAGACGGCGACCATGCACCGTCAACCGAGCGTTACGGTGAGACACGAAGACCTCCGGGGTGTGGAGACGGCAATCCCCACAGCTTCGGAGGTCTTCGCTTCAGATCAACGGACCGTCACCAACGTCCCGGCCGAGTACAGCTAGATGCATGGCCTGACGACGTTGCGACTGGAGGCGGCGACGGGAATCGAACCCGTGTCCAGGGTTTGCAGTCCGTGCCCGATCATGACGCGCCGTCCGCGGTCGTGACGTGGAGTGCGTCTGACCTGCTTCGCGCTGTCGGTCCGAGCGAGGGTGACGCCCCGTTCGCACTGGTGACGCGGTGAGTTTGCAGACCGTTTGCACCGGCACGACGTTCGGTCACCGGACCATGGGCTCACTGGACTATGAAGGTCGTGACCATGCCGAACATGCCTTTGTCGCTTTCGGCGTGGCTGAGGATGTGGCAGTGCCACGCCCAGACACCGGGTTCGGTGGCATGCACGAGCACCGTGTATCGCTCGCCCGGCGCCACGTCGAGCGTGTCGACCTGATAGGGCGCCGGCGTCGGGAAGCCGTCTTTCGCGATCACCAGCTGGGGCATTCCGTGCAGGTGCATCGGATGGATCTGCAGGCCCTCGTTCATGTACTGGATCTCCACCCACTCACCAAGCTTGGCGATCACCGGCGCGGTGGCGGGGAACGACTTCCCGTTGAGCGTCAAGCCGATGACGCCGGCGTCGTTGAGGACCATCGGGACCTCCTGGTTCGGCGTGATCCCACCCGGGGTCGGCTCGTTGCCGACCATGAAGGCGCCCATGAGCCCGTCGGGCACCTGGTGCTCGGCGTGGTGGTGCGAGTGGTACATCCCCACCTCGGGGCTCTGGGAGGCGACGAAGTCGTACGTGAACGTGTCGCCGGGCTTCACCGGTGGTTGCGTCACGTCGGGGACGCCGTCCATCGCGTTCGGGACGGTGATGCCGTGGAAGTGGATCGCGGTCGACTGCGGGAGCTGGTTGTCGAGCACTACCCGCACGTGGTCGCCGGGATCGACCTTGATCGTGGGCCCCGGAACCGTCCCGTTGTAGGTCCAGGCCTGCACCGTGTTGCCCGGCGACACCTCCCAATCGGTGACCGCCGCGGTGAGGTCGAACTCCTTGGTGCCGTCGGAAAGGAGCTTCGGCGCCAGGACCTGCGCGCCCACGCCTTTCGTGTTCGGTCCGTCGGTGAGCTGCTTCGTGTACGCGTCGACGGGTTGCTTCATGATCGCGTCCTGCTGGTCGTTCTGCGCCTGCGTCTCGGACGAACTCGCGGCCGCCGCGCTCGCGCCACCCAGCCCGACGTGCAGCATCGCGGTCATGCCCGCCGCCTCGTGACCGGCGATCTGGCAGTACGCCGTGTACATGCCGGGCTTCAAGGAAGAGAGATCCAGGCTCTCCGTCTTGCCCGGGCTGATGTCGGGCGTCTTGAGCCCGGCGCCCTTGATGGCGAGGTTGTGGGCGACGGTGCCGGTGTTCTTCACCGACAGCGAACCACCGGAGTCGACCACGATGGTCGACGGATCGATCGCGAACTCCTTCAGGGCCACGGGCGTCCCCTGGGCCGCCGAGGCGATCTGCTTGGCGTCGTCGCTGCGCGTGAGGGCCTGGCCCGCCACCACCAGCGCGCCCAGACCCAGGATGAGCGCCAACGAGGCGAACATCCACGCACCCATGCCGATCGATTCGTCGTTCCGCCTGAATCGCACTGACTTGCTCCTTACGATCGCCACCAGTCCAGGCCGCAAGGATCGTCCGCAGGCCCCGCATCCGACAGGGCCGGAAGTCCTGTCTGCGCGCGCTCAGCTCGTCGCGGACTCGGCGCGGTCGCGGAGCCCGCGCATCATCTTCTGCTCCATCAGGAAATGGAGCGCGTCGAACACATGGCCCCCGACAGGACCGCCGGAGCTGCGGATGATGAATCGCGTGCGCCCGTCACCCTTCGGTGCGAGGAAGAAGCTCCACGCACCGCTGGCGCGTGCCCCCTGTCGGAGACGACGCCAGTCGGCCGGCGAGACCAGCACGAGTGCTGCCTCCGATTCGACCAGGCCCGCGACCTGTCGTCCGCGGTCGTGATAGCGACGCTCGCTCGCGAGCCACACCGAATCGCCCGCCTCGCGGGACTGCCACTCGGGATGGACCGACGACGCGTTGCGCATCCCCGCGCCGACGAGGTTCTCGAGCCATGTATAGCTGTAGAAGCCGGCGCGGTCCTGCCCGATCTGGACCAGCCACGGCCAGACGTCCTCGACCGGGGCGTTCACCGTGATCGCTCGCGTGATCGAGCGCGCGCCGGGCTCGACCAGCTCGTCGACGGGGAGCTCCGCATCGATCTCGGCATCGGTGGCGCCCCAACGCCGCATCCACGGCTCGACCCGCCGGACGTATTCGACGCCGAGCACCGCCGCGAATCCGACGCCCAACAACGCGCATCGCGCTGCGCGTCCCGTCACGGGACGATGTGCTCTTCCTCGCAGGCGTGCGCGACGAGCACCGGGCACGGGCTTTCGCGGGTCACCCAGCTCGCCGTCTTGCCCAGCGACGCGGTCAGACTCCCGGTGCGTCCCCGCGTGCTGACGGCAAGCAGCGACGCGTCGAGCTCGCTCGCCAGTTCACGGATCGCTGCGGCCGGGAACGAATCCCGCAGGACCTCGAGCGCGGTGTCGGGGCCGAGGACGCTGCGAGCGGCACGTAGGGTAGCCCAAAGTTCGTCGTCGGGCCCGAAGTCGAGCAGGTTCCGCACGTGGACCAGTACCAGGCTTCTGCCGCACGCGGTCGCCCATGCTCGTGCCGGCCCGAGGACGGCGTGGACGGTGGGCGATCCGTCGTGGGCGACGACCACCGGCCCGTTCACGGCCTCTGAGGAGCAGTGCGGGCCGACGAGCAATACCGGGACGTCAACCGTCTGCACCACCCGTTGGGCGATCTCGTCGATACCGATGGGATGACCGTGGGTGCTCATGCACACGGCTGCTCCCGGTGTGGCCGCGACGAGGTCGGACACGGCGCGCACCGGGTCGTCGGTGGGCACCACCGTGATCTGTAGGCGCGGGGCCACCTCACTCACCAGCGCCGCGAGCCACGCCGGTGCCGTCGGACCGGTCGCACCCGAGTCCGCGGTCACCGCGACCAGATCGGCGCCGAAGACCGGTGCCAGTCGCGCGGCGACCGTCAACGCGCGCAGGCCGAACTCGGTCCCGTCGAGGGGGACGACCAGCGACGAAGGGACGTCGACCGGGGTTTCGGCGACCGGCGTCGCTTCAGCAGTAGCGGAGAACATGTCCACTCCCCAAACGTCGCCGACGCGGCTCCCACCACGGCCCGGTGCTGCGCACGATCGTTCCCTTGTCGTGCGCGAACTGGTCGACGGCGGCCCAGTCGGTGTACTCGTAGTCACGGGTGAGATCCGTATCGCCGCCTTCCTTCCGAGCGATCGACCTCATGATCCGCCGCTTCATCCAGCCGTACCGCGTATACACGAGCGCGCCGGCGAACAGCCCGACGAGGTCGGGGTCGCAACCCGTGCGCTCGATGAGGTCGTGGATCAGCATCTGCGCGGTCGCCGTATGCTCCGCATCCGGGTTCGCGGACGTCAAGCTCACTTGGAACAGCGCGGTCGGGCGCGACGCGAGCGCCCCGATGCCCTTCCAGGTATCGGGTGAGCGCGCGGCTGTGGCGCCCGGTGTGGATCGAGTCACCGAGGACCACGCCGTCGAACGCTTCGGGGCCGGGCGCATCGGCGACATCGTGCAGCTCGACATCGAACGCATCCTCACGGAGCACCGCGGCGACCCGATCGGCGATCTTTGCCGTCTGACCTTCGGACGTGTGGAACACCAGCAGGATCTTCGTCATGGCTCCATGGTGACGACGAAGGCGTCCGTGTCCCAGGGTCGAAGGTCCCTCCGCACCACTGCGGCGACGAGGACGCGCCCTGCCGCGACCGAGCCGGCGCGGCAGCTCCGCCCGCAGCCCGGCGTATCTACCTTCTTCTGGGCGGCGATCAGACCAGCGACGGATCGGCTGCCGGAGCCCGGCCGACGTGATCGGCGAACCAGTCGCGGGCAAGCAGGTCGCCTGCGGCGAGCGTCTCCTGCGCGTCGAGGTGCGGGGGCACAGGCAGCCCAACGACCTGATGTTCACATCGGAGCCGGCGGCCGCACTGCTCGTTCAGCAGACGGAGCGCTGGATCGGCGGCCGCGACGACGAGGAGTGTGGGCGCGAAGATCGCCGGGAGCCGGCTGCTGACGAGGTCCAGCCACCCGTCCCGGCACACGACTGCGGCGATGTCCATGTCCTCGGAGGCCGCCCACAACGCCGCCGCGCCCGCCACGCCGGTACCGGCGTATCCGACGGGGAGATCCGCGCAGACCGGGAGGTGGCGGACCCGACGAGTCGCGGCGAGAAGTCGTACCGCGAGCAGTTGGACGTCGGTCGCGTCATCGTCGCTACACAACTCACCTTCCGGCAGGAGATCGACGCTGAGCGTCGCGAGCTGGACGCTTGCCAGCTGCTCGACCAGTGACTCCTGTCGCGCGCTGGCGCCGACGTAGCCCGACACTATGACACCACGAGGGTCAGTCGGGAGCATGAGTTGAACCGACGAAGGGACGCCCCAAGGAACGGCGTCTACCTCGTTCTCGAACCACTCCTGGCCCATTTCGCGATCCTGCGGAGGTCGAGGCGCGCGACCCGCGCTACCGCGCGCGCCGGTGAACGAAATGCTCCACGGTGGCGTCGGGACCGGGGAAGAACAATCCCTCATGCCCGTCGTCGCCCCAGCGCACCAGGAACGGCGGGCCGCCGTCGTCGCCGTGGACTTCGAGGATCTCCCCATCCCGGTCCGGCTCTCCGACCCGGTGGCCCTTGATCACGAGCCGATCACCGACGTTCGCCTTCATCGCTCACTCCTCTGCTCGAGTCGCGTACAGGTCAAGGATCGGCTGATGGGGTCGTCGTCGCTAGAGCCGAACGTCCCGTCTTCACGCCGTCCGTTGACCGGGGTCGGTGACGTTCGGCTCTAGCGACATGACGGCTCCGAAGATGACGAGCCATGCACGGCGAAGCCACCACCCCGACGGCGGAGGACGCGACCGCGTTCAAGGCGACGGAGCCGATCGACGCCCTCGTCCGGGACCTGCGCACCACCCGTACCGGGCTCACGACACGAGAAGCGCAGCGCAGGCTGGTCGCGTATGGGCCCAACGCCCTGAGCCGGCGGGCCCGACCGCACGTCGGACGCGAGCTCCTGCACCAGCTCACGCATCCGCTCGCGCTGCTGCTCTGGCTCGCCGCGGGGCTCCTGGGTGGCCGGTACGCCCGTGCTGGCCGGCGCGATCGTCGGCGTGATCGTCAACGCCGTGTTCGCGTTCGCGCAGGAGCAACAGGCCGAGCGGGCGGTCGAGGCGCTCGAGGAGTACCTGCCGAGCCATGCCACGGTTGTCCGTGACCGGCAACCGGCAGTGGTGCTGGCGCGCGAGCTCGTACCGGGCGACGTCCTCGTCATCCATGAAGGAGACCGCATCTCGGCCGACGCCCGGCTGCTCACAGGCTCACTCGAGGTCGACGCGGCGGCGCTGACCGGCGAGTCGGTCCCCGTCTTCCGTTCGGCCGAGCTCTTCGACACCACGGTGCCGTACCTGCAGGCGCGTGATCTCGTGTTCAGCGGGACCAGCTGCACCGGTGGCGAAGCGCAGGCGCTCGTCTTCGCCACCGGGATGCACACTGAGCTCGGCCGCATCGCCGCGCTGTCGGAACGGGTCGAGTCCGATGAGAGCCCGCTCGAACGTCAGGTGCGCAGGGTGGCGTGGCTGATCGCGCTGGTCGCGGTCGGCGTGGGCCTGGCATTCCTGCCGCTCGGCACGCTGGTTGCGGGACTGCCGTTCCGCAGCTCCGCCGTGTTCGCCGTCGGCCTGCTCGTCGCCAACGTCCCCGAAGGACTCCTGCCGACCATCACGTTGGCACTGGCCGTGGGCGTGCGCGTGCTGGCGCGACGCGGTGCACTCGTCAAGCGCTTGAGCGCGGTCGAGACGCTGGGGTCGGCCACGGTGATCTGCACCGACAAGACCGGCACCCTCACCGAGAGAACCGCATGCTCGCGACCGCGCTCTGGACTGCGGCGGGTGACGTCGACCTCACCGTCGAGTCCCTCGCCGACGCGTCCGAGTGCGCCGCGCACGAGGCGCTGGCGGTCGGGGCAGCATGCAACAACGCGCGGCTCGATCCCGACGAGATCGAGTCGAGCACCGGCGATGCCACCGAGATCGCGCTCCTCGCCACCGCCCGCAGAGCGGGGCTCGACGTCGATCCCGAGCGTCGTGAACACGCACGGCGCCAGCAGTACCACTTCGACCCGGGCCTCTAGCTCATGTCGACCATCGACGACGTCGCCGGCGCGCTGAGAGTGTCGACGAAGGGCCCGCCGGAATCGGTCCTCGCGATCAGCTCGACCTGCCTCGCAGCGACCGGCTGCGCAGTGACGCTCGACAACGAGCTCCGCACTCGGATCACCCGAGCCGTCGACGAGTACGCAGGCCGCGGTCTCCGCGTCCTGGCTGTGGCTCGGCGCAACTGGACCGGACCCGTGCCCGCACCCACCGCCCGCCACGACGTGGAATGCGACCTCTGCTTCGTCGGCCTCGTCGCGATGCTCGATCCGCCGCGCCCGGAGGTGGCGCAGGCAGTGGCGGCCTGCGGGTCGGCCGGGATCAGGATCATCGTGGTCACCGGCGACCACGGGCTCACCGCGACCGAGATCGCCCGTCAGCTCGGGATCGTGCGCGGCACGCCCAGGGTCGTGACCGGTGAGGAACTGGAGACGCTCGGCGAAGCCGAGCTCGACGCGATCCTCCGGGACGAGGCGGAGCTCGTGTTCGCGCGCTCGTCGCCCGAGGCGAAGCTCCGCATCGCGGACGCCCTGCGCGCCCAGGGCGAGATCGTCGCCATGACCGGCGACGGCGTCAACGACGCACCGGCGCTGCGCCGATCGGACATCGGCGTGGCGATGGGGCGCAGCGGGACCGACGTGGCCCGCGAAGCCGCGACCATGGTCCTCGTCGACGACGACTTCGCCACCATCGTCACGGCCATCCACGAGGGTCGGCGGGTGTATGCCAACGTCAAGAAGTTCATCTTCTACATCTTCGTGCACCTGACCCCGGAGCTCGTGCCGTTCCTCGTGTTCGCGCTCTCGGGCGGAGCCATCCCGCTGCCGCTGACGGTCTTGCAGATCCTGGCCATCGATCTCGGTACCGAGACGCTGCCGGCGCTGGCGCTCGGTCGCGAGCGGGCGGAGCCGGGTGTGATGCGCGAACCGCCGCGGTCGCGGTCGGCAGGGATCATCAGCAGGGCGATGCTCGTCCGGGCCTGGGTCTTCCTCGGGTCGATCTCCGCAGCCCTGGTGATGAGCGGGTTCTTCTTCGTGCTCGTCCGTGCCGGCTGGTCACCGGGCGATCCGGTGGGCAGCGCGAGCGGCCTGCACCACGCTTACCTGCAGGCGACGACCGCCACGTTCCTCGGCATCGTCGTCTGCCAAGTCGGCACGGCGTTCGCGGCGCGCACGGAGCGTGTCGCCCTGCGGACGATCGGCGTCTTCACGAACCGCCTGCTGCTCTGGGCATCCTGTTCGAGCTGCTGTTCGCGGCCGGCGTCGTCTACCTCCCGCCCCTGCAGGACGTGTTCTCGACCGCGCCCCTCGACGGCGCCACGCTCCTCGTCCTGGCCCCCATGCCGTTCGTCGTCTGGGGAGCGGACGAGGTCCGGCGTTGGGTCCTGCGCCGGCGCGCAACGACGCCGACCGAGGACCAAGGCCCCTAGCGCGCCGGGGCCGCGTCCCCGACGATGGGGAGGTCCGCACGAGCACCGAGGAGATGACCCCATGCGCGCGTTGCGACTGGTCGACTGGAAGCACGGACCCGAGCTCGCCGACGTGGCGGAGCCCGAGCCCGGCCCGGGTGAGGTGCGCGTCCGGATCGGTGGCGCGGGGGCGTGCCATTCGGATCTGCACCTGATGTACGACTTCGAAGGTGGCCTCCTGCCCTGGGGACCGCCGTTCACGCTCGGCCACGAGAACGCGGGCTGGGTCGATGCGCTCGGGCCGGGCGCGTCGGGGGTTCAGGTCGGGGACGCGGTGGCTGTGTACGGCCCGTGGGGCTGCGGGTTGTGCCACCGCTGCGTGCAGGGGCTCGAGAACTACTGCGTGCACCAGACCGAGCTCGGCGCCGCGGGCGGAGGCCTCGGCACCGATGGCGGCATGGCCGAGTACATGGTCGTGCCCGACGTGCGGTACCTCGTGCCTCTCGGCGATCTGGATCCGGTCGAGGCCGCGCCGCTGACGGATGCGGCGTTGACGCCCTACCACGCGATCAAGCGCTCGCTCCCGTTGCTGGTGCCCGGCTCGACCGCGGTCGTGATCGGCGCCGGCGGCCTGGGCCACATGGCGGTGCAGATCCTGGGCGCGCTCTCCCCCGCTCGCATCGTCGCCGTCGACCGCGAGGCCCAGGCGCTGGAGCTCGCGCGCGACGTGGGCGCGCAGGAGACCGTGCTGATGGGCGTCGACGCCACCGAGCAGGTGCGGCGGTCGACGGCCGGGATCGGCGCCGACGTGGTCCTCGACTTCGTGGGGGTCGACGAGACCTTGCGCTTCGGTGCTGCGGTGGCGCGCTCGCTCGGGCACCTCACCCTCGTGGGCATCGGCGGCGGCACCCTCCCCCTCGGCTTCTTCACGGTGCCCTACGAGCTGGCGGTCGCGACCACGTACTGGGGCTCGATCCCGGAGCTGTTCGAGGTGATCGCGCTCGCGCGCGTGGGCGCGATCCGGCCCCGCGTGGAGCGGTTCTCGCTCGACGACGCCCCACTTGCCTACGAGGAGATGCGCGCCGGCCGGCTGCACGGTCGCGCGGTCGTCGTCCCGTCATGACCTTTTCCCGCATCCTTGTCGGGACCGACGGCTCCGTCGACGCTGCGTGCGCGGTCACGCGCGCCGCCGATCTCGCCGAGGCCGTGCACGGCGAGCTCGTGGTCGTCACCGCCGTGGGGTTGCTCGCGAACGCGACCTCACCCGGCGACCACGAGCTCCTCCGAGCGCAGCTCGAGCACGAGTGGACGGCGAGCGCGCGTCGCCCCGGGCTCGCAGTGCGCACGCTGTTGCGCGACGGCAACCCCGTCTCCGTGCTCCTCGCCGTCGCCGACGAGGTCGACGCCGACGTCATCGTGGTCGGCAGCCGCGGGTTCGGCGGCTTCCCCGAGCTGCTCCTCGGGAGCACGAGCACGCAGCTGGCCCAGCACGCGCAGCGCGCCGTGCTCATCGTGCCCCGGCCGGGAGCGTGACGGTGACCATGCCGCCGGGCGACCGCTACGTGCTGCTGTCCGACGGCCGCTCGGCACACATCCGCCCGCTGCATGACGACGACGCCGACGCGGTGCAAGCGCTGTACCGACGGTCGTCCGAGTGGTCGCGCTACCTGCGCTTCTTCTCGCCGGTGCCGGTCGAGACCGCCGTCCGCCTGACCCGCCCGCCCGCCGACGACGATTCGCACTGCATGCTCGCCGCCGAGGTCGACGGCCGTGTCGTCGGCCTCGGCGAGTACGACGTCGCCGACGACGCGGGGATCGCCGAAGTCGCGTTCATGGTCGAGGACGACGAGCAGGGGCACGGTCTCGGCACCGCGCTCCTCGAATCGCTCGTGCAGCGCGCCGCCGCACGCGGCATCCGGCGGTTCCGCGCCTCCTACTTGCGGCAGAACGACCGGATGCCCGACGTGTTCGCCCACGCCGGCTTCGACGTGCACTGGGACCACCGCGATGCCGGCGTCGGCGGCGTCGACTTCGAACTGGTGCCCACCGACTCGTGGACGGAGGCCCACGCGCACCGCGACGACGTCGCCCAGGCCCGCTCGATCGCCCGCCTCCTCTCCCCCAGCTCGATCGCCGTCGTCGGCGCCGGCCGCGACGAGCGTTCCGTCGGTCGCGCCGTCGTCACCAACCTGGTCGACGGCGGCTTCGAGGGCCCCGTCTACCCGGTCAACGGGCACCCGGTGACGATCGCCGGCCGCCCGGCAGTGCCGACCGTCCTCGACATCGAAGGCCCCGTCGACCTCGCGGTGGTCGCCGTCCCGGCCGCCGAGGTGGGTCGGGTCGCCGAACAGTGCGCGGAGAAGGGCGTGCACGGCCTCGTCGTGATCTCGGGCGGGTTCGCCGAGCTCGACGACGGCGCGGCGCGCCGAGCGCGAGCTGGTGGCGCGATGCCGGCAGGCCGGCATGCGCCTGGTCGGGCCCAACTGCGTCGGGATCGTGAACACCGATCCGGACGTGCGCATGAACGCGACGTTTTCCCCCGTCGCGCCGGTTCCCGGCCGGGTCGGCTGCGCCTCGCAGTCCGGGGGTGTGGGGATCGAACTGCTCGCCCGCGCCCACAGGCTCGGCCTGGGCGTGTCGACCTTCGTGTCGATGGGCAACAAGGCCGACGTCTCCGGGAACGACCTCATGCAGTACTGGGCGGAGGATCCCGGGACCGACGTGGTGCTCCTCTACCTCGAGTCGTTCGGCAACCCGCGCGTGTTCGCTCGCGCCGTCCGGGAGCTGGCGCGGCGCAAGCCCGTGGTCGCGCTGAAGAGCGGCCGCAGCACCGCCGGTGCACGCGGCACCCATTCCCACACCGCCGCGCTCGCCGACCCCGACGCCGCGGTCGACGCGCTCCTCCGCCAGACCGGTGTCGTCCGTGTCGACACCCTGGCCGAGCTGTTCGACACCGCGATGCTGCTCGCCCACCAACCGGTGCCGGGCGGTCGACGGGTCGCGGTGGTGAGCAACGGCGGCGGCCCCGGCATCGTCGCCGCCGATGCTTGTGCTGCAGCCGGGCTCGAGGTTCCCGAGCTCTCCTCCGAGCTCCAGGGGGCTCTGCGCGAGCTGGCGCCGTCGGGAGGCGTCCGGAACCCCGTGGATCTCATCGCCGCCGCCGGCGCCGACGTCTTCGAACGGGCGGTCGGGTTGCTCCTGGCCTCGGGCGAGATCGACGCGCTGGTCGCCATCTACGTCGCGCCCTACGTGACCCACGCCCCTGACATCGAAGCCGCGGTCGCGCGGGCCGCGGCCGCGACGCCGGACATCCCGGTGGCGGCGTGCCTGCTCGGCCTCGACGACCCACCGTCGGTGCTTCCCGTCCCCGGGGGTCCCGGGGTGCCGACGTTCACCTACCCGGAGGCGGCGGCCCAGGCCCTGGCCCACGCCGCCTGGCTCGGTGACTGGCGACGACGGGCGACCGGCATCCTGCCGCCGGTCGGGATCGATGACGCTCTCGTGGAGGCCCGGGTCAGCGTGGCACTCGCCGACGCGCCGTCCGACGGCTGGGTGCCGCCGGAGGTGGCGTTCGGCGTGCTCGCCGACGCCGGGATCCCGGTCGTCCGCAGCACGACCGTGACCTCCGCGGCGGACGCCGTGGCCGCGGCGGACGAGATGGGGTTCCCGGTCGCGCTCAAGGCCGTCGCACCCGGATTGGTGCACAAGTCCGACGTCGGAGGTGTGCGGCTCGGACTGGCCGACGGCGATGGCGTGCGCGCCGCGTACCTCGCCATGGGCGAGGCGCTCGAGGGAGCGATGACGGGCGCGGTCGTGCAGCCGATGGTGCCACCGGGCGTCGAGCTAATCGTGGGCATCCGCAACGAACCGGCGTTCGGGCCCGTGGTCGTCCTGGGGATGGGCGGCGTCACGGCCGAGCTCCAGCACGACATCGCCCTCGCGATCCCGCCGCTGACCGACGTCGACATCGACGAGCTGGTGCGGTCGTTGCGCGGGTCCCCGCTGCTCTTCGGCTACCGCAACGCGCCGCCGGTCGACGTGCACACGCTCGCCGATCTGCTCGCCCGCATCGGGCACCTGGCCGAGACCGTCGAGGAGATCACCGAGCTCGACTGCAACCCCGTCGTCGTGTCGCCGGACGGCGCGGTGGTGGTCGACGCCAAGCTGCGGCTGGCGCCACGACCGGCGCGCCCGAGCCCCTTCGATTTCGAGCCAGGATGATTACGCCCGTGCCGTGGGCCGCGCTGGCGGAGACGCACTCCGCCATCGTGGTGTTCACCGGCGACCGCGCCTACAAGCTGAAGAAGCCGGTGAAGTTCGACTTCCTCGACTTCTCCACCCGGGAGCTACGCGAGGAGGCGGCCCACCGTGAGGTCGCACTGAACCGTCGCCTCGCCCCCGACGTGTACCTCGGCGTCGCCGACGTCCTCGACGTCGACGGTGCGCCCTGCGACCACCTCGTCGTGATGCGGCGGATGCCCGACGACCGCCGCCTGTCGGCCCTGGTGGCCGCGGGCGCGGCGACCGTCGCCGACCTGCGCGACCTGGCGCGGCTGCTGGCGAGATTCCACGCCGCCGCCGCTCGTACCCCGGCGACCGCGGCCGCCGGATCCCCAGCGGTGATCGCGGCCAAGCTCGCCCGCGACGTCGCCGACCTCGAACCCTTCCGCGGCGGGATCCTGCCCGCCGACACGCTCGACGAGGTGGCGGCACGCGCCACGCGCTACGTGCAGGGCCGGCGCCGGCTCTTCGAACAGCGGGTGGCAGACGGCTGGGTGTGCGACGGGCACGGCGACCTCCTGGCCGACGACATCTTCTGCCTCGCCGACGGCCCGCGCGTGTTGGACTGTCTCGACTTCTCCGACCAGCTCCGCTACGGCGACGTGCTCGCCGACGTCGCGTTCCTCGCCATGGACCTCGAGCACCGCGGCGCGCTCGAGCTCGCCACCCGCTTTCTCGAGCTCTACGACGAATTCTCCGGCGAGCGTCATCCGGCGAGCCTGGCGGACTACTACGTCGCCTTCCGCGCATTGATCCGGGCCAAGGTGTCCGCACTGCGCGCGCAGCAGGACGACATCGATGCACCGGCGCGCGCGGTCGAGCTGCTCGATCTTGCGCGCGACCACCTCCGCCACGGGCGCGTGGCGCTCGTGCTCGTCGGCGGCGCGCCCGGGACCGGCAAGTCGACCGTCGCGCGGGGCCTCGGCGACTCCGGCGGCTGGGTCGTGCTCCGCTCGGATGTCGTCCGGAAGGAGCTCGCCGGCCTGAACGCCTCCGAACACAGACCGGCGGCGTTCGGCGAAGGTCTCTACACACCGGCCGCCACCTCCCGCACCTACGAGGAGCTTCTCCGCCGCGCTCGGGTCGCGCTGGAGCTCGGGGAATCGATCGTGCTCGACGCGTCGTGGAGCGACGCACGATGGCGAGCCGACGCCGCACGCGTCGCCGACGCGACCGCGAGCGAGCTGGTCGAGCTGCGCTGCTATGTCGACTCGAGCGTCGCCGACGCCCGCATCGAGCGGCGGCGCGCCACGCACGACGACCCGTCCGATGCCGATCCCGACATCGCGGCAGTGCTACGGCGCGAGATGTCGCCCTGGCCGTCGGCGACCGTCGTCGACACGTCGGGGGCCGTGTCGGAGGCCGTCGCGGAGGCGGTTCGAGCCGCGGCTGCGAGATGAACGCCCCGAGAGGTGTCGACCCAGGAGGTCTGGCCATGACCAACGTGCACTTCGACGAGATCGACTACGGCGACTGCCTCGAGTTGCTGCGGTTCGGCGAGCTCGGCCGGGTCGCGGTCGTGGTCGACGGCTTCCCGGTGATCGTGCCGGTGAACTACCGCCTGGTGGAGGGTCCGGGTGGCGTGTGGATCGCGCTCCGCACCCGGCCCGGCAACGTCGTCGACCGCGATCGGGCGCCCGTCGCCTTCGAGGTCGACCACGTCGACCGCGCGAAACGCGAAGGCTGGTCCGTGCTCGTGCGCGGCACCCTCCAGCGGGTCGATCCCGAGGCGGCGGACTTCCGGGTTCGCTTCGACCCGAAGCCCTGGGTGCCCGACACGCGCGACCGCTGGCTGGTCATCGAGCCGTTCGCGGTGACCGGTCGGCGGCTCCACACGGACGCCAGCGGCGCGACCGGGTCGACGACGCTCTTCTACGACTGAGCGACGGCGGGGGCGGAGGCGTACTCGAGGGCGGAGGTGGGCTCCCGGAGCTCGGCGATGACGGAGTGTGCGTTCTCCATGTGATCAGTCTCCGCCCGTGGACCGGCCCGCGACAGGGTCGAAGTCCCCAGGGGCCGAGTTTGCGCTCGTGGCCTAGTGTGACGATGAGGGGGTCGATCGAAGGGGTCCACGATGCCCACACCCGGTCGTCCGCCCGAGGCGGGGACCTCGGAGCTGCGTCGAGCGCCGGCCGACATCACGTACGTCGAGACGCTCGACGCGGTGGAAGAGATGGAGCCCGAGGCGATCCTCGGCCTCGTCGACGCGGCTCCCGACGGGATCGTCATGGCCGACGAACGCGGGAGCATCCTGTTCGTCAACCGCCGGACCGAGGAGTTGTTCGGCTACGGGCGGCAGGAGTTGCTGGGACGCTCGGTCGAGGAGCTCCTGCCCGAACCGCTGCGGCAGGTGCACCGCGCGCACCGGACGCGCTACGGGGCCGAGCCTCGCTTGCGTTCGATGGGCGCGGGACTGATGCTCTTCGCCCGCCGAGCTGACGGCACGGAGTTCCCCGTCGAGATCGGGCTGAGCCCGCTGGAAACGTCCGGGGGGCTCCGGATCGTGGCCGTCGTGCGCGACGTGACCGAGCGGCTCACAGGGGAGCGTGAGCAGCGGGAGGTGCGCGAGGCCCTCGACCTGACCCGGGACGCGTTGCTGATCCTGGACGCGGAGACGCTCCGCTTCACGTACGCGAACGACGGCGCGAGCAAGCAGGTGGGGTACACGCAGGACGAGCTGCTCCGGATGACCATGCTGCATATCACGCCCGAGCTCACCGAGCGCGAGGTGCGCGACCTGCTTGGTCCCCTCGAACGCGGCGAACGAGTGTCGTTGGTCTTCAGCACGGTGCATCGCCACCGCGACGGTACCGACATCCCGGTCGAGATCATCATCCAGGCCATCCCGGGCGACTCCGACACGCCGACGAAGTACGTCAAGATCGCCCGCGACGTGCGCGAGCGACTCGAGACCGAGGAGCGCTTGCACCAAGCCGAGCAGCACCTCCGAGTGGTGGAGGACCGCGAGCGCATCGCCCGCGACCTGCACGACATCGTGATCCAGAAGCTGTTCGCGGCCGGCATGACGATCCAGAGCGTCTCCGCCCGGACCGCGGATCCGGTGCACGGGCGTCGCCTGGCGGGTGTGGTGGACGAGCTCGACGAGACCATCCGCGAGATCCGTTCCGTCATCTTCAGCCTCCAGGCCGACGCGCACGACACGTATGGCGTGCGCGCCGAGGTGCTGCGGATCGTCGACGACGAACGCGAGGCGCTCGGGTGCGAGCCCCGCATCCGCTTCGACGGTCCGGTCGATGCAATAGACGAGCGCGTCGCCGTCGAGCTGCTCCCGACCCTGCGAGAGGCGCTCTCGAACGTGGCGAAGCACGCCGGCGCGTCCAGCGTGGAGGTCGTCGTCGACTGCGGGGAAGCGGTGACCCTGCGCGTGCTCGACAACGGCCGGGGGATGCCCGCCACGCTGACCGAAGGAAACGGCCTCCCCAACCTCAGCGAGCGGGCGGGGAAGCTGGGCGGACGCTGCCGGGTGTGGTCGCGGCCCGACGGGGGCACCGCGCTCGAGTGGACGGTGCCCAATGGCTCGTAGTCAGGAGCAGAGCACGAGCCGGATGTCGAGGAGCGGGTCGACGAGCTCGGACCGGCTGAGGATCGCCTGATCCACAGACGCGGCGTCGACGCCCACGACGATCTGCTCGACGCTCATCGCGCCGGCGTGACCCCGTGTGTCGAGCTCGATCCGGTGCAACAAAGCGAGCGCCTCGTCACGGGTGAAGAGCTCACGGCGGGCGGCGACCTGGAGCGCGTCGTCGACCAGGGAGACTGCGCCGCGCTCCTCGCCCTCAGACGGGTCCGGCGCTGATTGCTGCTTGTGCCGGCGCACGTCAGCCCCTCGGCTCGGCGCGCCGGGCGGTCCCGCGCGGCGTGCGGACCTGGTACGCGGAGACCAGCTGCAGGGCGAGGTCGTGGGTGGCGTCACGCCCCAGCAGGTAGTCGAAGAAGTCGGTGATGCTCACGGCGGCTCTCCGTTCGTTGCGGTGTCTGCATCGACCATCGCACGTGACCCTGGGGACCCGACAGAGGCCAAGGTCCCCAGTTCGACGAAGGACCTTCGACCCTGGAGAGGAAGCCCCGTCCTTGCGACGATCCGAGGATGCCAGCAGAGCGCATCGTCCTCGGTCTCGACGGTTCTCCGGGTGCGGAGGCGGCTGCACAGTGGTGCGCGGCCCACGCAGGCCCGCTCGGCGCCGACATCGTTGCAGTGCACGCGATTCCCCCCATCGTCGCCGGCTCGCTGCCCGTCCCCGGCATCGAGCTGAATACGGATGACACTGCGCGTGCCGCACTCCACGACGCGCTCCAGCAGTGGTGCGCTCCGCTGCACGATGCCGGTGTCCGCTTCGACACTCGCATCGTCGACGGGGACCCAGCCGCCGCGATCATGGTGCTCGCCGACGAGGTCGACGCCGCGATGGTGGTCGTCGGCCGGCGGGGCCGCGGCGGCTTCGCCGAGCTGCTCCTCGGCAGCGTGCCGCACCGCCTGACCCACCACTGCGAGCGTCCGGTGCTCGTGGTCCCCCGCGGTGAGCACCGACGAGCCGACGACCCTGGGCTGGTACGTGCTGCCCGGTCACCCGTGGGGCGCGAGCACGGGGCCGTGCTTCGAGGTCGTGGGCACCTTCGTGTACCCGGCCGCCGGCCATCCTGCCGGACCGTCGTCCCGGCCCTGGTTCCAGGTCCGCGACGGGTTCGCCTACGCCGTCGACGCCCACCCGGAGGGTCCGTGCGCGGACCCGAGCTTCCTCGTGCTGGGGGGCGGCGTCTACCCGGTGGAGGTGGACGTCGAGCCGGGCACCGGCGCGCCGGTCCCGTGGTTCCGCGTGAGCGCCGTGGAGGCTTCCTGATCTGCAAGCACCGGCGGCCGGTTGACCAGCACCGGGCAGAGGCTCGTGCGAACGACCGCCGTGGTGACGCTGCCGAGCGCCACGCGCGCGAGTCCGGTGCGCCCGTGGGTGCTCATCACCACCAACGAGGCGCCCACCTCCTCGGCGACGTCGTGGATCGCATCCGCAGGACGGTACGAGCGCAGGACGTGCGAGCGAACGTCGGGGCCGAGGACGGCCCGGGTGGCATCCATGGCGGCGGCGGACGCGTCGGCGATGCTCACATCGAGGGGGTGGAACACATGTACCGACTCGATCGGGACGTCCAGGGCGGCGGCCCACGCCTGGGCCGGCGCCAGCGCGGCCGAGGCGGCAGCCGACCCGTCGTGGCAGACGAGGACCGGCCCGCGCCACCCGGGGTGTTCCTCGCACGCACGCGGCCGACGAGGAGCACGGGTACACCCGCGACGCGCACGATCTCCTGCGCCACGCTGCCCAGCGCGGCGGTACCGAGCACACCGCGTCCATGTGTCGCCATCACGAGACCGGCATCACCACGATCGCGCAGCAGGCCGACCACTCCCGCCGCCGGATCGTCCGTGTCCACGAGCGCAACCTCGACCCGGGCCGATCGCACCCCGCGGGCTGCGTCCTCGAGCCATCGGGGCCGTTCGGCGCGTGCCTCGGCATCGAGCGTCGTCGGCACGGTCGCGAGCACCAGGCCGGCGTCGAAGCGAGCGCCCAGCTCGGCGGCGATCGGGATCGCCCGGGCCGCGAAGTCGGAGCCGTCGAGGGGCACGACGAAGGTGCGGGGTACGGACGTGAGGACATCGGCACGGTCGATCGTCATGCCCCCACCCTCGGCGCGCCGGCCGGAGACGACCAGGGCACAAGGTCCCGCGACGAGGTGACCTTGTCCCCTACTCCTCACGCCGTCCCGTCCGTACCGTCGGGTGATGGTCGATGCCCACCGCCCAGGTGCTCGCCGGCGTTGGTCGTTCCCGATCGCGCGGGTCGCGGGGATCCAAATCCGTGTGCACGCCAGCTTCTTCGTGCTGGTGGCGCTCTTCGTCCTGGCCGGCGCGGCACCGAAGGGCCCGGGCGTTCCCGACGCCCTCGCCTGGCTGGTGATGATCTTCGGCTGCGTCGTGATCCACGAGCTCGCGCACTGCCTCGTGGGCCGTCGGCGCGGCCTCGTGGTCCACGAGATCGACCTGCTGCCGATCGGAGGCATGTCGCGTCTCGAAACGCTGCCGCAGACCCCACGCGACGAGCTGGCGATGGCGATCGCGGGCCCGGCGGCGAGCGCAGTGCTGGGCTTGGCCTTCGCCGCGCTCACGGTCGCGGCCTCCGAGACGCTGGTTCCGGTCGACCTCGTCACCGGTCCGTGGCTGCCGCGGCTCGCCTGGCTCAACCTCCTGCTGGCGGCGTTCAACATGATCCCCGCGTTCCCCCTCGACGGCGGTCGCGTCTTCCGCTCGTTGCTCGAGCTCCGCTACGACCTGGCCCGCGCCACCCGCATCGCGGCACGCACCGGCCGCGGGCTCGCGTTCGCCTTCATCGCGGTGGGCCTGCTGTGGGACCTCTGGCTCGCGCTCATCGGCGTGTTCCTCTACGTCGCCGCCAACGCCGAGGAAGCCGCCACCCTGCTCCACGTGCGCGTCGCCGGGCGGCGCGTGCGCGACGTGATGCTCCTGATGCCGACGACGGTCGACGCCTCAGTCACCGCGGACGCGTTGCGCCGGCTGATCCGGCGCAACGTCCAGGGCACATTCCCGGTGGTGCGCGACGGCCACTATGCCGGCGTGATCGACGCTCGGACGATCGAGCGTGCATCCGGCGAGGTGTGCGCGGGTGACCTCGCTGACCGCTCGGCCGCGGTGCTCGCGCCCGACGACGACCTCGAAGGCGACCTCCCGGCGCTGTCGAACGCCCCCGGGCACGCGGTCGCGGTCGTCGAGCGCGGACAGGTCGTCGGTCTCCTGCGCCTCGACGAAGTCGGTCGCCTCGTCACCGGCTCGGGGCCTACCGGGTCAGCCCTCGGATCGGAATGACGGATTGGTCTCGGTCTCGAGGCGTGCCGCGAACACCGCGGCCTGCGTGCGTCGCTCCATGCCGAGCTTGGCGAGCAGGTTCGACACGTAGTTCTTGACCGTCTTCTCGGCCAAGTGCAGCTCGTCGGCGATCTGCCGGTTGGTGAGCCCGTCGGCGATGAGGGCGAGGATCTTGCGCTCCTGCCCGGTGAGACGCGCCAGGCGCTCGTCTTCCACGGGCGGGCGCCGCAACCGCTCGGCGACCCGCCGGGCGACCACCGGATCCAGGAGCGACTCACCCCGCGACACCCTGCGGACCGCGTCGACGATGTCATTCCCCCGGATCTGCTTGAGCAGGTACCCGGACGCGCCGGCGACGACCGCCTGCACCAGCGCCTCGTCGTCGGAGAACGACGTCAGCATGAGGCACGCGACCTCGCCGTGGTCGGAGCGGATCTCGCGGCAGACCGCGATCCCGTCGCCGTCGGGCAGCCGCACGTCGAGGATGGCGACGTCGGGCCTGGTCGCAGGGATCCGGGCGAGCGCACGCTCGGCCGTGTCGGCTTCGCCGACGACCTCGATGTCGTCCTCGGCGTCGAGCAGCTCCCGGACCCCACGGCGGACGACCTCGTGGTCGTCGAGCAGGAACACGCGGATCGCAGGGTCGTTCACGAGCGAGGAGCCTACTTGGGGGGTGGCGAAACGACTGGGAAGATGACCTCCGGTCCTGCCCGTCATCGCTCGCCGGGCGCACGATCGACCGGCAGTCCCGTGCAGCGAACGGAGGCCCCGATGCCCAAGACGCTGATCGTCCCCCTCGATGGCTCCCGGCCGGCAGAACGCGGCCTCACGTGTGCGCAGGAGCTGGCGTCGCACCTCCAGACATGCGACATCGTCGCCGATGACCGCGTCCACCGCTGGCGATCATCGGCGGCGCGCCTACGTCCCCGGCACGACCACTTGACGCTCGGCAGGCGACGCGCCACGGTCGGCCACCGCCGGGACGTTCGGCCCTGGCCGCCCGCGCTGCTGACGGGCACGCTGGGCGTATGACCTGCGCACCGGAACCCGAGGAACTGCCCGCTCGACTCCGGTTGGCTGCCCTCAGCCCGGAGGAGTGTCGAGCCCGCCTCACCCGGGCCCGCATCGGCAGGGTGGTGTTCGTCGACGGGCGTGGTCCCGTGGCGCTTCCTGTGAACTACGGCGTCCTCGACGAGGACATCGTCTTCCGCACCGCGGCGTCCTCGAGCCTCCTGGCATCGTCGTACGTCGACCGGGTCGGGTTCGAGATCGACGAGATCGACGAGCGTCGCCGCGAGGGTTGGAGCGTGCTCGCCACCGGCTCGGTGAGGCACGTCACCGACGAGACCGAGCTCGACGCCGTCCGGCAGCTCGGCGTGGCGCCGTGGGCGGACGGCGAACGCACCCAGTACCTCCGCCTCAGGGTGCGCACCATCACCGGCCGTCACCTCGTGGTGGCCGAGGACGCGCCTGGATCCGGTGTGGAACACCCAGAGGGTTGACCTTGGGCTTCGAGCGGCACCACCCCGGTCTCAGGCCGAAGAACGTCAGCTCCACTCCTCGAACACGCGACCCGGGCGCAGCGCGAAACCGTCCGGCTCCAATCGCCACTCCGACCCGCAACACGGGCAGCGTGCGGCTTCGAGGCCCCCAAACGCCACGCCCTCCAGCTCGTGGTCCGGGCAGATCGGGCAGTGGCCCCGCTCGAGCTGCACGCGCACACCGTGCGGAACGACGGACGACGGCGCACCGTGCTCGGCGACGCAACTGAACGACATCCTCATCGCGCATCCTCCTCGGACCTCGTGGCCGGTGTGGGCGGCACCACGACCACGGGACACGGGCTGTGCCCCGCACACCGCTGGCTCACCGAGCCGAGCATCACGCCGGTGAAGCCTCCCCGACCGCGGCTGCCCACCACGAGGAGGTCGGCGTCACGGGCGAGCTCGACCAGGACCCGTGCCGGCTGGCCCTCCACGACGAGGGGGTGCACGGGAACCGAGGTCGACTCTTCGATGCCCAACCCCTCGAGCGCGTGGTGCAGCGCCGCCTTGGCTCGCGTCGCCGACTGTTCGAGGATGGGCGCCTGGTACTCCGAGCCGACGTCGATCCAGGCGAGCCCGGATTCGTAGGCGAGCACCGCGTCGATCTCACCGCCGGTGCGCCCGGCTTCTTCGACCGCCCACGCCAGTGCCGCCAGCGATTCCGGTGATCCGTCCACGCCGACGACGATCCGCCGGCCACGGTTCCGTGTGGTCATGAGTCGCTCCTGTCGTTGGGTCATCGAGGAGATTCTGCGCCCGGAGGCCGAGGCCTCCCAGAGCCGAAGGTCACCTTGCCGACGCACCCGCCGGTCATTCACGCACTCGCAGTGCCACCGCGGGTTGGATACGCGACGCCTGCCGGGCCGGCAGCGCGGCGGCGAGCACGGTCGGCACGAGGGCGATCGCCACGATCACGAGCACCTCGGCGACGGGGATCCCGAAGTGGTAGCCCTGGGCGAAGTCGGCGCCGGAGACCGCGAGCACGTACGTCGCCACCAGCGCGATGGCCACCCCGATGAGCACTCCCAGCACCGCGAGAAACCCGGCTTCGAACATGAACGCGCGAGCCACCGACGCGGGCTGGAACCCGAGCGACCGCAACATGCCGACCTCGCGCCGGCGTTCACGCACCGCCCGGAACATGATCACACCCACGCCCGCGATCCCCACCAGGAGGCCCGCACCCACGAACTGCTGCATCAGTGTGAAGAACCCGCTGCTCTGCGACTGCGCGGTCGAGACGATGCTGCGGACCGTCTGCACGTCGGCGCCGTTGGTGACGAAGCTCGCACGCAGGCGCCGTGTCGTTGCGACGGGATGCGGCGCGGCGACGAAGAAGCGAGCCGGCACCGCGCGCTCCTGGAACACGTCGCGCAGCGCGGTCTCGCTGACGAAGGCGCCGCTGCCGAGGAAGTCGTTCTCGGCGATCGCGGCCACGCGGAACGCGCGCGAACGGCCGCTGAGGGGGTCGTACATCACGACACGGTCGCCGATGCCCGCCGCCTTCGTGCTTGGCCCACCCGGTGTCTGCAGGAAGAAGTCGTCGACGATCATGAGGTTCGGGTCGTCGGCGACCGCACGCCACGCCTCGCGGTCGGTGCGATAGCGACCCAGCGCGCGGAGGTGCGGAGGAGCGGAGGCGAGCCTCGCCTCGATCCCGGTGGCCGGCCATGCGGTCCGAGCCCGCTGTGGAGTGACGAACTCCGCGCCGACGTACCCGAGCGGCGCGACGTCGGTCACGCCGGGCAGGGCCCGTAGCTGCGCCGCGGTCACCGGATTACTGGGGTTCGAGAGCAGGTCGATCCCGAACCCGCCGCTCAGATTCTCTGCGATCGCGTCCGTGCGTCCGCGGTTCATGTACGAGATCTCGCTCATGTACACGAGCGTCAGGACGATGATCGCGAACATCCCCAGGGTCATCGCCGTCCGGAACCGGCGCGCCAACGGGTACGCCAGACCGAGCCGCGCCGACAGGGAGCGGCCGCTGCCGCGCTCGAGCGCGCGTCCGATTCCACCCAGGTACGCGGTCACGAGATACACCGACGCGGCGGCCAGCGCCAGACCCTGCAGGAGGAACAGCGGGATCTCGATCGTGGCGTCGAGCGCCGAGATCACCGCGAAGCAGCCGACCGCCCACGCGAGCACGACCACGCTCACGCCGGTGTAGACGGCACGCGTGGGAAGGAACCGGGCCAGACCCGGCGCGACCCCGATCGCCACGAGCATCGGCCCCGCCATCAGCGAGTACGGGTCGGGGCCGCCGACACCGACGATGGTGAGGGCGACGCCCAGGGGGACCAGCGCCACGCCGGCCCACGCGGCGCGACGCCGCGGCCGTCGTCTCGCCGGCGCGTGGACGTCGCGGATGGCCTGGATCACGTTGAACCGGGCGATCCGCAGGCTCGAGAGCACAACGGTGCCGACGGCGATGGCGAAGCCTACGACGCAGCCGGTCAACACCGTGGACCACTCGAACGTGAACGTGAGATGGAGCGCGGTGACCTCGCGTCCGGCGCCGAGGATCTGGTCGGCGCGCCACGCGATCAGCCACCCGAAGCCGATCCCGAGGGCGGCGCCGAGCGCGCTGGCCGGCACCGCGTAGAGCCAGCCTTCCGTGGCCAGCGCGCCGACCAGGGGGCGCCGGCGCATCCCCATCGCCCGCAGCATCCCCAGTTCGGAGCGCCGTTCGTCGGCGAGCATCACGAAGACGTTGACGAGGAGCAGCACCCCGGCGGCGACCGCGAACATGCCAATGGTGAAGTAGAGCTGACTCAGCGACCGGCCTGCCTTGTCGGCGCGGTCGAGCAGGTCCTGTTTGACGGGTTGCGGCCGAGCCGAGAGCCCCGCCAGCTTCGCACCCACCGCGGCGACCGCAGCCGAGGTGTGGGCCGAGCCCTCCTCGACGCCTCCCAGATTCGAGACGGCCACGATCGCTTGCGGTGGTTCGGTGGCCGATCCGGTCGCGCCGGCGGTCAGCGACGCGATCGTGCCCGGGGCGACGAACACGTTGTAGGACTGCTGGCGGGCGTCCATCGTCCAGAAGCCTGCGACACCGCGGCGCGGCAGGATGCGGTCCACGGTCAGCGCAACGTGTCCCCCGCCGGCGAAGGCGAGGACGCGTGACCCCACTCGCAACCCGAGCTTGTCGGCGAGGTCGCTGGTCACCGCCGCCGCCCCCGGCGCCGGCGTGCGCCCGGAGATCCCGGTGGCCGCGGGGTCGCCGCCGAATCGCCGCGCCGCGGCGAAGTCGACCTCGAGGAGCTGGGCCCGCGGCTGCGTGCCCCCGCTCCGGCCGGGATGCACCACCGCGGCCGGCGTCGAGGTCATCGACAGCACGCCGTCGACCGAGGGTGCCGAGAACCCGCGCAACCGCGCGGCGACGGTCGGACCGTCCGGGAGCGGCACCGCGACAACTTCGTCGACCGGCCCCAGCTGGTCGTACGCCGCAGCGCGGATGGAGCGGTCGATCGTGTCGCCGACGATGAGCGAACCGGTGATGATGGCGGTGCCGAGGAGCGAGCCGGCGATCACGAGCACCGCCTCGACCGGTCGTCCGAAGGCGTGGCGGGTCGAGAGGCGCCGGATCAACGGGGACCGCGCCAGGATCACCGCGAACGGGATCGACAACACCACGAGCAGGATCAGCGACACCATCGTCAGCAGTTCCCCTCGGTCGCGCCCGGCGTGGTGTCGTCGGTGACGACGGCACCATCGCGCATACGGACCATGCGCTGCGCCAGGGCGCCCACGGTCGGGTCGTGGGTGACGAGCATGAGCGTGAGCCCTTCCCCGTGCAGCGACCGCATCAGCTGCATCACCTCCTGCGCACTCTCAGAATCGAGCGCCCCCGTCGGCTCGTCGGCCCACACGACGCGCGGTCGGCCGGCGAGCGCGCGTGCGATGGTGACCCGCTGCTGCTCTCCACCCGAGAGCTCGCTCGGCCGATGGTCGGTGCGATGGCCCAGCCCGACCCGCTCGAGCGTCTCGGTCGCCCGTCGCCGCGCTTCCTTGTGGTGCACGCCGGAGAGCAACAACGGCACCTCGACGTTCTCGACCGCGCTCAGCACCGGGATGAGGTTGAAGGACTGGAACACGAAGCCCATCGACGACGCACGGTTGCGGGTCCGCTCGGCGTCGCTCATCTCGTGCAGCGAACGCCCGTCGAGGACGACGCGACCGCCGTCGATGTCGTCGAGACCGGAGAGGCAGTTCAACAGCGTGGTCTTGCCCGAGCCCGAGGGTCCCATCACCGCGACGAACTCACCGGCACGCACGCTCAGGTCCACGTCCCGCAACGCCCACACCTCCCCGGCCCCGGTGCGGTAGATCTTGCGCACCCGTTCGGCCGCGAGCAGCGGTACGGAGGTGACCGCCGGCGCCCCCGGCGACGTGTCCTTCGGAGTCACGGTCTGCCTGCTCATAAGCCGACCTTCACCGACTCGGGACCGGCTGCCCAGGGTCGCAAGTCCCGGTTTTGCGCGCCGACGCCCGGCGGGGACCTTCGGCCCTGGTTGAAGCGGCGGGGCCGGGCGACATTGAGTGTCGAGCAACGGGGACGAGGGGAGGACCACCATGAGACGCCGACGCCGGGACACGACCCCACCGCCGCGGGCCTGGGATCGTCCGCCGAGTCCTCCGTACGTCACCGTGCGGGTGCACGCCGAGCGTGCCGGCGGCGGTCGCATCGCGCCCTCGCCACGGCGATGACCCCCACCGAAGCCCCGCGCCGACGGCCGGCGAACATCTCGATCGCGGCTCGCGCCCTTGACCTCGCGCGCGACGGTCGGTTGTCGCTCGACGACGGCGCCCACCATCTCCGGCGACTGGCCGACAGCGAGCACGCGCGACTGGAAGCCGCGCTCGCCGACCTGCCGGTGGCGCCCGACGCCGACCCGGCGGTGGAGTGCGCCCGGCGGCTGCTGCACCGGGCGCTCGCAGTGCGGACCGACCCCTGAGCTTGGGCATTGGGACCGATGCTCAGGTGTTGGTGACTTCCCGAGTGCTGGTCGTCGGGCCGTCGGTCTCGTGGCGGTGGACACCGGGACCGGTCACGAGGACGGGGCAGGCTGCGTGGCGGATCGTGCGCATGGCGATGCTGCCGAGCACGGCGCGCCCCAGGCCGGTGCGACCGTGGCTCGCCACCGCGATGATCGCGGCGTGCTCCGAAGCGGCCTGCTTCGCCAGGGTCTCGGCCGCGTCGTACCCGTCGACCAGCTCGTAGTCGGCGGCCACGCCGCGCCCCGAGAGGTTCGCGACCGCGGCTTGGAGCAGCGCGACGTCGCCACCGGGGAAGTCGCCGACCGCGACGACGTCGCTCGGTCGCAGGACCTCCAGCGCCCGAACGCGTGCGCCGATCGCCGCCGCCAGCTCACCGGCCGCCCGTGCCGCCGCGAGCGAAGTCGTCGAGCCGTCCAGGCCTGCGATCACCAACGGATCCTCACCGAGCACCCAGTTCGCCGAGACGTCGGGTCCCACGAGCAGCAGCGGCGAGACGCTCGTGCGCACGACTTCCTCGGCGACGCTGCCGAGCAGGGCCTTGCGGAGCGCGCCCCGCCCCCGTGCGGTCATGCACACCAGCGCGCCCGGCTCGGCTGCGACCATGGTGATGGCGTCGACCGGCCCGCGATCGAGCGTGAGCACGGTGCGGGCCGGAACATCGAGGAACGCGGCGCGAGCGGAGAGGTACCGCTCCACCGTCTCGGGGAAACGGTACGGCCAGAGGGTCGAGAGGAGGACCAACTCCGCGCCCGCCCGCGTCGCGATCGCTCCGGCAGGCACGAGCGCCGCCTCCGCACGCTCGGAGCCGTCGAGGGGCACATACACGGTGGTGGTCATCGTCCGTCCTCCAGGGTCGCGACCGACCTGGTCATCGTGAGGTCCCAGTCGACCTCGCGACAGGGTCTTCGGTCACACGAGATCTGCGATCGTCGCCAGATCCTGCTCAGGTCGCGCGCGAGAATTGGTCGGGTGCCGCCGCGAACTGCTGTTCGCATCCCTCGGAGCAGAAGTAGTAGTCCTTCCCGCCGAGCGCGAGGTGCCGGCCGTGCACGTCGACCCGCATGCCGCACACCGGGTCGGAGTGCGGCCCGCCCGAGCCGGCGTCGCCGACCGAGTTGGAGGCCTCGGCGCCGAGCACCGACGCGTACAAGCGAAGCTCGTCGGCGATGAGCCGAGGCAGGAGGAACCGCTCGCGCACGCGCGCCTGCCCCCGGCGACCGAAGGCGCTTCGCAGCTCGGGAGCCAAGAGCAGCTCGTGCACGCGAGTCGCGCACTCCTCGACCGAGTCGACGAGGTACCCGCTGCCACCGTCCTCGAGCTGCAACGGGATCCCGCCGGCACGCCCCGCCACCACCGGCGTTCCCTTCCACAGCGCTTCCGACACCACCAGACCGAAGCCCTCGCGGAGCGACTTCTGGATGACGACGTCGGCGAGGCGCTGGAAGGCGTTCACCTCCACGTTCCCGACGCCGGTCAGATTGGTGAACACGTGGATGTCGGGGTCGGCTTCGACCTCGCGCTGGATCCGGCGGTACACGCGCCAACCCTCGGGATCGTCGAGCGCCATGGAGCCGACCAGTGCGAGTTGGACGTCGGAGAACCGTTCGCGCACGAGGCGGTAGGCCTCGACGACGCCGAGCGGGTCTTTCCATTCGTCGAACCGCGAGATCTGAGCGAGCAGGGGCCGCTTGGTGTCGACGCCGATCCACTCCAGGACCCGGGCGGCGAGGCGCGCACCGAGCTGCAGGTTCTTCGGGCTCTCGGGATCGATCGCGGGCGGGATGATCTCGGTGCGCCCGACGGGGAAGTCGGGCGGGACGAACCCACCGAGCGTGAACACCGCCGCGTCGTAGCGAACGACAAACGGCTGGAGGAAGCGCCAGACGGACGCGTTGGGTTCGGAGGTGTCGACGTGGCAGCGCCAGATCCACCGGCTCTGGTTGGAGCCGTGGAGCTCGAGCAGGGCGAGCGGCTGCGGATCGTGCACCACGACGAGGTCGTAGTGCTGGTCGAGCGCCTTGGCGTTGCGCTCCGACTGCGCGAGGTACCGCTCCTCGTCGTCGGCCGAGAGGCCGACCGACGCGCCTTGGAGCCCGTTGTGGATCGTCTTGGTGACGCGGAAGAACGACTCGTTGCCGCTGATGAGCTGCCAGTCGGCGGCGAGTCCGAGGTCGCGGAGGAGCGGGATCTCGGAGCGGAGGATCTCGGCGACTCCGCCACCGAACGGCGTCGCGCTCACGTGCAGCACGCGGCAGCCCCTGAGCGGCGCCGCGAGCTCGCGGAGCAGCGCGATCGCCTCACGGCCGGCGCTGGCGCGGTAGCGGTCGACGGACTGCGTGCCGACGTCGACGCGCTCGAGCATCCACACCTCCGTCGCTCGAGGCACCGGGCGGGCCCGCGACGCTAACAGGCCGAGCGCGCGCCCAGCGCAACGAGTCGGGACTTCCGGCCCTGCCCTCCCACGGGCGCACGGTGAGAATGGTGCCATGGAGCCCAGCTCGGCAACCGCACCCGTCGCGGTATCAGCATCAGTCGGACGAGCGATCCACCGCATCACCGGGATGCGGTCGGACTACGACGCGCTCCTCGAGTCGGTCGGCGACCGTCGGTTCGTCCTCATCGGCGAGGCCTCCCACGGGACCCGGGAGTTCTACCGCGAGCGGGCTCGAATCACCCGGCGGCTCGTCGACGACCACGGCTTCACCGCAGTCGCCGTCGAAGCCGACTGGCCCGATGCCTACCGCGTGAACCGGTACGTGATGGGGATCTCGTTCGATGGCGACGCAGGTGCGGCGCTCGCAGATTTCCGTCGGTTCCCGGCCTGGATTACGCCCTCGCGTACCAGGGCGCAGTGCCCTGTGAGAACGAAGTGGTCGCCCAGCTGGTCGCGCTGCGTCATCGCGCGGATGCGTACCTACGTCGCGACGGTTGGATCGCCGAAGACGAGCTCTTCCATGCAGAACAGAACGCGCTCGTGGTGCGCGACGCCGAGGAGTACTACCAGCAGATGTACCGCGCCGAGACGTCGTCGTGGAACCTGCGCGATCGTCACATGGCGGCGACCCGCGACGCGCTGGCCGAGCATCTCGAGCGCCAGTTTGGTCACGCCAAGGTCGTCGTGTGGGGAGCACAACTCACATGTCGGCGACGCGCGTGCCACGGAAATGGGATCACGGGGCGAGCTGAACGTCAGTCAGCTCGTTCGCCAGCGCTACGGCACCGACTGTGCATTGATCGGTTTCAGCACGTACGACGGTCACGTCACCGCCGCGTCGAACTGGGGCGAGGCACCACAACGCAAGCGGGTCCGACCCGCGCTCGACGGGAGCTACGAGCAGGTGCTCCACGACGTCGGAGTCGAAGGCTTCTGGCTCCCGACTGCGGCGCCGCCCGCCCGCGCCGCGCTGCGCGACCCTCGCCTCCAGCGCGCCATCGGCGTGATCTACCGCCCCGAGACCGAGCGCCACAGCCACTACTTCCGGGCACGACTCGTGGACCAGTTCCACGCCATCATCCACCTGGATCACACGCACGCGGTGGCACCGCTCGAACGCAGCGCCCAGTGGGACCGCGGCGAGCCGCCGGAGACCTTCCCGACCGGCTTCTGAACGCCATGGCGCAGGTGGACGTGCTCGTCGGCTACGCGACGGCCTTCGGGTCGACCGCCGGGATCGCGGCTCGCATCGGTGAACGGCTGTCGGGCTCGGGACTGACGACGGCGGTGCACGCGGTCGACGACCTCTCGGGCATGCTCGAGTGGCCCACCTCGGCCGTTGTCCTGGGCAGCGCGGTCCACAACCAGCGTTGGCTCCCGGGCGCCTCGGCGTTCGCACGTGAGCACGCGGGCGCGCTGGCCGACCGACCCGTGTGGCTCTTCAGCGTGAGCTCGCTGGGTGACGTCGGGAGCTTCTTCGCGCCGTCGGTCGCCCGAGTGATGCGGCGCGCGCGAGGCGAGTCGAATGACATCGCCGAGCTCGGCACCCTCGTGGACGTCCGGGAGCACCGCAACTTCGCCGGCGCGATCGAACGTGGGCACTGGTCGACGGCCGGCCATGTGTTCTTCCGGTTCGTCGGCGGCACCTACGGCGATCACCGGCAGTGGGACGACATCGACCGGTGGACCGATCGCATCGTCGCGGCGTGCTCGCCGAGCGGCGCATGAACCGTCGAGGTCGGCTTCCCCGACGGCGCCGGCTCAGCATCCCCGCGACGTCGGGCGCGAAGAGGCCCCCCCCCCCCGGGGAGTCTTCACCCGGGGGACCTTCGTGGCCGGCAACAGCGTCACGAAGTGTTCGGGGCTCCATGGCTCTCGCGTCGGCTCGTCTAGTGTCCCCGAACGTCCGGCCGCGTACCAGGGACCTTGGTCCCACCGGCGCCGCGCGGTGCACCATCGGACGGTACGGACGAACCCGAGGTCGTGGGAGGATCGGCGTGTTGGCCATGCGAGCGATCGAGCAGGCGCCACCGGTGCGCGGTGGGTCCATGTCGCGGGGCGGTGAGCTCCGATGACGAGTCGAGGCCTCGCGATCCTGGCGCGCGACGAGTGTCTCGAGTTGCTCCGTGCGAACAGTCTGGGACGAGTGGCGCTGCGAATCGGCGAAACCCCGGCGATCCTGCCCGTGAACTATGCGATGCTGGACGAGGATGTGGTCTTCCGCACGGATCCCGGGAGCAAATTGTCCGCCGCACTGATGCGCGTCCTCGTCGCCTTCGAGATCGACCACGCGGACTCGGCCACCCGCACGGGCTGGAGCGTGCTGGTCACGGGCTACGTCGAAGAGATCCGTGACGCGGGCACGCTCGCCCGGGTCGCCGAGCTCGGGCTCGAGGCATGGGTGGTCGAAGGTCGCGACTTCGTCGTTCGCATCGACACCAGGACCATCTCCGGTCGGCGACTCGCCGCGACGGCCGGGTCCGCCACGGCCCCGGCGTAGCGCCGGACACGCTCGAAGCAGGTCTCCTCCCCGTGCGCGGCATGACGGGAGTCACTCCCTCCCGTCAACCGCGTCCGTCGTCGCTCCCCCCGCTGACGCTCCGCGCCGGCGCGAGGTGGTACACGAACCAGTCACGGGCGAGGCGCGCCGCGGCCTCGAGCGTGCCGGGTTCCTCGAAGAGATGGGTCGCGCCCGGAACGATCTCGATGGCGTACGGGCACGACAGCTCGGCGGCCGCCCGGCGGTTGAGGTCGAGCACCTGCGCATCGCGGCTTCCGACGATGAGCAAGGTGGGCGCGTGCACTTCCGCGAGGCGCGGCGCGGCGAGGTCGGGACGACCGCCCCGGGAGACGACGGCCCGGACGCTCGGTTCGTCGGCCGCGGCGCACAAGGCTGCGGCCGCACCGGTGCTGGCACCGAAGTAGCCGACACCGAGTCCGGCGAGGTCCGGCTCCCGGTGCACCCAGTGGGTGACGGTACGGAGCCGCCGCGCGAGCAATTCGATGTCGAACGTGTTGGCGCGGTCGACCGCTTCGCTCGGCGTGAGCAGATCGAACAGCACGGTGCCGAGGCCGGACGCGTTGAGCTCGTGAGCGACGAGCCGGTTGCGGGGGCTGTGACGGCCGCTGCCACTGCCGTGGGCGAAGACGACCACACCCGTCGCACCGCTGGGGACCGTGAGGTGGCCGGCCAGCCGCACACCACCGGCGTCGATCGCGATCTCGTCGTCGCGTCGCGTGGGGCTCGGGTCGTCACCGGGACGGTGTTCGTAGGCGCCCACGACGCCGGGGCTGTTGGCTGCGAGCAGCCTGACGACCTCGTCGTCGGGGGTCGGGGAGAACCGCGTGTACCACTCCCCCACGGCGTAGAACGGCACCGGGGTCGCGAGCACGACGACTTCGTCGGCAACGCCGGCCAGCTCCTGCACGCTCTCCCGGGCCGCGACCGGGACCGCCAGGACCACGCGACGCGCTCCGTGCGCCCGGGCGACCTCGAGCGCGGCGCGTGCAGTACCGCCGGTCGCGATGCCGTCGTCGACCACGACCACCGTCCGCCCGGCAAGCGGGACCATGGGCCGACCACGGCGATACAGCTGGGCGCGTCGTTCCACCTCGCGCCGTTCGCGCGCTTCCACGGCGGCGATGGTGGAGGAGGAGACCCCCGCCTGGCGCACGACGTCGTCGTTGAGGACGCGTACGCCGCCTTCGCCGACCGCGCCCATTCCGAGCTCGGGCTGGACGGGGACGCCGAGCTTGCGCACGACGATCACGTCGAGGGGCGCGTCGAGGGCCCGCGCAACCTCGAACGCGACCGGCACACCGCCCCGGGGCAGGCCCACGACGACCGGATGCTCATCCCGCAGGTGGCGGAGGCGGGCGCCCAGCTGTTGCCCGGCATCCCGGCGATCTCGGAACCCTCGCATGACGACGACCTCCTCCGCGGCTGACTCGACGCGTCGCTCCCGCTCCCGGTCGTCAGTCGCTGCATTGTGTGATGCTGCCGATCGTCGCGGGTCCGGTCCGGGCGGCCCAGGGCCGAAGGTCACCGAACCCGCGCGAGGTGCGGCGGCGAGCATCCGATCGCGGTTGTGACCTCCGGCCCTGCCGCGCCACCGTCGAGACCGACAAGCTGGGGAAGTTGATCGGTACGGAGATCGCCAATCCGGACCTCACGACGTAGCCCGTCCGGGCGCGGTCACTGAGAGGTGGGACCATGCGGGTCGAATTGGAAGCGGTAGGAGCCCTGGTGCGCTCGCCGGCCGTGGTGGTGGACGCGGGAGCTCCGCTCCGTACCGTGGCCGAGATCCTGACCGAGGAGTCGATCGGCGCCGCGCTGGTCCGCCGCTCCGTGCTCACGGAGGGGACGATCCGGCATCCCGACGGCATGGTCTCCGAGCGCGACGTCTGCCATGCGGTTGCGGCCGGGCTCGATCCCGACACGATCCGCGCCGGGGAGGTGATGTCGGTCGACCTCGCCGACGCTCGCCCATCGGACACGATCCTCCGAGTGGCTGAGAGGATGCTCGCGTACGGCGTCCGGCACGTCCCCATCGGCGACGAGGAGGGGTACGTGGGCGTCGTCTCCGAGCGAGACGCCATGAGCGCGCTCGTCCAGGAGATCCACGAGCAGCGCACACGCACGAGGACCATCGACGCGCGCGGTCCGATCGAGGACCTGGTGCGCGGTGCACCGGTGACGATCGACGAGAACATGACCTTGCGCGCCGTCGCCGGCGTGCTCGCCGCGGAAGAAATCGGCGTCGCACTGGTGCTGCGGGGCGGCCGGACGGTCGGGATCGTGTCGGAGCGGGACGTCACCACTGCACTCGCCGACGACGCCGACCCCGACGTCGTCTGGTCGGCCGACGTCATGACGGAAGATCTCGTCACTGCCCGTGCCGACGAGCCGATCATCGCCGTGGCGCTGCGTCTGATGAGCGAGCCGATCCGTCACGTCGTCGTCCTCGGCGACGGTGGCGCCATTGGGATCGTGTCCTCCCGGGACGTGCTCTGCGTGCTGGCGGACGACCTGCTGGCCTCACGCTGAGCGAGATATCCCGATCGTCGCCTCAGACCTTGTAGCCCATGCGTTGCAGGAGTTCGTGGCGCTGCACGGCGTCGACGTCGGTCTCCACTCCGAGTGGCGGTTCACCGTCGATGACGCCGACGATGCCTCGGCCCTGCGCGGTCTCGACGACGAGCACCTGCAGCGGGTTCGCGGTCGCGCAGATCACTCGGCAGACCTCGGGGACCTGCTTGATGGCGTTGAGGACGCTGAGCGGATAGCCCTCGCGGAGGAACACGACGAAGCAGTGTCCCGCGCCGACGGCTCGGGCGTTCCGGACCGCGAGCTCGACCAGCTCGTCGTCGTTGCCGGCTCGGCGAACCAGGCGGGGTCCCGAGGACTCGCAGAACGCGATCCCAAAGCGGAGCTGGGGCGATGCGCACGCGAGCACCTCGTAGAGGTCCTCGACCGTCTTGATGAAATGTCCCTGGCCGACGATCACGTTGAGCATTTCCGGCTTGTCGATCGTCACGATCTCGATGTCCACGAGGGCACCTCCTTGGCCGAAGGTCTGCTTGTCATCCGGCGAGGCCGGACGGACGCAGCGTGAGCGCGGGACACGGTGCGTGGCGCACGGCCGCCATCGTCACGCTCCCTGCGGTGAACCGCTCGAGGCCGGTGCGACCGTGCGTCGACAGGGCGAGGAAAGCGCGCGGCCGCTTCCCCGCGAACTCGACGATCGCCTCGGCCGGATGCGACGAGTGGAGGAGATGGCTGCGGACACGTACCGACGGCCCCTCCAGTTCGCCCACCACCCGCTCGAGGTACGCCGCCGACAGGGTCTCCGAACCCGGGCTCGCCTCCCCGTGCTGCTGGGCATCGACGACGCCGAGGAGCATGACGTCCAGGTGCATGTCACGGGCCCAGGCCGCGGCGACGGGCGCGATCGCGGATCCGAGCTTCGAGCCGTCGAGGCAAACGACGAGCTCCTCGAGCTGCGTCGGTCCGTGCGGCACCGCGGGCCCGACGAGGACCACCGGAACGTGGGCGCGGCGCAACGTCTCTTCGGCCACGCTGCCGAAGACCGCCTGACCCGCCCGGCCTCGCGCGTGGGTCGCGAGGCAGACCACCGGATCCGGGTTCTCCTCCACCATCGCCACGATCGCGCTCGCCGCGAGGCGGTCATCGACCACGATCGACTCGGGGTCCGGGATCCCGGCGTCGCGAGCGGCCTCCTCGAGGTAGTGGTGGGGCTCGGAGACCACTCCCCCGTAGCGCGCGGTAACCACGACGACCCGGGCCTCCGAGAGCCGGGCGACCTCGGCGGCCGGCCGCAGCGCGCGCTCGGCGAACGCGGAGCCGTCGAGCGGCACGACCACGGTTCCGGGCATTCCCGCCTCCTTCGTCCACCGCGCTATGTCGATCGGGCTTCCTCGATCGGCGGCATTACCTGAGCGTCCGCCCACCGTCGCGACCCACCCTCGGAGTGGTGTGCTCGCTCATCGGTTGCTCGTCCGCGCCCTGGGTACGACCGGCTCCGTCTCTCATCCCACGATCGCGGACTCGAGCGAGTGTCGGTAGGGGCCAAGGTCCCACGTCCTACGAGAAGAACCTGGTGGTGTCGCCCTGGTCGCTCCAGTCGACCCATTCGGTGCCCGTCTCCCCGAGGTAGGCGTTGATCGCGGTGCCGAGGGTCGGGAACAGGTGGTTCTCGCCGATGCGGTCGCAGAGCCCGTACGCACGCAGGACATCCTTGACCGGCCCCTTGATCTCGGCGAGCGCGAGCGTGACGCCCTTCCCCGCGAGCTCGTCGAGCAGCCGCCCCAGCGCCTCGGCGCCGGTCGTGTCGACGTCGGTGATCGGCTCAGCCGCCAGGACGACCCAACGGATCGGGTCCTCCCGGGCCGCGATGCCCGTGGCCAGGCGCTCGGCGAAGAGCTCCGCGTTCGCGAAGAAAATTGGCGCGTCGAAGCGGAACAGGAAGAGGCCCGGGATCTGGACGGCCTCGGGATGCCGCTCGACGTCGTGGTAACCCTTGCGCCCCCGCACCCGTCCGAGCACCGCGTCGTAGGGTCGCCACGCACGGCGGACGAAATCGCCGAGTGACAGCACGATCGCGACCACGATGCCCTCCAGCGCGCCGAGGGCGACGACGCCCACCAGCGGTCAAGCCGAACACCGCCGTCGCCGCGGCGGCACCGACGACGGCGAGGACGATCCCCGGCACCCTCGGGCACCAGCGGCGGCACGCGAGGATCACCCCGAGAGATGCGACGCCGATGACGAGCGCTGGGACGACGGTCGCACCGTCTCGCAGGCCGCGCACGAACGCTTCCAACTGGTCGTGCACACCGGTCGCGGTCGTGGTGAAGCCGAACAGCTTCGGGAGCTGGCTCACGAGCAGGACGACCGCGATCCCGTTGAGGAAGCCGATGCGGACCGGCTTGGAGAAGAGCTCGGCGAGGATGCCGATCCGGGCGAGCCCGGCCGCGACGCAGAAGACGCCCATCAACAACGCGAGCAGGCCTGCGAGCGCGACCGCACGGGACGGATCGCCGTGGGCACCGAGGAGCGGCAGCAATGCGGCAGCGATCATGGGGCCGAGCGCCGAGTCGGGGCCGAGCACGAGGAACCTCGACGTCCCGAAGAGCGCGTAGGCGAGCAGGGCGACCACCGATGTGTACAGGCCGGTGACCGGCGGGAGCCCGGCGAGCGCTGCGTACGCCATGCCCTGCGGCACGAGCAGGACGGTCAGCACCAGCCCGGCGACGACGTCCTGCCGCGCCCAACGCCGTTCGTAGGTCCGCGCCGCGACGACGCCCGGGACCCGGTCGAGGACCTCGCGCACGCGTCGGACTGCTCGGTGGGCCATGGGTCGAGTGTCCACCTCGGCGCCGTCCTCGGCTATGGGCGTTGGTCCCGGGACGTCGGCATCGCCGTCGCCGATGCGCTCAGAGCCAGGCACTCACCCGCGGGCCGCGTCCAACAGGACTCGCCGCTCGGCGCGGGCCACGACCCGTCGGGCCCGGTCGACCGCATCGGGATCGACCGAGATCGAAGTGATGCCGAAGCGCACGAGCTGCTCGGCGAACTCGGGGCGGTTCGAGGGCGCTTGGCCGCAGAGTGACGACGTGAGCCCCGCCGCCCGGGCTCGGCCGATGATGCGTTCGATGGTGTCGAGCACCGCCGCGTCGCTCTCGTCGAACAGCTCGGCACAGAGCTCGGAATCACGGTCGACGCCGAGCATCAGCTGGGTCAGGTCGTTCGAACCGATGGAGACGCCGTCGATGCCCATGGCGGCGTACTCCGGGATGCGGTACGCCACCGAGGGCACTTCCGCCATCACCCAGCGGTGGAGTCCGCGGTGGTCGGCGAGGGGGCTCTGCTCGACGAGGTCGAGGCACGCCTCGAGCTCCCAGCGTGTGCGCACGAACGGGATCATCAGGTGGAGGTTCGGTGTCTCGTCCCGGACCCGCGCCAGCACCTCGAGCTCGAGCCGGAACAGGTCGGGCTCGCGGACGTAGCGGTAGCAGCCCCGGTACCCGATCATCGGGTTCGCTTCCTCGGGTTCGTACTCCGCGCCGCCGGCGAGGTCCCGGAACTCGTTGCTCCGGAAGTCGGTGGCCCGGTATACGACCGGTCGCGGCGCGAAGGCGCGGGTGATGCGCAGCAGCGACGCCGACATGCGCTCGACGAGCTCGCGCTCGCGGCCCTCCGCCAGGAGCCGCCGCGGGTGGGTCCCGCCGAGAGCGTCGGTGAGCATGAACTCCGCCCGCAGCAGGCCGACCCCGTCGACGTCCATGGCCGCGACCCGCTCCGCCTGGTCGGGGATCGCCAGGTTCACATAGAGGCAGGTGGCGAGCGGCTCGCTCCCGGGCGCGGGAGCGACCGGTGCCGAGACCACCCGGCCGACCGCTGCCGTCTGCGAGGACGTCGTGTCGCCCTCGAACACGAGGCCCCGCTCGGCGTCGACCGTGACCACCATGCCGTCGTGGAGCTTGGTGGTCGCCTCGCCGGTGCCGACGATGCACGGTACGCCGAGCTCCCGGCTGAGAATGGCGGCGTGGCAGGTGATGCCACCGCCGTCGGTCACGACCGCGCCGGCCCGGCGCATGACCGGAGCCCAGTCCGGGCTCGTCATGGCCGCGACGAGCACCTCGCCGTCGGCGAAGCCGGCGCTCTCGTGCGCGGAGCGCAGCACACGTACTCGACCGCTGACGACGCCCGGTGACGCGCCGAGTCCCTGGACCAGACCGGAAGCCGCCGCGGAGGGCGATGGCGACGGTAGGTGGCCGAGCGTCGTGATGGGACGCGACTGGACGAGCGAGATGGCGTCCCGTTCGATCGTCCACTCCGTGTCCTGTGGTGCTCCGTAGTGCTCTTCGACCTTCATCCCCAGGCGCGCCAGTTCGAGCACCTCGCGGTCGTCGAGCACGCGGTGCTGCGCCGTCTCCGGCGCGCTTTCGACGCGCTGGTCGTGACCTTCCGACCCGCGCACGATCGCGAACGGCTTCCGCCCGATCCTGGTGGAAACGACGGTCGGCCCGGCCTTGTCGACGACGTACGTATCGGGCTCGATCTCGCCGCCGACGACGACCTCACCGAGCCCGTACGCGGCCTCGATCACCAGGTGGGACCGGTCACCCGTGCTGGGATCGGCGGTGAACATCACGCCCGAGCGGTCGGCGTTGACCATCTGCTGGACGACGACCGCGATGACCGGCTCCTCCACCAGGCCCCGGCTGGCGCGGTACGCGCACGCCCGCTCCGAGAACAGCGACGCCCAGCAGTCGAGGACCCGCGCGAGCAGTTCCGCGTGGCCTCGCACGTTGGTGAAGGTCTCGTTCATGCCCGCGAACGACGCGGTGCTCGAGTCCTCGGAGGTCGCAGAGGAGCGGACCGCGACGAAGGAGTGCTCGCCGAGCTTCCGGTACGCCTGCCCGACTTCGTCGTGGAGCCATTGGGGAAGACCTGCGCCCCGCACGAGCTCCTGCAGTTCCGTGGCCCGCGTCTCGAGGTCACGATCGTCGTGGAGCGCGGCGGCGTTCATCTCGCGCAGCGCCGTGCGAATGCCTGCCTCGTCCAGCGCGGCGAGATAGGCATTCGACGTCACGACGAATCCTGCGGGAACGCGGAAGCCGGATTGCACCAACTCTCCGAGGTTGGCCCCTTTGCCCCCGACGATCGCGGCATCGAGCGCCGCTCGGTCTTCGAGCCAGACAATCCGCGGCACCGAGTCGGTGAGCGCCTGCGCGTGCGGACCTGCGGACGTGTTCGTGGTTCCCGTACGCGTGGTCATGACCGGTCGTCCTCCCGCCCGTCGTCGACGGCGTCGTCCGGCGACGGGTCGCGGACCTCGGCCGGGGTGTGGTGGACCGCGAGGTCGTCGACCTGGCAGGTCGCGCCGTGCTGCTCGCTCCACTGCTCGACCGCGAGGGCGGCTTCCTCGGGGGTGTCGCACAACTCGCGGCCGATCTCTCGACCGTGACGGAACGCGACCACCTCGATGGTCGGGCTCTCGGCGCCGAACCGGCGGTCTGCACGCATCGGGTGCTCCCTTCATGGCGGATGAGGACATGCTCACCTGCGACGTCCGGCGGAGTTAGAGGCGAAGGTCCTCGACCGCGGGTCGGCCGTGTGGGGACGTTCGGCCCTACTTCGCGGGCTCCGAGCGGAGCACGCTGCATGAGAAACCCGCGGACGGCACTGAGGAGCTCCGCATGCCCAAGACGCTGATCGTCCCCGTCGACGGCTCGAAGCCCGCTGATCAGGCGTTCCGGTGCGCCCAGCGTCTCGCGGCGCACCTCGACCCCTGCGACATCGTCGTGATGACGGCGTCGACCTACCCCGACGACCGCCGCCGCGCCCACCTCGACGCCCTCGTCCGGGATGCGACGGAGACGCGCATCCGCGCCGAGCTCGTGGCCGGAGAGCCGGCGGATGCGATCGTGCGCTTGACGGCCGAGTGCGCGGATCCAGTGGTCTGCATGACAACCAGGGGCCGCGGCCGCCTCACCACGCCGGTGCTCGGGAGCGTCGCCACGGAAGTGGTCCGCCGGGTCGAAGCGCCGGTGCTCCTGGTCGGTCCGCAGTGTGAGAAGGACTGGTGGCACTATCCGGCGAAGCTCGTCGCCTGCTGGGCGGATGAGGACTCCAGTGAGATCCTCGTGCCGGCGCAGCAGTGGAGCGACGCGCTGGGCATGGAGCTCTGGCTCGAGACCGTGCTCCGGCCCGAGGACATCCGTGCCGACCTCGATCCGCAACGCGCCTTCGCCCCTGCGCTTGCGCTGCTCGGCAAGGATCCCGGGGACGTCCGGACCGTCGCGCTCCACCATCAGAGCCCGGCCCGGGCGATCGTCCGCAGCGCGCAGGAGATCCCGGCCACCCTCCTCGCCATGACGACCCGCGGGCGCGTCGGGCTCGAACGCGCCGTGCTCGGGAGCGTTGCGTCGGATGTCGTCCGCCACAGCCCGTGCCCAGTGCTCATCGTCCGCGGACCGTGACGGCGACCAGGCCGGCGCTCGCTCGAGAAGCGCCGGCAACCTGGCGCCGGAGCGGGTCAGGTGCTGCCTCGGACTGCTCATCAAGTCCGCGGCGCACACGTACGAATCGGCGTCGCCGAACGCGAGACGCCGAACACATAGGGGCCCGGGCCTGACGCCGGAACCAGCAGCCCCAGCTCTCAACCAAACGTCTTCGCCCCGGTGAGTGCCGGTTTGTTGGTGAACGCTCGGTTGCCGTGTTCTGCGTTTCGGTCGAGAAGCCTCGGGGAGCGGTGGCGGCCCGTAGAGTCGTCGCGTGGAACCGGCGGGTTCGAGGCTTTCCGAACGTGCCATGAATACCCCCACCGTCGGCAGGCTGCTCAACGGAAGTGTGTGAAGACTTGCGCCCACTGCTCGAGGTGGCGATCGCCGAGGTACAACTCGGCGGCGCGGCGGTGTCCGTGATCGCCCATGCGGGCGGCTTGGTCGGGATGGTGGAGCAGGTTGGAGAGGGCTGCGGCGAAGGCAGCGAGGTCGTGGGGGTCTTCGATGAGCCATCCGGTCTCGCCGGGCACGATCTGGTCGACGATGCCGCCCACGGCGCTGCCCACCACGGGGCGCGCTTTCCACATGGCTTCGGCGACGGTGAGGCCGAAGCCTTCGGCGAGACTCTTTTGCACCACCACGGCAGCGTGGCGTTGCAGCGCGTTGACGATGGCCGCGGCTTCGTCGGCATCAGCCATGGGCACGCAGGCGAGATGGATCCGGGTTCGTGCCGCGTGAGGCAATGTGCGCCACACCGCGATGCAGTCGTCGAGGACGCTGGTGGCGTCCGGGTCGTCGGCGACGCCGTGCACGCTGGGTCCTGCCAGCACCAAATGCGCCGAGCCGAGGTCTTCGAGATGGTCGGCGAAGCCGAGCATCACGCCCCGCATGTCCTTCATCGCGTCCCAGCGCGACGCCTGGACCACCAAGGGCACATCGGGCGGCGGGCATGGCCCGGTCTGGAGGATGTCGACGTGTCGATTGATGCGGCCCGGTGAGCCATCACGACGCGTGAACGTCGCCGCCGGCTGGGGGCACCCGTCGCCGAGGAGACCTACATACCGGAGCGTATCGAGGACGTGGGCGCTGCTCATGGGCTCGTTCTTGGCCGAGAACGGATCGATCGAGGGCGCGATCACGAACAGCCGTTCTCGCGGGACCCACGCTGGCGCGAACGGCTCGCGGGTGAAGACGAACGCGTCAACCTCCTCCAGGTAGGGGCGGAGGAACGCCCACGCCAGCTCGGAATGCTCGTTGGGACGATCAAGTCCGACGTGACAGCGCCAGACCACCAGCGCGCCCGCAGCTCGTAGCGCCCGAGTAAGCCCGGCCGTCTGAGGATCATGCAGCAGGACCACGTCCCCGGGTCGCACCAGTGCAGCCAGCTCGACGGCATTGGCGTGCAGTGTCGTCTCGTACTCGTCGCGTTCGCCGGGACCGAGCGGCCCGCCGTCGCCACGCGAACCGTACAAGTGGTTGTGGATCCGTTTCGTGATCGCGAAGAACCGCTCACCGCCCCGGATCACCACCCACCGAGCATCGATCCCGACGCCACGCGCGTACGCGAGCAGCGTCTGCAAGAGCTCCGCGACCCCACCCCCGGCCGCAGTGGAGTTGACGTTGAGCACGATTCGCTGCGACAGCAAATCACGCGCCGCGGCGGCCGCCACCTCGAACCGCTCGGTGCGTTGCGCGCCGATGAGCGACTCGAGATGACCCGGGGTCACGGCACGAACCTGTACCTCCTGCAATCTCACTGCTCACACACCTGAGTCGAGCGCCCAAAGCTCGCCCAATAGCAGGGCCAAGTCGCGCCAGCGGCCACAAACGACCATAACCCGATGGACCGCCCCTGGCTCCGCATACCCACGCCAGATTCGGCCCTCGGCGTCGCCCGATGGAACAAGTAGGTGGCGAGCGAACTGAACACCGAGTTGGCTGGACCCGATACGGTGACCGCCGAGGAGTTCGCCCACCTACTGAACCCAACGCCGATTCGGATACGGCGCATACCCGCGCCACTGGCCCGGCTATTCGGGCATTTCGTATCTCGAATGTTCCGCACGGCGCTTCGTCGTCGACCGCGGCGTGGAGTATCGCTTCCACAAGTCGTCTCGGTAGAGCGGAGGGAGTCGCTGGGTCCCACGGGCCGAGCAGCATCACCTTGTCGAACTTCGCGATGAACGCCGATGCGGTCGGGCCAGGCTCATTGGGAGGGCCGAAAATGTGACCGCATCGGAGGATGACGGCTGGAACTCCACACGCTCGCAGCGCCTCTTCTGCCTCGGCCTTTGGCGTAGGTAGGAGTTCGACGCGTCGAGACCCTCACACCCGAGCTCGTTGACGTCATGCTCGCCGACGCGATTCCAAGTGAGGACGTCGCAGCGACGGCCCGACGCTTCCGCGTCGAGTTGCACCGCCTCATCGACGTGTGGCGCACTCCGTAGCGACCTGAACAGGCCGACTCGGACGCGCAATACCCACGCCGACTGCCGCTCGGCGTGGGGCCGCAGGGAGGTATACCGTCCGCACGCACCGCGTCGCGAAGGCTCGCTCCTGAAGGGAACTGCGGAATGACTGACGCATGGCTGGAAGAACTGCCCTACGACGTATGCCTCCAGCGCCTGCGCGAACACACCGTCGGACGGATAGCCGTCGTGATTTATGACGCACCGGTCGTGCTACCCGTCAACTACCGGCTCGTCGAAACCGACGACCTCACCCTGCTCGCAGTGCGCACCCGTCCTGACAACGTCATTGAAAGCGGAGGAGCGCAGGCCGCGTTCGAGATCGACGACATCGATCCGATCCACCACCAGGGCTGGTCCGTGCTCGTGCGGGGAACCCTCCACCGGCTCGACCCAGAAGCAGCCGATTTCAAGAACCGCTTCGACCCCCACCCATGGCTCGTCACTGACCGCGACGCCTGGCTCATCATCCGACCCCAAGCGATCACCGGGCGGCAACTGCATCCCGCCGCCCGCGAATGGGCCTTCCACGTCCGCGGCTACTTGTAACAAGCCGGCCCCGTCCTGGGCTCGTCCCAGCCGCGAAGCTTGCGGTCACGACGACCGTGTCGTCGGCGACTGCGAATGGTGGCATTTGGCTCTCACCCGGCCGAGCGTTCGTTGCCATCTGACTGCACGGGCTCACCAGTTTCCCGTCGCGATCTCCCGATCTGCTCGCTGACTGTCCGGAAGAACGGACAGGCGCACTTTCGACTGAGCTGAACCTCCGAGCACTTCGACCCTAGGGTGGCGAGATGGTTGCTGATCCCTCGGAAGCCAGGTGGGCCATGCGTGTGGTGATTGTGGGTGGTGTCGCAGGAGGGATGTCAACGGCGACGCGTCTTCGCCGCCTTGACGCTGACGCGAGCATCACGGTTCTCGAACGGTCTGGCCACGTCTCGTTCGCCAACTGTGGTTTGCCCTATTTCGTGGGGGGGCTGATCGAACAGGAAGACGACCTGACGCTCCAGACCCCGGAGCAGCTCTTTGCTCGTTTCCGACTCGACGCGAGGGTCGACCACGAGGTCGTTGCGATCGATCGCGTGCGGCACAGCGTCACGGCCCGTTCGACGATCACTGGTGCGGAGACGGTTGTTGGTTACGACAAGCTCGTGCTCAGCACGGGCGCGGCGCCCGTACGCCCCCCGGTCCCCGGCTATGACCGTGTTCGCACCCTCCGGACGGTCGAAGACGCAGCCGGGCTGCTGTCTGATGTCGACGTGGCGCCGTCGACCGCGGTCGTGATCGGTGCCGGGTTCATCGGGCTCGAGATGGCCGAGAACCTCGTCGCACAGGGCATCAAGGTCACGATCGTCGAGGCCACGCCGCAGGTGCTTCCGCCGCTGGATCCGGAGCTCGCCATTCTTGTCGAGGACGAGCTGGTCGCGCACGGCGTGCACGTCGAGACCGGAGCGACGGTGGCGTCAGTGGACGACACCACCGTGACGCTTACCGATGGACGGACCCTTCCCGCGGAACTTGTCGTCGGCGCGATCGGGGTGCGTCCCGATGTGCAACTCGCGGAAGCGGCCGGCCTGGAGCTCGGACCGAGCGGCGGCATCGCGGTCACGGACACGAACCAGACCAACGATCCCGACATCTACGCTGTGGGCGACGCCGTCGAGAAGCCGGACGCGATCTCGCACGCGAAGTCACTCATCGCGCTCGCGAACGTTGCGAATCGTCAAGGCCGCAGGGTGGCTGATCACATCGCTGGGCGACAATCACACCGCGTCGCGTCGACGGGGACGGCGATCGTCAAGGTCTTCGATCTGGTGGCCGCGACCGTCGGATGGAACGAACGGCGCCTGCAGGCAGCAGGGCTGGCGTTCCGAGCAATCCACTCGCACCCGTTCGATCATGCCACCTACTACCCCGGCGCGACGCGCATGTGCGCGAAACTGATCTTCGATCCGGCCGACGGCACGATTCTCGGCGCACAAATCGTCGGCCGTAACGGCGTGGACAAACGGATCGACGTGATCGCAACCGCGATGGCCGGCGGCATGACTGCCGAACGTCTCGCCGACCTCGAACTGGCGTATGCCCCGCCGTTCTCGTCCGCCAAGGATCCCGTCAACATGCTCGGTTACATGGCCGAGAACGTGCTGAGCGGCGACTGCGACATCGTCGAACCGAACGAGCTCGATGCGCTCGTCGCCCACGGCTGGACCCTGATCGACGTGCGCACGGCCGAGGAACACGCCGCCGGCGCCATCCCCGGATCGGTCAACCTGCCGATCGACTCACTACGCGACGAACTCAACACGCTCACGGCCACCCCCGTCGTCGTCTATTGCGAGGTCGGCCAACGAGGACACACCGCGACCGCCCTGATGCAAGAACTCGGGATCCAAGCACGCAACCTCGACGGCGGCTACAAAACCTGGACAGCAACCTTGCGGGCTCAGGCGAAGCAACCGGCCAAATAGCGCCAAGAACCCGCGCCGTACAACGCGCACCGACCGACCGCCCGGACCTCCGGCATCAGCGCGTTCTGAGGCAGGGAGCCGAGTGCGGAGGCAGAGATGGGCCAGCGATTTCGACACGGCAATCGTGCTCGAACCCGGTCTGGAGTACAACCCGTTGTCGTGCCCGCCCGCTCAGGAACGACACCACGGGCCCTTGCGTCTGAGCGCCGCCAGACCGAGCACCCGATGTGCCTTTCGGCGTTCACCCCGCGCGGCGGTCCGGTGAAGGTTCGGTGCGTGGTTCTATGCGCTCACCGGATGCGCGAGAACGGCAGCGATCGAGCTATCCCTCGGATGCGCCTGTCGGATCGGCGCCGAGTGCGGGGAGCCTGGCGACGAACGCCTCCACCTTCTGGTGCCAGCCGTCTTCCAACGGGCCTTTGAGACCGGTCACGAAGACCTTGTCTTCCGCGACCTTGACGAGATCCTTGCCCTGGAGGATCTCGTTCATGATGGGGCGGACACGCTGCCACTTGGCCAGTTCTTCTTCGGTCGGCATGCGCCCGCTCTTCTTGTCCGGCTTCGGTGCCGCCTCGGTCGTCAGGACGGCGTACTTGGTGCCCGCGGGCAGTCGTACCTGGTTCAGGAAGCGACGCATGCGCCTGATCGGCTTTCCCATCCGCCCCGGTGAGCTGAACACGTAGAGGTCAGCCGACGACAATTTGGCGGGGCTCACCTCCCGGATGTGATGGACGCTCACACTGACGCCTCTGGCGGCCATCAGCGTCTTGAACTCCGCGGCGACCTTGGCCCCGTTGCCGAACTTCGAGGCGTGCAGATACTCGATCTTCATGGAGAACCTCCGAACGCGTCATCCGGGAACAACGCGCGGCCTTCGATGCCTACGACCAAACGCCGCGAGTGACCGAAGGTCGACGCCACCCGACTAGGGCCACACGGTCCTAACGACCGGCGCGTTCTCACGTCGTCTCGTGGTCGGCCCGGTACAGCGTTTCGATCTCCGCGGCGTACTTCGCGTGGATCACGTGACGACGGACCTTCATGGTGGGTGTGAGCTCCTCCGAGTCGGCGACCCATTCCTGACCCAGGACGGTGAAGTGCTTGATCTGGTTGACGCGGAAGACGTCCGCGTTCACGGCGTCGACGGTCCGCTGGATCTCTTCGCGCACGAGCGGGTTCTCGGCCAGCTCGTTCAACGTCTGCGCGTCGATGTGCTGTTGCCGGGCCCACGTGAGAGCAAGCTCCGCATCCAGCGCGACGAGTGCCACGAGGTACGGGCGGCCGTCGCCGATCACACAGGCTTGGCTCACCAGTGGGCAGGCGCGGAGGCCGCCCTCGAGGTTCGACGGGGAGATGTTCTCACCGCCTTCGGTGACGATGAGGTCCTTCTTGCGGTCGACGATGCGGAGCTGGCCGTTCTCGAAGTGGCCGACGTCGCCCGTGTGGAGCCAACCTTCGGCGTCCAGCACCTCGTCCGTCTTCGCAGGATCCTTGAGGTAGCCCGCGAAGACGTTGCCACCCCGGGCAAGGACCTCACCATCGGGCGCGCAGCGGACCTCAGCTCCCGGAATCGCGGCGCCCACCGAGCCCGGGCGTGAATCGCCGGGCGACCAGGTGAGGGGACCGCACGCTTCCGACAGTCCGTAGATCTCCGCGATCGGCACGCCGATGGCGAGGAAGAACTCGACGACGAAGCTGGGAACAGGCGCCGCGGCACTGACCGCGAGCTCGCACTCGTCGAGTCCGATCAAGAGCCGCAACACGGAGAAGACCTCGGCCTCGGCGCGCTGCCATGCCTCGTGGGTCTCGGGATCGACCTCGTCTCCATCCGCGCGGGCCGCGACGACGCGACGACCGACGTCGACAGCGGCGCGAAATGCGTCAGCGCGCGCCGGGTCGGCCGTGCCGAGCGCCTCGATCGTCGCGCGGGCCTTCTCCCACACCCGGGGCACGGCGAAGAACAGCTGCGGGCGGACGTCGCGCAGGTAGCTCGCGATCAGCCCGGGATTGGCGCAGGTCGTGACCTCGGTGCCCTGCTCGCTGTGCAAGTAGTGGCTGACCATCCGCTCCGCGATGTGCGCCATCGGCAGGTACGAGACGCAACGCCTCCCGGCGAGGTCGTGCCCGACGCGGCGGAGCACACTCTCCACGGTCCAGCACACGTTGCGGTGAGTGATCAGGACGCCTTTGGGTGGTCCCGTGGTCCCCGACGTGTAGACGACCGTCGCGTGGTCCGTGGGCTCCGCCGCGCGGGCAGCCGTCTCCCAGTCGAGCGGCGTTCGGTCCACCAGCCGCGAGAAGTCGACGACGTCGGCCGGCGCCATGTGTTCCGGGTCGTCGACGATCACGGCGTGACGGAGCGCGGGCAGGTCGTCGCGGATCTGCAGCAGTCGCTCGAGCAGCTCTGGGCTCTCCACGATCGCGATGCTCGCCTCGGAGTGCCGCGCGAGGTAGCGCAGCTGTGCGGGCGGGGACGACGTGTACACGGAGAACGGCGTCGCGCCCAGGAGCAAGGCTGCCATGTCGACCATGTGGAACTCGGGTCGGTTGCGCATGTCGAGCAGGACGCGTTGACCGCGTTCGACCCCGAGCTCGCGCAGGCCGTGTGCAACACGCGCCGCCGTGTCCGCGTACTCGGCCCATGTCCACGTGGACCAGTCGCCGTGACTCTTCCGACGGAGCGCGATCGCATCAGGTCGCGCCGCGACGGTCTCGGCGAATACGCTCGTGACGGTGCGTCCCGCGACCGCGCTGTCGATGCTCTCGGCGACCTTCACGCTGTTCTCGAGCGCCCCGGCCATCAGTTCACCGCTTGGGTCTGGGGTCGACGCGGACGAACGGACGCGCCGCTCGGGGAGGTCCGCGGCCTCGCGCGTCGGGTGAGGAGCCCACCGACGATCAGCGCGCCGCCGAGCAGTCCGACTGCCCAAGGCGCCCACACCTCGACCACGTCGATGAGGCGCGCCTGGTCCCGCGCGTCCTGCCCGACCATCCCCGATGACGCCGCGTCTTCCGTGAAGCGGTACCGAGCCGCGACCGCCGGCGGTTCGGCTTCGACCTTGGCAACCGCGGCCGTCACCCTCGCGACACTGGGAATCGACGCGTACTTGGTGAGGACGGGCGCCACCGCGCGCAAAGTCGAGAGGTCGGGCTTCACCTTGAGACCCTCCGTCTGAGTGTGCACGTCCATGATCGCACCCGTCTTCGGCTCGATCGACACCTGGCCCGAGAAGAAGAACCGGTACCGGAGCGGGATCGTCCGGGTCAGCACCTTCGTGATGGTGGCGCGCTCGTCAGGCGTCAGAAGCCCGTTGACATCCGCGAGCGCCGCCGCGAGGTCGACGCCTTCGTTGCGGAGCCGCGCTTGGAGCTGCGCCGGGCTCAGCTCGGTCGGGAAGCCGTTCTCGCCGAGCCAGCGCGAGTAGGCGTTGGTGACGGGGCGTTCGAGGTGGCCGTGGAAGTCGAGCACGTCCACGCCGGCCTCGGCATGGACGTGCTCGCGGCTCGGCCGCACCAGGCGGTAGGTCGCGCCCGTCTCGTTGTTCCACACGTTGTAGACGCCACTCCTCGTCACGCCCAGCGGGAAGGTCAGCCGGTACGCACCCGTTCGGTTCACGAGATTCTTCGGGGAGATCGACCAACTGCGCGAGCCGCCTTCGAGCTTCATCGACCGCCGGTCCATCACGTATTGGTTGCGCTGGTGCAGCGTCTGCGCGCCCTGGTGCAGCGTGAGGTCCTCGGCGAGCACCACCGTCGACGCGCCACTGTCCACGGCGTGCACGTGGCGGTCGAGCCGGAAAGGGTGCTGGACGGGAGCTGCGAGCGGCGTCGCGTTGCGCTGATCGAAATACTCCGTATACGTGCCGGAGTAGTGCACGGTCTTGTCGAGATCGGACGGGAACCGCACGAGCGCGGGCACCGCGAACAGACGGAACCCGATGGCGACGAGCACCAATGCGATCCCGGCCACCAGCAAAACGGTCCCGATCTTGCGTCGCTTCACCGACGCCCTCCTCTTCTGGGGCCGCGTCACCCGAGCACCGGACGCGGACCGCGACCTTCAGGGTGCGCCGCAGCGCGCCGGCCGACCAGGGCCGAAGGTCATGCGGTGCTCGTTCGAGGGCGGCGAAGTCGGGGTTGTGGTCGGAGCGCTAGGGCGCGAACCTCAGAGTCGCCATGAATGTCGGGGTGATCGGCGCGGGTTCCTGGGGCACGACCGTGGCGTCGTTGGCCGCGGCGCGGGCGAACGCCATCGTGTGGGCGCGCGAACCCGACATTGCGGAGGCCATCGAAGGCCGGCACGAGAACCCGGTCTTCCTGCCCGGCTGGCCGCTCTCACCGCGGCTGCGGGCCACCAACGACCTGGGCATGGCGCTCCAGGGCGCGGCGATCGTGATCGTCGCCGTGCCCTCGCGCTACTTCCGCTCCGTCGTGGAAGTCGCCAAGCCGTGGATCCCACCCGACAGCACGTTGGTCAGCGTGTCGAAGGGCATCGAGCCGGGAACCTGCCGGCGCATGACCGAGATCCTGGCCGAGGTGCTCGGGTCCGACCCGGATCGCCTGTGCGTGCTCACCGGCCCGAACCTGGCGCGCGAGGTCATGGCCGGGCATCCGTCGGCGACCGTCGTCTCGTCGATCGACACCACCCGCGCCGAGCAGGTGCGCGATGTGTTCATGTCGGACCGCTTCCGGGTCTACACCAACACCGACGTCGTCGGCTCGGAGCTCGGCGGAGCGGTGAAGAACGCGCTGGCGATCGCGGCCGGCATGGCCGACGGCATCGGGTTCGGCTGGAACACCAAGGCCGCATTGATCACGCGCGCGTTGGCAGAACTGGCCCGCCTCGGCGTCGCGCTCGGCGGCAGCCCGCTGACCTTCCTGGGCCTGGCCGGCAACGGCGACCTGATCGCGACCTGTTCGAGCCCCCAGAGCCGGAACCGTCACGTGGGCGAACAGCTCGGGCGAGGACGATCGCTCGCCGAGATCCTCGGTGAGATGGACATGGTCGCCGAGGGAGTGGGGACCGCGCCAGCGGTCCTGGAGCTAGCGGCCGGTGCAGGCGTGGAGATGCCGATCACGGAGCAGGTCGCTCGCGTGCTCAGGAGTGAGCGCTCACCTCAGGACGCGTTGTCGACGCTCATGCAGCGCGAGGCGAAGACGGAAACCCACGACCTGGCGATCTGAGCCGCCGGCCGTCATTCCCACTCCTCGACCAGCTGCCCCGGCAGGCATGCGAAGCCCTCGCCTTCGAGCCGCCACGCCGATCGGCAACACCCGCACCAGGCCCACCCGTCGCGCGAGTCAGCGGCGCGGACGGCGAGCGCCTCACCCGGGCACACCGGGCACGTCCCCGCCGCGACGCTCGACACGACGCCGGGCGCGTCGGCGTCGCGAGGAGGACCGTGGTCCTGCTCACAGCTGAGGTAGACCCGCACGGCTGCCCCTCGCGTCGCCAGGACCGGATCGATCAGGAGCCAGTGTTGCTGGCAGTCGACTTCTTCGCCGGAGACCTTCCCCCGGTCCTCTTGGCCGCGGTCTTCTTGGCCCCGGTCTTCTTCGCCCCGGTCTTCTTCGCCCCGGTCTTCTTCGCCCCGGTCTTCTTCGCCCCGGTCTTCTTCGCCCCGGTCTTCTTCGCCCCGGTCTTCTTCGCCCCGGTCTTCTTCGCCCCGGTCTTCTTCGCGCCCCGCACCGCGGCCGTGCGCGCGCCCACGCGCTGATCGACTTCCCGGGTCACCTTGTTGACCTGCTCCCGTATCTCCTCGTCGAACCGCTTGACGAGGCGCTCCGCCGAGGCTTCCAGCCGCTCGAGCAGCTCGCGGGTCCGTTGATCGAGGTTCCGGACCTGCTCCTCGGACGCCTTGACGAGCTGTTCCGTCGCCTGGCTCACCCGATTGATCACCTGTTCGACGGCCTCTGGAATCTCGCGTGTGTCGGCCACGAGTCCTCCTCCCTGCGCGGACCCCAACCTTGCCATCGCTTCGTCGCGATGACCAGGGACGTCTGGCCCTGGTCGCAGGACGGCCGCGCGCCCAGCCTGGGACGATGGCGTTCGGTGCGTCGTTCTGAACGTAAGTGCCGGATGCTGGGGTGGCAGCGGTCGTCGGGGAGAAGAGGCGACGTGCAAAGCCGACCTGGTGCCCGTATGCCCCGTGCTCGGGTACAAGGTGCGCGTCGACCGCGCGGGCTGTCTCCCGCCTGCGCATCTCGACGCTTCAAGACCGTCCTATTGCCGGGGCTCGGTGTCCGCACACCGCCGTTCTGCGCTACCCCGCGCGGACCGGTGAACGTTCGGTGCGGCGTTGCGTGCGCGGACCGGGTGCGCAAGATCGGCAGAGGGCGCACGTTATCAAGCAGGGGCCTGCGTACGACACTGTGCTGCGAGCCGTTCTGCGCGGTCTCGTACTCCCTGCAGATGATCGCGCGACATGATGAAGTCAACTGGGACGATGCCGAGCCATCCTCCGAGCGTGAGCCACCACGGCTTTGTCGTCCACCTCGATCGCAACAGGTACCTGGTCTTCGATCCCTGGTCGAGTGGCACGAGTTGAAACGCCCACGACCAGTCGAGCTCGGCCAGTCGGCGGTGTCGCCAACTGGCCGGGAGATGGCTCGTGGAGTGGAGTACGAGTGCTCGTTCGGGCGTGAGCTGCGCGACCGTGAAGCCGGTTCTCGTGTGCGGCGGCCCGTCGGGCACGAAGTCTCCAACCTTCAGGCCTTGGAGTTTGTCGATGACGGTATCGGCGCTCGGACCGTTCGCTGGGAACAGCACTCGGTCGACCCAGGGTGCGGTGTACCAGCCGCCGCGGCCCCATCCCATCTGGACGAGCCACGGCCACACTGCCGAGGGGGGAGCGTCGATAGTGATCGCGTGATTCGTCACAACATCCGGTTCTGAGACGATGTCGTCACCGGGCAGCGATGCCACCCGTTCGTCAGGCGTCGATCCGTACGTTGTTCCGAGCCGGATCAGTGCCAGTTCGGTGATCGCGGTCGCGCCTGTCACTGCGAGCGCTGCGGTGCGATGATCCATGGGCCTGCTCCTCAGGGCCGAGCCCGGTTGCGGGCGCGAACTTCACTCCGCTGCGCCAGATTTGCCTGGTCGGGGTGCGTAGCGCCACCGTCGACGACACAAAGTCAGCGGATCGCCAAGCGCTCCGGGGTTGACCTTCTTGAGTGCGCGTGATGTGCCATTCGGTACGCGCCTTGGCGAGCTGGAGCGTCTTCGTTCTGGCGCGGTGCTCTGTGGGGCGGTCTGAGTCTCGCGGGCGCTGCGGACTACCTCGCCGCGACTTCGCGTGCCCGAGTGGGCCGCGCCCGCGGGGACCTGTCGACCAAGGCAGCTCTTAGGACCCGAGCGGATAGGGCTCAACTCGGGCTCCAGCGATTGCGCCAGTCGAGGAGTCTGCCGACGATGAGCACGACGGTGGCGAGGCAGAGCGCGGCGTGTCGGTGACGACTCTTGCGGTCGGTGTTGCGCCGTAGCTGCCCGTAGTTCGACCACCAGGTGTTGGTTGCTTCCACGATCCATCGCAGTCCGAGGCGGACCGGTTGTTTCTTCACGCCGGGGATCTTGGTGCCGCGGAGTTGGATCTCGAACTGGTCGATCCCCATGTCGCGGAGTCGCTGACGAACTGCGCCCGAGTCGTAGCCGCGGTCGAGATGCAACGTGTCGATGTCGACGAGCAGACCACGCTCGGCGATCGCGTCGAGGGTGGGTTCGAGCAGGCGGACGTCGTTGCGGTTCGCGCCGTCGATCACCCAACCGATCGGGATGCCATGACGATCACAGGCGACCGACCACTTCCAGCCGAGCTTGGCGCGATCCGTAGGGTTCGGGCCGGTTCCTTCACCTCCGTAGGGTGCCTTGTGCAACGAGCCGTCCAACGCGACGTCGCCGAGATCGAGACCGATGATCCGATCGAACGCCGCGAGTGCTTCAGTGACGAGATCGTCGAACACGCCGGCGTTGATCCACTCGTCGCGCCGGGCCCGCAACGTCGTGTCCGACACTGCAAAGTCGAGGATCGCTTCGATATCGACCCACGACGCGCCGGTCACCAAACGGATCAAGATCCCTCGGAAACAGAGCTGGTTCGAGACGCGCTGTCGGTGACAGCCCAAAGGATGCTCGTCGGCCGGCACCGGCAACAGCGGCTCGATCGCCGCCCAGACTGCATCCGACACTTCCGGCTCCAACGCGCGCATGATGACGGAGTCCTCCACCTGGTCGTCCGGGCTTGGGCAGCACCCCGATCATCTCGGGGCCAACCCGGCGACCGGTGGATGGTCACCGACTCGACGCCTATCCACCGCGAGTCCTTAGTGCAACGTCGCGCCGTCGGACATGAGGCGGGCGATCTCGATCTGGTCGATCGTGGAGGGCACGCCCCAGCCTGGCTCGTAGCCGAAGACTTCGGCGGCGGTCCGGGTGCCGAAGCGGTCGTCCACCAGTTCAAGGTGGTCGAGCGTGACGAGCGAAGGATGAGGCACCCCGCAGGCCCGACTCAATTGCAGCAGCTCCTTGCGCACCTGGATGAGGTAGTTCGCGGCACGCACCGACTTCAGCGCCGGGTCGAGTCCCCGCTGCAGCCAGGCATTGTTCGTCGTCACGCCGGTTGGGCACCGGCCGGTGTGACAACGCTGCGCCTGGATGCACCCGATCGACAGCATCGCCTCGCGACCGATGTTTACCGTGTCACAGCCAAGCGCGAACGCGAGTAACGCGTTTTCGGGCAACCCAAGTTTGCCGGCACCGGTGAACACGACGTCCTCGTGCAGGTCCGCCTCCGCGAACACCCGGTACACCCGCGAGAAGCCCACCTTGAACGGGAGCGCGACATGGTCGCCAAACACGAGCGGTCCTGCACCCGTCCCGCCCTCACCGCCGTCAATGTCGACGAAGTCGATCCCACGTTCGCTGGTTGCCATGAGCACGGCGAGGTCACGGAACAGGTCGAGCTGGCCCACCGCCGACTTGATGCCTACCGGCAGGCCGCTTTCGGTCGCGAGCAGCTCGACGAAATCGAGCAGGCTGTCGGCGTCACGGAACGCGGAGTGCTGCGGCGGGCTCCAACAATCGACGCCCTGGGGGATCCCACGCAGCTCGGCAACTTCTCGCGTCACCTTCGCCGCCGGGAGTAGCCCACCAAGACCGGGCTTCGCGCCCTGGCTCAACTTGATCTCAATCATGCGGACCTGGGGATGGGCGATGATCATGTCCCCGAAGCGAGCGAGATCGAAGCGGCCCTCGGCGTCCCGGCACCCGAAGTACCCGGTGCCGATCTGCCAGACGAGATCGCCACCATTCTGGTGAAACGGGCTGATCCCGCCCTCTCCCGTCCCTTGGAAACAGCCGGCTAGCCGCGGCCCCCCGGTTGAGCGACTCGATCGCCTTCGCCCCGAGCGAGCCGTAGCTCATGCTCGAGATATTGACGACCGACGGCGCCCGAAACGCCCGGGCACGCCCCCGCGCACCGCCGCACACCTTCGCTGCCGGCAGGTGGAAATCTTCATCGAAGTCCGGCTCACCTATGTGCGGTGCCGACAACGGAAACGGCGACTGCTTGATGATCAGGTAGGCCGCCGAGCACTCAAGGTCATTGTCCGTCCCGAACCCGAAGTAGGTGTTCCGCTGCTTCGCCGCCGTGTAGATCCACCGGCGCTGGTCGCGGCTGAACGGCTTCTCGGCATCATTGTCCACCACGATGTACTGGCGCAGCTCCGGCCCCACGCCTTCGAGCATGTAGCGGAGGTGCCCGATGATCGGAAAGTTCCGCAGCAGCGCATGGCGTCGCTGCGTGAGGTCGTAGACCACCACGACGACCACCACTGCGCCCACCAAGATCAGGAGCCACGCCCACCACGCCACCCCACAATCCTCGCGCACCCCTCGGCCAGCGAACACTGCTCATCGTTGCCGACTCGGGCTTGCGCTTCCGGAGGGAGCAGCCGCGGAGCGCAACCTCATGCGCTCGCGGTGCGTTGCGGCGAAGTGCCATTTGAAGACTGGTGGACACGCGTCCTAGACCTAGATGCACGTCTTGCTGAGCTGGAACACGACGAATCCATCCCGCCGGGTCCGGACCGGAACCGCATCGAAGAATGGTCGGTCGACGCTCATCTTCGGGTCTGGTCCGATAGCCAATAGAACGCCGAGCAGCAGCTCGAGCGCGGTCGCCACTTGCGGATCGGTCGGTCCCGCGAGACGACCGATCGCCGGTTCGGGCGCAGTGGTCGCCGTCGGCCTTTCCGTCGTTATGCATGCGTTTGCCGGTCCTCCGGCGGCGGGTCTCTAGCCTCTCCCGTTCAACTGCGTGCGCGCGATCGCTTGAGCGGTCGCACACCCTTTCGCGCGACAATCGAGCCGAGCTGACATAGACGGCCACGCATCACCGACCGGCGTGGGAGGTGTGCCTGTGACAGTCGGGCGAGTCCCAGCGATCGAACGTTTGGCCGCGGCGGACCTCATGCTCATCTGGCCCGAAGCCAAGGGGTGGCCGCAGCACATCGGGGCACTGGCCATCCTCGACGGCTGGGGGCTCCTCGACCCCGATGGTCGCGTCCTGATCGAGGCCGCCCGAGAGCACATCGGCCGACGGTTGCACCTCGTGCCCCGCTTCTGTCAGCTCCTGCGCTCACCGAGCGTCGGGCTCGGGTGGCCGCTGTGGGTGGACGCACCATCCGTCGATGTCACCGAACACGTCGGGGTTTTCCCCGTCGCATCGCCGGGTGGCGACACCGAGGTGCTACGTGCGTGCGAGACGCTCCGTCGCCGCCCGCTCCCGCGCTCGCGGCCGTTGTGGGAGATGTGGTTCCTCCCTGGCTTGTCCGACGGCCGGGTCGGGCTCTTCATGAAGGTGCACCACGCCATCGCCGACGGCGTTGCCGGTGTCGCCACGCTCGGCGCGTTCGTGGACACCGTGCCCGAGCCTCCGGAGACGACCGCACCGCCATGGACGCCGGTGCCGATGCCGTCCAGGAGCGATCTGTTGGTGGATAACCTGCGCCGGCGGCGCCACGAGGTCGAGCGCGCGCTCGCGGCGCTCACCCATCCGATTGGCACGCTTCGGCGCCTACGGCGAGCGTGGCCGGCGATGCGTGAGATGTTCGCGGAAGGGCGCGCTCCGCAGAGCAGCGTCAACCGCCCTATCGGCTCGGATCGCAGGCTGGCGATCATCCGCAGCAACCTCGGTGTCGCCCAGGAGATCGCACACGCCCACCACGCCAAGGTCAACGACGTCCTGTTGGCCGCGGTGGCCCACGGCTACCGCGCGCTGCTCCAGGCCCGCGGGGAGCAGGTCGAGGATCTCGTTCTGCGGGCATTCGTTCCGGTGTCGCTGCACCAGGAGCACCCGGGTGAAGCGCGGGGCAACGTCGACGCTGGGATGGTGGTGCCACTTCCGATCGGTGAACCGGATGATGTCCGACTGCTCGAACGGATCGCCGCGGAGAGCGCCGTCAGAAAGACGAAGAGCCGACCGCCGGCGGGAATCCTCTTCCGAAGCATCGTCGTCCAGCGTGTGTTCCTCCTCTTCATGCCCCATCAGCGGATCATGAACGCGTACGTCGCCGACGTTCCCGGACCACCCGTCCCCCTCTACTTTGCCGGCACTCCGATACGTGAGCTCTTTCCGCTGGTTCCCATCACGGCCAACCTCTCGATCGGGGTGGGCGCCCTGTCGTACGCGGAGCAGTTCAACATCACCGTGGTGGCCGATCGCGACCTCTGCACGGACCTGGGCGTCTTCGTCGACGGTATGAGGCGCTCACTCGATGCTCTCGCTGCTGTTTCCGTTCCCCCTCGCGCATCGTGACGCGTACGGGATCGAACATCGACCTCGATCTGCATTCGTCCGAGCCCGCGAGAGGCTTCGATTCGGTGATGACGGAAGGTCTGAGCGCATCGACGGCTGGTTGATGACAAGCGGACCTGACGATCGAAACGCCGGTTCAGGTGCCGTACGCCCGCGTCATTACTCAGGCGCGATCGTTGGCAAAAGCGCGCGGACGGGCGCGATGACGTCTTGTGGTGCATTGCCGATTCGTACGTGATCCTTGGCGTCATACGGCAACAGGTTCAATATGTGTTGGATGGCGGCAAGCCGTCCCACCCGCTTGTTGTTGTTATTCACGAACCACCATGGTGTTTCGGGAGTATCCGTCTGGCGGAACAGCTCGAGCGCCGCGAGCGTGTAGTCCTCCCAGAGCGACGGGGCTCCTTCATCAAGCGCGCTGAGTTTCCAGTGCTTCAACGGATCTTCGCGGCGCGCCCGGAGGCGACGCGCTTGCTCCTCGCGTCCGACTGAGAGCCAGATCTTGATCAGGTGAATACCATCGTCGACGAGGAACCGCTCGAAGGGCACGACTTGCTCGAAGAATCGTGCAACCTCTTCGGCCGTTGCAAAGCCCATGACCCGTTCGATGCCGGCCCGGTTGTACCAGGATCGATCGAAGAAGGTGACCTCGCCACGCGTGGGAAGCTGTTCTACGTATCGCTGGAAGTACCACTGCCCGCTCTCCGTCTCGTTGGGAACCGGAAGAGCAACGTGACGTGCAAAGCGCGGATTCATGTGCTCCCGCATGCGCTGGATCGTGCCGCCCTTACCGGCCGTGTCGCGTCCTTCGAAGAGGATAAGCACACGCTCTCCACTCGCCCGTGCCCACTGTTGCGCATTCACCAACTCGATCTGGAGCTCGACGAGTCGGGCCGCGTACTCGCTCCGCTTGATCTTCTCGGGTGTTGGGAGGACGGGATGGCCCCATTCGTCACGGGGGAGTGCCTCTAGGAATGCGGTGTAGAAGTCGTCCATGAGTGCTCCAGGACCGCGCACGACACCTACCTCGGTCGCAGCCGAATGCGCACGCAGCACCGCGTCGGCCTGCCATTGATGGTCCATTGATAACCCACGCCGCGCCAGGCACGAACATCCTCCCTGCGGCTCGGCATGCGGCCGGGTCCCGCATTCGGTGCGGGACCACTTGCTAGCCGCGCAGCGCGTCGCGCCGACGCCGGTACTCGTCTTCGTCGATCTCGCCGCGGGCAAGGCGTTCTGCGAGCAGGTCCTCTGCTGTGGTCCGTCGCCCCGTCGAAGCTCCCGAGTCAGTGTGGTGTCGGACAAGCAAGTAGACGAGGAACCCGATGAACGCGAGGAACAGCAGCCACCCGATCCCCATGACCCACCACCATCCCCCGTTCATGTGGTTGCCGTCGCCGTCCCACATCTGCGCGAGCAATAGTGCGAACACATGTCCTCCAAGTTCGACGCATTTGCGAGTGTGAACGGAAGCCCTTCGTCAATGTCGTCGCGTGTCTACCGAGTCTTGTCTCGTTCGAACGCGACGCGGCAGAGGCCAAGGTCCCTCATGGCCGGGGTCCGTGAGGCTCGGGGGCCACCCATAGCTGCCTGATTGAGTGTCTGAACCGCCCTGGGGACGAGCCCGAGTCGGAACTCCGAGAAACGCCCGTCTTCGCAGGGTTGCTCGGCGAGCGAGTCGTCCCACCGGGTTCAGGGCACGGTCACGTTGAGCTTCATGCCGAGGCGGTAATGGCCTCGCAGGTTGCACACGGCGACATAGTGCCCCGGAACCAGCGACGAGGTCGTGAAGCTCTTCGTCCCTCCCGCTTTCAGGGGGCTTCCGCTGTCGGCGACGTTGGTGAGGAGGGGCGACTCCTCGTTGACGTCGCCGTCCGCACTCAACGGCAGGCGGTCGGCGGGCAAGGCGGTCTTGAAGATGACAATCTCGTGCGGGACAGTGCCATTGTTGGTGTAGCCGATCGTGTGTTTGCCGGTCTTGAGCGTCGTCGGTATCAGCACCTTGAAGTCGACCGTGCTCGCCTGCACGTCACCGGCGGGACCGGAGGAGCCCTTCACGGCGTACGCGATCACCACCGCGACCGTCGAGGCCAGGAGCAGCGCGGCCACGGTGATGAGCATGAAGCGCAGGTCGCGCCAGCCCCGGCGCGATTCCTGCCTGCGCACCCGCGCTGACGATGGAGCGGCCGGAGGTGGTTCCGTGGCGACGATCATGTTCCGATCGTGCGCAAACGCCGCGCTCGCTCCCAGGGGACAAAGTCCCGGGCCGCGCCTAGCACCGAATGGATGTGGAGAGCGATTCCCCGAGGAAAATTCGGAGCGCGCAGATTGCCTGCTCTGGAGCACCGTCGGGCTCCCGCGTGTCAAGATTCTCCCGTAGGCCTGTGTTCCAGGCTGGGTCATCGGCGGAGACACGGCGGTGTATCGGGGGCATATGAAGTAACGGTGGAGGTCGATCGCGGCGCTCGAACCGGACAGAGAGTATTTCGTGCTCGCGTCGAGCATCCCGCCGCTCAGCAGGTCCTCGACGAGTCGAGACTGTTCAAAGGTGCAAGCGAGGTGCGCAAACAGCTCGCAAGCGCCACCCTGTCAGTCTGGGCCGATGAGGACGCACTCCTGGCGTTCGCCGACGGGAGTCTGCATCGCGATCTCAGGGCGGACTTGGCACCGGAAATGGGCGCGACGAAGTTCGTGCGGTGGACGATCAAGGGGTCTGCTGGACGTCCGTCGTGGCGTGACGCGATGAATCGTCTGGGTTGAGCGAAGCCGCTGCCGCAGTTCGACCTTGCCGGGCCTGGCCGGGTGTCTCAATGACGCCCTGCCGCCGGTTCCGGTTGGCTTCTGAGCGAAGTGGCCGCGGGTCGGGTTCTCGCCGCGGCGTGGCTCGAAAGAGGCACGAGGTGGATGAGGCCGAACACCGCCGCCAGACCGATGCCGGCATAGAGCAGGAAGCGCTTCATGCACGCATTGTCTTTCCGACGCAGACAGCATCCGAGAGCGAAGGTCCTCGACCGCGGTTCAGCCTCGCCTGGGACGTTCGCCCCTCGCGAGCCGCGTATCGATCGAGAGAAATGCAAGCCGAAAACAAGTTTCCCTCGAGGACACCGGATGGGCGTCGACACACGCCCTCGACGGGGCTCCGCCTCGCACCGGGCCAGACGTACCAGACTCTGCCGGTGACCGCTCCGCTTGTCATCTCGGTTGGGATGGCGCTCGCGTTCGCGTTCACGAACGGCTTGCACGACGCCGCCAACGCGATCGCAACGCTCGTCGCGACCCGAGCAGCCCAGCCCGGTCCTGCAATCGTGCTCGCGGCGTTGGGCAACGTCGTCGGACCGCTCATCTTGGGAACCGCGGTCGCAGATACCATCGCCGGGATTGTCACCGTTCCCAACGACGAGGTGGTCTTCGTGCTGAGTGCGGCGCTGACCGGTGCGGTGGCGTGGAACGCGATCACTTGGTGGCGGGCGCTCCCGTCGAGTTCGGGCCATGCACTGCTCGGCGGGTTGGTCGGCGCCGCGCTCGCCGAGGGCGGGACTGGTGCAGTCAACTGGGGAGGGTTCGACGGGATCAAGCCGGTTGGCGTGCTGGGCGTGATGGGCGTGCTCGCATTGGCGCCCATCTTCGGCCTCTTCGCGGGCCTCGTCGTGAACCGATCGGCGCGTCGTCTCGCAAGCCGCGCGACGAGCCGTGTGCGCGGGCCGGTACGCGTCGGGCAATGGACGATGTCGGGCGGACTCGCGTTGACCCATGGCGCCAACGATGCGCAGAAGTCGATTGGAGTCGTCGCGGCGCTACTCGTCGCGGCAGGCGAGACCTCCCACCTGGCATCGCCGCTCTGGGCGGAACTTGCCTGCGGCGCCGCGCTCACCGCCGGTACGACGCTGGGCGGTTGGCCGATCATCCGCACGATCGGCAGACGGATCGCTCGCCTTCGACCGCTCGACGCGCTGTCGAGCCAGACCGGCTCCACGGCCGTGCTCCTGGGAGCATCGCTCATCGGTGCACCGGTCAGCACCACCCAGGTGGTGACCTCATCAGTCGTCGGGGTCGCGGGCGGGCGGCGACGCTGGCGGCACGTCCATTGGCCACTCGTGCGCACAATGGCCTTGGCCTGGCTGGTCACCATCCCCGCCTCAGCCGCAATGGCGGCCCTCGCCCTGCTGCCTTGGAGGTGGCTCACTTGAGCAAGCACTGGTTCCTCCCCAAGAACCCCGACCTCCTCGGGCTCCTCTGCGAACAAGCGGCGATCACCGTCGACGGAATGCACGCGCTCGTCGAATGGGCTGAAGGTGAGACCGCCGCGGCGGACCACGTACGCGAGTACGAGCATCATGCCGACGACAAGAAGCGCCAACTCTGGCGGGAGCTACGCGACGCGTTCTCGCCACCGATCGACGCGGAAGACCTCTACTCACTCTCGTCCGATCTCGACGAAGTCCTCAACGCCGGCAAGAACCTCGTCCGCGAACTCGAGGTGATGAAACTCACGCCTGACGGTCCCACGCACGAGATGACCCTCCTGCTCGCCGAGGCGACGCAGCACCTCGCCGACGCCTTCGTACGACTCGGCAAGGCCGAAGGCGACGCCACCGAGTGCGCCGATGCTGCGGTCAAGAGCGCCCGACGCGTCGAGCACGTCTACCGATCAGCAATGTCGGCCTTGCTCGGGGTGGACGACCTCCGCGAGGTCATGGGACGGCGCGAGGTCTACCGGCGACTTTCCCGCATGGGCGACCACATTCACGCAGTCGCCGAGCGCATCTGGTACGCAGTCATGAAGGAGGCCTGAAGAAAGGTCGCCGAACCCTCCGCGCGATAGTTGCTCTCAGGAAGTCCGTCGTCGAGTTCGGCACGTGCCTCCGCTCGGTCCTCGGCGACGAACCGAAAGCGCCAGACCGGATCGCCTCCTGGGCGAAAGAGGCGGCTGCCTTGCGCGAGATCTCCCGCATCGTGCGCAACTCCGCGTTCTCCTGCGCAACCGACTGGTGACGTTTGGCCCTGTTGCTGTGACGACCTCGGCGGCAGAGTGCGGAGTAGTGCCCGGAGCGCGCTTGCGTTGTCGGGGCAGAAGGAAGGGGGCCGAGATGAAGCGTGTCGTCGTGGATCATTTCGGTGGGCCCGAGGTCCTGAAGGTGGTCGAGGAGGAGGATCCTCGACCGGATCGGGGTGAGGTGCTCGTCAAGGTTCTGGCGGCGGGGGTGTCGTTCACCGATGCCCAGTTGCGCGCCGGTACGTACCTCCCGGGCGCCCCGAAGCCGCCGTTCACGCCGGGATATGAGCTCGTCGGCGTCGTCGAAGCGCTCGGCCCGGGGTGCTCCAGGCTTCGCGTGGGTGATCGCGTCGGGGCGCTGACGGTGTGGGGCGCGGACGCGGACCGCGTCTGCGTGCCGGAGTCCGGCGCCGTCGAGGTGCCGGAAGACCTCGATCCGGGGGAGGTCCTGAGCCTCCTCTTTCCCTATATGACCGCCTACCAGGTGCTCCACCGCACGGCCAAGGCGAAGCGCGGGGAGACGGTGCTCGTGCATGGCGCGGCGGGCAGGGTCGGCGTCGCGGCGCTCGAGTTGGGAGCGGCGGCCGGGCTTCGCCTCTACGGAACCGCTTCCGCTCGCGACTGCGCCAAGGTCGAGGCGCTCGGCGCGGTGGCCATCGACTATCAGCACGAGGACTTCCTGGCGCGCGTGCGCGAGGACGCGGGCGGGGTGGACGTCGTCGTCGACAGCCTGGGTGGCCCGATCTCGCTGCGCTCGTTCCGGGCGCTGCGGCCCGGCGGAAGGCTCGTGGTGTTCGGCCGCTACAACACGCTCAAGGACGGGCACAAGGACTGGCCGGCGGTGATCAAGTGGTACGCGGCGATCGCGGCCGTCTGGCTCTGGGACAAGCTGTCGCCCCGCCGGCGGGTGTCCGCCTACCACGTCCAGAAGTACCGCGACCGGGCGACACGGCGCGACGGAGCAGTCGGCGGGGAGCCGATGGACCCGGAGTGGTTCCGGGAGGACTTCCTCGCGCTGCTCGAGCTGCTTCGTGCGGACCAGATCCACCCGGTTGTGGCGGAGCGCCTGCCGCTGAGCGAAGCGCGCCACGCGCACGAACTGCTGGAGAGCTCGGCGGCGAAGGGAAAGCTCGTGCTCGTGCCCTAGCGCCGACCAAGATCGTTTTCTTGGTGCGGACGTCCGCGCCGGGTCGAGGAGGTGGGTCGTGTCCGGTGGAGTTCGGGGGGCGCGACGGCCGCGCTACCTGCCGATCGCCGAGCACGGCCTGATCGGCGACCTGCACACCGTCGCGCTCGTCGGCACTGACGGGACGATCGACTGGTGGTGCTGCCCGCGGTTCGACTCGCCGAGCGTGTTCGCGGCGATTCTCGACGCGGACCGCGGGGGCCTGTTCCGTATCTCGCCCGACTGCGACAGCTGGAGTTCCAAACAGCTCTACCTTCCCGACACCAACGTCTTGATCACTCGCTTCTTGACACCTGACGGCGTGGGCGAGGTACAGGACTTCATGCCGCCTCCGCGTACCGGCGAGGCCGCGCACCGTCACCGCATGATCCGCCGGATCGTCGCCGTGCGCGGGCAGATGCCGTTCCTCGTCGACTTCGCCCCGCGTTTCGACTACGGGCGTGCGCACCACGATGTCGCGCTTACCCCGTACTGCGCCCGCTTCCGTTCTTCCGAGCTGACACTCAGCCTCTCGACGCACTGCCCGTTGGAGATCGTCGACGGCGACGTCCACGCGCGCATCGCCCTCCGGGCCGGGGAAACGGCGACCTTCGTGCTCGAGCGCCTCGAGCCTGATGAGATGCCCATGGCGTACTCCGATCCCGACGATCGCTGCCGACTTCGACGCGACCGTGGCGTTTTGGCGGCGTTGGCTGCGTCGGTCGCGCTACAGCGGGCGTTGGCGCGAGATGGTGCATCGCTCAGCACTCACCCTCAAACTGCTCACCTACGCGCCCACCGGCGCGATCGTTGCCGCGCCCACCACCAGCCTGCCTGAGGTGCTCGGCGGTGCACGCAACTGGGACTACCGCTACACGTGGATGCGCGACGCCGCCTTCACGCTCTATGCGCTGCTCAGACTCGGGTTCACCGAGGAGGCCGGCGCATTCATGGAGTGGCTGGCAGCGCGGTTCCGTTCCACGGGTGAGCGCGAGTCGGGCGCACTGCAGATCATGTACGGGATCGACGGACGCGAGGACCTGGCTGAAGTGGAGCTCGCGCACCTGGAGGGCTACATGGGCTCGGCCCCGGTGCGCATCGGAAACGAGGCGGCGACCCAGTTGCAGCTCGACATCTACGGAGAGCTGATGGACTCCTTCTACCTCTGCAACAAGGCCGGGCTGCCCGTCTACCACCAAGGCTGGATGGAGCTCACCCGCAACATCGAGTGGCTCATCGACCACTGGGACCAGCCCGACGAAGGGATCTGGGAAACGCGCGGCGGCCGCAAGAACTACACGTACTCGCGGCTGATGAGCTGGGTCGCGGTCGAGCGCGCGATCCGAGTAGCCCGCCAGCGCGGCTTGCCCGCCGACATCGCCCGCTGGAGCGCGGTGCGGGACCGCATCTACAACCAGATCATGGAGCGCGGCTGGCACCCCGCCCGACGGGCGTTCGTCCAGCACTACGACACCGACGTGCTCGACGCCTCCCTGTTGCTCATGCCCCTCTGCAAGTTCATCGCACCCACCGACCCGCGCTGGCTCTCCACGCTCGACGCCATCACTACGGAGCTGGTCTCCGACAGCCTCGTCTACCGCTACAACGTCGACGCGTCGCCCGACGGCCTTGCCGGCAAGGAGGCGACCTTCTCGATGTGCTCCTTCTGGTGGGTGGAGGCCCTCACTCGAGCGGGGCGACTCGACGAGGCCCGGCTCGCCTTCGAGAAGATGCTCACCTACGCGAACCACGTCGGGCTGTACGCCGAGGAGATCGGGCCCACCGGTGAGCAGCTCGGCAACTTCCCCCAAGCCTTCACGCATCTGGCGCTCATCAGCGCGGCCTACAACCTCGACCGCGCACTCGGCTGAGCGTCATGGTGTGAGCTCCCCTCGCGCGTCCCTGGCCACAGCATGTTTCGACGCCGGACGGGTCTTTCGCCTCTGGCGCATCCGCCGCCGTTCCTGGACCTTTCGGGGTGGGTGGCAGTCAAGCTGCTCAACAGAGGAGGTAACCAGATGGCTGTGATGAGCGTGGCGATCTTGACCGTGAAGCCGGGCCGGTACGAGGACTTCCTGAAGCAACAGCGCATGGCGGAGGCGCTGTTGAAGAACGCTGGAGCAAAGAACCTCCGCCTCATAGTTGGGTTGACAGCTGGCGAAGCGTCCGGCTCGATGGTGACCACTTGGGAGGCCGACGACTTCACCGAGTACGGCCGGGTGACCGATGCCTTCTTCGGGGGCGGCGGCGCCGAGTTGCTGATGGAGTTGAGTAGCGCCGATTCACCGATCGCCGGATGGCAAGGTTCGACTTACGTCGACGTGCCGCACTGAGCACGGAGAGATCCAGTCGGTGCGCGTGGCCCCGGCTGCGTTCGGGGCCACGTCGCATTCCATCGGGCAACTCTCGCACGAAGCGTCGGACCCCTGCGGGTGCGCCAGAGTCTTGCCCGTCTTTCGCGTCTGTGTCAGCGTGAGCCAGGACCAGGGAGGTCAACATGGGGTTTGTTCAGCTGATCCAATATCGGACTTCGAAGATCGATGAGATGCGCAAAGTAGGAGATGAGTGGGAAGCAGCTGCGGGCAGCACTGCCACCAGTCGGCGTGTGATCGTCTGCCAGGACCGCGACAACGCCGACCAGTACTTCACGCTTGCGTTCTTCGACTCCTTCGAATCGGCGATGGAGAACTCGAACTCGCCGAAGACGCAGGAGATGTCGCAGAAGATGATGGGTCTCGCGGACGGGCCTCCGACCTTCTACAACCTCGACGTCCTCGATGATCGCGAGATGGGCTGACCGCCCGCACCAACTTGGTGCTACGCCGCAACCTATGGGCACGGAGGCCAACCTCGTGTACATCAGTTACACGGGCAATCCCGCCTGGGTGCGGATGCTCGTCGAGATGTCGTCGATATCGAGGGACAGGTCTGATCCGAGAAACTCGCTGGATCAACGCATCAGCACCAGCACGTCACCCTGGACGGCGCTGCGCGTCGCCCGGATGAATGGGACCACACCAGCCAGATGAGAGCTGTCGAAGAACTCTCTAAGAAGTTGCTGTAGTTCGTAGAGCCAAGCCGAAGGAGTCGATACGGTCCGCCGATGCTCGCGCTCACTTCGTTGGATGGGCTTCCCGCGCATGTGTTCCTCGTCCACATCCCGGTGGTCCTCATCCCGCTGGGGGCGCTGGGTGCCCTGTTGATGCTGTGGCCCCGGATGCGTCAGATGATCGGCTGGTGGGTGTGCGGGATTCTCATCGTCGCCGGGATCGCCACCCAGCTCGCAATCGACTCAGGCCAAAGCCTGAAGGAGTACGTGCGAGAGAGCGCGCTCGTGCGCGATCACACCCGGATCGGTGAGAACATCCGGCCCTGGCTCCTACTTCTCTTCCTGGCACTGGTTGGCGTGATGATCATCGACCGCACGCTGAGGCAGCGACACGAGACGAGTTCGCAGCGCGACCCACTCCGAATCGTCGCGATCGCGTTGAGCGCGGTGAGCATCGTGTTCGCGGGATTCTCCGTCTACTGGATCTATCGGATCGGCCATTCCGGATCGAAAGCGGTGTGGCACTCGACCCAAACCCGAATCGACAACGGTGTCCGATTACGAGGCGACCGCGAGCGTGACTGATCTTGCCCTCCGGCTACTGCCCGCCCGACGGCTCCTCACGGACGACAGAGCGCTCGCGCAGCACGCGCTCGACCGCAGCGCGAATCGAGGGGTTGGTGACCAGCAGGGTGTCGAAGTGGTGGCGTGACACGTAGGCGACGACTACCGGCGTGACCGCGACCACCGTCGCCGAACGGCGGGCAGTGTCGTCGAGCAACGCCATCTCGCCGAAGTGGTCGCCTGGACCGAGCTGCGCGAGCACCGCCCCGTCGTGCCGCACCTCGACCGCGCCCTCGAGCAGCACGGCGATCTCGTCGCCGCGTTCGCCCTGCTTCGAGAACACCATGCCCTTGGGCTCGTGCACGCGCATGGCGGTGCGGGCGAGGTGGTGGATCTGCTCGGGCGAGAGCGCGGCGAACAACGTCGACGCCGCCAGCTCGCGCTCGAACGTGGCCTGGCGCTCGCCCCTCACGCTCCGTTCCCCTTCTCGAGGCGCAGCGCCAGCGACGGGCACGCGGTCACCGCCCGGCGGGCGTGGGCGAGCAGCGCCGGGGGGATGTCGCGCCCGTCGATGATCGGGTAGCCCCAGTCGTCGAGCCGCACCCACTCGGGGAAGAGCTCGGCGCAGATGCCGTGGCCGTCGCATGTGATCATGTCGACTGCGAGTCGCTTGCTCATCGCCAGCTCCGATCGCGCGTCCCCGGCTCGGGCAGCGGCAGCACCGGCGGGTGGGCCGTCGCCGCGCACGGCCCCGTGCGTTCGTGCCGGACGTAATCGTCCGCGAACACCGCGAGCGACGATCGCACGAACCCGACGACCGCGTCGGGCATGTGGCACGCGCCGCGCCCGGCGACGTCGTCCAGCCAGCGTTCGACGGTGGCGACGGTTCCCGATGGCGCCCGTCCCGCGGCGAGGGCTTCGAGGGCGGACGCGATGGCGACGAGCCCGTGCACGCAAGGCCCGCATTGGCCCGCGCTCTCCGACGCGAGGTAGCGCGCGACGCGCGCCGTCTCGACGACACCGCAGCTGAGCATCGGGAGCGCGGCGACGACGCCGCATCCGAGCGTCGCGCCGGCCTGGCGCAGCACCCCGTGGGCCAGCACCAGCTCCTCGGCGGCTTCGAGGCCGAGCCAGGTGCCGAAGTAGCCGCCGACGAGCAGCGCGCCGAGCGGTTCGGTGGGCCCGCCGGCCGACTCGATCACCCGGGTGAACGGCGTGCCGAGCGCGAACTCGTACACGCCGGGGCGGGCGACGGCACCCACCGTGGTGGTCAGGACGGACCCGGGCTCGTCGGTGGTGCCGACCGACCCGTACCACTCGGCCCCGAAGCGCGCGACGAGCGCGAGGTTCGCCAGCGTCTCGACGTTCTGCACCAGCGTGGCCCGGCCGCGCACCCCGCGCTCGTACGGGCGCGGCGGTACCGAGACCGGCTTGGCATCGCCGCCGTTGAGGAAGTTGACGACCGCGCTCTCCTCGCCGGCCACGTAGCGGCTCGGTACCGCCGCGACACGCCACGCGCCGGGACGCGGCATCTCCCCGGCGCGGGCGCGGAGCGCGACTTCGAGCGCGTCGCGGCCCGCGCCGTCGCCGCGGTCGACGACGAAGTGGATCTCCTCCGCGCCGACGGTTCGAGCCGCGACTGCGGCACCGTCGATCACCAGGTGCGGCGCGCGCCGCAACAGCGCGCGGTCCTTGCGGCTCGCAGGCTCGCCCTCGGCGCCGTTGGCCACCACGACGGGATGGCGCCCGCGGTCGGCGACGGCGCGCAGCTTGCGGCCGGTCGGGAAGCCTCCACCGCCACGGCCACGTAGGCCGCTGCGCTCGACCATGGCGACGAACTCGGCGCGCTCGGCGCGTCGACGGAGCTCGGGGAGCAGGCCGTAGCGCGCGACGTGGTCGTGGTGATCGTGCGGTGGTGCGGCGAGCAGGCGCGGAAGACCAGCCGGCGGGTTGGTGCTCATCGCTCGCCCCCACCGTCGTCGCCCCCGCCGGGTCGGAATCGGTCGCCGCGACCGACGTGCACGGCGGCGGCCATCACGCCCCGTTGCTGGTCGAGCTGCGTGAAATCGATGCTCACCCGCCACGACGCGCCGCCGGGGCCCGGCATGTCGGCGAGCACCTGCGACGCGCCCAGAGCGACCACGGCACCTCGATACGAGTTGGCGCCGTCGGACAGCGTGACCATGCCCGAGCTCATCGACACGCCGCCGTCGGAGAGGGGCGTGCCGGTGAGCTCGACGTCGACGCTGCCGGTCGCACCGTCCGACAGGGCGCCGGCGAGACTCACCACCACCTGCCCCTTCGCGCCTGCCGCACCCTCGCGCAACGTGCCCTGGACAGTGGCATCGAACCCGGCCGCCGGGAACGTGCCGGTCTGTGTCGGCGCCGTCGTGCCCGACACCGTGGCGAGGACGCTGTCGGGCGTCCCGGCCTTGCGGGCCCACCCATCGGCGAGCGGACCCGAGACCAACCAGATGACGAGCAGCACCGGGGCCACCGTCACCGCGGCGAAACCGAGCGCGCGCCCGCCCGGCCGAGACACCAGGCCGGCACCGACGCGCAGTCCGGCGGCGACCAGCACCGCGACGACGCACGCGGCGGTGAACGCCAGCACCAGCCCCGTCCGCGTATCGGAGCCGGTGCCGAGGCCGTGCAACACCGCGACCGGCCAGCACGCGTACGCAAGCCAGTGCACGAATCGCCAGGTCGTGAAGCCGATCCGATGGCGCAACAAGCTGGTGACCACCAGCGCGATGAGGAGGTCGACGGCGACGGCGCCGAGGCCAAGCCAGAACGGCCGGTACGCAGACACGAATGGGATCACCACGTCGATCCAGCGGATCGGCGCGAACGAGTCGGCGACGACCGTCACCACGTGGATGGCGAGGAACACGAGCACCAGCAGCGAGACGTTGCGGTGCACGAACTCGACGACGAAGCGCGGCCAGGTGGGGCTGCTCCAGCGGAACGACGTCAGGATCCCGAGCAGCACGCTCGCGGTGAGGAGCCCGAGGGTGACGACACCCGTCGCGCGCGCGACGTACCACGTCACCGTGCCGCCGGAGAGCGCAAGGGCCGGGTTCACGAGCGCCCCCACGCCGCTACGAGCCGCCCGAGCGCGTGTGGCGCTGCGGCGGATACGTGACGGGGGGTGCGGTCTGCACCGGCTGCGTAGGTTGCACGGGCGAGGCCGACGTCGAACCGCCATCGGTCGCGGCAGGCGAGGCCGCCGGAGGTGCGGTCGCCACCGGTGTGTTCACCGACGGGGTGCTGCTGCTCCCGGAGGACGAAGACGCCCGCTCGGCGAAGAAGAACGAGAACGCGGCGACGAGCGCCACCCCCGCGCCGGCGAGCCAGCGCGTGGTCAACGAGATCCGGCGCATGCCGTTGTCGCGGTCGGCGGGTCGTTGTGGTGCCACGCGCCCTCGTTCAATCGTTCGGCGCCGGCCGGAGGAGCAGCCGGCGTGCCGACGGTACGCGCGGCGGGTTAACGCCGGGCAAGAACAGCGTTAGAATTGGTGTCGCGGAGCGCGTCCCGTTGACCACCTGAGCCCACCCCCGCTCGGGAGCGGTACGCGAGTGGGCGCGGTCGCACTTCGCGATGGATGCGCCGGGAACCTCGTGCGGGTTCGTCGACGCGACGGAGGGTGCGATGATGCGGCCGGCGCGGCGTGATCTCAGCCGCCGCCGTGTCCGCAGTTCCATCCGTTGAGCGTCGAGCTCAGCCCGGCCGCCAACTGGTCCTTTTGAGCCTTGCTCAGTTTTGCATCGGAGTGAAGCCCCAACCACGTGTAGTAGTTGGGCGGCATCGAACCGCTACGAACGGTCTCGCTCGCGTCATTCTCTCCGCGCCCTCCAGACTTGGTGCACTCCGAGAAGTTCAACGCCGCGCGGCCGTCCTTGACGTGATTGGTGATCCACCATGACAGGGGCGCAATGTCCTCCCACCAGTAGGTGGCCGTCTCGTTGCTGTGGCAGTCGTAACACGCGGCAACTGCGAGCGTGCGCGTCTGCGGCGTATCCCAGGATGGTTCCTGTTTCACTGACGGATTGTCTACCCGATACGGCACGAGTTGGATGAGACCGAAACCGATCAGAAGCACTCCCGTGATCACGAGCGTGATGAACTTCTTCGATCGGTTCGTCAATGGATTCTTCACCTTGGGTCGACGGCTCCTTTCAATCAGTAAGGGGCCGCTTCAAGAGGACGAGCGGATGCACCCAGCTCCACCCGACGCCCCACGACGACACCATGGCAACGGCTTCCCACCCGTCAGCGCCCAATCGCGCGAGCCCCTCGGTCGCATCCCTGTGCGGCTTCTTGATGTCGAATGTCATGTATTCCCGTCGCTCCATCACGGTGTTGTACGGCAATTCCGCACCTGGAAGTAGGGCCAAACGTCCTCGATGGTCGTTCGTGGTTCGTCCACGAGGTCCACGCGTCGCGGCGTCGGTCATGGGACCACTCCCGTCACCGCGGCGAGCAACCACCGCGGGGCTGGCGACCGCTCTCCGTGCCGGGTTGCGCATCCAACATTCGTTGGCCCCGCGTAATCCCGTTCCCGGCGAACCCGCGCTCGTTCCCGGACAGTACGTACGCATCGTGCGATCCCTCGTGAGCGACGACCCCCACGTGCGCATACACGAAGAAGAAGCCGACTACACGTCTGAGAACCGTGCCATCCACGGCATCCTCGGCGGTGACGATCCCACCACGCTCGCGGTACGCCTGTTCTGGGAACAAGAACGCCTGGCGAACAACCCATTCAACGGGGCGCGATGGTCGGAACTGCATCCCCCCGACACCGTGCAAGTCAAGACGAACGCGCCTCAACGCGACGCCCATGTCCTGCGCTCCGTCCTTGTTGCACCCCCTCCTAACCTCGCGAGCGGCCAGACCTTCACCTTCGACTACACGCTTCCGCTCCCACTCCCGCCATCGACCTCCGCATCCGTCGTTCCGACAGTCACCGAGATCGTCGGCGCCGACGCGCGCCCCAGAACACTGCGCGGTCGGTCAACAGCGCCACCGACGCGACGCGTCACCGTCACGACCGACAGCGTTCATCTCCGCATCACGGTGATGCGTCACGGAACCTCGACGACTCCGTCAGCGTTCCAGGCCACGTACCTCATCACGCCCTGCCACAGCTTGCCGGTCACGCGGGTTCGTGCGGCGCGCCCTGGCGCCAACTCGCAACGCCCGCATAGAGCGCGTACATCCCGACACCAAACGCAGCGGCGGCGTCGGCCCACCACCAGCCGAGCAGCGGGTTCACAACAAGCGCGACCACGATGCTGGCGCTCAACGCAGCATCGATATAGGTGACCTCCGCCTCGCGGTCGAGAGGCTCGCTCCCCAACGTTCCTGCGAGGCGTCGCTTCCAAGTCGCCAGTCCGAACATGACGCACGCGGTGACGGTCAAGTACGCGATACCCAACGGCGAGGACGCGGGCCGCTCGGCCAACACGAGGCTTCGGATACTCGCCACCACGAGATACGCACTCAGAACGAAGAACGCGACCGCAATCAAGCGGAGACTGCGATGAGTGCGCCGATCTCCGGGATCGGGCGTCGTGTTCCCGAGGTGCCAGATCACCACCGAGGACGCGAACACCTCGATCAGCGAGTCCAAACCGAACGCGATCAGCGCAAGCGACCCTGCGAGAACACCCAGCGTGACTGTGACAAGGACCTCCATGGCGTTCCACCCGTTGGTGGCCCATTCGAGCTGTACCGCTCGCCTGCGAAGCCGAACAGCGTTCTCATCCACGATGATCAGCATCGCAGCCAGGCCCGAGGACGTAACTACTCAAGCGCTTCGATGTACCCGCAGACCGTTCGGTCGAGACCCGGCCTTTCCTCGCGCCAATTCATGGTGCCCGGTCCGGCTCGGCCAGTCCCGCCGCTAGGCGCTGTCGCCGTCTGCGGTCTCGCGTAGCGCTCGCTCGACGTGGGTTCGGAACACGCGCCAGCGCCGTTCGTTGTCATGCACGAGTCCAGCAAAGCTGCTGAGCAGGTCAGCCGCGTGGTCGGCCATCTCTGCCGCTGAGTAGACGTGGCCCGGCACAGTGCGGGCTCCGGCGAGATCGGTGCGCAGGCCGGCAGGCGTGAAGTCGATGTGGTCGAGGAGGTCGGCCGCTCGGCTCAGGATGTGTCCGATCAGGCGCATCAGTGACGCGCCCTGCCAGTCGTTCGCAATGATCCGGTGGCGTTCCCCGAGCATGTCCGCGAGCGCAGAGACCCCGAAGAGCTGCGGGACGACCGACCACGCGGATTCCATTGCGGTGGAGAGCCACTCACCACCGGCGGCCGAGTCCTGCGCGATGGAACGGAGTTCGCGTTTGAGCGCGGTGATCTCGCCGGGCTCGCCCCCGCCTTCCATGAAGAGCACCCCATCGAGCTGTATCGCCACCGCTGCGTTGAGATCATCTGCCCCTTCGTAGGGACTGAGTGCCTGCCTCGGGGTCGGTTGGACTGTGCTCCACTGGTCAGCGAGCGCAAACAACGTCCGGGAATGGCGCTGCAAGACCACCGCCTGTTCTCGCGGTGAGACGGCATAGAACTTCTCGTGTTCGCGGTGAGCCGCGGTCATGTTGAGCATCGCCGTCAGCAGCTGCTCAGTGCCCTCGTCCACCAACCCCTCCTTACTCCGCACCGCGAAGCGGGTCAAGAGCCGTCAACCCACAGCCACGCGCACTGCCTGACGGAAACTCTCGCGGCAATCCTGCCAGTGTCCTAGTCAGATCTCCTCGCTGCTCGTCTATCGCTCGCGCAGCGCGGCCAATCGCTCCCGGTATTGGGCGAGGCCAAACATGATCAGAGCTGTCACCACGAATGAGGCGACACCAAGGGATGATGAACGGGCATCCCCCCAAACCGTGGAGGCCTCAACTATGAGGTGATGCCATGGCAGAGGTACGTCGGAAGTACGACCCGGAGTTTCGTGAGGGGGCGGTGCGGATCGTCCGGGAGACCAACAAGTCGATCGCTCAGGTCGCTGAGGATCTTGGGATCCATGCGGGGACGTTGGGCAACTGGGTGAAGAAGGACAAGATCGAGCGGGGTGAGTCCGAGGGCCTCACCTCTGATGAACGTGCTCGTTTGGTGCAGCTCGAGCGGGAGAACGCCGAGCTGAGGATGGAGCGCGATGTGCTCAAGCGATCCGTGGTCCTGTGGGTCAAGGAGGCGACGCGATGACCGTGGCATCGTTCATCGCCGTCCAGAGGGCCGAGCACGGTGTTCCCCACGCGTTGTCGTGTCGAGCGTTGGGCGTGCCCACCTCGACGTTCTACAAGTGGCAGGACCGCCCACCGACTCCCAGTGAGGTTCGCCGCGGTGAGCTCGACGCCGCGGTGCGCGTTTCGTTCGAGGACTCGGGAGGCAACCCGGGTACCTACGGGTCGCCCAGGGTGTGGGAGGACCTCGTCGAGGCGGGTTGGCGGGTGTCGAAGAAGACGGTGGCGGCGTCAATGGCCCGTCAGGGTCTGGTGGGCCGGTCTCCGAAACGCAAACGGCGGTCCTTGACTCGCCCGGACAAGGCCGCGGCGCCGATCCCGGACCTGGTCAGGCGCGACTTCCGCGCGGCGGCGATCAACCAGAAGTGGTGCGGCGATTTGACCGAGATCCCATGCGTCGAGGGCAAGCTCTACCTGGCGACCGTGGAGGACCTCGCGTCGCGGCGCCTGGCGGGCTTCGCGCTGGGCGAGCATCACGACGCGTCACTCGCGAAGGCGGCGCTGTGCATGGCCGCCGCGGTGCGCGGCGGCGATGTCGCCGGCGTGATCTTCCACTCCGACAAGGGCGGCGAGTACACCGGTGATCTGTTCGCGAACGCGTGCACGGCACTGCAGATCACCCAGTCGATGGGACGAGTCGGCTCCGCGTTGGACAACGCGGCGGCCGAGAGCTTCAACTCGACTCTCGAGCACGAGCTGTTGTCCCGCCGCCGCTTCGACACCAAAGAACAGGCGCGCCGCGAGGTCGCCGCGTTCATCGACCGCTACAACCACCGTCGCCGTCACAGCACCTGCGAGATGAAGCCACCCGTCGCGTTCGAACAGATTCTCGCCGACCGATCCGCCGATCAGGACAAGGCGGCGTGAAACCAGCCTCTCAGATCGCCGCAGACGCCCTCGGAACGATCCGATGGCATCACAGTGCCGACGAATGAGAGGCTTCCACCATCAATCCGGAACCCTCCACGAAACGGGGGGAAGCCCAGAACTCCTCCGGACGGTTCTCGCCGAGGTATGCGCGACCGTCGACTCGCGGGAGCCCCAACTGATCGCGTACAAGGTCTACACCAACGACGACGGTACCGCGGGAACGGCGCTGCACATCCATCCCGACAGCGCATCTCTCGAATACCACCAAGATCTGATGGCCGAGGTAATGCTCCCAGTAGCCGAACTGATCGAGCTTGTCAGCATCGATGTGTGCGGCGGAGCTTCCCCGAAACCAGATGCAGCGAGTCCATGCGATGGCAGCCTCCGCTCCTCGTGAGGTCCGAGTCGTCGAGACTCGGGGCTTCACAACCAAGTCCTCTTCGGAGGAAGGGAGGCCCCTATGGATCGACGTTACGTCGGGATCGATCTGCATCGTCGCCGGTCGGTGATCTACGCGATGCTCGGAGGGCGACAAGCTGTTCTGCGAGCGGATCGCGAACGAACCGATGCATCTGCTCGAGGTGGTGTGCGCCGCGGGCGAAGGCGCGGAGGTGGTGATCGAGGCAACGTATGGCTGGTATTGGGCCGTCGACCTGCTCAAGGAAGCTGGCTTCTCGGTGCATCTGGCGCACCCGTCGGGGAATGATTGGGGCAAGCGGCGGGTGAAGAACGACGAACGCGACGCTCGCGACTTGGCGGACCTGTTGCGGTTGGGGCGTCTGGCGGAGGCGTGGATTGCTCCACCCCCGGTGCGCGAAGCCCACGAGCTCGTCCGCTACCGCGCGAGGTTGGTGCAGCTGCGGTCCGGGCTCAAGGCGCAGGTACACGCGGTGATGGCCAAAGAAGGTGTGCTCCCCGGTGCCAGCGACATGTTCGGCCCGAAAGGCCAGCAGCTCCTCGACGCGATGGAACTCGCCGACGCGTACTTGGTGCGCGTCGAGTCGCTCCGCGATCTCATCGCCGGCTACGACCAGGAAGTCGTGATGCTCGAACGTCGCATTCACGAGCTCCTCCCCGACGACGGCGGCTACCAGGCGATCCAGGTCCTCGACGGTGTCGGTCGCACCATCGCCGCGATCTTTGTCACCGAGATCGGTGACATCACCCGGTTCCGCTCCCCCGAAGCGCTCTGCTCCTGGGCGGGGCTGACGCCGCGCCATCGGGAGTCCGACGCCAAGGTCGTGCGCGGCAAGATCACGAAACAGGGCTCCAAGCTCGTGCGTTGGGCTGCACTCGAAGCGATCGTCCGCTACCACGGCGGACCGCCACTGCGCGACACGTTCCATCGCGTCGCCGAACGACGCGGGACCAACAAGGCTCGCATCGCGGTCGCCCGGCGGCTCATGACCCTCGTCTTCTACGGCCTGCGCGACGGCGAGATCCGCTGCCTCCAGCAGCGGGCCGCCGCGTGAAGCTCGGACACGACCCCAAGCGCACTCGGAATCGGCATGACACCCACCCCGGTGGCGACGTCGGCTAACTGATTGAGTCCTTGCGGGTCGTGGCCCGACCGCACCATGCACCCCAGCCGGGGCGAACAGATGCCTGGCAACCGAGCCGTCATGCAGCAAGACACCCTGGTGCGGAACCTCGCAACACCCCCTCGAACCTCAGCCATCGCAACGTGTCAACCGCGCGCGCTCGAACACCCTTGACATGACCCCGCTCCTTCATAGATGCCGCTCGGCACGCGAAGAACCGGGCCGAGCGACGCTTCGCGTAAGAATGCCGGAGCGGGCATTATGCGCTGGTGCCGATCGGCGGAGGTTGGTCCGATGACGCTCGATGAGGCGCTCGAGAGGTTCCATGCTGCGGCCACGGGGATGGCGCGAGGCGATCCGGAAGGAGTCAAGGCGCTGTACTCGCGAGCCGACGACGTGACCTTGGCGAACCCGTTCGGTCACGCCGTCAGAGGGTGGCCGGAAGTCGCGGCCGCGCTGGACTATGTGTCGTCTCGGTTCAGTGACGGTGAAGTCACCGAGTTCAGGAACATCGCCCGATACGAGGCCGCCGATCTCGTGACGTTCCTGGATGTCGAGCACTGGAGGACGCGGGTCGGCGGTGAGGACCTCTCTGAGTTCGACCTACGCGTCACCAGTACGTACCGGAACGAAAACGGTGACTGGAAGCTGGTCCATCGTCACGCTGATCCGATCTCGACGTTCGACGCGGAGGGTCCCGTTCGCCGGACGACCTGACCACACCGGCGGGACGTAGTTCGCCTGATCGGCTCGCGCCAGAACTGATGCCGATCTGCTCGATCACCACGGCCTGCTCGCGTGAGTGGTGTGCCACCTAGGGCTCCCGACGAGACCTACCACTCGCCACGGTGGCGCCAGCGGAACCACGCCACGATGGCGAGCACGATCACGTCCGCGATCGCGAAAGCGGCCAGTACCGCTCCAACGATCTCCCAGCCCTGTGTTCCCTGGCTGAACGCCAGGGCGGCGAGCGCACCACTCGCGACAAGGGTGGTTGCCCGGTAAGACACCGCCCACGAGAACCGCAACCAGGACCTCCCTACGAAGAGGAAGAGATCGTCACGACCAGTGAAGATCCTCCTGCGCAGCCGTGATGTGCTGCAACTGTTCCTTGGGGCTGGCCTTGGTAGAACGCGGCCGCAATCTTGCCCGCTTGATCGATCATAAGGAGTTCACGTCGAGCGCAGATCTGCCGTTCGGCGCAGGTCGCCGACACACCGACGCGAGCAGAAGGTGCGCTCAGAATGCGCGCTGGAAGTCGCTGGAGTTGCCCCGGCGGGTTCGGCTCAAGTTGGCCGCTACGTCATCGTGCAGGGCAAGTGTTTGATGCCGTTGATGAAGTTCGATAGGAGTCGCTCTGGCTCCCCGGTCGTGTGGATGGCGGGCACGCGTCGGAGCAACTCGCGGAACATCACCGTCATCTCCCGGCGGGCCAGGTGGGCTCCCAGGCAGAAGTGGGGCCCCGGGGCCCCGAAGCCCAGGTGGGGGTTGGGTTCGCGGCGCACGTCGAAGCGGTATGGGTCCTCGAACACTGCTTCGTCGCGATTAGCCGACCAATAGAAGAGCAGCAGCTTGTCGCCCTCGTGCAGGCGTTGGCTCCCGAGCGTCGTGTCCTGGGTGGCAGTGCGGCGCATGTAGATGACCGGCGACGCGACCCGGACGATCTCTTCGACCGCGGTCGGCGCCACATGCTCGAAGTCCGCAGTCCAGATCGCCCGCTGGTCCGGGTGGTCGGTGAGGAGCTGCAGCCCGTGGCTGATCGCGTTGCGGGTCGTCTCGTTGCCGGCCACTACGAGCAAGATGAAAAACGACGCCAGCTCCTGGCGAGTGAGTTGTTCGCCGTCGACGTTGGCGGAAACCAGCGCGGAGGTGAGGTCGTCGGCGGGACGCTCACTCCGGTGCCGAGCGAGGTCCTCCATGAGCTGGGTGAGCTCTTGGCCAGAGTTGAGCATTGCCATCACCACGTCGTTGCCCTCGGGTACGTACTCAGGGTCGAACGCGCCGAGGATCACGTTGGAGTGATGAAAGACGAGGTCGTGGTCCCCCTCGGGGACGCCCATCATCTCGCAGATGATCTTGAGTGGGAGGCGGGCGGCGACGTCAGTAACGAAGTCGCATTCGCCCCTGTCGATTAGCTCATCGACGATCAGCGACGCGGTCCGCTGCACATCGTCCTCGACTTGCGTGATCATCCGAGGCGTGAACGCCGTCGAGACGATGCGCCGCAGTCGGGTGTGGCGAGGATCGTCGAGATTGATCATCGAACCGAAGAACTCCAGGAACTCCGCCGGCATGTCGAAGATGCTCGTGGCACCCCGCCCTGAACAGAACAGCTCGGGCCGGTGGCTCGCCTCCACGATGTCGGCGTGGCGGGTAACCGCGTAATAGCCCGACCCGTCAATGGGCAGCGGGACCGAGCTACTCGATGGTGGCTCGGGATCGTCGAAGTGAGCGATCGGTCGCTCCCGACGAAGCGTCTCGAATGCAGTCTCCCGCTCCTCAAGGGGGCGGGCCCAAAACGCCAGGTCCGAGAGATCGATCCGGTCGACTGCGAGGAACGGACGCGCCGTCATCGCGCCACCATACCGGCGGCCTGCCGCGACAAAACCATTTGCGGCCTCAGGGGATCAACGCATCAGGTCTTTCGATCGAGTTGGATCGATCGGGAGGCGCGCGGCGGCGTCGACCCGGCTCACCGCGTGGTCTCGGCGCGTAACTGCGCCCGAGCGGGCAATCTGGCGCGTCGTGAGGCTCGGTGGTGCGCCCAGCGGACGGTGCGCGGTTGGTCGTCCGCCCGTCGCCCTGAACTGGCAGGTTTAGGGTTGGTGAGACGTTGGGAGGGATCTCGGTCATGCGGATTGGTGTAGTGATCGGTCGCCCTGGCGGCTATGGCGACACGCTTTCTCAGTTGGTCGCAGAGTACGAGCAGGCGCGTGCTGCTGGCGTCTCGTCGGTGTGGATGACGCAGCATCTCGGGTTCGACGTCTTGACGCTCGTTTCGTCCTGGGGTGTTGACGGCGATGTCGAAGTCGGCACCGCGGTGATACCCGTCCAGACGAGACATCCGGTGGTGCTCGCGGAGCAGGCGCTCACCGCGCAAGCGCTTTGTGGTGGCAGGTTGGCGCTCGGACTTGGCCTCGCGCATGCGGACACGCTTGAGGGCGTGTACGGACTTCGCCGTCGCCGATCCGTGAGCTACTTGTCGGACTATCTGTCAACGCTCGACGCGTTGATGGCGGGGAAGCGAGCGACGCCGAACGAGAGTTTCGCGTTCTCGACCCGGATCGGCGCCGAGCTGCCGCCTACGCCACCGTCCGTGCTGATTGCAGCTCTCGGGCCACGGATGTTGCAGCTTGCTGGTGAACGAACCGCGGGGACGATCACCTGGATGACGGGCGCGGCGACGATCGAAAGCTACGTGTCACCGACGATCCGAGCAGCCGCGGAAGCGGCTGGTCGTCCTGACCCTCGGGTGGTTGTGTGTCTGCCCGTCTGCGTCACCGACGATGCAGCGAGCGCTCGCGAAAGGCTGGGTGCTGCCATCGACGGCTACAGCAGCATGCCGTCGTATAGAGCGATGCTGGACCGAGAGGGCGTCGCCGACGCAGTCGATGTCGCGATCATCGGTAACGCCGACGAAGTTGGCGCCACCCTTACCGGTTTGCCTTCTCGAGGCGCGACGGACGTCGCCGCAATCCCCCTCGGAAACCCTCACGAGGTCGGCGCGACCTGGGACCTGATCAGCGCTATCGCAAAAGCTTGATCTGGTCGCACCGAGCCCGGCATTCGGTCGCAGCGCACCTGAGACCGCAGCCGTTCGGCGTTCGCGTAAGCACGCCGGATCGGATCTGGCGCTTGCGTTCCGGGTCTCGATGGTGGCCGCTAGTCAAGGTCGGGGATGCGTGAGGTGTGAGCAGCCGACTCCCACGCCCGCGCTCATCTCCGGCCGTCGGGGCGGGTTATCGTCAGGGCAGTGAAGCGACGGCCGTTCTCCGAGGATTCGACCTACCGTCGGCATCTCTGTTTTCGAGTGGCTGCGGTGTTGGCGTACGCAGCGCTCACAATCGTGCTTGCCGTGATTGGCGCGAAGTTCCTGCTCACCTTGGCGACGGTGGTCACTCTCTTGTTTGCGTACGAGGTCGTACGTTTCTGCGTCGCGCATCGGCAGTTCGAGGCGTAGCGGCCTCTGCCCTTTCGGATCGCTCGCGAATGTCGCCCCGTGAGCGTTCTGTGAGGCGCCGATCAGGTCCGATGGCCGCCCCGTGCGGCTGTCGTAGTGCACCGCGATCCGAACGCGACGGTGCCAGCCGGAAGAAACCGACGAGCACCGAGTCGACCACAGCTGCCGAAGGTTCGGTTCAAGTCACGCGCTGGCGTGCTGACCGAAATGGTGGTTCATCAGCGTGGCGATCCGGGTCGGCAGCTTGTTCTTGATCGAGGCAGCCAGGTCCGGGGAGAACCGGCCCGCGGCGACCAGCTGGTCGAGCTTCGTGTTCGCCGCGGTGGTCAACGCGTCGACGACCGTCTGGGGGTCCTTGCCCTGCGACGTCGCGTACTCGCTGATCGTCTGGCCGCCCTTCAGCGCGGTCCGGAGGTCCTGGCGGCTCACGCCAAGCGTGTCCGCCGCCACCTTCACCGCGCCGCGACGGAACTGCGCCTGGATGCGCGGGTGGCCGTTCGCGGTCTGCGTCGACGGCGTCGAAGTGCCCGTCGCGGAACTGTCAGCGGCGAACGCGGTCCCCGCTGCGCCGACGGTCAATGCCCCGGCGAGGGCGACACCGGCGGCGAGCTTCTTGATCTTCGAGTCCATGGTCCTACTTCTCCTGGGTTGGTCTTGGTTCGACCCAGCTGCGGGGGTGCGGCTGCTGTCACCCATCACAACGCCGGCAACGTCATGGGTTCGTGAAGTCCGCAACAGCCCAAGACCAAGCCGGAAGAATCGAGACGCCGCCATAGCTGCCGCCCGGCGTGCGCACGCCGGACCGGGCAATCTGGCTTGGCAATCTGGTTCCGGGTGGTGTGGCCTTGGTGGGTGCCTGACGTCAGCATCACGGTTCCCTGACGTTGCGGGCGTTGTGATCAGTGACAGCAAACCTCGGGACGATGCTGGGTGTCAGCAGCCCGATGAGCACGGAGACGATGAGATGGACCGGACCTCGATCGGGACGATGCGGTATCTGTTCTTTGGTGTTGGGCTGGTGGGGGGCATCATCCTGCTCGCAGCGGGCCAGACGCTCATCGGCGGGTTGCTCGTGGCCATGGCCGCGGTCCGGATCGTGTTGCTCGTATCGATGCAGCGTCGGATACGGTCGTCGTCGTCCCAGGCTCGAGGCGTGAACGGCCGTCGCGGTGGTGGACGTCAAATGCTGCAGCGTCTTGCCAGCATGGAGCTCGATGTCGCCGCGACCGCGATCGGCGTTGCGCCCGACGTGTTGCGGCGCGCGGTCGACGACGGCCGCTCTATCTCCGCGCTAGCGGCTGACGCCGGTGTTCCCTCGGACAGTGTGGTCGACGCGGTCGTGCGCGACGCCAACACGAAGGTCGATCGGGCCGTCGCCGACGGCCGCATCGCCCCCGACCGGGCAAGCATGCTCCGCAACCGGTTGCCGAACTGGGCCGAACAACTCGTCCTGCAAACACCGACAATGCTCGCCGGAGCCGCATCGCCTCCGGCCTGAGCGGATCACTGCTAACGCCAGAGCTGCCGTTCGGCGTGCGTGCATATGAGTGATTTCCGAGGTACAAGTGCGAGCGGTCACGAAAGTAACCCGACCTGGCGCAACACAGCGGCATGATCCCAGTAGATACGCTCCGACGCGATCCGGCCATCCCGAAAGCCGACAACGACAACGAAATCGACTTCGACAGGCCGCCCTGTCGGCGCGACACCTGGCAAGAACCACTCCATCGGCACCTCGTGTCTAAACGACGCATGCAGCTCATCAACGAGCTGCTCGTCGCCGACAACACGATTCGTCATTTGCATCTGTTGTTCCGGGGGCCAGCCAGGAATGAACACATCACGGTAGAACGACCGCAACTCGTTCTTGCCCCGACCCCCGGTGTCCACCGGCACATGGTTGACGACAGCGTCGTCGGTCCTCGTTTCCAACGTGGCTTCGACATCCTTGGCGGCGAACTCACCGTCGAGATGCTCACGCCACAGCTGCTCCATCTCCACCTGATCCATCGCGAACCTCCCAGGACCAGTCGACATCGAAAGTCTCGCCGACCGCCGCTGCTTACGCACGGGTCGAACAATCCACCGACGCCATATCTGCCGATCGGCACTCCCGTAAGCACGCCGGATCGGGCATTAGGTGCCCGCGGTGACGTGGGTTCTGCTCAGACGACGGAGGGTACCGATGTACGCGGTCATCGGAAGGGCTTCCTTCATCCCTGAACGCTTCGACGAGGTTCGCGAGTTGGTGAGCACCTCCACGATTCCGATGGTCAAACAACAACCCGGCTTCATCAGCGCAACGTGGATGCGCTCGATGGATGGTATGTCTGGAACGGTGGTCGTGCTCGTCGAGAGTGAAGAAGCAGCGAATACATTCGCAAGTCTCATCGCAGAAGGACCACCGCCTGGTGCCCCGGCGACGTTCCTGAGCGCGGACGTGTTCGAAGTCATTGCACACGCGAGTGCATAACTGATGCCGATCGGCACACTCGCCGTAACGGCGCCCGACCGGGCATCATGGCGTTGCATCTGTCGGCCGAAGTGCGCGGCGTTCGCGGAAACTTGGCGTCATGGTCGGTATACGCATTGCTGGTGACAGTGAGGCCTTCGAAGTCGGGCAGGTACTCGCTGCGGGATTCGGTGATGATCCGGTGCTTACGTGGGTCTTCCGTGAACCGCGGCAAACGGCGAAGCTGATCGCCTTTTTCGACTTTCTCGCACGGGAGGCGCTCGTCCCGTTGGGCGCCACGTACATGCTCCCCGGCAGCTGCGCGGCGTGGACACCGCCCGACTCACCCCCGTGGCCGGAGGAACGCTCTGAACGCTTCTCGACGCTGCTGACTGAGGTCTGCACCGCTGAGGACCGCGAACGTCTCGAAGCCCTTGACAACGCGCAACAGACACGCCATCCCGAAGAACCTCTGTGGTACCTCGGGGTGATCGCGACCGAACCGGCGGCGCGAGGACACGGGCTCGGTACAGCATTACTGGAGCAATCACTGCAGCGCGTCGATAGTTCTGGGCTGCCCGCGTACCTTGAGTCGACGAACCCGCGCAATCTTTCTCTGTATCAGCGGAACGGATTCGAGATCACAGGTTCGATCGAACTCCCCGATGGTCCTGGCCTAACAACGATGTGGCGGAAGGCTCGCTCTCAGCATTTTCGCTTGCGCGCCGCCAACTGAGAGAAGGCACGCACGCGGCTCAGGCGCGTGGCCGTGCCCCTTGGAGTGGTGTAACTCCTGGGGTCCACCAGTGAGGTGGGCCACCGCGTGAACCTCTGTGTGATCCGTCCAAAGATCATGCAGAAGGAGATCACACGGTGGCCCTTGCTCATTCTGACCTGTCCGAGCTTCTCGACGCGCTCCGCGCGGGTGGCGATATCGATCTGATCCGTTCCAGCGTGGAGATGATGCTCCAGGCACTCATCGACGCTGAAGCAACGGAAGTCATCGGGGCGGGTCGTCACGAACGCACGGAGCAACGCACGAACCAACGGAACGGGACTCGTTCGAAGCTGGTGACGACGAAGGCTGGCGATGTGGAGCTGGCGATCCCCAAGCTGCGCCACGGGAGCTTCTTTCCGTCGATTCTCGAGCGGCGTCGCCGCATCGACCGGGCCCTGTTCGCGGTCGTCATGGAGGCGTACGTCCATCGCGTGAGCACCCGCAAGGTCGATGACCTGGTCCAAGCCCTCGGTGGGGTGTCGGGCATTTCCAAATCCGAAGTGAGCCGGATCTGCTCGGAGCTCGACGAATCGCTCCAGGCGTTCCGGGACCGACCCCTCGACCACGTCGAGTCCCCTACGTGTTCCTCGACGCCACCTACGTCAAGGCTCGAAGTGGCGGTCGGATCGTGTCCAAGGCGGTGATAGTGGCCACCGGCGTGAGTCGCAGCGGTGACCGGGAAGTGCTCGGCGTCGAGGTCGGCGACAGCGAAGACGGCGCGTTCTGGATCGCGTTCCTGCGGGGCTTGCGGGCACGGGGGTTGGCCGGCGTCAAGCTCGTGATCTCCGACGCGCATCTCGGGCTGCGGGAAGCGATCAGCGCAGTGATGCTCGGCGCCACCTGGCAACGCTGCAAAGTCCATCTCGCCCGCAACGTCCTCGCCAAAGTCCCGAAGGGCTCGGCGGACATGGTCACCGCGGCGATGCGCACGATCTACGCGCAACCCGACGCCGACCACGTCCAGGACCAGTTCGACGAGATCGTCTCCATGCTCGACCGTCAGTTCCCCGACGCGGCCACGATCCTTGCGGCCGCCCGCGACGACGTCCTCGCGTTCTTCGCGTTCCCGGAAGCCCACTGGCGCAAGATCTGGTCCACGAACCCGCTCGAGCGCGTCAACGGCGAGATCAAACGCCGCACCCGCGTCGTCGGCATCTTCCCCAACGACGCCGCCGTGCTCCGATTGGTCAGCGCTGTCGTCGCTGAAACCCACGACGAATGGCAAGACTCCGAACGCCGCTACCTCGCCGAACACACCATGGCGTTGCTCTACCAGGCTCCCGCCGATCCCCTCGACACCAAGGAGGTCATGCCTGCAAGAATCGCGTCCTGAGCACCTCTCGACCCGACACGCAGACGTTCACGCGCGACGGGAGTTACACCACGAGAGGGGGCACGGCCAGGCGCGTTACGCGGTTTCGACGCTGGGCACACGAGGGCGCGCCAGAACTGCTCCTGTCGGAGCGGGCAGAATGTGCGCCGTGGGCATCCCCGACGACCAGTCGTACCGGCGCAGTCAGGTCCCGTCTGGGCATGCCACCGGCTGGCGGCGTCGGCTAATGGTCGGCATCCTCGTCGTCGTGGCGCTCGTCGTCTTGGTGCCTATGGTCATCAGGATCGTCGTGAACTAGACCTTCCGGTCCACGAGTCGAGGTGACAGATGGACCCTGTTGGTCGTGGTCATGATGCTCGGTTCTTGCGGTGTTGGTCGAGGACCTCGCGGGGTGTTCTTCCGGCCATGAAGTCGCTGTGATTGGGCCGGCGGTGGTTGTAGTCGACGAGCCACGTGTTGATCTCGGCGCGGAGTTGACCGAGGGTGTCGAAGCGTCGTCGGTGGAACGCGGGACGCCAGCATTCCTGCAGCGCGGTGCCTTGGAATCGTTCGCACACCGCGTTGTGGTTCGGGGAGCGGGGCGGAGTCCGGTAATGCGTGATCCCTCGAGTCTCGAGGTGGGCGTCGAAGCGTTCGGAGAACTCGGGGCCGTTGTCGGTCAAGACTCCGGTGACGGTCACGCCGAGACGACGCAGCTTCGAGATCACGAGGTCGAGGAAGCGAGCAGCGATGTCGGTGTTCGAGGGTCCGAGGAACACGTGACAGATCGCCCAGCGGGTGGCGGTGTCGACTGCAGTGAGTTGCCACACGGGCCCGACCCCTTTGAGGTTCCCGATGTAGAAGCTGTCCAGGGCAACGAGATCACCGGGACGCGCAGCGAAATGGCAGAACCCGAACGGTCCGTCCTTCGCGTCGTTGGTCACCAGCCCCGATGTCGCTGCGGTCAGCTGAGCGAGCGCAGCGACTCGTTGACGACGACGGCCGAGCCGATGACGGTTCAAGATTTTCTGGGCTCCACTGGCAGAGATCTGAAACCCGCGTCGGCCCAGGTCGTGGGCGTAGCGACGAGCTCCGAGGGTGGGTCGCACGACCGCTTCGGCGAGCAGCTCATCGACCACCCACGCCGGGGTCTGGTTCGGCATCGCCGGCCGGCGGCGGTCTTTGGGCATCAACGCCTCAAGACCATGTGCCTCCGCTCGTCGTGCCCACCGGTAGTACGTCGTACGCGACACACCGAACGTGCGGCACGCTTCCGACACGCTCGTCTCACGAGCACGTTCCATCACCCGGACACGACGATGGTGAATGATCTCCCCTGGGGTCACGGCGGTGGTCTCCTCTGGCTCTTTGGTAGGAACCAAAGGGTCCATCGCCGTGGCCACCACGTGGTGGACCTGCAACCTCATCCCGTGAACCGGAAGAACTAGACTACTTGGAGTCGCGCCGCCTCGGCGCCTTCGGTGCGCGCAACGGCTTCCCGATCGTCTTCTCTCGGTGACCCGAGGGCCCCGCTCGGCACGAGTGTGTGCTCTCGAGTCGGGATTGCTCAAGCTCGTCGCCATCGTCGATCTGTGCCACGCGGAAGCGCGGCGAAGCGAGTGGGTCTTGCCCTTCGTCGCCATGTTGGTCTCCCATCGAGAGCTGCACTGCGGTGAGATCGTCGAATCCCTCTGGCAGCTAGCGTCACCTAAGTTCTGTTCAACGCCGACCGCGCAACGCTCAATCGCGCTCGCTGCCCGCGTACAGAACGCGCGCACCGAACGTTCACACGATCGCCGCGGTGACCCGCACCGATCGGCACGTCGGTGCGCTCGCCCGGATCGACGGTTCGGTGCCACTTTCATACGTTCCCCTGCTCCATTCGACCGACAATCTGTACGCCCCGAACCGGCGTTATACGGGTGATCGGTGTCAAGGACCGTCTCCGGCGACTCGGGCGAGGAGGCCGTCGAACAGCGCGGCTCGGTCGGGTTGGTGGTGGTCGTGGGCGTGGTCGCGTTGGCGGAGGAGGACGGGAACAAACTCGGGGCCGGTGTGGAAGTAGGCGCAGGTCTCGCAGGCGGATTCCATGCGGCATTCGAGTTCGACGGGTCGGGTGCAGAGTCCGTTGCCGAGCATGCGGGCGTGCGCTTCGCGTCGGAGACGGGTCATGGCGGCGGTTTCGATTTCGGCGGGTAACGCGCCGGGTGTCGCGGCGGTGTTGTAGAGCGCGTCGATCTGCGTGGTGACGGCTTCGTATTCGTCGGCGACGACTCGGTCCGCGATGCGGGCGTAGGTGAGGGTCATTTCCATAGAGCGGTGGCCGAGCAGCGCGGCGATCGCTTCGAGGCGCATCCCACGGTTGATCGCCTGGGTGGCGAGGGTGTGGCGGAGTTGGTGGGGATGGGCGTGACCGATTCCGGCCTGTTTGGCGACGGTGGCGACGATGCGATGCACGGTGCGACGGTCGATCGGCGCGTGTTCATCGGCGATGAGCCGTCGTTGGCGACGGATGTGGTCGGTGTTTGTCGCGGTCCATTCGGCGAGGAGCTCGACGAGGTCGGGGTGCAGGGGGATGTAGCGGTCGTTGCGGAGCTTGCCGACCGGGACGCGGAGCCAGTGCGCGTCACCGATCTGGGTCACGGCATCGGCGGCGAGTTCGCAGAGCTCACTGGCGCGTAGGCCGGTGCGGGCGAGCATCTCGACCACGAGCCGATAGCGCGGGAGCCGATGCGCACGCGCGGCGGCCATGAGCCGGGCGGCGGCGTGGTCGTCGAGGAACTTCGGCAACGGTTCGGGTCGGGGTGGGATGTCACCGTGGAGGATCGGGTTCCGGGTCGGCACGTCGGGCCAGTCCCATTCGATGAGCCGCTCGAAGAAGATGCGGATCATGCGCAGCCGCTGACGTTGGGTGTTCTTCGACAGCACCGGGTCCTTGGCGCCAGGCTGGGCTGCGAGCCACACCTTGTAGTCCTCGACGTTGGTTCGTGTGATATCGGCAACGACGACGACGTCGGTGTTCTCAACGAGCCAGCCGACGAATTGGCGCAATGTGTTGTCAGCCACGTCGACGCTGCGGGGTGCCAGGAACGTCGTGAGCTGGATCAGATAGCGGCGGGTCGTGGCGGCCAGCTGCGGTGACCGTGCCGAGAGTTCAGCCCATTGACGATGCGACACCGGCGGCGGCGACCACGCTTCGAGGGCGGCGGCAGCGTTCATCGCACGACCTCTTGCATCGTGATGAGCTCGGCCGTGTGGCTCGCTTCGATCAGATCCGCGGCCTGTCGGTACTCGCGGGCGAGCCAGTCGTTGGTGAGATGCAGATACACCCGGGTCGACTCGATCGACCGATGCCCCGCCTGGGCTTGGACCGCTTCGAGCGCCATCCCGGCTTCGCGCAGGCGGGTCAGGCAGGTATGGCGTAGCTGGTGACACGTGCCCCGCTCGAGCCCGGCGCGCCGGCGGGCGCCGCTGAGGATCTCGTCCACGCCGTCAGCCGACAGCGGCTGGCCGCGCCGCGGCCCCTTCAACGCGACGAACACGCGATCGGTCGACGTCGGCGGTCGTTCGTCGCGCAGGTAGTCACCAAGCGCGACGAAGAACGGGTTCGCGACCGGCACGATCCGTTGGTGGCCGCCCTTGCCCTCGGCGATGAACACCGACCGATCCGCGACACGCACGTCACCGAGGCGCAAGCCCAGGACTTCGCAGCGACGCAGCCCACCCAACACCATCGCGAGGATCATCGCCCGGTCCCGTTGCGTGCGCAGCACCGACAGCAATGCGCTCACCTCGTTCGGCGTCAAGATCTTCGGAAGCGTGCGCGGCACCCGCACCAACGGAACGGTGCGCGCCCGGCCGCCACGCCGCCGTGTCGACAATCCACGCGGTACCGGGTTCACCATCACCGGTGTGTCACCACGCGCGATCAGATACGCATACAAGCCGGCGACCGACGACAAGCGGCGAGCGATCGTGCGCGCCGACAAGCCCGACTCGCGATCGCTCATGCGGACCACGGTGCGATCACCACGCTGATGCGCCAAGAACTCGAACACGTCCGACGGCTCGATGTTCACCGGATCCTTGGCAACGACCCTGAAGAACGTCTTCAAATCGAACGCGATCGCCCGCAACGTGTTCGGTCGAACTCGGCCCGCAACGAACTCGAGATAGCCATCCAGCAGCGGATCACCCAGCTCGAAACGCGCCTCACCAGCAGTCGTGAACGAACGGATCAGACACGGCATGAACGTCATCCGCGCAGGCTCCCAGCCCACCCAGACCGTGTCGCGGATGTCCGAAAGATCACCCGTGTATTAGGCGATCGGGGACAGGTGGGGGAAGGTTCGTGCACAGACGACGGGGAGCAGACCCGATCGTCTGCTCCCCGTGTCCGTACTCGTCGGCTCGATCGCGTCGTCGAGGCGTGGCTGCTACTTCCAGCCGGTGATGTCGAGCACGACGCCGTGGCCGGTGACGTTGTGCTGCACGCTGACGTAGAAGTGCTGACCGGTCGCGTCGAAGAAGCCTCCAGTCCATTCAGCGCCTTCGCCGGCGTTGGCGGTGAGGTCATTGATCGTCGCGATTCGCATGCAGCCGTCACTCAGGACGTCGCGGTCGGTGCCGTCGTCGAGGCAGTCCCACACGTCGTGCCCTTCACCAGCGCGAACGGATCGCGCGTCTTCCCCCGGCCTGGCATGTGGTGTCGGGCCCCCGAGTCTCTTCAGGTCAGGGCTCGGGGGGTCGACACTCGAATGGGCGGTGCCCGGTCCTCGAGACAGCCCTCCGAGGGCCGGGCGCCGGTCCCCGAACTACTGAACTCGGTCAAGTACCGTCGGGTACGTGCTCGAGCTCGACGAGCTCCTCGCCGCGACGCCTGGCGCTTCCGTGCAGGGCGTTCAGAACTTCGAGAGTGCGCTTTGCGAGCCGTTCAAGCCGTAAGGGCGCGTCGGGCAGCGACTAGGACACTTCGTTTCGGGGGTCGGCCTACGGGTCGGCCCCCGACTCGCGCACTCGCGCCGCGGCCCGACTGCCGTTCGGCGCCACCGGGACGCGCCTCTCTGACTGACGGTCTCCGGCGAGGCCGTCGTTGGGTGCGTGGCGCGTAAGTGCGCCAGAGCGGGCAATCTGGCGCGCCATTGGCTGTCGAGCGAGAGCACGCGCCTTACGGGAATGATATTGAATCTCGCGTGACATTCGACGAATGACGGGAGAGACTTTCCTGTGGCCGGAGAGTGCGGCCCCGAACGAGGCGGGCTGATGTCTCCTGGAGCCGGGTTCACGACCTACGAGGCGCTGCCTCCGGGCGGGCGGGTCCACATCGTCGGCGCGGGGCCGGTCGGTCTCCTGCTGGCGGCGCTGCTCCAGTCCGTGGACGACGTCGACGTCCGCCTCTACGAGAAGCGCGACACCTACACGCGTGGTCGCATGGTGGAGCTGGCGCCGTCGCTCGTTGCGGATTCGATCGAGAGCTTCTGCACCGACCGCATCGATGGAGACAACGTCCAGGCCGTCTTCGATCCCTTCGAGCTCGACGACGCGATCCGATTCCGAACTTCCATTCCCTCGGATCTCATGACGTTGCTGCACGGCTGGACGCACGGGTTCTGCCCGCTGAATGCCATCGAGCGGTCGCTCAGCGATCTGATCGACGCGCGCGCATCGGAGTCCGTGCAGCGGATGACGACCGCCGTGACCGCACCGGGTGCGATCGCGATGCTCGAACCGGGAGACATGCTGGTCGATTGCACCGGTAGCAAATCGCTGATTCGTGACCATCTCGTTCCCGGCGCGGACGCGGCGGATGGTGCCGCGAACACGCAGCTCATCCACTTCGAGAACGCGCTCGTGATCACGTTCCTCTACGGCCAGTCGTACGAGTGCAACGAGTACTGCAAGTACTACAAGAACGCCGAGAACGTCCACTACAAATTTATCCCATCAGTCCATCGCACCTACTCCGACGGCAACGTCACCCACGTGACCGGCATCGTCACGATCACGGGAGACGAGTTCGCGGCGATGCCGCCGCAGTTCGACGGCCAATCGCTCCGCGACAACTTTCCCGACGTCGCCGCGTCGATGGACCACTTCATCGACAAGATCGTGCAGGAGACCCACGGCGAGATCCTCGGCGAGCTGGAGATCGTCCGGCTCCCCCTGAACCTGTATCGGGCTCGGCACGCGACCAGCCGCCGGTGGCACACCGAGGGGCCCTTCTACCATCCATTTGCTACGACCCCGGTGTTCCTCCTGGGGGACTCGGCGATCGGCTCGCCCTACTTCCAGTCGATCTCTCTGGGCTTCGAGTGCGCGATGTACCTTGCCCGGCTCATCGCGCAACGTGACCTGCCACTCAAGGACATGCTCGATCGCTACGAGCTCTTCGTGTACAAACAGTGGTTGCGGGTGTACATGCGCAGCACGCTGATCAAGCACAACAAGGATCTCTTCCAATGTCTCGACGACACCGACGCGTTGCTCGAGAAGCTCCCGCTCTACTAGGTGCCTCGCATTCGCGGACGTCGTGGGTCAGACGCCGAAGAACAACGAGCGGAGGCGACTGGCGAGCGCGCGGTCGCCGCGTACGGTACCGGCGTTCATGCGCCCGTAGGCAGTGAGCACGAAGCTCGCGGGGTCGAAATCGATGGTGGTGGGCAGATCACCGATCGCGCCCGGCGCGTAATGCAAACCCTCCGATGAGACATCGATGCGCATGTCGCATGCGTTGACGCCGGTCACCCGAACGCCGACCGAGAACGGTTCGGTCACCGACGACGCGTCAGTGGTCGCCTGCCAGAGAACGAACATCAGCGGCACGAGCAGGTCGGCTGAGTCGCCGCCGAGCCCGTGTGGCGCGTCCGTACCCTGCCGGATGTCCCACGCGTGCACCGCGTAGTCGACGAGCTGGAAGATCGCGAAGAACTTGGCGGGCAGTGGCCCCATATAGGGATGCGTCACGATCAAGCTCGACCACGACTCGTCATCGAGCTTCTCGAACGCAGCCATTTGCTGGTCGAAGTCAACTCGGAGTCGCGCGATCGCCTCGTCCTGTGACAGCACACGAAACGCCTTGGCGTTCGCGTCGCAGCGTGCCGCCATCACCGTGAGGCCCACAGGCTCGGGCGTCACGGCTCCGGTGTGGGCGGCTTCCCAGCCAGGAAAGTAACCCTCCGTCGCGTCGATCATGTGCCCGACGACGTCGCGGACCTCCCATCCTTCGCACGCGGTGCCTGCGCGCCAACGACGAGGATCGGAGACCAATGCGAAGAAGTCGTCCGCATCGCGCCGGATGACCGTGAGCACGCGGTCTCGGCTCGCCGGATCTATGAAATCCCAGCTGTTGTCAGGCACGAGAGCACACCTCCTCGACCCGTCGCGCTAAGGAGGCGTCGATCGGCTCAACGAGAACGATAGGCAGCCGGTCATTTGACCGCCATTCCCGGTCGCTCTCCAGGCGCGTGCGTGCCGGACCAGCGTTCTTCCCTTCCCGCCTCGTCGTTCCGGGCTTCGATCGCCGTGACGGTCTTGGCGAGACTCTCTTGCGAGAACTCGCTTGCCCACGATCGCTAGCACGAACCCGAGCGCGTGTCCCTTGACACTCAAGGTCGCTCACGACGACGGCATCGACGTTGGTCGTCCGGTTCGGATGCCGCGTGTAGGTGTGACCTGAGCAGCCTCCCCTCACGTCGGAGTCTGTGGTCGTCACAACCCCGCTCCGACCGAACGCGGAAACGCCGCCGTCAATAAGTCCGCAGGCGACCGGCGCAAAAACGCAGCGACCGGCCCGTCTCCCGTTGGAGGCCGCTCGAAATGGGCTGAGCACGGCAGCCCAGAACTGCCGTTCGGCGTGCAGCGGTGCCGCGCCGCAACGACAGAGCGCGCCCACTCGCGTGACCGCTCCCGAGCGGGCAATCGGCGCTACCTCAGCGGTGTGCCGCGCTCCCGGTTTCAATGCTTGCTCGCGCCGGGTGAGGAGATCGTCCCCTCGAACGAACCGGCGCTCAAGCCGGTGGCCCCGTCAAGCACGCGCTCGCCGGTGGAGCTGCCAGTGGCCCCGGCGAACCGACCCGTACCCCCCGTGATGGTCACGAATTCTTGGAGAGAGAGATTGGAAGTCCCCGGAATTGGAGTTGCCAACCCGAACGTGTCAGCGGTCATGGTGTCGCCGTTGGCGGCGGTGAAGACTTCGGTCCCGACCGCGGTCAAGGTCGTGAGGTCCACGACGAAATGCTCCTCTGCCGTGAATCGACCCAGTTGGGTGGCGTTTCCCGTGTTCTCGCGAATCACGGACAGATGCGTGGCGTCGATGGGCGTGGCGGCTTCAGTACCTTCCACGCTGCCTTTGAAGGGCACCGCGGTGCCTGCGGACGCGGGGATGGCAAGGATGGTCAGCGCGGCCACGACGAGAGCCACTGCCGTGAGCGCGGCACGCGCTGGTGCGCGCATAGCTGCTCGTCCTCGGTCGATGGGCTTCTGGTCCATAGCAATGTTGTCCATTTGCTGCTCCCTCTAGAAGCTGCCTGCTTTCCACCCGGCCGATCGTGAGGTGTGGCGTGCTCCCCCCCGCTGCGCGAGAGGGGAGCACGCCGCGGCGCGCCGCTATGGGGGTGCCAGCGCGCGGAGGGAGCCGTATCGGTGAACGCGTACCGGAGTGGCCCCAACGAACACGGGGGCACGGAACTCCGACATCGGCTCGATCCCCTCTCATCGGAGGGAGTGCCGAGGTCCAGAGCAAGCCCTACTTCCCTTCGATTGGTGTAGACCCGCAAACGGTCGTCGTCAAGAGATGACCCCGCGCTCCACAGCTGACGCGACGCGCTGCGAACTGGTCAGCGGTAGAGCAATGCACGCTCCCAAGGCCGACTGAGCGTCCCGCGTATGTGCGCCAGAGCGATGCTCCTATGTGTTGTCAAGGGGTCGGTTCGGCGGTGCTGGCAGACCAGTGATGGGCCACTCGGGTTGAGGGCGAGCTCTTATGAGGCCATGCGGTGCCGAGCGTGTTCGGAGTGGCGGGCCGGCGGATCGCTGCGAAGGACAGCCGGTGGCGTCGGGGCATTCGTGGGCCAGGCCCGCCGCTCCTGATCTCAGCGCGTGGTCAGGTGCGGGTAGACCTCGCGTGCGACGTAGCGCTTGAGGATGCGCATGATCTCTTTCGTGGTGCGACCTTCGGCGAGTCGACGAGCGACGTATTTGCGGGTGCGTTCGTCACTGCTCATGCGGGTGAACACGATGCGCCAGAGCGCATGGTTGGCTTGGCGGTTCCCGCCGGGGTTGAGTCGATGGCGTGTCGTCTTGCCTGACGACGCAGGGAGCGGCGCGACGCCGCAGAGATGCGCGAACGCGGCTTCGCTGCGGAGTCGGTGAGGATTGTCGCCAGCAGCGACGAGCAAGATCGCGGCGGTGTGGATCCCGACGCCGTAGACCTCGAGCAGGCTCGGCGCCGTTCGCTGCACGAGTTGCTCGAGCTGCGCGTCAAGGCGTGTGCCATCGGCTTCGAGCGCCAACACGCGCCGCCCCAACGTGGCGATCGCGACTTTGGTCGCGTGAGTGACGGCGTCGGACTGCGAGTTCGGACGCAACGCTGCTGCGGTCGCGCGAGCTGGTCTCGATGCACACCACGAAGGCGTTCTCGCAGTTCGTCAGGGGCGGTGAAGCCGAGGTGGCGGATCTGGTTCAGATACTTGACCCGTACATTGCGACCAGAGCGGCGAGCGACGAGCAGCACCCGGATCGCTTCCACATCACCATCGGCGGACTTCGCGATTCCCGACGCACGACCCGACAGCGCGGCCCGCGCCGCTTCGACGGCGTCGATCGTGTCGGACTTGCCGGCACGGCGACGCAACTGACGGTTCGGACGATCAACCTCGATCACCGTGACACCGCGCCCGCGGAGATGACGAGCGAGACCGGCGCCGTAGGCGCCGGTGCCTTCCACACCAACCCGAGCCAGCGGTCCGAACCCCGCGAACCAGTCGTGCAGTTCGACGAAACCGGCAGTCGTGGTCGCGAACGACTCGACACCCAACACGCCGCCGTTCGCGTCTATCGCAGCCGCGACATGCACATCCAGGTGCGTATCCACTCCGCCCGTCACCGGGCGCGCGCTCTCTACGATGGTCATCGCCATCCCTTCTGTCTCAAACGGTTGAGGGGTGGCACGCACGTCCCGGGAAGGAGACCGTGACGAGCCTGCTGCTGTGAACAGCGAGCTCGATCACCCTCCGGAACGGGGCGTGCCGTCTTCTCGCCCACGCGTCCGTCGACACGCACCCAACGAAACCTCTGTGCCACAACAAGTCAGACGAACACGCAGACCATGGCGACCGTAACGCCCACCACCAACACGACGGTGGACCCACGAACTAGCACCCCCACATACTCACTGGGCAATCTGGCGCGCGTGAGCGACAACATTCGGCGGCTGCGATACGCACACGGACGGTGTTGTCTTCCAAGCTGGCACGATTCCATGTATGTCGACTGAGCATCGTCGCTGCTATCGATGCGGCGTGAACAAGCCGATCGAGCAGTTCATTCGGCGCGTCGACGACCGCCACTACAACATGTGCCGCGCTTGCCTCTCCGAGGTGCTGCAGCTTCGTGGCGGACGCCGAAAGGAGCGCCTGGCACACACCGCGACACACCGCACCTGCTACCTCTGTCGCCGACAACTGCCCGTGACCGAATTCACGCGTCGAAGCAACGGCACCTACTTCTCAGCCTGCAAAGAGTGCAACAAGAACGTCTTTGCTCAACGTCGTCGCGCCCGACTCGCCGGGGCCAGCGGCTCATTCACAACAGCGGAATGGGAAGCACTCGTGAAGATGCACGAGCGATGCCCAAACTGCCTTCGACGGTGGGAAGACATTCCCTTACCGTCGAACCGAACGACCGTCATAACGCGCGACCACATCGTGCCCATCAGCAAGGGCGGCGCGAACACAATCGAGAACCTTCAGCCCCTGTGAGGTTGTCCCGGTAGTCGTGGAACTTGAGGTGGCGGTCCCCCGCTTGATGCCTGCCTGCTGGTAGGTCTCGGGCGTACCGCCAAGCACATCCGACAAGAAGGGGACCGCCGTGAGGAAGAACTACCAGAGGAACGCGTCGCGTGCTGCGATGAGCGAGGTCGTGGTGCCGGACGCGGTGAGCGTCGCGATGAGCGAGCTGACCGGAGCGATGCGCGAAGGCCTGTTGGCTCTCGCGGTCGGCGCGGGCCTGCAGGTGATGCAGGTCCTGATGGGCGAGTCGGTCACCGGGCTGTGCGGCCCGAAAGGTGCACACGATCCGGACCGCAGAGCGGTGCGTCACGGCCGCGAGGCCGGCTCGGTGGTGTTGGGTGGCCGTCAGGTGCGGGTGCGTCGCCCGCGGGTTCGTACCGTGGACAAGACCGCCGAGGTGGCGGTGCCGGCCTATGAGCTGTTCTCGAGCACCGAGTTGCTCGGTGAGCTCGCGTTGGAGCGGATGATGGCCAAGCTTTCGACCCGCCGCTACGAGGCCGGTCTGGAACCGGTCGGTTCGGCGGTCGAGGCCTCCGCGTCGGGCACGTCGCGTTCGGCGGTGAGTCGCCGGTTCGTGGCGATGACCGAACGGGCTCTCGACGAGCTGATGCGCGCCGTGTCCGAGCTCGATCTGGTGGCGTTGATGATCGACGGGGTTCACTTCGCCGAGCATCTCTGCGTGGTGGCGCTCGGGATCACCATCGATGGCACCAAGATCCCTCTCGGGGTGGTGGAAGGTTCGACCGAGAACGCGACGGTCGTCAAGGCGCTCCTCACCGACCTCGCCGAACGCGGGCTCGACATGTCGCGTCCGATCCTGGTCGTGATCGACGGCGCCAAAGCGCTCGCCACCGCGGTGCGCGAGATCTTCGACCGGCCGGTCGTGCAGCGATGCCAGCTCCACAAGATCCGCAACGTTGAACGTCACTTGCCCAAGACGCTGGCGACGACGGTGACCAAGAAGATCCGCGCCGCGTACCGCGACCAGGACGCGTTGCACGCCGAAGCAACACTCGAGGCGCTCGCCCGTTCGCTCGACAAGGCACATCCCGGTGCGGCAGGTTCACTCCGGGAAGGACTCGGCGAGACGCTCACCGTCAACCGCCTCGGTGTGCCACCCACGTTGGCTCGGACGTTGCGGTCCTCGAACGCGATCGAGTCCATGATCGAGATCTGCCGCGATCACAGCGCGAACGTGAAACGGTGGCGTGACGGACAGATGGCGTTGCGTTGGTGCGCGGCCGGGATGACCGAAGCCGCGACGCAGTTCCGACGCGTGAACGGGCACCTCCACCTCGCCGCGCTACGCGTCGAACTCGACCGCAAGTTCGAGACCGTCACACCCGTCCGCGAGACTCAGGAGGCCGCCTGACCAACACCCGGGCCGTCACCCAAGTTCCACGGAACGCGGGACATCCTCGCCCCTGTGCTACGCGTGTAACTCTCGCAAAGGCGATCGCCTCGGAGGCTAAGCCGCGATGTGCAGGTGAAGTCATGGGCGGAAGCGCCGGAACGGGCAGGCTGGCGTGCAAGCGCCGATCTGCCTCAACCGTCATCGCGGGCGTCGTACGCCGCGATGAGCTGTGCTTCGTTCGCTGTCTTGTCGGCGTGATGGACCGGACACAGCAGTTGAAGGTTGATCGGGTCGTTGATCGCCGACGGAGACCAACCGATGGCTGCGAGCAACGACCCGCGCCAGATGTGATCTAGCTGGAGATCGTCGCAGCGATCGCAGCCAGGAACGGCGCAGTCTTCACCATCTCGTTCAACTACGAGGAGACGCAGCCGCCGCCACTCAGCCTGGTCTGCACGCCAGGATGCATCTTCGACGCGGAGTCCCGTGGTGCGGACCGCGCGCTCGTCGAGCGCCGATAAGAGCGACGCGATCTGATCAGCGTCGAGCGACTCGACGAGCCTCGCCGTCGTACCCCTGATCTCGACGATGCCGTTGTCGGCTAACACCTTCATCGGGTAACGCCGGTCCCATCTGATGTCAGGCTGTCGAGCCAGGATCGCCTCGCGGATCCGGGCGATCTGCACCGATCCACCTGCTCCGGCGATGATCCGCAAGCGATGATCTGGAACTGGCGACGAAGCGCCGGTCTCATCGAGTTGCGGACGTAATCCTCGGTCATTGACGCCATGGTTTGCGACGATACGCGTGCCCCGCAGGGCAGTGTCGCACGAGTCGGGAGATCCGGTGGATGCACACCCGGCGTGCCACCAACTCCTTTCGGGCAGTCGTTTCCTGTGCGGCGCGTCTCGGCATCCGCAGCCCGACGTGTCAGCATGCGCCGTGGCCACTGAACTCAACCAACTCATCGAACGACTGGAGAACGGGCCTACGCACCGGTTCTCGGACTGGCCAGCGACACATTTCGAGGCAGGTCCGTCGGGGGCGTACACGGTCTGGAACGACGCCATGTTCCTCTACGTCGGGATGGCATGGATGCACCGCGACGACTCGAACCCCGATGCGGTCGGGGTCTTCGGCCGCCTTGGATCACACGCGAGCGGTCGTCGATCCGGCGACCAGTTCTGCATCTATATCTGCGATCGGTTCGTCGTGCCTGAGCTGAGCGCCGACGACATGGCTGCGCTTCGTCGCGGCGAGCGTCTCCTCGACGGACGAACGAAGGCCTTCATCCACGACCATCTCACTTACCGCGTCGTCATTGCGAGCAGCGGATCGGAAGCGCGTGAACTCGAGGCGCGCATTCGCCGCGAGGATCTTGAGCGTGCGGGGCGACCAGAGATCAATCCGAGACGCGCACACTGACGAGGCGCTGCCCGCGACACATCGGCAGATATGGCTGCCTATCAGCTTGAACTTGCGTCGATCACCTCGGGCTCACCACCGTGTACGACCTCCACTTTGCGTGCCTTGGATTGCTCCGCGACTGGGATCGTGATCGTGAGCACTCCGTGGTCGTAACGGGCGGCGATCCGCTCGGTGTCCAAGCTGTCTCCCAACATCAGTTGACGGCTGAACGTGCCTTGCGGACGCTCGCTGATGACCACCTCGTCACCCTCAACAGGAGACCAAGTTCGCTCTGCCGTCACGGTCAGGGTGTTTTGTTCGACCGTCAGGTCGATCGTGTCGGGCTTTACGCCGGGAAGATCGAAGTGCACTACGAACGCGTCGCCCCTTCGGTACGCGTCCATTGGCATCCGCGAAGGCCGGAAAGTCTCTTGGGTCGATCGCTCAATCTCGCGAAACGGATCGAATCTCATCAGCATCTGATTACCGCCTCTCAACGTGGGGAGCCCTCCAGCGTCATCTTCTGGTGCGTCCTGTGGCCAAACCAGAGGCAAAAGTCCCCACACAGGCACAGCGCGCACCGAATGCCCGCTCGGGAGCGGTTACACGAGTGGGCACGCTCGGTAGCGCCGCCGAGTACCGCTGCACGCCGAACGGCAGCTATGGCGCGCTGCCTGGTTTTGGCCGCTGAGCTCTTCGACAGAGCCCAGCAACGCGTGTCAGCAGTCGACCCGTTCGAATCCCACCGCGAGCTGCCCGTCTGGTGTGACGGTGAAGTGCTCCAAGATGTGCACCGTCGTGTGGGAGCCATCGCTCGCGGTGCCGATTGCGTTGATGACGCTCGTGAACGACTCCTTCGGAAAGCCCAGACCTTGGTCGCTCCTGGTGGTGACGAAGTGACCGGTTGCGAGCACCACGCCGCCGGGTCCGCGAGTCGTGAACGTGCCGGTCATCGTCACGGTCAAGTGGAACGACGTATCAGTGAAGATGGCATGAAGCTGTTCCGAGAAGGCGAGGTCGATGAAGGTGGGATGCGTCGCAGCGAGCTCGTCGGCCTGCGCTGGGCCGACGTGGACTTCGAGCAGGGACTTGTCCGTGTCCGTCAGACCGTCAGCGGCATGGCTCCCGGGCCGCCGACCGTCGAGGACGTGAAGAATCCCCGCTCACGGCGGACGATCGACGTGGACGACGCGACCATGAAGCTGCTCCGTGGTCACCGTGCCCACCAGACTGAGCAGCGTCTCCTCATCGGTGCCGGCTACCGCGACCACGGCCTCGTGTTCGCCGCGGCCGACGGCATGCCGCTGCACCCCGACGGCGTGTCGAAGGCGTTCGCGCGCGCCGTCGCTGAGGTGGACGTGCCCCGCATCCGGCTGCACGACCTGCGCCACACCCACGCGACGCACACCCTCTCGTCAGAGGGACCGAACCGGGCGCGCATCACCAGCGAACGACTCGGACACGCGTCGGTCGGGTTCACGCTCGACACGTACGGACACGTCCTCCCCGGTCAGCAGGCGCAGGTCGCGGCCGCGGTCGCGAAACTCGTCGACGGCTGACCGGCGGCTACCAAATGGCTACCACGCGGCCGTCGGCGCGCTCATCGGTGCCGTACGACCGTTGTGATTGTTGAGGCGGCGACGGGAATCGAACCCGTGTCCAGGGTTTTGCAGACCCTTGCCTGAACCACTCGGCTACGCCGCCGGGGCCGTGCTCACGCACGGCGAGGGGCCGAGGTTAGCCCTTCACCCGCCACGGTTCCGCGCCGAAACACCGTCATGGCTCCGGACACCGGCTCTGCCGTCGCGCTCGCGGGCGTACGCCGCACCTTCGGCGACGTCCTCGCGGTCGACGACCTGACCTTCGAGGTCCCGCGGGGCACGGTGACCGTGCTGCTCGGCCCGAACGGCGCCGGCAAGACCACGGTCGTACGGCTGGTGACCGGCGCGTTGCATTCGCACGGCGGCGCCGTCCGCACCCTCGGGCTCGACCCCGAGGTCGACACCGAGGGCACCGAGATCCGTCGCCGGTGCGGCGTGGTGCCGGCCCGTCCCGCCCTGTACGAGCGCCTGTCCGGTACCGACAACCTCGAGTACGCGGCCGCGCTCTTCCAGGTGCCCCCGGGCCTCGTGCAGTCCCGCGTCGCCGAAGCGGCTCGGCGCTTCGGGATCTCCGACGCGCTCCAGCTCAAAGTCGGCGGGTACTCCACCGGCATGCGGGCCCGCCTCGCGCTGGCCCGAGCCGTCCTCCACGAGCCCGACCTCCTGCTCCTCGACGAGCCGACCGCCGGCCTGGACCCCGAGTCGGCCCGCACCGTGCTCGGCCTCATCGACGAGATGGCCGAGGGCGGCAAGACCGTCCTCATGTGCACGCACCTGCTGCTCGAGGCCGAGGGCCTCGCCGACCAGGTGATCGTGATGGACCACGGTCGCGCCATGGTCTCGGGTTCGCCGCGCGAGCTGACGCGTCAGTACTGGCCCGCGGCGCGCGTCATCCTCGATGCCGACGACCCCGCGGTGCTCGACGCCGCTCGTGGCCTGCCGTTCGTGCGCGGGTACCAGCGCAACGGCGTCGCGCTGGTGGACCTCGAGCGAGAGACCGACGTGCCCGATCTCGTCGACGCCCTCGTCGGCGCCGGCGCCCGCCTCACCCGCGTCGAGCCGCAGGCCCCCAGCCTCGAACAGCTGTACTTCGCCATCCGCCAGGAGAACGCGCCGTCATGAGCCGCACGCCGAAGCAGGGCCGCCCCTCGTGGGTGATCGCCCGCACCGATCTCCGCCAGCTGCTCCAGGCGCGCGACTTCTGGATGCCGCTGATGGTCGTCGCGCTGCTCTTCTTCGTGATCATCCCGACGGTCCTGCTGCTGATCCTGGGCTCGGTGAAGGACGCCAGCCTGGCCAAGAAGCTGAGCGACGTGGTCGGCAGCCTGCCCAAGGACCTGCAGGCGAAGGTGCACGGTCAGAAGGGACCGGCGAGCGCGTCGTACGCGCTGGCCGTCTACCTGTTCGCACCCCTCGCGATCATCGTGCCGCTGACGGTGTCGTCGGCGGTGGGCGCGCACACCATCGTCGGCGAGCGGGAGCGGGGCAGCGGCGAGTTCCTCGCCCACTCCCCCGCCACCGAACGGCAGATCTACCTGGGCAAGCTCATGGCCAGCCTCATCCCCGGCTACTTCACCGCCGCGATGGGCTTCCTGCTCTACTCCCTGGTCGTCAACCTGATCGTCGGCCCCAAGCTCGGCGGCTGGTTCTTCCCGACGACGAACTGGTGGGTGCTCATGCTCTGGGTGCTGCCGCCGTTCATCGCCCTCGCGTTGGCCGTGATCCTGGCCATCTCGGCGCGGGTGTCGAGCGCCGCCGCCGCGCAACAGGCGTCGGCGCTGGCGACGCTGCCGCTGATCGTGATCGCGTACGGCGTGTCGAGCAACACGCTGTTCCGCGGCATGGGCACCGCGTTGGCCATCGGTGGCCTCGCCTGGTGCGGCGCGATCTTCGCGTTGTGGCGCGCCTCGAAGGCCGTCTCCCGCGAACGTCTCCTCGGCATGGGCGCCACCTGAGGTACCCCGAAACGTAGAGTGCCGCCGTGTACGAATGCTTCGCGACGGTGTGGGAGCGGGTGGCGGCTGCCATCCCCGACGCGCCGGCCGTCGTGCAGGGCGACCACCGGGTGACGTACGGCGAGGTCGAGGACCGCGCCGCGCGTCTGGCTTCGGCGTTGGCCGACCTGGGCGTCGGCCCCGACACCAAGGTCGCGCTGTTCCTCCACAACTGCCCCGAGTACATGGAGTGCCTGTTCGCGCTGTCGAAGATGCGCGCGGTGCCCGCGAACGTGAACTTCCGCTACCTCGGCGACGAGCTCGCGCAGCTCGTCGACAACGCCGACGCGGAGGTGCTCGTGTACCACCGTTCGCTCCGCGAGCGGGTAGCCGACGTACGCGACCGCATGCCGCGTCTCCGGCACCTCGTCGAGCTCGACGAAGACCATGCCGATTCCGGGTACGAGGAGCTGCTGCGCGCCCACGCACCCGCGCCGCGGATCGAGCGCTCGGGCGACGACCTCCTCCTCTGGTACACCGGCGGCACCACCGGCCTGCCCAAGGGCGTGCTCTGGCACCAGGGCACCCTGCTCGGGTACGGGCTCATCGCCGCCTACGCGCTGCAAGACGAGACGCCGTCGGACTCGGTCGACCAGCTGATCGCCGACGTGAAGCGCTGGCGCGCCCGGGGCACGCCGCTCGTGTCGCTGCTCACCACCCCACTCGTGCACGCCACCGCGGTGCACCAGGCCAACACCGCGTTCGCGGTCGGCGGCACCATCGTGCTCCTGGCGCGCGGCCACACCGACGGCGACACCATCTGCGCCACCATCGAGCGCGAGCGCCCGAGCGTGCTCGAGATCGTGGGCGACGTGCTGATGCGTCGCATCGCGCACGCGCTCGACGCCGCCGACGCGCGTGGCGAGCCCTACGACCTGTCGTCCCTCCGTCGCATCCACAACTCGGGCGCGATGGTGAGTGCGCCGCTGAAGGACGCACTGCTGTCGCGCGGGACCATGCACGTGTATGACTCGCTCGGCTCGAGCGAGGCCGTGGGCTTCGGCGTCGCGCTGACGACGGGCCCGGGCCAGAGCGAGACCGCACGCTTCGCGCTCGGCCCCAACGCGCGCCTGCTCGCCGACGGCGACCGCGACGTCACACCGGGCTCGGGTGAGGTCGGCGTGCTCGCCGTCCACACCTCGTGCGCCATCGGCTACTACAAGGATCCCGAGCGCAGCGCGGCCACCTTCCGCGCGATCGAGGGCACGACGTACGCCATCCCCGGCGACCAGGCGCTGCTCGACGCCGACGGCACGCTGGTGCTCCTCGGGCGCGGGTCCAACTGCATCAACTCCGGCGGCGAGAAGATCTGGCCCGAGGAGGTCGAGGAGGTGCTCAAGGAGCACCCGGGCGTGCACGACGCGGTCGTGATGGGCGTTCCCGACGACGAGTGGGGCCAGATCGTCGCCGCGGTCGTGGCGACGACCGGCACCGCGCCGCCCGATGCTCACGCGCTCGACGCGTGGGTCGGCGCGCGGCTCGCGGGCTACAAGCGGCCGCGTCGCATCGTGTTCGCCGACGAGGTCGGACGCACCACCGTCGGCAAGCTCGACTACGACTGGGCGCGCGCCGCGCTGCGCGCCGACTGACGCGCGTTCACCAGGCGAGGTACTCGCGCACGAGCGCGGCGGCGCGCTCGGAGTCCTCCTGCACGAAGAAGTGGGTACCGGACACGGTGACGAGATCGACGCCGGCGCGCTCGGCCTGCGCCGCGAACATGCCGTCGGGGAGGTCGGTGCCGTCGGCGCAGACGATCGCGACGTCCGCGGTGAGCGACGCCAGGTGGTCGAACGACGCGGGCGCGCCGTCGGGCCGGGTGCCGCACTCGAAGAACCACGCCTCCACCTCGGGCGGGCAGGCCAGCTCGACCTGGCCGTCGGGTCGGTCGCGGAAGCCCCAACGCACGTAGCCGTCGAGGGCGGCGGGCTCCATCACGTCGAGCGGTGGCCGGCTGCCGTACGACTCCCTGACCGTGGCCCGGTCGGCCCACAGCGCCCGGCGGCGGCGCGCCATCGCCGACATGTGGTTCTCGCCCTCGGCGCCCGGCAGGCCGCCCACCCGCCGCATGGCGATCGCCTCGCACAGCAGCAGCCGGCGCACCAGGCCCGGCCGCAGCCGGTCGACGAGGATGCCGGTGCCGCCGCCCAGCGACTCGCCCAGCAGCACGACCTCGTCGACGCCGAGCGCGTCGAGCACCGCGACCGCATCGCCGGCGGCGGCGACGAACCCGCAGTCGTCGTAGGTGGCGGGTGCGTCACTGGTGCCGTGGCCCCGCAGGTCGATGCCGATCGGGCGGTACTCGTCGCGCAGCACGCGGGCCAGCGGGTCGAACACCCCGGCGCAGAAGCCGTTGGGGTGGAGCAGCACGAGCGGCGGGCCGTCGCCACCCCAGTCGAGGGCGCCGATCGTGAGCCCGTCGTGCTCGACCGACACCCACTTCGGGTCGTCCGGGGCCTCCACCATCAGGACTGGTCGATTCCGCTCCGGCGTCCCGACCTCCGGCCACGCCTCCGCTGCATCTCCATCCGGCGCACGCTACCGGAGGTGTCGCGGCGCCCCCGACTGGCCGACTTCCGACGCTCATTGGGTATCCTGCCGAGCATGGCGACCGCAGCAGGAACCAGATTGCGCTGTGAGCAGTGCGAGACCGAGATCATCGTGGTGAAGGGCACCGACGACGTCGTGTCGTGTTGCGGGCAGCCGATGGCTACCCGCGAGGGGTGACGAGATGCCGAACCAGATGGGCAAGCGATACACCTGCGCCGAGTGCGAGGCCACGGTGCTGGTCACCAAGGCCGGCGACGGCGAGCTGAGCTGCCACGGCGTGGCCATGGAGATCGCCCAGGCCAAGCCGCTCCCGTCCTCCGACTGAGCACCACGACGCACCGCCAGCCAGGGGGGCTCGAGTGAACATCGCCATGATCCTCGAGATGGCGGCCGATGCCCTGGGCGACCGTCTCGCCTTCGGGACCCGGGCCGATGGCCTCACCTACGAGCAGCTCCGCCAGGTCGCCGCGCGCCGTCGCCGACCGGGTCGACGGGTCGGGCGCCGAGCGGCTCGCGCTCATGGAGCCCAACGGCCCGCTCGTGCCCGCGTGCCTCTTCGGCGCTGCGTGGGCGGGCGTCAGCTACGCGCCGCTCAACTACCGCCTCCCCGAGGCGTCCCTCGAGCAGCTCCTGACCCGGATCGAGCCCGCGGTCGTCGCCGCGCCGCACTGGCTCGACGCCAAGGAGGACAGCGGTCGCGCGTTCCCGGACGCGCCCGAGGCTCCCGCGGTGCTGCTCTTCACCAGCGGCACGTCGGCCGAGCCCAAGGCCGCGGTGCTCGAGCACGCGCAGCTGCTCGCGTACGTGTTCAACACGCTGGAGTTCGCGTCGGCGGGCGAGGACGAAGCCGCCATCGTGATCGTGCCGCCCTTCCACGTGGCCGGCGTCGCCGCCGTGCTCAGCAACACCTACGTCGGCCGGCGCATCGTGCCGGTGCCGGGCGTGCGCTTCTCGGCCGAGGACTGGTTGATCACGGCGCGCGACGAGCAGGTCACCCACGCCATGCTCGTGCCCACCATGCTCGGCAAGATCGTCGAGGCCATGGAGGCCGACGAGTCGCTGCGCGTGCCCAGCCTCCGGGCGCTGTCGTACGGCGGTTCCCGCATGCCGGCCCCCGTCCTGGAACGGGCGCTGCACCTCTTCCCGGAGGTCGACTTCGTCAACGCCTACGGGCTCACCGAGACGAGCAGCACGGTCGCGATCCTCGGTCCCGACGACCACCGGCTCGCGCTCTACAGCGACGAGCCCCTGTTCAAGAACCGCCTGTCGTCGGTCGGTCAACCGTTGCCGGGCATCGAGATCCGCATCGTGGGGGACGCGGGCGAGACCATGGGCCCCGACGAGCCCGGTGAGATCCAGATCCGCGGCGACCAGGTGAGCGGCAAGTATGTCGGTACCGACTCCAAGACCGACGACGACGGTTGGCTGCACACCGGCGACCGTGGCTGGCTCGACGTCGAGGGCTACCTGTTCTGCGAGGGCCGGGCCGACGACACCATCATCCGAGGCGGCGAGAACGTCGCGCCCGCCGAGATCGAGGACGCCCTGCTCCAGCACGACGCCATCTCCGTCGCCGCGGTCGTCGGGCTGAACGACGAGCAGTACGGCGAGCGGATCGCGGCGATGGTCTCCCTCCGGGCGGGCGTCGAGGAGATCGACACCGACCACGTGCGGGAGTGGGTCCGCCAGCGGCTCGGGTCGCTCAAGACACCCGAGCTGGTCGTCGTCACCGACGAGGTGCCCCAGACCGCCACCGGCAAGATCTTGCGCCGCCAGGTGAAGGCCGACCTCGGCGGTTAGGTCGACTCCGCGTCATCGCTCGATCGCACCCACGTCGGGGTGCGCCTGCACCGCGCTGGTCACCTCCTCGAGCCGCTCCGGGTGCCCCTTGAGGGTCCCGTCGAGGTAGGCGACGGTGATCGTGCTCACGAGCTCGAACGCGGGATTGCCGGGCTGCGTGTACGGCGGGACGTGGCTGGAGCTCAGGGTCACCATCCAGCGGGGCGCGGTGAGGTTGTCGCGGTCCCACTGGATCGAGTGCGGGTAGGGGTCGTACTCGTCGTTCACCTCCATGATGTGGAGGATCGGCGTGCCGGTGTCGCGCACGCTCGGGTTGTCGGCGTTGGCCAGGTCGCCGGCCATCGAGATCACCGCCTTGACCCGCGGGTCCCGACAGCAAGCGAGGAAGCCGACGCCGAAGGAGACGACCTCGCCGTCGGAGTGACCGGCGGCGGCGATGCGATCGCGGTCGACGAGCCCCGCGAGGGGGTCTCCCCCACTCACGTCGAGCACCTGGGTGATCACGAAGGACGCGTCGCCGAACGTCTTCTCGTAGTCGACGTGGCTGGCGCCGCCGTCCGATCCGCTGAGGATCGGGAACACGGGTGCCGCCACGACGTACCCCGCCGCCGCCCAGCGCTCGAGCAGCGGGGCGTAGAAGTCGGGGGTGACGGCGTAGCCGTGGGCGAAGAGCACGAGCGGATACGGGCCGTGGGTGGCGTCCGGCGGGGCGTCCGCGGTCGGCGCGCCCCCGCTGGCACCCTCGGCCGGGTACCAGACGTCGGTGGGCAGGGTGCGGGTGGGCGCGCCGCCGAACGACCCGTTCGGCGACGTCGTGCGGGAGCTGTCGACGAAGGTCAGCGTACGGGTGCCGACCGCGTAGGTGCGCCCGATCGCGGTGGCGTTCGCCGCCGCGGGCGCCGCCGGCGCTGCCGTCGTGGTCGCCGGCGCGGTCGTTGCAGCCGGTGCGGTCGTAGCGGCAGCCGGTGCGGTGGTCGAGGTCGTGACGGCGCCGGTCGAGCGGGCCCCCTCGTCGTCACCGCCGAACCGCGCGATCCCGGCCGCGGTCACGCACACGACGAGCACGACGACGCAGGCACCGCCGGCCACCGCCATCCGGCGGCGGCGCTCGGGACTGCGCCGCGTCGAACCCGGTGACGTCATGCGTGAGCACGGTAGCCAGGCCGGTGGGCCCGGCTACCTCATCTCAGCTCTCGTCGATGCTGATGGCCTGCTTCGGGCACTGCCGCACCGCCTGCTCGCACTTCTCGCGCAGGTCGTCGGGCGGGTTCTCCTGGAGCACGTACAGGAAGTTGTCGTCGCGGACCTCGAACACTTCGGGGACGATCCCCATGCAGATGGCGTTGCTCTCGCAGAGGTCGAAGTCGACCACGACCTTCCAAGCCATTGTGTCTCCTCGGATCGGTGCGTTGACCGAACTGCCCGCGCACTCGGCGCGGGCAGTCCAGGGATCGATGGGAAATGTAGTGCGTCCGGCGTTGCTACACCTGCCGGCGACGACGGGCGGCCACGACGAACACCAGACCGACGACCACGGCGGCGACGCCGATGAGCACGTAGGACGGGGTGTCGTTCGACCCGGTGAACGCCAGCGCCCGGGCCTGTGCCGCCGGCGCCTGGGTCGGGGCGGTCGGCGCGCGGCTGATGGAGATGCCCTCGGTGCCGTCCGGCGCCGAGCACCCGGTGCCGTAGGCGTTGCCGTCGGCGTCGAAGAAGTTCGCGGTCACCACACCGGGCCCGTCAGCGGTGAACTGCAGCGAGGTGACGCCGCCGCCGGCGGGCGGCGTGCGCGTGAAGACTTGCGGCGCGATCGAGGCGTCGTCCGGCGTGAACGTGACGCGGACCTCGGTGGCGCCGGCCGGCGTGGTCACCGAGACGTCGATCGTCCCCGGCGCGGTCCCGGACGCAGTGAACGTGCACACCGAGGCCGTCTGGGCGCCGGCGCCGGGTGCGAGCAGCGGGAACGCGACGAGCGCTCCGAGCACACCGGCCAGGGCCACGCCCCAGATGCTGCGTACGCGGTTCCGCACCGATCGCCTCCTCGTTCCTGCCACTCCCGGCCACGCTCGGCGGCTCGATCGTCGAGACAGCCCAAACCGTGGCCGACCAGTCTCCGCGACGGCGCGCACCGTCGTACACCGCGTGGTTCCGGTCGGGCGTAAAGCTAGACCGTCCCAGCGGCTCAGGTGAGGACCCGCAGTGGGCGGAAGAACTCCCGCACGTCCGCCACCAGCAGCTCCCCCTCTTCGAACGCCGCGAAGTGACCGCCGCGGGGCATCTCGGTCCACTGGCGGATGTCGTAGCGCTGCTCGGCCCAGTGGCGGGGCGAGCGGATGATCTCCTTGGGGAACGCGGCGAACCCGATGGGGACCTCGACCTTCTGGTCGGGCACGAACCCCGAGGTCTGCTCGGCCTCGTAGTAGAGCCGACCGGCGGAGTGGGCGGTGGCGGTGAGCCAGTACAGCATGATGTTGTCGAGCAGCTGGTCCTTGGTGAAGCGGCGTTCGACGTCGCCGTCGCAATCACTCCAGGTGCGGAACTTCTCCACGATCCACGCCGCCAGCCCGGCGGGCGAGTCGTCGAGCGGGTAGCCGATGGTCTGTGGCTTCGTGCCCTGGATCTTCGAGTATCCCGAGTCGACACGGGCGTAGTAGTCGTACGACGCCAGTGCGAGCTGCTCGTCCTCCCGGAGGTGCTCGAAGTCGAGGTCGGCGGGCGGCGGTGCCACGATCATGTTCAGGTGCACGCCGGCGAGGTGCTCGGGATCGGCGAGGGCGAGCTGGGTCGAGATCATCGACCCCCAGTCGCCGCCCTGCGCGCCGTAGCGCTCGTAGCCCAGGCCGGCCATGAGCGTGGCCCACGCCTCGGCGATCCGGCGCGGGCCCCATCCCCGCTCGGTGGTGGGGCCGGAGAAGGCGTAGCCGGGGATCGACGGGCACACGACGTGGAAGGCGTCGGCGGGGTCGCCCCCGTGCGCCCGGGGGTCCGACAGCGGACCGATCACGTCGAGGAACTCGACGATGGAGCCCGGCCACCCGTGGGTGACGATCAGCGGCAACGCGCCCGGCTCCGGGGACCGCGTGTGCAGGAAGTGCACCCGCGTGCCGTCGATCTCGGTGAGGAAGTGCTCGAAGAAGTTGAGGCGCGCCTCCACGCGTCGCCAGTCGTACTCGTCCCGCCAGTAGGCAACGAGCTCCTCGAGGTAACCCCGCTCGGTGCCGTAGTCCCAGCCCGCGCCGGGCAACTGCTGCGAGAAGCGGGTGCGGGCGAGCCGCTCACGCAGGTCGACGAGGTCGGCCTCGGGGATGTCGATGGTGAAAGGCTCGATGGTCAGTGCCATGGCGCCGACGCTATCGTGCGACGCCCCATGGGACCTTCGGACGAACCGGGAGCGCGACTGTGGATCACACCTACAAGATCTCGGAGATCGTCGGCTCGTCAGCGGAGGGTGTCGACGACGCCATCCGCAACGGCATCGGGCGCACGGCGAAGACGCTTCGCAACCTCGACTGGTTCGAGGTGTCCGACATCCGCGGCGCGATGAACGACGGCTCGATCGCCTGGTACCAGGTGACCATGAAGGTCGGCTTCCGACTCGACGACGGCGACTGACGCGCCTACGTCGTCGTGGTCGTCGGCGCGCGCACGATCGGGTCGCCGCACACGTACGGCTCGACCACGAGGTAGCGCGAGCCGTCGCTCTGTACCAGCGCCCCGCACGGCACGCCCCGGGTGTGCATCGCGGGCCAGGTCGAGCGGCCGACGGTGTCGGGCACCGAGAACGAGAAGTTGCGGTTGGCGGCGGCGAGGAACCGCTCGCGCGTGAGCCTTCGCCCCACCCGGGCGAGCATCCGCAGGAACGCGTCGGCCGACCAGTAGCCGGCGGCGACGCCCGGCGTGAGCGTGGTGCCGGGGGCGAACGCCTCGACGTCAGCGGCCAGCCGGCGGTTGGCCGCGGTCCTCTCCTCGAACGGCGCGTACGGCACCAGGACGGTGAGGCCGTTCGCGACCGCGGGGGTGGCGGGTTGGTAGAACGCATCGGTGGTGGCGACGGTGCCGGTGAACCCGGCCGCGGTCAGCCGTTGCGCCAGGGCGGTCGTGGTCGCCGGTGACGTGAGCAGGAGCACGGCCGCGGGTGAGCCCGCGGTCAACGTCGTGGTGGCGGGCGCGAGGTCGGGCAGCGGCGTCGGTGGTGCCGGGAGCGCGACCGGGACCGCGACCCGGAAACCCGCCGCCCGCAGGGAGCGCCGGGCCTGCTCCACGCGCGCGGTGCCGAGCGCGTCGTCGTCGACCGCGACCGTGACCTGTGATCCCTGCGCGGTGCCGAGCAACGAGCGGAGCTGCGCACCCCAGGCGGGGCTGACGACGCGGGTCTGCACCGCGGCCTGCGCACCGACGAACCCGAAGCCGGCGGTGTTGCCGTCCCACCCGGTGGTCGAGGCGGCGCCGACGAACGGCACCCTGGCCTGGGCGAGCCCGGTGGTGTCGAGCGCGTCGCTGACTGCCGGCACCACCGCGAACACCGAACCGGCGAGCGCGGACGCGGTGTTGGTAGTGAGGGTGGTGGAGTACTCGACGGTGCGGCCCGCCACGCCGCCGCGCCGGTTGGCACGGGCGAAGCGCGCCTGTGCGCCGACGTCGGCACCGACCGCGGTCGCCTCGCCGCCGACCACACCGGTGACGGTGACCGTCGTGCGCGTGACCCCGACGACCGGGGTGGCGGGAGCGCGTGCGGGCGCGCCGGCGAGCGCGAGCCCGCCGACCAGCGCGGCTGCCACCGACGCCCGCGTCCTGCCGCCCGACCACATCGCGCTATTCGACCGCGACGACGCGGCCACACGTGTACGGGACTTTCACCGCGTACGCGGTGCCGTTGCTCGCCACGAGCGCGCCGCACGGTGTCGGGCGCGAGTGCGCGGCGGGGAACGTGGTGGGCCCGACGGTGTTCGCCACCTTGTACGTGAAATGGTTGTTGGCCGCCTTCACCAGCGAGGCGCGGGTGAGGTTCTTGCCCGCCTTCTGCACCGCGGCGAGGAACAGGTCCGCCGACCAGTAGCCCACGATCACCGACTGGTCGACGGGAACGCCGGGCGCCACCTTCTGGACGTCGGCCACGAGCTGGGCCATCGCCGGGTTGGTCGGCGCGCTCTCGGTCGGGGCGGTCTGCGTCATCACGATCGCACCGTTCGCGGGGGCGACGAGGTTCGGGGCGTACTCGATCCCATTGGTGAACAGCCCGAGGAACCCGGCCGCGCTGAGCGCCTGCTGCATGCCGAGCACGTTCGAGGCGTTGCCGACGACGAACACCGCGTCGGGCGACGTCCCCGCGTTGCTGGCCAGCACCTCCTGGGCGACGGCGCCGTAGTCGAGCGTCGCGGGCACGCCGAGCGCGGCCTTGCCGTAGACGACCTTCAACTTGGCGCTGGTGACGCCGGCAGTGAGCGCGGTGAGCTCGTACTGCCCGGACGGCGAGCCCTCGGTGACGATCGCCGCGGTGCGCCCGGCCGACTCCGCGCCGAACACCTTGCTGATCAACACACCCCACACGTTGCTCGTCACGCCCTCCGGCACCAGGCAGCCGCTGAACCCGAACCCGTAGTCGTTGCCGCAGAAGTCGGACGAGAGGCCCCAGCCGAAGTACGGCACCTTCTGCTGCGCGAGGAACGAGCCGGCGGCGAAGGTGGGCGTGACCGCAGGGACCACCGCGAACACCTGGTCCTGCTGCACGAGCTTGGTCGCGGCGGTGGTGCCGGCGGTGGGGTCGCCGCCGTCGTCGGTGAAGCCGGCGTAGTCGATGGTGCGGCCGTGCACGCCGCCGGCGTCGTTGGCCCGTTGGAAGCGCGCCTTCGCACCGACGTCGGCGCCACCGTAGAGGAGCGAGTCGCCGAGGCCCGCGACCTTGATGCTCGTGGCCGTGACGCCGACGCTGCCGCTCTTGGGCGCGCCGGTCTGCGCACCGCCGGTCCTCGCGGTCGAGACCAGCACCAGGACCGCGATCCCGATTGCGAGTGCGGCCGCCACCGGACGCCGCTTCCGTGCACTCACGCGGGGACGTCGCCGAGCACCGGGCGGAGAGTGGTGAGCAGCTCGTGGATCTCGACCGCGCAGCGGTGGAACACCTCGGGCTCGCCGCCGGCGGGGTCGTCGACGTCCTCCCACGGCTCGAGCACGACGTCGGCGAGGTGCAGCGACGCCACCCGGTCCGCCAGCGTGCCCGACGCCGCGGGGAGGTCGCGCGCGAGCCGCTTGAGCGTGCCCGTCCGCGCCGCGGCCTCGGGGTGACGGCGGCGCACGTACTCCACGTGCTCACCCGCCATCGCGAGCACGAGGTCGGCGTCGGCGAGGTCGGCCCCCGAGAGCTGCCGGCTGCGGTGGCCGTCGGCCTTGGCCCCGACCCCCACGATGGCGTCGCGGGTGCGCCAGCTCATCGGCATGCCCTCGACGACGTGTGTGCCCCGGGTCGACACCACGAGTGCGGGCACGTGCTCGGCGAGGATCGCGCCGGCCATCACCGACCGCGCCGCGTTGCCGGTGCACAGCGTGACCAGGTTGGGCATCGGGCGGAGTCTACAGAGCGCGCTCCGCGGCGCCGGCGCGCTCGCACCGAGCGGGCATACTGCGGGAATGGCCGTCGACGTACGCCCCGCGAACAGCCGCTTCCACACCGAGCTCGACTGGCTCGACTCGTGGCACAGCTTCAGCTTCGGGCCGCACCACGACCCGCGAAACGTCGGCCACGGGCTCCTGATCGTCAACAACGACGACATCGTCCGGGCCGGTGGCGGCTTCGGGACGCACGGCCACCGCGACATGGAGATCGTCACCTGGGTGCTCGACGGCGAGCTCGGCCACCGCGACAGCACCGGCACCGACGGCGTGATCTACCCAGGCCTCGCGCAGCGGATGAGCGCGGGCTCGGGCATCCGCCACTCGGAGATGAACGCCAGCGCGACCGCCGCCGTGCATCTCGTGCAGATGTGGGTGCTCCCCGACACGAACGGCATCGAGCCGGGCTACGAGCAGCGAGACCTCAACGACGCGCTCGCAGGCGGCGGTCTCGTGGTGGTGGCGTCGGGCCGGGGACACGAGGGTGCGATCACGATCCACCAGCGCGACGCGGTGTTCTCCGTCGGCCGCCTCGATCCCGGTGAGGCAGTCACGGTTCCCGACGCTCCGCACGCGCACGTGTTCGTCGCGGTCGGCGGCGCGGCCCTCGACGGCACACCGCTCGGCACCGGCGACGCGGCGCGGCTCACCGACGCGGGGTCCCCGACCCTGACCGCGGGAGACGACGGCGCGGAGGTGCTCGTCTGGGCGACCGCGTGACGGTCGTCGCGGTCGACTGGTCGGGTCGACGCACGGGAGAACGCCGGTACCTCTGGATGGCGGAGGCCGCCGACGGCACCCTGCTCCGGCTGGAGTGCGGGCGGACCCGGGAGGAGTTGGCGGCCGAGCTCGTGGCCCGCGCCTCGGACGACCCCCCGCCCGTCGTCGGCTTCGACTTCTCCTTCTCGTTGCCGGCGTGGTTCCTCGACCGCGAGGGTCTCCGCGAGGCGGTCGAGCTGTGGGCGGCCGCCGCGCTCGACGGCGAGCGCTGGCTCCGCGAGTGCCCACCACCGTTCTGGGGGCGTCCGGGCCGGCGGCGGCCCGACGGCGAGCAGCTCCGGGCGACGGAGGCGGCGTTGGCGGCGGTCGGGGGCATCCGCCCGAAGTCGACGTTCCAGATCGGTGGTGCCGGCAGCGTCGGGACCGGCTCGGTGCGCGGCTGGCCCGCCCTCGTCCGCCTGCGCGAGGCGGGCTTCGCGATCTGGCCGTTCGACCAGCCCGCGTGCCCGCCGGTCGCGGTGGAGATCTACCCGCGGGCATTCACCGGCCCGGTGGTGAAGTCCAGCGCGTCGGCGCGCGCCGGCCTCCTCGACGCGCGCTACCCCGCGCTCCCGCCGGGGCTGCGCGACCACGCGGTCGCGAGCGAGGACGCGTTCGACGCCGCGGTGTCGGCGCTCGCGATGTCGAGCCACGAGCACGCGCTGCCGCGCGCTCCCCCGTGTCGACGACGAGATCGGCCGCCGCGAGGGTCGGGTGTGGACCCCCACGGCCGCGCCCGACGTCATGCCGCCGGCGCCGCCCGTTGCAGCCTCGTGACCGACGCGACGATCGCCGGTTGGAGCGCGGCCGAGATGTCCTTGTCGGATGTGTACGAGTACCCGGCGAGCGCCCGCCCGGCGCGCACGGCCACGAGGCCGAGCCCGATGGTCTGCGTCGTGCCGTTCTTCAGGCCGACGTCGAGGGTGCCCTCGTAGACGACCGCCTCGTCGCCGAGACGGATGCCGTCTTCGCGGCCGAGCGTCGTCGTGACCGACTTCAACTGCTTGGCCGTCTTCCTGTTCTTCTCGAGCTCCTTCCGGTAGACCGCGGTGAAGAGCCGCTCCAAGCAGCCCGCGATGCGGGCGTCGCGGAAGGTCGCGATCGCGGCGACGGCCCGGTCGGTCGACGGGAACACGCTCACCGTGTTGGTGACGTTCGACTGCCCCTGATCGAAGTTCTCCGACCTGGCGCGCGGTTGGCGCCGGTTCGTGGCCGAGAAGGTCCGAAACGGCTTGCAGCTCGGGATCTTGGCCGCCTGCGCGTCGAGCTCCTTGTCGGAGGTGGGGCCGCGCGCGGCCTGCTGCCAGCCGGCGGGGAAGTCGGTCTGCTGCAGGACCCCGGTGCCGGCGAGCTGCTCGTCGGTCGACGTGCCCGCCACCGTGGTCGTGGTCTCGGCGGCCGCGGTGGCGAACAGCGCGGCGACGCCCACGACGACGACCGCGACCACGCGTGTCATGCCGGCGTCGCTCCCAGCGCGGTGCGCAGGCGCCCCACCGACGCGTCGATCGCCGGGGTGAGGATGTCGGCCAGGTCGCCGCCCGACGTCGAGAAGCTGACCGCGTCGACGGTGCGCCCGACACGCACCGCGGCGTTGCCGATCCCCAAGCGCGCGCTCGAGCCGTCGGTGCCGGTGACCACGACGGTGCCCTCGTACACCACGCTCTCGTCGCCGAGACCGGCGATGTCCTGGCGCTCGAGCGTCACGACGACGTCCTCGATGGCGCTGGAGCGGCTCGGGTCCTGGCGGATGCCCTTCTCGAACACCTTCTCGAGGCAACCGACGAGGCTGGGCTTGGCGTACAACACGAGCGCGGCGCTCGCGCCCCGATCGGTCTTGAAGACGTCGACCTCGTTGACGACCTTGCGGGTCTGGTCCTCCAGGCTGGCCGACCGCGCCGACGGCAGGTCGAGCAGCGTCTTCTGGAGCGCGACGTAGGGCGCGCACCCGCTGATCCCCTTCGCCAGCCGGATGTTGTCCGCCTTCGACGAACCCGCGTCGGGCTTCGTGGCGAAGCCGGCGGGGAGGTCGGCCAGCACGAGGGTCCCGGCCTTCGCGAGCTGCAGGTCCTCTCCGTAGCGGGACGCCGCGGCCGGCGTCGCAGCTGCACCGAGCAGCAGGGCGGCGAGCACGGCGCCCGCGATCGCGGCACGCACGCACGCGGGAGAACCACCTCGGAGTCGATTGCCCATTGGAGGCAATCTACGGGCCGAGCGCGCGCATACTTGATCACCTTGCCCTCCCTCGACGTGCGAACAGCTCGGGCCCGGCACGCGCTCGCCTGGGTCCTGGGGACGGTCGCCTTCCTCGTCGCCGTGCAGCTGCTCTGGGGGCCGCCGGCGGGGATCGTGGTGCAGGGGGCCATCCTCGGCGGCCTGAGCGCCCTCCTCGCGCTCGGGCTCGCCCTCGTGTACCGGGCGAACCGCATCCTCAACTTCGCCCAGGGCGACCTCGGCGCGGCCCCCGCGTCACTCGCGGTGCTGCTCGTGGTGACCAGCGGCGCCAGCTGGGTGGTCGCCTTCGTGGTCGGGATCGCGGCGGCGGTCGTCCTGGGTGCCGCGGTCGAGCTGCTCGTGATCCGCCGGTTCTTCCGCTCGCCCCGGCTGATCCTCACCGTCGCCACCATCGGCCTCGCCCAGCTGCTCGCCGGGCTGGGGTTGCTCCTTCCCGGATGGTTCGGCGTCGGCCTGCCCCCGCAGCGCTTCCCCGCGCCGTTCGACCTCTCGTTCACCGTCGACCCGTTGACCTTCGGCGGCAACGACGTCGTCGCGCTCGTGGTGATCCCGCTCGCGTTCGTCGGGCTCGCGCTGTTCCTCCGCACCCGTCTCGGTGTCGCGATGCGAGCGTGCGCCGACGACGCCGACCGCGCCGCGCTGGTGGGCATCCCCGTACGGCGCGTGCACTCGGTCGTGTGGATGCTGGCGTCGTTGCTGGCGTTCCTCGCGGTGTTCCTCCGCGCCGGGATCGTGGGGCTCTCGCTCGGCACCGTGCTCGGGCCGTCACTGTTGTTGCCCGCGCTGGCGGCGGCGGTCATCGGCCGCATGGAGCGGCTGCCCACGATCGCGTTCGCCGCGGTCGCACTCGGCATCGTCGAGCAGTCGGTGGTCTGGGGCTGGAACGAGCCCAACGACGTGCAGCCGGTGCTGTTCGTCATCGTTCTGGTCGCGGTGTGGTTGACGCCTCCCGGCGCGGGGCTGCGCGGCCGCCTCGAGCCGTCGACGTGGCGGGCCGTGCGCGAGCCCCGACCGGTGCCGCGCGAGCTGGCGCGCCTCCCGGAGGTCCGGGTCGCGGGCGTCGCGCTCGTCGCCGCGATCGTCGTCGCACTGGCGCTCGTCCCGGTGGTGTTCTCGGAGAGCCGCACCAACCTCGCCGCGGTCGCGCTCGTGTACGGCGTCATCGCGCTGTCGCTCGTGGTGCTGACGGGCTGGGCGGGCGAGATCAGTCTGGGCCAGATGGCGTTCGTGGCGGTCGGCGCCGCGGTCGGTGCCTCGATCACCGCCCGGCTCGGGTGGGATCTCGCCTTCGGGCTGCTCGGCGCCGGTCTAGTCGGCGCCGGGCTGGCGACGCTCATCGGGCTCCCCGTGCTCCGGCGGCGCGGACTCACCCTGGCCGTCGTCACCCTCGCCTTCGGGTTGGCCACCACCGCGTGGTTGTTGAGCCCCCGCATCTTCGGCGAGGGGACCCGCTTCGACTGGTTGCCGCCGCCGCGCGTCGAACGTCCGGATCTCTTCGGGATCATCCCCGTGCAGTCGGAAGGCGGCTTCTACCGGCTCTGCCTCGTCGCGCTCGCGCTCGTGGTGATCGCGGTGGTCGGCATCCGGCGCAGCCGGACCGGGCGCGTGCTCATCGCGATCCGGGAGAACGAGCGCGCCGCGACCGCGTTCGGCGTGAACGCACGCGCGACGACGCTGGGCGCGTTCGCGATCTCGGGCTTCCTCGCCGCGATCGCGGGCGCGCTCTTCGTGCACCAGCAGAACGGCCTGCAGCTCGACTCCTACACCGCAGGCGAGAGCCTGGTGGTGTTCACCATGGTCGTGATCGGTGGTCTCGGCTCCGTACCCGGCGCGCTCCTCGGGGCGCTGTTCGTGCGGGGTGTCACGTGGTGGCTCCCGGTCGAATGGCAGATCCTGGCGACCGGGGTCGGCATGCTCGTGGTGCTGTTCGTGTTCCGCGGCGGCCTCGGCGCCGCGTTCGCCGACCTCCGGGACCGGTTTCTGCGCCGGGTGGCGAGGCGGCGCGGCCTCTCGGTGCCCGCGCTCACCGGCGTGACGCGGGGGGAGGCGCGCGGCGACGCGGCGCCTCCGAGCCGGGTCTCGCCGGCGGCGGACGGTCGGCCCGCCGCGCTCCGGGTGCGCGATCTGGCGGTCAGCTACGACGACGTGCCGGTGTTGTTCGACGTCGACCTCGACGCCGAGGCGGGCGAGATCGTGGCGCTGCTCGGCACCAACGGCTCGGGGAAGTCGACGTTGCTCGCGGCGGTGTCGGGGCTGCGCGCGCCCGACCGGGGCGAGGTGGTGATCGGGGGGCGGGTCACCACCCATGCCCGCGCGGAACGGATCGTCGCGTTGGGCGCGGTGCAGGCCCCGGGTGGGCACGGCGTGTTCCCGTCGCTCACCGTGGCCGAGAACCTCCGCCTGGCGTCATGGCCCGTGCGCGACCCGGTCGCGTCGGCGGCGGCGCGCGACGACGCGCTGCGGTTGTTCCCGCGCCTGCTCGAACGGGAACGGCAGCGCGCCGACGACCTGTCGGGGGGCGAGCAGCAGATGCTCACGCTGGCGATGGCGCTGATGGCCGCACCGCGCCTCCTCATGATCGACGAGCTGTCGCTGGGCCTCTCCCCCGAGGTGACGAAAGGACTCCAGCAGCGGCTGCGGGAGCTGCGGGACGCGGGCACCGCGATCGTGGTCGTCGAGCAGTCGATCGACCGCGCGGTCGAGCTCGCGGACCGCGCCTACTTCCTCGACCGCGGCACCGTGCGCTACGCCGGCCCGACCGCCGGACTGCTCGACCGCCCCGACCTCGTGCGCGCCACCTTCCTGGGCGCGGCGGCGGCGAGCGTGTCACCGCCGCACCCCGACGGCAGCTCCGGCACGGCCGGGGCGCCGCGGCTCGAGCTCAGCGGGATCGGGCGCCGGTTCGGCGGCGTGGTCGCGCTCGACGACGTCTCGCTGACCCTCCACGCGGGCGAGATCATCGGGATCGTGGGCCCCAACGGTGCGGGCAAGACGACGCTGTTCGACGTCGTCTCCGGGTTCGTCCCGCCGGACGCGGGCTCGATCCTGCTGCACCGCGACGGCGCCCTTGTCGAGCTGACGGCGCTGAGCGCCCACGGTCGCGCCCGACTCGGCCTCGGGCGGTCGTTCCAGGACGGTCGTCTCTTCCCGGCGCTCACCGTGCGCGAGACCATCGCGGTGGCGTGTGAACGCTCGGTGCGCGTGCGTAACCCGGTCGCGGCCGCCGCGCACCTCCCCTCGGTGGCGCGCTCCGAGCGCGCGGTGCACGCGCGTGTCGACGAGCTCGTCGAGCTGCTCGGGCTGGGCGACTCCACCGACCGGTTCGGCCACGAGCTCTCGGCCGGTACCCGCCGCATCGTCGACCTCGCGTGCGTGCTCGCGCACTCGCCGTCGGTGCTGCTCCTCGACGAGCCGGCCAGCGGGATCTCGCAGCGGGAGGCCGAGGCCCTCGGGCCGATCCTGCGCGACGTGCGCGACACCCTCGGCGCGGGGCTGCTCGTCATCGAGCACGACCTCGGCGTGCTGGCGACGGTGGCCGACCGCCTCGTGGCCCTCGACCTCGGTCGCGTGGTCGCGTCGGGCCCTCCCGGCACCGTGCTCGCCGACCCCGCGGTGAGCCGCTCGTACCTCGGCGGCTGACCGGTTCGGTCGCTCCCTGTGCGCGACGATGCCCCTCTGTGGCTTCCCCCCGCCGGACCTCGCGTGCCCTGGTCGGCCTGCTCGTGGCCGCCACCGCGGTGGCGCTCGCGGCCCCGGCCGGCGCCGCCGACGGGAGCGCGGGGCCGCTGACCTTCGACCAGGCGAAGGCCGCGGGCACCAAGGTCGACTGGGGCCCGACCTGCGACACCGCGACCGGGAAGGTGGCGGTACCGAGCGGGTACGCCCCGCCCTGCGTCGCACCCTGGAAGGACGGGGACAACGGCGGCGCCACCGCGCCGGGCGTCACCAAGGACACCATCACCGTCGCGCTCTACCAGGCCCAGCCCGACCTCCTGCAGCAGGCGTTCTTCGAGGAGACGGGCAGCGACGAGAGCCTGGCCAAGGAGCGCGAGACCACGCAGGCGTACGTCGACTACTTCTCGAAGCACTACGAGCTCTACGGGCGCACGGTGAAGCTCGTGCCGGTGAAGGCGAGCGGCGCCCCCGACGACGACGTGGCGGCCAAGGCCGACGCGATCAAGGTCGCGACCGAGGTGCACGCGTTCGCGTCGTTCGGCGGTCCGGGTCAGACCACCGCGTACGCCGAGGAGCTCGCCGCCCGGGGCGTCCTCTGCGTCGGCGACTGCGTCATCGCCGAGCCCCAGTCGTTCCTCGATCGTCACGCGCCCTACGTGTGGCCCACCATCGCGTCCCCCGAACAGGCGAGCGAGCACTGGGCGGCGTTCGTCGGGACGCAGCTGGCGCGCAAGAAGGCGGTGCACGCGGGGTCGCAGGACCTGGCGTCGAAGGTGCGCCGGTTCGGCGTCGTCCACTACGACGACACCGCGGGGACGTTCGCCAGGAGCGTGAAGCACTTCGAGCAGCGGTTGTCGTCGTACAAGGTGAAGGCGGCCGTGACGGTGCCGTACTCGCTCGACCTCACCACCGCGCAACAGGACGCCCGCAACGTGATCGCCAAGCTCAAGAGCTCCGGCGTGACCAGCGTGCTGCTCGCCGGTGACCCGGTGTTCCCGACGTACCTCACGAAGGAGGCGACCGCGCAGAACTACTTCCCCGAGTGGGTGGTTCTCGGCTACGCGTTCACCGACACCGCAGTGTTCGGTCGCCAGTACGACCAGAAGCAGTGGGCGCACGCGTTCGGTGTGTCCCTGCTCCCCGCCCGCACCGCCGACGACGTTGACGAGCTCGCCAACCTCGTCACGTGGCAGACCGGCCACCCACCCGAGGCGAAGACGTTCCGCGAGCTCGTGCAGGCGCCCCTCGTGTTCTTCACCGGCGTGCACCTCGCCGGCCCGCGGCTCACCGCCAAGTCGTTCGCGGCCGGCCTCGGCCGCTTCCCGTCCGCGCCCACCACCACGCCGACGCGCCTGCACCTGTCGTGGGGTCGCCACGGCATCTGGAAGGGCGTCGACCTCACCGGCGGCGACGACGCCACCGTGATCTGGTGGGACCCGAACGCAGCGGGCACCGACGAGGTGGGCCGCGACGGCAAGGGCCTCTACCGGTACGCGGACGACGGCCGGCGGTACCTCCCCGGGCAGTGGCCGAAGGCGCCGGTCGGGTTGTTCGACCCCAAGACGTCGACCACCGTGCTCACCACGCTGCCTCCGGCCGACGCGCCCCCGACCTACCCGTCGCCGGCCGGTTCCTGACGCCTTCCCTCGACCTTCACCCAACCCTCACCGTCGACGTAGCGACGGATCACCCGCGCCGGGTTGCCGACGGCGACGCTGAAGTCGGGCAACGGGCCGGTGACCACCGAGCCCGCGCCGACCGCGACGTGACGGCCGATGTCGGCGCCGGGCAGGACCACGGTGCCGTGCCCGAGCCACGAGCCGCTCCCGACCCGCACCGGGCGCGACGGTGCGAACTGCCGTCCGATCGGCAGGGTCGTGTCCTCGTAACCGTGGTTCGCATCGGTGATGTACACGTGGTGGCCGGTGAACACGTCGTCGCCGATCGCGACCGAGTGGTGCGCGACGATCCCGCTGCCCTTGCCGATGAGCACGCGGTCGCCGATGGTGACGACCGGCGAGTGCTCGAGGACCTGGCCGGGCATCACCCCCGCCGACAACGACGAGTAGGGCCCGATGATGCAGCCCTCCCCCACCTCGATGTACTCCTCGCCGTACAGCGCGGCCACCGGGAAGCAGATGGCGGAGCCGTCGCCGAAGCGGCGGAACCGACGGGCCCGCCGGCTCCGGGGTCCGATGTTGGCGAAGTGCACGACCTGCTCCCATCCGGCGCGCAGCACGTCGCCCGCCGCGACCCGCGCCGGATCGAGCCAGCTGCCCGCGCCGGGCTCAGCCATCGAGCGGTTTCCGGGCCGGTCGGGTGGCCGCGCGCGCGCGCCGCAGGAACACCAGCGCGGCGACCAGGCCACCGACCACGACGACCAGCACGCACACGATCAGGACCGGCGGCCAGCTCGAGTCGTGGCCGTGGATGCGGACCGGCACGACCTCGGTGACAGGGGGTCCGGGGGGAGCCAGCAGCATCAGGGTCACTGTACGATGCGCGCGGGAAGGGGCGAAGATGGCAGATTCGGTCGCGGCGCCGGCGGGCACGGAAGGCACCGCGGCGCGGCGCCTCGTGCTCGTGCTGCTGGCCGGTGGCGCCGTCGCCGTCGCGCTCGGCGTCTACGGCAAGGCGCACGACCCCACGCACGAGCAGCCGTACACGCTGTTCTTCTCGGGCACGATCCAGTTGAAGGTCTGGTTCGCGACCGCCGCGCTCGCGCTCGCGGTGCTGCAGCTCCTGCTCGGGCTGCGGCTCTACGACAAGGTCACGGTGCCGCGCCGGGCGCCGGCGTGGTTGGGCGACGCGCACCGGCTGGTCGGCACGCTCGCCTTCGTGCTGACCCTGCCCGTTGCCTACCAGTGTCTCTGGGCGCTGGGGTTCCAGTCGACCGACACCCGGGTGCTCGTGCACTCGCTGCTCGGCTGCTTCTTCTACGGCATCTTCACCGTGAAGGTGCTCGCGGTGCGGGTCCGTGGTCTCCCGGGCCCGACCCTGCCGGTGGTGGGTGGTCTCGTGTTCGCCTCGCTCGTGGGCGTCTGGCTCACGAGCGCGTGGTGGTTCCTCACGTCCCGACCGCCCGGGTTGCCGGCGTTCTGATGTTCCGGAAGGTGGTCAACGTGGTCGAGGTGCTGGCGATGGTCGGCGCGGTCGTGGCCGTCGTCCTGCTCTTCGTCAACGAGCCCGGCTCGAGCACCGGCTCGACGCCCGCCTCACCGGGGGCGGCGCTGTTCGCGGCGAACTGCGCCAGCTGCCACGGTGCCGACGGCGGGGGCGGCGTGGGACCGCAGCTCGCCGGCGGGGCCGTGGTCGAGCAGTTCCCGTCCGTCGACGACCAGATCACGTTCGTGCGCGACGGCAGCGGCTCGATGCCCGCGTTCGGCGGGCAGCTCTCACCGGCGCAGATTCGTCAAGTGGTCGAGTACACACGCACACTGTGAGCACGGACCGCAGAAGGGCACAGCCATGGGCGCAGAACTGATCGTCGGCGTGATCGTCGTGGTGATCGTCGTGTTCGTCGTGTGGAAGTCGTTCCACTCGGTGGGGGCCACGGAGGTCGGTCTGGTCGGGAAGCGATTCGCGTTCCGCAAGCTCGGCGAGGACAACCCCATCGCGTTCCGCGGCGAGGCCGGCTACCAGGCGACGATGCTCATGCCGGGGCTGCGGTTCAAGCTCTGGCCGCTGTTCGGCGTGAAGAAGTTTCCCTGGGTGCAGGTGCCCGCGGGCGAGATCGGCGTGGTGATCGCGCAGGTGGGCGCACCACTCCCGATCGGCGCGAAGAGCGCGGTCTACAAGGCCGAGCTGGCGAACTTCTCCAACCTGCACAGCTTCATCGAGCAGGGTGGCCAGAAGGGCGTCCAGCGGCCGGTCCTTCCGCCCGGCACGTTGGTGCCGATCCACCCGGTCGCCTTCCTCGTGCTGACCCCCCAGACCGTGTACGGACTCCCGGTGTCGCCCGACCTCGCCTCGCAGGCCAAGGGGGACGTGCTCACCCCCGAGTCGTTCGGCCTCTCCGCCGACCAGCTGCGCGTCGTCGTGATCGCCCCGGACGCGGGAGGGATCGACCTGGTGGGCGTCGTCACCGCGCTCGAGGGCGAACCCCTTCCGTCGGGCGACATCGCCAGTCGGTTGGGCGGATTCGAGGACGTGGCCGCGATCGAGGCGTCGAACGCGGGCGGCAGCACCGCGACCACCGATGCCCAGCTCATCGACCTGCTGCTCGGGAGCAAGAACACCCTTCACAACAACTACCAGGACTTCCAGGCGTTTCTCGACAAGGGCGGCAAGATCGGGCTCCAGCACGACACCCTGCTGTACGGCGCGTACCTCTTGAACCCGTTCCTCGTGCGCGTCGACCTCGTGCCCATGCTCGTGGTCAACCAGGGTGAGGTCGCGGTGATCAAGGGCTTCGTCGGCCTTCCCACCGATGACACCTCGGGCGCGGAGTTCAAGTTCGGCTCGATCGTGCGGCCCGGCCACCGCGGCATCTGGCAGGAACCGCTCCGCACCGGCAAGTACGCGATCAACCCGCGCGTCTACGCGGCCGAGATCGTGCCGACCTTCATCCTGACCCTCAACTGGGCCGACGCCACGTCCGAGGCTCACGACCTCGACGCGCAGCTGTCGTCGATCGTCGGCAAGAGCCGGGAGGGCTTCATCTTCCAGATCGACCTCCAGGTGCAGATCCACGTGCCCGACACGAAGGCGCCCAAGGTGATCTCGATGGTGGGCACCATGCGCAACCTCGTGAGCGAGGTGCTGCAGAGCGCGGTGGGCAACCACTTCCGCAACACGCTGCAGGCGTTGGAAGCGGTGAAGTTCATCGAGACCCGGCGCGAGGTGCAGGCGGCCGCGTTCGAGGCCATCACCCGCTACCTGAGCCAGTACGAGGTCGAGACCAAGGGCGTCTACATCCAGGACGTGGCGTTTCCGGACGCACTGGTCGTCGTGCTCACCCAGCGGGAGATCGCCAACCAGGAGAAGGCGACGTTCGAGGAGCAGCAGCGCGCCGAGACGTCGCGCATCGAGATGGAGAAGGCCAAGGGCACGGCCAACATGCAGTCGCAGTTGGCGAGCGCGCAGGTCGGAGTGCAGATCAAGACCAACGAGGCCCAGGCGCGCGAGCAGGAAGCGAAGGGTGAGGCGGCGTACGTGCAGCTCACCGGTGAGGCGGAAGGGGCCCGCCGCCAGGCCATCGGTCTGGGAGAGGCCAAGGCCACCGAGGCCCTGGGGTTGGCTCGAGCGATCGGGTTCAACGCCCAGAAGGAGGCGCTCGGCGGCCCGGCGACGGCCGTCGTGGCGGTCGCCAACGCGGTCGCCGACGGGCACATCACGGTGGTGCCCGAGGTGCTGGTCACCGGCGGCGGGGGCGGCTCGTTCGACGGCCTCGCGGCCACCCTGATGCGCTACCTGGGCGCCAACGGATCCGGCGGCGGGAACGGCACGCGCACCGCGGAGCCGCCGGCCGGCCTCCCGACACCGGTCGAGACCGCCGAGGTGACGCGCAACGAGAGCGAGGGTGCGCTCGGGACCGAACGGTCCGACGAGCAGCGCGACCTCACACCGTGACGTCGCGCGTGACGCGGTCGAGGCACTGGTAGCGCCCCTCGACGTCCAGGTCGGGGCCATGAGTGTCGTACCTCGGCGCGAGGGTGCCGCGGGTGGAGTCCACGAGCTCCACCACCCCACCCGTTACAGTTGCCCGGCAGAGTTACACGAGTGTGATTCACCCGGGGCGGACCCAGGAGGAACCCCACCGATGAGCCCTCGACTTCTCAGGATCGACGCCATGGTGTTCCGGGCCGACTCGGTCCGGTTCGAGCCGTGCCCGTCGTTCCGCACCGGCAGCGACCCGCAGCTGTGCGACTGCGGCTGGCTCGAGCACGAGCACGCCGGCGGGCCGGTCACCACCGGCCGGGTCCGCCGCTTCCCGCGCCGCCGCGTCGTCGGCGTGCCGCAGCGCCAGGCTTCCTGACCGCGGTCAGGCCGACTTGCGGGTGCGCTTGGCGGTCGCCGACTTCTTCGCGGGCGACTTCTTGGCCGCGCCCTTGGTCGGCGCCCGCTTCGCCGCCTTCTTCGCGGCTTTGCGCGGCGCCGGGGCTGCCGCCGCGTCGTCGGCGTCGCCCTTGGTCCGAGTGGCGCCGGTGCGGGCGAGGCTCGCCTCGAGCGCGGCCATGAGGTCGAGCACCTTGGCCGGCTCCTCCGGCGCCGCGGGCGCCACGATCTCCTCGCCGGCAGCTTTGCGGTCGATGAGCGCGAGCACCTCCTCGCGGTACTCGTCGTGGTACTTCTCGGGATCGAACTCACCGGCGAGCGTGTTCACCAGCTGGCGGGCCATGTCGAGCTCGCGTTCGCTCGGCTCCGACTCGGCGTCGATCTGCTCGCGGTCGGGCGCGAGCACCTCGTCGGCGTAGCGCATGGTCTCCAGGCACAGCATGCCGTCGACCGGACGTATCGCGACGAGGGCCTCCTTCGACCGCAGCACGAAGCGGCCGACCGCGACCTTGCCCTCGTCCTCCATCACCTGGGTGAGGAGCCGGTACGCCTTGGCCGCGTCCTTGTCGGGGACGAGGTAGTAGGGCTGCTCGAAGTAGACCGGATCGATCTCCGACAGGTCGACGAAGTCCTCGATCTCGATCTGGCGGCTGGCCTTGGGCTTGAGCGCGGCCAGCTCGTCGCCCTCGATGACCACGTAGTTCCCGCTCTCGAGCTCGTAGCCCTTCACGATCTGGTCGTTGGGGACCTCTTCGCCGGTCTTCTCCGAGACCCGGCGGTACCGGATGCGGGCGCCGGTCTCCGCCTCGAGCTGGTGGAAGCGGACGTCCTGCGACCGCGTCGCGGACACCAGCCGCACGGGCACGGTCACCAATCCGAAGCTGATCGATCCGGTCCAGATGGCAGTGGGCAAGGCGGTCTCCCCGTTCTCGTGGGCTACTACCTTCGCAGGTCGTGGCACCTGCTTCCAACAAGGGGTCCCGGAGGCCCGCGGAGCCGGACGCCGTCGCCCACGTGGAGGTCGACGGCCGGCGCCTGCGGGTCACCAACCTCGACAAGGTGTTGTACCCGGCGAACGGCTTCACCAAAGGTCAGGTCGTCGACTACTACGCCCGCATCGCCCCGACCATGCTGCCCCACCTCCACGACCGGCCGACCACGATGGTCCGGCTGCCCGACGGCGTCACCGGCGAGCGGTTCTTCGAGAAGCGCTGCCCGGGCCACCGTCCCGCCTGGCTCGACACCGTGCCGCTCGACGCCGACTCCGAGATCCTCGCCTGCTCGCTGGAGAGCGTGCCGGCGCTGGTGTGGACGGCCAACCTCGCCGCGCTCGAGCTGCACACGCCCCAGGCCCGAGCCGCCGAGCCGCTCAAGCCCTCCGCCATCGTGTTCGACCTCGACCCCGGCCCCGGCACCGATCTCGCCGACTGCGCGCGCGTCGCCCGGGAGCTGCACGAGCTGTTGGCCCAGCTCGGGCTCCGGGCGGTGGCGAAGACCTCGGGCTCGAAGGGGCTGCACCTCGCGGTCGGCATCCGGCCGTCGGTCGACGCCGAGACGACCAAGGGCTTCGCGCTGGCGCTGGGCAAGGTGCTGGAGTCGCGCGATCCGAAGCGGGTGACCGTCACCATGGCGAAGGAGCAGCGCGGCGGGCGCGTCTTCGTCGACTGGAGCCAGAACGACCGGCACAAGACGACCGTGTGCGCGTACTCCCTGCGCGCCACCGACACTCCTGGAGTCTCGACGCCGGTCGCGTGGGACGAGCTGCACGAGCTCGAGGAGTCGGGCGACGTCGGCGCCTTCGCGTTCACGCCCGTGGACGTGTTGGGGCGGGTCGACGAGCTCGGCGACCTGTACGCCGACAGCCTCGCCGGCGACCAGGACCTGCCCGAGCTCGGATGACGACACCTGGGCCACCCGCCCCACGCACACTGACGGGCGGTCGTTTACCATCCCGCGTCGATGGGTTCGGACGTTCAGGGGCAACTCGACCTCGCGCAGCAGCTCCTGTGGGCTGGTGGCGTCGACGCCGCCGCCTCGACGGTGGGGGCCCTCGTCGACACGACCGGCGATCCGACGGCCTACTACCTGCGCGGCGCCATCGACTTCATGGACGACCGCCTCGACGACGCGTGTCGCGACTGGGAGGCCGCGTTCCAAGGCTTCCGGGATCGCGGTGAGCTCGCCCGGGCCGCACGCGCCGCGATGGGTCTCGCCGAGCTCCATGTGGGTTCCCTCGGGCACGAGGCCGCCGGGCAGGGATGGCTCGGAAGGGCACGCCGCCTTCTCGACCGGGTCGGGCCGTGCGTCGAGCACGGCTGGTTCGAGATCGCGCTCCTGGCGTGCACCCGTCCCAATGTCGATGACCTGCTGGAGAGCGCCGACCGCGCCCTCGAGATCGCGCTCGAGTACGGAGACCCGGATCTCGAGGTGCGGGCCCTGGCCGACAGCGGGCTGGCGCTGGTGTCACAGGGACGGGTGCGCGACGGCTTCGCCCGGCTCGACGAGGCGCTGGCCGCGATCATCGGCGGTCAGCTCCGTGACCCCTCGGTCGCGGGGTTCGCGTTCTGCTCGATGCTGTCATCCTGCGATCGCAGCGGCGATCTGCGCCGAGCCGAGGAATGGAACCGGCTCATCGACGAGCTGATCCTCGAACGCCTCGGCGGCCGGCCGCGCGTCCTTCACACCCACTGCCGGGTCGCGTACGGATCCGTGCTCCTGTGTGTCGGGCGTTGGCAGGAAGCCGAGGAGGTGATGCTCGAGGCGCTCGGCCCGAACGCGTCGCGTTCGGTGACCCATCGCATCGACGTCACGGCGCGGCTCGCCGAGCTGCGTCTCGACCAGGGACGGATCGAGGAAGCGGCCAGGTTGGTCGAGCCCCACGCCGAGCAGGTCGTGATGTGCACTCCCCGGGCGCGCATCCACGTGTCGCGGGGTGAGCACGACCTCGCCGTCGCCGTCGCAGGTCGCGGACTGCGCGAGTTCGTCGGCGACGCGGCTCGCCGTGGGCCGCTCCTCGCGCTCACGGTCCAGGCCGAGCTGGGCCGCGGTGACCCCGACGCCGCCGACCGCGCCCGGCACGAGCTCGCGTCGCTGGCCGACAACACCGACAGTGCGGCACTCCACGGTGAGGCGGCGTTGGCGCGGGGCCGGGTGGCGGTGGCGCGCGGCGACCTCGACACCGCCGCGGCGAACCTGGGCGAAGCCGTGCGGAGCTTCGATCGGAACGAGCGGCCGCTCCGGTCGGCGGTGGCCAGGCTCGAGTTGGCGGAAGCGCTGGCCGCCGGCGGGACCCGCGCCGATGCCATCGTCGAAGCGCGCACCGCGCTCGCGGTGTTCACCCGTCTCGGGGCCAGGCCCGCGGCCGACCGGACCGCGGCGCTGTTACGGGAGCTCGGCGACGCGACGCGGGTTCGTCCCGCCGACGCCGCCGTCGCGGTCGGTTCGCTGACCCGCCGGGAAGGCGAAGTGCTCGCGTTGATCCGCGAGGGCCTCACCAACCCCGAGATCGGGGAGCGGCTGTTCATCTCGGCCAAGACGGCCGAGCATCACGTCGGACGGGTCCTCGCCAAGCTCGGGGTCAGATCCCGGTCGGAGGCTGCCGCCCTCGCCGCGTCGGCGATGGCGGAGGCCGAGATCACAGGAATTGGGGGGTCCGCCTAGGGGACCCGCCCGATGTGCACTCCCGGGTCTCCTGTCACTCTCCTCCCAACGGGTCGCGGAGCGCCGTGGACCCCCTCAGGGAGGAGCACCACCATGGAGACCAAGATCGACGAGATCGCCCCCGACATCTACCGGCTGTCCACCTGGATCGAGGACGTCGCGCCGCCCGCCGGCTTCACCTTCAACCAGTTCGTGGTGCGAGGCGAGGAGCCGTTCCTGTTCCACACCGGGATGCGGCAGCTGTATCGGCTCGTCTCCGACGCCGTCGATCGGGTCGTCGGCCTGGAGAACCTGCGGTGGATCTCGTTCGGTCACGTGGAAGCGGACGAGTGCGGGGCCATGAACATGTTCCTCGCCGCCGCTCCGGACGCCCAAGTGGTCCACGGCGACTTGGCGTGTGCGATCTCGCTGAACGACCTCGCCGACCGGCCGCCGCGTGCGATCGGCGACGACGTGCTCGAGCTCGGCGGCAAGCGGCTGCGCTTCATCCCCACACCCCACGTCCCGCACAACTGGGAGAGCGGCGTCTGGTTCGAGGAGACGACGCGCACGCTGCTCGCGGGCGACGTGATGTCAACCGTCGGTGACGGCGCGGCGATCACGAGCGACGATCTGGTCGCGGCCGCGAACGCATGCGAGGACGCCTTCCACAGCACGTCGATGGGGCCGGATCTCATCCCGACCCTGCACCGCCTGGCAGACCTGGAGCCGACCACCGTGGCCGTGATGCACGGCTCGTCGTACACCGGCGACGGCGCCCGCCAGCTCCGATCGCTCGCCGACAGCTTCGACGAGCGCCTCGCGCTCGTGCCGGTCTGAGCGGACACCGCGGCCGATCGCACGGTGCGTACCGAGCACCCGGCTGATCACCTACCCCGCCGGCTCGGCTGCATGGCCGAGCCGGCGGGTCATGCCGCCAGCGCCAGGCCGTCGGGACCCCGGGCCAGCTTCCAGCCACCTTCGTGGCAGGCCACGTGGTGTCGCCGGCACAGCAGCGTGAGGTTGTCGAGGTTGGTCTCGCCGCCGTCGAGCCAGTGACGGAGATGGTGCACGTCGCACCACTGCGCCGCCTCCCGGCAACCGGGGTACTGGCAGTGCTCGTCGCGCAGGCGCACCAGCCGCCGCAGCCGGCGCGGGACGACGCGCGTGCGACGGCCGTAGTCGAGGACCTCCGAGCCACCGCGCATGACCACCCGGCTCAAGGCGCAGTCACACGTGAGACGCTCGGCGGTCACGCGCGGGATGGCACCGAACCCCTCGATCTCGCATCGCAGTTCGTCGAGCTCGTCGACCGGGTGCCGGGCGAGGATCGCGTGCCCGACCACGATGTCGGCGCCGGTGATCGGCCGCGAGTCGGGCAACGTGCCGCCGTGCGACCGCTCCGCCATGAGGACGAACGCATCGGCACGGCGCTGCGCGCGCGATCGGGCTGGTGCTGCACCGTGGACCGGGTCGGGTGGTTGGAGCGCATCGAGCGCCTTCGACACGATCGCCGACGCTTCGGGATCGAGGAAGCCGCTGACCACGCTGCCGCCCATCGTCCGGGAGATCGTCAAGCCACGCCGCTCGAACGCGAAGGCGGCGTCGCGCGCCGATCGCTCGTCGTCGGCAAGCTCGCGCCAACGGCGCGTGAAGGTCGGGAAGTCCTGCACCTCGACCGTGCGCGCCGCTTCGAGCAGCGTCGCTTCGTGCTGCGCGTACGCGTCGGCTCGCTGGTGGGCGGCGACCGCCAACGCCTCGACCTGCCGGGCCGTCACCTCGCCCGCGGCCAGGGCCGCCGCGGTGCCTTCGCACTCCCGCACCAACCGAGCCGACGTGACGAGCCGCCCGGCCTCCGGGCGCGTCATCCGTGCCCTGGAGGCCAGCCAGGAGATCGGGCCCAGCGCGGAGCCTTCCGACCACGCCGCCGCCGCGTCCCAGTCGGCCACGCACCGGATGATCTCGGCATCCAAGCGCTCCTGGAGCTCCCGCAGCTCGAGCAGACGCTCGGTCCGAGCCGCCGCAGACCACGACCGCCGGTCCTCGTGCGCCAGGGCGGCGAGGCCGCCCCGTACGAGTTCGGCAGGGTCAGGGTCGAACATACGTTCGATCCTATGAGCCGGACGACCGCCACGCAAGGGGCAATCCCGGCGACCTCGTCCCGACTCTGCACCGCCTCGCCGACCCGGAGCCCACGGCGGTGGCCGTGATGCACGGCTCGTCGTGTGCGGCCCGCGCCGCCCCACCGTGTGGCGCGGGCCGATCGAACGTCGGTCACGCCGGTCGCACCGACCGGCGTTCCCCGACAGGATGGTCGGTGATGTTCGGCGGCGGCGAGAGACGACCATGATCACTCGGAACCTGGTCTGACTCCGTCACTGCAGTTCCTCCCGGTCACATCGGGGACGCTCGCGTTCTCCACGTGTGGATCCGGTCCCCCGCTCCTCGTGCCCTGGTGCAACCTGCCTTGGCCCGACCTGCCGCTCGTCGATCGCCTGGCGGAGCAGTACCTCGTCGTGCTCGCGAGTCCACGCGGCTTCCAACACAGCACGCGCCTCGCGTCCGACGAGGCGTACGGGGCGGAGACCAGCGTCGATGATCTGCTCGCCGTGTGCGATGCCCTCGACGTCGAAGAGTTCGCCGTGCTCGGCTACTCGCTCTCCGCCGTCGTGGGCGGCTGGCTCGCCCGCACCAGCTCGAGGGTGACGTTCGCCGCGCTCGGTGGCTTCCCGCTGCTGGGAAGCTACGGGCGCGTGCTGCAGTCCGCCGTGCACGACGTCGAACAGCTGCAGACTGATCCGGGGTTCGACCCACGCGTCGCGCTCGCGCTCTACCGCGACCTCGCCGCGCTTCCCGACGGCGCGCTGGTCGACGACCGGCGCTGTCCCGTGCGCGCGTTCTGGGGTTCGGACGACACCGTCGTCCAGGGATTCGACGCCCAACCCGATCTCGCCGGTGCCCTCACCGCGAGGGGCGTCGAGACCTTCGTCGCGGACGGAGCGGACCACCTCACCACGCTGTTCGACACCGACACCATCACGAGAGCGCTCGCGGGACGAGCACGGTGACGGATCCTTCGATGCACACCCGGGTTCAGGCCCGAGCTCTCACCCGCGCCTCAGCGGGGGTCGTGGCGGTCGAGGTTCCAGTGACGGTTCACGCTCTCGATCCAGACGGTCGGGTCCTCGGCGTTCTCGCCCGGGGCGACGAGGGAGAACCTGCTGATGGTTCGCTGCCCGCCCTCGTGGTCGCCGTACAGCAAGAAGACGTTGATCATCTCGCGACGACTGATCGACTCCGCGATCTCCTTGCGTTCACGCTCGTCGCGTTCGTCACGGTCGCGGAACGCGCCCTGCCAGAAGCTGCTGTCGCCGGGTGGTACGTAGAGGTCGCGGCCCTGCGGCCGGAAGTCGTCGAGATCGGGATGCTCCTGCAGTTCGGGATGCTGCAGGAGCTCGGGCCGCAACTCGAGGGGGAACCCAGGGCTCGGCTCCGCCCGCCACGCGTGGATGACCGCCATGCCGGACCCGACGTTGCGCAGCGACATCGTGAGATAGACGGCTCCGTCGCCGATCTCGACCGATGCCCGGCCCCCGAGGAGGCGCGTCCAGTGCTGATCACCCCACATGATCTTCTCGGCCGGGTCCTCGAGCCGCGAGGGGACCAGCACGGGGCGCAGACGGGCCTCGAAGGCGCGCTCGGCGATGCGGGCCGAACGGTTCGCGGAGCGGGTGGCACCGAAGGTCGCCGCTGCGAGCACGAGCGTGCCGACCGCAGTCGAGAGCGAGGCGATGGTGGACCAGTCGGCCACGTCAGCTCAGGATGTCCTTGCGCTTGAACCACCACAGGCCGATGAGTGCGAAGAGCAGCACGTACCCGAGCTGCAAACCGACGCCGCGCCACAGGTCGGAGGACCATTCCCCCCGCGTGACGAGGTCGACCCAGGCATCGAAGTAGTGCGTGGGCAGCACGTAGCGGATGTTGCCGAGCGAGGTGATGGCGTCGAGGATCACCGACGTGAAGTAGAGACCGATCCCGGCCAGGATCGCGCCGAACGGTACGTCGGTCATGCACGACACCATGAAGGAGAACGCCACCACGCCGGTCAGGCTCCAGGCGACGTAGGCCGTCGCCACACCGAGATGGGCCAGGATGTCGCCGGTCGACTGCGCGCCCACGAAGAGGCTCAGTGGGAACCCGATCGGATCCGTGCCGAAGAAGATCGCGCCCACGACGAGGCCGGTGACCACCAGGGTCACGACCGCGAGCCAGGCGTAGAGCACCGCGACCGCGAACTTCACGAGCACGAGCCGACCCCGACCGACCGGCCGCATGAGGAGGTAGCGCAGGTTGCCCCAGTTGGCCTCTCCTGCGATCGCGTCCCCGCCGAACAACGCGACGATGACGACGAGCAACAACGCGCTCGTGACTCGCAGAGCGAACGCGGGCAGGATCAGGCCCGTCTGCGACGCCAGGTACAAGAGGCGGCCCTCACCCCGAGCGTCGGGTGGGTTGAGCTCGATCGCCACCGCCATGATCACGGGGATGAGGATCAGGAGTCCGAACGAGATGTACGTGCGCAGGCGCCGGAGGTTCTTGACCAGCTCGGTGCGCAACACCGCGACGGTGAGCATCAGAACGCCTCGACCAGCCCGAGGAACGCGTCCTCGAGCCGGCGGCGGACGGTCACCGTCTCCACTGCGATCCCGGCCCGGACCAGCGCGGCGACGAGCTCGGAGCGCCGGCCGCCCTCGATCGTGACCGAGATGCCGGGCGCCTCGTCGTCGACGCTGCGCACCGTGGGCAGTGCCTCCAGCACACGCTTGGCCGCGTCGACGTCGTCGACCTCGAGGTACACGGCACCGGCGGACCCGATGAGCTCGTCGACCGACCCGGCGGCGACGAGCTTCCCCTTGTCCATGACCACCGCGTGCGTGCAGATCTGCTCCACCTCGGCGAGGATGTGGCTCGAGAACAACACCGTCGAGCCGGCCTCCGAGACCCGGCGCACGAGTTGGCGCACCTCGCGCATCTCACCGGGGTCGAGCCCGTTGGTCGGCTCGTCGAGCACCAGCACCTCGGGCCGGCCGAGCAGCACGCGCGCGAGCCCGAGCCGCTGCCGCATGCCCTGCGAGTACGTCTTCACCTTGCGGTCGACGGCGGAGCCGAGATCGGCGATGGCGAGCGCCGTGTCGACGTCGGCGTCGGCCCACTTGTCGCCGCCGGCCTCCCACCACAGGCGCAAGTTCCGCGTCCCGGAGAGGTGGGGCACGAACGCGGCGGTTTCGATGAGGGTGCCGACCCGTCGCAGCTGATCGGAGCCGGGACGGACCCGTTCACCGAAGATCCGCGCCTCCCCACCCGTGGGCCGGATGAGACCGAGGAGCACCCGCAGGCACGTGGTCTTGCCCGCGCCGTTCGGGCCGAGCAGGCCGCAGACCTGCCCGCGTTCGACGCCGAACGTGAGGTCGTCGACCGCCAGCACGCCCGCGCCGAAGCGCTTCGAGAGCCCGATGATCTCGACGACTGGTTCGGTCATCGGCCGCGATCGCGGCGCGAGAGGCGCGGGGGGAGCACTCCGGCGAGCGTAGCGTGGCCCCCGATGACACCGATCTCGGCCCGACGCCCGCGCGACGCGCAACGGCGCCGGGTCTACCTCGCCGAGACCCCCCTGCCCTCGAGCCCGCTCCCGGGGCTCGACGCGTGCGCGCGCTTCGTGGACCGGGTGGTCGGCACCCTGTGGTGGCACGAGCGGTTCCCCGAGCGCGACCTCGGGTGCGTCCCACGCCTGCGCCCCGGGCAGGGCGCCCGGCAGGCCTTCTTCCGGGAGGAGGACGACGGCTCCACCATCACCCTCCCCCGCCGCTACCGCACGAAGGCGGTCGTGCTGCACGAGCTCACCCACTGGGCGCTCGGCATCGACTCCGGACTGCCACACCACGGCCGCACGTTCGCCCGGGTCCTGCTCGACGCGATGAGCGAGTTCTGCGGTCCCGACCGCGGCGAGGCGCTGGCGGCGTCGTACCGCGAGCACGGGGTCCACGTGGGACGACCCCCGCGGACGGGGCCCGACGGGCGACTCCACTACGGCTGGGACGAGCGGCTGCGCCTGGGCAAGGGCCGACTCCTCACCGTGTCGACGACCGTCGACGGCGAGGTGCACGAGCTGTCCGGGATGTTCCACGGGTACGAGCGGGGTTGGTCGGTGCTGCGCTTCGTGATGCTGGACGGCAACTTCGCGCGCGTGCAGACCAACGCGGTGTGGTCGGTGCGCGATGTCGACTGAGGGCACACGCCGCGCGATCGTCGCCGCGTTCCTCGCCAACCTCGGGATCGCGCTGTCGAAGTTCCTCGCCTTCGTGATCACGGGATCGGCGTCGATGCTCGCGGAGTCGATCCACTCCGTCGCCGACACCGGGAACCAGGGCCTGCTGTTCCTCGGCGGCAAGCGCAGTCGCAAGCAGCCCACGGCCGAGCACCCGTTCGGCTTCGGCACCGAGCGCTACTTCTGGGCGTTCATCGTCGCGCTGGTGCTCTTCACCCTGGGCTCCATGTTCGCGTTGTTCGAAGGCGTCGAGAAGCTCATCGACCCGCACGAGCTCGACTCACCGGTCTGGGCGTTCGGCGTGCTCGGCGTGGCGATCGTGCTCGAGGGGCTGTCGTTGCGCACCGCGCACCGCGAGGCGGATCCCAATCGCCAGGGCCGTTCGTGGTGGCAATTCATCCGCACCACCAAGAGCCCCGAGCTGCCCGTCGTGCTGCTCGAGGACACCGGCGCCCTCGTCGGCCTGTCCTTCGCGCTGATCGGCATCAGCCTCGCCGAGATCACCGGCAACCCACGCTGGGACGCGCTGGGCAGCATCGGCATCGGTCTGTTGCTCGGCGTGATCGCGGTGATCCTCGCCGTCGAGATGAAGAGCCTGTTGATCGGCGAGAGCGTCACGCCCGCGGTCGAGGCACGCATCCGGGAGGCGATCCTCGACGGCCCCGAGGTGCAGCGGATCATCCACCTGCGCACACGTCATCTCGGCCCCGACGACGTGCTGCTCGCGGCCAAGCTCGAGTTCGCGTGCGACGACATCCCGGCGCTCGCCCACGCGATCGACACGGTGGAGGCGCGCGTGCGAGCCTCGTCCCCGATCGTGCAGCTCATCTACTTCGAACCGGATCTGTACGACGTCACCCGCACCAACCGGGAGGAGGCTCCGATGACCGACTCGTCCGACGCCACCGTCGCCGCGGTCGATCGCTTCAACGAAGCGTTCAACCGTCACGACGTCGACGCGGTGATGGCGGCCATGACCGACGACTGCGTGTTCGAGAACACGTCGCCTCCGAACGGTCAGCGCTACGAGGGTCAGGACCAGGTCGCGCGGCATGGAAGGAGTTCTTCGCCGCGTCCCCCACCGCGCGCTTCGACGGCGAGGACGTCATCGCGACCGAAGACCGCTGCATCGTGCAATGGCGCTACACGTGGATCAACGACGACGGATCAACCAGCGCGCTGCGCGGCGTCGACGTGCTGCGCGTCCGCGACGGCAAGGTGGCCGAGAAGTTCGCGTACGTGAAGGGCTGACGGCGACGCTGGGTCAGTCGATGCGGCGGAGCTCCTGGCGGTAACGCTCACCGTTGCGCACGTACTGCGCGGCGTTGCGCATCGTCTCCTCCGCGTCGACCGAGTCTGTCCGGATCTTCGCGGGCACGCCGAGCGCCATCGCACCCGAGGGCACGATCACGCCGTTGGGCACGACCGCGCCGGCGCCCACCAGCGCGCCGCGCTCGATGACGGCGCGGTGCAGCACGATCGACCCGGTACCGATGAGCGCGCCGTCGTGCACGGTGCAGCACTCGAGGTGCGCGAGGTGACCGACGACGACGTCGTCGCCCACCGTGGTGGGCAGCAGCGGCGTCGTGTGCAGCACCGCACCGTCCTGCACAGACGTGCGCTCGCCGACGATGATCTCGCCGTAGTCGCCGCGCAGGACCGCCTGCGGCCACACCGTGGTGCCGGCGCCGAGGGTGACGTTCCCGATGACGGTCGCGTCCGGGTGGACGTAGGCCCCGGGATCGATCCGGGGCTCGACGTCGCCCAGGGCGTAGATGGCCATCGACTGACCCTACAGGCGCGCCGGTCGACCGCCGATACGAAGAACCATGGCCGAGGCGTCCACGACTGAACTGACCGTCACGCCGAAGGAGCTGGGGAAGCACCTGCGGTCCGTGCGCCGCAAGAAGGGTCTCTCGCTGTCGGAAGTGGCACGAGGCGCCGGTCTGAGCCGTCGCGAGCTGGTGGCCTACGAGCGCGGCAAGGTGCCCATCCCCGAGAGCGACCTGTGGGTGCTCGCGGGATCGTGCGGCGTCGACGTCGCGGAGCTCGTGCCCAGCACCACGTCGACGGAGCTCGTGCTCGCCGCCCAGCCCGCGACGAGTATCGGTGACACCGTCGCCCAGCTCCGCCGCAACCACGAGGATCCTGGCATCACGCCGTACCTCGGCACGCTCCACAAGCTCCAGGCGCTCCCGCCGGGCAAGCGCATCCCGGTGAAGGACCGCGAGCTCGACGCCATCGCGGTCGCGCTCGGCGGGACCCCCGCCAGCATCGAACAGAAGCTGCAGGACGTGCTCCGCGTCTCCCCCGACGAGGCCGAGCGGCTCCGGGCCATGATCGTGGCGCCCCCTGGTGGACGTCGGAAGCCGAAGGCCATCGCCGCCGCGTCGGCGCCCGTCCCGGACCCGACCCCCGCCCCTGCGCCCGCCTTCGCCGAGCCGACGTTCTCAGAGGCGCCGGCGACCCCGACGCCGTCCGCCGCGCCCACGTACGAGGAGCCGGTCCAGACCCTGCCGGTGGATCCCGCCCCGTTCCTCGACACCCCCCTCGAGGCCGGCGCCGGCCACAACGTCGACGTGTTCGAGGAGCTGGCCCGACTGCCCGAGCCGCTGCCGCTCGGCGACCCGGCCGGCCCGGTGCCCGACCTCCTCGCCCCGCCGACCGGCATCTTCAGCGACGACACGTTCGCCGCCTCGCCGTTCGCGCCCGCCAACGTGGGTGCCCCGCCCGAGGGGGCGGTGGAGCTGGTCGACAGCACCCCCGGCGCGCTCACCACGCCGACCGCGTTCGGCCTCGCCGCCGACGCCCCACCGATCGACGTCGCGATGCGCGCGGGCTCCGACCACTGGGACGTCGCCGCACCGCCGCTCACGCCCCGCGCCCCCGAGACCGAGCCGGCGTGGGAGACGAACGGTTGGCAGCCTCCCGAGCCGCCCGGCGCCGAGACCGGCGCGCCGGTGACGTTCTGGGAGGGCACCGACGACTGGACGCCCATCGAGGACGACCCCGCGACTCCCGAGGCGCAGGTCGACGACGCGCCCGCGGTGGCCGAGACCGAGCTCGTGGCCGAAACCGTCGAGACCCCGGCGCAGACGCCGTGGGCGTCGGACTGGGAGCCCACGCCGTGGGTGCCCGCGGAGCCCGTCGAGGCCCGTGCCGACACCGACCCGTGGACCGCCGACGAGTGGCCGCGCGAGCTCGCGGGCGACGACGGGCCATGGGAGCACGAGCCCGACCCGGAGGCTGTGAGCACCGGGTTCTACGTCGACTGGGGCACGTCCGAGACCGAGCCGGCGCAGCCGGAAGCAGCGGAGACGCCGGCACCGGCGTGGGACACCGCGCCGCAGGCCGTGTGGGACACCGTGGACACGGCGGACGCACTGGACACCGCGCCGCAGCCGGTGTGGGACACCACGGACACCGCGGACGCACCGGACGCCGCGCCGCCGGTGTGGGACACCGCGGACACCGTGGACACCGCGGACACCCTGGACACCGCGGACACGGTGGAGACCATCGAGGAGACCGACACCCCGGCCGCCGTGCCCGTGGACGTCGAGGAACCCGAACCGCAGCCCGCGTGGGACACCGTGGACACGGTGGACACCATCGAGGAGACGGACACCGACACCGACATGCCGGTGGACGTCGAAGAGCCCGACGAGGAAGCGCTGCCGCCGATCAGCTGGCGCGCCGACGCACTGGCGCTGCCCGCGCCGGTCGAGGTCGAGCCCGTCGCCACCGTCGAGCCCGAGACGTTCGAGCCCGAAACGGTCGAGGCCTTCGTGACCGCAGGGCCGGACTGGCAGCTCGGCAACGCGCTGCCGCTCGTCGAGGTGCGCGGCCAGGGCGCGCTCGTGATGCGCCGGGCCGACGAGCGTTGGGCGCTCGCCGACGTGACCACCGCACCCGACTTCGTGGTGGAGGTCGACGTCGACTTCCGCTCCGGCCCGGGGCTGGGCGTGCTCTTCCGCGCCAGCACGGACGACGAGGGCCGCATGTCCGGTTACTCGTTCGACATCGACCCCATCTACGACGGCGGTGGCTACCTCGTCCGCCAGTGGCAGGCCGACCGGGAGCTGTGGAACCCGATCGCCCGCGTCGGCGCCGCCGACCCGACGTCGATGTACGGGCCGCTCACCGTCCGCCTCGTGGTGACCGGTGACCACCTCGCCGCCCTGGTCAACGGGGTCCAGGTGCTGACGGTCGAGAACCTGAAGCAGGCGTCGGCCGATCGCGGCCGCGAGGCCGCCGACGGCGACCGCGTCGGCGTGCAGGCCTGGTCGTCGTCCGACCTCGTGATCGACATCCTGCGGGTCGCCGAGCACTGACCCTTCGGGACCGACGAGGCGCAGTTAGCCTCTCCCGGTGGAGGTCGAGGAGTACGCGCGCATCGCCGCGGTCGAGGACGACCACTGGTGGTACCGCAACACGCGGGCGCTCGCCGCCGGCCTGCTCGATCCCTGGTTGCACGACGGCTCCTGCATCCTCGACGCGGGATGCGGACCGGGGGGCAACGGCGCGTGGCTGGCGACGCACGGCGACGTCGTCGGCGTCGACCTCTCTGCGGACGCGCTCGCGTTCGTGCGCGCCCGTCGGCCCACGACCCGCCCGGTGCGCGCCAGCGTCGACGCGTTGCCCTTCGGCGACGGTGCCTACGACGTCGTGGTCGGCCTCACCATCCTCTACACGGTTCCCGACGACGCCCGCGCCGTCGCCGAGCTGGCGCGGGTGCTCCGCCCCGGCGGCGCGCTGCTCCTCGTGGAGCCCGCGTTCGCCGCCCTCGGGCGGGCGCACGACGCCACGGTGCACGGCCGGCGCCGGTATCGGCGGGCCGGGCTCTCGGCGCTCGCCGTGGCCGCCGGCCTCACCGTCGCCCGCGCCACCTACGCGTACTCCTTCCTCGCCCCACCCGCCGCCGCCCTCGGGGCGCTCGACCGGGTGCGCCACCGGCGCGACGTCCCCGCGGGCTCCGACGTCGACAAACGCGCACTGGACCGCGTGTTCGCGCCGCTGGCCGAGCGCGAACGGAGCTGGCTCGCCGGCCACGACCTCCCGTTCGGCACGTCGCTGGTGCTGCTCGCTACCCGCTGACCGGGACCGGGGTGCGGCCCTTGCGCAACACGACCAGCTGCACCCAGAGCCCACCGAGGCCCCACAACGTGCGGAGGATGGCGCCGAGCCGGAAGAACTCCGACTTGCCGTAGGCCCGGCGGTAGTGGTGGACGCCCACCTCGGTGAAGCCCGCACCGGCGTCCTGGAGCTTGCGGACGAGCTCGACGCAGATCACGCCGGTGGTGTGCTCCAGGTGCACGCGGTCCAGGGTTGCGTGCCGGATCAGGCGGAAGTCGCAGTCGGTGTCGCGGATCGTCAGCCCGAAGAAGAACGACACGAACCGGTGGTACACGCGCCCGATCACCGAGCGGATCGGGCCGTCGGCCCGGCGTAGCTTGTAGCCCTGCACGACGTCGACGTCGTCCGACGCACGCTGCACCAGGAGCTCGAGCTCGGCAGGATCGAACTGGCCGTCGCCATCGGTGTAGAAGACCCACTGGCGCTTCGCCGCACCGAACCCGGAGAGCAGGGCGCCGCCGTAGCCGCGGTTGCGGTCGTGGGTGACGACGCGCAGGAGCGGCTCACGCGTCATGAGGTCGGCGAGCACCGCGGCCGAGCCGTCGGTGGACCCGTCGTTCACGACGATGACCTCGGCGTCGCTCACCCCGACGCGCGCCAGCGTCGCGACCGCTACCTCGACCATCCGGGCGATGGTGGCTTCGTCGTTGTAACAGGGGAAGAAGACCGAGACGGCCTCGACTGCCGGGTTCACCGGATCGCTCGACACACCGCCTCGATCTCGTCGTCGGTCATCTCGGGGAAGCACGGGAACGATACGCACTCGGCAGCCCAACCTTCCGCTTCCGGGCAGGGCTCGCGCACGAATTCCCGGTAGGCGGGCTGTTGGGTCAGCGCGAGCGGGTAGTGGACCCCGGTGTCGAACGAGACCCGTGAGCGAAAGGCCGAGCGGTCGGGGACCCGCGCCACGCACAGGTGGAAGACGTGGCGTTCGTGGTCGGCCTGCCAGCGCAGCTCCGGCGCCGCGGCGCGGTAGCGCGCCGCGATCTCCCGCCGGCGCCCGTTGTCGGCCGCGAGCCGCCGCAGGCCGACGCGCAGCGCGGCGGCCGCGACGTCGGAGAGCCGCGCGTTCGTCGACACCCGCGTGTGCACGTAGTCGCGGGTGAGGCCGTGGGCGCGCAGGAGCCGGAGCGTCGCGGCTACGTCGTCGTCGTCGGTGACGACCGCGCCCCCGTCGGTGATCCCACCCAGGTTCTTGGTCGGGTAGAAGCTGTACGCCGCGGTCGCGGAGCCGGCGTGCGGGTCGAGCGCGCCGTGCGCCTGCGCGCCATCCTCGACCACCGGCAGCCCGAGGTCGGGGATCACCGCCGGCCGGCCGTAGAGGTGCACCGGAACGATCGCGCGCGTGCGCTCGGTCAGCGCGGCCTTGGCGCGCTCGGGATCGAGCGTCGCGGTGTCGGGGTCGACGTCGACGAAGACGGGCGTGGCGCCGGCCGCGCACACCGCGGCGGCGGTGGGCACCGCGGTGAACGCCGGGACGAGCACCTCGTCGCCGCGACCGATGCCCAGCGCGGTGAACGAGAGGCGGAGCGCGTCGGTCCCCGACGCCACCCCGACCGCGTGCCGCCGGCCGGTGAACGCCGCGAACTCGGCCTCGAACGCGTCGAGCTCCGGGCCGAACAGGTACGAGCCCGACCGCACGACGCGCGCCACCGCGTCCGAGAGCTCGGGTTCCAGCGACTGCGCGCGGCGGCGGAGGTCGACGACGGGAACGCGGGGCGTGGCAGGTGGCCCGTCGTCGGTCACAGGTACCAGGGTCGCCGTTCGCGGTAGAACGCGACCGTGCGCTCGATGCCGGTCGCGAACGACGTGCGCGGCTCCCAGCCCAGTGTCCGCTTCGCCTTGGAGGAATCGCCGAAGTACGACCCGATGTCGATGGCGTCGCGGTCCGGTGGCCAGGGCACGTGCTCGACCCGGCCGGTCCCCGTCGCGGTGACCACGGCCTCCGCGATCGCCCCCAGCGACAGTCGCTCGTCGTTGCCGACGTTGAAGATCTCGCCGGCGGCGTCGGGGACCGCCGCGGTGAGCAGCAGGCACTCGACCACGTCGTCGACGTAGAGGCAGTCGCGCTCCTGCGCGCCGTCACCGAAGACCGTGATGGCGTCGTCGGCGAGGGCGCGGCGCAGGAAGATCGGCAGGAACCCCTGCAGGTCATCGCGCAACCGCTGCCGGGGCCCGAACACGTTGGTCAGGCGCACCGCACTCGCGGCGAGCCCGTACACGTCGTGGTAGAGGAGATGCAGCTGCTCGGTCGCGTATTTCGTGATGCCGTTGACGTCGACCGGTGCGACCGGGTGCTCCTCGTCGACCGGGAGGTAGCGAGGCTTGCCGAAGATCTGGCGGGTCGACGTGTAGACGACCGTCGCCGACGGGTTCTCCCGCCGCAGCAGCTCGAGGAAGCGGAACTGGCTCGTGGTGTTCACGTCGAGGTCGAACAACGGGTCGTCCATCGAGTCGACGTGGCTCACCTGCCCGGCCAGGTTGAACACGACGTCGGCACCGACCGCGGCGCCGCGGACATCGGGCCGGTCGGTCGCGGCGAGGTCGGCGTCCACCACCGCGATGCGGGGGTCGGGCTCGGTGACACCCCGGCCGTCGGGCACCAGGTTGGCGGGGTTGGCACCGTGGCGAGCGACGCGGGAGTCGATCACGGTGACGTGCGCGCCACCCCGCGCGAGCGCCAGCGCGAGGTTGGATCCGATGAAGCCGAGTCCGCCGGTGACGACGCACCGACGACCGGCAAACGGTTCGACAAGCATGGGATCCAGAGCGCGGTCAGTGTACGTGACCGCCCGGTTCACCCCTCGGGATGCACGGCGACGGTCGCCGAGACCCGCACCTCGCCGTCGACCGACAGCCACATCGCGAGCTCGGACTCGTTACCGTCACATTGCACGACGCCGGCCAATTCGACCGGGTCCCCCCGTTCGACGGTGCCGCGGTACTCGACGCGCGCGCGGCTCGGCACACGCCCGGGGAGGCAGCGGGCGAGCTCGTCCTCGAAGGCCTCGAGCGATCGCGCGTTGTTGACGTGGTCGAGCACGTCGAAGTCGCTGGCGCGCAGCGGCCACGGGCGCACGTCGGCGTCGGACGACGGTCGACCGTGCACGAGGCGACCGCGGACCCGCCGCCCGCGTGCGGCTTCGCCATAGATGGTGTGGAAGTGGTCGTCCAACACCAGCGGACGTCCGCGCTCACGATCGATGTAGACCCACAAGGCGACGGTGTCGACGAGCGCGCCTCGCTCACCCCTGACGATCGTGCGCCGCTCCGCCCAACGCGGACCGAAGCCGCTGCAGAACGTGGTCAGCTCGATCGGTTCGTGGTACCAGGGCAGGCGCACGATGTCGAGGTCGGTCGAGCGGACGACCCAGACGCCGTCGCGATCGGAGAGGCCGGCATCGTCGGCGTCGTCGGTGGCCACGTCCTGCAGGTACCGGGCGATGGCGGCGAGGCGCAACCGGGCCGACGCGTCCACGTCGCCGAGGTGGACCCGCCGGTGCGACCGGAACACCCGCCCGCGGGCCGGGACATCGACGAACTCGACGGGCACCGGCCCATGGTCGCACGGCATCGCACGGGGTTGCGTATCAAGCCCGCACCGGGGTGCGCCGAAACCAAGGGCATCGGTGCCACCTGGCACCGGAGGACAAGGGGCACGAGGTGTCGGGTCTGCTCGAACGCCTGGGGCGGCGCGCGGTGCGCCATCGTTGGTGGTTCATCAGCGTCTGGGTCGTCATGGCGGTCGCGGTCGTCGCGCTCGCGGGCGCCCTCGACGGGCAGTTCAGCGACAACTTCCGCATCCCGAGCACGCAGTCGCAGCAGGCGCTGGACCTGCTCGAGCGCGACTTCCCGAGCCGCGCCGGCGACAACGCACTCGTGGTGTTCCAGTCCGACGCCGGGATCACCAGCTCGTCCGTCGAGCCGGCGATCAGTGAGAGCGTCGCCGCACTGGAGAAGATCCCGAACGTCACCACCGTCACCGATCCCTACGGGCCGTTCGGCTCCGCATTCATCTCGAAGAACGGCCAGATCGCCGTGGTGACGGTGCAGTTCGACACCCAGGCCCAGAACCTTCCCAAGAACGTCTTCGACCAGATCCAGCAGGCGACCGCGCCCGCGACGCAGGCCGGCGTCAAGCTGGCGTACGGCGGCGCGGTGATCGACTACGCCGACCAGCCGCCGCAGGGCAACGCCGACCTCATCGGGCTGCTCGCCGCGGTCGTGATCCTGCTCTTCGCGTTCGGCTCGGTCGTGGCGATGGGGTTGCCGATCCTCACCGCGCTCCTCGGCCTCGGCATCGGCATCTCGATCGTGCACGTGGTCGCGTCGATGACCGAGATCGGATCGGTCGCGCCCGTGTTGGCCACGATGATCGGACTCGGCGTCGGCATCGACTACTCGCTGTTCATCGTCACGCGCTACCGCGAGAACCGCGCCACGGGCATGGAGCTCGAGGCTGCGGTCGGGCGTTCGGTCGCCACCGCCGGCTCCGCAGTCCTGTTCGCGGGCACGACGGTCGTGATCGCGATCTGCGGCCTCGCCATCGCCGGCATCCCCTACGTCGCACGCCTCGGCTACATGGCCGGCATCGTCGTCGCGGTGATGATCCTCGCCGCGCTCACGCTGCTGCCTTCGATCATCGCGGTGGTCGGCAACGGCATCGACCGTTGGAAGGTCCCGAGCCTCATCCACCATCCCGACCGCGCCGCGGCGGCGGGCGAGGACCCGACGTCGCCCGCGGGCAGCGTGTGGGAGCGGTGGGCGACGCTGGTCGCACGGCACGCGTGGCCGTTCGCCATCAGCGGCGTGGTGATCCTGCTGGTGATCGCGTGGCCGGTGCTGTCGATGCGCCTCGGTGAGTCCGACGACGGCAACCTGCCGACGTCCACCACGCAACGGCAGGCCTACGACCTCATCGCCACCGGCTTCGGGCCCGGCACCAACGGCCCGCTGCTCGTCATCGTGCAGCTGCCCTCCCCCGACGACCAGCCAGTGCTCGACGACATCACCGCGGCACTGGAGAAGACGGCCGGCGTGCAGTCGGTCGTGCCGCCGCAGCTCAACCCGAACCAGACCGTCGCCGAGATCGGCGTGATCCCGACGACCGCGCCCGACAGCGCGCAGACGGCCGACCTCGTCGCCGGCCTGCGCACGTCGGTGCTCCCACAGGCGATCGGGTCGAGCGGCGCGCAGGCGTATGTCGGCGGGCTCACCGCCTCGTTCATCGACATCGGCGACCGCATCAGCGACCGGCTCCCCTACTTCATCGGTGCGGTGGTGCTCCTGTCGTTCATCCTCCTGATGCTGGTGTTCCACTCGATCCTGGTCCCGCTCACCGCGGCGGTCATGAACCTGCTCTCGGTGGCCGCGGCGTACGGCGCCACCGTGGCGGTCTTCCAGTGGGGATGGGCGAAGGACCTCATCGGCCTGCAGAGCACCGTGCCCATCGTGCCCTTCGTGCCGATGATGATGTTCGCGGTGTTGTTCGGGCTGTCGATGGACTACCAGGTGTTCCTGCTCACTCGGGTGCGCGAGGAGTACGACAAGACGGGCGACACGCGCCAAGGTGTGGTGCGCGGGCTGGCCCGCACCGCGCGCGTCATCACCTCGGCCGCGCTGATCATGATCTTCGTGTTCGGCGCCTTCGTCCTGAACTACTCACCCGAGGTGAAGATGTTCGGGCTGGGGCTGGCGTTCGCGGTGCTCGTCGACGCGACGGTCGTCCGCATGATGCTGGTGCCGTCGATCATGGAGATCCTCGGCGACGCGAACTGGTGGTTCCCGAAGTGGCTGGGCTTCCTACCCCGCCTCGACATCGACGGCGACACCGCGCCGGCGCCCGCGCCCGAATCCGAACCGGTGCGCGAGCGCGTGCCGAGCGGGGTCTGACGCCGGCTCGGACTCAGTCTGGACGGTCGACTCCGTTCTCGCCGTCCCGCCCTCCGGGCACGGCTCCACTTCGTCTCAGTCGAGTAGCTCCAGCACCTTCTCGCTCGGGCGCGCGATCACCGCGTGCTCGCCCCGGAACACGACCGGTCGCTCCATGAGCTCGGGGTGCTCGAGGAGGAGCGCGACGACCTGCTCCCTGGTCTGGTAGTCGCCGGCGTCGAGACCGAGCTCGCCGAACCGCTTGTCGTTGCGCACCAGCGCCGCCGGTGGGTCGGGGATGGCGTCGAGGATCCGCTCCAGGTCGGCGCGCGACGGGTTGGCCTTGAGGTACTCGATCACCTCGACGTCGACCCCCCGCTCACCGAGGATCTCCAACGCGCCACGCGACTTGCTGCACACCGGGTTGTGGTACACCCGCATCGATTCGTCCGTTCCGCTCATGCGCGCACCCTACCGCCCCGCCGGGTCGGGGAACGTCGACATCGGCGGTCGCGCCACTGCGTCGGCGACGAGCTCGGCATAGCGTCCGCGTGACACGTCGACCGCGCCGAGCGAAGCCAGGTGCGGTGTGGTCCACTGCACGTCGAGCAAGGTGCCGCCACCCGTACGCAGGAGATCGACGAGCGCGACCAGGGCGACCTTGGACGCATCGGTGACGCGGTGGAACTTCGACTCGGCCGCGAACAGACCGCCGATGCTCACGCCGTAGAGGCCACCGACGAGCACCATCTCGCCGCGCGCGTTCTCCTGCCACGTCTCCACGCTGTGCGCCCAGCCGAGTCGGTGGAGCTCGGTGTACGCGGCGATGAACTTCTTGTCGATCCAGCCGTGCGGTCGACGCGGGTCGGCGCAGCCGCGCATCACCGGCTCGAACGCGGTGTCGACGCGCACCTCGAAGCGCCGTACCGACCGGCGCAGCGAGCGGCTGACGAGCAACCCGTCGAGCGGGATGATCCCACGGGGATCCGGTGACCACCACCCGATCGGCCCCAGGCCGATGGGTCCGCGCGCCTGCAGGCGCATCGGGAAGAGACCCTGCCGGTAGGCCGCCAGGAGCGTTCCCGGAGCCAGGTCGGCGCCCACGCCCACGATCTCGCCCTCGCCCCCCGACGTGGCGACGGTCGGGAGCGCCCAGCGGCTGGGAGGCGGCTCGACCGGCACGCCGAGCACGCTACCGAACCCCCCTCTGACCTGGGACTTCGGCGGGTCACGGCGTCCGTTGTGTGCGTCGCCGGGGTCGCCCCGCTAGCGTGACGGGATGCCGCTCGTCCGCCGCTCGGGCTCGCGCGCGCTCTGCACCGGGCTGCTCGTGCTGTCGATGACCGCGATCGCGGTGCTTCTGGCACCGCTCGCGCACGCGCAGACGACGACACCGGCTGTCGGCGACAGCGCCAGCACGTTGCGCGCGGAAGCCGACGCCGCGGCCGGCCGCTACTTCGCCGCGCTCGATCGCGTGCAGGCACTCGACTCCGACATCGCGCGCAATCAGGAGGTCGGAGAGGCGATGGTCGCGCGCGCCAAGAAGGCACGCGCCAACGCGCGCGCACGTGCGCTCATCGCGTACACGTCGTCGGGCACGCAGCTGTCGACGCTCGTCGATGGATCCGACACCATCGACACCGCGCGACGCGCGCACCTCATCGACCGCGTGAACCAGCGCGACGAGACGGTCTACGCGAAGTTGCCGCGCCGCGACGAGCGCGTTGCACAAGCAGCAGCGCGTGCTGCGCGACACGCGCGCCGCGCAGGAAGATGCACTCGCGCAGTTGCGCGACGAGGGCGCCGCGATCAACGCCAAGCTCGCCCAGGCAGTCCAGCACGAGCAGCAGGCCCAGGCCGCGGTCGCCGCCCTGGCGGCCGCGCCGGTGACCGACGCGCCGGCGACGTCCGGGGGACCCGCGCCCGCCGCCGCGCCACGCACCAGCACCGCCACCACCGCGCCGCCGGCGCCCGCCGCCCCCGCGCCGCCCCCGAGCTACGCGGGGACCCCGGGCGTCAGCCCCCACCACGACGATCCCTTCCTGGCGTGCGTCCGCCGGCGGGAGAGCGGCGGCAACTACGGCGCGGTGAACCCGGCGGGCCCGTACCTGGGCGCGTACCAGTTCCTCCAGGCGACGTGGAACGTCAGTGCCAGCCATGCCGGGCGGTCCGACCTGGTCGGGGTCCCCGCCAACGCGGCGTCGGCCTACGACCAGGACGAGCTGGCGTGGACGCTGTACCAGTGGCAGGGGGCCGGCCCCTGGGGTGGCGGCTGCTGAGCGGAGAGATGCAGCGGAGCCGTGCCCGGGGGGCGGGAGGGCGGAGCGGAATCGACCATCGAACTAGCCCGCTGCCAGCTCGAGGTCGTCGCCGGTGGCCGACACCGCCCGGGTGAGCTCGACCGTCTCGAGCAACCGGCGGTCGTGGGTCACGACCAGCAGGGTGCCGTCGTACGAGGCGAGCGCGGCTTCCAACTGCTCGATGGCGGGCAGGTCGAGGTGGTTGGTGGGCTCGTCGAGCACCAGGCAGTTCACGCCCTGCGCGGCGAAGCGGGCGAGCACGGCCCGGGTGCGCTCGCCGGGCGAGAGGGTGTTCGCGACGCGGGTGACGTGCTCCGCGCCCAGCCCGAACTTCGCCAGCAGCGAGCGGGCGTCGGCGACCAGCAGCCCGGAGGCGGCGAGGAACGCGTCGAGCAGCGACTCCGAGCCCGCGAACCCGGCGCGCGCCTGGTCCATCTCCCCCACGACGACGCCGGGACCCATCCACCGCTCCCCCGCCGTGAGCGGCAGGCGGCCGAGGAGCGCGAGCAGCAACGTGGTCTTGCCGCTGCCGTTGGGGCCCACGATGGCCACGCGCTCGCCCCACCCGATCTCGAGGTCGACCGGTCCGAGCGTGAACGAGCCGCGCTGCACCACCGCGCCCCGCAGGCGCATCACCACGTCACCGCTCCGCGCCACGCTCGCGACCTGGAACCTCAGGTCCCAGCCCTCCCACGGCTTCTCCACCGCGTCGAGGCGAGCGATCGCCTTCTCGGTGGCGCGGGCCTTCGCCGCCTGCTTCTCCGAGGTCGCCACCCGGAAGTGCCGGATGAACTTGTCCTTCTCCGAGGTGTCGCGCTTCGCGGCGCGGGTGCCCTGCACCGCCCACTCGCGCTGCGTCCGCGCCCGCTGCTCGAGTCGGGACCGCTCGGCCCGGTACGACGCGTAGTCCTCCTCAGCATGGCGCCGGGCCGTGGCCCGGGCGTCGAGGTACCCCGCCCAACCGCCGCCGTACTCGGTCGCCGACCGGGTGTGCTCGTCGAGCTCGAGCACCCGCGTGACGGTGCGCTCCAGGAACGCGCGGTCGTGGCTCACCACGACCACACCTCCGGGCAGGTCGTCGAGGAAGGTCTCGAGCCGCTCGAGCCCGGCGAAGTCGAGGTCGTTGGTGGGCTCGTCGAGTAGGAACACGTCGAAGCGGCTGAGCAGGATGGCGGCGAGCGATGCCCGGGCCGCTTCCCCGCCCGAGAGGGCGCGGGTCGGCGTGTCCAACCGGTGCTCGGGCAGTCCGAGGTCGGCCGCCAGCGCGCGGGCGCGGGCGTCGAGATCGGGTCCGCCGACGGCGAGGTAGGTCTCGAGCGCGGCGCTGTAGGCATCGGCCGCGGTCCCGTCGTCGGCCCCGGCGCCCAGGGCGGTCGCCGCCCGTTCGAGCTCCGCCTGCGCGGCGTTGACGCCGGTGCGGCGGGCCAGGAAGGCGAGCAGCGTCTCCTCGCCGCGGTCGGGCTCCTGCGGCAGGTAGCCCACGTGCAGCGACGGCGGCGTGCGGGTGACGGTGCCGCGATCGGGCCGGTCGATGCCGGCGAGCAGGCGGAGCAGCGTGGTCTTGCCCACGCCGTTGGGGCCCACGACCCCGAGGCGGGTGCGCGGGCCCACGGCGACGTCGACCGCGTCGAGCACGGTGAACGACCCGTGGGCGCGCGCGAGGTCACGGGCGACGAGCGAGAAGGAGGACGACGGGGAGGAGCTGGAGGACGGCATGCGGGATCCCAAGGGTCGCGAACGGACGGCGAGCGGTGTGGGATCGGCCGGCTACATGGAGGTCACGGTAGCGGGCGGTAGCCCGACCGGGCAGCGGGTTTCCCGCGGGTGGGCACGGTCCTAACCTCGCAGGCGATGAGTGCTTCGTCGCCGTCGGAGCCCCCGGAGCCGCGCGATCCCGGGCTGCGCGTCGAGCTGCTCGCGATGGCGACGGACCACGATCCCGAGGGCCGCGAGGTGCGGGCGGAGCGGCTCTGGGCGGTGCTCGACGACTACGAGCAGTGGCCGGGTTGGAAGTTGGTGGGGCACGACGGCGCGGAGGCGGCGTGGCTGCTGGCGCAATCGGCGATCGAGGACGTCGGGTTGCAGCGCCGCTGCCTCGACATGCTCGAGATCGCGGTGGCGTGCGGCGACGCCGACCCGGTGCACCTCGCCTACCTCGCCGACCGCGTGCGGATGAACGACGGGCTCGACCAGCTCTACGGCTCGCAGTTCGTGCTCGGCGACCACGGCCAGCTCGAGCCGTGGCCGGTCGACGATCCGGCCGCGGTCGACAGCGCGCCGCGCCCGCCTCGGGCTGCCGCCGTTCTCCGCGCACGCGGCGGCGATGCGCGCGCGCTGGGAGGAGCAGCGCGCTCAGAACTGAGTGTCGGCGGCGCGCCAGCAGTACCACGCCGCGAGCGACCGGTAGGGGCGGAACGGGTCGCCCAGCGGCTCGAGCACCTTCGCCGCCGGTGGCGCCGGCAGGTCGAACAGGATCCCGTAGCCCTTCCGGACGCCGAGGTCCTCGACCGGCCACACGTCGAGCCGCCCGAGCTGGAACATGAGGAACATCTCCGCCGTCCACCGCCCGATCCCGCGCACCAGCACGAGCTCGCGCACGATCTCGTCGTCGGAGAGGCGCGCCACCCGGTCGAGCTCCACCTCGCCCGACTCGACCTTGTCGGCCAGGTCCCGGATCGACGCCGTCTTGTTGGCCGAGAGGCCCGCGGCCCGCATGGTCTCCGGTGCGAGCGCGAGCACACGCTCAGGAGTCGGGGTGCCGCCGAGGGCCGCTTCGAGCCGTCCGTGGATGGTGCGGGCCGCCGCGCCCGCCAACTGCTGATAGCAGATCGCCCGCACCAGCTCGGCGAAGTGGGTGCGGCGCGGGCGGCCCCGGCGCAGGTCGGCGGGACCGAGGGCGTCGACGATGGGCGCGAAGCGGGGTTCCTGCCGGGCCAGCGCCGCGCTTCCCTCGATCACCGCGCGCCGGGCCACGGGTCGCAACCTATCGGAACCCCCCGATGCTGCTCCGCCCTCACGCCCTCACGCCTCCTCACGCCCTCACGCCCTCACGCCCTCCGGGCACCGTGCCGCGTCGCTGGATCGCCCGACCCGGCCGGTAATCTCCCCGGGGTGTCCCGCCGTCTCGCTGGTTGCTGCGCGCTCGTCGTCGCGCTCGGGATCGCGCTGGCCGGCTGTGGGGGTGGCGGCGGCGGGGACGCGACGCTGGGCACGAAGCCGGTGGCGACGTCGGCGCCGGTCAGCACCGCCGCGCCGGTCAGCACCGCCACGCCGGCCGACGTCTCGTACATCGCCACCGCCAAGAACACGGTCACCCAGCTGCCGGTGTACGACTCGCCGGGCGCGTCCGATCCGGCGCGCACCTTCGACAACCCGTGGCTCTACGACCCGACGGTGCCGACGTCGACCGTCACCCAGGTGTTCCTGGTCGAGCAGCAGCGCGACGATGGCTGGGTGCAGGTGCTGCTGCCGGTGCGCCCGAACGGCAGCACCGGGTGGATCAAGGCGTCCGACGTCACGATCACGTCGAACCCGTTCCACATCCGGGTCTCGCTCGGCGCCCACACCATCACGGTGACCAACGGGAGCAGCGTCGTGTACACCGGGCCGGTGGCGGTGGGTGCCACCGATCCCCCGCTCCCGGATGTCGGCAAGCCGACGCCCACGCCGACCGGCGAGTACTACCTCCGCATCCTCCTCCAGGCCCCCGACCCGAACACCGTGTACGGCCCGTTCGCGTACGGGCTGTCCAGCCACTCCGACAGCCTCGACGAGTTCGCCGGGAGCGACGCCGAGATCGGCATCCATGGCAACAACGACGCGTCGGTGCTCGGCACCAACGCCACCCACGGCTGCATCCGCATGGACAACGCCGCCATCACGATGCTGTCGAAGCAACTCCCCCTCGGGACCCCGGTCGACGTCGTCGCCTGAGCCGATGCACCACGCCCGGCTCCGGCGGTGGTGGGGCGCGCTGCTCGTGCCGGCCGCGCTGGTGCTGACCCCGGTCGCCGCCCTCGCGGCCGAGCGCGCGGAGCGCTCGCTCCCGCCGTCGGCGCGGAAGGAGCTCGCCGCCGTCTTCGACCCGAAGCTGCGCCCGTTCGGCCTGCGCGTCACCCGCGCCGCGCTCGTCGACGCGAGGAACCACCGCGACCAGCACGGCACCCACCTCGCGATCTACGTCGAGCCCACCGGGACCTACACCGCGCAGGACTACCTCGACGGGACGGTCGACGTCACTCGCGTCTTCCTGCCGTATGTGTTCACCCGCTGGAAGGGGCTGCGCTCGTTCGACGTGTGCCAGGAGCCGGGTCCCGCGGTCGACGACCGGCCCGAGCCGGCGCCGGAGACGCAGGTGTTCGCGTCGCGCGCCGGCAGCCGCGCCATCGACTGGTCGACCGCCGACCTCGCCACGCTGGTCGCGCGCTCCGAGGCGGCGTCGGCGTCGGCCGACGCCACCCGCCCGGTGGCGTTCTCGGTCTCCGTCGCCGCACACTTGCGGGACACGCCCGCGTACCGGGCGGCGGTCGGCGCCGCCGGGGGCAGCGCCTCGGCCCCGTCGACGACACCGCCGTACGGGTGAGCGTCAATCGGATCGGGAGGGGCACAGCCATGGGGGTCGACCGATGAGGATCGAGGGTTCGAACATCGTCGTCACCGGTGCGTCCTCGGGGATCGGCGCCGCGCTGGCGCCGATGCTCGCCGAGCGGGGCGCCACCGTGGGCCTCGTCGCCCGCCGCGCCGACCGCCTGGAGGAAGTGCTCGCGGAGTGCCGCCGGCACACGCCGGGATCGCGCGCGTGGCCCGTCGACCTCGGTGACCTCGCGGCCGCGGACGCGTTCATCCATCAGGCGGCGCGGGAGCTCGACCCCGTCGACTGCCTCGTGAACAACGCCGCCATCCCGGCGCGGATCCCGGTGCCGCGCCTGACGCCGGCCGACGTCGCGCACGTGATGGACGTGAACTTCCACGCGCCGGTGCGCATGAGCCTCGCCCTCCTGCCCGACTGGTTGGCGCGCGGCGCCGGCTGTGTCGTGAACGTGTCGAGCCTGGGTGGGCGGGTGCCGATCGCCAACGAGGCGGCGTACTGCGCGAGCAAGTTCGCGCTCTGTGGGTGGACCGAGACGATGGCCGTCGACCTGCACGGCACCGGCGTCGAGGTGAAGCTCGTGCTGCCGGGCCCCATCGACACCGAGATCTGGGACCAGCCCGGCAACGACCCCGCCGCCTACCAGGGGCCGTTCGTGCCCGCGGCGGAAGCGGCGGCGTCGGTCGTCGAGGCGATCGAGAGCAGCGGCTTCGAGTACTACGCGCCGCCCGACTTCCCCGGCGGCGGGCCGCAGCACGACATCGTGGTGGGCAAGTCGAACGACCCCGGCGCGTTCGTGGCCGCCATGGGGTCGCTGCGGGCCTGAGGCCGGCGGTGCGCGAGGATGACCGCGTGCAGGCACTCGTGTTCGGCGTCGACTCCGGGTTCACGCCGCCCGCGACCGCCGACGCCGACGGGAACCCGCTGCTCGCCGGGCTCGCCCACGTCCCGATGGCGCTGCAGGACGTGCCCGACCCGGTGCTCCCTGCGCCCGACTGGGTCGTGCTGCGCCCGCGCCTCACCGGCATCTGCGGCTCGGACGCCAAGCAGGTGTTCATGGACATGGGCGGCGACGCCACCGACTTCTCGATGACCGCGTTCATCTCGTTCCCGCAGGTGCTCGGCCACGAGGTCGTCGCCGACGTGGTCGAGGTCGGGCCCGCGGCCGACGGCGTCGCGGTCGGCGACCGCGTCGTCCTGCAGTGCTGGCTGTCGTGCGCACCCCGCGGGATCGACCCCGTGTGCCCCGCCTGCGCGGCCGGCGACTACCAGCTGTGTTGGAACTTCACGCAGGGCGGGCTGGCGCCGGGCATCCACACCGGGAACTCCAGCGACGCCACCGGCGGGTTCGCCGAGCTCCTCCCTGCGCACCGCACGCAGGTGATCCCGGTGCCCGACGCACTGGCCGACGAGCAGGCCGTGCTGGCCGACCCGTTCGCGGTCTCGCTGCACTCGATCACCCGTCATCCGCCGCCGCCTGGCGGCCGGGCGCTGGTGTGGGGCGCCGGTGCCCTCGGAACGTCGGCAATCGCCATCCTGCGCGCGCTTCATCCCGACGTCGAGGTCGCCGCCGTCGTGCTCCACCCCGCGCAGCAGCAGCTGGCGCGCGAGCTCGGCGCGCACGTCGTCCCCGCCGACCAGAGCGACGAGGCCCTCGTGGTCGCGCTGGCGGAGTGGTCGGGCGCCCGGACCCTGACGCCGTGGGCCGGGCTCCCGCTCACCCACCCCGGCACGATCGACGTCGGGTACGACACCGTCGGCTCGCCGTCGACACTGGAGGTCGCGCTCCGGGTGCTGGCGCCGCGCGCGCACCCTCGCGGTGAGCGGCGTGCACGCCGCCGGCCGCTTCGAGTGGTCGCCGTGGTACTTCCGGGAGGTCAGCGTCGTGGGCTCGAACGCGTTCGGTGTGGAGGAGGTCGACGGCGTGCGCAAGCACGCGATCGAGCACTACCTCGACTTTGCCACCAGCGGCCGGGTCGACATCTCGAGGATGCTCACGCACACCTTCCGCCTCCCCGAGTGGCGCGACGCGTTCACGACCATCGCCGAGCAGCACGAGACCGGCGCGATCAAGGTGGCATTCGACTTCCGATGAGCACGACCGAGAGCACCCCGACTGATCGCGACCGCCTCTACTTCCGCCAGCTGCTCGCCGGGCACGACTTCGCGCGTGACGACCTGCTCGCCCGCCAGATGGTCAACTTCGTGTACCTCGTGGGCGACCGTGAGACGGGCGACGCGATCGCGGTGGACCCTGCCTACGGCGTCGGCGAGCTGCTCGACATCCTCGCCGCCGACGGCCACCGCCTGCGCGGCGTGCTCGCGACGCACTACCACGCCGACCACTGCGGCGGCGACATCATGGGCTACTCGATCCAGGGCCTGCGCGAGCTGCTCGCGCTCGATGGCGGCGCGGTGCCGGTTCACGTGCAGCGACCGGAAGCAGAATGGCTGAAGCGCAGCACCGGGTTGTCCGACTCCGACCTCACCCTCCACGACAGCGGCGACGTCGTGTCGGTGGGGCAGATCCCGATCACACTGATGCACACGCCGGGCCACACACCCGGGAGCCAGTGCTTCGTGGTCGACGACAAGCTGGTCGCCGGCGACACACTGTTCCTCGACGGGTGCGGCCGGACCGACCTGCCGGGCTCCGACCCCGACGCGATGTACGAGAGCCTCACGCAACGGCTGTCGAAGGTGCCCGACTCGACCGTGCTCTACCCCGGCCACATGTACTCCGCCGAGCCCCACGCGACCATGGGCGAGACGCGCGCACACAACTACGTGTTCCGCATCCGCGACCTCGACCACTGGCGCGCGTTCATGGGCGGTTGACCACGACGGTGGTCGAGCTCGGCGCCGGGCGCATCGACGACCCCGACGCGGCGGCGCTGGTCGCCGCGCTGCTCGATGACCTTGCCGAACGGTACGGCGGCCGTGACGCGTTCCACCCCGATCCCGAGTCGCTGGCACCGCCCGCCGGCGTGTTCGTGCTCGCCCGCCTCGACGGCGTCGCCGTCGGCTGCGGCGGGTTCCGGCGCTTCGCCGACGGGGTGGCGGAGATCAAGCGCATGTACGTCGCCCCGGAGGCCCGCCGCCGCGGCGTCGCCAGCGCGCTGCTCGCCGACCTCGAGGCGCGCGCCCGGGCCCTCGGCTACGGCAGCATCCGCTTGGAGACGGGCACCAACCAGCCCGAGGCCATGGCGCTGTACCAACGAGCCGGGTACCGGGCGATGTTGCCATACGGGCACTACCGCGAGTCGCCGATGAGCCGCTGCTTCGAGAAGGATCTCGGTCCATGACCTCCTCAACTCCCTCGAGCACGCCGAGCGCCGACCGCGATCTCTTCCTGCACGAGTTCATCGACATCAACGGCATGCACCAGTGGGACTACATGGAGCACACCCGACAGCAGTCGGGTGACGAGAAGGTCGACTTCGAGCTCCTCGGCACCTGGTACACGATGGGCATCACCGCCCGGTGGCCGCAGGTGGTGAACATCTGGGAGATCCCCGGCGGCTGGGACGGCTGGTACGGCAAGGTCGACCGCCTCGGGCTCAAGCGGGCGACCAACGTGACCCTCAACGCGTGGTGGAAGCAGGCGTTCGAGTACCGATCGGGCGGGTTCGACCGCCTGCTGGCCGCCGCCCCCGGCTGCCCGACGATGGCGTCGCTCGCCGCCGACGACGTGCGGGGCTCCCTGTTCGTGCACGAGCTGAGCGAGGTGCGGCCCGGCACTGCGCTCGAGTACCTCGCCGCGGTGCGCGAGGAGCGGGCACCGCTGCTCGCCGAGTACGGCCACCAGCTCGTCGGCCTCTACGAGGTCATGATGACCGACTACGAGGTGTGCACGGTCTGGGCCACCGACGCCGACTCGCACGTCCGGGCCGCCAAGGCGCGCGACATCGCGCGCGGCCTGGCGCGACCGTCCGAAGGCGTCGACGGGGACGACCGGTTCGAGGCGTGGCACGCGCACGCGCGCACGTGGTGCATCCGCTGGCGCGAGGAGCTGATGACGCCGCACGTCGGCACGCTGTGCGCACCGGCCGAGGCTCCCCTCGACGACAGCGCCGGCGCCTGATCCGACCCCTCCTCTCAGGGGACGAGCTCGTAGCGAGCGGCGACGAAGGCGAAGAGCACGAGGCCCACGGTCGACGCCGCCAGCACTGCGTACTGCGTCCGGCGCGACCAGCGCTCGAGGATCTGCCCGGCGCCGACGAACGGCGGGAAACACTCGTTGGCGTAGCGGCCCACCCCGACCATGCCCAGCTGGAGCGACGGCACGAGGTACAGCACCCCGAACACCAGCCACGAGAGCGGGAGGCGGCGGCGCTGGACGACCAGCACCACCAGCGCCGCCAGCGCCAGCACGACGTGGGGCAGCACCGACCACTTCACGTGGCCCTCGAACAGACCCACGAACGTGACCTCCTGCCACCGCGACTTGGTGGTGAGGAACACCAGGGGATCGCCGGTGCGGTCGGCGCAGTACACGCACCAGGCGACCACCGCCACGACCGACGGGCCCGCGACCAACACCGCCCGTCGCCACGACCACCACACCGCGATCACCAGCGCCACCGCCAGCACGAGCCCATTGGGCCGGACCAGCGCCGCGCCCACCGCCACCAGGCCGGCCGCGAGGTCGTGGTGCTCCTCGACGAACACGAACGCCCACACCGACGCGGCGAGGAAGATCGCCGACGGGTACGTCATCGAGAACACGAACGACGCCGGGAAGAGGGCGAGGGACCACACCGAGAGGGCGGCGACCCGCGGCCCACCCCGGCGCGCTGCCAGCCGGTACACGCCGGCCAGCGCGACCAGGAACACGAGTTGGTTGACCACGAAGATGGCGGCCTTGTCGTCGGCGACCTCGCTGAGCGTCCGGATCAGCCCCGGGAGCAGCGGGAAGAACGGCCACTTCGGGAACGGGATGTCGACCGGGCCGTAGCCGTTGCGGGCGATGTCGAGGTAGAACGCGCCGTCCCAACGGGTGGCGACCTGCTCGAAGCGCGAGCCGCGTGCCGGGTCGTTGACGGCGGCGAGCAGCACGACGATCGAGATGATCCGGGACAGCAGCCACGGCGCCACCACGCCGGTCCACGGCAGGAGCTGACGTCGGGACGCCAGGTCGCGTTCAGCCACCGCCACCGCGACACCGTAGGCGAGTCACGGGGCTCGGAGGCGTTCCGGGCGAGGGGTACGCTGGCCGCGAACAGGAGGGATCCGGGAATGAGCGAACCGTCGGCAGTAGTGCGCATCGGTGCCGAGGAGACCGAGCTGCCCTTGGTCGTGGGCACCGAAGGCGAACGCGGCATCGACATCTCGAAGCTGCGGGCCAAGACCGGTGTGGTCACCCTCGACAACGGCTTCGTGAACACCGCCTCGTGCGAGTCCGCGATCACGTTCATCGACGGTGAGGCCGGCATCCTGCGGTACCGCGGCATCCCCATCGAGGAGCTGGTGTCGGTCCCCGTGCCGTCGTTCCTCGAGACGTCGTACCTGCTCATCTACGGCGAACTGCCCACCCGGACCCAGCTCGACGAGTTCCGGTTCGGCATCCGCAAGCACACGCTGCTGCACGAGGACGCCAAGCGCTTCTTCGACGCCTTCCCGAAGGACGCCCACCCGATGGGTACCCTCTCGTCGGTGGTCAGCGCGCTGTCGACCTTCTACCAGGACAGCAACGACCCGCACGACCACGACCAGGTGCAGCTCTCGATCCTGCGGCTCATGGCCAAGCTGCCCACGATCGCGGCCTACGCGTACAAGAAGTCGATCGGCCAGCCGTTCCTCTATCCCGACAACTCGCTCGATCTGGTCGAGAACTTCCTCACGATGATGTTCGCGGTGCCGTCGGAGCGCTACGAGGTGAGCCACAACACGGTGGTCACGCTCAAGCAACTCCTGATCCTCCACGCCGACCACGAGCAGAACTGCTCGACGAGCACCGTGCGCCTGGTGGGCTCGAGCGAGGCGAACCTCTTCGCCTCCATCGCCGCCGGGATCAACGCGCTCTGGGGCCCGCTGCACGGTGGCGCCAACCAGGCCGTCATCGAGATGCTCGACCGCATCACGGCCGACGGTAGCGACGTCGACAAGTACGTCCGCATGGCCAAGGACCCCGACGACCCGTTCCGGCTCTCCGGCTTCGGCCACCGTGTCTACAAGAACTACGACCCGCGGGCCCGCATCCTCAAGGACGCCTGCCACCGCGTGATCGGCGAGCTCGGCAAGATGGACGAGCAACTCGACCTCGCGCTGCGGCTAGAGGAGGTCGCGCTGGAGGACGAGTACTTCGTCGAGCGCAAGCTCTACCCCAACGTCGACTTCTACTCCGGCCTCATCTACAGGGCGATGGGCTTCCCCACTCAGATGTTCCCCGTGCTGTTCGCGATGGGCCGCCTGCCCGGGTGGATCGCGCACTGGGTGGAGATGATGGAGAGCCCGGCGACCAAGATCGGCCGGCCCCGCCAGATCTACACGGGCGCGACCAAGCGCCCGTACGTCCCCGTCGACGAGCGCGGCTGACGACCTCTCCCGGCACGGCTCCGCTCCATCTCCTACCCGCCGATCTTCGCGTTGTACTCGTCGATCGCCGAGGTGGCGTTCGACGACGCCTCCTTCAGCGCCGACTTCGGGTCCTTGCCCTCGAGGAACATGCTGTTCTCGGCGTCGCGCAGCGCGTCGCGCGCGCCGGTGTAGTTGCCGATCACCGAGCCCGACGTGGCGACGGTGGTCGGACCGCTCACCAGCTGGTCGTAGGCCACCTTGTAGGCGGGGTTCTGCGCCCAGTACTGCTGCATCGCCGCGCTGTCGGCGGCCGCCTTGCGGATCGGTAGGTAGCCGGTGCCGATCGCCCACGTCGTGAGGCTGTCGGGCTGGTCGAGGAACTTCAGGAACTTCCACGCGGCCGCCTGCTTCGCCGGTGCGGACTTGTTCACGATGTAGAGCGCACCGCCGCTCACCCCCACAGCACCCTTGGCCGAAGCGGTTGGTGCGGGCATCGGACCCACGCCGAGCTCGATGTTCTGGTCCTGGCCGGCCGCGAGCACGGAGGTGACGGTGCCGAGCGCGGCGCTGGTGTCGATCGCCATCGCATGCGTGGTGCGGATGCCGATGAGATTGTCGAAGCTTCCGGTGCCGAGGTCGGGGTTGGTGGTGGCCAGGCCGTCCTCCACCATGCCCGACAACCAGGTGAAGATCTGGCGGCCGGTGGCGTCGTCGTAGACGGTCTTGGTGGCGCGGGCCTTCCGCCCGTTGCTGTTGTTCACGTAGGTCTTGTTCGCGAGCCCCCGCCAGTGCTCGAAGTACCCGGGCTCGGTCTTGAGCCCGAGCGGCGCCGACACCCCGTTCGCCTTGAGCTTCTCGGCCGCCGCCCGCACGTCGTCGAGCGTCTTCGGCGGGCTCTCCGGGTCGAGGCCGGCGGCAGTGAACGCCTTCTTGTTGTAGTAGAGGACCGGACCCGACGTGTTGAACGGCATCGCGTACTGCGTGCCCTCCACGGTGAAGTAGCTGATCACGCGGGGCAGGTAGTCGGAGAAGCTGTAGTGGTCGGCCTTGGCGCAGACACTCGCCGGCACCACGGTCTGCGTGTCGATCATCTGCTGCTGGTCGGACTCCTGCAGCTGCACGATGTCGGGCAGGTCACCGCTTGCAAGGCCGGCCTTGTACTTGTTGAAGGTCTGCACGTAGTCGATCTGGTTGACGAGCTTGACCTTCACATCGCTCTGCGACGAGTTGAACGCATCAGTGAGCTTCTGCAGCGTCTCACCGTTGGCGCGCGCCATCGAGTGCCACATGGTGATCTCGACCGGCTTGCTCGCCTTCTTCAGCGCGTTCAGCGGGCAGCTGGTGCTGTTCGCCGCCCCCGCGCCCGACGCCGCGACCGTCGACAGCCCGGTGGCCAGCACGACCGCGGCCAGCCCCGATCCCGCCCAGCGCTGCCACGCACGCATGTGCACTCCCCTGTCGATCCCCGGATGCGGAGCCCAGCATGGCCGATGCGCCGGCCGGCGCGGTGTCAGCCCCCGACGCGTGCGTTGTAGTCGTCGATGGCCGCCGTGGCCGCTCGAGCGCGCTAGATCAACAGGCGATCGCAACGGCGACGAACCATGGGGCGCTCTGGCCAACGCCGCTCTCGTTAAACACGAGCGTCGTCCCGCCCGCTGCGCTGAGTGTCGGCGTCGTGGGGCAGCTTGCCGAAGGGGTTGAGGCAGCTTGGAACTGGCAGCCCGCCGGGCTGTTGATGGTCACGGTCCCGGCTTCGTCCGCACCGCCTGTGCAGGAGATCGTCAGGTTGACGGGCGTCGTGGCTGAGGTCACGCGGGGGTAGCTGGTGCACACGCCGACGGCGACGGTGTTGCTCGGCGTGGACGCGCATCCAACCGGGGTCGTCGTCGGGGCAACTCCGCCAACGCAGTTGCCGGATGCGCCGTTCCTAGAGAAGCGAATGACGTAGTAGTTGCACGGACCAGCGGTCAAAGCTGCTGCAGGGCTCGCGAGCGAGTCGATGATCATCGGCGCGGCCCAAGCGCCGACACCGGCAGCCGCCGCAGCCCTGATCATTGTGCGCCGATCCATACCGCGGCGGCCTGAGTCCTGCTCGAGAGCACGGTCAGTTTGCGACACAGGCGGCCTTCCCTCTCCCGCTCTGCCCTGGAGGGCCAATCGACGGGCGCAGCACGGCGATCCTACGTGCGGTCCCGACTGACTGAACGGACGGTCCGCGGCTTTGGGTCGTCCGACCCGTCTGCGTTGCGGACCCGTCCCGGGGACGTGCGGGCGGGGGGCGTGAGGCCGTGGAGGGGACAGGGAAGGGGACAGGCCCGACCTCTCGGGCCTACGCCCCTTGTTTTGGTTGGGCGCGGTGGCGTGCTGGTTTGAACACCATCAACGGCCCCGTGCTCACCACCAGCGCCACCACCATGGTGACTGTCCAGCGCTTCCAGGACCGCGTGGCGCTCACCCCTTCACCGCGCCGGCGGTGAGGCCGCGCACCAGTTGCCTCTGGAAGAACAGGAGCAGGATCACGAGCGGGACCACCGCGATGATCGCGCCCGCGAAGGTGATGTTGACCTGGTCGATGCTCACCTGTTGCAGCTGCTTGAGACCGATCTGCACCGTGCGCAGCTTGTCGTCCTTGGTGATGAGGAGCGGCCAGAGGTACTGGTTCCAGGCGGCGAGGAACGCGAACACCGTGAGCGCAGCGACCGCCGGGCGCGCCAGCGGCACCGCCACGCGCCAGAGGAACCGCCAGCGCCCGTAGCCGTCGAGGGCGGCGGCATCGCGCAGGTCGTTCGGCAGCGTGAGGAACGCCTGGCGCATGAGGAAGGCGCCGAAGCCGGTGGCGAGGAACGGCACCGCCAGACCGGCGTAGGTGTTGTACCAACCCAGATCGCTGATGGTGGCGACGTTGGTGACGATCGTGACCTCGAACGGCACCATCAGGGTGGCGAGGAACACGACGAACAGCGTCCGCTTCAGCGGGAACTCGAGGAGCGCGAACGCGTACCCGGCGAGGATGGCGGTGAGCACCTGCCCCACCGTGATGATGAACGTCACGATGAAGCTGTTCTTCAGGTACGTCCCCATGTGCCCGGCGTTCCACGCGTCGGAGTAGCTGCTCCATTGCGGATCGGTCGGGAAGAACTTGGGCGGCTGCGTGGTGATGTCGACCGCGGGGAGCAGCGAGTTCACGATCGTGATGTAGATCGGGAAGACCACGATCACCGCGAGCACGGTGAGCAGCGCGTAGCGGCCGACCTTGCCCCAGAGGCGACGGCGGTGCAGCGCGCGGGCGTCGACCTCAACGCTCATACGACACCCTCCGCTCGAGCAGCCGGATCTGCAGGAGGGCGAGGATCAGCGTGAGGAAGAACAACGCGACCGCGAGCACCGCTGCCTTGCCCGGGTCGCTCTGCCGCTGCAACGTGTCGTAGATGTAATAGGTGAGCACGTTGGTCTTCTTCAGCGGGCCGCCCTGGGTGAGGATGTCGATCTGGCCGAACGACTGGAAGGCGAAGATGGTGCCGATCACCACCGCGAAGAAGATGGTGGGCGACATCATCGGCAGGGTGACGTGCCAGAACCGCGACCACGCGCCGGCGCCGTCGACCTTGGCCGCCTCGAACAGTTCGTCGGGCACGCTCTGGAGCCCGGACGCCATCAGGATGAACGTGAGCCCGAGCGTCTGCCACACGGTCACGACCACGACCGCGATGAGCGCCCAGTCGGGGTTCTGGAGGATGGTCGGGTTGGTCGTGAGACCCAGCCACGGCAGCAGCCCGACCGACGGGTTCATCAGCGTCCCGAAGACCACCGCCGCCACCGCGACCGATGTCGCCACCGTCGACGAGAACAAGGTGCGGTAGATCCCGATCCCCTTGAGCTGTTGGTGCGCGAGCACGGCCAGCCCGAGGCCGAGGGCGATGCCCACCGGCACGGTGAGGGTCGCGAACAGGAAGGTCGTCTTCACACTGTCGAAGAAGGTCTGGGACCCGAGCACCTCGCGGTACTGGTCGAAGCCGACGTAGTGCTTGGGCAGTCCGGGGAACGGCGGGTTGCGGAAGAAGCCCAGGTACACGTTGTGCACCAGCGGCCAGAACACGAACACGCCGAACACGACGAGCGACGGGATGAGCAGCAGGTACGCGAGGCCCCACTCCCGGCGACGCAGCCGTCGACGCGCGGGCGACACCGAGCGCGACGGCGCGAGTGTCGGCGACGGCGTCCCCGTCGGCAGCTCGGTGGTGGCCACCGCGTCAGTTCCCGATCCGGGCGCCCGATGCCGGGTCGAACACGTGGAGCGCGCCGGCGTCGGCGACCAAGTACGTGGTGCTGTCCTCCTTCGGCGCGGCCTCGTGCGCGTCCTGTCGCACGATCATCAGCTGCTGGTCGACGAGGCGGCACACCACGTGCCGCTCGTGACCGAGCGACTCGACCACGCTCACCGTGGCCGGGATCCCCTCTGCGGCGGCGAACCGGAGGTCCTCGGGCCGCACGCCGACCACGACCTCGTCGGGGCCACTCCCCCCGACCGCCCGCGCGACCGCGGGGTCGAGGGGTACGGTGCCGCCCGGGAGCTGCGCCACCAGCGTCTCGCCGGCGCGGTCGAGGCGGCCGGTCACGGTGTTCATCGGCGGGCTCCCGATGAAGCGGGCGACGAACAGGTTCGCCGGCTTCGCGTAGACGTCCTGCGGCGCGCCGACCTGTTGCAGCACGCCGGCGTCGAGCACCGCGATGCGGTGCCCCATCGTCATGGCTTCGACCTGGTCGTGGGTGACGTAGACGATCGTCGCCGCAAGCCGCCGCTGCAGCTCCACCAGCTCCGCGCGGGTCTGCACCCGCAGCTTGGCGTCGAGGTTCGACAGCGGCTCGTCCATGAGGAAGGCCTGGGGCCGGCGCACGATCGCCCGCGCCAACGCCACCCGCTGGCGCTGACCGCCGGAGAGCTGCGCCGGCTTCCGTTCGAGCAGCGCTTCGAGCGAAAGGCTCTCAGCCGCCTCCTGCACCAGTCGCGTGCGCTCGGCCGCCGGCACCTTGCGCGACCGCAACGGGAACTCGATGTTCCGCCGCACCGTCATGTGCGGGTAGAGCGCGTAGCTCTGGAAGACCATCGCCACGTCGCGGTCCTTCGCCTCGACGTCGTTGACCACGCGGTCGCCGATGGTGATCGACCCCGCGGTCGGCTCCTCGAGGCCGGCGATCATGCGCAACGCGGTCGACTTGCCGCAGCCCGACGGGCCGAGCAGCACCAGGAACTCCTCGTCGGCCACGTCCAGGGAGAGGTCGTCGACGGCGGCGACGTCGTCGAACCGCTTCGACACGTGGTCCAGGGCGACCCGACCCATCTGCGGCGCCTCTCCTCGTCCGGTCCGACGATCCGCGTGCGCCGCGGTCAGGCGGCGGGTTGGTCCTTCTTCGGCGGGCGCCAGAACGCGGCGAGGAACACGGCCGCGCCACCGATGCCGACGATGGCGGTGATGAGCAGCGCCTTCCCGGGGTCGAACGGGAACACGAAGTCGAAGGCGTGGTCGAGCGACCACTTGCCCGGACCCACCGTCCCGAGGGTGATCGAGAGGACGGCCACGGTCGCGACGTACTCGTACCCCTCCTTCGCGCTGCTCAGGAAGAAACCGTTCTTCAGGTGGTTGGTGAGCCAGGCCACGATCATCAGCGCGCACACCCCGCCGTACGCGAGCGGGGTGAGGAACCCGAGCACGAGCAAGAACGGGATCGTCACCTCGGTGAGGGTGACGGTCCACGCGTGCAGCGGGCCGGGCTTCAAGCCGAGGCTCTCGAACCAGTTCGCCATCCCGGGCCCGGACTGGATCGACTTCACGTGCCGCCAGCCGTGGGCGAAGATCATGATCCCGACCCACACCCGTGCGAGCAAGACCGCGAAGTTCGCGGCGTCGCTGCCCAGATACATGTGCGCCTCCTCGTCGGGACTCGTCCCTACCGCGGACCGTCCGGCCCGGCGCCGAGGACGCTACCCCGCGACGTGACGCAGCCGCGGCACCAGTCCCGCGCGTGCCAGCATGCGCACGGCCCGCTCCTCCTCCACGTCGATCACGAGCGCCTCCCCAGGTTCGCGACCCACCACAAAGGACACCACGCAGTCGTCGCAGGCGCCGGTGTTCCGCATCACGCACTCGTCACAATCGATGGTCAGCATGCGGGCAGCGTGCCATGGGGGTGTGACACTCATTCACTCGGTGGGCCTCCCGAGGTGACGGGGATCCGCGGCTTTGCTTCCCGACCCCGCTACGCTCCCGCAGTTCTCGCAGCAGGAGCAGGAACCTCATGTCGACCCTTTCTTCGCGCGCCGGTCGCGCCGTCGCGGCGTTCGGCGCCACCCTCGTCCTCGGTGCCGGTGGCGTCGCCGGCACGCTGGCGCTCGCCGCGGTCCAGGCCGCGCCTGCCGGCGCGGCCACCGTCGCCGACGAGGCATCGTTCCGCACCGCGTGGGACACCGACACCACGATCACCCTCGACGCCGACATCACCCTCACGTGTGCCGGCGGCGGCGAGGCGGTGCGCACCGGCACCGACCCGTTCACGCTCGACGGCCAGGGCCACACCATCACCCAGACCTGTGCGGGCGACCGCGTGTTGCACGTCAACGGCTCGGGCGGCAACGGCATCGTCCAGCACGTCACGATCACCGGCGGGAGCAACAACCAGGGCGGGTTCGGTGGCGGGTTGTTCTACGACTCGAGCGGCACGCTCGCCCTCGACCACGTCGCGATCGTCGGCAACGTCAACTGCAGCGACGGTGGCGGCCTCGACTACGAGGGCGACTCCCTCACGATCACGAACTCGACGATCGCCAACAACCTCTCCGGTGGGTTCGGCGGTGGGATCTGGGCCGGTGTCTCCACCACCTCGATCGTCAACTCCACGCTGAGCGGCAACACCGCGCGCTCCGCCGGTGGGTTGGAAGGCGGGGGCAGCGAGCTGACGCTCACGTACGCCACCGTCGTGCAGAACGGCTTCGGTGAGGGCAGTGCACCGTCGTGCGGCCAGGAGGTCACGGGCGCGAGCGGCCACACCGGCGGCCAGGCGTCGGCGATCAGCCCCGGCGACGCCCAGTTGGTCCTCAGCTCCGAGACGCAGGGCACGGCGGCCGGCGACGCGCTCACGTCGTTCGCTTCGGTCGTGGCCCTCCCGCTCGGCGGGGAGACGAACTGCTCGGTCGACCCGGCGAGCGTCGACAGCCAGGGAAACAACTACTCCGACGACGGCACCTGCGAGTTCATCGGCACCGGCGACCGCCAGAGCGCCGGCGACCCGGGCCTCAGCGCGCTGGGGGCGAACGGCGGCTTCGCGCCGACCCAGGTGCCCCAGCCGGGGAGTCCGCTGCTCGACGCGGTGCCCCTCGACGCCTGCCAGGCCGGCTCCGCGGCCGGGATCACGACCGACGAGCGCGACGTCACCCGTCCGCAGGGCGACGGCTGCGACATCGGCGCGGTCGAGGTCATCGCCGCGCTCGTGCTCGCGCCGCGCTTCACCGGCTGAGCATCTCGCCGGCGGAACCACAACAGCCGAGCCGGTGCACCCGGCCGGCTCCTCAGACCTCGATCGAGAGCTGCTCGATGCTGGCGCCCGACGCGCCGCACCAACGGCAGGTGACGGCCTCGAGCGTCTCCTCGAGGACCTCCTCGTCCTCCACCGTGAGCTCGCCACCGACGCTGAAGTGGTGGAAGGCGCGGGTCCGGCGGGAGGCGACGACGTCGAACCGGGTGAGGTTGCCGCAGGCGGAGCACCGGAACCGCGTGGTCACGCCGGCACCGCCGCCCGGGAACGTCGACGGGCGGCCCACGCGCGCCCGCCCTCGACGAACAGCTGCACGAGCAGCGCGGTGACCAACGCCCACACCGCGGTCGCGATCGCCAGGCGCACGTACCGGCCGCTCCCCGTGCCGACGAAGATGTCGAGCACGTCGTCCTTCTTGATGAAGCCGAGCTCGTACGCAGGCCACGCGGTGATCACGAAACCGAGCGGGACGGCCACGACCCACGCAAGGAGTCTCCAGTACCACGAGACGCGCTTGCTCTTCGGTGCCGGCGCGGACGTCCCGGGCGCGCGCCCACGGCGCCGGTCGTCGGTGGCGTCCTCGGCCGGCCCGGCCGCGGAGACCGTCGCCGACACCGCCGCGGCGGTGGTGACCGGTGCGGCGCGCGTCGCCGGGTCGGCAGTGGTGACGTCCGGCGCGTTCGGGTCGCGGCGCCGAGGGGGCGGCGCGACGGTTGCCGGACCGCCGTTGCTCCGACGCGGGGGCGGAGGGGGTCCGCCGGTGCTCGCCGGCGAGGGCACCTTCAACACCTGACCACAGTGGTCGCAGCGAAAGGTCGGCGCGTCGGGGACGTCGTCGAGCCGGTGACGGGCTCCGCAGGCGGGGCACTCGAGGGCGCGGGCCATCAGCCGATCCCGCTCTCGCGCGCCGCCACGCTGACCCGGACGAAGGCCTCGAGGGTGGCGGCGGCCCGGCCGTCGTCGATGAGCTCGGCGGCGAGGTCGACGCCGGTGGCGAGGTCGGGCACCACGTCGGCCGCGAGCAGGGCGGCGGCGGCGTTGAGCCGGACGATGTCGCGGATCGGCCCCTTCGCCCCCGCGAACACCTGGTGGACGGCCTGGGCGTTGCCCGCCGCGTCGCCGCCGGCGAGGGCGCCGAGGTCGGCCCGCGGGATGCCGACGTCGAGGGGATCGATGTCGTAGATGCGCACCTCGCCGTGCTCGAGCTCGTAGACGGTCGACGTCGTGGTGACGGTGAGCTCGTCGAGCCCGTCGTGTCCGAAGAAGACGAGCGCACGCTCGACACCGAGGGTGCCCAACGTGCGGATCACCCGCTCGGCCATCACCGGATCGGAGACGCCGACGGTGCGGCGGGTTGCGCCCGCCGGGTTGGCGAGGGGGCCGAGGAAGTTGAAGGTGGTCGGCGTGCCCAGCTCGCGGCGCACCGGCGCGGCGAAGCGCATCGCCGGATGGAAGCGCTGGGCGAAGCAGAAGCCGATGCCGACCTCGCGCACACAGCGGCTCACGCCGTCGGGGCCGAGGTCGATGACCACGCCGAGCGACTCGAGCACGTCCACGGACCCGCACTTCGAGGACGCCGCCCGACCGCCGTGCTTCGCGACCCGCGCCCCGGAGGCGGCGGTGACGATGGCGGCCATGGTCGACACGTTGACGGTGCCGGCGCCGTCGCCGCCGGTGCCACAGGTGTCGACGAGCGGCACCCCGAGGTCGGTGAGGTCGACGTGCTCGGCGAACCCGAGCATGGTCCGTACGAGCGCGGCCAGCTCGGCTGCGGTCTCCCCCTTGGCCCGGAGCGCGACCGCGAATGCGGCGATCTGCGCGTCGGTGGCATCGCCCGACAGGATCTCCGACATCGCCTGTTCGACGAGGTCGTCGGGGAGGTCGTCGCGCCGGAGCAGGCGACCGAGCACCTCGGGCCACAGCGCTGCATTCATCCGCCGGATGCTACCGGCGGCGATACGGGACGAGCCCGCACCAGGAGGGCCGGCTAGGCGCTCCGGCGCCGCTGGCGCACCAGCCGCCGCCGCTCGCGCTCGTCGAGACCACCCCACACGCCCTGCTTCTCGCGGGCGGTGATGGCGTGCTCGAGGCACGGCTCACGGACGGGGCAGACCGCGCAGATCTCCTTCGCCTCCTCGCCACCGTCGTCCGACTCGGGCGGCGGGTAGAAGAGCTCAGGGTCGGCTCCCAGACATCGTGCGTACTGGCGCCAGTGGTTCGTCATGCGATTCGTGCCTTCGTTGTTCCGGGCCGGGGAGAGACCGGTAGGCCTCATCCAACACCCTCAGCTTCGGCTGTTCTTCCCTCGTTCCTGAGAGTTCATTCTCCGTTTTCGTCACAGTGGTTCAGGCGGCCCGCAAGCCTCGCCGAGGCCCGAAACCGGCCTCCCGTAGGATGGGGCGGGTGACGCCGACGGTCCCGGAGAGCACCCCGACCGCCCTCCGCGGCCCCCGAGGCCAGGTGCTGGCCTTGGCGGCAGCCTGCGTACTCACCCTCCCGGGTGCCCTGGCCCGCACCACCGGCGCCGGCCTGGGCGAGGTGACCGCTCCGGTTGTCTTCGGGTTCGCCATCCTCGGATCGGCCTTCCTCCTGGCCTGGGCGGCGGAGGCGCTGCAGCTCGACGTGTCCCAGGGCCTCGCGCTGACGGTCCTCGCGCTGATCGCGGTGCTCCCCGAGTACGCGGTCGACTTCACGTTCGCGGCGAAGGCAGGCGAGGATCCGGAGAAGTTCGCGCCGCTCGCGCTCGCCAACATGACCGGCGGGAACCGGCTGCTCATCGGCATCGGCTGGCCGCTCGTCGTCCTGCTCGCGGCGTGGCGCATGACGAGCATCGCCCGCAAGCAGGGGTACCAAGGCGAGCTCGACACCGACGTACATCTCGAACGACCGCACGCGATCGAGATCACGTTCCTCGCGCTGGCAACGCTCTACTCACTCACGCTCCCGCTGAAGCGGACGCTCACCATCGTCGACTCGGTGATCCTCATCGGCATCTTCGTGATGTTCGTGATTCGCATCAGTCGGGCGCCGTCGGAGGAACCGCATCTCGTCGGCCCCGCGCGTCTGATCGGCGCGCTGCCCGCGACGCGGCGGCGCGTCGTCGTCGGCATCCTGCTCGCGTACGCGGCCGCGGTCATCTTCCTGTGCGCGGAGCCCTTTGCCGAGTCGCTCGTGCACCTCGGCGAGCAAGCGGGCATCAGCACCTTCCTCCTCGTGCAGTGGGTGGCGCCGCTCGCGTCGGAGGCTCCCGAGCTGCTCGTCGCGGCGCTGTTCGCGTGGCGGTTGAACACGAGCGCGGGACTCGGCACACTGCTGTCGTCGAAGGTGAACCAGTGGACGTTGCTCGTCGGCTCGCTCCCGATCGTGTTCGCGGTGTCGGCGGGTCACCTCTCCGGGCTCCCGCTCGATTCCCTCCAGCGCGAGGAGCTGTTCCTCACCGCCGCGCAATCCGTGTTCGCGATCGCGGTGCTCGCCAACCGCAGCATGAGCGTGCGCGAGGCGTGGCTGCTCTTCGGTCTGTTCGTTTCGCAGTTCGTGTTGGGCGGCGTGCTGCCCGATGACCTGCGCGAGCTCGAACGCCTCGGCGTAGGAGCGGTCTACCTCGTGCTCGCGGCGTGGATCCTCGTGCAGCAGCGGTCGTACCTGAAGCCATTGGCGCGGGACGGCCTGGTCGTGCCGGTCGACGAGCTGTTCCACGAAGAAGCGGCCGACGAGGCAAGATCGTGAGCGTGAACTCCCCCGAAACGCCCGTCGACGAGGGCCCGCTGGTCCACTGGCCGGCGGTGCGGCGCGGCGCGTTGCTCGGCCTGTGCGTGCTGGCCGGGGCCAGCGTGATCGAGGCGATCCTCGACCGCAACATCGACTCGTTCAACGACAGCGGGTGGATCTACCCGCTGTTCGTCACGATCCTGGTCGGCTACGCGCTCGGCGGTTGGCAGGCCGGGCGCATGGCGCCCGACGCCTTCCTCACCAACGGCGCGCTCGCCGGCGTCGGCGCGTTCGTCATCTGGATCCCGGTCCGGATCGCCATCTGGGCGGTACGCGACGAGAACCGCGGGCTGTTCAGCGGCCACCGCCCGGCGCTCCGACCGGGCCAGCTCTTCGGTCACCTGGTGATCGCAGCGGCGCTCGGCATGCTCGGCGGGTTCCTCGGGTCGCGATCGGCGGCCCGCGCGCGGCGCAACGCGTCGTAGGCTGGTGGGCGGTAGCGAGTCGGCCGGGTGGCCGCGGACCGGCATGACCGGTTCCGAGGAACGTCCGGACTCCGCAGGGCACGGTGCTGGGTAACGCCCAGTCGGGGTGACCCGCAGGACAGCGCAACAGAGAGCAGACCGCCGATGGCGCCGGGTTCGCCCGGCGTACAGGTAAGGGTGAAACGGTGCGGTAAGAGCGCACCAGCGCCCGGGGTGACCCGGGTGGCTCGGCAAGCCCCACCGGGAGCAAGGCCAAGCAGGGTGAGGACGGCCCGTCCGTCGATCCCGGGTAGGCCGCTCGAGCCGTCGGGAGACCGGCGGCCCAGATGGATGGCCACCACGGACCTCGGTCCGTACAGAATCCGGCGTACAGGCTGACTCGCTGCCCCACCGGTCCTGACCTGCGGAAACGTGGGTCAGGACCGACCGTGGGCCGCGGTTGGGCCGCGAGATGTTGAGCACCGCATCGACCGCTTCGCGGGTCTGGTCTTCACTGTCCGGCCAGAGGTTGCTGTACGTGTCGAGGGTCTCGGCGGCGCTGGCGTGACCGAGGCGGGCCTGGACGACCTTCACCGATTCGCCGTGCCGGATGAGCGGGCTCGCGTGGTAGTGGCGGAGCGAGTGGACGCCGGTGCCTGGCGGCGCGTGCGACGCCTTGACGGCCTTGCGCCAGGGATCGGAGAAGCGGGTCCGGCTGATCGGCTCGCCGCGCTCATTTGTGAACACGAGCTGGTTGTCGTTCGGTGGGAACCGCTCGAGGTGACGGGCGAGCGCGTCGGCGGCTGACTGCGGGAGCGGGATCGATCTGACGCTCGCGTCGGTCTTGGGCGGCGCGAGAACCGGCGGGCGGTTCTGGATCAGCAGGAGCTGCTGCACGACGTCGAGCCGTCGGCGCAGGAAGTCGACGTTCGGGACGGTGAGCCCGAACGCCTCGCCTTGTCTGAGCCCGGTGCCGGCGGCGAGGACAACGAGCGCTCCGTATCGCTCAGGGAGCGCATCGGCGATCGCCAGCACGGCCTCGGTCTCGAGCGGCACGACGCGCTTGCGCTCGATCTTCGGCAGCGAGATGCGATCACACGGGCTCACCGCGATGATCCGATCGGCGACAGCGCTCTTGAAGATCGACGCGAGGTGCCGGTACACGACCTCGACGGTCGACGGCTGCATCTTCGTCGAGAGCTCCTTCACGAACGCCTGGATCTCCGACCGCCGGATCGATCCGAGGGACGGTCCTCGAAGCGCGGCAGCACGTGGAGGCGCAAGTGCGACTCGACCTGCACCTCGGTCGACGGCCGGTGCACACGTGTCGCCTGCCACTCGCGCGCGTACTCACCGAAACGCTTCTTGCCGCCGGCAGGGTCGACGTACGTGCCGTGCGCGAGATCACCGCGAACGGCGTCGAGCCACTGCTCGGCGTCGCTCTTCTTGGCGAAGCTGCGCGACCGCTCCGAGCCGTCGGGCGCGCGGTACCGAGCGCGCCACTAGGTCCGGCCGCCCCGGTTGCGCTTCTCGATGTGGGCCATGAGTGCCTCGACGATACGACCGAGCCGTCAAGCCCGGGAGTGGCGATCGCGCTGCTCGTCGAGCCAGCGGTCGACGTCCTCGAGCCGGTAGCGGACGTGCCGCCCGACCCGGATGCCTGGAGACCCATCGCCCCGGCTGCGCCACCGGTAGATCGTGGCGAGCGGAATCCCGAGGAGCGACGCCAGCTCGTCGGGCCGAAGCAGCCGCCGGTCGATGTCGTCGCGTTCGCCGATTCGGTTCGGGGTCATGGTTCGCATCCCTTCGTCTGGTTCGAGATGCGAATCGTGCGCCCGACTACTCCCGGAACTACTCCCGCGATTACTCCCGGAACTACTCCCGACCACTTGCTTCGCTCGTCGCGATCGCTCAGGAGCATCCAGCAGTTGTCGTTGTCGCGCACGCAGAGAATCGTTCGCGGCGATGGAATGACCGCGTTGACGACGTTCATCGCCCGACGTTGCCTGTCGCCGCTTCGCCGGCGTGTTACGCGCTTTCGCACGTCACCAGACGCGGTGGACTACTCCCGGAACTACTCCCGGATGCGCGCCGCGAGTTCCGCTCTGCGGAACTTGCAAGTGTGTCTCTGCTGATTTCGTGGGTTGGTGACGGGTTGGAGTTGTGGGTCTCGGTTGGGTTGGGGTCGGGGTGTTGGGTGTTTTCGGTTGGTGGGTTGGGTGGGCCTCCCCCCGTTGACCGGTCACGTTGGTTACGCGGCCAGGTCGGCCTGGGTGTGACGGTACAGCTGTTCCCACGCGACGGGTGGCAGGTAGCCGAGGCTCGAGTGCAGCCGCCGGTGGTTGTAACGGTTGATCCACGCGAAGATCTCACGACGTGCCTCCGCGCGAGTCGCGAACCGGTAGCGGTGCACGACTTCACGTTTCAGCGATGACCAGAACGATTCGGCGACCGCGTTGTCCCAGCACACGCCGGTGCGTCCGACCGACTGGACCATGTCGAGATCGCCGATCAGCTGGCGGTAGTCACCCGACATGTATTGGCTGCCACGGTCGCCGTGGAAGACGATCCCGGCGGTGTGGCCGCCACGAGCGGCGGCGGCCATGTCGAGCGCGTCCGCGACGAGCTCGGTGCGCATGTGGTCGGCCATCGAGTAGCCGAGCAGGCGACGCGAACCGAGATCGAGGACCGACGCGACGTACAACCATCCTTCACCGGTCTTCACGTAGGTGATGTCGCCGCACCACACGACATCCGGCGCGGCCGGCGCGAACCGTCGACCCACGAGATCCGGCAACGGCGGGCACTCCTCCACGGGGATCGTGGTCCGCACCTTCGCCGGCCTGAACACCCCGACGATGCCATGCACGCGCATCAGGCGCCGGACCCGCTTGTGGTTCACCGGTCGTCCCCGCAGGGCGAGTTCTTCGGTCATGCGCGGCTCGCCATAGGTGGCGTCGGACTCGGCGTGGATCGCACGCATCAACCCGACCAACTCGGCCTCGGCGAGCTCCCGTGCGGTCGGTCCCGCCGCAATTCGGGCCCGCCAGTCGTGGAACGCCTGACGAGACACGTCGGCGATCTTGCATGCCATCGTGATCGGGAACCCCTCGGCCTTCCGGGCCGCGACCCACCGATAGCGGGTCACTGTCCCGACTCCTTCACCCAGAAGGCCGTCGCTCGTTTGAGCAGATCTCGTTCCATCCGCAACCGAGCGTTCTCCCTGCGCAGCTCGGCCAACTCGGCCCGCTCCGACGTCGTGAGTCCGGCTCGTTCACCCCGATCGATCCGCGCTTGGCGCACCCAGTTCCCCAACGTGCCCTCACCGACACCGAGACTGCGAGCCACGTCGACGACCGTGCGGTCCTCGTCGATCACCAACGCCACGGCATCACGCTTGAACTCGTCGGTGAACGAACGCCGAGACCGCGGCCTCTGCTCCTCCATCACTGACATGGTTACCTCCTAATCGAGGTGACCGGTCAGGAGGGGGACCCTCAGGGGGTTGGTTCTTGGGGTGTTGGGATTGGTGGGTGGTGGTGGTTGGGCGGGGTGGTTGGGCGGGGTGGTTGGGCGGGGTGGTTGGGCGGGGTGGTTGGTCACTTGTTCTGGTTGATGATTCGGTTGCTGTCGAAGCAATGCCGAACGCGCCGGCCGCCACACGCATCACCCCGCCGCGGTCTCGCCGTCGTCGAGCAACACCCGGAGGCGATCGGCCAGTCGTCGGCACCGGAGCACTTCGTCGATCGCTGCGCGCTGCTCCTCCGTCGGCTCGTCGCCCTCCCAAAGAACGTCGGGCTCCATGTCACCTGGAATGAAGACGAGGCCGTCCTTGCGCGGGAGCACGTCGCCGAGCTGCCAGTGCTCGTGACTGTCGAGCGACTCAAGCAGAAGCGCCAGCTCGGACCGCTTCAGTTGCACCGTGATCTCTTCGGTCGCCATGATCGGCATGTTCTCGAGTTACGGGCGCGCGATCAAACGGCGCCGTTCACCCCTCGCAGACGCAGGGCGTGCCGCCGCATCGAGGACAACCAGACTCGTACCGAGCGACCGCGTCGTCGAGGGACAGACCGAGCTGGTTGGCGAGTGATGCAAGCCAGGCGAGCGTGTCGCCGAGTTCGTGAAGTTGTTCGTCGCGGCCGCCCTTGCGCACGGCCTTGGCAAGCTCGCCGACTTCCTCGGCGAGCCATGCGACCGTTGCCGGGATGCCGCGCACGCGGTCTCTCGCCCCGTAGGTCGCTTCCATCTGGCGCTGCAGCTCGCCGAGTTCGGTCATGGCACTCCCGTAGGGGATCCTTCGTTCGCAGACAGTCTGGGCCAGACTCTTGCCCGGTGGCGGACCAGGAACTCGAGCCAGGGCTCTACGAAGCACTGCTCACTGGCGCGCTCGACAAGCGGTTGGCCGGCCTCGTCGCGGCGGCGGTCGCGCCCGAGCTGCGCAAGCTCGCCGATGCCGAGGCGGCAGATCGTTTGTCCCGCCACCTCGCCGCGATCGTGACTCGGGCCATCGAGGCGCTGCCGGAGCAGGGCCGCGCCCAGGCCGGCGCGGCATCGTCGAGAAGCTGATCGAGCTGCTGTCCGAGCAGAGTGACGCAGTCGAGCCGGACGTCGACGTGCCGCTCGATCCCGCGCGTGCTGTCCGCGGTCTTGCGGCGTCGGCCTGACGGAACGCCTGAGGTGCTCGAAGCACCGTTGACTCCGCTGCTCGACACCACGCTCTTGACGAACTCGCGTGGGGAACCGGCCGTCGGTCACGAGCTGCGCGCGGAGGTCCACTCGTCTGACTCCATCGACGTCGTGATGGCCTTCGTTCGGTTGAGCGGAATCAATCCAATGCTCGATGCACTCCGACGTCATTGCCGGGAAGGCAAGACACTCCGGCTCGTCACAACGACGTACACGAACAGCACCGAGCTGCGCGCGCTCGACGAGTTGGCGCGTCTCGGAGCCGAGATCAGAGTCTCGTACGACACCGCTTCCACGCGGCTGCACGCGAAGGCCTGGCTCTTTCATCGAAGGAGCGGGTACTCCACGGCGTACATCGGGTCGTCCAACCTGACGCACTCGGCAATGGTCACCGGACTCGAGTGGAACGTGCGGGTGTCTGGAGTCCGTAATCCCGACGTTGTGGCGAAAATGAGCGCCGTCTTCGAGTCGTATTGGGCGAGCGGTGACTTCGTCCCGTTCGACCGCGACGAGTTCCAGAAACGAACTGACGTCCCCGAGACCGAGCAGGCGATCCTCCTCAGTCCGGTCGAGATCGTGCTGCTCCCCTTTCAGGAACGGCTCTTGGAGCAGGTCGAGCTGGCGCGAACCCTTGACCGACACCGGAACCTCCTCGTCGCCGCGACCGGTACGGGCAAGACCGTCATGGCCGCCGTCGACTACGCGCGCCTACGGGAACGGTTGCCGCGAGACCGGCTTCTTTTCGTCGCGCACCGCGAGGAGATCCTCGAACAGAGTCGCGCAACGTTCGCCCACGCACTGCGGGACGCGAGCTTTGGCGAGTTCTGGGTCCGCGGAAAGCGACCGTCTCGCTTCGAGCACGTCTTCGCCTCGATCCAGAGCCTCAACCGATCCGGGCTCGAATCAGTCGATCCCGCGTACTTCGACGTGGTGGTCGTCGACGAGTTCCATCACGCGACCGCTCCCTCCTACAAGATGCTCCTGGAACATCTGGAGCCGAGAGAGCTCCTCGGCATGACCGCCACACCGGAACGCGCCGACGGCCTCGACGTGTTGCGCTATTTCGACGGACGGATCGCGGCCGAGCTTCGGGTGTGGGACGCGATCGACCAGCAGTATCTGGTGCCGTTCTCCTACTTCGGAGTGCACGACGGAACCGATCTGACTCACGTGCCGTGGAAGCGTGGCACCGGTTACGACCCCAGCGCTCTCACGAACGTGCTGACAGCCGACCACGCGTGGGCGCGACGCGTCGTGGAACAGCTGCGCCTCAAGACGAGTGAGCCGCATGCGATCAAGGCGCTCGGCTTCTGCGTCACGATCGCGCACGCCCGATTCATGGCGGAGCAGTTCTGCACGGCCGGAATACCGGCGCGCGCGGTTTGGGGCGACAGTCCGATGGAAGAGCGAACAGCCGCGCTGCGCGATCTCGACGCCGGCCGAGTAAACGTCGTGTTCACTGTCGACCTGTTCAATGAAGGTGTCGACGTCCCAAACGTCGACACCTTGCTGCTGCTGCGGCCAACCGAGAGCCCGACCCTGTTTCTGCAGCAACTCGGACGCGGCTTGAGACGCTCCCGCGGAAAGGCGCTCTGCACGGTGCTCGACTTCGTTGGCAACCATCGCCGCGAATTCCGGTTCGATCGACGCCTTCGCGCGCTGCTCGGAGGCAGCCGGCGCGACGTCGAGCGCCAAGTCGCGAATGACTTCCCGTTCCTGCCGGCGGGATGTCACATGGAACTCGATCCCGTTGCGCGCGCGATCGTCTTGCGAAGCATCCGTGAAGCGATCCCATCGGACTGGAAGGCGCGGCGCGAAGAACTTCGATCGCTCGGCGACGTCCCGCTCGCCAAGTATCTCGAGGAGACCGGCCTCGAACTCGAAGACATCTATGCCAGCAACCACAGTTGGAGCGAACTCCGCCGAGCGGTTGGTCTGCCGACCGAGACCTCGGGCCACCAGGAAGATGCGCTTCTCCGAGCGGTTGGGCGGCTCCTCCACGTCGACGATCGCGAGCGGCTCGACGCCTACAGGTCGCTCGTCGAGCGAGACGCGGCGCCCGATCCAAGCGCGCTCACCGATCGCGAGCGACGTTTCGCGCGCATGCTCATCGGCTCCCTCACAACTCCGAAGACCTCGGCCTCATTCGCCAACGGCATCGCCGAACTTTGGAGCCAACCCCAAGTTCGGGCCGAACTGCTCGAGCTTCTCGACATCCTTCCGGAGCGCGTTGACCACCTCCACGCGCCGCTGGGCATCCCGAGCGTTCCGCTTGCCGTTCACGCTCGTTACACGCGGACGGAGATCCTCGCGGCGTTCGACACCGGCGGCGGCGTCAAGCCGATCACGTGGCAGTCAGGCGTGTGGTGGGACGAGAACAGCAAGAGCGATCTGTTCGCGTTCACGCTCGACAAGTCCGCGGGCTCGTCCTCGCCGACGACTCGATATCGCGACTACGCAAACAGCCCGGAGCTGATCCACTGGGAGAGTCAGTCGGCAACCGCACTCGACAGCGACACCGGCCGCCGCTACATCAGCCAGTCTCAAGCCGGCACGAACGTCGTGCTCTTCGCCCGGCTCAGCACCGCGGACCGAGCGTTCTGGCGCCTCGGCGCTGCGACCTACGTCTCACACCAAGGCGAAAGGCCGATCGCGATCACGTGGCGGCTCCATCACCGCCTTCCCGGCGACCCCTTCGCCGAATTCGCAGCCGCGGTCGCGTAACGTCAGCGCGGGATGACGCTCGGGATCGCATCGTCGAGCATCTCAGCGTTCAGGGAAGACTCGCGCTCCAGTCGCCGAGGATCATGTCGACGTAGGCATCCGGGTGCGTCACGTGCGGGATGTGGCCGGTCTCGTCGATCACGCGTCGCTGCGCGGTGGGCAGCACCTTCGCAAGCTCGTCGACTGCGAGAATCAGGGGCCGCGGACTTCGTCTGCCTTGCGACAGCAGCGTCGGGCAGGTCACGCTTCGCATCGCCTCGCGATCGAGCGCGATCGCGTCGGGATCTTGCATCTGCCCGCCGAACGCGACCGCATGCGCGGCGATCATGTCCTGCATCGTGACCGGAAGCGACGCCCACGGTTCGCCGACAACGTCGTCGAAGAAGCGCTCGGCCGCGCCGCGATAGTCGCCCGCGCCGATCTGTTGCATCACGGCCCCGATCGTGTCGCCGAACGCGTCGAGGAGCGGCTTGTTCTCGGGATCGTCGGCCAGGTAGCCGATGCACGGCGGCTCGTGCGCGAGGGCCCGGCGCACCTGCGACGGATGCTCACTCGCGAGGCGGAGCGCGATGCACGCGCCCGACGAGTTGCCGACGACGGTGACCGGCCCGAGATCGAGGTCGGCGATGAGCGCGACGAGATCGTCGACGTCGTCGTGCACGTTGCCTCCGTCAGGCGGATCGAGCCGGCTTTGGCCGTGCCCACGCAGGTCGCACGTCACGACGCGGAACGACGAGCCGAGCCGCGGCAGGACCGCGTCCCACGTGGTGTGGTCGACCCAGGAGCCGTGGACGAGCAGAAGCGGCTCGCCTCGCCCGGTCTCTTCGTAGAACAGCGAGGTGCCGTTGATCTGTGCGATCGGCATCGTGGTCTCCCTTGGTCAAGTGCTGGCGGGATGACGGGCGAAGAACGAACTGAGCTCGCTCGCGACGAGGCCTGGCTGGTCGGTGTGCAACATGTGCCCGGCGTTCGGGATCATCGCGACCTCGGTCTGCGGGACGATCGCGCGGAACGTCGCCTCGATCGCGCCGAAGCGGCTCTCCGCGCCGCGGACGAACAGCACGGGTGCGGTCATCGTCGCGACGAGCGCGTGGTCGAGCTCCCAGGCGTCGACGGCCTCGACGTCGGCGAAGAACGCGGCCGCATCGTCGAGCGTCTGCTGCGGACCACCCGGCACGGTTCGCATGAGGTCGGCCCGCCAGGTGCGGGCGATCCCGTTCATCCACAGCTCCATCGCCCCGCGCGCATCGCCCGCCCGCGCCCGTGTGAGCGGTGCGGCGATGGCCAAGCGGGTCGTGCGGGCAACGCGCTCGTCGATGGCGTACATCGCAGGCTCCTCCAACACGAGCGACCGCACGACGGCAGGTGCATCGAGCGCGAGCTGCAGCGCCATGACGCCGCTCCCAGAGTGGCCGACGATATGCGCCCGCTCCATCCCGAGGTGCTCGAGCAGCGCGAGCGCATCGCGCACGTGCACGTCGATGGTGGCGCTGCTCGTGAGGTTGTCGCTGCCCGCGAACCCGCGGCGGTGGTAGCGGACGAGGCAGTAATGGTCGGCGAGCGCGGCTTCCACCATCAGCGGCGCATACGCGGGCGCGGTGCCCGCGTGCATGAACAGCACCGCCTCGCCGTCTTCGTTGCCACCGACCTCGTACTCGAGGCCGACGGCTCTGCGCATCGGCTTGACATCGGGCGGCGGCGCGAGCCCGAGCCGCTGGTGAAGCCGTGCGCGCAGGTCGTTCGCGAGCGCGGTTCGCGGCGCGAGCGGTGTCGACGGGAGCCGGACCGCGGCGGCGAAGGCGGCGTCGGAGGGATCGGTCATCACTGCACTTCTCCATAGTGCTGACGAAACGAGATGCGAGCGCGCGCGAGGACTTGATCGGTCGCGGCAACTGTGCGGCCGAGCAGCTCGGCCACTTCGGGAACCGAGAGCCCGTCGAGGTACCGCCACGTGAGCGCCGATCGGTTCACAGCGGTCAATGACGCAAGGACGCGCTCGATAGTTGCGGCGTCGATCTCCGCCTCCCACGGGTCGGCGAGCGCCTCGGTCTGCTCGGCCACGGCGCGCAGGTGTCGCTCGCGCCGCGCCTCTCGTCGCCAGTGATCGGCGAGCTTGTGGCGCGCGATGCCGATCAGCCATGCGACAGTCACGTCGTGTACCTGTGCGCGCTCGATGGCATCGCATGCGGCGAGGAAGGTCTCGGCCGTGAGGTCCTCGGCGAGCGCGAAGTCGCCGCAACGCGGCTTCAAGTAGCCGTATACCTCGGGCAGAGCGGGGCCGTACAGGTCCACGAGCGCACGGCCCGGCTCCACAGCCGTCTCTGGTGCCTTGCTCGACCTCACAACCAGTTCATCGCTCGTCGTGACGAAAGTCTGCCGGGCCGGCTCACCCGCTTCGCGATGTCGAGAACTGGGTCCGGTGCGGCCTGTTCATTGTTCGCTTGTAACCGAATACCGAACACGCTAGCCTTGTTCTGTGGCGAGGCGAAGCGAAGCCGACGTACGGGCCGATGCGGAGGAGGCGCTGATCCGCGCTCTGCGAGAAGGCCTGGAAGGCTCGATCGACGTTGTTCGCGGGCCGCAGAAGGGGCCGGATCTCATCGTCTCGCTTCGGGGCGGTGGCAGCTTCGCAGTCGAGCTCAAAGGCGTTGCTGCCCGGGCCGAGCCGGGGCCGATCGCGAACGTACTCCGGACCTGGGACGCCCAACTCGATTCGATGCGGCATGAGACCGGAGAGAACGTGGTCGGCGTGGTGGTCGCGGGCGCGGTGCCCGAGGCGACCAAGGGGATCCTGCGTGACCACGGCTGGGGTTGGCTCGACCGGCGCGGCGAGCTGGATCTGCGAGCGCCGGGACTGGTGCTGCACACCACGGACATCGCGCCGAGCACGCCTCCGGCCCGGAGCGTTGCTCGAGATCCGATCCGCGGGCGTGCCGGCATCACCACGTCAGCCTGCTTGCTCCTCGACCCCGACCGTCCACCCGGCGTTCGCGAGATCGCCCGCCGCGGCGGTCTCGCACCGAGCACCGTGAGCACCGCGCTCGCCAACCTCCGGGCAGCGTCGCTGCTCGAAGACGACGGTCGCCCGCTCGTCCCGGAGCTCTTCTGGGCCCTCGCCGACGCGTGGAAGCCCGACCGGCATGCGTTCGCAGAAGCTCCATCTCCCGGCACCGGCAACCGACTCGAACTGGGCCTCGACTCGCTCGATGCGCCGGGCTGGGGCGTCGGGAGCACTCTTGCTGCCGCGGCGTGGTCAGCACCCGTCGTGGTCACTTCGGGCGCGCCACCCGATTTCTACGTCCCGAACGAGCGCGACCTTCGCGCCGCACAGCGCGAGCTGCGGGCTGCCCACACGGTCGATGAGCGCGCGTGCACGATCGCGATCGCGCCCACCGTGCTCGCTGTTCGGCCCCGGTACGAACCCTCGTCGCTCGCGACACCATGGCTCCACTGGCCAGTCGTGCATCCGCTCTTCGTTGCGCTCGATCTCTCCCTGGACCGTGCACGAGGCGTCGAGATCCTCCACGACTGGAATCCTCCGGCGCGGTTCTGGCGGGTCTGGTGACCACACAGAGCGTCGTCCTGGCCGGTGACGCGGTCGCGCAGATGGTGCGCGCTGCAGCCCGCGCGAACGACGTTCCGGGTCTCCGACTCGCAATCATCGGCGGTATCGCCGTCACGTGCCGGCTCGGGCATGTGCACCGCGCCACCGGCGATGTCGACGCGGTCGTCGACGACATCGTGGGACTGGCAGCCGATTCTGGTGCGCAGTTGCTCGTGGAAGCCGGCATCGCCGAACCGGATCCGGGTAACCGTGCGCACAGGGTGTTCATCGACGGCACGAAGCTCGAGATCATCGACACCCAGGCGCTGCCGCCCGATGTCACCGAGATCGCTGCGCCATTCCCCCGGTTGTTCGTCCTCGGTCACCGATGGGCGCTCGAGAGCTCGGAACCGCTACGAGTCGTCGTCGCCGCGTCGGACGTCGACGCGATCTTGCCGGTCGCGATGCCCGCGGCACTCGTCGCGACCAAGCTCCACGCGTACTGCGATCGTCAACAGGATGAGAAGCGCGCTTCTGACGCGTATGACATCTACCGCCTCGTCGAGATACGCGACCGCGACGGCGCGCTCGCCGAAGCGACGAACGACGCACCACCTGGTCTCGCTGAAGTCGTGCGCGAGGTGATCGTCGAACGCTTCGTCGACGGTGCCGCGCGAGTTGTCCGGTACCTCAAGGCCTACGGCGATCCGGGCTGGCCCCCGATCGACACCGACGATCTTCGTCGCGTCATCGGGTCATTCTCGTCTCAACTGCGAGCTTGATCGGGGGACGTACCGGGGTCCGATTCGCGGAGACAGTTTGGAACCTAAAGGCCGCCGCGATTCGCGCCCGTGGGGAATCGTGGGCCGCGGATGGGCCGCGGGAGGTCGAAAAACGCTGCGAATTGACGACAACCGCTGAACACAGAAACCGCAGGTCAGAGCGTAGATCGCCTACAGCTCCGGCCCCAGGTCGGGACCCTTCATGGTCTCCGGCGTACAGGCTGACTCGCTACCACAACCCTTACGCCATAAACGCTAGGCGTCCCCCAACTCGTCGTGACACTCGCGTGACACAACGAGTCCGGGCTGTCGCCGTCGTCGCGAACGACTCGACACCCAGCACGCCACCGTTCGCGTCGACCGCGGCCGCAACATGCACGTCCAGATGTGTATCGACTCCACCCGTGATCGGGCGCGCGCTCTCTACGATGGTCATCGCCATCCCTTCTCTGCTGAAACGGTCAAGGGGTGGCACGCACGTCCCCGGAAGGAGACCGTGATCAGCACGCTGCGGCCAACAGCGAGCTCGATCACCCTCCGGAACGGGGCGTGCCCAATTCCAGACCCACGCCAACGATCAACGCGTGTCTGACCGGAACGTACAAGCCGTCACCAACTCAATGGGTGACCCACGAACTCGCACCCACCCATACTCACTGGGCAATCTGGTGCGCTGGGCCGGGACGTCCGGGAGATCCGTTCGGAGTCGGATGATCCCGAGACGCTCGAGTCGCTTCCCGGTTCCGCCGCCAGCATCGGCGGGTCGATCTCCGAACCCGCGGTTACACTTTCGCGCGTGCCCATGTACCTCGACCGTCACGATTCGCCAGGCATCACGGCGGAGGAACTCGCCGAGGCACATCGACTCGACACGGAGCTTCAGGAGAAGTACGGCGTCCACTACAACACGTACTGGTTCGATCCGGACCGCGGCACGGTCTTCTGTCTGGCCGAGGGCCCGAACGAACGTGCTGTCGTCGCCGTTCACGAGGAAGCCCACGGACAGCTCCCGTCGGCGGTCATCGAGCTCGACCCCACGGCGCCGTTGAACGCGCTGTTGGGGCCGCTCCCGACACATCCAGTCGGCACGGCGTACTCCGAGCCGGCGATGCGGGCCATCGTCTTCACCGATATCCGCGGATCCGTCGCCCAGACAATGGAACTGGGGGACGACGGTCACATGGCCGTGCTCCGTGCCCACAACGACATCGTCCGGCGTGGGCTTGAAGAGCATGCCGGACGCGAGGTCAAGCACACGGGCGACGGCATCATGGCCGCGTTCGGGTCGGTGTCGTCGGCCGTCGAATTCGCGATCAACGCGCAGCGCGCCTTCGCCGCCTGGAACGCGGAGTCGGAGCCACCGCTCGATGTGGGCGTCGGCATCAGCGTGGGCGAACCGGTCACCGGGGACAACGACGATCTTTTCGGTGCCGTGGTGCAGCTCGCCGCTCGGCTGTGCGGCGCGGCGGAAGGCGGTGACATCGCCGTGTCGGTGGCTGTAAGGGAGCTCTGCCTCGGCAAGCGGTTCGACTTCGTTGAACGTGGTCCCATGCCGCTGAAGGGAATCCCGGAGCCGGTCCACATTTATGCGGTCGCCTGGCGCGACTAGAGAGCCCGTATCGGCCGCACTTCGGCACCGGACCGGGCAAAATGTTCGCGCTCCTTCGTCCGCGCTGAATCGGAGTGAGGGCGCTGCCCGCCGATTGAATCCGCGGAGGCTCCATACCTTGGAAGCGAGGATGGGGGTCATGCCTACCGAGGGACGGAACCATCCACGAGGTCGGCGGACCCGAGGTACACCCTCGAACGGTGTTCCGTACGTGGCCCACTGCCGCGACAAGACGTAGCTGCTCTCGAACGGAGGACCTAAGGTCGGGGAACAGTCGAGGCACACCTCATGACATCGCATCGCAGCATCCGCACACCCGATCAGCGTCTGCGCGTGTTTCTCAGCTCGTCGCTGGGCGAGCTTGCGGCCGAGCGCGAGGCCGCGCGTGCGGCGATCGAATGGCTCCGCCTCACGCCGGTGATGTTCGAGCTCGGCGCGCGCCCGCACCCGCCCCGCGAGCTGTACCGGGCGTACCTCGAACAGAGTGACGTCTTCGTGGGCATCTACTGGCAGCGCTACGGGTGGGTGGCGCCGGGCGAGACGATCTCGGGCCTCGAGGACGAGTACCGCCTCGCCGGTGAATGGCCGCGCCTGCTCTACCTGAAATCGCCCGCACCGGACCGCGAGGCCCGGCTCACCGAGCTGGTCGAGGAGTTCGAGTCCGACGGCGCGGTCTCGTACAAGCGGTTCTCGGACCCCGACGAGCTCGCGGAACTCCTCGCGAACGACCTCGCCGTGATGCTCAGTGAGCGCTTCGAGCGTCCCGCCCAGCCCGCTGCCATGGACGGTGCGCACGACACACAGCCGACGAATGCGCTGGCCCGCTCGCGGAACCCACCGCCCGTCCCACTCACCGAGACGCTCGGCCGGACGGAGGAGATCGAAACGGTCGTCGCGCTCCTCGCCCGCGGTGTGCGCCTGGTGACGCTCACGGGACCGGGTGGAGTGGGCAAGACCCGCCTCGCGATCGAGGTCGCGCTCGACGTCGCCCGCGTCAGCGAGTGGGAGGGCTCCGTGCAGTTCATCCCGCTCGCTGCGGTCAGCGATCCGGCGTTCGTGATGCGCACCATCGCGGACCGCCTCGCGGTCAAGGTGGATGGCGCACTCGCTGCGGGGGACGCGCTCGCCGACTACCTGGAGCGGCGGGCCGCGCTGCTCGTCCTCGACAACTTCGAGCAGGTGGTTCAAGCGGGCCCCGATCTGGTGCGCCTCCTCGAGCGCTGCCCGCACGTGCAGATGCTCGTCACGAGTCGCCACCTCCTCCGCGTCAGCGGCGAACACGACGTCCCGGTGCGGTCGCTGGCGCTGCCCGACGTTTCTCAGCCTGCCGCGCAACTGGCGGGCGAGCCAGCCGTGCGCCTCTTCGTCGACCGAGCCCGCGCCGTCGCACCGACCTTCGAGCTCGGGACGGACAATGCCGCGGCGGTCGCCTCCCTGTGCGCGAGGCTCGACGGGCTCCCTCTCGCGATCGAACTGGCCGCCGCCCGCGTGCGCCTGCTGTCGCCCGCCGCGCTGCTGGAACGCCTGGACGAGCAGCTCGATCTCCTGAGCGGGGGTCACGCCGACCTCCCCGAGCGCCAGCGCACGCTACGCAACACGATCGAGTGGAGCCACCAGCTCCTCGACGACGCCGAGCGGGCGGTCTTCGCGCGGCTGAGCGGCTTCGCCGGGGGATGGACGCTCGAGGCCGCCGAGGCGGTGTGCGACGACGATCTGACACCGCCAGTGCTCGACGTCGTGGCGTCGCTGCTCGACAAGAGCCTGGTCACCATGTCGGACGACGCCGGCGCGGGCCCGCGCCTTTCTATGCTCGAGACCGTGCGGGCGTTCGCGGCGGAGCAGCTCGCGGCGCGAGGCGAGGTCGACCGGGTCCGCCGCCGGCACCTCGACTGGTACCTGGCCATCGGCAAGCGTGCGCAGCCCTACCTGTGCGGGCCCGGACAGGAGGAGCACGCTTCCCGCTTCGACCCGGAGCGGGCAAACCTCCGTTTCGCGGTCGCGACCGCCCTGGACGTCGAGGACGACGAGGCGGTCATCGAGCTCACGTGGGACGTAATCGTCTTCTACTTCATCCGCGACGCGCTCGACGAGCCCATCTCCTGGCTCGAGGCGGTCGCCGCGGCCGGCCGTCCGCTCGACGCGATACCGCGGGCCAAATTGCGCTCCCTGAGCGCGCTCCTCGCGATCGCCCGCGGGGACTACGGGGGCGCACGAGAGCCGCTGGAGTGGTCGCTGAGCGTGTTCCGCGCCCGCGGGATGGCGTTCGAGGCGGCGGTCACGCTGAAGGAGATCGCCAACGTGCACTACGTCGTGGACGAAGACGTCGAGTCGACCGTCGAGGCGCTCAGCGAGTCGAGCCGATTGTTCGAGGGCATCGGCCACGACTGGGGTGTGGCGCTCACCGAGGCGATGCTCGGAACGGTCCGGGCGCTGTCGGGGGATCTCGCCGCGGCTGACGAGCACCAGCGGCGGTCGCTGGACCGGGCCCGGGCCATCGCGAACGAGCCGCTCGAGGCCCAGGCGATCCAGCAGCGCGCGATGGTGAAGATCCTCGCCGGCCCGGACGGCGCGGTGTCGGCTCTGGCGGAGGTCGCCGACTACGTTTCCGAGCGGCGCGATCGTACGGTCACGTCCTACTGCCTGGATGCCCTCGCTGCCGTCGCCGCCGCGCAGGGGGACGCCACGACCGCGGCCCGGTGCCTGGCCGCCGCGCAGGCCGCCCGCACCCGTGTCGGGACGTCGGTGTGGCCGACCGTGCAGGCCTTCGTCGACACGCTCACGGCACAGGTGTGCGAGGAGGTGGGCGAAGAACGATTCCGCGCGCTCGTCGACTCGGCCGACGCCCTCGACCCGTTCGACGTGTTCGAGGAGACATACGGCGCACTCGCGGGGACCAGCGCGCCGATCAGTCGCTGAGGAGCAGACTTCGTCAGCACGGAGCGACGCACGACCACGTCCTTCCCTACCCAAGGAGCCCCCCGCCGGACCATGGCTTCCCTGGACTCGCTCATGATCGTCCCTCTCGATGCTGTCGGCCGCCGAATGGACCACGCGCAGACCCCTCGGTAGCTGGCGCACCTCCACGACGCGCAGACTCTCGAGCCTCGAGCTGTCGACTCGATGGCGCGTGATGTGCTGATCTGGACGCCCAGCCCTGCGCCTTCGGCCGCTGGTCGGAGCGTGGGTTCTGTACGGCGACCGCAGCGAGGCCGAAGCGTTGCGCGCTGCCAGGAGCTGCGGAACGTCAGAAGTCCGTGCGGTAGAGCTCGTCGTAATGGCGGTATTCGGGCTCACTGTTGACCAGCTCGCGCAGGCGGGCTGCCCATGCCTGGGTCTCGGGCCGGTCGTTGTTGCGGTTGGCTTCGTCGGCCGCGGGCACGTCGGGATCGACCACACCGAAATCGGCGACGATCAGGTACCGACCAGGGTCCTCCCGGTCAGCCAGGAAACGAGTGCCCATGTAGCCCATGATGTCGGTTGAGGCTTGGCCGAGATCCCACTGCTCGAGCAACGCGATGATCGGGGCGGGGTCATCGCAGCGCACCGCGATCGTCTGGCTGAAGTTCTCACGTGGCTGCTCCTCGACGTTGTGCGACGGCGCGCTGCTGGGTCTCGGACATGCCCGCGACGTCGAACAGCCCGACCGAACCAGCCTCGACCGCTGCGGAGTTCTTCGGTGGGACGCCGAGCGTCTCGCGCACGTCCGCGACTGGGCGCTCGGCGAGGTCGTGGTAGTCGACGTCGAACAGGTCGACGCCGTAGGTCTGACAGACCACCTTGCCCCGTCGGATAGCGTCCGCGATCCGTTGGTGCATCCCAGGCGTCTGGATGACGGGCTCGCGGACGTCGCGGTCGAAGAATCCGGTGGTGGGGATGTAGCCCGTCTCGAAGAGACCGGTCAATGTCGCCAGCCACGCGAAGCCCTTCGGGTCGGGGTCGGCCCGCCCGATGAACGCGAAGACCTCGAGCTCCCCCTTGAGATTCGTGCCGTAGTCGCCGATCACATGCACGAAGTCATGCTGCGCGAGATACGGGGGAGCACCACCGGGCGTCCCAGGCAGCTCGAAGCCGCGGCCGTCGTACATCTCCCAGACCGAATGGCCCAGCGACTCGTCCGGGAGGTCCTCGAAGGCGGCCCAGCGTGCTGCGAGCTCGGGATCGACCTCCGCCGCCACAAACGGGGCGGGCCCGCCACGGACCTGCGCGCCGCGGCCGACGGGTTCTCCGTCGGCGGCTTCTTGGACGTGTTCGACGAAGCCATTGCGCTGCAGGTCCTTCCACGCCAGCCCGTACGCGCCCTGAGCGTACCGGCGCGCGACCCGAACGAAGTCGTCCTGCACCCCGATCGCTTCGGCGTACTTCGCAACGCGGTGCGCCACCATGGTCGGGATCGGTCGCAGCACCAGCTCCCCGAGCACCATGTGATGGACGATCCGCTGCCGATAGGCGAGGTCGCGCCCGGCCAGGACGTCGGCGAGCTCGTCGGGCCCCAGCGGCTCGAGCGCCCGGTAGTCCACAGAGACGCCCGTCAGCGCGTTCGCGATTGCCGCGAGCAGATTGGCCTGCACGTCTGTTAGCCCAGAATCCGGCGCCACCGCCGTCGCGATCCCACGGGCAACGAGGTGCACGTCATCTACGTCGTGACCGTCGAGAACTGGAATCGGATCGGATTCCACGATGAGCCTTTCGGTCGTTCCACGCGTGATGCTACGCGCGTCGACCGAAAAGCGCGAGCAGCCTTGTCTGCAACGCGTCGCGTCGCCGGGCACTGCCACGCCGGAGCGAACAAGCCCGTCTCGTGAAGAAACTCGGCCACCGGAAGGATCCGCTCGTACACGAGCTCAACGAGTTCGATGGTCTCATCGGCGCCAATGCCACTCGCTAGATCCCACGAATAGATCAGCGGGTCGGTGGTCATCTCCCAGCAGTTACTGGCAGCTCGGATCCCAAGTGCCCGCGTGGTGCGCGACGCCATCCTGCCCAGCGCCTCCTACTCCTGCAATGCCGATCGGCATGTTCTGGCGCGTCGCTCGTTGGTCTTTGGCGCCTCACGATTCGGGCCGCGCGATGGTCGCAGATGCCGCGGTAACTCTCGGGCCGTCTTCACGGCCTTGCTCCGGGGCAGTTGTGTGGGCGGAGTGGCGCTTCTTCGACGGGCTCGAGATAGTCGTTCGCCGGGTTATTGATCTCCTGCAGCGTCTGGCGCTGTCGTGCAAGGTCGGCGCAGATCGCCGGCTGGGAGTCGTCGATCTTGACGAAGAGCACAACCTCGGATCGACCCGGCCGCCCTTTGACTCGCCAACATCCGCCCGCCGAGAACAAAGCCGACGCCCGCCGCGCGGTCGACCGAAATGGCCTCGGTGGCCGGCGAGGACAACCTGAGTCGTCCCCGCCGGCCAGCATCCCCCCATCTCAGCGTGACTGAGCGAATGATCCCGGTCTGGACAAGAAGCACCACGACCCCGATGTGGAATACACCCACCATCAGCACTCGGTCGCGGAACCGAACATCCAGGATGCCTTCGGCGACCGGCGGATCTCGGCCGACGAACCGCCAACCGCAGGTCGTCCGCGGAGCGAGACAGGTCGAACGTGGGGCATCACGCGGTCGGGTTCGATTCGCAGCACGCGACCCAACCCGACCCACCCGACACCGCGTGGCTCCCCAGCGCTCAGCCATTGCCTACCACTGGCCCAACACGCACCAGATGGGTCGTATCCAACTGCAACACCAGATCACCAGTAACCCGGTCGAGGAACGCGTCCTCGAAGCTGGTCCAAGGAGCACCGATCACCGAAGTGGTCGACACTCCAACCGGAAGGCGAGCGAACTCCCAGCCGTCCCTGTCGATCAGGAAACGAGCATTCGCGGAATCGTGAATCTCCACCGAGCGCCCGACGACCAACTCGAAGGTCCCGAAACTCGGCTCTTCGGCCCCCCGTGCTCGCATCAGTCGTCCTCCTCGAGTCTCGGAGTGCGACGCCCACACTCCTCCACGCGCGTCGCGACCCCGGCGCAGAAAGATTGCCGTTCCATGACACTTCCCGCCTAGTCCTAGCCGGGGCGAGCCCGGTCGTACGCGATGCGATGCGCTCGAAGCCCTCACGGGCACGAGCACGCGAGTACTGCGGATCGTCCGGCAATGGGATGTACGCCTCGATCTTGCCGGCGTCGGGGGCGCGGCGGTCTGTCACCACCAGACAATCGCGCACGGAACGGCCCGACATCGTTCTGGTCGTCCTCGCTACCGTTTCCCATGCCCTTCTTCGAGCCACTTCCGCCACTACCGGAGCCGCAGGAACAGCCCACCGGGTGGCGTCCACCGCTGTGGGATCGACCCTCCGAAGCCATCCTCGGAGCACCCGTCGCAATCGGTGCGCTCTTGGCGAAGACCGAACGCGTTGCAGTCGCGTTGGCGAACGTCTCCGCGTATCCCAACGGCTTCGCGTTCAATCTCGTGATCATCGGGAACCCGATGACGCCCCGCGATCCCATGTCCCACAGGATGGGGATGATGGGTGGTCCCGGCATGCGTCGCGGCCCGCGAGTCGGTTTCGAGTTCGCTGACGGGACCCGAGTGGCTGAAGGCGGACCGATGCCATTCCCCGGTCACGTGATGACACTCACCGCCCACAAGGATGCGCAAGGCATCCCGACGCAGCCAATCCTCGTTTCCCACGGCGGCGGTGGAGGTAGCGATCGATTCTCGATGGGGTTCTGGTGCTTCCCACTACCATCGCCTGGCCCGATGAACGTCTACCTGGAATGGGAAGACGCCGGGATCTCCGAGACCATGGCGACCTTCGACGCCGCCGCCATCGTCGATGCCGCACCGAACTCGGTCACGCTGTGGGAGGCCGAGGCTTAGCCCCACCGAAGAGCCAATCCATCACCGCGGGGTACTCCGGAGCGGCAGATCGTCCCCCGCATCCGGACGTGCGAACTGCGCACCGGCGTGGGATCCGTCGTGCGATACTGATGCCACTGCGACTGGCGGCAGCGAAGGGTGTGACGTGCAGATCGATTATCGCTGTCCCACGCACGGGACGGTCAAGCCACTCGACCCCAAAGCAGGTGTGCCGGTCTGCCCCGAGATGATTCGCCGCACCACAGAAGCCGGAGTCGAGGCCGAGGAGTGCGGTCAGCCATTGACCGCCTACCTGAAGTAGCCCACGACGATCAGACCGGACGTGGTCCTGGTGCACTCCCGTCGGCGTGCCAGCTGCCGCCATCGCCGCCTTGTGCTCCGGGCTCGGCTTCTTCACACCCCGCGCTCCTTGTTAGGACGTTGATTCCCAATCGCCGCACGCGGGAGTCAAACTAGACGCGCCGTCGCACCGAACGACTGAGTGAGAAGCAAGGGACTGCTGCACGGTGAGGTGACATCTGATCTGTGGTGCCGAGAGGTGCTGCTGGAAGGTTGTGCACCATGCCGAGGCCTTATCCCCGTGAGTTTCGTGAGGACGTGATCCGGGTCGCTCGTGACCGGGAGCCGGGTGTCCGCCTCGCTGACATCGCGGCTGATTTCGGGATCTCGGAGTCGTGGTTGACGAACTGGCTCAAGGCCGCCGATGTCGAGGACGGCATCAAGCCGGGTGTGAGCGCGGCGGAGAACGCTGAGTTGCGCGCCGCGAAGAAACGGATCCGGTTGCTCGAGCAGGAGAATGAGGTGTTGCGTCGCGCGGCGGCGTATCTGTCGCAGGCGAACCTGCCGGGAAAATGATGTACCCGCTCGTCCGCGAGCTCGCCGAAGACGGTGTCCCCGTCACGGTGACGTGTCGGGTTCTGAAGATCGCCCGTCAGCCGTATTACCGGTGGCTCGCGTGCCCGGTGACCGACCGGGAGCTCGACGAGGCGCACTTGGCGAACGCGGTGTTCGACGCGCATCGCGACGATCCCGAGTTCGGGTATCGGTTCCTCACCGACGAGGTCCGCGACGCCGGTTTCAGCGTGCGTGAACGCACGGTGTGGAAACGCTGCCGGGAGAACGGCTGGTGGTCGGTGTTCGGGAGGAAGAAGACCCGTAAGCGATCGAATCCCGGCACTCCGGCGCACGACGACCTCGTCCGGAGAATCTTCCACGCGGATGGGCCGAACCAGTTGTGGCTGGCGGACATTACCGAACACCGCACCGCCGAGGGGAAGCTCTACCTGTGTGCGATCAAGGACGTGTTCTCGAACCGGATCGTCGGCTGGGCGATCGACAATCGGATGAAAGCCCGGCTCGTGGTCGCCGCGATCGAGATGGCAGTCGCTCGTCGCGGTGACGTCGCCGGCTGCATTTTGCATTCGGATCGCGGCAGCCAGTTCCGCGCCCGGAACGTTCACCGCGCCCTCACCCGCTATCGCATGGTCGGATCCATGGGACAAGTCGGCTCAGCCGGCGACAACGCCGCCATGGAATCGTTCTTCGCGCTCCTACAACGCAACGTGCTCGACCGTCGCCATTGGGCCACCCGCGACGAGCGGCGCATCGCGATCGTCACCTGGATCGAACGCACCTACCACCGCCGCCGACGCCAAGCCACGCTCGGACGATTGACCCCCATCGAATACGAGACGATCATGACCACGCCCACGGCCCAAGCTGCCTAACCCAACCTGTCACCGAATCCTGCAGCAGTCCCGCCAGGTCGAATTCCCGTAGCCCGGCGGTGGGGCACGCCGGTATACGGGTCCGTCGCCGCGCAGGGCACCCAAGTGTCGCCGTGCCGGCCAGTGGGCGGATGGCGACCGGGCTGCGGGCGTTGCTCCTCCGCCCGCGGAGGAAATCGGGTCCTCGTTGGCGCGGGCGGGCGCGATCGGGGAAGCTGGTGAACCCGCCAACCTCCCAGCTCGCACGCCCCCCCGACGCCGACGGAGAACGCTTCTGACCAATGACCGAACCCGATCTCACCGACTGGCGCACCCAACGCCACACTCGCATCGAGCACCTCGAACGCATCCTCGACGCCCTGGAGGACGTCGTCGCTCGCCTCGAGGCGCTCGAGGAAACCGCGTCCAACCGGGTCGCCCTCGCCCTCATCACCGAACTCGCGAAACGCCCGGAGGAACCACCCCGGTGACGGTGCGACGCTAGGTCGGGCGGCGACCGCACTTGGGGGACGCGGATGGGCCCGGTATCAGCGGAAGCGTAACGGCCTCCTCCCCCTTGACGGAGGGATGCGTGCACGCGCCCGACGTTGCTAGGGAGCCCCCAGCCGGGCGTCGGGCGCGTGCACGGATTGTCCCCAGAGGACGCGAGCGCACTCGGCCCCTGGTCGAACCGAGCTCCGTGCCGGAGTCAGATGCGACGCACACTGCCGAGAATGGCGTCGGCCACGCCCGGACCGGCGTCAGATCGTGTGGTGACATCGACTCTCACGTCGCCCTTACCTTGCGCGAACGAGAGACGTGATACTCGGAGATCGGGAAGCACTGTCCCACCCGACGCTCTCGGTGGCGTGAAGACCACATCGACCCGGTAGGCAGTCTTCCCACCGACGCTGAGCGTCGCCGTCTTGAGTATGCGCGCTCCGATTCGCACCAGGAGGTCGTACCCGGCGACGAACTCGTCCAACGTGGATGGGAAGCCGCCCCGGGCATGAACGTAAACCCGAACGTTGCCAGCGCTCGCGCCTGTGCTCAACGCCCCCACGAGGTCAATCGAGCGGAACTTCACGGTGTCGAGCTGGTTTTCCAGCTGCGCGTGATCGACGAGAAGCTGAGCGAGTTCCGGATCCTTCGTCGCCAGCCGCCTCTCTTGTGCGGCGAGTTCCTTCCTTGTCCGGGGCATGACCGTCCAGGTCTCCGGATGCCGCAGCGAGATACCTGCGGCCTTGATCTTCGCCGTCGTCATCGACGAGCTGTCGTCCAGAGATTCCGCGGTCGCGGACCCCGCGGACGCGAACGCGACGGTCGCGAACGCCACACAGACCAACGATCCAACACGCGTGCGCATTGGCCCCCCCACGGCGTCGCGGCTCGGACCGCCACGGGTCCGAAACTCTAACCTCACGACGCGTCGCGAAACGCGCATGGCGCCAGGCCCGCAGCCGCACCCGCGACCATCGCGAGCAGCGACGGCCGTAAGGTCGACGCCAATGGACGGGCCACTCCACCGATCAGCCACCGCCGGGCCGAAGGCACATCGTCCCCGGCCCCTCCGATGGGGTGTCGGCGCCGTGGTGCTCGCCGCCGCCCTCGCCGCCGGAGGGAACGCGGCGGCCAGCATCCCGCGACGTACTCGACGGGACACCCCCACGAAGAAGGCGACGATGGTGTGCGCCAGGGAGGCGCAACGCGACATCGCCGGTGTCCTCGCGATCAGGCCCGCCGCCGTGACCACACCGACCTGGACGAACCAGCTCTACTCCTGCACCTACCAGTACCGGACAGGCTCGTTCACCCTGTCGGTCAAACAGCTCGCGGACCGCCCCGCCACGATCCGCTACTTCAACGAGCTCGGCACGACACTGAACCGGCTTCCCGACGATGTTCCCATGGGCGACGGCGCGTACCTCACCCCGAACGGCTCCATGATCGTGCGCAAGGACGACAACGTGCTCGACGTCGACGCCGCGAAACTGCCGGTACAGTTCAGCAAGCTCCACCTCAGCCCCGCCGACGTGGCATCCAGCGTCGCGATGACGATCCTCGGCTGCTGGAAGGGATAGCCCGCCAGAACGGCCTACTCCTTGAGCTCGACGATGATCTCGTAGAAGGTCTCGTTCCCGACATTGACCGCAGCCTCGACGCCACCCTTCTCGGCGAACAATACGTTGCCGTTGTAGACGTCGCCTTCGAGCCTTTGGCCGGCGAAGTCGCTCCACGTCCCCTTGGAGCCCGGCTCGAAGTCGGCCGCAACGCGATCACCAGCGATCTGGACCATCAAGTAGTCATGCTTGTGTTCGTGAACGAGCTCTCTCTCGCCGGGCTCGAGGCGCATCTCCCAGACGATCACGCGTTCGTTCTCGAAGAGCTTTCGTGTTCCGACCTCACCAACGATCTCGCTCATCCGGACACCTCTATTCCGCGTGCCTGCGTGTCCTGAGCCTATTGCCCCACGCGGAGCGATGCCGCGTGTCATTCGTCCAGGTACGCGACGCGTGTGATCAGCTCGTTGCGGGGTCGTGTCCAGGATCCCGATCTGTGCGAGCCATGGCCCGGAGGACGGTACTTCCTGCCCTCGCGGCTCATGGCGATCTCCTTCGTCACGGTTGTTGGTCACATTGGCGGCGCCTGACTCAAGTGCTCACAGCGCATTCCGATCATCGGGTGACGGAGCGGCGCACACGTCCGCCTTGGGCGAGGAAGCACACGAGAAGGGGCTCGATCGAGGTGTCACACGCACGACCAGCTGAGAAGATCCGCGGCGCAAGCCGTCTGCAGTCCCGAGCGTCGCGGGTGGTTGACGATCAGTGGCTGGACGATCTCTGGCGCGACTACAAGGCGACCGGGAGCCGTGACGATCGAGCACGCCTGCTCCTGCACTACTCGCCCCTCGTGAAGTTCACCGCCAATCGAATGGCCTCTCGGCTTCAGCACGTGGACCGAGCCGATCTTGCGAGCTACGGCCTCTTCGGTTTGATCGACGCGATCGAGAAGTTCGACCCCCAGCGCGGCTTCAAGTTCGAGACCTACGCGATCGCGCGGATCAGAGGCGCGATCATCGACGAGCTACGCGCGATCGACTGGGCGCCCCGGTCGGTGCGCGCCAAGGCCAGGGCCATCGAACGCGTCTCCTCCAAGCTTGAGAACGAGCTGCGGCGCAGCCCCGACGACGCGGAGGTCGCTGCTGAGCTCGGCACGACAGTCGACGAGCTCGCCCACACGCGTTCGCAGATCTCCTGCACCGGAGTGGTCCCGCTCGACCAGCTCCTGACCTCGAACTCCCAGGACGATTCGGGCTCGGGCACTGTCGGGGACACGATCGCCGACCCGCGGTACGACCCGGTCGAAGCGTTCGAGAAGGACGAGATGAAGCACCTGCTGGCCGACGCGATCAGCCGGATGCCCGACCGTGTCCGGTCCGTGTTCGTCTTCTACTACTACGAAGGACTCACCCTGGCCGAGATCGGCCGTCTCCTCGGCGTGACCGAGAGCCGCGTCTGCCAGATCCACACGAAGGGTCTGGCTCGCCTGCGCGATCACCTCGCACCATGTCAGGGCCCACTGGAGCCAGCGTGCGCCTGAGCGCGCTCGAGCGCGGCGCGCCGCTCAGCGCCCGAAGACGCGTTCCAGGAGGACGCGCGTTGTCGGGATGCAACCTTTGCCCGGACATCTGAGTCACACTCGTACCGCGGACGGACAGACCACGGAGGAGCACTGATGACCAAGTTGATGCAGGGTCTGAGCCGATGGAGCCGGGCACTCGTCCGTCAACTGCCCGACAAGCCCTACCCGAGCGACCACCCGTGGCGGGACCGTCACGACCCGGCGCGGCCGCGCGGCTAGCGCTCAGGCAGGACAGCACCACGACTCGATCTTCAGATCAGGGACAACGCGAGACCGCCCCCGGGACCAAACGGGCGATCGGCAGTCGCCAGGGGCGGTCTCGATCGTGTTCCTCGGGCACGCCAGGGGCAACTGGCACCCTGCACATCGACGACGTGCATACCGACTGAAGCGCCTTGGCCGAGTGTTGGAGCAACGCTGGCGGATCGTTGGCCGGCCATGCCCCGTGTGCGAGAGCGCGCGCTGCGTGGCAGTCCGAGCTCACGACCTTGCCGTCGGGCGCAGGACTTCGTATCGTCGGGGCCAGTCCACATCAGGACCGCGGGTACTCGGTCCAGGGCGGACGAGAGGAACCGGTCGAGCTTCGGCTCGGCCGGTTCTTCGCGCGTTGCGCGTCATCCCGCACTCGAAGAAGTCGCGCGCGCCGACGTCCGCGACTGGTGACGGGCGATTGCCGACCATAGAGTCTCCCGGTCCGACTAGGGACGCGTGCTCGGACGCGAAGTCAGCGTTCGCGAAAACGAGCACCACTCGGCCCTGGGGCGGGACGCAGGAACCGGCCGGCCCGCAAGCCGGCCGGTTCTTCGCGCTCGAAACGTCCCGAGCGGCCCGGTGTCATCTCCGGAGCCGTCCCAGCAACGGGATCGCCGCGATCTTCTCCTCGGTGAGGTCGTCCCAGCGGATCCGCGGCAGCGTCCAACCGCGCGGCCGCGGGCACCGCAGCACCAGCTCGGGCGTCACGATGACGTCGACGTGGAGATCGTGATCGGTGGTGGGCACCGCGCCGGGTGGGAGCACCTGCCGCCCGTGCACCGTCGTGACGACGACGGTGTCGGCGTTCACCAGGCCCGCTTCGGCGGCCACCGCGAGCTCGAGATCGCTGAAGCCACCGCCCTTGCCGAGCCGAGCGCCCGCCTCGTCGACACCGACACACCCGGTGACGACGAGATCCACCGGCTCGAGCTCGTCGATGTTGACCGTGCGCGCGCTACGGGCCGCGCCCTTGATCGAGCTGGCGGTCCGCGGATCGTCGGCCAGGTGCGCGGGGTCGAGCAGGAAGAACGGATCGTGCTCCGCGAGCCGCGGCACCGCCATGTACACGACCTTGCCGTCTCGTAACGCGAGCTGACGCACCGGCCACTGCGGCGAGTCGGGGTTCGACTTCACCGTCGATGCCGTCGCCCACTCGTCGGTGTCGGCCAGCCGGCGCGCGGCGGCTTCCGCGCCCACGAAGTTCGGGATCCGGTTCGCCGGTTTCGGGAACCGGGCGATGCCGGGCCGGTCGAGGTCCGCCCAGATCTGGTCCCGCAACGCGGCTTTGGCGGCGAGCGCCTCGCGATCGCCGCCGGCGTCCGTGTCGTGGCGCCGGGGTCGCCCGGCGCCTGGCTTGCGAGCCATCGCTCCCAGCTTCACACCTGGATCGTGCGAGCTACGACCTAGCGCCGCCGCCAGTCGGCGGGCACGTCGATCTCGCGGATGAGCGTCGCGGGGGAACCGCCGACCACCGTCGCTGTGGCCACGTCGCGGGTCACGACGCTGTTGGTTCCGATGACGGCGTGGTCCCCGATGGTGACCCCGGGACCGATCGCCGCGCCACGGCCGATCCAGACGTTGTCCCCGATCGTGATGGGAGCGCGTCGGCGATGACCGGGCGTGACCTCGTGCATCGCGTCGTCGACGATGCTGACGAGTGGGCCGATGCGGACGTTGTCGCCGATGACGATGCCCATCTGCGCGTTGATGTCGACGCCGTAGTTGAGGAACGCGCGGGCGCCGACGACCAACCGCCCCTCCCGCCCGACCGAGAGCTTGGTGGCGAGCGGCCATCCGTCGATCTGGAGTCGTTCCCCGATCCGCAGCTCGCCGTCGCACCGCAACGCGACCCGGCCATGTACCTGTGGCAGTGGGCCCACCGATACCGCGTGCAGCGCGAACAGCGCCCGCGCGTGGGCGAAGCGGACCGCCTTGCGCGCCGAGTCCCGCCAGTCCGGCACGTTCGCCTGCCCCGTCTCCACCGCGACCTCGCCCCCGTACCGAACCTCGTTGCTCATGGGGGCCGAAATAGTACACAGAGTGGTCACCGAACACCATCGAGGTCGGGCCACGCCACGGACGCGCACGCGGCTCATGTCGAACCCTCCGGGCTCCGGCACCGCCCGCGCCTGACGACGTCGGGCACTCGCCCTACTGTCGGTGTCGACGGTTGATGGGCCCGACCGCGACCCGAGGAGCGCCGCCCGTGACCTGTGCGCTCGAGCACCGCCACGGCCGCTGGACCCACGCGCACCAGCACCGTGGTCCGCATCGACACCCCCGCCTGCCGTTCCGCTCCGCCGACGCCCGTCACGACCACCACCACGGGCACGACCACGGGCACTCCCACGGCCTCGTCGACCCGGCGATCGTCCGGTCGCGCGCCGGCGTGCGTGCAGTCGCGATCAGCCTCGGCGTCCTGGCCGTCACCGCCGCCGTCCAGGCCGTCGTGTTCGTCTCCAGCGGATCGGTCGCGCTCCTCGCCGACCTCATCCACAACGGTGGCGACGCGCTCACCGCCATCCCGCTCGGGATCGCGTTCGTCCTCCGCAGCCGACGCGGCGAGCGCTGGGCCGGCTACGCGGTCGTGGCGACGATCTTCGCCTCCGCGACGGTCGCCGGCGTCGAAGCCGTCGACCGTCTGGTCGCGCCGCAGCCACTCGAACACCTCGCCGCGCTCGCCATCGCCGGGGCCATCGGCTTCCTCGGCAACGAGGTGGCCGCGCAGGTGCGCCTCCGCGCCGGCCGACGCCTCGACAGCCCGGCGCTCGTCGCCGACGGCCACCACGCGCGCATCGACGGCTTCGTCTCGCTCGGCGTCGTCGCTGCCGCCGGCGCGGTGGCGATCGGCATTCCTCGCGCCGACCCCATTGTCGGTCTCGCCATCACGGTCCTCATCCTGCGGATCACCTGGCAGGCGTGGCACGCCGTGCGGCGCGATCGCGTGGAGTGAGCTGCGTACACTGGCGACAACAGGCGAGCACCACCGCGAGAGCCCCGGCCCCGTGCCGGGGCTTCGTGCGCTCGACATCGCGTGGTTCGGGTGGCGCCCGACACCGCCATCCGCACGAGCGCCCTCTCGAAACGAGCTCGCCGCGCGCTTTCGACGCGCCGCTCGACCGGCCGGTGCGCGAACTGTCGACCGGCAACCTGCAGCAGCGCCGGCGGGACCTGCGGGCCTGAGCCGCACCACCTGTGGCGGTCGATCCGCCTCCACGTCTACGGACGCACCGGCCCCGGCGTTCGCCGCGGATGCCGTCGCCGCCCTCGAGCCCGACGGCGGCGCGGACGCGCTCGCCCCGCCGGACCCGACCTTCGACGCACCCGATCCGCTGGGCGGCGGTGACCTGGGCGGCGGTGACCTGGGCGCGGACGACCTGACCGCGGCCGCCGACCCGGCCGCCGGCGATCCGGCCGACGACGTCGGCGTCTGACCGATCGGCTCAGCCGGCCGGGATGGCCCGCTCCATCTTGCGGGCCAGCCCGTCGAACAACGGGTAGACCTGCGGGCCGCCCAGCGCGTCGATCGAGGGGCGCCAGAGCTCCCACCGGTCGACCAGCCGGCGGCCGAGCAGCAGGCGCACCAGCTCGAAGTCGAAGCCGCCGTGCTGCTCCATCGCGCCGAGCTGCTCGAAGTAGTCGAGCTCGCGGAAGAGGACGTATGCCTCGGTGTCGTTGGCGGCCACGTGCCGGAGGAGCGCGTCGCGCAACGCGTCCGGCGACGAGTACGACGCGACCAGGCGGCGGGTCTCCACCATGTCGTCGTCGCTCCAGCGCCGGAAGAAGTCCGCCGCCACCTCCGCCTGACGACCGATGCGGGCCTCGCGCACCTGTTGGCCGGCGAAGATCGCGGCGCCGATCGCACCGACGGCGCCGATTGCGAGGACGAGGGTCGCGATCGCAGTGACCTGCTCTGCCCAGTTCGGCATGCTCGCTCCAGTCTCGAGGGGGTGCAGCGACGGTACCGACCCCGACGGCATCACCTCCGGGAGGGTCGCCCGTCCCGCACCCGTGCGAGGACCGGGTCGGTGTGCTCACCGAAGCGGGGCGCCGGCCCGACCGGGTCGACCAGCCCCGCCAGCGGGGACCCGGGAAGCCGGAGCGTGCGACCGCCGAACGGCACGTCGAGGAAGAAGCCGCGGGCGGTGAGCTGGGCGTCGACGACGAGCTCGGGCGGGGTCAGCGCCGGGAACGCCTCGAGCCCGGCGGCCTGCAGGCGCGCCGCCAGCTCGTGCGTGTCGTGCTGGACGGAGAAGCCGGCGATCAACGCCTCGACCGCGTCGTCGTCCCGCGGATCGGCGGTGGCGGCCCCGACGAGGCCGGGGAGGTCGGCCAGCGCCGCCAGCCGCTCGACGTCCGACCGGTCGGCCAGCCGGAGTGCCACCCACGCGTCGTCGCCGGCACCCGGGAACACGCCCTGGAGCGCGCCACCCCGGGCGCGGTTCCCGCGCCGGTCGCTCGCGCCGCGGTCGGAGGCGCGCAGCAGCTCCTCACCGCTGAGTGCGACATAGGCCTCGAGCTGCGAGACGTCGAACCACCCGCCCACACCGCGCTCGTCGCGCTCGCGCAGCCCGCGGAGCGCCGCCAACGCGCCCGCGAGCCCGCCCACGCCGTCGGGCAACGTATGGCCGAGCCGGAGCGGTTCGCCGCCCGCGTACCCGGTCCGGCCCTCGATCGACGACGCCGCCTCGATGGTCGGCCCGTACGACCGCCGGTCCGACCACGGCCCCGTGCTCCCGAACCCGGACAGCGACACGTACACGAGCGCGGGGTGCGCCGCGCACAGGGCGGCCGGGCCGAGCCCGAAGCCGTCCATCACCCCCGGCCGGAAGTTCTCGACCAGCACGTCGGCCTCGGCGACGAGCCGACGCGCGAGGTCGCGGTCCTCGGTCGTGCGCAGGTCGAGCACGACGCTCTCCTTGTTGCGGTTCATCTTGAGGTGGAAGTGGTGCATGACCACCTCGGTGGCGTCGGCGGACGCGTCGGGCTCGCGGCGTGAGTGCGGGCGTTCGATCCAGATCACGCGCGCACCGAGGTCGGCGAGCATGCGGGTCGCGCTCGGACCGGCCCAGAACGCGGTGAAGTCGACGACCACCATCCCGGCGAGCGGCAGGGCCGGCGCGCGCGCCGCCGCCAATCGCGAGGCTCGTGCCGCGCCCGGTTCGGCGGGCGCGGTCGCGAACACCGTGGCGTCCGACACCGGGTTCCCCGGCACCGGCCGCCCGGCGCCCTCTTCGTCGAGCGGGTCCCAGAAGCCGCGGTACGCGAGCTGCGGATTGGCCAGGACGTCGGCGCCGTCCGCCACCTTCGCCACCGCGACGCCGTGGTCCAGGAGCTGCGCGACGACCTCGTCCGCCGACCGTCGGCCGAGGTATCCGTCGAGCTCGGCATCGAGCGCGTCGCGGTGCTCCCACCGCAGTGCGGCGTCGGCGAAGCGGTCGTCGGTCACGAGGTCGTCGCGGTCGATGGCGATGACGAGGCGGTCGAACTCGACGTCGGTGACGACCCCGAGCGAGACATAGCCGTCGCGGCACGGCCGCACCACGAGCGGATACACCTCCGTGTACCGGCCGGTGCGGGTGCGCACGATCCCGGCCGCCAACCGCGAGAACGTCGACTGGTGGACGTTCAGCATCGACTCCATGGTGCTGAGGTCGACGCGGCGACCGCGACCGGTGCGACCGCGCTCGCGCAGCGCGGCCTCGGCGGCGATGGCCGCGGTGTAGCCACCGACGTAGCCGCACAGGTGCTCCGGACCGATGAGCGGCTCGCGGTCCGGCCAGCCGGTGAGGGCGAGGTAGCCCCCGGCGGCCCAGTCGACGAGCGGGCCGCCACGCCAGGTCGAGTACGGACCGGTGGTGCCGAAGCTGCTCGTCGTCACCTCGACGCAGAGCCCGGGGAACGGTCGCCACGCCGCGCCACCGTCGGCGCCCCGGTCGAACGTCGTGAACACGACGTCCGCGCCCGCGAGCGCGGCGCGGGCGTCCGCGACCCGCCGCTTGTGCCCATGCAGGTACCGGCCCAGGTCGCTCCCGTCGGGTCCGGCCGGCCGGACGACCTCGAGACCCGCCCGGGCGAGCAGCTTCGACCCGAACCCGCCGGCGACGTCGGTGCTCAGGTCGACGACCTTCACCACGCCGCGGGCCCGTCCGGGAGCGCCGCGAGCTCCTCCAGCAGCGCGGCGTTGCACGCGCGCTTGACCTCGGCGACGCCCGCCGCGGGCAGCGCGGCGAGCTCCTCGGCGAGCGCGACGGCGACGGCCAGCTCGTCGCCCGGTGCCGTCACCCGGTTCACCAGCCCGAGCCGGAGCGCCTCCTCGGCGTCCACCCGCCGACCGGTCATCAGCAGCTCCTTGGCGACCGCGCGTGAGGTCAGGTGGGGCCAGACCAGCTGGCAACCCGGCGACGCCGGCAGCCCGTGCACGACGTGTGGATCGGACAAGAAGGCGTCGCGCCCGATGACCGCGACATCGCACAGCGCGACCAGCTCGGCGCCGAAGCCGACCGCGGGACCGTGCACCGCGGCGATGATCGGCGCGGGAAGCGCGAGCATGCCCGGCACCAGCTCCTGGTGGATGCGCGACAGCTCCTCGCGCACCACCCGCGGCGCGTCCTGGAGCAGGGCGACGTCGCCGCCGGCGCAGAACGCCCGGCCCGCCCCCGTCAACACCACCGCGCGGGTGCCCTCGTCGGCGGCGACTTCCCGCCAGCAGTCGACCAGCCGGCGTTGCAGCGCCACGTCGGCGGCGTTCAGCACGTCGGGCCGGTTGAGGGTCAGGATGCGGACGGACCCGCGCTGCTCCGAGAGGACGCGCTCGGTGTGCTCGCCCGCCGGGCTCGTCAACCGACGATCAGGGGCGACTCGGCGTTCCAGGGGGTCGCGGTCTCGGCGTAGGAGAGACGGAAGTCGTCGGGCAGGTCGTCGGTGACGTCCCAGGTGGCGGTCAACCGGCCCACGCCGACGTCGATGGCGCAGTTCAACCCGATCTCCACCAGCTCGCCTTCGGTGAAGTACCGCCGGAGGTCGTCGTAGACCGCGTCGTCGATGGCCAGGTGGTTCGTGGCGAACAGGTCGGCGAACCGCAGCGCGGCCCGCTCCGCGTCGGTGAGGTCCTCGGCGTCGGCGGGACGTTCGAGCGAGCAGACGAGCGTCTCGGTGACCCCGTCCTGCACCGCCTCGTCGTAGCGGATCGCCATGCAGCTGCGGCACTGGTTGTGGTAGGCGATGCGGAGCCGGATGAGCTCGACGAGTCGGCGCGGCAGCGTGCCCTGGTGGTTGATGGCGTCGGTGATCGAGCCCAACGCGGCCGCGATCTCGGGGCGGTGGGCGATGATGCCGCCGACGCCGAGCTGCACCCGCTGGGCCTGATCGAGAGCTCCCGGATCGATGCCCGGCATCTCGACCGGTGCGATGCGTGCCATCCGACGACCTCCCCTGGGCAACCGCGGTGACTGCGACGGCGATACTGGCGCAGGCCCCGTCGGACGGCAAACGTGCCCGCCCCACCTTCACCGTTCCTTTGCCTTTCCTTGCCATCCCTTGGATCGAGTGGGGGCCCGACACCGCCGATGCTCTGATCAGCAAGCCCCTTCGGAACGCCCCTTCCGAACCCGCCCCGTCGAGACGATCCGGCTCCCTCTGGCCCCCGAGGGATCCGGATCGTTTCGCGCCGTGCGGTACGTTCCCGGGCATGGCTCAGGAACCCACCGACGTCCCCGTGATCCCCGACTGGACCAAGCTGCTCGACGGCAAGGTCGCCGTCGTCACCGGAGGTGGTGACGGCATCGGCGGCGCGATCTCACGGCTGTTCGCCGAGCACGGCGCCAAGGTCGAGATCGCCGAGATCGAACCCGAGCGCGCCGAGCGCAAGCAGGCCGAGATCACCGACGCCGGCGGTACCGCGTGCGCGCACGTGGTCGACGTGCGCGTCGACGACGAGGTCGCGGGGTTCGCCGAGACGGTCGTCGCCGAACACGGAGGCGTCGACGTGCTGGTCAACAACGTCGGCGACTACCGGCCGCTCGTGCGGTTCTCGAGGTCGACTCCGGAGTCGTGGGACGCGATGTACCAGGTGAACCTGCGCCACTTCTTCGCGGTGACCCGGGCGTTCCTCGACCCGATGATCGAGAGCGGCGGCGGTTCCATCGTCAACGTGCACTCGGTCGAAGGCATGCGGGGCTACCCGGGGGAGCCGGTGTACGGCGCGATGAAGGCCGCGGTCGCGCACTTCACCACCTGCCTCGCGGTCGAGCAGGGCCGTCACGGCATCCGCGTCAACGGGATCGGCCCCGACCTCACGCAGTCGCCACAGGTCGACTACGCGCCGGTCAGCGAGTACGACTCGATGTGGGAGTCGTGGGCGCCGGTCGGTCGCCTCGGCTGGCCCGAGGACCAGGCGAGGGCCGCGCTGTTCCTCGCCTCCGACCTGTCGAGCTTCGTGACCGGCCACAACATCCCGACCGACGGTGGGACCAAGGCCGGCGGGGGCTGGTTCTGGTCACCGTCGGCCCGCCGGTTCGTGAACCGTCCCACCACCCTCTGAACCACGATCGCACTCAGGCCCAGACGTAGTCCTTGGGCTCGAAGGTCTTCGTCCACGTCCAATAGCTCGGGATCGGCCACGGCGAGATGGTGAAGATCTTCCCCTGCGGGTTCTTGAAGTGCGAGTGCTTCACCGACTCGTGCGCCCACACCATCTGCGCGATCTCCCGCTGGTACCGCTCGCTGTACTCGTCCTGCACCTCGGGACGTGGTTCGAGCGAGCGGTGCCCGGACGCCAGCAGCTCGCGGATCGCCTGCAGCACGTAGTCGACCTGGCACTCCGACTGGAAGATGAGGCTGGCGCCGTGCGCGAGGTTGGTCCCCGGCCCGTACAGGCAGAACAGGTTCGGGAAGTTCTTCACCGTGATGCCGAGGTACGCCGTGGGCTCGTCGCCCCACTGCTCGCGCAGCACCACTCCCCCGCGTCCGGTGATCCGCATCGGCCAGAGGAAGTCGTTGTGCCGGAACCCGGTGGCGTAGCAGATGATGTCGGCGGGACGGAAGGTGCCGTCGACGGTGACGATGCCGTCGGCCACGATCCGCTCGATGCCGGTGCGGACCAGCTCGACGTTGTCCTTGCGCAGGCACGCCAGCCACGAGCCGTTGTCCTGCAGCATGCGCTTGGCGGTGACCGGGTACTCCGGGATCACCTTCGCCTCGAGCTCCGCGTCGCCGCCGAGCTGCGCCCGCATGATCTCCGCGAACAGCTCGCGGGTGGCGCGGTTGGTCTCGCTGATGGCGAGCCCGCCGTCGTCGTACTCGGGGTCGATCCGTGACCGGTCCATGGCGAGGCCGGCACCCGGGTAGAAGGTGAGGAACCGGAACCAGCGTCCATAGAACGGCAGGTGCCGGATGGCCCAGCGGTCGCCGTCGGGCACCTGGCGGTGGTAGTTCGGGTTGGGGAACATCCACTGCGCGGTGCGCTGGTACACGGTGAGCTGCTCGACGTCGTCGGCGATGGTGGGCGCGATCTGGAACCCGGACGCGCCGGCGCCGACCAGCGCGAACCGCGTGCCCCGGTGGTCGACCGAGTGGTCCCAACGCGACGAGTGGAACGACGGACCCTCGAAGTCGTCCATGCCGGGGATGTCGGGCATGCGCGGCGTGTTGAGCGCGCCGACCGCGCTCGATCACCACACGGGCGTCGAGCACCTCGGTGGCGCCGTCGGGCGTGGTGATCGTCACCGCCCAACGGCCGGTCTCGTCGTCGTACTCGGCGGCCTCGACACGCGTGTCGAACCGGCAGTGCTGCTCGAGCTCGTGCGCGTTCATGACCCGCTCGAAATAGCCGCGGAGCTCCAGGTGCTGCGAGAAGTACTCCGTCCAATGGTCGGCGGGCTCGAACGAGTAGCAGTAGAAGTGGCTGCCGATGTCGACGCGCGCACCCGGGTAGCGGTTCTCCCACCACGTGCCACCGGGGCCGCCGTTCTTCTCGATGATGGTGAAGGGCAGCCCGGCCTGCGCGAGGCGGATGCCGGCGAGCAACCCCGACTCGCCGCACCCGATGACGATCACATGTGAGTCGTGGCGCACGTCGGCGGGGATCTCGTCGCCCCACGTGATGGCGCGGGCGTCGGCGCCGTCGAGGTGGAGGTCTTCCAGGAACATGGGCACGACGTCGTCGGCGACCGGCCCGCAGGCGAGGAACGCCATCATCTCCCGGACCAGGTCGTCCGAGGGTGGCGGCGGAAGCACGCACCCGGCGTCGCGGAACGCGATGATCGCCGGCAACGCCCGCCGGCGCGCCTCCGCCATCTCCTCCTCGGTCATGGAGCCCTGGTAGTCGTTGAGCGCCGAGGCGTGCGGCTGCAGGTCACCGCGGATCCACGCCGGGTCCCCGGTGACGTGCACCATCGAGCACAGCAGGGCCGGGACGCTCACGTCCTCCAGCGCAGCGGCGATGGCCGCGTCGTCGTCGGTGAACGGGTGGCCCGCGTGCGGGTTGCGATCGGAATCTGGCATGGCACGAGGATACGGGCGAGATCCTCGGACTGCCCTCCACGTTCGCTTCAGGCGCGGCCCCTCGGGGTCGTTGATACGGCGTGCGGACCCTGCGATTCCTCCGGAGCCGCAGCGCGCGCCTGGCGCTCGCGGCGCTCACCGTCGGCCTGCTCGCCACCGCGTGCCTGCCCCCGGCGGCGCCCGGCGTGTCGACGGGGCCGGTCATGGTGGACATCGGGTCGCAGGGCAGTCGCCCGATCGACTTCCCGGACCCGTTCATCGCCAAGTTCGGCAACACCTATTACGGGTACTCCACCGCCTCCAACGTCGCCGACGTCCAGATCATCACGTCGACGGACGCGGTGCACTGGAGGTGGGTCGGCGACGCCTTCCTGGGGCCCAGCGCGTACCTCGGCGCCACCTCGACCGGCAGCGGCTGGGCCAAGCTCGGCGAGAACACCTGGGCGCCCGGCATCGTCGAGCGGCCCGCCAACCCGCCGCAGAGCCGGTACGTCATGTACTACACCGCGCCGTCGGTGGCGCCGGGCAGCGCCGGCACGCCCTGCATCGGGCGCGCGACGAGCGCGTCGCCCGAGGGGCCGTTCGTCGACGAGGCGACGCAACCGCTCGTGTGCACGCCCGACCGCGGTGGCTCGATCGACCCCAACCCGATCGTGGTGAACGGCCAGGTGTTCCTGCTGTGGCAGAGCTTCGGCGTCATCCCGACCGAGCCGACGCGCCTCTGGAGCACTCCGCTCACGGGCGACGGGCTCTCGGCGGCGGCGCCATCGAGCGAGCTCACCGTGGTGAAGTACAACAGCCAGGAGTGGCCCAACATCGAGGGGCCGACGATGATGCCGGCGCCGGGCGGCGGCTTCCTGCTCTTCTACTCGGCCGGCGAGTGGTGGACTACCGGCTACCGCACCTTCGTGCAGTACTGCACCTCACCGACCGGCGGCTGCAGCAGGATCTACACCACGCCGGTGCTCGCGACGCGCGACACGATGGCGGGGCCGGGTGGGCCGAGCGTGTTCCAGGACCCGGCCGGCAACTGGATGATGGCGTTCCACGCGTGGACCTCGCCGTTCATCGGGTACCAGTTCTTCGCCGATATCCGCTACGCCCGCTCGCTCCACCTCCTGCCGATCACGTTCCCCAACGGCGGTCACAACCCGAAGGTGGGCTGACGCACCCCTTGCGAGCGGACCATCACCGGTGGACACTGGCGCCTCGCACACCAATCGGGGCGAACGGGAGGGAACGTGATGTATCTGTTCACGAGGAGCCGACGCATGGGCGCGGCGGATCCGGCCGGCGCGATGGCTTGGACCGTGGGAGTGACCGAGCTGGTCCGCTCCATCACCGGACGGCCGATCGATGCCTGGGCGTCGGTGTTGTCACCCGACGCCGGGCTGGTCGTCTGGTCGATGTGGGTCGAGCACCTCAGCGAGATCGAGCAGGCGGCCGACAAGCTCGCCGCGTCGCCCGACTACCTGGAGTCCGTACGGGTCGGTGACCAGCTCGGTGAGGGACCGGTCGTCGACGGTCTCGCCGCGCTCGTCCATGGCGACCTCGACCTCGCGGCGGGCCCACCGAGCTACGTGTCGGTGGCGAACGCGGTCGCCGCACCCGGCCACCTCGGCGATGGCATCGCCGCCGGCATCGAGATTGCGGAGCACGCGACCCGCGTGTCCGGGCAGAACACCCTCTTCATGGTGAACTCGACCGGTCCGTTCGGCGGCTGCGCGTGGCTCACCGGGAGCCCCGACATCGACACGGTGGAATCCGGCGAGGGCGCGCTCATGGCAGATCCGGAATGGCTGAAGCTGATCGATCGCGTCGGGACGGCGTACAACAACGACGCCGCGCAGGCGCTGTACCGGCGCATTCTCTGACGAGGTTCAGGACGGGGCGTCCGGCGCCTTCTCGGTCGTCGTCTCGGCGATGGCCGGAGTGCCGGGCGCCTCGTCCGCGTCATCGTGCAGGCCGGAGCGGAACTCCTTCGCCGCGGCACCCATGCCGCGTGCCAACTCGGGCAGCTTCTTCGAGCCGAAGAGGAGGAGCACCACTGCGAGGACGATGAGTAGTTCGACGGGTCCGACGTCCATGCGTTCAGGGTACCCCTCGGTGCTCGCGAATTACTGGCCGCGCATCGTCCGCCGAAGCTTCCGCCACACCTCGCGGTAACAGTCCAGGCCCTCGATCGACAGCCAGCCGTCAGGTCCGGTGGCGATGCCGACGCGCTCGGGGACCGCGCCCCACACCGGGACCCCAGCCTCCAGCCACATGGTGACGGTGTCCTGGTAGTCGCGGGTGAACGTGCGCGCCGACGCCATCACCAGGCCGACGGGCAGCCGCTTCGGGACCATGTCGAGCACCGCCTCGACCCGGGCCGTCTCGACACCGCCCACGCGGGTGGGAATGACCACCGCGTCGGCGAGCTCGAGCGCCTTGGCCAGGAGCCGCTCGTGCCCGGGCGGCGTGTCGACGACCGCGATGTCCGCGGTGTCGACGCGATCGACTGTCTTCGCGAGCAGGCGCTCGGTCGGCGCCTCGACCACTTCGACCGACTCCAGCACCTCGTCGGCGGCGTGCTCGACCCAGTCGGCCGCGCTGGCCTGAGGGTCGGAGTCGACCAGGGTCACGGTGCGGTTGCCCGCCACCGCCACCGCCGACAGGTACACCGCGGTGGTGGTCTTGCCCACCCCGCCCTTGAGTGCCGCCACGACCACGATCACGGGCAGCACCCTAGCGAGACCCGGCGGTCCGGTGCCGGGCCGGGACGGTGCCGAACCCGGCACCGGCGGTCGGACGGTGCCCGACCACGCACCGGTGACAGGACCTCCACACCGTGGGATCGATTCGCCCGCCGATTCGGCGCGAGGTTCACCGATTCGCCCGCCGATTCGGCGCGAGGTTCACCGATTCGCCCACCGATTCGGCATGTGGTCCACACCGAATCGCCCACCGATTCGGGTGAGAAGGAGAATGCGGGAGGGGTCAGAGCCAGGGACGGTTGCGGGCGAGCTGGGCGCCGTTGTCGCCGAAGACGAGCTGCCCGGTGACGCTCCGGCCGAGGTCGGAGGCGAGGGCGACGACCAGGCGGCCGAGGTCGTCGGGCTCGCCGAGACGTCCGAGGGGGTGGGCCGCCACCAGCCGCTCGACCGTCTCGTCGGAGAGCGCCGCCTTCACGACCGGCGTGAGCGTCGTGCCGGGTGCTACCGCGAGCACCCGGATGCCGTGGGGCGCGAGCTCGACCGCGAGGGTCTCGGTGAGGTGGTTGATCGCTGCCTTCGCCGCGCCGTACGGCGCCATGCGCACGGCGGCGCGGGAGGTCTCCCCCGAGCTGACGTTCACGATCACACCTTCGGTGCCGGCCTCGACCATGGCCCGCGCCTCGGCGTGGCACGACCACATGGTCACGAAGAGGTTCTGCTCGACGATGTCGCGCAGCGCCTCGTCGTCGAGATCGACGAAGAGGTCCGGCGACCGCCCGGCAAGCGAGCCCACGTTGTTGACCGCGACCTCGAGGCCGCCGAGGTCGTCGACCACCCGGGTGACGACGCCCCGGACCGCGTCGGGCCGGCGCAGGTCGGCCTCGATCCCGATCACCCGGGTGCCGGCCCCGGCCACCTCGGCGGCGGCCTCGTCGAGGCTGGCGGCGTCCTTGTCGGCGAGCGCGACGTCGCATCCGGCGCGGGCCAGCCAGGTGGCGATGCCCCGCCCGATGCCGATGCCCGCGCCGGTGACCAGCGCCCGCTTGCCCTCGAGCCCGAGGTCGATCGCCAAGGGCGTCAACGTAACAGCACGGGCCCCGAGCAGTCCCCAGTCACCACGCTCAGCGACCTCTCAGCCCCTTGCGACCACGATGAGCGTCGGGAGAGTACGACCCCGGGGAGGATCCGGACATGACCGACGAGACACCGAACGCCGAAGGGGAGCCGTCGCCGGCCACCCCCGAGGAAGCACCGACCGCGGAGACCAAGCCGTTCACCGCCGACGAGGACGACGTCGCGGCGGCACCCTCAGCCGCGGCGGCGCCGAGCGAACCCGACGCCACCCAGGCCAACCCGGTCGCTCCGGCGGCCGCGGCCGCACCAGTGGCGGCGGCGACCGCGCCGGCAGAGCGCCCCGCCGGCATCTTCATCCCGAAGTGGGTCGGGCTCGTCGCCGCCGTGATCATCGCCGCGCTCGTGTTCGGCGGCATCGGGTACGCCATCGGCGACTCGTCGTCGGATTCCGGTTCGAGCCAGAACGCCAGCGTGTTCCCCGGCAACGGCAACGCGAACGGGAACGGCAACGGTCCCTTCGGCAACGGCGGCGGATTCCCCAACGGCAACGGCAACGGCAACGGCAACGGCAACGGCAACGGTGGCGGTGGCGGTCAGTCGACGACCAACGGCGCGTTCCTCGGGGTCGCCATCGGCACGGCCGACAACGGTGTCGCGGTGACCGAGGTGCAGAGTGGCAGCCCCGCGGCCGACGCCGGCCTCAAGCAGGGCGACGTGATCACCGCCATCGACGGCACGAAGGTGACGACCCCGCTCGCACTGCGGAACGCGGTGCAGCAACACTCGAGCGGCGACGAGATCACGATCACCTACACGCGTGACGGGGCGTCGAACACGACCAAGGCGACGCTGACCAGCCGCTCGACCTCGCAATCGAGCTAACCCTCAGCGCCACGCACTCGCAACCAACCGTTCGGAGCGGTCAGCCGTCGAGCACCTGGGTGACCAGGGCGGCGATGGCCGACCGCTCCGAGCGCGTCAACGTGACGTGCGCGAACAGCGGGTGGCCCTTGAGCGTCTCGATGACGCTCACGATGCCGTCGTGGCGGCCGACGCGCAGGTTGTCGCGCTGCGCGACGTCGTGGGTCAGCACCACGCGACTTCCGCGCCCGAGCCGGCTGAGCGCGGTGAGCAGCACCGAACGCTCGAGGTTCTGCGCCTCGTCGATCACGACGAAGCTGTCGGTGAGGCTGCGGCCGCGGATGTGGGTGAGCGGCAGCACCTCGAGCAACCCGCGGTCGATGACCTCGTCGATGACCTCACGCCCCACCATGGACTCCAGCGCGTCGGTGACCGCGGCGCCCCACGGCGCCATCTTCTCGGTCTCGGAACCGGGGAGGTACCCGAGGTCCTGCCCGCCGACCGCGTAGATCGGGCGGAACACCACGACGCGCTGGTGGGTGCGGCGCTCGAGCACGGCCTCGAGCCCGGCCGCGAGCGCGAGCACGCTCTTGCCCGTCCCCGCGCTCCCACCGAGGCTGACGATGCCGACGTGCTCGTCGAGCAGGATGTCGATCGCGATGTGCTGCTCGGCCGAGCGGCCGCGCAGGTCGAACATGGCCTGGTCGGGGCGCACGAGGTGCAGGCGCTTGTCGGCCTGCACGCGCGCCAACGCCGACTGCGACCCCGAGTGCAACGCGACGCCGGCGTGGCACGGCAGGTCGCGCGCCTCGGCGAAGTCGACGACGCGCTGGTCGTAGAGATCGTCGATCACCGATCTCCAGGCCTCGAGCTCGACGAAGCCGGTCCAGCCTGAGTCGGTTGCGAGCTCGTTGCGATACTCGTCGGCCTCGAGGCCGACCACACCCGCCTTCAGTCGCAGCGGGAGGTCCTTGCTGACCACCACGACCTCGCGGCCGTCGCGACCGAGGCTGAGCGCGACGGCGAGGATGCGGTGGTCGTTGGCGTCGGCGCTCAGTGGTTGCGGCAGCGCCGCGAGATCCTGGTGGTTGAGCTCGACGCGGAGCGTGCCGCCCTCGTCGTTCACCGGCATCGGCTCGATGAGCGATCCGTGCCGGTTCCGGAGGTCCTCGAGCAGGCGGAGCGACCGCCGTGCCGCCCACCCCAGCTCGGGATGGTGCCGCTTCCCCTCCAGCTCGGTGAGCACCGCGAGCGGGAGCACGACCTCGTGTTCGGCGAAGCGCGTCACGGCCAGTGGATCGGCCAGCAGCACGGACGTGTCGATGACGTAGACGGTCGTGGTGATCAAGGCACGGGCGACGCTAGCCGGGGCCGCGACGCTCGACGCGGACTCTCGTCCACCGGGCTCGAACGCGCTGCTCATCGGACTCACAGGTTCGTGACGTAACGTCGATGGCTCACCACCGGTCGGCCTGGGGAGGGCAACGCCAGTGGCGGTCGAGCGCACCGACGCCATCATCGCGGGTGTCAACAAGGCGGGCACCACCTCGCTGTTCGTCTCGTTGTCGACGCATCCCGACGTCGCGCCGTCGTCGATCAAGGAGACGCGCTACTTCCTCCCGCCGCGCTACGGAGAGCCGCTCGCGCCGGCCTCGGAGTGGGACGGCTACTTCGCCCACGCCGGCGACCGCGCCGTCCGCCTCGAGGCGACGCCGTCGTACTTCTACGGCACCGAGGCGGTGGCGTCGGCGATGCGCGACCGGTTGGTGAACCCGCACGTGCTCGTCGTACTCCGGGAGCCGGTGAGCCGCGCCCTCTCCTTCTTCACGTACCAGAAGGTCCGGTTACGGTTCCCCGCCGACTACCCGATCGAGGAGTACATCGCCGCGGCCGACCGGCTCGGGCCCGACGACTTCCGCGATCCCGACAACGAACGGTACATGGCCTTCCGCGGTGGTTGCTACGCCGACTTCCTACCCGCATGGCTCGACGTCTTCGGGACCGAGCGGCTGCACGTGCTCGATTTCCAGCAGCTCGTCTCCGCCCCGGCCGACACGTTGCGGGCCACTGCGCTCGACCTCGGTCTCGACTCCGGGCGCTTCCCGGCCGATGCGCTGAGCTCGGAGAACCGCACCACCGGGTTCAAGAGCAAGACGTTCCAGCGCGTCGCGCTCACCGGCAACGACCGGCTGGAGCGGCTGCTGCGCCGTCACCCGGAGGCCAAGCGCAAGCTGCGCGCCTTCTACTACCGATTGAACGGCCGTGCCAGCGAGGAGTCGATCCCCGACGGGGTGCGCGCCGAGCTCGTGGCCCGCTACGTGGAAGCGAACGAGCGGCTGGCCCGGCAGCTCGACGACGCCGGGATCACCAAGCCCGCGTTCCTCAACGCGGCTGCGCGCGATCAGACCAGCTGAGGCTCCCGGGCCCGGGGCTCGTCGGGCGCGGGCGGATCGGGTGCGACCGGCGGCGGGTTCGGTGGGTCGGTGACCGGCTCCCGGGCCGGGATCAGCGCCACGTACACCAGCGCGCACTCGAACACCACCGCCATGAGCGAGGGGATGGCGATCCCGGAGTCGTTGAGCGCGTAGCCGAGGACCGCGACCACGGCGAGCGCCAACATCGTCTGGCGGATGACGGGAACCTCGCGGAACAGGGGCCGCACCCGCCCCCCGCGCACGCGCCAGAGGAACCAGACGAGCAGCGCGACGACGGGCAGGACCCAGAGCAGCCGCGTCCCGGTGAACGAGTCGATGTTCTCGGTCGCCTTGCGGCGGATGGTGAGGAAGAAGTCACCGAGGCCCCCGGTCGCCACCTTGTCGAAGAACCGGCCCACGTGGGTCTGCTGGTCCTTCGGGCGCATGAGGTCGGCGAACCCGACGAGCAGCCCCGCCACCACGAGCACCGCACCGAGGATGACGACGGTGCGGAGGCGGACCCGGCGTCCGAGGAGCAACCACGCGAACAGGCCGAAGCCCGGCGCACACGCGATCGCGGCGCCGAAGTCACCGCCCCACGGCGGCGCCGCCATCACCAGGAGCGTGATGGCGAGCATGGCGATGACCGCGTACACCGTCGAGCGGCGGGGGCGGCGCCACACCGCCAGCCCGCCGAGCAGCAGGGCCGCCGCGGTGAGCTGCGAGAACGTGATGTTGCCCTGCCCCGACACCCGGATGCCCACCGTCGCCGAGTACCCGAACACGGTGTTGAGCTCGAGCCGGGCACCGGCGAGGAGGTCGCCGACGTGGAGCGCGACGGTGGCCGCCAACGCGAGCGCGAGCGGGAGGTACCGGCGGCGCGCGCCCAACAACGAGCACGCGGCGGCGAACGCCACCGCCCCGACCGCGAGGAACCCGAAGTACGCCGCCGCGTTGCCGCTGCGGCCGAAGTGCAGTGGCTCGGCGAGGTAGGTGGCGAAGAGGAACCCCAGCACCCCCAACGCCAGGAATCGGGCGGCGCCGGCGCGCCGGGCGCGCGTCGGAGCACGTACCAGGCCGCGAGTGCGAGCGCGGCACTCAGGCCGAGCACGATGTTGTTGGCGGTCGCCACCTTCGAATCACGGAAGACCGCGTCCTCGTTGGCCCGGATGAGCGTCTTGATGCGCTCGCCGTGCGCGAGGCCGCCGGACACCACCTCCATGGCGCGGCCTTCCATCGTCGAAGGTGTCGGGTAGCCGAGCAGGTCGAGGATGGTCGGCCCGATGTCGATCACATACACGAAGCCCGCGCGCCGGCTGGTCGCCGAGCGGAGCAGCTCGGGCTTCACGCCCGGCGCGCGGATGCCCGACACCGCGAGACCCGAGCCGCGCCGGGGCGACGCCGGGCTCGCGACGAACACCGCGTCGTGCGCCGGATCGACGTCGGCGAGCATGCGGCCCACCAGCTCGTCGGTGCGGTGCAGGGCGGCCTGCTTCTGGACCCGTGCCTGGTCGTCGGTGAGGAAGTCGGTGTACAGGTCGGCGCGCAGGAGGTCGGACCCCTCCACCAGCACGACCCCGCCGGTACGCCACGCGTCCGAGAAGGCGCTGTAGGCAGCGTCGTTGTCCATGCGCACGCCGAACGGCGCGTGCGGATCGGGTTCGAGCAGCTCGTCGCCCACCGCACCGCCGGGCACGCGTCCGTCGCCTCCCATGAGCGCGTTGACCGCGGCGCGCTGGAACTCGGGCAGCGGGTCGTCGACCACGGGCTGCGCGCCGTCGCCGTTGGCGATCACCGCCCGCGGCACCCGGTGCTGGGCAAGGTCGTCACCGAGCGCGCCGATGGTCGGGTCGTAGAGGCCGTTGGCGTTCTCCTGCACCAAGGCGTCGAGGCCCAGGTGCACGAGGCCGCTGGTCGCGGTCAGGCCGGTGCGTTGCCGGTACACGTCGGCGGCGGTGCTCTCGCCGTAGGGCTCGCTGGGCTCGAAGGCCTGGCCGGCCAGGGGCGTGACGGCCGAGGCGCGGCCACCGGCACCCAGGGCGGTGTACCCGCCGGCGATCGAGCTCTTGCGGCCGGCGGCGCGCGTGATCATGTCGGCGACGGCCGACTGCGACAGCAGCTGCCGGAGATGCGGGTCGTCCCCCGCCTCGATGTCGGACCACGACGTCGCCGGGAGCGAGATCACCAGGACGCGCTGCACCGCGGTGGCGCCCGACGGCGCCGCCGTCGCCGCCCCCGCATGGCCCGCCGATGCAACGGTCAGGACGGCGAGGGCGACGAGCGCGACCGCGGCGCGCCGGATCACGGTTCGACCGCGAGATCGGGGTCGACGGGCTCGAAGGCGGCCTCGAGGCGCGCGCCGCGCCCGGGCAGCATGCGGAGCAACAGGAGGTAGAGGCCCAGCCCGATGAGGCCGATGGCGACGAGCACGAGGACGTCGGCGAGCCGCCCACTCGGCCCGACGAGGTGCTCCACCAGCCACGCCAGTCCGCCCAGCGCGGCCGACGCCGCCAGCGCGGGGAGGAACGCATGGGGGAAGAACCCGTGGCCGACGCGTCGTCGCAGCACGAACCCCAGCACCAGCGTGCCCACGAGGTACGCGCCGCTGTGCCCAAGGCCGAGGGCCGCGACCTTGGCGGTGTCGCTCTCGAAGGTGAGCCCGCCGACGACCATCACCCCCGCGCCCGCGAGCGCGCTGGCGCCGGCGATGATCGCCGGGGTGCGGCTGTCGCCCAGCGCGTAGGAGGCGCGCGCGAAGAACAGGAACGTGCCGTAGGTGAAGAGCCCGACTCCGAGGGACGCGAGCGCGGCCGCGAAGAGGTCGGCATCGTGGCGGCTGTTGCCCACCGCGAGCACGCGCATCGCCGGCAACGCGAGCGCGACGTACGCGGCGCTCACCGGCAGCAGCAGCCGGGACATGCCGTCGAGCCCCCAGCGGAGCCGTTCGGCGAAGGACCGCATGTCACCGGCGCCCGCGTCGACGGTGAGCTCGGGGAGGATCGTGGTGTGGATCGGCTGCGCCAGGATCGCGTACGGCGCCAGGAACGCGACGAAGCAGAATTGGTAGGCCACCACGCCCCCGGCGACCAGGTTGCCCATGACCAGCGCCGCGCCGAGCAGGACCGCGACGTCGGGTTGCAGCGCGACCCATGCCGAGAGCCAGAGCAGGCGGCGGAGCTTGCGGTCGACCGCGCCGAGGGTCGCGCGCAGACGGAACCCCGACCGCAGGAGCGCGACCGTCGGCACGCCGACGAAGCCGACGACCCCGAGCGTCCCGCCGATGGCGAGGACGAGCTTCTCGGGCGTGGTGAGGTCGAGGTCGGGGGTGGGCCCGTGCATGATCCGGAACGCGGCCATCGTCGCCACGAGGATCACCGCGTTGGCGATCGGCGCGACCGCCACGATCACGAACCGCCGCTTGGCGAACAGCACCGCGGTGGCGACCGTCCCGACCGCGTACAACAGCACCTGGGGGATGAAGAAGCGCAGGAAGAAGGCGGACAGCGCGGTCTGCTGCGCCTCGACGTGGGCGTTCGGTGCGCCACTGGAGAGGAGCCGGGCGATCGGCGTCGCCAGCACGATGCCGACGATCGACACGACGGCCATGAGCGCCAGGGCCAGGCCGAGGACCCCGGAGGCCAGCCGCTCGGCCTCGGCGTCGTCCTGGGCCCGGAAGAGGTCGACGAAGGTCGGCACCAGCACCGCCGACAGCGCCCCCGCGGCGATGAGCTCGAAGAGGATGTTGGAGACGGAGCTCGAGGCCTGGTAGGTGTTGCCCAGGTAGGTGGCGCCGAGCACCGCCGCGACGACCCAGACCTTGACGAACCCCACCCCGCGGGATCCCAGCGTGGCCAGGCTCATGCGCGCCGCAGCCCGCGTCGGTCGATCGCTCGCCACCACGGCGAGCCAGCCTACGGGGGCGCGCGCGTTTTCCGGCGGCGACCGGGCATGCTGGGCGCGGAGGTCGCCCACCCGACCGCCGTCGGCCCGCGTTTGGGGGGAGGGCCTGACCGGCGTCGGGTGGGCGCTCCTCGTGTTCGTGGGTGCCGCGAGGGGCTGTCTAGTCTTGCGCGGCATGACCGCAGCCCTGCAGGTGGCCGAACGTGCGCTCCTCGACGAACGTCGACCGCTGACGCGCGAGGAGGTGCTCGCGGTCGCCGCGGTCCCCCTCGACGAGCTGCCCGACCTCGTGGCGCTCGCGCACCGGGTGCGCCTCGCGTACTGCGGGCCCGAGGTCGAGCTCGAGAGCCTCATCAACGCCAAGTCGGGCGCGTGCCCGGAGGACTGCGCGTTCTGCTCGCAGTCCGCCCGCTACTCGACCGACGTCGACGTGTACCCGCTCCTGCAGCTCGATGATGTGCTCGAAGCGGCGCGCGCGACCCGCGACGCGGGCGCCACCCAGTTCTGCATCGTGGTGGCGGTGCGGGGGCCGTCGGAGCGGATGCTCACCCGGATCATCGACGCGGTCGGCGCGGTGCACACCGAGACCGGCCTCGAGGTCGCGTGCTCGCTCGGGCTCCTCACCGAGGAGCAGGCGCAGCGGCTCGCGGCCGCGGGCGTGAAGCGCTACAACCACAACCTCGAGGCGCCCCGTGCGCTGTTCCCGTCGATCGTGAGCACCCACACCTACGACGACCGCGTCGCCACCGCCCGCCTGGCCATCGACGCGGGGATGGAGCTCTGCTGCGGCGGGATCCTCGGCATGGGCGAGACGCTCGAGCAGCGGGTCGACTTCGCGTTCGAGCTCGCCCAGCTCGAACCGTGCGAGGTGCCGATCAACTTCCTGCTCCCCACCGGCACCCCGTTGGGCGACCAGCGCCTGATCACGCCGCGCGAGGCGCTCCAGGCCATCGCGCTGTTCCGCCTCGTGCTCCCCGGTGCCTGGCTCCGGCTGGCCGGGGGACGCGAGTACGTGCTCGGCGAGCTGCAGGCGATGGGCCTGCTCGCGGGCGCCAACGCGCTGATCGTCGGGAACTACCTCACGTCGACCGGCCGTCCGCCGGAGGAGGACCACGCGCTGCTCGAGGCCCTCGGCATGCCCGTCGCCGACGGTCCCGGAGAGGGCCGGTTCGTGGTCGACGCGGCCGGCGCGCACGCCGCGCCCGGCCCAGCCACCGCGCGTCGGGATCCCCGTCCGCGCCGAGTAGCTCAGCTCGCGGCCTGGAGCCGCCCGGTGCGCAGGAACTCGGCCCGGGGCCCGGGCAGGTAGAGGTCGTACTGGCCCACGAGCACCCAGCAGACGAAGAGGCCGATGAGCTCCTCGATGACGACGACCCACCACACCGGCAGCAGCGAGTCGTGCGGGAACGACGTGCCGAGGAACGGCCACCAGAAGAGGTGGTCGTTGGTGAACGCGCCGGAGAGGATCAAGCCGCAGAAGACGCCGATCGGCAGGCACAGCCAGCGGCGGCGCACGAGCCGGCGGCGGCCGATGGTCGCGAGCATCACGACCGCGAGCAGCACCACCGCGAAGAGCAACGTGTAGCCGTAGGCCCGGTACCCGAGCGGCAGGTCGAGGATCAGCGGCAGCAGCGACCCCGCCGCGATCAGGCGGTAGTCGATGCCGACGCTGCGGAAGATGGTCGCCACGCCGACGACCGACAGGCCGATGTACCAGAAGAACACGGGCTCAAGGCAGGTCGAGCGCGGCGTTCACCAGCGCATCGGCTTCGGCGTTCCGGGCGCGCGGCACGTGCGCGAGATCGACCACCTCGTACCGCTCGAGCAGCGCACACACCTCCGCGTGCAGCGGCTTGAGGTGCGCCTGCTTCACCTTCCACCGCCCCGCCACCTGCTCGATCACCAGCTTGGAGTCGCCGCGGACCCGGGCCGCGCGCGCCGGCGTACCCTCCGCCGCCCGCAGCCCGGCGATGAGCGCCCGGTACTCGGCGACGTTGTTGGTGGTCTCCCCGATCCGCTCGCTGACCGTGGCCAGACGCTGCGGAGGGCTGGCCGACGCGTCGTACACGACCGCCCCGATCGCGGCCGGTCCCGGATTGCCGCGCGCGCCACCGTCGAAGTAGATGAGCACTGCGTCGGGCATCAGGGGACCAGGATCGCGCCGCAGTTGTCGCAGTGCGCCAGTGGCTCACCCGCCGACTTTTTGATCTGCTCCGCCTCGATGGCGGGGACGGAGAGGTGGCAGCTCTGGCAGGTGGTGCCGACGAGCCGGGCCACGCCGACGCGCTGCGGGTTGGCACGCGACCGCTCGTAGTCGTCGACCAGCCGCGCGTCGATGCCGGCGGCGATCGCGTCGCGCGCCGCTCGTTCCTCGCGCATCTCGGCGATGATCACGCCCTCGGCATCGGCGAGCGCCTGCCGGATGCGGTCGAGCTCGGCCCCGCGGACGGCGCGCTTTCCGTCGAGGTCCTGCAACGTCGCGTCGAGAGGCTCGCGGGCCTCCATCTGCTCGAGCTCACGGTTCTCGACACCCCGCTGGTGGCGCCGGAGCTGCTCGACGTCGGACTGCATCGCCTGCAGCTCGCGCGGCGAGCTGATCTCGCCCGAGTACATCTTGGCTTCGACCTCGGTGGCCTTCTCCGCCAGTGCGCGCGCCTCGTCGTCGAGGTGCTGCTCGTCGCGGGCGATGACGTCGCGCTGTGCCCGCGTGGTCGCGATCCGGCTGTCGAGCGCGGCGGTGTCGACCTCCGCGCCCGCCAGCGCCTCGCGTTCGGGAAGCGTCTGGTGACGGTGGAGGAGTCGGTCGAGCGCGCGATCGCGCTCCTGGAGCGCGAGGAGCTGTTCGAGCTCCTCGCTCACTGGCCGGCGTTCCCGGGGGCGGCGGTCGGCGGCGCGGTGGCGGGCGGCGCGGTCGCCGGCGGCGCGGTCGCCGGCGGCGTCGTCGGCGCCGGGGTGGTGGGTTGCTGCTGCACCGTCGGGAGCTGTGACCGCACCGGCCCGCTGGGCGGGAGCGCGGCGCCGTGGCCCCCGGTGGGGTTCACCGTGGCCCCGGACCGCGCGCACACGGGACCGGCGTCGGGCAACGGGACGTCGGGCTGATCGGCGAGGGCCTGGCTCATGAACGCGGCGAACACCGGGGCCGACGAGTCGCCACCGAACCCGGCGCCGGGCACCCGGCTGCGCCAGTTCCCGTACCAGACCGCGGTCGCGAGTTGCGGCGTCGCGCCGATGAACCATGCGTCGGCGAGATCGTCGGTCGTGCCGGTCTTGCCGAAGATGGTGTGGCCATCGACGTTGGCCTTGGTTCCCGTGCCGCCGGTGACCACGCGGCGCAGCACGTTCTGCTCGCACGCGGCGACCTGAGGGTCGAGCGCCTGGTCGCCGGGGTTGTTGCTCTGGTCGAAGAGCACGGTGCCGTTCTCGCCGACGACCTTCTGCACGACGTAGGGGGTGTGGTGAACGCCGAGGTTTGCGATGGTGGCCATGACGTTGGCCATGGTCTCGGTGTTCTGCTCGAAGATCCCGAGGGTGAGACCGAGGTAGGGCTGGAGGTTCTGCTTGGTGATGCCCATCTTGTGGGCCATGGCGATGACCTTGTCCTCGCCGACGCTCGTCGCGATGCGGACGAACGCGCAGTTGATCGAACCCGCGGTGGATGCCCAGATGTCGTTGATGCCGCCGCCGGGTTCGTCGTTCACCGCCCGTCCTTCGAAGCCGGGGACCTCGCAGGGGCTCGACCCGTCGACACTGTCGTTGGGCGAGTAGCCGTTGGACAGTGCGGTGGCGAGGGTGATCACCTTGAACGTGGAGCCGGTCTGGCGACCGTCGGGCGAGGTGGCGATGTTGGTCTGGCTGTCGGCGAAGCTCTGACCCGAGACCATGGCCTTCACCGCCCCGGTGCTCGGATCGATCGACACCAGCGACGACGCCCAGTCGTCACCCTTCTGCGGCTTGGCGTTGGTGGTCGCGTTGATCGCCATCCGCTGCAGCCTGGGGTCGAACGTGGTGTAGATCTTGAGCCCACCCTTGTAGAGCTTGTCGAGCCGCTCCTTTTCGGTGTTCCCCATGCGGGGGTCGCTCAGCAGGCTGTTCTGCACCTCGGCGGTGAGGAAATTGGTCGGACGGGTCTCCGCCGGCGGGGGCACCGTCGGCAGCGGTTCGTTGTTGGCCGCGTCGGCCTGGGCCTGGGTGATGTAGCCCTCTTCCACCTCGCCCCGCAGCACGTCGGCGCGGCGGCGGATGGCGCGGTCGGGATGGCTGAACGGGCTGTTGCCCTCGGGGTTCGAGATGAGCCCGGCGAGGAGCGCGGTCTCGCCCACCGTGAGCTCGTCGAGGGTCTTCCCCCGCGGCCCGAACGGGCACCCGTTGTCGCAGACCAGGAAGAAGCGGGCGGCGGCGGCCTTGAAGCCGTAGGAGTTCGAGCCCAGGTACACGGTGTTGAGGTACTCGACGAGGATCTTGTCCTTCGAGAACTTCTTGTTCAGGCGGAGGGCGTCCTCGATCTCCTTGATCTTGCGGTTCACGTCACGCTTCGACGTGAGCAGCCGGTTCTTGACCAGCTGCTGGGTGATGGTCGAACCACCCTGTTCGATCCGCCCCGACGTGACGTTGGCGATGAACGCGCGGAACACCGCGCCGAGGTCGATGCCGTCGTTGGTCCAGAACGAACGGTCCTCGGTCGCGATGACGGCGTTGATGACCGGCTTCGGCACCTCGTCGATGTTGGTGATGGGGTCGCGCGCCTGGGCGGCGAAGTCGGCGAGCTCGGTGGTGCCGTCGGCGTAGTACGCGACCGAGGGCTGGGCGAGCGCGCTCAGCTCACCGATCTGCTTGGCCGTGTAGTGGTGCGCAGTGGCGATCTCGACCGTGCCCGGGATCAGGGCCGCGAGGCAGGCACCCACCGCAATGCCACCGATGAGGATCGTGAGCAGGAAGGTGATGAGCGTTCGGGAGAAACTGCGCATGAGGGTCTTCCAGCTTGGCACAGCGCCCCCCGGCCAGGGGGTCAGGGCGAACCCTGGCCGACTGCCTGGGCGACGAACTGGGCGTAGGCGGCGGCACCCTCGGGCCGCAGGTGGATGCCGTCGTCGTAGAAGAACTCGGGGTGCTGGCCGCCGTACCCGTGCCAGTCGAGCAGCACCGCGTTCCTGTACTTCTTGACCCCGGCCGCCAGTGCGTCGTTCACCTGCTGCTCCCACTGCCGGGGCACCTTGGCGTTGATGATCACCACCTTCTTGCGGTCGCTGAGCATCGACATCATGCGGTCGAAGTCACCCGGGTCGACGGTGCCGTTGGTGCCGAGCTGGACGACGACGTCCTGCCCCAGCTGGCCCGCGTTCTTCAGCTGCTCGATCAGGTCGACACCGGCCGAGAACTGCCGGCTCTCCGCGGCATTGACGCCGGTGACCGGCTGGTTCCCGAACATGGCGTTGACGGTGGCCGCCAGCTGGCTGGCGGCCCCGAGCATCACCGAGTCGCCGATGGCGGTCACCGTCGTCGGCGGCACGGTGGTGACCGGCGGCGCGGTGGGGGGGACGGTCGTCGGCGTCGTGACTCCGGGGACGGCGGTGGTCGTGGTGGTCTGCCCGGGCCGGATGATCACCGAGGTCTTGTCGCCGAACCCGGCCGGGGCGGCCGCGCTCCCCCCGTCGCCGAGGCCGACGACGATCACCACCAGGCCCAGGGTGATCCCGCCCGCGGCCAGCCCGAAGCGCGCCGCGAGCTTGCGTCGGGTCTCCCCCGACGAGGTGCGGAACCGGCCCCACCACCGCTCGAGCGCGCCGTGGCGGACCGGCTCCTCCACGAATCGGTACGAGAGCGCGGCTGCCCCGAGCGTGAGCGCCAACCGGAGCACGAGGAGGGGGATGCCGGTCAGGGGGATGTCGGCGTGAGGGCGCGTGACCATGTAGATCGGCCAGTGCCACAGGTAGATGCCGTACGACCGCACCCCGATCCAGAGGAACACGTCGACGGCGAGGAGTCGCGGCAGCAACCGCGACGCGGGGTGCACCGTCGCCGCGATGAGCACGGCCGACACCAGCGCGACGACGAGGAACCCGCCGCGGTAGAGGTTCGGATCGAGGTAGCTGACGTTGAGGAACATCCAGCAGAGGACGAAGCCGCTCGCCAGCGCGGCCGCGTCGAGGAGCCACGCCGCGTTGCGGCCGGTCCGGCCCACCAGTCGCCACGGCGCCCACACGAACGCCAACGCCGCGCCGAGCAGCAGCGTGGCCACGCGGGTGTCGGTGCCGTAGTAGACGCGCGACGGGTCGGTGAAGGGGTGGTAGAGGATCGCCATCTCGAGGGTCGACACCACCACGCCGACGAGCACACCGATGAGGAGCGCGCGTCGGCTCTTGCCCCAGACGGTGAGGACGAGCACGAGGATCAACGGCCACAACAGGTAGAACTGCTCCTCCACCGCCAGCGACCACACGTGCTGGAGCAGGGGCTGTCGCCCGATGCTCTGGAAGTACGAGAGGTTGCGGAAGATGAGGAACCAGTTCTCGACGTAGAGGAGCGCGGCGATCACCTCGCCCCGCAGCTGGTCGAGCACGTCGGGGAGGAACAGGATCGCGTAGAGCGACACCACGAAGAGCATGGTGAACAGCGCGGGGAGGAGGCGGCGGGCCCGCCGGTACCAGAAGCGCTTCAGCCCGACCCCGCCGTGCTGCTGCCAGTCGGCGAGCAGCAGGCACGTGATCAGATAGCCCGAGATCACGAAGAACACGTCGACGCCGAGGAACCCACCCGGGATCCACCCCTGGTCGGCGTGGTACAGGAGGACGGCGACGACCGCGACCACGCGGAGGCCATCGAGCGCGGGGATGTACCCGAGGCGCGGTGCGTGCTGGGAGGGCGGGGTCGCGACTCGGTCCGGTACTGCCACTCCGGACATTCTCCCATCGTCGCGCGCGAGACTGCGGTTGTGGCACACGAGCTGGACGGCCGGGTCGCGATCGTGACCGGGTCGTCGAAGGGCATCGGCCGGGCGATCGCCACGTCGCTCGCCGACGGCGGCGCCGCGGTGATGCTCACCTCCCGGAAGCAACCGGGGCTCGACGAGGCCGCGGTCGCGATCGAGAAGGCCGTTCCCGGTGCGCGCGTCGCCACCTTCGCCGCGAATGCGGGCGACCCGGACGAGGCCGCATCCTGTGTCGCGGCAACCCTCGAGCGGTTCGGCGCGCTCGACGTGCTGGTGAACAACGCGGCGACCAACCCGGTGATGGGCGCCACCATCGACGCCGAGCTCCCGGCCTGGGACAAGACCTTCCAGGTGAACGTCCGAGGCACGTTCGTGTGGTCGCAGCTCGCCTGGCGGTCATGGATGCGCGAGCACGGCGGCTCGATCATCAACCTTTCTTCAAATTGGCGGGCTGCGGGGCGACGCCGCCATCGGCGTCTACAACACGACCAAGGCTGCCATCGTCCACCTCACCAAGATCCTGGCCGTCGAGCTCGGGCCCGGTGTCCGGGTCAACTGCATCGCACCGGGCCTGGTGAAGACCGACTTCGCCCGCGCGCTGTGGGAGCCGGCGGGCGACGTCGTCGCGGCCGGGCTCCCCCTGCGCCGGTTGGGGGAACCGGAGGACATCGCCCACGCGGCCCGCTTCCTCGCCGGCCCCGGCGCGGCCTGGATCACCGGTCACACGCTGGTCGTCGACGGCGGCGCGCTGGCGGGCGCCACCCCGATCAGCACGCGCCCCGACACTGCTCCCTGACGGGTCGATTCCGCGGCGCCGTCCCGCCCTCCGGGCACGGCTCTGCTGCATCTCCTACCAGGGACGATTGAGCGCGAACTCGAAGTCGGCGAAGCGGCCCGCCTCTGCCTTCAGCTCGTCGAGGGTCCAGCGGTGGTCGGCGTGGATCTTGTCGACGATGGCGAACGGCTGGAAGAGCCCGACGTCGCCGCCCGCGACCCAGAACACGCGGCCCTTGATCGGGCAGTCCTCGGTCGCGAGGTAGGCGACGAAGGGCGAGACGTTCCCGGGATCGCGCGGGTCCCACTCGTCGGTGCGCACCGGCGGACGCTCGTCGGCACCGGGCACGGTCATGATCAGGCGGGTCATCGCCGACGGTGCGATCGCGTTGCACCGCACGCCGTACCGGTCGAGCTCCATCTGGGCGATGATCGTCATGGTGGCGATGCCGGTCTTCGCGGCCCCGTAGTTGGTCTGCCCGACGTTGCCGAAGAGCCCAGACGTCGACGACGTGTTGATCACCGACGCGGCCACCGGCGTGCCCGCCTTCGCCTCGTCGCGCCAGTACGCAGCGGCGTGCCGGAGCGGCGCGAAGTGCCCCTTGAGGTGCACGCGCACGACGTCGTCGAACTCCGCCTCCGACATGTTGGCGAGCATGCGGTCGCGCAGGATGCCGGCGTTGTTCACCAGCACGTGCAGCGCCCCGAACTCGTCGACCGCGGTCCGCACGAGGCGCTCGGCCCCCGACCAGTCGGCCACGTTGTCGGTGTTGGCCACCGCCTCGCCGCCCGCCGCCCGGATCTCGTCGACCACCTGTTGCGCGGGCCCGGCGTCGGCCCCGCTGCCGTCGGTGCCCCCGCCGAGGTCGTTCACGACCACCCGGGCACCCTCCCGGGCGAAGAGCAGTGCGTGCTCACGGCCGATGCCCCGGCCGGCGCCGGTGACGATCGCGACCCTTCCGTCGAGTGCTCCCATGGGCCGGAAGGGTACCGTTCCCCGCCATGGCGAGCTTCGAGAGCTTCGACGGCCTGAGCCTGTTCTACCAGGACGAGGGAGACGGACGGACGGTCGTCCTCCTGCACGGCTTCGCCGCCGACACCAACGTCAACTACGTGCGCTCCGGCATCTTCGACCTCCTGCTCGACGAGGGGTACCGCGTCGTCACGCTCGACGCACGCGGCCACGGGCTCTCGTCGAAGCCGACCGACTCGGAGGCGTACGCCGACGATGCGATGAAGCGCGACGTGCTGGCGCTGTTCGACCACCTCGGGCTCGACGACGTGCTGCTCGTGGGCTACTCGATGGGCGCGCACCTCGCGTTGCGGTTGGCGCCCGACGAGCCCCGCGTGAAGGCGGTGGTGCTGCTGGGCATCGGCGACACCGCGAGCGGCGGCGAGCGCGGGCCCGAACGCCGTGACGCCCTGCTCGCGGTGCTCGAGGCCGACTCCCCCGACGACGTCGACGACGCCTCGCTCCGCCAGTTCCGGGTGATGGCCGGCCTCGACCGCGAGCCGCTCCTCGCCTACGTGAGGGCCCCGGGCACCACCGACCCGGCCCACCTCGACGAGATCGACGTGCCCGTGCTCCTCATCGTGGGCGACGGGGACGAGAATGCGGGTGACCCCGCGCCGCTGGCCGAGCAGCTGGGAGCGACGCTGGTGCGCGTGCCGGGCGACCACTTCACGGCCAACGCCCGCCCCGAGCTGCACCGCGCGCTGCTGGAGTTCCTCGGCGCCCGATGAGGAGTGGTCGGTGGCAGCGATCGTGCAGGGGGTAGACCGGTAGCCGTGAAGATCGAGTATCACTGCCCCACGCACGGGAAGGTCGAACCCGACAACGAGGCCGCGCCCGTGCCGACGTGTCCGATGATCATCCGCCGGGAGGTCGACGGGAAGGTGGTCCCCGAGACCTGCGGGCAGCCACTGACCGCGTACATGGGGTGAGCCGATGAAGGATTTTGCGGGGAAGGTCGCCGTCGTGACCGGGGGCGGCCAGGGGATCGGCCGCGCGCTGGTGGAACGGTTCACCGACGAGGGCATGAAGGCGGTCGTCGCCGACGTGGTGCCCGACCTGGTCGAGCAGACCACGGGCGAGCTGCGCGACGAGGGCCGCGACGTGATCGGCGTGGTCACCGACGTCACGTCGCTCGAGTCGGTCGAGGCGCTGCGGGACGCGACGCTCGACGCGTTCGGCGCGGTGCACATCGTGTGCAACAACGCGGGGATCGGGTCGGGGTCGGAGGGCCAGATCTGGGAGCACCATGTCAACGATTGGCGCTGGTCGCTCGACGTCAACGTGATGGGGGTCGTCAACGGCATCAACGCGTTCGTGCCGACCATGCTCGAACGCGGTGAGGACGGCCACGTCGTGAACACCACGTCCGGCAACGGCGGCTTCACACCGCTGATCAACAGCGCGGTGTACGCGACCACCAAGGCCGCGGTCACCACGATCACCGAGTGTCTGTGGGGTCAGCTGCAGGAGGTGGGCGCGCGCATCGGCGCGTCGTTGCTGTTCCCGTCGACGCGCTCGCCGGGCATGCTCGACACCGGCATCTGGCGACCGGGCGCCAACCGTCCCGATCGGTACGACCGTCCCGGCGCGCCGCCGAAGGAGGGACGCGATGCGCTCGGCGAGTACCGGAAGCGCATGGACGCGGCCGGCCTGCCCATCGTGTTCGCGCCGCTCTCGGAGGTCGCGGACCTCTGCTTCGAGGGCATCCGCGACGACGTGTTCTGGATCACCGCGCCGAGTGAGCCGCAGCAGGCCAAGATCCGGGCGCGGGCCGAGTCGCAGATCGCGATGAGCGCGCCGGAGTACCTGCTCGAGGCGAACCTGATGGCGTCGAAGCCCACCGAGCACGCCTCGGAGTGAGCCTCCCCCTCGGCCCGCAGCGGGAGGCGTTCGCGGTCCCGGACGAGATCGCCTACTTCAACACCGCCACCCTGTCACCCCAGCTGCACCGGGTACGGGCGGCCGGGGAGGCTGCGCTCGAACGGCGCAGCCGGCCGTGGACGATCACGCCGGGCGACTGGTTCGCCGAGGTCGAGCGGCTCCGCGAGCTGTTCGCGGGACTGATCGGCGCCGACGCCGACGGGATCGCGCTGGTCCCCGCGACGAGCTACGGGTTCGCGGTGGCGGCCCGCAACCTCCCGCTCGCCCGGGGTGACCGGGTGCTGGTCCTGGCCGAGGAGTACCCATCGGGGATCTACACGTGGCGGGCGGCGACGCGTGCGACCGGCGCCGAGATCCTCACCGTCCACCGCGAGCCGGGACGACCGTGGACCGACGCCGTCCTGGGCGCGCTCGACGACCGGGTGCGAGTGGTCAGCGTGCCGAACGTGCACTGGACCGACGGCGCCGTCCTCGACCTCGAGGCCGTGAGCGCGCGGACGCACGAGGTGGGCGCCCACCTCGTGGTCGACGGCAGCCAGTCGATCGGCGCGATGCCGTTCAGGGTCGGCACGGTGCGGCCCGACTTCGTGACGAGCGTCGGCTACAAGTGGCTGCTCGGCCCGCTCGGGGTCTCGTACCTGTACGTCGCCGAGGAGCACCGGCGGGGCGAACCGGTGGAGCAGAACTGGATCGCGCGCGAGGGTTCCGAGGACTTCGCGCGTCTCGTCGACTACCGCGACGAGTACCAGCCCGGCGCGCGCCGGTTCGACGTGGGGCAACGCACCAACTTCGAGCTCCTGCCGATGGCGATCGCGGCGCTGGAGCAGCTCGACGAGTGGGGCGTCGATCGCGTCGCGACGACGTTGGCCGGGGTGACCGGGTCGATCGCCGACGCGGCGACGACCATGGGGTTCGATCCCCTCCCGGCGGACCAGCGCGGTCCGCACCTGCTCGGGGTGCGGTTGCCCGACGCGGTGCGGGCGGAGGTCGTCACCGGTCTTGCCGCCGCAAACTGCTTCGCCGCCGTCCGCGGCGAGGTGCTGCGTCTCGCGCCGCACCTCCACGTGAACGACGCCGACGTCGACCGCCTCCTGGACGCGCTCGCGGCCGTGCTCGAGCGCGTCACTCCGGGAGCTCGCCGGTCTCGGCCAGGCAGGTAGCCAGTTCCTGCAGGCGGACATTGAGCCGTTGCGAAGCGCGCCGGAGCATGTCGAAGGCCTCCCCCGCCGGGACGTGCCGACGTTCCATGAGGATGCCCTTGGCCTGCCCGATCACGTCGCGGCTGCCGAGCGCGCGGTGGAGCGCGGCTTCACGGCGGCTGACGTCGTGGCGATCCCGGTCGAACGCGGCCACGACCGCCAGGTGCGCGGCGAAGAGCGACACCGCGTCGCCGACGTCGTCGTCGAACGCGCCCGGCGCCTCGGCGTAGACGGTCAGCGCACCGAGCGGGTGCCAGTCCTGGTCGCGACGTACGGTGAGGCCACAGGCGGCGACCCCGGTGATGCCGAGCTCGGCTGCCATGGACCGGAACGACGGCCACCGCGGGTCGCCGGCCAGGTCACCGATCGAGACGGGCTCGCCGGCTTCGAGCGACTCGCCGATGGGCCCCTCCTCCCTCGCCAGCTGATAGGCGTCGAGCTGCTGGGCGACCTCGTCCGTGGCGACGTGCGCCATCGGGCGCACGCCTTCGAAGAAGGTGACCCCGCTCGCGACGACGCCCGGGATGCACCCGAGCGCGAGGTCGACGACCCGCTCGGCGACCTCGAACAGGTCCTGGGAGGCGAACAGCTCCCGCGTGAGCGCGGCGAACTGGGCGGCGAGGTACCCGCCGTACGGAGGGCTCGTCGCGCCGGCCGCGACTCGCCGTCGCCCCGCTTCGGCGCGGTCGGCCGCGGCCTGACGACGGGTGTCGGTGGCGGCGGCCCGCTGCCGCCGGCCGGCCTCACGCACTGCCGCCAGGTCGCGGCGGGCGCGGTCCGTCAGTTGGTCGAGCCCGGCGGCGACGCCGGTCACGTCGGCGATCCGTCGGACCGCGAGCTCCTCCCGCCGTCGCGCGGCCCGGTCACGGCGGTCGGCCGCCTGCTCGCGCTGCCGGGCCAGCTCGTCGCGAACATCAGCCTCCGCCTCCCGGATGCCGGCGACACGTTCGCGTTCTGCCGCGACGAAGCCCTGGCGCTCCCACGCCCACTCCAACTCGTCCACCTCGTCGTCCCCGAGCGCGTCCGAGGCCACGGCCGAACGCTTGCGCTCCGATGCGGCGGCAATGCGTTCATCGTGCAGTGACGCTCGGTCGACCGCCGCCCGCGCGCGTTCCTGCTCGGCCAGGGCGCGTTGCACACGAGCGTTGGCGCGCACCAGCTGCTCCTGCGCCACGTCTCCGGTCCCATCCGAATCGGCGGACACACGATCGGCGATGCGCTCGTCCTGGTCGGCCAGCCGCTCCCGCTCGTCGGCCAGACGTTCCCGCTCGTCGGCCAGCCGCTCGCGCTCGTCGGCCAGCCGCTCGCGCTCGTCGCTGGCGTCCTCCCACGCGGCGGCCTCGGCCCCGCGGTCGGCGCGCTCGGCACTCTCAGTAGCCATCAGGTGGATCCCTCCTCGAGGAGGACGGTGTCGAGCTCGACCAGCCGCAACACCCGCAACGGGAGACCGTGCACGTTGGAGAGTACGAGCTCGCACCCGAGTGTCCGGGCCCGGTGGCGAGCCTGGACGAACGCCCGCACCGCGGCGGCGTCGATGAAGGTCACCGCGCCGAGATCGATCCGGATGCGGCACTGCCGCCGTCGGCACAGCGCTTCGACGTCGGCCGCGAGGTGGCGGCTGTTGGCGAGGTCGAGCTCACCGGACAGCGTCAACTCGGCCGTGGTCGCCGTGCATGCGTCCTCGCGCGCGGGCGGAACGGTCGGATGACGGTGGGTACCTCGAGCGGAAGGACAAGGCAACATCAGACGACAGCGTTTCCGTGCGACTGCCGGCTGGAGCATCAACCGCGCCCAAAGTCTCGCGCACCAGGGACGTCTTGTCCAACGTGCGTCGGCGTCGAGGTCGCTTCTAGTGCTCTGACCAGGGTGGTTGGTGGGGCGCGTCCACCACTTCTGGTGTGGGGTCGCGCAGACTCGATGGATGGCTGAACGTGTGCGTGTCCGTCGTGTGAGTGATGCCGAGGGTCGACAGCTGCAACAGATCGTGCGGCGGGGAGGGAAGTCGGACCGGTCGATCGTGAAGTGGCGCCGGGCGATGGTCGTGTTGGCGTCGGTGGGCGGGAACGATGTGGCGACGATCGCTCGGTTGGTGCAGACGTCACCGGACCGGGTCCGGGAGATGATCCACCGGTTCAACGATCTGGGGATGCGATCACTGGACCCTCGGTGGGCGGGTGGCCGTCCCCGCCAGATCACGACGACTGACCGTGTGTTGATCGTCGAGACGGCCAAGACCCGACCCGTGAGGTTCGGGTGTCCGTTCACGCACTGGTCGGTCCGCAAGCTCGCGGACTTCCTGGCCACGAACACGGGTGGCAAGATCCGTGTTGGGCGGGAACGGCTGCGTCAGATCTTGATCGCGGAGGGGATCACGTTCCAGCGGACCAAGACGTGGAAGGAGTCACCGGATCCGTTGAAGGAGGAGAAACTGTCGCGGATCGAGTGGCTGCTCGAACACCGCCGTGATCGCACGTTCGCGTTCGACGAGTTCGGGCCGCTGACCATCAAACCGGTCGGTGGTTCGGGATGGGCACCGCAAGGCAAGCCGGAACGGTTACGAGCGAATTATCACAAGCCGCACGGGTCGCGGCAGCTCTACGCGTGGTATTCGATCGGCGCCGATCAGCTCCACGGCACGATCGAACCGTGCAAGGGTTCCGCGGCGACGTTGCGTGCAGTGCAGGCGATCCGAGCCAGCGTCGATGACCGCGAACCGATCCACGTCATCTTGGACAACCTCAACCACCACAAGAACCGTGACGTGCGCGACTGGTGCACCGCGAATCATGTCGAGCTCGTGTTCACGCCGACGTACGCGTCGTGGGCGAACCCGATCGAGGCGCACTTCGGGCCGCTGCGCCAGTTCGTCATCGCGAACAGCGACCACCCCGACCATCCCGCACTCAGCCAAGCGATCCGCAAGTACCTCCGCTGGCGGAACCGCCACACCCGCGACCCACGCGTCCTCGAAGCCGAACGTCGACACCGAGCCCGCATCCGCAGCGAACAACAACGCCGATGGGGCCGCCCACGCCCCCTCGCCGCATAACGCGCGAACGTTCGTGGTCAGAGCATTAGCGGGAGGGGGGCAGGCCCCCCTCCCGGCCTCCCCCCGCGCGTGCGCGTGACTGTGGGCTCCGGGGCGGCAAAGCCGCCCCTGACGCGCGGCACGCGCTGATCGTGCGCGAGATAGAACTCGGACGCGCGCAAACGCAAGGCGCAGCCTCGAGTGCGCGCCTTACCGACGCGTCGCCGCACGATCAGTTCGGCGTCGCCCCCACAGCGCAGACACCGGGTGCCGCAAAGGGTCATGATTCCCGGCCGTAGCGGGTCACGGCGCATAACAAGTGTCGATCGCTCGCTTCTCGCGGCAAGGGAAACTTGCCGAAAGATTCAAGGTCTCAGCCCCCAAGAAGATCTAGCGGAGCGACGGCCGTTTGCCCTCGTGGTTCTGCACGAACTCGATGAGGTAGCCGTCGGGATCCTTGATGAAGGCGACCGTCACCGGCCAGCGGTCGAGCTGCTGTGGCGGCGACACCGACTCGCACCCGGCGGCCATCGCCTTGTCGTACACGGCCTGGCAGTCGTCGGTGTCGACGTAGAGCTTCCACACCGCGCTGCCCATCTCGATCGGGCCGTCCTGGTCGAGCTGCTGAGCGAGCTGGAGGCGCGACCCACCGACCTCGGCCTGGAGGACGACCTCCTTGGCGGTCGGGATCTCGGTGCGGCTCTGCACCGGGATGCCGACGACGTCGGTCCAGAACCTCACCGAGCGCTCGAGGTCGCGGACGTTGATGCAGTACTGACCGAGGCTGTTCTCCATGGCCGAGAACGTACTCCGAGGGGTCAGCGCCGCGCCGGTGCGGCGGCCCCGAGGAAGCCGAGCAGAGCGCCGGTGAGCTCCTCGGGCTGCTCGGAGGCGACCCAGTGGCCGCACCGCTCGATGATGCACCCGGTCACGTCGTTCGCCACCTCCCGCAGCGACAGCTCGGGGAAGGGCCCCGACGAGAAGGCGCCGCCGATCGCGAGCACCGGCACCTCCAGCGGCGTCGCCGCGTGCGCCTGGTTCTGCCGGACGTCGTCGAACCACGCCCGGTAGTACTCGAACGCCGCATGCCACGCGCCCGGCGCGGTGTAGCACCGCAGGTACTCGTCGATGTCGTCGTCGGTGACGGCCGTGGGGTCGTAGGCGCCCATCGTGCGGAGGAACATCGTCATGTACGCGCGCTCCCGCCCCGCGGTCAGCATCTCCGGCACGTCCGGGACGGCGTGGAACGCCATGTGCCACACCCAGCCGGCGGACGACGGCGTCAGGAGATCGTCCCACCCGAACCCGGGCACCAGCATCTCGATGACGACGAGCCGACGCACCGCGGCGCGGTGCTGCGCGGCGCAGGAGTACGCGACCGCGCCGCCCCAGTCGTGGCCGACGAGGAGGATCTCCTCGTGTCCGAGCTGGGTCACGAGCCCGTGGATGCGTTGCGCCACGGTGTCGGTGTCGTAGCCGCTCCGCGGCTTGCTCGAATCGCCGAGCCCGGGCAGGTCGACGGCGATGACGGTGAAGTGCTCGGCGAGCGCGGGCATCACGCGGTGCCACGCCCACCACGTCTGCGGCCAGCCGTGGAGCAGGACGAGCGCCGGTCCGTGCCCGCCGATGACGGAATGCAGCGAGACGCCCTCGGTCGACAGCGATTCGGCGGGCGCGCGTACGCCGTCGACGACGCGTCGGTCGTGGACGTACCCGGTCGGCGTCTCGATCGGCACGTTGCCCCCTTCGTCGGTCGCAGCTGGCGCGAGCGCGCGTCCGCGACGCCGGAGGGCTCACTGAAGCGCGCCCGGGCATTGTCTGTCAAGTACTTGATTATCAGCCGGGGACCGTGCGAGGATCCCAGCGGACCGGAGGGGGGCCGATGCGCGGACCGGATGTGGCAGTCGACGGAGCTCGCGGTCGGGCGCTCGGCGGGCGCGTTCCCCCTTCGCGCTCGCCGGCGCGCCCTTTGCACCCGTGGGCGATCGCGGTGGGCGCGGGCGGCGCGGGAGCCGGGCGATGACCACCGAGGCCGCGGCCGAGCTCGTCGTGCGGGTCACGGTCAACGGCTCCCCGACCGAGCAGGTCGTCGCCGCCCGGACCCTCCTCGTCCACTTCGTGCGCGACACGCTCGGGCTCAAGGGGACGAACGTGGGGTGCGACACGTCGTCCTGCGGGGCATGCACCGTGCTCCTCGACGGGCAATCGGTGAAGTCGTGCACCGTGCTCGCGGTGCAGGCCCATGGTCACGCGGTCACGACGATCGAGGGGCTCGCCGACGACGGCACGCTGCACCCTATGCAGCAGGCGTTTCAGACCCACCACGGGCTGCAGTGCGGGTACTGCACGCCCGGGATGGTCATGGCCGCGGTCTCGCTCGCGACCGAGCACGCCGACCTCGCCGCCGACGACGTCCGCGTCGGGCTCGAGGGCAACCTCTGTCGGTGCACCGGGTACCAGAACATCGTCGCCGCGGTCGTGGCCGGCGCCCGGGAGATGCAGGGCGCGGGCGGACCCGCGGGCCCCGAGGCATCGGCGTGATCCCGGCACCGTTCTCGTTCGTCCGCGCCGGCTCCGTCGACGAAGCACTGGATGCGCTGCGCGAGCACGGCGACGACGCCAAGCTCCTCGCCGGCGGCCATTCGCTGCTGCCCCTGATGAAGCTGCGGCTGGCGACACCGTCGGTGCTCGTCGACGTGAACGACGTCCGTGACCAGTCGGCGATCCGGCTCGACCGCGACGAGGTCGTGGTCGGTGGGCTGGCGCGCCACTGCGAGCTCGTCGCCAGCGACGTGCTGCGGGAGCACGTCCCGCTGCTCCGCGCCGCGGCGGAGCGCGTCGGCGACCCGCAGGTCCGTCACCGGGGGACGCTGGCCGGCTCGCTGGCCCACGGCGATCCGGCGTCCGACCTGCCGGCCGCGGTGCTCGCCCTCGGCGGCACGATCACCGTCCGGGGGCCCGACGGCGTGCGTGCCATCGCGTCGGACGACTTCTTCCTGGGGTTCCTCGAGACCGCGCTCGCCGCCGACGAGATGATCACCGAGGTCCGGGTGCCGAAGTGCACCGACGCGGGGTGGGCGTTCGAGAAGTTCAACCGCCGCGCGCAGGACTGGGCGATCGTCGGCGTGGCCGCGGTCGGGGGCGCCCGACCCGGGGTGGCGCTGGTCAACATGGCCTCGACGCCGGTCCGGGCCGTGTCGGTCGAGGGCGCGCTCCGATCGGGCGCCAGCCCCACCGACGCCGCCGAGCTGGCCGACGCGGAGACCGAGCCGTCCTCGGACCGCAACGCGTCCGCGGAGTTCCGCCGCCACCTCGCGCGCGTGCTCGTCCGGCGCGCGCTCGACGACGTCGCGGCACGCGAGCGAGTGGGCGCGAACGGTCGCACGTCGGATCGATGAAGCACACCCGGTGCGGGCTCCCTGCGCCGGCCTCTTGATCGGAGCGTCCCGTGGACGGAACCACTGAGCGGGTGGTCGTCGAGTTCGACCACACGTCGCCGGAGTACGCCGCCGACGCGCAGGAGATCACCGCCGCTCTCCGCGCCCGGTGCCCGGTGGCGTACTCCCCGAACCACGACGGCTTCTGGGTCGTCACCGGCTACGAGAGCCTCGCCCGGTCGATGCGTGACGAAGCGACGTTCTCGTCGCGGCACCACACCGCGGAGGACGGCGCGCGGTTCGGCGGCGTGAACATCCCGGAGGCGCCGTACGAGAACGCTCTCGTCGAGATGGACCCACCCGAGTGGAACGCGTTCCGCCGCGTCCTGAACCCGATGTTCGCACCCGCCGCCATCGCACGGCTCCACCCCGCGCTGGCGGCGTTCACGGACGCGGCGATCGACGCGTGCGCCGAGTCCGGTTCGATCGACTTCGTCCTCGACCTCGCGAACCCGGTGCCGGCGCAGGCGACGCTCGCATTCCTCGGCCTCGACCTCGACGACTGGCAGCGCTTCGCGGAGCCCGCCCACGAGGTCGTGTACTCGCGACCGGGCAGTGCGGAGTTCCAACGAGCGGTCGAGGGGCAGCAGTGGATGTTCGAGACCGTCGCGGCCGAGGTGATCGAGCGACGGCGCCGGCCCCGCGAGGACAACCTCTCGCGGATCGTGCACGCCGACCTCGACGGCCGGACCTTCACCGACGAGGAGATCGTCTCGTTGCTGGGAACGATCATCAACGGCGGCGTCGACACGACGACCGCGCTCTTCGCCAACGCCATCGAGTACCTCGACCGGAACCACTCACTGCGGGAGCTGCTCATCGCGCAGCCGGAGCTCATCCCGAGCGCGACCGAGGAGTTCCTGCGCTACTTCTCTCCCGTTCAGGCGTTCGCGCGCACCGTCGCCCGCGACACCGAGCTCGGCGACCAGGTCCTCCGCCGCGGCGATCGCGTGCTCATGTGCTTCGCGTCGGCGAACCGCGACGACCGCGAGTTCCCGAACGCGGACGAGTTCATCCCCGACCGCCAGCCCAACCGCCACGTCGCCTTCGGCATCGGGAAGCATCGCTGCATCGGGTCGACGCTCGCCCGCGTGGAGTTCGCGACGATGCTCGAGACCACGCTCCGGCGGATCGCCGACTTCCGCATCGTGCGGTCCGAGACCGTGCGGTACCCGTCGCTCGGCATCGTCAACGGGTACGTGAGCATGCCCGCCCGGTTCACCCCCGCCACTCCGGTAGCAAGTTCTTGATATAGTCGCCGGTGGGCCGTCATCAGGCCCGGCTCGCGGACTGGTGTGTTCGCCCGACGGAACGCGCTACTCCGTAGGCGCTCCGTTACAGTCGCCGGTCATGGCAGCGACACGAAACCGAGTGGAGCACACGGATCCAGTGGGCAACGACCAGGGCGACTACCGCCCGCGCGAGTTCGGCCGGATCACGTGGCTGGTCAAGCTGGCCGAGCGGGAGGTCGGACGGGAGCTGGACCGCGAGCTGCGCCACACCGGGCTGACCAAGTCGCAGTTCGGCGTGCTCCAGGCGTTGATGCACCTCGAGAAGGCGTCCTCCGCCGCGCTGGCGCGCACCGTGTTCGTCACGCCGCAGGCGATGGTCGGCATCGTCGCCGGCCTCGAGCGCAAGGGCTTGATCCGGCGGAAGAGCTCGAAGGTGTCGGCCCGCGCCATCGACGCCACCGTGACCGCGGCGGGCAAGAGCGTGTACGCGGAAGGCGTGCGCATGATCCGGAACGTCGACGACATCCTCGCCAAGGAGTTCACGACCGACGAGCTCGACCAGTTCGACGAGTTCCTGGAGCGGACCATCGCCGCCATGCGGCGCGCCGGCCCGCGGGGCACCTGATCGGGCGGCGCCCGCTCAGCGGAACACCGCGAAGCACTTGTTCGAGTTGAACACGTGCGTCTCGACGTAGCTGCTCCATTGGAGCTCGAGCCCCGCCTCCTCGACCGCGCCGACGAGGCAGAACCAGTTCAGCATCTCCTGCTGCCCTGACTGCTCGATGCTCTCGAGCGTCGCGGCGTGCCAGGCCGCGTGCCCGGGATCGACCAGCGCGTCGTAGAACGCGTGGTCGGCGGCGTGGTCCGGGTACATCCGCCAACCGCGGTCGTGGAGGAAGCCGTGTGACCAGCTCGACGACGCGACGAGCGCGACCCGGAGATCCGACGCCGACGCGGCCCGGGCGGCGGCACGACCCAGGTTCACGCACCGGCGTGGTGTCGGGCTCGGCGGGTCCACCGGCGGGATGCCGCCGTCGGGCGCGAAGGGGGCCATACCCCCGCGCCGGCTGACCGCGAGACGTCCGTAGCAGTTCACGGTCATCGGCACGACCGCGTAGGGGAAACCCACGCGGTGGTAGTCGAGGAACAGCACCGTGTTCGAGACCGCGTGGGGGAACGGCCGGTCCTCACGCGTGGCGTACGCGTAGGCGACGTCGAAGTCGTCGTGCAGGAGCGACGCCGCGAGGTGGCGGCCGAACTCGGCGTGGCCCCGGAGCTCGAACTGCGTGTCGACGTCCTCGTCCCAGACGTTCGGGATCGCCGCGCCCGTCGATCCCCGCCACGGCGAGAAGGTCAGGGAGTCGGCCGCGACGACGCAGAACGCGGGGACGACGTCCTCGCGGAACAACTCGTACTGGTCGTCGCCCCAGATCACCACGACGTCCGGGGCGAACTCGTCGAGCGCGGCGCGCACGCGGTCACACCCCGCCACCAGCGCGGCCCGGTGGTCCGCCGCCGCCGCGAGGCGGTCGCGATCGAACTCCTCGCGGATGCCGTCGGGCCAGCCTTCGCCCTCCTTGACCGCGTCGGGCACGTTCGGGTCCGCGAACGCGAACTGCAGGGCGCGATCCATCGCCTCGTCGGGCCAGCCCAGCGGCGGGAAGTGCGTGAGGCCGAGGCCGAGGACCTCACCCATCGAGCGCGCCCAGACCGAAGACCCGCCGGGCGTTGCCGGCGAGCACCTTCTCCTGCTCGTCGGGATCGAGGTGCGCGACCTGTTCGAGGATCAGGTCGCGGGCGTGGGGCCAACTGCTGTCGCCGTGCGGGTAGTCGCACTCCACCATCACGTTCTCCACCCCGAGCTCGCCGATCGAGGCCGCCCCGTGCCGGTCGTCGATGAAGCAGCCGAAGACGTGGTCGCGGAACAGCTCGCTGGGCCGGACGTCGACCGAGCCGAGGTTGAACTCCCCCGCGTCGACCGAGCCCATGCCGGTCAGTCCGAACCCGGTGCCCGTCTTCAGGCGCGGCGCGTAGCGCTCGAACACGTAGTCGGCCCGTTCGAGGATCGCCGGGATCCATCCGATCCCGCCTTCCGAGAGGCAGAGGCGGAGCCCGGGGTGGCGCACGAACAGGCCGCTGTAGAGCCAGTCCGCCAGCGCGGCCGCGGCCAGGTTCGACGGCAGCGTGGCCACGACCAGCGGCGGGGCGTCGTCCGACGTGTGCGGCAGCCTCGACGACGACCCGATGTGGGTGCAGACCGGCATCGCCGCGTCCGCGCACGCGGCGAACACCGGATCCCAGTACCGCCGGCGGTCGTGGACCGAGGGCAGCCCGAGCGCGGCGGGGTTCTCGGAGAAGGTGACCGCACGCGCGCCCTTCGCCGCGCACCGTTCGACCTCCGCGACCGCGAGGTCGGCGTCCCAGAGCGGCATGATCACGAGCGGGATCAGGCGACCGGGGACCGCCCCGCACCACTCGTCGATCATCCAGTCGTTGTACGCGCGCACGCAGGCCAACCCGAGCTCGCGATCCGTCGCCTCGGTGAACTCCTGCCCGCAGAAGCGCGGGAAGGCGGGGAAGCACAGTGAGGCGTCGATCCCCGCGAGGTCGAGATCGCGGACGCGCTCGGCCGGTTGGTAGCAACCGGGCCGGAGGTCCTCGTAGCGCTCCGGGAAGTCGATGAGGTCGCGCTTGCCCGACGCGGGGTCGAACAGGCGGCCACCGAGCTCGGCGAGCGACTTCTGCTTCGCCTCGAAGCGCCACACGATCTTGCCGTCCTCCTCGACGGCGTGGGGGCACTCGTCCTGCCATTTCGCGGGCAACCGGCTCGTCCAGACGTCGGGCGGTTCGACCACATGGTCGTCGACCGAGATCATGCGCGTGGCGTGCGCTCCGTCGGGCGCGGTCGACCGGGCGCTCATGCTGCTCCTCGCGGTGCGTGGGGAAGGCCGAGGAACTCGACCGCGCTGGCGGTCCGGATCGTCGCCAGGTCCTCGGGCGACAGCGGGTCCTGCTCGTGCAGGCGATCGAGGATGTAGCCGGGATGCTCGGCGAAGAACGGTGCATCGGAGCCGATGACCACGCCTTGCCGGACCGACGAGGTCGATGAGCGCCCGCAACGCGTCGGGCTCGTAGGTCAGCGAGTCGAACCACAGTGACCGGACGGCCTCGTACGGTGACTGCCCGCGTTCGGCGCGACCGGCATCGGCGTCCCAGAACGCCAGCATCCGCGGCAGGTGCAGGGGCAGCGTGCCGCCGCCGTGGCTGGCGCAGAGGCGGAGGCCCGGGCTCCGATCGACGAACCCGTTCGCCAGCATCGCCGCGATGCACGTCCCGATCTCCGGTGGGAAGTTCAC
>CAWFWE010000003.1:0-492271 GCA_963819475.1 uncultured Actinomycetes bacterium
CCAGGAGCCGCGCTCGTGTGCGCCGACTGAGCACGTCGTCGAGCGTGCGCGCCATCTCGTGGCGGACCGCGTAGCGCGCCTCGGCGCGCAGGTAGGGCAGGCCGGGCACGAGGGCTTCGCCGAGGTCGGGATCGTCGGCGACGAGGCCGAGCACCGCCTCGGCGTCGGTGCCGAAGCGGCCGGTGAGGTGTTCGTGGGCGCTCGGCTCCAGCGCGGCGACCGGCGGCGCCAGCCCCTCGCCGCCGAACAGGCGCAGGTGCTTCGTACGCGACGGGCGGCCTCGCTCGCCGAGCACCCCGAGCGCAGCGTCGACCGCGTCGGCCGCCATCCGCCGGTACGTGGTGAGCTTGCCGCCGGTGACGGTGATCACCCCGCTCGGTGCGGTGCGCACCGAGTGCCGCCGCGAGAGGTCGGCGGTGCGGGTGCCGTGGCCGGTGCGCAGGAGGGGCCGGAGGCCGGCCCACGTCCCGATCACGTCGGACTCGGTGAGCTTCTCGTCGGTGACGCCGTTGATGGCCGCGAGCAGGTAGTCGACGTCGGCGGGTGTGCATGGCGGGTCGTCGAGCGGGCCGTCGTAGTCGGTGTCGGTGGTGCCGACGTAGGTGGTGTCGCCCCAGGGCACCACGAACACCGAGCGCCGGTCGCCCGCCACCGGCACGATGGCGGCGATGTCGTTGCGCACCTTCGACCACGGCACCGTGATGTGGATGCCCTTGGCCGGTCGGATCGACGCCGGGTGGGTGCTCTCGTCGAGCGCGCGCGACGTCGTCGGCCCACACGCCGGCCGCGTTCACGACGACCCGGGCTCGCACGACGAGCTCTCGCCCGTCGGCCTCGACCCGCGCGCCGACGGCGCGGTCACCGTCCTTCTCGATGCCCCGCACCGGCACGTAGTTGGCGATGGCCGCACCGTGCACCGCCGCGGTGCGGGCGATGGTGAGCGTGAGGCGGGCGTCGTCGGCCTGGGCGTCGTAGTACACGTACGCACCCGCGAGGCGGTCGCGGGCGAGCGTGGGCATGTGCGCCAGCGCGGCGTCGACCGTGATGCGGTGGTGACGCCTCCCGATGCGCAGGCCGCCGGTCAGGTCGTACATCCAGAGCGCGCTGCCGAGCACCCGGGCGAGCCGGCGGTCGATCACCCCACCCCGGGCCAGGATCGGGACCAGGAAGGGGAGCACCCGCACGAGGTGGGGCGCGTTCTCGAGCGCCCGTTGCCGCTCGTACAGCGCCTCGTACACGAGGCGGAACTCGCGTTGCTGCAGGTACCGCAGCCCGCCGTGCACGAGCTTCGAGCTCTTCGAGCTGGTGCCGGAGGCGAAGTCGTCCCGCTCCACCAGCGCGGTGCGCAGCCCGCGGCTGGCGGCGTCGAGCGCCACGCCCGCCCCGGTGATGCCACCGCCGACGACGAGGACGTCGAACCGCTCGTCGCCGAGGCGCTGCAGCGACGCGGCGCGCTCGAAGCCATCTGTGGACCGGCTGGTCACCCGGCCAGGTTACCGGCTGGTAACCGGCCACTCGCCGCCCTTCACTACTCGGTCGCTCGTTGCGGCGCGGGGTACCCGCGCCGCGGCCACTCGCTCCCTGGCGCCCGGTGGGCGGCGGGCGCGGTGCGCCACGTGAGGAGCATGGCGCAGCCGAACACCGTGGCGACGCCGATGAGGACCGCCGACGCGGTGGGGAGGAGGTCGGTGGCGTCGGTCCCCGCGGCGAGCAGGTGGACGGTCACCACGGCCAGGAGCACGTAGCTGAGCATGTGGGTGCCGCGCCACACCCGCGGCGACAACCGGCGGCGGGCCAACGACGTGCCCTCGACCACGAGCAGCACGTACATGCCGACGATGCCCCAGGCCACCGCGACCGGGTGCCACGTCGAGACCATCGGCACGAGCACGTCGGCGACGCCGAAGTCGACGAAGCCGTCGGCGAGGATCGCGACCACGTGGACCGCGACGAAGGCGATGGCCAGCGCGCTCAGGTACCGGTGCGCGGAGAGCATCCAGGCCGGCGACGGTCGCCGGCCGAAGGTGCGGAGCGCGTGCAGGAGGCCCCAGGTGCAGGACGCCACCACGAGTCCCCACGCGACCAGCCCGCTGGCGCGAGCCACGTACCACCAGAAGTGGGAGGCCACCTAGCTGCCGCCGGTCCGGGTCTGGGGCTGGGGCTGGTTCTGCGAGCCGCTCGTGCCGTTCCCGCCGTACGGCATGGCACCGCGGTCAGCGCCGTTCGGCGCCGACGACGGGTCGACCGCCGAGCTCGAGGACGAGGTGCCCGTCGACCCCGGCGTGGCGTCGGCGCGGTGATCGCGCGCCGCCATGAACCCTGCGAGCACGCCGGCCACGGCGACGCTGACCCCGGCCGCCGCGACCTTGCCGTGCATGCTGAGCGTCCGACGCGCCATACCGGCGATTGTCGTCGCCCTTGGTAAAGATTCGCTGAGGATCCCGTGAGCGGCGGGCGAGCTAGATGACGACGCCCGGGAGGCCGTCGGAGGCCACCACGTCGTAGTCCTCGGCGGCCCACGCGCGCATGCCGCCGTCGAGGTTCACCGCGTCGTACCCTGCCTGCAGCAACGCCGCGGCCACGGCGTGCGACCGGCTCCCGGAGCGGCAGATGGCGACGATACGCCCGGTCCGCGGCAATTCGCCGACTCGCGCGGTGAGGTCGCCCATCGGGATCCAGGTCGCCTCCGGCGCGTGGCCCGCCTCCCACTCGTCGGCCTCACGCACGTCGAGGAGCACGGCGCCCGCTTCCACGAGGCCATGGCCCTCCTCGGCGCTCACCTCGGGCACCGTCTCGGCGCTCATCGCACGACCTCCGTTCGCGTCGGTGACGGGCAGCCAGCACGCATCCCCGCACCGTACCGCCGGAGAAAGGCCCTCCAGGTCGGGTCGGGAACGGACGACACAAGAAGTACCTGGCCGTCCTTTGGGAATCGCTTTCCTTGAAAAATCCGCCTCAGTGTGACAAGTTTCACTCTAGGTAGTCGTATGATTGCTGAGAGTGAGAAGTTGCCCCCCCCACGGGCGACGCCACCTCACCTGACATCCACATCCGAAGACTCCCACTTCCCCTGAACCCACGGCAGGAGACACATGGGACCCCGGCGCACGTCGCTCGTTCTGGCTCTGCTGGCCCTCGGACTGCTCGTCGCGTCCGCGGGCGTCGCGGCAGCCTGTGCGGACGCGCCGGTGGGCTCGGGGTCGGCCGGATCCAGCGTGGCGGCCCAGGACTCCTCGGCGGCCCAGGGTGGGCAGGGGAGCGACCACGCGTCCGGCGACGCGGGCCAGGCACCGGGGCAGGGCACCGTCGGTGGGACCGGCAACGGCTCCGGCGCCACCGGCTCGGGTGGAGACAGCACGAGAACGTGGATCGACGGCCATTCCTGTTGCGTCACCGGGAGCTCCGGTGGTGACGGTGGGAATGGCGTCGAAGGATCGAGTGTCGGCACCCCGCCGGCACCCGCAGAGGCGCCGCCAGCGACCGCGAGCGGACCCGCCCCCGACGCGGTCGCGGCGGCGCCCATCTCCACCCCGGCGGAGCAGGTGTTCTCGCCGGCCTTCGTGCCGGCGGTGGGCGGCGGAGGCACGAGCGCGGCGCCCGCCGCCGCGCTCGTCACCACGCCGGCACCCGCGAACGCGTCGGTCTCGTTGGGCGACCTGCCCGACCTCGGTTCGATCGGCAAGGTCGCGCCGACGGCCGCCGCCGGCTCCTCGGTGGCCCGCACGCTGCTGTCGACCGGCACCGGACGCCCGATCGCCATCGTCCTCGGGCTGCTCGGCGCCATCCTCCTGTTCCTCTCGATCCACCGGCGGGTCGACCGGAGCGACCCGAAGCTGGCCGCGGCCAACGCGGTGCCGGACGTCGCCCGGTTCCGGTGAACGCCGACCAACGCTCCACTGGTTCGCCGGTCTCCGACCGTCTGCTCGTCCTGCAGTTCGTCCGGCTGCTGATCGTCGCCGCCCTCCTCGTGGTCCCCGTCGCCGCGGGGACCGCCATCGGCGCGCCGGTGGCGATCGCGCTGGTGTACCTGGTGTTCGTCGCCGCGGTGGAGGTCGCCCGGCGGTGGGCGCCCCACCGCATGGCTGCGTTGATGTCGTGGACGGTGCTGGTCGACGGCGCCGCGGTCTGCCTGGCGGTGGCCGTGACCGGTGGGTACCGCAGCCCCCTGCTGTTCCTGGTGTTCCTCGACGTGATGGCGGTGACGCTGGTCGCCTCGTACCGCACCGGCCTCAAGCTGGCGCTCTGGTGCGCGCTGCTGCTGCTCCTCGCCCACGCCGCGGCCGACGCCGGCATCATCGAGGAACATGGTGTCGTCGACGACCGGGTCGCGGTGGTGAGTGCCGCCACCTTCCTGCTGTTCGCAGCGAGCGCGGCCCTGTTCTCCGCCGTCAACGAGCGGGCGCTGCGGCACAGCCGGTCGCAGCTCGAGCTGCTCGTCGAGCTGGGGGCCGAGCTCGAGCGGGCGCTCCGCCACGACGACGTGGTGGCGACGCTCGTCCGGCACTCGTGCGCGCGCCTGGGGTTCACCCGCGCGGTGGTGCTCGTCCGCACCGGCAAGGTGTGGGAAGGCGTCCGTGACGACGGTGCGGTCGTGGTGCGGCTGCACTCGCCGGACCGGTCGGCGCCGCTGGTCCACGCGGCATGGGCATCGGGCACGCCCATGCTCGTGCGCGTCGTCGACGACGACCTGCTCGACCTGGTGCTGCCCAACGCGCACAACGTCGTCGTCGCCCCGGTCGCGGTCGACGGCGAGGACCTCGGCATCGCGGTGGCCGAGTGGGGTGGCGGCGCCGACGCGCGCATCCCCACGTCGACCGTGCAGTCGCTCGCCCAGGCGTCGACGCACACCGCGCTGGCGCTGCGCAACGCCCGTCTGCTCGACGAGATCGAGCGGCTGGCGACGCGAGACTCGCTCACCGGCCTCGCCAACCGTCGCCTGTTCGACGAGTCGCTCCGCCGGGAGGCGGCGCGCTCGCAGCGGCTCGGCTCGCCGTTGAGCCTCCTCGTGCTCGACGTCGACCACTTCAAGCAGGTGAACGACAGCTACGGCCACCAGACCGGTGACGACGTGCTCTGCGAGGTCGCCGACGCGCTCGTCACCAACACCAAGAACTTCGACGTGGCGGCCCGCTACGGCGGCGATGAGTTCGTCGTGCTCCTCCCCGGCTGCAGTCGCGAAGACGCGATCGGCGTGGCGCAGCGCGTCCGCAACGAGATCGCCCGCCGGGTGGGAGAGGCGCCGGTGACCATCAGCGGCGGCATCGCCACCATGCCCGACAACGCGGCCGACGCGGAGCGGCTGATGGCCGCGGCCGACGCCGCGCTCTACGAGGCCAAGCGCACCGGTCGCGACCGCGTGGCGAGCTCCGGGCGCGGGCTCGAGATCGCGGCGCCGCCCGTGCTCAGCTGGTCGGCACCGCTCGCCCGCGGCGCCTGAGCCCCGCCCCCGCTCCCGGCGGATCTGACGCGGGACCCGTCGGTCAGTCGCCGCCGGGCTGTGGGTCGCCCACGTCGAACCACCACCGGGCCAGCTGCTCCATCTCCCGCACCGTCGCCCGGAGCTCGTCGGTGACCGGGCCGGGGTGGCGCTGGGCGAGGACGAGGGCGAGCGACCGGTAGTACCAGAGCTGGTCGACCGCGCCGGCGTGGAACCGCTGCCACACCTCGGGACCGTGCCGGCGGAGGTCGGCGACGATCGAGCGGGCGTTGGCGAGCGCGTCGGCGGCCTTGACCCGCAGCACGGCGGTGGGTGTGTCGGGGTCGCGGAGGTGCGTGATGGACTCCTCCTTGCGCGCCCGCCAGGTGGACGCGTCGCGCGGGCCCGCGTGCTTCTTCGTCGGCAACCGGCCGTCGAGGGTCTCGGTGCATCCTTCGACGATCCGCGCCACCTTGCGCCCGAACCGGCGCCGGATCTTCTTCGGCTTCACGTGCGCGTCCTCGATCGCGTCGTGGAGGAGGCCGGCGATCGCCTCGGACTCGGTGCCGCCGTCTTCGAGCACGAGCGCGCTGACCTCGAGCAGGTGCGCGACGTACGGCACGTCGCCGCCCTTGCGCGTCTGGGCGTCGTGCAGCTCGGTGACCCACTCCACCGCCCGCACGAACCGGGGACCGGGGACCGTCACCGGTCGCGACGGCTCGCCGTCAGCCCCCATTGCGGGCCTTGGCGACGTTCTTCTCGTGCTCCTGCAGCGTGGTCGCGTAGTAGGTCTTCCCGTTCGCGTCCGACACGTAGTACTTGTACGGCACCGGTGCCGGTGCCAGTGCGGCCTTGAGTGCCACCTCGCTCACCGTCTTGATCGGGGTGGGCGTCAGCCCGGTGACCTTGTAGGTGTTGTACGGCGAGTCGATCTTGCGGTCGGCGTCGGTCGGCACCGGCGGGCACCCGCCCTTGGCGTAGCAGAGGGTGGCGTCGATCTGCAGCGGCGTGTTGTCCTTCAGGCGGTTCACGATCACCGCCGAGATGAGCGGCGCGTCGTCGACGCTCCCGGCCTCGGCCTCGATCAGCGACGCGGTGACGATCGCCCGGTACGGCGACTGGCCGCCGTTGGCCGGGCCCGATCCGGCGAGGCCGAGGGCATCGGCCTTGGCGTCGAACTGGGTGACGATCTTCTGGAGGATCTGCGCCTCGTCGTCGTTGGCGCCGATGAAGTACGTGTCGGGCCACGTGAGGCCCTCGAGCGAGTTCACGAGTGCCGGCTCGTACTTCGAGCGGATGGTGCCGGAGGCGGCGGCGGCGAGGAACGCCTGCGCGCTCTTGCCCTCGAGCTTGCCCACCCGCTCGGCGATCTGGCCGAGGGTGAGCCCGGGCGGGAGCAGGAGCTTGAGGTCGGGCACGATCCGGCGGGGCCCGCCCCGCAGTGTGTCGAGCGCCTCCCGCGGCGTGCTGTTCTCGACGAAGTCGTACCGTCCGGCCTTGTAGGCGCCGGCGAAACCGGCGCTGGTGGCGACCTGCTGGAACGCCGCCGACGAGTCGATCACGCCTGCCTGCTGCAGTGCGTCGCCCACCTGCGCCGGGTTCCACCCCGGCTGGATCTCGACCGGGACGTCGGCGTTCCCCGCGGTGGAATTCTCCACGTTGCTCAACACCCAGAGCGACGCCACCGCGAGGGGCGTCAGCAGGACGATCACCACGCAGAACGTGGCCAGGTTGCGGCGGTAGAGGCGCATCCGCTCCGCCCCTCGTCGCCCGCGCGAAGCGGTCCACTCGGGTTGCGAAGGCATCGGCGCATGCTACCGAGCGGCTGACGCAACCCCTTCGCGTCCCCCTCTCGGGCCTGCGGTACGAGGGCGCGCGAGACTCCCGGCATGCGCTTCGGACTCAAGACCGCACCTCAGAACACCACGTGGGCCGACATGCTCGCGGTGTGGCAGGCCGCCGACGGAATCGAGCTGTTCGAGTCGGCCTGGACCTTCGACCACTTCTACCCGATCTTCACCGACGACGTCAGCGGCCCGTGCCTGGAGGGGTGGGTCACCACCACCGCCCTGGCCCAGGCGACGCGCCGGCTGCGCGTCGGTGTGCTCGTCACCGGCCTGCCGTACCGGCACCCGGCAGTGCTCGCCAACATGGCCGCCGCGCTCGACATCGTGTCCGGCGGTCGGTTGGAGCTCGGCATCGGCGCGGGGTGGAACGAGGTCGAGGCGAAGGCCTACGGCATCGACCTGCACCCGACGCTCACCGAGCGCTTCGACGCCTTCGACGAGGGGTGCGAGGCGATCATCGGTCTGCTGACCAACGAGACCACGACCCTCGACGGTCGCTACGTGCAGCTCGTGGACGCGTACTGCAACCCGAAGCCGGTGCAGCGCCCGCACCCGCCGATCTGCATCGGCGGGCGGGGCGAGCGCCGCACGCTTCGCTCGGTGGCGCGCTTCGCGCAGCACTGGAACTACCCGGGCGGTCCGGTCGAGGAGTTCGCGACCAAGCTCGACGTGCTGCGCAAGCACTGCGACGAGCTCGGGCGCGACCCGTCGGAGATCACCGTGTCGACGCACCTGCGCGGCGGCATCGACGAACTCGCGGAGCAGGCGAAGCGCTATGGCGAGGCCGGTCTCGACCTCGGCATCGTGTACCTCCCGCCGCCGCACATCCCCGACGTGCTCGACGAGATCGCGGCGGCGCTCGCCCCGCTGCGCGACTGAGAGCCCCGCCGACTCAGAGGGTCCAGCCCGCGGCCTTGCGCTCCACGCAGGTCGGGCAGATCGGATAGCGCGACGGGTCGCGCGTCGGCACCCACTTCTTGCCGCACAGCGCGACGATCGCTTCCCCGGTCACGTAGGCACGGGCGACGTCGTCCTTGCGCGCGTAGTGCGCGAACCGGTCGTGGTCGCCGTCATCGGTGTCGACGGGGGCGGGGCGCTCGACGGGCGTCTCCACCGGCGCGATCACGGGCGGCGGGGCGGTGGTGGTCTCGCTCACCCGGCCAGAGTACCGACTGTGGGTCCAGGTAGCCTCCAGGCGTGCCCGACTTCGCCGACGACCAGAGCAGCGAGCTGGAGCGCAAGGCCAAGGCGCTCAAGTTCATGGCCCTGTTCGAGACCTTCACCTACCTGCTGCTGGCGTACTTCTGGCTGGTCGTGCCCAACGACGGGATCAAGGCGGTGGTCGGGTTCTTCCACGGGCTGGTCTGGATGGCGTTCGTCGCCATGACCGTGATCATCCGGTCCGACATCGGCTGGACGTGGGGCTACACCGCGCTGGTCGTGCTCACCGGCCCGATCGGAGGGGTCCTGGTGTGGTGGCGGCTGCGCCAGACCCCGCGAGAAGCGCTCGTACCTCACGCATCGCCGTCGGCAGATCGTTGACCGGCCGCTCGCGCGCGTCCCGCTCGCCGAGGAACACGAACACGCACTCGGCGACGGGCTCGCCCGTCGCCTGCTCGAGCGCCACCGCGTACGACGCGCCCTGGAGTCGGTAGCGGGCGACCTTGGCGTCGAGGTCGGCGTCGTCCCGCCAGGCGTCGGTCTTGTAGTCGACCACGACCAGGCCATCGGACCGGCGGTACACGAGATCGACGTAGCCCTCGAGCGTCGTGGCGCCGACCGGTGTGGCGACGTACATCTCGCGGCGGAAGCCGTGCGCCACCGCGTCCCTCACCGTGTGGGTCGCCGGCGCGACGCGCGCCCGTGCCGCGACCGCGCCCTCGCGTCCGATGATGCCCTCGGCCGCGGCCTGCGCCGCCGCGGTGTCGTCGAGCCCGTCACCGGTGGCGAGGTCGACGGTCTGCAGGACCGCGTGCACCGCGCGGCCGAGCGCGGTGCCGTAGCGGCCCTTGTTCCAGGGCGGCAGCTCGAGGTCGCGTGGGCCCTTGTGCAGCCCGGGGTCGACCGCCGCCTCCTCCGCGACCTCACGCGCGATCGCGGTCGCGGAGCGGACGCTGCGGCGGGCCCCGCGCGCCAACGCGTCGTCGCGTTCGCGCCGCCACTCGGCCCACGGCGGGGGCGTGCCACGCGTGCCGTCGACCGCCGGCGCCACCGCGAGCGGCACCGCGGCCCCATCGGCGGCGAACGCGCTCCACTCGGGCGCGTCGGCCGCGGCGTGCCACAGCAGCTGCGCGTGCGTCCAGGTGGTCCGGTCGTCGCCCGGCTCCCTCGCCGCCCGGTGCACCGACACCACGAGGTGGTCGCGGGCGCGGGTCATCGCCACGTAGAGGAGCCGCAGCTTCTCGTGGAAGTCCATCTGCTCGTCGATCGGCGCGTAGCGCTCGAACTCCTCGGTCGTGACCCGGGCGGAGACCCTCAGCGCGTACGTGTCGCGGTCGTGGGGGAACCGCAGCTGCACGCCGGCGGTGCGCGAATGCGCCTTGGTGGTCATGCCCGACACGATCGTCACCGGGAATTCGAGCCCCTTGGCGCCGTGGATGGTGAGGATGCGGACCGCGTCGTCGTCGGTCTCGGGCAGCACCGTCTCGACGACACGTGCCCCCTCGCTGCCCTGGAGGTCGGCCCAGGCGAGGAAGTCGCGCAGGCTGCCACCCTCGGCCTCGGAGAACGCGCGCGCCTGCTCGATCACGAACCGCACGCGCCGCCACAGGTCGCGCGGTCGGCCGTGGGCGAAGCCGACCTCGAGCACGCGCCGCTCGCGCACGATGCGGTCGAGCAGCTCGCTGGGCGACAGCCAGAGGCGGGCGTCGTGCCACCGGGCGAGCACCCGGATCGCGTCACCGACCGGGTGGTCGGGCGGCAGCGTCTCCGGCAGGGGGCGTTGGTGGTTCCAGCGGCCGCCGTGCTGCACCTTGAAGGTGAAGAGGTCGTCGTCGCCGCACCCGAACAGGGGTGATCGCAGCGCGCTCACGAGCGCGAGCTCGTCGGTGGGGTCGTCAACCGCCTGCAGCACGACGAGCAGGTCGCGAATCTCGCGGGTGCTGTAGACCAGCGACGACGTCTCCGCCCGGTACGGGACGCCGGCGGCGTCGAGCGCGTCCTCGAGCTGGCCGAGCGAGGTGCGCGCCGGGAGCAGCACGCAGAGGTCACCCAGTCGACACGGCGCGAACCGCTCGGTCCCGTCGGTGTCGCGCTGCGAGACCTGCCAGCCCTCGCGCAGCGCACGCCCGATGACCCCGGCGACGTCCCGTGCCTCGCACTCGCGCAGCTCGTCGGCGGTGGGCTTGTCGAGCTCGGGGGTCGCACCGAGGAGCACGACCGGCGGCCCGGCCGGCGCGGCCTCGCGCACGGGTTCGAGCGCCACGTACTCGGGTTGCGACTCCGGCTCCGCGACGATGAGGTCTCGGAACACCGCGTTGACGAAGTCGATGACCGGGCGGGCGGTGCGGAAGTTCCGTGTGAGGCGGCAGCGGCGCGGCGCCGAACGCGGAGCGGGCCCGGAGAAATGCGGCGATGTCGGCGCGCCGGAACCGGTAGATCGACTGCTTGGGGTCGCCCACCACGAACAGCCGGCCCGGGTCGACCGGCAGCTCGTCCCAGCGGTGCGCGCGCGCGTCGGGCGCACCGGATGCCAGCAACGCGGCGAGGTCGCACTGGATGGGATCGGTGTCCTGGAACTCGTCGAGGAGCAGGCGCGTGTACCGCGCCCGCAGGCGCCGCCGGACGTCCCACCCGTGCTCCGGGTCGCGTAGCACCGCTCGGGCCAGCACCAGCAGGTCGTGGAACTCCAGCTGCCCGTGGCGGCGGCGCTCCTCCGCCTCGCGCAGTGTGAACTGTGCGAGCTCCCACGCCAGGCGCCGCAGGACGACCTCGGCGAGCTTCGCCGCGGCCTCGTCGACCAGCAGTCGGAGCGCCTTCACCCGGTCGCGCACCGACTCCACCGGGCACGCGGCGGGCCAGTTGTCCTTGCGGCCCTGGCTGACGCTCCCCTTCGGCGTGCCCGCGGTGAGGAGGCGCAGCTGCTCGTACTCGTCGGGCGCGGCGAGGAGCTCCTCGTGCCACGTGGCCATGTTCCCGAGCAGTCCCAGCAGCTTGTCGTCGGCCGCCCGGCAGTGCCCCGTGAGCTCGTGCAGCTCGGTGAGCGCGACGAGGACCGGCGCGAGGGCACCGTCGAGCGGCGGCGGGTCGGGCTCGGGTCCCATGCGCTCGGCGACCAGGTCCCAGTTCGCGTTGCACGCCAGTGCCAGCGTGCGGAGGACGGCGAGGGTCGTGTCGGCGTTGAGCGCGAGGAGCAGCGTGCGCTCGATCGCGGGGTCGTCGAGCAGCTCGTCGACGAAGCGCGTCCAGCGCTCCTCGAACGCGAGCTGCGACGCGATGTCGTCGAGCACCTCGATGCGCGGCGGGAGCCCGGCTTCGATCGGGTGCTCGGCCAGGAGCCGCTGCGCGAACGCGTGCAGCGTGGACACCGCGGCGCCGTCGAGCTCCTCGAGCGCGAGTGCGGCCCGGGCCGCGGCGACCGCCTCGGTGCCGTGGGCCGCGGCCTCGAGCGCGCGCCGGATCCGGTCGCGCAGCTCGGCTGCCGCCTTCTCGGTGAAGGTGACGGCGGCGATCTCGCGCATGGGCACGCCGCGACGGGTCACCAGCGCGACGACGCGGTCGACCAACGCCTTGGTCTTGCCCGAGCCCGCGCCGGCTTCGACGAACAGCGTCTCGTCGAGCCCCTCGACGATCGCCTCGCGCGTGGCGAGGTCCTCGTCGAGGTCGAGGAAGCTCTGCTGCACGGCGTCGCTCGATTTCTTCTCAGCGGTCATCGCCGGTACCTTCGGAGTCGTCGTCGGCGAGGACCTCGGGTTCGGCGAGCCCGACGTAGCCCCGCAGCGGCGGTGCGATCCGCTTGCGCTGCCACTCGCGATACCGGTCGCGGGTGCCGCGCGCGTCGGGGTCGGTGTAGCTGCGGATCCGGCGGGTCCAGGTGGTCGGTGGGTCGACCCGGCACGGGAACACCCCGGCGTCGATGCCGTCGGCGATGGTGCGCAGGACCTCGTCGACGCGGGCGTCGATCTCGGGGGAGAGCACGAGCTCGGCCCAGCGGAACTGGCCCCGCGTGCTGACGTACCAGTACGCGGCGCCCACGGCCGTGTCGGGATCACCGAACGACGCCCGGGCCGCGTGCGCGTAGACGGGGAGCTGGAGCATCCGGCCGGCCGCGGTCGGGTCCTCGGGGTCGATGCCGTTCGGGCGACCGGTCTTGTAGTCGATCACCCACAGCCCGCCGCCGGCGGTGCGGTCGACCCGGTCGGCGGCGCCGCGGAACCGCAGGGCGCGGCCGTCGGAGAGTTGGAGGTCGATGGCGGGTGCGGCGTCGGGGAAGCCGAAGCGCAGCTCGGTGGCGATGGTGCGCAGACCGAAGCCGGCGCGGGTCCTCGTGTCCTCGCTGAGGAACCGGTCGAGCTCGGCGAGCACCCGTCGTCGGTCGCGGTGCCAGAACAGCCGGCGGCCGGTGCGGCCCTGCGCCTCGTAGACCTCGAACCGGGCTTCGGCGATCTCGCGCAGGCGGTCGCGATCGGCGTCGGTCCACGGCTCCTCGGGCGCGGGCGCACCATCCGGCCGCGCGAGCACCTCGCTCAGGAATTCGTCGAGCGTCTCGTGCACCAGGCTGCCGCGGTCGAGGGGCGACACCTCGTAGCGCTCCTCGGGCAGCTCGGGGATGTCCACGCGCAGGACGTACTCGAGGAGGTACTCGAACGGGTTGGCGGCGTAGGTCTGCAAGCGGGTGGGCGACACCACGACGTCGCCGTCGGTCACGCGCCCGGCGTCGTACCCGGCCAGGTTGCCGTCGAACCGCGTGAATTCACGGCCGCGGCGCGCCACCACGGCCTCGATCCCGCGGCGCAACGCGACGTCGACGTCGCGCAGCTCGTGCGTGGTGACCACGCCGCCGGCCCGGGCGTGGTCGAGCAGCGTGCGCAGCCGGTGCTCCTGCTCGGTGGCAGGAAACTCGACGCGCGCGAGCCCGGCCGCGAACGACGGCACCGGCGTGTACCAGTCGGCGTGGAGCTCGGCGAGGTCGTCGGGGACTCGCTCCGTGCTCGCCGCGGCGATGCTCTCGACGAGGAAGCGCGACGGCACCCGCTCGGTGGTGCGGCGCAGGTCGCCGCGGGGGAACAGGAGGATGCGCTCCTGCGACGCGCTCGCCAGCGCCGCCAGCATCCGACGGTGGTCGTCGTCGACCCGAGCCGACCGCAACGCCAGCGCACCGTCGGTGGCGCGCCGGTCGGCGTCGGGCAGCAGCGAATCGTCACGCACGCGGGTCGGGAACAGGCCCTCGGCGAGGCCGCACACGAAGACGCGGTCGAGGTCGAGCCCGAGACCGAGCGCCACGTGGCCCATCAGCAGCCCGTCGCCGAGCCGGCCGACGCGTCCGAGGTCGGCGTCGAGCTCGAGCTCGAGCGTGCGCCGGAACACCGCCACCCCGGGCGCGGCCTCGACCGCGTCGAGCCCCGCGAGCCGGGCCAACGCGGCTTCGACCTTCTCCGCCGCCTGGCGTTCCACCTCGGGCCAGTCGGCCCGGCGGGTCTCCGGCGCCAGGTGGTCGCGCACGAGCCCCTCGGCCCAGGCCGCGAGCTCCCGCCACCCCGCGTGGAGGTCGACCGCGAGGTCGTCGACCAGGGTCGCCACGAAGGCCTGCAGGTCGCGCGTCGCCGCCAACTCGGCCTCGTAGTGCTCGGGGTGGGGGTCGCGCTCGGTGACGGCGCGCTCCGCCGCCAGCTCGTGCTCCTGGATGCGCGCGTACCGCTCGAGTCGCTGCTGCCAGTGATCGGCGCCGCGCACGATCTCGGCGACGCGGCTGATCTTCTCCCAGCGGGTTGCGGGCGCGGGCCGACCGTGATGGAACACGGGTGCCGAGGCGAGCAGGCGCATGACGTCGTGGCGCTGGTAGTCGCGATCGGGGAGCGCGAGCAGGCCCAGCAGCCCACGTCCCAGCACGCTGTCGGCGAGCGTGCGCACCGCAGCGCCGTTGTGGCTGATGCCGGCGGCATCGAGCTGCTCGTGCACCAGGCGGGCGTACGGCTCGGGCGCGCCGTACAGGATCGCCATGCGCTCGAGCGGCACTCCGTCGCGGACGGCGTCGATCACCAGGCGCACCACCGCGCGCACCTCGTCGTCGGGGTCCGACGCCGACACGACGCGGGTCGCCGCGGGCAGCTCGACACCGACCTCGGGCACGGTCACCCCGATGCGTGCGAGTGCGTCGCGTACGGGCGCGTCGGCCCGCTCGCACCCGGTGAGTCCGGCGACGACGGTGACCGGCACGCGCTCGCCGAGCGCGCTCACCAGCGCGGCGGTGGGTCCGGACAGCTCCTGGGGGAGGTGGAGCACCACGGTGCCGAGGTCGTCGAGCAGCGGCATCCGGGCCTCGACGGCGTCGATCGCCGCGTCCATCAGGTCGCGCTCGTCGTACCACTCGGGCGCCAGCGCGGCCCGGGCCCGTCGCGTGATCCGCACGACGTCGGCGGCGCGCCGCCCCGTGCGCACGAGCGCGTCGAGCGCGGCGTCGTCGATCGCCGCCAGCTCTCGGTAGGCGTCGACGAGCGCAGCCTCGGTCGCGGGGTGGTCGGCGACGGGGCCGAAGATCCCCGGTGCCGTGGCCAACACCGCGCGCACGGCCGCGGCGAGCACCGGGGTGGACACCGGGCGCCGGTGCACGCCCGCGAGGCGGGGGGCACCCAGCAGCTCGGCCAGCCGGTACGCGGTGAGGAACGTCACTCCGGCGACACCGTCGCCACCGGGCGTGACCCTCCCCAGCGTCCCGCCGCGAGCAGCCGACGCGCCGCGACGCCGACGTAGTTCGTGGGCACCACCACCGTGACCGGCGCCAGCGGGTCGCCGCCCTTGCCCGCCACGACCGCGTCGAACAACGCGCGCGCCGCCGGCTCGCCGTAGGGCACGGGCAGGACGTTGACCGACATCGTCCCGGATCGTACGGCTGCCGTCATGCCGCGGTGGGCCCGGCGCGTCGTGGTGGCAAGCCGACCTGTTCGCGTTGTTCGGGGGTGAGGTCGTCGAGGTGGACCTTGCGCAGGTCTCCGGGCACGTTCGGATTGCCGACCAGGGCGTAGTTGCCGTGGGGGACGAGGTCGGGGTGACAGGTCGTGCACACCGACGCCAGGTCGGAGATCTCGTCGCTGCCGCCCCAGGACCGGGGTCGCAGGTGATGGATCTGGAGCCGGTGGCGACGGCCACAGATCCGACAGCCTTGATCGCGTAGCAGCACCGCCCGCACGATCTTGGGTGAGAGGGCACGGAACCGCTTCCCGATCGCGATCGGGGTGCCGTCGTCGTCGACCAGCACCGGCTCGATGCTCGCGTTGGCCCGCAGCTGCTCCAACAACGAGTCGGCGATCGGCACCCCCGCGATCTCCGCCGGTCCCGACAAGGGGATCAGCGTCTGCACCACGGGACGCGTCGCGAGGCTCGGGGCCTCGTCCCCCACTACGGGTTGGTCGCACAACTCGTGGAGCGCGTCGGCGGCCCGGTGCTCGAAGCTGTCCCACGCCTGCCCCTTGGCCGGTGTCCTCTGCTCGGTGAGCTTGGTGATCGTCGCTTCGAACGTGGCGCCCATCACGTCGGGCAACTGGCCGTGGAGGTGCAGCATGCCTTTGTCCGGTGTCCACCACATCCGCAACGACCTCGCCGCATAGCGGGCCCGCGAATCCTCCGTCGACGGTTTCGACGCGTTGCGTGCCAGCCGGGCCAGCTCGACGGGCGCGACCCGCGGCGCCCGGCGGGCCCACTCCGCGTCGCTCGTCTCGTCGGCCAGCTTCGTGACCGAGCTCAACTGCTCCGCGCTCAGGTCACCCTCATACGCAGCAGCCGCGATCTCCGGCAACGACTCCAGCGCTCGCGCGGTCTCGAGCTTGTCGCGCACCGTCCGAGCCGACTCACCAGCCGCGTCAACGGTGGGATCCACCTGCCCGCGCTCGTCGAGCACCCGCAACACCGCGAGCTCCTTCGTGCGCAACCGACGCTGCTCACCCACCAACACGTCGAGCTCGCGGCGCAGCCGGTCCGTCGGCCAGCACCGCAGCTCGTCGAGGTGATCGGCGATGTCGAACATGCACCGATCAAACCACGGGGGTGTGACAGTTATGGGCGCCTACGACGGGGTGAGGTTGCGGGCCTTGGCGGCCGCGACGATCAGCTCGACACAGTCGTCGAACTCGAGCGCGGTGGAATCGAGCACCAGGTGGTAGTGGCTCGCGTCGCGGGCGTCGCACCGGTAGAAGTGCTTCACGTACGCCTCGCGCGCACGGTCCGTCTCCTCGAGCAGCTTGCGCGCCTGATCCTCGTCGACACCCTCGAGGCCGACCGCACGCTGGATGCGTGCTTCGCTCGGCCCGTCCAACCGCACGTGCAGCGCCGACGGTCGGTCGCGCAGGACGATGGCCGCGGCCCGGCCGAGGATGACCCCACCCGTGGTGTCGGCGACCTGGTGGATGACCCGCTCGGTCTGGTCGCGGAACGCCTGCTCGGGGTGGTCCCCCAGGGACGCGCGCGCCGCAGTGGGGGCGGAGCCGAACGCGGTGTCGGGCGCGGCCGCCGCCCGGGCCAGGCTGGCGAAGAGTCGACCCAGGCCCGACGTGCGCCGCTCGTCGTGCGCCATGACGTCGGACATCGGCACCGCCAGCGCCTCGGCGACCGCCACCGGGATGGCGCGGTCGAGGAAGGGCAATTCGAGCTCCTCGGCGACCCGCGGCCCGATGACGCTCCCACCCGCTCCGAACGACGCCGAGAGCGTGACCACCGGTGCCATCACCACAGTGTGCCACCAGACTCCCCGCGTCGCGGCGCGAGACTCCGGGCGTGGCGATGACGGCGTGGTTCCTCGAGGCGCAGACGGGCCGCTCCCGCGTCATCGTCGCCGTGGGCATCGGGGTGCTGGCGGCCTTCGCGGCGGCGTGGTTCGCACCCTGGCAGCTCACGGTGCTCGTCGGCTGGGACGTCACCGCCGTCTGCATCATCATCCCGGTCTGGACCGTGATCTTCGACTTCGACGCCGAGCAGACCTCGGAGTTCGCCCTCCGCGAGGACAACACCCGCGCCCAGACCCACTTCCTCCTGCTCGGAGCCTCGGTGGTGAGCCTCGTGGGCGTGCTGTTGGTGTTCCTCAAGGCCAATGAGGCCGGTCACCCGCACGAGGCGCTGCTGGAGGGCGCCGGGATCTTCACCATCGCGTGCTCATGGGTCCTGGTGCACACCGTGTTCGCGCTGAAGTACGCGCACGTGTACTACACGCCACCGAAGGGCGGGATCGACTTCAAGAGCCGCGAGGAGCACCCCGACTACCGCGACTTCGCCTACACCGCGTTCACCGTCGGCATGACGTTCCAGGTGTCCGACACGGACATCACGCAGCGGGAGATGCGCCACCAGGTGCTGCGCCACGCGATCGTGTCGTTCTTCTTCGGGGCGGTGATCCTCTCGACCACCGTGAACGTGATCGCCGGGCTCCTCAATACCTGAGGAGCCCGGCGCACGTGATGCCGTAACCGCTGAGCTCAGCCGAGGCCGTTCGTCTTCAGGAACGCGCTCGCGACGTCGGACGGATCTTCCTTGTTCTCGCTGATGTCCTGCGACATCTTGTTGTACGCCGCGGTCGTGAGCTTCGCCGAGACCGCGTTCAGCGTCTTCATCGTCGCCGCCGTGGCCTTGTCCTTCTTGATGACGAAGACCGGGTTGTCGGCCGGCTGGAGGCCCTTGTCGTCGGTGAGCAGCACCGCGTCCTTCGGGATCACGCTGCTCCCGGTGAAGAGGAGCGCGACCTGCACGTCGCCGTCCTCGAGCGCCTGCACGGTGATCGGGCCGCCCTCGTCCAGCTTCTTGACCTCCTTGAACTGCAGCCCGTAGAGCTGCTGCGACTTGTCGCCGAGGCAGAGGGGACGCGTCTCGCACTCGGGTGTCGTCCCGAACACGAGCTTGGGGGCGACCTTGGTGAGGTCCGAGAGCTTGCTGAGCTTGTACTTCTTGGCCGTGGCCTTGGTGACGTAGAAGCCGTTCACGTCGACCGCGGGCGCCGGCTTGCTCGCCACGATGCCGGTGCCGGCGAGCTTTCCTCGGAGGGCCTTGTAGGTCTCGGCCGAGTTCGACGTCGGCTCGCCGCCCAGGTAGGTGAGGAGCGTGCCCTGGTAGTCGGCGTACCCGTCGAGGTCGCCGTTCTCGAGCGCCTTGTAGACGATCTCCGTCGCGCCCAGGTTGTCCTTGAACGTGATGTCGTCGCCCTTGTTCTCGAGCGCCTGCCCGTAGGCCTGCGAGATGGCCTGGGCACCCGAGAAGTCCTTCGAGCCCACGGTGAGCGACTGGGTCTGGGCCGACGCGACGCCGCCGGCGGTGAGGCCCACCACGAGGGTGAGCACGCCGGCCGCGAGCAGCGCCCACGTACGGCGGGAACGAGCATGGATCATGCCAAGAGTCCTTCGTTGAGTGGGAAGAGCCATTTGCCTACCCCGGGACGTGCCGGCGAAACGTTAGTGAACCGGTCGGCTTTTGTCCGGTCGGTCCCGCAGTCGATCAGAGCGCGGGCCCGGTGGTCGGCGCCAGACGGTCGGTCGCCAGCTCGCGGACCTTGATCCGGCCTTCGGTCCGGATGCCCGGCGACGTCAACGCGCGCTGTACCAGCGCGAGCACCAGCTCGATCGAGATGGCGAGCAGCGCGACGAGGAAGCCACCGGCGAAGACCTTGACGTTGTCGTTGACCGCGAAGCCATCGACGATGTACCGGCCGAACCCACCCGCGTCGACGTAGGCCGCGAGCGTCGCCGTCGCCACCACCGCGACCGCGGCCGTCCGCACGCCGGCCATCACCAGCGGCACCGCGTTGGGCAGCTCGACCCGCCAGATCATCTGGCGGCCGTTCATGCCCATCCCCCGCGCCGACTCGCGGATCTCGTCGTCGACGGAGGCCATGCCGACGTAGGCGTTGGCGAGCATGGGCGGGACCGCGAGGGCGAACATGGCGATGAAGGCCGGGAGCGACTGCACCGGGGCGAGGACGCCGGTCGGCTCGCCGATGCCGACCCACTGCACCGACAGGATGAGCAGCGCGAGCGCGGGCAGCGCGCGGCCGATGTTGGCGATGTTCACGGCGACCGCGCCTCCGGTGCGCACGTGCCCGAGGACGATGCCGATCGGGAGCGCGACGACCGCCGCCGCGAGCACCGACACGATCGTCAGCTGGAGGTGCTGTCCGGCCAGGGTCGGGATGCTCTCGTTGCCGTGCCACTGGTCGTGGTTGGTCAGGAAGTCGAAGACGTCGCCGAGGAATCCCATCACGCCACCGCCTGGCGGCGCGTACGCCTGCCGGCGCGCTGCCACGGGGTGGCGAGGCGCAGCGCGAGCACCAGCAGCAGGTCGGCGACGACCGCGAGGGCCAGCGAGAGCACGATGCCGACGGTGAGCGGAGTGCGGAAGTCGCGCTGCAGGCCGTCGAGCATGAGCGCGCCCAACCCGCCCTGGCCGATCAGCGCGGTGACCGTGACCAACCCGATGGTGGTGACGGTCGCGATCCGGATGCCGACGATGATCGCGGGCAGCGCCAACGGGAGCTCCACGCGCAGGAGGCGCCGCGACCGTGAGTACCCCATGCCCGTGGCGGCGTCGGTCACGTCGGCGGGGACTCCGTCGAGGCCGGTGACGGTGTTCCGCACCAGAATCAACAACGTGTAGAGCGTGAGCGGGATCAACGCGGTCGTGCGCGACAGGCCGGTGAGCGGCAGGAGCAGGGCGAACAGCGCCAGCGACGGGATGGTGTACAGCACACCGGTGATCGCGAGCACCGGTCCGTAGAGTCGGCGGTAGCGGACGCTGAGCAGGGCGAGCGGCAGGGCGAGGGCGAGCCCGAACAGCACCGCCAGCACCGTGAGCTCGATGTGCTCCATCAACCGGTCGCGGATCTCGTCGGTGTGGTCCTGCACCCACGGCCAGTAGAGCCACTTGGGGCCGATGTCCTCGGCGAGCACCCAGAGCGGGCCCATCGGCCCAGGCTACGCGACATGCCGCGGAGCCGAGTCGTGGGGCGGGACGGCAACTAACGTCCGCGGATCACCTCCGAGCCGATGATCCGCCTCGACGCGATCAGCAAGCGGTACCCGAACGGCCAGCTCGCCGTGCGGGAGCTCTCGCTCGACGTCCCCGACGGCGAGATCTGCGTGCTCGTGGGGCCGTCGGGCTGCGGCAAGACCACCACGCTCAAGATGGTCAACCGGCTCATCGAGCCGTCGTCGGGCCGCATCTTCCTCGACGGCAACGACGTCACCCACGCCGACGCCGTCGAGCTGCGCCGCCACATCGGGTACGTGATCCAGCAGGTCGGGCTGTTCCCGCACCAGGACATCGCGACCAACGTCGCCACCGTCCCGCGCCTGCTCGGCTGGTCGAAGGGTCGCGTCAACGCGCGTGTCGACGAGCTCCTCCATCTGGTGGGGCTCGACCCGCCCGACTTCCGGTCGCGGTATCCCGCGCAGCTGTCCGGCGGTCAGCGCCAGCGGGTGGGTGTGGCGCGGGCGCTGGCCGCCGACCCTCCCGTCCTCCTGATGGACGAGCCCTTCGGTGCCATCGACCCGGTCACCCGCGTGCGCCTCCAGGACGAGTTCCTCCGGCTCCAGTCCGACGTGCAGAAGACGGTCGTGTTCGTCACCCACGACATCGAGGAGGCGGTGAAGATGGGCGACCGCATCGCGATCCTCGACGTCGGCGGCGTGCTCGAGCAGTACGCGACTCCCGCCGAGATCCTGGGTCGGCCGGCGTCGCCGATGGTGCGCGACTTCGTGGGTGCCGATCGCGCGCTCAAGCGCCTCCGGGTCACGCCCATCGAGGAGGAGTGCCTCGAGCACCCGCCCACCGTCTCGCCCGACGCGTCGCTCGCCGACGCCCGCACCGCGATCGCGAAGTGGGACGCGGGCTGGGTCGCGGTCGTCGGGCCCGACGGCGTCCTCCACGGCTACGTCGACGACGAGCACGCGGTCGGCGACGGCCCGGTCGCCGAGCGCCTCCAGCGCATCGAGACCTGGGTGCCGCTCGACCACGACCTGCAGGACGCGCTCGCCACCATGCTGCTCACGCACGAGGGCTGGGTCTCGGTGCTGGACGGCGACCGCTTCGTCGGCGTCCTCACACCCGAGGCCGTGTACCAGACCCTCCGCCGGTCGCTGGAACAGCCGCCGCACGGCGGCCGGTAACGTCGGAGCGATGGAGATGCAGCGGAGGCGTGGCCGGAGGCCGGGACGCCGGAGCGGAATCGACCGGTTGTAATGGCGATGGACGTGGCCGACTCGCTGCTCGACCTGGTGGGCAACACGCCGCTCGTGCGGCTGGGGCGGGTGGGGCGCGACCTCCAGTGCGACCTCCTCGCCAAGGTGGAGCTCTTCAACCCGGGCGGCAGCGTGAAGGACCGTCCCGCGGTCGCGATGATCGACGCCGCCGAGCGCGACGGGCGGCTGAAGCCCGGCGGCACCATCGTGGAACCGACCTCCGGCAACACCGGCGCCGGTCTCGCCATCGTCGCCGCCCAGCGCGGCTACCGGTGCATCTTCGTGATGTCCGACAAGATGAGCGAGGAGAAGGTCTCGCTGCTGCGCGCGTACGGTGCCGACGTGGTGGTCTGCCCGACCGCGGTGCCACCCGAGCACCCCGACTCGTACTACTCGGTCGCCGACCGCCTCACCCGCGAGACGCCCGGCGCGTTCCGGCCCGACCAGTACTCCAACCCCGCGAACCCGGCCGAGCACGAGCGCTCGACCGGGCCCGAGATCTGGCGGCAGACCGACGGGACGGTCACGCACTTCGTGGCCGGCGTCGGCACCGGCGGCACGATCACCGGCGTCGCCCGCTACCTCAAGGCGCAGAATCCCGACGTGCAGATCGTCGCCGCCGACCCCGAAGGGTCGGTGTACTCGGGTGGTTCCGGCCGGCCCTACCTCGTCGAGGGTGTGGGGGAGGACTTCTGGCCCACCACGTTCGACCCGTCCACCGTCGACCGTACGGTGATGGTGAGCGACGCGGACTCGTTCGCGGCGGCGCGGCGCGTCACCGCCGAGGAGGGACTCCTCATCGGCGGCTCGTGCGGCACCGCGGTGCACGCGGCGCTGGTCGTCGGGCGAGAGCTCGGCCCCGACGCGGTGGTGGTCGTGCTGCTGCCCGACTCCGGTCGCAACTACCTCTCCAAGATCTTCGACGACGGGTGGATGACGCGCTATGGCTTCCTGCGCAGCCAGGGCCCGACCGCGGGCGACGTGCTCGCGGCCAAGGACGGCTCGATCCCGGACCTCGTGGTGATCACCGCCGACACACCGGTGCGCAACGCGTTCGCGCGCATGCGCTCGCTGGGGGTCTCGCAGCTGGTCGTCGCCACGACCACGGATCAGCCGCTGGCGGCGAAGGAGGTGTCGGGCGCCCTCTCCGAGCTGCCGCTCATGGACAAGGCGTTCCGCGATCCCTCGGTGCTCGACCGGCCGGTCCGCGAGCTCATGGAGCCCGCGCCACCGATGCTCGGCATCGGCGAGACCGTCACCGACGTCGTCGAGCGGCTCGAGTCCTGCACCGCGGTCCTGGTGCTGGACGGCGGGCACCCGGTGGGCGTGCTCACCCGCTCCGACGTGCTGGCGTTCCTGGCCGATCGGGCACCCTCGTAAGGACTCCATGGTCGACGGCTTCGAGACACGCGCCATCCACGACGGGCAGGCTCCGGACCCCGGGTCCGGCGCGGTCGTGACCCCGATCACCCTCTCGTCGACCTTCGTCCAGCAGGAGGTCGGGCAGCACGCGGGCTACGAATACGCCCGCAGCGGCAATCCGACCCGCCGGGCGTACGAGGAGTGCCTGGCGTCGCTCGAAGGCGCCACGCACGGCTTCGCGTTCGCGAGCGGAATGGCGGCCGAGGACGCGGTGCTGCGCCTGCTCGAGCCCGGCCAGCGCGTGATCATCCCCGACGACGCCTACGGCGGCACGTTCCGCCTGGTGTCGAAGGTGCTGGCGCCCGCGGGCATCGAGTGGACCGTCGCCGACCTCACGGATCTCGCCGCGCTCGAGGACGACTGGCCCGACGGCACCGCGCTCGTGTGGGTCGAGACGCCCACCAACCCCGCGCTCACGATCGTCGACATCCTGGGCGTGTGCGCGGTCGCGCACGAGCGCGGCGCGCGCGTGGTCGTCGACAACACGTTCGCGACCCCGTTCCTGCAGCGGCCGTTGGAGCTCGGTGCCGACGTCGTCGTGCACTCGGCCACGAAGTACCTCGGTGGTCACTCCGACGTCGTCGGCGGGTTCGCGGCCACCAACGACCCCGAGATCGCCGAGCGCCTCGGGTTCCTGCAGAACGCGGTCGGCGCGGTGCCGAGCCCGTTTGACTGCTACCTGGTGCTGCGAGGGCTCAAGACCCTCGCCGTCCGCATGGAGCGGCACTGCTACAACGCGCAGGCCGTCGCCACGCTGCTGCTGGTGCACCCCGCGGTGTCGACCGTGCTCTACCCGGGCATCCCCGTCCATCCCGGCCACGAGATCGCGCGCCGCCAGATGCGCGACTTCGGCGGCATGGTGAGCTTCCTGGTCTTCGGAGGCGAGGAGACGGCACTCGAGCTCGTCTCCCGCACCCGTCTGTTCACGTTGGCCGAGTCGCTCGGCGGGGTCGAGTCGCTCATCGAGCACCCGGCGCGCATGACCCACGCGTCGGCCGTCGACTCGCCACTCGCGGTCGATCCCGGGCTGATCCGCCTGTCGGTCGGCATCGAGAGCACCGACGACCTCGTCGCCGACCTCCACCACGCCCTCGACGCGGTCTCGAACGGCGACGCGCCCCTCCCCTGACCGAACATCCGTCAGTACGCGCTCGCATACGGCAGACAACTGCCGGATGTTCGGAATCAGGCGGCGAGCGCGCGGCGGATGATGCGACCGAGCAGCTCGGTCTCGACGAGGAAGCCGTCGTGGCCGGAGATGGTCTGCACGACCTCGACCGCCGACGACGTCGGGATCAGCTCGCCCAGCTCCTGCTGCAGGCGCACCGGATAGAGCCGGTCCGACGACATGCCGGCGATGGTGACGTCGGCGGTGACGCTGGCGAGCGCGGCGGCGATGCCGCCTCGGTCGCGGCCGACGTCGTGGTGGTTCATCGCCTCCGACAGCACGAGATACGTGTTGGCATCGAAGCGCCGCACCAGCTTGTCGCCCTGGTAGTCGATGTACGACTCCACCGCGTACCGGCCGCCGCCGAACGGCTCCTCGCCCGGCTGGTGGTCGCGTCCGAACCGGGCGGCCAGCTCGAGCTCGGTCCGGTAGCTGATGTGCCCGATGCCGCGGGCGACCGCGAGGCCCTCGTGCGGCCCGTCGCCGGGTTCGGCGTCGTAGTAATCGCCGCCGCGCCACTTGGGGTCGGCGCGGATGGCGCGCATCTGCACGTGGCAGAGCGCGATCTCTTCCGCGGTGGCCTGCGCACCAACCGAGATGATCACCGCCCGCTCGACGCGGTCGCGCTGGCCGACGGCCCACTCCAGGACGCGCATGCCCCCCATCGAGCCGCCGATCACCGCGTACCACCGGTCGATGCCGAGCTGGTCGGCGAACGCGACCTCGAGCGCCACCTGGTCGCGGATCGTCGTCACCGGGAAGCGCGAGCCGTAGGGCCGGCCGTCGGGTGCGTCGGACGACGGCCCGGTGGTGCCCTGGCACCCGCCGAGCACGTTGGGACAGACGACGAAGAAGCGGTCGGTGTCGATCGCGCACCCGGGACCGATGGTGCCGTCCCACCACCCGACGTCGCCGTGACCGGATCCGGCGGGTCCGGCGGCGTGGCTGTCGAGGCTGAGCGCGTGGAGCACGAGGACCGCGTTCGACGCGTCGGGCGCGCACTCGCCCCACGTCTCGTAGGCGACGGTCGCCGTCTCGAGCGCGCCGCCGGCCTCCAGCTTCAGGCCGTCGGCGAAGTGGGCGAACTGCCGGCGGCCGGGATCGTCGCCCGGCCGCCACGCTCCCGTGACCGGGAACGGCTCGCCGACGCTCACGACTTGGCGGCGCGGAACCCGGCCTCGAGGTCGGCGAGGATGTCGTCGAGCGACTCGATCCCGACGGACAGGCGCACGAGGTCGGGCGTGACGCCCGTGGACTCCTGCTCCAGGCCCGCGAGCTGCGAGTGCGTGGTCGTGGCCGGGTGGATCGCCAGGCTGCGCACGTCGCCCACGTTGGCGAGGTGGCTGTGCAGCTCCAGCGCGTCGACGAACTTCTGGCCCGCTTCGAGCCCACCCGCGATGCCGAAGGAGACGATCGCGCCCTGGCCGTTCGGGAGGTACTTCTGGGCCCGCCCGTGCCACGGGCTCGACGGCAGCCCTGGGTACTTCACCCACTGCACCTCGTCGCGGGCTTCCAGCCACTGCGCGACCGCCAACGCGTTCTGCGAGTGACGCTCCATGCGCAGCGACAGCGTCTCCAACCCCTGCAGGAAGAGGAACGAGTTGAACGGCGCGATGGCCGGCCCGACGTCGCGCTGGTACTGCAGCCGGCACTTGAGGATGTACTGCGCGGGCCGCAGCTCCTCGGGCAGCTGCGAGAACACGACGCCGTGGTAGCTCGGGTCGGGTTCGGTGAACCCCGGGAACCGCCCGCTGGCGGCGTAGTCGAACTTCCCGCCGTCGACGATGATGCCGCCGATCGACGTGCCGTGACCGCCGATGAACTTCGTGGCCGAGTGCACCACGATGTCGACGCCCCAACGCAACGGCTGCGCCAGGTACGGCGACGCGAGGGTGTTGTCGATGACCAGCGGCACGCCGGCGTCGTGGGCCACGGCGGCGACGCCCTCGAAGTCGAAGATGTCGCCCTTGGGGTTGCCGATGGTCTCGCCGTACAACGCCTTGGTGTTGGGCCGGATGGCGGCGCGCCACGCGTCGAGGTCGTCGGGGTCGTCGACGAAGCTGACCTCGACACCCAGCTTGGGAAACGTGTAGTGGAGCTGGTTGTAGGTGCCGCCGTAGAGCGACGCCGACGACACGATGTGCCCGCCGTTCTCCGCCAGGTTCATGAGCGCCTGGAACTGCGCCGCTTGCCCGCTCGCGACCGCGAGCGCACCGACACCGCCCTCGAGTGCGGTGACGCGGTCTTCGAAGGCGGCCTGGGTCGGGTTCATGATCCGCGTGTAGATGAAGCCGAGCTCCTCGAGCCCGAACAACGCCGCCGCGTGGGCGGTGTCGCGGAACACGAAGCTGGTGGTCTGGTAGATGGGGACGGCCCGCGCCCCGGTGGTCGGGTCGGGCGACGCGCCCGCGTGGACCTGCTTGGTCTCGAATCCCCAGCTGTCGGACATGGAGCGCTCCCTCGGGTCGTGGCGGGACGAAGGTACGACAAGAATCCCGACCGCTCAAGTCAGTTTTCTGTGCCGGTGCCTCCTCCGCGGCGGCACCGACAGAATACGGACCTCGGCGCTGGGTAGATTTGGCGCGTGGCGTCGGTCGCGGAGCTCCTCGCCGACCGTTACGAACTCGAGGTGCTGCTGGGCTCGGGCGGTATGGGCGACGTGTACCGCGCGCGCGACCGCCTGCTGGAACGGCCGGTGGCGGTCAAGGTGCCCACGACCACCCTCACCCCGGCTTCGGCGGAGCGGTTCAAGCGTGAAGCCCGCGCTGCGGCGCGCCTGAACCACCCCAACGTGGTCGGCGTCTACGACTGGGGCGGCGGCATCGAGCCCTTCATCGTGATGGAGTTCGTGGAGGGCCGTAGCCTGCGGGCCGAGCTCAAGGAGCGCGGTCCGTTGCCGCCGGCCGAGGTGGCCGCCGTCGGCGCGCAGATCGCCGACGCGCTGGCGCACGCCCACCACCACGGTGTCGTCCACCGCGACGTGAAGCCGAGCAACGTGGTGCTCACGCCGGGCGGCAGCGTGAAGGTCACCGACTTCGGCATCGCGCAGTCGGCGGTCGGCGAGGCGCTCACGGAGCCGGGCGTGGTGCTCGGCACCGTCGGCTACCTCTCCCCGGAGCAGGTGGCCGGGCTGCCGGCCGACGCCCGCAGCGACGTGTACTCGCTCGGCATCGTGCTCAACGAGCTGCTCACCGGCGAGCGCCCGACGGGTGGCGAGCCCGCGCCGGCCACCGACCTGGACCGGATCATCGCCCGCGCCCGCGCCGCGGACCCCAGCGAGCGCCACCAGCTCGCGGCCGAGCTGCGCGACGAGCTGCGCGCGGTCGACCTCGCCCCTCCGGCGCCGGCGCTGACGCCGGCGACCGTCCCGCCGCCACGCGCCGCCGGGCCGCTGACCGCGGTGGCGGTCACGGTCGACGCCGACGCCGACGGCGACGCCGACAGCAAGGCCACCGCACGGGCGACGGGCGCCGGCGCCACGGCCGTGCTCCCGGCCGCGACCGCGGCGGCGACCGCGGTCACCACGCCGCCGCCCCGCACACCGAACCCCGCGGTCAAGCGCCGCCGGTTCCGGCGCGCCAAGACGACCTATCCGAAGGTGGCGAAGGCCCCCAAGCCGGTGAAGCCCCTGAAGCCGGCGAAGCCCAGGCGCCACGCGTGGAAGCAGGCCCAGCAGGCCCTGGGCCCGCCGGCGCCCCCGGGGACCCCACCGGCCAAGCCGGAGCGCACCTGGAAGGCGCGGCACTGGGCGGTCATCCTCGCCGCCCCGCTCCTCCTCGTCGTCGGCGGCGCGGTCGCCTACGCCAAGCTCACCGAGCACGCGCCCATCGTCAAGGTGCCCGACGTCGTGGACCGCGACGTGTTCTCCGCCGCGTCCATCCTCCAGGACGCCGGCTTCGAGGTCGACTCCGTGGCCGCCGACAGCTCGCGCCCGGGCGGCACGATCCTGGTCCAGGACCCGAGCAACGGGAAGAAGCTCGAGCAGGGGTCGACGGTCACGCTCACCGTGTCCCGCACCCGCGCCACCGTGCCCTACGTGTCGGGGATGTCCGAAGGTGACGCCCGGGCCGCGCTGGCGCGGAAGGGCTTCAACAACATCAACACCACGCCCGACTACCGCGACGACGTCGACGTCGGCACCGTCGTGCGCACCAACCCCGGTGCGAACCTGCAGGCCGACAAGAGCGCGGCGCTCGAGGTCGTGGTCGCCGCCGACCCGCACGTGGAGCTGCGCGACGTCGTGGGCGTCGACCAGGGCACGGCCACCAACCTCCTGCAGGGCGACGGGCTGGTCGTCGCGGTGCAGACCGCCAGCAGCAAGACCCGCCCGGCCGGCACGGTGCTGAGGTCGAGCCCGGGCGCCGGCACCACCGTGGTACGGGGCGACACGATCACCATCACCGTCTCGTCGGGGCCGAAGCAGGTCAACGTCGACTCCATGGTCGGCAAGAGCAGCGACGACGCCATCTCCCACCTCGAGGACGCCGGCCTCGCGGTGCAGGTCGAGACCACGCCGGTCTCGTCGGGCCGCCAGGACGACACCGTGCTGGCCCAGAGCCCGGCGGGCGGGACCGCCGCCGAGGGCTCGACCGTCACCATCACCGTGGGGACCCGCCGCTGAGGCCAAGTATTTCGCAACGCTAATTAGCGATGCTAAACTCTTGGCGTGACTCCGCGCGCCGCCACCGAGAGCCCGGAGGGCCGGGAGAGTCCGGAGAGCCCCGAGGTCGCCGAGCTCGCGTCGCACCTGCGGCTGGCGGTCGCCCGGCTCTCGCGCCGCATCCGCCAGCAGGCCGCGATCACCGGCGAGGAGCTCACCGCGTCCACGCAGGGCGCGCTGGCCACCATCGAGCGGCTGGGCCCGATCACGCTCGGCGAGCTCGCCGCGGTGGAGCAGGTGCAGCCGCCGAGCATGACCCGCATCCTCGGCCGGCTCGAGGAGTGGGGCTACGCGACACGCGTGGTCGACCCTGCCGACCGCCGGGTGGCGCGCGCCGTCATCACCGACGCCGGTCGCGAGCTGCTGGCGCGCAGCCGTACCCGCAAGGACGAGTACCTCGCGCAGCGGATCGCCGAGCTCGGCGACACCGAGCGCGCGCTCCTCGCGCCGCGCTGCCACTCCTCGAACGACTCCAGGACGACGCCCAGTGAGGAGCCTGCGGGGCACGTTCGAGTCGATGCACATCCGGAACTTCCGGCTGTTCTTCGTCGGTCAGCTGATCTCGCAGTGCGGCACCTGGATGCAGACCATCGCCCTGGGCTGGCTCGTGCTGCACCTCTCGCACAACAGCGGCTTCGCCATCGGGCTCGTCATCGCCCTCCAGTTCATCCCGACGCTCCTGTTCGGCGTGTGGGGAGGAGTGATCGCGGACCGCTTCGACAAGCGGTCCGTCCTCTTCGTCACCCAGGCGGCCATGGCCGCGGTGGCTGTGCTGCTGGCGGTGGTCGACCTCACGAACGTCGTGCAGCTCTGGATGATCTACGCCATCGTGTTCGTGTTCGGCCTGGCGCTCGCGGTCGACAACCCGACCCGGCAGTCGTTCGTGCCCGAGCTCGTCCCGCCGAAGGATCTCCCCAACGCGGTCGGCCTCAGCAGTGCCATCTTCCAGGTGGCGCGGATCCTCGGCCCCGCCCTCGGCGGCGTGCTGATCGTCGCGGTCGGTACCGGCGTGTGCTTCGCGCTCAACGCGGTCTCGTTCGTCTTCATCGTCGCCGCGCTGCTCATGATGCGCACCGGCGAGTTGCACCGTGAGGCGCCGCTGGGCCGCGAGAAAGGTCAGGTGCGCGATGGTCTCCGCTACGTCTGGCACACCCCCGAGCTGCGGTCGACGCTCCTCCTCACGCTCATCGTCGGGACGTTCGCGATCAACTCCCCGGTCGTCCTGCCCCTGCTGGCGAAGATCACGTTCGACGGCAACGCCGAGGTCTACAGCTGGATGACGATCGCGATGGGGGCCGGGGCGGTCTTCGGCGCGCTGTTCGTCGCCAGCCGGGTGCACGCGCGCGGTACCCTCCTCTTCGCGACCGGCATGGCGTTCGGCGTCTCCATGTGCGTCGCGTCCTTCGCGCCGTCGTTGGGACTGTTCATCGCGTTGCTGCTGGTCGTGGGGGCGGGGCAGATCTCCTTCCTCGCCACGTGCAACTCGCTCCTGCAGCTCCGCTCCGACCCCGTCATGCGCGGCCGGGTGATGGCGGTGTACACCATCACCCTGCTCGGCAGCACCCCCATCGGCGGTCCGCTGGTCGGCTGGGTGAGCGAGGTGTTCGGGCCCCGATGGGGCTACGCCCTCGGCGGCATCGCCACGATCATCGGCGTGCTGGCCTTCGGCACCGCGTTCGTGCGCGGCCGACGCCGCGACGCGGCGGCCGAGGTGAGCGTGGTTCCCGACGAGCTCGTGCTGGGGATCGACGGCGAGTCGATCCCCGCGTCGGTCAGGTGAGCCGGGTGCGAGGCAGGTCGTCGAGGCCGCCGGCGCGCAGCTCGGCCACTGCGGGGACCGGGTCGGGATCGCCGAAGAGCGCGGTGTCGGTGTAGTCGGTCGGCCGACCGGTGCCGTCGACGACCCACCACGACGCCTCGAGCGCGATGCCGTTGGGGTCGGTGAAGTAGATCGACCGGATGAAGCCGTGGTCGACCACCGTGGTCACCTCCGACCCGGCCGCCAGCAGGCGCTTGCGCAGCATCTCGAGCGCGTGCTCGTCGGGGACGTCGAAGGAGATGTGATCGAGCTGGATGGCCCGGTCGGTGGGACCACCGGCCGGCTTGGAGAAGGTCTCGGCCCCCTCGACCTCGAAGAAGGCCACCGTGTTGCCGCGGCCCATCTCGAAGAAGTAATGGCGCATGGGGCCGGCCATGGTCGTCGCGGCGAGGCGCATGCCGAGCACGCCGACGTAGAAGCGAACGGTCGCGTCCATGTCGGGGGTGACGAGGGCCAGGTGGTTGATGCCCTGCCAGCGCGGCGCGTCCGGCAGGTCGTCGGTGACGTTGCGTCGATCAGCAGTCATGCAGCAATCGTACGCCGCCCGCGCCCGCGGTTCCCCGAGAGGTGGATCGGGGTAACCCATGGACGGTCAGTCCGCGAAGGGAGCTGCAATGGGTATCTACGCATTCCGCGTCGAGGTCGCCGTCCCCGCGCTGCCCGACCTCACCGGGTTCGACGTCGACGCGACCGATGGCGCCATCGGGAAGGTCGACGAAGCGACGATGGCCGAAGGTGCGACGTGCCTCGTGGTGGACACCGGCTTCTGGATCTTCGGCAAGAAGCGCATGATCCCGGCCGGCGTGGTCCGCGCCATCGACGTCGACGCGAAGAAGGTCGCCGTCGACATGACCAAGGACGAGATCAAGAACGCCCCCGACTACGACGAAGACCGTCATCGCACCGACGAGCCCGCATACCACGACGAGGTCGGGAAGTACTACGACCCGTGGGGTGGTACGCCGCCGATGGAGGGCACCGACCAGGCGCGGCCGGTGGCCTAGCGGGACGGCCTACTGGCAGCCCACGGCGTCGAGGGTTGGTCGCGGGTCGACCTTCGTGCCGTTGGGACCGCCCAAGCGGACCTCGAAGTGCAGGTGGTTGAAGCCGTTGGCGTTGCCGGTGTGGTTCACCGACTCGATCAGGTCGCCGGCCGCCACCGTGTGCTGTGTGTTCTCGAGGTTCGCGGCGTAGGCCGTGAGATGCGTGTAGTAGTAGGTGTTGCCGTCGTCGGCCTTGAGGTACACCGAGTACCCGCCGATGTCGCCGGTGCTCCAGTACCAGAGCGTCCCGTTGCGCACCGCGTACACCGGCGTTCCCTCCGGCGCGCCCATGTCGACGCCGTAGTGGAACCCGCCACCGGGAAGTGGGCCGAAGCCGCTCGAGTAGGTGAACCCGACGACCGGGCAGTGGACGATCGTCGCCTTCGCCGCGCCCGTGGGCGTCGTCGTCGTCGTGGCGGTCTCGGGCGCGGTGGCGGTCGAAGGCGGGAGGCAGGCGGTGGCCCCGAGCGCCACGATGGCGAGGGCGGCGAGCGCGAGCGCGGGACGATGGAGGGCGCGTCGGGACGACATGCGTGGTTTCTCGGCATCCACGAGTCGAGATTTGAGCCCGGGCCGTTCAACTACACGTCAATCGCCCCGTGCCGCATCCTCCAGAATTGCCCGAGCTCGGGGAGGTCGAGCCGGTCGAGCGCCTCGGCCTGGCGGCGCGCCCGGGACCGCACGGCCGACTCGGCGTCGCCACCGAGGGACCGGAGCACCCACTGCCGGGCGACGGCGCCGGCGGTGCGCGACCCGGGCGGCTCGAGGTTCGGCCGGCGGGCGGGGTCCACGTAGAGGGAGAGGGTCAGCGATCGCACCAGGCCCCGGTCGGGGTCGACGCCCGCGGCCCGCAGGCGGGCGATCACGTAGGACGCGAGCAGCTGGATCTCGCGGATGCCGTGCCGGGTCGTGGTGGACAGGCGCAACGCGATCGGGATGGAGGCGAGGCCGATCTTGATCGCCTTCGACGACGGTAGTGGTGCCTTGGTCGCCACCTTCGACGACTTCGACGCCACCGCGAGCGCGCGCCGGGCCAGCGGCGTCGCCGCGGCGACGAAGGCCCCCAGGCTCGTCGCCGCCGGGCCGGGTCCGGTGCCGATCGGACCCGCCGCCATCAGGTCCTCGAGCTCGGCGGCGCTGCGGACGTCGAACGGCTCGTCGAAGACCCGGTCGAGCGCGGCGTCGACCAACGTCCGCACCCGCTGGTTCAGCTGGTCAGCCATGTGAGAACCCGTCGAACAGGGCGTCGAGCGCACGCGCGAAGCGCTGGCCCGGATCGCTCAACAGGGGGTTGATACCCACCAGCTCCAGCATCACCAACCCGTGGATCGAGCCCCAGAGCACCTCGGCGATCTCGTCGGGCCGGCCGACGAGGACGCCGGCATCCGTGCAGCGGGCCACCTTGGCCACCAGCCCGCCGAAGGCGTCGTGCGCGATCGTGTGGCTGGCGTCGGACGGCACGAAGCCCGGCACCGCGCCGCCGAACATCACCATGTAGTGGGTGGCGTTGGCGAGCGCGGTGTCGCGGTAGCAGGTGGCGCACCGGCGGAGATCGGCGAGGGTGTCGTCGGTCACCGGGTTGGTCTTCATCGCCGTGATCAGGCGCTCGAATCCCTCGGCGTAGAGCTCGTCGACCACGCCGTCCTTGCCACCGAAGCGGCTGTACAGGCCCATCGTCGAGCAACCGGCGGCGGTGGCGATGCGCCGGACGCTGAGCGCGCTCGCACCCTCCTCCGACAGCAGCCCGCTCGCCGCCTCGAGGATCCGTTGTCCCTGGTCGTCACGGGTGCGTGCCATCGCGGTCCAGTCTCGCCCATCCAGCGGTAGCTGGTTGACAGCCGCTATAACGTCGTTATAGGGTAACAGAGATATCACACTGTTATAACCCCGTCGACTGGTGAGGTCTTCCCCATGACCGACGCGACCGACCCCCGGATCCACCGCCGCCGCTGGCTCACGCTGGCCGTGCTGTGCGTGAGCCTCCTGGTGATCGTGATCGACAACACGATCGTCAACGTGGCGCTGCCCACCCTCGTGCGCGACCTCGGCACGAGCATCAGCGACCTCCAGTGGGTGGTCGACGCGTACACGCTCGTGTTCGCCGGGCTGCTCCTCACCGCGGGCAGCCTCGGCGACCGGTTCGGGCGCAAGGGCGCGCTCACGCTCGGCCTGATCATCTTCGGCGGTGCGTCGGCCGCGGCCGCGTTCGCCGGGGGCGTCACCCCGCTCATCGCCGCCCGCGCGGTCATGGGCATCGGCGCCGCGCTGATCATGCCCGCCACCCTCTCGATCCTGACCAACGTGTTCACCGACGCGCGCGAGCGCGCGCTGGCCATCGGCCTGTGGTCGGGTGTCGCCGGGATCGCGGTCGCGCTCGGTCCCGTCACCGGCGGGTTCCTGCTCGACCACTTCTGGTGGGGCTCGGTGTTCATCGTCAACGTGCCGATCGTCATTGCCGCGGTCATCGCGGGTCGGTTCCTCGTGCCGACCTCGCGCAACCCGGAGCGGCCCCGGCTCGACCTGGTCGGCGCCGGCTTGTCGATCGTCGGCCTCGGCGCGCTGGTCGCCGCCATCATCGAGGCGCCCAGCAACGGCTGGACCGACCCGCTCATCATCACTGGCTTCGTGGTGGCGGTCGTCGCGCTCACCGCCTTCGTGCTGTGGGAGCGCCACGTCGAGCAGCCGATGCTCGACGTCCGCTTCTTCGCCAACGCGCGCTTCAGCGCCGCGAGCGTCAACGTGACGCTGGTGTTCTTCGCCCTGTTCGGGTTCATCTTCCTCGCCACCCAGTACCTGCAGTTCGTGCTCGGCTACTCGGCGTTCGACGCCGGCGTGCGCACGTTGCCGTTCGCCGTCGCGCTGATGGTGATGGCCCCCCTGTCGTCGAAGACGGTCCAGTGGTTCGGCACGAAGCGCGTCGTCGTGACGGGCATGGTGGTGTTCGCCGCCGGCCTCGTGGTCGCCTCGACCTCGACGGTGTCGTCGGGCTACCCGCGGGTGATGCTGGCGATGGTCCTGATGGGCACGGGCATGGGCCTGTCGGTCGCGCCCGCGACGGAGTCGATCATGGGCTCGCTCCCTCTGCACCAGGCGGGCGTGGGCTCGGCCGTGAACGACACCAGCCGCGAGGTCGGCGGCGCGCTGGGCGTCGCGATCGTCGGCAGCATGCTCTCGTCGCTCTACTCGACCAACCTGAATTCCAAGCTGCCCGCGACGGTGCCCGGCCAGGTGCGCGACGCGGCCGACCAGTCGGTCGGCGCCGCATTGCAGGTGAGCGCCCAGCTCGGGCGGGTCGGCGCCCCGCTCGCCGACGCGGCGCGCGAGTCGTTCGTGTACGCGATGTCGCGGGCGTCGCTGGTCACCGCAGCGGTGGCGCTCGTGGGCGCGCTGCTGGCCTGGAGGTTCCTGCCGGCTCGCGCCGCCGAGGCGCAGGCCCCGGCGGTGGACGAGCCGGTCGGGCTGGCGGAGCCGGCCGAGCCGGAGCCGGAGCTGGCGACGGCGAGCTGACTCAGAAGTTCGGGTCGACTCCGCGGTGTCTCAGCCCGCCTCGGCCACGCCGACGGGGCAGCTCAACCCGGTGCCGCCGAGGCCGCAGTAGCCACCCGGGTTCTTGGCCAGGTACTGCTGGTGGTAGTCCTCGGCGTAGTAGAAGGTCGGGGCGGGGCGGATCTCGGTGGTGATGTCGCCGTAGTGCCCGGCGCGCAACACCTCCTGGTAGCGGTCGCGCGAGGCGTCGGCCGCCTCCTGCTGGGCGTCGGAGTACGTGTAGATCGCCGAGCGGTACTGCGTGCCGACGTCGTTGCCCTGGCGCATGCCCTGAGTCGGGTCGTGGTGCTCCCAGAACACCTTGAGCAGCTCCTCGTAGCTGACGACCGCAGGGTCGAAGACCACGAGGACCGCCTCGGTGTGTCCGGTGTGCCCGCTGCACACCTCGTGGTAGGTCGGATTGGGGGTGAAGCCGCCGGCGTAGCCGACCGCGGTGGAGAACACGCCGTCGGTCTGCCAGAAGGCGCGCTCGGCGCCCCAGAAGCACCCGAGGGCGAAGACCGCGGTCTCGAGCCCGTCGGGGAACGGCGGCCGGAGCGGGTGGCCGTTGACGAAGTGGGTGGCGGGCACCGGCATCTCGTCGGCCCGGCCGGCGAGCGCCTGCTCGGCGGTGGGCATCGTGGGCGTGCGCCCGAAGAACGACATCAGGACCTCCTGGGGTTCGACTCCTTCGTCGTGCCAGAAGGAGAACCGTCGCGCCCGTCCCGATGTTTCCGGCGCCCTACCCGTTCCCGGACTTCTTCTTCGACTTCTTCTTCGACTTCTTCTTCGACTTCTTCTTCTTCTTCTTCTTCTTCTTCTTCTTGCTCTTCTTGTTCTCGTGCTTCTCGGCCTCGACCGTCTCGGGCTGCTCCGCGGTCTCGGCCGGGCCGGGGTGCGTCCCGTTGGTGGTGCCGGTCACCTCCGCCGCGTCCGCCACGAGGCCGACGAGGCGCTGGACCCGCTCCCGGACATCACCGATCTCGGCCGCGAGCTGGTCGACCTGGCGCTCGAGGTCTCGGGGTTCGAACAGGACGCGCCCCGGCGCGCCGGGATCGGCTTCGACCGGCGCCATTGCGTCGAGCACGTCTTCCAGGCTCCTGCCGAGCCCCGCCTGCCGTTCCATCACCCACCACGCTATTCGCGCGCGACACCTCCTTCGCGCCACGTGGGCGCGGCATCGCGCAGCGACTCTTTCCAGGCGCGGAAGCGATGGTGGACGACACCGTCGGGGCCGACGCCTTCACCGTCGCCCGACGCGTAGAGACGGAAGGTGAAGCGCGTCCGCGAGGTCGTCGGCCGCGAGCGCGAGGTAACGGGCGTCGCCGCGCGTCGCGGGCCCGGCGCGCCAGAGCAGCCACGGCCCGATGCGGCGGATGTACGCGACGAAGTCGTGACCGAGATCGCGACCGAGCGCGAGGAGCTCGGCCGGCGCCTCGACCCACGCGGTCGCGGGGATCGCACGGTCGCGTTGAGGGGTCGCAGGGAGGTCCTTCGTGTGCACCGGCGTCGCGTCGACCGGTCGATCTTCGAGCGGGGCCATGGCACCATGATGGCGTCTGCTACCCTGAAGTCACCGAGTGCGTGGTCGTGAGTTCCGCGCTCGGGTTCTCGCAAGTGGGTATGCGTCCTCTCGCGCTCCCGGTTCGTAGGGATCGGTGTTTCGGGGTTCGTCCACCCTCCCGACACCGAATCTCGAACCTCAGGAGCACAACCCGTCATGCCCAGCACCACCTTCGCCGACCTCGGCGTCCCGGCCGACCTCGTCGGCACCCTCCACGCGCACGGTCTCGTCGACACGTTCGACATCCAGGCCATGACCGTCCCCGACGGCCTGGCCGGCCGCGACCTGTGCGGCCGCGTGCCGACCGGCTCGGGCAAGACCATCGCGTTCGGCATCCCGCTCGTCGCACGCGTCGGCAAGGCCCGAGCGCGTCGGCCGCGTGGACTCGTCCTCGTCCCGACGCGCGAGCTCGCGGCACAGGTCTGCGGTGAGCTCGAGTGGCTCGGACGCGCGCGGAAGCTGCGCGTCGCCGCGGTCTACGGCGGCGCCGGCTTCGGCGCGCAGTTCAAGGCGTTGCGCCGCGGCGTCGACGTGCTCGTCGCGTGCCCCGGTCGGCTCACCGACCTGATCGAGCGGGGCGAGGTCGACCTCGACGAGGTCGAGCTGGTCGTGGTCGACGAGGCCGACCGCATGGCCGACATGGGCTTCCTGCCCGCGGTCCAGCAGCTGCTCGACCGCACCCCGGCAACCCGGCAGACGCTGCTGTTCTCGGCGACGCTCGACGGCGCCGTCGACCGCCTCGTGCAGCGCTACCAGCGTGATCCTTCCCGCCACCTCCTTCCCGAGGCCGACCAGCGCGCCGCCACCCACCGGTTCTGGTCCGTGGACCGCGCCACGTGGGTCGACGTGACCGCCCAGGTCGTCGACGCGATGGGCCCGACCATCGTGTTCTGCCGGACCAAGCACGGCGCCGACGCGCTCGCGAAGAAGCTCGAGCAACGCGGGGTGCGCGGCGCGGCGATCCACGGCAACCGCTCGCAGGGCCAGCGCGAACGCGCCCTCGCGGCGTTCGCCGACGGCAAGGTCCGTGCGCTCGTGGCCACCGATGTCGCCGCGCGCGGCATCCACGTCGACGCCGTGGCCTGCGTGCTCCATTTCGACCCGCCGGCGGACTTCAAGGACTACACGCACCGCTCGGGCCGCACCGCCCGGGCCGGCGCCGTCGGCACCGTGGTGTCGCTGGTCCTCGCCGAGCAGCGCGGTCTCGTGGCGCGGTTCCAGCGCGAGTTGGGCCAGCGTCCCGGCCTCGACCGTCCGTCGATCGAGGCGCTGGCGTCGGCGCCCGAGCCGGTGGTGAGCACGCCGGTCGCCGCCGGCGACCGGCCGAGCGGGACCATCAAGTGGTTCGACAGCCGCAAGGGCTTCGGCTTCATCGAGCGTGAGGGCGCGAGCGACGTGTTCGTGCACTTCTCCGCCATCGAGGGCGACGGCTACCGCCGCCTCGAGGAGGGGCAGGCGGTCGAGTTCGAGGTCGGGCCGGGGCGCAAGGGTGAGCAGGCGCGACGCGTGCGGGTCCTGGTCGGGAGCTGACACACCCCGCGTACGCTGACGGCGATGGACCGCCTGCGCATGATCCTGATCCTGCGCGGGCTGCTCGCCGCGTTCTTCGTGGTGCTCGGCGTCGTCCTGGTCACGAGCGGCGACACGGTGTTCGGACTCTTCGCGATCGCGGTCGGCATCACCAACGCGGTGCTGATCGGCGTCCTCGTCCGGCGGGCGCGACCGCGTGGATGACGCGGCCGGCGTCCGCCGACGGGCACGACCCCACCCGGGTCATCACGCGGCGGTGCCTGGCACTGACGGTGGACGCGTTCCTGCTCGCCATCGTCCCGTTCCTGACCATCACCATCGTGGGCCGCGCCACCCTCCGCCGGGGCGACTGCCCGTCGCCGCTCCCACGCGGCCGGAATTGCCTCGCGCTCAACGGCCAGGCCCTGCTCGTCAACCAGGGCGCGTTCCTCGTGTTCTTCGGCGTGCTGGTGCTGCTCTACCTCGTGCTCTTCGTCGTCGTGCAAGGGATCACCGGCGCGACGCCGGGCAAGGCCCTGCTCGGCATCCGCGTGGTGCGGCCGGTCGGGAGCCCGGCGGGCCCGCTGCGTTCGCTCGTCCGGGCGGCCGCCTGGGTCGTCGACGGCATCGCGCTCCTCCTGCTCATTGCGTTGTGGAGCGCCTGGTTCACCCCCGGGCACCGTCGGGTGGGCGACTGGCTCGCCGGCACCTTCGTCGTGCGCCGCTCGGCCGCCTCGGCCAGCAAGACCACGCAGAGTGGTTAAACTCCCACTGTGGCGGCTGGAGCGGGGCGGGAACCGGCGTCGGCGCGCGTCGAGTTCGTGTGGAAGTGGTGCCGGTGGACCCGGTGGCCGCTCACACCCGCGATCGTCGGCGTCGCCGCCCTGATCGTCGGGTTCGACGTGTGCACCGCGTGGCTCGGGTTCAACCTCGGCAGCCTCGGCGCGGTACCGGTCTCGCCGACGCTCCCGATCGAGCTGCTGCTCGTCGCCATGGTCGGGTGGCGGCGGCTCGGCCTCGACCGCACCAACCTCGCCGCGTGGCGCGAGTTCCTCGTGATCGCGAGCGCCGCGCTGCTGTTCGGCGTGTGGCAGTACTCGGCGCACCTCGGCGGGTTCGCCGAGGCGATCGGCCTCGTCCTGGCCGCGCTCGACGAAGAGGTCGTCTACCGCTTGGCGGTGCTGATCCTGGTGGGCGCGCTCGCGGCCCGGGTGAGCGGGCGCAACTGGCGGAACGCCGAGGACTGGGGCGTCGGTCCCGGCCTCGTCGCCATCGTCGCATCCGGTGTGATCTTCACCGTCCTGCCCGGCCACGTGGCACAGATGAGCGACACGCTCCACGCCCTGCCCTTCGTGTGCCTGGGCATGGTGCTCGGCTACGCGATGTTGCGCACCGGCGCGCTGCTCCCCGCGGTGGTCGTGCACGCCCTGCTCAACCTCGCCACCATCGCCGCGTTCGAGGGCGAGATCTCGACCGCGCTGCGCACCTCCCTCGCCGCCACCGCGCTCGTGGCTCTGGTGCTCGGAACCGTCGTGGCCGGACGCCGGCTCGGCCTCTTCCGGCTGGTACCGCTCGTCGAGATCGCGCCCGCGACCTGACCCACGGGTCCGCTCGGGCACGGCTCCGCTCCATCTCTTAGCGTGGTGGGGTGAGCTCCCCGCAGCTGCGCGTCGTCGGCCTCGACCACGTCGTGCTCAACGTGGCCGACGTCGAGCGGTCACTGGCGTTCTACTGCGGCGAGCTCGGGCTGCAGTCGGAGCGGGTCGACGAGTGGCGACGGGGCGATGCGCCGTTCCCGTCGGCGCGGGTCGATGTGCACACCATCCTCGACCTCCTCGCCGCGCCCCGCACCGGTGAGAACGCCGACCACGTGTGCCTCGTGGTCGAGCCGGTCGACCTCGACGCGGTCAAGGCATCCGGCCGCTTCGATGTGGTCGACGGCCCGGCGCGCCGGTTCGGCGCGCGGGGGACGGCACGTCGCTGTACGTCCGCGATCCGGACGGCAACACCGTCGAGCTGCGCCACTACGGCACCTGATCACGGTACGGTTCTCCGCATGGACGTTGGAGACGTGGTCGACGACTTCGAGCTGCCCGACGAGACGGGCACCCCACGGAAGTTGAGCGACCTGCTCGCCAACGGCCCCGTGGTGCTGTTCTTCTACCCGGCGGCGATGACGACCGGATGCACCCGCGAGAGCTGCCACTTCCGTGATCTCGCGGCCGAGTTCGCCGCCGTCGGCGCGCAGCGTGTCGGCATCAGCCGGGACTCGGTCGACAAGCAGCACCAGTTCTCGGAGAAGCACGGGTTCGACTATCCGCTCCTCTCCGACGCCGACGGCACCGTCGCCACCATGATGGGTGTCGCCCGGAAGAAGGGGCCGCCCAAGCGGGTGACGTTCGTGATCGACCAGAACCGCCGGGTCGTCGAGGTGGTGAAGAGCGAGATCCGCATGAGCGTCCACGCGGATCGCGCTCTCGACGCGCTGAAGCAGCTCCAGCACTGACCGCCGCGAGGCGCGCCTCAGGTGCCGCCCTCGTCGTCCTCGGCTTCCACCACGACGACGTCCTCCTCGATCGCCACCAGCTCGCCGTCGTCGTCGGTGACCGAGATCACCTCGTCGACCACGATCGTGCCGTCGGGTCCCTCGACCGCGACCGTCTCGTCGGTCGCGAGCACGTTGCCGTCGTCGTCGACGATCGCCTTGAGGTCATCGACCACCACCGTGCCGTCGTCACCGACCGCGGTCGTGACGACCTCGACCTCGTCCAGCTCGTCCTGCTCGTCGCTCATCGTGCTCCTCGTTGACATCCGGTGATGCCGTAGTGTCTCACACGGTGCCGGCCGAGCTCGCGGGGTTCACGCAGACTTCATTCACGCACGACGGCATCAGCCGTCTGGTGTACGCGGGCGGCACCGGTCCCGCGGTCGTCGTGATCCACGAGGTCCCCGGGCTGCATCCCGGCGTCGTGGAGTTCGCGCAGCGGGTCGTCGACGCCGGGTTCAGCGTGCGGATGCCGTCGTTGTTCGGCACCCCCGGGCGCGAGGTGAGCGTGGGCTACACGATGCGCGCCCTCGTCGAGGCGTGCGTGGCGCGTGAATTCACGGCGTTCGCGCTGGACCGCACGAGCCCGGTCATCGGGTGGTTGCGCCGGCTCGCGGCCGAGGCCCACGCCGAGTGCGGAGGCCCCGGCGTCGGCGCGGTCGGGATGTGCTTCACGGGTGGCTTCGCGCTCGGGATGATGGTCGACGACACGATGCTGGCGCCGGTGCTGAGCCAGCCGTCGCTGCCGTTCGGGGTGACCCGGTCGCGACGGCGCGCGGTGGGCGTCAGCGACGCCGACCTCGCCCGCGTGAAGGAACGGGCCGCGGCCGGCGCCTGCCTCATGGGGCTCCGGTTCACGCACGATGCCGCGGTGCCCGAGGCGCGGTTCGACACGCTGCGGCGGGAGCTCGGCGACGCGTTCATCGCGGTGGAGATCGATTCCTCCAAGGGAAATCCGCACGGGATCCCGCGGAGCGCACATTCGGTCCTCACCCAGCACCTCGTCGACGAGCCGGGTCACCCGACCCGCGAGGCGCTCGACCGGGTGCTGGCGTTCTTCGCCGATCGACTCCGCCCCGCCGCCTGACGCGCTCGATGCCGGAACCGCGCCCCGTCGAACCGCCTCGCGAGGTCGCATCGCACACGCTCGCCCAGATGGGCGTCTGGATCGAGCTGTTCTACGACCTCGTCTTCGTCGCCGCGATCCTCGTCTTCAGCTCGGCGGTGTCGCACCTGCACGACGGCGCACGCATCGGTTGGGTCGTGATCGTCTTCGCGGCGGTGTGGTGGATCTGGCTGTCGACCACGATCTTCACCAACCGGTTCCGCATGACCGACCTCGGTCACCGCCTGCTCCTCCTCGTGCAGATGTTCCTGGTGGTGCTCATCGCGATCGAGGCCCGGGCCGGGGTGGTGGAGGACGAGACGTACCTCGCGGTCACTTACGGCGCGCTGGTCGGCACCGTCGCCGCCATGTACTGGCGCGCGTGGCGGCGGGACGGCGCCGACTCCGCGTTCGCCGGTCACCTCGCGGCGCTGAACACGGCGGCGGCCGCGTTGTTCGTGGTCGCCGCGCCATTGCCCGAGGCCCTCCGCATCGCGGTTGCCGCCGCCGGGATCGCGGTCGTGGTGCTCCCGGCGATCGCCCGGTCGAGTCGTTTGTCGGAGTTCCCGGCCATCGACGAGGAGCACCTCGTCGAGCGGTTGGGTGCCTTCACGATCATCGTGTGCGGAGAATCGTTCGTGAAGGTTGCGATCGCGGTGAGCGACAGCACGGTGGACGGGATCGACGTGGTCGCTCTGGCGTTCCAGTTCGTGCTGACGTTCGCGTTGTGGGCCTCGTACTTCGAGGACATCCCACACGCAGGATTGAACCAGCGCCGGGCCGGGCCGTGGCTGGCCTGCCACCTGGTGACCCAGCTCGGGATCGTGGGCACGGCCATCGGGGTGTCGAAGCTGGTCGCGCTGGGCTTCTTCGAGGAGCTCCCCGCCGAAGACATCCTCGAGATCATGGCGACGCTCGCGCTCGTCTACCTCGGGCTGGCCGGCATCGGCCTCTGCACGCGCCGCCGGCCGATCCGGCCGCTGCTCCTCCTGCGGCTCGGCACCGCGCTGGTCGTGGCGTTCGCGGGGGTCGCCGCGTGGCAGCTCCCGTGGTTCGACCTCGTCGAGGGCGTCGCGGCGTTGACCCTGGTGGCGGTCGGGCACGCCTTCCTCGTCGCACGCCTGCGGGCCAGGACGGAGGTGGTCACGCTCGACTGACGGTTACGACGCCGTTTCGAGCAGGACCACCGGGATGTCGCGCTCGGTCTTCGACTGGTACTCGGAGTAGGGCGGCCACACCGCGGTCAGGCGCGGCCACCAGTGCCGCTTCTCCTCCGGGGTGGCGGTCCGGGCGCGGAAGTCGAGCACCTTGTCGCCGTCCTGCAGCGTGACGTCGGGGTTCGCCACGAGGTTCAGGTACCAGACCGGGTGCTGGGGCGCGCCACCGAGCGAGGCCACCACCGCGTAGACGCCGTCGTGCTCGATGCGCATCAGCGGGGTCTTGCGCAGCTTGCCGGTCTTGCGGCCCTTGGTGGTGAGGATCACGCACGGCGCGCCCTCCAGCGTTCCGCCCTCCTCGCCACCGGTCGCCTCGTACTGCTGCACCTGCTCGGAGACCCAGTCCCACGGGCTTGGTTCGTACTCACCGGTGAGCGGCATCGGCAGGATCCTTTCGGGGAGAGAGGACGCTCACCGTACCCGGAACGCCTCGAGGGGAATCGCGTCGGCGACCACGTGCGTCATGAGGTGCCCGGTGCCGAGGTCGTGCAGCTCGACCCACAATTGGGCCAGCCCCTCGTGCGCGCGGAGGATCCTCGCGGTGGCGCGCACCGGCCCGACCCGCATCGCCGACAGGTACCGCAGGTCGATGCTGGTGACGACGTACGCCGCCCCCTCGTCGGCGAGCACGTCTCGCACGCCCGTTCCGCGACGAGCGCGACCATGCCGCCCTGCAACGTGCCGCGGCCGTTGCCGACGCTCGGGTCGTGCTCGATCTCGACCACGCCGGGGGCGACGGCGGTGATGCCCGCGTGGTCCTCGATGGGGACGTCGAGCGACGCCGCGGGTGAGAACGGCCAGTCGAGGTGGGACGGCAGCGTGATCCCGTCGGGCTCGGGCTCGCCCACGGTGACGAAGGTGGAGATCGCCAGCGCGTAGGGCTCGGTGTCCCCGGCCGCGGTGAACCACGTCTCGGCCACGGTCACCCGCCGCCCGACCTTCAGCAGGCGGCTCTCGTAGGTGAGGTCGGGGGCACCGGGGTTGCGCACCACGTGGACGCTGAGGTCCAGCGTCGGCGCGGCCGAGCCGAACGACTCGGACGCGTCGAGTCCGCCCGCGTTGTCGGCGTACGTGGCGAGCATGCCGATCCGCGGCATCACCGTGCCCGGCGCCTGGATCATGGGCTGGACGACCGCGCCGCCCACGATCACGTCGCCCCGGCGTTCCCACCACTGCGGACCGAGGTGGCGGATGAAGTGCGGGCGGTCGTCATCGAGCGTCATGGCGAGAAAGCTATGGTCCCCGCCATGCCGTACTCCGTGGTCCGCTTCAACTGCATCCAGCCCGGTCTCGAGCCCGGAGCGATGGCGAGGCGCTACCAGGCGTTCGTGGAGATGGCGGGCTATGCCGACGGGCACGATCTCCAGGCGATCTCGCTGGAGGAGCACCACGGAGCCGAGAACGGGTGGAGTCCGTCGCCGCTCGTCATGGCGGGGCTCGTGTTCGGGCGCACGCAGAAGATCCTGGCGACGATCAACGCGCTCCTCGTCCCGCTGCACGACCCCCTCCGCGTCGCCGAGGACATCGCGGTGCTCGACCTCGCCAGCGGCGGCCGGCTGATCGTCACGGGAGGCATCGGCTACCGGGAGAGCGAGTACGCCGCCCACGGGAAGGACTGGTCGAAGCGCGGCGCGCTGCAGGACGAGGCGATCGACGCGATGCTCAAGGCCTGGACCGGCGAGCCGTTCGAGTACCGCGGAACGACCGTGCAGGTGACGCCCCGTCCGTTCACGCAACCGCATCCCGTGCTCATGCTGGGCGGGTCGAGCAAGGCGGCGGTGCGCCGGGCGGCGCGCTTCGGGCTCCCCTACATGCCGCCCGCCAACCTGCCCGAGCTGGAGGCGTACTACTACGAGCAGTGCCAGGCGCACGGTACGCAGGGCTTCTGCGCGATGCCGGCGGAGCACACCGCGATGACCCACGTCGCCGCCGACCCCGAGCGGGTCTGGCGCGACCTCGGTCACCACTTCATGGAGGAAGCGGCGACCTACGCGGCCTGGCAGCCCGAAGGACAGACCTCCGCGGTGCACTCGCACGCGACGACCGTCGACGAGCTGCGGGCCGAGGGCATCTACGAGGTGGTCACGCCCGCCGAGCTGGTCGAACGGCTGGCCGCGAAGGGCCCCGCGGCCACGTGCAGCCTCCATCCGTTGGTGGGCGGCATGCCCGTCGACGAGGGTTGGAGCTCGCTGCGCCTGTACGTCGAAGAGGTGCTGCCCTCCTTGGGCTGAGCGGCGCGACCACGGACGCAACCACGGAGGGGAGCGGGGATGACGGAAGCGACGGCGACGGGGACGTCGGCGCGCCAGGGCGCGGCAGCCAAGGCCGTGCTGGTGACGCTGGCCGCGGCGCAGTTCGTGATGATCCTGGACTCGTCGGTGATGAACGTGTCGATCGCGACCGTCGCGAAGGACCTCGACACGACCGTCACCGGCATCCAGACCGCCATCACCCTCTACACGCTGGTCATGGCGTCGTTGATGATCACCGGCGGGAAGATGGGCGCGATCCTCGGGCGCAAGCGCGCGTTCACGATCGGGTGCGTGATCTACGCGTGCGGTTCGTTGACCACCGCGCTGTCCCCGAACCTCCCGGTGCTGCTGTTCGGATGGTCGTTCCTCGAAGGCGTCGGCGCCGCCCTCGTGATGCCGGCCATCGTGGCCCTCGTGGCCTCGAACTTCGTCAAGGCGGAGCGGCCACGCGCCTACGGCATCGTGACCGCCGGCGGCGCGATCGCGGTCGCGGTGGGCCCGTTGATCGGCGGGTTGTTCACCACCTACTGGTCGTGGCGATACGTGTTCGTGGGCGAGGTGCTCATCATCGGCGTGGTGCTGCTGCTGAACCGGCGCACCGCCGACACGCCGAAGGAGGAAGGCGCGAAGCTCGACCTCGTCGGCACTGCGCTCTCGGCGCTCGGCCTGGGCCTCATCGTGTACGGCGTCCTGCGCTCCGGCACGTGGGGATTCGTCCAACCGAAGCCCGACGCGCCCACATGGTTGGGCCTGTCGCCGGTGATCTGGTTGGTGCTCGGCGGTGGCGCGGTGCTGCTCGGCTTCCTCGAGTGGGAGAAGCACCGCCGCGACACCGGCCGGGCCGCGCTGCTCGACCCGGCCATCCTCCGGGTCAAGCTGCTCCGCAGCGGGCTCACCGCGTTCTTCTTCCAGTACCTGCTCCAGGCGGGCCTGTTCTTCGCCGTGCCTCTCTTCCTGTCGATCGCGCTCGGGCTCTCGGCCATCGACACCGGGCTGCGGATCCTGCCGCTCTCGATCACCCTGGTGATCGCCGCGGTCGGCATCCCCAAGCTGTTCCCGCAGGCGTCGCCCCGCCGGATCAGCCAGCTCGGATTCCTCATGCTGTTCCTCGGGCTCGTGGTGTTCGTGGCCGCGCTCGACGCCGGCGCCGGTCCCGAGATCGTCACGTGGCCGATGCTCCTCGCCGGCTTCGGCATCGGCGCGCTCGCGTCGCAGCTCGGCGCGGTCACCGTCTCCTCGGTGCCCGACGAGCAGAGCGGCGAGGTCGGGGGCCTGCAGAACACCTTCTCCAACCTCGGGATCTCGCTCGGCACGGCGCTGGCCGGCGCCATCCTCATGTCCGCGCTCACCGCGTCGTTCTTCTCCGGGATCGCGAGCAACCCCGCGGTGCCGGCGGAGCTGACGTCGAAGGCGCAGACCGAGCTCACCAGCGGGGTGCCGTTCATCTCCGACGCCGATCTGAAGGAGGCACTCGACGACGCCGGGGTGCCACCGAAGACCGCCGACGCAGTCGTCGAGGAGAACGCGGACGCCCGGCTCGATGGCCTGCGGGCGTCGCTCTCGGTCCTGGCGGTGCTCGCCCTCGTTGCGCTGTTCCTGAGCCGCGGCATCCCCACCACCCCGGTGGGCGCCGAAGTCGGGGAACCGGCCGCGGCGCCGGGGTAGCGGGCGGCTCAGTCGGTCATCGGTTGGAGCCCGTGGAACGGGCTGCCGAGTTGCTCCCACTCCTGGTAGAGCTCCATGAATTCCTGCCCGAAGGGATCGCCGCCCATGAGCGGCATGGCGGCGCGTCGGATGGTGAAGTCGGTCGGCGCCAGCTTGCCGGCGCGCACGAAGTGCCGGCGCGCGACGTCATCGTCGCCGTGGCGGCGCGCTTCGGTGGCGATCCGGAAGTGCAGGCGGGCGCACACCTCGTCGTCGGAGAGGTCGGGGACCGCGGCACGCGCGTCGTCGGCCGAGAGCGTCGCCGCGCCGTCACGCACCCACGCCCGCAGGGCGTCGAGGTGCGGACCTGCGTACGCCCCGGTGAACTCGGCGAACATGTCGGTCGAGAACGCAACGCTGTTGGGCCGGACGATGCGGTCGTCCTCGTCGATCCAGATGACGGTGGGCACGTTGCTGATCGCGTAGAGCTCGGTGAGCAGGTGCTGGCGATCCAGCAGGACGGGGAGCGTGATCCCCTCGGTCCAGGGGCGGACGTCGTCAGCAGAGTCGTCGAGCGCGACCGCGATGACGGTGAAGTTCGCATCGGCCAACTCGTCCTGCAGCGCCTGCCACCCGGGCAGGTCGTAACGGCAGCCTCACCAGGAGGCGAAGGCGTGGAGGAGCCGTTTCCTCCCCCGCCACTCCGACAGCGTGTGCGGCGTGCCGTCGAGGTCGGGGAGCTCGAAGTCGGGGGCCACCAGCATCTGCAGCGCGTCGCGGCGTTGCTCCGCGCCCCGCGCGACGGCGACGAGACCGGCATCGGGGTCGACGACCGACTGGCGTCCCAGCGCGCTCGCCACCGCGGCGACGTCGAGGAGCTTGCCCGAGAGCAGCGCGTCGCGATCGCGGACCGGTACACAGACGTCGTCGCGACAGAGCCCTTCGGGCTGCAACGTCCATCCGAGTGCGGTCGTCAACGACGACGGCGTCACGAGGACGCGCTCGCCGTCGATCTGCGCGTCGACGGTCGTGGTGTGCTCGGCGATGATCGTGACCGGCGTCATCGGCCCAGGCTACGGGATGGGCGCGCGGCGCGTCGCCCTACCATCGCGGTCGGTGGACGCCCGTGAGTTCCTCGGCCTGCGCGAGACGCACAACCCGCTGCGGTGGTACCTCGAGATCGTGCCCGGCATCTGCACCGACGGTCTCTTCCTGTTCGGCGGCTGCGGACTCGGGGCGGCCATCGAGGCGTTGGAGCGCACCACCGGGCGGCCGGTCGTGTGGGCGGCCGCGCAGTACCTGTCGAACGCACAACCGCCGGAGATCATGGACGTCGACCTGACCGTCGCCGTCACCGGCCACCGGACCACCCAGGCGCGCGCCGTCGCGCACGTCGGTGATCGCGAGGTGCTCACCGTCAACGCGGCGTTGGGGGCGCGGGAGGTGCCGTGCTCGGGCCAGTGGGCCAGGATGCCGGCGGTCGACCCGCCGGACGCGTGCCCGCCGCGCCGCCGCCGGGTCTCCACCGTCGACGACGCGCTGTCGCAGCGCCTCGAGATGCGCCTCGCCATCGGGCGCGACTTCGCCGAGTTCGACGGCCGTCACAGCGACGGGCACGCGGCATTGTGGGCGCGCGTTCCCGACGTGCTCGAGATGTCGGCGGGGACGCTCGCCATCCTCGGCGACTACGTCCCCTTCGGCGTCGGCCAGGCGTTGGGCGAGCTCGTCACCGGCAGCAGCCTCGACAACACCCTGCGCGTCTGTTCGCTCGTGCCGAGCGAATGGGTGCTCGTCGACGTACAGGTGCAGGCGGTCGAGCACGGGTTCGGGCACGGGCGGGTGCACCTCTGGGCCGAGGACGGCACCCTCCTCGCCACCGCCGGGCAGTCGTGCGTCGTGCGCGCCTGGCAGGAAGACCGGCTCGCCTCGCTCGACGCCGTCGAACCGACGGTGCCGCGCCGAACCACTGGTCGATGACGCGTCGTCTCGCGTCCCCGCTCGTCGCGCTGGTCGCGGTCGGCTCGCTCGCGGTGTTCGGAGCGGGCCCGGCGAACGCGCGGGGGCGGGTACGGGTCCCCGACCCGATCCGGGTGCTGGTGGTGGGCGAGTCCCAGGCCGGCACGCTGGCGTTCGGGGCCCCGCGGCCCCCCGACCACCACGGCCTCGTCGCCCAACCCGGGCTCGCGCTGTGGGACAGCACCATCCTCGGGTGCTCGATCTCCTCGGTCCCCACGTTCGTGCTCGCCGACGGGGAGCGGGTCGCCAACCGGTGCGGGGGCACCGGGTACTGGCAGCAGTACTGGACCACGGCCGTGCAGAGGACGAAGCCCGACGTGGTCTTCGTGATGGCCGGCGCCCGCGACCTCTACGACGTCGCCGCGACCGACGGCGGGGTCATCCATCCCGGTGACTCGGCGTGGACGGCGCAGTACACCGCCGACGTGGGTGAGCTGTTCCGCATCCTCGGGATGACCGGCGCCCCCATCGTGGGGGTGAAGCCGACCTGCTTCGGCCCCGACACGCTGCCGGGCGGCGAGCCCCAGGCGCCCGAGAAACTCGACGCCGCCCGCGCGCAGGCCGTCGCGGGCGCGTGGCAGGTAGCGGCACGGGGGACCGGGGTCCGCCTGCTCGACCTCGACGCCGTGATCTGCCCGGGTGGCGTGGCGGATCCTGCGATCCGGGCCGACGGCACGCACTTCACCGTGGCCGGCGCCGATCGGGTGGCGCCGCGGGTGGCGACCGCGCTCCGTCGCGCGGTCAAGGAAGCGAGTGCTCGGCGAGGAAGCGCGCCGCGACCTCGGTCGGGTCCCGCTGCTCACGGCTGACCGCCAGCGACATCGCGTTGTACACGCCGGTCGTGATGGCTGCGGAGACCCTGTTCGCCACCCGCAGGGTCTCGGGCGTCGCCATGGACTCCCGGAGGACCAACACCGGGTTGTCGGCCGGTTGCAGCCCCTTGTCGTCGCGGAGCAGCACCGCGTCGCGGGGGATGACGCTGCTGCCGGTGAAGAGGACGGCGACGTCGATGTCGCCGCGGGACAGGGCGCGTTCGGTCGCCGGACCGTTCGGGTCGATCGGGACCACGTTGCCGAACCGCAGCCCGTAGGTCCGCTGCGACGCGTCACCCAGGCAGAGCGGACGACGGGTGCACTCGGGTGGCGCGCCGATCGTCAACCGGGGTGCGACCCGGCGCAGGTCCGACACCCTGCTCAGGTGGAGCTTCCGGGCCGTGCGGCGGGTGACGAAGAAGCCGTTGACGTCGACCGCGGGCGCGGCGTCGGTCACGGTGAGACCGGTGCCGCGCAGCTTGGCGACGAGCGCGGCGTGGGTCTTGCCGCTGTTGGACGTCGGTCTGCCGCCGAGATAGGTGAGCAGGGTGCCCTGGTAGTCGGCGTACGCGTCGAAGGTGCCGCCCTGCAGCGCCGGGAACACGACCTCGGTGGGGCCGACCGCGTCGGAGAAGGTCACGTGGGCGCCCCGGGACGCGAGGGCCTGACCGTACGCCTGCGAGAGCACCTGCGCGCCGGCGAAGTTCTTCGCGGCCATCTGGACGGAGAGGGTCTGGGCCGCGGTGGAGGCCGCCGGCACCAGGAAGGCGAGCGCGCCGGCGACGAGCGCCGCGCCCGCGCGGGCGAACCGCGCGCTGGCCGTGCGGTCGGTGCGGCGACAGGGATGCGGGGGCAGCAACGGCTGCGTCCTCCGGCGTGAGAGGTTCGGAATCGGGCGTGCAGTCTCGCGTGCGGCCGCGCCCGGCGACGGTCACCTCGCCGGTAGCTTTGCCCGATGCCCGCGGTCGTCCTCCGTCTCCGCGCGGAGGTGCGCCAGCGGTGGCTTCCCTGGCTCGGGGTGGCGCTCCTCGCCGGCATCGCGAGCGGCGGGATCCTCGGTCTCCTGGCCGGCTCGGTGCGCACCCGGGATGCCTATCGGGACTTCAGCCGCACGATGCGCGCCGCCGACGCCATCGTCGCCGGGCGGAGCGCCTTCGGCCTCGGCGGCGCCGCCGACGTCGACGACGTCGAGCGGCTGCCCCAGGTGCGTGACACGGCCCGCGCCGGCGTGAGCCTGGTGTTCACCGGCCGGACCGGCGACGGCCGGCGGGTCGGGCCGGTCGACCTGTTCCCGGTGCTGCCCGCCGACGACCGCTTGGGCACCGTGATCGAGCGGATGGACATCAGGGAGGGCCGGGCCGCCGACCCGCGCGCCATCGACGAGGCGACCGCCAGCTTCGTGCTCGCGGAGCGGCTCGGCCTCCACCCCGGCAGCACGATCCGCCTGCGCTTCGTCCGCCCGTCGAGCTTCCCCACAGCTGCGGCCACGCTGCTGAGCAACTTCGGCGCCCGTCTGGCGGGGGCACCGGGCTCGTCGAGCAGCGCGATCGACGAGCTCGCCGACGGGCCCGACGTGACGTTCCGCATCGTGGGCATCGAGGCGTCGCCGTCGGAGTTCCCCCCGGTGGGCCCCGATCTCGCGCCCCCCTCCACCTCACCCGCGCCTTCACCGACCGCTACGGATCGCACGTCGTGTCGAGCCCGCTGCTCTTCGTCCGCCTGCGTGACCCGGGCCAGCTCGACGCGTTCGCCAAGGGCATCGAGCGCCTCGCCAACGGGCAGCCCGCCGGCTTCGTGCAGAGCCGGCCGCTGCAGACGCCGAAGGTCGAGCGGGCCATCCGCGTCCAGGCCACCGCGGTGCGCCTTGTTGCGCTCCTTGCGCTCGTCGCCCTCCTGCTCGTCGTCGGTCAGGCCCTCGTGCGCCAGGCGTTCGCCGAGGCGGGCGACGACCGCGTGCTGCGCGCGCTGGGCTTGGAGCGCAACGAGCTCCGGATGCTGGTGCTCGCCCGCGGGTTGGTGATCGGGTTCAGCAGCGCCGTCCTCGCCGTCGTCGTCGCCGTTCTCATGTCGCCGCTCATGCCGGTGGGGCTGGCGCGCGTCGCCGACCTGCACCAGGGGTTCCACGCCGATCCGCTCCTCCTCGGGTTGGGCGCGCTGGCGGTGTTGGTCGGGGTCGTCGCGCTGCGCGCCCTGGCCGCGTGGCGGGTGCGAGTGGCCGAGTCGGCGACCACGTCGGCGCGCCACCCGTCGCTCGCGGACGCGCCTGCTCGAGCGGAGCCGGCTCTCGCCCAGCGCCGACATCGGGGTGCGCTTCGCGCTCGACCCCGGGCGCGGCGAGACGTCGTCGGGCGTCTGGACGACCGTCCTCGGGGCCACGCTCACCATCGCGCTCCTGGCCGGCCTGTGGTCGTTCCAGAGCAGCCTCCAGCACATGCTCGACTCGCAGCGGCTCTACGGCTGGAACTGGAGCGTCAGGAGCGGCGCGCCGGCGTTGCCGGACATCTCCACCGCGCTGGTGCCGGCGTTCTCGCACGATCCCGTCGTCTCGGCCTTCGCCGCGGGGACGATCACGCAGGCCGAGCTCGGGCTCGCGCGGGTCGACGTGATGGGCATGCAGCAGGAGCAGGGCCAGGTGGCGCCGACGGTGGTGGAAGGTCGGCTCCCGCAACGCGCCAACGAGGTGATGCTCGGGGCGCGCAACCTCGAGCGGGCCGGTCTGCAGCTCGGCGACATCGCGGTGCTCCGGCTCGGCAACACCGCGGCCGGGCTGCGCATCGTCGGCCGCGGGCTCTTCCCCGAGTTCGGTGACGCCGGCGGGCTCGGCAACGGCGTCTACATGACCTACCGCGGCCTGCAACGCCTGCTGCCCGAGGCGCGCCGGAACGTGTTCCTCGTCCGTTACCGCAGCGGCACCGATGCCGGGGCCGAGACCGTCCACCTCCGCCGGGCGCTCGATCCGTTGCCGACGCGGTCGTCGGGCGAGCCACGCGAGCTCCAGGCGCTGTCCGAGGTCAGCGGGTTGCCGGCGTTGCTCGGCGGCCTGCTCGTGTTGCTGGCGGTGGCCGCGCTCGCGCACACCTTGATCTCGTCGGTCCGCCGCCGTCGCCGCGAGCTGGCGGTGCTCCGGACGATGGGGTTCGTGCGCCGCCAGGTGTGGTTGTCGGTGTTCTGGCAGACCGCGACGCTGGTCGCGATCGCACTGGTCGTGGGCATCCCGCTCGGCGCGCTGCTCGGGCGCTTCGCCTGGAACGTGTTCGCCGAAGACCTGGGTGCCATCCCCGAGGCTCAGGTGGCATGGGTCCCGTTCCTGCTGGCGATCCCTGCGGCCTTGCTGCTCGCCAGCATCGTCGCCGCGGTGCCCGCGTGGCTGGCCGGCAGGATGCGGCCGAGCGTCGCACTGCGCGCCGAGTAGCCCCGCGCGGGAGGTCGGGTCAGGAGGTGACCAGCTCCTCGATCCGGGCCAGCATCTTGTCCATGTTCTCGACCGTCTTGGCGCGGCCGCGCGCCACGATGGGCTTGCTCGACACCCGCTCGGCGGACGCGACGTCGTTGGTGGCAGCCATCGCGGGATCTTTCGGGGCCGTGGTGGCAGAATGCCGGGCCAGTACCGATTTGGGGGAGGAGCGCCATGACCTTGGCGACCGACGACATCCTGGCGATCCAGAAGCTGGTCGCCGACTACAACCACATTGTCGACGCCGGTGACGGCGAGGAGTTCGCGGCGCTGTTCACCGACGACGGATCGCTCGACACCGGGTTCAACGTCGTCAAGGGCGGCAACGAGCTGCGCGACTTCGCGGCGCTGGTCCCGAGCATGGCGCCGGGCGCCCGCCACATGGTCACGAACGTGTCGATCGACGGCAACGGCAGCGACGCCACCGCGCGCCTCTACCTGCAGATGTGGTCGACGGCGGGGGGCGCGGCCGAGTCGAAGCTCGTGATCTCGGGTCGGTACGAGGACACCCTGCGGCGCGACGACGGCCGCTGGCGCTTCGTCACGCGGAAGATGATCCCCGACGGCTGACGCGCGTCACGGCTTCTCCCAGTGCCAGGGCTCGGACGAGGACTGGCCCGGCTCCGCCCACGCGGGGTGGACGAACCCGAAGCGGCCCGCGTTCGCCTTCAACCAGTGGTACCCCGCGGAGGCGAAGGTCAGCTCGCCGCCCGCGTCCTCGAAGTCGACCGCGCGGCCCCATCCGTGCACGCTGGTGCCGGGGACCGCGGCGAGGCTGCAGTTGCCGAAGAAGCAGTAGAAGTCCCGCCACCACTGTTGCATCTCGAGCGAGCGGTAGCACGACTCGATGCGCGGCGGCCCGGGAAGCGGCGCGGTGTAGGAGCTCGTCTCCGGCCTGACCACGACGCCGTCGGCCGCGGCGGCATCGAGCAGGCGCCGCAGCGGGTCGGCGACGTCGTTGGCCGCCCGGCACGTGGGCGTGATGGTGGTGAGGGAGCTGTCGGGGAGACGGCCGTTCGCCGCGGGCGGCGACGCCGGCGGCAGGCACGCGGAGAGGCCCAGCGCCAGCAGAATGGTGAGCAGGGCGGTGCGCATGGCGCGACAATAGGGGGGAAACCCAGCAGCCGGAGGAGGACGCGATGCTGATCGTGACCGTGCTTCGTGCGAAGGGCGACTTCGTCGCCACCATCCCGCCCACCGCGACGGTGCGGGACCTGCTCGGCCTGCTCGCCGAGCAGCGCATCGGCGCCGCGGTCGTCACGGCCGACGACGCCATCGCCGGCATCGTGTCGGAGCGCGACGTGGTCCGGCGGTTGGCCGACGACGACGGCGCCCTGCTCGACCGGCAGGTGGCCGAGATCATGACCGCCGACGTCGTGACCTGCTCCAAGGAGACGTCGGTCGAGGACCTCGCCCGCACGATGACCGACCGGCGCATCCGCCACGTCCCGGTGGTCGACGCCGACGGTGCGCTCGTCGGCATCGTGAGCATCGGCGACGTCGTGAAGAGCCGGATCTCCGAGCTCGAGGGCGAGCGCGACGACCTCGTCGGTTACATCGGCGCGCGCTGAGGCGTCAGCCCGAGGGCGGTGCCGGGCGCATCAGGTTCTCCTGGACCAGCGTCGCCGCCAACCGTCCGGTCCGGTCGTGGATCGACCCGCGGTACACGCCACGCGCGCCGGCCGCCGACACCGGCTCGAGCTCCATGAACAACCAGTCGTCGGCACGCGTCGGACGGTGGAAGTAGATGGTGTGGTCGAGGCTGGTCCCACCGCGCGGGAGCCCAGGGGTGTCGAGCTCGATGAAGCCCGTGCTCATGTCCGAGAAGTAGACGAGCGCGCACGCGTGCACCTCGCGGTCGTCCGGTAGGGGCTCGCGAGTGCGGCCCCAGATGCGGCGCGACACCCGCATGTCGTCGGGCCCGTTTGACCCGTCGAGCACCGGGCGCATGCGAAACATCACGTCCTCGTTGCCGCCCTCTTCGGTCAGCGATTCGGGCGCGGGGATCCCCGCGGGGAACGGCACGCCGGAGAAGTCGCCGCTCTGCTCGTCGACGTGGAACGACGCCGACGCGGTGAAGATCGCCTCACCGTGCTGGAGCGCGACTACGTGGCGGGCCGAGAACGAGCGACCGTCGCGGTCGCGCGTCACCCGCATGATCGTGGGGTGGTCGGCCTCGCCCGACCGGAGGTAGTAGCCGTGCAGCGAGTGCGCGAAACGGCCCTCGGGCACGGTCATCCCGGCCGCCCGGAGCGCCTGGGCCGCGACCTGCCCGCCGTACAGGTGCGCCGTGAACGGGCGGCGCGGGTTGTGCGCCCGGTAGAGGTCGCGGTCGAGCTCCTCGAGGTCGAGGAGCTCCGCGAGCGTCGACACGCGGGGCAGCTCCGGTGACGTGGCCATCGGAGGACGGTATCCGCCGGTGGTGACGGCAACGGACTTGTCGCTAGCCTCGCTGGCCGGACTGGAACCGACAGGGGAACGGGATCGATGGGACTCTTCGACGGCAAGGTTGCGATCGTCACCGGCGCGGGCCGCGGCATCGGACGCTCCGAGGCCCTGCTCCTCGCGGGCGAGGGCGCGCGCGTGGTCGTGAACGACCTCGGCGGATCGGGCGCGGGCGAGGGCGCCGACCAGACGCCGGCACAGCAGGTCGTCGACGAGATCAAGGCCGGCGGCGGCGACGGCGTCGCGAACTACGACGACTGTGCGAGCTGGAGCGGCGCCGAGGGCATGGTGCAGCAGGCGATCGACACCTTCGGGGGCCTCGACGTGCTCATCTGCAACGCCGGCATCCTGCGCGACAAGATGAGCTTCAACATGTCGGAGGAGGAGTTCGACTCCGTCATCCGCGTCCACCTCAAGGGTCACTTCGCGCCGATCCGCTTCGCCGGCGCCTACTGGCGGGCGAAGGCCAAGGAGACGGTCGAGCCCACCAACGCGTCGGTCGTCACCACCGCCTCCGAGTCGGGCCTCTACGGCAACGCGGGGCAGGTCAACTACGCCGCGGCCAAGGCGGGCATCGCGAGCATGACGATCGTGCTGGCACGCGAGCTCGGGCGTTCGGGCGTGCGGGTGAACTCGATCGCCCCGGTCGCCGCGACGCGGTTGCTCGGCACCGTCGGCAGCGGTGAGGAGCTCGCCGACAACCCGATGATGTCGCCCGACAACCCCGCGGCCGGCGCGGTGTGGCTGGCGTCGCCGCTCACCGAGGGCGTCACCGGCCAGGTGCTGAAGATCAGTGGTGGCGTCGCCCAGATCCTCGACGGCTGGCGCCCGGCGACCCAGATCAGCTCGGACGCCAAGTGGACGCTGCAGGCGCTGGCCGACGGTCGCGACCTCCTGTTCAAGGACCGCGACCCCGGCGTGCCCCCGTTCCGGGCGATGGAGAAGTTCGAGGACACGACCGCCGGCTGAGTCGAGCGCGCCGGGCCGGCGGCCGGGGCCCCGGCCGCGACCACGGCGGCCACACGCGTCGCGTAGGCCGCGTCGAACGGTTCGCCGGTCAGCAGCAGGCGCACGTAGAGCGGCCCGATGAGGGTCTCGACGACGAGGCGCGGATCGGTCCCGGCGGGGAGCTCGCCCCGCGCGATGGCGCGCTCGACGATGGCGTCGGTCAGGGCGAATCGCTGCGCCCAGAACGCTGCGTTCATCGCCGCCACCTCCGGGGACGCGGCGCCGGCGGACACCACGTTGCGGGCCATGCGGCCCCCGACGTCCGACGTCAGGTTGGCGGCGGGATTCCGCGTGATGAACGCCGCGCTGGCCGACGAGGTGGCCCGGCGCCGTCGCCCGGATCGGGGGCCGCGCTCGCGCTCGGCCGTGCCGGCACGAGCCGCGCGCTGAGCACCGTCACCGAGCGGAGAACGACCGTGAACATCGACGTGCGCGAGGTCGCGGCACGGCCGCGGTGGCTCACGCCCTTCGGCGGCGCCGCGCCGCCCGAGTGCTGACGACGCGGGTCAGGCCGACGGCGTCCACTCGGCATCGTGGATCGAGTCGGCCACGACCGGCAGCTCGAGCTGCTCCACGTGGAGGAACTCGAAGCCGGCGAGCAGCGCGTAGCGCTCGTCGACCTCGGTGTCGCCGACGTGCACGTAGCGGTCGGCGGTGAACTGCTCCTTCACCTCGTGGAGGTGGTGCTTGCCGCCGACGAACTCCGGCTCGACGCCGTGACGTGACCACAGCGGCTGCTGGCTCGAACGGGGCCAGTCGGACGCCACTCCGACGATGTAGCCCCGACCGACCAGCTCGCGCGCCACCTCGGCGGGTACCGGACCGGGCGGGTCGCCGAACTCCATGGTGCCGTCGATGTCGAAGCTCACGAGGATGCGCGGTGCCGTCGCGCGCTCCGGGGCCGGCTCCACGGTTGCGCCTCCGTCGGTGGTCACGGCGAGGAGCGTACGCGACCGCGTCCGCCGATCAGGACGCCGGCGCCGTCGGGGGAGCCGCGCTGATCGCGCCGTAGAGCTCGTGAGCGCTCGAGACCACCGCGTTGTACTCGGTGACCACCGCGTCGTACTGGTCCTCCAGCGCGACGCCTTGGTCGACGAGCGCGTTCACCTCGTCGGCGGCGGCGTTCTGCGCGGCGACCAGGTCGTTGGACTCGGCGATGCGACCCTGCGCCCGGAGTGACTCGATCTGCCCGCGCAGGTCGACCGCCCGCGCCTTGGCGTCGTCGTACCGGTGCTGGACGTCGTGGAGTTGGGCGTCGAGCGCGTCGAGCTGCGCCCGCAGGTCGTCGTGACGGTGCTCGAGCGCAGTGAAGATCTGGTAGTAGCTCTCGAACGCGCCGACGACCGCCTGCCGGTCGCGGAAGTAGTGGTGGTAGTGGCGCTCCAGCCGGGGCGAGAGGTGCCGCACCTGGGTGCCGAGCAGTGAGTGCAGCTCGTTGTCGCGCTGGCCGGGCTCGCGCTCGGCGTACGCCGCGACCAGGTCGCGCAGCTCCGGGTCGTCGATGGTCGAGTACACCCGCTCGAGCTCGTCGTCGATCCGGCGACGTTCGCGCCGACCGAGCCGCAGGTACGCGCCGTGCAGCATCTCGTGCGCGGCCGACACCACCATCACCGGGGCGAGGTCGGGACGGTCGACCCGCACGACGCGCAGGATCGCGTGGCCGAAGCACCCCAGCACGACCGAGTTGGGCACCTCGCGGACCCGGCAGTCGTTCACGAACTGCGACCGGTCGTCGACGCTCGCGGTCACCGACGCCACGATGGTGCGAGCGGCGACGGTCATCGTCGCCGAATCGAGCAGTCCCACCAGCTGCTCGTGGCGCGCCTCCCCGAATGCGTCGCGGAGGTCGTGTGCGGTCGTCTCGGAGAACCCGCGGGTGGGCGCGACCTCGATGACGCCCTGGGCGCTCGTGAACTGGGACGCGTCCGGTTGGAGGTCGACGATCGCCACGGTGTCGCCGTCGAGCGTCACCGCGGCTCGCTCGTGGAAGTGGGCGGCGACGAAGGCGTCGAGGGCCTGCTCGCGCGACCCGACCACGCGCAACGCGAGCGCGTACCGCCGCCGCCCGTGAGCGGTCATGCTGACGAAGGCGACGTCGTTGCCGCTGAGCCCCGCGGGACCGAGGAGATGTCGCGGCCTGGTGCGCGGCGCGCCGCGGTCGGCCGACAGGACGCACCCCCCGGCCGGGTCGTCCGCTCGGGTCGACGGCGCGGCGCGGGCCCGACCTCCCCGACGACCGGCCGCACGCGCACGGTGTGGGGGGTCCCGCCGAGGACGCCGCGGGGCGGCGCGGCGCCCGCCGGGCTGACGCCACCGGCGACCGGGACCAGCACGAGCGCGAGCGCGAGCACGCTCGAGGTCTTGGCACGACGGCGCGACACCGCTGGTCCCCTCCTGATGCGGCCGGTGGATGGCGGCCGTCAGTGTCGCGCTGCGGTGCTCTCGGGGGCGCGCGGCTCGTCGGGGAACACCGGCATGGCGCCCCCGATCCCGAACTCCGCCGCGTTCTCCAGTGCCTCGAGGGGCGAGTGCATCGCACCGGTGTGCGCCAGGTGGCGGGGCAGGAATCGCAGCGTGAGGAACGACGCCAGGATCGACAGTGCGACGCCGAACACCGCCGCGACGTGGATGCCGTCGACGAAGGCGGTGCGGGCGGCGGTCACGAACACGTCCGCCGCGCCCACCGACAGTCTGTCGGCGGCGTGCAGTGCGCCGGCCAGCGACGATCCCGCGGCGTCACGCGCCGACTTCGGGAGGCGGGCGAGCGCATCGTGCAGGTGGCTCGAGTACTGCGAGGCGGCGATGCTGCCCAGCACCGCGATCCCCAGTGCCGCGCCGAACTCGCGCGTCGCATCGTTCATCGCCGAGCCCGCGCCGGCCCGGCTCTCCGGGACCGCCGACATGATGGACGCGGTCATCGGCGACATCGACATCGAGACGCCGGTCATGAGCGGGACGAGGGCCAGCCACACGAACCAGAGCGGGGTGTGCAGGTCGAGTCGGGTGAACAGGAAGAACCCCAGCGCGATGAGCGCCATGCCGAACGACACCGCCCGGTTGCTGCCGAAGCGGTACGTGATGCGCGGGGTGAACGGCGTCACCACCAGCATGATCATCGCGATCGGCACGAGTCGCAGCGCCGCGCCGAGGGCCGAGAACCCGAGCACGAGCTGGAAGTACTGGGTCATCAGGAACATCACGCCGTACATGGCGAGGAAGACGAGCATCATCGCGCCACTGCCGACGCTGAACGCGGGGTTGCGGAAGTAGTGCATGTCGAGCATGGGCTCGTCGGTGTGCATCTCCCACCACCCGAACGCCGCGAGCACGAGCCCGGCGACCGCGAAGGCCCCGAGGGTCACCGGCGCGCCCCATCCCTGCTCGGGGGCCTGGATCAGCCCGAACACGAGCGTCGACACGCCGACGATCGACAGCAGCGCGCCGATCGGATCGAGCCTGCTCTCGTCGGGATCGCGCGACTTGGGCACGAAGAACCAGCCGCCCACGAGCGCCAGCGCGATCACCGGGAGGTACACGAGGAACGCCGAGCCGAACCAGAAGTGCCCGAGCACGAAACCGGTGATGATCGGCCCGATCGATCCCGCGATCCCGGTGGTGGTGGCCCAGATGGCGATCGCCTTGGCGCGCTCCCTCGGGGGGAACACGTTCACGAGGATCGACAGCGTCGACGGCATGATGAACGCGGCACCGAGGCCCATGACCGCGCGACAGGCGATGATCTGGTTCGTGTTGGTCGCCTGTGAGGCGACCAGGCTCGCGGTGAAGAAGATGCCGAGGCCGAGCTGCAGCGCGCCCTTGCGCCCGAAGCGGTCACCCAGCGCGCCGCTCGTGAAGAGCATGCCGGCGAACACCAGCGAGTACGCCGCCACCACCCACTGGAGCTGCGACTCGGTCGCGCCGAGGTCACGCGAGAGCGTGGGGAGCGCGACGTTCAGGGTGGAGTTCCCACCGAACACGATCAGCAGGCTGAGGCAGAGCACGGCCAGCGTCCACCACCGGCGGGCGTACGCCTGCTCGGCGGAGTGGCCGTCGGTGGGGGAGGTCAGCAGCGCCATTTCGGCTTCATTCTGGCAGCAACTGCCAGATATCGCAAACCAGCAAGTTACAGCTGTTGCCAACCGACATTCTGTGTCAGAATGTTCTCATGTCCACCGCCGTCGGCCTGAGGGAACGCAAGAAGGCCCGCACGCGCGAGGCACTGAAGGACGCGGCCATGGCGCTGTTCACCCGCCACGGGTTCGACGGCACCACGGTCGAGGAGATTGTGGAGGCGTGCGAGGTGTCGCCCCGCACGTTCTTCCGCTACTTCCCCACCAAGGAGGACGTGCTCTTCGCCGACGCCGACGACCGCCGCGGCACGCTCCTCGCGGTCCTCGCCGACCGGCCCGCCCACGAGCCTCCGGTCGTCGCCCTCCATGCTGCGATGCGGGCGCTGGCGTCGGACTACCGGCACGACCGGGTCGAGCTGGTGGCCCGCTCGAAGGTGGTGGAGGGCTCGCCGCAGCTCCAGGCCTACAAGGCCGAGCACCAGCACGGCTGGGAGGCCGCGGTGGTCGACGCGCTCGAGCAGCGTCCGGTGGTCGGCGCGCCGGTCGCGCGCGACGAGCTCCAGCTCCTCGCCGCGCTCGGTACCGCGGCGATGCGCGTGTCCGTCGACGTGTGGGTCGCGGACCCGTCCGGCCCCGAGCTCGACGTGCTGCTCGACCACGCCTTCGCGCGCATCGAACGCGGCTTCGCCACCGACGTCGGCTGAGCACCGCCGGCGTCGACGATCGCGTGGAGGTGTCTCGGCGGTCGGTGCGGGGTACCCCCTCGACGCAGCGAACGACGCGGAAAGGGAGCAGTCGGCCGATGGCGGGTCAGAAGGCGAAGAGCTCACTGCAGAAGGCACGCGGCAAGGCCAAGGTCGTGGCCGGCGAGATCACTGGGAGCAAGAAGCTCAAGGCCAAGGGCAACGCCGACAAGGCGAAAGCGAAGGCGCGCGTCAGCAAGGAGAAGGTGAAGGACAAGTTCCGCTGACTCAGCGAGTCGACGCGAAGCTCGTGGTGCGACGGAACTCGTCGCGCTCACCCGGGTCGTCGAACCAGATCAGCGTCCACGCGTGCGTCTCGCCGGCGCGCACGAGCGCCTCGTAGCGGTGGTTGCCGTCCTGCACCAGCAGCCGGCCGTCCTGGTGCTCGGCGAGGAGCGGCGGGGGCGCCCACCCGTCGTCCAGGCTCTCCTCCATCGCGTCGACGTCGTCCTCCCACTCGTCGGGCTCGATCGGGCACAGTGCCTCGTCCTCGGGCCCGGCGAGGCGGATCAGCTCGTCGATCGGTACGAGCACCGGCCCGAACCACCAGTGCCGGTCCTGCGCGAGCGCGGCGGCGAGCGCCTCGTTGTCGCTGCCGTGGCTGGCGAGGAAGTCGCCGACCCAACGGGCGAGCGACTCGTCGTCGTCCGCCGCGGCGAACGCGCTTGCCAGGTTGAATCGTCGGGCGTCGTCCACCGGCGGGTCGTGCCCCGCCGCGCCGGCGCGCAAACCCGTCACGCGGCGGCGACGAGGCCCGCCAGCTCCTGCAACGACTCGACCCGGTCGTAGCCGGCATCGGTGTGGAGGCCGAGCGGATCGACGACGAACGGGCGCAGACCGGCCCGCCGGGCGCCGACCACGTCGATGCCGGGCATGTCACCCACGTACCACGCGTCGTCGGGGTCGACGTCCATGGCGTCGAGCGCCAACCGGAAGATGCGCGGATCGGGCTTCATCACACCGACGGCACCCGAGTCGATCACGCAGTCGACCTCGACGCCGAGGCCGGGGCCGACCTGGAGGATCTCGCGCGTGCGCAGGCGCTCACCGATCATCCCGTCGGCGTTCGACACGATGCCGAGCCGCACGCCCGTCGCCGCGAGCGCGGCGAGGCCCTCGCGACAGCCGGGAGCCTCGTGGCACCAGAGCGCGGCATCGGCGAACTCGCTGTCGAGGTGCCGGTGGACCTCTTCGAGCAGATCCGGGGGCACGCCGCAGAAGTCGGCATAGCCCTCGAGGTACGCCTTCCAAGCTCCCGCCCAGTCGGCCTCGGCGTCGCGGTCGATCCCGAACCGCGCCGCGGCGGCGTAGTGCGCGTCGTCGAGCGTCGCGGTCGGGACCGGGTGCTCGGCGCGGGTGAAGGCGCCGGCGATGCGCTCGTGATCGGGGAGGAGGAACACGCCACCCACGTCGAGCAGCACCGCCACCGGTCGCGCCATGCGGGCACGGTACCCATCAGGGTTAGCGTGTCACCACGGACCGAGCGACAGTGGGGGAGCGATGGGGAAGCTCGACGGCAGGGTGGCGATCGTGACGGGTGGTGCGCGCGGTCAGGGCGCGGCCGAAGGGCGCCTCTTCGCCGAGGAGGGTGCGACGGTGTTCGTCACCGACGTGCTCACCGACGAGGGCGAGAAGACCGCGGCGGAGCTCGGGGGCACGTTCGTCGAGCACGACGTGACCGATCCCGAGCGGTGGGCCGCACTCGTCGCGCGAGTGGTGGACGAGCACGGGCGGCTCGACATCTTGATCAACAACGCCGGCATCCTCCGGTGGGAACGCATGGTCGACACGTCACCCACGTCGTGGAACGAGGTGGTCGCGGTCAATCAGACCGGCGTGTTCCTCGGCATGCACGCGGTTGCGCCGCAGATGATGGCCCAGCACTCGGGATCGATCGTCAACATCTCCTCGGTGGGCGGTCTGCGTGGCGCCAGCGCATGCTTCAGCTACGCGGCGACGAAGTGGGCGGTGCGGGGGATGACAAAGGGCGCGGCGATCGAGCTCGGGCCGCACGGGGTGAAGGTCAACTCGATCCATCCGGGCATCATCGACACGCCGATGATGGGCGATCACGACCTCGACAACCTGGCGTCCGCGATCGGTGTGCCCCTCCAGCGCTACGCCCAGCCGGAGGAGGTCGCCAAGCTGGCGCTGTGGCTGGTGTCCGACGACAACTCCTACTCCACCGGTGCCGAGTTCGTCATCGACGGGGGGCAGACGGCGTAGTTGCGGCCCGATCGGGGTATCCCTCCCTCCGGCCTGGCGCCGCGGCAGGTCGTACCGGCGGCGCGGGGAGGAGAGGAACCGGTTGATCGTCGACCACGAGCCCCGTCTGCTCGCCGGGCGCTACCGGCTCGGTGACCCCGTCGGTGCCGGCGGGATGGGCACCGTGTACGCCGCGTTCGACGTGCGCCTGGATCGTGCCGTCGCGCTGAAGCTGCTGCGCGCCGATTTCGCCCGCGACCCGGCGTTGCGGCGCCGCTTCGCGCGCGAGGCCCGCTCGGCAGCTCGCGTCGCCCACCCGAACGCGGTCGCCATCTACGACACCGGGGAGGACGCAGATCACGACGCGTTCATCGTGATGGAGCTGCTGAGTGGACGCACGCTCGCGCACGAGATCGCCGACGGGCCGTTGGCCGAGTCGCGCCTGCGCGCGGTCGCCGACGGCGTGCTCGCCGCCCTCGAGGCCGCGCACCACGAGGGCATCGTGCACCGCGACGTGAAGCCGGGCAATGTGCTCCTCGCCGAAGGCGGCGAGGTGAAGGTGGGCGACTTCGGGATCGCGACCTCGCTCGATGCCACCGAGGCGACCACCGGCCCGCCGCTGGGCACGCCGGCCTATACCGCGCCGGAGCGTCTGCGCGGCCTGCCCGCCACCCCCGCCAGCGACCTCTACTCGTTGGGGGTGGTGCTGTACGAGGCTGCCACCGGCACGCGACCGTTCACCGGCGCCGCACCCGGCGAGCTCGCGCACGCGGTGGTCCGCGGCGCGCATCGTCCGCTCGACTCGCGGCGACGCGACCTCGATCCGAGCCTGGTGGCGGCGATCGAGCGCGCGCTGGCGACCGACCCGGCCGGCCGGTTCGCTGACGCGGCCACGATGCGGACCGCGCTCGCCGGCGAGGAGACCGGGCGTGTGGCGCCGCCGACGGTGCCGGTCACCGAGGCGGAAATCGCGCCCACGGCGGCCCTGCCGCGGCCCGCGCCACCTCGACGCGTCGCCACGACGCCGGCGCGTCGCCCCGGGCCCTCCCCGCGACCGCGCGCAGCGTGGGTGATGGCGATCGTGGCGATGGTCGCGGTCCTCGTGATCGTGGGTGTGGCGCTGGTGACGCGCGGCGGGGAAGATCCGGTGACCACGACCACCACCACGCCGATCGCAGCGACGCCGACGACCGGGCCGGGTGGCCCCGCCGCCACCGGCGCCGCGCCGGCGCCGATCTCGCGCGCGTTGGATCGACTCCAGGAGCTGACGAAGCCGTGATCCGTGCGCGCGTCGCCGTCGTCGCGTTCGTCGCCCTGGCGGCGTTCCTCGGTGCGTGCGGGGGCGGCGCCGGACCGCCGGTGTCGGACGACGCGTCGGCGCGCCTCGGCGCCCAGGTCACCGCGGTACGGGCCGCGGTCGCGGCGCACGATGCCGAGGCCGCGGCCGGGGCGCTGGCCACGCTCCGCCGAACGGTCGGCCGGCTCCACCGGTCGGGCGACGTCACGGCGCCGCGCGCCACCGCCCTCCTCGCCGCGGCCCGTGACGTCGAGGCGCAGCTCACGACGATCACGACGACCACCACCACCACGACGACGACGACCACCACGACGTCGCCGGCGCCCCCCACCGACGATCGCCGAGGCAAGGGCAAGGGCAAGGGCGACGGCAAGGGCAACGGCCACGGTGAGGGCTGAAACCGAGACGGCCACGCCTCGTTAACATCCGGCCGATGACCCCGAGCCGGCTCCGGTGAGCGAACCCGCCGCGACCGAACCCGATCCGCGTCGCTGGGCCACGCTCGCGATCGTCGTCGTCGCCGCCCTCATCGTGGTGCTCGACAACTCCGTCCTCACCGTCGCCATCCCGACGATCCTGCGCGACTTCCACACCACGCTCCCCGCGGTGGAGTGGGTGATCACCGGGTACGCGCTCACGTTCGCGAGCCTGCTCATCATCGGCGGGCGCCTCGGTGACGTGTTCGGTCACCGTCGGGTGTTCGTGATCGGCGCCGCCCTGTTCGGCGGGGGCTCGTTGCTGGCGGCGTTGTCGTGGGGCATCCCGAGCCTGATCGTCGGCGAGGCCTTGATCGAGGGCATCGGCGCCTCGCTCATGTTGCCGACCACGCTGGCGGTGATCTCGACCACCTTCCACGGCCGCGAGCGTGCCACCGCGTTCGCGGCGTGGGGCGCGACCGTCGGGGTCGGCGTCGCCCTGGGTCCGATCGTGGGAGGGTTCCTCACCACCAATTACTCGTGGCGCTGGGCGTTCGGCATCAACGTGATCGTGGCGCCGCTCGCCATCGTCGGCGCCATGGTGTTCATCACCCGCAGCCGTCCGCCTCCGCGGCGTGTCTCGATCGACGTCCCCGGCGCGCTCCTCGTGGCGACCGGGATGTTCCTCTTCGTGTTCGCGCTCAGCGAAGGCGCCCGCTACGGCTGGTTCCGGCCGCTGGAGACGTTCGCCCTCGGCGGGGCTGCGATCTGGCCCGACGACCGCGCGGTGTCGGTCATCCCGCTGGTGATGCTCCTCGCCGCGATCGTCCTCTTCTGCTTCTACCGGCTGGAGCGGTGGAAGGAGCGCCATGACCGGAGCCCGTTGTTCGAGTTCGGGCAGCTGCGCCACCGCGGGTTCCGCTACGGGTTGATCACGACGAGCGTCCTGGCGATGGGTCAGCTCGGCGTGTTCTTCATCCTGCCGATCTACCTGCAGGACGCCAAGCACCTCTCGGCGGAGACCAACGGCCTGTGGATGGTGCCGGCGGGGGTGTTCATCATCGTGGGGTCCCAGGTCGGCGGGCGTCTCGTCCGCCACGTCGGGGTCACCCGCGTCGTGCAGCTCGGGCTGGTGCTCGAGGTGATCGGCCTCGTCGTGATCGCCTTCGTCGTGAGCCCGTCGATCGTGTTCACCGACCTGCTCCTCGGGTGGGGGCTGTTCGGCTTCGGCATCGGCTTCGCGAGCTCCCAGCTGACCAACGTCATCCTGTCCGACATCCCGGACGAGAAGTCCGGCGTCGCCAGCGGCACCAACTCCACCGTGCGGCAGGTGGGTGCCGCGCTCGGTGTCGCGGTGATCGGCTCGGTCTTCGCCAGCCTGACCGTCTCGAAGACCGTCGCCGCAGTGCACGCGACGAAGCTCCCCGCCGCCCTGCAGTCGACCGCGGTGGCGCGCATCCACTCGCAGGGTGCCGGCTTCCCGATCCCACGTGGCACGGCTCCGGCCGACGCCGCCACGCTGAGCCACACGCTCGCCACCGGGCTCACCGACGCGGCCCGGCCCGCGATCCTCGTGGCCGCCGGGTTCGTCACCCTCGGCGCGTTCCTGTCGTTGCTCCTGCCCCGCACCGCGGGCGCCCCACCGGCGGAGCCACTCGTCGAGCAGCTGGAGGCCCTCGAACCGGTGGAGCGGGATCGATCCCTCGTCGACGAGCGCGAGCCCGCCTGACCGGTCAGCCGGCGCGTCCGAGGACGCGCACCACCTCGATCTCGATGGCCACCCGCGCCGGTTCGGTGTGGACCACACCGCGACCGGTCCGTCAGACTGCGCCCATGGGAACACTCGAGGCGCAGAACCGCCAGATCGTGGAACGGTACTGGGAGGCGCACTTCCTGCGCGACTGGGAGGCGATGGCCGGCTTCTTCGCGCCCGACGCGCACTACACCGACGTGGGGGTCGACGGCCAGGGCGCGCGCGGCCCGCAGCAGATCGTCGACCGGCTCAAGATCGGCATCGAGCCGCTCTCCGGCTACTACCACCACCCGCGCCACATCGTCGCCGAGGGCGACCTCGTGATCCTCGAGCACGTCGAGGAGTGGCAGTTCCACACCGGCGAGCGGATCATGCACCCGTTCGTCACCGTGATGGAGGTGCGCGACGGTGAGATCGTGCGCTGGCACGACTACTCCAACATCGGGAACGTGATCGACCACGCGCCACAGTGGTGGCTCGAGCGGATCGCCCAGGGGTACGCCGCCGTCGGCCAATAGTCTCGCCCGGTGGCACTCGAGGTCGTCGACAACCCCGCCCGCTCCCGCTACGAGCTGCGTGACGACGGCCACCTCGTCGGGTTCACCGAGTACCACGAGCGTGACGGCGTCCTGGTGTTCCCGCACACCGTCATCACCGAGCCCAGGCGGCGGGCGGGGTACGGCAGCACCCTGCTGCAGGGTGCCCTGGACGATGTCCGGGCCAGGGGGCGTCGGATCGTCGCCGAGTGCCCCTTCGTGGCCCGATTCGTGGCCGAGCACGCCGAGTACGCCGACCTGCTCGCCTGACCGTCGCCGGGCGTACCATGGATCCCATGGCGCACGCGAGCGTGCTCGCAAGCCGTCCGCTCGGCGGGATGGTGCCCGACCCGGCGTTGCTCACGCCGGCGCACGCGACCGACCTGGTCCGCGCCGACGGGCGCCCGCAGCCGGCGTTCCGGGAGCAGCTGCGGAAGATCCCGTCGTGGCGGAACGCGTGGTCGGTGCTCTCGGTGTGGCTCCAAGCCGCACTGATCCTCGGCCTCGCGGTCTGGTGGGGGAACCCGGCCGGGTACGTCGTCGCCTTCCTCCTGATGGGGCGCACGCAGGCACAGCTCGCATCGCTGATGCACGAGTCGGCCCACCGGTTGCTGTTCGGCAACCGCCGGCTCAACGACTTCGTCGGTCGCTGGCTGCTCGGCTACCCCGCGTACACGTCGACCGACGCGTACCGACGCGTGCACATGGCGCACCACCGTCAGGAATTCGGGCCCGACGAGCCGGACATCCCGCTGTACGCCGGCTACCCGATCAGCCCAGCGAGCTTCCGCCGCAAGCTGGTGCGCGACGCGACCGGGCGGACCGGGTTCAAGCTCTTCCGCGCCCAGGCCGCCGGCTTCCGCTCGTCCGACCCGCGTGTCCGGCACACGCTGTGGAAGATCCTCGCGGTGCAGGCGGTCCTGCTCGGCGCCGCGGTCGTCGCCGGCTACTGGTGGCTGTACCCGGCGTTCTGGTTGCTGCCGTTCCTGACCGTGTGGCGGGTGATCAACCGTCTCCGTTCGATCGCCGAGCACGGGGGGATGGACGCGTCGCCGGATCGCCGCGCCACCACGCACAGCGTGCGGCAGTCGTGGTGGTCCCGCACCTTCCTCGTTCCCTTCAACATCGGGTGGCACCTGGCCCACCACGTCGACGCCGGCATCTCGATGCGCCACCTGCCCCGGTACCACCACACGCTCCGCGATGCCGGGTACGTCACACCGGAGCTCGAGTACCCCGGCTACCGGGCGCTGTGGCGGGCACTGCGCTCGGGTACCCGCGCTTCCGCAGCTCCGAGTACGTAAGGTAGGGCCGTGGAGCGCTGGTTTCAGAACACGCGGGGCCTGGTCATCGTCATCCTCGCGGTGGCCACGTGCGCGCTGCTGCTCGCGGTCGAGCCGAGCGACGGCTTCCCGACGGGCGTCGGGGTGTCGTCGGACGGCGGCGACGGTGGCGGCTCCGCCACCGCCACCACCGGGACCACTGCGCCCGGGTCGACCACCACCACCCTGCCGGTGAAGCCGACGCTGGAGCAGGGATCGACCGACACCGCGAACGTCACCATCCTCCAGCAGCAGCTGAACGCGCACGGCTACGACGTCGGGACTCCCGACGGCAGCTTCGGGCCGGGCACCCAGGCGCAGGTCGTCAAGTTCCAGCAGGACAACAAGATCAGCCCCGCCGACGGGGTCGTGAACCAGGCCACGTGGAACGCGCTGCTGGCGAGCCCGTCGAGCTCGTCGACCACGACGACGGCGCCCTGACCGAGAGGGCGCCGTCGTCGTGGTCGGTGGTGCCGGGCGTGCTCCCGGCGCGGTCTCCTACCTCATGGTCGATTCCGCGGCGCCGCCCGCCCTCCGGGCACGGCGCCGCTGCATCTCCTAGTTCACGGAGCCGAAGCCGGCGAGCACGAGATCGGCGTGGTCGCGGAAGCGATTGGCCCTGGACGCCCGCCGCGACCGCGGCGCGCACATGGCGAGGTAGTTGGCCAGGGGACGTGACATCGGGCCGGGGGATTCGAACTCGGTGTCGCTCTCCCAGACGGTGGGCGGGTACTCGGTCGTGGGCTCGTCAGCGTCGCTCACGATCGCTCCTCTCTGCAGGTTCCCATGACCGACTGTAGAGAAGGCATGTAAACGCAGCGTGTCGAGCGGGCGACGGGAGGTCGAAGCCTGGATGACCGCGGCACCGGCCCGGGCGACGACGAGGTGACCCGGCGGTACTGTCGCCAGCATGAGCGAGCGTCGCGAGCCGGGTATCCCGGCGAGTAGCGAGCGGGGCCCAGCGGCCCGGCGCCGAAGGCGCCAGGAGCGGGGATGATGGAGCAGCCGTCGCTCGGCTTCGACGAGGAGGAACCCGAGGCCACGACGTTCTCGGTGGTGGAGCTCAACTCGCGGGTGCGTGACGCGCTCCGCCGGGGGTTCCCCGACGAGGTGTGGGTGCGGGGCGAGGTGCAGAACCTGAGCCGGTCGGGCGCGGGCCACACCTACTTCTCGCTGGTCGAGAAGGCCGTCCAGGGCGACCGGGCGCAGGGCCGGCTCGACGTCGCCCTCTTCCGCGACGACCGGCAGGCCGTCGCCCGAGCCCTCGCCGAGGTCCCCGGGGCCGAGCTCGGCAACGACGTCGAGGTGCGCATCCGGGGCCGGGTCACCGTCTACCCGCCGAGCGGCCGCTACCAGCTGGTGATGACCGCGATCGACCCCGTCTTCACCGTGGGCGGGATCGCCGCCAACCGGGAGCGCGTGCTGCGGGCCCTCGGCGCCGAGGGCCTGCTCGACGCCAACGCCGGTCGCGAGCTCGCACTGGTGCCGCTGCGCGTCGGCCTCGTGACCAGCGCCGGCAGCGCCGCGTACCACGACTTCGTGCACGAGCTCGAGCACAGTGGCTACGCGTGGCAGGTGGCGGTGGCCGACGTGCGCGTCCAGGGCGCGGCGGCGGCCCGGCGCATCAAGTGGGCGCTGGGGCAGCTGTCGCAGCTCGACGTCGACGTGGTGGTGCTCGCCCACGGGGGCGGGTCCCGGGCCGACCTGGCGCCGTTCGACACCGATCTCGTGGCGCGGGCCATCGCGGCGATGCCGGTCCCGGTCATCACCGGCGTCGGGCACGAGACCGACCGCAGCGTGGCCGACGAGGTCGCCTACGCCGCGTGCAAGACCCCGACCGCGTGCGCCCGGGTGCTGATGGGCCGGGTCGACGAGTTCGTGGGGCGCCTGGACGACGCCGCCCAACGGGTGAGCGGGCGGGCGCGTCGAGCGCGTGGCCATGGCGGCGCGGGAGCTCGACGTCGCGTCGATGCACCTCGCGCGTCGGGCCCCGGCGGCGGCGTCGCGGGAGCGGGCCGCGCTCGAGCGCGCCCACGGGCGGCTCGACGAGCTGGCCCGGCGACGCGCCGGTGACGCCGCCGCCCGACTGGACGGCTGCCTCCGCCGCGTCGACGAGCTGGGTCGGCGGGCGACGCGGGACAGCGGCCGGGTGCTCGCAGGCCGCGAGCGGGAGCTGGTCACGCGGGCGCTGCACCACCTCGATCGGGCGAGGCTCCGGGTCGACGGCAGCGAGGCCGTGGTGCGGGCACTCGACCCACGCCGGGTCCTGGAGCGGGGCTACTCCATCACCCGGGACGTCGCGGGCCGGGTGGTGAAGCGGGCCGCGGTGCTCACGACCGGTACGGTCCTCGAGACCGAGGTGGCCGAGGGGCGGGTCACGAGCCGGGTCGAAGGCGTCACGGAGGGGACGGAGTGAGCGACGAGATCGGCTACGCCGACGCGATGCAGGAGCTCGGGACGATCCTGGAGGAGCTCGAACGCGACGATCTCGACGTCGACGTGCTCGCCACCCGCGTGCAACGCGCCAGCGAGCTGATCCAGCTGTGCCGCGGCCGCATCGCCCGCGCCCAGGCCGACGTCGACCGCATCGTCACCGATCTCGAAGGGTTCGAGCGCGCCACTGACGACGAGGAGTGACCGTCGTCCCGCTCGCCGCCGCGGTCAGCGTTTCTGGCCGGCGAGCTTGCGGTTCTTGAACTGCGCCTTCACGTAGTCGCGGTTGAGGAGCGCGATGAAGTCGATGCTGATCTCCTTCGGGCACGCCTTCTCGCACTCGCCGTGGTTGGTGCACGAGCCGAAGTAGCTCTCCATCACCTCGACCATGTCGATGACGCGCTCGAAGCGCTCGGGCTGCCCCTGGGGGAGCAGGCCGAGGTGCGCGACCTTCGCCGCGGTGAACAGCTGGGCGGCGCCGTTGGGGCAGGCGGCCACGCACGCGCCGCAGCCGATGCAGGCGGCGGCGTCCATGGCGGCGTCGGCGGCCTCCTTCGGCACGAGGATGAGGTTGGCGTCCGGCGCACTCCCGGTCGGGGCGGTGATGAAGCCACCGGCCTCGATGATCCGGTCGAGGGCGCTGCGGTCGACGACGAGGTCGCGGATGATGGGAAACGCCCGGGCCCGCCACGGCTCCACCACGATCTCGTCGCCGTCGTGGAACTTGCGCATGTGCAGCTGGCAGGTGGCGGTGCCCTCGGACGGGCCGTGGGCGCGGCCGTTGATCATCATCGAGCAGGAGCCGCAGATCCCCTCACGGCAGTCGTGGTCGAAGGCGATCGGCTCGCGACCCTCGGCGGTGAGGCGATCGTTGACGACGTCGAACATCTCGAGGAACGACATCTCGGGACTGATGTCGCGTGCGTCGATCTCCTCGAACGAACCGGGTGCATCGGCACCGGCCTGGCGCCAGACGCGGAGCTTGAGATCCATGGTGACTGGAGGCCCTCCGCCTACTTGTAGCTGCGCTGTGCGAGGTGGACGTACTCGAACTCGAGCGGCTCCTTGTGGAGCGTCGGTGCGTCGCCCACGCCGGTGAACTCCCACGCGGCCACGTGGGAGAAGTTGGCGTCGTCGCGCAGCGCCTCGCCGTCCTCGGTCTGGTGCTCGACACGCAGGTGACCGCCGCACGACTCCTCGCGTGTGAGCGCGTCGAGGCAGAGCAGCTCACCGAACTCCATGAAGTCGGCGACGCGCCCCGCCTTCTCCAGCGACTGGTTGAGTGTCGCCGCGCTGCCGGGCACCAACACGTCGGCGTAGAACTCCTCGCGCAGCGCGGGGATGTCGGTGAGCGCCTTCTCCAGGGACTGCTGGCTGCGGGCCATGCCGCAGTTGTCCCACAGGATGTCGCCGAGCTCGCGGTGGAAGTGGTCGACCGAGTGCTTGCCGTTGATCGACAGCAACCGCCGGGTCTGGTCGGCGACCGCGGCCTCGGCCCCACGGAACGCGGGGTCGTCGGTTGCCACGGGCTGGCTCCCGAGCAACGGCGCGAGGTAGTCGGAGATCGTCGACGGGAGCACGAAGTAGCCGTCGGCGAGGCCCTGCATGAGCGCGCTCGCGCCGAGGCGGTTGGCGCCCTGGTCGGCGAAGTTCGCCTCGCCGAGCACGTAGAGCCCGGGCACGTTGCTCATGAGGTCGTAGTCGACCCAGAGCCCGCCCATCGTGTAGTGGATGGCGGGGTAGATCCGCATCGGGACCTTGTACGGGTTCTCGTCGGTGATGCGCTCGTACATCTCGAAGAGGTTCCCGTAGCGCTCCTCGATGACGTCGACGCCGAGGCGCTCGATCGACTCGGCGAAGTCGAGGTACACGCCGTTCTTCTGCGGTCCGACGCCCCGCCCGGCGTCGACCTCGGTCTTGATCGCACGGGAGGCGACGTCGCGCGGCACGAGGTTCCCGAACGCGGGGTACCGCCGCTCGAGGAAGTAGTCGCGTTCGTCGACAGGGATCTGGTCGGGCGAACGGGTGTCGTCGAGCTGCTTCGGGATCCAGACCCGGCCGTCGTTGCGCAACGACTCCGACATCAGCGTCAGCTTGCTCTGGAAGTCGTCGCTGCGCGGGATGCACGTGGGGTGGATCTGGGTGAAGCACGGATTGGCGAAGAGCGCGCCGCGCTTGTGCGCCCGCCACGCGGCGGTGACGTTGCTGGCCTTGGCGTTGGTCGACAGGTAGTACGCGTTGCCATACCCACCCGTGCAGAGCGCCAGCGCGTGCGCCGACCACGACTGCACCGCACCGGTGACGAGGTTGCGAGTGACGATGCCGACGGCACGGCCGTCCTTCACGACGAGGTCGAGCATCTCGGAGCGCGTGTGCATCTCGACCGTGCCCCGCTGCACCTGGTGCAGCAGCGCCTGGTACGCACCGAGCAGCAGTTGCTGGCCCGTCTGTCCCCGCGCGTAGAAGGTGCGCGACACCTGCGCGCCGCCGAACGACCGGTTGTCGAGGAGGCCGCCGTACTCCCGGGCGAACGGCACGCCCTGGGCGACGCACTGGTCGATGATGTTGACGCTCACCTCGGCGAGCCGGTACACGTTGCCCTCACGAGCGCGGAAGTCACCGCCCTTCACCGTGTCGTAGAAGAGGCGGTACACGCTGTCGCCGTCGTTCGGGTAGTTCTTCGCCGCGTTGATGCCACCCTGGGCGGCGATGCTGTGTGCGCGTCGGGGCGAGTCGTGGACCGTGAACAGCTTGACCCGGTACCCGAGCTCGCCGAGCGTGGCGGCGGCGGCGGCGCCGGCCAGGCCGCTGCCGACGACGATCACCTCGAACCGCCGCTTGTTCGCGGGGTTCACCAGCTTCACGTCGAACTTGTGCTGCGACCACTTCTCGGCGATCGGCCCCGGGGGGATCTTCGCCTCGAGCTCACCGATCATCTGCTCACCACCCCTGTCGTGATGAGCAGCGGCATGCTGACGTTGCCCACCGTGATCACGACCGCGAACCCGATCGCGAAGTACCGCCGCCAGATGTTCCAGCGCGGGTTGTTGAGCCCGAGGCTCTGGAACATGCTCCACGCGCCGTGGAAGATGTGGATGCCCAACGCGATCATCGCCAGGATGTAGACGATCGCGACCGGCACCCGCTCGAAGCTGTAGAAGAGGTTGTCGTACGGGTCGCCGCGCACGAAGTGCGGGTTGGCGCTGCCCCACGTGAGGTCGAGCAGGTGGAAGACCACGAACAGGGCGATGATGATGCCCGTCCACCGCATGGTGCGTGAGGCGAAGTTCGCGGCCACGTAGTCGCGCTGCGACTGGTAGCGCGTCGGCCGGGCCTTCTGGTTCATCCGGGTGAGCTGGTAGGCGGCGACGATGTGGCCGGCGAAGGCGGCGATGAGCACGACCCGCATGCCCCAGAGGAGGACCGTGCGGGGGAGGGCGGGCTCACCCAGCGTGCGAAGCCACTCGCCGTAGGTGTTGATGTGCTCCCGGCCGAGGAACACCTTCAGGTTCCCGACCATGTGGGCGAGGACGTAGCCGAGCAGGATGATCCCGCTCACCGCCATCACCCACTTCTTGCCGACCGCCGAGCGCCAGAACCGGACCAGGAAGTGGCCCTTCGGCCGCGGCTCCGGGACCGGCGGGCCGGTGTAGCGCGCCAGGACGTCGGCGTCGTCGGCACCGGCGTCCTGCGACGCGGTCGAGACCTCTTCCTCCACCTTCGCCATGCCGGAAACGTACCTGTCACACCTTGTGAACAAGGGATTGTGAGCGTTTTCTCAAATGCCGGGCCAGGGGTGCAGCGGCCGACCGGGGGTCGGGAGATCGGTCCAGCAGTACACGTGTCCGGGCGTGCCCCCGTCGACCGCGAAGAGGGTCCGGAGGTCGGGCCCGCCGAAGCAGAGGTTCGTGCTCACGGGGTGGTCGCCGGGGCACTCGAGCTGCTCGACGACAGAGCCGTCGGCCTCGTAGATCGTCACCACGTGGCCACCGCCGGCCATGTAGATCCGCCCCTCGACGTCGAGCGCGCCACCGTCGCCCATGCGGCCCGGGGCGAACAGCTCGCGCGTGCCGTCCGGCTGGAGCCGGACGAACCCGTGGTGCTCACCGTTCCGGCCGTTCTCGACCACGATCAGCGTCTCGTCGTCGGTGTCGAGGATGATCCCGTTGGGCGCCCAGAACCCCTCCGCCACGACCCGCATCGAGCCGTCGGGATCGAGGGCGAGGATGCGCCCGGTGGCGGGCTCCGGCGTCGGCCACAAGGGGTCGGTGAAGAACACGGTGCCGTCGGGCGCGACGCACAGGTCGTTCGGCATCTGCAACGGCGGGGTGAGGTAGCTCACCTGCCCGTCGGGTGCGACGCGCTGCAGGCCCGACTGTACGTAGCGGGGCGGGGGGAGCTCGCCGAAGATCTCGAAGATCGAGAAGTCGATGCCGCCGTTCTGCGTGACGAGGAACCCGCCGTCGGCCGCGAGCGCGGCCCCGTTCGCGCCCCCGCCGGTGTCGGCGATCACCTCCCGTCGGCCGGATTCGGGCCAGATGCGCGAGAGCGTGCCCTCGGCGACGCTCGTGCAGACGAGGGTTCCCTCCGCCGGCACCCCGTCGGGTGGGCACCAGACCGGTCCCTCACCGAACTCGGGCCCGGAGCAGATGACGTGCGGTCCGTCCATCGCGCCATCCTCCCATCAGCGTCGCCTCCGCTGCCGGAAGTCGCCCGGTGGCGTTTCGAGCGCCCGCGGTACGGTGGCGCGCGACGACCACCACCGAGCGGGAGTTGCCCCGATGACGCGTCCCGGAACTCTTGGCGAGCTCAAGGCCAGCGGCTGGGTCTCACGCCCCGTGAAGGAAGAGGTGCGCGTGAACGCGCTGGCGCGGATCGGCGAGGGCCGGCCGCTGGTCGAGGGCGTGATCGGCTACGACGACACCGTCCTGCCCCAGCTCGAGAACGCCCTCATCGCCGGCCACGACGTGATCTTCCTCGGTGAGCGCGGCCAGGCGAAGACCCGCATGATCCGCTCGCTCACCGCGTTGCTCGACGAGTGGATGCCGATCATCGCCGGCAGCGAGATCAACGACGACCCGTACGCGCCGATCTCCCAGCACGCGCGCGTGCTCGTCGCCGAGCGCGGCGACGAGACGCCCATCGAGTGGGTGCACCGCGAGCGCCGCTTCGGCGAGAAGCTGGCCACTCCCGACACGTCGATCGCCGACCTCATCGGCGAGGTCGACCCCATCAAGGTGGCCGAGGGCCGGTACCTGTCCGACGAGCTCACCATCCACTACGGGCTCGTGCCGCGCACCAACCGGTCGATCTTCTCGATCAACGAGCTCCCCGACCTCGCCGAGCGCATCCAGGTGGGCATGCTCAACGTGCTCGAGGAGCGCGACGTGCAGATCCGTGGGTACAAGGTGCGCCTGCCGATCGACCTGATGCTGGTGGCGTCGGCCAACCCCGAGGACTACACCAACCGCGGGCGGATCATCACACCGCTCAAGGACCGCTTCGGGGCACAGATCCGCACCCACTACCCGCTCGACGCCGAGCTCGAGGCCGCGGTGGTCGAGCAGGAGGCGCGGCCCCTCAGCGCCGACGGGCTCAACGTGCAGGTGCCGGCGTTCATGGCCGAGATCGTCGCCGAGATGAGTCAGCAGGCCCGCCGCTCGCCACACATCAACCAGCGCTCGGGCGTTTCGGTGCGGCTCTCGATCGCCAACTACGAGACGCTCGTCGCCAACGCGACCCGGCGGTCGCTGCGCCACGGCGAGACCGAGGTGGTCCCGCGCGTGAGCGACCTCGACGCCCTCGTCGCCAGCACCGCGGGCAAGGTCGAATTCGAGACCGTCGACGACGGGCGTGAGGAGCAGGTGCTCGACCGCATCGTCAAGGCGTCGATCCTCGAGACCTTCCGGGCTCGTACGCGGCCGGAGAAGCTCACCGACGTGGTCGGCGCGTTCGAGAACGGCTTGGTGGTGCACACCGGGGAGGACATCGCGTCGTCGGAGTACGCCAAGTTGCTCAGCGACCTGCCCGCGCTCCGGTCCACCCTCGCCGACCTCGAGGTCGGCGAGACCCCCGCGGGTGTCGCGTCGGCGACCGAGTTCGTGCTCGAGGGCCTCCACCTGTCGAAGCGCCTCAACAAGGACGCCATGGGCGGGCGCGCCGCGTACCGCGGTCGCGGCTAGATCCCGCCGGTGCCGTCCTGGTTCTGCTTGAAGAGCTCGCACCCGTCGGAGGCGCGGCGGTTCACGTTGTCGACGGCGCGCTCGATCTTCGGGTTGTCGATCACCGACCTGTCGCCCGCGGCCCGCCGTTTCATCGCGTCGAGGTACACCCGCGCGTCGGCGGCGATGTCCTTGGGCGCGGTCTCGGCGAGCTTCGCCACGAGATCGGTCTGCTTCTCGATCTTGCCGATGAGCTTCGGCAGGTTGGTGTCGTAGTCGTAGGCGGCCTGGCAGAACGCCTTGCTCGGGGTCGGCAGCGACGACGACGAGTCCTCGGAGCAGGCGGCGACCCCGGAGGCGAGCAGCAGGGCGACGGCGACGGCCCGGGACCAGCGCATCCCTGCATTGTGGTCCCCGGCCCGGCGCGAACGCGAAACCGGTACCGTGGGCCCATGGCACGTCGAGCGGGTTTCCGGTACTCACGCTGGGATGGCACCCAGACCGGGTTCGACCTCGATGCCGAGTCGCTGCTCGACGAGATGAGCGACGACCTCCTCTACCACGGGGACCTGAACGCGGCGCTGCGGCGGATGATGCAGCAGGGCTTCCGCGACCGCAACGACGAGCGGCTCATGGGTCTGCGCGAGATGCTGGAGCGGCTGCGGGAGCGCCGTCGCCAGGAGCTGGAGAGCCGCGACCTCGGGGGCGTCTACGACGACATCGCCGAGCAGCTCAACGAGGTCGTCGACATGGAGCGCGAGGGCATCGAGCGGCGTGTCGAGGAGGCCACCCGCTCGGGCGACCAGCGTCGCCAGGAGCTGGTGGAGGACGTCGCCGAGCAGCGGCGCCGGGAGCTGGAGGAGCTGCCCCCCGACCTCGCCGGCCGCGTGCAGTCGCTCCAGAACTACGAGTTCATGGACGACGCAGCGCGCGAGCGGTTCGAGGAGCTCATGGACCAGCTGCGCGAGCAGCTGATGCAGAGCTACTTCAACCAGCTGTCCGAGGGCATGCAGAACATGACCCCCGAGCGCATGCAACGCATGAAGGACATGCTCAACGAGCTCAACCAGATGCTCGAGCAGCGCGAGCGCGGCGAGGAGCCCGATTTCGAGGGCTTCATGGAGCGCTACGGCGACTTCTTCCCGGGCAACCCGCAGAACCTCGACGAGCTGCTCGAGCAGATGGCGCAGTCGATGGCGCAGATGCAGCAGCTCCTCAATTCGATGACGCCGGAGCAGCGCGCACAGCTGCAGGCGCTCTCGGAGTCGCTGCTCGAGGACATGGACCTGCGCTGGCAGGTCGACCAGCTCTCACGCAACCTGCAGAACGCGTTCCCGAACCTGCCCTGGCAGCGGTCGCAGAACTTCAGTGGCAACGACCCGCTGCAGTTCGGTGAGATGCCGGGGTTGCTCGACACCCTCGGCGACCTCGACGCGCTCGAGAACCTCATGCGCTCCGCGACCCAGCCCGGTGAGCTGGCCGAGGTCGACCTGGACCGCGCCCGCGAGCTGCTGGGCGACGACGCTGCTCGCTCGCTCGACCGGCTGCGCGAGCTCACCAAGATGCTGGAGGACGCCGGGCTCATCGAGCAGCGCGAGGGTCGGCTCGAGCTCACACCGCGCGCGATCCGCGCCATCGGCAACAAGGCCCTCTCCGACCTGTACCGCAAGCTGATGAAGGACCGGGCCGGTCGGCACGAGCTGGAGCGGACGGGCGTGGGCAACGAGCACGCGCACGACCACAAGCCCTACGAGTTCGGCGACCCGTTCCACCTGAACGTGCAGGAGACGGTGAAGAACGCCATCTGGCGGGCGGGTGCGGGCACGCCGGTGCGGCTCTCACCCGACGACTTCGAGGTCGACCGCACCGAGATGCTCACCCGTTCGTCGACCGTGCTCCTGCTCGACGTGTCGCTCTCGATGCCGATGCGCGACAACTTCCTGCCCGCCAAGAAGGTGGCGATGGCGCTGCACGCGCTGATCACGAGCCAGTTCCCGCGCGACTACTTCGGGCTGGTGTCGTTCGGCCGGGTCGCCCGCGAGGTGAAGCCCGAGCTGCTGCCCGAGATGAGCTGGGACTTCGAGTGGGGCACCAACATGCAGCACGCGCTGCTGCTGGCCCGCAAGCAACTGGCCCGCCAGAGCGGCACCAAGCAGATCATCATGGTCACCGACGGCGAGCCCACCGCCCACATCGAGGGCGGCGAGGCCTACTTCCAGTACCCGCCATCGCCGGTCACCATCGAGGAGACCCTCAAAGAGGTCATGCGCTGCACGCGTGAGGGGATCCGTATCAACACCTTCATGCTCGACGAGAGCTACTACCTGCGATCGTTCGTGGAGCAGATGATGCGGGTCAACGGTGGCCGGGCGTTCTTCACCAACGCCGACACCCTCGGCGACTACGTGCTGGTCGACTTCCTCGACCACCGCCGCCAGCACCGCCGCGCCGGCTGACCCACCTCGACGTTGCGTCGCTTCGACGCGTCATACGCGTACCGGCGACGCAACTTCCACCAGTTCCGGACCGGTGTAGGTGGCGCGGATCCGGTAGCGCAACCGGTGCTGGTACTCCTCGAGGCCGTGCGCGATCCAGCCTGCGCTGCGGGCGATGGCGAAGATCGCTTCGCCGGCACCGTCGACCATGCGCATGGTCTCGGCGAGCACGCCGAGCGCGAAGTCGACGTTGGCGTGCGGCCCGCCCGCGCTCGTCATCACGTCGAGCACACCGGACGCGGCGCGCCAGAGGTCGCGGGGCGGCCGGCTCGCCTCGACCGCGTCGAGCAGCACCGGCGCTCGGGGATCGGGACCCTCGTAGACCGCGTGACCGAACCCGGGCACGTACTGGTCGTCGCGCATGGCGCGCCCGACGGCGGTCTCGGCGTCGGTGGCCACCGCGTCGCGGAGAAGGGCACGGACGAACTCCGACGCCCCGCCGTGCAGCGGTCCGCCCGCGGTCGCGAGGCCGGTGAGGAGCAGCAGGTAGGGGTCCGCCCAGGCCGAGGCGGCCACGCGCACCGCCAACGTCGACGTCGCGAGCTCGTGATCGGCGAGCAACGAGAGCGCGCGGTCGAGCGCGCGGAACGCGACGCGTCATCGGTTCGAGTGGCGACACACACGTCCAGAGTCGTCGCGCCAGCGAGCCGGTCGACGACGGCACGTCGCGCGCGTCGACCGGTGGCAGTGCCTCGACGAGGGTGGCGAGGAGTGTGCCCGCGCGTGCGGCCACGGCCGCGACCCGCCGGTCGTCGCGCAACGGATCGCCGGGGCGGAGCGCGGCGACGGCGACGCGCAGCCGGTCCGGGAGCGGCGTCGCCGCCGGGAGCGCCGCCTGCACCTCGCGGGCCGTCGCCGCGCCCGCGAGGTCGGCGGTCCAGTGGTCGTTCGGGCCGAAGGTGGTGCCCCACAGCCATGCCGCGACCTGCTCGTAGTGGGCGTCGACCGCGGCCCGGGTGGCGTCCCAGCCCCGGTAGGCGAGGTGGCCGGCCGGGTCGAGGGCGGTGATCGCCTGGTCGACGACGATCTCCGGACCGGACCGGGCCGGTCGGGCCCGGCCGTGCCCGGCGAGGCGCTCGACGTCGCGGCGTGCGTACCGGCTGGTGCGGCTCCCCGCCGGGCGTTCCCGACGGATCAGCCCCCGGCTGACGTAGGCGTACAGGGTCTGCGGCTTCACGCCGAGGCGGGCGGTCGCCTCGGTCGCGCTCAGCCAACGATCGTCGGGCACCTCCCGATCATATTGACAGTTGATCAACGTTGACAAGGGGGTGATCGCGCCGGATGCTCGGGACGACCGAACGACAAGGAGATGGCAACGATGACCATGACCGACGCCGCAACCCCCCGCGGCCTCAAGGGTGTGATCGTGGCGGACACCGCGCTGGGTGACGTCCGCGGGCTCGAGGGCTTCTACCACTACCGCCAGTACTCGGCCCCGGAGCTGGCGGCCAAGCGCACGTTCGAGGACGTGTGGTACCTGCTCTTCGAGGGTGACCTGCCCTCGCTCGCCCGCCGCGACGAGTACACCGCCCGCATCGCGGCGGCGCGGCACCTGCCCGCCGCGGTGCTCGACCTGCTCCCGGCGATGGTGGGCGCGGACACACCGCCGCTCGCGGCGCTGCGCACCGCGCTCTCGCACCTCGCGGCGGTCGAAGCGATGCCGCCGACGTACGACGCCGATCCGGAGACGATCCGGACCAACGCGATGCGGCTCTGCGCGGTGACGCCGGTGCTCGTCGCCGCCCTGTACCGGGCGTCGATCGGCGCGTCGCCCATCGCGCCGCGCGACGACCTGGGCTCGGCCGCGAACTACCTGTACATGATCGACGGCGAGGTGTCCGACCCGGCTCGGGCCCGGGCCATCGAGCAGTACCTCATCCTCGCCATCGACCACGGGTTCAACGCGTCGACGTTCACCGCGCGCGTGGTGACGTCGACCGGTGCCGACGTGGGTGCCGCGGTCGTCGCCGCGCTGGGTGCGCTCTCCGGACCGCTGCACGGCGGCGCGCCCAGTCGCGCGCTCGACACCCTCGACGCGATCGGCACGCCCGAGAACACGGAGGCGTGGGTGCGGCGTGCGGTCGCCGGTGGCGAGCGCATCATGGGCTTCGGCCACGCGGTGTACCGCACGGCCGATCCGCGCTCGGTGATGCTGCGCGACATCGCCCGTTCCCTCGGCGGGCCCCGCGTCGACTTCGCGGTGCAGGTGGAGGCGACCGTCGAACGTGTCCTCGCCGAGCTGAAGCCCGGCCGGGAGCTGCACACCAACGTCGAGTTCTACGCCGGCGTGGTGATGGAGCAGTGCGGCATCCCGCGGCAGCTGTTCACGCCGACGTTCGCCGCCAGCCGCACCGTCGGCTGGTCCGCGCAGATCCTGGAGCAGTCGACCGAGACCGCGATCATCCGGCCGAGCGCGCGCTACGTCGGTCCCGAGCCGCCCCGGCCGGTGCCGCTGGCGTCGTAGCCGGCTACGGGGTCGCGAGCTCGCGCAGGTACTCCTCGTGGACGGCGGGGTCGAAGCAGACGAACCGGATCGAGTGCACGCCGCTGAGCGTGGCGCGGACCGTCTCGACCGCGATCCGCGTGGCCTCGGGGACCGGGTAGCCGTAGGCGCCGGTGCTGATGGCCGGGAACGCCACGCTCTCGGCACCGATCTCGTCGGCGACCTCGAGGCAGCGCCGGTAGCAGTTCTGGAGGAGGCGGGCCTCTCCGGCCCGGCCTCCCCGCCAGATCGGCCCGACGGTGTGGATCACGAACCGGGCCGGGAGGTCGAACGCGGGGGTGGCCTTGGCATCGCCGAATGCGCAGCCCCCGAGGTCCCGGCACGCCTCGAGCAGGCCCGACCCGGCGGCCCGGTGGATGGCGCCGTCGACGCCGCCGCCGCCGAGAAGGGACGGGTTCGCGGCATTCACGACGGCATGGACGTGTTCGGTCACGATGTCGCCGAGCACGACGGCGAGGTGGGGTCCCACGAGGCGCAGCGTAGGTTCCCGGACGGTGGCGCTGCAGGGCCCCAGGGCCCGGACGCCGGGCTGGGCTCGGGCGTCCGCCGATCCCGACGCGAAGAAGAAACCCCTTGCGCTCGGGTCCACGACCGAGCATAGTAACACCACTGTAATTCCAGAGGCGTCATTTCCGGCGTCCACAGCGTCTGCTTGGCAAGGGAGCACGCCGATGCCCGAACCCCTGACCATGAGCCCCCTCACGAACAGCCTCGCCGCCCTGGTGGCGACGCAGCGCTTCGTCGGCAACGGCGAGCGCCGGTGGCAGGAGGAGGCCAACTGCCTGGGGGTCGATCCCGACCTCTTCTTCCCGGAGCGTGGTGCGTCCACCCGGGAGGCGAAGGCGGTGTGCCGGAGCTGCGAGGTCCGGGTCGACTGCCTGGAGTACGCGCTCGCGCACGGCGAGAAGTTCGGCATCTGGGGCGGGCTGTCGGAGCGGGAGCGCCGCCGGGTACGGCGTCAGCGGGCGCTGGAGCGCCGCACCGCACTGGGGGCCTGACCGCGGATCACGCCAGCCGGGCCTCGATGGTCTGATCGGGGCCCAGGCCGGCCCAGGCGAGGAACCCCGGGTCGCAGCGGGCGAGCTCGGCGGCGGGGAGCAGGCCCACCAGTTCGACGCGCGCCACGTCGTTGCCGGCCGCGCGCGCGCCGGTCGCGCACCGCGGTGCACGCCTGCTCCACACCCGTGCGGTCGAGGGCGACCAGGTTCATCGACACCTGCGCCCGCCCGGCGCGGTCGAGATGCAGACCCAGCGCCCGCACGCCCGGCAACCCGTCGTCACGCTCGCGCACCGCGGCGGCGATGCGCCGTGCGAGCACCACGTCGTCGAACGCGAGCTCGCAGTTCACCGCCACGAGCGGCGGCCGCGCGCCCACCGCGACCGCACCGAGCGCGGGATGTGGTGCGGCGGGGCCGGCGTCGGGCGCTCGGCGGACGAACGCGTCACGGCGCGCGTCCGGCAGCGTGCGCGCCTCCGGGTCGGCGGCGTCGTACAGGAACACCGGGACGTCGAGCGCGTCGGCAACCCACGCGGCGAACTCCCGCGCCGCCGCCACCGCTCGGGCAGGCGCTTCGTCGCCGAGGGCCACGAACGGCACCACGTCGAGCGCGCCGAGACGCGGATGCACGCCGGCATGCGTGCGGAGATCGACCTGCGACGCGACCGCGCGCGAGCGCGCGCGCCGCGGCCTCGGCTTCCGGACCGGCCAGGGTGAACACCGCCCGGTGGTGGTCGCGGTCGACGTGGCGATCGAGCAGGGCCGGGCCGCACGCGGCGGAGAGCGTGTCGAGCCGCGCGTCGTCGCGTCCCTCCGAGACGTTGGGCACGCACTCCAGCACCGCTGCAGGGTACGGCGCTGAGACGGAACCGCCCCGGTAGAGTGCCGCCGGTGCGGCTCGGACTGGCGCTCCCGCAGTACGACTACTCGATCGCGGGCGAGTCGCCGCTGCAGTGGTCGAGCGTGGTCGCGTACGCGCGTGCCGCCGAGTCGGCCGGGTACGACTCGCTCTGGGTGTCGGACCACCTGTTCCTCGACGTCGCGAAGTACGGCGGGCCACCCGATCGCTACGGCGTGTTCGACCCCATCGTGCTCTTGGCCGCGCTCGCATCGCAGGTGCCCCGCGTGCGGTTGGGGACGCTCGTGTTGTGCGAGGCGTTGCGGCCGGCGTCGGTGCTGGCGAAGTCGTTGGCCGGCCTCGACCGCGTCTGCGACGGTCGCCTCGACGTGGGCGTCGGCGCGGGGTGGTACGAGCCCGAGTACGACGCGATCGGGATGGCGATGCCGTCACCCGGCGAGCGGCTGGCGCGGTTGCGCGACGCGGTCGCAGTCTTGCGCGGCCTTCTCGGCGGCGGTCCGTGCACGTACGACGGCCGCTTCCACCGGGCGTACGACGCGCACAATCAGCCCCCCGCGCACCAGCGGCCGACGCCGCCGATCGTCCTCGGTGGCAAGGGAGATCGTTTGCTCCGGCTCGTCGCCGAGCTGGCCGACGGGTGGAACACGTGCTGGGTGTGGACACCGGACGCGTACCGCGAGCGGCTCGAGGTGCTGGCGCGCGCGTGCGACGCGGTGGGTCGCGACCCGGCGTCGGTGCGACGGTCGCTCGGCCTCTACGCATTGTGCGGCGAGGACGAGCGCGACCTCGCGCGGCGGTTCGCACGTCTGCAGGAGTCCACGCTTCCCGGCGTGCTCGGCGGAATGTCCCTCGAGCAGTGGAGCGAGGGACGCCTGGTGGGCACCGTCGACCAGGTGCGGGAGCAGGTGGCCGGCTGGGAGGACCTCGGGATCGAGACCCTGATCGCAGGGTTCGGAGCGGTGCCGTTCGCGGTCACCGCGGTCGACGACGTGGAAATGCTGGCCGAGGCGCTACGGCGATAGCCATGGCCTCCGGCGGCGGTATCCTGTCAGGGTCCCCTTCGAAGGGTCTTCCCCATGAACCTCGGCGCTACCGAGCTCCTCATCATCCTGGCCGTCGTCCTCCTGCTGTTCGGAAGCACGCGACTCCCCAAGCTCGCCCGGTCGCTCGGCCAGGCCAGCAAGGAGTTCAAGAAGGGCGTCGACGGCGAGCACGAGGACGACGGCGAGACCAAGAGCGCCTGACCGCGCCCGGTCGGCATCCCGGCGGCCCTCGGAGCCCGGGAACCGTCCCGGCCCCTCCCGTCGTTCTTGTCCATGGCTGACCGGGTCCCCACGTGGGAAGAGGTCGCGCGCGACCACGGGCGCTTCCTCTACAACGTGGCCTATCGGCTGGCCGGCAACGACGACGACGCACAGGATCTGGTCCAGGAAGCGCTGATCCGAGTCCGGAAGGGGCTCGAGCGTTACGAACCCGGATCGCTGGAAGGCTGGTTGGCGCGGATCGTGACGAACGTGTTCCTCGACGAGGTCCGGCGCCGGAAGCGGCGCCCCACGGACGCGCTCCCCGACGATCCCGGTCGCGTGCTGCCGCCGGCGCCCGCGGCCGACGAGATCCCGACCGGCCTCTCCGACGAGGTGCAGCGCGCCCTGGGCGAGCTCCCCGAAGACTTCCGGGTGCCCGTGGTGCTCTGTGACGTCAGCGACCTGTCGTACGACCAGATCGCCGAGGCGACCGGCGTGCCCATCGGGACGGTCCGCTCGCGCATCCACCGGGGCCGCCGCTTGTTGCGCGCCTCGCTGCTGGCCGACGGGGTGAGCGGACCATGAGCGAGCAGGCGCGCGAGTTGGTCCCGGAGATGCTCTCGGCCTACCTCGACGACGAGCTGGACGCGTCGACGCGCGACGCGGTCGAGGCGCGCTTGGCCGCGTCGCCGGAGTGGCGGGCCGAGCTGGCCGAGGTAGGGGCGGCGCGTGAAGCGGTACGAGGGCTCCCGAGCCTCCAGGCGCCCGCGGGGTTCTGGGACCAGGTGCTCGCCACCGTCGGCGCGGCGGACGATGCCTCCGTCCAGGGCACCGACGCGCCGCCGACCGCGCCGATTCCGCTCCCTGCGCGGCGATCCCGGCGCCGCACCTCGTGGATCGCGGCCGCGGCCGCGATCGTGGTCGGTGTCGTGGCGGTCATCGCGGTACCGCACCGCAGCTCGGTCACCCCCGACGTCACCGCGGTGGTGGCGCAGCACGGAGCGCAGGGGTCCGATGCCGGGGACCCCGTCACCGTGCTGGCGCCGGTCGGCCCGCTCGCCGGGTTCCGCCGATGACGCTGGGTCGTCGACCCGCGGTCGTCGCGCTCTGCGCCGCGCTCGTCGCGGTCGCGTGGCCGATCGCGGCGGGAAGCGCGTCCGGCGGCGACACCGCTGACGCACGGCACGCGGCGCGCCTCGTCCGGCAAGCCCGCGACGCCGCCGACCGGTACGACTTCTCCGGCACCGCGGTCATCTCGTGGGCAACTGCCTCCGGGCCGCGCCACGAGCAGGTGCAGGTGCGCGACGCGGACGGTGCGGTCGAGATCCTCGCCCCGGACGGCGCCGCGGTGGTCGACGACGGACGCCGTACCTACCTCCACGAACGCCTGGGATGGACCGGCGCCCTCATCGAGCCTGCGGCCGGTGCGCTGCCCGACCCGACCCGGCACTGGGACCTCGCCATCGGGGCCCCCGCCACCGTGGCCGGGCGCCCGGCGACGGTCGTGGTCGCGTCCCGCGCCGACGGCACGCCGGCCCAGCGGCTGTACGTGGACGACGACACCGGGCTGGTGCTCGGGCGCGAGGTCCTCGGACCCCACGGCCACGCGCAGCGTGCGGTGCGCTTCGAGACCGTCGACGTCGGCGCGCCGGTCGCCACCGTCACCGCCCCGAAGGGCGTGCACAGCGGCACCGCCGAGAAGCTCACCTCCGTCCCCGACGGCTACCACGCGCCGCGGTCAGTCGACGGCTACGAGCTGATCACACGCTCGCGCCACCCCGACGGCGTCCTGTTCTTCTACAGCGATGGGCTCTTCACCGCGTCGGTCTTCGAGCAGAAGGGCGAGCTCGACTGGGGTGCGTTGCCGAGCGGCGGGAGCGACACGCGCGTCGCCGACACGCGCAGTCGCCAGTACCGGGAGCCGAGTGGCGACGTCCTGGTCTGGGAGCGCGGTGGCGTCGTCTACACGTGCGTCTCCGATGCGCCGAGCGACATCGTGGCCAACATGGTCGACGATCTCGCCGCCGCCGACCGGAGCACCGTGGAGTCGGTGGTCGACTTCGTGCTCGGTCCGTTCGGCTGGAACTGACCTCAGTTCTGTTTTGCCGTCTCGAGACTCGCGTTTCGCACTCGGGTGTTCCCGCACCGACCATGGCCGCGACTGCAGTCTGAGCCCGAAGTCCGTCGGCGCATCAAGGCGCCGCCCTATCTACCGATGGGCACACGTATGTGCGCGAGAGCAGGCAGTATGGCGCGTTGACAGTGCCTCCGCGACGAGAGCAACGAGCAGATGATTGAACTGACTGCCGCGCAGATCGACTACCTCTCGAGCCAGCGACTGGGCCGCATCGCGACCGCGGGCGCCGACGGCAAGCCCCACGTCGTCCCGACCTCGTTTCGCTACAACCGCGACCTCGGCACCGTCGACATCGGTGGGCTTCACGTCGCGACGACGAAGAAGTACCGAGACGTCCAGGCCAATGCATGGGCAGCGATCGTCGTCGACGACTTGCTATCTACTGATCCATGGAGTCCGCGCATGCTCGAGATTCGCGGACGTGCGGAGGCAGTCGCGACTGGCGGCGCCGACTTGGGCCCCGGATTCGGAGACGCCTTGATCCGTCTCTCTCCTGAGAAGGTCAACAGCTTCGGCATCGAGTGAGATCCGCCTCCTCGAACGAGACGCAGAACTTGTCGTTCGGCGTGCAACCGGAACTCGGCGAGCTCACCGAGCGCGCCCAGTGCCGCAACCGCTGCTGAGCGAGCAGATCAAGGATGCGCCGGACTACGGATCGAGTACTACCCGACCGCGTGATTGAACCACGACGGCGTCGGGTAGGGGCACAGCCTGCTTCCTGAAGGGGGATTGAGAAATGATCATCCTGGGCCTGATACTTGCGCTACTCGGGCTTCTTCTCTCCGTTCCGGTGCTCTGGATCATCGGCCTCGTGCTCCTTGCGGTTGGCGTCATTCTCTGGATCGCAGGAGCGGTCGGCAATGGTGTCGGAGGGAGACGGCACTACTACTGAGCCGCCTACCGAGTCACGCTGGCCAAAACGGTCAACGAAGGAGCCCCAGGTCTGCATCGGACCTGGGGCTTCGTCTTTGCGGATCGCAGGGACACGATTGCCCGTGGGGGAAAGGAAGTAGTCCCCGCGCTCAACGACAACGAACGCCCTCGTGCTCGCCGGCTCGCGTATGTGCGCCCAGGACCGCTGAAGGCTCAAGGGGCATGGCTGAACCTGCCGAAACCGAGGAGGGACCGGCCGGGCGAGGCAACGGGGGGCGACACGGCGTGGAGATCATGAGAAGGCGTCGAGATCCGCTCCCAGTGATGGACTGGGCGGGCAGATATCGATTCGACGGAGCGGACCGGTGGCAGGACTGCCGTGTCATCGATGTGGTGGGCTCGCGCGTGACGGTGGAGCCTCTTGGGGTCGAAGCGCACGAACGAGTCAAGGGATCTGTGCTGCTGGAACTCGCGTCAGTTTCCAGCGCGGACCCGGTTCAGCTTCGTGGTGAGGTTCGACACGTCGCACGGATGCCTGGGGGCAGCGTTCATGTCGGCATCGGGTTCATCGCGTTGTCTGCACAGGCCGAGCAGCTTCTCGATCTGCTGTTCGCACTCCGCGCCGCGGTCTGAGAGCCGAGCGGCGTTGGTCTGACCACTAGGCCCTTCCACGCGAGCAACTGGACTCAGCCGTTTTGCGATCCGTTCGCAGTACAACCGATCACCGTCGCCGTCGATCGCGTACATCGCCGACCGGGCGCCGGGATCGCAGCAGGAGCAACTCGAAGACGCAGGTCTGAATATTCCTCCCTCCGGGTACAGGAACGCCAGGTTGAGCGGAAGCCGACGGGATCATCGGAACGGAGGGCTCATGTTGCTGGGTCAGAAACGACGCGACACCACCGTCACGACGCGTCGGAACCGCCGAGCGAAGCGGCCCGCGAACATCATCGCCGCGGTCGTCGGGGTCTGCGCTATTGCGCTGGGCGTGTGGGCGTTGGTCAAGACCGGCATCAATACCGATCACATCTTCACGCCGACGAAGGACGTGCTCGGTTTGCCACATACCCCGACGCTGGCCCTCGGTGAGATCGCGTTCGGGGTCGTATTGCTCGTCGCGGCCGCGCTGGGAAGGTTCGGTACCTTCCTGATCGCGCTGGCGGGTGCGGCGTCGTTTGCGTTCGGGGTGATCGTGTTGAGCGACTCGTGGTCGGGCCGGGTGCACCGCTGGACCGCTGCCGATCACGACAGCGGCTGGGTGTTCGTCGGGGTCGGTGCCCTGCTTGTCCTCGCCGCAGTTCTCCCGTCGCTCTTGTCGACGCGCAGAGTGCAGCCTCAGGAAGCCCCACCGATGGAACGCGAGCCGGTCCCGGCCGAACTCGACCCTGCGACCGTCTCCGATGTGACGAACGAGAGCGCGCAGCCCGCGCGTACGAGCGCGGTCCCGCCGACGGAGACGACTACCGACGTCCGGGATGCCGACAACATCAACACGCACGCGACCGGTTAGTCGACCCTCACCCCGCGACCGGCGCGACGTCGAGCGATGCCGCGAGGGCGGCGTCGTAGTAGTCCGCCAAGCGCTCGAGCGCAGTGGCCCCGTCGCCCACGTACGTCGGTCCGTGCATCAACGCGAGCCGAGCCGGGGCGAGCGCCGCGAGGCGCCGGAGCGTGCGGCCGGTGTCGGGCGTGTACGCGGTCCCGCGCATGGCCTGGTCGTGGGCGATGGCCGGGCCGACGACGTCGTCGGAGCTCGTGACCGCGCTGCGGCCGCCGCGGGCGAAGAGGTCGCCACAGAAGAGCGTGTGAGTGCCCGGCTCGAACAGCACCCCTGCCTCCCAGGGCCCGGGGACGTGGGGCGTGTCGAACCATTGCACCTCACCGCTGCCCAGCGAGAGCGTCTCGCCGTCGCCGAGCTGACGCGGCGGTCGTGCGGCCACGTCGAAGAGGCAGACGAAGCAGCCGACGTGCCCGTGCGCCACCTGTGCCCCCGGTGCCTCGCCGAGCCAGTCGTCGAGGGCGCCGTACTCGTCCGGACGGGAGGCATGGGTCGAGGTGATCCACGCGATCGACGCGGGGTCGACGACCGTCGCCACCGCGTCACGCACCTGCGGGAAGAGTGCGGGCGTCCCGGTGTGCACGAGCAGGGGTTGCTCGTCGACCACGAGGAACTGGTTGAACGTGATGCCCCCGGGCGGGTCCTTCCGGCGAGAAGGTCGAGATGCGGTAGACGTGATCGGCGACGGGGTCGATGCGGGTGTCCATGGGAACCTCCCTCGGCGTGCGCGTGACCGCCCCACCGTCGCCCATCGCGGTGTGCGATCCCATCCCAACAAGTTGGGAGCGACGAAGGCACGGCCGGACGTACGCTCGCCGGGTGGACCGCGCCACGACCCGCCGGCGCACCGAGGCCTTGATCCGCCGCTGTCATGCGGGGCTCGGACCCGAGCAGCTCCAGGACGAGGTGGTCAGTCGCCTGCGCGGCCTGATGAGCATCGACGCCGCGTTCATGGCCACGGTCGACCGGCGACGTTGCTCTTCACCTCGGCGACCAGCGAGGAGCCACTGGTCGCCGCGGCGTCGCTCTTCCTGGCCAACGAGTTCGCCCAGTCCGACGTCAACAAGTTCACCCAGCTCGCGGCGGCCGATGCCGCCGCGCGCTCGCTCGACGACGCGACCGGGCACGATCGAACCCGCAGCGCTCGTGGACGGGAGATCCTGGCGCCGCTCGGCCTCGGGGACGAGCTCCGGGTCGCGCTGCGTTGCGGAGCCTCCACGTGGGGAGTGTTGTGTCTCCACCGCGAGGCCGCGGCGGCCGGTTTCTCGGACACGGAGGTCGCACTGGTCGCGTCGGTCGCGCCTCACATCGCGGCCGGTCTGCGCCGGGGCGTCGTCCTGGGACCATCGATCCACCAGGATCTCGCCGCCACGGTGGGTCTGGTCGTGCTCGACGCGGAGTCGTACACCATCGTGAGCGCGAACGCGGTCAGCGAGCGGCTCCTCGCCGACCTCGGAGCACTCGCTCGCGGCGGTTCCACGCGGGCGCCGATCCTGCTCGAAGCGGTCGCCCGGCGCGCCCTGCACGACGGGGGATCGGACACCGCGCGCGCTCGGTTCCGCTCCCGCGATGGTCGCTGGCTCGTCGTGGAGGCAACGGTCCTGCGCGACGGCGACGGTGGTCAGCAGGTCGCCGTCGTCATCCAGCAGGCCGACGGCCGCGAGCTGATGTCGTTGATCCTCGCCGCCTTCGAGCTCACCGCGCGTGAGCAGTCGGTCGCGGAGCTGGTGCTGCGCGGGTACTCGACGCGGCAGATCGTGGACGAGCTGCGGATCTCGCGGTACACGGTGCAGGACCACCTCAAGGCCGTGTTCGCGAAGTTCGGCGTCGGGAGCCGCCGCGAGCTCGTGGCGAGCGTGCTGGGCGCGGGGCCGGACGCGTAGTGATCGGGCGTGACAACCCGGAGGTTGGGTGCGGACTAGGACGCTGTTGATCAAATAGGCGAGTGGTGCTCGCGATCTTGATGTGGTTCGCTCACACTGGGGTTATGCAGGGGTCGAGGGATCCGAATCGGGAACTGCTTGATGCGGCGGCGTTGTGCCGCCAGCTGGTGCCGGAGGGCAGTGTCGAGGCGTTCCTGGCGGACCATCGTGGTGAGTTGTTCCCGGACGAGATGTTCGCGGATTTGTTTCCGTCGGGGCGGGGCCGACCGTCGATGCCGGCGGATGTGGTGGCCACGGTGATGGTGTTGCAGGCGCTGGAGGGCCTGTCGGATCGTGACGCGGCGAAGGCGCTGCGCGATCGGATCTCTTGGAAGGTGGCGGCCGGCGTGGCGTTGGACGACGCCGGTTTCGACTATTCGGTGCTGACGTATTGGCGGGCACGGCTACGCGGCAGTGGTCAGCCAGAGCGGATCTTCGACGCAGTACGGGCGGTGGTGGCGGAGACCGGTGTGCTCCAGGGCAAGACGCGCCGGGCGTTGGATTCGACGTTGCTGGACGATGCGGTCGCGACCCAGGACACGGTGACGCAGTTGATCTCGGCGATCCGGCGCATCCGACGGGTCATCCCGGCCGCGGCGGCGGTGCCGGTCGGGGCGCATGACTATGACCATGCTGGCAAGCCGGCGATCGCGTGGGACGACCCGATCGCCAAAGACGCGCTGGTCACCGGGTTGGTGAACGACGCGTTCGCAATTCTCGCCGCGCTCGAGGATGTCGCGCTCGCGGGTGAGGAAGCCGACGCGATCGGCCTGTTGGCGTTGGTCGCCGGTCAAGACGTCGAACCTGGCGATGAGGACGGGACATGGCGGATCGCGCAGCGCGTTGCGTCGGACCGTGTGATCTCGACCGTCGATCCTGACGCTCGGCACATGCACAAGAGCGTCAGCGAATACCGCGACGGCTACAAGGCCCACCTCGCGGTCGAGCCCGAGACCGGGCTCATCACCGCCGCCGTGATCACGCCCGCGAACGTCGCCGATGGCCCGACCGGCGTGACGCTGCTCGTCGACGAGGAACCAGGCGTGCAGGTGCTGGCCGATTCCGCCTATGGCGGCGGTGAGACGCGCGCGTCGTTACGCGCCGCGAATCATCATCAAGCCATCAAGGCCATCCCACTGCGTCCCGCAGTGCCGGGTGGGTTCCACCGCGACGACTTCATCGTCGAACACGACTTTTGCACGGTGACGTGCCCAGCCGGGCACACGGTCACCATGACCGCCAAGAAAAACGCGGTATTCCAACGTCACTGCAACCAGCCGTGCCCGTTGCGCGATCGGTGCACAACGGCGAAACGGGGCCGCACGATTCGTATCGGCGAACACGACGCCGAGCTCGTCGAGGCACGCCGTGCCTGGCGCGATGGTGACTTCGCGCTCGACTATCGCCGCTGGCGTCCGATGGTCGAACGCTCGATCTCCTGGCTCGTCGCTCACCAACACCGGCGGGTCCGTTACCGCGGCGTCGAACGCAACCAGCTCGGCCTCTCGCTTCGCGTCGCCGCGATCAACCTCCGTCGACTCATCAACCTCGGCCTCACCCACGACGGACCAACCTGGTCCATCGCGTAAACGCAGGCCCGGGAACTGACAACGAGGGAACCACACCTCAAGCCGCAACCGGCTTGCCAGGGCGGCCGGCTCACACCCTCAAACACCGGCACTTCGGTCAGTCATGGCACCCGGGCCTACACACGCGACCCTACGACCCGACAAACAACTCCACAACGAAGTTGTTCAACAGCGTCCTAGCGGATGGTGACCGGGGACTCGACGCGGCGCCGGCGGAGGATGCGGCGACGTTCACGTTCCGACGCGCCGCCCCAGACGCCGTGGTCGATGCGGTAGGTGAGCGCGTAGTCGAGGCACTCGGACTGGACGGAGCACTGCGCGCAGATGCGGCGGGCCTTGTCGACGCCCACGCCGTCGGAAGGGAAGAACTCGCCCGGCGCCAGCGAACGGCAACGAGCCCGGAGCATCCACTCCTGTTCGCTGTGATCGGGGGGAGGGTTCAGGTCGTCCATGTGCACCCCAGTGCTCGGGTGGAGAGGCGGTCGCCCTGTTCAACGGTCCGGATCGGCGTCCGGTTCCCGTAGCCTGACAGAGATCGTAGGCCGCGTCCCGTCAAGTCCCCGAAACCCTCGGTTCCGGAACGGGGTGGTCGAGGCCGACGTTTCCCTGCCACCCCGTCCGCACCACGCCGACCCCGGCGGAGGATCCCGTGCCCGAGACCCCCAACGAATCGCCGCATGACGAGGGGACGGTGGAAGGGTCGGCCGCTCCCCGTCTGTCCGGTTGGTCGACGTTCGCGGCAAACGCGGGGGGCGCAGCGTCCGCCACCCCTGCCGAGGCGCCCACGACGCCGGGCGAGCCGGTGACGGCGCCGATCGAGGCGACGGGCCTCCCGGGTGACGCCCCGGCCGCGCCCGTCCCGCCACCGACCTCGCCGATCGGGCCTCCGCCGCCGGTGCCGCCGGACCGGCCGGACCGGGTCCAGGGTCGGGGCTGGCGCACCGCCCTCGTCGCCGCGCTCGTGGGTGGGCTCGTCGGTGCCCTGGTCGCGTCCGGCGTCTACCTCGCCGTCGACGACGACAGCTCCACCACCACCACGCCGACCGCCACCGCGGTGATCGTGCGCCCGTCGGACCGCATCTCCCGAACCGGCGACATCGCGCAGATCCTGAAGGCCGACGTCCCGGCGGTCGTCGCGTTGGTCGACGACGGCGGGCCCGACTCCGGGGGCGCCGCCGGCACCGGGTTCGTGATCTCGTCCGACGGTGTGATCGTCACCAACAACCACGTGATCGAAGGCGCCCAGCAGATCCAGGCCGTGTTCTCCGACGGCACCACGCGCGACGCTCGGATCCTGGGGCGCAACGCACCCAGCGATCTCGCGGTGATCAAGGTCGACGCCACGGGCTTGCCGACCATCGAGCTCGGCGACTCGGACGACGTGCAGGTGGGTGACGACGTCGTCGCCATCGGCAACGCACTCGCGCTGCAGGGAGGCCTCACGGTGACGCGCGGCATCGTGTCGGGCTTGCACCGCGAGGTGGGGATCGACTCCGGGAGCGCGTTGGAGGACGTCATCCAGACCGACGCCGCCATCAACCCCGGCAATTCGGGCGGTCCGCTGGTCGACGCGCAGGGCCGGGTGATCGGCATCAACACCGCCATCGCCGATCCCGGGAGCGCGCAGAACGTCGGGTTCGCGATCCCGATCTCGAACGCCAAGGCGATCATCGAACGACTCCGCGACGGCAAGCAGCCCGCCTTCCTCGGGGTGAGCACCGTGGACATCTCGGAGGCCAAGCTCGAAGGGCACGACGTGCCGGTCGACCAGGGCGCGTACGTGAAGACGGTCGGTTCGGGCTCGCCGGCGTCGAAGGCCGGCATCCGGGTGGGTGACGTCGTGGTGGCTGTCGACGGCAAGTCCGCGACCAGCGCCGCGTCGCTCGGCGGGTTGATCCGCCAGCACCTGCCCGGTGACGAGGTGGCGATCAAGGTCGTGCGCGACGGCGACGAGGTCACCGTCACCGCGACGCTCGGTGAAGCGCCCAGCTCCTGACCGGCCTGCTGGATCGAACCCGGCAACCGCTACGCTGATCTGCATGTCCACGGAGTCCGAAGAGCTCGAACAGGTACCGCCGCAGGGTCATGTCAAGGTCGTCTATCTCGGCCCGGTCGCGCCCCACTGGGAGGTCCACGGCGTCTTCGGCGACGGTCGCATGATCGACGAGTTCCGGCAGCGGGCAGTCGCTCGGCTCCAGCTCCTCCCTCCGCACGACCCGCAGTTCCGCCGCAACCGGGAGCGGGTCGCGCGCGACGCCGAGCGTGAGCACCTCATCCTGGAATGGGACCTCGGCTACGACGAAGAGGGCTAGCCACGCCGGACTAGAGGTCGACCTCGACCTCGGGTGACGGGTGCTCACCCGTCACCATGAAGCCCACCCGCTCGGCGATCGTGACCGCGTGGTCGGCGATGCGCTCGTAGTGCCGGCCGACCAGCGCCATCTGCACGGCCAGCAGGACGGTACCCTCGTCGCTGCGGTCACCGGCGAGGATGTGCCGGAACAGGCTCTTGGTGAGCTCGTCCATCGCGTCGTCCATGTCGGCGAGCGCGGCCGCCCACGACGGGTCGGCGTCGGCGAACGCGTCGATGGCGACGCGCGTCTGGTTGCTCGCCTGCGTACCCATGCGGTCGATGATCCCGCGCAGCTTCGGATCGAGCTGGTGGGGGTACAACCGACGCGTCGTCTTCGCCACGTTGACCATGAGGTCGGCGCTGCGCTCGAGCTCGTGGGCGACACGCATCACCGTCACGAGGAACCGGAGATCGGTCGCCAGCGGCTGCTGACGCGCGAGCAGCAGGAACGTACGGTCCTCGATCGTGTGCGTGAGCTCGTCGATCACGTCGTCCGCTTCGATGACGCGTTCGGCGGCGTTGAGGTCGCTGTCGAGGAGTGCTTGCGTGCCGCCGGCGATCGCCTCGGTGGTGAGCGCCGCGAGACGGATGACGTCGACGCGCAGCTCGTCGAGGCTCTCGTGGAAGGACTTGCGCGCCTCGTCCGGCGCGCTCTCGGGGATGGGGGTGGTGGTCACAACGCCTCCAATTGCGCTGAGGGCGGATGCGGAGCGGCGGTCGGCGCACGACCTGTCACCGCCGATCTTGCCGTGCGAGGGGCGGGTGCGTCCTGTCTGCACCCTAGGACGGGGTCAACCTTCATTGCTCGTTTACTTTCCCGCCACGATCGGGCAACGGGTTGGAAACGGCACGCCCGTACGGTGATGGTCAACCGGGAACGGCTCGGGGATCCCCCCTCCGCGAGTTGTTCCGGGATGTGGTTCTCCACGGTTGGGAGTGCGTGGCCGGGGAGAGCTGGAACGGAGAGTGCGGGGCCGGGAACTCCCCCCGTCCCGGCCCCACGCTCTCCGGCAGGTCGCAGGCGCCGGGCCGATGCGGGCGAGCGGGTCATTTCCGGATCCGCCGCCCACGGGTGCGTTCGCCGGTCACGACGAAGTGCACCTGCTCGGCGATGGTGACCGCGTGGTCGCCGATGCGCTCGTAGTGACGCGCGACGAGGGCGAGCTGCACCGCGTCGTTCACCGTTCCGTCGTCGGGCGCGGTGCCGCCGTCGACCTCGAGCACGTGGCGGAACAGACGTTTCTCCAGCTCGTCGGTGGTGTCGTCCATGTCGGAGAGGGCGGCTGCCCACGACGGGTCACGGTCCGCGAAGGCGTTGACCGCCACCCGCAGCTGCACGCCCACCTGGCGACCGAGCCGGTGGACGAGCGACGTCGCGGTGGTGTCGAGGCGACGGGGGAACAGGCGCCAGGTCGTCTTGGCCACGTTGACCATGAGGTCGGCGCTGCGCTCGAGCTCGTGGGCGACCCGTAGGGCCACGCCGACGAAACGCAGGTCGGGGAGGGCGATGCCGGACAACTCGAAGATGCGCAGGCACTCGTCCTCGACCGCGTGCCGCAGGGAGTCGATCGCGTCGTCGTCGGCGACGACCCGGTCGGCGCCCTCCAGGTCGCCGTCGATGAGCGCCTCGGTGCCCGACGCGATCGCGTCGAGGGTCAGCGAGGCGAGCCGCACGATGTCGACCCGCACGTCGTCGACCCGCGTGACGACACGGGGATCGGAACGGACGGGGACGACCTCCGAGGAGACCACGTTGCGATCATGGAGGGGGCCACGCGATGCGCGCAGCCACCACGCCCACTGTTTCCCCGCTGTTCACCTGCGCGCCACCACGCGGCCACGGCGCGGCTACGCCGTCTCCTTACGATCCGCGCCGAGTCACCGATCCATTCACCGTTCCAGGAGGGAACACCCTGATGCGACGCTCGTTCGTTCGTCGCTGCGGCCTCGTGCTCGCAGCGCTGGCGCTGCCGATCTTGTTGATCGGCACCGGCGCCTCCGCGGCCGCACCGTCGGCCAAGCAGCTCTCGTCGGCCACGCTCAATGCGGACGGCTCGACGTTCCAGCTCGCGTTCAACCAGGTTGTGATCGGCGCGTTCAAGCCGATTCAGAAGTCGGTCACCATCAACTATCAGGGCAACGGCTCCGGGCAGGGTCGCACCGACTTCAAGAACAAGGTGGTGGACTGGGCCGGGACCGATGCCATCTACGCGGCCGGCACCGCACCGACGGATCCGTTCTTCTACTTCCCCACCGTGACTGCGCCCATCACGGTGTCGTACAACCTCTCGGGCGTGAAGGGTCTCAAGCTGTCGCCCGAGACGGCGGCAAAGATCTTCTCGACCGCGATCACCACGTGGGATGATCCGGCGATTGCGTCCGACAATCCGAAGCTGAAGTTGCCGAGCACGAAGATCACCGTCGTGCACCGCACCGATGGCTCCGGAACGACGCAGAACTTCACGGAGTGGTTGACCAAGGCTGCGCCCAATGACTGGACGCTCGGATCAGCAGCGACTGTTCAGTGGCCTGCCGGAACGCAGGGTGGCAGCGGGAACAGCGGTGTCGCAAACCTGGTGAAGACGACGGATGGTGCGATTGGCTACGTCGACTTCTCCGATGCAAAGGCGTCCAGCTTGACGTTTGCTGCGGTCAAGAACTCGTCCGGCAAGTACATCGTGCCGAACCTCGCCGGAGCCCAGGAGGCTGTGAACGGTACGACGGTGAACCCGGACCTGACCTTCGACCCGATCAACGCTTCAGGTCCGAGGGCCTACCCGATCACCTCACCAACGTGGATCATCGCCTATCAAGACCAGAGCGATGCCAACAAGGGTGCGGCGCTCAAGGCGTTCCTCCAGTTCATCTACGCCGACGGGCAGAAGCTCGCCAATTCGGTCGACTACGCACGCCTTCCGGCGGGCATGCTCAAGCAAGCGAAGGCGCAGGTGAACAAGCTGACCGTCCCAGCGTCGTGACGGCGGGCGAGGCGAGCACGGGACGGGTAGCCCCCTGCCCGTCCCGTGCCCCCGCTCGTTGACCCCCACCTCACGTAGAGTCCGGGACCAACACATGGCTGCGATCGCCCCGCCCCGAGAGAACGAGAGCCCGGCACCGGCACCGAAGGGACTCGGCACCGGGCCGCGCCCGCCTGGGATCTTCGTCGACCGGTTGTTCCGGTGGATCGCGTTCGCGAGCGGGTTGCTCGTACTGGCGATCCTCGCGTTGATTGCATACACGACCACCAAGAACGCGTGGCCGTGGTTCAAAGCCGAGGGCCTCGGCATCTTCGAGGACAACTGGGATCCCGCCAAGCACCAGTTCGGTGCGGGAGCGATGATCTATGGCACCTTCCTTGTCGGGATCATCGCACTTGTCCTGGCAGTTCCAGTGAGCATCGGGATCGCGCTCTTCGTCAACGAGATCGCACCCAACTGGCTCCGCAAACCCGTCATCTACACGATCGACCTCCTCGCTGCAATCCCATCGGTCGTCTACGGATTGTGGGCGCTGTTCGTGCTGCGGCAGCCACTCGCAGACCTCTACAGCAGCATCTCGTCGGCGACGTCCGGCATCCCGCTCGTCAAGTCGCTCACCGCAGACCCCAGCCCGACCGGCCTCAGCTTCATGACTGCCGGGATCATCGTGGCGATCATGATCACGCCGATCGTCACGTCTCTCACCCGCGAGGTGTTCGCAACGACTCCCGAGCCTTTGAAGGAGGCGGCCTACGGGCTCGGGGCGACACGGTGGGAGATGATCCGTGGCTCCATCTTTCCCCACAGCCGCGGCGGTGTGACGTCGGCGGTCATGATCGGCCTCGGTAGGGCAATCGGGGAGACCATCGCCGTCGCGCTGCTCATCGGCAGCGCACAGGTCATCAGCCCGCACCTCTTCGGGCCGGGCGACACGCTCGCCAGCATCATTGCCAACCAATTCGGTGAGGCGACCGGCGAGTACCGCGCCGCACTCATTGGCATGGGCGTCGTCTTGTTCGTGCTGACTCTCCTCGTCGGAGTGCTCGCGCGCGGCATTGTCAGTCGTTACGACAAGCGGACCGGGGCGGCGTTGTGACGACGATCGCGCCGTCCGGACCTTCGGGGTTCCAACTCTCGCCGCGACCCGGGTCACGCGTGCGACGAGTCAAGAACGTCTTGGGAACCATCGTGATCTCGCTCGCCTTCCTGATCGCGCTGGTACCTCTCGTCTTCATCGTGGTCTATGTGGTCCAGCGGGGGGCGAAGGAGATCAGCTGGTCCTTCCTCACAGAGGACATTCCATTCGTCCCGCGCCTGCCCGGTGGTGGTATGGGACCGGCCGTCGCCGGCACGTTCGTGATCACGGGAGCCGCGGCGTTGATGGCAATACCACTCGGCGTCCTCGGTGGCATCTACCTGAACGAGTACGGGGGAAAGAGCGTGTTTGCCCGTCTCGTGCGCTTTCTCTCCGAGGTCATGACCGGCGTTCCGTCGATTGTGATGGGTCTGTTCATCTACACGCTGGTCGTGCTGAATACGGGCGAACGCACGGGCTTCGCGGGTGCCCTCGCACTTGCGTGTCTGATGCTGCCGATCGTCATCCGGACGACCGACCAGATGCTCTCCCTCGTGCCCAACGAGTTGCGCGAAGGCAGCTACGCGCTGGGGAGCCGTCGGTCGCGGACCATTCGGACCGTCGTCCTGCCGAGCGCCGCAGCCGGGATCGTCAGCGGTGCCCTGCTCGCGGTTGCCCACGCTGCGGGTGAAACCGCTCCGCTGCTCTTTACCATCGGCATCGTCAACGAGACGAACACGAGCTTGTTCAAGGGACCCAACACCGCGCTGTCCGTCCAGATCTTCTACAACGCGACGCAGCCGTTCACTGCACAACAGGATCGCGCCTGGGGCGCGGCGCTCACTCTGATCGTCATCGTGTTCGTGTTCACCATCCTGGCCCGCCTGGTGACCGCCTTCTTCGCCCGCCGGCAGGCGGCATGACCCCGGAGGACGGATCCATGCCCACGCTCGTGGACACCACCGCTAACGTCATCGACGTGACGACCGACGTCGGCCTCCCCGCCACCGACACCGACGTCCCCGACACTCCCGCGCCCGAGGAGGAGCCGGAGCGCGAGCGCGAGCTCGTTTTCGAGCTGCGCGATCTCGAGGTGAAGTACAGCGGCCACACCGCGGTGCGGGAGGTCGACCTCGACATCGCGGCACACGAGATCACCGCCTTCATCGGTCCCTCGGGGTGCGGCAAGACCACGGTGCTCCGGTGCCTCAACCGCATGCACGACCTCACCCCGGGCGCCGAGGTCATCGGCCAGGTCAACTACCACGGCCAGAACCTCTACGGATCCAAGGTCGACGCCGCCGAGGTGCGCCGCCGCATCGGCATGGTGTTCCAGAAGCCCAACCCGTTCCCGAAGACCATCTTCGACAACGTGGCCTACGGCCCCAAGCTCAACGGCCGCAAGCGCTCGGAGATGGCCGACATCGTCGAGCACACGCTCACCCGTGCCGCGCTCTGGGACGAGGTGAAGGACAAGCTGAAGAACAGCGGATTGTCGCTCTCCGGCGGACAGCAGCAGCGCCTGTGCATCGCCCGCACGCTCGCGGTCGAGCCCGACGTGGTGCTCATGGACGAACCTTGCTCGTCGCTCGATCCCATCGCCACCGCCCGCATCGAAGACCTCATGGAGGAGATCAAACGCGACTTCACCATCGTGATCGTCACGCACAACATGCAGCAGGCGGCCCGCACGTCCGACCGCACCGCGTTCTTCACCGCCGAGGTCGACGACCAGGGCAAGCGAGTCGGCCGCCTCGTCGAGTACGACGTCACCGAGAAGCTGTTCACCGCGCCCGCCGACGCCCGCACCGAGGGTTACATCACCGGGCGGTTCGGTTGAGCTCATGAGCCCCCAGCGGCGCGATTCCGCGAACGCCGCCTTGGAGCAGGCGTTGGCGACTGCCCTCCAGGAGACAGAGACCGTCACCGAGCAGCACGACCGTTTCCGGGCCGTGCTCGACGAGCTGCGCCAGGCCGTGTTGGTGCTCGATGCCGACGGCGTCGAGGTGTTCCGCAACCCCGCCGCGGAGCGCTACCGGGCCGCGCGGCACTCCGACGCGGTCGTGGCCGGCGCGCTCGACTCGCTCATCTCGCGTGCGCTGCTGGGTGAGGCATGCGAGCGCGAGCTGCAGCTCTTCGGGCCCCCACGGGCCGTGGTGCACCTCTCGGCCATGCCCATCGGCGACGCCGAGCGGCCGTTGGGAGTGGCCGCGCTCGTCGCCGACGTCTCCGAGGTGCACCGCATCGAGAGCGTGCGCCGCGACTTCGTGGCCAACGTGAGCCACGAGCTCAAGACCCCGATCGGCGCGCTGGAGGTGCTGGCCGAAACCCTCGCCGAGGAGGATGACCCGGCGGTGACGCGTCCTCTCGCCGAGCGCATCGTCAAGGAAGCCGAGCGCCTGGCCCGCATCGTCGACGACCTGCTCGACCTGAGCCTCATCGAGACGCAGGAGGCGCCGCGCCGTACGCCGGTGCCGCTCGAGGTGCTCGTCGACGACGCGGTCGAGCAGCTGCGGCCGACCGCGGTCGCGGCCGGGATCAACCTGCAGCTCCATCCCGGTGTCACCGGCGCGTTGGTTGCGTGCGACGACCGGCAGGTCGTCAGCGCGATCGCGAACCTCATCGACAACGCGGTCAAGTACTCGGAGCCCGGCAATCCCATCACCGTGAGCACCGCCCTCGTCGGTGACGTGGTCGAGGTCGCGGTGCGCGACGCCGGCATCGGGATCCCGAGCCGGGATCTCGAGCGCATCTTCGAGCGGTTCTACCGCGTGGACCAGGCGCGCAGCCGTTCCACCGGCGGCACCGGGCTGGGGCTCGCCATCGTGCGGCACGTCGCTCGCGCGCACGGCGGTGACATCACCGTCGAATCGGTCGAGGGGCAGGGCTCCACCTTTCGTCTGGTGCTACCGCTCCAGCCGGAGTCGGCGGCGGTCACGTCCGAGCACCAGGAGATCGGCTGATGGAGATGCAGCCGAGGCGTGGCCGGAGGCCGGGACGCCGGAGCGGAATCGACCAGTTGTGATGGAGATGCAGCGGAGGCGTGGCCGGAGGCCGGGACGCCGGAGCGGAATCGACCAGTTGTGATGGAGATGCAGCGGAGGCGTGGCCGGAGGCCGGGACGCCGGAGCGGAATCGACCAGTTGTGATGGAGATGCAGCGGAGGCGTGGCCGGAGGCCGGGACGCCGGAGCGGAATCGACCAGTTGTGATGGAGATGCAGCGGAGGCGTGGCCGGAGGCCGGGACGCCGGAGCGGAATCGACCAAATTCTGATGACCGAAGCGCCATTGATCCTCGTGGTCGACGACGAGCAGTCGTACCGCGACGCCCTACGCGTCGCGCTGGAACGGGAGGGCTTCCGGGTCGAGGTCGCCGCCGACGGTGCCGAGGCGATCGCGCGCTTCGACGCCGTGCGCCCGGCCCTCGTCCTGCTCGACGTGATGTTGCCCCGCATCTCCGGCATCGACGTCTGCCGGGAGCTCCGGTCGCGCTCGCAGGTGCCGATCATCATGGTGACCGCCCGCAACGCCGAGATCGACGCCGTCGTCGGGCTCGAGGTCGGCGCCGACGACTACGTGACCAAGCCGTTCCGACTCCGCGAGCTGGTCGCGCGGGTGCGCGCCGCGCTCCGGCGCGGCCGGGGCGAGGAGGCCGGGGTCGCGCAGCCGGGCGAGGTGCTCGAGATCGGCGACGTCCGACTCGACGCCGCCCGCCACGAGGTCGCGGTGCGCGGGGAACGTGTGGCGTTGCCACTGAAGGAATTCGAGCTGCTCGAGCTCCTGCTCGCCAACGCCGGGCGCGTGCTCACCGCGACGTGCTCATCGACCGCGTGTGGGGACCGAACTACTACGGCGACACCAAGACCCTCGACGTCCACGTCAAGCGCTTGCGGGCCAAGGTCGAGGACGACCCGGGCAAGCCCGAGCGCATCGTGACCGTGCGGGGCGTCGGCTACCGCTACGAGAAGCTGTAGCGCACTAGCCGGCGGCGACGTCGAGGCTGGCGAGCAGCGCGCGGACGCGGCGGCCGATCTCGTCGCGGATTGGTCGTACTGATTCGACACCCATGCCGTCCGGGTCGTCGAGCACCCAATCCTCGTAGCGCTTGCCGGGGAACAAGGGGCAGGCGTCACCGCAGCCCATGGTGACGACGACGTCGGCGGCCTGCACGATCTCGTCGGTCCACGGCTTGGGGAACTCCGCGCTGATGTCGATGCCGACCTCCTTCATCGCGGCGATCGCCGCCGGATTGACCTCGTTCCCGGGCTCGGAGCCACCCGACCAGGCAACGGCACGGTCACTGGCAAGGTGCTCGAACCATCCGAGGGCCATTTGCGAGCGGCCTGCGTTGTGCACGCAGAGGAACAGCACCGTCGCCAGCCCGTCGTCGGCCTTGCCCTCGACGCGCGCGAGCGCCTTCAGTCGTTGGCGCGCGAAGCGCTCAGCCATGACCGGGAGGAAGTTCAGCGCGGTCGCCCGGCCTGCGAACTGGTCATAGCTCGTCGTGAGGAAGCGTTCGATGGTCTCGGGCCCGAACACGCCTTCGAACTGCTCGGTCAGCCTCGCCGCGGCCGACTTCAATGCCAGTTGCTGATCGATGGTGAGCAGGTGGTCGGTCATGACGCCTCCGGTGATTCGTGGGGAACGACGAGATCGGTCGCCGGGATGTGCGGGAACAGGAACACGCCGAGCGCGACCGCGAGCAGCGCACCGAGCACCTGCATGACGATGAACATCGGGACGCTGCTCGGCGCAATGCCCGCGAAGGTGTTTGTGAGCATGCGGCCGATGGTGACCGCGGGGTTGGCGAAGCTCGTCGACGACGTGAACCAGTACGCCGCCGCGATGTAGCCGCCGACCGCGAACGCCGCCACCGAGGCCCGACCGGCACGCACGACACCGAGGATGACGAGCAGCAGGCCGAACGCGGCCACGAGCTCGCCGAGCCAGAGGCCACTGCTCGAACGCGTGTGGGTCGAGATATCGATCGCGGGAAGATCGAACATGAGGTTCGCCACCATCGCGCCGAGGCATCCGCCGATCACCTGGACCACGACGTAGACGCCGGCGTCGCGCGTGGTCGTGCCGCCCAAGATTCGATCGGCCATGGTGACGACGGGGTTGAAGTGCGCGCCGGAGACGGGCCCGAGCGCCAGGATCAACGCGATGAGTCCGGCTCCCGTCGCGATCGAATTCTCGAGCAGCTGGAGCCCGATGTTCGCCGGCGAGAGGCGTTGCGCGTAGATGCCTGATCCGACCACGATCGCCACAAGGAAGGCCGTGCCGACGAACTCGGCCGTCGCCCGGCGGGCGAGGTCGCGATCCACGGCCCGGTCAGCAGCAGCGGTCGGCCGATTCCGGAGCGGTCGCGCAACAGAGCGCGTCCTCGCCCGGGGCGACGCTCCGCAGCTCGCCCGGCGCCATCTCCACGTCGGACAGCACGGTGTAGATCTCCCACGGCTCGCGGTCGGGGCCGTCGACCCACACCTTGTCCTGGACGGCGTAGCAGCACGCGACCTCGTCCTCGGTCGCGGTCTCCATGCCTTCGGCGGCGAGGCGAGACTGGGTCGCGCCGACCTCGTCCGTGCTCTCCACCTCGACGCCGAGGTGGTTGAGCGAGCCCGGTTCGCCGTGCCCCTCGATGAGCACGAGCTTCAGGGGTGGCTCGGCGATCGCGAAGTTCGCGTATCCGGGGCGCAGCTTGGCCGGCGGGGTCCCGAACAGCTTCGAATAGAACTCCACCGCGTTCTCGAGGTTGGAGACGTTGAGGGCGAGTTGCACACGGCTCATGGTCGGATCCAATCACAGAGCGGCCTGGTACATTGGCCGCGGTCGATACATCGATGATCGCAGATCGATCGAAGGTTGTCAATATGAATGAGTGCTGCCCGTCGTTGCTCGCGGCCCCACTCGCGCAAGGGGACGCCGAGGACCTCGCAGCGGTCTTCGCCGCCATGGCCGATCCGGTGCGGCTGCGGCTGCTGAGCCTGGTGGCCGATGCCGGCGAGGTGTGCTCCTGCAACCTGCTCGAGCCACTCGGGAAGTCGCAACCCACGATCTCCCACCACACGAAGGTGCTGGCGGAGGCGGGCCTGATCCGGGGCGAGAAGCGCGGGCGCTGGGTCTGGTGGCAGATCGTGCCGGAGCGGCTCGACGACGTCAGGAACTCGCTGACAGTGAAGGTGTAGGTCAGTCGGGGAGCCGCGCGGCGAGCGCGTTGTCGATCTTCGTGTGCAGCTCGGGGATGTCGGCCACCAGCTTGGCGAAGTCGGCTCCGAACATCGCGAACAGCTTCGTGGGTGAGGTCGTCGTCACGGTCGCCGTCCGTCGGCGCGTCTTGAAGATGGCAGCCTCGCCGAAGAAGTCGCCGGACCCGAACTCGGCGAGCACCTCACCGTCGCGCGTGACCGTCGCGCTCCCGGACTCGATCACGAAGAAGAAGTAGCCGGGACCGCCCTCCGTGCTGAGGTGGTCGCCGACGTCGGCGGTGCGCTCCTCGAGCTTGGCGGCGACCGCGGCGCGTTCGTCGTCGGTCAGCGACGCGAACAGCGGAACGGCGCGGAGACGGGCGGGATCGACGGACATGACGGACTCCCGGTGCAGGTCGGCCGCGCGGATGCTACGACCGCGCCCCGCAGCCGTCGTCTCCGTTCACCCGATGTTCACCGCCTGCTCGTCCGCTGGTCAGCTCACCTTGGCGAGTGCCTCCTCGTACTCCGCCTTGGCGCGAGGGGTGCCGAGGTCGGGTGACGAGAAGGTGGAGCTGACGACGCCGTTCTTGTCGAGCACGAACGTGGCGCGGTTCGCACACCCGAGGGCGTCGTTGAAGACGCCGTACTCCTTTGCGACCGCGCCGTGGGGCCAGAAGTCGGAGAGCACCGGGAACGTGAAGCCCTGCTCCTCGGCCCAGATGCGTTGCGAGTGGCGCGAGTCGCAGGAGATGGCCAGCACCTGCGCGCCGCCGCGCTCGAAGGCCGAGGGATCGTCGCGGATCTCGCACAGCTCGCCCTGGCAGACCCCGGTGAAGGTGAACGGGTAGAACACGATGACGACGGGCTTCCCGCGCAGTGCGGAGAGCGTGACGTCGTTGCCGTGCTGATCCTTGAGCGTGAAATCCGGTGCGACTTCGCCGACTGCGGGCATGTTGCGACTCCTGGCTGTGATCGTGCGACTGGGATTCGGAGGTTACCCAGCGATGGCGTCGGTGATCGCCTCCGCGGCGCCGGTGGCCGGCGCCCGCACGATGCTCATGAGCGGCGTGACCGACACGTAGCCCTCGTGCACCAGCGCCACGTCGGTGCCGGGCGCGGGATCGGCCCGTCCCTTGATCTCGATCTTGAGGTCGCCCGACGACACATCGGCCGACGCGACCCACACCTCACCGGCCGGAGCCAGCTCGGACTCGCGGATGCCGAGCACCTCGCCGAAGGGACGGTTCGGGACGTTGATGTTCAGGACGCGCGGATCACCGTCGGGCTTGGCGACCCACTCGACCGCGGCTGCCGCGACCTGTGCCGCGGTGGTCCACTCGTACTCCTGGGTCTGGCTCCACTCGATCGACACCGCCAGCCCGGGGATGCCGTACCCGGCGGCGGTGAGCGTGGCACCCACGGTGCCGGAGTGCAGCACGAGGTGGCCGGTGTTGGCGCCGGGGTTGATGCCGGAGGCCACGAGGTCGGGGAGGTCGCCGAAGGCGCCGAGGCAGGCGGCGAACACCGCGGTCGCCGGCGGCGCGTCGATCGCGTGCACCAACAGGTCGGGGAGCGCGTCCCACACCCGCCGTTCCACCGGCGGGGGTCCGCCGCCGTGCAGCCGACCGATCGAGGCCCCGGCACCGCTGCGGTCGTCGGTCGGGGCGACGACCAGCACGTCGTGCCCGTCGTCGACGAGCGCGGCCGCGAGCGCATGGATGCCGGGCGAGTCGACGCCGTCGTCGTTCGTCACCAGGATCCGCATGCCGTCCACGGTAGCGGCGGCCCCTTCCGGACCGGCCGTCCGGGAACCGACCGGCCGGTGAACGACGGGTGAAGCTTCGGCGCGCCGAGCGGAGAGCTCAGCCGCCGGCTGGCGGGATGTACGTCGCCGAGCGCACCTCGTCGTCGGCGAACTCCAGCGCCCACACCGACCCCTTCTCGATGCGGTCGGTCTCGAGGTCGATGCCGAGGTCTGCGAAATGCAGCAGGAGATTGCCGAGCACGTCGCCGTGGGTGCAGAGCACCGCGTTCTCTCCGGCGACCTTCTCCACCAGCCGCAGGGAATCGGCCAACGACGCACCCTCGCGCAGCGCGTCGGACGGCTCGACGGGGACGCCGATGCGCTCGGCGAGCGGCTCGACGCTCTGCCGACAGCGCACGTAGGGGCTCGAGAAGACGCGGGTGATCCCCTCGCCCGCCAGTCGCTTCGCCAACGCGCGGGCCTGCGCCTTGCCCGCCTTCGACAACGGGCGCAGCTCGTCGTCGCCCGTCCACGCCTTGCGGCTCCCCGCCTTGGCGTGGCGGACGAGGTACACGGTCACCCCGGAACCTCCGCCTTCTGCAACAGCGTGCGATCGTGTGCGTACGTGAGGCGCTTGGTGGCCTCGGGAATTGTGTACCACCGCAGCTCGTCGACTTCGTCGTTGGGGACGAAGGATCCCGCCCCGTCGGCGTTCGCCGGCGCCTCCATGAGCCAGTAGTGCACGACCTTGTCCCGTCCCTTCGAGTCCCGGTACCGCGTTTGCCCGGCGGGTGCCCCGAGCTCGCAACGTAGGCCCGTCTCCTCCTCGACCTCGCGCAGCGCGGTCTCCTCGTCACGCTCACCTGGATCGGCCTTGCCCTTCGGCAGGCTCCAGTCGTCGTAGCGGGGCCGGTGTACGAGCAACACCTCGGGCTCGCCGCCGGGACTGCGCCGGTGCACGATGCCGCCGGCCGCGCGGACGGTCGAGGTGCGGCTCACATCCATTCACGCAACGAGCGCCGCTTGGCCTGCTTCCAGGCTGCCGGCCACTCGGCGCGCGAGACATCGGCGGCGACGTCCTCACGGGCGGCGAGCTCGCCGGCGACGAAGGCGCACTCGACGCGCCCGCCGCGGTCGGCGGCGTGGGTGCGCAGCCACTGCCCGGCGACGACCGCGTCCTGGTGCTCCCCGAGCACCTCCTGCACCTGCTCCACTGCGGCGGCGAACCGCTTGGCGGGCTTGCCGACCGCGGGGGCGACCGCCTCCGCGGCGTACCGGCACCACTTCGCGCGGATGCGGACCGCGTGGAGCTGCTCGTCGGGCGGGTCCTCGTCGAGGTCCTTCACCGCCTGTCGCAGCTTCTTCCACGGCTTCCGCACGAGATCGCCCAGCTCGAGGTCGAGCTCGGCGGGATCACCGGACGACGGGATGGTGCGCGCCGCCGCGAGGAGGCGGTCGATGAGCCGGGCATAGCGCAGCGACCGCATCGCCTCGAGCAGCTCGAAACGCGCCCGGACCCGGTGCTCCCGCAGAACGTCGAGCAACCGTTTGCCCGCCTGACGGTCGGACGGGTGCAGGTCGGCGACCCGGCCTTCGAGGCGCTCGAGGAGCACGTCGTCGTCGCGCACCGTGCCGAGCAAACCGCCCAACCACTTCAGCTCGTCGCGCAGCGAGGTGTCCCACTCCGGGTCGACGACGTGGCGGAAGGTCTTCAGGTCGGAACGGAGCCTCCGGGTGGCGACGCGTGCCTGGTGGACCGCTTCGATGTCCTCGCCCATCCGCACACCGGGGTCGTTGGTGAGCAGGCGGTTCGTCGAGCTCACGACCGCGGCGCGGAGCACTTCGCGCGGGGTCGACGCGAAGTCGAGCTTCGGCGGTGCGACGAGGTCGGGGGGGTCGAGGGCGCGGGGGCCGAGGGCGCGCACGATCTTGGGGAGCTGCTCCGGCTCGCCCGCGCCTGCGGCGCGCAGTCGGTCGGCGACCCACTCGACGAGGTCGGCGGGCGCGGCGTCGGTGAACTCCACCTCGAGCTCACGGAAGCGCGCCGCCAGCCGGGCACCGTCGAGCACCGAGACCTCGTCGTCCACCAACTCCGCCAGCTGCTCGCCGTCGCGATCGCGCAGCACGACGCGGTGGCGCGCGGTGTTGAGGCGCGCGGCCAGCTCGAGCGGCGCGTCGCGCACCAGCGCCTGCACGAGGTCGAGCGCCGCGTCGGGCGGGTCGCCCGGTTCGCCGCCGAGGTGGATCTCGGAGCGGACCAGCGCGACGTCGGACGCGACCGGCAGCTTGACCGTCCAGCCCTCGTCGTTGCGGAAGCGGAGGCTGGCGCCGGCCCGCGCCAGCCTCAGGTCGGCGGAGTCGAAGTAGGCCGCCTGCAGCTTGATGTCGTCGGGGGGATCGGCAACGAGCTCCTCGTCGTCGAACCCGGGCATGCGGAACGACGGCCCGGGCGTGAATTTCGAGCTCGCGCTCGCGCGGCGCGTCCTTCCCCACGGTCGGGTCAGGCGCCGTGGGCCCGGGCGACGGCCAGCTCCTCGAGCGAGCGGTGCGTGGAGATGCCCACCGTCGTCGGGACCTTCGTCCACGTGCCGTCGGCGCCGAGCTCCCAGGCGAGCACGTCGTCGGCGAGGTCGAGGTCGAGCATCTCGGCCAGCCGCGCCCGCTGCCGGGGATCGGTGACCGGGGTGAGCGACTCGACGCGGTGGTCGAGGTTCCGCGGCATCAGGTCGGCCGAACCGATGAGGTACTCGGCGGTTTCAGGGTCGGCGCCGAAGCGGTACACCCGGGAGTGCTCGAGGAAGCGACCGACGATCGACCGCACCCGGATGTTGTCGGACAACCCCGGCACCTGGGGTCGCAGGCAGCAGATGCCCCGCACCACGAGGTCGACCTCGGTGCCTTGCTGCGACGCGTCGTAGAGCGTGTCGATGAGCGCCGGGTCGACCAGGCTGTTCATCTTCATGGTGATGCGGCCCGCGGTGCCGAGCGCCGCCTGCTGCTCGATGCGCTCGGCGATGCCGCGCCGCAGGTGCGCCGGTGCGACCAGCAACTTCCGGTAGGTGCCCTGGTGGCTGTACCCGGTGAGGTGGTTGAAGAGGTCGGTGAGGTCGGCGCCGAGGTCGGGGTCGGCCGACAGCAGACCGAGGTCCTCGTAGAGGTCAGCGGTCTTGGGGTTGTAATTGCCGGTGCCGACGTGGCAGTAGCGGCGGATGCCGTCGGCCTCCTGGCGGACCACGAGCATGACCTTGGCGTGGGTCTTGAGGCCCACGAGCCCGTACACCACGTGGACGCCCGCCTCCTCCAGCACTCGGGCACGGGCGATGTTGGCCTGCTCGTCGAAGCGCGCCTTGAGCTCGACCAGCGCGACGACCTGCTTGCCCTGCTCGGCCGCCTTCACCAGCGACCCGACCAGCGCGCTCTCGGCCCCCGCGGTGCGGTAGATGGTCTGCTTGATCGCCAGCACCTGCGGGTCGCTGGCGGCCTGCTCCACGAACTGCTCGACCGACGTGGAGAAGGAGTCGTACGGGTGGTGGACGAGCACGTCGGTGGAGCGCAGCAACCGGAAGAAGTCGGGCGGGGGCTCGCTCCCCTGCAGGACGAGCGGGGTCTGCGGCACCCACGGCTCCTCCTTGAGATCGGGCCGGTCGAGGCCATAGATGGACCAGAGGCCACCGAGGTCGAGAGGACCGTCGATGACGTTGACGTTCTCGTCCGACAGCTCGAGCTCCCGGCAGAGCAGCTCGAGCACCTCGGCCGTCATCTTGGTGTCGACCTCGAGCCGGACCGTACGCCCGAACTTGCTACGCCGGCGGAGGACCGACTCCATCGCCTCGAGGAGGTCCTCGGCTTCGTCCTCGAGCTCGAAGTCGGCGTCACGCGTGACCCGGAACGGGTGGTGCCCGAGCACCGCCATGCCGGGGAAGAGGAGCTCGAGCTTGGCCGCGATGAGCTGCTCGAGCAGCACGAAGCGCGCGCCGTCGGCCAGGGCGACGAACCGCGGGAGCAACGGAGGCACCTTCACCCGTGCGAACCGCTCGTCGCCGCTCGACGGGTCGCGCACGGTGACGGCCAGGTTCAGCGAGAGGTTCGAGATGTACGGGAACGGGTGGGCCGGATCGACCGCGAGCGGGGTCAGCACGGGGAAGATGGACTCGGCGAAGAGGTCGTCGAGGTGGGCGCGGTCGTCGGCGGAGAGCTCGTCCCAGTCGAGGAAGCGGATCCCGGCGTCCTCCAGGGCGGGGGTGACCTCGTTGCCGAAGACCGCGGCGGCCCGGCCGACGAGCTCGTTCACCCGCTCCCGGATGGCCCGCAGCTGGTCGACGAGGTCGAGACCGTCGGGTGCCGTGTTCCGCAGCCCGGCGTCGAGCTGCTCCATGAGGCCCGAGACCCGGACCTCGAAGAACTCGTCGAGGTTCTGGCTGAAGATGGCGAGGAACTTGGCCCGCTCGAGCAGCGGCAGCTGCGCGTCCTCGGCGAGGGCGAGCACGCGGTCGTTGAAGTCGAGCCACGAGAGCTCGCGGTTGAGGAAGCGGTCGGCCGGATGCTCCAGTGGAGGTTGAGGTTGCTCGAGCGCGACTTCCGTGCCAGCCATTGGGCAATGCTACTCCCGGTGTGGCGCCTCCGGACCGGGCCGAACGGGGTCGGAGCGAGGGGTAACGTCCGGGGGGGACATGAGCACTGACCCGCGCTTCGCCGAGCCGACGCCCTTCGCACGGCTGGTCTATGCGCAGGCGACGAGCGCGTGTGGCGACGCGTGCATCCTCGTGTCGATGGCGGGCTCGATCTTCTTCTCGAGCCCCACCAGCGCGGCTCGCGGCAAAGTGCTGCTGTTCCTCCTGATCACCATGACGCCGTTCGTGATCGTCGCCCCGGTGCTCGGTCCCGCGCTCGACCGCATGAAAGGGGGGCGCCGCCTCTTCCTGATCTCGTCGGCCGCGGGTCGGGCGGTGCTGTGCCTTGCCTTGGCGATGTACATCAGCAAACCCGCGCCCGAGGGCCTGCTCGTGTATCCACTCGCGTTTGGTGTGCTCGTCCTCCAGAAGGGGAGCGCGATCGCCAAGAGCGCGCTGGTGCCAGCCCTCGTGAAGGACGACGCCGAGCTCGTCACTGCCAACTCGCGCCTCGCGCTGATCAATGCGGTCGCGGTGTTTGCCGGTGCCGCTCCCGCCTTCGCGGTGTACAAGCTCTTCGGCGCCGACTGGTCCCTGCGCTTCGCTTCGGTCGTGTTCGTGGTCGCGACGATCCTCGCGATACAGATTCCACGGACGCGACTGCGCGCGCCCGCCGACGAGCGGCTGCAGAAGCTGGAACGGGACGAGATGCACACGCCGAGCATCCTGCTCGGTTCGAGCGCGATGGCTGTGTTGCGGGCAAGCGTTGGCTTCTTGGCTTTCTTCACCGCGTTCTCGCTCAAGCGCGATCTCTTCGCGTTGGGTCTGGCCGGCGCCGCGGCCTACCTCGGCAACTTCCTCGGTGTGCTCGTCGCGCCGGCGCTCCGTCGCGCCGCACGCGAAGAGGTGATCCTCGCGTCGTCGCTCGTGCTCCCCGCCGCCTTTGCACTTCTCGGTGCGGTGGTGGCCGGCGCGGCGGGCTTTGTGCTCGCCGCGGGCACCCTGGGGATCGGCGCCGCGGCCGGGCGGCTCGGGTTCGACAGCCTCTTGCAACGGGACGGTCCGGATGCCGTTCGCGGGCGCGCGTTCGCCAAGTTCGAGACGCGGTTCCAGCTGGTCTGGGTGATCGGCGGCGTCATCGCGATCATCCCGTTCGCCAAGCAGATGGGGCTCTTCCTGCTCGCGATCGTCCTGGGGTTCGCGGCCGTCTCCTACGTCGCCGCGTTGCGCGCGGCCCGCGGCCGCGTCATGCGCACCAAGCTGCTGCCGGAGGCGGTCGACCGTACGATCTCGCGCTCGCGCGACCAGGCCGTCGACCGCGTGCGGCGTCGCTTCCGCAAGCCGGCGCGGCCGACCGGCGACCCGCCGGCCGCGGAGCAGTAGTCGGCTACTGACCCCACCCGGAGGTCGCGCCCTGCACCATGCCGAAGGGACCCACCGGCCAGCGGAAGCAGTCGACCATCAGCATGTCGACTTGCTCGCGGGTGGCAATCCCTTCGTCGACGCAGCGGCTCGCCTCCTGGATCATCGCCATGTACACGCGGTTGGCGACGAAGCCCCACGCGCCGCTCGGCGCGTCGGTGATCACCACCGGGTTCTTACCGCACGCGGTCGCGACGTCGACCACCGTCTGCACGGTCTCGTCGCTGGTGCCCTCGGCGCGCACGATCTCGGCCAGGCGCATCACCGCGGGCGGCGACGCCCAGTGCCATCCGATCACGAGCGCCGGCCGCCCGGTTACCGCCGCGAGCTGGCCGATCGGGAACCCCGACGTGTTCGACGCCAGGATCGTGTCCACGGGCGCGGCAGCGTCGAGGTCGCGGAACACCTGCTGCTTGAGCTCGAGCTTCTCCGGCACCGCTTCCACGACGAGGTCGACGGCGGCGGCCTCGTCGAACGCCGCGGTGAACGACAGGCGGGCGAGCGCGGCGTCGGCGTCCTCACGAGTGAGCTTCCCGCGCTCGACCCCGCGCTCGAAGCCGTAGCGACCGGTCGTGACGTGCTCGAGGCCGCGCTCGAGTGCACCGGCGTCGACGTCGTAACAGACGGTCTCGTACCCCGCGGTCGCCGTCACCTGCGCGATCCCGGCGCCCATGACCCCCGCCCCCAACACGCCTACTTTCATGGCTTCGCTCCCACGGCGCTCCGGCGTCCGCCTCCGCTCCGTTCGTTCAGTTTGGGGTCGGGAGGTCGATGCGGGCCAGCCAGAGCCCGGGCGCGTCGAGCTCGTTCGGGGTGGGCAGCATCGACTGCTCCTCCCACAGGCGGTTCAGCCCCTCGATGCCGGCCCGCTCGACCACGCCGTCGACGAACGCCTGCCCCCGCTCGTAGTGCGCGCGCTCGAGCTTCAGCCCGAGCAGGCCCTCGATGAACCGCTCGGCCTCGCCCCGCTCGACGCGGTGGCGCTGCATCGCCTCGTGGATCTGGTCGAACGTGGGGATCAGGCGCCGGCCGATCTGGGTGAGCACGTGGTCGGCATAGCCCTCGACGACGGCGGTGAGCCGCTGCAGCTCTTCCCGGGGCGCGACCTGACGCGGGGACTGCATCGCGCCCAGCACCCGCTCGGGGTTCTCGGTCATCCGCTGCATCGTCTCGGGGTCCTGGGGATCGATCATCCCGAACTCCGCTTCGAACGCCGACGGGTCGATCTCGTAGCTCGAGACGTAGTCGACGGCGAGTCGCACGAGCCGGCCGCGCACCCACGGGACCGATCGGGCCGCCGCGTGCACGGTCTCGTGGAGCGCGACGTAGAAGCGCAGGTCGTCGCGCGGGAGGGACCACGCCTCCTCGAACGCGTCGACGTTGGGCACAACGAAGCACAGCGTGGGCGCGTCGCCGCCGGGGGAGTCGCCGACCGGCGGCGGCCCGGTGGGCAGCGGCAGGTCGTAACGACCGAGCGCGTGCTGCGCGAGGTACCCGATCATCGAGCCCGCCTGCACGCCCAGCAACGCGGGTGCGAGCAGCCCCATCATGTTGCCCATCCCGGCCAGGCCCGCCATCCCCGGCATCCCGGGGAAGTCGGCTCCGCCGGCGACGTCGTCGTCTTCGTCGTCGTCTCCGGCCTGCTGCATCGCCTCGCCCAGCGTCGTGGCCATGGCCTCGAGCACGGGACGCAGCGCGACGAGGTGGAGATCGACCCATCCCTTGGCACCGACGGTCGCGAGCGCGGTGGCGAACGTCGCGGTGAGACCGGTCTCGCCCACCACGAGCGTCTGCGCGGCGTGCGCGAGCTCCTCGAACTGCTCGCGGTCACGCGCCGACACCGGCGGTTCCGGCTGGCCCTCGAGCGCGACCCACTCCGCGGTCTGGCGCGCGATCTCCCAGTTGACCGGGCCGGTCGACTGCAGCAGGCGCATCACCTGGCCGAGGTCGATCTGCGAGAAGTCGATCTTGGACGGGTCGAAGTCGCCGCCCGTGCCGCCGAAGAGGAAGCCCGGAAAGCCGGGAATGGGGGGATTCTCGGGCTCCTCGGGCTCTTCGGGTTGAGACGAGTCGGCCACACGGTCAGTGTATGGGTGTGCATTCCGTCGCCGTCACCGGCGCCTCCGGCTTGGTCGGGCGCCATCTCCTCCCCGCGCTCGCCGCCCATCCGGACGTCGATCGGGTCCTCGGACTCGACGTGCGCGAGCCGGATCGGCGGCCTCGCAACGTCGAGTTCGCCCGGGTCGACATTGCCGGGACCGAGCTCAAACCGCTCCTCGAGGGCATCGACGTGGTGGTGCACCTCGCCGGCGTGGTCGACCCCGTGCCCGACGTCGCGCTGATGGCGCGGGTCAACGTCGAGGGCACCCGGCACGTGCTCGACGCCGCCGCGTCGGTCGGCGCCCGCCGGATCGTGCGCATCTCGAGTGCCACCGTCTACGGCGCCTGGGCCAACAACCCGGTCCCGCTGGCGGAGGACGCGCCCCTCCGCCCGAATCCGCACTTCTCGCCCGCGGTGCAGGGCGCCGAGGTCGAGCGCCTCCTCGGCGAGTGGCGCGCCGACCACCCCGACGTCACCGTGACCACGCTCCGATCGGCGCCGGTCGTGGGCCCGGGGGCGGAGCGACTGCCCGCCCGCATCCTGCTGGGCCGTCCGCCGTTGCGGGTCCGGGGCGCGGCGATGCCCGTGCAGGTGGTGCACGTCGACGACCTCGCGGCCGCGCTCGCGCTCGCGGCCACGCGCGATCTCCCCGGTGTCTACAACGTCGCCGCCGACGGCTGGCTCGACGCGTCCGACATGCGCGAGATGATCCCGCGTTCGGCGGTGCCCGCACTCCCGGCCGAGGCGCTCGAGCGCATGCTCGACCGCACCTGGGAGCTCGGCCTCGGCGACGTGCCACCGGGGGTCGTGCCGTACCTCACTCATCCGTGGGTCATCGCCAACGACAAGCTCAAGGCCGCGGGTTGGGTCCCCACGCACACGAACGTGGACGCGATCAGCGAAGCGGTGGCGACGCTGCCGCCACGCGATCACCGTCCGCTCGTCGTGATCGGCGTGACGGCGGTCGCCACGACCGTCGTCGTCGTCTCCTACCGCCGGCGTCGCCGGGCGCGCTAGGGGCGCTGGGCGCGCAGTGCGGCCACGAACCGAGCGAGCTCGTCGTCGGTGTTGTAGTAGTGCACCGACGCGCGCGCGACCGCCTCGAGCCCACGCGCTTCGAAGTCGTACCGGGCGAAGTCGATGGTCGACACCGAGATGTTGATGCCCTCCGTCCGCAGCCGCGCCGCCAGCTCGTACACGTCGACGCCGCCGATGGTGAACGTGACGATGCCGCACCGCTCGACGCCCTCGTCGTGCAGCGTGAGCTCGGGGACCTCGACGAGCTGCGCGCGCAACGAGGTCGCGAGCGACTTGATCCGTGCCGCGATGGCATCGGCGCCGAGCTCGAGGGCGTAGTCCACCGCCGCGCCCAATCCGAGCCGGTTGGCGACGCTGTGCTCCCAGCTCTCGAACCGGCGGGCGTCGTCGCGCACTTCCAGCGCGTCTCCGGGCGCCCACCGGGCGGCGTGCACGTCGAGGAACGGCGGCTCGAGGCCGGCGAGCCGGGATCGCCGCACGTAGAGGAACCCGGTGCCACGCGGCGCCCGTAGGTACTTGCGACCGGTTGCCGACAGGAAGTCGCAGCCCAGCGTGTCGACGTCGACCGGCAGCTGCCCGACGGCCTGGCAGGCGTCGAGCAGGTAGGGCACGCCGGCGTCGCGCGCCAGCGCGCCCACCGTGGCGGCGGGGTTCACGAGCCCGCTCTGCGTCGGGATCCACGAGATCGCGACCAGCCGGACCCGGTCGTCGAGCAGGTCGCGCAGCGCGTCGACCGACAGCTGGCCCGACTCGTCGTCGGGGACGACCACCACGTCGGCCCCGGTGCTCCGCGCGGTCTGCAGCATGCCGATCACGTTGCTCGCGTACTCGGCGCGTGACGTCAGGATCTGATCGCCGGGGGTGAACGACCTCGCCAACGCATAGAACGCCATGTCCCACGCGCGGGTCGCGTTCTCCACCAGCGCGATCTCCTCGGTCGCGGCGCCGAGCAGTGCCGCCACCGATCCGTACACCGCGGTCGAGCGGCCCGCGACCGCGTCGGCGGCTGCGTATCCGCCGATGCGTGCCTCGAGCTCCAGGTGCTCCACGACGGTGTCGACGACGACGCGCGGCGGCAGTGCCGCGCCCGCGTTGTTGAGGTGCACGACGTCACGACAGCCGGGCGTGTCGGCCCGGACCTGGCGGACGTCGATCAATTGGCGTCGCTCAGGAAGCCGGCGTGAGGTGCGCGGCGCGCCAGTCGTCCCAGTCGTCGGTGTAGTAGCGCACGCGGGTCTTCTTGTATTCCTTGATCGACCACAGGAGCGCGTACTCGTCGACGCCGGTCTCGTCGTGGATCGCGGCGATGGTCGCCTCGCACTCCTTGGCGTTCTTGCCGTGCACCATTGTGAAGATCGAGTACGGCCAGTCGTCGTAGGTCGGGCGCCGGTAGCAGTGGCTCACGAGCGCGAACCCGGCCATCTGCGGGCCGACCTCGTCGAGCTGCGCGTCCGGGACCGCCCACACGCCCATCGCGTTCGCCTTGAACCCGGCCGACCGGTGGTTCATCACTGCCGCGAAGCGGCGCATGAGCTTGCGTTCCTTGAACGAGCGCAGCAGGTCGAGGACGGTCGCCTCGTCGCAGCCGATCATGTCGCCGTAGGCGGCGAAGGGCCGCTCGACCAGCGGGAGGTCCTCCTGCACGACGCGGATCGCCGCGATCTCGAGGTCGGACAGCTCGGGCGCGTCCATGTGCTCGCGCCGCTCGGGCCGCTCGTGCTCCAGCACCTCGGCCTTGGCGTCGGCCCGGGTGGCGCCGGTCATGTCGAGCTTGACCCCGATCTTGTAGAGCTTCAGCGTGGGCAGCTTGCGGGTGACGAGCGCGCCGGAGTCGCGATGGAGGACGTCGATGTGCTCCTCCAGCGACTCCCCGGGCGGCACCGCGATCGTGTACCAAAGGTTGTAGAGGTGGTTGCGCTTGTAGTTGTGGCTCACCCCCGGGTGGGCACTGATGACGGCGGCGGCCTCGTCGACCCGCTCGGGGTCGATCTTGGCGGCGACCAGGGCCGAGCCGTACCCGAGGGCCCGGGTGTCGAAGATGGCCGAGAGCTGGCGCAGCACGCCGAGCTCCTTGACCCGGGCGACCCGCTCCCGGACCGCCTCCTCGCTGATGCCCAGGCGCTCACCCAGGACCGCGAACGGGCGCGGCTCGAGCGGGAAGTCCCACTGCACCGCGTTGAGGAGCTCGCGGTCGAGCGGCTCCAGCTGGTCGTCGCTCGCGATCGTCGTCATGGCTTCATGGTCGCGCGGAACCTCCGCCGGCGGGCAATTGGGCGGGCGCGGGCGCCGGTCAGCCCATCGCCGGCCACGGCCACGTCGCCAGCAGCTGCGGGTCGCCGGCGCCGAGCGCGATGGTGAGGGTGTGGGTGCGGCCGCCCCGCACGTACTGGAGGTCGAGGGGGTCCTGGGGTCGGAGGGAGCGCACCGCCGCCACCAGCTCCGGCCGGCCGCTGACCGCGTTGCCGGACGCTCGCACCACCACGTCGCCGGCGACCAGACCCGCCTTCTCGGCCGGGCTCCCGGGGTACACGTACTCGATCTGCGCGCCGCCGCCGGCCCGGTCGGCGTCGTCCTTCGAGCACAGCACGCCCAGCCACCCGTGCATCACCTTGCCCGACGAACCAGTCGAGTCGAGCTGGTCCTCCACGTCGCGCACGCTCGCGACCGGGATGGCGAGGCCGCCGGCGCCCGGTTCGGAGGCGTAGGTGAGGAGGCCGACGACGGTGCCGTCGCGGTCGACGAGCGCGCCGCCCGCCATGTCGGGGCTGACGGTGATGCCGGTGTCGACCAGCCCGGCGACGTCGATGCCGGTACCGGCGTCGACCATCACATCGCGGTCGGACACCACGTTGATGCCGACGCGGTAGTGGAGGCCCCGCGTGGCGCTGACCGCGATGACGGTCTGGCCGACGCGCAGCGGCGTCGACGAGCCGAGCGTGGCCAGCTGGAGGTTGGCGTCGGAGACCGCGAGCAGCGCGAGGTCGGTCTGGGCGTCGGAGCCCACCACCCGCGCCGGCAGCAGCTGGCCGGTCGGCGTCGAGATCTCGACCTTCGTCGCACCGGTCAGGAGGTGGGCCGCGGTGATGATCCGGTCCGACTTGAGCACCACGCCGGACCCCACGACCCGGGTGGTGTCGCCGCCGGCGCGGACGGTGACCACGCTCGGGGCCACCGTCGCGCCGATCCGCTCGGCGACCGAGTAGTCGACGACGTCGCTGGCGTTGGTGACGACCGGCGGGGGTGTCGGCGACCGGTGGCGGCCCCCCAGGGCGCCGAACGCGACCAGCACGAGCACGGTGGCGATCACCGCCGCGACCGCGGCGCCGATCCCGATGGCCCACTCCCGCGGGCGCGTCTCCCGCGTGGGGAGGTCGGGGGACGCGACGAACGAGCTCAGCTCGCTGGGGTGCATCCAGGGGCGGTCGAGGGGGTTCGGAGGCGGGCCGCTCGACACGTCGTCGGGCTCGGGTTCGCCGTCGCCTCCGGCCTCCTCTGGGGACATGGCGCGGAGTGTACCGACGGCCCCTGGCCATTCGTCGTCGCCCGCGCGGGCGTTCGCGCAGGTCGCGGCGGGGGTCGCAAGGCGATGACGAGCTCTCCTTCACTACCATGGCGCCGTGCAACCGCCCACCGCCGGTGACTGGATCGCCGTCACCGAGGCCCCGCTCGCGATCGACGCCGCGACCACCTGGGCCACGACGCCGGGCAGCGGCGCGGTGGTCGTGTTCCTCGGTGTGGTGCGCGACAACTCCGACGGGCGCGAGGGCGTGGAAGGTCTCAGCTACGAGGCCTACGAGGAGGAGGCGGTCGCCAAGCTGGCGGGGGTGGCGGTCGAGGCGCGTCGACGGTGGCCCGTCATCGATCGCGTCGCGCTGCTGCACCGCATCGGCGACCTCGAGCTGTCGGAGGCGTCGGTCGCGGTGATCGTCTCGTCGCCCCACCGGGCCGACGCGTTCGAAGCGGCGCGGTTCTGCATCGACACCCTCAAGGAGACGGTGCCGATCTGGAAGCGCGAGCACTGGGCGGGGGGCTCCGACTGGGCCACCCGTTCACATCCGGTCCGTGCCGTCGACGATCCGGCCCCGCGGCCGGTGAACGTGCCGTAGGAGCCCCCGCTGTCACGCGACCTGGCGATCGACCTCGGTACTGCGAACACGCTGGTCTACGCGCGCGGGCAGGGGATCATCCTCAACGAGCCCACCGTGATCGCGATGAACACGCGCACCCACGAGGTGCTCGCGCTCGGGCACGACGCGTGGCAGATGATCGGGCGCACGCCGGGGTACATCGTGGCGGTACGTCCGCTGCGCGGTGGCGCGATCACCGACTTCGAGATCACGCAACGCCTCATCCGCATGTTGTTCCAGCGCGCGGGCATCTCGCGGCTGCAGCGAGCGCGGGTGCTGATCTGCGTGCCGTCGGCCATCACCCACGTCGAGCAGCGCGCGGTCCTCGAGGCTGCCCGGCGCGCGGGCGCAGCCCAGACGTTCCTCATCGAGCAGCCCATGGCCGCCGCCATCGGCGCCTCGCTGCCGATCCACGAGCCGCTGGGCAACATGGTGGTCGACATCGGCGGTGGCACCAGCGAGGTGGCCGTGATCTCCCTCGGCGGGGTGGTCGCCCTGGAGGCGGTGCGGGTCGGGTCCTTCGACATCGACGCCGCCATCCAGAGCTACGTGCGGCGCGAGTACGGGCTGGCCATCGGCGAGCGCACGGCCGAGGAGGTCAAGCTCGCCATCGGCTCCGTCTTCCCGACCGACGACGAGTACAAGGCCGAGGTGCGGGGCGCGACCTCATGAGCGGCATGCCCAAGACGGTCGTGCTCACCCCCGAGGAGATCCGCGAGGCGATCGACGAGCCGATCCAGGCGATCCTGGGTGCGGTGAAGCAGGCGCTCGCGCGCACGCCGCCCGAGCTCTCGCAGGACCTCCTGGCCGAGGGCATCCACCTCGTCGGCGGGGGCGCGATGCTGCGCGGCTTCGACCTGCGCATCGAGAAGGAGACGGCGGTGCGCGCACAGCTCGTCGATCTCCCCCTGGAGACGGTCGTGCTCGGCGCCGGGCGGTGCCTGGAGTCCTTCGACCGTCTCAAGGACATGTTCATGTAGGAGACGAAGCGGAGCCGTGGCCGGAGGCCGGGACGGCGCAGCGGAGTCGACTGGTGGAGGGGAGACGAAGCGGAGCCGTGGCCGGAGGCCGGGACGGCGCCGCGGAGGCCGAGCGGCGTGCGGGGCGCTCCGGCGTGTGTACGGTGACGGGCGTGGCGGACGAGGTCGTGGCGCGACCGGTGGCCGGGTCGGCGGACTGGTGGCGTCCGACGCGCACGCTCGTGACCTGGCTCACGTGGTTGCTCGCGGCGCAGGGCATCGTGCAACTGCTCTACCCGGTCGTCGTCGACGACGCCCCGACCTTCGTGCGGTGGCACGCCGCGTTCGACGCGCTGCTGAACGGCCACGACCAACGCGCGCAAAGGATCTTCGACCAGGCGCAGCAGGACCGCAGCGCCCTGGGGTCGGTGCAGACGCTGCTCGCCGTCACCACCCTGGTGCTCCTCATCGTCTGGACGTGGCGGAGCGCGCACAACGCTCGAGCGCTCGGCCGGACCGGAGCCCGGCTGGCACCCGGATGGGCCATCGCCGCCTGGTTCATCCCGCTCGCCAACTTCGTGCTGCTCTACCTCATCTTCTCGGATCTCCTGCGCAGCTCCGATCCGGCTTCGGCCCGCGGTGACGGGTGGCGGCACTCGCCGGGGTCGGCCCTGGTGCGGGTGTGGGTGGTCGCCTACGTCGGCGGCGTGGTGCTGCTCGGGTGCGCGGTCGGCCTCGCCGCTTCGGGCGTGACCGACGAGTCGCAGACCCGGGCGCTCCTCGTCGCGACCGCGGTGGTCGGCGCCGCGGGCACGTTCCTGTCGATCGTGCTGGTGCGGCGCATCACCGAGCGCCAGGAGGCGCAGCAGGCCGCCGATCCCGCGCCCACGTCACGCCCGGTGGTGCGCCAGCTCAGTGGCCCGGTCACCCCGGAGGGGCCCGGCTGGTACCCGGACCCGGCGCGGCGCCACGAGCACCGCTACTGGGACGGCTCCGCGTGGACCGAGCACGTCAGCACCGCAGGGGTGGCGGCCACCGCCCCGGTCACCCCGCCGGACTGGTACCCCGACCCCACCGGCCGCTTCGACTGGCGCTACTGGACCGGCCACGGGTGGACGGAGCACGTGAGCCGCGACCAGGAGCTGTTCGTCGACCCGATCGACGACCTCGAGTAGCGGTCAGTCCTCGTCGCGGAGGTCCTCGGCCGCCTGGCGCACCTGCCAGTCGCGATCCTCGAGCGCGGCCGCGATGGCGGCGTCGACCTCGGGCCCGTCGAACGGCGCGAGCGCGAGGACGGCGCGGCGGCGCACCGCGGGTTTGTCGCCGCAGGCGCCGAGGATCGCCGGCAGCGCATCGGGGTCGCCGAGGGCGCCGAGCGCGGCGACCGCGGCTTCGCGCGCCGAACGCGTCGCGATGGTCGTGGACGACACCAGCCAGTCGCGCCACCGCGCCGGCTCCGACGGCTACGTCTCCGAGCTCACCGACCGCCCACGCGGCCGCTTCCACGACGGTGACGTCGGCGTCGTCGAGCAGGTCGAGCACTGCGGGGACGACCGCGGCGTCCGCGGGCACCGCCGGCGCGAGCTCGGCGACGCGGCGGCGCACCGCTGGTGCGGGATCGGTACGTGCACCCGTCCACGCGGTGAGGGCGTCGCCGGGCGCGCCGCGGACGAGCGCGCCGAGCGCGGCGGCGCGCACTCGCGGGTCGGGGTCACCGGCGGCGCACGAGGTCAGCCGGTCGACGTCCCTGCGGGAGACGGGGGCCCGGTGACCGAGGGCGGCGAGCTCGGCCGCACGCGCGACCGGGCCCGCATCGGTCACGGCAACCGGCCGTTGATCGCGATCACGATGCCGGCGAAGACGGTCGCGACCACGGCGGCCACGATGAAGCCGGTGACGCCGACGAGGAAGACCATGCGCGCCAAGGCCATCCCGCGGTGCGCCGCCCGCACACTCTTGTTCGGGCCCGGGCGCGCGCCGAGCGGGACCGACGGCGTGGCAGGCTGAGGGGCGGGTGTACCCGGCAAGATCTCGGCTCCTCCGGTTGGCGCTGGTGCGCCCGGGGCTGGTGCGATCGGGGCGTGACCCCCCAAATTATCCGTCCCTGACCGGAGCCGCATGACCGAGCAGATCACCGGGACCGGGCCGCCCCCGCCCCCGCCCCCCGAGCTCCCGGAGCCGACGCCGCGTCGTCGCCACTCGGTGCTGGCGTGGGTCCTGGGGGGCCTCGGCGTGCTGGTCGTGGTGATCGTCATCGCCGGGTTCCTCATCCACCTGCCGTACGTGATCATCTCGCCCGGCTCGGCGACACCGCTCGACTCGTCGGTCGTGCAGATCGACGGCGCCCAGACGTACCCCCACGACGGGAACGTCCTGTTCCTCACCGTGCGCGTGTCCACGCGCGACCCGAACGTGTGGCGCGTCGTCACGTCGTGGCTCGATCCCGACCGCGACCTCGAGAAGCGCAGCGACGTCGTCGGGTGCCTGAGCGACGCGCAGAACCAGGCGTTCAACACCGAACTGATGGACCAGTCGCAGAACGACGCCAAGTATGTGGCGCTCACCCGGCTCGGGTACGCCGTGCAGGCCGACCCGGCCCAGATCCGGGTCGTCGAGGTGTGCCAGGGCGCGCCGGCGTACGCGCAGGTGGAGCCGGGCGACCGGGTGCTCGCGGTCGAAGGTCAGGACATCAGCGACGTCAGCCAGGTCGCGCAGATCGTGCAGTCGCACCGGCCCGGCGACGACGTCCACATCACCGTCGACCGCAACGGCACCACCCGCACGGCCACCGTCATGGCCGGCAGGGTGTCGAAGGACCGCCGCTCATGCGCGCCCGCGCCGGGGTCGACCAGCGGGACCACGTGCCTCGGCATCACCTCGCAGGAGTTCGAGACCTACCAATTCCCGATCAACGTCAAGATCAACACCCAGCTGGTCGGCGGACCGTCGGCGGGCCTTGCCTTCACCCTCGCGATCATCGACGATCTCACACCCGGGAGCCTCACCGGCGGGAACCGGGTGGCGGTGACCGGCACCATTCAGGCCGACGGCTCGGTCGGGGCGGTCGGCGGCGTCGAGCAGAAGGCGATCACCGCGCGCACGAACGGTGTGCAGCTCATGATCGTGCCGAAATCGGAGGTCGCGGACGCCCGGCGCGGCGCGGACGGCGTGCGCGTGGTGGGCGTGGCGAACGTCGACGAGGCGCTGGCCGCGTTGCACCGGAACGGTGGCGCCGAAGTGCCCCCACCGTCGACGACCGCGGCGCGATCATGAGCACATGACCGACACGTCGGACAGCTTCGCCACGCGCGGCTCGCGGACCACTCCCGAGGCGATCGCCGAGCGCCAGTTCAGCCAGGTCAAACGGGGCTATGCCGAGTCGGAGGTGCGTGCCTACCTCCGGATGGTGTCGAGCGACTTCGCCGCGGCCGCGGCGCGGAGCGCGATCTCGCCGCTCGGGTGCGGGAGCTCGAGGAGCAGGCGCGCAAGCCGACGCTCCCGCCCACCGACCAGGACCTGATCAACGCCCTCGGGGAGGAGACCGCCCGGGTGCTGGGTCAGGCGCGGGAGTCCGCCCTAGAGCTCCGAGCCAAGGCCGAGGAGCACGCGCGGCGGGTGGTGCGCGAAGCGCAGGAGACGGCACGCGAGCTCCGCGCCACCACGCAGCAGGCCGTGGAGGCCAAGACCCGCGAGGCCGAGGACGCCGCGCGTGCCCGGGCCAAGGAGATCGTGGGCGAGGCCCGTTCCCTGCGCGACCGCGTGCTCGGTGACCTCACCGAGCGGCGCCAGGAGCTCGAGCGCCAGATCACCGAGCTGCGAGGGGGACGCGGCAAGTTGGTCGAGACCTACGAGCTCGTGGAGCGCGCGCTCACGCACGCGGCGCGCGTGATGGCGGAGGAGCCGTCGACTCCTCCCGACGTTCCCGCGACCGACGCGGCGGAGGGTACCGACGACGCGCGTGCGGCGACGGACGAACCGCCAGCGGCCGCGCCCGCGCCGCCCATCGCGCCCTCGCCCGGGCCCGAACCAGGGACCGACGAGCGCGCCGACGAGCGCGCGTCCGCGACCGATGCCGACGCGCCCCCGACCGGCGAGTCGGGCGACGAGCCCGCGCCCGACGTCGGCGCGTTATTCGAGAAGCTGCGTTCGGGGCAGCCCGACGACGAGCCCGCGCCGGCAGGTTCGGCCGAAGCCGCCGCCGACGCCCCCGCACCCGCGTCGTCACCGGTCGAGGCTGCCGCCGACGCACCCGCCGCGGCGGCACCGGAGGCCGAAGCCGAACCCGAGGCCGACGCGTCCGAGGAGTCGCAGGACAGCGACGAACCCGCCACCTCGGTCCGCGACGCCGCCCTCGCCGGCACCACCGACGACCTCGTGCGCCGCGGGAAGCGAGCGCTCCAGGACGAGCAGAACGACCTGCTCGACGGCCTGCGTCGCCAGCGGGGCAAGATCGACGCCGCGAAGGTCCTCCCGGCGCTCGAGGACCAACTGGCGCGCTGGGCCCACGTCCTGCAGCCGGCGGTCGATGCCGCCTACGCGGCCGGGGCCGCCTCCGTGAGACCCGAGGCCGAGGGTCGTCCGGTGGGGTCGGCGCCCCGGGCCCTGCTCACCGAGCTCGCGACCTCGGTCGTCTCCCCGCTACGCGAGCGGCTGGAGAGCTCGCTCGGGTCCGTCGACACCCGCACCCCGGCCGACACCGAGATCGCCATCGCCCAGAGCCTCGGTGCCCGCTACCGGGAATGGCGGGGTGAGCAGCTCGAAGGTGTGCTGGGCGACGCGCTGGCGGTGGCGTACTCACGGGGCGTGTTCGACACCGCGCCCGACGGTGCGCGCCTCCGGTGGGTGCCTGCAGTCGTCGGCAAGTGCCCCGACTGCGACGACAACGCGCTCGAACCGACGGTGAAGGGGAGCGAGTTCCCCACCGGGCAACCGCATCCGCCGGCGCACCCGGGGTGTCGCTGCCTGCTCGTCGTCGAAACCTCCTGACGCCCGCAGCTTGCGCGCGGTCCCTTCCGGACCACCGCTCCCTCTAGGCTGCGGCCCGATGCGCGTCCCCACCCTCGAACCTCGGCGCCGGTTCCGCTTCCGCGGGTGGATCATCGGGGCGGTCGTCATCCTGATCGTGCTGCTGTTCAGCCTCCGCGGGCTGGCCGGCTTCTACACCGACTACCTGTGGTTCGATTCGGTGGGGCAGGGCAGCACCTGGAGCAGCCTGCTCGCCGCCCGCGTCGCGCCCGCGCTCGTGTTCACGATCGTGTTCTTCGTGATCATGTTCGTGAACCTGGTGATCGCCGACCGCTTGGCGCCCAAGTACCGGTCCATGGGGCCGGAAGACGAGCTCATTGCGCGCTACCAGCAGGTCGCCGGTCCCTACACGATGCGCATCCGCATCGGCGTGTCGCTGTTCTTCGCGCTGATCGCGGGCATCGGCGTGTCGTCACAGTGGAAGCAGTGGGTGCTCTTCACGCACTACGAGAGCTTCCACAAGGTCGACCCACAGTTCCACAAGGACATCGGCTTCTACGTCTTCCAGCTGCCGTTCCTCAAGTTCATCTCGGAGTGGCTCTTCGCCGGCCTGGTGATCGTGCTCATCGTCACCGCGGTCGAGCATTACCTCAACGGTGGGATCCGGTTCCAGAGCCCGTTCCAGCGGGTCACGCCGCAGGTCAAGGCGCACCTCTCGGTGATCCTCGCGGTCATGGCGCTGGTGAAGACGGCGCAGTACTACCTCGGCCGCTTCGAGCTCAACTTCTCGACGAGGGGCGTGGTGGAGGGTGCCAGCGCCACCGACGTGAAGGCCCAGCTGCCCGCCCTCAACCTCCTCATCTTCATCTCCATCGGCGCCGCCGCCCTCTTCCTCTGGAACATCCGTCGTCGGGGCTGGGTGCTCCCGATCATCGCGGTCGGCCTGTGGGCGTTCGTGTCGCTGGTGGTCGGCACCATCTACCCGGCGGCCTACCAGCAGTTCAAGGTCGGCCCGAACGAGTTCCAGGCCGAGTCGAAGTACATCGACCGCAACATCCGCGCCACCCGGGACGCGTTCGGCCTCGACCAGGTGAAACCCGACAACTTCAACTTCACGTCGCTGAAGTCGTTGCCGGTCGAACAGGCGCGCACGGTCATCGACTCGAACACCGGCACCATCGACAACGCGCGGCTCTGGGACCCGAACGTGATCCGCGACACCTACCTCACGCTCCAGAACCTGCAGACCTACTACCAGATCGGTGATGTCGACGTCGACCGCTACCTGGTCGACGGCGAGACGCGCCAGGTGCTCATCGCCGCCCGCGGCCTGAACAGCGCCGACCTGCCGAGCCAGTCGTTCGTCAACCGGCACATCGTGTACACCCACGGCTACGGCGCGGTGGCGTCACCCAGCAACCAGGCCGACCCTGACGGCAAGCCCAACTTCTATCTACAGGACGTGCCGGTGAATTCGCAGGGCATCAAGTCGGAGAACGGACCGCCCGCGCAGATCTACTTCGCCGAGAACCTCGGCAGCTACGTCCTCACCGGGGCCGAGCAGGCCGAGTTCGACTACCAGCGAGAAGGCGCGACCGACAAGTTCACGCGCTACAAGGGCAAGGACGGCGTCGAGCTGTCGAACATCGTCCGGCGGGCCGCCTTCGCGCTGCGGTTCGGGAGCCTCGACCCGTTGATCTCGGGCCAGATCAACTCCGACACCAAGTTGCTCATGGAGCGCGACATCCGCGCCCGGGTCACCAAGCTCGCGCCCTTCCTCCAGTTCGACGCCGATCCGTACCCGGTCGTGCTCGGCAACCGCACCATCTGGATCATGGACGGGTACACCACGACCGACCAGTACCCCTACGGCCAGACGCTGGGTGGCGAGGGTTCCCTCGCCTCGTCGTTCAACTACGTGCGCAACTCGGTGAAGGTCACCGTCGACGCCTACGAGGGCACCGTTCGGTTCTACGTGTTCGACAAGACCGACCCGATCATCAAGGCCTACCGGGCCGCGTTCCCGGACCTGTTCACCGACGGGTCGCGCATGCCCAAGGACGTCCAGGCGCATCTGCGGTACCCGGAGGACCTGTTCAAGTCGCAGGCGGCGATGTTCGGCCGGTACCACGTGACCGAGCCGAAGCGCTTCTACGACGGCAGCTCGAAGTGGCTGGTGTCGCCCGACCCGGGCTCGGGCCGGGTGTCGAGCGACATCCTCTCCGAGGCCGGCGCGGCCGCCGGCACCGCCTCGGCGACGTCGGCGAGCAACCAGCCGCAGGCGGCGTCGTCGACGGGCGCCCGCATCGACCCGTACTACCTCAACATCCGGCTCCCCGGGCAGAAGTCCGAGCACTTCATCGTGACCGTGCCCTTCGTCCCGGTGTCGTCGGGCAACAGCCAGACGCGCCTCGTGTCGTTCCTCACCGCGGACTCCGACCCCGGCCAGTACGGCCAGATGCAGTCGTTCACCATGCCGCAGGGCCAGACCGTCGAGGGTCCGGTGCAGGTGAACAACGCGATCATCCGGACGCCGGCGATCTCGACCGCCATCACGCTGCTGAACCAGCAGGGCTCGCAGATCATCCAGGGCAGCATGCAGCTGATCCCGGTGGGCAACTCCCTCGTCTACGTGCGCCCCTTCTATGCGCAGGGCCGCGGACAGGGGAGCTACCCGCTGTTCCAGTTCGTCGTCGTCTACGCGCAGGGGTACGGCGCCTTCTGCGGCCCGACGGTGCAGGACGACCTCGACCAGATACTCGGGCGCAAGGACACCGTCACCACCTGCAACGTGTCGTCGGGCGCGCAGACGGGCGGCACCGGCACGGGCTCGAACACGACGACCACGACGACCGCGCCCACGACGACGGTCCCGGGCGCGACCACGACCACCACTCCGCCGGCCAGCACCACCATCCCACCGGCGACCGGGAGCACCCAGGACCTCCTCAACCAGGCGGCGGCCAAGCTCGACCAGGCGCAGGCCGCGCTCGACAGCAACCCTCCCGACCTCGGCACCTACCAGCGGCTGGTGGAGCAAGCCCAGGTCCTGGTGAAGCAGGCCCAGCAGAAGCAGGCGTCCGGCAGCGGCGGCTGACGGTTCGGGGTTGGGGATCCCGCCCGGGATTGTTACTATGGCGGTAGTGGAAATCCCCGTCAGCCCTTGCGGGGAGCCTGTTCGCCTGGGCATCAGGAGCCGTTGATGGCTGTTTCCGGTATCGACCTCGGCAAGTACAAGCTCGGCTGGTCCGACAGCACCGACGACTACGTCTACGCGCCCCAGAAGGGGCTGAACGAGGCGGTCGTGCGGGACATCTCCGGCCAGAAGGAAGAGCCGGAGTGGATGACCAAGTTCCGGCTGAACGCGCTGAAGCGCTTCGAGCGCAAGCCGATGCTCGAGTGGTTCGCCAAGAACATGCCCGACATCGACTTCGACGACATCTACTACTACCTCAAGCCCACCGAGGGTCAGGTCTCCGAGTGGGACATGCTCCCGGAGAGCATGCAGAAGACGTACGAGAAGCTGGGCATCCCCGAGGCCGAGCGCAAGTACCTCGCGGGCGTCACCGCGCAGTTCGAGTCCGAGGTCGTGTACCACAAGAACCGCGAGGATCTCGAGAAGCGGGGGATCCTGTTCACCTCGATGGACGTCGCCGTGCGCGAGTACCCGGAGATCGTGCGCGAGCACTTCGGCACCGTGATCCCGCCCGGTGACAACAAGTTCGCCGCGCTCAACTCCGCGGTCTGGAGCGGCGGCAGCTTCATCTACGTGCCGCCCGGCGTGCACGTCGAGATGCCGCTGCAGGCGTACTTCCGCATCAACGCGGAGAACGCCGGCCAGTTCGAGCGCACGCTGATCATCGCCGACGAGGGTGCCTCGGTGCACTACGTCGAGGGCTGCTCGGCGCCGGTGTACTCCACCGACTCGCTGCACTCGGCGGTGGTGGAGCTCATCGCCAAGCCGGGTGCCCGCATCCGCTACACGACCATCCAGAACTGGTCGCCCAACGTCTACAACCTCGTCACCAAGCGGGCTCGTGCCGAGACCGAGTCGACCGTCGAGTGGATCGACGGCAACCTCGGCTCCAAGCTCACGATGAAGTACCCGGCCGTGGTGATGACCGGACCGAAGGCGCACGGCGAGGTGCTGTCGGTGGCGTACGCGGGTTCGGGCCAGCACCAGGACGCCGGCGCCAAGATGACCCACGCCGCGCCCGAGACCACGTCGATCATCGACTCGAAGTCGATCTCCAAGGACGGCGGCCGCACCACCTACCGCGGTCTGGTGCGGGTCGAGGAGGGTGCGCACAACGTGAAGAGCCACGTGCGCTGCGACGCGTTGATCCTCGACGAGGAGAGCCGCTCCGACACCTACCCCTACATGGAGATCGACGAGAAGGACGCCCGTATCGGGCACGAGGCCACCGTCTCCAAGGTGGGCGACGACCAGCTCTTCTACCTGATGAGCCGCGGTCTCACCGAGCAACAGGCGACCGCCATGATCGTCAACGGCTTCATCGAGCCGATCACCAAGACGCTGCCGATGGAGTACGCGGTGGAGCTCTCGCGGCTCATCGAGCTCAACATGGAAGGCAGCGTCGGGTAAGACCGCACTGCACATGACCCTGCTCGACCACTTCTCTCCCGCAGCGGCGCGCGGACTGCCGGGCCCCGACTGGCTGGCGGACCGGCGCGCCGCCGCGGCTGAGCGGCTGGCCGATCTCGAGTGGCCCACCCCGGCCGAGGAGATCTGGCGCTACAGCCGGATCGGCGATCTCGACCTGGGCCGCTACCGGCCGGTGCCGGCCGAGCAGATGGGTCAGCCGGGCGACGAGCCCGCGCCCGGTGGAGGCCCGGTCGCGGCCGAGGCGGGCGAGCGGTCGGGGCTGGTCGTCGTGCGCAACGGGCGGGTGGTGCACCACGCGCTGGATCCCGAGCTCGAGGCCCGCGGGGTGCGGGTGTGCGGCATCGCCACCTGCGACGCCGAGGAGATCGCGTCGTCGCTGGGCGCGTGCTCCGACGCGTCACCCGACGCGTTCACCGTCCTGCACGACGCCTTCCTCGCCGGCGGCGCGTTCGTGAAGGTGCCGCGCGGCGTCGCCATCGAACGGCCCATCGTGGTGCTCCACTGGTCGGAAGGCGACGGGCTCGCCAGCTTCCCGCACACGCTCGTGGTGGCCGAGGACGGCTCCGAGGTCACGGTGTTCGACCGGTACGGGTCCACCGACACCGGGGTCGACACCACCGGTCACCTCGTCGACGCGGTCGTCGAGCTGGTCATCGGCGAGAACGCGCACGTCCGCTACCTCTCGGTGCAGGAGCACGGCCCCCGCACGTGGCAGGTGGCGCTGCAACGCGCGCACCTCGGCCGGGACTCGTCGCTCAAGTCGTCGGTGGTCGCGCTGGGTGGCGCCTACGCGCGCCTGCGCAGCGAGTCGCTGCTCGCGGGGTCGGGCGCCGACTCCGACCTGACGGCGGTGTACTTCGGCGACGGTGACCAGATGCTCGACTTCCGCACCCTGCAGGACCACGACGCGCCCAACACGCGTAGTGATCTCCTGTTCAAGGGCGCGGTCGAGGACACCGCGCAGTCGGTGTACTCGGGGCTCATCCGCATCCGGCGCAACGCCCAGAAGTCGGTGGCGTTCCAGACCAACCGCAACCTCGTGCTCACCGAGGGCGCGGAGGCGAAATCGGTCCCCAACCTCGAGATCGAGGCCGACGACGTGAAGTGCTCGCACGCGAGCACCGTCGGCCCGGTCGACGACGACCAGCTCTACTACCTCGCCACCCGCGGTGTGCCGCCGGAGGAGGCGGAGCGGCTGGTGGTGCTGGGGTTCTTCGACGACGTGTTCGACCGCCTCCCGGTGCCGTCGCTGGTCGTGCCCCTGCGGCGCAGCGTGATCGAGAAGATCGAGCACCGCGACCCGATCGCGAGAGCCCGTGGCTGAGTTCCGCGTGTGCGCGGTCTCCGACCTGAAGCCGGGCACCGCCTCCCGGGTCGACGTCGACGGCCGCCGGCTCTGCGTGGTCAACATCGAGGGCGCGTTCTACGTGATCGACGATCAGTGCACCCACGCCGACTACTCGCTGTCCGAGGGCGACGTGTGGGAGGAGGAGCGTGAGATCGAGTGCCCCGCGCACGGCTCCACGTTCTCGTTGGTCACTGGCGAGCCCCAGAGCCTGCCCGCGACCCGCCCGGTGCGGGTCTACGACGTCCGGGTGGAGGGCGACGACGTGATCGTGAGCACGCCGTGAGGCGCCCCACCACCCACGCTCGAGGGGTGGCGGCGTGAGCGTGCTCGAGATCTCGGACCTGCACGCCAGCGTGGCGGGGCAGGAGATCCTGCGCGGGGTCGACCTCGAGGTGCGCTCGGGTGAGGTCCATGCGCTCATGGGGCCGAACGGCTCGGGGAAGTCGACGCTCTCGCACGTGTTGATGGGCCGGGACGACTACGTCGTCACCCGAGGCTCGGTCACCATCGACGGCGACGAGCTGTTGGGGCTGCCGACGCACGAGCGCGCCGCCCGGGGGCTCTTCCTCGCGCTGCAGTACCCGGTCGAGCTGCCGGGCGTGCGCCTCGACGACTTTCTCGACGCCGCGCTGCGCGGGCAGGGCCGCGCCAACGCGGACCTGCGGGAGCGCGTCGGCGCCGAGGCCGCCCGCCTCGGGGTCGCGCGCCAGTTCCTCGAGCGTGGGCTCAACGTCGAGTTCTCCGGAGGCGAGCAGAAGCGGGCGGAGACGCTGCAGCTCGCCGTCCTCCGGCCGAAGTTCGCGGTGCTCGACGAGATCGACAGCGGTCTCGACGTCGACGCGCTGCGGGACGTCGCCCGCCGTGTCGAGGCCATGACCAACGACGACGCCCTGGGTGTGCTCGCGATCACGCACTACGCCCGGCTGCTCGACGAGCTGCGGCCCGACGTCGTGCACGTGCTGATGGGTGGCCGGGTGGTGAAGACCGGCGGCCCCGAGCTCGCGCAGCAGCTCGAGGCGACCGGCTACGAGGGCCTCGCGGCCGAGCTCGGCGTCGACCCCGTCGTGGAGGTCGACGCCCGGCCGGACGATCCGTTCGCCGACCCCGTCGGCTTCTGAGGCGTTCGCCGGCTGCACCACCCCGCCACCGTGCACGCGGTCGAGACGATGGTGGTCTCGATGCCGATGAAGGTGCCCCGGAAGGTCTACACCGAGAGCGTCGAGTTCACCGTGGGGCGCTCCACGGCGCAGACGACGGTGCGGCCCGTGCCCGTCGGCGTAGTCGTCACGCGTACCCGCGGTCCGAAGCCCGGCTCGGCGGAATGCAGCCAGCCGCTCTGGGGGACCGCGGCATCGACGTCGAGCCCGACGGCCCGGAGGACGCGTCGGACCAGGATGTCGCCGGTGGTTGCCGGGAGCACCGTCGTGTCGCGCAGCCGCCCGTCGACACTCGCCCGCACCTTGAGGTCCGGCGGCTGCTGGACGAGGTGCATCGCACTCGCGCCGACATCGGCGGCGTGCGCGAGCAGCCAGGCGATGACGCGATCGCTGGCGGGTGTGATCTCGGACGCGGCGCGCGTCCCGGCGATGTCGACGCGACCATTGGCATGGAAGTGGACGGATGGCGTGACCGGCTGCCGGAGCTCCAGGTCGATCGTGGTGTCGGCACCGGCGAGCGGAGCGGCGTTGACCATCGACGGATGCGGATAGCACCGCTCGATGGCATCGGCGAGGAGTCTGGCGTTCGCCAGCACGAAGTCGGCCTGTCGACCGGACAACTTCAAGATCTCTCGGCGGACGTCGCGGCTCGGCGGCTCGGCCAGAGCGATGACGAGTCGGCCTTCCTCGTAACGCAACGGCAGGGCTTGCAACCGGAACGCTGCCTCGCGGGTGATCCGGCCGAGGGCCGACGACTCCGGGGGAGGGTCCCGATCGAGATCGACGACGCGCATCCCCGATTGCTCTGCGAGCGTCACGGTCAAGTCGTCTTCGCCGATCGCGCCGAGGCGGACCAAGAGCCGGCCGAGCGGCGCGCTCCCGGTGCTCAGCTCCTGCTCGGAGAGCGCCAGCGCCAGATCGTTCGGGTCGATGAGCGCGCGCCGCACCAGCAGCTCGCCGATACGCAACGGCGACGGCAAGCCCGCGGGTCTCGCCATCGTCCTCGGCTCCATGCCTTCACGTTGGTCCGCCACGACCACTCCCGGTGCCCGCGATCTCGACGTCGCCCGCCTGGCGAATCTCGCCGTTCCCGACCTCTTGTAGATCGTCACCCCGTCGCGCCACTTGAGGGCAACCAGCGGGCTGACCCGGAAACTCGAAGGCACCGATCCCGGGGCGGGAAAGACGGTCAACTCGGCCCGTATCGAGGCCGATGCAGAACCTGGGCCAGCCGGTACGAGCCGCGCTGACCGGTCCCCTGGCGGGCCGGGTGGAGGTTCCAGTGGGCAAGAAGCACGACGACAAGCAGAAGAGCACGCCGAAGTCGGAGCGACGAGAGCGCCTGCTCGACGTGGTCGAGAGGATCGAGGACGACGCGCGTGGGTCGTTCGATCTCGCGTTCGAACGGCTCGAACAGAAGGCTGCACGCAAGCTCGACAAGATCGTGTGCAGGGCACGTCGTGACGCAGACGAGATCAGCGGTGCGCTCCGGGAGCTCGTCGAGCAGGCGGAGACGTCATCGCGCGCCGCCCTCGAGGAGCTGGCCGCCGGCAGCTCGCGATCGACGGCGCATCTCGAGGAGAGCCTGGCCAAGGTCGAGGAGCATCGTCTGGCGATGCACGAGCTGTTCGCCGTCACCGAGCAGCGCGGTCGGGAGTCCCTGGACCGTCTCGAGTCGCTGGTCGAGGAGGTCGGCGGCCGGGTGTCGGGCGTCTCGGAACGACTCGAGGACCTCTCCCACGAGCACGAGGAAACCATCGGTCGCGTGACCGCGCGGGCGATCGAGCAGATCTCGGTCGGCGAATTGGTCGTGGCGGAACGCGCCCGAGGTGCCGAGACCGAGATCGGGCAGCGCCTCGCAGACGTGATCGCCATGGCGGAACGAGACGCCGAGGAGTTTCGTCAACGGGCCCGTGCCCGGGTCGACGAGGAGTACGCCCGTCTCGAGGAGGAAACGCGGGAGGAGCTCTCTCGAGTCGTCGAGCACATGCGGACCGAGTCGGCGCACGCCGACGCCGAGACCGAACAGGCCGTCGGTGAGGTGCGCGAGTCGGTGGAGCGGGTGCGGGCCGAGGTGGCGCGGGTCGATGCCGAGGCCGAGGACCTGCGGTCGCGTCGAGCGATGCTCGACGAGCTCGACGACGCGCTGGTCGAGGCCGCGAGCGAGTCGTGGCAGCGGGTGGCGGCGGTCGAGGCGCGGTCGGTCGAGGAGCTGCAAGGTGCGGCCGAGCGGGCCCGCGTGCTCATGGCGCAGGCCGACGCGGACGGCGAGGCGGTGCAGGCGCGCGTGGGAATGGTGGAGCAGCTGGTCGACGGCTTCGTCGAGCGGACAGCGCGACGCCGGGCAGCGTGTGGGCGATGCCGAGGAATCGTCGGTCGGTGAGGTGCGCGAGTCCGTGGAGCGGGTGCGGGCCGAGGTGGCGAGGGTCGATGCCGAGGCCGAGGACCTGCGGTCGCGTCGAGCGATGCTCGACGAGCTGGTCGACGCTCTTGTCGAGCGGACGCGCGACGCCGGGCAGCGTGTGGGCGATGCCGAGGAATCGTCGGTCGGTGAGGTGCGCGAGTCGGTGGAGCGGGTGCGGGCCGAGGTGGCGAGGGTCGATGCCGAGGCCGAGGACCTGCGGTCGCGTCGAGCGATGCTCGACGAGCTCGACGACGCGCTGGTCGAGGCCGCGAGCGCGTCGTGGCAGCGGGTGGCGGCGGTCGAGGCGCGGTCGGTGGAGGAGCTGCAGGGCGCGGCCGAGCGGGTCCGCGTGCTCATGGCGCAGGCCGACGCGGACGGCGAGGCGGTGCAGGCGCGCGTGGGAATGGTGGAGCAGCTGGTCGACGCTTTTGTCGAGCGGACGCGCGACGCCGGGCAGCGTGTGGGCGATGCCGAGGAATCGTCGGTCGGTGAGGTGCGCGAGTCGGTGGAGCGGGTGCGGGCCGAGGTGGCGAGGGTCGATGCCGAGGCCGAGGACCTGCGGTCGCGTCGAGCGATGCTCGACGAGCTGGTCGACGCTCTTGTCGAGCGGACGCGCGACGCCGGGCAGCGTGTGGGCGATGCCGAGGAATCGTCGGTCGGTGAGGTGCGCGAGTCGGTGGAGCGGGTGCGGGCCGAGGTGGCGAGGGTCGATGCCGAGGCCGAGGACCTGCGGTCGCGTCGAGCGATGCTCGACGAGCTGGTCGACGCTCTTGTCGAGCGGACGCGCGACGCCGGGCAGCGTGTGGGCGATGCCGAGGAATCGTCGGTCGGTGAGCTGGGCGAATCGGTGGAGCGGGTCCGCGTGCTCATGGCGCAGGCCGACGCGGACGGCGAGGCGGTGCAGGCGCGCGTGGGAATGGTGGAGCAGCTGGTCGACGGTTTCGTCGAGCGGGCTCGCGACGCCGGGCAGCGTGTCGGGGAGGTCGAGGAATCGTCGGTCGGTGAGCTGCGCGAGTCGGTGGAGCGGGTGCGGGCGGACGTGGCGAGGGTCGCGGCCGAGACCGAGGCGCTCCGGTCGCGCCGGGAGCAGATCCAGGAGCTCGATGAGCAGCTGGTCGACGCGCTGGTCGGAGCCGCGAGCGAGTCGTGGCAGCGGGTGGCGGCGGTCGAGGCGCGGTCGGTCGGGGAGTCGCAGGGCGCGAGCGAGCGGATCGCTGCGTGCGTCGCGCGAGCCGAAGCCGACCGCGACGAGGTGCAGTCGCGCCGTGAGATCGTCGGGCAATTGGTCGACGCGATCACCGCGCGTGCACGTGACTTCGGCCAACGCATGGCCGAAGTCGAGCAGCAGTCGATCGAGGAGCTGCGGCGGGCGACGGCGCGGATCAGTGAGTTCGCCACGCACGCCGACGCCGAGCACGCCGACCTGAGCACGCCAGAGGATCCCGGGCCCTCGTCCGATGATGACGAGACCGCACGCGTCGATGCAGCCGGCGACGCGGCGGAACCGTGCGCGCCGAACGGTCACGTCGACGGTCACGGCGTCCTCGCAGCACTCGAGTCACCGCTGGGTGCAGACGACCTCGCGGAGCCCGGCGCGGAAGACGTCACCGCGGCGCCAGACGAGCCCGAGCCGCGCCGGCCGGCGCTCATCTGGACCCCGTCCAGCGACTTCGATGACTCCGATGGTGTCGGCGACGACCCCGACTTCTTCCGGCGCCTCGCCGCGGAGATCCGTGAGGATCCCCGAGTTGAAGACCCCCTCCCTTGGAGCCAGGCAGTACCAGCTCCGGCGCCGTCCACGGTCGCGACGTCATCGCTCGCGGGCCATGATTCCCTGGAGCAACCCGCGTACGACGAGTGGGGACAGACCGGCCTCGAGGCACCGGAACGATCGGTGGTCACCATCTCGCTGCCCTGTGGCGCCCTGTACGCATGTGTCGAGCAGCTCCTGGGTGACCCTGATCGGCTGGTGCGCCTCGACGTGAAGCTGACCCCGGCCGACCGGGAATACCCCGCCCGCGTCCGCGTGCTGACCTACGACCCGGCCGGCTGGTGGGAGTGGTACGACATCCCGGCACACGCGAACGCTCCACTCGCGCAACCCATCGTCGTGCGTCTCACCGAGCTGTCCGAAGCCGTGGCCTCCCTCAATCGGTTCGGTGCCGGTGCCGACGTGGCACTCCAGTTCGACGAGGCACTTTCCGTCGGTACCTACCTGCTCCTTCCGGCCGATCCCGAGTCGGTGCCCGCGCCACCGACCGGAGTCCATCGGGTCGAGGCCGTCGATCTGCGAGACGCAGATCGCGGCGGGCTCGTCGTCGAGACGCAACTGGGTCGCTTCGTCATCCCGCCCCGGCTCGTCACCCACATCCGCAAGCGGCGCGCCACCGGCCTCGACCTCGTAGCGGCCGATGGCCTCCCGCTCCTCTCGGCGAGGGGCGACTCGATCGACAGCTCGGCGGGACCCCGGATCCTCGCCCGTTTGTTCGAGCCCGGCGCCGACTCGGTCGAGTTGACCGAACGCCGAACGAACGCCGGGAACGAGGCGACCGACCTCGTCGCGGCGCTCTCGGCCACGACGCCACCGTCGGAGCTCGAACGTCTCCTGAAGGTCGGCGTCGGCTATGTCCGACGTCGCGTCGCCTCGCACCCGTCGCTCCCTCAGGAGACGATCACCGAAATCGTCAGGACGGGAACGGAGACGATGCGCGCGGCGGCCGCTGCGAACGTCGGCATCGCCGCGGAGGCCCTCGACATCGCGGCGGTCGACTCATCCCCGGTCGTCCGCGGTATGGCCGCAGCCAATCCCGAAGTTGGTGCGCGACTGGAGGCACTCGCCGCCGATCCGGTTGCGCACGTGCGCGTCCGGGCCGCGACGAATCCTTCGCTCACGGCGGAGCGCGTTCGCGATCTCGCGGCCGACGACGACTCGTGGGTGCGCGCCGCCATCGCCGCCCGGACCGACATCGATCCGGATCTCCTCGTCGCGCTGGCCCACGATCCTGATCCGACGGTGTGCGCGGCCGTCGCCGCGAACCCGACGTGCCCGACGGATCTGCTCGAGGAGCTCGTGGGCATCGTGCCCCACGCGGTCCTCGCCAACCCGAACTCGTCGGAGAGCCTGCTCACGGCAGGCACCGCCATCGGCATGCCCGTTCTCCGCGCCGCCGTCGCTTCCAACCCCACGACTTCTGCCAAAGGTCTCCGTCGGCTCGCCCGCGATCCGGACCTCGACGTGCTCCGGGCGGTCGTCGAACACCCGCGGACCCCGGCCGCGGCGCGCCGTCGCGCGCAACGCCGGCTCGGTGCCGGCGAAGGCGCCTGAGCACGCGTCGCGACGCCGTGTCTAGTAGCGCGACGCGGCGAGTCGGCCGCGGAGCTGCTTCAGCGCCTGGGTGCGGAGCTGGCAGACACGGCTCTCGGTGATGTCGAGCGTCGATCCGATCTCGGCCAGGGTGAGGCCTTCGTAGTACGAGAGCACGACGATGAGGCGGTCACGGTCGGACAGTGACCTGATCGCGTCGGCAAGCAGAGCGTCGGACTCCATGAGCTCGAACGACTCCGCGGGATCGTGTGCCGGGTCGGCAAGTATCCGCGACAGGTTCCCGTCGGGCCGCCCTTCGGTGGGCGACTTCCAGTTCCGCTCGAGGGGTTGGACGTGACCGCACGAGGCTTCGGCGAGCATCCGGTCGACCTGTGGCTCGCTGGTCTGCAGCTCGGACGCGATCTCCGCGCGGGACGGTGTGCGGCGGAGCTCGTTCTCCAGCCTCGAATGGGCATCGTTCACAGCTCGTGTGTTGCGACGCACGGTGCGGGGGATCCAATCGTCGGACCGGATGGCGTCGATGATCGCGCCCCTGATTCGGCTGACGGCATACGACTCGAATTTGCTCCCGCGGGCGGGATCGAACTTGTCGAGTGCATCGATCAGTCCGACGATTCCCCAACTGACGAGGTCGGCGGTGTCGACGCTCGGGATGCGTCTGCCGAGGTGTTCGGCAACCCGGTTCGCGTACGGTGCGTACTCCAGGAGGAGCAGATCGCGTGCGCTGGAAGCCCCGGTGGACTTGTAATCGTCCCAGAGCTCGCGCACTGAGCGGCGCGCTGCCGCATCGGGCGTAGGAACCGTGCGGAGCACTCGGGGGCGCGTCGTCGAAGGGGCAGCCGGATGTCGTGGGTCGTCCAGGACGTCGTCCGTGAGGGCGCTCGACGCGATCATCCGAGCGACCAACTGCCTGCCACTTGGAGAGCGTTCCGGCGCAGGCCCGGTCGTCGCACGGTCGGCGACTCCATGGGGTGGAGGCAGTCGAGGACATGCGCGATCCTCGCCTCGTCGATCGCGCTGATGTCCTCGTACGTGCAGAGGGCATGGAGCAGGTCACCGACCGGGAGTTCGGGCGGTTCATCAGAGACCGTGCGCGCCACAGCTCCCTCGCTGTGCATCCGGTCGGTCGTCGATCGGCCCGGCGCGCGGCGGCCAGCGCCCATCAGCCGCTCGATGTCGCGCGGCGCGAGCGCAGGACTGAAGAGAAATCCCTGCATCTGATCACAGCCGCGCGCGAGCAGGAACGTCGCCTGATCGCCTGTCTCCACTCCTTCGGCGATGACCTTCATCCGCAGGCTGCGGGCCAGCGTGATCACGGCGTTGACGATCTGCTCCTCGTCGGAGGAGGAGCCGATCCTTTGCACGAACGACTGATCGATCTTGAGGCTGTAGAGCGGGATCTGGGCCAGGTACTTGAGCCCGCTGTACCCGGTGCCGAAGTCGTCGATCGAGCACCTGACGCCGATGTCGAGCAGGTTGCGCATCGTCGCGCTCGCGGCCTGCAGGTCCAGGAGGAAGCTGCTCTCGGTGATCTCGAGCTCGAGCAGGTGCGGCGCGACGCCGTTGCGTTCCAGGGCTTGGGAGACGCGGTCGTCGATTCTCCTCGCGGTGAACTCCTCGGCCGAGAGATTGATCGCGACCGGAACCTGGATCTGGCACTCCCTCGACCATGTGCCGATCTGGCGACACGCCTCTTCGAGGACCCAGCTCCCGAGCGGAACGATGAGTCCGGTCTCCTCCGCCAGTGGGATGAACGTCGCAGGCGGTACGAACCCGAGCTTCGGGTGATCCCACCGGGCCAACGCCTCGAAGCCGACGACCCTCCGGGTCCGCGAGTCGATCTTCGGCTGATAGTGCAACTCGAGGTCACCTGCCTCCAGGGCTGAGCGCAGATTGCTCTCGAGGGAGTGCTTCACGAGCGCGCGGGCGCTCAGGTCAGCGGTATAGATCTGGTACGTCGCTCGGCCGTTCGCCTTGGCGCGGTACATCGCGATGTCGGCGTTTTTCATCAGCGTCTCGGCGTCGGCGCCGCCCACCGGAGCGATGGCGACGCCGACGCTGGTGCTGACGACCAGTTGTCGGGAGTCGACGGGGAACGGATCCACGAATGAGTGCAGCAGCTTCTCGGCAACGGAGACACAATCGGCCTCGCCGTCGACTTCCGGCAGCAGCACCATGAATTCGTCGCCGCCCATGCGCGCGACCGTGTCGGCCTCCCGCACGCATTTCTCGATCCGCCACGCGACGGCCTGTAAGAGCTGATTCCCGACCGCATGGCCCAAGCTGTCGTTGATCGCCTTGAACCGATCGAGGTCGAGGAACAGCACGGCCACCTGCTTGCCGGTCCGACGCGCGGCCGCGAGCGCAACCTCGAGGCGATCCAGGAACAGGACACGGTGAGGGAGTCCGGTGAGAGGATCGTGCTGTGCCTGGTACTCGGCGCGCGCACCTTCGTGCACCTGCAGCACGAGGTACACGGCGACGAGGAACGGCAGGATGCTCGATCCGGCCAGAACTGCGGGCAGTTGCGGCGACTCGCCCGCTGCACCCTGCACCGCGAACAGTGCCGGCGCGAGCAGCGTCAACCCCAACGTTGCCGCGAGCCGGCCGGCACCCAATCGGGGCGGACGCACCACCGCGTGGTTGACGCGCCGGCGAAGCGAAGGCAAGAGAGCAGCCGCGGCCCCGAGGCCCACACAGGCGAGCCTCAGAACCTCGACCCGGCCGACCGGGATCTGGAGAACGCCGAGCGACCCGAGCGCGAGCACCGCATCGACGACGAGCAGGCACGCGAGCGCGCCGGCGATGTACACGAAGCCGTCGGGCTCGGAACGTGAGAGCCGAGCGAGGCGAAGTGCCAGCCAGACCAGCACCCCGTCGGCGAGCGGCAAGAGCAACGCCAAGGCGTTTGCGAGCGGAGCGCGGTGGTCCATCAGGAGCGCGCCCCAAGTGACCAATGCCAGAGCGGCGACACACATGAGTGCTTCGAAGACCACACCCAGCGCACGACCCGGCAGCAAGATGTTCATGTGGAGCGCAAAGCCCACTCCAACGAGGAGCAGACCGGCGAGCGCCGCGAATGCCGCCGCCGCGGGCGCGGTTCGCGTGCCCGATTCGTCCACGATGCCGAGGAGGCCCCCGGCCGCGAGGATCACGAATCCGAGCTCGAGCAGCACCCAGGATCGGTGCTGGTCTCTGGGTGACGTGCGATCGAAGCAGAGGACCCGGACGCCCCCGGCCACGAGGACGACCACCGCCACGGCCAGGACGCGCACGACGAACGGCATGCCGCCGAACGCGGCCAGCGAGAGCACGATCGACGCACCTGTCACCAGGAATACCACGCTAAGTCGTTTTCCGCCCACGAAGAGTGAGATTAAGGAATTCCCCCGGGAGAGCCAAGCGAAACCTGACGCTCTGTGACGCCTGACCTGACACGCCTCGCTGAGTTTCGAGGTTTGCGCACCTTTCGCGGGATCTAGGGCCGGATTCTCCTGAGATACGGCGATTCGGAACCATGCCGGTGGCCTCAGGGCCGGCCGCCACGCCGCGCTCGACCCAGCGTTCGCCCGGGCGACGAACCAACGACGGGCGCTCAGCTGATGACGACGGGCGTGCCGAGTGGGAGCTTGGCCAGCTTCAGGATGATGTCGTTCGTCACCCGCACGCAGCCGTGGGAGACGTCCTGGCCGATGGTGCCTTCGTCGTCGGTGCCGTGGATGGCGATCTGACCGTCGCCCCCGTTGAACTCACTCAACGTGTTGCTGTGACCGGAGAGACCGATGGCGAACACCCCATATCCGGTGCCGGGCTGGTTCGCGAGATCGAGCGGATCGGTGTAGTAGAAGGTGCCCGTCGGCGTGGGGTCCTCGGCGGTGCCGATCGCGGCCGGCGCTTCCAGCTCGACCACGCCGTTGTGCAGCAGCGTGACCTTGTGGTCGGCGAGCGAGACCTTGATCTGGTACTCGAGCGGTGGCGAGACGGTGACGTCGGACTCCTTGATCCAGCCGGTGGAGCTGTTCGGCCGAGTCGGCAGGTAGACGTGCAGCCAGTCCTGGTACTGGTCGAAGGCGAGGAAGCTGCGCGGCAGCGTGTACTCGGTCTGCGCGCTCAGGGTCGCGGCCGGCGCGCTGTTGGCATCGGGGGTTGCGTACACGGCGACGTCCCCGCCGTTGGTGGTGGCGCTGCGGAGCGGGGTCGCGGTGTACGACGCGGAGAGGCCGCCGGCGACCTTCGGAAGCGTCGTGGCGGTGGCCGGTCCCGCCTGCTCGGAGTCGTCACCGCGAGTGACGAGGAAGACGCCGGCGACCGCGACGACCAGCAGCGCGAAGACCGTGAAACTCGCGACCCGGCGCCGTCGTCGCCGCCGCTTGCGCAGTTCGGTCCGGGGGGAGGGGTCCGCCATGCGGACCAGAGCCTACCGATCGAGCGGTGCCGCTCAGCCGGCAGCGGTGGGTGTGGGCTCGTCCAGGAGCTGCTCGAGGGACTCGACCTCGAGCAGGAGCAGGCGCAAGTCGAGGAGCACGTCGACGACCTCGGCACTCGACACGAGATCACGGCCCCGGAAGCGCTCGAGCGCTTCGTCGACCACCTGGGTGAGCTCTTGCTGGTTCATGGCACGACCTCCGTGGTCAACAACCTATCGGCTCCCGGTTTCGTTCCTGGATCACGTTTGTTTCGTGGCGGTTGCCATGGAGGATCGCTCGCTCCCGGGGGATGACCGGATTGCACCACTTCAGGACACGCTCTGGCGGGTCACCCGTCACCCGACCGCGTCATTCGCCGGCGGCGGCGCCGACCTCGATCTCGTCGAGCCCCTGCTGCAGCGTGTTCCACGCGAGCGTGGCGCACTTGATGCGGACGGGAAACTTCACCACCCCCTGGAGCGCCTCGAGATCGCCGAGCCGTACGCCCTCGAGGTCGGCCCGGAGGTCCTCACCGTCGCCCTCGCCCTCGAGCTTGGACTCGTGGATCGACATCAGCGCCTTGAAGGCGCGGATGAGCCGACGTGCCTCGGGCACCGACTTGCCCTTCACCGCCGCCGACATCATCGAGGTGGACGCCTGGCTGATCGAGCACCCCTGGCCGGCGATCTTCAGGTCGGTGACGGTGTCGCCGTCGACGTCGAGATAGAGGACGACCTCGTCACCGCAGAGCGGGTTGAACCCCTCGGCCTTGTGTGCGGGCGGCACCGGCAGCTCCCCGCGGTTCCGGGGGGCGCGGTAGTGGTCGAGGATGATCTCGCGGTAGAGGTCTTCGAGGCCGGGCATCGGGGTCTCCAGCTAGAAGGCGAAGAACTTCTCGGCGCGCGCCAGCGCGTCGATGAGGGCATCGGCGTCGGCTTCGTCGTTGTAAACGTAGAACGACGCGCGGGTCGTGGCGGGGACGCCGAGCACACGCATGAGCGGCTTGGCGCAGTGGTGACCGGCGCGCACGCAGACGGCCTCCTCGTCGACGACCTGGGAGATGTCGTGCGCGTGGATGCCCTCGAAGAGGAACGAGATCGCACCGCCGCGCACCGCGGTGTCGAGTGGTCCGTAGATCTTGAGGTTGTCGCCGAAACGACGCGTGAGCGCGTCGAGCGTGTACCCGGTGAGGGCACGCTCGTGCTCGCGGATGGCGTCCATGCCGAGGCCGCGGACGTAGTCGACCGCCGCGCCGAAGCCGACCGCCTCGGCGATCGGCGGCGTGCCCGCCTCGAACTTCCAGGGCACCTCGTTGGGCGTGAAACCGTCGACCGTGACCTGGGTGATCATCTCGCCGCCGCCCATGAACGGCGGCATGGTGTCGAGGAGCTCGGCCCGGGCCCACAGCGCACCGATACCGGTCGGCCCGCACATCTTGTGGGCGGAGAAGGCGACGAAGTCGGCGTCCCACGCCTGCACGTCGACCGCGAGGTGTGGCACCGCCTGGCAGGCGTCGACGAGCACGTGGGCGCCGGCGGCGTGGGCGGCGTCGGCGAGCGGACGGATGTCGTTGATCGTGCCGAGCACGTTCGACATCGCGCTGACCGAGAGCAGCTTGGCGCCGTCGAGGAGGCGGTCGAGGTCGCGCAGGTCGAGGCGGTAGTCATCGGTGATGGGCATCCAGCGCAGCTCGACGCCGCGCTCGGCGGCGAGGATGTGCCACGGCACGACGTTGGCGTGGTGCTCCATGTGCGTCAGCACGATGGGATCGCCCTCGCGCAGGTTGGCGCGTGCCCACGAGTAGGCGACGAGGTTGATGGCCTCGGTCGCGTTGCGGACGTAGACGATCTCGTGGGCGTGGTGCGCGTTCACGAACCCGCCGACCTTGGCGCGCGCCGCTTCGAATGCCGCAGTCGCCTCCTCGGCGATCGTGTACACGCCGCGATGGACGTTGGCGTTGTACTCCCGATAGTAGCGGTCCATCGCGTCGAGCACCGCGAGCGGCTTCTGTGACGTGGCCGCGGAATCGAGGTAGACGAGCCGCTTGCCGTGCACCTGGCGCTTGAGGATCGGGAAGTCGGCCTTGATGCTCGCGACGTCGAGGCTCATGCTCATGCACTCCGCTCTTGGCGCCTGCGGCGCCGGGCCGCTCGGGCCCCGCTCACTGTTCGGCGGGATACCCGCCTCGCGACGTTCGCTCATGCCGCCACCTCGTCCTTGAACGCGTCGAAGCCCTCCCGCTCGATGCGCCGGGCGAGCTCGGGCCCGCCGCCGGCGACGATGCGGCCGTCGAGCAGCACGTGGACGGCATCGGGGGTGAGGTGGTCGAGGATTCGCTGGTAGTGGGTGATGAGCAGGATGCCGAGACCGGGCCGCGCCGCGCGCACCTCGGCGATGCCGTCGGCGACGGTGCGGAGGGCGTCGATGTCGAGGCCGCTGTCGGTCTCGTCGAGCACCGCGAGGTCGGGTTCCATCATCGCCATCTGCAGGATCTCGTTGCGCTTCTTCTCGCCGCCCGAGAAGCCCTCGTTGAGGTAGCGCTCCTGGAAACGGTCGTCCATCCCGAGGCGCTTCGTCCACTCCATGAGCGCCAGGCGCACCTCCAGGACCGAGAGGTCCGGGATGCCCTTGCGGACGGCGAGCGCCTGGCGGAGGAAGTTGAGGACGCTCACCCCGGAGATCTCCTCCGGGTGCTGGAAGCCGAGGAAGATGCCCCGGGCGGCCCGCTCGTCGGTGGGCAGCCGGGTGATGTCCTCGCCCCGGAATCGGATCCCGCCCCCGGTCACCTGGTACGCCGGGTTGGCCAGGAGGGTGTTGGCGAGCGTGGACTTCCCGGAGCCGTTGGGCCCCATGAGGGCGTGGACCTCGCCCTTCCCGACCGCCAGGCTCAGCCCGCGCAGGATCTCGGAGCCGTCGACGGTGACCCGGAGGTCGTCGATCTCCAGCAGGGGGGCAGCATTCATGCCTTCGATTGTATTAGCACTACCGCCGTAGTGGAAACTCGGATCCGGGATTCCGGGCCGCCACCGTGGAGAAGATCCGCTCGTAGCCGTCGACCATCGCCCGGGCGCTGAAGCGCTCGCCGACCCGCCTCCTGCAGGCCGCCGGGGAGCACGCCGTCACCAGCCCGACCGCGTCCACGAGCTCGTCGATTGAGTCGCGCAGGCAGCCGGTGACGCCCTCCTCGACGAGCTCGATCGCCGCGCCCTCCGGCCGGGCGACGACCGGCGTACCGCACGCCATGGCCTCCACCATCACCAGCCCGAACGGCTCTGGCCACTGGATGGGGAACACCATCGCCCGGGCCCGCCCCAGCAGATCGGTCTTCTGCTCGTGCGTGATCGCCTCGTACACCTCGACCTCGTCGTGGAGCAGCGGCGCCACGATCTCCTCCCAGTAGGTCCGTTCGAACGGTTCGTTCTTCTTCACGATCATCGCCAGAGGCAGTCCTGCCCGGCGCGCGACCTCGATCGCGACCGACGGGCCCTTTTCGGGATTGGCTCGCCCGATGTAGACGAGGAAGTCGTCCTTCGCGGTGACCAACGGGTAGTCGTCGAGGTCGACGCCGTTGTGCACGACACCCGCGTAGGTCGCCTCCGGGTTGGCGGCCCGTTGCGAGTCACTGATCGCCACCAGGTGGACGAGCTGGTCGAGCAGCTCGTAGTACCGGCGCGCAGGCTCCGTCCACGGTCCGTGGAGGGTGTGCACAACCGGCGGCCGGCCATGGCGCAGCGCTCCCATCGCGGGTCCGGCGATCCCACTGTGGTCGTGCACGACGTCGAACCGATCGTCGATGGCGAGATATGCCGAGAGCGCATGGTACGAGTCGTACCAGGCGTTGCCCACGAGGGCGGGATCGGGTGGGTCGACCAACGGCGACACCAACGTCGCCTTGGTCTGTGACCCACCGCTCGCGAACAGCGTGACGTCGTGGCCGCGATCCGTGAGGCCGTCGGCCAGGAGGGAGACGACGAGCTCGATGCCGCCGTAAGCGGCCGGCGGGACTGCGAACCACGGCGGCGCGATCTCGGCGATTCTCATCGCCGTCGAGCTTACGGACACGGCCGACGTGAACCCGCGCAGTAGCGTGACTTCCCATGTCGCAGCCGTGGGCATCGACGGCGAGCGCGTCCTTGCGCAGCGACGCCGATGCCATCACCCTGATCGAGGGACCGGCATTCTCGATCTCGTTGGCCTCGGGGGACATGGCGCCGGGTTTCCCGCACGGGCTGTTCTTCCGCGATACCCGCTTCCTCTCCGAGCTGCGGCTGCGAGTGAACGGACAATGGCCCGAGCCGCTGGCGGCGACGACCATCGACCCGTTCAGCGCCGCATTCGTCCTGCGCGACCAGCCGCGTCCGGGGTTGGCCGACTCGGCGCTGATGATCTTCCGTAGCCGGTACGTCGGCCGGGGAATGCGCGAGGACGTGACCGTCCGCAACTACGGACTGGAGCCCGCCCTCTGCGTGCTCGAGTTGTCCGTCGCCGCCGACTTCGCCGACCTCTTCGAGGTCAAGGAGGGTCGAGTCGAGAAGGTGGGCGATCTGAACGTCCACGTGGGCGAGGGGCGAATCACCTGGAGCTACCGACGCGGGCAGTTCTCCCGGGGCGCGCACCTCGACTTCTCCCAGCCGGCGAAGCTGTCGCAGACCCATGCGATCTACGAGGTGATCGTCCCGGCGGGTGGTGAGTGGTCGACCTGTCTCCAGCTCTCGCCTGTCGTGGACGGCGAGGCCCTCACGCCGCGCTATCTCTGTGGTCGCCCCGTCGAACGGTCGACGCCGGCGGCGCGTCTCCAGGCGTGGCGGCGCAACCTGCCGGAGATCGACACCGACCACGAAGGATTCACCGCGCTGCTCGACCGCTCCACCGAGGACCTCGCCGCGCTCCGCCTCTTCGATCCCGAGTTCCCCGACCGTACCGTCGTCGCCGCCGGCGCGCCTTGGTTCATGACCCTGTTCGGACGCGACAGCCTCCTGACCTCGTGGATGGCGATGCTGGTCGACTCCGACCTCGCGCTCGGCACGTTGCAGACGCTGGCTCGCTACCAGGGCGGAGAGGTCAACCCGGTGACGGAGGAGGAGCCCGGGCGGATCCTTCACGAGATGCGCTTCGGTGAGTCGGCCGGGCTGTCGCTCGGTGGCGGCCGGATCTACTACGGCAGTGTCGACGCCACGCCGCTGTTCGTGATGCTGCTCGGAGAGCTACAGCGGTGGGGCAACCGGCGCGAAGAGGTCGACGCGTTGCTGCCCGCGGCCGACCGCGCGCTCGCGTGGATCGACAACTTCGGCGACCGTGATGGCGACGGCTACGTGGAGTACCTCCGCACCAACGACCGCGGCCTCGAGAACCAGGGCTGGAAAGACTCCCATGACTCCACCCGGTTCGCGGACGGCCGGCTCGCCACGGCGCCCGTCGCGCTGTGCGAGGTGCAGGGCTACGTATACGCGGCGCTGATCGCGCGCTCGCACTTCGCCGCGGAAGCCGGCGACGAGGGACACGCGGCAGAGCTCCGTTCGCGTGCCCGCGCCCTCAAGACCCGGTTCAACCGTGACTTCTGGGTCGAAGAACACGGCTGGCTGGCGATGGGGCTCGACCGCGACAAGAAGCAGATCGACGCGCTGACGTCGAACATGGGCCACTGCCTGTGGACAGGCATCCTCGACGACGACAAGGCCCAGATCGTCGGCGGGCACCTCGTGTCCGACGCGATGTTCTCCGGCTGGGGCATCCGCACCCTGGCCACCTCGATGACCGGTTTCAACCCGATCAGCTACCACAACGGGAGCGTATGGCCGCACGACAACGCGATCTGCGCAGCGGGACTGATGCGGTACGGGTGCGTGGATGCCGCGCACAGGGTGATGAAGGGGATCGTCGACGCCGCGGCGTACTTCGGCAACCGCATGCCGGAGTTGTTCGCGGGGCTGCCGCGCGACCAGTTCTCGTTCCCGGTCAGCTACCCGACGTCGTGCTCACCGCAGGCGTGGGCGGCGGCGTCGCCATTGCTGTTTCTCCACGCGATGCTGCACTTCGACCCCGAGGTGCGGAACTCGCAATTGCACCTGGCCCCCGACGTACCCGAGTGGATCGGCCGGCTGACGCTGCAGCGCGTTCCGCTGATGGGTGGGCACCTGTCGATCGAGGTGGAAGGCGACCGCTGCCGCGTGCTCGAACAGCCCGAGGGCCTCACCATCGTCCCGGAGCCCCGCCGGCCGACGGCGTGACGATCAGTCGGCGAGGTCGCGGGCGCTGACCACGTGCTCGGGCGTGAGCCGAACCAGGAGCTCGCCGGGGACGCCGTTGCGGTCGCCGTACTCGGCGGCGCGGTCGTGGCCCATGTAGCGACCGCCGATGCGGGCGGCCCAGCCCTGCACCGCCACCAGGTCGTCGGAGATCGTCACCGGCCCCTCCACGGTGACGAACGAGAACGGGGGCCGGTCGTCGTCCACGGTCATGGTGGCCCAGCCGCTCCGCTGCAGCGTGCGGCCCTTCACCGTGTCGGCACCGGTGGTGAACACGATCGTCCCGTCGTCGTCGACGACGTACCAGACCGGCGCCGCGTGCGGCCGACCATTGCGGCGCGTGGTCGCGAGCACGCCGGGCCGGGGAGGATCCGACCTCAGGAACGCGCGCACCTCGTCGTCGGTCATGCGTCGATAGGCCACGGCGCGAGGATACGGGCGCCCGGTGCCGCTAGCGCGCGAACGAGAGCGAGAGCGCGAAGTCGGCCGCGGGATCGGCCCACCACGCCGCCGGCTCGAGTCCGGCGGTGGCGAGCTCGCGCTCGACGCCCGCGCGCCGGAACTTGGCGCTGATCTCGGTGCGCATCTCCTCGCCGGCGGCGAAGTCGACGGTGAGCTCGAGCGCGCGGATGGCGACCGACTGCGCGGTCGTGGACCGCAGGCGCATCTCGATCCACTCGGCATCGACGTCGAAGCAGGCCACGTGCTGGAACCGCGCCGGGTCGAAGTCGGCGTCGAGCTCGCGGTTCAGCACGCGCAGCACGTTGCGGTTGAACTCCGCGGTCACGCCCGCGGCGTCGTCGTACGCGGCGACGAGGCGGTCGACGTCCTTCACCAGGTCGGTGCCGAGCAGGAGGGCGTCGCCGGGTGCGAGCGTGGCCGCCAGGTCGGCCAGGAAAGTGGCGCGGGCCGCCGGGACGAGGTTGCCGATCGTGCTGCCGAGGAACGCCACCACCCGGGTGCCACCGGTGGGCAGGTCGGCGAGGTGGTGCTCGAAGTCGCCGACGACTGCGTGGACGCGGGTGCCCGCGTACTCCCGCGACACCGCGGCGGCCGCGTCGCGCAGAGTGCGCTCGCTCACGTCGAACGGCACGAAGCGGTCGAGGGTACCGGCGTCGCGCAGCGCGTCGAGCAGGATCCGGGTCTTCTCGGACGTCCCGGAGCCCAGCTCCACCAGGGTGTCGGCCTTGGTCAGCTCGGCGATGTCGCGCGCGTGGGCGAGCAGGATGCCGCGTTCGGTGCGGGTCGGGTAGTACTCGGGGAGGCGGGTGATCTCGTCGAATAGCTCGCTCCCGCGGTCGTCGTAGAACCACTTCGGCGGCAACGTCTTCGGCACCGCGCCGAGGCCTTCGCGGACGTCGGTGGCCAGCGCGCGCGCCACCTCCTCGGGTTGCAAGTGCACGTCGACGAGGACGTCCGCGGTCATGGGGCTCCCTTCACAGCGCGGTCGTGCGCGTTCCGTGGCCCGTCATCGTGACGAGCGAGTGGTCCGGGACATCGGTCCATCCCGGCGCGTCGTCGGTCGGCTCCGACACCAGCACCGACTCACGGTGCACCAGCGAGTTCCCGACCCGCGTGCCGTGGACCGCGCTGCCGTCGGTGAGGAGCAGGTTGAGCCTTCCGGTGGTCATGGCGAGGACGTCGCGCACGACGCTTGCCAGCGCGTCCTCGGGTCCGGCCCCGTCGTCGAGGTTCTGCAGCACCAGCGCGAAGAGCACTTCGGTGTCGGCGTCGCCCACGACGGACGCCAGTCGGTCGGCGCGGACACGCGCGCGGAGCGCGTCGCCGACGCCGTCGGGGAAGCCGTGCACGATGCCGTTGAGCGAGAACGACCAGCGGCCGGCGACGAACGGGGCGTTCCCCGTGTCGACCAGGCTCGCGCCGGGCGACGCCAGACGGGCCGCGGCGAGGAACGCGCCGCTGCGCAGGTCGTGGGCGCGGTCGGCGAAGGCGCGGTCGTCCCAGATCGGGGTGACGGTGCGGTACCGGTCCGGCGTGGTGCCGCCGTCGACGTACCAGGCCACGCCCCACCCGTCGGGGTTGCTCGTGCCCGAGGTCTGCAGGCGCGGACACTCGGCCTGCCGGGCGAGCGCGTGCGGCACGTCGAACAACAGGTCGGACAGCGCGGTGGGCGGTCCGAGGTACGCGAGGTGGCGGCACATCGGGATGTCAGGCGTCGCGCGCGCAGCGGAACCCGGCGAAGATCTGCCGGCGGATGGGGAAGTCCCAGTTGCGGAACGTCGTGCGCACGGCGCTCGGGTGCGTCGCCCACGAGCCGCCGCGCAGGACCTTGTACTCGGGGCCGAAGAACACCTCCGAGTACTCGCGGTAGGGGAAGGCGCGGAAACCGGGGTACGGCGTGAAGTCGGACGCGGTCCACTCCCACACGTCGCCCAGCATGCCCAACGCGCCGCACTCGCTGGCGCGGTCGCATCCGGTCGTCACGGGTGACGGCGCGAACCGGTGCGGACCCTCGCGCCAGAGGTTCGCGGCGGCGGGCGACGCGCCCCGTGCCGCGAGCTCCCACTCGGCCTCGGTCGGGAGCCGGCTGCCGGTCCAGCGGGCGTAAGCGTCCGCTTCGTACCAGCACACGTGCTGCACCGGCTCGCTCTCGGGGAGCGACTCGTCGCGTCCGAAGCGGTGACGCGTCCAGCCGCCGTCGGCGGCCCGTCGCCAGAACTGTGGCGCGGTCAGCCCGGCCTCGGTGCGCCACGCCCACCCGGCGTCGCTCCACCAGGCGCGGTCGTCGTAGCCGCCCGCCTCCACGAACCGCGCGTACGCACCGTTGGTCACCGCCGTCGTGTCGATGCGGAAGGCGGCGACCGCCTCGGTGTGCGCCGGGCGCTCGTTGTCGTAGGCCCAGGGCTCGGCGTCCGTACCCATCACGAAGGTGGCGCCCGGCACCAGCACGTCGGCCGGCAGCGCGAGTGGTGGCCCCGGCCGTGACCAGGTGCCGCCCTCGCCGTCGGCGTCGGGGTGGACGAAGTCGTGCATGAGCTGGAGCGTGGCGAGCAGCGTCTCGTCGTGCTGGTGCTCGTGCTGCACGATCATGCCGTAGACGAACCCGTCGGTGAGCAGCGGATCGCCGCGGTCGAGGTCGATCCGGTCGAGCACCTCGAGCGCGCGCGTGCGCACCGCGGCGTCGTAGTCGCGCGCGCCGGCGGCGTCGAGGATCTCGAGGGTCGGCCGCTCGCGACGGGGGTGACGGAACGCGTCGTACACGTCGTCGAAGCGCGGCACCGACGGTGCGACCCGGTCGAGCTCGCGCACCAACCAGAGCTCCTCGAAATGACCGATGTGGGCGAGGTCCCAGCAGAGGGGTGACATGAGCTCCGACACCTGCACCCGTTGCCGGTCGTCGGGCACCGGCGCGAGCAGGCCCAGGGTGCGGCGACGGCTCTCCTCGAGCGCGGCCACGAGCTCCGGCTTGCCGATCACGTCAGACGCCCGCGGTCTGCAGCCGCATCCAGTCCTCGAGCTGCTCGTCGGCCGGGCACCGGCCCCGCGCGACGTACCGCTCGAAGTACTCGTCGGTCGCGGCTCGAGTCTCCGTGTCGGCCCCGAGCCGGCGGAGCGCAGCGCGGGCGACCTCGAAGCAACGGACCGCGGTGGCGCGCAGCTCGGGGTCGCACAACGCGTCGCGAGCCGCGGCGGTCCAGCGGTCGCGCACCGCGGGGGCGTCTGCAGCCGCGCACGCGGCCGCGGCGGGGTCGTCGAGCAGCGCGGTGGTTACCGCAACCGCCACCGGCCACCACTCCTCCGGGAGCGCGTCGATCATGCGCAGCTCGAGCCAGCCGCGCGGCCGCACCGGCGGGAACAACGTGGTCGTGTGGTACACGAGGTCGTCGACGGTCGGCCATCCGCACTCGTGGCCGTGCGTGAGCCACCGCGAGAACGACATCGGCTCGCGCGGGGCGACGCTGTGCTCGTCGTCGACGCGGATCATCATCACGGTCGCATCCAGCACGTAGCGCTCCCACGCGTCTCGTGCAGACCCACCGGGGTCGCGGCGGGCCGAGTCGGTGCGCGCCGGGTCGATCGCGTGCCACACGGCGGCGCGCGTCGACCGGTAGCCGGACGGGTTGCCGCCGGCGTCGAACGGCGAGTTGGCGAAGCACGCGGTGAGCACCGGTCCGATGTCATGGGCGAGGTGCCAGCGGGCGTCGGTGGTGGCGGGGCTCCCGACGTCGAGGTTCACCTGGATCGACGCGGTGTTGCGCATCATGGTGCGGCCGGCAGGCCACCGGGAGTCGAAGTAGGCCTCCATGGCGCGGTAGCGCGGCGCGTCGAGCACCCGGGGGGCATCGGCACGCGTAGCGAGACCGGTGCCCACCAGCTCGACCGCGAGCGGGCGCAGCGCGCCCCGCACCGCCGCGGTGTCGAGGCGCATGGCCCGGCACGCGGTACCGAGGTCGGCGGCGGCGGGGCCGCTCAGCTCGAGTTGGCCGCCGGGCTCGAAGGTGAGCCGGCTACCGCCCGGCAGAGGCGATGGGAGGAGGGCGGCGACGGCGGCGGGGGACGGCGAGGGGGCATCGCGCGTGGCGAGGATCCACTCGAGCTCGACCCCGACCCGCCCGCCCGGGGAGCTGCCCAGGGGGGAGAGGAAGACGTCTTCGTCGACGTACCGGTGGACGTCGGCGACCGACAGGGAGCGGGTCGGCGCGGGCACGGCTACCGGTGCCCGAAGTGGGCGGCGACCCAGGTCAGGTTCCGAACCGGCGCGGACCAGAGATACCAGGAGTTCATGGGACTCCTCCGGGATGAGGGGGCAGCGGCGCACGATCTCGTCGGGTCGTCGATCGGTCGTCACGACGGGAGTTCGTCCCTGCGGCGCACCGAACGTTGCACGACATTCGGAGGTACGGCCGTACCCGGATGGGGGATTGCGCACACCCTACTGTGCTGCCGGTGGAGCTCGGCTTCGAGACCATCGGGAACGCGACGGTCGTCGTGCACGACGGCGAGCCCGTGCTCGCGACGGATCCGTGGGTGCGCGGTTCGGCCTATTTCGGCAGTTGGGGGCTCTCGTACGAGGTCCCGACGGCCCAGGACCTGGCCATCCGCGCCACGGGCGCGGTGTGGTTCTCGCACGGGCACCCCGACCACCTGAACCCGGCGTCCCTCCCGCTGTTCCGCGACGCCCGCATCCTGTTGCCCGACCACGTCGGCGGCCGGATCGCCCGCGAGCTCACCCACGACGGCTACCGCGTCGAGGTGCTGGCGGACCGGACGTGGGTGCGGATCTCCGACCGCGTGCGGGTGCTGTGCATCGCCGACGAGGGTCAGGACGCGGTGTTGCTGATCGACGTCGGTGGCCGCCTCGTGGTGAACCTCAACGACGCGCAGGATCGCGGGTGGGGGCACCTGGTGAAGCGGGTGATCCGTGCGTTCCCGCAGTCGTTCCTACTGCGCCTCAGCGGGTACGGCGACGCCGACATGATCAACTTCGTCGACGAGGACGGCGCGCGCATCCCGAGCCTGGCGCAGGTGCGCAAGGAGAGTGGCTTCGAGGTCGGCGCCGACGTCGCCCGCATGACCGAGACCTTCGGCGCGAACCACTTCGTGCCGTTCAGCTCGTTCCACCGGTACCAGCGGGACGACAGCGCGTGGGCGAACGAGTGGACCACGCCGGTGGCCGAGTACGGGCGCGGGTTCCGCTCGGACCGCGTCACGCTCCTCCCCGCCTTCGTGCGCTACGACTGCACGACCGACTCGTGGGAGGAGATGGACCCCGAGCCGGTGCCCGACGTCACCTTCCCACCGGAGGAATTCGGCGACGACTGGAGCGACACGCTCGACCGCGACGACTCGAGTGCGTTGACCCGCTACTTCGGCTCGATCGAGCGGCTGGCGCGCTCGCTCGACCGGGTCACGTTCCGGGTGGGCGGCGGCGAGCACACCGTCGAGCTCGGCGGTCGCGACACCGGACGCTCGATCACGTTCGCGGTGCCGCGAGCGTCGTTGCGACGCGCCGTCGAATGGGAGATCTTCGACGACCTGCTCATCGGGAACTTCATGCGGACCACGCTCCACGGGAGTTGGCCCAGCTCGGGGCTCTATCCCGACTTCACCCCGTACGTGACCAAGTACGCCGACAACGGTCGGGCGCGCACCGACGACGAGCTCCGGGCGTACTTCGCCGAGTACCGCCGCCGGATGGGCGTGGTCACATGGCTGCGGGCGGGGCTCGAGCAGCGGGCGAAGGACGGCGTGCGGGCGCGGTTGGCGGCCGATTCGCCCGGGTACCGCGCCGCCAAGCGCGTGTACACGCGAGTGAAGCGCGCCGGCTAGCGACCCGGGCGATCGGCGACGGCGCGGAAGACCTCGGCGAACCGCGGCGCCGGCGGCGTGAAGGCGCGCGGCCGTGCCCGGCGGCGCTCCGGCGAGGTGTGCGCGGGGAGTAGCTCGAGCAGCGCGGTGGCGAGAGCGTCGGCGTCACCCGGCGGGACCGCGCGCGCCGTGCCCGGTGCGGCGCGGGCCACGATCTCGGGCGGTCCCCCGTGATCGGTCGCCACCACCGGCGTGCCGCTGGCCAGTGCCTCCACCAGCACCAGCCCGTAGGACTCGGGCTCGATGGACGGCAGGGCGAGCACGTCGAGGTCGGCCATCGCGTCGGGGATGTCGTCCCGGCCCGTCAACAGGCGGGTCCCGGGGGTACGGGCGACGAGCGTCTCGAACTCCTCCGCGTAGCGCTCCTGGTCGAGCACCGGGCTGCCGATCACCACCAGCTGGGCGTCGGGCCGATCGGCCCGGACCCGTGCGCAGGCGTCGACCAGCGTGTCGAGGCCCTTGAGCGGGTCGAGCCGGGCGACCGCACCGATCACGACCGCGTCGCCGGGGAGCCCCACCCGCGCCCGGAACACGCCGGCGTGTGAGGGCGCGAACTCCGCGGGATCGAGGTATTCGTCGAGCACCACGACGTTCGCGGGGTCGAGCTGCGCCCCGACCGCGTACGACACCGCGATGACGCGGTCGGCGAACCAGCGGCAGAGCGCGCGCTCCACGCCGAGCGCGACGCGCGACTGGACCACGATCTCGCGCGCGTGCACGACGTGTGAACGTCGCACGAGCCGGGCCGCCGCCCACCCGTACCAGGTGTGCAACGAGTTCGAGTGCACGACGTCGACCCGCAACCGGCGCGCCAGTCGTGCGAGGTGCAGCACGGTGCCCGGCCATCGGGCCGCGTAGCGGATCCAGTCCGCCGCGTCGTGACTGGTGGAGATCCGCAGCATCGGGACCTCGTGCAGCGTCGCGCCGGCGGCGGCGAACTCGTCGGCGAGCGGTGATGGTCCGGGAACGGCGATGTGGAAGTCGAACTCGCGGCGTGGGAGGCTCCGCACGAGCCGGAGGAGTGCCTGGTCGGACCCACCGCGCTCGGCGACCGGCTGCACGGAAAGGATCCTGATGGTGCGGGTTGCCGTCAACGTCGAACAACTGCTCCACGAAGCACCGGGTGGCATCGGTCGCTACACGGCGGAGTTGGTGAGACTACTGCCGGGCCTCGGGGTCGACGTGACCGCGTTCACCGCCCGCCATTCCCGCGCCGACGTCGATCGGGCGCTGCACGCCCACGCGCTCGACGAGGTGAGGCCGGTGATCCTCCCACTGCCCGCGGCCGTGCTGTACGACGCCTGGCACGTGCTCGGCGTCGCCGGCCCCGTCCGGCGGGTCGCGCCGGTCGACCTCGTGCACGCGCCGTCCCCGGCCGTCCCGCCCACCGCCCGCGTGCCCCTGGTCGTCACCGTGCACGATGCCGCGCCGCTCGTGATGCCGGAGGCGTTCACCCGCCGGGGGGTCACGTTCCACCGGCAGGGCTTCGCCGCCGCGGCGCGCCGCGCCCGTCTCGTGATCGCGGTGTCGGAGTTCAGCGCCGACGAGATCGCGACCCACACGCCCGTCCCCCGTGACCGGATCCGCGTCGTCCCCAACGGCGTCGATCTCGAGCCCGCCACCGACACCGGCGTGGAAGATGCGCGCCGGGCCTTCGCGATCGACGACCGGCCGTACGTGTTCTGGGCGGGAACCTTCCAGCCGCGGAAGAACGTGAGGGCGCTGCTCGACGCGTTCGCGCGGCTCGACCCCGCCACGGTGCCGCACCGGCTCGTGCTGGCGGGGCCACCGGGATGGAAACCCGACGATGGTGACTCCCTCGCCGCTCAGGCCCTGGGTGACCGGGTGCGCCTGCTCGGGCCGGTCGGGCGCGAGCACCTGTTCGCGCTCTTCGCCGGCGCCGACCTGTTCGCGTTCCCGAGTCGGCACGAGGGGTTCGGCATCCCGGTGGTCGAGGCGATGGCGCAGGGCACCGCAGTGGTGTGCGCCGACATCCCGGCGCTGCGCGAGGTCGCCGGCGACGCGGCGCGCTTCGTGCGCCCCGACGACGTCGACGGCTGGGCCGACGCCCTCCGCGCCCTCCTCACCGACGACGCCGCCCGCGGTCGCCTGGTGGCCGCCGGTACGGAGCGGGTCGGGCGCTACTCCTGGGCGCGGTGCGCGCGCGAGACGGTGGCCGTCTACCGGGAGGCGCTCAGCGGGTGAGCACCTCGACACCGGTGTCGGTGACGAGGACGGTGTGCTCGAACTGCGCGGTGCGGGAGCCGTCCGACGTGGCCGCGGTCCAGCCGTCGGGCCAGATCACCGGCTGCACGCTCCCCATGGTGATCATGGGCTCGATGGTGAAGACCATGCCCGGTTCCAGGACGGTCGACGCGGCGCGCTCGTAGTAGTGCGGCACCTGTGGCGGGCCGTGGAACACCTCGCCGATCCCGTGACCGACGAACGCCCGGACCACGAAGAAGCCCGCGTCGTGAGCGTGGGTCTCGATGGCGCGCCCGATGTCGGAGATCACCGCGCCCGGGCGCACCGCCTCGATGCCCAGGTCCAGGCACTCCTCGGTGACCTTCACCAGGCGGCGGGACTCCGGGTCGACCCGCCCCACGCAGAACGTCGCGTTGGTGTCGCCGTGGACGCCGTCGACGTACACCGTGATGTCGAGGTTCACGATGTCGCCGTCGACCAGGGCGCGGTCGTCCGGGATGCCGTGGCAGATGACCTCGTTGACCGACGTGCACACCGACTTCGGGAAGCCGCGGTACCGCAGCGGGCTGGGGTAGACCCCGCGCGTCACGTGGGCCTCGTGCGCGACGCGGTCGAGCTCGTCGGTGGTGACGCCGACCGCGACCGCGGCTCCGGTCTCGGCGAGCACGTCGCGCGCGATCTTCCCGGCCGCGCGCATCCGCGCGATCACCTCGGGCGACTTCACCGCCGACTCGGTCGACCGTACCGGCGTGCCGGTCTCGACGTAGTCGGGCCGCAGGATCTCCGGCGGCACCGCGCGTTCGGGTCCGACCACGCCCGCCCGCAGGAGCGTCGTGCGATGGCAGCGCTTGTACTTCTTGCCGCTGCCGCACCAGCAGTCGTCGTTCGCTCGCAGCATCATCGGCTCACCAGCCGCGGTCGACCCACTCCTGCAGGTGCGGCCTCTCGGTCCCGATCGTGGTGTCGAGCCCGTGGCCGGGCAGCACCAGGAGGTCGGCGGGCAGGGTGAAGAGCCGGCGGTCGATGGACTCGATGATCTGCTCGAAGTTGCCCCCGGGCAGCGACGTGTTCCCCGCGCCGCCGGGGAAGAGGGTGTCGCCGCTGAACAGGATCGGGTGGCCCTCGAGCAGGAACGAGGTCGAGCCGGGGGTGTGGCCGGGGTTGTGGATGGTCCGCAGGCGGAGGTCGCCCACCGCGATCACCTCGTCGTCGGGGATGACGAAGTCGTAGGCGGGGAGCATCGAGGCGTCGTCCGGCGCGATCCCCACGTCGATCCCGGCGTCGCGCACCGCCTCGACCGCCTGGATGTGGTCCCAGTGCCCGTGGGTGGTGAGCACCCGCCGCACGCCGGTGGCCCGGCTGACCTCGAGCAGGAGCTCGTGCTCGTTGGCGGCGTCGACGATGGCGGCCTCACCGCTGCCCTTGCAGCGCACCACGAAGACGTTGTTCTCGAACGGACCGACGACGAGCTTCTCGATGCGCACGGTCGGGGTCTCGTAGTGCGCGAGGCGCGGCATGCCCCCAAGGCTACCCGGGGCGCTTCCCGGAGATGCCGGGCCTGGCTCGCCGGCCGTGTGGTCCGGTAGCGTTCGCGGAGCATCCACCTCGAGCACACGGGGGGCCCCAACCGTGAACTTCGCCTTCTCCGACGAGCAGGAGCAGCTGCGCGACGCCGTCCGTCGCTTCCTCGAGGCGAAGTCGCCGTCGACCGAGGTCCGGCGTCTCATGGAGACCACCGAGGGCTACGACCCCGCGGTGTGGAGCCAGATGGCCAACGAGCTCGGTCTCCAGAGCCTCCACATCCCCGAGGAGTACGGCGGCCAGGGCTTCACCTTCGTCGAGCTCGGCATCGTCCTCGAGGAGATGGGACGGGTGCTGCTCGCCGCCCCGTACTTCTCCACGGTGGTGCTCGCCGCCGACGCGATCATGAACGCCGGTACGCCCGATCAGCAGGGCAAGCTGCTGCCGGGCATCGCGTCGGGGGAGACCATCGCCGCGCTCGGCGTTCACCGAACCGAACGGGAAGTGGGACGCGGCGGGCATCGAGATGGTGGCCAAGGGCTCGGGCGACAGCTTCACGCTCGACGGCACCAAGATGTTCGTGATCGACGGCCACACCGCCAACCTCATCGTGGTGGCGGCGCGGCTCGAGGGCACGAGCGGTGAGGACGGCATCTCCTTCTTCACCGTCGACGCCGGCGCCGCCGGCCTCACCCGCACGCCGCTGGCGACGATGGACCAGACCCGCAAGCAGGCCAAGCTCGAGTTCTCCGGGGTGGCCGCGACGCCGCTCGGCGAGCCCGGAGCCGGCTGGCCCGCGCTGTCCAAGACGCTCGACCAGGCCGCGGCCATGTCGGCCAACGAGATGGTCGGCGGCGCGCAGAAGGTGCTCGACATGTCGGTCGAGTACGCCAAGGTCCGCGTCCAGTTCGGTCGCCCGATCGGCTCGTTCCAGGCGATCAAGCACAAGTGTGCCGACATGCTCCTCGAGGTCGAGTCGGGGAAGTCGGCCGCGTACTACGCGGCGTGGGCAGCCGCCGAGGACAACGAGGAGCTCCCGGTCGCGGCCAGCCTGGCCAAGGCCTACTGCTCCGACGCCTACTTCCACGCCGCGGCCGAGAACATCCAGATCCACGGCGGCATCGGCTTCACCTGGGAGCACGACGCGCACCTCTACTTCAAGCGGGCGAAGAGCTCCGAGATCCTGCTCGGCGACGCCACCTACCACCGCGAGCTCCTCGCTCAGCGCATCGGCATCTGACGCGAATGGTGCGCGCTACGTAGCGCGCGAAAGTCGGCAACTAACGTGTCCGGGATGGCGGTCCTGGTCACGTTGCTCGCCGTCGTGCTCGCGTTGTTGGGCCTGCTCGTCGCCGGGTTGCTGCGCAGCCACGCCGAGATCCTGCGAGCACTGCACCAGCTCGGGGTGAACCTCGATCCCGCGCGCGAAGACGACGGGCTCACCACCACGGTCGGCGCGCCGGTCGTGCGGTCGGCGGAGGTGCCGAAGCGGCCTTCACGCTCGGCGGTCGACGTCGTCGGCACCACGCCCGAGCACGATGCGGTGAGCATCGCCGTCGTCGGGGCCAAGCACCTCACGCTGCTGGCGTTCCTGTCGAGCGGGTGCGGCTCGTGCCTGGCGTTCTGGGACGTCTTCCGCGACGGCGGACCGCTCGAGATCCCGGGCGAGGCGCGCCTGGTCTGCGTGAGCAAGGACGCGGGTGAGGAGAGCGTGGCGACCATCCGCCGCCTGATGCCGGGCGAGATCCCGACGGTGATGTCGAGCGCGGCCTGGGCCGACTACGACGTGCCCGTCGCGCCGTTCTTCGTGCTCGTCGACGGCGCCTCCGGCGACGTCATCGGTGAGGGCGCAGCCAACGAGTGGGGCCAGGTGCAGTCGTTGCTCCACACCGCGCTCGACGACGCCGGCATGCTCGACCGCAAGGGCCGGCTCAAAGCGGGCCGCGTCGGCAAGCCGCGCGCCGACGTCGAGCGGGAAGCACGCGCCGACCGCGACCTGCTGGCCGCGGGCATCCTGCCCGGCGACCCGAGCCTCTACACGCTCCCGACCGTCGACCCGGCCGAGCCGGGTGAGCTGTCGTGACCGAGCTCGCAGCGCACGGCATCGAGGTCACGCTGCCGGCGGGCTGGGAAGGCCGGGTGTTCAAGCGGCCGCTCGCGGGCGAGGTCGGCGCGACCGCGGCCGACGGCGCGCCCGCGGCCGCGGGGGAGACGACGAACGCGGTGGTGCACGTCGCCACCATCCCGCTGCCGGTGGGTACCGGGGACTTCGCCAGCGGTGCGGTCGAGGACCTCGGCCGTGACGACGTGCTGATCGTCCTCTTCGAGTACGACGCCGGGAGCGCCACCCAGCCGCTGTTCGCCGCCCAGGGCCTGCCGACGTCCCTTGATCCCGACGACTTCAACCCGAACGTGCTGCAGCGGACGATTCGCGGGCAGGCCGGGGTGCAGAAGTTCTTCCACGACCAGGACCGCGCGTTCTGCCTCTACGTCGTCCTCGGCGCCTTCGCCAACCGGCAGCAGCTCGTGCCGCTCGTCAACCAGGTCCTGGCCACCATGACCATCGAGCCGGTCGCAGCCACCGGCGCCCCGTCGACCACCACGACGATCGAGCCCCCGACCGCCTCGACCGAGGCGCCGGCCACCGGCGCCCCCTCGACCGAGCCCCCGACCACGACGACCGTCCCGTGAGCGTGCTGGCCGGTCCCTTCACGATCGCGGCGGCGCTGCTCGCCGTCGGTGGCGCGGAGAAGGCGCTGCGCCCCCTCGACACCGCACAGGCGCTCACCGCGGTCGGTGTGCGCCTCCCCGGCGTGCCCGCCCGCATCCTCGTCCGGGCCGGCGGCGCGGCCGAGGTCGTCATCGGTGTCGGCGCGCTCGCCACCGGAGGCGCAGTGTTCGCGGCCCTGGTGGCGGCGTCCTACGCGCTGTTCGCGGGCTTCGTCGTCGTCGCCCTCCGGACCAACGCTCCGATCAGCTCGTGCGGGTGCTTCGGCAAGGTCGACACGCCGCCGAGCGCGGTGCACGTGGTCGTCGACGTCGCGTTCGCGCTCGTGGCCGTCGCTGCCGCGGTGGTGGGCGACGTCGCCCTGCCCGACGTGCTCGCCGACCAACCGCTGCTCGGCATCCCGTTCCTGTCCCTCGTCGTGATCGGACTCTCGCTGGTGTACCTCGCGTTCACGTCGCTCCCCAAGACCATGGCCGCCGTCCGGGACGTCGCGGCATGAGCACGCCGGCGGGCCCGAGCAAGGGCGTCGCGTTCACCAACTGGCTGGTGAACAAGACCGCCGGGTTGCTCGAGAAGAAGTCGAGCCGGCGCGGGTTCCTCCTCGGCTCGGCCATGGTCGGGTCCACGGTCGCGGTCGCCGGGTGCGCGCCCGGCACACAACCGGGTTCGCCGTACAACCACATCACCGACTGCGGGGGCGGCCTCTGCACCGACGGCTACACCGAGTTCTGCTGCACGATCAACAACGGCCTCAACGCGTGCCCGCCCGGCAGCTTCGCCGGTGGTTGGTGGCGCGCCGACTTCTCCAGCTTCTGCAATGGCACCCGCTACTACATCGACTGCATGGAGAACTGCTGCGGGCCCAACCTCGGGAACGGCTTCTGCGCCGGCTGCACGGAGTGCCGCTGCGCCAGCGACTGCAGCACGCGCCGCGTGTACTGCAACTACTTCCGGTACGGGCAGTGCCACCAGGAGATCGGCATCACCGGGCCCATCGCGTGCCGGGTGGTCACCTGCACGCCGCCGTACGCCGACGCGTCGCTCGCGTGCACCACGGCGCTCGCGGTCGACAACTCCACCGCTGAGCACGCGCCCGCGCACGGTTGCACGCCTCCGCCTCCACCATTCGTGAGCGCCGCCGTACTCCCCTCCACCGGCGCGGCAGCCGCGCAGGCGTCCGGCACCCTGGCGGTCTTCGCCGCGGAATGCGGACTTCAGCGTCAGCTACCGCGAGCTCACTGGGGGCTCCTGGGGACCGTTCGGGTCGCTGGGGCAGGCGATCAACTCCGGTCTGGCGACGGCGACGATCGGCTCGGACCTCTACGTCTTCGGACGCGGCACCGACTACAGCGTGTGGTACCAGCGCCGGAGCGGCACCGGGCCCTGGTCCGGTTGGCAGTCGCTCCACGGGAACGTCGTCTCCGACCCTGCAGCCGCGAGTGACGGGTCGACGATCCGTGTCTTCGTACGCGGTTCGGACGACGGGATCTGGCTGAACAGCAACACCGGCGGTGGGTGGACGGGGTTCACGAGCCTCGGTGGCCTCGCGAGCTCCGATCCGGTCGCGGTGACGGACTCGTCCGGCGTGTACGTCTTCGTGCGCGGTGGTGACACGGGAGTCTACTACCAGGAGTTCAGCGGGGGTTCGGCGTCCGGTTGGCGCGGCCTCGGCGGCGCGGCGACATCCGATCCCGCCGCGACCGCGGACGCCGAGGGCATCCATCTGTTCGTCCGGGGCGTCAACGGAACGTTGTACTACCAACGCCTCTCGGGTGGCTCCTGGACCCCGGGAACGAGCCTCGGCGGCGGCATAGCGTCCGACCCAGCTGCGACCAGCGACGCGTCGGGCGTCTACGTCTTCGTTCGTGGGAACGACGGAAGCGTCTACTACCAGCGTCGGAGTGGAGGGGCATGGTCGGGATGGCAGCCACTGGGTGGTGCAGCCACCGCGTCGCCAGTGGCCACCGCTGACTCGACGGGCGTCTCCGTGTTCGTTCGTGGTGGGGACAGCGCGCTCTACGTCCAGCGCCTCGTCGCCGGAAGCCCGACCGGATGGCAGTCGCTCGGAGGCTCGTTCGCGCCGGTCCGCGCCGGCCGATGAGCTCGTGATCGCGCGCGCCGTCCTCGCCGGCTGGATCGCTGCGAGTCTCCTTGCCGCGGCCGGTCCGGCGTTCGCGGAGCCGGTCGACAACCCGGTCGGCAATGTCGAGCCGGTGCTCGCGCCTTCGGGTGCCACGGTCGGCGTGGGCGCAGTCGGTTCCCCGGTCGACGACCGGGTGGCGGTGCTCATCCAGAACGCTGGGACGAGGACCGCGCGGGTCGATCTCGTCACCGTCACCGCCACCACGCGTGACGGCGGGAGGGTCGTGCGGGCCCGCAGCCCGGAGGCGTTCCCCCAGGTGCTCGCACCGGGGGAGCTGGCGCTGGCGTCGGCGAAGTTCCGCGCCGGCGACGTGGCACCGGGCGCGGCGATCGCGGCGAAGATCCGCAGCACGCCGGTGAACGGGACGCGCGCGGCACGGGCGCTGGTGGTGGGCGACCTCGCCCTGTCGCCACCCCAGACGGGCTCGGCCGCGCAGACCATGACCGCGACGGTCACCAATCCCACGTCGTCGTGGAAGGCCCGGTCGCCGAAGGTGGCGGTGATGTGCTTCGGCGAGGCCACCAATCCGGTGGCGGTGGCAACCGCCCGCCTCACGAAGGCCCGGCTCGCGCCCGGGAAGCAGGCTTCGATCTCGGTCCCGTTGCCCACGCTCTGCCCGACCTACCTCGTCGCCGCCCGCGCCACCTAACGTTCCGCGTGTGGCGGTGGTCGTCGGGTTCCTGATCGTCGGGATGGTGATCGCCATTGCCGCGTTCTTCGTGACCCGCGAGGCGAAGCGGATCGCCCACGCACCGCCGCCCGCGCTGTACCACCTCGACGACGCGCTGGCGTGGGTCGTCGAGCACGTCCCCGACGACCTGGCGGCCACGCTCACCGCCGACGACGTCCGCCGGATCCTCGAGTTCCAGGTGGAGTTCTTCAAGCGCAAGGGCGTCTCGTCGAACGGCTCCACCGCGTACCCACCGGGCACCGTCGTGATCGGCGGCTCGGAGACCGTCGACTACATCCTCGAGCGCTGCGCCGCGACCGGGGAGGCCTACCTCCCGGAACAGGTCTACGGCGTCATCGACACCCAACTGAGCTACCTGCGGGCGATCGGCGCCGTGGGCCCACCGGCGAGCGGCGACCTCGATGCCGGCGGGAGCCCGTCACCGCAGTGAATGCTTGCGCCGAGGCGTTCGGCCGGTTGGTCCGGTCCGTGCCGATGCGAGCGGGTCCATCGTGTGACGGCTCGGGAAACCGGGCTTCCTCCGGTCGCCGGGTGTGGTTCAATCTTGGGTACCAGGGAAAGGAGGTGGTCCACACGATGCATGATCAACACGGGACCCTGGAGGTGCGCGGCCGCTGAGGCAGCCACGTCAGCCTTGACATCAGGACTGCCTGGCGGAATCCATACCGCTGCGCCGCCGCCACGACGGGTGGGAGCTGGTCCCCCCCACGCAAGCCGTCCGGCGGTTTCTTCCAAGTGATCTGACGGAGGGCGCTTCGGCGCCCTCCGTCGCGTCCGGCCTTCGTCGCGCCGCCGGCGCGAGCACCTAGTCTCGGCGCCGATGCAACGACCCACGCGCTTCGAAGACTCCCGCTACCTCGGCGACAAGCGGCACCAGGTCGTCTACGACCTCGACGTCGACGACGCCGAGGCGGAGGAGAAGGTGGCCGAGGTCATGGCCGCGGAGACGTTCCTCGCCTTCGGCCCCGACACCCTCGCCGAGGCGCGCAACCGCGGGTACCACCCCCACCGATCGGCGTGGCCCGACGACGCCGACTGAGGCGGCGTCGTTCGAGTGAAGGGTCAGGCGACCGTGTCGGTGAGCGTCGGGAGGGCCTCGACCGCGCCCTTGAGCCGTGCTTCGAAGGCCACGTCGGACAGCGCCGGTTGGCTGGGCACCGCCGGGGGATCGGGCAGGCCGGCGAGCTCCACCCACGAGGTGCAGCCTCCGTAGTCGTCGGCCCAGTCCACCGTCACCGGCTCGTCCAGCCGGTGCACCCGCAGCGCCAGCACCCAGAGGGGGTCACGGTGCTTCCAGCCGAGGCGCGACGCGGCGTAGTCGGAGGTCCAGATCAGCTTCGACGCGATCGCGTCGAGCTCCTCCTCGCTGGTGACGGTCGCGACCTTCACGACGTCGGCCCAACCCTCGAGCGTGATGGGCTCGCCCACCGGCGCCGCGTGGGCGAGGTCGATCCAGTGCCGGTACGGCTCCTTCAGGAGCTCGGGCTTCTGGTGCTCGGCGGTGGGATAGAGCCACAGGCGGTTCGCCTGGACCGAGAAGTGGCGGCCGTCCTCGCGCAGGCCGCCCTTGCGCACGTCGAGGATCTGCTCACCCTCGAGCAGCGCGTGCACGATGACGGCCCACTCCTTGAGCGCCCAATTCCCGGCCGCGACGTCCATGTGCCCACAATAGGCGGGCGATGGACGACACGATCCTGTCCGGAGACCTCCGCCTGTCGGCCCACGTGGCCGTGCCCGCGACGCCGGGGCCGACCCTCGGTCTCGTGCTCTGCCACGGTCTGCCGTACCCGCCGCGCGGTGCCGCGACCGTCGGCACGACGTATCCGGACCTCGCCGACCACATCGCGAACGAAGCCGGTTGGGTCGTGCTCACGTTCAACTTCCGCGGCACCGGGACGTCCGACGGCGACTTCTCGGCGCGGGGTTGGCTCGAAGACCTGCGCAACGCGGTGCGCGCGGTGCACGCGCGCGACGACGTGCGTGGAGTTTGGGTCGCGGGCTTCGGTCACGGGGGAACGTTCGCGGTGTGCGAAGCGGCCGACGACCACCTGGTGCGCGGGGTGGCGATGATCGCGTCGCCCAGCACGCTGCGCGACTGGGCCCAGGATCCCGGCCGGTTGCTCGTGCACACGCGTTCGATGGGCATGATCCGCAGCCCCGGGTTCCCGAGCGATGCGACCGGATGGGTCCGCGACATCGGTCGCATCGACGCGGTCGAGGCCGCGGCGCGCCTCGACCGTCGGCCGCTGCTCGTGCTGCACGGCGTCGAGGACGTCGAGGTGCCGGTGGAGGACGCCCGGGCGCTGGCCGACGCCGGCCGCCCCAACTCGGAGCTGCGGGTGGTGCAGGGCGCCGGGCACCGGCTCCGTCACGACCCCCGCGCCATCGCCACGCTCCTCGGCTGGCTCGCGCGTCAGGTGCCGAGCGGAACGCCGGTCGACGTCAGCCAGCCGTAGCCCGCGCCGCCGCGAGCACGTCGTCGAGAGTCCGACCGAGGTCGAGCTCCGGCGACCACCCGGTGGCGGCGGTCAGCTTGGCCGGGTCGCCCACCATGACGGGGACGTCGACCGGTCGCACCAGCGTCCTGTCGGTGGCGAGGCGCAGCGGGCGGCTCGAGCGCGCCACGAGCTCGGCCGCCAGGTCGCCGACGCTGACGCCACGACCGGAGCACACGTTGTAGGTCTCGCCGGGCGTGCCGCGGTCCACCAACAGCGCGTAGGCACGCACGACGTCGCGCACGTCGCTGAAGTCGCGCACGGGGTCACCGTTGCCGAGCACGATCTCCTCGGCGCCGCTGTGCTCGGCGGCGGCGATGCGCGCCGCCAGCCCCGGGACCAGGAACGCGGACGGCTGCCCTGGTCCGGTGTGGTTGAACGCGCGTGCGCACACGACGCCGAGCCCGTGCTCGCGGTGCGCCTCGAGGGCGACCTGCTCCGCCGCGACCTTGGTCTCGCCGTAGGGCGTGATCGGACGCAGCGCGGTCGACTCCCGTACCGGCAGCTCGTCCTCGTCGACCGCGCCGTACTGCTCGGCGCTGCCGACCACCAACACGCGACCCACCCCGGCGCGTACACACGCGTCGACGACGGCCCGGGTCCCGCCCACGTTGACCCGCGTGAGCGCGTCGCCGGTGCTCCAGGACTCGCCGACGTGACTGCGCGCCGCCAGGTGGTAGACCGCGTCGGGCTGCTCGGCTGAAATGCGCGCCACCACCGCGTCGTGGTCGGTGACGTCGAACGGGAGCGCGCTGTCGAGATCCAGCTCGACCACGTCGTCGCCGCGGGCGGTGAGGTGCGCGGCGAGGTGGCGACCGACGAAACCTCGGGCGCCGCTGATGGCTGCTCTCATGCCGCGGCGAGCTGGTGATAGAGACGGGCGAGCTCATCGGACATCCGGTCCCAGGAGAAACGCTCGAGCTGCGCCCGCCCGCGTGTGACGAGGGTCCGGCGCTGATCCGAATCGCGCACCACGGCGAGCAGGGCCGCGGCGAGGGCGTCGACATCGTCGGAATCGACGAGCAGCGCGGCGTCGCCGACGACCTCGGGAATCGCGCCGCTCCGCGCCGCGACGACCGGCACGCCCGCGGCCATGGCCTCGAGTGGCGGGAACCCGAAACCCTCGTATCGCGACGGGTAGGCGAGGGCGGCGGCACCCGCGAGCAGGTCTCGGCGCTGCGCGTCGGAGACGTATCCCAGTCGCTGCACACGACCTCGGTGGTGAGCGTGAGCCAGGGACTCGTCGAACGCGTCGACACCCCACCCAGCTGAGCCGGCGACGACGAGTGTGAGCTCGGGATCGTCCTCTGCCGCGGCGTCGAACGCGCGCACGAGCACCGGGAGGTTCTTTCTGGGTTCGATGGTGCCCATGAAGAGCACGTAGGGATGGGCACCGGCAAGGCGCCGCCCCGACGTCGCGTCGCCTCCGCGCGTGCCCGGCACCCCCGGATAGACGCGCACGACGCGCTCCGGCGGCACGGCGAACCGCTCTGTGATCTCGCTCGCGACGAGGTCACTCGTCGCATGGATCCACGCGCCCCGGGCGATGGCACGCTCGAGCAGCGCCGGGTACTGGAGCGCGTCGGCGGTGCAGAGCTCGGGGAACCGAACGAACCCGAGGTCGTAGACGGAGACGATCGACGGCGCCTGGGTCGGTGGAGCGACGTAGTTGGTCGCGTGCACCACGTCGACCGGGCCGGTCCACCGTTCGATGCGCGGATGCTCGACGCGCAGCCACGCGTGCCGCGCCACGCGCGCGGGGATCCGGGCAGTGGCGGTGCCGACGCCGGGCGGCACGGCAGTCTGCAGGTCGTGACGACCTCGCCAGGTGAGGGCGTAGGCGGTGACATCGACGTCGGCGTGCGTCGAGAGCGCAGTGGTGAGGCCGGCGACGACCTCGCCGATCCCCGTGCGCGGCCCGAGCAGCGGGGTGCCGTCGATCGCGAGCCGGATCATGATCCGACCGAATCAGATCTCGAGCGGCTCGTGCTCGATGGCCTCGACGAGGAGCGGCAGGCTGACCGGGCCTTGGCGCCGCAGCTGCACCACGAGGAAGACCAGCATCATCGTGGCGGCAGTCGCGCACCCGACGACGTAGCCGAGCTCGGCCCGGAGGAAGAGGTCGTCGACGGTGGCCGAGCTGCCGAGCGCCATCACGCCGACGCAGAACACCAGGCCCACCGTCCACGCGATGAGGGCGCGAGCGTGACCGAGCAAGGCGATGAGCGCCTGGGCGAGGGTGAGGGCGAAGATGAACGCCGCGCTGCCGAGGAAGAGCAGGGTGAGGTCGCGGCTGCCGAGGTTGAACTTGTCGCCGAAGAGGATCTCACCGACGGTCGGCCCGATCGTGGCCCCGGCGATGACGCCGAGTGCGCCCACGCCCACCACGATCATGATCAGCTTCTTGAGGCCCGTTCGGAAGTCGTCGTGCTTGCCGGCGCCGGAGAGGGCGGCCAGCTTCGGCAGCAGCGCGGCCTGGATGGCCTGGAACAGGAGGATCGGGATGCGAGCGATGAAGAACCCGACGATGAAATCGGCAGCCGCGTCGCGCTCGGCCTTGCCCTGCGCGAGCACGAGCACGCCGAGCGCGGCCGCGTAGCTGAGCGCCTGCGCGGCGAGCGAGCCGAGGAACAACAGCGTGAGGTTGGTCGAGAGCTCCGACCACTCGGCGTCGGGGCCCGGGTCGACGAGGCCGTGCTCGCCCCGGATCGACACCAGCGCCGCGAGCAGCGGCGGGATCGCGAGCGCGAGGCCGTACCAGAGCAGGTCGTCGATGCCGGCCGCGTAGAGCACGATCACGGGCAGGATGCGGAACACGCCCTCGGCTCCGAGGATCATCCCGTAGGGCCCGAACCGCCCGTTGCCCGAGAGTGTCCCACGCGTGATGTGCTGCACCGCGTACGTGCCGAGCGCGATCACGAAGCAGACGAGCAGCACTTCCTGGCCGTGGAAGAGACGGTCGGTGAGCCCGAAGCCGGCGGCGCCGATCACCGCGATCACCATCAACGACCCGGCGAGGACGGTGCCCGCGAACGCGGCCTTGCGGACGACGGGGCCGCCGCCGATCTCGCGCGAGCGACGGTCGGCGACCGCGCGGCCGACCTCCTGCTCGAGCGGGAGGAAGAACCCGGGTGCGACGACGAACACCAGGATCCAGAGGCCGTTGAGCGCGGCGTACTCCGACTTGGTGAGGCCCTTGAACGCGAGGATCTGGAACCCGTAGGCCGTGATCCCGGAGATCAACAGGCCGAGGCCGACCGCGTAGGTGCCCTCGGGAACCGGCAGCTTTCGGGCAGCGTCGATGAGCCGTTGTGCGCGCTGCGGCATCGTCGTCGACTCGGGTGTCGTGCTCGACAAGGGACCTACTACTCGAACGGGGTCGGGGGGGAGCGGCGACCGCCCGGCGAGCCAGCATATCGGGGCGATCGCCCCGGCTCCGGTACCCGACCGACCGGAACCCGGCGCGAGGATGGAGGCCGGTCATGAGTACCCGGACACTGCTCATCCTGGCCGCCATCACGGGTGTGGCCATCCTCACCGCCGGCGCGGTGCAGATCCTGCTCGCCCGTTGATCCGGGGTGCCGGGTCAAGCCGGTGGTCATTGCGGTCGAGTGAATCTTCGGAATCCAAGTGACCTGACGCGGTGTTCCGCCTGGAAGAATGGCGGGAAAACCGCACGTGACGCCCGGACCGTGCCATGGTGCACCGGTCCGGGAGCTTCGAGGAGGTGGCCGTCCTGGCCGAGCAATTCGACATCGTGGTCCTCGGTGGTGGGCCGGCCGGCTACGCCACCGCGCTGTACGGGGCCGCGGCCGGGCTGAACATCGCGCTCGTGGAGGAGGGCCGCGTCGGCGGGGTGTGCCTGCACCGGGGATGCATCCCGGCCAAGGAGCTGCTCCAGACGGCCGAGGTCCTGCGCACCATCCAGCGGGCGCCCGACTTCGGCGTCGACGCCGGGGTGCCCACCCTCGACCTCAGCCGCTCGCAGGCCCGCAAGCAGGAGGTGGTCGACCGCCTGACCAAGGGCCTCGAGTCGCTCCTCAAGGGCCGCAAGGTGACGGTCTACAACTCCCGCGGTGAGGTCGCCGACGCCGCCGAGCACCGGGTGCGGCTCGCCGACGGCACCGAGGTCCAGGGCGACAACCTGGTGATCGCCACCGGCTCGACACCCCGCTCGCTGCCGGGCCTCGACTTCGACGGCACGCGGGTGCTCTCGTCCGATCACGTGCTCGAGCTCACCGAGGTCCCCCCGCGGGTGGCGATCATCGGTGGCGGTGTCATCGGCGCCGAGTTCGCCTCGATGCTCGTCGACATGGGCAGCGACGTGACGGTGCTGGAAGCGCTGCCGCGCATCCTCGCTCAGACCGACGTCGACGCCGGCGCCGTGGTCGCCCGCTCGTTCAGGAAGCGCGGGGTCAACGTGCACACCTCGGTGCGCGTCACCGGCATCGAGGGCGCGCGCGAGCTGACCGTCACCTGGGAGACCGACGCCGGGGAGAACTCGGTCGTGGTCGACAAGATCATCGTGAGCGTCGGGCGCGCGCCGCTGAGCTCGGGGATCGGTCTCGAGGCCTCCGACGTGGAGGTCGACGACCGCGGCTACGTGGTCGTCGACGACCAGCTGCGCACGAAGGTCGCCGGCGTGTTCGCGGCCGGTGACGTCATCGACACGCCGCAGCTCGCGCACGTCGGCTTCGCCGAGGCCGTCGTGATCGTGAAGACCATCCTCGGTGAGCCGGTCACGCCGGTCGACTACGACAAGGTGCCGTGGGTCGTGTACTGCCAACCCGAGGTCGCGTGGTGCGGCCTCACCGAGGAGCAGGCGCGCGAGCGTGGGCACGACGTGGTCGTCACCACGCACCGGTTCGCGGGTGACGCCCGGGCCATGATCCTGGGCGACACCGAGGGCACGGTGAAGCTGGTGACCGACGCCGACGGCCTGCTGCTCGGCGTGCACCTCGCCGGGCCGTGGGCCACGGAGCTCCTCGGCGAGGGGTACCTCAGCGTGAACTGGGAGGCCAACTCCGCCGACGTCGCCGCGCTCATCCACCCGCACCCGACGCTCAGTGAGGTGTTCGGCGAGGCCGCGCTCAAGCTCACCGGCCGGTCGTTGCACTGACCGCCCGTCCGACCCCGACAACCCGCCCCCACCCGAGGAGTATGCAGTGGACGTGACGATGCCCCAGCTCGGGGAGACGGTCACGGAAGGCACGATCACTCGCTGGTTGAAGAACGTGGGCGAGCACGTCGACGCCGACGAGCCCCTCTTCGAGGTCTCCACCGACAAGGTCGACTCCGAGGTGCCCGCGCCGGTCGCCGGAGTGATCTCGGAGATCCTGGTGCCCGAGGGCGAGACGGTCGAGGTCGGCACGCGCCTCGCGGTGCTGGGCGACGCCGCCTCCGCCGCCGCGGCCCCGCCCGCCGCCCCGGCGGCTCCTCCCGCGCCCGCACCTGCGCCGGCACCCGAGCCCGAGCCGGTGCCTGCCGCACCGGCCCCGGCACCGGCGGCGCCGGAAACGCCCACCCCCGCGGTGTCATACTCGCCGACGCCACCCCCGGCACCGGCACCCGAGCCAGAGCCCGAGGCGACCGAACCTGCCGCGTCGGCCGAGCCCGCGGGCCCCGACGCCGCGCTCACGTCACCGATCGTGCGCCGGCTGGTCGCCGAGCGGGGCCTCGACGTCAACACCATCCGGGGCACTGGCCCGGGCGGGCGCATCACCCGCAAGGACGTCCTCGACGCCTCCCAGGCGACCCGGGCACCCGAACCCACGTCCGTCGCCCCGTCGTCGGGGCCCGCGCTCACGTTCACCCCGGAGCCCACGCCCGCGCCGGAGCCGCCGCCGGGCCCCGAGCCCGTCCCCGCCCCGGAACCGGTCGCCGCGCCCGAACCCGAACCCGAACCCGAACCCGAACCCGCGCCGTCGCCGTTCCCCGTCCCCGAGCCGGAGCCTGCACCGCAGCCGTCGCCCGCACCGATCCTGGTCACGAGTGGGGTGACGTCGAACCGCGACGAGACCATGCCCTTCGACAACATCCGCCGGCGGACCGCCGAGCACATGGTCAGGTCGAAGGCGACCAGCGCGCACGTGTACACGTCGATCGAGGTCGACTACGAGCGCGTCGAACGCGTGCGCAGCGCGCACCAGGCCGAATGGAAGGCCATCGAGGGCTTCAGCCTCACCTACCTGCCCTTCATCGCGCGCGCATTCTCCGACACCGTGCGCGACTTCCCGCGGGTCAACGCCAGCGTGGGCGACGACGCGCTGATCGTGCACCACGACGTGCACCTGTCGGTCGCGGTCGATCTCGACTTCCAGGGCCTCGTGGCTCCTGTGATCCGCAACGTCGACGGCAAGCGCCTGCGGCTCATCGCCCGCGAGATCCACGACCTCGCCGACCGGGCCCGCACCAAGAAGCTGACCCCCGACGACGTGCTCGGCGGCACGTTCACGATCACCAACCCCGGTCCCTTCGGCACGTACGCGACGCTGGCGATCATCAACCAGCCGCAGGTCGCGATCCTCTCGACCGATGGCATCAAGAAGCGTCCGGTCGTCGTGACCGGACCCGACGGCGACGACACCATCGCCATCCACCACACGGGGTTGCTCGTCCTGACGTGGGACCACCGCGCCTTCGACGGTGCGTACGCCGCCGCGTTCCTGCAGGGCATGCGCAAGGTGCTGGAGCAGCACAACTGGGAAGACGAGCTCGACTGATGCTCCGGACGCGCTGGCTCGGTCGGGTGCCCTACGGGGAAGCCGACCAGTTGCAGCGCGCGCTGCACCAGCGCGCCACCGACGACTACCTCCTGCTGCTCGAGCACCCGCACGTGTACACGCTCGGGACGACGGCCGATCCTGCCCACGTGCTCGTGCCGCCCGCCACGGTCGGTGCCGAGCTCGTCCGAGCCGACCGGGGCGGCGACGTGACCTACCACGGTCCCGGCCAGCTCGTCGGGTACCCGATCGTCACCCTGCCCGAGTGGCGCGACGGTGTGCGGGACGTCGTGGCCTACGTGCGGCAGCTCGAGGACGTCGTCACCGCGGCGCTGGCGGGCTTCGGGATCGTCGCGCACCGCGAGCCGCGGTACACGGGCGTCTGGGTGGGCGACGAGAAGATCGCCGCCATCGGGGTGAAGGTCGCGCAGGGTCGTACCCGCCATGGCTTCGCGCTCAACGTCGATCCCGACCTCACGATGTTCGACCACATCGTCCCGTGCGGGATCCGCGACCGCGGCGTCACCTCCATGGCCATGCAGCTCGGCGCCGCGCCGGAGATGCGCGACATCGTCGACGCGATCGTGGCGCAGTTCACCGCGCGTTTCGCGGCCAGGGGAGCCGGCACGGTCGAGCGGCAGGACGTCGTGTGGCGCGAGCACCCCGACGACCTCAGCGCGTTCTCCCGCGCCGCGATGCTCGGGACCGCGGCGCGTCCCGGCGACGCCCCGGTGCGCCTGCTCGGCCGCCTCGCGGAGGCCGGTGTGACGGAGGCGGTCGACGAGCCCGGCACGCGTCGCCCGGAGTGGATGCGGGTGCGCGCCGATCTCGGCGCGAACTTCCGCGAAACCAAGCGGCTGGTGCAGCAGCTCGACCTCCATACGGTGTGCGAGGAGGCCGGGTGCCCGAACATCTACGAGTGCTGGGCCGACCACACCGCCACGTTCATGATCCTGGGCGACCGGTGCACCCGGGCGTGCGGCTTCTGCCTCGTCGACACCCGCAAGCCGCAACCGCTCGATCCCGACGAACCGCGCCGGGTCGCCGACGCGATCGCGACGCTCGGCCTCGAGCACGCGGTGATCACCAGCGTGGCCCGCGACGACCTCCCCGACGGCGGCGCCGCGGGCTTCGCCGCCACCATCGCGGCCGTGCGCGCGGTGAACCCGGCCACGCGAGTCGAGGTGCTGATCCCCGACTGCAAGGGCGATCCCGCCGCCCTCGACGCGCTGTTCGCGGCGCGGCCCGACGTGCTGAACCACAACCTGGAGACGGTCGCCCGGCTACACCGGGCCGCCCGGCCCTCGGCCGCCTACTTCCGCTCGGTGGCGCTGCTCGGCCGGGCCGCGGATGCCGGTCTGCTCACCAAATCGGGCATCATCCTGGGTATGGGAGAGACCGCCGACGAAGTCCGGGGCGCCGTCGCCGACCTGCGCAACGTCGGCGTCGACGTGCTCACGCTCGGGCAGTACCTCCGGCCCTCGCGCCAGCACCTGCCGGTCGCCCGCTGGTGGACGCCCGAGGAGTTCGCCGAGCTGGGCGCCTACGCCGAGGGCCTCGGCTTCGGCCACGTCGAGGCCGGGCCACTCGTCCGCTCCAGCTACCACGCGAAGCGAGCGCGCACGGCCGCCACCCCGACCGGGGTCTGACGTGCACGCCGACCGCCTGGCGCGGGCGCGGGCGCGCATGCGCGAGGTCGGCGTCGACGTCCTGCTCCTCTCGACCGGCGCCGACCTGCCCTACCTCACCGGCTACGAGGCGATGCCGCTCGAGCGGTTGACCATGCTGGTGGTGCCGGTCGACGGCGACGCGGTGCTCGTCGTCCCGCGGCTGGAGGCGCCGCGGGTCGTCGCGCGGCCGGACGCGTTCGACGTGTTCCCCTGGGACGAGACCGACGATCCGATCGGGGTCGTGGCCGGGCTGGTGCAGGGCATCGACCACGACGTCACGTCCGCCGCCATCGGTGACCACACGTGGGCGCGTTTCGTCCTCGACCTGCAGGCCGCGCTGCCCGACGTGGCGTTCCGGCGCGGGGTCGACGTCACCGGTCCGCTGCGGGTGGTGAAGGACGCGGACGAGATCGATGCCCTGCGCGCCGCCGCGCGCGTCGTGGACGACGTCGCCGCCACGATGCGGACCCGCCCGTTCGCCGGCCGTACCGAGCTCGACGTGCACCGCGAGCTCGTCGAGCGGATGCTCGAGGGCGGCCACGAGCGCGCCAACTTCGCCATCGTGGCCGCCGGCGCCAACGCCGCCAGTCCGCACCACGACCCGACCGACCGCGTCATCGTGCCGGGCGACGTCGTGCTCTGCGACTTCGGCGGCACGATGCACGGGTACTGCTCCGACATCACCCGGATGTTCGTGGTGGGCAGGCCCGACCCCGAGGTGCGCGACGTCTACGCGGTGCTCCTGGAGGCACAGGAGGCAGGCGTCCGGGCGGCCGAGGTCGGCGCCCGCTGCGAGGACGTCGACGCCGCCGCCCGCCGGGTCATCACCGACGCCGGGTACGGCGAGTACTTCGTGCACCGCACCGGCCACGGCATCGGCACCGAGGCGCACGAGGACCCGTACGTGGTCGAGGGCAACACCACGCGGCTGGTGCCGGGCCACGCGTTCAGCGTGGAGCCGGGCATCTACCTGCCCGGTCGGTTCGGTCTCCGGCTCGAGGACATCGTCGTCGCCACCGACGCAGGTCCCGAACGACTGAACCACGCGGCGCGTGATCTGGCCCTCGTGGACTAGCCGTGCAGCTCGACCTGGCGACGCTGCTCGCGCAATGGGCGACAGGCGGGCTCCTCTTCTGCTGGGTCACCACCCGCCGGCGTGAGGTCGGCATCGGCTACGGCTGGTTGCTCCGCATCTCCTTCGGGGTCATGGCCGTGCTGTCGATGGTGTCGGGTGCGGGCGACGCCGGCACCGGCGCGGTCGTCCGGAACGTCGCCACCGGGGTGATGGCGCTGGCCGCGGGCCTCGCCCTGCTCCAGTCGTACGTCCGACGCGCAGCCGGGGTGCGCGGGCAGCGCGAGGTGCGCGCTCAGCGCGCCGCACGCGTGGCCTCGATGACGGGGGACTCCCCGGCCGTCGTCGAGCCGGTCGACCACGAGCCATTGCCCGAGTTCGACCCCCGGCTCGACCTGCTCGCGCCAATGGCCGGGGTGATCGGTCTGTTCGGTGCCGCGGCGTTCGTCGGCGGCGACTACGCGCTGAGCCTGGCCCGGCTCCTGGTGGGCGCGTGCTTCCTGGGCGCGGTGTCCGACGCCATGCTGCTCGGGCACTGGTACCTGGTGCAGCCGGGCCTGGGCCGCGACCCGATCCGGGAGCTGGTGCAGGCGGTCGCCGTCCTCTGGCCGCTCGAGCTGGTCGTCTACCTGATCCCGCCGGGAATGGTGTCGGTCTTCAACGGCACCGTCGACGACGGGTACGGCGGCCTGATCGGCTGGATGTGGGTCGTCGCCTCGGTGACCACGATCGGCCTCGTCATCGCCACGTGGTTCGCGCTGAAAGAGCGGGCGTACTCGGCGGTGATGGCCGCCACCGGCCTGCTCTACCTCGCCATCCTCACCGGGTTCGGGATGGATCTGCTCCCCCGGGCGTTGCTGGGCTGAGCGTCGGGTCAGGACCGGTCGTCGGCCGAGGGCGCCGGCGGCCGGCGCCGGATCTCGCAGCAGGCGAGGTGGCCGTCGCCGATCTCCTCGGACGACCACCCGGCGGCCAGTCGCCGGAACATCGACCGGCGGATGGTCGGCACGCCTTCCTCCCGGCCGGTCATGGCGACGATCGACCGCCGCGGGGCGTCGAACAGCTCGATGCAGACGGAGTCGTCGTCGATCGACAGTCGGATGGTCGCCTCGTCGGAGCCGTGGTCGACCGCATCCGCGACGAGCTCGCTGATCAGGATGACGGCCTGCTCGGCGACGTCGTCGTCGACGCCGAGGTCCGCGGCACCCGCGAGGGTGTCGAGGAGCCACGCGCGCGCCTCGCCCGGCGCCGCGTTCGAGAGCACGATGCCCCTGATGGCACGGTTCACCGTCATCACCGGGGATCGGCCTGACCGGGCCTGGGCATGAGTCAAAAGGAGACCAGCGGATCGCCAACACTCGCCAGTGGTGTTCGTCTTCCTCGAAGCGTCCGATCGCCACCGTGTGGTGGTCGTGGACTGGTACCTTGGCGCCCTGGGAAACCAGAGAGCAACCCCCGCTGTCGCCGGCCCGCTGGCAGGAGTTCCGACGAAAATGAACCAGCCGGCGGAACGCAGCTCCGCGTACGGAGTTGGAGCGCGCTCGGATACGTGCCCGTCGCCCGGCCGCGCGCTACCAACCGCGTGGCGTCTGCTCGACATCGTTACCCCCTGTCGTCAACTTTGCGCCGCGGGCCATGTCGCTTGGCGACGGTGGAACGGGGGTGGGGTGGGTTGAACCGATGAAAGGTCACGCAAACCGCTACCGCTGGTCCAATCTCCTTCCGGCGCTACGGCCAGGTCCTGCGAGTCGGTACATCCACCCGAACGCGATGGGGCTCGTGCATGCCGACAGTGAGCACGACCTCAACCTCGACGTGACGGACGAGAACGCGCCGAACTACTTGCGCTGGATCGCCGATGAGATAAGTCGTCATCTCGGACAGCGGGTGCTCGAGGTCGGCGCTGGCACGGGTTCGATCACAGCTCGGTACGCCGACGGTCGCGAGGTGCTCGCCACCGACCGCTCGGCATGGTGCGCGGAGGAGATGTGTCACCGATTCGCAACGTCACCGAACGTAACTGTGCGATGCGCGGATCTCGATGCGTTGGCGAACAAGAGCGAGCGATTTGATTCTGTCGTCATGATCAATGTGCTCGAGCACATCGCCGACGATGTCGCCGCTTTGAAGGCCATGGCGACGCTCCTCGAACCTGACGGTCGCATCATCATCTACGTCCCGGCCCTCAACGGATTGTATGGACCGTGGGACCGCAAGGTTGGCCACTATCGGCGCTACGCACCCTGGCGAATGAAGTCGATCCTGTGCGAGTCAGGGCTCGTCGATATCGAGATGCACTACATGAACGCTCTGTCGCTACCGGCGTGGTGGGTTCGTTCGAGAACGAGCGTTGAACGCGACCTAGCCGGAGGTTTGTCGCTCTGGGACAAGACCGGCATCCGCATCGGTCGCCGCCTGGAGTCCATCGTGCGAGTTCCAGTGGGCCTCAACCTGTTCTGCGTCGCGCAACCGCCACGAGAGCGGAGTGGCCGGCAGTAAGCGCGACCTGCTCACCCCAAACGGGTGCAGCACCTCCGTCATGTCCGGACCGTCGAATGTCGTCTTTGCCAGCCGACGCCAATCACGAGAGCCGCGAAGCCTGCAATAGAGAGCAGAGCAAGCGCGATCCCAATCGAGAACTGGCGGGGTTGATAGTGGAACTCAACCACAGACGAGCCCCGTGGAACGGTAACTCCTCGAAATGCCCCGTCGGTCGTGCGTAGATTGCAGTATTTCGCCCATTCACGCTGGCGCTCCAACCCGGGAAGTAGGTGTCGGGCAGAACCAAGAGCCCCGCGGTAAGCGGCGTCAACTTTGAGTGACACCATGTTGGACGAGTACTGCTTGACTTCTACCCGGTCGCCGCCCGTCGTGGCGCACCCCGGTGACCCTTGTTGCAATGCCCTCAGCGACCGGTCACGGGGATGTTCGCTTGCCTCGACGACCGCCTCCCTGCGCGGATCGAACCGATCCACGATCACCGCGCCGTCCTCCGCGTTGACGCGCGCTTCGAGGTACTTGAACGTGGCGTTCTCGTCGCTCACGAGGTGAGCATCATGCACGACCCACGCCCGCGGGTATGCATCGGTGTTTTCATATACCCGTGTGTCGCGATCTTGTCCGAGGAACCGCAACGCCGGCACAGCCCCGAGGTCTTGTTGCGAGAGGATCGTTCGCACCGCGAGCGTGTCGAACATCGGGTTGTCCTGAAAGCGCGCGATGCGTTTCTCTTCTGACGCATACGGTCCGCCGTTGAATCGCGAAACCACCGTAGGTTGAATGAAGGTCTTCACGTAGCGAAAATATCGATCCACGTAGAGCGGGTCGATCATGCGAATGTCCTGTAGCCCAAGCGCGGCGGCAGTGTTGGGGAACAGCTTGGCGTCAATGGCGAACACCCGTGAGTCAGGTTCGGATCGCTGCGAAGCCTTCACGAGAGGCATCCAGCCGGGAGCCGCGAAGGGATCAGCACGCTTCTCGTAAATGGTGAACGGTGCCAGTGTGAACAACTCGATCACGATCACTGCCGCGAGCAAAGCGGCCCATCGACCCTTGAATCGGGTTGACGCGAACGCCGCAATGATCACAAGAAGAGCGAACAGCGCAGCTCGTCCCCACACGGACCGCAGATACTCCCCTGAAGGTCTGGTGATCAATTCCCACCGATCGCCGGTAACCACAAGGAGTAATAGCAGGGCAAGAGTAGATGCGAGCAGTAGTACGAATCGTCGGACGTAAAGATCGTGGTTCCACAGCACCTGTACACCGATACCGGCGAGGACTGCCAAGGCGAACGCAACAACTGGAGCTGCCCATTGGGAAAGATCACCCGCTCGAACACTGGTATCCGACCGACCCATCCGAGGATGCCGAAGTCGTAGATCTTCAGCAGAAGGACGGCGCCCAGACCGAAGAAGATCCAGCATCGAGTCGCTTCGCTCACATCGTCCCGAGAGCGCCACGGCGACCATGAGCAGCGCCGCGATACCAACCCAGTTTCTGACCCGGGGGCTTAAAGTGCCGCGTATTCCATGAAAGAAGGGAACAATCCAATTCAGGAGCCCCCATAACGGATCTACCTGAGTCCCCTGACCCGAAGCCGACCCATGTGTATTCACCGACAGCGATTCGTACTGCTGGAACAAAAGGAGGAGCGGCGAAGCTATCAAGGCACCCAACATGCCGCCGCCTCCGAGCCGGAGCAGGGAGAGGCGCCACGGCATTTCTCTCGTTGTTGGACGAGTCGGACCAACGAGTACACGGCCGCTGAACCGATGACGAAGAACGACGCTTCGGGCATGCCGAGGTACAAGTTGGCGGCGATCACGACGCCCAGCGCAAACACCGGCCAGAGTCGTCGCGAGCGTAAGACAAGTTCGACGAGTAGGAAGATGACAGGTAAATAGATATAGGAGCGGCTGAGTTGATTGTTGCTGTACAGGAAGAAGAATCCACTCAGCGAGAACGCAGCACTCATCACGACCGAGGGCACGATCAGGAGTCCTATTACCCGTCCAAAAAGATAACTAGCGACGGCCCCGAGTAGAAAGGCGCCGACGATCGCAAAATCCCAGGTTCGTGGTGTGGGATGCAGGTTTACCGGCAAGAGGAGCGGGTCGAACGCTGCGCTCACCATGTTCGCCGCCAACGGCGAACCCGCACCCTGGTACGGGTTCCATAGCGGGGCCTCGCCCTCTGCGTATGACCGTTCAATCACCTCGGCCCATGGCTCGGCCTGCCACGTCGAAGCGCCTTGATCGGGTCGGAAGTCCGGCGAGTAGTCGGCGACGGGCTGGCCTGGGAACGGTGACGTGCCGTTCGTCCCCGCCGCTCCTTTTCCCGCCGCGCTGAGCGTGCGGCCGCCGAAGAGAATCGGCGCAAAGGCGATGACGACGACGACGCAGGACGCCAGCAATCCAAGCACGTCCGCGGTGCTGACCCGCCGCATCCGGGCGTCTGAGCGAGACGACCCGTTTGGCTTGGAGGGTGCAGCCGGGGATCCGTCGGCGATGCACTGAGGAGTCTCCACGCAGCTCCGCATGACGTTGACGCAAGCAGGTCGGTTAGCGGATCACGTCGACAGCGAAAGCCAACGCGACAGTCGGTTCCGGCGAGAACGAACCCGAAACCCCAGCGAGTCCCCACGCACGGGTCCAGTATGGCCGCGAGATCGGCGAGCGTGGGATCAAGAGCTGAACCGCCCCGGGATTCGTGGAGGCTCCAATCTTTTGGAGGATGGAGCGATGCCACGACATGGAAGTATCCCGATGAGATTCCTAAGCGTGCGGAGCGGATGATGGTCGACCATCAGCATGAGTTCGCCCGCGGTGGGACGCGATCTGCTCCTCGATCGTCGCGCCCGGCCGTCGGGCCTGGTCGATCTCCGCGCGTCGGATCTACAGACGCACAGTCTCAGCCTTGAGACCCAGCTTCTCGGCGACCGAACAGTCGACGGGTGGGACGTCGTGGAGGGAGCCGGGCGGCGTACGGGGCGACGCTGGAATGTCGGAACGCGCCAAACCCGGCTCTTCGGATTTCAGCGGGGTGTGACGGTGGCGAGTAGGTCCCAGTTGGGCTTGCCGGCGTAGAGCAGCACCCGGATCCGGTAGTTGCGGAAGCGGGTGAACCCGAACGCGACGCGCTTGATCCGCTTGATCAGGTTGTTCGCGGCTTCGGTCGGCCCGTTGCGACACGTGCGCGTGATGCCAGGCCGCGATCTGGTCGCGCCAGCGCGTCAGCGTGCGGCCGAGCGAGCGGACCTCGATCGGGCACGACTCGTCTTGGAGGTCGTGGCCGAGTCGGTCGACGAACTCGACGGCGAGGTCGGGGTCGTCGATGGTCGTAGATGCTGCGCACGACCTCTTTCGCGTGCCAGGCCATGCGCACCTCGCCACGCGGGTCGCCGGCGGCGAGGAGCCCGAGCAGCTTGGTGCGACCGTTGTCGTCGAGTCGTTCGTCGGCCTTGGTCAACAGCCGCCGGGAGCGATACAGCGGATCGTTCTTGCGGCCACGGTGACCGAGCGTCTCGTTCTGCACCCGGCGGCGGCACTCGTCGAGCTTCTGGTTGGCGAGCTTCACCACATGGAACGGGTCCGCGACCTGGATGGCGTCGGGGAGCATCGTGTCGAACACCGACCGATACGGACCCGACAGATCCAACGTCGCCCAGCACGATGCCTGGCACGCCACTCGTCGCTGCGTGCGGCGAGCCACCGGCACGGCTCGACACTGCTGCGACCAGGAACAACATCGAGGAGCCGCCCGGCGCGCACGTCAACGATCGACGTCGACCACCGCTGGCGATGGCGGCGGACCGACCCGGGCGAACAGGGTCTCGTCGAGCCCGAGCGCGGTCGGCTCACCGATCCGGTCGCCGGATCATCGACGAGCGCACTGCCGTAGGCGATCACGGTGTCGTTCACGGTGTGCCAGTCGCAGCCGAGCTCGACGCGCGACCTCGTTGACGGTGCGCCCGTGACGGCCGACCTGCTCGGTCACCCACCGTCCCGCCCGATCGGTCATCACCAACCGCGGTGCGGCGATCGCCGGCACGTCCTCGGTCCACGACCCGATCGTGCACGTCGCGTTCGGACACGACCAGCGTCGCTTGCGCCACACCAGCCGCGCCGGCCGACCGAAGCACGGCAGATCGACCAGCTCGACGCTCGGACGGTCCTTGATCACCACCACACCCGCGCAACCCGCACACGACGGCCGCGAGCCCGCGACTCGACATGCACCACGATCGGCGCGCCGCGTCCGTCGTCGACACCGAGCACGGTGACCGCAGGCAGACCGACGAGCAGCTCGCAGACACACGTAGGGTCGATCTCCACAGGGGCTCTCCAGGACCGAAGGCGTCAGACACCTCCGATTCTCAGAGCCCCTGTACCGCGACCGGTGGACCCCCTCTACAACCTCAGACCCCGCTCATTTCCGAAGCGCCCCAAACCCTATTACCGTATGACGTGCCGAGGGTCGGCGGCGCGCCTCGCCCGAGAGGCTCGCGGCGTCTCGCCGAACGCCATCGGTCTTCACCTCGATGGCTGACGAACACGCCACCGCTACACTGCGGCGGATGGTGGTCGCTGTCCAGCCGCTGGATCGCGCATCGCTGTGTGCGCTCCTCGCGAGGTATCTCGTCGGAGATGGTGTGGAGTTGGGTCCCGGGCACTCCCCGTTTCCCATCCCGTACTCGGGCACGAACGTGCGCTATGTCGATCGATGGGTGCCCGACACCAATCGTGAGCTCTTTCCCGAGCTCGGTGAGGCAACCTTCCCCATGCCTGACATCATCGCCGATCTTGACACCGACCGCCTGAGTGCCCTCGACGACGAGAGCCAGGACTTCGTGATCGCCAGTCACGTGCTCGAACACCTCGCGAACCCGCTCGCGATGCTGCGTGAGATCCATCGCGTGTTACAGAGCGGGGGTGTCGCGCTCGGTGCTGCTCCCCGACCGCCGACGGACGTTCGATCGAGCTCGGCGCCCGACCCCGGTGCAGCACCTCGTTGCGGAGTACGAGGCCGATGTGACCACCGTCTCCGATGATCACGTCGAAGACTTCCTCCGCGGCGTCGGGGAATGGCACGACGACTGGAGCGCTGATGCCCGCAGGCAGGCGATCGAACGACACCGGCAGCGATCCTTCCACGTGCATTGCTGGAGCCAGGACGAGTTCTCCGAGACTCTGCTCCACGTCATCGAGACCGGCCGTCAGCAGTGGGATCTTCTCGATGCCGTCTTCGTCGAGGACGTGGTCGACAGCATCGAGTTCGGGTACGTGCTTCGCAAGCTGCCGGCTGACCGCGACCCGACGGTCGTCAGCGCGCGATTCCGCCAGGTGCTCGAGAGCTTCCGCGCTGCGGTCATCGACAGACCTGCGAGTCCTTGAAAGCGCCCGAACGGCTCGCTCGGCGCCGACGACCCGTGTTGCGGAGCTTCTCCGACGCAGTCCCGTCGGACCGCCGCTCAGCAGCCTGCGCCGTCGCGGACGGGCCATGGTGGCGCGGCTGCGATAGCGGTTCGAACTTCACGCGTCGAGACGTCACGCACCGCTTTCACGAAGTGTGCGACAGCGAGCGCAGACGCTCGCGCACCGTCCCAAGTCCCGGACGTATGCGCCGCACCGGCGTTTCGACCACGGCGAGCATCCGTACCCATCGCGAGTGCGCCAGCGAATCGGCGTCCTTGCGCATCGCCGCGATCTCTGCGTGCGCCCGGTCACGCTGCGCACGCGTGTCCCGCAACGCGAGGCCGCCGGCGTGGCTCGCCGCTCGCACCTGCGTGACTTCATCGACCAGCTCCAGCAGCCTGATGAACATCTCGATCCGGTTCGTTTCGAGTCGCGCCAGCAACGGGTGGTCGGCCCAGCTGTGGACGAGTCCTGCGACGGCCTGAGTCCATGGCTCCCCGCGAGGCACGAGCACCGCGACACCGAAGACCGACGGAATGACGATGAGCTCGTAGTCGGTCTTCCTCGCCACGAAGTCTTCCACCGCGGCGAGTACCCCGTTGCACGAGCCACCCTCTTCCACCGCGATGGCGAACGTTCCGCCGCTTCGGAATCCTCCTTCGACGACGTCCGACCGATCGGGCACGACGCCCAACTCGAACGTGTAGGGCCTCACCGCGTCGGCCGGGAGTTCCGTTGGGGAGTAGTAGATGTCCCGGTGCCCCCACGGCCAGCCGACGTCGTGCAGCAGGATCAGCGGTAGGTGGCCGCCGGTGCGGGAGACGGTGTCGATGCGCTCGAGCTCCTCGGACACGGTCCAGAAGTTGTGGTCGCCGTCGATGAGGTAGACGTCGGCCGGCGAAGCCTGCCGGAGCGCGGCCGGACTCGCGGCGGCGATCAGTTTCGCGGCCGTGTGATCCTGCACGACACTGCGGAACTCTGCCGACGGGTACGGCTCGATGCAGTAGACCGTGCCGCTCCTCTCGGCCAACCAGTCCGCGAGCGCCGAGGTCAGGTACCCCCACTCGCACCCGATCTCGACCACCGTGCGGGCGCGGAGGAGCTCACAACAGCCGAGAATCAGCTCACGGAACTCGGCGAGCGAATGGAGCACCGGTTCGGCGCGTGCGGCCTCGCCGCGTACCGGGTCATCAGAGGGATGCTCGTCCGGCATGTCGGATGTCCGGGGCGACATGAAACCTCTCGTTCGTTCGGCTGCCCGCGTCACGTGGTGGGTGCGCTCGGTCCCCATGGCGGCGACAGGCCGCGCTACCGTAGGGCGCCGATGAGCAAGCTCCAAGAGTACGCACAGGCCCGTGAGCTGACGGTCAACCTTACGCTCCGAGAGCTCCGGGGAAAGTACAAGCGATCGGTACTCGGGTGGACCTGGTCGCTGCTCAATCCGCTGTCGACGATGGTGATCTTCTCGATCATCTTCTCCGTGTTCCTCAAGGTCCAGCCGCCGACCGGGGAACCGAGTGGGCTCCATTCCTTCGCGCTGTTCCTTCTCTGCGGTTTGTTGCCGTGGAACTTCTTCGCTACCGGGACGACCGCGTCGATGGGTTCGTTGATCGCCAACAGCAACCTCATCAAGAAGGTGTATTTCCCGCGCGAGATCCTGGTTGCCTCCACCGTCGCTGCAGTGCTCGTCGCGTTCTGCGTCGAGATGGCGGTGCTTGGTGTCGTGCTCCTGTGTTTCGGGAACATGGTCCTGCCGTGGATCCCGGTGGTGTTTCTCATCATGCTGATCGAGGCGATTTTCGTGGCCGGGATCGGTTTGGTGCTGAGCGTGATCGACGTCTACTTCCGCGACACCGAGCATTTCATGGCGATCGCCATGCAGGCACTCTTCTATTCTGCGCCGATCGTCTATCCGATCAGCTATGTGCCGAAGACCGCTCACCTCTTGGGGATGGAAATCCCTCTCCGCACGATCTACGAATTGAACCCGCTCGTCACCTTCGTCGAGTCGTTCCGAAGCGTCCTCTACGACCTCGCGTTTCCTCCGATCGGCGACCTCGCGTATCTCTCGGCGTGGGCGGTGCTGCTGCTGGGTTTCGGGCTGTGGGTGTTCGGGAAGCTCGACCGTCGCCTGGCGGAGGAGCTGTGAGTCCCGAGATCGCGATCGCGGTGAAGGATGTCGGTAAGAAGTATCGGCTGTACTACGAGAGGAACCAGTCGCTCAAGGCGTCGTTCATGCGGCGACACCGGGTGAAGTACGACGAGTTCTGGGCGCTGAAGGACATCTCGTTCGAGGTGCCGAGTGGTACCACGTTCGCGCTCATCGGCGAGAACGGATCCGGGAAGAGCACGTTGCTGAAGTGCATTGCCCGGATCCTCCGCCCCGAGTCGGGTGAGATCGTCACCAAGGGCAAGATCTCGGCGCTCCTCGAGTTGGGTGCCGGCTTTCATCCCGAGCTGTCAGGGCGGGACAACGTGTTCGTCAACGGGTCGATCCTCGGCCTGAGTCGCAAAGAGATCGAACGCCGCTTCGACCAAATCGTTGAGTTCGCCGGCCTCGAGAAGTTCATCGACGTCCCGGTCAAGAACTACTCCTCGGGGATGTACATGCGTCTCGGGTTTTCCGTGGCCATCAATGTCGATCCTGACATCTTGTTGATCGACGAGGTGCTCGCTGTCGGCGATGCCGAGTTCCAGCTCCGCTGCCTCGAGAAGATCGACGAGCTCCGGAGTGCAGGCAAGACGATCGTGATCGTCACGCATGCCCTCGGGTCGATCCGCACCCTGTGTGACACCGTCGCGCTGCTCGAGCACGGCGACCTGCAACGCGTCGGAACCCCGGCCGAAGTGATCGACGAGTACCTCGGCGACGTGTTCCTGGACCGGGTACCCGACGGTGCGCACGGGGAGCGATGGGGCTCCGGCGAGGGTCAGATCGAACGCATCGAAGTCCTCGACGCCGACGAGCAGCCTGCCCGCCACATCAAGACGGGCGACGCGGTGACGTTCCGCCTCCACTACCGGATCCACGAACCGCTCGAGCGTCCGGTGTTCGGAATCGCATTGCAGCGAATCGACGGCGCCGAGGTGACGAACCCGAACACGCGAGACGCCGGCCTCGTCCCCGAGCGCCTGGTCGGAGTCGGCTTCGTCGACCTCAAGCTCGATCGACTCCCCCTGGTGCCCGGCACCTACGACCTCAGCGCATCCCTCGTGAACTACACGCTCGCGCACTTCTACGACGCTCGCTACCGCGCGGTCCGCTTCGACGTCGAACCCGGAACGCCCTACGCCGAATACGGCATTCTGGCCCTGGACGCGACGTGGAGCGGGGCGGCGCTCCAACCGTGAGCCAACCGCGTCAGAAGATCCTGGTGGCCACGGGCGACGTGCTCGAGGCCAAGATGGCCGGGCCGGCCATCCGCGCTTGGCAGATCGCGATCGCGTTGTCGCGCGAACACGAGGTCCAACTCGTGAGCACCCTCGCGTGCGACCTCACCCACCCCGACTTCTCCGCCGGCTTCGCCGACGCCGCCACTCTGCCCGACATGGTGGACGGATGCGACATCGTCGTGTTCCAAGGCAACCTCATGGCGCAACACCCTGCCGTGCGGACAACCTCCAATGTCGTGGTCGTGGACATCTACGATCCCTTTCATCTCGAGGTGCTGGAGCAATCCAAGGGCCTTGCCCCCGTTGACCGTCTCCGCCTGTCGCGTTCCACGACGAGCGTGCTCAACGAGCAGCTGAGTCGCGGAGACTTCTTTCTGTGCGCGTCCGGCAAGCAGCGAGACTTCTGGCTGGGTCAGCTCGCGGGCATGGGACGGATCAATCACGCGACGTACGACGACGACGAGAACCTGCGATCGCTCATCGCCACGGTGCCGTTCGGCGTGCCTGACTCGAGCCCCGAGCACACGAGGCGCGTCCTGAAGGGTGTGCACCCGGGAATCGGCGTCGATGACACGGTCGTGCTCTGGGGCGGTGGTGTGTACAACTGGTTCGACCCGTTGACGCTCTTGCGGGCGATGGCGCGGCTCAGAGTCAGACTGCCGAACGTCCGGCTGTACTTCCTCGGGCTCAAGCACCCCAATCCGCACGTCGGCGAGATGAGCATGGCGGTGCAGACCCGGTCGCTGGCCGAGGAGCTCCAGCTCACCGGTACGCACGTGTTCTTCAACGAGGACTGGGTCCCATATGCGGATCGCCAGAACTACCTGCTCGAGTCCGACGTCGGTGTGAGCACTCACTTCGACCATGTCGAGACCGCGTTTTCGTTCCGGACCCGGATCCTCGACTACTTCTGGGCCGGACTTCCGGTCGTCAGCACCTCTGGTGACGCACTCTCCGACATGATCGAGGCGGCCGGCGCAGGGATCGCGGTTCCCCCCGACGACGTGGGCGCGCTCGAAGACGCACTGTTCGACCTCCTGTCTGACGAGCAGACCCGGTCAGCATGCGCGATGGCAAGCACCAAGCTCGCCGACGAACTGACATGGAGTCGCGCGCTCGAGCCACTGGTCGAGTTCTGCCGTTCGCCCCGACGGGCCCCGGACCTGGTCGATCCGCTCTTCGACACGCATCCGTCGCCGCGTCGCCGCGGTCGCCGGTTCGTCGACCGAGTTCGGCGTGACCTCGAGATCGCGGCTGCCACGATCCGGCGGCGCGACTTCCGTGAACTCCTCGTCCGTGCTCGCAAACGCGTTCGAGTGATCACCGGGCGTACCTGACCACTTCGACCTGAAGAACTCGTCGGGGAGCGTTGTGTTGGCGTGGTTCCCAATCGGTGAGCGGTACGCTGAGCGCCGTCCCGGGCCCTCCCGAGACAAGATCCCGAACGAGCCCGCGTCGATCAGGAGCCTGTTGATGGTGTCGCGCTTGCGTCAGAAGATCGCTGACCGTCTGGGCGGCACGGGCGCGATCGGCACCGCGAGCCCAGAGGGTCCGCCCGCCCCGGCGATGCGAACGACGTTCGAAGGCTACGTGCACGCCGCGCCGAGTTCGCAGAACGCGGTCGACCTCTTCGCCGGTGAGTGGTCGTCGGCATTCCCCGAGCACGCGGGCGTCCAGGCAGGTCCGATCCCACTGGGTGCTGACGACAGGATCCTTCTGCTGAACGAAGCCTTTGGCTCGATCAACGGTTGGAGCGTGCTCGAGCTCGGCCCGCTCGAGGGCATGCACACCTACATGCTCGAGCAGATGGGCGCGTCGTCTGTCACCGCGATCGAGGGCAGCAGCCGTGCGTATCTGCGGTGCCTGATCACGAAGGAAATCCTTGGCCTACAGCGCGCGCACTTCGAGCTCGGCGACTTCAGTTATGTTCTGGACGAAGCACCGCGGAACTTCGACCTCGTTCTCGCGAGCGGCGTCCTGTACCACCAGCTCGACCCGTGCCGGATGCTCGCCGGGGCCAGTCGCGTCGCGCCCCGCCTCTACTTGTGGACGCATTATTTTGACCAATCCATGTTCGACACACGACCCTATCTCGTCCCCCGATTCAAGACGAAGACGACAACCGAGTTTCAAGGGCACCAGTTCACGCTGTACGTGCACCAGTATGCGGAGTCACTCGAGCGCAAGGATTTCTGCGGGGGCCACAACGAGACCTCGCGCTGGATGGCGCTCGAGGACCTCGACCGGGTCATAGCCATGTGCGGGTACGAGCCGAGGATCCGAACGATGGACCCCGACCACCCCAACGGGCCCGCCGTCACGATGATCCTTTCGAAGCCGGGCTGACTAGCGGAAGCCGACCTCGGATGGAGTGCGGCCGTCCGCGTCGATCAGGGTCAGGTAGTTCGCCCCGGGGAGAAAGTTGACGTTGTAGTAGGGATCCGTGAGCAGTGCAGGCCCCCAACGTTCCTCGAGCACGGTCCTCTCCGCGTCCTCGACCGGGACGAAGCCTCGACTCGACGACTCGTAGTGCATGAGTTGAACCTCAGGCGTGAACACGATGCGGGCGCCGATGGATCGCAACTTGAGGCAGTAGTCGACGTCGTTGTAGTTGCGCGGCAACGAGGGAGAGAATCCGCCCACCTTCATGAATTGCTCCCGGCGGGTCATGAGACAGGCTGCCGTCACGACGGAGCAGTTCGAGGCGATCCGAAGGTTCGAACGGTACCCGGGATGGTCTCCCGGGTAGCCGTAGTACGAATGGCCGGGGCTCCCGCGATCGAGCACGACGCCGGCATGTTGGATGCGACCGTCACCGAACCGAAGGAGTGCGCCGACGGCTCCGACACCGTCGTCGCTCGCGAATGCGACGAGCGTCTCGATCCACTCTGACGTGACGACCTCGGTGTCATCGTTCAGGAGCAGGAGATACTCGCTGTCGCTCTCGATGACACCCACGTTGATCTTGCGCGAGAAGTTGAACGCATCGCGATACTCGACGAGGCGGAGGCGCTCACCGGCGATCGTTTCGAGCGCTCGGAGCGTCTTCCGGTCGGTCGAGGAGTCGAACACGCAGATGAGCTCGTAGTTCTCGTACGAGGAGCGCTCGACGACGCTCTGGACGCAGTTGACCACCAGCGGAACGACCTCGGCCCGGACGCGCCGCTCGGTTCCTGCCGTAGGAATGACGATGCCCACGCGGGGCTGCGTGTGCAATCGCGGACGAAGCCTGATGACGGAGTCGCGTTCGCTGCGTTCCGTGCGGAGCGGCGCTCCGATGCGACGCAGATGAGCGTCGACGACGGACTGGGCGTCGTCGAGCTGCATCGCATGCCTGTCGCCCCCGCCCGCGCGGTGATACAGGGCTCCCGGCACGTGGTCGATCCGGCGTGCGTGCTGGCTGACACGCAACGCGAGGTCGTACTCCCATGCAGTGTTCGCCTCCGGACGGAGAGCTCCCAGACGGTGCACCAGGCTCCGGCGGAAGGCACAGACTCGCCCGAGATAGTGCTGGTTGAGGAGTCGCTCCGGTGACCAGTCCGGCTTGTAAAACGGTGCGGATCGAACGGTCCCGGAGATGGAGTCTTCGTCGGTGTAGATGAGATCGGTCTGGTCGGTGATGTGCGCAGCAAGGTGGACGAGCGCGTCGCGGTGGAGCACGTCGGCCGCGTCGATGAAGAGGATGAACTCACCGCGCGCCGATGCGACTGCCTCCGGCGCGGGCTGCCCGGTTCGGTCGGATCGGGCGCTCGCGACGATCTCCCAATCGTGCGACACCTGCGCGTCGATCGATGCGGTTGTCGTGGTCTCGTTCGTCGGATCTCCGTCTCGGAGGACGACGATCGAGAAGCGCGGTGCCGGCATGCTCAATCCTGGCGCGGAAGGAGGTGCCTGATCTTGCGGCCGATCGTCCTCCGCAGCCGCAGGTAGCGCGAAAGTACTCCCCAGAACGGCGAGCGTTGGAGCCTCTCGAGATCCTGTACGGCCAGCTCATAGCGCCGCAGTTCGTCTTCGAGTGTTGCCACGCGTCCGAGCGCAGCACCGAGCTGTGCTTCGCCGGCGGCGAGGCGGTCGCGCTCGGTCAGCAGGTCTTCACCGGCCTGCTGGAGGCGCTGGCGGTACTCGATCAATTCGCTCCCGTCGAACGCCTCCTCGAGCTGCCGCTGGCGCGTCAGCGCAGCTTGGCGCAGCTCGCCGACCTCCTCGGTGAGGCGGAACGATGCTCGTTCGTACCGGCGGATGGTGTCGCTGAGGGCTTCGTCTCTGCGGGTGAACAAGGCAGCCCATGGAGCGATGACCGCGGCGTTGAAGTCGAGGTCGCGGAGGAAGCCGTGTTGGGCCAAACGAGCCGCCCACTCATCGGGGGGTTGCACGTTGACATGGGTGGCCTCGGCGTAGTCGCGCGGTGACGTCGACAGCAGCAAGCGGTCGGTGGCGGTGCAGAGGTTCGCCAGCACGCGAGAAGCTTCGGGTTCCGGGATGTGCTCGAGGACCTCGATGCAGGTGATGAGGTCATACCTCCGAGGGAGCGGGTCGGCGAGCGAAGCCCGGGTGCAGAATCCTCGAGCACCGGGCGCCAGGTGGTCGATCGCCCACTCGGACACGTCGACGCCGTACGCCTCGACCCCTCGCTCCCGAAGGGCTTCGACGAAGAGCCCGATCGCGCATCCCGCATCCAGCACCGTGGTGGGTGCCAGATCGCGAACCACTGTCTCGGCGATGTCACCGAAGAACGTGCGCCAATGTTCGTTGCGCTCGTACGGCGTGCCGCAATCGTGCGCGTAGTAGTAGGAGCCGAAGATGCGGCTCTCCTCGGTTGCATCGGACTGGCCGGCCCCCGACGCCGAAGCGCCGGTCACCGAATCATGGACAGCCATGGGTGCGGATGCTAGTGGGTCCGCCCTTGCTAGCCTCACGTCGGTTCGGGCCGCGAGCAGAGGGTAGGAACGCCGTGATCTGGCCCCGATGGGCGCGCACCGGGACCCTTGCGTTCGTCGCCATCGTGGTGGTCGTGGGTGCGACGACGGCGACCGCTCGGGCGCAACAAGATCCGACGCCGGCACCGTCGACGTCGACCGTGCCACCCTCGACGTCGACACCACCATCCACGACCGCGCCGGCGCCACCGTCGTCGACCGCGCCGGCGCCACCGTCGTCGACCGCGCCGGCGCCACCGTCGTCGACCGGGATCCCGTCCACGACGACAACGCCGGCTCCGCCTGACACCAACGGTTCGGTCTCGGCGCAGGCGGTTCCGGCCGGTGCCGCCAACGAGGTGTTCGCGCGAGGTACCGACGGCGCGCTCTGGTGGCGCCAGCTCACCACCGCGGGATGGTCGCTCTGGCAGTCCTTCGGCGGTGGCGTGATCGGCGCCCCCGCCGCGGTGGCCGAGAGCGGTGGCGGCGTCTCGGCCTTCGTGCGCGGGACGGACGGCGCGTTGTACCGGCGGCGCTACGACGGCACGACGTGGTCCGGGTGGAGCGGCTTCGGCGGACTGCTCACGAGCGAACCGGTGGTGTGGTCGAATGCAACCGGCGTCTACGTGTTCGCCAGCGGCGGAGACGGCGCGCTCTACTGGGGGAAATTCACGGCGGGCGATTCCTGGTCGGGGTATCGCCGTCTGGGCGGCGCGGTGTCCGGTCGACCCGCCGTCGCCGAGGACTCGAGCGGCCTGTACGTGTTCGTGGTGGGCGCCGACCGCGCGGTCTGGGTGCAGCGATTCGTCAATGACGTCCCTGGAGGCTTTGTGAGCCTCGGTGGCGGGGTGTCATTCGGGTTGACGGCCGGCGTCGACTCGACCGGGGCAACAGTCTATGTCCGCGGCACCGACGGCGGCCCGTATCGCCGCCGGTCCATCGGCGGCGGTGCGTTTGCCCCTTGGCAACCGCTCGGGGGATACCTCACCTCGGCTCCCGCCGTCACCGGCAACGGGCCGATGAGCCGCCTGCTCGCGCGGGGCGGTGACAATGCGCTCTACGTGCAGACGATCACCAACGGCTCGCCCCAGGGGTGGCAGAGCCTCGGTGGCGTGATCACGTCGAACCCGGCCGCGACCTCCGACACGAACGGGACGTCCGTCCTCGCGCGCGGTCTGGACGGCCTCCTCCACGCGCGGCGGTTCGAGAGCTCGTGGTCGGGGTGGCAGCAGCTGCCTTCCGTCGTGCTCGGTTCCGACCCGAGCGCGATGGCCGCGCCCGTGGTCAACGCGGCGCCGGCCGCGCCCTTGGCCGGTCTGGGCTTCGACACGTGCGAGACGCCGTCGACCAGCGCGATGGCAACGTGGCGCCTCAACTCCCCGTACACGAGCATCGGGATCTACATCGGTGGGGTCAACCGCGCATGCCCGAACCGCGCGCTCGACTCCAGCGCGTGGCTGAACACCGTGCGCGCCCAGGGTTGGCGGTCCATCCCGATCTACGTCGGCCTGCAGGCGCCGTGCATCAGCTTCACCTCGGCCACGATGAGCCGCGACCCCTTCACGGCCTTCCTGCAGGGCGCCAGTGCCGCGGCCGACGCGAGCACGCGAGCCGCGACTGCGGGTCTGTTCCCAGGGTCACCCATCTACTTCGACATGGAGGGTTACAACAGCGCCGACGTCGGGTGTGTGGCCGCGGTGCGGGAGTTCATCGACGGTTGGGTCCTGCAGCTCCACCAGAATGGCTACCTCGCAGGCATGTACAGCAGCCTCTGTTCGGGCATCGTCGATCACGCTGCGGTCTTCGGCACCCCGGGGAACTACCCCCTCGACGCGATCTGGATCGCCGCCTGGGCGTACAACGACCAGAACGATCTTCGATACGCGACCTATCTTCCGGGTCTCTTCGGCTTCACCGGCTGCGGCGCAGCCTTGCCGGACGGGCTGTGGTCTTATCACCAGCGCGTCCGACAATTCCGCGGTGGTCACAACGAGACCTACGCCGGAGTCACCATCAACATCGACACCAACGCGGTCGACGGTCCGACCGCGGGGTGACTTCCCGGGTGTCGCAGGTCACGGCACGTTGGTGACTGCGGGCTCGGCGAGGCCCACGGCCGTCAACCCCGTCCAGCCGACGAAGCCCGGGGCCTGCCAGTACAGGCGGTTGTCGCCGCCGCGTACCAGGACCCGAACCCGGGTTCCGTCGTAGACCGGATGCGGATCCGAGCTGGTGTAACCGCCGAGGGCGATCCACCCGGACGGTGGCGCCGCCGGCGGAATCTTCTGGTAGTAGACGCCGCCGTCACCGCCGCGGGCGAACACATAGGTGTTGGTGCCGTCGAAGGTGGAACCCGGATTGGAGGTGATGCCGCCGCCCAGCGCACTCCAGCCGGCCGGCGTGCCGTCGGCGGTCACGTGCTGTCGGTACATCCCCAGGTCGCCGCCGCGGGCGAACACCGTGACGCCCCCGCTCCCGACTGCGTCGCGCGCCGCCGCCGGGTTCGACGAGATGAACCCGCCGAGGGATCGCCAAGCGGTCGGGTTGCCGTCGACGACCTGTTCGTAGACCGCGCCGTCTCCACCGCGCACGAACACGTACTTCGTGGTGCCGACCGTGGCAACAGCCGGTGGGCTGGTCGTGACGCCACCGAGGGCCGAGTAGCCGCCGACCGGGGTGGGCGACGCCACCGTGCCGGTGATGTGCTTCCAGTACACCGAGCTGTCCAAGCCGCGTACGAAGACGTCGATGCCCGAACTGGTCGTGACCGGCACCGGGTCACCGAGGATGCCGCCACCCAGTGACGACCACGGTGTCGTGCCCGACGGGAGGATTCGTCGCCACCACAGAGCGCCGTCGGCGCCGCGCACGAAGACCGCAGTGCCGCTGGGGTCAGCGGTCGCGGTCGGAGCGCCGACGCCGACCGCGCCGAGCGATACCGGCGGGGCCGCGCTCGATCCGGAGACCCGCTGGGTGGTGATCTCGCCTGCGACGCCGGTCTGGTTGAAGACGTCGATTGTCACGCTGGCGCCGCCGGTGACCGGTGTGGATGGCGCACTCGTTCCTAGGCTGTTGGTTGCGGTGACCCAGTAGAAGTACGTCACTCCCTTGGTGACGGCAGTGTCGTCGACGGATGCTGCGGAGGAACCCGGCGAGGAAACGACGGTGGCACTCGCAAACGCAGGCGTAGAGCCGCGGTAGACCGTGTATCCGGTGATCGGACTTCCGCCGTTCGACGGCGCGGGCCACGTGAGCGTCACGCTGGCGAGATGGGGCGAGGCGGTGACCGCAGGTGCGGATGGAGGTCCGATCGGTGACGCCGACTTCTCAGCCGAGCGCGTCTCGCCCACCGAGTTCACGGCGGCCACCTGGTAGTAGTACGTGGTGCCGTTGGTGACCGCGGTGTCGTCGTACGACGTGGTCGCGCTGCCCACACTCGCGATCGACGTCGTGCCCTCACCGCCCGGACTCGTGCCGCGGAAGATCTTGTACTGAGTGATCGGGGAACCACCGTTGGACGCGGGAGCAGTCCAGCTGAGGTGGACGGTCCCGTTCCCAGCCACCGGCACACTCAGGGTCGGTGCGCCCGGCGGGCTGGCGGCGAGCGCGGCGACCTCGGTCGAGCGAGCCTCGCCGCTGCCGTTGACGGCCGCGACCTGGTAGTAGTACGTCGTCCCGTTCTGCGCGCTGGTGTCGTCGAACGACGTCGTGCCCGGCGTCAGGTTCGCGGCGAACGGTGTGCTGCCCTCAGCGCCGGGCGCGGTCCCGCGATAGATGTTCAGGGAGGTCGCCGGCGCGCCGGCCGCATTGAGGGTCCACGAGAGGTGCACGACATGGTTGCCGCCGACCGCACTCGCGGTCGGCGCGCACGGCGCCAGGACCGAGGTGCCGGCATCACCCGACGTGAATCCGCCGTAGAGGAGGCGATTCGGCGACCCGACGCCCGCCGCGCTCACCGTTCCGTTCGTCGCATTCGCAATCACCGCATTCGTCACGTCGCCGACCGTCGCCGACGGGCAGGACGCGAGGTACCTCGCGGCGACGCCGGCGACGTGGGGACTTGCCATCGACGTGCCGCTGACGATCTTGGTGAACGGCGAGGCGAACCAATCAGAAGCGATGTCCACTCCCGGCGCGAACAGATCCACACACGAGCCGTAGTCCGAGAAGCTGGCGCGTGCGTCGGCGATGTCGGTCGCGCCCACCGTCAGCGCCGACGGAACACTGGCCGGGCTCGACGAGCATGCGTCGGTGCCCTGGTTCCCGGCGGCGATCGAGTACGTGATGCCCGATGCGATGGAGTTGGCCACCGCGGTGTCCAACGCAGTTGACGGTGTGCCGCCGAGGCTCATGTTCGCAACCGCCGGCTTCACTGCGTTCGCGGTGACCCAATTCACGCCGGCGATCACCTGGTCGTAGGAACCCTTCCCCGTGCAATCGAGGACCCGAACGGAGACCAGCGACACCTTCTTCGCGATGCCGTAGTTCCCACCGCCGATGGTGCCGGCAACATGGGTGCCATGGCCGGCGCAGTCCTGCCCTCCGAGGCTCGGTGTCACGCCGTCGAAGCCGACGGAGGCTCGTCCTCCGAAGTCCGCCAGCGACGTGTTGATACCGGAGTCGATGACGTACGCAGTCACGCCGGCTCCGTCGGCGTTCCACGAGTACGAATTGTCGCCGGCGGTTCCATGCTGGTCGACCCGGTCGAGCCCCCACGAGGGTGTCGGCGACTGAGGCGACGTGATGTCGGTCGCGTGCACGTAGCCGTTCTGTTCGACACTTGCCACGGCAGGGTCGGCCGCCAACTCCTCCGCCTGGCGAGCGCTGGTGGCGACGGCGTAACCCTGCAGCGCCTGCGTGTACACGTCGAGGACCTGGCCGCCGTGGCGGTCCGTGAGCGCGGCCACGGTGGGGGCAACGACGTCCGGGGTTCGGGAACGCAGCGTCACGATGTACTCGCCCGGCACCGGGTCGGGGCTGGGAATGACCCCGTCGCTGTTGTCGGCCACGGTCTGCGCGGGAGCCGAGCCGGCGGCGCCGAGCGCGACCCAACCCAGCACGGCGACGAGCACCACGCACCAGCCGCGGCGTCCCCGGATCATCGCTCCCATCCACCCTGCCTGGTCGTCGGTGACCGGCCCCAAGTCGAGCATCGTACTCGCCGGTCGGAGGCGTCCCTCGAGAGCCTCCGACAGGTTATCGGCGTCCGCGATCCCCTCCTGAGCCTCTCTTCGCGGGACCGGGGCCTACCTGCTCGGTCGATTCCGCTTCGCCGTCCCGCGCTCCGCGCACGGCTCCGCTGCATCTCCTAGCCGGACGAGGGGGTCAGAGCGAGTAACCGGACAACTCGGCATCACGGTGGAACATCCGGACGGTGTCGAGCGAGAACTCGGTCAGGTCGCGACCGAGGCCGTCGAGCTTCCGGAGCAGGTCATGGGTGACGGTGATGACGTCGCAGCCGATCTCGGCTGCCTGCACGACGTTGAGGATCTCCCGTGGGCTCGCCCAGAGCAGCTCGAGGTGGTCGGCATCGCCGAGGATGTCGAGCGCATCGGTCATCATGGGTACCGGATCGCGTCCGGTATCGGCGATGCGACCTGCGAACACCGAGACGTAGGAGTGCGCGCCGTGGCGCAACGCGTCGGCGGCGACCTCGACCTGCTCGAGGGTGAGGAGGGCCGTGACGTTCAGTTGCACACCCTGGTCGGCGAGTCGACGCTGCAACGCAGCCGTGCTTCGACCCGACGTGTCGGTGATCGGGATCTTCACGTGGACGTGCGCACCCCAGGACGAGATCTTCAGCGCCTGCTCGAACATGGCGTCGTCGTCGTCGGAGAAGACCTCGAACGAGATCGGCCGGTCGGGTACGAGGTCGACGACGTCGAGCGCGAAGGACTCGTAGTCGCTCACACCTGCTGCCCGCATGAGTGTCGGGTTCGTCGTGAACCCGGAGATCAACGGGTTCTTCCGCAGCTCGAGGATTCCGTCGCGGTCTGCGCCGTCAGCGAAGATCTTGAGCATTCCCAGGTCAATGTTCATGATCGAGGCTCCGCGTCGGAACGGTGGACCGGTGGGCACTGTACCCGTCGCCGGACGGCGATCGAGGGTTCCTGCTAGGAAGAGACAGATGCCCGACCCGCCGCTGCACGAGCGCACACCATGGCGGTTGGGAGAGCGTGCTTCGCCTCTGCCCCCGATCGGAGTGACCCCGGCGGTGTTCCTCGACCGCGACGGCGTCCTCAACCAGGTCGTCGGTGATGGTGATCGTGCACTGTCCCCCCGAGGGGCGGACGACCTCGCACTCACCGACGGCGCGAAGGCGGCAACCCGCCGTCTCGCAGCCCACGGCTATCGCCTCATCGTGGTGACCAACCAGCCCGACGTCGCACGGGGACTGATGACGCACGAGGTCGCCGAGGCGTTGACGAGATCGACGATGGAACAATTGCACCTCGATGACGCCTACGTGTGCCCGCACGACGGTCCGGACCGATGTTCGTGCCGGAAGCCGGGGCCGGGCATGCTGCTCGCCGCACGTCGCGACTGGGCGCTCGACCTCGGTTCCTCGTGGCTCATCGGGGACCGATGGGTCGACATCGGCGCGGCGCAGGCGGCTGGTGTGCGCTCCGTGCTGCTCGAGTCGCCCTACAGCTGGGACCCGTCGGGTGGCGTCGACCATCCCCCCGGCCTGGAGCCGACCGTGGTGGCCGCCGATCTTGCGACGGCAGTGGACGCGATCCTCAACGCGCCACCGCGGTGAAGAGCAGCCCCGCCGCACCGAAGCGGACTCGACGCAGGAGGCGCGACTCGAATGCGGCGACCGCGTTGGCGGCGCGCAGCGCACGCTCGAACCGGCTCGGAGCCGAGGTCCCGGCATCGCCCTCCGCGTAGAACGGGTTCTCGTTCCAGAACCGCTTGCGAACGGCCGGGACCTTCATGAGCGCGAACAAGGTCGCGTCCATGCAGTGGCCGACCAGGTGGTACGCGTACTCGCGGTCAATCACCCGGAACCCGGTTTCGACCACCGCGAGCAGCGATCGCTCGCTGAACGCGTGGAGGTGCTCTTTCGTCTCGACGTAGAGCTCGTCGCCCAACAGGTACCGGTACCACCGGTACATCGAGAACGGCTGGCCCTCGAGCGGTGTGAACGACACCAGGAGACCACCCGGGCGAAGGATGCGGTGCGCCGCGGTCAGGGAGTTCCCGGGATCGTGGAGGTGCTCGAGCACGTCGTACATGATCACGACGTCGATGCTGCTCGGCTCGTAGGGAAGATCGGGTACGTCGGGGTCGACGACACGGAACTCGAACGTCGCCGGCTCGAGGACCGGTCGGATGTCGCAGCCGTGGAGCTCCAGGCGAGGTCGGTGCCGGGCAACGGTGTTCAGGATCCGCCCGCCACCGCACCCGACCTCGACGACCCGCCCGTACTCGGGTAACGCCTGCACGAGGTATCGGGCCTTCAGCGCCGGGAGGTCGCGGGCGTCGAGGTCGACCGCGTGGTTGCCCCAGTGATGGTCGCCGGCGTAGATCTCAGATGGGGCCAAAGCGACACCGGAACAGCTGATAGTACGAAGGGTAGGCGTCCAACAGGAAGTTGATCTTCTTCCCCTCCTCGAAGCTCCGGGCAACGTAGTTCACCGGCACCTCGAGCGGGTCGTACCCGTTGCGGACGATCTTGCAGACCAGCTCGATGTCGAGGTTGAACCCGTTGCCCAGGAGGTGCACTCCGTCGAGGCAGTCGCGGCGGAACACCTTGAACATCGTGTTGATGTCGGTGACCTTCTGCTGATAAAGCACGTTGAAGGTGCGGGCGAACACGAGTTGTGCGATGTTCATGAGGAAGGACTTCACCGGCGAGGTCGCGTACTGCCGAACCTTCCAGTTGTCGATGCCGAGGCTCCGGGAGCCGAGCACGAAGCTCGAGCGCCGCTGCACGATCGGTTCCAACAGGGCATCGTAGTCGTCGAGGTCGTACTCGAAGTCAGCGTCCTGGATGAGCACGATCGTTCCGCGCGCGTGTTCGAGCGCCTCCCGGACGGCGTTGCCCTTTCCGCGGGCGCGATCCTGGTAGAGCACGCGCACGCCGGGTTTCCGCTCGAACGACCGCACGATCTCGCGCGACGAGTCGGTGCTGGCGCTCTCGACGATGATCACCTCCGTGTCGATCGGAAGCTCCTTCGCGAGCAACGCGTCGAGGACCTGCCGGAGGTAGAGCTCTTCGTTGTAGACCGGCACGATGATCGACAGCAGCTCGACCGCTCCCGGCGCGAACGGCACGAACGACGCGACCTCGTTTCCCGCGGCGACGCTCACGCTGGCCAGTGACAACCCGGTGACGCGGAGCACCGACGCGAATGCCGGGTTCAGATCGAGGCGCGCGCCCACGTACCCCAACGAGTACCGAGTGCGCACACTCTCCTGACCCAGCCGACGGAAGCCGGCGCTGGCCAGCAGGACCTCGAGGTTGTCGGCGTCGTAATACGACACTTTGCGGTCGAAGAGACGCTTCCAGCGCCGCCGGAGCACACGGTTGGCGCGCGCCTTCATGTTGGCGAACGCCACCGTGAGCATGGCGTCGGGGGACATTGCCGCGGCGAGGCCGTCGAGGACGGTGATGGGGTTCGACGTCGCCTCGAGCAGCTCGTGCAGCAGAATGATGTCGAAGTCGCCCAGGGCTGCTCCGACCGACTCGGTCAGCGGTTGGTTCGCCAGCTTGCCCTCGTCGCCGCAGAGGTCGACCGCCAGCGTGACGTCGACACCCGGGAGCACGGTGGCGAAGTCGCGCATCCAGCGCCCGACGACCAGCACCTTCGATGGTGCATGGCCGACCCGGCGCGTGTAGCCGTCGACAACGGTCGAGAGGAGGTCCCGGAAGTCCGCCATCGCGTGGCGGCGGTCGATGGCGCGGTCGTGCTGCCCGAGCGACTCGATGTCGAAGTACTTGCGCGCTCCGGGGTCGATCGGGTCGGCGTAGACCAACCCGCATGCCCGGCACCGTACGAAACGCACGCCCGTGCGGTGGAACAAGTGACGCTGCTGTTGGGAGCTGCATGCGGGGCACGGGATGTACTGCCCCCGCCGACGCGCAGATTCCACCGCGGCAGTCGGCGTGAATTCGAACCGTCGCTCCGTCATCCTCACCCCGGGCTGGGCCGCGGCCTCGGCGCGACGCCGGCGCGAGATTACCGGTCGCCTCAGTGCGCACTGCCAAACGAGGCCCCAGGTACGGCGCGTCGCCGATCGGCTGGGTAGGCTGCCCCGAGTGAGTCGTACACTTCCGGCGCCGCCCGTCGCGCCCCCGCTCGACGACCGCATGCGCCGCTACATGCGGGCACGCGCGGCCCGGCGCCGGATCGCTGACGCCCTGTCGGGTGTCGTGCGGATCGCCTACCGGGGCCGTCTGGATCCGAAGAGCCACGCCATCATCATCCCGGAGTCGTCGCTGAGCCCCTGGCGGTCCGACCATGCGTTCCGTGACGCCGCCGCGAAGATCGAGGGCTTCACGCTGGTCGACGAGATGCGGCTCTACGAGCTGTGGCACCTCGCCGCGGAGCTGGCCACGGTACCGGGTGACATCCTGGAAGTCGGCGTCTGGCGGGGCGGGAGTGGGTGCCTGATCGCGAGCCAGAGCGCCCGATCGGGCAGCGCCGCCACGGTCTACCTCTGTGACACGTTCTCGGGCGTCGTCAAGGCTGGAGACACGGATCCGATCTACGAGGGTGGCGAGCACGGGGACACGTCCCCGGCGCTCGTACGGGCACTGGCCGAGAGCATGGGTCTGGACAACGTGGAGATCCTCGTCGGCACGTTTCCCGACGCGAGCGGGAGCGCAGTCGAAGAGCGTCGCTTCAAGCTCGTGCATCTCGATGTCGACGTCTACGAGGGCACGAAGGACGCGGCCGCCTGGGTCTGGCCACGCCTCGTGGAGGGTGGGGTCATCGTGGTGGACGACTACGGCGGTGACGGCATGGACGGTGTGCAACATGCGGTGGACGAGTTTGCCGACCAGTCGTCGTGCCGCATGATTCACAACCTGAACGGCCATGCGATCCTGGTGAAGGTCGGAGTCGCGACCTGACGAGGGGATGCTCGCAGTCCAGGTTCGTGTCAGCCTTCGCGACGCGCCCGGATGAAACGTTCGGTCTCGCGCAGTGTTCCCGGCGTTCCGATGTCGTGGAATGGTGCGGTCACCACGAAGGCCACGAGACGCCTCGTCGCGATGAGGGGGTTGAGCACCTGGACCAGGTCGAACGCGTGGCTGTCGGGGAAGGGTTCGAAGGCGTCCGCGTCGAAGAGCAACATGCCGTAGTCGATGTGCTCGGCGCGCGCCGGTGGAGGGTCCTTGCTGTAGGCGACGATGCAGTCACCCTCGACCAGTACGTTGCTCGGTTCGATCCGATCGGCATTGCGAAGAACGGTCATCAGTCCGAGCGCGGGGGTCGAGAGGAACTCCTTCTCCGCGCGCGGTACGTCGACGTCGAGCAACGAATCCCCATAGGTGACCCAGAAGCTCGGCCCCAGAGATGGCAACGCCGCCTTGATCGCCCCTCCCGTGCCCAGCAGTCTCGGCCCGTCGTCGAGATACGTGACGTTCAGGCCGAAGTCGGTTCCGGTGCCGACGTGGCGTCTGATCTGATCGCCGCCGTGACCGATCAAGAGGACGACCTCGCGTACGCCACGATTTCGAAGTTCTTCGAGCTTGTGATCGATGAACGGTCGATCCGCGACGGGGACGAGTGCCTTCGGAAGTGCGCTGCCCGACACCGTGCGCAACCTCGTGCCGAGGCCGCCGGCGAGGATGGCGACGGGCAGCGTCATTCCGCGACGATGACAGTCGCGCCGAGGTAGTCGATGCCGAAGCGGACCTCGTCGAGACCGGCGTGCTGCATGACCTTGCGGAGATCGGGTTTCGACTCGGCGTAGAACAAGAGGAAGCCGCCGTCACCCGCGCCCACGAGCTTGCCGCCGGTCGCGCCGGCATCGAGTCCTGCTTGGATCCATCGATCGACCCGCTGATGCACAGCCGTTGGTGATCGTTCGAGCTTCCGCGCCCATTGCTCGGAGAGCAGCGCACCGAAGTGCTCGAGGTCACCGCGTTCGAGGGCCTGGGCAGTGTCTCGACCCAGTGCCTTGACCGCATCCAGGTTCGCTGACAGGTCGTCCGGTGCCGTGCCGACGCCGTCGGACTCGATCGCGAGGACTTCGGACGCCGAGCGTCGTATGCCGGTGTAGAACAACAGGAGGTTGTCCTCGAGTCGCTCGCGCGTCTCGGGCGAGAGATCGAGCGGCTGGACCCCGACGTCGTCGTTCGCCTCGAACGAGAAGGCGGTCACACCTCCGACCGCGGCGATGTACTGATCCTGCTTCCCGATGGGCTCGCCGAGGCGGTCGAGCTCGACATGGCACGCCAGCTTCGCGAGCTCCAGATTGGACGGGTGCTCCCGCCGATGCGCGCGGAGCGCTTGCAGCGCACCGACGGTGAAGGCACCCGACGAGCCCAGGCCGGTGCCGGCGGGGATGTCGGCCATCGACGAGATCTCGACGCCCGACTCCACTTCGGTGACGAGAAGGATCTCGCGGAGGAGTCGGTGCTGCGCGTCGTTCGGATCGGACACCCGTTCGATCTGTGAGTACTTGAGGAGGAGGTCGCCGTCGAAGTTGCGGTTGACCGCGATGAAGACGTACTTCGTGATCGCCGCGGCCACCAGGAAGCCGCCCCCGCGCTCGCGGTAGTACGCAGGAAGATCGGTGCCGCCGCCACCGAGGGTGATCCGAAGTGGCGTTCTCGTGATGATCACGCGCTCGTGGTGGCTGCCGGCGTGTCGATGACGGACTCCCATTTCGCAGTCTCCGGCGCCAGCGCCGGATGTGACACGACGAGGTGCCAGACGAGCGCCTGGAGCCCTTCCGTCTGCGGAGTCACGAATTGCTCGTCGACCGTCGCGATGAGAACGCACGCGTCGGCGCGTGCCCGCAGTTCACCTCCGTCACGACCGGCCACGCCGACGATGCTCGCACCGGCCGCCTGGGCGGTTTCCATGGCCCGGACGAGGTTGACGCTGATGGCGCGATCGAGGCTCCCGCCGCCCACCGAGAAGACGAACAGGCAGTCACGGTCGGAGAGCTTCGATGTCTTCAGCCATTCGGCGTAGGACGAATCCCAGCCCTCGTCGTTGATCCGGGCGGTGAGCTCGGAGACGTTGTCGGTCACGGCGTACGACTCGACGCGTGCCAGCTTCCGGAAGTCGCATGCTGCATGCGACGCGTGGCCGGCGCCACCGCCAGACCCGCAGAAGAAGATCCGGCCGCCGCGCTCACGAGTGAGGCGCACCTGCTCGACCATCGCCTCGATCTCGGCGTCGTCGAGTTGGTCGAGGATCTTGATCGAGTCGGCGAGGAAGGCTCGGGAGAACGAAGTCATGGACTGGCTCCGGGGGCGCGGTGTCGCGTCACGGTAGCGGATCGGTCCGTCGGCACCGGTCACGTGGTGGCGTCGATGATCCAACGGTGTTCGAGGAGGTAGTCGACGGTGCTCTCCACCGCCTCCCGGATCGCGAACCGTGGCCGCCAGCCCCTCGCCTGGACCTTCCGGGTGTCGAGATAGATGAACGGATTGTCCCCGATCCAGCCTCGGTCCCCACCGGTGTAGTCGAGCTCCGGTTCGATCCCGAGCCGCTGCGCAATCCATCCTGCCGAGTCCGTGACCGTGCAGAAGCCGTCGACGCCGAGGTTCAGCACCTCGAACGGTGCGGTCGAATCGAGCTCGGCGAGCACCGCTGCGACGCAGTCGCTCACGTGCATGTAGCTCTTTCGCTGGCTGCCGTCGCCGAGAATGGTCAGGCGAGTCGGATCTCGGACGAGCTGCCTGACGAAGTCGATGACGTGTCCGTGCGAGTAGCGGGGGCCGAGCACCGACACGAACCGGAACACGGTCGCGCTGAGGATTCCCGCCTCCGCGTAGGCGGCGATGTACCCCTCGGCCGCGGCCTTCGACGCCCCGTACAGCGACGTCTGCACCGGGAAGGGAGCGTCCTCCGGCGTCGGAACGACCGGGCACTCGCCGTACACCGAACCGGTGGACGAGAACAAGAGGCGCGGCACCTCGGCACGCCGAACACCTTCCAGCACGTTGTGGGTCGCGATCACGTTCTGTTCGAGGTCACGACGGGGCGCGTTCCAGCCGAACCGGACGTCGGCATTGGCGGCGAGATGGACGACGACGTCAGCGCCCCGGAAGAGATCCGCCAAGCGGTCGGACTCGGCGAAGAGATCGCACTCCACCGCGTCGAAGTGGTCCGATCGACGGGCCGCTTCGAGATGGCGAGCGAACCCGGTGCTCAGGTTGTCGAGCGAGACGACCCGGTGCCCGCGCGCGAGCAGGTCATCGACCACGTTCGAACCGATGAAACCGGCCCCGCCGGTGACGACGACCCGCATGCCCTTCCTTTCGGCGATCGGCTGGCGCCGATTGTGACAGAGCGGGAACCGCCGTCTCCGGTTCAGGGACGAGAGACCGCTCGGCGCGCGCGAACGGTGCCCGGGAGCAGGCGTACGAACGACCCGAAGGCCGAGAGCCGCATGCGGACGATTTCGGAATGCGGCGGCCGGTGCGCGATGAGTGGCCGGAAGACATCGCGTCGAGCGTACGAGGCTGTCGTCAACAAGAACCGCATCGCCGCGCGCGTGGTGGCCGTCGTCGAGCCGTGCCGCGCGAGGACGAGCAGCCGATTGCGGTCGTCGTGCCACTGCTTGAACGAGCTGTCCGTACCGCTCGACGCTCCGTGCACGTGATGCACGACGGACTCGGGCACATATCGGTAGCGCCAGCCACGTTCCGTCCCCCGCAAGGAGAGGTCGACGTCTTCGTAATAGAGGAAGAGGCGCTCGTCGAACCCGCCGACGTCCGCGAGGTACGAGGCGCGCAACAGGACGGCGCCACCGCACCAGGCCTGCACGTCGACAGGCCCGTCGTAGCGGCCGTCGTCGGGCTCGAGGTAGCCGCGGTCCGATCCGAAGCCCAGGTCGTCGATCTGCGTCCCTGCGTTGTTGATGATGTCGAGCGGAGTGCCTTCGGTCGCGACCGGATACCAGCGGCGGGTGTTGCTCACCTCGACCGTCGTGATCGCATCACCGACGGCGAGGGTCACGGTGGCCGTATCGGCAGCGGACGTCAGCTCGAGCTCCAGACGTTCGCCTGCCGGCACCAGGAGCGATGCGTCGGCACCTGACCACTGGGTACCGGCGGCGGGTTCGTGCGCCTCGCGTCCCAGGAATCCCGACCGCAGGCGGCTTCGGGCCCAGACGTCCTGGCCGTCGATGCGGGCACCGGACACGAGCACACCTCGCTCACGGCGGTCGCCGACGTCACCCGCGGTCGAGGAGTGCAGGGTGACCTCGTGGTAGCGGTCCGCGAGCAGGATCTTCGGGCACGCAGCTCCTACCCTCGGCTCCGCATCCAGCGCACGCGCCAGGGGCGTGAGCCAGCCCGGCTCGACCCTCGCGTCGTTGTTCACCAGCGCGACGGCGTCGACGTTGCCGAGGTGCGCAATGCCGACGTTGCACGCGGCACCGAAACCGTCGTTGGTGTCGCGTTCGACCACCCGCACGACGGGCAGCTGGCTGCGCACCCGCGCCGCCACACCGTCGCCGGACGCGTTGTCGACGAGCACGACGCGCAGCTGCCCGGCCGGCCAGGCAGTGCGGACCAGGCTGCGCAGACAGTCGATGGTGAGGTCACCGCCGTTGTAGTTCACGACCACGACGCCGACCGTGGGGACGCTCATGCGGTCAGGCGCGCTGCTTGAGCGGTTCCCACCACCAGCGGTTGTCGCGGTACCACCCGACCGTCGCGTCGAGCGCCTCGTCGAGCGTGCGGGAGCGACGCCACCCGAGTGCCGTGACCTTGGCGATGTCGACCGAGTAGCGGCGGTCGTGGCCGAGACGGTCGGTGACGTACTGCACCGACTCCTCACCGGCCCCGAACAGTGCGAGCAGCTTGTCGATGAGGACCCGGTTCGGGGTCTCGTTGCCGGCACCGATGTTGTAGATCTCGCCCGGCGAGCCGCGGTCGAGCACCAACTGCACGCCCGCACAGTGGTCGTCGACGAAGATCCAGTCGCGCTCGTTGAGCCCGTCGCCATAGAGCGGGATCTTCCCGCCGTCGAGCAGGTTCGTCGTGAAGAGCGGGATGGCCTTCTCGGGGAACTGGTACGGCCCGAAGTTGTTGGTGCAGCGCGTGACCGACACCGGCAGCCCGTAGGTGTGGTGGTACGACAGCGCGATGAGATCGGAGGCCGCCTTCGACGCCGAGTAGGGCGATCGAGGTTCCAGTGGATCGGTCTCCTTCGACGAACCGATCTCGACCGAGCCGTAGACCTCGTCGGTGCCGATGTGCACCACACGTGGGATCTCGAGGCGCCGGGCAACGTCCATGACCATGTTCGTGCCGAAGCAGTTCGTGTGGATGAAGTCGTCCGGACCCACGATCGAACGGTCGACATGGCTTTCGGCGGCGAAGTGGACGACGGCGTCGTGACTGCGCATCGCGTCCTCGAGTGACTCGGGATCGCAGATGTTGCCCTTCACGAACTGGTACCTCGGGTCGTCGTCGACGTCTCGAAGTGTCGACAGGTTGCCGGCGTACGTGAGGGCGTCGTAGACGGTGACGGAGTCGTCAGTGTGCTCGAGTACGTGACGCACGTAGTTGGACCCGATGAACCCGGCCCCGCCGGTGACGAGGATGTGCCGCGAACTCACGTCCGCAGTCCCCAGCGTGGTCGCAGCGCGTCGTCCAATGCGTCGCGCGCCGGGTTCTGCTGATCGCGCGTCGAGAGCGTCGGGTCGGTCACGCCCCAGTCGGCCCCGATCGCGGGATCGTTCCACGCGACGCCGAGCTCGTCGTTCGGGTTGTAGTAACCGTCGACCAGATAGGTGATGACCATGTCGCTCAGCGCCGCGAACCCGTGAGCGACCCCGGGCGGGATGAACACACCGCGATGGTCGAAGGTGCCGTCGGGCCGCTCCCCGAGGTCGATGGTGAGGGTCTTGCCGTCGGTGGGCGAACCTTCACGCAGGTCGTGGAGCACGACCCGGGCGCGGCCCATCGGTACGTACCAGTAATCGGCCTGATGGAGGTGGTAGTGCAGGCCCACGACGGCACCCGCCTGGCGGTTGCCGCGGTTGCCCTGGATCATCTCGCGGCCTTGGGGAAACCACTCCCGCCGGTAGGTCTCGATGAAGATGCCGCGCTCGTCGCCGTGGATGGTCGGCTCGACGACGTAGACACCCTCGATCACGTCGGAGGCGATGACGTCGGCCATCAGCACCGGTCGATTCCGCTGCGGCGTCCCGGCCTCCGGCCACGCCTCCGCTGCATCTCCATCAGGCGAGCTCCACCCGCGAGTGGTCTCCCACGAGCAGCCGCGTCGCGACCGGCGTCTCACCCGAGCGCACGACGACGACCTCCCGACCGATGAGCGAGTCGGTGAGCCGAGGTACACCGAGGACGCGGCTGTGCTCGAGGAGGACCGAGTGCTCGACTTCGGAGTCGAGGATCTCGCAGTGCGACGCCACCGAGGTGAACGGGCCGATGAAGCTGTTGACCACCCGCGTGCCGGCGCCGATCGCGGCCGGACCGCGAACCCTCGAGTTCACGATGCTGGCACCCGCTTCGATCACGACCCGGCCCTCGATGCGCGAGGACTCGTCGACGGACCCGTCGACCCGGGCCTCGAGGGTTTCGAGCACGAGGCGGTTGCTCTCGAGCAGAGGGTCCTTCTTCCCGGTGTCGATCCACCAGCCGCGCAGGATCTCGTGCCGCACACGCCGACCGTGGTCGATCAACCACTGGATGGCGTCCGTGATCTCCAACTCGCCGCGCGCCGACGGCTCGATCGCGCGCACCGCGATGTGGATGTCGGGGTCGAAGAGGTAGACGCCCACCACCGCGAGGTCGGACGGCGGGTCCTGCGGCTTCTCGATGAGCTGCACCACCTCGCCGTCCGGGCCGAGCACCGCGACCCCGGACTGACGGGGATCGTCGACGTGGGCGAGCAGGATCTGCGACGAGAGCGCCCGTCCGTCGGCTCCGGGCCCCTGCGTCCGCTCCGCCTCGAAGGCGTCGACGAATTCCTTCAGACCCTGTTGCAGCATGTTGTCGCCGAGATACATGACGAAGTCGTCGTCACCGAGGAACTCCCGGGCGATGAGCACGCAGTGCGCCAGGCCCAGTGGTGCGTCCTGAGGGATGTACGTGATCTCGGCGCCCCAGCGCGACCCGTCGTCGACGGCGGTCATGATCTCGTCGGCGGTGTCGCCGACGATGATGCCGATCTGCTTGATGCCCGCTTCGACCATGTCCTCGATCCCATAGAAGAGGATCGGCTTGTTGGCGACGGGGACGAGTTGCTTGGCGCTCGTGTGCGTGATCGGGCGGAGCCGGGTACCGGCGCCGCCGGAGAGGATCAAGCCCTTCATCGACGCAGCATCGTAGGCGGCCGGTGCGCTCGATCCGACCACCGGCGCCCCCTCCGAGCCCAGGAGCACGGTGGTCGAGCGGGGTGACCCGACCGAGCGGAAGGGTGCGAGACCACTAACTTCGGGCCCGCGATGAGCCGAAGAACCCAGGTGCGATCGATCGCCCTGCGCCGTCTGGCGTGCACCGCGCTCCTGGTCGTCGGCGCCGCTGCGGTCGTGACCCCGGCGACGGGCGCGGGCGCCACGAAGACTGCCACCACGGCTTCGGTCCCCACGTCGTGGGACCCACGGCTCGAATCGATCGCCCACAAGGTCGCCGAGCTGCGGAAGCTCGACTTCGTCCACCCCGTCGCCGCCGAGTTCCTCGATGACGCCGCCTTCGAGAAGAAGGTGGCGGTCGACAAGGGCAAGCTCACGAAGCAGGACAAAGCCGACATCGAGCGGGCACAGGGCCAGCTGCGCGCGGTGGGGTTGATCGGACCGGACGTCGACATCGTCGACGCCATGAGCGCGTTGCAGACGTCGGGCGTGCTCGCGTACTACGACCCGGAGACCAAGAAGATCACCGTGAAGGGGAAGAGCATCGACGACCCCGCCACGCGCGTCACCGTCGCGCACGAGCTGACGCACGCGTTGCAGGACCAACACTTCGATCTGCAGAAGCTGGAGAAGGAGGCAGCCAAGGCGCACGCCTCCACGCCGTTGCGCACCGTCGTCGAGGGCGACGCCGTCCGCATCCAGGACGACTACGCCGACTCGCTGTCGCAGGCGGACCAGGATGCGTACGAGCAGGAGCGCTCGAGCACCAGCGAGCAGGCCCGTTCCGAGGTCGACGCCAAGGGCGTGCCCGAATCGTTGTCCGTGCTGTTCGAGGCACCCTACGACCTCGGCCCCACGATGCTCGAGGCGGTGATCGCCAAGGAGGGCGAGCACGGCATCGATGGTCTGTTCGAGCACCCGCCGACCACCGATGCCTCGTACCTCACCCCCTCGACCCTGCTCGAGCACCGCGTGTTCAAGGACGTCGCTCCGCCCGCCCTCGCCGCGGGTGAGAAGCGCTCGGGCAAGCCCGACGTGTTCGGTGCCTTCGCGCTGTACCAGGTGCTCGCCTCACGCCTCGATCCCAGCGCGGCGCTCACCGCCGCCGACGCCTGGGGCGGCGACTCGATGATCACGTTCACCCGGCAGGGCACGACCTGCCTCCGGGCGCGGTTCGTGGGCAAGACCGGCGACGGCACCAAGACGATCGGCGACGCGCTGGCGCAGTGGGCCGCGCAGATGCCGCCGGGCGCGGCGCAAGTCGACGACGAGGCCGACGGGGCGACGCTCACCGCGTGTGATCCCGGAGCGAGCGCGACCGAGGCGCCGAACCGATCCCTGACCGCGCTCATCTTCGCCGGGAACCGTGACGCGTTGTTCTCCGAGGTGCTGAAGCAGGGCCTACCGGTGAACGTCGCCTCCTGCGCCGCCGACGGCGTCGTGCGCGATCCGTCGTTCGCGCCGGTGCTCGAGGCCGCCACCAACGACCCCAGCGCGTCGCCCGACGCGGGCGTCATCGACGCGGTCCGGGCGCGGGTACCGGCGATCCTCCAGGGCTGCGTCACCTCGAACGGCTCCACGTAGCGCCACCGCGGCGAACCCCGGCGGTCGGTGGAGCGCGGCCGACGGTGCGATCTTCGCCGTGGCCGTATCAAAACGATCATGGGGGGCGTTGTTCCTCGAGGACGGCGTTCCTCGGAACCGCCGCCGGCTCCGCCGCTCTCCGTCCGGGAGGTTGCCAGCGTGGCGACGTCAGCCTTCATACCGACCCACCTCCGCGACAGCGTCCGCCTTCGGGGCGAGTTGTTCGATCGGACCACCGGGCTTCCGGGGCCCGTGCTCCTGTTGGACCGGATCGAGATGGGTCTCGCCCACGCGAAGCGGCGGTGCCGTCAGCTCGGAGTCTTCTACGTCGACCCCGCGTTGCTCAGCCATGAACCGCCGGACCTCCGCGCCGACGGGGAGCGACTCGTTGGAGCAGTGCGCCCGGACGACACCATTGCGTGCGACGGCGCCGGCCACTTCGTCGTCGTCTGTCACAACCTCGACCACGACGGTCAGGCGGAGCGAGTCACGCAACGGCTGCTCGACGCGATCGCGGTGCCGTGCCTCCTCGGGGTGGCGCTCGGGTGTCCGCCCGCAGACGCCGCCGGCCTCGTCGTGCTCGCCATGGCCCGGGCGACGCCCCGAGCGAGCTTCACCTCGCGCCGGGACGGGCTCAGACGATGAAGTACTTGGCCTCGGGGTGGGGGACGATGATCGCCGAGGTGCTCTGCTCGGGCTCGAGCTGGAACTCCTCGGTGAGCTTGACGCCGATGCGGTGGAGCTCGAGCAGGTCGTCGAGCTTCGCCTGCTCGTCGAGCTCGGGACAGGCGGGGTAGCCCCACGAGTAGCGGGAACCGCGGTACTGCTGCCGGAACAGGCCGGCGAGCGTGGGGCCGTCCTCGTTGGCGAAGCCCCATTCCTCGCGGATCCGGCGGTGCCAGAGCTCGGCGAGGGCCTCGGTCATCTCGACCGACAGCCCGTGGGTGAGCAGGTACTCCTGGTAGCGGTCGGCGGCGAACAGCTCCCGCTCACGGTCGGAGGCGCGCTCGCCGATCGTCACCAAGTGGAACGCGGCGTAGTCGCGGTCGCCGCTCTCGGCGCTGCGGAAGAAGTCGCTGATGCAGAGGTGACGGTCGCTGCGCTGGCGGGGGAACGCGAACCGCAACCGTTCGTTGCGACGGTCTTCATCGGTCCACACGATGAGGTCGTTGCCGTCGGCGTTGACCGGGAAGTAACCCCAGATCACGGCCGGCACGAGCCACCCCTCCGCCTTCGCCTCGTCGAGCTGCGCCCGGAGGGTCGCGCGGATGCGCTCCTTGAACTCGGCGTCGTTCTCGTTGCGTGTCTTGTCGGGCCGGAACTGCCACTGGTTGCGGAACAGCGCGGTTTCGTTGATGTACGCCGCGATGTCGTCGAGCGGGGTGCCCTTGGCCACCCGGGCGCCGAGGAACGGCGGTGTGAAGATCTCGACGTCGCTCGCGACGTCCGAACGCACTGCCGCCGCGGTGACCGCTCGCTCGGCCTCCATCTCCGACCGGCGGGGCGGCAGCACGCGCCCCCGAGCGCGCGGCCGAAGTCGGGATCGAGCACGCCTGACCTCTTGCCCTCCATGAGCTGGTCCATCGTGTGGAGGCCCTCGAACGCATCCTTGCCGTAGAAGAGGCGACCGTCGTACACCTCGCGCAGGTCGCGCTCCACGTAGCTGCGCGTGAGCGCGGCGCCGCCCAGCAGCACCGGGATCTCGGCGAGCCCCTGGGTGTTCATCTCCTGCAGGTTCTCGCGGATGATGAGCGTGCTCTTCACCAGCAGGCCGCTCATCCCGATCGCGTCCGCCTTCACCTCGGTCGCCTTGTCGACGAACGCCGACAGCGGCGCCTTGATGCCGATGTTGTGGACCTCGTAGCCGTTGTTGGTGAGGATGATGTCGACGAGGTTCTTGCCGATGTCGTGGACGTCGCCCTTGACCGTCCCGATCACGACGCGTCCCTTGCCACCGGCGTCGGCCTTCTCCATGTGGGGCTCGAGGTAGGCGACCGCCGCCTTCATGGTCTCCGCGCTCTGGAGCACGAACGGCAGCTGCATCTCGCCCCGGCCGAACAGGTCGCCGACGACCTTCATGCCCTCGAGCAGCACCTCGTTCACGATGGACAACGCCGGGCGGGTCTGCAGCTGCTCCTCGAGGTCGGTCTCGAGGCCGTCGCGGTTGCCGTCGATGATCCGGTGCTCCAACCGCTGCTCGACGGGCCAGCCGGAGCGGTCCTCCTTCACCACCGTGGTCGCGTCGACGCCCTCGAACAGCGCCATCAGCTCGGTGAGCGGGTCGTAGTCGTCGCCCCGACGGTCGTACACGAGGTCGAGGGCGAGCTCGCGGGCTCGGTCGTCGATCTTGTGCATGGGCATGATCCGCGCCGCGTGCACGATGGCGGCGTCGAGCCCGGCCTCGCGGCACTCGTGCAGGAACACGCTGTTGAGCACGTGACGGATGGCGGGCTTGAGCCCGAAGCTCACGTTCGACAGCCCGAGGATGGTCGACGCACCGGGCAGCTCGGTCTTCGCCCGGCGGATCGCCTCGATGGTCTCGATGCCGTCGCGGCGCAGGTCCTCGGCGCCGGATCCCAGGGGGAACGTCAGCATGTCGAAGATGAGGTCGGTCGGGTCGATCCCGTAGCGCTCGATGGCGAGGTCGTAGATGCGGCGGCACACGCGGCAGCTTCCAGTCGGCGGTGCGCGCCTGGCCCTCTTCGTCGATGGCGAGGCAGATGACGGCGGCGCCGTACTCCCGCGCCAGCGACATCACGCGGTCGAAGCGCTTCCCGGCGTCCTCGCCCTCCTCGAGGTTCGCCGAGTTCAGGATCGCCTTGCCGCCCGAGTGCTGGAGGCCGGCCTCGAGCACCGGCGGCTCGGTGGAATCGAACACGAGAGGGAGGGCAGCCTGGGTGGCGAAGCGGCTGCCGATCTCGTGCATGTCGGCCGTGCCGTCGCGGCCGACGTAGTCGACGCACACGTCGAGGACGTGCGCGCCTTCCTTCACCTGGTCGCGCGCCATCTGCACGCAGGTGTCCCAGTCGGCTTCGAGCATCGCCTCGCGGAACTTCTTCGAGCCGTTGGCGTTGGTGCGCTCGCCGACCGCGAGGTAGGCGAGCTCCTGGTGGAACGTGACCGGGCTGTAGATCGAGGAGCAGCTCGGCTCGTGCTCGGGCGTGCGCGTGGCCGGCGCGCGGCTGCCGATCCGCTCCACGACGGCCCGCAGGTGCGCGGGCGTGGTGCCGCAGCAGCCGCCGACGATGTTGAGCCCGAACTCGTCGAGGAAGCGGGCGTGCGCGTCGGCGAGCGCTTCGGGCGTGAGGTCGTAGTGCGTGTGACCGTCGACGATCGACGGCAGACCCGCGTTGGGCAGGCACGAGAGGAACGTGCGCGAGTGCTGCGACAGGTACCGGAGGTGCTCCGTCATCTCGGTGGGACCGGTCGCGCAGTTGAGCCCGATCACGTCGGGCCGGAGCGCCTCGAGCGCGGTGAGCGCGGCGCCGATCTCCGAGCCGACGAGCAGCCTGCCCGTCGTCTCGACGGTGACCTGCACCATGATCGGGACCTCGACCCCGGCGGTCGCCATCGCCCGGCGGGCACCGATGATCGCCGCCTTGCACTGGAGGAGGTCCTGGACCGTCTCGACGAGCAGGACGTCGGTGCCGCCCGCCAGCAACCCGGCGACCATCGCCTCGTAGTCGTCGCGCAACTCGGCGAAGGCGATCTGGCCGAGCGACGGGAGACGGGTGCCGGGGCCGATCGACCCGATCACGAAGCGGGGTCGCTCGGGGGTGGCGAAGTCGGCCGCGACCTCCCTGGCCAGTCGCGCGGCCTGCTCGTTGATGGCGAAGGTCTCGTCGGCGATGCCGTACTCGTTCAGCACCAGGCCGAAGGCGCCGAAGGTGGCGGTCTCGACCGCGTCGACGCCGGCCTCGAAGTACTCGGCGTGCATCTGCCGGATGAGGTCGGGTCGGGTGAGGACGAGGCGCTCGTTGCAGCCCTCGAGCGCGGCGCCACCGAAGTCGTCGGGCCCGAGACCCTGGTCCTGCACCCAGGTGCCGAACGCGCCGTCGAACACGAGGACGCGCTCGGGGAGCGTGGCGAGGAACTCGGACATTCGCCCCAGGGTACCGGAGCGCCTGGCGGATCCTCGTCCGGAATCGCTACTCGGTGCCGCGGTGCGCCCGCCGCCCGAGCCGCACGGCGCGGTCGGCACGCGCCCACAGCTCGCGATCACCGGAGCTGTCCCCGTAGGCCCACACGAACGGCGTCGCGCCGTCGAGCCACGCTTCGAACCGACGCGCCTTCTCCGGGCCGCGCACGTTCTCTCCCGACATGCGACCGGTGAGGCGGCCGTCGGGCCCTGCCTCCAACTCGGTGGCGAGCACGGCGTCGAAGCGGAGGCGCTCGCCGATGGGACGCAGGTACGCGCCCAACGACGCCGAGATGATCACCAGCCGGTGGCCCTGGGTGCGGTGCCAGTCGGCTCGCTCGACCGCCTCCCCGCGCAGGTGGCGCCCGAGCACCTCGTCGGCGAAGTCGACTGCGACCGCGTCCACCTCGGCCGCGTCGCGGCCGGCGAACAGCCGCTCGAGGACGCGCGCCTTCAACTCGTTGCGGCTCCACTGCGACCGGCCGGCCACGCCCAGCCTCGCCGCCGACAGGACGAATGCTTCGGCCGCCGACCCCGTTCCCGCGACTCGGCGCAGGAAGGGGGCGAAGTTGTCGCGGTTCGAGAGCGTGCCGTCGAAGTCGAACGCGGCGACGACGTCGGGCTGCTCCATGCCTGCCCTGCCTTCGTCCGGCACGGTCAGAGCGGCAACTTGCGAAACACGGGCCGAGGCACGTGGCGCAGCACCGACATCACGTACCGCAGGGTCGATGGCACCCAGACCGTCTCCCGGCCCCGGGCGAGGCCGTGCACGATCGCGTCGGCCACCGCTTCGGGCGTGGTCGAGAGTGGCGCCGCGTCCATGCCCTCGGTCATCTTCGTGTGGACGAAGCCGGGGCGCACGATCATGACGTTCACGCCGGTGCCGACCAGGCTGTCGCCGAGTCCTTGGAAGAAGGCGTCCATGCCCGCCTTCGACGAGCCGTACACGAAGTTGGAGCGGCGGGCGCGCTCGCCCGCGACCGACGACAACGCCACGATCGTGCCGTGCCCCTGCGTGCGCATCCGCTGCGAGATCGGGACCGCCACCGACACCGAGCCGACGTAGTTCACCTCGGCGATGTCGACCGCGGCGCGGCCGTCGTGCTCCGCTTCCTCCTGGTCACCGAGCACACCGAAGGCGAGCAACGCGACGTCGATGTCGCCGAAGCGCTGGAAGACGCCGTCGACGAACGCGTCGTGCGACGCGGTGTCGCGCGCGTCGAACGCCAGCGTCTCGACGGTGGTCGCGCCCGCGGCTCGAAGCTCGGCGGCGGTCGGCTCGAGCGCGCCGGGGTCGCGCGCCGCGAGCACGACGGTGCGGGTGCGGCTCTTCACCAGCTCGCGCAGCGTCGCCTGCGCGATGTCGGAACCGCCTCCGAGCACGAGCACCGACTGCACCGAGCCGAGCGCATCTTTCATGTCACGAGCCTTTCCGATGGACTCGGGGGAGGGTCAGGGGAGGCCGAGGCGTCGCTGCAGGTCGGATTGCAACACGCCGGCGGGGTCCACGCGGGCCCGGAGCTCGGCGAAGCGGTCGAGCCCCGGGTACATCACCGGCAGCAGCTCCGGGCGCAGCCGGGAGTCCTTGGCCAGGTAGATGCGGCCGCCGGCGTCCGCCACCAGCTCGTCGAGCCGGTCGAGCAGCCCCGCCAGCCCGGGAACGGTGGCCGGGATGTCGAGGGCCAGGGTCCAGCCCGGGGCCGGGAACGAGAGCGGCCCCGGGTTGCCGGCCCCGAAGCGCTTGAGCACCGCGAGGAACGACGCCGCCCGGGCCTCGCTCAGCATCTCGATCGACGTCCGCACCGCGTCGTGCGCGGCGTCGGGCACGACGTACTGGTACTGCAGGAACCCGCAGCTGCCGTAGAGGCGATTCCACCCCTTCACGCCGTCGAGCGGGTGGAAGAACGACGAGATGCTCTCCACGCGGCCGTGCAGCGACGGGGTCACCCGGTACCAGAACTCGTTGAACGCGGCGACGCTGAGCCGGTTGAGCAGGCCGTTGGGGGCCCACGGTGGTGCCGGGAGGAGCGCGCGCGGCGCGAACCGCAGCGGGTCGCGACGCAGCTTCGGGGGAAGGTCGTCGACGGTCGCGTGGTCGCCGCGCGAGAGCACCGAGCGTCCGAGCGATGCACCGGTCGCCAAGCAATCGATCCACGCGGCCGAGAAGCGGTACTCGGCGTCGCCCTCGATCATGAGCGACATGACCGAGTCGAGATCGGGGCAGCGGAGGTTCTCGGCCCGGATCATCGACGTCTCGATCGGCAGCAGGCGGATGGTCGCCTCGGCGATGACGCCGGTGAGGCCGAGCGCGCCCGCCGTGCCCCAGAACAGCTCGGCATCGGCCTCCGGGGTGACCGTCACCGTGCCCTTGGGGGTGTGCAGCGTGAAGGACTCCACGTGGTTGGCGAAGCTGCCGTCGAAGTGGTGGCTCTTCCCGTGCACATCGGCGGCGATCGCGCCGCCCACGGTCACCAGGCGCGTGCCCGGGGTGACGTGCACGAACCAGCCGAGCGGCACCATCGTGCGCATGATCGCCTCGAGGCTGACGCCGGCGTCGATGCGGATGACGCCCCGTTCGAGGTCGATGTCGTGGAAGCCCGCCAGCGTCGTGGCGTCGAGGACGGTTCCCCCCGCGTTCTGCGCTGCATCGCCGTAGCTGCGGCCGAGGCCCCGCGCGATCAGACCGCGTCGGCCGGCGCGCGCCAACCACCCGTCGATCGCGGACTCGTCGGTGACGTCGACCACCGACGCTGCGGTTGGTGCGGTGCGCGACCAGCCGGTGAGGAGCTCGACCCGCTCGGGCGGCGAGTCAGCCATGGACGCCCAACGCGAACATGATCGCCCAGATCACCCCGACGACTTGCAGCACCCGGTCGGACAGCACCACCTCTTCGGGCGCGCCGCCGCCGCCCTGGTCGACGACCAACGCGTAGCGCAGCACCGCGATCACGAACGGCACGATGGAGAGCCGGAACCAGGTCTCGTCGCCGGTCTTGGCCGCGTTCTCGAACGCCCACAGGCAGTACGCGGTGATCATCACTCCGGATGCGACCGCGCGCACGTAGCCGAGGAACGCGGTCGAGTACTCGCCGAGGGTGCGCCGGTGGTCGAGCGAGTCGGACCCGAGCTCGACCTGCTCCGCATGCCGCTTTCCGGTGACGATGAACAGGGAACCCGCGCCGGCGACGATGAGGAACCAGTCGGACAGGGGGACGTTGGTGGCGACACCGCCTGCGATGGCGCGGAACACGAAGCCGGAGGCGACGGCGGCGAGATCGATCACCGGCTCGTACTTCAACCACAACGTGTACGAGAGCGTCACGAGCACGTAGCCGGCGACCACGCCCAGGAGCTTGAAGTCGTTGATCGGTGCGGTGACGGCGAACGACAGCAGGATCAGCACGACGGCGATCACCCGTGCGGTGCGGACGTCGAGGTCGCCGGCCGCGATTGGGCGCATCCGCTTGGTGGGATGCAGGCGGTCGGCCGCGGCGTCGTTGGCGTCGTTGAAGAAGTAGGTGCCGCTGGCCGCGAGGCAGAAACCGACGAACGCCACCAAGGTCTGCAGGATGGCGTCCCGCTGGTCGAGGACGCCCGCGGCAGCCGGTGCCGCGAACACGAGCACGTTCTTCGTCCACTGCTTGGGGCGCGCGGTGCGGATGACGGCCTTCAGCATCGAGGAACGGCGTACCTCCGGGTCCGTCGGCGGAGTGGCGCGGGACGGATCGGCTGCCGCGGACATCGTGCAAGGCTACCGAACCCTGCCCGCCCCGGACCGCCGTGCCCACGTGGCTCCAGCACCCCGGTCGTAGACTCCGACGCAGATGGCTCCGAAGATCTACACGCGCAAGGGCGACGACGGGAGCACCGGACTGCTCTACGGCGGACGGGTCGGCAAGGACTCCTCCGGACCCGACGCGTACGGCGCGGTCGACGAGACGGTGTCCATGCTCGGGCTCGCCCGTGCCGACACCCGGCGCGGCTCGGAGCTCGACGCCCTGCTCATCCGTCTCCAGCGCGAGCTCTTCGTGGTCGGTGCGGAGCTGGCCACCGCGCCGGAGAACCGTTCGAAGCTGGACCCGGGCGTGTCGCTCACGACCGAGGCGATGGTCGACGCGTTGGAGCCGGTGATCGACGACGTCACCACGCGCTACGAACCGCCCACCGAATTCGTGCTCCCCGGCGAGAACCGGGTAGCCGCCGCGCTCGACGTGGCCCGCGCCGTCGTGCGGCGGGCCGAGCGGCGGGCGGTTGCGGCCACCCACGAGGGTTGGCTCGACGGCAGCCAGGTTGTCCCGTACCTCAACCGCCTCGCCGACCTCCTCTATACGCTCGCACGATGGCAGGAAGGGACCTTCCGGCCCGTCCGCACCGATCACCCCTGACCACCCGTCCCACCTGCACCAGCACGCACACCACCGGAGCGAACCGTGGCCCTCTCGTTCACCGTCGTCACCACCCCCGCCGACCGCGTCGGTGCCGAGCTCCTGGCGGTCCCCGTCGGCAAGGGCGGCGTGCTCGGCCCCGGCGCCGACGCGATCGACGCCGCGCTCGACGGCAGCCTCGCCACCTTCCTCGCCGAGGCCGGCTTCGAGGGGAAGCTGGGTGAGACGCTGGCCGTCCCGACCGGGGGACGTCTCAAGGCGAAGGCCGCGGTCCTGGTGGGCATCGGCGACCCCGACGAGCTCACCGTCGACGGCATCCGCCGCGCCGCGGCGGCGATCGCGCGCCGGTCCAGCAAGGCGGCATCGGTCGCCACCACGCTCGCGACCGCAGCACCGGGCGTCGACGTCGCCGAGGCCGCCCAGGCCGTCGCCGAGGGCATCGTGCTCGGCTCCTACCAGTACCTCGAGTACAAGGGTGACGCGTCGCCGAGCAAGCTCAAGAAGGCGACGTTGATCGCGGAGGGCGGCGCGGCGGTGCGCAACGCGGTGAACCGTGGCGCGACGGTGGGCGACGCGGTCAGCTGGGCACGCGACATGGTCAACACGCCGTCGAAGGAGAAGTCACCGGCCGACATGGTCACCGCGGCCCGCAAGCTGCTGCGCAACCGCGGCGTCAGCGTGCAGGTGCTCGACGTGAAGCAGCTCGAGGCGCAGCGCCTCGGGGGTGTGCTGGGTGTCGGCCAGGGGTCGGAGCAGACACCCCGCTTCCTCAAGATGACGTACGCGCCGTCCGGCGCGCGTGGAAGGCACTCGCGCTGGTGGGCAAGGGCGTGGTCTTCGACTCCGGCGGCCTGTCGCTCAAGACGGCCGGCGGCATGGAGACGATGAAGACCGACATGTCGGGCGGAGCAGCCGTCATCGCGGCGATGTCGACCCTCGCCGACCTCGGTGTGAAGACGCGGGTGACCGGCTACGTGCCGCTGGTGGAGAACATGCCGAGCGGCACCGCCATCCGCCCCGGCGACGTGCTGACGATCCGCAACGGCAAGACGGTGGAGGTCCTCAACACCGATGCCGAAGGCCGCCTGATCCTGGCGGACGCCCTCTCGCTGGCGTCGGAGGACCGGCCCGCGGCGGTGATCGACCTGGCCACGCTCACCGGCGCGTGCATGGTCGCGCTCGGCGACAAGATCGCCGGGCTCATGGGCAACGACGCCGCGTGGGTGGAGCAGGTGCAGGGCGCCGCCGACCGCGCCGGCGAACCCGTGTGGCACCTGCCGCTGCCGCCCGAGTACCGCAAGCAGCTGGAGTCCGAGGTCGCCGACATGAAGAACATCGGCGGCAGCTACGGTGGCGCGCTCACCGCGGGGCTGTTCCTCCAGGAGTTCGTCGACGGCGCGCCCTGGGTGCACCTCGACATCGCCGGGCCCGCCCGCGCCAACGCCGACGACGGCTACCTCAGCAAGGGTGGCACCGGATTCGGGGTGCGCACGCTGGTGGAGCTGGCGCGCGCCTTCGAGCCACCCGTGGGCGCGGGCAACGACACGGCAAAGGTGACGAACGGCCGACGGCGCCGATGACCGGTGGGCGACGCGGCCGGCTGGCGGTGGGGGGCCTCGCACTCCTCCTCGTGGCCACCGGGATGGTCGCCGCGGGACCGACGGCGTCGGCGCGTGTCGCCGCCGTCCAGGACGTGGTGACGGTCCACATCCGGGACAACACGTTCGCCCCCGCGAACCTGAACGTCCCCGAGGGCACCACGGTGCGGTGGGTGAACGACGGTCGCAACACGCACAACGTCACCCCGAGCACCGGGAGCGCGAGGTACGCGAGCGGGAACCTGAAGCCGGGCAAGTCGTACGTGCGCACATTCGAGGACGCGGGCACGTTCGCGTACTACTGCACGCTGCACGGGACGCCGACGAGCGGCCAGCACGCCGCGGTCGGCATCGGCGACGCCGCGGCCGCCACCCCGCTGGCATCGGTGGGCGGCGGAGAGCACGAGCCGCCCACGTTCGAGGCGTCGGGTCGTACCATTCGCGTTCCCGCCGACGCCAAGACGATCCAGGCGGGCGTCGACCGCGCCAAGGAGGGCGACCTGGTCCTCGTGTCGCCGGGGGTGTACCGGGAGGACGTCGAGATCGCCACCGACGGCATCGTGCTGCGCGGTCTCGACCGGAACCGCACGATCCTCGACGGCGAATTCCGGCGCGCCAACGGTGTGTTCGTCGCGGGCGCCGACGGCGTCGCGGTCGAGAACCTCACCACCCGCAACTACACCGAGAACGGGGTCTTCTGGAGCGGTGTCCTCGGGTACCGAGGTTCGTACCTCACCGCGTACCGCAACGGCGACTACGGCATCTACGCGTACGACTCGCAGTACGGGCAGTTCGACCACTCGTACGCGTCGGGCAGCCCCGACTCCGGCTTCTACATCGGCCAGTGCAACCCGTGTCACGCGGTCATCACCGACATCGTGTCCGAGTACAACCAGCTCGGCTACTCGGGCTCGAACTCGTCGGGTGATCTCTACCTCGTGAACTCGGTCTGGTCCCGCAACCGGACCGGCATCGTGCCCAACAGCTTCGACGGCGAAGAGCTTGCGCCGCAGACCTTGGCGACGATCGCCGGCAACGTGGTCGAGGCGAACGGCGACGAGCGCGCCGCGTGATCGGGGGACGAGGCCTTCGACGCCGCGCTCGGCGGCGGGATCGTGATCGCGGGCGGTATCGGGAACACGATCACGAAGAACCGCGTCGTCGACAACACCAAGGTGGGGATCGCGCTGGCCCCGAGCGTCGGGCTCCAGGTCGTCCCGACGTCGGCGACCGGGAACCAGGTCACCGACAACGTGGTGCAGGGATCCGGCCTCGCCGACCTCGCGGCGATCCTCCCGAGCGCGAGCGACGGCAACTGCTTCGCAGCCAACACGTTCACGACGTCGGGGCCCGCCGACATCGAACGGGTGATGCCGTGCACCGGCGTGGGCAGCGGCGACATCACGGCCGGCGCCCTCGACATCGGCAAGTTCCTCGACACGTCGAAGAACCCACCCGGCCTGCCGTACAAGCAGACGCCGGTGCCGGCGAAGCAACGGAACCTCGCCCGGGCCGCGCGCGCGCCGGCGCGACCGGCGGGGGCGCCGGCCGCGCTCGACGTGGCCGCGATCTCGGTGCCGGCCGGGGGCTGACCGGCACCGTGCTCAGCGCTGGTTCACGCGTGAGCGGAGCGCGGCGAAGCAGAGCGAGAAGCTGACCAGGAACACCACCAGCAGGGCCAGGGCGGCCTTGCCGAGGTCGTCCCAGTGCCAGCCGCCGAGGGCGAGCGAGCGCATGCCCTCGAGCAGGTAGGTGACCGGGTTCCACCCCGCCACCGTGTCGAGCCAACCGCTCAGTTGGTCGCGCGGCACGTACGAGGAGGTGAGGAACAGGAACGGGAAGAACAGCAGGAAGCTCGAGTTCACCGCGGCGGGGTTGCCCGTCTTCAGCGCGATGGCGTACCCGAAGCCGGCGAACGCGAGGCTCCAGAGCGACGCGATGACGATGAACATCAGCACCCCGAGCGCACCGGCGTGGAAGTTGATGCCCAGTGCGAACGCCAACCCGATGATCGGCACGCACAGGGTCGCCGACACCGCGACGTCGGCCACCATGTGTCCGATGAGGATCGCGCCGCGCCGCACCGGCGTGAGCAGCAACCGGTCGAAGTAGCCGTTCTGCACGTCGACCACGAGCGCCTGTGCCCGGGACACGCCGGTGACGCCGAGCAACACGGCGGTGGCCATCTCGAACGCGGTGTAGTCGAACCCCGCGATGTTGTTCTGTGTCAGGTTCTCCAGCGTGCCGATGTTCACGATGAAGAAGAAGAATGCGATGAACACCGGCGGCACGACGGCCTCGAGGTCGCGCGGCACCGCGCGCAGCGAACGGCCGGCGATGGCGAGGACGTCGTGGATCGCGCCGGCCGGCCGCGCTCGGGCGACGTCGGGCGCGGTCCGCGGGCGGATGTCGAACGTGACCTGGGCGGTGCTCATGACCGATCCTCCTCGGCATCGAAGTGGGCGCCCGTGAGCTCGAGGAACACGTCGTCGAGCGTCGGCGTGCGCAGCGTGAGGTCGCGCACCCTGATCGAGGCGTCGTGCAACGCGATGGCCACCGGGCCGATGGCCGACGAGCCGTCGTCGACACTGATGGTGAGCTCGTGGTCGCGTCCTTCGACGGCCACCACTCCGTAGACCCCCTGCAACGCGTGCTGCGCGGCAGCCGGGTCGCCCTCGATGCGGGCGACGACGACGTCGGTGCCGATGTTGCGCTTCAGCTCGGTCGGCGTGCCCTGGGCCACGAGCCGGCCGTTGTCGACGATGCCGACGCGGTCGGCGAGCTCGTCGGCCTCCTCCAGGTACTGCGTGGTGAGCAGGATGGTCATGCCGAGCTCGTCGTTGAGCCGCCGCACCTCCTGCCACACGCTGGCGCGGCTGAGCGGGTCGAGACCGGTCGTCGGCTCGTCGAGGAACAGCACCTCGGGGTTGTGCACGAGCGCGGCGGCGAGGTCGAGCCGGCGGCGCATTCCGCCCGAGTACGTCTCGATGCGGCGCTCGAGCGCGTCGCCGAGGTCGACCAGGGCCCGGAGCTCGACCAGGCGCTGCTCGATCTCCGTGCGGGTGAGCCCGTAGAGCAGGCCCTGGAGCCGGAGGAGCTCGAGCCCGGTCTGCTTCGGGTCGAGGGCGACGTCCTGCAGGGCCACGCCGATCTGGAGGCGCACCTGCTGCGGCCGGGCCGCGATGTCGACGCCGGCCACCGAGGCCCGCCCACCGGTGGGGGCGAGCAGCGTGCACAGCATCTTCACCGTGGTCGACTTCCCGGCCCCGTTGGGGCCGAGCAGGCCATAGATCTCGCCTCGGTGGATGCTGAGGTCGAGGCCGTCGACGGCGGTGACGTCGCCGAAGGTCCGGGTGAGACCCTCGGCGACGATCGCGAGCGGTCCCTGGTCGGTCACGTCGTGCACGAGGCCCTCCTGCCTGGGGTCGGCGGCGTCCTGGCGAAGTTCCTGGCGGTGGCGCACGGTCGTCTGCATGACTCCGAACCTACGGATCACTGCGGCCAGATCCTGGCCGCGATGTGTGGGAATCTTCTCGGGTCAGACCGTACGGACGGCCCGAATTCATCGAACGGTGAAGGGTGCGATGGCGGACAACGACCCGACCGAGCGAGCCCTGCTGCTGCTCTCGCTGCTGCAGACGCACCGGTTCTGGCCGGGCGCGGAGCTGACCGAGCGTCTGGGCGTCAGCGCCCGCACGCTGCGGCGCGACGTCGACCGCCTCCGGTCACTGGGCTACCCGGTCGACGCCACGCCCGGGGCCGCCGGCGGCTACCGCCTCGCCACCGGCGCCCACCTGCCGCCGCTGTTGCTCGACGACGAGGAGGCCGTCGCCATCGCGGTCGGGCTGCGGACGGCCGCCGGCGCGTCGATCGACGGCATGGACGACACCGCGCTGCGCGCGCTGGCCAAGCTCGAGCAGGTGCTGCCCGACCGGCTGCGGCGACGGGTCCATGCGGTGCACAGCAACGTCGTGTCGCTGCAGTGGGGCGGAGGCCCGACGGTCGACGCCGATGCCCTCGCGGTGCTCGCGCTGGCGTGTCGCGACCGCGAGCAGGTCCGCTTCGACTACCGCCGTCGCGACGGCGACGATTCGAGCCGCCTGGTCGAGCCTCACCAGCTCGTGTCGACCGGGCGCCGGTGGTACCTCGTCGCGTGGGACGTCCGCCGCGACGACTGGCGCACGTTCCGCCTCGACCGCCTCGCGCGGCCGCGGTTGGCCGGCGTCCGATGCGCGGCGCGCGAGCTCCCCGGCGGCGACGCGGCCGCGTTCGTGGCCGAGTCGATCCGCACCATGCCCCTGCCGCACTCCGCCCTGCTCGAGGTCGACGGTGCACCCGACGCGGTGCGCGACATGCTCCGCTGGAGCGACGCCGAGGTCGAGGAGCTCGGCGACGGTCGTGCCCGCGTGCGCGTCGGCAGCGGGAGCCACGAGGCGTTGCTGCGCGTCGTCACCTGGCTCGCCGGACAGTACGCGGTCGTCGTGCGCGAGCCCGACGAGCTCGCGGCTCGTGTGGAACAGCTGGTGGTGCGGCTACGGCGCTGATTCCGCGATCAGTGCGTGAGGACGCTGCCGTCGGCGAGCACGGCGTGCGGGAGGCACTGCTCGTCGTACTCGGCGATCACGATCGGCGCGGCGTGCTCGCCGCAGGCCGGGCACGCGGGGTCGCGCCGCACCTTGAAGGCGCGGAACGACTGCTCGAGCGCGTCGTAGGCGAGGAGCCGACCGATCAGCGGGTCGCCGAGGTCGAGGATCAGCTTGATCGCCTCGAGCGCCTGGATCGAGCCGATGATGCCGGGGAGCACGCCGAGCACGCCGGCCTCCGCGCAGCTCGGCGCCAGCTCCGGCGGCGGCGGCTCGGGCAGGAGGCAGCGGTAGCAGGGGCCCTCGTAGGGCTTGAACACCGAGACCTGCCCCTCGAAGCGGAAGATCGAGCCGTGCACGACCGGGATGCGCTTCAGCAACGACGCGTCGTTGAGGAGGTAGCGCGTGGGGAAGTTGTCGGTGCCGTCGACGATCACGTCGTAGCCGTCGATGATGTCGAGCACGTTGTCGGCGCCGAAGCGGACGTCGTACGTGACGACGTCGACGTCGGGGTTCAGCTCGGTGAGGGTCTTCTTCGCCGAGTCGACCTTGCGTTCGCCGATGCGGTCCATGTTGTGGAGGATCTGGCGCTGCAGGTTCGACGCGTCGACGACGTCCATGTCGACGATGCCGAGCGTGCCGACGCCCGCAGCCGCGAGGTAGAGCGCGGCGGGCGAGCCGAGTCCGCCCGCACCGAGCAGCAGCACGCGGCTCTCGAGCAGTTCCTGCTGGCCGGCCTCGCCGACCTCGGGAAGGAGGAGGTGGCGCCCGTAGCGCTCGCGCTGCTCGGCGGTGAGGGTCTGGGGAGTGATCCAGGGGCGGCCCTCGTTCTTCCAGCGCCCGAACCCGCCGGCCATCGACACGACGTCGGTGAAGCCGAGCTGCTGGAGGGTTTCGGCGGCGAAGGCGGAGCGGTTGCCGCCGGCGCAGTACAGGACGATGGGCGCGTCGCGGTCGAGGAGCTTGGTCTCGGCCTGGCTCTCGAGATGGCCGCGGGGGATGAACACCGACCCCGGGATCGTGCCCTGGTCGTGCTCGTCCTGCTCGCGCACGTCGACGAACGTGGCCTGCCCGAGGCGCGCCTCGGCGTCCTCGGGCTGGATCTCGGTGATGCGCTGCTTGGTGTCCCGGAGCAGCTCGCGGTAACTCGGCATCCTGGGTCTCCCTCGTCCTGCGTTGAAATGCTACCGCGATGGTCGGGTATTCCCAAGCGGGCCCTCCACCTTGCCCCAATTCGGTGGGGGCAGTGGCGCGGGTCAGACGCGCACCACCAGATCCGGGAGCACCTCGCCCAGGCGGTCGCGGAGCACGAACTCGGCCAGCGGGTCGAACGGCGTCTCCTCGCCGTTGAGCACCGCCAGCACCCCGCCGTTCCGCAGCGCGAGCTCCGGGAGGGCGGCCGCGGGGTAGACGCCGAGGGAGGTGCCGACGGCGAGGAACACGTCGGCGCCGGCGGCGGCGCGTTGCGCCCGTTGGAGGTCGGTGGGCACGAGGTTCTCGCCGAAGGAGATGGTGGCCGACTTCAGCATGCCGCCGCACTCGAGGCAGGCCGGGTCCTCGTCACCGGCGCGCACCCGGGCGAGCGTGTCCTCCATCGGGCCCCGCCACCCGCACGTGAGGCACTTGGCCTCGTGCACGGTGCCGTGGATCTCGATCACGATCTCGGGCGACGTGCCCGCGGCCTGGTGCAGGCCGTCGACGTTCTGGGTGACGAGCATGTGCAGGTTCGCCCGGCGTTCGAGCTCGGCCAGCGCGACGTGCCCGGCGTTCGGCGCGCCCCCGAACAGCTCGCTACCGGCCCGGTTGCGCCACACCTCGCGGCGGTGCTCGGCGTCGTCCACGTAGTGCTGGATGGACGCCTTGCGCTCGGCCGACGGGTCCTTGGTCCAGAGGCCCTGTGGGCCGCGGAAGTCGGGGATGCCCGACTCGGTCGAGATCCCCGCCCCGGTGAGCACGACGATCTGCCGGGCGTCGCGCAGGTGCGCGGCGAGGCGGTCGAGCTGCGCGTCGTCGGCCATGGACGCACGGTACCCGGATGGGCCTCGCGGCACCTTGGCGTGGTCCCGCGGGACCCGTGCACGAGGTGATCGCGCGCGAGCAGCGCGTCCCTCGGACGGGACGCGCTGCTCGGCCGCGGTCGCGAACATCGGGGGCGAAGGTCGCGCCGCGTGATCAGCTCACCGGTGGGTCAGGAAGCGACTCCCTGCGCGTGGTCGAGCGCCTCGCGGTGACGCTGGTAGGCCCACTGCGCGCTCTCCTGGCACAGCGCGGGGTGGAAGCCGATCGCGTGCAGCGCCCGCTCGACGTGGTCGGGGTCGTCGCCCTGCTCGAGCAGGGTGAACGCGACGCGGCGGGAACGCCGGCGCGCCTCGGCGAGGGGGTGCTCGGCCAGCTGCGCCTCCGCCCACTCGGCGTGCGCGGCCTGCAGCGCGCTCGGCAGACGGCGCAGGTGGCGGGCGTTCACGGGCGGGACGTTGCGCCGCACCGCCACCGTGTCGGACATCGGGTCCTCGCACGCGAGGTCGAACTGGGTGAGGCGCCGCAACGTGCGCACGAGAGGGGACGCGGTGCCGTCGCGCTGGCCCAGGCCGAGCGCGTGCGAGGTGTCGCTCACGGTGAGCTCGACGCCTTCGGGGTTGCGATCGAACCGGTCGGCGAGGTGGCGCAGGAGCAGGAGTGCGGTGGGACCGAGGGTCGGCAGCCAGAACGTCTCGACGTAGCGGGAGCGGGGATCGTGCCCGAGGGTGTCGACCACCGGGTCGTTCCAGGGCTTGATCAGCAACGTGGCGGGCATGGCACTTCCTCCGCGAGCGGGCCGGCGGGGCCGGGCGTGGTGCGGGGAAGCAGAGACGCAGGATCCCGTCGGATCACGTCTGAGTGCGACAGACTGTACCGGTATGTCCGGAACGCGTCAAGCGCGCCTACAGGTCGCTGCCGACGTCGGCCCCCATGCACGGTCCCCGGGTCGTGAACTTGCTGGCCTGCATCGCCATCTCGTCGACGGCCGTGGTGTCGGCGCCGGGCCCGCGGTAAGGACGGTTCCGCCAGGCGTACACGAACGCCGCGCCCACCATCAGGAGCGCGGTGCCCGCGAGGATCCAGGTCAGGAGCACGTCACCAGGCTACGTGGGCGTACGAGGACGCGACGACGAGAACTACACGCGTGTGGTTCTTCGTCACAGTTCAGGCGAGTGGCACATCGACGGGCGTCGTGCGGGTGCTGCGGGTGAAGGCGCGGCGCGGATCGGCGCCGAACGCCTGGGCGGGGCGGGCGGGCCCGAAGAGGAAGCCCTGCCCCAGCTCGCACCCCATCGCCCGGAGCTGCTGGAGCTGCTCGGGCGTCTCGATGCCCTCCGCGACCGTCCCCAGCCGCAGGGCGCGGGCGAGGCTGACGACTGCGTCGACGATCGCGGTGCTGTCCGGTCGCTGGCCCACACCCGCGGTGAACGTCCGGTCGATCTTCAGCGCCTCGACCGGGAGCCGCTGGAGGTACGCGAGCGACGAGTAGCCGGAGCCGAAGTCGTCGACCGCGAGGTGGAGGCCGAGAGCACGGAGCGCGCCGAGGGCGCTCAGCGCCGACTCGGCGTCACGCATCAACGTGCTCTCGGTGATCTCGAGCCAGAGCGCGCCCGGCACGATGCCCGTGTCGTGCAGCACACGAGCCACGTCGTTCGGCAGCGCGGGCTCGGCGAGCTGGCGGGGCGAGAGGTTCACGCTCATCGAGAGGGGCGATGCGTCGGGCGCGGCGCGGTGCCAGCGCACCGCCTGCGCGGCACGCCTGCTCGAGCGCCCACACCCCGAGGGGCACGATGAGGCCGGTCTCCTCGGCCAGGGGCACGAACTCCATCGGTGGCACCAGCCCGCGCTCGGGGTGCTCCCAGCGGATCAACGCCTCGAACCCGAAGAGGGATCCGTCGGCAACGTCGATGATCGGCTGGTAGTGGACGCGCATCTCGCCGCGCTCGATGGCGCGGTGCAGCGCGTTACCGGTCCGCAGGTCGTCGACCGCGCGGTCGTGGGTCTGCGCCTCGAACAGCTCGGCGCGGTCGCGCCCCAGCTCCTTGGCCCGGTACATCGCCGCATCCGCGTTGCGGAGCAGCGTCTCCGGGCTGTCGGCGACGCCGCCCGACAGGGCGATGCCGATGCTGGCGGTCACGAACACCTCACCCTCGACGAGCGCGACGGGCCGGGAGACCGCCTCCGCCAGCCGCTCGGCCACGAGCTCGGCGGTCTCCTCGCTGGTCACGTTGTGGCACAGGATCGTGAACTCGTCGCCGCCGAAGCGGGCCACGACGTCGTTCGGGCCCATGGTCGCGCTCAGCCGGTCGGCCACCGCCACCAGCAACCGGTCGCCGGCGGAGTGCCCCAGGCTGTCGTTCACCACCTTGAAGCGGTCGAGGTCGAGGAACAGGACCGCGACGCGCTCGTGGCGCTGCTCGGCGTCGTTGAGCTCGCGGCCCAGGCACTCGACGAAGTGCGCCCGGTTCGGCAGGCCGGTGAGCGGATCGTGCACGGCCTGGTGCGCGAGCGCCTCGCCGCTCGCCTTCCGCTCGGCGATGTCCTCGATCTGGCTGACGAAGTACAAAGGCCGCTCGTTGACGTCGCGCACGATCGACGCGCTCACCGAGACCCACACCGGGTGCGCGTCGTGGTGCAGGTAGCGCTGCTCGATCCGGCAGTTCGCGATCGCGCCGGTGAGCAGCCGGGTCATCGACTCGCGACACATCTCGCGGTCGTCGGGGTGGCTCAGGTCGAGGATCGACGAGGCCAGCAACTCGGATTCCCCTCGTCCGAGGATCTGCACCAGCGCGCGGTTCACCCGGAAGAGGCGACCGTCGATCGACGTGAGCGCCATGCCGATCGGCGCGTGTTCGAACGCGCTGCGGAACCGCTCCTGCGCTTCGCGCAGCTCGGCCTCCGCCAGTCGCCGGTCCGTGAGGTCGCGCGCGCTGATCACGATGCCGGCGACGGCGGGATCGTCGAGCAGGTTGGTGGCCACCGCCTCCACGACCCGCCAGCTGCCGTCGGCGTGGCGGAGCCGCACCTCGATGCGGTCGGCGTCGTGACCGGCGCGGGTGAGGTCGAAGCCGATCTTGGCGATGCCGCGGTCGTCGGGATGGATCAGGTCGAACACGTCGGTGCCGATGAGGGGCTCGATGTCGAGCCCGAGGATGCGCTCGGTGACCGGGCTCGCGTACACCAACCGACCGTGCGGGTCGACGATCGCCATGATGTCGTTGGAGTCACGGACCATCGCCCGGAAGCGCGCCTCGTTGCGCTCGAGGAGCGCGGTCACCCGGTCGACGGTGCGGGCGGCGCGCCGGCCCACGACGCGCGTCGAGACGATCGCCAGGACGACGATCGCCACGAGCACGACGCCGGCCAGGATTCCTTGCGCGCTCACGTCCTGTCTTCGGTATTTCCGGGGCTCGACCTTGAGCGGCCGGCCTCGGGGACCGGTCAGACGGAGCGGTCGCCGAGCAGCGCCTCGACGACGGCGCTAGCGGCCGCGGTGGGCGTGATCGAGCCCTGGGCCACCTCGAGCTCGAGACGCCGGGCCAGGGCACCGGCGGCCTCGTCGGCGGCGAGGGCTTCGAGGAGCGAGTCGGTGACCTCCGACCACATCCACTCGCGGCTCTGGTCGGCGCGCAACGCGGGGAGCGCATCGGCGACCCGGGCGCGGAACTCCTCGACCGCGTCCCAGACCTCGCGGATGCCGTCGCCCAGCAACGCCGAGCACGTCAACACGCGCGGATCCCACCCGGCGATGCGCGGGCGCACGAGGTGGAGCGCGGCGGCGTAGTCGGCCGCGGTGTGCGCGGCGGTGGCGGCGAGGTCGCCGTCGGCCTTGTTCACGACGACCAGGTCGGCGAGCTCCATGATCCCGCGCTTGAGCCCTTGGAGCTCGTCGCCGCCGCCGGGCGCAACCAGCACGAGGAAGAGGTCGACCATGGCCGCGACCTTCACCTCCGACTGCCCGACGCCGACGGTCTCGACCAGGACGACGTCGAAGCCGGCGGCTTCGCAGAGCAGGAGCGCCTCGCGCGTCCGGCGCGCCACGCCGCCGAGGGTGCCGCCGGTGGGGGACGGCCGGACGAAGGCGAGGGGCGAGCGCGTGAGCTGCTCCATGCGCGTCTTGTCGCCGAGGATCGAGCCGCCGCTACGCGTGCTCGACGGATCGACGGCCAACACCGCGACCCGGTGCTCCTGCTCCACCAGGTGGCCGCCGAGCGCCTCGATGAACGTCGACTTGCCCGCGCCGGGCGCGCCGGAGATGCCCACCCGCGCCGCGTTGCCGACGTGCGGGAGCACCTCGGCGAGCAATGCCTCCGCCTCGGCGCGGTGGTCGGCGCGCGTCGACTCCACCAGGGTGATCGCACGCGCCAGCGCGCGCCGATCACCGTCGACCACCTGCTTCGCCAGCTCGCTCATGCCGGTCCGCTCTCGGTGCTGCGCACCGGGCCGCTCGGCTCCACGTTCGGCAAGCGCTCCGTTGCGAGCCGGGCTACCCGGCTCGCGGCCACTCCGCTCATGTGCAGGAGGGTACGAGAGGTGGCGGCGTCAGGCGCGGCGCAGCAGGCTCACGATCTCGGCTGCTGCCTCGGGGATGTTGGTGCCGGGACCGAAGATCGCGGCCACCCCGGCGTCACGCAGCTCGTCGTAGTCCTGGGCGGGGATGACGCCGCCCGCGACCACGAGGATGTCGTCGCCGCCCTGCTTGCGCAGCTGGGCGATGAGCTCCGGGATCAGCGTCTTGTGCCCCGCGGCCTGGCTCGACACGCCGACGAGGTGCACGTCGTTCTCGATCGCGTCACGAGCCGCTTCCTCCGGGGTCTGGAAGAGTGGGCCCACGTCGACGTCGAACCCGAGGTCGGCGAAGGCGGTGGCGATCACCTTGGCGCCGCGGTCGTGACCGTCCTGGCCGAGCTTCGCGACGAGCAGGCGCGGGCGCCGGCCCGCCGCGGCCGCGAACTCCTCCACCGCGGCGCGCACCTGCTCGTAGCCCTCATCGCCCTCGTACGCCGCGCCGTACACCCCGGCGATGCTCCGGATCGTCGCCCGGTGACGGGAGAACACCTCCTCGAGCGCGTCGGAGATCTCGCCGACGGTCGCGCGTGCCCGCGTCGCCTCGATCGAGAGCTCCAGCAGGTTGCCGTCGCCGCGCGCGCCGTCGCGCAGGCGGTCGAGAGCCTCACGCACGCGCGTGTCGTCGCGTTTCGTCTTGAGCTCGGCCAACCGGGCGAGTTGCTGCTCGCGGACGACCGCGTTGTCGACGTCGCGGATGTCGACGTGGTCCTCCTCGGTGAGGCGGTACTTGTTGACCCCGACGATGACCTCGTCGCCGCGGTCGATGGCGGCCTGCTTGCGCGCCGCTGCCTCCTCGATGCGCAGCTTGGGCATGCCGGACTCGACGGCCTTGGTCATGCCCCCCAGCGCCTCGACCTCCTCGATCAGCTTCCACGCCTCGTTGGCCAGGCTCGCGGTGAGCGCCTCGACGTAGTAGCTGCCGCCCAGCGGGTCGACCACCTTGGTGACGCCGGTCTCCTCGGCCAGGATCAGCTGCGTGTTGCGCGCCACCCGGGCCGCGAACTCGCTCGGCAGCGCGATGGCCTCGTCGAACGAGTTCGTGTGCAGGCTCTGGGTGCCGCCGAGCACGGCGGCGAGCGCCTCGACCGTGGTCCGGACGATGTTGTTGTACGGGTCCTGCTCGGTGAGCGATACCCCCGACGTCTGGCAGTGCGTGCGCAGCATCGACGAGCCCGGCTTCTGCGGGTCGAACTGACCGATCACTCTCGACCACAGCAGGCGAGCGGCGCGCAGCTTGGCCACCTCCATGAAGAAGTTCATGCCGATGGCGAAGAAGAAGGAGAGGCGACCGGCGAACTCGTCGATGGTGAGGCCGCGCGCCAGCGCGGCCCGCACGTAGTCGAGGCCGTCGGCAATGGTGAACGCGAGCTCCTGCACCGCGGTCGCGCCCGCCTCTTGCATGTGGTAGCCGGAGATCGAGATCGAGTTGAACTTCGGCATCCGCCGGGCCGTGTACTCGATGATGTCGGCCACGATCCGCATGCTCGGCGCCGGCGGATAGATGTAGGTGTTGCGGACCATGAACTCCTTGAGGATGTCGTTCTGGATGGTTCCGGCCAGCTGCGACTCGTCGACGCCCTGCTCCTCGGCAGCCACCACGTAGCCGGCGAGGATCGGCAGCACCGCGCCGTTCATCGTCATGGAGACGGTCATCTTGTCGAGAGGGATGCCGTCGAAGAGGATCTTCATGTCCTCGACCGAGTCGATCGCGACGCCGGCCTTGCCGACGTCGCCGATCACCCGGGGGTGGTTGCTGTCGTAGCCGCGGTGGGTGGCGAGGTCGAACGCCACCGAGAGCCCCATCTGGCCGGCGGCCAGGTTGGCCCGGTAGAAGGCGTTCGACTCCTCGGCGGTGGAGAACCCGGCGTACTGGCGGATGGTCCAGGGCCGGTTCGTGTACATCGTGGCCCGGACGCCACGGACGAACGGCTCGAAGCCCGGCAGCGTCCCGACGCTCTCGAGGCCCTCCAGGTCCTCGGCGGTGTAGAGCGGGTGGACGTCGATGCCCTCGGGCGTGGTCCACGTCAGTGCGTCGAGGTCGCCCTCGACCTCCTTCGCGGCCAGCGCCTCCCAGTCGGACCGTGTCGGACGTTCGCTGTCACCCATGCGCGAAAGGGTAGGACCCGTCGTTGGGACGGGCGAAGTTGGGGGAACGCAGGCGGGAGCCGCTTGGTCAGCTGGCCTGCGACAGCTCCTCGGCGGTGACCGCGTCCTCGAGCGCCCGGCGGGCCCGCGCGACGCCCGCCCGGCCCACCGTGCGGGTGCGTGCGTCGAGGCGCCAGTCGCCCCAGTTGACGGCGCGGCGCCCACCCCCGCGGGCGGGAGTGGGGCGACCGGTCCGCTTCGGGGCGGCGCGACCCGCCGTGGTGGCGCGACGGCTGGACTTCGTGACCTTGGGCTCGGGCGGCTCGACCAGGCGCAGTTGCGTGCTCACACGAGGAGTATCGCCCGGGGGTGTGACACTTATTCCGGCGTCCCCGTGGTCGAGGGTCGCGCTCGCTGCGACCCGGGTTACCCGGGTCGGCAGTCGCTCGCTGCTCCTGTTCGAGGGTCGCGCTCGCTGCGACCCGGTTACCCGGGTCGGCAGGCGCTCGCTGCTCCGTAGACTTCGGGGCGTGGATTCGGCGCTCACCTACCTGGACCACGCCGCGACCACCCCGATGCGGCCCGAGGCAGTGGCGGCGATGGCACCGTTCCTGCAGGGCACGTTCGGCAACCCGAGCGGCGGCCACGCTGCGGCGCGGGCGGCGAAGACCGCGCTCGAGGAGGCCCGGGAGGAGGTCGCCGAGCTGCTCGGCGCCCGACCGGCCGAGGTCGTGTTCACCGCCGGCGGTACCGAAGCCGACAACCTGGCGGTGAAGGGAGCCGCCCGCCGGGCCCACGCCGCCCGGGGAGCCGACGGCGTCGTCACCACGGCGTTCGAGCACAAGGGCGTGCTGGCGTCGTGCGACCGGCTCGCCGCCGGGGGCTTCCGGATCGAGGCGGTCTCCGTGCCGGAGGCGGGGGTCGTCGACGTCGACCGGTTGCTCGCCGCCGTCGACGCACGCACCGCGGTCGTGTCCGTGATGCTCGTGAACAACGAGGTCGGCACGATCCAGCCGCTCGACGCGATCGTGGCCGGCGTCCGCGACCGGGCGCCGAGCGCGGTCGTGCACACCGACGCGGTACAGGCGGTTCCGTGGATCGACGTCGCCCGCGCCGCGGCCGGCGTCGACCTCGTCGCGATCTCGGCGCACAAGTTCGGCGGTCCCAAGGGCACCGGTGCGCTCGTCGTCCGCGACGGGGTGGCGGTCGAACCGTTGATCGAAGGTGGCGGCCAGGAGGCCGGGCTCCGGTCCGGCACGTCGAACGTGGCCGGCGCGGTCGCGATGGCGGCGGCGCTCCGGGCGACGTGCAATGCGCGCGCTGCCGACGTCGTCCGCATCGGCGCACTGCGCGACCGCCTGATCATCGGGCTGAGCACCGCGGTTCCCGGCGTGTTCGAGAACGGCGACCGGCGCGCCAAGGTGGCCGGCAACGCGCACCTCGGGTTCCGTGGGGTCGAGGCCGAGACCCTACTGGTCGCGCTCGACCAGGCCGGGGTGTGCGCGGCCGCGGGCTCCTCGTGCTCGTCGGGCGCCACCGAGCCGTCGCACGTGCTCGCCGCGATGGGCGTACCCCGCGACGACGCGCTGTCGTCGGTCCGGCTGAGCCTCGGGTTCGCCTCGACCGACGCCGACGTCGACGTCGCCCTGGACGTGATCCCGCGAGCTGTCGCGCAACTGCGCCGCGCCGGGGAGGCGGCGTGAGCGTGAGCGAGCCGGGTATCCCGGCGAGCAGCGAACGCCCAATGGGCGAGGCGTGAGCGTGGGCGGTTCCCGGGTCCTCGTCGCGATGAGCGGCGGGGTCGACTCCTCGGTTGCGGCCGCGCGCCTGCTCGAGCAGGGGTACGACGTCACCGGCGTGACCCTCAAGCTGTGGGGCGGCGAGTCCGACTCCGGCTGCTGCAGCGTGGCCGACGTGGAGGACGCCCGGCGCGTCGCCGCGCAGCTCGGCATGCCCCACTACGTGTTCAACTTCACCGAGGAGTTCGACGACACCGTCGTCGAGCCCTACGTCGACGCGCACCGGGCCGGCCGCACGCCCAATCCGTGTGTGGAGTGCAACCGCTCGATCAAGTTCGGGCGCCTCCTCGAGCGCGCCGACGCGCTCGGATTCGCCCACGTCGCGACCGGCCACCACGCGCGCGTGACGCGCAGCGACCGAGGGACGTTCCAGCTGCGGCGCGGGGCCGATGCGGCCAAGGACCAGTCGTACGTCCTGTACATGCTCGGGCAGCGGGAGCTCGGTCGCACGCTGTTCCCGGTCGGCGACCTCACCAAGGCCGACGTGCGCGCGCAGGCGTCCCGCCTCGGGCTGCGGACCGCGGCGAAGCCCGAGAGCATGGACGTCTGCTTCATCACCCGTGGTGGTCGGGAGTCGTTCCTCGCCGCACGGGTACCGGCGCGCGCCGGTGCGATCGTCGACACCGACGGCGCCACGGTGGGCGGGCACGGCAGCATCGCCACCTTCACCGTCGGGCAGCGACGCGGGCTCGGCGTGGCGACCGGTGAGCGTCGCTACGTCGTCGACGTCGACGCCCGCACCGCGACTGTGACCATCGGCGCCAAGGGCGACCTGCTGCGCGACGCGGTCGAGGTGCGCGACGTGCTCTTCACCGACGGTGTGCCCTCGTCCTGCGCGCTCGATGGTCCAGACGCGCGCGCACGGCGAACCGGTCGCGGCGACGCTCTGCGGGAACACCGTTCGGTTCGTCGCACCCGCAGCCGCGGGTCGCGCCCGGCCAGGTCGTCGCGCTCTACGACGGCGACGTGCTCGTGGGCGGCGGGATCGCTACCTGACCGGCACGCGAACCGGCAGGCGCCGCGCCGCGGCCAGCCGCAGCATCTCGTCGCGGCGCGCCACCGCGAACAGGATCGCCTCGGCCTCGACCGTCTCGCCGCCGCGCCGCCGGCGGGCGGCCCGGACCAGGTCGATCGGCGCGCCGAACCGGGCCGACACCGAGCCCGCACCGGCGCCGAGGCGGAGATCGAGGATCCCGGGTGGTGCCGCGGTGGCGGGTTCGGGCGCGACCTCGCGCACGTGCTCGCGCAGGAAGAGGACGGGGTCGGCCAGGGTCAACGCGTCGACGACGACGAACCCGGCCGGCACTAGCACCGCCCAGCGGCGCGACAGCGACTCGAGCGACCGGCTGAGCACGACGACGAGCGCGGCGCCGATCAGGAGCGAGATGACGCCGAGGACGATCTCACCGTCGGCCAGCAGCAGCACCGGTGCCACGATCCCGCCCGCGACGAGGAGACGCGCCCCCGGCAACGGGCCCAGGAACAACGCCGGTGGAACGCGCAGTGGGAAGCGTTGCTCGTCACCGTACGCGAGCGCGTTCGCCGCCGCGGACGCGATGTCGTGGCCCGAGGCGAGCGCCGAACACACGATCGTCCCTGCCAGCGCGCCGACCGTCGCGAGCGTCGACGGTGATCCGTCGATCGCGGCGAGGATGGCGGCAATGACCAGCGCCGGCGCGATCACGCGGAGTGCGGTCAACGTCTGCGGACGCGGCGCGAGCGTCGCGAGGAGGCCGACCGCCCACGCGAGCCACAGCAGCGTCGCGGCCGCGACGCGCGGCCCGTCGGCCCACGATTCGGTCGCGGCGGCCGCGGCCGGACCCGCGGTCAGCGGCAACGTCACCCACGCGACGCGCAGCAGCCACAAGGAGAGAGGACGAGGCAGGTTGACTCCGTTCACCTGCGCGCGCCCGCTTGGAGCGCGCGGCGTCGGCGATCGTAGAGTACGACCCCATGTCGCCGACTCTCCGAGCGCCGGTGCTCGTCCCCGGCGTCGCGACCGGTGTCGGCAGCCTTCCGCACAACGATCCCGTCGTGGCCGCAGAGGTGGTGCTTCGCCGTCTACCGGAGCTGCCTGCCGCGCCGCAGCTGCCGGCGCGCGATCCCAGGGAGGGCATGCTCGCCCAGTGGCTCGGGGCCCTGCCCGAGGTGAGCGTGGCGGCCGACGGCAGCTTCACGGTGGTGCACGACTCCGACGCGGCGCCCGACTGCGACTTCGGGGACGGCGGGCACGACGGGCTCCTCACCTTCCTCGAGGTGGCTGCGGCCCGCGAGAAGCGGCCGGTCCGGGTCAAGGTCCAGGTGACGGGCCCGCTGACCCTGGGCATGGCGCTGCACGCGGCGGGCGTCCCTGCACCACGGGCGTTCCGCCGCGCCGCCGAGGTGACCCGCGCGTGGTCGGTGGCGGTGGAGGAGCTGGTCGGCGCGCAGCTGCCCGATGCCGGGCTGGTGCTGTTCTTCGACGAGCCCGCGCTCGTGTCGTGGCACCGCGGCAACGAGCCGCTCGACCGCGAGTCGGCCATCGACGTGTTGTCGGGCGCGCTGGCGTCGGTCGACTGTGTGACGGGTGTGCACGTGTGCAGCGACGGCGACATCGCGCTCGCGCTCGAGGCCGGGCCCGAGGTGCTCGGCGTCGAGGTGAACGACGATCTCGTCCGGCACACCGTCTCGCTGGCGCGCTTCCTCGACGGTGACGGATGGATCGCCTGGGGAGCGGTGCCGACCGACCGACCGGTGGGTGAATCGGCCGACCCGCACTGGCGCGCGCTGGCGCGCGTGTGGTGCGACCTGACGCGACGCGGGTGCGACCCGGTGCCCCTCCGCACGCGCGGGTTGATCACCCCCGCGTGCGGGCTGGCGGGCTACGGTGCCTCCCAGGCCGAGCGCGTGCTCGGCATCGCACGCGAGTTGGCTGCCCGGGTGCACGACCAGGCGGTCGCCGCGAGACTCACCCTGGGAGCCTGACGTGGAGACCTCCTCGTACCGCTACTGCGGCGTGTGCGGCCAGCCGCTCGAGCCGGGCGCGACGGTCTGCGGGAACTGTGGCGCCGCGGTGGAGGGTGCGACCGGCGCGGGCGCGGCGGGTGCGGCGGGTGCCGGCGCAGACGACACCGGAGCCGGTCCGGCCACCGGTGACAGCACGATGGCGATGCCCGCAGCTGCGGCCGGCGGTGCCGCGGGAGGCGCGGCCGGCGGTGCCGCGGGAGGCGGGGGCGGTGGTGACGGTGTCCCGCCCGACGACGACGAGGGGATGTCGTCGGGTCAGCGGTGGCTGATCGCGGCGCTGGTGGTCCTCGCGGTCGTGCTCATCGGGGTGATCCTGGCCCTCGTGCTCTCGAACGACGACGGCAGCGACAAGAAGAACACCACCACCAGCTCGTCGACCTCGTCGACCAGCACGAGCTCGACCACCACCTCGACCTCGACGACGACGACGACGACCGCGCCGCCCACGACCGCGCCCACGACGACGACGGCCCCGCCGACGACGACGACGACGCCTCCGACCACGACGACCACCGTGCCTCCGACCACGACGACCTAGTCGTAGGCGTCACATCCGGTCGGTAGATTGCGGGGGATGGCCCGCGCACCCGGAGGGATCCCGCCCGACGTCGCCACGCGCGCCGACGAGCTCGCGGATCAGATCCGGTACCACCGCGAGCGCTACTACCGCGACGACGAGCCCGAGGTCTCCGACGCCGAGTTCGACCAGCTCGTCCGTGAGCTCTCGGCGCTGGCCGACGAGTACCCGGAGCTCGAGCGGGGCGACACGCCCCTCACCGAGGTGGGGGCGCCGCCGTCGGCCACCTTCGCGCCGGTGCGGCACATCGTCCCGATGCTGTCGCTCGACAACGCCTTCGCACGCGAGGAGCTCGCGGCCTGGTACGCGCGCGTCGAGCGGGTGATCACCGACCCGGTGGTGTTCGTCGGCGAGCCGAAGCTCGACGGGTTGGCGGTGTCGCTGCTGTTCGAGGACGGGCGGCTGGTGCGCGCGGCCACGCGCGGCGACGGCGAGACGGGGGAGGACGTCACCGCCAACGTCGCCACCATCGCGTCGATCCCCGAGACGCTGCAGGGCAACGCGGTGGCGACGCGGCTCGAGGTGCGGGGCGAGGTGTTCATGCCGCTCGCATCGTTCGAGGAGCTGAACCGGCGCCAGGGTGAGGCGGGCGACCGCCTGTTCGCGAACCCGCGCAACGCCGCCGCCGGCAGCCTCCGCCAGAAGGACCCGCGCGTCACCGCGTCGCGAGACCTCACGTTCGACGCCTACCAGCTCGGCGTGCAGGACGGCGGGCCCGTGCTCCGCACGCACCACCAGACTCTCGGTTGGCTGCGCGATCTCGGCCTGCCGGTGAACGACCACATCGAGCAGCTGTCGTCCCTCGACGACGTCTACGAATTCTGTGAGCGCATCGAGGCCAACCGGCACTCGTTCGGGTACGACATCGACGGCGCAGTCGTGAAGGTCGACGACCTCGCGCAACGCAACGAGCTCGGCTTCACGAGCCGAGCGCCGCGGTGGGCCATCGCGTTCAAGTTCCCGCCCGAGGAGAAGACGACGCTGCTGCGCGGGATCATGGTGAGCATCGGTCGCACCGGTCGGGCCACCCCCTTCGCCCAGCTCGAGCCGGTGTTCGTGGGCGGGTCGACGGTCGGGCTGGCCACGCTCCACAACCAGGACGAGGTCGCGCGCAAGGATGTGCGCGTCGGCGACACCGTGATCGTGCGGAAGGCCGGCGACGTCATCCCCGAAGTCGTGGGCCCGGTGCTCGCCAAGCGGAAACGCGGCACACGGAAGTGGAAGTTCCCCACCGAGTGCCCGGTGTGCCACCAGCCGCTGGTGCGACTCGACGGTGAGGCCGACACGCGCTGCGTCAACGTCGACTGCCCCGCGCAGCGCGTGCAGCGCATCGTGTTCTTCGCCGGTCGCTCGGCGATGGACATCGAGGGGCTCGGAGAGGAGCGCGTCAACCAGTTCGTGAACGCGGGGCTGCTCACCGACGCGGCCGACGTCTACTCGCTCACCGTCGACGCGCTGGTGCCGCTGGAGCGGATCGGCGACCGGTCGGCCCAGCTGCTGGTCGCGGCGATCGACGCGTCGCGCTCGCGACCGCTGGCGAAGCTGCTCGTCGGGCTCGGCATCCGGCACGTCGGCCCGAGCGCCGCCGTGGCCCTCGCCCGCGAGCTCGGCGACCTCGACGCCATCGCCAACGCCGCGGAGGAGAACCTCGCGGTCGTACCCGGCGTCGGCGGTGTCATCGCGCAGAGCGTGCAGGCCTTCTTCGCCATCGACCGCAACCGGGAGCTGATCGAGAAGCTGCGGGCCGCGGGCGTCAACTTCGAGGGCCCCGAACGCGTCGCCGCGCCCGTCGACGGCCCGTCGCTCGCCGGCCTCGCCTTCGTGCTCACCGGCACCTTGCCCTCGATGACGCGGGAGGAGGCGCAGGCCGAGTTGGAGGCGCGCGGCGCCAAGGTGACGGGCAGCGTGTCGAAGAAGACGAGCTACGTGGTGGTCGGCGAGAGCCCGGGGTCGAAGCTGGCGAAGGCCGAGCAGCTCGGCGTGCCCACGCTCGACGAACCCGGGCTGCGACACCTGCTGGAGCACGGGCCCGCGCCGGTGGAGTAGCGGCGCGGGCTGGGAGACGTCTCCGACCACGACGTAGCCTCGCCCGGGTCGACACTCGAGGTACGAGGGGGAGCGGTTGCATGGCTGACGACTCCGTGATCGGGAAGCGGTTTCCCGGCTACGAGTTCACGATCGAGCGGGGCAAGGTCCGGGAGTTCGCCCGGGCGACGATGACGCGCAACCCCGACTACCTCGACGACCCGGCGGCCGTGATCCCACCCACGTGGCTCATCGCGTCCGGGTTCTGGGCGCCGGACGACCTCGCGAACCCGGTGGCGTCGCTCAACATCAACCTCGCCCGACTGCTCCACGGTGGCCAGGAATTCTCGTTCTTCGGCCCCCCGCCGCGCGCCGGCGCCACGCTCACCACCGAGTCGTGGATCGACAGCATCTACGAGAAGGAGGGGAAGCGCGGCGGCACCATGCGCTTCGCCGAGATGGTCACCGAGTACCGCGACGAGAGTGGCAAGGTCGTGGCCGAGTCGCGGACGACGATGATCGAGACCGGCAAGGCGCCGACGGAGGGGTCGTGATGGCGAGCTGGGACGATCTGCACGAGGGCAGCGCGCCGGCGCCGCGCGAGTACGGCCCGATCACCCGCACCGACATGGTCAAGTACCAGGGCGCGTCCGGTGACTTCAACCCGATCCACCACGACGAAGAGTTCGCCCGGGCAGCCGGGTACCCGTCCGTCTTCTCGGTCGGCATGCTGCAGGCGGGCATCCTCGCCGGCTACGCCACCGACTGGCTGGGCGCGACCAACGTCCGCCGCTACGCGGTGCAGTTCCGCGAGCAGGTGTGGCCGGGCGACAAGGTCGTGTGCTCGGGCAAGGTCACCCGTCGGTACGAGGACGCCGGCGAACGCAAGGTCGACGTCGAGTTGCTCTGCACGCGCGTCGAGTCCGGCGGAGCCGCGATCAAGGGCGAGGCGACCTTCGTCGTCCCGTGACCGAGGAGGCGAGCCCGTGAGCCGCGCGCAACAGCTGACCGCATCGGCTCCGGTCGTGACGCGACCGCTGACGCTGGTCGACCGCCCGGCGCCCGAGCCCGCGCCGGGAGAGGTGCGGGTGCGCGTGCACGCGTGCGGCTGTTGTCGCACCGACCTGCACGTCGTGGAGGGCGACCTCGAGCTGGTGCACGTGCCGATCGTGCCCGGCCACCAGGTCGTCGGCGTGGTCGACGCGCTCGGGGACGGGGTGGCGACGCTCGCGCTCGGCGACCGGGTCGGCGTCGCGTGGCTGCACCACACCGATGGAGTGTGCGGGTTCTGCCGCCGGGGCGAGGAGAACCTCTGCGTCGCCGCCGACTTCACCGGGTGGACCGTCGACGGCGGGTACGCCGACCACGTCACGGTGCCGGAGGACTTCGCGGTCCGGCTGCCTCCCGGACTCGACGATCTCGAAGCGGCGCCGCTGCTGTGCGCGGGCGTCATCGGTTACCGCGCCCTGCAGCGCGCCGAGGTGCAACCGGGTGAGCGCGTGGCCCTGCTCGGCTTCGGCGCGTCGGCCCACCTCGCGCTCCAGGTGCTGCAGCACTGGGGCTGCGAGGTGGTGGTGATGACGCGTGGTGAAGGCCACCGCGAGCTGGCGCGTGAGCTGGGCGCGTCGTGGATCGGGGGTCCGACGGAGGCGCCGCCCGAACTGTGTGACCGTGCCGTCGTGTTCGCGCCCGCCGGTGAGCTCGTGCCGGTGGCGTTGGCGGCGGTGCGTGCCGGCGGCACGGTGAGCCTGGCCGGCATTCACATGAGCGACGTCCCGTCGATGCCCTACGAGCTCCTCTGGCACGAGCGGAGCCTGCGGTCGGTCGCCAACATGACGCGCGCCGACGCGCAGGAGTTCATGGACCTCGCCGCCGCCGCCGGGGTCCGGGCCGAGTACGAGGTGTTCCCGCTCGAGGCGGCCAACGACGCACTGCTCGCCATCAAGCGCGACGCGGTCCGGGGCGCCGCGGTGCTCCGCATGCGCTGACCATCAGGGCTTCACTGTGGGCAGTTGGCTGCTCGCCGGGATACCCGACTCGCGCCCGCTCCCGCTCACGCCTTGACCTGGAAGCTCCACGCGTAGCTCGCCGGGTGCGTCGGCCGGCCGCCCGGGCGCGTCCTCGACCAGTAGTAGACGAGGACGTCGTTCTCACCGGCGGGGAAGCGTGCGATCTCCTTGCCGGGGCCGGGCCGGTAGCTGATCTGTCCCAGCTCGACCACGCGCTCGAGCTGGTCCTCCGGGATCTCCACGTAGCGGCCCGCGATCTTGATGAGGAGCACCCCGGTGAGGCTGTCGTCGAGGTCGACGGTGATCGTGTCGACCGGCCCGGCGATCGACCCCGGAACGGGCGACACCGACTCCACCGTCGCCGGCAGCGGGTTGCCCCCGCCCGGAGTGGTGTCGGAGTTGTCGAGCAGGACGATGCCCAGGTTGAGCACCACCAGCAGCGCGATCACGACGACCGCGACCCGGCCCGGGTGCCGGAAGAGCCTGCGGCGGGGCGCCGCGGCGCGCCGTGGGGCAGGAGCCGGTCGGGTCGCCGCGGGGTGTCGACCATCGGCTCCGAGGCTAACGCCGCACCCGTCGAACCCGGTCATCGCCCTTCCAGTGCCGCGAACCCGCAGGGTCGGCCCGGTACCTTGACCCGATGGCGATCAGTGGCGTCGCCGATCTCACCGGCCGGGTCCTCGCCGGACGGTACCGCTTGCTCGCGCCCATCGGCGCGGGCGCGAGCGGTCGCGTCTATGTGGCCGACGACGTGCGCCTCAAGCGGCGCGTCGGCGTGAAGGTCCTGCACCTCGCGCTGGCCGAGGACGCCGGGTTCCTGCGCCGCTTCCGGGCCGAAGCCCAGGTGGCGGCGTCCCTCAACCACCCCAACGTGATGGCGGTCTTCGACTGGGGCGACGACGACGTGCCGTTCATGGTGCTCGAGCTCCTCACCGGGGGGAGCCTCCGGGGGCTGCTCGATTCCGGCGCCCGGCTGACGCCTTCGCAGGCGACGCACGTCGGCCGCCAGGTCACGGGCGCGTTGGAGTACGCGCACGCGCGCGGCGTCGTCCACCGCGACATCAAGCCCGCCAACCTGTTGTTCGACGAGCACGGCATCGTGCGCGTCGCCGACTTCGGTCTCGCGCGGGCGCTCGCCGAGGCGAGCTGGACGGAGCCGGCCGGAACGGTCGTGGGCACCGCGCGCTACGCGGCCCCCGAGCAGGCCACCGGTGCACCGCTCGACGGCCGGGCCGACCTCTACTCCCTCGCGGTGGTGATGGTGGAGGCGGTCACCGGCACCGTGCCCGCGGTCGCCGACACCGCCATCGGCACGCTGGCGGCGCGCACGCACACGCCGCTCGTGGCGCCACTCGCCCTCGGTCGCCTGGGCCCGGTGGTCGAGCGCGCCGGCCGCCCGTCGCCCGCCGAGCGCTATCCCGACGCGGCCACGATCCGCGCCGCGCTCGGCGACGCGGCGCGCGCGTTGCCGCCTCCGCAGCCGCTTCCGCTCGCCGGCCTCGGCGGTGAGCTCGACGGCGGCGAGCCGACCCAGATCGGCCGGCGCGACCACGCGCTGTTCGACCAGGACGCGCCCGCGATCGACGCGACAGCACCGGTCGACGCGACGGCCGTCGCGCCCGCGGCATCGGCGCGCCGTCGCCGCGCGCCCGGAGCGGTGCGGTGGGTGTCGGTGGCCGTGCTCGGCGCGATCCTGCTGGCCCTGATCGGCGGCGGCATCGCGCTGGCCGCGAGCACGTCCGGCGGGAGCGTGGCCGTGCCCTCGCTCGTCGGCCTCAAGACCAAGGACGCCACCGACGCCGTCGCCCGGGTCGGTCTGACCCTGCGCATCATCGAGAAGACCGCCGACGATCCGAAGGACATCGTGATCGGGCAGCACCCCGCGCCGGGGGCGTTCACCAGCGACAACGGCTCGGTCGAGCTGGTCGTGTCGCCGCGGACCGCCGCCCGTCGCCGTGCCCGCGGTCAACGGCCAGTCACCGGCCGACGCCCAGGCCGAGTTGGAGCGCGCGGGCTTCGCGGTGGACGTCAAGCACCAGTACGACGAGTCGGTGCCGCCCGGCAGCGTCATCGGTACCGATCCGGCCGGCGGCGCGAAGGCGCCGCGTGACTCGACGTTGCAGCTGCTGGTGAGCGACGGGCCCGCGCCGGTCGCGGTCCCCGACGTGACCAAGGCGGCCTCGTTCGACGAGGCGGCGGCCACGCTCGCCGCGCTCGGTTTCACGGTCAAGCGTGCCGACGACTTCAACGCCACCATCGCCGTCGGCAAGATCATCGGCACCGACCCGCCGGCCGGCTCCGCGGCGCCACGCGGCTCGGCGGTCACGGTGCACGTGAGCAAAGGCCCGGAGAAGGTGACGGTCCCCAACCTCGTGGGCCAGCCACTCGAGAGCGCCACCGCCACGCTGCAGGGAGCCGGCTTCGTCGTCGACACGCAGAGCTACCTGCCGGGACGCCTTGTGCGCGCCCAGGATCCGGCCGGCGGGACCTCGGTCGACAAGGGCACGAAGGTCACCCTCTTCTTCTGATCGGCCGTGCCGCGTGACAGGGCGGCACCACGAACGTCTCCTTGCGGGGCGGGAGGGCGGAAGGCATGCACTCCCGGGAGGCCGGCGACTGATCGTCGGCGGCGACGACTCGAATCGTGGGAGGAACTGATGTGGCGACCCGCGCACGGCGCGACGTCGAGGCCGGGGCCGTGCCGTCCGGCCAGTGGCTACGGACGTGAGCTCGGGCGCCCGGGGCCGCGGGTCGGCGACGCGCCCGCGGTGGCCGGGCACGAGATGCCCGGCGACGCGCCGGAGCCCGCATGGTTCGCGGAGCGCGGCGAGCCGGCGAACGAGGCGGAGGCGCCCGCTACTCCGTGATCGCGGACAGGGACTCGGCGAGCCCGGGCGCACCGGGGCCGGTACCCGCCACCTGGGCCGCCATCAACTTGGTGAGGTCGCCCTGGACCTTCACCTTGCCCTCCATGAACGCCTGCATCCCGGCCTGCGGGTTGGCGCTGATGAAGACGTCGCGGGCGGTCACGTAGTCGGTGGTGAGGGTGAGGTCGGCGTCGGTGGCGTGGCCGGCGCCCCAGTCGGCGTGGCCGTCCTTGGCGCCGATGTGGAGGAGACGGTCCTCGCCGAAGGGCGTGTCGGTCACCACCAGGTTCATGGTGAGCTCCGCGTGGGGCGGGATCTCCAGCTCCCGCGCGTCGACGATCTCCCGGACCGCCGTGAACCAGTCGTCGGAGAGGAACGGGTGCGTCGCCACAGATCGGCATCGTAGCCAAGCGGGTGCGACTCCTAGACTCGACGCCATGTCCCGTCTCACGCGCGCCGACGTCGAGCACGTCGCGCAGCTGGCGCGCCTCGCGCTCGACCGACGAGGAGATCGAGCACCTCACCGGCCAGCTCGAGGTCATCCTCGAGCACGCGGCGCAGATCGCCGCGCTCGACACCCACGATGTGCCCCCCACCGCGCACCCCTTGCCCATCGTGAACGTGCTGCGCGCCGACGAGGTCCGGCCCAGCCTGCCGCGCGACGAGGTGCTGGCCATGGCGCCGGCGTCGGAGGACGGCCGGTTCCGCGTCCCGCGCATCCTCGACGCACCGTGAGCGCGACGGAGCTGGCGGCGGCGGTCCGCGCCGGCACCCGTTCGGCGCGGGAGGTGGTCGACGAGCACCTTGTCGTCATCGAGGCACGCGACGTGGAGCTTCACGCCTGCAACCTCGTGACCGCCGAGTGGGCGGGCACCGCGGCCGACGCGGTCGACGCCGCGGTCGCCCGCGGCGACGACCCGGGGCCACTCGCCGGTGTGCCGATCGCGCTCAAGGACAACCTGTGCACCCGCGGCGTGGCCACCACGTGTTCGTCGCGGATCCTGAAGGGGTGGCAGCCGCCGTACACGGCGACGGTGGTCGACCGCGTGCTGGCGGCGGGTGCGGTCCCCGTCGCCAAGACCAACCTCGACGAGTTCGCGATGGGCTCGTCCACCGAGAACTCGGCGTTCGGCCCCACCCGGAACCCGCGCGACCCGTCGCGCGTGCCGGGCGGCTCCAGCGGCGGCTCGGCCGCGGCGGTCGCTGCCGGGTACGCACCGCTCGGGCTCGGCTCCGACACCGGCGGGTCGATTCGCCAGCCCGCCGCGCTCTGCGGCGTCGTCGGCGTGAAGCCCACCTACGGGCTGGTGTCGCGCTACGGGCTGGTGGCGTTCGCCAGCTCGCTCGACCAGATCGGCCCGTTCGCGACCACGGTGAGCGATGCCGCGCTGCTGCTCGACACCATCGCCGGTCCCGACCCGATGGACTCCACTTCGATCGCGTCGCCGTACGAGCCGTTGCTGCCGGTCGTGGACCGCGGCATCGAAGGCCTGCGCATCGGGCTGGTCGACGAGCTCGTGGAGGGCGACGGCTTCGAGCCCGAGGTGCTGGCCGCGGTCGACCAGGCGGCGCGTGCGCTCGAGAAGGCGGGCGCGACCGTCGACCGTGTCAGCGTGCCGAGCGCGCGCGCTACGGGCTGTCGGCGTACTACGTGATCGCGCCCGCCGAGGCGTCGTCGAACCTCGCCCGGTACGACGGCGTGCGCTACGGCTTGCGGGTCGACGGTGCGGACGTCGCCACGATGAACGCGCGCACGCGCGAGGCGGGCTTCGGGCCCGAAGTGAAGCGGCGCATCATGCTCGGCACCTACGCGCTGTCGGCGGGGTACTACGACGCGTACTACGGTCAGGCGCAGCGCGTGCGCACGCTCATCATCCGCGACTTCGCTCGTGCGTACGAGCAGTTCGACGCGCTGCTCTCACCCACGTCGCCCACGGTCGCGTTCGCGCTGGGAGCGAAGTCGGCCGACCCGCTCGCCATGTACCTCTCCGACGTGTGCACCATCCCGACCAACCTGGCCGGTCACGCTGCGATCAGCGTGCCCTTCGGTGTGGGCGAGGCGGGGTTGCCGATCGGAGTGCAGGTGCTGGCGCCGGCGTTGGGCGAACCGGTGATGTTCCGTGTGGCGCGGGTCCTGGAGGAACAGGCATGAGCGTGAGCGAGCCGGGTATCCCGGCGAGGAGCGAATGCCCCATGGAGCAGGCATGAGCGTGGGCGAGCAGGAGCGCGCGGGCGTGCAGGCCTACGAGCCGGTCATCGGCCTCGAGGTGCACTGCGAGCTGTCGACCGCGACCAAGTTGTTCTGCGGCTGCCCCAACGAGTTCGGTGCCGAGCCCAACACCCACGTGTGCCCGGTGTGCCTCGGGCTCCCGGGATCACTGCCGGTGCTCAACGAGCAGACCGTCGAGTACGCGTTGCGCTTCGCGGATGCTGTGCACCTGCGGGTGCCGGAGCAGTCGACGTTCGCCCGCAAGAACTACTTCTATCCGGACATGCCGAAGGACTACCAGGTCTCGCAGTACGACGAGCCGATCACGGTCGACGGCTGGATCGACGTCGACGGCGGCCGCGTCGGCATCGAGCGCGCGCACCTCGAGGAGGACACCGGGAAGACGGTCCACGTCGGCGGTGGAGGTCGCATCCACGAGGCCGACCACTCGCTCGTCGACTACAACCGCGCCGGCGTGCCACTCATGGAGATCGTGAGCCGGCCCGACATCCGCAGCGCCGAGCACGCGCGCGCCTACGTGGCCGAGCTGCGCGGTGTGCTGCAGGCGATCGGCGTGTCCGACGTGAAGATGGAGGAGGGTTCCATGCGCGTCGACGCCAACGTGTCGGTGCGCCCGATCGGCACGTCGGAGCTCGGCACCAAGGTCGAGGTCAAGAACATGAACTCGCTGCGCTCGCTGGGGCGAGCGATCGAGTACGAGATCGAACGGCAGATCGGAGCGCTCGAGTCCGGCGAGCGGATCGTGCAGGAGACCCGTCACTGGGACGAAGCCGACGGGCGCACACACTCGATGCGCACGAAGGAAGGGTCCTCCGACTACCGCTACTTCCCCGAGCCCGACCTCGTGCCGGTGGCGCCCACCGACGCCATGCGCGGCGGGTGCACGCGTCGATGCCGGAGCTGCCGGCCGATCGCCGCGCCCGACTGCAGGAGGAGTGGGGGATCAGCGACAACGAGGCGCGAGTGCTCGTCGGCACGCCGGGGCTCGCCGAGTACGCAGAGGCGGCCGTCGACGTGCTCGACGGTGGTTCGGCTCGGGACGTCGTGAAGTGGGCCAACGGGGATGTGCTCGGCCACCTCAACGAGTCGGGACTCTCGCCCCACGTGCTGCCGCTCGCGCCGGACGGGCTGGCGGAGCTCGTCGGCCTGGTCGACGCCGGACTGATCACGCGCAACCAGGCGAAGGACGTGCTCGGTGAGTGCCTCAGCGAGGCGAAGCGACCGAAGCAGGTCGTCGCCGAGCGCGGGTTGACACAGGTGAGCGACGCCGGCGCGATCGGCGCGGTCGTCGACGAGGTGCTCGCCGCCAACGCCGACGCGGTGGAGGAGTACCACACCGGCGACGACAAGGTCCGCAAGAAGAAGCGAGGCTTCATCACCGGTGAGGTGATGCGCGCGCTCGAGGGCCAGGGCAACCCGAAGGTCGTCAACCAGCTCCTCGACGAGAAGCTCGGCGCGTGACCGGTCCGGGCCGGCGCGATCACGACGCCCGGCACTGGTACCGCGCGCAGAGAAATGCGGTGATCTGGTCGATGAGGTCGGCGCGGATCGCCCGCACCCCGGCGAGGCCGTGCCCCATGGCCGGGTAGTACTTCACCGTCACGTCGGCCCCCCGGTCGCGCAGGGCGTGCTCCATGTCGAGTGCCTCGGTCACGGGGACGAGGCCGTCGTCCTCACCGTGGAGGATGAGGACGGGCGCGACGATGCCGGCCGCCCGCGACACGACGTCGACCTCGCCGGGCAGCTCCCCCCAGGCGGTGGTGCCCTCGAGCATCCCGGCGATCGACACGACCGGGTCTCGCGCGCCGGTGGTGGCCCGCAACATCGCCACACCGCCACCGCGGCTGAAGCCGACGAGCGCCAGCGTCGAGGAGCTCCTGAGGGCCGAGCGGGCGCCGGCCACGAGCGCGTCGAGGTCGGGCACGGCCGCGTCGGACACGCCGACGAACTCAGGCGCGTCGACGCAGCCGATCTGGGGATCTGTCGGCGTGACCGGGGAGGCGCCGGCGAACCAGCAGCCGACCGCGACGTCGAAGCCCCGCGCCGCGAGCTCGTGGGCGAACTGCAGGTAGTCGGTGTTGAGGCCTTCGGTGCCGGTGACCAGCACCGCGCCGACGTGGTGGCCCGGGGCCGGCGAGCGCACCACACCCATCAGCAGCGTGTGCCCCCCGGGAGCGTCGACCACCGACCAGGAAGCGTCGGCATCGTTGGCGTTCCGGGGCGAGGTGGTCGGTGCCACGCCCGACGATCCGTTGCACGCGGCGCACACGACCGCGACGAGGAGTGTGGCGAGCAGCGCGGGCCGGGACATGATGCCAGTCTCACCGCGCATCGTGGGCGTGGTGAGGGGCGGAAGTCCCGAATCCCGAATCGACGCTCAGTCCATGGGGACCTTGCGGACGATGCGGCCGCCGATGCGGGCGAAGATCTCGTCGAGGCTGTGACCGGTGATGGTGAGCCCATGGTTGCGTTGGCCGACGATGGCCCGGGTCGGGTCCGGGGCCTGGCGCACGAGCTCCGCCACCGACTCGGCGAGCTCGACGGTGCCACACGGGTAGTTGATCTCGGTCGCGACGGTGCCCTCGATCCACGCGTGCACGTGGAGGATCGCGTTGACGCCCGGGTGCTCCCGGTAGATCATCCAGTGCTCGATGGCGTCGACCGACACCCGTCGCGGCTCCACGCCCTCGGGGACCCGCAGCTTCATCACGTCGCGCGCCTCGTCGTAGCCGTTGACGAGCAGGATGTCGCGGCCGATCTCGTGCAGCGCCGACTTGTCGACACCACTCGCGCTCATCCAGTACTGGGGTTGTGGCTCGTCGTCGCCCGTGATCCGTCGCGCGCTCGACGTTGCCGTAGCTGAGCCCACCGATGCCGTACAGCAGCTTGACGTGGCGCAGGTCGCGTTCCGAGAGGATCTCCTCGATCGGGAACGCCGCCGGGAGCAGGTCGAGTGCAGCGAGGCGCCCGCCTGCCCGGGTGATCTGCCGGGTGACGTCGTCGCCGTCGCGCAGCGCGTCGGGCAGGTCGGTGATGAATTCGTTGCCGATCACGAGCCGCGACGACGCCAGTGGCTCGACTCGTGAGAACACGCTCTTGAAGAAGAACTGATCGTCGTCGGTGCCGGTGTCGATCGCGTAGGTGCCCTGCTCGAGGGTGACGAACTGGGCGATGGAACCGGTCCCCAAGGGGCTCACCATCACGCAGAGGTTCGCGAGCCCGCGCACGAGCAGCGGGTAGCCGGTGCGCAGCATGTCGGACGGTGGGGCGTCGAGCTCGGTCAGCGCAACCACGAACGTGGGCGCATTCTTGCGCCGGTACGGACGAGCGGCGTCGGGATCGACGAAATGCAGCACCACCGCGACGTCGGGACCGGGCGCGTCGACCTCGGTGTAGCCCTGGTCGAGCATCACCTCACGGAGCCCGGCCGCGAACCAGCGCAGTCGCTCGCCCTGCGGTTCGCCGCTCCACGCGAAGGTGCGTGGCACCACGACTCGCCGATCGACGACACCGATCCCGGCGATATGGCTCATCCGCTCCCCCATCGCGCTTTCCGGTAGGAACGGCACAGCGTAGTGGGGGGTCGCGCCGCGATCAGGCGATCGCGACGCCGGTCACGCCGCCAATGCTCTCGGCGATGCGCGCGAAGGCGTCGCATCCCTCGCTCGACAGCCACACGTCGCCCTCGCCGTCGACCAGGGCCACCTTCGTGCCGTCGCTGGCGATGCATCGCGTATCGATGTTCCCCGAGAGGTACTCGGGCAATCCGCCGGTGACCTTCTCCACCGGGCCACCGTCGACGGAAGCGCGGTACACGGCCGAGCGCTCGCTCCACGGCCCGTCGGACACCGTCACCAACACGTCGTCACCGGCGATGGCAACGCCCCGCGCGTAGGTCATCTCCATGCCGTCGGTCGTGCTGTGCCACGTCGCGCCGCCGTCGCGGCTCCGGCACAGGCCGGCCGAAGCGGCGGCGACCGCGATCTCGCCGCGCGTCGGGTGCGCGAGCACCTGGTGCACGTCGTCGTCGACGTCCAACGTGGACTCGAAGGTGAGGCCGCCGTCCACCGAGCGCGGGATGCCACCGACGTGGACGCTCACGAGCAACGCACCGTCGGCGGACGCGCTCATCGAGCGCACCTGGAGCGGGACGCCCACCGCGTGCCACGAGTCGCGACCCGGCACCGCGTCGAACCCGTCGAGCGCCTCGACCGTGCCGGACTCCGGTACCGCTCGCAGCACACGCGCGTCGGCGGTGCCGGCGAACACGGTTGCACCGATCGCGGCGACGGCCGTGAGGTCGACGTCGGTCTTGGCCAGTGGCGTCCAGGTGCCGTCGGTGCCGTGCTGCCAGATCTCCCGTCGGTCGACGATCGCCAGCCACGCGCCGCCGGTCCCGGGCGTGAACGCCTCGACCCGGTGCCCCTCGAGCGAGGTGAGGTGCTCCCCGCTCGACGTGAGGATGTGGTAGCCGTCGACCGCCGTCACGAGCACGCTCATCGCCGCTCCTTTCACCGCCGGGGCGCTGCACCCTCGAGGGTACGCTGCCCGCATGCCCGACCCCACGCCCGACGCCATGAAGCCGCACAGCTACGAGGTCACCGACGGCATGGAGCGCGCACCCGCACGCGCCATGCTGCGCGCCGTCGGCATGACCGACGACGACTGGGGCCGGGCGCAGGTGGGCGTGGCGTCGAGCTGGAACGAGGTCACGCCGTGCAACCTTCCGCTCGACCGGCTCGCCAAACGAGCGAAGGAGGGTGTACGCGCTGCCGGTGGGTTCCCGATGGAGTTCGTCACCATCGCGGTCAGCGACGGCATCTCGATGGGCCATGAAGGCATGCGCGGCTCGCTGGTGAGCCGCGAGATCATCGCCGACTCGGTCGAGTGCATGGTCCACTCGGAGCGGCTCGACGCGCTGGTGACGTTCGCCGGCTGCGACAAGAGCCTGCCCGGCATGCTCATGGCCGCCGCCCGCACCAACGTGCCGTCGGTGTTCCTCTACGGAGGTTCGATCCTCCCCGGCCACTACAAGGACCAGGCGCTCGACATCGTCAGCGTCTTCGAGGCGGTTGGCGCGTGCGCGGCCGGCACGCTGTCGGTCAACGAGCTCGGTGAGATCGAGAAGCGCGCCTGTCCGACCGAGGGCTCGTGCGCGGGGATGTTCACCGCCAACACGATGGCGTCGGTGGCGGAGGCGATCGGCATGTCGCTCCCCGGCTCGTCGTGCGCACCGGCCGTCGACCGTCGGCGCGACGACCACGCGTACGACTCCGGGCGCGCGGTGGTCGCACTGGTCGAGGCCGGGATCCGGCCGCGCCAGATCATGACCAAGGAGGCGTTCGAGAACGCGATCGCGGTCACCATGGCGGTCGGCGGGTCCACGAACGCGGTGCTGCACCTGCTCGCCATCGCCAACGAGGCGGGCGTGGAGCTCGAGCTCGACGACTTCAACCGCATCGGTGCGCGAGTGCCCCACGTCGCCGACATGAAGCCGCACGGCAAGTACCACATGGTCGACCTCGACCGCGTCGGCGGCGTGCAGGTCGTGATGCAGGAGCTGCTCGACGCCGGGCTGCTGCACGGCGACTGCCTCACCGTCACCGGCAAGACCGTGGCCGAGAACCTGGCCGGGCTCGACGCGCCGAAGCCCGACGGCGAGGTGGTGCACCCGCTCAGCGCCCCGATCCACGCCCAGGGCGGGATCGCGGTGCTGCGCGGCTCCCTCGCGCCGAACGGCGGCGTGGTGAAGGTGGCGGGGATCGACGACCTGAAGTTCGACGGCGTCGCGCGCGTCTTCGACGGCGAGGAGTTCGCGATGGAGGCGATCCTCGCCGGGAAGATCAACGCCGGTGACATCGTGGTGATCCGCTACGAGGGCCCGAAGGGTGGGCCGGGCATGCGCGAGATGCTGGCCGTCACCGGCGCGATGAAAGGAGCCGGCCGCGGCGCCGATGCCGCGCTCGTCACCGACGGTCGGTTCTCGGGCGGCACCCACGGATTCTGTGTCGGGCACGTTGCGCCGGAGGCGGTCGACGGCGGACCCATCGCGCTGGTGCAGGAAGGCGACCGCATCGTGATCGACGCCGAGGCGCACACGATCGACCTCATGGTCGACGAGGCCGAGCTGGCGCGCCGGCGCGCCGACTGGAAGCCGATGGCGCCCCGCTACACGAGTGGGTTCCTCGCCAAGTACGCGCGTTTGGCACAGGGCGCCGAGCGCGGCGCCATCACCAACCTCATCGACTGACTTGCCCGAGATCCTCGAGGTCGAGACGGCGCGGGCGCTGATCGACGCGCGTGCCCTGGACCGCGAGATCGAAGAGGTCTTCGCCCCCGACGCCTGGTTCCTGAAGCGCGGGCTCACTCCGGCCGGCGCGCGCTCCGCCTTGCGCGGCCAGTCGTTCGTCGCCGCCCGCCGCCGCGGCAAGCTGATCCTCGTCGATCTCTCCAGTGGCGCAGTGGTCGGCGTGCACCTCGGGATGAGCGGCCGCGTGCTGGTCGACGACGAAGCCGCGGGCGATCCGCTCCGCTACGCCAGCAACCAGCCTGATCCCGCATGGCACCGCTTCGGCGTGACGTTCGCCGACGGTGGCACCATGTTCGTCCGCGATCCGCGCCGCCTCGGCGCGGTCGAGCTGGATCCCGACGAGGACCGTCTCGGTCCCGACGCGTTCGACCTCACCTTGGCCCAGCTGCGTGCCATCACCGCCCGCAGCCGGGCGCCGGTGAAGGCGGTCCTCATGGACCAGTCGCGCGTCGCCGGTCTCGGGAACCTGCTGTGCGACGAGGCCCTGTGGCGCGCCGGCATCGATCCGGCCCGCCCCGCCCACGACCTCGGCGACGACGAGGTCAAGCGCCTGCACCGCGCCATCCGCGACACGCTGCGCATCCTCGGTCGGCGGGGTGGGTCACACACCGGGGACCTCACGTCGGCCCGCGGCCCCGGCCTGCACTGCCCCCGGGACGGCGCCCCGCTGCTCCGGCGCACGGTCGGCGGGCGAACCACCTACTCCTGCCCGGTTCACCAGGTGTAGGGGAGGAGATGCAGCGCAGCCGTGCCCGGAGGGCGGGACGGCGGAGCGGAATCGACCGTAGGGGAGGAGATGCAGCGCAGCCGTGCCCGGAGGGCGGGACGGCGGAGCGGAATCGACCGTAGGGGAGGAGATGCAGCGCAGCCGTGCCCGGAGGGCGGGACGGCGGAGCGGAATCGACCGTAGGGGGAGGAGATGCAGCGCAGCCGTGCCCGGAGGGCGGGACGGCGGAGCGGCATCGACGTTCCGGACCCTCTCATCCGACGCTCATGAGGAGCGTGCTCTGCTGGCGGGCATGGCAGCGCCCGTCTCGTACGATGCGCCCGTGCGGGTGCTCGTCGTCGAGGACGAGGTGAAGATGGCCTCGCTGGTCAAGCGGGCGTTGGAGCGCGAGGGCTACGCGGTCGACGTGGCCGGCACCGGCACCGACGGGCTCTGGCTGGCCTCGGAGAACGAGTACGACGCGGTGGTTCTCGACGTGATGATCCCGCCGCCGAACGGGTTCGAGGTGTGCCGCGAGCTGCGCACCCGGGGCCGGTGGGCGCCGGTGCTGCTGCTGACCGCCCGCGACAGCGTGGACGACCGCGTCACCGGGCTCGACGCCGGCGCCGACGACTACCTGGCCAAGCCGTTCTCCTTCGCGGAGCTGGCCGCGCGCCTCCGTGCCCTCACCCGACGGGGCGCGGTGCCGCGGCCGTCGGTGCTCGGCGTCGGCGACCTGGAGCTCGACCCCGCGACGCACCGGGTGACGCGCGACGGGAAGGACATCGACCTGAGCCCCAAGGAGTTCGCGCTCCTGGAGCTGTTCCTGCGGCACCCCGACGAGGTGCTCACGCGCACCGCGATCCTCGAGCACGCGTGGGACTTCGCCTACGACGGCACCTCCAACGTGGTCGACGTGTACGTGCGCTATCTCCGGGAGAAGATCGACCGCCCGTTCGGGCGGCGGACGATCGAGACCGTCCGCGGAGTGGGATACCGGCTGCGCAGCGCGTCGTGAGACTCCGCCCGCGCACACTCCGCGGCCGGATCACCCTGGTGCTCGCGCTGGTGACGGTGGTGCTGTCGGCGCTGGTGGGCGTGCTCGTCGACGTGCAGTACCGATCGGCGTTGAACTCCGCGCTCGACGAGACGCTCGAGACCCGCTTCCTCGCCGCCGCGCAGCAGATCAAGAACACGTCGACCGGTTCGACCGTCCGTCCCTCCATCCCCGACGCCGAGTCGTTCGCGCAGGTGATCGACGCTGACGGAGCGGTCGTAGCCGCATCACCGCGCGCGCTGCGCCGCCACGCCGTCCTACGCGGCCGCGAGCTCGCACGCGCCCGCCGGCACCAGATCACCCTCGTGCACGACGCCGGACCCCGCGGCGAGCGGGCCCGGCTGCGGGCCGGCCCGGTGGGTCACGACAACCAGGTGGTCGTGGTCGGCACCACGCTCGAGGAGACGACCCGGGCGCAGCACCGGCTGGAGCTCGCGCTCGCGGTCGGCCTCCCACTGCTGGCGGTGCTGGTGACCATCGCCGGCTGGTTCCTGGCCGGCGCCGCGCTCCGCCCGGTGCAGGAGATGATCGAGGACGCCGACGTGATCGCGGCCCGATCGGCGCGGCAGCTCAGCCGGCGCCTGTCGGTGCCCGAGAATGCCGGAGAGGAGCTCGCCGAGCTCGCTCGCCGGCTCAACCACCTGCTCGAACGCATCGAGGACGCGTTGGAGCACGAGCGCGTCTTCCTCGACGACGCCAGCCACGAGCTGCGCACGCCCATCTCGATCGCGCGTGGCGAGCTGGAGCTGGCGCGCCTGCAGACCGATGCCGAGGCCGACCCGGAGACCGGGGCCGCGCTCGACTCGGCCATGGAGGAGATCGAACGGCTCGACCACCTCGCGGTGAGTCTGCTGGTGCTGGCGCGCTCGCGCTCCGGCGCGCCCCCGCCCACGCCGTTCGATATCGGCAACGTGGCACGCCGCGCGGTGGCCACCGCGACCGCGGCCGGCGCCCGGAGCGGGTCCTCATCGGTCGTTCCCACCGTCAGCGGCGACGCCACCGTCCTCGGCGACGCCGCCGCCGTCGAGCGGGCGGTGCGGAACCTCGTGGAGAACGCGTTGCGCTACGCGCAGCACCGGGTCGAGGTGATGGTCGACCACGACGGCGACGACGCGGTGGTCGTCGTGCGCGACGACGGTCCTGGGTTCCCATCCGCGTGGCTGGAGCAGGGCGTCGGGCGGTTCGCGCCCGGCGACAGCCCGGAGGCGCACGGCGGCGCCGGGCTGGGCCTCGCCATCGTCGACGCCATCGTCGGCGCCCACGGTGGTTCGGTGCAGGTGGGGACCTCCCCGGGCGGCGGCGCCGAGGTGCGCCTCCGGCTCCCGCGGGCCGAACCGGCCGACGTCCCCGTGTGATCGGCGCGGATCCTCACCTTCTTCTCACGGGAGGTGCGGCATCCTCGGCGTGGCGGGACGGTCCGATGGCGGCCGTCGCCGATGGTGGTGCCCGAGTCGATGCCCTCCCACGCAACGGCGTTGCCGGAAGCGCACATTCGACCGTCCCGGTCGTCCCGCCACCTTCCCCTCGGGGAATGACTTGCGTTCGGCGGTCGGTTCAGGCATAGTTGTCGGTTCATGCACCACCACGCCGCCACCATTCTCGTAGTCACCTAGCGCACGCCGCCCCCTCGCGCGTGCGCTTCGCCTCCGCTCCGGCGGGGGTTTTTTTCTGCCCAGTTTCCTTCGGAACGTGGGCCGTCCCGCACCACTTCCCGAACCCGCCGACGAGACCCACCCGAGAGAAAGCCGCCCGACCATGCAGCTCACCGGAGCCCAGGCACTGATCAAGAGCCTCGAGATGGAGCACACCGAGGTCATGTTCGGCCTCCCCGGCGGTGCGATCCTCCCCGTCTACGACCCCCTCATCGACTCGTCGATCCGCCACATCCTGGTGCGCCACGAGCAGGGCGCCGGCCACATGGCGGAGGGATACGCGCACGCGACCGGCCGCCCCGGTGTCGCCATGGTCACCAGCGGCCCGGCGGCGACCAACATCGTCACGCCGCTCTGCGACGCCTACATGGACAGCATCCCGCTGGTGGTCGTGACCGGCCAGGTGCCCTACGCGGTGATCGGGACCGACGCCTTCCAGGAAGCCGACACCGTCGGCATCACCATGCCGATCACCAAGCACAACTGGCTGATCACCGACGCGTCCGAGATCCCGCGGGTGGTCAGGGAGGCCTTCCACGTGGCCACCACCGGTCGTCCGGGTCCGGTGCTCATCGACATGCCGAAGGACGTCGCCAACCAGGCGATGAACTGGTACTGGCCCGAGGCGGTCGACCTCCCCGGGTACAAGCCCACCACCAAGGGCCACCCCAAGCAGATCAAGGACGCCGCCCGGCTCATGGGTGAGGCGCAGCGCCCGGTGATCTACGCCGGTGGTGGCATCCTGAAGGCGAGGGCTGCCGAAGCCCTGCGCGAGCTGGTCGAGCTCACCGGCTTCCCGGTGGTCACCACGCTGATGGCGCGGGGCGCGTTCCCCGACGACCACGAACGCTGCCTGGGCATGCCGGGCATGCACGGCAACTACACCGCGATCACCGCCATGCAGCAGTCCGACCTGCTCATCGCGCTGGGGTCGCGCTTCGACGACCGCGTCACCGGCAAGCTCGACGGGTTCGCCCAGGGCGCCAAGATCATCCACGTCGACATCGACCCCGCCGAGCTGGGCAAGGTGCGCCGGCCCGACGTGCCGATCGTCGGCGATTGCCGCCTCGTGATCGAGGAGATGGTGAAGGCGGTGCGCGCCGAGAAGAACAAGCGCGAGTGGCCGTCGCTCGACGACTGGCACGCGCAGCTGCGCCAGTGGCAGGAGCAGTTCCCGCTGCGCTACGAGCAGGTCGAGGACGGTCCGCTCAAGCCGCAGTACGTGATCGACCAGCTTCGCGACAACACGCCCGACGACACGATCGTCGCCTCGGGTGTGGGCCAGCACCAGATGTGGACCAGCCAGCGCTGGAAGTTCAACCACCCGTACACGTGGGTGAACTCCGGTGGGCTGGGCACCATGGGCTTCGCGGTGCCGGCGGCGATCGGCGCCAAGGTCGGCAAGCCGGAGCGGATGGTGTGGGCGGTCGACGGCGACGGCTGCTTCCAGATGACCGCGCAGGAGCTGGTGACCGCGAGCGCGGAGCGCATCCCGGTGAAGATCGCGATCCTGAACAACGCGTACCTGGGCATGGTCCGCCAGTGGCAGGAGCTCTTCTACGAGGAGCGCTACAGCGAGGTGTACCTCTCGCCCGACCTGCCCGACTACGTGAAGTGGGCCGAGGCCATGGGGTGCGTCGCCTTCCGCGTCGACACGCCCGAGGACGTCGAGACGACGATCCAGAAGGCGAACGAAGTCGACGACCGGCCGGTCGTGATCGACTTCCGCACCGACTACCGGGAGAAGGTGTACCCGATGGTCGCGCCCGGGACGTCGAACGACGACGTGATCCTCGACCCCGCTCACGACCGCCCCGGCGGAAGGGATTGACATGACGACGTCGGACGCAGTGGAGCCGTGCTCGGAGAGCGGGACGGCGGAACGGAGTCGACCATGACGACGTCGGACGCAGTGGAGCCGTGCTCGGAGAGCGGGACGGCGGAACGGAGTCGACCATGACGACGTCGGACGCAGTGGAGCCGTGCTCGGAGAGCGGGACGGCGGAACGGAGTCGACCATGACGACGGTCAAGCACCACATCCTCACCGTGCTCGTCGAGAACAAGTTCGGGGTCCTTTCGCGCGTCGCCGGGCTCTTCGCGCGACGCGGGTTCAACATCGTGTCGCTCGCGGTCAGCCCGACCGAGGACGAGCGCTTCAGCCGGATGACCATCGTCGTCGACGCCGAGTCGGCGCCGCTCGAGCAGATCACCAAGCAGCTCAACAAGCTGATCCCGGTGCTCAAGATCGCCGAGCTGCACCCCGACGAAGCGGTCGAGCGGGAGCTCATGCTGGTGACGGTGAAGGCGACCGCCGAGCTGCGGTCGCAGATCACCGAGCTGGCCTCGATCTTCCAGGCCCGCATCGACGACGTGGGTCACGACGCCCTCACCATCCAGGTGGCCGGCGCGCCCCAGAAGCTCGACGCCATGACCGACCTGCTGCAGCCGTTCGGGATCATCGAGCTCCAGCGCACCGGGCGCATCGCCCTGCCCACGTTGGCCCGGCGGCCCGCCAAGCTGCGTGCCGTGAAGAACCGCGCGGTCTAGCTGCCGCGGCGCTCGGAGACGAGCGGAGCGAGCGGAGAGCGCTCGCCAGGGAGAGAGCGACCGCGGCGCAGGTATCCTGCGCTGCAGCGAACGACCGAAACATCAGGAGCGCATGATGTCAGCCACCATCTACTACGACGACGACGCCGATCTCGGCCTCCTCGAGGGACGCAAGGTCGCAGTCCTCGGCTACGGGTCGCAGGGACATGCCCACGCGCTCAACATGAAGGACTCGGGGGTCGACGTGCGCGTCGGGCTCCGGGAGGGTTCGTCGTCGTGGGCCAAGGCCGAGGAGGCCGGGCTGCGGGTGCTGACGACCGCGGACGCGTGCAAGGAAGCCGACGTGATCATGGTGCTGCTCCCCGACACCGAGCAGGCGCGCATCTACAAGGAAGACATCGAGCCCAACCTCGAGGAACGCGACTCGCTCGCGTTCGCGCACGGGTTCAACATCCACTTCGGGCAGGTCACGCCGCCGAAGGGCGTCGACGTGTGGATGATCGCGCCCAAGGGCCCGGGGCACCTGGTCCGGCGCACCTACGAGGAGGGCGGCGGCGTCCCGGCGCTCGTGGCGGTGTCGGCCGACGAGACCGGCAAGGCCAAGCAGACCGCGCTCGCGTACGCCCGTGCGATCGGCGCGACCCGCGCCGGTGTGCTCGACACGACCTTCGAGGAGGAGACCGAGACCGATCTCTTCGGCGAGCAGGTGGTGCTCTGCGGCGGTCTCGTCGAGCTCATCAAGGCCAGCTACGAGACGCTCGTGAACGCGGGCTACCAGCCCGAGTCGGCCTACTTCGAGACCCTCCACGAGGTGAAGCTGATCGTCGACCTCATCTACGAGGGCGGCATCGCCAACATGCGCTACTCGATCTCCGACACCGCGGAGTACGGCGACATGACGCGTGGCCCGCGTATCGTCACCGACACGACCCGCGCGGAGATGCGTGAGATCCTCGACGAGATCCAGACCGGCAAGTTCGCGCAGGAGTGGATCCTCGAGAACCAGGCCGGGCGCCCGGTGTTCAACGCGCTGCGCAAGAAGTCGGCGGAGCACCCGATCGAAGAGGTGGGGGACCGCCTCCGGTCGATGATGCCGTGGATCGGGCAGGGCAAGGCGAAGCCGCGGGACGTCTCCGGGGGCTGAGCTCTCGTTGCGTCACAGGGCGGCCGCCTTCGCCGCGTTGCGTTCTAGTCTCCGGTCATGTCGGATCCGCTCCAGATCCTCGTCGGCGTTTCGCTCGGTTATGTGATCGGGATGTTTCCTTCGGCGGATCTGGTGGCCCGCTTGGCGTCGCGGGGTGCGGTCGATCTGCGTGCTTCCGGGTCGGGGAATCCCGGGGGGTTGAACGCGGCGCGGGTGTTGGGGGCGAAGTGGGGGTTGCTGGTCATCGTGATGGATGCCGCCAAGGGGGCGGTGGCGGGACTGGTCGGGCTGGCGATCGGCGACGCGGCGGCGTACGCCGCAGGGACCGGGGTGATCGCCGGGCACTGCTGGCCGGTCTGGAACGGGTTCCGGGGCGGGAAGGGCGTGGCCGCCGCCGGGGGATCGTTCTTCACCGTGTTCCCGCCGATGGTGCCGATCGACGGCCTCACCACCGCCGCGGTCGCCTTGCTGGGCAAGAGCTCGCGCCTGGCGGTCAAGGTCGCGCTGGTGATCTGGGTGGGAGGCGCGGTCGTGTGGTGGGCCGCCGACTGGCCCATGTGGTGGGGCCCCCGGCCCACGGTGGGTCTGGCGATCTACTCGCTCCTCGGGGCGGCGATGATCCAGGCCCGGTTCGCGGTGTCGGCCCGGGCCGGCAGCGGGTCGCTGTAGGTCCGCGGGCCCGGGTGATCCGGAGGGAGGGTCGGTGGCGAATGGCACTCCGATGGGACGTACCGTGACCGCTTCCTCCGATCCCAGGACCGGCGAGCGCACGGTCCCACCGACCGGGTGGGAGCACCAGGTGCGCGACCGGGTCGCCGCCGGCGACGACACCGCCCTGCGCGAGGTCTACGACCAGTACTCGTCGTTCGTCCACGGCCTCGCCGTGCGCGTCATCGGTGACACACGCGCCGCCGAGGACGTCAGCCAGGACGTGTTCGTGGCGTTCTGGGAACGCCCGGCCGCGTACGACCCCGGGCGCGGCAGCCTCCGGACCTGGCTGGGCACCTTGACCCACCGCCGTGCCGTCGACCACGTGCGCCGCGAGGAGGCGCGCCGCCGTCGCGCCGAGCGCGACGCGAGTCGCGCTGTGGCGGCACCCGACGTCGAGGAGATGGCGACCGCACTGCTCACCGCCGAGCGCGTGCGCGCCGCGCTCGAGCTGCTCCCTCCCGACCAGCGCCGGGCCATCCAGCTCGCGTACTTCGGTGGGAAGACCTACCGCCAGGTCGCGGAGACGCTCGGCATCCCGGAAGGCACCGCGAAGTCACGACTGCGTCTGGCGCTGCGGCGGATCGCCGATGCCCTCGAAGCCGAAGGAGGTGAGTGGTGAGCGCACGACCCGAGCTCAGCGACGCTGAGGTCGAGGAGCTGCTCGGCGTGTACGCGCTCGACGCGTGCGAGCCCGACGAGGCCGCCGCGATCGAAGCGGTGCTGGCAAGCCGGCCCGACCTGGCCCTCGAGGCCGACCGCCTCTCCCGGGCGGCGGCGTGGATCGGCGCCACCGAGGCGACGCGACCTCCGCCCCGAATGCGGACCGAGGTGCTCGCCGCGGCGGCGGCGCGCCCTCAGCGCACTGCCGACGCGGTGCTCGACGTGTACCTCTCGCTCTCGGAGCGGTTCGGGCGCGCGGTCGACGACCTGCCCGACGCCGCGCTCGACGTCGTCACCCCGAACGGGCTCACGGCCCACGACCTGGTCGTGCACCTGGCCGCGCAGGAGAGCCTCCTCGCCCAGAACCTCGGCGTGCCGACGTTCGACGCCGTGCGCGAGGAGCAGATCGTCGCCCGCACGGACGCGTTCCTGCCCCGCTTCGCCGACCGTGATCTCACCGCTGCGGTCGCGCTCTGGCGCGCGTCGGTCGAGGCCAACCGGGCCTGGGCGGTCGCCAATCCCGACCGCAGCGCGATCTGGCGCGGCCTGGGGCTCACCCGCGACGACACCTTGCTCGTGCGGTCGTTCGAGGCCTGGATCCACGCCGACGACCTGTGGCGCGCGGCGGAGCAGCCGACGACGCCGCCGGAGACCCGCCACCTGTCGCTCATGTCCGACCTGGCCGGGCGGATCCTGCCCCTCGCGTTGGCGGTGGCCGGCCGCACGCACGACGACGTGACCGCACGGCTGGTGCTCACGGGCGACGGCGGTGGCGAGTGGCTGGTCCCGATGGGCTCCGGCGTCACCGGCGCGACGCCCGCGGTGACCATCACCGCCGACGTGCTCGATTGGTGCCGGCTCGTGGGGGACCGGATCGCCCCGGCCGATCTCCGCCACACGATCGACGGCGATCCCGAGCTCGGCCGCGACCTCGTGGTCGCAGCCCCGGCGCTGGCGACGCTCTAGCGATGCCGCGGAACCGTGTTCGCGAGCGAACGGCTGCGAGCCGGGTAGCCCGAGCTCGCAGTGAGCGAGCCATCGTGCCGGAGGACGCGACGGCGCAGCGGAATCGACGATCGAGCTAGCTGCCGGCGGCGGCGGCACCGTCGGTGGCCCCGCTGTCGCCCTCGGCCAGCTCGGCCTCGGCCGCATTGATCTCGGCGACGATGCGGGCGATCTCGACCTCGGGGTCGAGCCCCTCGGGGGTGCGGTCGGCGCGCTGGTCGTAGACGACGCCGCCGAGCTCCTCCTTGAGGTCGGAGATCTTCTTCTTGAGCTTCTGCTCGTCGATCTTCTCCTGACCGGCCTTCACGCCTTCCTTGGCGAGGTCGGCGCCCTTCTGCGCGGTTTCCTTGACCTTGTCGAGAAGACCCATGGCGCGCTCCCTGTGTGACGCTGAAGACGGTGGAGCTCGCGATGTTATGCGGGGCGCTGCTCCACGAGCACGAGTCGCCGCGACGCGAGTTCCTCGGGCGGGCCGAGGTGATACCCCTGTGCACGGTCGCAGCCGAGCTCGCGGAGGCGCACGCGCTGCTCCTCCGTCTCGACGCCCTCGGCGGCCACGACCATGCCGAGCGTGTGGGCCATGTCGATGGTGGCGGCGACGATCGCGTCGTCGGCCGCGCTCCGGCCGAGCCCTTCCAAGAACATGTCGTGGATCTTCAGCTCGTCGAACGGGAACTTGCGCAGGTAGGTCAGGGACGACCCGCCGGTGCCGAAGTCGTCGATGGCGAGCCGCACCCCGAGCTCCTTGAGCGCGCGGAGCGTGTCGCCGGTTGCGTCGAGGTCGTCGAGCAGCGCGCTCTCGGCCACCTCGAGGCAGAGACGGCCCGGGTCGACGGCGAAGTCCTGCAGCGCGCGCGCGACGAGGGCGGGGAAGTCGGGCCGCTGCAGCTGGCGGCCCGAGACGTTGGTCGCGACCGACAGCCGTTCCCCCGTGGAGCCGTCGGCGGCGGGCGAGCGCAGCAGCTCGCACGCGCGCCCGAGCACCCACTCGCCGATGGGGACGATGATGCCGGTCTCTTCCGCGACGCGCAGGAAGTCGCTGGGCATGACGAGGCCCCGCACCGGGTGGTTCCAGCGCAACAGGGCCTCGACCGCAACCCGGCGGCCGGTGGGGAGGTCGAACTGGGGCTGGAACAGCACCCGCAGCTCGTTCTGCTGCAGCGCACGCCGGAGCGCGCGCTCGGTCAGCAGCCGGGACACCGCCTGGGTGTGCATGGCCTCGTCGAACAGCTCGTGACGGGCACCGCCGCGGCGCTTGGCGCGGTACATCGCGGCGTCGGCGTCCTGCAGCAGGGTCGACGCGTGGTCGGAGGCGCGGCGGGTGACCGCGATACCGATGCTCGCCGACACCGTCACCTCGGCGCGTGAGAGCACGAACGGCTCGACGAACGCGTCCGCGGCGCGCTCGGCCAGCTCGACCGCCTGGCGCTCGTCGCTGAGGTCTTCGCACAGCACCACGAACTCGTCGCCGCCGAAGCGGGCGATGGTGTCCTGGCGGCGGACGCTCGTGCTGAGTCGCCGGCTCACCGCGGCCAGGAGCTCGTCGCCGGTCTCGTGGCCGAGCCCGTCGTTCACCAGCTTGAACCGGTCGAGGTCGACGAAGAGCACCGCGACCATGGCGTCGTCGTCGGCGTCGGCGAGGCGGGCGAGCGCGTGCTCGATCCGGTCCTGCACGAGCGCGCGGTTGGGAAGCCCGGTGAGCGTGTCGTGCAGCGCGAGGTGTCCGAGCTCCTTGGTACGCGCGTCGCGGTCGATCGCGACGGCGACGAGGTCGCGGGCCCGCTCGAGCACCGCGAGCTGCTCCGCTTCGGGCTCGCGAACGTTGCGCAGGAAGAAGGAGAAGACCCCCAGGAAGTCGCTACCGTCGGGCGTGCGGATGGGCATCGACCAGAGCCCGCGCAGGCCGTACGAGGCGCACAGGTCCGCGACGGCCGGCCGCGCGCCGTCGCGTTCTATGTCGGGCGTCACGCGGAGACCCGTCGCGCCGAAGGCGGCCTCGACGTCCTCGATGGTGGTGAGCTCGCTCACCGCCCGCACGTAGTCGTCCGGCAGAGTGGGCGCGGCGACGCACACCAACGTGCCCTCGTCGGGGTCGTACAAGCGGATGGAGCCGGCGCCGTCCGGTATGTAGTCCTCGACCGCCTCGAGGATGATGGTGAGCGTCTCCGGCACCGGCGCGCCCGACAGGACGAGCTCCAGCACCCGCGTCTGGGCTTGCGCGAACGCGCCGGCCCGTTTGCGGTCGGTGACGTCCCTGAGGTTGCCGACGATGCCCGCGACCGCGGGTTCGTGCAGCTGGTTCGTCCAGGTCGCCTCGACCCACCGCCAGCACTCGCCGTCGAACACGTGGAACTCGGTGTCGAACGGCTCGTCCGGATGCGACCGCAGCGCGTCGTACAGCGCGTGGCTCTGGTCGACGCCCTCGGGATCGAGGTACTCGGTGAAGCTGGTCCCCACGAGATCGTTCGACTGACGCCCGAAGACGTGGTCGACCGCCGGACTGATGTACTTCACCCGGCCGGACTTGCTGATGACCACGATGATGTCGGTGGCGTGCTGCACGAGCGCGCGGAACCTCGCCTCGCTCTCGGCCAGGACGACGCGCGCCTGGTTCGTCTCGTCGACCAGACGGGTGATGCGCCACGCCACCCCGACGGCGGCGACGCCCGTGATCACCGCAAGCACCACCGCCGCGCTCGAACCGGAATCGTCGAGGATGACGACCGCGGGCGCCGCGAACAACGCGGCCCCCAGCACGACCATTCGGGCGCGTCCGCGGCGCACCAGGCCGGCATCGCCGGTCTCCCACAGCGCGCGCATCGACGGGTGCATCACCGCCGCCGCGAGCAGGAAGTACGAGATCGGCCAGAGCGCGTCGAGCGCGCCCCGTCGGTGTAGGTGCCGTCGGCCACCAGCCGGGCGTAGAGCACGTCGGCCACCAGCATCGCCCCGAGCCCGGCGAAGAGGAGCCAGGCGGCGGGCGTCCAGCGCGGCAGCGAGAACACCGCGTGCACGACGACGACGACGAGCAGGATGTCCATGATCGGGTACGCCACCGACACGATCCGCTCGGCGCTGGCGCCCGAGGTGCTATCGAGGACCGGGGTGACCACCCACTGCCACATGACCGCGGAGAGCGCGATCGCGACCATGATGCTGTCGATCGTGGTCTCGCGGTCGTACCGGGCCCGCGCCAGCCGGGCGAGGGCGATCGCCAGCACCGGGTAGGCGAGGAGGTACAGGACGTCGGAGTACGGGAAGCCGTCGGTCTGGCCGAAGCCGCGCTGGGCCACGTCGAAGACGACGTCGCCGGCCGCGAAGAGCAGCAGCGCCACCGCGACCAGCTGCCAGACCCCACGGCGCCCCGGCTCGTTGCGAGCGATGCCGTAGACGGCGCCGGCCGCGGCGATCAGGGCGACGGCGTCGAATGCGAACGAACGGGCGTTGGCGGTCGGCAGCAGGAGGGCTAGGAGCGAGACCGCGATCCCGCTCGCGACGAAGCACCAGGCCACCCGGCCCGGGAGATCCGGGCGCGCGTCGGCCCTCGGCCCACCCGGTGCTCCCGCCCGATCATGTGTCGCGGGCCCCCCCGCGACGGCGCTCGTCATGCCGAGATGACGATAATCCGGTGACGCTCCGTGAGCAAACGTCGCGTACCGTGAGAAGCGGCGGGGCCGTCCGTGGTGGGGCAGGCTGGTGACGGCGGTGACCACCGGATCGTGGGAGGCGAGGATGGACGAGTTCCGGGACCGGGTGGCGGTCGTCACCGGTGGGGCCAGCGGCATCGGCCGGGCCCTCGCCGAGCGGTTCGCCGCCGCCGGGATGCGGCTCGTGCTGGCCGACGTGGAGGGGGCGGCGCTCGCCGCCACCGTGGCCGACTTCGACGCCGGGGGTGCGACCGCCATCGGGGTCCGCGCCGACGTGGCGGTGGCGGCCGACGTCGACCGGGTTCGCGACCGGGCGCTCGAGGCCTTCGGCGCGGTGCACGTGGTCTGCAACAACGCCGGGGTGGGTGGAGGTGGGATCATCGGCGCGCCGCTCGAGCTCTGGGACTGGGTGCTCGGGGTGAACCTCTACGGCGTGGTGCACGGCGTGCACACCTTCCTGCCGCTCCTGCTCGAGCAGGACGAGGGTCACATCGTGAACACCGCCTCGCTGGCTGGGCTCGGCGGAGTGGCCGCGCTCGGCATCTACTGCACGTCGAAGTTCGCCGTCGTCGGGCTCAGCGAGTCGTTGCACCACGACCTCGCGGCACGCGGGAGCAACGTCGGCGTCTCGGTGCTGTGTCCCGGGTTCGTGCAGACGCAGATCGGTCGCTCCGACCGCAACGCGCCGGCGTCGCTGCGGAGCTGGGTCGACTCGCCCGACGCGGCGGGCATGCGCGACATGGCCGAGGCGTTGGCCGCCGCAGGGATCCCACCCGCGACGGTTGCCGATGCGGTGTTCGACGCGGTCGCACAGCGGCGCTTCTTCGTTGTGCCGCACGAGCACGTCGCGTTGGCGACGACGCGCGCCCGGCTCCAGTGGATGGAGGGCGGCGATCCGCCCCATCTCGACGCCAGCCGGGCCGTGCAGCCGTAGGCGAGGGTGAGAAGGCGGTCGCGTCAGGCGAAGACGGGTGGGTGCCGGTCGTGCCAGGGCCGCGCGGTCTCGAGCTGCGCCGCCACCCGGAACAGGAGGTCCTCCCTCCCGGTCGCCGCGACGAGCTGCACGCCGATGGGGACACCCTCGTGCCACCACAGGGGCACCGACATCGCCGGCTGCCCGGTGACGTTGAAGGGCACGGTGAACGCGACGTAGGGAATCGCCGCGACCACCGCGCCTTCGGCGTCGGCGCCCCGGATCTCGCCGAGCGGGGCGGGTGGCTTCGCCATGGTCGGCGTGAGGAGGAGGTCGAAGCCGTCCCCGTCGCGCTCCCACCAACGCGCCATCCGCCGCGACCACGCCCGCAACGACTCGACCGCCTCCAGGTAGGCGTCGGCGGTGACCGCACGCCCGAGCTCGGCCTGCGCCCACGTGAGCGGCTCGACATCGTCGGGCCCGAGCTCGCGGCCCGCCATCGCGCCGAGCCGCCGCAGATCGAACGCGGTGCTGGCGGCGAGCACGGTGCTGAAGTGCACGAGGAGCTCGATGCCGTCGAGCGGCTCCGGGTAGGCGTTGTCGACGACCGTGTGGCCGCCGACCTCCGCGAGCAGCACGGTCGCGTCGTCGGCCGCCGCACTACAGGCGCCATCGACCTCCACGAGCCCTGCTGGTGTGCGCCGCGACAGCACGCCGATGCGCAGCGCACCCGGGTCCGCGCCCACCTCCGCGGCGAACGGCCGCACCGGCGGCGCCGCGGCGTACGGATCGCCCGGCCGGGGACCCGAGATGGCGTCGAGCGCGGCGGCGCTGTCGCGCACCGAGCGGCTCACGACGTGCCGGACGACGAGCCCGGCCCACGCCTCACCGTCGTCGGGACCGAGTGACACCCGCCCACGGGTCGGCTTGAGGCCGAACAGACCGCACACGCTGGCCGGGATGCGGATCGAGCCGCCGCCGTCGCCCGCGTGCGCGAACGGCACCATCCCCGATGCGACCGCCGCCGCGCTGCCGCCGCTCGATCCGCCGGGGGACCGGTCGAGGTCCCATGGGTTGCGGGCGGGACCGTAGGCGTGCGATTCCGTCGTCGGCAGCAGACCCAGCTCCGGCGTGTTGGTCTTGCCCACGATCACGCACCCGGCGGCGCGCAGGCCTGCGAACAGGTAGGAGTCGTGGTCGGGGGTGTGCGCGCGGTCGCGCAGGAGCCGGTTGCCGAGGTGGAGCGGTTCACCAGCCAGGGCACCGTCGAGGTCCTTCACCAGCACCGGCACGCCGCGGAACGGACCGTCGGGCGCGTGGTCGGCCTCGGCGCGGGCGCGCTCGTCGCGACGGTGGATCACCGCGTTGAGCTGCGGGTTCACCGCCTCGATGCGCGCCAGCGCGGCGTCGACGAGCTCGCGAGGCGACACCGCGCCGTCGCGCACCAGCGCCGCCTGCGCGATGGCGTCGAGCGCGGCGAGATCGTCGGCCATGGCACGACGGTACTGCGACCGGCCGGTCAGGTCTCGCGTACGACGTCGGCCGCGGGTTTGTCGTCGCGCACGCCGCGGAAGCGCGGCGCGCGCAGGACGCCGGCGCTCGTCCATTCGTGGAACGCGACCTCCACCACCACCTCCGGTTCCACCCACACCGCATCGCGGAGGCGGGGTGCGCCGACGAAGGGCGACGTCGGACGATGCAACCGCCGCAACTGCGTCTCGAGCCGACCGCGTTGGGCTCCGTTGATGCCGGAGCCGACGCGGCCGGCGAAGCGCAACACGTCGCGACCGTCCTCCACGTCGTGGTAACCCACGAGCAGCGAACCGAGCCGGCCGTCCAACCGTCCCGCGCCCGGGAGCCAACCGCCGACCACGAGCTCCTGGCCGAGCGTCGGCTTGACCTTGCGCCACGTGTCGGCCCGCTTGCCCGGGAGGTAGGTGCTGTCGCGGCGCTTGGCGACGACGCCCTCGAGCCCGAGCTGCTCGGCGGCCTCCAGCACGTGCGCGCCGCCGCCGTAGGCGGTGGGCGGGGTCTGCCACGCGGGCCCGGCGAGACCGAGGCGCTCGAGCACCGCACGCCGGTCGGTGTACGGCAGCTCACAGGTGGAGTGGCCGTCGAGCCAGAGCACGTCGAACACCATGTAGACCACAGATCGGTCGGCGACGCCCCGGCGGATGGCGGCCGCGCTGCCGGCCTGCATCCGCGGTTGCAACCGCTCGAAGCGTGGCACCCCGGCGTCGTCGAGGGCGACGATCTCACCGTCGAGCAGGGCGTCGAGGCCGCCGAGCGCGTCCGGGAGGCCGGCGAGCTCGGGGAAGCGGGCGGTGGCGTCGTTGCCGGCCCGCGACGTGGCCCACACGTCGCCCCGCTCGACGCCGACGAGGGCGCGCATGCCGTCCCACTTCATCTCGTAGGCCCACAGCGGGTCGTCGGGCGGCAGGTCGGTGGCGGGCACCGCGAGCATGGGCCGGAGGTCGCGGGGGACGCGGGGCGGGGCGATGCGCCGAGGGTACCGAGCCGCGGGTGCCGCGCTACCGTACGACATTCGTAGGAGTGATCGCTCCAAGAGTGGAGACACCCATGAACGACGTCACGACGACGAGCCCCCGGGAGATCCGGCCCGGCGCCGACTGGGACCTGGTCGACGCCGGTTACGGCGACATCCGGTACGAGACCAGCGACGGCATCGCCAAGATCACGATCTGCCGGCCCGAGGTGCGCAACGCCTTCCGGCCCCAGACCCTGTTCGAGCTCCAGGACGCGTTCGAGCGGGCCCGGAACGACCGCGACATCGGCGTCATCGTGCTCACCGGCGAGGGGCCCGACGCCTTCTGCTCGGGCGGCGACCAGCGCATCCGGGGTGACGACGGCTACGTGGGCGACGACGGCATCGGCCGCCTCAACGTGCTCGACCTCCAGATCCTCATCCGCCGGGTCCCGAAGCCGGTCGTCGCCATGGTGGCGGGCTACGCGATCGGGGGCGGCCACGTGCTCCACGTGGTGTGCGACCTCACCATCGCGGCCGACAACGCACGCTTCGGCCAGACCGGTCCGCGCGTCGGCTCGTTCGACGGTGGGTACGGGTCGGGGTTGCTGGCGCGGTCGGTGGGACAGAAGAAGGCGCGCGAGATCTGGTTCCTGTGCCGGCAGTACGACGCGCAGGAGGCGTTCGACATGGGACTGGTGAACACCGTGGTGGCGCTCGAGGAGCTCGAGGAGGAGACGGTGGCGTGGTGCCGGCAGATGCTGGAGCACAGCCCGCTCGCGCTGCGCATGATCAAGGCGTCGTGCAACGCGGCGGACGACGGGCTCGCCGGCATCCAGCAGCTCGCCGGTGACGCGACGCTCCTCTACTACATGGGCGAGGAGGCGCAGGAGGGCAAGCGCGCGTACCTCGAGAAGCGCAAGCCCGACTTCGACCAGTTCCCGAAGCGGCCTTGACCATGGGCTCGCTCGCTGCGCCGCGGGATGCCTGCGGCGCAGCCGTTCGCTCGCCGGCATGACGTCGGCGTCGCTGTGGGTGCAGGGAGCACGGCCGCGCACGTTGGGCGCGGCGGTGGCGCCGGTGCTCGTGGGGACGTCGGCGGCGGTGGCCGACGCCGACGGCGTGCGCTGGGGGCGCGCCGCGCTGGCGATGGTCGTGGCGCTGGCGCTGCAGGTGGGCGTCAACTACGCCAACGACTACTCCGATGGTGTGCGCGGCACCGACAAGGAGCGCAAGGGCCCGGTGCGCCTGACCGCGACCGGGCTGGCGGCGCCCGGTGCGGTGAAGCGGGCGGCGCTCCTCTCGTTCGGCGTGGCCGCGGTCGCGGGCCTGGTGCTCTCGCTGGTGGTCGACCCGTGGCTGCTGCTGGTGGGCGTGGCCGCCATCGCCGCCGCGTGGCTGTACACCGGCGGGCCCAAGCCGTACGGGTACCTCGGCCTGGGCGAGGTGATGGTGCTCGTGTTCTTCGGGTTCGTGGCGACGGTTGGTTCCGCGTACGTGCAGGTCGAATACGTGCCCGGCGCGGCGTGGTGGGGCTCGCTCGTCGTCGGGCTGCTGGCGTGCGCCATCCTCGTGGCCAACAACGTGCGCGACATCCCGACCGACGCGGTCGCCGGGAAGCGAACCCTCGCGGTGCGGGTCGGGGCGACGGCCGCGCGGCGCCTGTTCGTCGCGTGCTACGTCGGCTCCTTCCTCGCCGTCGTCGCCATCGGCATCACGCAACCGTGGGCGCTGCTCGGGCTGCTCGCGCTGCCGCTCGCGGTGGCGCCGGTGCGCACCGTCCTCACCCGCACCGATCCGCCGTCGTTGGTGTCGGCGCTGGTGCAGACGTCGAAGCTGGAAGTCGTCCTCGCGGTGCTGGTGAGCGTCGGCCTGTGCCTGTCCTGAGCGAGCACCGCCTGCGGATCGGCGACCGCTTGGTCACCCTGCTCCGGGGCCCGGCCGGCTGGGGCGAGTGCTCGCCGTTGCCCGGCTACCCGAGCGATCCCGAGCGGTGTCGGCAGGCTGCGGAGGAGGCCGCGACCACCGGCTCGCCACCCACGGTGCGCGACCACGTGCCGGTGAACGCGCTGGTCGACGGGCCCTTCTCGGTGCAGGAGCTCCGCACCTACCCGGCGGTGAAGGTGAAGGTGCGCGACGCGTCCGGGCTCGCGCTCGTCGCCGCGGTGCGCAACGCGGTGGGACCGGATGTCAGGGTGCGCGTCGACGCCAACGGCGCGTGGGACGTCGACACCGCGGTGACGATGATCACGCGCCTCGCCCGCCACGATCTCGAGTACGTCGAGCAGCCGGTCGCGACGCTCGACGACCTCGCGCGCGTGCGGCGACGGGTCGCGGTGCCGGTGGCAGCCGACGAATGCGTCCGCACGCTCGAAGACGCGCGCCGACTGAAGGTGCTCGGGGCTGCCGATGTGATCGTGCTCAAGCAGCAGCCGCTCGGTGGGGCGCGCGCCGCGCTCGACGTCGCCGACGCTGCGGGGGTCCCCGCAGTGGTGAGCTCGATGATGGAGACCTCGGTCGGGATTGCCGCGGGGGTGGCGCTCGCCGCCGCCCTCTCGGAGCTGCCCTACGCGTGCGGGCTGGCCACTCTCGACGGCATCGCCGGCGACGTGACGCACCATTCGCTGGTCCCGGTCGACGGCGCGCTGCCGGTGCGCCCGGTCGTCCCCGACGACGATCTCCTCGCGTGCTACCGGGACGACAGCAGGTGAGCGACCATCTCCGGCTGCTCGAGGTGGCACGCGTGGCCCACGCCCGGGACCACCTCCACCCGCGCCTGAGGGATCGCGTCCGCCATCCGCTGGGCGATCTCGCCGTACTTGGTGTCCCGCTCGCCCACGATCAGGAGCACCGGCATCCGCAGCTCGCCCAGCCGTTCCCAGTTCGACGGTTGCACGCCCTGCCCCAGGACGCGCAGCTGGTACGTCAACCGCTCGACGGTGTTCCGGGCCCGCCGCTCGTCGATGCCCGAGCGTTCGCGCGGCAGTGTCGCGAACAACGGTTGCGCGAGCCAGCGCTCGAGGAACGCGTCGACCCCGTCCCGCTCGATCTCCCACGCGAGGCGTTCGTCGGCCTCGCGACGTGCCGTGCGCTCCGCCTCGTCGGCGATGCCCGGCGACGCGCTCACCAGTACGAGTCGGTGCACCACCTCGGGTCGGGCGAGCGCGAGGTGCAGGCACAATCGACCGCCCTGCGAGTAGCCGACGTAGGTGGCGGGCCCCACGTCGAGCGCAGCGGCCGTCGCGGTGAAGTCGTCGGCCACCGGGACCGCGACCGACTGGGTGTCGGTGGACAGCAACTCCATGACCGGAGCCCACGACGCCTCGGTCTGCGTGAACCCGTGCACGAACACGAACTCGGCCCTCACGGAGGCATCCTCCCATGACCCGCGACGCCACCACCGCCTTCGCCCGCACGCTCGTCGACGAGTGGGTGCGTCACGGTGTCGCCGACGCGTGCCTCGCGCCCGGGTCGCGGTCCGCACCGCTCGCGCTGGCGCTCGCGGGCGACGAGCGCATCCGCGTGCACGTGCTGCTCGACGAGCGGTCGGCGTCGTTCTTCGCCCTCGGCCTCGCCGCCGCGACCGGTCGCCCGGCACCGCTCCTGTGCACCTCCGGCACCGCCGCCGCCAACTTCCACCCGGCGGTGCTCGAGGCGCACCACGGGCGGGTCCCGATGATCGTGTGCACTGCCGACCGGCCGCCCGAGCTGCGCGACACCGGCGCGGGGCAGACCGTCGACCAGGTGAAGCTCTACGGCGCCGCGGTGCGTTGGTTCCACGAGGCGAACCTGCCCGCGGATCGAGCCGGCGTCGGTGCCGAATGGCGTGCGCTGGCGTCGCGGGCGATGGCCGAGGCCCTCGGGCCTCCTGCAGGCCCCGTGCACCTCGACCTGCCGTTCCGCGAGCCGCTCGTGCCATCGGGTGACGAGCTGGTCGACGCGCCCGGCCGATCCGACGACCGACCGTGGACTGCGCACGCGCCGGGGGTGCAGGCACCCTCGGTAGCGATGCTCGACGCGCTCGCGCACCTCGTGGCCGACCGGCCCCGGGGCCTCGTCGTCGCGGGTTGGGGCGCCGCCGCCCGGCCCGCGACCGTGCTGCGCTTCGCCGAGGCGGCCGGGTGGCCGGTGCTCGCCGACCCGCTCTCGAACCTCCGCGTGCCGGGCACCGTCGACGCGTACGACCCGGTGCTGCGCGACCCCGGGTTTGCCGGCGCCCACCGTCCCGACGTCGTGTTGCGCGTCGGCGCGCCCACCACCAACAAGGTGGCGCTCCAGTGGCTCGACCCGACCGTCGACCAGGTGGTGGTCGATCCCCACGGCGCGTGGCTCGACCCCCTGCATGCCGCGAGCGATCGCATGGTCGCCGACGCCGAGCTCCTCCTCGGCGCGCTGGCCGACGCGGTCGACGTGATGGTCGACGAGGACTGGGTGGCGCGGTGGCGCACCGCCGACGATGCTGCCCGCGCCGCCCTCGACGCGCTGATCGACGGTTGGTCGGACCCGTTCGAAGGGCGGATCGCGCGTGATGTCGTGGCCGCGGCGCCCGCGGGCGCAGCGGTCGTGGTCGCGTCGAGCATGCCGGTCCGCGACGTCGAGAGCTTCGCCGCCGCACGTGAGGGCGTCACCTTCCACGCCAACCGCGGGGTCAACGGCATCGACGGCTTCGTGTCCACCGTGCTCGGCATCGCCGCCGCCGCCGACGGCACACCGACGGTCGCGCTGGTCGGCGACCTCTGCTTCCTGCACGACAGCAACGGTCTCCTCGGTGCGGCCGAGCGCGGCGTCGACGCCTCGTTCGTCGTGATCGACAACGGAGGCGGCGGCATCTTTTCGTTCCTGCCCCAGGCCGACCTCCCCGACCACTTCGAGTCGCTGTTCGGCACGCCCCAACCGGTCGACCTCGCCGCGCTGGCCACGGTCCATGGGCTCCCCGTTACCGAGGTCGACGCCGCTGAGGGGCTCGTGCCCGCGCTCGAGGACGCGGTGACCGCGGGCGGGGTGCGGGTGGTGCGAGTGCGCACCGACCGCGCTGACAACGTGACCCGTCACCGCGAGGTGTGGGCCGCGGTCGCCGAGTCACTGCGCGGGGAGTTTCGCTCATCGAAAGCCACCGCGCAGTGAACGCGCGTCGGGCTCAGGGGCGGATCAGCGCCCGGAGCATCGGCTCCAGCTTCGCCTGGGTCTCGGCCCACTCGGCGTCGGGCTCGGACCCGGCGACGATGCCGGCGCCGGCGACGAGTCGCGCCCGGGCGCCGTCGAGCTCGGCGCCGCGTAGGGCGATGGCCCACTCGCCGTCACCGCGGGCGTCGACCCAGCCGACCGGGCCGGCGTAGCGGCCGCGATCGAACCCCTCCAGCGCGCGGATGGCGGCGAGCGCGGCCGGGCGGGGCGTCCCGCCGACCGCAGGGGTGGGGTGCAGCAGCCTCGCCAGCTCGAGCGCTCCGGGCACCGGGGCGTGGAGTCGCCCGCGTATCGGCGTGGCGAGGTGCGCCACCGGGCCGAACACCGCCACCTCGGGCGTGCCGGCGACGGACAGCGCCGCGCACCGGGCGTCGAGCGCTTCGACGATGCCGTCGACCACGAAGCGGTGCTCGCGGGTGTCCTTCACCGACGCCGCCAGCGCGAGCAGCGCCTCGTCGCTGTCGGCGACGGTGGTGCCCGCGACCGGGCGCGACTCGACCACGTCACCGGTGCGCCGGACCAGCAGCTCGGGGCTGGCGCCGACGAAGCCGTCGCTGGCGTACACGAACGATCCGGGCTGCGACGCAACGAGACCGCGGACGATGTCGCGGGCGTCGAACGGCGTGTCCGCCTCGACCAGCACCTCGCGGGCGAGGACCACCTTCTCGAGCTCGCCGCGTGCGATCGCGTCCAGCGCGCGCTCGACGGCCGACCGCCACTCGTCGCGCGACCGCGGCGCGGCCACCGTGAACCGCGTCGGCGGAACGACCGCGCCACCGATGTCGCGGCGCGACGGTCCGATCTCGGTGACCCATGCCCGCCCGTCGAGGGCACCGGCGATGCGGGCCGGGATCACCAGCTCGCCGGACACGTCGGGGTCGAACGGCAGCGCACCGACCGCGAGGGCGCCGGTGCCGGGCAGGCCGACGGCGTCGTCGGTCGCGATCGCGTCGAGCGCGGCACCGGCGTCGTCGGCGGCGATGCGGGCGGCGACGCCCGAGGTGACGAGACGAGTGCGGTGGTGCAACCAGGCGAAGCCATTGGGGTCGAACCCGTCGAGCACGTCGTCACCCGGGGCGACCTCGCGCGTGACCGCGCGCAACTGCGTGGGGGTCGGGGTGGTGGTCATGATCGCGTTCCCGTGAGCAGCAGCACCGAGCCCCCGGTGAAGGTGGTGTGCTGCACGTCGTCGAACCCTGCGGTCGCGAGCCGCTCCGCCAGGGCGGGCGCGGGCGGGAGGTAGGCGGTGCTCTTCGGAAGGTAGCGGTACGCCTCGGCGTCGTGCGCCAGCACCCGCCCGAGCAGTGGCACCGCGCCACGGAACCAGACCGCGTTGCCGGCGCGCATCACCGGGTTCGACGGCACCGTGGCGTCGAGCGCGGCGAAGCGCCCGCCGGCGCGAAGCACCCGCGCACACTCCGCGAACACCGCGTCGAGGTCGACGAAGTTGCGCAACGCGAACCCGCAGGAGACCGCATCGAGCGCGCCGGTCGCCAGCGGCAGGCGCGCGCCGTCGGCGCGCACGAGCGGCGCGTCGGCGTGGGCGGCGGCCAGCATGCCGGCGGAGAAGTCGAGCCCGATGGGATCGCAGCCGCGCGCCGCGAGGTCGCGGCAGAGGTCGCCGGTGCCGCAGGCGAGGTCGAGCACCCGGGCGCCGGGTGGGACGCCCAGCGCGTCGACCGTGTGCTGGCGCCACCGCCGGTCGAGGCCCAACGAGATGATGCGGTTCATGCGGTCGTAGCGGGGCGCGAGCCGGTCGAACATGCCTTCGACCGCGTCGTGCTTGGCGTCGCCCTGCGGGAGCACGCCGTCGCGTCCGAGCACGGGCGTGTTCACGAGGGATGCTCCCAGCCGGGCTCCTCGCGCGCGGCGGCGAGCTCGCTCGGGTCGCCGACCGCTTCGAGGTGCTCCTCCGCGACCTCGAGCAGGACGCTGCGGAAGTGGTTGGCGACCAGGGTCGTCACGGTCGGAAGGAGGGTGCGGAATGCCGCCACCAACCGCTCGGCCTTCTCGGCGTCGCTCAGGTCGCTGGTCTGGATCGGGTGCCGGACGTGGGTGTCGAACATCTCCACCGCATCGGCCGCGATCGCGCGGGTGGCGTCGTGGTGGCGGCGGGCGAGCGCGAGCAGGTCGGGCAGCGGGAAGCCGGCCTCGAGCAGGCGCAGCCCGGCGCGCAGGACGTCGGCGTCGGCCTCGGTGTAGCCGGTGATGCCGTCGCGCTGCTGGGGGACGATGAGCCCCTCACGCGCGACCGCGTCGAGGATGGGTGCGGGCACGCCGACGCGGGTGGCGAGGTCGTCGAGCGACAGCAGTTCGGCGTCGCCCGCCTGCGCGCCCGCCACCGCGGCCGCGAGGGGTACGTCGGCGGCGTCGAGCTCACCGGCGAGCAGGCGCCGGATCACCGCCAGCGAGAAGCCCTGGCGCTGCAGCTCGCGGATGCGCTGGAGACGCTCGACGTGGTCGGCGCCGTACCAGGCGATGCGGCCCTCGCGCCGGGGCGGCAGCAGCAGCTGGCGCTTCTGGTAGAAGCGGATGGTGTCGACCGACACCTCGGCCCGCCGGGCCAGCTCCTCGACCCGGATGGCGTCGCCCGGTGGCGTCGTCGTTGTGGAGGCGACGTCCGCGGTTTCCATGAGCGGGCATTCTAGGAGCAGTTGCTCCCGCGGTCACACCGAGAGCCGGCGTCGGCGCCGGTCCGCCGGTTCAGTCAGGGGGGAACTGGCGCGCGACGGGTGCATCCGAGAGCCGGACGTGCTCACCCGTCGTGGGGTGCACGGCGTCGAACGCCGGTGCGATGGCGGTCGTCACGCTGTCGCCCAACGCGTCGGCGGCCTGCGGTCGGAGCAGTCGCCACATCAGCAGCAGGACCGCGAGCAGGACGGCGGCGCCCGCGGTGGTGGCGCGCAGGCCCACCTCGTCTGCGATCGCGCCCTGCACCACGCTGCCGATCGGGTAGAGCGCGCCGATGAGCATCATCAGCACGCTCACCACCCGGCCCCGCAGTGCGGCTGGTGCGCGCAGCTGCGCGATCGTCGTGAAGCTCGACAGCGAACCGAGGTAGAGGAAGCCGACGACGAAGATGGCGACGACCGCGACCGGCAGCGCCGGTGCCACGGCGTACGCCAGCAGTGCGACCGGCAGCGTCGCGAGGATGCCGAGCATCACCCGGCGGATCCCGAAGCGGGTGAACAGTGTGGCGAGGCTGAGGGCCATGCACACCGCCCCGAGGCCCTGCGCGGTCACGAGCGCGGCGGTCCCCAGCTTCTCCTCGTGGAACACCTTCAGCGCCACCGCCGGGATCAGCGCGATGAACGGCGCCGCGAGCAGCGAGTTGAGCGCCATGCACCCGACCACGAATCGGAGCGCGGGATCGCCGCGTACGAACCGGGCGCCCTCTCGGATCGACTGGACGATCGAGGCCTCTCGGCTCGACATCGGCGGCGGGAGGTGGAAGGAGGCCACCACGGCGAACACGGCGAAGAAGCTGAGGGTGTTGATCGCGAAGGCGAGCTCGTAGCCGCCGAGGCCGATCACGAGCCCGGCGAGGGCGGGGCCGATCACGCGCCCGAGGTTCCACTGCGCCGACGAGAGCGCCACCGCACCCGGCACGTCCTCGCGCGGGACCAGGTCGGGCAGCATCGCCTGGTAGGCGGGGAAGCCGATGGCGTTGGCGCACCCCGCGCCGAGCACGATGAGCGTGACCAGCCCCGGGCTCGGATCGCCGAGGCTCGCGGCCAGGGTGAGCAGCCCGGCGAAGAGGATCTGCACCGACGTCGTGGTGAGCAGCAGGGTGCGCCGCGGAAGCCGGTCGGCGAGGGCGCCGCCGAGCGGGGCGAGCAGCGCGGTGGGCAGGAACCCCGCGGCGGCGACGAGCCCCGCCCACCCGGCCTGGCCGGTCGACGACGTCACCAGGATCCCGACGCCGACCGTCTCCATCCAGGTGCCGATGTTCGACACGAACGCGCCCGCCCACAGCAGCGCGAAGCGCCGGTGCCGGAACGGGGCGAACGCGCTGGAGAGCTCCACCGTCGCCGACGGTACCTGTCGGTCCCCGGGGCCCGGTCGGAGATCGGCGGTAGCGTGGGCTCCCCGCACGACGACATGACAGAGGTGGATGCGATGGAAACCCGCAGCGTGGGCAGTCTCGAGGTGTCGGTCGCCGGCCTCGGGTGCAACAACTTCGGGATGCGCATCGACGAAGCGGCGTCGAACGCGGTCGTCGATGCCGCGCTCGGCGCCGGTGTCAACCACTTCGACACCGCCGACATCTACGGGAAGGGACGCTCGGAGGAGTTCCTCGGCCGCGCCCTCGGGAGCCGTCGCGGCGACGCCATCATCACCACGAAGGTCGGGATGGGCGTGCCGGAGGGTGAGCGCGCCGCCAGCGAAGAGCGCGTCGTGCGTGTGTGCGACGAGAGCCTCGCCCGCCTCGGCACCGACTACATCGACCTCTACCTGTTGCACCAGCCCGACCCCACGACGCCCATCGGCGAGACGCTGTCGGCGTTCGCCAAGCTCGTGGCCGCGGGCAAGGTGCGGGAGATCGGCTGCTCGAACTTCTCGGGCGCGCAGCTCGAGGAAGCCGAGGCGGTCGCCGCGGAGCTGGGCGTCCCCCGCTTCGTGAACGCGCAGAACGACTTCAGCCTCCTCGACCGCTCGGTCGAGGACGACGTCCTCCCGATGTGCGAGCGCCTCGATGTCGTGCTGATGCCGTACTTCCCGCTGGCCAGCGGCGTGCTCACCGGGAAGTACCGGAAGGGTCAGAGCCATCCCGAGGGATCGCGCCTCGCAGCGTGGGGCCCGATGGCCGACCAGTTCGCCAGCGACGAGAAGCTCGACGTCGTCGAGCAGCTCGAGGAGTACGCGGTCGCCCACGGCCACACGCTGCCCGAGCTCGCGCTGTCGTGGTTGGCGGGGGTGCCGAGCGTCGGCAGCGTGATCGCGGGCGCCACCTCGCCCGAGCAGGTGCGCGCCAACGCCGCCGCGACCACCGCCTGGAGCCTGACGCCGGAGGAGCGTGCCGAGGTCGACGCCCTGGCGCGCGTCGGCGGCTGAGCGGAGGCGGCACATCACCGGCGTCGCCGCGATCGACCTCGCGCCCGGACCGCTCGCCGACGTCGGCCGTGCGCCCTGCGCCCGGCTGCTCGCGGCGCTCGACGACCTCACCGACGATCCGCCGCGCGCGCTGCTCCTGCGCGCGCCGGACGGCGTCGGGGCCCAGGAGCCGCGGGTCCCGACCCCCACCGGCCTGCGCGACCCCGCGGCGCTGCTGGCCGCGTTCCCCGCACCGACGGTTGCAGTATGGAACGGTCCCGCGGTCGGTGCCGGCGCCGAGCTGCTGCTCGCCGCCGACCTGCGCGTTGTGGGATCCGACGCGTCGATGGCGTTCCCCGAGGTCGGCGTGGGCGAGCTGCCGTGCTGGGGCGGGACGCAACGGCTCACGCGCGGGGGGAGTGGCGCTGGCGCTGCGGATGCTCGTCGTCGGTGACCCGGTCGACGCAGTGGTGCTGGAGCGGAGCGGGCTGGCGGTGCTGAGCGACGACCCGGTCGCGCACGCCGAGGCGCTCGCCGGGAAGCTGGCCGCCGGTGCGCCGCGCGCGCAGGCCGCCGCTCGCGATGCGGTGCAACGCGGCCGTGACCTCACGCTCGCCGACGCGCTGCGGCTCGAGTCCGACCTCAACCTGCTCATCTCGACCACGACCGACCGCGCCGAGGGCATCGCCGCGTTCTTCGAGAAGCGGCCGCCGCGCTTCACGGGCTCGTGACCGCGGCGGGGTGCACCGCGCGTACCGGCGTGGCCAGCGCACTGCGCGCGGTCGAGGCGCTCGCCGACCGGCTCGGCCGGGCGCTTCCGCCCGAGGCCCGGCCGGGTGCCGACCTGTGGGAGCGCAGCCGCCGCGGCGACGCGTGGCCCGGACGGGCACCGTTGCTCCGCACCGCGGACGGCTGGGTCCACCCCGGCCCGCCGACCGCGTGGTCGCTGTTCGCGGACATGGCGGTGACGTTGGGCGCGCCGGTCCCGACCGCGGACCGGGCGCTCCCGGACCTCACCGGGCTCACCGCCGACGCGGTCGACGCCGAAGCCGCCGCGTGGTTGCTGCCCGCCGCCGCGGTGCGGACGGCGCCGGCGGCCGCCGATCCCGTCCCAACGGTCGGGGGCACCTCGCTGGCCGGCGCCCACGTCGTGGTGCTCGGCACCGCGTGGGCGGCGCCGCTCGTCGGGCGGATCCTCGCCGACCTCGGTGCGAGGGTGGTGCGGGCGGAGCACCCGCAGCGTCCCGATCCCTTCCCGCTCCGCGATCGCCTGGCACGCGGCCAGGAACGGATTGCGGTGGATCTCGGGCGGGGCCCCGACCGAGACCGGCTGCGCGGCGCGCTCACCGACGCCGACCTCCTGGTCGACGGCCATCCGCCACGCGCGTGCTCGGCAACGCCGACCTCGGCGTCCACGCCCTCGCCGACGCGTTCCCCGCGCTGTCGGTCCTCCGGGTGGCGGCGTTCGTCGACGACGACCGGCCGGGGTACGGACCGGCGGCGGAGGCGCGCGGTGGCTGGGCCGCCCGCCACGACCCACCCCGCCTCGCCCGCTCGTCGGTCGCCGACCCGGTGGCGGGGATGGTGGGCGCGCTCGTCTCGGTCGAGCTGTTGACGGCACGTGCGCCGGGCGACCGCGCTCGCATCTCGTTGGAGGGCGCGGTGGGGCACCTGTTGGCACGGGTGCGGTCCGATGAGTGAGGACCGGCTCGTCGTGGCGCGGCGCGACGCGATCACCGAGATCGTGTTCGACCACCCGCCGATCAACATCTACGACGTCGCGACCCGCGACGCCTTGTGCGAGGTGCTCACCGCCCTCCTGGCCGATCCCGCGGTGCGGGTCGTGGTGTTCCGGGCGACGGGTGACCACTTCTCGGCCGGCGCCGACCTCGCGGAGTTCGGCACCGCGCCGTCACTGTTCGCCATGCGCGACGCGCGCTGGGCGCGCGACGTGTGGGGGCTCCTGCGCGCGGTGCCGGTGCCCATGATCGCGTCGATGCAGGGCAACGCGGTGGGCTTCGGGTTCGAGCTCGCGCTCCAGTGCGACGTCCGCATCGTGGCCGACGACTGCGTCGTGGCGCTGCCCGAGGCGCGGGTCGGCATGCTGCCGGCCGGCGGCGCGAGCCAGACGCTGCCGCGTGTGGTGGGGGCGAGCGCGGCACTCGCGGCCGTGATCACCGGTGAACGGGTGCCTGCATCCACCGCGCTTCGACGCGGGTTCGTCGACGAGGTGGTGCCACGTGCCGAACTGCGGCCCCACACCGATGCGCGCGCCGACCAGCTGGCGGCGCGCCCGACCGCGGCGGTGCGGGCGGCCAAGGCGGCGGTGTGGGCGGCGCTCGACCTCCCACTCCCCGTGGGCCTGGCGCGCGAGGCCGACCTCGCGGCGGCGCTGCGCGCGTCGACCTGACGTCGCCGAGTGGTCGCCGCCTAGCCTCGCCGGATGCCCACACAGCAGGGAATCGTCGGACCCGTGCCCGCCGGTCGCGACCCGGAGGAGTACGACAAGCTCCGCCGCCGCGTGCTCTGGAAGATGCCGAGCGGGCTCTACGTGCTCGGCTCGAGGGCGGGCGAGCGTCGCAACGGCATGACCATCAACTGGGTCACGCAGCTCTCGTTCGACCCCAAGCTCGTGGGCGTGAGCGTGGAGCGGGAGGCGTTCACCCACGAGCTGGTCGCCGACGGCGGTGTCTTCTCCGTGAACCTCGTCGCCCAGGAGGACCGGGCGATCGTGCGCAAGTTCACGAAGCCCGTCGAGGTCGACCTCGAGGCGGGCACGCTCAACGACTTTCCCTTCCATGACGGCGCCACCGGCGCGCCGATCCTCGACCAGGCGGTCGCGTACCTCGACTGTGAGGTCCGGCAGGCGGTCGAGCTCGGCGGGCACACGCTCTTCCTCGGCGAGATCGTCGACTGCGCGTTCCAGCTCGACGAGGACACCCCCGTCCTCTCCATGGGGGACACCCGCATGAACTACGGGGGTTGAGCCTTCGTCCGATTGCGGGTGTCCGACCAATATTGATGGGGGACACGAGGATGAACTACGGGGGTTGAGCGCCCGAGACCGGGCGGGAGGCGTCCGAGTACGCTCCGGTCGGTCACGTCGCGCGACGGGGGAGAACGGCACGATGATGCAGTCGACGATGCAGGACCTCCCGCTCAACGTCGGCATGATCTTCCGTCACGGACGCGCGCTCCACGGCGACAGCGAGGTGGTCACCTTCGAGGGCGCGGCCAGCCGGCACGCCTCGTTCGCCGACGTCAGCGCCCGGGTGGACCGGCTCGCGGCGGCACTCGGTGAGCTCGGCATCGAGTCGGGCGACCGCGTCGGCACCTTCATGTGGAACACCCAGCAGCACCTCGAGGCGTACTTCGCGGTGCCCCTGATCGGCGCGGTGCTGCACACCCTCAACATCCGGCTGTTCCCCGAGCAGCTCACCTACATCGTGAACCACGCCGGTGACCGGCTCGTGCTGGTCGACGACAACCTGGTGCCCCTGCTCGCCCGGGTGGCCGCCGACCTGAAGACGGTCGAGCGCTACGTCGTCGTCGGCGACGGCGACTACGGCGAGCTCGAGGCCGCGGCCCCCGCCGCCGAGTTCCTCCGCTACGAGGAGGTCCTCGACCGCGCCGACGTCGATGGCCTCGAGTACCCGGAGGTCGAGGAACGCGCCGCCGCGGCGATGTGCTACACGAGCGGCACCACCGGGAACCCGAAGGGTGTCGTCTACTCGCACCGGTCGACGTTCATCCACACCATCGGCATCCAGACCGGCACCGGGGTGCCCTACACGTGGAACGACCGCGTGCTGCCGATCGTCCCGATGTTCCACGCCAACGCGTGGGGCGCGCCGTACGCGGCGTGGATGGCCGGCGCCGACGTGCTGATGCCCGGCCGCTACCTGCAGGCCGAGCCGCTCGCCACGTTCATCGCCACCGAGCGTCCCACCTGCACGTGCGCGGTGCCCACCATCTGGGCCGACCTCCTCCGCTACTCGGACAGCCACGACGTCGACTTCTCGTCCCTCGAACGGATCATGTGCGGCGGTGCCGCCGTCCACGCGCGCTGATGGAGGCGTTCCAGGAGCGCTTCGGCATCCGCGTGCTGCAGGCCTGGGGGATGACCGAGACCAGCCCGGTGGCCGCGGTGTCGATCCCGCCCCGCGGCGTCGAGCCCGGCACGCCCGAGGAGATGGACTGGCGAGCCTTCACCGGACGCCCGCTGCCCGGCGTGGAGCTCCGCATCGTCGGCGACGACGGCGCAGTGCTGCCGTGGGACGGCGAGGCGGTCGGTGAGATCGAGGTGCGCGGCTCGTGGATCACCGCGTCCTACTTCGGCGACCCCGCGCCCGAGAAGTTCGACGACGGGTGGTTGCGCACCGGCGACATCGCCAGCGTCACGCCCAACGGCTACCTGAAGATCAGTGACCGCTCCAAGGACGTCATCAAGTCGGGTGGGGAGTGGATCTCGTCGGTGGAGCTCGAAGGCCATCTGATGGCACATCGGGCGGTCGCCGAGGCGGCGGTGATCGCGGTGCCCGACGCGCGGTGGGACGAGCGCCCGCTCGCGTGCGTGGTCGTGCGCGAGGGCGCGGCGACGAACGCCGAGGAGCTGCGCGAGTTCCTTGCCGAGCGGATCGCGAAGTGGCAGCTGCCGGAGCGGTGGACGTTCATCGACGAGGTGCCGAAGACGAGCGTGGGCAAGTTCGACAAGAAGGTCCTCCGCGCCCGGTACGCCGACGACGAGCTCGCGGTGGAGGAGCTGCGGTAACTCCCACCGCTCGACGTCGCTCATGACCATCACGCTCGCTGCCTCGGTCTTCGAACGTCTCGGTGACGAGCTCTGGTTGCTCGTGCCCGCGCTCGCGTTCGCGCTCGTCGCCAGCGCGCTCATCGGGCGCGTGCTCGGTGTGCGCCGCTCGTTCGCGGCGACCGTCGTGTCCGGAACCGCCGGGTGGGTCATCGGTGCGGTCGTAGCGCTGTGGATCGCGGCCGACACCCATCCCGCGTCCGACGGCTTCAGTCGCAACCTCTTCCTCTTCTCGTTGCTCGGCGCGATGGCGGCCGCGGTGTGGCTCGAGTTCCTGGCCCGTCCCGGGGTCCTGGTCCGGGCCCAGACCGGCCTGCAGTCGGTGCCGCACCCCGTCCGATCGCTCCGGCGGCGCGGTCGCCGGGTCCAGCGGTACGCGGAGATCACCCGCATCGCGGTGCGCAACGGGCTGGGGCCGTCGCTCGGGCTCGGGCGCAAGGAGGATGTCGAGGCCGCCGGCGCCCGCCCGCCGGTTCGGCGCCTGCGGTTGGCGCTGGAGGAGTGCGGCGGGATGTTCGTGAAGCTCGGTCAGGTGTTGTCGACCCGCACCGACCTCATCTCGCCACAGGCCGCGACCGAGCTCGGGCTCCTCCAGGACCACGTGCGCCCCGCCCCGCGCGACGCCATCGCCGAAGTGCTCGAGGAGGAGCTCGACACGCCGGTGCCCGACGTGTTCCCGGGCTTCGACTGGCACCCCCTTGCCGCTGCCTCCATCGGTCAGGTGTACCGGGCGCAACTACCCGACGGGTCGCCCGTCGTGGTGAAGGTCCAACGGCCGGGGATCGATGAGTCGGTGCGAGTCGATCTCTCGGTGCTCGAGGAGCTCGGCCACGTCGTCGAGTCGCGCACCACGTGGGGGCGCGAGTACCGGGTCGACGAGCTGGTCGACGAGTTCTCGGCGCGCTTGCGCGAGGAGCTCGACTACCGGACCGAGGCGCGCAACGCACACTCCATCGCGTCCACAATGCCCGCCGACGCGCACATTCGGGTCCCGTACGTGTACGACGAGCTCAGCACGTCGCGCGTGCTCGTGATGGAGTGGCTCGACGGCACCAGCGTGCGCGAGGTCGACTGGGGCGCGGCCCGCATCGCCGACCGCGTGAAGCTCGCCGACTCGCTGCTCCAGACCTTCCTCGAGCAGATGTTGCAGGAAGGCGTGTTCCACGCCGATCCGCATCCCGGCAACGTGATGCTCCTGGCCGACGGGCACCTCGCGCTCATCGACTTCGGCGCGGCCGGCCGGCTCGACCCCGTGCAGCAGGCCGCGTTGCGTGACCTCATGGCCGGGGTGAGTCGCCGCGACGCCGACGCGGTCGTGCAGGCGGTGTTGCAGGTCGCGAGCCTGCGCCGCGGCGTCGACATCAACGACTTCGAACGCGCGCTGGCGCGGTTCATGGCGCAACACCTCGCGCCCGGCTCGCAGCCCGATGCCGCGATGTTCAACGCGATGCTGCGGTTGATGTTCGACTACGGCATCACGATGCCGGCGGAGTGGAGCACGTTCTTCCGCGCGCTCATCGTGCTGGAGGGGACCCTCACCACCATCGCGCCCGGGTACTCGGTGATCGACGCGGCCGAGAGCATCGCGGCCAAGTGGGTCCGCAGCCTCATCAATCCCAACTCCATGCAGCAGGCACTGCGCGACGAGCTGCTGCGCACGGTGCCGATGCTCCGGCGCCTCCCGCGCCACGTCGACCGCGCGTTCAGCAACCTCGAGCGCGAAGGCCTCCGGGTACGGGTCACGCACTTCTCCGACGAGCACGACGAGCGCGTCGTCGCGCGACTCGTCAACCGCGTGGTCCTCGCGTTCCTCTCCGGCGCCATCGGGCTCGTGTCGGTCGGCCTCCTCGCGATCGACGGCGGGCCGGCGTTCTCCGACCGCACCTCGCTCTTCCGCGTCCTCGGGTACTTCGGGCTCTTCTGCGCCACGGTGTTGGCGATGCGGGTCATCGTCGCGGTGCTGCGCGACGGCCTCAACTAGGACGCAAGTCCGGCCGGCGGGGCCCACGTTTCGCGGTCGTCCTGACGCACTCCGTGAGATTTCCTGCGAACCCCGTATCCCCCGGCGCGGCGAGGGCGTTGGCAGGGTCGAGCGCTCGGACCGGACTCCGACCCACCGGGAAGGGTTGCCGCGACAGGAGGGCACGACCTTGCGTCAGCTCGAAGCCGAACCTCGTACCGGTCGCACCCCGCGGCGTTCCCAGCTGCGTCGTCGCCAGCGGGGGGAGCGCCTCGGCCGACACCGGTCTGGCGCTCCTGCCCCCCTCCCGATCCCTGACTCGCTGCCTCTCCGTCCGGTGCCGCTCCCCCCGCTCCCGGCACCGGAGCTCCCGGTCCCGCTCCCCCCGGGCACTCCCGCCTTGTCCCCGCCTCCAGTACCTGCGCCGGTGGTCTCCGTGGACCCGACCGTCCAGGCGCAGCTGTGTGGCAACGGCGTGGGTGTGCTCGGGCGCGGGACCGGGCGACCTGCACCGGCACGCAGGACGGCGGCACGTCGTCCGGCGGCCGCGGTGCGGGCCTCCCTCGACGTGAGCCCGACGGTCCAGGCCGACGCCGGCCTCGGCCTGGCCGCCGTCGGCGGCGGGATGTTGCCGCTCCACCGGATGGGGTACAAGGGATGAGTGCTGAGGTCGGCGCGGGGCTGGCGGAGTGAACGCACCGACGCTGGTGCGCGCTGATCTCAAGCGTCCGACGACCGACGCCGATCTCGGGAGTGTGGCTTCTCGCCGCACTCCCGAGCCTGGCGTCGCCGTCGCGTTCCACGAGGCTCTCGCCGGCGCGTTGGAACGCGCGCCGTGGGCCTGTCGCTGGCTGTACGACAGCTACGCCGGGCGCGTGTTCGGCTACCTGCGCGCGCAGGGCTCCGGCGAGCCGGAGGATCTGACCAGCGAGGTCTTCCTCCGGGTGTTCGACCGGTTGCAGCTGTTCTCCGGCGACGAGATGCAGTTCCGTTCGTGGCTCTTCACCATCGCCTACCGGATCCTCGTCGACGACGCCCGCCGACGTCAGCGTCGTCCGAAGACGGTCGCGCTCGCGCCGCTGGTCGAATCGGTCCCCGCAGGTGACGTCGAACGCGAGGCGCTCGCCAACGTCGGTTCGGAATGGGCCGACTCGATGCTCCAGTCGTTGCCGCCCGATCAGCGCGCTGTCCTCGCGCTCCGCGTCATCGCCGACCTGCCCCTCGAACAGGTCGCCCAGATCCTCGACAAGCGGGTGGGTGCGGTCAAGGCCCTGCAACATCGCGCACTCGCGTCGCTCCGACGACGTTGCGAGGAGGTCCTCGCATGAACGACGCCCAAGTGCTCCAGCTCCTCGTCGACCGGTACGCTGCCGTCCCGGCGCCCACCCCGAGCCGTGAGCTCGCGGCGCGCATGGACGCGGGATGGATCGGTACCGCCGGCGACGACCGCGGCGCGGTCGTGGTGCCCTTCGTCCCCCGCCCCCGCCTCCGCCTGCGCTACCTCGTGGCGGTGCTCGTCGCCGGCTTCGTCGCGATGAGCGGTCTGGCCGTGGCGGGTGCCCTGCCCGACCCGGTCCAACGCGGCGTGGCCTCCGTGGCGTCGCACCTCGGCATCGACCTGCCCAACCCCGACGGCGGCTCCGGCGCGGGCCCGACCGACGGCGGCACCGGTGGGCACGGCCCCTCGGGCAGCACGCCCACGGGCTCGACGCCGGGCACTTCGGGCCCGGGCTCCGATCGCGACGCGGGCTCGTCCGGTTCCGGCTCGGGATCGAGCTCGGGCGCCACGGCCGGCACGTCCACCACCACGACGCTGCCCGGTGGCGGAGGCCTCGCCGGCGTCGGCGTCCCGACGACCACGCTGCCGCCGGTGTCGTTGCCACCGATCACGCCGCCGCCGGTGTCGTTGCCGCCCTTGACCGTCCCGCCGATCTCGTTGCCGCCGATCTCGTTGCCGCCGGTGTCGTTGCCGCCGGTGTCGTTGCCACCGATCTCGTTGCCGCCGATCTCCCTGCCCCCACTGCTGCCCGGGCTCTGAGCCGGACGCGCGCCTGACGCGTTCGCTCAGGTCCCCCGTCGGGTGCGGGTCAGGACGTCGGCGAGCTCGTGCTCGTGCACGACGTCGTAGCGGGCCGCGGACCGGGAGAGCACCACCGTGGCGACGACCATGGCGACGACCGAGAGCACGACCGCGACCCACTCGACGACGCCCTCCGTCGGGACGGTCTCGTGCAGCATGGTGATGCCGACGACGGCGGCGACGACGGGCTCCACGACGGTCAACGTCGGCAGGGACGCGGTGAGCGAGCCGGCCTGGAACGCGCGTTGGTTCACGACGAACCCCAATGCCCCGAGGACGGCCAGCGCGTACGGCTCCCAGTGCGCCAATGCTCCGAAGCCGTGGTGGTCGAGCAGTACGACCGTCGACTTCGTGAGCGCGGCGGTCAGGCCGAACAAGGCGCCGGCCGTGAACGCGAACAGCACCGCGCGCCGCGTGCCCACCGACCGGGAAGCGACGACGATGCAGGCGATCAGCACCGGTGTCGCGATCGCGCCACACGCCAACCACGCGCCGGTGGAGGCGAAGTCGCGCCCGCCGTCGGTGCCGGCCAGGATGAGGAAGACGGTGAGGCCGATGGCGAGGATGCACGCCCACGCGAACTCGGCGCGACCGAGCCGTCGCCCCGCCCACCACGCGCTCGAGGGGCAGGGCGAACAGGATGCCGCTGGTGATGACCGGCTGGACCACGAGGAGCTCACCGACGCCGAGCGCCAGCGCCTGCAGCCCGTAGCCGAGGCCGTCGGCGGCCAGGCCGGCCAGCCAGACCGGCCTCCGGGCCAGGCGCAGCACCAGACGGACGCCGCCGCCAACGGCGCCGTGCCCGTCGGCACCGGTGTCGCGCTCGGCCTCGCGCTGTTGCAGGACCGACGCCGCGGCGTAGGCGAGGGCCGCTCCGAGCGCCAGCAACACGGCCGCCATGCCCGCTGGACGGTAGTCTCTCCTCTCGTGCGCCGGAGCATCCTCATCGTCTCCGCGTCGATGGGCGCGGGTCACGACGGCGCGGCCAAGGAGCTCCGCCGGCGACTCGAGGCGTCGGGGCACCGGGTCGAGGTCATCGACTTCCTCGACGCGGTCGCGTTCCACATCGGGCCGGTGCTGCGCTGGTTCTACCAGGTGCAGCTGCGCATGGCGCCGTGGAGCTACGAGCTCAGCTACAAGATGGCGCCGCTGCTCCGTGCGCCGGCGGTGATGCTCGACACGTGCCTCACCCGGCGCAAGCTCAAACGGGCGATCAAGGACTTCCGTCCCGATGCGGTCGTGTCCGTCTATCCGCTCGCCTCGCTGGTCCTCGGACGTATGCGGCGCAAGAAGCAGCTCCGCGTCCCGGTGCTCACCTTCCTCACCGACTTCGCGGTCCACTCGTTGTGGGTGCACCGAGGGATCGACCGCCACCTGGCGGTGAGCGAGATCTCCGCCGCCGCCGCCGAGTCGCGCGGCGGCAAGGACGCCCGGGCCCGCGGGCCGCTGGTGAGCGAGCGCTTCCGGGAGGCGGAGTACGACCGCGAGGCCGTGCGCAGCAACCTCGGCCTCTCGCCCGACGACCGCGCCGTGCTCGTCGTCGCCGGCTCGTGGGGCGTCGGCGACGTCGTCGCCACCGTCGAGGCCATCGGCGGCAGCGGCGAGTTCCACCCCATCACCGTGTGCGGGCGCGACGACAAGCTCCGCGCCGAGCTCGAGAAGCGGGGCTTCGGCACCGTGATCGGGTGGACCGACCAGATGCCGGCGCTCATGTCCGCGTCCGACGCCCTGGTCGAGAACGCAGGTGGGCTCACCTGCATGGAGGCGTTCGCAGTCGGGTTGCCCGTGATCACCTTCAAGCCGATCGCCGGACACGGCAAGGACAACGCGGAGATGATGGCCCGCGCCGGGGTCAACTGCTACGCGCGCGACGAGGACGAGCTGCACGAGATCCTGCGCGAGGTCACCCGTCCGGGCCCGGAGCGCGACGTCCTCGTCGACACCGCGCGCCTTCTGTTCGTCGCCGATCCCGCCGACGACGTCGAGGAGCTCGCGCAGACTGAGCACCTGGTCGACCGCAAGGGCCGGGTCGTCGCGCTGCGTGCGCCGCGCGGACGGCGCACCGCGATGACCGCGGCGGTCAGCGTGCTCGTGCTGTACGCCGGGTTGACGCTCGGCGCCCAGGCGGTGTCCGCCATCGGTGTCGGCGTCGCCAAGCCGCCGAAGAACGTCGCCGACACGGCGTACGTCGGCATCCGCCTCGACCACGAGCAGCTCGCCGATGGTGTGCTGCTGGACGAGATCCAGAGCCTGGGTGTCTCGGTGGTCGTCGACGCCCGCGCCGCGACGCACCGCTCGGTCCAGCTGGAGACGCTCGCCGACCAGGGCGTCGACATCGCCAACGGCGGCTGGGGGAAGGGCTCGTTCCTCCGCTGGAACCGCGCCCACAACGACGTGTCGAAGGCCGGCAAGGTGATCGCCCAGGAGGCGGGCCAGCCGGCGCGCGAGTTCTGTCCCGGTCGCCGCCTCGACGCCTTCGACCAGTACTACTCGCACCGCCAGAAGCAGAAGCTGGTGCAGGCGAACCACACCGTCCGCCCGGAGAGCCTCCCCACCCGGCTCGAGTCGGGCAAGGTCTACGTGCTCGACGGTCGCGACCGCGACCCCACGGCCATGGAGATCGCGGTCGCCGACCTCGAGGCGCAGTTCGCGCGCTCCGGCCTGCGGGCCGCGCCGCTCGGGGAGCTGCGCTGAACCTCGGTCGCCCGCTGAAGTACGTCGGGGCAGCCGGACTGGCGGGAGCGGGCGCGCTGGCGGTCCTCCACACCGCGCCCGCACTGGGGGGCGTGTCGCCCATAGGCGTGCGCTTCACGCCCGCGTTGGTGGGAGTGGGTCGGCGCGGTCACGTCGCGCTCACCTTCGACGACGGGCCGGACGCGGCGTCGACCCCGCATTTCCTCGACACGCTCGACGATCTCGGATGGCACGCGACGTTCTTCATGCTCGGTGAGATGACGCGTCGTGACCCGGGGCTGGCGCGCGCCGTCGCCGACGCCGGGCACGAGATCGGGGTGCACGGCGACGTCCACGGGAACATGCTCCGGCGCACCCCGCGTCACGCGGCCGACGACATCGCGCGCGCACACGAGACCATCACCGGCGCGACCGGCGTCGAACCCCGCTGGTTCCGCCCTCCGTTCGGCATCTCGTCGTACGCGTCGTTGCGCGCCGCGCGACGGCTCGGGATGACGACCGTCCTCTGGACCACCTGGGGTCGCGACTGGCGGCGCGAGGCCACGCCCGCCTCGGTCGTCGCCGACGTCACCCGCCGCTACGTCGACGGTGGCACCGTGCTGCTCCACGACTCCGATTGCACCTCGTATCCCGGGTCGTGGCACTCGACGCTCGGCGCGTTGCCGCGCCTCGCCGACGAGTTCGCGGCGCGCGCGCTCGTCGTCGGCACCGTTGGCGCTCATGGCATCGGGAGCCGCGCCGCCTGATCCTCCCGCGTACGATCGCGCGGTGATCTTCATCGTCGTGAAGTTCCTGGTGAAGCCGGAGTGGGTCGACCGGTGGGTCGACCTCGTGGCGCCGTTCACCGAGGCGACGCGCGCCGAGCCCGGCAACCTGTGGTTCGAGTGGTCGCGCAGCCTCGACGCGCCGAACGAGTTCGTGCTCGTGGAGGCGTTCCGTGACGGCGACGCCGGACGCGTGCACGTGGAGAGCGACCACTTCGCCGCCGCCATCGCCACGATGCCGCAGGCGCTGCTCGAGACGCCCCGGATCGTGAGCCAGGTCGTCGACCAGCACGACTGGAACGAGATGGGGGAGATGCGGGTCAGCCGGTGATCCGGTAGAGCCGACCGCTGGTCCAGTCGCCCACGTAGAGGGCGCCGCTCCCGTCGACGAGCACGGGCACCGGGTTGGCGAACCCGGTGAGGAAGGTCGTGGTCCGGCCGGTGTAGCCGGACGCCGAACGCGTCACCCGCACCAGCTTCACCTGGCCGGTCACCCACTCGGCGACGACCGCGCCGGTGCCGACGGTCGTCCCGAGCTGGCCCGTGACGATCGCCACGCCGCTGACGGCCGCGTGCTTCCCGAGCACCGCGATCGGGGCGGGTACCCCGTCACAGGCGGCAGCATCCTGCCCGTAGCACGCCGGAAACCCCCACGACTGCCCGGACTTCACCAGCGCCAACCAGTCACCCGGGGTCTTGGCGCGCAGGTCGTCGCGCTGGTTCATGGTCACGAAGAGGTCGTCGGTCCCGGGCCAGAACGTGAGCCCGACCTCGGCGCGGATGTGGTCGGCCACCACCTGCACGTCGCTGCCGTCGGGGAGGAACGAGAGGACCGACGCCGACCAGGTCGCGGTCGGGCTGCAGTCGTCGCACGGCGCCGAGATGCCGAGGTACAGGCGGCCGTCGGCGCCCTGCGCGATGCCGTTCACCTCGCCCGTGCCGTTGGGCACCGCGAGGACCGAGGTGCGGCTCGTGAACTGCCTTCCGTCGAACCCGCGCAGCGCGAGCACACCAGTGGACTGCGCGACGTACAGCGTGTCGCCGACCCAGAGCAGGCCGAGCGGCGTGTGCACATCGGTCGCCACCTTCTGGGGCGTCGGACCCGCCGCGCTCACGAGGTAGATCGCATCGGTGTTCTTGTCGGTCGCCTGCGCGGTCGCGGCCCAGATGCGGCCTTGCGCGTCCACGGCCAGCGCCGAGATCTTCTTCAGTGACCACGCGTAGACCGTCGCGACGAGACCACGCGGACCATGCAGCCCCGCGCCGATCATGACCGTGTTCGTCGCCGCGCCGGCGCGCGTGAACGGCACGACGAGCGCGCTCACGCCGGTCGTGACGGCGAGTATGAGTGCGAGCGCGAGCGCTCGGAAGCGGACGGCGGACACGGTGTGGAGCGTTGCAGTCACACCCTGTGCACGCGCTGAGCATCCGCTGCGAACCCGAGATTCTTACCCGGCTCTTGCACGGTTTCAGAGGTCTCTCAGCGCCGGCGGTGTTGCGTGAGCGCACGCACTCGGACGTTTGAAGGAGGTGATGCACATGCAGAAATGGATGAGAACCGGCGTACTCGCGGTGGGACTCACCGGCGCGTTGATCGGCGGTGGAACGATGGTTGCTCACGCGCAGACGAGCGACACCTCGGGTTCCTCCTCGAGCAGCTCGGGTTCCGGCTCGGGCTCGACTCGACGCCGAACGGGTCCTCGTCGACCACGACCCCACAAGGGGGTACGGGGAGCGGGAACGCGCAGGGGAACTGCCCGAACATGTGAGCCGGTCGGGACGGTAGGTCACCCGCCCGGCGCGGCCGGCCGGGCGGGTGCCACCGGCGCAGTCACCGTGATCCAGCTGGTCCCCGGCCGGGTCGCGGTCAGCCGGTGCGGCGTCCCCGCCCGGAGCAGCAACCAGTCGCCCGGCGTCAGCACGACCGGCGTCCCTGCGACCTCGAGCTCCGCGCCGCCGGCCACCACGACCACCCACTCGTCCGCCGTGCCGAGGTACTCGACCGGGGCGTCGAGGCGACCGCTGAGGATCTGCTCGACCACCGCGGTGCCGGCCGACACCAGCACCTCGGTCGTCTCACCCGTCGCCGGCGCCTGGGCCGCGTCGCGGAGGCGTCCCCGCACGATGTCGTCCATCGCGCCGGTCTACTCCGCCCGACCACCGGGCTCACGCCCGGTCGAGCTCAGCGGGTGAACGAGCGCGTGCCCTGCAGGTCGAGGAGCCCGTCCGCCAGCTCCTCGACCTCGTCCCGCCACGACTCCGCCTCCTGCACCGGCACCAGCACCAGCTTGGAGAAGCCGACCGCGAGGAACTCCTCCAACCGATCGCGCAGCGCCGGCAACCCCACCGCGATCACCTCGCCGGGGTCGAAGCCAAGGCGCGCCCCGACCATGCTCGCGTACGGCTCGGGCACCTCGGTGCGCCCGTAGAACACCATGGCGCCGTAGTGCTCGTCGTCGATCTCGCGGTCCGCCGCGGCGGCCGCCTCCTCGACCGCGGCCCGTCCCTCGGCGACCTGCGCGGGCGTGCAGAAGCTGGGGAGCCAGCCGTCGGCGAGCTCACCGACCCGGCGCAGCTCGCGTCGCGCCCGTCCGCCGAGCCACACGTCGGGCGGCTGCTGGACCGGGCGCGTGCCGATCGACACGCCCTCGTAGTGGAAGCGGGGCCCGTCGTGGTCGACGATGTCCTCGGTCCAGAGCCGGCGCAGCAGCGGCAGCGCCTCGTCGAACCACGGGGCGCGCTCCTCACGGGTCACACCGAACGCCTGCTGCTCGTGGGGCTCGACGACGCCGAGGCCGAACGCGGGGAGGGCCCGGCCGCCGGACAGCACGTCGAGGCTGGCCCACTGCTTCGCCAACAGCACCGGGTTGCGACCGGGCAGCACCTGCACGCTCGTCCCCAGCTTCAGCTTCTTCGTGCGCCCGGCGGCGAACGCGAGCGACACCATCGGCTCCGGGATCGGCCCGGTGGCGCGCTCGGAGCACCAGATGGAGTCGAACCCGAGCGACTCCAGCGCGTCGATCAGCTCCGCGAAGCGCGCCCCGCCGTCGGCCAGCCCCTGCGTGCCGATCCCGTACCCGATGCGGACCTTCATGTGTCCCCTTCATTGGTCGATTCCGCGGCGCCGTCCCGCCCTCCGGGCACGGCTCCGCTGCATCTCCTACTGACGATGGTCGATTCCGCTGCGCCGTCCCGCCCTCCGGGCACGGCTCCGCTGCATCTCATACTGACGATGGTCGATTCCGCTGCGCCGTCCCGCCCTCCGGGCACGGCTCCGCTGCATCTCCTACTGACGATGGTCGATTCCGCTGCGCCGTCCCGCCCTCCGGGCACGGCTCCGCTGCATCTCCTACTGACGATGGTCGATTCCGCTGCGCCGTCCCGCCCTCCGGGCACGGCTCCGCTGCATCTCATACTGACGATGGTCGATTCCGCTGCGCCGTCCCGCCCTCCGGGCACGGCTCCGCTGCATCTCATACGGTCCGGAACGACTCGTAGCCGCGCAGCTCCCGCCGGGAGATCTGTTGCAGGTGCACCTCGTCGGGGCCGTCGACCAGGTGCAGGGTGCGCGCGTGCGTGTACATCGACGCCAGCGGCCAGTCGTCGGACACGCCCGCCGCGCCGAACGCCTGGATGGCGCGGTCGATGACCGTGGTCGCGAGCCGGGCGGCCACGACCTTGATGGCGCCGATCTCGAACCGCGCACCCTTCGCCCCCACCGTGTCCATCAGCCATGCCGCCTTCATGGTGAGGAGCCGGGCTTGCTCGATCTCGATCCGCGACTCCGCGATCTGCGCCTGGATGGTGCCCTGATCGGCGATCGGCTTGCCGAACGCGACCCGCTGCTGGGTGCGCTCGCACATGAGCCGCAGCGCCTTCTCGGCCATGCCGATGGCGCGCATGCAGTGATGGATACGCCCCGGTCCCAGGCGGGCCTGTGCGATGGCGAACCCGCCGCCCTCTTCGCCGAGCAGGTACTCCCTCGGGATCCGGACGTCTTCGAACAGCGTCTCGCAGTGCCCACCGCCCGCGTCGTGGCCGAACACGGGGAGCGAGCGGACCACCGACACACCCGGCGTGTCGAACGGCACGATCACCATGCTGTGACGACGGTGGCGGTCGGCATCGGGATCGGAGACGCCCATGAGGATGGCGAAGCTGCAGCGGCTCGACGCCGCGCCACTCGTCCACCACTTGTGGGCGTTGACGACGTAGTGGTCGCCGTCGCGCGTGATCCGGCTGGTGATGTTGGTGGCGTCGGAGCTCGCCACCCACGGCTCGGTCATGGCGAAGCACGAGCGCGTCTCGCCGTCGAGCAGCGGTCGCAGGAACTGCTCCACCTGGAGCGGCGTCGCGAATTTGACCAGCGCCTCCATGTTGCCGGTGTCGGGCGCCGAGCAGTTCGTGGCCTCTTGCGACAGCGGGGACTGGCCCATCAGCTCGCACAGCGGCGCGTACTCGAGGTTGCTGAGCCCGGGCCCGTGGTCGCTCCCGGGCAGGAACAGGTTCCACAGGCCGCGGGCCCGCGCCTCCGCCTTCAGGTCCTCCATCACCGGCGGATGGAAGTGCGGGTCACCCGAGGCCGCGACCTGCTCCGCGTAGACGGCCTCGGCCGGGTCGACCCGCTCGGCGACGAAGTCCGCGAGCCGGCCCCGCAGCTCCTCCGTCCGGGCGCTGAGGGCGAAGTCCATCGCTCGGGACCCTACTCCGCGCCCCCTCGAGCGCCGCCGGGCCGGCTGCCCGGTGCGTCAGCACGCGCACTTCACGTAGCTGTCGTCGGGGATCGGCGGCAGCGCGGGGGCCACGTGGTCGATCGGGTCCGTGGTGGGCACGTCGAGCTCACGCCGCGTCGTCATGGTGCGCGGATCGAGCGCGAGCACGCGGTCGGCGAGCGACACGTACAGCACGTTGCCGTCGGTCGACGGCTTGAGCCCGATCACCGCGTTCGGCGCGGTCCACGAGTCGACGCCCCTGAGATCGCCGAGCGCCAGCGCGGTGATCTGATTGTCGACGGCGACGTACAGCGTCGTCGCCGACGCGGTGGCGCGGGCCGTCGCCCCGATCGATCCGGTCGGGCCGATCGCCGTGCGCGCCACCTTCAACGTGCCGGTGTCGAGTTCGGCGAGCGCACCGTATGCGGGAGCCGCGACGTAGAGGCGGGTCCCCGACGGCGAGACGGCCAACGCCCCGAGCTGACTCACCGCGAACTCGCCCGGGAGGTCCACGCAGGTCGCGCGCTGCTCCTCGAGGTCGAGGACGTGCACGAATGCCTCGGCCGGTTCGGTGGCGGTCGCGTCACGGGTGTAGAGCGTGTAGAGACGGCGACCGTCGGGCGCCATCACCTGGGCGCGGGCCGTGCCGCGCATCGGCTCTTGCAGCTCTTCCTCGTTGCTGCGGACATCGCCGACCCGTCCACTGCCGAGGTCGAGGCGCGCGACGCGGTAGCGCTCGGGCGCGAGCGGGGGCACGAAGTCGATCACGAACAGCGCGTCACCTTCGAGCGAGAACGCCTCGGGCTCCACGTTCCCCGGGACCGACAGCACCTGCGGCTCACCGGTGCCCCGGCGGACGATCACGAGCGGGGTCGGGTCCTTGGGGACCGGATGGTAAGTGTCGGAGCCCGGTGGCGGCGGTGGGCTCAACGCGACCGCGGCGCCGTCCTCCGAGACTGTGCGCACGGCGAAGACACCGGGGATCGTGCGCGACGCGAGCTCGGCGCCATTGGTCGGATCCAGCGTGCGCAGGGTGGTGGAGGTGCCGTCGTTGGTCGCGCTGTACAGCACCGACCAGTCACGACTCGGGACCGCGCCGGCCTCCTGGAACCGGACGTGGCCACTGCGCGGGGAGATGGCCGTGATCGCGGTGCGGCTGCCGAGGTACAAGAGCTCGGGGCGTCGGCGGTTGGTGTCGATCGAGACGTCGCGGCCTCCGCCGCACGCACTCGCGAGGAGCGCGAACATGAGCAGCGCTACCAGGATCACCGACGGCTTCCGCATGACGCATCCCCTCGTCGTCGACGTTCGGTGTCTGACGTGAGGTCGACGCACGCGGGACGTCCGCGGTTGCCTCAGGGCACGGGGAGCTCGAACAGTTTGCCGTTCGCGACCGCGGTGACGGTGTGCGGCGCGGACCAGACCAACGTCGCCTGCGGCGCGTTGTCGAACACGACGGTCGCGTGTACGCCGGCGTCGTCGAGCAGCACGATCGCGGGTGCACCGTCGACGGTGCCGGTGGCCCACATCCTCGTTGCCGACGATTCGAGGCCGTCGGCGTGGAAGCCGGCAGGCAACGTCGCGACGACGTGCACCGGGTCGCCCGCGAGCGCGTCCGCGACGCGGGCTCGGTCGGTGCCGCCCTGCTCGTTGCGCAGCAGCACGCGACCGTCGAAGTCCCTCGCCGCCAGCCCGATGATCTCGGGGCCGAGGTCGATGCGGTCGGCGAGCCCCAACGCGGGGTCGAGCCGGCGGAGCGCGCCACCGTCGGTCACGTACGCACCCTTGCCCGCCAGCGCCACCCACCGGCGGGCTGCGGCCGGGAGGTCGAGGCGCCGCACGAGGTGACCGTCGGCGGCGTCGAACTGCACGACGCCGTCGCGCACCGGCACCCACACCGCACCGCCGACCGCCGCGATCGGGCCCACCGGGTCGGCGTCGATCGGCAGCTGGTGGGAGACCGGATCGCCGACCGGTCCGATGCGCTTGAGGAACGTGTCGGGCAGGCTGCCCTCCGTGGCCCGGGGGTTGCGGGTCAGCGCCCAGCGCGCACCCTCGCCCTCGGCGATCGAGATCACCTGCGCCTTGAAGTCGGAGACGTCGACGACCTGTGACCCGTCGACGCGCACGACACGCGAGCGCGGCACGCCGTTGGCGTCGAGGTCGTCGCTCGCCGCCGACACCGTCGCGGTCCCGACGTAGAGCGGTGCACGCAGCGTGCCGGTGGGGGCGTCGAGCACCACCGGCCGTGGCGTGCGCACACGCCCGATCATGGCGTCGACCGCCCGGTTGCCGGTCACGACGCGCGCGGACACGCCTGCAGGAGGTACCGCGACGTGGGGCGACGAGCCATCGTGGCGGGCCACGAGCACGGCGGTCGCGCCGATCACCAGCACGATCCCGAGCACGGCCGCGACGGTGCCCAGGCGGTGGGTGCGCCGCCGCCGGGTGCGCTTGCGCGCGACCTCGTCGAGCACACCTGCGGTGTCGACGACCGGGGCGGCGTCGTGCAGCGCCCGTTCGAGTCCCAGGTCATCCGCGGGCACCGCGCACCTCCTCGGGCTCGTCGGTGGGGTCGGGAGGTTCGTGCAGCAGTGCCGCCAGCGACTGGCGGGCGCGGAAGAGCATCGCCTTCACCGTGCCCTCGGCGATGCCCAGGTGCTCGGCGATCTCGCGGACGTCGAGGCCGAGGTAGTACCGCAGCACCGTCACCTCCCGCTGGCGGCGCGGGAGCGCGAGCAGCGCTTCCCGGACCGCGTGGGCGTCGCCGCTCGCGGCCGGGGCGTCCGAGAGGTCGTCGCGCAACGGGCCCAACCGGTCGCGGGCGCGGCGCTCCGACCGCCAGCGGCGCATCTGGCTGCGGGCCAGGTTGAGCGCCACCGTCGTGACCCACGCCGCGAGGCGGTCGATGCCGTCGCCCCGGTCCAGCCGCTCCCACGCGCGGGCGAGCGCCTCCTGCACCGAGTCCTCGGCGGTCGCGGTGCTGCCACACACCAGCGCCACGGTCGCGACGACCTGCGCGTACTCGCCGTCGAGGAAGGCTCGGATGGGTTCGTCGTCCACCTGACCGCCCAGGAGTCGAGGGCCGCGCGCGGTCGACGGTAGCCCGGGGGGCGCGACGGCGACCGCCGACAGTTCGGCCATGCCCACCCGACGCACGGGCGGCTCGAGCGGTTTACCTGGGCTTCGCCTCGTAGATCTCGAACGGTGGCGTGTCACCGAGCGGCGGCTCCGTCGCCGCGACGAGGCGGTGGGCCTCGTCGACGTCGTCGGCGGTGAACGCTCGCGTGGTGCAGCAGAACTCCACCAGGGTCCCGTTCGGATCGTTGGCGTAGATCGAGGTGCACCACCCGTGGTCGATCCCGATCACGTCGTGGCCGTGGTCGAGGAGCCGCGCCCGGCGGGCGGCGAGGTCGTCGAGGCTCGCGGCCGCGAACGCGATGTGGTTCACCCAGGTGGGCAGGCCGAGGCCGCGGCTGAGCGCGGGATCGAAGTCGGGGATGGTGTCGTCGTGCAGGTCCCACACCGCGAAGAGCTGGCCGTCGCCGGTGTCGAAGAACACGTGGCGGGCCCAGCCGGTCTGCTCGAGCGTGGGTGCGGCCTCCACCTTCACCAGGGGGAAGCCCATCGCCTCGGTGTAGAACCGGCAGGTCGCGTCCAGGTCACGCGTCGCCACGGCAACGTGGTGAAACGGCATGCGCGCAGGATAACCCGGGCCGTAACCTCCTTCCCGTGCCTGTCGAAGCGCGCCCGTTGCACGAATCCGACGTCGATCGCGATCCGTTCGTGCAGTTCTCCCGTTGGTACGACGACGCAGTCGAGCACGGCCAGCTCCAACCCGACGCGATGATCGTCGCCAGCAGCACGCCCGACGGTCACCCCTCGGTGCGCCTGGTGCTCCTCCGCGGCGTCGACGAGCGCGGGTTCTGCTTCTTCACCAACTTCGAGAGCCGGAAGGGGCGGGAGCTCGACGCCAACCCGCACGCTGCGATCGCGTTCCACTGGCCCGAGGTCCTGCGCCAGGTGCGCGCCGTGGGTGGGGTCGAACGCGTCTCCGACGACGAGGCCGACGCGTACTGGTACTCGCGTCCCCGCCCGAGCCGGGTGAGCGCGTGGGCGTCGGCGCAGAGCGAGGTGGCGGTCAGCCGGGAAGCGCTGGAAGCCGCCGTGGGCGACGTCGAGGCGCGCTTCGGTGACGGCGAGGTGCCCCGCCCCGCCAACTGGGGCGGGTACCGACTGGTGCCGACCGAGATCGAGTTCTGGCAGCACCGCGACGACCGGTTGCACGACCGCCTGCGCTACACGCGCGCGCAGGGCGACGGCTGGCGCGTCGACCGCCTTCAACCCTGACGGTCGGGCAGCGCGGGGACCTTCACCACCGCGAGCACGGTCACGAACCACGAGACGACCGAGCACGAGCGGCCAGGCCAAGAGCGCGAACACGACGCCGATGGTGCCGTACAGCGCCGACGAGCGCGATAGAGGAGCGGCACGACACGATCCGGTGCACGGCAACCCGTCGCCCTCGTCGGTTCGGGAGGCATGTATACCGTGTCGATCGCCGGCCGAGACGGGAGACCCGCATGCGACGTTCGATCGACGACGCCACCGACGACCACCCGGCCGACGACGACGAGCGACCGCCGGTGTCGTGGGCAGTGGCGCTCAGCGACGACTGCGACGCCTGCGGGATGGGCGAGCCGCGCGTCGTGCTCACCATGGAGGAGGTGGGCGCCGCCGGCCTCGGCCTGGTCGCGCACCTGGCGCCGGCGACCGCCCGCCGCCTTCGCAGCGCGATTGCCGCCGCCCTGCGCGAGATCGGCGAGGACCCCGGGCCATAGGGTGACGGCATGACCTCCGACGCCGGAAGCTCGCAGCCGGCCTCCCGTCTCCGACCCGGTCAGGCGGCGGCGATCTGGGGTGTGGTGGCCGCGGGCTGGGCGGTCTTCGTCCTGCCGCTGTTCTTCGGGCCGGTCGGCGTGGCGCTGGGTGGGTACGCGTGGTGGCGGGGTGAGCGGCGGGGTCGCTGGGTGATCCTGGGCGCCGTTGCCGCCATGCTCGTGGGCCTGGCCATCGGCCTGTTGCCCGACTCGTTCGTCTCGAACTGACCTCTCGGGCCATCGAGCCGTGCGATAGGCGGATTGACCGGGCCTCGCGAAGTGGTCGCGAGCTTGCCGCGCCGTCTCGAGGATTCGCTCCTTCGGGAGATGGTCGCGGAAATCGGGCATGACACCGACCACACCGCAGCGGGACCCGGACGGATGCCACCCCCTTGGCACTGAACCCGTTCTCCCGTCGTGACGTGCTTCCTTCCTCTCGAACGGAAGCGTCCCGCGACCCGGCGACGCCACAGAAACCGGTCGCCGTCGGCGCGCCGACTCGGCCAACATGTCGCATGGACGTGGACGTGTCGGCGACGGGCTCACCAGATCGGGTGCTCCGTGACGCGAGCGAGTTCTTGCGTCGCGATCCGGTGCGGCACAACCTCGTGCTCTCCGTGCTCCACGCGCATGTGACCCACCCGGAACCGGGCCGGTACTGGCTCGCACGGATCAACGGCGAGGTGGCCGGGATCGTGCTGCAGGCGCCCGCCCACTTCCAGGCGACGATCACCCCGATGCCGGACGACGCCGTGCACGCAGCAGTCGATGCGATCGTCGGGCAGGGCGTGGAGCTGCCGGGCGTCAACGGCCAGGCCGCGACCGCGGCGCGCTTCGCCGGCTCCTGGAGCGAGCGCGCCCGCTGCGCCGCCCGGCCGGTCCAGGGCCAGCGGATCTACGAGGTCGACGACGTGGTGGGGCCGGCGGCCGTCGCCGGTCGGATGCGGCCCGCGACGGTGACGGACCAGGAGCTGCTCGCGGCATGGTTCCGGGCCTTCGCGAGCGAAACCGGCGCGGGCACAGTCGGCGATCCTGCGGTCGACGTCGAGCGCCGTACCGCGGCCCGGCACCTGTGGCTCTGGGACGACGGCGGCCCCGTCGCCGTCGCCGGCGTCCGCCAACCGGTCGAGGCCGTGGTCCGCGTCGGCCCCGTCTACACCCCGCCGGCCAGACGGGCGCGTGGTTACGGATCCGCGCTCGTCGCCGCGGTGTCGCGCAGGGTGCGTGCCGCCGGCGACCGGTGCATCCTCTACACCGATCTCCAGAACGCCACGTCCAACTCGATCTACCGCGCGATCGGGTACCGCGCGGTCGACGAGGCGCTGCAGTACGAGTTCGGCGCGGTCCGTGCGCGTGTGACCGCGACACGTCCTCGCGCGGACCGAGGTCAGCGGATCTCGCCGAGGTGCACCACGTACCACTGGCCCCGCCACGAGATCAGCGACGTCACCGGGAACGAGCGCGCCTGCCCGTCCTCGGTGTAGTGCAGCGTGGTGCCGTAGACCCGCCAATAGGACAACCGGTTCGACTCCTCGCCCGGCTGCACCGACACCGCTTGTGCATCGGGGACCTCGATGCTCCCGAACTGCGCGCCGGCGGCGTCGGCGCCGAGCTGCGCGTGCAACGTGTGGATGTCCTCCTCGTAGTTGGCGATGAGGCGTTGCTCGTAGTCGGTGGCCGGATCCGAGATCGCCTTCACCTGGAGGTACGCGGCCTTGGGGAAGAAGAACGGCATCGCCAGCTCGGGCCGGTCCTGCTGCACCGCCTGCCACAAGCCCTGCACGCCGGCGGTGAACGTCGCGCCGCTCGCCGCCGGGCGGTCGTCGGTCTGGGGGAGCGCGCCGGGGTCGGTGGTCGCGGCGGTCGTCGGCGGCGTAGTGGTGGCGAGGGTCGTGACCGTCGGCGCGCCGCCCCCGGTCGTGACCGGTGCGGTGCTGGTGGAGGTCGGGGCGACGGTGGCGCCACTCGGCGCGGTCGTTGCGAGGGTCGCCGGGTCCCGCTCGGGACCGAGGCTCACGAGCACGAGGCCGACGACCGCCGCGACGACCAGGACGCCGATCGTGTCCAGGCGCGCCGGCCGCTCGTCCTCCACCCGGCGAAGCTACGCGGCGGTGGTCCTAACGTGGACCCGTGGACGACGACGCCGAGCCGGGGCCCGACGAGCAGGACCGGGCCCAGGAGCCCGATGAGGCGGGAACGACCGACGCGGCGGGTCCGGCCGAGGCTTGGGAACGCCCGATCGACCGGTTCCGGCGCGGCGCCGCGGGCTCGGTGATCGCGGCGGGCCTGCTCGGCGTGCGCGACGCGCTGGAGGGCCGGCCGGAGAAGGAGGAGCCCGCGATCGTGAGCGAGGCAGCCGAGCCCCGGCTCGATCACATCGACCTCGTGCTCGACCCCGAGCATCCCGAGCGGTCGCGGGCGGTGGTCTACCTGCCGCCACCCGAGGAACGGGACGACGACGCCTGAGCCCTCAATCGAGGGCCGCGAGGTTGGCGTGCTCCGCCACGTCGAGCGCGGCGAAGTACATCGTCTCCGGGTGGCCCTTGAGCTCGCTGTCGAGGAAGTCGACGGTCACGCGGGTCAGGAGGTCGAAGTGCGGATCGGCCGGATCCGTGAACGGCGGTCCGTGCGACGCGTTCCACAACGACAGCAGCGCCTTCGGCTCCTGGAGCACCGAGCGATCCCAGCTGATTCCCTGGCCGTACGGGTTGTGCTCGTCCTGGTCGCTCAGCACGTGCAGGATCGGTCGCCCGTTGGCCTGGTACCGGCCGAGCGATCCCAGGTCGGCGGCGTAGGCGACGACCGCGCGCACCCGCGGGTCGAGCCGGAACGGCTGGTAGCCGTCACCGAACGCGATGACCGCGCCGTCGGAGTGGCCGGCGACTGCGATGCGGTCGGGGTCGATCATCCCGCCCAGGGTCGCGCCGCCCGACTGCGAGAGGTCGAGCACCTGCGTGGTGACGAACCAGGTGTCGGCGTACAGCTGATCCCAGTCCAGGTTCTCCGTCGGCCCCGCGGGCTGCCCGCTGAGCAGCGGGTACGTGGGCGCCGCGACCACGTAGCCGGCGGCGGCGATGCGGGACAGGAGCGTGCTGTAGGACGCCGGCGTCGCTGCGAAGCCGTGGGCGAACACCACGAGCGGGTACGGCCCGCCGCCGTCGGACGGGTACCAGATCGTCGTCGGCAGCCGCCGCTCGGGTGACCCGGGGTACGCGCCGAACGCCGCGGTCGGGCGGGAGCCGTCGACGAAGGTCGTCGGGAGCACGCCGACGGGATGCTTGACCCCGACGGTCATCGGCGACACCGGTTGCGGGGGTGGCGGCGGCGGGGGCATGCACGCGGCGGCGGCCACCGCCAGCACCAGCGTGAGGGTCGCGGCGAGCGCCCACCGCCTCGAGCGACGCGTCACGCGTGAGTTGGGCACGGGCCGAGACTCTACCGGCGGCCCTGTCCCGTCCTGCACCGAGCCCGGGGACCCCGCTGGCCCCAGGGGCCCCAGACAGACGACTACAGGAGGAGCGGTGCCACCAGGCCGTGGGAGGCGGTGTCGTCGTGGGCGAGGCGATGCTCCACCACCTGGTCGACGGCCACCATCGCGATGCGATGGTCCTCGGCGAAGCGCTCGAGGTACGGGATGCGCGCCGGCGAGCCGTCTTCGCAGAGCACCTCGCAGATCGTGGCGACCGGCGGGAGCCCGGCCAGGCGGGCGAGGTCGACCGCGGCCTCGGTGTGGCCGCGACGCTCGAGGACGCCACCCGGGCGGGCGCGTAGGGGGAACACGTGACCGGGCCGCTGGAAGTCGGACGGCCGGGCGCCGGGGTCGAGGATCCGGCGGATGGTGGTGGCGCGGTCGCCGGCGCCGATGCCGCTGCCGGCGGTGACATGGTCGATCGACACGGTGAAGGCGGTGTCGTTCCCGGCGCGGTCGGACGGGACCATCGGCCACATGTCGAGCTCGTCGAGGCGGCCCGAGTCGCACGGCATGCACACCAGCCCGCGTGCCCAGCGGAGCATGAAGTTGATGGCGTCGGGCGTCACCCAGCAGGCCGCCATGGTCAGGTCGCCCTCGTTCTCGCGGTCTTCGTCGTCGACGACGAGCACCATCTCGCCGCGCCGGATGCGCTTGAGAGCTTCGTCGATGGTTGCGAGCGACATCGGTGTCTCCTCTGGGTGGGGGGGTCAGTTGTGCGGAAGGGTGACGACCATGCGACAACCGTGCGGCTCCCGCTTCTCCGGATGGATGTCGCCGCCGTGGAGGTCGACGATCCACTGCGCGATGGCGAGGCCGAGTCCGGCACCCCCATCGCGTGAGGCCCGGGCCGCGTCGGCCCGGTAGAACCGCTCGAAGATGCGTGCCTCGTCGGCCTCGGCGATGCCGGGGCCCTCGTCGAGCACCTCGATGGTGACGCCGTCGGGGCGGCGACGGGCGCGCACCTCGACCGTGCCGCCGCGCGGCGTGTGGCGCACCGCGTTCTCGAGCAGGTTGGCCACCACCTGGTGCACGCGCTCGGGATCGCCGTCGGCGGTGAGGTCCGGAGAGTCGACCGACACCGACACCGCGATCTCGGGGGCGTGCAGCTGCTGCTCGCGGACCGCGTGGGCGAGGAGGGGCTCCACCCGGAATGCGGTGCGGTCGAGGGGCACCGCGCCCGACTCGAGCCGCGACAGGTCGAGGAGCTGCTTGACCAGGCGGCCCAACCGCTCCACCTGGGCGAGCATGGTGCGGAAGGTCTCCGGGTCGGGCTCGGTGACGCCGTCGACCAGGTTCTCCAGCACCGCCTGCAGCGCGGTGATGGGCGTCCGCAGCTCGTGCGACACGTTCGCCACCAGGTCGCGCCGCACGCGGTCGGTCTCGGCGAGCTCCGCCGCCATCTGGTTGAACGCCCGGGCGAGCTCGCCGACCTCGTCGCGCGACGACGTCGAGACCCGCCGGTCGTAGTTGCCCTTCGCCATCTCGGACGCGGCGGCGGCCATCTGACGGAGTGGCGACGTCATGCCCCGCGAGAGGAACCAGACCATCGCCATGGCGATCGCACCGGCGATGATGCCGCTCACCGAAGGCCACACGCCGATCTTGATGAGCACCCAGAACACGAACACCGTCACCGCCACCGCGGCGGCGATGACGAAGCCCAGCTTCAGCTTGATGGAGGGGACGTCATCGAGCGGATGCGCGAGCCGTTCGCGGCGCGTCACGGCGCGACGCCCTCGTCGGGTGGGTCGCCCGCCGCGTACCCGACGCCGTGCACCGTCCGGACGATGTCGTTGCCGAGCTTGCGCCGCAGCGCCCGTACGTGGGAATCGACGGTGCGCGCGCCGGCACCATCGTGGTACCCCCACACGTCGGCGAGCAGCTGCTCCCGGGTGAAGACGCGCGTGGGCGCTTGCGCGAGGTGGGCGAGCAGGTCGAACTCCGTGGGCGTGAGGTGCACGAGGTCGCCGGCTTGCTGCACGCGTCGCGATCCGAGGTCGATCGTGACCGCGCCCATCTCCACCGCACCGGCGCGCTCGGTGCCGCTGACGGGGCGACGCTCGACCCGCCGCAGCAGCGCGTGCACCCGAGCCACCAGCTCGCGGCTGCTGAACGGCTTGGTGAGGTAGTCGTCGGCGCCGACGGCCAGCCCGACCACCAGGTCGGTCTCCGAATCGCGCGCGGTCAGCATCAGCACCGGCACCGGCCGGTCCCGCTGGATCTCGCGGCACACGTCGAGGCCGTCCATCCCCGGCAGCATGAGGTCGAGCACGACGAGGTCGGGCTGGAGGGCACGGCACCGCTCCACCCCGGACGGCCCGTCGGGCGCGATGGTCACCGCGAATCCCTCGCTCCGCAGTCGCGTGGCCACGGCCTGCGCGATCGATGCTTCGTCCTCCACGACGAGAATCGAGCGCGCGAGCGCCGGGGCGGCTGCCGACATGTCACCAGAGGATAAGGAGCAGGTCTGCGGGTGTGGTGCCGGACCTGTGGAGATTCGGTGCAGATCTCGGCGCCACGGCGACGAACCCGATGGAAGGCCCTTGCGTTCCTTCCGACCAGGTGCTCGACTTGTCCCATTCGGGGCGGGCGGAATGGCTTGACCCGAGCGAGCCGGGCGTGCGGCACCTCCTCATCCTGCCGAGGGGGTGCTGCCCCGGCTCTGCCCCACGGGCGCCGCCGATGCTGAGGGCAACGGCACCGCCGCGCCGGGAACGAGCCGCACCCCGACCACCGCGCCGACGTCGGGCACCCGCGGATGGTCCAGCGGCACCTCGGCCTGGATGCGCTCGCCCTCGGCGCCGTCGAGGTCGACGTCGAGGAGGAAGTGCTCTCGCCGGAAGGTGCGCGCGGTCACCGTTCCGGTGACCGGCGTATCGACGACGCCGACCACTTCGAGGCCGTCGGCGCGTACCGCGACCGGGCCGTCGAGGAACGCGCCGGTCACGTTCCACCCGAGGAAGCGGGCGACGAACGCGTTTGCCGGATGCTGCCACACCTCGACCGGGCTCCCGACCTGCTCGATCCGGCCCTCGTGCATCACGACGAGCCGGTCGGCGAGCGCGAACGCCTCGTCGTGGTCGTGGGTGACGAACAGGCTGGTGAGCCCGAGGCGGACGAAGAGCGCGCGCAGCTCGGTCGCGAGCCGCTCTCGCAACGCCCGGTCGAGCGCACCCAGGGGCTCGTCGAGCATCAAGAGGCGCGGTGCGGCGGCCAAGGCGCGGGCGAGCGCGACACGCTGCTGCTCCCCACCTGACAGCTCGGTGATTCGTCGGCGCTCGAACCCGGTGAGACCGACCAGGGCGAGCGCATCGCCGGCGCGGGTCTCGATCTCGGCGCGCGGAAGTCGTTGCATGCGGAGTCCGAACGCCACGTTGCCCTCGACATCGCGGTGGGGGAACAACGCGTGGTCCTGGAACATCAATCCGAAGCCGCGCCGGTGCGGCGGGACGCGGGTGAGGTCGGTGCCGTCCCACGACACCCGCCCGGTCGCATCGGGCTCCAACCCCGCCACCGCGCGCAGCAGCGAGCTCTTACCGCTCCCGCTCGGGCCCAGCACGCAGACGATCTCGCCGTCGGCGACCTCGAGGTCGAGCGGCTGCACCGCGGTGAACCCGTCGTAGGTCACGGTGACCTGTTCGACGCGCAACATCAGAACGTGCCCACCGAGCCGACCCGGAAGCGCTCGATGCCGACGATGGCGAGGAGGGTGAGGCCCATGAGGATCACGCTGGCCGCCATCGCGCCCCCGAAGTTCAGCGGACCCGGTTGGCCCAGCAGCCGGTACACGAGGACGGGCAGCGTCGGGGTGTCGGGCCGCACGATGAAGACGGTGGCGCCGAACTCGCCGAGCGAGATCGCGAACGCGAAGCCGGCCGCCACCAGCAGCGCGCGCGCTGCGATCGGTAGGTCGACCTCGCGCCACACGCGCGCCGGGGATGCGCCCAACGTCGCCGCGGCTTCGCGCAAGCGCGGGTCGATGGCGCGCAGGACCGGAGTGACGATGCGCACCACGAACGGCACCGCCACGAGCGCCTGGGCGATCGGGATCAGCCACGATGAGCCGCGGAAGTCGAACGGTGCGTGGTCGAGCGCGATGAGGAAGCCGAAGCCGACGGTCACCGCCGACACGCCGAGCGGCAACGACAGGAGCGTGTCGAGGCCGCGCCGTCGCGACGCCGCCAGCGCGAACGCCCCGCATCCACCCACGACCACCGCGAGCACGGTGGCGGTCGCCGCGAACCGTAGCGAGTTGGTGATCGCATCCACCGGCGGCACGAACAGCGTGCTGCCCGCGTGCACGTTGCCCAGGGCGCGGTAGAACTCGAGGCCGTAACCGCCGGGCGGGTGCAGCGATCGTTCGACGAGGACCAGCAGTGGCACGCCCAGTAGCAGGAACATCAGCGCGAGGTTGGCCCCGAGGAGGACGCGTGCGGCGGCGGTGCGTGGGCGGCGGGCGGTCTCGCGTGCCGAGCGCAGCCGTAGCGCGACGCTGCGGCGCCCCTCGATCCGCCCGGTCACCAGGAGCAGCACCACGATGGCGACGAGCTGCACGAGGGTGAGCGCCGCGGCCAGCGACAGATTCAGCAGCTGGGCGGTCTGCCGGTAGATCTCCGTCTCGAGCGTCGAGAATCGCGAACCGCCCAGGATGAGGATCACGCCGAACGACGTGAAGGTGAAGAGGAACACGACTGCGGCCGCCGCCGCGATCGCCGGCCGCAGCGCGGGCAGGGTGATCTCCCGGAACGCGCGGGCGCGACCGGCGCCGAGCATCCGCGCCGCCTCCTCCGCGCGGGTCGAGGTGCGACCAGAGCCCCCCCACGGTGCGCACCACGACCGCGTAGTTGAAGAACACGTGCGCGACGAGGATCGCCCACACCGTCTGGTCGAGACCGAGCCCGGCGAGCGGGCCACCGGGTCCGAGCAGGCCCGCGAACGCCGAGCCCACGACCACGGTGGGGAGCACGAACGGGACCGTCACCAGTGCCCGCACCAGCCTTCGCCCCGGGAACTCGTAGCTGGCGAGGACGAACGCGCCCGGCATCGCCACCAGCAGCGTGAGGAGCGTCGATGCGGTGGCCTGCCACAGCGTGAACCACACGACGTGCCGCAGCGAGGCGTCGGTGACGACCTCGCCGATCGGATCGAGGTCGACGTGGCCGCCGGGTGCCAGGCCCCGCCCGACGATCGCCGCCACCGGGTAGAAGAAGAAGACGGCCAGGAACCCGAGTGGCACGAGCGCGAGCGAGACCCGCGCCGCGCGCGACGGGATCACCGCAGGACGGTCTCGGTCCACTGCTCGATCCACGTTTCACGGTGCGCGCCGATCTCGGCCGCGGGCAGCGTGAGGGGCTGCGGCGCGACCTCGGCGAATTTGGCGAACACCGCGGGGAGGGGCGTGCCCTCGCGTACCGGGAACACGAACATCTGGAGCGGGACGTCGGACTGGAAGCGTGCCGAGAGCATGAAGTCGACCACCTTGCGCGCCGCGGACGCGTGCGCGGTGCCCTTCAGCACTCCGGCGAACTCGACCTGCCGGAAGCACGAATCCAGCATGGTGCCGACCGGCGACGTCGTGGGCTGCGGCTTCGAGTAGTACACGGCCGCGGGCGGGCTGGACGCGTACGAGACGACCAGGGGGTAGGTGCCGTGGTTCGCACCCTGGGTGAAGTCGCCGTCGTACGCGCTCTCCCACCCGTCGTCGACCTTCACGTCGTTGGCCCGCAGCTTCGCCCAGTAGTCGCGCCAACCATCGGCGCCGAAGCGCGCGATGGTCGCGAGCTGGAAGGCCAGGCCGGGCGAGGACGTTGCCGGGTTCTCCACCACGAGCCGGCCCTTGTACGCCGGCTTGGTGAGATCGGCGAGCGTGCCGGGCACCGGCAGCTTGTGCTCCGCGAACCACTGCTTGTCGTAGTTGATGCACACGTCACCGTGGTCGACGGGCGTGAGGCGGTGCGACGGATCGAGCTGGTATGCCGCCGGCACCGTCGAGAGCGCAGGCGAGCGGTACTCGGCGAACACGCCGGCCTGCAGCGCCCGGCTCAGGAACGTGTTGTCGACGCCGAAGAAGACATCGCCGATCGGGTTCGACTTGGTGAGGATCACCTGGTTGAGCGCGGCGCCCGCGTCGCCGGCCTGCAGCACCTTCACGTGGATGCCGGTCCGGTCCTCGAACGCCTGCAGCACGCGCTTCGAGACCGCGAACGAGTCGTGGGTGACCAACGTGATCGTGGTCGTCGACGCGGCGGACGACGTCGTCGTCGTCACGACCGAGCTCGCAGCCGCGACGGCGAGCGTGAGCACCAGCGTGAGCATGAGGAACCGCGCACAACGCGAACGCATCAGGCGTCCTCTCCGGAGTGGGGGACCACGGCGAGCAGCACGCCCCGCTCGAGCGTGACCGCGGCCGTGGTGGCGAGGAACTCGTTGCTGACGCCGCGGGTCGAACCGGGGAACAGCGTCTCCCGATCGAGCGGGAACCGCAGCCGTTCGGTGCGGACGCCCTCGGCCGGGCCGCCGACGGGCAGCAAGGAGCAGAGCGCGCCGGGGGATCCCGCCAGCTCGGCGCGGTCGCGCACGACCGTGACCGTGGCGTCACCGAGACGGGCCCACACGTGCACCCCGGCGAGGTCCGCGGTGCCGAGGAGGAGCACGTTGGCGAGGAAGTGGTCGAGCCGCCCGCCGTGGCCCCCGATGACGACGATCTCCCCGGCACCCCGGTCACGCGCGGCGAGGAGCGCCAGCTCGAGGTCGGTGGCGTCCTTCGCCGTGGGGTGGCGCTCGACGGCCGCGCCGGCGGCGACGGCGGCGTCGAGGTCGGCATGGTCGACCGAGTCCAGGTCGCCGACGACCAGGTCGACCACGACGCCGAGGGCGCGGGCGCGGGCGAGGCCGGAATCGGCGGCGATCACGAGATCGACTGCGGGCAGGTCGCGCAGCGCGGCCCTCGCCGGTGGGTCGCCGCCCGCGAACACCAACGCGGTGGAGACTCGTCCCATGGTTCCCTCCGCCGGCATTACCCGGTTCAGGTTCGAGGGGTCGGCGACGCAGTGCGGTCGCCCTCTCAGCCCGGCTGACCCGAGCTCCCCGGGGATGCAGTTGTCGGCCGAAGGGTACACCCGCGCCGGCGACGGCTACTTCATGAAACCCTTCAGCACACCGAATGCGCCGCGCACCACGTTGTTCACGGTGGCGCGTCCCGCGCGCGACTTCAGGAAGTCGGTCACCGGGTTCCCGTCGTCGGCCGCCGGCGATGGCTTCCGCGCTTTCCCCTTGGATCCGGGCTTGCCCTTCGGCTTGCGGACCGCCGCGCCTTTGGGCTTCGGCGCGGGTCCGTTCGCCGCGGCCTCGCCCGTCGGGGCCGCGGCGCCGGTGGACGCCGACATCTTCGCGGTGAGCTTCTCGCGCGCCGACTCGGGATCGATCTCGGTGGCGTACACGGCCCAGATGGCGTCGGCCTTGGCGGTGGCGTCGACCTCGGCGGGCGGGATCGCAGCCATGAGCGACGTCGGCGGCAGCATGCGCGTCCACACCACCGGGGTCGGTGCGCCCCGCTCCGACAGGATGGTGATCATCGCCTCACCGGTGCCGAGCTGCGTGAGGTCCTGCTCGAGGTCGTAGTCGTCCGTCTTCGGATACGTGGTGACCGCAGCCTTGAGCGCCTTGGCGTCGCGGGGCGTGAACGCGCGCAGCGCGTGCTGGACCCGGTTGCCGAGCTGGGCGAGCACGTCGCCGGGCACGTCGTCGGGGAGCTGGGTCACGAAGAACACGCCGACGCCCTTCGACCGGATGAGGCGCACGGTCTGGGCCACCTGGGCGACGAACTCCTTCGGCGCGTCCTCGAACAAGAGGTGCGCCTCGTCGAAGAAGAAGCAGAGCTTCGGTCGTTCGACGTCGCCGATCTCGGGCAGGGTCTGGAACAGGTCGGCCAGCAACCACATGAGGAAGGTGGAGAAGAGCCGCGGCTTCTCCTGCACCGCACTCAGCTCGAGGCAGCTGATGACCCCCTTGCCGTCGGTGGTGGTCCGCATGAGCTCGGCGGTGTCGAGCTCCGGTTCCCCGAAGAACGCCTCCGCGCCCTGCTGGTCGAGCTCGATGATCTTGCGGAGGAGCACGCCCGCAGTGGCCGACGAGAGCCCGCCGATGCCCTGGAGCTCGGCCTTGCCCTCGGCGCCGGTGAGGAACTGCAGCACCGCCCGCAGGTCGTCGAGGTCCACGAGCGCGAGACCGGCCCGGTCGGCGTAGTCGAACACCAGCGAGAGCGACGACGACTGCGTCTCGTTGGCGCCGAGCACCTTGGCCAGCAGCTGGGGCCCGAACGACGACACCGCGGCGCGCACCGGCACGCCGGGGCCGAGGCCACCGAGGGAGAGGAACGAGACCGGATGGCCGCTCGGCACCCACTCGACCCCGAGCTCGCCGACACGCGCGGTCACCTTGTCGCTCGGTTCACCCGGTTCCAGCAGGCCGGTGAGGTCACCCTTGATGTCGGCGACGAACACCGCGACGCCCATCGCCGAGAGCTGCTCGGCCATGAGCTGGAGCGTCTTGGTCTTGCCGGTACCGGTGGCGCCCGCGATCAGGCCGTGCCGGTTGCACATGCTGGCCGGGACCTGCACCACGGCCTCGGGGACCACCGAGCCCCCGAGGAGCCCACGCCCGAGCACCACGGCGGGGCCGTCGGTGGCGTAGGCGGCGGCGACGCGGGCACCGAACGCGGCTGGATCCGGGCTGGCCACGACGGAAGGCTAGTGGGAGTAGAAAGAACGCTTCATGGTGCTCCCTCCCGACGTCGCGGTCGTGCTGGTGCGCCACGGCGAGACGGAGTGGAGCAGCTCCGGGCGTCACACGTCGTACACGGACGTCCCGCTGACCGAGCGTGGACGCGAGCAGGCGCGGTCGCTCGCGACCCGCCTCGCCGGCATCGACTTCACGCTGGTCCTCACGAGCCCGCGCCGACGCGCGCGGGAGACGGGCGACCTCGCCGGGCTCGGTGCCCGCGCCGAGGTCAGCGACGACCTCGCTGAGTGGGACTACGGCGAGTACGAGGGCCGCACGAGCGCCGAGATCCGCGCCGAGGTTCCGGACTGGACGATCTTCACCCACGGTGCGCCGGGCGGCGAGACCGCCGAGCAGGTGGCCGCGCGCGCCGACCGGGTGCTGGCGCGGGCGGAAGCGGCCGGTGGCGTCGTGGCCATGTTCTCCCACGGGCACTTCCTACGTGTGCTCGGGGCGCGCTGGATCGCCCTGCCCGCACCGGGCGGGGCGCTCCTCGGTCTCGACACCGCGACCCTCAGCTTCCTCGGCCGTGAGCGCGCGCGCAGCGCGTCTTGCGCGTGTGGAACTCGTGAGGCGACCGGCGCGCGGGTTCGCGAGCGTGCGCTGATGCCGTCGGTCGGGAGTCGCACGGTCACCGAGCTGATGGTCCGCCACGGGCACGAGCAGGTCGTGTTCGTCGCCGACGCGGCCGCGGGCCTGCGCGCCGTGATCGCGGTCCACTCGACCGCGCTCGGCCCGTCGCTCGGCGGCGTGCGGTTCCGGCGCTACGACCGCGACGTCGACGCGCTCGCCGACGCGCTCCGGCTGTCGGAGGCGATGTCGCTCAAGGCCTCGCTCGCCGGCCTGCACCAGGGTGGAGGGAAGGCGGTCGTCCAGTGGGACGATCCCGACCGCCCCCGGCCCCCGGCGCTGCTGGAGGCGCTGGGCCGTGCGATCGACGACCTCGGCGGTCGCTACCTCGCGGCCGAGGACGTGGGCGCGACGACCACCGACATGGACGCGCTCGCACGCGTCACGCCTTGGGTGACCGGGGTCGATGTGCGGGCGGGTGGCTCGGGCGACCCGTCTCCGGTGACCGCGTTCGGCGTGGTCTGCGCGATGCGTGCTGCGGTGCAGGAGCTCGACGGCGTGCCGTCCCTCGAAGGTCGCAGCGTGCACGTCGTCGGCGTCGGGCACGTCGGCGCGCCGCTCGTCGGCCTGCTGGTCGACGCGGGTGCGGTCGTGTCGGTGAGCGACGTGTTCGCCGATCGGGTCGACGCCGTCGTCGCCCGCCACGGCGTCGCGGTGCACACGCCGATCGCGCGCTCGACGTCGCTTGCGACGTGCTCGCACCGTGCGCGCTCGGCGGGATCTTCGACGACGTCACCATCCCCCGCCTGCAGTGCGGCGCGGTCGTGGGTGCGGCGAACAACCAGCTCGGGAGCGACCTCGCGGCCGAGCAGCTGGCGGCGCGCGACGTGCTGTTCGTCCCCGACTTCGTGGCGAGCGCAGGCGGCATCATCAACATCGCCGAGGAGTTCGTCGGCTACGACCGTGTCCGTGCGCTCGAGCACACCGCCGGCATCGAGCAGACGACCTCGCGCGTGCTCCGGGCCGCTCGCGACCGCGGCGTCACCCCGCAGCGCGCCGCCGAGGACCTCGCCCGCGATCGCATCGCCCAGGAGGGCGCCGGCCGCCGCTGGGAACCCGGCGATCCCGCCGCGTGGACCAACGGCGCGCCGCTCACCCGGCTGCGCCCGTAGCCACATCTCCCCCGCAGGTTGCGTCGCTCGTACGTCCCCACGACGTTCCAACGACGCACGTTCGGATGGTGGCTAGCGCATGTTGCCGGTGTGGCCGAGGGAGTAGCGGCCGGGCTGGGGCCAGACGGTGAGACCGTGCGGCTCCTTGCCCACCGGGATCTTGGTGACGTTCCCCGACGCGGTGTCGATGGCGTACACGACGTCGTCATAGCGACCGCTGAGCCACAGCACCTTGCCGTCGGCGCTGACGTTGCCCATGTCGGGACTGCCGCCACCGGGGATCGGCCAGGTGACGGTCACCGCCTTGGTCGCGTAGTCGATCACCGACACGCTCCCCGGGCCTCCCGGCGGGCCGCCCACGTGGTCGCTGCCGCGGTTGGCGACGTAGAGCTTGGTGCCGTCGCGGCTGGGGTAGAGCCCGTGGGTCCCGATGCCGGTGGGGATGAAGCCGGTTTCGGTGAACGAGTTCGGGTCGATGGTGTAGACGCCGCCGCGCATCATCTCGGCGACGTAGAACGTGCTGCCGTCGGGCGACGAGCGGATGTCCTGCGGCATCCCGCCCTGGCTCAGCGTGAGGTAGCCCACCACCGACCGGTTCAGCACGTCGATCTTCACCAGGCTGCCCTGGAATTCGCAGGTGAAGATCACGTACCGGCCGTCGATGGTGAAGTCGGCGTGGTTCACACCCGCGCACTGCGGCACGTCGAGCGACGACTGGACCGCCATCGTGTGCGGGTCAAGGAAGTCGAGCCGCTTGCGAGCCTCGGCCACGTTGATCGCGTACTTCCCGTCGGGCGTGAAGTACATGTTGTAGGGGTCGTCGACGGTCATCGACGCGCCGGGCTTGCCCGTGGTCGGGTCGATGGGCGTCAGCGTGCCGTCGGGAGTGCCCTCGGCATTGTTGGTGACCCAGAGCGTCTTCAGATCCCAGCTGGGCACCACGTGCTGCGGGTTCAACCCCACGTCGAAGGTGTCGACGACCTTCATCGTCGAGGGATCGATCACCGACACCGTGTTCGACGCCCGGTTCGGCACGTACACGCGCGGCAGCGCATCCTTGACCGCGTCGCTCATCTTGCCGGTGGCCGTCTCGCTGTAGAGGTTCGACGGGTCGGGCACCCCCGGCATCCCGGGGATGGTGTCGATCTTCTTGGGTGTGGTCGTCGGCGCGGCGGTGACGCTGGTGGCGCCGGTGCTGCCCGGGACGGTGGTGGGCGTCTGCGCGTTGCCGGAGCCGCCGCCGTCGCTGCACGCGACCGCGAGGAGCGCGACCCCGGTCACGACGACGACGAGGTGACGGGCCCACGACAAGTCGGAGCTGTTGAGCCAGCGGCGGAACCGGGGGCGCTTCGAAGACAACGCGGACCTCGTGGACGGGCGGCCGGGAACCCGTGACACTACGCGGCCGGTTCCGCCGGATCGGGGCACCGCACCCCGGGGCCAGGCCCGGATCAGGTGATCTCGACCCGCCACCCGTCGTCGAGCATGAGGAGGCGGTTGCGCGGTCCGGGCCTGCTCGTGTCGAGGTCGTCGTAGGCCGCGTCGCCCTGCCAGATCGAGGCGATCCCGCCTTCCACGCGCGCGATGTGGGTGATGTAGATCTGCGGCTCGCGGGTGCGCGCGGCGTCGAGGGTGGCGCCGACGGTCGGGTGCTCGCTCAGCAGCCGCAACGTCATCCAGGTGGGAGGGATGAGCTCGATCTCGCCGGAATCGCGCCGGGCCACGGCCTCGGCCGGTCGGATCCACCGGTGCTCGTGGATCTCACCGTCGTCGACGGTCACCGCACCTTCGGGGGCACGGGTCATGAAGAACCAGGTCGAGAAGCGCCGGGCGGCGAGCGCGCCCGGCGTCCAGTGCGCGAACCAGACCAATCCCTCCGGGTCGACGACCAGCCCGGCCTCCTCCTCGGCCTCGCGCACCGCCGCGGTGCGGGCAGCCTCCGTGACCCGCGCGTCGTCGGTCGTCACCTCGCCCCCCGGGTAGTCCTCGGGATCGATCCGGCCACCGGGGAACACCCACGCGCCACCCGCGAAGGCCAGCTTCGAGTTGCGCCGGAGCATCAGCGTCTCGAGCCCGCCCGGCGCGTCCCGCAGGAGCACGACCGTCGCCGCGGGGATCGCCGGGGGCAGCTCGTCGTCGGGCACCTCACGGACCCTATCGGGGGGCGTCGCGTGGCGTCGCCGGCGTGCGAGTCCGAAGGCCCTGAGCTAGTTTCACGCCGCCCATCCATGCCGGGAGCTGCCGATGAAGCCCGCACCGTTCGAGTACCACGCACCCGAGTCGCTGGGTGACGTCACCGCGCTGCTCGCCGAGCACGGCGACGACGCCAAGGTGCTCGCCGGTGGTCAGAGCCTCGTGCCGATGCTGGCCCTGCGCCTCACCCGGTTCGACCACATCGTCGACCTCAACCGGGTCGACGAGCTCCGAGGCGTCGAGCGGTCGAACGGCACCCTCACGGTGCGGTCGATGACCCGCCAGAGCGACGTCGAGCACGACACCGCTGCCGGGGAGGCGGTGCCCCTGCTCGCCCAGGCCATCCCGCTGATCGGCCACTTCCAGATCCGCAACCGGGGCACGGTGGGTGGCTCCATCGCCCACGCCGACCCTGCCTCGGAGCTCCCGGCCGTCGCCCTCGCCCTCGACGCCGAGCTCGAGGTCGTGGGCCCGAACGGCACCCGCCGCGTCCCGGCCGCCGAGTTCTTCGTCGGCACCTGGACCACGACCGTCGAAGCCGACGAGATCCTCAGCGCGGTGCACTTTCCGGTGTGGCCCGGTCGGGCCGGCTTCGCGGTCGAGGAGGTCGCCCGGCGCAGCGGCGACTTCGCCCTCGCCGGCGTCGTCGCCGCGGTCGAGCTCAACGACAAGGGAGCGGTCGAACGTTCGGCCATCTCCTTCCTCGGCATGGCGTCCACCCCGGTGCGTGCCCGCACCGCCGAGGCGCAGCTCAACGGAGCGTCGCCGAGCGCGCCCGACCTCACGGAGATCGCACGGCTCGCGGTCACCGACACCGAACCGACGGCGGACGTGCACGCGTCGGCCGAGTACCGCCAGTACGTCGGTGCGCACCTCATGGAGCGCGCCCTCGACCGAGCCCTGGGAGCAGCACGCCGTGGCTGAGCACGCCATCTCGTTCACCGTCAACGGCCGCGAGCACTCCGGCCGCGCGGAACCACGCAAGACGTTGGCCGACTACCTCCGCGAGGACTGCGGGCTCACGGGCACGCACTTGGGGTGCGAGCACGGCGTGTGCGGCGCGTGCACGATCCTGGTCGACGGCGCGGCGGTGCGCTCGTGCCTCATGTTCGCGGTGCAGGCCGAGGGCGCCGATATCACCACCATCGAGGGCATCGGTCCCGCCGACGGCGGCCTCGGCCCGGTGCAAGAGGCGTTCCGCCAGGCCCACGGGCTCCAGTGCGGGTTCTGCACGCCCGGGTTCGTCGTCAGCGTGCACGCGTTCCTGGAGCAGAACCCGAACCCGAGCCTCGACGAGATCCGCGAGGGCCTCTCCGGCAACCTCTGCCGGTGCACCGGCTACCAGGGGATCATCAAGGCCGTGCAGATCGCGGCCGAGTCGATGAGCGCGACGACGTCGTGAGCACGGAGCTCGCAACGCCCGACGGCGCGATGGAGATCTACGAGGCAACGCCCGACGGCGAGCCGCGGGGCGCGATCATCGTCGTGCAGGAAGCCTTCGGTGTGAACGACCACATCCAGGACGTCGCCCGGCGTGTCGCCGCCGCGGGCTACCACGCCGTCGCCCCGGCACTCTTCCACCGCGCGGGTGGGGGCACCGCGCCCTACGACGACTTCACGAAGGTCATGCCGCTGTTCGAAGGAGTCACCGACGACGGCATCCTGGCCGACGTCGACGCGGCGGTCGCGCACCTCGAGGATTCGGGGTTCAGCCGGGAGCAGATCGGCATCGTCGGGTTCTGCTTCGGTGGCCGGGTGACATTCCTCGTCGCGGCCCGCCGGAAGCTCGGCGCTGCGGTCGGGTTCTACGGAGGTGGTATCGCCGCACCGGGCGGCCTGCCGTTCCCACCGCTGATCGGGGAGTCCTCGTCGCTGCAGACCCCCTGGCTCGGGCTCTTCGGCGACCTCGACCAGGGCATCTCGATCGAGAGCGTGGAGGACCTGCGGACGGCCCTGGGCGATGCGCCGGTCCCGGCCGACATCGTCCGCTACCCCGACGCCGAACACGGGTTCCACTGCGACGCCCGCGAGGGCTATCATGCCGAATCGGCCGCCGACGGGTGGCAGCGCGCCCTCGAGTGGTTCGGCACCCACCTCGGCTGAGGCCCGCCTCGCGAACCTTTACCGAGTCTTGTCCCCTGCGGGGTCGCACACGGGCCCGCCGTCCGCGAGACTCGTGACGGGGTTGGGGACGGAGGAGGCAGGCGTGAGGCGCACCGACGAGCAGGCCAGGGCGACCGGCTGGGCCTGGCGATGGACCGGCTGGGCATCGTGGCCGATCTCCGCGGCCGTCCTGTGGGTCTGTGCCGCCGCCGTGGTCCTCGACGTCACGACGTCGTGGCTGGGCGAGCCCGCGTGGTACCTCGGGCGGATCTCGCTGTCGCCCGCGCTCCCGCTGGCCGCGCTCCTGGTCGCGTTGATCGGTCCCGGCAACCTCGGGTGCTCCCGTCGGAGCCTCCGCGCCTGGCGCGAGTTCCTGCTGCTGGGCGGCCCGATCGTGCTCGTGTGGTGCATCTCGTACCCGCGGTCGGTGGCCGAGTGGCGCGACGTCGAGGGGATCGTCGTCGCGGTGGCCGGCGAGGAGCTCGTCTACCGGCTTGCGGCGGTCCTCCTGATCGGCGCCGCGTGCGCGCGGCTCGCCGGTCGCAACTGGCGCGACACCGCCGCGTGGGGGACCGGACCCGCGGTCGGCGGCCTCGTCGGTGCGGGACTCGTGTTCAGCGCGCTGCCCGGGCACGTTGACCAGATGACCGGCGCCGCGAACATCGTGCCCTTCCTGAGCCTGGCCGTGCTCCTCGGGTACGTGGCGCTGCGTTCGGGCTCGTTGCTGCCGGGCTTCCTCGTCCACCTCACCATCGATCTCGCCGCGCTCGCGTTCTTCGCCGGCGAGCTGCCCGGCGGGTTGCGGGTCCTGGTCGACGTCGGTGCGCTCGTCGGCGTGGTTCTCGGTCTCATGCTCGCCGGGCGCCGCCTCGGCCTCCGCCGCCGGGTTCCACGGGTCATCGACCTGCGCAGCACCGAGCGCGCGGTCACGCCGGTCCCGAGCTGATCCCGGCCACCGTGCGCCGCGTCCTCCTCGTCACCCCGCCCGGAACCGACCTGCACGACACCGGGCGGGGACATCCGGAGCGGCCGGCGCGCATCGGCGCGGTCCTCGCCGGCGTCGAGGACGCGCAGCTCGAGGACGCGCTCACCACCCGCACCGGTCGCGACGCGACCCGCGCCGAGCTCCAGCTCGTGCACGACGCCCGCTACCTCGACGCGCTCGAGGAGTTCGCGCGGGCCGGTGGCGGTCACCTCGATCCCGACACCGTCGTCGCGCCCGGCTCCTACGCCGTCGCCAGCCGGGCCGCCGGCTGCGGCCTCGAGGCCGTGGACGCTCTCGCGCGCGACGAGGCCGACGCGGCGTTCGTCGTCGTCCGGCCGCCGGGCCACCACGCGACCCGCGCGCGGCCAGGGGTTCTGCCTGTTCAACAACGTCGCCGTCGCCGCGGCCGCGCTGGTCGCGCGGGGGGAACGTGTCGCCGTCGTCGACTGGGACGTGCACCACGGCAACGGCACCCAGGACATCTTCTGGGACGATCCGAACGTCCTCTACGTGTCGACGCACCAATACCCCGCGTATCCCGGTACTGGGCGGGCCGAGGAGACGGGCGGCGCACATGCGCCGGGCCTCACGCTGAACTTCCCCTTGCCACCGGGCGCCACCGGCGACGTGGCGCTCGACGCCATCGACCGGGTGGTGGCACCCGCCGTCGATCGCTTCACGCCCACCTGGGTCCTCGTGTCGGCGGGGTTCGACGCCCACCGCGCCGATCCGCTGGCCGACCTCGCCTGGAGCGCGGGCGACTACACCCTCCTCACCACCCGCGTGCTCGAGCTCGCGCCGGGGCCGGGCCGGACGGTCGCGTTCCTCGAGGGCGGCTACGACCTCGACTCGCTCCGGGCGTCGAGCGCGGCGACCGTGGCGACCCTCGCCGGCGTGACGCGGCGAGCGAGCCTCCGACCAGTGGTGGGCCCGGGCGCGCCGTGATCGCGCGGACCGAGCGTGCGCTCACGGGCTGAGTCAACGGTCGAGCAGCGTGACGACCTGGTCGTCGCTCGTCGGCCGGAAGTCGACGTACCACTGGCCGATGGCACGGAACGGCTCCGGGGTCGCTGCGCACACCACCGCGTCGGCGACGTCGCCGAGCTCGACCGCCGTCGACCGTGGTGCGACCGGGGTGGCGACGACGACCCGGCGCGCTCCCTGCGCGCGGGCCACGAGGATCGCGGCCCGCGCCGTGCTTCCGGTGGCGAGCCCGTCGTCCACCAGGATCGCAGTGTGCCCGGTCAGGGGCACGCGCGCACGACCGGCGCGCAACCGCTGCGCCCGTCGGTCGAGCTCGCGCTGCTCGCGCGCCGCGACTTCTTCGAGCTCCCCGTCGGTGATGCGCAGCGCGTCGATCACCTCGTAGTTGAGGATGCGGGCGCCGCCCTCGCCGATCGCCCCCATCGCCAGCTCGGGCTGTCCGGGTGTCCCCAGCTTGCGCACGATGATCACGTCGAGCGGTGCGCCGAGGGCGTCCGCTACCTCGACGCCGACCGGCACGCCGCCGCGGGGGAGAGCGACGACGACCGGGTCAGGGTCGAGCTCGCGCCGGGTGCTCAGCAGCGCGGCCAGTGCCGCACCGCCGGCCTGGCGGTTCGGGAACGGGACTACGGGGCCGGAGCCGGACGCCATGGCGACTCCCCTCGCCGAGCGGCGCGTCCATTGTGGCCCCGACGGTCACCGATCGCCCGTGAGCTTCTCCTTCGCGGCGTCGATCGCCTGCTCCGCCTTGTCCTTGAGCTCGCCGACCTTCTCCTTGGCCGTGCCCGAGGCGTGGTCCACCTTGCCTTCGTTGCGCAGCGAATCATCGTCGGTGACGTCGCCGGCCGCTTCCTTCAACTTGCCCTTGACCTGTTCTGCCTTGTTACCGAGCTCGCTCATGTGATCCTCCGGATCGAGGGGCTGGACTTCGTGGTCTGCCCGACGCTCCGCGCGAGCAAACTCGGCGCACGATGCCGGCACTGCGGTTGCCCTCGCCGAGCGGTGGGTAGACCGAGCCCCAGACCGTTTCGAGGATCCGGAGGTGCCGTCATGGCCGACCAGCCGACGCGACCGACTGCCGAGACCCGCGCTGCCGAGCGCGAGGACGCGCAGACGGCCGCGCGCGCAGATCGCAAACCCACCCCGGAGGAGGAGAGGCGCGCGGAGGAGCTGACGCTCGACCCCGAGGTCGCCGAGCACGCGAAGGAGATGGCCGAGCGGGGCGCCAACCAGAAGGGCGAGGGCAGGATCCCGTAGCCCGGCGCGCGCGTCAGTCGGTGAGGAGCGCGGTCTCGAGTCCGGTGATCTCGAAGACCTTGCGCACCGACTGCTGCGCGCCGACGATTCGGATGCGACCGTCGCCTGCTTCACGCAGTCGCTTATAGGCACCGACGAGCACCCCGAGCCCGGACGAGTCGACGAAGGTCACGTCCGCGAACTGCAACGTGATGTCGATCGCGCCGCGCCCGATGAGGTTCGCAAGCTCGGTACGCAGCCGGGGCGACGTCGCCACGTCGATCTCGCCCCGAGCAGAGAGCACGGGGTGCGTCGCCGTGCCCTCGACATCGATCTGGAGGGGCGTCACCACGGCGGGGGACAGGTCGTCGTTCATGCGTCAGAGCTCCGCGACGAGGGATGCGTGCTGCCCCAAGGTCTCGAGACTACGCACCAGGAGACGGGAGACGTGCATCTGGCTGATCCCGATCTCCTCGGCGATCTCCGACTGGGTCATGCCTTCGAAGAACCGGAGGTACACGATCCGCTGCTCCCGCTCGGGCAGCACGGCGAGCATCTCACTCACCGCGACCCGGTCGTCGACCGCGGTGAGCTCTGCGTCGATCTCGCCGAGGCGCTGCGCGGGGTTGGGTGACGACTCGTCGTCGGACCGACCGGCGTCGATCGAGGCCAGGCGGTAGAGGCTCCCGGCCTCCATGCTCTCGAGGACGTCCTCCTCGAGCACCCCGGCGCGCTGCGCGATCTCCGCCGGGGTCGGCGGCCGGCCGAGCTCCTGGCTGAGCTCGTTCACCGTGCGGTCGAGCTCGAGGTGCAGCTCCTGGACGCGGCGGGGGACCCGCACCGCCCAGCCGCGGTCGCGGAAGTACCGCTTGAGCTCGCCGGTGATGGTGGGCGTCGCGAAGGACGAGAACTGCAGCCCGCGGTCGGGCTCGAAGCGTTCCACCGCCTTGAGCAGTCCGACCAACGCCACCTGGCGCAGGTCGTCGGCGGCCTCGCCGCGGTGCGCGAAGCGCCGGGCGAGGAACTCGGCCAGACGCATGTGCTCCTCGACCAACTCGTTGCGCAGCTGGCGGTCACCGGTACGGCGGTACTCGGAGAATTTCTCGTAGGTGTCGGCGGTGTCGGTCATTCGTCCACCGCCGGGGCCCGGCTCTCCTTCAGCACCGAGAAGCCGATCTCGGTGTCGTGTTCGTACGTCTCGTGGAAGTCGGCCACGGAGTCGATGATCGTGCGCGAGAGCTCACCGAGTGGGGCGAGCGGGCCACCGTGGCGGCGGGTCGCGTGACCACGCGCGAGCACCGAGCGTCCGACCACGCCGAACGCGAGCGAGATCTCCTGATCGGTCGACGACATGAGCAGATGGCACAACTCGTCGACCGCGATGCGGAAGTCCTCGACCTCGTCGTAGTCGAGGCCGGCGCGGCTGGCGGCGTCGGCCGCGACGAGGCGTACCGTGCGCAGGAACTCGGAGAAAGGCGGGACGGTGAGCCACACGTCCTCGCCCACGATCCTGACCTGGTCCGTGATCCCCGCGTTCATGCCGTGCTCCATCCCGTCGTGCCCGTCGTGCTCAACAGCGCACGGGGCGAGCGTGCCCGGAAGCGGAGGACTCGAAACGTGCTCCGGAGCGTACGCCCAAGCGCTGCCTATGCTCGGCGCCACATGCAGACCAGTCCCGTGACCGTCACCTTCCCTGCGTCGCCCGAGTTCCTCCGCCTGGCCCGGATCGCCACCGCCGACGCCGCCAGCCGGGCCGGCCTCGACTACGAGGAGATCGACGACGTGCGCATCGCCGTCAGCGAGCTCTGCAGCGTCGTGTCGCTCGACGAGGAGGCGACCATCACGCTGTCGTTCGCGGTCGCCCCCGGCGTCCTCGAGGTCTCGGGCGTCTCGGCCACCGGCACCGCGACGGTGGCGCCCAACGAGCTGTCACAGGCGATCATCGCCGCCGTCGTCGACGAGCACACGCTCGGCACCGAGGCCGGCCACACCCGCTTCCACGTCACCAAGCGGGCCAGGAGAACGGAGTCCTGACGCGACGACGCAGGCTCAGCGGGGACTGGAGCCTGCGTCGTCCGGGCCGGGAGGGGCCGGCACTGTTGAAAGTGCCCCCCGGGGCTCGGGCGCAAACCCGTCCTGGAAAAAAAATCCGACCCATCGCTACGATCGGCCGATGCTGCTCAGGCGGCGGCTGCTGCTGCTCTTCGTCGCCATCGTGGCAGGGGTGGTGGTCCTCGGCGCGGTGGCGACGGTCGTGATCCGTCAGCGGGACGACTCCCAGGCGCGTGAGCGGGAGCTGTCGGTCGCCCTGGAACGGGTCGCGCGCCTCCAAACGGCCTATTCCGACCAGGAGACGGGCGAACGCGGGTATGCGCTCACGGGATTGGAGGCGTTCCTCCAGCCCTACGCCGACGGCAGCACCCGCGCGGCGGCGCTGACGCGGCAGCTCCGGGCTTCGCTCGATACCGAGGTTCTGCAGGGGCGGCTCCAGCAGGTCCAGCGGGCTGGTACCGCATGGCGCCGAGACGGGGCCGAGGCGGTGATCGCCCTCCGCCGCGGCGGCAGCACCCAGGAGGCCGCCGACGCGGTTGCGAACGGCAGCGCGAAGACGCAGTTCGACCGGCTGCGGGCCCGGCTCGGCGCGCTCGCCACCAACCTGCAGAGCGAGGCCGATGCCGCGGCCCGCCATCTCGACACCGTTCGCACCCGCCTGACCGCGCTGTTCTTCACCATCACCGCCCTCGCCATCGTCGGCGCGATCCTCGCCGCGTTCCTCATCCGCCGGTGGGTCACGGTACCCATCGACGCGCTGTCGGAGGAGGTGCGCCGGGTCCGCAGCGGTGCGCTCGACTCGCAGATCCGCATCACCGGCCCGCCGGAGCTGGCCGCGCTCGCCGGTGACGTCGACTCCATGCGGGGTCGGATCCGCCAGCAGCTGCTCGAGTCGGAGCGTTCCCGCCAGGCGGTGGAGCAGAGCGCGGCGGTCGTCCTGACCCTCCGGTCGGAGCTGGAGCCCGAGGTGGGGAAGGTGCCGGACGGCTGGACCGTCGCCGGCACGCTCCGCGCCGCCGAGGGCGTGGTCGCCGGTGACTGCTACGACCTGTTCGTCACCCGCCAAGGCGACATCGCGCTGATCGTCGTCGACATCGCCGGGCACGGGGCGACGGAGGGAGTCCTCGCGCTCCGGTGCAAGGAGGTGCTTCGCACCTCGCTCATGTCCGGCGCCGAGCCGGGCGGCGCCCTCGATGCCACCGCCGAGCTGCTCGGCGACATGGGCGACGAGGTGTTCCTCACCGCGTTCGTCGCGGTGATCGACACCGCCGACGGCCGTGCCCGGTATGCGAACGCCGGCCATCCGCCGGCGATCGTGGTGAGCTCCGACGGCACCAAGGAGCTCGGGCCCACCGGTCCGCTCGTCGGCCTGCTGAAGCCGGGGTGGTCGACGGCCGAGACCCTCATCGAGCCGGGGGACAACCTCTGTGTCTATACCGACGGACTCACCGAGACCCGCAACGGCGACAACGAGTTCTTCGGCCCCGACCGTCTCGTCGAGCTGCTGCAGGGTTCGCGTTGCGACCAGGCGCCCGCGGTCGTGAAGCGATGCATCGACGAGGTGGAGCTGTTCTCGCCCGATGGACTCCGAGATGACGCGACGATCGTCGTATTGTGTCGAACCGGATAGGGCAGAACCCGACGGAAAGCCGACCGAGAAGGTGCAAGGCGTGGCCGAACTGGAACTCGAATCGCGGTCGTCCAGGGACGCGACGATCGTGGTCGTGCGCGGAGAGATCGACATGGCGACGGCGCCCCAGGTGCGCGATGTGCTCAATGAGCTCGTCGACGCCGGTGCGTCGCGCATCGTCCTCGACTGCCGCGGCCTCGACTTCCTCGACTCGTCGGGGATCGGTGTGCTCATCGCGGTGCGCAAGCGGCTCGGTGACGACGGTGCCCTGACGCTCGAGGCTCCGCAGGCGCACGTGCGCAAGGTGCTCGAGCTCACGGGCGTGATCGACCACGTCGAGATCACGCCCTAGTCGAAGTCGTCCCAGGGAATCGGCTCGCCGCCCGCGGTCTGTCGCTCGATCTCGCCGAAGAACCAGCGCCGCATCCGGCGCTGCTCCGGCGGACTGGCCAGCGTCAGCAGCTCACCGCGCTCGCACCACGCGTCGGTCTCCTCCATCGTCGTGATCAGCAGACGCGCCGCGCTCCCGGCCTCCGCGGGCACTGGGAGCTCGAAGTCGACCGTGGACTCACCGCGCTCGATCGCTTCGAGCGCGAAGCGTCGGTTGCCCGCGAACCCGAGCTGGTCGTAGTTCGCTCGCAGGCGCGAGATGACGTCGAGCAGGCGCGCCGGGGGACTGTCGACCTCCTCGTCGGAGAACTCGATGAGCTGGAACTCTCTCGTGATCTCCTCGAGGTGCACCCGCGCCTGCTGCAGCAGCTCCGCCGGCGCGCGACGGAACCGCACGACGACGACGGGCTGTCCGTTCAGATCGCGATCTCGCACCACACGACCTTTCCGGTCAGCGTCGTGTCGACGCCCCATGACGACGCCAACTGCTCCACGAGCGCGAGGCCGCGTCCGGTGACCGCGTCGGTCCCGTAGTGGTGCACCTCCGGCTGTTGGTGCGATGAGTCCTCGACACAGACGCGGACTCGATCAGGGTGCGCCTCGATCACGAGGCGCAACGGGGTGCGGGCGTGGAGGATCGCGTTGGTCACCAGCTCGGTCACGAGCAACGAGACCGTCTCCAGCACGTCGGGCGTGCAGAGCACCGTGAGCCGATCGCGCGCGAGACGTCGGGCCCGGGTCGCGCTCGCGGGTTCCGGTGGTAGATCGACGGACAACACCCGGGCGAGATCCTACTGACGCCTCCTCGGTCGCTGCACCGCCGCCCTGCCCGGAGAGCGGCGCCGGCCGTCGGTCGCCTTCGGCCTCGTGCTCGATCTCGGCGAGGAGTCCTCGGTGAAGAGGTACGTGCGCGTGTGCCGTCGCGCGCGCTGGTGGTACCAGTCGACGGCTTCGAGCCCTTCCGGGATCGACACGATGGCGCGATGGATGTCGACGGCCTCACGCCCCAATCGGTCCTCGGGCTCGTGGAGCCCCTGACGTGCGCTGGCCACGGCGTGCGTTGTGTTCCGCCCGCACCGCGCGCAACGGCGCACACCTGGACGGCGAGATTTGGAGAACGCCGCCTGTCGGTGGGCTCTGCCCATGTAGCAGACTCTGGGAGATGTCGCGATGAGCCCCCGAGACTGGTGCGCGACTGCCGTCGCGACACCCATCCACGGCCGCAGCGGCGCCGAATCACTGGCGACGTGAAGGCTTCAACGCGCCCCCGGAGCACGCACTGGCCCGCGCTCGACGGATGGCGTGGCTTCACCATCTGGTTCGCGATCTCGGTGCACGCCGGCTACTTCACCGCCGGCGGCGTGCTCTCGCTCGACACCTTCTTCGTGCTGTCCGGGTTCCTCATCACCGGGCTGTTGCTCCGCGAATGGCGCGACCGCGAGCACATCGAGCTGTTGGCGTTCTGGGCCCGTCGCGCCCGACGACTGCTGCCCGCACTGTTCGTCGTCCTTGCCGCGGTGATCGCGTACGCGGCGTTCGTCGCGTCACCCCTGGGGCTCGACGGCCTGCGGGGCGATGTGCTCGCGACCCTCGGCTACAGCGCGAACTGGCGGTTCCTGCTCTCGGGCCAGTCCTACTTCACCGCCTTCACCACTCCGTCGCCCGTGTTGCACATGTGGTCGCTGGCGGTCGAGGAGCAGTTCTACCTCGTGTGGCCGCTCGTGGTGCTGGGCGTGCTGTGGCTCGCCCGCCGGCGCCTGTCGGCGACCGCCGCCATCGTGACCGTGGGCGTCGTGGCCGCGATCGGCGCGGTGGCTTCTGCGATCTGGATGGCGGTGCTGTACGTACCGGGTGGGGACCCGTCACGCGTCTACTACGGCACCGACACCCGCGCCCAGGCGATGTTGATCGGCGCGGCGCTCTCGGTCGTCGTGCTGCTGCACGGGCCGGTGCGGACGGGCGTGGCGCGCACCGCGCTCTCGATCGCGTCGGCCCTCGGGCTGGTGGTCGTCGTCGCGCCCTGGTTCGCCGGCGACGCCCGGGAGGTCCACGACTTCTTCTACGGGCGGCTCGGGCTGCTCGCGTACTCGGTCGCGACGGCGATCGTGCTCTGGCGGTTGACGCAGCCGGCGTCAGGGCTCTTCGGCCGCGTGCTGGAGTCGACCCCGCTGCGGTGGGTCGGCGGCATCTCGTACGAGATGTACCTCTGGCACTGGCCGACGTACCTGGTGCTCACCTCGGCGCGCACGCACCTCGAGGGGCTCTCCCTGCTCGCGGTGCGGCTGACTGCCGTGGTGGCGCTGTCGTGGGCGACGCACGTGCTCGTCGACGAACCGATCCGGCGCGGTGCGCGGCTCCGTTCTCCGCGCCTGGCGCGCTCGGCGGTGGTCATGGTCGTGATCGCGGTGTCGGTGGGGACGTTCGCGGCGACGGTGGGTGCGGAGCCGGCGCTCTCCGGTGACGTCGGTCAGCTCGTCGATCGCGGCGGACCGCCCACGGTCCCGTTGCGGCACGATGCTCCGCCGACGTCGGCGGGCGCTCCCATGGCGACCGCACCGCCGCAACCCATGAAGCTGCTCGTGGTCGGCGATTCGCAGGCGGCGACGCTGGCGCAGGGGCTGAACGCCGACGGCGGGCATCACGGCCTGTCGATGCAGCCGGGCGTGCTCGTGTGGAACCGAGCCATCCTCGGGTGCCCGATCATCAGCCGCCCCACCATGGTCATCAGCGGCGAGGCTCAGCACAACAAGTGCGGTGGTGACGGGTTCTGGCAGCGGCAGTGGCCGGAGGACGTCGCCGCGTTCCGTCCCGACGCGGTCCTCGTCGTGGCCGGCGCGTGGGACGTCTACGACGTCGAGGACGGTGCGGGCGGCGTCATCGGGCCCGGTGACCCGACGTGGACCACGGGGTACGCGAGCGACGTCGGTCAGCTGTTCGACGCGTTGCATTCGACCGGTGCGCCGGTCGTCGCCATCGAGCCGCCGTGCTTCGGACACAACGAGGTACCGGGCACCGATCCCGACACGCCCGAGCGGCTCGACCCCGCACGCGCCGCCGCGGTGCACCACGTCTGGGTGGAGCAGGCCGCGAGCCATGGCGCGACCATGGCCGACCTCGACCACCTGCTCTGTCCGAACGGGGCGTCGGATCCGTCGATCCGTCCTGACGGGGCGCATTTCTTCACCGCCGGCGCCGACCGTACCGCGCCCCTCGTCGTCGACGCGGTACGCAGGGCGATCACCGCGCAGCGGGGCTGGTCAGTCCTCGGAGCGGACGCCTCGTAGGCCGAACCACGCCAGCTCGGCGATCCAGTCGGCGAGGTGATCGGGGTCGTGCGGCCCGTCCGGATCGGTCAACGCGTGGCGGCTGATCCCCTCGGCCATCCCGACGATGGCGTGCGCCAGCACCTGCCTGTGCTCGTCGGACCCGTGGATCTCGATGAGGGTGCTGACGGCCGCGGCGGTGTCAGTCAGCACGCGGTCGACCACGTCGGCGAACTCGGGGTCGTTGCGGGCGGAGGCACCGAACAGCAGCCGGAACGCAGCGCGGTCGTTCTCCACGAAGTGGAAGTAGGCCGAGAAGCCCTGCTCGACGCGGGCGCGTCCGGTCTCGACGCTCGCCGTCGCCTCCGTGAGGACCTCGAGCAGGCGGCCACCCACGTCCTCGAGCACGGCCACGAACAGCGCCCGCTTTGACGGGAAGTGCTGGTAGAAGACCGGCTTCGTGACGCCGGCGGCAACCGCCAGGTCGTCCATCGCGGTCGCGTCAGAACCCGCGCTCCGCGAACTCGACGCAGGCGACGTCGAGCAGCTGCCGGCGCCGTTCGTCGGGCGCGAGCCGAGGCGCCGACGCGCGGCGGGCGGCCGTCACCCGCCGGTGCTCGACTTCAGGGGCATCTCGTAGCGGTTGGTCACGCCGAAGTTCTCGTCCCAGAGCTGGTCGAGGTGGGTCTTCTCGTCCGCGGTCAACGCCAGGTCACTGGCCGCGGCGTACTCCTGCACGTCCTCGACGTTCACGCAGGTGGGCAGCACAGTGACGAACGCGGGGTCGGCGAGGATGCCAGCGATCGCGGCCTGCCCGACGGTGCGGCCGGTGCCGTCCCAGAGGAACGTGAGCGTGTCGGCCTTGTCGAAGTTGTCGAGCATGTTGTCGCGGTTGCGGTGCGCCCGGTGGTCACCCGGCGGGAACTCCGTGTCGCGCGTGATGCGACCCGAGAGCGTGTCCGACGCGTGCGGCACGCGAGAGATCAGGCCGACGCGCCCGTCGGCCACCGCGGGATCCGCCGCGAAGGTGCGGCCCGGCTCCTGCTCGAGCACGTTGAAGACCGTCTGCAGCGACACGATGTCGCGCTGCAATGCCTCGAGCCCTTCGTCAACCCAACCGATCGCCGGACCGAGCGCGACGCCGAGCTCGCGGACCTTGCCCTCGGCCTTGAACTTCTCGAGCTCCTCCCACAGCGCTTCGCTGCGGATGGGCTCGATGCGCGTGTTGTGGAGCTGGTAGAGGTCGATGTGGTCGGTGCCGAGCCGCCGCAGCGACGCCTCCAGCTGCAGACGAACCGACGTCGGCTCCCAGTCGTGTGGTCGTTCCGACTGCCCGGGATACTTGCGCGCCGCGTCGATGTCGTAGCCGCACTTGGTGGTGAGCACGATGTCGTCGCGCTGGGGCTTGAGCACGTCGGCGAGGAGCTCCTCGCCGACGCCCGCCTCGCCGTAGACGGGCGCGGTGTCGATGAAGTTGATGCCGGCATCGAGCGCAGCGTGCAGGAGGCCCTGCTTGTCCTCCACAACACCCCACCAGTCACTGGCGAGGGTCCAGACTCCGAATCCGACCTCCGACACCTCGAGGTCGCTCCGACCGAACCGGCGGTAGCGCACGGCGGCTCCTTTCGCCCGGCGAGTTCGCGATCGCGCGCGAAATCTACTGCCGGCCGCCCGGTGGCCCCCCACCGGCGCGCCGGGCCCGCGCTTCGCGGTCCTCACGTTCGGCGGCGCGCAAGCCGTAGCCCATGACGATCGGGACGGGGAGCACGATGCAGGCGCCGACCAACGCGACCACGGTGGCGGTCACGAGCGCGCCTTGGAACCCGGCGATCGCAGCAATGGCGAACAGGATCACCGCGAGCAGCAGGAGGGTGTAGCCCAGGCGCTTCGCCAGCCCGACCCAGTGCGCGATGCGGGCCCGGCGCGCCGCGACCGGGTCCTCGGGCGGCCGCATCGGCTCGGGGCTCACCATGCGTCCCATCCTGCCGCGTCGAAGGCTCGGCCGATCCGCTGGGGCAGGTCGGCGAGCGAGCAGTGCGGCCGGACGAGCTCGACGTTGCGCTCGAGCACCTGCGGAGCGGGCCGGTGCAACCAGGCCTGCACCTCGTCCGGATCATCGATCGAGAGGAGGTGAACGCCGAAGGCTCGCAGTTCGTCGAGGACCGGGTAGCTCCGCACCGCGATGGCCCGGCGGTGCGCGATCGACTCGATCACCGGGTTGCCGAAGCCCTCCCACGTCGACGGGAAGAGGACGAGGTCGGCGGCGGCGTAGGCGTCGGCCACGCTCTCCGCCCGCCCGACCACCACGGGGACCTCAGAGCCCTGGACGAGCTGCGCGAACACGCCGTCGTACCCGTCCTCCGCGGGACCGGTGATCCAAAGGCGGAGTCGGTGCGCCGGCTCCCGCCGCGCCAGCTCGGTCGCGAACGCGATGGCGGCCGGGATGTTCTTCCGGGGAATGGCGCGAGTCGGTTGCAGCAGGACCAGGTCGTCAGCGGAGAAGCCGAACGCGGCGCGAGTGTTGTCGCGATCGCCCCGCGGAGGATCGAGGTCGAACGCGTTCCGCAGTGTGACCGCCGCGAAGCCGCGGTTCTCGAGCTGTACGCGCGAGTGATCGTTGATCGTGACGTGTAGCGAGTTCGGCCGGTGCGGTGGGATGCCGGGCGGCGTCGGCAAACCGGCGCGCTGCCACGGGAGATCGTGATGGTGGAACACGACGCGGCCGTCGTGCTCCGCGAGGACGGTTGCGGCCATCGCCGCCGCGTCAGGATTGATCGGAAGCGAGCAGAGGTTCTCCACCACCACCAGGTCCGCACCGGCGATGGTGGCCGCGAGCACTTCGGGTTCGGGCGGATGGTCGTCGACCGGGTCGATCGCGAGGGAGGGTATCCACGCGTCGTCGGGTCGAAGTCCGTCGTCGAGCTCGCCCGCGACGCGGCGCAGGTCGAAACCGAGCTCGTGAAGCGCCCACTCCCACTTGCGCGCCTCGACCCCGACGCCGTCGGAGCCGCCGAGTCGATAGGAGAGTTGGACCGCGACGGGGGGCACGGGTCGCGAGACTCGCGCGGATCGCAGCGCGAGGGGGGATCAGATCGAGGTGTTTCCGCGCTCGACACGTGCGAGACGACGGTTGGTGGCATCGAGCAGTGCGCGCACCACGGCTTCGTCGCGGTCACGACGCACGACCGTGGACCCGGACACGACGAGCTCGGTCGGCGGGTCGACGTAGACCACGGTGACCACCGCGACGCGATTGCTGCCGATCCGGCTGATCTCGGCGCTGGAGATGTGGATCGCCTCCGCGGCCGGTAGCCCCTGCCGGATGGCGTCGAGCGCCGCGGTGGCGACGAGCTGAGGGCGCGCCGCGCTCGCGATCGAGCCCTCCGCGTACCCGGTGAGCTCCTGCTCGTCGTGGACCAGTATCACGCGCACCTGCGCGCGCAACCCGACCGCCTCTACGTTGATGCTGCCGACGCGCGCGTGTGCCTCGGGGCGTGGCAGCTCGATGCCGACAGGAGTGTTCTGCTCGTTGGTGTTCAGCTGCGCGACCGACACGATGCGGTGGTCCAGCTCGATGCCGAACACGGTCTGTGCCACGGCCCGCACGTCGCGCACGGTCTGCTTCGCTGGTTTGCTCGGGTCCGCGAGTACGTGCACCTCGACCGGTCGGCCCGACCGATCGCCCACGACCCGGACGGCGTGGACGCCGGTCAGGCGGCACAGCTCGTCCTCGAGGTCGCGCAGGTCCGAGGCCCCGCCTTGACTACCCTCGGACGACGATTCGTCGTTCGACCAATCACTCGGCATTCACGACCCCGTCACTCCCCGAGGGCCTACAACCCCCGCCCGTGCACAGCATACGGCCAATTGACCACCCTGCGTGGGCCCGTCGCGTGGCCGGTGTGACTTGTGGGGCTTGCGTGACGATCAGATCCGCGTGAAACTATGCGTTCCTTTCGTCCAGGAGGAGGAACAAAGAACTGTCTCGGGGTGGAGACGGCAGGGCCTCGGCCTGAATGACCAACGAGTTACCTGAAGCGAAGCGACATGTCCGCAGGGCGAACAGCGATGCCCAAGCGGGAGATCAGAAGTTTCAGGGGGTCTCGTGCACAAGGCCATGGTCCGCGTTGCGGCCGGCGCGTCAGCATTGGTCGCAATGCTGCTCGCCGGTGGCGCGTCAAGTGGAGATAACGCTAACCGTGATCTTTCGCTGAGGCCCTGCCTTCTCTACCTATGCGAACAGCAACAAGCAAAGAACGAAAGATCCGAGTCGCTGTTGTGGTCGGCGCCGCCGCCACGGTTGGCTTCGTCGCGCTCGCAGCCTTTGCTGCTCCGCATTCGGTCACGCCGAAAGTCGGCGTCGCACTACTGGTCTTCGGCTTGCTCGCCGTCGCCGCGACCAACCTCGATGTAATCGCGCGTGCGAGTATCGGCATGAGCGGAAACGTAATGATCTTCACCGCTTCCATTGTCGTATTCGGCGAGTACTCGTTCTTCCTAGGTCCGGCGCTAATCGGTCTCTGCTGTGGGCTCTTCGATGTCGTCCAGCTTCGGAAGCGCGAGTGGGAAAAGATCGCGTTCAACTGTTCGTCTGACGCACTCTCGCTAATGGGTGGGACCGCCGTTTTTTTTCTGGTCGCGGAGGACCACCCGATTTCGAATCCCGCGGTGGCTCGCTGCGGCACTCGCGTGCGCCGCTTGCACCTATCTCATACTGAACGCCGCGTTCATCAGCTTCCCTGTAGCGATCAGTGGCGAAGAGGAGTACAGGCAGGTTCTTCGGGAGCTGCTCATTTTCAACTGTGGCGCGTTTCCGTTCGCGCTGCTGGGGCTGGGACTTGGGTGGGTGTACTTGGAGCTCGGCGCGGCGGTCGTGCCACTGCTCGTCGTCCCGATCTTGATCGCGCGCTCGACCTTCGCCAGCTACCTCGAGCTGAAGACCGGTCAGGAGCAGACCATCGAGACGTTGATCCTCGCCCTCGAGGCGAAGGACCGCTACACCGCGGGTCACGCACAACGGGTCGCCACCTTCTCCGAGTACGTCGGGGCGGAGCTCGACTTTGGTCAGCGGCGCATGGAACGGTTGCGCTACGCGGCACTCATGCACGACATCGGGAAGCTCGTCGTGCCCAACCAGCTGCTCAACAAGCCCGGTCGTCTCACGGAGTCGGAGTTCGAACGGGTCAAGCGCCACGAGCCGGTGTCGGTCGAGCTGCTGCACCGCATCGACTTCCTGGCCCCCATCGCCGGTGACACCACCACCGAGGCCGCCACCGCCGCCGTCGACGGCACCGGGATCATCGAACCGGCGATCATCCACGTGGCCGATGCCTTCGACGCGATGACCTCCACCCGGGCCTATCGGCGGGCGCTCAGCCAGGAGACGGCGTTCGCCGAGCTGCGCGCCGGCGCCGGCACCCAGTTCAACACCCAGTGCGTCGACGCGCTCATCAGCGCGATCGAACGTCGCAACGAGACGTACGGCGCCGGTCACGAAGTCGACGAGCACGACTGGGCGGTGGCACCGCCGGAGGCCGGCACCGGTTCGGCCGGGTTGGGCCACCTCATCCCCGAGGAGCAGGCGGCGGGTCAGTGAGGGAATGGGTACGGCTGGTCGTGCTCCTCGCCGGAGGTGGCGCCATCGCGGCCGGGATCGAGATCGCACTCCCGGGCAGCCCCTGGGCGCCCCTGGCCCTCATCGGCGGCGCCATCGCGGCCGGTGAGCTGGTCGAGCTCAAACCGCCACTCCGCGCTGCCCTGCCGATCTCGTTCGCATTCATGGTGGTCCTGGCCCGCGAGGCATCGATCCAGGACGCGGCCCTCATCCTCGTGGTGGCCGAGCTCGCCGCCTTCCTGGTGCGCTCGGAGCCGACGTCGGTCAAGGGTCGGCTGACACTGTTCGTCGAACGCCTCTTCGAGGGGATGGCCGCGGTCCTGGTGTACCACGGCATTGCCGACGCCCTCGGCGAACCCCCGACCCGTGCCAAGGTGCTCTTCGCCCTCGCCGTCGCCGCCATCGCGCCGCTCCTGGTCGCCGAGATCGCCCGCATGGTGCGAGAACAGCACGTCGGCATGTCCGCGCACGGGCGCATGGCCGACGTCGCGCTGGTCACCAGCGCCACGCTGATGGCGATCAGCGCCACCGGTGTCGAAGGGCACGGCGGCATGGGCGTGTGGGGCCCGGCGGTGTTCACCATCCCGCTGCTCGCGGCCTGGTACTCGTACGAGCACCTCGCGCTGATCCGGCGCACGTACGACCAGACGATCCGCGCCCTCGGCGCCGCGCCCGAGCTCGGCGGCATGGTGCGCGACGGCCACGCCGAACGCGTCGCCGACCTCACAGTGGCGATCGGCAGCACACTCGGTTTCTCGCGCCAAGAGCTCGGCCAGCTCGAGACCGCTGCGCTGCTGCACCACCTGGGTCAGGTGTGCCTCGACGAACCGGACGACGGACGCCCGCCGGAGCCGGTTTCGATCGCGCAGGCCGGCGCGACCATCCTCCGCGGCACCCAACTGCTCGCACCTGCGGGCGACATCCTGGCGGCCGAGTGGATGCCCTACCGCGAGCACGTCGCGTCGCGACCGTCGGTGATGTCGGGCCAGATACTGAAGGTCGCGAGCGCGTTTGACGAGCTGTCCGACGGCCATGCCGAGCGCGCCGGCCTCGCGCTCGAAGCGCTCTGCTCCGCGCCCGAGTACCTCTACGACGTGCGCGTGCTCGGCGCGCTCGAGGTGGTGCTCGACCGGCGCGGTCTCCTCGATCAGCCCTGCTGAGCTTCCACCCGACGCGCCACGCCGCGTCTCCGGGGTACTCGGCTGCCCTCGAAGCAGACATCGACGATTCCGAGCCCTATCACGATGTCGCCGATGGAGAACTGCTGGTTGGGTAGTCCCGGCGCGGTGATGACGTCGCCCAGGAAGCCGAGCAGGTCGTCGCTCTCCTGGGGCTTGTGCTTCACCGTTCGCTCGATCGGGACGTGCACCTCGCGCCCGTTCCGCTCTTTGACGTCGTCCTTCGTGGGCATGCCCTGGTTCAGAGCGATCACGAGCACGTTCAGGGCGACACCGACGGCGATGAGCGTCATGCCCTTCACCTTCCGGTTCACCACGCAGAACCCGACGATGGCGACGTACGAGAGCAGCAGGATCCCGATCCCGGCGTCGTCGATGCGGTCCTTCGGGAACTCCACGAACTCGAGCACGATCTGGATCGCGAGCCCGAGGAACAGCAGCCACAACATGCGGAAGTGAAGCGAACCGAGCCGGCTGAAGCTGCCCTTCGTGCCGGCGACCACGACGAACGCCAGCGCGACCGTCGCCACGATGAAGATCACGCGCACCACCGTACCGACGGCCGTGCACGGGGCGCAGGTATCCTCTGGTACGTGTACGAGCTGCGGTCGTCGTCGGAGGGCACCGTCATCCGCGTCGAGGTCGACGAGGGCCAGATGGTCGCCGAGGACGACGAGGTCGCGCTGCTCGAGACGGAGAACGGACGCATCGCGGTCGTCACCGACGTCCCGGGTGTCGTGCGCGAGCTCTACGTGGAGGCCGGGTACTCCGTCACCCCAGGCACCGTCATCGCGCTCATCGACGAGTCCTGAGCGGCTCGGCTCAGTAGTTCGAGGGCAGCAGCCGCTCGAGGTACACGTAGCAAACCACGAGCGCGGCGAGGAACGGCACGACGCCCACGCACCACGTCGTCCAGCGCGGGTGGCGATGGAAGAGCAACCACCACAGCAGGCCGATCACCGCGGTGACGATGCCCCAGAGGATCGCGGGGGTCCGCGACGCCGACTCCCCCGACAGGCCGCCGATCGTCGTCGCCACGTTCCCTTTCGGGGTGGGCGTCGGTGGGAGCGGCAGCTGGTCGGGCGTGAGGTCGAGCCGGGCCCGGACGATGAGCCGTTGCGAGGCGGAGTACTTCGGGTCGCAGGTGGTGAGTGTGAGGGTCGCCAGGTCGTGGCCCGGGCGCGCCGGGTCGGCGGATGGGTCGAGGACGCTGATCTCGCCGGGGTCGACCACCCGCTGGTCGGTGACCTGGTACTTGAACTTCCCCTGGACCGTGATCACCACGATCTGGTCGCCGGGATGCAGTTCGTCGAGGTCGCCGAACGGCGCGCCGTACGTGGTGCGATGGCCCGCGATCGCGCTGTTGCCCTCGTGTCCGGGCAGCTGCGTGGTCGGGTAGTGCCCCGGGCCCTTGCGGAGATCGTCGACGTTCACACCCTCCACCACGTACTGGTCGACCCCGATCTTCGGGATCCCGACCCGGGCGATCACGTCGCCCTCGGGCGGGATCGTGATCTGGCCGAGGGTGGTCGGCGCGATGGGCGTCGCCGACGTGGTCGTCGGGACCGCGTTCGAGGTCGTGGTCGTGGCGCCCGGGTTGCGTTCCAACGACCGCGTGAATTGCTGCGCGAGGTCGTCCTGCGCCCGGGCCTGGTAGATCCCGGTGCCCCAGAGTTGGTAGGCGACGAACAAGAGCAGCAGGAGCCCGACCGTGACCAGCACACGGCCCACTGCCCCCAGCACCCCGCGCATGGGCGCCGAGGCTAACTGCCACGTATCCCGGCCCCAGATCGCCGGTTCGACCGCTTCGGGCCCGTCTTCGTAGACTCGAGCCCATCGACCGCCCGGAGGCGAGTGTGCCTGCCGTCGTCCGTCTCCGCTCCGCCGTCTGCCTCATCGGGCGCTTCCCGGCACTGGCCGGCGTCGACCTCGACGTCGCCCGTGGCGAGATCGTGCTCCTGTCGGGTGCGAACGGCGCCGGGAAGACCACGTTGCTCCGGCTGCTCGCCGGACTGGTGCCGCTCTACTCCGGGGAGGCCACGGTGCTCGGCCACGATCTCGCCCACGACCGCCGGAGCGCTCGCCGCGACCTCGCGCTCGTCGGGCACGAGACCTTCTGCTACGACGACCTCACCGTGCGCGAGAACCTCTGGTTCGCGGCGCGGGCCGGGGGACGCGACACCGCCGCGGCCGACGACGCGCTCGAGCGGCTGGGGCTGGGTCGCCAGGCCGACGTCGTGCACCGCCGCCTCTCGGCCGGGCAGCGCCGCCGCCTCGCGGTCGCGGTCGCGCTGGCGCGTGATCCGCGGCTTCTCCTCCTCGACGAGCCCCATGCCGGGCTCGACGCCGAGGGTCACGCGGTGCTCGACGCGGTGGTGGCGGCGGCGCCGTCCGAGCACCGCACCGTGCTGCTGGCCTCGCACGAGCTCGAACACGCACGCGCGCTCGCCGACCGCGAGGTCGTGATCACCGCCGGACAGGCGCGGCTCGGACCTGGCGCCGACGTCACCGACCGCGGGGTGGCGTGAGCGGGGGCGAGCCGGGTGTCCCGGCGAGCAGCGAACGCCCGATGGAGATGGCGTGAGCGGGGGCGAGCCGGGTGTCCCGGCGAGCAGCGAACGCCCGATGGAGATGGCGTGAGCGGGGGCGAGCCGGGTGTCCCGGCGAGCAGCGAACGCCCGATGGAGACGGCGTGAACCTTTGGCGTGAGGTGCGGCTCGTGGCGGGCAAGGACCTCCGGATCGAGGGCCGCACGCGGGTGACCGCCCAGCAGATCGTGCCGTTCGGCCTCATCGTCCTCCTCCTCTTCGCGTTCGCGCTGGACCCCGATCGGGGCATCCTGCGCCGGGTCGCCCCCGGCCTGTTCTGGGTGACCGTTCTCCTCGCCGCGCTGCTCGCGGTCTCGCGCTCGTTCGCCATCGAGGCCGACAACGGCGCCCGTGACGGCCTGCGCCTCTCGGGGCTCGACGGTCCGGCGCTATTCCTGGGTAAAGGTGCCGCCGTGGCGATCCAGCTGCTCGCGCTCGAGGCGGTGCTCGCCGCCACCGTCGTGCTCGTCTACGGCATCGAGCTCAACACGCTGGTGCCGCTGGTGCTGGCGACCCTCACCGCGACCGTCGGTGTGGCGGCCGCCGGTACCCTCTACGGCGTGCTCGCTGCGGGACTGCGGGTGCGCGAAACCCTGGTGCCGGTGCTGCTCCTGCCTGTGGTGGCGCCGGTCCTCCTCGGGGCCACCCGAGCCTGGGAAGCGGCGATCGACGGCGTACCGTCGGACGCATGGCCATGGGTCGCGCTGCTGGCGGTCTTCGCAGTGCTGTTCACCGCGATCGGGATGCTCGCCTTCGGGCCGCTCCTGGAGGAAGCATGAATTCGAGCATGAGACTGCTCAAGCCGCAGGTCAGCAAGGCGCTCGGGTGGCTGGCCCTGGCCTCGTTGATCGTGCTCACCCTCTTCGGCTTGTGGGGTGCGCCGCCCGACAAGGTCCAGGGTGACGCCCAGCGCCTCATGTACCTGCACGTGCCCGCGGCGTGGATCGCCTACCTCGCCTTCGGCGTCACCGCGCTCGGGTCGGCACTTTGGTTGTGGCCCCGCACCCGGGCGACGGTCTGGGACCGCGTCGCCGGCGCCTCCGCCGAGCTCGGCGTGATCTTCACCGCGCTGACGCTGGTCCTCGGCTCGCTGTGGGGGCGCCCGGTCTGGGGCGTCTGGTGGGCGTGGGACGCGCGACTCGTCACCACCGCGGTCCTCTTCTTCCTGTACCTCGGCTACCTGGCGCTGCGCCGCATCCCCGCCACGCCGGAAGCGCGGGCCAAGCGGTGCGCGATCGCCGCGCTCATCGCCTTCGTCGACGTGCCGATCGTCCACTTCTCGGTGAACTGGTGGCGCACCTTGCACCAACAGGGCACGGTGTTCAACGAGAGCCTCGACGCCAAGATCCACGGGGTGATGGCATTCACGCTCTGGTTCGGCGTCGTCGCCTTCACCATCCTCTTCGTGTACCTGCTCGACAGGCGCTTCCGGCTTCTCGCCCTCGACGAGGACCGCGAGGACCGCGAGGTCGAGCAGGCCATCGCCGAGCGGGTCGGGGCGGTGACCTCGTGAAGTTCGCCGAGTACGTCATCACCGGCTGGGTGCTCACGGGCGCGGTGCTCGGCGGGTACTGGCTCTGGATCGTGCAGCGCACGAAGCGAGCGGAGCGGTCGCGAGGACCCGAGTGACGACCGTCGCCTCCCCGCCCACGGCACCGACCCCCAAGCCGCGACCGAAGCGTCGCGGGCGCTACATCGTCGCCATCGCCGGGTGCGTGGTCGCGGTCGTCGCCATCATCGTGCTGGCGGTGGTGCTGTCCGAGAACGTCGTCTACTTCCGCACCGTGAGCGAAGCGGTCCGGAGCCGCGAGTCCGAGGGCACGTCGCGGTTCCGACTCGCCGGTGGCGTGGTCCACGACTCGATCCACCCGGTGCGCAACGGCGTCGACTTCGAGGTCACTGACGGCAAGAACACCGTCGCCGTGCATCACGACGGTGACACGCCGGCGTTGTTCAAGGACCGGGCGCCGGTGGTCGTCGAGGGCCACTGGGCATCGAAGGCCGCCACGGCGCCGTTCCTGTCGGACCGCATCCTGATCCGGCACGGCGCCGACTACGAACCGCCGAAGGTCAACACCGACAAGGCACCGAATTCGTGAAGGCCGCGCTCGGATACGCGGCGGTGGCCTTCGGCGCCGGCGCCTCGGTGGTCGGCATTACCGCGCTCCTCGCCGGCCTCCAGCTGCGCGACGCGTTCCTGCTGCGCTTCGGTCGCCGGTGTGTCTTCGCGGTGTTGCTCGCCGCGTTGGCCGCGGCCGGGGTCATGGAGTGGGCACTGGTGTCCCACGACTTCTCGCTCCGCTACGTCGCCGAGAACAATGCCACCGGCACACCGCTGCTTTACACCATCACTGGTCTGTGGGCCGCACTCGAGGGATCGATCCTGCTGTGGGCGGTGATCCTCGGCGGCTACCTCACGTTCGTGGCGCTGAAGTTCCGCAAGCGGGCGGCCGACCCGCTGGTCGTGATCGCCATCGTCACCGGGCTGGTGGTCGCGCTGTTCTTCTTCGCGCTCATGCTCGGGCCGGCCAACCCGTTCCGGGAGCTGTCGACGGTGCCGCTCGACGGCCGGGGCCCGAACCCGCTGCTGCAGAACCACGTGCTGATGGCCTTCCACCCGCCGATCCTCTACCTCGGGTACGTCGGGTTCACGGTGCCGTTCATGTTCGGCATCGCCGCGCTGGTGACCGGCCGCTTCGGCGAGGGCTGGTTGGCCGACACCCGCCGCGCCACCCTCGTCGCCTGGGGCTTCCTCACCGTCGGCATCATCCTCGGCGCGTGGTGGAGCTACGAGGTCCTGGGCTGGGGCGGATTCTGGGCGTGGGACCCGGTGGAGAACGCGTCGTTGCTCCCGTGGCTCACCGGCACCGCGTTCATCCACTCGGTGATCGTGCAGGAGCGGCGCGGCATGCTGCGCGTCTGGAACCTGTCGCTCGTCATCGCGACCTTCTGTCTGACTATCCTCGGCACGTTCCTCACGCGTTCGGGCGTGATCGACTCGGTGCACACGTTCACGCAGTCCGACATCGGCCCGTGGCTCCTCGCCTTCCTGGGGGTCGTGGCCGCGACCGGCATCGGCCTCGTCGCGTGGCGCGGCGACCTGTTGCGCGCACCGGGCCGCATCGACTCCGCGGTTTCGCGCGAGTCGGCCTTCCTGGCCAACAACCTGCTGTTCGCGGCGCTCGCGTTCGTGGTGCTGCTCGGGACCGTCTTCCCGCTCATCGCCGAGGCGTTGCGCGGGTCGCGCCTGTCGGTGGGGGAGCCCTACTTCGACCGCATGGCCACACCCATCGGCCTCGCGCTGCTCTTCTTGATGGCGGCGGCGCCGGCGCTGCCGTGGCGCGCCACGAGCGGCGAGGTGGTGCGGAACCGCCTGCTCGTGCCGGCCTGGATCGGTGGGCTGACCATGCTGGCCGCGGTGATCCTGGGCGCACGCGGCCTGGCCGAGATCCTCGCGTACGGCCTCGGCGCGTTCGCGACCGCGGGCATCGTGCGCCAATTCGTGCTCGGCATCCGCGGTCGCAGGCGCGCGCTGGGCGAGTCGCGCGCGGTCGCGCTCGGGCGGGCGACGCGCTCGAACCCGAGACTCTACGGCGGACTGGTCGTGCACTTCGGCGTCGTCCTCATTGCCGTCGTGCTGGCGGCGTCGTCGGCGTACGGCGCGAACCGTGACGTCAAACTGCGGCGCGGCCAGTCGACGACCGTGTCGGGCTACACGCTCACCTATCTGGGGTCGCACACCGCGCGTTCCGACCAGAAGACCACGGTCTCGGCGGACATCAAGGTCCAGCGTGGCGACCGTGTGCTGGGCACCTACTCGCCGGCGATCTCGACCTATCCGAACAGCACCGAGGGGATCGGCACGCCGTCGGTGCACACTGGCGCGGTCGAGGACGTCTACCTCACCTTGGTGTCATCGCCGAGCTCGCAGCAGCAAATCACCCTCGGCGTGCGCATCAATCCCATGATCGTGTGGCTGTGGATCGGCGGTGGGTTCATGGCCCTGGGCACGATCCTCGCGCTCTCGCCCCGCCTCCGGCGCCGGTCGCGTCCGCTGCCCGCGGCCGACGCCCCGCCCGAGCCGGAGCCCGATCCACGCGATCCGGAGCCGCGCGAGGAGGTGAGCGTGTGAAGCACCCCGCTCGCATCGTCGCGCTCGCCGTCGCGCTCGTCGTCGTCGTGCTCGGCGTCGTGCTGGCGCTGAACGTCGGCAACGACCCGGAGCAGGACGCCAAGCAGAGCCACCTGGTCGGCAAGGCGGCGCCGGCGTTCGACCTCCCGAACCTGAGTGGTGGTCGTGTGACCCTGGCCGACATCGCGGGCAAGGCCACCATCGTCAACTTCTGGAACTCCTGGTGCATCCCGTGCGAACAGGAGGCGCCCGCCCTGCAGCAGTTCTATGCCGTGCACAAGGACGACTCCGATTTCGCCATGGTCGGGATCGTCCGCGACGACACGACCGGCGACGTGCGCACCTACGTCAAGGACAACAAGGTCGGGTGGACGGTCGCGCTCGATCCGCAGAACGAGGCCGCGCTCGAGTTCGCGACGCGTGGACAGCCGGAGACCTACGCGATCTCGCCGGGCGGCGTGGTCGCGGCGGCGAAGTACGGGCCGATGTCGTCGGGCGAGCTGGAGACGTTCCTTGCCGCGGCGCGAGCCTCGGGATGATCCGTCGGTGGGGCCCGTGGATCGCCCTCGGTGTCGTCGTGGCGATCGCGCTCGCGGTCGTGCTGTGGCCGAACGGCGACCAATCGAGCGCGGCGCGCGCCCACGAGCTGGAGACGCAGCTCAAGTGTCCGGAGTGCCAGGGCCTCTCGGTCGCCGACAGCCAGGCGCCGACCTCCCGTGCCATCCGGGGCGACATCAAGCGGCGGATCGCGGCCGGGCAGAGCGACGAGCAGATCCGGCAGGCCTACATCGACAAGTACGGCGACTCGATCCTGCTCGCCCCGGAGGACTCGGGTGTGAGTCTGCTCGTGTGGATCCTGCCCGTCGTCGTGCTCGCCCTGGGTGCCACGGGCATCGTGTTCGCGCTGCGTCGGAACCGTGACGAGCCGCACCTCCACGCCACGGAAGCCGACGAGCGCCTCGTCGAGCGCGAGCATCGGATCGAGGACACCGTCGATGGCTGAGCCGCTCGACGCCGAACGCCGCCGCCAGCTCGAGGACGAGCGCGACTTCCTGATGCGGTCGCTCGACGACCTCGAGCTGGAGCGCGAGAGCGGCGGCATCGACGACGAGTCCTACCAGGAGCTCCACGACGACTACACCGCGCGCGCCGCCGCGGTGATCCGCACGTTGCGCGACGGCGTCGACGTCACGCCCGCTCGTCCGCCCCGCTCCAAGGAGGGCACGCGCCGCCGGGCCCTGCTCGTCGCCGGCGTGGTCGTGTTCGCGGTGTTGGCCGGCGTGTCCCTCGCGTACGCCCTCGGTGCCCGCCTCCCCGGGCAGACGTCGTCGGGCAACTCGGCGGCCGCGCCGACGACGACGAACGCAGCGTCGAAGGCGCTGAAGCAGCGGATCGAGTCGCTCCAGCAGCAGGTCAACGCCAAGCCCGACGACTTCGACCTGCGGCTGGAGCTCTCGCGCGCCTACGAGGAGAATGGCGACCTCAACAACGCACTGAAGCAGTCCGACGCCGCCATCACCACCGACGCCAACCGGCCCGAGGGCCACGCCAATGCCGCACGGCTCCTCTACCTCGCATCGGAGCAGGTGCCGAGCAAGGACGCGCAGGCGCAGCTCGTCGCCCAGGCACTCGCCGGGTTCAACCAGGCGATCGCCGTCGACCCGAACTACGCGGACGCGTACTTCTTCCGCGCGGTGTTGTACGCGGCGACCAACGAGCTCGCCCGCTCGCAGGTCGATCTACAGAACTACCTGGTGAAGGCGCCCGCCGGCGAGTGGGCCGCGCAGGCGCGCGACCTGCTCACGAAGGTCTCGACGGCGCTCGAAACACCGTCGACTACCGTGCCCCCGACGACCACCACCCCCCAGGCGAAGAAGTAGAAGTAGGAGATGAAGCGGGAGCCGTGCTCGGAGAGCGTTACGGCGCCGCGGAATCGACCCGACAAGTAGGAGATGAAGCGGGAGCCGTGCTCGGAGAGCGTTACGGCGCCGCGGAATCGACCCGACAAGTAGGAGATGAAGCGGGAGCCGTGCTCGGAGAGCGGGACGGCGCCGCGGCATCGACCCGACAAGTAGGAGATGAAGCGGGAGCCGTGCTCGGAGAGCGGGACGGCGCCGCGGCATCGACCCGACAAGTAGGAGATGAAGCGGGAGCCGTGCTCGGAGAGCGGGACGGCGCCGCGGCATCGACCCGACAGGTAGGAGATGAAGCGGGAGCCGTGCTCGGAGAGCGGGACGGCGCCGCGGCATCGACCCGACAGGTAGGAGATGAAGCGAAGCCGTGCTCGGAGAGCGGGACGGCGGCGCGGAATCGACCCGACAAGTAGGAGCCGAGCAATGGCGCAGCCCCCCGCGTACGAGATCGACGACTCCAAGGTCTACCGGGCGACGATCACCACCGACCGCGGCACGATCGTCGCCGACCTCGACCCGAAGCTGGCTCCCAACTCCGTGAACCACTTCGTGGCGCTGGCCCGTCAGGGCTTCTACGACGGTCTCACGTTCCACCGGGTCGTCCCCGAGTTCGTGATCCAGGGCGGCGACCCCGAGGGCAGCGGTCGCGGTGGTCCCGGCTACCGGTGGGAGGACGAGCCGGTGCAGGGCGAGTACACGCTCGGTGCGCTGGCCATGGCCAACGCCGGACCGAACACCAACGGCTCCCAGTTCTTCGTGTGCATCGACGACTGCACCCGCAAGCTCACCAAGGACTACAACCTGTTCGGCTACGTGGTCGACGGCATCGACGTGGCGCAATCGACGAAGGTGGGCGACGTGATGCGCACGGTCCAGATCGAAGAGCGCGACGCGTAGCCTGGACGGCATGAGCGGTGACGCAGGGATCTTCGGGCCCGACAGCGTCGCCTGGCGCATCCACGCCGATCCGGTGATGCTCATCGGCGGCCTGCGGGCTCTGCTCGTGCAGGCGCTGGATCCGCGGGCGATGGCGGCCGTCGACCAGCACAGCAAGTTCCGCGAAGACCCGTGGGGCCGCCTCGAGCGCACGACCAATTTCGTGCTGGCCACCACCTACGGCGACACCGCGACCGCCGAAGCCGCCGCCACCCGTATCCGCAAGGTGCACGAGCACATCCACGGCACCGACGCCGTCACCGGGCTGCCGTACGCGGCCAACGATCCCGACCTGCTGCTCTGGATCCACGCGGTGGAGATGGAGTCGTTCCTCCTCGCTTACCGCACCTACGCGGGCCGGGTCGGTGAATCCGACGCCGACCGGTACGTCGCCGAGATGGCGCGCGTGGCCGAGATGGTCGAGCTGCCCGTCGGCCGCGCCCCGCAGACCGAGGGCGAGCTCCACGAGTACCTGCGCTCGGTGCGGGGGCTGCGGGCGACGCCGGCCGCGTTCGAGGGGCTGCGGGTCGTCATGTTCCCGCCCATGAATCTGCGCTACCGCCCGCTGTGGGCGATCCCCACCACCGCTGCGATCGCCATCCTGCCCGCGTACGCCCGCCGCCTGTACCGGATCCCGTGGTTCCCACCGGTCGCGCTGCCGGTGCGCACCGGGGTGTTCGCGCTCAGTCGGGTGCTGAACCTCGTGAGGCCGACACCGCCGGCACTGCAGGCAGCTCGCGACCGAGTGCACGGGCGCGCCGCCGCGTGACGAACCAGGTCGCCGTGCCGGCGACGATCGCCCCGACGAGCACGGCGGCGAGCACCTCGTTGGGCACGTCGAGCAGCTTGAGCGCCGACAACGCGAGCACGAGCACGAGGATCGGGCGGATGATCGCGTCGGGTGCGCGCGACGACACGTGCGCGCCGATGATCACGCCCGGGACGCTGCCGATGAGCAGCGAGCCGGTCAGGCCGAGCTCGAACTCGCCCCAGAGGAGGTGGCCGATGGCGGCGGCGAGCACGAGCGGCACCGCCTGTACGAGGTCGGTCCCCACCAGCTCCTTCGACGAGAGCGTCGGATAGAGCAACATGAGGGCGACGATCATGAGCGAGCCCGACCCCACCGATGTCATGCCGACGATGGCGCCGCCGAGCAGCCCGATCGTGAGCGTCGCGGCCCGCCGCACCGGAACCCGCTTCGCCTCCTCGCCTTCCACGCCCGCGCCGCGGTGGCGGCTGAGGTACATGCGCACGACCATGGCCCCGGCCGCGATGAGCAGCACGACACCGAGGATGACCTTGATGGAGTCGCCGACGCCGTCGCCCAGGTGTCCCACCACGTACGAGCCGAGCAGCGCGCCCGGCACCGAGCCGAAGGCAAGCCAGCGCACCAGGCCGGTGTGCACGGTGCCGCGCCGGAAGTGGATGCCGCCGCCGATGGGCTTCATCACGACCGCGGCGACCAGGTCGCTCGACACCGCCGCGAGGGGTTCGATGCCGAAGCCGATCACCAGGATCGGTGTCATCAGCGCCCCACCGCCCATGCCGGTGAGCCCGACCACGACACCCACGATGAGGCCTGCGAGGGCGATGCCGAGGTCGAGGTGCACGAGCCGGATCCTGGTAAAGGCAACTGAACTAGTCGACATTGTAGGGTTTGGGCAGGCGGAAGGTCAAGTCGGACCGGTTCGAGGAGACGTTCGGTGAAGGTGACGGCGAAGGCCGACTACGCGGTCCGGGCGGTGCTCGAGCTCGCCGCCGCCGACGGGGGGCTGGTGAAGGCCGACCGCATCGCCGAGGCCCAGGGCATCCCCCGCCACTTCCTCGACAACATCCTCACCGACCTCCGGCGCGCCGGGATCGTCGCCACCCACCGGGGGGCCGAGGGCGGCTCGCGCCTCGCCCGGCCCGCGAGCGCGATCGCGTTGGCCGACGTCATGCGGGCCATCGAGGGCCCGCTCGCCGCGGTGCGCGACATCCGCCCGGAATCCCTGTCGTACGACGGGCCGGCGGAGCGTCTGCCCGAAGTGTGGATCGCGGTGCGGGCCGCGTTGCGGGGCGTGCTCGAGAAGGTCACCGTGGCCGACGTCGCCGCCGGGCGTCTGCCCCGACCGATCGAGCGGTTGGCCGAGGACCCGGAGGCGTGGAAGCCGCACTAGCGGGCGTAGATTCGACGCAGGGACACCGAGCGAGGAAGAGGACATCATGGCTACGACCGTCGGCCCCACCACGCCGCTCGAGCTCGTCGAGACCGCGTACGCCCGCTACCCGCGAGCCCTCGCCGACGCCCGCCGACGACTCGGTCGCCCGCTCACGTTCGCCGAGAAGGTGCTCTTCGCCCACTCCGACGACCCGTCCACCGTCGGCCTCGACCGGGGCATCGACTACGCCGACTACCGGCCCGACCGCGTGGCGATGCAGGATGCCACCGCGCAGATGGCGCTGCTGCAGTTCATGACCGCCGGGCTGCCGACCGTGCAGGTCCCGAGCACGGTGCATTGTGACCACCTGATCCAGGCCCGGGTGGGCGCCGACCCCGACCTCAAGACCGCGCTCGACGTGAACTCCGAGGTGTACGAGTTCCTGCGCACCGTCTCGGCCAAGTACGGCATCGGATTCTGGAAGCCGGGCTCCGGGATCATCCACCAGGTCGTGCTCGAGCAGTACGCGTTCCCGGGCGGCATGATGATCGGCACCGACAGCCACACCCCCAACGCCGGCGGCCTCGGCATGGTCGCGATCGGCGTGGGCGGCGCCGACGCGGTCGACGTCATGGCGGGCTGGCCATTCAACACGCGGGTGCCGAAGGTCATCGGGGTGCACCTGCGGGGCGAGCTCTCGGGCTGGGCGGCCGCCAAGGACGTGATCCTGAAGGTGGCCGGCATCCTCACCGTGAAGGGCGGCACGGGCGCGATCGTCGAGTACTTCGGCCCCGGCGCCGAGTCGATCTCCGCCACCGGCAAGGCCACCATCTGCAACATGGGGGCCGAGATCGGCGCCACCTGCTCGCTGTTCCCGTACGACGCCCGCTCGGCCGCCTACCTCGAGGCGACCGGTCGCGAGGCGCTCGCCGAGCTCGCCGACGCCCATGCCGAGCACCTCCGGGTCGACCCCGAGGTCCTCGACGACCCCGAGCGCTTCTTCGACCGCGTCGTCGACATCGACCTCGACGAGCTCGAACCGCACCTGGTCGGCCCGCACACGCCCGACCTCGACCGCCCGATCTCCGAGGTGGGGCGCGCGGCGCGGGAGGAGGACTACCCGATCGACATCAGCTACGCCCTCGTCGGTTCGTGCACCAACTCGTCGTACGAGGACATCGGGCGCGCCGCGAACGTCGCCCGGCAGGCGAAGGCCGCGGGTCTGAGGGTCAAGACGCCGTTGCTGATCACGCCGGGCTCGGAGCAGGTGCGGGCCACCATCGAGCGCGACGGTCTGCTCGCCGATCTCGAGGCGATCGGCGCCACAGTGCTGGCGAACGCGTGCGGACCGTGCATCGGCCAGTGGCAACGCGACGACATCGAGAAGGGCGAGCGCAACACGATCGTGTCGTCGTTCAACCGCAACTTCCCGGCGCGCAACGACGGCAACGCGGCGACGCTGTCGTTCATCGGCTCACCCGAGACGGTCACCGCGATGGCGCTCACCGGACGGCTCGACGTCGACTTCGTGCGCCAGCCGGTCGTCGCCGACGACGGCACCAAGGTGCAGCTCGCGCCGCCGTCGGCCGATGAGCTGCCGGCTCGCGGCTTCGACCCTGGTGAGTCCGGGTTCCAACCGCCGGCCGACGACCCGTCGAGCGTCGAGGTCGTGGTGAAGCCCGACTCCGAGCGCCTGGAGCTGCTGGAGCCGTTCCCGGCCTGGGACGGCAACGACTTCACCGGGATGCGGGTGCTGATGAAGGCGGTGGGCAAGTGCACCACCGACCACATCTCGCCGGCCGGTCCGTGGCTGAAGTACCGCGGTCACCTCACCAACATCTCGGGCAACCTGTTCATCGGCGTGAACAACGCGTTCGCGCTCGACCGGCCCGGCTCGGGCGTCGACGTGCGCGACGGAGCGGTCGTGCCCTTGCCCGATCTCGCCAAGGCGTACAAGGAGGACGGGATCTTCTGGGTCGCGATCGGCGACGAGAACTACGGCGAGGGGTCGTCGCGGGAGCACGCGGCGATGGAGCCGCGCTACATGAACGGTCGGGCCGTGATCGTTCGCTCGTTCGCGCGCATCCACGAGGCGAACCTGAAGAAGCAGGGCGTGCTCGCCCTCACGTTCGCCAACCCCGACGACTACGAGCGCATCCGCCACGACGACACCCTCGACATCGTCGGGCTCGCCGACCTCGCGCCGGGCCGCCCGGTCGAGGTGCGTGTGCATCACGCCGACGGCACCACCGACACCATCAGCACCACGCACACGATGTCGGACGAGCACATCGCCTGGTTCCGCGCCGGCTCCGCCCTCAACGTGCTCCGGGGGAACTGACCTCGGCCAGTGCACCAACCGAGTCCATTGCGCGCTGGCTTTCGTATGACGAACTCGCCTCGCCGTGAATCGCGTCAGCTGATCGCGCGCAGTTGGAGCTCGGTCGGCTCCGCGCAGCAGAACCAGCTCTCGGTGAGGCGTGGCCGTCCGATGGTGGCGTTCGTGAGGTCGACGGGCGGCGCGCCGGCCGCGGCCCGGACCGCCGCGTAGAGGTCCCGCGCGTCACCGTCCGCCTCGACCAGCGCCGCCACCCCCTGCTGCAGCTCGTCGACCACGGGTTCCGCCGACTGCCACGAGAACGTCGACCGCGCCTCGTCCCAGGGGCCGACGTGCGGGACGAGGTCCGGATGAGCGAGGAGCAGCGAGCCCGTCGGGAGCAGAAGCCGCACGCTGTACTGCACCGGGTCGACGCTGCCGACCAGGTCGAGGTCGTGCACGAAGTCGAGCAACGCCACGAAGCTCTCGCGGGTGGTCCAGGGCGTGAACGGCAGCCACGACGGGCGGACATCGATCCCCGCGTCGCGCAGCACGGTGACGGCGCGGGCGGCGTCGGCCGCCGTGTGCCCCTTGTCGAGCCGGGCCAGCACCGAGTCGTCGACCGACTCGAACGCGGACACCACGAAGAGGCACCCGGCGTCGGCCAGCTCCGGCCAGAGGTCGCCGTGACGCAGCACGTGCTCGACCTTGACCGTGCAGTCGAAGGTGACGTCCGGGAACCGCTCGTGCATCGCCTCCACGACGCGCCGCGAGTGCGGCGGCGCGTTCAGGAAGTCGGGGTCGCCGAAGGTGATGTGGCGCGCGCCGGCCTCGACCAGCTGGGCGATGTCGGCGAGCACCGCGTCCTCGTCGAGCCGGCGGACCCGGCCGTCGAACACCACGGGCACCGGGCAGTGCCGGCAGCGGTGCGCGCACCCGTGCGACGCCAGCACCGCACCGACGAGGCGCAGTTCGCCGCCGATCTCCAGCCGGGTGTACCGGTCGAGCGGCGGCAGCAGATCGCGAGCCGGGATCGGCGCGTCCCAGTCGACCGGGGTGGCGAAGTCGGTGCACTGGTCGGCGTAGAGCCCGAAGCACCGCACGGGACGGTCGACGGTGCGCGCGAGGTCGCGGGCAAGGCGGGTGGCGGTGTGCATCGGAACCGAGAACGCGACCTCGTCGGCCCACGTGGCGAGCGCGGCGTCCCAGGCGTCGACCGAGACGTCGACCGCGCGCACGTCGTGACCGGCTGCTCGCAGGTGCGCCGCCGCGGTGCCGAGGCTGCCCGGCTGCTGGCCGAGCTCGTAGGTCGCCACCAGGAGGATGCGCACCGCTCCAGGCTACGAGAGCTGCCGCCGGGCCGTGCCAGGAGGGCGGGCCGGCGGCGGCGACCACCCGACCAATCGACCAATCGAAACTAGGGGGCGGGGTCGATGGCGATCTCCAGCGCGTCGTGCGCCGCCCGCAGCGCGGCTTCCACGTCGGCGGGCGACTCCCCGCGCGCGAACAGGAAACCGAGGTAGCGGTCGCCTTCCGGCACGGGCACGACCCGGCGGCCACGGGGGACGGTGATCTCGAGCCCGGTGATCCCGGGGACCGCGCGCGGCGTGCTGGCCGCCGACCGCGCGCAGCACGCCGGCATGGGGGATGGGGAGCATCATCACACCCGATGCCGCCAGCTCGCGAGCGAGGCCGTCGAGAGGCATCCCCAGCGCGTGCCGGAGGATCACCTCCTCCAGCGCGATGCCGGCACCGAAGCGGAGCGCACGCGCGCACAACCCGCCGATCGACCGGGCCGCGACCTCGATCACCCACACGCGGTCGCCATCGAACCGCAGCTCGGCGTGCACGGGTCCTTCGACCAAACCGATCGCGGCGCACGCACGCGCCGCGACGTCCTGCACGCGCGCGAGCGATTCCGGGCCCAGGCGCGAGGGCATGACGTAGATGGTCTCCTCGAAGTACGGCCCCACCAGCGGGTCGGGCTTGTCGAATACGGCGAGCGGCTCGAGCTCGCCCTCGCGGAGGAGGCCCTCGACCGCGACCTCGACCCCCGGCACGTACTCCTCCACGATCACCGGTCCGGGGGCGATGGCACCGATCCGGGCGAGGGCGGCGCGCGCCGCGTCGGCGTCGTCGACGCGGATCACGCCCTGACTCCCCGACCGGTCGAGCGGCTTCATGACCCAGGGGTAGGCGAAGTCGGGCAGGGAGTCGACCACGAACTTCGGCTGCGGCACCTCCGCCCCCGCCAGCGCGGTCCGCATCGACGCCTTGTCGCGGGTGGCGGCGACCGCGGCGGGCGGGTTGTGGGGGAAGCCGAGTCGCTCGCCGGCGGTGGCGGCGGCCAGGACCCCCCGGTCGTCGACCGCCACCACCGCGTCGACCGCGGCCCGTCGGTCCAGCGCCACGATCGCGTCGGCGGCCACCGCGGGGTCGTCCAGCGGCACCACCACCGCCCGGTCGCCCATCCCGGCTGCCAGCGCCTGCGCCTCCTCCGAGCCGACGACCACGTCGACGCCGAGGCGGGCCGCCGCGGCCACGAAATCGGGCGCCCGGTAGGTGGAGGTGGGCAGCAGGAGGAGAATTCGCGGCACCGACCTATCATGACGGCCATGGACCAGGTCCTCACCATCACCGACGAGGCGCGGGCCACGGTGCTCGACGTGCGGAACGCCGAGAGCGATCCCGCCTCGCTCGCGCTCTGGGTGGAGGTGAGCGGGGAGCAGGCCGGCGCCTTCACCTACCTGATGGAGTTCCGGCCCACCGCCGAGCTCGGCGACGACGTGCTCATCCAGCACCACGACGACCTCTCGGTCGCCATCCCCGCCGACAGCGTCGAGCTGCTGCGGGGTGCCACGCTCGAGTTCAACGGTGGCATGGTGATGCAGAACCCGAACCGGCCGCTGCCTCCGGGTGCACGCGTCGCCGATCGGCCGGAAGCCGATCTCTCGGGCGACGTGCCGCAGCGGGTGATCCAGGTGCTCGAGGAGCAGATCAACCCCGCGATCGCCTCCCACGGCGGTTACGCCGAGCTGGTGGCGGTCGAGGACTCGATCGCCTACCTGCGCCTGTCCGGCGGATGCCAGGGCTGCGGCATGGCCTCGGTGACGTTGAGCCAGGGCATCGAGGTGGCGATCCTCGACTCGGTCCCGGAGATCACCGAGGTGGTCGACGTCACCGACCACGCGTCGGGCGCCAACCCGTACTACGAAGCGGCGAAGAAGTAACTAGCCCGCAGTCGCGGAGAACCGCTTGGCGTCGTCGGCCGCGTAGTGCGCGACGGTGCTGTCCGCGTTCGCGTGCTGACGGATCGACGCCAGGATCTCCGGCAGCTTGGCCGCGGGGATCGCGGACGTCATCTCCGTCGGCGACATGCCGGTGCGCACGCGACTGAGGGCGCACCCGACGCTGGCCGCAGGTACACCTTCCTCCTTGGCGACCGCGACGATGTGGCACTGCGGCTTGCCCTCGATGCGCAGGCCGGGGATCGCGTCGGACAGCACCATGAGTTGGCGTCCGGTGAGGCGCAGGAACACGACGTCGGGATCGACCGGCGTCTCGGCCAGCGGCCCGTAGGTGACCGCGCCCGGCTTCTCGTGCACGACCGGGATCTGCGGGACGACCTCCATGGTGACCCAGCCCGAGTCGAGCAGCGCGGCGACGTCCGAGTTGCCCGCCACTTCCTCGAGCGACGTGAACCCGTGCGTGACGCTCCCCACGCTGCAATTCCCGTGGTCCTCGGCGACAGTGCCGAACGTGCGGTCGGCCGCCTTCATCCAGAAGACGCAGCCCGCGGGCACGCGGCCCGTGCGACCGTCGGGCAGCGGCGCCGGCATCGGCTCGGCGAACATCGCCACGCCGGGGAGGGGCGCGTCGGAGAAGGTGATCGCCAGTGGGGCGGCGTTGAGGTGCAGGGTCTCGGTGAGGTCGGCGGCGAGGGCCGGCCAGTCGTTGGTCATGGTCGGCAGCTTACCGACGGAGTCCGCGCAGCGATTCGACGACGATCGGGAACGCATCGACGAACGCGTCGACGTCGGCATCGGTCGACGACCACCCGACGCTGGCCCGCAACGAGCGGTCGGCATCCACGCCCATCGCGGTGAGCACCGGCGACGGCTCGAGTGACTCGCTCGAGCAGGACGATCCCGAGTGCACCGCGACCCCGCGCTGGTCGAGCGCGAGCAGGATCGGCTCGGCCTCCACGCCGTCGATGCCGAGGCAGACGAGGTGCGGTAGGCAGTCGGCCGGGTCGCCGAAGCGCTCGACTCCGGGCACGCGCGCGACCGCGTCGCGCGCCAGCCGCTCCGAGAGCGCGCGCTCGCGACGGTCGTCGTCGCCCGCGTCGGTCGCGGCGGCGCCGAAGCCGACAATGGCAGGGACGTCCTCGATGCCGGCCCGCCGCGCCCGCTCCTGCGCGCCGCCCACCAGGAAGGGTGGAAAGCGCAACCCGCGCCGGACCAGCAGCGCGGCCGCGCCCTTGGGCCCGCCGAACTTGTGACCGGTGACCGAACAAAGGTCGGCGCCCAGCGCGCCGAAGTCGACGGCGACGTGGCCAGCCGCCGCGCAGGCGTCGACGTGCACGACGACGTCGCGGGCCCGGGCCTGCTCGACCACCGCGGCCGCCGGTTGCAGCGTGCCCACCTCGTGGTTGGCCAGCTGCACGGACACGAGCACAGTGTCGGGCCGGATGGCTGCGGCGACCTCGCCGGGATCGAAGCGACCGAGCCAGTCGACGCCGACGGTGGTCACGTCAGTCGCGCCGCGCGCCACTGCGTCGAGGACGGACGAGTGCTCGACCGCGGTGGTGACCACGTGCCCCGTGTCGCCCCGCGCGAGCGCGCCCCACACCGCGGTGTTCACCGCCTCGGTGCCGGTCGCGGTGAACACGACCTCGCGCGGCCGGGCGCCGAAGCGCGCCGCCACCTGCTCGCGCGCCGACTCGACCGCCACCCGGGTGGTGTGTCCCTCGGCGTGCAGCCGGCCGGGGTCGGCGTGGTGGTCGCGCAGGTAGGGGAGCATCGCGTCGAGCGCGACCGGCCGCAGCGGCGAGGACGACGCGTGATCGAGATAGGCGCGTGCCACGCCGTTGCTCTCAGACGCGCGCGACGCAGTGGTCGCCGCCGTCGGGGCGGCTGGTCTCGAACTGCGGCGACGTCTCGCCGTAGAGGCCGGAGAGCATCCCGCGGATCATGCCGCGGTCCAGCGCGCACACCACGTGCGGGTAGCGCTGCGCGGTCTCGCCGAACGGACAGCACTCCGACACGATGGCCAGGCGACCGTCACGCGCTTCGGTGTGCGCGGCGAAGCCGTGGGCGGTCAGCGCGTCGGCCACCGCGGTGAGCGCGGCGCGCACCGACCGGTGCCCCTCGGTGGGATCCATGCGGGCCGCGAGCGTCGTGCCGTACTGGAAGCCGACCTCGTCGGCCAGCGCCTCGGCCTGCGCGGGGCCGAGCGCGTCGAGCGCGCGTGCGAGGAGACCGCCGAGCAGGTCGTCGTGCTTGAGTGGGAGCGCGAGCGTCGCGTCGAGCGGACCGGCGAGGTAGCGCTTCGACGGGCGACCGGCGGCGCGCGCCGGGCCGTCGACCGCGGGCTTGGCGATCTCGACCACCAGGTAGCCACCACCGGTGAGCTTCTCGAGGTGGTGGCGGGCGACGTTCGGGTGCAGCGCGAATTGCTCGGCCACCGCGCCGGCGGTGACGCCCGCGGCGCCGGCATCGCGGGCGAAGAGGTAGATCTCGCGCCGCGTCGGATCGCCGAACGCGTTCGTGACCGCGGCCACCACCGAGTTGAACTCGTCCGCGGTGAGGGCTTCCGATTCCATCGGACATATTCTACCTATGCCGGTAGTGGAAATCCTCTGGAGCCGCCGCATGCCCGCTGCCAAGCCGGAAGTGCTCGACGTGCAGGCCGCCCTGGCGGCGGTCGATGAGCCCGAGCTGCGCCGATCGATCGTGGAGCTGGGGCTGGTCCAGGGCGTGGCCGTCGACGGCCCTACGGCCGTGGTGGCGCTGGCAGCCCCGCTCCCGGGCGACGCCCCCCGGGCCGAGCTCTCCCGCCGGATCGTCGAGGCGGTGGGCCAGGTGCCCGGGGTCGAGCGGGTCGACGTCGACATCCGCGACATGGACGACGACGAGATCGCGGCCCTGGGCCGCCTCCTCAAGGGCGTCGCCCCGCCCAACCCCCTGCAGGTGGTCGACGCGGCCGCGGCGCAGCAGCCCCCGGCCCGGGTGAACCCGTTCACCGACTCCCGCACCCGGGTGCTGGCCGTGTCGTCGGGCAAGGGCGGGGTCGGCAAGTCCTCGGTCACCACCAACCTGGCGGTGGCGCTCGCCGACCGGGGTCGCCGCGTCGCCGCGGTCGACGCCGACGTGTGGGGCTTCTCCATGCCGCGGATGCTCGGCATCTCCGCGCCGCCCGGGCTCATCGACGACGTCATCATCCCGCCCGAGGCGAACGGGGTGCGCCTGATCTCGATGGGCTTCTTCGCCCGCGAGGACCAGGCCGTCATCTGGCGCGGCCCGATGTTGCACAAGGCGCTCGAGCAGTTCCTCACCGACGTGTACTGGGGCGAGCTCGACTACCTGGTCGTCGACATGCCCCCGGGCACCGGCGACATCTCGCTGTCGATCGCGCAGTTCCTCCCCCGCGCCGAGGTGCTCGTCGTCACCACACCGCAACCGGCCGCGCAGCGTGTGGCCCAGCGAGCGGCGGCGATGGCGGAGAAGGTCGACCTGCGGGTGATCGGCGTGATCGAGAACATGTCGTGGTTCACCGGCGACGACGGCAAGCGCTACGAGCTCTTCGGGGCCGGCGGTGGCGAGGAGCTCGCCGACGAGCTGGGGGTGCCGCTGCTCGCGCAGATCCCGCTGGTGCCCGAGCTCCGCGTCGGCGGTGACATCGGGCGGCCCATCGTCGCGGTCGATCCCGACGGTGAGGTCGGGCAGGTCTTCCGGGCGCTGGCCGAGCGCCTCGACACCGAGCTGGCGCCGAAGCGGATCTACAACCCCGAGCTGAAACTCAACTGAGCTCGGCGAGCAACTCCCGGCGCACCGCATCGTCGGCGCGGTAGGGGATGTAGAACGACAAGCGCGTGGCGACGTCCCATCGTTCGCGCAGTTGGCGCGCGACCGTCTTGACGTCGCCCACGGCCGCGAATGTGCGGACGACGTCGTCGTCGATCACGTCGGCCATCTCCTTCCACTTGCCTTCCTTCGACATGCGGGTGAGCTCGGGCTGGAGATCGCCCCACCTGTGGTGCTCGAGCACGCCGCGGTACGCGGGGGTCGACGCGTAGAACGCGATCTGCTCCTTGGTGCCGCGGATGGCGGCCTCGAGCTCTTCGTCGTTCCGCCCGACGCAGGTGAACGCAGGCCCGGCAATGGTGAATCCTTCCAGTGAGCCGGCACCCCCCGTGCGGCGGCCGCGCTCCAGCGCCGGCATCGTCACCTCGCGAAGGTACGACGGCGTCGTGAAGGCGTGGAAGAAGAACCCGTCGCACACCTCGCCCGCGACCTCGGTCATGAGCTTCCCGACGCCGGCGAGGAACACGGGTGGTGGTCCCCACTCGTGGGGCGGCGGTGAGAAGAAGGGTGTCATCAGCGTGTGCGTGTAGAACTCGCCGCGGAAGTCGAGCTTGACGCCGTCCTGCCAGCTCGCCCAGATGGCGCGCAACGCGGCGACGAACTCACGCATGCGGGCCGCGGGATGCGACCACGGCATGGAGAAGCGCCGCTCGATGTGGGGCTTCACCTGCGACCCGAGCCCGAGCACGAACCGCCCGTGCGAGTACCGGGCGAGGTCGAACGCGGTGTTGGCGAGCGTCATCGGCGTGCGGCCGAACGCGATCGCGATCGACGTCCCGAGGGTCACACGCTCGGTCGCCTCTGCAGCCAACAGCACCTGCAGGAAGGGGTCGTGCTGGGTCTCGCCGGTCCAGAGTCCCGCGTAGCCCGCGGCCTCGCTGGCCGAGGCCGCGGCCTTGATGTGCTCGAAGCCGCCGCCCATCGTGCCGTCGATGAGCACGTCAGCCCCGCTCGATCAGCGAGCTGCGGAGCAGCTCGAGCTCGCCGGCGGCGAAGCCGTGGGCGAGCAGGTAGGGCTCGAAGCCGCCGTGCTCGGCGCGCAGCCACTCGAGCACCTCGCGCATGGTCTCGGCGTCGGCGGTCATGAAGCGGTCGGCGGGGGCACGGCCGGTGCCCTCGGCCCGCTTGTGGGCGCGGGCGCGCAGCTCGTCGAGGGCCGCCGACGTCTGCGCGTAGTCGGCGACGATCTCTTCGTCGTCGACCTGCAGCAGCCCGAGCACGGTGGCGGCGATGAGCCCGGCGCGGTCCTTCCCGGCCGCGCAGTGGAACACCAGCGGGTGGTTGGCCGGCTCGGCGATGATCTGCATCACCTCGACGAACTGCGTGCCCGCGCTGTCGAGGATGAAGCGGTAGAGGTCGACCAGCGTCATCGTCTCCCACTCGAACCCCGACTGCTCGCGCTTCGCCGGATCGATGAGCGGCACGTGGTGGATGGTGGCGCCGGCCTCGCGCATCGGGTGGTTGGGGTACGCATCGACCTCGGTCGCCCCGCGCAGGTCGACGACCGTGCGCACGCCGCGCTCGTCGACCAGGTGCTCGACGTCGGCCGCGTTCACATCCGCGAGCGAATCGCTGCGGTATACGCGCCCGCTGCGTACCGGACCGTCGGGCGTGTGGTGCCCCCCGAGGTCGCGGAAATTGACGTAACCGGAGATCGACGGGGGAGACGTGTCGGGCATGAGCGGAGACTATGCCCGGTAGTCTCCGGCCCATGCACGTGCTGGTGATCGGGGGCACCGGACCGACGGGCATCCCGCTCGTCCAGGGCCTGCTCGACCGTGGCCACCGCGTCACCATCCTGCACCGCGGCACCCACGAGCGGCCGGAAACGCCCGACGCGGTCGAGCACCTGCACAGCGACCCCTTCGACGAGGACGCCTTGCGCGCCGCGTTGGACGGTCTGACGTTCGACGTCACATACGCGATGTACGGGCGGCTGCGGATGATCGCCGGGGTCCTGCGCGGCCGCACCGGGCGGGTGGTCTCGGTGGGCGGCGTACCGGCGTACCGCGGCTGGATGAACGCGTGGCTGTACGACCCGCCCGGGCTGCCGGTCCCGGTGGGTGAGGACGCCCCGACCGTCGACGCGCCGGAAGACGACGAGAAGGGCTTCCGGATCGTCCGCACCGAGGAGGCGGTGTTCGCGGCCCACCCCGACGCCACGCACTTCCGGTACCCGTACGTGTACGGCCCGTACCAGCTGACCCCGCGTGAGTGGATCGTCGTGCGGCGCGTCCTCGACGGCCGGAAGCGCATCGTCGTCGCCGACGACGGCCTCACGCTGCACCACCACGGCTACACCGAGAACATCGCCCACGCGCTCCTGCTCGCGCTGGAGCAGCCCGACGCCGCCGCGGGAAAGATCTTCAACATCGCCGACGAGGAGGTGCTGTCGGTGCGGCAGGTCGTCGAGATCCTCGCCGCGGCGCTCGACCACCGGTTCGAGATCGTGTCGATGCCCTACGACCTCGCGGTACCCGCCCGGCCACTCCTGGCCCAGCCGTTGCCCACTCACCGGGTGCTCGACCTCACGCGGGTCCGCACCGAGCTCGGGTACCACGACCGGGTGCCCGCCCGCGAGGCGCTGACCCGTACCGCCCGCTGGCTCGTCGCCAACCCGATCCACGGCTCCACCGAGGAGCTCACGCTCACCGACCCGTTCGACTACGCGGCGGAGGACCGCCTGATCGACGCGTGGACCGCGGCACGCGCCACCGTGCCCACGGTGGAGTACGACCCGGAGCCGCGCTACGGGCTCGCGTACAGCGGACCCGGAGGCCGGCCCCGGTCCCGGCCCGAGTTCGAGGCCTGACGGCTCACGGGTGGCCACTAGATTGCGCGCCATGGAACTTCGCATCGGTGTCGTGCACACGGCCAAGGAGCTCAACCTGGAGCTCGACGGAACCTCCGAGGAGATCGTCGGCACCATCGACAAGGCCATGGCCGACGGCACGCCGATGATCTGGGTCACTGACTCGAAGGGTCGGCGGGTCGGCATCCCCGCGTCCCGCATCGCCTACGTCGAGATCGACGAGGACGGCGCGAACCGACACGTCGGGTTCGGGCGCTAGCGCCGCTGGCGACGTGACGTGACGTGATGGGCCCGGCGCCCGCACTGCTCGATCGCCGGCTGCTGTTCTTCACCGGCAAGGGCGGTGTCGGCAAGAGCACCGTCACCGCCGCGACGGCCCTGCTCGCGGCCGAGCAGGGCAAGCGCGTCCTCCTGGTGGAGGTCGACGCCAAGAACAACCTCACGGACCTGTTCGAGCACACGCCCGTGGGCTTCGAGCCCCGTCAGGTGCACCCGGGCGTATACGCGATGCAGATGGACACCGAGGCGTCGTTGCGCGAGTACCTCAAGGTCCAGGCCAGGGTGCCGGTGTTCGGGCGCATCGGGCCGATGGCGCGCGCGTTCGACTTCGTCGCCACCGCCGCGCCCGGGGTGAAGGAGATCCTCACCGTCGGCAAGGTGTGCTGGGAGCTGCGCGAGTCGCTCGCCGGTCGCGCCGACTGGGATCTCATCGTCGTCGACGCCGCCGCCACCGGGCACGTGATCAGCCAGCTCGATGCGCCGGGCGCGATCCAGGAGCTGGTGCAGGTGGGACCGATCCGCAACCAGACCGGATGGATGGTCGACCTGCTGTCCGATCCCTCGCTCACCGCGCTCAACGTCGTCACATCACCGGAGGAGATGCCGGTCAACGAGACCATCGAGCTGGTGGCCAAGGCGCGCCAAGAGCTCGACGTGCCGCTCGGTGTCGTCATCGTGAACCGGGTCCTGCCCGAGCTGTTCACCCACGCCGACGAGGTGGTGTTCGACGCGTTGCGCGAGCCGGGGCCGGAGGAGGTCCTGCAGGAGCGCGCCGGTCCGGGTGCGACCGCGGTGCTCGACGCGGCGCGCCTCGCCGTCTCGATGCGCCGGAGCCGCTCGGTGCACCTCGCCCGTCTGCGCGAGGAGGTCGACCTGCCGTTGCTGCTGATCCCGTACCTGTTCGTCCGCGACCACGGGCTGCGGGTCACCCGCATGGTGGCGGAGGCGCTGGGCCAGGAGCTCGCGTGAGCTTGAGCGAGCCGGGTATCCCGGCGAGCAGCGAGCGCCCAAATGGGGACGGCGTGAGCGTGGGCGAGCCGGGTATCCCGGCGAGCAGCGAGCGCCCAATGGAGACGGCGTGAGCGTGGGCGAGCCGGGCATCCCGGCGAGCAGCGAGCGCCCAATGGAGACGGCGTGACCGACGCCGCCCCGTCGCTCGCCGCGCTGCTGTCCGCCCGCGAGGTGGTCGTCTACTGCGGCTCCGGCGGCGTCGGCAAGACGTCGGTGGCGGCGGCGTCCGCGCTCACCGCGGCGGCGCGCCTCGGCGGCAAGGTGCTCGTGCTCACCATCGACCCCGCGCGACGCCTGGCCGACGCGCTCGGGCTCGAGGCGTTCGGCAACGTGGCGCGCCGCGTCCCGCTCGACGCGTACACCGAGCTCGGGGTCGAGCCGCGGGGTGAGCTGTGGGCGGCGATGCTCGACACCAAGCGCTCGTGGGACGAGCTGGTGCTGCGGCACGCACCCGACGAGGCGACCGCGTACCGCATCCTCGACAACCGGATGTACCACAACGTGACCAGCCGGTTCGTGCAGAGCCACGACTACATCGCGATGGAGCGGCTGTACGAGATCCACGCCAGCGGCGAGTACGACCTCATCATCATCGACACGCCGCCCACGCGGAACGCGATCGACTTCCTCGAGGCGCCGGCGCGCATGGCCGAGTTCTTCGGCGGTCGGTTGCTGCGCTGGATCACCATGCCGTACCGCATCGGCGGTGGTCGCGGCGGGCGCATGTTCAACGCCGCCAGCCGGCCCTTCTACCAGATGGCCGACCGGGTGCTCGGTAGCCAGTTCCTCCAGGACATCGCCGAGTTCTTCCTCAACTTCCAGTCCATGTACGGCGGGTTCGTGGAGCGTGCGCAGTCGGTCGAGCAGCTGCTGCACGACCGGCGCACCACGTTCGCGGTCGTGACCACGCTCGAGGGCGCACCGTTGCGCGAAGCGGAGACGTTCTGCCGCGAGCTCGCGACGCGCGGGTTCGACCTGGGGGCGCTGGTCCTGAACAAGGTGTTGCCCGACTACCTCCTGTCGCCCGACGGCGACCACGCTGCCGACGTGCTCGGTCACGACTACGACGCGCTCGCGCGCGAGCTGGCGAAGGCCGACCGTGAGACCGAGGGCGCGCTCACCGACACCGCGTCGACGGCCCGCGTCCTGCGCACGCTTGCCGACTCGTTCCACAACTACGAGGTCGTCGCCCGGCGCGAAGCCGAGCTGCGCACCGAGCTGAGCCGGCTGGCGCCCCCCGGACCCGAGGTCGTGGTGAGCGTCCCCAGCTTCGACGCCGACATCGCCGACGTGCGCGGCCTGGCCCGCATCGGTGAGGTGCTGTTCGCCCATGGCGCGCCCGTGATCCCGGGCGCCGGTGGGGGCGCCGGTACGATCCCCTCGTGACCACGTTCTTCGAGCAGGCGCGCACCAAGACCGCGCTCTGGGGCGAGTCGTTGCGGCACGTGCAGCGCCTGGCGGCGTCGTGGCAGGCGCTCTCCGACCTCTGCTTCTCCGACCTCCTCCTGCTGGCGCCGGTGGTGGGGGAGGACGGCAGCCGCTCGGTCGTGCTGGCCCAGGTCCGGCCGACCACCGGCCAGACCGTCTACCCGATGGATCTCGTGGGTGCGGTGGTCGACGAGGTGGCGCGGCCCCTGGTCGCACGCGCGCGTTCCGCACCGGTGAGGTGGTCGAGGGCGACTCGCCACTGCTGGGGTCGTCGGAGCGCGCGCACGTGCAGTGCATTCCCGTGCGCCACGCGGGGTCGGTGGTCGCGGTGGTCACCCGGGAGACCCGCCCCACCCTCGGGCGCAACCTCGGCGAGCTGGAGCAGTTCTACCTGTCGACCTTCGACCGCTTCGCGTCGATGATCGCCGAGGGCAGCTTCCCGTTCCGCCAGGACGAGGACGAGTTCGAGGACGCCCCCCGGGTCGGCGACGGCGTGGTGCTGCTCGATCCCGACCTCCGGGTGCGCTTCGCCAGCCCGAACGCGGTGAGCTCCATGCACCGCCTCGGCATCCACTCGTACACGTCGGGCCTGCACCTGGCCGAGATGGGATTCGACCAGGACGCGGTCGACGTCGCCATCCGCGCCCGGCTGCCGGTCACCGAGGAGATCGAACGGGGCGAGACCTCGCTCCTCCTGCAGGCGATCCCCCAGCTCATGGGCGACCGGGTCGTCGGCGTGCTCCTGCTGCTGCGCGACGTCACCGACCTCCGCCGGCGCGACCGGCTGCTGCTCTCCAAGGATGCGACCATCCGGGAGATCCACCACCGGGTGAAGAACAACCTCCAGACCATCGCCGCGCTGCTGCGGCTGCAGGGCCGGCGCCTGCAGTCACCCGAGGCGCAGGCGGCGATCGAGGAGTCGGAGCGACGGATCCGCTCGATCGCCATCGTGCACGAGACGCTCTCGCGCGACGCCGGCGACGTCGTGCGCTTCGACGACATCGTGCAGCCGCTCGTGCGGGTGGTGGCCGAGACCGTCACCGGGCCCGACCGCGACCTGCGGCTCGCGGTCGAGGGTGATGCCGGGATGTTGCCGGGCGACCTCGCCACGCCGTTGGCCGTCGTGCTCAACGAGCTCATGCAGAACGCGGTCGACCACGCCTTCGTGTCGGACGGGCGTACCACGGGCACCATCTGCGTGCAGCTCGCACGCGACGACGGTCAGCTGTTGGTCGACGTGGTCGACGACGGCGTGGGCCTGCCGCCCGGGTTCACCGTGGAGAAGTCGGGTGGCCTCGGGCTCTCGATCGTCCACACACTGGTCACGAGCGAGCTGGGCGGCACCATCGAGCTCCGCAGCGACGCCGGGACGCGCGTGCACCTCATGGTGCCCCTGCGCAAGACCGGGAACGCGACGCTGTAGCCAGCCGACGATCTCCGATCGGCTGCTTCCGCTCCGCTTCAGCCGACCATCCGCTGCTTGGCCAGCCAGGCCTTGCGCAGCTTCCGGCGCTCCTCCTCGGTGAGGCCGCCCCAGATGCCCGCCTCCTGGTTGGTGGCGAGGGCGAACTCGAGGCACTCGTCGCTGACCGCGCACGCGGTGCAGATGCGGCGGGCGGTCTCGATCTGCTCAACTGCGGGGCCACTGCTGCCGATGGGGAAGAAGACGTCGGGATCGGAGTCTCGGCAGGCCGAACGTGTACGCCACGCGCTGACATCCCAATCGTGCGTCCGTACCCAGGTCAGTGCCAACGCTCTTCCCCCGTTCGGTGACTCGGTCGAACTGTCCCAATTGGCGTCCCCGGGCGAACCTCGAGGCGCTGTTGGTTTCGAGACTATTGAGGCTCGTTGTTCGGCGCAAGGGGCTGACCTGGAATTTCGCGGTTCGCGGCAGCCGGTGGCATGGTGGGCGGGATGCTCGTGCTCGCGCACCGGGGCGCCAACCGGCAGGCGCCCGAGAACACCGTTCCCGCCATGGTGCGGGCGCTCGAGGTCGGCGCCGACGGCGTGGAGCTCGACGTCCGCCGCACCGCCGACGGCGCGCTGGCGGTCCGCCACGACGTGGAGACCCCGGTTGGGCCGGTGACCGGGCTCACCCGGGCCGAGCTCGCGGTCGCCCTGCCCGAGGTCCCGGTGCTCGAGGCGGTCCTCGACGTCTGCCGGGGCCGGCTGGTCAACGTCGAGGTCAAGGACCCGGACCCGCGGGCAGTGGACGCGCTGGTGGCCCTCCTCGAGGCCCGGGGCGGGGCGGACACGGTGTTGGTGTCGTCGTTCCACCTCCCCGCCGTCGACCGGGTGCGCGACCTGGCGCCCGAGGTCCCGTCGGCCTTCCTGTCGTTCGGCCTCGATCCCCTCGAGGCCCTCGACACCGCCCGCGAGCACGGCCACGACGCGCTCCACCCCGACGTGTGGACGCTGCTCCAGGGCGACCCGGCCGAGGTGGCCGAGCGGGCGCACGGGGACGGCATGCGGGTGAACGTGTGGACGGTGAACGAGGCCGACCACCTGCTGCGCCTGCGTGACGCCGGCATCGACGGCGTCCTCACCGACGTGCCCGACCTCGCCCGCGAGGTGCTCAGGGCGTGACGACGGTGAGGCAGTCGGGGCGGTGGCTGATCTCGAGCTGCGCCACCTCGCCCAGGTAGTCGCCGTCCACCTGCCAGGGGAACGGGGCGTCGCCCCTGACCGACACGCTCCCGACGTCGGCGACCTGCACGATCTCGGGCGAGGTGGCCAGGAAGGTGATCTTGCCGACGGCCGAGGCGGCGGCCCGGAGCACCAGCGGCAGCCGCAGGCTCGTCAGCACGGTGACGGTGAGCGCGGCGTCGAGCGAGGCGTCCGGCGCGATGCGCAGCGGGCGGTGGCCGACGTACGCGTACGGATCGGAGTTGGAGATCACCGCGTAGGGCCCGAGCGCGACCACGTCGTCACCCGGGGCGGTGCCGGTGGCGGCCCGGAATTGGATCCGCGACGCGCGGTCGTAGTGGCGCAGCCAGGTGTCGACGGTCGCCACCGCGAAGGCGGGGTGGGCGAAGTGTCGCTTCAGGTACGAGCGGGCCTCCATGCGGCGGATGATGGCGGCGTCGAAGCCGACGCCGAGGTGGAACAGGAAGTACCGCTCGACCTGCGTGGGCGACACCGCCGCGCCGAGCCCGATACGGCGGCGTGACCCGCCCCGGAGCGACTCCACCAGCTGGTGGGCGGCGTCCTCGGGCGCGTAGGCGACGCCGAGGGTGCGCGCGAACACGTTCGTGGACCCGCCGGGCAGCGGCGCCAGGGCCACGTCGGACCCGGCCAGCCCGCCGGCGGCCTCGTTGAGCGTGCCGTCCCCCGCGAGGACGGCGACGACGTCGTACGCCTCCCGCACCGCGTCGCGTGTCAGCTCGACCGCGTGATCCCGGCGCGTCGTCTCCACCACGTCGGTGGCGAACGCCTCGCGCAGGATGCGCTCCACGCCCACGCGCGCGGGTGGTCACGGACGACGCGGCCGGGTTGACCAGGAGGAGCACGCGCACGGCGGCGAACCCTATCGTCAATGCGTGAACGTCCCGCGGGTGAACGCCCGGCACGAGCCCCGTCCTGCCGCGCTGCGCGCGCTCGACCGGGAGATCGTCGGGTGCCAGGCGTGCCCCCGCCTGGTGGAGTGGCGCGAGCAGGTCGCCCGGGAGAAGCGGGCGTCGTTCCGTGACGACGACTACTGGGGCCGGCCGGTCACCGGGTTCGGCGATCCGCACGCGCGGGTGCTCATCGCCGGCCTGGCCCCCGCCGCGCACGGGGCCAACCGCACCGGTCGCGTGTTCACGGGCGACCGCTCGGGCGACTTCCTGTTCGCGTCGTTGTTCCGCACCGGGTTCGCCAACCAGCCGACCGCCACCTCGGCCGACGACGGCCTGGCGCTGCGCGACGCCTACATCAGCGCCGCGGTGCGGTGCGCGCCGCCGGCCAACAAGCCCACGCCGGCCGAGCGCGACCGGTGCCGGCCGTTCCTGGAACGGGAGCTCGCCCTGTTGGACTCGGTGGGCGTCGTGGTCGTGCTCGGCGCGTTCGCCTACGAGGCCATGGGCCGGGTGCTGGCCGCGGCCGGCGCCGCGCTCCCCGTGCCGCGCCCGAAGTTCGCCCACGGGATGGAGGTGCCGACGGCGCGGGCCGTCGTGCTCGGCTGCTACCACCCGTCGCAGCAGAACACGTTCACCGGTCGGCTCACGCCGCCGATGCTCGACGCGGTCTTTACCCGGGCCCGCGAGCTGGCCGGCGCGGTACCCTCGCGCCCGTGACCTCCTCGCCCCAGCATGGAAGTCGACTGCTCGAGGGCGTCTACGTCCCGCTCATCACCCCGTTCGCGGCCGACGGCTCGGTCGCCCTCGACGCGGTCGAGCGCCTGAGCCACGAGTACCTCGACGCCGGCAGCGCCGGTATCGTCGCCCTCGGTACCACCGGCGAGTCGTCGGCGCTCGACGCCGCCGAGCAACGTGCGGTGATCGACACCTGCGCCCGCGTCTGCGCCGCGCACGACGCGCAGCTGATCGTCGGCGCGGGCACCAACAGCACCGCCAAGACCATCGCCGCGGTCGGGGCGCTCGCGGGGACGCGGGCCCTGGTTGCCGCGCTCATCGTCGTCCCCTATTACGTGCGCCCGTCGGAGGCCGGCGTCGTCGCGCACTTCCAGGCGGTCGCCGCCGCCAGCCCCGTGCCCGTCGTCGTCTACAACATCCCCGTCCGCACCGGCCGCAACCTCGGGCCCGCGGGGATGCTCGAGCTGGCGCGCCACCCGAAGATCGTCGGGGTGAAGCAGGCCGTGGGTGCGCTCGACTCCGACACGCTGGAGATCCTCGCCGGTGCGCCGCCCGAGTTCTCGGTGCTCGGTGGCGACGACCCGTTCCTCTTCCCCACGGTGCTGATGGGAGGTGCCGGCGCCATCTGCGCCAGCGCGCACGTCCTCACCGAGCGGTTCGTGGCGATGACCGACTGCGCGTTCGCGGCCAAGGTCGACGACGGGCGCGGGCACGCCGAAGCGCTCCTGCCGGTCGTGCAGGCCTGCTTCGCCGAGCCCAACCCGTCGGTGTTCAAGGGCGTGCTCCACGCGCAGGGTCGCATCCCGACGCCCGACGTGCGGCTCCCGCTCGTCGCCGCGTCGGCGGGTGCGATCGAGGCGGCAATGGCGGCCGTACACGCCGCTCAATAGAATCGGCACGCTTCCGTTCCGTTTCTCGAACGCCCCCCTCGGAGACCCGCATGACCGGCACCCTGAGCGTCCGCGCGCACGACCGCGCCTACGAACGCCGGTGGTGGATCCTCGCCGTCCTCTGCTTCAGCCTGCTCGTGATCGTGCTCGACAACACGATCCTCAACGTCGCCATCCCCACCATCGTGCGCGACCTCGACGCGACCAACAGCCAGCTCCAGTGGATGGTCGACGCGTACACGCTGGTGTTCGCGGGCCTGGTGCTCACCGGCGGCAGTCTGGGCGACCGGTTCGGCCGGCGGGGCGCGTTGCAGCTCGGCCTGGTGATCTTCGGTCTCGGGTCGCTGGCGTCGGCGTTCGCGAGCACGTCGGAGCAGCTGATCGCGACCCGCGCGTTCATGGGCATCGGCGGCGCGTTCATCATGCCGGCGACGCTGTCGATCATCACCAACCTGTTCCCCACCAAGGAGCGGGGCAAGGCCATCGGTGTGTGGGCGGCGACCGCCGCCCTCGCCGGCGTGCTCGGACCGCTGACCGGCGGCTTCCTGCTCGAGCACTTCTACTGGGGCTCGATCTTCCTGGTGAACATCCCGATCGTCGTGGTCGGCATCCTCGCCGGCATCTTCCTGATCCCGACGTCGAAGGACCCGTCGGCCCCCAAGCTCGACCCGATCGGCGCGGTGCTCTCCATCGTCGGCCTCACCGTGCTGCTCTACGGGATCATCGAGGCGCCGCAGGACGGGTGGGGTGATCCCACGATCCTCGGGTGCATCGCGCTGGGCCTGGCGGTGCTCGGCGCGTTCCTCTCGTGGGAGGCGCACATCGACCACCCGATGCTCGACGTGCACTTCTTCAAGAACCCGCGCTTCACCGCCGCGAGCATGGGCATCACGATGGTGTTCTTCGCCATGTTCGGCGCGACGTTCCTGCTCACGCAGTACTTCCAGTTCGTGCTCGGGTACACGCCGTTCGAGACCGGCTACCGGTTCCTGCCCATCGCGGTCTGCATGATGGTGCTCTCGCCGTTGAGCGCGCGCTTCGTGCAGCGGGTCGGGACGAAGCTCGTCGTCGGCACCGGGCTGCTGATGGTCACCGCTGGTCTCGTTTCCTGGGCGTCGCTCACCGCCACCAGCCCGTACTGGCCCGACATCATCTGGCGGCAGGCGCTCATGGCGAGCGGCATGGCCCTCACGATGGCGCCCGCCACCGAGTCGATCATGGGCTCGTTGCCGCTGGGCAAGGCGGGGGTCGGGTCCGCGGTGAACGACACCACCCGCCAGGTCGGCGGCGCGCTCGGCGTCGCCGTCATCGGCAGCGTCCTCGCCTCGATCTACGGCTCCCGGGTGGGCGAGTTCCTGCAGGGCAAGCCGGTACCGAGCGGCACCGCGCAGCAGCTCAAGCAGTCACTCGGGCTCGCGCTGCGGGCGGGCAAGCAGGTGCCCGGCCTCGCGGCCACCGCCATCGACGGGTTCATCGACGGCATGCACGCGGGTGTGCTCGTTGCCGCCGGCGTGGCCTTCGTCGGTGCGATCATCGCGTTCGTGTGGTTGCCGGCCCGTGCCAGCTACGACGCCCTCACCGAGGGTGCGCCCGACACCGCGCCCGAGCCGGCCGACATGGTCTCGGCGGACGCGTGATGGACGCCGACGTGGTGGGCGTGCCCGAGGGCGTCGAGGGCGTCGAGGGGGTCGAGGGGGTCGAGGTGTCCGAGGCGCGCCGGCCCGGCCGCCCGCGCAGTGCCGAGGCCGACGAGGCCATCCTCGAGGCCGCGGTCGAGCTCTTCGCCGAGGTCGGGCTCGAGGGCCTCACCGTCGAGGGCGTGGCCGCACGCGCGGGCGTGGGCAAGGCCACGATCTACCGCCGGTACCCGTGCAAGGTCGACCTCGTGGTGGCGGCCGCCCGCTGCTTCACCCAGGGCCCGGAGCTGCCTCCCGACACCGGCTCGACGCGCGGCGACCTGCGGGAGCTCGTCGACGGCCTCATCGAGATCCTCACTTCCACACCGCTCGGGCGGGTGCTCCCGATCCTGGTCGCGGCGCGCACCCGGGTCGCCGAGCTCGACCGCGCCTACGCCGACATCGTCGCCGAGAAGCGGGCCCGGAGCGCCATCGTCGTCCGCCGGGCCATCGAGCGCGGCGACCTCCGCCCCGACGTCGACCCCGAGCTGGTGATCGACTCCTACGTGAGCCCGATCTTCTACCGCTTCCTCATCACCAACGCGTCGCTCGACGCGGAGTTCGCGGCGTCACTCGTCGACGCCACCCTGCGGGCCTTCGGCACCTAGCGCGGCGGTGCACGACTCCCGTCGAGGAGGCCTGCCGCGCGATCGCGCTCTGTCTTCGCCCAATGGTCGGGCTTGCACCTGGCCTTCAGGTTGTCGTAGCTCGTTGCCCCTCCATTGGCGACCGGATCGTCGTGATCCCACTCCAGGCCTTAGCGGCGATCGCAGCCGTCTTCGATGCACACTGCGCCGTGGAGTCGATCGGGGTTGCCGAGCTCGACCGCGACCTTGACGAACGCGCCGACGGCGGCTTCCCGCACGACACTCACCGGCACCGGGCTGCCCCCCACCACGTGACACAGCTCGTCGCCGTGGGTGTGCCCGCGCGCGGCGGCGCTCAGATCACAGACGTAGACGACGTCGACGCGCCCGTCCTTGCTCGCGCCGGACGGGGCGACCATCCTCACGAATGCGTCGGCCGCGTGCACCTCACGCGCCTCCGTGCTTCCGTCGCGCCGCGCCTGTCGCCGGCGCCGATCGGTCTCGGTGTCGAGGCGGTTCACGAACGGCACCCCGGTCTCGGGCGGGAGCCGGAACCGGCCGGCGATCATCCCGAGCTCGTCCACCCAGTGGGTCACGGAACGCAGAAGGAAGGTCGTCACGCCCGACCCTCGCGGCGTGCCCCTACGCTAGACGAACAGGTGTTCGGTGGTCAAGGGCCGATCAGATCGTCGGTCGAGGCGCGGTCCGCTCCCGCCACGAGCTCGGCAGCTGGAAGTAGCACTTGCCCCGTGCGACCAGGAGGTCGTCAGCGTCGTACACGTGCACGTCGACGATCGCGGTCGCCTTCCCGGCGCGTATCACCTCTCCGCGGGCGGTGTACGTACGACCCAGGGGCATGGGGTTGAGGTAGTCGACCTGCAACGAGACCGTGGGTGCCCCGGAGCCGATGACCGACATCAACGCCATGCCGGCGACATCGTCGACGAGCAAGGCGATGTATCCGCCGTGGACGTTGCCCACCGGATTGCCCCAGTCCATGCTCGGCGCCCAGGTGGCCTCGCTGCGCCCGTCGGCCATCACGACCGCGGTGAGGTTCGCCGGCCGGTACGCGGAGTTCTCGGCGGTCACGGCCGGAACCCTAACCAGGAAGCTTGGCGAACGCGGCGGCGAGCAGGCGCTGCTGCTCGGCGTCGTGCACCTTGGAGCTCCCGGTGGCGGGGCTCGCGCTCGGTGCGCGGGCCACGTGCTTGAGCTTGGCCCGCTCGCGCAGGACCTTGTGCAGCCGCTGGTGCACGTAGGGCCACGCGCCCATGTTCTCCGGCTCCTCCTGCACCCACCACACCTGCTTGGCGTCGGGGTAGCGGTCGAGGATCGCGAAGACCTCGGCTTCCGGCCACGGGTAGAGCTGCTCGACACGGACGACCGCGGCCGGTGCCCCGCGCGAATCGCGCTGGTCCATGAGCTCGTGCCCGATCTTGCCGGTGCACAGGATCACCCGCTGCACGGTGTCGGGCGCGCCACGGTCGTCGAGCACGAGCTCGAAGCGGCCGTCGGTGAACGCGGCGAGCGGCGAGCGCGTCTGTTGCGTGCGCAGGTACCGCTTCGGCGTGAAGCAGACGAGCGGCACGCGCTGGAGCGCGATGGCCTGGCGGCGAAGCACGTGGAAGTACTGCGCCGCGGTGCTCGGGTACACCACGCGCAGGTTCTGCTCGGCCGACAGGATCAGATAGCGCTCGATGCGCACGCTCGAGTGCTCGGGGCCCTGCCCCTCGAACCCGTGCGGGAGCAGGAGCCCCAGGCTGCTGTGCTGGCCCCACTTGTCGGACGCCGCGGTCACGAACTGGTCGATCACCACCTGGGCGGCGTTGGCGAAGTCGCCGAACTGTGCCTCCCAGCACACCAGCGCGTCCGACGCGATGGAGTAGCCGTACTCGAACCCGAGCGCGGCGTACTCCGACAGCACGGTGTCGTAGAGCATGAACGCGGCCTGGTCGTCGGCCAGGTGCGCAAGCGGGACGTACTCCTCCTCGGAGCGCTGGTCGACCAGCACGCCGTGGCGCTGGCTGAACGTGCCTCGGCGGGTGTCCTGTCCGGCCAGGCGCACCGGTGTGCCGCCGACCACCAGCGAGCCGAACGACAGCGCCTCGGCCAGCGCCCAGTCGATCTCGTCGCGCTCGAACATCGTGCGCCGGGCGAGGAGCTGGCGCTCGAGCTTGGGGTTGACGGTGAAGCCCTCGGGCCAACGGGTGAGGCCGTCGAGCACGCGGTGCAGCACCTCCGCCGGGACCACGGTGGCCACCGGCGGGTCGTCGTCCCCTGGCTCGTCGGTCGCGACCGAGAGGCCGGCGTCGTCGTCCTCCTCCGGTGCCGGTGCGCGCCCGGTCTGGGTCTCCTCGAATGCGCGCTCGAGCCGGACCTTGAAGTCGTACTCGACGGCCTGCTCGTCGTCCGGGGAGATGTCGCGCCGCTGCACGAGCTGCTGGGTGTAGAGCGCGCGCACCGAGGGGTGCGAGTCGATGAGCTCGTACATGCGCGGCTGCGTGAACGCGGGCTCGTCGGCCTCGTTGTGGCCGTAGCGCCGGTAGCAGACGAGGTCGACGACGACGTCCTTCTGGAACTGGTTGCGGAACTCGAACGCGAGGCGCATGACCCGCACCGCGGCCTCGGGGTCGTCACCGTTCACGTGGAAGATCGGCGCCTGCACCATCTTGGCGACGTCGGTGGGGTACACGCTGGAGCGGCCCAGCTCGGGCGCGGTGGTGAACCCGAGCTGGTTGTTGATCACGACGTGGACGGTGCCGCCGACCTCGTAGCCCGGCACCTCCGAGAGGTTGAAGGTCTCGGCCACGACGCCCTGGCCGGCGAAGGCGGCGTCGCCGTGGAGCAGGACGGGCAGCACCGCGCGTCGGGCGCCGTCGGCCACCGCGTCGCCGATGGCCCGGGCCATGCCCTCGACCACCGGTCCCACCGCCTCCAGGTGGCTGGGGTTGGCGGCCAGCGTGAGCTTCACGTCGTTGCCGCTCGGCGACTCGTGCTTGCCGACCGCGCCGAGGTGGTACTTCACGTCGCCCGAGCCCTGGGTGCTGGAAGGGTCGAGCTCGCCCTCGAACTCGCGGAAGATCTGCGAGTACGACTTGCCGATCACGTTGGCGAGCACGTTCAGCCGGCCCCGGTGCGCCATGCCGAGGACGACGTCGCTCATGCCCGAGTCGCTCGCGCTCGTGCAGAGCTCGTCGAGCATGGGCACGAGCGTCTCCGCCCCCTCGAGGCTGAAGCGCTTCTGCCCCAAATACTTGGTGTGGAGGAACCGCTCGAACGCCTCCGCCGCGTTGAGCCGCTCGAGGATGCGGTGCTTCTCCGCCGACGACACGGGCTCATGCGGGCCTTCGACCCGCTGCTGGATCCACTCCTTCTGGCCGGGCTCCTGGATGTGCATGTACTCGACCCCGACGGTGCGCGCGGTACGCGTCGCGCAGGACGCCGAGGATGTCGCGCAGCGGCAGCACCTTGCGTGGCAACCGGCCGGCACCGAGGTTGCCGATCGGGAACTCGCGCTCGAGGTCCCAGATGGAGAGGTCGTGGTGCGTGATGTCGAGTTCGGGGTGCGTCTCGGGCGCGCGACGCCCGAGGGGGTCGAGGTTGGCGATGAGGTGACCGCGCACGCGGTACATGTTGATGAGGGAATGGACCTGCACGACCTTCTCGTGCTGGGTGGCCGGGTCGGCGAACCCGCTGCGGTCCTCGTGCCAGCGGGCGGGCTCGTAGGGCACGGCCAGGCTGGCGAACACGTCGTCGTAGAACTCGTCCTGCCCGAGCAGCAGCTCGTGGATGCGCCGCAGGAACTCCCCGCTCTCGGCGCCGGTGATGATCCGGTGGTCGTAGGTGTTGGTGAGCGTGGTCACCTTGCTCACCGCCAGCTGCGCCAGGGCGGCGGGGTCGGCACCCTCGAACTCGGCGGGGTACCCGATGCTGCCGACGCCGACGATGAAGCCCTGCCCGGGCATGAGGCGGGGCACCGAGTGCACCGTGCCGATCATGCCCGGGTTCGTGATGGACGACGTGGTGCCGGCGAAGTCGTCGGGCGAGATCTTGCCGCTGCGGACCTTCACGATCAGTTCCTCGTACGCGCGCCAGAACACGGCGAAGTCGAGGGTCTCGGCTTCCTTCACGTTGGGCACGAGCAGCGAGTGCGTCCCGTCGCGACGCTGCACATCGACCGCGAGCCCGAGGTTCACGTGCTGGTGGCGCACCACGACGGGCTTGCCGTCCTCGGTGGCGTAGGCGGAGTTCAGGGCGGGGAAGTCGGCGAGCGCGCGGAGCACCCCGTAGGCGATCAGGTGGGTGAAGCTGACCTTGCCCGAGCCGGTGCGCGCCAGCTGGTTGTTGAGGATCTGGCGGTTGACCTCGAGCAGCTTGGCCGGAACCACCCGCACCGACGTCGCGGTCGGGACGCCCAGGCTGGCCTCCATGTTCTCGACCGTGCGGGCGGCCGCGCCGCGGAGCGGCTCGGGCTCGTCACCGTCGAGCACCATCGGGCCCGGGCGCACCGGTGCGGGGGTCGGCGCGGCCGGAGCCGGCGTCGCCGCGGGCGCCACGTCGGCCGCCGCCTCGGCCGGCGGAGCCGCCGGAGCCGGGGTGGGCACGGCGCCGGTCGGAGGGATGGCGCCCGAGAAGTAGGCGCGCCAGTGGTCGTCGACCGAGGCCGGGTTCTGGAGGTAGCGCTGGTAGAGCTCCTCCACGAGCCCGGAGTTCGGGCCGAGGTCGTCGAAGCGGGTCACCGGACCTCCTCACTGGTCGACTCCGTTCCGCGGTCCGGCCCTCCGGGCACGACTCCACACCGTCTCATGCTCGCGCGTGCGGAAGCGGGGTCGATCAGCGACGCAGCAGCTCGGCCACCTGGAACGCGAGGTCGAGGGACTGGCGGGCGTTGAGGCGGGGGTCGCAACTCGTCTCGTAGCGCTGCTCGAGGTGGTCGCCGAGCACCTCGTGGCTGCCGCCGAGGCACTCGGTGACGTTCTCGCCGGTCAGCTCGATGTGCACGCCGCCGGGCCACACTCCGGCGTCGTCGCACGCGGCAAAGAAGCCGTGCAGCTCCCGCATCACGTCGTCGAACTCGCGGGTCTTGTAGCCGCTGGCGTGCTGGTAGGTGTTGCCGTGCATCGGGTCGCACATCCAGACGACGGGATGGCCGGTGAGCTTCACCACGCGGAGCAGCGGCGGCAGCGCGTCGGCGATGCGGTCCGCGCCCATGCGGCTCACGAGCACGAGCCGGCCCGGGCGCCGCTTCGGGTCGAGGCGGTCGCACAGCGCGACGACGTCCTCCGGCGACGCGCTCGGTCCGAGCTTCACGCCCACCGGGTTCTCGATGCCGCTGAGGAACTCGATGTGCGCGCCACCGAGCTGGCGGGTGCGCTCGCCCGCCCAGAGGAGGTGGGCCGAGCAGTCGTACCACTCGTCGGTGAGACTGTCGCGCCGGGTGAGCGCCTCCTCGTACCCGAGCAGCAACGCTTCGTGCGACGTGTAGAAGTCGACCTGGTGCAGCTGGTGCTCGGCGTCGAGGTCGATGCCGCACGCGGCCATGAAGCGGAGCGCGCGGTCGATCTCGCCCGCGAGCGCGTCGTACCGGCGCCCCTCGGGGCTGGCATCGACGTACTCGAGGTTCCACGCGTGCACGCGTGACAGGTCGGCGAACCCACCCTTGGCGAACGCCCGCAGCAGGTTCAAGGTGGACGCGGCCTGATGGTAGGCGCGCACGAGCCGGGCCGGATCGGCGCGGCGGGCCGAGGTCTCGAAGGCGAAGTCGTTCACCATGTCGCCCCGGAACGAGGGGAGCTCGACCTCGCCGCGCTTCTCGGTGGGCTCCGAGCGGGGCTTGGCGAACTGGCCCGCGATGCGGCCGATCTTCACCGTCGGCACTCCGCTGCCGTACGTGAGCACGACCGCCATCTGGAGGATCACCTTCAGCTTGTCGCGGATGGCATTGGCCGAGAACGCGTCGAACGACTCCGCGCAGTCGCCGGCCTGCAACACGAAGCCGCGCGCCTCGGTGACCGCGGCCAGCGCGTCGGTGAGGTTGCGCGCCTCACCCGCGAACACGAGAGGCGGCACCGCGCGCAACGTGGCGAGCGCGTCGTCGAGCGCGGCGGCATCGGGCCAGTCGGGCTGCTGCTCGGCCGGGAGCGCGCGCCAGCTGTCGGGCGACCACTGCTGCAGGTGGAAGAGCTCGCCGCCGGTGGTGGGGGACGCGTCGGCGCCGGGCTCCGTCGCGCTCACAGGTACCCGCTCGGACCGGGGGGACCGGTGGGCGCGCCGGGGCCCTGGTCGAGCGCGCGGCGGCGCATCTGCTCGAGCTGGCTCTGTGCCGACGCCTGCTGCGTGAACAGCGTGGCCTGGATGCCGTGGAAGAGGCCCTCGAGCCAGCCGACGAGCTGCGCCTGCGCCAGCCGCAGCTCCGACTCGGTCGGCGCGTCACTGGTGAAGGGCAGGACCACCTCGGTGAGCTCGCGGCGCAGGTCGGGGGAGAGCACTCCCTCGAGCTCCTCGAGCGACTTCTCGTGGATCTCGCGCAGGCGGCGACGCCCGGCGTCGTCGAGCGGCGCGCGCCGCACCTCGTCGAGCATGTTCCGCACCATCGACGCGATCCGGATCAGCTTGGTGGGGCTGGAGATCTGCTCCCCGCTCTGCTCCGCCGCCTCTTCGCCCGTCGCCTCGGCCGCCTCGGCCCCGTCCGGGGTGGCGCGGCCGTCGACCAACTCGGGCTGGACGCGCTCGCGCTCGGTCGACGGGTTGGGTCCGTTCTCCATGCCGTCGAGGATAGGGGGTGCTGCCGGAGAGCAGGGCACCGGATTCGGCGACGGGAACCGGCAGGGCGTGCGATCATGCGGGAGGCCCGCCGCGACCTGCCAGGGGGAGCCGTGCCGGAGTTGCCGTCGGGAACGGTGACGTTCCTGTTCACCGATCTCGAGGGTTCCACGCGGCTCTGGGAGCAGCACCCGGGCGCCATGCCGGACGCGCTCGAGCGCCACGACGGCATCCTGCGGGACGCGGTGATCGGGCACCGCGGCCGGGTGGTCAAGACCACCGGCGACGGCCTCCACGCGGTCTTCGTCACCACCCGCGACGCCCTCGACGCCGCGCTCGCCGCCCAGCGGGCGCTCGTCGCCGAGCCCTGGGCCGTGCCGGGCGGCCTGCGGGTGCGGATGGGCCTCCACACCGGTGACGCGGTCGCCCGCGACGGCGACTACTACGGCCCCGCGACCAACCGGGCCGCCCGGATCATGGCCGCCGCCCACGGCGAACAGGTGGTGGTGTCGCACGCCACCGAGGAGATCGTGCGCGACACCCTGCCCGACGAGGTCGCCCTCCTCGACCTCGGCGAGCACCGGCTCCCCGATCTCGCGCGCCGGGAGCGCATCTTCCAGGTCGTCGCCGCCGGGCTGCGCCACGAGTTTCCCCCGCTCCGCTCGCTGGACGCGATGCCCGGCAATCTCCCCGGGCAGCTGTCGTCGTTCGTCGGGCGGGAGGTGGAGCGCGAGGCCATCGCCGACGCCCTGCTCGCCTCCCGGCTGGTGACGGTCACCGGCGTCGGCGGCGTGGGCAAGAGCCGCATCGCGATCCAGGTCGCGCTCGACATCGTCCGGCGCTTTCCTGATGGCGCGTGGTTGTGCGAGCTCGCGACCGCGACCGACGACGAAGATCTGGCGCAGGTGGTTGCGGCGACGCTCGGTGTGCTGGCGCGTCCCGCGTTCACACTCGCCGCGAGCATCATCGACGCGTTGCGCCTCCGCGAGCTCGTCCTCGTGTTGGACAACTGCGAGCACATCGTCGACGCGGTCGGGCGGCTCGCCGAGGGGTTGCTGCGCGAGTGCCCCGGCGTGCGCGTCCTGGCGACCAGTCGCGAGGCGCTCGGCATCGCCGGCGAGCAGGTGTGGCCGCTGCCCTCGCTCGAGCTCCCGGCGCGGACGTCGTCGCTCGACGTGGTCGCGGCCAGCGAGGCCGTGCGCCTCTTCACCGAGCGGGCGCAGGCCGTCCAACCCGGCTTCGTGCTCGACGAGACCAACATGGACGCGGTCGCCGAGATCTGTCGTCGACTCGACGGCATCCCGCTGGCCGTCGAGCTCGCCGCCGCCCGGGTCACGATCATGACGCCCGCCGACATCGCGGCGCGCCTCGACCAGCGGTTCCAGCTGCTGACGGGCGGCCGCCGCAGCGCGGCAGAGCGGCACCAGACCCTGCGTGGCGCCATCGAGTGGTCGTACGAGCTGCTCGACGAGCGTGAGCGGGCGCTGTTCGTACGCCTCGGCGTCTTCCCCCGCACGTTCGACGCCGACACGGTCGCGGCGGTGGCAACCGGCGACGGGCTCGAGGCGTGGGACGTGCTCGACGCCGGCGCGGGCCTGGTGGCGAAGTCGATGATCGTGGCCGACGAGGCGAGCGGGACCACCCGGTACCAGATGCTCGAGACGCTCCGCACGTTCGCCCGCGAGCACCTCGAGGCCGAGGGCAATCTCCACGAGATGTTCCGCCGTCACGCCGAGCACTACACGCGGTTCGCGGAGGCGGCCGATGCCGGGCTCGCCGGTCCCGACGAGGTCGCGTGGCGCGAGCGCGTCCACCTCGAGTTCGACAACCTCCGTGCCGCGTTCATTCGCTGCCTCCTGATGGGCGAGGACGACGACGTCCGGCGCGCGCTCCGGATCGTCGCCGCGCTCGCGTTCGAAGCGGTCAACGACCGCGGCCTGGGCATCGGTGGGTGGGCCGAGCACCTCGTGCCCCGCGTCGACCTCGCGCCGCCGGCGGTGCGTACCGCCGTCCTCGCCGCGGCCGCGTTCAGCGCCCAGGGCCGCAACGACGTCCTGGCCATGCGGGAGCTCGCCGCGGCCGCGCTGCGCGACGGCGTGCCGCCCGACTGCCCGGGCGCGGTCTGGGCCTACATCGCCATCGCCGCGAACGAGGGCATGAGCGGCGACTGGGCGGGCGCGGTCCGCGTCATCGACGACGCCATCGCCGCCCTGCGTGCCGCCGGCGACGCACCGCGCGGGCTCTCCTTCCTGTACTCCGCCGCGGCCAACTTCCACAAGCTCATGGCCGATCACGACGCCGCACGCGTCGACGCCGATCTCGCGCTGCAGGAGGCGCGGCGGTCGGGGAACCCCACCGCCACCGCGAGCGCGCAGTTCGCCCGGGCGGTGGCGTTGATCCGCGACGATCCCGGTGCCGCAGCCAGCGCGCTCGACGAGAGCATCGAGCTCGGCCGCCTCGGCACGAGCGGAGGTCTCCTCGGCTTCGCGTTGAGCCGACGCTCGGTCCTGCGCGCGGAAGCCGGTGACGCGGCCGGCGCCGAGCGCGACGCGCGCGAGGCGGTGAAGCACGGCCACGAGCGCGGTGACCGGCCCATGCTCACCAGTGCGCTCGAGTGCAGCGTGGCGGTGCTGCAGGTCCTCGGCCGCGAGGAGGCGGCGGCGGTCCTCGCCGGCGCGCTCGGCGCGGGCGTGACCACCGGGGTCGCCCGTCCGCTCACCGGGGGGCTCGTCGCCGACCTCGGAGTGGCGGACTCGTTGCAACGGGCGCGCGACGCCCTCGGTGACGATGCGTACGAACGCGCGGTTGCGCAGGGCGCGACCATGACGCTCGACGAGACCGTGGCCTACGTCTTCAGCGTGCTGGACGTCGCCGTGCTCGCAGCTCCGTGAGCACGACGGGCACGAGGGTCAGGAGCGCCACCGCCTCCGCGACCATCCCGACGACAGCCTCGGTGGTGGTCGCGGTCTCCTCGAACCCCAGCAAGCCGCGCGTTCGGGACAGGAAGTAGGCGACGAGCGTGGCGACCGCGAAGCCCACCCGACCACGGCTGCGGGCAGCAGCAGCGCCCGGTAGCGGAGACCCAGGATCAGCGCTTCGGCGATCACGACCGCGGCGATGGCGTTGAGCGCGAACGACCGGCTGATGGTGAGGCCGGCGACCTCGTCGGGGGCGATGCCGCGATAGCCACCCCGGAAGTACAGGTAGAAGTGCACCCAGTCACTGACGAGGAGCGCGACCGCGCCGATCGTGGTCACGACGACGGTGGAGCCCTGGAGGTCGATGTCGTCGATCGCGCTGTCGGTCATCGCGCTGCCGTTCATCGCGCCTCGACCTTCCCCGTCATGTAGTTGTGGATGTCGCAGTGGTACGCGTAGGTACCCGGCGCGGCCACCGTGATCGCCTTCTCGGCGCCGCCGGTGAGGTTCCCGGTGTCGAAGCTGCCGTCGTCGGCGGTGAGCGTGTGCGCGGTGCCGTCGTCGTTGGTGACGGTGACGGCGTCACCGGCCTTCACCACGATCGGGTCGGGTGAGTACTGGAAGTTCTCGATCGTGATCGCGGTGCCGCCTGCGCCCGTGCCCGTCCCGGTCGCGGTCGCGCCGGTGTCGTCCGAGGTGGCGTCGAGCGTGACCACGACGGTCACCGGCGCGACGACCGGCACGAGCAGGGCCAGCAGGATCGTCGGCACCCGGCGCAGGCGACCCCCGTGCATCAGTGGGTGGCCTCTTCTTCCTTGGGGCCCTCGTCGTGGAGGCCCCGTTCGAACTCGTTCTTGGCCGAGCCCAGCGAGCGGGCGAGGTGGGGGAGCCGGCTCCCACCGAACATGAGTGCGAGCACCGCGAGCACGATCAGGAGCTCGGGGCCGATGATGTTGGCGAGCACGGGCATGGGGCCTCCTCGGGTCGGGGTACCGGAGGGTGTTCGGCGGCGCCCGGGTGGCGGATGGCCTCCACCGGGGGGCGACGGCGGAGGAATCCGGATTTCGAGCCATCCCCTTCGGCGCCGGCGACGAACAGAGATCATGGCGGTCGAGCCTCCGTACGCGCGCACCGACGACGTCGGGCTCGTGATCGCCATCGCGCGCTACAACGGCGATGCGTTCGCCGAGGCGTACCGCCGCCACGCCGGCGCGGTGTTCGCGCTGGCGCAGCGGTTGCTGTGGGAGCGGACCCTGGCGGAGGAGCTGGTGCAGGAGGTCTTCCTGCGCCTCTGGGAGCAGCCGGACCGCTTCGATCAGGCGCGGGGGTCCCTGCGCTCGTTCCTCCTGATGGACGCCCACGCCCGCGGTGTCGACCGCATCCGGTCCGACAGCCGCCGCCGCGAGCGCGAGGAGCGCACCGCCCGCGCCGCGGTCGTGGCCGACTACGACCTCGATCTCGAGGCCTACGACCTCGACGTCGCCGAGCAGGTCCGGGAGGTGATGGCGACGCTCACCGACGGCGAGCGTCGCGCCATCGAGCTGGCCTACTTCGGTGGTCACACCTACCGGGAGGTGGCGCGGATCCTCGACGAACCCGAGGGCACCATCAAGAGCCGGATACGTACGGGACTCATGCGGCTGCGGACACAGCTGCTCGAGCGGGGAATCGACGGGTCATGGATCGTGAACTGAGTCCCGAGGAGATCACCGAGCTGCTCCCGGCGTACGCGCTCGACGCGCTCGATGACGACGAGCGCGCGCTCGTCGAGGCGTACCTCGCCTCCGACTCCGGCGCGCGCGACGAGGTCGACGAGCTCCGAGTTGCGGCGTCGATGCTCGCGCATGCCGGCGGACCGCCTCCCGAGGGGGTGTGGGAGCGACTCGAGTCCGCGATCACGGAGACGTCCCACACGCAACGGACCATGGCGCCGCCCGACATGTTGAGCGCGCGGCGCGACGCCGCAACGCCGCGACGAGACCGCCGTTGGCAGTGGTTGGCGGCGGCCGCCGCGGTCGTCGCGCTCGCGTTCGGCGGCCTCTGGATCGCGGAGAGGTCGGACTCCGGCACTGCGACCGCCGACACCGCCGCGCTCGCGCGCCAGGCGGCGAAGACCCCGGGCGCCCGCCACGCTGCGCTGACCGACCCGAGCGGCACCACGCTGGCCACTGCGGTGGTGACCCGCGACGGGACCGGCTACCTCACGTCGAAGCTGCCGCCGATCGCGCCGGGTCGGACGTACCAGCTGTGGGGGGTCAGTCGTTCGGGCACCATCTCGCTGGGCGTGCTCGGGCGCGCGCCGAAGACGATCGCGTTCAAGGCGGCTGCGCCCACGCAGAGCCTCGCGATCACCACCGAGGCCGCCGGTGGCGTGCCCGTCACCCGCAACGCGCCCGACGCGGTCGGTGACATCGCCTGACGCGACATCGCGCTGCGTTCGGTCATCCGGGTGCCCGATGGCGCCGAACACGCCGTCGACAAACGCACACGAGCGCGAACCCCCGACCTCCAGGAGCGACGCATGGGAATCGACGACGTCAGGTTGCGCGATCTGCTCGGGCAATCGCAGGACCTGCACTCGGACGCGATGACGACGACGCGGGACGCACTCGACGAGCTCGTCGACCTCGGTCACGACGCCCGACGCAGTGGCGAGGAGCTCGTCGCCATGGCGCCGGTCGACGAGGCCACCCGCGGCACGACCCTGTTGGGCGGTCTGCCCAAGGCGGGCCTGCTGGCCGCCGCCGGTCTGGGCACCGCGATGGCCGCCCTGCTGGCCAGCCCCGCCTTCGCCGACAAGGCGATGGACGTGCAGATGCTGCAGACGGCGGCGTCGATCGAGAACCTCGCGGTCGCCACCTACGAGACCGCGCTGACCCTCGACTTCATCGGTGGTGCCGGCGCCAACGCGGTCGTCAAGGCCTTCGCGATGAAGACGAAGGACCAGCACCAGCAGCACGCCGACGCCTTCAACGCCGCCGCCACCCGCCTCGGGGGCAAGGCGCAGGACCAGCCCGACCCGGTGCTGCTCGGCGTGGTCGACAACGCCAAGGCGACGCTCACCGGGCCCGCGCAGGTCGTCGACCTGGCCATCGAGCTCGAGGACGGCGCCGCGCAGACCTACGTGGCCAACACCGGCACCTACTCGAACAAGAACGCCCGCGCGGTGGCGGCCAGCATCATGGGCGTCGAGGCGCAGCACGTAGCCGTCCTGAACGCGGTGAAGGCGCTCGTGGCCGGGGGCGCGGCCGACCTGATCTCGCTCCCGCCCGACGCCACCAAGCTCCCGGCCGCGACGGGGAGCGTCGGCTTCCCCAACGCGTTCTACCCGACGACGGATGCCCGTCCCGCCGACGAAGGAGCAGTGCAGTGAGGCGCCGCAACCGCAAGCAGGAGCCGCTCGCGATCAGCGAGGCGGAGCTCGACCGACTGACGCGTGACCTCGACGACGCGCACCACGCAGCGTTGCCCTCGATGCGCGAGAGCCTCGCCGAGTGGCGCGACTCGGACGACGACGTGCGCGCCGGCATCACCCGGTTGGTGTCCACCCCGTCGAGCCGCCGGGCGTTCCTGCTCGGTGGCGGCGCCGTGCTCGGCGGCTTCGCGCTGGTCGGCAGTGGTGTCGGCAGCGAACTCGCCGCCGCGGTCACCCGCACCCCGGCTGCGGTCCCCGCGGGGTCGGGCCAGAAGCTCACCGGTGACCTCGCCGTCGTCGCGCTCGCCGCGTCGCTCGAGAACCTCGCCGTCGGCACCTACCAGGCGGGCATCGACGCCGCGACCAAGGGCAGCCTCGGTGACGTGCCGCCCGCGGTCGTGACCTTCGCCCAGACCGCGCAGAGCCAGCACCGGGACCACGCCGCGGCGTGGAACGGCGTGCTCACCGGCGCGGGCAAGAAGGCGGTCAGCGGTGTGGACCTGACGGTCAAGATGTCGGTCGACAAGGCGTTCGCCGGCGTGAAGGACGTACCCGGGCTGGCCAAGCTCGCGCTCGACCTCGAGAACGGGGCGGCGGCCACCTACCTCGCGGCGATCAGCGCGGTGAAGAGCCCGGCCGGCATCAAGACCGCGGCCAGCATCCAGCCGGTCGAGATGCAGCACGCCGCCATCCTGACCTTCCTGCTGGGCGAGTACCCGGTGCCGGACTCCTTCGCCAAGACAAGCGGCGCGCGCACGACGAGCGACAAGATCGGCTGATCCTGCTCATTCGCTCGCTCGTTGCGAGCCGGGATACCCGGCTCGCGGGCACTCGCTCGCTGGCGAGCGGCTCCGCTTCGCTGCGCCGCCGCTTGTCCGCGGGTGCTCCTGCACGGGCTTGCGAGCCGGGATACCCGGCTCGCACCGGCCCGCCCGTCTGGCGCATAGCGTCTTCCTGACGACCACAAGGAGGCCGCGATGGAGTACCGCACCCTCGGCCGCACCGGCGTGCAGGTCAGCCCCCTCTGCCTCGGGGCGATGATGTTCGGCGCCTGGGGCAACCCCGATCACGACGAGTCGGTGGCGGTCATCCACGCCGCGCTCGACGCCGGCATCAACTTCATCGACACTGCCGACGTCTACTCGGCGGGCGAGTCGGAGAAGATCGTCGCCAAGGCGTTGCAGGGCCGGCGCGACGACGTCGTGCTCGCGACCAAGGTGCACGGCGGCATGGGTTCCGACCCGAACATGCAGGGCAACTCACGCCGCTGGATCATCCGGGAGTGCGAGAACAGCCTCGAGCGCCTCCAGACCGACTACCTCGACCTGTACCAGATCCACCGCCCCGAGCCCGACACCGACATCGACGAGACGCTCGGCGCGCTGACCGACCTCGTCCACCAGGGGAAGGTGCGCTACCTCGGCAGCTCCACGTTTCCTGCGTCGGCGATCGTCGAGGCGCAATGGGTTGCGGAGCGACGCCGGCGAGAGCGCTTCGTGTGCGAGCAGCCGCCGTACTCGATCCTCGTCCGCGGGGTCGAGGCCGACGTGCTGCCCACCTGCCAGCGCCACGGGATGGGCGTGATCCCCTGGAGTCCCCTCGCGGGCGGCTGGTTGTCGGGCAGGTGGCGCAAGGGCGCGACCGACCTCACCAGCCACCGGGCCAACCGCATCCCGGCGCGCTACGACCTCTCCGTGCCCGGCAACCAGGAGAAGCTCGAGGCTGCCGACGCGCTCGGCCGGCTGGCCGACGAGGTGGGCATCCCGCTGGTGCAATTGGCGGTGGCCTGGGTGATCCGCAACCCCGCGGTCACGTCGGCGATCATCGGCCCGCGCACGATGGAGCAGCTCACCTCGCAGCTCGGCGCGGCCGACGTGGAGCTGTCCGACGACGTGCTCGACCGCATCGACGAGATCGTCCCGCCGGGCACCAACTTCACCTGGGCCGACGCCGGCTACGCGCCGCCGATGGTCGCCAGCCGCCGCGCCCGCCGGCGCCCCGTCCGCCGATGATGCCGGACGCGACCGCCGCCACCGCGCTGATCGAAGAGCTCGCGGCGCGCGGCCACGTGATCGGCGGGCAGCGGTCGACGGGCGACTCGGGCGGTGTCTACGAGCACCACAACCCCGCCACCGGTGTGCTGCAGGCGAAGCTGCCGCTGGCCGGCGCCGCCGAGGTCGACGAGGCGGTCGCGGTCGCGCGCGGATCGCGGGCCGAGTGGCGGGCCACCCCGATGCCCGAGCGGATGGCGATCCTCTACCGCCTCGCCGACCTGCTCGAGGCTCACGACGACGAGGCGTGCGCGATCAACGCGCTCGACAACGGCACGCCGGTGAGCTCGATGCGCTCGGGTGCGTACACCGCCGCCTGGACCCGGTACTACGCGGGTTGGGTCGACAAGCTCGACGGCGAGGTCGTGCCGGTCGCGGGCGACGTCCTCGACGTCGTGCTCCCCGAGCCCTACGGGGTGATCGGCGCCATCGTGCCGTGGAACGGTCCGATGATGGGCATGGGCCAGAAGGCGGTGCCCGCGTTGGCGGCCGGCAACACCGTCGTGGTCAAGCCCCCGGAGCTGGCGCCGTTCGGTGCGCTCCGGTTCGCCGAGCTCGCGCTCGAGGCGGGGGTGCCGCCCGGCGTGCTGAACGTCGTGGTCGGCGGCGCGGCGGCGGGCGACGCGCTCGTGCGCCACCCCGGTGTCGACAAGGTGTCGTTCACCGGTGGCTGCGCCACGGCCCGCCTGGTGATGGCGGCGGCGGCCGAGACCCTCACGCCGTTGACGTTCGAGCTCGGCGGGAAGTCGGCCAACATCGTGTTCCCCGACGCCGACCTCGACGGGGCGTCGTCGATGGCGGCCATGCTCGGTGCCGTCCTCCTGAGCGGCCAGGGCTGTGCGCTCCCGACGCGGCTCTACGTGCACGACGACGTCTACGACGACGTCGTGGCGAGGGTCGTGGCGCAGATCGAGGCGGTGGCGGTCGGCGATCCCCTCGACCCCGCGGTGCTCATGGGCCCGGTGGTGAGCGAGCGGGCGTGCGAACGCATCCTCGGCGTGATCCGGCGGGCGGTCGACGATGGTGCCGGCACCCTGCTCACCGGCGGCGAACGACTCGGCGGCGCGCTGGCCGCCGGCTACTTCGTGGCGCCGACCGTCTTCGGCGACGTCGACCACGACAGCTCGCTCGCGCGTGAGGAGATCTTCGGCCCGGTGCTGTCGGTGCTGCGCTTCCACGACGAGCACGAAGTCGTCGACAAGGCCAATGACAGCCCGTTCGGCCTGTCGGCCTACCTCCACACGCGCGACAGCGCGCGGGCACAGCGCATCGCTCGCCGACTCGACGTCGGCACCGTCATCGTGAACGGGTTCCCCGGCATGTCGCCCGGCGCCCCCTTCGGTGGGGTGAAGCAGAGCGGCTTCGGTCGCGAGGGCGGGCGGGCCGGCATCGAGGAGTTCGTGCGCCGCAAGAACGTCGTGTTCGGCTAGGCCGGCGCGTCCTGCTCGCCGCGGATCAGACGGCCCGGGTGCGCGCCGGTCGCCTCGTCGTCGCGGATGGTGGCCTCCCCGGCGACGACGGTGGCGACGTACCCGCTCGCCCGCTGCATGAGCCGGCGCCCGCCCGCGGGGAGGTCGAACACCATCTCCGGCTGGCCGACCCGCAGGCGGTCGTGGTCGATCACGTTGAGATCGGCGCGGTACCCGGCGGCGATGCGCCCCCGGTCGCGCAGGCCGTAGAGGTCGGCGGTGTCGGACGTCATCCACTGCACGGCGCGTGACAGGTCGACGCGCGGGCCGCGCGTCCGGTCGCGCACCCAGTGCGTGAGCATGAGCGTGGGACCGCTCGCGTCGACGGCCGCGCCGCAGTGGGCGCCGCCGTCGCCGAGCCCCCACACCGACGCCGGGTGCGTGAGCATGTCGTGCACGTCGTCGAGGCTGAAGTTGAAGTAGTTGGTGAACGGGAACTGCACCAGGTTGCGTCCGTCGCCCTGCACCAGGAAGTCGTAGACGACCTCCTGCGCCGGACGGCCCTCGCGCGCCGCGACCGCGGCCATGGTGTCGGCCGGGGTCGGTTCCCAGTCGAGCGGTTCGCGGACGGGGAGCATGTTCGAGAACGTCTCGTACACGAACGACGCCAGGGGATGGTCCCACTCGCCGTTGGGCTCGGCCAGGATGCGCGCCCGCATCTCGGGCTCGCGCATGCGGGCCAGGCGCTCCGCGAGCGGGAGGTCGGCGAGGGCGCGGTAGCTGGGGCGGGTGGAGAACACGTTGTTCCGGCTCTGGAGCCCGAACAGGATGCCGGTGGCGCGGTTTGCCACCTGTGGGTAGATCGGTAGCCCGGCGGCGCGCCACTCGCCGCAGCGGTCGAGGATGAGGCGCCAGCGGTCGAGCTCGGTGTGCGTCTGCACCACCGAGAAGGTGAGGCGGGTGCCGGCGACGGCGGCCAGCCGTCCGAGCAGGTCGAGCTCCGCGTGCGCGGCGTCGCCGACCTCGCCGTCCATGCCGCGGGGGACGACCTCGAACACGCCGGTGCCGCGCTCCCGCAGCACGCTCGCGAGCGCGGACAGCTCTGCCTCGTCGGCGAACGTGCCCGGGACCTCGTCGCCCCGGCTCGTGTGGTGGGCGAGGATGCGCGTGGTCGACACCCCGAGCGCGCCGGCGTCGATCCCGGCGCGCGTGATCGCGACCATGGCTTCGAGGTCGTCGGCAGTGGCGACACCGGTACCGGCGCGCGCACCCATCACGTACGCGCGCATCGCCGCGTGCGGGACGTGCGTGCCGAGGTCGACCATGCGAGGGCGGCAGTCGAGCGCGTCGAGGTACTCGGGGAACGACTCCCACTGCCAGTCGATGCCCTCCCAGAGCGCGGTGCCGGGGATGTCCTCCACGCCCTCCATCAGCTCGATGAGCTCCTGCTCGCCCCCGGGGTGCACCGGCGCGAACCCGACGCCGCAGTTGCCCGCCACCAGCGTCGTGACGCCGTGCCAGCACGACGGGGCCAGCTGCGAGTCCCACGTGGCCTGACCGTCGTAGTGCGTGTGCACGTCGACGAAGCCGGGCGTGACCAGGAGCCCGTCGGCGTCGATCGTCCGGTGCGCCGGGCCTGCGACCCGACCCACCTCGGTGATCCGGCCCCCGGTGACCGCGACATCGCCGGTGAACGGCAGGCCGCCGAGCCCGTCGACGATGGTGCCACCGCGGACTACGAGATCGTGCACGTGCCCCTCCCGGGTTCGTCGGCGCACTGCGAACCCTAACGCCGTCCCGGTACGCTGCGCCGGTGGCGCCGTCCGTCGGTACGCTCCCGTTCCTCGATCACGGTACCGTCGAGTTCGCCGCCGATCCGCATGGGTGTCTGCGCGCCGCCCGCAAGGAGTCGCCGGTCGTGCGGACGCCGACCGGTGTCGGGATTCTCACCTACGCCGGCTGCAGCGCGGTCATCGCCGATCCCGACTTCCGGCCCGGCGTGTTCGAGATGGTCCGGCGCGCCTCACCCGACCGGTCAACGGCACCCACGGGGCGCACCATGCTCGGCTCCGAGGGCGACGACCACCAGCAGTTGCGGCGCGCGGTCATGCCGTGGTTCACGCCGCGTCGCGTCGACGTGTTGCGCGCTCGGACGGCTGCGCTCGTCGACGATCTGCTGGTCGCCGTGGGCAGCGACGGCGGCTGCGAGTTCATGGGTGAGGTCGCGACGCCCATCCCGCCGACCGTGTTCTGCTGGATGGTGGGGTGTGACGTCGAGCGGGGCCCCGAGCTGCGCCACTGGTCGAGCATCGCGCTCCGGGCGTTCTCCGGTGATCCGTCGGTGATGCAGGACGTCGCGGTCGCGATCCGCGCGCTGCGTCGCTTCGCCGACGACCTGATCGAGGAGAAGCAACGCACCCCGGGCGACGACCTCACCAGCGCGCTGCTCGACGCAGTGGCGAGGGGTGATCTCGCGCTCGATGACGTCCGTTCGCTCCTCACCGAGCTCTTGAGCGCGTCGGTCGACAACACCACGCATTCGATGGGTCTCGCCCTCTGGCTGCTCGCCCGGCACCCCGACGAATGGTCCGCGGTCGCGAGTGGGTCGGCGCCGGTGGATCGCGCGGTGGAGGAATGCGCGCGCTTCGAGCCGGTGATACGTCACGGCACCCACGTCGCGATCCGCGACCTCGAGCTGCTCGGTGTCGACGTTCCCGAAGGGACCCTGGTCACGGTGTACGTGGCGTCGGCGCACCGGGACCCGGCGGCCTACGACCTCCCGGATGCGTTCTCGGTCGCCCGGCGCCCCGCACACCCGCAACTCCAATTCGGCATCGGGCGTCACCACTGCGTCGGCGCCGCGCTCGCGCGGATGGAGATCCAGGAGGTCGTCGGCGCGGTGATCACCCGGTGGGGTGCACCGAGCATCGGTCCAGGCGCGCGCGTGGAGACCGCGGTGACCGGGGAGGTCCGCTCGCTGCCCGTGGAATTCGAGGTCCGGGCGCTCAGCTGAGCAGGGTCGTGTCCGGACCGGCGGTCGCGCTGAGGATGCCGGCGGCGCAATGAATCGGCAACCGATCGGGCTCGGAGCGCGCCTGGGCGCGTCGTTGAATCCGCTGTGCGTAAGGTTGCCACGATGTCCGGACCGGGTGGCGAGAGCGACGGCGTGCAGTACGCGCGCTGCGACGACCGGTACCTCGCGTACCGTGTCCGCGGTGACGGTCCGGTCGATGTGTTGCTCTGTGACGACGTCACCATGGTGTCGATCGATTCGACCGACGACGAGCCACACTGGGCGCGCTTCGAGCGCCGACTGGCGTCCTTCGCGCGGCTGATCACCTTCGATCGTGGCGGCATCGGCCTCTCGGACGATCCGCCCTTCGGGACACCGCTCAGCCTGGAGCGATGGGCGGACGAGGCGGTGGCCGTCCTCGAAGCCGCGGGTTCGCGTCGCGCGGTGCTCGTCGGGTGCTGCAGCGCCGGTATCGCCCTGTCGGTGTGGTCACGGGCGCCGCAGCACGTCTCCCACCTCGTGCTCTTCAACGCCCAGGCGGTCACCAGTCGGGCGACGGTCGAACCGTGGCTGCAGGACTACGCGGAATGGCTCGACCAGACCACGCGAGCCGAGCAGCCCGACACCGCGGTCGACGACGTCGCCTACCTCCTGCCGAGTCTCGCCGGCGACGCCCACTTCCGGCGCTGGTGGAAGCAGGCCGGTCAGCGCGGGGCCAGCCCCGGCATGGCGGCGCGGCAGACGGAGACGCTGCTCGACATGGACCTGCGGAGCGTGCTCCCTACCGTGGCGGTGCCGACGCTCGTGCTCTGCCGTGTCGGTGCGCGCCTGAGCGCGTGCTCGGGGAGTCGCCACCTGGCGAAGGAGATCCCCGGTGCGCGGTTCGTGGAGCTGTCGGGCAACGACTTCTTCCCGTTCGCCGGCGATGCCGACGCGGTGGCCGACGAGATCGAGGAGTTCCTGACCGGCACCCGTTCTCACCGTGACGCCGACCGGGTGCTGACGACCATCCTCTTCAGCGACATCGTGGGTTCCACGGTGCAGGCGACGCAGCTCGGCGACCTCGAATGGCGCGCGCGGCTCGACGCCCACGACGCGGCGATCCGCCAGCAGCTCGACCGGTTCCGTGGTGTGGAGGTCAACACGACCGGCGACGGGTTCCTGGCCCGCTTCGACGCGCCCGCGCGCGCGATCCAGTGCGGCATGGCGATGTGCGAGGCCGCGCGCCTCGCGGGCGTCGAGATCCGTGTCGGTATCCACACCGGCGAGGCGGAGCTGCGCGGCGACGATCTCGGGGGCATCGCCGTCCACATCGCGGCGCGTGTCCTCGCCGCGGCACCTCCCGGTGGCGTGTGCGTGACGTCGACGGTCAAGGACCTCGTCACCGGATCGGAGCTCGCCTTTCGCGACCGGGGGCGTCATGAGCTCAAGGGCGTCCCGGGCCAGTGGCAGCTGTACGACGTCGACGCGTGAGCCGCCCGACCGCCGGCGCTACGGATCGAGGCGGGCGGTCGCGGTGCCGCTGACGACGGTCGTGCCGTCCTGGTTGACGGTCGTGATCGACACGTCCGCATAGGGCACGCCTTCCTCCTCGCGGATGGCGTCGACGGTCGCGGTGGCGGTGAGCGTGTCGCCCGGCCACACCTGGCGCACGAACCGCACGCCGTACTTGGTGACGCGGCCCACGTCGAACCAGTCGGTGACGATGCGCCCGGTCATGCCCATGCTGAGCATGCCGTGGGCGAAGATGCCCGGGTAGCCGGCGACCTCCCGTGCGAACTTCTCGTCACTGTGCAACGGGTTGTAGTCGCCCGACGCTCCCGCGTACATCACGATCTGGGTGCGGGTGAGATCGTCGACGAGCAGGAGCTCCTTCGTGTCGCCCACCTTCAGCAACGAGGCCGAGGCGCTCATTTGGGTCCCTCCGTCAGCACCGCGACCGTGCGGGCGGTGATCACGACCTCGTCGTGCTCGTCGAGGTACTCGGTGATGAGCTCGGTGAACTTCAACGTGCCGGAGCGGCCCTGCTTCTCCCACTCCTCGCCCCGGCGGCCGCGCGCGTGGAGCACGTCGCCCACCACCAGCGGCCGGTGGTACTCGTAGTGCTGCTCCGCGTGCAGCGATGTCCCGCCGCCGCCTGAACCACCCGACGGCACCGAGGGTGCGGCGCCGGTCGCGTCCCGGCCCGAGCCGAACCACGGCTCGCCGGCCTTCGGCCGGAGCGGGTAGTCGGGATCGAACTGCGCGCTCGCGGTCACGAAGGTGGGCGGGGCGGGGATGGCTCCGACCTCTGAGCGCTGGGCGACCGCCTCGTCGGCGTACACCGGGTTGGGGTCGCCGATGGCACGGGCGAACATCATCACGTGCCCCGCCTCCACCGGGAATCGATCGACGGCCATGCGTGTCCCTTCCGCGCGCGAACTGACGGGCGAGGAGGTTCACGCGCGTGGTCGCGCGTTGTCAAGACCAGCGGAGCCCGCGGCGGCTAGGTGACCAGGAACCCGAGGCCTTCGAGGTCGTGGTTCTCGAGGTACCGACCGCGGAAGTCGAGCGGCTGGTCGGCGACCCGTGCCACCGCCTCGCCGTACGGTCCCATGTGCGCCATGCGGTGCTTGAGCTCGTCGAACCTGGGGTCGGTGAGGTGGTACTCCACCGATTCGGTGAGCACGACGGGAGCGAGCAGATTCAGTGCGACGCCGGTGTCGGCGAGGTCCTGCACCAGTCCGAACGAGAACGAATCGAGCGCCGCCTTGCTCGCGGCGTAGGACAGCTGCGGGACGTTGGTCGCGGACACGTCACGGGTGCGGGCCGCCGCCGACGTGATGTTGATGATGCGGCCTTCGTCGCGTTCGAGCATGCCGGGGAGGAGGCCCTGGATCAGCGCGACGGGCGCGAGGAGGTTGAGGTTGAGCGCGGTCTTCCACCGCGAGACGGGGATGTCGAGGAACGGGCCGATGAACGTCGCCGCCGCGTTGTTCACCAGGACGTCGGGGGTCCCGCAGGCGTCCTGGACCTCACTCGCGACGCGTTCGGCGACCTCGGTGCGCGCGAGATCGGCGTTGATGGTGACCACGTCGCTGCCGGCGGCGCGCAACTCCCCGGCGACGCTTTCGAGGGTCCCGGGCAGCCCCAAGCGGTTCGGGTTGGCATCGGTGCTGCGGCCGACGATCACGAGCGCGTCGCCGCGCCGGGCGAAGGCGTCGGCGATCCCGCGGCCCACGCCGCGCGTCGCGCCGGTGATGACGACGGTTCGTGCGGTCACGGAGGGAGGAGGATAACGAAGTTCTCCGATACCACAAGGGGGATGCGCGGGCTCCCGGGCCACCGCTACCCTCCTCGACCGTGCCAGCTGAGCCGTGACGGGTGGTCGTGACAGAGTGAGCCGATGAGCGACACGCGCCGATCGGCGCCCGACGACGCCTTCTTCTGGGATGCCGCCACCGACGACCGTCTCGTGATCCAGCGCTGCGCCGACTGCGGCCGGTTGCGTCACCCCCCGGCGCCGATGTGCGGGCACTGCGGTTCCCTGTCGTGGGACACCGCGGAGGCGAGCGGGCGCGGCCGCATCGTCTCGTGGATGTCCTCGCTCCATCCGAACCGTCCGGACGAGGAGCCCCGCATCGTGATCCTCGTACAGCTGGAGGAAGGCACGCGGCTCGTGTCGAACCTCGTCGACCCTCCGGACGACGGTCCGTACGACGACCGGCCGGTGGTGGTCGACTTCCGCGACGACGGCGGCACCCGCACACCCTTCTTTCGGGTCGACGACGGGGGGCCGGCGTGACGGGGGCGATCGTGGCCGGCATCGGCGCGACCGAGTTCTCGAAGGATTCCGGCCGTAGCACCATGCAGCTCGCCGCCGAAGCGTCGCGCGCCGCCATCCTCGACGCCGGCCTGGCCCCGGCCGACATCGACGGCGTCGTCACCTTCACCGTCGACGGCAACGACGAGCTGCAGCTCATGCGCAACCTCGGCGTCGAGGAGATCACCTGGTGGTCGCGCACGCCCGGCGGCGGTGTGGGCGCCTGCGCCACCGTGCAGCACGCGGTCGCCGCGGTGACCTCGGGACAGGCCAACGCGGTGCTCGTGTACCGCGCGTTCAACGAGCGGTCGCAGTACCGCTTCGGCCAACCGCACGCCCGGCCCATGGGTCCGGCCCCGCTCGACTGGTACTACACCTTCGGCATCGACACGCCGGCGAAGATGTACGCGCTCTGGTTCCGCCGGTACATGTACGCCTACGGCGCGACCAACGCGGACTTCGGCCGCTACACGGTTTCGGCGCGGCGGTACGCGGCCACCAATCCCAGGGCCTGGTTCCACGACCGGCCGATCACGCTCGAGGACCACCAAGCGTCGCGTTGGATCGTCGAGCCGGTGCTGAGGCTGTACGACTGCTGCCAGGAGAGCGACGGCGGCGTTGCACTGGTCGTGACCCGGGCCGAGCGCACCGGCGACGTCGACCAGCCGGTCGCGATCGTGGCGGTCGCCGACGCCCATCAGCGCGACGCCAGCGTCACCGCCAACTACTACCACGAGGACCTGGCGACGTATCCGGAGGCCGCGGCGTGCGCGCGCCTGCTGTTCGCCCGCGCCGGGCTCTCGCCGGCCGACGTCGACGTCGCCGAGATCTACGAGAACTTCAGCCCACTGGTGTTCCTCGTGCTGGAGGCGTACGGCTTCTGCGGTCCGGGTGAGGCGCCGGCCTTCATCGCCGAGGGCAACCTCGACCTCGGTGGCGCGCTCCCCACCAACACCCACGGTGGCCTGCTGGGCGAGGCCTACATCCACGGGATCAACAGCATCCAGGAAGGGGTCCGCCAGGTGCGCGGCGCCGCCGTCAACCAAGTGCCGACGGTCGACCGCGTGTTGGTGAGCTCGTTGAACAGCGGCCTGGTGCTCGGACGTGTCTGATCGCTCGACGAACGGGAGGATCTGCGATGGCTGAGATCGCGCCGGTGAAGGTGGGGGTCCTCGTCGACTACGTCGAGGGCAGCGAGCACGTCGACCCGGTGGTGGATCGGGTCTTCCGCCTCACCTTCGACGAGTACCTCGCGGCGGGCGTGCTCGAGCGGCCCATCGAGCTGGTGCTGCGCGCCGCGCAGGGCCTGCCGAACGGCAGCTTCCGGGGGGTGCGCGACGCGTTCCACGAGCTCGTCGCCGAGGACTGCGTCGCCATCTTCGGCCCGTACGTCTCGGAGAACGGGGAACCACTGCGCCGGTACGTCGAGGAGCTGGCCGAGGTTCCCATCCTCACCATGGCCGGGACCGAGAGCATGCTCGGCGAGTGGGTGTTCGCCCTCAACAACGGGTCGATGGAGGAGGAGCCGATCATCATGGCTGCGGTCTGTCGCCACGATGGTCGGCAGAGCGTCGGCATCGCCTACGAGCAATCCCTGATCGGGCAGGAGTACCTCGCGACCTGTCGGCGCGCGTGTGTCGAGGCCGGGTTGCGCATCACGGGGGAGGTCGCCATTCCGCAAGTGGCGACGGAGAAACGCGTGGCGATGGAGCAACTCCGGGGCGGCAACCCCGACGCCATCGTCCACGTCGGCTTCGGGCTGGGTCTGCTCGGGATGAACGACGCGCTCGAGGCGATCGGTTGGATGCCGCCGCGATACACGACGACCGCGTTCGAGTTCGCGCACGGCAGCGACGCGTGGATGCAGCAGCTCGCCGGTTGGGTCGGGCTCGATTCCTTCGATGAGCGGAACCCGGTCGGGAAGGAGTTCCTCGATCGCTACGAGGCGCGCTACGGCGATCGCCCCGAGTACTTCATGCCGGTGTACTGCTACGACATGGCGCGCATGATCGCGCTGGCCATCGCGGGGGCGAAGCCCCTCACGGGCACCGGGGTCAAGGAGGCGTTGGAGCACGTGAAGATGGTCCCGGCGGCGTCGGGGGCACCGGGCACGCGCATGCGCTTCGGCCGGTTCATCCGCCAGGGGTGGATGGGCGCGGAGTACCTGGTCGCGCGACGCGTCCTGCCCGACGGCAGCCGCACGGTGTTCCACGGCACCATCGAAGGTTCCCTCGGTCCCGCGGAGCAGTTGCCGTGACCGTCCGCGTCGTGCAGTGGGCGACCGGGCCCGGGCCCGCGACACCTACGTTGTGACGATGAGCGACGATCGATTCGCAGTCGACGCGTCGACCCCGGTCGAGGAGTGCGTGGCGCGCACGGAGGCCTGGGTCGAGGAGCACGTCCCGGTGGCGTGGCGTGAGGCGGCGGCGCGCGGCGGCAATTCGGCGATCCGTGAGGTGCGCAGCCGCGCCGACTACGAGGCCTGGTACCCGGTCTTCGGCGCCTCGGGTCTGGTGATGCCGACGTGGGCGCGCGAGTACGGGGGCCTCGGGGTGACCCCCGAGACCGCGAGCGCGATGCGCGCGGTGCTGACGCCGTACAACCTGCGCGCGCTGAACCCGTTGGGCTTGAACAACACCGCCGCGGCGCTGTTCGCGTACGGCACCGACGAGCAGAAGCGCCGGTTCCTGGCGCCGATCGTCCGCAACGAGGAGAAGTGGTGCCAGCTCTTCAGCGAGCCGGGTGCGGGCTCGGATCTCGCGTCGCTCGCGACCCGGGCGGTGCGCGACGGCGACGAGTGGGTCGTGACCGGGCAGAAGGTGTGGACCACGTGGGGTCAGGACGCCGACTTCGCCATCCTCCTGGCCCGCACCGACCCGAGCCGGCCGAAGAACAAGGGCATCACGTACTTCCTGATCGACATGCACCAGCCCGGTGTCGAGGTGCGACCGTTGCGGCACATCAGCGGTGAGGTCGAATTCAACGAGGTGTTCCTCGACCAGGCCCGGGTCCCCGACTTCGGGCGCCTCGGCGACGTCAACGACGGGTGGCGCGTCGCCGGCGCGACGCTCTCGAGCGAGCGGCAGATGGTGGCCGGTACCGGTTCGGGTGGCAGCGGGCGGGTCGGTGGCTCCGGTGTGGACCGCCTCCTGAAGCTGGCGCGCGAGCACGGTCTGGCCGGCGACCCGATGGTGCGCCAGCGGCTGGCGGCGTTGTGGAGCGAGGAGCGCATCCGGGCCTGGACCAACCAGCGGGTGGCGTCGAACCTCGCCGCCGGCCAGACCCCGGGCCCGGCGGCGTCGATCGGGAAGGTGCACCAGGCCGGGCTCAACCAGCGGGTGCAGGCGGCCGCGGTCGACCTACTCGGCGCCCACGCGACGGCGTGGTATGCCGGCGATCGCGACCAGCACGACACCGATGCCTACTACGAGTCGTTGCCGTTCGAGATCAGCGGCATGCTGCGCAGCCGGGCCAACACCATCGAGGGCGGCACCACCGAGGTGAACAAGAACATCCTCGGCGAGCGCGTGCTCGGCCTGCCGCGCGAGCCCGACGCGTGGCTCGGCAAGCCCTGGAGCGAGATCCCGCGCTCGTGAGCGCGTTCAGCGCCCGGCCCGGTCGAGGGCCAGCAGCTCCTTGAGGTTCCCGCCCATCACCTGCTCGACGACCGGGTGCGGCAGGTCCGCGAGCTCGTCGAGGAACTCGAGCGGGTCGCCGAGCCCTTCGGGGTGGGGGAAGTCGGAGCCGAACAGCACGCGGTCGGCGCCGAGCGCGTCGACCAGGTAGCGCATGTCGTCCTCGTGGAACGGGTTGATCCACACGTGGCGCCGCAACGTGTCACTCGGGTGCTCGTCGAAGCGGCCCGGCATCTTCTTGTGCACGCGGTCGAAGCAGTCGAGCAGGCGGGGCACCCAGGCGCCGCCGTTTTCGACGACGCCCACGCGCAGGTGGGGGAACCGTTGGAAGAGGCCATGGGCGACGAAGGCGGCCAAGGTGTCGAAGATGTGGCGGCTCTCCTCGTAGAGGAAGGCGCGGAACAGGGTCTGGTCGAAGCCCTGGAACTCGTCGCGCCCCGGCTCCCAGTCGGTGGCGTACCGGTCGTAGCCGGAGTCGGCGTTGTGCATCATCACCGGGATGCCGGCGTCCTCGCACAACCGCCAGAACGGGTCGAACTCCGCGAGCGCGGGCGACAGGTAGGAACCGTCGGGTTGGGGTACCGGCGCGGGGCGGATGAGCACCGTCCGGGCGCCACGGTCGAGACACCACTCGAGCTCGGCCACGGCGAGTTCGACGCGGGGCAGCGTGACGACCGGGGTCGGGATGATGCGTCCCTCGTAGTCGAACGTCCAGTCCTCGAGCAGCCACTCGTTGTAGGCGTGCACGACCGCGTGCGTGAGCTCGACGTCGGCCTTCATGTGCTCCTCGAGCAACCCCGCGGTCGTGGGGAAGAGGACGCAGCCGTCGACGCCCTGCTCGTCCATGAGCCGGAGACGGAGGTCGGGGCGCCGGAACTCCTCGGGGCAGCGGATCGGCTGCGCGAGCTCGCGCAGGCTCTTGCCCTCCGGGTTGTGGCCACGGAAGTACTCGGTCCACGCGCCCGGTGTCGGGATCACCACGTAGGTGGGGTTGGGGATGGTCTCGCTGACCTTGCCGAGGATCTCGAGCTTGTCGCGGCCGTTCACGTCGACGAAGCGGATCGCGCCCTCGTAGCGCTTCGGGAGGTGACGGGTGTACGCGTCGACCGCCTCGTACAGGTGGTTGTCGGCGTCCCAGACGTCGTATCCGAGCTTCGTGCCCATGCCGTGCCTCAGGTTCCCTGACAGTCGACTGTCACGAACAGTACCATGCCGCCATGGTGCAGAACCCGGTCACGCCCCGCGCGGTCAGTGCGGCGCGGAGCCGGGAGGCCCTGATCGACGCCGCGCTCTCGCGGTTCGCCCGCGACGGGTTCGACGCCACCCCCACGGACCGCATCGCCGAGGACGCCGGGGTCTCGCCGCGCACCTTCTTCCGCTACTTCCCCACGAAGGAGTCGGTGGTCTTCCATCGTGACTACGGCTTCATGCGCTCGTTCGCGTCGGCGTACCACGGGCAACCGTCGACGCGGAGCGACTACGAGGCGGTGCGCGGCGACGTTCGTCGCCCTGGCGACGGGCTTCGCCGCGCTGCGCGAGCGCATCCAGACGTACCGCGCCGCGGTCGATTCCTCGCCGGTGCTGCTGGGTCGCGAGCAGGAGCACTTCGCCGACCACGCCCGCACCATCGCCGGCGCGATCACACGTCGCCGGGGCACCGCCGAGCCCGATGCCGACGCCGCGACCCTCGCCGCGGTCGCGCTCGCGCTCTACCAGCGCGCGCTCCGGCGTTGGCTCGACGGTCCGCCGGCGCGCGAGCTCGGGGACCTCGTCGACGAGGAGTTCCGGCTGCTGCGGAGAATGGTCGGCTGATCGCGAGCGGAGCAGTCAGCCGACGCGCGCCCGCAGGTCCTGCTTGAGCACCTTGCCGAACGAGTTGCGCGGGAGCGAATCGACCAGCTCCAGCTGCTCGGGGCACTTCTGCACCGCCAGCCCGAGGCTCCGGCAGTGCTCGGCGAGTGCGGTGAGCGAGAGCGTCGCGCCGGGCGCGGGCACGACGAACGCGCACACCCGTTCACCGGTGCGGGCGTCGGGTGCAGCGACCACCGCCACGTCGACGACCGCCGGGTGTCGGTAGAGCGCCTCCTCGACCTCGAGGGCAGAGATGTTCTCGGCGTTCCGGATGATGATGTCCTTGATCCGCCCGGTCACGCTCACGTTGCCGTCGGCGTCGACCACGCCCAGGTCGCCGGTGCGGAACCAGCCGTCGGCGTCGAACGCGTCGGCGTCGAGCGATGCATCCAGGTACCCGAGGAAGCACTGCGGACCACGCAGGCGCAGCTCACCTTCTTCGCCGGTCGCGCACACCTTCCCGTCGCGGCCGACCGTGCGCACCTCCACACCCGCGACCGCGGGCCCGGTGGTGTGGTCGAGGACCTCGATCGGCGCGTCGGGCGAGGGGTACGTGGCGACGGGGAACTCGGTGAGGCCCCACGAGCTGGTGATGCCGTGGACGCCGAGGACCTCGCGCGCCATGCGGTTGACCTCGGCGGGCGTGGGCGCGCCGCCCGCGGTCAACGCCCGCAACCGCGGGAACAGCGGCGCGTCGCCGTGACTCCGTTGCGCGTCGAAGTACGCGAGGAAGAACGGCACCGCGCTCCCGAGGAGGGTGGCGCCGTGCGCGGCCATGCGCTGGGGGGTTGTGGCGGGATCGAAGGACTCGAACAGGACGAGGCGCATGCCGGACACGATCGACGCGGTGAGCATGGTGAGCCCACCGATGTGCGAGATGGGGATCGCGATCGGATTGACATCGTCGGGTGACGCCGCCATCGCGTACACGGGGCCCGTCGCGCTGTGCATGACCGACCGGTCGGTGTGACGGATTCCCTTCGGGTCGGCGGTCGTGCCCGACGACGTGTAGATCCAGCGCACGGGCGTGTCGTCGGTGCTCGGCGGGGGGCCGAGCGTCGCGGGATCGCCCTGGGCGAGGCGCATCCGGCCGCCGACCGACCGGGGATCGGTGTCGAGGTCGGTGAGGATCACGGAGAAGCCCTGGTCGGCCGCCAGATCGCGGGCCAGCGCGCCGTGGTCGAACCCGCGCCACCGCTCGGTCGTGATCATCACCTCCGTGCCCACCTGCCGGGTGATGAACCCGACCTCTCGCTCGCGCAGGATCGGGATGAGCGGGTTCTGCACTGCGCCGAGGCGGGCCAGCGCGACCTTCACCACCATCGTCTCCAGCGTCGTGGGCAGCTGCCACGAGACGACGGTGCCGGGCCGGATGCCGCGAGCGCCGAGATCGGCGGCGACCGAGAGTGCGGTGTCGTGGAGCCGGCGACCGGTGAGGGAGCGGCCGTGGTCGTCGGCGAGCAGCGCGTGGTCGGGCCACTGTGCCGCGGCCTGCTCGACCAGCGCCCACACGGTCGGCGGGTATGGCGGGAGCCCCTCCACGAGTCCGGGACCGTAACATGCTTCTCCGAATCCGAGGGCCACGCTCTCACCACTGCGACGACGAAGAAGGGCGACACGAGTGGAGCGCACACCCGACCCCACCGCCGGCGCGCGGGCGCGGGCGGCGGCCCGGGCCGGCCGGTTCCGCGCCGCCGGCCACTGGGGGACCGAGCCGGTGGACCTCGTGCGCGACGCGGCGGGGCGCGACCCGGAGCGCGTGGCGGTCGTGGAGCGCGAGCGGTCGCTCCGGTACGGCGACCTCGACGCCGCGGTCGACGGTGGGGTCGTCGCGCTCCGCTCGGAGGGCGTCGCGGCGGGCGACACGCTGCTGCTGCTCGTGGCTAACGACGTCGCGTCCGTCGTCGCCATCCATGCCGCGCTGCGAGCCGGCGCGCTGGTGATGGTCGCACCCACCAGCGCGGGGAACGCGCAGGTGCGCGACATCGTGACCATGACCGAGCCGTCGCTCACGCTCGCACCCGACGCCCTGCTTCCCCCCGACGGCGACGACCCCGGGCCGACGCGCTGGCTGCCCATCGCCGGCATCGGCGACGCCGAGCCCGTGGTCGGTGCGCCGCGATCGCCGCGGGACCCGTACGAGCCGTCGATGGTGATCTTCACCTCGGGCACGACTTCTCGCCCCAAGGGCGTGGTGCACTCGCTGAACACGATGCTGGTGGCGACGCGTAACTACATCGACGCCGCGTCGCTCACCGCCGCCGACAACCTGTTCGTGATCAGCCCGTTGGCGTCGGTCACGGGGATGCTGCAGGCGATCACGGTGGCCCCGCTGGTGGGCGCGCAACTCACCATCGAGGACCGGTTCGACGACGCCGCGACGTTCGACTTCCTCGTGGAGACGGGCGCCACGTTCTTCGGCGGTCCCGACCTCCTCCTCGACCGGGTCATGAGCGAGGCGTCGGCCCGCGGCGTCACCGACGTGCCGCTCACCACGGTCTACCTCGGCGGGTCCATGCTCGACCCCCGCATCCTGGCGCGCGCCGAGCACGAGCACGGGATCGTCGTCCTCCGGGCCTACGGATCGTCCGAGGCGCCGCTCAGCACCTCCGGGACCCGCGACGAACCGGAAGCGGTCCGGCTCGCCGACGATGGCCGGCCGCTCGCCGGTGTCGAGGTGCGCATCGGGTCCCGACTGGATCCGGCCGAGTGTTGTATCGGCGGCGCGCACCTCTTCCTCGGCTACGTGGATCGGGAGGACGATGCCGGCGCGTTCGACGACGACTGGTTCTGCACGGGTGACCTCGCCGAGCTCCGCGACGGCCGGCTGCGCATCTCGGGCCGGATCAAGGACATCGTGATCCGCAACGGGCTCAAGATCCCGATCAGCGAGATCGACGGCATGGTCGCGCGGCTCCCGGGGGTCGAGCAGTGCGCGGGCTACGGCGTGGCCGATGACACCACGGGCGAGCGATTGGCGATGGCCGTTCGTCTCCGCGCGGGCACCGAGCTCCCCTTCGACGCCATGGTCGAGGGTCTGATCGCGGCCGGCGCCGCGAAGTGGAAGATCCCCGAGGAGCTCGTGGTCTGGGACGACCTGTTCCCGGAGACCGCCTCGGGCAAGGTGCAGCGCACGCTGCTCGACGAGCGCGCGGCGGGCCGCCCGCGGTCGGTGGCCGCTCGCCTCACCAGCGGATGACGAACTCGCGCGTGTCGTCGATCTCGTCGATGCGGTCGGCAACCATCTCCGCGGTCAGCGCGGAGTCGGTGACGCCGGTCGTCATGCCCAGGAACACACGCGACACCCGTCCGCCGCCGACCGAGTACGCCTGACCGGTGACCGTGCACGACGCGTGGCACAGGTACGCCACGAGCGGCGAGATCAGCTCCGGCGCCATCGACTCGTCGATCTGTCCCTCGGTCATGCGCGTGCGCGCGATCGGTGCGATCGCGTTCGCCATGACGTTGTTGCGGGCACCTTCGATCGACAGGACGCGGGTCAGGCCCATGAGCCCGGCCTTCGCCGCGCCGTAGTTCGACTGGCCGAAGTTGCCGAACAGGCCCGACCCGGAACTGGTGTTGACGATGCGCCCGTAGTTCTGCTCGCGCAGGCGGGGCCACGCGGTGCGGAGGACGTTGAACGCCCCTTTGAGGTGCACGTCGACCACTGCGTCGAGCAGCTCGGGGGTGACGTTCTTGAAGGCCGCGTCACGGAGGATCCCCGCGTTGTTCACGACGATGTCGATGCGCCCGAACGTGTCGAGCGCGCACTGCACGATCGCCGCGCCGCCGTCCGGCGTGGCCACGGAGTCGGCGTTGGCGACCGCATCGCCCCCGGCGGCGCGGATCTCGGCGACGACCTGCTCGGCGGCCGACGCCGATCCGCCCGTCCCGTCGACCGCGCCCCCGAGGTCGTTGACCACGACGTGCGCGCCCCGCCGCGCGAGCTCGAGCGCGTGGCTCCGGCCGAGCCCGCCTCCCGCACCGGTGATGACGGCGACCCGGCCGTCGAAGGTCAAAGGATCCATGGCCGCGGAGACTACGCATGCCGACCCGCCGAACGCGCATGGACGACGTCGCCGGTTCCGGTTATCGCTCCCTCGGAAGCCTGCTCGCGCCACCGCTAGAGTCGCGTTCCGCAGCCCGAAAACGTTCAGGGTGCGGAGAGAGAAGGATGTCCGCGATGGCGAAGGCCGCCCCGAAGCCCACGGCGAAGCCGACGTCGACCGACGACCAGGAGCGGCTCAGCGGCTGGCAGCAGCGGGCGCTCGACCGGTCGCTCGTCGAGGCGAAGCGGCGCGCCCTCGACAAGAGCAACGGGTTCGTCAAGGCCGCCATGGAACTGCTCGACGAGACCGGCGCGCTCAACTTCACGGTGCAGGACGTCGTCGACCGGTCGAAGCTCTCGCTCCGCAGCTTCTACCAGACGTTCGCGAGCAAGGACGACCTCCTGCTCGCGCTGTTCGAGGAGTACGTCGCCACCGCCGCCGACTGGCAACGCGACCGCATGGCGAAGCACGACGACCCCGTGGACCAGATCCGCGACTTCCTCACCAGCCTGTGGGTCGGCAAGCTCAGCCCCGAGGTGGTCCGGGCCCTCGCGGTCTACAACATGACGCTCTCGTCGACCCGTCCCGCCGACCTCGCGCACGCGCTGGAGCCGCAGCTCCTGGTCCTGCTCGAGGCGGTGGAACGTGGCATCGCGTCGGGCCAGGTGCGTGACGACATCGGGAGCCGGCGGCTGGCCGAGATCCTCCTGCACACCGGCAACGCGGCGGTGCAGACGACGATCCTGCACACCGGCAACGAGTCGCCCGACGACGTGTGGGCGTTCTGCTTCGGCGGTCTGCGCCGCCAGCCCTGAACCCCGCCGCATCGATCCGGTGCCGAGCCCGACGGCTGCGGCTAGGGTTCCCCCGCGTGGCGAGAGTGCGGTTCTCGTCACCGAGCATCGCCTTGTTGCAGGAGACCGGGGGCCGTGGGTCGAGCGGGTGACGGCAAGGTCGCGTTGGTCACCGGCGCCAGCCGCGGCACCGGGCGCGCCATTGCCCAGCGGTTGGCGGCCGAAGGTGCCCGGGTGGCGGTGACCGCCCGGACCCTGCGCCCGGGCGAGGGCACGTACGCGGGGTCGCTCGAGGAGACCGTCGACGTCATCGCCAGGTCCGGGGGCGACGCAGTGGCGGTGGTCGCCGACCTCGCCGACGTCGACGCCGACCGCGGCGCGATCGTCCGCACCGCGGAGGCCGCGTTCGGCGCGCCGGTCGACATCCTGGTGAACAACGCCGCCGCGGCGCGGCAGTTCGAGCTGCGGTTCGAGGGCATGCACGCCGCCGCATTCCGGGAGCAGGTCGAGGTCAACGTGTGGGCGGCCTGGGACCTGGCGCTGGCGGCGCTGCCGGGGATGCGTGCGCAGGGCCGGGGCTGGGTGCTCAACGTCTCGTCGCAGGGCGCGGCCCCGAAGGTGGGACCGCCGTACCGCGCGGTCCCGATGGTCGGTGCGCAGTGCCTCTACGGGAGCACCAAGGCGATGCTCGACCGCCTCACCACCGGCGCGGCCATGGAGCTCTACGACGAGGGGATCGCGGTGAACGCGCTCGCGCCGGAGGGTGCGGTCGCCACCGAGAACGCCAGGACGGTCGCCGGGGTGCGCGCCGACCGGTCCGAGCCGCTGGAGACGATGGCCGAGGCCGCGCTCGCGCTGTGCGTCGGTGATCCCGTCGCGCTGACCGGACGGGTCACATCGAGCCTGTCGCTCATCGTCGAGCGCAGGCTCGCCGTGCACACCCTCGACGGGTGCGACCTGGTGGCGGGCTGGCAGCCCGACGACATCGACCGCGACCGGCTCGTTCGGCCGTACCTGACCGCGTTCGCCGAGCAGCAGAGGAGCACCCGATGACCGCGACGCTCGACGACCACGTTCGCCTCATGGAGGCCAGCTGGTTCATGTCGTACCCGCACGACGTGTACGCGCGCCTCCGGCGCGAAGCGCCCGTCTACTGGTCCGAGCGCGACGGGCTCTGGGCGATCTCGAAGTACGACGACGTGCGATGGGTGTCGAAGACCCCGGCCCTGTTCGGCAGCGCGTACCACATCTACGTCGCCGCGGCCGGCGTGCAGGACGACGGTGAGCCCAGCACCGACGCGCTGGGGCTCCCACGGCGCGCCGAGCTGCGCAAGATCGAGGCGCTCGGTCCGCTGCACACCGACAACCTCGTGATGGCCGACGGCGAGCGCCACACCTTCCTCCGCAAGATCGCCAGCTACGCCTTCACACCCCGTGCCATCGGGGAGCTCGAGGACCAGGTGAAGCAGATCGCCGCGGACCTGTTCGACCAGATCCCTGAGGGGGTCGAAGTCGACTTCGTCGACACCGTCGCCGCGCCGCTGCCGATGATCATGATCGCGCTCATGCTCGGCGTGCCGATCGAGGACCTCGACAAGTTTCGGGTGTGGTCGGACGCGTTCATCGAGATGTCCGACGAGTCCGCCATGGGTCAGGTGGAGGACCGCATCAACGAGATCATCGAGTTCCGCGACTACTTCACCGAGCAGCTCGAGGACCGCGCCGCGAACCCGCGCGACGACTTGCTCACCAAGCTCGCCCAGGCCCAGTGGCACGGCGAGCCGCTCAGCATCAACGAGCAGCTGGCGACCGCGCAGATCCTCCTCATCGCGGGCAACGAGACCACGCGGGGCCTGATCGCGGGCGCCGGTCAGCTGCTGGCGGAGCAGCCGGAGCAACGTCGGCTCCTCGTCGAGGCGCCGGATCTGATCCCCGGGGCGGTCGAGGAGTTCCTCCGCTACGTCACCCCGGTCACGCACATGTGCCGCACCGCGCTCGACGACACCGAGATCCGTGGGCAGCGGATCGCCAAGGGCGACTTCCTCTGCCTGCTCTACCCGGCCGCCAACCGCGACGAAGACGTGTGGGAGCGAGCGGACGACCTCGACGTGACGCGCGCACCGGATCCCGCCCACGTGGCCTTCGGCTTCGCCGAGCACTTCTGCCTCGGTGCCAGCCTGGCGCGGCGCGAGGCCAAGACCGTGCTCGCCGAGCTCCTGTCGCGATTCCCGAACTACGAGATCGTCGGCGCCGCCAGCCGGACCCGCCAGCACATGACGCCCGGCATCAAGACGATGCCGGTGGTCTTCCGTCGCTGACGCCGCCGGGCGATAGGCTGCTTCCCGATTTGTAAGAATCCCCTTTTCAGCGTGGGAGTGCACTCCATGCGCGCGGCACTGTTCACCGGCTCGAGCACCCTCGAGCCCGCCGACGTCGAGGTGGCGGACGCTCCGGACCGGGCGCGCCACGGCACCACCGCGCGCTCCGAGCGAGCATGATGCAGGGCATGCCGTCGATGCGCGAGCGGCTCGACGCCGGGGACCTCGTCCTCTGCATGGCACTGGCGCAGGCGCGCACGGCCGACATCTCGATGATGGCGGCGGCCGCGGGGTTCGACGCGGTGTACGTCGACCTCGAGCACAGTGCCATCTCGCTCGAGTCGACGTCGGTGCTGTGCGCGGGTGCGATCGCGGCCGGAATCACGCCGCTGGTGCGGGTACCCGCGCACGACCACCAGTACCTCACGCGCGCGCTCGACATCGGCGCGATGGGCGTGATCGTGCCGCACGTCGACTCGCGCGACGAAGCGGAGCGGGTCGCCGACGCGTGCCGCTTCCCGCCCCGCGGGCACCGCTCGGTCGCCGGCCCCAGCCCCGCCAACCGGTACCGCCCGATGCCGCAGCGTGAGCTGCTCGACGCCTTCGACGAGCAGACGGTCGTGGGGGTGATGCTGGAGACCCCGGAGGCAGTGGAGCGTGCCGACGCGATCGCGTCGGTGCCCGGCGTCGACATGGTGATGCTCGGGCCGCACGACCTCACCGCGGAGATGGGCATCCTCGGCCAGTTCCGCGACGAGGCGTTCCTCGACGCGGTGCGCACCGTGGCGAAGGCGTGCCGCACCCACCGCCGGATCTTCGGCATCGCCGGCATCCGCGACCTGGAGCTCCTCACCGAATTCGTCGGGCTCGGGCTGCGCTTCGTCAGCGCCGGCACCGACGTCGGCTTCATGACCGAGGCGGCGAGCGCGCACGCGACCCGGTTGCGCGCCATCCCCGTGGAGGACGCCCGATGAGCGAGGTGGCCGCGAGCCGGGTATCCCGGCTGGCAACCGAGCGGGGGCCGAGCGCCCCGCTGCGAAGCAGCAGGAGCGGATGACATGAGCGAGGTGGCCGCGAGCCGGGTATCCCGGCTGGCAACCGAGCGGGGGCCGAGCGCCCCGCTGCGAAGCAGCAGGAGCGGATGACATGAGCGAGGTGGCCGCGAGCCGGGTATCCCGGCTGGCAACCGAGCGGGGGCCGAGCGCCCCGCTGCGAAGCAGCAGGAGCGGATGAGATGAGCACCCCGATCCACACCGAGCAGGTGCACGACCCGATGGCCTGGGTCGGCGCCGACTTCACGAGCGACGAGGACCTCGTCTACCGGCTCGAACCGCGCACCGTGCAGGGGCTCGAGGAGATCCTCGACCGCGTCCGCGGCATGCCGCGCGACGACATCGAACGCGAGCACGTGGGTCACTCCGACGTCGACGGTCCCGCGCGCGAGGTCTACCACGAGCTCATCTCCGGTCGGGGGCTCGTGGTGGTGCGCGGGTTCCCGGTGGCCGAGCACGGTGTCGACGACGTGGAGCTGCTGTTCTGGGCGTGGCTCTCGCACTTCGGTCGCCTCGTCTCGAACAACTCCTTCGGTCACCGGATGGTGCGGGTGCAGCAGGAGGTGCTGCCGGGGGGCGTGCAGCCGGCGCGGGGCACGAAGTCTGCCGCCGAGCTCGCCATGCACAACGACGCCGCCGACCTCTTCTCCCTGTTGTGGATCCACCAGGCGGAACGCGGCGGGGAGAGCCAGTTCTCGAGCGGCCCCGCCGCGCACAACACCATCCTCGCCACCCGCCCCGACGTCCTCCCGATCCTCTACCGGGGGTTCCCCCACCATCGCCGCAGCGAGCAGCCCGACGACCAGCCGGACGTCACGCCCTACGACGTGCCGATCTTCTCCAACGTCGACGGCCGGATCTGCATCAACTTCACCTACAGCAGCATCCTCCCCGCGCTGCACGAGCTGGGGCGCGAGATGTCACCCGACGAGGAGGAAGCGATCGACGTCCTGCGCCGCGTCCTGGTGCGGCAGCAGGTCGAGCTGCGCATGCGGCCGGGTGACGCGTCGATGGCGAACAACTTCGCCATGTGCCACTCGCGCTCCGACTTCGTCGACGGTCCCGACCCCGAGCGACGCCGGCTGGTGTTGCGAGCGTGGACGGAGGTGCCGCTCGAGGACCGCCGGCTCCCGATCGGGCGCGAGTTCTTCCACATGGAGAACGAGGGCGGACACCTGGGGTACGACCCGGTGCCCGGCCGGGAGGGCCGGATCGCGATCAACGACTACAGCAACGTCGACGAGGACCTCGCCAACCTGTTCAAGGCCGCGCAGGCCAAGCCCCGGGTCGACTGACCGCCGGCAGCCGTGCGCCCCCGTCTCGTCTATTTCGACCAGTGGACCGACCCGGTCGCGGGGGAGGTCCTGGCCGACCACGGCGGGTTCGACGTCACCCGCCTCGAGGTCGCGGGCCCGGTCGCGGCGAACTGGGAGCGGCTGGAGCGTGCCCACGGCTACCAGTCGCTCATCCGCACCGAGCTGGCCCGCAACCCGGGTGTCGCCGAGCAGTGGATCTGCGGCCCCGAGCTGCTGGCGCGTTGCTCCGACCTGCTGGCGGTGTGCTCGGCCGGGGCCGGGTACGACATCGTCGACGTCGACGCGTGCACGGCCGCCGGGGTCATCGTCTGCAACAACTCCGGTCCCGGCCGCGAGGCCGTGGCCGAGCACGCGCTCGGGTTCATGCTCACGCTGGCGAAGAAGATCTCGCTGGCCGATCGCCTGATCCGACGCGGGGTCGTGCAGGACCGCAGCGCGCTGCGGAGCACGGAGCTGCTGGGGAAGACCCTGGGCATCGTGGGCGTGGGGCAGATCGGTGGCCGACTCATCGAGCTCTGCGCGCCGTTCGCGATGACCGTGCTCGCCTACGACCCCTACCTCGGCGAGGACGAGCTCGACGCGCGTGGCGCGACGAAGGTGGAGCTCGACGAGCTCCTGGCGCGTTCCGACTTCGTGCACCTGAACTGCCCGCTGACGCCCGAGACCGAGGGCCTGATGGGTCGCGAGCAGTTCGCCCGGATGAAGCCGAGCGCGTTCTTCGTCACCACCGCCCGCGGTCCGGTCCACGACGAGGACGCCCTGTACGACGCGCTCGTGGCCGGCGCCATCGCGGGCGCGGGCATCGACGTGTTCCACCAGGAGCCACCGGACCCGCAGCACCCGTTGTTGGCGCTCGACAACGTGGTCGCCAGCCCGCACACCGCGGGGATCACGGTCGAGGCGGCGCGCGACATCGCGTTGGCCACCGCCGACCAGTGGATCACGATCTTCGCGGGCAAGCGGCCACCCCGCCTGATCAACCCCGAGGCGTGGCCGACCTACTCCGACCGATTCCATGCCCGCTTCGGCGTGCGGCCCGAGGAGCCAGTGTGGTGACGACGAAGAGCGCCAAGGTGCGCGAGCAGCTCGATCACCCGGTGATCGACGCCGACGGCCACTGGGTCGAGCTGTTCCCGGTGTACTTCGACTACATCGCCGAGGTCGGGAGCCCCGCGCACGTCGACCGGTTCCGCACCCGGTACGGGCACCGGTTCCACCGCTGGTACGAGCTCACCGTCGAGGAACGGCGGCAACGGCGCCTGCGCCGGCCGTCGTACTGGGGCGTGCCGATCAACGTCCGAGACCGCGCCGCCACCGCCATCCCGGGCCTGTTCTACGACCGCCTGGACGACTGGGGCATCGACCTGGCGATCGTGTTCCCGAGCGTCGGGCTGACCCTCGGCCGGGACATCGCCGATCCCGAGCTCGGCACCGTGGCCCTCCGGGCCTACAACACGATGGTGGCGGACCTGTTCTCGCCGTACCTCGACCGGATGGTGCCGGTCGGGGTGTTGAGCCTGGCCGAGCCGACCGAGGCGATCGAGCAGATGGAGCACGCGCACGGTCTCGGCCTGAAGGTGCTCGTCACCGGGGGCACGATCCCGCGCCCGATCGAGGCCGACGCCGAATGGCAACCGGACCCGGCCAAGCGACGCGTCTACATCGACGCGCTCGGTGTCGACAGCCCCTTCGACTACGACCCGGTCTGGCAGCGCTTCGTCGACCTCGGCATCCCGGTCACCAGCCACAGCGGTTCGATGGGGTGGCCGGACCGCAGCCTGTCGTCCAACTTCGTGGGGAACCACCTCGGGCACTTCGCGCAGAGCCACCACACGTTCGCGCGCAGCCTCTTCCTCGGCGGCGTCACGGAGCGGTTCCCGACCCTCAACTTCGGGTTCCTCGAGGGCGGCGTGGGCTGGGCGTGCAACCTCTACGGCGATCTCTTCGGCCACTGGGAGAAGCGCAACCGCGCCTTCATGGACGAGCACCTCAAACCGACGAACCTCGACACCGCCGAGTTCCGGCGGTTGTTCGAGCAGTACACGGCCGGCAACCCGCGCTACGAGGGCAAGATCGACGACGTCATCGCCCGCAACCTCGACGCGCTGGAATCGGACACCTCGCAGGAAGAGCTGACCACGCGCGACCTCGACAGCGACGACTTCTCGCGCGTCCACATCGACGGCCCCGACGACATCCGTCGCCTGTTCGCGCGGAGCTTCTACTTCGGGTGCGAGGCCGACGACCCCATGACCTCCATCGCCTTCGACGAGAAGATGGGACTGCAGCTCAAGCCCCTGCTCGGCTCCGACATCGCGCACTTCGACGTGGTCGACGCGACCGAGGTGCTCGACGAGGCCTACGAGCTCGTGGAGGACGGCCACATCACGGAGGCGAACTTCCGGGAGTTCACCTTCTCGAACGTGGTGCAGCTGTACCGGGGCATGAACCCGTCGTTCTTCACCGGTACCGTCGTCGAGGCGGATGCGGACGCCGAGTTCGCGAAGTATCAGGGGAGCGACCGGTGAGCTACGAGACCATCGTCGTCGAGCGTCGCGGTCACGCCGCGTGCCTGCGCCTGAACCGGCCCGAGGTGCTGAACGCGATCGACGACCGGATGATCGCCGAGATCAACCAGGCGGCCGAGGAGCTCGAGGCCGATCCCGACGTCTGGACGCTGATCGTCACCGGGACCGGTCGCGCGCTGTGCGCGGGCGCCGACGTGAACAAGGCCGGCGTCGAGGAACGGGGGAACTACACCAGCGGCGTCGACGTCCAGGGCGATCCGATGCTGGCGTCGATGCGGCAGTGGGACGCGCCGCAGGAGGCGACGCTGCCCTACCTCGAGATGGCGAAGCCGGTGATCTGTGCGGTCAACGGCATCTGCGCCGGCGCCGGTCTCGACCTCGTCACCACGTCCGACATCGTGATCGCGTCGACCGACGCCTCCTTCTTCGACCCGCACGTGAGCATCGGCGTGGTGTCGGGCCGGGAGGCGTTGCGGCTGGCGCGGGTCCTGCCGCTCAACATCACCATGCGCCTGGCGCTGATGGGCAAGTACGAGCGCATGACCGCCCAGCGGGCCTTCGACCTCGGGTTGGTGAGTGAGCTGGTCGAACCCGCGGCGCTGCTGGACCGCGCGTGGGAGATCGCCGAGGTGGTGAACCGCAACGCGCCCCTCGCGGTGCGCGGCACGCGCCTGGCGATCCGCAAGTCGCTCTCGTTGTCGACCTACGAGGCCGAGCTGATGGCCGAGGGTTACCGCATGAAGGTCGCGGTCACCGAGGACGCGCAGGAAGGCGCCCGCGCGTTCCTCGAGAAGCGCGACCCGGACTGGAAGGTCCGCTAGCTCCGGTAGCTCGCCACTCGCCTCGCCGACCACGGTCGAGCGGGGGTTGCCCGCACCACGAAGACGCCGGTCGCCTCCATGGGCGCGGGCGGCGCCGTTCCGTACCTTCGGCTGCAGCACCACGGCGTGGCTGATCGCGGCACGTCGTACGAGGAGGGTCGGGCAGTCGGATGGTCGGAACCACGGCGTGGAACACGCGAGTCCCCGGCGGCGCGGCGCGGCGTCGGGCGGTACCCCGACCCGACGCGATCGTCCCGTCACTCCGCGACGTCGCCCGGCGCGCCCTGCCGCAGGTGATCGAGGCCGTGCTCGTTCCGGCCGCGGTCCTGATGCTGGTCACGGCCATCGCCACGACCACGGTGGCGATCGGCGCCGCGCTCGCCTGGGGGCTCGGTGCGCTCGCGTGGCGATGGGTGAACCGCCGGCGGGTTCCGGGCATCACGGTCCTGGCGGTCGCGAGACTGCTGGCGCGTTCGGTCGTCGCGGTCGTGGCCGGCAGCACGTTCCTCTACTTCCTGCAACCCGTGATCGGCGGGTTCTGCCTCGCGGCCGCATTCCTGGTCTCGGTGATCATCGACCGCCCCCTGGCCCGACGGTTCGCGAGCGACTTCGGCCTGCCGCGCCACGTGGCGTCCGACCGTCGCTTTCACCAGGTGTTCCGACGCATCTCCGTGATGTGGGGCGTCACCGGCATCGCCAATTCCGCCGCCGGCCTCTGGTTGCTCGTCACGCGATCCACCAACGTCTACGTGCTCGCTTCCACCACGCTCTCCATCGGCGTGCCGGCGGCGGCGGTCTCCGCATCGATCGTGTGGTTCCGCCACACCGTCGCCCACGCCTCGTCGAAGATCGAAGCATCCCCGGGCGCTCACCAGCAACGTCCCGAGCCGCAACGGCTAGCCCGACGCGATGGCGTCACGCAGGCGAAGCCGGCGGACCTGTCCGGTCGCATCCGTGCGCGGGAGCTCCTGGACCTGCACCACGACGCGCGGCTGCTTGGGCCCGACCAGCACGGTGGCGACGTGCGCGCGCAGCTCGTCGACGGTCGGGAGCGTCGCGCCCGGTCGCACGACGATCGCCGCGCACACGACCTCGCCCCAGCTCGGGTCGGGGAGGCCCACCACCGCGACGTCGGCGACCGACGGGTGGGTGCGGACTGCGCTCTCCACCTCGACCGGCGCCACCCACTCGCCGCCCGAGCGGATCGACTCCGAGCGTCGCCCGGTGATGCTGAGGTAGCCGTCGGCGTCGCGCGTCGCGAGATCGCCGGTGTGGAACCAGCCGTCGTCGTCGATGGCGTCGGCGGTGGCGTCGGGGCGGTCGAGGTAGCCGGAGAACATCGTGGGGCCGCGGAGCCACAGCTCACCGTCGTCGGCGAGGTCGGCGACCACCATCGGCGGCGGCTGGCCCACGCTGCCCGGCCGGTCGTAGAGGTCCGAGTCGAGCAGCACCGCGCCGCGCCCGATCTCGGTCGAGCCGTAGGCCACCGACGTCCACGAACCCGGGAACCGCGCCTTCAACGCATCGATCAGGTCGAGCGTCACGAGCGACGTGCCGGTCAGCACCTCGACCAGCGACGACGTGTCGTACGTGCCGTCGTCGTCGAGGATGCGCTGCCACACACCGGGGATGCAATAGAGGCCACTGGCGCGCCGCCGCTCGACGGCACCGAGGAGCTCGTGCGGTTCCGGTCGGTCGACGAGGTGTACGGGGCGGTCCGCCGCGAGCGCGTTCTCCAGGAAGAACCACCCGGCCATGTGGAACAGGCCGAACATCACCACGACGCCGCGACGCTCGGTCGCGCCGCCTTCGTTGTCGCGCTGGATGGCGCGCAACCACGTGGCGCGGTGCGAGAGGACCGCGCCCTTCGACACGCCGGTGGACCCGCTGGTGAGGAAGACGACGCAGGGGTCCTCGCTCGACCCGACCCGCGGGGGTGCGGTGGGCGATGCGTCGGCGTGCCACCCCGGGCCGGTGGTGATCACGGGGACCCCGAACCGTGCTGCGATCGCGCGGGCGGGCTCCTCGGTGTCGGGATGGGTGACCGCGAGCCGCGGGGTGAGCGTCTCGAACGCGTCGAGCGCCTCGCGCTCGGTGAAGTTCGGGTTGATCGGCGCCAGGACCGCGCCCGCCTTCGACACGCCGTACCCGAGCTCGAGCGCGTCGAGCGCGGTCGGGCCCCACCACAGGACCCGGTCGAGTGGGCCGACGCCTTCGGCTTGCAGCCGGTGCGCGGCGCGGTTGGCGCCGGCGTCGAGCTCCGCGAAGGTGCGGGCGTCGTCGCCGAGGGTCGCGCCGATGCGGTGGGGCTGGACGAGCGCGGTACGGGCCAGCAGATCGTGGATGCGGACGTCCATCAGGTGGTGCGGGGTCTCGGGCGCAGCTCGCCGAGACCGAACGTGCTCTCCACCTGGTCGCGCTGGTACTGCGCGCCCTGGTCGGTGGGGACGGCCCAGCCGGTGGGGCACATGGTGAGGATCTCGACGAGCGAGAACCCCTCGCCCGCCAGCTGCGACGCGAACGCCTCGCGCAGATAGCGCCGGGTCCGGGCGATGGCGTTGGGCTTGTCGACCGCGCCGCGCGCGACGTAGGCCGCGCCCGGGAACGTCGCCACGATGTCGGCGACCGGGATCGGGTACCCGTGCTCCTGCTCCGAGCGACCGTCGAGGCTCGTCTTCGTGCGTTGCCCGACCGTCGTCGCCGCGGTCATCTGCCCGCCGGTGTCGCCGAACACGCCGTTGTCGAGCATGAGGCAGGTGATGGACTCACCGCGCGCGGCAGCGTGCAGCACTTCGGCGAGCCCTTCGGAGACCATGTCGCCGTCTCCCTGCAGCGTGTAGATCGCCCGGTCCGGGAGCATGCGCTTCATGCCCGTGGCAACTGCCGGCGCGCGCCCGTGCAGGCACTGGAGGAACTCGACGTCGGCGGTGGTGATGATCTGGGTGTAGCAGCCGTGACCCACGACGCCGATGGAGCGGTCGGCGAGCTGCAGCTCCTCGAGCACCTCGACCAGCAACCGCCACGCGACCGGGTGGCCGCATCCGGAGCAGAGGTGGTGCTCGGTGCTCTGGAACAGCGCGGGCGCAAAGTCGGCGACCTTCCGGCCCATGGTCGGTTCGGCCTGCGTCATCGTCGTGCTCCTTCGGTCGCGGCGAGGATGCGGGCGCGAATGGTCTCGACGTCGAGCAGCTCGCCTTGGCGCATGCCTGACTCGTCCTGGCTCACGCCGCCGACCGCGCGCACCGGCACCGCGCCGTTCACCGCGATGCGGACGTCGTCGATCATCTGGCCCGCGTTGAGCTCGTAGACCAGCACCTGTCGGCAGAGGCCCGAGCGGCCGACCTCGCCGAGCGCGACGGACGGGAACGGCCAGAGGGTGACCGGGCGGAACGTGCCGATCCGGTGGCCCTCGCGCCTGAGGTTGTCGACGACGTAGTCGACGAACGCGCCGGTGGTGCCGAACGACACGACGACGTGCTCCGCGTCGTCGAGGTGACGCCCGACGTAGCGCGCCTCCGTCGTCGTGATCTGGTCGTACTTGTCGGCGACGTGCTGCCAGTGCCGGTTCGGGCCCGGGCCGGGCGTGTTGTGCTTCCCCTGGCGCCACGTCCAGACGACCTTCGACGCCCCGGTGCCGCCGCTCGACCCGTCGAGCGCCCACGGCTTGTCGGGCATGCCGGCGACGGCGTGGTCGGGCGCCGCCTCGACCGTCATCTGGGTGAAGCCGATCATGTGGTCGCCGTAGAGCACGACGGGCGTGAGCCACCGATCGGCCAGCTCGAACGCGAGCCGGGTGTGCTCGGCCGCCTCCACGACGCTCGCGGGCGCGAGCGCGATGGTGCGGTAGTCGCCCCAGCCCCCGCCGCGGGTGGTCTGGAAGTAGTCCTGCTGACCGCGCGCCATGTTGAACACGACCAGCGGCAGCTCGTTCAGCGCGGCCTCGGCGATGGTCTCCTGCATGAGGGCGATGCCCTGACCGGTCGAACCGGTGGCGGCGCGGGCGCCGGTCGCCGCCGCGCCCAACGCCATGTTGGCGCCCTCGATCTCGGTGTCGGCCTGGATCCAGACGCCGTCGTTGCGGGGCAGCTCGCGCGCGAACGCATCGAGCAGCCCGGTGAACGGCAGCATCGGGTACCCGGCGAAGAAGCGGCAGCCGGCGTCGACCGCGGCCGCCGCGATCGCGTCGTAGCCCTCGCGCAGCACGAGGGTCATGGCGCGGTCTCGAACCGGTAGACCTCGAACACGAAGTCCGGGCACACCTCGGCACACGCCCGGCACCCCGTGCAGCCGTCGAGCAGCTGCGGGAGCACGTAGCCCTTGGCGTTGCGCTCGTCGGTCATCGCCAGTGCGCCCGGGCGGCATACCGGGACGCAGAGGCCGCAGCCCTTGCAGCGGTCGAGCGCCATGATCACCGTGCCGCGGTCGCTCACCGGGTGATCTCCACGGCCGTGCCGCGCACCGAATCGGCGCCCGCCGCCAGCGCGGCCAGGTTCGACTGGATGGCGGCGGCGCGGTGCGGCGGCACGAGGTGGTGCACCGCGGCCTCGAGCGCGTCGGCGCCGGCCACGCCCGTCAGCGCCGCGAACGCGCCCACCAGCACGAGGCCGGCGGCGACCGGGGCGCCGAGGTCGGCGGCGATCTCGCGTGCCGGCACCCGCACCGCGGCCGCGTCCGTCTCGGGCCACGTCCACGCGTCGGCGACGACCAGCGGTTCGTCGATCAGGCGCGGCGTGGCGTCGGCGAGGAACTCGGCGTGCAGCACGATGACCGCGTCGAGGCGGGGCACGATGGGTGGCAGGTCGACGATGGGCGCGTCGCGCACCACGACCGTGGCCTCGGTGCGCCCGCCCCGCATCTCGCCGCCGAAGTACGAGCTCAGCATCACGTGGTGGCCGTCCGCGACGCAGGCCTGGGCGAGAACCTTGGCGCACAGCTGCACGCCCTGCCCGCCGATCCCGGTCAGGATCACGTCGCGCCGGGGGTCGGGTGCGCCGCTCATGTCATGTGGTTCCCGGCGTTGACGAAGAGGGTCTGTCCCGTGATCATGCGGGCGCGGTCGGACGACAGGAACACGACCGCCTCGGCGACGTCCTCCACCGTGGGGATCTCCCCAAGTGGCATCGCCTGCCTGATCGGCGCGGTGACCACCTCCTCGTCGACGCCGCGCCGTTCAGCGCTCGTGCGCACGAACTGCTGGACGGCCGGACCCCACATCCACGACGGCACCACCATGTTGACCCGGATCCGCCGGGGTCCGAGCTCCCACGCGGCGTGGAACATCGCCGAGTGCAACGCGCCCTTGGAGGCGGCGTAGGCCGTCTGCTGCATCGCGCCGTTCGAGACGCGGAACGTCTGCGAGCCGATCAGCACGATCGAACCACCGACGCCGTTCATCACCTCGGTCAGCGCCGACATCACGTGCACGGTGCCGATGACGTTCGTGTCGAGCACCGAGCGCCAGTCGTCGTCCGTGGTCCGGCCGAGACCGCCCATCACCTCGTGCGCGGCGATCTGGACGACCCCGTCGACGGTCCCGAACCGGTCGGCCGCGAAGCGCGCGAGCTCCCGGCACTGGTCGGCGTCGCCGATGTCGGTCACCCGGATGGCGACGCGCTCACCCGAGGGATCGAGACCGTGCGCCAGCTCCGCGAGCGCCGCGTCCTTGCGCGCCGCGAGCACCGCGTTGCCACCGTCGCGCAGCACGTGTGACGCCACGGCTTGTCCCAGCCCGGCGCCGGTGCCCGTGACGACGATCGTCTTCCCGTCGAGTGTCACCGAACGCGCCTTCTCCGACCCTCGTCGTACCGCTCGCGGCCCGGAAGCGTAGTTCTCGCCGTGCGGGCAGACCATTGACGGTGCGCCGTCAGGCGAGGATGCCCGTCCACTCGGCGCCGGTCATCACGCCGGTCACCATCGGCAGGTCGTGGGCGGACATGATGCCCGGCGGTGCCGCGACCACCGCGGGGATGGCGTTGAGCGGACGCATGAACGTGGCGAAGCTCAGGCCCCGCATGTTGCTGCCGCGGCCGTGCATCTCGATGTCGACGGTGTAGGTGGGCATGCCCTCCAGGATCACCCGGTAGCCGCCGAGCGGGGAGGGGTGCCGCGGCCAGTCGGGGCCGCTGTGCTCGCCCATGCGGGTGATGTGCTCCAGCACGATCCGCTCCTCGCCGCCGGCGATCCCGACCAGGCGGAAGCGCATCCCGCCCACGGTGCCGGCGGGCAGCGGTCCCGACGCGGTCTCGTACGACTCGGGCGCGATCCACTGCTCCAGCGTGTCCTCGACGCCGTCGAGCGTCAGCCCCAGCCCGGCCGCGAGGCCCCACACGACCGGCGCCCAGAGGCGGTTCAGCCGTCCCGGTTCGTGCAGCGGCGTCACCGTGTCGGGGGGATGGGCGAAGCCCATGAAGTCGTACATGATGTGCGGCTGCGCGATGGGTGAGTAGTCGAGGATCTCCTGCATCGTGATGCGGTCGATGCGCGCGCAGGTGCTGCTGAACGCGAACGGCACGAGGTCGTTGATCCACCCTGGCTCGATGCCGCTGTTGAAGAGCGTGGTGCCACCGGCGGCGCAGGCATCCTCGAGCAGCTCGCGCAGGTCGGGCTCGGCCGCCGGCGGCCAGCAGAACGACACCAACGACGTCGTGACCACGTCGCGCCCCGCCCGCAGGCAGCGGGCGATGTCGTCGGCAGCCTCGCGGTAGCGGTAGTCGCTGCTGGCGAAGTACGCCACCACGTCGGCGTCGGTGGCGAGCGCGCCGTCGATGTCGCGCGTGGCGATCACCCCGGTCGGCGGGAGCCCGCACAGGTCGCCGGCGTCGCGTCCCTCCTTGGCCTCGCTGTGCACGACGAGGGCCGCCAGCTCCAACCCGGGATGTTGGATGGTCGCCCGCAGGGCCCCGATGCCGATCTGCCCCGGCCCCCACAGCACGACCCGTGCCACTGCCGCCCCCGACTACTGCAGGAGGCCGAGCAGGTTGTCGCGCATGATCTTCTTGATGTCGGCCTCCGGCAGCTTCTGGATGCTGTCGGCGAAGTCGCCCGGCATGATGTTGCCCTCGGGGTGCGGCCAGTCGGAGCCCATGAGCACGCGGTCGACGCCGATGAGCTCGGTGAGGCCGACGACGTCCTCCTCGGGGAACGGCGAGATGTAGATGTGCTCCTTGAAGACGTCGGACGGCAGGTCCTGCATGGTCTGGCCGAACGCCGTGATGCGCCGCTCGAGCAGCGAGCCGGCGTGGTCGACCATGTGGAGCGCGTACGGCGTCCACGCGCAGCCGAGCTCGATGCTGGCGATCCGCACGTTCGGGAACCGGCCGAACAGGTTGCCCAGTACGAGCGCGACGGTCGTCTCGAGGATCCCGCGATCGGACGTCAGCGCCTGCCCGAGCGCGGCGTTGTAGCCCTCGTCCGCCTTCGACTGCCCCCACATCTGGTCGAACGCCTCGCTGTACTTCGTCGTGCCGCCGTAGCCGTGGTACGCGGCGAGCGTGCCGCTCTCGTTCATCAGCGACCAGAAGCGGTCCCAGGCCGGGTCGGCGGGCGACCGGCCGTTGGCCGGGCCGGGCCGCAACGAGATCGCCTTCACGCCCTTCTCGAGCAGGAACTCGAGCTCCGCGGCGGCGAGGTCGGGATCGAGCATCGGGATGTAGGGCGGCGCGTACAGGCGGTCGCGGTACGCGTAGCCCCAGTCCTCCTCCAGCCACAGGTTGAACGCGTGGAACACCTTGTAGGCCATCGGCACGTTGTCGTGCATGAGGCCCTCGACGCAGTCACCGAGAGTCGGGAAGAGCAGGCACCTCTCCACGTTCTGCTCGTCGATCATGTCGATGCGCGCGTGGTTGACCCGGTATCCCTCCGGGATGTGCTCGAGCTGGCCGTACGCCTTGTGCATGTCGGTGAGCGGGAGACCGGTCACCCCGCTGGTGCGGTCCTGCAGCTCCTTGAGGCGCGCATGGAACGCGCCCGGCTTCGCGATCGGGTCGAAGGTCGGGTTCGGCACGCTGGTGTTGGCCAGGCCGATCATGGTCGAGCCGAACACCATGTAGCGGCGCTTGCCCTCGCTGACCCAGCGCACGTACCGCTTCACGTCTTCGTCGCCGTGGCGGAAGAACGCGTCCTCGGCCTCGTAGTAGTGGTTGTCGGCGTCGACGAACATGTAGTCCACGATGCGCTCCTCGGGGATGTCGGAAACGTGTCTCTCGTAGAACGGAGACAAACCTACCGGGTCACTCGACGGTGTGCAGGAAGTCGGACAGCGACGCGGCGATGTGCCCCACCGCGTCGCTGGAGAGGCCATGGTGGGAGGGGAGCGTGAGGCCGCGGTCCATCACCCGGTCGGCGTTGGGCAGCCCATCGTCGGGCGCCCGGTGGGCGATGTCGGCGAACCCCGGCTGGCGCAGGATGTTGCCGGTCCAGACCATGCGGGACGGGATGCCCCGCTCGAGCAGGAACTCCTGCATCGCGGCGCGGTCGATGTCGTCCTGGAGCAGGAAGGGGAACCGCATCCAGGTCGTCTCGACCTCGGAGGTCGTACGGGCGCGCACCACGGTGTCCTCGTGCTGCGCGACCACCTCGTCGAGGCGGGCGAAGTTGTCCCGCCGTCGCTGGTTGAACTCGGCGAGCCGGTCGAGCTGCACGTTGCCGTAGGCGGCACCGATCTCCGAGGGTTCGAAGTTGTAGCCGGTGTCCTCGAACAGGAACACCATGTCGTACGGCGTGCCGTCGGCCAGCCGGCCGAAGCGGTCGTCGTCGCCCTGCTTGCTGCCGAACAGGTACCGCTCGCTGTGGCGACCCCACCGCCGGCGGACGAGCGTCTGGTCGAACCACTCGGGGTCGTCGATCGCGATCATGCCGCCGTTGCTCGCGGCCGTGATCGAGTGACCCCGGGCGAAGCTCGTGACCGAGATGTCGGAGCGTGTGCCGGTGCGCGAGCCGCGGAGGTACGAGTCGAGGACGTCGCAGCTGTCTTCGACTACGAGCAACCCGTGCCGGTCGGCGATCTCGCGGATCGCGTCCCAGTCGGGGCAGTTGCCCACGAGGTTGGGAGTGAGGATGGCCTTGGTGCGCGAGCCGATCATGGCCTCGATCTTCGTGACGTCGATCTGCAGCGTGTCCGGCTCCACGTCGACGAACGCGGGGACGATGCCGTTGCGCACGAGCGGCGCGATGTCGCTCGAGAAGGTGAGCGGCGACGTGATCACCTCGTCGCCGGGCTCGCACCCGAGCAGGTCGACGGCGAGCCACAGGGCGGAGGTGCCGCTGTTCACCATCACCGCGTGCTGCTTCGCCAGCAGCTCGGCGCCCCGGCGCTCGAACTCGGCGACCTCGGGACCGATGGCGAGACGCCCGGGGGACTGGAGGACACGCACGACCGCGTCGATCTCGCGCTGGTCGTGGACCGGTCCGGCCTCGGTGACGGTGGGATGGCGGGAGTCGCTCATGCCGACGTGCCTACCGCGCGACCAGGTGGTCCAGCAATCCCTCGCTCAGGTACTCCGGGAACTCGAACCGACCGACCGGCGTGGCCTCCTGCCCCGGGTAGCCCAGCAGCGCCCGGACGTCGGGCGCGCAGTAGTACGCGGCCAGCACCACCAGGACCAGCCCGCGGTACGCCGGTGCATCGGTCGTGCGCAGCACCTCCAGCCGGGCGTCTGGGTCGTCGACGTCGCGGTCGACCGCGCGCAGCAGGGGGGCGACGAGGTCGGGGCGGGCGTCGAGCACGCGGTCGAGCAGGTCGCCCGCCACCCCGACGTCGTCGGCGCCGGGCATGCGGTCGTCGGCCGGGACGAGGGAGCGAGCCAGTGCGCGCACGCGGTCGCGCGCCGCGTCGCCGACCGCGGTCCGCAGCGCGACCGGTGCCGACGTCGCCGCCCGGCCGGGCGAGTGCTCGCGTGTGGCGAAGTGCCGCGCCGGCTCGGGTACGGGGACGTCGGCGCGGTGGGCGAGGAGGTGGTCGACGGCGCGGAGCGCGAGGGCGGAGATCGTGCTGGTCGGATTGGCCGCGCCGACGGTCACGAACACGCTGCCGTCGACGATCGCGAGGTTGCGCACGTCGTGGGCGACGCCCCACCGGTCGACGACCGACGTGTCGCGCTCGTCGCCCATGCGCGCGGTGCCGAGCAGGTGGCTGTTGTTGCGCATCGCCACGCCCTTCGACCGTGTGCGCGCCGGCTTCGGTGAGCGACTCCGCGGCGCGCTCGATGCTCCACTCCGTGGCCCGGCGGGCGTCGTCGCTGATGCGGTAGGTGACCTTTGGTGCGGGGATGCCGTCGCCGTCGACCAGTGTGGCCGAGAGCTCCACCCGGTTCCGCGGATCGGGGAGATCCTCGCACAGCACGACCCAACGCGCGCCCCGGCCGAAGCGGCTGCGCATGTGGCGATGGTGGTCGGCGCCGAGCGGCGGACGGCCGCGCAACCCGAACGCGACCGCCAGCGGTCCCCCGGTGGGTGTGAGGCTCCACCGGGTGCCGCCCAGGAACCCGCGGCCGGGGTCGGTGCCGCCGAACTCGAGCGACTGGATCTGCCCGCCGAAGTGCCCCTGCCAGCTGCGTAGGTCGTCGTCGAAGTAGCCCTCGACCATCGCGCCCGGGTGCACCATGAGCCGGCGGCCCACGAGCCCCGACGAATTGGCGAGGCCGTCGGGGGCGCCCGCGTAGGCCGACAGCAGCAGCAGGCGCGCGGTGCCGATGCCGTTCGCGGCGCAGAGCACGACGTCGGCACCCTGGAAATGCTCACGCCCGTCGGCATCGAGCCACGTCACGCCGCGGGCAAGACCGCGCGGATCGACCTCGATCCGCCGCACGCGCGCGCCGGTGAGCAACTGCGCACCGGCCGCCAGTGCCCCGGGCCAGTGCGTGACGTCGGTCGAGCCCTTCGCCCCCTCGTTGCACCCCGAACCGCACGTACCCCGTTGCACGCACGCGTGGCGACCGTCGCGCGTGGCGGAGAGGATGGCGTTGCTCTCCGGCCACCAGTGCCACCCGAGTCGCGCGTGGGCCCGAGCGAGCGCGAGGCCGGCGCGGCCGATCGGCAGCGGCGGCAGGGGTGGATCCGCGCCGGGCGGGTACGCGGGGTTGCCGCCGAGGCCGGACACGCCGAACTGGCGATCGGTCTCCTCGTAGTGGGGCACGAGCTCCTCGTACGACAGCGGCCAGTCGTCGCCGATCCCGAAGTCGGTGCCGGTGCGGAAGTCGGACGGCAGCAGGCGCGGCCAGACCGCGTTGTACAGGATCGTGCCCCCGCCGACGCCGTTGAAGTTGCCGAGCACCATGTCGGAGTCGTCGAGATCCACGGGGTAGTCGGCCGGGCGGGCGCGCAGGTTGGGTGACGACGACCACTGCTTCCGCGCCAGGAGCTCCCAGTCGGGGCCGGCACCGGGATAGTCGTCCCGGTTCGCCCAGTCGCCCTGCTCGAGGCACACGACACGCAGACCTGCCCGCGCCAGGCGGAGGGCGGCGACGCCGCCCGACGCCCCGGCGCCGACGAGCACGACGTCGGCGTGCTCGCTCACGGTGCGAAGCGCGCTGCGAGCTGCTCGGCCAGCTCCTGCTTCTTGATCTTGCCCGACTGCAGGAACGGCAGGTCGGACTTGGCGCACACCCAGAAGTGCTTGGGCACCTTGTACGCCGACAGGTCGGCCTTCAGTCGGGCGCGCAGCTCGTCGCCGTCGAGCGCGTGCCCGGCGCGCGGCACCACCGCGCCGACGACGAGGTGGCCACCGCCCGCGGCCGGGATCCCGGTGACGTAGGCCTCGAGCACGTCCGGGTAGGCCATGAGGGCGGCTTCGACCTCGGCCGGGGTCACGTTGGCGCCGCCGGGCGTCTTGATCATCTCGCCGAGCCGGCCGGTGAAGTAGAACCAGCCGTCGGCGTCGAAGTGACCGGCGTCGCCGGTGCGGTACCAACCGTCGGGTTCGAAGACGTCCTCTCGCTCGCGCCGGTGCAACCCCTGCATGAGCGAGTACCCGCGCACCCAGAGCTCACCGTCCGCGCCGGCCGGCAGCTCCACGCCGGTCTCGGGGTCCACCACCTTGTGGGTGATCCCGGGCAGCGACCGGCCGAAGGTCCCGCGGCGCGATTCGGGGAGGGGGTCGTACTGGTCCCAGAGGGTGTGCGAGCTGCACATCTCCGTCATGCCGAGCGAGGTCGAGTTCACCTCGGGCGGTCGACGGTCCGGGGGCACGAGGTCGGGCATGCTCGTCCGCACCACCGACGACAGGTCGCGCGCCGGGTACGACGGGTGCTCCGACATGGTCTTGCCCTGTTGCGGCCAGCCGGTGGCGATGGTGACGTGCTCCTGCTCGATGAGGTCGAGCGCGGTGCCGGCGTCGAACGAGCTCAGCGTGACCAACGTGGCGCCGACGTGCAGCACCTCGAACAGCGTGGTGACCAACCCGCCGATCCAGAAGAACGGCATCGACGAGAAGATCACGTCGTCGGGCCCCATCGGGTACCCCGACTGCAGGTTGCACGAGTGGCGGACGACGGTGCCCTGCGTGTGGACGGCGCCCTTGGGCTCGGCGGTGCTGCCGGAGCTGTACACGACGACCAGCGGGTCGGCCGGGACGACGCACGCCTCCACCTGCGCGAGGAAGGCGGCGTCGATGCCGGCCCGCTCGCCGGCGTCGACCATCGACGCCTCGTCACCCCGCGACCACGAGCGGTCGGACGCACCCCACACGTGGATGGCGCGCAGGAACGGCGCGTCGGCGAGGACCAACCGGTCGTCGGCCGACTGGCCGGCGAGGCCGGGCAGCGCCGCTTCGAGGCGTTCGAGGTAGTCGTTGGTGAGGAAGCGCGGGTGGGTGAGGAGCTCGGTGACGTCGGCGTGACGGATCGTCCATCCGAGCTCGCGCGTCTGCGAGAACGTGTTCATCGGCACGAACACGGCACCGACCCGCGCCGCCGCGAAGGCGGCGATCGCGAAGTCGACGCAGTTCGGCATCAGGATCCCCACCCGCGAGCCCTTGCCGATGCCGGCCGCGAGCAGGCCGCGGGCGAGGGCCGCCGAGCGGGCGTCGGCCTCCGCGTAGCTCAGCCGCTCGCCGTCGGCGACCAGGTAGGTGGTGGGTGCCGAAGCGCGCCGCGGCCGTGGCGACGAGCTCGGGCACGGTCGGGGTGAAGTCGGGGAACGGCATGGCTCAGGCGGGCCGGAACACCGGGAGGTGGCGCCCGTCGGACAGTGGTTCCCAGGCGAGCGCGACGCGCATGCCGATCTCGACGTCGCCCGGGGGGCAGCCGATCACGTTGCTCATCATGCGCGCGCCGGCGTCGAGGTCGACGAGCACCACGACGTACGGGCCGTCCTCCTCGGCCCGTCCCGCTCCCGGCTTGGTGTGCACGCTCGCGGCGTAGACGGTGCCGCCTCCCGCGTTCTCGCGCCATTCGACGGTGCTGCCGAAGCAGCGCGGGCACGCGGTGCGCGGGTACCAGACGGCGGCGTCGCACTTCGTGCACCACGGCAGCACGAAGCGCCGCTCGCGCGTCGCGTCCCAGAACGGGCGCGCCTCGTCGGAGGTCGGCGGCTCGCGACGCGCGGTCACACCGTCGCTCCGGTGCCGAGCACGACGGTGCCGGTGGCCGACAGCACTCCGCCGCAGCCGTGCGCGACCGCGACCTCGGCGCCCGCCACCTGGCGGTCGCCGCATTCGCCGCGCAACTGCCGCGTGGCCTCGACGAGCAGGAACATCCCGTACTGGCCCGGGTGGGTGTAGGAGAGGCCGCCCCCGTTGGTGTTCATCGGGAGCGCGCCACCGGGACCGAGCTTCCCGTCCTCCACGAAGGCGCCTCCTTCCCCCTTGGCGCAGAAGCCGAGGTCCTCGAGGTGGAGGAGGGCGGTGATGGTGAACGAGTCGTAGCTCATGAGCACGTCGACGTCGTTCGGCCCGATGCCCGCGTGCCCGAATGCCGCCGGTCCCGAGATCGCGCCGGGCGTCACCGTGAGGTCGGGCATCTCCGAGATCACCCAGTGGTCGACGCCGGTCGCGGCGCCGAGCACGTAGACGGGAGGCTGCGGCCGGTCGCGGGCGCGGTCGGCGGACGTGAGCACGTACGCGCCGGCGCCGTCGGTGACGAGGCAGCAGTCGAGCTGGTGCAGCGGCGACACCGTCATCGTCGACGCGAGCACGTCGTCGACGGTGATCGGGTCGCGGTGCCGGGCCCGCGGGTTGCGGGCCGCCCAGCGCCGGGCGTCGACCGCGATCCGGGCGAGCTGCTCCGACGTCGTCCCGTACTGCGCCATGTGCCGGCTCGCCGCCAGCGCGTACGAGGTCATCGGCATCCGCGGGCCGTAGGGGGCCTCCCACTCGGCGCCGACGTCGGGCCCCATCGGCCCGAGCGACGGCACGGTCGGGCCGAGTCGGCGGTCCTGCCGGGGCGTCGACGCGTACACGCCCACCACGACCTCGCACAGCCCGGCCGCGATCGCGGCCGCCGCGTGCTCGACGTGCACCTCGAAGCTCGACCCGCCCACGAACGTGCCGTCGACGAACCGGGGGTGGATGCCGAGGTACTCGGCGATGCCGGTCGCGATGCCCGAGCAGCACACCCCATCGACGTCGGCGAGGCCGAGCCCGGCGTCGTCGAGGGCCTCGCGGATCATGGCCGCCTCCAGGACGCGGCCGCGGGTCTCGAGCTCACCCGTCGGGGAGGCGGCGTCGGCGACGCCGACGATCGCCGCCGCCGCCCGCATCGTGCCGGTGCTCATCGCCCCTCCCTCGTGAATGGCGTTCTCGGTTGGCGGTGTGCAGAATTCCGCGCGCTGTATCCCGGGTTCCCATTCGGGTTCCGGGCGCCGGCAGCAGGATGCCGCCCGACCCCGGCCGTGTCGAGTCGCCCGTCACCACCGGTAGTGTGCGCCCGCATGGAGTTCTGGGAGCTGGTCGCACGGGAGAGCATCCGCGACCGGATCGCCCGCTGGAACGCCAACGGCGACGCGGGCCGGTTCCCCGAGATGGTCGAGGTCCTGGCCCCCGACGTGGAGTTCGAGCCCACCCCGGCGACGGTGCTGCACGGGCGGGACGCGGTGCTCGAGTTCCTCGGTGGCGTGCCCTCCGGCGCGGCCCCGATCCCCTCGGGCCGCTACGTGCCCGAGGGCGGCCGGCCGTCGCTCCGCCACTTCACCAGCACCATCCAGATCGATCTCCTCTCCGAGACCGCGGCCCGCGTGCGCTCCTACTACCAGGTGGTCTCGTCGACGGGTCTCGACCACTGGGGCCGCTACCTCGACGAGTTCGGCGTGGTCGACGGCGAGTGGCTCATCACCCGCCGCACGATCACGACCGAGGGTGTCGATCCCGACGGCTGGGCGGCGCGCCTCGGCGCCGGCGACCCGGGATGAGCGCCGCGCCACCGCCGGTGTCGAGCACGACGCTCGGCGACCTGTTCGAGGAGATCGGCACCCGCGAGCCCGACGCCCTCGCGTACGTCGACGGTGAGCAGCGGTTGACGTACGGCCAGTGGCTCGCCGGCGCCGACTCGCTGGCTGCGGAGCTCCGGGCGCGGGGGGTGGCGCCGGGTGACGTCGTCGCGTTCTCGATGGCGTCGTGCATCGACTACGCGGTCGCGTACGCCGCGTGCACGCGCCTCGGCGCGGTCGCGACCGGGATCAACACCCGGCTCGGCCCCCGCGAGGTCACCGCGATCCTGCAGCGGTGCGAGCCGGTGGCGTTGCTGCACGAGCGCACCGACCCCGATCTTCCCACCGATGCACCCGCGCCCAAGGTGCTCATGCCGCGCGCCGAGGTCGCGGTCGTGTGGCAGGCCGGCACTCCGTTCCTCGACCGGCCGGTGCGACGGCCCGACGATCCCGTGTGCATCGTGTGGACGAGTGGCACCACCGGGCTGCCCAAAGGCGCGTGGTTCGACCACCGCGCGTTGGAGGCGTCGGCACGGCTCAGCGACATCCTCAGCGCGTACCACGACGTCCGTCTCATGCCGGTGCCCTTCGCGCACTCGGGGTACATGAACAAGCTCTGGGACCAGGTCGAGTTCGTGATCGGCTGCGTGCTGACCGCGACACCGTGGACGGCGGAGTCGATGCTCGAGCAGATGGTCGCCGAGCGAGCCACCATGGGCTGGGGAGTGCCCACGCAGTGGGCGAAGCTGGTCGACCTGCCGCAACTGGCCGACGTCGACCTGTCCGCGTTGCGCCTGTGCTCCACCGGGTCGGCGCCGGTGACGCCGGAGCTGGCCGAGAAGATGCGCACCCGGCTCGGCTGCCCCATCGTGGTCCGCTACGCGTGCACCGAATCGTCGTCGATCACCGGTACCCGGCCCGACGACCCGCCGGAGGTGCTCCTGCACACCGTCGGCCGCCCGCAGGAGGGCATCGAGCTCAAGCTGGTGGGCGCCGACGGCGAGGAGGTCGCCCGCGGCGAGGTCGGCGTGGTCACCCTGCGGTCGCCCTGCAGCATGCGCGCCTACTGGAACGATCCCGAGCGCACCGCGGAGACCCTCGCACCCGACGGGTGGATCACCACCAGCGACCTCGGGTTGCTGCGCGAGGACGGCAACCTGGTGCTGCGGGGCCGCACCAGCGAGATGTACATCCGCGGCGGGTTCAACGTGCATCCGCTCGAGGTGGAACGCGTGCTCGCCGACCACCCGAAGGTCGGGCGGGTGGCGATCGTCGGTACGGCGGCCCCCACGATCGGGGAGATCGGCGTCGCGTTCGTCGAGCCCGCCGACCCGGCCGACCCACCGACGCTCGAGGAGGTGCGCGCGTTCGTGCGCGAACGCCTCGCCGACTACAAGGCGCCCGATCGGCTGGAGGTCGTGGCGGAGCTGCCGATGACCTCGATGCTCAAGATCGACAAGAGCGCACTGGGCAGGCGAGCATCTCAGCCGGGCTGACGGGTGAGCTCGCCGGCGGCGCCGTCGATGGCGTCGAGGGCGCGGAAGTGCGGGATCACCTGCTCGCCGAAGATCCGGATCGACTCCAGCATCTCGTCCTGCCCCAGCGTTCCCATCTGGATCAGGCACATGACGTTGTCGACGCCGGCGTCGCGGAGCCGCTCGACGTAGGCGATGGCGGTGTCGGCGTCGCCCAACGCGTGGTCGGTGTTGTACATCGACGACGCCGCGGTGGGCGGGGCCTCACCGCGGGCGATGGCGTCCTTGGCCATCTGCAGGTGCTCGGCCATGAACGCCGCGTTGTCGACGTGCTCGGTGTCGCGCGCGGGGGCCACGCCGTTGGGCGCCGCCCAGTGCGTGATCGCCTCGGCGAAGAAGCGGAGCGCGCGGCATCCCTTGCGGAACGCCTCGTCGCGGTCGGCCATGAGGAACGTCGGGCACAACGCGACGAACTCGTCGTTGATCATCCCGGGCGACACCACCGCCTCGGGGTCGCGGCGGGCCCGTTCCTCGTCGAACATGCGGCGCATGTCGCCGATCACCTCGGGGCCGCCGAAGCCGAGCACCATCGGGCCGACGCCGTAGCCCGCCGCCCGCCGCACCGTCTCCGGGTTGGTGCACGCGAGGAACAGCGGCGGGTGGGGGAGCTGCACCGGCCGCGGCACCACGGTGTGGGGTGGGCGCCCCGGTGGGTGCTGGATCGTCAGCAGGTCGGAGTCCCACTGGATCGTGTCCTCGCGCCAGCAGTGGCCGATGAACCTCAGGGCCTCCTGCACCTGCGGCGTGGTGAGCTCCGGGTCGACGCCGCACAACGACATCTCCTGCACCGTGCCGCCGCGCGCGGCGCCGAGGTTGAGGCGGCCGCCGGAGATGATGTCGAGCATCGCGGCGCGCTCGGCCACCCGCGCCGGATGGTTGTACCCGAACGGCATGCACACCGCGGCGTGACCGACGCGGATGCGCGACGTCTTCGCCGCGACCGCGGTGAGGAAGATCTCCGGCGCGCTCATGTGCGAGTACTCGATGAGGGAGTGGTGCTCGACCGCCCAGACGCCGTCGAAGCCCACCTCCTCGGCGAACACCGCCTGTTCCACGCAATTGCGGATCGCCTGGCGCTCGACGTCGGGGGTGCCGTACTCGACCTGGGCTTCGAAGATCATCGAGAACTTCATGGCGGGAACGTACCCCTGCCCGTCCTCGGCCCGCACGTGCCGCAGGCTCGGCGCGATTGCACCGCCTCGGGCGTGGCACGGTAGGTTCCGGCTCGATGTCCAGTCACCCGTACCACGACGTCGCCATCTCGGGGATCTTCAACACCGAGCAGGCGCGCGTGCTCGAGGGCGAGGACTCGCTCTCGATCTCGTTCACGGCCGCGCTCGGCGCGCTCGCCGATGCCGGTCTCGGCGTGCGCGACGTCGACGGCGTCGTCGGCCAGTTCGCCAACGACTTCGTGTACCAGGCGCGCCTGTCGCCGGTGTGGGTCACGTCCTCGTGGTCGGGCATCCCCGCCATCCTGCAGGCGGCCACCGCCATCGCGGCGGGGATGGCGACCAAGGTCCTGGTCATGGCCGGTACCGCCGGCGTATACGTCGACCGCGCCGCGACCGCGCCCTGGACCCGGCCGAGCAGCGAATTCGTGGCCCCGTTCGGCATGTTCACCGCGGCCGAGTTCGCGCTGGTCGCGCGCCGCCACATGCACCGCTTCGGCACCAAACCCGACACGCTCGCGACCGTCGCCGCGGTGATCCGCAACAACGGCCACGTCAACCCGCACGCGGTGTACCACGGCCGCGGGCCGTTCACGCCCCAGGACGTGCTCGACAGCCGCATGATCGCGGACCCGTTCCACCTCCTCGACTGCGCGACCGCGTCGGAGGGCGGGTGCGGCCTGGTGCTGACGCGCGCCGACCTCGCCGGCGACCTCCCGACCACCCCGGTGTATGTGCTCGGGGGCAACGGCGACAGCGGGGGGACCGCGTACCGGAACCCGCCGACGTGGGAGCTCGGTGGCAACCGGCGACCCGACCTCGTGAACGGCACCGTCGGGCGGCGCGCCGCCGAGGACGCGTTCCGCACCGCCGGCCTCGGGCCCACCGACGTCGACGTGTGCGAGTTCTACGACCCGTTCTCGTTCGAGATCATCCGCCAGTACGAGGCGTTCGGGTTCTGCGCCGAGGGTGAGGGCGGCGACTTCGTGACCAGCGGCGCCATCGAGCCCGGGGGGCAGTTCCCGGTCACCACCGACGGCGGGGTGATGTCGTACAGCCACGCGGGCGCGTCGGCGCAGATGCTGCAGCGCGTCATCCGCGGCGTCGAGCAGCTGCGCGGCACCTGCGCCACCAACCAGGTCGTGGGCGCCGAGGTCGCGATGTGTTCCAACGGGGGGTCGGGGGCGTTGTTCACCGACGTGATGTTGCTGGGAGCCGATCGGCCATGACCGTCCTCGAACCGCAGTCCGGCGTCGTCCCCGTCCCGCACCCCGGCCCGCTCACGCAGCCCTACTGGGACGGCTGCGCGCGGCACGAGCTGCTGTTCCAGCGGTGCGGGCAGTGCGGCAACGCCACCCACACGCCCGCGTACCTCTGCTCCCACTGCACCTCCCAGGACCTCACCTGGGAGCGGAGCGCGGGCACGGGCGAGATCTACAGCTGGACCGCGGTGTGGCGTCCGCAGATCCCCTCGTTCGAGGTGCCGTACGTCGCGATCATCGTCGACGTGGACGAGGGCTGGCAGATCCTCTCCAACCTCATCGGCTGCCCGGCGGACGCGGTCGAGATCGGGCTCCGGGTGGAGGTCGACTTCCGCGAGATGCAGGGCGGGTTCACGCTGCCGTACTTCCGTCCCGTCGCGACGGGCTGAACCGTGCAGCAGGGTCTGGCGGCGCTCCGCGTCGTCGATCTCAGCTTCGGGATCCCCGGCGGTTACTGCGCGCGCCTGCTCGCCGACGCGGGCGCCGACGTCGTGAAGGTGGAACCACCCGGCGGTGACCCGTGGCGCGGCTGGTCGGCAGGGGGCGCGAAGGTCGACCCCGAGGACGGCGGCGCGCTGTTCCAGTTCCTGCACCACGGGATGCGATCCGTCGTCGGGCGGCCCGGCGACCCCGAGGTGGAGGACCTCGTCGCCGGCGCCGACGTGGTGATCGAGAGCTTCCTGCCGTCGGAGCTCGACCCGCAGAGCTGGCGCGACGCGCACCCGGGACTGATCGTGTGCTCGATCACCCCGTACGGCCGCTCCGGCCCGTACGCGGAACGCCCGACGACCGAGTTCATCATCCAGGCGGAGTCGGGTGGGCTGGTCGGGCGGGGCTCGGTGCGGAGCGACCCCTTCCAGGCTGGCGGACGCACCAGCGAATGGCTGGCGGGCACCTTCTCGGCGATGGCGGTCGCGGCGGCGGCGCGGCGTGCCGCGCGCACCGGTCACGGCGAGCACATCGACTTCTCGGTGGCCGAGGTGATGACCATCGCCGCCAACAGCTACGCCGAGTACATCCGCGCGTTGCTCGGCAGCCCGCCGATCCAGGGCGCGACCCGCACCATCGAGACGCCGTCGGTCGAACCGACCCTCGACGGGTACGTCGGCGTCTGCACCAACAGCCGCGAGCAGTTCCACAGCTTCCTGCTGCTCATCGGACGGCCCGACCTCATCGAGACCGACGAATTCAGCAGCCACGTCGACCGTCAGGCGCGCTGGGACGAGTGGAACGAGATCGTGCACGCGTGGACGACGCAGCACACCACCGCCGACATCGTGCGGATGGCCAGCGAGCTGCGCATCCCGGTGGCCCCGGTGCACGGCCCGGCCAACATCCTCGAGTGCGACCACTTCGTCGCCCGCAAGATCTTCGTCGACGACGCATCGGGCACGTTCACGATGCCGCGCCGTCCGTGGCGCATGAACGACGAGGACCCGCCGTTGCCGCGGCCGGCGCCGCGGCTGGGCGAGCACACCGGGCTGGTCGAGCCGCACACGTCGGCGCGCCCCCCGATCGGCGGGGAGGACCCGGACCTCCCGCTCGCGGGGCTGCGGGTCCTCGATCTCACCGCGTGGTGGGCGGGCCCGATCGCCGCTGGCGCGTTGGCCGACCTCGGCGCCGACGTCATCCACGTCGAGTCGGTGAGCCGCATGGACGGCATGCGGACGACGGGCGCGACCACGGGGATGGAGGGGCCGTGGTGGGAGCGCAGCTCGCACTACCTGTGCTCCAACGTCAACAAGCGCAACCTCACCCTCGACCTGGGCACCGAGGACGGGCTCGGGTTGCTCCGGCGCCTCATCGCCGAGAGCGACGCGGTGCTGGAGAACTTCTCACCGCGGGTGCTCGGCAACTTCGGGCTCGAGTGGGAGCAGATCGAGGCGCTCAACCCGCGGTGCCTGCTCGTGCGCATGCCCGCCTTCGGCCTGTCGGGACCGTGGCGGGACAACGTCGGGTTCGCGCAGACGATGGAGCAGGTGACCGGCCTGGCCTGGATCACCGGGCACCGCGACGACCAGCCCCGCATCCAGCGCGGCCCGAGCGACCCGAACGCCGGCATGCACGCGGCGTTCGCGCTCATCGTCGGCCTGGCCGAGCGGGAGGCCACCGGTCGCGGCTGCCTCCTCGAGGTCACGATGGTCGAGGGCGCCCTGAACGCGGCCGCCGAGCTGGTGCTGGAGGCGACCGCCTACGGCAACCTCCTCGAGCGTGACGGCAACCGCAGCCCCCACGTCGCGCCGCAGGGCCTGTACCGCGGCCGCGATCCGGAGACGTGGCTGGCGGTGTCGGTCGCCACCGACGACCAGTGGCGGGGGCTCGTCGCCGCCCTCGGCTCGCCGGCGTGGGCGAGCGACGCCGACTTCGCCGGTGAAGCCGGGCGGCGCGCCCGGCACGACGAGCTCGACGAGCGCCTGGCCGGGTGGAGCGCGACACGCGCGGTGGCCGCCGCCGCCGAGCTGCTGGTGGCGCACGGCGTGCCTGCAGCGGTCGGCCGCGACCCACGGTCGATGTACGACCACCCGCAGCTGCAGGCGCGCGGGTTCTACGAGGCCATCGACCACCCCGTCGTCGGCCGGCTCGCCACGCCCACGCTGCCGTTCCGCTTCGCGTCGGTCGAACGGTGGCTGCGCACGCCCGCGCCGACCCTCGGTCAGCACAACCACGAGATCCTCGTCGGGGAGCTCGGCGTCGACGAGGCGACCTACGCCGCGCTCGAGGCCGCCCAGGTCATCGGCACCCGCCCGAAGGGCCTCTGACCGTCCGCGTCAGGCGACGACGCCCTTCACCTTGAGGTCGATCACGGTGTCCCAGTCGAGTCCGAGCTGCTCGGTGAGGATCTGGTCGCCGTGCTCGTTGAACTCGGGCGACTTGCCCGGCACCGACACCTCCTCGCCGAACTGCACCGGCGTGGCCACGAGCTTGTACTTGTAGCCGTCCCACTCCAGCTCCTGGAGGTAGCCGTTCGCGACGACCTGCGGGTCGTCCCCGATCTCGATCGTGTCCTGCACGATCGCCCACTGGCCGCGCATGCCCGTCAACCGCTCCTTGATCTCGGCGAGGGTGTACTGCTTGATCTCGGCCCGCACGATCTCGGCGCCGACCGCGGCGTTCTCCATGAGGTGCTCGTGGGTGTCGAACCGGGGATCGCCGACGAGGTCGGTCCGCCCGAGGCGCTCGCAGACCTCCGGCCAGTAGTGGAAGCCCTGCAGCATCGAGAACATGATGAAGCGCCCGTCGGCGGTGCCGAAGTAGCCGATGAGCGGGTTGAACGGCGCCGCCGGCTCGCCCGATGGGGGCGCCTGCCAGGCCATGCCGATGTCCTGGGAGACCGCGATGGTGCCGCCCAGCGCCCACATCGCCGTCGACAGGAGCGACACGTCGACCACCTGGGCCTCGCCGGTGCGCTCGCGGTGCAGCAGCGCGGCCGAGATGCCGCCGGCGATGGTCATGGCGCCGATCGAGTCGCCGAACGCGGGCCCGGGCTGGTTGAGCGGCTGGGGCAGGTCGGAGGGCGTGACCGAGTGGGCGACCCCCGAGCGGGCCCAGAACCCGAGCGAGTCGTAGCCGCCGGCGTCGGCGTCGGGGCCGCGGTTGCCGTAGCCCGTCCCCCGCACGTAGACGATGTTCGGGTTGTGGGCCCGGATGTCGTCCACCTCGATCTGGAGCTTCTTGCGGACGCCCTCCATCTTGTTGGTGAGGAAGACGTCGGAGATGGCGGCGAGCCGGTAGAGGAGGTCGCGCCCGGCGGGGTCGGTCAGGTCGAGGCCGAGGCTCTTCTTCCCACGGTTCGCGTGCTCCATGAGCACCGCCACCTTGCCGTCGAAGCCGGCGATGCCGGTCGAGCCCAGCCCGCGCGCGGCGTCGCCCCGGGTGACGTGCTCGATCTTGATCACCTCGGCGCCCCAGTCGGCGAGGATGGCGGAAGCCGCGGGCACGAAGGTGTGCTCGGCGACCTCGAGGATGCGGATGCCGTCCATCACGTTGCTCATGCTTCTCCACTCTCGGCGCTTACTCGATGGCTTGCTCTTTGCCGGCCGGGATGCCCGGCCGGCCACCGTTCGCTCGCGTGCGCCGGGCCGCTCAGGCCCCGCTCCGTGCGAGCGGGGATACCCCGGTCGCGTCCACTCCGCTCATGCGGGGCAGCGTAGGAGGTCGCGACCCGTCCTGCCCGATAGCGTCACGAGCTGAACAGGAGAGGTCGCGTGATGCGGTTCGCCGACAAGGTCGCGTTCATCACCGGTGGGGGGATCGGCTTCGGGCGCGCCTTCGCCCGGGCGCTGGCGGCCGAGGGGGCGTCGATCGTCGTCGCCGACATCGACACCGTCGCGGGCGAGACGCTGGCGGCGGAGCTCGAGGCGGCCGGGACGCCGGCGTCGAGCGTCCCGTGCGACGTCGCCGACGAGCACCAGGTCGAGGCCGCGGTCGCCGCCGCGGTGGCGCGGTTCGGCGGCATCGACATCCTGGTCAACAACGCGGGCAAGCACCTCACGAAGTACAACCAGCCGTTCTCGGTGCTCGAGCGCGACGAGCTCCGCGCCCTGTTCGACGTGAACGTCATCGGCGTCGTGAACTGCTCGGTCGCCGCCCGCCCGTCCATGGCGGCCCGGGGTGGGGGCACCATCGTCAACATCTCGTCGATGGCGTCCTACCTCAGCGGCACGCCGTATTCGGTCTCGAAGCTGGCGGTGCGGGGCCTCACCATTGCCTTCGCCCAGGAGTTCGCACCTGACCACATCCGGGTCAACGGCATCGCGCCCGGGCTCATGGCCACCGAGAACGCGATGGACGACCTGCCGCAGGAGCTGGTCGACCAGTTCGTCAACCAGCTCCAGCTCGTGCCGCGCCTGGGTCAGATGGACGACATCGTGCGGGCGTTGCTCTTCCTCTGCTCCGAGGACTCGTCGTTCGTCACCGGCGAGACCCTGAAGGTCACCGGCGGCTACCCGCTCTTCCTCTGACCTCGGTGGTGTCCGGAAGCGCACTCTGTGTAGCGTCGGGTGCCCGTCCGGTTGGGAGGTCCGCAATGGCTGAGTCCGAGTACCGCTACGTCACCTACGAGACGCTCGACGACGGCACGATCGCCCGCATCATGCTCAACCGACCCGAGACGCGGAACGCCCAGCACCGCTCGATGCTCGTCGAGCTGAACGAGGCGTTCCTGCGGGCCGAGGCCGACGACACCGTGCGGGTGGTGATCTTCGGTGGCGAAGGGCCGATGTTCTCGTCGGGCCACGACACCGGCAGCAAGGAGATGTGGGAGGAGATGCACCCGGGGCCCAACCAGCACCCGACCGCGGCGATCAACGGCGGTAGCCGCAACGGCCCAGAGCGGCTCATGCTGCAGGAGTGGCACTACTTCTTCCAGAACACGCTGCGCTGGCGGAACCTTCGCAAGATCACCATCGCCCAGGTGCACGGTGGCGTGTACGCGGCCGGGCTGATGCTGATGTGGGCCTGCGACCTCATCGTCGCCGCCGAGGGCACGATCTTCGCCGACGTCGTCGGCACGCGGCTGGGCATGTGCGGCGTCGAGTACTTCGCCCACCCGTGGGAGTTCGGCGCCCGCAAGACGAAGGAGCTCATGCTCACCGGCGACTCGATCGACGCCGAGGAGGCGTACCGCCTCGGGATGGTGAGCAAGATCTTCCCGGTCGACGAGCTCGGCGACCGCACGCTCGAGTTCGCCCGGCGCATCGCCAAGATCCCGACGATGGCCGCGCTACTGGTCAAGGAGTCGGTGAACCAGACGCAGGACAACCAGGGCTTCTACAACTCGCTGCACGCGTGCTTCACCATGCACGAGCTGAACCACGCGCACTGGATGGTCGAGCACGACGACAAGATGGCGGTCGCCAAGCTGGGTGAGGACGTCCCCGACTGGCGGGGCACCAAGCTCAAGCTCGCCGAGCGCGACACCGTGGAGGCGGTGTGAGCGTTCTCGAGCGTGAGCGGCGCGGCGCCGTCGAGGTGCTGACGCTCAACCGACCCGAGCGGCGCAACGCGCTCAACAAGGAGCTGCTGGCCGCGATGGCCGACGCGTTCACGGAGCTCGAAGCCGACGACGCGGTCCGCGCGGTGGTGCTGACGGGCGCCGGTGACCGGGCCTTCTGCGCGGGCATGGACCTGAAGGAGTTCGCCGAGAGCTCCCGCGACGAGCAGCAGCCGGACCCCGCCGACGACACTGTCGTGCCCGAGCGCCACCAGATCGTGTCCTGGGAGTACCCCAAGCCGATCGTCGTCGCCCTCAACGGCGCCGCGGTCGGCGGCGGTTTCGAGATCATGATGGCGTGCGACCTCGCGGTCGCGGCCGAGCACGTGATGTTCGGGTTGGCGGAGGTCAAGCGCGGTCTGATGCCGGGTGGCGGTGGCACGCTGCTCGCCACGCGGATACCTCTGTCGATCGCGCTCGAGATCACGCTCATCGGCGAGACGTTCGACGCGGCGCGTGCGCTCGAGCTCGGGTTGGTCAACCGCGTGGTGCCGGCTGGTCAAGAGGTCGACGAGGCACTCGTGCTCGCGAACCGGATCGCCGAGAACGGGCCACTGGCGGTCCGCACGGTCAAGCGGCTCGTGCGACGGTGCACGACGCTGGGTGGCGACGCCGGCTGGCCGCGCCCGAGTGAGCTCGGCGCCGTGTTCGGGAGCAAGGACGCGCTCGAGGGCGCACAGGCATTCGCGGAGAAGCGGACTCCACGTTTCGTGGGGCAGTAGTCGAGAGCACTGGAGGCGACGCGATGGCGTGGGACTTCGAGACCGAGCCCGAGTTCGAGGCGAAGCTGGAGTGGATCCGGCAGTTCGTGGCCGAGCGCATCGAGCCACTCGACCTCATCTACGGGGGGCGCGCCTTCCACCCGCTCGACGACGAGACCGCACCCCTCGTCAAGCCGATGCAGGAGGAGATCAGGGCGCAGGGCTTGTGGGCCGCGCACCTCGGTCCGGAACTCGGCGGCAAGGGCTTCGGGCAGCTGAAGCTGGCGCTGATCAACGAGATCCTCGGCACCTCGGGATGGGCGCCGATCGTGTTCGGCACCGCAGCCCCCGACACCGGCAACGCCGAGATCATCGCCCACTACGGCACCGAAGCGCAGAAGGCGGAGTACCTCCAGCCGCTGCTCAACGGCGAGTGCTTCTCCTGCTACTCGATGACCGAACCGCACGCCGGCGCCGACCCCAAGATGTTCAAGACCCGCGCGGTCAGGGACGGCGACGAGTGGGTCATCAACGGCTACAAGTTCTTCTCGTCGAACGCACGCACGGCGCGGTTCATCATCGTGATGGCCGTGACCGACCCGGACGTGAGCGCGTACCAGGGCATGTCGATGTTCCTCGTGCCGACGGACACACCCGGTCTCGACGTGGAGCGCCACATCGGGCTCATGGGCGAGTCCGAGGAGGAGGGCATGCACGCCCTCATCCACTACAACGACGTGCGGGTGCCGGCCGACGCCCTGCTCGGTGGCGAGGGCCAGGCGTTCGCGGTCGCGCAGACCCGCCTCGGTGGCGGCCGCGTGCACCACGCGATGCGCACGGTCGGCATCTGCCAGAAGGCGCTCGACATGATGTGCGAGCGCGCCTTGTCGCGGGAGACGCAGGGCTCGATCCTGGCCGACAAGCAGATGGTGCAATCCGACATCGCCGACGCGTACGCCGAGCTCATGCAGTTCCGGCTGCTGGTGCTGTACACCGCGTGGGAGATCGATCGCTACCACGACTACAAGCGGGTGCGGAAGAACATCGCCACCATCAAGTTCCTCACCCCGAAGGTGCAGGAGAGCATCATCTTCAAGTCGATGCACCTCCACGGCGCGCTGGGCGTGTCGAACGAGATGCCCTTCGGCCGGATGTGGGCGGGCGTGCCGATCATGGCGACGGTCGACGGCCCGAGCGAGGTCCACAAGGTCACCGCGGCCAAGGAAGTGCTGAAGGGCTACAAGCCCGCCGACGGGCTGTGGCCGTCGGAGTGGCTGCCGGCGAAGCGGGAGGCCGCCCGCAAGAAGATCGAGCACATGCTCGAGCACTCCATCGGGAACGCCTGACGAGCAGACCGCGGTCCGAGGGGGCGAGGTCCGCGCGCGTGACGAACGCGTTCCTCGACGTGCGGGTCGTCGACCTCTCGGTCGCTCCGGGTGGCGCCCTGGCCGCGATGCACCTGGGCGAGTACGGCGCCGACGTCACCCGGGTCGAGCTCCGGCCCGATGACGCGGCGCGCGACGAGCCGCTCTGGCGATACGCCAACCGCACCAAGAAGGTCGTCGTCGGGTCCGACGACGGGTTGTGGGAATCGGTCCGCATTGCCGACGTCGTCGTCGTCGACCTGCCGGCAGCCGAGCTCGAAGCCGCGGGGCTCGGCGCCGCGCAGCTCCGGGAGCACCACCCGTCGCTGATCCACGCGTGGATGCCGCCGCACGCGGTGCACGGGCCCGCGGCCGACCTGCCGTACGACGAGCTCCTCATGTGGGCGTGGACCGGCCTGGCCGCGCAGCAGCCCGGCGCCACCAGCGACCATCCCGTGGCCCCGGTGGTGCCGATCATCACCTACGAGCAAGGCGCGCTCGGCGCGTGCGCGATCGCGGCGGCGCTGCTCCAGCGCCGGCAGCACGCGGTGGTGCGCTCGCTCACGGTGTCGGGCCTCCACGCGGTCAACGCGATGAACACGTCCATCCGCATCGACCTCCCCGGCATCTTCCGGCCCTTCGGCGCGCAGAAGGACGGCACCGGCGTCTCGCCGCAGTTCCGCATGTACCGCTGCCGCGACGGGGTGTGGCTGTTCGTGTGCGCGCTCACACCGCCGTTCTTCTTCAAGCTGCTCGAAGCGCTCGATCTCATGGAGATCATGTTGATCCCCGAGGTCGACGGCGAGTTCGCCCGCTTCGTGCAGCCCGAGGTCCAGGTGATCGCGAACGCGAGGTTCGCCGAACGCATGGCCGAGCTCGTCTCGGCCGAGTGGGCGCGCCGCTTCGACGAGCTCGGCGTGCCCTACGCGCCGGTGCAGACCCGTGACGACTGGGCCGCGAGCGAGACCGTGGCCGCCAACGACCTCCTGCTGGCGGTGCCCGGTGACGACGGTCGGACGACCGGGCCCGGGTTCCCCGCGGTGCTGTCGGCCACGCCGGGTTCGCTCGAGCCGTCGACGGCCACCGTCACCGCGCTCGGGGATGCGCCGCGGGCAGAGCCCACGCTCCCGCTCGACGGCGTGCTCGTCGTGGACGCGACCAAGTTCCTGGCCGGGCCGTTCGGCGGTCTCGTGCTCCAGGACCTCGGCGCCCGTGTCGTCAAGGTCGATCCGCCCGGCGGTGAGGACTTCCGCACCGTGGCCGGGGCGTCGTACTGCGCGCTCAACCGCGACAAGGACCAGGTCTGCATCGACCTCAAGGACGCCGCCGGCCGTGATGCGTTCGCAGCGCTGGTGGGACGAGCCGACGCGCTGCTGGAGAACATGTCCCGCCAGGTGACCGACGAGCTGCGCCTCGACCTCCCCGGCCTGCGGGCTGCCAACCCGCGCCTCGTGCACTGTCACATCGACGGCTGGGGCGCGGGCCCGCTCGCCGACACGCCCGGCTTCGATCCGCTGCTCCAGGCGCGCAGCGGCCTGATGGTCGCCCAGGGCGGGGCCGAGACCCCCGTCATCCAGCCGATGTCCCTGCACGACATCGGCACGGGAACGCTGGCCGCGTTCGGAACCCTCGTCGCCCTCTACGCCCGCACGCACCGCGGCGGGGGCCAGCACGTCGGCGTCGCGCTGAGCCGCACCTCGGTCGCGTTCCAGGGCGCGGAGTTCACCACCTACCCGGGCCGGCCCGCGGCGCGCCTGGGCTACATCGACTACGTCGGCGACGACGGTGCGCACCGGTACGTCGAGGCCGCCGACGGCTGGCTGGCCGTGTACGCGACCACCGACGAGCAGCGGCGATCCTGGGACGCCGTACGCGGCGCCGATGACGCCGCGCTCCGCGAGCTGACCGTCGACGACGTGGTCGAGACCTGTCGCGCGCACGGCATCCCTACGATCGCCGTGCTCGGGCGCGACGACGTGTACACCAGCGAAGCGCTGGCCGCGAACAGCTGCTTCCTCGTGGTCGACGACGACGACCTCGGCGAGGTGCGTGTGATCCGCGGCTACTCCGAGTGGGACGGCGTCGCGCCGCGCGATCGCGCGGTGATGCACTCGGCCGGACGCGATACCGACGCGGTGCTCAGCGGGGTGTGATCGCGGCCAGGCAGAAATCGACGATGTGGTCGATCTCCGCCGGCGACGGTTGCGTGCTCTGCCAGAGGTAATCGGACAACTTCCCGAACGTCGCGTGCGCGGCGAGCGCGGCGTCGAGCTCGGGATCGGCGCTGCCGAGCGCCGCGAAGGGGGCGTGCAGGAGCTCGCCCACCGGCGCGCTGCCGAAGTGCCGGCCCGACGCCTGCCCGGACCCGGCGCTGCCGCCGTTCCAGATCACCGCCAGGGTCGTCGCCGCGCTGTCGTCGTCGGCCTGTGAGAGCACGCCTTCGACCCAGCGCCGCACCTGGCCCTCGGGCGTGCGCTCCTTGTCGATCTGGTGCTCGAGGTAGCTGCGCAGTCGTACGGCGCCGTCGTCGAGGATCGCGGCCACGAGCGCGTCCTTCGACGGGAAGTGGCGGTAGAAGGCCTCGTTGGAGAGCCCGGCGGCGGCCACGATGTCGGCGACCCGGGGCCGCGAGGTCGTCCCGCACTTCCGCATGACGTCGAGGGCGGCGTCGAGGAGCCGCCGGACCTCGTTGGCGTAGGCCGCCTCCCGCCCGGCCAGGGTCTGGCGGGCCACCCGGTCGGCGACGTCCTCAGGGCCTGGAATTGTGTTCGTCACTCCAAGAATCCTATTCTGGCCAGAAACTGGAGGCGAGCACATGGCATGGGATTTCCGGACCGACCCCGAGTACCAGGAGCAACTGGACTGGGTCGACACCTTCGTGCGGGAGGAGGTCGAGCCGCTGGACCTCGTGTTCCCGGACCTGCAGTTCGTCCCGCTCGACGAGCACCGTCGCCGGGCGATCGACCCGCTGAAGGACGAGGTGCGCCGCCGCGGGCTGTGGGCCACGCACCTGGGTCCCGAGCTCGGAGGGCAGGGATACGGGCAGCTCAAGCTCGCGCTGTTGAACGAGATCCTCGGTCGCTCGCAGTGGGCGTCGAACGTGTTCGGGTGCCAGGCGCCCGACACCGGCAACGCCGAGATCATCGCCCACTACGGCACGCCCGAGCAGAAGGAGCGCTACCTGCGGCCGCTGCTCGACGGCGAGATGTTCTCCTGCTACTCGATGACCGAGCCCCACGCCGGGGCCGACCCGCGCATGTTCAAGACGCGTGCCGTGAAGGACGGTGACGAGTGGGTCATCAACGGCTGGAAGTTCTTCTCGTCGAACGCGAAGACGGCGTCGTTCCTGATCGTGATGGCGGTCACCGACCCGGACGTGAGCGCGTACCAGGGCATGTCGATGTTCCTCGTCCCGACGGACACGCCCGGCGTGAAGATCGAGCGGAACATCGGCCTCGCCGGTGAGCCGCTCAACGAGGGCTTCCACGCCCTGATCCACTACGACGACGTGCGGGTACCCGCAGAGGCGCTCCTCGGTGGTGAGGGCCAGGCGTTCGCGATCGCGCAGACCCGCCTCGGCGGTGGCCGCATCCACCACGCGATGCGGACGATCGGTCTGGCGAAGAAGGCGCTCGACATGATGTGCGAGCGGGCGCTCAGCCGCGAGACCGCGGGCAGCCTCCTGGGCGACAAGCAGTTCGTGCAGGGCTACATCGCCGACTCGTACGCGCAGCTCGTGCAGTTCCGGCTGTTCGTGCTCTACACCGCGTGGGAGATCGACGAGTACAACGACTACCAGAAGGTGCGCAAGGACATCGCCACCGCCAAGGTCGTCATGCCGACGGTGCTGCACGACATCGCGTGGCGCTCGATGCAGGTCCACGGGGCCCTGGGTACGAGCAACGAGATGCCGTTCTTCCAGTACATCCACGGCGCCGCGGTCATGGGCCTCGCCGACGGCCCGACCGAGGTCCACAAGGTGACCATCGCCCGGCAGTTGCTCCGCGACTACAAGCCGAGCGACGATCTGTGGCCGACGGAGCACATCCCGAAGAAGCTCGACGCCGCCAAGGCGAAGTACGCCGAGTACCTGGAACACGAGGTGGGGAACCTGTGATCGATTTCGACCGGCTCGCGACCTGGATGGACGACGCCGGCCTGCCCGGCAAGGGTGAGCCGCTCGACCAGCGGTTCGTCGCCGGCGGCTCGCAGAACGAGATCTACGAGCTCCGGCGCCCGGGCCTCCACTGCGTGATCCGGATCCCACCGCCCGGCGCCCCGCCCGACCGCGACAAGGGCATCCTGCGCGAGTGGCGGATCATCGAGGCGCTCGACGGCACCGAGGTGCCCCACACCGAGGCCATCGGCGTGTGCGAGGACCCGTCGGTGCTGGGGCGCACCTTCTACCTGATGGGCTGGGTCGACGGCTGGTCGCCGATGAACACCGACGGGTGGCCGGCGCCGTTCGACACCGACCTCGAGGCCCGCAAGGGGCTCGCCTACCAGCTCGTCGAGGGCATCGCGCTGCTCGGCAACGTCGACTGGCAGGCCAAGGGCCTGCAGGACCTCGGGCGCCCCGACGGCTTCCACGAGCGCCAGGTCGACCGGTGGACCGCGTTCCTCGAGCGGATCAAGGGGCGGGAGCTGCCCGGCTTCGACGAGGCATCCGCCTGGCTGCGGGCGCACAAGCCGATCGACTTCGTCCCCGGGCTGATGCACGGCGACTACCAGTTCGCCAACGTGATGTTCCAGGAGGGAGCACCGGCCCGCCTCGCCGCCATCATCGACTGGGAGATGGGCACCGTGGGCGACCCGAAGCTCGACCTCGGCTGGGTCGTGCAGAGCTGGCCCGCCGACACGAACGCGGAGGACGCCGCCACCGCCGGCTACGCCAACATGTACGGCATGCCGTCGCGCGACGAGGTCGTGCAGCACTACGCCGACATCTCCGGCCGGCAGGTCGACGACCTCGACTACTACATCATCCTCGCCAAGTGGAAGCTCGGGGTGGTGCTCGAGCAGGGCTTCCAGCGCGCCGGCGACGACGAGAAGCTCCAGATGTTCGGTCCGATCGTGCTCGACCTCATGCAGGGCGCGGCCGACCTCGCCGAGACGACGGACTACGGGCGGTAGCGGTGCGCGCCGCGCTCGTCCCGCAGCACGGGCCGCCGGAGACCGTCGTCATCGAGGAGCTGCCCGACCCGACCCCGGGACCGGCGGAGGTCGCGGTCGACATCGTCTACGCCGCGGTGAACTTCCCGGACGTCCTCATCGTCGCCAACGAGTACCAGGTGCAGGTGCCGGCGCCGTTCGTCCCCGGGAGCGAGTTCTCCGGTGTGGTCGCGGCGGTGGGCGACGGCGTCGACGGCGTCGCGGTCGGCGACCACGTGTACGGCTCGAGCTTCGTGGGTGCCTACGCGCAGAAGATCGTGGTCGCCGCGACCAGCGTCAACGTGATCCCCGACTCGGTCGACCTGCGCGACGCGGCGGCGTTCAGCGTGGCCCACACGACGGCCATGCACACGCTGCGCACCATCGCCGACCTCCAACCGGGCGAGACCGTCCTCGTGCTGGGCGCGGCCGGCGGCGTGGGACTGGCCAGCGTCGAGCTCGCGACGATCATGGGCGGCAAGGTCGTGGCGGCGGCCTCCTCGCCCGAGAAGCTCGAGCTGTGCGCGCAGTACGGCGCCGTCGCCGGGATCGACTACTCGAAGGAAGACCTGAAGACCCGCGCCAAGGAGCTCACGGGCGGCGGTGCCGACGTCGTGGTCGACCCCGTCGGCGGCCCCTACTCGGAGCAGGCGTTGCGGGCGACGAAGTGGGGGAGTCGGTTCGTGGTGATCGGGTTCGCGGCCGGTGAGATCCCGCGCATCCCGCTGAACCTGGTGCTGCTCAAAGGCGTGATCGTGCGGGGCATGGAGATGCGCAGCATCATGGACGCGGTGCCCGATCTCGTGATGCGCGACCAGCGCGAGCTCAAGGAGCTGTTCGTCGGCGGCAAGATCCACCCGCACGTGTCCGCGGTCTACCCCCTCGCCGACACCCCCGCCGCCCTGCGCTCCATGCTCGAGCGCACCGCCACCGGCAAGGTCCTCATCGACCCCAACGCCTGACCCATCGCGCTTCGTCGGGGTTAGGTGTAGCGCTTGCGCAACGAGGGCTTGTCGATCTTCCCCATGGCGTTGCGGGGCACCTCGTCGACGAACTCGAGCTGCTCGGGGACCTTCTGCTTGGCCAGGCCCAGCTCGCGGCAGTGCTCGGCGAGGTCGGCCAGTGAGAGCGCGCTGACGCCGTCGACCAGCTGGACGATCGCGCAGGCGCGCTCACCGGTGCGCGCATCGGGCACGCCGATGACGGCGACGTCGGCGACCGCGGGGTGCAGGTGCAGGGCATCCTCGATCTCGCTGGCGGCAATGTTCTCCGCGTTGCGGATGATGATGTCCTTCACCCTGCCCGTGATGGTGACGTGCCCGGTGTCGTCGACGACACCCAGGTCGCCGGTGCGGAACCAGCCGTCGTCGTCGTGCGCGTCGGCGTCGAGCGCGGGGTTCGCGTAGCCGAGGAGCATCTGCGCGCCCCGCAGTCGCAGCTCGCCTTCCTCGCCGGGCGGGCACTCGACGCCGTCGAGGCCGACGACCCGGATCTCGACGCCCGGCCCCACCGTGCCCTCGCTCCCCGAGAGCTGCTCGTCGGTGTCGTCGAGGGCGCCGCACGTGGCGATGGGGAACTCGGTGAGCCCCCAGCTCCCGACGACGCCCACGCCCCCGAGCACCTCCTTGATCTCCTCGTGCAGCCCCGGCGGCTTGGGTGCCCCGCCGCTGACGCAGGCGCGCAGCCGCGGGAAGAGCTTCTCGGGCCCGTGGGCGCGCTGCGCGGCGAGGTATGCCTGGAAGAAGGGGAGTGCGCTGCCGAGCAACGTGGCGCCGCGCTCGGCCATGAACCGCGGGCTCTGTTGGGCGTCGAACGCCTCGATGAGCACGAGCCGCATCCCCGTGGTGAGCGCCACGCCGAGCATGCAGACCCCGCCGATGTGCGAGACGGGGAACGCCACGGGGTAGACGTCGTCGGGGGTGGGCCCGAGGTTGGCGCGCCACACGTTCATGCCCGCGAGCACCGACGGGTCGGTGTGCCACGCGCCCTTGGGATCGGACGTCGAGCCCGACGTGTAGTACAGCCACCGCGGCACCGGTTCCGGGCCGGGCGGGTCGGGCAGCGTGGCGGGGTCGCCCGTCGGCAAGGTGTCGGTGGCGTACACCCGGAACCCGACCTCGTCTGCGATCGCGGAGGCGAGCGCCTCGTAGTCGAATGACCGCCACGACGGTCGCACGATCATCACCTCGGTGCGCGCCTCGTTGGTGATGTAGCGGACCTCGCGCTCCCGCAGGATCGGGATGATCGGGCTCTGCACGGCGCCGAGGCGCGCCAGCGCGCCGAGCAGCACCAGGGTGTCGATCGCCGTCGGCAGCTGCCAGGCGACGCGCGTGCCGGGGCCGATGCCCTCCGCGTACAGGCCGGCCGCCATGCGCTCGATCTCGTCGCGGAACTCCGCGACGGTCAGGCTGCGCCCGGCCTCGTCCTCGAGCAGCACGGCGTCGGGCGTCGCCTTCGCGCACTCGCAGATGAACTTCCAGTAGGTCGGCGGGTGCTGCGGGGCGTCCACGGCCATCGCGTCAGACCCTCATGATCCAACCGCCGTCGACGCTGATCGTCTGGCCGTTGATCCAGTCGCCCGCCTTCGAGGCGAGGAGGAGGATGGTGCCGACGAGGTCGTCGGGCGGTCCCTCCTTCTTGCCCGGCACCGCGGCGAGGAACGCGGCGCGCATCGGGTCGTCCTTGCCGAGCGACTCGTAGCCGGCTTCGTCCTGCACGAACCCCGGCGCGATCGCGTTCACGTTGATCCCCCGACCACCGAGCTCGGCGGCCAGGCTCGTGGTGAGGCTGACCAACGCCAGCTTGCTGATGCTGTAGATGCCGCCGGGGATGAACGCGCCGCCCGACACCTGGTTGATGATGCGACCGCCGCCGCGTTCGAGCATCGACGGCACCACCACGCGCGAGCACACCAGCGCGCCCATCACGTTGACCTTCATCACCCGTTCCCACCAGTCGAGCGGGAGGTCGAGGATCGATCCCATCGGGATCTCCTTCATCAACGCGGCGTTGTTGATGAGGATGTCGACACCGCCGAACTCGTCCGTGGCGCGCTGTGCCATCGCGTCGGCGGCGTCCTGGTCGGTGATGTCGACCGGCACGCCGATCGCCTGGTGCCCCTGGGCCCGCAGCGCCTTGGCGTGCTGCTCGGCCCGCTCGCCGTCGAGGTCGGCCAGCACCACCTGCGCCCCGGCCGCGGTGAGACCCCGGCCGTACTCCTCGCCACAGCCACCGGCGCCCCCGGTGACGATCGCGACCTTGCCGTCCAACGAGAAGCGCTCGATGCTCATCGGATCCCCCTGAGCTCGACTGGAAGAGTCGTGACAATACCCGTAGGTTCCTGGTGCTCGACAGGCGCAGACACGAGCAGGGGGAACGGGTTCGCCATGAAGATCGGGGTGCAGGTCGCAGGCATCAACCCGAAGTTCTGGACCGCCGCCGCGCAGGTGGCCGACGACGCCGGCTTCGAGTCGGTCTGGCTCCCCGAGCACCTGGTGTTCCCGGTGGAGATGAACGGGAGCCCGCACGCCGGTGACTCCCATCCTCCGGTCCCGTCGAACACGCCCGCGTTCGACGCGCTGCTCTCACTGTCGGCGATCGCGGCGGTCACCAAGGACCTGCGGCTCGGCACCAACGTCTACAACATCGGGCTGCGTCACCCCTTCGTCACCGCCCGGGCCATCGCCACGCTCGACGTGCTGTCCGGAGGACGGGTCGAGTTCGGCATCGGCTCGAGCTGGCTGGAGGAGGAGTGGGACGCCACCGGTCTCGACTTCGCGACGCGCGGCCGCCGGGTCGACGAGGCCATCGACGTCTGCCGGCGGTTGTGGACCGAGGACGTCATCGAGCACCACGGCGAGTTCTTCGACTTCCAGCCGGTGATGTTCAACCCGAAGCCGGTTCAGCAACCGCAGCCCGGCCTGCTGATCGGGGGCGACGGTGCTGCGGCCAAGCGCCGCGCCGCCCTCGTCGGTGACGCGTGGCTGCCGATGAACCACACGCTCGAGGACCTCCCCGCGGCGATGGCGGAGATCAACGAGAAGCGCGCCGCCGCCGGTCGCGACGGCGAGACCACCCTCACCGTCGGCGGTGCCGTCGACTCGCAGGCCGACCTCGAGCGCTACCGCGAGGCCGGCGTCGAGCGCGTGATCGTGCACCCCTTCACCAACTCACGCGAGGCGCTCGACCAGATCCGCCGATACGGCGACGAGACCCTCGCCAAGCTCGACCTCTGACCCACCCCCGCGCTCGAGGTTGCGTCGCTGATACCCCGCGGAGAGGTACCAACGACGCACGCTGCGTGGGGGTCAGGCGGGGAGGTCGTCGGTGAGCCAGGCGACGTCCTCGAGACCGCGGAGGACGTCGTTGAGGTGGGTGCACGTGCTCGGGCCGACGAGCCGGGTGCGCACCTCGGGGCGGAGGTCGCGCACCGCCCACCCGACCAGCCGCCCGGCGCTGCCGATCGCCTCCGGGCACTCGCGCCACGGCAGCACACGCGGCTCCGCGCTGCACGCCAGGACCGTCATCGTGTCGGGGTCGACGGTCGCCGCGAGCGTGTACTCGTGCACCACGGTCTCGATCCCGCCGCGCCCCATCATGCTGTCGCGGAAGAACACGTCGACGTGCACGACGTCGTCGCGCCACACGTCGATGCGCCGCGCCCGCCGCATGCCGTCGGGGAGCATCGGTGCGAGTGCGTGCCAGCCGTCAGGATCGTCGTCGTCGACGACGAGCAACGCGACGGGCCCGAGCGTCGCCGGCGGTCCGCCCTCGCTCAAGTTGGCGAGCAGGGTGCCGCCGCTCCGCCACCCGGCGCAGATGTCGGCCTGCTGCCGGAGCGGCATCTCCCGCACGCGCGTCCGGTACTCGCTGAGATCGGCGTCACCCCGCTCGGCGGCCATGCTCACGGCGTAGCCCGACACGAGGGTCGCGCCGGGTACGTCGTCGAGGAGGAGGTAGGGGAGCGACCCGCGCTCGACGCCCGTCTCGAGGTCGAGGAGCTTCCGGAACCCACCGCCGGCGCGCGCGCCGACGAACGCGTCGAGCCCGTCGACCGCCGGCTCCATCGAGATCTCGGCGACGAGCATGCCGGCGGCGAAGTCGATGACGAGGCACATCTCGGCCTCGGCGACGACGGTGGCGGTCGTGCCGTCGGGCGCGGTCACCAGGTCGCGGCCGCGACCGAGCTGGTGCACGGGTCCCGTCATGCCCTCGGGTCGCCACGAGTCGATGCTCGACGTCCGCCGGATCGACCCCGGGCGGCGCGCCGGCGTCCCCGACGTCGGGTCGGCCGCGCCCTGCCGGGAGTCCGGGAGGTCAGGCACCCGGCGCCGGCGGCACGTGGGGGAACAGCTCCTGGAACGCACCGACGGTGATGCGCCGGCGCGGCGCGTCGTCGACGTCGTCGAACAGCTCGTGCAGCACCTTCTGGCTGTGGCCGAAGGTCCCCTCGAGGTGCGGGTAGTCGCTGCCCCACATCACGTTCTGCCAGCCCATGGCGATGTTGGCCTGCACCGCGGACCGGTCGTGCTGGAACGACGCGTACACCTGGCTGTAGAGGTACTCGCTCGGCAGCTTCGACAGCTTGGGGCGCGTGGCGAAGCCGTGCTGCCGGTACGCCTCGTCCATGCGGTCGGCGAGGAACGGGCCCCACGTGGCACCGCCCTCCGACACCAGCACCTTGAGGTCGGGGTGACGGTCGAGCGCGCCCGAGGCGATGAGCTGCGTGGTGCACCGCTGCCCGCCGTAGGTGGTCTCGACGTAGTTGATGACCGCGCCGCCCGGACCGCGGAAGTACACACCGGTCGACTCCTCGGGGGTGTGCGGCTCGGTGCCGATGTGGAAACCGAGCACGGTGCCGGTCTCCTCCGCAGCCGCCCAGAGCGGGCGCCACACGTCGTGGTGGTACGGGGGCATGTCGAACGGTTGGCCGGTCGTCATGAACGCGACCTTGAACCCCAGGTCGGCCGCGCGGTGCGCCTCGGCGACGGCGTCGTCGACGTCGAGGAGCGGCAGCGTCGCCGCGCACACGAAGCGCGGCGAGGTGCGCTGGAACTCGATCGCCCAGTCGTTGAGCACCTTGGCGCCCTCGCGCACCAGCTTCGGGTCGCGGATCGAGAACGCCCACGTCGCCAACGACGGGTAGATCACCTCGCCCCAGATGCCCTCCTCGTCGAGGTCGACCAGCCGGAGCTGCGGATCGTTGGCGCCGGGCGCGCGGGTGAACACCTCGACGAAGCCGACCGCCTCCGCGTCCTTCGGCTTCTTGCGCAGCTCCTCGAGCTCCTCCGCCGAGTAGTCGGTGCGGATGCGCGGCATGCGCCGGCGGAAGGTCTGACCGTCGACGTGGATCGTCTCGTGGCTGCCGTCTTCGTCCTTCACGCTGCGGGGCATGCGCTCGGCGAGATCGGCGGGGAGGTTCCGCTCGAACAGGTCGGGCGGCTCGGTGAGGTGCGAGTCGCCGGAGTTGGCCCAGATCTTGCCGTCCATCACGCGCTCCAGTCCGTGGTGCGGGCCTTCGGCTCGGGCCCCCGCGGGGTGCCCGGCGACCCTGGCTGTCCCGCCATCCTAACCGAGAATCGTGTTTTCACAACCACTCGCCCGGTGACGCACCGGCGCGCACCGATCCGTCTGACCTTTCCCATGCGAGTCGGGTAGCGTCGCCCACGTGCTCAAACTGGGACTCCGTCTCGAGTTCTTCCGCAAGCCGCGGCTCGAGATGCCCTACGACCTGGTGCAGCTCGCCGAGCAGCTCGGCTTCCACTCGGTGTGGACGGCCGAGGCCTACGGGGCCGACGCGATGACACCGCTCGCGGCGATCGCGGCCACGACGCAGCGCATCAAGCTGGGCACCGCGGTCGTGCAGCTGGCCGGCCGGCCGCCGGCGATGCTCGGCATGCAGGCGATGACGGTGGATGCGCTGGCCGGGGGCGGGCGGATGATCGTCGGGGTCGGCCTGTCCGGTCCCCAGATCGTCGAAGGCTGGTACGGGCAGCCGTGGGGCAAGCCGAACGCGCGGCTGCGCGACTACGTGACGATCCTGCGCCAGGTGCTCCGGCGCGAGGGGCCGGTGGCCTACGACGGACCGGAGCTGTCGCTGCCCTACGACGGTCCGGGGGCGCTCGGGCAGGGCAAGGCGCTCAAGTCGATCCTCCACGCGCCGTCCGACATCCCGATCTGGCTGGCGTCGGTCGGTCCCCGCAACACCGAGCTGTGCGCGGAGCTCTGCGAGGGATGGTTGCCGATGGGCCTCCCGCCCGAGGGCACCGACGATCCCGAGGTGGCGGCGTCGCTCGACCGCGGCTTCGCCCGGCGCACCGACGGCCGGGGCCGCGAGGACTTCGAGGTCTTCAACGGGCTCACCGTCGTGATCACCGACGACGTGCAGGGCTGGCTCGACCGGCAGCGCCCGTTCCGCGCCACGTACGTGGGCGGGATGGGCAGCGCGTCGCACAACTACCACGTCGAGTCGATGGCGCGCCGCGGCTTCGCGAAGGAAGCGGCGCGCATCCAGGAGCTGTTCCTCGCCGGCCGCCGCGACGAGGCGATCGCGGCCATGCCCGACGAGGCGATGTTGCAGGGTGCGCTGGTGGGCTCCCCGGCGCGCATCCGCGAGCAGTGGGAAGCCGGCGGGGTCGTGGCGCCGGGCGCGACCGGCGTGATCGTGGGGGCCGGCGGCGCCGAGGAGCTGGAGTTGATCGCCGAACTCGTGGGGGTTCGCGATGCCTGACGTCCCGGGTTCCGACGATTGGAAGGGGACCCTCGCCGACCTCGACGACCGGCGGAGTGCCGGCCGGTCGATGGGCGGCGAGGAGCGGCTGGCCAAGCACCACGCGCAGGGAAAGCTCGACGCCCGCGCCCGCATCGACACCCTGCTCGACCCCGGTTCGTTCGTCGAGCTCGGCACGCTCGCCGGCGGACGCGACGCGCCGGCCGACGCCATCGTGCTCGGTTCCGGCCGCATCGGGGGACGACCGGTGATCGTGGCCGCCGAGGACTTCACCGTGCTCGCGGGCACGATCAGCCACACCAGCAACTCGAAGCGCTACCGCGCCGCCGAGCTTGCGGTGACCGACCGCGTCCCGTTGGTGATGATGCTCGACGGCGCCGGCTTCCGCGCCGACGGCAAGGTCTACGGCCGCACCCCCACCGACATGCTGGCGCAGGCACGCTGCTCGGGTCGCGTCCCGCTCGTCACCGCGGTGCTCGGGTCGTCGGCCGGACACGGCGCACTGGTGGCGCCGATCTCCGACTTCGCGGTGATGAGCGCGCACGGCGCCATCTTCACCGCCGGGCCGCCCGTGGTGAAGGAGTCGCTGGGCGAGACCGTCACCAAGGAGGAGCTCGGTGGGCCCACGATCGCGGTCGCCAGCGGGCTGATCCACAACGTCGGCGCCGACGACGCGGCGACGCTCGACCTCGTTCGCCTCTACCTCAGCTACTTCCCCTCGTCGGCGTGGTCCTACCCACCCGACTACGTGCACGACGACACCGAGCCCCGCCTCGTGCCCGAGATCCTCGACATCATCCCGCGCGACGGGCGGCGGGTCTACGACATGCGCGACGTCATCGACGTCGTCGTCGACCAGTCGTCGTGGTTCGAGCTGCAGCCCGAGTTCGGGCGCACGGTGGTGTGCGCGCTCGCGCACCTGGGCGGGCACCCGGTCGCGGTCGTGGCCAACCAACCCAAGGTCATGGCGGGCTCGATCGACGTCGACGGCGCCGACAAGGCCGCGCGCTTCATCACCGTCGCCGACTCGTTCCACCTCCCGCTCGTCTTCCTCGCCGACAACCCCGGCGTGCTTCCCGGCACCGCGTCGGAGCGGCTCGGAATCCTGCGCAGCGGCGCCCGCATGTTCGCGGCTCAGACGGCCGCGACCGCACCCAAGTTCGAGGTGACGTTGCGCAAGGCGTACGGCTTCGGCTCGATGGTGATGGGCATGATCGGCTTCGACGGCCAGTCGGCCGTGTTCGCGTTCCCCGGTGCGACCATGGGCGCGATGGGGGCGGCGGCGATGAGCAAGTCCCGCAAGTCCGACGTCGACGAAGCCGAGATGCTCCGCGACATGGAGCTGGAGGCGTCCTACCGGTCGGCGGGCACGCTCGGCTTCGACGAGCTGATCGATCCCCGCGAGATCCGCAACATGCTGCTGCACTCGCTCGAGCGCGCGTTGTTCCAGCGGCAGGTCGCGGCCGAGCCGGTGGCGCGCATCGGCATCACGCCCTGATCGCGCCGCGAGCGCTCATTCGGCGAGGAGCCGATCGAGGGCCTGGCTGACCGGGTTGTCGTAGCCGAAGCGCGTCGGTGCGAAGCCCATGGCCGGGAGCAGCGTCCCCAGCCGCAACATGATCACGGTGAAGCGGAGGCCGGCGAAGATCAGGAAGTAGTGCAGGTCGTCGGCGGCGCGCCCGGTGAGCTCGGCCCAGCGCGCCGCCGTCGCGTCGCGCGTCGGGAACCCGGGGAGTCGCGGGACGCCGGAGCCGGTCGACAGCGTCTCGTCGCAGAACAACCACCAGCCGAGGTCGATCCGCGGATCACCGAGCGCGACCATCTCCCAGTCGAGCACCGCCACGACGCGGTGGTCGGCGTAGATCTGGTTGCCCAGTCGCGAGTCGCCCCACACGATCACGTCGCCCTGCGGCGGTGGAGGCGGCATCTCGGCGCGCAACCGCGCCAGCGCGGCGCGGGCACCGGGATGGGGACCCTCGTCCTCGGCCCACTCGAGGTACTCCTCGTAGTACTGCAGCTGCTGCTCGAGCCCGGTGGCGCCGCGCGGGGTCGGCGAGGAAGTCGAGCCCGGCGGCCCGCCAGTCCACCCGGTGCACCGCGGCCATCGCCTCGATGCCGCTCCACCACGCCTGCGCCTGCTGCGCGGGTGACGAGTCGTGCAACCATCCCGCGGTCGCGTACGGCGGCGAGTCGGACGGCACCTGGCCGTCGACGCGCTCCATGATCCAGAACGGGCTGCCGAACCACGCGGGGTCGGCCTCGAACCAGAGCATCTTCGGGATCGGCACGTCGGAGTGCTCGCCGAGCGCGTCCATCACCCGGAACTGCGACTCGAAGTTCGTCTCGAGGAAGACCTGGTACGCCTGGGGCGCGATGCGCACGACGAGCCGGTGCGGGTCGGCGCCGCCGTCGGCCCAGGTCGCGTCGAACAGCACGGTCTCGTTCGAGAAGCCGGTGGCCGCCGGGATCTCGATCGCGCCCACGCACACGTCGTCCAGTCCGGCGACGCCGCTGAGCCATGCGGTGAGCTGCCGAGCGGTCTCGTCCGGGTCTCGCGCCAGGGCCCCCACGGCCCGGGACGCTACCCCGGAAGCCCGGCCGAACGCCCCCGGGCAGAAATTGCGCGAGGCCCAAATCCTCGCCAGGATGGCGGTTTCGACGTCGACGACCAGAGGATTGCGATGGAGATCGCGCTGAGCGACGACCAGGAGTTCTTCCGCGACACCACCCGGAAGTTCCTGGGCAGCGAGTGCCCGATCCCGAAGGTGCGCGCGTTGCGCTCGAACCCGGACGGCTTCGAGCGCGACTACTGGCGGCAGGGCGCGGAGCTGGGCTGGACGTCGCTGCTCGTGCCCGAGGACCTGGGGGGAGGCAGCGTCAGCGGGAACGGGGCGGCCGACCTCGCCCTCGTGGCCGACGCCTTCGGCACCCACGTCGCGCCCGGGCCGTTGCTTCCGTGCAACGTCGTGGCCGCCACCCTGTCGCGCTCCGGGAGCACCGAGCAGCAGGGTGAGATCATCCCGGCCATCGTCGCCGGCGACGTCGTCGCCACCTGGGCCTTCACCGAGGCGCCGCCCCACGACGGGCTCGGCGACATCGCCCTCCGCGCCGAGGCCGACGGGTCCGACTACGTCCTCACGGGGGTGAAGTCACCGGTCGAGGCGGGTGCGCAGGCCGACCAGCTGCTCGTCACCGCGACGACCGACGCCGGTGCCGCCCAGTTCCTCCTGGCTCCCGACACGCCGGGCATCACCGTCACGCCGCTGCGGAGCGTCGACCTCGTGCGGCGTTACGCGCGCATCCAGTTCGACGGTGCGCGCGTCCCCGCGAGTGCACTCGTCGGCGAGGCCGGCGCCGCCGCGGCCGACGTCGAGCACCAGTTGCAGCTCGCCGGCGTGGTGCAGAGCGCGGAGATGGTGGGTGCGGCCCAGGTCGCGTTCGACCTCACCCTCGACTGGGCGTTCAGCCGGTACTCCTTCGGCCGCCCCCTGGCGTCGTATCAGGAGATCAAGCACCGCTTCGCCGACATGAAGATGTGGCTCGAGGCCAGTCACGCCCTCGCCGATGTCGCCGCCCGGCACGACGACGAGGACGATGCGGCCGCCCGGGCGGTCAGCACGGCCAAGGCGTACACCGGTGACTACCTCGCCGAGCTCGTCCAGGACTGCGTGCAGCTGCACGGAGGCATCGGCGTCACCTACGAGCACGACCTCCACCTGTACCTCCGGCGGATCACCGTCGACCGGCTCACGTACGGCACCCCGGCCGAGCACCTCCGCCGCCTCGGCGCTCTGCGCGCCCACGTCGCCTGACCCGAAGATCGAGGCTCGCACCATGACCACCACCACGACCGACACGCAGATCGAGAGCGTCGAGTCCTTCCGGGCGCGCGCCCGCGCCTGGCTGAAGGACAACTTCCCGCCCGACGAGGGCAACGAGATGCTGCTGCGGGCCGCGGCGACCGACGAGAAGGAGCTCGAAGACATCGCCCGGGCCCGTGAGCTGCAGCGCATGCTCTTCGACGGTGGCTTTGCGGGCGTCTGCTTCCCGAAGGAGTACGGCGGCCTCGGGCTCACCCCCGCGCACCAGCGGGCGCTCAACGAGGAGAGCGTGGGCTACGCCATCCCGCGGATCCTCCAGGTCCCGACGTTCGTGCCGTGTGCGGCGGTCCTGCTCGAGTTCGGCACCGAAGCGCAGAAGCAGCGTCACATCCCCGCCATCCTCAAGGGCGAGGAGATCTGGATGCAGTTCCTCTCCGAGCCGAGCGGTGGCTCGGACGTCGCCGCCGCGTTGACCACCGCGGTGCGCGACGGTGACGAGTGGGTCGTCAACGGCTCCAAGATCTGGACGACCGGCGCGTGGTTCTCCGACTACGGCCTGTGCCTGCTGCGCACCAACTGGGACGTGCCCAAGCACCGTGGGCTCAGCGTGTTCATCATCAAGATCCACCAGCCCGGCATCGAGCTGCACCGGATCGAGATGATCAACGGCTCCAAGGAGTTCTGCCAGGAGTTCATCACCGACCTCCGGGTGCCGGACTCCGACCGCGTCGGCGACGTCGACCAGGGCTGGACCGTCGGCACCCGCTGGATGTTCCACGAGAAGAACGCCATGGGCGGCGGCTCGCCGTTTGTGACCGGGACCATGGAGCCCCGACGTGCGACCGACGGCCGTGACCCGCTGGTCGAGCTGGCCGACGCGACCGGTCACCTCGACGAGCCGCGCACCCTCGAGCTCATCGGCGAGGCCACCATGCTGCGATCGGCGAGGGCGGCGCTGTCGGAGCGCATCGCGGCCGGCATGGGCAAGGGCGTGTTCCCGGAGAACAGCGCCGCCATCGCCCGGCTGATCACCGCGGTCGTGCACCAGCGCAGCAACACCATCGCGCTGGAGCTCGCGGGGTCCAACGCCGCCGCCACCCTCCCCGACGACCCGTGGGCGGAGGAGGGCTTCAACTTCCTCGAACGCCAGACGTCGGGCATCGGCGGCGGCACCACCGAGATGGCCCGCAACAACATCAGTGAGCGGGTCCTCGGCATGCCGCGGGAGCAGACCGCCGACAAGAACATCCCGTTCCGCGACGTCCCGAAGGGCCCGTCGGGGAACTGAGCTCCCCGACGGACCCTCCGACTCGGATCGTCGTCCTTACGGGGCAGGTGCGGCGGTCGTGGTGACGACGAGGTCGGGGTTGCCGGTGGCGTTCGCCTTCAGCGCGTCGGGCGAGCCGACCAGCTTGCCGAAGACCGGCTTGCCCTTGTTCCCCACGACGAACTTCCCGTTCTTCAGGGTCGTGGTGTAGATGCAGCCCTTGGCGGGGTACTTGCCATACGAGTCGAGGCCGACCGTCACGGGCTGGCAGGCGAGGCCCGCCTGGTCCCAGGTGCCCAGGTTGCGGAAGCCGTCGACGAAGCCCTTACGGGTCGGCGTCTTGCCCGCCTGCTCCAGCGCGGTCACCGCCAGGTCACACGTGATGTACCCGGTGTAGATCCCGTAGTCGGGCACGCCGGTGATCCCGACCTTCTTGAGGTCGGACTGGAACTGCTTGGTGGCCTTGTCGCCGACCTCCACCGGCTTGTAGGTCTGGAACAGCACCGTGTTCGGCCCCATGAGGGACGCGGTGGGCGAGTCGAGCAGGTCCTGGCCGTAGCCGGTCGGCATCAGGATCGCCTTGAGCTTCACGCCGTTCTGTTCGAGCCCCTGGAGAACGGCGAAGTCGGTCGACGCCACCAACGGGAGGTACGCCGCGTCGGCGCCCGAGTTCTTGATGCCGAGGACGATGGGCCCGACGTCGGTGCTGCCGAAGTCGATGGAGGTGTTGGTGTAGACCGGCTTGAGCCCCTGCGCGGGCCCGGCGTAGTCCTGGGTGGTCTTGGCCGAAGCAGTCGACGACGGCGAGGCGCCGTAGGCGATCGCGGCGCTCTTCTTGGCGCCGAGCTGCTTCATGATCTTGGTGACGTTGTCGTAGCCGAGACCGTTGAACGGCGCTGCGTTCCCCAGCCCCGAGAGCATGGACTCGTTGCCCTTCAGGCCGTAGTACGTGCCGTCGTAGCCACCACCGACCATCGGGACACCCTGACCGAGCAGGTACCGGTAGGCCAGGAACGCGAACGACGAGTTGTTCACGACTGCGAACACGTTGCGGTTCTGCACGAGGTCCTGTGCCGCGGTCAGGTTGGCGCCCGACGACTGGTCGTCGATGTACTCGACCTCGATCTTGCGGCCGTTGACGCCGCCCGCGGCGTTGGCGCGGTCGATGCGGGCTTTGCACGCCTTGCCCGCGTTCTTGAACGTCGAGCCGGCAGCCCCGGTCTCGGAGAAGATGTAGCCGAGCTTGACCGCTTTGGCGCTCACGCCGGGATCGGTGCTCGACTGCGCACCCGCCCCGGTGGCGGCCAATCCGGCCAGGGCGACCGCGGCGATGGCGGTTCCCGAGATGGCGCGCAGTGCGCGCCGGCTCCGATGGTTCACTGTCCGACCCCCCAGTCGGCCCGAGAGCTCAGGCACCTCAGCAGTTGCCGGTTTCGGCGGCGTCAACGTATCGCGATTCGCCCACGAACCGGGCGCGGGTCCTCCGGACGCGACGAGGGGAGCCGGCGGACCGGCTCCCCTCGCACGACGACCTGATTGGGTCAGGGTGCTGCGGTCGCAGGTGGCGCCGTCGTGGTGACACCGCCGGTGTTGCTCTCGTACTGCGCGATGAGCGCGGGGTCGCCGACCAGCTTGCCCGTCTCGGGCTTGCCGCCGTTGAGCACCTTGAACTTGCCGTCCTTCACGGTGACGAACCAGGTGCAGCTCTTGTTGGCGACCTTGCCGAAGCCTTCGTAGCTGAGGTCGATCGGCTGGCACAGCAGTCCGGCGCCGTCGTACGGACCGCCCTTGCGGATGCCGTCGACGAACGCCTGACGGGTCGGGTTCTTGCCCGCCGCCTGCAGGCCCTTGATCATCATGTCGCACACGATGTAGCCGGTGTACGTGCCGTAGTCGGGCACGCCGGTGAGGTCGGCGTACTTCTTGAGGTCGGACTGGAACTGCTTGACCGCCTTGCCGCCGAGCTCCACCGGCCGGTAGGCCGAGAACATCACGTCGGTGGGCTGAATGGTCTGGGCGATGGGCTGGTCGAGGAGGTCCTGGCTGTAGCCGGTGGCGAGGATGTTGGACTTCATCTTCACGCCGTTCTGCTGCAGGCCCTGCACGATGGCGAAGTTCGTGTCGGAGTCGAGCGGCAGGTACAGGCCGTCGGCGCCCGAGTTCTTGATGCCGAGCACGATCGGCCCGACGTCGGTGCCACCGAACTCGAGTGTGTTGTTCAGGTACACGCCCTTGAGCCCCTGCGCCTCGGCGCCGAACGTCTCGGTCGCCTTGGCCGACTCGCTCGACGACGGCGACGCGCCGTAGCCGACCGCCGCCACCTTCTTCGCGCCCATCTGCTTCATCACACGCGTCGTGGTGTCGTAGGTCAGTCCGGGCACCGGGGTGCCGTTGCCGAGGCCGGAGATGATGTTCTCGTTGCCCTTGTTGTAGTAGTAGGAGCCGTCGAACCCGCCGCCGATCATCGGCACGCCCTGGTCCTTCAGGAAGCGCCAGGCGAGGAACGCGAAGGCCGAGTTGTCGATCACCGCGAACGCCTTGCGGTTCTGCACGAGATCCTGCGCGGCGGTGAGGTTGGCGCCCGACGACTGGTCGTCGATGTACTGGACGTTGATCTTGCGCCCGTTGACGCCACCCTTGGCGTTCTGCGCGCCGACTCTCGCCTGGCAGGACTTGTGTGCGTTCTTGTGCGTCGCCGCGGCCACGCCGGTCTGCGACGAGATGTAGCCGATCGTCACCTCTTTGTCGGTCACGCCGGGATCGGTGCTCGTCTGCGCACCGGCTCCGGTGGCGACCAGCCCGGTGACCGCGAGACCGGCGATGGCGGCGAGAGCGATCGCGCGCACCGCGCCCTTGCTCCGATGGTTCAACATCTGACCCCCCCGGGTCGGCCCGGCCGGAGCCGGGCGCTACCGCTGTAGACGTTCGAACTCGGTGACCGTACCGCGTTGTCAGACATTTTGCAGCGCGCCCCCGACGCGACGAGGGGAGCCGGCGGACCGGCTCCCCTCGCCCGACGACCCGGTTGGGTCAGGGTGCTGCGGTGGCGGGTGGTGCCGTCGTGGTGACACCCCCGGTGTTGCTCTCGTACTGCGCGATGAGCGCCGGGTCGCCGACCAGCTTGCCGGTGACCGTCTTGCCGCCGTTGAAGACCTTGAACTTGCCGTCCTTCACGGTGACGTACCACAGGCAGCTCTGGGGGTCGACCTTGCCGAAGTTCTCGTAGCTGAGGTTGAGCGGCTTGCACGTGAGACCCGCAGAGTCGTACTGGCCGCCGTTGGTCTTGCGGATGCCGTCGACGAAGCTCTGACGCGTCGGGTTCTTGCCCGCGTTCTGGAGTCCGACGATGGCCATGTCGCACACGATGTAGCCGGTGTACGTGCCGTAGTCGGGCACACCGGTGAGCCCGGCGTACTTCTTGAGGTTGGACTGGAACTGCTTGATCGCCTTGCCGCCGAGCTCGACCGGCCGGTAGCTCGTCTGCATCACGTCGGTGGGCTGAATGGTCTGGGCGATGGGCTGGTCGAGCAGGTCCTGGCTGTAGCCGGTGGCGAGGATGTTGGCCTTCATCTTCACGTTGTTCTGCTGGAGCCCCTGCACGATGGCGAAGTTCGTGTCGGAGTCGAGCGGCAGGTACAGGCCGTCAGCGCCGGAGTTCTTGATGCCGAGGACGATCGGTCCGACGTCGGTGCCACCGAAGTCGAGCGAGTTGTTCAGGTACACGCCCTTGAGCCCCTGCGCCTCGGCGCCGTAGCTCTCGACGGCCTTGGCCGACTCGCTCGACGACGGTGACGCGCCGTAGCCGACCGCCGCCACCTTCTTGGCGCCGAGTTGTTTCATGACACGCGTCGTGGTGTCGTAGGTCAGACCCGGGACGGGCGTGCCGCCACCCAGGCCGGAGATGATGTTCTCGTTGCCCTTGTTGTAGTAGTAGGAGCCGTCGAACCCGCCGCCGATCATCGGCACGCCCTGGTCCTTCAGGAAGCGCTGGGCGAGGAACGCGAACGCGGAGTTGTCGATCACCGCGAACGCATCGCGGTTCTGCACCAGGTCCTGCGCGGCGGTGAGGTTCGCGCCCGACGACTGGTCGTCGATGATCTCGAGCTTGATCTTGCGGCCGTTGACCCCGCCCTGGGCGTTCTGCGCGTCGACCCTGGCCTGGCAGGACTTGTGCGCGTTCTTGTGCGTTGCCGCGGCCACACCGGTCTGCGACGAGATGTAGCCGAGCGTCACCTCTTTGTCGGTCACGCCGGGCGCGTTGGCAGTCTGCGCGCCGGCCGCGCCGACGGTCAGCATGCCGACCGTCGTGAGCGTCACCACCGCGAAGATCATGAACGAGCGCAGCGCGCCCGGGCGTCGAAGTCGTTCCACGAGACCCCCTCTGAAGCCCGGGTCACCCGGGCGCTCCAACTCTGATGTCGGTGTCGACTCGGGGACGCCCGCGCGGTCGTTCGACCGGTCCCGCGAGCCTGCCCCGGCCGCGGCACCGGCCGCGGCGAGGGCACGCTAACCCACGCGGGGGGTCCGTTGTCGCGCGCGGTACGAATTCGGCGAGGGCGATGCTCCCGGCGTCCCTCGGCGCCGGGGCCGCGGACTCAGCTCATCGCGTCGGCGGATTCCCCGAGGTATCGGTCGAGCACTTCCTGCCGCGCGTTCTCGGACGGACCGGTCCACGCGACGGATCCCTGCTTGAGGATCACACACCGATCCGCGAGGCCGAGCGCGCGGTGGATGAACTGCTCGATGAGCACGATGGTGACGCCGGTTTCGCTCGCGCGCTGGATGTTCTCGAACACGAAGTCGACGACGAGCGGCGCGAGTCCGAGCGACATCTCGTCGGCGATGATGACCTTCGGCGGGACCGCCAGCGCGCGGGCGAGCGCGAGCATCTGCTGCTCACCGCCCGACAGGGTGCCGGCCCGCTGCGAGCGGCGCTCGGCCAGGCGGGGGAAGAGCTCGTAGGCGTGGTCGATCGCCGAACGACGCTGGTCCGGGGTACCGACGCGCCGTACCGCCATGCGCAGGTTCTCCTGCACCGACAGGCCGGGGAAGATGCCCCGTCCCTCGGGGATGTGCACGAGACCGGCGCGGCGGATGTCGTAGGGCGCCGCCTTGGTGATGTCACGGCCGTCGAACGTGACCCGCCCGCCGAACGAGGGGACCAGCCCCGACACGGCCCGGGCGAGCGTGCTCTTCCCGGCCCCGTTGGCGCCGAGGACGGCGACGACCGACCCCGCGGGGACGTCGATGGAGACGTCGAACAGCGCCTGCACCGAGCCGTACCGCACGTCGAGGCCCTCGATCGAGAGCAACGTGCCGCCGGCGGTCGCGTCCGCGGCACCGGTGTCGACGTTCGCTTCGGTCTCCGTCGTCTCGCTCGCGCTTCCGTTCGCGTCGCTCATGCTTCTCCGCTCTCGGCGCTTCGCGCCGGGCCGCTCTGGCCCCGCTCCGCTGCTCGCCGGGATACCCGGCTCGCGTTCGCTTCGCTCATGCTTCTCCGCTCTCGGCGCTTCGCGCCGGGCCGCTCTGGCCCCGCTCCGCTGCTCGCCGGGATACCCGGCTCGCGTTCGCTTCGCTCATGCTTCTCCGCTCTCGGCGCTTCGCGCCGGGCCGCTCTGGCCCCGCTCCGCTGCTCGCCGGGATACCCGGCTCGCGTTCGCTTCGCTCATGCTTCTCCGCTCTCGGCGCTTCGCGCCGGGCCGCTCTGGCCCCGCTCCGCTGCTCGCCGGGATACCCGGCTCGCGTTCGCGTCGCTCATGCTTTGACGTCCTCGGCGCTTCGCGCCGGGCCGCTCTGGCCCCGCTCCGCTGCTCGCCGGGATACCCGGCTCGCGTTCGCGTCGCTCATGCTTTGACGTCCTCGGTTCCCTCGGTTCCCTCGACCGCCTCGTCGTCACCGAGGTAAGCGGCGCGCACGGCGGGATCGTTGCGGATCTCGTCGGGGGTGCCGTACGCGATCCGTATGCCGAAGTCGAGCACTGCCACCTCGCTCGAGAGGCCGAGCACCATGGCGACGTCGTGCTCGACGAGCAGCAACGAGATCCGCTCCTGTTCGACGACGGTACGGAGCGCGCTGCCCAGTTGCGCGGTCTCGTGACCGTCGAGTCCCGACGACGGCTCGTCGAGGAGCACGATCGACGGGCCGGTCGCGAGCGCGCGTGCGACTTCGACGCGTCGTGCGGTGCCCAACGGGAGCACCGACACCGCGATGTCGGCCACGCTGCGCAGGTCGAGCAGGTCGATGAGGTGGTTGACGCGTTCCTGCTCGTCGGCGGTTTCCGGGTGCAGCGAGCCCGCGGTGACGAGATCGCTCCACAACCGCCGGCGCTGGTTGCGCACGCGGTACCCGAGCACGACGTGCTCGCGCACGGTCAGGCCCATGAACAGCTCGAGCTGCTGGAACGTGCGGGCGAGCCCGAGCCGCGCCCGCTTGGAGGGCGCCGAACGCGTGACCCTCTGGCCGGCGAGGAACACGTCGCCCTCCTGGGGGCGCAGCAGGCCGGACAGCACGCCGAAGAGGGTGGTTTTGCCCGCGCCGTTGGGCCCCACGAGCCCGACGATGCTGGCGGGCGGAACGCGCAAGCTCACGTCGCTCAGGGCGACCAGGCCGCCGAAGCGTACGGTCACGTTGCGGGCCTCGACGACGGGCACGCGCCCGTCGCCCTCGGCCGCTTCGAGGTCGGTGGTCTCGGCGGTGCTCATGACTGGGTGATCTCCGCCGTCGGCTCCGCCGGCTCATCGGGTGGCGGTGGTTGCTGACCGTCCTCGGCCAGCCGGGGATCGTGGCGGCCGGCGACCGCGGTCGCGGCGGGCACCGCACGCATGCCGCCGAGCTTGTGGAGCCCGCCCTGCAACCCCATCGCCCACTGGTGCACCGTGCCCTCGGGGTTCTGCGCCAGGAAGATCGCACCGAGACCGAACAGCAGGACCGGGACCTGGGCCCACGTCGAGCTCAGTTGCAGGTACGTCTGGACGAACGCCGGCGACAGCACGAAGACCATGCCCGCGAGCAGCGCGGCGATGTTCGAGCGCACACCGAACGTCACCAGCACGGCCAGCCAGACGAGGCCCGCCAGGGTCACGAAGTCGAGCGGGATGGCCTGCTTGTGCGCGACCGCGTAGAGGCCGCCGCCGACGCCGGCCACGAATGCCGCCAGGCCCGACACGAGCATCTTCATCTGGATGACGCTCAGCCCCATGGTGCGGGACGCGGTCTCGCTCCAGCGGACGGCGTTGAGCGCGAGACCGGTGGTGGAACGGCGCAGGTTCACGATGAGGATGGCGATCACCGCGAAGAACGCGAGCGCCATGTAGGTGAAGCCGCGGTCGGAGATCGCGAACTCGGGCCGGGCGACGGCGACACCGGCGCCGAACTGCGAGAAGTCCTTCAGGTTGAAGACCAGCCGCTCCATGAGGAGCCCGAAGGTCAACGTCACCAACGCGACGTAGAGGTTCCCGAGCCGGATGGTCAGCAGGCCGATGACCACGCCGATGGCCGCGGCGATCACCCCCCCGCCGATGACTGCGGCGAGCACGGGCCATCCGTGCTCCGTGGCGAGCTGTCCGGTGGCCAGCGCACCGACGCCCGCGAAGGTGATCTGGCACAGCCACAACATGCCGCCCTCACCCGTCACCAACGTGTAGGAGATGAAGATGATGGCGAGGGTGACGCCGGTGGCCATGAGCCCCAACCAGTAGGGCTTGAAGATCAAGGGGAGCAGGCAGATGCCGGCGAACAGCACGATCGGGAAGAGGAAGTTCAGCCTCGGGTAGAGGTTCTCGCTGTCGGTCGACGCCGCGAGCCGCGCGCCGCCGTTCGGGGTGATCGCCCGGTCGAGCGCACCACCCACTCCTTCCTCCTCGCTGACCCGGCCGCTCCGGACCAGGTTCACGATCAGCGAGACGACGACGAACGCGAACGGGATGCTCGGGATGATGTTGGCGGTGACCTCGCTGTCGGGCGGCAGGTAGTACTGCACCAGGCTGCCGGCGATGCCCATCAGCAGGGCGACGATCACCGCGACGGGCAGGCTGCGCAACCGGGCCGCGATGACCGCGGCGAATGCGGCGGCGATGAGCAGCGTGAACTTTCCCGAGTCGAGACCGATGACCGGCGCGGCGAGGATGCCCGCGAGCCCGGCGAGGAAGGTCGAGACCACCCACACGCCCCCGGCGATGCGGGAGGGGTTGCTCCCGGACAGCGACGTCATGGCCTCGGAGTCGACCATCGCGCGGACGCTCAGGCCCGCCTCGGTGAAGCGCAGGATCAGCGCGCCGACGACGACGATGGCGAGGACGCAGATGTAGGCGATGACCTGGTCCAGGGTCACCGCGGTGCCGAACACGTGGTAGACGCTCACCGGCTGCGAGGCGAGGCCGGGCGCCTGGAAGATCTCCTCGTTGCCGTAGATCATCGCCGCCAGCGCCGGGATGACCACCGACACACCGATGGTGACCACCACCTTGATCAGCTGTGACGAGAGCCGGAGGAACCGGAAGATCGCCGCGTAGAGGAACAGGCCCAACGCCGGCGCCACCACCAGCAGGCACATCGCGGCAGCCGCGAGGATGCCCCACTCCTTCTCCACGTGGAGGTAGTAATAGGTGCGGGCGATGAAGTAGGCGAGGGAGCCGAAGGCGAAGTTCAGGACGCCGGTCGACACGTACGTGATGACGAGGCCCGACGCGGCGAGTGCATAGATGCTCCCGAGCACGAGTCCGACGACGATGAACTGCAGCACCGGTGAACCCCCCTGGTCCTCGCTGTGGAGCCGTGTGACCGGTCACGGGTGGCAGCGGCGTCGTTGCTGCTTCGGTCACGAATCATTGTTGTGCTCGGTCGGACTTTAGCGAGGTCGCCGAGAATGCGCACCCCCCCTCCTGAAACCCGCGAGGACGAGCGCAGCTCGCGCCATTCGCGCCGAATCCGGCGGTCCGACGTGGACCCGGCGGCGCCGCCGTCGCCGCGGGGTTCAACCGGCGCGGCGGCGGGAATCCTGGGCAGATGCACCACGACGACGTGCGCGCGCTCCGCGCGGTCCCCGACGCGACCGTGGCGTCGGCCACGTTCTTCTTCGACCCGCTCTGCCCGTGGACCTGGGTGACGTCGCGGTGGCTGGTGGACGTCGCCGACCGGCGCGGCTTCCCCGTGGCGTGGCGCGCGCTCAGCCTCGCGCTGCTGCACTCGGACGACGACGAATCGTCGGCGGTGGCGGCGACCGGCCCTGCCGCGGTCGGGCACGCGTTCCTGCGCATCACCGAGTACCTCGCCGCCGAGCACGAGTTCGAGGTGAGCGGACGCTTCTACCGGGAGTGGGGCGCCCGTGTGCACGACGGCGCGGCGTCACCCACCGTCCCGGTCCTCGTGGATGCGGCGCGTGGCGCCGGCCTGTCCCGCCGCATCCGCCAGGCGGCGCGTGACCCGCACCTGGACCTCGCGGTCCGCCGCGCCACCGCGAGCGCGGTCGCTCGCGCCGGACCCGACGTCGGTTCTCCCGTGCTCGTCCCACCGGGCGCGACTCGGGGCGTGTTCGGGCCGATCATGACGTCGCCGCCGAGTGACGACGACGCGCTGGACCTGTGGGATGCGGTTCGCACGTTCACCGCGCTCGACTCGGTCTACGAGCTGAAGCACGGTCGGCCCCAGCGCACGCCGGACCGCGCGGTGTCGAGATCGGCGTGACCCGATGGGTTGTGGCGCGCCGTCGGCGGCGTCCTCCTCGAGGCCCGGGCCCCACTTCACCCGATGCTCCCGGTGTGGGACATTCGGGGTCGCCCGGGCTGGCGCGACCGCCCCGGGGTGAGCGATAATCGTACTCGGCCTAACTTCAGATCTGCCCCCGCACCAGCCAGCCGCACAAGCCAGGAGGCGACCGTGCCGTCACGAATCCTCGACTTCCCGATTTTCGACGCCGACAACCACATGTACGAGACGCCCGACGCGCTCACGAAGTTCGTCGACGAGCGATTCAAGAACGTCATCAAGTACATCGACATCGAGGGTCGCACCAAGATCACGGTCAAAGGCACGATCAGCGAGTACATCCCGAACCCGACGTTCAACGTCGTGGCCGCGCCCGGCGCGCAGGAGGAGTACTTCAAGAGCGGCAACCCCGAAGGCAAGTCGCGCCGCGAGATCATGGGCAAGCCGATCCGCTCGCCGGAGGCGTTCTTCGCGCCCGAGCCGCGCGTCAAGCTCATGGACGAGCTCGGCATCGACCGCGCCATGATGTGGCCGACCCTCGCCAGCCTGGTGGAGGAGCGCCTGCGCGACGACCCGTACGCCACCGCCGCGGTGATCAAGGCGCTCAACCGGTGGATGTACGAGCAGTGGTCGTTCAACTACGAGGACCGCATCTTCGCCACGCCGATCATCAACCTGGCCCTCCTCGACAACGCGATCGAGGAGCTGGAGTGGCTGCTGGAGCGCGGCGCGAAGGCGATCCTCATCCGGCCGGCCCCCGTCACGACGTTGTACGCGACGCGCTCGATGGCGCTGCCCGAGTTCGACCCGTTCTGGCAGCGCGTGGTCGACGCCGACGTCCTCGTAGGGATGCACGCGTCCGATAGTGGCTACCAGCGCTACATCAACGAGTGGGAGGGCATCCCCGGCGGCGAGATGCTGCCGTTCAAGGACGGCTCCGGCTTCGCGGCGCTGAGCACGATCGGCCATCGGGCGATCGAGGACACCATCGCTGCCATCATCGGCCACGGTCTGCCCACGCGGTTCCCGACCATCAAGATCCTCCCGGTCGAGAACGGCAGCCACTGGGTGCGCCCGTCGATCGAGCACTTCAACCAGGCCTACGAGCAGCAGCCCCAGCTGTTCGACGAGCACCCGGTCGACGTGCTGAGGCGCAACATCTGGGTCCACCCGTTCCACGAGGAGGACCCGATCGGCCTCATCGACCTCGTGGGCGTCGACCACGTGTGCTTCGGCTCCGACTACCCGCACGCCGAGGGCATGTCGGACCCGATCACCTACATCGACGACCTCGCCGGGCTGTCGGAAGCGGACCAGGCCAAGGTCATGGGCGGCAACCTCGGCGGCCTCATGAACGTGGGCGTGCCCGCCTGACGCGAGTCGTTCGCGCAACTAGCGCGATTCGTCGCGCAACCAGGCCCGCAGCACGTGCTTCTGGACCTTCCCCGACGCGGTGCGGGGGTAGTCGTCGACGAAGCGCAGGTCCTCGGGCCACTTCTGCCGGGCGAGGCCCGCGCGCTCGAGCTGCGCGCGCAGCTCCTCGAGCCCGAACGTCGAGGTCGGATCGCTCCTGCGCACGAACGCGCACGCGTGCTCGCCGTAGCGACGGTCGGGTGCCGCGACGACTGCGACCTCGAGCACGTCGGGGCGCGTGAGCAGGATCTCTTCGATCTCCGCGGCGCTGATGTTCTCCCCGCCGCGGATGATGACGTCCTTCTTGCGGTCGGTGATGCAGAGGTTCCCGCGCTCGTCGAGGACACCGACGTCGCCGGTCGCGTACCAGCCGTCGGCGTCGAGGGCGGCGGCGGTCAGTGCCGGGTCGACGTAGCCGACGAAGCGTTCGGGACCCCGGGACAGGATCTCGCCCGGTGTTCCCACCGGGACGTCGCGCCCGTCCTCGTCCACGAGTCGGAGATCCACCCCGGGGAGCGGCGCACCGTCGGTGTAGAGACGCACGTCTTCCGGGTCGTCGTGGCTCGACCCGGTGATCGACGGGTGCTCGGTCGACCCATAGCTCCGCGTCAGCGAGATGCCGAGCTCCGTGGCGCGCCGGGCGACCTCCGCGGGGATCGGCGCTCCGCCCATCCCGACGCGCGCCATCAGGGGGGCGTGCACGGCGGGATCGAAGTCGGGATGGTCGAGGAGCGACGTCAGGAAGAACGTCGCCCCGCTGCCGGACGTGAGGCGCTCGGCCGCCATCGTGCGGAGGACCAGGCCGGGATCCCAGCGGTCGAGCAGGTTCAGGCCCGAACCCGCGACGATCGGACCGAAGAGCATCAACATGCCGCCCACGTGGCCGACCGGCGCGCCCGACAACCCACCCTGCACCTGGACCATGGCCGGGTCCGCGGGGCCGCGCAGCGCGGCGCCCTGGCGCAGCTCGGCGAGGAACGTGCGGTGCGAATGGACGACGCCTTTGGCATCCGAGGTCGTGCCGGACGTGTAGCAGACGAACGCGGGCGCATCGGGGTCGACGGTGGTGGCCGCGCCCAACGGCTTGTCGGCCGCGAGCACCTCTCGCCAGGTGAGGCTCTCGGCGTCGGGCGCGGGGAACGGGCCGTGCGCGTCGACGACGACGACCAGCTCGAGATCGGGAAGCGGCGCCGCGAGGGCGAGCTCCGCCAGGTAGTCGTGGGCGCCGAACCGGTCGGCGGTGATCAGCGTCCGGGCCCGCGACTGGCGCAGGATGTGACCGACCTCACGGTGCCCGTAGATGTGGACGATGGGCACGACCACCACGCCGAGCTGCAGCAGCCCGTAGAAGGTCGACGCGGCCTCGGGCCAGTTGGGGAGCTGGAACGCGACGACGTCGCCGGGACCGGTCCCGCGGGCGGCGAGCAGGCCGGCGAGGAGCGCGCCCTGGTCGGCGAGCTCGCCGACGGTTCCCTCGTAGGGTCGCACCGCGGACAGGACGCGGGCGCGTCCGGAGCGGTTGTCGGCCAGGCCGCGCGCCACGAGGATCGGGAACGTGTCGTCGTTCCACAGGCCCTCGGCGTGCCAACGGCGGCGCAGCTCCATCGGTGCCACGCTCGGGACGAAGTCGTGCATGGCTCGTGTTCCTACTCGCTCCGCCTGCGCGCACGCACGTTCGCTACGGGCGCAACACGGTGCTGATGCCGCCGTCGACCAGCAGGTCGATGCCGGTGATGAACGACGCGCGGTCCGAGAGCAGGAACTCGACCGCGTCCGCGATCTCGACCATGGTCCCCTCCCGACCCAGCGGGGTGAGAGGAAGGAGCCGGCGCTTCTCGGGTTGCGCGGCGAACTCCCGCGCGCCCATCGGCGTGGCGATCAGGCCGGGGGAGAGCGACACGATCCGCGCACCGCGCGCGCCCCACGCGGCGGCGCGCTCGCGGCACATGCGGACGAGCGCCGCCTTGGACAGCTGGTACGCCGTGCCGGCGTCGAGGTCGCCGTCGATCGCCGCCGCGACCGCGGCCGGGAAGTCCGGCGCCCGCGGCTCGCCGAGCGCGGTGGTCTGCTCCGGCGTGAGCTCGACGAGGTGGCCGGCGAGCGACGCCACGAACACCGCCGCGGTCCCGGGAGCCGCCAGCTCGAAGAAGGCGTCGGCGACGAGCGTCGGGCCCACGAGGTTGACCCGCAGCACCCTCTCGCCGTCGGCCATGCTCGGCGACAGGCCGACGACGTGCGCGAGCGCGCGGACCGGCCCCGACTGCTCGGCGGCCGCCGCCAGCCGCCGCACCGCGTCGGGTTCCACCACGTCGCAGGTGATGCCGTGGACCTCGTGGCCCTCGGACCGCAACGCGGTCACCTGACGCTCGAGGTGGTCGCCGTCCCGATCGGCCAACAGCACCCGGTACGAGTCGCCGAGGCGCCGGGCGATCGCCATCGCCATTCCCCCCGCACCGACGACGACCGCCAGCGGAAGACCGGGACGGTGGTTCGCGGATGCGGCGGTGTCGGTCATCACGCGCCGACCGTGTCGAGCGCGGCGTGGAGCCGCGGCGGTGAGAGCGGGAACGCACTGTTCATCGAGCGGCTCCTCGAGACCGGGGCCGTGACAATCTGGCGTCTGTCGTCGAGACGCGCAACACGGGGCTCGCCCCGAGCCCCGGCGACCGCGTGACGGACCGGTGCTGCGTCGGCGCGCCGATACGCTGGACCGAATGGCCCGTGCCGCTCCTGCTGCCGACCGCGCGGTGAAGATCCTCTCGTTTCTCACCGCGCACCCGTCGCGGGGGTTCACGATCAGCGAGCTCGTCGATCACCTCGACATGAACATCGCGTCGGCGCACGCGACGCTGGCCGTGCTGAGCGACTCCGGCTTCGTCGTCCGTGACCCGGTGCATCGCACGTACATCCTCGGCCCGGCGCTGGCGGCGACCGGATTCGCGACCTTGGGACAGCATCCCGCGATCGAAGGGGCGATCAAGCAGGCCGAGGTGCTGGCGGACGAGCTGGATGCCGAGGTGCGGCTGACCGCGCTCGCCGGACGCGACGTCATCTTCCTCGCCCGGCGTGGACCCGAGACCCGCGACGCGACCAGCGGCTATCCAGGGGACCGTTCGCCGTTGCTCGCTCCGCTCGGCGCGGTGTTCATGGCGTGGGCCGACGACGCCGAGGTGACCGCGTGGCTCGAACGCGCGTCGCTCGGCGCGGAGCACGCCGCGTTCTACCGCGGTGTCCTGGCCGAGACACGGGCCCGCGGCTTCAGCGTGCCCATGCAGGCCATGGCCGAGCCCGCGATCGCCGATGCCATCAGCCGCGTGCGCGAAGAACCCACCGCCGACGACGCGGAGCAACACCTCGCCGACGTCCTGCAGAAGACCGACGAGATGCTCGTCATGTTCGCCGCGCTGTCCCCGGCCGACAAGGTCGTGTTCAAGACCGTCTTCGCGCCGATCTTCGACCCGATCGGTCGCGTGCTGTTGTCGCTCAGCATCACGGGTCCCGAGCACCCGGTGCGGGTCGACGAGGTGCTCGAACTGGGTCGTCGGCTGGTGCGGTCCTCGGCCATCGCCACCCGCCAGGCCCGGGGCCGGGTGCCGGAGGGCTGAGCGCTCGGCGGCCATCGACTTGCGACGATAGCGTTTTTGCTATAGCAATACGTGATGTTTGATCTCACCGGGCGGGTGGTCGTCGTCTCCGGGGGCAACGCCGGCATCGGACTGGGCTTCGCCCGGGGTGTCGCCCGGGCGGGCGGCGACGTCGTGATCTGGGGTCGGCGGGCCGAGAAGAACGCCGAGGCGGCGGCCGCGCTGCAGCAGCACGGGGGCCGCGTGCTCGGGCAGCAGGTCGACGTCAGCGACGAGGCGCGCGTGGTCGAGGCGATGGCCGAGGCGGTGGAGGAGATGGGCCGGGTCGACGGGGTGATCGCCAACGCCGGCATGATGAGCAGCGCGGGCACGTTCCTCGACATGACCACCGACGAGTGGCGTCGCCTGCTGGCGGTGAACCAGGACGGCGCGTTCGTGACCGTGCGCGAAGGCGCGCGCCACATGAAACGTCGCTTCGATGCCGGCGACCCGGGCGGATCGCTCCTGTTCTGCGCCAGCCTCTCGGCCCTCACCGGCAGTCCCGGCATGCAGCACTACAACGCGTCCAAGGGTGCGATGGCCGCGATGTCGCGTGGCATCGCGGTCGAGGCCGGGCGCTACGGGATCCGGTGCAACGTCGTGTGCCCGGGGTACACCGCGAGCGACACCGTGCAGATCGCGCCCGACGACCCGCTGTTCGACCACATCCGCCGCTACAGCCCCATGGGCCGGATGGGCACGCCCGACGACTTCGAAGGGATCGGCGTCTACTTCATGAGCGAGGAGTCGCGCTTCCACACCGGCGATCTCGTCGTGGTCGAGGGTGGATGGATGGCGAACGCCGGGAAGACCGACATCTCGGAGCTGCCGCCATGGCCGTGAGGGTGCTCCGGGTCGAGGGGATGCGCGACGACACGCGCACCGACGACGAGCGGCGCGCGCTCGAGGCGGCGGAGTCGCACCCGCCCGCCATGACGGTCGACGCGGTGCTGGACGCCGCCCGGCAGGAGAGCGGGTTCGACGACTTCGGGCCCCCGGACTTCGTCGAACGCCTCGGCTTGCTGCTCGGCGAGGTCGCGGCCGACGACAACGTGTGGAACGCGCACAAGTCGATCTTCGTCGACCACTGCACCAAGGCCGCCGCCAACCGCCTCCTGATCCAGCACCACTGGTCGGAGCACCCCGAAGCGCGGGACTTCGCGATCGAGCGGCCGATCGACGTGATCGCGTTGCCGCGATCGGGGAGCACCCACCTCGAGAACCTGGTGGGCGCCGACCGCCGGCTCCGCCACTTGCCGGTCTACGTGGCGGCGCAACCGGTGCCGGCGCCGGGGGACGAGCCCGGACCCGACGGGATCGATCCGCGCTGGAAGCGGGCCGACGCCCGATGGCAGATGATGCGCCAGAACGAGATCATGGCGGCGATGCACGAGCACTCGCCCGACCACGCGTGCGGTGAGAACGAGCTGCAGATCCCCGACTTCGCGAGCTACCAGTGGGAGTGGATGGCCGCGGTGCCGGGGTTCCGAGACCACTACCTCGCGCACGACCAGACGCCGCACTACCGGTACATGCGCGACGTGCTCGCGACGATCGCGTCGCAGTTCCCGAGCGATCGGCGCTGGATGCTCAAGTCGAACCAGCACAGCGAGCAGCTCGGGCCGTTGCTCGCGACGTACCCGGACGTGACGGTCGTGATGATCCACCGCGACCCCGTCTCCACGCTCCAGTCGCTGCTCACCATGCGCGGCCTGTTGGTCAAGAGCAGCCAGAAGCAGCCCGACATCGACGCCCATGTCGACTACTGGGTCGACCGCATCGAACGCATGCTCCGCAGCTACGTGCGTGACCGCGCCCTGGTTCCCGGCGACCAGCTCGTGGAGCTGATGTTCGAGGACATCGTGGCCGACGACGTCGGTGCCGCCTCGCGAGTGTTCGAGCAGGCTGGTCTCCCCGTCACCGACGAGTGCCGGGCGGACCTCGAGGCGTACATGGCCGCCCACCCGCGCGGCAGGAACGGTCGGGTCGTCTACGACCTCGAAGGTGACTTCGGGCTCGACGCCGACGCGCTCCGGCGGCGGTTCGCGTTCTACACCGACGAGTTCGGGATCCGGCCCGAGGCCAGGAAGGACGGCGCCAGGTGAAGCAGCCGCTGAATGCGCTCATCGTCAAGGAGGGGGAGGGCACGCAGGACGCCGTGGCGCTCGGTACCGGCATCTTCATGTCGAAGGGCATCTCCAACAGCTACCTGGTCACCACCGCCGACGGCGACGTGATGATCAACACCGGCATGCACTTCGAGGCGCCGGAGATCGAGCGACGCTTCGCGGCCGTGAGCAGCAACCCCCTCCGGGCGATCGTGTTCACCCAGGGTCACTCGGATCACGTCGGTGGATGGTCGCACTTCGACGGGCCCGGGGTGGAGACCATCGCGCAGGCGAACCACGCCGACGTCCGCGAGTACTGGCGGAGCCTGGCGCCGTTCTTCTCCCGCCGCACCGAGAAGCTCTGGAGCGGCGATCTCGGCAACTTCGATCGCTCGTACCAGCCGCCGGAGCCGGTGCTCACCACCACCTTCCTCGACACGCACACGTTCACCCTCGGCGGCCGTCGCGTCGAGCTCTACGCGACGCCGGGGGGCGAGACCACCGACTCGCTCGTGGTGTGGTTGCCCGAGGATCGCACCGTGTTCACCGGGAACCTGACCGGTCCGCTGTTCGGCCACATCCCGAACCTCTACACCGTCCGGGGCGACAAGATCCGCAGCGCGATCGCGTACGTCCATGCCGTCGACCGCGTGATCGGCCTCGATCCCGAGGTGCTCGTCACCGGGCACGGCGAACCGGTCCGTGGCGCGGACGAGATCCGGCGTCGGCTCTCGCAGCTGCGCGACGCCACGCAGTACCTCCGCGACCGGACCATCGACGGCATGAACTCCGGCGTCGACCTGTTCACGCTCATGGGGTCGATCACGCTGCCGCCCGAGCTGGACATCCCGCAGGGGCACGGCAAGGTGCCGTGGATCGTGCGCGCGGTCTGGGAGGAGCACGCGGGCTGGTTCCGCTACGAATCGACCACCGAGCTCTACGACGTCCCGCCGTCGGCGATCTGGGGCGAGCTCACCGCGCTCGCGGGCGGCCCGGCCGTGCTGACCGAACGAGCGACCGCGCATCTCGACGCCGGTCGGCCGCTCGAGGCACTGCACCTCGTCGACATGGTGCTGGCGGGCTCCCCCGGCGACGTGCCGGCGTTGCGGGTGAAGCTCGGCGCGCTCCGGATCCTCCTCGAACGGAGTGGCCGCGAGAACTTCAGCGAGGTCCGCTGGCTGGAAGCCGAGATCCGCGACACGGACGCGGCGTCGGGATGATGCACCCGCGGCTGTCGGTCAGCGAGATGTGCACGTACCCCTGGCCCCTTGCCGACGAGCTCGAGCTGTGGGACGAGCTCGGCGTCCGCCAGGTCGGTCTCATCAGCGCGAAGGTGGATGCGTTCGGTCGTGACGCCGCGATCGCGGCGCTCCAGCAGCGCGCCATGGTGGCGACCACCGTGATCACGGGGATGTTCGACCTGTCCGACCCGACCGGGTGGGACACGACCCGCAAGGTCGTCAACGAGGCGATCGACCTCGCCGCCGAGCTGGGCGGGTGCACGTACTTCACGCCGGGCCGGCGTGACGGGCGCTCGTTCGACGAGCTCGCGGCGGCCCTCGCCGACGCGGTCGCGCCGTGCGCCGCATACGCAGAGCAACTGGGCGTCCGGCTCGCCATCGAGCCGTCGCTGCGGACCGACGTCTCTTTCGTGCACACCTTCCGCGACGGCACCGATGTCGCGGCGCGAGCCGGGATCGACGTCATCGCGGACATCGGCAACTGCTGGATGGAGCGTGACGTGGAGGACACCGTGCGGCGCGCCGGCTCGCGCATCGCCGCGGTGCAGCTCTCCGACGCGGTCTACGGCACGACGGACCATCCCTCGCCCGGCGGCCGCGTCGTGCCGGGCGACGGCGACCTCGCACTCGACGCGTTCATCGAGGCCGTACTCGACACCGGGTACACCGGCGCCTTCGAGCTCGAGGTCGTCGGGCCGGCGATCGAGGCCGAAGGTCACGGTGCCGCACTCCGGCGCAGCGTCGAGCGGGCCAACGCACTGCTGCACGAGGTCGTCCCGTGAGCCGGGCGATCGTCTTCAACGGCGACGAGACCTGGGAGGAGCGCGACCTCCCGGTGCCGGAGCCCCGGCCCGGGGGCGCAGTGCTGCGCGTCGAGGCGACCGGCCTGTGCCACAGCGACTTCGACCACTTCCAAGGGCGCGTGCACACGCCGTGGGGCGGCGAGTTCCCGTCGATCGCCGGGCACGAGATCGTGGGCCGCATCGACCGCATCGATCCGGCCGCCGCCCGCGAGTGGGGCGTCGACGAGGGCGACCGCGTCGCGGTACGCGGCATGGTCGCGACCGGCGACGGCTTCCGCATCTACGGCCACGACTTCTCGGCCAACGAGGGCTCCGGACTGTACGGCGGCTTCGCCGAGCACCTGGAGCTCCTGCCCGGCTCGATGGTGTACCGCCTCCGCGACGACCGCCCGGCCGAGGAGCTCACCTTCTTCGAGCCGTTGAGCTGCGCGGTCACGTGGGTGCACCCGATCCAGGAGGGCGACGTCGTCGTCATCGAAGGGCCGGGACACATGGGCATGGCGACGATCGTCGCCGCCCGCGCCGCGGGCGCGGAGACGGTCGTCGTCACCGGGGTGTCGCAGGATCGGTTCCGCCTCGACACCGCATTGCGTGTCGGCGCCGATCACGCGATCGACGTCGAGCAGGAGGACGCCGTCGAGCGCGTCGCCGCCATCACCGGCGGGCGCATGGCGGACGTGGTGATCGACGCCGCGTCGGGGAATCCGGTGACGGTCACCCTGGCGATGGACATGGTCCGTCGCGGCGGTCACGTCGTCATCGCCGGGATGAAGGACCGTCGGCCCGTCGAAGGGTTCATCAGCGACTGGATCCCGATGCGTCAGATCACGATCCATCCCGGCGCGGGACTCGACGTGGAGCGTGCGGTCGCCCTCATCAACGAGGACCGCGTGCCGACCGCCGAGCTCCTGGGTGAGGCGTTCCCGCTGGACCGGTTCGAGGAGGCGTTCTCGCTCATGACCAGGCGCACGCCGGGCCGTGACGCGATCCGGGTCGCGCTCCGGCTCGGGTAGCCACGGCGACGGTGTGCGACCCTGGCGCTCGCCGGCCGGTAGGCCGGGCGGTGCCGAGCGAAGGGAGCGACAGGTGGCGGAGAAGCCTCTGGCCGGACAGGCCGCGTTGGTGACGGGAGGGGGCGGCGGCATTGGCAGCGCGTCGGCGGCGTGGCTGGCGCGTGACGGCGCGGCGGTGTTGATCATGGGGCGCACCGAATCGACCCTCGTCGACGCCAGACGCGAGATTCTCGACGTGGCCGGACCAGACGCCGTCGTCGAGCCGTTCGTCGGCGACGCGCTCGATCAGTCGCAGGTACGAGACGCGTTTCGCACCGCGGCATCGTTGGCCGACCGGCTCGCCATCGCCGTGTCCGTCGTCGGGGGCGGCACCATGAAGCCGCTGTTGATGTTCGAGCCCGACGAGGTGCTCGAGGACCTGAACCGCAACATCGTGTCGGCCTTCATCGTCATCCGTCACGCGACGCCACTCATGACCGCGGGTGGGGGCGGATCGATCGTCTGCATCTCGTCGGATGCGGCCAAGATCCCGTGGCCGTTCCTCGCGCTCTACAACACGTCGAAGGGGGGCGTCGAGGGCATGGTCCGAGGAGCCGCACTCGAGCTCGCCCATCTCAACATCAGGGTCAACGCGGTCCGACCGGGCCTGGTCAAGACGAACACCACCAAGGACGGCCTGTTCGCGAATGAGCCCGTGATCAGCAAGTTCCTGGCCGAGAAGCCCCTCGGCCGCACCGGCGTACCCGACGACATCGCCGCCGGCGTCCGCTACCTCGCGGGACCGGAGTCCGCCTGGGTCACCGGTCAGAGCATCGGCATCGAGGGCGGCAACGAACTCACCAAGGCGCCGTACCTCGAAGACCTCGTGCGAACGCGGTTCGGCGACGACGCCATCGATGCGGCGCTCGCCGGTCGGATCCCCGGATGATCACACGGGCTCTGCCGCTCGTCGGGACTCAGCGGGGTTGCGCGTGCGGAACAACAGCGCCCTCGGCAGGACTCGAACCTGCGCACACGGCTCCGGAGGCCGATGCTCTATCCGCTGAGCTACGAGGGCGGGGGTTGCAGAATACTTGGTAGAAAACCGGCTGACCCGGGCCGGCTCGCAGGGCGCTCGAGCCGGCGCTTGCGCAGCCGACTCGCAGCGTGCGCGGACGCTTCGAACGGGCGCTTCGGGGCTGTCTCGGCCGCGCCGAAATCCGCTCCTGAAGAGTCGAGTGCTGTCGGTGCTGGAGCTGCGCTATGCGGCGAGCTGGGTGCGGCGTCGCTGGTGGCGGTGGAGTGCGAGGCCGTTGACCATGAGCGCGTAGCCGAGAAGGTTGAGGAGCTGGCGGGCGTGGCCGATGCTGTGGGCGCGTCCGATCCAGAGGGTGTCTTCGAGGTTGCGGTTGATGGATTCGGAGTCGTTGCGGCGGGGGTAGAGCCGGGCGAAGTCGGGGTCCGGCGGGTGGGATCGGCCGGACGTTCTCGGTGCGGTTGAACTTGCGGGCTGCATCGTCGGCGTTGGCGTGGAGCCGGACGGTGATGCGCTGGTTCTCGTAGCGGTCGGGGAGCCGGTAGTCGTTGTACCAGCGGTACTTGCCGTTCTTGTCGCGGTTGCGATGCGTGCGAACGCGGGGGAGTTCGGTGAAGGTGAGGTCGCCGGTTTCGGTGAGTTCCCCGATCCCGACCGCGCCGCCACGCGCGTAGAGCGTGATGGTGACGGGTTGCCGGCGACTGTGATGGTGCGGTCTTCGATGCGGGCGCTCTTCTCGACGCGACGTTCGGCGCGTCGTGGGTGTCTTGGGGTTGGCTTTCGCGGCGGTGACCCGGTTGATCGGGAAGCAGTCCGAGATCGCGGAGCAGGGTCTGGTGGTGCACGCCGCGTAGCGCGGTGTCGTAGATGACGCCCTGCGCGCCTTCCACGAGTGGTGCGAGTCGGGTGAAGCAGCCCATCGCGGTGCGCGGCCTCGGCCCCGGCGGTGGGGACCCATTCGACGTCGAGGATGATGCGGCCGTGCACGTCGGCGGTGCGGGCGGCGACGAGGACGAACTTGACGCCCCAGGCCATCTCGCCGTCGCCTTCGACGTGCAGTCCACCGTCGGGATCGGCCCGCAACGGACCGCAGCTCACCGGTGGTGGTGTCGAGTTGGGTGTCGCCGGGCCGGGCCCGAAACAGGGGCGTGATGACTTTGCCGTCGGCGTGCACCATCCGTGACAGATCGGGATGGGTCCACGATCCGGGACCGTCCGGGTCGAGGAGGCCGAGTTCGCGGGCCTGGCTGGCGGCGAGCTCGCGGTGCAGCCCGGTGAGAGCGGCGAGGACGTCGGGGTCGGTGAGGTAGCGGTTGCGGGCGTAGAGATAGTGGTGGCGACGCATCGGCGCGGCCGGGCAACCACCGCGACGGGTCTTTGGGGAACTGGCGACGGACCCGGTCGCGCAAGAGTCCCCACACCGTCGGGTGGGAGAGCTCGGCTTCGACCTGGCGGGCACTGCCGAACACGCTGAGCAGCGCTTCGTAGATCAGCCACATGTGCTCCGGGTACTGACGGCGACGGCCCCCGCGGCGTTCATCAGCCAGCGGGGATGAGTTCCGCGAGCTGGTAGATCGCCGGGTTCTCGACGATCGCCTCCACACGCTCAAGCTGCGGGACTCCATCCGGACGTCTACCCATCTGGGTCGCCGTCGCTGCAGGTCCAGTCCCACCCGATGAATCGCGCCGTGCCGTCGAGACTTCGCATCCCCAACGCGCTGCGCAGCCGCATCGATCCGACCCGTCGCGCACAACACTTGGCGGCCCGCCCACGCGGCAAGCGACGCCGGCCGCACGTACGCGATCCGCGCTGAGTCCGGCGCGTTGGAGGGTCTCGCGGATCGCCTGCGACGAATGCGCCCGACGACTCTGCGGATTTTCCGAACCGCGGTAGGTCAACGATGCGTCGTCGGCCAACGGCGGGTGCTCGCGGAGATGCCGCTCGAGCTGCGCGACACCCCAGGTGGTGAGCGATCCCCAGCGCGGCCTCAGTGTTGCTCGAGCCGTGAATCCAGACCCGGCCAGCAGCCAGATCAAGATCACCGACCCGTAGGTATGGGATCTCCGCCGTGCGCGCCGTGGCTTCTCCCAGTGCCCACGGCACCGCCAACCGGGTGCTCGTGAGATCCTCGAGCGCCGCGCGTCGGCACCGTTGCACCTCCAAATCGGTCAACGGCCGCGCCGCCTCGTTGGTCCGAGACGGCAACACCAGATCCAGCGTCGGATCACCCTCGACAAGGCCGAGCTCACGTGCCGTGCGAAACAGCAGCCGCAGCGTCGAACGACGAAGCCGCATCGTCGCCACGCTCGGCAGGTCGCCCTTGGCGCTTGCCGAGCGGACGAAGGCCTCAACATGCAGCGGGCGTCACAGCTGCGAGAGACGTCACGCCGAACGCACGAACCACGAAGACGGCCGAAGCGATCCACGAGCCCGAGAACTCGAGGCCTGCTCTCAGCGGAGAGCCGCCCTCCGTCGCGAGGCGGCAGGCGACCCGCTCCAGCTCATCGTCCAAACACGCATCGAGCGCGCGGCGCTGCGTATCCTCGCCCATGTCGGTACCTCTAACCAGGTTCCGGCCAGCCCCCGGGGTGTTGTCGCACCGCCGGGGGCACTTCACGTGTTGAGATAACACTACATTAGGTCGTAGAGTTACGTCAACATCCCTGCAAGACTGCGTGCATGGGCCGCAAGATCGACGTGGACGACTCCACATGGTCGATAAGGAAAATACGGGGTTCACAGGGGTCTTCAACAGTTGGACACTTACATTAACTTATACAACCAGTAACGGGACTTATTCATGGTCTTCCACACCGGCGGGTTATAGTTCTAATGTGCGGAACCCGGTACAGTTTCCAACATTACGCAGACTGCTACTACCGTCACTTATACCGCGCAGAATGGGTGCCCGGCTACATCAAATGTTACAGTGAATGTAACCCAGCCGCCTACCGCCGCAAATGCGGGACCCGACCAGGCAATTTGCAACAGTGGTGATTTCACTCTTGCCGGCAATACCCCAACTGTAGGAACAGGTACATGGACAGTAGTGAGCGGTACGGGAACAATTGCAAATCCTTCTTCTCCTACTTCCTCTGTCACTGGTTTTCCGGCAGGACAAGTGTCACTCTGAGGTGGACGATGAGCAAATGCACCCTGTCCGTCATCGACGGATGATGTGGTGCTGACCAATGCTACTCCGCCAACTACTACAGGCATTACGATTTGCCCCGGAGGTTCAGGTAATCTCACTATGAACTCCACCTGTTCAGGACGGGACACCCCAATGGTTTACCGGCCCGGCGGGAGGATCTCCTATTGGTTTTGGATCTTCCTTCGATCCTACATTATTTTTACCCGGCGGTAACCGAAACACCCCCGGAACTTATACTTTTTATGCGGCATGCTCAAACACCCCTGATTGCCGCACTGCAACGGTTTTTAAAATAAACCAACCACCGGCAGCTTTTAATGTTACCGGTGGCGGTACTTTCTGTCCTCCCGGAACAGGCCTCCCGGTTGGATTGAGTGGCTCAGAAGCAGGCGTTACATACCAGCTTTACAAAGGAGGAGTAGCCCAGGGTGCTCCTGTTACTGGTACAGGGTCTGCCATAAGTTTTGGTAATCAATTGAACGGAACATATACAGTTGTTGCTACAGGGGGTGGCTCTCCTGCTTGTCCGGCAAACATGACTGGAAGTGTAACTATAACTATTGGTGCGGTTCCAAACACAACATTTAACCTTACTGGAGGAGGTAGTTTCTGTGCAGGTGGTACTGGTCTTGTTGTTGGCTTAAGTGGATCACAAGTTGGAGTCAGCTACCAGCTAAGAGTAAATGGAAATCCAATTGGATCGACTGTTGCCGGAACTGGTTCGGCAATAAGTTTCGGTTTGCAAACAGCGGCTGGTTCTTACTCTGTGATCGCAACCAATACTACATCTCTTTGCACGAGTACGCTAACTAATGGCAATGTGACTATTACGGTCAACCCGTTGCCGGCTGCTCCTACCGTTACGGTCACACAACCTACCTGTACTGTTTCAACGGGGACTATAACAGTAAGTGCTCCTGCGCCGGGAGCCGGCATCAGCTATAGTATAGATGGAGTTAACTATACAAACACAACAGGTGTTTTTACCGGTTTGACGGCAGGCAATAGCTATAATGTGACTGTAAAGAATGGAAGCGGATGTATATCGCCGCTTACTGTTGCGTCTATTAGTACGGCTCCATTGGCAGCGCCGGCTCCAACCGTGGGTCCGATCACGCAGCCTACCTGTACGGTAGCAACAGGATCCGTAATACTGAATAATCTTCCTGCAGGTAACTGGACACTGACGATGAATCCTGGTGGAGTGATCACAAACGGAACGGGAAGTTCCACTACTATAAATAATCTCGCACCCGGAACTTATACTTTTACCGTTGGCACTGCAACATTATGTACGTCTCTGCCTTCGGCTAATGTTATAATTAATGCACCCCCGGCACCACCGACGGCCCCTGTAGTGGGAGCGATCACGCAACCCACCTGTACGGTGGCAACCGGGTCAGTAGTGCTGAGCGGGTTACCTGCAGGCAACTGGACGATCAACCCCGGTAACATCACAGGCAATACTGCCACCACAACGATAAACGGACTTACAACAGGCACCTACAACTTTACAGTCACGAGTGCGGCAGGATGTACTTCACCTGCATCAGCCAATGTAGTGATCAATGCACAGCCACCGACACCGACGGCCCCTGTAGTGGGAGCGATCACACAACCCACCTGTACGGTAGCAACCGGGTCAGTAGTGCTGAGCGGATTACCTGCAGGCAACTGGACACTGACGATGAACCCTGGTGCAGTGACAACAAACGGAACGGGAGCAACAACCACAGTAAACAATCTTGCACCGGGTACCTATACATTTACAGTCAGCAATGCAGCGGGATGTACTTCACCTGCATCGGCCAATGTAGTGATCAATGCACAGCCACCGACACCGACGGCCCCTGTAGTGGGAGCGATCACGCAACCCACCTGTACGGTAGCAACCGGGTCAGTAGTGCTGAGCGGGTTACCTGCAGGCAACTGGACGATCAACCCCGGTAACATCACAGGCAATACAGCCACAACAACGATAAACGGACTTGCAACAGGCACCTACAACTTTACAGTCACGAGTGCAGCAGGATGTACCTCGCCTGCATCAGCCAATGTAGTGATCGATGCACAGCCACCGACACCGACGGCCCCTGTAGTGGGAGCGATCACGCAGCCCACCTGTACGGTGGCAACCGGGTCAGTAGTGCTGAGCGGGTTACCTGCAGGCAACTGGACGATCAACCCCGGTAACATCACAGGCAATACAGCCACCACAACGATAAATAATCTTGCACCGGGAACCTATAATTACACGGTGACCAATGCAGCAGGATGTACTTCACCTGCATCGGCCAATGTAGTGATCAATGCACAGCCACCGACACCGACGGCCCCTGTAGTGGGAGCGATCACACAACCCACCTGTACGGTAGCAACCGGGTCAGTAGTGCTGAGCGGGTTACCTGCAGGCAACTGGACGATCAACCCCGGTAACATCACAGGCAATACAGCCACCACAACGATAAACGGACTTGCAACAGGCACCTACAACTTTACAGTCACGAGTGCAGCAGGATGTACTTCACCTGCATCAGCCAATGTAGTGATCAATGCACAGCCGCCGACACCGACGGCCCCTGTAGTGGGAGCGATCACACAACCCACCTGTACGGTGGCAACCGGGTCAGTAGTGCTGAGCGGGTTACCTGCAGGCAACTGGACGATCAACCCCGGTAACATCACAGGCAATACAGCCACCACAACGATAAACGGACTTGCAACAGGCACCTACAACTTTACAGTCACGAGTGCAGCAGGATGTACCTCGCCTGCATCAGCCAATGTAGTGATCAATGCACAGCCGCCGACACCGACGGCCCCTGTAGTGGGAGCGATCACGCAGCCCACCTGTACGGTGGCAACCGGGTCAGTAGTGCTGAGCGGATTACCTGCAGGCAACTGGACACTGACGATGAACCCTGGTGCAGTGACAACAAACGGAACGGGAGCAACAACCACAGTAAACAATCTTGCACCGGGTACCTATACATTTACAGTCAGCAATGCAGCGGGATGTACTTCACCTGCATCGGCCAATGTAGTGATCAATGCACAGCCACCGACACCGACGGCCCCTGTAGTGGGAGCGATCACGCAACCCACCTGTACGGTAGCAACCGGGTCAGTAGTGCTGAGCGGGTTACCTGCAGGCAACTGGACGATCAACCCCGGTAACATCACAGGCAATACAGCCACAACAACGATAAACGGACTTGCAACAGGCACCTACAACTTTACAGTCACGAGTGCAGCAGGATGTACCTCGCCTGCATCAGCCAATGTAGTGATCGATGCACAGCCACCGACACCGACGGCCCCTGTAGTGGGAGCGATCACGCAGCCCACCTGTACGGTAGCAACCGGGTCAGTAGTGCTGAGCGGGTTACCTGCAGGCAACTGGACGATCAACCCCGGTAACATCACAGGCAATACAGCCACCACAACGATAAATAACCTGGCACCCGGAACATATAATTACACGGTGACCAATGCAGCGGGATGTACTTCGCCTGCATCGGCCAATGTAGTGATCAATGCACAGCCACCGACACCGACGGCCCCTGTAGTGGGAGCGATCACACAACCCACCTGTACGGTAGCAACCGGGTCAGTAGTGCTGAGCGGGTTACCTGCAGGCAACTGGACGATCAACCCCGGTAACATCACAGGCAATACAGCCACCACAACGATAAACGGACTTGCAACAGGCACCTACAACTTTACAGTCACGAGTGCAGCAGGATGTACTTCACCTGCATCAGCCAATGTAGTGATCAATGCCCAGCCACCGACACCGACGGCCCCTGTAGTGGGAGCGATCACGCAGCCCACCTGTACGGTAGCAACCGGGTCAGTAGTGCTGAGCGGGTTACCTGCAGGCAACTGGACGATCAACCCCGGTAACATCACAGGCAATACAGCCACCACAACGATAAACGGACTTGCAACAGGCACCTACAACTTTACAGTCACGAGTGCAGCAGGATGTACCTCGCCTGCATCAGCCAATGTAGTGATCAATGCCCAGCCGCCGACACCGACGGCCCCTGTAGTGGGAGCGATCACGCAGCCCACCTGTACGGTAGCAACCGGGTCAGTAGTGCTGAGCGGATTACCTGCAGGCAACTGGACACTGACGATGAACCCTGGTGCAGTGACAACAAACGGAACGGGAGCAACAACCACAGTAAACAATCTTGCACCGGGTACCTATACATTTACAGTCAGCAATGCAGCGGGATGTACTTCGCCTGCATCGGCCAATGTAGTGATCAATGCACAGCCGCCGACACCGACGGCCCCTGTAGTGGGAGCGATCACGCAACCCACCTGTACGGTAGCAACCGGGTCAGTAGTGCTGAGCGGGTTACCTGCAGGCAACTGGACGATCAACCCCGGTAACATCACAGGCAATACAGCCACCACAACGATAAACGGACTTGCAACAGGCACCTACAACTTTACAGTCACGAGTGCAGCGGGATGTACCTCGCCTGCATCAGCCAATGTAGTGATCGATGCACAGCCACCGACACCGACGGCCCCTGTCCGTGGGAGCGATCACGCAGCCCACCTGTACGGTAGCAACCGGGTCAGTAGTGCTGAGCGGGTTACCTGCAGGCAACTGGACG
>CAWFWE010000004.1:0-1599811 GCA_963819475.1 uncultured Actinomycetes bacterium
ACCAGCTCCCCGACCAGGGCGAGCAGCACCAGGTTGGCGAGGAACGACAGCCACGAGCTGTGCACGAGGAGCGGCGTGAGCAGGCGCCAAGGCTCGCCGTCGCCGAGCTCGTGGGCACGCCGCTCGAGGTGGTGCAGGACGGGAGTGGTCGAGGAGCCCCACCACCGACACCGTGGCGGTGACGACGAGGACGCCCAGGGTCAACCCCGGGGACCCGCCGGCCGGTCGTCACCCGGTGGCACCCGCCAGCTCGCCGATCAGGCCCAAGGCGGGCAGGAGCGCGTCGGCGTCGGGAACTTCCGGGGACGGGTCGGCCAGGTAGGCCTCGGTCGTCCGCACCAGGTGCGCGACCGCGCCCAGGAAGGACGAGCCGCCCTGGCTGATGCGGCGCACGCCCGCGGCGCGCAGGACCGAAGTCGGGGGCAGCCCCGGCCAGAGCATCACGTTCACGGGAGCGTCGAGCTCCGCCGTCACCACGCGCAGCTCGTCGGCGTCGACGAGGCCGGGGAGGAACACGCCGTCGGCGCCGGCCGCGACGTAACTCTCGGCGCGCCGGAGCGCGGCGTCGAGGCGTGCCTCCGCGGCGACGTCGGCGCCGAAGTACACGTCGCAGCGTGCGTTCAGGAACATCGGCACTCCTGCCGCTTCGGCCGCGTGCCACGCCGCCGCGAGGCGCGCGCACTGATCGTCCACAGGGTGCAGCGCGCCCGGGACGTCGGGGCGGGAGTCCTCGAGGTTCACCCCGACCGCGCCGGCAGCGAGGACGTCCGCGACCGTGGTCGCCACCGCGCCGGGATCCGCGCCGCGCCCCGCTTCGACGTCGACCGTCACCGGCACCTCGACCGCGTCGACGATCGCGCCAACGGTCTCGCGGACGACGTGCCACGGCACGTGCTCGCCGTCGGGCACACCGTGCGCCAGCGCGATCGCGAAGCTGCTGGTGCCCAGCGCGGGCGCGCCGGCGAGTGCGGCGACGCGCGCGGTCCACAGGTCCCACACGTTCACCAACCGGAGCGGCTCGGCGCCGTGGTGCAACCGGTGGAACTGCTCCGCGCGTTCGACGGTGGCGCTCATGACGGCACGAACCCGCGCACGTCGTCGGTCTCCACGTCGACTCCGACCTGGTCGGCCCGTCCGCGGATCTCCGCGTTGCGCCGATCCATGACGACGACGCGGTACGAGTCGGCCAGGGCGCGGGCGCAATGGGCCGCGTGGGCGCCCCGCGCCAGCCCGCCCTGCACGATCACCACGGTTGGTCGGTCACCGATCGAGAGGTGCGAGGTCGAGTCCCGGTCGCCCGCGACGGTGCGGCCGCCGCGCCGGTCGAGCTCCGCATCCGGGCGCAGGGTCGGGAGGATCATGGGGCTGGTTGGCATCATCGTTCGCCTCCTGTTCGGAGTGGCCACACGATCTCGGTGCGCCACTCGTCGGTTTCGTCGGTGGCGCCGGGGCCGACGAGTGCTCGGCGGAGCGTCGTGACCGAGAGCGACGAGGCTCTCGAGATGGGTCCGATCCGCAACAGTGGTGTCAGTGTCACGAGGCCAGCCTGCGGCCTCCAGTCAGGGGAGAGTCAAGCCCCTGTTGCCCGCGAATCGGACCGGCGAAACGGGCCCGGGACCGGGCGGGATGTCCGTTCCCGCCGGACACCGGTGCACTCGACCCCTGCACGAGGTGTTCACCGACGACGTGGTCCACGACGTCGCGCGGCTGCGAAGCGACCGGAGGGAGCGCAGCAGCTCGCCAGCGAGCGAACGCCCGCGAGGCGGGTATCCCGCCTCGCAGTGAGCGAGCGAATGACAGAGGCTCCCGGCTGCGAATGCAGGCGGGCTTGGGGCGGGCTGGGAGGCTTCGTGGACATCGGCGAGCCGATCTCCACGCCACCTGCACTCGCACACCGGGAGCCATCGAGCTTCCCCCCGGGGGACGCTCGTGCACCCAGGATCGACGGAGCCCCGAGGAAGCTTGAGTTAAAAGCTCACTCTCCGTGGGATTTTGCCGCTTCATGAAGCTCGTCCCCGTCGGGATCCGGCGCCCGGCCGCGGACCCGGCCGCTGGCGAGGACGAATCCGGCGTACACCACGGTGATGCCCACCGCCAGGGTGAGCGCGAACGCCTCGTCGTGCCCGACCACGCCCTGGACCAGGCCGCCGCTCGACAACACCAGCGTGCCCAGCGCGATCAGGGCGTTGGCGCCCGCGAGCCGCCCGTGGTCGGGCAGCTGCGGGTTCCGGGCGAAGCGCACCGCGGAGACCAGCGCGCCGGCGATGATCACCACCGCGGCCACGCCGCTGCCCACGGCGGCCAGGATGCGCGGCAACGCGCCGAACACGTCCTTCCCGACCGGGATGGCGGTGCCGTGCACCGTCTCCATCGGGGCGCTCACGAGCACTCCGGCGGCGAAGCCGCTGAACAGCACGAGCCCCCACAGCACCCGCCGGGCCGTCCGCGCCCGGGCCAGGAGGTAGACCGTGCCCATGGCCAGCCACGGGACGTTGACCACCGCCCCCAAGAGGTAGAAGACCCGGAAGGTGCCATTGTCCCAACCGGTCGAGGCGCCGGTGGCGAGCGCGGCCGACGCCAACGCGAACATCGCCAGGGCGATGGCCCAGGCCCGGTGCTGGGGCTGGTGCCCGGCGGTGTACCGGACGAGCATGGCCTGGGCGAACAAGGACGACACCACGACCGCGACGAAGGCCAACCCCACGACCACTCGTCGAGCGTACGGCAACCCGACACTTTGAGAAAACGTGCACAAAGTCGGTACGCTGGCCATCGAGGCCCCCGGCCTCGACTGCGCCGGCCGACGAGGAGGCTCCGATTCCCGACGTGCGCCGCATCCCCGAGGCGACCGTCGTCCGCCTCCCGCTCTACTACCGGGCGCTGCTCGAGACCGCTGATCAAGAGATCGGGACGGTCTCGTCGGAGCGCCTGGCCGAGCTGGCGGGCGTCAACGCGGCCAAGGTGCGCAAGGACCTCTCCTACCTGGGCTCCTACGGCACCCGCGGCGTCGGGTACGACGTGGAGCACCTCCTCCACGAGATCTCCCGCGAGCTCGGCCTCACCCACGACTGGCCCGTCGCCATCGTGGGGGTCGGCAACCTCGGGCAGGCGCTCGCGAACTACCGGGGCTTCGGCGCGCGGGGGTACCGCATCGTGGCGGTGGTCGACGCCGATCCCGAGAAGGTGGGCCAGACCGTCGGCGACCTCACCATCGAGTCGCTCGACGAGCTGCCCGACATCGCCCGCAGCCGTGGCGTGGCCATCGGCATCATCGCCACGCCCGCGCACGCGGCGCAGGAGGTGGCCGACCGCCTGGTCGACGCCGGCGTCACGTCGATCCTGAACTTCGCGCCGACGGTCGTGACCGCGCCAACCGGCGTGTCGCTGCGCAAGGTCGACCTGGCGATCGAGCTCCAGATCCTGTCCTTCTACCAGCAACGGCGTGACTCGGCGCCGACGCGCTCGACCGAGTCGCGCAACGGCGAGGCCACCGCTCCCGCGGGACGATGAGCGACGAGCCGCCGGTCGGCCGACCGGCCATCACCGGGTACCCCGTCCAGCTCGTCGTCGCCGGCCGGCGCTGCATCGTGGTGGGGGCCGGTCGCATCGCGGCCCGCAAGATCGACGCCCTGCTCGCGGCAGGGGCCGACGTTCACGTGATCGCGCCCGACGTCGGCGACGAGGTGCGCTCCTGGGCCGAGGCCGGCCGGCTGGTCGTGTCCGAGCGGGAGTTCGAGCCCGCCGACCTCGACGACGCCTGGCTCGCTACCACCGCCACCGGCGTGCCCACGGTCGACCACGCGGTGTTCGAGGCGGGCGAGGCCCGGAGGATCTGGGTGAACTCGGCCGACGACCCCGCGAACTGCTCGTTCACCCTCACGTCGGTCGTTCGCCGAGGCGATCTCGTGGTCACCATCGGCACCGGCGGGCGCAGCCCCGCCCTGGCCGCGTGGCTGCGGCGGCGATTGGGTGAAGAGCTCGGGCCCGAGTACGCGACACTGTTGGACGTGTTGTCCGAAGCCAGGGAAGAGCTGCGGGCCGCCGGGCGTTCCAGTGAAGACCCCGATTGGCAGTCAGCGATCGATTCCGGCATGCTCGACGCGATCCGCGCCGGGCGCGTGGACGAAGCCAAGGAGATACTCCGGGCATGTCTCTGGTCGTAGTCGGCCTCAACCACCGCACGGTGCCGGTCGGCCTGCTCGAACGCATGGCGGTGGCCCCTGACGGGCTGCCCAAGGCGCTCCAGTCGCTCTCGGGGGCCGAGCACCTCGCGGAGGTCGTGCTGCTCTCCACGTGCAACCGCACGGAGATCTACGCCCACGCCACGCTCTTCCACCCGGCGATGCAGGAGGTCCGCGACTTCCTCGCCGATTCGTCGGGCGTCGACCCCGACGAATTCTCCGACCTGCTGTACACGTACCACGACGACGCGGCCGTCGCGCACCTCTTCGGGGTGGCGGCCGGCCTCGACTCGATGATCATCGGCGAGGGCGAGATCCTCGGCCAGGTGCGGGAGGCGTGGCACACAGCCGAGCACGAGTCGGCCAGCGGGCCGGTGCTCTCGCGCACGTTCCGCCACGCGGTGGAAGTGGGCAAGCGCGCTCGCACCGAGACCGCGATCGGCCGGCACGCGGTGTCGGTGTCGTCGGCGGCGGTCGCGCTCGCCACCACCCGGCTGGGGTCGCTCGACGACCGGCGGGTGCTCGTCCTCGGTGCCGGGACCATGGGCGAGGGGATGGCGCTCGCGCTGGCGGGGGCCGGCGTGCGCGAGATCGTCGTCGCCAACCGCACCGCGTCGCGCGCCGAGGAGCTGGCCAGGCGGGTCGGCGGTCGCGCCGTCACGCTCGACGAGATCCCCGACGCCCTCATCGCCTGCGACGTCCTGCTCGCGTCCACCGGCGCGCAGGACCTGCTCGTGGAACGCAGCGCGATCGAAGCGGTCATGCAGACCCGCACCGGTCGGGCGCTGCTCGTCGTCGACATCGGCGTCCCACGCAACATCGACCCCGGCGCGGGCGAGGTGTTCGGCGTGACCCTGCTCGACATCGACGACCTCCGCGCCTTCGGCGAGCAGTCACTGGCGCAGCGGCGCCAGGAGATCGGGCACGTGCGCGAGATCATCGCCGAGGAGCTCGATCGCCACCGGATCGAGCGCACCGCTCGCGAGGCCGTCCCCATCATCACCTCGCTGCGCGCCCACGCCGACGGCGTGCGCGCCGCCGAGTTGGAACGGCACCGCGCCAAGCTCGACGCACTCGACCCGGCGGCACGTGACACCGTCGAGCAGCTGACCCGCGGCCTCGTCAACAAGCTCCTGCACGAGCCGACCGTCCGCATGAAGGACGCGGCGGGAGCGCGCGCGGCGCGCTCTACGCCGACGCGCTCGTCGAGCTGTTCGGCCTCCCCGAACCCGACGCCGACCCCGACGACTGATGCCCCGCCCGCTGCGCGTGGCGACGCGCGGCAGCGAGCTGGCCCGGTGGCAGGCCAACCGCGTCGCGATGCTGCTCGGCGACGACGCGGAGCTCGTGGTCGTCACGACGAGCGGCGACGTCCGGACCGACGTGCCCATCCACGCGGTCGGTGGGACCGGCATCTTCGTGAAGGAGGTGCAGCAGGCCGTGCTCGAGGGCCGCGCCGACGTCGCCGTGCACTCGGCCAAGGATCTCCCCGCCTCGCCCGGTCCCGAGGGCATCGTGCTCGCTGCCGTTCCCGAGCGGGCCGATGCCCGTGACGTGCTGGTGGGCTCGACCTTCGACGCCCTGCCCGCCGGCGGGCGCGTGGCCACCGGGTCGGTGCGGCGCCGCGCGCAGCTCGCCGCCCTGCGACCCGATCTCACGTTCGCCGAGCTGCGCGGCAACATCCCCACCCGGCTGGACCGCGCCGGCGAGTTCGACGCCATCGTGGTGGCCGCCGCCGCGCTCGTACGCCTCGGCCGTGAAGACGCGGCCGCCGAGTACCTCGAGCCGTCGGTGATGCTGCCCCAGGTGGGCCAGGGTGCGCTCGCGGTGGAGTGCCGCACCGACGACGCCGAGACCCGCGAGCGGTTGCACGCGATCGACGACACCCGCGCCCACGCCGCGGTCGGAGCCGAGCGCGCGTACCTCGCGCACCTCGGCGGGGGCTGCGACCTCCCGTGTGGCGCGCACGCGACCCTCGACGGCACCGCGGTGGTCATCGAGGCGTTGCTGGCCGCGCCCGACGGCCACGTTGTGCTGCGCGCGAGCGCGCGTGATGCCAGCCCGGTGACCGCGGGCACGCGCGTCGCTACCGAGCTGCTGGCGCGCGGCGGCCGCTCCCTCCTCGACGAGGGTCCGGCGTGAGCGTGAGCGAGCCGGGTATCCCGGCGAGTAGCGAACGCCCAATGGTGACGGCGCCGTGACCGTCTACCTCGTCGGCGCCGGGCCCGGTGATCCGGGCCTGGTCACCGTGCGCGGCGCCGAGCTGCTGCAGCGCGCCGACGTGGTGGTGTACGACCGCCTGGCGTCGTCCACGCTCCTCGCCCTCGCGCCCGCGGGCGCCGAGCTGATCACCGCCGGGAAGGCGCCGGGCCAGGTCGACCTCACCCAGGAGCAGATCAACCAGGTCCTGGTCGACCGGGGGCGGACGGCCGGCTGCGTGGTGCGGCTCAAGGGTGGCGACCCGTTCGTGTTCGGGCGCGGCGGCGAGGAGGCCGAGGCACTCGCAGCCGCCGGCATCGCCTTCGAGGTGGTGCCCGGCATCACCAGCGCCATCGGCGCGGCCGCGTACGCCGGGATCCCCGTGACCCATCGCGGGGTCTCGACCCACTTCACCGTCGTCACCGGGCACGAGGACCCCGCCAAGGACCGTACCGACGTCGACTGGGAGGCGCTGGCCCGGGTCGGGGGCACCCTCGTGATCCTCATGGGGGCGGGGCGCCTGGGGGAGATCGCCCAGCGTCTGATCGACGGCGGGCGCGCGCCCGACACGCCCGTGGCGGCGGTGCGCAACGGCACCCGGCCCGACCAGCACACCGTCCGGGCCACGCTCGCCACCGTCGCCGACGCGGGTGTGCAGGCGCCGAGCGCGATCGTCATCGGCGACGTGGCCGCGCTCGACCTGTCGTGGTTCGAGGCCCGACCGCTGTTCGGCCGCTCGGTGGTGGTGACGCGGGCACGGGAGCAGGCGAGCGAGCTGCGGACCCGGCTCGAGGACCTGGGCGCCGAGGTGATCGAGCTCCCCGCCATCGCGATCACGCCGATCGACTTCACCGTTCCCGCGCTCGACGCCTACGACTGGCTCGTGTTCACGTCGGTGAACGGGGTGCGTGCCTTTTTCGACCGCGGCCTCGCGCCCGCCGGGCTCGACGCCCGCGCGCTCGGGGGTGTGCGGGTCGCCGCCATCGGTCCCGGTACCGCGCACGAGCTGGCGACGCGGGGCATCGTCGTCGACCTCGTCCCCGAGCGCTTCGTCGCCGAGGCGCTCCTCGACGCATTCCCCGGGCCCGCCGCGAGCGGGGCGCGGGTGCTGCTCGCCCGGGCCGCGCAGGCACGCGACGTGCTGCCCGACGGCCTCGCCGAACGCGGGTACTCGGTCGACGTGCTGCGGGTGTACCGCACGGTGCGGGCGGTGCCTGACGAGCGAGTCGTCGCCCGGGTCCGGGCCGGCGACGTCGACGCGCTCACGTTCACGTCGTCGTCGACGGTCGAGAACTTCTGCGCCGTCGTCGATCCGCTCCCCGACCCGCAACCACTCGTCGTGTCGATCGGGCCCGTGACCAGCAAGACCGCGGCCGGGCGCGGCCTGCGGGTCGACGCCGAAGCCACCGACCACACCATCGACGGCCTGGTGAGCACCCTCCTCGCCGCCTTCGGCGTCACCGGCGTGCCGTAGCCCACCCGAACGACGCCAAAACGGTGGGCGGTACCATCGAGGGGTGACGTTCCCCGAACGGCGGATGCGCCGGTTGCGCCGCACCCCTGCGCTCCGGCGGCTGGTCGCCGAGGCCCGCCTCACCGTCGACGACCTGGTCGCGCCGCTGTTCGTGAAGGAGGGCCTCGACGCCCCGGAGCCGATCGTGTCGATGCCGGGCGTCGTCCAGCACACGCACGAGAGCCTGCGGAAAGAGGTGCACGCGCTCGCCGACCTGGGTGTGCCGGCGGTGATCCTCTTCGGGGTGCCGATCACCAAGGACGCCCGGGGTTCCGGCGCCGACGACCCCGACGGCGTGGTTCAGGTCGCGCTGCGCAACCTGCGTGACGAGGTCGGTGATTCGCTCGTGCTGATGGCCGACGACTGCCTGGACGAGTACACCGACCACGGCCACTGCGGCCTGCTCACCGCCGCCGGCGAGGTCGACAACGACACCACCCTCGAGCGGTACGCGTCGATCGCGATCGCGCAGGCGAGCGCGGGTGCCGACGTGATCGCACCGTCGGGGATGATGGACGGCCAGGTCGGCGCGATCCGGGCCGCGCTCGACGAATCCGCCCACCACGACACGGCCGTCCTCGCCTACGCGGCCAAGTACGCGTCGGCACTGTACGGCCCGTTCCGCGACGCCGCCGAGTGCGCGCCGCAGTTCGGCGACCGGCGCGGCTACCAGATGGACCCACCCAACGCACGCGAGGCGCTCGACGAGACCGCGCTCGACGTCGCCGAGGGCGCCGACATGGTGATGGTGAAGCCGGCGCTCCCGTACCTCGACGTCGTGCGGGCGCTGCGCGACGCGTTCGACGTGCCGGTCGCGGCGTACCACGTGAGCGGCGAATACGCGATGTTGAAGGCGGCCGCCGACCACGGTTGGATCGACGGCGACGCCGCCGCGCTCGAGGTGCTGACGTCGATCAAGCGCGGCGGGTGCCGACTTCGTGCTCACGTACTTCGCGCGCGACGTCGCCGAACGTCTCTCGTGAGCTCGCTGTTCACGCGCGCGCAGGCGCGCATCCCGGGTGGCGTCGACTCACCGGTCCGGTCGTTCGCGTCGGTGGGCGGCGAGCCGTTCTTCGTGGCCGGCGCCGAGGGCCCGTACCTGATCGACACCGACGGTCGCCGCTACGTCGACTACGTGCAGTCGTGGGGCGCGTCGATCCTGGGCCACGCCCACCCGGCGGTGGTCGACGCCGTGCAACGGGCCGCCGCCGCCGGCACGTCGTACGGCGCGCCCACCGAGCGCGAGGTCGAGCTCGCCGAGGCCATCGCGGCGCGGGTGCCGTCGGTCGACAAGGTGCGCTTCGTCTCGTCGGGCACCGAGGCGGCGATGACCGCGGTGCGGCTGGCCCGGGGCGCCACCGGACGGCCGAAGATCCTCAAGTTCGCCGGCTGCTACCACGGCCACGTCGACGCGCTGCTGGTGTCGGCGGGCAGTGGCGTCGCCACCCTCGGCATCCCGGGCTCTGCCGGCGTCACCGAGGGCACTGTTGCCGACACCGTCGTCGTGCCCTACAACGACGAGGGCGCGCTCGACGAGGCGTTCGACCGCTACGGCGCGCAGCTGGCCGCGGCGATCGTGGAGCCGGTCGCCGCCAACATGGGCCTGGTGCCGCCCGCGGACGGCTTCCTGGGCGGGCTGCGGCGGCGCTGCCGCGACGCCGGCGCGCTGCTGATCTGCGACGAGGTCATCACCGGCTTCCGGCTCGGGCCCGCCGGCACGCAGGGCCGCTACGACCTCACCCCCGACCTGTCGATGTTCGGCAAGGTCGTGGGCGGCGGGCTCCCCCTCGCCGCGCTCGGTGGCCGGGCCGATCTCATGGACCAGCTGGCGCCGCTCGGTCCCGTGTACCAGGCGGGGACCCTGAGCGGGAACCCGCTCGCGACCGCCGCCGGCCTCGCCGTCCTGGGGGAGCTCGACGACGACGCCTACGCCACCCTCGCCGCCAAGGCGACCCGCTTCGCCGACGGTCTGGCCAAGGCGCTCCCCGACGCGCAGGTGACGCAGGTGGTGACGCTCACCGGGATCTTCTTCCGCGCCGCCCCGGTCACCAATTACGAAGACGCGCAGCAGGCCGACCACCAGGCGTACGCGCGGTTCTTCCACGCCATGCTCGACGGGGGCATCTTCCTCGCGCCCAGCGGCTACGAGACCCTCTTCGTCTCACTCGCCCACACCGACGACCTCATCGACCGGACGGTCGAGGCCGCCGCCGCTCACGACTGAGGCGCATCCTCGTCCTGGGGCAGGCGGTTGCGGCGGACGTGGTCCATGAAGAACAGCGAACCGCCGATGATGGCGACCATCACGACCATGAGCACGAACGCGAGACCGCCGGAGCCGTCACCCTCCTTGCCTGCGTCGACGATCTGCTGAGCTCCCGCCGGCACCGCCAGCGCGAGCAGCGCGCCGACGGTGACGAGCCCGAGTCCGACGAGTGCACGGATCCGTCGCAGCATGGTCACACCTTCGTCAGTTCGGACTCGTCCCGGGCGGGCACCGCCACAGGACCGGCCTTGGCCTGCTCGAGCTCCATCTCGTCCCTCTCCCGCCAGTGCAGCGCGAGCAAGCCCAGGACGAAGAGGATCAGTGAGATGCCGAACGCCACGAACGCGGGCACCCGCAACGAGCCGAGATCGCGTTCGAGCACCACGTATCCCTTGATCGCGCCGGCCGAGTTGTCGCACTGCGGTGGGAGTGGCGGCAACCCGAACGGCTGCGTACCGGTCGTGTCCTCCACCTGACAGAACTGCGCGACTGCGAACTCGGGCGTGTGCGTGAACTGGCCCTTCCAGAACTTCGGACTGCTGCCACCGATCTCCCAGGTCTGCAGGATCTGGTACTTGGTGACGTCCTGGAACTTGGCGAACCGGTTGTCGTTGGGGGTGTACTCGACGGTCGGCGTCGACACCTTGGTGACGAGGGCAGCGTCGACCGCCGCCTTCACGTTGGCGGCTTCGGTCGCGGCGGCGACGTTCTGCTTCTTGTTGATGCCGTGGACGTCGCTCGCCTGAGCCTTGGCCGGTGTGGTCACGACCTCCTGCACCCGCCATTGCGGGATGCGGCCCTTCAGCGTGTTGAGCGGCGACGCGGTGGTACACCACAACAGGGTGAGGATGCACATGAAGCCGGCGAGCGACGTGAACGCCACCAGGAACCCGAGGCGGGCGCCGAGGTTGGTGCCGAGGAGGACGTAGATCGAGCCGCAGAACAGCACGATGCCCGCCACCACGACGAGGATGCCGAGGATGACCGGGTACCAGATCCCCTTGGGGGAGGCCTCGGCGGCGAGGGTCAGGAGAGACAGCACGACGCGACTCCTAGAGCGATCTCTCGTAGGCCATGATCGCCTCGATCTGGTCCTTGGTGAGCACCGCGCCGAAGTGTGGCATGCGGCCGGACGAGATGCCGCGGACGCCATAGCCCTGGTTGGCCTCGACGCCGATGCTGATCCAGCTGAATAGCTCCGAGTCGCCGGTGGGCGGCGGGAACTGGTTGTTCTCGTCACCTCCGGTGAGGTTCGGGCCGTAGGCACCGCCGGCCATCGGTCCCGGCGGCGGGTTCGTCTCGGGATTGGTGGGGTCGAAGTACGACCAGCCGCGCGTGTGGCAGCGGGCGCAGTTGTTCATGAACAGCAGCTCGCCGTCTGACGCCGACCGCGTCGAGCGTTGCCACGCCTCGGCCACGGCGACCTGCTCCTGCTTCTGCTGCACGAGCTTCGCGTAGGTCGCGGTGTCCTTCACGCTGGCCGCCGCCGCCTCCGCCCGCGCGGCGGCGAGCTGGGCCTGGGCGTCGACGACCCACTTGGCCGCCGCCGCTTGGACCTCGGGGTCCGAGAGCTGCTTGCGACCGACACACGCGGCGCGCGTGCAGTCCTTCAGCTCGGCGGTCGCCGCGGCCTGCGCCTTGTCGGGTGTGGTGGTCAGGGTCAGCACGTAGTTGACGAGGTCCTGGATGCTCTGCTGTTGCAGTGCGCCCTTCCCACTGGCCACCCCCCACGCGGGCATGGGGGTGCCCGGTCTGCCGTACGTGACGATCTGCGTGAGCTGCTTGCGGTCGTACCGCAGGCCCGCGAGCTGCAGGCTCGGTGCCGCCCACGAGACCTGTTTCGGGAGGCAGTAGGGCTGCTCCTCCGCGAGCTTGGCGTCGACGGTCTGGTTCGGGTCGCAGCGCGGGTCGTCGCTCTTCACCACGAACGACGCGACGCCACCACCACCGTCGACGCCGTGGCAGTTCGCGCACAGCAGCGACTTCGTGCTGTCGTACTCCTTCGACTGTGCGTTGGCGAAGAGGATCGCGCCTCGCTCGACCGACTGCTCGTGGAAGCCGTCCTTGGCCGAAGCCTCCCGGAACGGCTCCCAGATGAAGTACCCGAGGAGCGCGAGCACTGAGACGATCAACGCGATCAACGACACGCCGAGCACACGCTCCAGGTGCGCACCCTCGAGGACGTCGTCGTCGAAGAACGGCGTGAGATTTTCGGGGCTCGGCTCGTGGGCGTTCCGCCGCAGGCTCACCACGCGGTACGCGATGAAGCCGAGCACGGCCGCGATCGCCACCGCGTTGACGATGATCAGGATGGTGCGAGAGCTCATCCGGTGGGCGCTCCGAAGGCGGTGTACGCGGTCTGGCGCTTCATCACTGGTCGACTTCGCTGCGCCGTCCCGCTCATCCGAGCACGGCTCCGCTTCGTCTCACTAGACACAGGGCGCCCCTTCGGGGCTCTGCCCAGTGGTGTTGGTGCCGATGGGCGGGCCGAGGACCAGGAGACCGGTGTCGACGATGATGTTGCCGCCCGACACCGTGAGCACGAATCGATCGAGACCGCGAGGGGCGGGGCCACCCTGCTTCTCACCGACCCGGTTGTACTTCGAGCCGTGGCAGGGGCACTCGAACCACTGCGAGCTCGCGCACCACGGGACCCGACAGCCCAGGTGGACGCACTTCTGGTACAGCGCGACGTAGCCCGCCTCCATGCCGGCGATGATCGGCGCGGTGTACGCGGGGATCTTCTTGGCCTTGGGGATGTCATCCTTCGGATAGGCGACGATGTAGGTCTTGGCGGCCGCGTTGTAGAACGGGATCTTGTTGTCGAAGGCGTCCTTGGCATCGGCCTCCGACCCAACGATCACTTTGCCGCCGAACCCGCCGCCGGCCGACGGCCAGAGGAAGGCGAGAGCGGCGATGCCGAACGCACCGAGCCCGAGGCCCGACCCGGCGAGGATCGAGCGGTTGAAGAACTGGCGCCGGGTGACGCCGAGCTCCTCGATGTCGACCGGCTCGTAGACCACCGCCGTCCCGGCCACGCGGGGCTCGGGCACGGTGGAGCCGCCCGACCCGATGGCACGGCGCGCCTCGTCGGCACGGGCGCGGCCCTCGCCGGCGCCCTCCACCACGGCCGCCTCGTCAGCGGGCGCGGCCGCCTCGGCGACGGACGAGCCGCCGGCGGTCTGGTCGCGCTTGCGGGTCTCACGACTCAGGCGACCGGTGGAGGCCCGGGCGCGGGCCGTCACCAGCAGCCCGATCACGGCGAGCGCGATCACGGCGACGATGGCGATGGCGATCCACACGGCGTGCTCCCTACAACTCGAAGAAGATGCCGTCCTTCCAGGGCATGATGAAGTTGAACCCGGGGCCCCGGAAGAACGATCCGATGATGACGAGGACGGCCCACATCATCACGAACAACGTGAAGATGACGATGGCGAACTTGCGGTCCTTCGGCTTGTTCGACGGGTTCTTGTCGACGAAGGGCGCAACCATCAACAGGAAGAGCCCCATGCCGGGGATGGTCACGCCGGCGACCATCGGGTGGAACATGGTGAGCAGCTCTTGGAGCCCGAGGAAGTACCAGGGGGCCTTCGACGGGTTGGGCGTCTTGTTGAAGTCGGCGAGGCCGAGCAGTGGTGCCTTCACCACGGCGGAGAAGATCGTGAGCGCAGCCGTGACGATCAGGATCGAGGCGAACTCGACCACCAGCAGATGGGGCCAGGTGTGCACCTTGTCCTGGGCCTCGGCGCGGGTCTGCTGGATCGAGCCCGACTTGACCACCGTGAGCAACCGCTGGGTGTGACCCCCGGGCCCCGTGGTGGTCGGCGCCGGCAAGGTCGCGGTGGCTGCGGCGGCGGCGCCGGTGCCGGGCGTGGAAGTGACGTCACCGCCACCACCGCCCGCGGCGGCGGCCCGGCGGCGCTTGGCCCGCTCGAGCAGGTGAGCGGGGATCTTGGTGCCGCTCTCGGTCGTCGCGTCCTCGGTCACCTCGGACGCGGCCGCGGCCGGGACCTCGGCAGCCGGGGTCTCCTCTGGCGCGTCGGCCGCCGGCGCGTCGGCGGCGGGTGCCTCGGCCTCGCCGCCCTCTTCGCCGGGCACGGGGAGACCGAGCGCCTTCCGGCGCTCCCTGCTCCGCTGGAGGAGGTGTTCGGGGATGTCGACCACGGCTCAGCTCCCCTCTACAGCGGTCCGGAGACGCCGCCATCCTTCCGGACCCGCCAGAAGTGGACGGCCATGAAGATGACGATGACGAATGGCAACAGCAGCACGTGGAGCACGTACCAGCGCAGCAGGGTCTCGTTGCTGATCTCCTTGGACCCGAGCAGCACGTACTTGACCGAGCTCCCGAACACCGGGGTGTAGCCCATCATGTTGGTGCCCACCGTCACCGCCCACAGCGCCAGCTGGTCCCACGGGAGCAGGTAGCCGGTGAAGGAGAGCAGCAGGGTGAGCGTGAGCAGGATCACGCCGATCACCCAGTTGAACTCGCGCGGCGCCTTGTAGGCGCCGTGGTAGAAGACGCGGCTCATGTGCAGGAAGACGGTCAGCACCATGAGGTGCGCCGCCCATCGGTGCATGTTGCGCACGATCGAACCGAACGTGACCGCGGTCTCCAGCGTGCGGACGGTCGGCCACGCGGCGGCGGCCGTCGGCCGGTAGAAGAACATCAGGAAGATGCCGGTGACAGTGAGCAGGATGAACAGGAAGAAGGAGAGACCACCGAGGCAGAGCGTGTACGACACCTTCACCGCGTGCCGCTTCACCTTCACCGGGTGAAGGTGGTACAGCACGTTGTTCATGATCACGTAGGACCGGTTGCGGGGGCTGTCGGTATAGCCGCGGCGGAACACCGACCCGGGCCGGAAGATGGCGGTCCACGCCTGTGAGCCGCGGACCTTCTCGTCGGTCTTCTCGAGCGCCTCGCCGACCTTGACGCCGACGCCGCGGTGCCCGTTGCTCCCGTTGCTGCTGCCGTTGCCGTTGGCCACGAACCTGTCTCCTCGAAAACCTTGGCTCAGAACCGAACGCCGTACGAGTAACCGTGACGGTTCGTCCGGGTGTGGAGGTCGCCTTCGGCGATGTTGGGCTGGAGCTTGCCGAGGATGATCACTCCGGTGGGACAGCGGTCGACGCACAGCGCACACCGCGTGCAGATGTCCTCGTCGACGATGAACGCGACGTGGTCGCGCGGGTCCTCACCGGGCTGCTCGGTGTTGACCGCGTCGCTGATCGCGCTCACCGACACCATGTGGATGCACTTCCACGGGCAGATGTCGACGCAGCCCTCGCAGAGGATGCACTCCGCCTGGTCGATGTGCAGGAACTGCTTCGGCTTCACCGACGCGGTGAGGTACGACGGGTCGACCTCCTGCAGCTCGTAGTCGGTGGCGAAGTCGGGCATGGGCGGGTTGGCGTCGGTGCGGGCCATCAGGCGTCACCCCCGTTCGCGCCGGCCGAGACCGGCGCGCGCCGCCGCAACGGTCGGCCGAAACGCGACTTCCTGGGGGTCGCCTCCACCTCCGGCTTCTCCTGTCCGCGCTTCTGCCAGGCGGAGAAGAGATAGAGGTTGAGCCCGAAGAACACGACGTAGATGAGCACGGCGATGATGTCGCGGACGTTGTGCTTGTCGAAGTTGAAGGGCCAGTTCCACGGGAAGAACAGCATCTTCTGGTTGTTCCGGAACACGAACACCGTGGTGTCCCACTGCAGGTACTTGTCGGAGAAGGTGATCCACTCGTGCGGGATCACCGCGTACGCCAGGGTCATCATGGCGAAGACTCCGACCGCGCCGACGACGCACTCGGCCCAGGTGGCCGGGCGGTCCGGCTTCGGCCGCTTCATCAGGAACACGGTGATGGCCAGGAGGATGAGCAGCAACAGGCTGGCGATGATCAGCCGGCCTGCAGGCCGCATCCAGGGCAACCAGTCCGGGATCAAGTTGGGCATCGGGCCCGTTGTCCTCCGCGAAGCAAACGACGTCGGCGAGAACGCCAGCCGGTTTCCTATCACGCTATCTGAGGCAGGTGCTCATCGTGGGGTCGTGCCGATCAATGGGTGCACCGGGTCTTCGGCGCGCGACGATGCCCGGGTGAGGATCCGCCCGCGATCACAAGCGCACAAGCATGGATGAAGTGCGCGAACGCTGGGATGTGCTGGTGATCGGCGGCGGCCCCGCGGGGGCGGCAGCCGGGTACTGGCTCGCCGACGCGGGGCACCGGGTCCTCATCGTCGAGAAGAAGCAGTTCCCGCGGGAGAAGACCTGCGGCGACGGGCTCACGCCGCGCGCCGTCCGCCAGCTCCACGACATGGGCCTCGCGGGCAAGCTCTCGGGCTCGCTGCGCTACGACGGGCTGCGCTCGATCGCCCACGGCGTCACCCTCGAGCTCGAGTGGCCCCGACACCCCGACTTCCCCGACTTCGGGTACGTCGTGCGCCGGCGCGATCTCGACGAGATGGTGGCGGGCGCGGCGGCCGGCGCCGGAGCCACGGTCTGGACCGGGGCCGAGGCGGTCGAGCCGCTGGTCGAGGACGGCATGGTGCACGGTGCCGTCGTCCGGCGCGACGGTGCCACGGAGCCGGTGCGCGCCCGCTACGTCGTCGTCGCCGACGGCGCCAACTCCCGCTTCGGGCGGGCGCTGGGCACGGCCCGCGACCGCGACTATCCCCTGGGCATGGCGGTGCGCGGCTACTTCACCAGCCCGTACCACGACGAGCCGTGGATCGAGAGCCACCTCGACCTGCGGGACCGCGACGGCAACCACCTGCCCGGGTACGGGTGGATCTTCCCGGTGGGCGACGGCACGGTGAACGTCGGCGTCGGTTTGTTGTCCACGTTCTCGGGATGGAAGTCGATCAACACCAGCGTGCTGATGGACGCGTTCGTCGAGACCGCGCCGGCGCGCTGGGGCATCTCCCCGGAGACGTCGTGCGGCGCGCCCACCGGCGGCAAGCTCCCGACCGGCGGATCGGTCACGCCGAACATCGGGCCCACGTGGCTCGTCGTCGGCGACGCCGCCGGCTCGGTCAACCCGTTCAACGGCGAGGGGATCTCGCTCGCGTACGAGACCGGGCGCATGGCCGCGGGGGCGGTCGCGGCCGCGCTCACCACCGGCGACGGGCTCGCCCTCACCCGCTACCCACGGGAGCTGGAGGCGGCGTACGGCCTCTATTGGAAGGTGGCGCGCGCGTTCGTGCGGGCGATCGGCAACCCGGCGGTGATGCGCGAGCTCACGCGGGTCGGGATGCAGTCGCGCCCGCTGATGGAGTGGGTGCTGCGGATCATGGCCAACCTCCTGCGCCCCGACGAGCTCGGCCCCGCCGAGGCGGCCTACAAGATGGTCGCCGCTCTCGTCGCGGTGGCACCGGACCCGTCTTGACTCGGTCCCTTCACACACCACCGCTGACGGGTGGGAGGACGGCGACCTCGTCACCGTCGTGGAGGGCGGTGGCGTCGCCGTCGAGCGGCTCGTCGCCGTTGACCCAGACCCGCGCCGTGTCGAGGACGGCGGCGAACTCCGCGCCGTAGCCGGTACGCAGGTCGTCGAGCAGCTGCCCGAGGGTGGCGGCGGCGCGCTCGTCGTGCGACCGGCCGGCGGCCTCCCGGGCCTGGGCGAACAGCCGGACCCGCACGCTCAGGGCGCGGACCTCTCGGTGTCGACGTTCGTGCGCGCGGTGGGGATCGCGTCGAGCCGGTCGGGGTCGATGGGCTCGCCGGTGACCTCGTCGACGCCGTAGGTGCCGTCGTCGACGCGCGCCGAACGCGGCCTGCAGCTCGGAGAGCTCGTTCTCGAGCTGCTCCAGGATGGAGAGGTCCTTCTCCCGCTCGAACGTCTCGGTGGCGGTGTCGGCCGGATGCTGGTCGTAGTCGGCGAGCTCGGAGATGTCCTCGTTCTCGCCCACACCGAGCTCCGAGCGGAGTTCGCCGATCAGTCCTTCGACGCGCTGCTGCTCGGCGACGAGCCGTTCGCGGGCCTCCTCCGGTTCCATCCCGCCAGGGTAGTCAGCCCCCTGCGAGGCGCAGCTCGAGCACCTCGGCCGCGTCGACGAGCAGTCCCTCGAGCTGGTCGAAGCGCTGGCGGGGATCGTCGAGCTCGAGCAGGCGCTGGGCGTCGAGCGGTCCGATGGGCGCCACCGCGGCCGCCTCGAACGACGCGCGCACCGGGTCGTCGTCGAGCTGCGCGGAATCGACCGGCGCGGCGCGCTCCCCGAGCTCCGCGCTCATGGCCAGCACGCGACCGAGCAGGCGCTGCACGTCGCTCTGCCGGGCGGCGGCGTCGTCGGGGACGCGCTTGGGCTCGCCGATCACGTCGACCTCCGCGCGCGGGTAGGGATCGTCGTCGAGCCACCGCTTGATGCGGAAGCGCTCGGTGCCGATCGTGGCGAGCAGGTAGCGCCCGTCGGGCGTGCGCGCCGCCTCGACGATGCGCGCGACCGTGCCGACATCGAAGCGCGAGTCGCCACCACCGACTTCGTAGCCGCGTTCGATGAGCACGACGCCGAAGCGACCGTCGCCGCGGAGGCACGCCTCGACCAACGCGCGGTATCGCTCCTCGAAGATGTGCAGCGGCAGCACCGCGTGCGGGAAGAGCACCGTGCCGAGCGGGAACATCGGCAGCGGTTTGGCCATCACGCCAACCTATCGAGTGCGCCGCTCAATTCGCGCGCGCTCGGAGGCGCGCCGCAGCCGCGGCGGCCTTCTCGCCACCCTCGCCGGGCAGGAGGCGCGCCAGCACATCGAACTCGCGCGCGGCCTCCGCGAACTGCCCGAGCCGCCCCAACAGCCCGGCGAGGTCGCCCCGCTGGCTCAGGGTGATGCCCGGGATGCGGAGCCGCAGGCGCGTGACCCAGACGACCGCGTTCGGGTCGCGCTGCAGCAGCGTGTGCTGCAGGTTCCCGAGCATCCGCTCGACGATGGCGCGCGCACCGACCGGCATGAGGAACTGCGGCCGGAACCGGGCGCCGTTGTACGTGGAGGCGAACAGCTCGGCACAGCCGGCGAGGTCGAGCCGGGCGCCCTCGTGGAAGGGGTCGAACCACACACCGGCGCCGCCGCCCACGAGGAAGTGACCGGGCATGCCCACGCCGTGCAACTCCAGCCCGGCGCGCCGGCCGACCTCCAGCATGAGGACGCTCAGCGTGATCGGGATCCCGAGGTGCCGGTCCAGCACGTCGTCGAGGTAGGAGTTGCGCGGATCGGCGTAGTCGGACTCGTTGCCGGTGAACCCTTCGGCGACGAACAGCCACGCCGCCAGCTCGTCGGCCGACAGTCCGGCGGCCGACTCCGCGAGCGCGTCGAGCTGCTGGAGCCGGGCGTCGAGATCGAGGGCGGGGTGCGCGTGCGCGGCGATGAGGAGCGCCGCTTCGTCGATGGGGATCTCGGGCTCCGGGCGCGCGAGCAGCTCTGCGAAGCGATCGGTCAGGTCCAAGGTTCGACGGTAGCGCCCGCCCGATAGGCTCGGAACCATGTCCGGCTCGACCGCCGACCCATCCGTCGAGCAGGTGCGCGAGACCGTCGCCGCCCGCCTCAACGCCGTCGGTCAGCGACTCACCGCCAACCGCCAGTCACTGCTCGACACGCTCATCGGCGCGCCGCGTCCGCTCACCATCCCCGAGATCCTCGACGACCGGCCCGGGCTCGCGCAGAGCTCGGTGTACCGCAACCTCGTGGTGCTGGAGGACGCCGGGGTCGTGCACCGCGTCGTCGGCGCCGACGAGTTCGCGCGCTGGGAGCTGGCCGAGGATCTCGCCGGACACCACCACCACCTCATCTGCGCGTCCTGCGGGCGGGTGGAGGACGTCCCCGCGTCGGCGGGCCTCGAGCGTTCGGTCGCCGCCGCCGCGGCCGCGATCACACGCAGCACCGGCTTCCGCACCCAGCACCATCGTCTCGACCTCGTCGGGGTCTGCGCCTCCTGCAATTGAGTCGCTCACTGCGAGCCGGGATACCCGGCTCGCAGCCGTTCGCTCCTCGGCGAGCGGCTGCGCTCGCTCCGCTCGACTCCGCCGCCGCGTCTCAGCCCGCAGAGCTGCTGGCGCCCGACGAGAGCGGGACCGACGTGCCTGCCTTCAACGCCTCGACGTTGGCCTTGATCTGGTCGATCGGCACCTCGCCGGTGGCGCGGGCGGCGACGGTGCCGTCGGGGTTCACCAGCACGAAGTAGGGATAGGCGCTCAGCCCGTAGGCGGTCGCGGCGGTGAACTCCGGGCTGTCGGCCAGCACCGGGAACGGCCACTTCACGTCCTCGAGCCACGCCGACGGTGGGTAGTTCGGGTACGCGGAGGTCGTGCCGGTGGCGACGGCGGTGACGTCGACGCCGTCGAACACGCCCTGCTTCGCCAGGTCGACGAGCTTCGGGACCTCGGCCTGACAGTGCGGGCACCAGTGCGCGACGAACAGCACCATTTGCGGCTTGCCGGTCGGCTTCACCGTGACCGGTTTCCCGTCCAGCACCGACACGCCTTCCAGCGTGGGGATGGTCTTGCCGATGCCCGGGTCGGGCGACTTCGCGGAGTCGTAGTCCGGGAGGGGCGTGCCGTCGACCGTGACCGCGTGGGTCTCGGAGGCGGTCGCCTTGGCCGAGCTGTCGTCTCCGCCGCCGGACGCCACCACCGCGACGATGATTGCGAGGACGACCACGGCCGCCAGTCCGCCCCAGAGTGCGAGGCGGTTGCGCCGCTGGCGGGCGGCAGCCGTATCCGCGGCGCGCTTGCGCTGGGCGATCGACTCCGCACGGCGCTGGGCCTTGGTGCTCACGCGGCCACCGTATCGGCCGGTTCCACCGCCTGGTACGCGCGGGATCCGACCACCGTGCAGACCATCAGCACCCCGATGAGGAGGAAGCTGCTCATCGCCATCCATGCCAGCGTGACGAAGCCCAGCTTCTCGAAATACGGCGCGGTGCACGGCACGGTGACCGAGCACGAGCTGCTCTCGGCGAACGCCGGCACCCGTTCGACCAACCAGTGGTACAGCGACAGCGGCGCGCCGATCACCACGAACACGAGCGACGTCTTCCAGACCTGCAGGTCGCGTCGCAGCCACGCGACCCCGAGCACGATGACGAGCGGGTACATCACGATGCGCTGGTACCAGCACAGCTCGCACGGCAGAAACCCCGCATGTTCGGAGTAGTAGAGGCTCCCCAGCGTCGTCGCCGTGGCGACGATCCAGGCGAGCAACACCGACTGCGGGGCCACCGCGGTGGCGAACGACACCACCGCGGCCCGTGCCCGGGGCGACACCAGCGCCGCGACCGCGAGCACCAGCGCGACGACGACCACCGCGTCGGCCACGACGGTGAGCACGAGGAAGAAGTTGGTGGTGACCTTGACGCCGGGCACGTCAGCGCACGCTGAAGGGACTCACCAGCACAGCCTCGTTGGTCGCGCCGAGTTGCACGCGGATGGTCATCTGCCACTTCCCGGGGTACGGGATGTCGTACAGCGGTGCGTAGTAGTGCCCGTTGCCGAGCTTCTGCAGCGGCACGGTGAACGGTGGGAGATCCTCACCCGGTCGCGTCAACTGCACGGTCATGTCGTCGATGGTCGCGGGACCGCCGCCGGTCGGCAGCGCGGTGAAGTGCATGTCGTTCGGTCCCGCGATGCCGGGCGCGATGTCGACGTACACCCACACCTGTCCCGATTTCAGCGTCAGCGACACCGGCTGCGTCTCGATCGAGCGGGCGGGCGCCGCGTTCACCAGCAGGGCAGTGATGGAGAGGATCACCGCCGCGATCACGACCTCGACCGCGACCGACCGCCGCAGCCGGCGCACCTCTTCCTCGTCGGTGGTGTCGTCGTCCCAGCCGCCGTCGTAGCCGTCGTCGTCGAACCTTCCCTGCCGCTCAGGCACGGAGCCGGCCGCGCCACCGCCGGACGACACGCCCACGGCGACCGGCAGGGGCTCCATCACGGATTCGTCGAAGGTGACGTCCCCGTCGTCGGGCAGGTAGCCCCGGAACCGGCGGTTCACGATCTCGCGTGAGAACGCGGCTGCCACGATCAGCGCCGCGAACACGACCAGCTTGGCGATCAGGAGGCGCCCGTAGTCGGTGTTCTTGAGCGCGTCGATGCTCCCGACCTGCCGCCACGCCTGGTAGCCGCCGGACACGACCAGGGCCACGATGGCGCCGAGCGCCAGCGCGGAGTAGCGGGGCAGCACGGCGCGCAGCTCGTCGGCGTCGCCCTTCGGGAGGACCGCGACACACAGCACGAGGAGGCCGCCGAGCCAGCACGCCATCGCGGCGACGTGCACCATGTCGGCCGGGATCGCGAGCCCGGTCTGGATGCCCGTGCCCGCGTGACCCCCGAGGCCGGGCGTCACCGCGAGGCCGAGGCCGACGAGGCCGGCGGCGACCATCCACCACGCGCGCACGGGGTGGTGCTCCTGCCCATCGTTCCGGCGGTGCAGCAGCAGCCGCAGCAGCGGGAACGCGACCACGAGCAGCGCCAGCCGCACCAGCGCGACCTTCCCGTAGCGGGTGTCGAGGACGTCGCGGAACACGGTCGGGTCGAACACCTTGCTCAGCGGCAGCCCGGCGGCGTACACCCCTTCGAGCGCGATGCCGAGCACGGTGGTGACCGCGACGCCGATCCAGCCGCCCCACACGACGCGGGCCGCGCGCCGGTCGTCACGACCGCGCGGCCACACCGCGACCAGGAAGACGGCGCCACCGATGAGGACGGCCAACGCTCCGAAGAGCACGGCCCGGTCGATCCCGTACACCACGCCGACGGTCTTGCTGCCGCCCGTGCTCGCCAGGAGCGAGTTGGCGACACCCTGCGCGTTCTTCTTGCTCAGCGTCGCCTGGGTTCCGACCTGGAACGTGAACGCACCCTCGACCGGGTGGGAGTCGGCGGAGATCACCCGCCAGGTGACGACGTACGTGCCGTCGTCGAGGTCGGGCAACGAGACCGCGACCTCGCTCTGCGCGCCGCCGGGGTGCTCGGGCGATCCGGTGACGACACGGTCGCGGTCGGACGAGAAGACCCGGATGCCGCCGAGCGAGACCTCCACCGGTTCGCTGAAACGCAGCTTCACCTGGCTCGGCGGCTTGTCGTACACACCACCGTTCTGCGGGTCGGTGGTGAGGAGGGTCGCGTGGGCCGACGCAGGCGCGGCCGCGACGACCACGAGCGCGACCACGAGCGCGCCCAGCGCGAGGAGTCGGCGGATCATGCGGCGAACTGCACCGGTCGCGGCTCGGGCCGGCTGAGCAGCCACACGACCGCGAGGCCCACGAAGTCGAGGACGTGTTGCACCTCGCCGAACGCGGCGGTGTTCCCCGCCGCGACGTCGAGCAGCGACGAGCCGACCAGGCACACCACCAGCGCGGCGACCACGGGCAGCAGCCCCGGGATGCGTGACGGCTTCCACGCCGCGTAGAGGAAGCCGACGCCGAGCGCGACGTCGAACGAGCCGATGTGCCGGGCGGTGTGGACGGGGAGCCCGGCGTCGGTCCCGAAGATCAACGGCGGGATCGCCACCGCGATCTGCGCCACCGCGATGGCCAGGAGGATCCAGCGCAGGGCGTGATTGGCGTCGTCGGAGGGTGCACGCGCCGAGCGGTCGGCGGCGACCGGCACGTCACCGATGGCAGCGAGGATCCCGGGCGTGAGGTCGGGGATCGCGGGCGCGGGAGCGAGACGTACGGTGCGGTGCAGGGCCTCGGCGTCGTGCGCGAACCCGCGGCAGTCGGTGCAGGTGGCGAGGTGGGCGTAGACCGTGGCGTCGTCCAGACCGGCGTCCTCGCCGTCGAGCCGGGCCGAGATCGCGTGGCGAATCTGCATACAGGTCATACGAGGTAGTCGACGCGGAGGATGGCGAGGTTCCCGCCAGTATCGTCGGTCGCGGTGGACGAGCTGACGCGGTTGTTCCTCGCCGCACGCGACGGAGACGGCACCGCGCTCCGCCAGGCGGTGCGGGCGAGCCAGGCCGACGTCTGGCGCCTCGCCCACCACCTCGTCGGCCCGGACGAGGCCGACGACGTCACCCAGGACACCTTCGTCCGGGCGTGGCGGGCGCTCCCGGGCTACCGCGGTGATTCGAGCGCCCGCACCTGGCTGCTCTCGATCGCCCGCCGGGCCTGCGCCGACGCCGTCCGGCGCACCGTGCGCCGGCGCCGACTGGCCGAGCGGGTCGCGGGTGGTGCGAGGACCGGTACCTCAGCCGACGGCAGCGGTGCCCACGCGGTCGGCGCGCTGGTCGACGAGCTGCCCCGCGACCAGCGGGTCGCCTTCGTGCTCACCCAGATCGTCGGCTGCTCGTACGCGGAGGCGGCCGAGGCGTGCGGTGTCCCGGTCGGGACCATCCGGTCGCGGGTGGCGCGGGCCCGCGAGCAGCTGGTGGAGACCCTGCGGGCGTCGGAGACCGGGTGAGCGGTCGGCGGGGCGTGCGGGCCGTCGCGACCGTCGCCGCGGTCGTCGGCGGCTTCCTCCTCGCGAGCGCGGCGCCCGCGGGCGCCCACGGGCTCGGCGGCCTCAAGCCCACCAACTACGAGACCGTGCTCCTCGGTGTGACCCCGCAGGTCCCGGGCCTCGATCTGCGGATCGTCGACCTCGGCACCAAGGTGGAGCTGACCAATCACGGCCGGACGGACGTCGTGGTCCTGGGCTACGACGGCGAGCCCTACCTGCGGGTGGGGCCGGATGGTGTGTTCGAGAACCGCCGCTCGCCGGCGACGTACCTGAACCGCTCGACCACCATCACCAGCAAGCCACCGGCGAGCGCCGATGCGTCGGCGCCCCCCGCATGGCAACGCGTCTCGAGCGGTACGACCGCGCGCTGGCACGACCACCGCGCGCACTTCATGGGCACCGACGACCCACCCGAGGTCGCGCGCGATCCCGGCACGCGGCACGTCGTCGACAACTTCCGCATCCCGCTACGAGTGGGCAGCGAGGCGGTGGTCGCGCGCGGGCAGATCGTGTACCAACCACCGCCGTCGCCCTGGCCGTGGGTGATCGGTGCGGTGCTGCTCGCGGCGCTCGTCGTCGTCCTCGCCCGCACGCGCTCGTGGCGCACCGTGTTCATGGTGGTGCTCGCGCTGCTCACCGTCGCCGAGATCGTGCACGTGATCGGGCTGTGGGGCGGCTCGACCGCGTCGACCGGCACCAAGCTGGGCGAGAGCGCGTACTCGTTGGCCGGGATCCTGCTCGGTCTGGTCAGCCTCGGATGGATGTGGCGCAAGGGTGCGGAGTCGGCGGTCCCCCTCGTGCTGGTCGCGGCCATCTTCCTGTTCGTGGCTGGCGGCATGGCCGACATCACGACGCTCGGGAACTCGCAGATTCCGAGCACGCTGCCCGCCTGGGTGGCGCGCGTCCTGGTCGCGGTGACGCTCGGATTGGGCGCGGGCCTGGCGCTCGCCGCCGCGCTGCGGTTGCGGCCGACGACGCCGGCGGCACCGGCGCCGCGACCGCGCGCGCGCGTCACCAGTTGAGCTCGGCGCACCCCGCGTGGTCGTCGGGTTCCACCTGGATGGTGGCGTGGGCGATCTCGTGCTCGAGCAGCAGGACCCGCGCCTGGTCGAGCACGCCGTGGGCGTCGGTCCCGGGCCCGATCATCACGTGCGCGCTGGCGACGTCCATCTCCGACGTGAGCGTCCAGACGTGCAGATCGTGCACGTCGACCACGCCGGGGAGCGCGAGAAGGTCACGACGGATCCCGTCGAGGTCGACGTGCGCGGGCGCGACCTGCAGCAGCACTCGCATCGCGCTTGCCGCCAACTTCCAGGCGCGCGGGAGGATCCAGATGCCGATCACCGCGGCGACGATCGGGTCGATCGGCGTCCAGTCGGTGATCGCGATCACGAGCGCGGCGACGATCACGCCCACCGAGCCGGCGGCGTCGGCCATCGCGTCGACGTAGGCGCCGCGCACCGCGAGGCTGTCCTGCGCGCCTTCGCGCAGCATGAAGAACACGACGAGGTTCACCACCAGGCCCGCCACCGCGACCACGAGCATCGGGCCGGCCTCGATGCTGCTGTCGCCGTCGATCAGACGCAGGGCCGCTTCCACCAGCACGTAGCCCGCCACCGCGAAGGTCAGCACCGCGTTCAAGAGCGACGCCAGGATCTCCAACCGGAACAGCCCGAACGTGCGGGAACCCTCGTGCGAGGCCCGGTTCGCCACCACGATGGAGCCGAGGGCGAGGGCGATGGCCACGCCGTCGGTGAGCATGTGGGCGGCGTCCGAGAGCAGGGCCAGGGACCCCGCCACGAACGCGGTGACCGCCTCCACCACCACGAACGTCACGGTGAGCCCGAGCGCGACCCAGAGCCGCCCGACGTTGCGGGCGGCGGTGCGGCGCAACACGTCGCCGTGATCGTGACCCGCGTGCTGGGTCCGGCGGTGCCCGTGATCGTGGGCCATCCCGGCATTCTCGCTCCCCCGGGTGACCCCACCCGACCGAGCGGGCATAATGAGAATCATGCTCGAATTCTCCCGACGCGGTTCCCGAGGGCGACGCGGCGGCTTCGTCGCCCGGTCCGGTCGTGCTGGCCGCGCGCGACGTGTCGTTCGCGTACGGGGCGGAGCTCGTGCTCGAGCGGGTGAGCCTCGAGGTGCGCGCCGGTGAGTTCGCCGCGCTCGCGGGCCCCAACGGCTCGGGGAAGTCGACGCTGCTGCGGATCCTGCTCGGGCTGCTGACGCCCCGGGCCGGCGCGGTCACCATGTTCGGGGCGTCGCCGCACGACCTGCGCGACCGCTGGCGGGTGGGGTACGTGCCTCAGCGCCCGCGCATCGCACCCGACCTGCCGGCGACGGTCGAGGAGGTGGTCGCCACCGGGCGCCTCGCCAAGCAGGGGTGGTGGCGTCGGCGCCGCGCCGCCGACCGCGACGCGGTCGACCACGCGCTGCAGGCGGTCGCGCTCACCGAGCACCGGCGCAAGCGGCTCCACGAGCTGTCGGGTGGTCAGCAGCAGCGGGCGTTGATCGCGCGCGCCCTCTCGGCCGACCCCGAGCTCCTCGTGCTCGACGAGCCCATCGCCGGCGTCGACGTCGAGTCGCAGCGCCTGTTCCGCGACTCGCTCGTCCACCTCGTCCAGCAGCACCACACCGCGGTGCTGCTCGTCTCGCACGAGCTCGGTGCCGTGGCCGACGACCTCGACCACGTGATCGTGCTCAAGCGCCGGGTGATGTTCGACGGCCCGCCGTCCGACCTCTCGGCGACCGGCGTGAGCCTCGGCGTGCACCGCGACGACCTCCCGCTCTGGCTCGAGGAGCTCGTGTGATGGAGATGCAGCGGAGGCGTGGCCGGAGGCCGGGACGCCGCAGCGGAATCGACCAATTCTGATGGAGATGCAGCGGAGGCGTGGCCGGAGGCCGGGACGCCGCAGCGGAATCGACCAATTCTGATGGAGATGCAGCGGAGGCGTGGCCGGAGGCCGGGACGCCGCAGCGGAATCGACCAGTACTGATGGAGATGCGCTGATGGAAGGCCTGCCGGGGATGCCGTGGGCGCTGCCTTGGCCCTTCGACCGCAGCTACATGCAGCTGGCACTCATCGCCGGCGTCGTAGTGGGCGCGGCGGCGCCGCTCATCGGCGTGTTCATCGTGCAGAAGGGCCTGTCGCTCATGGGCGACGGCATCGGGCACGTCGCGGTGGCGGGCATCGGGGCCAGCCTCCTCTTCGGCACGTCACCCACGTGGACCGCGCTGGTCGTCGCCATCATCGCCGCGCTCGTGATCGAGTTCCTCCGCGCCCGCGGCAGCGCGACCGGCGACCTCGCGTTGGCGTTGGTCTTCTACGGCGGCATCGCCGCGGGCGTGGTCCTGGCAAGCCGCTCCGCCACCAACACGAACCTGCAGCCGTACCTCTTCGGATCCATCCTCACCGCCACCGCCAACGACGTGTGGACGGTGATCGCGCTCGGCGCGGTGATCGTCGTCGCCATCGGGTTCACCGGACGGGCCCTGCTCGCGGTCGTGCTCGACGAGGACTCGGCGCGCGTGGCCGGCATCCCCTCGCGGGCACTCAACGCTATGCTCGCGGTGTTGACCGCGGTGACCGTGGTGATGGCGATGCGCATCGTCGGGGTCCTGCTCGTCGCCGCGCTCATGGTGCTCCCCGTCGCGACCAGCCGCCTCCTCGCCCGGTCGTTCCGAGGCACGCTCCTCGGCGCGGTCGCGGTCGGCGTGGTGTCGGCCGTCCTGGGGCTGTTCGCCGCCCGGCAGTGGGCGTTGGCGGCCGGCGGTGCCATCGTGCTGGTCGCGGCAGCGCTCTTCGCGCTGGCGTCGATCGTCGCCGGCGCGCGGCGGGCCGGCGCGCAGGCCGACTCGCTGCTCGCCGGTCCCCACTGAGGCGGTCGATCCCGCGCCGCGCCGTCTCCTCTGACGTCGCTAACGTCGACCGATGGCGTACATCGTGACCCGCATCCAGGTCGGCGACTACGACACCTGGAAGGCTCTCTTCGATCAGGACGTGCCCGGCGCCCGTCGCGACGCGGTCGGTCACCAGGTGCTGCGCAACGTCGACGACCCGAACGAGGTGTACATCCTCATCGAGTTCGCCTCGCGCGAGCAGGCCGCCGGAGCCGCGGCGCGGCTGGTGGAGTCGGGGGGGCTCGACCGCTTCCCGCACCATCACGGGCCGACGGTGGTGGAGGCCGCGGAGTCCGTCGACGGCCCCGGCTGACCCGGCCCGGCCCGGCCGGCCCTCGCTAGCCTGGCCCGCATGCCGACGCTGTTCACGCGCATCATCGACGGCGAGATCCCCGGCGTCTTCGTGTGGCGCGACCCGCAGTGCGTGGCGTTCCTGTCGATCAACCCGATGCACCCGGGCCACACGCTGGTGGTGCCCCGCGCCGAGGTCGACCACTGGATCGACCTCGACCCCGAGCTCGCCGCGCACCTCTTCCAGGTCTCGCAGACCATCGGGAAGGCGCAGATGGCGGCGCTGTCGGCGCGCCGGATCGGCATGTTGATCGTGGGCGACGAGGTCCCCCACGTCCACCTCCACGTCGTGCCGTTCGACTCGGTGTCGGAGCTGTCGTTCGCGCACGCCGACCCGAACCCGCCCGAGGGCTCGCTCGAGGACGCGGCGGGGAAGATCCGCGCCGCCCTGCGCGACCTCGGGGCGGACGCCGTCGCGGAGTAGTGGATGGGCCGCCACGACGAGTGGGTGGCGCGCGACGCCGCGGTCGTGTGGCACGGATTCACGCAGATGGATGCGTTCGCCGAGAACGCGCCCGTCCTCGTCGAGCGGGGTGAAGGCCACGAGCTGATCGACGTCGACGGCCGCCGCTACCTCGACGCCATCTCCTCGCTGTGGGTCAACACCCTGGGCCACGCGGTGCCCGAGCTCGACGACGCCGTCCGCGAGCAGCTCGAGCGCGGCGCGCACTCGACGATGCTCGGCAACGGCAACGTCGCGGTGGTGGAGCTGGCCGAGGCGTTGGCGCGTGTCGTCCCCGTCGACGACCCGCACTTCCTCTTCGCGTCCGACGGGGCCGCCGCGGTCGAGCAGGCGCTGAAGATCGCGTTCCAGTACTGGGTGAACCGCGGGGCTGCCGGCCGCACGCAGTTCCTCGCCTTCGGCGGCGCGTACCACGGCGACACCATCGGTGCGCTGTCGGTGGGCGACGCCGCCTTCGGCACGGACCTCTTCGACCCGCTGCGCTTTCCCGTGCTGCGCGCGCCGCAGTTCGGGGACCCCGGATGCTTCGACACCGCAATCGCCATGGTCGCCGCGCACGCCCACGAGCTCGCGGCGGTGATCGTCGAGCCGCTGGTCCAGGGCGCGGCGGGCATGCTGCTCGCGGATCCCGACGGGCTGCGCGCCCTCGGACGGGCGTGCACCGAGCACGACGTGCTCCTCATCTGCGACGAGGTCGCCACCGGCTTCGGGCGTACCGGCACGCTGTTCGCCTCGGAGCAGTGCGACCTGCGACCCGACCTGCTCGTCGTGGGGAAGGGCCTCACCGCCGGCTACCTGCCGATGTCGGCGACCGTGGCCCGGGGCACGGTGTTCGACGCCTTCCTCGGCCCCGACCTCTCCGAGCGCACGCTGTACCACGGGCACTCCTACTCGGGGAACGCGCTGGCGGCCGCGGTGGCGCTCCGGCACCTCGAGCTGCTCCACGCGTGGTCGGTGCTCCACACCGTCCGCGCCCGCTCCGACGAGCTGCGCGCCCTGCTCGATGACCGCGTCGCGCCGCATCCCGCGGTCGCCGACGTGCGCCTGTGCGGGCTCATGGGCGGTGTGGAGCTGGCACCGCCGCACGAGGGCATGCGATGGGGCCGGCGGGTGTGCGCGGGCGCGGTCGACCGCGGCGTGCTGCTGCGGCCACTCGGCGACGTGGTGGTGCTGATGCCACCGCTGACGGTGACGTCGGCCGAGCTGCACCGCATGGTGCGCGCGCTCACCGAGGCGCTCGACGAGGTCGTCGCATGACGACCGGGGCCGACGGCTGGAGCGACTGGGCGGCCGGCGAGGCGGCGGGCATCGCCGCCGCCGGTCAGTGGCGGGCACCCCGCGCGTTCGACCCGTCCGACCCGCACGCGCTGGTGTCGTTCGCGTCGAACGACTACCTCGGGCTCACCCAGCACCCCGCGGTGCGCGCCGCCGCGCACGCGGCCATCGACCGCTGGGGCACCGGCGCCGGCGCGGCGCGCCTCATCGTCGGCTCCCGACCGGTGCACGACGAGCTCGAGATCGAGCTCGCGGCCTGGAAGGGGACCGACGCCGCGGTCCTCTTCAGCACCGGGTTCGCCGCCAACCTCGGCGTGCTCGGCACCTTCGCCGGCCCCGACACCCTGGTGTGCTCCGACGAGCTCAACCACGCCTCGCTCATCGACGGGCGGCGGCTGTCGGGCGCACCGCTCGCCGTCTATCGCCACGGTGACGCCGCCCACGTCGACGAGCTGCTGCGCGCCCGCGCCACGCCGCGGGCCATCGTCGTGAGCGAGACCGTCTTCTCGATGGACGGCGACGTCGCGCCGGTCGACAAGCTCGCCGAGGTGTGCGCCCACCACGGCGCCCTGCTCGTGCTCGACGAGGCGCACGCGGTGCTCGGCCCCGCGGTCGACGAGACGATCCTCGCGGGCACCGCGCACCTGCGGGTCGGGACGTTGTCGAAGACCCTCGGCGCGCTCGGCGGGTTCGTCGCCGGCCCGGCGCGGTTCACCGATCTCCTCGTGAATCGCGCCCGCTCCTACATCTTCACCACCGCGTCGACGCCCGCCGACACCGCCGCCGCGCTGGCCGCGGTGCGGGTGCTCCGCTCCCCGGAGGGCGTCGAGCTGGTGGCACGGTTGCGCGCCAACGTCGACCGACTGCGGCCCGGGCACCCGTCGCCGATCGTGCCGTTCGTGTGCGGCGGCGAGGCGCGCGCGCTGGCGGCGGCCGACGCCCTCGCCCGGCGGGGGCTGCTCGTCACCGCCATCCGCCCCCCGACGGTGCCGCCGGGAACGTCGCGGCTGCGGGTGGCGCTCTCGGCCGCCCACAGCACCGACCAGGTCGACCGGCTGGCGACCGCGCTGGCCGAGCTCTTCCCGGACGGCCCGTGACCCGACCGCGCACGTTGGTGTTCGTGAGCGGCACGGCCACCGAGGTCGGGAAGACGTGGTGGACGGCGGCGACCGCGCGCGAGCTGCGGGTGGCGGGTGCACACGTCGCCGTCCGCAAGCCGGTGCAGTCGGGCGAGCCCGGGGCGGTCACCGACGCCGAGGTGCTCGCCGCCGCCACCGGCGAGGACCCCGACACCGTGTGCTCGCCGCACCGCACCTATCCCCTCGCCTGGGCCCCGCCGATGGCAGCACGCGAGCTCGGCGAACCCGGCTTCACCGCCGCCGACCTCGTCGGCGGGATCGTCTGGCCCGAGGGCATCGACGTCGGGCTGGTCGAGGGCGTCGGCGGCCCGCGTTCGCCCATCAGCGACGACGGCGACAACGTCGACCTCGCGCACCAGCTCGCGCCCGACCTCGTGGTGGTGGTCGGCGACGCCGGTCTCGGCACGATCAACGCCGTGCGCCTCTCGGTCGCCGCGTTCGCCGACTTCCCGGTGGTCGTCGCGCTCAACCGCTTCACCGCCGAGCCGTTGCCCGAACGGAACCGGGCGTATCTCGTCGAGCGCGAGGGCCTCGACGTGCTGACCGAACCGCGCGTCCTCGCGGCGCGCCTCCGCCTACCGTCGTGAGATGAGCAGGCGCCGGCACGGCCTCGCGGCCGCCGCCCTCCTGACGGTCACGGTGGTCGGGACCGCGATCGTCCTCGTGAGCGGCTTCCGCGTCTCGTCGCCTGAACGCGCCGCGGGCGTCGGCCTGGCCTGCGCCGCCCTCGCCACGGTCGTGCTCGTCCCCGTGCTGCGGCGCGCGCTCACCTTGCCGATGGTCCTCACCGCGACGCTCGTCCTCCTCACCATCGCGGTCGCCGCCCCACCCGCGGAGTCGCACGATCTCTACTCCTACGCGATGGACGGCCGCATCGTCGCCCACTACGGCGACAGCCCGTACACGCACTCCCCGGCCGACTACCCGCACGACCCCCTCCTGACGGAGGTCGGCCGCGGGTGGCGGCACACGCCGTCGCTCTACGGGCCCGCGTTCACCGCGGCGTCGGCGGGCATCGCGTCGGTGGCCGGCACCGACCTCCTCGCGAACCGGCTCGGGTTCCAACTGCTCGCCGCCGCCTGCGTGCTCGCGCTGTTGCTGCTCCTGTACCGGCGCACGCGCGACCCGGTCGTGGTCGCGCTCGTCGGCTGCAACCCCGTCGTGCTCATCGAGGTGGTGAACACCGGTCGCAACGACGCGCTCGTCGGGCTCGCGCTGCTCGCCGGTATCCTCCTCGCCACCCGCCGCCGCCTGGCCGCGGCCGCCGCGGTGGTCGCGCTCGGTGCGCTGGTGAAGATCAGCGTGGTGGTCGCGCTCGGTGCGCTGCTGGTGTGGACGTGGCGTCGCCACGGCACCCGCATCACCGCCGCCGCCGGAGCCGCCGCGGCCGCGGTCCTCGCCATTCCGTACGCGATCGTCGGCGGCGTGCGCGCGCTCGAGCCGGTGACGAAGGCGGCGAACCGCATGAGCCGGGTCTCGATCTGGCAGCTCACGCGCACCGACGGGGTCGAGCACCTGCTGGGCGTGCACAGCGCGCAGCGAGGCGGCGCGATGATCGGCACCATGGGCCCGGCCGCGGTGCTGGGCGTGGTCGGGTTGGTCGCCCTGCTCTCGCTGTCGCGGCTGGGCGATCCCAGCCCCGAGCTGGTCGCCCTCGGCGCGATCGCGGGCTTCCTCCTCGTCGGCACCTACGTGCTCGCCAGCTACGCCATGTGGGCGCTCCCGCTCGCGGCCTGGCGGTACCGCGCCGGGGTAAGCCGGACGGTGCTGGCGTGGTCGGCGCTCCTGACCATCGCCTACCAGGCGGTGCGGCCCATGCCGACCGGGGCCGCGGACCTCGCGGTGTGGCTGGTGTCGTGCGTGACCCTGCTCTTCGCGGCGGTGTCGATCGTGGCGCTCGCCAGCGCCGCGGTGAGGCGCCTGCGGACGTCGACGCCCGATGCCGGCCCGACCGCGACGGTGCCGGTCCCGGTGGCGAGATGACCCAGCCCCTCGTCGTCGGCGTGCCCCGCGAGCTCAAGGAAGGCGAGCACCGCGTCGCGATCACCCCCGACGGTGTGCACGAGCTCACCGTGCACGACGTGCCCGTCGTCATCGAACGCGACACGGGCGCGGGGTCCTCCATCTCCGACGACGACTTCCGCGCCGTCGGCGCGGAAGTCGCGCCCACGGCCGACGACGTGTGGGGCCGCGCCGACCTCGTGTTGAAGGTCAAGGAGCCGCAGGTCGAGGAGCACGATCTCCTCCGCCCGGGCCTCGTGCTGTTCACCTACCTCCACCTGGCCGCGTACCCGGTGGTGGCCGACGCCCTGCTGCAGAAGAAGGTGACCGGCATCGCGTACGAGACGGTGCAGGCCGAGACGGGCGCGCTGCCCCTGCTGGCGCCGATGAGCGAGGTCGCGGGCCGGATGGCGCCGCAAGTGGGCTCGCACTTCCTCGAGCGGGAGCACGGCGGCCGGGGGGTGCTGCTCGGCGGCGCGCCCGGGGTCCGGCCCGCGCGGGTCGTGGTGCTCGGCGCGGGCAACGTCGGCTGGAACGCGGCGTGGATCGCCCAGGGCATGGAGGCCGAGGTGCTGCTGCTCGACCGCAACCTCGACCGGCTGCGCTGGGTCGACCAGATCCACCGGGGCCGGATCATGACCCTGGCCAGCAACCGGCTCGCCGTGGAGCGGGCCGTGGCCGACGCCGATCTCGTGATCGGCGCGGTGCTCGTGCCCGGCGGGCGCGCCCCGGTCGTGGTCACCCGCGCCATGGTGTCGTCCATGCGGAAGGGTGCGGTGATCGTCGACTGCGCGATCGACCAGGGCGGCTGCGTCGAGACCATCCACGAGACGTCGCACGCCGATCCGGTGTACGAGGTCGACGGTGTCCTGCACTACGCCGTCGGCAACATCCCCGGCGCGGTGCCGCACACGTCGACGTACGCGCTCACCAACGCGACGCTGTCGTACGTCGTCGCGCTCGCCACCCAGGGGGTCGTCGACGCGACCGCGCGCGATCCGGAGCTGGCCAAGGGCGTCAACACCGCGGGCGGCGCGGTCACGAACCCGGCGGTGGCCGAGGCAGTCGGGCGCGCGTCCACCCCGCTCACCGATGCGCTGTTGCGCTGACCGTCGGTTACGGCGTGCGACCGGCGAGCCCGGCCAGACGGTCGGCCACCGGCGCGTCGTCGGGCACCGCGACCGGCTGCCCGAACATCCCCGAGTTCCGCAGGTCGTCGGACAGCATCGCCTGCGCCACCTCGTAGGCGATACCCGCCACCTCGGGGTCGAGGTCGGTGCTCTGGCCGGTGGCCTTGGCGAGATCCCAGGCGTGCGTGGTGACGTCGAAGATCGCGATGTTCAACGCCATCCCGGCCGGCATCTCGCCGAACGGCAGCTTCACCACGCGCTCCATCGCCCCGGGGATCGTGAACGACTCGTTGGCGGCGTCGGCCGCGCGGTGGAACGCGCCCTTGTAGTCGTTCCCGAGGTTGTCGCCGGTCATGAGCTCGCCCAGCTTCTCGTCGGGCACCGAGCCGTCGCGCACGCACAGTGCGAACATCTCCGCGCCGCCGGTGATGTGGTTGAGCACGTCGCGCACCGTCCACGCGGTGCACGGCGACGGGTTGTCGAGCTGGTCGGGCTCGATGCGGTCGACCACCTGCCCCGTCAGCGCGATGACCCTGCTCATCGTCGCGGCCTCGTCCATGTCCCCCTCCTGCGGTCGTCACGGCCCTTGTCGAAGGTCATTCGTCGGCGGCGACCATCTGGATCAACTCGTCGACCCGGAGGCTGCCGGGGCGCAGCCCTTCCCGTGCCGCCCGGGCCGCGGCCTGCTGCAGCAGCAGGTTCACCGGGGTCGGCACGCCGTGGATCCGGCCGAGCAGGACGATCTCGCCGTTGAGGTAGTCGGCCTCGATGGAGCCGGTGCCGCGGGCCAGGCTCTGCCACGACGAGGCGCCCGGGCGCGATCGCGCCGCGCTCCCGCCCCACTGGAAGTGGTCGCCGCGGCGGTGGGCGTCCTCCTCGGGGGTGACGGCGTCGAGGCCCGCCGCCGCCAGGCACTCCGCACCCTCCTCCCACGCCCGCCGTTGCAGCAGCCGCGCCTCGGGGTCGGGACCGCACAGCGCATCGACCGCGTTGCCGAGGTTGTTGAGGAGCTTGCCGTACTTCCACCGCATGATGTCGGGCCGCGCCACCGACTCGAACGTCGACGCGCGGAACGCCGTCGCCATGGCCTCGGACCGCGCGTCGATCCCGTGCGGGAACCGGCCGATGTCGAGGATGCCGGTGAGCGGCGCCGCGTGCGCCTCGACCACGCCGGGCTCGAGGTGCAGTGCGGGGCACACCACGCACACGCCGTAGACCCCCTCGAAGAGGCGCAGCGCCGCCGGCTCGTTGGCGACGCCGTTCTGCACCGACACCACCGCGATGCTCTCGGGCGCGGTGGCGGCGAGCGCGCTGAGCGCCTTGCCGGTGTGCTGGCTCTTCATCGCGAGGAGCACGACGTCGTCGTCGCGGAAGTCGATGCCCGCCGGGTGCGACACGACCGGTATCGAGAGCGTCACCGTCTCCTCATCCGGGGTCGCCAGCCGCAGGCCGCCGTCGCGGATCGCGTCGTGGTGGTCGCCACGCGCGATCAGCACCACGTCGTGCCCGTGTTGCGCCAGCCGGCCACCCACCACCCCGCCGATGGCGCCGGCACCGTAGACCACGAATCGCATGTGGCGCAGCCTCGCACACCGCGCGCCGGTGCCGGCTCCACCGGGAGGGGTCGGTGGCGCCGGCACTCGGCGGGGGGCAGGATCGGGTGGGAGATGATGCAGGGAGGTGGTGCGCTTCCTTTCCTCGGGGTCGTCGACGGTTCCCACGCTGGCGACCCCAGGTAAGAGGTTCCCTGGGCCGAGGTGAGAAGCGCGCCAGAACTCAGCCGGCCGGGAGCACGAGGCGGGCGACGGTGCCGCCGCCGTCACGTGCGTCGAGCGCGAGCGTGCCGCCGTGGAGCGTCGCGATCTGGGAGACGATCGACAACCCGAGACCGGACCCCGGCAACGTGCGCGCGCTGGTCGCCCGGTAGAAGCGGTCGAACACCCGCGCGGTCCTCGGGCGCGATGCCGGGGCCGCGGTCGGCGACCTCCAGCGTGGTGTCGCGCACGGTCACCGTCACCGGCGCGTCGTCGGGGCTGAACTTCAGCGCGTTGTCGACCAGGTTCGAGATCGCGCGGTCGAGCATCGCCCGCCGACCCTCGACGACGCCGGCACCGTCGGCGTCGAGCACGATCTCGTGGCCGGTCCGGCGCCGGAACCGCGCCGCGACGTCGTCGGCCACCTCGGCCAGCGGCACCGGTTCGACCGGTTCCTGGCTCCGGACGTCGGTCGCCAGCTCGACCATCTCGCTCACCAGGTTCGTGAGCTCGTCGAGCTCGAGCCGGGTCTCGGCGATGAGCTGCGCGCGCTGGTCGGCGTCGAGGGTCGTGGCGTGGCCGAGGAAGTCGATGTTGGTGCGGACGGCGGTGAGTGGCGTGCGGAGCTCGTGGCTGGCGTCGACCACGAGGCGCTGTTGCTGCTCACGCGAGGTGTCGAGCGCGATGAGCATCGTGTTGAAGCTGGCGGCGAGGCGGCCCACCTCGTCGTCGCCACGCACCGGGATCGGCGTGGCCAGGTCCTGGGTGGCGGCGATGTGCTCGGCGGTCTCGGTGAGGCGCTCGATGGGCCGGGTGGCGCGCCGCATCACCAGCCAGGCCGCCAGCGCGGCCAGCGCGACCCCGGCCAGCGCGATCAGCACCAGTCGGTTGCGCAGCACGTCGAGGACGTCGTGGGTCTCCGACACGGGCCGGGCGATCTGCACGGCGCCACCGTCGCGCAGCGACACGGTGATCATGCGGTAGTCCTCGCCGTCGACGGTGACGTCGCGGTACCGCGAGCGCGACTTCGCCGCCGCGATGGCGCGGTCCTGGGCGTCGATCGGGAGCGACGGCTGACCGGGCAGGCTGTTGGTCACCTTCCCGTTGAGGTCGATGGTCTGCTGCACGGCGTCGAACTCGAAGTAGGGCCCGTGGTGATCGTCAGGGTCGTCGCCGCGGGGCGCGCCGAAATCGCCGCCGAGATTGTTCGGCGGCTGCTGCACGAAGCCGGCGGCGCGATCGTGCAGGAACTTGTCGGTCTCGTCGCGCAGCGCGTTGCGCGCACTCACCTGCGCCGCCCACGCGCCGCCGACGACTGCCACCGCCACGATCACCGCCACGATCACGGTGAGGCGGCTGCGCAGGCTCACGACGGTCGGGCCGTGTACCCGACTCCCCGCACGGTGTGGATCACTCGCGACTCGCCCGCCTCTTCGGTCTTGCGACGCAGGTAGCTGATGTAGACGTCGAGCGACTTCGACGACGTCTCGAAGTCGTAGCCCCAGATGCGCTCGTAGATCTGCTCCCGGGTGAGCACGATGCCCGCGTTGTAGAGGAGCAGCTCCAGCAGGTCGAACTCGGTCTTGGTGAGCTCGAGCGATCGGTCGCCGCGGCGGACCTGACGGCGCGCGGGATCGAGCGAGAGGTCGCCCACCCGGAGCACCTCGTCGTTGCCCGACATGCTCGTGCGGCGCAGGAGCGCGCGCAGGCGCGCGAGCAGCTCGTCGAGTGCGAACGGCTTCACGAGGTAATCGTCGGCCCCGGCGTCGAGCCCGGCCACCCGGTCGCTCACCTCGTGGCGGGCGGTGAGCATGAGCACGGGCGTGCGATCGCCCCGCTCCCGCAGACGACGGCACACGGTGAGGCCGTCGACGTGCGGCATCAGTACGTCGAGCACGATCACGTCGGGCTGCGACTCCACCACCGCCATGAGCGCCTCGGCACCGTCGCCGGCGGTGACGACGTCGTAGCCCTCGAAGGTGAGGGCCCGCACGAGGGAGTCGCGCACGCTCCGGTCGTCCTCGGCCACGAGCACCCGGCCCGCGGGTCCGTGCTTCCCGCTCGGGCTGAACGCCATGTCGTTGCTCCACCCCCGGTCGACGGGTCGGATCGCGGGAAGCTCGTGCACGCCCCGGTTGTACGGGGAGCCGGTAAGAGGGAGGTTAGAGGCGAGGCGCGCGAAGCGTGAGAACTCCGGGGCGTGTGCGCCGTTGCACACACCCCGGAGTCGCGAGCGAGCTGGGGAGAGGAGTCAGCTCGACTGCACGCATTGGGACGGCCCGTGCCGGAAGCCGTCCCGGAACGCCGCCACCCGGTCGAACGCGGTGCCCCGGTCGGCGTCGCCCTGCCCCGCCGAGACCAGCACCGTGACCGCTTCGTCGAGGTCGCCGGGCGACAGCGACGACGCGCTGTCGGCCGCCCAGGCGCCGGCCAGGCACTCGGCCCCGCGGCGGGCGGTGTCGGTGCCGAGCGGCGCGCCGAGCTGGTGCTCGACCGCCGACGACCATGCGGTCGCCAGCAGCAGGCCGCCGGCGAAGTCACCGATCGAGTCGTGCACGTTCTGCAGCGTCGCCGCGTCGTAGTGCACGCTGTTCGTCGACGGGTCGTAGACGACCCCGTCGGTGAGCACGCCACCGTCAGTCCCGTCGGCGGCGTCGACGCGGCCGGCGGTCACGGTCGGGGCGGTGAGCTTCGACGACTGCGAGCCCCAGTACTGGTCGAGGCTGGTGGTGACCGTGGCGGTCATCTCGTCGAGGGGAAGGTTGCCCCCGGTCGCCTGGTCCTGGTAGCTCGTGTAGCCGGTCTCGGTGACGGAGGGCGGGTTGTTCTGGTATTCGGCGCACGCCTGCGCGCCACCCTCGTACCCGTCCTGGAACGCGCTGACCCGGTCGAAGCCGTTGCCGTGCGCGCCGTCCTGCGAACCGTCGATACCCGACGGGTCGCTCAGGGTGAGCAGGCCGGCGAGCGCGGTGTCGAGGTCGCTGCGCGCGAGGTGGACGTTCGAGTCGTCGCTGTCGGCGACGTGTTGCGCCCAGGCACCGGCGAAGCAGTCGGCCTGCTGCTCGAAGTAGACGGTCGACGGCGGGTTGTACCCGACCCGCGCCTGCACCGCATGGCCGAGCTCGTGGGCGAAGACGAGGCCCACCGCGAACTCACCGAAGTTCTCGCGCAGCTTGGGCAGCAGGCCCTGCTCGTCGTAGGCGACGAAGTCGCCGTTGCTGCAGTAGAAGGCGTTGCCCGCGACCTCCTCGTACGGCGCCTTCGTCTGGCCGCCGTCCTCGCAGTTCGGCGGCGGGTTGTCCTGCGAGTACGGGTAGACGCGGTCGGTCGGGATGGCGTCGTACTGCTGCCCGTAGACGTCGGGCATCGCCGAGGTCCAGAAGGCCTGGATGTCGGCGATGGTCGAGTCGATCGAGGCGTCGTACTTCGACGACACTTGGGCGCCGGCATCGCCGGCCGCGACCCCGGCGACGACGCCGAACGCCACGACCGTCGCCAGGACGACGCCGACGAGCCTGTTCCTGAAGGTGTTCGGGTTGGTGTCCATCGGTCGTTGAACGACGGACGCGCGGCGCCGGTTCTCAGCCGCTCTCAGCGACTGCTCAGCAACCTCGGTGGTGGGCGGTCAGGAGGTCAGCCGCCGTCGCGGGCGTCGTCCTCGGCGTAGGTGAGGATCTCGCAGCGGACCACCTGCCACGCCGGCAGCCCCGCCTCCACCGCGGCGTCGTGAAAGACGTCGAGCGCCTCCTCGAGGACCTGGATCGGGTTCACACTCTCGGTGTCGTACGAGAAGCGGGCACCGAAGCGGTCGTGCGTATCGCTCCCGGCGACCGCGCCGCCGTAGGGCTCGAGCGCCTGTTCGAACTCGACCAGTCGGTCGTCGTAGTGCTCGTCGGTGAGCGCGGCGTCGCCCGCGGCATCGATGTCGATCGTCCAGCCCTGGTCCATGGCCGGGCAGCGTAGGCCGGTCGCCCGCCCGCGATCAGACCACGGCACGCCGGTCGGCGAGCTGCCGGAGGACGTGCATCTCGTCGACGTCGAGGCGCCGCAATTCCACACCGACGAGGACCCGGGCCATCGCGGTGCGGGCCCAATGGCGGATCCAGCCGTGGATGGAGATGGCGTGGCCGACCTCGGGGGTGGCGGAGAGCTCCCGGATCGACCTGGCGACCGCACCCGAGCTCCGGGCGGCACTCGAGCCGATCACCGGCCGGGTCGTGGTGCACCTCGCCGAGGTCACGTACCTCGACTCGAGCGGCATCGCGGTGCTGGTGGCGCAGCAGCACCGCCTCGCCTCCGACGACGGCGAGCTCGTGCTGCGACGACCCAGCACCTTCGTGCGGAGGACCTTGGAGCTCACCGGTCTCGGGGACTGGATCGACGGCTGACCGGTCCGCCGCGGTCAGCTGCCGCGTGCCTCGGCCGCCGCGCTCGGGATCTCGAGCTCGAACCAGACCGTCTTGCCCACGGCGGTGCGCTCGCTGCCCCAGTTGCTCGCCATCGCGTCGACGAGGAACACGCCGCGGCCGTGCTCCGACAGCGGGCGGACCGGCTGGACCGCGGGCGACTCCGCACTGCGATCGTCGACCTCGATGCGCAGGGCCGACGTCGCGCGTGAGACGCGTAACGTCATGGGCGCGCCGACGTGACGAACCACGTTCGTCACGAGCTCGCTGGTGAGCAGGCCGGCGACGTCGAGCAAGGGCTCGAGCTGCCACTGCTCGAGCGTGCCCCGCAGCACCGCGCGTGCCAACCGGGGTGCAGTGGGAGCCGCGGGCAGATCCAGTTCGACCCTGTCCAAGAGGGACCCCCTGGCGTCGATGCGGACCCGTCTGCAGACTGCCCCGTGCACCCGGGCCGGAAACGGGCGCCGGTGGAGCTCGGGTTTCGGGAGACACCGTGCGTGTGCACCCGGAGCTTCGCGCGCCCGGGCCACCGGGAGGTCGACCCCGACCGTCGGAGACGGGTTCACTCCGTGACGGTGACCTCCACCCAGACCGTGGTGTCGCGCTCGGATCGGTCGACGCCCCACGCGGTCGCCATGAACTCGACGAACCGCAGGCCGCGGCCGGCACCGGCGGTCACGGCGACGAGGCGGGGCAGCGGACCGTCGACGCCCTGGTCGACGACCTCGCAGCGGTACCCCGACGGGGTCGGCTCGAGCACGACGACGATGGAGGTCCCGGCGTGCACGACCGCGTTGGTGACGAGCTCGTCGATCATCAGGACCGCGTCGTTGACGGCCTGCTCGGACAGCGCCGAGCCGTCGAGCGTCTCGCGCACCCAGCGGCGCGCGTGCGCGGGCGCGTCGGAACTCGGCAGCATCCGTAGCTCCGCCCGTTGTCGAGGCGCCATGCCGACCGCTTCCTTCCCTCGGTCGGGCTGGGACCTTGCCCGCACACATCATGCCGCACGGGCGACGGCCGCTACGACGTTTCGCGGGCGCGCACGCGGTCATAGCGCGCGGTCGACCGCAGCACCTCGATGTCGCACCGCGTTTGCTCCGACTCGGCCCGGAGCACCGCGGCGCGGCGGCGGAGCGCGTCGGGATTCGCGGCGGATGCGGCGCGCCATCTCGAAAGGGTGATCCTCGGGGAGCGGATCGGACACCGCGACTCTCCTTGATCGAGGAGAGGCGGAAGGCCCAGGAAGGTCGGAACCCGTACGTGGCCGACCCGAACGAGGCGTCGCTCCGGCGAGCCACCCACGGTAGTGGCTCGCTCCGGCGGGCCGCCCCCGGACCCGCAGGCGACACCTCGGGTCAGGGTCCCGCCCGTTGCCGCTTCTCGAAGAGCACCAACCACTGGTGGATGTGCACCGCCGCGATCGAGTCCTCCGGATCATTGGGTGCGTCGCACAGTCGCTTCACCATCTCCATCGAGGTGCCCTGGGTTCCGGGCCCTCCGCCACCGAAGTAGGAACCGGCTGTCGGCGCGACTGGCGGGACTCACGATCGAAGGGCTTGCACCTCCTCCAAGATCTGACTGATCTGTCGGTCCTGAGCCTCCATGTGCTCCTGGATCTCGAGGGCGGTGTGGAGAACCGCGTCGGCATCCTCGTAGGTGGCCTGCGCGCGTGCGTCGGCAGCGGCGCTCTGCACGGTCTGGCCGACGATGATGATGCTCAGGAGGACCAGTTGCAGGAAGGTCTGGCTGATCCACGAGACGATCGTGACGACGTCGTGGGAGTTGATGGCGGATGGGAGCGAGACGACGGCGAGCGCGGCGAACGCGTACGCGCACCACATCGTGCCGACCCCTGCGGTGATCTTGAGGGCGAGGAACGTGTTGAACCGGGCGAATGGACCCACGGTCGAGAACTGGTCCTCGACCTTGGGCGGACCCTTCGCGAGGCGGCGAGCGATGTGCGGATGAGGGACGTGAGTGAAGATCTTGGCCATCGCCCATGATCCACCTCTCGCCTGCTCTCCGCGGCTGGAGCCGGGTTGGCGAGCTATCCAACCATCGCGGCTCGTTCGGCGCCATTGCGCGGAGAAGCCCCGCCCGAAAACTGGGCACACGCAGAGCGGCTCACATGGCACGCCTTGCAGTCAAGCGCTGGGCGGCAGACGCCAGGGGCCTGTTGACGGAGTCAGGGCAACGGTAGAAACCGCACGCTGGCATGGTCGCGCTCTACGACCCGCACCGAAGAGCTGACGCCGCCTCGCCGCGTGTCGGAACGCGCCCGGAGGTGCCGAGACGTTCCACCCCTATGGCCAGAAGGGGGCTCTGGTCGCGCTGAGCTACTGCGCTCGGTGCCCCGTGACCATCGACTGTGGGGCGTACGCCGTCGAATACGGGTGCGCGAAGTGGGGAACCTGGGGCGGCCACGGCGTGACACCGACCGCGTCTGGGAGCTGGACCAGATCGGCGCTCGGGCTCTCGCCGCTTCGTCGGGTCCGAGCTCAGTCCGGGACTTGTGGGGGTGATTGGCCAGTTGTGCCGTCGTGCGGCGGAGCCAGTCGCGCCACTTCGTCGACGAGGCGCACGACCTGGGTTCGGAGTTCAGCGACCTCGGTCGCGACCGCGTCACGTGATTGGGTTTCGTCCGAAGCCCGAGTTGGTGGACTGCCCGACGTAGGTGTGCCGAGACCGAAGAAACTTGCCATTGAACCCGCGAGGAGGCCGAGCACTGAGACCCCCGCAATCATGATCATGACTCCGTCGACGCGACCCGCAGTGGTCTCGGGCACGACGTCTCCGTACCCCACCGTGGTCAAGGTCACGACCGCCCACCAGAGCGCGTCGCCGAACGTCTTGAACTCCGGGTTCGTCGCGTGTTCGGCACGATAGCCCACCGCCGCCCCCACGATGACCACACCAACGGCGACGAGGGCCACGGCGCCGAGCCGCTCGAACAACCGGCGCGCTCCCCTCGTGGCCATCACGATCCGGGCGACTCGCGCCAACCGAATGAGGATTACGAACTTCCCGGTGCCGGTCCCAATGATGAGGAACCACGGTGCGGTGAGCACGACGACCACCAGGTCGAAGCGCCCAAGCCAGGTGCCGAGGTAATGGACGAGTCGTCGCTCATGAACCACGAGGTCAACGAGGAACACCAGCCACGACGCGATGAACACGACCGCGGCGAGCACCGGGTAGGCCCCGCCGGGCAACAAGAACAGCGGGACGACAGCCGAGACGACCAGTGGCAATGCCATTCGCTGGTTGAAGCGCGCGAGTGCCTCGGCGTCCGCGGGAGACCGGGCATGACCTACTTGCCCCGCCGCTCGGGTATCAGCCACAACTCGATCATGACGCCTCGACAGGTTCCCCTGGCGGACCGACCAGGAGAGGCATCAGCTTCGAAAGGACCTTCAGGTCGGGAGCGCAAACGAGCTGTGGCTGGTCGACTCAACGGGTTTGCTGTGTGCGCCGCTTGCTGTGGCTGGCGGCGCTCTGTGGGTTCGTCCACACATCGGGACGGGGTGCCACTCGCGCCGGGGGCTTCTCGCGGCTGAGGTCGTCCCACGCCTGGAGGAGGTCGAGCAACAAGAGGTCGATCATCCGTCGGCTCAGATCGACACGGACGACGATCCGCATGAGATGCACGTCCTCGGCGTCGGGCGGGAGGCTGTAGGCAGGCACGATCCAGCCGTTCTCCCGCAGGCGCGACGAGAGGTGATACACGTCGAACCCGGGCTCGCCCTTGAGTGTGAACGTCACCACCGGTTCGGCGAGGCCGGGGTTGAGGATCTCGAACTTGCCGCTGCCTTCGAGCTGCTCGTTCAGATAGCGGGCGTTGGCCAGCATGCCCTCGACGACTTCGGCGTAGCCCGCCCGCCCGAGTCGGAGGAAGTTGTACATCTGGGCCTGCACCATCGCCGAGCCTCGGGAGAAGTTGAACGTGTAGGTGGGTTGCGCACCGCCCAGATAGTTGACGCTGAACACCAGGTCCTCGGGGAGCTTCAGGCGGTCGCGGAAGATCAGCCACCCAACGCCCGGGTAGACGAGGCCGTACTTGTGTCCCGATGCGTTGATCGACCACACCTGCTCGAGGCGGAAGTCGAACAGGAAGTCGGGATGGGCGAAGGGCGCGATGAACCCACCGCTCGCTCCGTCGACGTGCAGCGGGATGTCCCATCCCTTCTCGCGCTTGACCTTCACCAGCAGGTCGTTCAGCTCGGAGATCGGGTCGGCCTCGCCGATATGGGTCGTGCCCAGCACGGCGCCGACCGCGATGGTGTTCTCGTCGACGTGGGGCTCGACATCCTCGGAGGAGAGCACATAACGGTCGGGCTTCATCGGGAGCTTGCGCATCTCGACGTCGAAGTACTTCGCGAACTTGTCCCAGACCACGTGCGTCTCGGCCCCGAACACGACGTTGGGCCGGGTGGTGTCTTCGCCGGCTGCCTCTCGCCGCAGGCGCCAGGCCCACTTGTGGGCGAGGAGTCCGAGCATGATCGCCTCGGACGAGCCGATGGTGGCCACTCCCACGACCTCGGCCGGGTCGGGTGCGTGGAAGAGCGACCCGAGCATGTGGACGCACGCTTCCTCGACCAACGACGCGGCCGGGTACTCCTCGTGGTCGATGTGGTTCTTGTGCAGTGTCTCGTGGATGAGTGCCTCTGCTTGCGGCTCCATCCACGTGGTCACGAACGAGGCCAGGTTGAGCGTTGGGCGGCCGTCGAGCATGAGCGCGGTGTGGAGGAGCTCGTACGCCGCGTCGGGCTCCATGCCGCGCTCCGGGAACACGAACGGGTTGACCCGTTGCTGGAACGCCGGCAGCGCATGGAGTGGTGAAGGGAAGCGGTCAGGTACTGCAGAGTCCGTCATCACAGTCCTCGGTCGGTCGTGGGTGCCGACGGCGACATCGCGCTGGTCACACGCCGGTTCTGGATAGCGAGAGCATTTCAGAAGCGCTGGTGGCGCGCAGCGTTGCATGCCGGCCGCGGAGATTGGCGACAACGGGGAGCTCAACGACCGCGAACTCGCCCTGGGTGCTCGCCGGCCTCTTCGAACTCCGGATCACTCACCTCGAGGACGACAAACTGTGGGCCGAGATCGCTGCCGTAACCGAGAAGCTCGGTGCGGACCTGAAAGCCATGTTCGTCGCCACCGCGCTGCGCTAGTCCCGTTCGCGACGAAGGCCCGGCGGCCGCGGGCCCGGGTGTGTGCGCCAGCACGGGGTGGTCTCAGTGTGCGTGCTCCCGCGATTTGTGACCAATCCGTGACCACGACACCCGGAAGCGCTACAGCCGCTTGTGGGCCGCCAGGGACTCGAACCCTGAACCTGCGGGTTAAAAGCCCGATGCTCTGCCAGTTGAGCTAGCGGCCCCGAGGCCCGAGATTAGGTGCCGGTTCCGGATTCCACATCGTGATCTCGGTGCTGCTCGATCGTGATCTCGGTGCCTCGCGTGTCGCGGTTTCGACAGCCCCCTTCTCGCCCCGGGCGCGTTGGCGCGCTATGCGTCGAGGAGGCTCCGGGCAACGTTGGGGTTGGCGGGGTGGCGCAGCTTGCTCATCGCTTTGGCTTCGATCTGGCGGATGCGTTCGCGAGTGAGGTGAAGCTGTTTGCCGACTTCCTCGAGCGTGCGCGGTTCACCGCAATCCAAGCCGTACCGCAACGAGAGGATCAACTGTTCCCGGTCGTCCAGAGCGCTGAGCAACGTGGCGACCTCGGCCGGCAGCAACGCCAGGATTGCCGCGTCACAGGGTGAAGGCTGGGAGTGGTCTTCGACCAGATCACCCAACTCGGCCGCCGAGTCCTCACCGAGCGGCTCGGACAGCGACAGCGGTCCGACCGCGAACAGCATCACCTCGGCAACCTTGGCTTCCGGGATGTCGAGCGCGTCGGCCAGTTCGGCCCGCGTCGCCGGCCGACCGAGTCTTGCTTCGAGCTCTGCACGCATGCGTTGGAGCAGAGCAAGCCTGTCGTTGGCGTGAACCGGCAGGCGAATTGTACGAGCCGTGTTCGCGATGCCGCGGGAGATCGCCTGGCGGATCCACCACGTCGCGTACGTCGAGAACTTGAAGCCCTTGCGCCACTCGAACTTCTCGACGGCGTGAATCAGGCCGACGTTCCCGTCCTGGACGAGGTCCAGGAGCGGAAGCCCGGACGCTTGGTACTTCTTGGCAATCGAGACCACCAGCCGCAGGTTCGCCTGCACGAAGACGTCGTGTGCCTCTGCGCCCCGCCGTGCGGTTCGACGCAACGTCCGCCGCTCGTTCGGGGTGAACACCCTCCCGGGCTCGGTGAGCACCCTGTTCGCTCCGCTCGCCTCCTCGATCTGTTGAGCCAGGCGCGCTTCATCGTCCTTGGACAACAACTCGTGGCGCCCGACATCGGTGAGATACAGGCGGACCAGGTCTTCGTCGTCGCGCTCGCCTCGTCGCTTCGGTACGGCCATCAGCTTCCCCGGCGCCTCTCGCTCAACGAGTGGGGCCGGGGCAACCCCTGACCGGACTCTCGCGACCGATCCGACTTGTCCACCGAACGGCGAACAGACTCAGAACCGCGTCACGCTGTAGCCGCCCCAACCTACGTCATCCGCGGTCCGGCTGCGGGGCCGCCTGGCGTGGGTCCATCCATCGAGCTGCGGCCGATCGGCGTCCAGGGTGGTGTCATCACGTACCTTCACCTGGTGACGTGTTGGCGTGCGGCATAGATGGGCGTGGACGGCCGCACGAGCGCGCGGGCGACGACTCGGGCATTGCGGCGGGCTCGCCGGCGTCACTACCTGCGCGAGGGCGATTGGGTCGACTCGCTCTACAAGGCGTACGTGACGGTCATCGTCGCCGCGGTCGCGTTGTTCTACGCCACCGCCGCGTTGGGCGGCACCCGGACCACCGGACGGACGGTGGCCGACGTCGCCCACAACGGCGCGGCCGTGCTCGGCCTCGGGATCGCGGTGCTCGTCACCCTCGGCCTCCGCTCGGGCGCGCACGGCGGACCGCTCGCACCGGAACCGGCCGACGTGGTGCATCTCCTGCTCGCACCCGTGCCCCGCAGCACCATCCTCCGTGCCGCCGCCGTGCGCCAGTTGCGCGGCGTGGTGCTCCTTCCCGCAGTCGCGGGCGGAGTCGCAGGCAACGTCGCGGCCGGCCGGTTGGGCGGCGACCGTGTCGAGTGGATCGTCGCGGGAGCTGCCTTCGGCGTGCTCACCGCCCTGCTCGTCTGGGGCAGCGCGCTCGTCGCGTCGGGCACCCGTCTCCACGTCCGCGCCGCCAACGCGATCGGCATCGTGCTCGTCGGGTGGTCGGCGATCGACGTCGCGGCCGGCACCGCGTCGGCCCCGACGGCACAGATCGGACGGGTCGCCCTGTTGCCGTTGACCATTTCACCGCTCGCGTTGCTGGGCCCGGTGATCGCGCTCGGCGTCGCCGGGTACGGACTCGCGGTCGCCGGTCGGGTGTCGCTGGAGGCCCTGCGCCACCGGGCCCGTCTCGTGGGTGAGCTCCGCTTCGCGGCGACGCTCCAGGACATGCGATCCGTCATCGTCCTGCACCGCGAGCTCGCGCAGGAGCTCCCCCGCTCGCGCCCGTGGGTCCGCGCGGGGACGACCCGCGGGAGCCCGTGCTGGCAGCGAGACTGGCGCGGGTTCGCGCGGTGGCCCGCCGGGCGGGTGCTGCGGGTCGTAGTCCTCGCGATCGTCGTGGGTCTGGCGTGTGCGGGGGCCTGGAACGGGACCGAGGCACTCGTCGTGCTCGCCGGCGTTGCGGCGTTCCTGATGGGAGTCGACGCGGTCGAAGGACTGGCCCAGGAGTCCGATCATCCGGTGCGCCCGGAGCAGTACCCGATCCGTTGGGGCGACCTCGTGGTCTCGCACCTCGTCGCGCCGGCCGCTCTGCTCACCGGCGTCAGCCTGATCGCGATGCTGCTGTTCGGAACCCTGAGCGGCGCCGGCGAGGCGTTCGCCGTCGGCGCCGTCGCGCTGCTCCCGATTGCCTTCGCCGCGGTGGCCGGCGCCGCCGTCTCCGTGGTGCTCGGCGCGCCTCCCCCGACGCTCTTCCTCGACCTCGGGTTCCCCGAGTTCAGCACGCTGTGGCTCATCCTGCGCCAGGTGCTCGCACCGTTGCTGGTGGTGGCGGCCTTCGTGCCCGTCGCGGCGGCGCACGCCGCGACGGGCGGTGACGCGACCATCGGCGCCGCGCTGACTGCCGCACTGCTGCCCGTCGTGTTGGTCCTGGCCGCCGGGGCGTGGCTCAAGTCGCGGGAGCACGTGGTCCGGTGACCGCGGGACCGGTCGCGCTGGCCGCACACGACGTGACCAAGGCCTACGGCGACCGCGTCGCGCTCGATGGTGTGTCGCTGAACGTCGCGCGCGGCGAGCTCGTCGCCCTGGTCGGCCCGAACGGAGCCGGCAAGTCCACGCTGTTGCAACTCGCCGTCGGCCTGCTGGAGCCGACGACGGGCAACGTCCTGGTCGAGGGCGAGCCGGCCGGCTCGCTCGAAGCGCGGGCCGCGATGTCCTACCTCGCCGACCAGCCGGCCCTGTACGACGACCTGAGCGTCGACGAGCACATCGAATACGTCGCCCGACTCCACGGACTCCCCGGCCGGCCCGACTCGGCCGACGAACTGCTCGCGCTCCTGAACCTCGACGCCCGGGCCGACGACCTGCCGGCTCGCTTCAGCCGCGGTCTCCGCCAGAAGACCGCGATCGTGCTCGCGCTGGTCCGGCCGTTCTCCGTGCTCCTCGTCGACGAGCCGTTCGTCGGTCTGGACCCTGCCGGCCAGGCGGCGTTGACCGAAGTGCTCACCGCCGCGAGCGAGGCGGGCATCGCCGTCGTCGTGGCGACCCACCAACTCGGCTTCCTCGAACGCTGCACTCGTTGCGTGGCACTCCAGGACGGCGCCGTCGCCTACGACGGCCCGGTCGACCGCGCGATCGTCGACCCGCTCCTCGACTGACACGACCGAACGACCCCGAGGATCGTTGCGGCACGCCGGGCTCAGGTGCCGACGAGCGCGACCTTGGCGGGGCTGTTGCGGCGCAGCCACCACATTGCGGGCACCGCGAAGAGCAGCGGGATCCACAGTGACGCGACCCGATACGCGAGGGTGGCGAGCACCGCGCCCGAACGCGTGGTCGATGCGGCGGCGAGCAACGGGATGAGCGCGGCTTCCACCGGTCCGAGGCCACCGGGGGTCAACGGGATCATGCGGAGCACCGCGGCGGCGACGAACGCGAGCAGCACCAGCGCCGGTGCCGGAGTCGGGCTGACCGCGGCCACCGCCGCGAGGAGGCAGGCGTAGTCGGCGATCGATCGTGCCGAGCGCGACGCCGAGCACCTTGCGCGCGCGGCCCGGTCCCGCCATCGAGTGGCGGAGGTGCCGCCGCTCGCGGCGCAGCATCACGACGATGCGCTTGGGGTCCTTACGGAGGATCGTCCCGGCCGCGGCGCCGAGCCAGTCGGCCGCCCGGTCGGTGCGCAGCACGACGACGAGGAGCACCGTGATCAGGCCCAGCGCCACGCACCCCAGGAGCGCGGTGCGCCCGAGCGTGGCCGGCACCGCGAAGCCGAAGATCACCATGATCGGGCCGACGAGCGCGAGCGCGCCGATGGAGGCCACCTGCAGGAGCGAGAAGGCGATGATGCCGGCGGTGGCGCGGCGGGCGTCCACCCCGCGGCGGGCGAGGGCGCGCACCTGCGCCGCGGTGCCGGCCGCCCCGCCGAAGGGGGCCGCGGTCGCGACCGCGTTGCCCACGAGCTGGGTCGAGGCGATGAGCGGCAGCGGGGTGCGGCTGCCGGAGCCGCCGTCGATCAGGAGGCGCTGGAGCACCCAGGTGAGGTACAGCACCGCGGCCTGGGCCACGAGCAGGGCGAGCAGCCAGTACCAGTCGATCTCGACCAGCTGGTCGGACGCCGCCAGGACCCCGAGCACGGACGGCGCCAGGAGGTACACCACGCCGCCGCCCAGGATCCACGGCAGCCCGCGCCGGGCCAAACGGCCCAACGTGGGCGCGTCCATCGACCGGATGGGGGCGGGATCGCTGGCGCGAGGAGCCGTCTGATCGTCGATGAACGCGGTCAGCAGGTCCTCGTGCGAGGTGTCAGTCATCGGAGCTTCCGGCACGGAGTGCGGGTGTGCGAGCTCTCAGCCGTCGGCCCCCCTGAGCACCGCGCCCGCGACCCTACCGGCCGCGGCCCCCTCTCCCCGGGTCGCGGCCCCGGCCGCCAGTACCTCATCTCCTGGATCTCGGCCTGCCGGGCGGCCCCCTTGAACCGCCCCGGCAGGGGTCACAGGGTGTCAGAGCTTGTAGAAGGTGCGGGCGGTGGCGCCGAGGACGAGCCGCTGCGAGTCCTCCGGCAACGGCTTCACCGCCTCGAGCAGCTCGGCCACCACGCCGGGGATCTTGGCGTCGGGGTGCGGGTAGTCCGAGGCCCAGAGGACGTGCTCGGCACCGAGGTGCTCGGCGGTGAACGCCAGCGCCACCTCGTCGGGGTCGAAGCTCACCATGCACTGGCGCGCGAACAGCTCGCTCGGGGGCGTGACCTGGTCCGTGCTGCCGAAGATCTCGAACTGGTGGTCGAAGCGCTGGAGCATGGGCACGATCCAGCCACCGGTTCCCTCGAGGAAGGCGACGCGCAGCGCCGGGTGACGTTCGCAGATCCCGCCGAGGGTGAAGTAGGCGACCGCCATCTGGAGGTCGAACGCGTTGGTGATGCCCTGCCGCAACGCGAGCCCCTCGGTCGGGTTGGTCACGCCGTCGGCGAGCCCGAGCAGCTGGCACGAGTTCGGCATGTCGCCGTGCGGCGACGGGTGCACACCGATCGGGCAGTCGAGCTCGGCGGCCGCGGCCCAGAACGGGTCGTACGCGGCGTGGTTGAGCTTCTGCCCGTCGATGTACGCGGCGGGCCGGATCATCACCGCCTTGGCGCCCAGTTGCTCCACCGCCCGCCGCATCTCGACGATCGCCGCCTGCGGGTCCTGCAACGGGACGAGCGCCACCGGGTAGAGGCGGCTGGGCGCGACCGCGCAGTAGTCGTGCAACCAGTTGTTGTAGGCGCGGCACGCGGCGCCGAAGATGTCGGCCTCCTCCACCCACGTGAGCATCGCGGTGGGATAGAGGACGGCGACGTCGATGCCCTCTTCGTCCATGTCCACGAGCCGGGCAACGGGATCGTGACCGCCGGGCCGGGCCATCTTGTACTTCGAGTCCTCGTCCCAGTCGGAGCGTTCGCCGGCCGCGTTCATCTCCCAGTCGTCGTCACCACCACCACCGCCGTCGAGGAACTCGGGCGGCATCTCGGGGTACGCCCGCTGGATGCCGGTCCACTGCACCCAGCCGCCGCCGGGATGGTCGAGGAGGTCGCGGAACTCGGGTTCCGCGTACTCCTTCCACACCGCCGCCGGCTCGATCACGTGGCCGTCGGAGTCGATGACCTCGGGTCGCGTGCGCTGTTCGGCCATACGTCGCCCCCTCACCTGGTGGTGTTCGACGCCACCCTTGTACCACGGGTGCGTCCGCGTGGCACGGTGGCACCGGGGTGCCACCGCCGACCGACGGCGTTTCGGACCGCCTGCACAGGGGGAGGGGACGCGGATGACCACACCGCCGAAGGCGCCCAAGGGCGACGCCGACCTCGTCGTGGTGGCCAACCGCCTCCCGGTGCGGGGCGTGGAGCAGGACGGCGAGTGGGTCTGGACGATCAGCCCGGGCGGCGTGGTCTCCGCGCTCGTGCCCGCGCTCCGCGACGCGCACGGGCTCTGGATCGGCTGGGCCGGGAATGCGGGCGACGGCCAGTCGCCGCCCCGCGAGCACGAGGGCATCGCGCTCCGCGACGTCGCCATCACCGAGGACGAGTACGAGGAGTTCTACCTCGGGTTCTCCAACGCGACGTTGTGGCCGCTGTACCACGACGCCATCCGGCCCGCGATCTACGACCGGTCGTGGTGGCACACGTACCGGTCCGTGAACGCACGCTTCGCCGACGCCGCCGCCGAGGGTGCGGCCCGGGGCGCGACGGTGTGGGTGCAGGACTACCAGCTGCAGTTGGTCCCGAAGCTGCTGCGCGAACGCCGACCCGACCTGAAGATCGGGTTCTTCCTGCACATCCCGTTCCCGCCACGCGAGCTCTTCCTGCAGCTGCCGTGGCGGCGCGAGATCCTCGAGGGCCTGCTCGGCGCCGACCTGGTCGGGTTCCAGGTGCTCGGTGGGGCGACCAACTTCACCCGTCTGGCCCGCCGGCTGGCGGGGGTGAGCGGAGTCGGCGGCATCATCGATGTCGACGGTCGCCGGGTGCGGGTCGGCACGTTCCCCATCTCCGTCGACAACACGACGTTCGCGGCACGCGCGAGTGATCCCGACATCCAGGCGCGCGCCCGCACGCTGCGGACGGAGCTCGGCGACCCGGAGCAGCTGCTCCTCGGGGTCGACCGGCTCGACTACACGAAGGGCATCGACCGCCGGCTCCGCGCCATCGGTGAGCTGTTCGACGAGGGCGCGCTCGACCCGACCCGGCACGTGGTGGTGCAGATCGCGGTGCCGAGCCGTGAGGAGGACGCGCACTACCAGCGCGAGCGCGAGCAGCTCGAGCGGCTCATCGGCGAGGTCAACGGGCAGCACGCGACCGTCGGCCGGTCGCCGATCCAATACCTGTACCAGAGCCTCCCCGCCGACGAGCTCACCGCGTTGTACCTCGCGGCCGACGTCATGCTCGTCACCCCGTTGCGCGACGGCATGAACCTGGTGGCCAAGGAGTACGTCGCGTCCCGGGTCGACGCGTCGGGTGCGCTGGTGCTGAGCGAGTTCGCCGGCGCGGCGCAGGAGCTGCGCGGCGCGATCCTGGTGAACCCGCACGACCTCGACGGGCTCAAGGACGCGATCCGGCAGGCGGTGACGCTGCCGCCGGAGGAGGCCAGGGCACGCATGCAGCGCATGCGCCGGGTGGTGCGCCGCTCCGACGTGCACGAGTGGGCCCGCGCGTTCCTCGCCGCATTGCGCGACACCTGACCCGCGCTCAGGTCGCCGCGACCGCGAACACCTTCCACACGCCGGGCACCCCGCGCAGCTCCTGCTCGCCGCGCCCGTCGAAGGTGAGGCCGGACCCGACCACGAGGTCCTTCACCGTGCCCGACACCACGATCTCACCGGGCGCGGCGAGCGCGCCGATGCGGGAGGCGATGTGGACCGCCAGCCCGCCCAGGTGGTCGCCACGGATCTCACACTCGCCGGTGTGGAGCCCGATGCGCAGCTCGATGCCGAGGCGCGCCGTCGAGTCGCGGATCGCCTCGGCGCAGCGGATGGCACGCGCGGGCCCGTCGAACGACGCCAAGAACCCGTCCCCGGTCGTCGTGATCTCGTGGCCGCGGAAGCGGAACAACTGACCCCGCACCGCGCGGTCGTGCTCGTCGAGCAACGCGCCCCAGCGGTGGTCGCCGAGCGCGGCGGCGCGTTCGGTCGAGCCGACGATGTCGCTCACCAGCACGGTGGTCAGGACGCGCTCGACCGCGACCTCCCGCCGTTCCCCGGTCGCCAGCTCCATCGTCTCCTCCAGGACCGCGTCGAGGTTCGGCGTCATCGAGAGGCTGCCGCCGGGCAGCTCGACGAGGGTCGCGCCGGCGATGTGGTCGGCGACGTAGCGGCCGTGCGCGAGCGGGACCATGGGGTTGTCACGCACGTGCAGCACACGGGTGGGCGCCTGGACCAGCGGGAGGGCGTCGCGCACGTCGAGGTGGCCCAGGATGTAGGCGAACTGCGCGCCGGCGGCGCGGGGGGTCGCAGCGAAGCGCGTCCAGCGCGCGACCTCCTCCAGGAAGGCCGGGTCGTCGATCCCCGGGTTGGCGGTGCGGGCGAAGTCGACGGTTCCCCAGGTGTCGCGCAGCGCCTGCACCACGACCGCGACGTCGTCGGCGGGCATGCCGATGGGGTAGTCGTCGTCGTGCAGGTAGCGCGCGGTGGTGTTCACGAGCACGAGGGCGCGGACCCGCTCGGGGTGCAGCGCGGCGAAGAGGAGCGCCACCGGTCCGGCGTCGACCGCGGCGATGATCACCGCCTCGCGCGCCTCGGCGGCATCGAGGACCGCGAGCACGTCCTCGGTCCACTCCTCCGACGTCGGGATCGCGTTGTTGGCCACTCCGTCGGACGCGCCGGTGCCCCGCCGGTCGAACAGGATCACGCGGCCGATGGTGGTGAGGCCCTGCAGGAAGTCCTGGAAGCCCGGCATCATGCGCAGGACCTCGATGTGGCTGCCGAGGCCGTAGAAGTAGAGGAGGTCGATGGGGCCGTCGCCCACGATCTGATAGGCGACGTCGGCGTCGCCGACGGTGACGTACCGGGTGCTGATCACCTCCATGCGCCCATGATCATGGCGCGGACACGCAACCCTTGTGGCGCTGCGCCGCCGGTCTTAGGGTGGACGCGTGTTCGACGTCGACGCGTTCCTCGCCGAACTGGTGGAGAGCCGGACTGATCCCGACCCTCGGGGTGCCGCGCACGACGTGCTGGCGCGAGTGCTGGCGTCGCCGGCTGGCGTCGCCGATGTGCTCGCCCCTGCGGCCGGCGGCTTGGAGCTCCTGCACCACGCGCCCGACCTCACCATCGTCAACATCGCGTGGGCGCCGCACATGCGGTTGATGCCGCACGACCACCGCATGTGGGCGGTGATCGGCATCTACTGCGGCCGCGAGGACAACCAGTTCTTCCGGCGCACGGCCGACGGCCTCGACCCCACGAACGGCAAGCAGCTCGAAACCGGCGACGTGTGCGCACTCGGCACGCAGGTGATCCACGCGGTCACCGACCCGACCAGTCGGCTCGCCGGCGCGGTCCACGTCTACGGCGGCGACTTCGTGAACCGACCGCGCAGCCAGTGGGGTCCCGACGACCTGGTGGAGCGGCCGTTCAGCATGGAGAGGTTGCGGCAGCAGTTCGTCGAGGGCAACGAGGCCGCCGGCCTCGGCGCCGCCTGAACGTCAGGTCGTCGACCACTCCCGCGCGAACCAGCGGCGGATGCGGCTCGACCCGAACTCGGACTTGTCGGCCGCGATGTCGAGCGACGGTCCGTCGAGGGTGCCGACCGGCGCCGCGCCGGCGAGGAACGTGACCTCGACCCGGCCGACCTCGCCGTCGCCGAACTCGAGGTAGCAGACCCCGCGCCCGTCGTAGGTCGACGTCGCGTCGGCGTCGTGGTGGCGGGCGATGATGGCGTCGGCGACGATGCTCGCCTGCCCCTCGGCGAACACGCCCGCCTTCGGGGTGCCGACGCTGGTGACGTCGCCCACCGCGTAGACGTCGGGGACCGAGGTGGCGAGCGTGTGCGGGTCGACCGGGATCCAGCCGTCGACGCACAGGCCCGACGCCTCGACCACTTCGGGCACATGGTGCTTGGGCACGCCCAGGAAGAGGTCGTAGGGCAGCTCGCCGCCGTCGGCGAGCAGGGCGACACGGCGCTCCGGGTCGAGGCGCTGCACGAGCGTGCCCGGCATCCAGGTGATCCCGCGCTCGGCGAACGCGGCCAGGAGGGCCTCCGACGCTTGGGGCGACGGCGGGATGGGCGCCGGGAACGGCATCGCCAGCGTCACCTCGGACTGCTCGCGCACGCCCAGGTTCACCAGGTGGTCGTGCATGAGGAGGGCGGTCTCGCTCGGCGCCGGTGGGCACTTGAACGGTGCGGACGTCACCGCGACCACGACCCTGCCACCGGGGAACTCGGCCAGCGGGTCACGCAGCGCGAACGCTCCTTCCAGCGTGTAGAACTCGTTGCCCCCCTCCACCAGCCCGGGCGTCGCCGCGGGGTCGAGGTCGGCGCCGAGCGCGATCACCAGGATGTCGGCCTCGAACGTGCCCGCGGCGGTGTCGACCTTCTTTCCGGCTGCGTCGATCGACTGCACCTCGGCCTGCACGAAGCGCACGCCCGGCTTCACGATGTCGGCGTAGGCGTGGAAGACGGCGTCGGCAGTGGTGCGGCCGAACATCACGTCGAGCTTCGAGAAGCCGAACACGAACCCGTCGGCCCGATCGATCAGGACGACGTCGACGTCGTCACCCAGCGCGTCCGACAACCGCGTCGTCAGCTCCAGTCCCCCGAACCCCGCGCCCAGCACCACGACCCGCATCGTCCGCCTCCGTCGCCGCCGTCCTGCTCCCGGACCGCCGACGCTACCGGGTGGGCGCCGTGGTCAGGCGCGGAGCTCGGCGTCGAGCGACTCGAGGCTCTCGTGCACCTCGTCGACGAGGTCGCGGACCTGATCGGCCGCCTGGTCGATGCTCTTGCGGGCCTGCGTGTGGAAGCGCTTGATCGAGGTCTGCCGCTCCAACGCACGCGAGGCGTCGTCGAGCAGGCAGCGCACCCGCTCGAGGTCGATCTCGGCCTCCTCGCTCACGGCCAGGCCCTTGCGCACGGTCCAGCGCGCCCACATGTACGCGAGGCGCAACGCGGAGTCGTCCTCGTCGTCGGGGTCGAACACCACGATCGCCTTGTCGTCGAAGTGCTGGAACGGCACCGCGGTCGGCGCCTGCTCCTGCGAGCGGAACACGGCGATGGCGGCGAGCGCGTCGCGGTTGCACAGCGCCTCGTCGAGCTCGGCCATGGTCTTGCGCATGTTGAGGGCGCGGTTCTTCATCTCGAGCGTGAAGCGGGCCTCGATGCCGTGGGTGTCGTCGCGGTTGAGGGTGACGACCTCGTCGCCCACCTGTGATGCCTTCGACCCCGACTGCTTGCCGGTGACCTCGGCGAGATCGCCGTAGTTGGCGGCCAGCGTGCCCAGGCACTCGTCGACCAGGTCCTCGTAGTCGAAGCCCTTGCCGGTGGTCTGCTCGTAGACCTCCTCGGTGGCGTCGAGGATGCCGAGGTGCTCGGTGACCCGCCGCAGCTCCTCGGCCATGTCGCCGACCTCGCGCTGCACGGTGTCGACCAGCTCGGTCTTGAGCCGGCCGATCGGGCTGTCGGCGATCTCCGGGGTGATGAGGCCCTTCATCGTGCCGAGCACGAGCTCTTCGATGGTGGCGAGCACGCTCGACTTCGAGTCGACGTCGAACGTGTCGCCGAGCAGCGACTCGAGCTCGGCGTGGAAGGACGTGAGGGTGCCGGTGAGGGCGCCGCCGTCCTCGTCGAGCAGGCCGGTGGCGGTGCGGGCGATCTCGTCGACCGCCGCGCTCACCCGGGCCTCGAACCGGGTCTCGAGCTCGGAGAACGACCGCTCGACCACGGCGACGTCGACGGTGACGTTGGCCGCCCGCAACGCCCGCGCCCCCACCGTCAGGCACCGGCCGACCGCGGCGACCGGATCGTCGGCCTCGCTGACGATCCGCACGACCTCCTCGTCGGCCTCCTCCAGCTCGCGCAGGTAGACGACCCCGTCGGCCACGAGGACCCGCCCCGTCGTGAACATCGCTGGTTGTGCACTCATTCGCCGCCACTCCTGGGTTCGGCCCGCTGACAGGAGTGTGCACGGGGGGTGTGACACTGAAGGGGATCCCCTGTGCCACAAGGCCTCCCGGCGCACCGGGGTCGGCCCTACGATCACCGGATGCTCGACCACCTCTCCATCCAGTGCGCCGACCTCGGCGCCGCCTCCGGCTTCTACGACACGGTGCTGGCGCCCCTCGGCGGCGGCCGGATCATGGACTTCGGCACGGTGATCGGCTACGGCGTCGGTCAGAAGCCCTCGTTCTGGGTCGGCCCGCTCGCCGACGGCGGGCCGAACCGTGAGGTCCACATCGCCTTCGTCGCCCCCGACCGCGCCGCCGTGCGCGCCTTCTTCGACGCCGCGGTCGGCGCCGGCGCCGAATCCCTGCACGAGCCCCGCGTGTGGCCCGAGTACCACCCGGACTACTTCGGCGCGTTCGTGCGCGATCCCGATGGCAACAACGTGGAAGCCGTCTGTCACGCGCCGGAGTGACCGGCGACGACAAGCTGGTGCGGCGCGCCCGGGCCGTGCTCGACCGCAACCGGCGGGGCGCGTACACCTGCCCGTCGGTGAAGCTCTACCCGCACCAGTGGTTGTGGGACTCGTGCTTCACCGCCATCGGGATCGCCCGTTTCGATCCCGCCCGCGCCGCCGACGAGCTGCGCGCCCTGTTCCGCGGCCAATGGCACAACGGGATGCTGCCGCACATGATCTTCGCCGAGGGATCGAAGGACGTCGGCAGCCGCCGCGTCTGGCAATCGAGCCGCCACCCGGACGCGCCGCGCGACGTCGCCACTACCTGCATCACGCAGCCGCCGGTCGCCGCGCTCGCGGCCGCGCGCGTCGCCGACGCGCTCCCGGTCGCGGCGCGACGCGCGTTCGTCGACGAGATGGTGCCGAAGCTCGTCGCCTACCACGCATGGCTGCTCCGGGAACGGCGGCTCGACGGCTCCCCGCTCGTCACCCTCATCCACCCGTGGGAGTGCGGCCTCGACTCCACCCCGCCGTGGATGCAGGCGATGCGGGCGTGGCGGATGCCGTGGTACCTACGCGCCGCCGAGCGCCTGCACCTGGCGCGCCTGCTGCGCTCGCTCCGCTACGACACCCGCTACCTGCCCGCGACCGAGCGCGCGTCCGACGACGACGGCCTGCGCATGCTCGCGCTCGCGGTCCACGCCCGGCGCTACGACTTCGACCTCGGGCGCATGCCGCGCACCGGATCGGTGCTTGTCGAGGACGTCGGCTTCAACGCGTTCTTCGCCGCCGCGAACCGCGCGCTCCGATCATTGGGCGCGGACCTCGACGAGCTCGAGCCGGACATCGACGCGCACGCGGCCGCGATCGAGCAGCTGTGGCACGCGCCGACCGGCCAGTACTGCTCGCGTGATGCGGTCACCCGCGAGCCCCTGCTGCAACCCACGATCGCGACCTTCCTCCCCCTCCTCACCGACACGCGACACGCCGACGAGCTCGTCCGCCTCCTGCAGGATCCCGAGCAGTACTGGCCCGCGCATCCCGTCCCGAGCGTCCCGGTGGGTGCGGTCGACTTCCAGGAGCACCGCTACTGGAAGGGCCCCACCTGGGTGAACACGAACTGGGCGATCATCGAGGGCTTGCGCTACCAGGGCCGCGCCGAGCCGGCCGACGAGCTGCGCCGGCGCACCCTCGCGCTCGTCGACGAGCAGGGCTTCGCCGAGTACTTCTCACCCCTCACCGGCGCCGGCCACGGCGCGCCGGAGTTCTCCTGGACCGCCGCCCTCACCGTCGACCTCGCGGTTCAGGCGCCCGACGACACCGCGTCGATCTCCCGCCGCGCGTAGCGCACGACCTCCTCGTCACGCATCGACCGGCCGTGCTCGGCGGCGTCGACGAACGCCTCGTCACCCAGCCGCGTCGCGAGCTGGGTCACCGCCGCGTCGAGCTGGTCCGCGGTCGTGGGCTCCAGCGGGAAGGCGTGCATGACCGCGGCCGCGTCCAGCGCGCCGTACAGCGTCGCCGCGATCTCGTCGTGGCCGAGCTTCTGCAGGATGGCGAACACGTGGCGCAACGACAGCCACAGGTTGGCCCAGTCGCCGTTGCGGAACCAGGTGTCGATCACGTCGCCGTACTGCGCCAGCGCCTCCTTGGCGTCCCCGTGCTGGGCGCGGATCCCCAGGCTCTCGGTGAGCGCGAAGGCACGGATCCAGCGGTTGCCCACCGACTCCGCGTGTTGCACGCAGCGGTCGAGCAGCGCGAGGGCACGGTCGGGATCGGTGCTCTCGAACGACACGCCGCGGGCGAAGTCGGCCTGCGCCAGCGCGGTCGGGCTCCCGCTCTCGATGGCGGCGGCGGCCGACAACGCCGCCAGCTCGGTACCGCCGGCCGGGTTGCCCACCGACGTCTCCGCCACCGAGCGCATGTAGTAGGCGTGCGAGATCAGGCTCGGCGCGCCGGTCGCCGTGGTGGCGTCGATCATCCTGTCCATCAGCGGGATCGCCTCGTCCTCGCGCCGCTGATAGAAGAGCGCGTTGCCCATCACCCGCTCGGGCAGGCCGGCGGTGCCGACGCCGAGCCGCTCGGCCGCCGCCATCGCTTCCTCCCCCACCTCGATCGCGCCGGTGAGCTCGCCCCGCACGAAGCGCCCGTACCCGACCACGCCGAGGGCGACGGGGAACTTCGGGTGCTCGGCGGCGCCCGGCATCGCCACCGTCGCGTCGGCCCACGTGAGGAACTCGTAGCGGATGCGCCGCCACGCGTGCTCGCGCAGCCCGACCACGATGCGCAGCGCCTGGTCGACGTCGCCGGTGTCGACGGCCGCGCCGTGGGCCTCACGCAGATCGTCGAACGAGGCGTCGACCTCCACCATCCACGCGGCTTCGTCGGGACCGCCGACGCCGCGGGCGGCGTCGTCGGCGAGCTCGGCGTGCTCGGCCGCATGGGCGGCGCGCACCGCCGCGTACTCGGGCGACGCCACGAGCTGCTCGCGTCCGAACTCGCGCAGGGTCTCCAACTGCCGGTAGCGCACACGCGACCCCGACCGCTGCATCACCAGCATCGACTTGTCGACCAGCACGCCGAGCAACCCGGCCACGTCGCGCGCGTCGATGCCGTCGCCCGCGCACACCTGCTCGGCACGTTCGAGCACGAAGCTCCCGGCGAACACCGACAACCGGTCGAAGAGGTGCTGCTCGATCGGCGTGAGCAGGTCGTAGGACCACTGCACGAGGTCGCGCAGCGTCCGGTGACGGGGATCGGTGGCGCGACGCGAGCCGGCGAGCACCCGGAACCGCTCCGGCAGCCGTTCGGCGAGCTCGGTCGCGCTCATCGACCGCATGCGTGCGGCCGCCAGCTCCAGCGCGAGGGGGACGCCGTCGAGCCGGATGCAGATCTCGGCGATGGCGCGGCGGTTGGCGTCGTCGAGGACGAAGTCGGCCTGGGCCGCGGTGGCCCGGCCCACGAACAGCTGCACCGCGGGCACCGCGGCGAGGTCGCTCAGCGGCTGGTCGGCGTCGCTCGGCACCGGCAGCGGCGGCACCGACCACACCAGCTCGGCGGGGATCCCGAGCGGTTCGCGGCTGGTGGCGAGCACCTGGACGTCCGGGCACCACTGCAGCACCAGCTCGACGAGCTCGCTGGCGGTGTCGATCACGTGCTCGCAGTTGTCGAGCACCAGGAGGAGCCGGCGCGGCGCGAGCACGTCGACGATCGAATCGGCGAGCGACCGCTGCGGCCGTTGCTGCACCTCGAGCGCGGCGGCGACCGCGGCGGTGACCGCGCCCTCGTCGCGCACCGGGCCCAGCTCGACCCAGCGCACGCCGTCGGCGAACGTCGGTGCCACCGTGTTCGCGAGCCGGCGGGCGAGGCGGGTCTTGCCGACGCCGCCGGGGCCGAACAGGGTGAGGATGCGACCGGTCGTGAGCAGGCGTTCGACCAGCTCGAGGTCGTCGTCGCGGCCGACGAGTGGCGTCGTCTCCGCGGGCAGGTCGCGACGCGGCGTCGACCCGTCGGCCGTTGCACCCCGGCGCGCCACCTCACCCCGGAACGCGAGCTCCTCGCGCTCCTCCAGCATCGCGGCCTCGAGCTCGCGCAGGTCGCCCGACGGATCGAGGCCGAGGTCGTCGCGCAGCGTGGTGCGGAAGTCCTGCGCCACCCGCAGCGCCTCCGCCTGCCGGCCCGACCGGTAGAGGGCGAGCATCAGCTGCCGGGTGAACTGCTCCCGCAGCGGGTGCTCGACCGTCATCGCCTCGAGCCGCCCCACCACCTCCTGGTGACGGCCGACGCGCAGCTCGGCGTCGACCAGCGCCTCCACCGCCACCAGCCGCAGCTCGTCGAGCCGGATCGCCTCGGGCCGGATCCACTCCTCGTCGGCGAACTCGGCGAACGCGTCGCCCCGCCACTCGGCCAGCGCGGCCTCGAGCAGCTCACCGGCGGTCACGGGGTCACGCGCCAGCAGACCCTGACCCTCGGCGAGGCCGCGCTCGAAGCGGCCGGCGTCGACCAGGTGGTCGGGCACGTCGAGCACGTAACCGGGTGGGCGGTTGACGATGGCCGCGCCGTCGTCGCCCAGCTCCACGAACCGCCGGACCCGTGACACGTAGCTCTGCAGCGTCGCCGCGGCCGACTCCGGCGGCTCCGACCAGAGCACCTCGACCAACCGGTCGGTCGAGACCACCGTCGACCGGTAGGCGAGCAGCATGGCCAGGAGACGGCGCGGCATCCCGCCTCCGAGCGGGAGCAGGGCGCTCCCGTCGACGATCCCGACGGAGCCGAGGACACGGAAGTCCACACCGGAAGTGTGCCGGAACCGCTTGCAAGCCGCTGGACCAGCTCGGGCGGGGCGGGCTGCCAGTGACCTGCAGGGGGCCGGGCTCAGGCTCGGGTCGTCCGGAAAGCCCGGGCAGGAATGAATCCGAGGAGCTTCCAATGCCGTACGTCAACGTGAAGGTCGTTGAGGGCGTGTTCGACGAGGAGACGAAGCAGGAGATGCTCAAGCGCATCACCGACACCATGGTCGACATCGAGGGCGAGGCCATGCGGCCCTACACCCTCGTGACCATTGAGGAGCTGCGCAGCGGCGACTGGAGCGTCGGCGGGCAGGTCATCACCACCCAGGCGGCGCGGTCCCTGCGGGCGGCGAGCTGAGCCATGGCCGCCGTGCACTGTCTCGAACTGGCGACGGGCGGAGCGATCCGCTCCCCCCGGGCCGACGACGCGCCCCGGCTCGTCGCCATGTTCGAGCGGTGCAGCCCGGCCACCCGTTACGGCCGGTTCCTGGCCCCGGTGGCGGAGTTCCCCACCCGGCACCTCGCCGAGATCGTCGACCCGGCGCCCGGGCAGTGGTCGTGGATCGTCGACCGCGACCCGGGCGACGTCGTCGGCGTCGCCAGCCTGTTCCGCGCCGGGCTGCACAACGCCGAGGTCGGCCTGCTGGTGGAGGACGCCGAGCAGCGCCGGGGCTTCGGCACCGGGTTGCTCGACCTCATGGTGGCGACCGCGCTCGACGTCGGCGTCACCACGCTGGAGGCGACCACGCTCGGGTCGTCGCACCACGTGCGACGGATGCTCGGGCGCGTCGGCACGTTGACGGTCGTCACGTACGGCACCGAGTACGAGGTGCGGGTGTCCCTCGCTCGTCACGACTGGTGAGACCTACGCTCACTCGGTGTCCAGTGCGCTGATCGGGCGGCGGGCCGAACTGAGCTGGTTGCGCGCCCGCGTCGACGTCGCGCTCGGCGGCTTCGGTCACCTGGTGCTCGTCGAGGGCGAGTCGGGCATCGGCAAGACCCGCCTCGCGCAGGAGGCGCTCGACCACGCCCGTCGGCGGCGGGCGTCGGTGCTGCGCGGGCGGTGCTACGACCACCTCGACCTCCCGTACCTGCCGCTGCGCGACTCGTTGTTCGTCGCCATCGCCGACGCCACCGGTTCGCCGGCGGACCGTGAGGTGCTCGAGCGGGTGCGGGCCGACGCGCTCGAGCCGTCGACCACCGACGCACCCGAGGTGATCGAGCGCGAGCGCACCCGCACGCTGCTCGCGCTCACCAACCTCGTGCTCGGGCACGCGCGCACCACGCCGACGGTCGTGTTCGTCGACGACATCGACTGGGCCGACGGCGCCACCATCGACCTGCTCCGCCACCTCATGTTCCGGCTCGACGACGAGCACGTGTCCCTCCTGGTGCTGGCGACGTCCCGCGCCGACCCGACCGCGCGTGCCGCCGAGGGCGTGGCCCGTCTGCGCAGCGAGCCCCGGACCGCGGTCGTGAACGTGAACCCGCTGACCCGGTTGGAGGCCACCGAGCTCGCCCGGGAGCGGCAGCCGGGGTGTCCCATCGACCGGGCGCGCGACCTGGCGACCGCGAGCGGCGGGAACCCGTTGCTGGTCGAGGCGCTGGTGCGCGACGAGAGCTCGTCGCCCGCGCTGCTGGGCGCGGCCCCCGCGCATCCGATGATGGCGGCGGTGGGCGCGACGCTGGACTCGTTGTCGAGGCCGGCGGCGCGCGTCGTGCTCGCCACCGCGGTGCTCGGACCCGACGCCGAACGCGTCCTCGTCCTCACGTTGAGCGAGACGAGCGACGCCGCCATCGTCGAGGCGCTCGACGCGGGAGTCCTGGTCGAGGACGGCACCACGCTGGGGTTCAGTCACCCGATCTACGCGCACACCGCGTACGCGCGCGCGTCGTCGTCGACCCGCCGCGACCTGCACGCGCGCGCGGCCACCGTCGTGCACGAGGACCGGGCGATCGCGCACCACCTCGTGGCCGGGGGCGTGCTCATCGACGACCACGCGCTCAAGTGCGTGCGGTCGGCGGGCAACGACGCGCTCGGCGCGGGGCGCGTGGGACGAGGCGGCCCGCTACTACGAGGCCGCGCTCACCCGCGCCCAACCACCGGCCGAGCTGGCCGAGCTGCACCGCCGGGCTGGGCTGAGCCGGCGGGGCAACCTGCAGCTGGCCCAAGCCGTCACCCACTTCGAGGCCGCGCTGCACCTGCTCGGGCCCGACGCCGACGCCGCCACCCGGGCCGAGCTGCACCTCTGGCGCATCCGCTGCGGCATCGGCACCCGGGAGATGCTGCCGGTGGTGGCCGACCGCGGGCCGCTCGAGGCGCTGGTCGACGACATCGAGGCCGACGATCCCGAGCTGGCGGCCGAGGCGCTGGTGGAGCTGTCGCAGTCGTACTGGGTCGAGTGGCGCATGAAGCAGGCGGCGCAGTGCGCGCGCCGGGCGATGGCGATCGCCGAGGAGCACGACGACCACTCCGCCTACGCGCGCGCCACCACCGCGCTCAGCGTGCCGCAGTGGGCGCGCTACGACCTGCGCGGTTCGCTGGCGACGTTGGAGGACGGCGTGGCCCATGCGCGCGCCGCGGCCGACGAGTCGCTGCTCGCGGGTGGGCCGGTGTTCCGGGTGCCGCTCGTGCTCACCTGGCTGGGCCGGTTCGACGAGGCCGAGACACGCGCGCTCGAGTGCTGCGACATCGCGGAACGCACGCAGTACCCGTTGGAGCTGGGACTGCCGCTCGCCGCGCTCACGCAGATCGCGGTCGCCCGCGGCGACTTCGACCAGGCCGAGCAGTACGCGCACCGGGCGCTCCTGCTGCAGCGCCTCTCGGGGTACCACTGGGCCGCCGGGCTCTTCCTCCCCGTCATCGCCAGCGCGCACGCGGCGCGCGGCCAATTCGAGCAGGCGCGCGAGGCCCTTGCCAACTGGTCGGAGACCGCCGACGAGCTCGAGCAGACCAGCGTCGACCTCTTCTCCCGCTGGGTGACGGCGTGCGAGCGCCGCTTGGCCGTGCTCGGCGCGCCCCTCCCCGGCCTGCCCCGCGAACCGCTGGTCGGCGGGGACGCGTGGGCGGTGCTGGCAGTCGAGCTCGCACAGCGGGAAGGCGCCACCGGCGACCTGCGCGAGGCGCGCGACCTCCTCGCCGAGACCGAACGGCGCGGCGGCGTGCTCATCGGCGGCACCGCGTCGCTGGTGGCGCGCCACCTCGGCGTCGCGCAGGACCTCCTCGGTGAGGAGGCGGACGCCATCGCCACCATGCAGCGCGCCATCGCGCTCGCCCACGAGCTGCGCGCGGTTCCCGAGCTGGCGCGCGCGCAAGCCGACCTCGCCACCATCCACCTCCGGCGAGGCGAGCGCGGCGACGGGTTCGCGCTGCTCGACGACGCGGTCGCCACCTTCCGCCACCTCGGCCTCGAGTACGACGTGGCCCGCTCGGAGCAGCTGAGCGGCACCGCGCCCGAGCTGGCGCCGATCGGGCCGATCGCGCCCAACGCCGGCGCCATCATCCTGTTCACCGACGTGGTCGATTCCACCCGGCTCACCGAGGAGCTGGGCGCCGGCCCCTACCGCGCCCGGGCCCGGCTGGTGGAGCGGGCGCTCACCGGCGCCATCGTGAGCAACGGCGGCACCGTCGTCACCGGCATCAGCCTGGGCGACGGCTTCATCGGCCTCTTCCCGACGGTGGCCCAGGCCCTCGACGCGGCGCGGCGGTGTGTCCGCGGCGTCGAGCCGACCGGCCTGCACCTGCACGTGGCCGTGCACCAGGGCGAGCTCATCGTCGACGGCGACCGCATCTACGGCGGCGCGGTCAACATGGCCGCGCGGGTGTGCGCGCTGAGCGGTCCCGACGAGATCCTGGTGTCGGCGGCCATCCACCATGCGGCGGAGGGCCGCGACGACGTGCGGTTCGTCGACCGCGGTGAGCACACGTTCAAGGGCATCGCCGCCCCCCAGCAGGTGTATTCGCTGGTGGCGAGCGAGGAACGCCGGCAGGTCGTCGCGTAGCCTGGCCGCGGCGCGCCGGCAGGGCGTTCGGGACGGGAAGGGACGCCATGGGGAGCATGCCGCACTGGTTCGCCAAGACCAAGGAGATGGCGGCCTTCGACCGGTACTTCAGCACCACTGACGTCGACGACAAGGGACTGCTCGACCGCTACCTGGCCGCGCTGGGGCGCGTGGCCACCCGCGACTTCTTCGGCCGGTCCGACGCCCTCGACCACGAGTGGCGCGCAGTGGCCCACAACTCCCGGCTCCTGCGGGTGTCACTCGACGAGCACTTCCGGGGCGACTGGATCCACCACCTCTTCCCCGACGATCCCGAGCAGTACGGGTCGGTGGGCGGCCGGTTCTGGCCCCAGGTGCCGTCGCAGGACGTGATCGACCGCCTGCGGGCGGGCGTGGTGTTCGCCATCCACAAGGCGATGGGCGACACCGAGCTCGCCAACCTCGGCCTCACCGAGGACTACCGCGACCGGCTCTGGACGGCCGAGCGCAACAACGGCATCGAGATCGACGACGGCATCCGCGGCATCGCGCTGTCGTGGAACTGCGTCGCGCCCGCGGGTGACGACTTCTTCGAGGTGGACGCGCTGCGCGGGCCGACGGTGGTCGAGTTCGCCATCGCCACGCCGCGCCCCTACGGCCACGCCACCATCATGGGCATGGCCGACGACCTGCGCGCCGGGCTCATCGCCTTCGGCCCGCCGGCCGGCGACTCGTGACCATCACCGAAGCCCGCCCCGACGAGCCCGCGGCACCGCCGCCGGCGCGCAGCCACGGGGCGCTCGTCGCGGTGATCGCGGTCGTCGTGATGCTGGTGGCGGCGGTGGTGTTCGTGGTGATCGGTGCCGGCGCCCGTTCCGACGCCTCGAGCGATCACGATCGTGCCGACGCGCTCGCCGCCCGCCGGACGACGCTGGTGCAGCGGCAGGCGCGCGTCGACCGGCAACGGATCGCGTTGCGCAAGCTCGCCAATGCGGTGCCGAGCAAGGTGGGGGCGCTGGAGACGGCGCTCACCGACGTGGTCGCGGCGCAGAACCGCTTCATCGACGTGGTGAACCAGGCGTCGTCGCTCTACGCGAGCGGGAACCACGCGGGCGCGGCGGGCGCGCTGCAGGGCGACGGCGCGACCACCATCAGCGAGCTGGCCGAGCGCAACCAGAAGGTGCAGCAGGCCCTGCAGCAGGCGCAGGCCGCGCTCGACGCGTTGAAGGCCGCGAAGTGACCGGCACCCTCCGACGCCCGCACGTGATCGCGCTGGTCGTCGCCGGCGTGGTGTTCGTCGCCGCCGCAGTGTTCATGCTGGCGTCGATCTCGGACCGTGACAGTGCCCACGATGACGTCGTGCAGGGCCGACAGGAGCTGGCGGCGCAGAAGCTGGCGTTGCAGGACGCACAGGACCAGCGGGTGGCCGCCCGCTCGGCGGCGGCGGCCACGACAAGCGCGTTCACCCAGGTGGTCGCGCTCGAGCGGCAGCTCGCCGACACCATGAGCCAGGGCGTCGACGCCGACAAGATCGCGCAGTCGTTGGGGGCGTCCGAAACTCCCGACGTGGTGTCGTACAACGCCGCCATCGCCCGGGCGAACGCGCTCGCCGACCAGTACAACGCCACCATCGAGCAGATCCGCCGGCTGATCCAAGCGATCCCGAAGCAGCCGGTGGGCGCGGGGGATGAGGCGCTGGACTCCGGTTCGGTCAAGTCCCGAGTGACGTGAGGAAGCGGCGGACCTCGGTCTCGAACGCATCGGGCGACTCGAGGTGGCACTCGTGGCCCAGCCCGGGCATGACCGCCAGCGTCGATCCCTCGATCGCCTGGTGGAGCGCTTCGGCCACACTCAACGGCGAACGTTCGTCGGCATCGCCGTAGAGCAGGAGCACCGGCACATCGATGTGCGGCAGCACGTCGCGCAGGTCGGCTTCCGCGAGCGCGTGCGCCATCGTCGCCGTCCCGGCCGGGCGGATCTCGGACATGATCTGCCGCAACTCCGCGGCTCGATCTCCAGGCATCACGTCGGAGAACAGCCCCGTCATCGTCGCGGGATCGAAACCTCGTTCCGACCCGGGGTCGAACTGCAACGCGAACTGGAGTCGGCGCTCGATCTCCGCCGGCGCCAACGACCCGGCCCACCCCGCGTACGCCCCGACGAGGATCAGACTGCGCACACAGGCTGGGCGCTGTCGAAACAGCTCCACGGCGAGCGCGGAGCCCCACGAATGGCCCAGCACGTGCACGTGATCGAGGCCGAGCGCGTCGACGAACCCCGCAACGCACGCGCCGTAGTCGGGCATCCGGAACGCCGCCGGCGGGTCGGAGGACGCGCCGCAGCCCGGAGCGTCCCACGCGACCACCGTGAACGCGTCGGACAACGCTTCGAGCTCTCGTCGCCAGACGCGGCCGTCGCAGACCGCACCGTGCAGCAGGAGCAGCGGCGGACCCGAGCCGCGGCGTTGGAAGGCGATGCGACGCCCCGCGACGTGGACCTCGTCCATGCCACCCTCCCTTCCTGACGACTCTAAGCGTCAGCGATGCCCTCAACATCGCGGCACCCAATCGTTCGTGGACACGAAGCGCATGCGGCCGGGCGGACCGTCGAGCCGCAGCCGGTGGCGGTGCTTGTGCTCGTGGTGGTGCGGGCAGAGCCTGCCGAGGTTCCACAACGCGGTCGGCCCGCCCTCCTCGAGCGGCTGGTTGTGGTCGATCTCGAGGTTGTGGGTGACGTTGCACCCTTCGAGGTCGCACTCCCGATGGAGCTCCTCCACCGCCGTCCGCAGCTTCGCCGGAATCGTGCGACCGAGGTGCGACACCGCGCGGACGTCGGTGCCATGGACGAGGACCGCCTTCACGAACGAGTCCTCGAGCATCCGCTGCGCCACCGTGACCGGCACCGGCCCACCGTCGACGATCTCGCACACCTCACCCGGGCGGGTCGCACCGCGGATCAGCGCGCCGTGGTCGACCCGCACCACCGTGACCGTCTCCGGCCGCGAGCCCGACTCCGCCGGCGCACCCGCCCACGCCACGAGCGCGTCGAACGCGAGCGCATCGGAACGCTCCCGGCGCCCGTCGACCCGGGCCTGTTCGAACGGCTCCCGCTCGTACGGGGCCAAGGTCCTCATCACCCGCGCCGTGCAGTCGACCGGACCACGGATGTCGATGCGGCCTGTGCCGTCGGGGTCGGTCCAACACCGGAGCGACCGTGACGCACGCACGCGCTCGTACCCGCCGACTCGTCGTCGCACGCGGCCGCCTTCACGCGTGCAGCACGTGTCCGCGCAACCCGCGCACGCCATCGTGCGCGGCACGCTCCAACAACTCCCCCTCGGCCCCCGGATCGGCCGAGTCGGCATCGGCGATGGCCTCCACCTGCGCGCCCGACAACGCGCCGGCGCGCCACGCGGCCTCGGTCGACGGCAGGTCCGGCAACCTCGCCGCGGTCTCGACCGTCGCCCGCGCGCGCACCAACGGTCGAGCCGGTCGCCGCCGACAACCACGACGCCGCGTTCGCGGTGCGCGCCGTCGCGCTTCCATGCGCCCGTCGCCACCACCTGCCGCGTCGCCAGCGCCTTTCCGGCCGCGCCCAGCCGCTCGACCTCACCGAACAGCTCGACCAACGTGCGCGCGCCGTCACCGTCGAACCGGTCGGGCTCGAGCTCGGTCACCAGGCGCCGGACCTGTCGGATCGCGCACCGCAGCTGTTCGAACATCGCACTTCCCCAGGAGCCGACTCCACCGGGGAATTGGCATGAGCGTATACGAACACATGTTCGAGTCAACACGCAATTGCGGCGAGCGATATTTTCTCTCGATGCCGTTCCTCGTCGCCCCCGAACTCGTCGAGCCGGTGACGCGGTCGCTGCTCGGAGCCGTCGACGTCGACGGCGGTCCCACCGACGAGCAGCTCGCGGTGCTGCGGGCCGTCGTGACCTACCTCTGGGAGCGCCCCGACCTCGACCTCGCCGCGCTCACCCCGCTCGGCCCGCACGAAGCGGCCCGAGCCGTCGAAGACCCGCACGCGCGCCGCCGACTCAACGAGGTGCTGGTCACGCTCGAGCTCTGCCGCCACCCCGAGACGGAGTCGCAGGTCGCGCGCGTCGAGGAGTACGCGCACGCCATGGACGTCGGCGGTCCGCACCTCGACATCTGCCGCAAGTGGATCGACGAGGGCGCCGAACGCGCCACCGAGGACTTCGACCGCTTCTACGCCGCGGACCTCCCCACCCTCTCCGAGCCGTCGCTGCGCGACCACTACCTCCACCTCGACGAGCCCGACCCCGACCTCGCGCAGCGTCTCGAAGCGCTCCACGACCTCCCCGAGGACACGCTCGGCTGGCACTACATCGAGTTCTACCGGCGCAACGACATCACCGTCCCCGGCCGGGACACGCACACGCCGGCGCACTACGTCAGCCACGACATGAACCACGTGATCAGCGGTTACGAGCCGACCGGTCCGGGCGAGATCGCGCTCGGCGCGTTCACGCTGGCGATGAACGACAACGACGCCAACTGGCTGCAGTTCGTCGCCAACCTCGTCATCCACGAGGCCGGGCTGCTCAAGCACGGCGCCATCGAGCCCAAGGCGAGCACGATGACGCGCGTTGGTGCGACCGACCTGGTCGGCGAGGCGTTCGCCCGGGGCGCGCGCTGCGTGTCGGACTTCAGCCAGGCCGACCACCTCGCCATGGCCGACTGGCCGCTCGGATCGGTGCGCGCCCATTACAACGTCGTGCCGATGCTCAAACCGATGGTCTGATTTGGCGGTCCTCCGGACCTCGCGGCCCGGCAAGTTCCCGTTCACTCCGCGCACCGATCGGGTCGAGTTGCGCGATTACGAGGCATGGGTATCACCGCCCCATGAGGGAGACGGAGCACAAGTTCCTGCTGGAACGCGGCCGCGAGCTGCCGGGCCCGAACAAGTTGGTGAAGGGTCTGGGGACGTACTCACTCACACGACGACACCAGGAGGCCGTGTACTACGACACGGCTGACCTTCGTCTGACCCGGGCGGGCGCGAGCCTGCGGTTCCGCTCTGATGACGGTTGGACCGTCAAGCTGCCCGAGCAACAACACGGGTTGCTGGAGCGCGATGAGATCGTCTTCGGGCTCCCCGACGCCCCCGGCCCGCCTCCGGAGGCTGTCGGGCTCGTCCGCGCGTTGTGTCGGTCCGCGCCCTTGGACAAGGTCGCGACGGTCACCACCGACCGGCAGGAGATTCGGATCGTCGACCGGCACGGCCGGCCGCTCGGGTCGATCGACGACGATCGGGTCCGCGCCACAGCTCTGCGAGACGGATCGACGTCGTTCCACGAAGTCGAGTTCGAGGTCGCGTCAGACGCCGACTCCGAGCTGGTCGACCAGGTCATCGCACGGTTGCGCAAGGCCGGCGCCAAGGCCGACGGCCAGCAGACGAAGGTCGCACGGGCACTCGGCGAACCGGCGCAAGACGCGCCCGACGTGGTCCCCGGCGATCGACTCCGCCGTCGCAGCACTCCGAGCGACCTCGTCCGGACCGCGCTCGCGAACGGTGTCCACCGACTCGTGACCCACGATCCCGTCGTGCGGACGGACGACGATCCCGAAGGTGTCCACCAGGCCCGGGTCGGAACGCGACGATTGCGGTCCGACCTTCGTACGTTGCGTCCCCTGCTCGCCCGAGTCTGGACGGAGCCACTGCGAGACGAGTTGAAGTGGCTCGGCGAGCTGCTGGGTGACGTTCGTGACGCCGACGTACTCCAAGCACTCCTCGCCCAGCGGCTGGCGCGTCTCCCCGACTCGACCCGTCAGGACGCGACGGCGCTGTGTCGCCATCTCGATCACGAGCGCGGCGAGCACGTCGCGACGCTGCAGCGCGCCTTGGAAACGCCTCGGTACCTGGCCCTGCTCGACAACCTGGTCGCGACGGTGCGAGAGCCGCCGCTCGACCGCGTCCACCTCGACCCCGACACCCCCGATCGCCGAGCGGTCGTGCGCCTCACCCGCAAGCCGTGGAAGCGCCTCCGGCGCGCCGTCGGCGCGCTGGCCGACCCGCCGAGCGATCCCGAGCTCCACGAGATCCGCAAGCGCGCCAAGCAGGCCCGCTATGCCTACGAAGCCACCGCGCCGATCGTCGGCAAGGCCGCCAGGCAGCTCGCCAAGGAGCTCGCCGAGCTCCAAGACATCCTCGGAGCACATCAGGACGCGGTCGTCGCCGCCGACTGGCTCTACCAGACCACCGTGGACGTCGGGGACGCCCGGGCGGGCTACGCCGCGGGACGGCTCGCGCAGATCTTCGACGACGAGCGCCGGGCGCTGCGCACGGAGTGGCGACGGCAGTGGAAGCGCGTCCGGAAGGCACACCGCCGGCTGTGAATCCTGGCGACGGTCAACCCCATGGTCTGACCGGCGTCACGCCGGCGGCAGGTCGAGGATCCGCCGGGTCGACGCCACCAGCTCGGCCTCGAGCAGGTCGGCCGATGCCTCCTTGAGGAGCGTGGGCGCCCAGTCGTCGAAGCCGGTCACCGCGCCGAGCGCGGCGACCATGCGCACGTGCTCGGTCAGGTTCGACGACGCCGCCGACGCCGCCTTCTCCGCCCGCTCGTGCATCTGCACGTGCGCCTCGGCGGACTTGAACGCGTCGATGATCTCGACCGCGGCTTGCCGGTTGCGCTCGACCAGCCGGAAGAAGGTGAGGTTCTCGAACACCTGGTGCACGACCCACGCCAGCACCTCGGCCCACTCCTCCGAACCACTCGCGGCCTCGAGCCGCGCCAGCAACTCGGTCAGCAGCACGTTGCCCGGGTCCAGCAGGGCGCGCAGGATCTGGTCCTTGCTGGAGAAGTGGTAGTAGAGCGCGGCCTTGGTGACGCCGAGGCGCTCGGCGATCTCCCGCAACGACGTGCCGTCGTAGCCCTGGTCCACGAACAGCTCGGCCGACACGTCGAGGATGCGCTGGCGGGTGTCCTCTCCGCTCATGTCCCCCACACTCCGAAGGAATTCTGACTTGACGGCCGGTCAGCAGATAGCTTACCGTACGACAAGTAGGAACGATAGCCCACCAGAGGATCCCCCATGAACGACCGACCGATGATCGAGGCCGAGGGCCTCCGCAAGGTCTACGGCGAGAAGGTGGCGGTCGACCGGGTCGACCTCGGGGTACCGGCGGGGCGCATCCTCGGCGTCCTCGGGCCCAACGGCGCCGGGAAGTCGACCACCGTCCGCATGCTCACCACCATGACCTTCCCCGACGCCGGCACCGGCCGGGTCGCCGGGTTCGACGTCGCCCGGGAGGCGGCGGCCGTCCGCCGGGTGATCGGCGTGACCGGGCAGGACGCCTCGCTCGACGAGCTGCTCACCGGCACCCAGAACCTGATGTTGGTCGGCGAGCTGTCGAGCATGTTCGCGCCAGCAGGCGCGGGTGCGCGCCACCGAGCTGCTCGAGCGCTTCGAGCTCACCGACGCCGCCGGGCGCATGGTGAAGACGTACTCCGGCGGGATGCGGCGTCGCCTGGACCTCGCCGCCAGCCTGATGACGCGCCCGCCGGTGCTGTTCCTCGACGAGCCGACCACCGGCCTCGACCCGACGAGCCGGCAGCGCATGTGGGAGATCATGCGCAACCTCGTGGCCGACGGCACGACCGTGCTGCTCACCACGCAGTATCTCGACGAGGCCGACGCGCTCGCCGACCGCATCTCGGTGATCGACCACGGCATCGTCATCGCCGAAGGCACCGCACGCGAGCTCAAGGCGCGCATCGGTGGTGACCAGCTCGAGATCACCATCTCGGCGCCGCACCCCGCGGCCGCGGACACCCTCGCCGCGCTGGCCAACGGCCCGGTCGTCGAGCTCGACGGCGGACGCCGGCTGCGCGCACCGGTCGAGGCGCGCGCCGGGCTCGCCACCGCGGTGATCCGTGCGCTCGACGGCGCCGGCATCGCGGTCGACGACCTCGAGATCCACCACCCGTCGCTCGACGACGTGTTCTTCGCCCTCACCGGGCACGAGGCGAGCGACGACAGCGAGCGCGACACCAAGTCCGACAACGACACCGACAACGACGAGTTCGAGGAGGCAGTGGCATGAGCGCGATCGCGCCCGCCATCGAGGTCCCGCGCGACACGCGCGACGCACGCGTCGTCGGATGGATGCGCAACGTGTGGACGCTCACGCGGCGCAACTTCATCCACGTGATGCGCGAGCCGGCGCAGATGTCCGACGCGACCATCCAACCGGTGCTGTTCACCGTGCTGTTCGTGTACATCTTCGGGTCGGCGATGCACATCGCCGGCGGGTCGTACGTCGACTTCGCGATCGGCGGTCTCGTGGTGATGAACCTGACGACGGCGTCGATGGGCACCGCGGTGGGGCTGAGCAGCGACCTGTCGACCGGCGTGATGGACCGGTTCCGCACGTTGCCGATGTCGCGCAGCACGATCCTCGCCGGCCGCACCCTCGCCGACCTGTTGGCGAGCGTGCTGTGCGGCAGCATCGTGCTGGTCACCGGCTACATCATCGGATGGCGGCCCGACAACGGGATGATCGGCGTGCTGGCCGGGCTCTCGATCGCGGTGGCGTTCTCGTACGCGCTGAGCTGGTTCACCGCGTGCATCGGATTGCGGTCGAACGATCCCGAGTCGGCGCAGGCCGTCGGCCTGCTGATCCTGTTCCCGCTGGCGTTCGTGTCGAGCTGCTTCGTGCCGACCAACGGCCTGCCGAGCTGGCTGCGGCCGATCGCCGACTGGAACCCCGTCTCGGCGGTGGCGGGTGCGTGCCGTGACCTGTTCGGCAACCCGAACCCGACCGGCCTCGTGCACAACTTCCCGAACCAGCACCCGGTGCTGGTGTCGATCCTCTGGATCGCCGGAATCCTGGCGGTCTGCGTGCCGCTCGCCAACCGCATGCTGCGGGCCCGCACCGTCGACTGAGCCCGCCCCTCACCAGCCGCGCCGGGCCAGGAGCTCCACGAGCGAGCGCTTCTGGCCGTGCGCGGCGCGTGTGGTGGCCAGGAGGTCGTCGAAGCGCTCGGGAGCCCCACCGGCGACGGCGAGCGCCTCGATGTGTGCGAGGGTCTTCACCGCGGCGCGGTAGCCCGCCTTGCTCCTGCTGTCGATCTGCCGCTGCAGCTCGACGACGTACACGGGGATGACATCGAGCGGATCAGTCGTCTCGCGAGCTCGGGCCAGCGCCAACCACAGGCGTTGCTCGCACCCGTGCACGATGGCGACGGTCCAGGCCTCGTCGACTTCCCCGTCGTCGAGGAGCACCTCGACGAGCAGCGACGCGAGCCGCGCATCGCCGCGCACCGCGCGAGCGCCCAGGTGCGGCGCCGTTCCCGTTCGTCGTCGCCCACGCGCGCGGCTTCGGCCAGCAAGCGCCGGTACCCGACGAGTGACGGCTGGGTGGCGAACGCGACCGCGAAGACCTCCACCGCGTCCTCACCGTCACCCTGGTCGCGCAGCAACTCGGCGAGGAGATCCTCCAGGTCGCGGACCTGCCGGGACCGGTCGGCGAAGCGCACGAGCCCGGCGCGGGCCCACTCGAGGGCCTCGTCGGCGCGCCCGGCCGACCGGAGCACGCGCGCCACCTCGTCGTAGTCGTCGGGCAGGCGCAGGTCGCGCTCCTTCACCCGGATGAGCTCATCGGGATCGCCCGAGGCCAGCGCCACTCCCGCCATCGCCTCACGAATCCGGTATTCCTCGGCCGACCATCCCGGGCCTCCCAACCCGAGCGCCTCCCACTTCGGCTCGACGACTCGCCGGTACGCGGCCACGCCCTCTGACCCCAGCACCTCGGCGTACCGCGTGGCGGCGCGGTGGAAGGTGTCGAGCTCGGCAGTGAGCTCGAGCTTGGCCAGGCGACGCGCCAACGGCACGGCCGGAGGGCTGCTGGCCACGCACGCCCGGTGGTGGAGGTCGCCGACCCGATGGAAGATGTCGGTGATCCACCCGTCGCTGTCGTCGAGATAGCTCACCGCCGCTTCGCACTTCTTGTGACACCGCTCGGCGAGCGTGACGACCACCGCGCCGTGACCGGCGTCGACCAAGTCGCCGAGGGCGTCGAGCAGCTCGTACACACCGTGGGCCCACTCGGGTGCGCCGCGGTAGTCCACGAAGCGGCCGCGCCGGCGGAAGGCGGTATCCACCCGCTTCCGCCACGTGGCTTCGTCGAGTCCAAACCCGAGGCGGGCGGCCGCACGCGCCGTCAACCGGTCGTGGAGGCGCGGGTCGCGTTCGGCCTGCTCGAGGACGATGGCAGCGAGCGCTCCTGCGTCGAGGGTGGCCAGGTACGCACGCAGATCATCGGGCGCGTCGGCCGCCGATGCGCCGCCGGTCTCGACCTCGCCGGCGACGATCAGGGCGACCGCGACCACGTGCTTGCAGCACTCACCGGAGAGACCGATCGGGCACGAGCACGACCAGAGCAGCCGGCCACCGTCGACGGAAAGCTCGACCCGGTACGTCGACTCGCCACGCACTCGCGCCTCGACGTGCTGCGCACTGACATCTGCGAGCGAGACCCGACCGTCCTCCGCATACCTGACACCGCGCGCGTACGAGCCGCCGCCCGCGAGCTCGAGGAGATCGACGGTTTCGATCAGACCAACAAGTGTGGTCATCACGTTCGGAACGTGTGCCTCAGAGCCGGATCGCGGCGACGACAACGCAGACCACGGCGACCATGAGCGTCATCAGCTTCCAGGTCTGCGCGCGGATCTCACGAGAGACGTTGTCGACCCGCTGGTCGAGCGCTTCGAGACGACTCTCGACCGCACCGAAGCGAACATCGACGGCATCGAACCGCCGTTCGAGCTGCGCAAGATCCTGTTTCGTCGCCACGTCGGCCCAGCCCACCGGAGGCAGCAGCTCCATCAACGTGATCCCCGCCTCGTCGCGCAGGGCGCGCCGCGCGGCCTCGGCAAGTTGCAAACGGCCCCGTTCATCGACGGTCATTGTCTCCTCCGTACTCAGCGCTTGGCAATGCGATTCGGAGGAAGTACCTCGAGCGTATGCGAACACACGTTCGGTAGCATGGGTCGTTTTCGGTCGTGCTCGGTCCCGCCGTCCTCGCCTGAACACCTCACAACGAGGCGCTCCCAGACGTCGAATTCCCGGCGCCCTGATCGTCGTGAGGAAAAGCCCCGTGAATTTCCCGGGATTCCGGAAACATCCGCCCCCCAGCCTTGTTGGAGACGTTCGATGAGCATCGAACAAGACACCGCCCTCCCCCAGGAATCCGAGTTCGAGCAGGAGCTCGACCGAGCGCAGCAGGCGAGCGCCCGCGAGTACGAGCGTCGCTGGTGGACCCTCGGCGTCCTGTGCATCAGCCTCGTGCTGATCGTCATGGCGAACGCCAGCCTCAACACCGCCCTGCCGACGCTCGCCAACGACCTGCATGCCAGCGCCAGCGGGCTGCAGTGGCTCGTCGACGCCTACAGCCTCGTGTTCGCCGGCCTGCTCCTCACCGCGGGCAGCCTGGGTGACCGCTTCGGTCGCCGGCTCGCGCTCAACGGCGGCCTGATCGTCTTCGGCGCGGCGTCGTTGTTCGCGGTGCTGTCGAATTCGTCGGGCGCGGTGATCGGCGCACGCGCCGTGATGGGCGTGGGTGCAGCCTTCGTGATGCCGGCGACGCTGTCGATCCTGGCCCACGTGTTCCCGCCCGCCGAGCGCCCCCGCGCCATCGCGATCTGGGCCGGCTTCGCCGGGTTCGGGGTGGCGATGGGCGGCATCGTGAGTGGCGCGCTCCTCGAGCACTTCTGGTGGGGCTCGATCTTCCTGGTCAACGTGGTCGTGGTCGGCGTGGCGTTGGTGGCGGGCTACTTCCTCATCCCGAAGTCGCGCGAGAAGATCCACACGCCGCTCGACCCGCTCGGTGCCGTGCTGTCGATCGCGGGCCTGGGCGCGTTGGTCTACGCGATCATCGAAGCGCCCGACAACGGCTGGGCGTCGACGCAGACCATCGCGACCTTCGCGATCGCGGTCGCGATCCTGGGCGCGTTCGTGTGGTGGCAGCTGAAGGCGAAGAACCCGATGCTCGACCTGCGGTTCTTCAAGAACCCGCGCTTCACCGCGGCGACCACCGCGATCACGATGGCGTTCTTCGCCATGTTCGGTTCCTACTTCCTCTTCACCCAGTACCTGCAGTTCGTGCACGGCTACGACCCGCTGTCGGCCGGCCTGCGGATCCTGCCGTGGGCGCTCGCCTACGTGGTCTCGGCCACGCAGTCGGCGAAGCTCGTCGAACGCTTCGGGCAGCGGCTCGTGGTGAGCTCGGGGCTCGTGATCGCGGGCAGCGGCCTGGCCGTCGTGGCGGTGACGAGCAGCCTGACCGCCAGCTACTGGTGGTTCGCGGTGGGCATCGTGATCCAGGCCCTCGGCATGGGCATCACGACGGCGCCGTCGACGGGCGCGATCATGCGCTCGCTGCCGCTGCACAAGGCGGGCGTCGGCTCGGCGGTCAACGACACCACCCGGGAGCTCGGCGGTGCGCTGGGCGTCGCGGTGCTCGGCAGTCTGGTGGCGTCGCACTTCCGCTCGTCGTTCAGCGGGGCGGTGCGGGGCCTGCCGGCCTCGGCGACCCACTCGCTCGGGGAGGCGCTGCAGCACGCGGCGGCGGTCGGGGGCGTGCGCGGCGGCAACATCGCCAACGTGGCGCGGGTCTCGTTCGTCGACGCCTTCGACTCGACGCTGTGGATCGCGATGGCCGTGGTGGTGGTCGCGGCGGGCATCGTCGGTTGGCTCTTGCGCCCGGCGGCCACCGAGGCGGTCGACGCCGAGATGGAGGCGGAGGCACAGTTGGCGCTCGAGGCGGCATGATGGACCACGTGGGGGAGCTCGAGTACCCGGCGCGCGACGAGATCGATCTCGTCGAGGTGCTCCAGGCGCTCGGCGACCCGGTGCGGCTGCAGATCGTGCGCATCCTCGACGAGGGCGACGGCGCGATCGCGTGTCACGAGATGGGGCTGCCGGTGAGCAAGTCGACCGGCAGCCACCACCTCAAGGTGCTGCGCGAAGCCGGCGTCGTGCAGGCCCAGGTCGACGGCACCCGCCGCTACTACACGCTCCGCCGCGACGACCTCGAGGCCCGTTTCCCGGGTCTCCTCGACAGCGTGCTGACGGTCGCCGAACGTCACCCGGTCTGATCAGCGAAGGTGAGCGCGGACGATGCCGAGCTCGTAGGCGAGGATCACGGCTTGGATCCGGTCGCGCAGCTGCAGCTTCGAGAGCAGATGCGCGACGTGTGACTTCACGGTGGCTTCACCGACGAAGAGGTCCTCGGCGATCTCGGCGTTCGATCGGCCGCGCGCGAGCTGCTCGAGGACCTCACGCTCTCGCGGCGTGAGACGGTCCAGATCCGCCAGGTCGCGTGACGCCGGCTCCGGGCGGCGCACGAACTCCTCGACCAAGCGGCGCGTCACCGACGGGGCCAGCAACGCGTCGCCCTTCGCCACGATCCTCACCGCATTGACGAGCTCGTCGCGGGTGGCGTCCTTCAGGAGGTAGCCACTCGCACCGGCGCGGAGCGCTTCGTACACGTAGTCGTCGATGTCGAAGGTCGTCAGGACGAGCACCTTCGTTGCTCGGCTGCCGTCGAGCTCGAAGAGGCGTCGGGTCGCGGCGATGCCGTCGAGGTTCGGCATGCGAACGTCCATCACGACGACGTCGGGACCGAGCCGTTCGACGACGGCGACGCCTTCGACCCCATCCGCGGCTTCGCCGACGACCTCGATGTCGGCTTGCGCGTCGAGGATCGTCTGGAAACCGGCGCGGACGATCGGTTGGTCGTCGACGAGCACGACGCGGATCGTCATCGCGCGGCCAACGGGAGCGTGGCGTCGACGACGAAGCCGCCGCCCGGTCGTTCCCCCATCGTGACCGAACCGCCGAACATCGCGACCCGCTCGCGGATGCCGACGAGGCCCCACCCCGCCGAGCGATCCCGGGTGCCGAGTCCGTCGTCGGCGATCTCGAGGTCGAGGGCGTCCTCGGAGTAGCGGAGCCTGACCGCCACCTTCGCCGGTCCCGCGTGCCGCAGCGAGTTGGTGAGCGCCTCCTGCACGATGCGGTACCCCGACAGCTCGACACCCGGTGGGAGCGAGCGCACGCGTCCCTCGACGTGGAGCTCCACCGACAACCCCGCACCCGCCATCTCGTCGACGAGGGCCTCGAGGCCGTCCATGCCGGGCTGGGGTGCCAGCTCGTCGGGTCCCGCGTCGTCGCGGAGCACGCCGAGCAGGCGGCGGAGCTCGCTGAGCGCTTCGCGCCCGCTCGTCGCGATCGCGTCGAAGCGTTCGGCGAGATCCTCGCTCGTTCGGGACGCGACGCTGGCGCCGGCCTCGGATTGCACGATCATCATGCTGACGCGGTGGGCCACGATGTCGTGGAGCTCACGGGCGATGCGCTGCCGCTCCTCGGCGACGACGCGCGCCGTCTCGGCCTCTCGCTCGGCCTCCAGCTCGTGGAAGCGACGTCGTTGATTCCGGCCGAGCGCCCACGCCAACGCGACCGACACGAGGGCGAGGTAGAAGTCGACGGCGTCGGAATCGCCGGCGAGCGCGGTCGCGGCGCACACGGCGACCAGCGCGGTCACGAGGGCGAAGACTGCGGTCCGGGTCGGCCACAGGCACGCGGCCACGTAGAACGCCACGAGCACGCCGAGGTGCAGGAACGGGTCGGGGTAGTCGAGCACCCCGAACACCCCGGCGGCCGCCCCCGACACCACCAGGACGGGGATGGGCGCCCGGCGCACCCAGACGATCGGCAACGTCTCGGCCAGGAGGAGCACGACCGCGGTCAGGGTGAGGCGCGGCTCGCCGGATTCGCGGGCGACGAGGGCGGCGCTGCTGATCTCGATGGCGGCCAGGCTCAGCGCGATGCACAGGTCGACGACCACCGAGCGCCGCCCCGTCCCGCGCAGTGGCCACATCGTCATGACGCCACCGTAACGAGCGCCGAGCGCACCGTCATCCGCACCGCGGTGGAACGTCCTCCCCACGCGGGGGACGCGGAAAAGGCGTCTGCCGGCGGACGACACGGGCGGTCGGGATCCGTAGGTTCGGAAACCATGACGACCCTGACCCAGGACACGCAGCCGACCATCGACCGGGAGGACGTCGCGACGGCGGCGTCCGGGCAGACCCACGGCGCACCGCTCCCCCGGTTGGCCGTTCCGATCGTCGTGGTGCTCGCGGTCGCGAAGGTCCTCTTCCAACTCGCCACCGCGCAGCTCTACGGCGCGCACCGCGACGAGTTCTACTACCTGGCCGGTGGCCACCATCTCGCGTGGGGCTACGTCGACCATCCACCCGCGGTGCCCGCGCTCGACCGGCTCGCCGAACTGGTCTTCGGTCATTCGATCGCCGCGCTCCACGTGGTGCCGGCGCTGATCGGTGGCGTGCTCGTGCTGCTCGGCGCGCTCCTGGCCCGTGAGCTGGGCGGTGGCACCCGAGCCCAGACGTTGACCGCGGTGGTGGCTGCGATCGGCCCCATCTACCTTGCCACCGCGCACTTCCTCAGCACGGTGACGCTCGACCTCGTGGTGTGGGCGCTGGCGTCGCTCCTCGTGATCCGGCTGATCCGCACCGGCGATCCCCGGTGGTGGCTCGCGATCGGCGCCGTCGTCGGGCTCGGGCTCCTCAACAAGTACACCGTCGCGTTCTGGGTGCTCGGGGCGGTCGGGGGCCTGCTGTGCACGCGCCGGCGCCGTCTGCTCTGGAGCCGGTGGGCCCTCGGCGGCGCCGGCATCGCCGCGGTGCTGATCTCACCCAACCTGGTGTGGCAAGCGACGCATCATTGGGCGAGCTTCGAGTTCATGCAGAACCTGCGGACGAACAACGGCGCCAGCGACGTGCGCGAGTTCATCCCGCTGCAGCTGGCGATGATGACGTTCGCCGGCACCGTCGTCTGGGTCGCGGCCCTACGCGCCACGGTGCGGAGCGCGGGCTACGAGGTGCACCGGTGGCTCGCCGTCGGCTGGCTGATTCTCTTCGTCGTGCTGTTCGCCGCCGAAGGCAAGGGGTACTACCTCGGCTCGTGGTACCTCCCACTCGTCGCGCTCGGCGCGGTCGTGATCGAACGCCGGTGGAGCCGGCGAGCGCAGCGCATCCTGTTCGCCGCGATCGTCGTCACCGGGCTCGCGACCGCACCGCTGTTCACGCCCATCCTTCCCCAGCGCACCGTCGTCGAGGCCGGGATCAACGACGCCAACAAGGACCTCGGCGCTCTGATCGGGTGGCCGCACGTCGTCCATCAGATCGCCGACGTCGTGCACGCGCTGCCGGCCGACGACCAGCGACGCGCCGTGATCCTCACGAGCAACTACAGCGAGGCCGGGGCGCTCGAGTTCTGGCGTTCGGAGCTCGACCTCCCCGACGTGATCAGCGGCCACAACTCCTACTGGTGGTGGGGCTACGGACACCGGCGCCCCGGTCCCGTCGTCACCGTCGGCTTCGACCGGCAGTTCCTCGGTCGCTACTGGGACCAGTGCGGTCGGGCCGGCACCTTGGGGCGGGGAGCTGCGATCGACCCGCAGGAAGTCGGCGCACCGATCTTCGTCTGCCGACACCAGACCATCTCGTGGGCTGCGCTCTGGCCTCGTCTCCGGCACTACGGGTGATGCCGTGGTGATCCGGGGACCGCGGCAGGGCGAAGAGGTGGTGTGCACGACTACGTGATCGTCGGCGCGGGTTCGGCGGGATGTGTGCTGGCGGCGCGCCTCACCGAGGACCCGGCCTGCCGCGTGCTGCTGCTCGAGGCCGGTCCCCCGGACCGGAAGCTCGAGATCCGGATCCCGGCGGCGTTCAACAAGCTGTTCAAGACCCGCTACGACTGGGCGTACGAGACGGTGCCCCAGGAGCATCTCGACGGCCGGCCCCGCTTCTGGCCCCGGGGGAAGACCCTCGGCGGCAGCTCGTCGCTGAACGCGATGATGTACGTGCGCGGCAACCGGGTCGACTACGACGCCTGGGCCGCGCTCGGCAACGACGGGTGGGGCTACGACGACGTGCTCCCGTACTTCCGCCGCTCGGAGAACTTCGAACGCGGGCCGACGGCCGAGCGGGGCGCGGGCGGGCCGCTCAACGTCGCCGAGCTCCGCGATCCCAACCCGGCGACGGAGGCGTTCCTGCGTGCCGCGCAGGAGGTCGGCATCCCGCGCAACGACGACGTGAACGGCTCGGAGCAGGACGGTGTGAACACCACCCAGGTCACGCAGAAGCGCGGCCGCCGGTGGAGCGCCGCCGATGCCTACTTGCGACCGGCCCGCAAGCGCCCCAACCTCACCGTGGAGACGGGTGCTCTCGCACGACGCGTGTGCTTCGACGGACGGCGCGCGGTCGGGGTCGACTACGTCGTCGACGGTCAGGCGCGTCGCGCGCGGACGCGACACGCGTGAAGTGATCGTCTCGGGCGGCGCGATCAATTCTCCGCAGCTCCTGATGCTCTCGGGCGTCGGTCCCGCCGACCAGCTCCGGGCGCACGGGATCCCGCTGGTGCACGAGCTCCCCGGGGTCGGTCAGCACCTGCTCGACCATCTGGCCGTGGTCAGCATCGTGACGTGCAACGAGCCGGTGACGCTGGCCGCGGCCCAGTCGCTCCGCAACGTCGGTCGCTTCCTGGTGTCGGGCCGAGGGATGCTCACGTCGAACGTCGCCGAGGCGTGCGCCTTCGTGCGCTCGCGCGACGGGCTCCCCGCGCCCGACCTCGAACTGGTCTTCGCGCCGGTCACGTTCCTCGAACACGGGTTGGAGGCCCCGACCGGACACGGGCTCACCATCGGCGCGGTCGCGCTGCAACCGCAGAGTGTCGGCACGCTCACGTTGGAGTCGGCGGATCCGTCGTCGCCGCCTCGCATCGATCCCGCGTATCTCTCCGACGACGGCGGCGAGGACCTCCGGGTGCTCGTCGAGGGCATGCGCCGGGCGCGGGAGATCTTCGCCGCGCCCGCGTTCGCGCGGTATGCCGGTGCACCGACGCACCCGGCGACGTTCCCCGGGGACGACACGGACGCGGCGGAGCACGTCCGGCGGTACGCCGAGTCGCTGTACCACCCCGTCGGCACGTGCGCGATGGGGAACGGTCCCGAAGCGGTGGTCGATGCCGCTCTCCGCGTGCACGGCATCGAGCAGCTCCGGGTCGTCGACGCGTCCGTGATGCCGACGATCCCGCGCGGTCACACGCACGCGTCCACGGTCATGATCGCGGAGAAGGCGTCCGACCTGCTCAAGCGTCCGTGAACGAGTGCCGCGCTCCCGTCCCTGGCGGGTGAGAGCCCGCTGACGATGCCGCGGACAGAGCCGTCGCGGCTGCGTCTACCAGTCTTGGGCGGCGAGTAGTCGCGTGGCGAGCGGTTCGAGCGCGGCCATGAGCTCGTCGAGCTCGCCGGGCTCGAGGCTCTCGTAGGGCGTCGCCGCGAGGTCGTCGGTGAGAGCCTCGATGCGCTGTTTGACGGCGCGACCCGGTTCGCTCAGCCCACCGTCATCGCCGATCAGGCCGCGATCGCGCATCCCGTCGATCACGGCGGCGAGCTGCGCTGCGGGGAGGTGGTGGATGCGTCCGAACTTCTCCGCGGGCATGCCCATGTCGAGGGCGAAGAGGACGTGAGCCTCGAGGCCGCCAACACCCTCGATCATCAGGGCCGCGATGTGCCCGTCGCCACGGTGCTCGCGCAGCAAGGAAGCTGCATGAAAGAGACGAGCCACCACGTCATCGGGGATCGGGATCGCGCGCAGCGCGGCGTACATCGGCCGGCCCTCGAACGGTGCGCTGGTCGCAGCCTCGAGCAACAGGTCAGCCGCGCGTGCGAACGCGTAGGAGTCGACGTGATCGCCCAGGATCCGCCGTAACGCCTTCACACAGCCCATCTGGCGAGCGGCGATCGCCGCCTCTGGTGTGGTGGTGCGCCACACCTTCGGAATGTGGCGGGCCACTTCACCGGGAGCGAAGTTGTAGAAGAGCGCATCCACCACCTCCGCCGGGGCCAGGCCCAAGGGCGCCGCCCGTCCGGCGAAGTAGGTGTCCCAATAGTTGGTGAAGCCCAGGGCGAACATCGCCTCGTTGGGCTCGTCGGCCGAATAGGGGATGACACCGATCGGCTCGACCAGCTCGAACATCCGGCGTGCCATCGAGTTCATGGTCGACTCCTCCATCTGCAACCCCAGCGCTCCAAGCAGACGCTCACGATCAGTTGGACGACTGCGCACCGCGAAACTCATCGCACAACGACGGTTCGCCGGTAGATCTCGTGGGGTCAGGCCGTCGGCGTGGCCGCACGAGCGCATCGCGGGCAAGTTGCGTGTGAGCGTGATAGGAGACTCGGATGGGTTCGTTCGATGTGCTGCTGGACGACGAACGTACGCAGCTCGATGCATTCGTCGAGGAATACCGCAGTGCCATCGAGGTGACGCTCGACGGTCTCACCGAGGAACAGGCCCGCCGCCAGCTCGTCTCGTCGGCGACGACGTTGCTCGGGCTGCTCAAGCACGTCACGTGGATGCAGCGGGTGTGGTTCGAGGAGTGCGTCGGCGGCACGTCCCGCCGGGAACTCGGCCTGGTACCGAGCCCGGAGGAATCCTTCCGGCTCTCCGACGACGACACCGTCGCCTCGGTCACGGCCGCCCACCGAGAAGCCTGCGCCACGGCCCGGACGACGATCGCAGACCTGCCACTCGACGCCGTCCTGACCGGCCACCGGGCCGGACCGCGCACGCTTCGCTGGGTGTACCTGCAGGTTCTACGGGAGCTGGCTCAGCATTGCGGACACGCTGACATCCTGCGCGAACAGGTACTCGCCGAGTGAGTCCTGAGCGCCGAGATGGGTGAGCGCGGGGCCGTCGTCGACGCAGGTTGGGGACAGGTCGTGGCGGCCGGGCGGCGGAGCGGTACTGGGGCACCCCCTCAAATGAGAGGATGGGGGGGCCGTGACGGATCTTCTTCCTTGGCGGTTCGCTCGCTCCCTTCGGCCCTATCCCCGATTGCCCGAGGAGTGAAGACATGACGACGACGCTCCCTTCCCAGATGACTGCGCTCCTCGCTCGGGAGGAAGACCAACGTCCCGACCGCATGAGGGTTGAAGAACGCTCGCGGCCGGAACCTCGGATCGGGGATGTCTTGATTCAGGTTGGAGCGGCGAGCTTCACTCCGACCGAGTTGGAGTGGCCGTCGACGTGGGTGGACCGCTCCGGCAGGGACCGTCGGCCGGTGACACCCGGTCACGAAGTTTCAGGGACCGTAGTCGGCCTCGGGTATGGCACCACGGGATTTGGCGTCGGTGACGAGGTGTTCGGCCTGACCGACTGGTACCGAGACGGTTCCCTTGCTGAGTTCGTGGCGGTCGAGGCCAGGAACCTCGCCACCAAGCCCGAATCCTTGTCCCACGTCGACGCAGCAGCGTTCCCCATGGCCGCGCTTACGGCGTGGCAGGCACTCTTTGTTCACGCCCACCTCAAAGCTGACCAGAAGGTGGTTGTCCACGGTGCGGGCGGGGGCGTGGGGACGTTGGCCGTCCAGCTTGCCGTAAGCGCGGGTGCCCGAGTGATCGGGACCGGCAGGGCCGAAGCGCGCGACCTGGTGCTGCACCTGGGGGCAGAGCAGTATCTCGACCTCGCTCACGACGCGTTGGGCGAAGTGAAAGGGGTGGACGTCGTGTTCGACCTGATCGGCGGAGATGTTCTCCACCGCTCATGGCCAATGCTTCGACCCGGCGGCTCGATCGTCTCTATCGTCGATGCACCCAATGACGAGCGCGCCGACGTGAACAGCCTGCTCTTCGTCGTCGAACCGAACCGTGAACAACTGACAGAGCTGGCTCGACGCATCGAGTCCCTCCGTCCAGTTGTGGGCAGCGTCGGTACTCTGCCCGATGGACCTCGTCTTTGGGCGGAAAAGATCGCGGGTGGCATACCTGGGAAGGTCGTGCTCACTTCATCGAGCCCTGTCGTGGGGTGAAGCGATCGGTCCCAACAAAGTGCCGTTGGGGGACAAGGCAAACGTTGCCTGGCGCGGGCCTAGTGTCCTGGAAGGTTGAAGCGCCAAGAAAGTTTGGCTGATCGGGAATTTTTCGTGGGGAGGCGCGTTCGTCCGGTGTTGTCGACCAACATCGGAGGGACACCATGGCACGATCCGGACGACCGACTGTCGAGATCACCCTGCACGCGGGTGAGCGTGCGGCGTTGCAGCGGTGCGCTCGCCGGCACAGTTCGTCGCGGGCGTTGGCGTTGCGTTCCAAGTTGTGGTGGCGTGCGCGGCCGGGGACCGTACGCTCGCGCAGATCGCTGCGGCGCTGGGTTGTAACCCGGGGACGTTGGGCAAGTGGCGCAACCGATCGCGGTGGATCGTCTCGATGGGCTCGTCGATGCGCCGCGTCCGGGAGCGGCTCGCGACGATCGGCGACGATGTGATCAAGCGATCGTGGTCGAGACGCTCGAGACCACGCCGCCGAGCGCGACGCACTGGTCGACGCGGGGTCTGGCCGAAAAGCACGGCATCAGTCACACGAGGGTGCGGGAGATCTGGCAGGCGTTCGGGCTCAAACGGTGGCGCGAAGGCTCCTTCAGGGTGTCTCCTGACCCGCAGCTGGTCGAGAAGATCCGCGACATCGTCGCGTTGTGCCTGAACCCACCGGTCGCCGCCGCCGTATTCGCCGGCGATGAGAAACCTCAGATCCAAGCACTGAATCGGACCGCGCCCACGCTGCCGATGCTGCCCACCACCCCGGCGCGCGCCACCCACGACTACGAACGCAACGGCACCTGTGACCTCTTCGCCGCGCTCGAGATCGCGACCGGCAAGGTCATCACCGACAACCACCCCGCCACACCAGCACCGAGTTCGTCGCCTTCTTGAACAAGGTCAACCGCAACGTCCCCGACGACCTTGCCGTGCACGTGATCCTCGACAACCTCTCCGCGGACAAGACCCCGACCGTGCATCGTTGGCTGCTGCGCCACCGCCGATTCCACCTGCACTTCTCCCCGACCTACGGGTCGTCGATGAACCTCGTCGAACGATGGTTCTCCGCACTCACCACCAAGACGCTCCAACGCGCCGCGCACCGCACCGTGAAAGAACTCGCCGCCGACATCACCGCATGGACCGACACCTGGAACGAGAACCCGACCCCACCGTATGCCACAAGACCGCCGAGCAGATCCTCGAACGCCTCGCCGACTCCTGCACCGCCATCAACGACGGAACCAACACGTGACCACCAAACTTTCATGGCGAATCAAGCTTCCAGGACACTAGGTCGGCATCCCGTAGAGCCGGCACCAGTTCTCCCACAGGACCTTGCGCTTCGTGTCCTCGTCGATGGGGAGCTCCAGGAACGCCGACACCGACGCGGGGAACTTCGAGTCGCCGTGCGGGTAGTCGGTCGAGAACACGAGGTTGTCGTTGCCGAACCAGTCGACGTAGTAGCGCGCCGGACGCTCGTCCGCCTCGATGCTCAGGAAGCAGTTGGACCGGAAGTACTCGGACGGAGCGCGCTCGAGCTCGGGCGCGTCCTTGTCGCCCACCCACTCCCAGTGCTCGTCGAGGCGATCGAGCAACCACGGCGCCCATCCGCAGTTCCCTTCGAGCAAGCCGACGCGCAGGTCGGGGAACCGCTGGAGCACCCCTCCGGCCGTGATGCTCACGGTCACGGCCATGATCCCGACCGGCTGGCCGAAGGTGTGCCACATCATGAGGTTGTCGAAGTCGAGCGTGTAGTCGGGCCGCAGGTAGTTCTGACCGCCGCCGTGGAAGCAGAACGGGACACCGAGTTGCTCGCACGCCCGCCAGATCGGGTCGTAGGCGGGATCGTGCCACGCACGCCCGTTGACGAGCCCGGGCACCATGAAGACGGTCGCGAACCCGAGCGATTCGATGCAGCGGTGCACCTCGTCGACGGCAGCGTCGACGTCGTGCGGCGCGAGGAGACCGGCGCCGAGCAGGCGCGGGCTCGCCCCGCAGTAGTCGGCCATCCAGTCGTTGTAGGCACGGGCGATCGCCGTCGCCAGCCCGGGTTCGAGCCCGTCGGCGCCGACGTGCTCGGTGGAGTCGAGCCCGAGGACGAAGAGCCCGCGGCTCGGGAACAGCACCGCGACGTCGACACCCTCCTCGTCCATGGCCGCGAGCTGCGACGCCGGGTCCCACAGGCGCGACTCCGACGGTGCCAGCGCCTCGTCCGAGCCGGGCTTCCACCCGACCGTCTCCGCGAAGTTCGGCTTCGCCCGGCCCATGCGGGTGAGGCTGTGGTCCTTCACCCGTACCCGCATGTCCCGGTGGAGCTCGCTGAGCCCGACCGGCGCCGCGTGCCGCCACTCGGCGGCGATGTAGCGCTCCCAGAGGTCGGGTGGCTCCATGACGTGCATATCGCTGTCCGCGACGCGCCATCCGTTCGCGCTCATCGACCGCTCCTCGGATCGAACAACCACCAGAGCTTGTTGCACATCCGCAGCGGCGGCAAGACGCAACGTGGCCGGTGGTGTTCCCTGCCCGCTAGCGTCGCCGGCAGAGACGGAATCGGCGACAGGAGCCAGCATGAAGGCAGACGCATTCCGCTACGACGGCAAGCGAGCGGTGGTCGTCGGCGGGGCCACCGGCATGGGCGCCGCGACGGCAGAGCTGGTGCAGGACCTCGGCGCCGAGGTCGTGGTGATGGACTACGCGCCCGTCACCCTCGCCGGCGTCAAGGCGATCAAGGTCAACCTCGCCGACAAGGCGAGCATCGACGCCGCCGTCGACGAGTGCGGCGGCCCGATCCACGCGCTGTTCTCGTGCGCGGGCGTCGCCGACGGCACACCCGGCATCGAGAAGATCAACTTCATCGGCCACCGGCACCTCATCGACCGGGTGATCGAGCAGGGCCACCTCGGACGCGGCAGCGCGATCGGGATGATCTCGTCGACCGCGGGCCTCGGCTGGCGCACCAACATGGAGCTGGTGCAGGAGTACCTCGCCACCCCGGACTTCGACACCGCGGTGGCGTGGATCGAGGCGCACCCCGAGCGCGCCGACTACATGTTCAGCAAGCAGGCCATCAACGTGTACGTGGCCAGCCAGGCATTCGCGTTGCTGCAGCAGGGCATCCGCATCAACGCGATCCTGCCCGGCCCGACCGACACGCCGCTGGCCCGCGCCAACGCCGACACCTGGCTCGGCTTCGCCACCGACTACCGCAGCGACACCGGGATCGAGGCGTCGCAACCCGACGAGCAAGCCGGTCCGCTCGCGTTCCTCTGCAGCGACGCCGCCCGCTACGTCAACGGCGAGGTCATGATCGTCGACGCCGGCTACACGAGCTCCGGGATGACCGGCACCTACGAGAGCGCGGTGGCGGCGGTCGGCTTCATGGAGGGCACCGTCCTCAGCTGACCATGAACGACACTCGGAACCCACACGTCGGTGCACCGTTCACCGACGACGACGCCGCCATCGCCGCCGCGGTCGAGGACGTGTCGGTGCCCGTGCTGCTGTGCTCGCTCGTGCACATGACGGGCGATCCGTCGTGGCTCCGCGACGTCTCGCTCCCGCGCATGCCGGGCACCCTCGACCTGCAGGGCGGCCTCGACGCCGACGTGCTCGCCGACCTCCGCCGACGCGCGGTACCGGCCATCGCCGCCTACCGCGACAGTGGGTGCGTCCCGCACGAGCTGCCCCAGGACGTCGTCGTCGAGATGATGACGTTCCTCGCCGGCACACCGCTCGAGGGCGTCATGGTGCCGATGTTCGTCGAGGACATGCAGTTCGACGGCGCCGACGGCGGCGCGATCTCGTGGGGAGACGAGGTGTCCGACGAGGCGAAGGCGGCGTCGCCGGTCGTGGTCATCGGGTGCGGCCTGTCCGGCATCCTCGCCGGGATCCGCCTCACGCAGGCCGGCCTCCCGTTCGTGATCGTCGAGAAGGACGAGGGTCCGGGCGGCACCTGGTGGGAGAACCGGTACCCGGGGGCGCGCGTCGACGTCGGGAGCCACCACTACTGCTACGCGTTCGAGCCGTCGCACCACTGGACCGAGTACTACTGCCAGCAGCCCGAGCTGCGCGACTACTTCGTCCGCGTGCTCGACACCTACGAGCTCCGCCCGCGGTGTCGCTTCGGCACCGAGGTGACGTCGCTCACGTGGGACGAGCCGACGAGCTCGTGGCAGGTCGGCATCCGGAACCCGGACGGGACCACGGAGGTCCTCGAGGCGCGCTTCGTCATCAGCGGGGTCGGCTCGCTGAACATCCCCCGGATGCCCGACATCCCCGGCATGGGCGACTTCACCGGCCCGTCGTTCCACTCGGCCCGCTGGCCCGACGGCCTCGACCTGACCGGGAAGCGGTTCGCGCTCGTCGGCGCCGGCGCGTCCGGGTTCCAGATCGCGCCGACCATCGCCGACACCGTCGAGCAGCTCACGATCTACCAACGGACGACCCAGTGGATGCTGCCGAACCCGCTGTACCACGCCCAGGTGCCGCCCGGTGACCGCTGGGCGATGCAGCACCTCCCGTTCTACGCCCGCTGGTTCCGCTTCGTCATGCTCTACCCCGGCATCGGGATGGGGACCGAGGGCTACCGGATCGATCCGGAGTTCCGCGGGGAAGCGGGCATCGCCATCAACGAGGAGAACGAGCTGCGGCGCCGGCAGCTGACCGCGTGGATCACGATGCACCTGGAGGACCGGCCCGACCTGATCGCGAAGTCGATCCCCGACTACCCGGCGATGGGGAAGCGGATCCTCCAGGACAACGGGTCGTGGTTGCGCACGCTGAAGAAGCCGAACGTCGAGCTCGTGCACACGGCCATCGAGCGCATCGTCCCCGAAGGTGTGCGCACCGTCGACGGCCAGATCCGCGACGCCGACATCATCTGTTACGCCACCGGCTTCCGGCACAACGACTTCCTCGACACGATCGAGCTCACCGGCCGCAACGGCGTGTCGCTACGCGAGCAGTGGGGCGACGAGCCGACCGCGCTCCTCGGGATCACGATCCCGAACTTCCCGAACCTCTTCTGCATGTACGGACCGGGCACGAACCTGGCGCACGGCGCGAGCCTGTTCTTCCATTCCGAGTGCCAGATCCACTACGCGATGGACTGCATCCACCAGGTCTTGACGGCCGGGGCGCGGACGATCGAGGTGCGCAAGGACGCGCACGACGAGTACGTCGAGCGCTACCGCGCCGAGATCGACCAACTCGTGTGGTCACACCCGTCGATCGAGCACAGCCACTACAAGAACCCGCAGGGCAAGATCTTCACCTTGTCGCCGTGGCGGCTCGAGCTGTACTGGGAGTGGACGCGGGCGGCCGACCCCGACGAGTACGTCGTCGGCTGAACCCGCGGCACGGTTCAGAGGCGGACCGCGGCGACGACGACGCCCACGACGGCCACCATGAGGGTCATCAGCTTCCAGGTCTGAGCACGGATCTCGTGTGCGATGTCGTCGAGCTTCGCCTCGCAACGATCCATGCGCGCCTCGAGCCTTGTCACCGCATCGGCCCAGCCGACCGGGGGCAGCAGCTCCATCAGCGTGATCCCGGCTTCGTCACCGAAGGCACGCTTCGCGGCGTCGGCGAGTTGCAGGCGTCCTCGTTCATCAACAGCCATCTTCCCCTCCAGGCGGGAAGGTCGCAACCAGAACGGGGAAGCGAGGAGGGAAGCGAACACGGACGGGACCGGGCCCGGTCGCCGTCTACCCGCCGCGACGAGGCAACGAGGTGCCGAGCGCGAGCTGCACTCTGCGGACGAGCTCGTGCGCGTCGGGGACGGTCAGGGCGACGAACTCGGCGTCCGCGAGCTGTTCGCCGAACCCGATGAGCACGGTGGCGCGCCCGGTGTCGGCGAGGACGCCCTTCACCGCGTGGACGAGCTTCGTGGGCTCGGCCCGGACCTCGACACGTCGGCGTCACCGACGGCCTCGATGAGATGGGTGAAGAGGTCGAGCTGGCGGCGCGCGAAGTCGTCGCCCGGGAGCATGCCGGATGCGGCAGCGTCGAGCGGCGACGGATCGAACGCCTCGGGGGCATCGAAGCGAGAACCGATGGCACGGAGATGTCGTCGCAGCAACCTCGGACCGGTCGGGATCACGTGAAGCGTCCATGCCGAGGAGCATGACGCGCCCCTATGACACTCATATGGATCCGCGACCTCCCGGTGCGCTTCGCCTCGGTGCGCCGTGACAGGTCGCGAACAGGGAGATGTCGGCAGCTGACTGGATCTGGATCGAAGAAAGTTCTGGACTTAGTCCAGTCTTCGCGCGTAGGCTGATCACGTGTCGACGGAGCCACCCGCGGACGAAGCTGCGCAGCTCCGCCAGTGCGGGCTGCAGGTGACCGCGCAGCGCGTGGCGGTGCTGCGGGCGGTGCACGTCGCGCCGCATCGCACCGCCGACGAGGTCGAGCAGATCGTGCGGGCCGAGCTCGGCACCATCTCCCGCCAGGCCGTGTACGACGTGCTCGGGACGCTCACCGAGAAGGGCCTGCTCCGGCGCATCCAGCCCGCCGGCTCGTCCGCCCGGTACGAGGACCGCGTCGGCGACAACCACCACCACCTCATCTGCCGGACGTGCGGGCAGACCGTCGACATCGATTGCGCGGTCGGTGACACCCCCTGCCTGACTGCCGCCGACGACGCGGGCTACGAGATCGACGAGGCCGAGGTCATCTACTGGGGGCGATGTCCCGACTGCGTCGCCGCCGCGTCCAGCACGTCCGCACGCTGACCAACACCGAAACGCACACGAGCAACGGAGGACGCGATGTCTGAACCCCGCAGCGAGTCGGAGAACCCGGTCATCGCCGCCCCGACTCCCGAAGGCCATCGGCCGCACACGAACCAGGACTGGTGGCCGAACCAGCTCGACCTGTCGGTGCTCGACCAGCACGGGCCGCGGCCGACTCCGCTGGGCGCCGACTTCAACTACGCGCGGGAGTTCGCGACCGTCGACGTCGACGCGTTGAAGCGAGACGTGTTCGACGTGATGACGACGTCGCAGGAGTGGTGGCCGGCCGACTACGGCCACTACGGGCCGCTGTTCATCCGGATGTCGTGGCACGCCGCCGGCACCTACCGCATCGCCGACGGCCGGGGCGGTGGCGGGAGCGGCGCGCAGCGCTTCGCCCCGCTCAACAGCTGGCCCGACAACGCCAACCTCGACAAGGCGCGCCGGTTGTTGTGGCCGGTCAAGCAGAAGTACGGCCGGAAGGTCTCGTGGGCCGACCTGATCGTCTTCGCCGGCAACTGCGCGCTGGAGTCGATGGGGTTCACGACGTTCGGGTTCGGCTTCGGGCGCCCCGACGTGTGGGAGCCCGACGAGGTCTTCTGGGGCCCGGAGGACACGTGGCTCGGCGACGAGCGCTACAGCGGCGAGCGCGACCTCGCCGCCCCGTTCGGCGCGGTGCAGATGGGCCTGATCTACGTGAACCCGGAGGGGCCCAACGCCAACGCCGATCCGGTCAGCGCCGCGGTGGACATCCGCGAGACGTTCGCCCGCATGGCGATGGACGACGAGGAGACGGTCGCGCTCATCGTCGGTGGTCACACCTTCGGCAAGTGCCACGGCGCGGTCGACCCGGACTCGGTGGGTCCGGAGCCCGAGGCGTGCCCGATCGAGGCGCAGGGCATCGGCTGGAAGGTCACCGCCGGCACTGGCATGGGCGCCGACACCATCACCAGCGGGCTCGAAGGTGCGTGGACCAACGAGCCGACGACGTGGGACAACGGCTACCTCGACAACCTCCTCAACTACGACTACGAGAAGACGACGAGCCCGGCCGGGGCGCAGCAGTACACGCCCAAGAATCCCGAAGCCCAGGGCACGGTGCCCGACGCGCACGATCCGTCGAAGCGCCACGCCCCCATGATGCTGACGACCGACCTGGCGCTGAAGGTCGACCCGATCTACGCGCCCATCATCAAGCGCTTCCACGAGAATCCGGACCAGCTCGCCGACGCGTTCGCCCGGGCGTGGTACAAGCTGCTGCACCGCGACATGGGACCGCTCTCGCGCTACCTCGGGCCGTGGGTCCCGGAGCCGCAGCTGTGGCAGGACCCGGTGCCCGCGGCCGACTCCGCGACGATCGGGGTGGACGACATCGCCGCCCTCAAGCGCAAGCTGCTCGAGTCGGGACTCTCCGTCTCCCAGCTCGTGTCCACCGCGTGGGCGTCGGCGGCCAGCTTCCGCGGCACCGACAAGCGTGGTGGGGCGAACGGGGCGCGCCTCCGCCTCGCCCCGCAGAAGGACTGGGCGGTCAACGACCCGAGCGAGGTGGCCAAGGTCCTGCAGACCCTCGAGGGGGTCCAGCAGGACTTCAACGCCTCGTCCGGCGGAGCGAAGGTCTCGCTGGCCGACCTGATCGTGCTGGGCGGGTGCGCGGCGGTCGAGCAGGCGGCGAAGAACGCCGGGCAGAACGTCACGGTCCCGTTCGCGCCGGGGCGCACCGACGCCTCGCAGGAGCAGACCGACGTGGACTCGTTCGCGGTGCTCGAACCGGCGGCCGACGGGTTCCGCAACTACCTGCGAGCCGGGGAGAAGTTGCCGCCCGAGACGCTCCTGCTGGACCGGGCCAACCTGTTGACGCTCACCCCGCCCGAGATGACGGCGCTCGTCGGCGGGATGCGGGCGTTGAACGCCAACTTCGGGCACACCGCGCACGGCGTGTGCACCGACCGGCCCGAGACGCTGACCAACGACTTCTTCGTGCACCTGCTCGACATGGGCACGGAGTGGAAGGCATCCGCGTCGGAGGAGAACGTGTACGAGGGTCGTGATCGTGCGACGGGTGAGGTCAAGTGGACCGCGACCGCCGTCGACCTCGTCTTCGGATCGAACTCCCAGCTCCGGGCCATCGCGGAGGAGTACGCGTCGGACGGCGGGGAGGAGATGTTCGTGCGCGACTTCGTGACGGCCTGGGACAAGGTCATGAACCTCGATCGCTTCGACCTCGCCTGACCACGTCGCCCGCTCGACGCGGTCGAACTTTCCCTGCAACCCGACGACGACCAGACCACCCAGACCACCCGCTCCAGCGAGTCGGTGCCGCGCGCGAAGTACGCGTCGCGCGCTCAACATCGCCGCCGGACGCGTTCGGGGGCGGGGACGAAGCGCATGCGGCCGGGCTCACCGGTCAGTCGCAACGTGTGGCGGTGCTTGTGGTCGTGGTGGTGGCCGCACAACCGGTCGAGGTTCCACAGTGCGGTCGGGCCGCCGTCTTCGATCGGTTGGTTGTGGTCGATCTCGAGGTTGCGGGTGACGTGACACCCCTCGATGTCGCACTCGGGGTGCATCTCCTCGACTGCGGTGCGCAGCTTCGCGGGGATCGTGCGACCGAGATGGGAGACGGCGAGCACGTCGGTGCCGTCGACCAGCACGGCCTTCACGAACGAGTCGTCGAGCAGGCGCTGCGCGACGCTGACCGGGATCGGTCCGCTCCCGACGATCTCGCACACCTCGCCGGGCTGCGTCGAGCCCCGCACGAGCGCGGTGTGGTCGATGCGCACGACGGTTACGTGCTCGCGAACGGCGCACCCGTCGCCCGATCCCACCGGCGCATCCACCCAGGCGACCATCGCGTCGAACGAGAGTGCATCTGATCGCTCGCGCCGGCCGTCGGCGCGCGCCTCGTCGAACAGCTCGCGCTCGAAGGGCTCGATCCGGCCCATGATGCGCGCGGTCAGGTCGACCGGGCCGCGTATGTCGATGCGGCCGGTGCCGTCGGCATCGGTCCAGCTCCTGAGCGAGCGCGCCTGGCGGATCCGCTCGTAGCGCGCAGACTCGTCGACACACGCCGCGGCCTTGACCCGAGCGCACTCGTTGCGCAACCCACGCACGCCGTCGTGCTGGGCGCGTTCCAACAGGTCGGACTCCGCCGCAGGATCGGCCGACGCCGCGTCGGCGACCGCCTCGACCTGCGCGACCGAAAGCGCGCCGGCACGCAACGCCGCTTCCGTCGTCGGCAGATGGTTCAGTCGCTGAGCCGTCTCGAGGGTGGCCCGAGCCGCGCTCACCGTGGCGCCCGTCGATTCCGCCAACCAACTGGCCGCGTCGCGGTGGGCGCCGTCGTGCTTCCACGCGTCCGTCGCCACCACCTGGCGCATCGCCAGGGCCTTGCCGGCCGCACCCAGCCGCTCGGTCTCGGCGAACAGCTCCACCATCGTGCGCGCGCCAGCACCGTCGAGCTGATCAGCTTCGAACTCGGCGACGAGCTGCCGCAACAGCTCCGTCGTGCGGCGCAGCGCTTCGAACATCGTGCTCCCCAGGACCATCGTCAACCGGGGAAGTCGAGGAAGCTCCCACCACTCTACACGAACATATGTTCGTGTCAAGGGGAAATCTTCTACTCCGAGTGCGGGATCCACTACGCGACCGCGCGGCGAGCTTCGACTCGAGCCGATCCAGGCGGACACGTCGCAAGAAGAAGGGGAAAGAGTGGGGAGGGAGCGGATACCGACGCGGGACCGGCGCCCGGCCCTGTCTACCCGCCGAGATTCGGCAACAAGGCGTCGAGCGCGAGCTGCACCGTGCGGACGAGCTCGTGGGCGTCGGGAACGGTCAGGGCGACGAAGTCGGCATCCTCGAGCTGTTCGCCGAACCCGATGAGCACGGTGGCGCGCCCGGTGTCGGCGAGGACGCCCTTCACCGCGTGGACGAGCTTCGTGGGCTCGGCCCGGACCTCGACACGATCGCTCACCCCGTTACTCCCGACGACCGACCAGGTGCGCCGGCGTCCGGCGACGTCGAGCATGCGGTCGCGCTGGGTGACGAGCGAGGCACGGAAGCGGGAGTGGAGCAGCGCGGGATCACCGAGCGGCAACGGCTCCGACGACGACCCCAGTTCCGGCTCGAGCCCTGCGGCACGACGCAAGCTGCGTCCGCGATCGGAGCAGTTCCCGACCCCGAACCACGCCCACAGCCAGGCCGCGGTGCGGCGGCTACCGCGACCGAACTCACCGCTCGCCTGGCCGGCGAGCCACACCAGCGAGGCTCCGCAGCGAGCAGCGTGCGGGCTCCGCCGGAAGGGGCGGGGATCGCGGCGGGCGACGCGAGCCAGGATGCGGCGAGTCGCCGTGCGGTACTCGGCGTCGAGCATCTCGAGACAGCAGCGGTCGCTCAACGCGAGGACCTCCCTTAGGAAGGCCGCGTCGCACGGCTCGACCGCCGACCAATCGAAGGGTTCGTCGGGTAGTGGCGTCGTGTCGAGACGCCACAACGCGTTGGCGTCACCGACGGCCTCGATGAGATGGGTGAAGAGGTCGAGCTGGCGGCGAGCGAAGTCGTCGCCCGGGAGCATGCCGGATGCGGCAGCGTCGAGCGGCGACGGATCGAACGCCTCGGGGGCATCGAAGCGCGAACCGATGGCACGGAGATGTCGTCGCAGCACCTCGGACCGGTCGGGATCACGTGAAGCGTCCATGCCGAGGAGCATGACGCGCCCCTATGACACTCATCCGGACGCGCGACCTCCCGCGGTGCCTGGGCGCCTGATCGCGTCGCCGCCTGACAACTTCCTGTCGAGAGGGATATCGTTCCACCGACGCACCAGCAACGATGCGAGAGGCGGATCCACCGTGTTCCCTTCCTCGTTCGACTATGTCGCGGCCCGCTCCGTCGAGGAGGCGGTGACGGCGAAACGCGAAGGCGGTGACGACGTCCGCTTCCTCGCGGGGGGTCAGAGCCTGATCCCGATGATGAAGACCCGCCTCGCCACCCCGGCGAAGCTGGTCGACATCAACGGCATCGCCGGGCTCGACACCCTCGAGCGGGCGAACGGGCACCTGCGGGTGGGCGCGCTCGTGCGGCACGCCGACGTCGCGGCGTCCGACCTCACCTTCGGCGCGGTGCGCTCGGCCGCCCCGTGGATCTCCGACCCGCTGGTCCGCAACCGCGGCACCCTGTGCGGATCGGTCGCCCATTGCGATCCCGAGGGCGACTGGAACTCGGTGCTGCTCGCCACCGGCGCCGAGATCATCGCCCGGGGCAGCAACGGCGAGCGGGCGATCCCGATCACCGAGTTCATCGTCGACTTCTTCGGCAACGCGCTGGCCGACGACGAGATGGTCACCGAGGTGCACATCCGGGTGCCGTCGGGGCGCGCCGGGGGCTCGTACCAGAAGCTCGAACGCAAGGTCGGTGACTACGCCACCGTCGCGGTCGCCGCGCACCTCGAGCTGGCGGGCGACGGCACCATCGCCCGGGCCGGCCTCGCGCTCACCGCGGTGAACCCGGTGAACACCAAGGTCACCGCGGCGGAGGAGATGCTCGTGGGCGAGCAGCCGACCATCGAGGCGTTCACCGCCGCCGGTGAGCTGGCCGCGCAGGCCGCCGAGCCGCGCGACGACGTCCGCGGGTCGGCCGAGTGGAAGCGCAACGTCGTCCGGGTGTTCACGCGCCGGGCGCTCACCGCGGCCGCCGACGAAGCGCGAGCCGGCACGAACTGAACCGGTACCGACGAGGGGACGGAAGCGTGGAGATCACCGTCACGGTGAACGGCACGGAGCACACGCACGACGTCGAGCCGCGCTTGCTGCTCGCCGACTTCATCCGTCAGCGGGTGGCGCTCACCGGGACCCACGTGGGCTGCGACACGACCAGTTGCGGCGCGTGCACGGTGCTGGTCGACGGCACGCCGATGAAGTCGTGCACCATGTTCGCGGTGCAGGCGAACGGGCGGTCGCTGACCACCGTCGAGGGCCTGAGCGACGCCGGCGTGCCGGGCGTCATGCAGCGGGCATTCAAGGAGGAGCACGGCCTGCAGTGCGGGTTCTGCACGCCGGGGATGATGCTGGTCGGCGTCGCCCTGCTCGAGCAGAACCCCGATCCCACCGACGACGAGGTGCGGTGGGCCATCTCCGGGAACATCTGCCGCTGCACCGGGTACATGAACATCGTCAAGGCCATCCGCGCCGCGGCCTCGGCCACGGCCACCGCGGGAGCGTCGTCATGACCACCACCCAGCCGAAGCCCACCACCACGCCGGAGATCGGCGGCATCGGCCACTCGGTCAAGCGGGTCGAGGACGACCGCTTCACCGCCGGCCAGGGCAACTACCTCGACGACCACACCCTGCCCGGCATGCTGCACATGGCGATCCTGCGGTCGACCGTCGCCCACGCGCGCATCAGGAGCATCGACACCTCGGCGGCGGCGGCGATGGACGGCGTGGTCGCGGTGGTCACCGGCGAGCTGCTCGCCAACTACAACCTCGCGTGGATGCCCACGCTGTCGGGCGACACCCAGGCGGTGCTGGCCACCGACAAGGTGCGGTTCCAGGGGCAGGAGGTGGCGGCCGTCGTCGCCACCGACCCCTACGTCGCCGAGGACGCGCTGGAGCTCATCGAGGTCGACTACGAGATCCTCCCCGCCATCACCACCCCGCAGCAGTCCCTGGCCGACGGCGCGGTGGTCATCCGCGACGACAAGGAGGGCCAGACCGGCAACCTCGTCTACGAGTGGGAGAGCGGCGACGCGGCGGCGACCGAGGCAGCGTTCGCGAAAGCCGACCGGGTCGTGACGCTGGAGACCTTCTACCCGCGCTCGCACCCGGCGCCGCTGGAGACGTGCGGCATCCTCGCCGACGTCAACTCGGTGAGCGGCCAGGCGACGATCTACATGACGTCGCAGGCGCCGCACGCGCACCGCACCGTGTTCGCGATGGTGGCGGGGCTGCCGGAGCAGAACATCCGGATCATCAGCCCCGACATCGGCGGCGGGTTCGGGAACAAGGTGCCGGTGTACCCGGGGTACGTGGTGGCGACAGCGGCGTCGCTGGTGATCGGCAAGCCGGTGAAGTGGGTGGAGAGCCGCACCGAGAACCTCATCTCGACCGGCTTCGCCCGCGACTACTACATGAAGGGCGAGCTGGCGCTCACCGACGAGGGGCGCATCCTGGGCCTGCGGGTGGAGATGCTGTCGGACCAGGGCGCGTTCTACGCCGACGCCCAACCGACCCAGTTCAAGGCCGGGTTGTTCCACGTGGTCACCGGCAGCTACGACTACCCCGCCGCGCACGTGAAGACGCGCGGTGCGTACACCAACAAGGCGCCCGGGGGTGTCGCGTACCGGTGCTCGTTCCGCATCACCGAGGCGTCGTTCCTGATCGAGCGTCTCGTGCAGACGGCGGCGTACGAGCTGGGCATCGACCCCGCGGAGATGCGGTTCAAGAACTTCATCCAGCCCGAGCAGTTCCCGTACACGACCCCGACCGGGTTCGAGTACGACTCCGGCGACTACCCCGCCGCGCTGCGCAAGGCCCTCGACGAGGTCGGCTACCAGGCGCTGCGGGAGGAGCAGCGGCAGGCCCGTGAGGACGGACGGCTGGTCGGCATCGGGATCGCGCACTTCACCGAAGCCGTCGGTGCGGGGCCGTCGAAGAAGTACGACATCCTCGGGCTCAAGATGATCGACTCCGCCGAGTTGCGGGTGCACCCGACCGGCAAGGCGATCCTCAAGCTGGGGGTGAAGTCGCAGGGCCAGGGCCACGCCACGACGTTCGCCCAGATCGTGGCCGACCAGCTCGGGATCCCGTCGGGCGACATCAAGGTGGTGGAGGGCGACACCGACAACACGCCCTACGGGCTCGGCACCTACGCGTCGCGCTCCACCCCGGTCGGCGGCGCGGCGACCGCGGTGGTGACGCGCAAGATCGCCGACAAGTGCAAGAAGATCGCCGCCCACCTGCTCGAAGCGGCCGAAGACGACATCGAGCTGGAGAACGGCAAACTCTCGGTGGCCGGCTCGCCCGACCGGACCGTCACGATTCAGGACGTCGCGCTCGCCGCGTACACCAACCTGCCCGACGGCATGGAGTACGGGCTCGAGGACGTGCACTACTACGACCCGCCCAACCTCACCTATCCCTACGGCAGCTACGTGGTGGTGGTCGACGTCGACGCCGAGACCGGCGTGTGGAAGGTGCGGCGGATGATCGCGCTCGACGACTGCGGCGTGCGGATCAACCCGATGATCGTGGAGGGGCAGATCCATGGGGGGCTCACCGAAGGGTTCGCGAAGTCGTCGATGCAGTGGATCACGTTCGACGAGGACGGCAACTGCATCGGCTCGAACTTCATGGACTACCTGATTCCCACTGCGTGGGAGACGCCGAAGTTCGAGCTGTTGGAGACGTGCGTGCCGTCGCCGCACCATCCCATCGGCGCCAAGGGTGTCGGCGAGTCGGCCACGGTCGGATCGCCGGCGGCGTACGTGAACGCGGTGATCGACGCGGTGGCGCACCTGGGCGTGCGCAACATCGACATGCCGCTCCTTCCCGACCGCGTGTGGTCGGCGATCCAGTCCGCGTCTTCGGGATAGGGACCCGGCGTGGACACCGAGGTGCTCGCGGAGGCGGTCGAGCTCACCAGAGCCCGCACCGCGTTCGCGCTGGCGACGGTGGTGTGGCGGCGGCCGCCGAGCTCGGGGCACACCGGATCGAAGGGCGTGGTGCTGCCCGACGGGACGGTGCGCGGATGGCTGGGGGGCGCGTGCGCCGAGCCGACGGTGGTGCGGGAGGCGCTGGCGTCGCTGGAGGACGGCCAGCCCCGGCTCCTGTTCATGGGATCACCCGACGAGCTGGCGGCCCGCGAGCACGACGAGGCCATCACCATCCCGATGGCGTGCGAGAGCGAGGGGGCGATGGAGATCTACCTGGAGCCGTTCCTCCCCGCGCCGCAGCTGGTGATCGTCGGGCGATCGCCGGCGGTGCACGCGCTCACCGTGCAGGCGCGGTCATTGGCATGGGACGTGGCGGTGATCGACGACGGCGGCGTGGCCGACGAGCACCCGCACCCCGAGCTGGTCCGCACCACGCTCGACCTGTCCGGGCTCGGCATCGGACCGTCGACCGCGATCGTGGTCGCGACCCAGGGCCACTACGACGACCTCGCCTTGCGGGCCGCGCTCGACACCGACGCCGGCTACATCGGCGTGGTCGCGGCCGAGAAGCGAGCGTCCACACTGCTCGAGCTGCTGCGCGACGAGGGGCTCGAGGACGCGCAGCTGGGGCGGGTGCACGCGCCGGCGGGCCTTGACCTGGGCCCGGTCGACAACGCCGAGATCGCGGTGGCGGTGCTCGCCGACTTGGTGGCGCGTCGGGCGGCGGGCCACCTACGCGCCCCGGTGACTGCGACGCCGCGTGAGGCCGTCGACCCCGTGTGCGGCATGACCGTGTTCGAGGACCAGGCCAAATACCACATCGTGCACAACGGCGCCGACTACTGGTTCTGCGCGCCCGGCTGCTTGCACGCGTTCCAGGACAATCCAGGCGCGTACGTGGAGTAGGACGAGCGTCGGTTTCCTAAACCGTAATGACAGGGCGGCGGCCGGACGAACGATTCGGTCCAGCAACCGCGCTGTGCGCGCCAGTTCAGAATCCGCTGTCGACGACCGGATGCCGCTCGCTCCAGAGGAAGCGGATCTGGCGGTCGGAGATCCGCCAGATCCCGTCGCGCCGGTCGTAACGGTCGACGTAGCGGATCACGACGACGAGTGCGGTCTGGTCGTCGGGATCCATGCTCAGGTGCCGGGCCGTGCACAGCACCGTCCCCGTGGCCGCGTCGCCGTCGACCTCGACGAGGTGGTTGGCCATCAGGTGCGCCGTGCGGCGGAACATCTCGTGCATCGTCCGCGGAATCTCGGCGAGCTGCTCGTGACCGACGAATTCCATGAACGGCTCGTCCGTGTCCGGGTGGTAGGTACGCAGACGAGCGTCGGTGTCGAACACCGCAAGGAACGCGTCGACGTCGCACGCGTCGACCGCGGCGGCGTAGCGGTAGGCGAGCTGGTTGAGCTGGAGGATGTCCGAGTCGATCGTGCGCGCTGACGCGTCGTGCGGCGAGGCCTTCGTCATGGCCGGCGCTCAGCGAGGACCGTACGGACGGTCACCCGCGACGAGGCTCTTCTGCAAGACCCGCGTTCCGTCGTAGTCGTTGACCGCATAGTGCTGGAAGGCACGGTTGTCCCACACCGCGACGTCGCCGAGCCGCCAGCGCCACCGCATCGTGAAGAGCGGCGTCTTGATGTGCTCGTAGAGGAACGCCAGCAGGTTGTCGCTCTCCGCCGGCGCCAATTCCATGATCTGCTCCGTCCACAACTCGTCGACGAAGAGCGCCTTGCGCCCGGTCTCCGGATGCACGCGGACGACCGGATGCACGTTCCGCATGTCTTCGTCGAGGTTCGGGTAGTCGGCACCCGCCATCAGCGGCAGAACCTTGAACGCCGAGTGGACCGCCGTGAGCCCGTCGAGGAAGTTCCGCATCGGATCCGACAGCGCGTCGTACGCCGCGTACATGCTGGCCCAACAGGTGTCTCCACCCGACGGCGGGAGCTCGATCGGCCGCAGCGAGATGAAGCTCGCCGGCGTCGCCGCCAGCGACGAGTCGATGTGCCACACCGCGGTCGCCCGGGCGGTCGGCTTGGTGGTCATGTCGACGATCGTGGCTTCTGCCGGTACGGGCTGCTCGACGACCGCGAACGGGTCCATGCACGGCGTCCCGAAGTGCGCCATGAACTCGAGCAGCTGCTCCCGCGAGAGCTCTTGGTCGCGGAAGAACACGACGCCGTGCTCGAGCATCGCCTGGCGGATCGCCGCGACGGCTTCCGGTTCCGGAGTGCGGAGATCGATGCCTTCGATCACCGCCCCCACCGCCGGCGTGACCGGCTCGACCTTCAGCACCGTCGTCGTCGCCATGTCGCCCCCTCGCCGCTGCGCGTGCAGCTGGATCCACTTACGGTGTAAGTAGCGTAGGCTTACACCGTAAGGTCCGTCAACCTGTCGGCGTGGGACGGAGGAATGCGGTGCCGCAACCGTCCGCCAAGGCGCGTACGACGCTCACGCGCGATCGCGTCGTGCGGGCGGCAGTGGCGCTGGCCGACCAGGACGGCATCGATGCCCTGACCATGCGCAGGCTGGGCGAAGCAGTCGGCGTCGAGGCCATGTCGCTGTACAACCACATCGCCAGCAAGGAGGACCTGCTCGACGGCATGGTCGACCTCATCTTCAGCGAGATCGACCTCACTGCGGGTGACGACAGGGACTGGAAGTCCGCGATGCGACAACGCGCCCTGTCCGCACGTGAGGTGCTCGCCCGGCATCGGTGGGCCATCGGTCTCGTGGACTCTCGTTCCTCGCCGGGGCCGGCGACGATGCGGCACTTCGACGACGCCCTGCGGTGCCTCCGCAACGCAGGCTTCTCGGTCGAGATGACCGTGCACGCCTACGGGATCATCTACAGCTACGTGTACGGGTTCGTCGTCCAGACGCTCAGCCGCGATGCGCGCAGTGACCAGGCGCAGCAGATCCTCGAGCTGACCGGTTCGGACCGCTACCCGTCGGCCAGGGAGATCACCGAGTACATGCTCCGGGCCGGTGACGACAACACGCACCAGTTCGAGAGCGGCCTCGATCTCATACTCAACGGCCTCGAGTCTGCTCTCAGAACCCGCGGCTCGGACCCCGCCTGAGGTTCCGGCGCCGCGTACTCAGTCCGTCACGTTGAGGACGCCCAGTGTGAGTGGTGCGGGGTAGCCGTTGGTCGTTAGTGCGCGGCCTCTGCGAGCACGCGTCGCGTCGCGTCGGCGGCCCGATGGGCAGCTTCCGAGGGATCCATCGCCGCGAGATCGTCGGAGAAGACCTCGACGCCGATAGGCGCCTGGCAACCGATTCGGTCGAGAGTCTGCACGAACTCGACGACGTGTGCGACACCCTCGCCGGGGAGGAGCCGCGCGCGCATCGTCTCCTCCGTGATCGATTCATAAACAGGTTCCGGGGTGGCATCGCTGAGTTGCACCCCGAGGACACGATCTCCCGGTATTGCGGCGAGATCGGCAAGCGTGGTGTCGCTGCGCGCGCAGTGCCACGTGTCGACGAGCACGCCACCGTTCGGGCGGTCGGCGAGCCGGACGACATCCCACGCAGCGCGGAGGTTCGGGAACGCCGACCAGGGCAAGAACTCGAGGTGCACGAGCAGCCCATGCTCCGCGGCTCGGTCACACAAACCCGCGAACGCTTCGACCGCGGCGTCGAGCTCCATGGGCGAGCCGAAGATCTCAGCAGCGTTCACGGACCGTCCACCGATCGATTCCGCGATCGCGTAGAAGTCGTGATCGGTGGCGAGCATGACGTCATCGACTTCGAACGGCAGGTCGGCCGGCGCGGAGGTACCGGGCAGCCAGTTCGCCAAGCAGTCGAGCTCCGCCACCTGGATCCCGTGGTCGTCGAAGAGCGCGCGGATGTCGGCGTCGGTCATGCCCTCGCGGCGCGCTTGCACCACGTCGGCCAGCCAGAGCGACATTCCGGCGTACCCGGCGGCTTGCGCGGCATTGGCACGCTCCGGCAATGAGGACGCCAGCAACGTTCCGGCGCACAGCACGAGATCGTCTCGTCCGAGCATGGTCCCCCCGTTCGCGCACCGCGGTGGCAGGCCGGTTCGACTGTATCGAATGGCGTCCGCGGGCCCGTGCGGCGCCCGCCGGCCGCGGCCATACTCGTCGCCATGGACACGTGTCGGGCCGTGGTGTTCCTCGGCGACGAGCGCTGGGAGGTGCGGGAGTTTCCGATCCCTGACCCGCCGCCCGGTGGCGCAGTCCTGCGGGTGGAGGCGTGCGGACTGTGCGGCAGCGACCTGGCGACGTTCGAGGGTGTCGAGCTCGTGCCCGGCGCGAGTGTCTTTCCCGTGGTGCCCGGCCACGAAGTCGTGGGGCGCGTCGCGAAGCTCGCCCCCGATGCCGAGCTCGGCGTGCAGGAGGGAGAACGCGTCGGCGTCGACGAGATCCTCTCGGGCGTACCCCCGCTCCTGGTCTACGGCTACTCCGACATGACCGGAGAAGGGCGCCTCGGGCTCTGGGGCGGATACGGCGAGTACATGGAGATCCTGCCGGGCACGGGACTGCACCGCATGACCGAAACGCTGCCGCCAGAGCAGCTCACCCTGTTCGAGCCGCTCGCGAACGGGGTCAACTGGGTGTCGATCGCGGGGGTGAACGAAGGCGACACGGTGGTCATCGAGGGGCCGGGCCACCAGGGGCTGGCTGTGCTCGAAGCGGTGCTGGCGCGGAAGCCCGCGCAGGTCGTCGTGACCGGCGTCTCGCAAGACGCGCTGCGCCTCGACACCGCACGGGCCATTGGCGCTACCCATGCGGTTGCGGTCGACGTCGTCGACGTGCGTGAACTCGTTCAGGACATCACCCGCGGCCAAGGGGCCGACGTGGTGTTCGACATCGCGAGCGTCCCACAGACAGTGCCGCTGGCCATTGACCTCGCACGGTTCCGCGGTCATGTGTTGTTCGCGGGACTGAAGCACTTCGCCGAGATTCCCGGCTTCATCAGCGACAACATCGTGGTGAAATCGCTGACGGTCCACGGCGGCGCCGGATACACGCCCGAATCGATGACCGAATCGGTGGCGATGTTGGAGCGCGGCTCTGTGCGCTCCGATCTCGTCGTGGGCGAGGTCGTCGATCTCCTACACATCGAAAACGCGATGGCACTACTGGCGCGTCAGGATCCGTCGCGCGACGCGGTGCGTGTGGGGCTCCAGCACACTACAGACGACACGTGACGCGCTCTTACGAGGACCGATTCCCGGCCAGTTTCCCGGCGGAGGACAGCGACGCCGTCCGTGACAGCGACACGGGCGATCTGATGCGGAGACTCGGCCATGGTTGCGTACCGGTTTGGCTGCCGAGGTCGAACGCATGCTCAGGGCACGCGGTATCCGCCGCGTGTGAGCAGTCGGACGGGGTCGGTGCCGTCCCACAACGCGCAGGTCTCGGCGATGGCCGCGAACTGCGCCATGAGGCCGTCCGTCCGTTCGACGACCTCGGTGTAGAAGCCGAAGTCGCTGGCGGTGTCGAAGTAGGCGACGCGGAACCCGGCACGCGTGCGGCTCTCCGCAGCGGGTTCGTACCCGAGGCGCTCGTACTCCGCGAGCTTCGAGTCGTAGTCGGACGTCACCGTCGCGAGCTGGTGCAAGGCGCACGTCCCGCCCCGTGTCCAGTACCGGAAGATGCTCGGCCGATCGTCTTTCTGCTCGATCAGCTCGATTTGCACGGGGCCCGCCTGCGCGACCGCCACGCGGATCGACACGGGAGCGAGCTCGCCCTGCACCACGAGCTGCTGTTCGATGACCGGAAGCACGTGGAACGGGCCCACACCGAACACGCGCGCCCACTTCCCAGCTGCGTCGATGACGTCGTCGACCACGAAGCCGAGCTGAAAGAACCGGTACTCGCCCTCGGGCCAGGCCTGCTCGTACAAGCGATGCATCGCAAGCGCGTCACCGCGTCCCAACCCCTCGTCGCTGTTCACTCCCCATACCTACCATTCGCCGGGTACACGGTTGTAGAACAGTCGATAGGAGAGCGCGCGTGCTGACCGGGGAGAAGATCCTCATCACGGGCCCCGCGGGGCGCATCGCGTTCGGGCTCGCGGAGACCCTCGTCGGGGACAACGAGGTCTGGGGAGTGGCGCGGTTCAGCGACCCGGCGTCGCGCCACGAGGTCGAGGACCTCGGCGTGACGACGCGCGCCCTCGACTACGGCGAGGGCGATTTCGGCGACCTGCCCAGGGACTTCACGTACCTGTTGCACATCGCCGCGGACTTCGGCGAGGACTACGAGCGCGGGATGCGCGTCAACGCCGAGGGCACGGGTTTGCTGCTTTCGCACTGCCGAAACGCGAAGGCCGCGCTGGTGATGTCGACGGTCACCGTCTACAAGCCGCATCCCGACCCGTGGCACCCGTTCCGCGAGGACGACCCGATCGGTGACGCCGGGCTGCCCACCCCGCAGCCGTACTCGATCGTCAAGATCGGCGAGGAGGCCGTGGCGCGCTACTGCGCCCGCGAGTTCGGCCTCCCCATCACCATCGCGCGTATGGGAGCCGCGTACGGCGACCGGGGTGGCCTCCCAGCTATCCACCTGCAGGCAATCGCCGAGAGCAAGCCAGTGGTGGCGCGCTGGGACCCGCTCCCCTACAGCCCCATCCACTACGACGACATCAACGCGCAGCTCGAGCCCCTCCTCGACGTTGCGAGCGTGCCCGCGACGATTGTGAACTGGGCCGGGGACGTGCCGGTGAGCGTGCAGGAGTGGTCGAAGTACTTCGGCGAGCTGCTCGGAGTCGACGTCCAGGTCCCCGTGCAGCCGGTGCCCGGTGCCTCGCTCGGTTCGGTCGGCGATCACACGAAGCGCGCGTCGATTACCGGCGCGTGCCGGGTCGACTGGCGCGATGGGTTTCGCGACATGGCCGCGCACTACTACCCCGACCGCGTGCAGGCGCGTTGACCATGGCGCGGTACCCGTCGGCGGAGGAGCTACTCGAAGGAGCCGTCGACGACGCGGGCCTTGCGGACTTCGGACCCGGTGACTTCCGCGAGGGGCTAGCAGTCCTGCTCGACAGCCTGGAGTGCGACACCGACATCGATCCCGAGGCCGACGCCGGCGTCGTGGGCGACTTCCGCCGGCGGCTCGTGAACCGGCTCGAGGTTGAGGCTTGGTACGCGGACCACCCCGAGGTCGAGGCGGTCGCGGTGCGCGGCCCGATCGACATCAACGGCCTCCCCCGCACCGGCACGACCGCGCTCGCCGACATGCTCTCGCTCGATCCGCAGTTCCGCTGCCTGCGCGGCTGGGAGCAAACGCGGCCCTGCCCCCCGCCGCGGGCGGGCGAGGAAACCGATGACCCGCGGCGGCAGGCGTTCGTGGAGCACCAGATGAACCGGCCCGAGGGCTACGCGGCGATGCACATCGTGGAGATCGACGCCACGATGGAGGACACCGACGTGCTCGGGATGGCGTTCCATGGCCAGCAGATGATGCTGCCGGTCCGGAGCTACCGCGACTGGTGGCGCGAAGCCGACCTCACCGAGACCTACGCCTACCACCGCCGCGTCATCAAGGTGCTCGGGTCCGAGTGTCCGCCCGACCTCTGGCTGTTCAAGGCACCGCACCACAAGTTCCACCTCGAGGCCCTGGCCACGGCCTACCCCGACATCAGGTTCGTCATGACGCACCGCGACCCCGCCAAGGTCGTGCCGTCGTACACGAGCATCGTCTCGGCGGTCATGCCGCCGGCCGACGGCGACCGCGATCTGCACGCGCTCGGGCGTGAGATCTGTGACCACCTCCGGATCGGCATGGAGCACGCGATCGAGGAACGAGCCCGCATCGGCGAGGACCGGTTCCTCGACGTGCACCACCGCGACCTCGTGAGCGACCCGAAAGGCACGATCCGACGGATCTACGAGTGGCTCCTCCTCGAGCTCACGCCGACAGTCGAGCAGACGATCCTCGACTGGCAGGACGCCAACCGAATGGGCGCGCAGGGCACGCACCGGTACGCGGCCGAGCAGTACGGCCTGAGCACCGACCAGATCCGTTCCGACTACGACTTCTACATCCGCCACTTCGATATCGCGCTGGAGGGTTTGACGCCATGACCACCGCACTTCCCACCTGGAGCGAACAGCTCCACCGCCTCGACGACGTCGTCGACAACCTGCTGAAGATCTGGCGACCAGACGGGCCGACCGAGGCCGAAGTGCAGGACATGAACAAGCTCGCACTGTCGATCCTTGCGTCCGGATACATGTGCCACGTGTATACCGACAACACCCGCCCGGTGTTCATGCCGCTGTGGAACTACGCGTGCAACCAGGGCGGACCGAACCCGGACTATGTGTATCTGAACGCGCAGGTCGACGCGTCCGGCGTGTACGAGATCACCGGTTTCCGCGGCACCTCGCGCTTCGTCGAGATCACTCAGCAGGAGACCGACATGCTGGGGATGGCGACGTTCACCGAGCCGCGGACTCAGCCGCCGCTCTCAATCACGAACGACCTGGACGAACTCACGATCGGCGAGGACGGCTCGTTCCGCGTCATCCTCAGCGCCGAGCGCCCGGACGGTCACAAAGGTGACTGGTGGCCGCTCGACCCGCGGACGAAGCGGCTCCTGATGCGCAAGTGCGCCTGCGACTGGAACAACGAAGAGGACGCACGCGTCGCCATCAATCGGCTCGACCAGCCGAGCGAAGACATGAGCCCCGGGGAGGTCGCCCGCCGCTTCGCGAACATGGCCGAGTGGATCGAAGGCCTGATCCACTTCGACATGCACCTCGTCCGCTACTACCGCGAGCACCACGGCATCAACGTCCTGCTGAAGTCGAGGTGGATCGAGGGCGGTGGTGGCCTCGCCACCAAGCAGGCGTACTACGACGGCATCTATGAGATCACCGATGACGAGGCGCTGATCGTCGAGTTCCCGGTGCCGAGCGACTACCGCTACTGGCAGATCCTCGTCGCCGACGACCGCTTCGCGACCGTTGATTGGGTGAACCGCCAGTCCAGCCTCAACGACGCGCAGGCGCACGTCGACGCGGACGGCGTCTTCCGCGCGGTCGTCTCCAAGCAGGACCCGGGCGTCCACAACTGGCTCGACAAGGCCGACTGGCCCTGGGGCATTCTCCAGGCCCGCTTCTACCAGGCGAACGAGTATCCGGAGGCAAGCGTCACGAAGGTCCCCCTCGCGGACGTTCTTGCGCACCTGCCCGCGGACACCATGGTCATGACCCCGGCCGAGCGCGAGGTGCAGCTCCGGACAGCGCCGCGAAGGCGCCCAGCTCCGCCGCATCTGGTGACGTCGCAAGCGGCCTGAGCTGCGACCGCTCATCGCGCGCCCGACGTCGGCGTCGACGTGGCACGCCCGCGCAGATTTGGCCTGCCTACCTGCATGCGTCGCGCGGTCGGCCTGGTCAGCCCTGTTGGGCTCGCATGAGCCGGTCGAACTGTTCCCAGGAGAGGCGGAGCGGGATCTTCGCGTTCGAGGGAGCCCAATCGATTGTGCCCTTGCTGATCCGAAGCTCGCCGAGCTTCTCACCGTCGCTTCGGATCTCGAAGACCACGTCGGCGTGCAGGACGACCTTGGTCGTGGGAATGCTCATCTCAACGTCGTGCGTCGGCACCCTTCGCCCCCTCTCTCACCGGGCGAAACAGTATGCCCATCCGTTGGACGCGATCGGTCTTCCACAGACCGGGCTCATTGACGACCCTGAAGACTGGAAGCGGAGCGACGCAACCGACTGACGAGGAACGCCGCGACTTCGAGCGCTTCGCGCTCGAGCACACCGCGTGATGAGTGCGAGTTCGAACAGACGCCGACTGAGGCGCGCGCCTCCGCGGCCCGCCGCCGGCTACATCTCGTCGGTGGATTCTCCGAAGAACCCCGTCTGCGACGCGTCCGCGACCGAGTCGTCCAGGGTCGGCTCGGTATCGGGCGTGATCGGGGCGGGGTTGAAGCCGAGGTCACCCGAACCACCCGGATCGGGGGTCAAGCCCGGGTCGGGCGTGAACCCGGGGTCGCCCCAACCACCTGGATCGGGCGTCGGGTCGACGCTCGGCGTGAATCCGGGGTCGCCCCAACCACCCGGATCGGGCGTCGAGCCCGGGTCGGGCGTCGGGTCGAACGCGGGCGTGAAGCCCGGGTCGAGCGAGCCACCCGGATCGAGCGTCGAGCCGGGGACGAATCCCGGATCACCAGAACCACCCTGACCCGCCGGATCAGTCAGGTCCGTCGGATCGGGCATGTCGGTCGGGTCGCCCGGCTTCCAGGGATTCGCCGGGTCCACCAAGTAGCCGATCTCCTCGCCCGAACCGGCCGCACCTCCCGCGGCGTCACCGGCGTCGGACTCGAGGCCCAGATAGGAGCTGAAGCCCGGAGGCTGGTTCACCGGCCCGGCATCCGGCAGCTGGCTCGGCGAGGTGATCGGGCCATCGTGCGCTTTCGGCGCCGCCGGCTTGGCGGGCGTCGTCAGCGCGCTCGTCGGGGTGTAATGCGCGGTGCCGTCACGGTCGTACGTGATGCCAGCCCGTGAAGCCTCGTCGAAGTCGGAGACGCCGTCCCGATCGGTGTCTTGGCGGTTCGGATTCGAGTGGTACACGTTCACCTCGGCGCCGTCGGGCAGGCCGTCGGAATCGGTGTCGGGGTTGGTCGGATTCGTGTGGCGCACCTGCTCCTGGCCGTCGGTGAGCCCGTCGTGGTCGCGATCGCGCAGGTTCGCCGCCCCGTGGGCAACCGCCCCCGCGGCCGAGGCGCCGGCGGCGAGCGGTGCGCCCACGATGGGCACGCCGCCGAGCTCCTGGCCCGCGTGTTGCAGGCTGTCGCCGAGCTCATGACCGAGATCGGCCAGCCCGGTCATCACCTTGTCGGGGTCGAGCGGTGCGCCGGGGCCGCAGACCGGTCACTGTGATCCGCCCACGGATCGTTCAGCCTCTCCCGCGCCGCCAGGAGCGCGTCGCGCCGTGCGATCAGTTCCCGCTGAGCCTCGATTGCCGCCGGGTCGGGTTCGACTACGTCGTCGTCGTCACTCATGGTGCGGCCCTCCCTGTGGAACGTGGCGCCAAGTCCCTTGCGATGATGCCGCGATGCTACGACCGGCAGCTCTCCCCATCACCGGGAGAATCCCTGGTTCCCGAGAGGCGCGCGCTCATCGCACGCCGTGCTGATCCCGCGCCGTGACGGGCAGACCTCGCGATTCAGGAGCGGTCAGAACTCGGATTCGGCGGCCGCCGTCACTCCGCTCCCGACGCAGTCGAGGAAGCGGGCGATCATCGCGTTGACCTGGTCCGGTACGAGGACCTGGTGGAAGTGGCCGGCGCCGATGGTCCGGCCGAGGAACCAGTCGGGGCGGAGCTCGTGCACGCGGTTGAGATCGAGCCAGGGTCGGGCCGACGCGACAAAGAGCGTGGGCACGCGCACCGCGAGCGCCGCGGCCGCCACGTCGACGTCGAGAACGCTGCTCGCACCCGCGATGAAGACGTCCCGGGGCACCCCCGCCAACTCGTCGGTGATGGCCGCGGCACGTTCCGGGTCGTCACCCGGGTCGAACATGCGACCTGCGATGAACTCGCGGACCTGCCGGTCGTAGTCCTCGTCCGACGCGGCACGCAGGGAGTCGAAGTACGCGGTGAGCCCGGCGGCCGCGTCCGCGGGAAGCTCGACCGTCGAGTCCACGAGGACCAGCGCGGACGCGAAGCCCGGCTGGGCTGCCAGCATGATCGCGGTCACGCCTCCGAGGCTGTGACCCATGACGATCGGCTGCTCGAGGCCGAGGTGCGCGCAGAGCCGGCGCGCGTCGGAGACGAAGCTCGGGACGCCGTACTCGCCGTCGGTCGCGCGGGAGCTCTCGCCGTGCCCGCGCTGGTCGTACGCGACGACGCGGTGATGCTGCGCCAAGAAGTCGACCTGCGCCTTCCAGTGCGTGCGGTTGCACGACATCCCGTGGACGAGGAGCACCGGCGGATCGCCGTACCCGACGTCGTCGTACGCGAGGGCGACATGGCCGTCGTCGAACCGCTTCATGCTTCCAAGATCGCGCGCCAGATGCGCTCGGGCGTGCACGGCAGGTCGATGTGGCGGACACCGAGGTGCGACAGCGCGTCGACGACCGCATTCTGAACGGCGACCGTCGATCCGATGGCGCCGGCCTGTCCGATGCCCTTTGCACCGAGGGCATTGACCGGCGTTGCGCCGCCCACCGTCGCCACCTCGATGGACGGGAGCTCGGCGGCCGACGGGATGCCGTAGTCGGCGAACGTCGACGTCAGGATGTTGCCCGCGGCGTCGTAGATGATCTCCTCCCACAGGGCCTGCGCCACGCCCTGCACGATGCCGCCCTGCTGCTGTCCGGCGACGACGACCGGGTTCACGACCGTGCCACAGTCATCGACGGCGACGAACCGCAGCAGCCGAGCCGCCCCGGTCTCCGTGTCGACTTCGACGACCGCGGCGTGGCACCCGGCCGGGAACGTCGGCCCGTCCTGGGTGTAGTCGTGCTCGGCCACGAGCACTTCGTCGCGCGCGACGTCGCGCCAGGAGACGGTCACCGCGGGGACACCCACGACCGCGAACCGGCCTGACTCCGTGAGGATGACGTCGGACGGCGACGCTTCGAGCAAGCCGGCGGCCGCGAGCTGCGCCTGCTGCAGGAGGTCCTCGGCGGCGCCCGCGACGGCGCCGCCCGCCAGCATGGTCGAGCGAGCGGACCCCGTGCCTTCGCCGTGCGGGACGCGGGCCGTGTCGCCGAGCTCGAGCACGACGGACTCGACGGGCAACCGGAGCCGTTCGGCGAGCAGCAGCCCCCACGTCGTCGCGTGCCCCTGGCCCTGGTCGTTCGCGCCGTCGCGGACGACGAGGCGCAGGGCCTCCCCATCGGTCGTGAGGGTGAGCGAGGCCCACTCGCCGGGCCGGTTCATCGGGGTGCAGTCGAGCCACATCGCGACGCCGACACCCAGCGCCCGCACGTCGCCCCTGGCGCGACGGACAGCCTGCTCCGCTCGCACGGCGTCGTACTCGACCCGCGCGACCGCGCCCTCGAGGCACGCGCGGTAGTCGGCGGCGTCGTAGGTGACGCCGGTCGGACTGCGATGCGGGAACTCGTCGACGAGGTTGCGGCGCCGCAGCTCCACCGGGTCGACCGCGAGCTCGTTCGCGGCGAGGTCGACGAGCCGCTCGAGCAGCGCAGCCGCTTCGGGTCGGCCTGCACCTCGGTACGCGCCCATCGGGGTCGTGTTGGTCGTGACGGAGCGGGCGCGGCCGCCCGCGCGCTCGAAGCGGTACGTCCCAGCCAGCACCGTCAGGGTCGCGTTCGGCATGAGCGCGCCGACCAACGGGTACGCGCCGGCGTCACCGAGCAGGTCGGCCCAGACCCCACGGAACCTGCCGTCGGCGTCCAGCGCGAGCGCGCCGTGCTGCACCTGGCCGCGCCCGTGTGGCATGCCCGTGAAGTTCTCCCGACGCGTCTGCACCCACTGGACCGGCCGGCCGAGACGGCGCGCGGTGGCGGCGACGACCACCGCCTCGGGCGTCGCTTCGAACTTGCCGCCGAACCCGCCACCGACCTGCGGCGCACGCACGCGTACGAGCGCCGGGTCGAGCCCGAGGCTCTCGGCCACCGCATCGCGGACGGTGTGGACGCGCTGCGTCGAGGCCCACAGCACCACGCCGTCGCCGTCCGGCAGCGCGAACGCGCCGTCGGGCTCCATCGGCGCCGCCGCGATCCGCTGGTTCACGAAACGGCCCCGTACGACGACGTCCGCGTCACCGACGACGGACTGCTCGTCCGCCGTCGCGAGCTCCCACACGAGCGAGGCGGACGCGTCATCGACGGAGCTCGTGACCGGGAGCGGCTCAACCTCGACGACCACGAGCTCGACGGCGTCGACCGCGTGGGCAGCCGTGTCGGCGACGACGACCGCGACCGGTTCGCCGACGAAGCGGACCGTGTCCCGGGCCAGCGGCGGGCGCGTGAAGCGAGCGTCGAGCATGGGATGCCCTCGCAACGGCGCCAGCCCGAGGTCGTCGCCCGTCAGCACCGCCACGACACCCCTCGCCGCCCGCGCCGCCGACGGGTCGAGGCAGACGATGTGGCCGTGCGCGACGTCAGCGCGCACGAAGGCGGCGTGGAGCTTCTCACCCGGCAGGTCCGACAGGTACCGGCCGGCGCCGCGGAGCAGTGGCCCGTCCTCCACCCACCGCGCCGCCCCGCTCCGCGCCGGGAGCGCAGCGGGCTCAGGCATCGGCCGCGCTCGACGTCCCGGGCGCGAGCGGCACGGTCATCGAGCCGATCACCTCGTCCACTCGCTCGCCGTCGCCCTCGTGACCGACGTCGATCCGGGCCGACTTCCCGGTTCGGGCCACCCGCACGGTGATGGAGCGCCTCGGCCCGGCGACGGCAACCGCGGACTCGACCAGTGATGCGAACTCGTGCCGGAAGGGGACCGGGTCGGCGAGCACGCGCAAGCGAGCCGTCTCGATGTCGACCATTCGGCCGGCGATGATCGGCTCGATCCCGTCGAGCGCAGCCCGAAGCTCTTCCAGGAGGTCGACCGACGTCAGTGACATCTCATCGGCGAAGCTGAGTCAGGTCAGAGCTTGCTCTTCGCAATGCAGATCGCGAGGTGCGCGTCCAGCACCGATTGGCGAGTCGCGTTCGCCGCGCCGATATCGGCTTCGGCGGCCGCCTTGGCGCTGTCGCCGGCTTGTTCGAGCTCGATGACCGCCGTCCGCTCGTCATCGGACTGCACGGCTTTCTCCGCCTTCGTCGCGAACTCGCTCACCACCGCGACCAACACGGGCGATGCACCCGGATCGGCACTGACGTACGCAAGTGCCTGCTCGGCCATCGCACGGGCCTCGCTCAACCTCTCCGCAGTCGTGGCCACGACCCAAGCGTACGTCGCTCCCTGAGTGTGCGCTACCGACCACCGACCCGGCCTGACAAACGGATGGGAACTACACGTAGGCTCACGTCATGGCAAAACAGAAGAAGCCCGGCGACAGCACGACGCCCTCGGGTAGTCCCGAGGGACCTCCGGGCAAGAAGCAGCGGAGTAAGGCACGGAAGAAGCACGGTAAGGGTCGCTAGTCGCCCGGAGCAGAACGCGCGCGGCGTTGCTCACCAATTCGGCGAATCAAACATCACGAGTACCCTTACGCGATGACCAAGCCGCGGGCGTCAGCATCGAAGTCGACGCCGCGAAGGTCTGAGCCGAGCACAGTCGAGGCGTCCGAAACCTCGAAAGAGAAGGCTCGCACGACTCCGAAGCAGGACGCGGACGCAACTCAGGTCAGAGAACGCGCGAGGCAGCGTGCCGGAGCTGACGACTAGTCAAGACCAGCACCGGTCGCCGTCGTCGCGCGGATTGCCTCAGCCACGGTCGTGCTGCAGGTCTCCCGCTGCTGCCTGCCAGCGCTGCCCGTCCCATCGGTGCACATGACCGCCGTCCGGTCCGGGCCGGTTGCAGTGCCGGACCGCGCCCGTCTTTGCGGGGCTTGCCTCGAAGGTGGCGAAGCAACCTTTCGCGAGACACGACTGCCTTACCACTGGTCGATCACACCCGATGCGGCTGCCGCGAGAGGCAGGTCGGCGGCTTGGCTCGGTGTCCGGCGAGGGACGCGAGGATGTCCCGGGTGACGACGTCGATGGGCCGGTCAGCGTCGACGGGGATCAGCAACCCGGCCGCCTCGAGGTCGCGCAGCATCACCGAGGTCTCGACCTCGTACGCGCCGAGTCGGGCGGCGATCCCTGCTTCGGTGTCGTCGGTGCGTCCCCGCGTCGTGAGCCGTTGCACGACGATCTCGCTCGGCACTGCCAGCTCGATGGCCGCGTCGAGGGCTTCCGGGTGGAGCCATGAGAGCAATGCGTCGAGCTGAGCGCGGTTCCGCGGGAAACCATCGAGCAGGAAGCCTCGCTTTCGGCTGGTGGTGTGGCCGAGTCGTTCTCGCACGAGTTCGTTGACCAGTGCATCGGGTACGAGATGCCCCGCCGCGACGCACTCGCAAGCGCTGTCGCCTAGGGGCGTTCCGAGCCGGATCGCGTGTCGGAGCAACGCGCCGGTCGAGACGTGTGGGATGCCCAGCGCCCGGGAGATGCGGAGCGCCTGCGTTCCCTTCCCCGACCCCGGCGGGCCCACGATGAGCAAGTTCATCTGGATCCGCGTTGCTTCAAGTGCTCTCGATGCGAGGTGGGCCGGCGGCGCGCTGCCCCGCCGACACCATGCCGAGCTCTTCGAGCTTCGACCAACGCCGACCGTCCTCCTCGAGGTACGACTGCGCCTGCCAGGTCGGCAACCACGCGGGAGAGGCGAATGGGCTTCGGTAGTGCACGAGCGCGCGGCGGTCCTTCACAACGTCTGCCCGACGCGCGCGTCCAGACGCAGCAGGGTCAGTAGTTCTCCGAGCCGCTGTTCGATCGCCAACAGCGCGTGCACCTGTGCGGCTGAGAACGATTGCTCGGCCGACAGGACGGGGTTGTGCTTCGCGTCGAGGAGCGACTGTTCGGCTGCATCTCGATGTTCGCTCATGCCGCTCTCGCCGTGCGCCGACGTCGCATGCGTTCCAGGCCCGAGAGTGGTGGCGTCGAGGTCATCGGCGTCGACTGCGGTGGCGCGGAGCGCAGCGTCGAGGCGGTAGCGCTCTTGGCGACCGGTGTCGGAATTGCGTACGGGCTCGAGAGAGGTGCCTCGCCGGGTCATGACCTCACGGTAGCACTCGATCTCAAGAAATGTCTTACGTTGGTTGATTCACCGCCTACTCTCCAGGCAGGTTCTTGCTCGACGGACAGATGGTTCGCCGGCCGGGAGTGCGGATCGGCTGTCATCATGGGCGAGGTCATCGCCGTCAAACCAGCGCCTTGGATGCTCGTGGACGGTGGCGGCGCCGATGGGCCACGGGTGCACCCGACCTGCGAGAGGCTTCCATTGCTCAACGCGGTGGCGCGGCGCGGGCTCCCGAACCTGATCGAAGCAACGGTCATCCCGGCGGTCATGTTCTTCGTGGTCGTGAAGACGATCAACGCGCCCGTAGCGATGGCGGCGGTGCTGGTGTGGGCATACGTCGCGATCTTGCGGCGCGTCGTCCGCGCCATACCGATCCCGGCAATCCTCGTGCTCGCGACGCTTGGCCTGACGGTGCGGACGCTGGTTGGCCTCGTCAGCGGGAGCACGTTCGCGTACTTCATCCAGCCGATCGCGACGACGGTGGCATTGGCGGTGGTGTTCCTCGGATCGGTCGTGATCGGGCGACCGGTCATCGCCCGCCTGGCCCACGACTTCTGCCCGCTCGCGCCCGAGGTAGCCGTTCGCCCGGCCGTGCTCCGGCTGTTCGGTGGGCTGACCGTGCTCTGGGCCGGCGTACACATCGTGACCGCGGCCATCACCTTCGGGATGTTGGTGAGCATGCCGGTGGCGACGTTCGTGGCGTTCAAGACTCTGACGTGCCTGGGCGTGACCATCGGCGCGATCGTCATCACGATCCTGTGGGCGTTGCGCGTCGTGCGGAGCGAGCGCCTGGTGTTCGCTTTCGCCGGGCGCTGAGCGGCAGCTTCAGATCAACCCCAGCGGGCGGCGCGCTTGCGACCGTCGTCAACGCCGAAGAAGGCGGTGCGGCATGGGCCGCAGAGCCACCATTTCGGGGCTGCCGGGTCGGGCGTGGGATCACCGGGGAAGAACAGCCGGCATCGGCCGCACTGTCTCGGAGATGGCGGTGAGGCGATCACCGTCCGTACGTCGCGAGCTTCGTCGGCGTTCATGTAACTCATTTCCAGTTGTTTATGACTAGAATCAGTCCGATGCCCGAGTGGAGCTTCCTGACGAATCATGCTCGTGTCCTGTTGTGCATCGCGCGCGACCCGGGTATCCGCCTCCGCGACATCGCCGCGACGGTCGGGATCACCGAGCGCACCGCATTTGGCGTGGTCGCGGACCTCACGGAGGTGGGTTACGTGATCAAGGAGCGGGACGGTCGGCGGAATCGTTACGAGGTGCAACACCACCTACCGTTGGTGGAGCCGACGAGTGAGGAACGCACGATCGGCGACCTGCTCGAACTCCTCGGCGGTCGTGACATCACACGCAACGCCACCCGTCGCTCCGCCGCTCAGCGGCGACGGAGCGCCGTCAACTAGCGGACACAGGCCGTGTTCGTCGTTCAGAGATGGGTACGGGGATGGTCGCGCGGTTTCCAGCGGACGTTGGGTCGACGGTCCCGGTTACCGCGGTCGTGACCACAGACCCGGTCGCCGAGGCGGTGTTCGACGTTCGTACGCTCCGCCACGATGCCCGAGACCACCTCGTCCGACAGGTGTCGCAGGTGGTTCTCGGCGGCCGTCCTCCGGACCCTCATGTGGTCCTCCTTTGCGTGGCGGCGCTCCGTTCAGGGAACCGACCGGAGACCCACAACCAACACTAGCAGAAAATTTCCGGAGAATGAACTCCATATTGGGTGGTGACAGGCCATGCCGACCTCGTCACGTCTTCGGTCGCTTGAGGAGCACAGTGACACTGCCTTCAGCGAGCTGCGTCATCCCGACGGCTTCCCAACCGTCCGCACCCAGTTCGTCCAACGCCTGCACCGCGGCAGACGCACCACGGTGGGTTGTGGGCGCGACGAACGCCGGGAGCGCGACGACGAGGTATTCCCAGAGGGTCATCCGCTCATTCTTGCCCGCCTCGCGACACTCGGCAGCCGCCTGCTGCGTGCGTGGTCACGCAGCAGCGGTTGGGCGAGTCGCGTGTTGCTCGAGCCATTGTGATGCGGACTGTCGCCCGTTCGTGAACAGGGTCGCGCGTTGCTCGGCGGTGATACCGAAGTCGGTGGCGGTGATACCGGTCGAATCGATGAAGATCGTCCGGGCCACCTTGTCGGGTGTGAGGTAGTAGCGGTCCGCGTTGTTGAGCAAGGTCTGGAGACAATCGATCGCCAGGTGGATCGTGTCGTCGCTCGCACCGCGCGGGGACCGTCGTGTCACGCGCCGACAGTTTGATGCCGATCGTCGGCCAGCGTTGCGGTTGGCCGTCACTGCGGTCGAACACTTCGACCGGGAAATTCGACAGCAATCCGCCGTCGACCCAGATCACCGAACCCTTGGAGTAGCTCACACCGTCGAAGGTCGCCGCGGGCGCGTGCAGCCTCACGGGTTCGAAGAAGAACGGGATCGACATCGACGCGCGGACCGCGTCGACGATCCGTTGGCGGCCAGGGTCGAGTCCGTAGTTGCCGTAGTCCCAAGGGAGGCGTACGACTTTGCGGCGGGTGATGTCCGCGGTGTGCACGATCAGCGAGTAGCGGAACGCTTCGGGCAGCGAACTCCCAGGGTCGTCCATCCGCAGCTGCTCGAAGGTCGTGACCCCGATCTCCTCGAGGATCCCGCCGAGCCATTCGACGAGATAGTCCGCCGAATGCATTCCCATGTGCAGCAAGAGCTCGCCGGCGTCGCCGACGGGTCCGAGGGTGCGTTGGAGCCACCCCTCGGCTTGGAACTTCGGGTAGTCCACCGAGTTGACGTATCCCTCGAGCAGCGCCAGCGGCTTGCCGGCGGCCTGCAACGCGGCGACGAGCGCCGCGGTGATCGCTCCCGCGCTCGTCCCGGCTGCACGCGGAAACACGTAGCCCTGCTCGTGCAGGGTCAGGACCGCACCGACGAGGCCGATCCCCTTCACCCCGCCACCTTCGAGGACCAAGTCGGCCTTCTTGCCCGCCGGTACGGGCACGGGCCGGGGCGTGGTGTCGAAGATCTCTGTCTCGGGGCTCGACGTCACCATCGCTACCTCAACACGGGTCCTGCCTGCACCCGCCGACTGCACCGGGGTCGACTCCACGTCGGCGACAGCTCGATCTCGCGTGGTGGACCGGCCAGGTAGGGGCGATTGTCAGGCATCGAGTCAACCGATCACGAACTGCAAGCCGACCGCGGTCTCGAGCGTGGCGCTCGCCGCGTGCAGCGACACCGACCACGTCTGGTCGCCGACGATTCCGTCGACCGCCACGCCACCCCACGCCTGAAATGCTTCGACGGACGCTTTGGTGTGCGGACCGAAGTCGCCGTCGATCCCCTGCGGTGTGACCCCGAACGACCCGGGCGCGCCGTTGGTCAGCACGGTCTGGAGGCTCTCGACCACGGCCCCCGTCGAACCCTCTTGCAGGGTCGGCATCGGTCCGCCGTCGGGCAGCGCCCCCCAGGTGAGGGGCCCGACGATGCCGTCGACGACCAGACCCGCACCCTGCTGGAACCCGCGCACCGCCTGGTCGGTCGCCGGACCGAAGTCACCATCGACGACGAGCCCGAGGTTCGGGGTTCGACGTAACGCCCGCTGCAACCGGCGTACGACGTCACCGGTCGCGCCGATCGCGACCGTCGGTTGTCCAGGATTCGCCACGTGACTCCCCGGTCGGGGTGGCTCGACTCGCGCTCGGCAGCCCGCCCCGCAGCTCGAGGCGCGCTTCGGCGCCCAATTTGTCCGTACTCACGTACCGTGACAGACTGACCGCGGAGAGTCAAGAGGGGCGGTCCGCAGAAATCGGATCTCTGCGGGCGCTCGCGGCGCGGGTCCGCGCGATCACCCGCTGGAGGCTCGGTCGCTGGCGTCGCAAGGGCGAGAAGACGCCGCTTGGATCCGGTAGTCGTCGATTGGTGGTCCCATTCGCGGATCGCGCGGCCCTGGGGACGCGGATCAGTTCGAGCAGCTGTCGCGAGGGGCTGTGAAGCCGTCAGCCTGCTGCTGTCGCCTCAATGACCTGGGGGTCGCTGCCGTGTGCGATTTCCACTTTGCGGGCCTTCGATTGCTCGGCGACCGGGAGCGTGACGGTGAGCACACCACGGTCGTAGCGGGCTGCGATCCGATCCGTATCGAGGCTGTCGCCCAACAACAGTTGGCGGGTGAATGTCCCCTGTGGACGCTCGGCGACGACGACCTCGTCGCCCTCGGCTCGGAGCCAGGTCCGCTCACCGGTGACGGTCAGCGTGTTCTGTTCGACGGTCAGGTCGATCGTGGTGGGATCCAGACCGGGGACGTCGAGGTTCACGACAAACTCGTCGCCCCGGCGATACGCGTCCATCGGCATCTGCCGGGGTCGGGCGGGCTGGGAGAACTCCGCGGCCATCCGGTCGAGCTCACGCCAAGGATCAAATCGTACAAGCATCTCGCTCGCCTCTCTTCTGTGCCCTGGAGCACTGGCCGATCGGCCGTTGTTGCCCGGACCTCGCCATCAACGCTACTACTGCTCCAAGAAACTAGCAATGCAACTCCTGTGATATTGGACTATGATTCTCCTATGGCCGACCCGACACGCAACGCCCCGCTCGCGAGGGTGACCGCCGCTGAGCTGGTCCCCGACCGAGGAGATCGCCCCGGATTCGTTGTCGAGCAAGCGCAGGCTGTTCTGCTCGCCCGACTCCACGATCGGCCCGACGACTTCGCGGCAACGACCGAACTCCAGGCGATGAACGCTCTGTCGGCCCGGCTCAAGTCTCAAATCCCTCCGCTCGAGCGCGACCGGGTGGTGCAGGCGGGGCTGTCCAGCGTCGAGCGCACCCGAGTCTGGCTGCGGTCCAAGGTCCGCCGCCGAGGCCGAGGCGCGGAGACTGTGTCCGCTGCAGAACCGTGTCCGGAAGCGCCCACCGCAGCCGCGAGGCGCGGCGTGGTGGGCGGCGCGTCGCCGGCCCCACCTGGCCAGCTGGCCACCGCGCCATGGTGAGCAAAAAGGTGCGCCGCGGCGTGTACCTCCTTGCGCGTGGAGGAGCGGCGATGACAACACGGAGGGGTGCAATGAGTGGTGGAGCGTGCTTCGGGTGTGGACCGGGCTACGAGAGCCTCGCCGCCGAGCTCGCCGGGCTCGTGAACGGCAGTTGGGTACTCACGCCTGGCGTCCACGACGTCATGATCATGGCGAACGGCGCGACAGTTCCTCGGGAGCTACCCGGGCAGCCCTCGCAAGAGGCGCTGGCCTGGTGGCACAACTCGGTGAGTACGATGCTGGCCCCCACCCGGCGCCGCTCGTGAGTACTCGGGGTGTCGTCGCCCGGTGAAGGAATGGGAGTTTCCTTACGCAACACGCGCGGATCCTGTTGTGCGTCGCGCATGACCCCTGGGATCCGCCTCCGAGATATCGAAACAACTCTTGGCATCACCGAACGCACCGCGCCGCCTCCGCGCCAGATCACACCCGATCCGTGGATGCCGAGCGGCAGTGATCGGCTCAGAGGATGGCAACGGCGTCGACCTCGACGAGGAGGTCTGGAAGCCAGAGCGACGCCACACCGACGAGTGTGTTCGCCGTGACGGGGTACGGATCGCCGAACACGTCTTTCGCGGCTGCCATCAGTTGTTCGAGTGCGTCCCAGGTGTAGTCGACCATGTAGATGTTGAGTTTTGCGACGTCGTCGAGCGTTGCACCAGCTGCTGCAAGTGCGATCAGGACGTTGCGGAACGCGAGCCGGCTCTGTTGGAGGTGCGTCGAGCCGACCACCTTCCCCTCGACGTCAACTGACGTTTGACCGGAGATGTGGATCACGCGCGATCCGGTCGCGATGGACACATTCACGATCTCTGGAATCTTCAGCAGTTCGGGGGGGTCGATGCGGTCCGTGATCATGGGTGGCCTCTCGCGGTGAAGTGACTCTTGTCGCCCACAGCATGCCCGACAGGCAGTTCGACAGCTCTGGCGCGGTCCCGCATGTTGTCGGCCTGGGTCGCGGCCAGTCACGCCAGTCACGCCAGTCGTCCCGCGCCGTCCAGAGCACTGCTGTGGCTGCGCCGACGGTCACGTCGACTGGCGGCCGATCGGCAGCCTCACAATGGAAGGGAGCGAACCGTACGACAGGGCCAGTGACGCAGGGGCAAGTTGCTGCTCGTTGAGTTTTCGCGGGGCAGCCTTTAGCCCTCTCCGCCGGTCTCTGCACCGCCGACTCGGTTGGGATGCGCTCGGCGGTAGGCCTGGTAGTCCTCACTCAACAGGGCGAGAGCGGTACAGGCGTCACCGAGTTCGCAGAATCCTTCTGTGGAACTTTCTTCGGTGAGGACACCAAGACATTCCATAGCACCGACCCTACGTCCGAGCGAGCACCGCCTCGTCGACGTCCACCGAGGGTGGCTAGGCCACCTCACGTTGCGGCGCGTTCCGTACGGCTCTACAGCACATCTGTCACGATCGATCATGAAGGGTGAGGACGGACATCGCCGTTCCAGGCAGGAGACGACCATGAAGGCAGTTCGGGGCCGCGAGGGGAAGCCGGCGCTGGTCGAGGTGGACGAGCCACCCGGCTTCGACGGTGGTGAGGTGCTGGACATGGCCGTCGCCGGGATCTGCGCCTCGGACCTGAACTACCTGCGGCTCGGGACCGAGCGAGTCCTCGGACACGAGCTCGCAGGCCGCAAGGCCGACGGCACACCGGTGCTGATCGAGGGGCAGTTCGGCTGCGGCGCGTGCGAGTTCTGCCGCGAGGGTCGGAACAACCTCTGCCACCAGTCGACGAAGATGGCACTCGGCATCATGCGCGACGGTGGCATGGTCGAGCAGTTCAAGGTGCCGGCCAACAAGGTCCTGGACGTGCCGGACGGCCTCGACGTGTCGAACGCCTCGCTCGCAGAACCGGCGGCGGTCGCATGGCACGGAGTGCGCCTCGGACGTGCGGGTGCAGGCCGGAGCGTCGCCGTCATCGGGGGTGGTTCGATCGGACAACTGGCGGCCGCCGCCGCGCAGACGCAGGGCGCCGAGGTCGTCGTCATGGACGCTCGCTACCCCCACCAGCACGCAATCCGAGAACGGCTCGGCGTCGGCGAGCCCGTCAGTGGCGAGCGCTACGACGTCGTCGTGGAGGCGGCGGGTTCTCCGAGCGCGCTGCAGCGGAGCGTGGACCTGGTGAAGCCGGGCGGGACCGTCGCGCTCCTCGGGGTGCACTCGGAGGGACTCGACGTGCCCTACTCGGCGCTGCTCACCAAGGAGGTCACGCTCAAAGCCTCGATGGGCTACTGCGGGCACGCCGGTCGGCGAGAGATGCTGCTGGCGGCCGAGATGCTGGCGGCTCGACCGGAGATTCCCGACTCGTTGATCACGCACCGCTTTCCGCTCGAGGACGCCGGCGAGGCATTCCGGGTTGCCGGCGACCGACGGTCAGGCGCGGTCAAGGTCGTCGTCGAGTTGGAGTGACGCTCTGATCATGGTTGCGGCGCGCCGAGTTGTTCAATCGCATAGCCGATGACTTCCTCGTAGGTCATGGCGGCCCCGCGCTCGACCAACTGCTCGGCGTGATCGTCACCCAGCGCGTCGCGCACGCGTGCGAGGGCGCGCGCTCGAGCGTTGGCGGTGCCGGGGAAACCGGCGACGTGGGCCAGGGCACCGCGGTCGAGGGCTCCGAGGAGAGTGGCCGCGACGTCCGGGTGTCCGGTTCGACAGAGAGGGTTGAGCGCGAAGCCGAGAGCGGCCGCGGCGGGGGGCAACGTGCCGTCGTCACGGGCGATGACGACGGCGTCGCGAAGAAGTGGTAGCGCGCCATGGTCGTCGCCGAGGCGCGCGCGCACGCCGGCGGCGAGGGCCATCAATCCGGGCGCGACGCTGCGGGCCACGCCAGTGCGGCGGTAGATCTCGAGGAACTGTTCGGCGATGGCGAGCGCGCCCTCGGGGTCGTCGCGCTGGAGCGCCCAGGCGCGGCCTCGACCGCCACCTCGAGGCGGGCGTCTGCCGCAGGTCGGTCGGTCTTCAACCAAGTGGTTGACAACGGTGGTGCGTTGGCGTACGTTGTATTCAACCATTCAGTTGAACAAGGAGGTCGTCCGTGGCCGACGACCAACTCTCCCGAGTCTTCGCCGCGCTCGCCGACCCGACGAGGCGCGACATGGTCGCCCGCCTCGCGGTGGGCGACGCCACCGTCGGGGAACTGGCCGATCCCTACGACGTCTCCGTCCAGGCGGTGTCCAAGCACATCAAGGTGCTGACCGACGCCGGCCTGGTGAGCCAGAGCAAGGACGCCCAGCGGCGTCCGTGCCATCTCGAAGCGGAGGTCTTCGACCTGATGACGAAGTGGATCGAGCGGTACCGCCAACAGGCCCAGGAGCGCTACGAGCGCCTCGACGCGGTCCTCGCCGAGCTGCGCGACGACGAACGACCCACCAACCACCGGCACCCACAACAAGGAGCAGCGTCATGAACACCACCAGCAGCCGCTACCAGGTCTCGATCGAGGCCGACCCCACCCTGCCGATCATCCGCATGACCCGTGATTTCGACGCCACCCCGGCACAGCTGATGCGGGCCCACACCGACCCCGAGCTGTTCGCCCGCTGGGTCGGTCCGGACGGCATGCAGACGAAGATCCTCGACTGGGACGCCACCACGGGCGGCCGCTGGCGCTACGTCGCCGGTCGCGACGGCGAGGAGTACGGCTTCCACGGTTGCTTCCACGACGTGGGCGAGGACCGCATCGTGCAGACCTTCACGTTCGACGGCCAGCCCGACGACGTCGCCCTCGAGACGCTGCGCTTCGAGGACCTCGGCGACGGCCGCACCCGCCTCCACGCCCAGTCGCTCGTCGACAGCTTCGAAGGACGCGACCAGTGGCTGGCCAGCGGCATGGAGACCGGCGTCGAACAGGGCTACGCCAAGCTCGACGCCCTCGTCGCCGAGCTCCGATGAGCAGCCCGGCCGAGGAGCACCGGCGCATCGCCGGTGCGTTCACGACGACCGTCGAAGGGGTCGCGCCCGACGCGTGGGACAACCCGGCGCCGGTCGACGGCTGGGTCGCCCGCGACGTCGTCGGGCACCTCGTCGAGTGGTTCCCGGCCTTCCTCGTGGGAGCGGCGGGAATCACGCTGCCGGCGGGTCCGTCGGTCGACGACGACCCCGCCGGTGCCTGGCGTACCCAGACCGAGGCGGTGCAGGCACTGCTCGACGACCCGGACACCGCCGACCGCGAGCACGATCTCCCGCACATCGGCCGGATGCCACTCGGGCAGGCGATCGACATGATCTACACCGGCGACGTGTTCCTGCATCGCTGGGATCTCGCCCGCGCCACGGGCCAGGACGAGACGCTGGACCCCGACAAGTGCGCAGCGATGCTCGAAGGCATGCTGCCGATGGACGAGGCGTTGCGCCAGAGCGGCCAGTACGGGCCGCGCGTCCACGTCCCCGACGACGCGGACGTCCAAACCAAGCTGCTGGCGTTCATCGGCCGCACCCCATGAACGTCTCGCGGTCGACGCGGCACCCGCCCCGCATCGAGGCGTAGGGGCTGTGGCAGACCGCCTCGACGTTCGGCTCACCGCGCTGGTCGACGACGGAGTTCGAGAGACGGCGCGGATTAGGAAGAGGTGTGCACGCCTGCTGCTTTTGCCCATGCCCGGTCGACGTGGAGCTGTCCGTTCGCGTCGATCGTCGTCACGACGACGGTGGCGGGCTGACGATTGCCCGTTGACGCCTCGATCGTGACGAAACCCGTCCACCCCGACCAGCCATGCACCTTCCCGAGTTCACTGGTGAGCGCGCTCGCGGTGAACCCACCCGTTTGGCTCACGCCGTAGGCCAGGAAGTTCACGGAGTCGTATGCGTACGGGCTCCATGTGCCGGGCGCCTGCCCGAATTTCCTGCGGTACGACGCGACAAAGCGTGCGGAACTCTCGAAGTCGGTCGGGGCCGGCACTCCTACGACCGGGCACTGTTTCGCGGCTGCTTTGCCTGCGGTGGTCACGAATGCAGTGTCGTAGGAGCCGTAGTCGGCGATACAACGCGACGACACTTGCTGTTGGTGCATCGCTTTCGCGATCAGACCGCCCTCCGGGTAATAGGTGGCCGCGTAGATCACGTCGGGCTTCGATGCCGCGACGCTGCTCACGTCATCGGCGTAGCTCTTGTTGCCCGGTTCGATGGGCCGGTAGGCCGTCACCGTGACTCCCGCCTGTTCGAGCAGGCTCTTCAGTGCAGTCGACACCGTCTGCGTGTAGAGCTGGGTCGAGTCATAGACGATCGCGACCGACTTCGCGCCGATCCAGTTGGTGAGCGCTTCAGCAGCCACCGGCGCGATCTGGGAGGTCATCGGCTGGAGTGTGAAACCCAGTCCGGCAGTCGAATCCGCTGACGTCAGGCGGATCGGTACGATCCCCGCCGCGAGATAGAGCGGCAGCGTCTTCGCTCCGACGCCAGAGTTGTAGGGGCCCACGACACCGTCGAGACCGGCTTTGATCGCGGCGGTCGCGGCCTGCTCTCCCGTCGTGGGATCGGCCGCGTCGTCGATCGGCACGATCCGAACGCGTTTGCCGAGGAGACCACCCCGAGCGTTGAGTTCCGCTGCCGCGAGCCGGGCGCCGTCGAGCATTCCGATGCCGATGTTCTTCTGGTCACCCGACAACGGCGCCTCGAGCCCGATGCGAACCGTGCCACCCGCGCTGGGGGCGCCGGAGGCAACCCCGGTCAGCAGCCCCGCACACACGGCGACGCCAAGCCCAATCAGCAGTGCAGCCCTCGTTCTCGACCTCATGATCCCGTCCCCCGCCGCCCGCCAACCCGACGCCAGATGTTCGGACGTTACCGACTCTCGCACAGGCGAGCAGTGGGGTCGCTAGGACGCGGATGTCTCGCTCACGTAGAAGCGGTTCCCGTCGGGGTCGACGAGCGAGAACATCAGCGGCGCGTCGGGCCAGTCGAGGAGGTCGCCCATGTCGAGGCCGGCCGCCGCGACAGCGGCGTGCGCCGCTCGGGCGTCGTCGGTCCCCAGGGGGACTCGGCAACCTCGCCGCAGTGCAACGTCTGCGAACCGGCGTTGCCGATCCGCTTCACCATGTCAGGAACGTCGTCCCAAGATCGCTGTGCCTCTTGCCAGTGGTTTCGATTCCCGCCGGGGATTCGTAGATCTCGTTGAGGACGTGTCGAGTGTTGCCGGTGGTCTCGGAGCCAGGATCGAGCGGGTTGGCCCACTCGGGTCCTTTGGAGAAGTTGTAACTGAGCAACGCCGTTGACCCGTCTCGGGGATGCGTCTTCGCCATCCACGCTCCGTGACTCGCCACCAGTGCATCGATCCGGCCGACCTGATCGCGGCTCGCCACGAATGTGATCAACAGCTGAGCTGCGGCGGCCGTTCGGCGAGCGCCGAGCAGCGGGACTGCGGGAGCGGCGTGGAGGGTTGACTCTCCCCCAGGGGGAGGGTGGACGCTCGTCGTCAGTCCCCGAACACGGCGGGGCTCGACGAGGAGTGACCATGTCCACCATCATTCGAGAAGTCGTCATCGAAGCGGACGCGACACGTGTCTGGGATGCGCTCCGAGACTTCGGCGCACTGCAGGAGAAGCTCGCGCCCGGATTCGTGACCGGCTGCCGACTCGAGACCTCCGACACGCGGGTGGTCACGTTCTTCAACGGGGCGGAAGCCCACGAACGCCTCGTCGGCATCGATGAGGACGCACGGCGCCTCGCCTACTCCGTCATCGAAAGCAGGTTCGACGCCACGCACCACAACGCCGCCGCCCAGATCATCGACGACGGCACCGGACGCAGCCGCTTCACCTGGACCGTCGACGTCCTTCCCGACGAGCTGGCCACCCCCATGGGGGAGATGATGGAGGCGGGCCTGGACGCCATCAAAGAGCACCTCGATCAACGCGGCGTCGCACGACGACCATCATGAGAAACGTCACCTCGGGGCTAGCACGGGCTCACTCTTCGGCGAGGCGAAACGCTCGTACCTACCATCGCCACCTCGAGTCGTGGCTGCGACGCTGGCTCGATGGCGAACCCCGCGGCACCTGACCGGCACCACGAGCACGACTCGACACTTCGTCCTGCCACTCGGCACCCGGCGCCGGTCTCGGCCGCGCGCGATGTCGACCGCGGTACCCGCCTCGGTGTGGGCACACGAATCTTGACCGCGGTCGTGGCGGCGCCGCTGCGGATCGTCCGGGCCTGCGCCGCCGTTGGCCGATCGGTGGGCATTGTGCTCTCGCGGGTCGCGCGTCGTTGCACGCAGGTCATCACGAGGTGCGCGCGGTCACTGCGCACCGTGCTGGAACGGTGCCTGTTGGTCGCGGCGTGGCCCGTCGGGGTTCTCCGCCGTTGCATCCACGTGGTGTTCCTCGGGCTGGGCCGCTTCGCCCGGATGCTGGCCAGTGGGGCGCATTCGCTGGCGGTTGCGATGGGGGCGCTCCTGCGTCCGGTTGGCCACACGATGACCCGATGCCTCGCGGCAATCGTACGGCTGCTGCGACAGGCGGTGGAGACCGTTGTCGAGCCCATCGCTCGCCGGCTCCGCGCGCTGAGCGCGGCGCTCGCGCACAGGGCGGGCGCATTGCTGCGGTGGGTCGCCCACGCACTCGCACCGTTCTGGCAAACGACCGCCAGGTTGCTGAACCGACTGCTGCGCACGTCCGCCAGATTGCTCGGCAAGGGTGTGACGTCGTGCGGTCGAGGTGCTCGGTCGGTTGCTGCGCGGTTCGCACGGGTCGGGCGCTGGATCGGCGAACGGACCGGAGCTCACGCGGTGCGCGTGCTGTACGGCATCAATGTGGCGATCGCGCGGGCCCGCGCGCAGCACACACTCGGCATCGATGACGCAATCGGTGTCGAGGACCCACCCGCGATGCCTGCGGGCGACTGCAGTGTGCCCTGCACGATCGAGGTCTTCCAGAACCCCTACCTGCCCAGGCGCGGGACGACCGTCGATGTCATCGTCACGGTGAGCACTGCGGGGCTCGGGGCCGCGGCGCGCGACGTCGCACCCGAACGCGCCGAAGTGATCCTCGTCGACTGCTCGGGGTCGATGGGGAAGCCGTGGCGGAAGATCCGCAGCGTACGGATGGCCACCGCCGCGGCGATCGAGGCGCTGCCCGAGGGCACCTGGTTCGCGATCGTGCGCGCCAATCACGATGCCCAGGTCGTGTACCCGCTTCATGGTGGTCTCGTACGCAAGACGCCCGAGACGACGACCGCGGTGCACCGGGCGCTGCGTCTCCTCTGGCCCGAGGGCGGGACCGCCATGGGCCGCTGGCTGGTCGCGGCGCGCGAGCTGTTTGCGCTCCGGCCGGGCGCGATCGCGCACGCGATTCTGCTGACCGACGGCCACAACGAGGGGGAGGCCCCCGACGATCTGGCGATGGCCGTCGAGCGCTGCGTCGGGAGCTTCCAGTGCGACTGCCGCGGCGTCGGCGACGACTGGGACGTCGAGGAGCTGCGCCGCATCTCGTCGGCCCTGCTGGGCACGGTCGACATCGTCCGCGAACCCGAGCAGCTCGCGGCGGAGTTCACGGCGATGACGGAGCTCGCCATGGGGAGGTCGGTGAACGACGTGCGACTGCGGGTGTGGACGCCCCGGGGTGCAGAGGTGGTGTTCCTCAGGCAGGTCGCCCCCGGTCTCGAAGACCTGACCCATCGCCGCACCGACCTCGACGAGGTCGACGGCGAGTACCCGACGGGCGCGTGGGGCGAGGAAACTCGCGACTACCACCTCCGCATCCGTGTCCCCGCCCGCGAGATCGGCGAGCGCATGCTTGCCGGTCGCTCGGTGCTCATGGTCAACGGCACGGCCGCGGCAGAGGGAAAGATCCTCGCCGAATGGACCGATGACGAGGACCTGAGCACCCGGCTGCACCCCGACGTCGCACACGTCACCGGCCAGGCAGACCTCGCGAGCGCGATCCACCGCGGGCTCGAGGCATTGCGCGCTCGGGACACCGAGGGTGCCACCCATCACCTCGGACACGCGGTCAAGCTCGCCCACGAAACAGGCGACACCGTGCGCCTCGACCAGCTCCGCACCATCGTGGACGTCGACGACGCCGTCACGGGCACCGTGCACGTGCGTGACGACGCCCGCCGGATCGACATCATGACGCTCGACACCTCGTCGACCAAGACCGTGCGCCGCACATGACGAAAACGCGGAGGACCGGCTGGGGGCTGAGGAAAACCAGCCGGTCCCCCGGCTTCACCCCGGGTTTTCTTCTCGCTCCTCGACCGCGAGGCATGGCACGGCGAGGAGCGACGGAGGACCCCAAGAGCGAACGTCGCGGAGCCGCATTATCCACGGGCGCCTGGGCGAGTTGACCCCCGAGCGCGGTTACCGCCCCGGGCTCCGCTTCGCAGCGCATTCTCTATGGTTTGTCCGGTGTGGGGGACAACGGAGGAGCAACTTCCGAATGCGTCAATCTACGTCGTTGGGCGCCGGCTCCACGACCGACCCGGAGAGATGACGAAGCCCCGGCCGAAGCCGGGGCCCACCTGCCTCGTCCTGACGGAATCGCTCAGCGCGGGATATCGACGAACGTCGAGTTCTGCCAGCTGGCGATCGGCGAGTCCGCGCCGCTTACGCCTTCCATGACCTCGGACCCACCGCTCGTGAAGAATGCCTGGGTGACCTTCCCGAACGCTTCGAAGTCGTCTGCTTCCCAGGTTGAGACGATGCTCCCGGACCCTTCTCCGGCCGCCAACCCGGCGATGAGACGCAAGTTCTTCGCCCCGCACTTCTCGAGCAGCGCGTCTGTTTCTGCCGTGCCGGCCAAGAAATCGGCGTAGCGGCCAGGTTTGATCGTCATGACGGTCACGCTCATGATTGCCATGGACCCCCCTCGGTCTAGGCATTTGGTCCCGCCCTCGACCGGAAGGCTCCCACTCGCACGTTCCGAGCACAAGGGGCGATGTGCCCCAGGACGAGCTGCGTCACAAGCGCGCCAGCGCCATGCCGAGTAGCTCCTCGACTCGGCCGGTCATTCCGCGAACGTCGACTGGCGCACGGCCAGCAACCTGAACCGGGATGAACGTCGGCCACCTCTCGTTGTAGGCGAGCAGCTGATGGACGTCCCACCACGGTTCGACACGCCGGCCCGCCTCGGACTCGTAGGCTCGCCGGAAGTCCTCGGCGACTTCCGGGGAGAAGAGGACAGCGAGGTTCAACCGGCAGTGGCCGACGTCCAGATCTGCGGGCGCGACGCGCGACGAGCTCCAATCGACGAGTGCGCTGAGGCGGCCACGCGACCAGAGGACGTTGAAGTGCTGGTAGTCGCCGTGAGTGAGCACCCGCTCGCTCTTGGGCGGCTCCGTGGCCATGAGGTTCCTGGCCGCGGCCCACACGTCTGGTCGCAGCGCCGATCCGGGCACGACCAGTGCATCCGGGTTTCGACGCTGGTGCGTCCAGACGTCTGCGGATCCGGCATGGAGCATTGGCAGCAACGTCGCCAGCTGGCGGATCCACGCGTCGAGGTCGTGAGGTGTCAGCCAGACGCGCCCGGCAGCGCGCGTCATCAGCAGCGACGCTGCGCCGTCGGTATCGGCGCCGTCGGGTGACACACCGAGGAGACGTGGCGCCGGGACTGCCGTCGCCTCGACGGCGGCGATCGCCGTCGCTTCGTTGATGACGATCGCCTCTGCATCAGGCCAGACCTCAGCCAAGCTGGTGCTCATCGGGTCAGGCTCGGTACAGGCCGGGTCGGGCGAGGAGACGTGCGGATCGGAGAAGCGCTTCAGGACGACCTGCGTGGTACCACGCACTGTGCGGACAGACAGGCGGTGCACCGACGACGTGATGCCACCAAGCATTCGCCGACCGCCGGTCACCACCGCGCCCGCTCCTACGGTGCGCTCGACCCAAGCCAGCTGCGCTCGTGTCGGGAACCGACGGATCGAGTCCACCTCTGCCGTCACGCTGCGGCGAACGTCGGTGAGCGCGACTCGAACACGGTCGCCATCATCGCGGACGGTTGACATCGGCCCGCAGACATCGAGAACGCCCGCTCGATCACGCGACGCGCTGGGCCATGCCCCAGAACGCCGGGTCGAGGCTCAGCTTGGTCTGAAATCGCTCGACCGCGTCCGATGCCCCAGACCTAGCGTTCGTTTGCATGACTCCGGAGCAGCGGCTCGTTCAGGAGTTCGGTGAACGAGGTCGAGAGATCGAAGCGTTGCGCGGTCTCGCGGGTGGTGTTACTGCCACTCATCTCAGAGTGACCGAACTCACCGAAGGGGCATTCGACGCGGTCGCTGAAGGTCTGGCGGACCCAAACCCGCGCATTCGCTGGTGGTGCGTCCAAGTGCTCGATCACGTGCCCGATCGGCGAGCTGTCGACGCCATCGCGCGTCTGCTCCATGATCAGGTACCGCGCGTACGCCGCAACGCCGCCCATGCGCTCGGGTGCGTCGCGTGCAAGCCGGACTGGACGGGGGGCTTGCCTACCGGGGTCATCGAGAAGCTGACGAGTCTTGCGGCTGACGATCCGAACGCCAAGGTGCGCGCGGAGGCTGCGTACGCGCTTTCCTGTCAGACCTAAAGTCAACCTAGGCCTCGTACCGATCGAGGACGCGCTCGGCCCGGTCGAGCTGGCGCGGCATGTCCTCGGGGTGGCGACGGATGGCCCAGTCGGTGAACTTGAGCGCGAGATGCGCGACGTACGCGCGGAGCACTCTTGGGTCGAAGCGGGCGGCGTCGACGACGTCCCAGATCGGCTGGCCGTGCCCGTCGAGGTCGAACGCGAACGCGACGAGGTCGAACCGGTGGTCACCGGCGCACGCACCCTCCCAGTCGATGATGCCCGTGAGCTTGCCGTCGTCGCCGATGAGGACATTGTCGGTGTGCAGGTCGAGGTGGACCAGACCGTCGTCGGGAAACCAGCTCGGGTCGCTATCGGCGCCGACCGCCTCGATGCGATCGAGCACCGCCGCGCTGCGTCGATCGCCGGTGCACAGCGGCTCGTGCATGGCCCACCCGTCCTCGCCGACGGTCAGCGTGTGAACCACGAACTCGCCCCATGGGCGCAGGTCGGGCGCCGGCCTCGGCCCCACGATGTCGGCTTTGGCGGCGACGATCTCGACCATCGTCTCGACCACCGCTGGCGACCACGTGTCCTCCGATCGGCCGGGCAGGAACCTCTGCGCGGAGAGCGTCCAGCCGTCGACAGCAACAACGAGCGGGTACTCGGGCACTGGCACGCCGCGCACCCTGAGCTCGTCGAGGGCAGGAAGCAGCACCGCGTACCGATCAGCCACGGTCTCGTCGGGGAACCACTTGAGGACGACGGGCATGCCGTCGGGCGCCGTCGCGAACCATGCACCCTGGGACTCACCACCCGCGGCGCGAGCGCCGAGCTCGAAGCCCAACTCGCCCAGCAGTTCGCGATTCACGTCGCCGGCGGCTGCTCGAGCACCACCGTCACCTTCTCGCACCGCGAGCCCAGCAGCGCCGCGGCCGGCTCGTCACCAGCGAGGCTGTCTCGGCGGAGCAACCTCTCGAGGACGCCCGGCCAGACACCGGGCGCCTCGAACCGCACGGTCATGACCTGCAGTATGTATGGAGCTGCGACGCGCCGCCGTTCCAGACGGTCGCCGGCGACCTGGCACACGTGGCCGGCAAGGCTGATCGCAGAGGAAGCGCCGAACCGGCCATCCCAAGGTGCGCGGACCTCACATGACCACGATGCCCGCGAGCCGCGACCTGCCCCCGAAGTGCCGATAAGCGACGCGCCAGACACATCGGGCGTTTCTCGAGGCCGCTTCGCGCCGGGCCGGCTTGAGGCGCACCGATTGCCCGCTCTGCGCTCGTACTGCCCCGGACAACGCCGTACAGATTCGCGGCCAGCAATCGCGGCGGCTCGCGGGCACGCGGATGTGCCGATCGGTGCGGGTCACCGCGGCGATCGCGTGAACGTTCGGTGCGCGCGTTCTGTACGCGGGCAGCGAGCGCGATTGAGAGTTGCGCGGCCGGCGGTGAACAGAACTTAGGTGACGCTAGCTACCAGAGGGACTCGACGATCTCACCGCAGTGCAGCGTCTGCGTACCGCAGCTACCGAGTATCTCCACCATCGCTACGAAGTCACCCCAAGATTTCTGTGACTCTTGCCAGTGGTTCTCGATCCCCGCCGGCGATTCGTAAATCTCATTGAGCACGTATCTGGTGTTGCCAGTCGCCTCCGAGCCAGGATCGAGTGGATTGGTCAACTCGGGTCCCTTCGAGAAGTTGTAACTGAGCAAGGCCTTGGACCCTTCGCGGGGATGGGTCTTTGCCATGTACGCCCCGTGACTCGCGACCAAAGCATCGATCTTGCCGACCTGGTCCGGACTCGCCACGAACGTAATCAACAACTGGGTCTTGCCCTTCGTCGCCATGTGGTCTCCCATCGAGAGCTGGCTCACCGGCTGGCGACCGAACGCTAGACCACTTGGAGTCGCGCCGCCTCGGCGCCTTCGGTGCGCGCAACGGCTTCCCGATCGTCTTCTCTCGGTGACCCGAGGGCCCCGCTCTCGCTTCGCCGCGCTTCCACGTGGCACAGATCGACGACGGCGACGAGCTTCAGCAATCCCGACTCGAGAGCACCCACTCGTGCCGATCGGTGCGGGTCACCGGGGCGATCGCGTGAACGTTCGGTGCGTCGTTCTGTACGCGAACCGGGTGCGCCGAGCAGGCAGATCTGGCGTCACTCGTCATCGTCCGCGAGGGGCGCGGGACTTCCGGCCTTCGGCTCCGGTACGCCAGTGATCCAGTACCAGAAGCCACCGAACACGATCGCAAACCATGGTGTCACCGGATCCGGAGTGAACTCATCCCAGGTGGCGCGGTTCGAGAGCTTGAAGCTCTCAGCAAGCGTGACGCGACGTCGATTTCGCACTTACGCATGATGCCCTGATAGTGGACGCCGAGCGGCAGATCGGTGCCCATCGCGACCCTCCTCTGCCCGAATCGAACGGGCTTAGGCTTCGCCTGGCAGCACACGGTTGCGGCCGCTGACAGAAGGAGGGGGGCGATGAGCAGTGCAGAGGGTCCGCTCGGCGTCGTCAACATGGCAGCGACGACGTTGTACGTCTCGGAGATCGACAAGGCGATCGATTGGTACCGCAATTCGCTGGGCCTCGAGCCAGCCATGGCTGGCAGCGACGAGCTTCCCTTCGCCGGATATCTCCTCGGCGGCGTCTTCGTCGTCCTCGAGCCGATCGAAGCCGCCGTCGAGTCGGTCGGACCCGGCGCGGAGAGCACGACGGTGAACCTCATCGTCGAGAGCGACCCAGCAGTCGTACGGGATGCGCTGATGGCCCGCGGGGTCGTGTGCGGACCGCTGGGCGAGTCACCGGGGTACGTCTCGTTCTTGATGCGCGACCTCGACGGGAACCGCTTCTATCTGACGAGACCGCACAGCTCGCAAGCACAGGCGTCGGTGCGTCAGGCCATCGAGGAGACGTCCGGATAATCCCAGCCGACGCGCGCCAGAATGCCCGGTAGGGGTGCCTACCGCCACCGTGAACGGCACACAGATTCTCGACTGTCCGCGCGTCGGCTCCGAGTGCGCGTGATGTGCCGTTCTGCGCTCCCCTCTAGTCGCGGTTCAGTCGACGTTCGGAGCGTCGTTCTGTGCACGGGCGGTGTTCGGAAAGCGTCTACTTCTCGGCGTCGGCGGTGTTCCGGTCGACTTCGATGCGTACATATGCGATGGCGTCGTCGAAGGTCATGGTGGCACCCCGCGCGAACGCGTCGTCGTAGGCAGTGTTGCCGAGCTGGGCGCGCGCTGCGGCGGTGGCGCGTTCCATCCGTTCGGGGGTACCGGACGCCGCCATGGCCGCGAGCGGGCCCGCGGCGACGATGCCGGCCAGTACCGCCGCCGGCTCCGCAGCCCCGTGGCCGGCGAGCGTCCGGGCGAGTTGCGCGACGAGGGTGGTGAGTTCAGTGCGGGGCCCCACGCGTTGGAAATGGGTGACGGCCTCGTGGAGGGCGTCGAACGCACCGGCGAGATCACCGTTGCCGTCGTGGAGCCGTGCGATGCGCGCGAGCGCGGCACCGAAATTCACGTCGTTCGCGCCGCCACGAACGAGTTCGACGTTCTCGTCCAGGGCCGCGAGCGCCGCGTCGGGATCGTCGGCTTCGCGTGTCAACGCCGTGATCCAGAGTGCCAACGCAAGCTGCGACGGATTGGCAAGCTGACGAGCGATCCGCAGCGCGGTGTCGGCCTCAGCGCGGGCTATGACGCGATCACCGGCCCAGTGCGCTACAACGGCGTACGAGCAATGCGCGCCCACCAAGCCGTGGCGGTCGACACCGATCGCGTCCAGGAAGCGAGTTTCGTCCATGGCCAATCGGACGGCTTCGTCGAGACGTCCTATCTGGGACTCGCAATGCACCAGGGTTCCGTAGCCCACCCTAACGATGGAGGGTGAAGCATCCTCGATGGCGAGCAGTTCGATCGCCAGAGTGCGCGCGGCCTCCGCGTCCCCCTGGATGAAGGCCCGGAAGTGCGCAGTCGCGGCGAGGACACCGGCGCGCCGTTCGGGCGTCGTCAGGGACACCCGGGTGATGGCTCGTTCGGCCCATTCGCCAACCTCGGCACTGACAAGGTTGAGAAAGGGGGCGAGCGCGGTGATGATCCGCAACGCGTACTGGGCGTCGGCGTGGTCGTCGCGTTCCAACGACCAGACCACCGCGGCACGCAAATTGTCGAGATCGGCGAGCACTCCCCGCTTCCAGAGGAACTCGTCAGGACCGCGCAGCCCCTCACCGGCTTCCTCGGCGACGGTCGCGAAGTGCTCTGCGTGACGGCGTCGCCACGAGTCGGCATCGCCTCCCGTGTCGAGACGCTCGCGTCCGTACTGACGCAACGTCTCGAGGAGCTGGTAGCGCATCGCCCCGTCGTCGCCTTCTTCAGCCACGACCATCGACTTCGCGACCAGATCAGTGAGCGCGTCGAGCACGTCCCATGCCTCGATCCCGTCGCCGGCCACGACCGCCTGGGCGGTGCGGGCATCGAAACTGCCCGCACACACACTCAAGCGGTCGAACACCACCCGCTCGCGTTCGTCGAGCAACGAGTACGACCAATCAACCGTCGCCCGCAACGTCTGGTGCCGTTCCACCCCGCTTCGCCGACCGCCGGTCAAGAGCCGGAACCGTTCATCCAACAGACAACTGATGTCTGCGGGGCTCAACGCCGAGACCCTGGCCGCCGCCAACTCGAGTGCCAGCGGGATCCCATCGAGTCGCCGGCAGATCTCGGCCACCGCAACCGCGTTCGAAGCTGAGAGCGTGAACCCCGGCCGCGCCGCGTGCGCCCGGTCCACGAACAGCCGCACCGAGTCGCTGACGATCACATCCCTGTCGGACGCCTCCGGAACGGCGAGCGACCCCAACGGCCACGTCTGTTCGCCAGCCACCCCCAAACTCTCCCGACTCGTCGCCACCACGTGCGCGTGCGGGCACTCACGCAGCACCCGGTCGGCGAGACGCGCTGTCGAACGCAACAAGTGCTCACAGTTGTCCAACACGACCAGCACCCGCCGCGGCCGCAACCACTCGACGACGCTGTCTTCCAACGACGAGCCCGGCCGGGGTCGCACCCCCAGCGCCGCCGCGACGACCTGCAGCATCGACTCCGGATCATCAGCGGCCGCGAGCTCACAGACCCACGCCCCATCGGGAAAGCGCGAGATCACCTCCGCCGCGACCTGCAACGCGAGCCGCGTCTTACCGACCCCACCCACCCCAACCACCGTCACCAGCCGCGACGCCTCCAACCCCTCGCCGAGTGCCGCGAGCTCCTGGTCGCGGCCCACGAACGACGTCACCTGCAACGGCAGGTTCCCGGGGAACGCATCCAACGACCGCAACGGCGCGAAGTCCCCAACCAAGCCCGGGGCCCGAACCTGGAAAACCCGTTCCGCCACCGTCAAGTCCCGCAAACGATGCTCCCCGAGATCGACGAGTTCGAAGGGCCCATCGCGCACCAACGCGCCCGTCACCGCCGACACGACGATCTGCTCCCCGTGCGCCACACTCATCAACCGCGCCGCGCGGTTCACCTCACTGCCGAAGTAATCCCCATCCCGATACTCCGCCTCACACGTGTGCACCCCCATCCGCACCCGCAACGGACCCGTCGCCCCGAACGACTCCCCCGCCAGCCCAACCTGCGCCGCCACCGCCGCGTCCAACGCGTCATGCGCGGTCGCGAACACGGCATGGATACCGTCACCCGTCGTCTTGACCACGTGCCCCTGGCACCCAACCACCGCGTCTCGCAAGATCTCGTCGTGACGCGCCAACGCAGCCTGCATCGCCTCAGGATGCTCCTCCCACAGACGCGTCGAACCCTCCAGATCAGTGAACAAGAACGTGACCGTCCCCGACGGCAACCCGCCCACGTCGATCCGCCCCCGATCGTCCGCGCCCCGCAGACCAAAAGTAAACCACGCAATGAGGACGAGTGTCACCTAACCGGTCAGGCGCACAGAACAACGCTGCCGCTGGGCGGTCCGGGCCGCACAGAACCGGCGATCTGGCGTTCATCCGACGTTCCCCATCGCGCTCAGTACTCGTTGGTCTCCCAGGTGGTCGCGCGGCTTGCGACGCGGCCTTCGGGGTCGGAGCGGAACAGCGCGTCGTTGTAGTGGCAGTCGGCGGGGATCCACTCGAAGGTCTTCGGCTCGGCGAACTTGTAGTAGAGCGCCCGGCGACCGGCACCATCGGAAGCGGGGGGTGGTGTCGTGTGCATCGTGTCGCCGTAGTGCACCGTGAGGTCACCGGGCTCGGTCTCGAGCGCCACCGCCGGCAGATCACGCTCCTCGCCCCACACGATCCAGTGCCTGGTGTAGCGATGCGAGCCGGCGAGCACGAGGAGCTGGCCGTTCGCACGGTTGGCGTGATCGAGCTGGATGCCCGTCTGGATGAGGGGACACATCACCGGGTGTCCACCAATGCCGTCGTCGACGTGCCAGTTGAGATCCCCGTTGCCCTTCACGACGTTGGAATGCTTGATGAACACCATCGGTCCGTCGAGTCGGTCGTCGCAGACGCGCAGGTGCGGGCCTGCCAGCCGAGCGAAGCGCAACAGCCGCGGGTCGTGCGAGAGCTCCTGGAGCACCCGAGAGTGCCGGCCGAGATAGTTGATGCGGGTAACGACCTCCTCGCCGTCAGCATTGACCGACCACCACGAGAACGGATCACGCGGCACGGTGTTCGAACGCGCGTGCTCCACCTCGGCGGAGAAGCGCTCCACTTCCTCTGCGGTGAAGACCGCCCTGACGTGGAGGTAGCCGGCCCTCTCGAGGAAGTGTCGCATCTCGTCGACGTCGTCATGAGCCGCGAACGCATGGTGCAGATCGAGCGGGTCGCCGGCGCAGTCCACCAAGGTCTCCCACACCGCGGCGGTGTAGATCTCCCGGCCCGAGCACAGCGACTGGATGGCCGGCTCCCACCGCTGCCAGCCGTCCAGCGCACCACGCGCGACACGGGCCCGGCCGGTACGAACCGCACCCGAGGCGGTCAACAACTCGCTCATGAACTCGGAGAACGTCCGCTCCGACAGCTCCACGACGGTCGCCGCCTCGGCGTCGCCCTCCACCACGCGCACGCCGCCCTCCGAGGCGACCCACGTGAAGGCGGTGCCGTCGTCGGTGCGGAACGCGAGCGGGGTCACGCCACGAAGATCAGCGACGACGAGGTGCCCGTGACGCGCCGAGAGAGCCGGAAGCTCGGATTGATGGAAGGTCACGAAGCCGTGCGGCTCGAACGCGTCTGCGATCGCCTCGACCCACGGCAACCCGGTTCCGACGACATCAGTGCCCATGGGCGGTCCCCTCAGCGGTCGCCGACCTCATGTCTCAGTTTACGGGATGTCTCCGAGTGTCGTGGCGAGGGTCGCAAGCGCGTCGTCGGCGCTGAGTTCCGTTCCCTGGGCGAAGAGGGCGTCGAAGCGGGGCTGTCCGAAGTGATCGACGAGGGTTGCGGCTGCGTCGGCGCGGAGTTGTTCGGGCCGTTCGTATGCGACGGGCGCGAGGTGGTGGGACACGCCGAGAATGACGGCCCCGGGCTCGTAGTGGCCGAGGGCCGTGAACGCAACTGCGGCAACGCCCAATGCGCCGCCGATCAACCCGGTGACGGTGCCGAGTTCGGTGATGCGTTCGATCGAGTCGCGCACTTGGTCGAGCGCGAGGTCCCAGTTGCCTTGGGATGCGTGGTACACGCCCTTCCCTGTGACGGCGAACGCGACGTTGATGACATCGCCGATCTGGGTGCCGACCTCGATGGCTTCATCGAGGAGGTGAAGCGCCCGCTCGGGATCCTCGTCGAGCAGAGACCAGGGAATCAGGACGAGCGCGCCCACCAGAGCCGAGGGGATTCCCGTGGTGCGGGCGACCTGGAGGCCTTCTTCGGCGGTGTGCCGGGCCAACGTCGGGCCACCAGTGGCCGCCTGAACGATCGAGAGTGGGATCAACGCTTCGGACAGCTGATAGGCGTCTCCGTTGCGACGCGACCGCGCAACCCACTCCTCGCACTCGGACAGGGCGGTGTCCAAGTCACCGCGAAATACCGCCAAGAAGACCCGGCCTCGGCACGCCGCCGCGCTGCCGGTTCCGAGTCGGGCCTCTGCTTCGTCGATCGCGGCCGCGTACCGCTCGGCCAACGCCAGATCCCCCCGCGCCGTCGCTGACCAGGTGGCCCAGGACGCCACGTCCGGAAACAACCGATGGCCCGGCGCACCGGGGATTTCGATGGTGGTTTCGGCCCAGGCCCACGCCGAGTTCCCGATGGGAATTCCGTTCACCGTGAGCGGCGCGACCAGGCGCAAGGCGTGCTCCGCGGAGTGCGTCTCGACAGCCCAGTCGAGCGCAGCGCGGAGGTTGTCAGCATCGCGGAGCGTTCGGCGATTCCACTCGATCTGCTCTCGGCTCCGCAGGTGGGGGCCGGCCTTCTCGGCGAGCTCCACGTAGTAGTCGGCGTGGCGGCGGCGGACCGCGACGCTCTCGCCCGAGCCTTCGAGGCGCTCCTGCGCGTACTGGCGGATGCTCTCCAGCAGCCGGTACCGGATTCCGGCGTCGTCGTCGTTGGTCTCGGCGACGACGAGCGACTTGTCGACGAGCTGGCCCAAGACGTCGACCACGTCGAGCACGTCGAGGTCGTCGCCGGCCACGACGGCTTCGGCGGCGGTGAGGTCACAGCTGCCGGCAAATACCGAGAGCCGGTTCAACGCACACCGTTCCGGGGGCGAGAGCAGGTCGTAGGACCAATCGATGGTGCTGCGCAACGTCTGATGACGTTCGAGCGCAGCGCGGCTGCCCCGCGTGAGGAGCTTGAACCGTTGGTCGAGACGGGCGACGAGATCGTCGGGTGACAGCGATCGCACCCGCGCCGCCGCGAGCTCGATCGCCAACGGGATGCCGTCGAGGCGCCGGCACAAGACGCCCACCGCGCACGCGTCGCGGTCGGTGAGCATGAAATCGCTCCTGGCCGCATTCGCCCGGTCCGAGAACAGCTGGACCGCGTCCGCCGCCTTCACCGTGTCGAGATCGGCACCGTCGGGCGGAATCCCCAACGACGGCACCGCCACGATTCGCTCCCCCGCCAGCGCCAATCCTTCCCGGCTTGTCGCCAGCACCGCGACACGTTCGCACCGTTGGGCGATCGCGTCGACAACGCGGGCCACCGCGTCAAGGAGATGTTCACAGTTGTCGAGCACCAGCAGCAGCCGCTTCGGCGCGAGGTACTCGAGCACCGAGTCTTCCAGGCTGCGGCCGGGATGCGCCTGTACCCGCAGACTCGCGGCCAGCGTCTCCCACACCGCGCCCGGATCGGTGACGGCCGCCAGCTCGCACATCCACGCACCGTCCGGGAACTCGGCGATGACCTCCGCCGCGACCTGCAACGCAAGCCGCGTCTTGCCGACCCCGCCCACGCCCGTCAACGTGACCAACGATGATCGGCGCACCGTCTCCGCGAGCGACACGAGTTGCGCCTGACGGCCGACGAACGTCGTGACCTGACGCGGAAGGTTCCCGGGCAGCAGGTCGAGCGACCGCAGCGGCGGGAACTCCCGCGTGAGACCGGGCGCGCACAACTGGTAGACGCGCTCCACGGTCGCGAGGTCGCGCAGCCGGTGCTCGCCGAGGTCGGCCAGATCGACCGACCCGTCGCGCACCAGCGCGCTCGTCACCAACGACACCACGATCTGACCGCCATGGGCGACGCTCATCAAGCGAGCAGCGCGGTTCACCTCGCTCCCGTAGTAGTCGCCGTCGCGGTACTCCGCCTCGCACGTATGCAGACCCATCCGTACAAGCAACGGTCCCGTCTCGGCGAACGACTCCGCGCCCAGCCCTGTCTGCATCGCCACCGCCGCCTCCAACGCGTCGTGCGCGGTGGCGAAGACCGCGTGTATCCCGTCGCCGGTCGTCTTGACCAGGTGACCGCCGCGGGCTGCCACCGCCTCACGAAGGATTTCGTCGTGACGCGCGAGCGCGGGTCGCATCGCTTCCGGGTGTTCTTCCCACAGACGCGTTGAACCCTCGAGATCGGTGAACAAGAACGTGACCGTCCCCGACGGCAACTCAGCCACTCGTCCCCCTCCTCGGCCCGAGCGCAATCCGTAAGTGAACCACGCACAGAGGACGTGCGTCAGCTGGCCGGAGCGGGGTGAGAGCCCGGCCGGTCAGTCGCCGGATGCGCCGGTCGTCTGACGGACGATCGTGATCGTGGTCCACGCGCCGAGGTGGACGCGGTCGCCCTCGGCGAGGGGCACGGGCGTGTCCGGTTGGATCGGCGTGGTGTCGTCGTTGATCGTGGTGCCGTTCGCCGAACCACAGTCGACCACCGCGTACGCGCCGTCGGGCAACCGGTCGAAGCGCAGGTGGCGGCGGGAGACGCCGGGGTCCTCGTAGGGACCGCCGAGGTCGATGTCGGGAATGATGCTGCGCGAGGGGCTCCGCCGTCCCACCGACACCGACTCAATGTCGAGCGCACAGGTGAGCGTGGTCGGGCCGGCGGGGAACTCCAGGTCGTCGGGAGCGAGGAGCTCGAAGCGGGCCCGGTCGGCGCGTACGACCGCGCACCAGACGAAGACCGACTCGCCGGATCGCTCGAAGTCGTAGCCGTCGACCTCGCAGTAGCGGTCGCCCGGCGTGCGGGGGGCGTCGCAGACCGGGCACAGCTCGGCCGACGCCTCGGCGGTCCGGACCTGCGTGACCGACGAGATCTCCGCGTCCCCGTCGGTGGCCACCGCCGTGACGGCGATGGGCGTGCCGCACTGGTCGCAGTAGTCGGTCGTTTCCGACGGATGGCCCTGCGGGCAGATCGTGTCCATCATCCAGCGGGCGGAAGGCGGTTGGTCTTCACCGAGCCCGCCTCGAGCGCGAGGTCGTCGAGCACGTCCACCCGTTTCTTGAGCCGCACCGTCCCGGTGGCGGCGTCCTCGATGTCGACGACGGCGGCGAGGCCCTGCAGCTTGTAGGTGTCGCCCGCCTCGTGCGCCATGCGCACGGCTTCGCCGAACTGCCGGGTGGCCGTCTCGACGTCGCCGGATCGCCGCGCGATGTACGCGTCGTCGATCGCCCGCGCCATCTCCGCCTGACCGGTGTAGTGCGCGAGCTCGTGGTTCACGCGGGTCGACTTCGCCTCGTCGTCCGTCCACACCGCGCGGACCCGAGCCTCGGAGACGACGGCGTCGTCGACGACCAGCTTGATCCGTCCGGCGAGCATTTCGTCGCCGATCTCGCGCGCGGGCACCTCGATCGACACGTGGTAGTCGCGGCTCTCGTCGGACCATGCGCCCGTGGGATAGTCGCCCTCGAGATCACCCACGTCGACCCGCCGTGCGGTCAGGTCCTCGAGCGTCGGGCTCACCTGTTGCACGAGGTCGACGCGCGCGCCCACGGGTGTCCAGACGCGGAGGGCGACGTTGCCGGTGCCGCGCGCCATCGCCCGTTCCATCGTCGCGGTGAAGTCGGCGGCGAGGTCCTCCGGGGCACGGACCGCCTCGACGGTGCCGAGCAGCGTCGACGCGATCGTGCGCAGCTCGCTGACGACCCAGTCGGCACCGACCCCGCGGCAGTCGCACTGGAAGCTGCCCTCGCACTCCGCGAGCGCCTCGGCGAGCTCCTCCGGCGACTCGTTCTGGTTCTCACCGTCGGTGAGGAGGATCGCGTGGCTGATGCGGTCGGGGCGGTCCGCGACCATGTAGTGCGCCAGCCTCAGCCAGTGGCCGATCGCGGTGCCGCCGCGGGCCTTGAGCTTCCGCACCGTGTCCTTGGCGGCCTGTCGGGTGGTCGGCGAAGCGGGCACGAGCTTGTCCCCGCCGGGGTACACGAGGCGAGCGTCGTCGTCGCCGGTGATCACACCGAACAGCACGTCGTCGCGGATGCAGTCGATCGCCTCGCACGTCGCGGCGATGGCCGACTTGATCTTCGTGCGCGGGAAGTTCATGGAGCCCGAGACGTCGACGATCACGAGCTCGGCCGACTCGCGGCCGCCGGCGCTGGTGCCGGTCCCCGTGGCGGACACGCTCACGAGCGCGTCGACCCGGGTGGCACCGACGGCGAGGAACTCGTTCTGATACGTCTCAGCAGCAAAGGTGGTCATGGCCCCTCCGGAGGTGCGGTGACAGATGACGGGACGACATCGGCGACCACGACGGTGATGTTGTCGCGTCCCCCGGCGGCAAGCGCGACGCGCGTCAGCGCCCGCGCGACGTCGATGGGCGGCGTCGACGCGGGGTGCGCGCGCACGAGCGCAGCCATGCGGTCCGTCGTGGGCGCGTAGTTCCACAGCCCGTCCGAGCAGAGCACCAGCCGCCCGGGGGCGGGCGGTACGAAGGTGGTGACGCGGGGCGCGCCGCCGGGCGCGTCCTCGCCCAACCAACGGGTGATCGCGTGCGCGTAGCGGTGGCGCTCCGCTTCGTCCTGGCGCAGCCGGCCGCCGTCGACCTGCTCCTGCACCCACGAGTCGTCGATGCTGAGCTGCTCGGCCGTGTCGGTGTCGACCCAGTAGGCACGGCAGTCGCCCACCGCCCCGATGGTGATGCCGCGGCCGTCCCAGGTGGCGCCGAGGAACGTGCACACGGGCGCGCTGCTGCGGCGGGTGCGGGTCCACGGAACCTGCACCACCGCGTCGAGGGCGGCCGTGACCGCCGCCCGCATCGCGCGACGCGGTCGACATCGCCGTCGCCGAGGGCGTCGCGCAGCACGGCGGCGCCGGCGGTCGCGGCGGTGTCCGACGCGTCGGCGGCGGCGGCCGAGGACGACACGCCGTCACACACGACCGCGAGCACACGGTCGCCGATCCGCGCCACCTGCATCGCGTCCTCGTTGCGGCGGTGGTGGTGGCCACGATCGGTGACGCCACCGACGGCGCCGTCGTCGAACTCGCGCCGATCGGGCGCGTCGACCACCACGCCCGGTGTGAGCGGCGAGCCGCACGCCTCGCAGAATCGGTCGTCGGCCGACGCGGCTTGCCCGCAGGCTCGGCACATCGGCGCGTCCTCTTCGCTCACAGCACGGTCCGCGGTCGGAGCTCGTTCGCCCGGTCGACGAGCGCGATCCGCTCCGCGCCCGAGGGTGACTGGAGCGCGAGACGTCGGTAGGTCGTCTCGAGCCCGAGGCGCACGTCGCGCTCGGTCAGCTCGTACCCGAGGACCACCGGAGGCGCGCCGTCGGCGCCGTTGCTGGCGGGCGTCCCGTCGGCGACCAGCACGAGGGCGGCGCTGAGGACGTTCGCGGTCAACCGCGCCTGCTGCTCCTTGGGCAGCGGGAGGCGCGCCACCGCCGCGCCCGCGGCGACGACGTCGTCGACGGTGAGCGCGCGGCGTTCGGCGGAGAGCATGGTGTCGACCTTGTGGATCTGCGCGTCGACGTACGCGCTCGAGGTCGGCGGGATGCGTTCGTACGCCTCGATCGCGCCGGCGAGGTCGCCGAGCTGGGTCCGACAGCGCGCCAGCCCGAAGACGGCGGTCGTGAACCCCGGATCGGTGCGAGAGACGATGTCGTACCAGTGCGCGGCGTGCGCCAGGTCGCCGCCGCTCTCCGCGGCGTAGGCCATCGCGAGCTTCGGCGCCAACTCGCCCGGCAACGACGCGTACACACCACGGAACTCGGCGAGGGCGCGGCCGGCGTCGGCCTGCGCGAGTGCATTGCAACCGGTCGACCACGTGACGCGCCACTCCCACGGGTTGGCGAGCGCGATCTCGGTGAGCAAGGTGTCGGCGTCGTCGTGCCGGCCGGCCTCGACGAGCGTGCGCGCTTCGCGCAGTTGCACCTCGACCGTGCGCTCGGGCGCGAGCGTGAGGAGCTCGAGGATCTCGTCGGGTTCGGTGACCGCCACCGCGAGGGAGGCGAGGAAGGCGGCAGTGGGGTCGTCGGCGGCGATGAGCGGCGCGGGCAGCGCGCGCCAGTCGTCGGGATCCTCGGAGCCGCCGCGCAGCTCACTCGTGAACGTCGCGCTCACCTCCGGCCACGGGGTGCCGGATTCAGCCGCCGCGATCTCCCGCAGGACGCCCTCGAGCTGCACCGCCATCTCGTCGGCCGACTGGAAGCGGTCGTCGGGATCGGCCGCGGTGGCGCGCACGAGGAAGCGGTAGAGCGAGTCGTACTCCGCGAACAGAGGCACCTCGTCGGCGGCCGGGAGCGACTTGGCGAAGGTGGTCTGGTACCCGCGCGAATCGGTGCACAACACCGCGAGCGTGCGACCGACGGTGTAGAGGTCGGAGGGGATGCTGGGCCCGGAGTCTCCGATCTCAGGGGCCTGGTACCCCGGCGTGCCGTAGATCGCGCTGGTCGTGTCGTCCATCTGGTACACGGCGCCCATGTCGATGAGCTTCAGCGACGAATCGGTGCGGATGACGTTGTCGGGCTTGAAGTCGCAGTAGAGCAGGCCCTGGCGGTGGAGGTACCCGAACGCGGGCAGCACCTCGAGCATCATCTTCACGGCGTGCGTGGGCAGCAGCGGGTCGGGTTCGCCGTTGTTCGCCGCCTTCCGCTGCTCGAGCGTCTTGCGGAGCGTCGCGCCACGGACGTACTCCATGACGATGTAGGGCTCACCGTCGTGCTCGACGAAGTTGTAGACCTTGACGATGTTCGGGTGGTCGACCTCGGCGAGGAAGCGGAGCTCGGCCCGGATCACGTCGACGTTCTCGTTGCTGAGCAGCCCCTTGAGCACCACCCACATGCCGACCTTCTGGTCGCGCGCGAGGTAGATCCAGCCGAGACCGCCGTGGGCGAGGCACCCCAGCACCTCGTACTGCCCACCGACGAGGGTCTGCGGCGCGAGCTTGGGCGTGAACGAGAACGGGTGGCGGCACTTACGGCAGAAGCCCTCGGTGCGACCGGGCTCGCCGTCGTGTCCGCGGCCGACCGGTTGGTTGCACTCGGGGTTGCCGCAGTACCGCTTGTTCTCGGGGATGCTCGGGTTCTCCAACAGGACGTCGGCGATGTCCTTGATGTCGGGCGGCGGGAGCTCCACCCGGGAGGCGGCGCGCACCCGGCTGCCGGTGGTGGCGGCGCGGGTGGTGCCGCTGCGCGGGGTGCCGGTGCGCGGGCTGCCCGTCCCGACGTTCCGGGGCGCGACGGTCGCGGCGCTCGCCGGTTCCGATTCCGCGCTCACCGCGGACGCCTCGGCCGGCGGCGAGCCACAACGGTTGCAGTAGCCGCCTTCGATCTCACCGGGCGGATCGCACCACGAGCGCACGCACTTCATCGTCGGGCCTCCGGTTCGTGGTCGGTGGTCAGCAGGCGTTGGTACCGCACGACGCGCCGGCGTGCGGACGCGAGATCGGTGGGCGCGACGTACAGCGCGGCCTGCGCGCGCTCGTACGCGTCGGTGACGTCGTCGTCTTCGTCGAGGCCGAGCCCGTGGGCCTTCGCCCGGTACGCGTCGAGGAGCCCGCGGAGCTGGTCACGCTCGATCATCGGCGCGTGGCAGGCGGTCGTTGAGGCGGCGGCCGCGTCGGCGCGTCGCTGCAGCGTCGTCGACCACTGGTCGAGGTGGGCAACGGCGTCGTCCCAGCGCCCGGCGTCGGCGAGGCCGACGACGTGGTCGAGGTCGGCGGCAAGGGTCTTGTCGACCGCGGGCGGATCGGGCAGCGAAGGCTCGAGGATCTTGGCGGTGGTCGTGGCGTGGGCAGCCCGGGCGGCTGCCACCGCCTGCTCGACCTGGTCCAGCTCGTCGCGGGCCGCTCGCAGCCGTTCCTGCCACTCGTCGCGCAACGCGAGAGCCGCGGCCGCGGCGCGGGTCAGCGCCGCGACCGACTGCTCGGCGTCGTGCACCGCGGCTTCGGCGACGGCGAGCGGATCGGTGATCAATGCCTCGGTGAGGGCGTCGAGCTCCTGTTGCACCTGCGAGCGCTCGAGCCCACTGACGTCCGTCAGCGCGGCGCGTGCGCGTGCGAGCCGCGGCACCAGCTCGTCCCACGCGTTGCCGATCCGGCTGACGACCTCGCGCGCGGGCGAAGGCGTCCGACATGAGGCCGAGCAGCTCATCGGCGGTGCACCGGCTCGTCGCGCGCCGCTGTTGCAGGAGGTCGCGGTCGCGCAACGGGATCTCGTCGCTTCCCAACTCGATCGACGGTTGCGAGAGGAAGTCGGCGAGGACCCGCTCGCGGTCGGGCGCGAGGCGGGTGCGCGGTGAGACGCGCAGCTCCGTTGCCTGATCGAGGAACGTGGTGAACCGGGCGAACCAGTCCCAGACGGAGGTGAGGGCGGTGCGCGCGTCAGCCCACTCGCGGGCGGTGGTTCCCGTGAGCGGCGCGGTCTCGAGCAGCTGTCGGTTGGGGTCACCGTCGAGCTCGAGCAGGTTCGCGCTGACGATGTCGGCTGCGCTCCGGTAGCGCTCGAGGTCGCGGTCGAGGTCGTCGATCGTCATGGTCATCGTCCGTACACCGGGGCCGGCGGCGCGGTCGGCGCGTCGTCACCCAGCCAGCGCTGGTACAGGAACGCGAGCGAGCCGTCGTTCCGCATGCGGTCGAGAACGTCGTTCACGAACCGCACGAGGTCTTCGTGGTGTTGGGCGTCCTTCGGCATCGCGATCGCGTACGGCTCGTTCTCCAGTGGTTGCCCGAGGAGGCGCGTGTGGTCCTTCTCCTCCTGGGCCTGGAAGCTGGAGAGGATGGTGTCGTCGCTCGTGACCGCGTCGACCTCACCGTCCTGGAGCGCCACCAGGCAGTCGGCGCGGGTGTCGACCGGGTGGATCTTCGCCTTCGGGACCTGCTGCTGGATCTTGGTGATCGACGTGGAACCGCGGGTCGCGCAGACCGTCTTTCCCGCGAGCGCGGCCACGGTGTGCACGGGCGAGCCGACGCGGACGAGCACGTCCTGGTGTGCCTCGTAGTAGACGGTCGAGAAGTCGACGTCCTTCCACCGGTCGCACGTCGCGGTGAGGAGGCTGGCCACCATGTCGACCTTGCCCGACTTCACCGCCTGGATACGCTCGGCCGTGGTCAGCGTCTTGAACTGCAGGTGCGCGTCGGGGTCGCTGCCGAAGATGGCCAGCGCGATCTGACGCAGGATGTCGACGTCGAGGCCGTTGATGGTCCCGTCGCGCGGGTCGCGGTAGCCCCAGTTCAACGTGCCCTGGTCGACGCCCACCACGAGCATGTTGCGCTGAAAGATGGCGTCGACCGTCGGGGTGGGCAGGGTGGGGTCGGGCGCAAAGCTCTCGCGTGGGTCGCACGTGGCGGGCGCCGTGGTGGTCGGCGACGACGGCGCCGCGGTCGTGGTGGTGGGATCGGTCAGCGCGCCGAGCGACCGGGACACCGCGCGGTTCGAGGGCGACGAGCACCCCACCAGACCGACGAGCACGACCGTCGCGGCCCCGACGACCGTCCACCGGCGCGCGCTCATGATGCCACCTTCGGGGTGTCGAGCCGCATGGTGTCGGGCACCGGCACGGCGGGCAGCGGCTCGCCGGCACCGCGGTAGAGCGGCCGCAGCCAAAGTTCGTAGAGGCGCGCCAGGGTGCCGTCTCCGCGCAACCGGTCCAGGACCCCGTTGACGTAGCGCACGAGCGTCACGTTGTCCGGACCTACGGCGATGCCGTAGTGCTGTGCTTCTCCCTGCGGGACGATGCGCAGTCCGGGGTCCTGGTGGACCATGCCGACGAGGAACGTGTCGTGACCGAAGTAGGCGTCCACCTCGCCCTCTTGCAACGCGACGAGGCAGTCGGTGCGGGTGTCGACCAACCGCGGCTCCGGCGGGGGTTGCAGCCCGATGCCCGCGAGCGTGTCGATCGAGGTCGAGCCCTTCGTCATGCACACGCGCCGTCCGGCGAGGTCGGACGCGGTGTGCACGGGCGCGTCGTCGCGCACCAGGAACTCGTGCCGAGCGGTGAAGTACTCGCTGCTGAACGCGACCTTGCTCCAGCGCTCGCAGGTCATCGAGATGGCGCTGATCGAGAGGTCGGCATCGCCGTGCGCCGGATACTCGACCTTCTGCTTCGTCGTGACCGTGAGGAGTCGCAGCCGGGTGTCGGAGTCGTCACCGAAGATCGAGCCCACGATGGCGCGGGCAATGTCGATCTCCAGGCCCACGAGCTGCCCGTCGGAGTCGCGCGAGGCGAGACCCTCGGTGTTCTCGTCGACCGCCACGACGAGCTTCCCGCGCTCGATGATGGGGCCCATCGCCGGATCCGCCGCGAGCGCCTGGGTGCTGGGCAGCGGCGCAAACGCCGGATAGCTCGCGCGCGGGTCACCACACGCAGGTGCGGGCGAAGGTGCGGCGGTCGTGGTGGTGCTCGAAGTCGGAGCGTCGAGGGCGCCGAACGCGCGGCCGAGCGGCTCGGTCGAGCCGGTGCCACAGGCCGCGAGTGCGATCGCGGACCCGAGCACCGCGATGCCCGCGGCGAGGGCCCGCGGCATCACCGGTACTCCCCGATGCGACGCTCGAGCCCGAGCAGCACCAGCAGACCGGCGAGCACGGCGAACAGGGGGATCGCGACCTCGAGCACCCCGTAGCCGGAGCGCGCGTCCTGCGCGGCCGACGCCAGTCGCACCTGCGAGCGGGCGATGTCGTGCCGCAGCGCGTGCTGGAGCTTGTCGACGGCCGCGAGCTCCTGTCCGGGCCCGGCCTCGCCGAACGACGCCGCCATCGTGTCGTTGCTCGTCCCGACCGAGAGCGCGACGGCCCGGGCGTACTCACCGCCATCGTCCCTGTCCCGGACCTGCGAGTGGAGATGACGCAGGGCGGTGAACTGCGGTGCGAGCGCCCGGATGCGCGAACCGTCGCCGGTGCGATCGGCGATCGTTGCCGCGTACCCGAGCAGGCCCGACTTCCCGTCGGTTCCTCCGAGCTGGCCCATGAGGCGCTCGAACTCGGCGACGTAGACGTCGCCCGTGCCGCGCTCGATCAGTGCGAGGTTCTCGTTGTTCTGGGCGCGCAGCGTCAGGATGCGCGCCGACGAGAGCACCTCGACCGAGTCGGAGCCGCGTTCCTGGGCCCGGTTCAGCGCGTCATGGGCGCCCGCGAACCGGACAAGCGTCCAACCGAGCAGCCCGACGACGAGCACCGTCGCCGCGACCAACCCGAGGTTGAGGAGCCGGTTCGAACGCCGCCGCACGAAGATCTGCACGACGACGAGCAGCGCGAGCATGCCGACACCGGCGCCGAGCACGAGCACGAGCGTGAGCGTCGACGTGCCCGCCTCGTAGTTGTCGCGCAGCTGGCGGGCCGCGTCGCGGTAGAGGTCGGTGGCCGCGGGAAGGATCTCGTTGTGCATCGTCGCCGACGCCTTCCGCAGGTACGCGGCACCGACGGGGAAACCCTGCGCGTTGTTCGCCCGCGCCGACTCCACCAGCCCCGTGTACTCGGGCAGACGCTCCGAGATGGTCCGCACCGCACGGTGGGCGACCGGGGACGAGTCCGCAGAACGCGATACGTCGGCGAGTTGACGCCCCGCGGCCGCCACGTCGGCGAGGTACCGCCGGCGCAACTGGCGCGGCTCCTGCCCCGCCCGCAGGAAGATGGTCGACGCGGTGGCGTCGGCGTCGGCGAGGTTGCCGTAGAGGTTCTCGGCGGTGACGAGCTCGGGAGCCGACGTGGTCGCGACCGCGCCGGCGGCCCGGCTGCGGACTTCGGTCGCGGCCGTGGTGACCGCCGCGAACACGAGGAGACCGATGACGAGGAGCGCGGAGGCAGTCCGCAGACGACCGGGCGTGGTGGTCAGCCAGCGTCGCCACGGCATTCCTTGCACGCGCAGCCCGCGCGCGCTGGGGCCCGCCATGGTCGGCGCCACCGTCACGTTGTCCCTCCCTGCGCCCCGGGGCAGGCCGGCGTACGCGGCGACCCCACTCCCGGCGATGTGCTGATGATCGTTGCTCTCGAACGCCGTGACATCCATCTCCCGGCACGCTCGCAGCCCCGCGCCGCGTGCACCATCCCCGGGCCGGAGATCTCACGACGCGCCGAGGATAGGGAGAAATTGCCCGCCGGCGAGGTCGCGCGATCATGGCTGCGGGTTGAATGGGTGGGATCGCATCCCAGCCGTCGAGGGGAGGGGCCCAGACCATGGCGGTGCTCGACTACGTAGGTCCGAAGGGTCGGACGGTCCACACGCTGGAGGGCGACCGCCAGACCGTCGGCCGCAAGCAGGGCAACGACCTGATCCTCGAGTGGGATGGTGCCGTCTCGCGGTACCACGCCGAGCTCGAGTTCGTCGCCGGGTGCTGGTTCGTGACCGACCTCGACAGCGCCAACGGCACCTGGGTCAACGGGAAGCGCATCGACGCCAAGAAGGCCTTGCGCGTCGGCGACGAGCTGCGCATCGGTGACACCAGCCTCTGGCTGGTCGGCGACGTGAGCGACTCCATGTCGACCACGTCACCGGCGCACAAGGCACCGACGCTGACGGTCAAGCAACGTGAGGTGCTCCGCGAGCTCTGCCGTCCGCAGGTGAAGGACAACCGCGCACCCTGCAGCACGACGAAGGACATCGCCAGCCGGATGTTCGTCGGCGAGGCCGCGGTCAAGGCCCACTTGAGCTCGCTGTACGTCAAGTTCGACGTCCCCGAGGAGGGGCAGCAGCGACGCGCGCTGCTCGCGCAACGCGCGTGGGAGACGGGCACGGTACGGCGGAGCGACTTCGAGGACGACGACACCGGCGCGTAGCTGGCCTCCAGGTCACGTCGGTGTGGCCCGCCGGCTGGCCACGAGCCGCTGCGGCGGCATTCCGGCCCGCACCCCGAGGTGTCACCGTCGTCACATGACCGACGACCGGCGCCCGCGAACCCCGTGGGTGATGTGGCTGCTCGTGGGGATCGGCGCGCTACTGGGTGCACGGATCCTCCTCGCCGCCGCATCACGAGTGCTCGATCTCGCGTTCACGGTCGTCGGACTCGCAGCCGTCGCCGTCGTGGTGTGGCGGCTCAGCGTTGGTGGCCGACGCGACCGGCGCCGACCCTGAACCGGAGGATGCACCCATGTGGCAGTCGTTGAAGCGTTGGTGGAAGTACCTGGCGGTGAAGCTCCGCGTGGCCCATGCGGAGCGCGCCGATCCCAAGGTGCAGCTCGAACAGGCGATCCTCGAGGCGCGCGCCGAGCACCGCAAGCTGTCCGACGCCGCCGCGCTGGTGGTCGCGCAGCAGAAGCAGGCTCAGGACCGCCTCGACACCAAGGTCGTGGAATGCGACAAGGCCAAGGCCTCGGCCGGCCAGGCGCTGCTCATGATCGACCGTGAGGCACGCCTCGGCCACACCGACAAGGTGGCCACGTTCACCACCGCAGCGGAGGGCCTGGCCAACCGCGTGCTCGGGTTCGAGCGCGAGCTCCGCGAGCTCGATCAGGCACTGCTCCAAGCGACCCGCTCCGCCGAGCAGGCCAAGGCGGCGGTCGTGCAGAACGCGACCACGCTCCAGTCGAAGCTCGACGAGCAGGAACGCCTGCTCTCGGTGCTCGACCGGGCCAAGATGCAGGAGGCGCTCAACGCCGCACGCGGGCAGCTCGACGACGTGCTCGGGGACGACGTCCCCACCTTCGCCGAGGTGGAGCGCAAGATCCTCAACCGCCACGCGGTGGCGGAGGCGAAGGGCGAGCTCTCCGCGCTCCAGGCGAGCGCCCAGGTCGACCCCGGCCTGCTCGAGATCGAGGCGGCGCAACGGAGCGCCGAGGCCCAGGCCCTCCTCGTGCAGATGCGCGAGCGGCTCGGGCTGCCGGCGCCGGTGGAACATCCGGCGCCGGCCTCGCGCCGAATGCTCGAAGGGTGAATTGCTCAGCAGGAGGTCGCACCGTGCAGACCATCGACAGCACGTACCCCACCGTCCGAACCCTGCGCACCCGGCCGTCCACGACGAGAGCGGCCGCCGGCACGACGCCGTGCACGCGCCGTCCATCGCAGGAGCCGCCACGCCGGTCGACTCGTGTGTTCACCGCGGGACAACTCGCCTGCGAGGAGTACGCCCGCGCCGCCATCGAGGCCCGCGCTTCCGGCACCTGGTTGTGAACCTGTGCCCGCTGCGGAGGGGCCGCGGTGATCGTCGGCCCCTCCGATCGGAGCGGGAGGCTGTCGGTGCTAGCCGGCGCTGTTCACCATGCCGGTGACGATGGCCCCGAGCGCGCCGGTGGGGTCGTGGATGAGGGTGAGGAGGACCTGGTCGTGTTCCGCGGTCGGGAGCTGGGCGAGATAGCTCCAGAGGGTGTCGACATCGGTGGGGCTGGTCGCGGTGGCGGCAGCGGCGGGCGGGCGGGCGACGGATCCTGATCCGTCGTCGACGAGCGCAGCGGCTCCGACACCGGCGCCGACAGCGAGCACCGCAACGATACCGAGCGCAACGAAGGTCGTCCTCCGACGCCGGTGTGGAACCGTGGCCACGGCAGTGGGTGGCGTCGCGGGGTAGGTGTCCGTGTGGATGTTCATGGTTCCTCCCGTGGGTGGTGTGCGAGGATGGCTTCCTCGGCCACAGCGTCAGGGAGAGCTGTCGCAGCGTGAGCGCACCTCGAGCGCAGCTCGAGCGCAGCTGCGTCCTGCGTGTGGGTGGGGTTGGAGGGCCGGTGGACGACCGGGTCGCGACGCCGCTGTGTGTGCTGGGGTCGCTGGAGGTCGTGCGCGACGGTGAGCAGGTTCGGCTGGGAAGCCCCCAGCAGCGGCGCTTGCTCACGGTGCTGGTGGTCCACGCCAACGAGGTGGTCTCGAGTGATCGTCTCGTCGACGTGCTGTGGGGTGACGATGCGCCACGGAGCGCGACGCACTCGCTCCAGACGTTGTTGTCGCGCCTGCGCGCGTCCCTGGGTGAGGACCGGCTGGAGACACGCCCTCCGGGGTACCGGTTGCGGGTGGCGAGCGGCGAGGTCGACGCGTTGCGTTTCGAGGAGCTGGTGCGGGTCGGGCTCGGATCGTCGGAACAGCCGGAGATGGCGCTGGGCGTGTTCGACGAGGCGCTCGGGTTGTGGCGCGGCTCGCCGTACGCGGAGTTCGCAAGCGAGGAGTTCGCCATCGCGGAGGTTGCTCGACTGGTGGAGCTGCGGGCCCGGGCGGTCGAGGAACGGGCCGCCGCGCTGTTGGAGTTGGGCCGTCCCGAGGAGGTCATCGGAGAACTCGAGGCCCAGATCGCGGTGGCGCCGTTTCGCGAGCGTCTGCGGGCGTTGCTGATGCTGGCGCTCGCTCGCGCCGGCCGGCCGGTCGAATCGCTGCGTGCGTACGACGCGTTTCGTCGGTTCCTGGCCGACGAGGTTGGTGTCGTTCCCTCACCAGAACTGCAGGCACTCAACGACGACATCGTGCGTCAACACCCCGACGTCGGGTGGATGGCATCGCCACCGAGAGACGCCGGCACACCACTCCTGCCATCGGGGGCGGCGCAGAGTTCGGGGCGCGCACGTTGGACGGATCGTCAGGAAATTTGCCGTCGCCGCCGAGTTCGTTCGTGGGTCGCGAGGTCGAGTTGGTGCGGGTCACGGAGGCGTTGGAGCGGTCCCGTGTGGTGACGCTCACGGGAGTGGGCGGGGTCGGCAAGACCCGCTTGGCGTTGCAGGTCGCGCGCGACGTGTCGCCTCGGTTCCGGGATGGCGTGTGGCTCTGTGAGCTGGCGGCAGTGCGGGATCCGGGTGCCGTTCTCGACGCCGTAGCGGCAGTGTTTCGGGTGAGCGCGCGGTCGGGGCTGAGCTTGGAGGACGCGTTGGTCGCGTACCTGCGCGACCTCGAGCTCTTGGTGGTGTTGGACAACTGCGAGCACTTGTTGGAGGGGACGGCTGGGCTCGTCGTAGCGATCGAAGCCGCGTGTTCGGGGGTGCGCGTGCTGGCCACCAGCCGAGAGGGTCTCAACATCGCGGGAGAGCAGCTCCTGGTGGTCCCGTGTCTGGGTCTCCCCGACGAAGGCGGCACTCAACCCGAGAGCGAGTGCGAGGCGGTGCGCCTGTTCGCGGATCGGGCCCAGGCGGTCAGGGCGGACTTCACCGTCGATGCGACCAACCGGGCGGACGTGGTGGCGGTGTGCACACATCTCGACGGAGTGGCATTGGCGATCGAGCTGGCCGCGGCGCGCATTCCTGCGATGAACCCGAGCGAGTTGGCTCGGCGCCTCGACCGGCGGCTCCGCCTCCTCAGTGGCGGCGGGCGCGTCGCGATCGAACGCCACCAGACGCTTCGCGCCGCGATCGACTGGTCCTACGAACTGTTGACCGAGCCCGAACAGCGTTTGTTGGCGCGCCTTTCCGTCTTCTCAGGGGGTTGCACGCTCGAGGCCGCGGAGGCGATCGCTGCCGTCGAGCCGATCGACGCGAATGAGGTGTTCGAGTTGGTCGCGAGCCTGGTTGCCCGGTCCCTGGTCGTCGCCGACACCGGTCCCGCGACTCGCTACCGGTTGTTGGAGACGATCCGCGAGTACGGCGAGGAACGCCTCGCAGACGCTGGTGAGACCGACATGTTGCGGCTCCGCCATGCGAGGTACTACACGGAGCTCGCTCGTGTCGCACAGAGTCACCTGTACGGGAGGGAACAGGTGGAGTGGGGAGCGCGCCTGGCACGCGAGCGCGAGAACCTGCTCGCGGCCATGGCCTTCGCGCTCGACACGCAAGACGCCGACCTCGCCTTCGGGCTCTTCTGTCAGTTCCCCCTCTTCGGGCTTCAAGTCGACGACGTGGTCGTCTTCGACCCGACGCCTCTCCTCGCGCTCCCGGGCGCCACCGAGCATCCCGGTTCCGCGGTGGTGCTGATGGCCGCCGGCTACGGCGCCTGGAGGCGCGGAGACGTGCAGCAGGCCCTGCGGTTGTGTGATCAGGCACTTGCCGCCGAACAACGCCTCGGCCCCACCGTCGGCTCCCATCTCGGCATCTGGTCGTCGCGGCTGCGCGGATATGTCGCTCAGTCCATAGGCACCGCCGACGAGGCGGTCGGCTATTTCCTCGACGCCGCGGCCCGCGCCCGCGCTGACAACGTCCCAGCACTCGCCGCGTTCTACTTCGGCCTCCTCGCCCAGAACCTCTCGTACACGAACCCGATTGCGGCGCGACAACACGCCAGCATTGGGCTCGCGCTCGCCCGCGAAAGCGGCATGCCCCTCGCGATCGGCTACAACCTCATGCGGGCATCCCCCCAAACCGTGGAGGCCTCAACTATGAGGTGATGCCATGGCAGAGGTACGTCGGAAGTACGACCCGGAGTTTCGTGAGGGGGCGGTGCGGATCGTCCGGGAGACCAACAAGTCGATCGCTCAGGTCGCTGAGGATCTTGGGATCCATGCGGGGACGTTGGGCAACTGGGTGAAGAAGGACAAGATCGAGCGGGGTGAGTCCGAGGGCCTCACCGCCGATGAACGTGCTCGTCTGGTGCAGCTCGAGCGGGAGAACGCCGAGCTGAGGATGGAGCGCGATGTGCTCAAGCGATCCGTGGTCCTGTGGGTCAAGGAGGCGACGCGATGACCGTGGCATCGTTCATCGCCGTCCAGAGGGCCGAGCACGGTGTTCCCCACGCGTTGTCGTGTCGAGCGTTGGGCATGCCCACCTCGACGTTCTACAAGTGGCAGGACCGCCCACCGACTCCCAGTGAGGTTCGCCGCGGCGAGCTCGACGCCGCGGTGCGCGTTTCGTTCGAGGACTCGGGAGGCAACCCGGGTACCTACGGGTCGCCCAGGGTGTGGGAGGACCTCGTCGAGGCGGGTTGGCGGGTGTCGAAGAAGACGGTGGCGGCGTCAATGGCCCGTCAGGGTCTGGTGGGCCGGTCTCCGAAACGCAAACGGCGGTCCTTGACCCGCCCGGACAAGGCCGCGGCGCCGATCCCGGACCTGGTCAGGCGCGACTTCCGCGCGGCGGCGATCAACCAGAAGTGGTGTGGGGACCTCACCGAGATCCCATGCGTCGAGGGCAAGCTCTACCTGGCGACCGTGGAGGACCTCGCGTCGCGGCGCCTGGCGGGCTTCGCGCTGGGCGAGCATCACGACGCGTCACTCGCGAAGGCGGCGCTGTGCATGGCCGCCGCGGTGCGCGGCGGCGATGTCGCCGGCGTGATCTTCCACTCCGACAAGGGCGGCGAGTACACCGGTGATCTGTTCGCGAACGCGTGCACGGCACTGCAGATCACCCAGTCGATGGGACGAGTCGGCTCCGCGTTGGACAACGCGGCGGCCGAGAGCTTCAACTCGACTCTCGAGCACGAGCTGTTGTCCCGCCGCCGCTTCGACACCAAAGAACAGGCGCGCCGCGAGGTCGCCGCGTTCATCGACCGCTACAACCACCGTCGCCGACACAGCACCTGCGAGATGAAGCCACCCGTCGCGTTCGAACAGATTCTCGCTGACCGATCCGCCGATCAGGACAAGGCGGCGTGAAACCAGCCTCTCAGATCGCCGCAGACGCCCTCGGAACGATCCGATGGCATCACAGTGCCGACGAATGAGAGGCTTCCACCATCAATCCGGAACCCTCCACGAAACGGGGGGAAGCCCACATCGGTCTCGCCCAAGCCGTAGTCGACGAGAACCCGAATCAGGCTCGCGCCCTCCTCACCGAAGCCCTCCAGCTCGAGACCGCGCTCGGCTACGAAAGCCATCAAGAGCTCCAAGGTGCCGTCTTCTGTGCCGCCCGTCTCGACGACTGGCCGACCGCTCTTGGTCTCGCCCGCCGCGTCCTCCACCAGCACAGCCGATCGGGTTCGTTACCGCTCACCTACTTGGCCGGCATGCTGAACCTCGTTGCGAGAGGCCTCGCCGAACACCAACCTGAACCGGCGGCGATCCTCCAAGGCACCGTCGGCACCGTGATCCGACGCCTGACACCTGAGGTCGCCGTCCCGGTCAGCGGCGACGCTGCCGGCCACAACGACATCGCCAGCTTCGTGGCCAACGTGCGGCGCGACACAACCCGACTCCTCGCTGCCGCCCTCGGCGACACACGACTGCGAGAGCTCCGCACCCACGGTGCCACCATGGACGAAACGCAAGCCTGCACCTATGCGCGCACCCAGATCGACAAATACTTCGATCACCAGGCCGAACAACGAGCTCATCGCGGGTGACGTGCCAGGGGCGTCTCCCCCGCGCCCGGGCCGTCGGTATCGCGGCGGCGCTGGCGCTGGCGGTCGTTGCAGGGGGTGGTGCGTCGGCCGGCACGTCCGGGCTCGAGACACAGAGCGCGACGTCGACCAAGCGAGCCCCGAGACCCACGCGCCCCTGTGGCCGAAGCGCCACACCGCCCGCGGTGTACGACCACGTGATCTGGATCTGGATGGAGAACAAATCGCTCAACCAGGTGATCGGCAGCTCCCAGGCACCCTACGAGACCTCGCTCGCCACGCAGTGCGCGTCGGCCTCCCGGTACTCGAGCGTCGGCAGTCCCTCACTTCCCAACTACATCGGGGCGACTTCCGGCTCGACGCACGGCATCTCCGACGACGGCTCCCCCACCGACCACGCGATCACCGGCGACAACCTCTTTCGTCAGGCGCGTGACCAGGGTGGGACGGCCCGCAGCTACCAGGAGTCCATGACGGGCAACTGCAACCTGGGCACCGCGGGCCGGTACGCCGTGAAGCACAACCCCGCCGCCTACTACGTGGGAGGTTCCGACCGTTCGGCGTGCCAGGCCGACGACGTACCTCTCGGTGGCATCAGGAGCGGCACGCTGCGCCGCGATCTCGATGCCGACACCCTTCCCACGTTCGCGTTCGTGACTCCCAACCTGTGCAACGACACCCATGACTGCTCGGTGCGGACGGGCGACCGCTGGTTGCAGCGGTGGCTGCCGGTGATGCTGGCGAGCAACAGCTACGCCGCAGGAAGGACAGCGATCTTCGTGGTGTGGGACGAAGACAGTCCGATGCCGTTCATCGCCATCGCGCCGACCGTCCCGCCTCGGACGGTGCTCCACGCGACGGTCGATCACTACGCGTTCTTACGGACGACCGAGGAGATGCTCGACATCCCGACCCTGCTGGGAGCGGCCGCTCAGGCCCCCAGCATGCGGACGTCACTGCGTCTCTGACTCGTTTGGCGAGCTATCGGGCCACGTCCACCCAGGCGCGGGTCGCGCTCGCGTCGCGGATGGCGTCCACGACGGCCTGGTTGGCGACGCCGTCGGCGAACGTGCCGGCACTCGGATCGTCCGGCACGTCGTGCCCGAGGATCCGGTCGCGCATGACGGCGTAGAGGCGCGTGTACGGCGCGAGGTCCATGCCGGTGGAGTGCCACATGTCGTAGGTCGTGTGCAGCAGCTCGCTCGGCGGCGGCACCGGCGCGACCGCCGGCAGGTCCTCGGCCGCCGGCATCTGGGTCGGGCCGGCGCCGGTGTCGACCCACACCTCGTCCCCCTGCGTCCACGCGGTGCCGGCCGTCCCCGTGACCTTCGTGGCCACCACGAACTTGCCGCCGGCCGCGCACGAGCTGTGCAACAGGCCGGTAGCACCGCCCTCGGTCTCGAACTGCACGACGTAGGTGTCGTCGGCGGTCATCGGCCGCGGCGACAGCGTCGTGAGCATCGCCGAAACCCGGGTGATCTCGCCGATCGTCGTGCGCACCTGGTCGATGACATGTGTCCCCTGCGCGCCGAGCCAGCCGCCGCCTTCCGCGGCATCGTCCCACCACACGGGCATCTCCGCGGCCGGGTCGGTCAGCGTCGGCAGCTGGAGTACGAACAGCAGGAAGCGGGGATCGCCGATGGCGCCGGATCGGACGGCGCGGGTCAGCAGGGCCTGGCCGGGCGCGAACCGGAACTCGGTGCCGAGCAGGTGGACGACACCAGCGGCTTCGGCCACGCGCAGCATCTCGCCGGCCTGGGCAAGATCGCGCGCGAACGGCTTCTCGCAGAGCACGTGCTTGCCGGCCGCGACCGCGTCGAGCACGACCTCGGCGTGCGCGTGGGGCGGCGTCGTCACCGCGACGACGTCGACGTCGTCGCGCGCGAACGCCTCTCCGCGGTCGGTCGTCGCGTGCTCGATCCCGAAGCGCTCGGCGCGTTTCGCAGTCTTGTCGGGATCGCGCCCGACCAGTGCCCGCACCTCGATGCCGGCCGCGTCGAGCGCGCGCACGTGGGTGAGCACACCGAAGCCGGTACCGACAACAGCAGCGCCGAGGGCATCGCTCATGGCCGGCTCCTCTCAGTCGTGGCCGCGCTGATGACTCTGCCAGACTCCGGGGTGGCCCACGCTTCAGACCGGACCGGCTCCTCTCAGCGCAGCCTGAGGGTCACCGCCCAGCGGGCACCGTCCCAAGTCGCTCCGGCCTTCGTGACGTTCGTCGTCGTGTAGGTCACGCTCTTCTTGTTGGTCGGCACGCTGACCTTCGAGTTGACTGTCGAGCAGACGCCGTTTGTTCCCGTTGTGCACGAACGGGTCGCGGTCGTCCCTCCGCTCACCGCGAACGTGACCGTCGCACCGGCGACCGGTTGCCCGTTCTGATCGGCAACGGTCACGTCGGCCCACGAGGTCCACGAGAAGAAGCCGGCCTGGCCGTGACCGTTGAGGCTGGTGATCTGCATCACGACCGCCGGCGCGACGTTACTGACGCTGACCGACACCGGCGCTGACGTCGCGATGTTCCCGGCGCCGTCGGTGGCCCGAACCGTGATCGCATGCGACCCGTTCGCGGTGGTGGCGCTGTTCCAACTCGTCGAGTAGGGCGCGGTCGTGTCGGTGGCGATGACGGTGGCGTCGACGAGGAACTGCACCGACGCCACCCCGCTTCCGGGAGCGGGATCGGCGCTGTCAGCGGTGATGGACACGGTTCCGGAGACGGTGCCGCCGACCGGACTGGTGACCGTCGCCGTTGGCGGGGTGTTGTCGACGGGGACGGTGCGCGTGTCACTACTGCTGAGCCCGGCAGTGTCGAACGCGGTGACGGTGAGCGTGTGCGGGCCGTCGCCGCTCGTCGTCCACGGCACGGAGTACGGCGCGCTCGAATCGGTCCCGACGAGCGTGGAGCCGTCGTAGAAGTCGACGTGCGCGACGGCGACGTTGTCGCTCGCGTTCGCCGACACGTTGACCACCCCGCGGACCGCCGCACCCGCGCCCGGCGCGGTGAACGCCACCGTCGGGGGCTGCGTGTCGACGGGCGGCGGAGGAGGCGGCGGCGGCGTTCCGGCCGCCTGCGCGGCGCGCAACCCGTTCACCAACGGCTCGGGGATCCCGTCCTTGTCGGGTGTCGTCCCGAACAGTCCGCCGACCGACCACTGCCCGTGGCCGGCGCAGGTCGGGGCGTTGGCGACGGCGCCGTCGGGACATTCGCCCGTCGACTGGAGCACCGCGCGCACCTGCGCGGGTGTGAGGCTCGGGTTCGCCCCGAGGACCAGCGCGGCCGCACCGGCGACGTGGGGCGCGGCCATGCTCGAGCCGCTGATGGTCTTCAGACCGCCGTCGATCCAGTCGGACAGCACATGGACACCCGGTGCGGTCACATCGACCACTGACCCGTAGTTGCTGAAGTCGGCGAGGGTGTCGTCGCACTGGTAGCCGTAGTCGGAGAAGTCGGACTGGCAGCCCGCGGAGCTGCGCTGGCCGTCGAAGTCGGTGAACGCCGACACCGCGATCGCCTCGTCGTACGCCGCGGGCACGAAGCCGGCCGCGTCGCTTCCGTCGTTGCCGGCGGCGGCGACCACGGTCACGCCCTCGTTCGTGAGGGTGCACACGGCCTGGTGCAGCGCGCTCGAGCCGCAGGTGGTCTCACCCGGGCGGTTCGAGTCGCCGAGGCTCATGTTCACGACGTAGGGGCCGGGTTGCGACTGCGCGAGCCCGGCGATGTAGTCGAGACCGCAGATCACCTGGGCGTCGGTGCCGAAGCCCGTCGAGTCGAGCACCTTCACCGGGATGAGTTGCGCGTTCGTCGCCATCCCGACGACGCCCTGACCGTTGTACGCCGCTGCGACCGTGCCGGCGACGTGCGTGCCGTGCCCGTGGTCGTCGTTGGCCGGCTGCCCCGGGTTGATGCAGTTGGTGCCCAGACCGGGGGCGATGTTGGCGGCGAGGTCGACGTGGTCGAGCTTGATCCCGGTGTCGACGACCGCGACCCGCACCGGCGTCCCGCCGCCGGTGACCCCCGTGTACCCGGCGCCGTGGGCGGCCCACGCGCTCGTCCGGAGGATCCCGTTGGGCGCGTATTCGTCGACCGCGTGCAGGGTGCGCGCCAGCTCGACGTGGGCGACGCGCGGGTTGTGCGCGAGCGCGGCCGCCGCCTGCGCGGAGCCGGAGAACGCGAACCCGTCGAGAACGTGCGTGTAGGCGGCGAGCAGTCGACCGCCTTCGCGCTGGACGAGCGGCGGTGCCTCACGCGGCGCGTCGGCGTCGCCCACGAGGGTCACGATCCACGTCTGGTCCAGCCCGGCGGGCGCGGGCGGTAAGGGATCGACGGCAGCCGTAGCGGCCGACGCGGTGCCGGCGGTGAGGCTGATGACCACTACCGCGAGGAGCGCGAGGCGCCTCGACGTGGACCACTTGATCGACTGCATCGGATGCCCTCCGCATCGCGAAGAGCCCGCCCCGATGCTTACGCACTACTCGTAACCCGGGACGCCGCCAATCGCAACCCAAGACATCGCCAAATTCGAGGCGATGCGGTCTGCCAGACTCCGGGACGATGACCGAGCGTGCTGTCGACGTGCTCCTGGTGTCGCACACGCACTGGGACCGCGAGTGGTACCGCACGTTCGAAGGGTTCCGGGCCCGGCTGGTCGACACCGTCGACCGGGTGCTCGACCTCCTCGCCGAGGACCCGGGCTGGAAGTTCGTGCTCGACGGCCAGTCGATCGTGGTGGAGGACTATCTCGCGGTGCGGCCCGGCCGCCGGGTCGACCTGGAGCAGGTGGTGCGCGACGGGCGGCTCGCGCTCGGGCCCTGGTACGTGCAGCCGGACTCGCTGCTGCCGGCGGGCGAGTCGCTGGTGCGGAACCTGCTGGAGGGCCGGCGGGTGGCGGAGTCGGTGGGCGCGTGCTCGGCCGTCGCCTACGTGCCCGACTCGTTCGGGCACCCGGCGCAGTTCCCACAGCTCTTCGCCGGCTTCGGGCTGGCACCGATGGTCTACTGGCGCGGCAACGGCGACGAGCTCGATCGCCTGGGCCCGATCTACCGCTGGCTCGCGCCCGACGGCAGCAGCGTGCTCACCTACCAGCTCGGGCGCGGCTACTTCGCCGCCGCGGTGCTGCCGCGCGACACGGAGGCGGCGGTCGACGGCCTGCTCGGCGTGCTGGACCGCCTCGGCCCGGTCGAGCGCGCGCCGGCCTTGCTCATGAACGGCATCGACCACATGCTGCCCGACGACCACACCGCGGCGGTGGCCGCCGCGCTGGCGCGACGCACGGGACTCGACGTGGCACGAGGTCTCCTCGACGACCTCGTCGATGCGATCGACCCGTCGGGCCGCGGCGAGTTCTGCGGTGAGCTCCTCGGCGCGCGCACCGCGAACCTCCTGCCGGGCGTGTGGTCGGCCCGGCTCGACCTGAAGCTGGCGAATCGCCGCGCCGAGCAGGCGCTGCTCGGCTGGGCCGAGCCGTGGGCGGCGCTGGGGCGAGCGCTCGGCACGCCCGACGAGCGGCCGTCGCTGCACGCGGCGTGGCGCACGCTGCTGCAGAACCACGCGCACGACTCGATCTGCGGGTGCTCGCAGGACGAGGTCCATCGCCAGATGCACACCCGCTTCGCCGGCACGACCGAGCTCGCGGAGCAGACCACCGGCCGCGTGCTCGAACGACTGGCGGGTCTCGGGGCCGAGCGGCGGGTGCCGCGCAGCACCGAGCTCGACTTCGCGGTGTTCAACCCGTCGCCGTTCCCGCGCACCGACGTCGTGCGCATCCCGCTCGACGGCTTCCCCGTGTTCTTCATGTCGGACATCACGCAGGACATCCACCCGCTGACGGTGGCGGCGGGATCCGTCGCGGGGTACACGGTCGACGGCGCGCCGGTGCGCGTGATCCAGTCCGACGATCCGGGCCGGGTCCGCATGCTCGAGTCGCTGCCGGCCCTCGACGTGGAGCTCGTCGTCGCGGACGTGCCCGCGTTCGGGTACCGGCGCATCCGGTTGACACCCGCGGACGCGTCCCCGGACGAGCACGACGGCGGACGCGAGATCACCGCCGGTTCGGTGTCGGTGCACGCCGGCGACGACGGAACACTCCGGGTGTGGATCGGCGAACGTGAGCTCCCCGGGCTCGCGGCCATCGAGCACGTCGCCGACCGCGGGGATTCGTACGACTTCGACCCGGTGCCCGACGACCCGGGTGACCACGTCGACGCGGTCGACGTGCGTCGACAGCGGCACCCGTCGGGGATCGAACGGCTGGCGGTGACGCGCACGATGGCCTCGGGCACGGTCGTGCGGGTCGAGGCTCGGGTCGCGCCCGGCATCGAGCGCGTCGACCTCCACGTCGACGTCGAGCATCCCGCACCCGACCACCGCCTCCGGCTGTGCTTCCCGACCGGCGCCCCCGTCGACACCTTCCGCGCCGCGACGGCGTTCGACACCGCGCGCCGATCCACCACGCCCGTCGATGACGCGAACTGGGTGCACCCGGCGCCGCGCACCTTCCCGCACCAGGGATGGGTCGAGGCGAACGGGCTCAGCCTCGCCGCGCCGGGGCTTCCCGAGGCCGAGGTGACGGCGGACGGCGTGATCGCGGTCACGCTGCTCCGCACCTTCGGCTGGCTCGCCCGCTTCCAGCTCGGGACCCGCCCCGTCCCGGCCGGTCCGGCGCTCCCGACGCCCGACGGTCAGCTCCCGGGCGGCCTCTCGGCCGATCTCGCACTGCGCGTCGCCGCGCCCGAAGCGGTGCTGCAGGCGGACGAGCTCGGTTTCCGCGCGGTGCCGGCGGGCGACCAGCCGCTGCTCGACCCGGGCGTGAGTCTCCTGACGCTCGTGCCCGACGCCCTCGTGCTGTCGACGCTCAAGCCGGGCGACGGCGACGAGTGCCTGCTCCGGGTGCTCAACCCGACCGACGAACCGGTCGACGCGGCCGTCGCCTCGGCCTTCCCGGTGGCTCGGGTCCGGTCCCTGCGACTGGACGAATCACCGGACGACGCCGACGTCGAGGTCGACGGTTCGACGCTACGCTTCACCGTCCGCCCGCACGCCCTGCGCACGGTCGGGTTCACCCGCACGCAATAGCAGTGATCTCCAGGTGCCACGACGACACGTGTCATCGTGACGCGCGGGCTGCTTCCGCTGCCCTGGCCGGCAGTTCCGGGGCGCGGCCGAAGTCGACGTAGTCGAAGCCGAGGCTGATCATGCGTGCCGGCTCCAGCAGGTTACGGCCGTCGACGAACACCGAACCCCGCATGACCTGCAGCATCGCCGCGTAATCGGTGTGCCGGTACTCGTACCAGTCGGTCAGGAGCACGACGGCGTCGGCCCGCCACGCCGCCTCGACCGCGTCGCGCGACCACGGCGACCTCGGGATCGTCCGGCAGCTCGCGCACGATCGGATCGTGGGCCGCCACCGTGGCCCCGGCGCGCACGAGCTGACGCCGCGACCTCGACCGCCGGCGCATCCCGTACGTCGTCGGTGTCGGGTTTGAACGCCAGCCGAGGAGGCACACCCGTCGCCCGCGCAGCATCTTCATCCGCGCCCGGAGCTTGTCGAGCACGAGGCTGCGCCGCCGGTCGTTCACCTCCTGCACCGCGAGCAGCAGCGATGGCGTTTGGCCGTAGTCGTGCGCGGTGCTCACCAGCTCCGACAGGTCCTTGCCGAAGCAGGAGCCACCCCAGCCGACGCCGGCGGTGAGGAACGGCCGGCCGATGCGAGCGTCGAGCCCGATGGCGTCGGCGACGTCGGCGACGTCCGCACCCACGAGCTCGCAGATGGTGGCGATCTCGTTGATGTAGCTGATCTTCGTGGCCAGGAACGCGTTGGCCGCGTACTTCACCGTCTCCGCGGTCACCAGGCTGGTGGTGACGAGCGCGGGGAGCGCGTCGGAGCGACCGCCCGGGAAGCTCTGCTCCAGCACCGGCCGGTAGACCGCGCGGACGAGCGCGGTCGCGACCGGATCGTCGCTGCCGAGCACGACCCGATCGGGATGCAGGAAGTCGCTGATGGCCGAGCCCTCGCGGAGGAACTCGGGGCACGACACCACCGAGAGCAGCTCGTCGACCGGTCGGTCGCCGGTGTAGGCGTCCTCGACCGCGGCCGTCAGCCAGTGCCCGCTCCCGATCGGCACCGTGCTCTTGGTGACAAGGACGTGCGGCGAACGCAGGTGACACCCGATCTCGAGCACGGCGCCGCGCATGGCGGTCATGTCGGAGCGCCCGTCGCTGCCCGACGGGGTCCCGACGCAGACGAACACGACGCGGGACGGTCGAGCCCCTCGGCGATGCTGGTCGTGAACCGCAATCTCCCGGTCTCCAACGATTCCGCGAGCAGCTCACGGAGACCGGGTTCGTGGAACGGCGGGTCGGCGCGGGCGAGCCGCTCGCACCTCGGAGCGTCGGCCTCGACGGCGACGACGTCGCACCCGAGCGACGCGAGGCAGGCGGCGACGACGGTGCCGACGTAGCCGCTCCCGATCACCGCGACCGGCGGCCGCCCCGTCGGCAATCTGGTCACGCCGGTCACGCCGATCACGACGCCACCGCCGTGATGGGTGCGGCCTTCTCTCGACCCTGCGCCCGAGCGCTCCCGGGCAGGAACAGCATCGGGATCTGCACGTAGGCGGCGAGCAGGCCGAAGCAGAGCATCGCCCAGGTGTGGTCGAGACCGTAGGTGAGCGTCGCGGTCACCAGTCCGGCCCACAGCAGGATCTGGGTGGTGAGCACCGTGATCCGCATGACACGCGTGATGGTGACCGCGAGCGGCGTCGTGCGTGCATCCGCGGTCCCGGTCGCCACCCACTCCTTGGTGTGTCCGGTGAGCAGGTGGACGATCGCGATCGCGTGTGCGAACGAGTAGAGCTGCTGCACCCGGAGCACGTCCATGCGCCAGTACCCGCGCATCACCGTCGGCAGCACGAAGTACCACAGCAGGATCGCCCCGAGGAGCCAGACCGTGTTGCGCGGGTAGATGTCCTGCGGGAACAGCCACAACATGATGAGGCCCGGCCACGCGGCGACGAACACGTTCACCGCGGTGGTGATGTAGTACAGGAACCCGGACCAGAAGCAGAGGCGTTGGCGCACGGAGAACTTCTCGTTCTGATGGAACGACTTGTCGACGAGCAGCGACATCGAACCGGTGCACCACCGGTACTGCTGGTTCAGGAAGCCGAGCAGGGTGTCGGGACACAGGCCCTTCGACAGGAGGATCGGCACGTACCGGAGCTGGTAGCCGACCTTCATGAGCTTGACGCCGGTGTGCACGTCCTCCGAGTGGCCGATCTGCGCGAAGCCGCCGGCGTCGTCGAGCGCGGAGCGCCGGTAGATCGCGGAGGTACCCACGCAGATCGCGGCCCGGGACCGGTCGCGTGACGGCTGGATCCACCGATAGAAGAGCTCCTGCGTCGCGCCGGCGGTGCGCTGGAGCCACCGCATCCCGCGCCGGGCGTCGAAGAACTGCGGCGACTGCACGATGCCGGTCGACTCGTCGACGAAGTACGGCATGAGCTCGCGCAGGAAGTCGGGACGGGGCACGAAGTCGGCGTCGAAGATGACGATGAACTCTACTGGCCGGGCCCGTGGTAGTCGGGATGCAGCTTCGCGGCGGCGTCGATCTCCTCGGGCGTGAGCAGCACGACGGTGCGGAGGGCGACCAGGCCGCTGGCGCCGACGGTGAGGCCGATGGCGGCCGCGGTGACGCTGTCGGGAACGTCGCAGATGGCGTACACGTCGTCCTCACCGAAGGCGAAGTCGAAGGATTCCACCGTCCCCCCGAGCTTCTCGACCATCTCGGTGACGGACGTACGACGGGCGGTCCCACCCTTGCTCAGGAGGCCTTGCGTGCCCTCGGCCGTGTAGCTGGCGATGATCAGGTAACGGGACACTGCGCCCTCCCCATCCCGGGCCATGATCGGCTCGTCGGCGTGCGCGGATTGCTCCGGCCGTCGGAAGGGTACCGGTCGCGGCTCTCGTCCACAATGGGTGGGCGCGTACGGTGGCCGCTCGATGACCAGCGAAGACCTCAGACCCGACGCCACCTCGGAGCCGATCCCGTCGGTGCCCGAGCGCAACTCGATCAGCGATCTCGACATCACCACCGAGCAGCGCAGCGCGACGCAGGCGCGGTCGCTGTCGCCGGTGACGGATGCCGTGCGCGACCCGTCGGGCGCGGCGGGGCTCGGGTACTTCGTCGCCCTGGTGGACGTGAACACCGCGATGCCCGCCTTGTGCGCGGCACACCCGGACTGGATCGCCACCGCTGACCTCATGCTCCACGAAGCCGCGCCATTGGTGCGAGGCCCGGCGATCCTCGAGAGCAACCTCGCGCGTGCCGGCTCACGCCTGATCGTCATCGGTGTCGACATCTACGAGGGCGACGGCGTCGCCGATCTCGACGACGTCGCCGATCCGATCACGCAGCGTCGCGTGGCGACCGGGCTGGTGACGTTCGCGCGGGTGCCGGCCGCGACCTCCCCGTCGTCAGGGGTGTTCGATCCGCTGGGCGGCATCGGGCAACGACGCCACATGGAACCGGCCGGCGAGGTGCCGACCGCGCCGTTGCTCGAGCGGTGCGGGTTGACCGTCGTCGACGCGCAGCACGGTGTGGTGGAGCTCCCGAGCAGCCCGTACGTGCACAACAGTCGGGGCCGGATCAACGGCGGCGTGCTCGGCATGGTGTTCCAGGGCGCGGCCGAGGCCGCCGTGCCCGGCTACGCGGCCAGCGACCTGCACATCCACTACCTGGCCGGCGCGCGCACCGGGCCGGTGCGGACCAGCACGGTGATCGTGCGCGACGCCGACGATCACGTCGTGTGCCGGGTGGAGGCGGTCGACGCCGGCGCCGACGACCGCACGATCGCGGTGGCGACGGTCACCTTGCAACGCGCGTGACGCCGCGGAGTCAGCGTCGGTCGTTCGTCACCAGGATGGGCGGGAGTCGTTCGGGATCCCGGCGGTCGTGACACCCCAGTGGACACCATGCGTCGTCGCGGGGTCGGAGAGGAACGTGGTCGAGTCTTCGATGCGAGCCGCAACGCCCTTCGACACGAGGTAGCGACTCGCAGCGGCGAGGTCCTCGACCTGCAGCCACACCGCGAACATCCCGTGATGGTTCGCGTCGATGTAGTCGGCGACGGGTGTCGCCGACTCGAGCGGCTCCGCCAGCTCCACCACGTCGTCGCGCCCCACCGCGACGAAGATGCTCCTGGTCCGGAGGAGCTCGTTCTCGCCTTCGTGCAGCACCTTCCCGCCGATCACGTCGACGTACATCGTCCGGGCGTGGTCGAGATCGCGGGTCGCCAGGGTGAAGTGCGACTGCTGGCGGATGTGCAGCGGGTGGGTGTCGTGCCACCACGACGGCCGATACGACACATGGAGGCGCGGGTCGGCGATGTGCTCGGTCGGCACCATGAACTCCAGCTGCGTGAGCGTGCTGTTCGGGTGGGTGAAGATCGGCCGATCCTCGGGTGCGTCCGCCTCGTGCTCGAGACGACCGCCGAGCAACCCGAGGAGTTGGACGTCGGCATCTTCCAACCGGTCGCGAAGCTCGGTGAGCCCCTCGACGTCGTCGACGTACCAGGCGATGGAGTGCCATTGCCGACCCCAGCGCTTGTAGAACCGGCCGAGGGGGACCTTCTCCCAGCCGGCCATGTCGAAGCACGGCTGCATCGGCTCGATGCAGAGGTTGCCGATGCCGACGAGCGAGGCGAGGCGCTTCAGCTCCGGCGACTCGTTCCGGCTGACCCAGCGGGTCACGCTGAACACGTCGTCGTACCAGGCGTCGAGCGCCGCCATGTCGTCGGTCATGTGGATGAGGTGGAAGTTCGGCCCGATGGTGAACACACCCGCAGTCTGCCGTCCAGAATCGGACTGCGACCAATTACGGCGCGCGCGGGTCAGGCCTCTTCGTAGAGCTCCTCGCCGCGGCGGAGGCGGGCGGCGATGTCGACCACCCGGGACAACTCCCGCCGGGTCGGGGTGTGGGCGGCGAGGAACCGGGCCAGGCCGGCGAGGATGAGGACACCCTCCTCGGAGCCGATGGGCCAGGAGTAGAACTCGGCGACGCCGGCCTCGAACACCTGGTACCAGTGGAACTCGGCGTCCTCCCGCAGCAGCGCGTGGCCGAGGGTCCCGATGAGCCGGGCGGGATCGCCGCCGTCGCGCAGGTAGCCGGCCGCGATCCCGCCGGCGCGGTCGACGGCGCCCTGGATCTCCCAGCACTCGTCGAGCTCGGCGAGGTCGCCGGTCGGCGCGTCGGGCAAGCGGGCCGCGGGGACGTTGAGGAACCGGTCGAGGTAGATGCGCAGCGCGCCGTGCACCAGCCCGCGAAGCAGCTCGCGCGTCGGGACCCGCCCGAGCGCGCAGTGCAGCGCGTGGGCGGCGGTGAACGCGTGGTGCACGGTGTCCCAGTCGCCGAAATCGTTCTGCACGTGGAAGCGCGTGATCCTGAGCGCCGCCGCGTACGCCAGCGCGCGCCCGAGCTGCGTGGGGTCGGCACCGGTCTCGATCGCATCGAGGAGCGCGTCGACGACGCGCTCGGGATGCTCATCGAGGAGCTGCCACGCGAGCCCGGCGACGTCGGTGAAGCCGCCGTGGCGGGTGGCGCCCGCGGAGATGGCAGCGTCGAGCCGGGGCTGCGTCTGCGCGATCAGTGCCGGCAGGTCGTGCGGATGCCGCCAGGTACCGCTCTGCTCCGACCAGATCGCGGACGCGGTGCCGCGCACCACCGTGGGCAGCACGTCGGGTGCGGACTTCTGCCCCACGTACCCGAGCGACTCGAACGCCTTGTTGGTGAAGTCGATGGTGTGCCCGCCGTCGACGAAGACGTGGTCGGTGACGGCGGCGAACATCATCCGCTCCACGTCGCCGATCGCTCCCGGCTCCGCCAGCGCGGTCGTGAGCACGAGCTCGGCGGAGTCGCCCGAACGGGTCTCGACGAACCGGCGGTACCACTCGGCCAACCGAATGCGTTCGATCTCGCCGCCGTCGTCGAACGGGCGCATGGGGAAGCGCGGCGGGTGGTTGCGCGTGTCGCGGGCCACGAACGCGAGCCCGTGCACCAGCGCGAGCGCACGGTCGGCCTCGTCGAGCATGGGGAGCACGTTCGCCATGGCGATGAGCACGGTGAGGCCGGCACCCCACCCGCTGTCGCGGTAGCGCGTGCCGAAGGCGACGCCGCGCCGCACGATCTCGTCGGGGGCGATGCCGGCGTCGAGCAATCCCAGCACCGACTTCGCCAACACCAGCGAGAGCCCCGTCTCCAGGCCGTCGTCGAGTCGCTGGAAGAGGTGGGCGACCGGGTCGTCGCCGCGGCGCGCTTCGACGAGCACGTCGTCACCGTCGACGGTGACCTCGAAGCCGCGGGCGTCGTCGGCGAAGGGATCGAGGGTGCACCCGGTGACGAGGTCGAAGCGGGCGTGGTGCCAGTGGCAGGTGACGAGCCCGGACTCGACGGTGCCCTGGTGCAGTGGGAAGCCCATGTGCGGGCAACGGTCCTCGATCGCCCAGGCCCGATCGTCGTCCCAGAACACCACGACCGGGAGTGCGCCGACCTTGGTCAGCAGGCGACCTTCCTTGCGCAGCTCGTCGAGCGACCCGGCACGCACAGGCATGCCGCGACCATATGACGTCCGAGTGGTGGCTCACCCGGTGAAATGATCAGGCGTTGCTGATGTTCGCGATCCAGTGCCGGCGGCCCGGTGCACGGTCGGCCGGTCCGGTTCGGCGGGTGTGGTCGGCGATGAGCCCGACCCACTCGGTGATCCGGCCGGGTTCGGGTGTCGGCGACAGCGCGTCGAGGTGCGCGCACAACCACGTCGCGTCGGCCCGGTGGCAGACGAGCACGCCGTCGACCATCTCGTAGCCGCCGGGGATGGCCGGCGTGCAGGGACCGTCCACGAGCAGGATCGGGGTGACGCGGGGTCGGCCCGCGGCGCAGAGCAGGAACTCGATCTTGCGTGCCCGCCATCGGGCTTCGGAGATCGCACGCGCAAATGCCGGCGACGAGTCCGTCCACGCATCGACCGTGGACGCGACCGTGGCCACGTAGACGCCCGCCGCCGACATCACCACGTGGTCGATGACGACCCTCGCGCCGAACGGGACGTGCTCGACGTGGGTCCAACGCAGGTCGAGCCCGCGGAAGGGGTCGGCGACCTGGCCGCGGTCGAGGACGTCGACCGCAAACGACGAGGTCGGGAGGACCGGAGCTGGAGACTGCGCAACCACCGATGAGGTCATGGAGAGATGCTCGGCAGCGGAGGCTCGGGCCTGAACGATCGGCCGCGGCATCCGCCACGCATGTGCCGTCCGGCACACCGCTGGCACCAACTAGTTGCATGGTGCACGCATATACTGGTGAACATGCCGACCGCCACCGCCCTCGAAGGCACCGTCGACCAGGTCGAGAACGCCCTGATCCCGCTGGTCCGGTACCTCTCCTCCCCCCGCACCTGGCGCCAGCTGGCCGCCGCCACCGACGTCAACCTCGACCGGGCCCGCTACGTGGTGCTCCGGGCCGTGGCCGAGAGCGAGCCGGTGCGCACCACCGCCCTCGCCGAGCAGGTGGGCGTCGACCCGTCGACCATGAGCCGCCACGTGAGCATCCTCGAGCGGGCCGGTCTGGTGGCGCGGACCGCCGACCCCGACGACGGCCGCGCCCAGACGGTGACGCTCACCGCCGCCGGTCGCACCGTGATGGAGAAGGTGCGAGCCGCCCGCCACGACCTCATCACCGACGTGCTCGGCGACTGGAACGACACCGACCGCAGCCAGCTGGCGGCGCTGCTCGGTCGCCTCGCCGACGACTTCGTGCGCGCCGAGCGTGCGTCATGAGCGAGACGGTGGTGCTGCAGGACGTCCCGAACGACCGCTACAAGTGGACCGCCCTGTCGAACACGACGCTCGGCGTGTTCATGGCCGCCCTCGACTCGTCGATCGTCCTCATCTCGCTGCCCGCGATCTTCCGCGGCATCCACCTCGACCCGTTGCAGCCGGGCAACGAGAGCTATCTGCTCTGGATGCTGATGGGCTACCTGGTGGTGACGGCGGTGCTCGTCGTCACCTTCGGCCGCCTCGGCGACATGTACGGCCGCGTCTGCATGTACAACGCGGGCTTCCTCATCTTCACCATCGCGTCGATCCTGCTGTCGTTGACCCCGTTCACCGGCTCGCAGGGCGCGCTCTGGCTCATCGGCTTCCGCGTCGTGCAGGGCGTCGGCGGCGCGCTGCTGCTCGCCAACTCGACCGCCATCCTCACCGACGCCTTCCCCGCCACCCAGCGGGGCATGGCCTTGGGCATCAACATGGTCGCCGCCATCGCCGGGCAGTTCTTCGGCCTCGTGATCGGTGGGCTGCTCGCCGACGTCGACTGGCGCCTGATCTTCTGGGTGAACGTGCCGGTCGGCCTGTTCGGGACGGTGTGGGCGTACCTCAAGCTGCGGGAGGTCGGCGTGCGGCGCGAGGCGCGCATGGACTGGTGGGGCAACATCACGTTCGCCCTCGGGCTGATCCTCGTGCTCGTGGGCATCACTTACGGCATCCAGCCCTACGGCGGCCAGTCGATGGGGTGGAGCAGCCCGACCGTGTTGGCCGAGCTCATCGGTGGGCTGGCGCTGCTCGTGGTGTTCGTGATGATCGAGCGTCGGGTCGAGGAGCCGATGTTCAACCTGTTGTTGTTCCGCATCCGCGCCTTCGTGGCCGGCAACGTCGCCAACTTCATGATCTCGATCGGGCGCGGCGGGCTGCAGTTCATGCTGATCATCTGGCTGCAGGGAATCTGGCTGCCGCTGCACGGGTACAACTTCGTCGACACGCCGTTGTGGGCGGGCATCTACATGCTGCCGCTGACGCTCGGGTTCCTCGTGGCCGGGCCGTTGTCGGGGTGGCTGTCGGACCGCTATGGCGCGCGTCTCTTCGGCACCCTCGGCGCGGTCGTGACCGCGCTGAGCTTTGCGCTTCTCATGCTGCTGCCGGCGAACTTCGGCTTCCCGGTGTTCGCCGTCCTGCTGCTCATGAACGGCATCGGTGTCGGGCTGTTCACCGCGCCAAACACGACCGCCATCATGAACAGCGTGAAGTCGACCGAGCGCGGCGCGGCGTCGGGCATGCGGGCGAGGTTCCAGAACAGCGCGCAGGTGCTGTCGATCGGGTTGTTCTTCTCGCTCATGGTCGTCGGCCTGGCCTCGACGCTGCCGGCGACGATGACGTCCGGCCTCACCGCGCACGGTGTGTCACAGGCGACCGCGTCGCACCTCGCGCACCTGCCGCCGGTCGGGCTGCTGTTCGCGGCGTTCCTCGGGTACAACCCCATCCAGAAGCTGCTCGGGCCCGAGACGTTGTCGCACCTGACCCACGCGCAGGCGCAGACGCTCACGGGGCGGTCGTTCTTCCCGCACCTCATCTCGGGGCCGTTCATCGACGCCATGGCCATCGTGTTCGTCGCCGCGTTGGTCATGTGCCTGATCGCGGCGGTGGCGTCGTGGAGCCGGGGGAAGGACCCGGTGCGCTCCATCGACGAGACGGGTCCCTTCGGTGCGCCAGAGGGGGAGGGCATCGAGGCTCTCGATGCCACGCCGCTCGCCGAGGAGTGGACCCCGGCCTGACTCCTCGTCCGTTCCGGGCGGGCTTACCCTCGACTCGATGCGTCAGGTTCGTGTCATCCCGGTGCTGGCGCTGGTCGTCGGGCTCGCGCTGACGGCGCTCGCGCCGGGTGCCGGTGCGGCGACGACCCGCGGTGGCGCCGGGTTCTACGAACCGCCGTCGCCGCTGCCGAAGAAGGCGCCGGGAACGATCATCCGCACGGTGCCGATCGCGGCGCCGGCCGGCGCCAAGGCGTGGAAGGTGCTGTACCACACGCGCTCCGTCGACGGCCGCGACATCGCGGTGTCGGGCGTCGTCATCGCTCCGACTGGTCCGGCACCGAAGGTCGGGCGCCCGGTGCTGACGTGGGCGCACGGCACCGCGGGGCTCGGCGACCAGTGCGCGCCGTCGAAGGCGGCGAACGCGGTGAAGGACCTGCCGTACATCGAGGACCTGGTGAAGGCAGGGTACGTCGTCGCCGCCACCGACTACGAGGGGCTCGGCACGCCGGGCGTGCACCCGTACCTCGTGGGCGAGAGCGAGGGGCGCGGGGTGCTCGACGCCGCCCGCGCCGCGAAGCACCTCGCCGCCACTGACGCGGGCGACGACGTGCTCGTGTTCGGCCACTCGCAGGGCGGCCAGTCGGCGTTGTTCGCCGGCGAGCTGGCGGCGTCGTACGCGCCGGAGCTGAAGGTGCTCGGCGTCGCGGCCGCCGCGCCCGCCGCCGACGTCGAGCAGATCCTGCCGCTCGCCGGCTCGATCCGGGGCGTGGCCGGCTACCTCGCCATGGGCATCGAAGGCTTCCACGCCGCGTACCCCGAAGCGGACCCCGCGGCGGTGCTCACCCCCGAGGCGCTGGCCAAGGCCAACGTCGCGAGGACGCAATGCAGCGGCGCGGTGATGCAGGCGTTCTCGGGTACGACCGGGACGGTGCTCGCGCACGACCCGCTGTCGATCCCGTTGGTCCAGAAGCTGCTGCACGAGAACTCGGCGGGCAACCGTCCGGCCGGCGCGCCGCTGCTCGTGGTGCAGGGCAGCGCCGACACCACCGTCCCGCAGCCGCTGACCGACATGTGGACGAAGAAGGCCTGCGCGATCGGCGATACCGTCGAGTACACGATCTACCCCGGTGCCACGCACACGAGTGTGATCGCCGCCGCGCGGAGCGACGTCCTGTCGTGGCTCGCCGACCGCGCCGCCGGCACGCCGGCCCCCTCCACCTGCAGCTAGTCGGCCGCTGACGTGGCCTCGAGCGAGTAGCCGCGACGGGGAACGGGGATGTCCGACGACAAGAAGGGACAACGGCAGATCGCGGAGATGGTCCTGGCCGCGTTCTCGGACCGGAAGATGGGCATGCACGACCTGGCTGAGACGGTCGACGGGCGGGTCGTCGAGAACTGGATCATGAACGCCACCCACAGCGGCGAAGCGATGGGCATCCCGCCGAGCAACCAGGAGGTGCGCGTGCGCGGCATGGAGCTGTGGCGTGTGGCGAACGGCAAGATCGCGGAGCACTGGGGCGTCGTCGACATCACCGACGTGCTCGAGAAGGCGGGCGTCATCCCCTCCTGAGGCTCGGACGCGACGGTCGACCCCTCGACGGCTCGGACTACATTGCGCCGACGCCGTCGAGGGGGACGTGAATGAAGTTCGGCTTGTTCCTGATGCCGGAGCCCTTCCCGTGGTCGAACTGGACGTTGTCCTACGACCTGAAGCTGGAGGAGATCGCCTACGCCGAGCGTTTCGGCTACGACGAGGTGTGGGTGGGCGAGCATCACACCGGGGCGTACGAGAACATCCCCGCGCCCGAGCTCTTCATCGCCAAGGCCTCCGCGCTCACCAACCGCATCGGGCTCGGGACCGGCACCATCAACCTGCCGTACCACGACCCGTTCATGGTCGCGGAGCGGATGGCGTTCCTCGACCACCTCACGCACGGCCGCCTCATCTACGGCTTCGGTGGCGGCGGTCTGGTCAGCGACAAGCTGTTCTTCCAGGTGGGTGACGAGGCGTCGCCGCGGATGCGCGAGGCGCTCGACATCATCGAGCTGCTGTTCTCGACGACCGACTACGTCGACTTCACCGGCAAGTTCTGGGAGCTCGACCACAAACGGATCCAGGTGCGGCCCTATCAGGAGCACCCCCAGTTCTCGATCGCGGGGATGTCGGGAACCCACAACTTCGAGCTGTGCGGCGAGCGCGGGTACGCCGCGCTCAGCATCTACTTCACGCCGGTGCAGATCGAGGACAACCCCGGCATGCCCGACCTCGTCGCGCAGGGCAACGCGATCGCGAAGGCGGCGGAGGCGGCCGGTCGCGATCCGGTCGCGGCGCGCGACGACTGGCGGATCTGTCGCGAGGTGTACGTCGCCGACTCGAAGAACGCGGCGATGGAGGAGATCCGGGAGAGCCTGAAGCAGTCGTACGACTACCTGTTCAAGATCGGGCTCGCGCCGCTGATGAAGCGGGACGCGTCGATGACTGATGCCGAGGTGACGTTCGACTGGATGGTCGAGAACGTGCCGTGGATCATCGGCTCGCCCGAGGACGTCATCACGCAGGTGCGCGAGCTCGACGAGGCCGTCGGCGGGTTCGGGTCGTTGCTGTTCAACTCGCGGGAGTGGGTGACGATCGACCGGTGGAACCGCTCGCTCGAGCTGTTCGCCCGCTACGTGTCACCGCACTTCCGGGCCCGGGAGGACCAGCGGTTCCGCCGCGAGCTCGCCGCCGACGCACTGGGAGAGTGACATGCCGCGCACGGGACTCTCGCTCTGGTCGCAGAACTCGTTCTGCTCGATCGCGTCGACGGGGTCGTCGTTCTCGATCGGCTCCATCGGGTCGTTCGCGTCGATCGGCTCGGTGGGGTCGGCGTGCTCCGCGTTCTCCGTGGGGTCGTGGGCGTCGTTCGCATCGGTGCTGTCGAGCATGTCGGCGCTGTCGGTGCTCTCGCACAAGTCGAAGCGTGGCGTCATGACCGCGCCCGGGCGCTGACGCCGGCTCACTTGCGGCGGTCACTCCTCGAGGCGGAGGTGGCGACCGCCGTCGGCGAGCCGGATGACGGCCTTGCCGTCGAGGAGGCGATGGAGCTGGTCGCCGGCGACCTCCCGGCGCCAGCCGGCGTCGAGCCGGCTGGCGCGACCGTTGACCAGGGCCTTCACGTCGTCACGCGTCGCCAAGAGCTGGCGCTCGATGCGCTGCGAACGCGAGAGCTCGGCGACGTAGGCGACGACCAACGCCACGGCGGCGTCGAGCTCGTGACCGTCGTCGAGCTTCTCCGGCATGCGCAGCTCGCCGGTGGGCATCGCCCGTCCCACCTCCACTGCTTCGAGCAGCTCGTGCGCAACCTCGGACGACATGCGGTTCACCCCACGCAGCTTCATCACGTCGTCGCGCGTGCGCGGCGGACGCCCGACGACCGCGGCCATGGCCAGGTCGGGCAGCACGAAGCGCGGCACGAGGTCGAGCCGTTGCGCGCGTCGCTCGCGCCAGGCGCCCACGGCCTGCGCCACCTTCGCCTTCTCGCCGCGCATCCCGGACGCGCCTTTGATCTTCCACCACGCGGTGTCCGGATCGGAGCGCCGATCGGCGGTCAGTCGCAGCTGCTCGCACTCGCTCGCCGCCCACGTCTGTCGCCCGAGGTCCTGCAGCCGGTGATCGAGCTCGAGCGTCAAGGGGAACAGGTGCTCGACGTCGGCCGCGGCGTACTTCCGCACCGCCGCCGACAGCGGGCGCGCCGACCAGTCGGCGAGCTGCTCCGACTTGTCGAGCCGCACGCCGAGCAGCACCGACACCAACGACACCAACGACGGCAGGCCGAGGCCGACGAACCCGGCCGCGAGTTGCACGTCGAACAGCGCCGTCGGCCGCGCGCCCACCGCACGCTCGAGGATGGGGAGGTCGCTCGCGCCCGCGTGGGTGATCATCGTCGCGGGGCGCGCAGCACCTCGACCAGCGCCCGCACGTCGCACGCCAGCGGGTCGACCAGCGCGACACCCTTCGGCCACGACACCTGCACCAGGCAGAGCTGCGGCCAGTACGTGCGCTCCGAGAGGAACTCGGTGTCGAGCCCGTAGGCGGGCTCGTCGACCAGGACCTTGACCAGTTCGCTGAGCGCCCGGTCGTCGTCGACCCAGCGCGGTTCGGCGTCCGTCACGCGACCGCGGTCGCCTCGATCTCGAGCAGCAGCTCCGGGAACGCGAGTCGGGCGACGCCGAGCAACGTGCCCGCGGGTGCGACGCCGGCGGCGCCGAGGCGTGCCCCGACCACCGCGGCACCCTGGGTGAGGTAGTCGTCGACGTCGGTGGTGTAGAAGTTCAGCCGCACGACGTCGGCGAGGCTCATCCCGGCCGCGCGCAACACGGCTTCGAGGTTGTCGACGGCCAACGCGGCCTGCCCGGCCATGTCACCGGCATGCTGCGGCGCACCGTTCTCGTCGACCGACGTCTGGCCCGCGCAGAACAACACCCGCTCGGCGCCCGCCACCAGCTCGCCCTGGTTGAACCCGAATGCCAGCGACCACGCCCACGGATTGACTGCCGTGCGTTCGGTCATGGGCGAACCCTACCGGGCTACGGTCACCCGTGAGCGGGTCGGCCGAGCAGCGTCGTGAGCGCGACGATGCGACCGTCGGGCGCCGGTTCGATCATCGGGACCCGCACGTAGGTGCCGTCGACGCCGCCGGGAATCACCTCGCCGGTGGCGAGCACCGGCCCGTTCATCACCTTGTTGAGGTAGCGGATCTCGAGGTCGACGATCTCGTGGTCGCCGTCGTGGTCGGCGAGGGCGCGCTCACCCGCCAGCTCGGCCATCAGCGCCTGGGCGCCACCTTGGATGGTGCCGTTGGCGCCGTTGCGGACGACCTCGTGGAGGTCCATCTCGAACGTGCCGGGCACCGACTCGCGCAGCTGCAACGCCTCGTCGTACGTGGGCGAACCCAGCTCGTTCGCCGGCCACTTCTTCTGGTCCTCGCGGTCGACCTCGAGCGGCCGGTTCAGGAACGTGCACACCGAGCGGGCGAAGGGGCGCGAGGGATCGCCGGTGTGGAGCAGCGTCTCACCGATGAAGAGGCGCTGGCCGATCTTGACCGGGTAGCAGACCAGCTCGATCGGCCCACTGGTCGGCGCGTGTTCGAGCAGCGACACGCGCAGATCGATGGTCGGGTTGATGACCGCGTGCGCCGGAGAGCCGGCGACCATGTCGACGAGCGTGGCCAGCACGCCCATGCGCACGCGGTCAGTGCCGGGTTTGAAGAAGGACGGCTGCACCTCGGCTCGGCCGAGCGCGAGATCGCCCTCGATCCACAGCTCGATGCCGAGCCCACCCACGAAGTTGGGCGGCGTCGCGACCTCGGTCATGGCTGCACCCTGTCACGCGTGCCAATCCGACGCGAAATCGACCGCATACGGTGAAAAGCGCGCATGATCAGGCGGCGAACTCTGCGTCCTCGTCGTCGTCGGTGAGGGACGACATCTCGAGCAGGCCGGCGGCCGCGGCGAGGGCGACGGCCAACCCCGCGGCCCGCTCGTACACCGCCTGGAAGTAGTGGTGGGCCAGCCCGGCACCGGGGAACGGTAGCGGCCCGAGCGACTCGACCAGCGCGGTGGGATCCACGCCGGGCGTGATCACGCGTGCCGGCTCGGGCTCCTCGTCGTCGAGGCCGTCGTCGTCGCCCCAGAAGTCGCGCAGCTGCTGCGCGCTCGGCTTGTTCGAACGACTGGACCGGCGCCGGCGGGCAGGGCTCATGCCGCCACCATCGCTCGTTCGCTACTCACTCGGTCACCATTTGCTCGTTCGCTACTCGCCGGGGTACCCGGCTCGCTCACGCTCACTCGGTGTCCTCCTCGCTGAGTACGGCATCGGATCGGATGCCGAGCGCGGCACCGAGCTGGTCGCGATCGAGGTCGGCCAGCGAGCTGGACTTCGGCAGCACCAGGTCGGCGATGCGCCGCTTGCCGGCCACGACCTCCTCGACGCGCTCGTCGACGGTGCCCGGGCACACGAGCCGGTGGCTGATGACGGTCTTGGTCTGCCCGATGCGCCAGGCGCGGTCACGGGCCTGGTCCTCGACCGCGGGGTTCCACCACCGGTCGTAGAGCACGACGTGGCTGGCGGCGGTGAGGTTGAGCCCGGTGCCGCCGGCCTTGAGCGACAGCACCAGCGCGCCCGCGCCCTCGCCCTCCTGGAACTCCTTGATCATGCGGTCGCGCACACCCCGCGACAGGCCCCCGTGGTAGCACTCGATCGTCTGGCCCATGCGCTCGGTGAGGTAGTCGGCGAGCTTGACGCCCCACTCCGCGAAGTGCGTGAACACCAGCACCCGCTCGCCGGCCGCGAACACCGAGTCGACGATCTCCTCGAGCCGCGCCAACTTGCCCGACCGACCGACGAGTGGCACGTCGTCGTCCTGGTACGCGGCCGGGTGGTTGCAGATCTGCTTGAGCGCGGTGATGGCGGCGAGGATCTGGCCCTTGCGCGGCTCCTCGCCCTCGGGCAGGTCGTTGGCCAGCACCAGCTGGTCGAGCACCGCCTGGTAGAGGCCGATTTGCTCGGCGGTCATCACGCAGTGGTCGAGCTGGTCGATCTTGTCGGGGAGCTCGGCCTGGATCTCCGGCTCCAGCTTCGTGCGGCGGAACACGAGGATGCCGTTGAGCGCGCGCAACGCGTCCTCGGCCGCGGCGCGCCCGCTGGCACCACCCGCCGCGCCACCACCGTTCTCGTCGCCCGAGAGGCTGGCGATGAACTGTGGCCGCGGGCCGACGAGCCCCGGGTTGGTGAAGTCGAGGATGGCCCACAGGTCACCGAGGCCGTTCTCGATCGGCGTGCCGGTGAGCGCGACCCGCGTGCGCGCGTTGATCTTGCGCAGCTGCTGCGCAGTCTCGCTGGTGTGGTTCTTGATCGCCTGCGCCTCGTCGGTGACGACCGTCGCCCACTCGACCTTCGAGATCGCCTCGATGTCGCGCACCGCGGTGCCGTAGGTGGTGATGACGACGTCGGCCTTCACGACCTCGTCGGCGATCTCGTCGTGCGCGGCACGACCGGGACCGTGGTGCACGATCACCCGGAGACCGGGGGTGAAGCGCGCCGCCTCCGCCGCCCAGTTGCCGACGACCGCCGGTGGCGCGATCACCAGCGCGGGACCGCGGTCGGCGACCAGGAGGAGGTGGGCGAGCATGGTGGGTGTCTTGCCCAGGCCCATGTCGAGGGCGAGGCAGCCGCCGATGCCGCCGGCTTCGAGGAAGCCCAGCCACGCCAGCGCCTCGGCCTGGTAGCTGCGCAGCTCGCCGTCGAACCCCTTGGGCACGCGCGCGGGCACGCCGCCCACGTCCGACGCGGCGGCGAGGAGATCGGCCGCCCAGCCGCCACCCTCGACGGTGATGCCACCGGCGAGGGGCGAGCCCTCGAGCCCGAGCGCGAGCCGGAGCATGTCGGCGCCGGTGAGCTGGGTGGTGTTCGCCCGGTCGGCCAGCGCGCTGGCCGCGGCCTGCAGGTCGGCCTTGTCGAGCGCGACCCACTTCCCACCCGACCGGATGAGTGGACGCGCCTCCTTGGCGAGCGCGCGGATCTCGGCCGCGCTGAGCTCGACGTCGTCGAACACCGCCGACCAGCGCACGTCGGCGAGCTGGTTGGCGCCGACGGCGGACTCCTTCGTCTCCGAGAACACCCGCAGCATCGGGGTGGCCGTGCGCGTGGACAGCTCGGGGACACGCACGTCGTAGCCGGCGTCGGCCAGGCGCGGGCCGGTGTTGGTCATGAGCTGCCACGCTTCGTCCTGGCTGAGGATGGTGTGGCCGCGCCGGTCGCTGCCGGCGCGCATGAGCTCGGGCAGGAGCCGCTCCAGCCGGCCGAGCTCGTGCTCGAGGTCGGCGCGCTTCGAGCGGTCGTCGACGATGGCGCGCTCGACGGGGACGAGCACCTTGCCCTTCGAGCCGCCGCGCGCCTTGGCGACGAACACCTCGAGGTCCCACACCCCGGTGCGGTCGGGCGGGTCGAGCCGGACGATCAGGGGGGAGTGCTCGCGAGTGACGGACCGCGACCAGCTCTCGGCACGCGACACGAGCTCGCCGGCGACGCGCACGGGCGCGTCGAACGCGCTGCCGTCGAGCCGGGCGAGGAACGCCTCGGTGACGTCGTTGCCGGTGCGCACGACGGGCGGCGCCGCGGGCACCTCGATGCGGCGCGCGCTGTCACGCCCGATGGCATCGACCATGCCGGTGAGCGCGGAACGGGTGACGGCACGGGCGTCGACGCTCGGGTCGAGGGCGGCGACGCTGCCCGGCATCGCCTCCACCACCTCGGCGAGGCGGTCGGGATCGACCAGGGCGGGCGTCCACCGGACCGCGTACGACGCGTGCTCACTCCGCGACGAACCGCTGCGACGACGCCGCTGCCGCAGGACGGGGACCATCGCGCCGCGCGCCGCCAGCTCGACCGCCCACATCGCGACCTTGCCCAGCCAGCGCACGCTCGGGCCGACGTCGTCGCGCACCTCACCCGCGCCGGCGGCGACCAGCCACCCGAGCACTTCGCCGACCGGCGCCGCGACCGCGGCCGCCTTGTCGCCGCCGGGGATGGGGACGTCGGGGTGCGCGGCCCACGGCGCGGCGGGGGCCTCGGCGTCGGCCAGGAACTTGGCCACTTCGTCGGCATCGGCGGTCGGGCAGCCCGGGCCACCGGCCCAGGCGACCACCCGGCCCGGTTCCCACGACAGCTGGAGGCGCACGACCCCCGGCTCGATGGTGTCGGGCTCGGGGGTGCCGCCCGACCCGTTGCCGGGGCCGACCATGACGCCGCCGCTGCGGCGTTCGCCGGTGAGGCCGAAGAGGGCGGCGGTCAGCTGCCGGTGGAGGTGCTCGGCGTCGGCGACCACCTGGTCGCGCTCCTCGCCGGGCAGGCGCCGGGCGGCGGCGAGGTGCTCGTCGGCGTCGATGAGGAGGCGCAACAAGGACGCGCGCCACCCCGGCCGGTCGGCCTCGAGGACCGCAAGCTGCTCAGGGGACGCCAGGTCGTCGGCCGCCAGCTCGACGTAGAGGTCGAACGTCGACTCGTCGACGCGCGGCGTCGCTTCCCCAGTCGTGACCGTCGTGTTGATCCTGCACCACCTCAGTGGCGATTCTGGAGGGCACACTGCAGCGCCCCCGAAGATTCGGTGCCCTGAACGCCCTGGCACCCGCGGACCTGCCTCGCAGAGGCGGCCGCTCAGATCATTGTACTCCGCGGGAAGCCTCGACAAACCCAGTCGGTGGCAACGGGTGGCGGAACAGCCGGGCGGCGTTCTCGTGGGTGAGCCCGGCGACGTCGGCCTCGGGCAGGCCGGCGAACCGGTCGGCCAGCAGCGCCTGCGTGTCGGGCCACGAGGAATCGGCGTGGGGGTAGTCGCTCTCCACCATGATGTGGTCGACGCCGATCCGGTCCCGGACCCGCAGGGTGGTGGGGTCGTCGATGGTGCAGAACCAGAAGTTGCGCTGCACCGCCTCCGACGGCGTGACGTCGCCGTCCCACAGGCCGGCGCCGCCGATGCCCGAGTGCGCCATCACGTAATCCAGCCGGTCGAGGAGCATCGGCACCCAGCCGATCCCACCCTCCGAGAGCGCCACGTCCAGCCGCGGGAACCGCAGAGGGATCCTTGCCCACAACCAGTCGGCGGCCGCCAACATTCCGTGCACCGGGAACAGGGTGGTGCTCTGCTCGAGTGGCGACTCCGGTGAGCGCGGCGGCGAAATAGAGCCCGACCCCGTGTGGAGGCACACGACCGTCTCCGTCTCCTCGCACGCGCGCAGGAAGGGGTCCCAGTGCTCGGTGTGCACCGACGGGAGGTCGAGGTTGTTCATGCTCTCCGGGAACGTGACCGCCTTGAACCCGCGCTCGGCGTTGCGGCGCACGTCGGCGGCGGCGACCTCGGGGTCGCGCAACCAGGCCAGCTGCAACGGGATGATGCGTTCGGGGTACGAGCCCGCCCAGACCTCGTGGTGCCAGTCGTTCCACGCCCGCACGCACGCGAGCCCGAGCGCGGGGTCGTGGCTGCGCGGCGAACGCGGCGCCCGCGAACCCGGCGATGAGCGACGGGAAGCACAGCGACGCCCAGATGCCGGCGAGGTCCATGTCGGCGATGCGAGCGTGGATGTCCCAGCACCCCTTCCGCATCTCGTCGAAGCGGGCGGGCTCCATCGTCCACTCGTCCTTCGGCCGGCCGACCACTGCGTTCAACCCGATGTTCGGGAACAGGTTGTCCTCGTAGGCCCACGCCTGCCGGCCGTCGTCGAACTCCACCAGGCGCGGCGCGCGGTCGGCGAGCGACGCAGGCAAGCGGCCGTCGAACAGGTCGGGTGGCTCGATGAGGTGGTCGTCGACCGAGATGATCGGGAACCGGCGCGGGCGGGGCTCGGGATCGGGCAGCAGCGGCATGGCGTCAGTTGTGCCGGGCGCCGCGGACGACCCGGCCGGGCCGGGCGCCGGTGTCGACGCCGTCACGCTGGACGACCTCGCCGTCGACGATGGTGGCCACGAACCCATGCGTGCGTTGGAGCACGCGCTTGGCGCCCGCGGGCAGGTCGTGCACCACCGCGATGGCTTGCGGCGCCACGGCGGCGACGTCGAGCACGTTGAGGTCGGCCTTGAGCCCGGGCTCGACCGCACCCCGGTCGCGCAGGCCGTACATCGCCGCCGGTTCGCTGGTCAGGATCTTGACCGCGGTCTCGAGCGGCAGGGTGCCGCGGGCCCGGTCGCGCGCCCAGTAGGAGAGCAGGAACGACGGGTAGCCGGCGTCGCAGATGAGGTCGACGTGGGCACCGCCGTCACCGAGGCCGAGCACGCTCTGGGGATGCACGAGCAGCTCGGCGCTCACGTCGAGGTTGCCCGGATAGCCGCCGAGGAAGAAGTGGACGAGGGCGTCGCCGTCGTCGGCGATGGTCCAGTCGTAGAGCAGCTCCTCGGGGTCGCGCCCGAGCGCCTCGGACTGCGCGGCGAGGCTGCTCGCGGGATCCGGCTCGTAGTCGGGCACGGGGTGCCACGGGAAGACCGCGGTCGCGGTGGCGAGCATGAGGTCACGGAGGCGCGGCACACCCGGCGGCGGACGCTCGGCGACGATGGCCGCGCGCACGTCGGGCTCGGCCATGCGCGCGGCGCGCTCGGCCACCGGCAGGTGCGCGAGCGCCTCGTACGTCGGGCGGCCGCGGAACGCGTGCGACGTGCGCAGCCCGCAGAACAGGCCCTGCCCGTGCGAGCTGACCTGCGGCACGATGCGCGCGCCATCGGCGTTCTCGCGCTCGATGCGGGCGAGCTTCTGGCGCCACGGGCCACCGCGCGAACCACCGAACGGGAACGTGACCGCGAGGCCGGTCTCGCGCGACACCGCGCTCAGCCAGTCGACCTCCTCGTCCCACCGCTCGTGCGACTCACCGGCCGCGCCCGGCAGGATGGTGGTGAACACCGCGTCGCCCGACGACATGCGCACCGCCCGCACGAGGGCACAGATCTCCTTGTGGGCGGCGAACGTGCCGGGTACCTCGCGGCCGTCGACCGCCTTGTGCAGCTCGAGCCGGTTCACCGAGAGGCCCACCGCGCCCGCGCAGACGCCTTCGGCGACGAGCTCGGCCATGCGGATGATGTCGTCGTCGGTGGCGGGCTCGTTGGCCGCGCCCCGCTCGCCCATCACGAAGGCGCGCACCGCGCCGTGCGGCACCTGGGCGGCGACGTCGAGCGCGCGCGGGATCCGGTCGAGCGCGTCGAGGTACTCGCCGACGGTCTGCCAGTCCCACCGGATCGCCTCGCGGAGCGACGCGCCGGGGATGCCCTCGACGCCCTCCATCAGGCCGATGAGCCAGTCGTGGCGGTCGGGCGCGGCGGGCGCGAAGCCGACGCCGCAGTTGCCCATGACCACGGTGGTGACGCCGTGCCAGATCGACGGGGTGAGCAGCGGGTCCCAGGTGACCTGCCCGTCGTAGTGGGTGTGGACGTCGACGAAGCCGGGCGTCACGGCGAGGCCGGTGGCGTCGAGCTCCTCGCGACCAGGCTCGTCGACGGTGCCCACCGCGGTGATGCGCCCGTCGTCGACGGCGACGTCGCCGAGCGCCGGAGGACCGCCGCGGCCGTCGATCACGGTTCCGTTCCGGATCACCAGATCGTGCACGGCCGACCCCCCTGATGTCCTTCCGACCCTACTCCCGGCCCTGTCGGCACCGCCGCCGACGGACCGAGGAGGGGTGGGTGGCCGGGATCGACTGAGATGTGGGGCCGTGGCCTCCGCCGACGACCTCCGGTCCTTCATCCGCGACATCCCCGACTTCCCCCGGCCGGGCGTGACCTTCCGCGACATCACGCCGTTGCTCGGCGACGCGGGCGCGTTGCGCGCCGCGACCGAGCTCCTGGTGGCGCCGTTCGACGCGGACATCACCAAGGTCGTCGGGATCGAGGCGCGCGGGTTCATCCTGGCGGCTCCGATCGCGCTCGCGCTCGGTGCCGGCTTCGTCCCCGTGCGCAAGCCGGGCAAGCTGCCCTGGGACACGCACGCGCACAGCTACGAGCTCGAGTACGGGCGCGACACGCTCGAGGTGCACCGCGACGCGCTGGAACCCGACGACCGCGTGCTCATCGTCGACGACGTCCTCGCCACCGGTGGCACCGCCACCGCCACGTCGATCCTGGTGTCGGAGTTCTTCACCGCGACCGTCGTCGGCCTGACGTTCCTGCTCGAGCTCCCCGCGCTCGGCGGCCGCGAGCGGCTCCGGCCGCTCGGGCACCGCGTCGAGTCGATCCTGAGCCTCTAGCCGGCCGCGCTGCCCTCGACCCAGGCCCGGACCTCGGCCCGCGTCGGGGGCTGGACGGTGCCGAGCCCGTGCACCACGTACCCGGAGACGGTGACCAGCGCGGCCGCGTGCACGATGAGGTCGACGGTGGTCTCGACCGAGAGCGCACCCAGCGTCGTGGGGACGTTGCCGTTGCTGCTCGCCAGCGCGGCCCAGTGCTCGTGCATGTTGTTGAGCACGATGCGGGTCTCATCGGCCCGTGCCCCGCGGTCGGCCTTCCCGGTGAAGGCCGCGCACACGTCGAGCGGGGTGGTGGGCACGTGCGCGATCAGGCCCACGAGGCCGACGCCCGCCTCCTCCGCTTCGCGGAACAGTCGCAGCAGGGTGCGCCGGCGTTGGCTGGTGCTCACGTCGAAGACGACGTCGACGTCGCGCTTCAGGCCGCGCAGCTCGCGCCACAGCAGCCCGGCGCGCCCGAGCGACTGCCACCCGATGTCCTTCCCCGCGCTCGCCACCACGAGGAAGTTGGCGGCACCCGACGGTGGGAGGATCGCGCTCTCCACCGCGCGCTCGGGATAGCCGTACTCCCACTCGTCGCCCATGTTGTCGTAGACCCCGCCGTCGGTGAGCACGAGCTTGGTGACCGGGACCTTGGGGTCGCCCTTCGGTCGCCACGGTCGCGCGAGGTGCACGCCGAGGCGCGTGAGGTCGAGCTCGACCGGCGGGAACCCGATCGGCAACGCGGCCGAGGCCCGCACCGCAGCCGAGAGTCGCAGGTCGCCGGGCGCGCCCTCCCCCGCGTTCCATTCGGTGACGAGCTCGGGGGCGAGGAAGCACTGGTGACCCGATTGCAGCTCGGTGGTGCAGATCACGTGGCGAGTGTCGGGCGCGTGGACCTCGCCCAGGCGCCGACCGCCGAAGAGCACCGCGTCGAGGGCCCGCTCGAACACCGTCCCGCGCGCGGCGACGACGACGACGAGCACGAGGAGCAGCACCACCGTGCCGACCAACAACGCCAGCACCGCGATCCACGCCGCGTCGCCGTGGCTGTCACCCACGTACTCCCACGTGAGCGCGCCGGCCGCGGCGACGACGAGCACCGCCACGAACGCGCCGACGTGCCGCACCGCCACCGCCAGCCCGATCCCCACGAGGGCCCCGATCCCCAGCCAGAGCGGCAGCAGCCACGCGAACCCGGGCGTCCCGCGCGCCGCGGTGAACACCGCGACCACCGTGGCCACGGCCGCCGCCACGGTGAGTGTGAGGACGGCGAGCGCCCCGGTCAGGTACCGGCGGGTCGGGCCCTTGGCCGGGATCAGGCCCGTGCTGGCCACGGCGGCGAGCAACGGGCCGGTGACCCGGCGGAAGTCGTCGAGCGAGACGTCGTCGAGATCGACGCCGAGGTCGGCGAGCCCGGTGGCGAGGACGCCGTTGGTCAGCGAGCCACCCGACACCGACGCCACCGCGGTGAACTCGATCGGGACGCCGCCACCGTCCTTGCGCGCCTCCGCGTCGCGCATCGCGAGCAGGCCGTAGAGCGTTCCCAGCGCCCACGCCGCGGCGCGGTGACCGCCACCCGACAGCGCGACCGAGATGCGGCACGGCATCGACGGTTGCCAGGTGTGGTGCGCGGGCGCGGTCGCCAAGGACCGAGACCCTACGTCAGAGGTAGTCCCGCCGCACGAGATCGCGCGTCGCGAACCATCCCGGGATCGCGGGCAGGTAGTAGAAGACGAGCTGGTTGGCGAGCACGGCCGCGACCGCGATCTCCTTCGGCACGCCGAACGAGACGAGCACCGCCGACAAGCCGACCGTGCCCACCGCGGTACCGCCTCCTGGGATGGGCACGATCGACGCGATCGTCACCACGCCGACGTTGGCGGCGAGCAACGCCCAGAACGACACGTGGCCCCCGAACGCGATCAGGCACAGCTGCAGGCACCACGTCGACATGATGGTCGCCACGACGTTGCCCCCGACGAGCAGTACAAGGTGCCGCGGTGAGCGCAGCGCGTCGGCCATGGTCGCGGTGGCGCGCGAGAGCGGGGGCAGCACCCGCCGGCGCAGATCCGGCACCACCGCCACCAGGCCGCTCACCAGCACGAGCAGCACGGCGACGATCACGAGGAACATCAGGAGGCCGTTGGTCGGGATCAGCGACAGGTCGACGCGCGCGGGTTCGACGAGGAGCGCGACACCGAAGCAGCCGAGCGCGGCGACGAGCGCGCCGAAGCCGCTCAGCACGCCGCCCGCGGCCACGGCCGAGGGCAGGTCGACGCCGAGCTTCTGCAGGAACCGCACCTGCATGCCCTGGCCGCCGATGGCGGGCACCGCGAGGTTGGAGAACGACATCCCGAGCTGCAGCTCGGTCGTCGGCACCATCGGCAGGCGGACCGTCACCGTCCCCTGCAACGCGATCGCGTACGCGATGTTGGCCGCGAACGAGACCACGACGGCGAGCGCCAACCAGGTCCAATTCGCGTTGCGCAGGGTGTCGACGACGTCGGTCGGGTCGCCGACGTCGAGCAGCAACGCCCCCACCGCGACCAGCGCGCCGATCGCCATCGCCGCGCCGGTGGCGGTGATGCGCCGCACCTGTACCAGCTCGGGCGGCTCGATGCCGATGGCGGACGCGGCGAGCGTGCGGAGGTGGTCGAGCCGGGCACCGAAGGTACGCCGGTGCTCGCCGGCGAGCTTGCGGGTCGACGACGAGAGCGCCGCCGGCTGCAGGAACGGCAGCGCCGGCACCACCGCCCGCGGGCCCAGCACGGTCACCGCGGCCTGCACTGCGCGCTCGTCGCCGGCCAATGCCGCGGTCGACGCCAGCAGCTGGGCGACGTCGGCACCCTGACGGCCCGCGTCGGCGGTCACCTCCGCTTCGTAGAACCCGACGATCCACGTCTGGCCGTCGCTCACCAGCACGTGGTCGGCGTCGAGGTCGCCGTGGGCGATGCGACAGCGCGCCAGGGCGGCGACGTCGCTCCAGAGGGTGGCGAGGAGGGCGTCGGTCACGTCGTCGGGATCGAGCTCGCCGAGTTCGGTCCCCGCGATCGGGCGCAACACGAGCAGCGCGGCACGCGGACCACCGCTACCGGCGACCACGACTGTGGGGACGTGGACACCGCCCTGCGCGGCGACCAGGAGCAGGTACGCCTCGTGCTCGACCTGTTGCACACGGGTGAGCGCGAACCGCGGTGCCGACCGCTTGTTCACGAGCGTGTACCAGATCTTCTGGAGCAGCTGCGCGTGGGCGTCGTCGCGTGCGACCATGTGGATGCGGAGGGGTCCGGTCTCGTCGTCGGCGAGCACCAGGGTCGACGCGCCCGTCTGCTCGGGCGCGAACCGCACGTTGTCGGCGCGGATCCCGAGGCGGGCCAGCGCGTCGGTGATCTGGGGGATGGTCGGGCGCGTGCCGGGCGAGCCGAACAGCAGGTGCACGAAACACGCCACCGTCCAGCCGAGCACCACGCCCGCGAAGAGGTCGTTCGGGAACGCGGTGCCGAGGTAGAGCGCGGACGCGCCGAGCAGCGCGACGAGGGTCCACCCGAACGCGCGCGCGGGCCGGGTGACGTACGGCGACGAGGCGCCGATGATGGCCACGATGATGGCGATCCGCACCGACGGAAACGCCGACGGTGAGCTGCCGCCGAAGCCGGTGGCGATGCGCAGCGTGCGGCCGAAGCCCTCGTGGGCGACGACCAGCTCGCCGAGGGCGCGTGCCGTCCCCCACGCGAGGACACCCGCGACCACCAGGTCGCGCGCCAGGCGCAGCCGGCCGGCGACCAGTGCCGCCACGACCACGAGGCCCAGCGCCCACAGCGCGCCCAGCCGGTACAGGGCGCGGAACAGCGGTGCCAGCCCGTTCGGCAGCGTGTTGAAGAGGTCGAACACCGCGCGCTCGCTGCGGGTGACGTCGCCGTGGTGGAACGAGCTCACGACCAGGATCGCGATCCCGAGGAGCAACCCGAACCAATCACGGGTGCGCCGCCGCAACGCACCCTCCGCCGCGGGGCGGAACATGCGGACCCGCCACGAGCGCGCCGGCTGCACCTCGGCCGGCTCGCGCGTGGTCACCACGCGTCCATGGTGCCCAAACCCGGCCTGGGCCTAGCGTGAGTGCGTCGAACGCCGTATCCAGGGGGTCAGCCGTGCCGCGAGTCGAGCCCGTCCCGTACGAGGACCTGAGTGAGCAGTACCGGTCGATGATCGAGGCCGGGGCCGAGTCCGGCGCGTACACGACCCCGGTCCCGTTGCAGATCCTCGCCTACGCCGATCACCCGCCGCGGCCCGACGACGCCGAGCGGCATCCCAACTTCCCGAACAGCCTGCTCGAGCCGCGCCTGCTCGAGCTGTTGCGCATCCGCAGCGGTCAGCTCGGCGGGTGCGAGCCGTGCATGGGCTCGCGCAAGGAGGGCACGATCACCGAGGACGACGTCGCCTGCCTCGCCAACCCCGCGCTGCGGCCCGACCTCACCGTGCGGGAGCGCCGCGCGCTGGCGTTCCTCGACCAGCTCTCGAACGACCACTGGGCGATCGGTGACGACACCTTCCGCGACCTGCACGAGGTGTTCACCACCGCCGAGATCATGGACCTGGGGCAGACCGTCGGCGGGATGATCGGCCTCCACCGGTTCCTGCACACGCTCGACGCCTTCGGGGAGAACGACCCGGTCATCAAGTACGACCCCAACGAGGTGGGCACCACCTGGGGCCAGCTGCACGGCGGGTAGCCCGACGTTCTGGGTTGTCACACTCCGCGCCGCTGTCTCGTCTGGGTGCGGAACCGACGATCGGAGGACGCCATGAGCCAGCCGCCCCGCTCCGTCGTCGTGGTCGGTGCCGGCCTGGCCGGGATGACCGCGGCACTCACCGCCGCCGGCGAGGGCGCCCGGGTCACGGTGCTCGAGGCGCGCGCTCACCCAGGTGGACGCGCCCGCACGGCCACCACCGCCGACGGCTTCCACTTCAACCAGGGCGCGCACGCGCTGTACCGCGGTGGCATGGCCTGGGACGTGCTGCACGGCTTCGGCATCACGCCGCGCGGTGCCTCCCCCGTCGCCACCCGCGCGTACGGGTTGCGGCGCGACGGCACCCTCGACGCCCTGCCCGGCACGTTCACGAGCCTGCTGCGGACGCGGGTGCTCGGCGCGCCCGGCAAGCTCGAGCTCCTCAAGGTGCTGGCGCGCCCGGCCCGCATGGCGACGACGGTCACGCCCGGAACATCGCTCCAGCAGTGGATCGACGGCATCTCGCGCCGCACCGACGTGCGGGCGGTGTTGGCGCTGCTCGGCCGGATCTCGACCTACTGCGGCGACCTCGACGCACTCGACGCGGCTGCCGGTGTCGCGCAGATGGTGCAGGCCTTCACGCATGGCGTGGTGTACCTCGACGACGGCTGGCAGCAGCTGGTCGACGAGCTGCAGCAACTGGCGGCGGCGCGCGCCATCACCCTCCAGACGCGGGCCAAGGTCGCCGGGATCGAACCGTGCGCCGATGGCATCACCGTGCGCATCGCTCAGGGTGCCCTGGCGGCCGACGCGTTGGTGCTCGCGTCCGGCGGACCGCGTGACGTCGACACCATGGTGCGCGGGGCGAGCGCGGCCGTGCGCGGATGGGCCGCCGACGAGCGCCCGGTGGTCGCGACCACGCTCGACGTCGCGCTCCGGACCCTGCCGGTACCCGATCGGCGCATCACGTGCGGCCTCGACGAGCCGACGTACTTCTCCGTCCACACCCCGTATGCGCATCTCGCGCACGGTGACGGAGGCGGCGAGGTCGCGCACCTCCTCTGGTACGGCGACGCCGACGCCGAGGTCGACCCGTTGGCCCGGCTCGAGTGGTTGCTCGATCGGGCCCAGCCGGGATGGCACGAACAGGTGGCCGACTGGCGTCACGGCCACCGGCTGGTGGTCGCGCACGGCCGCCCGCTCCCGGGCCGCGGCCTGGGCGGACGACCGCCGGTGGCGGTCCCCGATCTGGCGCGCGTGTACGTGGCCGGCGACTGGGTGGGGCCCGACGGGATGCTCGCCGACGCCGCCTTCGCCAGCGGGCGGGCGGCGGGACGGGCGGCGGCGACGGCGCCGGCAATGGTGGCGGCATGAACGCGCCCGACGCCGGCACCGAGGAATTCGAGGCCCTGCGGCCGCGGCTGTTCGGCATCGCCTACCGGATGACCGGCAGCGTCGGCGACGCCGAGGACGCCTGCCAGGACGCGTGGTTGCGCTGGCAGGCCGTCGACCGCGGGCAGGTCGACAACCCGGAGGCGTTCCTCGTGCGCACCGTCACCCGCCTCGCCATCGACCGGTTGCGCTCGGCGCACCACCGGAAGGAGACCTACGTCGGGCCCTACCTGCCCGAGCCGTTGGTGGTCGACGACGCCACCGAGACCCAGCCCGAGGTCGCGGCCGAGCTGGCCGACTCGCTCACCCTCGCGTTCCTCGTGCTGCTCGACGAGGTCTCCCCCGTCGAGCGCGCGGTGCTGCTGCTCCACGACGTGTTCGGGTACCCGTTCGACGAGGTGGCGGCGATGGTCGACTCGTCACCGGCGGCGTGCCGGCAGCTCGCCAGCCGCACCCGCCGAAGGTTGCAGGACGGACAACTCGAGCTGCGCCGGCCGCGCGCCCAGGAGGAGCAGGAGCTGGTGGGCGCGCTCCTGGCCACGGTCGCCAGCGGCGACGTCGAGCAGGTGATGACGCTGCTCGCACCCGACGTCGTGCTGCTCTCCGACGGCGGCGCCGCCCAGCACGCAGCGCGGCGGCCGGTGATCGGCCCCGATCGCGTGGCACGCCTCATCGTGAACCTGGCGCACCGCATCCCGAGCGAGGCCGACATGCGTCTCGTGCACGTGAACGGGGAGCCCGGGGTCGTGTTCCGCCTCGACGACCGGCCGGGTCTCGTGCTCTCGTTCTCGTTCGCGCCCGACGGACGCGTGCTCCGCATCTTCGGGCAGCTCAACCCCGAGAAGCTGCGTCACGTCGTGTGATCGGCGTCCACGAGGTCGACGTCGGAAGTGTGCTCGGCGGGGGTGCGGTCGCCGAAGCGCGCCAACGACTCCGGCAACCCTCCCGACCACCGGATCGCAACCACGCTGATGGCGTCGAGCGCCAACACGCAGGCCATCTGGCCGAACCACCACGCGCCGAACGGGTGGTGGCCCGACACCGGGCACGCGACCGAGAGCGCGGTGAGGAACGCCGCGGCACCGAGTGACGACACGAGTCCCCACCGGCGTTGCATAACCAGACCGGCGATCATCGTGGCCAGCAGCAGCCACATGACGAGCTCCAGCGCGATGCCGTAGGAAGGTTCGGGCTGGTGGGTCACCGGCTCGAGGGCCATGGCGACCTGCAGGAGCACGAACCATGCGATCGCCACGCCTGCCGCGAGCCGGCCGTCGATCCGTTCCTGCAACCACGTTCTGGTGTCGAGGTCCATCACACCAGTCTGCCCGCTCACGGCGGTGCATGCACCGCGAGATCAGACGACGCGGTAGCCGTAAAGCTCAGGGCGCGCCGGAGGCGGGCGCGCTGGTCGGGCTCGTAGAGCACGCCGTCGTGCAGGAGGTAGCCGACGTGACGGTGCCGCCCGGTCATGGCGACGGCCCCCACGCTCTCCAGCCGCACCGTGGTCGCGACCTTGGGCAGAAAAGGTGGCGGCCGAACGGGAACACCAGTCGTAGGACGCGAACTCGTCGACGATGTGAAGGCTACGCCCGTCGCCGAGCGCGTCATTTGCTACGAGTTGATCGTGGACAGGAACGCGGCGACGGCAAATCCGGCCGCCGCCGCGAGCCCCGCGTGCCGGCCGGCGCCGCGCACCGCGATGGGCACCATCTCGTTGACGACGACGACGACCATGGCACCGGCGGCGATCGACTGGATGATCGCGATGGCGTCGGCGTTGGTCGGCTTCAGCAGCGCGTAGCCGACGAATCCGGCGACGAACCCGACCGCGACGATGGCCCCGAACCTGACGAGGACCTTTCGCAGCGGTATGCCGCCCGCCAGCAGGGCGGCGGCGACGCCGATCGCTTCGGGCAGGTTCGACAGGAACACCGCACCCACCAGCGCGAACGAGACGCTGGCGCCGCCGAGCAGGGTGAGCCCGACCGCGATCGACTCGGGGATGCCGTCGAGGACCATGCCGACGGTCAGGTTGCGGGCCGTGGTGGCGTCGGCCGCCGCGGGTCGCGCCGTCGGCCCGGCGGTGTCCTCGGCCTCCCCCACTGGTTCCTCCGGATCCTCCCGCTCGGCGCGCCGGTCGAGCCAGCGGGTCAGGAGGTAGTAGCCACCCGCACCGACGAGCAGGCCGACACCGGCGGGCGCGCGGCCGGCCTCCGCGTACGCCTCCGCCACGAGGTCGGTGGTCACCGCGCTGATGAGCGCGCCGGCGCCGAACGCCATGACCAGCCCCAGCCACTGCGGCTCGGTGAGCTTCGGGTAGCGGGCGACGAGCAACGCGCCGACGATCAGCGCCGATTGCCCGAGTGCTGCCCAGAGCCCCGCTTCGAACACGAGCGCGGAGTCTCGCCGCGGGTCTTCGGTCGGCGTGGTCTACCCGGCGCGGGGTGCGTCGCCGAGGTGCGCGTGCAGCACCGACGCGACCGCGGCGCCGCTGGTGAGCATCGGCTGGATGTCGCGCAGGGCACGGCTCATGGTGAGCGCGCCCTCGTAGCTCGACAGCACGAAGGTGGCGAGCGAGGACGCGTCGGCCTCGGGGATGCCGGCCTCGGTGAAGACGTGCGCCAGCGTGGCTTGCCAGCCGTTGAACACGTCCTCGCACACCTGGCGGATGCGCTCGATGTCGCTCGACGTCTCGAGCGCGACGGTCGCGATCGGGCAGCCGCGCTCGTAGTCGGAGTCGCGCAGCCGCTCCGCGTTGACCACGAAGAAGGCGTTGACGGTCGCGGGCACATCGGGGGCGTCGGCCAGCGACGCGATCGCCATCCGGATCCGCTCGCCCGCCCGGGCCAGGGCCTCGACGGCGATCTGCTCCTTGCCGCCCGGGAAGTAGTGGTACACGGAGCCGAGCGGCGCATCGCCCTCGGCCACAATCTGTTTGATGCCGGTGGCCGTATAGCCCTGACGACGCAGGAGACGGTTCGTCGCGTCGAGGATGCGGTCGCGGGTGTCGCGAGCGTCGGCGGCAGTGGTCACGAGAAAAGGGTAGCACCAAAGTATGTAGAGTGCTATACAGACTATGTAGAGCGTTCTAGTTCAACATCGGGTGGGGGCCTGAGAGGGAGGTGGTGGCATGACGGTGGAGCTCTTCACCGGTCAGGGGAGGACCAGACGGGCCCGGAGCCGGAGCCGCGCGCAGCCGGCCGACTTCCTGGGCAACTTCTCGGTGGCCGATCACGCGCGGTTACGGGCGGTGGCCCGGCTCCGCGAGCTGCAGTCGGGCGAGTGCCTGTTCGACCAGGGATCGGTCGCCACCGCCGCCTTCGTGCTGACCGGTGGGCAGGCCGAGGTCATCGTGCGGGGCCAGCCGGTGGGCGAGATCGCCGCCGGGGCCATCGTCGGCGACGTCGACGTGCTGGGCCGTCATCCGTACCGCTGCCGGGTCGAGGCGCGCACGCCGCTCACCGCGTGGCAGATCGACGCCGCCGACCTCGACCGCCTGCTGGTGGACGCACCGACGTTCGCCCGCGCCCTGGCGCGCGACCTCGGGCGCCGGCTGCGGGCCGCCGAGCTCTCGCTCGCCACGGGATAGCGTCGTCCCCGTGAGGGGGAACCTGCTGGTCCGGGGCGGCACGCTGGTCGACGGGACGGGTGCACCACCGCGCGCCGCGGACGTCCGCATCCGCGACGGCTTGGTCGCCGAGGTCGCGCCCGGGCTCGCACCCGACGGCGAGGCGGTCGTCGACGCCGACGGCGCGTACGTCGCGCCCGGCTTCATCGACTGCCACACGCACTACGACCCGTCGGTGTGGTGGGACCCGCTGGTCGACCCGATGCCGCAGCACGGCGTGACCACGGTCGTCACCGGCAACTGCTCGCTGTCGCTCACGCCCGTGCGCGCCGCCGACCGCGTGGCCGCCAGCGACGTGTTCGGATTCATCGAGGACATCCCGGTCGACGCGTTCGCGACCGGGATCCCGTGGAGCTGGGAGTCGTACGCCGAGTGGCGCGACGCCCTGCGGGCGCACGGCACCGCGGTACACGTCGCGCCGCTCCTCGGCCATTCGAACCTGCGCGTCTACGTGATGGGCGACGAGGCATGGGACCGCGCGGCCAAGCCCGAGGAGCGCGACCGGATGGCGGCGGTGCTCGCCGACTCGCTCGCGGCCGGCGCCCTCGGCCTCTCGACGTCGTTCATCGACCAGGACCGGCACGGGCACGCGGTGCCGAGCCGCGCCGCCGACGACGACGAGCTGCGCGCGCTCATCGAGGTGCTCGGCCGCGCGCCGGGCACGCGCGTGTCCTCGAGTTCCTCCCGTGGATCAAGGAGATCGATCGCCAGCTGGTCGACATCGACCGGGTGGCGCGTTGGTGCGGCGCCGCCGGCGTGGCGTGCACCTGGAACCAGCTCGCCGAGAACAGCCGCGACCCGTCGCGCGCCGAGCGCATCATCGAGCAGGCGCACCGGCTCCATGCCGACGGCTGTCGCGTGTTCGCGCAGGTCTCGCCGCGGCCGTTCAACCTCAACGTCAGCTTCGACCAGACCCCGGCGTTCGTGGCCGTGCCCGCGTGGGGGAGGCTGATCACGCAGACGCCCGACGAGAAGCGGCACACGCTCGTCGACCCCGAGTGGCGGACGCAGGCCCGCGCCGACTGGGACCGCGTCGGCAACGGGTTCACCATCTTCCCGGTCTCGCGCCTCGACCGCGTACGCCTCACGTCGGTGCGCGACGGCGAGGAGCGCTTCCTCGGCGGCACGCTCGCCGACGTGGTCGCGGCGCGCGGCGGCCACCCGTCGGACGTGCTCGCCGACTGGGTGCTCGAGCACGACCTCACGCCGGGCATGGTGGCGGAAGCACTGTCGAACAACGACGCGGGGAAGGTGTCCGCGCTCATCCTCGACCCGACGACCGTGGTGGGTGCGAGCGACGCCGGCGCGCACCTACAGATGATGTGCGGGGCCGGCGACTCCACGCTGCTGCTCACCGAGCACGTGCGCGACCGCGGTGAGCTGACGGTCGAGGGCGCGGTGCACCAGCTCACCGCGCGCATCGCCGACGCCTTCGGCATCCGCGACCGCGGCACGCTGCGCCCCGGGCTCGCCGGCGACGTGGTCGTCTTCGCACTCGACGAGCTCGCGTACCGCCCCGAGCAGTTCGTCACCGACCTGCCGGGCGGCGCACCACGCCTCACCCGGCCGCCCGGGGGCTTCCGGATGACCGCGGCCGACGGCGTGGTCACCCAGCAGCAGGGCATCGCGACCGGCGCACGCCCGGCCGGACCGCTCGACGCGGGTTAGAGGCCGCGCGACTGCCCGCGGGCAGACGCCCGGTCGCTCACGCGGCCGCCTCCGGGGTGCAGTCGCTGCACCGGGCGGCGCGCGCATCGGCGAGCGGATCGGTGAAGGGCGCGTCGTCGACGACGGCGCTCACGAACTCGGCAGTGAGGTGGTGCCAGAGCCCCGCCCGCAGCAGCATCCCGTGGCCGCTCCACGGCACCTGCACGCATGCGGTGTGCCGGGTGAGCGGTGCCGCCCGGGCGACGAAGCGCGTCGACGCCCGCGGGCTCGTGGTCAGGTCGCGCGTCCCGTGGAGCACCACGAGATCGCGCCCCGCGAGCTGCTCCACCGGTTCGGTGTCGGGCAACCACGGCGCGAGCGCGACGACACCGCGGACGCGGGGATGCCCGGCGGCGCGCAGCGCGGCGCGCCCGCCCATGGAGTGCCCGACCAGCACGACCGGCACCGGACCGTAGCGCTCACCGATCGCCGCGAGCGCGAACTCGACGTCGGCCACGGGATCGGCGGCGGCACCGTTCCAGCCGCGGTACCGGAAGCGGATCTGACCGACGGCGAGGTCGCCGCCGAGCGACGAGATGGAGCGCACGAACGGCTGCACGCGGCGAACGGTCAACTGATGGGGCTCGACCGGGCGCCGGCTCTCCGCCTTCCCGCCGTGCAGGACCAGGACCGCGGCGCGCGCGGGCGCGGTCCGCGTCGGGAGGTCGACGTACGGCTCGGCGGCTCCCTCACTCTGCGTGTCGTGATGCCTCGACCGAGCCATCTGCTCCCGTTGGACCACCCTGCGGCACCTCGCCCGCGCGACCGGCTGTCGCGGGGAAGGGTTCGTCGCCGGCCCGGGACCGGATGAGGTACCGAGCGCGGCGGTTTCGCATCTGGCAATCATCTGCTTCTCATCCGGGAAGCGGTAGAACGCCCCCGTGCCCAGCGGTCGTCGACACACGCTGTGCACCGTGCTCCTCCTGGCCGCGACCACGCTCGCGGTCGCCGGACCCGGCATCGCGCCGGCGGCCGGGGCGGTCGCGGCGGGCGCGACCCGGAAGCGACCCAACATCCTGTTCGTGCTCGCCGACGACCTGGACATGGCCGAGATGCGCTACCTCCCGCGCACCCGGGCGCTGCTCGGCGCCGACGGCACGACCTTCGACGACTACTTCGTGAGCAATTCGCTGTGTTGCCCCTCGCGGACCACGACCCTCCGGGGGCAGTACGCGCACAACACCGGCGTGTGGTCGAACGGCGGTGACAACGGCGGCTTCGAGCGGGCGTACGCCAACGGCATCGAGCAGGACACGGTGGCGACCCGTCTGCACGGCGCGGGCTACACGACATCGCTGACCGGCAAGTACCTCAACGGCTACCCGAACGGAGCCCGGCCCGACTACGTGCCCCCCGGGTGGGACAACTGGGCGAGCGCGGTCTACGGCAACCCGTACTCCGAGTACCACTACGTGCTGAACCAGAACCAGACCTACCGCGCGCATCGGCACCGGCCCCGCGACTACGGCACCAACGTGTACGTCCGCCTCACCGACCGGTTCATCCGCGGCGCGGCGCACGCCCACCAGCCGTTCTTCGCCTACCTCCCCGTGTACGCGCCACACCAGCCCGCGACGCCGGCACCTGCGGACGTCGGCAAGTTCCCGCTCGCGCAGGCACCGCGCACGCCCAGCTTCGACCAGGCCGACGTGAGCCGCATGCCTCGCTTCGTGCGCGACCTGCCCCAGTTCACACTGCCCGAGACCGCTGCGATCGACGACCTCTACCGCATGCGCATCCGTTCGTTGCAAGCCGTCGACCGGGGCGTGGCACGGCTCGTGCGCACCCTCCGGGCCACCAAGCAGCTCGACAACACCTACATCGTGTTCGCGTCGGACAACGGCTTCCACCTCGGCCAGCACCGCATGCCGGCGGGGAAGCAGACGGCGTACGAGCCGGACATCCACGTCCCCTTGCTCGTTCGCGGGCCGGGCGTGCGGTCGGGCGCGCACGCGACCCAGCTGGCCGGCAACACCGACCTCGCACCCACCTTCGAGGCGATGGCGGGCGTGCGGGCGCCGTCGTTCACCGACGGACGGTCGCTCGTCCCGCTCTTGCGCGGGGCGCACCCGTCACGCTGGCGCACCGCGTACCTGGTCGAGCACCGGGTCGAGGCGGACGTGAGCCAACCGGCCCGCGCCCCGGCGAAGAACTCGACCCTCGAGCCGCCCGACCCCGACGAGGCGATGGCGCACCGGCTCCGTCACCGCGAGATCCGCGACACCATGCTCGTGAACCGCGCCGCCGAGATCCCCGACTACGACGCCCTCCGCACCGGCCACCTGCTCTACGTGGAGTACGCCAACGGCGACCGCGAGCTCTACGACCTTCGCGTCGACCCCGACGAGATCGTGAACCGGGCCGGAACCGAGCCGGAGTTGGAACGGGCGCTGGCCCACCGGCTCTCGCAGCTGCGGCGCTGCGCCGGGAGCGGCTGTCGCCGGGTGGAGAACCGTCCGTTCGGCGGGACATCGGGTCGGGAGGCCTGAGGCCGTCCTGCTACGATGCGCTGCCTCAGGTGAGGCCGAGCCCCCATCGTCTAGTGGCCCAGGACGCCGCCCTTTCAAGGCGGTAACGGGGATTCGAACTCCCCTGGGGGCACGTCGGCGCCGCACGCGACACAACTGGCGCCGGCTCATCTGGTCCTGTGGTGCAGTTTGGAGTGCACGCCGCCCTGTCAAGGCGGAGGCCGCGGGTTCAAATCCCGTCAGGACCGCGGAAGACCGTCGCTCTCGTGGCGGTCTTCGCGAGGCCGGGTAGCTCAGTCGGCAGAGCACGCGCCTGAAAAGCGCGGGGTCACCGGATCGACGCCGGTCCCGGCCACAGAAAAGGCCCTGGTCACAGCGTTGCGCTGGGCCAGGGCCTCGTCGCGAGGCGGCCGTCGTGCCACACACGTGCCACACCGTGCCACTTTTCTCGCAGTGTCGCCCCGTCTCGGCTGGTTCCGGGGCGTGTCGGATCGTCCGGCGACCGCGACCGAGCGGCAGCTCTGGCGCGGTCGCCACCTGCCGATTGGTCCTTGGGGTAAGACGACAGAGCGCCGGTTCTGTATGGGTCTTCGGGCTTCGCTGTGGGAGCGAGGCGTACTGACAGAGGGCTACCCTTTGGGGTGTGCACGAGCGGTTCGTGTGGGTCCGGCAGCGGTGGCTCTTGATCCTGGTGCTGCTCCTCATTGTCATTGGTCTCACGGCAGCACTCCTCGGCCATGACGCGAACAACGCGTACCCATAGCGCCGTGACCAAGACCGAGCCTGAGAACGGCTGAAGGCGGGCGAGCGTCCACGGACCGTTTCCGTCATCGAGGAAGGAGACAGGGATTTGAGTACCGCCCTTGTCACCATGCTCGCGGTCGGCACCGGAGTGGTCGTCATCGTGGTCGCGATCGCGGTCGTGCTCGTGGTGCTGTTGGTGACACTGTCAATGCGCGACCGCGAGAAGCGTCACGCCGAGGCTCGGCGCGACCTGGACGAGGCCCATGAGCGCGCGGCGCGGGCTGAACGGGATCGCGATGCCGCCCAGGAGCAAGCCAAGCCGCCATCTGATCGAGACCAGTAACTGAGCGCACCCACTGATGCGCGACGGGTCTCCGCCAGAGCGCCCGTTCGCACAGAATGCCCGACCAGCGGGGACGCCGAGCGGCAGATATGCGCTACTGAACCAAGCCCCAGTTTGCGCGTGCGGCGTTAGACATCGTCGCGACGGCTTCGCGTCGAGTGAGTAATCGCACGCATTCGAAACCCGTCTGGTTCGCTTCACCGGGGACCCAAACGGGTCCGTCCGGAAGATGGGCAAGACCTCCCAGCGCAAGGTCATCCGACGCCATCGCGCGGAACTGCTCCTCGACGATCACCGCTGCGCAACATCGCAGGGGTCGCAGTAGCTCCTGGGACCACCGCAAGCACGTCGACGCCGTGTGCCTGTAGCTCCGACCACAATCCTTCGGCGAAGACTTGCTCGAACGCCTTAGGACTCGCGCGGATAGGCGTCGAGTCGGTGACCATCCACCGGTCGCCGGGTTGGCCCCGAGATGATCGGGGTGCTGCCCAAGCCCGGACGACCAGGTGGAGGACTCCGTCATCATGCGCGCGTTGGAGCCGGAAGTGTCGGATGCAGTCTGGGCGGCGATCGAGCCGCTGTTGCCGGTGCCGGCCGACGAGCATCCTTTGGGCTGTCACCGACAGCGCGTCTCGAACCAGCTCTGTTTCCGAGGGATCTTGATCCGTTTGGTGACCGGCGCGTCGTGGGTCGATATCGAAGCGATCCTCGACTTTGCAGTGTCGGACACGACGTTGCGGGCCCGGCGCGACGAGTGGATCAACGCCGGCGTGTTCGACGATCTCGTCACTGAAGCACTCGCGGCGTTCGATCGGATCATCGGTCTCGATCTCGGCGACGTCGCGTTGGACGGCTCGTTGCACAAGGCACCCTACGGAGGTGAAGGAACCGGCCCGAACCCTACGGATCGCGCCAAGCTCGGCTGGAAGTGTAGACGCCGAGTGGACGACCGTCAACGCGCAGCCGGCCATTCCGGCCATCGAGCCAACGAGCACAACTCCACCCCGTCCGCGCTCGACCATGCGTCCGACGAACTGGTGACACGCGGCGACGGGTGCCACACAGTTCAACTGCACGAGCCCGAGATGGAAACTCGCTGGAGAGGCGAGAAACTCGGTACCGACGTTTGCTGCTCCAGCGTTCCACACGAACCAGTCCCACATCGAGATCAGCAGATACGCGGCCCGGCTTCGGTTGGGGCCTCGTCCTCAGCGCGCGCGGGTAGGAGATTTGCTCCTTGTGCCCTGAGCGCGTGGGTGGAAGCCTTTCCAGTGGGACAGCAGAGCCTTGAACCGAGGGGGGTTCCATGGCAGTCATGAGCGTCACGATTTTGCAGGTCAAGCCAGGGCGTTACGACGACTACTTGGCGATGACCGCTCGGGCGGACGAGATGCTCGAGAAAGCTGGGGCCAAGAACATCCGCCTCGTCGTGGGACTGACCGCGGGTGAAGCATCGGGTTCCATGGTGAGCACCTGGGATGCTGAGGATTTCACCTCGTATGGCATCGTCACCGACTCGTTCTTTGCGAACGGCGGTGCAGAGCTCCTGGCCGAGCTGGGCGGGGCGGATTCGCCAATCCTCGGGTGGCAGAGTTCCACCTACGTGGACGTGCCTCGGTAAGCGCCCGGTTCTCCGAAGGACCATTCGTCGGACGGGCCCCGGCTTCGGCCGGGGCTTCGTCGCGGACAGAACGGCAGCTTTGGCGTCCGCGAGATTCGAGAAGGCACGCACCTTGACCGCTCGGCCTTCGCAGGGGGCGAGCTCGGTGGACCCGTGAGTCACCTGTGTGCATGTGGACTCTCTGAGCTTGTTGCGCCAGGCTGTGAAGACGACAGTGCTACGTCGTTAGATGCCGAAGAGCCTGCGGACACGCGCCGGATCCCCTTGACACCGGGTTGAGGATGTGTGTGGCGAAGGCTGACTTTGCCGACGTGCGCTTGTCTAGATCTCGCACTCGCACGCCCCGCGGGATTCTTCACTCCGTGGAGATCCCTTCGACGGCGGGCGACAGGCTCTTTTGGGCTCCACGAATCGGCCGCACGCACGACAAGAAGCGCGTCTTCCGACTGCATTGCGCGTCCGAGGGCGGTGTTCTCGTCCCCGAGAGCCCCGCGTGGCATTTGAGAGATGCCGCTGACTTCTCAGAAGCGAGAGACCTCACCGGCACCATCACCGTGCAGCGGAAACGATGACGTTTCGCGCCATCACCAAACCGTCGTCTCCAAGCTTGGGGGGTTCACGTGACTGGAACAACCAAAAGGCGCGCCACAACCGTCCGTCCGTTCACGTTTGAGGTCCCCGTTTCGGAGCTCGACGAGTCGAGCAGGTTTGCGCATGACGGTGTTTGAGTTCAGCTGTCCTGACTGCGGCTCCTTCGAGGTGATCCCGGTCAGAGCCGTTCGTCGGCGAGTCGGCCGAAGGCCCCCGCTCCGGTGCCCGCACTGCAGCGGACCGGTGTCGGTCGATGTGCTCTACGACTTCGAGCCGAGCGACGACGCCTGGTTCTCGAGCGCCCTCGGCACCGCGCCGAAGAACATCGCTCCCACGTCCCCTCCGAGCTTCTCGGCTAACGGCGGCGATCTCGGCCCACAGCACGTCGTCCTCAACATGGGTGATCCGTAGTTCCGAAGAGGCCGGCGAGGACCAGGGCGCGTTCGTCGTCGTTGAGCTCCGCGACCAGGTAGACGACTATCTCTCGACGGCGTCACACCCTCGCGACACGATTGCGGAATGACCGACGACGAAGCACGCCGCGAAGCTTCGATCGACGGCTTCGAGCTCGAGGAGCGGCCCTCGCCGTGTCGTGCCGTTTGCGTTCGCAGTGATTCGCCTTGGTGGATGATCCGGTTCGCATTCGGCCCGTTCGAAGCCCACCGTGACCTGCCCGTCTGGGGTGACGGTGAAGTGCTCGAGGTGCCCTCCGGGCGCTCCATGTTCCGCGCTGCCGAGGCGAAGTGTCGAGCAGGCAAGTAGGGCTCACTCAGAGATCGAGTTGTCACCGCGCCAGATTGATGCTCCTAGGTGCTGTCAAGCCAGTGTTTCTTGCGGGAGGCAGGTGTAGAGCTCGCGTGCGACGTAGCGCTTGAGGCAGCGGATGGCTTCGGTTTTGGTCTTGCCCTCGGCGCAGCGGCGCTGGAGGTATTGACGTGTTGGAGGGTCGTAGGAGAGGCGAGTGATCACGATCCGCCACAGGGCACTGTTGGCTTGACGATCGCCGCCGCGGTTGACGCGATGCCGTTGTTGTTTGCCGCTCGAGGCGTCGAGGGGCGAGGCTCCGCAGAGCCGGGCGAAGGATCGTTCGTTGCTTATCCGGCTGGTGTTCTCGCCTGCGGCGACGAGGAGCGCGCCGGCGGTGTCGGTGCCGACCCCGACGCGTTCGACCAGCTCGGGCGCGGCTTGGGTCACGAGTGGGGTGAGGAGCTCGTCGAGCGTGACGATCTCGTCGTCGAGTTCGAGGATCCGCCGGGCGAGGGTCTTGAGCGCGACACGATTCGCGTTCATGACATCGGTGCGTCCCGCGGGGCGGAACCCGGCGGCCGCGCGCACCAATCTGGGGATGGTCAGAGCACGCAACTGGGCGCGCAGCTCGTCGGGAGCGGTGGTGACCAACGCTCGCATCTGGTTCAACGCCCGGGTGCGGTCTCGCTTGGCGCTGCTGCGGGCCAGACGTAGCACCCGGATCGCCTCGACGATGCCATCGCGGTGCTTCGGCGCCCCGAGCGCATCACCCGCGAACGCGGCCCGCGCCGCGCTGATGGCGTCGTGGGTATCGGACTTGCCCGCCCGGCGTCGGCGTTGACGGTTCGGTCGATCGACCTCCACCACCACGATCCCCAGACCTTGGAGCGAGCGGGTCAGTCCGGCGCCGTAACTGCCGGTGCCTTCGACCCCGACCAACACCACCGCACCCAGCGACGCCAACCACTCGACGAGCTCCCGATAGCCAGCCGGTGTCGTCGCGAACGACGCACTCCCCAATAATCCGCCGTGCTCATCGAGCGCGGCAGCGACGTGCACCTCGAGATGGGTGTCGACGCCACCCGTGATCTGTGTTCCCATGTTCGTGTCTTCTCCCTGCGTCAACCGATAGGGAAGACACCCGCCCTGCCGGGACGGCGGACAAGACAACGACGAGCCTCTACGACAGGCTCCTAGTAGGTCACTCCGCCCGACCGGTAGGTGTCGGGTAGGCACCCAAGACGGGTCGACAGATCAATCTCAGGACAACCCGGCAGGACCAGGCGCCAGCCCGTGCATTTGAGTCAGACCCGCCCCGAGCACCCACCACCCAATACTCGTTGCCCGCTCTGGCGCATTTACGCGCGGCGCGCGTCCGTGGCCCGTCGCGCGAGGATGCGGCGATGAAGCGCTCGACGGCGATGAGCCGGCTCAGCGACATTGCTGAGGGGCTTGATCGCGCGGTCCAGTGGTCCGAGGTCACCGTGATCGGCGCGTACGTCTCCGGCGGCCTCCTCGAGAGTGATGCCCTGATCGAGACGATCGAGCTGGCGTTGGTCGTCGCAGAGCCACCCGAGGTCGTGCCGTGGATGGCGCGCCCGGCGCGCCTGGAGGCACTGGCTGAGATGTTGCGCCTCCCGAAGTTGCCTGTGTCGTGGTGGTGGCGTCCGGCGGAGTGGCCGGTGTGGAACCACTCGATCGTTCCGCGGTGCGCTTTTGGAGCGCCGCCGATGGTCGAGATCAACGCGTGCTCGACGGGTTGGCGGCCGGCCGGCTCGAGAACGTGACGGTCGAAGCGCCCACGAACAGCGACGAGCTCGCCGCGCAGGTGGCAGTCGAGCGCGACGTCGCACGGCGGCATCTCGTGACGGTGACCGAGTCCTTCTATGACCCGGACTGGCGTCGAGACCACCGCGGTGGCGGCGTCTACCCGGAACACCATCTCTGGCTCGGCTCTGCCGCGTATCTCGAACTCGACGACGCCTTCAAGCGGCTCGGTGGCTGACCCGCGGCCCGCGTAAATGCGCCCGAGCGGGCATTACGCGCTCGTGGCCAACCTCGGCCACCATAGGGCCCGTGCTTCTACTGGCCCACGCGCTTAAGACCGAGTCGGCGCAGGGAGCGTTCAACCTGAGGTACACGTGGTCGGATTCCGTCGAAGTCCTGACCTGAAAGCGAAAGAAGCCGCATCGGCGTACGCGCCACGACCGTGGCCGTCCGCTGTCTTGTCAGGAGGAGTCCCATCTCGCCAAACATGTCGCCAGGGCCCAGACCTGTGATCGCGTCGCCACCATCGTTCAGGACATCGGCTCGTCCCGCTTCAATGAGGTAGATGGCCGATCCGTAGTCGTCGACATGGATGACTGTGGCACCTGCCTCGACCTCGACCTCAGTCATCGCGCCCGCGAGCTCGTTGAGCTCCTCAGCAGGGAGATTGGCGAAGTCCGGAAATGCCGCGATCCGCTTCGCATCCATGACCACGCATCGTGCCACCGACGGCGGTCCTCGGCCAACCTTCGCCGCGTTCCTCTCCAATCGCCAATAGGGCCCAGGCGGTTGCTCGGTCCGTTCGTCTCAAATCTTCTATGTGAGCTTCCTGGAAGTGTGTGCATTGCGCGAGACCGGCGATCCAGCGCGCCAGAGCTGCCGTTCGGCGCTACCGAGACGCACCTCTCTGACTGACGCTCTCGGGCGAGGCCGTCGTTGGGTGCGTGGCGCGTAAGTGCGCCAGAGCCGGCATTCTGTGCTCTCCTTAGAAGCTGGGCGTTGGTTGCGTCAGGGCCTTCGGTGATGCTGTGCTACCGGCGTGGGCGATGTGCCCGAGACTCGATATGCGACGACGGCGGATGGGGGCCATGTCGCCTACCAAGTGGTTGGTGACGGTCTGATTGACGTCCTGGTAACCCGGATGCCTTTGTTCCCGATCGATTTGATGTGGGATGAGCCGAGGTTGGCTCACTTCTTGAATCGGTTGTCGTCGTTCTGTCGCCATATCTGGTTCGACACGCGAGGCGTCGGCGCATCGGATTCGGCTACCCGTGCTGAGGGGAGCCTCCTCGAGACGGTGCTCGATGACATGGTGGCGGTGATCGACGAGGTCGGTTGCGAACGAGTCACCGTTTTGTGTTTGGGGGTTCCGATCGGTCCGTTGTTCGCCGCGACGTATCCAGAGCGCACGACGGCGATCGTCTTGGTGAATGCGACTGCACGCCTGCGGCGCGACGACGACTACCCGGAGGGAATTCCTGACGAAGCAATCACGCAGTTGATTGAATCCGCGTATGAGGCTGGTACTAGCCATACGCGGTTCGACACGTTGGCTCCGAGCCTGGTCGAGGACACACGGTTTCGTCGGTGGTTCCGAGCGCGCCGAGCGGCTCGCCTCCGCGCCCGACGATCGACTGTGGAGGTTCCACGACGCGTTTGAGTACGACCTGCGCGACGTGCTCGGCTCGGTCCGAGCGCCGACCCTCGTCGTCAATCGCAAAGACCGTCCATTCTCCGACCAGACCCGCTACCTCGCCGACCACATCGCCACAGCCAAGTACGTCGAGGTGCCCGGCGTGGACACTCTGCCGTTCGTGGGCGATGCCGGAGCCATACTCGACGCCATCGAAGAATTCCTGACGGGCCACCTCGCGCCACCGGAAAGCGATCGGGTGCTCGCCACTGTCCTCTTCACGGATCTGGTCGACTCAACACCCCAAGCCGCGCAGATGGGAGACAGACGGTGGCGTGAGCTCCTCACGACTCACGACGCACTAATCCGGGAGGAGGTTGAACGGTTCCGAGGCCGTACCGTGAAGTCCACCGGCGACGGTGTGCTCGCAACCTTCGATGGACCCGCACGCGCGATCCGTTGCACCTGCGCGATCCGCGACGCGGTACAGGCGCTCGGCGTGGAGATACGCGCCGGCCTCCACACCGGCGAAATCGAACTGCGAGACAACGACGTGTCCGGGCTCGCGGTGCACATCGGCCAACGCGTGGAGTCTCTCGCGGCCCCAGGGGAGATTCTCGTGTCGCGAACCGTCGCCGACCTTCTCGCCGGTTCGGACTTCACCTTCGACGACCGAGGTGAATACGAACTCAAAGGTGTGCCCGGCGCCTGGAAGCTCTTCAGCGTCATCGCCTGACGCCGACCACGCCATAACTGCCTGATTGAGTGTCCGCGGTGGACGCTGCGGGGTTCCGTAGCGTCGGGGGTCTCGGCGGGTTGGTTCTCTAACTGCCTGCCGTCGGTCACGCCGACTGGTTTTCTAACGAGGTGCTGACCCGCCGGGATCTCGCTGGGGCGTGGTTCAAAAGAGGTGCGGCAGTTCGAGCGTGAAATCAGGAGTGCCCGCACTGGCCTCTCATCAACGGAGCGATTCGGGAGGTGCTGAGTGGTGGTGATGATCGGTGTCGATCCGCACAAGGGGTCGCACACCGCGGTCGCGATCGACGGCGACGAGGTGGAACTCGCGGCCGTGACGGTGCGAGCGACGGCCCGTCAGGTCAGCGAGTTGTTGCGGTGGGCGGCACGGTTCGATCAACGAACGTGGGCGATCGAGTCCGCCGGCGGGCTTGGCTATCTCCTCGCTCGCCAGCTCGTGGCAGCCGGTGAGCGGGTGGTGGACGTGCCCGCGACGTTGGCGGCACGAGTGCGGGTGCTGGGTTCGGGTCGTTCGAACAAGAACGACACCAACGACGCGTTGTCGGTGGCGGTCGCCGGGCTGCGCGCCCCGCGCCTGGCACACGTGGGCCGGGACGACCACGCCGGCGTGTTGCGCCTCTACGCGAAGCGCAACAACGATCTCGGGCGGGCCCGGAACCGGACCGCCTGTCGGCTGCACGCCCTCTTGGCCGAGCTCGTTCCGGGCGGGATCCCCAAAGAAATCAACGCTCGCAGCGCCGCACGTCTGCTCGCCTCGGCGAAGGCGATGACGCCAGTCGAACGGGCCCGCCACGCCCTGGCGCTCGAGCATCTCGAGGACCTGCGTCGCTTCGACGACCAGATGCGCACCTCTAAAGCTCGCATCGCGGCGGCGGTCACCGAGTCGGGCACCAGCCTGACCGACCTCTTCGGAGTGGGACCAGTCGTCGCGGCGATGGTGATCGGCTACACGGGTGACGTCACCCGGTTCCGGCACCGTGATCACTTCGCCGCCTACACCGGCACCGCCCCCATCGAGGTGTCTTCCGGTGGTCGGATCACCCATCGGTTGTCGCGACGTGGGAACCGTCAACTGAATCATGCGATCCACATCGCCGCGATCACCCAGATCCGCTTCACGCATTCACCGGGCCGTGCGTTCTTCGACCGCAAAGTCGCGGAAGGCAAAACGAAACGAGAAGCCGTCCGCGCACTGAAGCGTCGGATCAGCGACGCCATCTACCGCCAACTGCTCCTCGACGCTGCGAGAACGGGCCCGGGAGGGCAAACGGGGACGACTCTGCAATCCAGCGTGACCGGTCTCACACCCCAACAACCGGCGCTTCGGAAGAACCACTCCCGGACCCGACCCAACGCTAGAACCCGCCAACCGACCTCAGCCACGACGAAGCGTTCCCGCGCCCGCACCAGCACGAACACGAGGTCTTGACAACAAAGAGGAAATCGCTCTGGCTGTCGGGCGAGCACCCTGTCGTGAGCGACGAGCACCGTGTCGTGACTGATTGGCGCGAACTGGAAACGGCGAGTCAGAGTTCGATGCTCGACCCTCGCGGGCGCGGCGCGAGCGCGGGGGAGGGCGCTGGTTGCCTGATGTCTGGTACTGGTGACTGCTCGATCGTTCGGCCGACAGTTGCGAGTTGTTTGCGGTAGGTATCGACGGCATCGCGCTCGGGTCCGTCGGGCATGCGCTGAAGAGTCCGGAGCACTTCGAGCATGCGGGCTCGCATCACATCGGGTTCTTCGCCGTGGTTCATCGCTCGGCGCAGGACGCTGTGCGCCGCCCAGTCGGGCCGTTCCCGTTGCGCGATTCGAGCGAGCATCTCGGCTGGTGTGGGCGGCTCGCCGGGGTGACTGTGTGCGTGTTCAGTGTCGGGTTCGCAGATGGCGTAGGCGTGGTTGGTGTCGCGGCCGCGGCTGAGCGCGGCGTAGAGCTCGCTGCGGTGGGCCGGCAGTGCGGAGCAGCGCGACGACTTCGTCGTGATCTTGGCCGGCCGCGCGGCGGCCAAGCCGCATGCCGCACACCGCGTCAGCGCCGTTGATCACTGCATGGACGGCGAGACTCGTGGCCGCGATCGACCGACCTGCGCCGAGCTCGTGCTCCGCAGCCGAGAGGTACTCCTCGGCCTTGCCGAGATACGAGCGTGCCTGCGGAGCCGACACCGCCCGAGTACGCGTTTGCCTAGGCACTTCGATGGGACCGGAGCTGGTCGATGGACTTCCCGTGGAGCAGCAAGCCGTCGCGGACGATGTCGAGCCACAGAGAGCCCTTCCCCCGAAGCCTGCGGCCGGCCTCGCGCTCGGGGACCTCGAGCACCTGGACGACGTTGCCGGTCAGGCGATGGGCAGCCGTCCGGAAAACCTCAATGGAGCTGCCCCATCGCTCGTCATCAGCGAGTTCGGGGTGGACGAGCAGGATGTCGAGATCGCTCGACTCGTCAGCTTCGCCACGCGCAAACGAGCCGAAGACGACCGCGCTGACCGGTTGCGGGGTGATCTCCCCCGCGAGGTCCGTCAGCCGCTCCAGCACCGTCTGGCGCGCTCGACTGAGGGCGCGCACTGCGCCGGCTGCGACGTGATCGTCGACGAGCGAGAACAGGGCCGACGGTGGCGCCTCCCGCCGTTCGACAAGTCCGAGCGTGACCAATGTCGGCAGAACACGAGTCGCCTGTGCAGGGCTCACGCGCGACGAACGTTTCGTTTCTGATCGCTACACCATGTTCTGCGCGCTGCCTTCGTGCCACACCCGTGCCACACCCGTGCCACACCGGAGCAACTTTTCCGGTCACGAGGCGGCATGAGCCGGCACGAGCCGACACGCAATAGCCATTGACCTGCGGTTTCGCGCTTCGAGGCTGGTCAGCGTGCGCGCTGGATTTCGCCTCGGGCGCGCCTGAAAGGCGCGGGGTCACCGGATCGACGCCGGTCCCGGCCACCGCCGAAGCCCTGGTCACAGGCTCGTCCTGGGCCGGGGCTTCGTCGCGACCGCCCTTGCGTGCTCGCCGGCCCCGCGGCGAGAACCTCATTGTCGCTCCCGCCAGACGCTAAACACTCACGGAGGTGCTTCGCCCAGGCAGGAACTCGCATCACGCAACGTGGAGGGCGGGGGACCATGGCCCGCTCGTTCGGGGGAGCGCACAGATGACCCCCGGCGCCACTCTTACAGGGTTGGGTCGTGCGCGCCGCCAACGGTTCGTCGGGTTCGTGGTTCTCATCGCGATGACACTCGGCACTGGCGTCGTGGCTGTCGCTTCCGACGCGACAGCCAATCGGTTGACGGCGACCCCGACCGCGGCGGCGGATCCCGCGTGGCAGGCGCTCGGGGGGATCGTGACCGCGGACCCTTCCGTCGCGACCGACCCACAGGACCCCTCGGGTGTGTACACCTTCGTGCGCGAGAGCGATGGCGGGCTCTACTGGTATCGCACGACGGGCAGTTCATCGTCGAGCGGTGCCGGGGGCGGTTTCCTGACGTCGCAGCCGGTCGCGGTCGCCGATCCCACAGGTGTGTCGGGGAACGTGGGCGTCTACACGTTCGTGCGCGGGGGCGACGGCGCCCTGTACGTGGGACGCGTGAGCGGTGGGACGTGGCAGGGCTGGGAATCGCTGGGCGGGTACGTCGACTTCTTTCCCGGTGCGACCGTCGATTCGACCGGGCTCTGGGTCGGTGTTCGCGGTGGTGACGGCGGCCTGTACGCACGGCGGCTGCTCGGCGGCCAGTGGTCGCCGTGGATACCCTTCGGGGGCTTCCTGACCTCGGCGCCGTCCATGGTCGGCGACACGTCGGGTGTCTACGCGTTCGCGTCCGGGGGCGACCAGGCGCTGTACGGACGCGATGTCAGCGGGGGCGACTGGGAGGGACTCGGCGGCTACCTCACGAGCGGACCGGTCGCGACCGCGGACGCCTCAGGGATCTCGGTGGTGGTCCGTGGCGGTGACGGCGGCGCGTACCGCCGTCATGAGACGGGGGGAGCGTGGGGTTCGTACGAGCCCCTCGGCGGGTTCCTCTCGTCGCCGCCCGTCGCCGTTGCCGAGTCGGCCGGGGTCTCCGTGTACGGGCGGGGCGGCGACGGCGGTCTGTACCGCGATCGCTTCGATGGGGGATCGTGGCACGGCTGGACACCGCTCGGCGGATACCTCGCCTCGAGTCCGGCGGCCGTCGCGGACGGGGCCGGCTTCGAGCACGTCTTCGTGGTGGGAGGCGACGCCGGCCTCTACACGATGACTGTGGAGGGGGCCGCGATCGGTGGCCCGCCGGTGATCTCCACCGACCCCGGTCTGTTCCCGTCCTTCAGCCCCGGCGTGCACGACTACGTGAGCCGCTGCAGCGCGAGCACGCCGGTGCAGGTCTCGATCGCGGCTCCGGCAGGCACCACCGTGTCGGTCGACAAGCAGGCCCCGGCGTCGGGGTCGTTCACGGCAACGGTCACTCGCGACGTGGGGCAGAGCTTCACCATCGTCGTGGCGGGCTTGCAGCCGTCCGACACCTACTACGTGCGATGTCTGCCCGGGGACTTCCCGACCTGGACGGTGCAGCAGTCAGGGCCCACGCAGGCGGAGTACTACGTCCTGGGTGGGGCATTCGCCAAGTACGTCTTCATCGTCGACACCAACGGTGTCCCCGTGTGGTGGGACGTCGCGCCCAACCCGGCCGTCTTCGCGCAGCTGCTCCCGGACGGCAAGTTCGGGTGGATCACGCTGAACGGCACCGCCCAGGAGCTGCCGCTCACCGGCTCGCCCGTCAAGACCATCGCGGGACCCGTCCCCGGGACGAGTGTCATCGACAACCACGACTTCTTGCAGCTCGCGAACGGCCATCATGTCGTGGTCGTCAACAAGGCCGTCCCCAACGTGGACCTGAGCGCGTGGGGGCCGCCGTTCACCACCGGCACCGTGTACGACCAGGTCTTCGAGGAGCTTGACGCCAACGGGAACGTGGTGTGGTCCTGGGACACGATGCAGCACATCCCCGTGACCGAGACCAACGTCCAGTGGCGTGGCGCGACGGCCGCGTGCTTCGGGGGCACGTGTCAGGACATCTACCACTGGAACTCGATCGAGCCGATCACCGAGTCCAACGGCCATCCGGGATTCGTGATCAGCTTCCGGCACACCGACGCGGTGTACAACATCGACCAGACCACCGGCTCCATCGTGTGGAGGCTCGGAGGTGTCGCGCGTCGGACGACCTCACCCGACGGGAACGTCACGAACACGAGTACGTCGGTCTCGGCGGCCGACGGCGCGTTCAGCGCCGACGACATCGGCGTCACCATCACCGACAGCCTGGGCTTGATCCCCGCGGGTACGAAGATCACCGCGGTCTCGTCGCCGAACACGGCCACCGTCTCGCAGGCCGCCACCGGGACCGGCAGCACCGACATCCTGACGATCAACCCCGAGTCCCTCACCGTTCTGGACGACCTGGTGTTCTCGGGCGGAAGCCACTTCGGCGGGCAGCACGATCCCCGCGTGCTCAGCGACGGGACGGTCACGGTGCACGACGACGGCAGCGGTCTCAACCGTGCGCCACGCGGGGTTCGCTATCGGATCGACGCCGCCGCGATGACGGCGACGCTCGTCGAACAGGTGAGCGATCCCTCGCTCGCGAGCAGCGCGTTCTGTTGCGGCAGCGCCCGCAAAATCCCCGGCGGGAACTGGGTCTTCGGTTGGGGAGGGACGAACTACGTCAGCGAGATGACACCCACCGGTGCTCGTGTCTTCGTGCTCCGCATCACCAGTGGTCCCTTCGTGTACCGCGCGATCCCCGTGCTGTTCGGCCAACTGGACCGTCCCACATTGCGGGCCGCCATGGACCAGAACGCGGCGCTTGCAGCCTCGGCGGCCGCGGCGCCCGAGTCTCCTCCCCCGCCGGGATACCCGTAGCCGAACCGAGCCGGCTCGACAACGCGCCCGCGTTCATGTTCCATCCCAACGCGGCCGGGATGAATGCGCAGGCGAAGATGATCGTCAAGCGGTTGGGGTAGCGCCGACCGATCGGAGGTCCGAGGTCACTCGAGCTCGTTGGCCTCGTCGACCTGCTCCAGGAACTTGCGGATCTCCGAGGCGCGGAAGCGGCGATGGCCGCCGAGCGTTCGGATGGCCGAGATCTTGCCGGCGCGCGCCCATCGGGTGACCGTCTTGGGGTTCACCCGGAACATTGCGGCGACTTCCGACGGGGTGAGCAGTTGCTCGGGCTCGGGAGCGGGGTTCTGGGGCATGACATCCTCGCAGTCGATACGGATCCTCGCCGGGGGCGACGGGGGGATCGGTCCCGTATGCGCAGAGTAGCAGCTTCCGTGCCCTTCGGGCGGGTGATCCGTCCCCGGTTCAGTCGGTGATATTTACCCGTCCGCGACCATCTGACACCTCTCCGACTATCCACGCTTCGTGGCCGGCCGACCGCACCGAATCGAGGGTATCGAAGCGGTCCTCCGGGGCGACCGCGGCCAGCATCCCGAGGCCGAGGTTGAACACGTGGGTCATCTCGTCGTCGGGCACGTCGCCCGCGGCCTGGATCTCGGCGAAGACCCGGGGTTCCTCCCACGCGCCGCGATGCAGCACGGCGTCGCAGTGCGCGGGGAGCACGCGGGCGAGGTTGTCGGGCAGACCGCCGCCGGTGACGTGCGCGAACGCGTGCACATCGATCCGTTCGCGCAGCTTCCGCATCGCGGGCGCGTAGATCACGCTCGGGCGGATCAGCTCGTCGGCCAACGAATGGTGGGCGCCCTTCCACGCGGGGTCATCGAGGCGGCGACCGGCGCGTTCGAGCAGCGCCTTGCGCGCCAGCGAGTAGCCGTTGCACCGCAGGCCCGGACTGGCGAACCCGACCACGACGTCGCCCGGCTTCACCTGGGCCGGAAGCACGCGCGTGCGCTCGACCACTCCCACCGCGAAGCCGACGAGGTCGAACTCACCGGGCTCCATCAGGTCGGGGTGCTCCGACATCTCCCCACCGAGCAGCGCGCACCCGGACTCGACGCACCCGCGCGCCACCCCGGCGACGATGTCGTCGACGATCTCGGGCACGAGCTTGCCGATCGAGATGTAGTCGAGGAAGAAGAGGGGCTCGGCGCCCTGCACCGCGATGTCGTCGACCGACATCGCGACGAGGTCGATGCCGATGGTGTCGTAGCGACCGGTGAGACGCGCGATGAGCGATTTGGTGCCCACGCCGTCGGTCGACGACACGAGCAGCGGGTGCTCGAACGGCTTGGCATCGAACGCGAAGAGACCCCCGAACCCGCCGATGTCGCCGACCACCTCGGGCCGGAACGTCGCGCGCACGTGTTGCTTGATCAGCTCGACGGCCCGTTCGCCGGCCGCGATGTCGACACCGACGCCCCGGTACGTCAGCGGTCCGGTCGGCTCACCGGCTCCGGTCCCCGTCATCGAGGCGCAGGAGCGGTGGCGGCGGAGTCGTCCTCCAGGGCGAGCTTGGAGTCGGAGAGGGGCACCGGCACGGGGTAGCGGCCCGACAGGCAGGCGGTGCAGAACGAGTCGGACGACGCGCCGGTCGCGGTGGTGAGGCGGTCGAGCTCGAGGTAGGCGAGAGAGTCGACCCCGAGGAAGTCGCGGATCTCGCCCACCGACATGTCGGCCGCCAGCAGCTCCGACCGGCTCCCGGTGTCCATGCCGTACGAGCACGGCCACTTGTACGGCGGCGACGAGACGCGGAAGTGCACCTCCGATGCGCCGGCCTCTCTCAGCATCTGCACGACCTGACGCGTGGTGGTGCCGCGCACGATGGAGTCGTCGACCACCACCAGCTTCTTGCCGCGTATGTTCTCGGGGAGCGGGTTGAGCTTCAGTCGCACGCCCTGCCCGCGTTGCTTCTGGTTCGGTTGGATGAACGTGCGGCCGACGTAGCGGTTCTTCACCAGGCCGTCGCCGTAGGGGATGCCGGCCGCGCGCGCGTAGCCCTGCGCAGCGGGGATGCCCGACTCGGGGACCGGCATGACCATGTCGGCGTCGACCGGCGCCTGGCGGGCGAGCTCCTCGCCCATGCGCTGGCGTGCCGCGTGCACGCTCTTGCCGTAGAGCATGGTGTCGGGGCGGGCGAAGTACACGAACTCGAACAGGCAGAGCTTGGGGTCGGCCTCGGCGAAGCGGTCGGTGTGCACGCCCGACGCGTCGATCACGATCATCTCGCCCGGCTCGACCTCGCGCACGAAGTGCGCCCCGACGATGTCGAGCGCGGCGGTCTCGCTGGCCAGCACCCATCCGCCTTCGACTCGCCCGAGCACCAGCGGCCAGAAGCCGTGGGGGTCGCGCACGCCGATGAGGTGCGCCTCGTCCATCACCACGAACGAGAAGCCGCCGGCCAGCAGGGGCAGCACCTGCAGGAGCGCGCGCTCGAGGTCGCGGCCGTCGGACCGGCCCTCGGCCGCGTACTCGTGGGCGATGAGCTCGGCGACCAGGGCCGAGTCGGTGGTGGAATCGAGGCCGGTGTCGCCGGGGACCAGGCCCGGCAGCATGCCCAGGCGCTCGGCGAGCTCGACGGTGTTGGTGAGGTTGCCGTTGTGACCCAGGGCGAAGCCGGCGTCGCCGACCGAGCGGTAGACCGGTTGCGCGTTGCGCCAGCTGCTCGACCCGGTGGTGGAGTAGCGCACGTGACCGATGGCGAGGTGGCCGTCGAGCGGAGCCAGGCGACGCTCGTCGAACACCTGGGTCACCAGGCCCATGTCCTTGGACACGGTGATGGTCTGGCCGTCGCTCACCGCGATCCCGGCCGACTCCTGGCCCCGGTGCTGCAGGGCGTACAGGCCGAGGTACGTGAGGTGGGCGACGGTCTGGCCCGGCGCGTACACGCCGAACACGCCACAGGCGTGACCGATCTGGGGGTCGTTCACCGGCTCCGTCTCCCAGGCACCCCGAGGTCAACCCCCTCTCGGCGGGGTCGATTCCCGACCGATGCTACCGGTCGGGCGTCGGATGGCCGAGGGCGGCCGGGAGGGCGTCGCGCCAGGCGTGGGTGGCATCGACGAGGGCGACGGAGAAGGCGCCGTCGGCCTCGAGGCGGTCACCGCCGGCGGTCCCGAGGCGCTGGGCGGGGACGTTGGCGGTCCGGGCCCGCTCGACGAGGGCGTCGGCCTCGTCGGGATCGACGGCCACGACGACGCGGGACGCCGACTCCGAGAACCAGGCCAGCGCCGGGACGAGCTCGGACCGCAAGGCGACCCCGAACCCGCACCCGCCGGCGACCGCCATCTCGGCCAGGGTGACCGCCAGCCCCCCGCCGGAGACGTCGTGCACGCCGCGCACGGCGCGCCGGGCGACCAGGTCGCGCACGAACTCGTGCAGCGCGCCGGCGGTGTCGAGGTCGGCGGCCGGCGGTGTCCCGCCCCGCAGACCGTGGAGCCCGGCCCATTCCGACCCGCCGACCTCGGGCGCGGTGTGGCCGAGGACGACCAGCGCGTCACCGTCGTGCAGCTCGGCCGGCGGCGGCACGGAGGTGAGCTGCTCGATGAGCCCGACCACACCGATCACCGGGGTGGGATCGATGTCGCGCCCGTGCGACTCGTTGTAGAAGCTGACGTTGCCCCCGACGACCGGTATGCCGAGCGCCCGGCACGCCCCGCTCATGCCGTCGACCACCTCGGCGAACTGCCACATGACCTCGGGGTGCTCGGGGTTGCCGAAGTTGAGGCAGTTCACCAACGCCTTCGGTACCGCGCCGACGCAAGCGAGGTTGCGGGCGGCCTCGATCACCGTGAGGCGGGCACCGGTGTGGGGATCGAGCGCGCAGAACCGCGCCGTGCCGTCGGTGGTGAGCGCCAGCGCGCGCGACGTGCCCTTCAGCCGGAGCACCGACGCGTCGCCGCCGGGCGCGACCACGGTGTTGAGGAACAGCTGGTGGTCGTACTGCCGGAACACCCACGACTTGTCGGCGATGTTCGGTGACGCCAGCAACGCGAGCAGCTCGCCCGACAGGTCGGTGCCCGAGGGGAACTGCTGCGCGAGCACGGGCTCGGGGTCGTCGGCGTGGAGCGCGGCGCGCTGCGACGGCGCGGACGCGGGCCGGTCGTACACGGGACCGTCGCCGAGGCTGGCGACCGGGACGTCGGCCACCGGCTGCGCGTCGGACGACAGCGTCGGTGGCGCGTCGCCGCGCGGGACCGGCGGGTTCCCGCCCGGCACACCCACCGCGTCGAACAGGCCGTCGTACACGCGGAACCGCGCGGTGTCGGTGACGCGGCCGATGACCGAGGCTCGGATCTCCCACCGGCGACACAGGTCGAGCACCACGTCGAGGTTGGCGGGGGTGACGATGGCGAGCATGCGCTCCTGGCTCTCCGACGTCATCACCTCGACGCCGTTCATGCCGGGCTCCCGCTTGGGCATGCGGGCGAGGTCGACGTCCATGCCCGCGCCGGTCTTCGCCGCGGTCTCCGAGGCCGCGCACGAGATGCCGGCGGCGCCGAGGTCCTGCACGCCCACGGCGAGGCCGGCGTCGAGCAGCTCGAGGCACGCCTCGATGAGGCGCTTCTCCTCGTACGGATCGCCCACCTGCACCGACGGCCGCTTGGCCTCGTCGCCCTCGGAGAAGCCGGCGGAGGCCAGCACGCTCGCCCCGCCGATGCCGTCGCGCCCGGTGGCCGACCCGAGGAGCACGGCGACGTTGCCGACCCCCTCGGCCTTCGCCAGCACCAGCCGGTCGACCGGCAGCACGCCGAGGCACAGCACGTTGACGAGCGGGTTGTCGCGGTAGCACTCGTCGAACACCACTTCGCCGCCCACCGTGGGGACGCCGACCGCGTTGCCGTAACCGCTGATGCCGGCGACGACGCCCTCGAGGAGGTAGCGGGTACGGGCGTCGTCGAGCGGGCCGAAGCGCAGCGGGTCCATCAGCGCGATGGGACGCGCACCCATGGAGAAGACGTCGCGGATGATCCCGCCCACGCCGGTGGCCGCGCCCTGGTAGGGCTCCACCGCTGACGGGTGGTTGTGGCTCTCGATGCGGATGGCGACCGCGAGGCCGTCGCCGACGTCGATCACACCCGCGCCCTCGCCCGGACCGACGAGGACCCATGGCGCCTCGGTGGGGAAGCGACCGAGGTAGCGCTTCGACGACTTGTACGAGCAGTGCTCCGACCACATCACCGCGTACATCGCGAGCTCGAGCTCGGTGGGGTCGCGCCCGAGCAGCTCCACGATCGCGTCGAGCTCGTCGTCGGTGAGTCCGAGTTGCCGGTGGACGGGCTCCGGCTGCCGCGTGCTGGCGCTGCTCATGGGATCGGGCCGCATCGTAGCCAAGCACCTCTTTGACGGATGACCTGAACAAGTCATGTGCGCCATTATCAGAAATAGCGCTCCGGGTGATAGACAGAAAGGGCGGGCGTCGACCGACCGATACACGGGAGAGAGAGCCATGGCGAAATCCACCACTCGCACCATGAGCGCCCAGCACAAAGCGGCGCTCGCCGAAGGCCGCTCCGAGGGCCGGGCGGTAAAGAACTACCTGGAGGCCTTACAGCAGAACCGCCCCCGGCGGGGCCGGCGGCGCACGCCCGATTCCATCAAGAAGCGCCTCACCGCCATCGACGCCGAGTACGGCGAGGTCTCCGCCCTCCAACAGCTCCAGTTGGTCCAGGAGCGGATGGACCTCCAGCGGGAGTTGGAGGCGATGAGCACCAAGGTCGACCTGTCGGCGCTCGAGTCGGATTTCGTGAAGACCGCGTCCAAGTACGCGGCGCGCAAGGGCATCTCCTATGCCGCGTGGCGCGAACTGGGGGTGCCGGCCGACGTGCTCAAGAAGGCGGGGATCTCGAGAGGTTCGTGAGCTCCGCCACGCTCGTGGCGTCGTTTCGTGTGCCGCTACGGCAGGTGACCGACGCCCGAACAGGAGGCGAGGAGCGACTCGAGCAGGACGATCCCGTCGGCGCTACCGAGCAGAACGTCGCTGGCCCGCTCCGGGTGAGGCATGAGGCCGACCACGTTGCCCGCCTCGTTGCTGATGCCGGCGATGTCGTCGAGGCTGCCGTTGGGGTTGTCGACGTAGCGGACCACGATGCGATCGTCGGCCCGCAGGCGCGCCAGCGTCTCGGTGTCGCACACGTAGTTGCCCTCGAAGTGGTTGATCGGGATGCGCAGCCTCGCGCCGCGCTCGGCCCGGTTGGTCAGCACCGACCGGGTGCTCACCACCTCCAGCTCGACGGTGTCGCACACGAACGTGAGCCCGGTGTTCTTCTGTAGCGCCCCGGGGAGCAGGCCCGCCTCGGTGAGCACCTGGAAGCCGTTGCAGATGCCGACGACGGGACCACCGGCGGCGGCGTGCTCCGCGACGGCGTCCATCACCGGCGAGAAGCGGGCGATGGCGCCGGTACGCAGGTAGTCGCCGTGGGCGAACCCGCCCGGCACGACCACCGCGTCGACGTCACGCACGGTGCGGTCGCCGTGCCAGAGCAGCTCGGCCTCGCCGCCGAGCGCCTCGACCGCCCACTGCACGTCGAGCTCGCAGTTCGTGCCCGGGAATACCACCACTCCGACGCGAATGCTCACGCTTCCCCGCTCTCGGCGCTTCCTCGAAGGCTCGCTCTCTGCGGCCCGGGGTACCCGGGCCGCGACCGTTCGCTCGCGTGCGTGCGGACGGATCATGGCGCGGGCACCACCTCGTCGACTTCCACCGTGTAGCGCTCGATCACCGGGTTGGCGAGGATCCGCTGGCACATCTCGTCGACCTGCGCGCGGGCGGCCGCCTCGGAGTCGGTGTCGAGCACCAGGCGGATGGTCTTGGCGATGGAGACCTCGCTCACGTTGGCGTACCCGAGCGCCGGGAGCGCACGCTCGACGGTCGCGCCCTGCGGATCGAGCACGCCGGGGAGGTGGGTGACGTCGATGCGGACCGCGTATCTCACTCGTCGTCTCCGTACCAGGTGTCGAAGCTGCTGCCGCTCACCTGCTCGTAGGCCTCCACGTAGCGCGCCCGCGTGCCCGCGATCACCGACGCCGGCATGCGTGGCACCGGTGGCTCCTGGTTCCACCCGATCGACAGGTAGTGGTCGCGCACGTACTGCTTGTCGAACGACGGCGGCGAGGTCCCGACGACATGGTCGTCGGCGCTCCAGTAGCGCGACGAGTCAGGCGTCATCATCTCGTCGATCACCACCAGCCGCTCGTCGACCAGCCCGAACTCGAGCTTGGTGTCGGCCAGGATGAGCCCCCGCTCGGCGGCGTGGGCGGCGCCGAACCGGTAGATGGCGAGCGTGACGTCGCGGAGCTCCTCGAACAGGTCGGTGCCCACGACCTCGGCGGCCTCGGTGTCGGAGAGCGGGAGGTCGTGGCCGGCGTCGGCCTTGGTGGTGGGCGTGAAGATCGGCTCCGGGAGCTGCTCGGCCTGGCGCAGCCCCGCCGGGAGCTGCCGGCCCCGCACCGTGCCCGTCTCCTGGTAGTCGGACCACGCGGCGCCGAACAGGTACCCCCGCGCGACGCACTCGAGCCGGACCGGCTGGGCCGCCCGCACCAACATCGCCCGGCCGGAGACGTCGGGGCCCGCGGTCTCCGGGAAATCGGTGGGGTCGGACGACACCAGGTGGTTGGGGGCCAGGTGCGCGGTCTGCTCGAACCAGAACGTCGACAGCGCGGTGAGGACCCGGCCCTTGTCGGGGATGAGGTCGGGGAGCACGACGTCGAACACCGACACGCGGTCGGACGCCACGACCAGCATGCGGTCGTGGCCGACCTCGTAGAGCTCGCGCACCTTGCCGCTGTAGTGGTGGGGAAGGGAGAGCTTGCTCACGTCACCGCCGGTCCGTGCCCGTCGGGCCTGGGAGCGGTTCGAGGTCGTCGAGGGCGGCGAAGATGCGGTCGACGTTCGCCAGCGCGCCGGTGAGGTCGAAGCACGCGGCGAGCCGCTCGTCGCCGAGCGCACCGATGACGGCAGGGTCCTCGCGCAGGACGTCGAGGAACGGCCGGCGCGACTCCCACGTGGTCATCGCGTTGCGTTGCACGGCGCGGTACGCGTCGTCGCGCGTCATGCCCGACTCGACCAGCGCGAGGAGCACCGGCTGGCTGAACACGAGCCCGTACGACGCGTCGAGGTTCTCCCGCATGCGTTCCGGATAGACGTGCATCCCCTCGACGATGCCGCGGAACTTCACCAGCACGTAGTACGCGAGCTGCAACGAGTCGGGGAGGATGATGCGTTCCACCGACGAGTGCGAGATGTCGCGCTCGTGCCACAGGGCGACGTTCTCGAGCCCGGCCTGCAGATTGCCGCGCAGCACGCGGGCGAGGCCGCTGAGCTGCTCGGCCTTCACCGGGTTGCGCTTGTGCGGCATCGCGCTCGAGCCCTTCTGGGCGCCGGCGCGGAACGGCTCCTCCACCTCGCGCACCTCGGTGCGCTGGAGGTGGCGGATCTCGGTCGCGAACGCCTCCACCGTGGCGCCCACCGACGCGCACGCGTAGAGCAGCTCGGCGTGCCGGTCGCGGGCGATCACCTGCGTGGCCGGCACCGGGATGAGCGCGAGCGCCTCGCACACGTAGGCCTCGACTGCGGGGTCGATGTTGGAGTAGGTGCCGACGGCGCCCGACAGCTTGCCCACCGCGATGGCCCGGCGCGCCCGCACGAGCCGTTCGCGGTCGCGGTGCACCTGCATCGCCCACAGCGCCAGCTTCGCCCCGAACGTGGTGGGCTCGGCGTGCACGCCGTGGGTGCGCCCGGCCATCGGCACCGCCCGGTAGGCGTGGGCCTGGGCGCGGATCGCGTCCTCGAGCGCGGCGGCGGCCTCGAGCACGAGATCCGTCGCCTGGACCAGCACCACCGACAGCGCGGTGTCGACGACGTCGCTCGACGTGAGGCCGTAGTGGAGCCACGAGCCGGCGGGCGCACCGATGCGTTCCTGCACCACGTCGACGAAGGCGGCGACGTCGTGTTCGGTGGTGCGCTCCCGCTCGTGGATCTCGGAAACGGTGAAATCCGCCCGTTCGCGGACCGTCACCGCGTCGGCGGCGGGCACCACGCCGAGCTTGGCCCAGGCCTCGGTGGCGAGGATCTCGACCTCCAGCCAGGCGCGGAACCGGGCCTCGTCGGTGAACAGGCCGGCGATCTCAGGTAGTGCGTAGCGCTCTATCAAGGGGGCCCTTCCTCCTGCCGAACACTCTACGAGCCGGAAACGGCACGGACCCGCCCCTCGGGCGCGTCCGCAGGTCAATCGGTGGGCGACGCGATCGGGACGAGGAGGGCTCGGGGGTGATGAACTGCTCCAAGCACTGGACCGAGCACGCCGTAGCGCAATGCGACGAATGCGGCCAGCACTGGTGCGCGGTGTGTCTCGTCCCCCCGCCCAAGGACGGCGACCCGCTGCGCTGCATCCCCTGCTCGCTGGTCATCGCCGGGGTGCGGACCCGCCGTCGGGTCCGCTGAGCCGCGGCGCGGGCTCCGAGCCCGCTTCGGTGGCCGCGGCTGCGGCGGCGATGTCGCCGCGGAGCTGCATGCCGTCCCAGGTGATCAGGCCGGCCGCTTCGTAGGCGCGCGTGCCGCGCCACCGACAGGTCGGGGCCCGTTCCCGTGACGTCGAGCACGCGCCCCCCGGCGGTGCGGAGGGTGCCGTCGGCATCACGCGCCGTCCCCGCGTGGAAGATCGTGACCTCGTTCACCGCAGTGGCGACGTCGAGACCCATGATGGCGTCGCCGGTCCGCGCCGAGGCCGGGTAGCCCGCGCCGGCCAGCACGACGGTCACGCACGCCAAGGCGGCGAACTCCACCGCGAGCGGTTCGCCCGCGGCCGCCGCCCGCAGCAGCTCGGCGAAGTCGGAGGCGACGCGTGGCAACACCACCTGGCACTCGGGATCGCCGAACCGCACGTTGTACTCGATCACCTTGGGGCCGTCGGTGGTCAGCATCATCCCCGCGTACAGCACGCCGCGGTAGTCGACGTCATGCTCGGCCAGCCAGTGCAGCGTCGGCAGCACCGCACGGGCCATGACGTCGTCGACGACGGCGGGTCCCGCGATCGGCACCGGTGAGTAGGCACCCATGCCGCCGGTGTTCGGCCCGGTGTCTCGTTCACCGATGCGCTTGAAGTCCTGCGCCGGTGCGAGGGCGACCGCGCCGTCGGGATCGCCGTTGCACACGACGAGCAGCGAGAGCTCGGGTCCGGTGAGACCCTCCTCGATCACCAGGGTGCGGCCGGCGTCACCGAACGCCTCACCCGAGAGGTAGGCGCGCACGGCCTCGCGTGCATCGGGGAGCGATTCGGTGACCACGACGCCCTTGCCCGCGGCGAGGCCGTCGGTCTTCACGACGTAGGGCGGCGCGAACTCCTCGAGGAAGGCGAGCGCACCGTCGACGTCGTCGGCGCCGAACGCCGAGTGACGCGCGGTCGGCACGCCGGCGGCAGCCAGCACCTCCTTCATCCACGCTTTCGAGCCCTCGAGGCGGGCGCCTGCCGCGCCGGGCCCGAACGCGAGGCGGCCCCGGGCCCGGACCGCGTCGGCGACGCCGGCGACGAGCGGACCCTCGGGACCGACGACGACCAGGCCGACGTCGAGGTCGTCGGCGAGCTGTGCCACCGCGGCGGCGTCGGACGGGTCAACCGGGAAGCACAACGCGTGCGCGGCGATCCCGGGGTTGCCGGGCGCGCCGAACACCTCGGGCGCGTCGGGTGCGCGCTGCAACGCCCACACGAGGGCGTGCTCGCGCCCGCCGGAGCCGACGACGAGGATTCTCACTCCGGCGCGGCGACCGGAGACGACCGGAGGGAGCCGCGCTCGCGGCTCGCAGCGAGCGAGTGCATCATGCTGCGCGGGGAAGGACGACCGTCTGCGCGCGATCGGGGCCGACACCGACGAAGCTGATGGGCACGCCGACGACCTCCTCCACGAAGCGGAGGTAGTCACGCGCCTCGTTCGGAAAGTCCTCGACGCGCGCACACCGGTCGATGTCGCACTGCCACCCGGGCAGGGTCTCGTAGACCGGGCGCACCTTGTGCAGCACCGACTGGTGGTACGGCACATGGTCGTAGCGCGTGCCGTCCTCACCCTCGTAGGCCACGCATACCGCGAGCTCGGGGAACGGTGCGAGCACGTCGAGCTTGGTGATCGCGATCTCGCTGCACGAGTTGAGCCGCACCGCGTGCCGCAGCATCACGAGGTCGAGCCAGCCGGGTCGGCGGCGACGACCGGTGTTGGTGCCGAACTCGTGGCCGCGCTCGACCAGGACGTCGCCCACCGGGTCGCCGTCGAACAGCTCGGTGGGGAACGGGCCGCTGCCGACGCGGGTCACGTAGGCCTTGGCCACGCCGATGACGCGCTCGATCGCGCGCGGCCCGACCCCGGCACCGGTGCACACGCCACCGGCGATCGGGTTCGACGAGGTGACGAACGGATACGTGCCGTGGTCGAGGTCGAGGTACGTGGCCTGCGCGCCTTCGAACAACACCGGGCGACCGGCGTCGAGCGCCTCGTGGACGAGGTGCACGGTGTCGTCGATCATGGGTTCGAGGCGCGGGACCATGGCCAGGTACTGCGCGGCGATCTCGTCGGCATCGAGCGGCAGGCGGTTGTAGACCTTCGCCAGCACACCGTTCTTCTCGCGCAGCGCGAGGTCGAGCTTCTGGCGGAAGATCTTGGCGTCGAGCAGGTCCTGCACGCGTAGCCCGACCCGCAGCGCCTTGTCGGCGTACGCGGGACCGATGCCGCGCTTGGTGGTACCGAGCTTGTTCTTGCCCAGGAAGCGCTCGGTGACGCGGTCGAGCTCCTGGTGGTACGGCATGATCAGGTGTGAGTTGCCCGACAGCTTCACGCGCGACGTGTCGACACCCTTGCCCGCGAGCATGTCGAGCTCTTCGATCAGCACCGCGGGATCGACGACGACGCCGTTGCCGATGATCGCGGTCACGTGCGGGTAGAGCACGCCGCTCGGCACGAGCTGCAACGCGAAGACCTCGTCGCCGACCACGATGCGGTGCCCGGCGTTGTGGCCGCCCTGGTAGCGGACGACCAGGTCGCTCTCCTGCGCCAGGTAGTCGGTGAAGCGGCCCTTGCCCTCGTCACCCCACTGGGTGCCGACGATCACCGTGCCCGGCACGATTGCCCCCCACGTAACGCAACATCAGGTGTCACGTTGACGAGATCGTAGTCGACCCCTCCCGAACATCCGTCAGTAGACCCCCGCATTTGACGGTCAAGTGACGGATGTTCGTTCCTGGGCGCTGCTGAAGGTCAGGGTGCCGTCGGGTGTGGCGTCCACGACGACGGTGTCGCCGTCGTGGTACTCACCCTTGAGCAGCGCCAGGGCGATCGGGTCGCTGACCTCGCGCTGGATCACCCGCTTCAACGGCCGGGCCCCGAAGTCGGGGTCGTAGCCGGTGGCGGCGAGGTGGGCCAGGGCGGTGTCGCTGAGCTCGAGGCCCAGGTTGCGCTCCGCCAGGCGCAGCCGCAGCTGCTCCACCTGGAGCTCGACGATGCGCTCGATGTGCGCCTCGCCCAGCCGGTGGAACACCACGATCTCGTCGATGCGGTTGAGGAACTCGGGCTTGAAGTGGTTGCGCACCATGTTCATCACCGCCGCCTCGTCGGCGCCGCCGCCGAGGTTGCTCGTCATGATGAGCACGGTGTTGGTGAAGTCGACGGTGCGGCCCTGCCCGTCGGTGAGGCGGCCGTCGTCGAGCAGTTGCAGCAGCACGTTGAACACGTCGGGGTGCGCCTTCTCGATCTCGTCGAGCAGCACGACCGCGTACGGCCGGCGCCGCACCGCCTCGGTCAGCTGACCACCCTCCTCGTAGCCGACGTAGCCGGGAGGCGCGCCGACCAGGCGCGACACGTTGTGCTTCTCCTGGTACTCCGACATGTCGATCCGGACCATCGCCCGCTCGTCGTCGAACAGGAAATCGGCCAGCGTGCGCGCCAGCTCGGTCTTGCCGACGCCGGTCGGGCCGAGGAACAGGAACGAGCCGATCGGGCGGTTGGGGTCGGAGAGTCCGGCGCGCGACCGGCGGATGGCGTTCGCCACCGCGCCGACTGCGTCGTCCTGGCCGATCACCCGCGCGTGGAGCACGTCCTCCATGCGCACGAGCTTGCTCATCTCGCCCTCCATGAGCCGGCTCACGGGGATGCCGGTCCACTTGGCGACGATCTCGGCGACGTCCTCCTCGTCGACCTCCTCCTTCAGCATCTGCTGCTCGGACTGGAGCTCGTCGAGTCGCTGGGTCTTCTGCGCGATCTCGGTGTCGAGGTCACGCATCGTGCCGTAGCGCAGCTGCGCGGCCTGCTCGAGGTTGCCCTCGCGCTCGGCCTTCTCGGCCTCGTTGCGCGCGTTCTCCAGCCGCTCCTTGAGCTCGCGGATCTCGGCGATGGCGTCCTTCTCGTTCTGCCAGTGCGCGACCATCGCGTCGCGCTCCTCGGCGAGGGTTGCCAGCTCCTCCTCGATGGCGGCGAGCCGCTGCTTCGACTGCTCGTCGGTCTCCTTGGCCAGCGCCGCCTTCTCGATCTCGAGCTGACGGATGCGCCGCTCGACGACGTCGATCTCGAACGGCATCGAGTCGATCTCGATGCGCAGCCGCGACGCGGCCTCGTCGATGAGGTCGATGGCCTTGTCGGGGAGCTGACGGGACGAGATGTACCGGTGCGAGAGCACCGCGGCGGCGACCAGCGCGGCGTCCTGGATGCGGACACCGTGGTGCACCTCGTAGCGCTCCTTGAGCCCGCGCAGGATGGCGACGGTGTCCTCGACCGACGGCTCGCCCACGTAGACCTGCTGGAAGCGACGCTCGAGTGCCGGGTCCTTCTCGACGTACTTGCGGTACTCGTCGAGGGTGGTGGCGCCGATCATGCGCAGCTCGCCACGTGCCAGCATCGGCTTGATCATGTTGCCGGCGTCGACCGCGCCCTCGGCGCCGCCCGCACCGACGATCGTGTGCAGCTCGTCGACGAACGTGATGATCTCGCCGTCGCTGTCGGTGATCTCCTTGAGGACGGCCTTCATACGGTCCTCGAACTCACCGCGGTACTTCGCGCCCGCGATCATGGCTCCGATGTCGAGTGCGATCAGACGCTTGTTGCGCAGCCCCTCGGGCACGTCGCCCTCCATTATGCGACGGGCGAGGCCCTCGGCGATGGCGGTCTTGCCCACGCCGGGCTCACCGATCAGCACCGGGTTGTTCTTCGTGCGGCGCGAGAGCACCTGGATGACGCGTCGGATCTCCTCGTCGCGCCCGATGACCGGGTCGAGCTTGCCCTTGCGGGCGTCCTCGGTGAGATCCCGCCCGTACTTCTCGAGCGCCTGGTACTGCTCCTCCGGGTTCTCGCTGGTGACCCGGTGGCTGCCCCGGATCTCCTGGAGCGCGGCCAGCACCGCCTCGTGGCTGACGCCGATGCTGCGGAGCAGATCGCCCACGCCGCCGGTGACCTCGCTCATCGCCAGCAGCAGGTGCTCGGTCGACAGGTAGTCGTCGCCGAGGGTCGAGCGCTCGGCGTCGGCGGCCTCCAACACGCGGTAGGCCTCGGCCGACAGCTGCGCCTGCTGGGCGGTCTCGCCGTAGACCTTGGGTACCCGGGAGAGCGCGTCGTCGACGCGGTCGCGCACGGCCTTGGCGGAGACCCCGATGCGCTCGAGCACCGGCAGCACCACACTCTCGGGCTGGCCCACGAGGGCCGCGAGCAGGTGCTCGGGCGTCACCTGCGAATGGTTCAGGTCGCGCGCCAGGCCCTGGGCGGCACCGAGCGCCTCACCGGACTTGCGGGTCAGCTTGTTCGGGTCGAGCGGCATGCCTCTACCTCGGAGTGGACGACACGGTCTCCAAAGTTGACAACAACGCTGTCAACTTTATTCCCGCTGGGATCGGCCTGTGAAGCTGGACGTGGCGACCGTCAGCGGCGCGGGACCCGCACCACCGCCCGGCGGCTGACCGGCACAAGGTCACGGCGGTAGCTGCGGTGCACGTCGCGCACCGCGGTCTCGAGATCCTGGCGGGCCTGGGCCAGCGCCGCTTCGAGGGCGGCGACCCGCTCCAGGACCTCCTCGAGCTCGGCCTCGAGCTCCAGGATCTTGCGGACCCCGGCCAGGCTGACACCCTCGTTGGTGAGCTCCTGGATGCGCTGGAGCAGCGCGATGTCGCGGTCGGAGTAGCGCCGGCTGCGACCCTCGGTGCGGCTCGGCTCGATCAGGCCCTTCCGCTCGTAGATGCGGAGGGTCTGCGGGTGGACGCCGGCGAGCTCGGCCGCCACCGAGATGATGTAGAGCGCTCGCTGGTCGTCGTCCATGGACTACACCCCCAGGTGCTCACGTGGGTTGCCCGGCAGCGAGCCGGCCAGCTGCTCGACCGCGGCGCGGGCGTCGTCGTCGAGCTCGTGGGGGACCACGACGTCGAAGGTGACGAGCAGCGCGCCGGGGTCGCCGGAGGAGCGCGGGATGCCGCGGCCGCGCACGCGGACGGTCTTGCCCGTCTGCGTGCCCGGCGGGACCTTCACGGTGACGGGCGCGTCGAGCGTGGGCACCTTGACCTGCGCGCCGAGCACCGCCTCCGGGAAGGTGATGGGCACCTTCACCGTGAGGTCCCACTTGCCGCTGCGGGCGAAGATCGGGTGCGGCGCGACGTGCACGACCACGTAGAGGTCGCCGGGAGGCCCGCCGTTGAGCCCGGGCGTGCCGCGGCCCTTGACCCGGATGCGCTGGCCGTCGTCGACGCCTGCCGGGATCCGCACCTTCACCGTGCGGGGACGCACCTCGATGCCCCGGCCCTTGCAGTTCTTGCACTTGTCCTTGATGACGCTGCCCCGGCCGCCGCACGTGGGGCAGACCTCGGAGAACGAGAACGGTCCCTGGTCGACCGCCACCGAGCCCGCGCCGTTGCAGGTGGGACAGCGCTCGGGGAAGGTGCCCGGCTTCGCGCCGGTGCCGTTGCACACGTGGCACGGCGCCTCCGACGTGATGTTCACCGAGGTGGTGACCCCGTGCACCGCGTCGAGGAAGTCGAGGTGCAGCTCGGTCTCGATGTCGTTCCCGCGCTGGGCACCGACCGGGCCCGCGTTGCGACCACGTCGGCCGCCGCGCCCGCCGAACAGGTTGCCGAACAACCCGCCGAGGTCGCCCAGGTCGCCGAGGTCCTCGACGCGCACGTTGCCGAAGCCACCGAACCCGCCCGGGCCCGCACCCCCGAAGCCACCCGGGCCACCGGGCCCGACCCCGGACGCGACCATCTCGCGCACCTGGTCGTACTCCTTGCGCTTCTCGGAGTCGCCGAGCACGTCGTGTGCGGCGGAGATCTCCTTGAAGCGCGCCTCGGCGGACGTGTCACCGGAGTTGGCGTCGGGGTGGAACTGCTTCGCGAGCTTCCGGTAGGCGCGCGTGATCTCCTTCTCGGACGCGTCCGAGGACACGCCGAGCTCGGCGTAGTAGTCCTTCTCGAACCACTCCCTCTGTGGCGCCATCTCATTCGCTCGCTCTCTGCGAGCCGGGATACCGGGCTCGCGGGCGTTCGCTCGCTGGCGAGCAGGCTTCGCTCGCGCCGCTCGTCTCCGCCTGCCGCGTCGCGTGCGCCATCGTCACGACGATCATCACGTCAATCGCCGTGTGACACCCGGACCATGGCGGGGCGCAGCACGCGACCCTTCAACCGGTAGCCCGTCCGCATCGTCTCGGCGACGTGCGGCTCACCCGTGCCGTCGTCCTGGAGGACGGCCTCGTGCTCGTTCGGGTCGAACGGCGTGCCGTCGGCCTCGATCCGCTCGAGGCCCGCCTTCTCGAGCACCGACAGGAACTGCGTGCGGATGCCCACCACGCCGTCGCGCACCTTCTCGGCCTCGGGCGAGTCGGTGCCGGCCAGGCTGCCGAGCGCGCCGTCGAACGAGTCGAGGACCGGGAGGAGGTCCTCGACCAGCCGCTCGGTGGCGCGCTCGACGAGCGACGTCTGCTCACGCAGCACGCGCTTGCGGTAGTTCTCGAAGTCGGCCTGGACCCGGCGCAACGTGTCGACGAGCTCGTTGCGCTCGCCCGCCAGCTGCGCCAGATCCGCCTCGACCGCGGCCTGTGCCTCGGCCACCTCGAGCTCCTGGGGCGTGAGCTCGTCCTCGAACTCGTTCAGCCGATCGTTCACGCTGCCTCCATCGGGCGTTCGCTGCTCGCCGGGATACCCGGCTCGCTCACGCTCACGCGCTCTGCTCACCGGGCTCGTCGACGATCTCGGCGTCGGCGACCTCGTCGTCGTCGGCCGCGCTCGCCCCGGCACCACCGGGCGCACCGGCACCGGCGTCGGACGCGTTCTGCGCCTGCTGCGCCTGCGCGTACAACCGCTGGGCGAACTCCTGGCTGACGTTGACCAGGTTCTCGTGACCGCGCTTGACCGCCTCGATGTCGGTCCCCGCCAAGGCGTCCTTCAACTCCTTGAGCGCAGCCTCCATCTTCTCCTTGTCGTCGGGCTGGACCTTGTCGGCCTGGTCCTTCAGGAGCTTCTCGGTCTGGAAGACGAGCGAGTCGGCGTTGTTTCGGACCTCCGCCTCCTCGCGGCGGACGCGGTCCTCCTCGGCGTGCGCCTCGGCGTCCTTCATCATCCGCTCGATCTCGTCCTTGCCGAGCGCGGTGCCACCGGTGATCGTCATCTGCTGCTCACGACCGGTGCCGAGGTCCTTCGCCGACACGTGCACGATGCCGTTGGCGTCGATGTCGAACGCGACCTCGATCTGCGGGACGCCCCGCGGTGCCGGCGGGATGCCGACGAGCTGGAACGTGCCCAGCAGCTTGTTCCGGTAGGCCATGTCGCTCTCGCCCTGCAGCACCTTGATCTCGACGCTGGGCTGGTTGTCGTCGGCGGTGGTGAACACCTCCGACCGCTTGGTCGGGATCGTGGTGTTGCGCTCGATGAGCTTGGTCATGATCTGACCCTTGGTCTCGATGCCGAGCGACAGGGGCGTGACGTCGAGCAGGAGGATGTCCTTGACGTCGCCCTTGAGCACACCGGCCTGCAGCGACGCACCGACCGCGACCGCCTCGTCGGGGTTGACGCCCTTGTCGGCGTCCTTGCCCGTGAGCTCGCGCACCAGGGCGGCGACCGCGGGCATGCGGGTGGAACCACCCACGAGGAGCACGCGGTCGATCTCCTCCTTGGTGAGGCCGGCGTCGCGGATGGCCTGCTCGAACGGCCCGCGGCACGACTCGAGGAGGTCGGCGGTGAGCTCCTGGAACTTCGCCCGGGTGAGCGAGAGGTCGAGGTGGAGCGGACCGTCGCTGGTGGCGGTGATGAACGGCAGGTTGATCGTGGTCTCCTGCAGCGAGGAGAGCTCGATCTTGGCCTTCTCCGCCGCCTCCTTGAGGCGCTGGACGGCCATCTTGTCGGCCGAGAGGTCGACGCCGTGCGCGTTCTTGAACTCGCTGACCAGCCAGTCCATGACCCGCTGGTCCCAGTCGTCACCACCGAGGTGGGTGTTGCCGGCGGTCGACTTGACCTCGAACACGCCCTCGCCGAGATCGAGGATCGACACGTCGAACGTGCCGCCCCCGAGGTCGAACACGAGGATGGTCTGGTCGTTGTCCTTGTCGAGCCCATAGGCCAGCGCGGCCGCGGTGGGCTCGTTGATGATGCGCAGGACCTCGAGGCCGGCGATCTCGCCCGCCTCCTTGGTGGCCTGGCGCTCGGCGTCGCCGAAGTACGCGGGCACGGTGACCACGGCCTGGGTCACGGTGTCACCGAGGTAGGCCTCCGCGTCGCGCTTCAGCTTCTGCAGGATGCGGGCGGAGATCTCCTGCGCGTTGTACGCCTTGCCGTCGATGTCGATCGACCAGTTGGTGCCCATGTGGCGCTTCACCGATCGGATGGTGCGGTCGGGGTTGGTGATGGCCTGGCGCTTGGCCACCTCGCCGACGAGGACCTCGCCGGTCTTGGAGAAGGCCACCACCGACGGGGTCGTGCGAGAGCCCTCCGAGTTGGGGGCCACGACGGGCTCGCCGGCCTCGAGGACCGCGACGACTGAATTGGTGGTGCCGAGGTCGATACCGACGGCCTTGGACATGGGCAGTGCCTCCTGCTGGCTTGGTGCGAGGGGAGTTGTACGGGGATGATGCTAGAAGCTTGAGTGTCTGTGTATCAACTTTGGGTGTCGGCGGGACATTCCCTTCACTTGACCGTCAGGGATAGATTTCTGCGATGGCGCGCAGTGACTCGTTCGTCGAGACCCTCGCCACCGTCCCCCTCTTCTCGGCCTGCTCCAAGAAGGAGCTGCAGATGGTCGCGAAGTCGGCCGACCGCCTGACCGTGCCGGCGGGCAAGGTCGTCGTCACCGAGGGTGCCGCAGGCACCGAGTTCTTCGTGATCCTGGACGGCCGGGCCCGGGTGGAACGCCACGGGCGGGAGGTCGCCAACCTCGGCGCCGGGGCCTTCTTCGGCGACCTGGCCCTCCTCGACCGGGCACCGCGCAACGCCAGCGTCATCGCCGACTCGGAGCTGGAGCTGGCCAAGCTCGGGCAGCGCGCGTTCGACGAGCTGCTCGACCACCCCGGCTTCTCGAAGAAGCTGCTCGCCGGGCTGGCGCGTCGTCTACGAGAACAGGACGCCCGGCACCTCTGAGGCCGTCACCCTTTGAGCGCTGCGCTCGGCGCCGGGATACCCGGCGCCGCCCTTCGGGACGCGCATTGCTCGGCGAGCTTGCTTCGTTCGCTCCGCTCACTCCGGTCGCCGCGTCTGCTTTCGCTCGCGGTAGCTTCGCGCCGTGAAGCGCCTGAAGCTGCCGAAGCCGCACCAGCTCGTCCTCGTCGTCGGCGTGCTCGTCGCGCTCGGCACGCTGGCGTCGGGCATCGCCCCGCGGATCACCGAGTGGGCCGACGGGTCGAGCATCTCGCGCGAGCCGTTCGGTGGCGTGCCCGACCCCATGTACTGGGCGTTCTACGCGACGGCCGCAGTCATGCTGTTCGTGTGTGCCTGGCTGGTCAGCCAGCGGGTCCGCAACTACGAGCGCGGCGCGCCCGACGACCGCCGCACCACCAAGGGCAACGTGCACCGCCGGATGCGCGACTTCCGCGCCGGGGTCTGGATGCAGACCCTCCTGCGCGATCCCCTCGCCGGTGTGATGCACTCCCTCATCTACTTCGGATTCCTGTGGCTCTTCATCGCCACCGTGGTGCTCGAGCTCGACCACCAGCTGCCGGACAACCTGAAGTTCCTGCACGGCGGTGGGTACGAGGGCTACGCGTTCGCGGCCGACCTCGGCGGCGTCGTCTTCACCGTCGGCATCCTGTGGGCGATCGCCCGGCGCTATCTGGAACGGCCGTACCGGATCCGGATCAAGACCAAGCCGGAGGACGCGGTCATCCTCCTCACGTTCCTCGTGATCGCGCTCACCGGCTTCTTCACCGAGGCGTTGCGCATCGCGCAGGCCGGCCGTCCCGACTTCGAGAAGTGGTCGTTCGTCGGGTATCCGCTCTCGTCGCTCTTCGACTCGTGGTCGGCGAGCGCGCTCAACACCGCCCACGAATGGCTGTGGGGCATCCACTTCGCCGCCTTCGTCGCGTTCCTGATCATCCTGCCGACCACGAAGCTCCGGCACATGATCACGTCGCCGATGAACATGTACCTGAAGGACCAGGACCGGCCCAAGGGCGCGATGAAGCCCATGCCGAACCTCATGGAGACCGACCTCGAGACCTTCGGTGCGGCGACGGTCGAGGACTTCACCTGGAAGCAGCTGTTCGACACCGACGCCTGCACCATCTGCGGGCGCTGCACCTCGGTGTGCCCGGCCCACGCGACGGGCAAGCCGCTCGATCCCCGCGAGATCGTGCTGAAGGTGGGCGAGGTGATGGCGGCGACCGGCGACCCCGTCGTGTCGCCGCCGGTGAGCGTCGCGCGCGGGATCACCATCACCGCCGACTCGGTGTTCGAGCGGGTCACGTCCGAGGAGCTGTGGGCGTGCACCTCGTGCAAGGCGTGTGACGAGATCTGCCCGGTGAACATCGAGATCCTCGACAAGATCCTCGACATGCGCCGGTACCTCTCCCTCATGGAGAGCGACTTCCCGACCGAGCTCGGCAACACGTACCGGTCGATGGAGAACTCGTCGAACGTGTACGGCATGAACCAGGGTGACCGGGGCGACTGGGCCGCCGACCTCGACGGCGTCGAGATCGTCGAGGCCGGCTCGGGCGCCCTCGGCCACGAGTACCTCTACTGGATCGGGTGCGCGGGCTCCTTCGACGACCGCAACAAGAAGACGAGCCGCGCGGTGGCCAGGCTGCTGCAGCGCGCCGGCATCGACTTCGCCATCCTCGGCCCGAGCGAGCTCTGCACCGGCGACCCGGCCCGCAGGTCGGGCAACGAGTACATCTTCCAGATGCTGGCCATGCAGAACATCGAGTCGCTCGAGGGGCTCGGCGTGCAGAAGATCATCACCCAGTGCCCGCACTGCTTCAACACGCTGAAGAACGAGTACCCGCAGCTCGGCGGCAACTACGAGGTGGTGCACCACTCGCAGCTCCTGAGCCAGCTCGTGTCGGACGGCCGTCTCTCGCTCGCGGGCGCCACCCTCGAGGAGCGGGTGACGTACCACGACAGCTGCTACCTCGGCCGCCACAACGACGTGTACCTCGCGCCCCGCAACGTGATCGGGCAGCTCGGGGGCATCGACGTCGTCGAGATGCCTCGCAACGGCACCCGCGGCATGTGCTGCGGCGCCGGCGGCGCCCGCATGTGGATGGAGGAGCGCATCGGCAAGAAGGTGAACATCGAGCGCACCGAGGAGGCGCTCGGCACCGGTGCCGAACGCATCGCGGTGGCGTGCCCGTTCTGCTACGTGATGATGGACGACGGCGTGAAGGAGAAGGGCCGCGACGAAGAGGTCAAGGTCCAGGACATCGCCGAGCTGCTCCTCGAGGCGATCGAGACGGGCGAGCGCGCTCCCGCACCGCTCAGCGCGGAGTTCCGACCCGGCGTCTAGGACGTCATCCGGCGCGCGTGTGCCGGAAGCACTCGACGACGTGGTCGTCGACCAGCCCGGCCGCCTGCATGAACGCGTACATCGTGGTCGGGCCGACGAAGCGGAACCCGCGTCGCTTGAGCTCCTTGCTCAGCGCCTTCGACTCGTCCGTCGCCGCCGGCAGGTCCCCGCCGGCGCGCCACTCCCCGACGATCGGGCGGCCGCCGACGACGCTCCACACGAGCGCGTCGAAGCTGCCCTGCTCGGCCCGGACCTCGAGGATCCGCCGGGCGTTCTCGACCGTCGACTCGATCTTCCCCCGGTGGCGCACGATCGACGGGTCGGCCAGGAGCCGCTCGACGTCGTCGGCGGTGTAGGCGGCGACCCGCGCCGGGTCGAAGTCGGCAAACGCGGACCGGTACCCGGCCCGCTTGCCGAGGATCGTGCGCCAGCTCAGACCGGCCTGCGCGCCTTCGAGGGTGAGGAGCTCGAAGAGGGCGGCATCGTCGTGGGTGGGAACGCCCCACTCGTCGTCGTGGTAGGCGACCATCGCCGGTTCGGTCCCGGCCCAGGCACACCGCGTCGGTTCGGGCACGCTACCCGCGGTTCACCCAGAGGCTGAGCTGGTCGCCCTCTCGGCGGCGTGGTGCACGGAAGTGCTTGCTCAACGTGAGCTGCTGCGCCTGGTAGTTCGAACCGAGCTCCTGGCCGTAGAGGAAGCTCGGCTCCGCGAGCATGCGCTCGAAGGTCAACTGGCACACCTGCTGAAGTTGCTCGACCACGAACGGGACGTCGTGCACCCGAACCTCCAGCGCCGCCCGGCTCCCCTTCAGCGACCCGTCCGCACTCTGACCGAAGCCGGGATCGAAGAAGCCGGCGTAGTGCGTGCGCAGCTCGCCACTCGACGCGTCGTACGCAGTCATCTCGGCCGCGAAGTTCGCGGGAACTCGAACCGCCTCCGCAGACAAGAGGAGGTAGAACTCCTCCGGCTCCAGGATCACGCGCGGCGCCGACCGCTCGCGTCGCACGGGATCCCAGAAGTCCTCGGGGATGTAGTGATCGGTGAGCGAGAGGTCGAGCAGCCGGCTGTTGCGGCGAGCGCGCAGGCCGACGACGCCGTCGTCGTCACCCTCGAGCTCGAGGCTCAGGAAGAGTCCGCCCGACCGGACCGGCACCCGGCTGTCGGGCACCGAGCCGCGCTCGGTGAAGAGCACCTGGTTGCGCGGCACCTCCGCGTCCGCGACTCGCGGCTCGCCCACCACGAGCCGGAGCTGGTTGAGGCACAACCCCGCCTTCACTCGCACCGTGAACGTCCGGGAGACCACCTCGAGGAACAGCGGGCCGCGGTAACCCGGGCGGATGTCGTCGAAATGCAGGCTGCGATCCGAGATGACTCTCGTGAAGATGTCGAGGCGACCGGTGGAGCTCTTCGGATTCGCTCTGGCCTTGACGTTGTCGGGCAGCGCCAACGCCTCCACGAGAGGGATGAGGTACGGACAGTCCGGTTCGAGCACCGCCCCGTCGGTGATGTCGAACTCCTCCAGGACATAGTCCTGCAGCTTGGTCTCGACCGCTTCACGGTCGGGCAGGAAGCTCGCCTGGATCCGGTAGGCCTTGGTTCCCAGTCGGAGGTCGAGGCTCGCCGGCTGGACGTTCCTCGGAGGGATCGGGTGGCGCTTCGGCGTGCGCACGTATCCCGAGGCAATGGCTTTCTCGATCCACTGCGCCGGGAGCACGCCGGAGACACCCGGCTCGATCTCGAAGCTCACCGACGCCGCTCCGTCACGAACCGGACACTACCGTCGGCTCGTCGGACGCCCAGCCTCAGTCGTCGCCGCCGAGGTTGATGTTGCCGAGGCTGAAGCCTCTGCCCGAGCTGCCGTCGCCGCCCGAATCGGTCGCCAGGTAGGGCGACAGCGCGGCGGCCAGGTTGGGCAGCGGCATGGTCTGGAGCCAGACCTTGCCCGGACCGGTGAGCTTCGCGAGGAACAGCGCGTCCGCGCCGAACAGGATGTTCTTGATCCCCTTGATCCGCTCCAGCTCGAAGGTCATCCCCGCCTCGAACATCCCGACGTGGCCCGGGTGGACCTGGATGACCTCGCCCGCGGCGAGGTCGTAGTCGACGATCTCGCCGTCCAGCTCGATCCACGCCGGGCCGTTGCCGGAGACCTTCTGCAGGATGAACCCGGCGCCGCCGAAGAGGCCGGCGCTGAACTTCTGCTGGAAGCCGATCTCCAGGTTCACGCCCGGAAGACCGCACAGATAGCCGCCCCGGTGGACCATGTAGTTCTTCTCGTCCGACACCTCGATGGGGAGGATCTGCCCCGGGACCTTGGTCGCGAACGCCACCATGCCCGGACCGCCCTGCGCCGTGTACTCGGTCATGAAGAAGCTGCCCCCGGCGACGGCCCGCTTGACCGCGCCGAACATGCCCTTCGCCCCGGCCTTGCCGCTCGCCGCGGTGTGCAGGTCGATCGGGCCGGTCATCCACGAGAGCTCGCCGCCCTCGGCGACGATCGACTCGCCCGCGGCGAGCTGCATCTCGAGCACCGGCATCGTCGTGCCGATCACCTTGTGGTCCATGGGCCCCTCTTCTCTACTCGTCGCTCGGGTCGGGGGTGAAGTACGGACGGCTGCCTTCGACGGTGCAGCGGCGCATCACTCGGTGCGCCGGGTAGTGGTCGGACAGCGCGCGGTGGTTCGTGCTCGCCTCGTCCCAGATCGCGAGGTCGCCGGCCGTCCAACGCCAGCGCACGCAGTAGTTGGGGTTCTCGACGTGGCGGCGCAGGAAGTCGAGCAGGGGATCGCTCTCGTCGCGGTGCATCCCGACGATCTGGTCCATGAACCCGCCGGCGACGAAGAGCGCACGGCGACCGGTGACGGGATGCGTGCGGACGAGCGGGTGCTCGACCGGCGGGAACTCGGCCACGATGCGGTCGGCCATCTCGTCCCCCGCGCCGCGCGCCACCCGCTCGCGGAAGTCCGGGCCGGCGTGGTGACGCACGGCGAGCCGGCAGCACACCTGCTGCATGACGGGCGACAGCGCGTCGTAGGCCGCGAACAGGCTCGCCCACATCGTGTCGCCGCCGCGTTCGGGGGTGACCTTGGCATTGAGGACCGCGTACGCGGGCGGCTCGGCGACCCAGGTGACGTCGGTGTGCCAGCCGTCGGCGTCGGGTGGGCTGTCGGCGGTGTCCTCGATGGTCGAGGTGAGCGCGGTGCCACCCAACATCTTGGTGAGCGGGTACTGCCCGACGGTGCCGAAGGTCGACGCGAACGTGAGTTGCTCGTCCTCGCTCAGGTCCTGGTCGTGGAAGAACAGCACCGAGTGCTCGTGCAGCGCGTCGCGCAGCAGACCCGCGGTGGCCTCGTCGAGTGCGTGGCGCAGATCGACCCCGTCGACGACCGCACCGATGGCGCCCGTGGCGGGCGTGATGGTCGGGATCAGGGTCGTGGCCATGCTGCGGCTCGCTTCTCGACGAACGCCCCCATGCCCTCGGCGATCTCGGCCGAGAGCCCGGGGACCATGAACAGGGAGACGTCGCCCGGTCGGAGCTGGGCGTTGAGATCGCGCTTGATGGTGGCGCGGGCGAGCGGTCCGGTGCTGCGGATCTGCTCGAGGATCCACTCCGTGCGCGCGTCGAGCTCGTCGTGGGGGACGACTTCGCCCACCAGGCCCATGGCGGCAGCATGAGCGGCATCGATCTCGGCCGCGGTGAAGAACAGGAACCGCGCCCGGGCCAAGCCGACCACGTCGACCAGGCGCGCCGACATGTGGGGGTCGGGCAGACCGCGCAGGAGCTCGGGGACGCGGAAGCGGGCCCGGTCCGACGCCACGGTCACGTCGCAGTGCAGCGCGAGGTCGAGCCCACCGGCGATGCAGGCACCGTTGATCTTCGCCACCCAGAGCTTGCGGCAGCGCTCGATGTGACGGAACGGGAAGTGGTCGGTGCCGTCCCACTCCGCGGCCAGGCCATCGGGGTCCTCGGCGTGGCCGGCGAGGTCTCCGCCGACGCCGAACCAGTCGCCGGTGCCGGTCAGGCACACCGCGTCGAGCTCGGGCTGCCGATCGGCCCAGATCGCGGCCCGCTTCAGGCCGCGGTACATGTCCTGGGTGAAGGCGTTGCGCTTCTCGACCCGATCGACACGTACGTGCAGCACTCGGTCGGCGACGTGCGCAACGAGGTGGCGGCTCCCGAGATCCGGGGCGTCGAGCGCGGTCACGCTCGCCCGCTCTCGGCGCTACGCGCCGGGCCGCTCTGCTCCACATTCGGCGAACGCTCCGTTGCTCGCCGGGATACCCGGCTCGCGGCCACTGCGCTCACGGTAGGCGGTAGACCGACGCCGCGTTGTCGTGCAGCACCTTCCGCACGACGTCGTCGGGCAGGGACGCCAGCACGTCCTGCGCGTAGTCGCGCGGCCGCTGACCGGGCGTGCGGGGACCGGGGTGCTGGCACGTCGGGTGCGGGTAGTCGCTCTCGAACAGGATGTTGTCGGGGTACTGCGCGATGGCGTCGAGCGCGACCTGCTGCTCGAACCAGAAGCAGCCGTAGATCTGGCGCCGGAAGTACTCGCTCGGCAGCAGGTCGTACTCCGGGTGCTCGTCGCGCACGCCGCCGTTGCGCCACTGCCAGTCGAAGGTCTCGAGCGCAGCCGGGATCCAGCCCACGCCCGACTCCACCGACACCAGCTGGAGCTCGGGGAAGCGGTGGCACACGCCGCCGAAGATGAGGTCGCCGATGCTGCGCAGGTTGTCGAGGAAGATGAACGACGACACCTTGGCGAAGTTCGTCATCCACCCCATCTCGGCGTCGTCGCCGAACTGGGTGCCCATCGAGCCGCCGCCGACGTGGAAGCTCACCGAGATGCCGGCCTCCTGGGCCGCCGCCCACACCGGGTCCCAGTGACGGTGCGCGAGCGGAGGCTGGCCGTAGTCCTGCGGCTGGTTGCAGAAGTTCACCGCCCGGTGACCGAGCTCGATGCCGCGGTGGAGCTCGGCGATGGCGAGGTCGACGTCCCAGAACGGCAGTGCGGTCACCGCGAGCAGCCGGTCGGGATCGGCGCTGCACCAGTCGTGGAGGAAGTCGTTGTACGCCCGCACGCACCGCGTCACCAGATCGCGATCGCCGAGGCGCAGGAAGTAGCCGTTCCCGAAGCCACCGACGTTGGGGTAGAGCACCTGGGCGCGGATGCCCTGTTCGTCGAGGAACCGCAACCGGGCATCGGCGGCGTACATCGCCTCGGGGATCTCGTCGAACGTCTTCGGGATCGAGACCGGCATGACGCCGTCGTGCCCGGCCATCGAGTAGTAGCCGGGATGCCCGAGTCGCTCGCCCGCCGCCATCCACACGTCGTTGCCGTCGATGCGCTCGACGTGGGGCACCTGCTCGCGCAGCGAGGCGGGCACGCGTGCGGTCCACGTGTCGGGTGGCTCGGTGAGATGGGTGTCGACGTCGATGACGTCGACCCGGTCGAACAGATCGGTCGGTGTGCCGGTGGTGGCCATGGTCTGCTCTCTCAGAGTCCGAGGGGTCGTGTGCCGATCAGGTCGTCGGCCTCGAGCGCGGCGATCTCCTCCTCGGAGAGGCCGAGGCCGGTGAGGATCTCGTGGTTGTGCTGGCCGAGGGTCGGAGCCGCGCGGCGGAGCCAGTGGTCGACGCTGGCGAACCGGAACGGCACCGACGGGTGGGCGCGGACGCCGATCACCGGGTGCTCCGGGTACTCGTAGTAACCCCGGGCGACGAACTGCGGGTGCTCCGACGTGCGCCGGGCGTCGACCGCCGGTGCCGCCGGCACTCCCGCCGAGACGAGCAGGTCGACCGCCTTGTCGAGGTCGGTCTCGGCCGCCCACGCGCCCAGCTTCTCGTCGAGGAGGTCGTGGGCGGCGCGCCGGCCCTCGTGCGTCCGCAACGCCGGGTCGGTCGCCCAGTCGGGCCGCCCGAGCGCGTCGACCAGCGCCGACCACTGGTCGTCGGTCGCCACCGAGAGCACGAGCCACCGCTCCCGGGTGTCGGTGCCGTACACACCCTGCGGCGCGGCCCACGGGCTGCGGCTCCCCTCGCGCGTCAACGCGTTGCCGTACTTCGTCCACTCGACGATGAGCTCGGCCGAGATGCTGAGCGCGGCCTCGAACATGGTGGACTCGACCAGCGAGCCGACGCCGCTGCGGTCGCACAGCTCGAGCGCCACGAGCGCGCCCACGACCGCGTGCATCCCGCCGTTCGGGTCGCACGGACCCCGCTGGATGCGCGGCTGGTCGTCGACGTGTCCGGTGAGCCACGCCAACCCGGTGACCTGTTCCATGGTCTGTGCGAACCCCGGGCGGTCGCGCCACGGGCCGTCGAGGCCGAACGCGGGCATGCGCACCATCACGGCCCGGGGGTTCGTGGCGTGCACGACGTCCCAACCGAGATCGAACTGCTCGATGACGCGGGGCGTGTAGTTCTCGACCACGAGGTCGGCCTGCTCGATCAGGCGCAGCGCGAGCGACCGTCCCTCGGGCCGGGTGAGGTCGAGCGTGAGGTCGCGCTTGTTGGTGTTGGACGCGTGGAAGAGCGCGCTGTACTCCCACCAGTCGTCACGATCAGGGCTGACGCCGCTGGTGTAGCGCATGCCGTCGGCCCGGGTGACGGATTCCACGTGGACGACGTCGGCGCCGAGCGCGGCGAGCATCGCCGACGCCGACGGCCCCGCCCACCACGCGGTGAAGTCGACGACCTTGACGCCCTGCAGTGGGAGCTCGGGGCCGTGGGTCGCAGGCGGCTTCGGCGGACGCGGGACGACGGTGCCGGTGTGCTCGCCCAGGCGCGGGGCCGGTCGCGGCTGCGGCGCCACCTCACCGTCGATCCGCCACGGGCGGCGGGGCACGCGGAAGGTGCCGCTCGGATCGTCGAACAGCGAGCCGCGGGCGTTGGCCTGCTCGAGATCGGCGACCGCGGGACCGTCGGACACCGGCGCCACCGGGATCCGCAGCTCGGCGGCCAGCGCCACGACCTCGGCGGTCGTATGCTCGGTCGTCCAGTCGTGGATGATCCCGTTCCACTCCTCCCAGTTCTTGATCCGGTTGGCGATCGCCGCCCAGAACCCCTCCTCGATGAGGTCGGGACGCTCGATCATCAGCAGGAAGCTGTCGAACTGGGTCCGGGTGTTGGTGTTGAACCCGACGTAGCCGTCGGACGTCGGCTCGATCGACGGGGTCTCGAAGCTGCGCCCCGGGCTCTCCGGGTTCGGGCGGCCGCGCAGCGAGTCCATGAGGTCGGCCGCGGTGGTGCCGGTGGTGTTCGCCACCTCCGACATGGAGAGGTCGACGAGCTCACCCGGGCCGCCGTGGCCCACCACGCGGGTCGCGGCCAGCGCGGCGACCGCGGCGTACAGCCCGCTGACCCACTCCACCGTTCGCCCGCCGGCCTGCACCGGCTCCCGGCTCGGGTGGCCGCGCACGGCCAGGGCGCCGCTCTCGGCCTGGAGGGTGATCTCGGTGTACGGGCGGTCGGCGTACGGACCGTCCAGGCCGTAGGGCGTGATGGCGACCACCACCAATTGCGGGTACCGCTCGTGGAGCGCGGCGGGGTCGTCGATCAGGCCCTCACCGTCGGTGATCAGGACGTCGGCACCGGCGAGCAGCGCGTCGAGCTCGTCGTCCCACTGCTCCTTGATGATCGAGCGGTGGCCGAAGTGGAGGAACTGGAAGAGCGCGCCCCCGCCGTCGGCGGCGTGCGGGTCGGCTCCCGACCAGTACCCCTGGTTGGTCCAGCGCCGCAGCGGGTCGCCGTCGGGCCGCTCCACCTTGACCACGTCGGCTCCGGCGTCACCGAGGAGCTTGGCGCAGTACCCCCCGGGGATCCCGGAGGAGCAGTCGACCACCTGCAGCTCCGTCAGCAGATCCATCGGCCCAAACCTACCTGGCACGCCCGCTTGCGGTCTCGGGAGACCTCGGTAGCGTGGGCCGGATGCTGAACCGAGTCACCCAATTGCTGGGCGTCGAGCACCCCATCATCCAGGCGCCCATGGGCTATATCGCGCGCGCGCAGCTGGCGTCGGCGGTGTCGAACGCCGGGGCGCTCGGGATCATCGAGACGTCGTCGGGCCAGCTCGACCAGGTGCGCGACGAGATCGCCAAGATGCGCGACCTCACCGACAAGCCCTTCGGCGTGAACATCGCCCAGCTCTGGGTGCGCGATGCCAGCATCGTCGACTTCGTCCACGACCAGGGCGTGCGGTTCGTCACGACGTCCGCCGGTGACCCCCACCGGTTCACGGTCGCGCTGCACGATGCCGGGATCACCGTCTTCCACGTGGTGCCCAACCTCCACTCGGCACTGAAGGCGATCGACGCGGGAGTCGACGGCATCGTCGCCGAAGGCGGCGAGGGCGGCGGGTTCAAGAACACGCGCGACGTGGCGTCGATGGTGCTCGTGCCCCTGGTCTGCGCGAGCGTCGACGTGCCCGTCATCGCGGCCGGCGGCATCTGCGACGGCCGCACGATGGCGGCCGCGTTCGCGCTGGGTGCCGAGGGCGTGCAGATGGGCACCCGCATGGTGTCGGCTGCGGAGTCACCGGTCCACGACAACTACAAGCAGCTGATCGTCGACTCTCCCGAGACCGGCAGCGTGATGCTGAACCGGTTCCACAAGCCGGGCTTCCGCGTGCTGGCGACGCCCTACAGCGAGGCACGCGAGCAGACCCAGGAGCGGGTGCCGATGGCACCGCTCGAAGGCCTGCTGTCGCTCTACTTCGACGGCGACCTCGACGCTTCGTTCGCGTTCGGGGGTCAGGTGGCGGGCCGCATCGACACGGTGAAGCCGGTGGCGCAGATCATCGACGAGACCATCGCCGAGTTCCACGACACCGTGCGGACGCTCGCCAAGCACTACGAGTCGTGAACGACCGCCTGCCCGCGCTCGACGGGCTCCGTGTGCTCGAGGTGTCGGAGGGCGTCGCGGGCGCGTACGCGGGGAAGCTGCTGCGCGACCAGGGTGCCGACGTCGTGAAGCTGGAGCGCTCGGAGGGCGGCGACCCGCTGCGCCGCTGGTCGGCGGCGACGCCCGACGCGCCGGCCGCGGAGACCGGCGCCCTGTTCGCGTTCCTCAACGGGGGCAAGGCGAGCATGACCGGCACCGGCGCGACGCGCGCCGACGAGCTGATGGCATGGGCCGACGTGATCCTGGGCGACGGCGAGACCGCGGCGCTGACCGACGGCCTCCGCCGACCCGACACCAGCGTGGTGGCCGTCGAGTTGCTGGGGGTCGACGGGCCGCTGGCGGGCGCGCCCGCCTCCGAGTTCACGCTCCAGGCGTGGTGCGGGCTGATGTCGGGCTGCGGCACCGCCGCCACCCCGCCGTTGCAGATGGGCATCGCCCACGGCCGGTGGGCCACCGGGGCCATGGCGGCGCTGGGCGCGCTCGCCGCACACCGGGACGCGGGCCGCACGGGTACGGGGTCGGTGGTGGAGGTCAACGCGCTCGAGGTGATGGCCGTCTGCCTGAACAACTACCCCGCCCTGTACCGACAGTTCACCGGGTCGGTCTCGTTCATGTCGCGCAGCGGTGACTGGCCCCAGGTCGTCCGCTGCAAGGACGGTTGGATCGGTCTCTGCGTGTTCACCCCGCAGCAGTGGGCCGATTTCGCGGCGATGATCGGTCGCGAAGACCTCTCCGGTGACGACCGCCTCAACTCGATGGGTGGCCGGGCCCGCAACCGCGAGTTGGCCGAGTCGGTCGTGCGCCCGTGGCTGGAGACGCACACGCCCGAGGAGATCTGCGAGCTCGGTGAGCTGTTCCGCGTGCCGGTGGCGCTGGTGGGCAACGGGCGCGACGTGCTGACGATGGATCACTTCGTCGAGCGGGAGGTGTTCGTCGAGCGTCCGGAGGGGTTCGTCGCACCGCGGTCGCCGTTCCTGATGTCGGCGTCGCCGGTGCGGCCGGTCGCGCCCGCGCCCCCGTTGGGTGCCGACGGCGACGCGTCACGGCGCGAGACGCGGCCGGAGCCGCGCCCGCCGGCCACTGGTGCAGGAGGCGACCTGCCGCTCACCGGCGTGACCGTCCTCGACCTCACCGCGTTCTGGGCCGGGCCCGCCGCCACCCACCACCTGGCCACCCTGGGCGCCGACGTGCTGAAGATCGAATCGCCGACCCGGCCCGACGGCATGCGCTTCGCCACGGTGAAGCCGCCCGGGGATCCCGACTGGATGGAATTCGGGCCCACCTTCCACGGCACCAACCCGGCCAAACGGTCGGTGACGATCGACTTCTCGACCCCCGAGGGACGGGAGCTCGTCCTGCGGCTGGTCGAGCAGGCCGATGTCGTGGTCGAGAACTTCACGCCCAGGGTCCTGGGCAACGTCGGGCTCGAGTACCACGACCTCTTCGCCGCGCAACCCCGGCGTCATCCTGCTGCGCATGCCCGCGTTCGGGCTCGACGGCCCGTGGCGTGACCGCAGCGGCTTCGCGCAGACCACCGAGCAGGTGTCGGGCATCGCGTGGATGACGGGTGAAGCGGGCGGCGAGGCGCTCGTGCGCAGCACCATCGACCCCATCGCGGGCATCCACGGCGCGTTCGTGGTCTTGGCGGCGCTGGAGCACCGCGACCGGACAGGTGAAGGACAGATGATCGAGATGCCGATGGCGGAGGTGGCGTTGAACGTCGCCGCCGAGCCCATCGTGACGTGGTCGGCGTACGGGACGTTGCTCGAGCGCGCCGGCAATCGCGGCGCGGCGGCAACGCCGCAGGGTGTCTACGCGTGCGCGGGACACGAGCAGTGGGTGGCACTGTCGATCACCGGTGACAGCGAGTGGCGCGCGCTCGTGCGGGTCCTGGGCGACCCGGAGTGGGCGACCGACGACGCACTCGCCACCGGCGCGGGGCGTCGGGCCGCGCACGACCGCATCGACGCCGCGCTGGCCGCGTGGTTCGACGGGCGCGACCGCGACGACACGGTGGACGCGTTGCTCGCCGCCGGGGTGCCGGCCGCGCCGGTGTGGGACCAGATGATCCAGGACGAGCTGCCCCAACTGGCCGAGCGCGGCTTCACCCAGTGGATCGAGCACCCGCTCGCGGGGCTCGTCGGCTACCCGGGCACCGGCCTCCGCGCCGATCGGTTCGACAATTCGTACCGCGCGCCCGCGCCGACCGTCGGCCAGCACACGATCGAGGTGCTACGCGAGGAGCTCGGTCTCACAGACGACGCGCTCGAGGCGCTCGCAGCGAAGGGCGTGACACAACCGGCTCGTTAGTTACTTCGACCTGAAAAACGCTGGGCGTTGAGTGCTCGCGTTTCGGGCGGCGATAGAAGATGATGACCTCGACCCCTTGTTGCGGAAGGGATCGAGGTCATCGATGTTGCGAACGGTAGGCGATCAGGCGACGTTGTGGGAGTCCATCCTGCCGGCGGCGGTGTTGGGGATGCCGGCAGAGCTCGAGCGGGTGGACCGGCTGCTGGACGATCCGAGGTTCTTCGAGCCGTATCGAGCGTTCTTCCATGAGCGGTTGGGACGGCCGTCGATCCCCATCGAGACGTATTTGCGGCTGATGTTCTTGAAGTATCGCTACAAGCTCGGGTTCGAGCCGTTGTGCCGGGAGGTGGCGGACTCGATCACGTGGCAGCGGTTCTGTCGGATCCCGCTCGGTGGCAGCACGCCGCATCCGACGACGTTGATGAAGATCACCACGCGTTGTGGAGCGGGGACGGTCGACGCGTTGAACGACGCCTTGTTGGTCAAGGCGGCAGAAGCGAGGGTGCTCAAGACCAACCGGGTGCGGGCGGACACAACGGTCGTCGAAGCGAACGTCGCGTATCCGGTGGACTCGTCGTTGTTGGCCAAGGGGGTGGCTTGGGTCGCGAAGCTGGCGCGACGGGCCCGGGCGCAGGGTTTGGCGACGCGGACGGTGGTGCGAGACCGGACTCGTTCGGTGTATCGCCGGGCCCGGGACGTGGTGAACATGTTGCGGCAACGCGGCGACGAAGTCGGGCCCGGGTCGGGCGGCTCAACGCCGAACTCGCGGCGATCGCCCGGGCCGCGGTCCGCGACGCCCGGCAAGTAATCCAGAACGCGAAACGGCAGCTCCGCCAGCTCGGTCAAGGAGTGACGGGTCGCCAACGAGCGATCGTCAACGATCTCAAGGTGCTGGCGGATCGCCTGGAACGCGTGGCGGTCCAGACCCGTGAACGCGTGGTCGCGCGGACCACACCCGCGGGAGCGACCCGGGTCGTGTCGCTGCATGATCCGGATGCCCGGCCGATCACCAAGGGGCGTCTCGGTCGTCCCGTCGAGTTCGGCTACAAGGCGCAGATCGTCGACAACGAAGACGGTGTGATCGTGGATCACACCGTCGAGATCGGCAACCCGCCCGACGCGCCGATGTTGGTGCCCGCGATCAAACGCATCAGCCGACGTGCAGGACGTGTTCCTGATGTCGTGACCGCCGACCGCGGTTACGGCGAAGCGAGCATCGAGGACACGCTCCGAGCACACGGTGTGCGCCACGTCGTGCTACCCCGCAAAGGCAGACCGAACGCCACGCGCCACGAGATCGAACAACGACCCGCGTTCCGCAAGCAAGTGAAGTGGCGCACCGGTTGCGAAGGACGGATCAGCTGCGCCAAACGAGATTTCGGGCTCGCCCGCACCCGCCTCGACACCATCAACGGTGCTCGAACATGGTGCGGACACGGGATCTTCGCCCACAACCTCGTCAAGATCGCCGGCCTCACCCCATGACCCCGACCGGCCAGCACACCCGAAAGACTTCGCCGAACCCACCCAGCCACGATCACTCGCCCGAGTTCTTCAGGTCGAAGTAGTTAGGCGGTGCGGTGGCGGAGGGGGCCGGCGGGGAGGCGGCCGTCGACGTCGGTGAAGCCGTACTCGTCCGCGAGGTCGCGGGCGGGCACGGCGCGGCCCGTCCAGCGGGCGACGGCAGGATCGGTGGCGAGCGCGACCACCGCGCGGCCTACGAAACGGGGTGACTCGGAGGTGCTGAGGTCGAGCGACTCGGGGAGCAACCCGGCGGCGACGCCCAGGTCGATGCGCTCGGTCCGCACGAACCCGGGCCAGACCGACACCACCGACACGCCGTGCGGCGCCAACTCGTGCGCGGTGTCGGTGGTGATGCGGTCGAGCGCGCACTTGCCCACGCCGTACGCCACCTGCCACGCGTACTCCTCCGCGCCCGACGAGCTGACGTTGACGATCAGTCCGGCGCCGGCGTCGACCATCGGCCGCGCCGCGAACACACTGGCGACGTAGGCGGAGCGCGTCCCGATGTCGATCATGTCGTCCCAGTTCGAGACGGGCACCTCCCAGAACGGCTTGCCCGACGTGAGCTCGTTGGTGACGATGAACGCGTTGTTGACGAGGACGTCGAGGCGACCGCGCTCGTCGAGCACGCGCCGGAACAGCGCCTCGACGGCATCGTCGTCGCGGTGGTCGAGGGCCACCGCGACGCCGGTGCCGCCGGCGGCAGTGACCTCCTCGGCGGTGGCACCGATCGTGCCGGGCAGCGGGTGGTCGTCCTCGCGCACCGACCGCGCCGTGACGTAGACGGTCGCACCGGCGGCCCCGAGCTCGAGCGCGCAACCCTTGCCGATGCCGCGGCTCGCACCGGTGACGACCGCCACCCGGCCGTCGAGCGGCCCGCTCATTCCGCCATACTCGGGCGTTCGCTACTCGCCGGGTTACCCGGCTCGCTCACGCTCACGCCGCCATCCTCGGGCGTTCGCTACTCGCCGGGTTACCCGGCTCGCTCACGCTCACGCGGTCGCCTCGCCCAGCCAGACCTGCAGCCGGGCGGCGACGGCGTCGTCACCGACGCCGGCCGCGGGCCCGAGCTCGACCAGACGCCCCGCCGGCCACGGTCCAACGTCGTCGTCGCACGGGACGCCGTCGGCGACGAACGCCGCCCAGGCCTGCCGCATGCGCGCCGACAACGCCTCGGCCGCGCCGGCCCGGGTGCCCTCGGCGCCCGCGAACTCGCGCCACGTGCTCACGTCGAGGGTCCCGAACGTGAACGGCAGGTCGAGGGCGTGGCACGAGCGTCGGACCGGCGCCTCCCACGTGAAGCGGTACCGGTACACGGGGTTGCCGCGCGCTTCGTGACCGCGCGCCAGGAGCTCGTTCGGGAGGTGCAGCTCGAGATCGGCGACCGCTTCCACCAGATCACCGCCGCACGCCGCGAACGCAGCGCGCACCCGCTCCTCGTCGGTGATGCCGAGGTTGACCGCCTTGCCGGCGAGGAAGGTCACCGCGATGTCCTCGGGCAACTGCGGCACCTGGTCGCGGAACAGCTCCATCTCGTGCGCGGTGGTGCCGACCACCAGAGGGATCGCGGGGAGCGCGGCGCGGTGCGCCGGGGCCGGCAGGAGGTCGTCGTCGACCCAGGGGTGGAACGGCATCATGCCGACCTTCGCCAGCGCGGCCTCCACCGTCTGGTCCTGCGCCGCGAGCAGCGCCTCGACCGGAGCGTCGCGCAGGTCGTGCACGCTCGCTGCGCCCGCGGCGTCGAGGAACTGCTCCCCGACCCAGGTCGCGGTGGCGGCATCGAGTGCGCCCGCGACCGCACCGCTCTGCAGGATGGCACCCGCGACCGGGAGGTCGCCGGCTCCGTGCCCGAACGGCGGTGCGGTGGCGAGGAGGTGCGCGATGGCGCCCGACCCCGCCGACTCCCCCATCAGCACGATCCGGTCGGGATCACCGCCGAACGCGCCGACGTTGACACGCAACCACTCGACCGCCGCCCGCAGGTCGCGCAGCGCCAGGTTCGACGGCACGCCGTCGGCCGCGAGCCAGCCCAACGCGCCGAGCCGGTAGTTGAGGCCGACGACGACCACGTCGTGGGCGGCGAGCCGGGCGCCGTCGTACGTGGGCAGCGACGCGGCACCGATCCGGTAGCTGCCGCCCGGCACCCACACCAGGACCGGACGCGTGCCGCCCAGGTCGGGCGAGCAGACCTCGACGGTCAGGCAGGCCTCCGACTGCGACGCCGGGATCGTGCCCGGCACCAGGTCGAGCCCGCCGACGGACTGCGGCGGCCCCGCGCCGGGCGCGGTGGCGTCGCGCGGCTCCCGCCACGACGACGGCTCGGGCACTCCCCACCGGTCGGCCCGTGCGTAGGGCACACCGCCGAAGCGCGCCAGCGGACCGTCGCGACGTCCGACGACCGGCCCGCACGGCGCGTCGACGGTGACGTCAGTAGGCGTCGGGGTCACGCTGCACCTCGTCGGGCACCGGGTGGCGGAACAGCTCCGACGCGTTGGCCCAGGTGACGCGCGCGACCTCGGTGTCGGACAGCCCGGCGAGCTGCGCGGCGAGGCGTTCCTGCGTGTGCGGCCAGGTCGAGTCGGCGTGCGGGTAGTCGGACTCCACGAGGATGTTGCCGACGCCGATCACGTCGCGCTGGAGGAAGGCCGACGGGTCGTCGATCGCGCAGACCCAGAAGTTGCGGCGGAACGTGTCGGCGGGGCTCAGGGAGAGGTCGTTCCACGTGCCGTACATCGCGTCGTACTTGCGCACGTGCTCGAGCCGGTCGAGCAGGCCCGCGACCCACCCGATCCCACCCTCGGAGAGGCAGATGCGGACGTCGGGGAAGCGCACGGGGATGCGGGAGTAGAGCCAGTCGACGGCGGCGAACATCGCGTACCCGAAGAAGAGGACCCCGATGGTGTCGGAGGGCGCGTCGGGCGCAGTCGCGGGCGATGTGCCCGAGGAGCCGACGTGCAGGCACACGACGGTGCCGGTCTCCTCGCACGCGGCCATGAGCGGGTCCCAGTGCCGCGAGTGCAATGACGGGAGCCCGAGCAGGTGCGGCGCCTCGGAGAACGTCATCGCCTTGAACCCGCGCGCCGCGTTGCGGCGCACCTCCTCCGCGCCGGTCTCGGGGTCGAGCAGGTACGGGATCTGCAGCGGGATCATGCGTCCCGGCGCGTACGCCGCCCAGTCGTCGATCACCCAGTCGTTCCAGGCCCGCACGCAGGCGAGCGCGAGCTCGGGATCGTCGGTGAGCTGCTGGAGCCGCTGGCCCGCGAACCCGGGCAGGAACGACGGGAAGCACACCGACGCGTACACGCCGTTCACGTCCATGTCGGCGATGCGGGCGCGGATGTCCCAGGCGCCGCGGCGCATCTCGTCGAAGCGGGTCGGTTCGAAGCTGTACTCCGACACCGGCCGGCCGACGACCGCGTTGAAGCCCACGTTGGGCAGCTCCTGCCCCTCGAAGACCCAGGCCTCGCTGCCGTCGCCGCGTTCGACGACGTGCGGTGCGCGCGCCTCGAGCTTCGCCGGGAGCCGTCCGGTGAAGGCATCGGGTGGCTCGACGATGTGGTCGTCGACCGAGATCACCGTGTACCGCCGGGCCGCCCGCTCCGGCTCCGGCAACCACGTGACCTCGCCGGCAGTGGCGGTGGTGAACCCCTGCTTCGCCTGCAGTTCCTCGAGCGGTATGGCCATGGCTACTCCAACACGTCGGGCTCGGCGCGCGCGAGCGTACGCACGACGCCGTGCCAGTACACGGGCGCGGCCCGCTCGACCAGCGACGCCTTCAGCCGCTTCTGGTGCGCGGGCGCGATCGGGATGGGCGAGCGGTCCATCGCCCGCACGAGCCAGTCGAGCATGCAGGTGCGCTCGAACAACACCGACTTGTAGACCGCCTCCTCGATCGTCGGCGCGGTGACGATGACGCCGTGGCTCACGAGCAGCGCCACCGACGCGTCGCCGATGTGCTCGGCGAGCTCGGCTCCGAGCGTGGGCTCGTCGACCTCGCCGTCGTAGTCGGTCACCAGGACGAGCTCGTCGGCGAGGATGGAGGAGTTCTGGTGCACCAAGTTCGGCAGCTCCCCGATGGCGGCGAGCGCCGACGCGTAGGGCGGGTGGTTGTGCACGACGACCGCGGCGTCGGATCGGCGGCGGTGCAGCTCGGTGTGGATGTGCACAGCGGGGGTGACGTCCCACTCGCCGTCGACGACCGCGCCGTCGGCGTCGATGGTGAGGAGGTCGGTGGCGCGGACCTCACCCCACCAGAGGCCCCACGGGTTCACGAGGAAGTGGTCGCCCTGCTGCCACGTGATGTGGCCGGTCATGTTCTCGCACCAGCCGACGTCGTCGAGGTGGCGGAACGCGATCGCGAGCTCCTGCGCGGGTGTGAGCTCGACGCCGGGACCTGGCACCGCGCGCGGCGCCCATGCCGCGAGCCCTCCGCTGCGTTCCTCCGTCATGTGCACCCCCTCGCACGAACGGGTCGTCCGCCCCGGAGCGTACCGGCCGGTCCGGTCGTCGGTCACAGGAGGTTGGGGCGCACGGTGCCGGGGTAACACCTTGACATGGGACTCCTCATCGCCATCCTCGTCGTCCTCGCGATCATCGCTCTCGTGCTCTACATCGCGAGGCGCTCACGGGTTTGAGCGCGGAGGGCAGGTGAGCCCGCCGAGCGTCAGCAGGGCGAACTCGGTGTCACGACTCACCTTCCACACCCCATCGATCTTCACCGCACTGCCTGGGCGATGCCCTGGTGGATGGTGTCGAGCAACGCATCGGCGTCTTCGACCATGGCGCGGGTCTCGTCGTCCGGATGGTTTCGTTGCCACGCGACGAAGAGCTCGCTGATCTGCTGCTCGTCATCGGACGTCGGCACGAACGCGGGCGCGGTCGTCGTGGTCGGCGCCGAGATCGACGGGACCGCGGGCGCCACACCCACGGCCGTCGTCGTCGCCGGGAGCGGTGAGATCCGGAGCGAGTTCAGCACCTGCTGCCCGTCCGTGAGGTCGGGCGGGTCGCCGGTCGGGGACGCGGTCACGATCCGGGCGACGAAGACGCGGCCCGCATCGCGGAACGCAAGCTCCTCGAACGATGCCGTCAGCCCCGTGCCGTCCACCGGACAGGATGCGAAGGGCTCGCGGGCACGGAAGTCGCTCGGGCGATCGGGAATCGACGCGAAGTCGGAGCCATCACCGCTGGGAAGGGTGAGCTCGCCGCGGCCGGGGTTGCCGACGTACTCGTGGAGCGTGACCCACGACCCCGCCTCGGTTGGGAGCTGCCCGGCCCCTGACGCACAGGCCATCATCACGGCATCGCCCGCGGGCCGGGCGCTGCCGATGGCAATGCGGCGTTCGGCGACCGGCGTGTTGCCGAACTCGAACACGCCCCACGTCGGCGGCATGGCGAAGCTGATGCCCGAATCGAGCTCCACGCGCGTCCAGCCCTCGGGGATGTCGGTCGACTGACGGGGGCCGATCGCGACGCGCGCCGACGAACCACCGCGGTCGACGCGCAGCACGCCGACGGTGGCGCCCACGATCGCGATCACTGCGAGCGCACCCCCGAACCCACGCTGCCGGCGACGGCGCGCGCGCCACGCGCTGCGCAGCAACGAGGTCGGGACCGCGGGTCGGTGTGGCCGCCGTCTCGTGCAGGAGCGTGCGTACGTCGCTCATCCGGCCTCCTCGGCCATCGTCTCGTCCTCGTCGACCAGCCCGCCCGGGCGCAGCGCCTCGAGCGCGCGCCGAGTGTGGGCCTTCACCGTGTTCTCGGGGCAACGCATCGCGACGGCGGTGTCCCGTACCGAGAGATCCACGAAGTACCGCAGGATCAACGCCTGCCGCTGGACGTCGGGCAGCCCGCGCCGCGCGTCGTGCACCGCCAGCGCGGCGGCTCGGTCGGGTTCCACCGACGCGATCGCCGGCGCCCCGATCCTCGCCTGCGCGCGGCCCCACGCGCCCGCGCGCCGACCGTGCGACTTGGCCAGGTTGAACGCGACCCGGTGCGCCCACGCCGACGGCGACTCGGCCGTCACCACCCTGCGCCAGTGCCCGCAGACGCGCGCGAGCGTCTCCTGGGCCAGGTCCTCCGCCAGCTCCCGCGAGCCGACGTAGAGGCTCAGCGACCCGACGAGCCGGGGCCACTCCTCCCGGCAGAACTCGGTGAGCCCTGCTCATCCTGCACGTGAGGACGACGCACGAGGCCGGCCGACGGTTTCAGCAGCCGCACCCGCGGGCCCCGGACGCGGGACGCCGGGCCGCGGCGCCGCCGCGTCGCGGGCCGGACGCTCCCTCCCGAACGCGGCGACGATGCCCTCGGGGTTGCGGCCGGCGCCGACCGCGGCGAGCCCGGGCCCGATGCGGGTCAGGGCCACCAGCACGGAGACACCGAACACGACGAACGACACCTCGTCCTGCACGATCAACAGCAGCACGGTGCTGACGCCGCCGATCAGCGCGCCGCTCACCGTGCCGACGCCACCGACGACGAGCAACAACAGGAACGGGATGCCCAGCAGCATGGCGAAGTCCATCGTGCCGACGGTGCCGCGGTACATCCCGAGCAGCCCGCCCGCAAGCCCGGCCATGGCGGCGGCCAGCGCGAACACCAGCAGCTTGGTCCACACCAGGTTCACGCCGACGGTGACGCTGGCGGCGGGGCTGTCGCGCAGCGCGACCAACCGCCTCCCGAACGCACCGCGGCGCAGCCACACGACGAAGAGACCGAGGAGCGCGAAGACGACCGCGGCCAGGACGAGGAAGTTGTGCGCGTCGTCGAACTGGATCCCGAGGAAGCGTGGCGTGGCGAGCCGTCGCCCACTCGCGCCGAAGATCTCGGGCTGGCCGAAGAACAGTGGGATCGCCATCACCGCGAACGCCATCGACGCCGAGCGCGAGGTACAGGCCCTGGAGCCTGAGGGCGGGGAGCGCCATCAACACCCCGAACGGCACCGCGGCCGCGGCCGCGACCAGCAGGCCCAACGGGTTCCCCGCGCCGAGCCACGACTGCGCGTCTCCCGCGACCTCGGCCATGGCGAAGGCACCGACGCCCACGAACGTGATCTGCGCCAGCGAGATCTGCCCGGCCCAGCCGGTGAGCGGCACGAGCGACAGCATGATGATCGCGGTCAGCAGCGCGAGCGTGAGGCGGCGCAGGTTCGTGGTGTCGAGGCCGCCGAACTCGGCGATCAGCGCGACCACCAGGACCAGGGCGGCGAGGCCGGTCGCCGACCTCCGCAGGGTCGGGACGCGCGGCACGCGGTACTTGGGGATCAGGCGGCCGGCTTCGATGCGGGCCTCCGGGAGGAGGAGCAGCGCGACGAACAGGATCACCGCGGGGATCGCCACCGTCGCGGTGCTCCAGCGCCCACCCCACTGCAGGAAGTTCAGGGCGACGCTCTGCGCGATCCCGATCACCAGCCCGCCCACGAACGTCCACGGCAGGCTGCGCAGGCGGCCGATGATCGCGGCGGCGAAGGCATCCACGATGAAGAGGGTGAGCGCGTCGACCCGCAGGCCGATGTTCGGTGCCAGGAGGATCCCGGCGATCGCGGCCATCGTCGAACCGAGCGCCCACGCCAACGCAGAGATCCGGCCCGGCCGCACGCCGTTGAGCGCCGCCAGCTCCCGGTTGTCCACGACCGCGCGCATGGCCACTCCCGTGCGGCTGCGGTAGAGGAGGAGACGCAGGAACACCGCGATGAGCACCGCGACGACGATGGTGATGAAGCGGTGCCAGGTGAGCACCACGTCGCCGATGTCGATGCCGTGCTTGTCGGCGAGGAACTCGGGGAGCGGCGAGATGGCGTTCTCGTCCCAGATCGTCGATGCCAGCCCCATCAGGAAGAACATCAGCCCGATGGTCACGACGAGCTTGACGACGAGCGGCGCGTCCACCAGTCGACGCATGAGGGTGCGCTCGATGACGGCACCGAACAGCGGCGCCACGATCAGCACCACGAAGACCAGCGCGATCCACGCCGGCCAGCCGTGGTTGACCCGCACCTCCCAGTACAGGAACGCCATGATCATGCCGACGGCGCCCTGCGCGAAGTTGAAGACGCCCGAGGTCGTGTAGGTGACGACGAGACCGGAGGCGGCGATGGCATAGATCGAGCCCGCGGTGAGCGCGTAGATCACCGCGCCGGTGATGGTCTGGCTCGTGAACGCGGACTGGTTCAGCGACTCGGCGACGACGACGCCGACGAAGACCGCGATCGCGAAGTACACCGCCAACCGCCACTTGCCCGACGTCGTCACTGCACCCCCCGTGCCCCGTCTCGCGTCCTCGTCGGCTAGCTCGGTGCCGCGGCCTCCACCGTCTGGATGAGGCGGTCGGCGAACCGCTCGTGCATCTGGTCGAAGGCCCGCTCGATCTTGGGGATGAGCCGCGCCATCCGATCGGCGTCGTCGGGCGCGAGGTGCGCCAGCGCGGCGTAGGTCTCCGACCTGTTCGGTCCCTTCCGACGCGAGGCCTCGGCCATCACGTAGCCACCGACCGACAGCGCGATCCACACCTGCAGGTCGGCGAGCTCGTCGTCGACGAAGCCCGCCTGCTCCAGGATGCGGGCGAGCGTCGCCGCGTCGTGCAGCCAGCGAGACGAACCACCGGCGAACACCACCTGCACGATCTGTGCGCACGGCACGAGGTACTCGAGCCCGCCGAGGATCCACGCCCGGAGTTGGTCCTGCCACAGACCTTCGCGTGGATGGCGGCGTTGCGCTCGAGCAGGATGCGCCCGACGACCTCGTCCATCAGCTCGTCGCGGTCCTTGAAGTGCCGGTACAGCGCCATCGGGGTCAGCCCGACCGCGCTCGCGACCCGCGCCATCGTCAACGGCTCGTCGGGCTCGTTGAGCACGAGCGTGACCGCGGCGTCGACGATCTGCTCCGGGGTGGCGCGCGGCGGGCGGCCGCGGCGCGGGGCACCGGCCGTCTTCGTGCTCACGCCGGCGTCGCGGCCGTCGGGCATTGCCTTCCTCCGGAGTTTGTGATATCCGTACACATAACACTACACATATTCATCGTGACGCACTCGCGCCAGGGGGGAGCCGGGCTGTGCTTCGTCGACGTCTCGCGGTGGGGCTGGGGGTCGCAGTCTGCGCGGCCACGGTCGCCACCGCCACCTCCCTGCCGTCCGCGACCGCCGCCGACGAGAAGGCCACTGCGAGCGAGATCGGCGTGACGCCGACCGAGGTGCGGATCGCGGTCGTCGCCGACGTCGACACCCCCCTCGCGCCGGGCGCCTACGCAGGTGCCCGGGACGCGGTGCAGGGGTTCGCCAAGTACATCAACAAGCAGGGCGGGCTCGCCGGGCGCAAGGTCGTCGTCGACTTCTACGACTCCAAGCTGTCCGGGGACGAGACCCGCAACGCCATCATCAAGGCGTGCCAGAACGACTTCGCGATCGTGGGCACGGGTGCGCTGTTCCTCAACAACGTCGACGACATGCTCGCGTGCACTGACGCGAAGGGCGCGAAAACCGGTCTGCCCGACGTCCCGGTGGTCACGATCTGGGAGGCGCAGCAGAACTCTCCGGTGTCGTTCCCGATCACCGCGCCGTCGAAGGTCTTCGGCGATCCGAGCGGTGACACCTACCAGGCGCGGGTCGGGCGGTTCCGTTGGTACCTCCAGCACGTCTCGAAGGACCTGCATGGCATCTTCCTCGTGGGCGCCGACCTGGCCGCGTTGAAGAGCGCCACGATGCCGATCTGGCTCGGCGCGCAGAAGGTCGGCATCAAGAGTGACGGCGTGTTCGACGTGCACGGTGCCGACGGGCAGGACACGTACCTCCCGATGGCAACCGCAATGCAGTCCGCCGGCTCGACCATCGAGTCGAGTGGCGTCAACGACACCTCGCAGGCCTACATGCTCAAGGAGGCGGCGGTCCAGGGCGTGAGCACCGTGAAGGTGTGGGACTGCACCTCGGCGTGCTATTCGAAGCGCTTCCTCGAGACCGCGGGCGCGAAGGCCGAGGGGCAGTACGTCGACATGCCCTTCGTACCGGTCGAGGAGGCCAAGTACTCCCCGGCGGTCAAGGCCTACGTGAGCTCGGTGGGCGACGGCGTCATCGACGGCAACGGCGAGCAGGCCTGGGCGGCGGCCCTGTTCTTCCGCGACGCGGTCAACGCGGTGGTGAAGAGCGGTGGGGTGAACGCGCTCACCCGGGCCAACTTCCTCACCGAGGCCGCGAAGATCCACTCGTTCGACGCCGACGGGATGCTCGCCACCAGCGACATCCCGGCCAAGAAGGCGACGCCGTGCACCTCGCTGTTCCAGGTGAAGGGCGGCAAGTTCGTGCGGGTCTTCCCGAAGAAGCCGGCGACCTTCGACTGCAATCCGAAGAACGTCGTCACCGTCAAGCAGTCCGGGGAGTGACCGGGCAGGAGGAGACGACCGTGTCCGACGAGCTGTCCGGGAAGGTCGCGCTGATCACCGGCGCGAGCAAGAACATCGGCAAGGGCATCGCACTGGAGGTGGGCGCGAGCGGCGCGGTGACCTACCTGACCGCGCGTTCGGTCGAGGACGTGCCCGGGCAACTCGCGAGCCTGCAGCGCACCGCCACCGAGATCGAAGCGCGCGGTGGCAAGGCGATCGCCGTGGCCTGCGATCACACCGACGACGCACAGGTCGAGGCCGTGTTCGACCGCATCCGCGACGAGCAGGGTCGGCTCGACCTCGTGGTCAACGTCGCCTCCCCCGACTTCTCGGAGATGGTCGGGGTGTCGTTCTGGGACCTCCCGTTCCGGCACATCACCGCGTGCCTCGAGATCGGCCCGCGATCGGACTACGTGACCACGGCGCTGGCGGCACGGATGATGGTCCCGCAGCGTTCCGGCGTGATCGTCAACGTCTCGTCGCACGGCGCCGAGAGCTACCTGTTGTCGGTCCCCTACGGGGTCGGCAAGGCCGCGATCGACAAGGTCACGCGTGACACGGCGTTCGAACTGAAGGCCCACGGCGTGGCGGCGGTGTCGCTCTGGCCCGGGCTGGTGCTCACCGAAGGTCTGCTCGCCAACACGGTCGTCACCGACGACGGACGGCGCGAGCTCCACGGGCTCGACGTCAGCTTCGGGGAGACGCCCAAGTTCAACGGCCTGGCCGTGGTCGCGCTGGCGTCGGACCCCGCGATCCTGGAACGCACCGGTGGCTCGTTCTGGTCGGCGTCGCTGGCACGGGAGTACGGCTTCACCGAGGACGACGGGCACCTCCCCCCGGAGATGGCCAACACCATCCTGACCGCCATGGGCGACGACATGCCCGACTACTGGCGCGGCGTCGAGCGCGCCGTGCCCTCCGACTGACCCCATGACCGGTTGCCCGCACTTCCCCACGATCACGAAGCAGGGGCTCGACCCGGACCCGCTGCTCGACGTGCTCAGGGCGACCGAGCCGGTCGCACGCGTGCAGTTGCCCTTCGGCGAGGCGTGCTGGGTGTTGACCCGCTACGAGGACGTGCGCACCATGCTCGGCGATCCGCGCTTCAGTCGCGCCGCCACCATCGGGACCGACGTGGGTCGCATGTCGGAGTTCTTCCCGATCGAGGACTCGATCCTCGGTATGGACGCACCCGCGCACACTCGCATCCGGCGGCTGGTGAGCACGACGTTCACGGCGCGGCGGATGCAGGCGCTCCGCGGCCGCGCCCAGGAGATCGTCGACGACCTGCTGGATGCGATGGCGACAATGCCGCAGCCGGTCGACTTCGTCGGGGCGGTGGCGTTGCCCCTCCCCATCACCATGATCTGCGAGCTGCTCGGAGTTCCGTTCGAGGACCGGACGCAGTTCAACGGCTGGGCCGACGTGTTCATGACGTCGAGCGGCTTCACCGTGGAGGAGCTGCTCGACGCCCACGGGCAGCTCACCGGGTACCTCGCCGGGTTGATCGCCAGCCGGCGGGTGCACCCGACCGACGACATCCTGGGCGCGCTCGTCGCCGCCCGCGACGGCGACGACACCGTGATCACCGAAGGTGAACTGGTGTCGCTCGCCATGGCGATCCTCGTCGCCGGCTACGAGACCACCGCCAACCAGCTCGGCAAGTTCGTGCTCTGCCTCCTCGAGCACCCCGACCAGGTCGCGCTCCTGCGGTCCCGCCCTGAGCTCGTCCCGAACGCGGTCGAGGAGCTCATGCGGCTGATCCCGCTCAGCGCCGGTGCCCAGATCGCGTACCTCGCCACCGAGGACGTGGAGATCGGCGGCGTGCTGATCCGGGCCGGTGACGGCGTGATGGCGTCGACCGCGTCGGCGAACCGCGACGAGACGGTGTTCGCCGCGCGCCGATCAGCTCGACGTCGAACGGCCAGACATCGTCCAGCTCGGCTTCGGGCACGGCGCGCACTTCTGCCTGGGCGCCCACCTCGCCCGGGTCGAGCTCCAGGTGGCGCTCGAGTCCCTGCTCAGCCGCTTCCCGGACCTGCGGCTCGCCGTTCCGGCGGCGGACGTCCACTGGAAGGACGGGTCGGCGGTGTGGGGACTCGACGCCCTTCCTCTCCGCTTCTGAACCGGCGACGACACGGAGGAACGATGCGAGGACTCGAGGGCAAGGTCGCGGTCGTGGCCGGCGGCGGCTCGGGGATCGGGGCCGCGACCGCGGCCCGACTCGCCGAGGAGGGCGCGTCGGTGGTGGTCGGCGACCTCGTGGGCGACAACGCCGAATCGGTGGCGTCGGGCATCCGCGCGTCGGGTGGTCGCGCGGTGGCGACACCCTTCGACATCGCGGTCGACGAGAGCGTGCGGGCGCTGACCGAGGTCGCGGTGGCCGAGTTCGGCGGCCTCGACCTGATGCACGCGAACGCCGCCGACCTCTCCGAGTCGGTGATCATGCAGGATTCCGATGCGGTCGCGGTCGATCTCGGCGTGTTCGACCGCACCATCGAGGTCAACCTCCGAGGCCACCTGCTGTGCACCCGTCACGCGATCCCGCTGATGCTCGAGCACGGTGGCGGCGCCATCATCTACACGAGCTCGGCCGCCGGCCACGTGGGCGAACCGCAACGGCCGTCGTACGGCATCTCGAAGAGCGGGATCAACGCGCTCATGCGGCACGTGGCGTCACGTTGGGGTCGTGAGGGCATCCGCGCGAACTGCGTGGCGCCCGGCATGGTGCTCACCAAGACGATCCGCGACAACTCGGATCAGGAGTTTCGCGACTTCGCGCTGAGCCTCGGGCGGTCGCCGCGTCTCGGCGAACCCGAGGACATCGCGGCGGCGGTGGCGTTCCTCATGTCCGACGACGCGAGCTGGATCACCGCCCAGGTGATCAGCGTGGATGGTGGTTCGACCGTCCGTCCCTGACCGGCTCAGGCACCGCCGAAGCCGGTCGTCGGGTGGCGCTTCTCCTGCTTCGCGGCCCGCTTCTCCTTGATCGTCTTCGCGGGCTTCTTGGCGTTGTTCTTCTTCGGCGACTTGTCACCCATGGCGTAGTGCTCCCTCAGATGGGAGATCGACGCGACGTTCGCGTCGGGAGCAACACTACGACCGATCAGAGGCGGGAAAGCTCCGGGTGCTGCACTCCTCGTGTCACTCGTTGCGGGGGAAACCCAAGTTGATGCCACCGTGACTCGGGTCGAGCCAGCGGCTGGTGACGACCTTGTTCCGCGTGAAGAAGCGCACGCCTTCGGCGCCGTGCGCGTGCGTGTCGCCGAACAGCGACTGCTTCCAGCCCCCGAAGCTGTAGAAGGCGACAGGAACCGGGATCGGGACGTTGACACCGACCATGCCGACCTCGACGTCGCGGTGGAAGCGGCGCGCCGCACCGCCGTCGTTGGTGAAGATGGCGGCACCGTTGCCGTACGGATTGCCGTTCACCACGGTCAGCGCGGCGTCGTACGAGTCGGCGCGGAGCACCGACAGGACCGGTCCGAAGATCTCGTCGGTGTAGATGCTCATGCCGGTCGTCACGTGGTCGAAGAGTGTCGGGCCGAGCCAGAAGCCGTCGGCGGCACCGTCGACCGCGTGCGCCCGCCCGTCGACCACGAGCGTCGCCCCCTCGGCGACGCCGGCATCGAGGTAGCCGGCCACCTTGTCGCGGTGGGCGCGCGTGATCAGTGGGCCGAAGTCAGCTGTGCCCCGCCCGTCGCCGATGGTCAGCTGCTGCACGCGCGCCGCAATGCGCGCGGTGAGGTCGTCGGCGACGTCGCCGACCGCGACGACCGCCGAGATCGCCATGCAGCGCTCGCCGGCGGAGCCGAACCCGGCGTTCACCGCCGCGTCGGCCGCGAGGTCGAGGTCGGCGTCGGGGAGCACCACCATGTGGTTCTTGGCACCACCGAGCGCCTGTACCCGCTTGGCGTTGCCGGTGGCGGTCTCGTAGACGTACCGGGCGATCGGCGTGGATCCGACGAACGACACCGCCTTCACGTCGGGGTGCTCGAGCAGCCGGTCGACCGCGACCTTGTCGCCGTGCACGACGTTGAACACGCCCGCGGGCAGTCCCGCTTCCGACCAGAGCGACGCGAGCCAGTTTGCGGCCGACGGATCCTTCTCGCTCGGCTTGAGGACCACCGTGTTCCCGGTGGCGATCGCCACCGGGAAGAACCAGCACGGCACCATCGCCGGGAAATTGAACGGGCTGATCACCGCCACGACGCCGAGCGGCTGGCGAACTGAGAACACGTCGACGTTCGACGACACCGCGTCGGAGAACTCGCCCTTCAGGACCTGCGAGATCCCGCACGCGAACTCGACCACCTCCTGGCCGCGCGCGACCTCACCACGCGCGTCGCTCAGGACCTTGCCGTGCTCCGACGTGATGATCGCCGCCAGCTCGTCGGCGCGCGCGTCGAGCAGCTCGCGGAAGCGGAAGAGGATGCGTGTGCGCTCGGCGAGCGATGTCGCGCGCCACCTCGCGAACGCGGCGTGCGCGGCGGCAACCGCGTCGTCGACGTCCTCGGCCGCGGCGAAGGCGACCTGGCGCGAGACCCGGCCGGTGGCCGGGTCGTACACGTCGCCGACGCGCCCACCCCCTCCCTCGACCGCCCGTCCGCCGATCCAGTGGCCCACCAGGGGCAGTGCGTCGTCGCTCACGCCGCGAGTGTGCCACCCGGAGTTACACCCCGAACAATTCTCGGCGGAGCTTGGAGGTCGTCCGGCCCGGGAGCCGTACGAGAGGGTGTCGGTGAACCGGCCGAGCCCCACGCGCTTCGGCGCGAACCGGCGCGCCGGGACGTCTCCGATCGTGACGTGCGCGCGCTCCCTGTCCGGCCACCCGCCCGGGCGCGGCGCGGCGCGATCGCAGTAGCGTGCGCGTCCACACGCAGTCGGCGCAGGGAGATGGTCGCGATGCTGACGTTCGACAAGCTGTACCTCGACGGAGCGTGGGTCGAGCCCGCGGGCGACGACACGCTCGAGGTCATCGACTCGACCACCGAGGAGGTCTTCGCCACCATCCCAGCCGGCACGCCGGCCGACATCGACCGGGCGGTGGCCGCGGCAAAGGCGGCGTTCCTGGGGTGGGCGGAGACGTCGGCGCCCGAACGCGGCAAGCTCCTGCTGCGCGTGGCCGAGGAGCTCGAGGCCCGGCGCGACGAGATCGCCGACGTCATGACCCACGAGGTGGGCATGCCCAAGCCGCTCTCCGCCGCCATCCAGGTGGGGACGGGCATCTCGGCGTTCCGCAACGCCTCCGAGCTGGCGTCGACGTTCCCGTTCGAGGACGACTCCGAGGGCCTCATCGTGCGGGAGCCCATCGGCGTCGTCGGCTGCATCACGCCCTGGAACTACCCACTCAACCAGATCGGGGCCAAGGTCGCGTACACGCTGGCGGCCGGCTGCACCGTCGTGCTCAAGCCGTCGGAGGTCGCGCCGGTCAACGCGTTCCTGCTCGCGCAGGTCTTCGACGACCTCGGGTTCCCGCCCGGCGTGTTCAACCTGGTCACGGGGACCGGCCCGGTGGTGGGCGAGGCGCTCGCCGCCCACCCCGACGTCGACATGATCTCCTTCACCGGCTCGACGCGCGCCGGACGGCGGGTGTCGGAGCTGGCGGCGCCCACGATCAAGAAGGTGGCGTTGGAGCTCGGCGGGAAGTCGCCCAACGTGCTCCTCGACGACGCCGACTTCGAGTCGATGGTGCCGGCCGGCGTGGGCGCGGCGTACATGAACTCGGGGCAGACCTGCAGCGCCCTCACGCGCATGATCGTCCCCCGCTCCCGTCTGGCGGAGGCCGAGGAGCTCGCACGCCGCGCCGCCGAGGGGTACGTGGTCGGCGACCCGTTCGCGGAGGGCACCACGCTGGGGCCGCTGGTGTCGGCGGTGCAACGGGAGCGGGTGCGCGGCTACATCGAGAAGGGGCTCGAGGAGGGCGCCACCCTCGTGACCGGCGGCGCCGACACACCCGACGGGCTCGACGCCGGCTTCTTCGTGAAGCCCACCGTGTTCTCCAACGTCACCACCGACATGACCATCGCGCAGGAGGAGATCTTCGGCCCGGTGCTCGTGATCATGCCGTACGACACCGACGACGAAGCGGTTGAGATCGCCAACGACACCGTGTACGGGCTCGCGGGTGCGGTGGCCGGCAGCGACGAGCGCGCGCGGGCCGTCGCCCGCAAGATCCGCGCCGGGCAGGTACGGGTGAACGCCGGGAGCTACTTCCCCGCCGCGCCGTTCGGCGGGTACAAGCAGTCAGGTCTCGGGCGCGAGCACGGCGCCCATGGCCTGGAGGAGTTCCTCGAGGTGAAGGCGCTCTTCGTCTGATGGACGGCGCGGCGAGCAAGGCGCTGGTGCAGGAGTGGTTCTCCAAGGGGATCACGTCGCCGGCCGGGCAGGCGATGGTCGCCGACGACTTCCGCTGGATCGGACCGCAGTCGATGGCCGAGCTCTTCGACGACGACGAGGCCGTACTGCGAGGTCCGGAGGGACTGGCCGACCTGCCGCACCTCGACAAGGCGCTCTACCGCGAGTACCAGGAGAACGCGGGCACGATGAACGTGCACTTCATGATCGCCGAGGGCGACATCGTGGTGATGGAGTTCGACGCCGGGTACACCACGTTCGAGGGTGAGCCGTACCACAACCAGTACTGCCTGGTGATCCGCGTCGAAGGCGACCGCATCGCCGAGGTGCGCGAGCACGCCGACACGCACTACTCGTACGAGGTGTGCCTCGGGACGGCGTGGAAGCGCGCCGGCGTGCACGAACGTCTGGCCACCCTGCGCGCCGGTGGCCGCGTCTGAGGCGAGCAGCGGTCAGGCCGTGCTGGCCGCAGGCGCCGGCGACGCCACCGCGTCGTGGCGAGGCAGCAAGAGCAGGTTCAGCACCGCGGCGATGACGAGACCGCCGGCCGCACCGGCGAGCACGTCGAGCGGGTTGTGCGCGCCGAGGTAGATGCGCGAGAACGCCACCGCGACGGCGCCGGCGTACGCGGCGATCCGCCACCCCCGCGACAGGTAGGGCGCTACGATCCCGGCGAGGGCGAACGCCACGATCGCGTGGCCGGAGGGGAAGCTCGGTCCGTGCGTGGGCACGTGCCGGAGCATCGCGTCGGGCTCGGTCGTCCCCGGTCGGCCCCGGTACACGATCTCCTTGAGCACGAGCTTCTCGACGATGAGCTTCAACGGGTACACGAGCAACGCGGCGATGGCGAGCCGCCACTTGCGGAAGACCGCCGCGATGGCCGCGACGACGAACGGCACGATCGCGACGCCCGCGTACTGCACGCCGACCATCGGCGACTCGAGCGCATCGGGCAGGTCGTTGACGGCGCGGAACACCGAACGTTCCGTGGACGACACGTCACCGTCGCTCGCGAGCATCACACAGACGACGACGACCCCGAGCGAGATGAGCCCGGTGGCGGTCCATGTGCGCAGATTGGTCCTCGCGGCGGCATCGATCACGGGAGCTCCTCGGGGGCGCGACGGCGGGCTTCGGTAGCGTCACCGTCGATGGCTGGGACGATCGGGCGGCGCGACCTCGGTGAGATCACGGCCGCGCTCGGTGGCGCGGCCCTGCTCACCGCGAGCTGGGTGGTGGTCGTGACCCGCGACGACGTGCCCGCGCTGGAGATCCGAGCCTTCGTGGCCGCGAACGGTCTCCCGGACGCGCTGTGGCCGCTGGTCTGGGCGCCGGTGCAGGCGGGCAGCCTGGCGGGGTCGTTGGTGATCGTCGCCGCGACGGGGGCGGTCACCCGGCGGAAGGGGCTGACGGTCGCGACGCTGCTCGCCGGGCAGGGCGCGTACTGGGCGGCGAAGGGCGTGAAGCACCTCGCCGCCCGGGAACGCCCGCGGCAGTTGCTCCCGGTCGTCGCGGTGCGCGAGCGGGCGACCGGCCTCGGGTACGTGTCCGGGCACTCGGCCGTCGCGTTCGCGCTCGCCACCGTGCTCGCGACGGACCTCCGAGGCGCGTGGCGCATCGTGCCGTTCGCGATCGCGACCGGGGTGGGCTTGGGCCGCGTGTACGCGGGCGTGCACCTGCCGCTCGATGTCGTCGGCGGGGTCGGCCTGGGTCTGCTGGCCGGGGTCGCCGCGCGCTGGGGGCTCGCCCTCGATGGTGCCGACGCGGGCACCACTAGATGAAGTCCCGTCGCTCGAGGTAGTGGAAGCTGAGCCAGCCCGGGAGCACCGGGAGCCAGTACGTGAGCAACCGGTAGCTGAGCACCGCCGCCACCGCGATCGACGGCTCCATCCCGACGCCGGTCAAGCCCGCCACCAGCGCCGCTTCCATCGCGCCGAGCCCGCCCGGGGTCGGCGCGGCGGCGGCGATGACCGAGGCTCCGAGGTACACCGCGCCCACCTGGGCGAAGCTCACCCCGCCGTCGAACGCCGCGACCGCGGCGGCCAGCGCGCAGATGTAGGCGATCGAGACCGCGAACGAGCCTCCGACCAGGGCGAGGATCTTCGCGGGCGAGTGCGCCAGGATCACCACGCTGTGGACCGACTGCTTCAGGAAGGTCACTACGCGAGTGCGGAGGAAGCGCCGCCCCCAGCGCGTCGCCGCGACCAGGCCCACCAGCGCGAGCACGACCGCGATGGCGACCAGCAGCTTGCTGCTCGACGGGATCTGGAAGCTGTTCTCGTCGCTGTGGCCCGCCCACGCCACGAACATGACGAACAGCACCAGGTGCGCGAGGCCCCCGGCGGCGACGTTGAGCCCGATCCCGGTGACCGCCTCCGCCGGTGCCACTCCCGCCTTCTGCAGGAAGCGCAGGTTGAGCGCCATCCCACCGACGTTCGCGGGCGTGACCCGGTTCACGAACGACGACGCGAGCTGGGCGGCCAGGTTGGGACCGAACGGCAGGTGCTCGGGGACGCCGCCTGACAGCCCGATCGCGGCCGCCACGTAGGTGCCGATCGACATCACGACGCACACCGCCAGCCACGCGAAGTTGGCGGAGCCGAGCGCGTCGACGCTGTCGCCGACGTCGGCGAGCTGCGGGAGGAGCACGTAGAACGCGGCCGTCAGCGCGGCGATGGTGACAAGCGTCCGCGCCCGGACCCGCACCAACTGCTCCAAGGGCGCGGGCGCTTCGCCGGTCGCCTCGGCGATGCCGTCCCGCAGGTCGCGCAGCAGCTTCTTGTTCGCCTGCTTGCGCGTCGCCGCCGAGAGCGCGAGCGGTTGCAGGTAGGGCGCCGCGGTCGCGAGCTCGTGGGGACCGATGGCCCGGACCCCCGAGCCCAGCGCGCGGTCCACGCCGACGAGGGTCGCGAGCGAGACGAGCAGCTCGGCGCGGTCGATCGCCTGCGTCCTCGGTTCGGCCGACTCGGTGCCGAACCCGAGGTCGATGATCACGGGGTTGGCGCCGGACACGAGGATGTTCGCGGCCCGGAGCGACCGGTGCGCCAACCGCGCCGCGTGGAGTCCCTGGACGTGACGCCACACCGCGTCGAGCAGGGCGTCGTCGATCGCCTCGGGCTCGAGTGCGTCGAGGGGCGTGCCGTCGACATACTCGACCGCGAGCGCCATCGAGCCGTCGGGTAACGCGGTGAGCACCTCCAGCCGCGGACAGGTGACGTCGGCTCGCTGTGCGATCAGCAGCAGCAGCGCCTCGTGCTCGACGTCCTGCCCGAGGCTCAGCGCCGGACGGTCGTCGTTCGGGCCTCGCAGCAGCAGCGTGCGGTAGCTCCGGTACAGGAGGTCGGCGTCGCGACTGTCGCGTGCGTAGACCTTTACGAACGCGCGCCCACCGTCGTCGAGCGTCGCGGTGTAGAGCTGCGCCCGCCCACCATCGGCGCGCTCCAGCGCCAATCGGTCGACCGCCAACCCCGCGTCGCGCAAGGCGACCACGACGACCGCCGGCGCGGGGCGGCGGTTGGGCGCGCCTACGGCGATCAGGACCGCGGCGCCGGCCATGACCCCGGTCGCGAGCGCGAGCAGCAGCTCGGGAACCCCTGCAGTTCCGGCAACCGCGAGCACCGCGACGCCGCCGAGGAGCGTGAGCACCGCGCACCGCCGCCACGACCGCGAGAGCCACGGCGTCCCGGCCGCCGCCACCGCCGCGGCACCGGCGACGTAGGTCAACGACGGGAAGTCGGTCGACGCGACCCACGTGTCGCCGGTCACCGCGTCGGGGACGCGGGCACCGATGTCGAACGCCAGGTCCAGGAGCGTGAACACCGCCGCGCCGGCGGCCGCGGCGAAGGTGACCACTCCCAGCCGCCGCCACCGCCGCCGGTACACCAGCGCGCCCACGATGAGCGCCGGCACGGCCAGCGCGAGGATCTGTGCGGCCGCGAGCAGCAGCTCGCGCATCTCGTCGGGTAGTGCGGACGCGGCTCGGCTGAGATCCGAGCTCACGCCGGCGCTGGTGCGGGTGGCGAGCTCGACGAACAGGACGAGCAGGGCCACCGCCAGCGCGGCCAGCGTGAAACGGACGACGTCGCCGGGGTGCCGGAAGTAGCGCTCGCCCGGCGCCCGGGTGTCGCGGTCGGCGAGGTCGGCCGACGTGGAGGCGGTGGAGAGGTCGAGGCCGGCAACGTGCTTCATGTCGTCCCGTCCCGGGTGACGGCTGCGACGACGCGCAGCAGGAGGACCGTGCCGACGAACAGGCCGAAGTACCCGAAGACCTCGAACAGCCCGGCGTCGCCACCGACGGCCGGGCCGGGATCAGCGGCGACGAGCAGGATGGCGGCGACGGCCAGGAAGGCGGTACCGGTGGCCACCAGCAACGCCCGGTTCACGAGGGTTCGCAGGATGCGGCGCGGGTCCTCGTCGACGATGCTGCGCACGCGGAGCTCACCGCGACTGGTGAGCGTGAGGATGCGGTCGATCCGGTCGGGTAGCCGCCGCAGGTGCGGGAGCGCGGCCAGCATCTCGTCGCGGATCATCTCGTCGCGGTCGATCGGTGCGGGCGCAGTGGCGGAGGTCATCGACTCCGTCGCCGCGGTCACGAGCGACATCTCGGGCGCGAGCACCCGGAGGGTGCCGTCGAGGGTGACCAACGCGCGCGACAGCACGACGAGATCGGTCGGCAAGCGGATGCCGAAGCGCGCCAGCAAGGCCACGAGATCCTGCAGCACCGAGGGATCCACGGCGCCGGTCACGCGGACGTGATCGGCCAGCAGCCGGGCGAGGGCACGTTCGAGCTCCTCGGGCCGGTCGGTGTTGTGCACCTCGGCCACCCGCTCGATGCCGTCGCGCAGCAGGCTCACGTCGCGCCGCATCAGCGCGGCGAGGATGTCGACGACGGCCGCCTGCTGGATGGGGTCGAGCCGGCCGACCGCGCCGAAGTCGATCAACCCGAGGCTGCCGTCGCGGAAGGCGAAGATGTTCCCGGGGTGGGGATCGGCGTGGAAGAGCCCGACGCGGAGCACCTGGTCGAGGGTCGAGCGGAGCAGCTCCTCGGCCAGGACCGTGCGGTCGATGCCGGCGGCGTCGAGCTCACGGATCTCGGCGACGGTGAACCCGTCGAAGCGCTCTTGGACGAGGAGCCGCCGCGTGCAGTACTCGCCGTAGAGGCGCGGCACGCGCACGCCGCTGCCGGTGCCGATGAGCAGGGCCATCTCGCGCATCACGTCGCCTTCGAGCCGGAAGTCGAGCTCGGACCGGAGGCTGGTCGCGAACTGCGCGAGCATCTCGCCCGATCGGAGCCCCTGCCCGAACGACGTACGCCGCTGGGCCACGTTCGCCAGCAGCGCGAGCGCGGCGAGATCGCGCTCGATGACGTCGCCGATCCCGGGGCGTTGGATCTTCACCACCACCGCCTCGCCGGTCCGCAGGCGGGCCCGATAGGTCTGCCCGATCGAGGCGGCGGCGAGTGGCTCCCAGTCGAACTCGGCGAACACCTCGTCGACGGGGCCACCGAGCTCCGCCTCGAGCGCGGGCCGGATCACCTCGACCGGTTCCGGTGCCACCCGGTTCTGCAGCGCGGCGAGCTCGTCGGACACGTCGGGTGGGATGAGGTCGACGCGGGTTGCCGCGATCTGACCGAGCTTCACGTAGACGCCGCCGGCCTCCTCCAGCACTCGGCGGAGCCGGACCCCGACCGCCTCCTCCGAGCGCTCCGCCCGGCCCGCGGCGGAGAGGAACGGGCCGAAGCCCTCGCGCCGCGCCAGGTGGACCAGCTCGCGGTAGCGGCGAAGCACCGCGACGCGGGTCTTGACCGCCCGGACCGGGCGGGGCGCGACGACGAGACCCGCCCGCTCACCGATCGCGAGCGAGCCCGGCCGGGCGAGCAGATCGAGGGCAACCGCGACGGCCATGGTGGCCGGGATGCCGATGGCGATCGCGCGCAGCAGGAACCCGTCGGCCCCCCAGTCCCAGTCGTCGAGGCCCGCCGCGAGGAGCACCGCGATGGTCCACCCGATGCCGCCGGCGATCAGCGCGGTGCCCCAGCCGCGGCGGATGCCGAGCAGGCGGAGCGACAGCGCGGTCGCCACGATGGCGACGACGAGCACGACGAGCACGCGGAGCAGGACACCGACGACGGAGACCGCGACGATCATCGCGATCCTCCGGTGCAGGGGGCGCCCGCACCACACAGCGAGAGATGGTCGGACCGCCTCACCTCGGCGACGAGCGCACGGCGCGGTTGGAACGCGAGCGCGCTGTCGGCGTCGGCCAGCAGCGAACCGGTCTCGGCGCCGTGCAGGGCGAAGTCGTAGACGACGCAGCCGCCGCGGAAACGGTAGGTGCGGGTGCTGCGCAGTTGCGGCGGGAGCGAACGGACGCGCTCGTACCGGCGGACCCCGACCTCGTCGCTCGGCACCTCGGTCGCACCGCGGACCGTGCAGCGGTCCGGCGGCAGAAGCGTCGCCTCGACCGCCCGGTCGCCGCCCACGTCGGAATCGAGCCAGAACCGCGCCCGCTCGTCGTCGATCTGGATGCCGCCCAGCTTCCACCCGGCGGGAACCGAGGCGATGCAGGGGACGAACTCGGCCGACGGCACGGATTGGGCGCTGAGGATCATCAGGCTGCCGGTGCCGCAGGTCGGGGTGCCGTCGACGCCGAGGTCGTGGGCCGGGGTGAGCAGGCCCGCGGTCGCCTGCACGCCGAACACGACCACGACGACGACCAGCACCGCGAGCCCGATCCGCAGCGGGCTCCATCGTTGGAGCGAGATCCGACGTTGCGGCGGCGCCAGCGCCCGGAAGCGGGCCAGCAGGTCACGGCCGTCCTGCTTCATCACCGTGCGGAGCTGGGTGGGACTCGCCACGCCGCGTGCGGCGGCGAAGGCCTCGCCGATCTCCTCAGGGGTGAAGAACCGCAGCGCGCGCTGGTACACGCGGTCGGCGTCGGTGCGCACCGCGAGCACCAGCATCATGTTGGCGAGATCGACGGCTTGGCGCCACGGTGAGGGCCGCACCTGCGCGAACGCGACGTCGATGAGCTGCAGGTGCCCGTCGCGCACCAGGAGGTTCGCGGGCTTGATGTCGCGGTGCGCGAGCCCGGAGTCCCACAGCTTGCGGATGAGCGCGAGGCCTTCGTCGATGATCTCGTCGGTGACCTCGGCGTCGCCGATCTCCTGCGCACCACCGAAGAACTCGGTCACGAGCAGGTACTCGCGCGCGGGCGTGAGCTCGACGATCCCGTACGGCTCCGCGGTGGGGACGCCGGAGTCGCGCATCACCCGCAGCGTGTAGTCCTCGTACTCGACCAACCGGGCGACCGACTGGAAGGGCGCTTCGTCCTCGAGCCGGCCGTATAGGAGCGTGCGACCGAGCTTGTACCAGCGGTCGGCGCGCACGTGGCTCATCGCGTAGAGCTTCCCGAAGAGGTAGGTGTCGGGGTCGCCGGCCACGCGGATGCGCAACGGCGTCGAGCCCCCCGACCCGGCCAGACCGAACGGCTCGATCTCGACCACGGTCAGGCCGAGTTGGTCCTGGATCGCGTGGCGGATCGCCTCTCCTCGACGCCCCCCGACGTCGAGGTGCGCGGTCTTGCCCTGGCGGTAGACGACGGGGAACACCTCGTTGGGGGTGAAGAACCGGAACGCGTTGACGAGGAAGGCGACGGTCACCGTCACGCCGACGACGATGTCGGACGGATGGAACGTCCCCAGGTAGAGCTCGCAGCACGCGAAGACGACGACCGCGACCGCGGTGACCATCTTGGCGATCCGCCGGCTACGACCCGCGGGCACCAACGTGTAGGCGAGCCCGACGCCGATCAGTGCGACCACCGCGACCGGGGCGGCGAAGAACGACCAGCCGTCCCACCGGCCGATGATGGTCACGTCGTACGGCCGCGGGCGCGCCGACCAGCGGTACATGACGTCGGCGATGATCTCGATCACGAACGTGGCACCGATGAACGTGAAGAGGTGCCGCCACCGTCGCAGAGCGACCAGCGCGACGAGCCAGGCGAACCCGATCACCGTGATCGTCCAGCCCGAGGCGACGCGGTCGATCCCGTCGGCGACGTCGGTCAGCCACCCCGTGCGGAGGCCGGCGAACTGCCGGAGGATGGCGGAGTCGACCTGGTTGACGAGTCGGCCGGCGGCTTCGAACGACATCGCGACCACGGACAGGATCACCAGCACGGCGGCGGCGACGAGCCAGGCGGTGCCGGTCGTGCCGATGCTGCGGGGGAGCGGCGGGGGCGCACCGGTGGGGCGGCGCCGCCGGTGGCTGCGACGGGCGGTGGGCGGGCCCGCGACCGCGTCGACCGGGGTGGCGCGGGTCACGTCGTCGACGGTCATGGGAGCTGCTCGTCGTCGAGCCAACGGGTGGCGGTGGACCGGATCGAGCCGGTGGCGTCCGCCCGGGCGTTGAGGCCGCGCAAGGTGTCGGTGTCCAACTGCTCGGACACCGCGTCGAGCGCCGTGACCAGGCGCGTTCCGGACCGATCGATCGCGTCACGGCGCACGATCGGCGTCACGTTCTCGGCCGGCTGCAGCGCGCGGTCGTCGATCAGCTCGACGAGGTCGCCGGTGCCGACGGCCGGGTCGGTGCTGAAGAGCAGCGCGACGTCGACGATGCCGGTGTCGAGCGCCTGGTGGGTCAGACGACCGCCGGCGTCGAGCGGCACGACCTCCGCGAACTCGATGCCGTAGACCTTGCGCAGGCCGTCGAGGCAGAGCGGGCGGGTCGCGCACTCGGGCGGCCCACCGAAGGTCAGCTGCCGCGAGACCGCGCGGAGGTCACTCATCCGCGTGAGCCCGAGACGCTCGGCGACCTCGCGGCGGACGACGAAGGCGTTGGCGTCCTGCGCCGGAGCGGGCGCGAGGGCTTGGGCAACGGTCCCCTGCAGCGCGTGCACCAGAGCGGCGTGGGTCACCGCAGCATCGGCCTCGGGATGCGCGCGGCCCACGCTCAGGAACTGCACCGCCGTGCCGGCGTACTCGGGCACGACGTCGACGAGTCCCTCGCGCAAGGCGGGCGCGACCAGCTCGCGCGGCCCGAGCCCGAACGCTCGCCGGACCCGCAGGCCGGAGCGCTCCAGCGCCTGGGCGTAGATCTCGGCGAGGAGCCGACTCTCGGCGAAGTCGAACGACGCCACCGTGACCGGCTCGCCGCGCGCGGTCCCCGTCCCGGTCCGTGCGCCGGCGACTCCCGTAGCGCCCGAGAGCACCGCGGCGAGCGAAAGTATGACGAGCGCGCCGACCAAGCGGTTGCGCATACACCGTCGCCCCCTCCCGGGCTTCGTGCACCGCACTTGCACTCTCTCACACCCCGCCGATGCCGACACTCTCACTTTCCGTGGCCCTTGCCGCGCCCACAGACGTCGAGCTCGTACGCATCGGCGAGCCGCCGCCTTGGTGAACGGACCGGGTTCTTCCACCAACACGCTGCGGCTCAGCGTCGACCCGGTCGAATGCATCGGTCGGCGAGACCGTCAATCCCTCCGCGTGCCGCTCCCGTAGAACCTGTACACAAGGCGAAACCGGTGACCGGAGGTCTCCACATGGTTGGTCGTTCCAGGACAAGATGGGGCCGCCCCGTCGCCGTCGCGTGCGCGATGGTGCTGGCACTGGGCATCTACGGGCTCGGCAGCGCGGCCGGCGCGGCGACGAAGCCGAAGCCGAAGGTCGCGGTCGCCACGGCGACCGTGCCCGGCGTCGGCACCATCCTCGTCGACAGCCAGGGCCATGCCCTCTACACCCACACCGACGCCAGCGGTGCTGCGGTCGACTGCACCGGTGCGTGCGTGACGGCGTGGCCCCCGTTGACCGCGACCGGCGCCAAGGTGAAGACCGCCAAGGGCGTCAAGGCGCTCAGCACGACCGGCACCACCCACCAGGTGACGGCGACCGGCCTGCCGCTCTACCGGTTCTCCCTCGACGCCCAGGCCAAGCAGGCCAAGGGCGAGGGCGTCAACGCGTTCGGCGGCACCTGGCACGTCGTGACGGTGAAGAACGCCAAGACCAAGGCCCCGGCCACGAACGCCGGCACCGGCGGCGTGTCCTTCTAGTCGCTCGATCGGCGACAAGACCCGAGGAGACAGACTCCATGGAACAGCAAGCCCGACACCACGTGTCGGCATGGCGGCGGTCACTCGGGCGAGCCGCCGCCGTCGCCCTCGCCATCGGTGGGCTGTCGGCCGTCGCCTTCGCCCCCGGGATCGCCGGGGCGGCCACCAGCCCGAGGACGGCGAGCGAGATCTCGACCGCCAAGGATGCGAAGCTCGGCCCGATCCTGGTGGCGGGGGACACCGTCTACACGTTGAAGCCGAGCAAGACGAAGTGCACCGCCAAGTGCCTCGAGGCGTGGCCGCCGGTGGAGCTTCCGCAGGGCATGACCACCGCGATCGCGGGTACCGGCGTCAACGCGATGAAGCTGGGAACGAAGGCACTGGCCGACGGCACCCGGCAGGTGACCTACGGCGGGAAGCCCCTCTACTGGTTCGTCAAGGACAAGGCACCCGGCCAGGTGAAGGGCAACATCACCGACAAGTGGGGCAAGTGGCTCACGGTGGTCACGGTCCCCTCGACGTCCAAGTCGGGTGGCACCAACGCCGGCACCGGAGGCGTGTCGTTCTAGTGGCTCGAGTCGAGACGGGAACGCCGTCGTGTCCGCCGGGGTAGTCGAACCCACCCGTGCTCCCACGCTCGGAGTGGTCGAGCGTGGCGACCGGGCGGCGCGCCGCCTGAGGTTCGCGCTCTCGTCGCGCGTGTACGTCCCTGCCGGTGTGATCGCCGTCGTCGGCGGGGTCCTGCTCGGGGTCGGTTGGGCAACTGGTTGGGGGGGTGCCGACTTCGCCGGCTCGGTCGTGAGCCTGCGTGCCGTCGTGGCCGGTCCGGCGACCCTGGCGATCATCGGCGTGTTCCTCGTCGTGGAGCGAACCTGGCCGGCGCAGTCGCGTCCGATCTTCGCCCGCGGGTACCGCCATGACCTGCTCTTCACGCTGGTGAACGCCACCCTGGTCGTGCCCCTCGTCACTGGGCTCACTCTCGCAACGGTGCACGTCGCGCGGACGTCGCTCCCGTGGATCGTCCTGCCCCGCATCGGCCTCGTGCCGCGTTGGGCTGCGATCGGGGCGATCGTCGTCGCCATGGACGGGTGCAACTGGGCGGTGCACCTCGCGAACCACCGGGTCCGCATGCTCTGGCGGTTCCACGAGCTCCACCACTCCCAAGAGGACATGAACGTGCTGACCGTCTTCCGCACGCATCCGCTCATCCACGTGTCGTACCTCGTCGCGTTGCTCCCCGGGGTGGTGTTGCTCGCCAACGGCGTGATGTCGATCACCGTGCTCGTCGTGTACGGCGCGATCGTCGCGTTCGCGCACTCGAACACACGACTGGGCTTCGGACCCCTCGAACGGATCGTGGTCAGCCCGAACTACCACCGCATCCACCACAAGGTCGACGGACCGCAGGACGTCAACCTCGGCTTCGCGCTCACGATCTGGGACCAGCTCTTCCACCGGGCCGTGTTCCCGACCGAGGACACGATCAGGACCGACACCGGCCTTCCGGGCCGGCCCCTGATCGTCGAGCAGGAGGGGCCGCGAGCGAGACACCTCTCGGTCTTCGCCGCCCAGATGGTCGCGCCGTTCCGTCCGATGCGCGCCTCCACGGACCTCCCACCGGTCCGGTCGTCGAGTCACGAGACCGGACGCCAGGGCGCGGACTCCCCAGGCGGTGGGAGACTCGCCCACCACCGCGACGCACGAGCCGCGGCCGAAGAGTGCGAGGTCGTGTGATGGTGACGACGTCCGTCCGGAAGGCTCCGTCTCGGAGCCGCGAGCTCCTGAAGCTCCTGCTGAGCAGTCGCACCGCCGCGCTCCCCGCCGACGTGTGCCTGCTCGTCGTGCGACTCGTGCTGGCCTGGATCTTCATCTATCACGGGTCACGACGACTCTTCGGATGGTTCGACGGACCCGGCATCCACCAGTCGGCGGAGTACTTCGCGAACACTGCGCACCTGCATCCGGGGGAGTTCTTCGCCGTGCTCGGTGGCGTCATCGAGTTCGGCGGAGGCATCGCCCTCGCCGTCGGCCTGTTCTCACGGCTCGCGGGAGCAGCGATCTTCGGGGACATGATGATGGCGATCATCACGGTGACCTGGGCGAACGGGATCAACGCGACGGGTGGAACCTCCGGGTACGAGCTGAACCTGGCCCTCGGATTCCTCGCGCTCGTCCCCGCGGTGTTCGGTGCCGGTCGCTTCAGTGTCGACGCGGCGCTCGAACGCCGCCTGCTGAAGGCGGAGGCCACGCCAACCGCCACGAGCTCCGGCGGGAGCAGCTCCGGCTACTGATCAGCAGCGAGACCGCCTCCCCGTCACCGACCACCCGCCCACACGAGCTCGGTGACGGGGAGGTTTGTGCCGGGCGCGAGATGGGAACACCGGGCCCTGGATACGACAAATGCCGATCCGCGAACTTCGCACCGAGGCCACCCGCGCGCGACCCCGGCGAAGCTGTCGGGGGGTTGCCCATGAAGACTGCCGCGAAGACCTCCAGCGCGATCCTGGTGGTGACGGCGCTGACGGTGGCGCTGGCGATCGGTGGATCCGCCCCGCGGGCCCGAGCCACGGTGCCCCGGGCTGCGCTCACCCCGGCGTCATTCACCAGTGACTTCTCGGCCATGGCGGCCCTCAAGCCTCTGGCGAAGAAGGGCAAGGGCAACGTCGCGGTGCTCCTCCCCGACACGCAGTCCTCAGCCCGGTACGTGAGCTTCGACGCGCCGTACCTGACCCAGGCGCTCCAGGCCGCCGGCCTGTCCTCCGACCAGTTCCAGGTGCAGAACGCCCAGGGCAGCACCCAGACCATGCAGACGCAGGCCGAGGCGGCGATCACGAACGGCGCCACGGTGCTCGTCATCGACCCCCTCGACTCGGGGAGCGGTGCCGCGATCGAGGCCAACGCCGTGCAGCAGGGCGTGAAGGTGATCGACTACGACCGCCTCACGCTCAACGGCAAGGCGAGCAACTACGTGAGCTTCAACAACGTCAGCGTCGGCAAGCTCCTCGGGAAGGGTCTGGTCGACTGCGTGGCGGCGTGGAAAGTGGCGAAGCCACAGGTCCTGGAGATGGACGGTGACCCCACCGACAACAACGCGACCCAGTTCGCCCAGGGCTACAACTCGGTGCTGAACCCGAAGTACAAGAGCAAGGAGTTCGTCAAGGTCGGCGAGCCCGCGGGCACCTGGGACAACCAGAAGGCCCTCACCAACTTCGAGCAGCAGTTCACCGCCCACCCCAACATCAACTCGGTGCTGGCCGCCAACGACGGCCTCGCCAACTCGGTGATCTCCTCGCTCAAGAACAACCAGGTCCCGGCGAAGAAGGTGCCCACGACGGGCCAGGACGCCACGCTGCAGGGCCTGCAGAACATCCTCTCCGACTACCAGTGCATGACGGTGTACAAGCCGATCTACACCGAGGCCCAGGCTGCGGTGGCGGTGGCGATGTACCTGCGGGCCGGGCAGACCCCGCCGAAGAGCCTGGTGAACGCCAAGTCCGACAACAAGGTCACCGACGTGCCGTCGGTGCTGCTGACGCCGATCAGCGTCAACACACAGAACATGGGGGCGACCGTGGTGAAGGACAAGTTCGTGCCCGCCTCGGACCTGTGCGCCGGCTCCTTTGCGTCCGCCTGCACCGCGGCGGGAATCCAGCCGTGAGCCACTGACACAACGATGACGACCACCGAAGCGACTGGTGCGCCCGCACCCGCCGCGCCGTCGGAGGGGCCCGACGTCCCGCTGCTCGAGCTGCGCACGATCAGCAAGAGCTTCGGTGCAGTGCGGGCGTTGCGCGACGTCGATCTCTCCCTCTCCTCGGGTGAGGTGACCGCGCTCACCGGCGACAACGGCGCGGGCAAGTCGGTGCTCATCAAGACCATCGCCGGGATCCACGCGCCGGATGGCGGGCAGATCCTGTGGAAGGGCCGCCCGGTGCACATCCGTTCGCCCAAGGACGCAGCCGCGCTCGGCATCGAGACCGTGTACCAGGACCTCGCACTGTGCGACAACCTCGACATCGTCCAGAACATGTTCCTCGGGCGCGAGCTGACGCGTCGCGGCCTGCTGGCCGAAGAGGACATGGAGCTGTCGGCGCGTCAGACGCTGGCCGACCTGTCGGTCACCACCGTGCGCTCGATTCGCCAGCCGGTCGTCTCACTGTCGGGTGGGCAGCGGCAGGCGGTTGCGGTGGCGCGTGCGGTGATGTGGAACTCCGAGCTGGTCATCATGGACGAGCCCACCGCCGCGCTCGGGGTCGCCCAGACCGCGATGGTCCTCGAGCTCGTCCGCCGGCTCGCCGACCGGGGCCTGGCGGTGATGATGGTGTCGCACAACCTGAACGACGTGTTCGCGGTGGCCGATCGGATCGTGGTGTTGCACCTCGGCCGGATGGTCGCCGCGGACCCGGCGAGCGACTTCGACCCGCAGACGGTCGTCGACTACATGACCACGGGACGATCCGACCGGGCATCGCACCCGACGGACCCGGGGTCGCCCGCGACGGAAGGGGGGCCTGAGCGTGGCCAGGACGACTGAGCCCCCGGTCGATGCCGGGGACGTCGAAGACGAGCAGCCGACGCTCCCGCCCGTCGGCGCGCAGGCCACGGTCGACGAGCTCACGGCGAACACCCTGCCCGAGTACTTCCGCGCGTCGGTCCGGCGCCTGCGTGCCGGCCAGAGCGGCATGCTGCCGGTGGTGCTCGGGCTGATCCTCATCTCGGTCATCTTCCAGAGCCTGAACTCGAACTTCCTCACTGCCGGCAACATCGTGAACCTGTTGGTCCAGGGCGCGGTCTACATGCTCCTGGCGATGGCGGAGGTGTTCGTGCTGCTCCTCGGCGAGATCGACCTGTCGGCCGGGTTCGTCGGCGGGGTCGGTGGGATCATCGCCGCCGAGCTCGTCACCAGCGAGCACGGGAGCTGGCCGTGGTGGGTGGCATGCATCGCCGCGCTGCTCGTGTGCGCGCTGATCGGCGCGTTCATGGGCACCATCATCACGCGACTCGGCCTCCCGTCGTTCGTCGTCACGCTGGCGGGCCTCCTCGCGTTCCAGGGCGTGATGCTGCTCATCCTCGGCAACGGCGGCACCCTGCCCATCAACGACAACGTGATCAACGACTTCGCCAACGGGCTCCTCACGCCGGCGGCGGGCTGGATCGTGATGGGGGCCATCGTCGTCCTGTACGCGTTGATCACGTGGACGCACGATGCCCGCCGCCGCCGGCGCGGTTTGGTCGCGCCGCCGGTGGGCGTGACCGTCCTGAAGATCGTGGGCGTCGCGGTGGCGGCAGGGGTGCTCGTGATGATCTGCAACACCGACCGCGGCGCGCTCGTGCCGATCAAGGGCATGCCCTGGATCGTGCTCATCGTGATCGGCGTGTGCGCGATGTGGACGCTCCTGCTCGGCCGCACGAGGTTCGGCCGGTACGTCTACGCCATCGGCGGCAACGCCGAGGCGGCTCGCCGCGCCGGCGTGAGCCTCGCTCGCATCCGCACCCTGTGCTTCGTGCTGTCGTCGTTCACGGCCGGCATCGCCGGGATCGTGTACGCGTCGCGGTTGCGGTCGGTCTCGACGAACCTCGACGGCGGGCAGCTCGTGCTCTACGCGGTCGCGGCCGCGGTCATCGGTGGCACGAGCCTGTTCGGCGGGCGGGGCAAGGCGATCCACGCGGTGCTGGGCGGCCTCGTCATCGCCGCCATCGACAACGGCATGGGGCTGCAGGGCTTCAGCGCGGCGTCGAAGTACATCGTGACCGGGATCGTGCTCGTCGCCGCGGTCACCATCGACGCCCTCGCCCGGAGAGGCCGCACCGCCGGGACCTAGATACCTGGCCTGCAAACTCTCGGAAGAAGCGCGGTCAATCGCCTGATTACACTGTTACAGTATTACAGCGTGACAGGTTTGCGTGAGGTCCACATGCCCCCGACGTCTGCACTCGACGAATACTCCCGTGTCGTCACTGGGGTGGCGCGAAGGCTGCTGCGCTCCGTCGCGAGCCTGGCCGTGGCGCGGCGCGGTGGTGCGAGCGGCTCGGGCGGTTCCGGCTCGGCCGTCGTCATCTCCGGAGACGGGCTCATGGTGACGGCGGCGCACGTCGTCTCCGCCGGCAGTCGTGGCACTGCGTCGTTCGCCGACGGCCGTGTCAGCTCCTTCGAGGTCGTGGGCCGGGACGCGTTGTCGGACCTTGCGGTCGTGCGCGGCGATCTTCTGGGGGACACGCCACTCGAGCCCGCAGTCCTGGGCGACGCGGATGAGCTCGAGGTAGGACAGCTCGTCGTCGCGGTCGGGAGTCCACTCGGGTACTCGGGTTCCGTCACCGCCGGCATCGTGAGCGGCCTCGGCCGCTCGTTGCCGGCGCGGGAAGGAACGCACACGCGCATCATCGACAACGTGATCCAGACGGATGCCGCGCTGCATCCAGGCAACTCCGGCGGCGCGCTCGCCGACGCGCACGCGCAGGTCGTCGGCATCAACACCGCCGTCGCCGGTCCCGGCTTCGGTCAGGGACTGGGGCTGGCGGTGCCGATCAACGCATTTACGCAGACCATCGTGGCGCAGCTGGTGTCGCACGGCCGCGTTCGGCGCGCGTTCCTCGGTCTCGCCGGCGGTTCGCGGCCGTTACCACCGCGATCTGTTCCATTGGTCGGGCACACGCACGGCTTCGAAGTCACGACCGTGACACCTGGGAGCGCCGCGCACCGCGCCGGCATCACCATCGAAGACGTGATCGTCGAGATCGACGGCATCCCCGTACGCGAAGCCGGAGACCTCCAACGGCTCATGACCGAGGCGCGCATCGGAAAGGGCCTCGAAGTGCAACTCGTCCGCGGTGGCCGCATCTTGACCGTCGAAGTTGAACCCGAGGAGCTGGCGACCCGCTGAGGCCGAGGCGGGATTCACTGCCCTGCATCGACGCGCGCATCACGCGCCGCCACCGTTCGTCGCGGCTGTTTGTGGGAGAGTCCCGTTCGCGCCGGATCGAGTCTGTGGAAGCCTGGCATGGTGATCGTCGTGATCGCGACCACCGAGGACGAACTCGCGAGTGTGCGTGCCCGCGTCGGCGAGCGTGGGATGGGACCGGTGCAGGTCGTGGCACCCAGCGATGCCCGACGGTTGGTACTGGCAGCGGTGGATGACGAGAGGGAGGCTGGTTCTCTCGCCTCGGCGCTGCGCGCCGAGGGGAAGGCGGCGGTGACTCGACCCGACGCCGGGCCCCGCCTCGAGGCGTGGATGCGCGACACCAGCCCGCTCATGTTCGGAGAGCGGCTCAGCGTGTGCTTCGTGTGGTCCGAGCACGATCGCGGAGACGCGTCGAGGTTGGTCGAGCTCGGCGTCGGGGGCTTCGGAAGTGGCCGGCATCCCTCGACGCGGCTGATTCTCGAGCAGCTCCTGGCGCGGATCAAGGGTGGCGAGCGAGTCCTGGACGTCGGGTGCGGCAGCGGCGTGCTCGGACTGTGCGCGCTGCGACTCGGGGCGTCCTGCGTCGTGGCCATCGACATCAAGCCGGACGCCATCGAGGCCACCCGACGCAACGCCGCCCTCAACGACATGCAGCGGCACGTCGAGGCGACGCTTGCTCCGCTCGCGGAGATCGAGGATGTGTTCGACGTCGTGGTGGCAAATGTCGGCCGGGCGGCAGTGGTCGAGTTCGCGCCAGAGCTCGTCCGGCGCGTGTCGCCGGGCGGATGGCTTGCCGTCAGTGGCATCTCGCCCTCACAGTGTTCGCTCGTCACCGGGTTCCTCCGCCCGCTGGTGGAACTCGAGCGGCAGACATCCGGGGAGTGGTCAGCCGTCGTTCTCGCCCACCGCGGCTGAATTTGTTCGCGCCACAGTCATCTTCTTCCACTTTGGTGTTGCGCTGCACTCAGGCGAGGTCGAGCTGGAGGTGGAGCTCGGTATGACGGCGCACGGCAACAGACGGTTGCCAGACTGGCGCGGCATCCGGATCGAGCTGAAACGACGTTGTGCGTGAGAGCAGCGTCTCGATCGCGCAGCGCGCTTCGAGCCGTGCGAGCGGCGCGCCGAGGCAGAAGTGCAATCCACGGCCGAAGGCGAAGTGATTCGACGAGTACTTTCGATCGAGCCGCAACTCGTCAGGTGCCTCGAACTCCGATCGATCGCGATTTGCCGAACCCCACAACAGGAACAGGTGGTCTCCGCCCTCGAGCGCAACATCACCAAGCATGGTGTCGTGGCGAACATGGCGGTAGTGGCCGCGGAAGGGGGACTCGAAGCGCAACACCTCCTCCAGGAAACGCGGCACGAGCTCAGGATCGCGGCGCAGCAAGTCTTGGAGATCAGAGCGCTCGGCCAACACGCGAGTCCCGTTTCCGATCAAACCCGCGGTCGACTCACCACCAGCCCCGACCAGGATCACAAGAGCACCGACAACGTCGCCTGCGCTCATCTCACCGGCATGCACACACGCCGAGTACGCGCCAAGGAGGTCGTCCTGTGGGTCCGCCAACGCGTTTTCGAGGCGTTGACTCAGGTACTCGTTGAGCTGTGCGGCGGACTCCGCCGCGAGAGCAAACCCCGATAGCGGCTGCAGCCCGTTCATCACCGCCGCGCTCGCGTAGCTCAAGCGGATGACATCGTCCACGTCGCTGTCGGGGAGCCCGATCACCCTTGCGACGAGCGTCATCGGCAGTCGGTCACCCACGACCGACATCCATTCGACTGCGTCCGGGTCAGCTGCACACTCCACCCACAAGCGATCCATCACCGCACCCAACCCCTGCTCCAACGCGGCCAGGTGACCCGCGGTGAAATGCGGAGCGACCAATCTGCGCGCCGGCCCATGTTCCGGCTCATCGCCGGTCGCCAAGACGTTGATCGCGGGACCTAATGGCGTCATGTCGAGCTCGGCGGCCTTGCCATGGTCGTCAGCGATCAACACCGCAGTCAGATTCGACGAAAAGTCATCCGGTCGCGCCACCGCGTCTGCCACCAACGCCCATGGCGCCACGTAGTACGTCCGGCTCCCCGGAACCCGCCACACGGGCGCCTCCGCCCGCAGGCGTGTGTAGAACGGATACGGATCATCGATGATGCTGCGGTCCTCCCACGGGCTCAAGATCGCTCCCACCGGCTCCTCCTTCGCGTGAAAAGCTCGTCCCCCCGACCCTGTACCTCCGCTCATTGACGCGCCCCGGAGCGCCGGCTGCCAACAACCTCCACGCTGAAGGGGCTCAGCGGGGGCCGCGCACAGCTTCTCAACGGCGACCTCGCTTGGCCTCACCGGCGTCGAGCGTGATCGAGCCGGGTTGCGTCGTCGGGGGCACCGGGACCGTGAAGCTGGCGGCAGCAACTTCGGTGTCATTGGGGTACTTCGACTGGCAGGAAGTCTTGAGCTTCGCCAGCGCTTTCGTGTCGCCCGCGTGCGTTGCCCACGCGAAGCGGTGCATCAGCGACTCGCAGGCTCTGATTGCGCGCGATGACCCGTTGAGTTGTGCACAGCCGCCCCCGCTTCCATGATCTGGAAATTCCAGACCGTCACGGACAGTAGCCGAGCGCGAAGCCGGGTTCTCCTTGCCAGCATCGTCCTCGCGGTCGCAATGGTGTGGGTGGATCCGAAGCCGATTGCGTCGATGGGACGCGCTGACCGGCTCGCGATGAGTTTCGAGAAGAGGTGGAGTCTCAAGAACTATGAAAACAACCAACCTTGGTGAGGCCGATGGGCTGCGCGCGATCGAGTGGTCCCAAGTTGAAACGCAGCTCGCCGACCTCCTGACGCACGATGACCCACGCTCGCCGAACCGCTCGACGTTCTGGCTGACGACCCTGAACGCCGACGGAAGCCCGCACGTGACGAGTGTGGGCGCGCTCTGGCACGCGGGCTCGTGCTGGTTCCAGACCGGCGAACGCACCCGCAAGGCGACGAATGTTGCACGCGACCCGCGCTGCGCGATCAGTGTCGCCACGAAAGGCTTCGACGTGATGGTTTCAGGCGAAGCCCGGCGCGTGACCGACCCGAAGATCGTGGCCGAGATCGCGGCGTTGTGGGCGAAGAGCGGATGGCCCGCGCAGCCCGACGACTCGGGAACCGGCATCACCGCGCCATTCAACGCGCCGACGCTCGGTCCGCCGCCGTGGTTCGTCTACGAAGTCAAGCCGCGCACCGCGACCGCAGTCGGTACCGCAGAAGAGACGCCGGGTTCAACGCGTTGGCGGTTCTGAAGGTCGGCGCGATGCGGATCGGCGGACCGCCGCAGTTAGGGCGCGGTGTTCCGGGCGACGAGGTCGGACGGGTGCTGCAGCGAGTTGGCGAGGTGGTCCGGCTCGAACGGCGGGAAGTGGAGGTACTCGCGCACTTCGGGTCCGACCGCTGACCAGTCGTACGTCAGCGTCACCGTCGTCCGCGACGGGCCGGTCGCCTCGAGGTCGTAGCGCCAGATCCAGCCGCCGAAGCCGAGCTCCTCGTCTCGGGCGATTCCGTCCCGGGCTTCCACGCGATGGCTCGCGGCTCGTCGCACACCTCGACCAGGTTGGCCATCTCGTAGTCCTTGTCCGGGTGGTTCGGCTGGTACATCGCCATCCGGAACACCTGGCCGGCGGCGGTGATGGGATCGTCGTCCAGGGACTCGCGCACCCAGCCGGTGCCGTCGATGTCGGCGTGGGCCGACGGGTCGCCCAGTACCGCGAACACCGCCTCCGGGGCGGCCTCGATCGTCGTGGACGCGGTCACGCTCTCGGTTTCCATACCAGTGAGACGGCTCGCCGGGCCCGAACTCATCGCCGCACGGGACGGTCGGCCTCAGCGGCGGGAACACATGATGCCCCATCGGGAACACGCCGAGCAGCGCGACCCGCGCCTGGGCGTTTGCTGCGGCGGTCTATGGTCCCTCCTTCCTCCGGGGGGTGCGGTATGAAGGTTCGTGCGGCGGTACTGGGCTCCGTCGCAATGGTTGTGCTCTTCACGATGCCGAGTGTTGGGGTCGCGGCCGCAGAGGGATCGACCAAGACCAGAACGGAGAAGATCGAGGCGGCGGACATCTCGGTGGCGTATCCGGCGTCGTGGCGCGTCATCACGACCACAGTCGCGAAAGACGACGTGGGACCCATTACGACGCTCTTCGCAGTGGTTGCACCAGGTCGCGACGGGACCGTGGTGCTTGTACAAACCCTCGAACTGACGGACGATCAACAGGGGGACCGGTCCGAGAAGGCCTTCAAGGCGTACAAGGACCGCCTGCGCGCGCAGGCTACGAAGGACGGCGAGTTCTTCCGCGCCGCGAGGCTGACGGTCGGCAGTGCGGTCGCTTTCCGTACCGATTTCGGAATCGACCGCGGTAAGGCACACCCGTTCCGTCAGAGCCAGTTGAGTTTCGAGTTGAGCAGCGCCGTCGGACGGAAGCTGGTGAACGTGACGGTGTACGCGACCCTCGATGGGGAAGGAAGAGCGGCGACCGACCGTGTCTTGGGGAGCATCGAGCGGCTCTAGAGCCGATCGTCTGACCGTGACGAAGTCCTCCAAGGTGAAGATCTCGTGGAGCGGGTGACGGGAATCGAACCCGCGTTCTCAGCTTGGGAACCCAGCTTTCAGGTCTCCGTACGAAGGCATGCGAACAGCGGCGGGTGCTCTGGGGCGATCGAAATCTCGTCCGAATATGGTCGAACAAATGCGCACGCGCGATCGAGGCGCGATCGGGGACGAGTCATGCGCTTGCTGCCGGACCGACTGGACGGGCCGCTCAAACGGCAGGACAGTAGAAGGAGCAGTTCCGCGGCCTGGGGCTCGGAATCGAGTGATCGGGGTGGCCGGTGCGACAAGTTGGCGTGGGAAGACCGGAAGACAATTTGAGCGCGCTGCTCGAGGTCATCGCGGTGAAGAGGACACCCTCACCGTCGAGTGGCAATCCCTTGGAGGAGCTGGTGGTCACCAGCCAGTTGTCGTCCCACGACGCGTTGTTGTTGCAGCGCGAGCTCGAGGCGGGTGTGGTTCGGGTCTCTGAGGATCTCGACGAGAACCAGGAGCCGCCGTACTCGCGTTATCACGTCGCGACGTACTTCACGAGCGAGACGGGAACCGGGGGAGCGCGGACCTTCCAGATTGATCTGGTGGAGATCGAGGACCTTCACCCGACGGGGTTGTCGATCGCCGACCTCGAGTTGCCGACGCCATACCGCTACAGCGAGAGCTGGCGCAGCACGGGCCTGGAGATCGTCGCCCGCGCCGAGGTGAGCAACGCCCAGCTGGACGAGCTCTTCGAGCTGTCGATCACCGATCCACACTTGGTGGTGCGCCGCGGTGTCAGCGAAGAGCCGCGACTCATGTCGCTGCTGCTCACCGCGTGGTCGCCAGGGTCCGAGGGGAACGCCGCGTGCGAGTTCTGGTTGAACGATCCGAAAGACGTGGACAACGACTGGGCCTTGGTGGCGAAGTCGGTCTGCATGGGCCGCGACGCGTTGGCCGGCGTCGAAGCCCTGCTGGCCGCGCTGGAGGAGCGAGGAGTGCTTCCCGCGGCCGACATCGACGCGATCCGAGACGACGCCGACCGCTGTCGTCGTGAGCTGCACTTCCGTATGTTCGAGGTCGGCGACCTCGAAGCGGACGTGGAGTGGCGAAGGGGCTGATCTCGCTCTCGAGGACCGAAGACCACACGAAACGTTCTTGGAGCGCCGAAACACACAAGGCCGGCACCCCCCACGATGTCAGGCTGCGGAGTAGCGGCCGTCGAGTCTTATGACGGGTCAGGCGGTTCCTCCGGGCCGAGCAGCTCCCAGCTGTAGATACCGGTCGAATGTCCGTCGTTCCACGTGATGCTCATGCCCCAGGCGCCGACGAGTTTGGCGTCGATGATGCGCAGCGGCCGGGGTGAGGACGCCAGCGGCCACACAGGCAGGTTGCGTTCCCGTCGAGTTCGACACGCGGCGCACGGGCAGTGTTGGCGGAGCTCCTCGAGACCGAAGCGACTGGTCACGCCATCGGCCCAGGTGAGGATCAGGCCACTGTCGCGTTGCACGTCGATCGTGATGGGCGCACCGCTCACGGTGCGGCGAGGACTTCCTCGGTCCATCCCAGGCCGGCGATGGCCGTGGGAAACCCGCTCGTGGTGATCGCCAGCAGCGAGACCTGGCGGATCTCATCGACGGACGCTCCCGCATCGAGGGCCTTGCGGACATTCGACCGCACCGCCCCTTCCGCGAGCGCGCCGATCGCGATGCCGAGATGCACGAGCCGTCGCGTGCGCTCGTCGAGAGGGCCGGCCCCGTCGGCGGCTTGCCCGAGGTGATCCAAAGCGTTGGCGACGTCGGGGTAGGTGGCTCGGAAATCGCGGTAGGCGAGTGGCAGGTAGTCGTTCATCGTGGGCCTCCCTTGCGTTGCGGTCACCCTCGCGGCAGCATCGCGCGCGTCGAACGTCTCGCACGACGCGTGGGCGGTCCGCCGCCTGAGCCGAAGGGGGATTGCCATGGCCGCCAAGAGCGAGCTTCGTTTCGTCGACTCCGACGGGCACGTCCTGGAGCACCCGACCGGCATGGTCGACTACGCGCCCGAGGAGTACCGAGACCGGATTTGGCACATCGAGACCGACGTCGACGGCGAGGAGTGGCTGGTGTGGGACGGTGTGCGGAGCCCCGCCAACCTCGCCTCGGTCTCCGGTACTGCGGGCATGAGCGACGAGGACTGCCAGCGTGCCATGAGGGGCGAGCTGCGCTACACCGAGGTGCGGCCCGCTGCGTACAACGCCAAGGCGCGTCTCGACGACATGCGCGCCGATGACATCGACATGTCGGTGCTCTATCCCACCCAGCTCCTGGGGATCCAGGCGTACAAAGACGTCGGCTTCGCGAACGCGCAGTGCCGTGCCTACAACGACTGGTTGTCCGATCACGTGAGCGAGGGTGAGGGCAAGCTGTTCGGTGCCGCGTTGATTCCTCAGCAAGACATCGAGCTCGCAGCAGCGGAGTTGCGACGCGCGGCGACGCTCCCGGGCATCGTGGCGGCTTTCATCCGGCCGAACCCGACCGCCGACTGGAAGCCGTTCAACCACTCCGTGTACGACCCGATCTGGCAGGCGGCGTGCGACACCGGCCTTCCTCTCGGCCTCCACCCGTTCCTCGATTCGCGCCTGCAGGGCGCCTGCATCGGGATGCACTTCCACCAGGTGCACGAGACCGCGCCGGCGTTCATGCGATCCACCGAGGAGGCCGGCAGCGGCATCGGCATCGACAACATCTACTTCAGCCAGGCGTTGTCGAATCCCTTCGACATGATGAGCTCGATGGCGTTCCTGCTCGCTGGCGGGGTGTGCGAGCGCTACCCCGAGCTGCGGCTGATCTTCCTCGAGGCCAACGGCGGGTGGCTCGTGCCCTGGCTCGAGCGTCTCGACCACCACGCTGAGGTGCCACTCTTCAAGCCCGACGTGCCACTCCTGAAGATGGCGCCATCGGAGTACTTCCGCCGTCAGTGCTGGATCAGCTTCGACGCCGACGAATCGACCCTTGCCTTCACCGCCGGCTCCCCCCTCGTCGGTGCCGACCGCATCATCTGGGCGTCGGACTACCCGCACCCCGACGCGAAGTTCCCCGGCACCACCGACGAGCTGTACGAGTCCATCGAGGATCTCGACGAGGAGCAGCAGCGGCAGATCGCTGGCGGCAACGCCGTCGCCCTCTACGACCTCTAGCCGCGTGGTCAACACGAGGCTCGGCTGGTTGGTACTCCCTGTCGTAACACAGGCCGCCGGGTTCTGTTCGGGGCGCGGCGTCGCCCGGGGTTTGGCTCCGTGTCGGCTCCGTCTACGTGACGAGTAGCCCGCGCCCGGGCACGACAAGCGAGCCGACCGCCGGGACGTCCGATCGGACTTCAGTGGCGATCGGGCCAACGCCCAGCACCGTCGCGGCGGTTGCCGCGACGGTGGTCGCAGTGGTTCGAAGTCGTGCTCGCATCCTTTGCCTCCGCCCGCAAGTGGCATGGATGGACGCCGGAACTCGTCCAGCATGCCCGGACGCCGATGTGAGTCACGTGTGGGAACGTTGAGGCACTTGACACGCGGGGGACCCCGAAGAGTCGCTTGTCGGCCTCGGCTCACCGGCGCATACTCCGCACGAGGGTGCCGAACGAGGAGGTCGCGATGCCGACCTACATCACGCTCATCCATTACACGGAGCAGGGCGTCAAGACGTTCAAGGAGCTGTCGCAGCGCCTCGAGGAGACGAAGACTGCCGGCGAGGCCGTTGGCGCGAAACTGGTCGGCTACTACCTCACCATGGGGCAGTACGACGCCGTCGCGATCAGCGAAGCGCCGGACGACCAGTCGATCGCCAAGCTCGCGCTCGCCGCTAGTGCCCGGGGCAACGTCCGGACGGAGACGGTGCGGGCGTTCACGGCCGAAGAGGCCAGGGCGATCGCGGAGGACCTGTAGGAAATCGCGTCACCCCGTACACTCGCCTTCAGACGCGGGAGGGCGAGCCTCTCGGCTGGAGCACGGGATCCTTGCGAGCGAAGACCGCCGCGCGATCAGCGCGCAAGCGCTTGGACCGAGTGGGAGCGGTAGACGCCAATGCCCGGAGCCCGCTCCGTGGCGGCCGAGCGAGGTGGAGCGGGTGACGGGAATCGAACCCGCGTTCTCAGCTTGGGAAGCTGATGTTCTGCCTCTGAACTACACCCGCGCGGTGCCGGGCAGGCTAGCAAAAGCCCTGCTCAGCGACGGTTTAACGCTCGACGCCTGCGACTCCCGCAGGCGCCGTGACCCCGGCGTGACCTCCGCGTGACCTTACGGATCAGCATCGGCCGGCACGAGACGATACCGGGCGGCACCGCCACGCAAGCGAAGCGCGTCATCGCGGCGTCGCGACCGCCTCAGGCGAGCGCATGGACGATGACGTTGTGGTGGTCCCGAGCAAGGGACTCGAGGTCGTCCGGATCGCCGCTCACGACGACGGCCCCACCGAGATTGACGGCGGTGGCGATGACCGACGCGTCGACAGCGTGACACGAGTCGAGGCCGTCGCGGCCGAGCAGCGTACCCGCCAGACGAGCGATCCCGTGGTCGAGCGGAACGACGCGATTCCCTCGCCCGACGACCCGGTCGACCCCGGCGTCTCGTCTCGAACCCCGGTAGACCTCCGTCAAGACCGCGGATGGAATGCGCACGAGACCGTTCCGGCGAGCCGCTTCGCTCAGCACCGCTTGCGCACGCCGCGCCGCGACCGCGCGCTCTCGCGGTGCAGCGAGCGCGCTGACTGCCTCGCTGTCCAGGACGACGAAGGTGGGCAACGAACCTACGTCCGGCGCCGGCGTGACGGTTTCTTGCTCGCTCGCTCGGCGCGGTCGAACAGGGCTGACGCTTCCGCGACCAATCCTTCGTCTGGCGGTCCGAGCTGCGTCTCGAGATCTGCGAGCAGGTCGCCGAGCTCCTCGCGCTCGAGTTCGTGGCGGATGGCGCGAGTGACGAATCGGCTGACGCCGCGAGTCCCGACGCGGCCCTGCAGCGCGTCGACCAGGTCCTCCTCGACAGTCACGGAGATCTTGCGGGTGCCCATGTGGTTATCCTACTCGACTCCTACTTCCGCCAAACACGCTCATCGGTCACGCTCCGATGCCTCGCGAAGGGCGACCACGGGCGCGTTCGGCTCAGCCCGCGACGCTTCGATGATCCGGTCGATGCCTGCGGCCAGCACGCGATCTCGCTCGTCAGTGGCGTGCTGGTAGCGCAGCGCTGCGTGCTGGGTCGAGTGACCGAGGCGGCGCATGATCTCCTTGGTTCCTGCGCCGGTCGCCGCCGCGAGCGTGCCGGCGACGTGACGTAGGTCGTGGAGTCGGAGAGCCGGAAGGCCGACGGCGCGGCGTGCGCGGTCCCACTCGCTTTGCCACACGCCCGGTCGAACTGCCGCGCCCTTAACGCCCACGAACAGCACCGGTGACGAACGGCATCGCCGACATCGACGGTGTCTCGCGCAAGGTGTTGCGTGCGTTCTCGCGTCGCCGCCAGGAGATCGAGATGCACATGGAGGAGCGCGGCGAGAGCGGTCCGCGGGCAGCGCAACGCGCCGCGTACGCGACGCGCAGCCGCAAGCACGACACACCGAGCGAGAGTCTCCTGCCAGAGTGGCGTGCACGAGCGAACGTCCTCGGGCTCGACGACGCAGCGTTGGCCTCGTTGCTCAAAAGCCGAGGCCGCACAGTGGTTCCGGGGTCAGGGACGTCTGCGGCTGAGGCACTGTTCGCGCAGCTCGCGAGCCCGATCGGGATCACCGCGCACTCGGCCAGCTTCGGACGCCGCGAGGTCCTCCAGGAAATCGCGGCTCGCCTCCCTGAAGGCGGCACCATCGACCAGATCTTCGAGCTGGCCGATGAGTTCCTCACCTCCGATCAAGTCGTCGCACTCGCCGCTGCGAGTGGCTTGCGTAGTTCGGACGTGATCCGCCGCACCGACGGCCGAGTCGTCGCCGTCCACGTCGACGAGCAGCGCTGGACGACACCCGAGATGCTCGCCACCGAACGGTCGGTGATCAACATGGCGATCGATCGGCAGCACGACCAAGTCGGCATCGCACGTCTCGACCATGTCCACGCGGCGCTCGCGGCGCGACCGTCGCTCTCGCAGGAACAGGCTCGCATGGTGCGCCAATTCACGAGCTCGGGGGCGGGAGTCGATGCGGTCGAGGGCGTGGCCGGTTGCGGGAAGACCTTCGCCCTCGCCGGCGCCCACGACGCCTGGCATGCGTCGCGGCATCGGGTCATCGGGTGCGCCCTGGCCGCTCGAGCGGCCGCGCAGCTTGAACAGGACACCGCGATCCCGTCGATGACGCTCGACCGGCTGTTACGCCAACTAAAGGCGCATGGCATCGACCTCGACGCCCATACGGTGGTCGTCGTCGACGAAGCCGCGATGGTCGGCACCCGCAAACTCGCCCGACTCTTCGACCATGCCGCTGCGGCCGGCGCCAAAGTCGTGCTCATCGGTGATCACCATCAACTGCCCGAGATCGACGCCGGCGGCACCTTCGCCGGGATCCACGCCCGCCTCCAAGGCACTCGACTCGTCGAGAACCGCCGCCAGATCGAACCCTGGGAACGCCACACGCTCGCCCAGCTCCGCGACGGCGACGTGGACACGGCCTTCGCCACATACCAGCGACATGATCGTGTCGTCCACGCCGCCGATCCCGAACAGCTCCGTGACCGTCTGGTCGACGACTGGTGGGCCGCCCGCCACAGCGGGTCGCACGCGTTCATGATCGCGGGCCGCAACGACGACGTCGATGACCTCAACCGACGCGCCCGAACACGACTCGTCCCCAACGGCAAGCTCGGTCCCTACGACCTCGTCGTCGGCGGGCGCGGCTTCGCGATCGGCGACGAGATCCTCACCACACGCAACGACTATCGCGTCGGCGTCCTCAACGGAACCCTCGGTGTCATCACCGACATCGACCACAACCGCGGAGAACTCCGCATCAACGCCGATGGACACGACGTGGTGCTTCCACGGTCGTATGTGGCAGCAGGACACGTCACGCACGCGTACGCCGTGACATTCCACAAAGCACAAGGCATCACCGTTCGCGACACGTTCGTCCTCGCCGACGACACCCTCGACCGCGAACGCGCATACACCGGCATGAGCCGCGGGACGCACAGCAACCGGATCTACATCACCGACCCGCCCGACGGACGCGCCGAGGAACGCCACGCGCCCGAACCGGCGAACGATGCCGTCGCACGAGCCCGTCGCCAACTCGGACGCACGCTCGCCCAATCCATGGCCATCGACCAACTCGAACCACACTCCGCTCCCGCCCCGGAGCGGCCAGGCCTCGGACCTGACTTCGATCTGTAAGGGCACCGTCGCAGCCCGAGCGAGCGCGTCGGGAACGACGACACCTCACTGCGCTCGGTGCGACGGCAGCGCCCCTAAACGGCACCTCGGGGGCAGGCGACGCGGCGCGATCATGGTCCCATCCATCCGCACAGGGTGACAGGAGATGCCATGACGACAACGCACGACCTGCTGAGCCTGGAGCGCGCTGGATGGGAAGCACTTTCAACCAGCGGAGAAGCAGCGGTGGCGTTCTACAGCGACGTTCTCGCGATGCAGGCCGTGATGGTGCTCCCCGGCGGCATGGTGCTCGACGACCGTGACCAGGTGATCGACTCGATGAGCGGCGCACCATGGGAGAGCTTCGACATCTCCGACGAACGTGTGCTGGAGCTCGCCGCCGACTGCGCGGTGGTCGTGTACCGGGCCTCAGCGCGTCGGGGCGACCACGAGTACCGCGCCGTGTTCAACAGCACGTACGTGTTCGAAGACGGCGCCTGGCGGTTGGCGCTGCATCAACAGACCCCGTGATCGACGACCGTCCCCAAACGCCTAATACACGGGTGATCTTTCGGACATCCGCGACACGGTCTGGGTGGGCTGGGAGCCTGCGCGGATGACGTTCATGCCGTGTCTGATCCGTTCGTTCACGACTGCTGGTGAGGCGCGTTTCGAGCTGGGTGATCCGCTGCTGGATGGCTATCTCGAGTTCGTTGCGGGCCGAGTTCGACCGAACACGTTGCGGGCGATCGCGTTCGATTTGAAGACGTTCTTCAGGGTCGTTGCCAAGGATCCGGTGAACATCGAGCCGTCGGACGTGTTCGAGTTCTTGGCGCATCAGCGTGGTGATCGCACCGTGGTCCGCATGAGCGATCGCGAGTCGGGCTTGTCGGCGCGCACGATCGCTCGCCGCTTGTCGTCGGTCGCCGGCTTGTATGCGTATCTGATCGCGCGTGGTGACACACCGGTGATGGTGAACCCGGTACCGCGTGGATTGTCGACACGGCGGCGTGGCGGCCGGGCGCGCACCGTTCCGTTGGTGCGGGTGCCGCGCACGCTTCCGAAGATCTTGACGCCGAACGAGGTGAGCGCATTGCTGTCGGTGCTGCGCACGCAACGGGACCGGGCGATGATCCTCGCGATGGTGTTGGGTGGGCTGCGTCGCTGCGAAGTCCTGGGCTTGCGCCTCGGTGACGTGCGTGTCGCGGATCGGTCGGTGTTCATCGCCGAGGGCAAGGGCGGCCACCAACGGATCGTGCCGGTCGCGAACCCGTTCTTCGTCGCGCTTGGTGACTACCTGCGCGACGAACGACCGCCGACGTCGACCGATCGCGTGTTCGTCGCGTTGAAGGGGCCGCGGCGCGGCCAGCCGCTGTCGGCTGACGGCGTGGACGAGATCCTCAGCGGCGCCCGCCGGCGCGCCGGGCTCGAGCGGGGCACGTGTCACCAGCTACGCCATACCTGCCTGACCCGCCTGCGCGAAGCCGGGATGGCGCTCGAAGCGGTCCAAGCCCAGGCGGGGCATCGGTCGATCGAGTCGACCCGGGTGTATCTGCATCTCACCAACGACTGGCTCGCCCGCGAGTACCGACAGGCCGCGGATCTGATCGAAGCGAGCCACACGGCCGAGCTCATCACGATGCAAGAGGTCGTGCGATGAACGCTGCCGCCGCCCTCGAAGCGTGGTCGCCGCCGCCGGTGTCGCATCGTCAATGGGCTGAACTCTCGGCACGGTCACCGCAGCTGGCCGCCACGACCCGCCGCTATCTGATCCAGCTCACGACGTTCCTGGCACCCCGCAGCGTCGACGTGGCTGACAACACATTGCGCCAATTCGTCGGCTGGCTCGTTGAGAACACCGACGTCGTCGTCGTTGCCGATATCACACGAACCAACGTCGAGGACTACAAGGTGTGGCTCGCAGCCCAGCCTGGCGCCAAGGACCCGGTGCTGTCGAAGAACACCCAACGTCAGCGGCTGCGCATGATCCGCATCTTCTTCGAGCGGCTCATCGAATGGGACTGGCCCGACGCGCCGACCCGGAACCCGATCCTCCACGGTGACATCCCACCCCGACCCGAACCGTTGCCGAAGTTCCTCGACGACCACGCCGCCGCCCGGCTCATGGCCGCCGCGCGTGCGCATCGGCTCCCGCGCTATCGGCTCGTGGTCGAGATGCTCGCCCGCACCGGCCTACGCGCCAGTGAGCTCTGCGAACTCGCCGCCGATGCCGTGACCCAGATCGGTGACGCGCACTGGCTCCGCGTCCCGGTCGGCAAGCTCCGCAACGACCGCTACATCCCCCTGCACCCCGACCTCGTCGAGCTCCTCGCCGAATGGACCGCGACAAACACCGACCACATCCGTCGCCAACGACGGCTCATCGCCGATGAACACGCGCCGATCGACCGTCGCACCGTGCATCGCATCGTCGCCACCGTCGCCAAACAGGCCGGAATCGGTCACGCCCATCCCCACCAACTCCGCCACACCCTCGCCACCCAGGCGATCAACCGTGGGATGCGCCTCGAAGCGATCGCCGCGCTGCTCGGCCACCGCTCTATGGAAATGACCCTCACCTACGCCCGCATCGCGGACCGAGTCGTCGCCGACGAATACGAAGCCGTCACCACGCAGATCGACGCGCTCTACAACACCGCCGCGACACCCGGCGCGTTACCCGCCGAAATCGAAACCGCCGCCATGACCCGTCTCCGACGCGAAGCGCACGCCCGCATGCTCGGCAACGGACTCTGCACCCGACCCGTCGAACTCGAATGCCGCATGGAATCCGCCTGCGAGACCTGCGCCTACTTCCACACCGGCCCCGAGTTTGTTCCCGTCCTCCTCCGCCAACGCGACCACGCCCACGACCACCACCAACCCGACCGAGCCGCGCTGTTCGACGGCCTCCTCGCCCGAGTCGCCGGAGACGGTCCTTGACACCGATCACCCGTATAACGCCGGTTCCGAGCGGCGTTCGGTGACCGGCGGTGACGGTGATGACCTTGGTCTGTGAGAGGCTCGTCGTCGATGGAGGAGGTGGTGCTGCACGGTGGCGTGGCAAATGCTGGCGCCGTAGTTCGTTCCGGGGATCACGTGTTACGACCGTCGAACGAGCACTCGGACTCGATCCTCGGCTTCCTGTCCCAGCTCGAACGCGTGGGGTTCGACGGAGCGCCGTCACCGGTGGGGTTCGAGACCGACGGCCGCGAGCGCCTGCGGTTCGTCCCGGGTGAAGTCGCCATCCCACCGTTCCCCGACTGGGCGCAAGCCGACGACGCGCTGGCGTCGATGACGCGATTGATTCGGGCGCTGCACGACGCGTCCGAACTCGTCGACACGACCAGGATGACGTGGAGCTCGGAGATGGCCGACCTCAACGGTGGACCCGTCATCTGCCACAACGACGTCTGCCTCGAGAACGTGGTGTTTCGCGACGGTCAAGCTGTGGCGCTGCTCGACTTCGACTTCGCAGCGCCCGGTCGACGTACGTTCGACCTCGCGGCCTTCAGTCGGATGTGCGTGCCCGTAGACGACCCCATCAACGCGGCGAAGCAGGGATGGCGACCGGCTGACCGTCCTGGACGCCTGCGGCTCGTGTGCGACACCTACGAACTCGACGCCGATGGCCGTTGCGAGGTGCTGCACCTGCTCGCGGAGTCCATCGCGTCCGGCGGCGAGTTCGTGCGACGCCGAGCCGAAGCGGGAGATCCCGGGTTTGTGAAGATGTGGGCCGAGATCGGCGGCATGACGCGGTTCGATCGTCGCCGCAGCTGGTGGGCCGACACGCTCGCGAAGTTCGAGGCTGCGCTCCGGTAGGACCCGCCCGACCGGTGCCCCAGAACGCCGGGCGCGAGGCCCGACCGGCGGCGCAGAGGCCGGACCGGACGAGCAGCGGCCGCGTGCCCCAACGTCCCGTTCGCGCTCGGCTCTAACGCTCGAGCCGTGCTGCGATCTGCCGGTACCGCGAGACGGGGACAAGATGTACGCCGTCGAAGGCGCCTGATTCGCGGATGTCGTGCACCATCTGGCATGCGAAGTCGACACCTGCGTCCGGGTTTGCATCGAGGGACGCAATGAGATGGTCGGGAACGGTCAACTCAGGGGTATCGGCCGAGAGCTTGCGGGCCATCGTCGCAGAAGTAGGCACCAAGACACCTGCGAACACCGGACCGTCGAAGGCAAGGGCTGATCGCCAGTCGAGAAGGGCGGGCACTGACCAGCTGACTTGCACGAAGAGGAAGTCAGCTGCCTGCTTCCACGATGGCAGTGCGGTGAGCCGTGAGGTCACGCCGACACGGAGCCCCGCCAGGTCGCGTTCGCGGTCAGCGAAGCGTCTCGCTTCGTCGAGCATCGATCGAACTGTGAGGTCGTCGGATCGGCTTCCGGTCTCGGGTCGGTCGCCGTACACGAAAAGGAACTCGTCGACGCCGTACGCGGCCGCGGTGAGGAGGTCGCGGCGGAAGCCGAGCATGTTGCGGTCTCTCGCATTCAGACAGGCGATCGATCGACCACCCATCAAAGCAACCTCATGCGCCACCGCGATGCTCGACACGGTCGCTCGTCCGATGTGGTTGTCGGGGATCAAGAACGACGACGCGGTTCGGCTCAAGATGCCGATCTGGTGGCGCACGCGCATGAGATCAGGACGCGTCGCCGGCTCGATCTCGCACACGACGCCGAACTCTCTGTCCACCATCGGGCCAGCGTAGGCATCGCGTCCGCGACTGCCCCCAAACGCCGGCTCCCGGTCGGCGCGATCTGTCCGCGCGTTGTGCGTGATGGCGACTGCTGCGCGGGTGTAGCAGGGCTCTGGCGCGTCGTCAGGCCGGCGAGGTGAAGATCTGGTGGGTCGCCCAGTCGACCCGCGGCAGAGCGCAACCAGAACCTTGAGTGATGCTGACGCATGATCGCCCTGCTCGTCCCCGTCCGGCGCGCGGTCCTCGACTGGCTCGGCCGAGCTCCGGTACCGGCAGCGACCTCGTGAGGCCGAGTCCGCAAAGTGACGGGTCGCTCCTGGCAACGATCCGGCGTCGTGACCTCCGCGTGACCTTATGAGCCGGCATCGGGCGGCATTCACCGGCACGACCCAACACGAGAAATGGCCTGTGACCAGCGCTTTCGCGGGTATGTGCTGGTGAAGGAATCCCGCCCGGACAGCTTGGGAAGCTGATGTTCTGCCTCTGAACTACACCCGCGCGGAGGCGAGATCGTAGCCGGAGCCACGCTCCCGGGGCCCGGGGCGGACGGCGGGCGCACCTGCGACGGCGCGTCGGCCCGCGGGTAAGGTCCCGCTCCTCACCGGCCCGGCCGCGAGGCCACGAGGGAGCGAGATGAGTGCAACCGGGAGCTCCGGACCGCAGGTCACCCATGCCGGCGAGACGGCGACGACCGTCGCCGCGACCCGGTCGTTGATCGCGGCGCTGCGCACCGCGGACGCCCCCGTCGACGTGCTCGAGCGCGTCGCGGCACTCGTGGGTGAGGCCGCGGGCCTGCTGGCGTCACACGAGGTCGACGGGATGCCGGGGCAGACCGCGCTGCGCGTGCCGCTCGCCGGTGCCACGCAGTTCGAGACCCTGGATCCCGGGCGCTTCTTCCCGTACAGCCCGGTCGTCGGACCACTCAACCCGATCGCCCCGCCCCTCACGTTCACGTTCGACGGTGAGCGGCTCCGCGGGACCGGCGCACTCGGTGCGCCCTTCGTCGGGCCGCCCGGGGCCGTGCACGGCGGCGTGGTCGCGATGGTGCTCGACGAGTTGCTCGGCGCGGTCAACGCCTGCCTGGGCATGGGCGCGTTCACGGGCACGCTGACGATCCGCTACGAACGCCCCACCCCCATCGCGACCGATCTGGAGATGGAGAGCAGGGTCGACCGCACCGAGGGTCGCAAGGTCTTCACCGTCGGCACCATCAGCGCCGGTGGTGAGGTCACCGCGCGCGCCGAGGGCGTGTTCATCCGCGTGGATCCGGACGCGCTGCCGTTCGGAGGGGCTGGGTAGTCTGCCGCGGTGGCGGATCACGGGCTCACCTGGGGCGTCCTCCCGGTGGGCACCTTCGAGCGGCTGCTCGTGTTCTCCCCCCACTTCGACGACGCGGCGATGGGCGCGGGACACCTGCTGCTCGCGCATCCGGGGTCGACCGTGGTCACGGTGTTCGCCGGGCGCCCGGCGCGGTACCCGGCGGAGCCCACCGAGTGGGACGCGCTCGGGGGGTTCCGCCCCGGTGACGACGTCGTAGCCAGGCGCCGCGCCGAAGACGAAGCCGCGCTGGCGGTGCTCGACGCCGAGCATCTCTGGCTGGAGTTCGTCGACCACCAGTACCTCGAGCCCGAGGAACGGGCGACGCCCGGGCAGATGGCGCCTGCGCTCGAGGAGGCGATCGACACCGTGCGGCCGACCGCGGTCGTGCTGCCGTTGGGCCTCGCCAACCCCGACCACGTGGCGACGCACGACGCCGGGATCCTCGTCGCCGCCACGCGCCCCGACCTCACGTGGTTCGGCTACGAGGACGCCGGCTACAAGCACATCCCCGGCATGCTGGCGTGGCGGGTGTCGAAGCTCTTCCAGTCGGACCACTGGCCGACGCCGATGATCGTGCCCACGGTCCAGGACCACGCGCGCAAGCGCGCCGCGATCGAGTGTTACCGCTCGCAGCTCGGGCCCTTGTACGCGGACCACGCCCTCGCCGAACGTCTCGACGGGAGCGTGCCCGAGCAGTTCTGGATGCTGGCGCCTCCGCCCCCCGAGTGGGAGCGGATGCGCGAGCTGTGACCGGTTACCCGTTGAGGTCGGTCTTGAACGTGTACGAGTTCGACGCCTTGCAGTCGAACGTCCCCTGCTTGGTGGGGTAGACGCGCACGAACTTCCCGCCCTTGAACTGCTCGATCATGAAGCAGTTCGACGGCACCTTGCTGCCGACGTCGGTGGTGGCCGTCATGCCGTCGGCGTTGAAGGCGTGGATGTTCTTGAGCTCCGCCATCACGTTGGCCCGGGTCAGGCCGTCGTTGCCGTTCTTCTGGACGGCCGCCTTCGCCGCCTGCTCGAACAGCAGACCCGACGTGAAGCCCCAGCTCGCGAAACCGCTCAGCTTGTCCTTGCCGACGTACTTCACGAAGTTCGCCGTCATCTTGTTGGCAGCGGTCTCGGCGAACGGCAGGAACCCCAGGGTCATGTACTCGCGGGCGACCGCGTCGCCCGCCTTCACGAACCCGTCGTCGAAGTAGCACGCGAGCGTGCACTGCCAGACGATCTTCGGATCCGTCAGCCCCTGGAGCTGTGCCTCCTGACGCTCCAGCACGACACCGCTGACCGCCTGCAGGCTGAGCCCGTAGTTCGAGCTGTCGTTCTTCATCCCCGAGATGATCGGCGTGTACGCGCTCTGTGGTTGGGCGCCCGTCACCTGCCACGAGTGGTCGGCCTTGATGCCGGCCGACTGGGCAGCCTGGTTGAGGACGCCGGACGTCTTCTTCACCGACGGCGAGTCGGCAGCCAGGACGAACGAGCCGTGCAACGGGCCGAACTGCTTCACCAAATACTTGGAGTCGCCGTTGTTGGCCCGGTAGGTCTGCGGCGAGCTGTTCACGGTGCTGCACTCGACCGAGTTCGGGACGATCGGGAACACGTTGGGCGCGCACGCCTGGGCGGTGTTCGTCACCAGCGCGGCGGTGTCAGGGATCCCGATCGCCTTGCCGGTGGAGTCGGGGCAGCTGATCTCGTCCTCGGGGGTCTGCAGCAGCAGTGCGCCGGTGCCCACCAACGCGAAGTCCTCGGAACACGCCTTGATGATGGCGTTGCGGGCGTCGTTGGGGTTCAGCTTCGAGTCGAGGAAATCGACCTGCACCTTGCGGCCGGCGATCCCACCGTTGGCGTTCACGTACTTCCCCCAGCCCTGGACGCCGTCGACGATGCCCTGCAGCACGTTGGGCACGATCGGGTTGTCGACATCGGTGACGATCGCGATGCGGATCGTGCTCGGCGTGACACCGACATCACTGGCAGTCTTCGCCTTCGACTGCGCCAGGGCCGGCGCCCCGGTCAGCGCGCCGGCCACCAGCGCCAGCACGACGACGATCCCGACGGTCCACGACCTCGACATGACGCTCCCCCTCGACGACGGTGTGCGGCGGGGATCATGACACATTCGGGTCACGAGCGGGTCGCGCGCGGAGCGCTAACTTGCCGCCCGTGCCGACTCGAACTCGTGCGTTCGCCTGTGTCGGGGCCGGGCTCCTGCTGTTGGCGCTCAACGTGGTCGACGCCGCCGACCGGGGTGCGTCCGCCGGCAACATCGTGGCCATCGCGAGCGGTGCGTTCCTGCTCTTCTGGGGTTTCGCCATGGTCGCCCGCACCGGGCCGCCGCCGTCGGCCTGAGTCGGTCAGCCGCCTTCGTGGTCGAGCGCCGCCGCGACCTTCGGTGGCACCACCATGCGGTACGCGTGGCGCACGATGCCGGCGACCTCGTCCCAGTCGACGTCGACGTCGAGGCGCACACCGACCCACCCGCGGTGCCCGACGTAGGCCGGGACGAAGAACCGCTCGGGTTCCTCGGTGACGAGCAGGTGCTGCACCCCTTCCGGTGCGTGGCACCAGATCGCGAGCCGGCCGTCGCCGTGATGGTCGTCGTGGAACATCACGAAGGTCTTCTTGCCTCGGTAGAAGAAGGTCGGCGCGCCGTGGCTCGGACGCTCCTCGACCTGCGGCAGCGCGGCGCAGATACTGCGCACCCGCTGCAGGGCCCGCTCGGCGCGCGTCGGCATCAGAGGCCCCGGAAGCGCGGCGCCCGCTTCTCCGCGAACGCGGCCTGCCCCTCGAGGTAGTCCTCGGACCGGAAGCAGGCCTCGACCATGCGCTCGACGGCGTCGAGGTCGCGGGCCGACGGCTCGCGCTGCGCCTCGCGGATCGCCGCCTTGCAGGCCTTCACGGTGAGCGGCGCGTTGCCGGCGATGGTCGCCGCCAGCTCGCGCACGGTGGCCTCCAGCTCGTCGACGGGCACCACGCGGTTGACGAGCCCGATGCGCAGCGCCTCGTCGGCCTCCAGCCGCCGGGCCGAGAAGAGGATCTCCGCCGCCCACGCCGGCCCGACCAGGGCCATGAGCTCCTCCACCCCGCCGTAGCCCAGGCCGAGCTTGGCCGCGGGGACGCCGAACTGGCTGCCCTCCGCGGCGATGCGGATGTCGGTCTTCATCGCGGTGAGCAGCCCGCCACCGATGCAGTACCCGCGGATCATGGCGATGATCGGCGTGTCGATCAGGCGCCACGAGCCCCATGCCCGGGCCAGCGCGTCGTCGTAGTCGGCGCGGGCGGCGACGGTGGTGCGCTTGTCGGAGAACTCGGAGATGTCGGCGCCCGAGACGAACGCCCGGTCCCCCGCGCCCCGCACGACGATCACGTGCACCTCGGGATCCTGGGCGAACGCCCCCAGGATGCGCGGCACCGCGATCTGCATGTCGTACGACATCGCGTTCAGCCGCGCCGGATTGTTGTACGTCATCCATCCGATGCCGTCCTCCACGTGGGCCAGCATCTTGTCGGTACCGGTGTCGATGGTGGTCATCCCTCGTGCTCCTGCGTACGGGGCGCGCGGCTGCCGACCGCGCCAGTGGCGTGCAACTCGTCGATCTCGGCGGGTTCGTATCCGAGCTCGGCGAGCACGTCACGCGTGTGCGCGCCGTCGGCGGGCGGACCCGAGCGGATGCGCGCCGGGGTCTCGCTGAACGTCAGCGGCGGCCGGAGCACGTCGATGTCGCCGCGCGTCGGGTGCTCGACCCGCCGGGTCAGGTGCAGGTGCTCCACCTGGTGGTCGGCGAACACCTCGTCGACACGGAGCACCGGTCCGCATGGCACCGACGCCGCCAGCCGTTCCACCCATTCGGACGTCGTGCGGGTGCCGAGCAGCCGGGCGATGTCGGCGTCGAGCTCCGCCCGGTGCGCGAGGCGCGACGCGAAGTCGGCGTAGCGCGGATCGTCGGCGAGCGCGGGTTCCCCGAGGAGCGCGCAGAACGCGCCGAAGTCGCGCAGGGCGGAGACGTTCAGGTAGCCGTCGGCCGTCGGATACGCGCCCATCGGCACCATCGTCGGGTGCTGGTTGCCCTCCTGTGCCGGCACTTCGCCGTCGATGAGCCAGCGCGTGGCCTGGAAGTCCATGAAGCTCACCATCGCCTCGAGCAGCGATGTGTGCACCCACTGCCCGCGACCGGTGCGATCGCGCGCGATGAGCGCTGCGAGCACGCCCTGCGTGAGCAGCGTCCCGGCCGCAGTGTCGGAGACCGCGATCCCCACCCGCCACGGTCCCGATCCCGGGGGCCCGGTGACGCTCATGAGCCCACCGAGCCCCTGCGCGATCTGGTCGACGCCGGGGCGGTCGGCATAGGGCCCGCTCTGGCCGAACCCGGAGATCGACGCGTAGACGACTCGGCGATTGACGGCCCACACCGCGTCGGGCTCGATGCCGAGGCGGTACTTCACGCCGGGGCGGAAGTTCTCCACCACCACGTCGGCCCGCTCGACCAGGCGGAAGAACACCGCGCGGCCCCCGTCGGTGGTGAGGTCGACGGCGACCGAGCGCTTGTTGCGATGGAGGTTGGCGCCGTCGGCGCCGAGCGACGAGAAGGCCCCGCCACCGAGGGGGCTCTGCAGCGCGACGGCCTCGGCGCCGAGATCGGTGAGCTGCCGGACGCACGTCGGGCCCGCGCGCGCCCGGGTGAGGTCGAGCACGCGGATGCCGGCGAGCGGCCCGGCGACGCCGTCGTCGGGCTCGGTGTAGGTCACCGGACCGGGGCGGTCTCGACGCGGTACCGGCCCGAGGGCCCGGTCACATCGACAGCGACGCGATGCCGGCGATCATCACGACGAACCCGAGCACCAGGTAGCCGATGGTGCGGCCGATCGGCGCCTGCGCCAGCTCCCGGCGCGCCGAGGGCTTGGCGGGCGAGCGCACCGGGCTGCCGGGCCGGCCCCGTTCGACGGTGCGGGCCGACACGCGGTCGGCGTCGCGGCCCCGGCGCAGGAGCGCGTACAGGTTGCCGAAGAACAACGCGGCACCCATCGCGGCGATCAGCTCGCGGAGGACCTCGTCGTAGAAGCTGCCGAGCACGGGATGCACGAGGTCATCGTACGGCGCGGTCCCGGCGTGCTGCCCTTCGGGCCCGGCTCAGATGCCCGGCTTCCACACCATGAGGAAGAGGACCGCGATCATCAGCAGGTCGAGGACGGGGCCGACCACGCCGAGCTTCTGGCCGAGGGCCTGCATCTCGACTGCCTGCGGCGGCGGCCCGGGCGCGGCGCCCGCAGGAGGTGGACCGGCCGCCACCAGCTCGCGCATGAGCGCGCCCATCCGCCTCACCGTCGGCATGAGCACGCCGTGCGACAGGCCGATGCCGATGATGTAGAGCACGACCGAGAGCCACACCCACGTCTGGGAGAACTTCCACACCGAGTCGCTGAGACCGAGCACCGCGAACCCGAACAGGAACACGGCGTAGATGAAGTACTCGCCGATCTTCGAGACCGTCTCGTTCGCCTCGAAGATCGCCAGCGCCTCGTTCGGGCGCCCCGCCTGCAGGCGCGCCCTCATCTGGGCGCCGTACAGGCCGTTGAGGAACACCGCGCCGAAGCCGACGATGGCGCACAGGATGTGCAGCACGAGACAGAACTTGTACAGACCGTCGTCGAACGCCGCCAGCACCACGATGCCTGCACCTCCTGGGGAGCGAACCGGGTGATGCTACGCCGCACACCGTGGTGCGGCACGGACCTGTGCTACAACGCGAGGCATGCGGGTGCTCGTCGCCAACTGCTCGGTGGAGTACGAGGGGCGCCTCGGCGCGCACCTGCCGCCGGCGCCGCGCCTCGTGATCCTCAAGGCCGACGGCTCACTCGCGGTACACGCCGACGCCAAGGCGTACAAGCCGCTCAACTGGATGAGCCCCCCGTGCACCGTGCGCGAGGAGGACGGCCGGCTGGTCGCGACGAACCCGTCGGGGGAACGATTGTGCGTGGAGCTGCACGAGGTGCTGCACGACGCGACCTTCGAGCTCGGCGACGACCCGGGGTTGGCCAAGGACGGTGTCGAGGCCGAGCTGCAGGAGCTGCTGGCCAAGCGCGTCGCCGCGCTGCGTGACGACCTCCGGCTGGTGCGGCGTGAGTACCCGACCGACATCGGGCCGGTCGACCTCCTGTGCCGCGACGCCGACGACCGCGCGGTCGTGGTCGAGGTGAAGCGCGTGGGCGAGATCGCAGGCGTCGAGCAGCTGCTCCGCTACCAGGAGCGCCTCGACCTCGACCCGAGCCTGACCCCGACGATCGGGATGTTCGTGGCAACCCGGATCAAGCCGCAGGCGAAGGTGTTCGCCGCGAGCCGGGGGGTGGTGTGCGTGGAGATCGACCTCGAAGAGCTGCGCGCGGGCGCGCCGCTCGACCTCCGTCTGTTCTGATGGAGATGCAGCGGAGGCGTGGCCGGAGGCCGGGACGCCGCAGCGGAATCGACCGGAGCTGAGGCGACCGTGCGGCGGACCGCGCAACGCACCTCCAGCACCGTGGTCGCCGTCGTGGGAACGGGCGCGGCCGAATGCGTCGAGCGTCTGGGCCAGGCCGTGAACGTCGTGCCGGTGACGCTCGACGCCGACGAGCCGCCGCTGGACCGCGCGGTGAGCGCGTGGGCCGACGCGGCGCGGGCCCACTCCCCGTACTTCGTGCACGATGCCGATCCGCTCGGCGCGGTCGCCGACGCGTGGGTGCGGCGCTTCGACTCGGAGGGCCCGGTCGGCGAGCTCGAAGTGGCGGTGGCCGAGACCCTCGCGCGCTGGCGGGTCGGCTCGATCGAGCTCCCCGACTACTACCTCGTGCTCGACGCGGAGACCTGGGGTGCAACCCGTCGCCACTGGTACCTCGGGGTCCTGCACTCGAAGGCGCCGACGCGGGTGGTACCGGTGCCCGATCCCGACGCCGCCGCGCGCATGCTCCCGCGCCTGGGCGCGGGAGCATGGTGGCCCGACCTCGACGACCTGCTCGGGGGGATCGAGCGGATCGTCCCGGATCAGCTGGTACCGGCGTCGGCCGGGTCCTCCGCCAGCAGCGCGTAGAGCTTGCGCCGCGTCTCGGCGAGGATCTCGACCGCCGCGGTCTGTTGCTCGGGGGTGCCGGCCAACGCCACCTGGCGCGCCGCCACCGCGATCGGGCCGAGCGAGTCGCGCAGCCGGAACTGCGTCGGGTCGATGCCCTCGGTCACGTCGTCCCACGGCTTGCGGTCGCCGGCCTTCGCGGCTTCCTCGCGACCGGACTCGGTCAACGCGAAGAGGCGCTTGCCGCCGGCGGCGTCGGCGATGACGAGACCCTGGTCCTCGAGCAGCTGCAGCGCGGGGTAGACCGCACCGGGACTCGGCCGCCACATGCCGTCGGTCCGCTCCTCGAGCTCCTGGATCATCTCGTACCCGTGCATCGGGCGCTCGGTGAGGAGGGCGAGGGCGGCGGCGCGCACGTCGCCGCGGCGGGCCCGGCGGCCGGGGCCACCGCGCCGTCCGCGTCGACCGCCACCGAACCCGAAGTGCTCGGGCGGGCCGTCCCAGCGGTGTCGTTCACGGGATTCGGGGTTCTGGTTCTTGGTTCGCATCGTTGTACCGTCCTTCTGAGAAGTGTCTCGTTACTTACGAGTGACATCACGATATATCTTTGACTGTCGCAATGCAAGCCCCGTCCGCGACCGGTGACAGGATCGGCCCATGACCAACGGCAACCAGTGGACGGTCCGCCGGATCGGGACGGTCTCGTCGCCCCGGGCGGAGGCGCTCGACGACGACTGGGGAGGTGTCACCGCGACGATCGCCCTCGACCCGCCCTACGACGAGCGGTCGCTCGCGGGCCTCGACGGGTTCAGCCACGTCGAGATCGTGTTCCTCTTCGACCGGGTGCCACCCGACCGCGTGCACCACCACGCCCGCCGCCCGCGGGGCAACCCGGCGTGGCCGGAGGTGGGGATCTTCGCCCAACGGGCCAAGGACCGGCCCAACCGGCTCGGCCTCTGCACCTGTGAGCTGGTGGCGGTCGGCGGCGCGTCGATCGTGGTGCGCGGCCTCGACGCGATCGACGGCACGCCGGTGCTCGACGTGAAGCCCTTCATGACGGAGTTCGCGCCGCGCGGGGCGGTGCGCCAACCGGCGTGGTCCCACGAGCTCATGGCCGGCTACTGGTGACGGGCGCCGCTCGTTCGCCGCGTTCGGCGCGGCGCGCCGGGCCACTCGGGCCGCACTCTGCTCACTCGTGCGCCATGTTGACGAACTCGGCGCGCTCGGGCCGGAACACGAGGCGCGCGGTGCCCGTGGGCCCGTTCCTGTGCTTGGCGATGATGATCTCGGCGAGCGCGCGATCGTCGGACTCGGGGTTGTAGACCTCGTCGCGGTAGATGAAGGCCACGACGTCGGCGTCCTGCTCCAGGCCCCCCGACTCACGCAGGTCGGCGAGCATCGGGCGCTTGTCCTGCCGGTACTCGAGCTGGCGGTTGAGCTGCGACAGCGCGATCACCGGGCACTCGAGCTCGCGGGCCAGGATCTTCAACCCGCGGGAGATCTCCGACACCTCCACCTGGCGGTTCTCGGCGGCGCGCCGACCGGTGCTGCTCGGCGTCATGAGCTGGATGTAGTCGACCACCACCAGGCCGAGGTCGCCATGGCGGGCGCGCAGGCGCCGCGCCTTCGCCCGCATCTCCATGACCGTGCAGTGCGGATTGTCGTCGATGTGCAACTGCGCCTCGGCCAGGCGCCCCACTGCGTGGCTGATCTTGCCCCAGTCGGGCTCGGTGAGCTTCGCCGTCCACAGACGCGTGGCGTCGACACCCGCCTCCATGGCCAGGAGGCGCTTGGTGAGCTCGAGCGCACCCATCTCCATCGAGAAGAAGACGACCGGCCGACCGGTCTGGGTCGCCACGTTGCGGGCCATGCCCAGCGCCAGGCTGGTCTTCCCCATGCCGGGGCGGGCCGCCAGGATCACGAGGTTGGAACGCTGCAGGCCGTGCAGCTTCTTGTCGACCTCGTCGTACCCGGTGGGCACGCCCACGAGGTCGCTGTCGTCGCCGTAGCGCGCCTCGAGCTCGTCGAGCGTCTCCTGGAGCGCGTCGCGGATGCCGACCATCGTGTCGGACACGCGCCGCTCGGCGACCTCGAACACGAGCGCCTCGGCGCGGTCGAGGGTCTCGGTGACGTCGTCGGACGTGTCGTAGCCCATCTCGGCGATGTCGCCGGCCACGCCGATGAGGCGGCGCAGCAGTGCGAGCTCGTTGACGATGCGCGCGTAGTGCCCCGCGTTCGCGGACGCCGGCGTGTTGGCCTGGATCAGCAGCAGCGCGGCGCGACCGCCGATGCCGTCGAGCAGGTCGGCGCGGCGGAGCTCCTCGGCGACGGTGACCGGATCGGCGGGCTCGCCCTGGCCGTGCAGCGACTGGATCGCCTCGTAGATGTGACCGTGCGCCGGCTTGTAGAAGTCGCTGCTCTCGACGTGAGCCTCGACCGCCGCGGTGATGGCGTCGCGCGAGAGGAGCATGGCGCCGAGCAGCGACTCCTCCGCCTCGAGGTTGTGCGGCGGCACGCGCCCGCTCGCGCGCCGACGCACCGATTCGATGGTCTGGACCACTGCCTCTCCCACTTCGCCCTCTAAGCCCGGACCGCATTCTGCGGCTCGTGGCGCGTCTTTGGAAGGGGCACAAGGTTGTGGGCGTCGTGGGGACAACCCGCTCCCGTATCCACAGGGTTGTGGGCGAGTGACATCGGCACCCGTCGAACACTGCACCCGGGGTACGACACTGATCGAGCGGTCGGGAAGCGCTTCACCACCAACGACCAGCCACTCCGCGAAGGATCGCCCCGGTGGGATCTCGCACGAACGACGGCGCTTCGCCGGGCAACTTGTCCACAGGCACCGGGCCGGACCTCGTGCACCGGCGCCCGCGAGCGGGAGCAAAAAAAGTCGAGCCGGCGGACGGCGCCGCCAGTGCAGCCGAACCGCTCGCCGACGAACGCGAGTAGCCCCCGCGCGTGGGCGGGGGCTACTCGGAGATCTGAGCGGATCCCTCAGCCGCTGAGGGCCTTCGCCTTCGCGGTCTCGAACTCGGCGTCGCTGATCACGCCCTGCGCCTTGAGATCGGCGAGGCGCTGCAGCTCGTCGGCCGTGCTCGGCGTGGTGCCGGCGGCCTGCTGGATGTACTGCTTGGCAGCGGCATCCTGGGCGGCGGCGGCCTCCTGCGCGTGCTCGGCCATCTTGTGGCCGCGGACGATCAGGTAGAGCAGCACGCCGAGGTACGGCAGGATGATGATGCCGATGACCCAGGCCGCCTTCGCCCACCCGGACAGATCGTGGCTGCGGAACAGGTCGCTGAAGACCACGATCAGCAGCCAGATCCAGATGAAGAACAGGAAGAACCAGAGCATCGACAGGAAGACCTGGCCGGTGCCGAAGTCGGACGCGAGAGGCATGTCTTCTCCTCGAGAGGTCAACGGTCGAGAGTGAGGCTACGCCGACCCCTCCGGTGACGGCCTCCCCCAATCAGGGTGAAACTACGTCACCACAGGGGCCCGCGCCAGGATGGTACGAGACCGCCCGGTGACGGCCGCGCGTGGCAGGGTGGGTGATGGGAACGGTTCGGTCGTTGGTGACCGACCTCCGCGACGTCGCCACGCGCGAGCGCACCGAGGGCACGTCGCGACGCCGTCCGGGCGACGCCGCCCGCGCGGTCGTGGCCGCCGTGCTCCTCGTGCCGTTGGTGTTGCACGCACACCACCCCACGGCGACCGAGGAAGCGGTCGTCCGCCTCTTCAACTCGATCCCGCACGGTGCCCGCACCCTGTTCCTGATCCTCTACCAGCTGGCCGCGTTGTGGGCGGTGGGCCTCCTGGTGGTGACCGTGCTCCTCCTGCGCCGTTGGCGCCTGGCCCGCGACCTGGCGGTCGCGGGCGCGTCGGCGTGGGTGCTCGGGCGCCTCATCGCGTTCCTGGTGCACGACTCCGGGCTCTGGGATGCCTTCCGGGTGACCTTCGACCTGACGGGCGCGCCCCGCTTCCCCATGGTGCGGCTCACGGTGGCGGTGGCGACGGTGCTGGTGGCCTCGCCGCACCTGGCCCGCCCGACCCGCCGCATCGGCGAGGGGCTCGTGGCCCTGTTGGCGCTGTCGAGCCTGTACCTCTCACGGGGTTTCCCCACCGATCTGATCGCGGCCATCGTGCTCGGGTGGGGCGTGGCGCACGCGGTGGAGTGGGTGTTCGGCACGCCGGTGGGACGCCCCGCGGTGGGGCAGGTCGAGGACGCGCTCGCCGCGCTCGGCGTCGATGCGACCGGCGTGCGGGCGGCACGCGACCAACCCGTCGGCCGGGCGGTGTTCGTGGCCGAGACCACCACCGGCCCGGTGCGGATCGTCGCCCTCGGGCGCGACGAGGCCGACGCGCAGCTGCTCGCGCGCGTGTGGCGCTTCGTCGCGTACCGCGACGCACCGCCAACCCTCGTCCCCAGCCGGCGCGCGCAGGTGGAGTACGAGGCGTATCTCGCATTGCTCGCGCGCGACGCGGGGGTCGCCACCCCGCGCGTCGTGGTGGCCGGCACCCACGGCTCGCTCGCGCTGCTCGTCGTCGAGCAGGTCGCCGGGACCGAGCTCTACGATCTCGATGCCGACGCGGTGAGCGACGAGCTGCTCGACCGGTGTTGGACAGAGGTGCGGACGCTGCACGCGGCGCGCGTGGCCCACGGCAAGCTCGACGGCAAGCACGTGATCGTCGACGGCGCAGTGCCGCGCCTCGTGGGCTTCGACTTCGCGACCAGCAGCGCCCGGTACCGCCAGACCACCGGCGACGCCGCCCAGCTCCTCGCCGCGACCGCCGCGATCGTGGGGCCGGAACGGGCCGTCGCCGCCGCGGTGCGGGTCCTGGGCAAGGAGGCCATCGGCGCCGCGCTGCCGGTCCTCCAGGCGCCGGCGTTCTCGGGCTGGACCCACGACGCCTTCGGTGGCCGCGACCAGCTCGACGACCGGCTCGAGGCGCTCCGCGACATCGGCGCGGAGGCCACGGGCACCGAGGCTCCCGAGCTGCGGCGGCTCTACCGGGTCCAGCCCCGGAGCCTGCTGATGGCGGTCGGGGCGCTGATCGGCGTGGGCGTGCTCCTCAGCCGGGTCGGCGACCCCGTCGTGTTCTGGGACACGGTGAAGAACGCCGACTGGTGGTTCGTAGCGCTGGCGTTCCTGCTCGGGATCGCGACCGACGTGGCGTTCGGGATCACATTCCTCGGCAACGTGCCCATCCGACTACCGGTGTGGCCGAGCATCGAGCTGCAGTCGGCGATGTCGTTCTCCAACCTCGCGGTGCCGGTGGCGGCCGACACCGCACTGCAGGTGCGCTTCCTCCAGAAGAACGGCCTCGATCTCCCGTCCGCGGTCGCGGCCGGCGGCATCCTCAGCTCGGTCTCGGAGATCATCGTGCAGGTCGGGCTGCTCTTCCTCGCCATCTGGCTGGCGCCCGACTCCATCGACTTCGGCCGCATCGACACCAACCAGATCGTCGTGGTGGTGCTCATCGCGGTGCTGCTCGTCGGCGTCGCGACGGCGGTGATCTTCGGGGTGCGGCGCGTCCGGCACGCGGTGTTGCCGCCCATCCAACGGGCGATGGTCACCGTGTGGTCGGCGGTCAAGACCCCGAGCCGGCTCGCCCTCCTGATCGGGGGCAACATCGTCGCCCAGTGCCTCTACGCGGCATCGCTGCTCGCGTGCGTGGAGGCCTACGGCGCCAGCATCAACTTCTGGACGCTGCTCGCGCTGAACATCGGCATCTCGGTGATCGCGTCCCTGGTGCCGATCCCCGGCGGTGGCACCGCGGTGTCGGCGGTGGGCCTCGCGGGGACGATCACCGCGTTCGGCGTCCCGGCCGCCGCCGCGTCCGCCGCAGTGCTCACCCACCAGCTGGCCGTCACCTACCTGCCCGCGATCCCGGGCTGGTTCGCGACCAACGACCTGGTGAAGAAGGGCTTGCTCTGAGGAGCCGCCGATCGCGTCCGCCGCGGATCAGCGGCGGCTCGCACCGAGGTAGGTCGCGACCAGCCGCTCGTCGTCGATGTCGCGACGCGGCCCCGACCACACGATGTGGCCGAGGTCGAGGAACGCGACGCGCTCCGCGATCTGGAGCACGTCGCGTGCCTTCTCCTCGACGAGCAGGATCGCGGTCCCCCGATCGCGCAACTCCTCGAACACCTCCATCACCGCGCTGACCACCCGAGGCGCGAGGCCGAGCGTGGGCTCGTCCGCGACGACGATGGGCGGAGGGCTGACCAGCACCGGCGCCAGAGCGAGCATCTGCTGCTCGCCGCCCGACAGGCTCCCGGCCGGGAGCTGGCGCCGCTGCTCCAACAGGGGGAAGCGCGCGTAGACCTGGTCGCGCCCGGCGGCGTCGGCGAGACGCAGCGCGAGGTTCTCGTCGACGGTCAGGCCCGGGAAGATGCCGCGTGACTCCGGGGCCACGAGGACGCCGGCGCGGGCGCGCCGGTGGGCCGGCCAGCGGGAGACGTCAGCGTTCTCGATGGTGATCGACCCGGCGCGCACCGCGACGATGCCGGAGATCGTCGAGCACAAGGTGGTCTTGCCGCTGCCGTTCGCCCCGAGGAGCGCGGTGATCTCACCGGCGTGCACCACGAGGTCGATCCCGTGGAGCACCTCGATGTCGTCGTACCCGGCGTGCAGGTGGTCGATCACCAGCGCCGCCTCCCGCGGTGGCGCGCCGTCGTCGGCGGCGGCGGTCCCGACGTGCACCACTCCTTCCGTGACCAGCTGGCGTCGCTGCCGCTCCGCTTCGGCGACGGTCGCCGCTTCCTCCTCCTGCACGACCGCCGCGATCTCCGACTCGGGGACGTGGAGTGCCGCGGCGCGCTGTGCCCGGCGCTTCATGCGGCGCGCGTGGTTCTGCGCCGCGCTGTAGGAGATCACGCCATCCGGATACCGGGCGAGTTGCACCGCGCCGAGGCCGAACAGGATGGCAGGGATCTCCGCCGACGCGGTGCCGTTCCACGACAGGAACGACGCGAACGAGATGTGGAAGCCGGAGCTGAGGACGACCGGCGACGCGGCTGAGACGATGCCCGCCAGGATCGCGGCAGCCGGCCGGCGAATGCCGAACAGGACGACGGTCGCGAGCCAGAGCAGGCTCGTCGTCACGACCACTGAGGAGTTGCTGATGTTGAGCTGGTACGACGCGAAGAACACGCCGCCGACGCCGGCGATCGCCGCCGAGATCGCGAACACGCCGAGCTTGACCCGAAGTACCGACACGCCCGACGTGTTGGCGGCGATCTCCGACGAGCGGGTCGCCGCGATGGCACGGCCCCACGACGAACGCTTGAGGTTGTGGACCAGCAAGGCGGTCAGGCCGACGAGGAGGAGCAAGAACATGGCAAACGTCTTGTTGTTGTTCATGTCGAACGGTCCGATGATGGGCCTCGGAATCGTCCAGCCCGATTGCATGTTGCGCAGCCAGTTCCACTGGAACAGCACCTGATCGCCCAGGAACGCGAGCGCGAGCGTGGCCAACGCGAAGGGGAGTCCACCCAGGCGGAGGGCCGGGAGCGCGACGATCACGCCCATGACCACCGCGACGCCCACGCCGACGAGGATCGCCGGCAGCATCGCCCACTCGTAGCGGTTCATCAGCAGGCCGCAGGTGAGCGCGGAAATGAGGACGAACGTTCCCTGCGCGAGGCTGACCATGCCGCCCATGCCGGTGACGACGACGAACGACAGGAAGATCAGGGACAGGGTGAGCCCCGACGCCATGACGCCGACCCAGAAGTCGTTGGCCAGGAACAGGATGTAGACGATCAGGAACGCGGTCGCGAGCGTCCAGGGGAGTGCCCGACGCCACAGCGGCAGGTCGGACAGGTAGTCGGGTGGCGGTGCCTCGTCGGCGGTCGAACCCCCCCGGCGGCTTCGTTCGCGGGCCATCACCACGAGACCGAGCAGGAGCAGGAAGAACGGGACCGCGCTGTTGAAGCCGCTGATGTCCTTCGCGAAGTCGACGTAGCCGATCACGAGGTTCTCGGCGATGCCGAGGAGCAGCCCGCCGAGGAAGGCGAGCGGGATGGATCGGAGCCCGCCGAGCACCGCGGCGGCGGTGGCGACGAACATCACGGTGATGAAGCCCGCGGGGAGCAGCGAACCGATGATGGGCGCGCCGACGACGCCGGCGAGCGCCGCCAGCATGGTCCCGATCATCCAGGCGTAGCGCGAGGTGGTGCGCTCGTTGATGCCGCGGGTGCTCGCCAACGGCGGTCGGTCGACGACGGCGCGCATCTGCAGGCCCAGCTTCGTGTGCCGCATGAGGAGCCACAGCGCGACCGCCACCACCACCGCGCTGACGAACACCACGAGCTGGTTGGAGTCGAACGGGATGTCGCCGGGCAGTGTCCAGTTGACCTTCGGGCTGGGCCCGATGGCGGGAGGCAGCCCCACCTGGGTGACGTCGCCACTCCGCGGGATGACGAAGCCGACGGTGTTCACGAGCTGGTCGTTGATCCAGGTGGTGAGGGCCGGGATCGCGATGAGCAGGCCGACCGTCGCCATGATCTTGGCCGATTCGGTCGCCCGGGCGAGGGGCCGGAACACACTTGCGTCGAGCAGGAGGCCGAACAACGGCGCGAACACCAGGATCACGAACACGGCGGCGGGCACGATCGGCCAGTCGAGCCCGGAGTTGAGCTGGTAGTAGAGGAACGCGCTCGTGAACGCGATCGCGCCGTACGAGAAGTTGAAGATGCCGGTCGCGCTGTACGACAGCACCAGGCCGGCCGCGATCAACGAGAAGATCGCGCCGGAGACGGCGCCGCTCACGGTCAGGGTCAGGAACTTCTCCACGACCTCACCTTCTACTTCCGGAGAAGCGCGAAAGCAGGCGGGACGGATCGGCGGTTCGCAGGAACCGCCGATCCGTCCCCCGCAGGAACGAGTGCTGCTACTTGCCCTTCACCAGGCTCGGGTAGCACTTGAACGGCACGATCTGCTTGTAGGTGGTGCCCTCGATCTTCAGCATCGAAGCGCAGTCGGCCGGGATGAAGTGCATGGACGGGAACTCCATCTGACCCTGGCCCCCTGCGGCCGATGACTTGTACGTGTAGTTCCCGTTGTTGATCTTCTGGTCGAACGTCTTCGTGTTGAGGGTCTTGCCCACCGCCTTCAGCTGCGAGACCAGCAGGTCGGCCTCCGCGTAGGCGATCGAGTTGGACAGCGTGACGAAGCTGCCGGTCTTGGCGTTCACCGCGGTGAGGTCCTTCTGCATCTGCTTGATGTACGGCGTGTCCTGCTCGGACGGCACCGTCTGGCTGCTCACGTAGGCTCCGTCGAAGGCCGACGCGAGCTGCGCCGACGTGCTGAGCAGGCCCGGGATGTACCCGACGTAGTTGACGTTCTGGCCGGTGTAGCCGCCCGCGGTCATCGCCGCGGTGAGACCGGGCGCGGTCTGGAAGTCGGTCAGCGTCAGCAGGATGTTCGGGTCAGCCGCCTTGATCGCCTGCACGAACGGCGTGAAGCTCACACCGGCGCTCGAGGCCGGGATGTTGGCCTCTTGGTACACGACCTTCGCGCCCTCGAGCTTGATGAGCTGGCTGATGGTCTCGTTGCCGCTGTGCCCGCTGTCGTTGTCCTGCGCCTGCAGCGCGAACTTGGACTCCGCCGGCGTCTGGCCGGCCGCCTCCATCGGCCCCAGGGCCAGGTTGGCCTGGTACACCGTGTGCTTCTTGTTCGGATAGTTCGTCACCAGGCAGCCGTTGAAGCCGAAGAACCAGCGGTTGCCGCACGTGCCCGGCAGGATGCCCCAGCCGTACATCGGCACCTGGCTGCGAGCGACGAAGTCGGTCGAAGCGGTGAGCACGTTGGGCGAGATCCCCACGATCGCGAAGTCACCATCCTGCTGGGCGAGCTTCTGGACGATCTGCAGGTTGGTCTGCGGGTTGTTGCCGTCGTCCTGGCACGCCGAGAAGTCGATCGTGCGACCGCCCGGGAGCTCTTTGTCCCTGTTCGCCCGCTCGAAGCGCGCCTTGAAGCCGTCGTCCGCGCCCGTGAACGCTTGCTCGGTGAGGTAGCAGCCCACCTTCACGGAATCGGACGTCACCCCCCGCGTGAGGCCGGATCCCGCGGCGCCGTTGAGCGGATCGTTCTTCACCGTCTTCGCAGCTTTCGCGTTCCCGTCGGTGCTCCCGCCACTCGTCGAGGCTGCACCCGTCGTGGTCGTGCTGTCAGCCGCGACCGCACTTCCCACCCCCATCACTGCCATGGCGAGAATGCTCACGCCGCAGAGCCATACCAACCCGACACGTCTCATTGTTCGGTCCCCCGTTTTTGGTTTCGTGCGGTGAACACCGGCACCGCCTCCGGTCACCCCAAGTACGCCTCCTGCACCGCAGCGTCCTCCCGAACCTCCTCGGGCGAACCGACTGCGATGATCTCTCCGAGATTGAGCACCACGATGGTGTCGCACTGCTCCATGACGAACCCGACGTCGTGCTCGACCAGGAGCACTGCACACGCCCGTTCACGGCACACGCGCTGCATCGACTCTCCGAGGCTGCGCGACTCCTGCTCCTCGAGGCCCGAGGTCGGTTCGTCGAGGAGCAGCGCACGCGGCTGGTCGACGATCGCCCGTGCCATCTCCACCATGCGGGCGCGGCCGATCGGCAGCTTTCCCGCCGGCTGCGAACGCACGTCGCCCAGTCCGCACAGCTCGAGCACCTCGTCGGCCTGCCCGCGCCGATCCCGCTCCCGCCGCCGGCGGGTCGGCAGCGCGAGGAGGTCGCCCACGAGTCCACCGCCACCGCCACGCCATTCGAGCGCGACGAGCACGTTCTCCTCCACGGTGAGCCATCCGAACATCTGCTGGCGCTGGAAGGTCCGGCGGATGCCCCGACGCGACCGCCAGGTGGGGCTGCGCCGGGTCACGTCCTCGCCGCGATAGACGATCCGTCCGGAGGCCGGGGGCCGGATTCCCGACAGCACGTCGAACAGCGTCGTCTTGCCCGCGCCGTTCGGGCCGATCACGCCCACGACCTCGCCGGCCCGGGCGTCGAGGGTGACGCCACTCAGCGCCACGACGCCGCCGAACCGCACCGACACGTCGACAGCACGCAGGACCGGCTCCTCGCCGGGTGCCGGTCGTGTCGGCTCGACTTCGGACAGCGGCATTGACCCCCCTACCGCGACGGCGCGCGGGGCGCGTCGGGAACCCCGAGCGCGACCACGCGACCTCCTGATTTCGGAGGATCTTGTCACGCGGCGCAACGCCGCGCGGCGCGCGCCGCTCGGGCGCCGCTCGCCGGCTACTCCTCGACGACCGCGACTGCGACCGCGACCACGACCTCGGCGGGCAGGCGCACCTGCACCTGGGCGTCGCCCAGCTCGCGGATCGGCTCGTCGAGCACCACCTTGCGGCGATCGAGCTCGATGCCGGTCTGGGAGAGGACCGCGTCGGCGACATCGGCCGCGGTGACCGAACCGAAGAGCTTGCCGCCCTCGCCCGCCCGCGCCTTCACCTGGATGGTCTGCGAGCCGAGCTGCGCGGCGACCTTCTGGGCTGCCTCGCGGTCGCGCGTCTCCTTGACCTCCCGGCTTCGCCGCATCGACTCCGACTGCGCGACGACACCCTTGGTGGCGCGCATCGCGAGCCCTCGCGGCACCAGGTAGTTGCGCGCGTAGCCGTCGGCGACCTCGAGCAGGTCGCCCTTCTTGCCGAGCGTCTCGACGTCTTCCCGGAGCACGACCTTCATTCGCCCGCGCCCCCGGTCTCGACCTCGACCACGTCGACCTCGACACCGTCGACGGCCGGGGCGCCGTTGACCTGCTCGACATCGACCTCCACCTCGACCTCGGCGTAGTCGGAGTCGCCCGACTGCTCGGGCGGACGCGGCGGCATCTCCTCGCGCAGCTCACCACGGTCGCCGCGGTCGCGACGACCACCCTTGCGTTGGGTCACCTGCCGGACGCTGTAAGGCAGGAGCGCCATCTCGCCGCGAGACGGATCGCCTTCGCCACCTGCCGCTGCTGCTGGGTCGAATTTCCGGTGACGCGGCGCGCCCGGATCTTCGCCCGCTCGGACATGAACCGGCGCAACAGGTTGACGTCCTTGTAGTCGATCCACTCGACCTGCTCGGTGTTGAGGATCGAGATCTTCTTCTTCTGCGGTCGACGCCGGTCGGCCGCGGCGCTCTTGCTGTTGCTGCGCCGGTCTCTCGCCATCGTTATCTGCTCGCTCTCTGCTCGCCGGGATACCCGGCCCGCGATCGTTCGCTCGCCATCTCTATCTGCTCGCTCTCTGCTCGCCGGGGTACCCGGCCCGCGATCGTTCGCTCGCCATCAGAAAGGCTCCTCGCCGAAGTCGTCGTAGTTCTCGGCGGGCGTGGAGCCGCCACCTCGGCTCCCTCCACCCCCTCCACCGCCGCCACCACCGCCGCCGCCGCCGCCACCGCCGAAGTCGCCACCACCGCGGCGCTCGTTGCGGGTGATCTGGGCGGTCGCCCAGCGCAGGCTCGGGCCGATGTCGTCGGCGACGATCTCGACCACACTGCGCTTCTCGCCGTTCTCGGTCTCCCAGCTGCGCTGCTCGAGGCGGCCGGTGACGACCACACGCGAGCCCTTGCCCAGCGATTCGGAGACGTTCTCGGCCATCTCACGCCAGCAGATGACGTTGAAGAAGCTCGTCTGCTCCTCCCACTCCTGTGACTGGCGGTTCTGCCAGCGCCGGCTGACGGCGACCCCGAAGTTCGCCTTGGCGGCGCCGCCGGTCGTGTACCGGATCTCGGGGTCGCGGGTCAGGTTCCCGACGATGGTGATCGTGCTGTCGGCCATGGTGGATCCTCCCTAGGAGTCCGACACGCCGGAGCCGGCGAGGTTCCCGTAGACGCTCTCGGGAATCCGCAGCACCTTGTGCCGGAGGACTTCGTCAGCAAGGGAGAGGGTCCGGTGGAGTTCGTCCATCGCCGCGGGCTCCGCCTTCGCCTGGAAGACCACGTAGTAGCCCTCCCAGCGGTGCTTGAGCTCGTAGGCGAACCGCCGCTTGCCCCAGAAGTCGGTCTGCCCGGGCTCGGCGCCGCGGGAGTCGATCAACTGGATGTAGCGGGCGACGGCGGACCGGATGGTCTCCTCTTCCAGATCCGCGTCGAAGATGACCATGACCTCGTACGGCCTCATGGGCCGGACCTCCTTCGGACCGTGGCACTCGGTCCACGGGCGACCACGCAGCTCCACCAGCTGGAGTCGTGGGCGCAGGAATGCAATTGAGCGGGTCAGGCTAGCAGTCGATCCCCGACACGATCTATCGACGGTGACGCTACGCCGGGGGTGTGACAGTTTCGAACGACCACGTCGAGCGGAGCGAGTCAAGCAGGCGAGCAGGCGGTCACCGGGCCAGAGGGAAGACCGCCCTTCGGGGTCTCCACCGCGTACAGGAACTGCCCGTCGGCCCGGTAGACGGGGCACTGCGACTCCGCCTTGTGGGGGCACGGGCGCATGAGGAGCGCGTTCTCGCGGCTCCCGTCGGGCGCGTAGAAACCGATCTGGAGAGGCACGGTCACGCCCGCCATCGTGAACGGGGTCTCCGTCGGGCCCGGGAACACGAACAGCATCCCGTCGTAGGGCCCGAGGTCCGTGTGGTCGCGCAGGCCCGCAACGCGCTCCGCGACGGAGTCGGCCACCGCCAGGCGGAGGCACCGGCCCCCGATCCCGACGTTGAGCTCGCCGAGGCCCTCGAACGGCGCCGACGCCGGCACCTGACCGCGCGATGCCCGCCGACAACGGCGACGAGACCGCGTCGGAGCCAGAGTCGTCGCCGGAGTCGATGAGGACGACCGCGAGCACCGCGACGGCAGCCGTCACGACGGCGAGCAACGTGAACACGAGTGCGCGCCGGTGTCCGAGCATCCGGCGTCGAGAATATGAGACGACGGCGCGGATCAGGCGGGCGCGTGCTCCACGGATCCGTAGAGACCGAGTGCTTCGGTCACCGAGTCGGCCGCGTGGTACGTCTCGCCGCTCGCCGGGAACCGCCCGGCCCGGACGTCGTCGGCGAACCGCTCGATGGCGCGGGCTGCATCACCGCCGAGGTCGGCGTACCGCCGCACGAACTTCGGTCGCACCCGGTCCTCGAAGCCGAGGATGTCGTGGTACACGAGCACCTGGCCGTCGCAGTGCCGCCCGGCTCCGATGCCGATGGTGGGCACGGGCACCGAGTCGGTGACCATGCGGGCGACTGCGTCGGGCACGCACTCCAGCACGATGGCGAAGACGCCGGCATCCGCCAGCGCGACCGCGTCGTCGACGATCTCCCTCGCCGCGTCGAGCGTCTTGCCCTGCACACGGAAGCCACCGAAGCGGTGCACCGACTGGGGCGTGAGGCCGAGATGGCCCATCACCGGGATCTCGGTGTCGAGGATCGCGTTCACCGCGTCGACGCGCTTGCGCCCACCCTCGAGCTTCACCGCCGTCGCCCCGGCGCGCACGAGCCGTGCGGCGTTGGCGACGGTCTCGTCGCGCGAGAGGTGGTAGCTCATCCACGGCAGGTCGGCCACCACGAGTGCGCGCGGCTTCGTGCGCGCGACCGCTCCGGTGTGGTGCGCCATGTCGTCGATCGTGACGTGCAGCGTGTCGTCGTACCCGAGCACGACCATCGCGACCGAATCCCCCACGAGGATCATGTCGACGCCCGCGGCGTCGACCGCTCGTGCAGAGGGTGCGTCGTACGCAGTGACCATCACCAGCGGCGCGCCGGTGCCCTTGCGTGCGACGACATCGGGCGCGCTCGAGCACGCGTTGGGCAGCCTGACCCGACTCGGCCATCGTCTGTCCTCCACCGTCCAGGGCTCACACGGCTCCCGGCGGTCCCAGGACTCTACTTCAAGGGTCGATTCCGCCGCGCCGTCCCGCCCTCGGGATCGATGGCACGGCTCCGCTCCATCTCCTGCTGGATGGTCGATTCCGCGGCGCCGTCCCGCCCTCAGGGCACGGCTCCGCTCCATCTCCTGCTGGCTCCTGCTGGATGGTCGATTCCGCGGCGCCGTCCCGCCCTCAGGGCACGGCTCCGCTCCATCTCCCTCCTTACGGCGCCGACCGTGCTCGGCCGGACGTCGCCCGCCCCCCGGGGGCGGGCGCGCCCCCGTGCCGGCGGCCGTGGAGCTCGCGCCGGGTGAGGAAGTTCCACCCGCAGTCGGGACACACCTCCACCACGTAGCGGGCGAACTCGTCGTCCGCGGCACCGAGGCGCTCGAGCTCGCTCGGGTGGACGATGCACCGCCCGTTCGCCTGGCGCAGGTGCTCCCCGTAGACGTACGACACGTAGCGCACGTGGCGGGCCGAGCACACCGGGCACTCGTGCGGGGCGGGCTCCCCCACGTGGCGGGCGGCCCGCAGCAGCTCGGGGTGCGCGTCGCAGACGTCGTGACGGGCCACGGTGCCGCGACTGAGGTCGCGGAGGAGGGCCCGTCGGGCCAGCGCGTAGTCGGTGTGCCGACGCACCGCGCCACTGTACAAGGGAGCCCGGGCGGCGGTTTCCGGGCGCTCCGGCACCGCTCCGCGGCGTCCCGTCCACCGTACGTCCACCCGTACGTCCGTCTGTGTATACTCGGACCGATATATCGGAGCGATATATCGGCCACACACGCACGACGCCACGGGAGCAAGACCAGAAGTGTTGGAGCTCGCCATCCTCGGACTGCTGAAGGAGCAACCGCTCCACGGCTACGAGCTGAAGAAGCGTCTCGGTGAGACGCTCGGCTCGCTGTGGGGGATCTCGTACGGCTCGCTGTACCCGGCGCTGCGGCGCCTCGAGCACGACGGGAGCATCGAGAGCGTCGAACCCGACACCGTCGCCACCCCCATGCCCGCCACCGGCTCGCTCGACGGCGACCTCGCAGCGGCGCGGCTGCGCCGTCCGGTCAAGTCGTCCCGCCGGACCCGCAAGGCGTACCGCCTCACCGAGCGCGGCGACGCGCGGCTCTCGCAGCTGCTGCTCGACGACGACACCACCGGCGACGACGAACGGACCTTCGCGTTGAAGCTGGCCTTCTGCCGTCACCTCGACGCCGAGGCTCGGCTCGAACTGCTGACCCGGCGGCGCAGCGCGCTCGCCGACCGCCTGTCGCGCGCTCGCCGCGCGACGCCCGGGCGCGGCGACCGCTACACGCGATCGCTGTTCGAGCACCGCACCCAGTCCACCCAACGAGATCTCGAATGGGTCGACGCGCTGATCGCGGCTGAAGGCCGCGACGACGCGAACGCCCCTACCAACCCCTCCCAGGAACCCCTGGATCAACAAGGAGCCACCGCATCATGAGTGGTCGCATTCGTGTCGCCATCGCCGGAGTGGGGAACTGCGCCAGCAGCCTCGTCCAAGGTGTCGAGTACTACCGCAACGCCGACCCGACCGAGGAGGTCCCCGGCCTCATGCACGTCGTGCTCGGTGGCTATCACGTGGGCGACGTCGACTTTGTCGCCGCGTTCGACGTCGACGCGGCCAAGGTCGGGCTCGACCTCGGCAAGGCCATCTCCGCGGGACAGAACAACACCATCAAGTTCGCCAACGTGGGCCAGCTCGAGGTCGAGGTGCAGCGCGGCCCGACGTTCGACGGCCTCGGCAAGTACTACCGCGAGACGATCGAGGAATCGCCGGCCGAGCCGGTCGACGTGGTCGGGGTCTTGCGCGACGCCGAGGCCGACGTGCTGGTCAGCTACCTCCCCGTCGGGTCCGAGGAGGCGCAGCGCTTCTACGCGCAGGCGTGCCTCGACGCCGGCGTCGCGTTCGTGAACGCCATCCCGGTGTTCATCGCCAGCGACCCCGAGTGGGCGGCGAAGTTCGAGGCGGCCAAGCTCCCGATCGTGGGCGACGACATCAAGAGCCAGGTGGGCGCCACCATCACCCATCGCATGCTCGCCCGCCTCTTCGAGGACCGCGGGACCGCGATCGACCGCACCTACCAGCTCAACTTCGGCGGCAACATGGACTTCAAGAACATGTTGGAGCGCAGCCGGCTCGAGTCGAAGAAGATCTCGAAGACGCAGTCCGTCACCAGCCAGATCGAGCAGGGCATCGAGTCCGACAACGTGCACATCGGCCCGTCGGACCACGTGCCGTGGCTCGACGACCGGAAGTGGGCCTACATCCGGCTCGAGGGTCGCAACTTCGGCGACGTGCCGCTCAACATCGAGCTCAAGCTCGAGGTGTGGGACTCGCCGAACTCGGCGGGCGTCATCATCGACGCGGTGCGCTGCTGCAAGCTCGCCCTCGACCGTGGGATCGGTGGGCCGCTCGCCGGGCCGTCGGCCTACTTCATGAAGTCGCCCGCGGTGCAGTACCACGACGACGACGCTCGCGAGATGGTCGAGAGGTTCGCGGCCGGTGCGTAGCAACGCGCGATGATCAGCACGTGAACGGCGACGATCCTTCTGAACGCGAGCTACGGCTGCTCGGTGATCTGCGCGGCAAGCGGGTGCTCGACCTCGGGTGCGGCACCGGTGCCGCCGCAATCGGGTTCGCACACCAGGGCGCGATCGTGATCGCGCTCGATGCCTCGGACGCTCGCCTCGCCCACGCCCGCGAGCGCGCCGAGCGCGAAGAGGTCAAGGTCGAGTGGCGCAAGGGCGACCTCGCCGACCTCGCCTTCCTCCGCGCCGAGTCGATCGACGCCGCGTTCAGCGCCGACGCGGTCGCCGAGGTCGACGACGCGGCGCGGCTGTTCCGGCAGGTGCAGCGGGTGCTGAAGCCGAACGGGCCGTTCGTGTTCTCGTACGAGCACCCCATGGCGATCTGCATCGACGCCTCCGGTGCGGTGGAGCGGTCGTACTTCGAGCCGGGCCCCATCGACGTGGAACGCGACGGCCAGACGGCACGCGTCTACACCCGCGGCATCGGTGAGGTCTTCACCGAGCTCGGGCGCGCGGGCTTCCGGGTCGACACCGTGCTCGAGCCTCGGCCCGACACGCCGGGTGCGCGCATTCCCGCGACGATCGTGTGGCGGGCGCGCAAGGAAGGCGCCTGATCGTTCGGTCGCTCGGCTCCGCCGCCGCGGCTACTCCGTGACCCCCCGCTCGCGCGCCCACGCGCCGAGACGCTCGTACGCGTCGCCCTCGCTGATCGGGCCCTCGTCGAGGCGCGCCTCGAGCAGGAAGTCGAGCGCCTCCCCCACGATGCGGCCCGGCTTCAGCCCGAGGTACTCCATGACCTGGCGACCGTCGAGCGGCGGCCGGATGGCGTCGAGCTCCTCCTGCTCGCGCAGCTCGGCGATCCGCCGCTCCAGGTCGTCCATCCGGCGCTGCAGCGCCCGCGCCCGGTTCGGGTTGCGGGTCGTGCAGTCGCACCGCTGCAGGTGGTTGAGCTCGTCGAGCAGGTCACCGGCGTCGCGCACGTAGCGGCGCACCGCCTTGTCGGTCCACCCCATCGCGTAGGTGTGGATGCGGAGGTGGAGGTACACCAGCTGGACGACGGACTCGACCACGTCGTTGGGATACCGCAGCACCCGCATGCGCTCCTCGGTCATGCGCGCGCCCACCACCTCGTGGTGGTGGAAGCTCACGCCGCCGCCGGCGAACGACCGGGTCTTGGGCTTGCCGACGTCGTGGAACAACGCGGCCAGGCGCACGATCAGCTCCGGCCTGGTGTTGCGCACCACGGCGATGGTGTGCGCGAGCACGTCCTTGTGCGTGTGGATGGGATCCTGCTCGAGCCGCATCTGGTTGAGCTCGGGCAGGAACTCGTCGGCGAGGCCGGTCTCGGCCAGGAACCAAAGGCCGGTGGTGGGGTCGTCGACGAGCAGCAGCTTCGACAGCTCGTCGCGGATCCGCTCCGCGCTCACGATCTCGAGCCGGTGTCGCAACTCGACGACCGCCTCGGTCAACGCCGGGTCGGGCGCCAGCCCGAACTGCGCGATGAAGCGCGCCGCGCGCAGCATCCGCAGCGGATCGTCGAGGAACGACACCTCGGGCGCGAGCGGCGTCCGAAGCCGACGGGCGGCGAGATCGGCGGCGCCGCCGAACGGGTCGACGAGCGCGGGCTCCGGGAGCCGCAACGCCATCGCGTTCACGGTGAAGTCGCGTCGCGAGAGGTCGGTCTCGATGTCGTCGGAATACGCGACCACCGGCTTGCGGCTGTCGGGGTGATACACCTCGGCGCGGAACGTCGTGATCTCCAGCCGGGTGCCGTCCTTGCGACAGCCCACGGTCCCGAACCGCTGACCCTGCAGCCAGACCGCGTCGGCCCACGGTCGCACCAACTGCTCCACGACCTCGGGGCGGGCGTCGGTCGCGATGTCGATGTCGGACTCCTCGCCCTCCCGCATCGCGCGGTCGAGGAAGGCGTCGCGCACGCTCCCACCGACGAGAAAGCACTCGTGACCGGACTCGGTCAGGAGGCGCGCGAGCTGCTGCGCGGGCGACGTGGCGTCGAGCAGCGGCCGGAGGCGGGACGGGATCGCGGTCATCGACACCATTCTCGTCTGCTCGGACCGGTCACCGAGGAAACAATGGCCCGGCATCCCCGGGCCCGAGCGCATGCTCCGGTACCTTCGCCGGAGTGGACGGCGCGGTCACCTGCTCTCGGCTCGGCTGTAACGAGGCCGCGGTGGCGGTGTTCGCCTTCGACGCCCAGGAGTCCCTCGTGTGGCTCGACCCGATCGACACCCCGGGACGCGGGGCCGGGGTGCTGTGCCTCACCCACGCCGACCGCTTGTCCCCACCTCGCGGCTGGAACCTCCTCGACCGGCGTGGCGCAGAGTCGCGGCTCTGGCTCGGCGAGCCCGCGGCGACGACCCCCGCGAGCCGCAGGCCGCGTCGTGAACCGGCGCGCTCCCGCCCCCGCACCGCCCCCGGCCCACGTCTGCCCTTCGACAGCCCCGAGCCCACACCGGCGCCGGCCGTCGCCAAGATCGTGACCGTCCCGGACGCCGATCTCGCCCCGTGGTCGCCACACGACCGACCGGGCGTCGAGTTCGAGCACGTCGTCGACGCCCGCACGCCGCTGCTCGCGCGCGCGTTCGAAGCCGTCCGCCACAACTACGACGACTGACCGGGGTCAGGCGGGGGCAACCGCCGCGGGCGCACCCGGCGAAATGACGGGCGACGGGAGCGGCTCGCGTTCGCGCTCGAGGTCGGCGCGGTCGAGGGAGAAGCGCATCTCGCTCGCCGAGTTGGCGTGCGCGATCGCGTCGTCGCTGGCCACGAGCCCGTTTCGGTACAGCTGCACGAGGCTCTGGTCGAAGGTCTGCATCCCGTAGAGGTCGCCGTGCGTCATCTCGTGCTCGAGCTCGGCCAACCGCGCCGGGTCGGCGATCCGATCGCGTACCCGCGCGTTCACGACCAGGACCTCCGTCGCCGGCACGCGTCCCCGGCCGCCGGCACGCGGCAGCAGTCGCTGGGAGATGATGCCGCGCAACGTCGCGGCGAGCGATGCGCGCGCCTGGCGCTGGCGGTGCGGGGGGAACAGCTCCACGAACCGGTCGATGGTGTCGATCGCGCTCACCGTCGACATGGCGGCGAACACGAGGTGTCCGATCTCGGCCGCCTGGAGGAGCGCCCAGGCGGCGTCGGTCTCGCGGAGCTCGCCGAGCACGATGACGTCGGGATCCTGGCGCAGCGCGTGCTCGAGGCCCGACAGCGCGCTCGGCGTGTCGGAACCGACTTCACGTTGGATGACGATCGAGCGCTTGTCGGGGTGCAGCACCTCGACCGGGTCCTCGATGGTCACGATGTGGCCCTCGCGGTGGGTGTTGACATGGTCGACCATTGCCGCCAGCGTCGCGGTCTTGCCCGATCCGGCGAGGCCGGTCACGAGGACGAGTCCGTGCTGTGCGCCCGCGAGCTTCGCCACCGCGCCGGGCAGGCCGAGCGCGTCGAAGGTGGGAATCCCCGTCGGTACCCGGCGGAGCACGAAGCCGATCGAGCCCCGCTGGCGGAACGCGCTCACCCGGAACCGCCCCAGGCCCGGGATCCCGTACGTGAAGTCGCACTCGTGGTCGGCGGCAAAGGTCTCCGCGCGGGAGGGTGGGATCACCGCGGCCGCCGCCCGCTCGGTGTCGGCGGGCTCGACGGTGTCGAACGGTGCCTCGCGCAGCCGTCCGTCGATCCGCAGGCGCGGGCGTGAGCCCACCTTGACGTGGACGTCCGAGGCGCCGTGTTCCACGGCGAAGCGCAGTAATCCGTCCAGGTCCAACACGATGCCTCCGAACCCGTGTATCGGCCCCCGGCCCGGCCGTCTGAAGGCCCTGGCGGCGCGATTGAGCACCCCGTCACCGAGTGCCCGGCTCCATCTACGCTCCCGCCATGACCGCCACCTCGTCCTCCTCGACCCCGTCGCCGCTCCGGATCGTGCAGTGGACCACCGGGAACGTCGGCCGCCGGTCCGTCATCGCCGCCGTGGCCAACCCCGGGCTGGAGCTGGTCGGGTGCTACGCGTGGGGTCCCGACAAGGTCGGGCGCGACGTGGGTGAGCTGTGCGGGATCGAGCCACTCGGGATCCTCGCCACCGACGACGTCGACGCCCTCCTCGCGCTCGAGCCCGACTGCGTCGTCTACAACCCCAAGTGGCCCGACGTCGGCGAGATGGTCCGCATCCTCGAGGCAGGCGTCAACATCGTGTCGACCGCCGCGTTCATCACCGGCCACTCCCTCGGCGAGGGTCGCGAGCGCATCGTCACGGCGTGCGAGCACGGCGGCGTCTCCGTCTTCGGGAGCGGCATCAACCCCGGGTTCGCCGACCTCCTCGCCATCGTCTCGGCGGGGATCTGCGACCGGGTCGACTCCGTCTCCGTGCTCGAGTCGGCCGACAGCACCGGGTACGACTCCCCCGACACCGAGCTCCCGGTCGGGTTCGCCCGACCGATCGACGACCCCGCACTCCCCGAGATGGCGCGCGCGGGCACCGCGGTGTTCGAGGACGCGGTCCTGCTCGTCGCCGACGCGCTCGGGATCGAGCTCGACGACGTGCGGTTCGACGCCGAGTTCGCGCAGACCACCGAGGACCTCGACCTCGGCTCGTGGTCGATCCCCGCCGGGTGCGTGGCCGGCGTCGCCGCGAGTTGGCAGGGCTGGGTCGGCGACCGCAAGGTGGTCGACCTCAAGGTGCGCTGGCGCAAGGGCCAGACGCTCGATCCCGACTGGAAGCTCGACGAGGGCTACCGCGTCGAGATCCAGGGGCAGCCGTGCGTGCGCACCAAGCTCGAGATCTACCCGGGCGCCGACTTCGAGGCCAAGACCTTCGGCGACTTCATGGTGCTCGGCATGATCATGACCGCGCTGCCCGCGATCGACGCGATCCCGGCGGTCGTCGCGGCGGCACCGGGAATCGTCACCTACCTCGATCTGCCCCTCGTCAGCGCGAAGGGTTTCGTACGCTCGACCTGAGCCGGGAGTGAGGGGCGCCGCGAGACCCGGACCATTACCCTGCTTCTGTGCGGCAGCAGACCCTGCGCTTCGGCGACAGCTGGGCACGCATCGCCCCCTGGCGCGGGGGCGGCGGGGCGGCGCACCTGGTCGTCGGACCCGACGCCAGCGTGCCGTCGAGCGTCGTCCACCACTGCATCGAGCGGGCGCGCGCGTCCGGCTACGACTCCGTCCTCACCAGCGCGGTGAGCCCGGCGGAGTCCGGGGTCTTCGTCGACGCCGGGTTCTCGGTGCGCGAGCGCCTCCACCTCCTCGCACTCGACCTCGACACCGCGCCCACGCCGGCCCTGCTCCCACTGGAGAAGGCCACCCGCCGCGACCGCGCCCAGGTGCTCGAGCTCGACGACCTCTCGTTCGACGAGTTCTGGCGCCTCGGTCCGGTCGGCCTCAAGGACGCGCTCGACGCCACGCCCAGCACCCGCTTCCGGGTGGGCCGCGACGGCGACCGCGTCGTCGCGTACGCGATCACCGGCGTCGCCGGCCGGTACGGCTACCTCCAGCGGGTGGCGGTGCACCCGGCGGCGCGTGGCCGCGGCTGGGGTCGGGCGCTCGTGGCCGACGGCATCGCCTGGGTGTGGAAGCACGGCGGCGATCGCGTGTACGTCAACACGCAACTGGCGAACGATCGCGCGCTCGCGCTCTACCGCTCGTTCGGCTTCGACACCATCCCCGCGGGCCTGTGCGTCCTCGGGCGGTCCCTGTGATCCGTCGCGTCCTCGTCACCCTCGTGGTGGTGGTGTCCTCCGTCGTCGGCGTCGCCGCATTCGGCCCGTCCGCGGGCGCGCAGACGGCCGCGCCGTCGTTCGCGCTCGCCGCCCAGAGCCCGTGGGTGGCCCCCAACGGCACGTTCCTGATGAGCTTCCAGGCCGCGAACGTGCCGCCCGGATCCCGGGTCGTGCTCACGGTGCACGATCCACTCGAGAGCCGGACCGCGTTCGACGAGAGCGTCACCGGGGGTGGCCTGCCGCCGTCGCGCAACCTCACGTCCTTCGCGTTCGACGAGCTGCCGACCGACGCCAACGGCCACCGGATCCTGCTCTACCCGACCAACCTGATCTCCGGCAACGGCGTGTACCCCCTCGAAGTCGACCTGCGGAACGGCAGCGACGACTCGCTCGCGCACTTCGTCACCCACCTCGTGGTCGAGCCCCTGGGCGCCGACGGCGCGCTGACCTTCGGCACACCGCTCCAGGTGGCCTGGGTCTGGCCACTGCGGGCCGACCCCGCCTACGTGGGCAACGCGACGGCGCCGGACAACGCGAACACGCTCGCCGACCTCCAGCCCACGGGCCGGCTCGGCCGCCAGGCGACCCAGCTCGGGGCGAATCCCGACGTGCAGCTCACGCTCGCGCCCAGCCCCGAGACCCTCGACGCGTGGAGCACGCTCGCGTCCCGGTCACCCGACCTGGCGGCCGGCGTCGCCGCGGTCCGGAGCGCGGGCCTGCGCAACCAGGTGCTCGCGGGCCCGTTCGTGCCCCTCGATCTGCCCGCCATCCTGCGGAACAACCTGAGTGGCGTGGTGAACCAGCCGCCGGCCTCGGAGTTCGCCCGCGGGGTGACCGCGCTCGAGACCTTCTTCGGCGCCCACCTCGACCCCAGCACCGCGTTGCCCGGACCCCTCGACCTCGCGTCACTGCGGCTGCTCCTGAACGCCAGCGCCCGGCAACTGGTGGTCGACGGGACGCAACTCACGCCCGCCAACGAGAAGTACACGCCCGCGCACCCGTTCAAGGTGCAGGCCGTGCCGGGTGACGACTCGAGCGCGGTCACCGTGCTCGCGACCGACCCGGGGCTCGAGCAGTTCCTCACCGGGAACGACCCGCCCGCGCTGCGCGCCGCGCACCTGCTCGCGGGGCTCTCGCTGATCGCCGGCGAGCAGCCTTCGATCACCCGCGGCATCACGATCACCAACCCCGACCGCTGGGACGCCGACGACACGTTCGTGGCCGCGATGCTCGCCGGGCTGCGCAACAACCCGCTCCTACACGCGACGACGGTCGCCGGGATGCTCGACGCCGTGCCCGCGGCGACGGTCGACGGCCAACCCGACAGCGCACCGGTGTATCGGCAGCTGGCGCCGTACGACGCACCCCGGACACCGGTGACCCTGCAGGAGTACCAGCAGGCGACCGCCGACCGCAACGCGGTCGCGCGCCTGGTGGGCGCCGACAGCGCGCAGGCCCAGCGTGCCGACCGGGCCTTGGCGTCGTCGGTGTCGTCGGACTGGCAGAACCCGGTCGGACGGAAGGCGGCGGGCGACCTGCTCGATTCGATCGGCACCTCGGTGGCGGGCTTCCTCGGTCAGATCCATCTCCAGCCCCCCGGGACGATCACGATCACGTCGAGCAAGGCTCAGATCCCGATCAGCTTCCAGAACACGAGCAACCAGGACGTCACCGTCCACCTGCGGCTGGAGAGCGACCGGCTCCTGTTCCCCCACGGCGCCGAGCGCGACGTGGTGCTCCCGCGGTCCCGCAGCACGACCGTCCGGGTGGCGGTCGAGACGCGCGGCTCCGGCCAGTCGCCGGTGCAGCTGACGGTCACGACGACCGACGGCCTCGAGGTCGGCAGCAGGAGGATCACCGTCCGCTCCACCTTCGTGAGTGGTGTGGGAGTGTTCCTGACCGTGGGCGCGATCGCGTTCCTCGCCATCTGGTGGGGCTGGGACATCCACCGGCGCCGCCGGAAGCGCTCGCAGGAGCACCACCCCTCGTTCCCGGTCGCGACGCCCACCGGGCAGCCCGCTTGAATACGTGAGCGCCGACGACGTCGGGCTCACCGAGCCGGGCTCCAATCCCACCGAGGCCGAGACCTCCCTCGTCCGGTCCAGCGCGGTCGTCGCCGTCGGCACCGCGCTCTCCCGCATCACCGGCTTCGTGCGCATCGCGGCCATCGCGTACGCGCTCGGCGCCTCGACCCTCGCCGGCACCTACAGCTACGCGAACGAGGCGCCCAACATCGTCTACGAGCTGCTCCTCGGTGGAGTGCTGACTGCGACCCTCGTCCCGCTGTTCGTGAAGCACTTCGAAGCGCGCGACGACGACGCGTCGAGCGCGATCTTCACCGTCGCGATGCTCGCGTTGGCGGCAGTGACCGTCATCGGCGTCGTCGCCGCGCCGTGGCTCGTCGACCTGTACACGCTGAACGTGCACGGGTCGAACGTCGCCGCCCAACAGGAGCTGGCGACCGATCTGCTCCGCCTCTTCATGCCGCAGATGTTGTTCTACGGCATCGTCACCCTCGCGACCGCGATGCTCAACGCGCGCCGTCACTTCCTCGCGGCCGCCTTTGCACCGGTCCTCAACAACGTCGTCGTCATCGCGGTGTTCCTCGCCCTCCCCCGCATCGCCGACGGGTCGCTCACCGTGCGCAGCGTGCTCGACGACGAGGGGTTGATCCTGCTCATCGGCCTGGGCACGACCGCGGGCGTGATGGTGATGGCGCTCGCGCTCCTGCCTCCGCTGGCGCGCCTGCACGCGCACCTGCGTTTCCTGCCCGCGTGGCGACATCCGGCCGTGCTCACCATGCTGCGGCTGTCGGGCTGGACGGTCGGCTACGTGATCGCGAACCAGATCGCGCTGTTGGTGGTCACCGTGCTCGCCAACGGGACCGACGGCGGGCCGTTCATCTACATCAGCGCCTACGCGTTCTTCCAACTCCCCCACGGACTGTTCGCGGTGTCGTTGATGACGACGTTCACCCCCGAGATGGCGAGCGCGGCGGCGCGCCGCGATCGCCGTGGGCTGCGCGATCAGCTGTCGCGGGGGCTCCGGTTGGCGTCGGTCGTGATCGTCCCCGCCGCTGCGCTCTACATCGGCCTCGCCCGCCCGATCATCGTCGCGCTCTTGCAGCGCGGCGCGTTCTCGGGCGGGGCCGCGTCGGTGGTCGCCGACACCCTGGTCGCGTTCGCGGTGGGCCTGCTGCCCTTCTCGCTCTATCTGTTCGCGATGCGGGCGTTCTACGCCCGACACGACACCTTCACCCCGTTCTGGATCAACTGCATCGAGAACGCGGTGAACATCGGGCTCGCGTTCCCGCTGTACGCGTGGTTGGGCATCCCGGGACTGGCCCTCGCGTTCTCCCTCGCCTACTTCGTCGCCGCTCTGCTCACGCTGTTCGTACTGCACCTCCAGCTGGGCGGCGTCGCGAACCGGCGCCTGTGGATCACCCTGGTGAAGGTGGTGGTCGCCGGCGCGGCCGTGGCGGGGGTGAGCTGGGCCGTCGGCGAGCTGATCGGGTGGGACACCACCACCGCCGCGTTCGCATCGGCGATCGTCGGCGCCCTCGTCGGCAGCGCGGTCTACCTCGGCGGGCTGGCCCTCCTCCACGTGGACGAGCTGTCGTCGATCGCCGCCCTGCTCCCGGCCCGGCTGCGGCCCGGAGGCGTGGGCCGCGGCTCGCGCGTGTAACGATCAAAGGTCCGTCGAGGGAATCAGGGAGCGCATGTGAGCATCCGGGTGGTCACCGACAGCAGCTGCGACCTGCCGCAGCCGCTGGTCGACGCGCTCCGCATCGAGATCGTCCCGCTCACCATCCGCTTCGGCGACGAGGAGCTCGTCGACCGCGAGGAGCTGAGCACCGACGAATTCTGGCACCGCCTCGAGCACTCCAAGCTCCTCCCGGAGACGGCCGCCCCGTCGGCCGGCGCCTTCGAGAAGAAGTTCCGGGAGCTGCACGCCCGGGGCGCGACCGGGATCGCGTGCATCAACCTCTCCTCACACCTCTCCGCCACCATGCAGGCGGCCCAGTTGGCAGCCGCGGCGGTGTCGCGCGACGTTCCGGTGCAGGTCATCGACTCACGGAGCGCGTCGATGGGCCTCGGCAACCTCTGCCTCACCGCGGCGCGGCGGGCGGCCGACGGCGACTCGCTCGAGTCGATCGTGCAGGAGGTGGTCGACCGGCGCGACCGCACCAAGCTCTTCGCGACCCTCGACACGCTCGAATTCCTGAAGCGGGGTGGCCGAGTGGGCAACGCGCGCGCACTGCTCGGCACCGTGCTGTCGATCAAGCCGGTGATCGAGGTGCGCGAAGGGATCGTCGAGGAAGCGGGCAAGGTGCGCACGCGGTCGAAAGCGTTGAAGCTGCTCGCCGCGAAGGCGGCGGAAGGGAAGATCGAGCACCTCGCGGTGCTCCACGGCAACGCTCCCGACCTCGACGAGCTGCTCGAGATGCTGGAGCCGATCTTCCCGCGCGACGACATCATCACCGGCGTGGTCGGCCCCGTCATCGGCACCCACGCCGGGCCGCGTGTCATCGGAGTGACGTTCCAGACCGTCCAGTGAGGGTCACAATGCAACCGTGGAGTTGACCACACCCGGGCGCGTGCTCGGAGGCCGATACCGACTTGTCGAGCCGCTCGCGCGCGGCGGCATGGCGACGGTGTGGATCGCCGACGACCCTGTGCTGTCACGGCGCGTCGCGGTGAAGGTGCTGCGCGCCGACCTCGCGGCCGACGACGCGACCCGCGCCCGGTTCCGCAACGAGGCGATCGCGGCGGCGCGGTTGTCGCATCCCAACATCGTCTCCACCTACGACACCGGCGACGACGACGGCATCGCGTACATCGTCATGGAACTGGTCGACGGCCCGACGCTGCGCCACCTGATCGACGAGCACAGCGGTCTGCCCGTCGCCGACGTCATCCGCATCGGCAAGCAGATCGCCGACGCGCTCGACGCCGCGCACCGCGCCGGGCTCGTGCACCGTGACGTGAAGCCCGCCAACGTGCTCGTCCCGCGCGCGGGCCCGGTGAAGGTCACCGACTTCGGCATCGCCAAGGCCGCGGGCGGCGCCGACCTCACCCGCACGGGCACGGTGATGGGCACCGCCCGCTACCTCGCGCCCGAGCAGGTCAACGGGCGCCCGACCGACCCCCGCACCGACGTCTACGCGCTCGGGCTGCTCATGTTCGAGTCGCTGGTCGGGCACCCGCCGTTCGGCGGCGACACCGACATCGCCACCGCCATGGCCCGCCTCACCACGTCGGCACCCGCCATCCGCACCGAGCGCCCCGAGGTCTCGCAGGCCCTCGACGACGTGATCCACCGCTGCCTCGCCCGGCAGCCCGAGGCCCGGTTCGGGTCGGCCGCCGCGGTGCGCGACGCCCTCGACCGCGCCCGGCTCGACCCCACCGGCTCGCTCCCGCGGCCGGTGGCGCCCGCCCCGGTGGGCCCGGCCCGCCCTGCCCCGCGCCCGGCAGCACCCCCCGCGCACACCGGGCCGACGAGCCCGCAGCCCGTCCCCACGACACCCCGGGCCGCACCCCCCCGGCGGCGCCGGCGGCTGGGATGGCTCTGGGCGCTCCTGGTCGTGCTCGTCGCCATCGCCGGTGGCGTCCTCGCGTACGTGCTGGTCAGCGACGGCGGCTCGTCGAGCGGCGCCAACGGCGGCCCGGGGGCGACGCCACCCACCGCCACGAAGGTGCTGCTCACCCCGACCGCGTTCGACCCGCTCGGCGACGGTACCGAGAACCCCGGCGCGGTGAACAACGCCGTCGACGGCGACCCGACGACGAGCTGGACGACCGAGCAGTACGACAACAACTTCCCGGACGGCGCCAAGGATGGCGTGGGGCTCGCGTTCGCGCTCGACGGCAGCGTCGACGTGAACACGGTCGTTGTCGAGACCCAGCAGCACGGCTGGGGCGCATCGATCTACGTCAGCGACAAATCGCCGTCGGAGCTGAAGAACCTCCGCGACTGGGGTGAGGCGCGGGCGCACGGCTCCGACCTCGAGCGAACGCACACCTTCGAGGTGGGTGGAGTCACGGCGCGCTCGGTGCTGCTCTGGCTCACCCAGCTGCCGGCGGGCGACAACGGCAAGCACTACGTCGACGTGAGCGAGGTGAGGGTTGCGTGACGAGAGCGATTCCGTCCTCGCCGCCCGCGCCTCGCGCGGCGATCGGCAGGCGCTGGAGGTGCTCCTCGATCGCCACGTCGACCGGATCCATGCGGTCTGTCGCCGCGTGGTCGCCCATCCGGAGGACGCGCTCGACGCCACCCAGGAGGCGATGATCTCGATCGCGCGTGGCATCGACCGCTTCGACGGACGGGCCGCGTTCAGCACCTGGTGCTACCGCGTGGCGACCAACGCCGCGCTCGACGAGCTGCGCCGGCAGCGGCGGCGGCCGGTCGCCGCCCATCCCGACGGCCGCGAGCCGGTCGCTCCCGGCCCCGCGATCGAGGACCGGGTCGGAGCGCGGCTCGACGTCGACGCGGCGTTGCGCGCGCTCCCCGACGACTTCCGCGTCGCGGTCGTGCTGCGCGACCTGTGCGACCTCGACTACGCCGAGATCGCCGAGGTGCTCGACGTGCCGCCCGGGACGGTCCGCTCGCGCATCTCGCACGGGCGCGCGCTCCTCGTGGAACGACTGGACCCGGAGGCGGCCGGGCCACACGGCTCCGGGCCACCCGGCTCCGGGAACCGCGGCCCCTCCCCCGTACGTCAGAACGACGATGGCTGACGAGCGTCCCGACGACCAACGCGACGAGCGCATCGCCGCGTGGGTCGAACCCGAGCCGCTCGACGAGCTGACCCGCCGGCGGCTGGTCGCCACCGCGCTGCAGACACCCGCGGAGGCGCCGAGCCCTCCTGCATCCCAGCGCGCGTGGCGTTGGATCGCGACCGCGGCGGTGATCGTGGTCGTGCTGGTCGGCGCGCTCGCCGTCTTCACCGCGCAGAGCGGCGACGAGGCCCGGTTGAGCGACGCGGCGAGGAAGCCGCAGGACCGCGGCGGCCAGACCCAGCAGGCGTCGCCGTCCATCGCGGCCACGGGGTCACCGGTCGCCGTGGGTGACTTCGGTGACCTCGACACGCCCGCGAACCTGAGACGCCTCCGCACCGCCCTGGAGCAGCAGCGGAGCGCGGTCGTGGCCCCGTCGAACGGCGGCGGCGCCGACTCCGGCGCCGGTGCCGAGGCCACGTCGAACCAGCTGTCGACGTTGGCCTGTCGCGACCAGCTCCCGACGGGCACGGTCATCGCGGTGGGCTCGGGCACGCTCGACGGGCGGCGCGCGCTGGTCGTCCTCACCGACCGCGGCGACGGCTCCCGGTCGATCGACGCCGTCCTCACCGACTCCTGCGAGGTGCGGCCGCTCTCGTGACCCGTTCACCGGGGCCACCAACCGGGTACGCTCCCGGGACTCACGGATCCGCGGGAAGGGAGCGCGCCGTGGCGGACTGGACAACCGATGCGGTCGACACACTCGAGAACGTCGTCGCCACCGTCCGCGAGAAGACGGTCGTCCCCGCCCAGACGGCCACCAGGGCCGTCGTCTTCGGCCTGCTCGTCGCGTTCTTCGTGGTGACCGCGATCTTGATGATGGCGATCGCGCTGTTCCGGGTGTTGGTCGTCCTCACGGGAGAGGTGTGGGCGGCGTACGTGATCCTGGGCGGAATCTTCGTGGTCGCGGGGGCGTTCGTGTGGAGAATGCGCTCACCGCGGAACAAGGAAGCGAATGCCTGATCTCCACGAGCTCGTCATCGTCGGCTCCGGACCGGCGGGTCTGACCGCCGCCGTCTACGCCGGCCGCGCCAACCTCCAACCGATCGTCATCGAGGGCATCGGTGCGGGTGGGCAGCTCATGCTCACCACCGACGTCGAGAACTACCCCGGCTTCCCCGACGGCATCCTCGGGCCCGAGCTCATGATGAAGTTCCGGGAGCAGGCGGAGCGGTTCGGCGCCGAGTTCGTCACCGCCGATGCCGACCGGGTGGAGCTGACCGAGGGTTCGCCGTTCGGCGTGTGGGTCGGCGAGCGCGAGTTCCGCGCCCGTTCGATGGTCATCACCACCGGCGCGTCGGCCCGCATGTTGGGCCTGGCCGCCGAGCAACGCCTGCTCGGCCACGGCGTCAGCACCTGCGCCACCTGCGACGGCTTCTTCTTCCGCGAGAAGCCCATCGCGGTGGTCGGTGGCGGCGACTCGGCGATCGAGGAGGCGATCTTCCTGACGAAGTTCGCCACCAACGTCACCCTCGTGCACCGGCGCGACGAGCTGCGGGCGTCGAAGATCATGCAGGACCGCGCACTCGCCAACCCGAAGATCGACTTCAAGTGGAACTCCGAGGTCAGCGACGTCGTCGGCGACGGCTCGGTGGACGCGATCCGGCTGCGCGACACGATCACCGGGGACGAGTCCGAGCTCGAGGTGCAAGGACTGTTCGTCGCCATCGGGCACGACCCGAACACCGCGCTGTTCCGTGGTCAGCTCGACCTCGACGAGAACGGCTACATCGTCACCTCGCCCGACTCCACGCGCACGTCCGTCGAAGGCGTGTTCGCGGCCGGCGACGTGCAGGACCACGTGTTCCGGCAGGCGATCACCGCCGCGGGCTCCGGGTGCATGGCCGCGATGGAAGCCGAGCGGTGGTTGGGCGAGCGCGCGCACGCGGGCTCCGCGGTGACGTCCGCCGCCGCGTACGACGCCGGCGCGCACTGACCGAAACCCGAGCGCGTCGCGGTGGAATGACCGCGCACCGCGGAGCGTTGGTGTCCCACAGCCGGTCGGTAGACTCAGCCGACCTCAGGAAAGGACCCACCGTGGCCGACGACATCCTCAACCTCTCCGACGCGACCTTCGACGAGACCCTGGCGGGCTCCGACACACCCGTGCTGGTCGACTTCTGGGCGGAGTGGTGCGGTCCCTGCAAGATGATCGCGCCGACGTTGGCGGAGATCGCCGTCGAGCAGCGCGGCAAGCTCGTCATCGGCAAGCTCAACGTCGACGACAACCCCGACACCGCCCGACGGTTCGACGTCATGAGCATCCCGACGCTCCTCGTGTTCAAGGACGGCCAGCAGGTGAAGCGGCTCGTGGGCGCGAAGGGCAAGGGGCAGCTGCTCCAGGACCTCGCCGAGTTCATCGCTTGAGCGGCCCGGCCGTGCTACGGCCGGGCAGCCGTGGCGAGGCGGTGCGTGATCTCCAGGTTCGGCTCGGCGCGCTGGGTCACGAGATCCCGCGCGTCGAGGCCGGATCGTTCGGTGCCGCGACCGAGCGCGTCGTGCGCACCTTCCAGGAGAGCCGTGGGCTACGGGTCGACGGCATCTGCGGCCCCCAGACCTGGGCCGCGGTGGTCGAGAGCGGCTGGCGCCTCGGCGACCGACTCCTCTACCGGACCCGTCCGATGCTCCGCGGCGACGACGTCGCCGAGCTGCAGCGCCGGCTGAACGGCCTCGGTTTCGACGCCGGCCGCGAGGACGGCATCCTCGGCGACGACACGACGCGCGCGCTGGTCGAGTTCCAGCGCAACATGGACCTGCCCACCGACGGCATCTGCGGCGCGTCGACGATCGCCGTGCTCGACCGCGTCGGGACCCTCGCGGAAGGGTCGGTCGCCAGCGTGCGTGAGCGCGAGGTGCTCCGCCGCGGTCCCCACCGCCTCTCCGGTCGCCGCGTGTTCGTCGCCGCCGCCCCCGGGTTCGAGGCGCTGGCGAGGACGGTGGTCCGCGAGCTCAACGAGCTCGGGGCCGGCGCCGCGCTCGACGCCACCGGCGCCACCGATCCGATCCTGGCGGCGGAAGCGAACCGCTACACCGCCCACCTCTTCCTCGCCTTCCGCGCCGGTGACGCGCCCGGCTGCCGGTGCAGCTACTACGAGTCGGGCCGGTTCCGGTCCGAGGCCGGGTTCGCGGTCGCCGACGCGGTGAGCCGCGAGCTCGCACCCATCCTCGGTGGCGAGCCGTGCGTCGCCGGCCGGACCTACGCGGTGCTCCGGGAGACGCGCATGGCCGCGGTCATCTGCGAACCGGTGGCGCAGGGCGACGTCGACGCCATGCGGGAGCTGGTGCTGCGGGGACCCGACGTGGCCCACGCCGTGGTGCGGGGCGTGCGCCGCGGCGTCGAGCAACCCCCCGCCACCGAGCCCGGCGGCACGGCCGACTAAGTTACTTGCGCGCGCAAGGAGATCAGCCGGTGGCGCCGGCGGTGTTCGCGGCCGAGGGCCGGTCCGCCCCGCCGTCGGTCATCAGCCGGTAGATCCGCTCGAGGTCCTCGAGGGTCGAGAACTCGACGACGACCTTCCCCCGCGAGCTGCCCATCGAGATCTTGACCCGGGTCTCGAGGTGGTCGCCGAGCAGCTCCTCGAGCTCGAGCAGACCGGGCGGACGCAGGCGCCGGCGGGCCGGCGAGCCGTTGGACGCGGCGCTCGCATCGCCGGGCGCGCCCGCCTCGTTCGCGCGCTGGTGCTCGCGGACCGCCTCTTCCACCGCGCGCACCGAGAGGTCCTCGTCGACCACGCGCTTGGCGAGGAGCTCCTGGAACGAGCGGTCCGGCGTGCCGAGCAGGGCCCGGGCATGCCCCATCGACAGCGTGCCCTGCTGCAGCGACTTCTGGATCGCGGGCGGGAGCTGCATGAGCCGGAGCGTGTTCGTGACCGTGGCCCGGCTCCGGCCGACGCGGGACGCGACCTCGTCGTGGGTGAGACCGAAGTCCTCGATGAGCTGCTGGTAGGCGGCGGCCTCCTCGAGCGGGTTGAGGTCGTCGCGATGGACGTTCTCGACCAACGCCTGCTCGAGCGCGGCGGCGTCGTCGGTCTCACGGACCAGCGCGGGGATGGTCTGCAGGCCGACGCGCCGGGCGGCGCGCCAGCGCCGCTCACCGGCGATGAGCTCGTACTGGCCGTCGCCCATGGGACGCACCAGGACGGGCTGGAGCACGCCGACCTCGCGGATCGAGTCGGCGAGGAGCCCGAGGGCCTCCTCGTCGAAGTGGTCCCGCGGTTGGAACCGATTCGGCTTGATCGAGGCCAGCAGGAGCTCGTCGAGGCCGCCCACCTCGGCAGCCGCCCCCTCGGTTCCGCCGGGGGGGATGAGGGCTCCGAGCCCCTTACCCAGTCCGCCGCGTCGCGCCACCGCTCACCTCTTTCGCCAGGTTCCGATACGCCGACGCACCGCGCGACGTGGAGTCGAACACGATCACCGGTTGCCCGAACGACGGCGCCTCCGCCAGGCGCACGGTCCTCGGCACCACGGTCTTGTAGACCTTCGAGCCGAAGTGCTCGCGCACCTCGGTCTCGACCTGCTCGGCCAGGCGGGTCCGGGCGTCGTACATCGTGAGGATGATCCCCCGGACTTCGAGCGAGGCGTTGAGGCTCGAGCGGACCAGCGCAACGTTCCGGAGCAGTTGCCCGAGTCCCTCGAGGGCGTAGTACTCGCACTGGATCGGCACGATGACGTCGTCGGCCGCCGCCAGGCCGTTCACGGTCAGGAGACCGAGCGACGGAGGGCAGTCGATGAGCACGACGTCGTACTCGGTCCGGACCGAGTCGAGCGCCCGCTTGAGCTTGAGCTCGCGGCTGAACGCGGGCACGAGCTCGATCTCGGCGCCGGCGAGGTCGAGGGTTGCCGGAATCACGAACAGGTTCTTGAGGCTGGTCGGTTCGACCGCGTCGAGCGCCGGCGTGTCCTGCATGAGGACGTCGTAGATCGAGGCGTTCACGTCGCGCGGGTTGATGCCGAGTCCGGTCGACGCGTTTCCCTGGGGGTCGAGGTCGACCACCAGGACCCGTAGGCCCGTCTCCGCCAGGGCGGCACCGAGGTTCACCGCGGTCGTGGTCTTGCCCACGCCACCCTTCTGGTTGGCGATGGCGATGATCCGCGGCAGCTCGAGCGGGGTGTCGCCGACTTCGTCAGCGGTGACGGCATCGGCCGCGGAACCGGACAGCGCCCCGGCGCCGGGGAGGTCGGACCGTTCGGGCTCGGCCGCGGTGATGGGAGCTGGGGGAGCCTCGGTGCTGCCAGACCTCGGGCGTTCGGGCTCGCGTGCGAACCGGGTCGAGGGAGACGCGGGGGTCGCCGCCGCGGGCCGAATCGGCGCGGCCGCCGGTTCGGTGACCCTCGACGGGGGGTCGGGTCGCGGCCCCGGCCGCGATTGCGGGGTGGGAACGGTCGCGGATATCGGTCCCGACGCGGGCGACGGAGCGGCCGGGACCGGCCGCGGGGGGACTGCCGTGGCCGGCGGGGGAGGCCATTCGCGGGGGGCCACCGGAGGTCGGACCGTCGATTCCTGACCAGTCGATCCGGTCGACGAATCCATGGGCCTCTCTTCCGGTTCGGTCGGCACCGACGGCGGGTCGCTCGGCGGTTCCGCCCGCGAACCCGGTGCGTCGGTGGACGTCAGGATCGGCGCGGGCGATGGCTGGGGGGACGCAGCGGGATTGCCTTCGGCGTTGACGGGAGGGGGCGGTTCGGCCACTTCCTCGTCGGGCCGTCGACGTCCGAACAGACGCCGACGCGGGCGTGAGTCGCCGAATTCATCCGTCATGGACCATCCCAGCAAGCTTCGAGCCGAGTGCTCATCCTCAACCACGCTGCACCGCGGGTCAAGGGTGTTCCACGTGAAACAGTGAGAAAGTCTCGACCTTCGGACGAGACTGTTCCACGTGAAACAGTACTCCCTCGACTACCAGAGCGGGCGCTTTGCCGGGATGCCTTCCCGACGCGGGTACCGATCGTCGGCCGTCGACACCAGCCTCATTCGCGCCGCGGCCGTCTCGCCGCTGCGCACGCGCTCGGCGGGGCCGAAGCCCAGGATCTCGAGGCCGGCCGCCGGCCAGCGCCGCGCCGAGGACTCGGCCTCGGGCGGCTCCGTCACCACCAGCGTTCCGCCCGAGCGCAGGAACCCGGCCGCGCATTCGGCTGTGACCGGCGGCGGTCCGAACGACCGGGCCACCACGAGGTCGAACCCGTGCCGGAGCACCGGATCCCGGGCGAGCGCCTCGGCCCGGCCGCAGGCGACGGTCAGGCGCTGACCGAGGCCCAACCGGGCGATCGCCTGCTCCAGGAACCCACATCGGCGCTGCTGTGCATCGAGCAGGCACCCGGTGGCCTCGGGGAACTCGACGGCGAGCACGAGCCCGGGGAGACCGCCGCCACTGCCCAGGTCGAGGAAATGGCCGGCGAACGGTCCGATGGCCCGGGCCAGCCCGACCGCGTGGCGACGCTGACCTTCGCTGGGGCCGGGGCCGAGGAAGCCGCGTGCACGGGCGGCCTCGAGGACGAGCCGCAGCTCGTCGGTTGGGAACGCCGGCTCGGGTCGGGGTTCGACCATCGAGCCGACCGGGCGAGTGGGATCAGGCCGGTCGCAGCACGACGCGCCGGCGGGGGTCCTCACCCTCGGACTCGGTGGCGATCCCGTCGATCTCCGCCGCGGTGTCGTGGACCACCTTGCGGTCGCTCGCCGACATCGGCTCCAGCGCCTGGGGCTTGCCCGTCTCGAGCACCTTCTCGGCCAGGGAGCGCGTGAACTGCTCCAACGCGGCCCGGCGCTTGGCCCGGTAGCCGGCGACGTCGACGTGGATGCGCACGCCGTGACCGTCGGTCTGGCGCTGCACGACGGTCCGGACGAGCTCCTCGATGGCGTGCAGGGTCGCGCCCTTCGGCCCGACGAGCAGCCCGAGGTTGTCGCCCGTGACCTCCACGACCACGACGTCCTCGTCGATCACGCTCTTCGCCCGGGCCCCGAGGTCGAAGGTGTCGACGAGCCCCTGGGTGAACTTCTCGGCCGCAGCCGCCTGCTCCTCGATCGGTACGTCCTCGATGGTGTCCACGGTGCTCCCCTGCTGCTGGTCGTCGCGCCCGCCGCCGGCGCCGCTGCTGGCGTCCGGTCGACTCTCACCACGGCGCACGGCGCCGTCGCCACCGGACCGGCCCCCGCGCCGCCGTCGGCTCGACGAGCCGCCTTCCGACGCGCCGCCGTTGCGTCCGGCTTCGGCCGGTGCGCCCTGCGCACCGCCATTGCCTCGGTTGTTGCCCCCGCTGCCGTTCCCGCCCCGGGGCCGGGTGTTCGGACCCCGGCCGCCGCGACGCCGCTGGCGCTCCCCCGGCTTCTCGCGTGAAATCGGCTTCACCCGCGCCCGGATGCGTCCCTCGCTGCTCCCGAGTCGCCCGAGGAAGCCGCTCTTCGGCTGCTCGAGCACCTCGTACTCCACGTCGTCCTCGTCGACACCCAGCTCGTCGAGCGCAGCATCCAGCGCCTCGGCGATGGTGCGCCCGGTCGTCTCCACCCACTCCATGGTGATCGCTCTCTCTTGGTGTTCCGGCGGCACGTGCTCGCCGCCTCTGGTCGGATTGATCGACGCGACGAAGGTCAGCGTCGTTTGCGCTTCTTGTTGTTGCGGCGGCGCGAGCCCCCGCTCGACGCGCCCGCCGACGCTCCGGCACCCGACGCGGTCCCACCCTTGGCCGTGGTGCCCTTGGCCGCGGTGCCCTTCGTCGCGCCCCTGGCCGGCGTCCCCTTGGCGGGGGCGTTCTTCCCCGCGGCACCGGACTGCTTCCCGGCCGGACGGTCGGCGGTGGGCTTGGTGGTGCCGTTGGCGCCGTTGGGCGCGCCGGCGTCGGCGTCACCGTTGCTGGCCGCGGGCAATTGGAAAAGCTTGCGCAACCCGCCCGCGGCGCGCGGGAACGCGGACGTGTCGGTATCGGTGCCCTTCACGTCGATGGCGTCGTCCTTGGCTGCGGACGTGGCGATGGCGGCCTGCCCTGGTCGCGTGATCTTCCGCATGATGAGCTCCTGCTGGCCCAGGCGCCAGAGGTTGCTCACCAGGAAGTAGAGGACGAGACCGGCCGGGAACTGGAGCGAGAAGAGACCGAAGCCGATCGGCAGGATCGACGTGATGATCGCCATCTGCGAGTTCATGTTCGGTGCGTTGCGCCGGCTCTGACGCGCCTGGAGGAAGCCGGTCACGATCACGAGGCCGACGAGGATGAAGTAGGGAAGCGCGTCGAGGAAACCGCCGGTGACCGCGGTCGCGTGCTGCGACAGGTTCATCCCCAGGAATTCTTGCGGGTTCGGCAGGCCCAGCTTCGGCCGGTTGCACTGGTTCATGTAGAGATGGCCCTTGGGGCCGGTGCAGAACGCGGCGTAGAGGTCGGACGACTTCGGGATGTGCTTGTAGGGATCTCGCATCACCCGGAAGAGCGCGAGGAATACCGGTAACTGGACCAGGAGGGGCAGACAACCTGCGAGCGGGTTGATCTTGTTCTCCTGGTAGAACTTCATCATCTCTTCGTTGAGCTTGGCGCGGTCGTTCTTGTACTTCGCCTGGAGCTTCTTGATCTCGGGCTGCGCGCGTTGCATGGCCATCATCGACTTGGCCTGCTTGGCGGTCAGCGGGAACATCACCAGCATCACCAGGACGGTGAGCAGGATGATGGCCACCCCGAGGTTCGGGATGATGCTGTAGAAGAACGCCAGGATCGCCCCGAAGACGTTGTAGACGGGATCGAACGGCGAGCCAGCGGCGAGGATCATCGGATCAGCCTTCTTCCGCCGCACCGGCCGGCGCGGTCAGGGGGGAACGTGTGTTCGGTCGAGGGACGGGGTCGAGCCCGCCCTCGTGCCACGGGTGGCAACGGCCGACGCGGCGCACGGCGAGCCAGGTGCCGCGGCCGGCACCGTGCACGGCGAGCGCCTCGAGCGCGTACTCCGAGCACGACGGGTGGAAGCGGCAGCGGGGAGGGAGGTGGACGCTGACCAGCCGCCAGGCGCGGATGGGGAGCATGAGGAGTCGGGCGAGCGGGCTCGGACGCGTGAGCGGCGCGGTGGCGGTCATCGGGGCTCCTCGCCGGCGACGCGCAGCAAGGTGGTCACGTGCGCGCGCAGCGTGGGGAAGGGGAGCGTCATGACCGACCGGTCCGCCGCGAACAGATACACACCACCGGGGCGGAGCTCACCGGACGCCAGCGCCACCGCGGCGCGAAGTCGTCGTCGCGCCCGGTTGCGCTCCACCGCGTTGCCGAAGCGGCGGCCGATGGCGTACGCCACTCGCGGCGGGTCGTCGGACCCGTCGGAGAGGTGGCGCAGCGAGACGGGGCCGGATCGGTGCCGGCGGGCCCCCGCGAGGGCCTCGAACGTCGCACGATCGCGAACGCGCCAGATCAGGCCGAGAGACGCTTGCGACCGCGGGCGCGACGCGCTCGGAGTACGGCACGCCCTCCCTTGGTGCGCATGCGGAGTCGAAACCCGTGGGTCTTGGCGCGCTTGCGAGTGTTCGGTTGGTACGTGCGCTTCAACGAAGAGCCTCCTTGAGGCGGCCGCGCGCGGCCCGAGGTCGGGGACCGCGCGGGAGGCGGAAACCGCCAAGTGTACGGCCCCGGTCGTGAACCGTGCAACGCGGAGCGCAGTCTGGGGAAAACCCCCGCGACCCCTTGTCGCACAAGGAAGCCGGTGCTACGTTGCGCGCTTCGCCCGGCGGCGGCCGGCCGGGTGCGCTTCCCCGGTGTGTGACAGCTCCACCCGGCCGACACGTGCACCACTCTTGCAACGATCTCCACACCTGTGGACGCTCTTGTGGACAACTTTTTCCCGGTACGGCGGACGCGTCGCAGCGGACAGTACTCGGCGGGGGCCGCTCACAGGTGGCCGAGAGAAGAACGGTGACCGTTGACGGCCGACGACATCTGGGACCAGGGTTCCGCGACGCTCCGAGACCAGCTCGCGCCTGCAACCTGGGCGGCGTGGTTCCACGGGGTGCGCCCCCTCGGCTACGACGGTGACGCCCTCCTCCTGAGCGTCCCGAGCTCGCTCGCGGCCGAGCGCATCCGCTCCAGCTACTCCGGGATGCTCACCGACGCCATCCGCGACTCCACCGGTGTCTCCGTGCGCGTCGAGTTGCTCGTGGAGACCGCGCCGAAGGTGCGCGAGTCCCTCGCGTTGGCGCCCCCGCCGGTCATGGTCGTGGTGGAGGAGCACGAGCCCGACCCGCTGAGCGGCATGCCGCTCGGCGACACCGACGACAAGGGCGCCGCCACCTGGGCGTCGGGCACGCTGAACTCCCGCTACACGTTCGACCAGTTCGTCATCGGCGCGTCCAACCGGTTCGCGCACGCCGCCGCACTCTCCGTCGCGGAGAGCCCCGGGCGGTCCTACAACCCGCTGTTCATCTACGGCCCCGCCGGTCTGGGCAAGACCCATCTCCTGCACGCGATCGGGCACCACGTCCGCACGGTCTTCCGCAACAAGCGGGTGCGGTACGTGTCCACCGAGACGTTCATGAACGAGTTCGTCGACGCCATCCGGGCCAAGGAGATGCCGAGCTTCAAGCGGCGCTACCGCGACCTCGACGTCCTCCTGATCGACGACATCCAGTTCCTCGAGCGCACGCAAGAGCTCCAGGAGGAGTTCTTCCACACGTTCAACCAGCTGCACAGCGAGGGTGGTCAGATCGTCATCTCGTCCGACCGGGCGCCGAAGTCGATCGCCAGCCTGGAGGACCGTCTCCGCACCCGCTTCGAGTGGGGCCTCATCACCGACGTCCAACCGCCGGAGTTCGAGACCCGCCTCGCCATCCTCCGCAAGAAAGCCGAGTCCGAGCACCTCGGGGGTATCCCGCCGGAGGTCCTGGCCTTCATCGCCACCAACATCAGCGACAACATCCGGGAGCTCGAGGGCGCCCTCATCCGGGTCGCCGCCTACTCGAGCCTCAACCGGGCCGAGCTCTCGGAGGAGATCGCCCAGAAGGTCCTCGCCGATCTGCTTCCCCCCACCACACCCCGGGTCATCACCCCCGAGCTGATCCTCGACGAGACCGCCAAGATGTTCGGGTGGACGGTCGACGACATCTGCGGCAAGAGTCGCCGGCGGCCTCTCGTCACCGCCCGCCAGACCGGCATGTACGTGATCCGCGAGCTCACCGACCTGAGCTACCCGCGCATCGCCGAGGCGTTCGGAGGCCGTGACCACACCACGGTGATGTACGCCGTCGACAAGATCAAACAGCAGATGACCGAGCGGCACGTCATCTTCGACCAGGTGAACGACCTGATCTCCCGCATTCGGCTCGGGAGCAGTGGATAATGCTGTGGAGCCCTGGGGACAGTCACTCGTGAATCTGGGGAGAACTGCACGACCCCGTATGTCTCCGCCGTGCACGTGTGGACAACGGTGGAGAACCGGGGGATGAAGATTCGGGTCCTGGCCTGCACGAACGGCGGTCCGTCCCCAATCCACAAGCCCTACAACGACTACACGAAGATCTCATAGTTCTTCGTAGGAGGCCGGAGTGAAGTTTCGTTGCGAGCGTGACACCCTCGCCGACGCCGTGGCGACCGCCCAACGGGCCGTGGCCTCGCGCACCGGAGCGATGCCGGTGCTGTCGGGACTGCGGGTGACGCTGACGCCGGGATCGCTGGAGCTGGTGGGCACCGACCTCGAGCTCACGATCCGGGTGCGGATCCCGGCCGACACCGACGGCGAGGGCAGCGCGGTCGTCCCGGCCCGGCTGTTCTCCGAGATCGTGCGCCAGCTCGACGGCGACACCGTGTCGGTGGAACTGGCCGATGACGACGCCCGAATCGAAGCGGGACGCTTCGCCACCACCCTGCGCACCTTGTCGGCGGCGGAGTTCCCACGCCTGCCCGAGGTGAGCGAGGGCGGCGTGCGGGTCGAGGCCGCGGCCTTCGCCGAGGCGCTGCGCCAGGTGGTGCCCGGTGCTTCCCGTGACGACGCCCGCCCGATCCTGACGGGTGTGCTTCTCACCGCCTCCGCCGGCGGGCTGCGCCTCGTGGCCACCGACTCGTACCGGTTGGCGCTGCGCGACCTGCAGGGCGTCAGCATGCTCGAGGAGGGCCAGAAGGTCCTGGTGGCGGCCAAGGGCCTGGGCGAGGTGCAGCGGCTGCTCTCGAGCGAGACGGGCGAGATCGACGTCGTGCTGGGCGAGCGCGAGGTCGTCTTCCGCGTTGGCGGCACGGAGGTCACCACCCGGCTGATCGAGGGCGACTTCCCGAACTACCAGCAGCTCATCCCGAGCGGGTACCCGAACCGGCTCACGGTGTCGCGGGACGCCCTGCAGGCGGCGGTCAACCGTGTGCGCCTGGTCGGTCAGAGCAAGGACACCGCTCCGATCCGCTTGGGCATGGCCGCGGAGGGCCTGGAGCTGTCGGCGATCGCGCAGGACGTCGGTGAGGCCCACGAGTCGGTCGAGGCGAAGTACGAGGGCACCGACCTCACGGTGGCGTTCAACTCGCAGTTCCTGCTCGACGGCATCGACGCGGCCGCGTCCGACGAGGTCGTGATCGAGTCGATCGACCCGCTCAAGCCGGCGGTGATGAAGGCCACCGACTCGGCCGATTTCCTCTATCTGCTCATGCCGGTGCGGATCGCGTGACGTGTACCTGGCGTCGCTCTGGCTGACCGACTTCCGCTGCTACGAGGAGGCCACCCTCCGGTTCCCCTCGGGGGTGACCGTGATCTCCGGTGCCAACGCCCAGGGCAAGACCAGCCTGCTCGAGGCCGTGGGCTGGGCGGCGACCGGCAAGTCGTTCCGGGGGGTCCCCGACGCCGCGTTGGTACGGAGCGGCGCCGAGGCCGCGATCCTGCGGGCCGAGGTGGTCGACGGGGCCCGGGTGCAGCTGCTGGAGGCCGAGATCCGCGCCGCGGGCCGCAACCGGGTGCAGCTCAACCGCCACCCGCTCCAGCGCGCCCGCGACCTGCTCGGCCTCATGCGGGTCACGGTGTTCGCCCCCGACGACCTGCAGCTGGTGAAGGGCGGTCCCGCCGGCCGCCGTGACTACCTCGATGACCTCCTCGTGGCCATCTCGCCCCGCTACGAGGCGGCCCGGAGCGACTACGAGCGGGTCCTGAAACAGCGCAATGCCTTGCTGCGGGGCGGCCTGCGGGGCGACGACGCCGCCAGCACGCTGGAGGTGTTCGACCTCCAGCTCGCGGCGGCGGGCGCGGAGCTGGCCCGGGGCCGGCTGAAGCTCCTCGAACGGCTGGTCCCGGCGGTGGCCGAGGCCTACGCCGAGCTGGCGGGCGCCCGCACCCCGATCACCACCTCGTACGAAGCGGAATGGGCCGACGACGGGCTCGACGGCGCGCTCGACCAGGCGCTGCTCGATGCGTTCGCGTCCCACCGGCGGGCCGAGGTCGACCGGGGGCTCACCCTGGTGGGCCCGCACCGGGACGAGTGGCGCCTGCTCGTCGGTGGGCTCGAGAGTCGCACGCACGCGTCGCAGGGGGAACAGCGCACGCTCGCCCTCGCGCTGCGGCTGGGTGGGCACCGCCTGTGTGCCGAGCTCACCGGCAGCTCACCGGTGTTGTTGCTCGACGACGTCTTCAGCGAGCTCGACGACCAGCGTTCGGTCGCGCTCGTTGCGCATCTCGACGCCGGCCAGACGTTGGTGACGACTGCGGGCGCAGTGCCGCGGGGCATCTCCGCCGACCGCATGCTGCGCGTCGACGCCGGCCGCGTCGAAGAGGCGGCGTGAGCGTGAGCGAATGCCCGATGAAGAAGGCGTGAATGGCGCGCTACGCCGACGACGAACCGGTGCGGTTGGCCGACGCGCTCGCCGCGGTCGGGTCGGAGCTCGGCCTCCCGCCCGGGAACGCGCACGGTGACCTCGACGCGCACTGGAACGAGGTGGTCGGCGACGACGTCGCGGCCCACGCACGGCTGGTGTCGGTGCGCGACGGTGTGCTCACGGTGGCCGTCGACGACCCCATCTGGGCGACCCAGTTGCGCTACCTCGAGACCGCGGTCGTGGAGCGGGCGACGGCCGTCGTCGGCGCCGGTCTGGTGACCTCGTTGCGCGTGCGCGTGGGGTAGCGCGAGGGCTCGAAATCGGTCCGAACACCACCGGTTCGGAGCCCTCGTCTGGTACAATGACAACACCAGATTTCAGTGCTCTGACCTGCGGTTTTGCCGATTTTTCGGACCCGGTCGGACACCCTTCCCCCAACCGTCCGTCCGGCCTCCGGTCGGAGAGTGAACGAGGTACGCGCGCGTGGCGTATGCCGCCAAGGACATCACCGTTCTCAAGGGTCTCGAACCGGTCCGGCAACGGCCCGGGATGTACATCGGATCCACCGGCCCGACGGGCCTTCACCACCTCGTCTACGAGATCGTCGACAACTCGGTCGACGAGGCGATGGCGGGGTACTGCACCCGCATCGACGTGACCCTCCTCGCCGACGGCGGCTGCCGCGTGGCCGACGACGGTCGCGGCATGCCGGTCGACAACCACCCCGAGTACAAGGGCAAGTCGGCGACCGAGGTCATCCTCACCGTGCTGCACGCGGGCGCGAAGTTCGGTGGCGAGGGCTACAAGATCTCCGGCGGCCTCCACGGCGTCGGTGCGTCGGTCGTGAACGCGCTGTCGAGCCGGCTCGACGTCGAGATCCACCGCGACGGCGGCAAGTTCGTGCAGCACTTCGCCAAGGGCGGGAAGCCGCAGGACAAGCTCATCAAGGCCGGCTCGTCGAAGAAGCACGGCACGATCATCACGTTCTGGCCCGACGAGAGCATCTTCGAGGAGACCGACTTCCGTGCCCAGACCCTGATCGAGCGCCTGCGCGAGATGGCGTTCCTCAGCAAGGGCCTCGAGATCCGCTTCCGCGACGAGCGCGTCGAGCCGGTGCTGGCCCAGGACTTCAAGTTCAACGGCGGCATCAGCGACTTCGTGAAGCACCTCAACTCGTCGAAGGAGCCGCTGTTCAAGCGGGTGATCGCCTACACCGACAGCGGCGACGACTACGAGGTCGACGTCGCCATGCAGTGGAACACGGGCTTCTACGAGGGCATCCACTCGTTCGCCAACAACATCGCCACCACCGAGGGCGGCATGCACGAGGAGGGCTTCAAGAAGGCCCTCACCAACGTGGTGAACCGCTACGCCAAGGCCAAGAACCTCATCAAGGAGAAGGACCCGAACCTCCTCGGCGAGGACATCCGTGAGGGTCTCACCGCCATCGTGTCGGTGAAGCTGCGCAACCCGCAGTTCGAGGGTCAGACCAAGGCCAAGCTCGGCAACACCGAGATGCGCTCGCTGGTGGAGAAGGCCACCAACGAGAAGCTGGCCGACTGGCTCGAGGAGCACCCGAGCGAGGCCCGGCAGGCGGTGGGCAAGGCCAATCAGGCCGCCAAGGCCCGTGTGGCGGCGCGTCAGGCACGCGACCTCACACGGCGCAAGTCGTTGCTCGAGTCGTCGGCCATGCCGGGGAAGCTCGCCGACTGCTCGTCGAAGGACTCCGCGCTGTGCGAGCTGTTCATCGTCGAGGGCGACAGCGCCGGCGGACCGGCCAAGCGCGCCCGCAACCCCGAGTTCCAGGCCATCCTCCCGATCCGGGGGAAGATCCTCAACATCGAGCGGGCGCGGCTCGACCGCACGCTGAAGAACGAGGAGATCCAGGCCCTCATCACCGCGGTGGGCACCGGGATCGGCGAGGAGTTCGACCTCTCCAAGCTGCGGTACCACAAGATCGTGCTGATGACCGACGCCGACGTCGACGGCTCGCACATCCGCACGCTGCTGCTGACGTTCTTCTACCGGCAGTTCCCCGAGATCGTCCGCAACGGGCACGTGTACATCGCGCAGCCGCCGCTGTTCCGCGCCGACATCGGCAAGGAGCGCAACTACTTGAAGGACGACGCCGCACTCCGGGCCTTCGAGGCCGAGCACACCAACCGCAAGATCGAGGTCAGCCGGTTCAAGGGCCTCGGCGAGATGGACTGGCAGGAGCTCGGCGCCACCACGATGGATCCCGCGACCCGCTCGTTGCTGCAGGTGTCGGTGGAGGACGCCGCCATCGCCGACGACGTGTTCTCCCGGCTCATGGGCGACGACGTCGAGTCGCGCAAGGGCTTCATCCAGGAGAACGCGAAAGACGTGCGCTTCCTCGACATCTGATCGTCCTGCCGCTGCTGTACCACTGAGGAGGTGGTTGCGTGCCCGACGGCACCCAGCCCACGCTCGAACCCAACATCGAACCGATCGAGATCCAGGAGGAGATGGAGCGCTCCTTCCTGGATTACGCGATGTCGGTCATCACCGCGCGCGCCTTGCCCGACGCCCGCGACGGCCTGAAGCCCGTCCACCGGCGGATCCTGTACGGGATGTACGCCGGCGGGCTGCGGCCCGACCGCAAGCACCAGAAGAGCGCCGCCGCCGTCGGCGACGTCATGGGCAAGTTCCACCCGCACGGCGACACCGCGATCTACGACGCACTGGCGCGCATGGCGCAGGACTTCTCGCTGCGGTACCCCCTCATCGACGGCCACGGGAACTTCGGCACCCCCGACCCCAACGACCGGCCGGCGGCAATGAGGTACTGCACAAAAGGTTCAACTCGGGTTAGAATGCACGACGGATCCACACGCCGGATCGAGTCGCTCGCCGAGGCGGCGCCCAACTCGGCCGTCGACGTCGACCTCAAGGTGCTCGACCGCGAGGGCAACGCCGTCCGGGCCGCCAAGTTCTTCCACAGTGGGAACCACCCGACGCTGCGGCTGCGCACGCGAGAGGGCTTCGAGGTCACCGGCACCCACAACCACCCCGTGCTCTGCGTCGAGCAGATCGCCGGGGTACCGATGCTCCAATGGAAGCTGCTCGAGGAGATCGAGCCCGGCACGCGGGTGATCGTGTCCCGCCACGTCGACGACGACGTCGGCGACCCGACGCAGCACGAGCTCGACGCCGCGTTCCTCGCCGGCGCCTGGGTGGCGGAAGGGTTCGCCTCCGCCGGCCGCGCCGGCTTCAACAACACCGACCGGGCATTCTTCGATGCCGTGGTCGACGCCTACGACCGCGTCGTCGGCGGCACGCGTTACGTCTCGCGCCGGCCGTTGCCGACGGGCCGGACGCTGCACGAGCTCGACGTCCAGAACGTCGCCCGGTGGTCGGCCGGGCCCCTCGCCGAGCTGACCGGTTACAAGAGCGCCGAGAAGCGCATCCCCGAGTTCGTGTGGCGGTCGCAGGCTGACGTGAAGCGCGCCTTCCTCCAGGCGCTGTTCGAGGGCGACGGGTGTGTCTCGTACCTCGGGCGGAACACGATCCAGATCATGTACTCCACGCGGAGCACGCAGCTGGCGCGTGACGTGCAGGACCTGCTCCTGGAGTTCGGCGTCGTCACCCGCCGGGCCGAATACGCCAATGGTGAGATCAAGCTGGTGATCGGCAACCGCCAGGACGCTCGGCGCTTCGAGCGCAACGTGGGGTTCTGGGGGGCGAAGCAGGAGAAGCTCGAGCGGATCGTCGATGGTCTCCCTGCGTCTCTCTCGACCAACGACACAGACCGCATCCCGTTCCTGGCGGAGTACGTCAGGGCCGAGGCCGGGGCACGGGGCAACGACAAGAAGTGGCTCGAGAAGCACAGCTTCGACCGCGTCCACGACTGGGAGCGGCGCGGCCCCGAGATCATCGCCCGCATGCCTTCGTGGGAGGTGCGGCGGGTGATCGCGCCGTTGGTGTCGAGCGGCTGGTACTTCGCCACGGTGGAGTCGGTCTCCGACGCTGGCGTGCAGCCCGTGTACTCCATCCGGGTCGACTCCGACGACCACGCCTTCCTCGCCGCCGGGTTCGTCAACCACAACACCGAGTCGCGGCTGGCACCACTGGCGATGCAGTTGCTCGGCGAGATCGACGAGGACACCGTCGACTTCACGCCGACCTACGACGGCAACACCGTGGAGCCGGCCGTGCTGCCGGCGAGATTTCCCAACCTCCTGGTCAACGGAGGGGGCGGGATCGCCGTCGGTATGGCGACGAACATCCCGCCGCACAACCTCGGGGAGGTGATCGACGCGGTGCAGCACCTGCTCGACAACCCCGAGGCCACCAACCAGGACCTCATGCAGTTCGTGCGGGGCCCCGACTTCCCGTCCGGCGCGTTGATCCTCGGGCGCAGCGGGATCCACGACGCGTACACGACCGGTCGCGGCTCGATCAAGATGCGGGCCGTCGCCGAGGTGGAGGAGACCCGCAGGGGCGACCTCCGCATCGCCGTGACCGAGGTGCCGTACCAGACGTCGGTCGAGGTGATCGGCCAGAAGATCGCCGAGCTCGTGAACGACCGCAAGATCGAGGGCATCCGCGACGTCCGCAACGAGTCGTCCGGCGACACCACCCGCCTCATCATCGAGCTCAAGCGCGACGCCAACGCGCAGGTGGTGCTGAACCAGCTCTACAAGCACACGCCGATGCAGACCAACTTCCCGGTGCACATGCTGGCGCTGGTCGACAACGTCCCCAAGTTGCTCGATCTCAGGACGGCACTGGTGGTCTACGTCGACCACCAGAAGGAGATCATCCAGCGGCGCACCGAGTTCCGCCTGCGCAAGGCCAAGGAGCGGGAGCACATCGTCGAGGGCCTGGTGAAGGCGCTCGACATGATCGACGCCATCATCGCCCTGATCCGGGGCGCCGAGGACGTCGACACCGCCCGCACCGGCCTCATGGCGGCGCCGTTCGAGTTCACCGAGATCCAGGCCAATTACATCCTCGACATGCAGCTGCGCCGCCTCACCCAGCTCGAGGGTCAGAAGCTCCGTGAGGAGCTCGAGGAGCTGCGCGCCACCATCGCCGAGCTGCAGTCGATCCTCGACAGCCCGGCCAAGCTCGCCGCGGTGGTCAAGGACGAGCTCGCCGAGGTGCGCGACAAGTACGCCGACGAACGGCGCACCGAGCTCACCGTCGACGTCGGCGACCTCGACGTGCTCGACCTCATCGACGACGAAGAGGTCATCGTCGTGCTGTCGACCAAGGGCTACATCAAGACCGTCGCCGCCGACGCGTTCCGCCGGCAGGGACGCGGTGGACGAGGGGTGCGGGGCGGCAACCTGCGCGACGAGGACTTCGTCGCCCACCTGCTCACGACGACCGCGCACTCGTACCTGTTGTTCTTCTCGAACCGCGGGAAGTCGTATCGGCTGCGCGCGCACGAGATCCCGATGAAGGAGCGGACCGCACGCGGCACCGCGTTGGTCAACCTGCTGCCGCTCGAGGCCGACGAGCGGATCCAGGCCGTGATCGACACCCGCACCTACGAGGACGGCTCGTTCCTGTTCTTCGCCACCAGGAACGGCGTGGTCAAGAAGACCAAGATGCAGGAGTACGACTCGCCCCTGGCGCGCAACGGACTCATCGCCATCAACCTCCAACCGGGGGATGAGTTGGTCAAAGTGGTGCAGACCAGCGGTGAGGACGACATCTTCATGGTGTCGCGCGGTGGGATGACCATCCGGTTCTCCGAAGACGACGTCCGGGCCATGGGCCGGGCGACGGCCGGCGTGCGGGGCATGAAGCTCAAGAACGAGGAGGACGCCGTGGTGGGCTGCGCGGTGGCCCGGGAGGGCGCGGTCATGCTTTTCGTGAGCTCCAGCGGCCACGGGAAGCGCACCAAGCTCGACGCCTTCAACCGTCAGGGGCGTGGTGGGCAGGGGGTGCGGGGTATGAAGATCACCGCGTCCCGGGGTGCCGTGGTGGCCGCGTTCACCGTGAGCCCCACGGATGAGATACTCGTTTTCTCCTCGGGTGGAAATATCATCCGCATGGAGGCCAAGGAGATCTCGGCGCAGGGTCGGGACGCCACCGGGGTACGAGTCGCCCGGCTGGAAGCCGGTGAAGCGGTGAGTGCAGTGGCGCCGGTGCTGGAGGCCGAGACCGCGGCCGGAGAGGACACCTGAGACCGATGGGGAGCGTGGCCGACGACATCGGGCCAGAGACGGCCGTCCGCCCGCCGCCGCGCGACCCCGCGCGGGTCCCGGCGTCCGCCGCCCGTCCGCTCGACGGGAAGGAGGCACCGGCTCCGCAGATGCCCGCCGCGACTGCGGCACCCGCGGCCCGAGCACTGCCGGTCGCCGAGACCGAGCGCCGCTACCGCCAGACCATCCACCGGGTCGACCTCTGGTCGGTGCTGAAGATCTCGGTGTGCTTCTACATCTGCGGCATGGCCGTCACCATGGTGGCGCTGGTCGCGCTCTGGGCGATCGCCGACGCCGCGGGCGTGATCCACAGCGTCGAGAAGTTCATGGGCGATCTCCTCCAGACCAAGAACTTCACCTTCCTCGACGGGGAGATCCTCCGCGGCGCGCTCCTCGTGTCGGCCGTCCTCGTCGTGCTGCAGATCGTCATCACGGTGATCGCCGCTGCGTTCTACAACGTGTTCGCCGAGCTCTTCGGCGGCATCGAGATCACCATCTCCGAGGACGAATCCGCGCTGTAGCCACGGGCTCGGAGGACCGGTCCTTTGCTACTCTCAGCGGCTCGCCGGGGCTATAGCTCAGTCGGTTAGAGCGCATCCCTGATAAGGATGAGGTCGCTGGTTCGATTCCAGCTAGCCCCACGTTGGCCCCTGGTCAGCGCCGGCCAAGCGGTTCTGTGCGCCTGGCCCACGCGTGCACTCGTTGCTCGCACGCCCGGGAGTTGCGATGCCAGAGTCAGCCGCAAGTACCAGCAGGTTGACGAAGTTCTATGGCGAGATGTCACCGTCACTGGCAACCGTGAAGGCTGCCCTCAGGGCCGCGGGCGTGGATGCCGATCATCCGCGCGCCTGCGATCTCTACCGACGAGACATCGACTGCCACAACCTCGGCATGTACCGAATGCTCGTGCGGATCGCCGACGCGGTGACCGACTACGGCACACCGGGGCCGAGCGACACGGTGCTCGATCTCGGCTGCGGCATGGGCGGACCAGGCCGGTTTCTCGCCGAACGTTTCGGCTGCTCGGTGCTCGGCGTCGACGTGTTGCCACTGCGGATCGAACTGGCGGAATCACTCACCGACCTCACCGGGCTGAGCCACCGCCTCTCCTACCGGGTCGACGACGCCACCGATCTCGGGCTGGCCGGACGCTCGTTCGCACAGGTGTGGATGCTCGACGTGAGCATGCATGTCCGCAACAAGCGCGCACTCTTCGCTGAGATCGCCCGAGTGCTGCAATCGCGCGGGCTCATGGTGATGCACGAACAGACCGGACCCCTCCCCGCCGCGATGCGCCCGGTGATGCGGCAAGCGCCGTACATCGCACCTTCGCTCCCACAGCTCCTCCGTTACGTCGAAGGCGCAGGGCTGCGCATGCTGGTGTGGCGCGACACGACGGAGGTCGTCGTCGAGTACTTCCTCGAAATGAGGAATCTCGTGCTCAACTCGGTCGAATCGCGCGATTCACGGCGCGCGACCGGCATACCGATCCTCGACGGCTACATCGAGACCCTTGCACATCTCGGCGGGCGCACCGGAATGCTCATCGCACGTCGTGCATGACTCATCGCGCTACAGCGTGAGCTCGGCGGCCGCGGCGAGCGCGTCTCGCGTCTCGGCGACGAGCGTCCGGACGATTGCGCCTGCTGGTTCGATGTGTTCGATGAGGCCGGCACTCTGACCGCCGACGACGAGGAGTTCTTCTCGGTTGCCCGCGGCGACAGCCTCCGCGAGTTCAGCCAGCGCCGGGGTCGGGTCGGCATCGACCTCGTTCGCTCGTTCCTCCCAGCGCTGGACGAACTCGGTGCGGAGGAGCCGCACTCGTGTCCCGTACCCGAGTGTCCCGGGGTTGGGGTTCAGCGCGTTGATGAACTCGACCTGGACCCAGTCTTCAGATGGGTAGGTGACCAGAGCCTTCTTCCAGCGCTCGTCGACCGGGGCCTCGGTGGATGCGAGGAAGCGACTGCCGAGGTTGACGCCTGCGGCGCCGAGCACCATCGCGGCCGCGATGCCTCGCCCATCGGCGATGCCGCCGGCGGCCACGACCGGAACCGGACGCACCGCGTCGACGACCTGCGGCACCAGACTCAGCGTGCTCACGACGCCGCCGTATCCACCGGCTTCACCGCCCTGGGCGACGATCAGGTCGGCTCCGTGCTCGGCCGCGACCTCTGCTTGCGACACGGTCGTGATCTGTTGCATGACCAGGCTACCGGCATCGTGCACACGTCGCATGAGGTCGCCAGCGTCATCGAGCGCGAACGAGACCACGGCTGGGGCCCGCTCGAGCGTCGCGACGAAGGCATCCGCGTCGAGGTCTGGTACGACGTGATTCACGGCGAACGAATGGTCCGTCAAGTCGTCGAGCTCGGCCAGCTCGCTGCGGAGCTGGTCCGCAGGACGGTTCCATGCACCGAGGCTGCCGAGCGCTCCAGCCTCAGAGACCGACGCGGCCAACGCGGGCGACGTGAAGATGCTCATCCCAGCCTGGATGAAGGGGACCTCGATGCCCACGAGGTCACACAGTGGCGAATGCACGCTGAACTCTCGATTTCCCGCGGTCGTGCGCGAAGAGCGTGCCGCCAAACTTAGGACTGAGGGCCACGGTCGTCGAGGATCAGCGATGGGCCGTCGGTGCACCGCCGAGCATGCCCGGTACCGTACGTTGTCCTTCGCAAAAGGGATGAGGTCGCTGGTTTCGATGCCAGCCGGCCCCACCGCCGCACCGGGTTCTTCGTGCGGCCACGTCGGGAGGGTTGATGGGCAGGGAGATGACCGGCGCCCACCGGTTCCCACCCGGCTTCTTCGACCGGGCCGACGCGGGCTCCGACGACGCCTTCTACCGCGTGCCGCGCATCGTCACGCACATCGACGACGGCGCGATCGCCGCCGTCGGTGCGCTGTACACCGAGCTGGGTCTCGACGGTGACGTGCTCGACCTCATGAGCTCGTGGGTGTCGCACTTCGAGCGCGCACCGCGGAACCTCACCGTGCTCGGGATGAACGGAGCGGAGCTCGCCCGCAACCCGATGGCGACAGAGTCGGTTGTCCACGACCTCAACTCGGACCCGGTCCTGCCGTTCGCCGACGCCTCCTTCGACGCGGCCGTGTGCTGCGTGTCGGTCGACTACCTGGTGCGCCCGATCGAGGTGTTCGCCGACGTGGCCCGGGTCGTGCGTCCGGGCGGCCCGTTCGTGTGCACGTTTTCCAACCGCTGCTTCCCAACCAAGGCCGTCCGCGGGTGGCTGATGTCGTCGGATGCGGAGCACGGCGAGATCGTGGCCGAGTACTTCCGGCAGGCGGGGGGGTGGGACGAGCCGGTGGTCCGACGCCGGACCCCGGAACCGGCCGGCTACTTCGGTGACCCCCTCTGGGCCGTGTGGGCCCGCGTCGTTAGACTCCCAATCGCATGAAGGCCTTCCAGCGCGGCTTGCTCGTGGCGGCGATCGCCGCCCTGGTGTCCGTGGTGGTGCGCGTGCGCAGCAAGGGCCCGGTCCCGCCGACCAGCGGCGGTGGCTGGCGCGAGCTGCAGGGCCCCGACTTCCGGTGAGCCCGGCTGCGTGAGCACCGTTCTCGTCGTCGGTCTGGGCGAGGTCGGGGTCCGGACTGCCCGTCAGCTCATCGACACCCCCGGTATCGACCGCGTCATCGTCGCGTCGCGCCGACTCGAGCACGCGCGCGACGTGGCCAGCGCCCTCCACGACGGTGCCGAACCCCTCCAGTTGGGGCGTGACGATCCGCTTCCCCCCGGCATCGACGCCATCGCGTCGGCGTTGCCCAGCGACGTCGATCCCGGGCTGGCCCGCCGCGCCGTCGCCGCGGGTGTGCCGTACGCCTCGTCCGCCGACCGGGACGCGACCCTCGGTGCGCTCGTCGCCCTCGACGCCGACGCCCGGGCGCGCGGCACGCGTGTCGTAGCCGGGTGCGGCCTCGCGCCCGGTCTGGCCGACGTGCTCGCCCGCCACGCGGTGGGCGCGCTCGACTCGGTCGACGAGCTGCACGTCGCGCGTTGGGGAGTCGCGGGATCGGAGTCCGCGAGCGAAGCCCGGCGCGCGCTCCGGGAACCCGCGCACGAGTGGCGTGACGGCGAGCTCGTGCACGACAAGCACCGGCACGCCGAGCTCATCTGGTACCCCGATCCGGTGGGGGCGCGTGAATGCGAGCTGGTCGCCACGGGTGTCGAGCTGCTCGTCGCCGCCAATCCCGGTGCCGGGCGCATCACGTCCCGCCTCGGTCTGCCGCCGACCCGGCGCCTCGTGCCGCCGGCGCGGCGCGACCCCAGCGCCCAGTGGGGCGCGGTACGAGTGGAGGCCTGGGGCTGGCGGGGCACCGCGCGCACCTCGGTGGTGTACGGCGTGATCGAGCGCACCGGGGTGGCCGCGGGCACGGTGCTCGGCGTCACCGGTGCGTGGCTCGCGGGCGCGCTGCCGAAGGTCGCGTCCGCACCGGAACCGGGCGCGATGGGCCTGGGCGCGGTGGTGGAGCCGGTGGCGTTCCTCGCCGAGCTGGCCCGGCGCGGCGTGAAGGCCGCCGCGTTCGAGGGCGTCGCGGTCGCCTGAAACCAGATGTTGTCAGCAGCGACCGGGGCAACTCGCCCACACGCTGCGGAATCACCCTGGGCCCGGACCCCGCCCGGCGGCGCCCGGGGACGCGGAGCTACGCTGCGCGCGACGTGAACGTGCTCCACCTTGGGGCGACCTCCACGTCATGACCGGGCCCCGCGGGCAGCGGGCACGGCGAGGCGGCACCACCGAACGCGGTCAAGGACACCCGGCGAGGTGCCGAACTCTGATGCGGGGCAGAGAGCGGCGTCGAGTAGGCATCGTGCGGCGTGAAGCGGGCGGAACCCTTCACGAGAGAACCCCGGAGGCAGGCTTTGTTCCGCAGAATCTTCAGTGCCGCGATGGCGGCCGCGGCGCTGCTCATCGCCTATGGGTGCGGCGCCAACAGCAGTGACAGCAGCGTGCGCAGCGGCACGCGCGGTACGAGCGCGGTGCACGCAGCCGACAGCGTCGTGGACGCGAACGGCGTTCGCACGGTCTCGTACCACGGGGTCGAGTTCGACGTCCCGGCCGGCTGGCCGGTGTACGACCTCGCGGCCGACCCGACCACGTGCGTGCGGTTCGACCAGCATGCGGTCTATCTCGGTCACCCGGGCGCCGACATGTCCTGCCCGGCGACGGTGATCGGCCGGGCCGAAGCCGTGCTCGTCGAGCCGATCGACGGGTCGACGCCACAGATGGGCGCAGCATCCGCCGAAGTCACGGCCACGTCGGTGAACGGCCTGCAGGCTCAGGTGGCTGACGGGGGGACCGTGACCAATGAGGTCGAGGCCACGTTCCCGACCGCGGGTGTGAGCGCCACCCTCACGTACCAGGATTCCGACAGCACCGCCCAGCAGATCCTCCAGTCGTTCCGGGCGGTGGCCCGATGAAGCGCGGCCTGCTCCTGGTGGTCGTGGGGATCGCAGTGGCGCTGGCGGCGTGCAAGCCGCCGCCCCCACCGCCCCCGCCTCCACCCCCTCCGGCGCCGTCGTCGGCGCCGTCGTTGGGCTTCGACACCTGTGCGGCGCCGAGCACCTCCGTGATGACCGCGTGGAAGTCGTCCCCGTACACGAGCGTCGGCGTGTACCTCGGCGGCGCCAACCGCGGCTGCTCGCAGCCGAACCTGACCAAATCGTGGGTGAGCACGGTCACCGGCCAGGGCTGGCGACTCCTGCCCATCTGGGTGGGGCCGCAGGCGCCGTGCACCACGCTCGGGGGCACGACGAAGATCAGTTCCGACCCGGGTCAGGCGTTCGCCGACGGCGCCGCGCAGGGCGCCGCGGCGGCGAACGCGGCGCAGGCGCTCGGGTTCATCTGGCTGGCGCCGGTCTACTACGACATGGAGGCGTACCCGCGAGGCGGTCAGTGCACCGCCGCGGTCCAGAACTTCGTCGGCGGGTGGGTCCAGGCACTGAATGCTCATGGCTACCGCGCCGGCTTCTACAGCAGCCTCTGCTCCGGGATCCTCGACGAGGCCGCGGCGACCGGCAATGCGAGCCTCACGCCGCTCAACGCGATCTGGATCGCAGCATGGAACAACTCGCCGAACATCTTCGGATTCGGGGCACCCTGCGCGCTGTCCGACTCGCTCTGGGTCAACCACCAACGCGTGCACCAATACTCGGGTGGGCACGACGAAGCTCACGGCGGCGTCACCCTCAACATCGACTCCAACGCGGTCGACGGGCCCACCGTCCCGTAGCGGCAGGTCGCTAGTCCGGTCGGGTGGCGTCGGCGTCCAAGGGTGCAAGATCGGGTGGCGCGGTGTGGCGGGTCCCGGACGGCGCCTCGGATGACACGGGCTGGGACCCGGCCTGCCCCGCTGCGGCGCGGCCGCGGAACACCGCGCGATCTTCGGCGTGGTACGTGGCGAGCAACTCGTCCTCGTGATGGTGCTTCGGGAAGAAGACGAAGACCAGCGTCGCTCCCACCAGAATCGCGATGATGCCGGCGAGGTAGGCCCAATCCTGGCCGTCGACGAAGGACTGCTTGGCGCCGGCGACGATCTGCTTGGAGTACTGCTGGTATTGGGGTTGTTGCGCGAAGTTGGCCGCACTCGAGAACGACTTCGTGAGCGCGTTCTGGGTGCTCTGGGTGATCGAGGACGCGTCGGGTGATGCGGCGATCGCCTTGGTGACCGCGGCGGCGTATCCGGCGGTCAGGAGGGCACCGAGGATGGACTGCATGATGGCCCCGCCGAGGTCTCGTTGGAGGTCGGCGGTGCCGGACGCCATCCCGGCGCGCTCGACGGGCACGGAACCGGTGAGCGAGTGTGATGCGGGTGTTCCTGCGAACCCCACGCCGATGCCGATGAACGCGTATCCGAGGCCCACCTTCCAGTACGCGATGTCCTCCTTCCAGAGGATCAGCATGGTGAGGAAGCCGAGGAAGCAGAAGACGTATCCGGTGAGGAGCGTGAACCGCGACCCTTTGGCGGCGATCAGCTTCGCGGAGCGGGGTGCGATGAGCACCATCCCCACTGCCGCGGGGAGGATGGCGAGTCCGGCGTCGAGGGTGTCGTACCCGAGCACGTTCTGGAGGTACTGCTGGCCGATGAACATGGCGCCCATGAGGGATCCGAACACGATGATCCCCGCGCATGCGGCAACCCAGAAGGTTCGACGGCCCGCGACGTGGAGGTCGTAGAGCGGCACTCGAGCACGGCGTTGTCGGATGACGAATGCCAGTGCGGCGGCAACGGCGACGAGCCCGAGCCCGATCGCCAGGCTTCCCTTGTTGGGGACCGGCGCGAAGTTGATGGCGAGGATGAGTGCACCGACGAGCACGACGGACAGGATCCCTCCGAGGTTGTCGACGGGGTCGGTGGTCTCGTTGACGTGGCTCGGAACAAAGGCGAGGGCGAGGACGAGCGCGACCGCGGCCAGCGGCAGCGTGACCAGGAAGACCGAGCCCCACCAGAAGTGCTCGAGCAGCGCGCCGGCGACGAGTGGCCCGAGAGCGGCGATGGCACCTCCGATCGCGGACCAGAGCGCGATCGATCGGGTTCGTGGTTGCCCTGACCACAGCGCGGTGATGAGCGCCAGCGTCGTGGGATAGGCCATGCCGGCGGAGATGCCGCCGACGAGGCGAGCGATGAAGAGCACGGTGTCCGACGGGGCCCATGCCGCGAGGAGGCATGCGGGCACCGACAGCGAGACGCCGAGGACGAGCATCGTCTTGCGTCCGAATCGGTCACCCAGCGCGCCGAGCCAGAGCACGGATGCCGCCAGCCCGAGGGAGTATCCGACCGCGATGAGGTCGAGGACGGTCTGCGAAGAGTCGAAGTCCTTCCCGATTTCGGGCAGTGCGACGTTGGCGACCGCGAGGTTCAGGTTGGCGACGGCGGCGACCAGGATGAGCGAGATCAGCACCAACCCTGCTCGCGCCGGTGCGGCCGAGGGTTCGTTGCTCACCGACGTGTCGGGGTTATGCATCACTCACCTCCCCGAGCCTCGGTCCTGATTGTTGGGCATCGACGTCGAGCAAGCTCTTCTGGTCCAAGACGTAGAGGAATCCGAGCGAAGGCAGAATGACGGCGGCGGCGACGCCGAACACGACGAGGATCGTGGTGAGGGTCGGGTCGGGAGCCGCGGCTGCGGACACCTTGAGGGTCGTGGGCAGGATGTAGGGCCATTGCGCGACGCCCCATGCTCCCACGACGGTGGCCACCGCGCCTGCCGCGAGCACCCGTGCGCCACGATGTTCCTCGCGCACCAGGAGCACGAGGGAGCCGAGCCCGCACGCAGCCGAGATGATCACGAGCGGGAGCGCACGTGAGGTGAGCCCGTCGAAGACGTAATTGGCGTAGTCGTGGAGGACGAAGAACCCCGCGAAGGCGACGACTCCCGCGGCGACCGCGGCGCCGACGGCCCGTCGCCGGAAGTACTCGACCATGTCGGCACCGGCGAACCGCTGCGCGTCCCAGATCATGTAGACCGCGGCGAGGTACGCGCAGACGGTGACGGCGAGGACGCCGCCGAGGATCGAGGTGGGGTTGATCCAGCTCGACCACGGGTCGCCGGCCTTCCCGCCGGCGGGCACGTGCCCGGACGCGATCGCGCCGGCGACGGCGCCCATGCAGTAGGGCACCAGGACCGACGAGGTTGCGAATGCGACGCCGAAGTTGCGGCGCGAGGAGGTACGGGTCACCTCTTTGCGGAACGCGAAGCTCGCACCGCGGAACACGATGCCGAGCGCGGCGAGGGAGAGCGGCACGTACAGCGTCGTGGTGATCGATGCGAACGCCTCGGGGAAGCCGGTCCAGAGGACGACCAGCGTGAAGATGAGCCAGACGTGGTTGGCTTCCCAGACCGGCCCGATCGAATGGGCGATGACGGCGCGGGGACGCTCACCGCGCGCGGCACCGCCGGCGGTGAGGTCCCAGAAGCCGGCGCCGAAGTCGGCACCACCGAACACCGCGTAGGCGACGATGCCGACCATCAGCACCACCGCCACCGCGTCGGTCATCCGACCGGCTCCTGCTCGTCCACCGCCGAGCCGACCGCGATCGGTTCCCGCGGGCCGTACGGCACCTCGGTCTCCGCCAGCGCGGGCTGCTCGCGCCAGCGCCGGCTCATCCGCCGCAGGATCAGCACCAGCGTCACGCCGACACCGACGTAGACCACCGCGATGATCACGAACGTCGCCCACACGCCTTGGTTGGGCGTCGCCGCTTGTTTCACCTTGTAGTAGTCGAAGACGATCCAGGGTTGGCGACCGACCTCGGTGACGACCCAACCGGACTCGAGCGCCAGGATCGACCCGACGCCTGCGGCCGCCGCGAGCCACCAGAACAGCTTCAGCTTCGGGTTGTCGCGCCGGAAGAGCCACGACAACGCGTACCACGCGGAGAGGAGGAACAGGAGCGTCGCCATCCCCACCATGACGTCCCAGGCCAGGTGCACGATGTTCACTTCGGCGTCGGTCGGTCGCTCGCTGGCGGGCACCGAGTCGAGCCCATTCACGACCGTGGACGTCCCCGTCGCAGGATCGGAGAGCCACGACGCCAGCCCGGGGATCGCGAACCCGCCGACCTCTTGCCCCTTGGAGTTCAGATGCCCGAGGATCGTCTCGGGCACGTCGCTGGACGTCTTGGGGACGAGCTCGATGGCGGCGAACTTCACCGGCTCGTTGTTGTACACCCACCGCGCCACCTGGTCACCCACGAACATCTGGATCGGGGCGGCGATGGCGGCGACGGTGAACGGGATGATGAAGCCGAGCCGGTGATAGCGATCGCGACGGCCGCGCAGGTAGGCGCCCGCGTACACCGAGGCAACGAGGAAGCCGCCGACGAGGTATGCGGCGACGAGCATGTGGACGGTCTCGTACGGCATCGCGTTGTTGAAGATCACCGCGATCGGATCGACGTTGACGACCTTGCCGGCCGAGTTGAGATCGAACCCGCCGGGCTCGTTCATCCACGAGTTCGCCGCGACCACCGACGCCACGCCCCCGATGCCGGCGATCACGATCGGGACGCCGGTCCAGAAGTGGGGCCACGGCTTCAGACGCTTCCAGCCGTAGATGTAGATCGCGATGAAGATCGCCTCGGCGAAGAAGAAGAGCCCTTCGATCGCGAACGGGATCCCGAACGCGGCGCCGAACTTGCCCATGAAGTTCGGCCACAGCAACCCGAACTCGAAGGTGAGGACCGTCCCGGTGACCGCGCCCACCGCGAACGTCACCGCCATGTACTTGGACCACCGTTGGGCGAGCAACAACGCGTCGGCATCGTTCTTCTTGATGCCGCGATGGTTCGCCACGAGAGTCATGAACGCCCACGACACCCCGAGCGGGACCAGGATGATGTGGAAGCCGAGCGTGAACGCCATCTGCGCGCGTGCCCACGGCACCGGGTCGACGGCGAACGGAAGCACCATCATGCGTGATCGTCGGGCGCACCCTGCGCCGGAAACTGGGTGGGCTGCACGACGGCACGGACGGAAGCGGGGGTGCTCAGGTCGCCGCCGGTGTGCGCGACGCTGAAGACGCGTTCCGGTCGGGCGCGTCCGAGCATCGACGTCATCCATCGGCGAAGGGTCGTGAAGCGATTCCCGAAGCCGTTCAGGAACGAAATGTGGACGAACAGCCAGACGATCCACGCAGGGAACCCGCTGAGTCGAATCCCGCGGACGCTGCAGACCGCACGGAACCGTCCGATCGTGGCCACGCTCCCGAGATCTCGGTAGCGGTACGGCACGGATCGAGTGTCGCCGTGGAGACGGCGCCTGATCGTGTTCGCGGCGTGGAGCCCCCCTTGCATGGCGACCTCCGCGACGCCGGGGAGGTTCTCGTAGGTGACCATGTCGCCCACCGCGAAGACCTCGGGATGCCCGGGGAGGGTGAGGTCGGGCAACACGGCGATCCGCCCGGCGCGGTCGACCGGCGCGCCGGTGGCGGCGGCGAGCTCGGCGGCGAGCGGCGACGCGTGGACCCCCGCGGCCCAGACCACGGTCCGGGCGACGATACGCTCGGTGCCGCCCTTCGTCTCGACGTCGACGCCGCGTCCGTCGACATGGGTCACGCGGGCGTTCATGCGCAGTTCCACGCCGAGATGTCGCAGCTCGCGGGCGGCGGCGGCCGAGAGCTGGTCGCCGAACGTAGCGAGGGGCTCCTTGCCGCCGTCGACGAGCACCACCCGCACCGACGCCGGATCGAACGACGTGAACTCGCGCTGCAGGCTCCGCACGGCCAGCTCGCGGATCTGCCCCGCGATCTCGACGCCGGTGGGACCGGCGCCCACGACGACGATGGTGAGCCATTCCCGCCGTTCCTCGGGAGTGGTGGCCGTCTCGGCGAGCTCGAGCGCGCCCAGGATGCGGCGCCGCAGCTCCATGGCGTCGTCGATCGTCTTCATGCCGGGCGCGTAGAGCGCGAACTCGTCGTGGCCGAAATAAGACTGACCGGCCCCCGCGGCGACGATCAGGGTGTCGTAGGAGAGCTCGACGCGCTCCCCGCTGGGAGGCCGGACCGCATGGACGACGCGGCGTTCGAGATCGAACCCGTCGACCTCGACGAGCTCGACCGCGACGCGCGGGAGGCGGCGCAGCACGTGTCGGAGCGGCGGCGCGATGTCGCCGGGCGAGAGCATGCCGGTCGCGACCTGGTACAGCAGCGGCTGGAAGAGATGGTGGTTGCGTCGGTCGACCAGCGTGACCTCGACGCCCTCGACGTGGCCGAGGAAGCGCGCCGCAGGCAACCCGCCGAACCCTCCACCCACGACGACCACGTGATGGGTCACCCGTCCTCCATGCGTACGCGCGACGTCGAAGGCCGTTTACCGGGTGTTCATGTCGACGTGCGCGCTCCGCGTCATCTTGTCGTGCTCAGCGTCGGCTGACAAGATGCGAGTGTCCGACGTGGTTCACGTCATCAGGTGAGAGGCCGGACACATGCCGGAGCGCTACGACGTGATCATCATCGGGACCGGCGCGGGTGGTGGGACACTGGCGCACACGCTGGCTCCCTCCGGGAAGCGCATCCTGTTGCTCGAACGGGGCAACTTCCTGCCGCGCGAGATGGCGAACTGGGATCCCGACCCGGTGTTCGTCGACGGGCGCTACATCTCGGCCGACACGTGGTACGACGCCGACGGCACCGCGTTCCAACCGCAGGTGCACTACTTCGTCGGAGGCGCGACGAAGATGTACGGCGCGGCGCTGTACCGGCTCCGACCCCAGGACTTCGGCGAGCTGCAGCACGTCGACGGGCTGTCCCCGGCCTGGCCGCTGTCGTACGACGACTTCGAGCCCTACTACACGAAGGCCGAGTGGCTCTACGAGGTGCACGGCAACCATGGCGAAGACCCGACCGAGGGACACTGGAGCAAGCAGTACCCGTGGCCGGCGGTGTCGCACGAGCCTCGCATCCAGCAACTCGTCGACGACCTCCAACTCGGCGGCTACCACCCGTTCCATGCGCCGTGCGGGATCCTGCTCGACGAAGCCGACCGGGCGCGCAGCACCTGCATCCGGTGCACCTGGTGCGACGGGTATCCCTGCCTCGTCCACGCCAAGTCCGACGCGGAGACGATCGCGGTACGACCGGTGCTCGGGTTGCCCAACGTGACCCTCCTCGTCGACGCCGAGGTGACGCGGCTCGAGACCGACCCGTCCGGTCGCTCGGTCACCAACGTGGTGGTCGCGCGAGGAGGAGACGAAGAGCAGTACAGCGCCGACGTGGTGGTGGTGTCGGCCGGCGCCGCGAACAGCGCCAAGATCCTCTTGCGCTCGGCGAACGACCACCATCCGAACGGCCTCGCCAACGGCTCCGATCAGGTCGGCCGGAACTACATGTTCCACAACAGCAAAGCAGTCGTTGCGCTGTCGAAGGAGCTCAACGAGACGGTGTTCCAGAAGACCCTCGCCATCAACGACTTCTACCTCGGCGCCGACGGCTACGACTGGCCGGTGGGCAACATCCAGATGGTCGGCAAGTCGAATGCGGCGGCGATGAAGGGCGAGGAGCCCAAGCTCACGAAGCTGGCGCCGCGATGGACCCTGGCCGACACCGCCGAGCATGCCGTCGACTTCTGGCTCACCACCGAAGACCTCCCGAAGCCCGAGAATCGCGTCACCCTCGACACCGACGCGAACGTCCGCCTCGCTTACCACTCGACCAACGACGACGAAGCCGACCGCCTCTACCACGAGCTCAAGCAGATCCTGAACCACGTCGGGCTGGCGCAACACCACGTGCTCGACAAGAACTTCTACATGGACATGAACATCCCCGTCGCCGGCTGTGCGCACCAGGCCGGCACGTGCCGTTTCGGGAGCGACCCCGCAACCTCGGTGCTCGACCAGCACTGCAAGACCCACGAGGTCGACAACCTGTACGTGGTCGACACGAGCTTCTTCCCCAGCATCGGTGCAGTGAACCCGGCCCTGACCGCGATCGCGAACGCCATACGCGTCGGCGAGCACCTGACCGACCGTCTGAAGTAGGGAACCCCACCATGGCTGAACCAACCAGCTGCGACGTCTTCGTGATCTTCGGCATCACGGGGGACCTGGCGAAGGTCATGACCTTCCGCTCGTTGTACCGACTCGAGCAACGCAAGCTGCTCGACTGCCCGATCGTCGGCGTTGCCGCTGACGACTGGAGCGTCGACCAGCTGGTCGACCGAGCCCGGACCTCGATCATCGGGACCGGGGAGCAGCTCGACGAAGACACCTTCTCCCGCCTGACCAGCCGGTTCAGCTACGTCGCGGGAGACTTCGGCGACGACGCCACCTACGGTCGCGTCGGCGCGGCGATCAAGGGTGCACAGCAGCCCGTGTTCTACCTGGAGATCCCGCCGTTCCTGTTCGGGACGGTGGTCAAGGGCCTCGCCGGTGCCGGGCTCACCGAGCATGCCCGGGTGGTGGTCGAGAAGCCCTTCGGGCACGATCTCGCCTCCGCGAAGGCACTCGCCCAGGAGTTGCACCAGTACATCGATGAATCGCAGCTCCTGCGCATCGACCACTACCTCGGCAAGATGGGACTCGAAGAGGCCCTGTACATCCGGTTCGGCAACACGATGCTCGAGCCGGTGTGGAACCGCAACTACGTCGAGAGCGTGCAGATCACGATGGCGGAGGACTTCGGCGTCGAGGACCGCGGTCACTTCTACGATCCCGTCGGCGCCCTCCGCGACGTGGTGGTGAACCACCTCATGCAGGTCGTCGCGGCCGCGGCGATGGAGGCGCCCGCGGGCGGAGATCCCCAGACCCTCAAGGATGCTCAGACCGCGTTGTTCAAGGCGGTCGTCACCGCCGACCCGGCGCACTACGTGCGCGGCCAGTACGACGGCTACCAGTCGATCGACGGCGTCGCCGCCGGCTCGACGACCGAGACCTTCGCGGCGCTGCGGCTGAACATCGAGAACTGGCGCTGGTCGGGCGTCCCGTTCTTCATCCGCACCGGCAAGCGGCTGCCCGTCACCCAGACGGAGGTGCGGCTCGTGTTCAAGAAGCCACCGAATCTCGGCTTCGGCCTGCGCGACGCGTCGTCGGAACCGGACCAGCTGGTCATCAAGCTCGATCCCTCCACCGGGATTCGCCTCGAGCTCGAAGCGCGGCAGGCCGAATCCCGCACCGCCAGACCGATCCAGCTCGACATGGAGTTCGCCGAGCAAGGCGGCGAGGGCGCCACCCCCTACGAGGTGCTCCTCCACGCCGCGATGGTCGGCCAGACCGTGCGATTCACGCGCCAGGACATGGTGGAGGAACAGTGGCGGATCATGCAGCCGTTGCTCGACGCGCCGCCACCCGTGCACTCCTACGTGCCCGGCTCCTGGGGGCCCGACGCCGCGTCGGGGCTGGTGGCCGGTCACGGCCGCTGGCGTGACCCCTGGATCACGCAATGAACGCACCCTCCGGTGAGCCGCAGAGCGCCGCCGCGCCCTCGCCCTTCCCACCGATCGCCGACTACGCGTTCATCTCCAACTGCCACACCGGCGCCCTGATCGCCCCCGACGGCGCGATCGACTGGCTCTGCATCCCCGCCTTCGACTCGCAGAGCGTCTTCGGCAGCATCCTCGACCGCGAAGCCGGGTTCTTCCGGTTCGGCCCGTTCAACATCAGTCATCCCACGGCACACGACCACGAACCGGGCACCAACGTGCTCGTCACCACGTGGAAGACCCCTGCCGGCTGGGCCGTCGTGCGCGACGCGCTCACGATGGGACCCGGCGACCGCGACGATCTGGTCACACCGCACACCCGGCCACCGGCCGACGACGACGCCGAGCACACACTCGTCAGGACCGTCGAATGCATCGACGGGCGCGTGGAGATCGAACTGGTCTGCGAGCCGGCCTTCGACTACGGCCGGACCCCCGCTGCATGGACGCTCGTCGATGGCGGCCACCGCGCCGCCGATACGTCCTCTGATGGCGTGACGCTGCGCCTGCAATCGGACCTCGCGCTCGGGATCGAGGGCAACCGCGTTCGCGCCCGACACATGCTCGAAGCGGGCGACAAGGCGTACTGCGCCCTGTCGTGGGCCCATGACCTCGCGGCGCCGGCCGACGCCGACGATGCCAATGCTCGGATCGACCGGACGATCCGGTTCTGGCGTGCCTGGATCGGACGCGCCCGGATCCCGGATCACCGTTGGCGCGATCCGATCCAACGGTCCGCCCTCACCATCAAGGGCCTCACCTACATGCCGACCGGCGCCACCGTTGCCGCGCTCACGACGTCGCTGCCCGAGACGCCCGGGGGCGAGCGGAACTGGGACTACCGCTACACCTGGATGCGTGACTCGACCTTCACCCTGCAGGCGCTTCACTTCTTGACGCTCGACTGGGAAGCCGACGAGTTCATGCAGTTCATCGCCGACATCGAGGCAACCGAGGACGGATCGCTCCAGATCATGTACGGGATCGACGGACGTCGCGATCTCACCGAGTCGACCCTCGACGATCTCTCTGGTTACGCCGGCGCTCGCCCGGTACGAATCGGCAACGGCGCGTTCGACCAACGTCAGAACGACGTGTTCGGCGCCGTGCTCGACTCGATCCTCCTCCACACCCGCCACTCGAACCGGCTTCCGCGTCGCCTGTGGCCGATCGTCGAATCGCAGGCCGAGTGCGCCACCAAGGTCTGGCGCGAGCCCGACCAGGGCATCTGGGAAGCGCGCGGTGCACCACAGCACTACGTCTCGTCGAAGCTCATGTGCTGGGTCGCGCTCGACCGGGCCGCCAGCCTCGCCGAGATCCGCGGCGACAGCCAGCGCACCGAGCAATGGCGCGCGACCGCCCAGGAGATCCGCGACGACATCCTCACCAACGGGACCACCGACCAGGGCGTCCTCCGCCAGCACTACGCGACCGATGCACTCGATGCCTCGGTGTTGCTCGCCGCCATCTTCGGCTTCCTTCCTTCCGACGACGACCGACTGCGCGCCACCGTCAACGCGGTCGCCACCGACCTGACCGAGAACGGATTCGTGCTGCGCTACCGCACCGACGAGACCGATACCGGGTTCGCGGGCAAGGAAGGCACCTTCCTGATCTGCTCGTTCTGGCTCGTCTCCGCGCTCGCCGTCGTCGGGCAACTCCAAGAAGCACGTGACCTCATGGAACGGCTCCTGCGAATCGCGTCACCGCTCGGGCTCTACGCCGAGGAATTCGACGTCGACACCGGCCGGCACCTCGGAAACTTCCCCCAGGCGTTCTCACACCTCGCCCTCATCGAGGCCGCCGCACGCATCATGGTGCCCGAGATCCTCGCCGAGATGACCAACCGGCCCTGAGCGCCTCGGCACGACTCGTCCCGAGATGACCCACCAGCCCGCGTCGCCCTCAGGCGAGCAGTACGAGATCACCTTCGGGACCCATCGTGCCGAGATCACCGAGGTCGGCGCGGGGCTCCGCTCGTACAGCGTCGACGGCCGCGACGCCATCGACGGCTACGACCGCGACGAGATGTGCCCCTCAGGCCGCGGGCAGATCCTCGCACCCTGGCCGAACCGCCTCGAGGACGGCACCTACGACTTCGGCGGTCAACGACACCAAGTCCCGCTCGACGAACCCGAAGCGCACAACGCGATCCACGGGCTCGTCCGCTGGGACGCCTGGACCGTCCGAGACCGGCAGCCCGACCGTATCGCCCTGGAGCATCACCTCCATCCCCGACCCGGCTACCCATTCTCGCTCGTGCTCACCGTCGAGTACACGCTGTCGGACGACGGCCTCGCCGTGCGAACAACCGCGCTGAACACGGGCGGGGACGCCTGCCCCTACGGCAGCGGCGCGCATCCGTACCTCACCCTCGGAGGAACGGTCGACACCCTGACGCTCCGAGTGCCCGCGGCAATGGTGTTGCACAGCGATTCGCGAGGCCTTCCAAGCGAAGTTGTCAGTGTGGAAGGAACTCCCTTCGACTTTCGTCGGCCGCGATCCATCGGCGGCACCATCCTGGACCACTGCTTCACCGGCCTCGACCGCGATGCGGACGGTGACGCGCGGGTCGAGCTGCGCGAAGAACAACGGGACGAAGGGACCACACTCTGGGTCGATCGAAGCTATCCGTATCTCATGCTCTTCACCGGCGATCCACTCCCCGACGTCGCACGACGAGCCCTGGCCGTCGAACCGATGACCTGCCCACCGAATGCCTTCCGTACCAACACGGCGGTCATCTCGCTCGCGCCCGGCGAATCAACGTCCGGCACCTGGGGCATCACATCACGCACTCGGCCGTGAGCCGGAGGTCGTGAGACGTTCCGAGGGTCCTCGGGTGCTGATGGAGAGCGGACGAGCGGTGGACGGCGACTTCGTCAATCGCGTGCCGGGCGGTCCTCGTCGGCTGTTGGTGTGACGCGTTCGAGATCGGTCGGTATCGGACCGCTGGAATCGAGCAGCACCGGGTCTTGGTACACCTCCCGACGCATGGTGGCTTCGAGGGCACGACGGTCAGCGTCCGTGGGCGGCGTCGCGCGCAGGCTTCGGGGCCACAGACGTTTGGCGCGGACCACGTTGACCTCGCTCGCGAGCAGAGTGACGCGTGCGAGGAGGGCGATCCAGACGAGGAGGCCGAACATCGTCGCGAATGCGCCGTACACGTCGCTCGCTCCCACGATCACTCGAGTCACATAGGTGGCGCCGATGAGCTGCAGAGCCCACAGCGCGATGCCGCCGCCGATCCCGCCCGGTATGAGCGCACGCCACCCGACGTCGGCGTGCACGAGCACGCGGTAGGACGTCGTCAGGACGACGATGTTGAGGACGATCGCGACGATCGCTCCACCGATGCGACCGGCAAACGGAAGGTCGGGAAGGAAGGCGGCGAGACTCGTCGCCGCGGTGGCAACGACGATGCCCACGCCGACAACGGCGAGCGCGCCCAGCGCACGGACGCTCCTGAGCACGAACCCGGGTCGCTCGAACCTCGGCACCGCCCATTGCAGGTTCAATACGTCCTGGGCATGCTTCACGACCGCAAGCCCCGACCACAACGAAACCAGCAGACCTGCGAGCAGGACGAGACCGCTCGAGTTCAGGCTCGTAGTGCTCTGACGGAGCTGCGCACCGACGACAGGGATCGTCGCGTAGACCGTGTCGAGTATGCGGTTCCGCAGCTCGGGGTCGTCATCGAGCACGATCCCCAGCACGGTGACGAGTACGAGCAGCAGCGGGAACAGCGAGATGAACCCGTAGTACGAGAGCAGCGCGCCATACTGCCGACCGCGATCCTCCCAGTAGCGCAGGAAGACGGCCACGGCGAACGACAGGCCGCGACGGCGTTGCTGCATGCGATCGGTCCACTCGAGTCGAGCCTGGATCCACGAGCTCACCGGACGACCCGGAGTGGCCGGCTGCCCGTCAGTGGCCACAGCCATCGCTTCCCTCCTGCAATGGTCGAACCCGACGAGCGCCCGCGGCCGCGAGCTACCCTCGGGCCCGAACACAGAATGCCCGTGGGAGCGCATCTCGGCGACCACCGAATGACGACTGCCGTGAGGAAGTCCGGCTTCTCTCGACCATGAGGGTGTCGGCGTTCAGTCGGCGACCGTGACCGCGATCTCTGCACCGAGGGCAGCGCCGTCAGTCAGGTCGAGCCGATCGCCACTCCAGAACCTCCCGGGATCGAACCAGTTCGCCGGCGTTCGCGCATCGAGGAGTCCCATCCGCGTGTAGGTGATCGCGAGTAGCTCGGCGCAGTACACGGCCTGCTCGGACGCTTCGTGGCGCAGTCGCCCCGACAGCCATTTCCCGACGAGATGGGCCGTGCGGGGGAACGGCCGGCCCTCGTACTCGGCGATGACCCGGAGCACCGTGTCCTCCATCTCGGCAGTGATCTCACCCTCGAAATGACGTACGAAGGCGAGTTGTTTGTACTTACGCGTCCATACCGTGAGCGCGTCGTCGAGCCGGTTGAGTTGCGCGCCACGGTGGCGCTCGCCGCTCGGCGAGGAGTCGAAGCGCTTCGAGGGCGGCCCGTCGAGATCACCGGCGTAGCACCGGGTGAGCGCGCTCCCGGCGAGCGCGTCCGTGCTTGCTGCTAAGGGCGGAGGTGCACGCGCGACGGGCCGTCTGACGACCGCTTTCGCGTCAACATCTGCTGACCATCGGGAGAACCGTCACGGGCGGGGGATGACATGGCAGATTTGCGACGGAGCGCAGTTCTCAGGCCGCAGGGCGCGCGCTCGACGTTCCAATCGAAGCAGTTCGGCGCGCATGACCTCGAGCTCACGGAGCTGATCGTCGATCTCCTGAGCGCGGTGTCGTAGCAGTGTGACCACGTGCGTGCACGGGGTCACGCCGCGATCTCGATACGCCAGGATCTCGCGGATCTCCCCCAGGGTCAGGCCGACTGCTTGGGCCACGCGTACGAAGCGAAGGATCTCGAGCGCCTCGGGCCGATAATCGCGATACCCCGAAGGGGTGCGGGTGGGTTCGGCAAGGACGCCGATGCCTTCGTAATAGCGGATCGTCTTGGTTGACACGCCGGCCGCCTCCGCCACGTCCCCGATGCGCATAGCCACTCGCTCCTCGGACCGCGGCAACGACACCGCGGATCCTCTTGACCTTCCACCGTACTGGAAGGTTTATTCTCCAAGGGACCTTTCAGCCAGGGAGGTGACCATGCGCCACGGGACGATCGTCACTCGTGGGATCGGTCGTCGTCGCGGCACCGCGGCGCGGCTCGTCGTCGGTGTTGTCATGATCGTCGGAGCGGGCATGGTTGGTGTCGCCTGAGCGACGTGCTGCTTGGCTGGATCGCCGCACCGCTCGTCACACTCGCGGTGATCCTGGCCCGAGGGCGCCGTCGCACCCCGGTGCGCCTGACGGGCTGGAGGGTCAATGCGTCAACTGCAGCATCGGTGTCCTAGCGTTCGTGTTCCTCCCCATTGCGGCGCTCCTCTTCTATGGGACGTCCATGCTGCTGGCCGCGGCTCGTGGCTATGCCGGTTGTGAGCTCTTCGCCGTCTCGAACGCGGTCCTTCGTCGAGATGACCAGATCGCGTGCCCGCTCTTCGCTCCGATTGACGCCCTCGACACGCGAGCACACACCGAGGGATGACATCCGTTGGACGTTGCGATCGTGCATCTCGACGAGTGCCCCCACTGGAACACTGCTCTCGACCGGCTCCGGGATGCGATGCACATCCTTGGCCTCGACCCCGAGGGGATAGGACTCATTGGCATGGCAGCCGATCAGGCGCCCGCCGACTTCCCCGGCTCGCCCACCATCCTCGTAGACCGCCGCGACCTGCTTCCCGACGCCACGCCCGCCGGTCCCTGCTGCCGCCGCTACCCCACGGACCAGGGCATCGAAGGCGCGCCCGACCGGGACGCCGTCCCGACTGCAATCCGCCAGCACATGACATCCCGCCCGCGAGCATCCCCAGTCTGATCGAGCGCAGCGACACCTGCTCGCGTCCTCATCGGCGCGCCCCAATATCGCCAAGATCGCTCGCGTTCTCGGCAGCGGGCCGTCACGCGCAACCGGGCACCGACTCAGTCAATTTGCACCGCGCGGGCGCTGCAAAGCCGGGGTGAGGAGTTCGAGACCCGCGTCGACGACGGAAAGCGCCCGGTCGATCTCCCCTCGCAGCGGTGTTCGATCAGTCTTGGCGGTCACGACGATGATCGGACCGTCGCTGCGCGCGCCCGAAGGCCGAGGCAGAGCTCCGAGCCCACTCATGCCCGTAAGCATCAGGTCCACCAGCACGAGGGCCGCGGGTCCTGCCTCGAACGAGGCGATCGCGGCATCGGCGCAGCCAGCCTCCGCGACCGCGTAACCTTCCTCTTCCAACGCCATGCGCGTCAGGGCGTGTGGCCGTCGTCCTCCACCACCAAGGTGGTTCGACATGACCGCGATTCGCTCCCATCGCGTGACGAGTTCCGTGCCGGCCTTCCCGTATTCCGACATTGCACCGCCGCTATAGCTGGTGAAGTCACCCCCGAGAACGTGGAAGAGACGGATCTTGTCGTGTGCCCGCGAGTGCGTGCTCGATCGCCGGCACGAGACGCTGTTGGTATTGGTCGGATGCAATTTCGCCCTTGGCTACGAAGCCGACGATGCTCGTCCGAGGTGGCATCGGCGTCGCGATGACGTTCCCGCTGCTGGAGGGGCTGACTCGTCAGACGCACGGTGGTCCTTCGGCGGCTTGGCTGGTCGTGTTGGTGCCTATTGGTGGGCCAAGGACGAGATTGCCGGTGTCGACGATGATGTTGCCGGCGGCGATCTCGAACACGAAGCGATCGAGACCACGGGGTGCGGGGCCGCCCTGCTTTTCGCCGACACGGTTGTACTTCGACCCGTGGCAGGGGCATTCGAACCACTGGGAGCTGTCGCACCAGGGGACGCGGCACCCGAGATGCACGCAGCGTTGGTACAGGGCGACGTACTCGGCCCTCATGCCCGCGATGATCGGAGCCGTGTACGCGGCGATCTTTTCGGCCTTCGGGATGTCCTCCTTCGGATAGGGCACCATGTAGGTCTTCGCGGCCGCGTTGTAGAAGGGCTCCTTCTTCGTGAACTGGGTCTGCGCGTCTGATGTCGAGCCGACGTTGATCTTGCCGCCGAAGCCGCCCTTGGCCGCTGCTGGCCACAGGAAGGCGATGGTGGACGCGCCGAACGTCGTGACCCCGAGTCCGATACCGAAGAGGATCGAGCGGTTGAAGAACTGTCGTCGGGTGACGCCGAGCGCTTCGTCATCCGGCGCTCGGCGGGCAGGGGGAGTGACTTCGTGTGTTGCAGGTTGGACAGCCTGGGGAACGAGCGCTTGCTCAGCCCGCGTTCGCGCTTCATCGTGTTCGCTGGTGGATGCCGGTGCCCGAGGCTGGGGCTGTTCCGCGGCGGCTTGGTGGTCCTGGCGGGGAGTGGTTCGGCTGAGACGGCCAGTGGTCGTGTTGCGGTGCGGCATCGCGATGATGGCGACGGTTGCGAGGAGCCCGAGTGCGAGGACAACGACGGTGATGAGCATCTCGGTGCAACACCTCCTGTCGCCATGTCCGCCGATCGCGGGCGCGCGCCACGCCGCCGGGCGTCATGGCGTGACGTTGATGGTGCCCTGCATCCCTGCAGCGCGATGGCCCGGAACGCTGCAGAAGAACGTGTAACGACCAGGTCGGTCGAGTCGAAGGCCTCCGGTGCGAGTGGACCCGGCATTGGCGCTGACGATCGTCCCGATCCCCTCGACGGTGAACGTGTGGTACGCGTCCAGCGCGTGCAGCTGGATGGCGACGTTCTCGCCGGCGCGAACGACGATCGAGTCGGGATCGAACGCGAAGGACCGCGCCGTCACGGGAATGACGCGCGCGTTCGCGGCAACGGGCTTGTTGGTCGGGGTTGAACTGCTGGCTGCTCCGCCGCCTCCACCCCCGCATGCGCTCAGGGTGATGGCGAAGATCGCGGTGAGCACCACGGCCAGACCCCGTCGGCTCACCGCGCCCGTCACCGCCGGTGCCTGCGATCGGTCGTGGCCGGTCGGCGTTCGCCGATGACGTGGAGCTCGTTCTCGGGTGCGAGCAAAGTAGTCAGATCGGGGTGCGACGACATCCGGGCGGGAGCGCGGATGATGACCACGGGACAGCTCGCATGGTTGGCGCAACTCGTGCTGGTGGATCCCCGAAGCATCCGGTGCAGACGACCGGCTCGTCGCCCGACCACGAGGAGATGCGCATCCCGGGCCCGCTCGACCAGGGCACTCGCGGGGTCGCCCGGCACCACGACCCGGTTGATCCTGGTGTCGAGTGCGTCGAGGGCGAGCTCTTCGTGCACGACGCGCTCCTGGGTCGCACGGGCGGACTCCTCAAGGAGCTCAGGCTCTAGGACAACTGGGCCAGCCGGCGCGGCGGTGCCGAGCACCGGGCGGTACGCAGTGACGACCTCGAGGTCTGCGTCGTGGCGTTGCGCGAACCCGTAGGCCCAGCACAAGGCGCTCCGAGCGGCGGAACCTGCGTCTACTCCGACGACGATGTGCATGGCGCCTCTTTGCTCCTCGGCGGAGCGATGGCCGGAAGCCGTGGCTCCGCGACCCGAGGGCTTACGTACTAGTATACCTACATGTATAGGAAGCCCGTAGCCGGCGAGGACCTCGACTGGTGACGGGCGCCAATACCGGCGATGGTCGCCGGGCGCGCAAGGGCAGGGATGCGCCGTTGACGAGGGACGAGATCACCGCGACAGCGCTCCGAGCGGCGGAACGGGGCGAGCTCGACGCGCTGACGATGCGCAGCCTCGCCGACGAGCTCGGCGTCACCGCGATGGCGCTCTACTCGCATGTCGCCAACAAGGACGAGATCCTCGATGAGATCATCGACGGCGTGCTCTCGCAGGAGGCAATGCCGCCGCCCGTGGACGCGGCCGACTGGAAGGCCTGGACGCTCACCGCGGCGGAGCGACTTCAGGGCGTGCTCGTCCGTTACCCGGCGCTGCTCGACCGGTATAGCCGTCGCCCCGTCGGCGTCCCGGCCGCGCTCCGGCGCATGGAGGCCTCGTTCGAGGTCTTGCGCCGCGCCGGCTTCGACACCGACGAGTGTGTCGCCGCGTATGCCACAGTCCATACCTACACGTTGGGGTTCGCGGCGTTGGAGATCGCCCGGCAGGTTTCGGGCCGTGCCGACGCTCGCCGGGGCTCAGGCGTGCTGACCGAAGCGTCGCCGCACTACTGGCCGGCCTACTTCGCCAGCCTCGATCGTTCCGAGTTCCCGAACCTGAACCGGCTCAGACCCGACCTCGCGGCGTTCACCACCCAGCTGCAGTTCCACGACGGCCTCCTCGCCGTCCTCGAAGGAATCGACACACTGCGCGCGAAGCGCCCGCGGGTCTCGCGCCGCCATGAGAGGCGCGAGACGTCGAGCACGCGGACCCTCCCGCGAGCGCATGGATCCGACGATTCCAGCGACCACACGAAGAAGCAGACGTTCACGACCCCACTTCGGAGCCCCGGGCGATGACGTCCCGACGCCACACGCAGCGCGCTGCCGTGCCGAGGCGGAACTCACCGGGTGTCCGGCTTGCTCCACCATCGCAAAAGAGCCACGCCGCGAAGAGCTCGATGCCGACGACGAAACTGCCGGCGAAGGTGAGGGATACGCGGTCAATCGCCATTACCGCCTGCATCGCGCAACCCTCCGCTGTCACCCGCGAGCGCTTCCTCGCGGCGGCGCTGCTCCTGGAGCTCGAGCGAGGCGGCCTTTCCCGGCAGCAGCAGCGCGCAGAGCAGCGCCGCGACGATGCTCCACATCGCGATCGAGAAGAGCATGTTGTACCCAGCCATGAGGTGTGGCGTCGGGTGGCCGCTGTGCGCGCCGAGCGTGCCGATCTGTGCCGTGAGCAACGACGCGAGGATGGCGGTGCCGAAGGCGCCGGCAACCTGGCGGTTGAGGGAGCGGATCGCGGAGGCCTGCGCGACGAAGCGGCCCGGCACCGAGTTCATGCCGGTGACGGTGTTCGGCATCATGGCGAGACCGACGCCGAGCCCACCGACGAACAGCCAGAAGCCCACGACCGTCAGTGATGTCTGGGCGCTGAGATGCGCGAGTGGCCAGAACGACACGGCAACGATCGCCAGACCGATCACGCACGGCACCCGGGCGCCAATGCGATCAGCGAGCCGCCCACCGATCGACATCATCGCAGCGACGCCGAGCGCGGATGGTGTGAGGAGGAGACCCACCTCGAGCGCGCTGAGCCCACGTAGCGTCTCGAACTCGAGTGGGATGAAAACCAGCCTCGCGAACTGCGCAATCGTCACCAGCCAGATCACGAGCATGGTCAGTGTGAAGACGGGGATGCGAAGGATGCGCAGCTCGATCAGAGGCTGACGAACGCGGCAGGCATGCACTACGAACTCACCCACCAGTGCAATTCCTGCGCAGATCGTGATGAGGAACGCGGGCGACGACCAGCCCCAGGTTGGAGCTTCGGACAGTGCCAGCAGCACGAGTACCAGTCCTGACGCGGCGCATAGGAGGCCCCAGACGTCGAGACGCCGATGCTCCCGGTAGCCGACGTCGCGCAAGAGCCGGTTCGCGAGCGGCACCGCTACCAGTCCGATCGGAATGTTGATCACGAACAGCCATCGCCAGCTGACGTCGCTCGACAGGTACCCGCCCAGGACCGGTCCGATCGACGGCGCCGCCATGGCGGCCACGCCCCAGATGCCCAGGGCCCGGCCGCGCTCGTGCGGCGGGAAGAGCTCGTAGATCATTGCCATGCCCAGAGGCATCAGCGCGCCGCCACCGAGACCCTGCACCACCCGCCAGACCACGAGCAGGATCAGCGTCGGGGCGAGCGCGCAGAGCAACGACCCGAGGGTGAACAACGCCAGACTGATCACGAAGACCCGCTTCTTCCCGAAGCGGTCAGCGAGCCACCCGGTGACAGTCATGGATACGCCGACGGCGAGGAGGTAGGCGGTCACGATCCATTCGACCTCCGAGATCGAGCCAAAGTCGGCGCCGATCTTCGGGAGCGCCACGTTGACGATCGAAGTGTCGAGAATGACCATGAACGTCCCGAGGAGGACGATGGTCATCGCGATTGCCCGATACCGGTGCGGGTGCGCAGCATCGGTGAAGCCCGGGTCGGCGTGGGGATCCGCGGTGGATGTCACCATGTGCCGATGAGCCTCTCGTGTCGGTCAGAGGCTGCTGTACTACAGCACTTGTCACACTACAAGAATGCCGGTGTCACCAGCTCATGGTGCATAGTCGCGGAGCTGTAGCCGGGCGTGATTGAAGCGCCGGCGTGCTGCGCGGTACGAACGCTGGAGCGCGCTCTCCGTACGCGACAAGGAGAGGTAGCACTCGAACTCTTGTGTCGTCCACGGCCGGAGCGCGCGCACGCCCATGAGCTGTACGAGCTCCCGCCGATTCGTCGCGAGCTCGTCTGCGAGACGACTCGCCGAGCTGGCCGAGCGCTCGAGCGATGCCGCGAGTCGGTCGGGATCGTGCCGCTGCGATGGATCGCGGCTCACGGCGGCAAGGGTGGTGACTCGTCGTCGGAGGCCTGCCGGCCGGTGCTCGCGACCTGGTACGTCGTGACCGAAGATCGTCCCATGATCAGCTCCGCGGAAACGGCTGCGAGCAACCCAGGCACGACGAAGCCGGGGCGACCGGTGCTCTCGGCGACGAACATGACGGCTGCGAGCGGGACTCGGTAGCCGGCGCCGAGGAACGCTGCAACACCGATGACAAGGAAGAGACTGGTGTCGAAGTCCCCGACGATTCCACCGACCGCCCGCCCGAGGAGCGCGCCCGCGACGACGAGTGGGATGAAGAGCCCACCGACACCGCCACCCGCGACGGTCGCCGCGGTTGCGATGCAGCGCAAGAGAAGGATGACGAGGAGGAGCCACACCGCGCGGTCGGCCGCGAGCGCCCAGTTGATGGTGTTGTATCCCACGCCGATCGTGATCGGCTCGTGCGTCAGCAACTGGCCGAGCCCGAAAACGGCCGCCATCGCGAGACCAGCGCCGACGACGCGAAGCACCGGCGGACGCGTCGACGAGACGCGCTTCGCCTGGCGAATCAAGAACGCAAAGCCTCGCGCCCCGACTCCGGCGAGCAAGCCGAGTAGCACGGCACCTCCGAGATCGGCGAACGAGAACGCTGGATTGCCATGGACGGCAAGGATCGGTTCGGTGCCGTTGATCGCGACGAAGCTCAGATAGCTGGTGGCTGACGCGACCAGCGCCGGGAGAAGCATCCGCCGCGCCAGGTCGTCCTGGTAGGGGACTTCGAGCGCGAACACCGCGCCCGTCGCGGGGGCTTTGAAGATCGCGGCGACTCCGGCCGCGGCACCGGCCACGAGCAGCACCCGACGGTCAGGTGAGCCCAGCCACCGCCGGAATCGTTGCTGCAGGAGGGTGCCGATCGACGCGCCCAGATACAGCGACGGACCCTCGAGGCCCATCGCGCCGCCGAAGCCGAGCGTGGTCAGCGCAGCGACCATCTTGCCGGGAACCTCGTGGAGCCGGATGGGATGACCTGAAATTGTGGAACGACTGGAGGTATGCGTCCGCGCTGGCAGAGGACGCGCGCCGAGCCAGCCACCAGAGTGACGCGGCCGCGAGCGCGAGTCCGGCCAGGGGTAGGAACGCCAACGCCCATGGCGACAAGTCGACGAAGCGGTCATAGAGGCCGTCGACCACGCCGCGGTCGAAGACCGCGACCCCGACGCCGGTAAGCGCGCCCGTGATGGCCGAGAGCACGATTACTTCCCGCCACCGCCGGGCGAGCGCCCGCACTTCCTCTCTCCGGATGGCAGCCCGCGCACGGTCGGCCCACTGGCCGAGACGGCGGTCGCGTGAAGTCATTCGTCCGACCAGCCCGGCAACCACGCCGATTCGGTCGCCTCGCCGGCGGCGTCGCCGAATGCCTGCAGCGCGCGGACCATCGCTTCGCGCTGCGCCTTGGGTACGCGGGCCACGATCGTCTGGATCTCCCGGCGGCGGCGTTCCGTGACCGACTTGACGAGGCGACGGCCCCGAGGCGTGAGCGCCAGGGTGACTTCCCGCCGGTTCATGGGCGACTCGCCGCGCGTGATGAGGTCCTTGTTGACGAGCCGATCACACAGGCGCGTCAACGTCGACGAGTGCACGCCGAGGACCTCGGCGAGCGCGCCCGCGTTCTGGGGTCCCCGGCTTGCCAGCACGACCAGCGCCCGGTATTGCGGGAGTGTCACCTTGTCGGTGACACCCGCGAGGGAACGCGCCGCCACCGACACCAACACGCGAGACGCCCGGAGGACGGCGTCGGCGACGTCGTCGACCTCGTGACCGGAGATCGGACGTTCTGCCTGGGCTCGTGCTCGCACCACCCCTGCAATCATACAACAGTTGCCGATGGCCCGTAGCTGATCGCTGCTCCCTCCACGTAAGTTGTAGTGATACAGGATCTGCTCGACAGCAACTACGCTCGGAGAGGCTCTGGATTGACGCCGACGCCTCTGGGATGCAGTTTGGGTGATCACGCACCTGGCCGCTCCGTGAGCTGCTGTCTCGTCTTCAGAGGCGACCGCCGGTGCGACCAACCGAAGGTGGACAGAGAAGGAGCCGCCCATGAACCTCGCGCTCTGGATTGTTGCTGGACTGCTGGCCGTTGTCTTCGTGGTCAGCGGTAGCGCCAAGCTGTTCGTGCCCAAGGAGAAGCTGGCCACCGTGCCCCTCGGCGGATGGACCGGAGACGCCAGCGTCGGCTTCGTCAAGGGCCTCGGAGCCCTCGAGCTCCTGGCCGCGGCGGGGCTGATCCTGTCCGCCGCGCTCGACATCGCGCCGGTGCTGGTGCCGGTGGCTGCTGTCGGTGTCGCGTTGCTGATGGTTGGCGCGATGGTCACGCACCTCCGCCGTGACGAAGCAGCCGGAGTCGTTCTGAACTTGGCCTATCTCACGATGGCTGTCTTCGTGGCGTGGGGCCGCTTTGGCCCCGACTCCTTCTGAGCTGACCGATGTGGTGGCTTCTAAGCCCGGGCCGGCGATCCGCCCCGGACTCCGACCGAGCTCTCGGCGTCGGCTGCCGCAGGGCGCGAGACGCGTCGTACGAAACTCTTCGAGAGGGGTCGGGCGCGCGCTCGACTCGCCGGACGATACCGGTTCTCATCCACCCTCGCATTGACGCGTCCGTCGATGCGGTGGGCGGACCGTATCCAAATCGCACAACGGTTCCACGAGTACTGACGGGAGGCACACCCATGGTCGTGCAGATTGTTCGTTACACATCGGGTCTCACCCACGAGGAGGTCGCCCGCCGGTTCGAAGAACGCGCGGATCGGTACCGACAGGTGCCGGGCCTTCTCCAGAAGTATTACGTCCATTTTCCCGAATCCGACGAGCACGGAGGGATCTACGTCTGGGAGTCACCGCAGGCGCTCGAAGCCTGGCGGCGGACGAACCTCGCAGGAACGCTCGAGGCAACCTACGAGGTGGTCGAACCTCCCACGGTCGAACTCGCTGAGGTCATGCTCGTTCTGCACCACGAACACGCCTCCGCAAGACCGTGAGCGTCATCACAACACACTCGTCGCGCAACGATCGCGCGCTCGCCATCGAGGCGGTTGGCCTGACCAAAACCTTCGCCGCGACGCGCGCGGTCGACGGCGTCAACCTCGAAGTGCCGGTGGGCGAGGTGTACGGGTTTCTCGGCCCGAACGGTGCCGGGAAGACGACGACGATCCGCATTCTCGCGACCTTGTTGCGCCCAGACGCCGGACACGCCAGGGTGTTCGACCACGACGTCGTCGACGAAGCGGATGCGGTCCGCGGAAGGCTGAGCCTGACCTCGCAGTTCGCGTCGGTCGACGAAGACCTGACGGGCTTCGAGAACCTGATGTTGCTCGCGCGTCTGCTCGGCTACCGAGGATCCTCGGCCCGAAGACGGGCCGAGGAGCTGCTCGAGGCGTTTGCACTGGCTGACGCGGCCGGCCGCTCGGTCGCGACACTGTCAGGGGGCATGCGGCGACGGCTCGACCTCGCCGCGAGCCTTGTCGTCGTTCCCGACCTTTTGTTCCTCGACGAGCCCACGACGGGCCTCGACCCGTGGAACCGCCGCCAGCTCTGGGACGTCGTACGGGCGATCACCGCCGAAGGAACAACAGTCTTCCTCACGACGCAGTACCTCGACGAAGCCGACGCGCTCGCAGATCGCATCGCGGTGATCGATCAGGGCAGAGTGATCGCCGAAGGCACCAGCGCACAACTCAAAGCGTCAGTCGGCTCCGGGATGCTCCACGTCCGCGTCCTGCATCCCGAGCAACGCACCGCCGCCGAACACATACTCGCACACGAGCTCGGCGTGACGATCGACCGAGGTCCTGACCCGTCCGAGCTCACAACGCGGATCGCAGCTGCCAAGGGCGACGACGTCGGCGAACTCGGCGGTCGCGCGCTCACCGCCTTGACCCGAGCCTCGATCACGGTCAGCGACTTCTGTCTCGGGCAGCCGACGCTCGACGAGGTGTTCCTCATCCTCACCGGCCACACCTCCGACTCCGCGAGGAGTGATTCAACGTGACAATCACCAAATCCGGCACTCAACCCCACGAAGCCTCGATGCGTGCCGCAGTCCGGACAGGAGACCGGCCGGCACCCGCTGGTGCGACATCAGCCGCGCTCATCTTCGCGTGGCGTGCCCTCCTGAAGATCAAACACGTGCCCGAGCAACTCGCCGATGTCATAGGCATCCCGTTGCTGTTCACCGTGCTCTTCACCTACCTTTTCGGCGGCGCGCTCACCGGCTCCACCCACGCCTACCTCCAGTTCCTGCTGCCCGGCACACTCGTACTGGCCGTCGTCTTCCTCACCGTCTACAGCGGTGTCACGCTCAACAGCGATCTCTCGACCGGGGCGTTCGACCGTTTCCGCTCCATGCCCACCTGGCGCCCCGCACCGATCGTCGGCGGACTCATCGGCGACGCCGGCCGCTACCTGCTCGCGTCGCTCCTCGTCATCGGCCTCGGCTACGCCATGGGCTTCCGGGCCGAAGCCGGCGCAGTCGGGGTCCTCGCTGCGATTGGCCTTGTCGTCCTCTTCGGCGTCGCGCTTTCGTGGGTATGGACCGCGGTCGGCGCAGTACTGCGCGCACCCAGCGCCGTGCTCAGCGTCGGCCTCGTTGTCCTGTTCCCCCTCACCTTCATGAGCAACGTGTTCGTCAACCCGAAGACGATGCCCACCTGGCTACGCGACTTTGCGCACGCCAACCCCATCACACATCTCGTCACCGCTGAACGCGGGCTCCTACACGGGACGGCAAATGTGGGCGAGATCGGATGGGTCCTCGCGGCCGCCGCCGTGCTCAGCGTCGTGTTCGCCCCATTGACCATGTACCTCTACGCACGCGAACGCTGAGGTCAAAAAAACAGATGACATGGCAGCCCAAGACGCGATGAAGACTTCGTCAGCGTGGTCGCTGGCCGCAGCCGCGGGTTTGTCAATGCCGGCTGCCCTCACATAGCCCGAGCCTTGTAGGTGCGCGGGGAACTAGACGTTGTGGTGGTCGAGTTCAGCGCGGCGCTCGAACCGCATCACGGAGCACACAAACCCGTCGTGCTGCAGGGAGCTGAGCGCCCTGTACACATCGGACCTTCGGATGCGTCCGAACCCGAGGGCGGGAACGCCTTCGCCAATCCGTACCCGTGGTTGTCCCCCTCGGCCAGCAGCAAGAGGAGGGCGGGGTAGCGGAAGTTCCGCGGCGCGGCGAACCGAAAGTGGCCCCACGAGAAGCGACTTGTCCACGACGCCTTGACTCCGGGAAGGACCACAGCTCACCTCCGACGGATGCATCTGCTGAAGTCACCGTTCCCTAGCCGCTGCAACCAAAATCTCGTTGGCAGCAATGAGCGCGAGTTCGTCACCGGATCCGCGCCGGGTCGTCATGCACCTTGAAGGACGACTCACGACTCACGCTGCTTGGACGCGATCTCGTTCGTGCTCTGGCGACGCCGCGCGCCCATCGGGCCCGGAGTCAGCCGCACGACAGGCGGAGCCGGGATGAACCGCTCGACCCGGGCCGCCACGGACCGGACGACGACCAAAATGGTTTGACTCAGATGCTCGGTCCAGGACGAAATCAGCACCGTCGTCGATTCCGCTGAATGCGGGCGTGGAGGAGCGCGACCCGCGCCGCGTCCCCTCCAGGCGCGCTACGGACACCGTCGTCCGGATGCGCGGACGCCGACGCGAGGTGGCGTGAACCAGGAGCAGGCCGGGATAGTCGGGCGCGTACCGGTGTGCGCGGAAGATCCACCAGGGGCGGATGGGCTCTCCTGCGCCGCTCGTCTTCGGCGTGTTCTTGCGTATCTTGTACCGGGGGTTCTCGTACTTCCACACGACGTCGCCGTCGGGTCCCGCCTCGATGATGGTGCCCGCGGGCCCGTCCGTCATGAGCGTGTTGCCGTTCGGGAGACGTTGGGCGCTGGAGACGATGGCGGCGAAGAACTGGTGGTCGCGGTCCTGCGGGAACACTCGCCGACGTCGGGCGATGGATCCTCCCCGCTCGTCGCGCGCGTAGTGGCCGTCGACCAGCTTCGGCGTGATCTCCTCCACGGTCGAGTACGGGCGCGTTTCCGGCAGCCCGTTGCTGAAGACGAGGATGTCACCCGCCCCCGGCAGCCCGTTGGAGACCCACTCCGCATCGTGCTGGACGTACAGCTGGCGCGGACCCGGCTGGCTGCTTGCGGCCGGGTTGCCGTACCGGAACAGCAGGTCGCCGGCCGAGCCTCGCGCGGTGTCGGTCGTCGTCGAGTGGTCGATGATCCACAACTCGCTGAACGAACGCGAGCTGACGATGATCTCGTCGCGGGCCGCGTTGTAGTCGACGCTGTTCGCATGATTCCAGTCCCTGTCGCCGCCGTTCCCCTCGAGCACGTGGTTGACGTCGATCTTGCCGGGTGACGCCGCCACGTTCCCGAAGTTCGCCTTGGTCGGATCGCGGTCCTGCACCAGGTGGTCCCAGACGTGCCACTCCCACACCACCCGTTGCTGCATGGGGTCGTACTCGAGCACCGAGTCGGGCCACAGCTCACCGTCGGGCAGCAGCTTCGGCGACCGCCCGGCCGCCAGCACCTCCACATCCGACTTGCGTTCCCAAGTCAGCGCCAAGACGTTGCCGTTGGGCATCGGCTCGACATCGTGGTGCTGCAAGGTCGTGCTGCTGGCATCGTCCCAGCGCCAAACGACGTTGCCCTCCCAGTCCAGCTCCTCGACTCGACCGCCGGCACCTTTTCCGGACGCGAATGCGTTCTGCAGCTCGAGGTTCCCGGCGCGCAACAAGTGTCCGTTCGGAAGGAGGTACTGGGACAGGCCCGGTCGCGTGTCGGTCTTCCACCTGTGAACCACGCGCCCTTCCATGTCGATCAGGAAGGTGCGCTCCAGCTCGAGCGGTGCGTACAACGTGAACCCGGGCGAAACGCCCGGGGCATCCACGACGAGACCACGGGGTGCGGGCGGCGAGGCGGCAGCACGGGTCGTGGTCAACGACGCCAAGCAGACGAGCAACGCGACCGCCGCGCACGCCCGGCGCGAGGCGACGATCGTTGGCGACCGGGTCATCGTCCGGTCGCTCAGGCGAGGCTCAGGGTGGCGAGCAGGACAGTCACGCATGCCGTGACCGCACTCAGAAAGAGGACCCCCCACAAGAGGCGATCGTCGAGCAGCCACTCACTCACGGCAACCGCCGGGAGCTCGCTCGAAATGCGGGACGAACGGGCCGTCGCCGGCACGGCACACCGGTGGGAACGGACCGGCGGCGGGACCACGTACAGATCACGAGGCAACGATCCCCACGGACGGCGCCTCCGAACCCGTCCTCCATGCGGCTGAATCCTGACAGGCCGGCCTCGCGAAACGAATCCCGTTGGGTTGCAGTCGCGTGACGGTCGAATTGTCACGCGAGCCGCGCGCTTCCGTCACCTCACCGCAAACTCCGGCCTCCGAGGCTCACCGCCATGGACGTCGACGGTCGCGAGCGCTGGACGACGGCGTCGCCCGCGGGGGTCATGCGTGCCGTCGAGGAGCGACCGACGCATAACGCGTCCGCCGATCGGCGATCATGGAGGCGTGGGCAACACGGTGCTGATCGTCGAAGACGATGCCGGAATCCGGGCCGTGCTGCGCATGGCCCTCGAGGAGGAGGGCTACGCCGTCCGCGAGTGCGCGAGCGGCGAGGCGGCACTCCAGGCGTTCTCGGCCGATCCTTGCGATCTGCTCCTGGTAGATCTCATGTTGCCGGACATGAGCGGTTTCGACGTCTGTCGGTCCGTGCGCAATGCCAGCGGAGTGCCGATCCTCATCGTCTCGGCGCGTGCCGACACCCACGATGTGGTGGCGGGTCTCGAGGCCGGCGCCGACGACTACGTGACGAAGCCGTTCGTCGCCAAGGAGCTCGCAGCTCGCATGCGGGCGCTCCTGCGCCGCGCCGGACCGGCCGACATCCACACGGCGACCTACCGGTTCGACGAGCTCGAGGTCGAGCCCGAGGCCGGCATCGTCCGTCGCGGCGGAAACGAGGTGGCGCTCACCAAGACGGAGTTCCGCCTGCTGTGCGAGCTCGCGCAACACGCGGGCTCGGTCCTGAGCCGGGAGCAACTCCTCGACCGGGTGTGGGGATACGACTATCTGGGCGACGGGCGTCTCGTCGACGCCCATGTGCGTCGGCTCCGGACGAAGATCGAACGGGATCCTTCCGAGCCTCAATACGTCGTGACCGTGCGCGGCCTCGGATACCGCATGCCGCGGCCGTGACCGCTCCCGCCCAGTCGGACCCTATTCAGCATCGCCGGTTCGGCCGAGGACTCCGATTGCGGGTTGCCGCGCTCTTCGCGGTCGGCGGCCTCCTCCTCTCCTCGTTGCTCGCTTTCGGCACCTACGGGCTCGCCGAGCGGTACCTGGTCTCACAGCGGGAACGAAGCGCCCAGCGGCAGGCGTTCCTCAACGCGCGAGCGCTCCGGGACGCGCTGCGATCGCCCGACTCCTCGGTCCCGGACGCCCTCGACGCGTTGGAGGTGCCCTCCGGCTCCAGCGTGGTGCTCCAACGTTCGGGGCAGTGGTTCGGGACCTCGGTCGCCCTGGGCCGCACGAGCGTGCCTGCGTCGTTGCAGCATTTGGTGCGCGCTGGCGGGGCGGGACATCAGCGCATCTCGACGGGCAATGGTCCCGCCATCGTCGTCGGCATCCCGCTTCCTGTGATCGGCGCCCGCTACTTCGAGATCGTGGCGCTCACCGAGCTCGAGAACACGCTCGACGTCATTCGCAACTCCCTCCTGGGCGCGGCTGCGCTCACGACCGTGGCCGCGGCGCTCCTCGGTGTCTGGGCCGGCCGCCGCGTCATGGCGCCACTGCGGGAGGTCAGCGCCGCAGCGTCCGACATCGCCGCTGGCGAGCTCGGTCGCCGGCTCGAGCATCGCGAGGATCCCGACCTCGGGCCGTTGGTCACCTCGTTCAACCGAATGGTGGATGCGCTCGAGCTGCGGATGCGACGGGACGCTCAGTTCGCGTCGGACGTGAGCCACGAGCTCCGATCTCCGCTGACGACCCTGCTCGGGTCGACAGAGATTCTCGAGGCACGGGCCGCCGAGCTCCCCGAACGGGTGCGGGAACCGGTCGAGCTTCTCGGAGCGGAGGTTCGCCGCTTCGAGCGGCTGCTGTCAGAGCTGCTCGAGCTTGCCCGGGCCGAGGCCGCCGTCGACGTGCTCGAGCTCGAGCCGGTTGATCTGGGGCAGCTGGTGCTCCATGCCGCCGCCCGCAACGATGACCAGCAGTTCGTCGTCGCGATCGACCCTGCGGTGGAGGGTGCGCCGCTGATGACGGACAAGCGGCGGGTCAACCGGATCCTGACCAACCTCATCGAGAACGCGCGCAACCACGGCGGCGGGATCGCGAGGATCGCCGTCTCGCGCACCGACGGTAGGGCGCGGATCGTGGTCGACGACCACGGAGAGGGCGTGCCCCCCGAGGAACGTGAACAGATCTTCGAACGTTTCTTCCGGGGCGCGGTGGCCGGCCGTCGAGGGGCCGGTGAGGGTACTGGCCTCGGACTGGCGCTGGTGGCGGAACACACGCGGGTGCTGCGAGGTCGCGTCTGGGTCGAGGACGCCGACGGCGCCGGAGCGAGATTCGTCGTGGAGCTCCCGGACGACCGGCAATGAAGAAGAGGAGGATCCCCACCCGCATCAGCCGGACGCTCACGAGCGCGCTGGTGCTGCTCACACTCTCGGCCTGCGGCGTTCGCTCGCAGAGCGAGTCCCGCACGATCGACCATGGCGACATCCCTTTCGGTCTCGCGCAGCCTCCGGCGTCGAGCGCGCCGACCAGCACGACGCACCCACAAGGAGACTCGTTCACGTTGTATTTCGTCGAGGACGACCGACTCGTGCTGGTGCGCCGCAACACAGTCGCCGCAGCGACGCCCACCGTGGTCCTCCGAGCGCTTGCCCACGGCCCGAAGGAGCCGGAAGCGGTCGGCGGCCTCCGGACCCTACTCGACCCCAGCATCACCGTCGAACGCGTGTCGGTACACGACGGTCTCGCGGTCGTCGAGCTGGGCGGTGACGTCGGCGCCTTCAAACCCGGGACCGAGCAGAGCCTCGCGCTCGCCCAGCTCGTCTACACCGCGACCGCGCTTCCGGGGGTCGATCGGATCCAGGTGAGGCTCGGCGGCGAGGTGGCGGAGATTCCTCGCGGCAACGGCACCCTGACCCGGAAGCCGGTGGGGCGGAGCGACTACCCGCCTCAGGGCTAGCACTACCCCCGAAGTCAACGAACCGCAATGCGGTCGTCGCGCCTTCGCAGCATGGGACGGGCACCATCTGCGCATGATTCAGCTCACACCGTTCGCCGCCTCGATGATCGAACGCGAGTGCCGCGTGCGGTCGGTGCCGCAATCTGGCGGTCTCCGCATTGCGCCGCGCTCGAGCGGTCCGCACGGTGATGTGGAGGCCCTGGTCGTGAGGTTCGTGAGCCGGCCGAGGGCCTCTGACACGGTCATCCGGCACGGCGAGGCCTCGGTGTTCGTGGCGCCGGGCGTCGAACGACTCGTCGGACCGCGTCTGCTCGACGCGGAGGGCAGCGCGTCACGGCCGAAGTTCGTGCTCCGCTCGCCGTGATCTACTGGGGGCCGCCCTCGTCGGCGGAAGACGGCACGACGAGGACCGGGCAGCGGGACTCGCGCAGCAGGGCGCGGGCGACCGAACGGTCGAGAAGGCGTCCGAGGAAGCCGGCGTCGTCACCGCCCACCACGATCAGATCGGCATCGGTCTCTTCGGCGGCCCGGACGATCGCGGCCACTGGGTCACCGACGGCACCGAGCGCGCTGGCGTCGTCGAGGCCCGATTCCGCCAGCGCCGCCGCGGCGTGCGACCGCGCTTCGGTGATCGCCCGCGCTTCCGGGACGGTCGAGAGCTGATCGGGCACGTCGACCGGGAAGGGCGGAATCACGACGCCGTAGCCGATGCCGGGCGCGATCCATGGTTGAGGGTATTCGGCGACGTTGACGCCGAGCACCTCGGTGTCGTCGTCGCCGAAGAAGTCGCGCACGAAGCGGGCCGCCTCGTGGGAGCTCTCGCTGTCGTCGAGCGCTACCAGCATCTTGCGCTTCATGCCGCACCTCGCTTCCCGTGTCTTCCCGGCTTCAGCGCACCTGCACATCGGGGCCGCTCCCGCCGTACCGCGACACCTCGAGCGTGTGTACCCCCGGGCCGACGTAGGCGCCGACGGGCAGCGCCGACGTGATGGTCCCGCCGGCATCGAGGTCGAGCTTCAGGGCACCCAGCTCCACGTGGGTGGCCGGACCTTCGTTCACGACGCGGAGCCGGTGCGAACCCGACATCACCACGCACCGGGGAACCGCGACGTCGACCGCGAGCTCGATCTGCACGATCGCCGCGTCGTCGACCGAGCACACACCGGCTGCGGGCGTGCGCGGAGCCGACGACGGCGATGGCGATGGCGCCACGTTGACCAGCGCAGGAGCGCTGAACAGTGCGGCGCGGCTCTCCGGGCCGGCCAGACCGTCGACGGTCACGCCCTGCGCCGCCTGGAACGCACGGACCGCAGCTTCGGTCGCGGGCCCGTAGATGCCGTCGACCACGAGCCGGGGAATCGGTTCGCCCGCTGCCAGGGTCCAGCGGTTGAGCGCTTCCTGCCACGCGGCCACCTCGGCACCACGATCCCCCGGCGCCAGCGCCGGCGCGTGCGCCACCGGCGTCCGCCCGGCGGCGACGAGCTCGGGCGCGCTGAGGTACGCGGCGCGGGTCACGGGACCGACCAATCCGTCGATCGGCAGCTGCTGGGCGAATTGGAACTGGCGCGTCACCGAGTCGGTGAGCGGCCCGTAGTCACCGTCAAGCGTCAGGCGGAACGGATCGGCCGGCGCGATCACGTCGAGCCAACGGTTCATGGCCTCCTGCCAGGTCACCACCGCCGGCCCGGTCGCGCCGCGGCCCAGCACCGGCGCATCGATGGCCCACGAGAGCGGGAGTCTTGTCGCGGTCGCAGCGCCGGCGGTCGAGACCGGAGCGGCGAGGACAGCGACCATCACGATCGAGCTGACTGCGATGCTCGCGGAGCACCAGCCAACTGGCTTGCGTCGTGGTCTCATGGGGCGTACTCGAACCGCGCACGCGCATCTTCGTGAGGGGTCGCGAATCGGTCGGCCTTGGCATCCGAGGGCGGTTCGGCGTCGAAGGTCGTCGCCTCGCGCTGCGGGCGATCCAGGAGGTACTCGAGCAGCTCGCGGTACACGAGCACGGCACCGTGGAGCTGGCCAACCGTCGCATCACCGAAATCGGCGTGTCGGTAGGCGCGGTGCGCGGCACGGTACGCGTCGGCGAGATCGGGTTCGTCGACCGACAGTGCGGCGGCCCGCACTGCACTGTCACAGGTCGGGTACCCGCGCGCTTCCATCACGTTCACCACAAGGTTCTCCGCCTCGCGGACCGACCGTTCCGGCGAGTCGACGAACCCGAACTGGAGCCTGCGCCACGTCTCGGTGTGCCCCTCACGTTGAGCCGGTGACAGCGCGCGGTGGTCAAGGTGGTCGTACCGGGCCAGACGCGCTTCGAGCACGTCCTGCCCCTCCCGGTGTCCCTCGATCGAGACGACGCGGTCGTACTCTCTGCCGAACCGGTCCCGCAGCTGTTGCTCGCGTTCGCGCTGAGCTCGCCGTGCTCGCGCCATCCGCGCCGCGGCGACGATGACGATTGCCGCCACCACCAGCCCTCCCATCACGACGAGCACGATCAAGAAGGTGTCCATATCGCCCTCCACATGGGAACGTGTCGTCGTCGAGCGTTCCCGGGGCTCCTTGCGAGCGTGTTGTGGGCGCGTCGCGAAGCGTTGACAGAGTGACGAAGTTCGCTACGCCACGCGCCACCGCTCCGCCGCGGCCTTGACCGACAACGCGTGGCCCGCGGCTGCGCGTAGGCCGGGCGCGTGCGCGAGCGCGTTCAGTGCGTGGGGCCTTTGCAGCCGCGCGGGGTCGATGCGGAACGGTCAAGGGATCGCAATGTCTTCGCGACCAAACCGCAGTCCGCGGCGGCGAGCCTGGTGGCAACCGAGAAGGAGGAGTCACGTGTCCACGATCCTCGACCAGCGGGTCCAGTACCTCGATCTCGACGGAGACGGCGTTCCCGACGCGGTGCTGAGCGTCGAGTCATTCGCTTCCGCCGGGACCGACGAGCTCCCGCACGTCACCGTCATCGAGACCCTCGAGCGTGGCATCGGCATCGACGGACGACCGAGCGACGTCGACATCGTCGCCCATGATTGACAACCAAGGCGCGATCGATTCCCAACCGACCGGAGACGAGGAGCTCTGCAGATGCTGGAGATGACGCAACTGGCCGCGACTGCCATCGCATCGGAGTGCGGGAGGCGTGCACTTCCCGAGTCCGGTGGCGTTCGCATCTTTCCGCGGCGGACGAAGAACGAAGAGTCGGTGCATGCGCTGATCGTCGAGTTCGTCGCCGAGCCCGAGGATGGCGACACGATCGTCCGCGAAGGCGACGCGGCGGTGTTCTTGGCCGACGGCGTCGAGGCGATCGTCGGTTCGAGGATCCTCGATGCGCAGCACGCTGGGTCGCCGCCGCAACTCATGCTGCGCACCCCCGTCGACTCCCGCTGATATCGGGCTGGGGAGCGTCGCGTCGGCAGCTCAGGTCGACTCGGCCGTGTGCCCGTCGCCTTCGCCCGGGGGTCGAGCGTCGGGCTCGTCCCGCGGCACGGGCTGGAGGTACATGATCCGGGCACTCGGCACGTCGCGGCGGATCGCGCGTTCGACGTCGCGCAGCGTACAAGCCATGTCCGCGCCCGCGAGCCCCTCGACGACTTCGAGCTTGGCGCCTATGAGCACTTCGTCGGGTCCGAGTTGCTCCGTCCGCAGTTCGATGATCCGACGGATCCGGTCGTCGCGCTCGAGCGCGTGCCGAGCCGCGGCGATGTCCTTGTGGCTCGCGGATTCCCCGACGAGCAGGCTCTTCATCTCCGAGGCCAGCGTCCACGCGACGACGACGAGCAGCACGCCGATGCCGAGACTGCCGAGCGCGTCGAAGCGTGGTTCGCCGAACACCTCCGAGAGCGTCACGCCGAGCAGCGCGAAAGAGAGCCCGACGACCGCGCCGCCGTCCTCGAGCAGGACGACAGGCAACTCGGCTTCCTTCGAGCGACGGATGAAGCCCAGCCAACTCGAGTTCCCCTTGGCCGGACGCGCCCGCTTCACGGCCTTGCGCAGCGACAGCCCCTCGAACATCATCGCCGCGACCAGGATGCCGATCGCCCAGGTGACCGAGCCGAGCTCGTGGGGGTGACGCAGCTTCTCTTCGGCTTGGACCAGGGCGAACAGGCCACCGCCGGTGAAGAGGACGACCGCCACCACGAACGCCCAGACGTACCGTTCGCGGCCGTGTCCGAACGGATGGGTGGAGCTCGATTCGCGTCGGCCCACGCGCGCGCCCCAGAACAGCAGACTCTGGTCGGCGGTGTCGGCGACCGAGTGCACGCACTCCGCCAGGAGCGACACCGCGCCGGTGACGAGGAAGCCGACGAACTTGATCACTGCAATCCCGACGTTCGCCAGGAACGCGGCTGCGATGGCACCTCGTGGGCCGGACCGGTCGTCAGCCATCCGCGACCAGACGCCGGAACGGAAGTGCTCCGTCGTGCAACTCATGCCCATTGCCAGTTCCCGCCATCCTCATGCGCGATCCCCTTCGCGCGGCTCGCCCCGCGCCGCGGCCCGGTTTTCGCTCCTGCCGTGTACGGGTACCCGCGAACGTGCCGTCGGCATTCGTTTGTCGGAGGAGGTCGGTGCCATGATGCGTCGCCGTCAGCCCAGTTCTCCCCCGGTTCGCCGGGAACCCACGGGTACCGGGATCTGGTGGGGGTTCATCGCCGCGCTGTTCGGGACCGCCGCCATCGTGGCCCTGGTGCTCCAGAACCGTCAGCAGGTCTCCTTCGAGTGGCTCTGGTTCGACGTGCACGCGTCACTCGCCGGGCTGCTGCTGACCACCGCGCTCGTGAGCGTGGCGACCGCGAGCGCCGTCGGGCTCTGGTGGCGCCACCGCCGACGACGGCACCTCGCTGCCGCTGCGCAGGAGCCGCACGCACCGACGGAATCGGAGCATCGTGGCCCGATGCCGACCAGCGGCGAGGTGCGCCGGGGTCCTCAGCGGACGTCCTGAGCGCTGGTGCCGGACGGAAGGTGTCCTGATGTCCGCGGACTCACGCACGACGACGGGGATCCTCCTCCTCACGCTCGTCGCCGTCGAATGGGGAGGCCTGACGGTCCTGCGTATCTCCCGCGGCAGCGCGACGGCACGCCACTGCAACTCCGATTCGCTCGCGCGGGTCACGCCCATGCCGGCGTCCTCGTGATCCTCGCCGTCCTGGGTCAGGTCCTCGTGGACCAGACGACGCTGAGCGGCGTCGCGGAAGTATCGCTCGGGACGGGATCTGGCTCGCAGCCATCCTCTTCCCGCTCGGCTTCTTCGCTTCCTCGGCCGGTGCCGGGCGTACCGAGCCCAACCGAGCCATCGTGGCGCTGTACGCCGGCGCCGTGTCGCTCACCGCTGGCGTGGTCACGCTCGGGATCGGGCTCCTGACGGCGTGAGCGGATGACCTCGCCGAAGCACCGGCGCGGGTTCGTGACCGCGTTGTGCGTCGCGGTCAGCACCGCGTTGCTCGGCGGATGCTCCTCGGCCGACAACGCCCGGCGCCCCGACCAGCCCGACGTGGAGTTGCATGTTCGTGGCACGCGCACCTCCGGGGACGCTGGTGAACCGGTGGTGTTCGCCGGCATCCTCACCTGCCGGGGTGACCGCGAGGTCGGTCGCGGCATGTTCACCGGTCGCGCCGCGGAGCTGTGCGCGCATGTGAGGACGACGCCGGGGGCACTCACGCCTGCGCCGACGGGTCGCGTGTGCGCGCAGGTGTACGGCGGTCCCCAAACCGCGCACATCACGGGCAGGATCGGCGCTCGCGCGATCGACCTGACGGCGGGCCGCACGGACGCGTGCGGGATCGCGCAGTGGCGCGGTCTGCAATGGCTCCTCGGGGCCCCGCGCCGATCGTAGGTCTACCTGCCCGGATCACCGGGTACGCGCGTGACCCGTGCGCCGATGAGGACGTCTCGTGGCTCAGGTGATCCTCGACGATCTGACGAAGGTCCATGCCGATCGGTGAGTTGATGGTGCCCGTCGGTCCGTCGGATGGGGCAAGACCACGGCACTGCGCGCGGTTGCCGGCCTCGAGGACATTACGGGCGGCGGGAACGCGATCGGTGATCGGGTGGTGAACCGTACAAGTGGCCGTGCAGCCCGCGATCTCGTCGGAGGTCGGTAGCGCGGCTCCCGCGCTCACATGGAGCACACCGGACGGTCATGGGATCGCAATCTGTTCGCGACGGAACTGCAGTGCTGGCTGGCGATCCTGGTGCCAGTCGTCGAGACCCTCGAGCGGGGCATCGACGGTTGGCCGAGCGACGCCGGGACCGTCGCCCCGATTGACGACCGCGGCGCGACTAGCTCTCCGTTGGGAGGGCGAGTCGGCGCGAGCGCCCGGTCCGCCGCGTCCGGAGGTGACGAAGCCCACACAGCAGACGATTCTGGAGGTCCTCATGACCACGACACTCGGCGACGCCGCGCTCGGAAGACTTCGCGACGAACAGGGATTCAGGGGAACGCTGACCTGTGAAGGGGACGTTGGCTACGACTCCGCCCGAGCGGTCTGGAACGGCTCGATCGACCGGCATCCGGCTCTCGTCGCCGCGTGCTCCGGAACCGCCGACGTCGTCGCCGCGGTCCGCTTTGCCCGCGAGCACGACCTCGAGATCGCTGTCCGAGGCGGCGGTCACGCCCTCCCCGGCTTCGGCACCTGCGACGGCGGGATCGTGATCGATCTCGGGCCCATGAACACCGTCCGGGTCGACCCGACGGCTCGGCGGGCGTGGGCTCGGGGTGGCGCCACGTGGGCCGGCTTCGACCGTGAGACCCAGCTGTTCGGGCTCGCCGCCACAGGCGGCATCGTGTCGACGACGGGCGTCGCCGGCCTCACCCTCGGCGGCGGCATCGGGTGGCTCACCCGCCCGTTCGGGCTCGCCTGCGACAACCTCGTCGGCGCCGAGGTCGTGACCGCGGACGGCGACGTCCTCTTCACCGACGCGCACGAGAACCCGGACCTGCTCTGGGCCCTGCGCGGCGGTGGTGGCAACTTCGGCATCGTCACCAGCTTCGAGTTCGCACTCCATCCGCTGGGGCCGATTGTGACCGCGGGGCTGGTCGGGTTTCCGGCGGACCAGGCCGTGGACGTCTACCGGTTCTATCAGTCGTTCGCAGCCGAAGCACCGCGGGAGATGGGCCTCAACTGCATGTTGGTCGTCGTGCCACCGCTACCGACGATTCCCGAGACGTTGCACGGCCATGACGCCATCGTCATCGGTACCGTCTGGGCCGGCCCGCCGGAACGAGCGTCTGATGCCGTCGCGCCGCTGCGCGAGTTCGGACCTCCGGCGGTCGACCTCATCGGGCCAATGCCCTACGTCGCATTTCAGCAGTTCCTCGATCCGCTGCTGCCTCCCGGGCGGCCGGCCTACATGAAGTCCGCGTTCCTCGACGAGCTGAGCGATGGCGCCATCGACGCCCTCGCGACCCACGGCACGCCGACGGGCGCACCGGCCAATGCCGTCGAGTGCATCCGCCTTGGAGGTGCCATGGCCGACGTCGGCCCCGACGACAGCGCATTCTCGGCACGCGACGCCACCTATTGCGTCAACATCGCCGCCGCGTGGGACGACCCGACCGAAACCCCCCGGCACACCTCGTGGGCGCGCCAGGCCTATGAGGCGCTCGAACCATTCGTTCGCAACGACTCGTACGTCAACTTCATGACCGAACATGACATCGCGACGACCTCGCGTGCGTACGGTCCGAAGACGCTCGAGCGGCTCCGCGAGATCAAGGTCAAATACGACGCGGAGAACGTCTTCCATCTCAACCAGAACGTCACCCCGGGAACGTGATAAAGCCAACTGTCGCATCGCGGTCAAGCGCACGGAGCTGCTCCAGTGCGCGCGCCGGAGCGTTTTGGCGAGATCGGGTTCGTCAGTCAGGGGCGCATCAGCTCGCGCGCCACCATCATTCGCCAGGCGCAAACGTCGAAGAAGGTCCACCAGCTCCGCTCGGTCCGGCTTACCGCGCCGGTTCTGCGCTAGTCCGCCTGCGCGGCGATCGTGATCATCGCGCCGTCGGTCTTGAAGCCGGGGACGCGTTCTCCGTCGGGGTGCCCCTCGGCGCCCGAGGGTCACGGCGTGCTTGGTTCGCAGATGGGCGGTGTGTTCATCCGCGGGGTCCGGTGATGGCATCGTCGGAGAGCCAGAGCATCGTCGAGAGCGCAGTCCCGCACAACATGCCGTCGTCGTTCCACATGCGGACCGTCCCCGCCATGAGGCCTTCCGTCGAGATCGACGACTCGACTTCGCCGAAGAGCCACTCCGTCTTCGGGGCATGATGAAACGCCACGTTGAGGTCCACCGTCACCGGAAAGTGCGAATAGCCGACCACCGCGTCGGTGTGTGCCCGTACACCCGCCGACGCAATCACCGTGTCGGCTGCGACCACGACTCGGCACGCGTCGATCAGCGCGTCGGAGAAGCTCGCGGTCGGGTGGAACCGGAACCACGCCCGACCCGACGGATCGCGGTCGTCACGTTCGTCCCAACGCTCGAGGCGAACCTCGAGTTGGTCCCACACTGCGTCGTGCTCGAGCCCGTAGCCGTCGCGTAGCTCCCCGACCGATCGCCACGCCGACTTGCCGGGCATCTCGGTGGGGAAGGGGAGGAAGTCATGGTCGAGGCCGGGCAGTGGACCGTCGACGAAGGCGGCGAGACTCGCCGCGATCTCCTTGCCGTCCTGAACGAGCGCGGCCGACACCGATTCTGAACGGCGTCCCCGACGCCGCGAACGAGCCCGCACCTCGACCGGCCCCGCGCTGCCCGGGCGCAGGAAGTGGACGCTCAACGTCGCCGGTCGGGTGAGCTCAGACATCGCCCCCGAGCCTCGGAGACAGAGAGCCGCCACATACCCACCCCACGCCGCGGGCCCCATCACGTACTCGGTTGGTATCGACGCGCGATACGAGCCAGGCCGTTCGCTGGTGAGCTCGAGCGCAGTCGCCAGATCAAGCCGGTCGGGCTGAATCTTTGCTGCGAACCAGCTGCCATCCGCCACAACTCAAACCCTCGCGGGAACTCGCGTCGTCCGCAAGGGTTGGTCGACGTGAGCGACCGTACGGCCACCTTTCGCGCTCGGCTTCGGCCGGCACTCCCTCGCGCGAGATCCGCAGTTATGCGTCCGGGCGGCCACCAACCCCGCGGCGCGTCGTGGTCATGCTCTCGGGCGGAGCCTCGTCGGAACCTTGCGGCCTCGGGAGGCCAATCCCAACCTCTTCTCGCCGCTTGCGTCGAAGCTCCTCGCCGAGCGGTCTCCTCGCTGACTCGAACTCGTCCACCTCTTCCGCAAGAGAGCATTAGCCGCGTCGAGAACGTGCCGGGATGGAAATTTCGAGGGTTGTCTCGGCGGTGGCGTGTCGTACGCTCGCGACGTGTTCAAGCGTTTTCACGGATCGGGCTCGTCGTGTCGTCGTTTTGGCGCAAGAGGAAGCGCGCGTGATCAATCACAACTACATCGGGACACATCCTCTTGGGTCTGATCCACGAAGGCGAGGGAGTCGCCGCCAAGGCGCTCGATTCACTCGACATCTCGCTAGAGGCCGTCCGCGCGTAAGTTGAAGAGATCATCGGTCACGGCGGCACCGCACCGTCGGGTCACATCCCGTTCACTCCACGTGCCAAGAGGGTTCTCGAACTCGCACGGTTCAACAGGCGCAGCTCCCACTCCGCCGGCAACGCCCCACCCGCGAGCGGCAAGTGATAATGACCCGCTGCCTCGAGGTCGACACGGACAAGCGACACCGGACTCGGAGCCGCCGCGCGTACACGACCCACCAGCTGCTCGACGCCTCGCCGGTCGAGGTCGAACTCGAACGGCTCCGCCAACACCGCCCCGGTGAAGCCGAGCACCGACGCGATCGCCGAGTGCTTCCCGACATCCACCGGCACAGCCAAAGGATCCTCGAGCCGCACACCCGACGAACGCGTCGTCATCACACTTGCAACGGGCACCATGGACACCCCAGAGGTGTCAGGAGGACCGGCGTTGCTGCGCCCGGACCCTCTTCCGACTGGACGGGTCCACTTCTGGCACCTCTGGAACACCGAAGGGTGGACCCCTTCAGCGACTCATATCAGTTGCAGCCGGGTCCTACTCGAAAGTCTCGAAGACGAACTGATGCACAGCTTCCGCCCGATCTCGATTCATCGCCAGCGCTGAAGGCGGCAACCGTCTTCAGCGAGGTCGCTGATCAGCCGTACACGGCTCCACCAAAGCGCACCAGGAGCTTCGCCGGATCTTCGTAGACGACCAGAAACTCGATGGCATCGTCCCTGCCGTCAGGCGTGTTCAAGACCTACGCGGGAGTCTCCACCGCCATCTATTCGGACGCGGTAACGCGAGCCGACTGGGATCACCATGAGGCTGTCTTCGCGCCCGACGCGGTTTTGGAGGTCGCTTCGCAATTCGACTTTCGAGGAGGAGGCGCTGCGGAAATCCGGAACCTGACCAGTGCGGGATCCGCGAGGCTCTACTTTCTGATCCAGACAGTGGATTCGGTCGTCATCCATCTTCTCGAGTCGGAGCGAGCGGAAGCGACGTCGACAATCCATGAGATGGGTCGTGGTGTGACGTTCGGACCGGAGGGCGCGGATGTGTGGCTCAACGGGAGCAGTACGGCGTGTATTTCGATGAAATCGTGAAGCTCGGCTCGGTGGAAGTTTGCGTATCGCCATTGCCAACCGATCTATTACGTCGGCGAAATGCCCTGGGAGGCGACGCGATCGCTTCCCGGTCGAATCTGGTCCGCACGGCTACGTTTCCGCCCCGCATCTGACAATCGAGCCTTCAAGGAGCGATGCGACGATCGCTCGGCTGCTGGGTCACAAGGCGTCGGCATCCTCTTCGCCGGTGCGCACGCGGACGATGCGTTGGAGTGGGCTCGACCAGACCTTGCCGTCGCCGATCTTGCCTGTGCGGGCCGCGTGGATGATGGCATCGATATACGCGGCGGCCGCGGTGTCGTCGGCAAGAACTTCGATCTTGACCTTTGGTACGAAGTCGACGGTGTATTCGGCACCCCGGTACGTCTCCGTGTGGCCACTCTGGCGGCCGAAGCCCTGCACGTCGCTCACGGTGATACCGGTCGCGCCGGCGCCTTTCAGCGCGTTTTTGACGTCGTCGAGCTTGAACGGTTTGATGATGGCGGTGATGAGTTGCATCGACTTCCTCCTACGCGCCGACCGGTGACGAACCAGAACCACCGGTGAGCACCTCGATGCCGTAACCGGCCGAGCCGTGCTCGTGGACGTCGAGGCCCTCGAGCTCTTCGTCCTCGCTGACTCGGAGCCCGATGGTGTGCTTGAGCGCGAGGAAGAGGGCTCCAGTGGTCGAGACCACGAAGGCGAACACCGCCAGGACTCCGATGGCTTGCGTCAGGAGCTGGTCGGCTCCGTACCCGTAGAAGAGTCCGCCTTCGGTCGCGAACAGGCCGACTGCCAGAGTTCCCCAGGCACCGCAGACACCGTGGACCGATACCGCACCGACCGGGTCGTCGATCTTGATGCGATCGAAGAACAGCACTGCGAACACCACCAGGATCCCGGCGAGCCCGCCGATGAGGACCGCGCCCCAGTTGCTCACGCTGGCGCATCCGGCGGTGATCCCGACAAGCCCCGCGAGCACGCCGTTGCCGGTCATCGCCACGTCGGGTTTCCCCGTGAGCAACCAGATCGTCAACATGCCGGTGACCGCTCCGGCCGCGGCGGCAAGGACGGTCGTGACCGCGATCGACGTGACGACGACGTCGGCGGCGAGCTGCGACCCCGGGTTGAACCCGAACCACCCGACGAGGAGGATGAACACCCCGATGATGGCGAACGGCACCGAGTGACCCGGGATCGCACGCGGCTTGCCGTCAGGGCCGTACTTCCCGATGCGCGGGCCCAGGATCAAGGCGCCCATCATGGCGGCCCAGCCTCCGACGCTGTGCACGATGGTGGACCCGGCGAAATCGACGAACGGCGTGTCGAGCTGCGAGAGCCACCCACCACCCCACACCCAGTGCACGACGATCGGATACACGAGCGCGGTGATGAAGACCGAGTAGACGATGTAACTCTTGAACTTGGTCCGTTCCGCCATCGCGCCGGAGACAATTGTTGCTGCCGTCGCCGCGAAGGCGACTTGGAAGATAAAGTACGTCGGCAAGGTCAGGGTGCCGAAGTCGTACCGCTCGGGATCGAGCATCCACCCGGTGTGACCGAAGAAGTCGTTGCCTTCGCCGAACGCGATCGTGAAGCCGACCAGCGCGAACGCGAGCACGCCACAACAGAAGTCCATCATGTTCTTCATCATGATGTTGCTGACGTTCTTGCCACGGGTGAGGCCGGCCTCCACGAGCGCGAAGCCCGCCTGCATGAGGATCACCAGCACCGCCGCGATGAGGATCCAGACGTTGTCGAGGATCGTTTGCACGTCGGCCGCTCCACCGTTCCCCGCGAAGGCCGGGGACGCGCCAGCGACCACTGCGCACAGCGCGATGGCGAGCACGGCCGGGATCTTGAGCTTCACGTGAGATCTCCTTGTCTCGGAACATGACACAAGCCGAGGTGCAACGCGCACGCCCTGGCCTCCTTCATCACGCCGCCACCCTCGTCGTCGCCCCAGCGGCGAGCGACATCCGACGCCAGCGGCGCGAACGTGCGACCAGGTACATCACGCCGACAGCGGCACTGGTGAGCGACGCGGCGAGGATGCCGATCTTGGCGTCGTTCAAGATCGCGGCCCTGAACGAAAGCTCGGCCACGAACAGCGAGACCGTGAACCCGATGCCGGCTACAAGCCCGGCCCCGAGCAGGTCGAGGAGCTGCACACCATGGGGAAGGCGTGCGAGCCGGAGGCGGAGCGCAAGCATGGTCACGAGAACGATGCCGAGCGGTTTGCCGACCACCAGGCCGAGGCCCACGCCCCACGCGATTGCACTTCCGGAGGCACTTATGAGGGATTCCGCGTCGAGCACGACCCCGGCGCTGGCGAGTGCAAAGAGCGGCACCACCACGAGACCCGCCCACGGATGCAGGCAATGCTCGAGCCTCTCGATCACCGGTCGGCCACGAATCTCGCCGGTCGGCGTCAGCAGACCCAGGACCACCCCGGCCAGCGTGGCGTGCACGCCCGACTCGAGGAAACACACCCATAACGCAACCGCCGGGACGACGTAGAGGACGGGCGTCGCCAGCCCTGCGTGTCGCAGCGCGATGATACCGACCGCTGCGAGCGCGGCGGCGAGGAGCCAGATTGGCGAGACGCGACTCGAGTAGAAGAGCGCGATCGCGATGATCGCGCCGATGTCGTCGACGATCGCCAAGGTGAGCAGGAACAGCTTGAGCGATCGAGGTACCCGCGTGCCGAGCAGTGCGACCACGGCAACCGCGAACGCGATGTCGGTCGCCATCGGGATGCCCCAACCGCCTGACCCTTGGCCACCGGCGTTCAGCAGGAGAAAGAGCAACGCGGGGACGACCATCCCGCCAAGCGCCGCGAACACTGGCAGGGCCGCCGTCCGCGGGTCGCGTAGCTCCCCCCTCACCAACTCGCGCTTGATCTCGAGGCCCGCGACGAAGAAGAACACGGTCATCAGGCCGTCAGTGATCCAGTGCGCGAGGCTCTCGGTCATCGTGGCTGGTCCGAGCCCGAGGCTGATCTCACGCGACCAGAAGCGCACGTACCCCTCAGGTGCGAGGTTCGCCCACGAGAGTGCCCCGACCACCGCTGCCGCGAGGATCAGCCCGCCGAGCACCTCGACCGAGACGAACTCGGCGATCGCGGTCGCTCGCCGGCGAACCTGGGATAACGACGCAACGTCGAGCTCGGACACTGGCACGGGTCGGCAGCTCCATCACGGTTGACGGATGTTCTGCCGCCGATCTCGTCGCGGCGGCAGGCCGACCAGACTTCCCGGCTCACCTGGCAGGAGAACCTACGGGGACCCGATGTCGGGGAAGTTCTAGGGCGATGAACGCAGCGTTTCGCGTCCCTGTGAAGGTCACGTCATTCCTCGGGCGACGCCTTCGCAGTCGACGTCGTGCTCGCCAACCATGCGATTCCAACCGCGGCGCTGAGGAGCGAAGCGGCCAAGATCCCCGTCTTCGCCTCGCTGAGCAGGGGGTTCGTGAACGACAAGTCAGCGACGAACAGTGACACGGTGAACCCGATGCCGGCGACGCAGCCGACGCCTACGACGTGCCGGAAGGACAACCCGTCAGGCAAGCGGCCGAGTCGAAGGCGAACGCCCATTGCGGTAGCCAAGACGATCCCGATCGGCTTCCCCACGGCAAGCCCGACCACGATCCCCCAGGAGATCGGGCTCATCAGGGCACGGTCGATCGCGGCGACGTCCAAGGGAAGCCCCGCGTTGGCGAGGGCGAAGATCGGTATCACCACGAAGCTCGACCATGGGTGCAACTGCGCCTCGAGATCGTCGATCACTGCACGACCCCCGAACGGCCGGGCGGGGGCGAGCAACCCCAGGACCACGCCCGCGATGGTCGCATGGACGCCCGACTCGAACATGCACACCCACAAGACCACCGCCGGCAGGACGTACAGGGCAGGATGGCCGATCCCGAGTCGCTGCAAGCACAAAATCAGCCCAACGACGGCCAGCGCCCCAAGCAGCCAGACGAACGCGATCCCTTCCGAGTAGAACACCGCGATCACCACGATCGCCCCGATGTCATCGACGATCGCCAGCGTCAACAAGAACAGCTTGAGCGGCTTGGCTACCCGTGCTCCCAACACCGCGAGCACCACCACCGCGAACGCGATGTCAGTCGCCATGGGAATCGCCCACCCGCGGCTACCGGCACCGCCGGCATTCACGATCACATAAAGCAGTGCCGGAACCGCCATCCCTCCGATGGCAGCCAGCGCCGGGAGGCTGGCCGTACGCCGGTCACGCAACTCGCCGCAGATCAGCTCGCGGTTGATCTCGAGCCCGACGACGAAGAAGAAGACGGTCATCAAACCGTCATTCACCCAATGAGCCAGGTCCTCAGAGATCGCGAACTCACCCGCGCCGATGGTCAGGTCATACCCCCACACCTCGGCGTAGGAGGCGCCTCCGACGTTCGCCCACACCAGAGCCCCGAGCGTCGCGCCCAGCAAGGCGACGCCGCCCAGGGCCTCGACGGAAACGAAGTCGCTGCCCACCGGGGCCACTGCTCGCCCGAGCACCGGAATACGAATGTGTGAACGACGAGCCATGCGAGAGCGCCTTCTGGACCGCGGAAGTCCGACCTGCCGACCAGACTTCCCGGCGCTCCGAGACGACACGCTATCCCAGGCGGACGCGCATGGTGTACGAAGATCCGGTGGATAGCGGTCTGCACCGCAGACTGGACGCCATGCCCGGGCCATGGATCGCGGAGCGCCGTTGAGTCGAGTCCTGCTGTTGACGGCGGCTCCGCGCCCCTCTGCACCGCGGTCGCGCTCCTTCCCGCTCGCGGCAATCCCCAGCCCGCGCCCAGCGCCTTGACCGTCTCGGCTTCCCACTCGAATGCCACGACATCTGGAGCGACGCATCTGCCGCCGCGTTCGTCCGTTCGGTCGCCCGAGGAAACGAGACCGTCCCGACCTTGGTCGTGCGAAGCGCCATCCTCGTCGCGCCGAGCGTGCGTCACGTCGTCGCCGTCGCGACCGAAGAGGTTCCCCACCTCATCCCCGACCCACAGGCCGCGACGCCGTCAGCCGTCGCGCGACCCTTCGCGTCGCGCCGCCAGGGCCGCCACCACACGTGACCTATGTGCGATCGATCACGACGCCGCGAGGTTGCGCAGCGCGGCAACGATCGCGGACGGGTCCATCCGCTTGCGATAGTTCGAGTCGACGTGACGCGCCCGCACGATGCCCTGCGTGTCGATGACAAAGGTTGCCGGAACCGGTAGATCCCACGAACCATTCGCGTTCATCGTGGTCAGCGACATTCCAACCTGCTCGTAGAGGTCCCGGAGCGCGCCGGTGAGCGTGAACCGGATCCGGTACGCGTCCGCGATGGCCTGATCGACGTCGCTCAACACTTCGAAGTCGAGACCGAGCTTCTCCGCGAACGTCAGCGAGTCGTCCGGGGACTGCGGGTTCACCGCGATGAGCGACGCGCCGAGTGCCTGAATGTCCGGGAGCGTTTCCTGGAGCGTCCGCAGCTCGATGTTGCAGATCGGGCACCACCCACCGCGATAGAACGACAAGACGACCGGGCCGCCGGCGAGCCGATCGTCGAGCGACACGACCTCACCGACCGCGTTGGGCGCGCTGAACGTCGGCGCTGCTTCACCGATCTCGACACCAGGGGTCGCTCCCCGAGCCTCGAGATCCTGGACCATGCGATCGATCATCTCTTGCACGTCGACAGGGATCATGTCCACCATCGTCTGATCAATTCGTGCCTGAAGACCAGGGGAATCGGGCATCGGCTCCTCCAAGATTTCGCGGACGCATCAGCTCGGAGGGGAACCCGGCGGCTCCCTCGCTGATTCTCGATGCTCGGCGCCACACAGTCTTGCCGTGTCGCACGTACCGTCGACGAACCCGAGGCTGCGATCACTGGCCGGATCGGGCATCTCGGACAGGCGACATGGTGGGCTACGGCACGTTCGTCCTCGAGCACGTGGTATACGGGATGGCGCTCGGAGTGTTGGTCCTGCTCGGATTACCCCGGGTGTCGGCTGCGCCGTCGGCCGATCGGATTCCAGTGTCGACGCCCGCGTGACATCGGGAGAACCCGTCCGGCAGGAATTGGAATCCGACCTCGGCACGGCGGGTTCCCATGTCGGCTCGTGTGCAATCCGAGCAAGAGGGGTTCCCGTGACGGACACGACTGCAGCACCCAAGACCGCAGCGGCAGCTGCGCCCGGCGACGAGGTTCTGGCGACCACGACGGCCTTGTGCCCGGTGTGTCTGGCGGCCTGTCCCGGAGAGACGATCGACCGGGACGGACGCGTGATCCTGCGGCGATCGTGTCCGACGCATGGCCTGCAGGAGAGCCTGGTGCTCTCGGACTCGAGCTGGTGGCGGTGGAGCCGCAAATTCATCCGGCCGGGCCGACGGCCGGTGCCGGCGACGTCAACCGAGCATGGCTGCCCGTACGACTGTGGATTCTGCCCGGAGCACCAGCAGCACGCGTGCGTGACAGTGTTCGAAATCACCGAGGCCTGCAACCTGGCGTGTCCCGCTTGCTTCGCCGGGGACGCGCACGTGGTCCATCGCACGCTCGACGAGATCGACGGTATGGCGGCCGGGCTCCTGCGCGCCGAGGGGGGTAGCGCGGACGTCGTCATGCTCTCAGGTGGGGAACCGACGTTGCACCCACAGTTCTTCGAGATCGTGGACTGGTTTGCGAAGTTGCCGGTGCGGTATCTGATCGTGAACTCGAACGGATTGCGCTTCGCCCGCGACCCCGAGTTCGCGCGGCAGGTCGCCGAACGTAAGCTCCTCGTCTACCTCCAGTTCGACGGTTTCGACCCGCGCACCTACGAGGCGCTTCGCGGTCGCGCCGATCTCCTCGAACAGAAGTTGCAGGCGCTCGAGCACCTGCATGCGGCAGGCGCTCGGGTCGTGCTCGTCACAACGGTGGTGAAGGGCGTGAACGACCACGAGGTTGGCGAGATCGTCCGGTTCGGCGCGCGTCATCCGGCGGTGCGGGCGGTTTCGCTCCAACCCCAGTTCGGCGAGGGACGCTTCGTGGCGTTCGACCCGATGGACCGGATGACGGTCACGGATGTCATCGATGCGATCGATCGCGACAGCGGTCTGTTCACCCGCGAGGACTTCGTGCCGGTGCCGTGCTGCGACCCGATGTGCACCGCGGCGACATACGCGTACGTCCGTGACGGCGAGGTCACCCCGGTGACCCGGCTCGTCCCCGTCGAGACGTACCTCGACTACCTGGAGAACTCTGCGATGCCGAACCTCTCCGACGCGTACCGCGAAGACGCCGAGGAGATGCGCGAGGTTCTGCTGCGGCTGTACTCGAAGTCCGCGCCGCCGGGCACCGAACGCCAGGCGAGCGCGTTCTTCTGTGCGTGCGAACCGCTCCTTGCCGAGTTCGACGCCGTGGAGGATCTCGCGGACCGCATCTTCGCGGTGACGATCGAAGGGTTCATGGACCGCCACGTCTTCGACGTGTCGCGGGTGACACGTTGTTGCATCCAGGAAGCCCTCCCCGACGGTCGTCTCGTGCCGTTCTGCGCGTACAACACGCTGTACCGCTTCGCCCCGGATCACCGACCGACCCCGACGACGCCGTGAGCCTCCCGTCCCAGTCCCCGTCCCCGCTGCCCGGCCCGCCGGCGGCCCTGAAGTGCGCGTGTGCGGATCTCTGGTCGCACCCGCTTGCGCAGTTGCTCGCCGGTCCGACGCTGCGCCCGGGCGGACGAGCACTGACCCGCATGCTGATCGAGCGGCTCGGACTGCGGGACGGCGCCCGCGCGCTCGACATCGGATCCGGTACCGGAGCCACCCTCGAGGAACTCGCGAGTGCAGGTGCACATGGGTTCGGGATCGACTACAGCACCGCGTTGGCCGCCCAAGCGGCCGACGCCGGCCCGCTCACGTTGGGTGACGCAGAGACGCTGCCGTTCGCCGCCGCCGCGTTCGATGCCGTGTTCATCGAGTGCGTGCTCTCAGCCGTTCCCGACAAAGCCGTCGCACTCGAGGAATGTCGACGGGTCCTCAGCAATGACGGGCATCTGGTCGTCACCGACATGACCGTGCACGGGGACTTCCCCGAGCCGCTCCAGACCCTTGCCGCGTGGGCGGCATGCGTCGGTGGGGCCTGCTCCTGCGACGACTATGTCGAGCTGATGCGCGCCGCGCGGTTCCGGATTGAACTCGTCGAGGACCAGACTCCAGCGCTGCGAAACCTTGTGGGCCAGGCCGAGCGACGCCTCGCGATGCTGCGGGGCGCGCTTGGCGTCGGACTGCTCGAACAGGCCGAGGACCTCATCGGTAACCAACTCGCGCAGTACGGGCTCCCCGCCTCGACCGACGGGCTGACCGCACTCGCCGAGGTGCTGTTCGCACAAGTTCGAGCCTCGATCGACGACGGCAGCCTTGGCTACGCCGCGTTTGTCGCCGCCGCCTGAACTGGCACTCCGACGTCAGTCCAGGTGGCGTTCGGAACGCCGCGCTCGCGCGGCGGCGAGCTGCTCGATGCCTTCACCGGCGGAATCGAGCGATTCGTGCACCACCCGGTCCCACGCCGGCACCACCCACCACCGCGCCGCCCAGCGACCGAGGAACCAGAAGTCGAGCCCGACCTCCCCGCGGTACTCCAGCCGTGTCCCACCCGCGTCGTCGAACAACTCGAACGACTCCTCCGCATGCGGCACGGGGCCGCGCAGGTGACGGAACGTGATCCGCGACGGACGTTCGAACCGGACCGCCTCGACCGTCTCAGCCGTGTAGCCGGACAGTCGCGAGAAGTGCGACGCGATCACGAGATCCTCACCGCGCTCCCACACTCGCAAGTGGTCCTGCAGCATCTTCGGCGTGCGGCCGAGATACGGCGCCTCGAGGAAATCGAAGACCACCTCGCGAGGCGCCGCGAACTGCATAGTGCGGGGACGGAGCGCAGTGACGCTCCGACCCCAACCGGTGTCGAGCGTCAATCGGCCACGTGCCATCAGCGCGATCAAGGTCCCGACACCACCGAGCAGCGCACCACTGAGGACCTTCGTGCTGCGATCCGCCATGCCGTCGCTCCTGCGTCAAGGGCCGTCGAGGGGGGAACCCGCCACGGACGGTCCAGCATCCCGATCGGTCACTCGTCGCGCGGCGAGGAAGCCATAGCTCGACACCAGGAACGGCACCAAGTAGTTCACGCCGACCCGGATCCAGGTCGTGACCGTCGCGTTCCCGTCGACGATCGTCGCTCCCTGGTTGACCACCGACAGCACAGTCCCGACGACCGCAGAGACCCGGGCGCCGGTGCGCACCGTTGCGCCTCGCAAGAACATTTGCAACGCCTGGCTCGGTGTCGTCCAGGTCTTGGCGTGCGGACGGATCTCGTCGCCGGAGCCTTCTCGCGTCATCGCGACCACTCTCTCTCGAGCGGGAAGGCCTCGCCCGCCCGCCGGGCTTCCGCAAGGAAACCAAGTTCGCCCCAAAGAGCCTTGCACGCCTACCAGGAAGACCGAATGATGAAGAACAAAGCGCGCCGCTACGTCGCGTCGTGGAACGGCGTCACGCTCGCCGAGAGCGACGATGTCGTCCTCCTTGAAGGAACGTCTACTTTCCCCAGGATTCGCTGGCGCATGAGCACCTCGAGCCCGCGCGGGGCCGATCGCTGTGCATTTGGAAAGGCCTTGCCCGCTACTACGACGTCGTCGTTAACGGCACTGCCAACCGGGGCGCAGCCTGGAGTTACCCGCACCCCCAGCCCGCTCGCCGGCCGGATCAAGGGACGCGTGGCCTTCTGGCAAGGTGTCGAGGTGCGAGAGACCGCTTGATCCCGCCCTCGCTGAAAACGCGTGGGTAGGAATGGCCTAGCAGTGAACCGGGTTCCCTCAATCGTGCCGTGCCCACAACCAGCCGGGGACGAAGCACGCCGGCTCGGATTCGAGCGCTACGTCGTCCCCGAGCTCGAAGTGCTGACTCGTGTCGCCGCCTCTATCGTCGGGCGTCCCGCCGACGCGGAAGACCTCGTCCAGGACACACTGCTCCGCGCCTACCAGGCCTCGGATCGCTTCGATGGTACGCACCACGCGCGTGGCTCCTCACCATCATGCGCAACGCAGAGATCAACCGTCACCGGCGCCGAAGGCCAGAGCTCATGCGCGATCCGGACGCCGAGCTCGGCCGATTGCACTCCGAATCGCGGGCCGCTGATCTCACCGAAGAGATCATCATGCGGGAACAGTTCGACGAAGTCGTCCAGGCGGCGCTCATCGACCTTCCCCCCAAGCACCGCCAGGTGCTCGAACTGGTCGACATCGACGGACTCAGCTACGCAGAAGCCGCGCAACTGCTCGACGTACCTGAAGGAACCGTGATGAGCCGCGTGCACCGAGCACGCAAGCGCATCCGAGCCTGTCTCGCCGCGTCGGATATCGCTCCCCGGAGGAAGATGTGATGAACAGAACCTCGAAGCTGGCGATGATGATGGAATGCCGCCGCGTCGGCAAAGTGCTGCAGACCTACCTCGACGGGAACGCCGACGAGCACACCGCCCAACGCGTCGCCGCGCATCTCGATGCGTGCCGTCGGTGCGGGTTCGAAGTTGCGACCTACCGGGAGCTCAAGGCAAGCCTCTCGCGGCGCGGCGCGCCGATCGATGAGTTTGCACTCTCTCGACTCCGGAGCTTCGCGTCCAGCCTGGTGTCGAGCCTGCCCGGCCCAGGCCCGGAGTAGTCGTAAAGGCGAAGATCCGCCGATCTCGCCCGCGATCAACGGCGCGGGATCGACTCTGGGCCTTGGCGCACTCCACGGTGCCACGGTGTTCTGGGCCGTCGCGACGGCACTACTAACGCCACAGGCTACGAATGCGACCGCGCGCTCGCCGTCGACTTGAGGTCGTGCTGTACGAGTGGTTAAAGGCGATCGCCCGGACTCAGCCTCGCGTGTGCGTCACGAGCGCCAGCATCGGCAGAGGACGCCGCGTACCTGGACACCATCGTACGGCTGCGCCAGCCCACGAGCCGCATGAGGTCGGTCTCCTGCCCGCCCTGATGAAGCCATTGGTGCGCGAAGGTGTGCCGCAGTTGGTGCGCGTGGATTGGCTCGATCCCCGCCTCTTTGCTGCGGCGGCGGAGCATTATCGCGATGCCGGATTTGCCCATCGCGCCGAGTCGTGTGATCCACAGCGCGCCGTCCTCGGCGTGGGTGTGACGTGATCGCACCCGTAGGTAGCGGTCGATCGCCATCGCCGTCTTCCGTCCGAAGGGACAGGCTCGGGCGCGGCGGCCTTTTCCGATGGCGTATGCGATGTTCTGATCCAGGTCGAGATCCTCGACCGTCATGCCCAGCAGCTCGCCACGTCGCATGCCTGTGTCGACGAATAAGCGAATGATCGCGGTGTCCCGGCGGTCCTCGAAGCTGCTCCCCTTGCAGACGTCCAGGAGCTTTCGAAGATCATCGTCGGGGACGACCGCGACGGGCTGTTCGGGAACCTGTGGGACGGTCATGCGCCTCATGGGGTAGTCTGCGATCTCGCCGTCGTCCGCCAGGAACTTGAAGAACTGCTGGAGGGCACGGAACCTGTTCGATGCCGTCGAAGCTGACCGCTACTCGATGAACGCTTCTACGTGTTCCCGTCGGACACTTTCGGGCGCAGTTGGCATCCCGTGCTCAGCGAGGTAAGCGCAGAGCTGGTCCACCGCGGCCATGTAGGTCTCGACGTTGCGGGGCGACCGGTTCGTCGCACGGAGATGACACTCGAAGGATTTTCCGAGCGTCTGCAGGTCGAAAACCGCAACTACGCTTGACGCTGGTCGACGCTGCTGGACATCCACAGGGCGCCAAGTTATGTGTTCTTCGTGCACTGTGCCATCACTGTCGAGCCGGGTCTGCGGATCTTTGAGCAGGTCAGAGGCACCATCTTGGGGACGTAGCTCAGTTGGCTAGAGCACCTGCTTTGCAAGCAGGGGGTCGTGGGTTCGAGTCCCATCGTCTCCACCCCAGCGTCATGGACCAATTCGGGATCGTTCGACACCGTGCCGCCTTCCGACCGGCTGCCCGGCTCCCACCTTGCGCGATCGAGGAATCCCCGTACTGGTCGCACCGTACGACGACGTCGACATCGCTCATGGTTCGACATGGGCCGGAACCGGATCGACCATTGAGCGGGCAACCGTCCACGGACGTGCGGGAGCACAGGGTACGAAGTTCTCCACGAGCGAGCGGTGGATACGGCACGTGCGGTACGGCGCCCGCGTTGTGAGCACCTCACCGAGAAGGTGCCGCCGGACCATGGCGTCGGGCTCGTTGTACCCGACCATGGCGCGCAGTGAGGTCGTCCCGGAGTAGCGGGGATTGATCTCGAAGATCTGAACGACTCCGTCGACGACGCGGCACTGGATGTTCACCGGTCCGCGCACACCGAGCGCGGCCGCGACGGCTTCGCATTGGGTCTGCACCTCTTCGAACCCTCCTACCGAGCCGTGGCTGACTCCGGAGCTCAACACCAGTGTCGGTCCGAGGTCGCTGCGCGACGTCCGGTTGGGGACGCGCAGCCGGACGTTCAATACGCTGCGGAGCTCGCGACGGATCGCGATGGAGTTGACGAACCGCCCGTCGAGGTCGTGGAGGACTCCGACGGTGAACTCGGCGTCAGGCCGGCCGACATACTCCTGAACCATCATCCGCGTCGCGGCGTCGCTCATGAGCTCGGCCAGGCACTCGAGCTCGCGTGGCGTCTGCGCGATGTAGCAGTCGACCGATCCGCCGCCGCCGACCGCGGGCTTCACCACGACCGGGTACCAGTTGATCTCGTGGATCAGGTCACGCGAGATCCGGGCGACGCGCGGATGCGCGAACCCGTGATCGTCCAGGAAGGCTGCGGTCCTCAGCTTGTCCATCCCGATGTCGATCACCTCTCGCGGTGCGATCGGCAGCAAGATCCCGGCCTCGGCCACCTGGGCTCGGTGGTCGCTCAGGAACCTGAGCTCCGGCTCACTCCCGGGAAAGAGCACCTGTACGCCACACGCGTCGGCGATCGTCAGCACGGCCTCGAGGTAGGCCGGGTCTGCAGCGCAAGGCACGACGAACGACTCGTCAACGTGTTCGAAGTTCACACACTGCTCCGACATGTCGACTCCGACGATTCGGTAGCCGCCGGCGATCCTCAAGGCCTTGAGGATCTGTTCGCCCACACTCACGCCGTCGATTGCCGTGATCATCGCGGTTGCCCGCGGCGATCCCCGGTCTCCAGGTTCACACATCGACGACCTCCCCGACATAGCTCGTCGCTCTCCTGGCGAGCACTTCTTCGACCATCTCGTGGAACGGACCGCACCGACGACGCGCGCGAGCAACGGCTTCGCGGATGTCGTAGCGCAGGATGCGCGCGGTCGCCGTCTCTTCGTCGAACACGCAACAGGCGCCGAGTGTGCCGACATCACGTGGCAAGCCACAGCTTCCGACGTTGACGAACGTGGTGGATCCGCAGCGACGTACGAAGGGCCGATGAGTGTTCCCCATGAAGACGGTCGCATCTCTGAGTTCGGGCAGCAACGCGACACGATCGAGAGAGGTGTCGGGATACACATAGCCAAACGTCGGGTCGGCGGGGCTCCCGTGGACCAGCACTGCCCGGGCGTTCCCGAGCCAGAACTCGCGAGACACGGGCCAGCGAGCCACTGACTCGAGGAGTGCGGGTGCCATCGCAGTGGCCGTCGACAGGAGCTGGTAGACGTCGTCGTGCGGGATCGTCGACCCGGTGGCGAGCAACATCGCCTCGTGATTGCCGCGGATCGACGGGATTCCCTCGGCGACAACGGCTTCGACCACGGACGGACCCGGGAGGTACCCGACTGCGTCGCCGAGGAAGTAGATCGCATCCACGCCGAATCGCCGGAGCACGCCGTGGCCGAGCTCGAAGGCCTCCACGTTGCCATGCGCGTCCGAGAGGAAGCCCACTCTCATGAAATCCTGCCTGGTCCGGGGCGTGGTGGGGGGAAAGCAGGTTGGTGCTTACGCGATCAGGTCGCCAACCAGGACGAGTCGCGGGACTTCGGCTGAGATACACGTTACGAAACAGTGTGCGCTCGGCATCTCGGATGCTGACCGATTTTCAAAGGCGCGTCTCCACCGCATGATCACGGGCCGTGGAAGGCGACACGCGGTCGCCATTTCGGGCGTCGACGAATTCGCCTCATTGCGGCCAGCGATTGACCGCTTCCCTCCGTAAGGTCGGAGAGACGAAACCCGACACACAGAGGAGGCGGTCGTGCCCGAACGAGACGGATACATCCCAGGCGTCCCCTGTTGGATCGATACCAACCAGCCCGACCCGGAAGGTGCCCTTCCCTTCTACCGCGGCCTCTTCGGTTGGGAATTCGAGGACGTGATGCCCGAAGGATCGGCGGGCTCGTACTTCATCGGCCGCATTCGGGGTGGCGACGTGGCGGCGGTTGCGTCGATTCCCGAAGGCGCGCCACCGTTGGCGATGTGGAACACGTACGTCTGGGTCGACAGCGCCGACGAGACGGCCGCCAGAGCCCAGACTGCCGGCGGCGCGGTGATCTCGGAGCCCTTCGACGTTCTCGACGCCGGGCGGATGGCAGTCGTCGCGGACCCCGAGGGTGCGGTGTTCTGCGTGTGGCAGGCCAAGAACCACCGGGGTGCGAAGGTCGTCAACGAACACGGTTCGCTGAACTTCAACGGCCTCGCCACGCGCGATCCCGAAGCTGCAAAGGCGTTCTACGGCGCAGTGTTCGGTTGGCAAGCGCTGGCCTTGCCCGCAGGTGTCATGTGGACGCTTCCCGGGTACGGAGATCACCTCGAGGAGAACACTCCTGGCCTTCGCGAGCAGATGGCGCAGATGGGTGCGCCCGAAGGCTTCATCGACGTCGTCGCCGCGCTCGATCCGATCGCACCCGACGACTCCGAAACGCCGGCGCACTGGAGCGTCACCTTCGCCGTTGACGACGCCGACGCGACGGCCACGAAGGCACGCGAGCTCGGCGGTGTGGTCGTCGCCGGACCCGTCGATGCCCCCTGGACCAGGACCGCGGTGATCAAGGACCCGCAGGGAGCGACCTTCGTCGCCGGCCAATTCGTCCCGGAGAACCGCGATCTCGAAGCCTGAGGAGGTCGCGCATCCCCTCGTCACGACGGGTCGATGAGTTTCCCGCGGCCGTGCCGTCAGAAGGGCAGGATCAGAGCACGACCGACGTGACGGGAGAATCCGATGGCCACGATCACAGCCAGCATGTTCATGGCGCTCGACGGCGTTGTCGACCCCGGCGTGGGCAACTGGCACTTTCCGTACTTCAACGAGGAGATGGGCAAAGCCGTCGACGGGACTCACGACGCCGACGTGATGCTGTTCGGCCGTGTCACCTACGACAGCTTCGCGGGAGCGTGGCCCGAACGGGAGACTGCCGGAGAGGCGGATGCCGCGATGGCCAAGCGGCTGGGCGACGTGCGCAAGATCGTCGTGTCACGGAGCCCACAGGAGTTCGCCTGGCGCAATTCGGAGCAGCTGGAGGGTGATCTCGTCGAGGCCGTCACGGCGCTCAAGAACGACCCGACGATCAGGCGCATTGCGTTGAGCGGGTCGGTGTCGGTCGCGCGGCAGCTCCTCGATGCAGGTCTGCTCGATGAGCTGCACCTGTTCGTCCACCCCGCGACCGCCGGGTCCGGGCTGAAGCTGTTCGAGGAGGGCGGTCCCGCTCGACACCTCGAGCTGATGTCGTCGCAACCATTCAGCACGGGCGTGCTGTACCTCGTCTACGGGCCGGACCCGAATCCGCCCACGGGGTCCTACGACGAGGCGAAGGAGACGCTGCCGCAGGAGTAAGGGTGCGCGTCGTCAGGCTCGTCGCTGGCTGCCGCGGGTGGGAGGAGCGAACTCCTCCCGCCCGCCGCGACGGCCAGGCTTACGTCAACGGAGGACGGGGATCTCCGTGTACACGCCGGACGAGATCACATCGACGGGTGCCTTCTCACCACGAATCGATTCGAGGGCCTTCCGAGCTTCTTGATCAGTCGTCATGGCATCGGCGACGCGACCGTGTGCGCCCATGTCGTCGTGCTCAATGACGGCAATGTGCATGCCGGTCATTTCGCCGGCCGCCCCGAGTTCGAACAGTCGGCAGCGGGTCGCTCCGAACCGATCGCACAGGTCGAAGGCGGTCGTCGCCGCGCGGACCGCGTCGTCCCGCCGGCCCGGCCGCACGCGAGAGAGGAAGGTCTGGAGCACCTTGCCTCGGCGGCCTTGCGTCCCCCGGTCGAGCGGAACCTCCGCCAAGAGCGCGGTGCCCTCGAGCGTGAACGGACTTTCCGCCTCCCGGGCGCGGTGCATGAAGGCCTGGTTCTCGACGTCCAGAGCGAGCTCATCCATGAACTCTCCGTGGCGCGCGAACGTGTCGAACTCACACGACGCGACCAGGGCGCCGGAATGGTTTCCGACCACGGAGCCGTGGGTGAGTCGGATGTCTCGCGCGCCGTGCCGATCGAGCAACTTGGCGCCTTCGGTGAGCAATCCGATGGCGTCGTCGAATCGACCCGCCTTGGGCCGCACGCTCCAAGTTCTTACGATGGTCACTCCGCATCACCTCCTGAGGCCCGCACCATGACGGCGGACCAATTTCGGTGTTCGCATCGAGCGGAGCCGCCTTGGGCCAGATCCTCGCAGCGTCGGGCCTCACCCCCTTTGCCGGCTTCCGCGTGGCGACTCTCGCCCACATCGAGTTTCCGCCTCACGAGGGCTTCTGTCGAGACGTGTCCGTCACGCGACCGGATTCGGAAGACGTGCCGCGAGGCGCGACCGCGAGCCGAGGAGTGACTGCCATGGAGCCTGAGCCGAGGTAGCCGCCGGGCGACGCCTGACAACCGTGCACTCTCGGCGCGGTCCGTGCGACAGTCTCTGCGGCCGGCCCGGCGGAGTGCGCCGTCGGCGGCAGGAGGTGTCCGGCGATGGATCAGCGTGATCCGACGTATCCGCCCTACGACGACGGTCGTTGGGATCACCCGCTGCTCACCGAGCGCGTCGCGCTCGTGACAGGAGGCGCCGGCGGGATCGGCGGCGCCGTCTGCTCATTGTTCGCTCACCAGGGCGCCCAGGCAGTGGTGGTCGTCGACGTCGACGAGCAGCGCACGGCACGCGTGGTGGCGCACGTCGAGTCACGCGGGGTGCGGGCGCGTGGCATCGTGTGCGACCTCACCGACGCCGACGCGGCGACCCGGATGTGCGCGTCGGTGCTCGACGACTTCGGCCGTGTCGACGTGCTGGTCAATGCACTCGGGCACACGTTGGCGCCGGCGAGCGCGTTCGAGGCGACGGCGCCCGAGCTGTGGGACGACCTCTACCGCGCCAACCTGCGTCATGTCTTCCTCACGACGCACACGTTCCTGCCGGGCATGCGCGAACGAGGATGGGGTCGCATCGTGAACTTCTCGTCGGTCGAGGGCAAGCGCGCCGCACCCGGCCTTGCCGTCTACACGGCGTTCAAGGCCGGTGTGGACGCGTTCACCCAGAGCGTCGCGGTCGACGTCGCGCGCGACGGGGTCACGGTCAACAGCGTGGCGGTCGACAAGACCCTCTCGTACCAGGTGGGCTACGGCGGCTTCCCGGAGGAGTACGACCGCCACGTGCCCGTCTGGGTCCCCGCCGGACGCTACGGCCAGGGTCCCGACATCGCTGCGGTCGTGCTCTTCCTGGCCAGCGACCTGGGTTCGTTCGTGGTCGGACAGTCGATCACCGCCGACGGCGGCTGCCTCGCCGCGGGCGGTTGGTACCGCACACCCTCGCGCTGGGTGAACTCACCGCTCCTGGTGCAGTGGTTCGAGGACGATCCCGACGCCGCCGCGGCCACGCGCCCACCGACGCTTCGATGACGGCAGGGTCCATCGCGGCAACCGGTCCGGCTCGTACGCGCGCGCCCGGGTCTGGGGTGACAGCTTCTCTCGACGGTGTGGCTAGCTGGGCGAGCGCCGGGTGGGTTGCCCGACGCGCCATCCGGGTAGATAGGTGAGTGACTCACACACCTACCGAAGGGAGCCACCATGACGTTCCATGCAGAGGGGACCCTGGAGATCACCAGCTGGGACGAGCAGCCGTACCACGAGATCGACGACGACCGGAGGCTCACGACCACGAAGGTCACCCAGGCCCTCCACGGCGACATCGAGGGCGAGGGCGCGGCCGACTGGCTCGCCGTCTACCGATCCGACGGGACGGCCGACTACCTCGGCTTCCAGCGCATCGAGGGCCGCGTCGGTGACGCCGCGGGGAGCGTGGTGCTCAGGATGACCGGTGGCTACGACGGGACGGTGGCCCGCAGCGAGTGGGAGGTCGTCGACGGCTCGGGCACCGGTGCGCTCGCGGGGATGAGCGGCGCCGGGATCAGCGAGGCGACTTCGGACGGGACCCCGGTGTACCGACTCGAGTACGACCTGCGGTGACCGACGCCTTCGACGCCACCGCCAACCGGCTCGGGGCCCTTGCGCTGCGGATCACCGACCGGGTGCAACAAGCGGTCACCGCTGACGGCGAGCGCGCTCCGTCGGCGGCGACCGCGGTGTCGGTGATCGAGCGGTTCTTCGCTGACCCGCCGCGCATCGACGCGCTGCGGCGCGTGCTCGGCCTGACGTCGTCGGGGGTGGTGCGCCTGGTCGACGCGCTGGAAGCCGAGGGGCTCGTCACCCGGGGCGCAGCCGACGACGGCCGGGTGACGGTCGTCGCACTGACGCCCGAAGGTCGGCGCCGGGCCCGGACGGTCACCGACGACCGCGCTGCGGTCCTCACCGACGCGCTGGCCACGCTGACGCCCGCCGAACGGGCGCAGCTCGCGCCGTTGCTCGACAAGCTCCTGGCCGGTCTGGTGCGGGGGCCCAGTCCCGGGCCCGCGCTCTGTCGCCTGTGCGCCACCGAGGTCTGCGGAGCCGCGCGCGGAGAGCCGTGCCCGGTGACCGTGGCCGCCCTCGACCTCAGGTGAATCTGGCCGCGATCGATGGCTCCCTTCCGTCGGGCTCGCACGGTTGACGGATGCGAGCCCGGGAGTGTGACCGTCAGATCCGCACGACGACGCGACCCCACGTGCGCCGTTCGGCGAGGTCGGTGACCGCGGCGGGCACCTCGGAGAAGTCGACGCTCCGGCTGACCAGGGGCCGGTACCGCCCTTCGGCGACGAGCGCCTCGATGGCCAGCTGCGTCTCCTCGTGGATGCGCCGCATCTCCTCGCGCGGGTAACCGCCCAGGGTGGCGCCGACCAGGGTGTGGTTGCGCACGTAGAAGTGCGGATCGTGCGCGATCAGGCCACCGGCGTGCCCGCACAGCACGTGCCGGCCGTCGGGCACGAGGAGGTCACGCAGGCGGGCACCGGTCTCGCCCTGCACCGGATCGACCAACACGTCGAGGCCCCGGCCGTCGGTGGCGGCCCGCACGCCTTCCACGGCATCGACCGCGGAGTGGTCGACCGCCCGCGCCCCGAGCTCCCCGACCACCGCCGCCTTCTCCGCACCGCCGACCACCGCGACCACGTCGCAACCCGCGGCCACGCACAACTGGACGATCGCGGCCCCGAGGCCGCCGGCTGCACCGAGCACACCGACGGTCTCACCGGCCTGCACGTGCCCGCGTCGGTGCACCGCGTGCCAGGCGGTGTGAGCGGGGATCATGAAGCCGGCGGCGTCCTCGTCGGACATCGAGTCCGGCACCTCGAACATCGTGGAGATGCCCACCGACACCGGCGCCAGGCTCCCGAAGGGCTGGATGCACACCGCGGCCACCCGCTTGCCGAGGAGGTCACGCCGCGCGGGCGCGGCGTCGGTCACCACACCCACTCCCTCCTGACCCGACACGTAGGGCATCGCGACGGGCACCGGGTAGCTGCCGCGCGCCATGGTCACGTCGGGCAGCGCGAGCGCGGCCACCGTCATGCGCATGATCACCCAGTCGCTGAAGGGTTCGACGCCGGGACCCACGGGGACCCAGCCGCTCATGTGCATGCCCAGCCCCGCGAGGTCGGCCGCGGTCGGTGCCGGGATCTCGTCGAGCTCGAGCACCTCCGCGGGTTCGCCGTGCCGGTGGACGCGCCACGCCTGCATCTACGCCACCGTCCTCGGGGCGATGCCGGACACCATCACCGCCAGGTTGGCCATCCCGGTCACCGTCACCGGCGCAGCGTACCGATCGGCGACGTCGATCCGCCGCTACCGTCGGGCGGTGGCGAGCGGGACCTGGCGACGGCCGATGACGTCGCGAGACACCGACGAGGAGCACCGGGCGTCGACGCCGCTCGAGCTGCTGTTCGACCTGTGCTTCGTGGTGGCGGTGTCGCGGGCCGCCGCGCTCCTGCACCATGCGATCGCAGCGGGCGACGCCGGCAGCGCGGTCGTGAGCTACCTGCTGGTGTTCTTCGCCATCTGGTGGGCGTGGATGAACTTCACGTGGTTCTCCTCCGCCTACGACAACGACGACGTGGTCTACCGCCTCCTCACGTTGGTGCAGATCACCGGGGTGCTCATCCTCGCCGCCGGCGTGCCCCGCGCCTTCGAGCACCGCGACTTCGACATCGTGTTCGTCGGCTACCTGGTGATCCGTGCCGGTCTCGTGACCCTCTGGTTGCGTGCGGGACGCTACGACGAGGCCCGCCGCGCGACCGTGCACCGGTTCGCGGCGGGGGAGACCCTCTGCATGGTCGGGTGGGCCGGCGTGGCGCTGCTCGGCTGGCCGATCTGGGCGTTCGTCGTGCTCGGCATCGCCGAGCTGGCGGTCCCCGTGTGGGCGGAGCTGGCGGAGAAGACACCGTGGCACCCCGCGCACATCGCGGAGCGCTACGGCCTGTTCACGATCATCGTGCTCGGCGAGACCATCCTGGCGTCGTCGGTCGCGTTCCAGGCGGTGGTCGACGACCGGAGCGGCGACACCACCGCGGTGCTCACCGCGGTCGGTGCCCTCCTCACTGTGTTCTCCATGTGGTGGCTCTACTTCGCCAAACCGGCGGCGCCGTCACTGGTGTCGAACAGAGTCGGATTCCCGTGGGGCTACGGGCACTACGTGGTGTTCGCCGCCGCCGCGGCGGTCGGCGCGGGCGTGGGGGTGGTGGTCGACTCGGTCTCGGGGCACGCGCGCGTGTCCGACACCGGGGCCGCGGCGGCCTTCACGATCCCGGTCGTGCTCTACGTGGCGGCGGTCGTGTTCATCCAGGCGCTGCTCTTCGGCATGCACCGGCTGCGCCTCGCGGCGTCAGTGGCCGCGGTCCTGCTCGTCGCCGCCGCGACCTTCACCGACCAGCCGGTCCTGGTCACCGGCATCGTCCTCGCCGTCCTCATCGTCGCGATGATGCTGATCAGCGCCCGCACGGCCGCGCCCTGACGCCGGCAGCGATCTCGCGAAGCTCTCATCTCGCACTCACGAAGCGACCGGCATGATCGGGAGCATCGACCGGTCGACGCTCCTCCCCACCGCGCCCTCGTCGGCGCTCGTCACGCGCCTGGCGCGCTGCATGGGCGTCTCCGTCATCACCACCGTGATCAGCTTCACGACCCTCGCCGCGTGCACCTTGGGCCTCGGGCTGGCAGCCTGGGTCGCGAACGTGGTCGCGACCGGGGTCGCCACCGTGCCCTCGTACCACCTCAACCGGCGGTGGACGTGGGGCCGGCGCGACGCCAGTCACCTCTGGCGGGAGATCATGCCGTTCTGGGTGCTCTCGTTCACCGGTCTCGTGCTGTCGACGATCGCAGTGGCACTGGCCGACGGGTGGGCCGGCGGCATGCACATCACGTCGCCCGCCATCCACACCGGGGTGCTGCTCACCGCGCAGCTCAGTGGCTTCGGGCTCCTGTGGATCGCACAGTTCATCCTGCTCGACCGCGTGCTGTTCGCCGACCGCACCGAGCGAGACCCGATCAGGCGGTGACCAACGACCGGTCCCGGCGACGGGCGAGCAGGCGCTCGATGCCGAGCGCGCCCAGGTAGCCGAGTGCCAGCACCACCCAGCCGCCGACCGCGTCGAGGATCCAGTGGTTGGCGGTGACGACGATGCAGAAGAAGATGCTCACCGGGTACAGGGTCCAGAGCACCTTGGCCCAGGTGTGGCGCAGGAGCGGCCACACCGCGAGCACCGACCACGTCGACCAACCCACGTGCAGGCTGGGCATGGCCGCGAAGAGGTTGCCGTAGGCGCGGATGGCCGCGGCCGATGGCTGGCCGTCAGGCCCCAGGTGCACGCGCACTTGGGGCCCGAAGTTGAAGTAGCGCGCGGCGGTGTCGACGAACCCGAAGCGGCCGGGCATGAGCCGCGGCGGCATGAGCGGATAGAACCAGAACACGACGATCGAGACCGCGAGCATCAGCACCAGCGTGTTGCGCCAGCGCACGTAGCGCGCCGGGGCCTTGCGGTAGAGCCAAACCAGCGCGACCACCGGCATCACGAAGTGGATGGTGCCGTAGTAGATGTTCCAGAACGCCATGAACCAGTCGACGTGCAGGAACGCGTGCTCGATCGAGTACTCGTGGTACAAGCCGAGGAACTTCTCTGCGTCGACGATCTGCAGCGCGTGGCGGTACGCGGTCGCGCTGGTGCCCGTGGTCTTGTCGCGCAGCCAGTCGTAGACGAGGTAGATGCCCGCGCCGGCGAGCAGTTCCAGGATCCAGCCGTGGCGGATGCGCCGCGAGACGGGCCCCCCACCCACCGCGCGGGTCTCGGTGGTGGTCACTCCGCCTTGCGCCGCACGATGAACGTGCCCATCGCGCGTGAGACGACGCCACCGTCGGCGTCGCTGACCGTGGACTCCACGTAGGCGACCTGGCGGGTGAGCTGCACCACCTCGCCGCGCACCGCCAAGGCGTCGCCGACGCGCGGCGCGCGCCGGGTCTGGTACGAAACGTCGAGCGTGGCGACCCGGTCCCCGGATTGGAGCGCGCTGTTGGCGGCGAAGTTCATCGCCGCGTCGTGGATCACTCCGTACACGCCTCCGTGCACGATGCCGAACGGGTTGCCGGCCAACTCGGTCGGCGACCATGTCGCTTCGGCCCAGCCCTCGCCGTAGCGCTCGAAGGACACGCCCAGCTGGCCGAGCAGCGGCATGCCACCGTCACCGAGCGAGCGATCGAGGTTCCGCACCGGGGGGAGGCTATCGGCGCCGACCTATCGTTGCGCGCCCGCGCGCCAGGGAGGTGCCCATGCCGAACGCCGTGATCGTCGACGCCATTCGAACCCCGCTCGGGCGTCGCAACGGCCGGCTCTCCGGCTGGCATCCCGTCGACCTCGCCGCGCACGTGCTCGACACGCTCATGGTGCGCCACGACCTCGACCCTGCGGTGGTCGACGACGTGATCATGGGCTGTGTCTCCCAGGTCGGTGAACAGGCGCTGAACATCGGGCGCAACGCGCTCCTCGCCGCCGGGTTCCCCGACTCCGTGCCGGGCACCACCGTCGACCGGCAGTGCGGCTCGTCGCAACAGGCCCTCCACTTCGCCGCCCAGGGCGTCATCGCGGGTGCGTACGACGTGGTGATCGCGGCGGGCGTCGAAAGCATGAGCCGGGTACCGATGGGCTCGTCGGTGCTCGGCGCCGACCCCTTCGGTTCGCGCCTGGTGGCGCGCTATCCCGACCTCGTGCCCCAGGGCATCTCGGCCGAGCTCATCGCCGGGAAGTGGGCGCTCTCGCGCGAGGACCTCGACGAGTACGCGCTCGGTTCCCAGCAGCGGGCGGCGCAGGCCACCGCCGAGGCGCGGTTCGACCGCGAGCTGGTACCGGTGCCGGTGAGCGTCGACGGCGCCACCACCGTGATGACCGAGGACGAGGGCATCCGCCCCGACACCACCGCGGCGCGGCTGGCGGCGCTGAAGCCGGCGTTCAAGCCCGACGGCGTGGTCACTGCCGGCAACTCGTCGCAGATCAGCGACGGTGCTGCCGCGGTCCTGATCACCAGCGAGGAGGCGGCCACTCGCCTGGGCCTCACGCCGCGTGCCCGGGTGCGGGCCTTCGCGCTCGCCGGCGCCGACCCGATCCTGATGCTCACCGCGCCGATTCCGGTCACCGGCCGGGTCCTCGAGCACGCCGGCCTCGCCCTCGACGACGTCGACCGCATCGAGATCAACGAGGCGTTCGCCAGCGTCGTGCTCGCCTGGGCCCGCGAGATCCGCCCCGACATGGAGCGGGTGAACGTCAACGGTGGCGCCATCGCGCTCGGCCACCCGTTGGGCAGCTCGGGGGCGCGGCTCATGGCGACGTTGCTCTGCGAGCTCGAACGCAGCAGTGGGCGCACCGGCCTGCAGTTGATGTGCGAAGGCGGCGGGCTCGCCAACGCCACCGTCATCGAGCGCGTCTAGCTCTCGGGCGCGTTCGCGTTCTGCCACCGCGGAGCGCGACCATGCGGGCATGGCCGGGACGATCCTCCGCATCGTGCTCGGGGTCGCCGTCGCCCTCACGATCTACGTGATCGGCGCGTCGATGCTGCGGAAGTTCCACGTGGCGCCGCCCGAGGAGCCCGGTCCCGACGACATCAAGCCGGTCGACCTGCACTACCGCTGCATCGTCTGCGGCGCCGAGGTCACGATGACCGCGGCCCAGGACGAAGACCCGGAGCCGCCGCGCCACTGTCGTGAGGACATGCTCCTGGTCGAATGAGGTTCTCCCCAGCCTGTGGAGAAAGCTGTGTGAAGTTACAGGCCTGGGGTTCGGACATTCGCCCTGAAAGGGGCGAGCATCACCGGAAGAATGTGGACAGCACGAACCCTACGACCAGCAGCACGAGGCCGATGAGCAGGAAGTTGTTGCTGACCTCGCCGCCGGGCAGGAGCTCCAGGTAGTTGCCGGCGATGACGACGACACCCAACGCCAGGCAGGTGAACATCGTCACCGGGACCCAGAGGTGGCTCGACTTCACCGTCTTGGGTGCCGGCGGGGTGTAGCGCGAGCCCTTCGTGGGGCGTCGCGTCGGTGGGGCCGGCTTGGCCGGCTTCCTGGTGGGCGCCACGGCGGGGACCTTAGCCAATCCCCTGCGGTCCCCGGACCCACGACCGGTAGCGTTCCCGACGTGCGGGTGCTCGTGATCGACAACTACGACTCGTTCGTCTACAACCTCGTGCAGTACCTGGGGGAGCTCGGCGCCGAACCGGTCGTGCACCGCAACGACGCGGTCGCGCTGGCCGAGCTGCAGGCGCTCGAGCCCGACGCGGTGCTCGTCTCGCCGGGCCCCGGCAGCCCCGACGATCCCGACGACGTCGGCGTGTCGATCGATGCCATCCGCACCTTCGGTGAGGCCGGCGTCCCGGTGCTCGGCGTCTGCTTCGGCCACCAGTGCATCGGCCAGATCTACGGCGGCCGCGTCGTGCGGGCTCCGCACGTGATGCACGGCAAGACGTCGCAGATCACCCACGACGGTGCCGGGGTGTTCCGGGGCGTGCCGAACCCGTTCACCGCGACCCGTTACCACTCGCTCGTGGTCGAGCGTGCGTCGGTCCCCGACGTGCTCGAGATCACCGCCGAGTCGGAGGACGGCCTGGTGATGGGCCTGCGCCATCGACACCTACCGATCGAGGGGGTGCAGTTCCACCCCGAGTCGATCCTCACCGAAGCCGGGCACTCGTTGCTCGAGAACTTCGTCGGGCGGGTCCGCACTGGTTGATGGTCGATTCCGCTCCGCCGTCCCGCCCTCCGCATCGATGGCTCGCAGCCGTTCGCTCACGTGCACGGCGCCGCTCCATCTCCAGCGCTCGGCGTCAGGTCGTCGGCAGGCTCGCACAGCCGCGGGCGACGACCGCGAGGCCGTCCTCGACCAGGGACGCGAGCGCGTCGGCGTCGAGCTCGGTCGCCGGCGCGGGGCCCGCGCGTAGCCGGGCCATCACCAGCCCCCGACGTTGCCGGAAGCTGCCCGCGAACGCGGCCGGGCGTGGCCGCGCCTCATCGGGGAGCGGGCCCCGCGTGGCGCACCGCCGGCGTACGGGGCACTCCTCGCACCGCGGTGCGCGCGGCCGGCAGAGCATCGCACCGACGTCCATGAGCGCGAGGAGCCGGTCGCGGCCCCGCAAGGGACGGCCGACCCGCACCGATGCCGCCTCGGCCACGCGCTCGCTCAGCCGCTCGCCGGTCACGCGCTCGACCACGCGCCTCACGTTCACCTCCACCGCGGGCAGGTCGGCGTCGTCGGCCTGCGCGAGCAGCGCGGCCGCGGTGTAGCGCCCCACCCCGGGAAGCTCACGGAGGTCGTCCGGCCATCCGCGCTCGGCGATCACCACTGCGGCGTCGTACAGACGGCGGGCCCGCCGCGGGTAGCCCAGCCGCCCCCAGGCCTCGATCACCGCGCCGGGACCGGCGGCGGCCATCGCGCCCGGGGTCGGGAACCGCCGGAGGAACCCGTCGAACACCGCGGCCACCCGGGGGGCCTGCGTCTGGTGGAGCATCACCTCGGACACGAGGATCGCCCAGCGGTCGCGGGTCGACCGCCAGGGGAGGTCGTGGCGGCCGTGTGCCTCGTACCAGCGCGCGAGCGTCACTGACCGATCGTGAGGGCGATGGTGGAGCCCTTCTGCTGCTGTCCACCGTTGGGGGTCTGCGTGATGACCCGGCCCGAGCGCGTCGGGCCCGCGTTGACGAGGGTCTCCTGCAGCCCGAACCCGAGGTCGTCGTGCAGCAGCGCCTCGGCGGCGGCGCGAGTCTGGCCGACCATGTTCGGCACCGTCACCAGGTCCGGCCCGGTCGACACCAGGAGCGTCACCGACGAGTTGCGCGGCAGCGGCGTACCGGCTCCCGGATCGGTGCCGATCACCTTGCCCACGGGGACGTCATCGCTCGCCGTGGGTGCCTGCGTCACCTGGAAGCCTGCGGCGACGAGGGCGGCCTGGGCCGCGGCCGGGTCCTGGCCGGACACATCGGGCACCGGGATCGCGGGCTCGCGGGCGATGGCGACCGCCACCTCGGGGCTCCCGCCGCCGGGCAGCTTCGCCACCAGTGCACCGACGACCGGAAACGTACCGAGCGCGGTGCCGGGTGGCTGGTCGCTGTCCTGCTCCACGAACTTCGGGACGAGGTTCGACTGCGCCAGGATCCGGGTGGCGTTGTCACGGGTCTGGCCCGTCACCGCCGGCACCCTGATGTTCGGGCTGCTCACCCGAAGCGTGACGAGCTCGCCCTTCTGGAGCTTGCGTCCCTCCTCCGGGTCCTGGCCGAGCACGAGGTCGGGGGCCTGCTGGGGCGCCTCTTCGTCGGTGCGCGCGACCTTGAGCCCCATCGCCTTGAGCCCCGCCTCGGCCTGGCCGAACGGGAGCCCGGTGACCCGGGGGACGTCGACCGACGGCGGGGGGTTGTCGCCACCGCCGATGTCGGACTGGACGAGCAGCACCACGATGAGCGCGATGAGCAGCGCCATGGCGATGCCCACCGCGACGATGGGCCCCCAACGGCCCTTCCGCCGGGTGGGCGCCGCCGCCGGCGGCGGCGCGGGCCGGGCCGGGGCCGGGGCGACGACCGGTGCGGCCACGAGGGTCGACGCGACGGGCGCGGCGATCGCGGTCATGGGCGCGCCGACCAGCGGGCGGCCGCGCTCGAAGCGGAGCAGGTCGCCACGCAGGTCCTGCGCCGACTGGTACCGCTCGTCGACGTCCTTCGCCATCGCGGTGAGGACGATGCGATCCATGGCGCCGGGCACGTCGGGTTCCACCGACGACGGCGGCGCCGGCGTCTCGCGCACGTGCTTGTACGCGACCGACACCGGACTGTCCGCCGTGAAGGGCGCGGCGCCGGTGAGCATCTCGTAGAGCACGACGCCGAGCGCGTAGACGTCGGAGCGGCCGTCGAGTGCGAAGCCCTGCGCCTGCTCGGGTGAGAAGTAGGTGGCGGTGCCGAGCACCGCGCCGGTCTTCGTGAGGGGTTCGCCCGAGTCGGCGCGCGCGATCCCGAAGTCGGTGACCTTCACCTTGCCCTGTGGTGTCACCAGCACGTTGCTGGGCTTCACGTCGCGGTGCACGACACCGTGCGCGTGCGCGAACGACAGCGCGTCGGCGATCTCCGCGGTCAGGCGAGCGGCTTCCATCGGCGCCAGCGGCGCGTACGACTGGATGATGTCACGCAACGTCTGGCCGGCGACGTACTCCATCACGATGTACGACGTGCCGTTCTCCTCGCCCCAGTCGTAGACCGCCACGATGTGCGGATGGTTCAGGGCGGCGGCCGACTGCGCTTCGCGGCGGAACCGCTCGACGTTGGTGGGGTCGGAGGCGAACGCGGCCGCCAGCACCTTCACCGCCACGTCGCGGTCGAGCAGCCGGTCGTGCGCGAGGTACACGTCGGCCATGCCGCCGTGGCCGATCGCGTCACCCAGCTCGTAGCGGTTGGCGAAGACGCGGGTGTCCGACGGCATGGTCACGGGAGGCTACTCACGGGTTCGTCGCCAGGAGGTTCTGGAGCACCTGCTTGGCGATCGGTGCTGCTACGGCGCCGCCGGTCGCCTCGTTGCCGAAGCTCCCGCCGTGTTCGACGATCACCGCCACCGCGTAGCGCGGCGCGTTGGCCGGCGCGAACGAGATGAACCACGCATGTGGCGCCTCGCCCTCGACACCGGTCTGCGCGGTACCGGTCTTGCCCGCGACCTCCACGCCGTCGATCTGCGCCGCGGTGCCGGTGCCCTGGTTCACGACCTGCACCATCATGTTGGTGAGCGTCTGCGCGGTGGTCGGTGACATGCACGTCTTCCAGTCGCCGGGATCGATCGTGCGCACGACCTTGCCGTCGGAGTTCTGGATCTCCTTCACCACGTGCGGCTGCTTGATCACACCGCCGTTGGCGATGCCCGCGGCGATGAGCGCCATTTGCAGCGGCGAGGTGAACACGTCGCCCTGGCCGATCCCCGCGAGCGCGAAGCGGGCGCGGTCGTCGCCCACGCGCGGCCCGACGCTCTCGACCGCGTTCGGCGCCAGGTCGATCGGCGGCGCGCTGTCGATGCCGCATTCCTCCATCGCAGGCGCGAACTGGTCGCCGAGCTGGTAGCCGAGAGCCGCGAACGTCGCGTTGCAGGAGGCGATGAGGCTCTCCTCGAGGGTCCCGCCGCAGACCTCGTTCCCGAAGTTGCCCAGCTTCGTGCTGGTCCCCGGGATCTGGAAGCCGTCCGACTCGGGGAAGACCGGGTCGTTCGGCGTCGCGATCCCGGCTTCGATGGCCGCTTTGCTCGTGACCACCTTGAACGTCGAGCCCGGCGAGTACCGGTCGCGGTAGGCGCGCTGCAGCGCGGGCTTGTCACCACTGTTGATGGCGTTGAACACGTTCTGCACGAACTGGCTGTTGTGCACCGAGAGCCCGTTCGGGTTGAACGTGGGGTTGGAGTACATGGCGAGCACCGCACCCGTCCTCACGTCGAGCGCGACCACGGAGCCGCGATCGGCGCCCAACGCGTCGGCGGCCGCCTTCTGCGCGGTCTCGGTGAGTGACAGCACCACGTTGTTCGTGGCCGACTTCCCGTTGAACAGGCCACCGATGTCCTTCAGTTGCAGGCTCGTGTCCTGGCCGGTCAGGACGTCGTTGTACGACTCCTCGACGCCCGTCGACCCCACCAGGTTGACGAACGACTGGTAGCCGGCGGTGTGGGCGAACAGTCCGACCTGCGGGTACTGGCGCACGTACTTGAAATCGCCCGGCGTGGGCACCGACTGGGCGACGATCTGTCCGTCGGCGGTCAGGATCTCGCCACGGGCCCGGTTGTAGTCCTTGAGCTGCTTGCGAACGTTCTTCGGGTTGTTGGCGAGGTTGTTGGCGTCGACGACCTGCAGGTACGTGAGCTGGGCGACGAGCAGCAGGATGAGCACGGTCACCGCGTAGCCCACGCGGCGGATCGACCGGTTCACCGACGAGCCGGCGGCGCGGCCGCGGCTTCACCTCCCAACGCGGTACGGGCGGTGGCGACGGCGCCCGGCATCTCGGCGCGCGCGACGGTCTCGTCGGAGATGCGCAACAGCAGGGCGATGATCACGAAGTTGGCGATCAACGACGAGCCGCCGTACGAGATGAACGGCAGCGTCACGCCGGTCAGCGGGATCACCCGGATGACGCCGCCCATGATCACGAACGTCTGCACCCCGATGATGGTGGTGAGGCCGGCGGCGAACAGCTTCGAGAACGGGCGGTCGGCCTGGATGGCGACGCGGAACCCACTGCCCACCAGCAGCAGGAACAGGATGCACACCGCGACCGTCCCGAGCAGGCCGAGCTCCTCGCCGATGGCCGACAGCACAAAGTCGGTCGATGCGTTCGGGATCTTCTGCGGGCTGCCCAGGCCGAGCCCAGTCCCCGCGAACCCTCCGGAACCCAGCGCGAACAACGACTGCACGAGTTGGAAGCCGGTCGTCTGCGACACCGACCACGGATCGACCCAGGAGCTCACGCGCTCCTGCACGTGGCCGAAGAGCTGGTACGCGACGAAGGCACCAGCGAGGAACATGCCGAGGGCGACGACGAGGTACGACCAGCGCTCGGTGGCGATGTAGAGCATCGCCGCGAAGACCGCGAAGAAGAGGAGCGACGACCCGAGGTCCTTCTCTCGCACCATGACCAGGATCGAGAACGCCCAGGCCAGCACGAGAGGGCCGAGGTGCTTCGGATCGGGGAGGCTGATCCGCCCGAGGTGCCGGGTGCCGGCGGCGAGGAGCTCGCGCTTGTCGACGAGGTACGCGGCGAAGAACACTACGAGCAGCACCTTGGCCGCCTCGCCGGGCTGGAAGTTGATCGGCCCCAGCCGCACCCACAGGCGGGCACCGTTGATCTCGCTGCCGATCCCCGGCAGCGAGGGCAGGAGCAACGCGGCGATGCCGAGCAGCAGGAACGTGTACTTGTACCGCTCGAGCGTGCGGATGTTGCGCACGACGATGAGCGTGACCACGAACGCGGCGATGCCGACCGCGGTCCAGATCGCCTGCACGCGTGCGAGGTCGCGGTCGAGCCGCGAGATGGTGACGTAGCCGATCCCGTTGAGGAGGAACGCGATCGGCAGCAGCGTCGGGTCGGCGCGGGGTGCGAACTGCCGGACCGCGAAGTGCGCGACCACGTACAGGCCGAGGACGGCGAGGAGGAACACCCAGAGGTCGGCCGGGATGTCGGGGCGGTCGGCAAGCAGGAGCAGCACGTAGCCCGCGGCGGTCACGACGACCGCGAGCAAGCCGAGCCCGAGCTCGCGGCTACGCCGGCGACGGGCGGTGGGTGACTTCACGGCGCCACCGGCGCCAGGGTCGCCGGCGTGGTCGGCGGGGCGCTCGTGGTGGCACCCGGCACCGTCGTGGTCGTGGGCGTCGTGGTCGTGGTGGTGGTGTTGGCGCGGATGCGGGCGACGAAGGCGTTGGCGTCGTCGAGCGAGGAGAACTTCTCCCGGTCCTTCACCGCGGCGAGGTCGGCGGGCCGGAGCTGGTTGGCGACGATCGCGGTGCGCCGCTCGATGGTCGGGTCCCACCCGGCGAGACCGCCGGGCACCCCCTTGAACACGGTGACGCGGCCCTGGTGCAGGTCGACGTAGTAGCTCCGCCGCGCGTACCAGCCGACCGCGCCCACGGCGACACCGAGCACGAGGACGATCGGGAGCGCCCACAGCAGCACCCGGCCGACGCCGCGGGCACCGCGCCGACGACGCTCGCCTGGCTCCGGTGTGGGTGATTCCTCCACGACCGTCGCCTCGATCGGCTCGACCGGTTCGGGGGCCGCGCGCAGCGGGGGGTCATCCGTGACCGCGACGACGACGGCGGTGATGTTGTCCTCACCCCCGGCGACGTTGGCGGCGTCGATGAGCGCAGCCGCTGCCCGCGCCGGGTCCTCCTCCCGGCGCAGGGTGCCGGCGATGGTCTCGGCCTGGACCATGCCCGTGAGGCCGTCGGAGCAGAGCAGCAGGCGGTCGCCGGGTGCGAGCTCCACCGGGTAGACGTCGACCTCGACCGACGCGTCGACGCCGAGCGCGCGCGTGATGATCGAGCGCTGCGGGTGGACCGCGGCCTCGTCGGCGGTGAGGCGACCCTCGCGCACGAGCTCCTCGACCAGGCTGTGATCCATGGTCACCTGGCGCAGCTCGCCGTCGTGCAGGAGATACGCGCGCGAATCGCCGACGTGGCCGACCAGGACGATGCCACCGGTCACGAGCGTCGCCGCGGTGAGCGTGGTGCCCATGCCGCGGAGCTCGTCGTCGGTGAGCGACTTGGTGAAGACGGCCTCGTTGGCGTCCTGCATCGATTCGCGCAACGGGCGCCCGTGGGTGATGGCGGAGCGCAGCGCCTCGAGCGCGGTGGCACTCGCGACCTCGCCCGCGCGGTGCCCGCCCATGCCGTCGGCCACGGCCACGAGACCCATCGCGTCGTCGACGAGGTAGGCGTCCTCGTTTCCCTCACGCACCCGGCCGACGTCGGTGGCGGCCCCCGTGGTCAGTCTCATTGCGTCCGATTCATGAGCCGCGCGTCACCGCACGGCCTCGGCGACGGTCTGCCCGAACTGCACGTGGTCGCCCCGCCGCAACTGCGCGGCGTTGGTGAGCGGTTCGCCGTTGAGCAGCGTGCCGTTGCGCGAGCCGAGGTCCTCCACGTACACGGTGCCGTCACGCCGGAACACGCGCGCGTGCACGGTGGACACGAAGGAGTCGTCGGCGAGCACGATGCCGCACCCCCCGCCGCGGCCGACGGTGATCTCGTCGGCGAGGGGGTAGCTCTCACCCTGGCGCGCCGGCGGCTCGAGGATGCGGAGGTGCCCGGGACCCCGCCCCTTCGCCGGCTTGGCCGGGCTTGCTGCGCCGGCCGGCGCGGCGCGGGGCACGGCCGCCGCCTGCTGCGGTGCCGGCGCGGGGGCGCGCATCTCCTTCACCACGACCCGGACCACCCGGAACAGGAACAGGTAGAGCAGCGCCAGGAAACAGAACTTCAGGATGGTGAGTACGGATTCGGGCACTACGAGGCCTCGAAGCGCATCACGGTTGCGCCCACCGAGATCTCGTCGCCGTCGTGGAGGACCCGCTCGCGGACGGCGGTGCCGTTGACCAGGGTGCCGTTCATCGAGCCGAGGTCGGCGATGACGAACCCGTCGGCGCTCGGGCGGATCTCGGCGTGGCGCCGGGACGCGCGGGTCGGCCAGGTTGACCGTGCAGTCGGAGTTGCGACCCAGCGTGGTCGTGTGCTCACCCAGGCCGACCCGGCGGCCGTCGGGCAGCACCAGCGACCCGACGTGGCCGCCGGCGCCCTCGGCGATCTCGGCGACGACGTCGTAGTCGCCGGTCTTGAGCGTGTCGTCCGGCACCAGCGTGAGGGTGACCGGGCCCACGAACTGGTACCCCTCGTCGCGGGCGTGCTGCCGGGCAGCCTCTGCCAGCTCCCGCGCAAGAGCCTCGGCGAAGGAGTTGAACCGTTCGAAGTCGGTGGGGGAGAGGTAGACGCCGATGTTGTTGGGCGCCACCGGTCTTCCGTTGACCCCCAGCGTGCGGCCGTCGTCGAGCACGCGGGTCACCCGGTGACCGATCTCGACGGGCTGGAGTCCACTGCGGAAGGCCTTGTTGAAGGTTCCCTCCACCAGCCGCTCGAGCCGACGCTCGAACCCCTGGAGTCCCACGGGGGAGAGTGTACCGATCACCCCTGCTGGTCCTGGGTGCGCGCGGCTACCCTGTCGCACTCCGGGCGAGTGGCGGAATTGGCAGACGCGCAGGCTTCAGGTGCCTGTGTCCGCAAGGACGTGGGGGTTCAAGTCCCCCCTCGCCCACCGGTCCGGCGTGTGTGCACCGGGGTGATCGCACGCGGAATTGGCCGCGGGCGAGCGATCTCGCGCAAGATCAGCCGCATGCGACCACTGCCGGTGACCGGACCGTCGATCGAGCAGTCGACCCCCGGCGACTACTCCCTCCCGCGCCCGTCGGCTGGTGCGCCGAACGTCGTGCTGATCGTGCTCGACGACCTGGGCTTCGGGCAGTTGGGGTGCTTCGGCTCCGGCATCTCCACGCCCGCGATGGACGGCCTGGCCGCCAACGGCCTGCGGTACAACCACTTCCACGTCACCAGCCTCTGCTCACCGACCCACGCGTGCCTGATGACCGGGCGCAACCACCACGCGGTCGGCATGGGATTCCTCACCGACCTCCCCATGGCGTTTCCCGGATACACCGGCCGGGTGCCGAAGTCGGCCGCGCCGCTGCCGCGCGTGCTGCGCGACGAGGGGTACAACACGCTCGCGGTGGGGAAGTGGCACCTCGTGCCCAGCGGCGAGCGCTCCTCGGCGGGGCCGTTCGACCGCTGGCCGCTCGGTTTCGGCTTCGAGCGGTACTACGGCTTCCTGCAGGGTGACACCAACCACTGGGCGCCGCACCTGGTGGAGGACAACCACTACGTGGAGCAGCCGGCGCCGGCTGACGGTCGCAACTACCACCTCACCGAGGACCTCGCCGACCGGGCCATCCGGTCGGTCACCGCGCAGCACCAGGCCGCGCCCGACCGTCCGTTCCTCCTCTACTTCGCGCTCGGTGCCATGCACGCGCCTCACCACGTCACGCCGGAGTGGATCGAGCCGTACTCGGGCGCGTTCGACGACGGCTGGGACCACTGGCGCGACGAGGTGTTCGCCCGGCAGCTGGCGAACGGGGTCGTCCCCGCCGGGACCGAGCTGAGCGTTCGCCCCGGGTGGATCGACGAGTGGAGCTCGCTGTCGGCTGATGCCCGGCGGATGCTGGCGCGCCAACAGGAGGTCTTCGCCGGCTTCCTGTCGCACACCGACGCGCAGGTCGGACGCGTCCTCGCGCAGCTCGAGCGCCTGGGGGTGCTCGACGACACGCTGGTGATGCTCATCTCCGACAACGGCGCCAGCGGTGAGGGCGGCGCGCTCGGCACCTTCAACGAGCACCGCTTCACCGAGCACGTGCCCGACACCGTCGAGGGCAACCTCGCGTGGTCCGACGAGCTGGGCGGAATTCGCAGCTACCCGCACTACTCCTGGGGCTGGGCGTGGGCCGGCAACACGCCGCTGCGCCTGTGGAAGCGTTACACATGGCTGGGCGGCACACGCACGCCGCTGATTGTGCACTGGCCGCATGGTTTCGCCGCGCCGGCGAGGTGCGAGACCAATTCGTGCACGCCGTCGACCTCATGCCGACGGTCCTCGACGTGGCCGGGATCGATGCGCCGACGGAGGTCGACGGCGTCACGCAGCAGCCCTTCGACGGCGCGTCGATGCGCGCCACCTTCGCCGACGCGTCGGCGCCCTCGCCGCGGTCGGTGCAGTACTTCGAGATGCTCGGGTCGCGCTCGATCGTCGTCGACGGTTGGAAGGCCACCACCGATCACGTGTCGAAGGGCGTGGTCGACGAGGAACGCTTGATGGAGGGCAGTCGCACATTCACCGACGACGTGTGGGCGCTGTTCCACCTCCCCGACGACTTCTCGGAGAGCCGCGACGTGGCCGCCCACCATCCCGACGTGTTGCGCGCGCTGCAGGAGCGGTGGGCGGTGGAAGCGGGCCGCAACCAGGTGTTCCCGCTCGTCGACGAGCTCATCGGCCGGATCGCGGCGGTGGTGCCGTGGCCCAACCCGGTGCCGACGCGCGCGGTGTACCGGCCCGAGGGCGGCCCGGTCCCCGACGACTCCGTGGCGCGCCTGTTCGGAGGCTTCCGGCTCGTGGCCGCGGTCGACGTCCCCGACGCGGGCGCGGCCGGCATCCTCGGCGCGATGGGCGACTGGACCGGCGGCTTTGCCCTCTTCGTGCGTGACGGGCGCCTCGTGTTCGTGCTGAACCGCGCCGGCGACGAGGGCCGGGTCGAGAGCGAGGCCACCGTACCGTCGGGTCGGCACGAGCTCGCGTGCGTGTACACGCCCGGGCTCGCGGGGCCCGGTGTCGCCCTGTACCACGACGACGAGCTGATCGCGCACGCGGTGCTGCCCGTCACCGCGCCGTTGGTGTTCCAGCACGGCGGCACGATGTTGCTGCTCGGACGCGATCGCGGTCTGCCCGTCGCGGCCGACTACGAGCCGCCGTTCGCCTGGAACGGTGTGCTCCACCAGCTCGTGATCGAGACCGGCCCCGCGATCGCGCCGTCGATCGCCGAAGCCGCCCGGGCACTGCTGCACAGCGAGTGACGCGCAGGAGACGGTGACGTCGTCTCGAGGAGACGCGCCTGCCGTCAGCCGTCGACCGCGGGCGCTGACTCCAACGTCGACGCGCTCTCGCCACCCAGGTACTCGGCGAGCAGCTCGTCGCCGGCGTCGGCGGCCGGGCCCTGCCAGCCCACGAGCCCGTGGCGGAGCACGACCGCATCGTCGGCGAACGCCAGGGCCCGCTCCACGAACTGCTCGATGAGCAGGACGGTGATGCCCGCGTCGCGCGCGGTGGCGAGCGACTCGAACACGAGGTCCACCATCTTCGGCGCCAGGCCCAGCGACATCTCGTCGGCGATCAGGAACGTGGGCGACGCAGCCAGCACGCGCGCCAGGCTGAGCATCTGCTGCTCGCCACCCGAGAGCGTGCCCGCCGACTGGCGCCGCCGCTCGGCGAGGACCGGGAACAGCTCGAGCGCCCGGTCGTAGGCGTCCTTGCGCTGCGAGCGCGGCAGTGAGAACCGCAGCTGCGCCCAGAGGTTGTCCTTCACCGACAGGTGCGGGAAGAGGTTGCGCGACTCGGGCACGTACGCGAGGCCCAGCTTGCAGACCGCGTGGGCGGAGCGGCCGGTGATGTCCTGGCCCAGGAACTCGACGCGGCCGGCCACCGGCTTCACCACCCCGGCGATCGCCGAGGCCAGTGACGACTTCCCGGCGCCGTTCGCGCCCAACACCGTCGTGACCGATCCGGCGCGCGCGTCGAACGACACGCCGAACAGCGCGCGCGCCTCGCCGTACGCGACCTCGAGGTCGGTGACCCGCAGGAGTGGAGCTTCGCTGCTCACGCGTCACCTTCCTCTTCCAGCGGCGCGCCGAAGTACGCGGCCTGCACCTCGGGGCTGGTGCGGATCTCGTCGGGGCTGCCCTCGACCAGGACCTTGCCGAAGTCGAGCACGGTGATGCGATCCGAGAGGCCCAACACGAACTCCACATTGTGCTCCACGAGGACGAACGCCGTCCCCCGATCCTGGCGCACCCGCCGAAGCGCGTCGCCGAGCTGCTCGGTCTCGTGCACGTCGAGGCCCGACGACGGCTCGTCGAGCAGCATCACCGTGGGCTCGGCCGCGAGCGCGCGCGCCACCTCGAGCAGCCGCCCGGTGCCGAGCGGGATCGCCAGCGCCGGCCGCTCGGCGACCGAGGTCAGCCCGAGCAGCTCGAGGGTCTCGTCGACCGCCTCGTCCTCCCCTGCCGCCGGCCGTTCGCCGAATCCGCTCAGGTCGCGCACCATGCCGAGGAGGCGCTCGCGGCCCTCGCGCACCCGCCGGGCGAGGACCAGATGCTCCCGCACCGTGAGCTCGGTGAACAGTTCCATGCGCTGGAACGTACGGGCGAGCCCGCGACGTGCGCGTGTCTGCGGGCTCCGGTGAGTGACGTCGATACCATTCATCGCGACCCGTCCCGACCTCGGGCGGATCAGACCCGACAGCACTCCGAACAGGGTCGTCTTCCCCGCGCCGTTCGGGCCCACCAGGCCCACTGTGGAACCACGGGGCACGGTCAGGCTCACTCCGTCGAGCGCGACGACGCCGCCGAAGCGGACGGTGACGTCGTCGGCCGCGAGCAGGGCCGGTTCGGTGGTCGTGGCGGTTGCGGCGCTCACGCGGTCGCTCCGACCGGCACGGCGTCGTCCCGTAGCTCCGCTTCTTCGTCACGTCGCTCCGACTCTCGGAACTGCCGCAGGCGCTGGCGGTTCACGATGTCGTAGACGACGCCCCGAGGCTCGTTTACCAGCGCGATCGCGCCGAGGCCGAAGAGCAGTGTTGGTACCTCCGCGCTCGACTCGCCCAGGTCGACGCCGACGAGCTGCACCGCCGCGAAGATCCCGATCGCGAGGGCCACGATCGCGGTCACGATCCGAGCGATGGTGGGCAGCTTCTGGAGGCTCAGCACCTTGAAGCCGATCGCACCTCCGGCGCCGACCGCCATGAGGACGAGGATCGTACTGACGGCGTCCTCGTTGCTGACGTTGTCCCACAGCCACGCGCTGCCGGCGAAGGCGAACACCGTGAGCACGAGCATCGCGAGCACACCGAGGACGTTGCGATACGCACGCCGCATCGCGAGGTCGGCCACGACCGCGCCGACGACGACGAAGAAGATGAGGATGAGGATGATCGACAGGCGCGTCGGCGCAACGGCGAAGATCATGCCGGCGAGCAGGGCGCCGACGACCGATCGCACGCCCCACGTCACGACGATCGCCAGCCACACGATGCCGATCACCGCGTTGAACGACTTCGGGGTCGCGCTCCCGACCACCGACGCGTAGAGGCCCCCACCCAGCCCGGCGACGAAGGCACTGATCCCGAAGAGCACCAGCTTCGCCCGCACGATGCTGATGCCGGTCGTGGCCGCCGCCGGCTCGCTCGAGCGGATGGCTGCGAACACCATCCCGGAGGTCGCGCGTTTCAGGTTGACGACCATCAGCGCGATCACCGCGAAGACCACGGCGACGACGGCGTACATCTGGACCCGGTCGGTGATCTGGAGCCCGAAAGGGCGGTCCATGTGGATGCCGGCGCCGAAGTTGTCGTACTCGTCGCGCGTCCAGACGAGCTGCTCGATGAGCAACGCGAAGCCGATCGTGAGCAGCGCGAGGTAGAGGTCGCCGATGCGCAGGCTGGGCAGGGCCACGAGCAGCCCGAACGGCACGGCCACCAGCGCGCCGGTGAGGATGGCCAGCCACATCGGCCAGCCCGCTTCCGCAGCGAGCCGGGCGGCGGCGAACGCGCCGATGCCGGCCAGCGTGATCTGGCAGAGCGAGATGAGCCCACCCTCGCCGGTGACCAGCGTGTACGAGAGATAGATCACCGCCAGCGCGAGACCCTGCGCGAACACGCCGATCCAGAACTGGTCGAACCTCACGCCGAGGATCTCGACGTTGTCGAACATCAGCGGGATCGCCACGAGGACTACCGCGGTGATCAGCGGCCCGATGCCACGCCGCCACCCGCGTGCGGGCGGGATCGGCGGGGCGTCGCCGTGCGTGCCGCCGGCGGTGCGCCGGTCGATCTCGAACTCTTCGCGCCGCAGCCCGCGGCTCGAGAAGCTGTAGCCGATGAGGAACACGAGCATCACGACGAAGGGGATGCTCGCGCCGACGCCGGACGAGAAGAACCCGCTCGAAGGCTGAATCTTGATCCAGATCTGCTGGATGAGGCCGACACCGATCGCGCCGGCGAACGCGAGCGGCAGGTTCGTCATGCGACCGATCACCACTGCGGTGAACGACCCGACCAACAGCAGCGTGAACTGGAATTCCTGCAACCCGAGGAGTGGTGAGAGCAGCACGCCGGCGAAGCCCGCCAGCATGACGCCGATCATCCACGACCCTGCCGTGACCGCCTCGGTGTTCACGCCGGCGATCCCTGCGTTCCGCGGATGGTCGACGGTCATGCGCGTCGCCAGCCCGATCGACGTGAAGCGGAGCACCAGGGTGGCCACGACCGCGATGACGATCGCGCTGATGATCACCACGAACTGGTTCTCGTTCACGTAGTAGCCGAAGACCTTCAGGAACCGATCCTCGACCGGGTTCGAGACGAGGCCTTCAGGGTTGAAGATCTCACCTCGGGCGACGGGGAAGAGGATGCGGACCAGGGCGGGGATGGCGACCCACAACCCGACGGTGGAGACGAGTCGCACGGTGGGCGTCGCGTGCGTGAGCCGGCGGAACAATGCGAAGTACAACACCAGCCCGAGCAGTGGGGCCACGACCAGGATGGTGAACGGCGCGGCGACCTCGATCGACCAGCCGTTCTGGTTGGTGAGGTAGTAGTAGAAGACGGCGATGCCGTAGGCGATCGCACCGTGCGCGAAGTTGAAGACCCGCGACGAGGTGTATGTGAGCATCAGCCCCAGCGCCGAGATCGCGATGATGCACCCGACGGTCAGTCCACTGATGATGTAGGGAGTCACTCCGCGTCCCCTTCGTCCGTGGCGTAGAGCGTGACCGAGGCCGGGCCACGGAGGCCCGACCTCGGTCACCGAGACGACAGCGTGCTACGGGGCTGCCGTGGCGGTCGTCGGGGCCACAGTCGTGGTCGCCGGCGCTTCCACATTCTTCAAGGACTTGTTGTTCTTGAAGAGCTGCTTGGCGCAGAACGGCTTGCCGTCGAACTGCGTCACGAACTGCTTGTTCTCGACGTGGACGTAGTGCACGCAGGTGAACACCTTGTTGTAGACCTCGGCAAAATTGATCGGCTTGTCGTCGAAGAAGCCGTCCCCGGTGTACCCCTTCTCGAGGCGCAGGTTGTTGATGAACGCCTTACGGGTCGGGCAGCTGACGCCGGCGGCCTTGAGGCCTTCGATGAAGGTCTCCACGCTGATCCAACCCACACCGGTGAGCTGGCTCAACGGCGCGTTCGGCACCTCACTGGCCATCCACTTCTTGTACTCCGTCAGACCGTGCCACTCGGGCGTGACCTCGTAGGGCTTGAACTCGATGCCGAAGTACACGTCGTCGTAGGTCGGCAGGTTGAGCACGGCGGGGCTGTACCCACCGGGGATGACGATGGGCTTGAGGGTCACGTTGGCCTGGCGGAGCGCCGAGATGAGCGCGCTCTGCCCTTGGCTGTCGAGCGCGCTGTAGAGCGAGTCGGCGCCCGACTGCTTGATCTGGTCGGCGACCGACCCGTACTCGCTGGTGCCCACCGGGATGTCGTGGTTGATGTACACGGTCTTCAGGCCCTTGGTGTGGTCAGCCGCGTACTTCACCTGCTCGGTGAAGATCACGCCGTTGGCGATGCTGTTGCCGACCAGGGCGAGCTTGGTGCCCCCGAGCGCCTTCACGACGTCGGCGTTCCGGGAGCTGAAGTCTTCCTTGATGTTCTTGGTGTTGGCGTTCTGCATCCCGAAGTAGTTCGGGTACGTGCCGTAGACGGGCAGGCCGAGCTGCCAGCCGACCACCGGCACCTTCTGGTCGTGCAGGTACTCACCGCTGGCGTCGCCGGCAGGCGTGTTGGTGATGATGCCGAACACCTCGTCGTCCTCGACGAGCTTCTGTGCGGCGGTCACGTTGGCCGAGGTGTCACCCTTGTCGTCGACTGGGACGAGCTCGATCTTGCGCTTGCCGAGCTCGTTCTCGGCGTTGGCCTTGGCCACCCGGGCCTTGATGCCGTTGAGAATGTCGCCGTAGAAGAGCGCCAGCGGGCCCGACGTGGGCACGATCGCGCCGACCTTGATGGTGTCCGCGCTGACGCCCGGGTCGTTCTTACACGGGCTGGGCGCCTTGATCGGCTTGAGATCGTCGAATTGCGTGCCAGAATCGGCTGCACCCGCCGTCCCGGTGGCCAGCATCCCGACGCCCACCGACGCCAGGACACACACCCCCGCGACGGCGCGACTCCACCGACGTGCCTTCATGGATCCCCCCACAGTGCATCCGTCGCCACCCTCCTGGCGGCGAAGAGTCTTAATCTTTACATGCTCGCAAGCGAAGTTGCACGCGCCTCGGAAGTCCGCAACAAAAGTTGCGCCCGGCCCCCAGCCCGAGGCGAATCGTGGGCTCGAGGCGTGTCCCGGCCGGGCCGGCGCAGGCCCAGCCGGGGTGCCGGGAGCCGGACGGGCGCCCGACCTGAGGGCATCCTGAGACCCAATCGGGGGTGCCGTTGGTTTCTGATGTGCGCCGGGTACCGAAAGGGTGCACAATGGAGGGTCACTCCGCACTGCTGCGTCCCGGCCCGAACCCCCGGGGACCAGCCCGCCGGGGCGCCCCCATTCCGGCACCAATCGAGGAACAAGGACGCATCCCCCGTCGTTCTACTTTCGACGGTCGCTCTCTCCCCCGGGGCGACCGAACTTCTACCTCTCGGGAAGGCACCGTGGCTCGAGTTCGCAACCGCACCGAACGGGACAACGAGGATCTCGTCCGTCTGTACCTGGAAGACATCGGTCGTCACCAGCTGCTGACGAAGGACGACGAAGCGCGCCTCGCCCAGGACATCGAGGCCGGCAAGGCCGCGCGCGAGACCCTCGACACCGTCGACAAGGGACTCACCCGCACGGAGAAGCGTGACCTGCAGCGACTGGTGCGCAAGGGCGAAGCCGCCCAGCGCCAATTCGTGCAGTCCAACCTCCGGCTGGTCGTGTCCATCGCCAAGCGCTACCAGGCGTCGGGCATGCCCCTCCTCGACCTGGTCCAGGAAGGCAACCTCGGTCTGATCCACGCGGTCGAGAAGTTCGACTGGCGCAAGGGCTTCAAGTTCTCCACGTACGCGACCTGGTGGATCCGCCAGGCCATCCAGCGCGGCATTGCCAACGCCGGACGCACCATCCGGCTGCCGGTCCACGCGGCCGATAACCTGGCGCGACTCCAGAAGGAGCGCGCCGGGCTCGAGGCACGCCTCGGCCGGCCGGCCACGCTCGACGAGCTGGCGGCCGAGCTCGACCTCGCTCCCGAGCGGGTGAAGGAGCTGATCCCGCACCTCGCCGAGCCGGTGTCGCTCGAGACCCCGGTGGGCGAGGACGGCGAGACCGAGCTGGGCGACCTGGTCGAGGACCGCGGCGCCGAGTCGCCGTACGAGTCGGCGGCCCGGGCGATGCTGCCCGCCGAGATCGAGAAGCTCCTGGCGGTGCTCGACGAGCGTGAGCGCTACATCCTCACGCTGCGCTTCGGGCTCGACCGGGGCGAGCCCCGCACCCCCGACGAGGTCGGCCAGCTGGTCAACCTCAGCCGGGAGCGGGTGCGCCAGATCGAGGCCCGGGCCCTGGCCCGCCTCCGCCACCCGTCGGTGGAGATGGGTGCGCGGGCGCTGCTCGCCGGCTGATCCTCCCCTACTAGCTCCCGTCCAGACCCAACTGCAGGCGTTGCGCCACTGCGCGCAACGCCTGCATCGCGCGGTACACGCGCTGGCGGGCCGCGTGCTCGGTGGTCTGGAGCCGGGCCGCGACCGCTTCGTAGTCGAGCTCCTCGACGAAGCGCAGATGCAGCACCTCCTGGTGGCTGCGGGGCAAGTCGGCGAACGCGGCGCGCGGGAGGGCCCCGGCCTCCGCCCGCAGCACCTGCGCTTCGGGCTCCAGCTCGAAGGAGATCTCGTCGGGGACGTCGGCCCACGGCTCCACCGATACGCGGGCGCGCGCCCGGGCCTGGTCGGTCGCGAGGTTGCGCACGATGCGGAGGAGGTACCACTTGGCGCGCTCCGGCTCGCGCAGCGTCGCGCCGGCCGCGAGCGCGCGCACCACCGCGCTCTGTGCCAGGTCCTCGGCGTCGGCGTCGTTGCGGGTGAAGGAGCGGGCGTAGCGGAAGAGGTCGGCGCGGTGCTCCACCACCAGCTCGCGCAGATCGACGACCTCCTCCGGGTCGCGCGCTCTCCCCGCGCCGCCGTGCGCCCTCCAGATCCGCCCCATCGGTGCCCGCCCTCCCTCGATCTCCGCCCAGTCACCGAGAGTGGCGACACCGTACATTCCGGTCGCGCAGGCGGCAATGGGTTCGCGATTGGTGCCGGCAGTGGGGTCTACGCTCCCTCGCCGTGCCCCGCGTCCTGGTCACCCGCCGGCTGCCGGAGAGAGGGCTCGATCCGTTCATCGCCGCCGGACACGAGATCGTGCAACGCGACGGCGACGAGCCCTGGCCCGCCGCCGACCTGCAGGCCGCGATCGCCGACGTCGATGCTTTGGTCTGCGTCCTCACCGATCGCATCGACGCCGACGTCCTGCGCGCGGGCGCGCCGCGGCTGAAGGTCGTCGCCAACGTGGCCGTGGGCTACGACAACGTCGACCTCGCCACCGCGTCCGAGCTCGGGATCGCGGTCTGCAACACGCCGGGGGTGCTCGACGAGACCACCGCCGATCTCGCCTTCCTGTTGCTGCTCGCGGCGGCGCGGCGGACGTCCGACGCCGAGGCCGACCTCCGCCAGGGCCGCTGGACCGGGTTCCACATCGGCGACTTCCTGGGCGTCGACGTGCACGGCGCGATGCTCGGTGTCGTCGGCTACGGCCGCATCGGCCAGGCGGTCGCGCGACGCGCGTCGGGATTCGGCATGGAGGTGCTGCACCACTCGCGCCACGACACCGGCGTGCCGGGCTGGGTGGCCGACCTCGACGACCTGTTACCACGCGTCGACCTCGTCTCGCTCCACGTGCCCCTGCACGACGAGACGCGCGGGCTGATCGACGCCCGCCGGCTCGCACTCATGAAGCCGTCGGCGGTGTTGGTGAACACGGCGCGCGGTCCGGTCGTCGACGAGGAGGCGTTGGCCGTCGCGCTCGAAGACGGCACGATCTTCGCCGCCGGCATCGACGTCTACGAGCGCGAGCCCCAGGTGCACCCGCGCCTGCTCGCCGCCCCCCACGCGGTGCTGCTGCCGCACATCGGGAGCACGTCGGGGGCCACGCGCCGGCGCATGGCGCAGCTGGCCGCCGAGGGTGCGGTCGCGGTCCTGCGCGGCGAGCGGCCCCCCAACCTGGTGGTCGCCTGACTCATGCGGCGCGCCGGCGCCCGGCCCACTGGCTGATGCCGGTGAGGGCTCCCACCGCGACCAGCACGATCGAGGTCGTGAAGGCGAGGAATGCGGCGGTCCAGGCCACATCGCCGGGCACCGCCGAGCGCCAAGACTGCGGCCACGGCGGCGCGAACACCGTGAACGCGAGCGCGAACAGGCCGAGGCCGCTGGCGACGAGCTTCCACCAGAACCCGCGCACCGGCGCCGCGCCGCGTTGTCGGAGGAGCGACGTGAGGATCCAGGTGAGCAGGAGCATCAGGAACAGCGCCGCGAACGCGCCGCCCACCACCGCGAAGGCCACGATGCCGACAGTGGTCGCGATCGCCGCGGTCACCAGCTTGCCGTGCGTACTCATCGCCATGAAGGCCTCCACATTGCGGGCGGGCACCGTGGTGAACAGGTCGCGCAAGGTCGTGAGCCACGCGCGTCGGCCGCGGTCCTGGCGCTGGTCGCGGTGGAGCTGGACCATCAGCGCGCTGTACTCGCGGCGGAAGCTGCGCGGGTAGAGCAGCAGCAGGGTGCGGTAGACGCGGTTGCCCCTCATCCGGTGGGTCCGAGAGCGGGGCGCGCGCGGCGCGCGTTGCGGAGCAGCGTCTCGAGCCGGTTGACCTCGGCCGCGCAGGCGCGCTCCCCGGCGGCAGTGATGCGGTAGTAGCGCCGGCGTTGGTCGTCGAGCGCCGGGTCCGGCCGCTCGTCGCTCTCCTCGATGAGCCCTTCGCCGAGCATGCGCTTGATCGCCCCGTACAGGGTGCCCGGCCCCATGCGGACCGCGCCGTCGGTGAGCTGGTCGACGCGTTGCATCAACGCGTAGCCGTGCTGCTCCCCGTCGCGCAGGGCGAGCAGCAGGTGGAACACCGCCGGGGGCAGTGGCCCGGCCGCCGCCGGCTTCCGCGGTTTCGTCGCCGCCATGAGCACGTCCCGTCCCCGGACCGAACTATCGGCCGTCGATATATCGAGAGACGATACAGTTGTCGGCCGCGCACGTCAAGGGTGCACCTCGCGGACGACGGGGGAATGGCGGGTCGAGTGGCGGAGGGAGAGGGATTTGAACCCTCGAGGGAGCTATTCACCCCCTACTCGCTTAGCAGGCGAGCACTTTCGGCCTCTCAGTCATCCCTCCGAGATCCGAGGAGTCTATTTCCCCCAGCCGACGACCATGCCGGGTGAACGAGCGCTCCGTTCGACGCATGACCGGCGGGAGGCGAGCAGGTACCTTCGGCACATGGACCCGATCGAGGCGCTGGAACGGATCGCCACGCTGCTCGAGCGCGAGCGCGCCGGTCGCTACAAGGAGGAGGCGTTCCGCAAGGCGGCCGACGCAATCCGCGGACGCCCGCTGGACGAGCTGCGCGAGCTCGCCGCCCAGGGCCGCCTCGGCGACCTCCCCGGCATCGGCTCCAGCACCGCCAGGGTCGTCGACCAGGCGCTGGCCGGCGAGGTGCCCGAGTACCTGGCGCGTCTCGAGGCCGAGGCCGCACCCGACGCCGGTCCCGGCGCGCCGATCCGGGCCGCGCTCCAGGGCGACCTCCACCTGCACTCCGACTGGTCCGACGGTGGCGCCACCATCGAGCAGATGGCCCGCAAGGGCGCCGAGCTCGGCCACGCGTACCTCGCGCTCACTGACCACTCACCGTCGCTGACGGTCGCTCACGGTCTCGACGCCGAACGCCTCGAGTCGCAGCTCGAGCTGGTGGCGCGGCTCAACGAGGAGCTCGCGCCGTTCCGCATCCTCACCGGTGTCGAGGTCGACATCCTGGAGGACGGTCGCCTCGACCAGGACGCCGATCTGCTCGGCGAGCTCGACGTCGTCGTGGCCAGCGTGCACTCCAAGCTCCGCATGAGTGAGCAGCCGATGACCGACCGCATGGTCGCGGCCATGGCCAACCCCAACACCGACATCCTCGGCCATTGCACCGGCCGCATGGTGCTGGGCAAGGGGCGGCCGGAGTCGACGTTCGACGCCGACCTCGTGTTCGCCGCGTGCGCGCACTTCGACAAGGCGGTCGAGATCAACTGTCGGCCCGAACGGCTCGATCCGCCGATGCGGTTGCTGGAACAGGTCGTCGCCACCGGCTGCAAGGTGTCGATCGACAGCGACGCGCACGCGGTTGGTCAGCTCGAGTGGCAACCCTACGGGTGTGCGCGCGCGGCGGAGGCCGGTGTCCCGGTCGAGCGCATCGTCAACACCTGGCCCGCCGAGCAGCTGCTGGAGTGGACGGCGTCGCACAGCTGATCGTGGTCGACCATCGAACGACGGTCGGTGGTCAGGTCAGCTCCCGGAGGCGCCCGGTCTCCACCTCGTAGACGAACCCGCGGATGTCGTCGTGGTGCAGGAGCAGCTCGGAGTCACGGAGGCGGGCGACCGACGCCCGCACGCTCGCCTCCAGGTCGTCGAACGCGCCGAGCGGGGTCCGCGGCGGGAGCCCGAGCGCGTTCGGGTCGAGCCCCTGCATGCCGCACCGGGTGTGTTGCACGACCATGACCTCGCGAGTGCCGAGCGCGCGCTGCGACACCGCGATCGAACGTTCCGCGTCGTCGGTCACGATGCCACCCGCGTTGCGCAGGACGTGCGCGTCGCCGGGCGTCAAGCCCAGTGCGAGCGCAGGGTCGATGCGCGCGTCCATGCACGTGAGGAGCGCCACCGCGTGCGCCGGATGGGGCTCGAGTGACCCGTGCGCGAACGTGGTGGCGAAGCGGTCGTTGTTCCGGAGGAGGTCGTCGATGGCAGCCACGCGGCCGAGTCTCGCATCTGGCGCGCCGGACGCTTGACACGAGACTCGCGCGGGCGGAGTGTGGATCGTCGGTGTCGCCGTCACCCGGGACGGGGAAGGACGGGGAAGGAGGCGATGCTGTCGTTCGAGTGCACCTTCGTGCACTGCGCCACTCGGGTCTCGGCGGGCCACCCAGAGGGCAGGAGACGCGCGGCCCGGAGCCGCCGGATCCCGAGGAGGGGCACACATGACCGTGATGCAGAGCATCGTCACCCGACCCAAGCCCGGGCGTCGCCACGACGCCGTCGCGCTCGCCGTGGAGGCGGCGAAGCTCCTCGAGCGCCACGGGGCCGGCGACTGTCGCCTCCTCGCCGCCCAGGTGGCCGGAGAGATGTCCGGCACCCACGTGTTCACGACGGAGTTCGAGACCGGCGAGGCCTGGGGAGAGTTCAACGACTCGCTCTACGCCGACGCCGAGCTCCAGGCGTTGCTCGACCGCGTCGAACGCGACGACAGCCCCGTCGACACCGTGGCGATCAGCATCGTCACCGAGATCCCGCTCGGTCGCAACGCGTCGACGCGGCGGGGGGCGGCGGTCGAGGCGTACATCTCGCGGGTGCTGCCGGGTCGTTTCGAAGGGACGGTCGGGCTCGCCAACATCGTGTTCGACTTCGTCGAGGGTCAGGGCGGCTCGAACTGCCGGCTGAGCCAGATGAGCAGCGCGGGCTCGATGACCGACTGCCTCGTCGCGTCGTGGGAGCTCGAGAACATGCGGGCGATCGGTCGCCTCGGCGACGCGTACGCCTCCGAACCCGAGGGCCAGCGGATCATGGAGATGCTCACCGGTACCGACGGGCCCATCACCCCGGTGGCCAGCGGCATCTACACCGACATCCCGTTGTAGCCGGGGGAACGCCGGCGGGGCGGGCACCGACCACCGCCCCGCCGGCGCCGCACGGCGCGGGACGCGCCCTACTCCGGCAGCTCGCCGAAGAAGCCGGTGACCCGGGCCAGGCGGCCGTCGTTCGCGAGCTCGACCACGTCGAGGCCCTGCACGGTGACGGTGCCGTCGTCACCCGAGAGCTCCCACGCGAACCGGGCCTGGTCGTGGTGCTGGTCGATGCCGCTCAGGCGACAGAACCGCTGGCCCGGGTACTGCGCCTGCACCGCGGTCACCATGTCGCTCAGCGCGGCGTGACCGTCGGCCTCGAGCAACGGGTCGCGGTAGCGGCCGTCCTGGGTCCAGGCCCGCTCGATGAGCTCGGCCCGCGCCGCCGGATCGGGCTCGTTCCACATCGCCAGGTAGGTGTCGACGGTGGTGATGACGTCACTCATGGGACCTCCGAGGTCGTCGGGGAGTGCTGTGTCGCCGTCGACGATGACGGACGCGACGCGGCCGGGCCATGACCTGTCAGGTAAGCGAACCCGTGCGCCGTGGTCGTTAGGGTCGAGCCATGACCGTGGCCACCGCGACTCCCGGCGTCGGACCGTTGCTGAAGGACTGGCGTCGTCGGCGTCGACTCAGCCAGCTGGACCTCGCGGTGGAAGCCGACGTGTCGACCCGGCACCTGAGCTTCGTGGAGACGGGAAGGTCGAAGCCGTCCCGCGAGCTCCTGCTCCATCTCGCCGAGCACCTCGACGTGCCGTTGCGCGATCGCAACGGGTTGCTCCTCGCGGCCGGGTACGCGCCTGACTACCGCGAGACGCCGCTCGACGACGCGGCGATGACACCCGTGCGCGACGCACTCGACAAGGTGCTCGCGGGCCACGAGCCGTTCCCGGCGGTCATCGTCGATCGGCGGTGGACCCTGGTGTCGGCGAACCAACCTGCGCTCGCGCTGCTCGCGCACGGTGTCGCGCCGGCACTGCTCGAGCCGCCGGTCAACACGTTGCGGGTGAGCCTGCACCCCGACGGCCTGGCCCCACGCATCGTCAACTTCGCCGAGTACGCGCAGCACCTGGTGACGCTCGTGCACCGCGCCGCATCACTGTCGGGTGACCGCGCGCTCGACGACCTCGAGGCCGAGCTGCGCGGCTATCCGGGCGTCGGCGGTGACGACGCGCCCGAGATCGAACTCGGCACCGCGATGTTCGTGCCGCTCCAGCTGCGCACTGACGACCGCGTCCTCTCGTTCTTCAGCACCATCGCCACGTTTGGTACCGCGCTCGACATCACGTTGGCCGAGCTCGCCATCGAGTCCTTCTTCCCCGCCGACCCGGCGACCGCGGCGGCGCTCCACGGATGAAGCCCGACTGCGTCCTCGCTCAGGCCAACGCCGCCGCGAGCGCGGCGCCGGTGGCCGCCGAATTCAGGTAGGGCTCGGGCGCGTGGGCGCGGTGGCCGTTGTCGATCAGCATCTCCTCCACCCGATCGTCGAATCGTTCGGTGAGCGACACCTCGGTGGCCTTGTCGCCGACTGCGCGCACGTTGACCCAACGCTGCACCGAGCCCGGCCACTGGCCGCGGGCCGTCGACCAGTGGTGGGTCGAAGTGGTCGCCCAGCATCGGCGAGGCCAGCGGTGAACCCAACGTCACGAAGGTGTGCACGTTCCACTGCGGGTGGTTCGCGAGGGCCATGTACGCCAGCACCGTGCCCAGCGAGTGGGCGACCAGCGCGCAGGTGTCGTCGCCTATCAGGGGCTCGATGCGGCCGCGCAGCTTGGCCCGGAGGTCGGGGTCGGTCGCCATGATCGTGACCATGTCGACGGTCCGGTCGAACGCAGCGTCGCTGGCGGCCTGGCCGAGTGCGGCGATGGCGTCTCCACCGGTGAGCCCGCTGAGCGCGTCGGCGATGCCCGCACGCGACTGCTCGAGCCGACGGTCGACGTCGGTCCCCGGCGCGCGCCTGAACAGGTCGCCGTAGAAGCAGACCTCCACGTCGTCATCGTCGAGGGCGACATCGTGGTGCCACAGCCCGTCGCGCAGGGCCGGCAACCAGCGAGCCTTCAACTCGTTCGGTCCCCACAGCTCGTTGAACGCACCGTGCACCACGACGACCCGGGCCATCCGCCGACGCTACCGAAGTCGACCGTGCACGCGTGGGCCCTTGCCACGCGCGAGAGCACACGCGAAGATGGCAATGACGACCGCCTCGGGAGCTCGGCGTCGAAAGGGCTCTCCTCTCGCCTCCGGACTACACGAGAGGAAGCTCGATGATCGGCCCTCTGGATGCCGCACGGGCGCGTCACTCGGCACGCGCCGACGTCGTTGTCGATGTTGTTCGACGCTGCCCGGGAGAAGGTCACCTCGGCATCGCCTGGTCTGCACCCACGGTTCGTAGGTGCCGGCTCAGCGTGCTGCTCGTGCTCTGCACCGCGCTCTGGTCGTCGACCCTGTTCGGCGTGTTCGACTCGGGATCGGCGCACGCACTCACGATCGGCGGGTCCACGGTCTCGGCCCGGCGCGTGGGCGCGACCGTCGGGCCGCGGGGTGGCGCGTCGAACGCGCCGGACCCGAACCTGCGCTACTTCGCCGTTGCGTTGGACGCGGTGACGTGGGCCACCACGAGCCCGAATGCACCGGCGACGATGACCGTTGACCAGCTCCGGGACGGGTTCGCGTGCCGCGTCACGAACTGGGCGCAGCTCCCCGGTGGACGCGAAGGCGCGATCCGGCGCGTGATGCCACCATCCTCGTCGGGTACCGCGATCGCGTTCACCCGGCTCCTCGGTGGCTCGTCGCCGTCGACGGTGTCGAGGCCGATCGACCCGAACGCGTACGGACCACTGGATCGGGGCTGTCCCGCGGTGCGCACCATGCAGGAGAACGCACCCACCGACCGCGTGCTGCGCTCCGCGACCGTCGCCGCGCAGGCGATCCTGCCGTACTCGGCCGGGACGTGGGCCTGGCAGGCATCGCACGCGACACGTCGCCCCCGCAACGGTCGCGGCGGGATCCGCCTCGGCGCCGTCTCCGGCGGTGTCGCGCCGCACCCACTCCGGCAGGACGGCTCGGGCATCGGACTCGATCCCGCGGTCGCTCGTGAGCCGGGCACCGGGCCCGCCGGGGCGATCGTCGTCGGCGTCGGCTTCGAGCCGGCCGAAGCCGCGGGCGATGGCTCGAGTGGTCTCTGCAAGGGTGAGCACCGCGACGATCTCCTCGAGGTCGGCTTCCTCCCGCTCGATCCGGCGAACGGCCCGTCGTCGACGTGCCGGCTCGAGGTGCCGGTGCGGCGCGGGCTCGCGGACACGCCGCCGCCCGCCGTCACGACGCCCACCACCACGACGATCGCGCCTGCCGGAACGCCGCCGCCGACGACCACCGCCGCCCCCACGACGACGCGCCCGGTCGTCACCACGACGGCCCCCGCACCGACCGCGCCGCCCCCGCGCGCCGTCGCCCCGGTGACGACGCCCGGACCGCTCGCCGCACCGCGCCTGTTCGCGGACAACTCGTTGTGGAACACGCCGAAGGCCCCCACCGCGTTCGCGCCGGCGGCCGACGCCACCATCCAGCGCCTCCGATACGGGCTCAACAACGGCGCGTTCAGCCACCCGTTCTACCGGGCGAAGTCGACCGACCCGATGACCACGTTCCGGCTCGGCGCGGGCTGGGGTCGACCCGCGACGACGATGGTCACGCCGGCCCCCGCCGGGATGCGTCCGGCATCGGGCTCCGACGGCGTCATGGCCGTGCTGCTGACCGACGGGACGCTGCTCGATATGTACGGCGTGAGCGGGGGTGGTACCGACTGGACCGCGACCTACTACGGGACGTCCGACGGTGTGCACGGCCCCGGGTTCGGCCAGCAGGGCACCGGGGCCGCGATCGGTACGACCGCGATCGGGTCTCCGCAGGCCGCCGGCACGATCCTGGCCAGCGACGTCGTCGCCGGCGTGATTCCGCACGCGCTCTTCATTGCCTACGACTACGCCGACGAGGGTGGTGTCGGCACGTCCGGCACGCCGAGCGTCGCACCCGCGGTGGCGCACGACGACGGCGATGGGCCCGGGCCCCTGCCCCAGGGCGGGCTGCTCGTGGCGACCGGCGACATGCCGGCCGACCTCAACGTGATGGAGCGGGCCTTGTGGACGGCGGCGCGTACGTACGGCGTGTACGTCTGCGACCGGCTCGGCGGCGGCCCGATGTTCTCCGGCGACGGCTCGAAGGAGGTCGACGCGGCCTTCACCGACGGCGGTCTCACCAAGATCGGGCGTTCGCTCCGGCTGGTCAAGACCTGGGGATAGCGGTGGGCGCGCCCGCCGACGTCACTCGGACCGCAACACCACTGCGGGCCGGGTGCGGGCGGCGAGTGCGGCCGGTGCGGCCGCGAGCAGGTTGGCGATCACCAGTGCGACCACCGCAATGAGCACCACCGCGACGGTGGGGACCACCGGGACGCTCACGATCCCGAGGTCGTCGGCGAACCGGCTCCACAACCACCGTCCCACCGCGATGCCGAGCGGGATGCCGACGAGCAGCGAGACCGCCACGACGGTGGTGGCCTGACACGCGACCGTCGCGCGCACCTGACCGCGTACGAAGCCGAGCGTCTTGAGCACCGCCAGGTCGCGCCGTCGACGGCGCACCGCGCTCACCAGGATGTACCCGAGCGTTGCGATCGACACCGCGGCGAGGACCGCGCCGAGCACGTATGGCGTCCCCTCGACCCGCCCGAAGTTCACGATGTCGGTCGGTTTGCCCTGGGAGATGACGGCTACGCCGTAGCTCGGTTCACCGAGACGCGCGGTGAGGTGGTCGACGACCGCGCCGACGCGTGCTCCGGGTGCCAGCCGGATCAGGGCCGCCTCGGCCGCGGGCTCCAGCCTTTGTCCCTCGATGTGCTCCCACCCCGCCGTGGTCACGAACGCACCGTCACCGAGGCGACCGAGCACGCCGAACAGCGGGAACACGGCGCGACCGACGATGCGCATCGGCACCGGGTCCCGGTGGGACGCGACCGGTGCCGACGGCACGACGTCGCCGACCTGCAACCCCAACGCGCGCAGGGTCCGCGTCCCGAGGGCGATCTCGTTCCCGCCGCGCGGGCGTCGTCCTTCCAGGATGGTGGGCCCCAGCCGACCGTCGACGGTGTCGACGGCGAGACCGTCGACCCGACGGCCGTCGAGGTCGAAGCCCACCTGCAGCCGTCCGACCGCGACCCCGGCGACGTGCCGGTCGGCGGTGAGGATCGGCACCCCGCGGGTGGGCAGCAGGTCGTCGTAGGTGGTGAGCCCGACGTCCCAGGACTGGCCGTAGAGCGCGGGGGTCGCGAGGAGGTGGCTGAGTCCGGCCCCGAACGTGACCGCCGCGACCAGCGTGGTCACCCCCAGGGTGACCGCGGCCAGGCTGCTCCGCACCGCCACCGCGCTCTGTCCTCGACCCGCGTCCAACGCCATGCGCACGCCCACGCCGACCGGCAACGGCGCCTTGGCCAGCGCCCCCGCCCGGCCCCAGAACGAGAGGCGCTCGGGCGCGGACTCCGACTCGACCGCGGTGCCTGCCGCCCGCCACGCCGGCCACGCCGCCAGCACCACGACGAGGGCGGCGACGCCCACGGCCCCGACCACCAGGACGAACAGGTCGAGGTGGAACCCCGGTTCCGGCTCCGCGGTGCGGGCCAGCCCGGTGGGGAAGAAGGTCGACGCGGCCGCGGCGGCGACCACCGCGACGAGCCCGCCGACGATCCCGATCACGGCGGCGCGTCCGAGGCCGAGCGCGAACCGCTCGCGCCGGCGCACGCCCAACGCCGCGAGCACGCGGGCGTCACTCTGCTCCGTGAACATCACGCGCGCCAGGAGCTGGCCGAGGATGAGCGCGCCGGCGACCGCGGCGAGCAGCGCGAGGATCCGCAGCGCGACCGCTTGCGTGTGCACCGATCGGTTCACGCCCGTCGCCAGGTCGCGCTGCACGACGAGGTTGGTGGGTGCGCCGAGTCCGTCGAGTGCCCGGAGGAAGGCGTCGACGTCGCGGCTGCCGTGCACGAGGCGCACCATCAGCTGGTCGGCACCCTCGGAGAAGAATGCGAGCTCGTCCTTCACCGGATACAGCGCGGGTGACGCGTGGATCAGGTACCGGCCGGTGCCCTCGATCTGCGGCGGGAACTCACCGGGCGACGCCTCGATGCCCACGATCGTCAATCGGTTGCCCGGGAGGCGCGCCAGCACCCGCATGCGGGCGGCCGCAACCGTCGCCACCTCCTCGGGGCTCAGGTCCGGGGGTGGCGCGCCCAGGACGGAGCGATCGAGCACCGGGATGTGGTCACCGACGTGCAGGTGGTACTGGTCGGCGAGGGCGAAGCTCACGACCGCCTCGGACGGGTTGCGTGGGTCCGGGCGCCGCCCCTCCAGCATCTTGAACCGGTTGGTCGACGTGCCGATGCGCCCGTTCGCGGGGATCAGGACGCCGACGCCGGCGCCGAAGCCGATCACGAAGAACGAGCCCGCCGCGCGACCGCGGCGACGTGCCGCAACTTCCCGATCCGGTCGACGTCGAGCGCACGGCCCTGGGGGCCGGAGGCATCGACGACGTTCGCCGAGACCTGCACGTCGTACGCGTCCTGGGCGCGCAGGAATCGGCGGTACGAAGAGTCGGTGCGCCGGGCGCCCGCAGCCAGCGCGAGGACGGCACCGCCGGTGAGCCCGACGATCAGGGCCAGCGCCGACCACGCCCTCCACCTGCCCCGCAGCTCGATGCGGAGCCGGTACCAGGTCGCCCTCACCCGCTCAGTGTCCGTCCGCCGGCTGCGCGCTGCCAGGGGGCCTCCGCACCGCCTCCGGGTGTGCTGGCACCCGCGGCACGCGGTCGGCTACTCGGTGTAGAAGCCGCCGTCCGGGTGGAGGATCTCGCCGGTGAAGTAGCTCGCCTCGTCGGACGCCAGGAACAGCGCGGTGTTGGCGATCTCCTGCGGCGTGCCCATGCGGCCCATCGGGATCTGTCGCTCGATGTGCCGCCGGGCTTCCTCGGGCATGAATTGCATGAGCGCGGTCATGTTGGTCTCGATGAAACCGGGGCCGATGGCGTTCGCGCGGATGCCGGCGCCGACGAGCTCCCGCGCCAGCTTCTTGGTGAGCCACCACACGCCCGCCTTCGACACGCCGTACGGCAGCGATCCGGCGTCGGGGTGCTTGGCCGCGATCGACGCGATGGTGATCAAGCTGGCGTCCCGGGCGCAGCCGTGGTCGAGCATCGCGCCGACGCACGACTGCAGCGACTTGAGCGTGCCGGTGAGGTTGATGTCGAGCACCGACTGCCAGCCGTCGATGTCGAGGTTGACGAACCCCCGCGCCGGATCGGGTTCGTAGCGCTCGCGCATCGACTTCTGCGCCAGCTCGAGATCGCCCGACACGTACCCGCCGGTGGCGACGCCGGCCGCGGTCACTACGACGTGCAGGCCGTCGAACTGCTCGATCGCGGTGCGGGCCATGGCGTCGTTGTCGGCGCGACTCGTGACGTCGACCGACACGAACACGGCGCGCCCACCGCCGGCTTCGATCTGCGCCACCGTCTCGTGCCCGGGACCGTCGAGGAGGTCCGCCACCACGACCGCGGCACTCTCCTCGGCGAAGCGCACCGCGGTGGCCCGTCCGAGCCCGTTCCCGCCGCCGGTGACGACCGCGACCTTCCCCGCGAGCCGGCCGTCGTCGCTCATGAACCCTCCCATCGAACCGGGCCGTCGCGTCCACCTGAGCGCGACCTCGGGTCCGGCCTCGTCAGCGGCGGGCATCGTCGCGCGGTTCGAGGACGGCGTCGATCCCGCGGAAATTGGGAGGGTAGTACCAAACCTCACGTACAAGTTTTCTGCCGACTTCGTTGGAATTGGCGAACGGCTCTGCGACAGTGACGGCACCGGCCCGCGAGCGGCCCGAGGACCGGATCCGACGTGGTCCGCTCCCGGCCGGTTCGTCGGGGGGGCCATGACGAAGCTCGTTGACTCGTACTCGCCCGCGGACCACTCGGTCCCACTGCGAGATCTCACCGTCGGTGACGCGTTGCGAAACGCAGCCGCGGACTCACCCGACATGGTCGGTCTCGTGGCCGGCATCCCGGGTGTCGACCGGCGGTGGATCTTCGCGGAGATGCTGGCCGAGGCCGAACGGATTGCCGCGGCGCTCCTCGCCCGCTTCGCTCCCGGCGAGCGCGTCGCAGTGCGGGCGCCGAACGTCCCAGAGTGGGTGTTGCTCGAGTTCGGCGCCGCGCTCGCGGGTGTCGTGCTGGTCACGGTCAATCCCGCGTACCAGCGCCACGAGTTGGAGTACGTGCTCGGTCAGTCGGGAGCTGCCGGCGTCGTGCTGGTGGACGAGTCGCGCGGCAACCCGATGCGGGCGTCACTCGACGCGGTACGAGATGACCTCGAGCAGTTGCGCGAGGTGGTCATGTTCGACGAATGGGATGCGTTCCTGGCGTCGGCCGGTCGTACGGGTCTGCCTGCTGTCGACCCCGACGATCCGGCCCAGATCCAGTACACGTCCGGCACGACCGGCTTCCCCAAGGGCGCGGTGCTCCGCCACGGCGCACTGACCGACAATGCCGCACTCTTCGCGGGGGTGGCAGAGATCAGACCGGGCGATGTCTATGTGAATCCGATGCCGATGTTCCACACCGGGGGCTGTGTCCTCGGTGCACTGGGCACGATGCATGCCCGCGGTGCACATCCCGGTGATCGCGTTCGATCCAGGCTTCGTGCTGGAGCTCATCGAACGTGAACGGAGCACCGCGATGCTCGGTGTTCCCACCGTGCTGATCGCCCTGCTGGAGCATCCCGATCTCGGGTCGCGAGACCTGTCAAGTCTCCGATCGTGCGTGTCGGGTGGAAGTCTCGTCCCTGCCGAGCTTGTCCGGCGCATCGAGGCGACCGTCGGTGTCAAGTTCTGCATCGTGTACGGCACCACCGAATGTTCACCGCTCGTCACGATGACCCGCTTCGACGACACCGCCGAAGACAAGGCGTCGACGATCGGTCGGGCGATTCCCCAGACCGAGGTGAAGATCGTCGACCACAGCACCGGTGAGACTGCGGCCCTTGGCGTGGTCGGCGAGCTCTGTGCCCGTGGCTACATGGTGATGCCCGGGTACTTCGAGGACGACGCAGCCACCGCCGAGGCGATCGATCCCGACGGGTGGTACCACACCGGCGACCTGGCCTCGATGGACGAACGCGGCTACTGCCGGATCGAAGGCCGACTCAAGGACATGATCATCCGGGGTGGTGAGAACATCTACCCGCGTGAGATCGAAGACGTCCTGTTCACACATTCCCAGGTGGCCGACGTCGCGGTCGTCGGTGTCCCGGACGACAAGTGGGGTGAACAGGTTGCGGCGTTCGTTCGTTTCAGTGACGGCGAGGCACCCACGCCGGCCGAGTTGTCTGCGCACGTGCGCGAGCAACTCGCCTCCCACAAGGTTCCGCGATCGTGGGTCGTGGTCGAGACGTTCCCGTTGACCGGATCCGGGAAGGTCCAGAAGTTCGTCTTGCGCGAGCGGTACATCAAGGGTGAACTCGAGGCAATCCCGGAACCAGCACCGGCCGACCCGACCACCTGAGCCACGGCGCCGCGCGAACGCTCCTCGCCCGAGGCAGTGGCGGAACTAGTGCACCGTCTTTTCGAAACCGCTACCCGAGTTGGTTGCCTTCATGAACGAGCAGCCGCTTCCGTGTTGAGGGCAGCGGGAGCGCGCTTGCCTTGCGCGCGCAATGGACGACCAAGTGAACACTCGGCGCATGGCTCTCCCGTGAACGAGCGGGTAGCGAGGTCGGTGTTCGAGGGAACAGTGCGGACTGCCAGACCGTCTGACTCGGGGAGATCAGGGTGGCAGCGGTCGAGCTTCGGATCGACGCTCCCTCGCTCTCGGGCGCGATCGCGCGCTGGTCGGCGAGCTCGAGGCGCTCGTCGCCGAGCACCCCTTCCGCGAACGGACGCCAGCCACGGCCCCAACGTAGGGGACCGGGGCTGGCGCCCTCGATCGTCGCGCGGGCAGACGGTCAGCGGATCGTCTGGAAGTAGTGGGTGCGGAGCCAGTGCGCCACCTTCTTGCCGATCACGGTTCCCTGCACGTCGGCGGTGCGGAAGTGGATGCCGCCCCAGACGCGAGCGTCGATGACCTCCTTGAGGGCGGTAGAAAGACGGTCGAAGTGCCTGGGCTGGCCGGGGGAGCGGCTCGAGTACACGTCGAAGCTGATCTTGTCGGTGCCGAAGAAGTCCTGGGCGGTGTGGAGAACGGCGCCGCTGATGCAGCCGTGGCCGGACGGGTGGTCAGGGAACGGCGGCGTGGAGAGCGGCGGGCTGGTCGGCGTCGACGCGTCGAAGAGCGGCTTCCATGCAGGGTCGGGGAGCGTGCCGGGGTTCCCGTCGGTCTCGGCCTCGCGGATCGCTGCCATGGGACGCCAGAAGTTCCAGTTGTACTTGTCGTTCCAACAGGCGGTGGCGCCGTCGGCGGCGGCGAGGTTGACCATGGCGAGCAGTCGGGCTGCCTCGACGGTGTCCAGGCCCTTCGCCGAGGCGAGGTCGCGCGACAGGGTGTTCCACATCCCGACCGGCGGGGACTGCCAGAAGATGGCCGCGGTGGTCTGGTCGGCCGTGCGGGTCGCGCTGGTCAGCGATCCGAGCTGCTTCACCTCGTTGAAGTCCTGCGTGTAAGCGGCACTCGTTAGTGCGTTGGGCCCCTCAGAGCGGAACTGCGACGGGCTCTGGATGAGGAACGGCTGGAGGCCGCCGACCCAGGCGTCGGGGTCGAGCGCGGTGGGTGTCAGGGGCCTCCAGTCGCCCGGGTCGGGTCCGATGACGAACTGGAAGGGAGCCAGGAACCCGTCGCCGGCGCGGGCCACGATCATCGCCGCCGCCGCGGCCTCACCGGCGACGACGCCTGCGGCTTCGCTGGGCCCGTCCGGGATGTTGGTCAGCGTCGCCTGGTAGGCGGCGTCGAGACCTGCCACTTGGGTCGACGGGACGATCGCCACGAGCACGTGGTGGGCGGCGGTGGCGATCGCGGCGCCGTACGAGGCTGACGGGTCGATGCCGAGTGCGTCGACGTCGAGCAAGTACGGCTGGTGGCCGCGGTCAAGGGCATTGACCGCGTCGTAGACCGCGCCTTGCACCATTGCCATGCCTCGCATCTGGCCGTGCGCCGTCGGCCGCAGCGCGATCGTCTGGTTCTGGGCGATGAGGTTCCAGTCGTTCAGGACGGCGGAGTCGGCAACCGCCACGCTGGTCGTGTCCACGACACCGGCGGCGCCCGAGACGACCGGCGTCCCCGACCCCACCGCCAGGGCGGTGCACACCGCCACCGCACCCAGCACCCGGACAGTCCTCGCACGCCACCGCGACCACGGCGGCCGGCCGCCGACATTCGTCGGCTCCAGTTGTCGGGCGTTGCGATCGGTGGCGGTTGGCGAGTTCGTGATGACGGGTTGGCTCATGGCAATCCTCCGAGCCTCGCGGTGTGATGTGTGTTGCCCGCGTGTTGTCGCGTTGTCGGGTACCGGCGAGGTCGTGGGGCGGTATCAGCGCGGTATCGGCGCCGTTGACGGGTAACGGGTGGCTGGCGGACACTCCGCTCGTGGGTATCGCGCTGCTCGGTCCGTTGAGCGTCGACGGGAACCCGGCTCCGACCTCGCCTCGCGATCGGATGGTGTTGAGCGCGTTGGCGTTGCGGTTGGGTGAGGTGGTCAGCGCTGAACGCCTGGCCGACGCGCTGTGGGGGGAGCGACCGCCGCCGTCGTGGAGCAAGGTGGTCCAGGGGTGCGTGGTGCGGCTCCGCAAGTTGCTGGGACCGGGCGCGATCGAAACGGTGCCGCAGGGCTACCGGCTGGTCGTGGCGCGCGACGAGGTCGACGCGTGCCGCTTCGAGCGGCTGGTGGGGCGGGCACGCGAGCTGCTCACGTTGGGCGAACCGGAGCGGGCCGCGTACATCATCGGTGAGGCGTTAGCACTCTGGCGGGGGCGAGCGTTGGTCGACCTGGAGGGGTGGGGCCCGGGCCGGACCGAAGCGGCGCGGCTGGAGGAGCTGCGCCTCGACGCCGAGGAGCTGCGCCTCGACGCCGCGATGAGAGCCGGGCGCCATCGGGAAGTGCTGGCGGAGGCAGAGTCGCGGGTCGCCGAGGAGCCGTTGCGGGAGCGCCGGTGGGCCCTGCTGGCGCTGGCGCAATACCAGGCCGGTCAACAGGGCGACGCGCTACGCACCCTCCACCGAGCCCGTGCGGTGCTCGCAAGCGAGTTGGGCGTCGATCCCGGTCCCGAGCTCGTCGTCCTCGAGCAGGCGATCCTGCAACAGGACCCGGCGCTTGCTCCGGTGACGGTGGCCTCCGAGCCCAGTGCGGCCTGCCCGTACCTGGGGCTGGTCCATTACGACACGGAAGACGCCGACCTCTATTTCGGACGCGACGCCGACGTGGCGGCGTGCGTGCGACGGCTCGCCGACGCCGGCGTCGTCACCCTGATCGGGCCGTCGGGGTCGGGGAAGTCGTCGCTGGTGCGCGCCGGGATCGCCGCGGCCCTCCGCCGCGAGGGGCGACGGGTAGTGGTTGTTACGCCGGGCGCTCACCCGATGGACGCGCTCACCTGGTCGTCAACGTCGGGGCCGGCGCCGGTGCTCGTCGTCGACCAGTGCGAAGAAGCGATGACGCTCTGCCACGACGCCGACGAGCGAGCCCGGTTCTTCAGCGCACTCGTCGCGCACGCCGAGCGCGGCGCGCTGGTGGTGGCGATGCGCGCCGACCGGGTGGGTGACGTCTCCGCCTACCCGGACTTCGCCCGCTTGGTCGAGCGCGGCCTGTTCCTGCTGGCTGCGATGGACGACCCCGAGCTGCGAGCAGCCATCGAAGGACCGGCCCATCAGGCCGGCTTGCTCCTGGAACCGGGTCTGGTCGACCTCCTCGTGCGTGACGTCGAGCGCGAGCCGGGGGCGTTACCCCTGTTGTCTCACGCGCTCCGCCAGGCGTGGGAGCGGCGCGAGGGCCAGACGCTGACGGTCGCCGGCTACCGCGAGACCGGCGGCATCCGGGGGGCGGTGGCCCAGTCGGCGGAGGAGATCTACGAGCAGGCGCCGCCCGAGCAGCGGCCGATGCTGCGCGACCTGCTGTTGCGCCTGGTCGCGCCGACTCCCGACGGCGAACCCGTGCACGCGCGGGTCCCCCGGCGCTCGCTCGCAACCGATTCAGAACACGAAGAGCTCGTCGAGCTCCTCGTCGCAGCGCGGCTCGTGGCCAACACGTAACAGCACGGGAAGCCCAGAACGGTACGTGCGCGCTCGCCCCCGGCGACGCGGCTTGGTGACCGACCGGACACGCGACGCAGCGCTTGACCAGCACAAACGTTGTGATTGTGGCAACGGCCTTGCGGAGGGAGAGGGATTCGAACCCTCGGAGACTTGCGCCTCAACGGTTTTCAAGACCGTCCCATTCGGCCGCTCTGGCATCCCTCCGCCGGTCAGGCTACGGGGTCGACGCCTCCGGGCTGCCGCGATCTTCATGACCTTCGTCGGCGCTGAACAGCGCGGGCGTCTCGCCTGCAAACGCGAGGGCCGCGCCGAGGAACCGATAGGCCCACTCCTGCGCCAGCGCGCGGGTCTCACAGAAGACGATCGGCACGTTGGGATAGCGAACCTGCGCTCCTGCGAGCATCTCCGCGACCATCGAGGGCGAGACGTGCTGCATACGAAACACGTCGGCCCAGCGGTCTTCGACGACGATCGCGGCTCGGGGCAACGACGCCAGCTCACCCAACAGAAGGAGCAAGCTGCCGTCGACCAGGCGCGCCGCAAGATCGGCCAGCGTCTTGCGTTCGACGGCCGCAACGACGTCCCCGAGGGACTCGACGGCGTAGTCCCCGACGGGAAGCGCACGTCTGCTGACGGTCACTTGCTGGTTGGTGAAGTTCCACGGGTAGCGCTCGCGCGTGTCGACGATGATCGTGAGCGTCCCTGCCGCGGAACGGCGCGTCGGCACGCGTAACCCGGGCCGCGTCTTCCGCGTCGTGCGGGCGCTCTGCCAGAAGATGCCGTCGCGACCGTTGCGGAGGGTGGTGAAGACGAACTGGGAGCGGTTCTCGCGCGCTCGGTCGAGCACGAGGTCGACCGCCACACCTCGGCGCACGCAGGACCGCACCGCGACCTCTTCGACGATCTCCGCGTCGTCCGGCCACTCGTCGACCCGATGGCAGTACACCTTGGTGGTCCGGGGCCAGGGTTCCTTGGCCTTGAGGATCACCGAGCCGCCCGGGAGAGGGACTTCGATGACGAATGGGAGCGTCGAACCGGCGTCGGGGTTCTTCGCCACCCGGAACGTCTTCGTCATCGGCACAGTTTGGCGCGAGGACGGGCACCCCGCCGACCGAGACCGCGGCAAAGTTGCGCGCAATTGACCGTCGGCGGCGAAACGCGCGCAGGATCAGCGGCGTTCTACGGGGTCGACGCGGTCGAAGCCGGTGTAGGGGCGGAGCACGTCGGGGACGGTGAACCCGCCGTCGGGTTCCTGGCAGTGCTCGAACAGGAACACCAGCGTGCGGCCGACGGCGCACGCGGTGCCGTTGAGCGTGTGCACCAACCGGTTGCCGCCGTCGCCCTTCATCCGCGTCGACAGCCGGCGCGCCGAGAAGTCGAGGTAGTTCGAGCACGACGTGAGCTCGCGGTACGCGCCCTCCGACGGCAGCCACACCTCCACGTCGTACTTCTTCGCCGCCGCCACGCCGAGATCCCCGGCTGCGATGTTCACGACGCGGTACGGCAGCCCGAGCCCTCCGACGATCGACTCCTCGATCGCGAGCAGCGCCTCGTGTTCGTCCCACGACGCCGCGGGATCCGCGTACGAGAACATCTCGACCTTGTCGAACTGGTGCACGCGGAAGATGCCACGCGTGTCCTTGCCGTAGGTACCGGCCTCGCGCCGGAAGCACGGCGAGATGCCCAGGTACCGCCGCGGGAGGTCGTCGGCGGGGAGGATCTCTTGGCGATGAAGGGCCGACAGCGGCACCTCACTGGTGCCCACCAGGAACAGCTCGTCGTCGTCGACCTCGTAGACCTGCGAGCGGTCGGTGGGGAAGAAGCCCGCCTGCTCCATCGCCTCCTCGCGCACCAGTACGGGCGGCACGACCGGCGTGAACCCCTCGCCGACCAGCTTCGTGGTGACCCACTGGGCCAGCGCCAGCTCGAGCAGCACCGCCTCGCGCATCAGGTAGGCAAAGCGGGAGCCGCTCATGCGGACGGCCTGGTCGCTCTCCACCCAGCCCATGGCCTCGCCGAATGCGGCATGGTCGAGGGCGGGCGCAGCGGTGGGGTCGCCGATCTCGCGCAGCACGACACCGTCGTCCTCGCCGCCGTCGGGCACGGACGCGTCGGCCGGGTTCGGCACCTGCAGCGCGCGTTCACGCAGGGCAGCGTCCGCGGCGGCGAGCACCGTCTCTGCCCCGCTCAGCTCGCCCTTCAGCGCGCCGGCCGCTTCGACCAACGCGGGGCGCTCGTCGGGCGCGGCCTTGCCGATCGCCTTCGACGCCGCGTTCTGCCGGGTCCGCAAGTCCTCGACCAGCCTCAGCGCATCCCGCCGGGCGGCGTCGGCCGCGAGCACGTCGTCGATCAGACCGGGCGCGACCCGTTTGCGCTCGATGCCCGCCCGGTACTCCGGTTCGTCGCGCAACTGGCGCAGGTCGATCATGGGGTGTCGTCACCGCGGATCTGGTCGCGCAGGGCGTCGAGCCACGAGGTGGCGTCGCGCCACGCGCGCGTGACGGCCTTCCGGCGCACGTGGCCCTCGTCGCCGGCGACGGGATAAGAGCCGAGGAACTTCACCTTCGCCTGCTTCGCCGCCAGGTTGCGCAAGCAGTCGGCGACGAGCTCGTCGTCGAGGTGGCCCTCGAAGTCGATGAAGAAGCAGTAGTCGCCGAGGTCGCGCTTGGTGGGGCGCGACTCGAGCTTGGTGATGTTGATGGCCCGGGCCGCGAACTCCTGGAGGATGGCGAGCAGCGAGCCGGGGCGGTCCTGGCGTTGGAAGCACACGATCGAGGTCTTGTCGTGCCCGGTGGGGGCCGGGATGCCGTAGCCCACGATCACGAACCGGGTCTGGTTCTCCGGGTGGTCCTCGATCTCGCTGGCCAGGATCTCCAGGCCCTCGTTCGCGGCTCCCTTCCGGGTGCCGATCGACGCCATGCCCTTCTTCCGCGACTTCGCCACCTGCCGGGCCGCCTCGGCCGTGGAGTTGGCCGCGACCGCGGTGGCGTCGGGCAGGTGCTTCGCCATCCACATCCGGGTCTGGCCCAGCGGGTTCGGGTGGGACACCACGGTGGTGATGTCGGCCATCTTCGTGCCGGGGGCGACGCAGAGGTGGAGCGACACCGGCAGGTCGACCTCCTGCTGGACGAGCAGCTCGGTGTCGAAGGCCAGGGTGTCGAGGGTGACGGTGATCGAGCCCTCGATCGAGTTCTCGATGGGCACGATCCCGACGTCGACGTCGCCGTTCTCCACCGCGGTGATCACGTGCGGGACGTCGCGGTAGGGGACGGCCTCGCCCGCGGCGAGATCGGGCTGCGTGCGCAGCGCCTCTTCCGCGAACGTGCCGTGGGGCCCGAGGAACCCGACCCTGGTCATCGGCGGGAAGCGTAGTGGGGGCCTTCGCGCGCACCTATGGTCATTGCCGTGCGCCACTGGACCCACGAGGAAGCGGCCGCCGCGCTGCCCGACGTGCGCGACAAGGTGCAGCGGATCCGCGAGCTCCTCTCGGCGCGGCCGACCGCGAACGGGCAGGGCGCGCGCCTCGACTCCGAGATCGCGCGCCTGATCGGCGAGCTGCAGGCCGACGGCATCATCGTGCGTGATCCCGAGCGCGGGCTCATCGACTTCCCGGCACTCGCGCCGTCGGGCGAGACCTACCTGCTGTGCTGGCTCGACGGCGAGGACGCGATCGAGTGGTGGCACTGGCCCGACGCGGGGTTCGCGGGGCGCACGCCGATCGCGACGCCGCCGGAGTAGCGCGTCGGCGTCAGTCGGTGTGGGGCACGCCGGCGCGCTGGGCGTGCGCGAGCGCGGCGCCGACGATCCCCGCTTCGTTCAGGAGCCGCGCGGGCACGATCTCGGTGTGGAGGTCCAGGCGGGGGAGGAACTTGTCCGACTTCTTGCTGATCCCGCCGCCGACGATGAACAGGTCGGGGGAGAACAGCGCCTCGACCATCTGCAGGTACTCCTCGAGACGGCCCGACCACTCCCTCCAGGACAGGTTCTCGTCCTCGCGCACGCTGTCGGCCGCCAGCTTCTCGGCGTCCTTCTTGCCCATCTTCAGGTGTCCGAGCTCGGTGTTGGGCACCAGGGTGCCGTCGACGAACAACGCGCTGCCGATGCCCGTCCCGAGGGTGATCATGATCACGACGCCCCCGTGGCCCCTGCCCGCGCCGAAGGTCAGCTCGGCGACCCCGGCGGCGTCGGCGTCGTTGATCACGGTGACGTCACCGCCGAACGCCTCGGTGAAGAGCTGCGCGGCGTTGGTCCCGATCCAGGAATGGTCGACGTTCGCCGCGCTGCAGGCGATGCCGCCCTTGATGATGGCGGGGAACGTGGCTCCGGTGGGACCGGTCCACTCGAAGAAGCGGGCGACGTCGGCGACCACGCCGGCGACCGCGTCGGGGGTCGCCGGATGGGGTGTGAGGATGCGGTGGCGGTCGGCGAGCAGCTGACCGCTGCGAGTGTCGACGGGCGCACCCTTGATGCCGGTTCCGCCGATGTCGATGCCGAGCACTGTCGTCATGCCGTCATCATCGCCCAGATCGTCCCGGCCCGGCGTCATGGCTCGCGGTGTCTGGGAGACTGACCGCGATGGATGAACGCGAGCAGTTCGACGTGATCGTGATCGGTGGTGGTCCGGCCGGCGAGAACATCGCCGGGCGGTGTGTCGAATGCGGCGCGAGCATCGCCGTGATCGAAGCCGAGCTGCTCGGCGGCGAGTGCTCGTACTGGGCGTGCATGCCGAGCAAGGCGTTGCTCCGCCCGGGTGAGGCGCTCGCCGAGGTGCGGCGCGTGCCCGGCGCCGCGGAGGCTGTCACCGGCGAGCTCGACGTCGACGCCGTGCTCGCCCGGCGTGACGACGTCGCCGCGCACTGGAAGGACGACGGCCAGGTCGAGTGGCTCGAGGGCGCGGGCGGCATCCTGGTGCGCGGGCGGGGTCGAGTGGTGGGCGAGCGCCTCGTCGACGTCGCGGCGCCCGGGGGCGGCGTGCGCCGGCTCGAGGCCCGCAAGGCGGTGGTGATCGCCACCGGATCCAAGGCGCGGATCCCGCCCATCGCGGGCCTCCGCGACATCCGGATCTGGGACAGCCGCGACGTCACCAGCGTCAAGGCCGTGCCCGAGCGCCTGCTGGTGTTGGGTGGTGGCGTCGTCGGGGTTGAGATGGCCCAGGCGTGGAAGCGCCTCGGCGCGCGGGAGGTGACCATCGTCGCCAAAAGCGAGCGCCTGGTGCCCAAGCTCGAGCCGTTCGCAGGCAACGAGCTGCGCGCCGCGTTCGAGCACGAGGGCATCACGGTCGTCCTCGGCATCGAGGTCACGCGGGCCGCCCGGGCGGCCGACGACGCGCCGGTGGAGCTGACGCTCGACGACGGTCGCAGTCTCGTCGGTGACGAGCTGCTCGTGGCCGTCGGCCGGCGGCCCAACACCGACGACCTCGGGCTCGACGCGGTCGGGCTACAACCGGGGAAGCCGGTCGACGTCGACGACCAGCTGCGCGCCACCGGCGTCGACGGCGGCTGGCTCTACGCCATCGGCGACGCCAACGGCCGCATGCACCTCACCCACATGGGCAAGTACCAGGCGCGCATCGCGGCCGACGCCATCCTCCACGGCTCGTCGATCGAGGCGTGGGCAGACCACCGAGCCGTACCGGCGGTGATCTTCACCGATCCCCAGCTCGCGTCGGTCGGGCTCACCGAGGCCACCGCGCGCGAACGCGGCATCGACGTGCGGGTCGTGCGCTACGGCACCGGCGACGTCGCCGGCGCGTCCGTGCACGGCAAGGGCATCAAAGGCACCAGCCAGCTTGTGGTCGACGAGCAGCGCCGGGTGATCGTGGGCGCCACGTTCACCGGTCCCGGCATCGGTGAGATGCTGCACGCGGCCACGATCGCGGTCGTCGGCGAGGTGCCGCTCGACACGCTGTGGCACGCGGTGCCGTCGTTCCCGACCATCAGTGAGGTCTGGCTCCGGCTCCTCGAGGCCTACGGTCTCTGAGCCACCGTAGAGTCTGGCGGTATGGCGCCGATCACGGAATCCCCCGAGTGGCGCGCGCTCGACGCCCACTTCGCCGAGCAGCGCGACGTCCATCTCCGCGACCTCTTCGCGACCGACCCGGCGCGGGGTGAGCGGCTGACCGTCGAGGCGAACGGCGTCTACCTCGACTACTCGAAGAACCGGATCACCGACGAGACGCTTCGGCTCCTGGTAGCGCTGGCGCATCGCGCCGGCTTGCGCGACCGCATCGACGCGATGTTCCGCGGCGAGAAGATCAACATCACCGAGGGTCGCGCCGTGCTCCACACCGCGCTGCGGGCACCCGAGGGCGCGGTGGTCGAGGTCGACGGCGCGAACGTCGTGCCCCTGGTGCACGCGGTGCTCCGCAAGATGGCCGACTTCTCCGAGCGGGTGCGCTCGGGCGCGTGGGTCGGCCACACCGGCTCACGAGTCCACAACGTCGTCAACATCGGCATCGGCGGTTCCGATCTCGGCCCGCACATGGCCTACGACGCCCTGGTCGACTTCGCGCAGCGCGACATGACGTTCCGGTTCGTGAGCAACGTCGACGGCACCGACTTCTGGGAGGCCACCCACGACCTCGACCCGGCCGAGACGCTGTTCATCGTCTCGTCGAAGACGTTCACCACGCTGGAGACGCTCACCAACGCCCGTACGGCGCGCGAGTGGCTGGTGAACACGTTCGGGGGCGACGAGTCGGCGGTGGCCAAGCACTTCGTGGCCGTGTCGACGAACGTGCCGGAGGTGGCGAAGTTCGGCATTGACACCGCCAACATGTTCGAGTTCTGGGACTGGGTCGGAGGCCGCTACTCGTACGATTCCGCCATCGGCCTGTCACTGATGATCGCCATCGGCCACGAGCAGTTCGACGAGATGCTCGCCGGGTTCCGGTCGATCGACGAGCACTTCCGCACCGCGCCGTTCGAGTCGAACCTCCCGGTGCTGCTCGGCCTGGTGGGCATCTGGTACGACGACTTCTTCGAGGCCGAGACGCAGGCCATCCTCCCCTACAGCCAGTACCTCGCCCGCTTCCCGGCGTACCTCCAGCAGCTCGACATGGAGAGCAACGGCAAGTCGGTCGACCTCGAGGGCAAGCCCGTCACGATGCAGACGGGCCCGATCGTGTGGGGCCAACCCGGCACCAACGGCCAGCACGCGTTCTATCAACTCATCCACCAGGGAACGAAGCTCGTCCCGTGCGACTTCATCGGGTTCGTGCACGCCAACCACGAGTCGGGGGAGCACCAGAACCTGCTCACCGCCAACCTGTTCGCGCAGACCGAGGCGCTCGCGTTCGGGAAGACCGCCGCCGAGGTCGAGGCCGAAGGTGTACCTCCGCACCAGGTGCCCCACCGCACCTTCGCGGGGAACCACCCGACCAACACCATGATGTTGGAGCGGCTGACGCCGCACTCATTGGGACAGCTGGTCGCGATCTACGAGCACAAGGTGTTCACCCAAGGCACGATCTGGAACATCAACTCCTTCGACCAGTGGGGCGTCGAGCTGGGCAAGAAGCTCGCGACCGCGATCTTCCCGGAGCTGTCGGGCCCCGAGCCCGATCTGCACCACGACAGCAGCACCACCGCGCTGATCCGCCGGTACCGCCGGCTCCGGAGCTGACTTGATGAGGACCTCGTCACGGGGTGGGGCGCGCGCGATCCGGTCGACGACTCGGTGCTGCGCGGCTTCGTGTTCAACCAGGCGGAGACGGTCGGCGCCTTCGCGTGCGGCCCCGGGTCGCGCTACGAGCGCACCGACGACGTCGCCATGGCCGACGGCAACGTCCCCGTCGCCTACGCCAACATGTCGGTCCTGCTCCGGCCGGTCATCTCGGCCGACGACCCGGTGCTCGCCACGATCGGCGATTTCTACGCCGCAGCCACGGACCGGGCGGCGATGTTGCTCTCGGTCTGGCCGGTGCCGGATCTCGGCGCCCGCGGCTGGCAATTGGTCGGTCACCCGATGTTCGTCGTCCGGTCGCCCGGGCCGGTGACCGCGGCACCCCGTCCCGGCGTCGACGTGCACCCCGTCCCGGCGTCGACGTGCACGACGTCACCGCGCCCGGCGACCTGCGCGCCTTCGAACGGGTCGCCATCGACGGCTACCCGATCCCCGAGGCGGCCGGGTCGCCGCCGGGTGCGATCTATCCCGACGCCATGCTCGACCGCGGCCTGGTCATGCGGCTCGGCGCCGTCGACGGCGACGTGGTGTCGGCCGCCGCGGCGCGGGTCGCGCACGGCGTCACGAACCTCTGCTTCGCGGCGACACTCCCGGCCGGCCGTCGGCGGGGCGTCTGGTCGGCGCTCGTGTGGTCGCGTGTCGGCGAGGCCCCCGACCTGCCCGCGGTCGCGTTCACCAGCGACGAGAGCCGGCCCGGGTTCATCAAGCACGGCTTCCTTCCGGTGATGCGCCTGACCCTGCTCGTGCGCCCACCGGGCGGGTAGCGCCTTCGCGGCGCAGGACAGTTCGGGACGGGCGCGGCGCCTGGCAAGCTGGCGGGCGACGAAGGGAGCAAGCAATGCAACTCGGGATGATCGGCCTCGGTCGGATGGGTGCCAACCTCGTCCGGCGGCTCATGCGCGACGGCCACGAGTGCGTGGCCTACGACGTGAGCAAGCCGCCGATCGACGAGCTGGCCGCTGAGGGGGCGACGGGCGCGTACTCCCTCGAGGAGTTCGTGGCGAAGCTCGAACCGCCACGGGCGGTGTGGATCATGGTCCCGGCCGCATTCGTCGACGACACCATCCAGAAGCTGCTCGAGCACCTGGAGTCGGGCGACATCATCATCGACGGCGGCAACTCGTACTACCGCGACGACGTCGACCGGTCCGAACGTCTGCGGCCCCGCGGCATCCACTACGTCGACGTCGGCACCAGCGGCGGGGTCTTCGGCCTCGACCGGGGTTTCTGCCTGATGATCGGCGGGGAGGACGAGGTGGTGTCCCACCTCGACCCCGTGTTCCGGTCGATCGCTCCGGGGGTCGACACCGCGGTCCGCACCCCCGGCCGCACCGGTGAGCCGTCGACCGCGGAGAACGGCTACCTCCACTGCGGGCCCAACGGTGCCGGGCACTTCGTGAAGATGGTCCACAACGGGATCGAGTACGGGATGATGGCCTCGTACGCCGAGGGCCTCAACATCCTGCACAACGCCGACGTGGGCAAGCAGCATCGCCAGGCCGATGCGGAGACCGCGCCGCTGCGCGACGCGACGTACTACCAGTACGACCTCGACATCCCGGAGGTCGCCGAGGTGTGGCGGCGCGGCAGCGTCATCGCCAGCTGGCTGCTCGACCTCACCGCCCACGCGCTCTCGGAGAACCACGACCTCTCCGACTTCGCCGGGCGGGTGTCCGACAGCGGCGAAGGTCGCTGGACCATCCATGCCGCGGTCGACGAAGGCGTCACCGCCGACGTCCTCAGCGCGGCGCTGTTCGCGCGTTTCACGTCGCGCGACGGCGCCGACTTCGCAGATCGGCTGCTGTCGGCGATGCGCAAGGAGTTCGGCGGGCACGACGAGAAGCTCGATCAGACGATCGGAGAGACGAGATGAGAGCCACCGATCCTTCCGACGCGCTCGTGTTCTTCGGGATGACGGGCGACCTCGCTCGCAAGAAGATCTTCCCCGCGCTCTACGCCATGGTGAAGAAGGGCGTGCTCGACGTCCCCGTGATCGGCGTCGCCTCGTCACAGTGGACGGTCGACGACCTGCGCCAACGCGCCCGCGACAGCATCACGCAGTACGGCGACGGCGTCGACGACGAGGACTCCTACGAGAAGCTCACGTCGCTGCTGCGCTACATCGACGGTAACTACAACGACAAGACGACGTACAGCCGGCTCAAGAAGGAGCTGACCGACGCCCACCGTCCGGCGCACTACCTCGCCATCCCGCCCAGCATGTTCGAGCCGGTGGTCGAGGGTCTCGGCTCGTCGAGCTGCGCCACGAACGCACGGGTCATCGTCGAGAAGCCCTTCGGACGCGACCTCAAGTCGGCCCAGGAGCTCAACGCGGTGCTGCACTCGGTGTTTCCCGAGAAGGACATCTTCCGGATCGACCACTACCTGGGCAAGGAGGCGATCCAGAACCTGATCTACCTGCGGTTCGCCAACTCGTTCCTCGAGCCGATCTGGAACCGCAACTACGTGCGCTCGGTCCAGGTCACGATGGCGGAGGACTTCGGCGTGCAGGGGCGGGGCAAGTTCTACGAGGAGGTCGGCGCGCTGCGCGACGTCATCGAGAACCACCTCTTCCAGACCGTCGCGCTGCTCGCCATGGAACCGCCGGTCGGACCCGGTGTCGAGGAGCTGCGCGACAGCAAGGAGGGCGTCTTCGACGCGATGGAGACGCTCAAGCCCGACGACCTCGTGCGCGGCCAGTACGAGGGTTACCGCGACGAGGACGGCGTGGCGCCGGACTCCGACGTCGAGACGTTCGCCGCCGTGCGCCTGCACATCGATTCGTGGCGCTGGGCCGGCGTCCCGTTCTATCTCCGCGCCGGGAAGTACCTCCCGTGCACCTGCACCGAGGTGCGGGTCGAGCTGCACCGGCCACCGACGAACGTGTTCTCCGAGTTCGAGCAGCTGCCCTACGAGACGAACTACTTCCGCTTCCAGCTCAACCCGCGCATCAGCATCGCGACCGGGGTCCGGGTCAAGGCCGCCGGGGAGGGCTTCCACGGCGAGAACGTGGAGCTGTACCTGGCCAACGACCACCCCGGGGAGGCGTCGGCCTACGAGCGACTGCTCACCGACGCCCTGCATGGCGAGACGCTGCTGTTCGCGCGGGAGGACGGCGTCGAGGCGTCGTGGCGGGTGGTGGACAACGTGCTCACCGACCACGGGCCCGCCTACCCGTACCACCGCCACACGTGGGGCCCGGAGGAGCAGAACCGGCTCATCGAGGACCCGGCCGAGACCTGGCACGAGCCGGTCATCGACGCGTGACGGTCGAGCCGGTTCCCACACCGAGCGCGCCGCCGGTCGCGGGCCCGTACTCGCCCGCGGTCCGGGCCGGGGACTTCGTGGTGCTCGCCGGGCAGGTAGGCATCGGAGGCGACGGGAAGCTCGTCGCCGGCGGCATCGAGGCCGAAACCGTGCAGGTCCTGGCCAACATCCGGGCCGTGCTGGACGACTGCGGTGGGTCGTGGGCCGACGTCGCCCGCGCCACCATCTTCCTCACCGATCTGGGGAACTTTGCGACGGTGAATGCGTTGTACGAGGGCGCGATCGGGGCCCACCGGCCCGCGCGGTACCACCATCGGCGTCGCGGGCCTGCCCGCCGGCGCGCAAGTGGAGATCGAGTGCTGGGCGTACCTGCCCGAGGAGACGACATGACGGACCGCATTCAGAAGACCGACGAGCAGTGGAGGTCGGAGCTCAGCCCTGAGCAGTACCAGGTGCTGCGGCAGGCGGGGACGGAGCGGGCGTTCACCGGCAAGTACTGGGACTGCCACGACGACGGCGTCTACCGGTGTGCCGGGTGCGGCGCCGAGCTCTTCGACGCGTCGACCAAGTTCGAGTCGGGGACGGGCTGGCCGAGCTTCACCGAGCCGCTGGTGGCCGACGCGGTGGAGATCAAGGTCGACAGCAGCCACGGCATGGTGCGGGAGGAGGTCGTCTGCCGCCGTTGCGGGGGGCACCTGGGCCATGTGTTCCCCGACGGCCCCGCGCCGACCGGCCAGCGCTACTGCATGAACTCCTGCAGCCTGGAGCTCGACGCGCGGTAGTCCCCACCCCGGAAGATGTCGCGCTCACCCGTGAGCCTGCCGAGCGCGGTGACCCACGACCCGACGCTGAGCGGCTACTTCCTCGGCCTCGTGGTCGTGGTCGTCGTCGTGGTCGTGGTCGGGAGCGGCGCGACCAGCTTGGCGTCGGCGGTGAAGGCGAAGAAGTCGCGCGAGTTCTGCTGGAGGTACTGGCTGCCGTCGTGCGTCATGCCGTCGAGCAGCTTGCTCCCGACGATGGGCGAGTTGAACGTGTTGGGGTCCTGCGGCACGTAGGTGAACGCGCTCACCCAGTCGGTGTTGATGTCCATCTCCATGGCGCGCACCGCGCCCGCCGCCTGCAAGGTGCGCGCCAAGGCGACGATCGACATCGCGGGACCCCCGGCGTACACGAGCGCGCCGTCGGCGGTGACCCCGACGCCGGAACGCCACACGAACACGTTGTTGCCGAGGGTGGCACCCCACAGGCTGGTGTCGTTCTCCTGCAGCGCGGGATTCAACTGCCCGTTGTCGACGATCAGTGCGAGGTTCTGGCGCACTGCCTTGATGGTGGGTGACATGGCGAAGTCGCGGCCCCACGCACCCACGTTCGCCGAGCCGTCCTGGTTGATGACGAGCGACGCCGTGTCGCCTCGCAGCGGCACGATCTCCTGGCCGTCGAGGTAGGCGCCGCCGTTGGCGGAGTCCATCTTGAAACCCGAGTTGAACGCGGCGATCGCGATGTCGCGTTGCGATTCCGGGATCTGCGATCCCCACGGGTTCGGCCCGCCGCCGGGTTGCTCGGTGCCGACGACGTAGTTGGCGCGCAACAACTTGGTGTCGAGCCACATCAGGCCCGTGTAGTACGAGGTGTGCGCCGCGTCGGGGCGCACGTACGTCGTGTAGACGGCAGGCTGCCCCGACACCAGGCGCCCGGTCGGCTGCCACACGCCCTCGTTGGGCTCCACCTCGGGGGCGGGGGTGGGGACGCGAGCGGTCGGTGGCGGAAGGCGTTGGATCTGCGGGTAGGTCGGGGGCGCGGTGTTGTCCTTGGTGGTGGTGTCGGTGACGGTGTCCTGCACCTTGATCGCGCTCGGCGTGCCCCCGGTCGGTGGCGGATTGTTCGTGTACCACCAGCGTTCGATGGTGTTGACGATGCCGTTGCCCCCGTGGTCGCGGATCCACTCGACCGTACGCACCGAGAGCGTGTCACTGCCGGGCCGTTGGAGGTAGTCGACGTACGACACTGCGACCGGAATGAGCAGGAGCACCACCGCGATCGCGATCCCGCGGCGGAGCCACTTGGCCCGCTTCGAGCGCGGTGGCCGGGTGGTCTTGGCCGACGTCTTCTCCGACGTCTGCGCGCGTTCGCGCTGCTCACGAAGCTCCCGACGTGTCAGCGGCCGCTCGGTCGCCGGACCTTCGGCGTGTGTTCGACCACCCTGGCCGTTCGCGGTCACTGCCGCCGTCGCGGCGACGGGCGCTATGGGCGCGGTCGCCGCGCTCCGGACCGTCCTCGGCTGCGGCGTCACCGCGTCGCGCTCGTGCAACGTCACCGTCGGGGTGTCGTCGTCGAAGAGGTCGTCGTCGTTCCCCAGGGGTGGGCGAGCGGGGCCGTACTCGTCCGGGAGCGTGTACCGCTGACGCTCGCCCTCCGGAGGTTCCGGCGTGCGATCGGGCAAGTGGTCCTCCGGGGCGGCGGCGCGCTTCCTGCCGGCGCGGCCAGGGCGAACCAAGAAATTAGTGCACCGCGCCGCCCGCGTTCGATCAGGCGCTGCTCAGAGGTAGGTCTCGCCCGGTTGCCGGTTCCGGGCCACGTGTGCGGGCACGCCGTACGCCACGACCCCGTCGGGCACGTCGTGCAGCACGACCGCGCCCGCCCCGATCACCGTGTCGTCGCCGATGGTCACGCCGTGGATCACGCTGGCGCCCAGCCCGACGGCAGTCGCCCGCCCGATGTGGACGTTCCCGCCAGTGGTGGCGCCGGGGCCGAGACTGGCGTGATCGGCGACCACGCCGTCGTGGTCGACCGAGGACCGGATGCCGAGCAGCACACCCCGGCCGATCCGGCAACCGTTGCCGACGACCGCACCGGCCAGGACGATGCTGCCGGGACCGATGGTCGCGTCGTGGCCCAGCACTGCGGCCGGGTGCACGATCGTTGCCGGCGTCAGGTGTGGTGAGGCGGCGGCCAAGCGCTCGAGGAGTCGGCCGCGTGTCGCGTTGTCGCCGATGGCGACGACGAAGTGGTCGGCGCCCGCCTCCGCCGCGCATGCGACGAGATCGCCGTCGGTGCCGAGGACGGGCACCCCGGCCACGTCGTCGCCGCGCGCGAGCGAACGGTCCAGCACCCCGACCGGCTCGTGGGAGCCGCGGGTGACGATGGCGTCGAGCACCTGCCGGCTCTGGTCTGACCCGCCGATCACGATGACGCGACTCACGATGTGCTCCCGCCGAATGGCTCCATCGTCGCGTGACCGGGCGCGTTGACGCCGTGCCCGCTGAGCACCTGCGACACCGTCCGCTCGAGGATCTCGAGGTCGAGCCGGGTCGAGCGGTGGTCCACGTACCACACGTCGAGGGCGAACTTCTCGTCCCAGGTCGAGCGCGTTGCGGCCGCTCACCTGGGTCCACCCGGTGATCCCGGGGCGCACCTCGTGCCGGCGCGCCTGCTCCTGGGAGTAGCGCGGCAGGTACTCCATGAGCAGTGGACGGGGACCGACGAGGCTCATGTCGCCGCGCAGCACGTTGACCAGCTCGGGGAGCTCGTCGATGCTCGTGCGCCGGAGGAAGCGGCCGAGCGCGGTGAGGCGTTCGGCGTCGGGGAGGAGCGCACCGTCGGGGCCAGGACGGTCGGTCATGGTCCGGAACTTCGTCAACTCGAACGGTCGGCCGTCCCGGCCCGGGCGCAGCTGGCGGAACAGCACCGGCGGCCCCATGCGGGCGCGCAAGAGCACCGCGACGACGGCCAGCAGCGGCGACAGGACGACGAGCGCGGCGGACGCGCCGAGTACGTCGATGACGCGCTTCAGCGCGTCGTCACTGCGCACGGAACCAGTCGACGGTGGCGCGTAGCGCGTCGGAGAGTGGGGCCGGCTCGACGTCGGGGAAGAGCTCCTGCAGACGGCTGGAGTCGGCCTGGGAGTGGCGCACGTCGCCCGCCCGGCTCTCCACGTGGTCGACGGCGAGGCTCGTGCCCAACACCGACTCGAGCTCGGCGATCAACGTCAGCAGGTCGGTGCGGGTCCCGAAGGCAAGGTTCAGCGGCGCGGGGCACGTGACCCGGCGGGTGATGGAGTCGGCGATGACCTCGGTGACGGTGTCGACGAAGGTGAAGTCGCGGCTCTGCTTCCCGTCGCCATGCACCACGAGGGGCTCACCGGCGAGCGCGGCCGACACGAACGCGGGGACCACCGCGGCGTAGGCGTGCCCGGCCGGCTGCAACGGCCCGAACACGTTGAAGAACCGGAACGCCAGCGCGGGCAGCCCGAACGACTCCTGGTAGGCGAGGGCGTAGCCCTCGGTGGCGAGCTTGCTGGCGCCGTACGGGCTCAGCGGGACGGTGGCGAGGTCCTCGTGCTTGGGCAGAGTCGGGTTCGCGCCATAGACGGACGACGACGAGGCCACGATCACGTGCACGTTCCCGGCGCGCCGCGCCGCCTCCAGCACCTCCACCGTGCCGGTTGCGTTGACGAGGTGCGACGCCATCGGATCGGCGATCGAGCGCGGCACCGACGGCCGCGCCGCGAGGTGCACGATGGCGGTGGCGTCGCGCACCACGTGGTCGAGCGCGTCGGCGTCGAGGATCGTCCCCTCGACGAAGGTGACCTCGAGGTCGCGCAGGTTGTCGCGGTCACCGGAGGAGAGGTCGTCGAACGCGACGACGGTGTCACCGGCCCGGCTCAGGCGACGGCAGAGGTTCGCGCCGATGAAACCCGCGCCACCCGTCACGACGATGCTCACGGCCGTCAAGGCTACCGACCGCTACCGTGCGTCCGTGCGGGTCACTCCGCTCCGGCGTCCCGCTCTCCGAGCACGCCTCCGCTACGTTCCTGACCGTGCGGGTCACTCCGCTCCGGCGTCCCGCTCTCCGAGCACGCCTCCGCTACGTTCCTGACCGTGCGCCGACTCTTCCTGTCTCCACCCGACGTCGGCGCGCGCGAACGGGCGCGGCTGCTCGAGGCGTTTGATTCCAACTGGATCGCGCCGCTCGGGCCCGACGTCGACGCGTTCGAGCAGGAGTTCGCGGCCTTCGTCGGTGCGCGGGGCGCCGCCGCGCTCTCGAGCGGCACCGCGGCGCTGCACCTCGCGCTGGTGCTGCTCGGTGTGGGTCCCGGAGACGACGTGCTGGTGCCGTCACTCACGTTCGTGGCGTCGGCGAACGCCGTCGCCTACGTGGGCGCGCAGCCGGTGCTCCTCGACAGCGACCGCGCCACCTGGAATGTCGATCCTGGATTGGTGGAGGAGGAATTGGCTTTCCGCTTCCACGCCGGGCGCGAGCAGCCGGCCGCGCTCATCGGCGTCGACCTCTACGGACAGTGCGCCGACTGGGACCCGATCCTCGCGTCGTGCGCGGCGTACGGCGTGCCGGTGATCGAGGACGCGGCCGAAGCGCTGGGGGCGACGTACCGCGGCCGTCCCGCAGGCTCGTTCGGAGCGCTGAACGTGTTCTCGTTCAACGGCAACAAGATCATCACCACGAGCGCCGGCGGGATGTTGACGGCCGACGACCCGGCGGCGATCGAGCGGGTGCGTCACCTGAGCACCCAGGCGCGCGATCCGGCGCCGCACTACGAGCACACCGAGATCGGCTTCAACTACCGGATGAGCAACCTGCTGGCCGCAGTCGGCCGGGCGCAGCTCGAAGCTCTCCCCGCCAAGGTGAGGCGCCGGCGTGAGATCAACGCGCGCTACCGCGAGGCCTTCGCCGGCGTCGACGGGATCGGGTTCATGCCCGACGCCGCCGCGGGGCAGCCCACGAACTGGCTCACGGTCGTCACCGTCGCCGATCCCACCGCCGTCCGCCTCCACCTCGAGTCGCTCGACATCGAGGCCCGGCCGGCGTGGAAGCCCATGCACCTGCAGCCGCTGTTCGCGGACTGCGAGCGGCGCGGCGGCGCGGTGGCGGAGGAGATCTTCCGCACCGGTCTCTGTCTCCCGAGCGGCTCGGTCATGACCGACGCCGACGTCGACCGCGTCGTCGCAGCTGTCCTTCAGGTGGTGGAAGCGGCGTAGCGGCGGCGGTTGAGCGCGCGCCGCAGCGTGTCCTCGAGGCCGAGGCCGCCGGCGGCCTTGCGGCGGAACCAGCGGGTGCCGTCGCTCACCTGGATGGGGGAGCGCGCCAACCGGTACGGGTCGGTGGCGCCGTACCGGTTCCCGTGCGTGCCGGCGACGGCAGCGGAGTCGAAGCGGGCGCGCACGGCGGCGTCGGCGGTCGGCGAGCCCATCACCGCCTTCGGGTAGGCGAAGTGCGCGGCGCGGACGCCCAACCTCTCGCCGATGAGGTCGATCGACCGGTCGAGCTCGCCGTCGACCTGCCCGACGGGCAGCCGGTCGAGCAAGGCGTGGGCGTGGGTGTGCGATCCGACGCCGACCAGTCCCGTCCTCACGGCGTCGCGCAGTGCGGGCCAGGTGATCGGTGCCCCGTTGTCGGGGAAGGCGATCCCTCGCTCGACGAAGTCGGTGGCGACGTAGAGCGTGACCGGCACGCCGTGGTCGACCAGCACCGGCAGCGCGACCTCGGCGAAGTCGGCGGTGCCGTCGTCGAAGGTGACCGCCACCATCGGCTCCCGCGGCGCGCCCACGTCGGCGAGGCGAGCCAGTCCGTCGGCGAGGGTCACGACGGTGGTCTCGGCGGCGAGGAAGGCCATGTGCTCGTTGAACAGCGACCTGGGAAGGTCGACCTCGACCGGCGTTCGGCGCCCCACCCGGTGGTAGATGAGGACCACCAACCCGGGCGCGGGCGGGCGGACGGTGTCGACGACCGCCGACGTGACCTTCAGCGTCGTCCGGGCGGCGCCCACCGGGGTGAGGCTAGGGCGAGGGGCCGGGCGGGCGTGACAGCGAGCGCGTCCGGTCGTCTTTCCATCGTTAGGGAGACGTCGAGTCGCGTCGCGGCCCGACGGCGTCGCCGGCCCGCTCGGCCGGACTGCGGGGACGGCCAGTGGAACTCGCGGAGCAGGAGGCGGTCGGCGCGGCGTCCCGTACGCGCGAGCCGCGACGGGTCCGCTGCTACGCCGTCGCGCTCTGCGTCGCTGCGCTGGCGGCCGGCGTCGTGCTCCTCGCGGGCGGCGCGGTGCGCCCGGCCCCCGGGCCGGTCCTGCTCCTGGCGGTGGCCGCCGCGTTGTGCATCAACCGCGTCGTCCTGTTCCCGACCGAGCACGCGTCCACGGCCGAAGCCGCAGTCCTTCTCGCCGCGGTTGTCGGGTTCCGACACGACGCGGTGTACCTCGGTCCGCTCCTCGTGGGAGTGCTCGTCGGACCCCTCGACACGGTGCACTGGGGGCAGCGGTCGTTCGTGCGGATGGCCTACAACGCCGGCAACCGCGGCCTCGCGGCGCTGGCTGCGTCGGCCGCGTTCGTCGGTTGTCCCGCGACGTCGCTCGCGGCTACGGCAGGCCGGTGGCGGTCCCGTTGATGCTCGTGTCGCGCTGGCGGGCGCGGCGTACGGTCGCACGTCGACCGCGCCCTCGCCGCACCGTGATGCTCCAGTTTCGTCGAGTCGAGCCCGTCCATGCTGCGGCCCGCCGCGCAGCTCGAAGGTCGACGCACCGGACGCCCTCGCCGTGCCGCGTGCGTACGTGTACGCGCTGCTCGTCGGAGCACTGCTCCTGGGAGGGCGGCGGTTGGTGCTCGACGGCCGGTGGCCTGGTACCCGGCGTGGCGTGCGCTGGGTGTCCCGACTGGCGCTGTGCATGAACCGGTCCGTGTTGTGCGCCCAACGAGACCGGTGCCACGGCCGATCTGGCGGCGCTCTTCGCCGCCGTCGTGGCCGTCCACGGCGGCGCACCTGGCTGGGCTCGCTGCTCCTCCGTTGCTGCGCCGGACCGCTCGACGCCGAGCACTGCGAGCGTGCTCGGGCATTCGTGCGCGTGGCCGACAACGGCGGACTATCCTCGTCACCGCGGCCGCTCTCGTCGCCTTCGCCAACGGTACGGGCGTGTTCGGTACGTCGGCGCCCGCACTGCTCGGTGCCGCCGCGATCGCGATAGTGCCGTACGTGCTCGCGGAGTCGCTGCTCGGCGTGGTCCTCGAGGCCCTGCTCGGCGAACGACCCGCGGCTGCACTCCGCCATCACCTCCCGCTCGACGCGATCGTGGTCCGCGTGCGCGCTCGGCGCGGCGCTCGGGCCGCGGCAGGCGAACTCGGGACGGTGGAGCGCGGTACTCTGGCGGGTGCACCGGGGCGCTGCACCACGGAGCGGCGCTGGTCCGGTGCAGGTCGTCGCGATCGGCACCGCCGCGGTACGAGTGGTCGGCGGGCTGCTGGCGCTCGGTGTGGTCCTCGTAGCACGGCACCGCTCGTCGCCTCCGCGCTCGGTTGGGAATGGGGAAGATGGTCGGCCGCTGGCCGTGGTGTGCTTCGTCGGCGCCGAATGCCGACTGGTCGTGTGGCCGGTGCCATCCGCGGTCGGGCTGGTGGTGGTCCCGGCCGCGATGCTCGTGATCCCGGGGCCCGCGACGGTCGTCGCGTCCTGGCCGTGCCGTGGGCGCCGCGCTCCTGATGCTCGCGACCTCGCCCCGGGCGAGCTGCTCTGGTTGTCGCCGGACGATGGCTGGGCGCACTCTTCGCCGCAGTGGCCGCGACCACGATCGCGACGTCTCTGGTGCGCTCGGCCAGCGCAGACGCCCGGCACCGCGACCGCCGCGGCGTGGGGTCGCCGCCGGGCTCGGTGCGTCGCTCACCGCCATGGTGGCCACGGGCGTGCACCAGTGGCGGCTGGCCCCGCGCCGCTGCGCGGGGCCTCGTGGTGCTCGTCCTCACCGGCGTGCTGTTCGCGTCGGTCGATCCCGCGACTGTTGCTTGACGGCTCACCGGCAGGACCGTTGGCGGTGGTCGTGTTGACGCTGGTGCTCGCGCTCCAGGCGCGGCCGACGTGGTGCTCGCACCAGCGCCCGTGCCGTCGTCCGGCACCGCGATCGGGCCCGCGCGATCGTGAGTCCGACGCTCCAGCTCGACGCCCCGGCGCGCGAGCTCGACCAGATCGAACTCCACCGGACCGCTCGACGTGCCACGTGCCACGCGTCAGAAGAGCTCGACGTCGCCCATCGAAAGTGACCAGCGGTCGAGCGTCGGGAGCTCCGCTCCGCCGACGTCCCGAACGGTCACGATCGGACCGCTACGCGGCGTCGGGACCCATCCCCGCGCCGCGCGTCGCCGGTCGATGCGCAGGAGGTAGTCGGCTCGGGTCGCGGAGGCGATCCGTCGCATGACGCCGCGCTCGCGTGACTGCCCCCCATCGGGGATCAACACGTCGCAGATCGTTGCTTCGGTCGCAGACCCGCGCCGGCGGAGGTGGAACACGGCAACACCGTCTTCGATGGCCGAGCCCGCGAGGACCACTCGGTAGCGAAGCGGCGCGAACCCGTACCGCCAGCGCAGGTAGTCACCCGAGCGTTCGGTGGCCAGGTCACGCGGCTCGGCGAGTTGTTCGAGGAGACGCCAAATCGCGCCCACGTCACCGAACACGTCGGCCGGTTGCTCGCCCACGGACGATTCGAGTGGTCTGAGGCCGGCCGGAGCCCGGGCGCGCAGCAGGGCGGGCAGCGAATCGATGCCGGTCGGCATCACCCGCACCGGCGCCCGTCCGATGACCTGCCACCCGATCTTCAGGTATCCGGGGAGGCTCTTTTCGTTCGGCGTGTTGAACACGAACTCGACGCCCAGGTCGGGCAGCGCATCGAGTGCGTGGAGCGTGAGCCGTCGGAAGATCCCGGCACCCTGGAAGTCGGGGTCGGTGGCGGTGTCGACCGCACGCGCCGCGTGCCGCGTCCGACCGTCCGCCTCCGTGAACCGCCAGCGGAGGAACGTGCGCAATCCGGCGAGTCGGCCGCCGACCGAGGCCACCCACATCGGCGACCGCCCGAACGGGTTCTCCAGATGCTTCCAGCGAAAGAACGCCTCGTCGTCGAGTCCGTCCCACTGCAGAGTGCGTCGTGCCAGCTCCAGCACTGCGGGGATGTCGTCGTCGGTCGCGGCGCGGATCTCAACCTCGTTGTCGGGCTCGTTCAAGCCACGTCCCACGCCTCGAGCCACGACTGGAACATCAGCACATCCCAGAGGTGGTACTCCCAGTCGCGGCGACCTGACCGATGCTCGTCCCACATCCGGGTGACGGGTTCGGCGCGCAGATACCCCTGCCGCCGCAGCACGGCGGGGGAGAGGAGATCGTCCGCCCACCGGCGCAGCGGCCCGCGCAGCCAGTGGCCGAGCGGCACGCCGAAGCCCGACTTCGGTCCCGACACGAGCCCGCCCGGCAGGTGGCGCTCGACCACGCGCCGGAGGAGCCACTTGCTCTCGCCGTTCCGGATCTTCATCGATTCGGGCAGGCCGGCGGCCAGCTCGATCAGTCGGTGGTCGAGGAGCGGGATGCGGCCCTCGAGACTCACACTCATCGTCGTCCGGTCGAGCTTCACCAGGATGTCGTCAGGGAGGAAGGTCGTGGTGTCGAGTGTCATCATGCGGTGCACGATCTCGCCGTCGTTCCAGGCGTCGTCGCCGTCTCGCTCGTCGTCGGTGCCACCGATGACGAGCGCGCTCGGGTCGTCCCAGTGCGCCGCTAGTCGGCGGTACATCGCCTCCGGCGAGTCGAGCGTTGCGATCCGTGAGAGCTTCGCCACCTTGGTGGACGGGATGCGTGGCCGCACGCTCGTGGGCAGCGGGGCGACGAGCCCGTCCCAGACCGAGGGTGGCACCCGCAGCAGCGCACCGGCGACCGCGGCGCGCGAGCCGGCCGGGACCCGCGCCAGCCAGCGCGCGAGCTTGGGCACCCAGCGATAACGCTGGTACCCGCCGAACACCTCATCACCCCCGTCGCCCGACAGGGTCACGGTGACATCGCGCCGGGCGAGCTCCGCCATGAGCAGCGTCGGGATCTGCGACGAGTCGGCGAAGGGCTCGTCAAAAATCTGAGCGAGGCGGGGGATCACCGCGAGCGCTTCGCCGGCCGTCACGGTGAACTCGGTGTGGTCGGTGCCGAGCCGGGTCGCGATCTCCGCCGCGCGATCCGCCTCGTCGTACGTGGCCGACGGGCTCCCGATGGTGAAGGTGCGCACGGCCTCGCCGCTGTGCCGCTGCATGAGGGCCACGACGACCGAGGAATCGAGCCCGCCCGACAGGAACGCGCCGAGCGGGACATCGGAACGCATACGCATCCGGGTTGCGTCCAGCAGCAGCTCGTCGACCGCGTCGATCGCGTCAGCGTCCGACACGGGGGCGCACCGCGCGCCGTCGGTGTACGCGTCGAACGCCGACCAGTACGGAAGCGGGACCGCAGCGCGAGCCCGGTCGCGGGCTCGGGCGCCATCGGCGTCGACGGTCAGGACCGAGCCCGGCGGCAGCTTCGACACGCCTTCGTGGATCGAACGTGGGCCGGGGACGCAGTTCGCCCGGAAGTAGGCCGCGAGCGCGTCACGGTCGACCGAGCCACGGAAGGCGGGGTGAGCGCGAAGCGACTTGAGCTCGGAGGCGAAGAGCAGGGTGTCGCCCATCCACCCGTAGTACAGCGGCTTCTCGCCCAAGCGATCGCGAACCAGGTGCAGACGCCGCTCGCGCCGGTCCCACAGCGCGAAGGCGAACATGCCGTTCGATCGTTCGAGCGCGCGATCGAGGCCCCAAGCGTCGATGGCCTCGAGCAGGACCTCGGTGTCGCAGTGGCCGCGCAGGTTGTGCCCCGAGGCCGTGAGCTCGTGCGCGAGGTCGACCGCGTTGTAGATCTCGCCGTTGTACGAGATCACGTAGCGTCCCGATGCCGAGTGCATCGGCTGCGCGCCCGCGTCGGTGAGATCGATGATGGAGAGCCGGCGGTGGCCGAGCGCAATGCCGGCCTCGGGGTCGACCCAGGACCCGGAGGCATCCGGACCCCGATGCACGAGCGTGGCGGTCATCCGAGCGACGACGTCAGTCAGGTCTTCACGGCGGGCTGACTGCTGGAGATCGAGGAAGCCGTCGATCCCGCACATCAGAGAATCGTCCTTCGTTCAGTGAGATCCGCTCGCACAACTTAGAGGGCTCATGGGGCGCTCGCGTCAGCGCGTGACCATTCCGAGAATCGAGGCGGGCCGTTCAGCGCCGAACTGAGATTGCCGGAGTCCCCACGGCTCGTCGATACGATGACAGCGTGCGCGACGGGCTCACGGCGGATCGAGACTTCGTGGTCCCGTACTACACGTATATCCTCCGCGGCTTTCTCGACGCCGGCCTCACGCGGGGCATCCGCTTCGACCGGATCGGTGTCTCGGGACGTCCTGCGATCGCGGACGGAACGCCAATGATTCTCACACGCGGTGGGCAGTCGACGCGCCTCTTCATCTCGACGGGTGACTCCCGCGACGTCGATGAGGGCATGCTGCGCTGGGCCGACGTGTACGGCAAGGTGAATCTCGATTTCGACGAGCACCGATCCGGATTTGTGGCACTCGGACCGACGTTCGGGATCCGACTCTGGCCCCTGCCGACCGGCTACCTGCGCTTGGTGCAACTTGCCCGCACCGGCCGCGTCCCGATCGACCGCATCAGGCAGATCCGGTTCCAGTCGATCGCTCGACTGCCGATCGACCGGTACGAGCACCGACCGGCAGACACCGGTTACGTCTTTCACGCGTCGCGGCCATGGAGCGGGAGGCATGAGCAAGCGAATTATCCCCGGCAACGGTTCTTCGCGGCGTGCGCGGCAGCGGGTGTCAAGGTTGACGGCGGGTTTCTTGACGACCGACTCGATCTGGGCACCTACATCGAGCGCGTTCAGCGGTCGGCCTTCGTCTTCAACAGCCCCGCGGTACACGGATGCCTGGGCTGGAAGTTGGGCGAATACCTCGCGCTCGGGAAGGCAATCCTCTCGACCCCGCTGTCGAGATCGCTTCCCGCACCATTCGAGCACGGCGTCCACGCACACTTTGTCGACGACGACGTCGACTCGATCCGTGCGGGTGTCGAACTGCTACTCAACGACAACACCTACCGATCACGCTTGGAGTGCGAGGCCGGGCAGTGGTATCAGGCTCATCTGGCACCGGCCCGCGTTGCCGAGCGGCTGGTGGAAGCCGCGGACAACACGTACGCCCGTCGCAGGTGGCTGGTGCAGATGGTGTCGTATGCCCATCCGTGGTACGGGGGCTTCTCGCCCAAGCGATCGCGAACCAGGTGCAGCCGCCGTTCGCGTCGGTCCCACAGCGCGAAGGCGAACATGCCGTTCGATCGTTCGAGCGCGGTCGAGGCTCCAGGCGTCGATCGCCTCGAGCAGGACCTCGGTGTCGCAGTGGCCGCGGCAGATGATGCCCCGACGCCGTGAGCTCGTGCGGGAGATCACCTCGCGCCCCGAGGCCGAGTGCGGCGGCCGCCCACTCGTATCGGTGAGGTCGACAATGGAGAGACGACGGTGCCCGAGCGTGTTGCCGGCCTGGGAATCGACCCGGCACCCGGACGTGACTGAGACCCGATGAACGAGCATCGCGGTCAAGGTGCGCCTGTGTTAACCAGGGTTGTGCCAATGCGTTGCGAATCGTTGACGGAATCCGGCGACACCACACATGGGTTCACGCTACGCGGATTCCGAGAAGGCCCGGATTCGTCGTGTCGCAAGCCATAGCGCGGCGACAGTCCTGCACGGCGGCCGAGCGCGAGGCAGATCGCTCTGCCGGGCTCCGCCACCACGCCCAAAGCCCAACGAGGTGACGACCGAGCCGCCAGAGCCGCGCGAGTACTGCGGCACTGAGTCCTCTTGCTCCGTGGTGCTTCAGCTCGAGGAGGATGCGGTTTGCCGCGATGTATTCGCGGCTCTGGGCGACGCGTGCCGCCGAGACCGTAAGCGCGCGCGCCGGGACGAACCCGACTCTCCACCCGGCGAGTCGAGCCCGCCAGCAGAAGTCGACGTCCTCGACGTATGACGAGAAACGTTCGTCGAAGCGACCAACGTCGAGCGCACACTGCTGTCCAATCAGCATCGCGGTGCCCGAAACCCAGCCAAGCGGCTCCGGACTCACTTCTCTGTACTCATGACTCGCTGGGCGCGTCCAATCGAGATCGGGCGCGAGGATGCCGAACTCGGGGTGTCGGCGGGCCGTTGTCACAAGAGTTACCATTGTGTCCGGCGCAACGTGGAGATCGTGGCTGCCGATGAGGCAATAGCCGTCGGTGCGGGTGGCGAGCCAGTCCTCAAGTGCGAGGTTCGCTCCTCCCGCGTAGCCGAGGTTCGCGGGCGCCACTAGCACTCGGGTCCCGTCGGGAACCAGATCCCGCAGGCGCGGTTGCTCTGCCCTGCTGCCGTTGTCGACGACCGTCAGCTCCACCTCGATCTCCTGCGATGCCAGCAGGCTTGCCGCCGCGTGCGCACACCACTCCGGAGCCTGCCAGTGGACGAGGTATACGGGAAGCCGTTCCGGGGTGTCAGAGGGCAAGGAATCGAAGGCTACCGTCGACTCCAGTCTTGGAAGTCGAGACGCGTCGGCGAAGCGGAAATGCGCTGCGATCTGGTGTCGAGCGAGCGGTTCAAGTCCTTCGCATTCGTAGGTGGCGAGCAGCGAGCGAAGGTTGGAGACGTCGCGGTCGAGCCTCAACGCTGACGCGTCGGACTGGTCGATGCAACCATACGGATCGGTTCCTCGACCAAGCCGCTTGGGTCTCGAAGGACTCGCCGGTGCGGGGTCATGACGGCAGTCGAGGCGCCTCGGGAGGGACGAGCCAGTGGCCCGACGGTACCAGCCACGCGTTCCGTCGTCGTCCCCGTCCGGGGTCATGGGCGACTCGGAGAAGCTGTCCTAGTCCTTCCTGTTCACGGGTTGAGGTTGCAGGTCCCCCGTTTGGTGGCCACGGCGATGGACCCTTTGGTTCCTTCCACAGAGCCGAAGGAGCCCATCACCGTGACCCCGGATCAGATCATCTATCAGCGGCGCGTGCGTGTCATGGAACATGCGTGGCGCACGAGCGTGTCGGAGGCGTGTCGCACGTTCGGGGTGAGCCGCACGACGTTCTATCGGTGGCAACGCCGAGTCGAGGCCGGTGGCGTCGACGCGTTGATGCCCAAAGGCCGTCGACCGCCGGCGATGCCGAATCAGACGCCGGCGTGGGTGGTCGACGAGCTGTTGGCGGAGGCGGTGGTGCGTCCGACGTTGGGAGCTCGTCGTTACGCCGAGCAGCTGCGGACTCGAGGGTTGTGATCTCGGCGAGTGGGGTGCAGAAGATCCTGGTCCGTCACGGCCTCGGTCGGCGACGGCAACGGGTCGGGGCGTTGGCGCAGTTGACCGCTGCGACCAGCGGTCTGGTCACCGACGAGGCCCGGGAAGGACCGTTCGGGTTCTGTCACTTCGCCGCCCGACCCGGTGACCTCGTCGCCCTGGACAGCTTCTACATCGGCAACCTCAAAGGGGTCGGGAAGGTCTGGCAGCTCACCGCGGTGGACACCGCGACCCGCTGGGCGATCTGCGAGGTGTTCCTCGGACCGTCGAACACCGAGATCGCGAAACGGTTCCTCGACCGAGTGATCCGCAAACTGCGTCGCCTTGGCGTGACACGTCACCGGGGTGCTCACCGACAACGGTCCCGAGTTCGGCCCCCGCTTCGATGCGCATCTCGAGACCCTCGAGATCACGCATCACCGGACCCCACCCCGCTCGCCGAACCACAACGCGGTGTGTGAACGGTTCCAAGGCACCGCGCTGGAGGAATGCTGGCGGCCTGCGTTCCACCGCCGCCGTTTCGACCGACTCGGTCAACTCCGCGCCGAGATCGAGACGTGGCTCGTCGACTACAACACCCGCCGCGCCAACCACAGCGACTTCATAGCCGGCAGAACCCCCCGCCAAGTCCTCGACCAACACCGCAACAAGCGAGCATCATGACCCCGACCACAGGGTCCATCTGTCACCTCGACCCGTGAACTGGAAGTCCTAGTCAACGAAGTCCGGCAACGCGGAGGGTCTCGGCGTAGAAGTCGCTCGAAAGTTCGAGTAAGTCCGGCGGACCGAACGCTTCGACCTCGCCCTTGCGGAGGACGAGTATTTGCCCGCATGCGCTGAGCGTTGACAACCTATGCGCGATGACCACGACGGTCTTCGCCGGAGTGAGATTGGCGAGGGTGGTACGGATCAGCAGTTCCGAGTGCACATCCAGAGCACTCGTGGGTTCGTCGAGGATCACGATGCTCGGATCGCGGAGCAGAGCACGCGCAATACACAGTCGTTGGCTCTGACCCCCGGACATCTGTGTGGCGCGCTCGCCGACTGACGTCTTGTAACTCTTGGGCCAGCTCGCGATGTCGTCGTGAATGTGCGCGAGCCTCGCCGCACGTTCGACGTCCTCGTCACTTGCTGTCCGGTAGAACCTGATGTTGTCTGCGACGGTTCCCGGAATCAAGCGAGCCTCCTGCGGAACGAAGGCAATTTCGTCATACCAACTCGCGAGGCTGAAGTCAGCGATTGTGCGATCATTGGCGCGAATCTCGCCAACGTCCGGATACCGCAGGCGCAACAAGAGTTGGACGAGAGTCGATTTCCCGGCGCCGGACGGACCGATGATCCCGAGCATCGTGCCGGCCTCGATGCGGAACGAAACATCGTGGAGCACTGGCTCTGCTGCGTAGGCGAAGGTCACGTTCCGGAACTCGAGCGAACAGCAGCGTGTCAGTGCGCTCCCCGATGGGTCAACGGCGGCGGCTCGGTACCGATCCTGGTGCTCGAAGAACTGCTCGACGTATGGAGCGCCGACGATCACGCCCTGGTACGACGATTGTGCCGCCTGCCCGTAACTCAGCGAGCGCAACATGATGAGGACGACGGCACCGAGCGCGCTGACGTTGCTAACGTCGATGCTCTGTAGCAGGCCCAGTGTCCCGAGGACTAGCAGCAGCGCGACGCCCTGATATGCGGCTGGGAGCATACCGGCGAGGATCTGGGTCTTGAAGTACGACCGTTGATGATCGTCGATCGCGGCACCGATCTCATCCTGTGCTTCGCGATCGACACCGAACACTCGGATCTCGCGCGAGATCTCGGAGAGTTCGCTGATTGATGCGGCAAACTCGGCGTTCGCGCCCACGGTCAACGCCGAACGCCTCCGGATGCGGTTGCGCAACGGGCGCAAGAACAGCGCGAGCAACACGACGATGAACGTCGCTGCGAGTGTCGCCCAGACGTTCGCGAACAGCGCTGCCGCGAGCAGAGCGACCAGCGTGACGGTGCTGACGATGAAGGCCACGGTTGCGTTCAGGACCGCCGAGGTCTGGGCGACCTGTGTGGTCGTCATCTCCTGCAGGTGACCCCGTCGTTCGTCGGCTTGGAGCTCCCATGACGCACCGAGGAAGAGCTTCACGGCGTCGGCGCGGCCCTTGCTGATCGCTTGGGTCGCGATATTGGTCGATTCCCAGATCGCAGTCGCTTGCATTGCCACACGAACGACCACGAGCGCTACAGCGATGATGACCAGTTCGGATGCACTGACATGAAAGTCGATCGAAGAGATCGTGAAGCGGATCGACGCGTCGTTCGCTGCTATCGCGAAGGCGAGCTTCGCGATGATTCCGAGCACCAGCGCTTCAGCCAGCCCACCGAGGAACGACACGATGGCTACGAGGACCAGTCGGCGCCGTTGCCCGGCGACGAGCCGACCGAGGACGGAACGGATCGACACGGGTTGACGGTTCAGCGCGAGCCGTCCGGGTCGGTCCGCGACGGTCGTCTCTCGCGGCCTTGCACCACCTCGCGGCTCCATCTGGGCGGTCGACGTCGGCTGCGGTGATCTGGCCAGTCGACAGGGGTGCACCGTTCCGGTATCGAGTCAGGAGGCGATGACTCTACCAAGCGGTTCCACCTGAGCACGCTGGCCCACACCGTCGGGCGTGGAGGCGCCCAGAGAAGCCGACCCGTTGGATCATCCACGGTCGACCCGACCAGTCGAACGACGCGATCTTGAAAGGCAGGTGTGGAGGTCCGACTCCGGCGGATGGGTCGGTGTTTCGAAGCCGCCGTGTCCGGCGAGCCACCCGGCGGTGACCGAGAACGACGAGCCAGCAGCACCGATGATGTAGTTCGTCCTCGCGAGGAGGTACAGATCGCACACGCCATCTTGCACTCCGGCCGCGGAGTTGAACTGAGACTTGCCGTTCAGTTCGGCGACGTTCGCGAACCGGTGGTGGATCTCATCACTGACTTCGGGGGAGTCGGTGGAGAGGAAGAATCCGACATCCGGGTAGTCGGCACGGATGTCGTTCATCCGTCGATAGAACCATTCAGGTGGCGATGTCTCCCGGGCAACAGCGTGGGCGCTGCTGTTCGCCCGGATCATCACTCCAACGGTTCGACGTTGACCCGCGAGCCCGTCTTCATACGCTCGTTCGATCCGTGCTTGGAGTTGCGGAGCCAGCTGAAGCGACTGGAGATAGTCGCGAGCAGGACGGATCTGCGGATGGTCCGGCATGAGCGGTTTACCGGCCACGACGACAAGGACACGGCGCGGATCATCAAAGGTCAGCTGCGAGTATTGGGTCGTGCTTGCGAGTCGTGCGAGTACGGACGCGGCACGCGATCCGATCTCTCGATATGGTGAATTCCAGAGCGTGTCGAAGCGAGCGCCGCAGGCGTGCGTCGGGTGCCATACGAATGCATACGACCGTCCAGTCGCTTCGGCGTACGCGGCTCCGCCGAGCAGCGCCCAGAGGCGGTTGCACAATCCTGCGGCGGTTCGGACGACGAGGACACGCACTGGTTTGACCTTATTCAGTTCTGGAACGACTTTGTGGAGATATTGCACCTTAGGCCGCACGATGGTCCGGCAATCACGATTGCGTCAGGCACCGCTCGTAGAAACCGAGCATGCGTCGAGCGGTGTCCGCGATCGTGAAGTGCTCGCCGAACATGGTGAATCCGCGCTCGACTCGTCGTTCGGTCGCGCCACGCTGCTCCTGACACTCGAGGATCGCGTTGGCGAATCCGTCGACGTCGCCTGCTCGAACCAACATGGCGCACCCATCACCAACGACCTCACGCACCTGGGGGAGGTCGCTCGCGACGATCGGTGTCTCAAGCGCCATCGCTTCTATAACACTTCCCGGCATGCCCTCCCGCCGGGATGACAGCACGAACACGTCGGCGGCGCAGAGCAAATCTGCGACGTCGGCTCGCTCCCCGAGCAATGTCACCGACGATCCGAGCCCGAGCTCGGCGATCTCGCGCTTGATAGCGCTGGTCGCTGAGCCCTGTCTGCCGGCAATGTACAGATGTGACGCTTCTTGTACCGCACGGACGCGCGCGAAGGCCCTCACCAGTGTGCCGAGCTCCTTCTGTGGTTCCTGTCGCGCGACGGCGAGCACGACCATGGTCGGTGATGCGACTCCGAGCCCGCCCCGGACGCGCTCACGGCGCTCGGCCGTTCGACGCCCTAACACGAGCGGGTCACGCCCGCGGGGGACGACGTCGATTCGGGCGCGGGGGTACGCGAGGCGCCGGGACATGATCTCGGACACCTGCTCTGATACCGCGTGCATCCGCACCGTCGCGCGTGCGGTGAACGCGTCGAGCGCCTGAGCCGCTCGCAAGCGGATCGGGCGGATCCCTGGCTCTGCGGCGTGTTCTGGGCCGTACGCCTCGTTGACGAGGCTCGAGACGACGCGCGTCCGCGCCGCCCACGCTCCGACTCGACCAATGACGTCGCTCTCGAAGAGCGTTGTGTGCACGAGGTCGGGTCGGCGGTACCGCACGAGGTCGGCGAACCGCCGAACTTGCCCGATCCGACCGCCGGCCGGTCCGACCGAGAACAGCTCCGCGCCGCCGACCTCGATTTCCTCCTGGAGGCCGTCGGTCTCCACGAGGGTCGCGACGTCAAGCTTGATGCCGAGGTCGCGATAGTAGGGGGTCAATGCGGCAAGAGAACGCTCCGCCCCACCCGGACGCAGTGTGTCGATCAGGTAGAGGACGTGGAGCTGTCGTGGAATGGTCAACGGTCCGTGTGCCCGCGATCGGCTAGGAAGTCGGGGACGACGGGCTCGGGAAGGGTGTGCGGATGCAGGCGCTGGTGACAGGGTGTGCGGGCTTCATCGGCTCCCGTCTCACTGAGACTCTGCTCGCGCAAGGTGTCGCGGTGCGCGGTGTCGACGCATTCACGACGTACTACGACCCTACGGTCAAGCACCGCAACATCGCTGCCGCCCGGCAGTCGTCCCGCTTCGAGCTTGTCGATGGGGATCTCAACCAGATCGACCTTTCTGACGTGCTCGACGGGGTGGATGTCGTCTATCACCTCGCCGGGCAGCCCGGCGTGCGGGTGTCGTGGTCTGCCGGTTTCTCACAGTACGTGACGCTCAACATCCTCGCGACCCAGCGTCTGCTGGAGGGGACGCGCCAGCACTCCGTGCAGCGGCTGGTCTATGCGTCGAGCTCGTCGATCTACGGCAACGCCGCGCGGTACCCGACCACTGAGGACGACGTTCCTCAACCTCACTCTCCCTACGGCGTGACCAAGCTCGCGGCCGAGCACTTGTGCTCGCTCTACGCCGAAAACTGGGGAGCGCCGACGGTCTCGTTGCGGTACTTCAGCGTGTACGGGCCCCGGCAGCGGCCCGACATGGGCTTCGCGCGGTTCCTCGACGCCATTCAGGCCGGGCGACCGCTGCCCATCTACGGCACCGGCCGCCAGATCCGGGACTTCACCTTCGTGGGCGACGTCGTCGAGGCGACCATTGCCGCCGGTAGTGCCGACGCCCCGGCCGGCACGGTGTGCAATGTCGCAGGAGGATCGTCGATCAGCGTCCTCGACCTCATCCCGCTGCTCGAGAAGATCACGACGCGCACGATCACGACCGAGCACCTTCCCGCGCAAGCGGGCGACGTGGATCGCACGGGCGGTTCGATCGAGAGGGCGCGTGAGCTGCTGGGCTGGGAGCCCAGGGTCGACCTCGCGGACGGTCTGCGCGCGCAGCTCGACCATCTCCGGTCGCTCGGTTCCTGGGTCGATTGAGCACCCGGTCGTGGCGAGGCTCTCGTCACAACGCCTCAGGACACCGAGTCCGCGGATTCCATCGGCGAGCGGTGAGCGACTCGGCCGAACGTTGATCGATAGGCGACAGCAGCTAATCGCGCGTGGTTGCGCAGTCGCGTCGGTTGCGTTCGCGATGCCTGCCAAGCGAAGCGACGCGCTTCGGGCCATCTGCCGAGCCGAGCGGCGTTGACTGCTGCGATCGCCTGGTACTTCGCACGCTCTTTGCGCGAGCGCACCATGTCGTGCTTGTGCTTCTCCAGGATGTGCTTCGCTGCGCTGAGACGCGCTTCGTCGTAGTCACGGGACTGGCCGACGGAGTGGAGACGCACGACCGGGGCCGTGACATCCGCGATGTAGAGCTTTCGCCTCCGCAGCTCAGCTGTCAGGCGCCACAGCAGGTCGGAGTTCTCGGCGAATCGCAGCACCGGGTCATACCCGTCTATCGCTTCGAAGACGTCCCTCCGCACCGCAAACGTTCCGGCGAAGAACTGGCGGTCGGGATCGGACGGATCTGCTTCCGTGTGCGTGGCGCAGACGAGGCCTACGCCTGGCGCAATGGCGTCGTGCAGTGCCAGCAGACCGCCGGCGAGCAGCTCGTCGTCACTGTCTAGGAACACGAGCCACCGGCCCGAGGCGGTCGCAGCGCCCCGGTTTCGACTGTACGCAGGTCCGTAGTTCTGTGCGTTGCGCACGATCGAGACGCCCGCAGCCTCGAGATCCTTGTAGAGAGCGTCGGATTCGTCGGTCGAGGCGTCGTCGACGACCACCGTTTCGACACCGATCTCGCCTGCTGCCGGAATGCTCGCGAGGCAACGCCGAAGCGTCTCGGCGCTGTTGTAGGCGGGGATGATGATCGCGAATCCCTCGTCCGACTGAGTGTGCTGGGGGCGGTGCGCCCCCACGACGCGCGTGGGAGGTGACGACGGATCGACTGTTCGTCCGAGACGTCCGGTCCACCCGTCGACGACGGCGCGGAAGCTGAGGCCGAGGGCATATACGAGTTCGTGACCACCGCGCAGGTCGAACAGCGGCTTGGCGAGCGCGATCACCGACGCCCGAACCGCGGGCCAACGGAGCGAATGGAGACGAAGGATGGCAATCAGGTTCCGTCGGGAGTAGTAGAGCCGCCACCCTGAGTTGGTGGCACACGTGGAGCGCAAAGAATTGCCGTGGCCGAGCCGAGCACTTCGTTCCCGGTTGCGGTGCCACACGTCGCCGTGCGCGACGAGACGGTACCCGGCCGCCCGGAGCCGGAGCCCGTATTCCAGATCGTCATAGCCGAAGAACAGCTCGGCCATCGGCGTGCCGACGTCGCGGATCGCGCTGGCGCGGTAGAGGGGAAGGGCGCCGCCGGGGAGGTAGTCGACGTCGACCGGACCGTGCAGCTCCGCGTCCGGCACGCGACGGATCTCTCCAGTCTTGGGATCGAATCGCCCGCCGTTCGATCCAACGCCACACACCGCAGGGTCGTCATTGGTGCAGGCGTGGGCGAACCGACGCAGCGAGGCAAGAGAGTCGGGAGTGGGTGGTGGGTCGTCGTCGTCGAGAACGAGGATCCAGTCGTCGTCACTTGCGGCGGCGAGGATCCGATCGATGCCGAGCGCGATGCCCCCCGCGGGGCCGAGGTTTTCGTGAGTCTCGATCAAGAGGACGTGGTGTGCAGCGTCGGTCGCTCCTTCCGGTTCACCCTGAGGAAGGCGCGAGTTGTCCACGATGACCAGGGAGTCCAATTGCTGGGAGCCCTCCGCCAGGGCCCGGATCATCGTGGCGAGATCTCGCGGTCGCTCGTACGTCACGAGGACGGCGTGCAGCCGCGCGGTTGGTTCCCTGCCGGAGCTCATCGAACAGCTGAGAGTGATGTGAGGAGCATGTCCCACCGGGCGGCGACGGTTCCGAGATCGAATCGAAGCACACAGCGCGCACGAGCGGCGTCACCCATCTCGGGGTGAGCGAGGGCATCGACGATCCCCATGGCGATCGCTCGAGGATCGCCGGGTGAGACCACAAGGCCGGTGACGCCGTCCTCGACGATGTCGGCGACGTAGCCGACATCGGTGGCGACCACCGGAAGCCCGCGCATCCCGGCCTCGATCGCAACGGCAGGGAGGCCCTCGGTCCGGCTCGGAAGGACGAGAACGTCGGCCGCCGCGTACACGTGGGACAGATCGAGATGACTCCCGGTGAACCGGACGCGTCGGGCCACACCGAGTCGAGCGGCCTGGCGCTCGAGCGAGGCGAGCTCCGGGCCGTCGCCCGCAATGAGGAGGAGCGCATCACCGAGGTATACGAGGGCATCGATGGCGACATCGACGCCCTTTTCGGAGCTGAGTGCACCGACCGCGAGCACAACGGTCATTGAGCTCTCGATGCCGAGGTCCAGCCGCGCTGCCGCTCGTTGGTTTGGAGAGGCCGGTCGATGTGATCCGCTCGACACGCCCGTGGGGATTGCTGTCAGCTTCCGTAGCGGCACTCGGTACAGCTCCCGCATTGCGGTGCCCGAGCGTTCGTTGAGCGACACGATGTTGGATGCGCGCGACAGGAAGACGGCGGTCCGCGCCCGCTTCCATGTCGAGGTCGCCCAGTGGTACGGGTCACCGATGTTGCGGTAGACGAACGGTCGCCCGCTGCCGCCGAGGGCCAGGGCACACGCCGGAAGCGTCGTCGACCCATGGGCGACGACGACCTCCGAGCCCCGGGTGCGGCGGCGGAGTCGCCGCAGGGTACGCAACGACAGGGGAGCGTCCCCGACGGACTCCAGGTCGAGCCCGCCGCTGCGACCGGCGGCGAGGGCGACCACCTCGGAACGCCAACCCAGCGCGGCGAGGCACGCCGACAGGTCGACCGCGAACATCTCGGCACCCCGCCGATCGGTCGAGGCGACGATGTGCAGAATCGAACCGTTCGCCATGGTTCTGGTCCTTCTGCGTCGCCGGTCCACCCAGTGAGGACGCTATGCTGCCCCGCGGTGCCGTCGGCCCCTCCCACCCGCCGCGCGACCTTCGAACGACGAGGAACCTGCTTCCCGCTCGATGGACCTGCTCTCCTACTTTCGTGTGTTGCGGCGGCGATGGTTGGTCATCGTCGCGCTCGTCGTCGCCGGTGGCGCGCTGGGCGCGGCCTCGACGCAGCTCCAGGGGTCGAACGCGAAGGAGCGCACCTTCTACAAGGCGACCAGCACGCTGCAGCTCGATACATCGTCGAACGACTCGGGCAATCAGGCGTACACCAACGTCGACCAGATCGCGATCCTCGTCACCACCGGCGCGGTGCCCGACGCGGTGGCGAAGCAGCTCGGAACCTCGGAGTCGGGCCGCCAGCTGGCAGAGCGGGTGGTCACCCTCACCAGCCAGGTTCCGAACACGATTGCGATCACTGCCACCGATCCCGACCCGACCCGCGCCGCCGCCATGGGGAACGCCTTCGCGGCTCAGCTGGTGAAGAACCTCGACGAGCGGCTGCTCAGCCGCTACAACCGGCAACGCGACGTGCTGAACCAACAGCTCGCGTCCCTGAAGTCGCAGGCCGACGACTTCCTCGCGCAGGTGCGGGCGGTGCCGCCCCCGCCGGACGTCGACACGATCCAGAAGCAGTACGACGCAACGCAGAACCAGTACTACACCGTGTACGGCCAGCTCCAGGAGCTTGCCACCGCGGGTCCGCCGACGAGTCGCCTCACCAAACTCGAGAGCGCGGATGCCGTCCCGATCTCCAAGGGTGAGTACGAGTCCCGCCTGAGTCTTGGCGCTTCGGGTCAGAACAACCTGCGGGCGGACGTGACGTCGCCCGACGGCAGCGGCGCCGTCAGCGTCAGCAGCTCCTCGACCACCCTCGACGACCCGGTGTCGCGCGGTCTGTTCGGTGCGTTCCTCGGCCTCCTGGCCGGCGTGGCGCTGGCGCTCGTGCTGGATCGCCTCGACCACCGGATCCGGACCCGGACCGACGCCGAGGCTGCGTTCCGGCTCCCGGTGCTCGCCGAAGTGCCGAAGTTCACCCGGTCGCAGCAGAAGGAGGGGAACATCGTCTCCGTCACCGCGCCGCTGTCGCGGGTGGCTGAGGCGTTTCGCGCCATCAGAACCTCGGTGCTCTTCCAGACTGCGAGCGTCAACCCGGGAGAGCCCGGGCGAGCCGCGCTCACCGGGATTGGCAATGGCAATGGCAATGGGAACGGGCACGAGGTCATGGAGGGCGCGGCGTCGGTGGATCCGGTGTTCGAGCCCACGCCGCGCGCCGAGTGCCTGGTGGTCATGGTCACCTCGGCGTCACCACGTGAGGGCAAGACGAACACGAGTGCCAACCTTGCCGCGGTGTTCGCCGAGTCGGGTGCTTCGGTGCTGGTGGTGAACTGCGACTTCCGCCGGGCCACCGTGCACCGGCTGTTCGGTGTCGAAGACCTGCCGCGCACGGTGCAGACGACCTCGGTGCCGGGTGTGAAGATCGTGACCAACGTGCTGCACGACCCGAACGCGAACCCGTCGCAGGTCGTCGCCGCGCAACGCCAAGTGATCGCGGCGGCACGGGACCGGTTCGACGTCGTCGTCCTCGACACCGCGCCGGTGTTGACCGCCAACGACGCGATCGAAGTGGTCGGTTCCGCCGACCTCGTGCTGCTGGTCGCACGGTCCGAGATCTCCACGACCGACAAGGCGGAGCGCGCCTTCGACGTGCTCACCCGCCTCGATGCGCCGCTCGGTGGCGTTGTGCTCATCGCATCGGGCGAATCGAGCTCGGAGTACTACTACTACTACCAGACTGGTCGGAAGCCGTCGCGTCGTCGCGCCGATCGACCTGCGACCGGCGACGGCCCGGCTCCCTACACCGTCACAGTTCCGGGACGGCTGGACCACGAGACGTCCTAGCCACCCGTGACCACTCCCGGAACGCCGCGCCGCGCTTACCGGCCGCCGCTCCCGCCGACGCGGTCGGCCGCGCCGAAGTACTTCTCGTGGCAGCCCATCGCGTGCGCCGTCTTCGCGTTCACCATCGCCTTCTGGATGTGGCAGTGGCTCGGGTATGGGTGGGCGGCCGGCTCGAGCCTGGTGGTCATCCCGCTGCTGACCCTTCTGACGCTCCCGGTCCTGGTGGCAGCGGGTCGGCGCGAGCACCGCTTCGATCTCGCGGGTCTGGCCGCCACGGGACTCGGCCTGCATTTCTTCGCCGCGTTCTACCGGATGGCGCATGGTGCCGATGCCTTCGTGTACGACCAACAAGGCGACCGGATCGCGGAAGCCTTCCGACATTTCCGTTTCGACGTCGACCCGGGGGCACCGGTACCCGGCACCGGGGCGATGCGGATCATCAGCGGAGTGGTCTCGGTCTTCACCGGCACGAACGTGGCAGCAAAGTTCCTGGTGTTCGCGTGGCTCGGGTTCATCGGGTGCTACCTCCTGTACCGGGCGTTCGTCACCGCAGTGCCCAACGCCGATCACCGTCGCTACGCATTGCTGATCTTCCTGTGGCCCTCGCTGGCCTTCTGGCCTTCGAGCATCGGCAAGGACTGCTGGATGCTCCTGACCCTCGGCATCGCGTCGGTCGGCGCCGCGCGCGTGCTCGTGCGTCGACCCGGTGGCTACACGCTGTTGGTGCTCGGTCTGCTGCTCGGGAGCTTCGTGCGTCCGCACGTCTCCCTCATGGCGCTGCTGGCGTTCGGCGTCGCGCTCCTGGTCGGCCGGCGCGAGACGAGCCGGCCCGGGGTCACACCGAGCTCGATCGCCAAGGTTGCCGGACTGCTCGTCCTCATCGTCCTCGGCGGCATCCTGGCGTCGCGGGCCGCTACCGTTCTCGACGTCGACGACTTCAGCAGCTCGTCGGTGAACTCCGCCCTCGAGACCAACCGCCGCACCGAGGAGGGCGGTTCCACCTTCAGGGCCGCCGATCCCCAGAACCCTGTGGGGTATGTGGAAGCCAGCTTCACGATCCTGTTCCGACCGCTCCCGACCGAGTCGAGCGGCGCCGAGCAGATCGCCACCGCGCTCGAAGCCGCGTTCCTGTTCGTGCTCTGCGCGGCGTCGTGGCGGCGGATCGCGTCCTTGTTCGGCCGGCTGCGGTCGGAGCCCTACGTGACGTACGCGGTGGTGTACCTCCTCATCTTCTTCTTCGCGTTCGGCACCATCAGCAACTTCGGAATCCTGGCGCGACAGCGCACCCAGGCGTTGCCGTTCGTGTTCGTCCTGCTGGCGCTGTACCCCTCGAAGCACAAGACCGACGCCGGCGCCGTCGAGCAGGAACGCGCCCTGCCACGATGACGATCGCCGCAGCGGCGATCGCGGCCTTTGGCCTGCCGTCGCGCCTGGCGGTCGACGACGCCGCGTTGAGCGATGACGAATTTCACGAGCTCCTCGCGTCGTGCGAGCAGCACCGGCTGCTGGGTCAATTCGGTGCGGCGATACGCGCCGGGGCGGTGGGCCTGACCGACGCACAGGAGCGCACGTTCGAGGAGACGTTCCGGGCCTGGCTCACCCACTGCCTGCGCATCGAGCGGCTGGTGCTCGACGCGACCGCGGCACTCGACCGTGCCGGCATCGATTCGCGCGTGCTCAAGGGCGTCGCGCTCGCCCACACTGCCTACGACGATCCGAGCGAGCGGGTCTTCGGCGACGTTGACCTCTTGGTGCCCGCGTCCGAGCTGACGCGGGCGTCCCGGGTCCTCACCCGAGCCTTCGACGCCCAGCGCCCACAGCCGGAGCTGCGACGTGGGTTCGACGACCGCTTCGGCAAGGAAGTGATGCTGAAGGTCGGTGGCCTCGAGCTGGACCTCCACCGCACGTTCGTCGAAGGCGCGTATGGCCTCACCGTCGGCTTCGACGACCTGTTCGCCCCTCCGTACCGGTTTCCTCTGGGGGTCGTCGAGCTCGAAGCGCTCCCGATGCCGCAGCGGCTCCTCCACGCGAGCTACGCGGCGGCGTTCGGTGACTGGCCGCCGCGGCTGATGTCACTGCGTGACCTCGCACAGCTCGTCCATCGGGAGAAGCCCAACCTGGTCGACGTGCTGCTCATGGCGCGAGAGTGGCAGTGCGAACCGATCGTGGCCCGTGCCGTCACCCTGGCGTGGGACGAGCTCGGCCTCACCGCCGAACCCCCGGTTGTGCAGTGGGCGCGTCGCTTCGTGCCGAGCCCCCACCAGCGCCGCATGCTCGAGTGGCACGAAGGCCCTGCACGCGCGTTCACGGGTCAGCTCGCCGCGCTCCTCGTGCTGCAGGGGACGGAAGCCCGGCTCGCGTACCTTCGGGCGATCATGTTCCCGCAGCGCGAGTATCTCGCGGCCCGCGGCTTCAACGCCGCGGGGCACTTCCGGCGCGCCTGGCACCGGATCCTGAAATGATCGGACACCTGTGTACGTGACCCGAGGCTTCCACGCCCTCGCGCTGGACTTCGCACTCGCGGTCGACGACGACGCGCTCGGGCACTACCTCGAGTGGCTGCTCGACGGCTTCGCGGCGCTGCCGGGCGCGGCGGTCGCCTACGAGGTGGTCACCGCCTGCGACGAACCCGATGCCATCGAGATGCGATTCGATGGCGAGACCGTCCTGCAGGCGGTCGGCGCCCGGTCCTTCGTCGTGAACCTCGTGCACTGGGTCAACCAGCAGGCGGTCGATCCCGCGTACTCCGTCACCAGTCACGCCGGCGGTGTGGTGCGTGACGGCGTCGCGTGTGTGTTTCCGGCGCACATGGAGTCGGGCAAGACCACCCTGACCGCGGGGTTGGTGCGCTCGGGCTGGTCGTACCTCACCGACGAAGCGGTCGCCTTCGACTGGGACACCGGTGAGATCGAGCCGTTCCCCAAACCCCTGTCGGTTGACCCGGGGTCCCAGCACCTCTTCCCGGAGCTGGCGCCGCTACCGCCACCCGACGCCACGACGGACGGCGTCGAGCAATGGCAGGTCCCGCCGTCGATGTTCCGCCGCGATGCGGTCGGAGAGCGATGCCGGGCCGGGTTCGTCGTGTTCCCGCGCTACTCGGCCGATGCTCCGACCGCGCTGGTGCCGATCGGACGCGCCGAGGGCTTGGTCGAGCTGGCCCGGAACACCTTCCGGTTCAACGAGCAGTCGCGGCGTTCGCTCGACGCGCTCGCCCGGGTCATCCGGTCCGTCGACTGCTACCGGCTGACCGTCGGCGATCTCGACACCGCGTGCCGGCTGGTCGACGCACTCGTGGCGGAGGGTGGCGATGGCTGAGCGCACCGCGGGATGCCTCGATGCCAGCTTCGTGCCCGCCCGCGCCACGTTTGTGTACTCGGTCGAGATCGACGGCGAGCTCGTGCTGCTCGACGAGCACGAGGACCGGCTCCACCACCTGAATCCCACCGCGAGCCTCGTGTGGTCGTGCTTCGACGGCGAGGCGCGCGTGCAGGACCTGGCGCGCGACATCAGCGAGGAGCTCGGCCTGTCGTACGAGGTGGTCCTCACCGACGCGGTGCGCATCGTGCGCGAGCTCGGCGCCGAGGGACTCCTCGACGGAGTGGCGGCCGACGAGCGGCCCGACCCGGAGTCGGAATGAGCGCCGGAACGACCGGGGGCCGCATCCGGCGCCGGCCCGGCGTGCTCTGGCGGCGCTCGCTCGACGCGGTCGTGCTGCTGCCGCCCGGCGCGCCGGACGTGATCACCCTCGCCGGCACCGGTCCGGCGGTCTGGCAGGTGCTCGCCGACTGGCGTTCCGAGGACGAGCTGGCCGAGGTTCTCGCGTCCGCCTACGGCTCCACCCCGGACGTGGTGGTCCGCGACCTCGCCCCGGTGCTCCGCGCGCTCGAGGTTGCCGGCGCGTTGGAGTCGGACGCGGACAGTGGCGGTAGCCACTCGGTGTAGTCGAGTCGCACCGCATCGACCTCGACATGGTCGTGCCCGAGCCCAAGGCCGGGCCGGCGACTCCGACCTCGTCCGACTGAACCGGGTCCCCCCCGACCTCACGGGAACAGCAGCTCCAGCGACTCCGACGCGAGCCGGTCGATCGCCTCCGCGGTCCCGTGGTGGTCGGTCGCGTCGGAGCCGGTCGGATCGGTCACGTCGTCGTCGGTGGACGCGCCGAGGAGGTCAGTCGGACGACGACCACGATGGAGCTGCGCCAGCCAGTCGGCGACCGGCTCGTCCGGCGCGCGCGGGCCGGCGACGCCGCCCCGCCGAACGAGTTCCTTCAGCGTGAAGGTCTTGACGAATGCCCGCGGATCGAGGATCACGATCTCCTGCACGTGGCGTCGTTCCAACCCGAGAACCAGATCGGCACTGCGCACGGCATCCGAACCGAGCGGAGTGCTGCGGTGCGCCACCAGATCCGCGCCCAACCGGCGCGCCGCGTCGACGGTCGGCACGGTGGCAGGCATGCCGGAGACCGCCTGGACACCGGCGGAGGCCACCTCGACCGGGAGCGAACGCTCCTCGGCACGCGACTGCAGGAGCACCGCAGCCAATGGAGAACGGCACTGGTTCGCGGTGCAGACCACGAGGATGCGGAGGGGGACCACCACTGCGCGGAGCCTATCGAGGGGCCGCCGATCAGTCGCCGGAGACGAGGCGGTCCCAGAGGTTCTGGCTGCCCGCGTCGGGCGCGATGTGAACCCGGAACGTCATCGACTTGTCGCCGAGGACGTTCACGCTGACCCGCCGCGAGAAGAGGCGCTCCATCTTCGGTGCGCGGTCGATCTTCCAACCTTCGGGTACCTCGACCGACACGTGGACCTGGTCCGGGTTGAGGGTCGGCTGCGCATGGACGCGCAGCGTGTACCAGCCTTCCTGCAGCTTCACGGGGCCGGCGAGCTTCGTGGTCGTCGACTTCTGCGCACGCGATGCCACCTGTTCGAACACTGAGTAGACGTTGCGCCCCCGTTCGCGCCCAGGCGCGATCGAGACGGGGTTGCCGTCGACGGTCGCGCGTTGGAAGGTCAACGGTGAGTACATCGACAGCAACGTGCGGTTCTCACCGGCAACGAACCGATCCTTGAGGTACGGCCCGATCACGATCTGCGGGAGCCCTTCGGCGGGAGCGGTGTTGTCGAGCACCACCGACAGGCTCGCCGACGCGTCAGCGCGGGTCAGGCTTTGGTTCGGCTGGAGCTTCACTCGGTAGTCGACCGCGCGGTTCAGGTAGTAGTCGATCTTGTTGCCGGCGAAGTTGGACGACGTCACCGCGATCGCGTCGGACCGCACCGGTTCGAGCCGGCCGGAGACGCCCAGCTGGTCGGCGAGCGCTTCCTCGTTCGGCCGAGTGAACCCCAGGATGAGGTGCCCGGAGTGGGCGGCGCCGCCGAGCACCTTGGCGATCTGCGCGGGCTTGCCGAGCGTGCCTGCTGTCGCCTCGTCGACGGCGGCCTTGGCGACGTCGCCGAGGAAGTCGACGCGGTCCGGTGTCGCCGCGAACTGGGCGTACGCGTCGCGCAACGTCACGTTGACCACGTTCCCGCTGTCGATCGGCACCGGCCAGTCGGGCACCGTGACCGGTCCGGTGAGCTGGAGCAGCGCGGCGAGCCCGGCCGGGTCGACCGAGAGGACACCGTCGACCTGGGGCAGTCCGGCCTGCGGCGCCAGCGTCTCCAACACCTGCGCCACGCTGGGGAAGTCGGGCGACAGGTTCACATTCTGCAGCGTCGTCTGCGGGCGGTACTGCGCGTACCGCCTCGCGTAGTCGACCGGCGCCCGATATGTGACCTGCGCCAGCCGCGCGATCGTGTCGTCCCACGTCTTGGTCCTGATGACATCGCCCACCGTCAGCTTTCCGTCGTGGGCGGTGATCAGCGCGTAGCTGCCGATGAACCCACCGGTGGCGCGTGACTCGGCGTTGTTCTGCACCACGAGGAGGTAATTCCGGTCGCCGTTGGCGCCGAAGATCGCCGGCGCGAGCCGGGCAGCGGCCGCGGCGTGCTGGGCCTCGCGGTCCGCTGCGCGAGTTGGCCGTACACCTGGTCGACGGCGTCGCGCACCTGCGCCACCAGGTACGGGTCGTCACGCAGGTGGTCGAGGCGGGCGCGAGCGTCGGCGAGGACTGCCGCCCCGTGCTCGAGCTGCGGCGTGATCCTCGTCACCTCCTCGATCGGGAGGCGACCCCCGATGACCTGCAGGGCGTCGGGATCCACCGCCGCGGTCAGCGACTCGCCGGCGTCGGCGAGATCGGTCCCGATGTCGGCGAGGGTCCGAGCCGCCCTCACGTTGGACGCGAGGAACGGCAGCGTCAGACCGGTCGACGTGAGCGGAGACTCCAAACGGTCGCGCGCGTCCGAGAAGGCGCGTGCCGCCTGGTTGAACGCCCCCTGCGCGCTGATCGAGTCGCCCGCGCGCGCGGCGTTGAGCGCCCGGGTCGCGGCCTCGCGACCGTTCTGCATGCGGTCGACCGCGTCGTTCCCTGCCAGCGCGAGCGGCGCGGTCGCCGCCACCAGCCACACGACGAGGAGCAGCACGACGATCCAGGCCCAGCCGGGCAAGCCGCGCGGTTGCTCGCGCTCCAACCGCGACCGACCGGCCTCGATCCCGACGACGAGGAGCACGAGGACCGTCGAGACCGCGGTGAGCCAGAACGGGAAGACACCGCGGGCGGTGAAGAGCGTGATCACCGACAAGATGACCTCGGCCACCACCAGGAAGAGAACCGCCTCGCCCGTCGACCATCCGAGAGCGACGAACCGGTGGAGGACGTGGTCGTTCCGGTGTTGGAGCAGTGACCGCCGCCGCCGCAGTCGGTACACCGCGACCATCAGGCCGTCGAGGACGAAGATGCCGAGGAGGATGAGCGGTGTGGTCAGCTGTCGCCACGACACCGGGACGGGATCGACCGCGAGCGCGCCGACCGCGAGGGTGAAGCCGATGCCCAGCCGTCCGCCGCGGCCGACGAAGAGGGACGCCGGGCGCACGTTGAACGCCAGGAACGCGAAGCACGCGGCGGCGAAGCCCGCGAGCACGCAGGCCAGCCCGTCCTGATGCGCGAAGGCGGCGATCCCGAACAGGGTCGCGCCGGCGGCCAGCCCGGAGCCCGCCGCCAGGCCGTCGGCGTTGCCGAGGCCGTCGATCGACTTCATCACCACGAAGACGAACAGGAACGCGCCGGCCACGTCGAAGGCCTCGATCCCGGTCGGGGCGAGGCGCGCGCCCGCCAGCACCGCGACCAGCGCGGCCACCGCGGCGGCCGCCGCGGCCAGGAGGTCGGTGTGCTCGGAGCGCTCGATCACCACCCCGACGACGGCGAGCAGCAGCGCGCCCAGCGCGACCACGACCGTCAGGTCGCCGAACTCGGGCGCGACGACGAGGCCGATCGCCGGCCCCAGCGCGATCATGGCGCCGGCTCGGCGGCGGGTCCCGCGTGGGCTCGTGTTCTCCTTGCTCTTGTCGCGCGCGTACGCGGCGAGCCCGAGGACCACGATCGCGGACGCGATTCCCGCCAACAACCAACGGTTGGCCGCCGTAGCGGCAACCGCCGCGGCCGTCAGCATCAGGTCATGCTAGGTGGGAGGGGCTCGGCGGGACGCGCGGCCCCGGCGCGGTCAGGACGCGCGGAGCGGGGTGTCGGGGTCCGATCCGAACTGGCGCGCGGCCGGACGCGCAAGGTCGAGGAGCACCTCGCGCGCGGCGACGTGGTCGTCGTCGATGGTGAGCCGTTCGAGGAGCTCGAGGCCCTGAGCGAGACGCGTCGGACCCAGCGCCGCGGGCTCGATGCTGTGCAGCAGTGCCCCGTGTTCGGCGGCGCTGGTCTCCGCCGGACCGATCAGCGACTCGGCGAGCTTCTCACCCGGCCGCAGTCCGGTCACCTTGATCTCGATGTCGTCGTGCGGTCGCAGCCCGCACAACCGGATCATCCGTTCGGCGAGTGCGTAGATGTTGACCTGCTCGCCCATCTCGAGTGCCAGCACCTGATGGTCACCGGGGAGCGACGCGCAGAGCAGCACGAGCCGAACGGCCTCGTCGGTGCTCATGAAGTACCGGGTCATCCGCGGATCGGTGACCGTCACCGGGCCGCCGGCGGCGATCTGCTTCTGGAACGTGGGGATCACGCTTCCTCGACTCCCGAGCACGTTGCCGAACCGAACCGAGCGGTAGCCGTCGCGGTTGGCGCGCTCGAGCACGATCTGCTCGGCCAGCCACTTCGACGCACCCATGACGCTCGTCGGGCTCGCCGCCTTGTCGGTGGAGATGCACACGAGCTGGGACACGTCGACCCGGGAACACGCGTTGATCACGTTGAGGGTCCCGAAGACGTTCGTACGGGCGGCCTCGCACGCGAAGTGCTCGAGCACGGGGACGTGCTTGTGGGCGGCGGCGTGGAACACGATCTCGGGCCGCACCCGACGGAACACCGCGTCGATCGCCGAAGCATCGCGGATGTCGGCGAGGACGACCTCGGGTTCGGCGATGCCCTGCAGGTCGTACACGGTGTCGTGCAGGTGCGTCTCGTCGTGGTCGAGGAGCACCAATTGCGACGGACCGAACCCGGCGACCTGGCGGGCGATCTCCGAGCCGATCCAGCCGCCGCCGCCCGTGACGAGCACCCGGCGTCCGTGCAGCAGCTTGCGCACGGGCTCGAGGTCGAGGTCGACCTGCCGGCGCCCGAGCAGGTCCTCGATGTTCAGGTCGCTCATCTCACGCAGGCGCGGCATACCGTGCACCCAGGAGGAGGACTCCCGCAGGACCCGCACCGGGAGGTGGGCCGCCTCGGCGGTGTCGGCGACGCGCTCCACCACCCTCCGCGGTGCCGACGGCATGGCCAGGAGGATGAGGTGCACGTCGTGGTCGGCGACGATGCGCGGAAGGTCGTCGACCGACCCGGTGACTGGCACGCCGTGCATCGAGCGGTTCCAGAGCCCGGGGTCGTCGTCGACCGCGACCACCGGTACCAGCCCGAGGATGGGGGACTGCTGCATCTCGCGCAGCGCCGCTGCGCCATTGGTCCCCGCGCCGACGACGGCGACGCGCACGCCGGTGCTCGTGTACGAGTTCCGCCGGAACGCGAACAGCCGCTGCTGGAACCGGACCATGCCGTAGAGGAAGGTGGCGATGACCGGTCCGACGACCACGACGGTGAGGGGGACCCGCTCGGAGCCCCACATGAACGAGAGGACGAGGACGCACCCGGTGGTCGCCCCCGCGGCGAGGAGGCGCAGAGCCTCGTCGATGCTGGCGTGGCGCCACGTGCGGCCGTAGCAGCCCCACGCCGACATGCTGCCCACGCTCACGAGGCACGCGACCGGGAGGAAGATCTGGAACTCGTTCCAGTACTTCTCGGGCACGCTGAAGTCGAAGCGCAGGGCGAACAGCAGCAGGTAGGTGAAGACCGTCAGCACCACGTCGAGCAGCACGAGAGCGAAGTCGCCCCGCACGCGGATGGCCGATTGCGCGATGCGGGTCCAGAGGTTCCTGGGCGTACCCGGGTCGATTCGCTCTACCAATGGCCCCACACGCCTCCGGATCGGCCAGGCTCCACGGTCGCTCCGCACCGATGACCGGCGGCGATCCTCGTCACCGGGCACACGACGGAGCGTGTTCCCTCTCGGCCTGCCACCAGCGTGTCGAGAGGATCGATCGCCGCGAGAGTAGTTGACTCGGGTTCACAGACCGGGGAGTGCGATGCCCTTCTGCCGGGCGACGCGTCGGTACGTGTCCAGCACGATCTCGACGATCCGGCGTTCGTCGAAGTGCTGCCGGGCTCGCCTGCGGGCGGCGGCACCGAGGGCGCGTCGCGGGCCCGGCTCCTGGAGTGCCCGGAGCGCCTCCGCCAGGGCGGTCGGGTCGTCGACCGGCACCAGCGAACCGGTGACGCCGTCGTCGACGACCTCCCGGCACCCGCGGACGTCGGTGGCGACGACCGGAAGTCCCATCGCTGTCGCCTCCATCGCCGCCCGCGGGAAGCCTTCGCGGTGCGACGCCAGCACGAAGACGTCCATGGCCGCGTACAGCGCGTCGACGTCGTCGCGGTGGCCGAGGAACCGGACCCCGTGTTCGCGTGCACGCTGCGACCTGGTCGGCGCCCAGCGCGTCGGGCTTGGCGGGATCAGGCGCGCCGACCACCACGAGGACGAAGCGGTCGGCTGGGAGTCGCGTCATCGCCGCGAACAGCTCCGGCAGGCCCTTCTCCGCGACCAGTCGCCCGACGGTGCCGACGAGCACGTCGTCGTCGTCGACGCCGAGCGCCGCCCGGACGGCGCGGCGGTCGTCGGCCGAGAACCGCGCCGGGTCGAACCGGTCGAGATCGATGCCGTTGCCGAGCAGCTCGGCGTTGCGGGTGAGGTGCCATCGGCGCATGAGCGCGAGGTCCTCGGGGTTCTGCACGAGCTCTGCGTCAGAGAACCGGGATGCAAGAGCTTCGAGGGCGTACACCGCGGCCCGGCGGGAGATCGGGTCGTCGTCGGTCGCGTAAAGACCGTGCACGGTGTTGACGACGACTGGTACTCGCGCCAGTCGCCCGACGACGCGGCCGTACAGCCCGGGTTTCGGGTTGTGCGTGTGCAGGACGTCCACCTGCTCGCGCTGGAGGACGCGCCACAACTCCCGGGCGGCGCGCACGTCGGCGGTCGGATCCATCGCACGCGTCGACGACGCGAGCGGGAGGTGACGGATCCCCTCCGCCTCCAGCTCGGCCACCCACGCCCCGGGCGCGCTGATGCCGATGGCGACCCCGCCGAGATCGCGCACGGCGCGGAGCTGCGCCAAGAGGAGGAAGCGGAGGCTCACGTCGACCGTGGTCAGGTGCGCGACGGTGAGACGTCGTCCACGTTCACGCGCCCCCGCCATTTGAGGGATGCTACGGCCCGTGCACGACGTCGAGAACGTGGTCGACGACGCCGCGTTCTGGGTTGCCTTCGTCGTCGGCGGCATCGGCGTGGCCTTCGTGTGGCTCCGCGTTCGCCGGGGTGCGCGTGAGCCTGGCGTCGCGAGCGCAGTCGCGGTCGGCTGCCTGGTCGGTCTGAGGGTCGACCACCGGCTGCCCGCGCCGCTCGTCGTCGGCGTCGTGCTCCTCGCGCTCGGTGAATGGCTCGCCCGTGACCTGGCGACCATGGAACGCGTGATCTCTGCGACACCGGGGGCAGTGGTGCTCGGTGCGGCGCTCCCCGACGGATGGGCCCTGTGGATCCGCGTGCTGGTCGCCGTCACCGCCCTCGCCGGTGGTGTGTTGGTCGACGGCGTTGACCGGGTGATGCCGCGTGTCCTCCCGCTGCTCCTGGCCATCGGTGCCGTCGGCGTCTACTTCTGCGTGCCCGACACCGAGGCGCCGAAGGCGTTGCTCGGCGCGCTCCTTGCCGGTATGGCGATCGCGCTCGAGCCGCGGCTCGGGCACGCCCTCGGCCAGGTGGCCCTGACCGGCCTGTTCGTATGGGTCGCGGCGTACGGCGGCGTCGGCCGGCCGGGATCGGTCGTCGGCGGCGTCGCCTGTCTCGGGGTGGTACTCCTGATCCCGCTGGTGCGTTGGCAGCGGGCGAATGCCGCGCGGATCGCGCTGCTCGTCGTCACCCAGTGCGCGTTGGTCGTCTTCGAGTCACGCGTCGCGGGGTTCGAGCACTCCGCCTGGTCCGCATTGGCGCTGTCGATCCCGGTGTTCGCGCTCGCGGCGGCGGTGCTCCTGGCGTTGGCTCACGAGCGAGGTGTCGGCGCCAGCGCCGCGTAGACCGCTTCGACGCGAGCGATCGCATGCCGCGAGGAGAACCGATCACCGGTGCTCGACGCGCCGGCCACGAGCTGCGAGTGCATTGCCGGTTCGACGGCCCGCGCGATGGCGTCCGCGAGCGCCGGCGCCGAGCGCGCCGCGACGTGGATGCCGTTGCTCCCGCTCGTCACGACCTCGGGGAGCCCGCCCACCGCCGGCGCCACGACCGGCACGCCGAGGGTGAGGGCTTCCAGCACCGTCACCGGGAGTCCTTCGTGGTGCGACGCGAGGACGAACAAGTCGGCCGCGGCGATGAGTCGGGTGGCATCGTCCCGGTACCCGAGCACCGCGAAACGGTCGCCGAGGCCGCTCCGACGCCGGAGCTCCCGGATCTGCGCCTCGAGTGGGCCCTGACCCGCGGTCGCGAATCTCACCGGCGCGCCCCGCCCCGCGACGAGACGCGCGGCTTCGATGAGCCCGGGGTAGTTCTTGTCATCGCGGAGGTTGGCCACGGTCACCGCGAGGGACTCGCCCGGGAGGACACCGAGCTCGCGGCGCGTCTCCTCTCGATCGCGGAGCTGCGCGCGGACCGCGCGACGTCGACGCCGTGGATCACCACCTCGACGTCGGCGCGGTACCGCGGTGAGACGGATCTGCGTACGTCCTCCGAAACTGCGAAGACCGCGTCGTTGAGCCCGAACGTGAGCTGGTTGGCGAGCCTCGTCTCGGCCCGGTACGACGGCCAGCGGTTGTGCTCCGTGTAGACGAACGCGGGCCGACGACCCTTCGGCCGAGCCTTGACCTCGACCCGCGCGACAGTGGCGACCAGCGGCGAGTGCGCGTGGACGATGTCGTAGTGCTCCCGGCGGAGGAGGCCGGCGAGCCGGGTCGCCCAGCGCGGGTCACGCTCGTCGTTCACGCCCAGGCAGTGCGTCGGCACCACGAGCGCCTCGAGCTCGGGTACGAGGTGCCGCTTCCAGTCGAGGACGTAGGCGACCTCGTGGTGGAAGCGGTCCCGGTCGCCGCCGGAGGCCTGCTCGACGAGCAGCCGCTCGGCCCCGCCCGGTCCGAGGCCTTTGATCAGCGAGAGGACGCGCACCGCTTCTCGGTCACCGGTGTCGGTCGCCGACGGCCGCTTGGTCGGCCGCGGGTCCGCTCGGTGCCATGCGCCGCAACGGTAGTAGCCCCCGCGGGCGGCGATCGGTGTCCGGGGATCGCGCGTCGGGTCCTTTGATCTGGGTAGCGTCCTGTCGGCAGGCTGACGAAGCGGCCGGGCAGACATCACCGATCTGGCTCGGCTGCACGTGACTCCGACCAGGTTTTGACGCTCAAGGTGATTCAAGGCGACTCCGACGAACTTCGGTACACTGCGCCGATTCTCAGGGCCCGAGAGGCAGGAACACACGTGACCCCCACAGATCACGACGTCGATCCTGTCGACGGTGACGGTCATACGGGCCTCAACCGCCGGCAGATGATCAAGGCCGCCGGTATCGTGGGCGCCGCGGCGTGGACTGCTCCCATGATCATCGACTCCCTCGCCAGCCCGGCCGCCGCAGCGACTGCGACCCCGGGCTGCTACCAGATCCACTACAGCGTCATCTCGAACAGCTGTTCCGCCACCCCGAGCGTCGCCGGCGTGGGATGCACCCCCTTGACGGGGACGACGTGCGGGACTCCAGCCGCGTCGATTCCTGCGAACACGCTGGCGTGTCTGTCGCAGACCGCACCCACTCCCTGTGGCACAGACTCGACCGACGCCTCGAACGCGATCACGTTCACCGTGGGTGCTGGCTGCTCCTGCAAGATCGTCGCAGCCGCGGGTCGGCGAACCTCCGGCATCGGCGCTCAATGCAGCGTTTCCGCCACAATCAATGGGACCAACAAGGCCGTGATCTTCGACGGTACCGGATTCCTGCCGCAGTTCGCCGAGTGGGACTCGTTCGAGATCTGGCTCAGCTGTGGCTGAATCGCGCGACTCGGATGGCGGTTGGCCCTCGAGCTCATGTCGGGGTCACGAGTGTCCCTGCCTCCTGGGCGCCTGAGAATCGCAGTACTTCGGGTGCAACTTTTGATCGACCTTTCGTAACGCCTGGCCAAAGGCGAGGGACGACACCGCATGGCGCGCATCGCCGACTACGCGTTGTTGTCGAACTGCCAAGGTTCGGCCCTCGTCTCGAGTGACGGATCGATCGACTGGGCATGCCTGCCGGCGTTCGACTCCGCCGCCTGCTTCGCCCGCATCCTCGGTGAACCCGGCGGTTCGTGGCGCCTGAACACCGTCGAACCTAGCGAGTCGCGACGCGAGTACGTCGTGGACACGATGGTGCTCCGCACCGAGCTGCGAACCCCGAGCGGCCGAGTCGCGCTGAGCGACTTCATGCCGTTGCACCCCGACGACAAGCACAACGACATCGGGCGCCACTCGCCCGCGGCGATCGGCCGCGTCGTCGAGGGCATCGAAGGATCGGTCGAGCTCGACGTCGAGATCGCGGTGCGACCTGAATACGGCTTGACGACGCCGCTGGTGAGCGAGGACGCGGGTGGCCTGTGGCACACGCGCGGTGGCCCGATCCGCGCCACCATCGCCACCGACGTCGAGCTCGAGGCCGACCGCGGCGTGCTGCGCGCCCGGTTCCTGGTGCAGGCGGGCGACCACCGCTGCTTCGCACTCAACGTCACGGACCCATGGCGCGAGGCGCCACCGATGCCGTCGTCGGCGGGCGTGGTCGCGGCGCGCGACGACACCATCGACGGTTGGCAGTCGTGGGCGACGAAGCTCGTCGGCTACGAGGGCGACCACCGCGATCTCCTGCGCCGGAGTGCGGTCGTGCTGCGTGCGCTCAACTACGCGCCGACGGGCGCCATCGTCGCGGCCCCGACGACCTCGCTGCCCGAGGAGATCGGCGGCGTGCGCAACTGGGACTACCGCTACACCTGGGTGCGCGACGCCAGCTTCACCATCGGTGCCCTCGCCGCCAGCGGGTGCGCGTTCGAGGCGACCGCCTTCTTCGACTTCTTCGCCACCGCCACCGCCGGCAGCCTCGCAATCGGCCAAGGGCTGCAGATCATGTACGGCATCCGCGGTGAGCGCTTCATCCCGGAGCACGAGCTGGCGGCGCTGTCGGGTCACCGCGACAGCCGGCCGGTGCGCATCGGCAACGGCGCGTGGGACCAGACGCAGCTCGACGTGTACGGCGAGCTCCTCGACGCCGCGCTCAAGATCTCGCAGCTCGACATCGATCTCGATCCCGAGTACGGGGCCTTCCTCGCCGACGTCGCCGACCGGGCCGTGCTGCGCTGGATCGACGTCGACGAGGGGATCTGGGAGGTGCGCGGCGGCGCCGACCACTTTCTGTACTCCAAGCTGATGAACTGGGTGGCGCTCGACCGGGCGGTGGAGTTGGCGCCGGTCATCGGCGCGGCCGCGGAACGCGTTGCCAACTGGGCCGACCACCGTGACCGGATCCGCGCCGCCATCCTGGAGCGGGGCTGGAGCGACACCGCGGGCGCGTACACGCAGGCGTTCGGGCGCGACGACCTCGACGCGTCGGTGCTGATGATGCCGATCGTGGGCTTCCTGCCCGCAACCGATCCCCGCATGCACGCGACCATCGACGCGGTTGCCGAGCGCCTCTCCGACGAGCACGGCTTCGTGTACCGGTATCTGAACGAGGACGGCCTCACGGGTGGCGAGGGCACCTTCGGCATCTGCACCTTCTGGCTCGCCGAGTGCCTCGCCCGGGCCGGCGAGGTCGAGCGGGCACGTGCGCTCTTCGATCGAATGGCGTCCTGCGCGAACGACGTCGGACTGTTGTCGGAGGAGATCGACCCCGCGACCGGTGAACTGCTCGGGAACTATCCGCAGGCATTCACGCACATCGGACTGATCCACGCCGGGCTGGCGATCGCGGAAGCGATGCACGCTCGTGACGCGCTTCGCGGAACGGGGTAGCTGCCTCCACGATGGACCGAGGGTCGGGCAGGCGCGTGTTCCTCGATGTCGGCGGGCATCTGGGAGAGTCGCTGTCGGTCGCGATGCAGCCGCGGTGGCGGTTCGAGCGGATCTGGACGTTCGAACCGACCGACGTGTGCGTTGCCGTGCTCGAGGCCATGTCCGATCGGCGCGTGACGGTGGTTCCCGCGGGGTGGTGGTCGTCCGACACGGAGATGGACGTTCACGATCCGGGAACGCTCCACGCGAGCGTCTTGGCGGAGGCATCGCAGTTCGGTCAGGTCGAGCGGTGCCGGTTCATCGATGCCGCGGGGTGGATGGCAGACAACATCAGCGAGCGTGACACGGTGTGGTTGAAGATCAATGTCGAGGCGTCCGAGGTCGAAGTGCTCGAGCGGTTGCTCGATACCGGGGAGATCAACAAGGTCGATCACCTGGTCGTCCACTTCGATGTCGACAAGTTGGGGCGAGCCTCCGACGCGGTTCCGGTCCGACGGAGGCTGGGCGAGGCAGGAATCGAATGGCGAGAGGCCAAGGATGTGATGTTCGGTCGCACCGATCAGCAAAAAGTCGCCACCTGGCTGGCGTGGACCGAAGGTCGTCGTGCCGAGTTCGTCAGGCACAAGTGGGAGCACCAGATCCGCCGGCGGGTGTGGCGCGCTCGTCGGCGTCTCGGAAGCGCGTGGCGTTGATCGGCGTGCGGGGATGTTCCGCATCGCGTCGGGCCGACCGAATGCCGTCGCGTAGCCTTGCCTGCCGATGGAGACGCTCGCTGCCCCGCTGACGCCCGACGACATCGACCTTGGATTCGTCGCCGCGCTCGTCCCCGACCTCGAGATGGCGACCATCGGCGACGAGCAGGTCGTCATCGGCGGCGCCACCCAGCTCGTCGTGCTCAATCCCACTGCCGCGCTCATCTTTCGGTTCCTCGACGGCGAGGCCTCGCTCGGCGAGCTGGTCGACGACTTCACCGAGGTGCTCGGCGTCGACCGGAAGGTCGTGGAAGACGACGTCCTCGCCTTCGTGCGCGACCTGGGGGCGAACGGGCTGCTCGAGGGCGTGGCGCTCCCGAGGCCCGAGATGCCCGAGTGGGACGACGACTGGACCCCAACCGAGGTCCTCGGGCCCGGCGACGAGCTCGACGACTTCACCCTGCCCGAGCTCGCGGGCGGCGAGCGGGCGCTCTCCGACTCGCGGGGGAAGCGCTCGCTGCTGGTCAACTGGAGCCCCGGCTGCGGGTTCTGCGTTGCGATCGCGGCCGAGCTCGCGGCGCTGGCACCCTTGCTCGAGGAGCAGCGGGTCGCGCTCGTGTTCGTGGCGATCGGCGACGCCGACGCCAACCGCGCCGTCCTCGACGACGCCGGCCTGGTGGCGCCGCTCCTGCTGCGGGGCGACACCGACGTCGACCCGTTCGCGGGCACCGGCACCCCCGCCGCCTATCTCCTCGACGCGGACGGTCGACTGGTCGAGACCATGGTCGTCGGGTCGGATCAGGTACCGAAGCTGGCGCGCGACCTCGCCGGCGTCGATCCCGGAGTGCCCTACGGCGTGATCGACGAGCCCGACGTGGTCGAGGACCTGCCCGACGACGACCAGCGGGGGCGGTACCTCCCCGCGCCGGGTGCGATGTGCGGCCCCGGCGGCGGGAGCGCAGGCGCCAACCGCACCGACTGGAAGGGCACGCGCGCGTACGCGATCGGCGACTACCACGTCGGTCTGCGCTACGACGCGGACGAGACCGCCGACGTGCTCGACTGCCTGTTCCGCGGCGCGCGCGTCAACGACCGGCGTGTTCCCGACAACTACTCAGTCGCGCTCGGCGGTACGCCGACGACGAAGGGCGCTGGGACGTCGCGGTCGCTGAAGCTCCTCGTGCACGGCAGCACGCAGTTGGTGCGCAGCCGCTCCGGCGGCCGCGTGCTGGCCGGGTTGCTGCAGCGTCTCTCCGCCGACCTCGATCCCGCCGATCCCGCGCTCACCCGCGTCAACGCGACCGCGGTGGTCCGTGACGGAGACGCGCTCCTCCTTCCCGCCGGCTTGGTCGACTTCGTGAAGCAGCTGCAGCCGCGCCTGGCCAAGGCGGGGCTCTGCATCGTCGACACGCCTCGCACGCTGCTCGACCTGTCGACGCGCGAGCTCGTCGTGCCCGAGCCCACGGTGCCCCATGACGGATCGGTGGTCGCCGAGCTCGACGAGGGAGTGGAGCTCGGGAGCGAGCTGCCGTGGGTGCACCCGGGCCGCTATCCGCTGCGCACCTGGGTCCTCACCCGTTGCCCCGAGCACACGGGTCCTCTGAGCACCGCGGTCGCGGTGACCGCGGCGTTGCCGACGCTCTTCGAGCTCCGCGACCTCGTCGCCGACGTCGAGCGACTGGCCGACCTGCTCTCGACGGTGCAGACGTACGGGATCTGGTACGAGAGCGCCGACGACCTCGTCGATCAGGTCGTCGCCGGGCTCCGCTGACGACTACCGCAGGTACAGGCGGCGGAGATCGAGGTACTCCGTGACCTCGAGCGCGGATTCCATCTCCGCCATCATCTCGGCGGCGCCCTCGGGCATCGGCTTCTGCTCGTTGGCGCGCGCTTCCTCTTCGGAGGAGAAGTACACCGCGTCGGTGTAGGTGTCGCCGTCGTCGTGGATCGCGACGACCTCGCCGATCACGTCGGGCCGTGCCGCGCCGAGCACCTTCTCCGCCTCGGCGGCGCGCTTGAACATGGCGTCGGCCTTCGCCTGGTCCTTGATGCGCCCCTGCATGATCTGGATGAACTTGGCGTCGTCCTTCCCACCGCCGAACAACGTCTCGACGCGGGAGGCATCGTGGATGGTGACGTCGTCGATGTACTGCTGCATCTCCTCGAACCACTGGCCCTGCTCGGGCCGCTCGCTGTTCTTCCGCGCCGCTTCTGCGGACTCGAAGCGCGCCAGCACGACGAACCGGTCGTCGTCGGTGATGCCCTGGGTGACGCCGAGGAACCCGGTGGCGCCCGGGCGCAGGTCGGTCTGCCACTTGTCGGCGTGACGCTGCATCGCGTCCGCGTCCTTCACCTTGCCGCTGATCACCTGGATGAACATGTCTCCTCCTCGCTGGGCCGGTGGTGCACGTTCCTGCCGGGTGGAGTTGACGGTCACGCCTGGCGGCCGACGTCGACACGGTAACCCTGACTCGGTGCGATGTCGACGGCCGTGCGCGTCGGGAGAGAGGAGGTCTCACTCCACTGCCCGGGGTGGGTGGCTCGGCCTGGGTGGAGGCGCGCTGGTACGTGGTGACGGAACTCCGGCCCATCACCAGCGCGGCGGCGATCGCGGCGAGGAGACCGGGGACGATGAACTGCGGTTACTGCCGGCGGGCGTCGTCGAGGAGCTCGAGGACCTCGTCGTCCTCGCGGGTCGACTCGGGGCCGAAGGTGAGCACCAAGGTGCCGCGGATGCCGCAGCTCGGGCACGCGACCGCGCAGACCGCGAGCATCTCCGACGGATCGGAGTCGCCCTCGAGGCGCTCGAGCTGATGGAGCTCGAGGGTCTCGGCCGGGTGCGGCGCGTGGCAGTGCCCGCACTCGACCACGCCACCGGGTCGGGCGTACAAGTCGTAGGTGAAGCCCTCGTCGCGGAACGTGCCGAGAATGCCGAGGAGGGAGCGCTCCATGCGGCTCAGCCTATGGGCGCGTCGACCGGGTCGGGCTCGGGCGCGGGCGGCTCGGTCGGCGGCTCGATCGGTGGGGGCTGGGTCGGCGGTGGTGCGCTGGGCGGCGGTGGTTCGTCCTCGTCGCGCACGCGGTGCCCGCCGTACCAGGCGGCCATGCTCACCGCACCCAGCCCGTAGACGCACACGACGATCCAGACCAGGAAGCCGACGCCGGGAATCAGCGCGACCAGGCGCAGGATGCCGAAGCCGGCGAAGAACGCCCCGAGCCGGGCGCCGGTGGACGTGCCCTTCACCCAGTGGCGACCGATGATGTACCCGGCGGTGACGTACCCGAGGGGTGCGAGCACGTTGAGCGCCGAGAACATGGTCAGGCCGAGCGGGATGCCGACGATGGTCACCAGCACCAGCGCCGCCGCCATCGGTCCGACCAGGCCGACCAGCGCACCCCACCCGAACGACGCCGCGATCCGCTTGCCCGCGGCGGCCGCGGTGTCGGCGGCGCGGGGGAGCATGCCCACGAACGCGAGGCCCAGGATCGCCATCGAGATGGTGACCGCGATCCAGAGGTACGCGAGCGACCCGATGATGATCCCCGTGAAGATGGCGCGTAGGTCGACGCGCCTGACCTCACCGTCGACCGTGCCGCGGGCTATCTGTGGATCGCGCCGCGACACGACGTCGCCGCCCACGCTGCCGTCCGCGGTGACGACCACGCGACCGGTGAGCGCGACGACGTCCCCGCGGACTCGGCCGGTGATGCGGGCGTTGCCGTGCACGACGACCACGCCACGGGTCACCCGGCCACTCACGACGAGGTCGCCCTCGCCCACGATCACGTAGTCGGTGACGGTTCCCGCGATGCGGACGTCGCCGTCGGCGGTGGCGACGGGCCCGTGCACCAGCTCACCGCGCGCGACGTCGACGTCGCCGGTGATGCTGATGATGCGGTCACTGACCGAGCCCCCGCGTGCCCGCGTGGCCGCGAGGGCCGGTGCCGCCACGGCAGCGACGATGACGAGCGCAAGCGCGACGATGGCGACAACATGGCGACGCATGCGACCCCCTCCGGCACCCGGACCGCGCAGCCTCGCGCGTGATCGCCGACGAGGCAACGAGCCCGACGGCGATCAGTGAGCGGGGGTCAGGCGGGAGGACCCGACCCGAGCTCGACGTTCGCGCTGTGGCTCTGATCCGAGGAGTCGAGCCACTGGACCCTGACCGTGTCGCCGGGGCCGTACCGCACCATCGTGTGCGTCAGCTGCGAGCCCGACGTGATGTTCGTGCCGTCGATGCCGACGATGGTGTCGCCCTCCTGGATCCCGGCCTCGTCGGCGCCCGACCCCGACTTCACGCCGGCGACGCGGGCGCCGTTCCCGGAGCCGTTGCCCTGGCCGGAGCTGCCACCGAAGTCGCCGTTGCCCCCGAAGGGGTCGCCGTAGCCGTTGGCGGTGGTGTCGGACTGGATGCTCACCCCGAGGATGCCGGCGTGGGCGCCCACGTGGATGCTGTCGGTGCCGTTGCCCGCCTGGATCTGCTTGCCGATGGCGAGCGCGTCCTCGATCGGGATGGCGTAGCCCTCGTTCTGGCCGCCACCGAAGCCGAAGCCGCCGTTGCCCGTGGACGCGGCCGCGTCCATGCCGATGACGTCGCCGTTGGCGTCGACGAGCGGGCCGCCGGAGTCGCCGGGCTGGATGTTGGCGTTGGTCTGGATCAACCCGTGCAGGGTCTCGGCGTTGCTCCCGTCCTGGTCGGAGGCGGTGATCTGCTGGTCGAGGCCGGTGACGGTGCCGCTGACGACGCTCGGCGCACCGCCCTTGCCGCCCGCGTTGCCCATGGCGACGATCGCGTCACCGACCTGCACCGACGACGAGTCGCCCAGGCTGGCGGCGTCGAGGCCGGACACCCCTTCGATCTGCACGAGCGCGACGTCGTTCTGGATGTCGTAGCCGAGCACCTTCGCCGGGTGCTGCGTGCCGTCGCCGCCGATCTCGGCCTCGAGCTCGTTGGAGCTGGCGATGACGTGGTTGTTGGTGAGGACCAGGCCCGACGACGAGATGAGGATGCCGGTCCCGGCAGCCTCCCCCTGGTCGAGGAAGCTGGTGAAGTTCACGATCGACGGACTGACCTTGCTGGCGATGCCGTTGACGTCGATGCTGCTGTTCTGGCCGTTGCCGGACGAGCTGCCGTTGCCGTTTCCGGCGGGAACCTGCTGCTGCGACGGGAAGATGCTGCTCGCGTTGGTCGTGCTCGACCCGTTGTTGGCGCCGATCGCATAGCCGAGCACGCCCGCGCAGGCGAGGAAGCACGCGACCGCGAGCGCAGTGAGGCTGCGCCGACGCGACGCGCGGGCGTGGCGCTCGACGCGGCGCGGCGGGATGGGCGGGGGTGCGCCGTAGCCCGGAGCGCTCGCCGGGCCGATCGGGGCCGTGGGCGGCGGGGGAGGCGGCGGCGGGGGTGTCGCCGCGGCCGGGGGGTACATCGGCTGGTACGGCGGGGGAGGCGGAGGCTGCGGCTCCGTGCGGTCGGCGTCGTCGGGGTGCGACATCGTGCGGTGCTCCAGGATCAGGGGCGGGGGGGAACCCGTACCGAAGACTCTGCCCGACCCATCCTGAGAGGAACCTGTTCGGGCTCGGGTGTGGTGCGGTCGTCACCGGTGGTCTCTCTGGTAACGACGGTGTGGGTCTCGATGTGCCCGCCGACCTGAGAGCCCTTCTCAGGAACGGGGCCGAGTCCACACCTCGACCTCATCGTCGGCAGGTCGGCCCCAGCGCTCGCCTGCGACCGAATCACGTGCGGCCGGTCCGATAGTCTCCCCCGATGCCAGGTTTCGAAGGCCGGAAGCGCCTGCCCGTCGTCGCACCCGTCGTCTGATCGGCGTGGCCCGCCGCAACACGCTTCCGACATTGCCCGAGACCCCGCGCACGGTGAGGATCGCTGGCATCGACATCGCCGCGGTGTCGATGCCCGAAGCGGTCGACGTCATGCTCGAGCTCGGGAGGCGCGGCGAGCCGCAACTCGTCGTGACGCCGAACGTCGACCACATCGTCGTGATGGAACGGGACGCGGAGTTCGCGGCGGCATACTCGAGCGCGGCACTGCGGCTGGCGGACGGTGCGCCCATCGTGTTCCTCTCCCGCCTGCTCGGCACGCCGCTGCCCGAGCGGGTGACCGGCGTGGACCTCACCGGTGAGCTCCTGCGTCGCTGCGAGTGCACCGGCCAGTCGGCGTTCTTCTTCGGCGGGAGCCCGCTGGCGCTCGCGAGTGCGCTCGAGCGGATCAAGGCAGACCACCCGGGTCTGGCCATCGCGGGCGCAGTGTCGCCCACCGTCGACCTCGACGGGCCGACCGGGGACGAGGCGGAGGCCCTCGCGGCGATGCGGGCCGCCGCGCCCGACCTCGTCTTCATCTTCCTGGGGTCGCCGAAGGGCGAGAAGTGGTTCCTGCGTCGGCGCGCCGAGCTCCCGCCGAGCGTGTTCGTGAGCGTGGGCGCGACCGTCAACTTCCTGGCGGGCGATGTGCGGCGCGCTCCGCGTGGGTCCAGACGGCCGGTCTCGAATGGCTCTGGCGGTTGGCGCACGAGCCCCGGCGGCTGTTCCGTCGCTACGTGATCCGGGATTCGCGGTTCGCGGTGATCGCGGCGCGCGAGCTGCTCGCGCGTCGTGGGCGCTCAGGCGCCTGAACCTCCACCGAGACGCGTCCCGCCGCGGCGGCGGTCAGGGCACGGCCGGCGCGCTCGCCGCCAACCGGCTCCCCGGGCCGCCGATGGTCGAGGGGCCATTGTTGGTGATACGACGCAGAGACGGCAGGATCTTGGCCACGTCGCCCCTGGCCGCGTCGACCATCGACGTCGCCATCGTCGGCTCGGTGAACAGCACGGTCGCGTCACTGGTGCCGGTCGAGTCGACGACGTAGGCGCCGTACCGGCTGAGGGCGTCGAAGATGGCGTTGCCGAGCGGGCTCAGCCCGGCGGGACGTGGGGTGCCGGCGGGGATGGCAAGGAGGGAGCCTTCCGGCGCGGTGCCGGGGGCACCCCCGTCGTCGTTCGAGATCGCCGGCCACACGTGGCCGTTGCCGAGGAGGTGATAGGGAAGCGCGATGGCGAGCGCGTGCGGGATGTTGGTTGTCTCACTGCTCCTGATGAGACCACCGAGGAGCGACACGCCGGTCGCGCGCACCCACCCGATCCCGACCCCTGACCCCTTGAGCTCGACGGGGATGGTCACGCCGGCGGTCCGGGTGCCGAGGTCGAGGGCCCAGAACTCGTTGGCGTGGAGGCCGTCGGGCGAGATGACGGAGAGGTGAGCGTCGGTGCCGGCTGCGGGGCGGGCGCTCGCGGGGATGCGCACGGTGACGGGACCGGGATAGGTCCCGCTGCTGACGTCGATCGTGACGAGTGGGTCGCCGGCGGACGCGCGCACCACCGGCACCGAGTACGCCGAGCTGTTGATCCACGGCGTGGTCGACGCGAGGTTCACGATCTGGCGGGCGTCGTACGAGGCGCCGGAGCCGAGCGGGGTGTTCCAGGGCGAGGTGGGCGAGAAGGGCCAGGACGCCAGATCGCGCGACGACGCACCGGGCGGTGGGGGGCTCGCGGGCGAGGCGGCGGCGCCCGAACCCGACCGTGCCGGCGCGGCGGGAGCCGGCGGCAGGCAACCGGAAGCCAGCACCGCGACTGCGAGCGCACCCGCCGCGATCGCCCAGGTCCGCCGGATCGTGACTCGCCGCATGTGGTGCCCCTCGAAGTGAATCGGGAACACCAGGGGTCGGCATCCGCTGCGACCACCTTGAGTGACGACGAAGGTTACGAGCTGTGCAGAATTGCCGCGTTCCGGGGCACGACCGCGGCCGTCCGAACGGGCGCGGCCGCTAGGACGCGGGCTGGATCACCTGGAGCCGGTCCCAGGGGATCTTGCCGAGCACCTGGTACCCCTGGAGGCCGCCGAAGGCCTCGTCGTAGGGGTTTGGCTGGCCGGCGGCCACGTACGGCGCGCTGCTCTCGCCGGTCAGGACGACCGCGCCCGACTTGTCGGTGACGTACATCCCGTACTCCTGCAGCGCGCGGGCGATCGCGACCCCCCCGGCGGGCAGGCCCAGCTTGGTCACGTCGATCGACGGGTCGAGCCGGAACCGCGTGCCCTCGGGGATCGCGTCCGGATCGGTGGAGTCGCCGTCCGTGCGGTTGGCCGGCGCGACCTGAGTGCCCTCGGCCGCGTCGACCACGTTGACCGCCAGCGCGTGGTCGATCCTCCCGGCCTGCAGCTCGGAGGCCTTGATCGCTCCGGCGAGGTAGGACATGCCTGACGCGGCCACCCCGTACGGGAACGGGAACACTCCCTGCGCCTCGCTCACGTTCTCGATCCGACCGCCCCAGCACGCCGACCACGAGCCGTCGTCTCCCCGCTGCGCCATCCAGAGCTCCCACTCGGTGTCGGTGGACGGCTGCCAGATCACGAGGGAGTGATCGGTGCCGTTCGCCGGCTGCGCGTTCGCCGGGATGGGGACCGCGGCGATCTGCGCGAGCAGTCCGGCATCCGAATTGCAGCCAGTGGCGATGGAGACCGCTACCGTCGCCTGGCCCGCCGGCACCCGGTAGATCGGCATGCTGAAGTCGTCGGTGTTGATCCCGACCGTGCCGTAGTTGTCGCGCCACTGCTGGTTGAACGAGTTCACGAGCTGCTCGGAGTCGGGTGCCACCGCGGCGTCGACGCCCAGCGGCGTGTTCCAGAAGCTGTTCGCGCTGAATGGCGTCACGCCGCCGGTGCCGAGCGCCACGCCGGTGGGCGCGGTGGTGGGCGCGGCGCTGGTCGTCGGGCGGGGAGGGTTGGTCGACTGGGTGCGGGTCGACGTCGACTCCGATCCGGTCTCGACGAAGAGCACCGCCACCACCGCGAGCACGACCAGGGCCGCGGCGCCGAGCGCGACCGCGCGGCGACGGTGCTCGGCGCGTCGGCGTTCGGCGCGCGTCGTCCTGACGTCAACCGAGTCGTGGCGTACTCGGGGTTCGCTGGTGGAGATCTGCACCGCCGCCCGTCCGGAGGGGAACCATCCGATCGGGTCAGGCTATCGGCTCCGGGGTGGATTTCTCCTTCGGGTGACTGGTGTCGCCGGCTCCCTGCGACATCTCGCGCGCGGTGACCTCGCCACTCGCCGCATGCACGGATTGCGGGACGTCGTCACCGTCGAGCGCCTTCGAGCCGCGGCGCGGAGCCAGGAAGAATTCCGCGCCGGCGATCCCCGCCCACGTCCAGAGCAGCACGTTCGGGAACGGGTAGCTCAGCGGCCCGAGGTTCCCGACGATGAGGAAGCAGATGAACACGGCAAGGAGGCCGATCCGCCACGGGTACAGCTCTGGCGGGCCCCGCCGGACGATCGCGCCGCCCACGGCGCCGAAGAGCGCGACGCACCACACCGCGGCGCCCACGATCCCGAGCTCGGCGAGGTGCGACAGGAACACGTTGTGCACCTCGAGCCCGGCGCCGGTGAGTGGGTAGGCGTCGGCCTGGCGCATGTAGTCGGGCCCCTTGGCCCCGAACGTCTGCCAGCCGAACCCCAAGATCGGCCGGGCCTCGACCATGCGCAGGGCCGCGGCGTTGGTGTTGTAGCGGTCCCAGACCGGCGACTTCGACTCGATCCGGTCGCTGGCCTTCTCCGAGAGCTCGGGGACGAGCGCGAGTGCGGCGTACACGCCGATGACGCCGACGATGATGCCCGGCAGGATGTAGCGGCGCATGCGGGGCACGGTGAGCAGGGCGGCGAGACTCCCGGCGACTGCACCGATCCACACCGCGCGGGTGAGGGTGAAGAGGATGCCGAGCCCGGCGAGCACGATCACGGCGAAGCACACGAAGCGAATCCGCGGCTTCCGCCAGACGGCGAGCCCGATGGCCGCTGCGACCGCGCACATGTAGAGCGAGAGGCCGTCGGCGACCGCCTCGACGAACGGGCCCCGGGCGCGGCCGAAGTGGAGGCCGACGTTCGGGTTGACGATGTAGTTGGGGACCACGAGGTTGTTGAGACCGACGCCTTCGAGGAAGTTCACGATCCCGATGTACGCGCCCACCGCGATCAACACGCCGAGCAGGAACCGTCGCTGGCGGTCCGAACGGAACACCAGGGGCGCGAGGCAGAACATCAGGAAGGGGACGAGCCCGAAGCGGTCCAGCAACGCGAACCGCGCACTCGGCACGTCGAACGTGTGCGCGGCGATCGACGACGCGGTGGCGAACGTGGCGGCGACCAGCAGCACCAGGTGCAGCGGCCGGAGGCGCAGGGTGCGATCGGAGACCGCGCGCAACCCGCCGAGGACGAGGGCGGCGAGGCCGAGGACGAGGAAGACCCGGTCGAGCGCGGCGGGGATGCCGAGGACACCCCAGTTGCCCGAGAAGATCTCGGCGGCGATGGCGAACGACAGGAGCCAGGTGGCTGCCGGCAGGTGCTCGCGCGCCGGGTGACGGTCGACGGGTGGGCTGGGGAGGGTCGGGGTCGCCGCGGCGGGCGGCGCGCCGGTCATTGCGCCTTGCGCGCCCGGAGGTCGATCCACGCCGCGAGGCCAAGGCCGAGGAGGCCGCCGGCGACGAGGCCGATCAGGACGCCCGCCTCCAGCGTGGAGCGACGGTTGCTCCCGGTGGCCACCGGCGCGCCCGCCGGCTGGATGATCTGCGAGTTGATCGCGGTGGGGTCGAACACGCCGGAGTACGCACTGCCGAGCGCGTCCGCGTGGACCTTCGCCTCGTCGTGCTTGGCCTGCTCCTCATCGATTTGCGCCTGTACCGCGTCCTGCGCCGCCTGGTTGGGCTGGGCCGCCAAGCTGGCCTGCAACCGGTTGATCTGGGTCTGGCTGGCGATGACGGTCGCGTTTGCCTCGTTGAACTGCTTGAGGATCGCGTTCGCCGCCTTGTTCTGCTGGTTGTTGAGGTCGTTCACCGCGTCGACGAGCGCGGCGGAGGCCGCCTTTGCCACCGCGAGCGCCCCTACCTCGCTCGGCGCGCTGGCGTCGAGACGCACGACAGGGGAGTCGGGGATCGGCGATGCCGAGATGCTGCCGTTCAGCACGCCGCCGAGCTTCTTGGCCGTCCCGGCGTGCACCTCGTCGGTGTCGACCAGCCGGCTGTACGCGGACGCGAGGCTCTGGCCCGCCACGTCGAGCCCGGGCACCGACGCGAGGTTGCTGAGCTGCGCGGTCTTGCCGACGACGAGACGCTGCTCGGCCGTGTAGGTCGGCGAGCGCACGAAGGCGAACGCGGCGCCGAGCAGGACGCCGAGGAGGCAGAAGACGGTGATGAGCTGCCAGTGGTTCCGGGCCGATCGACCAGGTGATTCGTACGGGCGCGCGTGCCGGACGACGAACGTCTGGACGGGTTCCGACGGTACGTCCAGCTCGACCGAGTCATCGACGAGGTGATCGATCGCGTCGGAGGAGCCGTTCCGCACGGCAACGTCGTTCATGTCGTCGGACTCGACCGCCGGGTCGGTCAGGTCTTTCGCCAACTCCTGCTCCCAGTGCTTCCGATGGTGACGCGAGCCGTCAGACAGCGTTCGAGACAGCCCGGCCACTCAATGCGGCCAAGCTCACTATCGGCACGTAGACGAACCACGTTAGTAGAACTCTTGCCTCAGCGGACCCGCGGCCCCTCGGCCACTTGGCGGGCCGAGTCGTCCCGCTCCCAAGCGCGGCCACCCCCGAAGCGGGCCCGGAGCTTGGCGAACGCCGAGATGGTCACGAAGACGGCCATTGGGAACCAGTTCCGTGGCGAAGACGCCAACTGGAGCAGCCGGCGCCCGGCCCCGGTCGCCCGCCCGTGCGGGGCCCGGCCCGAGGCCTCGAGCTCGGACGCACCCCGGTAGGCCCGCCGTCGGATGGCGACCAGGCCCGTCAGCGTCGTGGGCGTGTGCACGACGAAGTGCTGGTCGCCCAGCGACCGCCGCTCGGCCGGGGCGAACTGTTGGAGGACGAATTGATCGTCGGCGGTGAGGTCGGGAAACCGGTCGAAGCGGCGGCGGCCCGGCTCGGAGAGCGCGTACACGCCCGTGCCCACCATCTCCTCGGTGAGGTAGGGCAGCTGCTGCCACATCTCGTAGTAGGCGCGGACCAGCCGCGGTCGGCCTTCGAGCTCGAACGCGGGCGCCGGTGCCGCGCACAGCACCCCCGGCGACGCCAGCGCCTGCACGGTCGCCCGGAGGACGCCGATCGGGAGCTCGATGTCGGCGTCCAGGTACAGGCGCGGGAAGCGCGTGGCGTGCTCGTCGCCCGCGTTGAGCGCAGCCGACTTCGAGGCGACCGCGAGCTCGACCACGGTCGCCACCGGCAGCGCCTCGCGCGCCACGGCGGCGGTGCGGTCGCGGCAACCGTTGCACACGACGACGACCTCGAGCTCCCCGGGCTCGGCATCGCGGGTGAGCGCGTCGAGGCAGCGGGCGATCACCGCTTCCTCGTTGTGCGCGGGGATGATGACCGAGACCGGCGTCGGGGCGGGCGCAGAACGAGGATCGGGCGCCGCGGACACGGGATCACGGTACCCGGCCGGCCACCCGCTTCCGCCACCCTGGGCGCGACGTCGTACACTCCCCGGCGTGGATCACCGCTCGTCCAGGCTCACGTCGCGATGAAGCTGCTCGTCACCGGGCACCTCGGGTACCTCGGGGTCGAGATGACCTCGAGGCTGCTGGCGGCGGGCCACGACGTCGTCGGGCTCGACGTCGACTACTTCGCGGACTGCGACTTCGTCGCGCCGCCCGACGACGTACCCAACCTGCGGACCGACCTGCGCGACGTCGAGCCCGAGGAGCTCGAGGGCTTCGACGCCGTCATCCACCTCGCCGCGCTCTCGAACGACCCACTGTCGGACCTGAACCCCGACCTCACCTACGACATCAACCTCCACGCGTCGGTGCGGCTCGCGACCGCGGCGAAGCAGGTGGGCGTGCCCCGGTTCCTGTTCTCCTCGTCGTGCAGCCTCTACGGCGCCGGAGGAGGCGAGCTGCTCGACGAGAACGCGGCGTTCAACCCGGTCACGCCCTACGGCGAGTCGAAGGTGCGGGTCGAGCAGGCGCTCTCGAAGCTCGCCGACGAGACCTTCACCCCCGTCTACCTGCGGAACGCGACCGCGTTCGGGGCGTCGCGTCGGCTCCGCGCCGACATCGTGGTCAACAACCTGGTGGGCCACGCGGTGACGACGGGCAAGGTGCTGCTCCAGAGCGACGGCACCCCGTGGCGCCCGTTGGTGCACGTCTTCGACATCTCGCACGCCTTCGAGCAAGCGCTCGTCGCCCCACGCGACGCGGTGCACGACCAGGCCTTCAACGTGGGCCGGACCGGCGAGAACTACCGGATCCGTGACATCGCCAACCAGGTGGCCGAGGTCGTGCCGGGATGTGAGGTGGCATTCGCCGAGGGTGCCTCCGCCGACGCCCGCGACTACCAGGTCGACTTCTCGAAGATCGAGACGCAGCTGCCGGGCTATGCACCCGAGTGGACCCTGCGACGGGGCATCGAGCAGCTGTACGGCGCCTACTCCGGCGCCGGGCTGACGTGGGAGGAGTTCGACGGCTCGCAGTACCACCGCTTGCGGACCATCCAGCGCCGGCTCCAGCAGCACGAGCTCGACGACGCGCTGCGGTGGACCTGAGCGTGGATTCGCGCCACGGTGCGAACCGGCCGTCAAGGGGCCCTGGAGCCGGTCGATAACCTTTCTGCGTGAGTCGCGACCGTATTCCCGTGGCGGGCCCCTGGGTGACCGAGCTCGAGGTGCAGTACGTCGCGGACGCGGCTGCCAACGACTGGTACCGCGAAGCGGGCAAATCGGTCGGGCTGTTCGAGCGCGAGTTCGCCGACTACCTCGGCCTCGCCCACGCGGCCGCGGTGCCGCACGGCACCTCCGCGCTGCACCTCGCGATGCTGGCCCTCGATCTCCGGCCCGGCGACGAGGTGATCGTGCCCGAGGCCACCTGGGTGGCCACCGCGGCACCCCTCGCCTACCTCGGTGCCGTCCCGGTGTTCGCCGATGCCGACCCGTTCACATGGGGGATCGCGGCCGAATCGCTCGAGCGCTGCCTCTCGCCGCGCACCCGGGCCGTCGTCACCGTCGACCTCTACGGCGGCACCCCCGACATGGACGCGTTGCAGGCGGTACTCGGCGACCGACCCGTCCCCGTCCTGGAGGACGCCGCGCAGGCCATCGGCTCGAGCTGGCGGGGCCAGCCGGCCGGCACGCTCGGCGACGTCGCCGTGTTCAGCTTCCACGGCACCAAGACGCTCACCACCGGTGAGGGTGGCATGCTCGTCACCGACAGGGACGACCTCTTCGCGCGCGCGTCCCGGCTGCGCGACCACGGTCGCCGACCGAACGACCACCGGTTCTTCGTCACCGAAGAGCTGGGCTACAAGTACAGGATGAGCAGCCTGCAGGCCGCGTTCGGCCGGGCGCAGCTGCAGCGGATCGACGACCTCCTGGCGCGCAAGCGGCAGATCTTCGGTTGGTACGAAGCGCGCCTGCGCGACGTACCCGGGCTCGCGCTCAACCCGAGCGTGCCCGGGATGCACAACACCTACTGGATGGTGACGGTGGTGGTCGATCCCGGGTACGGGCTCGAGACACGCGATCTGATGGCGCGGCTCGACGACGCCGACATCGACTCCCGTCCGTTCTTCCCGCCCCTGAGCTCCCTCCCCGCGTTCGACGGCTACGCGACCGCGCTCGAGGCCCGGGGACGGAACGCAGTCGCCTACGACCTGAGCTCGCGTTCGGTGAACCTGCCGTCCGCGCTGATGCTGACCGAGGACGACGTTGATCGGGTCTGTGAAGCACTCGTATCCATCCTGGGCGGGACGGAGGCGGTTGCCTTGACGACGAAGACGGTGAACTCATGAAAGCGGTGATCCTCGCCGGCGGGCGCGGGACGCGGATCAGCGAGGAGTCGCAGAGCCGCCCCAAGCCGATGGTCGAGATCGGGGGCAAGCCGATCCTCTGGCACATCATGAAGATCTACTCCGCCGCCGGCATCCACGACTTCGTGGTGCTGCTCGGATACAAGGGCTACATGGTCAAGGAGTACTTCGCGAACTACTTCCTCCACCAGTCCGACGTGACCATCGACCTGTCGAACAACGCGGTGGAGGTGCTGCAGAACAGCGCCGAGCCGTGGCGGGTGACGCTGCTCGACACCGGCGCGGAGACGATGACCGGTGGTCGTCTGCTCCGGGCGCAGCCGCACCTCGCGGGAGAGAATTTCTGCTTCACCTACGGCGACGGCCTCATCGACCTCGACATCGCGAAGGTCGTCGATTGGCACGAGAGCCATCGTCGGGCGGTCACGGTCACCGCGGTCCAGCCACCGGGCCGGTACGGCGCGCTGACCTTCGATGCCGACGACGTGCGGTTCGAGGAGAAGCCGCACGGCAGCAGCGGCTGGGTCAACGGCGGCTTCTTCGCGGCGTCCTCGAAGGTGTTCGACTACCTCGACGACGACGACACCGTCTTCGAGCGCGCGCCGCTCGAGCGCCTCTCGCAGGACGGTGAGCTGATGGCGTACCAGCATCACGGCTTCTGGTACGGGATGGACACGCTCTGGGACAAGATCTTCCTCGAGCGACTCTGGGACGACAACGCCGCACCATGGAAGATCTGGTCCGAATGAGCACCTCCGCCACCTGCCGATTCTGCGGCGCCGCCCTCACCGAGTCGTTCTGCGACCTCGGCCTGTCGCCGCTCGCCAACTCCTACGTGAGCGCCGACCGGCTCGACCAGGGCGAGCGCTTCTATCCACTGCACGCGTATGTGTGCTCCGAGTGCTACCTCGTGCAGCTCGCCGAGTTCGAGACCCCCGAGCAGATCTTCGGCGACTACGCGTACTTCTCGTCGTTCTCGCGGAGCTGGTTGGAGCACGCGCGCGCGTACGTCGAGCAGACGTCGGCGCGCTTCGAACTCGGGCCGTCGAACCAGATCGTCGAGATCGCCAGCAACGACGGCTACCTCCTGCAGTACTTCGTCGAACGCGAGCTGCCGGTTCTCGGCATCGAGCCCGCGGCCAACGTCGCGGCGGCGGCGCAGGAGCGGGGGATCCCGACGCTGGTCGAGTTCTTCGGCACCGAGCTCGCGACTCGGCTTCGCGAGGACGGCACGACCGCCGACCTGCTGCTCGGAAACAACGTGCTCGCGCACGTGCCCGACCTCAACGACTTCGTCGCCGGCATGGCCACGCTGCTCTCCGACGACGGCGTCATCACCATGGAGTTCCCGCATCTGCTCCAGCTCATGCGGCACAACCAGTTCGACACCATCTACCACGAGCACTTCTCGTACTTCTCGTTCCTCACGGTCTCGGCCGTCTTCGCGCACCACGGCGTGCGCCTCTTCGACGTCGAGGAGATCCCGACCCACGGCGGGTCGTTGCGCATCTATGGGTGCCACGCGCCGAACCCGGCGCACACGATGACCGACCGGGCGCAGCAGCTCCTCGCCGTCGAACGCGCGGCGGGACTCGACCGGCTCAGCGGCTACGCGAACTTCCCCGAGCAGGTGCGGCGGACCAAGCGGACGCTGCTGCGCTTCCTGCTCGACGCGAAGGAGAGCGGCGCCACCATCGCTGCCTACGGTGCACCGGCGAAGGGCAACACGCTGCTGAACTACGCCGGCGTGGGCACCGACATCATCGACTTCACCGTCGACCGCAGCCCGCACAAGCAGGGCTTCGCCCTCCCGGGCACCCGCATCCCGATCTTCGCTCCCGAGCGCGTCTTTGAGGCGAAGCCCGACTACCTCCTGGTCCTGCCGTGGAACCTCAGGGACGAGATCATCGAGGACATGGGCGCGATCAGGGACTGGGGCGGCCGGTTCGTGTTCCCGATCCCGGAGGTCTCGGTCGTCGACTGACGACCGAGACTCAGCCTTCCAGCGCGGCGGGGTCGAACACCAGCAAGCCCTCCGCGCTCCCGCCCCGGTCGTACTGGGCGATCACGTCGTCGGGCACCGGCTCGTAGGTGAACATCCGGGAGAAGTCGTACAGCGTCGTACCGGTCGACTCCGAGTCGACGTTGGGCGGCCCGGTCTCGGCGCGGAGGTCCTGCAGGTTCACGGTGCGGAAGTCGACGCTGAAGCGTGTGCCGCCGGAGGTGTTCGGGACGGTCGAATGGAGCTGGGCACCGGAGAACACGATCACCGAGCCGGGCTCGCCGACGAGGCGGATCTCGAGCCCGGCGTCGACAAGGAGCCGGGGGTGCGGCCGCGGGTCGCTCTTCACGTACGTCGCCGCGTCACGCCGCCCGGACCGGTTCCACTCGTAGGCGTCGAAGTCGCCGCTCGTGTTGGTGCCCGCGCGACACCAGAACTCGGGGTGGAAGGCCATGCAGCTCTGGTCGGTGAGACCGCGGATGGGCGACCACCAATTCACCTGGCACTGGGGCGCCGCGTACCAGGTGTCGCGGTGCGGCTTGTAGTTGTAGCCGAGGCCCGCAGTCAGGTACTCGGCCGGGGTCACGATGCGGAGCTTCGGGAGATCGAAGTAGGTCTCGGTCGCGTCGCACCCGAGGTCGGCGAGTGCAGCGCTGAGGAGCTCCTTCGACCGCTCGTGATGGGTGAAGCCAGTCTTCAGGGGCCCGAGGATCTTCACGTACTCCTCGACCGGGAGCTGCTCGTGCGCGATCGCGGGGTCGAGGTCGCCGAAGGCCTCGGTGATCATCTCCCACGCGAAGTCACCGAGCTGCCGGAGCGCGTCGTGGGGCGGGAGATCGAAGATCTCGCCCGCGTAGAGGCGACCGCGCCGCTCGCCGTCGGAGATGCTGTCCTCACTGGAGATGGTCAGTGTCGACATTGCACAGGGCTCCCTGTTCTCGCGCGGCGCTCAGACACCCCGGCGCCGAATTCTCTTCCAACCGGCAGCGCGCTGGTAGCGATTCACCGCGCGCTTGGGGATGAGGAGCGTGCGGGTCGCCTTCGCGCCCAGCGTGTGCCGGATCCTCGTCCCGTACTCGGTGAGCCGCGCTCCGTCCGGATGGATGGAGCTCGCGAACTCGAGCAGCTGGTCCACCTGGTCGGCATCGAACCCTTCTCGGTCCGAGTGCAGCCAGGCGCGTGCCGCCAGCGAGCGGGCCTCGCTCGCCAGCGACCGGCGAACCGACGCTTCCCATTCCGGTCGCTCGGGCCGATCGGGGACGACCTCGAAGAAGCGCTCGAACGCGCGCCATCGGTGCTCGAGGTCCTCCACGCTCGTGTACTGCGCCGAGTCGTTGCTCTCGTGCCGCCGGAACAGCGCCAGCGGCGGCCCGGGGAGGTAGGCGATGTCGTCGTAGGCGGCCATGCGCAGCCACATGTTGACGTCGCTCGTCTTGGGGCACGCGGGGTCGAGCCGCCCGGCGCGCGCCAGCGTCGAGGAGCGCATCAGGGCCTCGGGCGTGTGGATCGGCGCCGTGCCCGTCCGGGTGCACCGGCGGATCCAGTCGGTCCCGGTGTAGATGATCGGCGCCCGTTCGGGGATGTCGAGCTGTTCCGGGCCCACCTCGTCGAGGCGCCCGAAGTTCACGACCGGCCCGTACGAGAGCCCGATCCACCGGTGGGCATCCATGAACTCGACGGAACGCCGGAGTGAGCCCGGGGTCAAGCAGTCGTCGGCGCACAGCAGCACCGTGTACTCGCCGCGCACCTCGTCACGGCAGCGGTTGAGCGAGCAGATGATGCCGAAGTTCTCGGCGTGCCCCACCAACCGGACGTTGTCGTGCTCCTCGGCCAGGCAGCGCGCCAGGTCACGCGAGCCGTCGGTCGAGGCGTTCTCGACGATCACGACGTCGACGTCGACGCCCTCTTGGTTGGCTGCACTCTCGACGCATTCGCGCAGGTACTGCACATAGTTGTACGAAGGGATCGTTACCGTCACCAGCGATTTCGAGTCCACCCGATTGCCTGCCTCGTCCCCAGGCGCCCGCCCCGTCTCCTGCGGCGGACGCTCCTCCAGTATGCCGACACTTGGTTTGATCGACGGATCTCAGGCGTTCTTGAACACCCGTCGCCGCCGGTCAACCGGTGCCCGCACCCCGTCGGCGAAGCCGTGGAGGCGGCTGCGTGCCCGGTCCCGCTCGTGTGAAGGGCCGCCGAACGCCGTGCGGCCCAGGTGCCGTACCCCCCCGCCGACGATCTGGAAGGCTGCCCGGCCGAGCCGCCAGTCGCCGAGCCGTAGGTGCTTGCCCAGCACCGCGCCTTCGCCGTACTCGTAGTCGCACTGGAGCCGCTCGGCCGCGCCGTCGGCGAACTCCCGGGCCCCCCAGTGCACGACGGTGACGCCCGGGTCCCGAGCCACGCGACAGCCCACGGCCAGGGTCCGGTAGTAGAGGTCGAACTCCTCGCACGCCCGGAACCGGCTGCCCGGTCCGATCTCCTCGTCGAACCCGCCGATGGTGGTGAACAAGGAGCTCCGGGCCAGGAGGTTCGCTCCCGCCCCACCCCGCGCGTGCACCGAGTTGCGTCCCTCGACGATCTCGAACCGGCCCATCTGCGCGATGGGCACGAAGGATCGCGTCGCATCGTGGGGGCACGCCTCGAGGTCGCCGAACGCGAGCGAGACGTCGGGATGCTCGCAGAACAGCGTCTCGGCCTTCGAGATCCAGTCGGCCGGGACGGTGCAGTCGTCGTCGGTGAAGACCAGGAGGTCGCCGCGGGCGGTCGCGATGCCGACGTTGAGTGCCGCCGACTTCCCCGTGGTCGCGCTCGGCAGGTGCTGGAGGCGGTCGTCGCCCGGGAGCGCCGTGAGCTCGTCGCTCTGCTCGACGACGACACATTCGAACGAGTCGTGGCCGGCGGCGAGGACGCTGTCGACGCACCGACGGAGGGAGTCCGGTCGGGAGCGCGTCGGGATGATCACCGACACGCGTGGCTCGCCGAACTTTGCGGCTTCAGTGGTCATGTGCGCACCGGTTCCTCGACGCCCTCGTGCCCCGTCGATCCTCCCGGCCGGCGGAGGGGCGGCCAGCGTCCCTCGGTCCGGTCCTGAGCATCCGCTCGAGCAGGCGCGGCGGCTCGAACGCGAACCGATACGTTAATCCGTGGCTCGACGGGCAGATCCGCGCCGGGCCCGGTTCGTCCGGAAGGTCGTGCGGGGCCTCTACGCTGCGTCCGCCATGGATTCGTCACCGCCGCCCGGGTCGCCCATGCGGGTCTGCTACATGATCAACCGCTACCCGCTCACCTCGCACACCTTCATCCAGCGCGAGATCGCCGCGGTGCGGGCCGCCGGCGTCGAGGTGATCCCGGTCGCGCTCCGGAAGGCCTCGACCGGAGACGTGCTGTCGGCCGCGGATCGGGTCGCTCGCGAGGAGACCGCAGCCATCCGCCCGGTCTCGTCGTTCACGCTGTTCCACGCGATCGTGCTCCCGTTCCTGCGTTGGCCCGGTGCCTTCCTCGCGACCTTCTTCCAGGCCGTGCGCCTCGGACGCACCGACGCCCGCGACATCGTGTGGCAGGCCTTCTACTTCGTCGAGGCGATGGTGCTCTGGCGCCTCTGCGAGCGCAACGCCGTCCGGCACGTCCACGCCCACTTCGCGAGCGCGCCGAGCGACCTCGCGCTGCTGGCGTCGTCGTTCGGCAACCGAAGCCGCCGACCGGGCGAGACGCCCTGGTCGTGGAGCATGACGATCCACGGGTGGCACGAGTTCGTTGCCGAGGAGGACCATCACCTGCGGGAGAAGGTGCAGGACGCCGCCTTCGTCATCTGCATCAGCGACTTCACCCGCTCGCAGCTCATGCGCCAGGTCGGTCCCGAGCACTGGCCGAAGCTGCGGGTTGAGCACTGCGGGATCGATCCCGAGGCCTTCGTGCCCTCGGACGCCGACGCGCCCCGGTCGACCAGCGTCCTCTGCGTCGGCCGGCTCGACGCCGAGAAGGGGCACCTCGTCCTCCTCGATGCGCTGGCCGAGCTCCGCCACCGCGAGGTCGAGGTCACCGCCGTGTTCGTGGGCACGGGGCCGTTCCGGACGGCCGTCGAGGCGCGCATCTCCGAGCGCGGGCTCGGCGACACGGTCCGACTCGCCGGCGCGATCGGGCAGGACGAGATCGCGGGGTATTACCGCGACGCCCAGCTGTTCTGCCTCCCCACCTTCATCGAGGGTCTGCCGGTCGTGCTGATGGAGGCCATGGGCTCGGGCGTTCCCGTCGTCACGACCCCGGTCAACGGGATTCCCGAGCTGGTGGAAGACGGGGTCACCGGTGTGCTCGTGCCCCCGGGCCGGTCGGATCTGCTCGCCGACGCGATCGAACGGCTCCTCGACGCTCCCGAGCTGCGCGCTTCGCTCGCGAAGGCCGGGCGAGAGCGCGTGCTCGCCGAGTTCGACATCCACCGCATCGGCCCGGCCATCGCGCGACTCTTCGCCGAGGCCCCGGGGGCGCGCGTCAGCTGAGGGGTGTGTCGAAGAGCAGCGGCGGGAGCCACTGGAGCACCTCGTCACGCCGCGCCGCCGGCACCGAGCGAGCGGCTCGGTGATCCGTCGCCCGGTCCACCGCGGCCGGTGACACGAGCGCGGCGAACGCCCACACCAGCTTCTTCGGGTCGCGACGGGCGAGGTTCGCGTAGCGCACGAAGGACTCGCGACGGAGCCCACCCCGCAGCGCGATCTTCGCGAGGTGGGCGTCTTCGAACAGGGCGCGCTGATCGACGCCCAGGTCGCGCGCTTCGTCCGCGTACCGATCGCGCACCGCGTCGATCCCGGCCTGCATGGCCTGCAGGTCGTACGAGCGAGAGCTGTTGGCGCTCCGCCACACGCGGTACCCGCAGAGCGGCCGCGCGACCGGCGCGACGGGAGCCGCCAGCGCGAGCCTCACCCACATGTCCCAGTCCTCGGCCATCCCCGTCCTGAAGCCGCCGGCATCCCTCACCAGCGCGGTGTCGGCCAGGACGGACGACCCACCGCCGGGGACGGCGTTGTAGCCGAGCAACCGCGGCAGCGCCTCCTCGGCGGTCGGCGTCTCCTGGTAGTGCACCAGCTCGACCTCGCCCGGGCCCGCGACCACGAACGACATCGACGAGGTGCAGCTCCATCTGGCCGCGGGATCGTGCTCGAGCGCGTCGAACTGACGCGCGAGCTTGTCGGGCGCCCACACGTCGTCGTCGTCGCAGAACGCGACGTACGGAGTGGTCGTCGCCTCGACCCCGGCGGCGCGGGCCGCGGCCACACCGCGGGGCTCGTCGTGCCGCACGACGCGGAGCCTCGCATCGTCGTGCTCCTCGAGCCACCCTCCGGTGCCGTCGCTCGAACCGTCGTCGACGACCACGACCTCGAGCTCGACGTCCTGCTGGGCCAGCACGGACCGCAGCGTGATCGGCAGCACCGACCGACGGTTGTGCGTCGGGACCACCGTCGTGACGGCGGCTCTGCTCGGTGGCGCGGTCATGACGTGTGCACTCTCGGACGGGGGTGACGTCCCTGCGACATCACCGGAAGGCCTCGAACGGTCCGTCGCCACTGGAAACGACGCCACCGTTGCCGTGGCGGCGGGCATCGTACCGCACCCCCGGGCCCCGCCTGACCGCCCGCTGGGATCAGACGCCGGGATGCGAAGTAGAGTTCGGGTGAGCGGCGGGCCACCCGGAGGGCGGGGGATCAGCGGCGCAGAAGGGACGGCGGGGGGTCAGCGATGCTTTCGGCGGATGAGATCGAACGGTTCCGGTCCGAGGGGTACCTCGCGGTGAACCGCGCGTTGCTCCGGGCGGAGCAGATCCGGCGCCTGCGCGCGCTGATCGACCCGCTGTTCGACGATCTCGACGCCATCCCCCCGGAGTGGGTCCACGACCTCGGCAATCGGGTGTTCGAAGAGCGCGCGTCCATCCCCGAGGTCATCTTCACCGCCGAGGTCGAGCCGCGCATCCGGTTCACCTCGTCGTACTGGGCGCTGCGCTCGGTGGCCCAGGAGCTCCTCGGCGCGCGCGCCACGATCAGCTTCGACCACGCCATCGTGAAGCCGGCCGGGAGCTCCGGGGTGACCCCCTGGCACCAGGACTACGCGTTCAACCCCGCCGACACCGCCACCACGGTGAACTTCTGGGTGCCCCTGGTCGACGTGGACGAGCGCAACGGCTGCATGCGCTTCATCCCGTACAGCCATCGATCGGAGCTCGCGCACGTCTCCAAGGGACCCGACGCCCTCGAAGCCCTCGGTGTCCCCGAGGAGGAGATGGTCCTCTGCCCGCTCGTCGCCGGCGCCTTCACCGTGCACACCCAGCGCACCCTGCACTCCACCGGCCCGAACTGCACCGACAGGGACCGGCTGGCGTGGGTCGTCAAGTTCAAGGTCGACGAGCGCTCCCGGGCCCGGCAGCTCTCCGATCGGGCTCGCATCTCGTACCGGGCCGCCCGTCGATCGGTGAACCGGTCGCGACGGCGCGCCTCCGCTCCTCCGGTACCCGCCACGACCTGATCTGGCGTACCCACCTCGACCGGCTCGCGCCGGGCGGAGGATCGGCGGCTCATCGACGGGTGCAACGACCCGATGGGACCAGTGGCTCGCCGCGGCCTCCGGCGGATCCTCCCGCGTCGTGGCGCCAAATCTCCCACCGGTTACTCTGAGTGGTGCGAAGGCAATGACACCCTGGGGACTGGGCGAGCGGCTCAAGTGACGATCGCATCAGTTCGATAGGCAGACGCGGACTGTGGAGGGCGACGTTCCACCGTCCGCGGGCAAGGCAGGTACCCCCCGGATCGTCGCCGCGGAAGGACTCATGCTCTCGCTGGCGGTTGCCCGATGATCGTCTTCTTCAAGGGTCTGTTCCCTCTGCTGGATCGGCAGACGAAGTGGCGGGTCGCGGTCGCGACCGGGGCCATGCTGTTCCTGGCGGTCCTGGAGGCGGCGGCGTTCATCGCGCTGATCCCGCTGATGCAGCTCCTGACGTCGTCGAACCTGAGCGCCGACACGAGCCCCGTGAACGCGGCCAGCGACTTCTTCGGCAACCCGTCGTCGTCCGATCTCGCGCTCACCCTCGCCGTCATCGTGGTCGGGGTCTACATCGTCAAGAGCTTCGCTGCCGTCGGCGTGATCCGCTGGTGTACGACGTTCGCGTTGGCCGAGGAATCGTTGATGCTCCACCGGTTGATGGGCACCTACCTGAGCGCGCCCTACAACGAGCACCTCAACCGGAACTCCAACGAGTTCGTGCGCACGCTCACGATCTCACTGCCACAGATCTTCCGTATGACCCTGGTGTCAGCCTTCAACGCGGTCGCCGACGTGTTCTCCGTGGCGTTCGTCGGTGTGATCCTCGCAGTGTCGAACCTGCCCATCGCGGCCGCGGCGGCGGTCTACTTCGCGGTCGTGACCATCGGGTATCAGCGGATCGCGCAACACTTCATCACCAAGGCGTCGAAGACCATCCACGAGAAGCAGGCGCTCGAGTTCCAGGCCATGCACCAGTCGTTGTCGGCCGTGAAGGACGTCAAGGTGCGGGGCGCGGAGAAGTACTTCGCCGATGAGGTCTCCGGCATCCGTCAGCGGCTCATCGGCCCGTACCGCACAGTCGTGCTCTCCGGCGTCACGCCGCGCTACGTGCTCGAGCTGGCGATGATGGGCGCCGCCGCGGTGATCGCGCTGGTCGCGTTCTCGACCGAGTCGGTGAACGCCGCCACCGCCACCGTCGCGGTGTTCCTCGCCGGCGGCTTCCGCATGCTGGCACCGCTCAACAAGGTGGTCTTCGCCATCTCGCAGGCGCGGGCGACGATGCCCTCGCTCGACCAGCTGCGGGAGGACCTGGAGCTGTCGGAGCGCGAGGAGGTGGACGCGGCGCTCCAGACCCGCGAGCAGGTGCAGGTCGAGTCGCTGCGTCCCCGGCTGGCACTGCGGGACGTGAGCTTCGCCTACGTGCCGGGCGTTCCGGTCCTCGACAGCGTCACGTTCTCGATCGAGGAGGGCGAGGCCATCGGGCTCGTCGGCGGTTCCGGCGCGGGGAAGAGCACGCTGGTCGACGTCCTCCTGGGATTGCTGGAGCCTGATCAGGGCGAGATCCTCGTCGACGGCTGGCCGATCGACACCGTCCGCCGGCAATGGCAGAGCAGCATCGGGTACGTCCCGCAGTCGATCATCCTGTTCGACGCCACCGTGCGCGCCAACGTCGCGTTCGGGGTCCCCGACCCCGACATCGACGACGCGCAGGTCTGGCGCGTGCTCGAGCTGTCGCAGCTGGCCGACGTGGTGAAGGAACTGCCCGACGGCCTCGACGAGACCATCGGTGAAGCCGGGGTCCAGCTGTCCGGTGGCCAGCGCCAGCGGCTCGGGGTCGCCCGCGCGCTCTACCACAGCCCGAAGATCCTCATGTTCGACGAGGCCACGTCGGCGCTCGACAACGAGACGGAGTTCAAGCTCACCGAAGTGCTCGAGAGCTTCAAGGGCCAGCTGACCACGATCACCATCGCCCACCGGCTCAGCACCGTCCGTCGGTGCGACCGGCTGCTCTACCTCGAACAGGGCAAGTTGGTCGCGGACGGCACCTTCTCCGAGCTCGACCGGACCATTCCCGGGTTCACCCGGATGGTCGAGCTGGCCAGCCTCCACACCTGATCCGCCGCCCCCCTCCGCGGCCGTCGCGGCCCCGAGCTCGGCGAACGTCGCCGGGTAGCGTCGCGACCGGGAAGCGGGAGGCGGGTGATGGACGCGCACGAGACGCTGGGAGTCTCTCCCGACGCGACGCCCGAGGAGGTCACGCGGGCGTACCGCCGGCTCGCGCGCTCGTTCCATCCCGACGTCCACCCCGGCTCCACCCCCGAGGAGCGTGAGCGGTACGGCGTGCTGATGGCGCGGGTGAACCACGCGTACTGGTCGATCTCGTCCCAACGCGAGGCGCGCCGCAGTGGTGGCTGGAAGCCGCGAGACCTCCGGCGTCCCGGACGGGACGAGTGCTCGATGTGCGGTCACGCGCCCGCGGCGTCGGTCACCTTCCGGTACCAGGAAGGCGCGCTGTTCTCCCGCCGGCGGTACTCCTTCCGCTCGACACTGTGTCGCGACTGCGGCCGCGCCGTCGGGCGGTCGCACCAGGACCGGACGCTGCGGAGGGGCTTCTGGGGCCCGACCCTGTTCGTCACCAACGTCGGCGTGGCGGTCGACAACGCACGCTCGCTCCGAGCCACCACCCGGCTCGGGCGCCCTGCGCCCGTGGTCGGGGTGCGGGCGCGGCTGCCGATGCCCATGCCGCCCGGCGATCCCGTGGCGCTGCGCCCGGGCTTCTGGACCCTTCCGCTGGTCGTGGTGCTCCTGGTCTGCGGCGTGATCGGCTTCGGCGCGCTCGCCGGGTCGGATGCGTCGCCGACGGCGTCGTTCGTTCCCGGCGCCTGCCTCGTCGGTACCGATCCGTACGCCCCGGTGCCCTGCCGTGACCACCACGACGCCCGCCTGGTGGCGGTCGTCGAGCACACGGGGCAGTGCCCGGCGTCGACCGACGCCTCGGTGGTGGAGGGACGCGGCGTCCTGTGCGTGCGTCCGGCCGGGAGGCCCGTGGTCAAGGCGCCCCGCGGACCCTGATACGGTCTGCGGACCAATTTCGCCAGTATCGCCACCGGGTGGCGATACCGGAAGCAGGGGACAGGCAACGATGCGGGGATTCGGTCGACGCGGGCGAGCTGCTCTGTTCGCGGTTGCGCTCGTGGCGGTACCGGCGAGCGCGGTCGTGCTCACGGCCGTCGCCGCCGGCGCGGTCACGGTGACGGTCGACAACACCGGTGACCCGGCGGTCGGCAACCCGGCGAACTGCCCGGCGATCCCGGCGGGCACGTGCACCTTGCGCGACGCGATCGCCGCCACCGACGCGGGCGCGGCCGACACCGTGAGCATCACCGTCGGGCCCATCTCGCTGACGCAGGGCACCCTGCTCCACACCACGACCACCGCGCTGAGCATCGAGGGGAACGGCAATTCCGTGGCCCAGACCACGGCGAACAACCTGCTGGACACGAACGGCCCGTTGACCGTCGACGGCCTCGTCGCGTCCGGCGGTAACACCACGCTTAACGCGTCCGGTCCCGTGTCGGTGAGCAGCTCGAACCTCACGACCACCAACGGGAGCGGTGTGGTCAGCTTCGGCGGCGCCACGAGTGCGACCGTCACCGGTTCGACGATCAGCTCGTCGGCCGCCGCGGTGAACGCCGCCCAGGACGCCACCGTCACCGGTTCCACCCTGTCGAGCTCCGCCGGGGTCGGTGCGCTCGGAGCGGCCGGCAACGTCGTCGTCGACAGCTCCTCGGTCACCGGCGCCGCCGGCGGCGCCATCGCCGGCACCAACGCCACCGTGACCAACTCCGAGATCACCAGCAGCGGCGGGCAAGGCGTGCTCGCGGGCATCGGCGGCCGGGCATCGGTCGACGGTTCGGTCGTGAACGGCCAGGGTGGCGGGGTCCAGGCCGGGCTCGAGGTCACCATCACGGGCTCGACGATCACCAGCGGCGGCGGCCTGGGCGCGTTCGTCACCTTCGGGAGCGTGACCGCGGAGAGCTCCTCGATCAGCGGTGGGCTGCTCGCCGTGGGGGCCAACACCGGCGTCGTCGCCACGAGCACCGAGCTGACCGGCGGGGCGAACGGCGGTGTGCTCACCAACAACGGGACAGTGACGCTGACCGGCTCGACCGTCACCGGGAGCGCCGTGTTCGGCGTCAACGCGCCGGACGGTGTCGACGTGGTGAACTCCACCGTCTCCGGGAACTCGGGCTGCGGCCTCTTCTCGCCGAACGGCGACGTCACTTTGGTGTACGCGACCGTCGTCGAGAACGGTGCCGGTGGCTGCGGGTCGAACGTGAGCGCGGCGACGCTCGAGTCGTTCGCGTCAGTGGTCGCGTTGCAGAGCCCGAACTGTGCACTCGGTACGACCGTGTCGCACGGCTTCAACTGGAGCGACGACGCGACCTGTGGCTTCACCGACCCCACCGACCGCACCGGTGCGAACCCGCTCCTCGGTGCGTTGGTCGACAACGGCGGACCGACGCTCACTCGGGCCCCGCAGGCGACGAGCGGGCTCGTCGACGCGATCCCGACGGCCCAGTGCTCGGCCGACGGCGCCTCGACGATCGTCCCCCTCGTCGATCAGCGCTCCGAGCCCCGCCCCAGTGGCGGAGGATGCGACGTCGGTGCGGTCGAGCTCCAGGCGGCGGTGACGCCGCCCGCGGTCGTCGTGACGCCCCGCTTCACGGGCTGATCGGCGCGTCCTCGCGCTCCGGCTGATCGGCGGTGCCGGTGCCGGGCGGCGGCGGGTTCTCCGCCGCGTCCGTCGCGTTCGACGACGCGGCGAGGTTGGCATCGTTGGTTACGCCCGCGACCTCCGGGACGGGAGGCGCGTCCGACGCGTCCGAGGACGCGTCGAGGTTGGCGTCGTTCGTTCCGACCGCAGTCTCCGGAACCGGAGGCGCTTCCGTCGTCGGCGCGTCCACGACGGGGTCGTCGACGGGCGGCGGTGCCTCGGTGTCGTCGCCCGCGTGCCACGCGTCTTCGTCCTGGACCTCCGGTGCGGGCTCCGACTGCTCCGGGGCGGTGGCGGTGTCGTCGGAGGCCATGTCCTCCGGGTCCACGATGGCGGACGCGCGCGCCGCGAAGGTGGCGATGGCCCCGGCGTCGTCGATCGTCGCGGTGTCGTCGATCCCGGCCGCGGCGGCGAACACCTGGGCGGTGCTGGCAACGGGCGCGGTGGCGGGACTCGCAGCGGTCGGACTCGGAGCGACGGGACTCGGTGCGGGCGCCGGCGCTACCGGCGCTACCGGCTGCGCGCCGGCGGAGCTCGCTTGCGCCCCGGACGTCGTCACGTCACCGGTCCGCCCCGCGTCGCCCGCCGGTGCGGTCGCCGGGGCTTGCGTGCTCCCGCTGCCACCGGCCGCGGGGGTCGGCGCCGGCGTCACCGTCGCCGAGCCGGGCGGTGGGTTCGCGGCCGCGTCGTCGCCCGGCGCGCCGGCGCGCGGGGAGGGCGTCGACGGGTTGATCGTGCCGGTACCGTCGAAGAACGGGGGTGCGATCGCCGATGGTGGCGGAGTGGTGTCGACCGAGGCGGTCGGTGGCCCGGCGGGCGAGGCGCTCGGGAGCGTGCCCGTGCCCGACGAACCGGGGCCGAGCGCGGCGCTCGCGGCGAGCGCGGCAGCGGCGGTGCTCGCAACGACGATGACGAGCACCTTGCGGCTACTGCTCCCGATCGGGACGACCTGGAAGAAGCCGGGGATGTCGCTCTCGACGACCCGGGTGGTGATGTCGTCGTCGCCGACCCTGAAGACCACCTCGGCCTGTCGACGACGGTGCTCGAGCACACCGAGCGTCGCCGCGAGGACGGCGAGATCCGTCTGCAGCGAGGGCGACCGCTCCTGCATGTGGACCTGCTCGAGCCGCCGCCGGACGGTGCCCGGATCGGAGCCGCGCCAGGCGGCCGCAACCCGTGACGGCGGGGGCGTCGGGAACTCGATCGCGAGTTGCAGGAGTCCCGAGAGGGCCAGCGCCCGCCGGGCGACGGGCTGCAACGCCGCGAGCACCAGCACGCCGACCGCGATGATTCCCACCCACCAGGCGAAAGCACCGGCGCCGACCGGTTGCGGGAACAGCCTGCTGCAGGCGATGCCCACCGCGATCGCGAGCACGGTTGGGCCGCCATGTGCGACGAGGCTCGTTATCGCTGCGAGCCGGGGCCGCGGCATCCAAGCGCAGAGCTGGCCGTTCGGGCCCAAGATCTTCTCTTCCATCCCGAGTCCGGCCAGTCTAGGAGAGCGTCGGATGTGCTCCCCGCACCCCCGACCAGCTGGAGCTGTGGTCAGGCCACCGTCACCGAGGGTCGCTCCTCCTGTGCCACTCCCGGCTCCGCGTCGGTGCTCGCGGGGCTTTCCTCGTGCATCCGGTTCGGCGCGACCCGCGGATCACGACGTTGTACGCGGTGAGCAGGAGAATCATCAGATCGAGCGAGATCGACCAGTTACGGAGGTAGAACAGGTCGAGCCGTCGGTACGTGCGGAACGACGGGTTGTCGCGCGCCTCGAGCTGCCAGAGACCGGTGATCCCGGGCGTCAGCTGCTGGCGCTGCTGGAGCTCGTCGTCGAACTGGTCGAACTCGCTGGCCAGCGGCGGGCGCGGGCCCACCAGGCTCATCTCCCCCTTGAGGACGTTGATCAGCTGCGGGAGCTCGTCGAGGCTGCTCGCCCGGAGAAGGCGGCCCGGCGGCGTGACGCGCGGGTCGGCGCCGAGCTTGAACAGCGGACCGTCGCGCTGGTTGTCGCCCACGAGGGCGGCCAGCTTGCTCTCGGCGTCGGTGTCCATGGTGCGCAGCTTCAGGAGCTGGAACGGGCGCCCGCCACGCCCGATCCGCTCCTGCCGGAAGAAGACCGGGCCGCGGTCGTGGAGCTTGATGGCCGCGGCCGCGATGGCCAGCACCGGCAACGCGATCACGAGCGCGATGCTCGAGATCACGAGGTCCATCGCCCGCTTCACGTGGCGTTCCCACGACGTGTTGCTGAGCGGCTCGAGGTAGAGCACCGGCTCGTACCCGACCGTCGACGCCCGGAGGCGGCGGTGGTCGAGGCCCTGCAAGCCGGTCGACACCTGGACGTGCACTCCCGCCTCGACCAGGTCGCACAGCGCGGCACGTAGCGCCCGATTGCCCAGGGCGCTCGCGGCGACGATCACCCCGTTGGCTTCCCGCTGCTCGACCGCTTCGGCGAGCCCGGGATAGTCCGACACCCAGGTGACGGGGAACTCGCCGTTGGCCTCGAAGCGCGGGCCGACGAAGCCGACCACGCGGTAGCCGAGCTCCGGCTGGTCGTGGACCAGCTCGAGCAGCTCCACCGCGGCCTCGTCGCGGCCGACGAGCAGGATGTGCCGGCAGTACGCCCCCGCCCGGCGTCGGGACTTGATCCAGACGTCGAAGGCGTTGCGGCTGGCGGCCAGGAACAGGAACGTGAGCGCCGCGGCAGTGGCCACGAACACCCACCAGATCGGCACGCCGAACCCCTTGGCGAGCAGCCACCCCAGGACGGACGCGATGGCGGAGACCCGGAAGATCGCGGCCAGCTCGGCGGAGCGGACGGTGTTGACCCGGGCCAGGTAGAGCCCCCAGTGGGTGGCGAACGCCACCGCGACCAGCACCACGCACGCCGTGAGGCCGAGGGCGCGGAGCGGACGGGCGACGAGGTCTCCGTGGAACGCGAGCACGACGAGCCACGCCGCCGCCACCGCGGCCACGTCGCTCCAGAGGAGCACGGAGTGGAGCCGCCCGCCGCGCGGGCGCCACCAGGCGTGGTCCTGAGGCCCCGAATTCTCGGGGCCGGTCGCGCTCTCCGCTGCGCGCGCGGCCTCGTCGGCTGCCTGTCGCCGGGCCCGAGTCCACTCGAAGCCGCGACGCGTTTTCGTCTGCCCGTTCGTGAGAAATGCCACGAACACGACCCTTCCCGTGACCCCCCGCCCGCCGGCCCTTGCCCTTGCCACTACCGCTTGCCACTCATAGTGGCATCAGTCCCGACCAGAAGCAATGGGTTTCTTGACGTGGTTCACCGCGCTCTTGCCCCAAAGGCGCACCAAACGACCCCCACTTGCGCTGGAAGCCGGAAGATGATGCGCTGTGTCCGTCGCGACTACGCCACGGACAGTTACCGAGTGTAGCCGCGTCTGAACACGGCTCGTGGCGAATTGGCCATCAATTCGCGCTCACGGTCACAGTATGTGGCCGCAGGCCGGGCGGGGCCCAAGACGGGATAGCACGACGCGGACGGGGTACAACCGGCGGAAGGCGTGCGGAACGTGGCGAGTGAGGCTCATACTGAAATCCACCACTTCGGTCGGCGGACGGCGCATGATGGCGAGGTCCTTCCCGACCCCCGGGAACTCCGATGACCATTTTTTCCGTTGGTGAGGCTCTGCGCGGCTTCCGCCTCCGACAGGGCCTGACCCTGGCGGAGGTTGCCCGGCGTTCCGGGAACGAGTTCAAGGTCTCGTCGCTCGGCGCGTACGAACGCGGTGATCGGTCGATCACGTTCGAACGACTCCAACTGCTGGCGAGTGTCTACGGCGTTGACGTCCAGTCGTTGCTCGGCATGCGCACGCCGACGATCGACCTGGTCGCACTCGAGTCGCGGGGGGTCGGCATCGTGATCGACCTGTCGCGGTTCCGCGTGATGCCCGACGCCTGTGCGGCCGAGGTGATGGTGTTCGGCCAGGCCATCAAGCGCATGCGCAAGGAGTCGAGCTCCTCGGTCCTCGTGGTCCGGCGCAGCGACGCCAGCTTCCTCGCTTCCATCCTGGGGTGCGATCCGACCGAAGTGGATGACACCCTTCGTTCCGACTCGCCGTGTTCGGAAGCGCAACTGTCCCGCGATCCCGCCTCTCGTTTCGTGACGACCCGGTCCCGATCGGCTGGGCCCCTCGCCCTTCTCGACGTGGACATCAGCTAGAGGTTGAGGACACCCCCACGGGGTCGGAGCGGGGTGTCCAGGCGGGCCGGGCGGAGGGACCGTCGCCTACACTTCGGGGCTCCGAAGGCTTGGACAGGTCAGCACTGCTCTCGACCGGGCCTGTGCATGCTTCGGAGCTTCTGCCCGGCGGGGGCTCGATACCTGCGCTCGTAGCTCAACGGATAGAGCATCTGACTACGGATCAGAAGGTTGGGGGTTCGAATCCCTCCGAGCGCGCTGCAGAAGTGCTGGTCAGAGCGCTGAACTGCGAGAGTACCCCCCTCTGGGGGCGGCGCTTCTTCTACCGGATCTTCTACCGGATCAGTGTCCGCGAGTGTGCGGACCCGGTTCATGCTGGACATCGTGGCCCCGGTAGCTGGTTGACGGTGTTGGGACGCGGCCCCGGTAGCTGGGCGACACTGGCCCCGGTTCCTGGCTGACACTCGAGGTCCACCTTTTCGTGGTCGCCACCTTCTTCGCTGTGGGTGTTTCGCGCCCGCAGATCCGGAGGAGGCCGTCGATGCTCGTGGAGTTGGGCCTGGTGGGGCAGCGCTATCGGGCGGTGTTGGAGGTGCTCAACGACGGGGCGACGGTCACGGATGTGGCTCGCCGGTATGGGGTGGCGCGTCAGACGGTGCACGAGTGGCTGCGGAGGTACGCGACTCGAGGTCTGGGCGGGTTGGCGGATCGGAGTTCGCGGCCGTTGTCGTGCCCGCATCAGATGCCGGCGGAGCTCGAGGCGCAGATCGTGGAGATGCGTCGGGCGCATCCGGGGTGGGGACCGCGCACGATCTTGTTCTGGCTCGAACGTGAGGGCGTGGCACCGTTGCCGGGGCGCACGTCGGTGGAGCGTTGCCTGGTCCGCCACGGGCTGGTCACGCCCCGGGCTCGGAAGCGCAAGCGCGGTGATTACAAGCGTTGGGAACGCAACCGCGCGATGGAGTTGTGGCAGATGGATGTCGTCGGCGGGGTGCGGCTCGTTGACGGGTCCGAGGCGAAGATCGTGTCGGGGATCGATGACCACAGCCGCTTCGTGGTCAGCGCGTGGGTTGTGGCGCGAGCGACGGCTCGGCCGGTGTGCGACGCGCTCGAAGCCGCGATGGCCGTCCATGGAGTGCCCGACGCGATCCTGACCGACAACGGCAAGGTGTTCACCGCGCGGTTCGGTCCCGGTCCGGGCCCGGTGCGTTTCGATCGGCTCTGTGTCAACAACGGGATCACGCACATCCTCACCGCGCCGCGGTCGCCGACCACGACCGGCAAGATCGAACGTTGGCACAAGACGCTGCGCCGCGAGTTCCTCAACGGCAAGACCTTCGCTTCGATCGAGGATGCTCAAGGCCAGCTCGATCGGTGGGTCAAGCATTACAACCATGAGCGGCCGCACCAGTCGATCGGTCGGATGCCGCCCATCGAGCGGTTCAAGTTGGCCGCGCCCAGTGACGCGCCTGCACGCATCGTGGACGTGGACAGCGGGCCAGCGGAGGTCACGACGACGCGGCGGGTGAGCACCACAGGAACGATCAGCTTCGCGGCCGTCCAGTACAAGGCCGGTGCCTGGTTGGCCGGTCAGACCATCGAGGTCGTATGCGAGGACGGGCTCGTTCAGCTCCACCATCGCGGGGTGCTCATCGCGACGCACGCCCGCCGGCACGCGGTTGACAAGCAGACCGCGGCAGTCGAGCGCGGGCGCAAGCCACGACCGTCGCGTCCGTCGGCGACAGCGGTGTCGGTGACCCGCAATGTCGACTCGTCGGGCAACGTGTGCTTCGCCGCCACCAACTATCGCGTCGGTAACGCGTATCGGCGTCGCCAGGTGCAGGTCGCGGTCGTCGGCGACACCGTCGAGATCTCGATCGGCAACGAGCTCATCCGCTCCCACGCCGTCCGCCACGACCGCACCCGCGAACACGGCGCCCTCGCCAACCCCGGAGGGAGACCACACCGCAGCAACGCCGCCTGAGAGTTCGTGTCAGGCAACTACCGGGGTCGAAATGTCAGACGGGTACCGGGGCTTGACAATCAGTGTCCGCGAGTCCGCGAAACCGCGGCGCGCGCTGGCATGATCCGGCACGAGTGAGGCCGAGACGAACTGATCGAGACCGCGCAGGACCTCGGCTTCGAGGCCTTCGTAGAGGTGTCGGTAGCGGTCCAGAACGACACTGACGCTGGTGTCACCGGGTTTGCCGGTTGCAACCTGCTTCGGGCTCGCACCTGCAGCGATCCAGAGCGCGACCGCGGTGTGCCGGAGATCGCGCGCGCACACCGGGAGACCCGCGTCCCCCTGCGATCGGCGCGCCGCCTCGAAGTACCACCCACATCTCTGCTCACTTCGAAGTGAATTGGTTCATCGCGGTTGATGCGGCGTTCGTGAGCTGCTGCTTTTGACCCTTGGGCGCGTCGTCGCCGCGCAGCATGATGCTGAACATCGCGCCGTCGGGGGTGAGTACGTAGATGCTCTCCGTCACTTGGCCGAACCGGTTCTGGCTCGTGTGGTACAGCGCGTCGGCTGCACCCTTGACGTCGACGGGCTCGCCGCTTGCGAGCTGGGTGTAGGTGTTCCGTCCCCCGCCTTCCGCGGGGGAGAAGCCGACGTCGACGCCCCCGGCCCCTTGGGCGAGTGCGTAGGAGCAGTCCGCCGGCTCCTGGAGCCCGACGCCAAATGCGGCTTCCAGCTCCGCGAGCGAACACGTCTGAGCACGATCGCACCTTGCTCGCGGCGCTCGACGACTGCTGTGGCTCCTTGGAGGCCGCCTTCTGCAGCTTCTTCAGTCTGTTGTCCATCGCCTTGGCGACGGACTTCACGATCTCGGGGGTGATCGGCGCAACGCTGCCCATCACGGTGAGGTCGACGAACTGACCGTCGCGGACGAGGATGTCTGCGCTGTTCGCCGTTCGGCCGTTCCCGAGGTCCAGGGTTCCCGCGTCCCCGGTGCGCTGCTCACCAACCTTCGGGATCGCGGGCGCGCGAGCCGGCGTCGCCGTCAGCGAGCCGAGGCTGTATGGGGCCGTGCACGCTTTGACGATGCTCTCGGCGCCGGTCACGAGGCGTTGCGCGTTCTTGCTCGAATCGAAGGCGACGACGGTGTTCGCCAGGAAGACATCGCCGGAGGGTGCGTACTGCACTGTGCGTCCGGCGATGCCCGAGTCGGAGCCCGTGAGCGAACGGCCACAGAGGCTCGGTCGCCACGCCCCGCCCGCGATCGGCTGGACCTCCGGCGTGCTCCCGGCCACGACGAGGAACGCCGCCGCGTCGTCCTCGCTGAGCAGACCTTGCTGGTAGGTCAAGGCCACGAGCCGCTTCTCCGAGATCTGGCTCGCTGGGGCCGCGTGGGTCGTTCCCGTTTGGACCAATACGGCAGCCGCCATGCTCGCGGCCGCGATCACAGTTCGCGCGCAACCCATGCCAGGAACCTTTCATCGTGCCAATACGAAGAGTGAAAGCCGAGGTCGGTCGGGACGCCGGAGAGGTCCAGCCGGAAGTCCTCGACCTCGGTGGAGTGCTCGTCGGTGAGCACCTGCAGCACCGGCGAGACCAGGAACGCGAGTGGGTCGAGGGTGTGCCAGACGTTGCACCACCGCCGGACTCGCAATGGCAGCTTGTTCGGCGCGCGCACGAGACCCCGGGCGTCGATCAGGCCTCGGAGCTCGCAGATGAGCGCGACCTGCGTCCCGAACGTGACCAGCGTGTGGACCGAGCGCTCGGCGGGCACGGAGGGCCGGTCACCGTCGACTGATGCACCGAGCAGCCATTCGACCGCTATCAGCCCGCCGAGCGAGTGGGCGAGGAGATCGACGCGGTGGGCCTCTTCGCGTGCTCGGTGGAACTCGGCGTCGAGCCGGCCGCGGATCGCCGCGCCCTCCGCGGTGTAGCGCAGGACGTCGCCGATGGTGCGGGCCACGGTGCGTCCGACGCCCTCGGCGTGGTTTCGAAGGTGTGTCGCGACGGCGTCGGTCGGAAGGCCGTCGAGGCCCTGGTCGACCGCGTCCACGATGCGCCGCAGCCCGGAACGGACCGTGTCGAGGATGCCGTCGTCCTCGTCCGCGGTTCGCAGTGCAGGTGTCCCGGCGGGGCCCGTCAGGACGACGGCCTCGGCGAGCGCCTGCGGAAGCGCCTCGCTCTCGAGCGCGCCGCCGCTGTCCGAAGCCTCACGCAACACACGATGCACGAGGGCGCGTGTCTCGTTCGGAACATCGGCGCCGGCGCGATCTCGAATGCGTTCGACCGTCGCGCTCGTAATGTCGTCCACGTGTTGGTCGTTCGGGATCGAAAGCGCACCCGCGCCGATCGACATGGAGCCCTTACCCGGAGGCATCGACGCGAGCTCGCCCTCCGGACCGAGGTCGCCCCAGAACACCGGACGAACCTCGCGGGGCCACAACCAGCCACGCAGGCCCGCCAGTTCCCGCTCGAACTGCGTGCGATCGCGGTTCCCGATGCCGTGCACGACGAGCACGACATGCTGTGCACCGCCATGCCCTCGGTACCCGGATTCGGCTGCACGGAGGACACCGCGACCCATCGCGTGGCATCTCTACTTCGAGGATCGCGTGCGCACGACTATGAGCACGGGGTACTCGCCGCTCGCGTACGTCAGCGCGTTCTGCTGTCCCGGCAGCTCCGCGAAGAGACCCCAGGCAGGGACGAGGCGGTACGTGCCCGGCCGTATCGTCGGCGGCAGGGTCAGCGCTGCATGGTTGTCGGCCGTGGCGGTCTTGTTGCAGCCCTGGGGCGTCTCCCGGAACTGCCCGCCAGTGAGCGATACCGTCACCGCAAGGCTCGCGGCGGGGGTGCCGCCTTGGGCGATCCCGGAGACCAGTGAGCCCCCCGACGCGGTGCCCGGGCTCAGGAAGAGTGTGGAGGACGACGACGGGGAGAAGTCGGACCGGGCGGTGTCGTCACAGACGATGGTGAACTCTCCACCGGGTGGGTGCGCCCAGTTCGGCCCGGCAGACGTCGTGACCGTGGTCACGTCCACAACGTCCCCGGGCCGGACGTTCGAGGGTGTGACGGTGATGGCCTGCGTGACCTGGTACGCGCCGTCCTGGGTGTATCCGATGGTGGCGGCGGCGGTGCCGTGCGGGCGGAAGCCCGCGCCGACGACAGGAACGTTCGTCGTTTGGGGTGTCCCGCCTGCCGTTCGCTCCTGCGTTGTAGGACTCGCAACGTTCGTGGTGTCCCCTTCGCCGCCACCCAACGCGAGGACCAGTCCGACGACGACGATCACAACCACCACTGCGACGGCGGCGGCGACGAGCCATCGTCCCCGAGGTCGGGGCGCGCGTTCGCTGCGCCGCTTGCCCCGTCGATCGCCGGGTCCGGAGCTGCCTCCGCTCGGTCGGCCGGTGATCGGCTCCCATTCCTGGGGCAGGAGATCGGCGGGCGCCCCCAGGACGTCGTAGAGCCCGGGTTCAGCGGTCTGCTCGGCGCTCGCCAGCACGCTCCCCCATGCCGGCCGCGCGAGGAACCGCGTGATGTCGTCGTCCAGCAACCCGTCGCCGAGCTCGACGAAGAAGTCGTCCAGCCACGCACGCGGCACGCAGAGATATCCGCTGCGGTGCACGCCGTGAAGCGAGAAGACCGTGAAGTCCCACGTTGCGAGCGCGGGTTCGAGGGTGTACCCGGGCCGTTCGCGACGTTTCAACACTTTGCCGGTCGGGACGTCGCCCATGCCAACAGGCGTGATCGGGGCGTCGACCGGTTCGTCGAGCTCGCTCGGGAGCGGCAGGTCGCCGCGCACGATACGGTCGACCTCCCGCAGTTCGGCGGCTTCGGCGAGGCCTTCGAGGCTGTCGCGCGCGATCGCCCACCCGAGCTCGAGCTGCGTCTGCGCCGTGATCGGAGACCGGAACGCGCGCCGTAGGCGCGACTCTCGGCCACACGTGTACAGGTCATCGCCGAAGGCGTCCCGGGCCGCGAACCAGCCGTACCGCTCGACGGCCGGCTCGATGGGTCCGGTCACCGCGGGCGGGAATCGACCCGAGGCGGCGGCGCGCGTACTCCCCGCCACGTAGGCGGCGGCGGCGCGCAACCACTGACCGCTGACGTACTCGCCTCCCAGCTCCAATCGACCGGGCCGAGGCCGAACGAGGAGACCGGGCGAGTCCCGCCGGTCCATGAGCAGCATCAGACCGGGACCGAACGTGTGCGCATAGCGGCGGGCGACGCGCCCGGATTGCCGCGGCGGCAACAGCGCGCTCAGGTGCGTCGAGTAGCCGGCAGTCTCGACGCCCGCGGGCAGGAGCCGTTCGAGCTCGCCACGAGCGATCCGCGCCCACGCCTCCACGACCGTCGTGAACCCGGGCCGGGTGGGAACCGGCGGGCTCGCGACCTCGGCCTCTGCGCCGTCGCAGGTGAGCGCGCCGCCCCACGCGCAGCGGTATGCGTTCGGATCACCCGGGTCGAGCCGCCGACCCGCGACCGGAAGTCGATGGAGCAAGGTCTGGAAGTCGACGACGCCCGACGGGTCGCGCAGTGAGTACTCGTGTTCCATGCCCAACAAGGACGCCGGCTCGGGTCGGGCGCGCCGCGGACCATTGTCTGCCGCCATCCGCGACTGCAGGAGCGTCGTCATGAGTCGCCTATGCCGGCGGCTCTTCGTCGGTCTCGTCGTCCTGCTGGCGGTCCATCCGATCGCGCACTCGATCCTCGACGGCACCGCTCACAGCGCCCGTCGCTCCTTCGACCAACGCGCCCGTCCCGGTGCTGACCGTCTCGACACCGAAGTCGAGCGCACCTTCGAGCAGGCCGCCTCCCTGTGACGCGGCCGCCGCCACGTTCCCCTTCTCGCCCATGTCACCCCGCTCCTGTCCCGCCCGGGCTCGTTGCCCGCCGCCCCGCTCTTCGGTCGCCGGCGTTCATGGCTCGACGACGGCGCTATCGTCGTAGGCGTTCGCGGTCGGCGCCAGGAATCTCGCCCACATCTCCACTCACATCTCCGGAGGACGCAAGCGTGGGCGGCCGATCTCGATGGGAGGGGGGCGGTGGCGGGACGCACGGCACTGGGCGGGCTGCTGCGGCGTTGGCGCATGGCTGTCGGGCTCACACAAGAGCAGCTGGCCGAGCGTGCCGGGGTCAGTGCGCGGGCGGTGAGCGATCTCGAGCGGGGCGTCCACGCTCGAGCCCGCCGGTCGACGCTCGACCGGTTGGCTGTCGGACTCGGGCTGACACCTGCACAGCAGGAGGAGCTCTTGGCCGCGTCGAGTGACGGCGCGTTGCTTCGCGTACCGCTGCCGCCGGGCACCGACGCGCTCCCGGCAGCGTCCTTCGTCGGTCGGGTGGAGGCCCGTCGTGTCCTGCGCGAGATCTGGCAATACGTCGCGGCCGGCCGGACCCGGGCTGTCCTCATCGCCGGCGAGCCGGGAATCGGGAAGTCCGCGTTGGCTGGGGTCACGGCGCGAGAGCTGCACGAGGAGGGCGCCGTCGTCCTTTTCGGTCGCTGCGAGCAGCATGCGTCGGATCCGTACCGGCCATTCGTCGAAGCGCTGCGGACCCTCGCGCGCTCGATCGCTCCCGACCGGGTCCGCGCGTTCGCCGGCGCGCAAGGTCCGCTGCTCGATGTGCTCCTCCCGGGCATGGGCCTGCTTCCTTCGGGGCGCGAGCGTACGGCGGCTGATCAGCTCGGATTGTTCGAGGCCGTGCGCTCATTCCTCGAGGGTGTCGCAGCCAACCAGCCGTGCGTGCTCATGATCACGGACCTGCACTGGGCCGACGCCTCGACATTGGCGCTCCTGCGTCACCTCGCCCGGAGCGGTAGCGGCCGGCTGCTCGTCCTCGGTACGGCGCGCCTGGAACGCGACGACACCTGTGATCAGCTGCGTGCGTCGGTCGTGGAGCTGCGTCGATCCGGACACCTTGACGTGCTCGAGCTGAACGGGCTCGACGGTGAGGAGACGGCCGAGCTGCTCCGGGGGGTCGCCGGTCTCGCACCACCGGAACTCGTGGCCGCGCTGCGGCGCGAGACCGGTGGCAACCCGTTCTTCACCCTCGACGTCGCGCGCCAGCTCGTGAACGCCGACGCGGTCAGGGACGGTCGCTGGCGCCGATACCTGGAGGAAGGCCTGGTTCCGAGCGAGGACGTCCGGTTCGTGCTCCGCCGCCAGGTCGACCGTGTCGCAGAACCCGTCCGCCGGCTGCTCGCGATCGCCGCGCTCGTCGGGCACAGCTTCGACGTCGCGACGCTGGCTGCAGTCGCGGAGCTCGACCCGCGCGACGCTCTCGGGCACCTCGACGAGGCGGCGGCTGCGGGTCTCGTCGTCGAGACCGGGGACTTCGAGAACTGGGAGTTCGTCCACGGCCTCGTCCGCGCCAGCCTCGCGGAATCCCTGAGTCGAAGCAGCCAAGCACGCGTCCACGCCGCGATCGCCGAGCGCTTCGAGGCCGTGGGCCTCACCAGCGACGATCAGGTTGAACGCTTGGCGACGCACTACTGGCGCGCGATTCCTCTGCCCCGCGCGGCCGAGCGCGCCGCCGCGTACGCACGCCGCGGGGCACAGCGTGCCGTCGGCATGCTGGCGTGGGAGGACGCGGCGTTGGGGTTCGAACGCGCGCTGCACGCGATGGACGCAGGCGGTGGCGTCGACCCGCGCGCCCGCTGCGAGGTGCTCGTTTCCGCGGGCGAGGCGCGGACGGAGGCGTTGCAACGGCACCTGGCCCGGCCCGTGTTCGTGGACGCAGCCCGAGATGCACTCGGGCTCGACGCGCCGGAGCTCCTCGGCCGCGCCGCCCGCGGCTACGCGTACATGACGAAGCGGGGGCAGCCTGAACCTGATGCGGTCGACACGTGGCAGTGCGCACTGGCCCGGAACCCTGCGGGTGACCTCGACACCAGAGTCATGGTGCTGTGCGCGCTCGCGACCGCCCAGCGGCTGACCGGTGACGGTCCCGGTATGCACGCGTCGAGCGACGAGGCGCTCGAGTTGGCGCGGCGCTCTGCGGTGCCGGACACGCTCGTAGTCGCGTTGGCGAACGAGTCGACCGCGCTGTGGGCCTCACCCGAGCTCACGCGACGCATCGAGCTCGCGCAGGAGCTCATCGAGCTGGCACGGCGGCTCGGCGACGTCGACGCGGAGCTCGACGGCTTGGCACTGCTCTTTCTTCCACTCCTAGGCGCGGGCCACGTCGCCGAGGCCGACCGTGTCGTCGACCAGGTTGACGCTCGCGCCGGAGAGCACCACCGCCGCCTGAGCATCGCCCAGGCGATGCAATGGCACGCAACGCGGCATTTGATGCGCGGAGAGGTGGACGAGGCATGCCTGGCGGCGAGTCGCGCACTCGACATCTCGGGTGGAGCACCGAACTTCACCGCTGGGTACTACGCATTTCAGCTTTCCCTCGACCGACTACGCGAACAGCCCGCGTCGGTGGACCCTGCCGTGGCCGCGTTCGCGGACAAGGAGCCCGGACTCACCGTCTGGCGCGCTGCGGCCATGTCCGAGTACTGCCGCCTCGGAGAATTCGACACGGCTCGTCGCCTCGTTGGCCGCTCCGATCTCGCGATCCCGAGCGAGTTGGAGTGCGGTGACACCAGGCTCACGACGCTGGTCCTCCTGGCCGAGGTCGCCGCCGCATTCGGTGATGCTGCTGCCGCACGTCGGCTCATCGCGCAGCTCGAGCCCTACGCCGGCTCGCTCGTCGTCGTCGCATCGGGAACGTCGTGTGAGGGTGCGGTGGACCGCTATCTCGGGCTGCTTGCGCTCACGCTCGGTGACGACGCCGGCGGTCGCGAGCGGCTCGCGACCGCGGCCGCGCTCGAACACGCGAGCGATGCACCGGCGCTCGCGGCTCGCACCGAGCGGGATCTGGACCGTGCGCGAGCGCGCGCGAACGTGTCTCGCCGGTAGCTCACGTCAGCGCCGAATCGTCCCCGAGACGATGCCGAGGCCGACGAGGTCATTGGACGAGCCGTACTCGCGGAAGGTGACGGCGACGTGACCGTTGGCGACCGCCACGCCGGTCGGCTCCGCACTCGTACCGCTCCGCACAGCGAGCTGTGGGTCGTCCGTCGCCCGCTTCCATGTCGATCCGTTGCGGGAGGTCCAGAGCGCGACGTGGGAACCGTCGCTGCCAGCGGCGACCACGGTGCCGCCGGCAACGGTCGCTACCAGCAATCCCGCGGAGGTCCCGCTCTCGTTCGAGACGAACTCCGTGGTGCCGTCGGATGGGGTCCATTCCGCGCCGTCGGGCGATGACCACGCCGCTCCGATCTCCGTGCCGGGATAGTTGGCCACGCCCACTCCCACGAATCGACCGCCGAGCATGACGAGGCCCTCGATCGAAGAGAACGTGCTGACACCCAGCTCGTTGATGGTGCCGGCGCTCCACTGTGACCCGTCCGGGGATGCCCACGCGGCCGCGATGTTGTTCAACCGACCGGCCGCCGTGAACCTCGAGCCCGAGGCCACGACCTGGTTGATGACTGCGGAGGGGCCGCCGGCCAGCACGACGTCGCCGACGGACTGCCAGCGGTTCCCGTGTGAGCGCCACAGCGCGTATCCGACGTCGGGGTTCACGACGAGAAGCACCAAGCCATCCTTGGTCGCGGAGAGCGATTCGGGGCGATACCCGGCGGGCACAGCGAACCCCGAGCCCTTGTACTTCACCCACCGCTTGCCGTTCGACGAGGACCACGCGAGCGTCGCGTTTCCCTGATCGGGGGCTGGTCGACCGAACGCCACGAACTTGTCGCGGTCGAACGCGATCTTGGTGACAATCGTCCCAGAAGGAAAGTCGGCCGCGGAACCCTGCGCCTGCTTCCACACCGCGCCGTCGCTCGACGCCCAGATCGGAGCGCCCGGGCCGCTATTGCGATTCAGCCCGATCACCACGAACGTCTTGCCGTCCGTCGCGAGGCCGTTCACGTTGCCCAATCCGGCCGCACCTGCGGGGCTGCGGGTCCACTCGTAGTTGCTCCCCGAGTCCGCCGAACCGGCCGCCGTTCTGCGAGCCGACGACGTCCGAGTCGCCGCACCCGCTCCGTTCGCCGCGACTGCGAGGGCGAGACAGAACGCCATCGCGAGCACGCCGGCCCGCCGCGGGGATCCGTCCGACACACCTCCTCGCACCACGACCCTCCCCGCCCGGCTCGGTGACCACGCCTCCACGGATGGCGCCATCGTCCTGCTTCGAAGGCGCCGGCACCACGAATCTCCCTCACATCTCCGCCCACCTCTTCCTGTTGTGGGCTGGCGCGTTCTTCTCTGGGCTGGTTCGACCCAGCCTGCGCCGCGGCTGGTCGCTCGGACTTGTGTCGTCCGCCCTCCCCGGGGGGTCTCCGCCCCACTCCCATTGGCTCGTACCTGCGCTCGGTCCCCTCGGCTCGGGATGAGTAGGCACTGGTCCTCGGATGGTCGGTGCGTTGGCCGATACCGGCGGTCCCGTGCGCGTCGCGCTCGATCACGGTGTGCCGGTCGGCCACCGAGGAGAGCATTGCCCGATCTTCGCGACGGAACGTTCGGCCTCGAGCGCTGAGCGGCACCCGCACACGAAAGATGACGCGGCGCGAGGCGCTACGCGGCCGGCGAGGAACCCGCGGTCGGGGCGAAATCAGGTGTCAAGTGGTGGCATGAGACACTTCTACCGGATCAGCTACCGGATCAGCTGACATCAGCCGTGAGAAGACGGCAGCGGCTTCTGCTCGCATACCTGGCAGCACCCATCCGTACACATCCTCCAGCCTGCTTGTCGAACGTCAGATCGCGGTCGAGGTAGTTACTCTCATGGATGAGAGGATCCTCTCATCCATGAGAGGTATAATGGCTCATGGATTTCAGGCGACCGGTCGAGGTGCTGATCCCCGACGCGCAGGGCCGGGTCCTAGGGGCGCTGGCTCGCACCACCGAAGAACTGACTCTGACCACTCTCGCCGATCTGTCAGGCGTGTCCCTCGCCCACGCCGCTCGTGTCGTCCCTCGGCTTGTGGAACTCGGAGTCGTTGAACGGCGAGACGTACCACCCGCAGTCCTCGTGAGGCTCGCGCCAGACAACCTTGCGGCTCAAGTCCTTCTCTCCCTCGCCGACCTTCGACACACCCTCTTGCACGAGCTGCGCCGGAGTGCGCGGAAGCTCGATCCCGCTCCCACGAACGTGACGTTGTTCGGGTCCTTCGCTCGCGGTGATGAGGACTCCGCGAGCGACATCGACGTCGTCGTGGTAAGACCGAGCACGATCAGCGAGGACGACGCGGCCTGGTCGGAGTCGATCGCCGAATGGGAAGACTCCGTGCGACGCATCTCCGGGAACGCCGTCAACCGCATCGAGGTCGGCGAGGACGAGGTACCGAAGCTGATGCGCTCGCGGCGGCCGCTTTGGCAGGCGATCCGTCAAGAGGGCGTCATTTTGCAGGGCACGCCGTTGGTGGAGATCGGAAGCCAGACCCGTGCCTAAGGGAGGCCGGACCCGCCGGGTCACACAGCAGCAGGTCCGCAGCTACCTCGGCAAGGCCGAGGAGTTCCTCGCCGCAGCTCGTGACAGCTTGACCACGGGCCACACGCTCGCGGCCACAAGTCTCGCCGCACACGCCGCGATCAGCGCCGGAGATGCGATCTGCGGAGCACGCACCGGCCAACGCGCCGCCGGCACCGATCACGCTCAGGCCGCTGTGCTTCTCGGCCAGGCTGGTCGTGAAGGCAAGGACGCAGCGCGTCTGCTCACCCGGCTGATGCCCCTCAAGAACCGAGTCGAGTACGAGCCACAAGACGTGCCGAAAGCCACCGCGACGCGCGCCGTCGATCAGGCCGAACGGATCGTGCAGATCGCTCGGCAGGTCGTCGGTTGACAACGTTCGCTGAGCGAAGTGTCACCCACGTACCGGAGCCGCAGTGTCAAGCATGAACCGGAACCGCACAAGTTTCGCTGAGTGGCCTTCTACCGGATCTTCTACCGGATGCCCCGACATCGGGCGGCTCGAGCCGTCATCCGCCGAACGGCGTCGACGCGAAACCGCAGCTCACAGGGCTGCTGCGTCACCCGGCGACACTGCCCGAACACCCAGAAGCTGACTACGGATCAGAAGGTTGGGGGTTCGAATCCCTCCGAGCGCGCTGAGAGGCCTTGAGTTGTTCCGGTTGATGGTTGACACGGCGCACATGGGATGTCTCGCGCCGGCACCCGCATCCCGGATCGCTCCGGTGGCGTTGGCAGGGTCGATGGGGGAGCGGCTCCGGCGTGCATCCCGGGTCCTGGTCCCCTGACCGACTGCACGGAGGTTCTCCCATGCCCCGGACCCTGGCCGGGGCGCTCCTCGTCGGAGGTGTCCTCGTCCTCGCCGCGCCGGCGGCGTCGGCCGACCCGCAGGTGCCGTTCGTCCAGGACGTCTACGCGCGCACGCACCTGGCGAAGTCGGGCATGGACATCACGGTGCCACCGGGCGTCTTCACGGGTTCGATCGACCTCGCCACCGGTGACCAGACCGGAACGCTGTCATTGCCGCCGGCCACGGTGACCATCAACCTGTTCGGTGTCCTTCCCGCCGCCGACGCGTCGTTCGTCATGGAGGCCGCCGGACCGATTCACGGCCACGTCGACCTCGCGACCTTCACCGTCGACACGACCGCGGCGTTCAACGTGAGGCTGGCTCGGCTCACGCCGCACGGCACCTCGGTGAACCTGTCGGCGACCACTGCACGACCATGTCACCCGTGACCGTCACCATGCACGGTGTCGTGAACCCCGCCACCGGTGGGACGTTCGCCAGCACCTACACCATCCCGACGTTCAAGGACTGCGGTGCGCTCACACCGGCGATCACGGCGTTCGTGTCCGGCCCGGGCAACACGTTCGTCGCCGGCTTCGCGCCGCACGGTTCGCCGCCGCCGCCGACCGCCCCGACCACGACGCAACCTCCCGCGCCGCCGGCGGCGACGGCCGACATGCACGCGCAGGTCACCCTGCCGCTGCCGGCGGGCGGCCCCACGACCAATGGCCGGCTGCAGGTGACCATCCCGACTCCCGCGCTCCCGCCGCTCGTGACCGTGACGCCGGCGCCACCGCCGAACGTGGTGGACTCGATCGTGAAGTCGTCCTCGGCGGGTGACCGGACCGAGCGCGTGATCCCGGTGCGCTACCCGGTGAGCCCGTAGAGCTCGGCGCAGTTCTTCCAGAGGATCTTGGCCTTGTGCTCGTCGCCGAGCGGAGTGAGCCACTCGTCGGTGAGCGCCTTGGAGTTGGGCCAGGTCGTCTCCGAGTGGGGGTAGTCGCTCGCCCACATGATGTTGTCGATCCCGATGTGCTCGCGCTCGCGCAGCCCCACCGGATCCTCCATGAACGTGCCGAAGACCTGGCGGCGGAAGTAGTGGCTCGGCGGCTCGACCAGCTCGCTGTTGGTCCAGAACCGGTGCTTCTCCCACAGGTGATCGGAGTAGTACTGGAAGAACGAGATCCAACCGATCTGGCCCTCGACCGCGACGAACTTCAGCTCGGGGTAGCGCTGCATGACGAGCCCGTGGATGAGCTCGGAGACCGACTCCGCCATCGTGAGCTTGCTCATCACCAGGCCGGTCATGAAGCGCGGCGCGCTGTCGTAGATGCTGGCGACGGGGGTCCCGGGGCGGCGACCACCGACGTGCAACCCGATCGGCATGCCGGTGTCGCGGAACGCCTCCCACATGGGGTTCCACCGCTCCTCGCCGTAGTCGCCCTCGGGTGGGAACAACGGGATGTACCCACTCACGAGGCCGAGCTGCGCGGCGGCCCAGTGAATCTCCTCGGCCGCACGCTCGGGTGTGTCGATCGGGATCGCGGCGACGCCGAGCAGCCGCCCGGGCGCGTAGGACGCATAGGTGGACAGCCACCGGTTGTACCCGCGGACGCTGTTGAGGCGCAGGGCCGGATCCGACGACAGCAAGGGTCCACCGACGTAGAGCACCTCGGCGTCGACGCCGTCGGTGTCCATGTCCTTGACCCGCTCGACGGGATCCCACGCACCCGGGCGCTGCTCGTTCAGCTTGCGGACGTTGAGGGAGAACTGCTCGGGTTTCTTCCCCGCCAAGTTGTCGAGGGTCATGATCGGCGTCCGCTTGCCCTCGAAGACGCGGAAGTCGCCCTCGTCGGTGCGCTCGATCCGCGGTGCCCGGTCGCGGAACTCGGGGTCGAGGTACTCCTGCCACGCCTCGTCGGGCATGGTCACGTGGGAATCCGAGGAGATGAGGTGGTAGTCGGTCACGGGTGACCTCCAGGTCGTCCGCAGCTCGGGAAGGTGGCGGCGCTCGCAGCCCGAATCCTGCCGCGCGCTCGGGCGCGGTGCACGCCCGCAGGGTTGCCGGGCGACCCTCGACGCGGCGAGACTCGACCGTGGTCGACGATGGCTGACTTCTTCCCCTACGCGGTCGACAACCGCCTGGCGCCGTTCTGGCTGCCGTTCGGGCTGCGACGCAACACCGATGGCGTGACCATCACCCCGGACGGGAACTTCGTCGCGCGCTTCGGGTTCGTGAAGGTGGAGACCCCGCTCACGAACATCGACGGCGCGCACGTCACCCGCGACTACCGCTGGTGGACCGCCGCCGGTGCACGCCGTTCGTTCGTCGACGACGGCCTGACGTTCGGCACCAACCGCGACGCCGGCGTGTGCGTCCACTTCCGGGAGCCCGTGCCGTCCGCGCTCCGCAAGCGGGGCCACTCGGCGTTGACCGTCACCGTCGCCGACCCCGACGCGCTCGTCGCCCGCCTGGAGTCCACGCACGACGGCTGATCGCGCGCCACCACCGGCCAAGATGGGTGGGAACCCACGTGGACGGCGGTCGGAGGTCGGGAGGTGGTCACGAGCGCAGGCGACAGCCGGGCCCTGGCCGAGCGCATCGGCGCCGAGGTGTACGACCTCGAGGTCGTCGACGCCGCGTCGCTGACGCCCTCGATGCGCCGCGTCGTGTTCGGCGGTGACGCGCTCGCCGCGTTCCGGTACGAGCCCGGCCAGGACCTCATGTTCGGCATCGCCGACGACAACGGGTCGGAGGTCCGCCGCCGGTACACGATCCGCTCGTTCGACGCCGGCGCGACGACGATCGCGGTCGACGCGGTCCTGCACGGGGACGGCCCCGGTGCGAAGTGGTTCACCGGTGCCGGGGCCGGCGACCGCCTCGAGGCCATCGGCCCGCGCGGCAAGGTGACGGTCGACGGCGATGCGTCCTGGCACCTGTTCGCCGGCGACGAGTCGTTCCTGCCGGCCGCGAGCGCGATGGCGGAGAGCCTGCCCGACCCGGCGCGTGCGACCATCGTGATCTCGGTCGACTCGGTCGCGGACGAGGTGCCCGGCGTCGCGCTGCCCGGACTCCGCTACGTGCACCGCGACGGCGCGTCGGCCGCCGATGCCGGGCGGTTGGTCGACGCGCTCGCCGGGGTCGAGCTCGGCGGCGGTGAGGGCCGCGTCTACCTGGCGGGGGAGCTGCGGGTCGTCAGCACGATGCGCACGTCACTTCTGGACCGCGGCCTCGACGCGTCCCGGATCGCCGCCAAGTCGTACTGGCGCGCCGGCGTGGCCAACGCCGGCTACGGCGAACCCGGACGCGACTGACCTTCGGGAGTCGCCGCACCCGGCGGTTAGGTCGACGGCGCGGGCACCGAGCCGAACGCCGCCAGCACGGCATCGACGATGGGCGCGACGTCCGCCTTCCGCACCGTCGTCTGCGCCACGACCCGCCGGTAGATGATCGGCGACCTCGCGAGGTCGACGAGGAGCGCGACGTCGACGTCGTCGGCGAGCTCGCCGCGTTCCACGGCGAGCCGCACGACCCGCTCGAAGCTGGCGCGCCCCGTTCGCAGGGTCTCCTGACGCAGCTCGGCGAGCTCCGGATCGCGCACCGCCGCGTCGACGAACGACGGGAAGACGCGCGCGATGTTCGGCGCGTCGAAGTACTCGACGAGGTGTTGCAGCAGCACGGTGAGGTCGCCCCGCAGCGATCCGGTGTCGGGCTCCGCGGTCGGCTGCTGCAAGGACGAGATGGCCGCGTGGATGAGCCGCGCCCGCGAACCCCAGTGCCGATAGATCGTCGCCTTGCTCACCGTCGCGCGCGCCGCGACCGTGTCGACGCTGATGCCCGCCACTCCTTGTTCGGCGATGACGTCGAGCGTCGCCTGGAGGATCGGGTCTTGCGCACGCCGCGGGCGTGGCGACACGGGGGCTCAGGTCCCCCGTGCCCGACGCGCCCGTGCGGTGTCGAGCACTGCACGCAGCTCGCTGACGGTCCGGTCCAGCTCCACGTGCGCTCCTGTCGCCGCCTACTCGCCGGCGCGCATTCCCTCGAAGTCGAGCTCCGGGAGTGCCTGGTGGCACAACGCGCCCCCGTCGATGGTGAGCTCGATGCCGGTGACGTACTTCGACTCGTCGGAGGCCAGGTAGACGACCCCGGCGGCGATGTCGGCCGGCTCGCCGAAGCGCGGCACCATGATGTTCTTCTGGAACGCGGCCCGGTACTGCGGGTTGTCGAGGATGGCGGTCATCGCCTCCGTGCCGGTGAAGATGAATCCGACGATGATGGCGTTGGTGCGGATGTCGTCCTTGCCGAAGTCCACCGCCATCTGGCGGGTCAGGGCGTTGATGGCGCCTTTGGACGCGTGGTAGGCGGGCCGATGGGGGAGCGCCGACTTCGAGGAGCTCGCCGAGATGTTCACGATCGAGCCGCTGCCCGCCTTGCACATCTCCGGGATCGCGTATTTGCTCGCCCAGACCGTGCCCATCAACGCGATGCGCAGGATCTGGTCGAACGTGTCGTTGTCGATCTCGTCGACGTGACTGTCCTTCCCGCTGCCCACGTCCTCGGATGCGATCGCGTTGTTCACCAGCGTCGTCAACCGGCCGTACCGCTCGACGGTCGCGGCCACCGCGCCCGCGACCTCCTCCTCGACGCCGTTGTCGGCGCGGAGGTACATCGCCTCACCGCCCGCCTCCTTGACGCCGGCCTCGACCGCGCGACCGCTGTCCTCCGACCGGCCGGTGAACACCACCGCCGCCCCCTCGGCGGCGAGCATCTCCACGACGCCCCGACCGATCCCGCGCGTGCCGCCGGTGACCAGCGCGACCTTGCCCTCGACCCGCATGCGAGCACCCCCTCTGCGTGCCCGTCGCTTGCCGACGGGCTGGCTCTTCGAAACCCATTCGAAACGAAACGGTATAGTTTCATCGTAGGGAACGGCCCGGGCCGGCGCAAGGCGGCTCGAGAACGACGGCGAACCGGCGATCGTCGCCGACGGACGGACCGGGGGTCGGCGACCGAGGGCCACACCGACCGCTCAGGCCAGGGCCGCACCGGCGTCGAACGCCCACGGCAGCGCCGGATCCTTCGGCACGACGGTCACGTCCCACACGCGTGACGAGCTGCTCAGGACCATCTCGACCGCCTCCGAGATGCACGTCGGCGTGCACATGGCTCCGGACTGCACGCCCATCGCAGGCCAGCGCGCCATGTGCTCCACCGCGCTCGTGTCGAACTCGGTGCCGGTCGCCGACTCGTCGGTCGGACCGACGAAGATGCGCGTGAAGCCGACCTCGGGGTGCTCGGATCGCCACGTCTCGACCATCCGGTTCAGCGCCGCCTTGGTCGCCGTGTACACGCCGATGCCCGGCCACACCGGCCCGATGCTCGACACCGACGAGAGGTAGATCACCGATCCCGTCGACTGCTGGAGATGGGGCAACGCCGCTTTGGTGATGAGCGCCGCACCCATGACGTTGGTCTCGAACGTCCGTCGCCACCACTCCGTGGTCGCCGCGGCCAACGCGACGATGCTGATGGCCCCGGTCGAGTACACGACGTCGTCGAGGCCCCCCAACCCTGCGACTGTGTCCGCGACGACGCGCGTGCACTGCTCCTCGTCGGTGACGTCGCACGACAGGCCGATGGCGACACCGCCCGCTTCCCGGGCGGCCTCCTCGCAGACCTCACCGCGGCGGGCGGCGAATGCCACGTGCGCGCCGCGCTCGCACAGCCGCCGGCCGATCACGCGCCCGATCCCAGTCGACGCACCGACCACGAGCACCCGCCGGCCCGCCAGTCTCCCGTCACTCACGACCGCTCCTCTCTGACCACGACTCCTGTGCCCGACAGGATGGTCCGTGGAGGACGGCGGAGACCGCTCGGGGCCCGCCGCCGGTTGGCGGCCCCGGGCGTCGGGGGACGGCGCGGCGATGAATTCCCGGCGTCGCGGGCGTCAGATCCGCGCGCGTTTCCCACCGGGCGACCCCAGGAGTGCTCCCATGAAGCTCACCTTTCCGGGCGAATCGGCCGAGTACCGCCGCGCCCGCGACCAGCTGCTCGACGACGAGATCGAGCTGCGGCGCGCCATGGAGCGCGTCGCCGTCGCACGACGGGCGCTTCCGCTCGGCGGTGAGGTGCCCGAGGACTACGAGTTCGTCGGTGCCGACGGCCGGGTGCGACTGTCCGGCCTCTTCGGTCGCCACACCTCGTTGGCGGTCTATCACTGGATGTTCCCGCGGCACGCGGGGGACGACCGGCCTGCACCACCGTCGGGGCCCATGGCCCGGTGGCCGCTCGAGGAAACGCCCTGCCCGTCGTGCACCGCGTTGCTCGATCAGCTCGACGGCGCCGCCGCGCACGTGGCGCAGAACCTGGCGCTGGTCGTGGTCGCGCGGGTGCCCTTCGCACGCATGGCGGCCGTCGCCGAAGACCGCGGCTGGCGCAACCTCCGACTCGTGTCGTCGGTGGGGAACACGTTCCGTCGCGATTACCACGGCGACGGCGATCACGGCCCGAACCCCATACTCAACGTGTTCGCCCGCGCCGGCGACGGCACCGTGCGGCACAGTTGGAGCTCGGAGCTGCTCGTCGCGCCGACCGAGCCCGGACAGGATCCGCGCCACGTGGGCACGCTGGAGCCGCTGTGGAACCTGTTCGACCTCACGCCGGAGGGTCGTCCGGACTGGGACGAACAGCTCTCCTACGACCCGTAGCCGGCTACTCGACCACCGCGAAGAGCGCCGTCGCGGAGGTCACCGCGCGGTCCTGGTTGCCCTCGTCGTGGAGCACCATGCGGACACCGACCCGGCCGCCCGGCCCGCGCGCCGCTTCGCTGTCGACCCGGAACGGTCCGACCTTGCCCCGGGCGAGGAACATCACGTGCCACGACTGCATCTGCAGCTTGTCGGTGCCGGCGAGCTCGGCGGCGGCGTCGGCCGCGGCGGTCTCGAGGACGACGTGCTGCGGGCCGATGTGGAGCGCGGCGTCGGGTGACGCGAGCTCGACCGAGAGCTCGGCGAGCGCCCAATGGCCGTCGTCGCGGCGGGATGCGCCGAAGACCTGCCAGAGGGGTGGCAGGTCGGGCGAGTCGACGATCTCGAGCTTGTCCTCGGGCATCCTCTCGAGCCCCTCGGGCACCTCGCCGATCTTCGCGCCCTGCCCCTCCGTGAACGCGATGACCCGAGTGTGATCGTCGGCGTCGACGATCTTGGAGCGGCTGTAGCCCATGCGCGCGCCCGCGTGCAGCACCTCCGACTCGATGACCTCGATGCGCGTGACGTCGCCGGCGGGATCGATGATCTGGCAGGAGTGGATCACCGGGTTCGGGACGGTGACGAGGTCGGAGCCGACGTCGCCTTCCGGCGAGCTGATCGCGATGGGGGCGACGAGCAGCCCACCGGTCGCGTTGCGCATGTCGCGGCGCAGCGTCACGGTGTTGTCGATCTCACCGGTGTTCATCGAGCCGTGGTTGCGGCCGATGTACCGGTAGCTGAGCAGTCCGGTCCAGCGCTGCTCCAGCTCCGCGGCGTACGCCTCGGGGTCGTTCTTCAGCTCTCGGATGTCTCTCAATGGCATGGCGCACCCCTGCAGCTCGCGTCCTCGGACCGAGGCTAAGAAGGAAGTGCCATGGGCCGCAAGACGGGACGTCGTCCCGACCCCGGTCCTCAGTGCCCGTCGGGCCGATCGGGCGCGAACGGCCACTCCTCGAACGCCCGGCAGCGCCCCTCGGTGTCGAACGTGACGATCCACAGGTCGCGCCATCGCTCGCCGTCGTCGTACTCGACCGCGACCCTGACCACGGCGGTCGCGCCGTCGACGGCGACGATCTCGCTCCGCATCCGGAACCACTCGTCGGCACCGTCACGCTCGCCCTCCCAGAACCGAGCGAGCGCGTCGATGCCGTGTACGGGTTCCGCCCAGGGCGCCGGTGCGTACGACGCGTCGTCGGTGAACAGCGCCCCGAGCGCGGCCGTGCCCGGCGAGCGCCACGCCCGTTCGTACTGCTCGATCCACTCGGCGACGCCGGCGCGGTCGACCACGCCACCGTTGTAGTCGGGAACCCGTCGCGGGCGGGCGTACCGGGCCCGGCGAACGTAGTGTGCGGCCATGGCGCACGAGCTGGGCACGTCGTCGCTGCGGTTGGAGCAGGAGGGGTCGATCGCCTGGTGCATCATCGACCGACCCGCGGCCCGGAACGCGCTCACACCGGGCATGTACTACGGCATCAAGCGGGCGGTGCAGCTCGTCAACACCGACGAGCAGCTGGCGGCGCTGATCATCACCGGGGTCGACGACGTGTTCGCGCCCGGCGGTGACCTGGGCGGACGGTCGGAGCCCGGCGAGACCTGGCCCGACGCCGCCGGCTCCGACATCCTCCCGTTCCTCGCCATCCGGGACAGCCGGGCGCCGGTCATCGCCGCGGTCAACGGCATCTGCCAGGCCGGCGGCCTCCTGATCGCGATGATGGCCGACATCGCGGTGGCGAGCGACCGGGCCACCTTCCGCGTTCCCGAGCTGCTCCGGGGCATCCCCGACGCGACGTACGCGGCGGTGCTGCCTGCGCACGTCGGCGTCGCCGTCGCGCGCGACCTGCTCTTGTCGGCGCGACGCTTCGACGCCGCGGAGGCCGTACGACTCGGTGTGATCAGCCGGATGGTTCCGCACGACGACCTGCGTGACGCCGCGTTGGAAGCGGCCCGGCAGGTCCTGCAGACCTCCCCCGACGCGCGCGTGCACGTCAAGCGCATGCTCAACGAGCGCTACGGCACCATCGACTACCAGACCATGTTCTGGGCGCTGGAGCACTCGCCCGAGCCGCGTGAGGGGATGCAGGCGTTCATGGAGAAGCGGCCACCGAACTGGGTCCCGGACGACGCCTGAGCGGGGTGTCCGCGAGCCGGGTACCCCGGCGAGCAACGAAGCGGGGGCCGAGCGCCCCGGAGCGCAGCGACGAGAGCGGGCAAGCCCTGAGCGAATGGGCCACGTCGGTTGCGCGACCGGCGACGGCCGTGGTCGACTCGCTCCGACGGTGGACGACGACCGGGCGCGCATCGCGCCACGGGTGACCGCGGGGGAGCGATGCCATGAAGGTGCTGCTGACACTGGGGCTCGACGGCGACTCGGCGGCCTTCTCGAAGGCGGTGCAGGCCGAGCTGTCGGACCTCGTGGAGCGCGGTGGCGCGCAGCGGGGCGCGCTCGACCTCCGCGCCGCAGGCGACGAGCTCGACGCGGTCCGCGAGTTGGACACCGAGCACGACGCGTCGGCGATGGTGTCGCTGTGGGGCGTCGAGGCGCCTGCGACGGCCCTCGCCTTCGCGTTGCCCGACGGGAGCCGGCTGGTGGGCGCGTACGAGGTCAACGAGGTCGTGCAACGCGAGTACGAGCGCACCTGGCCTGCCGGTGCGGTGTCGCCGGGCGTGAAGATCGTCTGCTTCGTGCGGCGCCGACCCGACCTCAGCCATGCCGCGTACAGCGAGCACTGGCGCGAACGGCACGGGCCGCTCGCGCTGGCGCACCAGCCGGGCTTCTGGCATTACGTGCAGAACCACGTCGTCAGCCGCCTCACCGATGGCACGCCCGACTTCGACGGCATCGGCGAGCTGCACTTCCGGAGCGCCGACGCGGTGCAGGACGGCATGTTCGACTCCGAAGAGGGCGAGCGCCTGATCTGGGAGGACACCGAGCGGTTCATGAAGCACGACGGCTCGACGACGCTCCCGGCCAAGGAGCATCTGGTCCCGTGACCGAGACCGCACCGGTCGTCCTCGTCGACGTCGACGATCGGATCGCAACCGTCACCCTCAACCGGCCCGAGGCGCGCAACGCGCTCAGCCGCGCGCTCTGGTACGCGCTGTGGGACGCGGTCCTGGCCGCGGGCGACGATCCCGACGTCGACGCGGTGATCCTGACCGGTGCCGACCCTGCCTTCAGCGCCGGGGTCGACCTCAAGGAGGTCAGCGGTGAGATCCCGTCCACCGCGGACGCTCGGGGGCCGGGCGAGGGGCCCGAGCGGTACGGCAACGGTCTCTACCGGTTCATCCCCGTCATCCCCAAGCCGGTGATCGGTGCGATCAACGGCGTCGCGGTGACCGGCGGCCTCGAGCTCGCCCTGCAGTGCACCTTCCTCGTGGCGTCGGAACGGGCGCGCTTCGCCGACACGCACGCCCGGGTCGGAATCATGCCGGGTGGTGGCATCACCGTGCTGCTCGCCCAGCTGATCGGCGTGCCGCGGGCGGTGGAGATGTCGCTCACCGGCAACTTCGTGACCGCCGACGAAGCACTGCGCCTCGGCCTGGTGAACCACGTCGTGCCCCACGAGGAGCTGCTGCCGTTCGCGGTCGCCCTGGCGACCGACATCGTGAGCAACGACCAGGTCGGGGTGCGCCGGCTGCTGGAGCACTACCGACAGCTGCCCAACGCGGCGACCCTCGACGAGGCCCACCTCATCGAGGGATACATGGCCGAGATGTGGCAACGCGACAGCAGCGCGCTCGCGGCGCGCCGCGACGCGGTCACCGAGCGGGGGCGCTCGCAGGCGAAGGCCTGAGGGGGACGAGCCGCCGCGGCTCGTGCGTCAGGACTCGGGTCGGTCGGAGAAGATGCCGGGCTCACCGGCGTGGATCTCGATCCACTCCGCGCCCTCGTCGCCGGCGCGCCAGGAGTACAGGGCGTCGGGGCTGAAGTAGCCCATGCCCGCACCAGTCCGCTGGTTGCCGTAGATGAGCTCCCCCCGGAGCACGTAGGTGAGCTGGTGGGTCCCGTGGCGGTGGGGCTTGACCCGCTCGCCCGGCTTGGCCGACTCGTGGAACACCGACAGCTTCGGCGACATGAGGATGGTCTTGGTGACCAGGTCGCGACCGAAGAGGTCGTACATCTCCTGTGCGCCCTCGCCGTCACCAGCCATCTCTTCGATCGTGTAACCCGGCAGCTCGGCGATGTCGTAGAAGAACGGTCGCAGGTCCTGGTCGGTGCTCTGCGTCGCGGTGTCGTCCATCTCCAACCCCCACCTTCTCCATCCGGTCCCTGCACACTACGAGGATCCCCGCGCGGGGGCCACGTCCCGCGGGGGCGTTCCGGGCTCGCGGTCGGGCACGTCTACGTTGGCCTGGTGAGCGATCGCCGGCGCCCCGACGGGGCCCACGAGTCGTCCGACGACCGGTTGAGCGATCAGCTCGAGGCCCTGCTGGACGAGGACCACGTCACCATCGGCTCCCTCACCGACGTGCTCGACGAGCGCAGCTTCGCCGTCGTGCTCATGGTGTTGATGCTGCCGTCGGCGCTCCCGATCCCGACCGGTGGCGTCACCCACGTGCTCGAGGTCTTCGCCGGCCTGATCGCGCTGCAGATGGTCGTCGGTCGTCACGAGCTGTGGATCCCGCGCCGCCTGGCCCGGAAGGAGCTCGGCGAGACGTTCACCGGCAAGGCGGCGCCGAAGCTGTTGCGGTTCATCCGCTGGTTCGAGCGCCACGCCCGGCCGCGCCTCGCCCGGCTGCTCGACCGTCGCCCGGCGGTGTCGGTGCTCGGCATGGCCCTTCTCGTGTTCGTCATCGGCGCGTTCGTCGCCCCACCGTTCACCGGCCTCGACACGCTGCCGTCGCTCGGTGTCGTGGTGGTCTGCCTGGGCCTGGTGTTCTCCGACGGCCTCATCGTGGCCGCGGGCCTGGTGATCGGCGTCGTCGGGCTGGTGCTCGACGTGCTGCTGGCCGCCACCTTGTGGTCGTTCCTGTGAAGGTCTGGGTCCTGCCTCGTGGGCGCGTGGGTCAGGGCATCTTCTCGAGGAGGTAGCCCGCACCCCGGACCCGCTGCAGCCGGAGGCCGAGGCGGGCCAACGTCTGCGACACCCGCCGCACCGTGGTCTTGATCGCCTCCTCGTGCGCGCTCGTGCCCGCATCGACGAACACCTCGTCGACCTGTTCGTCGCGGACCACGACGCCGAAGTGGTCGACGAGCAGGCGGACGAGCGGGATCTGCCCGTCGGTCACCGGGCACCATTGGTCGCGCATCCAGAGCAGGCCGTCGTCGTCGAGCCAAGGACGTTCGAGGGCGTCGGCGCGCCGGGCCACGGTCGTGGCCCGCAGCTCGAGCTCGGACTGGTCGACGGGGACGCGGAGCCAGTCCTCGAGCTCGTCCCAACGCGGGGGCGGGGCCGCGCCGTGCTCGACGAGCAAGACGCGCGGCGCGCCGACGGACTCGAGCTCCTCGCGGTAGTCCTGCTCCATCGGCCAGCGGACGAGGCGCACGTCGACGGGGAGGGTGGGATCGAATTGGAACGGGTGGACGCGGACACTCGTGCCCAGCAACGGTTCGAGCGGCAGCTGGTTGGGGATCACGGCTACCGCTTCGAGTCGGCTCATGGGTCGCATGTCGAGCTCCTTGGTCGCGCGCGGCGCGCGCACCGGGCAAGCCGCCGCGTCGCGTCGTGGTCGCGCGCGCGGGACGGCTACTGGACAGGACGGCGTGGAGGCCGTCGTCAGATCGCGAGGAGCTGCGGTGGACCGCGACCGAGTGTCGAGGTGCCGAAGGCGCGCCAACGGCGCGCGCCGCCCGGATGCCGGAGGCGAAGGGACGCCAGCGCGGCGAGGAGGGCGGCGGCGGCGAGGACGGCGGCGCCGGCGCGGACGGCGCGGGCCAACCAGTTGCTCCCGGGACCGCGCAGGCTGACGCTGACCAACCAGGAGTCGACCCTGCAGCAGCAGGCGACCAAGCTCCGGGAGGACGCCGCCACGCGGGACCACATCGCCCAGGAGGTCGAGGACCGGCTGCAGAGCGGCCAGGCGTTCGATTCAAGCTGGTCGACGACCGCATGGGCGAGAGCATCGACCTGAACGTGCCGGCGGGCCCGCCGCCCTACACCGCGGCCACGCCCACGACGTCGGCCGACGCCACCGATCCCACGTCCACCGGCGCGACCGCGACGGACGCGACCGACGGTGCGTCCGCCGACCCGGGCGCAGGTAGCGACCTGGCGACCGGCGCGGGCGCCGATCCCATGTCCACCGACGCGACCGCGTCGGCCGACAACGCCGCCGTCGGGGGCACCGGCACGGACCCGCTCGTCGCGGGCGACGACATCACCGGCGCGCCGGCCACTCCGGCCGACGTGAACGCCGACCCCGGTGGTGTGACCGCGCCCGACGCCGGTGCCGCGGCCACCGAGGACGCGGCCGCGCCGGCCGCCGGACGGAACGGCCACGCCGGACGCCACGGTGGCCGGGGTCGACGGGTTCGACGCCGCGGGGGCGGCGACGCCCACCTTCGACGATCCGGGTCAGGCCGACTTCGCCGCACCCGACCCGGCCGACGCGGTGGCCGCCGACTCGGGCGGAGACGACGGGCTCGACGCCTGACGCGCGGTCAGCAGCCCCGCCGCACCAGAGCCTCGGCGAGGCCGCCCCATTCGTGGGCGATCGCGCCGAGCCATCCGACGATCCCCTGGTCCGGGCGCGCGGGCACGACCTCGACCGACCCGGAGTAGCACCGGTCGAGCAGCAACCGGGCCCGGGTGACGTGGTAGGTCGACGTCACCAGGACCAGCCGCTTCCACCCGTGCTGCTGCGCGAGGCGAGCGACCTCCTCGACCTCGCCCCGGGTGTTGTTCGGTTCGGGCAGGAAGCAGATCACCCGGAACGGCTCGTCGGCGCTGCACAGTCGGTCGGGTCCGGTGGATGCGACCAGCGTCGACGCGACGCCGTCGCGTGCGAGCTCCAACCCTTGGTCGAGGCGCTCGCCGTCACCGCCCGCGAGCACGACGACCGCGTCGGCGTGGCGCACCGTGGCCGTCGCGGAGGGCCACACGAACAGCTCGAGGTTGACCGCGACGAGCGCGACGACGAAGACCACCGCAACCGCGGCGCCGGCGATGACCAGGTTGCGACGGGTGTGCGGAGTCGGCACCCGACGAGGTTACGGTCCGACCCGCCACCGCGCGCATCGGCCCCGGAGGCCGTCTGATGGGTCGCGCTACCGTCGGGCCGACCACACGAGAGGAGGCCATCCATGACGGGGACCGGTTCGGGTGCTCCCGACGACCTGATCGGCGTCGACGAGGCGAGCGCGCTGCTCGAGGTCACCCCCGACCGCGTCGAGGTGATGGTGGAGGAGGGCCTCCTCACGCCCGTCGGTGACGGCGATCGTCGATTCCGCCGCGGCGAGGTGCTGGCCATTCGCGAGCTGGGCGGCTGAGCCCCGTGTTCGTCCCGCTGCTCGAGGCGCCCGGCGCACCGGACGAGACCAGCCTCGTCGTCGCGGTGCGCGGCAACCGCGTCGTGCTGCTCGATCGGGAGCCCACCGACCCCGACGAGCCCCGGATCTTCCTCGGCACGCTCGCGGGGCGGCACTGCTGGGCGGTCGACGTCGACGCCGACCCGGGGGAGGACGACCAGTACGTCGACCTGCGGATGCTCTGGGGCTCGGTCGACGAACCGACGTGGATGCTCGCCGGTCGGGCGGTGCAGCTGGTCGAGTGGCGGCGCACCCATCAGTACTGCGGCCGCTGCGGCGTCGCCACCGCCGACGCGCCGGGCGAGCGGGCGCGGGTGTGCCCGGGCTGCAACCTCCTCGCGTATCCGCGTCTGGCGCCGGCCGTGATCATGCTGGTCGAGCGCGACGACGGCCGCGCGCTGCTGGCGCGCAACGCGATGTTCCCGCCCGGGATCTTCTCCTGCCTCTCCGGCTTCGTGGAGCCGGGCGAGACGCTCGAGCACGCGGTGTGCCGCGAGGTGCTGGAGGAGGTCGGGCTCGAGGTGGGCGACGTCGAGTACCGCGGCAGCCAACCGTGGCCGTTCCCGCACCAGCTCATGATCGGCTTCGGCGCCCGCTACCGGTCGGGCGAGATCACCCTCGACGAGCAGGAGATCGCGGAGGCGGCCTGGTTCACGCCCGAGGAGGCACCGGTCTTCCCCACCAACATGTCGATCGCCGGACACCTGATCGACGGGTGGCGCCACCGCGACCGCTGAGGTCGTAGCCCTGGCCCGCCGCCGTGCTCACGGGAGGGCGAGCGGTCGTCCGGCGTCGTCGCGGTGCACCACGTAGGTGTCGGCCGCCATGTCGCCGACCCGCCGGTGGCCCTTCGAGACCGCCGACGTGATGATCCCGCAGAGGAACAGGGTCAGGGGGCCGTCGACGAGGAAGAGCAGCCAGCGGACCGCCGAGCGCCACAGACCGATGCGCTGACCGTTGGCGGTGACCACGCGGATCCCCGTCATCTGCTTCCCGAGCGAGCCACCGAAGAACGCTTCGACCACCCCGAAGTAGAGGAAGGTGAACACCACCGCGAGGAGCAGAAAGACGCCCCCGTTCGCCTCGTAGACGGTGTCGTTGAGCTGGATGATGGCGCGGTTGTCGCACTCGACGCGCGACGAGTCCGACGACGAGAGGTGACAGCCCGGCAGTCGCAGGGTCTCGGCCGCGCTCCGCTCCTTCGCGAACGGGAAGAACAGGAGCGAGAAGGCGACCAGGCAGATGGCGAGGTCGATGAAGAACGCGCCGTACCGACGACCCAGCACCGCGGTCGGGTCGCGCCCGGCGGACGCCGTCGGATAGGACGCGGGGTATGCCGGGGCCTGCGACGTGGCGTACGCCGACGAGGACGGGTTCGGCGCCGGTGTCGAGTCGGCCCCGGGCGGCGGCGCGATGGGCGGGTCGACGGCGACCATGCCGTTGTCGGACACGTGCTCCGTCCACTGGCCACCGTCCCAGTAGCGGTACTCGTGCCGGCCGAGGGGATCGGGCGCCCACCGGGGCGGGTTCGGAGGTGCGTCGCTCACGGGCAGCAGTGTCCCAGGCTCACCGCGCCCGGTAGCGGATCTCGCACGGGTGCTGGCTGCGGGCGACCCCGCCGATCTGCACCGCCAAGGGCACGATGGCGGTGAACCCCGGCGCCGGCGTGACGTCGTAGCGCTCGAGGAGCCGCCCGGCGGCGGCACATGGCGGCCAGCGAGAACGGCTGGGCAGGGCAGGTGTGCTCACCGTGGCCGAACGTCGTCACGAGCTCGCGTGCCGACAGCGACGCCTCGTCCGCGAGCCGGCGGGGGACCCAGCGGTCGGGTTCGTAGCGGTCGAGGCCCGGCAGCGCGGTCGTGTTGGTGAGCGGCAGCAGGTCGCGATCTGCGCGCCCCGTGCCAGCCGGTACGTGGTGTGCTCGTCGCGCACCGTCGTCGGCTGCAGGACGGCCCGCAGCATCACCGAGCGCTGCCCGATGCGCGTCGACTCGAGCGCGCACCGCTCCAGGAGCCCGTTGTCGCCGGCCCGTACCCCGTCGATGACGGCGGGATGGAGCGCGAGGTGGCCGAGCATCCACCCGATGCCGCGAAGAGGTTCGACATCGACGCCAAGTGCACGAGGATCACATCACGTGCGATGCCGGTCGTGCGGTCCGGCTCCTCCACCTCGTCCCAATGGCCCACGATGCGACCGAACAGGTCGTCGGTGCGCGCGTCGGCCACCTGCAGGTCGCGCACCCGGATCGTGGTGCCGACCAGCGTCTCCATCGTCGCCATCGCCGCGCGTTCGGCCGCGCTTCCCCGATGCCGCCACCGCAGCCATCGCCTCCGGGTGCACGAACGCCGCCGAGCCGTCGAGCTCGTCGAGCGCGGCCACGAGCTCGTCGAACCGCGCCGCGCGCGACGGCGCCTCGCCCGCCCACGAGGCCAGGCCATCCGGTGGCCGAGCCGGCGTGAGAAGGCGAACACGTCGAGCACACCCTCGTCGCCCAGCTCGTCGAACGCGACGCCGATGGCGGCGTCCAGCTGTGCGAGGTAGGTGCGCACGTCGTCACGACCGAACAGCGCGTGGGGCATGGTGCGCCGCCCGTCGAACAGTTCGTCCGGCAGCTTGCGCCGCAGCATCAGCCAGTCGGCGACGCCCTTGCTCGCCTCGGCCTCGGGCAGCGCGTAGAAGCTGCGGACGCCTTCGGGCGAGAACAGGAACAGCGTGCGCTGCTCGGGACCGTCGACCACGAACGTGTCACCGCAGGCGGCGCGCGCGGCGGCCAGCGCCGCCACGGGATCGGCGAGCTCGCGGTCCCATGGCAGCGCGGTGTCGGCGATCGGTGGTGCCGGATCGATCGTCGGTGACGCGCTCGGGGCCACCGCCGGACGCTACGCCGCTACGGTCCCACATGCAGACCGGGTGCGGCGTCACCGGTTGAGCCGGCGCACGACGCCGAACAGGGCGCCCTGCTCGGCGAAGTCCACCGCGACCAGCGTCGGGCCACGCCCGCGCCGCGTGGTGCAGCGGTCGAGGCGTTTCCGCAGGACCGACGTGTTGACGCGCCCCGCGGTGAAGGGCTCCGCAGGCGTGACCCAGTGGTTGAACTGGAAGACGGGCGCACCGTCGGTGCCGCGGTTGGTGCGGCACGACGACGCGGCCTCGAGGTCGCGGGGCCGGCGGAACGTGAACGGCGTCTCCTGCACCAGGGCGGCGAACACGTTGGGGAGCGTGGGACCGCCGTCGCCGTTCTCCAGCGACACCTGCAACGGATGCCCGGACGAGAGCATGTCGCCCAGCGAGGGCAGCGCCGCCGGGTCCGAGACCGGGAGGAGCTTCGGTTCCAGCCCCGCGTCACGCAGGACCGTGGCGATGCGATCGGGCGGTACGTGGTCCTCGATCACCACGGTCACCACCTCGTCGGGATGCCGATCGAGGAAGCCGCGCAGCGTGCGCATCTCGTCGACCATCGGCACCGCGCCGAGCTCGCAGAACACGTGGCACAGGTACACCTCGTACGCGGTGCCCGCGGGTGGCGCGCCGAGGCGTTCGTGGAGGCGTGTGGCCGCAGTCACGAACGCAGGCGGGAGCTCGGTCGCATTGCCCAGCGATCCCGAGAGATCGGTGTAGACGCGCGATCCGCGCCGTGTGCCGAAGTACGCGTCGATCTGGAAGCCGCGGATGCCGTGCTCGAGCTGGGCCGCGAAGGACCACCGCTGGTTCGGCGGCCGGAACCCGTCGGCCGACGACGCCATCGAGTTGTGGGTGGTCGCGAACGCCACCGTGCCGAGGCTGCGCCCGCACAACCGGGCCGTGCCGTTGCACCGTCGAGCCGTCGCCGCGCCGGCGTTGGTCGCGAAGGTCGCGAGCAGGGCGGCGAAGACGAGGACGCCGGTGCCGACGCGCCTCACGAAGGCGGGTCGTCGAGCTCGCGCAGGTATCGCTCGAACTCCGCCGCCAGGTCCTCCGACGAGGGCAGCTGCTCGGCTGCCTGCCGGTCGTACTCCGCCTCCAGCTGTGGGAGGTACCCACTGGCCTCGGGGTTCTCGGCGACCGCTTCGTCGACCAGCTGCTCCCACTCGGCCACGCGCTCCTGGAGCAGGCCGTGACCGGTGGGGATGCCCGTGACGTGCTCGAGGTTGCGGAGCAACGCCGCCGACGCCTTCCAGTTCTGCGCGCCCGCGGCGTAGTAGGGCACGCCGACCTGCATCGAGATCGCGGGGTAGGAGCGGGCGTCGAGCTCGGCCTGCAACGAGCCGACGATGCCGGTGATGCCCTGGTACCGCGGCCGGTGGAGCCCGAAGCGCTGCGCGAGCTCGGGGTTCGCCGAGGATGCGTGCACGAGTGGCATCCGGCTGTGCGGGATCTGTGACGGCATCGCGCCGAGGGTGATCACCACCTGCGCGCCGGTGTGCTCGGCGACCTCCACCAGCAACCCGGTGAACTGACGCCATCGATAGTGCGGCTCGATGCCGGACAGCAGCACCAGCTCCCGACCGGCGTCCGACCCGTCGTTGGCGTGCACCGCGTTCTCCGGCCACACGATCGTGCGGGTCACGCCGTCCTCGAGCACCACGTGGGGACGTACCTGCTGGGCATCGAAGAACGGGTCACCGTCGATGGACGCGAGTCGGGTCGCGTCGGTGAACTCGATGAGGTGGTCGACGGCGCCGGTGGCGGCGGACGCGGCGTCGAAGTACCCGGCGAACGCGACCACGAGGATCGACGTACGCCCCGGCCACTCCCGCTCCCATTCGAGCTCGCTCATACGTGCAGTCTGTCGCGCCCGGGCACGAGGTGGCACCCGGCGCACGGTCGGGTGCGGAGTCCGGGTAGCGTGACCGGGATGAACGCCACGATCCTCGTGCTCGGCCTGGTCGTCGCGCTCGCCGCGGCCGTCCGCTCCACGTGGTCGCCGTGCGGGCAGTCGATGCTCTCGCAGCTCACCCCGGTGGGGGAGGCGTCCCGCGGCTATCGCTACCGCACCACCGCGGCGTGGTTCATCACCGGCGCCCTCGTCGGTGGGGCGATGCTCGGCGGCGTCATGGCCGCCCTCGCCGCCGCGGTGGCGGCCACCGGTGCCTCCGCGACCGCGCTCCTCGGCACCGCCGCGGGCCTGTCGGTGCTCGCCGCCGCGGTCGACGGCGGGGTGTTCGGCTTCGCACCGCCGTTCTTCAAGCGCCAGGTGAACGAGTACTGGCTGGGCCGCTACCGCGCCTGGGTCTACGGCACCGGCTTCGGCTGGCAGATCGGCACCGGCGTCACCACCTACATCATGACCGCCGCCGTCTTCCTCGCCGCCGCCCTCGGCGCGCTCACCGGCGGCCCGGTGGCAGCGCTCGTGGTCGGCGTGTGCTTCGGCCTCGTGCGCGGCCTGGCGGTGCTCCTCACCGCCCGCCTCCACTCCACCGCTGAGCTCTTCGCTCTGCACCGGCGCTTCGACGCGTTGGGCGAGCCGGTGCGGCGCGCGGTCATCGGCGTGCAACTGGTGGTCGCGGTGTTCGCGGTCGGCGCGGCGTGGGGCCTCGTGGCCGCCGCCATCGCGCTCGTGGTGCTGACGTTCGCGGGCCTGGTGGTGTGGACGGCGCGTCGCCGCGTCTCGCCCGTCGTCACCGCCTGAACCGACCACCCGCCTCCCGGCGCGCCGGTCGGTTCCCGGGTGCCGCCCCCGGGTAGCACCGAGTCGATGCGCGCGCTGATCCTGAATTGTGTGGGGCCGGGCGTCACCGCCGACGAGGGTGACGGCGACGAATGGCCGACCATCCTCGGGATGCTCCGCAGCGCCGAGATCCTGGTGATCGCCACGCCGACGTGGCTGGGTCAGCGGTCGAGCATCGCCAAGCGGGTGCTCGAGCGCATGGACGCGCTGACGTCGGAGACCGACGACCGCGGCCGCCCGTTCGGGCACCACCGGGTCGGTGGCATCGTGGTCACCGGCAACGAGGACGGCGCGCACCACGTGATTACGGAGGCCGCGCAGTCGCTCATCGACATCGGGTACACCGTGCCGGGGCAGGCGTGGACCTCCTGGAACATGGGCCCGGGTCCGGGACCGTCGTACCTCGAGACCGACCACGAGCACGACTGGTCGGAACGGACCGGGCGCACGGCGGCGGCCAACCTCGCCGCGGTTGCCCGGGCGTTCCCCGAAGGGCCCGTGCCCGCGCCCGCGGAGTGACACCGTGGGGACGAGCCTCACCGTGCTGCGTGCCGAGGCGAGCGCTTGCACCCGCTGCGACCTGTACGAGCACGCCACCCAGATCGTCTTCGGCGAGGGCGATCCCGCGGCCCGCCTGGTGCTGATCGGCGAGCAGCCCGGCGACAAGGAGGACCTCGACGGCCGGCCGTTCGTCGGCCCCGCGGGCGGCGTGCTCGACCGCGCGCTCGAGGCCGCGGGGATCGAGCGCCGGCAGGTGTACCTCACGAACGCGGTGAAGCACTTCAAGTGGAAGCGCCAGGGCAAGGTGCGGTTGCACCAGAAACCGAACGCCGAGGAGGTGCGCGCGTGCGCGGCATGGTGGCGGGGCGAGGTCGACGCGGTCGATCCAGACGTCGTGGTGCTGCTCGGCGCGACCGCGGCGCAGGCCGCGCTCGGCCCCAAGGTGCGGGTCACGCGTGACCGTGGCGTCCTGATCCCCGCGGGCGACCGGCTCGCCTACGATGCGCTCGTCACCATGCACCCGTCAGCCGTGCTCCGCATGCGCGATCGCGAGCGCGACGCCGCCTTCGCCGAGCTCGTGCACGACCTCGAGGAGGCGGCGCGCCACGTCGGGGTGAGATGAGCAGCACGCGCGGTGAGGTCCGCGTCGGGTGTTCGGGCTGGGTGTACCGCGACTGGCGCGGCATCGTGTATCCGCAGGAGCTGCCACCGCGCGAGTGGTTCCGCGTCTACGCCGAGCGCTTCGACACGGTGGAGCTCAACACCACCTTCTATCGACTACCGCCCGTGAGCGCGGTCGAGCAGTGGGCGGCGCAGGCGCCGCCCGGGTTCGTCTACGCGCTCAAGCTCGGCCAGTTCGGTTCGCACCGCATGAAGCTGCGCGATGCGGCAACCTGGTTGCCCAACCACCTCGACCGTGCCATCCGGCTCGGTCCCGCGTCGGGGCCGACGCTGGTGCAGCTCCCGCCGCGCTGGCGGCGCAATCCCGAGCGGCTCGACGAGTTCCTCTCGGTGGCGCCGCGCACGATGCGCTGGGCGGTCGAAGTCCGCGACCCGACCTGGCTGCACGACGACGTGTTCGCGGTGCTCGAGCGTCACCACGCCGCGCTGTGCATCCACGACCTGCTCGAGCACCACCCGTGGATCCGCACCACCGACTGGACCTACGTGCGGTTCCACGGCCCGAACGCGTTGCACGAGAAGTACGTCGGTCGCTACGGCGGTCGTCGGTTGTGGCGTGCCGCCGACCGGGTGGCATCGTGGGCCGAGCAGGGCGTCGACGCGTACTGCTACTTCAACAACGACTTCCGCGGCGCCGCGGTCAGCGACGCGGAGTGGTTCCGGGCTCGAGTGACGACCGGTGCTCGACCAGGCGTCGGAGGCGCCGGAGCGACCACTCGTTCCGCAGCGCGAGCAGCGGTTCGGTGACGGCGGGCGGCAGGCGCGCCAGCGCGCCGTCCTTCGGCGTCTCATCGAGCACCACCTCGCTGCCGTTCCCGTCAGGGCGGACCTGGATGTCGACCTCGGCCACAGCGGCCGGTCTGACCCTCGCCTCGAGCAGCATCCGTCGCGGTGGATCGCGTTCGAGGATCTTGCTGGAGTCCTTGACCTCGCCCGCCGGCGAGCCGACCGCGTGGTGGAAGCGGGCACCCTCGAGGGGCCAGCTCGGGTCGACGGCACGGATGCGACGCGAGCCGACCACCCACTGCGGGTAGGACCACGGGTCGTCGAGGACCGCGAACACCGCCTCGGGCGGGGCGTCCACGTGGGTGCGGTTGCGCGACATCGTCGGGTACTACCCGAAGCAGGTGCCCAGTATGTTCGGGCGCCGGCGCGGTTTGCCCTCGTGATCGACGGGTACTGCTCGCGCATGCCGACCAAGCGAGCGAACGTCAAGAACGAGAAGCAGTACGAGGCGCTAAAGAAGAAGGGCATGTCGAAGGCGCGTGCGGCCAAGATCGCGAACTCACCCGACGCGTCGAAGCACGGTGGCAAGAAGGCGGGCACGGGCGGCAATGCCAAGCAGGGCGGTACGACCGCGCAACACAAGGCGGCCGGCCGCAAGGGAGGCAAGGCCGCGGCCAAGAAGCGCGCGAGGTCGTCGTGAGGTCATGACGACTTTCGGCTACACGCTCTCGAGTGAGGAGCATTCGCCCCGAGCGCTCGTCGCGAACGCGCGGCGCGCCGAGGAGGCGGGCTTCGACTTCGCGTCGATCTCGGACCATTACCACCCGTGGGTGAGCGCGCAGGGCCACAGCCCGTTCGTCTGGAGCGTGCTCGGCGGGATCGCCGGCGCGACCGAGCGGATCCGAGTCGGCACCGGTGTGACCTGCCCGATCGTGCGGACCCATCCGGCGGTGGTCGCGCACGCGGTCGCGACGACGTCCCTGCTGTTCGACGGCCGGTTCTTCTTCGGCGTCGGCACCGGCGAGGCGCTGAACGAGCACGTCGTCGGCGTCCGGTGGCCGCCTCCCGCGGTGCGTCGCGACATGCTGGAAGAAGCCGTCGCCGTCATTCGCCGACTGCTGACGGGGGAGACGGTCGAGCACCGCGGCGTTCACTACGAGGTCGACAACGCGCGTCTGTTCGATGCGCCGCCGGCGGAGGTCCCGATCATCGTGTCCGGCTTCGGCACCGAGTCCGCCGGGCTGGCGGGAAGGATCGGCGACGGGTACTGGGGCAACGCGCCCGACCGCGACCTGCTCGCGACGTTCGAGCGCGCCGGGGGGTCGGGGCCGCGGTACGCGCAGCTGAACCTGTGCTGGAACGAACGCGAGGACGCGGCGCGGAAGATCGTCTTCGAGACGTGGCCAAACACCGCGGTGCCCGGGCAGCTGTCCCAGGACCTGCCCACGTGGACGCACTTCGAGCAGGCGACCGAGATCGTGGCCGAGGACGACGCCACGAAGTCGGTGGCCTGCGGTCCCGACATCGCCGGCGAGCTGCGTGACAGCGTGCGGCGGTACGTCGAGGCCGGATACGACCACCTGTACTTCCACCAGATCGGCGACGATCAGGACGGCTTCTTCCGGTTCTGGGCGAACGAGCTGCGCGACGAGCTCCGGGCCGCGGCAGTCAGCTGACCTGTTCGCCGCTCGCCGCCAACCCGTCGGCGACGATCGTGTCGCGCACCCGGCGGCGGCGGATCTGCCCGGTGGCGTCGGTGCGGGGGAGCGCGTCGACCTGCACGACGACCCGGGGTTGCTTCGGTCCGACGAGCGTCGACGCCACGTGGGCGCGGAGCTCCGTGACCGTCGGCAACGCCGCGCCGGGGCGCACCACGATGGCCGCGCACACCACCTCACCCCAGCTGGCATCAGGGAGCCCGACCACCGCGACCTCGGCCACCGCGGGGTGGGTGCCCACCGCGGCTTCGACCTCCAGAGGTGCGACCCACTCGCCTCCGGAGCGGATCGACTCCGAGCGCCGGCCGGTGATGGTGAGGAAGCCGTCGGCGTCGCGCGTGGCGAGGTCGCCGGTGTGGAACCACCCGTTCTCGTCGATCGCCTCCGCGGTGGCATCGGGCCGGTCGAGGTAGCCGGAGAACACCGTGGGCCCGCGCAGCCACAGCTCGCCGTCGTCGGAGAGGTCGGCCAGCGTCATCGGCGGCGGTTGCCCGACGCTCCCCGGGTGCGTGAAGAGATCGGGGTCGAGCAGCGTCGCGCCGCGTCCGATCTCGGTGGAGCCGTACGCGATCGACGTCCACGAGCCGGGAAAGCGGGCCTTGAGCGCATGGAGCAGATCGAGCGTCACCAGCGACGTCCCGGTGTTCGCCTCGACCAATGACGAGGTGTCGTACGTGCCGTCGTCGGCGAGCACGCGCTCCCACACGCTCGGGATGCAGTACAGCCCGCTGGCGCGCCACCGCTCCACTGCGCCGAGCAACGCCGCCGGTTCGGCCCGCGTCACCAGGTGCACGGGGCGGTCGATCGCCCACGCGCCCTCGATCATCGACCAGCCGGACATGTGGAACAGCCCGAACATCACGACCGCGCCGCGGCGTTGCGTCCCGCCGGTCTCGCTGTCGCGCTGCACCGCGCGCAGCCAGGCGGCACGATGCGAGATCATGGCGCCCTTCGACACGCCGGTGGATCCGGACGTCAGGAACACGACGCTCGGGTCCTCGCTGTCGCCGACGCGCGGCGGGCTCGACGCCGCCGCGCCCGCCGTCCAGTCCTCGTGCATGAGGAGGATCGGGACGCCGAGCGGGTCGGTGGCCGCGTGCGCGGCATCGGCGACGTCGGGGTGCGCCACCACCAGGCGCGGCGCCAGCGTCTCGAGCGCGGCCACCGCCTCCGGCTCGGTGAAGTGCGGGTTCACCGGCGACAACGTCGCGCCCGCCTTGCTGATCCCGTAGCCGAGCTCGAGTGCGTCGAGCGCGCTCGGACCCCACCAGACGACCCGGTCGCCCTGCCGCACGCCTTCGCCCGCCAACCGGTGCGCGGCGCGGTTCGACCCCGCGTCGAGCTCGGCGAAGGTCCGGGCTTCGTCGCCCATGGTGGCGCCGACGCGGGACGGCGACACCAGGGCCGCGCGCACCAGCAGGTCGTGGATGCGGACGTCCATCACCATCGGAGTCTCGGTGGGTCGGCGCGCCATGGTCAAGCGGGATGCTCGGGCGGGGGTGTTCACGACCGACTGACTAACGTCGCGCGCCGTGTCGGACGAGGGTTCCCTGCTGGCCGACGTCGACCGCCTGATCCAGCGGGTGGTCCACACGTTCGACGAGCCCGTCGCCGATGCGCTCGGCCCGATCGCCGCGTCCGGCTCACGGCATCGTGCCCGGATGCTCCTGACCCTGGCCGCCGGCGGCGACCGTCCGGCCGCGGTGCAGGGCGCGGCCGCGGTCGAGCTCCTGCACCTGGGCACGCTGGTGCACGACGACATCGTCGACCAGTCGTCGCGTCGCCGCCACGCGCCGACCCTCCACGTCGCGCTCGGGATGCCGGTCGCGCTCTGGACCGCCGACGGCGTGTACACCGAGGCACTGCACCTCGCCGACGCGGTGTCGCGTGCGGGCGGGCTCGCACTCGGCGGCGCGCTGCGCCGCATCGCCGACAGCCAGGTGCTCGAAGCGCTCGGCGTGACGACCGCCCGCTACTGGGACATTGTTGACGGCAAGACGGTGTCGCTCTTCGACGCGTCGTTCGCGCTGGCCGACGAGGCGGTGGGGGGTGCGCTCCCGGCCGGCGTGCTCGAGGCGGTCCGAGCGTACGGGCGGCTGTTCCAGTACGTCGACGACCTGCACGACATCGGCGGCGAGGCCGATGCCATGGGCAAGCCGACCGGGCTCGACGCCGACAACGAGCTGCAGACCCTGCCCGCCGCCGACCTGGTGGTGTCCACCGACGAGGTGCGGGCGCGCCTGCGGGCCCTCGCCGCGCCGGTGCGCGACGCGGTCACGGCGTCGCGGTGGGAGCCCTACTTCGGCGACCTCACCGACCGGCTGCTCGACGCCGCGGCGCGGGTGCTCGACGCCGCGACGCCGGCACCGCGATGAGCCCTGCACTCCTCCCGCGCCACGTGGCCGTCATCATGGACGGCAACGGCCGGTGGGCCGAGCGCCAGGGCCTGGCCCGCACCGTCGGGCACAGTCAGGGCGAGGAGCGCCTGGCCGAGATCGTGCGCGCCGCCGACGCGATCGGCATCGAGTGGCTGACCGCCTACGGGTTCTCGACCGAGAACTGGCGCCGTCCCCGGCTCGAGGTCGACTTCATCCTCGGTCTCCACAAGAAGATCTTCGGACGGCGCGCCGAGATGCACGAGAACAACGTGAAGATCCGCTGGATCGGGCGCGACCGTCGCGCCGGCTCGCGGATCCCGGCCGTCGTGCGGCGCGAGATCGAGAAGTCGACCCGCCTCACCGCCGAGAACACCGGGCTCAACTTCACCGTGGCGTTCGACTATGGCGGCCGCCAGGAGCTGGTCGAGGCCGCACAGGCCATCGCCCGCGCGCAACCGGATGCCGTCACCTCCCACACCGTCGGCCAGCACCTCTACGCGCCCGAGCTCCCACCCGTCGACCTCATGATCCGCACCTCCGGCGAGGCCCGGATCTCCAACTTCCTCTTGTGGGAAGGGGTGGGCGCGCAGCTGTACGTCACGCCCACGCTGTGGCCCGACTTCGGCGCCTCCGAGCTCGAGCGGGCCATCACCTGGTGGCGAGCGCACATCGAACACCCGGTCTGACCGGCGCACCCCGCCGGAACCGCACCTCCGGCTGCGCCCGCTCGCGGAATGCCCCCCTCACGCACCGATGTGCGCCGTTAGCGTTCGGTGATGCGCGTGCTACGGGTGCGGGGCTTTGCGCTGCTCCTCCTCGGGCAGGCGGTCAGCGAGACGGGCAACTGGATCGCGGTCATCGCCATCTGGGGCTTCGCGTCGTTCCGCTTCGACGTGGGCGCGGGGGACCTCGCGCTGCTCTTCGTCGTGCTCTCGGTCCCGGGCGCGCTGCTCGGCCCGCTCCTCGGTGTGCCCATCGACCGCCTGGGCCCGCGGCGCACGCTCCTCATCGCCAACCTGCTCGGCATGGTCGACGCGCTCGCGCTCTCGCGCGCCGACAGCTACACGACCATCATCCTGCTCGCGCTGCCGCTCGGTCTGATCGAGGCGCTCGCCACCGCGTCGCTCGACGCCATCCCGCCGCGGCTGGTTCCCGGCACGCAGCTGGTGACGGCCAATGCGCTCCTCGGCGGTGCGCAGGACGTCGCCATCGTGCTCGGCCCGCTCGCCGCCGCGGCAGTCAACGCGTCGTGGGGCCTCGAGGGTGCGTTCCTCGCCGACGCCGCCACCTTCTTGGTCGGGGCGTTGGTGGCGCTCCGGATCCGCGTCGAACCGGTTCCACGCGGGCAGGACGAGCGCGCCACCTCGACGTGGCGAGAGCTGCGCGACGGATTCTCGTTGGCGCGGCGCTCCGAGGGCCTGCGCTGGACCCTGGCCGTGGCGACTTCCGTCTACCTGCTCTGGGCGGTGTTCGGCGTGCTCGAGCCGCTCTACGTGCGCGACGTGCTCGGGGAGTCCGACGCGACGTTCGCGCTGCTCCAGACCGTCTTCGGGATCGGTCTCGTCCTCACCGGCCTGGTCCTGGCGGTCGTCGGCGAACGCGTCGCCCGGCCGCGGTACGTCGCCGTCGCGATGGTCGTGTCGGGCGCGACCGCGGCGCTGTACCTGGGCACCGAGTCGTTGCCGGTGGCGTTCGTCGGCGTGTTCCTGTGGGGCGTCGACACCGCCTTCTTCTACGTCCCCGCGCGCACCCTGTTGCAGCGCTACGCACCGGTCGCGTTCCACGGCCGGGTGCTTTCGTTGAACCAATCCCTGGAGCCGACGGCAAGCATCGTGATGACGCCCCTGGCCGCGCTGGCGCTCGGCGTGGTGAGCGTCTCGGTCCTGGGTGTCGTCGCGGGTGCGTGCGCGGTGGTCGGCGGTGTGGTGCTGCTGCTCGTGGGGCGCCACCTGACCGTGCCGGCGCCGACCGAGCCGGTCGACCCGACCGCGGGCACCTCGCGCGACGCCATCGCCCTCGGTGGGGCCGCGCCGGGCTGACGGTAGGCTCCGCGCCGTGGACGTCGACGGCACCACCGCGGTCGTGACAGGAGGCGCGAGCGGCATCGGTCGCGCCACCGCGCTCGAGCTGGCGCGCCGCGGTGCCGACGTCGTCGTGGCCGACATCCACGAGGAGCGGTTGGCCGAGACGGCGGCGGCGATCGAGGCGCTCGGGCGGCGCGCGCTCGCAGTGCGCTGCGACGTCACCCGCGACGACGACGTCGACGCCCTGGCCACCGCCGCCGCCGACGCGTTCGGCGCCGTCGACGTGCTCATGAACAACGCCGGCATCGCGGTGCTGGGGCCACCCCACCGGGTGGAGATGGCCGAGTGGGAACGGATCCTCCAGGTGAACGTCCTCGGCCTCGTCCGTGGGGTGCGGGCGTTCGTGCCCGCCATGGTCGAGCGCGGGCACGGGTACGTCGTGAACACCGCATCGGTGGCCGGGGTCTGGGCCTACAGCTGGGACGCTGCGCCCTACATCACGTCCAAGTTCGCGGCGTACGGCCTCTCGGAGGCGCTGGCTCGTTCGCTGCGACCGCTGGGCGTCGGCGTGTCGGTGCTGTGCCCCGGGCTGGTCCACACCAACCTGGGCGAGACCGCGCGGTTCTCCGGCGTGCCCGACGAGTTCGTGGGCCAGTGGTCGTACTTCCCGCCGGAGATGGTCGAGTCGGCGGTCGCACCCGACGCGGTGGGGCCGATGGTGTGCGATGCCATTGCCGACGAGCGCTTCGCCATCTTCACCAATACCGACGACGCCGAGCGGTTCACTTGGTGGCGCGACGACATCGACCGCTCGCTCGCCGACTCGATCGCGGCGGCACCGACCCCGCCACGGATCGTCTGATGCGCAACGCGGAGGCCTGAGCTCCTCATACGTCTGCGAGCGTGCGGCCGACGACCGCGTTGCCGCCCCGCGCTTTCGCCTCGTACAGGGCCTCGTCGGCGGCCCGCACCAGCGCGGTCGGCTCGTGGGGCCCGCCGGGCGGGGTGGCGGCGACTCCGAAGCTCGCGGTCGCCGAGATCGGCGGGGTCCCGATGGCCAGCGCGGCGACGTCGGCCCGGCAGCGCTCCATGGTGATCGTGGCCTGCCGGTTGTCGAGCCCGGGGAGCAGCACGATGAACTCGTCACCCCCGTGCCGGCCGACCACGTCGTACTCGCGCGTCGCGCCCGAGAGGGCGTCGGCGATAGCCACGAGCAGCGCGTCGCCGGCCTCGTGCCCGAAGGTGTCGTTCACGCGCTTGAAGCGGTCGATGTCGATCATTGCCACCGCGAACCCTTCACCGGTGCGCTGGGCCTGCGCGGCGGCGCGACTGAGAGCGTCCTCGACCAGACGTCGGTTGCCCAGGCCGGTGAGCGGGTCGGTCGCTGCCCGTGCCTGCGCGTCGGCCAGCGTCCGCAGGGTGGCGAGCACCGGTGCGGCGCGGAGGATCGAGTCGTGCACCCCGCGCTCGGTGGAGACCGGCAGGTCGCGGTTCGACCGGAGCACGACCGAGCCGATGCGCTCGCCCCGGGCGACGATCGGGCGCGCGGCCGGCGAACAGTCGTCCTCGCCGGTCACCCCGACCGTCGCCCCCGGCACCAGCTCCTCGAGGTGACCGGTGAGGATGCCGCGCGCTTCGTCCTCCGTCCGGGCGTCCTGCAGCCGCTCGGCGAACGCGATCTGCCGGTCGCGCGCCTCCGCATCGCGCCGCTCGGTGCGCACGAACACCACCCAGTTCAGCACCGCGAACGCGGCGCACACCCCGACGAGCAGCGCGATGCCACGGACCTCGTCGTGATCGCTGCCCTCGCGGTTCTGCCGGTCGAGCGCGCGCGCCAGGTCGTCGTCGGCGGCGCGGATCCGATCCAGCATCGCGTACCTGGCCGCGGCCGTGGCGGCGATGTCGGCGGTGGCATCGGGACCGTTGGCGGTGACGTCCGCCGCGACCGCGGTCTTCCACCCGTCGATGAGCGCACGCTCCTCGGAGAGCCGCGTGCGCAGCTCGGCGTCGTCGTCCACCGCGACACGAGCCAGGCGCACCGCCTGCGCGAGCTGGAGGCGTCCGGCGTCGTAGACAGCGAGCCGGCCGGGTTCCCGAGTGACGATGTAGTCGCGCGCCGCGGTCTCCGTTCCGACCACCGCGGCGAGGACCTGCGCGTTGGCGTTCGCCACCGCGGCGGTGCGGTCGGCGCGTACGCGTTGCGTGTCGTACTGCCGCCAGGCGGCGCTACCGATCACGGCGACGAAGGCGACGAAGAACGCGGCTCGTCCCCACCGCGCCGCGCTCGAGCCCGTGCCCACGCCCGCCTACTGGTTCTGATTCACGACGTCCGCCGACGCGAGCACGACTTCGTGCTCGCGATGGCGAGGCTTCGGCATGTGGGGACCCCCGGCTCGACCTGAAGGGGTTATCGGCCGCGGCGACCCCGCCGAGGAGTCGCTGTGACCGACGTCATCCAGCGGTCAGCGAGCCCGGGCAAACGCCGCGAGCTGTCCCACGGTCTTCCAATTGCGCGTGGTGGCGACCACCCCCAGCTTCTGCTCGAACCACGCGTTGTTGATCTTGGTGCGGCCGTACCCGCCCGGGCAGGACACGTAGACCTCCCGACCGACCACGTGGAACTCGTCCGGCGCGTGCTCCCGCTCGTCGAGCGCGGCGACCCGGCCGCGCCGCGGCGACGTGGCGAGGAACGTGACGTGGAGGAGCTTCGGGTCACCGGACGCGAGGAACCGGTTGCCCTCGAGCACGTGGTGCAGCTGCGTCGGTGTGCGCACCAGCACCGCGACGTCGAGTCCCAGGTCGTCGGCGATCGCGCTGCTGATGGCGCGCTCGACCGCGCCGGCGGTGCGCGCGGTCGCCCGTGAGACGACGTTGCCGCTCTGCACGTACGTGGTGACGTCGGTGTGATTGTGCCGCTCGTAGAGGTCGCGCAGGTCGGCCATCGGGATGCGGTTGCGGGCGCTCACGTTCACGGCGCGGAGCATCGACACGTACACGGGCACCGACCGAGGCTACGGCGGCCCGTGAGGTCGCGGCGGCGGATCCGTGGCCGGCCACGGCAGGAGCCGGTCTGAGTGGGGGGTCGCGGCCCGCCCCGCCGCCTCTCCGTGCGCATGGCCGGGCGCGGGCACTAAGAAGAGGCCCGGCGGGCCGCCGGGGGACACGCGAGGATGAGGCCAGGAGCGGTTCCGGCAACCACGAGCGCCGAGCGGGAGCTCAGGGGGAGACGGCGATGATCCTCGACGGCAAGACGGTGGTGGTGACCGGGGTGGGCCCCGGCCTCGGTGGCGAGGTGGCGAAGCTGGTGTTGCGCGACGGCGGCAACGTCGTGCTCGCGGCGCGTACCGCCGACAAGCTCGAGGGGATCGCCCAGGAGGTCGACCCCACGGGCGCGCGCGTCGCGCACCAGCCGACCGACATCGGCGACGCCGAGCAGTGCCGCACGCTGGCCGAGTTGGCGGTCGACCGCTTCGGCGCCGTCGACGGTGTCGTCCAGGTCGCCGCGTACGACGGGTTGCTGGCCGGTCTCGCCGGCACCGGCGACGAGGACTGGAGCGCGGTGCTCGGCACCAACGTGATCGGGACGATGCACGTGGTGTCCGCGATGGCGGAGGCGATGGGCGACCACGGCGGTTCCATCGTGCTCATCGGCTCGCAGAGCTCGGTGCTCCCACCCGTCGTCGAGCAGCTCGCGTACGCGTCGTCGAAGGGCGCGCTGCATGCGGCGATGTTCCACCTCGCCAAGGAGCTCGGCCCCCGCCGCATCCGGGTGAACACGGTGGTGCCCACCTGGATGTGGGGCCCGCCGGTGCAGATGTACGTGCAGTGGCAGGTCGCCGACCGCGGCATCTCCGAGGAGGAGGCGATCGGCGAGATCACCAGGAACATGCCGTTGGGCGAGATCCCGGCCGACGAGGACGTCGCCGAATCGGCGGTGTTCCTGTGCTCCGACCGCGCCCGCATGATCACCGGGCAGACCCTGTACGTGAACTCCGGCGAGTACATGACGTGACGGGCTGGACGAACCTCCTGGCACCCGGCCGCATCGGCGCGCTGGAGCTGCGCAACCGCATGGTCATGGCGCCCATGGGCGAGGACCTCGGCGATCTCGACGGCCAGGTGTCGACGACGCAGATGGCGTACCTCGAAGCCCGCGCGCGCGGCGGCCTGGCGATGGTGATGCTCGGCTCGGTGGCGGTGTCGTTCCCCGTCGGGTGCTCGAACGCGCGGCAGACCGCCATCTCCGACGACCGCCACGTCGCGGGCTGGCGGGAGGCGGCCCGCCGGGTGCACCGCCACGGGTCGACCATCGCCATGCAGCTCACGCAGGCGGGGATGAACAGCTTGCAGGACACGATGGCCGGACGCCCGATGTGGGTGGCGTCGGAGCCCGGTCCCCCGGGCCGCGACGACCTCTACGGCATGGTGACCGCCGACGAGGGCGCCAAGATGATGGAGCCGTTCGCGGGGCCCGACTCGAAGCTGTTCTACAAGGTGCTCGACCACGACGACATCGCGTCCGTGATCGACGACTTCGCGTCCGCCGTGGTGCGGGCGCGCGAGGCGGGCGTCGACGGGTGCGAGCTGCACGCCGGGCACGGCTACCTCATCGACGGCTTCCTGTCGCCGGCCAAGAACCACCGCACCGACGAGTACGGCGGGTCGGTCGAGAACCGCGCCCGCATCCTGGTGGAGATCCTCACCGAGATCCGCGCCCGGGTCGGCGACGACTACGCGGTCTGGTGCCGCATCAACTCGACCGAGAACCGGCCCGGCGGGATGACCCTCGACGACTGCATCGCCATCGCGCGCATGGCGGAGGCCGCCGGCGCCGACGCGGTGCACGTGTCGGCGTACCACGACCCCGCGGTCGCGACCGGTCCGACCGACTCGTACGCCCCACACGTGCCGGGGCTGCTGATCGACAACGCACGCGCGGTGAAGGCCGCGCTCGGGGTGCCGGTGATCGCAGTCGGGCGCATCGACCCCGACGCCGCCGACGCCGCCATCGCCGACGGCGCCTTCGACTTCGTCTCGATGGCGCGGATGATCCTCGCCGAGCCCGAGCTGCCGAACCTCCTCACCGCCGGCCACCCCGAGGAGATCCGACCGTGCGTCTACCACTACCGCTGCATCGGCAACATCTTCGTCCGCGGGCAGGTGCGGTGCGCCGCGAACGGGTCGGTGGGCCGCGAGGACGAGCTCGTGGTCGGCACCGCGGCGTCGCCGCGTTCGGTGCTCGTGGTCGGCGGAGGGCCGGCCGGCATGGAGGCGGCACGAGTCGCGGCGCTTCGCGGCCACTCGGTCACGCTGGTCGACGCCGGCGTCCGGCTCGGCGGGCGCTGGGCGTACGCGGCCGCCACGTCCGACGTCAATGCCGACCTCCTCCGGTGGTTCGAGCACCAGCTCGAGCTCCGCGGCGTCGAGGTGCGGCTCGGTGAGCGGCTCGACGCCGACGCGGTGGTCGCAGCCGCGCCCGACGCGGTGATCGTCGCCACCGGCGCGCGCTGGGGTCGGCCGGCGGTGCCCGGCATCGACCTCCCGCACGTGCGCGCGGTCGACGACCTCGCCGAGTGGTTGGTCGACGGCACGCCCGTGGGTCCTGACGTCGTCGTGCTCGGTGGCGACCTTCCCGGCCTGGGCGTGGCGGAGGAGGCGGACCGTCAGGGCGCCCGGGTCACCGTGCTCGAGGCGTCGGACGTGTTCGGCCTGCACCTCGGTCTCCCCGGGCGCTGGCGGCGGGTCCACGATCTGCGCGCCGCCGGCATCACCCTCGCCGGCGGCGCCGAGGTGCTCGAGATCACGCCCGAGGTCGTGCGGTGGCGCGACCTCGACGGCGACCACGAGACCGCAGCCGGCGCGCTGTTCGTCACCAGCGAAGCTGCGCCCGACACCACGCTCGCCGACCAGCTGACGGCGCGGGGGCTCGACGTCACCGTCGTCGGCGACGCCGGCGTCGGCGCGGGGCTCCTCGAGCACGCGATGCGGGGCGCGCTGGAGATCGCCGTCGCGCTGTAGGTGCTCGGGGCGCACGGTGCCCGGCGGGAAGGTGATCACCGACGTTCGGACGGCTCTCCGCGGTCGGGCGACGACTCGTGCTGCCGGTGTGCCGCGATCCGAGTCCATGCCGTGGCGAACACCATGAACGCACCGACCAGGCAGAGCGCGGGTGCTGCGCTCACGATCCCGAACGCGGCGTGCAGTCGCTTAGCCCGGACCTTTCAGTAAGGGTGTTTGAGCGCCGCGGGTGGGGGCGTAGCGTCGGGGGTGTCGTGGGCGGCGGCGTGATCGCGTGTGGTTGGGTGCTGGGCGGGGTGTTTTCGTGATGCTGGGGGTGTTCAGGACGTGTTCGGCCAAGCCGTGCCGACTCCGCGTGCGGGACGGGTCGGTCTACGCGCGGATAGGGAGCGAACGCGTTGACGCGAACGCGGCGATGAGCTGGTCGCGCCAGGGCCAGTTCGCCGCGACGCGTAGCCGGGCGCGTCGTCCGCTCCGGGTGATCACGCCAGCTGCGTGGAAAAGGCAGTAGCGAAGCCGTTTGGGCTCCGCGCGTGCGAGGTCGCCGTCGAGGCAGAGCAGTCGGGTCCAGGCGAGCAGGTCGTGCGCGACGAGCACGAGGGTGAGCCACGCGGTGTTGATCGCGAAGTCCGCCGAGGGCAGGTTGGCCAGGCCGGTGTCTTTGGCGTCGCAGATCTGTCGTTCGGCGCGACCGCGTCCGCGATGCAGCGCTTCGAGATACGCGATGTCTCGCTCGGGCAGGTCGGTGACGAAGACTTGGAAGCGATGCCCATCGACATCAGTGAAGGTGAGCTGCGCGCCCGGGTGAGGGTCTTCTCGGCGGGCGATCATCCGCATCCCCTCACCCCAGGCGGAGAGATCAACGAGCCCGGTGATCTCGACAACCGCCGCGCCGTCACGTTCCTGGTGGCCGTCCGCGCTCAACGCTGGCTGCCACACCGATTCGGGCATGCCGACCAGCACCTTCGCGATCTCGGCGGTGAGGCGATGCCCGATCGCGAACCGCACGTGGCGTGCGCGGCACGCGTCGACGAACCCGTGCGAAAGTCCCGCCGAGTCCGCCCGGGCGATCACCTCCACCGCGGCGGGATCGACCGGCAGCTGCACGAGCGCAGCGTCGAGCACCTCGACGTGATCAGTCGCGGTGCCCGACCCGGCGTTGCCGGGCCGCAGCTTCGCCGCCAACGCTTCACCAGTCGCGTCCAAGAACGCCAACAACGGATGGAACCCGAACCCGCGCTTGTACGTCGGTGCCGCACCTTCCTTCTCCGAATGGGCGGTGACCAACGTGGCGTCGATGTCGATCACATAGAACCCCGGATCCGCGCCCGCTGCCCACGCCTGGCGGCGGCCCGCCGCGCGTGCCGACCGCGATTCGCGCCAACGCCGCATCATCGATCGCGTCCAGCGCACGCCACGCCGTCGCCAGCGACGCCACCTCACCAAAGAGACCCGGCTGGTCGCGCAGCACCGCGAGGTCCGAGATCGTCTCACCACCACCAGCGAGCATCACTGCCAGATCGACCAGCACCCGACCCCGATCATGGCCCCGACGCCGCCGCTTCGTCGGCTCCATCGCCACCGACAACCCCGCCGTCACACCGAGCTCGTCGGCAAGATCGCACAACAACCTCGAACCCACGTGCGCAACCACGTTCCTGCCATCACCGGTCACCAACAGCTGCGGCCGCGTCGAGTTACGCTGCATCTCGGAAGTGCCCTCCTGACTCGGGACCTGCTGTCTTCGCAAACCGCAGTATCCCTTGACAGGAGGGCGTTTTCGCGGACGCGACCCCCGATCACCAGCCCCCTACTGAAAGGTCCGGGTTAGGCGTCGCGCAGCCGGGCCTCGACGGCCCGGACCTTGGCGGTGAGACCGTCGGTGACCCCCGGCCGGTGATCGATCTTGATCACCACGCTCACACGTGGCGCGGCCTCCGCGACCTTGTCGACGCACGCCTTGACGAGGTCCATCACCTCGTCCCACTCGCCTTCGACGTTCGTGAACATGGCGTTGGTCTCGTGGGGAAGGCCGCGGTCGCGGACGAGGCGGACCGCCTCGGCCACGGCGGTGCTGACCGAGTCGCCGGTGCCGATCGGGGTGATGGAGAAGGCAGCGATCATCGCGTGATCCTCCCATCTCCGCGCCGACGCGCGCCCCGCGTGCACCTCGGTACGCTCGGCGGGTGGCGTTCGACGAGGAGCTGGCCGACCGCATCCGGGAGCTCGTGGCCCAGGAGCGCGGGGTCACCGAGCGGCGCATGTTCGGTGGGCTCGCGTTCCTCGTCGGCGGGCACCTGGCGGTGGCGGCCAGCGGCCAGGGTGGCCTCCTCGTGCGCGTCGACCCGGACGAGACCGAACGGTTGGCCGGTCGTGAACACGTGTGTCGCGCCGAGATGCGCGGCCGCTCGATGGACGGGTGGTTGCGGGTCGACGACGCCGGTCTCCGAACGAAGCGGCAGCTCGGGGGATGGGTCACCCGCGGCGTCACGTACGCGCGTTCGCTCCCCCGGAAGCGCTGACCGGCCACGCCGGCCGCGCTCACTCGCGCTGGACGGAGCGTCCCCGCGGCCGAACGTACGATGTCGCCCTCGCAGCGGCGATCGACGGCGGAGGTGCGTGGCATGGGGTGGTCGGGAGACGCGTGCATCGTCGGCATCGCCGAGCGACCCTCCGAGCGTAAGTTCCACGGCACCCCGACGCTCACCATCGAGCAGTGGGCCGGGCTCGCCGCCGACGCCCTCACCGACGCGGGCATCGATCCCGCGGCCGTCGACGGGCTCGTCTGCGCCGGCGACGTCGCCGAGGCGTCGTTGTTCCTTCCCGCGACCATCGCCGAGTACTGCGGCTGGCCGGTGAGCTTCGCCGAGCGCGTCGACCTCGGCGGTGCGTCGGCCGTCGGCATGGCGTGGCGGGCCGCGGCGGCGATCGAGCTGGGCATCTGCGAGGTGGTGGTGTGCGCGACGGTCGGGCGACCCCGTCCGCCGTCGCCCCTAACGCGGGGCCCGAACCCGCGGGCGGTGTTCGGCGCGTCGAGCATGGAGTGGGGTTCGCCGCAGGCCGAGTTCGACGCGCCGTACGGCAACGTGGCGCAGAACTGCGGCTACGCGATGTACGCGCAGCGGTACCACGAGCTGTACGGCTGGGACGAGCGAGGACGCGCCAAGATCGCGTCCGACCAACGCGTGAGCGCCTGCGCCAACCCGGCCGCCGCCTTCTACGGGCAGCCGATCACCGTCGACGACGTGCTCGCGTCGCGCGTGATCGCGACGCCGCTCCACCTGCTCGAGATCGTGATGCCGTGCTCCGGCGGCGCCGCCTTCGTCGTGACCACGCAGGCGCGGGCGCGCGACTGCGCGCACCGGGCGGTCAACGTCGCCGGCTTCGGCGAGCGCCTCACGCACAAGACGCCGACGTACGCGGCCGAGATGCCCCGCACACCGGTACGCGAGGCCTCCGCCCGCGCCTTCGGGATGTCGGGACTGGCACCCGCCGACGTCGACATGGTGCAGCTCTACGACTGCTACACGATCACCGCGCTGCTCACCATCGAGGACTCCGGGTTCTGCGGTGAGGGCGAGGGTCTGGCGTTCGTCAACGAGCACGACCTCTCGTACCGGGGTGACTTCCCGTGCAACACACACGGCGGGCAGCTCGGCATGGGCCAGACCGGGATGAGTGGCGGGATGTCGCACGTGCTCGAAGGCGTGCGGCAGGTCCAGGGTCGCGCCGGTGAGCGACAGGTGGGCCGCCACGACACCGCCTACGTGAGCGGCACCGGCGGCGTCATGAGCGAGCAGGGCGCCCTCGTCCTGGTCGGCGGGTGAGGCGACCGTGAGCGACGCCGCCGCGCCGATGCCCAAGCCCCGCCCGCTGCCCACCCCGGTGTCGCAGCCGTTCTGGGACGCCCTGCGCGACGAGCGGGTCGCGCTCCAGCGCTGCGACGCGTGCGATCGCTGGGTCTACTACCCCCGCGCCCGTTGTCCCGGGTGCCTGTCCGACCAGCTCACCTGGACCACCGTCGACGGGCTCGGCACCGTGTACACGTTCACCGTCGCCGAGCAGCCGACCGCCCCGCCCTTCGCCGACGAGGTGCCCCAGCTGCTGGCGGTGGTCGAGCTCACCGAGGGCGTGCGCGTCTCGACGACCCTGGTCGACGTCGACCGGGACGCGCTGGCCGTGGGCCTGCCCGTCGAGCCGGTGTTCGACCACGGCGACGACGGGCTCACCCTGCTGCGCTTCCGGCCCCGGGCCTGACCCGCCGACGGGCGCGGACGACCCGTCTTGGGCGAAGATCAGCCCATGGGATTCCTCGAGGACCGAGCAGGACTGACCGGCAAGGTGGCGTTGATCGCGGGTGGGGGCGGTGGGCTGGGTCGAGCAGTGGCGCTCGACTACGCGCGTGCCGGCATGCACCTCGTGTTGTGCGACAAGAACGAGGAGCTGCTGGAGAAGACGGTGCGCGACATCAGCGAGGTCGCGGAGGAACCGCTCGCCGCGCTCATCGACGTCCGCGACGCCGACGCCTTCACCACGACCTTCAACGACGGCCTCGACCGCTTCGGTCGGCTCGACGTGCTGGTGAACGTCGCCGGCGGCACGTTCAAGGCCGACTTCGTCGACACCAACTCGCGCGGTTGGGACGCGGTGATCCGGATGAACTTCGGCTGGTTGCTGCACAGCACCCACCTCGCCGCGGTGCAGATGCGGAAGCAGGGTGACGGCGGGAGCATCATCAGCATCACGTCGATCGAGGGTCACCGCGCCGCCCCTGGGTACGCGGTGTACGCGGGCATGAAGGGCGCGGTCACCAACTTCTCGCGCACGCTCGCGCTCGAGCTCGCGCCCGACCGGATCCGGGTCAACACGATCGCACCCGACCAGACGCCGACCGAGGGCATGCCCATGGACTACGTCCCCGAGGTCATCCAGGCCGGGATCCCGATGGGGCGCCAGGGCACGTACGAGGACACCGGGAACTGCGCGTTGTTCCTCGCCTCCGACCTGTCGAGCTACATCACCGGCACCACGCTCCACCCCGACGGGGGTGCCTACGCGTCGGCGGGTTGGTACAACTGGCCCGGGCTGGGATACGTGAACAACCCGCCCGCCTCCGCCTTCGAGCACGGCGGATGACCCTGCTGGCACGGGCACAGGGCCTGAGCGAGGTCATCGAGCGCGAAGCGGACCGGTCGGAGTCCGACGCCACGCTGTCGCCCGTCGTCGTCGACGCGCTGCACGAGTCGGGCCTCTTCGGGCTGATGGTGCCCAAGGAGCTCGGCGGCGAGGAGGCCGACCTGCCCACCGTGATCGAGGTGTACGAGGAGGTGTGCCGGGCCGACGGGTCGACCGGGTGGACGCTGCTCGCCAATGCGACCACGTCGGCGTTCGCGGGGGCGTACACCGGCCCCGCCGCCATCGACGCGATGTTCGACGGCACCCGGGTCCCGGTCGCCGCGGGTCAGTTCTCCCCGCGTGGCACCGCGGTGCGCGACGGCGACGCGTACGTGGTCAGCGGTCGCTACAGCTTCGGGAGCGGCAGCGCGCACGCGCCGTGGATCGGCGGTGGCGCACTCGAGCTGCGTGACGGTGAATTCGTGCTGTCGGCGTCGGGCATGCCCGTCATCCGCGCCTACTTCGTGCCGCGCGAACGCGTGGAGTTCCTGGGCAACTGGGACGTCATGGGGCTCGCCGGTACCGGGAGCTACGACTACGAGGTGCGCGAGCAGCGCCTCGACGAGGCGTTCACCTTCGATCTGGTGAACGCCGAGGCCCGGCGCGGCGGGCCGGTCTACCGGCTCGGTGTGCTCGGGCTCACCGCTGCCGGCCACGCCGCGTTCGCGTTGGGCGTCGGCCGGCGGGGCATGGACGAGCTCACGCGGATCGTGCAGACCAAGCACCGACTCGGCGCGGATCCGCTGCGCGACCAGCAGCTGTTCCGTCACGACTACGCGATGCACGACGCCGCGCTCCACGCCGCGCGCGCGTTCGTGTTCGAGTCGTTCGCGATCGTGCAGGACACGTTGGAGGCGGGCGACGATCCCACACCGGTGCAGCGGCAACGGCTGCGGCAGGCCACGACCTACGCGACGCGTGTGGCCACCGACGCGGTGCGCTTCGCCTACACCGCGGCCGGCACCGACGCCTTGCGCCCGAGCGTGCTCCAACGCTGCTTCCGCGACCTCCACGCCGCGACGCAGCACCTGGTTGTCGACAACAACACGCTCACCGAGACGACCCGGGTGCTGCTCGGGCTCGACCACTGACGTGCGCGACCTCGCAGGGAAGACCGCCGTCGTCACCGGCGCCGGCAGCGGGATCGGGCGCAGCCTGGCGCGGCGGTGGGCGGCGGCCGACATGCGGGTGGTCGTCGCCGACATCGAGCTCGAAACGCTCGCGGACACCGCCAGCGAGCTCGGCGGCGCCGTGGTGGCCGTGGCGACGGACGTCACCGTGCCCGCCGACGTCGAGCGCCTCGCCCACCATGCCTACGAAGCGTTCGGCGCGGTCGACGTGCTGTGCAACAACGCCGGGGTGTTCCAGGGCGGGCTGCTCTGGGAGTGCACCGACGCCGACTTCGAGTGGACCCTGGGCGTCAACCTGTGGGGGATACTGCACGGAATCCGGGCGTTCGTGCCGCGCATGATGGCCGCCGGCACCGAGGGGCACGTGGTGAACACGATCTCGATGGCCGGGCTGGCGACGACGCCGTTCAGCGGTCCGTACGACGTGTCGAAGTTCGCGGCGATGGCGGCGACCGAATGCCTCGCCCACGACCTCGCCACCGTCGGTGCGCCGATCAAGGTCTCGGCGGTGTGCCCGGGGCTGGTCGACACTGCGATCAGTCGGTCGCGCCGCAACCGGCCGGCGGTGCTCGTCACCGAGCAGAGCGACGGCGCGGCGTTCGTCGAGGAGGCGCTGGCCGACGGCACCGCGGGCAGCATGTCGCCGGACGAGGTCGCCGACCTCGTGGTGGAGGCGGTGCGCGAGGAGCGGTTCCTCGTACCCACCCGGCCGAGCTACGCGCAGCAGCTGACCGATCGGTGCGAGGACCTCGTCGCACGCCGCGTACCGCGCAGCCCGACCTTCGACTGAATCACGAAGCGCGCTTCCGCCGCGGCGATGCGTACGTGACGAGCCAAGGAGGCGTGTGGCTCCCCACTGGACTCAGTTTTCCGTCATTCTCGTACGCGGAAGGAATGCGTCTCAGCTGTCTGCTCTTCGGCCAAGCAAGCCTGTCTTCACTGACCCGCAACAATCTCGTAACGAATGTTCTCTACGGTCCCCGCCATGACCGACGTCATGCTGGTGCGTTGGCCCGAAGAGCGGGAGCAAATCGAACGTCTCCGGGCCTCGGGCACGCCCCGGCTGCTCCTGGTCGGCGAAGAGGTGGCCGCTCCGAAGCCGTTCGATGCCTTGGAGGACTGGATACGACTCCCGGCAACCGACGGTGACCTGCGTGCCCGGGCCAACACGCTTGCCGCCCGTGCGCGTGCTCTGCGCGCAGCCGAGCGACCGACCATCAACGATGACGGCATCCTGCGCTATCGAGGGCGTTGGATCACGTTGTCACAGGTGGAGCGGGCGCTTGCGGGGGCCCTCGTCGATCGCTTCACCGGCGTTGTCCCACGAGACACCCTGGGCCAGGCGGCGTGGCCACGGGGTGACGCCACCCGCAACGCCCTCGACGTCCACATGGTGCGCCTGAGACGTCGGCTCCTCACCTTGGGCCTCGAGGTGCGCACCGTGCGGTCGCGTGGATATCTCCTGCAGCCGCACAACGATCACGGGGTCGACTAGATGGACGTCACCGCGGTCCTTCTCGACATCCTGATCGTGCTCGTCGCCGCGAAGGTGGCCGCGGAGGTTGCCGAGCGCATCAACGTCCCGGCGGTGGTGGCAGAGATCGTCGCGGGCGTGATCATCGGTCCGTCGGTGCTGAGCCTCGTGGGATCGGAGGAGACGCTCAAGGTTCTCGGCGAACTGGGGGTGATCCTCCTGCTGCTCGGCGTCGGCATGGAGATGGATCTCGGTGAGCTCGGCGCGGTCGGTCGTGCGGCGACGTCGGTCGCAGTTGTCGGAGTCGTCGTCCCGATGGTGGGCGGGTACGCGGTCGCGAGCGCGCTAGGACACAGCAGCAATCAGTCGCTGTTCATCGGCGCGGCGTTGTCCGCGACCAGCGTCGGGATCACCGCTCGGGTGTTCAGCGACCTGAGAGCGCTGGCAACGGTCGAGGCGCGCACGGTGCTCGGTGCGGCGGTTGCTGACGACGTGCTCGGTCTGGTGATCCTCACCGTCGTCGTTCGCCTGGTCTCTGAGGGGTCGGTGTCGATCGCGGACGTCGCAGTGATCGTGGCCGTTGCGGTCGGGTTCCTCGTCGTCACCGCGGTCCTCGGATCTCGCTTCGCGCCCGGCCTGTTCACACTCCTCGACCGGCACGCGAAGTCGGCCGGCACGTTGGTCGCGCTCGCGCTCGGCGTTCACGCTCGCGTTCGCCGAGCTGGCCGACGCGGCGAAGCTCGCACCGATCGTCGGCGCGTTCGTCGCCGGACTCGCGTTGTCGCGCAGCTCGGCGAAGGAGCGCATCCAGCGGGAGCTCGCGCCGGTCGGCCACCTGTTCATCCCCGTCTTCTTCCTGGGCATCGGCATCGATGCCCAGGTCGAGACCTTCGTGAAGCCCGAAGTGCTGGGCATCGCGGCCGCGCTGCTGGTCGTGGCGGTGATCGGGAAGGTGGTCGCCTCGGTCGGTGTGTTCGGAGCGCCCGGCGACAAGTGGCTCATCGGCCTGGGCATGATCCCCCGCGGTGAAGTCGGCCTCATCTTTGCCACGATCGGGCTGAACGAAGGGATCCTCGGGAAGAACCTCTACGCGGCGTTGCTCCTGGTGGTTCTGGTCACGACGCTGATGACCCCTCCCCTGCTGCGATGGCGGCTCACGGCGATACGCGCCGGTCGCCGCAGTCGGCGCGAGGCGCCGACGGCGAAGCCGGCCGCTGGCTGGCTCGTGGTTCGCGACGGTGTGGTCGACCTTGCCGCGGACCCGCCTGCCCAACTCGCACTCGAGATCGCGCTCGACGCCGCTCGGAGTGTGGCCCAGGGCGCTCGACCGGGCTCGCACCTGCTGAGCTGGATCGGGGAATGGAGCGACACGCCGTTGCGGTGGAGCCCGGCCGTGACGAAGCAGCTCTTTGCCGTGCTCACCGACGGCGATGTGCGAGCGTGGCGCTTTCTCGACACCACTGGGGTACTCGAGCGCGCGCTGCCGGAGCTCGCAGAGGCGGTCGACCGCCGTCGCAACGACCCGTTTCTCCTCGATCCGTCACAGGTGCTGCGTTTCACCCTCGTCGAGCGTATTCGCGAGATCGCTACTACCGATCCACTCGCGGCAGCGGAGCACGCAAAGCTCCAACACCCCGAGTGGCTGCTGCTCGCTGCGCTCATCCTCGATACGGTGGGCGAAGATTCGCCGGTCACGCTCGCACGGCGCATCGCACACCGGCTCGATCTCGGCGCCACCTCGGAGCAGCAGGTCGCGCTGCTCGTGGAAGACTCGGACCTGTTGCGTGCTGCCGCCCGGAAGGTCGACGGGCTCGAGGAAGCGCGCGTCGTGCCCATCGCGATCCACCTCGACAACTCCGAGCGCGCCCGTGCGCTCTACCTGTTGACCCTCGCGGTCGGCGACCTGACCCCGTGGGAGCGTGAACGACTCGACGAGCTCTTCCGGCTGGTCCTGGACCTGCTCGACCGGCCGGACGTCACCGGGCTCGACGCCCGAAATCTCGTCGAGCGCCGTCGAGCGGAGGCGATCCGCGTCGCAGGCGCGAATCAGCGTGTGATCGAACGGATCCAGCACGCGCCACGCGCCTACCTCCTCAGCCAGGGCGCCACCGACATCGCGCGCCAGGCGGCATTCGTCGAGCCCGTGCCCGCCCGTGGCGACGCGAGCGTGGCGGTGCTCCCACTTGAACCGGGCCGATGGCGCGTCGAGGTGGCCGCGCGTGATCGCCAGGGCCTCCTGGCGACCGTCTCCGGAGTCATCGCCGACTTCGGGCTCGACATCGTCGACGCCGCCGTCGCCACCTGGGCGGACGGTGCCGCGCTCGACACGTTTCTCGTTCAGCAGGAGTCGAAGGCGGGGCTCGAGCCGGGCGAGATCGACGCGCTCCCGGCGCCCGATCCCGTCGCACTCGAAGCACGAATCGTTGCCGCCTTCAGCGAGCCGCTGGAATCGGCTCCGAACCCCGATGCCGATGTGCGTTTCGACGATCACGCCTCGCCCTGGTACACGATCTGTGAGGTGCGAAGCCCGGACCGCCGCGGGCTCCTCCGAATTCTCACCGCGGCAATGGCGAGTGCAGGCGCGAACGTGCACTCGGCGCGACTCGTGACCGTCGGCTCATCGGCCGTGGACCGCTTCGAGCTCACCGACCGCAATGGTCGCAAGCTCGACGATTCGACCAAGACCGCGGTCATCGACGCCTTGCAGACCGGCGTGACCCGGAAACGCAAGCGGTTCAGCCGACGGGCATGACCTGACGCATCGGTCGCACCATGTGTGCCGAGCCGCACGACATGGGGCGAGAGTCCGATTCTGTCCGTCATATTTACGTCATGTTCTGGATTCGTTTCGTTTACGTTGCCGCGTCGCCCAAGAAACCGACGTTCCTTACGGTTCTCTGAGCCGAGGCAGCGCGGGCAACGGCGCCTGACGTCCGGTGACCATCACCACTTCTCAGGAGGACCATGTGAAACGGACGATACGCCGGATCGGCATCGTCGCGACGATCGCCGCTGCGCTCGTCCTGGTGACGAACGTGGCCGCGTTTGCGGTGGACCCGTCGATCGACGTCAACCCGATCAAGGGGATCAGTCATACCGACCTTGGGCTCAACAACCTCTGGGTCATCGTCAGTGCGGTGCTCGTGATCTTCATGCAGGCCGGGTTCGCGCTGGTCGAAACCGGCTTCTGCCGGGCGAAACACGCGGCGCACGTCGTGAGCACGAACTTCGCCATCTTCGGGCTCGGGTTCGTCGCGTTCTTCATTGTCGGCTTCCCGCTCATGTTCAGTGGCTTCAGCTACGCGCCGTTCGGCCTGTCGGCACCCCTGACCACCAGCTCGTTGATCCATTTCGGGGACAGCGGGAACTGGGTGTTCCTGTGGGGCAAGAGTGGGTGGGGTCTCTCGGGCGTGGCCTACAGCGTTCCCGTCGCCGCGTTCTTCCTCTACATGGTGGCGTTCATGGACACGACTGCCACCATCCCGACCGGCGCCATGGCCGAGCGCTGGAAGTGGAAGGCGTTTGTGGGCTGGGGCCTCTTCTGTGGCGCGCTCTACTACCCGATCTTCGGTGGCTGGACGTGGGGCGGCGGTTGGCTGGCCAAGCTCGGCAACAGCTGGGACCTCGGCTTTGGCTACGTCGATTTCGCCGGTTCCGGCGTGGTGCACGCGATGGGTGGCATCGCCGGTCTCGCCGGAGCCATCGTCCTGGGGGCCCGCATCGGGAAGTTCGGGCCCGACGGCAAACCGCGCACCTTGGCGGCGCACAGCATCCCGATGGCGTTCCTGGGAACCTTCATCCTGCTCGTCGGCTGGTTCGGGTTCAACGCCGGCTCGACGTTTGCAGCGACCGACTTGCGCTTCACCGTGGTGGCGGTGAACACGGCGATCGCCGCCGCGTTCGGCGCCACGGTTGCGATGTTCTACTGCATGAAGCGCATGGGGAAGCCCGACCCCGGCATGATGGCCAACGGCATGCTCGCCGGCCTGGTGGCGATCACCGCGCCGTGCGCGTTCGTGCAGCCATGGGCCGCAGCGGTGCTCGGCAGCATCGCCGCCGTCATCGTGGTCGAGTCCGTGTTCTTCTTCGAGCGCAAGGGCATCGACGACCCGGTCGGGGCAATCTCGGTGCACGGCGTGTGCGGCATCTGGGGCGTCCTCTGCGTCGGGATCTTCGCCGACGGTCGCTATGGCGCCGGGTGGAATGGGACGGTGTCGGACACGACCAAGAGCGCGAGGGGTGTTACCGGCATCCTGTACGGCAATGGCGAGCTCTTCGGCAGCGGCTCCTTCGGGAAGCTCGGTTTCGGGCAGCTCGCCGCGCAGGCGATCGGTGGGCTTGTCATCATCGTCGTCATGGGCGGGATTGCCTACGCGTTCTTCAAGATCCAGAACGCGATCATGAAGGGCGGCATCCGGTCCGAGGTGGCCGACGAGGAGGCGGGGCTCGACCTGCCCGAGATGGGCGTGCTCGCCTACGACAACCTGCAGGTGCGGGAACTCGACATCGTCGGCGTCGACGAGGACATCGTCATGACGGGTGGGCCCTCGCAGGACCCGTCCATCGGGAGATAACCGGCAAGCGACTCACGCGAGCAGCCGGCGGGCGAGACTCCCGCCGGCTGTTTCGCGCGTACGGAGAACGCCCGCACTCGGCCCTCGGAAACGCTCGCGTCCGCTTGTGCAATTCGGCCCCGCGTCGCCTACTCGTCGTGGCGTGAGGTGCAGCCGTGCCCGAGACGACTCCGACCGGTGATCCTGTGCCGATGCCGCGGTACGTCGGACAGAGCTGGTTCGTGCACTGGTGGCCCTGGTTCATGGTGCTGTTCGGTCTCGTGCAGTACGTCACCGATACGCGCTTGGCGGGCTACGCGATCCTGTTCGCGCTCTGCGGCGCTGCGTTCGCGTGGTTCCTGCCTTGGCGCTTCGTCGTGGTCGACGACGGCATCGGCCTCTGGTTCACCTTCGGGCGCCGTCGCTTCCTCCCGAAGTCGGAAACCGTCGTGCGCGCCGGTCTCGGTTCGGCAGTGGCCTATCGAGGTGAGCATCGACGCTTCGGCTATCCCCTGAGTGACGGGCTCGTGGAACGGCGGCATGCGGCGTTGACCGAGGTCCTGACATTCCTCGGTTATCGGCTCGCCTGAGCGAACGGGAACGTCTCACCGGTCCTTCAAGAGTTGCTCGAGTGCGAGGTCGCGCAGACGCTGGTAGTCCGCTTCACCAGAGGGCGATCGTTCGATCGTCTCGACGAAGACAAACCGCTCGGGGGTCAGCGTGCTGGGGAGATGGGCCCGGCACCACGCCGCCAGCTCGGGCGCGTCGAGGTAATGACCCTCGGCCACCTGGACGACCGCGACCACCACCTTCCCGATACGCGGGTCTGAGATCCCGACGACGACACAGTCCGAGACGCTGCGATGCTTGCGCAGCCCGGCTTCGACGTCGGCCGGATCGATCGTGTGCGCCGCGTCCCCAGTCTGCTGCTCGGACCCCTCGTACCGATCGAGAATCGTCACGTCAGGAAGCGCAGCCTCGAGGGCGAGCGCGATGTCGCGACTCAGCGGCGCGCCTGACGACGAGATCGTTCTCAGCTTGGTCGGCGAGCGGCCCCCCGCGGTCGCGAAGGCCGCGAGGAGTGGGCGGGCGTGCGCGTCACCGCCGATCGACAGGGTGACGACACTCTCGTGCTCGACCGCCTGCCAGACGAGGCGGGGATCGAAGACGGGCGCGTCGACGAAGACCACTCTCCCTTTCCGGCTCAGCACGCGGAGCACCTCGGCGAAGCCGTCGCCCTGAAGGAGAGGGGCCACAGGCAGCAGTGTTTCCCCGGCCGCGACGTTCCCGGAGGACGCGTCGAGAGTGGCGATCGCGATCAGGTCGTCCGCGGTCGGGACTTCGATCTCCCACTCCGAAGGGGGGGTCGCACCAGCGATCGCACGTTCGTAGGGCGGCCCGACCTCGACGACCATGGGCCGCCATCGCTTCGGGATCCGGCGGATCGCGGTGTGCACGGTGCGTGCGATCGCGGGAGCACAGACGACGATCTTGGCGTCGCTCGCGTCGATCGTCGTGTGGAGTGCGTCGGCAGTCGAATCGAGGCCTACACCGAGCGGCACACCGTGCAACTTGCGGGTGGCGAGGAACGCCTCGAGGTACTCCGGGCAGTTCGGCAGGACGATGGTCAGCTTGTCGCGGGGTGCGAGCCCACCCTCGGTGTGCAGGTGCCAGGCGAGTGACCGCGCCCGGGACGCGAGCTGCTGCCACGTGATGCGGCGCGCACCGTGAACCACCACCTCCCGGTCGGGTGTGGCGCGGGCGATCGCGTCGACGAGGGTGGCGAAGTTCCAGGCAGGCAAGGGGCTAGAGGATCGCGAGCGGGTTGACCGGCGAGCCGGTGCCGCGTGGGATCACGAGCGGCGCGACGACGAACTGGAACTCCCACCGCGGCGCGTCGGCGCACGCCACTGCGAGCTCTTCGAAGTCGGCGTTGTCGAGGATGGGCATGCCCATGTACGGGATGAGGATGTGGTGCACGTGCAGCGGCACCGCCAGCCCGCGCGGGTTGGGGATGCCCTGGTCGGCGTTGGGCGCGTCCTGCATGTCCCACACCAGCATCGACGCTTCGGTGTCGTGCAGGAACTCGATGCACGACGCGTGCACACCGGCGGTGCCGCCGAAGCTCGGCTGCGCCCCAGTGGCCGCGAGGTACGGACCGTGACCGCTGCGGATGAGGACCGCATCGCCGGCGCGGGGCTCGATGCCCTGCGCGTCGGCGGCGTCGGTGAGCTCCCAGCCGTGCACCGGCGCGCCAGGGGTCACGTACTCGGTGCCGCGCAGGCGCGGGATGTCGTAGAGCACGCCCCGGGTCACGATGCCGTTGCGCCAGTAGTCGACGGTACCGGCGTGCTCGGTCGGCATGCCGTACTGGTCGAGTCGGCGTCCGTTCCACGTGTTCTCGCCCTCGGCGACGGGGAGGTGGCAGAGCGCGTCGAGGTGCGTCTCGGTGAAGCCGTGAATGAACAGCGAGAGGTGGTCGCACATCGCGCCCGAGTCCTGCACGGCCACCATGTGGCGCGCGGGGTAGGGGTTGGCCGGCCCGGGCTTGGTGTTGATCGCGCGGCTGCACGAGATCGCGCGACCGTCCTGCACGAGGGCGGCGGCCTGCCGGCGCACCTCGGGGGTCACGAAGTTGAGGGTCCCGAGCTCGTCGTCGTCCCCCCAGCGACCCCAGTTCGAGTACTTCGTGCGCCAGCTCGCGTACTCCTCGGCGGTCGGTGGCGTGCGCTCCTCGATCCCCATGCGGAGAAGGTAACCCTGCGGCTACGGTCGCCGCTCATGGCGCCCGTCACCGGCTTCGACCCCTTCTCCGTCGCGGTGATGACCGACCCGTACCCCGTGTACCGCGAGCTGCGCGCCGAGTGCCGGGTCGCAGCGCTGCCCGAGTACGACGCGTTCGCGCTCACGCGTTTCGACGACGTGTGGACGGTGCTCACCGACCGCGACCGCTTCTCGATCTTCGAAGGCCCGGTGTTCCATCGGCAGGCGCTGCTCCGCCATCACGACGGACCACCGCCCACCATGGTGCCGCGACCCCTGCCGACGTTCTCCATGCTCGACCCGCCCGCGCACACCCAGGTGCGGCAGGCGCTGCTCGGGCCGTTCCGACCGCGCGCGGTCGCTCCCCTCGAGCCATCCGTGCGTGAGCTGGCGCGGACCCGGCTCGAGGCGCTCGCCGACCGCGACTCGTTCGACTTGCGTCACGACTACGCGTCGCCGGTCGCCGCGCAGGTCGCGGCGTTGCAGCTCGGGTTTCCGGTCGAGGACGCGGAGCTGCTGGTCGGCTGGGTCAACACGTTCGTCGAACGCGACCCCGACGTGCCCGGGATCAGTGCGGCAGGCCAGGCGGCGCATGCGGAGCTCGACGCCTACCTCGTGGAGCTCGTCGCCGAGCGGCGGGCGACACGCGGCGACGGGCCGCCCGACCTCATCGACGACCTGTCCGCGTATGACGGCGCCCACGGACCGCTCGACGATGCCGAGATCGCGACGCAGTTGGCGACCCTCTTCATCGGTGGCTCCGAGACCCTGCCCAAGACCGTGGCAGGTGGCTGCTACGAGCTCTGGCGCGCGCCCGAACCGCGCGCCGAGTTGGTCGCGGACCTGTCGGCGGTGCCGAACGCGTTCGAGGAGATGCTCCGCCATCAACTCCCGCTCCAGTTCGTCGGGCGGACCGTGACCGTCGACACCGAGGTCGCGGGCGTCCCGATCCGCGCGGGGCAGCGCGTCGTCCTCCTCCTGATCTGCGCCAACCGCGACGAGCGCGAGTTCACCGAGCCGGAGTCCTTCGACCCGCGCCGCGCCATGGACCGGCACCTCGGGTTCGGGCACGGCGTGCACGTGTGCATCGGCGCCCACGTCGCCCGGCTCGAGGGCGTCGTGCTGGTGCAGGAGCTCCTGGCGCGCTTCCCGCACTACGAGGTGGTCGAGGCCGGCCTCTCGCGCGAGGTGTCGGAGTTCCACGTGGGGTGGGCCCGGATGCCCGTCCGCCCGGAAGGTCGTACGGTGGCGTCATGACACAGCTCATCATCGACGCCGACACGCACCTCACCGAGCCGCCCGACGTGTGGACCACCCGGGTCCCGGCGCGGTACCTCGACGAGGTGCCGCACGTCGAGCGCAACGACGAGGGCCGCGACGTGTGGGTGCTCGACGGCACGCCGTTCAGCAGCCCGGGGCTCACCGCGGTCGCGGGCTGGCCCGAGCCGTTCCCCGCCGGCCCGAAGACCTACGAGGAGTGCCACCCGGCCTCGTACGACGCCGATGCCCGCCTCCGCTACATGGACGAGGTGGGGATCTGGGCGCAGGTGCTCTACCCGAACGTGGCCGGCTTCGGCAGCCAGCGCTTCCTCAACATCCGTGACGACGAGCTCAAGCTCGTGTGCGTACGCGCGTACAACGACTTCCTGCGCGATTGGGCGTCGGCCGACGCGCGTCGCCTGCTCACGATCATGACCATGCCGTTCTGGGACATCGACGAGGCGGTGAAGGAGGTCGAGCGCAACCTCGACAAGGGCCACCGCGGCATCCTCTTCACCGGCGAGCCGCACCGGTTCGGGCTGCCGTACCTGGGCGAGGCGCACTGGGACCCGTTGTGGTCGATCGCGCAGGAGGCGCAGCTCCCGATCCACTTCCACATCGGGAGCGGCGAGATGACGTCGTCGTTCGGTCCCGAGCGCATCGCGCGCTACGGCACCGCCGCGACCTACGCGTACACGTCGGTCGAGATGTTCCTGAAGAACGGCCTGCAGTGCGCCGACCTCATCACGAGCGGCGTGCTCCCACGCTTCCCCGACCTCAAGTTCGTGTCGGTCGAGAGCGGCATCGGATGGATCCCGTTCGTGCTCGAGGCCGCCGACCACAGCTACCTCGAGGGACGCCCGGGCCGGAAGAGCGAGTGGGAGCTGCTGCCGTCGGAGTACTTCGCCCGGCAGGTGTACTCCACGTACTGGTTCGAGCAGGTGGCGCCGACCAAGCTCCTCGGCGAGATCCCGGTCGACCACATCCTCTTCGAGACCGACTTCCCGCACCCGACCTGCCTCTACGGCAACGTGCACGAGAAGATCGAGACCAGCCTCGCCGGCGCCACCGACGAGCAGCGCCGGCGGATCCTCTGGGCGAACGCCGCCGAGCTCTACGGCGTCGAGGCGCCGGTCAGTCGGGCGTGACCCGGGCCCGAGCGTGGTGATCGCCGCGGCCACGCTCGCCGGCTCCTTTCGCGTGCGGTCTAGATTGCCGGGCAGGGGCCGGGCCGTGCACAGGAGAACGAGCGACATGAGCAGGCTGACCGGCAGGCGCGCGGGCTCCGCGGCGGGGACGGTGGCCGGTGTCGTGGCTCTCACCACCGTGATGGTCGGCCTGTTCGCCGCCCCGGGCGGAGCCGCCACCGAGAACCCGTGCAAGGTGCTCAACAAGGCGGAGATCCAGACCGCCTTCGGGGGCACGGTGTCGAGCGGCAAGAAGGGCATCAGCACCCCGGTGAGCACGCAGTGCGAGTTCCGGGTCGGGGCGAACGCCGACCGGCCCGACGGCACCGTCATCGTGCACCTGACGACCGCCGGGGCCAAGCCGGCGTACAACGGCCTGAAGAAGATCTCCAAGACGTACGGGCCGGTCGACGGCTTCCCGAACGCGCTCTACGCCAAGAAGCTGCGGGTCGTCAACGCGCTGAAGGGCGACGTGCTGATCGGCGTGCAGGGCAACTTCCTGATCACTGATCCGCTGCCGATCCACGCGTACGACGACAAGGCCCAGCTCGTCGACCTCGCCAAGCGCGGCCTGGCGCGGGTCTGACGCGGAGGGCTGAGGTCGCGGTGGAGCTCGATCCGTTCGACTACGGGTTCCATCGCGATCCGTACCCAACGTACGCTTGGTTGCGCGAGCACGCGCCCGTGTACCACAACGAGCGCCTCGACTTCTGGGCGTTGTCGCGCTTCGACGACGTGCTCAACGGTCTGCACGACCCCGACACGTACACGTCGACCGGCGGCGTGGCGATCGAGCACACCGACGCCGCCCTGAAGTCGATGATCGAGATGGATCCGCCCGAGCACACGCACATGCGCAAGCTCATCGCGCGCCGGTTCACGCCCCGCCGCATCGCGGACCTGGAACCGCGCGTGCGGACCTGGACGAACGAGCTGCTCGACTCGCTCGCCGGCCGTTCCGAGTTCGACGTGGTGCACGAGTTCTCGGCGCTCCTGCCCACGACCGTCGTGGGCACCATGCTCGGCATCCCGCCGTCGCGCCACGACGACACCCGCCGCTGGACCGACGACCTCCTGACCCGCGAGCCGGGCAACCCGGTGCCGCCCCGGGCCGCGGCCGAGGGGGCGATGAACATGGCCGTCCTCGCCCACCAGCTGAGCGAGGCGCGCCGGGCGCATCCCGAGGACGACATCCTGAGCCTGTTGGTGGAGGCCGAGGTCGACGGCGCGCCGCTCACCGACGAGCAGGTCATCGGCTTCTGCCTCCTCCTCATCTCCGGGGGCCACGAGACGACGTCGAAGCTGATCGCCAACGGCGTGCGGTTGCTCGCCACCCACCCCGAGGCGCGCGCCGCGGTCCGGGCCCACCCGGAGGCCATGAACGGCGCGGTGGAGGAGCTGTTGCGCTTCACGAGCCCGACGCAGTACATGGCCCGTACGGTCACGCGCGACGTCGAGCTCCACGACGTCGTGATGCCGGCGGGCGCCAAGGTCGTGCTGCTCCTCGGGTCCGGCAACCGCGACGCGCGTGAGTTCGACCGGCCGGACGAGTTCGACATCGCCCGCGCCAACCCGCGGATCCTCGCCTTCGGGCACGGCGCCCACGTCTGCCTCGGGGCCGCGGTGGCGCGCCTGGAGGCGCGGGTGGCGTTGCAGGAGTTCCTCGTCCGGTACCCCGACTACGAGGTCGACGAGGACGCGGTCGAGTTCCTCCACTCGGGCAACGTGCAGGGACCGACGAGCGTCCCGGTGTCGATACCCGTCGGCGCGGGAGCGGGTGCCGGTGGCGCGTGACCTCGAAATCCAGCGGCTGCTCGACGAGCAGGAGATCCGGGCGGTGGTGCTGCGCTACTGCCGTGGCATCGACCGCCTCGACTTCGAGCTGGTACGCGACTGCTACCACGCCGACGCCACCGACCAGCACGGCACGTTCGTCGGGAACCGCGACGAGTACGTGGCCTGGGTCGGTGAGGTGCTGACGCGCTTCGAAGGGACCATGCACCTCGTGGCCAACCAGCTCGTCGAGGTGGTCGGCGACCGGGCGCGGTGCGAGACGTACGGCGTGGCGCACCATTGGGGCCATCCGCCCGACGACCACCGCCGGAACTTCACCACCGGCTTCCGCTACGTCGACCGCTTCGAGCGGCGCGACGGCCGCTGGCGCATCGCCACGCGCGTGGCGGTGCGGGAGTGGACGCAGAAGGTGACGCCGGAGCAGCAGTGGTCGATCGCGCCCGAGCGTGACGGGCGACGCGGGCGACGCGACCGCCGCGACCCGCTCTATGACGAGGAGCTCCGGCCGTGAACGACTTCGGCGATCGGCCCGGCGTCGCCGTCGTGACCGGCGGCAGCGGCGGCCTGGGGGCGGCGGTGTGCCGGCTCCTCGGCGCGCGCGGCAGTGACGTCGCGCTCACGTACCGTGGCAACGAGGAGGCGGCGCGCGCGGTCGCGGCCGACGTCGAGGCGGCGGGCGGCCGCACCGAAGCGGTGCGGGTCGACCTCCTCGACGCCGATGCCACCGCCGCGTTCGTCGACGGTGTCGCCGATCGCTTCGGGGGCGTGCACACGCTCGTGCACGCGGCCGGGCCGCTGGTGCACCAGCGCTACGCCAGCGCCGTCGAACCCGCTTCGTTCCGCGACCACCTCGAGCAGGAGGTGATGGCGTTCTACGACGTGGTGCAACCGGTCGTCCCGCACCTCCGCACCACTCGGGGCAGCATCGTCGCGATCAGCAGCGCGGGCGGCCGCCGCCACCCGCCGCGTGACGCGCTCTCGGTCGCGCCGAAGGGCACGATCGAGGCGCTGGTGCGCGCGCTGGCGGTGGAGGAGGGCCGGTTCGGGGTCCGCGCCAACTGCGTCGGACCGGGCATGATCACCGACGGCATGTTCCTCCGCCTCCGCGAGGCGGGCGACCTCGACGAAGCCGCGCTCGATGCGGCTCGGCGCAACATCCCGATGCGCACGTTCGGGACCGCCGTCGACATCGCCGAAGCGGTCTGCTTCCTCGCGTCGCCCCGCGCCGGCTACGTCAGCGGCCAGGTGATCGACGTCGACGGTGCCTATGGAGTGTGAGATGCAGCGGCGCCGTGCCCGGAGGGCGGGACGGCGCCGCGGAATCGACCAGTCGATTGGAGATGTAGCGGAGCCGTGCCCGGAGGGCGGGACGGCGCAGCGGAATCGACCAGTTGATTCGGGACGTAGCGGCGTCAGTCGTCCTTCGACGCGACCGCGTTCGGGGTGACGTTCATCTTGGGCTCGTAGTCGGCGACCTCCACCACCCGCGCCTCGCTGTCGTACTTCGCCCGCAGCTCGCCGCGGCACTCGGTGCACAGGCCGTAGAAGCGCATCGACGCCTCGCGGTGGCAACGCATGCACTCCATGGTCTCGGGGGTCAGGTCGACGACGTCCATCGGGCGGGTTCCTCGGGTCGCGAGCGGCAGGGGCCGAGAGCATGCCGCGCCCGGGCCGCGAGGTGGCGGACCGGCCTTCCATAAGGTGGGCGCCGTGACCGACCCCCGCGCCACCGACGCCGCGGCCCGGGTCCGCGAGCGGGCGCCCGACCTCGCGGACCAGCCGATCGAGCAGCTGGTCCACGACTACCTCGACGCCGCCGAGCCCCACGACCTCGCCACCCTCACCGCCGACGACGTGGCGGGGGTGGTGATCACCATCCTGCGCTTCGGTCGGGACCGCCCGCCGGCCGGCCGGGTCGTGATGGTGGCGAACCCGAGCGCGGCCCGGGACGGCTGGGAGTCCGCGCACACCGCGGTCGACGTCGTCACCGACGACGCCCCGTTCCTCGTCGACAGCGTCAGCGCCGCGCTGGTGCGCCGCGGCTACGACATCCACCTGCTGCTCCACCCGCGGTGGGAGCAGCCCGGCGTGGGCACCACCTCGCACCTGCACGTCGAGATCGACCGCGAGACCGATCCGGTGGTGCTGGCCGCCCTCGACCTCGAGGTGCGCTCGGTCGTCGACGACGTGTTCGCGGCGGTCGGCGACTGGGACGCGATGCGCGATCGGGTCGCCGAGCGCGCCCTTGCGCTCGAGGAGCAGCCACCGCCGCACGCCGACGCCGCCGACGTGGGCGAGGTCTCGACCTTCCTCGCCTGGCTCGCCGACGACCACTTCACGTTCGTCGCCGCGGCCGAGGTGGGTGTCGACGGCGACGTGGTGCCGGGGTCGGAACTCGGGGTGGCCCGGCACCGCGCGCTGTTCCGCGAGCACGAGCCCGCCGATCCAGTCGACGGGTGGTTGCTGGCGCTCACGAAGTCGCTGCAGCGCTCCACCGTCCACCGCGACGTCCCACTCGACGCCGTCAACATCCGGCGTTTCGGCGCCGACGGCGCGGCGGCGGGCGAGACCCGCCTCCTGGGCCTCTACACCGAGAACGCGTACAGCCAGTCGGCCGAGAGCATCCCGCTGCTCCGCCGCAAGGTCGCCCAGGTGATGGACCGGTCGGGCTTCGCGCCCGCCGGCCACGACGGGCGCGCGCTCGCGCACGTGCTCGAGACCTACCCGCGCGACGAGCTGTTCCGCCTCGACGTCGCCGAGTTGACCGAGCTCAGTGCCGGCATCGTGGGCATGGGCCTCCGCCGGCGGGTGCGCCTCTTCGTCAGCCGGGACCAGCGCGGCTGCTTCGTGTCGTGCCTCGTGTATCTGCCGCGCGACCGGTACACGACCCTCGCCCGCATCCAGGTGATCGACGCCCTCCGGCGGGCGTTCCGCGGCAGCGACGTCGACTTCACCGCGCTGGTCACCGAGTCGGTGATGGCGCGACTGCACGTCGTCGTCGGCACGCCCGACGGCGCACCCGAGGTCGACGTGCTCGCACTGGAGGCGGAGCTGGCGGCGCAGGTGCGGACCTGGGTCGACGACCTGCACGACGCCTTCGTGGAGATCCACGGTGAGGAGGCGGGCGTCGAAGCGTACCGGCGCTGGATGCGCGCCTTCCCGGCCGCGTACCAGTTCGACGTCGCCGCCGACGACGCGGTTGCCGACGTCGCCGTCCTCGAAGCGCTCGACACCGCCGGCGATCTGGAGATCCGGCTGGAGCCGCCGGTGGGCGGCGTGGCGCGCATCAAGCTGTACCGCGCCGGCGGCGCGCTGGTGCTGTCGGACGTGATGCCCCTGCTCGAGCACCTCGGCGTCACCGTGGTCGACGAGCACCCGTACGGGATCGAGGCACCGGACGGCATCACGCGGTGGATCTACTCGTTCGGGGTGCGGGCGCAGGCGGGCGACCCGCTCGGCGATCCCGCGGCGCAGGCCCGCGTGGCCGACGTCTTCCTCGGCGTGTGGGCGGGCACGATCGAGAACGACGAGTTGAACCGCCTCGTGCTGCGGGCGGGCCTCACCGCGCGCGACGTCGTCATCGTCCGCTCGCTCTGCCAGTACCTCCGCCAGGCCGGGGTGCGCTTCACGGATGCGTACCTCGCCGACACGCTGGCCGCGAACCCGGAGGCGGTGCGCCTGATCGTCGCACTGTTCCACCAGCGGCTCGATCCGGCGCGGCCGCGCGATCCCGCGGCCGAGGTCGCCGTCGCCGCCGAGCTCGAGCGCGCGGTCGACGCGGTGGCCAGCCTCGACGCCGACCGGGTCCTGCGGGCGCTCGGGCACATCGTGGCGGCAGTGGTGCGGACGAACGCGTACCGCGGGCAGCCGTACCTCGCGTGCAAATTCGACCCGCAGGCGCTCGACTTCCTGCCCCGGCCGCGGCCGCAGCACGAGATCTGGGTGGCGTCCCCCGCGGTGGAGGGGGTCCACCTGCGCGCCGGAGACATCGCCCGCGGCGGCATCCGCTCGTCCGACCGGCGGGAGGACTTCCGCACCGAGATCCTCGGTCTGATGAAGGCGCAGTCGGTCAAGAACGCGGTCATCGTGCCGGTCGGAGCGAAGGGCGGGTTCGTGGTGAAGCGCCCGCCCCCGGCATCCGACCGCGACGCGGTGGCCGCGGCGGTGCTCGAGGGGTACCGCACCTTCATCCGCGGGCTGCTGGAGCTCACCGACAACCGGGTCGACGGGCGGGTGGTGCCGCCCGCGGGCGTCGTGCGCCACGACGGCGACGATCCCTACCTGGTGGTGGCGGCCGACAAGGGCACCGGATCGTTCTCCGACGTCGCCAACGAGCTGGCCGCCGAGTACGGCTACTGGCTGGGTGACGCATTCGCCTCCGGCGGGTCCGCGGGGTTCGACCACAAGGAGATGGGCATCACGTCGCGCGGCGCGTGGATCTCGGTGCGCGCCCACTTCCGCGCGCTCGGGGTCGACGCCGACACTGCGCCGCTGCGTGTCGTGGGCATCGGCGACATGTCGGGGGACGTGTTCGGCAACGGCCTCCTGCGGTCGCCCTACGTGCGGCTCATCGCCGCGTTCGACCACCGTCACGTGTTCGTGGATCCCGACCCCGATCCGGCCGCGAGCTTCGCCGAGCGGCAACGGCTGTTCGAGCTCCCGGGATCGTCGTGGGCCGACTACGACCCCGCGGTGCTGTCCGCGGGGGGCGGGGTGTACGTGCGCAGCGCCAAGTCGGTCGACCTCACGCCCGCGGCGCGCGTCGCGCTCGGCGTCGACGACCGGCCGCTGACCCCGGACGAGCTGGTCCGCGTGGTGCTGCGGGCACCCGTCGACCTCCTCTGGAACGGCGGGATCGGAACCTTCGTGAAGGCGTCGACGGAGTCCGACGCTGACGTGGGCGATCGCACCAACGACCCGGTGCGGATCGACGCCACCGAGCTGCAGTGCCGGGTGGTGGCCGAGGGCGGGAACCTGGGCTTCACGCAGCGCGCGCGCGTCGAGTACGCCCTCGCGGGCGGCCGCATCAACACCGACGCCATCGACAACTCGGCCGGCGTCGACTGCTCCGACCACGAGGTGAACGTCAAGATCCTCCTGCAGCGCGCCATCGCCGCCGGACTGCTCGACCCCGAGAAGCGCGACGCGCTGCTCGCGCACATGATCGACGCGGTGGCCGACCTCGTGCTGGCCGACAACGAAGCACAGGCGAACGCGCTCGAGATCGCCGCGGTCGAGTCGGCCCTCATGGTCGGTGTGCACGCGCGCCAGATGGAGCGACTCGAGCAGTCCGCGGGCCTCGACCGCGCCCTCGAGGGCCTCCCCTCCGTCAAGACCCTCCAGGAGCGCGCGGCCGCCGGTGTCGGGCTCACGTCGCCGGAGCTGGCGGTGCTGCTCGCGTACACCAAGCTCGAGCTCCAGCGCGCGCTGGTCGCGTCCGACGTGCCCGACGACCCCTACCTCCACGACGCGCTGGTGGCGTACTTCCCGCCCGACCTGCGCACCGGGTACGAGCCGGCGATCGCGTCCCACCCGCTGCGACGGGAGATCGTCGCCACCGTGACGGCCAACGCGGTGGTCAACCGGGCCGGCATCAGCTTCCTGTCCCGCCTGCACGACGAGACCGGCGTCGCGCTCCCGACGCTCGCGCGCGCCCACGTCGTCGCCCGCGACGTGTTCGACACCGGCACCACCTGGGCGGAGATCGACGCGCTCGACTTCGCCATCCCCGCCGCGGTGCAGGACGAGATGTTCCTCGCCGTCCGCCGCCTGGTCGAACGGGCCTCCCGCTGGTTGGTGCACCACGGTGGCGACCTGGCGCTCGGGCCCACCGTCGACCGATTCCGTCCGGGCGCGCAGGCGGTCGCCGCCGCCCTGCCCGAGCTCGTCGGGAGCGGGGGGCCGGCCGAGCGGTTCGAGCAGGCGGGCGTGCCGCGCGACCTGGCCCGCCGGGTCGGGGTGAGCGACGCCGCAGTGGTGGCGCTTCCCGCCGTCGCGTTGGGCGAGCGTCGGGGCGTCGACCCGGTGACCGTCACGCGGTTGCAGTTCGCGGTCGACGAGCGGCTCGCGCTGAGGGACGTCCGGGAGCGCATCGGCGCGTTGCCGCGCGGCGACCGATGGCAGACCGAGGCCCGGGCCGCGCTGCGCGACGACTTCTACGAGTCGGTGCACGCGCTGACCGACGCGGTGATCAGCGAGACCGACGCGGCGTCACCGCCCGGCGCACGCGTCGACGCCTGGATCGGGGCCCACGCTCCCGCGGTCGAGCGTTACCGCGGGCTCGCGGCCGACGTCGAGCGCGCCGGCGTCTTCGACCTCGCCACCCTCGCCGTCCTCCGGCGCGCCCTCCGCGAGCTCGCCGACCTCGACTGACGCCCGCGCCGCGTCACCCTCGCGGCACGGCGCGGCGCGCCCGGCCGGTCACGCGGCGGACGCGGTCGGCGAAGATCGCGGCCCGGGCCGCGTTGGCGCCGCATGCGCCGTGCACGCCTCCGCCCGGGTGCGCGGACGACGACGCGAGGAACAGCCCGCGGACGGGCGTCTCGGCACGGCCGAGGCCCGGGATCGGTCGGAAGATCAGCTGCTGGTGCAGCGCGGTGGTGCCGCCGCCGAGCGAGCCCCCCACGAGGTTCGCGTTCAGCCGCTCGAGGGTGGGCGGGGGCAGCAGGTGGCGGCCGGTGACCAGCGCCCGGAAGCCGGGTGCGAACGCCTCGACCTCGGCTTCCAGCCGGTCGGCGTAGGCCTCGGCCTCGCTGGCGTCCCACACGCCGCGCAGGTCTCCGCCCGCGTCGCCGCGCACCCGGAACGGGACGTGGCTGTAGGCCCACACCGTCTCGGTGCCCGCCGGCGACCGCGTCGGGTCCGCCTTGTTCATCTGCCCGATGAGCACGAACGGCCGGGCCGGGATCCGGTCCTGCGCGAGGTCGGCCGCGTACGCAGTGATGACGTCCATGCTGTGGCCGAGGTGGACGGTGCCGGCGCGCTCGGCGCCCGGTGCCCGCCACGGGATCGGCCCCGACAGCGCCCAGTCGACCTTGAACGTCGCGAGGTCGTACTGGAAGCGGCGGAGGTCGTCGAGCACGGGCGCGGGCAGGTGCTCGGCACCGACCAGGTCGAGGTAGAGCGCAGGCGCGCCGACGTCGGCGAGCACCGCGCGGGGGGCGGCGATCTCCTCGCCGTCGGCGAGCACCACCGCGGCCGCGCGCCGGTCGCGCACCTCGATGCGCGCGACCCGTGCCGCGCAGCGGACCTCGCCGCCGCGCACCGTGAGCCGGTGGACGAGGGCACGGGTGAGCTCGCCCGAGCCCCCTTCGGGGACGGGGAAGCCGACCTCCTGCCCCAGCCCGGTGAGGAACCACCCGAGGAACCCGCTCGGGGGCACGTCGGGCCCGACGTCGCTGTGCATGGCGTTGCCGGTCAGCAGGAGCGCCGCGCCCTCGCCGCGGAAGTGCTCCTGGGCCAGGCGGCGGACCGGCAGGAGCGCCTGGCGGATGAAGTCCAGGAGGCCGTGGGGACCGAGCGTGGTCGCCAGGCGGACGGGCCCGCGCACCGGGGGGATGGGTGCCATCATCGAGTCGAGCAGCGGCCCGCTCAGCCGGGAGAACTCCGTGGCCATCGCGCGCCACGCGTCACCGTCGCCGGCCGCGAACTGCCGGACCGATGCCGCCGTCTCCTCCACGTCGGTCGACAGCACCGCGCACCGGCCGTCGGCCGTCGGGTGCGCCAACACCGCGGGCGAGCGCCGCCACCGCAACCCGTACGATTCGAGGTCCAGCGCGCGCATGACCGGCGACGCCACGCCGAGCGGGTAGAAGGCGCTGAACCGGTCGTGCACGTACCCCGGGTGGGTGAGCTCGCCGCTGCGGACGGCGCCACCGGGCTCGGCCTGCGCCTCGAGCACCAGGACGCGCCACCCGGCGTCGGCGAGCAGGTTGGCGGCGACGAGACCGTTGGGGCCGGCCCCGATCACGACTGCGTCGACGTCGCGCACCGGGTGACCGTAGTCGCGCCCGGTTCCCCGGCCGGTCCTCGGGACGGGGCATGATCCAGCCGTGGCCACCGGTCCCGCGCTCGACCTGTCGGGGGTCGGATTGGTCGAGCAGGGCAGCGTGGTCCTGCGCGACGTCACGTGGACCGCGGCGCGCGACGAGCGGTGGGTCGTGCTCGGCCCGAACGGCTCGGGCAAGACCTCGATCCTGCGGCTCCTCTCGTTCCAGCGCGCCCCGTCGAGCGGCTCGGTCACCGTCCTCGGCGACCGCTACGGCACCGTCGACGTGCGGACGGCCCGCCGGCGCATCGGGCTGGCGAGCAGCGCGCTCCTCCAGCGCCTGCGGCCGACGCTCACCGCCCACGACGCCGTGGTCACCGGCGTCGACGCCGCCCTCGAGCCCTGGTGGAGCACCTACTCCGACGTCGACCACGAGCGCGCCGACGCCCTGCTCGGGTGGGTCGGGTGCGCCGGACACGCCGGTCAGGAGCTGGCCACCCTTTCCGAGGGCGAGCGCAAGCGGGTGCTCGTCGCCCGGCTCCTCATGGCCGACCCCGAGCTCCTCCTGTTCGACGAGCCGTGCGCCGGCCTCGATCTCGGCGGACGCGAGTCGCTGGTGGCGGTGCTCGGTGAGCTGGCGCAGGGGGAGCGACCGCTCGTGATGGTGACGCACCACCTCGAGGAGATCCCGCCCGGCGTCACTCACGCGCTGCTCCTGCGCGCGGGCGCGGTGGTCGCGGCCGGTCCGATCTCGGCGACGCTGTCGTCGGCCGCGGTCTCCGACACCTTCGGGGTCGCGGTCACCGTCGACTCCGACGGAACGCGCTGGTCCGCGCGCGTCAGCGCGCGCTGACGATCCGCACCTTCACGGGCCTCGCCTCCGGGAACGACGGCTGGCTCGCGACGAGGAACGCGCGGTAGGTCCCCGCCCGTTTGCCGGCGGTCTCGACCCGGAACCTCCGTGTCGTCGTACCGGGCGCGACGCGGAACGGCTCGGGCGAGCACACCATCGCGAACGCGACCTGCGGTGGCGTGGTGCCGCGACCGAGCACGACGTCCCACTGCGGCGCGCACCCCTGGTTGAGGTCGACGGCGCGGTCGCCCGGGTTGGTGAGGACCAGCCTGCCCCGCAGCGGCGTGCCCGCGGACGCCCGTCGTGACGACAACTCCAGCGCGGCGGTCACGCCGCTCGTCGCGGTCGCCGCGCCCGCCGTCGGCGGGAGTGTCAGGCCGCTGACCAGGGAGAACACCGCCATCGCACACACCAGGGCCCGGCGTCGGGTCATGGTTCGCACCCTACGGCCGCCCCGTGGACCCCGGCGCGCACGGGGCCGGGGGCCTTTGGCGGGCCCCGTCCGGGCTCGCACGGTTTGCACGGTTTGTCGGGCACGCGATTGTCGGCGAAGTCGAACACTCCATTAGCGTGACGGCCCGGGAAGTTCACCCGTGTAGTACCCGGCGGTCGAGCTCTCCCGTTTCCCCCAACCAACCCATGCCTCTCCGCGCGCGCGCGGCCGGGGCTCATACCCAGAAAGGAGAACCACATGCGCAAGCGAGTATTGCTCTTTGCGATACCGCTGTGCGTCGTGGCGATCGCGGCCGGTGTTGCCGCCGCGGCCCCGTCCGACGCCGAGCACTCACGTGGTCCGAAACTCGACAAGCTCCATGCGGAGCGGCCGATCGCCGCTGACCCCCGTCTGAGCTCCGACGGTGAGGACCTCAAGGTCCGATTCGAAACGGAAGCGAAGGCGATTCAGGACTACGTGCTCTACAAAGAGACCCAGAAGAAGGTCGTCGACTACATCCTCGCCGTGAATGCAGCGGAAGCCCAAGCGGCGGCCGAGGCCCAGGCGGCGGCGGCGACCTCACGACCGGTCTCGAGTTCCGTGTACTCCAACTCCAACCCCGGCGACTTCCTGTCGTGCGTCCGTCAGCGTGAGAGCGGCGGCAACTACGGGATCTACAACTCGGGCGGGTCCGGTGCGGCTGGTGCTTACCAGTTCATGCCCGGCACCTGGAACGGGATTGCTTCGTCGTCGGGACGGCCGGACCTCGTGGGGGTCGACCCCGCGCAGGCTGCTCCGGCAGACCAGGACGCGATGGCCCAGGCGCTCTACGCGCAACAGGGGTCCGCGCCGTGGGGCGGCGGCTGCTGACGCCACACGACCGAGCGCGGGCGGCTGCGGCCGTCCGGCGGTCGACGATCGGGCCCGGCCGGTGCGGTGGTGCGCACGGCCGGGCCCCGTCGCGTCCGGGCCCGGCGTGTCGCCCGCCGGATCGGGATGCGGTGGGGGCCGTCTAGCGTTACCCATCCCATGACCGCACCGGAGCCCGCGACCGAGCCTGCCGTGCCCGGCGTCCGGGAGCCTGCTGTGCCCGGTGTCCGGGAGCCTGCTGTGCCCGGTGTCCGGGAGCCTGCTGTGCCCGGTGTCCGGGAGCCGGCCGCCGACCTCGTCTTCGGCGCGTTCAGCGATCACGGGCCGTGGGTCCTCGATCACGACCAGCTGCCCTGGCAGTGGGAGATCGACCGCATCCGCCGCGGCACCCGCCGCGAGGTGCCGCGCCTGCTCGCGCCGGGCCGGGTGCCACCGCTCGGTCGGCTCAGTCGCACCCTCGTCGAGATCGGGGGCGCGCTGGCGGGGTGGATGCTCTTCGAGTGGCGGCGGCCGTCGTCGCGCGCCGGCATCTCCCGGCGGCTGCGCGCTGCGTTCGAACGGCTGGGCTCGAGCTACGTGAAGCTCGGCCAGATCGTGTCCGGGGGCGAGGGCCTGTTCCCCGACGAGCTGGTCTCCGAATTCAAGCTCCTGCGCGACCAGGTGCCGCCCGAACCGTTCGCCGACGTCCGCGCGGTGGTCGAGATCGACCTCGGCGGTTCCCTCGAGGAGCTGTTCGAGTGGTTCGACGAGACCCCGATCGCGGCGGCCTCGATCGCCCAGGTCCACGCCGCCCGCCTCCGCACCGGCGAGGAGGTCGTGGTCAAGGTGCAGCGGCCCCGGGTGGCCCAGCTGTTCCGCGACGACATCGCCGCCCTGTCGTGGCTGGCGCCCCGGCTCATCGGGCGCATCCCGGTGACCGCGCTGGCCAACCCGCCGGCGCTGGTCGAGCTGTTCGCCGAGACCGTCATCGAGGAGCTCGATTTCCGGCTCGAAGCGCAGAACATGCTCGACATCGCTCGGGTGCTGGCCGAGACCGAGCAGCGGGGGATCATCGTGCCCCGCCCGCACCCCACCCTGATCACCAAGCGGGTGCTGGTGATGGAGCGCCTCGACGGCTTCGCCTTCGACGACGTCGAGTCGATGCACGCCGCCGGGATCGACACCCACGCCCTACTGCAGGCGGGCCTCATCGCCTCGCTCGAGGGCGCCATGATCTACGGCGTCTTCCACGGCGACCTCCACGGCGGCAACCTCGTCGTCCAGCCCGACGGTCGCACCGCGCTGTTCGACTTCGGGATGACCGGTCGGCTCTCCGAGCCTCAGCGCCTGGCGTTCCTGCGCCTCCTGATGCTCGGCACCACCGGGGACCAGCGGGGGCAGCTCGCCGCCCTCCGCGACCTCGGCGCGTTCCCCCCCGACGTCGACCTCGACGCGCTCGCACTCGACCTCGACCTCGACGGTCCGGTCAAGGACCCCGCGCAGATGTCGGCCGACGACCTCATGAACGAGATGCGGGAGGTCACCAAGAAGCTGCTGGGCTACGGCGCGCGGGTGCCCAAGGAGCTCATGCTGTTCGTCAAGAACACGATGTTCCTCAACAGCGCCACCGCGATCCTGGCGCCCGACCTCGACATGCTCCAGCAGATGATGACGATCTACGCCTACTTCGTACAGACGCACGGCGACCGGATCCTGCGCGAGGTCGGCATCGACGCCAGCCAGGCCGTGCCCGACCCCGTCGCGATGAAGGCGGCGTTCCTCGTCGACTCCGACACCGAGACGCTCACCTTCCGCGACCTGCAGGCCCGCCGCGACGAGATCCGGCGGAAGCTGCAGCGGCAGCGCGAGCGCCAGAGTCGCCGGCGCCGCCGGCGGGGGAACGGGTAGGCCCGTGCCCGAGCTGCCGCAGATGCAGGCGCTGGCCGAGCGGCTCGGTGACGCCGTCACCGGGGCGGTGCTCGAGGGTGTCGAGCCGCTCGGGTTCTCGGCGCTGAAGACGGTCGCCCCCGCGCCGGAGTCCCTGCTCGGCCGTCCGGTCGAGTCGGTGGGGCGGCGAGCCAAGTACCTGATCCTCGACTTCGGCGACGCCGGCCGCATCCTCCTGCACCTGTCGCAGGCCGGCCGGCTCGACCTCGAGGACCCGCCGAAGAAGACCCGGGCGAAGGGATCGGTGGTGCGCCTCCGCTTCGCCGACGCACCCGCGGTGCTGGTGCGGGAGTACGGCCACGAGCGCAAGGCCGCATGGTGGGTGCTGGCGCCCGGCGACGACGGGCCGCTCGAGGGGCTCGGGCCCGAACCCGACTCCGACGAGTTCGCCGAGATCATCCTCCACGGCGACGACCGGCGCCGCGTGCACACGCTGCTGCGTGACCAGCGCACGGTGTCGGGCGTCGGCCGGGGCTACGCCGACGACGCGCTGTGGCGCGCCCGGCTCTCGCCCTACGCGTCACTGGCGTCGCTCGACGACGACGCCCGCGCCCGCCTCCTCGACGCGATCCGTGAGGTCATGCGCGACGGACTGGAGCGCGAGCGGTCGCGCACCGGCGGGCTGTCGCAACCGAAGCTGGGCGAGCACTTCGAGGTGCACCGCGCGCTACGGATCACCGTGCCCGCGGTGCGGGGAGACCCTGCGCCGGGTGAGCTACGAGTCGCACGAGGTCACCTACTGCCCGAGCTGCCAGACCGCCGGCAAGGTGCTCGCCGACCGCCGGATGTCGCGCCTGGTCAAGTAGACGCTGCGCCCGCCTCCTTCGAGAACCGGCTGGTCCGGCGCTGGTGCTCGACGACGTGGGCGGGAGCCTTGACCGGCGAGCCGGAGTCGAACGGCGGCTGCGGGTCGTACTCGATCGAGAGCTGCACCGCGTCCGCGACGTCTTCACCGGCGAGCTCCGCCGCCAGCGTGAGGGCCATGTCGATGCCCGACGACACGCCGGCCGCGGTGATGATCTTGCCGCTGCGCACGACGCGCTCGTGGCGGGGTTGCGCGCCCAGCCGCGCCAGCTCGTCCATCCCCGTCCAGTGGGTGGTCGCGGGGAGGCCGTCGAGCAGCCCCGCCTTGGCGAGCACCAGCGAGCCGGTGCACACCGAGGTGGTGAACCGCGTGGTCTCGTGGGCGGTGCGGAGCCAGTCGAGCACACGTTCGTCCTCGCGCACCCGCACCTCGCCGTGCCCACCGGGCACGAGCAGGACGTCGGGCCGGGGCACGTCGTCGATCGACCGGTCGGCGACCATCGCCAGCAGCCCGTTGTCGCTGCGTTTCAGGCCCGGTTCCGCGGCGACGAAGTGGAGCTCGACGCCGGGCACGCGGCTCAGCACCTCGTAGGGGCCGACCGCGTCGAGGGCGGTCAGCCCGTCGAACAGGAGGATCGCCAACTGCACCATGCCGACGACGGTAACCCCGTCATGTCCCGGAGGGTGGGGTCACCAGCCGCGGGAGCCGGGGCCGCCTTTGAACGGGCCGACGACCCGGCTGGTGATCCAACCGCCGTAGAAGCCACCGGGCTGGGGGACGACGCGCTCGCCGTCGACGAAGCAGGCGTCCATGCGACCGGCGTAGAACGCGACGTGGTCCCTGATGATGGCGAACGCGGGGCTCGGTGTGGCGTAGGCCCACGCCGCCTCCTCCTCGACCCGTTCGCCGCCCTGCACAGTGAAATAGTGCGCGCGGCCCTTCCACTCGCAGAACGAACCACCGCCGGTGGGCGTCGAGCGCGTCGGGCGCGACGTCGTCGGGCGGGAAGTAGTAGTTGGGCGGGTGGCTGGTCTCGAGCACCCGGAACCCACGCGTCGTGTCGGCGACGGTGACGCCGCCGAGCACCACCGTGAGCCGCTCGGGCACCGGCTCCACGCGTGGCGGCCGGGGGTACTCCCACGCCGACTCCTGGCCCGGACCGACCGGCTCCGGGTCGGGACGGGTGGAGAAGCGCACCGGTCGACTGTAGGTGCGGGTGCGCGCTACTTGTGCAACGACTCGCCCGTGTTCACGACCTCGAACGCGCTCCCGGGCACCGTCTTGAGCTGGTCGAGGTCGGTGTCGTTCCACCGCGTGTCCTGCGCGCCGCTGATGAACCAGTTGCTGCCGTTGTCGGCGACGATCATCCCGTACTGCTTGAGCGCGTCGAGCACCACGCGCGCCTGCCCGGTGAACGACGACGAGTTGAAGCTCGCCTTGAGCCGCAGGCGCAGCCCCATCGGCGGGAGGTTGGGGTCGGTGTTCGACGACGCGTAGTGCGTGGCCGGGTGCAGATAGGCCTTCTGCGACTTCGACACCGTGAAGCGCAGCGCGTGGCCGATGTGACCGCTCGCCACCTCGTCGTAGCGGACGAGACCGGGGAAGATCGGGAGCCCGGCGGCGTCGGCCGACGTCCACCCCTCGGGCCGCAACGCGTTCGACGCGAGGTCGAACACCGCGCCGGAGTCGGCCGACCAACGGCTCGTGCCCCGGCTGGCCGCGAACAGCTCGTAGAGCTTGCAGTGGTCTCGGTCGACCGCGAGCACGTGCGCGTCACTCCCGCCCTCGACGGGTGCGGCGAGCGGGATCGGGTACGGCCCCGGGTCGCTCTCGTCGCCGTACGCGTCGAAGTCGACCGGGACGAGTGGCTGCGTGCCGGGCACGGTGATGTACGGGATCCCGTACGCGCCGCCGCCGCCGAAGTCGGCGTGCAGCTTCTGGTTCCCGCCCAACGCGGTGATAGCGGAGAGGTAGTTGGCCGAGTTCGTGTCGACGGGGAGCGCCGAGACGTCGCGATTCCACGCGTTGTCGGCCGGGTACACGTGGCAGCTCCCGAGCGGCCCGTTCTGGGCCCACGCCCCACCGCTCGGCGGCGTGATCGTGGCGGGCGCCCGGGTCGTCGTGGTCGTCGTGGGAGCGGACGGCGCCGGGGGCGGGACGCAGGCGGCGAGCACCACGGCGCCGAGCGCCACGGTCACGAGCAGGAGGAGACCACGGCGCATGGCGTGAGTATCGGCAGGCGGGGGGCGAGATCTTGAAGCGGGGTGGCGGAAGGCGCGCCCCTACGATGAGCGCCCGATGCCTCCGCTGCTCGGCTCGATTCCCAGCCCGTCGAGCGGGAACCTCGGCCCCTTCCACATGTACGGCGTGATCCTCGCCGTCGGGGTGCTGGTCGGGGTCTACGTCGCCGAACAACGGTGGCGCCGCCGCGGGTACCCGCGCGACGGCATCTACGACATCTCGTTCTGGGTCGTCATCTGGGGTGTGATCGGTGCACGCCTCTACCACGTGGTCACCGACTACCAGCTGTTCGAGGACGATCCCTGGCGCGCGTTCCAGATCTGGCGCGGGGGCCTCGGCATCTGGGGCGCGGTGATCGGCGGCGCGATCGCGGTCCTCGTGATCACGCACCGCCGCAAGATGCCGACGCTCGCGGTGATGGACTGCATGGCGCCCGGCATCGTGCTCGCGCAGGCGATCGGCCGGTGGGGCAACTACTTCAACCAGGAGCTGTTCGGGAAGCCGTCGACGCTCCCCTGGGCGCTGGAGATCGCGCCGGCGCACCGACCGAGCGGGTACGTGCAGTACTCGACGTTCCAACCGACGTTCCTCTACGAGTCGCTCGCGTGCCTCGCGATCTGCGGCGTGCTGCTGCTCGTCGAGAAGCGCGCGTCGTTGAAGCTCGGGCAGACGTTCGCGCTGTATGTCGCCCTCTACACGTTCGCCGCGCTTCTGGTTCGAGAACCTGCGCATCGATCCCGCGCACGAGATCGCCGGCATGCGGCTGAACGCGTGGGTCTCGATCGTGGTGTGCCTGTTCGCCATCACGTGGTTCGTGTGGCTCGGGCGCCACGAACCACCGCAACGTCGTCCGGGCCACCGGGAGGAGGCGGCAAGCGCGGCGATCGCGGCCGACGACGTGTCCTAAGGTGAACCGGTCCGTTCCCCCACGGAGAGACATCTGATGACGGAGACGCTCAGCCCCCCGAACGTCGGCGTCGCGGCCCGGGCCGTCGACGCGTCCAAGGTCTACGGCAGCGGCGAGGCCGCAGTTCGCGCGCTGAACAACATCAGCGTGGCGTTCCAGACCGCCCGGCTCACCGCGATCATGGGACCGTCCGGTTCCGGCAAGTCGACGCTCTTGCACTGCATGGCCGGATTGGACCGCCTCACCAGCGGCCAGATCTACCTGGGCGAAACGGACATCAGCCACGCCAGTGAGAAGGAGCTCACGCTCATCCGGCGCGACAAGCTCGGGTTCATCTTCCAGGCCTACAACCTGATCCCGACGCTCAACGCGCTCGAGAACATGACGCTGCCGATGTCGCTCGCCGGCACCAAGCCCGACCCGGCCTGGCTCGACACCGTCGTGCAGACCGTCCGCCTCGGCGACCGCCTCACCCACCGCCCGTCGGAGCTCTCGGGTGGGCAGCAGCAGCGGGTCGCGGTCGGTCGCGCGCTGCTCAGCCGGCCCGAGATCGTGTTCGCCGACGAGCCCACCGGCAACCTCGACTCCCGCTCCGGCGCCGAGATCCTGACGTTCATGCGCAAGGCGGTCGACGACCTCGGCCAGACCGTCGTCATGGTCACCCACGACCCGATCGCGGCCGGGTACGCCGACCGGGTCGTCTTCCTGGCCGACGGTGCGATCGTCGACGAGCTCGCCGACCCCAACGCCGACTCGGTGCTCGACAAGATGAAGAGCCTCGGCGCGTAGGTCTCGCCATGTGGAAGGTCACCGTCAAGGGCATCCTGAGCAAGAAGGTCCGCTTCCTGCTGACCGGCATCGCGGTGATGCTGGGGGTGGCGTTCATCTCGGGCACGTTCGTGCTCACCGCCACGATCTCGAACACGTTCGACGGCCTGTTCAGCGACATCTACCAGCACACCGACGCGGTCGTGCGGGCCAAGGAGACCTTCAGCGGTGACTTCGGCGCCGGCCGGGGCACGATCAGCGCCGACCTGCTCCCGAAGGTGCGCAAGGCGCCGGGTGTCGACCTCGCCGACGGCCAGGTGCAGGGGCTGGCGATCATCGTCGACAAGCAGGGTGATGCCCTCGGGAGCAACGGGCAGGGCGCGCCCACGTTCGGCTTCGCGTACACGCCCGACCGGCAGCTGAGCACGATCCATGTCGTCGAGGGCCGCGGTCCCCGCACGCCCAATGAGGTCGTGATCGACAAGAAGAGCGCCGACGACGCCGGCTACAAGCCGGGCGACACGGTCCCCGTCGTCACCAAGGCCGGACGCAACGACTACACGCTCACCGGCATCGTGAAGTTCGGCACCGCCGACAGTCCGCTGGGCGCGACCATCGCCGCGTTCACGCCCCCCACCGCGTCGCGAGTCCTGGGCACGCCGGGTCAGTTCGACTCGATCGACGTGAAGGCCGATCCGGGGGTCTCACAGGACGAGGTCGTCGCCAACATCCGCACCGCGCTGAAGGGCGCGCCCGACACCGCCAACGTCGAGGTGATCAGCGGCACCGACATCACCAAGGAGAGTCAGAACGACCTGAAGGACAACCTCTCGTTCTTCAACACGTTCCTCCTGATCTTCGGTGTGGTCGCGCTCCTCGTCGGGTCGTTCATCATCTTCAACACGTTCTCGATCATCGTGGCGCAGCGCAGCCGGGAGCTGGCGCTGCTGCGGGCGATCGGCGCCGGGCAACGACAGGTGCTCGGCTCGGTGCTGTTCGAAGCGGTGCTGGTGGGGTTGACGGCGTCGGTCGTCGGATTCGTCGCGGGCATCTTCCTCGCCAGCGGGCTCAAGGCGTTGCTCGGCGCGCTCGGGCTCGACATCCCGGCCAGCTCGATCGTGATCCCGGCGAGCGCGGTCATCTGGTCGTTCGTCACCGGCCTCGTCGTCACCGTGATCGCCGCGGTCGCGCCCGCGCTGCGCGCCTCGCGCATCCCGCCCATCGCCGCGATGCGCGACTCGAGCGTCGACTACTCCAGCTCGTCCCCCCGCCGGGCCGTGATCGGCGGGGCGGTCTCGCTGCTCGGCCTGGCGCTCCTGCTGCTCGGGCTCTTCGGCAGCAGCGGCCTCATCTACGTCGGGGTCGGCATGGCGGTCGTGTTCCTCGGCGTCGCCATCCTCGGGCCGATGATCGCCTCGCCGCTCAGCGGGGCGCTCGGCATCCCCATCCAGAAGATCAAGGGCGTCACCGGTGCGATCGCCCGCGAGAACGCGCAGCGCAACCCGAAGCGCACGTCGGCGACCGCGGCCGCGCTCATGATCGGCGTCGCGCTCGTCGGCCTCATCACGGTGTTCGGCGCGTCGGCGCGCAAGTCGGTCGACGTCGCGCTCGACCGGTCGATGAAGGCCGACTACGTGGTGACGTCCCCCGGGTTCGGGCAGGGCTCGATCCCGCTCGAGGCCCAGCGGCAGCTCTCGGCGCTCCCCAACGTGCAGTTGGCGTCGGGGATCGGCAGCGGTCAGGCGAAGATCGAGGGCTCGGTGGAGCAAGTGATCGCGGCCGACCCCGCCAAGATCGACTCGCTGTTCGACCTGCAGCCGACGCAGGGCAAGATCTCGCAGCTGACGCCGAACGGGATCGCGGTGCTCGACACCGTCGCCAGTGACAACAACTGGAAGGTCGGCCAGCAGGTGCCGATCGAGTTCGCGCAGACCGGCAAGCAGGAGTTCACCGTCGAGTCCATCTACAAGCAGACCGGCTTCACCTCGTACGTGATCACCACCGACGCCTACGAGAAGAACTTCCGCGACCAGTTCGACTTCCAGGTGTACGTGAACGCGAAGGGCGGCGTCACTCCGGCCAACACCGCGGCGATCAAGAAGGTGATGCACCAATTCCCGGGGCCCAAGGTGCAGACACGGGACGAGTACAAGGCGTCGCAGGCCGCGCAGATCAACCAGTTCCTGAACCTGGTCTACGTGCTCCTCTTCTTCGCCATCGTGATCGCGCTGTTCGGCATCGCCAACACCCTCGGGCTCTCGATCATCGAACGCCGTCACGAGCTGGGTCTGTTGCGCGCGGTCGGCATGACGCGCCGTCAGCTGCGGTCCAGCGTGCGGTGGGAGTCGGTCATCATCGCCCTGCTCGGCACGCTGCTCGGTCTCGTCATCGGCGTGGTCTTCGCCTGGGCGATGGTGAAGGCGCTCCACGACGAGGGCATCGAGCAATTCTCGCTGGCCCCGGCCCAGCTCCTGCTGATCGTGATCCTCGCCGCGGTGTTCGGCGTGATCGCGGCCGCGTGGCCGGCGCGGCGGGCGGCGAAGCTCGACGTCCTGAGGTCCATCGAGAGCTGACGGGCCGCGTCGCCGGGTCTTTACCGAACCTTTGCACTGCGCTGGTGGGTGGTTGGGCCGGCGGGGCGTAGGTTCTCCACCAGCAAGAGACGCGACCGTCACCGCACGACGGCAACGCGAGACTCTGCGAGCGACACGCCCCGGCCGGGTGGATTGCCCCCCGCCCCCGAGGGTGTCCCCACACCAAAGGTTCCCCGCCCGGCGCCCCTTCCGGGCGGGAGACCTGTTTCACGGTCGACTCCGCGGCGCCGTCCTGCTCCGTCTCGGCTCGATGGTCGACTCCGCGGCGCCGTCCCGCCTCCGGCAACGGCTCCGCTCCGTCTCGGCTCGTTCCGGGCCTGGCCTAGTCTCTCGCCGCATGGCTGACTACGAGACCGTCGATCTCGAGGTGCGGGACGGCGTCGCCCACCTCACCCTCAACCGCCCCGACGCCGCCAACGGCATCAACCTCCCGCTGGCCCGCGACCTCATGGACGCGGTGCTGGCCATCGCGGCCGACCCCGCGGCGCGGGTGGTGCTGCTGACCGGCGCGGGGCGCGGTTCTGCGGTGGTGGCGACCTCAAGGGGTTCGCGGGCCGCGACGACCTGCCCACCCACCTCCGCGAGATCCTCGGACCGCTCCACGTCGCCATCGCCGAACTGGTGCGGGGCGACGCGCCGGTGGTGGCGGCGGTGCAGGGGAGCGCCGCCGGCGCCGGCGTCGGCCTGGTCGGCGCCGCCGACCTCGTGCTGGCGGGGGAGTCGGCCAAGTTCGTGATGGCCTACACCGGGGTCGGTCTCACCCCCGACGGCTCGTCGAGCTGGTTCCTGCCCCGGCTCGTCGGCCTCCGGCGGGCGCTGGAGCTCACCTTCACCAACCGCGTGCTGTCGGCCGCCGAGGCGCAGGAGTGGGGGCTCATCACCGCGGTCGTGCCCGACGACCAGCTCACCGCCGAGGCCGAGGCGCTCGCCACCAAACTGGCCGCCGGTCCACCACAGGCGCTCGCCGCGGCCAAGCGGCTGCTCCACACCAGCCTCGAAACGACGCTCGAGTCGCACCTGGCGCGTGAGGCCGAGGCGATCGCGCACGCGTCGGGGACGGCCGAAGGCGCCGAGGGCATCGCGTCCTTCGTGGAGAAGCGCGCGCCGGTCTTCAACGGCGACTGACGGCTACTGCTCGAAGAGCACGTCGTCGACGAGTTGCTCCGCGACGAACTTCCCCTGCGGATCGAAACGGAAGTTCGGGAAGTCCTTGCGGAATTCGAGGTCGACGCCCGCCGGGCCCTCGCGGTTCTTCTCGACGCTGCACACCACCCACTGCCGGTACGTACGGGCGCGGGTGGCGTCGTAGGCGAGGTGTGTCTTCGACACCGAGTTCCACTTCTCGTTCAGCGTCACCACGATGTCGGCCTCGTGGGCGAGCGCAGTCGAGCCCCGAAGGTGTTGAAGGCGGAGCCGACGAGCCGTCAACCCGTCGCGGTCGGCCGCCGCCGCGGTGACCACCGCGACGTCCGCATCGAGCGCCAGCTCCTTCAGCGCGCTCGCGACCCGGGTGACCCGCTCGGCTTCGTCAGTCGCGTCGTCGATCGGGATCTTCTGGAGGTAGTCGACGATAACGACCGCGCCCGACTCCCCGTGCGCACGGGCCACCTCGCCGAGGGCGGCCACATTGACTTCGGCGGTGCCGCGGAGGAGGTGGAGACGGTCGGCGTAGCCCCGGAACACCTCGAAGGCGTCGGCGGCCATCGGCGATTCTTCGAGCAGGCTGCGCAAGTCACGCGCCCCGAGCGCGACCTCGCCGGCCATGCGGCGCAGCTTGTCGAGCGCGGGGACGTCTTCCGGTTGCGCCACCTCGCCGAGCTCGAGGCACAGCAGCCGCGTGAGCAGCGTGTCCTCGCCGTGCTCGTAGCAGACGTACACCACGTCGTGTCCGGCTCGAGCGACGTTGCGCGCCCAGTGGAGCATGGCGACCGTCTTTCCGATGCCGGGGCGGCCACCCACCAGCACCAGATCCTGCGTGTGCACACCACCGCCGAGCACCGAGTCGAGCGGTTCGTACCCAGTGGGGAAGGGCGTCAGGCGGGCCTCGCCCTGGCGGCGATCGATGCTGTCGGCGTCGAGCAGCACGGTGGCGGCGCTTCGCGTTGCTGTCGTCATGATCGTCACCCGCCGAAGCTCGAGTTGGCGATGCGGATCGCGGCCGGGCCCATGAGCACCACGAACAGTGCGGGGAGGATGCACAGGATCAAGGGGAACACGAGCTTCACCGGGATCTTCAGCGCGCGCTCCTCGGCGCGCTGCCGGCGCTTCTCGCGCAGCTCGTCCGCCTGGATGCGCAACACCTGGGCGATGGGCACGCCGTGCCGCTCGGCCTGGGCGATCGCGACGACGAAGTGGCGCAGGTCGGCCACGTCGGTGCGCTGCAGCATCTGCTCCAGCGCGGCCCGCCGCGGCATGCCCAGAGTGATGTCCTGGAGGGTGTGGGACAGCTCGCGTGCGAGTGGTCCGGAGCCCGTCCTCGCGGCGCGTGCCAGTGCCGCCTCGAAGCCGAGTCCCGCTTCGACGCAGATCGTGACTTGGTCGAGCACGTCGGGCAACTCCTGCTGGAGCAGCTCCTGCCGCTCTCGGGCCTTCGAGGAGAGGACCAGGTCGGGTACAAGGAATCCCACCACCGCGGCGGCGCAGCCGATCGCGATCGCCCCCGCCGACGGGTCGCTCAGGAAGCGGACCACTCCCACGAATCCGCCCAGCGCACCGAGCACGAGCTTGGTGGCGAGCACGCGCTCGAGGGGCCAGCGGTCGGAGAGCCCGGCCAGGCTGATCCGACCGTCGAGCGTCGAGACCATGCTCCCCGGCGTCAAGCGCCGCGCCGCGCCCGCCAGCCGGGCCATCCCCGGCCGGACGACACGCTCGCGCGTGGGGCGTTCGAGCACGACCGCGCGCAGATCGGTCAAGCCGCGAGGCGCGTTCGACAGGTTGCTCCGCACCAGCTGCGCAGGCACCCGCGCACCGTGGAGCGAGACGACGAGAACGATGACCGCGGCGATCACCATCGCCGCACCGGCATAGACGTAGATCGGCATGCTCACACTCCTTAGAACCTGATGCGGACGATCCGCCGCATCCAGAGTCCGCCGATGCCGAGCAACGCGATGCCGACGCCGATCATGACGTTGCCGGCGGTGGTGTCGGTCAGTTCGCTCAGGTACGACGGGTTGACGATGGAGATCACGGCGGTGAGCCCGACCGGCAGTGCGAGCAGGATCCACGCCGAGAGCCGACCCTCGGCGCTGAGGGCCGTCACCTGGCGGCGGATCGAGTTGCGGCTGCGGATGGTCGCGGCCACGTGGTCGAGCACCTCCGCGAGGTCGCCGCCGACCTCGCGGTGGATGTCGATCGCGTCGACCACCCATTCGAAGTCGTCGTTGCGCACCCGGGTTGCGGCGGCCTGGAGCGCGTCGTTGAGGTTCTTGCCGAGCCGGGTCTCGATCACGATCCGGCGGAACTCCTCGCGCGTCGGCGACTCTGCCTCCTCGGCCACCGTGTCGACGGCCTGGAGGAGACCGTGACCGGCGCGCAGCGTGCCCGACAGCAGCTGGAGGGTGTCGCCGAGCTGGTCGGCGAACTTCCCCCGTCGCCGCTCCGCCCGGATCGAAACACCCGTGCGGAACGCCAGCGCCACCACCACGCCGAGCGCCAGGCCGACGATGGGGCCGAACAGCAGCAGACCCACGAACAGCGTCGCTGCGGTCGCGCCGGCGACGAGCACCGAGAACTCGCCCGGTCGCATGTCGATACCGGCCCGCTCGAGCGCGTCGTTCAGGGCGCTCCGACGGCCGCGGCGTTCGAGCGTGCGGTCCGCGAAGCGCGACGCGCTGCTGACCATGTCGCCGAGAACCTGATCGCGTCGTCGCGGTGTGGTCCGGCGTCGCTCACGCGCCAGTGTCGAGCTGTGCTCGCGGGGACGGAGCAGAACGAGGCCGGACACGACGAGCGCAGCGAAGACCAGCGCCGCGCCGATCCCGAGCGCCCACCCCGCCCCGCCGAGGAGCGGCGTCGCCACCGTGGTGACCCGCACCGGGTGGGTCTTGACGGCGGCGACGGGCGCCGGGGACCCGAGGTCGACCTCGATGTCGGTGGCGGCGTGGACCCCGTCGGCGTCCACGCCGACCCGCACCGTGGTGGGCCCCGTCGCAGTGGCCGTGAACGAGAGCTGATACTGGCTGTTGATGGTGGTGGCGATGTCGTCGTAGAGCGTGCCAAGCCCGGCGGGATCGGACGCCGAGACGACGCGGCCACCCGCCGCGGTCGCCAGCTGGTTCAGGGACCGCAGATCGCTCTCGGCGGTGAGCAGCGCGGCGCCGTAGAAGCTCGTGTCCGCGCCGGCCAGCGCGGCGGCGGCCGACGGGAGGGAGCCCGCGCTGGCCGTGTCGCCACCGTCGGAGAGGACGACCATCACATGGCGGGAGCCGGCCGCGCCGGCGAGCTGCGACGCCGCCAGGCTCACCCCGTCGTAGAGCGCGGTCTCACCGTCGGCCTGCACGCCGGCGATGGCGTTGGTGAGCTGGCCCACGTCGGCCGAGAACGGGCTCACGACGTAGGGCGTGTCGCTGAAGCCCACCACCGCGACCTGCGTGCCCGGCGGCACCTTCTGCAGGAACCCGGTTGCCGCTGCCTTCGCCGCGTCGATCGCCGCGCCTTGCATGCTGCCCGAGGTGTCGATGGCGAGCACCACAGAGAGCGCGTCGCTGGGCAGACGGGTCAGGGTGGGCAGCCGCTTCCTCTCACCCTCGAGCACCGTGAAGGCCTTGGTGTCGAGCTGCCGGCCCGCGAGTCCTGGCGGCACCGTCACGGTGACGTCGACCGTGGGCAACGACGACGTGTCGACCGAGACGATCTCGAGCGGCCGCGGCGCATCGGCCGCGTTGGCCCCCTGGGGCGTCGAGCGCGACGATCGCCCAGGCTGCCGCGAGCGCCATGACGACCCGGCGGATCATCGTGACGCTCCGTTCGTGGCGACGACCGTGCGCAGTCGCTCGGACTCGAACAGCTCCGACGGGAGCTCGATGCCGAAGTCCTGCAGGCGGTCGGCGAACCGGGGCCGGAGCCCGGTCGGGACGACGGTGCCGACGAAGCGGTCGTCCTCGTCGGTGCCCGCGCGGTAGTCGAAGTGATAGAGGTCGGAGAGTGTGACCACCTCACCCTCCATGCCGTTGACCTCGGTCACCTGGGTCACGCGCCGGGTACCGTCACGGAGGCGACTCAGGTGCACGAGCATGTCGACGGCCGACGCGGCCTGCTCGCGAATCGCCCGCACCGGCAGCTCGATGCCGGCCATCAGGACCATCGTCTCGAGCCGTGACAGCGCGTCGCGGGGCGAGTTCGCGTGCAGGGTCGACAGCGAGCCGTCGTGGCCGGTGTTCATCGCCTGCAACATGTCGAGGGCTTCGCCTCCCCGGACCTCGCCGACGATGATGCGGTCGGGCCGCATCCGCAACGAGTTCCGGACGAGGTCGCGCGCCTTCACCTCGCCGCGCCCCTCGATGTTCGGCGGTCGGGTCTCGAGGCGCACGAGGTGGCTCTGCTCGAGCTGGAGCTCGGCGGCGTCCTCGATGGTCACGATCCGGTCGTCGTCGGGGATCATCGACGACAGCACGTTCAGCAACGTCGTCTTGCCGGTGCCGGTACCCCCGCTCACCAGGATGTTGAGGCGACCTTCGACGCATCGAGCGAGGAACTCGGCGAGCTCCACGGTCAAGGTGCCGAGCTGGATCAGGTCGTCGACGTCGAAGCCCTGCTTCGCGAACTTGCGGATGGTCAGCGCCGGGCCGTCGAGCGCGAGCGGGGGGATGATGGCGTTCACCCGGGACCCGTCGGCGAGGCGGGCGTCGACCATCGGTGACGACTCGTCGATCCGCCGCCCGACCTCGGAGACGATCCGCTCGATCACGCGGCGAAGGTGCTCGTCCGAGGTGAAGCGCGAATCGGTGCGCACGAGCTTGCCTGCCCGCTCGACGTAGATCGGCTGGAGGGCGTTCACCATCACCTCGGTCACCGTCGGATCGGCGAGGAACGCCTCGATCGGTCCGTACCCGAGGATGTCCTCGCTCACCGAGCTCACGACTCTCTGGCGCTCGCTCCTCGTGAGCGGGATGTTCTCGCTCGCGATGACCTGCTCGAGCTCCTGCATGACGTACGCGTGTAGCTGCGTCTCATTGAGCGACGAGTCGAAGAGGCGCGTGCCGAGCCGACCGAAGAGCGCGTCCTGCGCGCGCTGCTTCAGGATGGCCAGGGGGTCCGCGGGCGCGAGCGGCGGTTGCTCGGCCGCACGCGTCGCCGGTGGCGCCACCACCGGCTGAGCGTCGGCGTCGTCGCCGATCGCCCGTGGCTGCTTGATGCGCTCGCTCAGCTTCACGTCACTTGCTCCTTCGGAACAGGCCACTTCCGTGGCGGGCCGCGGTCGACGTCGTCGGAACGATCCGGTCGACCAGGGACAGGAACGCTTGTGAGGGGCCGGACCTCGGCTCCGCCTCGAGGATGGCGCTTCCCTGGTTGAGCGCGATCGGGATCGCGCGCGACTCGGGCACAGTCACGTTGATGGGCACGCCGATGGTCGACTCGATGTCGCTGATCCCGAGTCCGGTCCGGGCGTCGGCGCGGTTGAGGACCACGTGCCAGCGCTGCGCCGGACGCGCGATGAGTTGGAGAGCCTCCACCTCCTTGCGCGTCCCGCGTACGCACGGAACGTCGGGCGCCGAGAGCAGGACGAGATCCGTCGACACCTCGATGGCGGCGAGCGCGGCCTCGTCGAGACCGGACGCGGTGTCGACCACCACGTAGTCGAACGACGCCACCAGCAGGTCGAGGAGGCGCTGGAGGTCGGGCGCGTCGATGTGGTCGGCGTCGATCGGTGAGTTCGGCGCGCAGAGCGCGAACAGGTCGCGACGGTGAGGGGTGAGGAACACCTTGAGCGTCGTGGCGTCGAGGTGCGGCACGTCCACCGCTTCGCTCACCGTGTGATCGGGCGCGAGCCGGAGCGCGCTGGCGACGTCACCGAACTGGAGATCGAAGTCGACGATCACCACCCGGCCGGGCGCCCGATCGGCCAGGCCCACGGCGAGGTTGGTCGCCAACGTCGTCTTGCCGGCACCACCCTTCGGGCACAGCACCGTGATCACACGGGTGGTCGGGGTCGCGGCGTCGTTGCGACCGTCGAACGCCCGGCGACGCTGGCCCACCGACCCGAGCGCGAGCTCGAGCGCGGCGCGCAGCTCCTCCTCCGAGGCGTCCGGCGCGATCACGTCCCGGGCGCCGGCGCGCAGCGCCGACTTCAGCAGCCCCGGCGAGGGATCAGCGACCAGCACGACCCCGATCTCCGGGTGCTCGTGGTCGAACGCACGGGCGAGCTCCAGCGCGCAGTCGCTCGGCAGCCCCGGCCCGAGGGCGACGACCTCGGCGCCGTCGTGCAGCAGCTCGCCGACAGTCCGCGCCGGGTCGCCCCGCAGCATGCCATCCCGCCAGTAGCGCAGGTCGCCGTTGAACTCGCCCTCGAAGGCGCGCCGGACGCGCTCCTCGAAGGTGGTGTCCTGTGTGGCGAGGACGAGGCGGCTCACGAGGAGGTGCTCCCGGCGAGGTTCGCCTGCTCGGCGCCGAGCCACACGTTGTCGTCCGCCGCGAAGGCCAGGACGTTGGCCGCGCTGGCGTCGTCCAGGGCCACCGTCACGAGGAGGTTCTTGGTCGGCGCCACCGTCTGGGTCTCGTCCCGGCTCGGCTCACCCGACTTGTCCTCGATCTGCACGTTGGTGACCAGCACCTGGTGCGCGAGCACGCCCGCCGGCAGTCCGGCGTCGCTGGTCGACGAGCTGGGGGTGCCGATCACCACGACGCGGTCGCCCGGCTTGATGAGGCCACCCACCGCACGCTGGGGCTCCAGCGAGAGCGTGACCTCCATGTCGCCGCGGGGCACCTTCACCTCGCCCACGCCCTTGGTGACCTGCCCGGGCGACGCGAAGCGGTCCTTGAGCAGCACCTCGCCGGGCACGAGGTCGGTGGCGGTGACCAGGCCCTTCACCTCGCTCAGGTCGGTGATGGCGCCGTCGCTGCGCACCTTCTCTGGCACGCGTTGCGACTCGGTCACCGAACCGAGATCCTCGGCCGCGGTTCCTGAGTCGACGCTCGACGACGCGACGATCACATTGACCATCCGTTCGCCGGCGACGGCCCGGTCCTCCGCCCCCCGCACGTACGCCACGAGGACGAACGTGCCGACGGCGCCGAGCACGACTGCGGCAACCACTCCTAGCATCCTGCGACTCATGACTCACCTCGTGTGTGCTTGACGTTGTCCATCAGGTTTCTCCTAGCGATCGGTGCAATTGGAAAGGGGGAAGGTCGGGTCGACGGCGCAGATGAAGACCACGCGCGTCCCGGTGTCGGTGCCGTGCGAACAGCACGTCCCTTGGGCGACGTGCGAGACGAACTGCACCCTGAGGTAGCGGTTGCCCTCCGCGCCGTTGGCCTTGTAGTCGACCAGCACGACGCTCACGAACCCGATGATGTGGAACTGCGCGTTGCTGCCGTTGCCGGTGGCGGAGTCGAACACCGGGAGTTGGAACACCGTCCCCGTGCTCACCAGCGTGTCGAGGGCACTCGAGAGCGAGTTGCTGAAGGCGCCGGTGTCACCGGGGACGATGCTCGGCGCGGTGACCGTTCCCGGATAGCCGTTCTCGATCCAGTCCTTGGTGTCGTTGTTCGAGTTGGCGCCCCCGTCGAAGTCCTGCACGCCCCAGTTCCCGGGGACGTCGGCGCCGCAGGCGGACGGCGAGTCCTTCGTGTAGCTGATCGTGACGGTGAAGGGCGTCGTCATCCCGCTGGCCAGCCATTGGGTGTACCCCACGCTGGCGTTGCAGAGGCCGAGCGGCCGCAGGCCGGTGACCCCGAGCGGCTGCCCGTAGGCGGCAGTCGTGGTCGAGTGCACGGTGCCATCGCCGATGCCCATGACCCCGGCGAAGGTGTAGTGCAGTGGCGTCTCGGCCTTCACGGTCACGGCGCCGGCGCCGGGCCCCAGGTTCGAGAAGCTGCAGCCGGTGACCGAGGCCGCCGAATCGTTCGCGCTCACAAAGGTCGAGGGGACGCCGGCGCAGCCGTTCCCGTTCTGCGCGAACGTTTCGGCGGCGGCGAGGGAGGCGGCGTCGGTCGCGGTGATCAGCTCCCGGCGGGTGCGCCACCCGTTCCCGCTGTCGAGCGCGAACGCGGCCATGCTCATGAGCAGCACGAGCATGATCGCGACCATCACCGCGACCGCGCCGCGCTCGTCGCGCCCACACCGGGACGTCCCACGGGTCATTCGCACCGGAACTGGCCCTTTCCGGTGAGGGTCTTCGACACGGAACCCCAGAGTGGGATGTCGAGGTCGGTCACCGCCGTCACGGTCACCGTGACCGTCTGGCCGGAGCGGTTCTGGCACGGCTTCGTCGTCGCCGGGCTCACGCTGATGCTCGGCGGCCCATTGAGCGGAACTCCGGTCAGCGCACTGGTGACGCGGCCGCTGATGTCGCTCTGCGTCGTCTGCGGGAGCGACGCGAGCCGCGCGCCTTCACGCGCCGCGGCGTGCAGCCCCTGGGTGCGGTTGTACGCAATCGAGAACTGCACGATGCCGAACACGAGCAGGATCAGCACCGGGAGGATGAGGGCGAACTCCACCGCGGCCGCCCCGCGCTCACGATCATGGAATCGTCGGTACATCGTCGTGGTGACGACGGGGCGGGCGGACTGCGAGAGCCCGCCCGCTGCCCGTCGTCTCAGAGCTCGCCCGAGATGGCCGTGAACGCGTCGTTGATCTGCCCACCGAGCGTCGCGACGATCCCGACGATCACGGCGGCGATCAGCGCCACGAGCATCCCGTACTCGACCGCAGTCGCACCCCGCTCGTCGCGGGACTGCAGCCAGGTCCAAGCAGCCTGGAACATGTCGTACATCAGTGCTTCCTTTCATGGTTGGTCGGCCTCTCTCGAGGCGAATGCGTCGCAGGTGCGAGGGGGAACGAGCTTCGGTCCGCGCATCAGAAGAGCCCGATGATCGAATCGAAGAGGTCCGTGACCTGCTCACCCAGCACGGTCACCGTGCCGACGACGACGGTGGCGATCAGCACGACGAGCAACGAGTACTCGACCGCCGAAGCGCCGAGCTCGTCGGTGAACAACATCACTGGACCCACGTCTCCTCCTCCCGGCCTGCCGCGTCGATCCCCTCGAGGGACCACGCTGCGTGAGCATCCAGCACGGGAGACCGGCCGGCATCGCCAGGATTGATGATTCCGGGCCGGGCGGAGCTGCCTCGCGCTCTTCGTGACATTTGACTACGCCGCGTGAAATCGCGGAGGAAATGTCGCTACAATGGCGGGAAATCGGGAGCAGGGCCCGACGACAGTGGTAGGGATCCAGGGGCGGCGTGGGCATGGAACTCGGACGGGGCGGGACGCGAGCGGTCGCGACGGTCCGTGGTGATGGTGGCGTGGAGGCCACGTACCGTGGTCACGACCGGCGCGCCCCGATGGGCTGGGTGCAGCCCCACGGGCTCCAGCTGCGGCTCGCCGTCGCCCTGCTGGTGGTCGTCGCCGTCGTCGCGAGCTACCTCGCCGCCGTCGGCGCCGGCCCCCGGGGCGTGCGCGTCCATGCGCTGAACGGCGTGCTCGCGACCGCGTGCGCGGTCCTCGCGGTGGTCGCGGGATTCGTCAGCTGTCTGCGCTGGCGCATCAGCGGGAATTCGTCGGCGCTGCGGATCGGCGCCGCGCTCCTCCTGCTGGGTGCGCTCGTCGTGACGGTCGCGCTCGTACCGTTCCTCAGCGGCGTCTTCCCGCCCCCTCCGGCGCTGGCCAAGCTCGACGCGGCAATGTGGATCACGGTGGTCGGCCTCCTCGGCCTCGCCGTCGTCGCCCCGCCGATCAACTCCGCGACGTCGGGCGGTCGGTGCTTCCTCGCGGTCCTGTCGTCGGTCGGCGGGCTCCTCGTGCTGGCGTACGCCGTCCCGGCGCTCGCGCCGGCGGCGCAGTCGATGGCCGGTCCGACCCACGGCATCGGTGATCTGGTCGCGCACCTCGTCGTGGTCGTGTTCTGGGCCGTGCTCGGCTCGGTCTCGATGGCCCGCGGCCTGCGACGCAGCTCGTGGCTGTGGACCTGGCTCGGGCTGATGCTGTTCGGATTCGCAGCCGCGGGAGTCCTGAACGCGCTGGCAACGAGCCGTCACGATCTGTGGACCACGGGTGCGCTCACGCTCCGACTTCTTGCGCTCCTCTTCGTGCTGAACGGTGTCGCGCAGGAGCTCAAGCTCGCATTCCTCGATCAGAGCGCCGTGCTCTTCGCTGCTCGTCAGACCGCGGAGATGAACGCGCGGCGGCGACGCATCGAACACGCCGAACGCGCGGAGCGCGACCATGAAGCCCGCTCCGCGCTCCTCGGCATCGAGGCGGCGACGCGTCATCTCACCGCCGACGGTGACGTCCGCTCGCCGGGTTCGCACGCCGAGCTGCGTGCCGCACTCGAGACGGAGATCGAGCTGTTGCGACTCCTCGTCGAGGGAGATCGAGCCTCCATGCCGCGCGTGCCCTTCGACGTCGCGGCTGCAGTGTCGCCAGCGGTGCTCTGCACCCGCGCCGCAGGCGTCGAGGTCCGGGCCGACCTCGACGACGGTGTCCGGGCGTTCGGGCGCCCCGCGGTGCTCACCGAGATCGTGCAGGGGCTGCTCGACAACGCACGCGACCATGCGCCAGGCGTACCGATCATGGTGCGCACCGCGCCGGTGGGCGGACACGTCGAGGTGCGGGTCGAGGACCGCGGCCCCGGTGTGGCGCCCGAGCAACGGGAGCAGATCTTCCGGCGCGGGGTCTCCTCCGGTCTCCCCGGCCGTGGGCTGGGCCTCTCGATCGCGCGCCGACTCCTGCTGGACCAGGGTGGCGACATCCAGGTGGAAGGCCGCCCGGGTGGGGGCGCGTCCTTCGTCGTCACCCTCCCGGTGGCCTCATCCGGGCTCGACGGCCGCTCGCCGGCAGAGCTCGTGCACCACGCGCACGGCCGACGCGAGATCGGGGATTGGTACGCGCTCCACACTGCTGGTGGTCACCAGTGAGCCGAGGTCGCTGCCCCGTGCACGGTCCGGTAGCTGCACCACGGTCGTCGCGCGGGCCCTCGGCGGCGGGAGGCCGTTCGTGACGGCCACCGTGAAGTCCCGCTCGTCGTCGAACCCGAAGGGGTCGTCGACGACCACCACCTCCAGGTCCACCAGCCGGAGCTCGCGGGCGAGAAACTCCGCCAGGAGCAACGGTGAGACGGAGACGAGCACCCGCCGATCGCGGTCGGTGTCAGCCACACCGAGAGCGTCACGTGGATCCGGCCTCGTGTCATCGCCCGATGTGATGAATCGTCATTCCACAATTTTGGTGATGCCGACCGCGGCCCCGTCCGGCAAGCTCGCCGCGGTGCGTGGCGGAGCGGGAGGTGAAGATGTCCGTGGCGGTCGTTGAGGACGAACGAACGTGCCCGGTGAGCGTACTGATCGTCGAGGACCACGTGCTGTTGGCCGACGGTCTCGCGGCGGCGCTTCGTCGCGAGGGCCTGGTCGTCGAGATCGCAGACCCCCGGTCGTACGAGACGATCCTCGACGCCGCCCGCCGGCTCCGGCCCGACGTCGTAGTCCTCGACCTCGTGCTGGGCGACGTCGGCTTGTCGGTCCCGATCATCGCCGAGCTCCGCCAGCTGTGCGCGAGCGTGCTCGTCCTCACTGGCATCACCGACCCGACGCTGCTCGGCATGTGCGTCGAGGCCGGAGCGCTCGGCCTGGTGAGCAAGAGCGAGCGCTTCGATGTCGTGTTCGACACCGTGCTCCGAGCGGCACGGCGCCAGTCCGCGCTGCACCCCGTGGAGCGCGATCGCGTGTTGACCAGCCTGCGCGAACACCGAGCCGCGGAGCGGGAACGACTCGCGCCGTTCGAACGGCTCACGACGCGGGAGCGCATGGTGCTCGGCGCCCTGATGGAGGGCGCCACGGCCGACGAGATCGCGAAGTCGTCGTTCGTCTCCCTGGCGACGGTCCGCAGCCAGATCCGCTCGATCCTCGAGAAGCTGTCCGTGCATTCGCAGGTTGCAGCGGTTGCGCTCGCACACCGGGCGCGCTGGGAGCCCTGCTGAGCGTCTCGTAGTTCTCGTCAGGTGGTTCCGCGCAGCTCGGCGTCCTTCTCGCGGACGGTCGCGTCGAGCGCGGCGCGGTGTGCGTCGAGGCGTGCTCGCAGGCCCTCGTCCGCCGCGCCGAGGATGCGAACCGCCAGGAGCCCCGCGTTGCGAGCCTTCCCGACGCCGACCGTCGCGACCGGGATGCCGTCGGGCATCTGCACGATCGACAAGAGTGAGTCGAGCCCGTCGAGCTGCTGCAGGGGCACCGGCACACCGATCACCGGGAGCGATGTCATCGACGCGGTCATGCCCGGGAGGTGCGCGGCGCCGCCGGCACCGGCGATGATCACCCGGAGGCCGCGGTCGGCGGCGCGGTGCGCGTACTCGTACATCACGTCCGGCGTGCGGTGCGCGCTCACGACGCGGACCTCGTGCGGCACACCGAACTCGGTGAGCGCGTCGACCGCGCCCTGCATGACCGGGAGGTCGGAGTCGCTGCCCATGATCACGCCGACGAGCGGCGCGTCGTTGCTGGCCACGACGAGAACCTAGCGGCCGGAGTCGGCGCGGGCGCTCTCCTCGACCAGGTCGGACTCGTACATGCGGCGCACGAGACCTTCGAAGTCGACCTTCGGCGTCCATCCCAGCTTCTCGCGCGCTTTCGTCGCGTCCCCCATCAGGAGGTCGACCTCGGCAGGCCGTTCGAAGCGCGGGTCCTGGGTGACGAAGCTGCTCCAGTCGTCGTACCCCGCGCAGGCGAAGGCGGCGTCGAGGAACTCGCGGATGGTGTGGGTCTCGCCGGTGGCGACCACGTAGTCGTCGGCGACGTCCTGCTGCAGCATCAACCACATGGCCTCGACGTAGTCGCCCGCGAACCCCCAGTCGCGTGCGGAGTCGAGGTTGCCCAGCGTGATCGAGTCCTGCAGGCCGAGCTTGATGCGCGCCAACGAGTTCGTGATCTTGCGGGTCACGAACTCCAGACCACGCTTCTCGCTCTCGTGGTTGAACAGGATCCCCGACGACGCGTGGAGACCGTACGCCTCGCGGTAGTTGACCGTCATGTGATGGCCGAACACCTTGGCCACGCCGTAGGGCGATCGCGGGTGGAAGGGCGTGAGCTCGGTCTGGGGCGTCTCCCGCACCTTGCCGAACATCTCCGACGACGACGCCTGATAGAAGCGGATGGGGTTCTGTTTGCCGCCGACGATGCGCACCGCCTCGAGCATGCGCAGCACGCCGAGGCCGGTGATCTCCGAGGTGAGCTCGGGCTGCGTGAACGAGAGGTGCACGAAGCTGATGGCGCCGAGGTTGTAGACCTCGTCGGGCTGCACGCGTTCGACCGCCGCGATGAGCGACGAGAGGTCGCGCAGGTCGCCGTCGATCACCTCCAGCGACGGCGTCTCCTGCATCACGAGCGCAGCCTTCGGGTTACCCTGGCCCCGCATCAGGCCGAACACCTGGTAGCCCTTGTCGGCCAGGAACGCGGCGAGGTAGCGGCCGTCCTGGCCGGTGATGCCGGTGATCAGTGCGCGCTTCATGCTCCTGCCGCTCCCGTGTCGGTGTCGTCGATCCGGTCCCACGCCGGTTCGAGCTGGTGGAGGAACTCGTCGCAGCGGGCCTCCTCGTCCTGCTCGCCGATGGTCGCCGCGCTCGTGCGCAGCCCATCGAGCGCACGGAGGAAGCCGCGGTTGGTCGGGTGCTCCCACCGCACGTATCCGGAACCCCGCCAGCCCGATTGGCGGAGCCGGTCGAGGCCGCGGTGGTAACCGACCCGGAAGTACGCATACGCCTCGACCGGGTCGCGCGCGAGCTGACCGAGCCGGGCCCAGCCGTCGAGGAAGCGGGGCCACTGGGCCACCACGGCGGCGACGGCGTCACGCCGGGCGGGGTCGGGCAGCGAGAGCGCCTCGGCGAGGCGCTCGACCGCGTCGGCGGGCTCGGGATCGAGCACGGTCTGCGGGATCCCCTGGGTGGACAGCGAGATCGACTGGTCGTTCACGGGGAGGAGGTTATGGGGTGCGCCGGTAGAATTCGGGAGAGTGACCGTGCACCCCGAGCCCGAACTCGAGTCCGAGACGCCTCCGGAGACCCCGCCCCAGCCGGAGAATCCCAAGCCGACGCGGCTGGTGCTCGCCCGCCACGCCGTCACCCCCCAGACCGGACCGATGCTCTCGGGGCGTGCCCCGGGCATCGATCTGTCCGACCAGGGTCGCGACCAGGCGAAGGCCCTCGGCGAGCGGTTGGCCGGCCTCCCGGTCGCGGTCGTCTACGCCAGCCCGATCGAGCGCACCACCCAGACCGCGGAGGCGGTGGCACAGCATCACGGGCTCACCGTGCAGCCGCTCCCGGGCGTGATGGAGGCCGACTACGGCGAGTGGACGGGCGGTCAGCTGTCGGAGCTGGCCAAGACCGATCTCTGGAAGACCGTGCAGCGCGCGCCGTCCCGAGCGCGGTTCCCGGGCGGCGAGTCGCTCGCCGAGATGCAGACGCGCATGGTCAGCGCGCTGGAGGCGGTCGTGGCGCGGCACCCGGGCGAGTTGGTGGTCGTCGTGTCGCACGCCGACCCCATCAAGGCCGCGATCGCGCACTACACCGGGGTGCACCTCGACCTGTTCCAGCGGATCGTGGTGTCGCCGGCGTCGGTCACGGTGTTCGAGCTGTCGGCCCACGGAGCAGCCATGGTGAAGTGCAACGACACCGGCACCCTCGACGAGCTGCTCCCGCCGCCCCCCGCCGACAGCGCCCAACCCACCGCCGAGGCCGCCGCGGCCGGAAAGGTGGACGGAGCATGAGCGCAGTGGCCGCGAGCCGGGTATCCCGGCTCGCAACGGAGCGGGTCCCGAGCGGGCCGGTGCGCAGCACCGAGAGCGAACGAGCATGAGCGCGGAGATCATCGAGCTCGACGACGTCGACGGCCTCGGTGCCGGTGCGGTCGGGGAGCCGGGCCAGCGTGCCTTCTACATCCAGGCGCGCACGGAGCAGACCCAGCTCACCGTGCTGGTCGAGAAGGAGCAGGTCGCGCTGCTCGCCGCGGAGGCGGTGGCCTTCCTCGACAAGATCGCCGACGACTACCCCGAGCTGCCGTTCGACATCCCGTCGACCCAGAGCGTGCTGCGCGAGCCGACCGTCCCGCTGTTCCGGGCCCGGCTCATCGGCCTCGGGTTCGACCCCGAGCGTGAGCTCGTCCTCCTCGAGCTGCGCGAGCGTGCCCAGGACGACGAGGAGGTCGTCGAGGTCGAAGAGGACGACGACGGCTACGTCGCCCGCATCTACGCCACCCGCGCCCAGGTGCGCGCCATGGCGGCTCGGGGGATCGAGGCGGTGGCCGGGGGGCGCCCGCCCTGCCCGCTCTGCGAGCAGCCGATGGACCCCTCCGGGCACCGTTGTCCTCGCTGGAACTGACCCCCGAGGAGCTGCGGGCCGCGCTCGAGGGCGCCGAGCTCGAGGTCGTCGGCCGCATGCGGTACTCGTCGAACGCGACCTTCCTCGTCGAGGCGAAGGTCGACGGGATGGCGCTGGCCGCGATCTACAAGCCCCGGCGCGGTGAGCGTCCGTTGTGGGACTTCGCGCAGGGCACGCTCTGCCAGCGGGAGGTGGCGGCCTACGAGCTGTCCGCCGCGCTCGGGTGGGACATCGTCCCGCTCACGATCCTGCGCGACGGCCCGCTCGGCGTCGGCGCGGTGCAGCGGTTCGTCGACCACGATCCCGACGAGCACTTCTTCACCCTGCGCGACGAGCACGAGGATCGCTTCCGCGAGTTCGCCTGGTACGACGTCCTCGTCAACAACACCGATCGCAAAGGCGGCCACTGCCTCCACGACCAGGTGAACGACGTGATCGTGGGCATCGACCACGGGTTGACGTTCCACGAGGACTGGAAGCTCCGCACGGTCATCTGGGACTTCGCCGGTGAGCGGCTGCCGGGGGCCGCGGCCGACGACGTGTGCCGCGTGGTCGCCGACCTGGAGTCGGGGCCGCTCGGCGAGCGGATGGCGGCGTTGCTCGACGACGACGAGGTCGACGCCGTCCTGCGCCGCGCGCAGGGCCTGCTCACTCGCGGCCTACCCCTGCCCGACGACTGGCACAGCACCCCCTGGCCCCTCGTCTGAGCACCTACCCCATCGGACACATGCTCGAGGGCGTGACCCCTACTTGCGCTTGTAGACGGTGATGTCGTCGATGGTGACGACGTAGCGGTACTGCGTGTCGATGATGTGCTCGAGGCGCGGGAAGTCGGAGATCGGGTAGTACTGCGACCCCCTCACCTTCGCCGGCGACGTGTCGACGAAGTACTTCGGCGGGTGCGCGGTGAAGTCCTGGTAGAAGTCGTCCCACGCGGCCTCGGTGTCGCCACCGGTGTTGGCGTCCTCCGGCGGCCGGCCCGGGTAGTTGCCGGTGAGGAACGACGACGTGAGGAAGCGCGTCGCCGGACGACGGCCCGACGCCCAGTAGATCTCGGGCACGCTGCCCCACACGTAGATCGGGTCGTCGGGGTTCGTCGTGGTCGCGAGGTAGCGCGACACCGATTCGTAGTTCGGCTCCGGCACACCCGGGTGGTAGATGTACCCGGCGGCGGAGAACATGACGCCGAGCGCGATCGCGAAGGCGACCGTGCGCGTCGCCCACTTCCGGCTGCCGCGCACGAGGGCCCCGGCCGTGAGCAACGCCAGCGGCGGCACCAGCTGCATGTAGTAGTGCCCGAAGAACCGCAGCCCGACCGCCACCGACACCGCGGCGGACACGAGCCACAGCCACAGGTCGGTGTCACGCTCGCCGTCGAGCGCGCGCAGCTTCCGCTGGGCCCAGGCGCTCGGGACCTTCCAGAGCAGCGGCAGGTTGCACAAGGCCCACATGCCGGTCATGAACAGGAAGGTGGTGAGCACCACCGTCGACATCGTCTTCATGCCGACGTACGAGCCGTTGCCGAGCACCGTCCAGTACAGGAGCTGCGACGGGCCCATGGCCAGCGCGACCAGCGCGGTCGGGATCGTGAAGCCGAGCGCGACCTCGCCGACGCCCTTCTTCCCGCGGGCGCGCGCGATCAGATACACCACGGGGAGGAGCGTCGCCGCGCCGGTCTGCTTCGCCAACGTCGCCGTCGCGATCGCGACACCGGCCAGGAACCCGCGCCCGCGGCGGGCGAACAGGATCGCCGCCGTCATCGACGGCAGCATGAACACCTCGAAGTTGGCGGCCTGGCCGTCCTGCGGAGCGAACGCGACCATCGCGACGACGAACATGATCCCCGCGATCCAGCCCGCGCGCGCGCCGTACCGTCGCCGACCCTCGATCGCGAGCAGCAGAGCGGTGAGTGCGACGGCCAACATCGCGACGATGCGGACCGACCACAACGCGGTGGTCTCGAAGAACGCGAACGTCGCCGCGTACACGTACGGCACGATCGGCGGCTTGCGATCGATGGCGTCGTGGTAGAGCTGACCGCCGTCGTTCAGCACGTGGGCCTGGGTGGCCAGGAACGTCTCGTCGGAGTTGAACACCGGCGTGAAGAACGCAGGCAGGCGCAGCGCGAAGGTGAGGGCGAGCAGCACGAGGAAGATCCGCACGAGCTCGCGACGCTCCGAGCGCGGCGACGTCGTGGGGACGTCGACGAGCAGGACTCCGGGATCTGCGGTCCCGGGCGCGGGGGTGGGGGGCTCCATCGGCATGTAGAACTCCCCATTCTGCCCGGTCGGTTCCCTCGACCGGGGTCCGAGCACGGATTCCCAGTGCGAACCAATGGGTATCCGAGGTAGGTCAGCACGCGGGGGTGACGAACAGGGGGAGACCGATGGACACCTGGATCTGGATCGTGATCGCGGCGGCCGTCGTCGTGGTGGTCGCGCTGGTCGTCATGGCGATGCTCCGGAAGCGCCGCCGGACCCACCTGCAGGGCCGCTTCGGCTCCGAGTACGACCGCACCATCGACGATTCCGGCGACCGGCGCACCGCCGAACGGGAGCTGCGGGAGCGCGAGGCCAAGCGCGACGAGCTCCAGCTGCGTCCGCTCAGCGAGGCGTCGCGTCAGCGGTACTCGCAGCAGTGGACCGACATGCAGAGCAGCTTCGTCGACCGACCCCAGGTCGCGGTGGCCGACGCCGATCGTCTCATCACCGACCTGATGCGGGAGCGCGGGTATCCGGTCGACGACTTCGACACGCGGGAGTGAGCTCGTCTCCGTCGACCACCCCGAGGTCGTGCAGAACTACCGCACCGCCCACACGATCGCGGCGCGCACCATCGAGGGGCGCACCTCGACCGAGGACCTGCGGCAAGCGGTGATCTCGTACCGAGCGTTGTTCGAGGAGATGCTCCTCGACGACGTCGAGCCGCCGTCGTCCGACACCGCGGCGCCGGCCCGAGCCACGTCGCAACCGGGCGAGCGCCCGCGCGTCGAGGAGCGGCGCTGAGCCACCTCCGTACCCGCGGCGGCGAGCCCCGGCCGGTCAGACCGGTTCGAGCTCGTCGTCGTGGTAGCGGTCGCGGCACAACGACCGCTGCAGCTTGCCCGACGACGTCTTCGGCAGCGTGCCCGGCCGCACCAGCACCACGTCGACCGGTGGCACCCCCACCGCGTCGCACACCAGGTCGATGACGGAGTCGTGCACCACGTGCAGGTCGTCGCTCTTGGTCTCGGCGACGACGACGATCGCCTCGCGGCCGCGGCGCCGGTCACTCCCGAAGGCGATCACGTTGCCGGCCCGCACGCCGTCCACCGCCGCGGCCGCCCGCTCGACGTCCTCGGGGAACACGTTGCGCCCGCCGACGATGATCATGTCCTTGAGTCGGCCGCACACGACGAGCCGCCCGTCCACGAGATAGGCGAGGTCCCCGGTGCGCAGCCACCCGTTCTCGAACGTCGCCGCGGTCGCCTCCGGGTTGCGGTAGTACCCCGGGGTCACCGACGGTCCCCGCAGCTCCAGCTCGCCGACCTCACGCTCGCCGCGCGCCTGGCCGGTGCGGGGGTCAACGATCCGAAGCTCGAAGCCGGGCAGCGGCCGCCCGAGGAACGCGAGCCGGCGGCCGGCGTCGCGGTCCACCGCCTGGACGGCCACGCGGTCGTGCTCCAGCGCGTGGCGGTCGACGGTGTCGACGGTCATCCCCTCCCCGACCTCGGGGAAGGTCACGCCGAGGGTGGCCTCGGCCATGCCGAAGACGGGGTACGCGGCCCGGGCGTCGAAGCCGTGGGGACCTGCCGCCGCGCAGAAGGCCTCCACCGCGGTCGGGTCGACGGTCTCGGCACCGTTCAGGGCGAGTCGCCAGCTCGAGAGGTCGAGCGCACCGGCGCGTCGCAACGCGCGCGCCGCGAGCGCATAGGAGAAGTTCGGGCCGGCGGTGATCGTTCCCCGGTACTCGGAGATCCACTGCAACCAGTTCGCCGGCGCGGAGAGGAAGTCCTGCGGCGCGCCCAGCACCAGCTCGAAGCCGGTGAGCATCGGCGTCATCAGCAGCCCGATGAGCCCCATGTCGTGGTACAGGGGCAGCCACGACACTGCCCGGTCGGCCTGGTTGATGCCGGCGCCGGCGATGATGGCGTCGATGTTGGCCCCGACGCAGCGGTCGGGGAGCATGACGCCCTTCGGCGCGGCGGTCGAGCCGCTCGTGAACTGGAGAATGGCCAGCCGCTCGGGATCGTCGGGGGGCCGCCCCCACCTCCCGCTGCCGGCGCGGGCGCCGTCGCGCACCAGGTCGTCGAGCAGCACGATGGGCGCCGACAGCAGCGACGGCGGGTCGAGGAACGGCGCGAGGTCGGGGTCGACGACCACGACCGCGGCGTCGGCGTTCGCGATCCGCCGGCGGGTCTGCTCGACGAACTCCTCGATCGACCCCAGGCGCATGGGCAGCGGCAGGGAGACGACGGTGCCGCCGGCCAGGAAGGTCGCCTGGATGGTGGTGACGAGGGCCCGGGTCGTGGGGCCGAGGATCCCGACGTGCACCCCGGGGCCGACGCCCCGGGCCTGCAGCGCGGCGGCGATGCCCCGCGCCTCGTCGTGGAGGCGGGCCCATTCGACCGGGTCGGTGGTGCCGGCGCCACCCGCCGCCGAACCGACGAACGTGACGGTGCCGGACCGTTCCGCGGCGGTCTCGAGGCGCGAAACGACGGAGAGCATCGAGCCCTTCGACTCCCGCCCGGCGACCAGGGTTACTCCTGGGTAGCGCCCCAGGTGTCCCAATAGGTGATGTCCTCCACCGGCGGGCGGGCGGCGGGCTTGAAGTCGCCTCCGGTCGTGTACGCCACCGGGATCAGCGCCACCTGCGTGAAGCCCTCGGGGATGCCCAGCAGTTGGGCGGCCTCGGCCTCCTGCGCCAGGTGGAGGGTCGTCCACGCCGACCCGAGCCCGCGCGAACGCAGGGCGAGCATGAAGCTCCACACGGCAGGGAGGATCGAGCCGTAGAAGCTGGCGCCGCCGAAGTTGTCGGCACCGTCGATCCGGCCCTCGACGCAGGGGATCACGTGCACCGGGACCCGGTCGAGGATGTTCATGAGGTAGACGGCCGACTGGTACACCCGCCGGGTCTGCGCGTCCCCCGCCTCCTCGGCCTGCGACTCGAGGTACGGGCGGGCCGTCGAGCCGTAGAGCTCCTTGAGCTGCGCCCGCTTCTCGGGATCGGTCACGACGAGCCAGTGCCACTTCTGGGAGTTGCTGCCGGTGGGGGCCTGCACCGCGAGGCGGAGGCACTCGAGGATCACCTCGGGCTCCACCGGGCGCTCGAGATCGAGGCGCTTGCGCACGGCGCGCGTGGTCGCCAGCAGGTGATCGGTGACGGTCGTGTCCATGGGGTGGTCGGCCATCGGCGCAGTCTCGCAGACTCAGGAACGGATCGCCGCGGCCGGATCCTGGAAGAACCGGGAGCGGGGGAGCACCAAGTCGGCGCCGTCCCGTGTGGCGCGGTCGAGCACGTCGGTGTCGACGTGGGGGCCGAAGGCGACGATGCGGGCGTCGGGCGCGGCGGCGCGCACCGCGGCCACCGCATCGGCGTGACGGGCGAGGTCGACGACCACCACGTCGGCGCCCGCGCACCCCGCCGGGTCGGTGGTGAACTGCACGTCCGGGACCGCACCCGACACGCGTGAGCGGTCCATGAGGTCGCTGACCATCGCCCGGAGCTTCATCCGGTTCTCCCTTCACTCCCGTCGATTCCGTTGCGGCGTCCCGGCCATCCGGCCACGCCTTCACTGCATCTCTTCACTCCCGTCGATACCGTTGCGGCGTCCCGGCCATCCGGCCACGCCTTCACTGCATCTCTTCACTCCGGTCGATACCGTTGCGGCGTCCCGGCCATCCGGCCACGCCTTCACTGCATCTTCTTCGTGGGCGGGGCGTCGCGCAGCACGATCCGCAGGACCACCAGTCCGATGACGGCGGCGAGCGCGGACGCCGCCAGGACCCCGATCTTGGCGTCGTCGATGACCTGGCCCCGGAACGCGAGGTCGGTGATGAAGAGCGACACGGTGAAGCCGATGCCCCCCAGGATGGCCACGCCGAACACGTGACCGAGCCCGAGGTCGTCGGGGAGACGACCGATTCGCAGGCGCACCGCGAGCACGGACGCGCCGAAGATGCCGACGAACTTGCCCACCACGAGTCCGACGACGATGCCGATGGTCACCCGGCTGGCCAACGCGTGGTCGATCGCGTCGCCCGTGAGCACCACGCCCGCGTTGGCGAGCGCGAAGATCGGGACGATCACGAAGCTCGACACCGGGTGCAACGACGACTCGAGCCGCTCGAGTACGGGACGGCCTCGACGGGGGAGCGCAGGTGTGAGCAGTCCCAACACCACGCCCGCGAGCGTCGGTTCGATTCCTGCCTCGTGCAGGCACAGCCACAGGAGCGCGCCCGGAAGGACGTAGGCGAGCGGTCGGTCGATCCCGAGCCGCGACATCGCGATCACGAGCACCACGATCGCGACCCCGCCGAGCAGCCAGAGGGGCTCGACACCGCTCGAGTAGAAGAGCGCGATCACGACGATGGCGCCGATGTCGTCGACGATGGCCAGCGTCAGGAGGAAGAGCTTCAGGGGGCTCGGCACCCGGGCGCCGAGGATCGCCAGCACCCCGACCGCGAACGCGATGTCGGTCGCCATGGGGATCGCCCAGCCGTCGAGGCCGGTGCCGCCGAGGTTGACCAGGACGTAGACGACTGCCGGCACCATCATGCCGCCGATCGCCGCCACGGCGGGTAACGCGGCACGGCTCGTGTCGCGCAGCTCGCCGGTCACCAGCTCGCGTTTGATCTCGAGCCCGACGACGAAGAAGAAGATGGTCATCAGCGCGTCGTTCACCCAGTGCACGAGCGTCTCGGTGATCGCGAGGTCACCGGACCCGATGGTGAGGGTGCGCCCCCACCAGCTCTCGTACCCGGCGGTGTCGGCGTTGGCCCAGATCAACGCGGCCGCGGCGCCCAGCAGGAGGACGATGCCACTCGCGGCCTCGAGCGAGACGAAGTCGCTGCCGATGGGCGGCGCGGCCTTGCCGAGGACCGGGATGCGGACGTGGCGACGCGGTGGCAGCGGGTCGATGCCTGACCGGGCGAGCTAGGACGCGGCGGGCGCGGGGAGCAGCCGCGGGGCGTCGATCGCGAACTCCGGCCAGCGCTTGCGCGACTTCGCCGAGAGCTTGTGCATCAACGCGATGGCGCCGGGGTCGTCGTCGCCGGGACGGGTCTCGATCCATCCGTCGCGGATCATGCCGTCCATCAGGTCGCGACCGATCTCGGTGCGCACGATGGTCAACGTCCAGTCGTTGAACTTGCCGATGCCGCCGGTGGAGATGTCGGCGTGCTCGGCGGCGAAGTCCGGGCACATCTTGCAGCCCTCGCGCGTCCACGCGTGGCACTCCTTGAGCGGCACCTCGTGGTAGTCACCGTTCTTCATCCAGATCTGGAAGACGCCCTTGATGTTCATCTTCTGCATGTCGGACTTCTTCAGGCCGTACTTGGCCTCGAAGAGCTCCTCGAAGATGGCGTCGTCGAAGGTCTTGGAGCACAGGAGCCCGATGTTGAGGGCGAGCCGCCGGGCCACCTTCCCCGCCTTCCGCTGCTTCATCACCGGCGGCACCGACGACTGGCAGCTCATGCCCACGAGGGCGATGCGCTCGGCGCCGCTCTCGATCGCGTCGAAGTACGCCATCGTGTTCGCCGAGTACGTGTAGCGGCTTCCGGCGGAGGCGATGATCTCCTCTTTTGTGCGGGCGACGCCCGGGATTGCCTTCCACGTGGTGCCGTCGCCCTCCAGGTAGCTCACGAGGGCGGCGTCGATCATGTCGTGCTCGAGTGCGTACAGCAGCAGAGCCGACACGAGGCCGCCGTCCTGGCCCACCTCCGCGAGCACCGGGTCGGTGGCCCGGGCCAGCACGATGTCCTTGAAGACGCCCGACGGCTCCTCGGCGTCGCGCGCGCGTCCGAACATGAACTCGTCGACCTCGGGCTCCCAGGCGCGGAAGCGGGGGCACGCCCGCGTGCACGACGTGCAGCTCTTCTCGCCGTGGCTGCAGTTGTCGGGGCCCCACCCCTCCTCGATCTGGAACGGCTTGTACACACCCTCGGTGTCCTTGTAGCCGAGCACGTCGTGAGGGCACGCGATGACACAGCCGGCGCACCCGGTGCACAGGCCCGACGTGACGACCTCGGAGTAGAGGTGCTTCCAGCTCAGCTTTTCGGGCGGCATCCGTCGAGTCTGGCACAAGGGTGCGGAGGCTCCCCAGGTCACCGGCACCTCGGCGGCAACCCCTACGCTCCCTGCGGTGACGTTCCCGCCCCCGCCACCGCCGCCGGTTCCCTCGCCACCACCGGCCCGCTGGCGCGACCAGCGGGGCCTGGTCCTCGCGCTCACGGTCTGCTTCGGGGTGATGCTGGTCTCGTCGGTGCTCCTCGCCATCGCGCTCGCCAACCGGATCTCGGTGGTCCGCGACGTGCGGGGAGGGAACTTCACCGACATCCTCCAACGCGCCCAGGACGCCGACGACTACGTGAGCGCGGCGTCGTCGCTGTTCGTGCTGGTCCAGGTCGTGATCGTGGCGCTGTTCATCGTCTGGATGTTCCGGGCTGCCAAGAACAACGAGGCGCTCGGTCGCCCCAACCCCCGCTTCGGTCCCGGATGGGCCATCGGGAGCTGGTTCATCCCGATCGCCAACCTCGTGATGCCGGTGCTGATCGTCCAGGACCTCTGGCGAGGCGGTGACGCATCGCGCCCGCGGGGCGACGCCCACTGGCGCAACGCGACCGGATCGTGGCTGGTCGGCTGGTGGTGGGCCGCGTGGGTGGTCGCGCTGCTGCGGTTCTCGTACTCCGGCGCCGGCTTGCACGACAGCGGCTCGCTCGACGACATCGAGACGAGCAACACCGTGGCGCTGGTCGGCGTCGTCGTCCTGGCGGTCGCGGCGGTGCTCGCGGTCCTGGTGGTGCGCAACCTGTCGCGCCGCCAGCTCGACGCGCTGCGCGTGCAGCGCGCGGCCTACGACGCCGCGCCCGTGGCCTGAGAGCTCAGACCCGGAGGAGGCGCTCGACCGCCTGGACCGCCTCGTCGATCTTGGCGTCACCGTCGGCGGCGTCGGACGTGGCGGCGTCGCGCACGCAATGGCGTACGTGCTCGTCGAGGAGACCCAACCCGACACTCTGCAGCGCCTTCGTGACCGACACGATCTGGGTGAGCACGTCGATGCAGTACTCGTCGTCGTCGATCATGCGCTGCAGGCCCCGCACCTGACCTTCGATGCGCCGCAGCCGCTTCCGGTAGTCGTCCTTCTCGAGGCTGTAGCCACGCACGGCCATGCCACGTCCTCCTGTGCGGTGGAAAATACCCTGGGGGGGTATACTACTGCACGTGACCACGGTGCACGAAGCGTCCATGGGGCGCTGCGACCTCCCGGTGACCGGGATGACCTGCGCCTCCTGTGCGGCGCGTCTGGAGTCGGGCCTGGCCGGGCTCACCGGCGTCCGCGCCGCCCACGTGAACTTCGCCACCCGCCGGGCTCGGGTCACCTACGACCCCGCGCTGACGGGCCCGGCGTCGTTCGCGGCCGCGGCCGTCGACCTGGGCTACGCGGTGCCGACCCCGGAGGCGAGCGACCTCCACGCCGACGAGGCGCGCCAGCTGCTCCCACGCCTCGTGGTGGCGGTCGCCCTGACCATCCCCGTGGTCGCGATCTCGATGGTGCCCGGTCTGCAGTTGGCGGGCTGGGAGTGGGTCGCGTTCGCGCTGTCCACGCCGGTGATCCTGTGGTCGGCGTGGCCGTTCCACCGCGCCGCCCTCGTCAACCTCCGCCACCGCACGACGACCATGGACACGCTCGTGTCGCTGGGCACCGTCGCCGCCTACGTCTGGTCGGTCGTCGCGTTGGTCTTCCTCGGCGCCGGCGAGCAGGGGATGCGCGTTGGCGCGGTGTTCGGCGGCGCCGGCGACGGCCCGCACGTCTACTTCGAGACCGCCGGCGCGATCGTCACCCTGCTCCTCCTCGGGAAGTGGTTCGAGGCCCGGGCGCGGCGCCGGTCCGGGGACGCGATCCGGGCCCTCCTCGCGCTCGGTGCGAAGACCGCCCGTCTCGAGGACGGTGACGAGATCCCGGCTACCGACGTGCGGGTGGGCGACCGGTTCGTCATTCGGCCCGGCGAGCAGATCGCGACCGACGGCACCGTCGTCGACGGCGCCTCGGCCGTCGACGTCTCCATGCTCACCGGAGAGCCGGTGCCCGTCGACGTCGTCCCCGGCGACGCGGTGTTCGGCGCGACGCTGAACACGTCCGGCCGGCTGGTCGTGGAGGCGACCCGGGTCGGCGACGACACCGCGCTGGCGCAGATCGCGCGCCTGGTCGAGGAGGCCCAGGGGTCGAAGGCGCCGGTGCAGCGCCTGGCCGATCGCATCTCGGCGGTGTTCGTGCCGGCCGTGCTCGTGATCGCACTGGCCACGCTGGTGGTCTGGCTGGTGCTCGGCAACGCCGCCGACCAGGCGTTCACCGCCGCGGTGGCCGTCCTGATCATCGCCTGCCCGTGTGCGCTCGGCCTCGCCACGCCCACCGCGATCATGGTGGGCACCGGTCGGGGCGCGCAGCTGGGCATCGTGATCAAGGGCGGCGAGGTGCTCGAGGCGACTCGGATGGTCGACGCCGCCGTGCTCGACAAGACCGGCACCATCACCGAAGGGCGCATGCAGGTCGCTGCGGTCGTGCCCGCGCCCGGCACCGACGTGGTGGCATTGCTCCGGCGCGCGGGATCGGTGGAGGACGCGTCCGAGCACCCGATCGCACGAGCGGTGGCCGCGGGTGCGCTCGCCCGCGGCGCCGACCTCGTCGTGCCGGCCCGGTTCGTGAGCCACGCCGGTGACGGGGTCGAGGCGACGGTCGACGGCGTTACGGTGCGCGTCGGTCGCGCGGCATACGTCGGCGCCGTGCCCGAGGGCTGGGCGGTCCCCGGCGACGACCACACCGTGGTCTACGCGGGATGGGGCGGGGTCGTGCGCGGCGCGTTCGTGGTCACCGACACCGTGAAGTCCACGTCGCCGTCGGCGGTGACGGCACTGCACGAGCTCGGGCTCACGACGATCATGGTCACCGGCGACCGCCGCGAGACCGCCGACGCGGTCGCGCGCGAGGTCGGCATCGACCGGGTCGTGGCCGACGCCCTTCCCGGGCAGAAGGTCGACGTCGTGCGCGAGCTCCAGGCGGCGGGCCACCGCGTGGCCGTCGTCGGTGACGGCGTGAACGACGCGCCCGCGCTCGCGCAGGCCGACCTCGGCATCGCCATCGGCACGGGGACCGACGTCGCCATCGAGGCCAGCGACCTGACCCTCGTGTCCGGGGACCTCCGCGCCGCCGCCGACGCCATTGCGTTGTCGCGCCGGACCCTGTCGACGATCAAGGGCAACCTCTTCTGGGCGTTCGCCTACAACGTCGCCGCCATCCCGTTGGCCGCGGCCGGGCTCCTGAGCCCGGTGATCGCCGCCGCCGCGATGGGGTGCTCCAGCGTGCTCGTGGTGAGCAACTCACTCCGCTTGCGGCGATTTCGCGGGTTCCGGTCGGGTGCACCCCGGTAACCTGACGCGCCTTGAAGATCAACGAGATCCTGAAGACCGGTCCGAGCTTCTCGTTCGAGTTCTTCCCGCCCCGCGACGAGAAGATGGAGGGCCTGCTCGCACAGACGTTGCGCGATCTCGAGCCGCTGCAGCCGTCGTACGTCTCGGTCACCTACGGCGCCGGGGGCACCACCCGCGAACGCACCCACGACCTCGTCGTCGCGATCAACGGCGACACCTCGATGACCGCGATGGCGCATCTCACCTGTGCCGCGCACACGCGCAGTGAGCTGGTCGACATCGTCGCCCGCTATCGCGACGCCGGCATCGACAACATCCTCGCTCTGGGGGGTGACCCGCCCAAGGACCTCGACCTCCCGACCGGCGAGTTGCGCTACGCGGTCGAGCTGGTGGAGCTGATCCGTGAGGTGGGCGACTTCTCGGTGGGTGTCGCCGCCCACCCCGAACCGCACCCGCGCTCGCCGAGCCGCGAGGCCGATCGGCGCCACACCGCGGAGAAGCTGCGCGCCGCCGACTTCGCGATCACGCAGTTCTTCTTCGATCCCGCCCACTACTTCGACCTCGTCGAGAGCCTGCGCGCGCTGGGCGTCGACAAGCCCGTGATCGCGGGCATCATGCCCGCCACGAGCCTCGCCAGCATCAAGCGCATGGCCGAGATGCAGGGCTCGGAATTCCCGAAGTGGCTCGCCGACAAGCTCTACGCCGTCGGCGACGACCCGGCGGCCGTACGTGCGGTCGGCATCGCCGAAGCGACCCGGTTGTGCGCCGCCTTGCTCGAGGGCGGTGCCCCGGGCCTGCACTTCTACACGCTCAACCGCTCGACCGCGACCCGCGAGATCTACGAGAACCTCGGACTCAGGGAAGGATGACTTGCGTTCGGCCTAAGGCATCCCTTACCTTAGGGTCGTGCTTCCCACCTTCGTCATCGGCCTGCGGGAGGGCCTCGAGGCCGCGTTGATCATCGGCATCGTCGCCGCCTTCCTCCGCCAGCAGGGTCGCAGCGACGCCCTGCGGTGGATGTGGCTGGGTGTGCTGGCTGCGGTGCTGCTCTGTAGCGGGGTCGCGTACGCGCTGCACATGGCCGAGGAGAACCTGCCCCAACGCGAGCAGGAGCAACTCGAGACGGTCATCGCGCTTGCCGCCGTCGGGATGATCACCTGGATGGTGGTGTGGATGCGCCGCCACTCGGCCGACCTCAAGGGCGACCTGCAGGAGCGTGCCTCACTCGCGTTGGTGCAGGGCTCGGCCATCGGCCTCGTCGTGATGGCGTTCCTCGCGGTGCTCCGGGAGGGTCTCGAGACCGCGGTGTTCATGCTGGCCGCGTTCCAGCAGTCCGACCGCCCGGGCCTCACCGGCACCGGCGCGCTCCTCGGCGTCGCGCTCGCGGTCGTCCTCGGCTACCTGATCTACCGCGGCGGCGTGAAGATCAACCTGTCGAAGTTCTTCCGGGTCACCGGGGTCGTACTCGTGCTCGTGGGCGCGGGCCTCCTCGCCTTCGCGGTGCACACCGCACACGAGGCGGGTTGGTGGAACCTCCTCCTCGAACGCGCCGTCGACCTGCGCTGGCTCATCGACCCCGGTTCGGTGCAGTCGGCGCTCATCACCGGCATGTTCGGGATCCAGCCCGAGCCCACGTGGGGCGAGGTCCTGGCGTTCCTGCTCTACGCGGTGCCGATGACGATCTACGTCTGCCGGCCGGCGCGCCCTCCGGCGCACACCGCAACGCGGCCTGCCCCGGTCGAAGCGACCGTCGAAACCGTCTGATCGACAGCACTGCCTGGAGGGATCTGCTCATGTTCGGGAGGACCGGTCGCGCCATTGCCGTCGCGACCATCACCAGCGCCACGCTGGCGGTGGCGCTCGGTGCGACCGCGGGGGCCAAGTCGAACTCGGTCAAGGTCGACATCAACGACGACGGCTGCCCGGCCAGGCTGAAGATCAAGGCAGGGCCCACCACGTTCAAGGTGACCAACTCCGGTTCCGGCGACGTCAGTGAGTTCGAGATCCTCTCGGGTGACCGCATCATCGGCGAGGTCGAGAACGTTGCGCCCGGCCTCAACAAGGAGTTCTCGCTCACGTTGAAGCCCGGGACGTACAAGACCGCATGCCCGGGCGGCTCGGACCACTCGACCGCCAAGCTCGTGGTCACCGGGAGCGCGGCCACCAAGCTCTCGCCCGCCGGCAAGGTCGCGGTCGACCAGTACCGCCAGTACCTGGAGGCACAGACCGCGGAGCTGGTGACGGCGACCAAGGCGTTCACCGACGCCGTCGACAGCGGCAACCTCGAGCAGGCCAAGGCGCTGTACACGCCGTCGCGCATTGCCTACGAGCGCATCGAGCCCGTGGCCGAGACCTTCGGCGACCTCGACCCGAAGATCGACGCCCGCGAGGGCGACGTGCCGAAGAAGGAGTGGGGCGGGTACCACTACCTCGAGCGGAAGCTCTGGGTCGACGGCACCACCGACGGGCTCACCTCGTACACCGCGGCCTTGAACGACAACGTCCAGACCCTGGAGAACCTGGTCAAGGACGTCGACCTCCAGCCCGGCGCCATCGCGAACGGCGCGGTCGAGCTGCTCAACGAGGTGTCGGCGTCGAAGATCACGGGCGAGGAGGAGCGTTACTCCCACACCGACCTGGTCGACTTCGAGGCCAACGTCCAGGGCGCGCAGGCGGCGTTCGAAGCGGTCAAGCCGATCCTGGAGACGAAGGATCCCGACCTCGCCGCCGACGTCGAGGCCAAGTTCGCGGCGGTGACCGCGGCGCTCGCGCCGTACCGCACGGGCACCACGTTCGTGGCCTACACCGCGCTGACCGACGCCGACACCAAGGCCCTCGCGCAAGCGATCGACGCCCTCGCCGAGCCGCTCTCCAAGGTGGGCAAGGAGGTCGTGAACTCGTGACGACGCGATCGGTGAGTCGTCGTCGGTTCCTCGGTACGGCAGGAGCCGGGGCACTGACGGTGGCCACCGTTGCCCTCGGGACGGACGCGCTCGCGGCTCCCCCCGCCGCCACGCGCGTCCGTACCCGCGGGCGTTGCACCCCCGGTGGTGCCCTTCCATGGCGCACACCAGGCCGGGATCGTCACGCCGCAGCAGTCCCGGCTGCTGTTCGCGTCGTTCGACGTGCTTACCGACGACCGCGCCGAGCTGGTGGGGCTCCTCCAGGAGTGGACCCGCGCGTCACGCCGCATGAGCGTCGGGCAGCCGGTGGGGACCGACAACACCGACCAGGACGCGCCCCCCGACGACACCGGCGAGGCCGACGACCTTGGTCCGTCGTCGCTCACGGTCACCTTCGGCTTCGGCGTGTCGTTGTTCGACCGGGCCGGTGATCCCTTCGGCATCGGCACCCGCAAACCCGCGGCACTGGTCGCGATGCCGACGTTCGCAGGCGACGAGATCGATCCCGCGCGCAGCGACGGCGACCTCGGGGTGCAGGCGTGCGCCGACGATCCGCAGATCTGCTTCCACGCCATCCGCAACCTCACCCGGATCGGCCGCGGCGTCGTCGCGCTGCGGTGGTCGCAGTCGGGCTTCGGGCGCACGTCGAGCACGGACGCCGCGCAGACGACACCGCGCAACCTCATGGGGTTCAAGGACGGCACGAACAACGTGGTCGCCGAGGACACCGATGCCCTCACCCGTCACGTCTGGGTCGCGGACACCGATGACCCGACCTGGATGCGCGGCGGGAGCTACCTCGTGACCCGCCGAATCCGGATGCTGCTCGAGGTGTGGGATCGATCCACGCTCGCCGACCAGGAGCTCACCGTTGGCCGGGTGAAGGGTAACGGGGCGCCCCTCGGCGGCGCGAAGGAGCACGACGTCGTGAACCTCGTCGCCAAGCGCGACGGCGAGCCCGTGATCCCGGTCGACGCGCACATCCGCCTGGCGGCGCCGGAGAAGAACGACGGCATCAAGCTCCTGCGGCGCGGCTACTCCTTCACCGACGGCATCGATCCCGTCACCAATCAGCTCGACGCCGGCCTCTTCTTCATCGCGTACCAGCGCGATCCCCGCGCCGGGTTCATCCCGGTGCAGGAACGGCTCCGCACCGACGCGTTGAACGAGTACATCCGCCACAACGGCACTGCGATGTTCGCGTGCCCGCCGGGTGTCGACGCCCGCGGCTTCGTGGGCGAGACGCTGTTTTCGTGAGCGCAGGCGCCTGAGCGGTTCTCGGGAACATCCCAGGGAGTCCGCGGTCCGGTCACGGAAGCAGTCGGGATACTGCCCCGATGAGCGTGACGGGCAGAGGCGTGAAGAACGCGTTCCGCAACACCATCCGCAGCATCTCGATCACCGCGATCCTCGCGTTGACGATCGCGTTGGCCTTGGTGATGTTGCTCTCGCTGAAAGCCGTGCAGGCGCGGATCGACGACGTGAAGGCGAGCGTCGGCACCACGGTCACGGTGACACCGGCCGGCGCGCGGGGCTTCCAAGGTGGCGGGGAGCCACTCACCGCGGCGCAGATCGAGAAGATCCGCGCGACCGCGCACGTGAAGGCGGTGACCTCGACCCTCGAGGACCAGTGGGTCACCGAGGGCACGACCGCGCCGACGGGGCCGAACGGCGAGACCGCCGGCACCACGAGCCTCCAGTCGGCGATCGACCCGGGCACGCTCGGCAACCGTTTCGGCACCACGAACGGCAACACCGAGAGCGGCAACGCGCCCCCGGCGAACTTCACCCTGCCCATCACCGTCACGGGGACCACCGCACCGGGCAGCACGGCCGTCTCCGCGGTCAACTCGTTCAAGCTCACCGCGGGCGAGACCATCGACGGCTCGTCGAGCGACTACGTGGCGCTCGTCGGCAAGGCGCTCGCCAAGAAGAACAACCTCTCGGTGGGCTCCACCTTCACCGCCTACGGCCAGACCATCACGGTCAAGGGCATCTACGACACCGGGAACACGTTCACGAACGCGGGCGTGATCATGCCGCTCCCCGCGCTCCAGAAGCTGTCGTCGCAGGTAGGCGACATCACCTCGGCCATCGTCACCGTCGACACCGTCGATCACCTCGACGCCACGGTGACCGCACTCGAGAACAAGCTCGGGAGCTCGGCCGACGTCGTGAGCGACGCCTCCGCCTCGGCCGACACCCTCTCGTCGCTGGACAACGTCAAGACCATCGCCACCTACAGCCTCGTGGGCGCCCTGGTCGCCGGCGCGGTGATCATCTTCCTGAGCATGCTGATGATCGTCCGCGAGCGGCGTCGGGAGATCGGTGTGCTCAAGGCGATCGGCTCGTCGAACGCCAAGATCTCGTGGCAGTTCGTCACCGAGGCGTTGACCCTCACCGGCATGGCCGCGGTCATCGGGGTCGTCGCCGGTGTGATCCTCAGCAACCCGGTGCTCGACGCCCTGGTGTCGGGCAGCTCGAGCTCGACCGGCCCCACCACCGTCCAGGGTCCCGGCGGCGGCCCGGTTGGAGGGGCCAGCGGCGGTCCCATCCGCATCGGTGGCGGGCTCAGCCGGGGGTTCACCCAGTTCGGTGACGTGCTCTCGAACGTGCACGCCACCGTCGGCTTCAGCATCCTGCTCTACGGGTTGCTCGCCGCCGTCGTGATCGCGGTCGTCGGCACCGCGATCCCGTCGTGGCTGATCGCCAAGATCCGGCCCGCCGAGGTCATGAGGACGGAGTAGTCATGCTGCAGGTCACCGATCTCTCGAAGACGTTCGGTTCCGGCGACACCGAGGTGAAGGCCGTCGACGGCGTGAGCCTCACCGTGCCCACCGGCGTCTTCGCCGCCGTCGTCGGTCGCAGCGGCAGCGGCAAGAGCACGTTGCTCTCGTTGCTCGGCGCGCTGGACAAGCCGACGAGCGGCACCATCGAGGTCGACGGCGAGGTCATCAGCCGCGGCCGCGACCACCAGCTGATCCGCTACCGCCGGAACCAGATCGGATTCATCTTCCAGAGCTACAACCTCATCCCGAACCTCAGCGCGATCCAGAACGTGATGCTGCCCATGGAGTTCGCCGGTGTGTCGAAGCGCGAGCGACGCGCGCGCGCCGTCGCCCTGCTCGACCAGGTCGGCCTGAAGGGCGGGAAGCAGCAACGACGACCGGCGAAGCTGTCCGGCGGTGAGCAGCAGCGGGTCGCCATCGCCCGCGCGCTGGCCAACCGGCCGACGTTGATCCTGGCCGACGAGCCCACCGGCAACCTCGACACCAAGACCGGCCGCGTGATCGTCAGCCTCCTGCACGGCCTGGCGCGCTCGGAGCAGACGACGATCCTCGCCGTCACCCATGACCTCGCCATCGCCGGCCGCACCGACATGACCTACGAGATGGAGGACGGGAAGCTGCGCCCCGGCCGCGGTGCCGCCGACCTCGCCGGCGCGTCGGTCACCGGTTGAGCGAGCGCGGCACCGAATCAGGGTGCAGCGACTGCACCAGGTGGTTCAGGCCGTATTCGAACTGGTCCGCGGACGCCGCGGTCGCGAGGTCGGCGCGGAGCGCGTGCAGAGTGGGGTACGCGTCCGGGTCGAGTCCGTCGATGGACCGGTTCCACGCCGCTTCGTACTCCGCCGAGGGCTGGAGCTGGACTCGGGGCAACTCCCAGATCACGAAACCGAGGACGTAGGTGAGCAAGCTGTAGTAGCTCCGCACGGCCTCCCGGTCGGAGAAGCCCGCGGCGCGCAGGATCCCGTGCAGCTCCTCGAGTCGGTCGAAGACGGGAGCGACGGTGAGCCCGCGCTCGGCGAGGATCCGCGCCAACGCCGGGTGCGCGAGGGCCTCGTCGCGGAAGGCCCTCAGGTAGCCGACGACGCGGCCCTCCCAATCCTGCGGATCTCCGCCGGGAACGTCGATCGCCCGCATGACCTGCTCGGCCATGCCGTTGATGAGGTCTTCCTTGTCGGCGACGTGCCGGTAGAGCGACATGGTCCCGACGCCGAGCCGGTCGGCCAGGCGGGGCATCGTGACCGCAGCCAGTCCTTCCTCGTCGACCAACGAGAGCGCGGCGTCGAGGACGCGTGCACGCGACAGTGTGTTGCGGGGGACTCGGCGTTGCTTCGGTGCGGCCCCGTCCGGGCGCTTCTTCGCCATCGTGCTCCGATCCGGCTTGCGTATCCTATACGCTAGGGGTAGCGTATGCAGTACGCTACCGACTGGAGACACACCATGGCATCCCACGTGACACGAGTCGCCCGGTTCACCACCGGAACCGTCGACATCCATCCCCAACACGCCTATCGAGGGCACGCACCGATGTACTGGTGGATTCTCACGTCGCGGGCGTGGCTCACCGCTCGCCCCATCAACGTGTACGTCATCGAGCACCCGGATGGCGTCGTCGTGTTCGACACCGGGCAAGACCGCCACTCCGTCACCGATCCGTGCTACTTCCCGGGCGGGCCTGTCGGTCTCATCTACCGACGACTGGCGAAGTTCCACATCACCGAGAACGCGACGTTGACGGCTGGGCTCGAACGGCTCGGCTACCACACCGGTGACGTGACGACTGCGGTGATCTCGCATCTCCACCAAGACCACATCGGTGGGGTTGGTGAGATCGCCCACGCCGACCTGCTCGTCTCACGCGACGAGTGGTCGTCGCTACAGCGACCCATGGCCGGCGCCCGCGGCTACCTCCGCCCGCACATCGAGATCCCCGGCGTCACCTGGAGGTTCGTCGACTTCGACCGAACCTCCGACGACTCGCTGCACCCGTTCACCCGCAGCTTCGACCTGTTCGGGGACGGTTCGCTGACGATCCTCCCCACTCCCGGACACACCCACGGCTCGATGTCGATGCTCGTGCGGCGCGCGGAGGGCCCACCGCTCCTCCTCGTCGGCGACGTGACCTACGACGTCGCTGCGTTCGAACGCGGGACCTCGAGTGGCGTCGGAAGCCGACGGAGGCTCCGCGAGACCCGCGAGCGGGTGCTCGCGCTGCAAGCCGCCAACCCCGGAATGCCGATCCTGGCCGCACACGATCCGGCGGCCGCCGACCTGCTCGCCGCCGCGGCACCGCCGCAACGCGGCTTCGCCGCTTGAACGCTCGCGTCGAGCTCGCGCAGCTGTGGCTCGAACGCGAACGCAGCACGAGCTGAGCGCGTGCGCGCACGAGGGCCAGGACGACGAACCTGGCCCTCGCTGCTCACATGGCGGAGGGACTGGGATTTGAACCCAGGGTGACTTGCGCCACAATGGTTTTCGAGACCATCCGATTCGGCCGCTCTCGCATCCCTCCGAGCCCGGTCATTGTAGGCGGCGGCCCGCGAAGAACTCCTTGAGCAACGCCGCCGACTCCGCCGACCGCACGCCGTCGCGGACTTCGATGGCGTGGTGCAGCCGCGGGTCCGCACCGAAGTGGTACAGGCTGCCGAGCGCTCCCGCCTTCGGGTCGGCGGCACCGAACACCACCAGCGGGATGCGCGCCGCCAACGCCGCGCCGGCGCACATCGGGCACGGCTCCAACGTCACGACGAGCGCGCACTCGTCGAGCCGCCAGCCCGTCCGCTCGCGCGCGGCGTCGGTGATCGCGAGCAGCTCCGCGTGCGCAGTCGGGTCGCCGTCCAACTCGCGTTCGTTGTGCCGGCGCGCGAGGACGGTGCCGTCGTCGACGCGCACCACGAGCGCGCCGACGGGCACGTCGTCGTGCGCGAGCGCGGCCCGCGCTTCGTCGAGCGCGAGCCCCATCAGCTCCTCGACGTCGAGCAACGAGGACTCCCTTCCGATGGTCGACTCCACTCCGCCGTCCCGCTCTCCGAGCACGGCTCCGTTACGTCTCCGCTACGTCTCCTCGACGAAGCCGCTCGCGTGGTCCGGCGACGCCAGCACGTGCTTCAGCACCTTGCCGCTGGCGTTGTGAGGCAGCTCGTCGCGGAACTCGACCCGGCTGGGAACCTTGAAGCCGGCCAGCGTCGCCGCCACCCACTGCTGCACGCCGGCCTCGCTGATCGCACCGGCCGTGTGCGGCACCACGAAGGCCACGACCTCCTGCCCGAGGGTGGGGTGGTCGACCCCGACGATCGCGACCTCGGCGATCTCGGGGTGCTCGAACAGGCGGTTCTCGATCTCGATCGGTGAGATGTTCTCGCCGCCGCGGATGATGAGGTCCTGGCGACGACCCTCCAGGTGCACGTAGCCGTCGCGGATCACGCCGAAGTCGCCGGTGCGGTACCACCGGTCGTCGTCGAGCGCGCCGGCGGTCGCCTCGGGGTTACGCCAGTACCCGAGGAAGCACGAGCCCCCGCGGAGGCAGATCTCGCCGACCTCGCCCTCGGGCAAGGGCTTGTCGGTCTCGGGGTCGCGCACCTGCACCTGCATGGTGGCGGACGGGGTGCCGATGCTGTCGGCGTGCTCCAGGAGCAGGCCGGGCCGCAAGGTCGTCCCCAGGCCGGTGCTCTCGGTGCTGCCGTAGCCGAGCGCGGTGCCGGCCTTCGCGGTCGGGATGCGCTCGGCGAGGGTGCGCAGCAGCTCCGGCGGCCACACCGCGCTCCCGCCGCCGACGTTGCGCACGCTCGACGTGTCGTAGCGGTCGAGCTCCGGGTAGTCGAGGATGCGCCACAGCTGGGTGGGGACCATGGCCCACGTGGTCGCGCCGTGCTGCTGGGTGAGCTCGAGGTGCGTCTCCTCCCGCCACTTGCCCGGCGGCGGGTACACGATCGTCATGTTCGTGAGCGTCGACATGACCAGTTGGCAGTTGAGACCGGCGATGTGGAACATCGGCGCGGCCGAGATGATCACCGGGTTCTCGGCCGGCGGCGTGACCGGCACTCCGTTCTCCAGGTCGGTCATCATCGCGGCCGCGCCGTTGAGCATCGATGCCATCAGGAAGTGGATGTTGCTGCGGTGCGACAGCATCACGCCCTTGGGACTCCCGGTGGTGCCGCTGGTGAAGAGGATGACGAACGGATCGTCCTCGTCGATGGCGACGTCGGGGAGCTCGGCGTCGGGCGCGTGCGCCTCGAGCGCCGGGAAGTCGCGTTCGTACTCGAGCACCGACAACCCGTCCGCCAGGTCGACACCCTCGAGGCGCGCGAGCCGGCGGCGGTCGCCGAGCAGCACCTTCGGCTCCGTGAGCTCGACCGCGTACGCGATCTCCTCGCCCGTCCACCATCCGTTGAGCCCGACCGTGATGGCGCCGAGCACGGTGGTCGCCCAGAACGTGAGCGCGTACTCGACGATGTTGGGGGCCACGATGGCGACCCGGTCACCGGGGCCCACGCCGTACTCGTCGCGCAGTGCGGCCGCGACTGCGGCGATCGGCTGCAGGATCGACGCGAACGTGTACTGCCGGTCCGGGAAGATCACGTACGGCCGGTCGCCCATTCGCTCGGCCGCCCCGCGTAGCAGCTCGACGAGGCTCCTCGGGCGCCGCGCGAACACGAGCATGGGCGCGCCGAGCACGTCCTCCTCGCGCAGCTCGAAGGGCGCGCCCGGGCCGGTGAGCGCGGTGAGGACGGATTCGGGAACGGCCTCGGACGGCCAGGAGAGGGTCGTCACGCGGGACGGCGCTGCGACAGCTCCACACCGTTGTCGCGCATCACCAGGCGCGACTCCGCGGGCGTGAAGCCGAAGTTCTCCAGGTCCTTGATGTACGAGCTCGGCTCGGCCAGGCCCTCGGCGTGCGGGAAGTCGGAACCCATCAGCATGTGGTCGGCACCGAGGATGTCGCGCAGCGAGGCGAGCTCGTCCTCGTAGTAGGGCGAGACCCAGACGTGGCGCTTGAACGTCTCGCGCGGGTCCTCGGGGTAGCCCTGCGGCGTCTGCGAGTACGACTTCTTCAGCTTGTCGAAGAGGTGGAACACCCAGTCGGAGCCGGTCTCGATCGACGCCATGCGCAGGTTGGGGAAGCGGTGGAACAGACCGTGGGCGAGGAGGTTGGCGAACCAGTCCTGCACCGCGCTCCACGACACGATCGAACGGAACGGGTTCTGGCGGAACGCCTCCATCTCCGTGCCCTCGCCCCAGTCGGCGAGGTACCGCGTGTAGTAGGCGTTGCCGCCATGCGCGGTCACGACCGCGCCCGACTCCGCGAGCAGGCCCCACATCGGGTCGAACACGGGGTCGGCGGGCGACACCGGACCCGACCGCGTGATCACGGGCCCGGGGACGAGCACGAAGAAGCGGGCGTCGTGGTCGAGCCCCCACTGCACCGACTTCAGCGCCTCGTCGGGGTCGACCAGCGTCACCATGGGCGCGCCGAAGATGCGCTCCTGGTAGGCGAAGCCCCAGTCCTCGTCCAGCCACTGGTTGAAGGCCCGGAACGCGGCGAGCAGTGCGGGCGGGTCGTCGAGCAGCGCCTGCTCCATGCCGACGCCGAGCGTGGGCAGGAAGATCGCGCCGCGCATCCCCTGCTCGTCCATCAGCTTCAGACGGGCGTCGCGATTGCGGTACTCGGGGTGGTCGGTCATCGGGTCGAGGTCGCCGAAGAGCTCACGGACGCCCTCGCCCTTGGGGTTGCGGCCGCGGAAGTACTCGTCCAGCGCGCCCGGCTTCGAGATGGGGTCGAAGGTCGGGTTGGGGATGAAGCGGTTGATCTTGCCGCCGACGAGCAGGCGCTGCTTGCCGTCGATCTCGCCCCATTGCATGGTGCGCTTGGCCATGCCCGGCTCGGCGTACCGGGTGAAGGCGTCGACCGCCTCGTAGTAGTGGTTGTCGCAGTCGAAGATCTCGAAGTCGACGTGGCTGGCCATGGGGGTCCCCCTTCGCACGGGCTCGATACGAACAGTTTACGCGAGCACTGCGGGCCCGGTCGGGGCCGCGGCATACTGCGGGCATGCCGAAGCACCCGGTCCGTGACGACATCGACCTTCTCGACGGCGCCTGGTACTCGACCGAGCCGCACGACGACTGGACGTGGCTGCGCGAGCACGCGCCCGTCTACTACGACGCCAAGAGCGACGTCTGGGCGATCACGAAGTACGACGACGTGCTGGCCATCGAGAAGGACGCCAAGGCCTTCTCGAGCTACGGCGGCCCCCGCCCGCACGGGATGCCGCTGCCGATGATGATCAGCATGGACAACCCGGAGCACCAGCGCCGCCGGTCGCTGGTGTACCACGGGTTCACGCCGAAGCGCGTCGCCGAGCACGAGGTGCGCATCCACGCGATCTGCGACGAGATCATCGACAAGGTGTGCGAGCGCGGCGAGTGCGACTTCGTGTGGGACGTCGCCGCCCCGCTGCCGCTGCTCCTCATCGCCGACATGCTCGGGTTCGAGCCGAGCGCGTACGACGACCTGCTCAAGTGGTCCGACGACCTCATCCGCGCCACCACCGCCGACCCCGACCCCGAGGTCGCGCTCGCGTCGATGGAGGCGAGCATGGGGTTCCGGGAGCTGCAGCTCGGCGTCATCGCCGACCGGCGGTCCAAGCCGCAGCAATCCGACCTCATCAGCCTGCTCTGCCACGCCGAGGTCAACGGCGAGCGGCTCGACGACGAGTCGATCGTCCAGGAGACGCTGCTAATCCTCATCGGCGGTGACGAGACCACCCGGCACGTGATCACCGGCGGGCAGCTCGCGCTCTTCGCGCACCCCGACCAGCACGCCATCATGTGCCACGAACCGGGGGCGCTGCAGACCGGCGTCGAGGAGATGCTGCGGTGGGTGTCGCCGATCAAGAACATGTCGCGTACCGCGGTGCACGACGTCGAGCTGCGCGGGGAGACGCTGCACGCGGGTGATCAGCTGATCCTGATGTACCCCTCGGCCAATCGTGACCCCGACGAGTTCCCCGACCCGTTCACCTTCGACGTGCGCCGCGACCCCAACCACCACATCGCGTTCGGCTTCGGCCCGCACTACTGCCTGGGCCAGGCGCTGGCCCGGCTGGAGCTCAACGTCATGTTCGACGTGCTGTTCCAGCGCCTCCCCGACCTCGAGCCGGCCGGTGACGAGCCGCTGCCGTACCGGGCGTCGAACTTCATCGTGGGCCCCGAGGCCATGCCGGTGCGGTTCACGCCGACGCCCAGGGTCGGCTGACCGATCGGCGCGGAAGTGGACCGTGCACCCGCTGTCGACCCGGGCGCCAGGAGGTCGTGCTCGCCTTCGACTCGGGTCAGGCACCCCTGCGGCACACGGGAGGGCCCGCTGAGAGCTGCTTCCTTCCGGACCTGACTCGATTCACAGGATCTCGTTGCGCAGGACCCGACCCTCAACGCCTCGTGCGAGTCGTACCTCTAGGCGGCCCGAGCCTCGAGCGGGGATTCAGCCCCCCTGACGTGGGTTTGGGGTACAGGGCACCACGAGCTCCCCGCCTAGCACGGTCCACCGGTCAGGCTACACGGCCCCGGGTAGCATCGACGCCCCTGGAGGGGTGCGAGAGCGGCCGAATCGGCACGCTTGGAAAGCGTGTGTGGGGCAACTCACCGTGGGTTCGAATCCCACTCCCTCCGCCACGGCGTGTTTCCCCTGGTCAGAGTGGATCCGCTACTGCGGCACGTGGGCGGCGTGACACCCACGTGACACAACGAATCAGCTCGCGCGACGCGCGCGGGCCGCGCGGCCGACGGCGTCGAGGCGTTGGGTCACGTCTTTCCTCGAGCTCGGGGAACAGGTGCCCGTACGTATCCAGCGTGATCTGGATCGAAGAGTGACCGAGGCGGCGCATGATCGTGAGCTGGTGCGCGCCCTCGGCGATGAGCAGCGCGACGGCCGTGTGCCGGAGATCGTGGAACCGCGGCTGCACCTCGAGGCCGGCGCGTTGCACGGCGGGCTTGAAGTAGCGCCAGTAAAAGTGATGCTGGCGTAGTGGCGCGCCCTGTTGCGACGTGAAGACGAGCGCGTCTCGACCAGGACTCCCACAGCTGGCGAGGTACTCGGCGACCTCGTCGGCGAGGAACGCCGGCACGGGGACGGTGCGACGCTGGTAGTTCTTCGTCGGCCCGAAGACGAGGCCCTGCCCAGGGACGATCGAGAGCGACTCGGCAACCTCGACCCGCCGGCGCAGCATGTCAAGGCGTCCAACGCGAAGCGCAGCGATCTCACCGGCTCGAAGGCCCGTGTACGCGGCGAACCGCACGAGGGTCCCGTAGGGCTCCACGATCGCCATCGCGAGCGCTTCGACTTCGTCCGCGGTCAGGAACACCATCTCACGCTCGAGCCGACCCGGCGGCCAACTCTTCGAGCACGCGTTGATCTCGACCATCGTCGGCGCTCCAGAAGCGCACCGCGCGACTGATCGAGTGGTTCCACACCGGCCACTCCGCGCGACGCCACCACCACGACACGGGCAACCTTCGGGAGGCGCAGCGTCTCGGCCAGTGCCTCCAGGCGCACGGGGCGCGCCATCCACGGCACGACCTCGGGTGGCTCTGCGACGACCAACGCCAGCTCGATCCTCTCGATCAGCGGATCGCTCTCGAGTAGGCCGCCGCAGACGTACGCGCCAATCCCGGTGACCCGGACCACTGGACCGCGCGATCGAGCCCGTCAGCAATGTCGCTGAGTCGGCTGATCGCGGTCGAGCGCTTCACCGCCCCATCCTCGTGCGACGGACCAAGGGAGCCGCGCCCGCCGCGCATAAATGCGCCCGAGCGAGCTGGGCAATCTGGCGTTCGCGCCGACTCGTCGAGACCCGCCGGCGAGAGCGCGACAACGTCGACTGTGCTACCAATGCGAATCGGGTCGTCGCGCCCGCGCTTGCGAATCGATCGGGGCACATCATGTTCGTTACCGTCATCCACCACATCCACGACCCTGAGGGGTTTCAAGCAGCAGAGGCCAAAGCGCTCGAGGCTGGGCTTCCGTCATACGTCGCGCTCCCCATCCACGCCGCGACCGAGGATCACACGCTCGGCATCTGCATCTGGGAAGGTGAATCGGTAGACGTGGTGCGCGAGGTGGTTGAAGGCGCGGTCGGACCGTGGTCGAACAACGAGTACCACGAGATGCACGTCGACGGGCTCACACCGCAGCTCGGGTAGTCATCTGGCTCGTCGCCGCGCGCCAGAACTGGCGATCGGTACTCCGCAGCGGTCTGAGTTTCAGCGTTTGGATGCCGGACGTCCGTAACGCTGGCGTGCGGCTTCGCCTGAGGTGCCGACCATCGCGCCGATCGCGGCCCACGAGCGCCCTTCGGCGCGCGCGACCGAGATTGCGTCGGCGAGCTTGCGTTCTGCTTCGGCTCGAGCCTGGAACGCGTGACGGACGGCGCGCAGTGCCGCAGCGTCGTTGACATCGATCGCGTCGGGCTCGTGTGCTTCGAAGCGTGCTGCGAGTTCGTCAGCTTGGTCGAGGATCTCAGCGACGGTGCGGGGCATGAGCATCACCTTCGGTACTGCGGTCTGGCCGGCATGGCGTGGACGATGACCGGTCCTTCGTCGGACGTGACGACGCTGATACAAGTTAGCTTGCCATGATTTCGCTCGTGCAAGCTAACTTGCCAACTGTGCGCGAAGTCGGGGTGGCCCAGCGCGCCTCGGCGCCCCAATTCGCCGTGTGGCGTGACACCCACGTGACACAACGAACGGTTCTCAGCGGTCACCGACGGTAACTACCGGGCAGGCGATATGTGGTCTGACCTGCGCAGACGCGAAACACGCCCACCCTCGCCAACCACGCAGAGAGGCATCCCTCGAACCGTGGGTTCGAATCCCACTCCCTCCGCCCTGTGATGTGTCGCGACATAGGCGACGCATGTGTCAGGTCATCGTAGAGATCCAGCCTTGGGTTTGGGGCTGGTAGTCGCGGGTCGGGTCGAGGGTGAGGTGGCGGAGGAGTTCGCCGTCTGGGGTGACGATTCGGATGTCGCGGTCGGCGATGAGGAGCACGACGGGCTGGTGTCGGTAGCGGGCTCCCATGCCGATGTGGTGGAGCTTGGATTGGTAGCGCAGGGTGATCGAGCCGTGCTGGTCGACGCGGTCGTGTCGGACGCGGAAGTGGGTGTCGGATCGACGTCGGGGCGGGTGGGCTTTGGTCTTGGTGTCGAAGACCGTCTGGGGTGTGGCGCGTCCGAGTGCTCGGTGGGGTCGTTGCTGGTTGTAGTAGGTGACGAAGCGCTCGAGGTGGGTCTGGAGCTCGGTGAGGGTGCCGGCGGGCTGTTTGGTGAGGAACTTCTTGAGGGTCTGGTGGAAGCGTTCGACCTTGCCGCACGTCTGGGGGTGGTAGGGACGCGAGTGTTTGAACGTGACGCCGAGCGTTTCGAGCAGTGTCTCGATGACGACTTTGCCGTTGCGGTGTTTCGCGGTGTAGATGCAGCCGTTGTCGGTGAGCAGCGCGGCGGGCGTGCCGTAGCAGGCGCACGCGCTGAGGAAGATCTCGGCGACGTCGGTGGCTTTGGTGACCGGCAGTGCGTGTGACGCGACGCAGAGTCGGCTGTGGTCGTCGAGGAAGTTGACGATCTCGACGCCGGTGCCGTCAGTGAGGCTCCAGTGCGTCATATCCGACTGGGCTTCCCCCCGTTTCGTGGAGGGTTCCGGATTGATGGTGGAAGCCTCTCATTCGTCGGCACTGTGATGCCATCGGATCGTTCCGAGGGCGTCTGCGGCGATCTGAGAGGCTGGTTTCACGCCGCCTTGTCCTGATCGGCGGATCGGTCAGCGAGAATCTGTTCGAACGCGACGGGTGGCTTCATCTCGCAGGTGCTGTGTCGGCGACGGTGGTTGTAGCGGTCGATGAACGCGGCGACCTCGCGGCGCGCCTGTTCTTTGGTGTCGAAGCGGCGGCGGGACAACAGCTCGTGCTCGAGAGTCGAGTTGAAGCTCTCGGCCGCCGCGTTGTCCAACGCGGAGCCGACTCGTCCCATCGACTGGGTGATCTGCAGTGCCGTGCACGCGTTCGCGAACAGATCACCGGTGTACTCGCCGCCCTTGTCGGAGTGGAAGATCACGCCGGCGACATCGCCGCCGCGCACCGCGGCGGCCATGCACAGCGCCGCCTTCGCGAGTGACGCGTCGTGATGCTCGCCCAGCGCGAAGCCCGCCAGGCGCCGCGACGCGAGGTCCTCCACGGTCGCCAGGTAGAGCTTGCCCTCGACGCATGGGATCTCGGTGAGGTCCCCACACCACTTCTGGTTGATCGCCGCCGCGCGGAAGTCGCGCCTGACCAGGTCCGGGATCGGCGCCGCGGCCTTGTCCGGGCGGGTCAAGGACCGCCGTTTGCGTTTCGGAGACCGGCCCACCAGACCCTGACGGGCCATTGACGCCGCCACCGTCTTCTTCGACACCCGCCAACCCGCCTCGACGAGGTCCTCCCACACCCTGGGCGACCCGTAGGTACCCGGGTTGCCTCCCGAGTCCTCGAACGAAACGCGCACCGCGGCGTCGAGCTCGCCGCGGCGAACCTCACTGGGAGTCGGTGGGCGGTCCTGCCACTTGTAGAACGTCGAGGTGGGCATGCCCAACGCTCGACACGACAACGCGTGGGGAACACCGTGCTCGGCCCTCTGGACGGCGATGAACGATGCCACGGTCATCGCGTCGCCTCCTTGACCCACAGGACCACGGATCGCTTGAGCACATCGCGCTCCATCCTCAGCTCGGCGTTCTCCCGCTCGAGCTGCACCAGACGAGCACGTTCATCGGCGGTGAGGCCCTCGGACTCACCCCGCTCGATCTTGTCCTTCTTCACCCAGTTGCCCAACGTCCCCGCATGGATCCCAAGATCCTCAGCGACCTGAGCGATCGACTTGTTGGTCTCCCGGACGATCCGCACCGCCCCCTCACGAAACTCCGGGTCGTACTTCCGACGTACCTCTGCCATGGCATCACCTCATAGTTGAGGCCTCCACGGTTTGGGGGGATGCCCGCGACTGCCAACACTCGTTCGGGAGCGCAGCTTCGAAACGCACGAACGACGACTTGGGGCGCTTCTGGGGCTGAGGGACTACGCAGCCACGGCGACGCAATACTCGCATGATCGTGCTCAGCGACGGCGCCTGGCCGTGGCGTCGCTCCAGATGCCAGTGGATGGTCTGCGCGCCGGCGTCGAGTCCTTCTTCGGTCAGCTGCTTGCGCAACAGCACGATCTCTTCCTCGAGTTCGCCCCCCCAGCGCGTTCGGTGACGTTCGCGGACGACGGGACCGAGGAATCAGTCCCGCGTCGCCCTCGGACCGGTAGCGGGCCAGCAGCCGGTAGATCCAACTCGGATGCACCCCATGCGCCCTCGCCAACTCCGCGACCGGGCGTCCCTCCCGCACGTGCGCCTCAACCAGATATCCGGCCCTGTCCATCGGCGACCCCCACCTCGGTGTCGCCTATGTCTTGACACATCACTCGCCGATGTCGTGGTTTCAGACACCACTCCCTCCGCAGCGCCCTGTGCGCGATCGGCCGAGCATCCGAGCTGCTCAGCCGACCTGCGCGTACGGCGGCTGACCAGCGCCACTAGCGCGCCCGGCAGGCTGAACCCCCTGGCAGCTCCGGCTCACACAGCCGACGCGTCGAGGACGTCACCTCGATCGCCGAGCATTTGCACCACGGCGCCGAGCATGGGCGACGGTCAATCGTCCAATGTTCACGGCGCCGGCGATACGAGATCCAAGCCGCGAACGGACGCGGGTTCGGCGGCACGCTCAGCACAGAGCACCAACCGAAGGGCATGGCCTCGGCGCCGAACTCGCGGTCGATGTCCACGGATGCCGCCCGGAGGACGGCGTCGAGCCGATCTCCTAACGCGCCACGCGGTCCCGAACGTCGTCGTCCCCCGGCTTGGGGTGAATGCGATAGTGCAACACCAGGAAGGGGAACCCGAACACCCAGAACGCGTGCTCGGCTCGCAGCTCGTCGTCGGCAACGTACACATCGAGCTCCTCCGCGAAGCCGTGCACCGCCAGCGTCGTCAGTTCCCGAGACGCCGGGTCAACGTAGGTCAAGTAGTGGCCCGGATGTTCCAAGTCGGTGTGGCTCGTCAACCTCAGGCCGCCGCCCTCCCGAGCCCGCGGGGCCAACGTGGCGGTGAAGTCGCCGTGCGGGAGGGGGAAGCCCACACTCACGTACCCTCGCCCGTCGTGGCGGTACGTCTTGTAGATGCCCACGTAGATAGGGGCATCGGTGTCAGCGAAGGAGCGAATCCAGCCGCGCACCTCCGGGATCCCGTCGCCGTCCACGTCAATGGTGTCGATGCGGCTATGGACGCCCCGCAGGGCCTCGCGCTGGTTCATGGGTACGTTGGCCTGTCCGAGGGGCCGGGCCACCAGGGTGCGGTAGAGCAAGTAGCCCGGCCGCACCCATTGCCGCCACTCCGGGACGATGTCCAATGTGAAGCGAGTGGTGTGCTCGTAGAACTCCCGGACCTGAGAATCGACGGCGGCGGGATCGAAGTCCGGGCCGGCCAGAGCATCGAGCGAGGCGACGATGCCGACGTCGGCGGCGGCCCGCACGTATTCGCCGCCTAGCACCTCGGCGAGCGCGGCCACGTAGTCGATGCCCACATAGCGCGTGCGGGCTTCCAAGGGCACGACGAAGGGCAGGTCCTCCGGCCGCACGCGCTCGGCCAGCAGGCTCAGCTGGGCGTCCCGAAACACTGCCGCGGAGACGACGCGATACGTGAGCACCGTCGTGCTGGCCACCAAGGCGGCGGGCGGGCGCCGGTTCCGAGCGGTGAGCAGTCGACCCATCGCCAGGCCGAACAGAGGGCCGAGGGCCACCTTCTGGGGACGCAGGCCGGCAGCGCCGGCTACGGTTCCGGCGGCGGCGGCGATCCCGACTGGCCCTGCGGGAGTCAGTCGGCCGGCCACCCATCCGAGCGGGGCGGCCATGGCGGCGCTGGAGAGGATGCGATGCCAGAGCGGCAGGATTTCGCCCGGGCGCTGGCGACGACGTGCAAGGGCGTCCGAGCCGGCCAGCACGGCCGCTCCGGTGATCACTCCCAGAGTCCGGGTCCGGCGGTCGCCGCGGGCCGCGAGGGCGAGCCCGGCGAGGCCACCCATGACGCTGATGAACGCCAGCCCGCCAGCCTTGGCAGACGGGGACGGGGCTGCCTCTCGTCCCACACGGCGACGCTAGCCTGTCCCGTCCCGGTCCTACCCCAGACCCTGCTCCGCTCGGTCTGCAGTGCGGGGGTGGTGTCGCGCTACCTGGACCTATGAGCGGCAGCTAAGGACAGCAGGCCGTCGGGACGATCAGGATCCGGGGTGTCCCCCAGACCGCGCCCCCAAATCGCGGGCAACCAGACCAGCCGGCATGAGAGCGCGGACGGGCACTGAGTTTGTTCATGCGAGGGACGCCCGCCGGGAGGCGGGGTGTCTTCACAGACCTGAGCTGGCTCGCACTGCTCGCTGCTTCACGCCGTCACCTGGCGGGCGAGGCCGCTGCACGCCACGGCGCCGCCAGCCGCAGCAGCGAGGACCCCGACACGGCCGAGCCGAGGGCGTGATCCCCAGCCGGCGAGGGTGGCGGCGACGTCCCCGGCGTCAGCGAGAGCGGACGCCTCGAGCCAGCCTCGCACCGGTGAGCCGTGACGCAGGGCGAGAAGCGTCCCGAGGCCGAGGGCGACGTCGCGGGCCCCGAGGGCACGCGCCAAAGTCTTCGTAGACGCTCGGCCGGCATCCATGCCGACCCAGGGACGCGCCGGCAGCGTCGGAACCGCGAAGGCGACGATGCCGAGGGCGATACGCCCCCACGCAAGCACCTGCACCGCCTGGTCCCTGCGCAAATCCGATAATGCAGGCACACCTTCAAACTAGTCGGGTGCCCTGACCACACCCCGTCTTAGCGCTCTGCGATTCGGCAAGTGTCACTCCGTCGGGCGCTCACGGGCTCGTCCGACGTGCGTCCCGGTCGGGAATTTCCCCGCAGGTCACCGGGTGTGTCCATGCCCAGTAGCGCGCTGACGTCCGCGCCACCCGTGTTACCCCTCGGATAGCGACCAGTCCAGGTGCCGGGCCCGGCAACCAAGACACGGAGCACCTGACTGACAATCTCACAGCCATCGCGGCGACGAACCGCTACGCCGAGCGTGGACGGTATCTACAAGGCGTTGATCAAGTAGCGCGTGCCGACGACGCTCGGCGCGAAGCGCGTCGGGCCGAACGCGTTCACGAGTGCGGTGGCCCCTCGCCACCCCGTGCAATGCCCAGGGGCGATGATTCGAGGTTCGACGAGCTCGGCGAGGTCGCGCACTGTTGGATCGATGCGGTCCTCCACCGCGGCGCCCGCCAAGTGGAAACCGCCCAGCAGGAGGCCGATCGGTTGATCCGGAAGCAGCCGCCGCATCTCGAGGCCGACATTGACGACGCCGGCGTGCGAACAAGCGGTGAACACTGTCGTTCCCTGGCCCCGCACGGACGCGGCGAGGAAGCGTTCGTCGTGGATTGCCGGATCGGCGATGACCGTATCGCCGCGCCAGCTGTGGTGTCCGGGCAGGCCGGTTTCGTAGCTGGTTTGGCGCGGGATGTCGCCGCTGGCGAAAAAGACGTCGCCGACGGAGTGCTCGTCGGCGTGTGTGGCCACCGTGCCACCGGCCGCCTCGATGGCTTCGAGCGTGGGGTCGGGCGGCAACATCGCGAAGTTGTCGAACGGCGTCAGGATGCCGCGTTGGTCGGGTCGATCGGGATGGACGTCGACCACAAGAGGCGTGAGACCCGCGCGGTCGCGCGCTTCGGCGATCGCGGCGACGACGGAGGTGATGCCGCCGGAATGGTCCCAGTGCCAGTGCGACAGGAAGAGCAGGTCGATGCTCGACAGGTCGAGTGCCAATCGCTCGGCGTTTGCGAGCCAGACATCACCGTAGGGGCCGACGTCGAACAACACTGTTGTGGTGCGATCGCCTTGTCGTGCGGTTGCGAGCGCCGAGAAGCCGTGACAGGCCACGCAAAGATGGTCGAAGGCGACGACGCAGTCGTGCCCGTTGTGTTGGCCGGTCGGCGGGATACGGCCGAGCAAGTATGCGATCTCGGGAAGCTGCGGTACACCCGGTGCGATACTCGAGAGCGTGTCGGTTGTGTTGTCGACGACGATCGTGATGGTGAGTTCGTCGAGTTCGGGAGGGACGATCATCGGTTGGAACTCGCGACACGCTCGCCTTCGACGTCGGGCTCGGCGTTCGCGATTGTCGCGTTGACCGTGGTATCGGGCATGGCTGACCCTGGTGCTGGTCCTTCGTGAAGCACGAAGCGCTGATGGAAGCGGCCTAACGGCGCGGGCGCCAGGACGCGGTTGCGGCTCCGACCGTTCTCGCGCGAACGCGACGCAGGCACGGGAAGCCGGACACCTACGGCGGAGCATTGGCATCCAGAATCTTCCGACACTTGAGCTGCGCGGACGTGCCCACGCACGTCGCATTCGATTTCTCGCACACCGCAACCTAGCGCGGCTCTTGGTGTGCGAGCTGTGGCGTCAGCGTTGCTTCCGTACGGCCATCGCGCTGCGGGCATCTGTGTCGCCCCCGGAGCCGCACGCGCGTTCCTTCTTCGAGGGAGCGGCGTTGCGTAGCCATTGGCTCGCGAGCGCAGGACTTCCCGGAAGCCGGGATACGCGCTCGACGCGTCACCGCTCATGAGCGCCTGCAAAGCATCAGGAATCAGCAAATAGCCGGCGACGACGCTGTCGACGTGGTGTTCCACCTCGCCGCTCGCCTCCGACTCGCGGACCGCACGTGTCCAGAACCCGTCGGCATCGTGTCCGGCGAGCTGCGCGGCCCGCGCGGCATGCTCGAGATCGCCACGCTCGAGGGTGTCGGTCAGGTCGGCCGCCGCGAAGTGCTCGTAGGCCTGGTTCCAAGCCATGCGACCCTACGCGGACCGGGCAATGTCGAGCATCGCCAAAGCGCGCCATCATGGAACGCACCTCGTACTCCCACCAAACCGCTTTTGTGCGGCGGTGCTCACGCGGTGGCGGCGGGCGCGTTCGCCGTCTCTGCTACTTCCGCGGGCGCGGCGGGGGCGCAGCCCGGAGATGCGCGTGCTCGCCGTCGCGATCAAAGATGGTCAGGATCTCGACCGGCGCGCCGTGCCCGGCGATCCAGTGCGGCGTCATCGTGTCGAACTCGGCGGCCTGCCCCGCTTCGACGAGGTGCTCGCGGTCTCCCAACCGGAGCCGGGCCGTCCCGTCGAGGACGTAGAACCAATCGCGTCCGGGATGGACCTGCGGCTCGGGGTGCTTCCTGGATGCCGGTATGCGCATCTTGGCCACCACCCGACCCGATGGATCGTGGGGCCGGGAGAGCATCCACTGCACCACGCCGTCGGGGGTCCGAGCCCGGGTGGGGCGGATGACCACGGCCTCGCCGCGGTCATCGGCGAGCAGCTCGTCGACGGTCGTCTCGAGCGCCCGAGCCAGATCGGCGAGGTGGTCGACCGCCAACCTCCGGTGGCCGGTCTCGATGCGGCTGATCGTGGACGCGCCGATGTTCGACCGGCGGGCGAGATCGTCGAGCGTCCACCCGCGCGCCTCGCGGAGGCTGCGGAGTCGCCGACGCGCGACGTCCTCGACACGGTGCTCCTGCACGATCGCCCTCCTTGCGTTCTCGGCAAGAGCGTATGCCAAACCTGCGAGAAGCTCCTACCATCACGCTCATGGGAGCCCATCAAGCGCACCGCGGACACGGCCACGGACACGTCCACCTCGACGAAGCCGACTGGGAGGCGCTGGCCGCGAACGCCGAGCTCGAAGGCGAGCTGCTGCTCATCTTCGTCACCGCCACCGCCCACTGGATCGACGAGTTGCGCGGACGGGACGCGCCGCCCGTTGGGCGCGTGCTCGACATCGGCAGCGGACCCGGCGTCGGCACGTGCGAGCTGGCCCGGCAATTCCCGAACGCGCACGTGGTCGCGGTCGACGGGTCGCCGGCCATGCTCGCCGGCGCGACACGACGCGCGGCCGCGCACGGGCTCGACCGACGGATCAGCACCCGCCTCGCGGAACTGCCCGACGGCATCGACGATCTCGACCCCGCCGACGTGATCTGGGTGTCGATGTCGCTGCACCACGTCGGCGACGAGACCGCCGCGCTCCGGGTGCTTCGCGGCCGGCTCGCACCGTCCGGGCTGCTGGCCGTCGCCGAGATCGACGAACCGATGCGAGTCCTGCCCGACGACCTCGACGTTGGTCGACCGGGACTTGCCGACCGGCTCGACCAGGCCGAGTCCGAGTGGTTCGCCGCCATGCGCGCCGGCCTGACCGGCAGCGCGCCCTCGACGGATCTCGCGTCGATGGTCGCAGCAGCGGGATTCGACGTGGTCGGCAGACGGGTCGCACGCGAGCGCTTCGACCCGCCGCTCTCGGAGACCGCGCGTGACGTCGTCGTGCGGCGCATCCGTCGCGCCCGGCACCAGCTGGAAGACCGCCTCTCGGCGGATGACCTGCACACACTCGAGGTGCTGGGCGACGCCGACGACCCCAGGGGTGTCGCGCATCGCGACGACGTCTTCGTCGCGGCATCGCGCCAGATCGTGGTCGCGCGGATCGCCTGATCGGTCTGCTGCGCTCGGCTCAGTCGGCGATGCGGTAGAGCTCGACGGCGTTGTCACCCATCACCTTGCGCTGGGTCTCGGGCCGGAGCGCACCGATCTTCTCCCCGACGGCCGCGAGGGGGCTCGGGTACAGGCAGGTGGGATGCGGGAAGTCGGTTTCGAACATGACGTTGTCCTCGCCGACGTTGTCGATGAGCTGTTGCAGGTTGCCGCGGCCGTTCTCGAACCACACCGTCGCGTACCAGTGGTCGCGGAAGTACTCCGACGGCAGCTTCTGGAGCTTCTTCGCGTGCTCGGGGGCGTTCTCCTCCAGCTCGTAGTCCATCGCTTCGAGCATGAAGGGGATCCAGCCGATGCCGCTCTCCACCGACACCATCTTCAGGTTCGGGTGGCGATCGAACATCCCCGAGTACGCGCTGTTGAGGAGCAGTCGGGAGTTGTTCTGGAACAACGACGCGCCACCGATCGCGGGTTTGACGTAGTCGTCCTGACTCGGCCAGAACGTGGTGCCGAAGTAGCTCAGCGACGTCTGGCTGGCGCCGATGTGGAAGTGCACGGGCAAACGCAGACCCTCGCACACGTCCCAGAACGGATCCCAGGCCGGGCTCCCGAGGTCGGGCGACCCCGAATCCTGCGGATCGGAGGTCATGTTCACGCCGCGGTATCCCATCGCCGCGCAGCGTTGCGCCTCGTGCACGCAGTCGTCGATGCTCCACGCCGGCATGATCGGCATCGGGAGGAGCCGGTTGTTCGACTCCTCCTGGACCTCGGCCAGGGCGTCGTTGTACAGCTGCACGCACAGCAGCACCAGTGGGGGATCCTTCACCGTGTTGACGAGGTTCTGCCCGCCGATGCCGATCGCGTTCGGGTAGATGACCTGGTAGTCGATGCCGAACGCGTCCATCACCTTCAACCGCTCGGCGGGGTCCCACGCCGAGCGGTGCACGTCGTCGATGCCCCACGACCCGCCCTGGGAGTCGATGTACGGGTGCTTCTTGCCGTCGTGGTCGATCGTGCCACCCGAACCCGCCTTGCCGAAGGTGTGGCCATCGATGACCCACGTGTCCATCCCGTCGATCTCCACGACGTGCGGCACGCGGTCCTCGTAACCCTTCGGTGCCCGCTCGGTGAAGAGATCGTGACGCTCGGTCATGTGCGCGTCGGCATCGACGATTCGGAGCCCCTCGGCCAGTTTCACCATCGCTCGCGCCTCCTCATGGTGCTCGTGCTCAAGGTGCTCATGGTGCGTCGGGCGGAGCTGCCTCCCGGATCCTACGTCCCCGGCCCGATCGCCCAAACCGGGCCGGGGCGTCCACGCCGGTGACGGCTCCCACAGCAATTCCTCAGGAACGCTGCCGTGCCGACCGCTCCCGTCCCGTAGCCGGTGTGGCCGGTGCTCGCCGCAGGACGTCCGTAGGCTGGCCCGATGTTCGACTGGCGCCGGCCCCGCCGCGCGCTCGCGATGCTGCTGGGCGTCTTCGTGCTCGGCACGATCGGCTACATCGTGCTCGGCTTCTCCGTGCTCGACGCGGTGTACCAGACGGTGACCACCGTCGCCACGGTTGGGTTCCGCGAGGTGGAGCCACTCGACGAGGCCGGCAAGGTCTTCACCATCGTGCTCATCCTGGTCGGAGTCGGCACGGCCCTGTACACCTTCAGCGTGGTGCTCGAGACACTCCTCGAGGGCCACCTGACCCGGCTCTTCGGGAGACGACGGATGGAGCGACAGATCGAGGGCATGCACGGCCACGTGATCGTGTGCGGCTGGGGTCGGGTCGGACGTGCCATCGGTACGGAGCTCGCGGCGGCCGAGCGCGAGCTGGTGGTCGTCGATCGCGATCCGGCGCGACCGCCGGAATCGGACGTGCCGTCCGTCGTGGGCGACGCGACGGAGGACCCGGTCCTGCAACGTGCGGGGCTGTCGCGCGCTGGGGCGTTGGTGGCAGCGCTCGACAGCGACGCCGCCAACCTGTTCGTCACCCTCAGCGCCCGCTCCCTGCGGCCCGACCTCTTCATCGTCGCGAGAGCGCGGGTCGAGGAAAGTGAGGAGAAGCTCCGGCGTGCCGGAGCCGACCGCGTCGTCAACCCCCAGAGCATCGGCGGTGTGCGCATCGCGGCGTTCGTGCTCCAGCCGAACGTGACCGAGTTCCTCGACGTCGTGATGCACGATCGGAACCTCGAGTTCCGGCTGGAAGAGGTCGTCGTGCCGCCGGGCTCGCCGATCGCGGGACGAAGCATCCGGGAGGCTCACCTGCGTGACCGGACCGGCGCCCTGGTGCTCGCGCTCCGTGAGGCCGACGGGACCTTCAACACGAATCCGTCACCGGACACGACCATCGCCGCGGGTCATGTGCTGATCGCGATCGGCACGCCCGACGAGCTCGCCGCGCTCGAGCGGATGCTCGGCGATCCCGTCGCGGGGTGATGCCGTCAGCCGACACGGGCGCCACGCTGGGCCTCCCATTCGGGAGAGCCGTACGGGTGGCCGCCGTCGCCGGCGGCGAAGTCGGCGAGGCTGCGCACGTAGTGGTCCCAGCCTTCCGAGCAGATGCTGTAGCAGTCGCAGCCGGGCACGAGCCCCACCTGGCTGAAGGCGATCGTCGTGGACGACGCGTCGCGCGGCTCCAGGTCGAACCAGAGGCTGTTGCCGACCCACTCCGGGAACTTCGTCGACTCGGTGCAACGCCACACGACGAGTGACGGGCGCTCGGCGTACACCACCTGCATGGTGACGTGCTCACCGTCGAACCGGAACGTGATCTCGCCGCCGGGATCCACCGCGCCGACGACGTCGGGCATCCACCACCCCCCGAGCCCGTCGAGTGTCGTGAGGGCGGCGTACACCGCGTCGGCCGGCGCGTGCGCGACCTCGGTCGTGGAGAAGCCGTCGCTCGTCGCCCCCTCGAGCAGGGACTTCATGTCCGCGAGCACCCGCGGCCAGCCGCCACTCACCATCTCGGCGACCACGCTGCCGGGCTCGAAGCCGTCGTGCACCACCGTGAGCTTCACCAGTGGGCCGTCGGGCTCGAGCTCGAAGGTGACCCGCGACCGCGGTTCGGCGGCGATGCGGGCGCGCAGCTCCTCGTCGATGTCCCAGGTGCGGGCCCACTCCTCCGAGAACGTGTGCCAGGTGTACGACAGCCGGCGCGGGGGGTCGGACTCGAGCACGACCTGCTCGGCGTCGCGCACGACGACCGGGCCGTGGACCCACGCCATCGGCGAGCCGGCCTTCCAATCGGTGTCGATCTCGGTGTCCCAGTAGCGTTCGGTGAACGCGGGCTCGGTCAGCGCGGCCCAGAGCCGCTCCGGGGTCGTGCGGATGTAGGTGGTGTAGACGAACTCGGGCTTGTCCATGGCGGGGGTCTCCAGTGCTCGTTTGAGGTCGGCCAGGGCAGTGACCCGGGCCCGGTCGTAGGTGTGGATCCACCGGTCGGCGATCTCGTGGATGGGCGCGGCATTGAGGTAGTGCAACTTCTCGCGGCCCCGCCGCACCGTCGTCACCAGCAGCGCGCCCTCCAGCACCGCGAGGTGCTTGCTGACCGCCTGGCGGCTCATGTCGAGGTCGGCGCAGAGCTCCTGGAGGGTCTGGCCGTTCCGCGCGTTGAGGCGGTCCAGCAGCTCCCGGCGGTGGGGATCGGCGAGGGCCTTGAACACCGCGTCCATCAGGCCGAACTATAGGCAACCAAAAGGTTGCCTGTCAACCCGTCGGCGAGACTGGCGCGATGGTGGTCACCCTCTACGGCGTCGGTGCGCTCACCTTCATGATGGTGATGTACGCCCTCGAAGGGCGCGGACGACGGTTCGTGCTCCTGTTCGCGCTGGGCTGCGTGCTCTCGAGCGCGTACGGGTTCCTCTCGGGCGCTTGGCCCTTCGGGGTGGTCGAGCTGATCTGGTCGGGGATCGCCCTGCGCCGCTACCGCGAGCTCGCGGCCGCGGCGTGACCCGGGCCGTCGGTCACGAGACCCGGGTCGGCTGCGACTCGGCCTCGAGCTCGGCCAGCTCCTCCTCCAACGTGTGCTCGCCCTCGACGTGCACGCGCGGCAGGATCCGGTCGAGCCACTTCGGCAGCCACCAGTTCCAGTCGCCCAGCAACTCCATCGTCGCCGGCACCAGCACCATGCGGACGATGGTGGCGTCGATGAGGACGGCCACCGCGAGCCCGAGGCCCATCAGCTTGAGCGCGACCTCGGGGCCGAGGACGAAGCTGCCGAACACGAAGAACATGATGAGCGCCGCCGCGGTGATGACGCGCGCCGTGAGCGCGAGGCCGTCGGCCACCGCGGTCGCGTTGTCGCCGGTGCGGTCGTACTCCTCCCGGATGCGCGACAGCAGGAAGACCTCGTAGTCCATCGAGAGGCCGAACACGATGGCGAAGATGAACACCGGCGCCCACGCCTCGACCGGTGCCTCCCGCCCGACGCCGATGAGGCTCGCGCCCCAGCCCCACTGGAACACCGCGACGACCACGCCGTACGCGGCGCCGATCGACAACAGGTTCATGATCACCGCCTTCAGCGGCACGAGCAGGCTGCGGAACACCACCATCAGCAACAGGAACGAGAGGATCAGCACCGCGCCCATGAAGATCGGCAGGCGCGCCGCGGTGTAGCTGGCGAAGTCGTCGGCGGCGGCCGTGAGGCCGCCCACCTTCACGGCGACCTGCCCGTTCGTGACCGACGGGACCACGTCGTCGCGCAGGCGGTTCACGAGATCGGCGGTCGCCTCGGCCTGGGGGTCGGTGGTGGGGAACACCTGCATCACCGCGACGTCGCCCTGCTCGTTGACCTGCGGCGGCGTGGCGAACGCAACGCCCTTGGTCTGGTTCAGCCGGTCGGAGAGCTGCTGCAACGTGGCGAGGTCGGCCGGGCCCTGAGGCGTCCGCGCCGCGAGCAGCAACGGGCCGTTGAACCCGGGCCCGAAGCCGTCGGCCATCAGGTCGTACGCGCGTCTCGTCGTGTCGGACGTCGGCCGGTTGCCGGCGTCGGTGAAGCCCAGCCGCATCGACAGCAGCGGGACCGCGAGCAGGAGGAGGACCGCGAGGCCGATGATCGCGGCCGGCCACGGGCGCCGCTGGATGAGATGGCTCCAGCGCACCCACCCCGACTCCTTCACCGTGCCCTCGGGGTGCTTGCGGTGGGGGAGGCCCAGCTTGTCGATGTTGCGGCCGACGAAGCCCAGCAGTGCCGGCAGCAACGTGACCGAGGCGAGCATCGTGGTGAGCACGCCGATCGAGATGCCGATGGCGACGCCGCGCATGATCGACGTCTTCATCAGCAGCAGCCCGAGCACCGAGATGACCACGGTCGTGCCGGCGAAGAGGACCGCGCGCCCGGCGGTGTCGATGGCACGCGCCACACTGCGTTCCGGATCGAGCCCTGCCGCGAGGTTCTCGCGGTACCTGGTGACGATGAACAGCGCGTAGTCGATGCCGACGCCGAGCCCTACCATCGCCACCGCCGCGGTCGTGAAGTCGGGCATGTCGACGACGGTGCGGACGGTCAGCACGATCGCGATGCCGGTTCCGATGCCGAACAGCGCGGTGCCGATGGGCAGACCCATCGCCAGCACCGACCCGAACGCGATGAGCAGGATGATCATCGCCGCCGCGATCCCGATCCCCTCGCTCGCGCCGCCGACCTGGGGGTCGGCGAACACGTCACCGCCGAACTCCACGGTGAGCCCGGGGACGTCGATCTTCTCTGCGAGCTGCTTGATCTCCTTGCCCGCGTCGGTGAGCTCCTCGCCCGACCGGTCGGCGAAGTTGACCTCGGCGTACGCGATCTTCCCGTTGCGCGCCACCTGGCGCGCCCCCTGTTGGGTGTAGGGGCTGACGACGTCGACGTCCTGGATCTTCTGTTCGACCTCGTCGAAGAGCGGCTCCATCGCCTCGCGCACGGCCGGCGTCTGCACGCCGTCCGCGGCCCGGAACACGATCTGGGCCTGGATCTGGCGGTTGCGGAAGCTCGACTTCTCGAGGAGGTCGAAGGCGGCCTGGCTCTCGGTCCCCGGCAGCTTGAACTCGGTCTTGAACGCGCCGCCCACGCTGCTGGAGAGGGCGAAGGTGGCGATCAGCAGGACGATCCAACCGGCCAGGACGAACCGACGCCGTCGGTACATCGTGCGCGCGAGTCGCTGGAGCATGGAAACCTCACAGAGCCTCGGGGGGAGAACCCCCAACGTTAGGCGGACCTCACGCTGCTTCTTCCCCCCGTTTCCGGGAGTTCACGCTCGCTACAGTCGGCCCGTGGCCTACCAGTCGCTGTACCGCAAGTACCGCCCGCAGCGATTCGCCGAGCTCGTCGGGCAGGAGCACGTCACCACCGCGCTGCGGAACGCGGTGCGCGACGGGAGGGTCGGGCACGCCTACCTGTTCTCGGGGCCGCGGGGCACCGGCAAGACGACGACCGCCCGCCTCCTGGCCAAGGCGCTCAACTGCACGAACCGGGCGGCCGACGGCGACCCGTGCGGCGTGTGCGAGAGCTGCGTCGCCATCGCCGAGGGCTCGTCGCTGGACGTGATCGAGGTCGACGCGGCGTCGAGGAGCAAGGTCGACGACATGCGCGACCTGCTCGAGCGGGTGGCCTACCTGAGCGCCGGCAGCGCCAAGAAGGTCTACATCCTCGACGAGGTCCACATGCTCAGCACCGGGGCGGAGGCCGCGCTGCTCAAGACACTCGAGGAGTCCCCCGAGCACGTGGTCTTCGTGCTGGCCACCACCGACCCGCTCAAGGTCGCGCCCACCATCCGCTCCCGCACCCAGCACTACGAGTTCTCGCTCTACACCGTCGACGAGCTCGTCGGTCACCTCGCCGACGTCTGCCAGCAGGAGGGGGTGGACGCCGACCGGGAGGCGCTCACCGTCATCGCCCGGGCAGGCGCGGGCTCGATGCGCGACTCGCTGTCGCTGCTCGACCAGGCCATCGCGCACGGCCGGATCGACGTCGAGCAGGTGAGCGCGCTGTTCGGGGGCACCGCGTTCGCCGGTCGCCTGGCCGTGCTCCGGGCGGTGGCCGACGAGGACGTGGCCGGCGCCCTCGTCGCGCTCGGTGAGCTCCTCGACGCCGGGCACGAGCCCCGCCGCCTCACCGAGGACCTGCTCGTGACCGTGCGCGACGCCTTCCTTCTCACGTCGGCGCGTGGCCGGGTGCGCGTCGACCTGCCCGCCGACGACCAGGAAGCTCTGAACGCGCTGGGGGAGCAGGTGGGCGCGCCGACCCTCGTCCGCACGCTCGAGACGCTCGGGCAGGCGGTCGTCGACATGCGCGGCACCGACGCCGCCGACCCGCGCCTCGTGCTGGAGATCGCACTGGTGCGCCTGGCCCGCCGGGAAGCGGGGACGCCGTTGCAGGCGCTGGCCGAGCGCGTCGACCGGCTCGAGCGCGGTAGTGGCGCCGCGACGGCTCCCGCAGCGCGCGTCGGCACGACGCCGGCACCGCCTGCCGCGCCGGAGCGCGCCGCCGAGGGCGCGCCCGCGGCGCGCAGCGGTCGATCGTTCGCCGAGCTGCGTCGCCAGCGTGCCGCCGAACCCGCGGTCGAGGAGGTCGAGGAACCAGCCGCGCCGTCCGTGCCCGCGCCCGAGGCCGAGGCCGACGCGCCGGCCTCCGAACCGGCGGGCGACGTCGACATCGACGACGTCATCGTGGCGTGGGCCGAGATCCTCCCCGAGCTGCCGCCGGCGACGCGTGCCGCGGTTCGGGAGGCGCAACCCCTGGCGGTGGACGACGGCGTCATCACGTTCGGGGTACCGAAGGCGCACTACGAGACCGCGCTCCCGCGCTTCCGCAAGGAAGCCGACAACATCCGCGCCGCGCTCTCACAGAAGCTGGGCCGGCGCCTGATGTTCAAGCCGGTCGCGCACGACGGCTTCGACGCCGATCCGATCAAGGCGTCCGAGCCCCTCGACGAGGAACCTCCCGACGACGAGGTGCTCGATCTCGCCGAGATGGTCGACGATGCCACCGAGGTGCCGGCGGTAGATTCGGTGAGCCTCATCACCCAGAGCCTCGGCGCCACCGTCGTCGAGGAAGTCCCCCGCGACTGAGACGACCGAGACGAGGAAGACCATGCCGAAGGGTCAAGGCGGCCGACCACCGATGCCAGGCGGCGGCGGCGGCGGTCAGCTCAACCAGATGATGAAGCAGATGCAGAAGATGCAGGCCGACATGGCCGCGGCGCAGGACGCGCTGGCCGCGGCGACGGTCGAGGGTTCGGCCGGTGGCGGCATGGTGAAGGTCGTGGTGACGGGCTCCGGTGAGGTGCAGTCGGTGCACATCGCGCCCGAGGTCGTCGACCCCGACGACGTCGAGATGCTCGAGGACCTCGTCCTCGCCGCCGTCGGCGACGGCCTGCGGCGCGCCCAGGAGATGCAGAGCGAGAGCCTCGGTGGCGTCACCGGCGGGCTCGACCTCGGCAGCCTGGGCGACCTCGGTGGTCTGCTCGGCTGACGCGTGAGCAGCCCGTACGCCGCGTCCGTCCAGGCCCTGATCGACGAGCTGGGCCGCCTCCCCGGGGTCGGGCCGAAGTCGGCGCAGCGGATCGCGTTCTACCTCCTCAAGGCCGCGCCCGAGGACGCCAACCGCCTCGCCCGGGTCATCATCGAAGCGAAGGAGCGCGTCACCTGGTGCCGCCGGTGCTTCAACATCGCGGAGGGCGAGCTGTGCGGGTACTGCCTCGACGAGCGGCGCGACTCCACGCTGCTGTGCGTGGTGGAGGAGCCGCGCGACATCGTCGCCGTCGAGCGGACCCACGAGTTCGGCGGCCGCTACCACGTCCTGCAGGGTGCGATCTCCCCGATCGAGGGCATCGGGCCCGAGCAGCTGCGGGTGAAGGAGCTGCTCGCGCGGGTCGACGCCGAGGGCGTCACCGAGGTGATCCTGGCCACCAACCCCAACATCGAGGGGGAGGCCACGGCCATGTACCTCGCCCGGCTGCTCAAGCCCCTCGGGATGCGCACGACCCGCATCGCCAGTGGGCTCCCGGTGGGCGGTGACCTCGAATACGCCGACGAGGTGACCCTCGGGCGGGCCCTGGAGGGACGGCGCGAGGTCGACGCCTGACGCGATCCGCCCGTCCTCCCGGAATTCGCGCGAGCCTGTGGCCCGGACTCCGGCGTGACGCGCCGGGAGGGAGGGTAGGCACGATGGTTGATCCGCTGCCCGCATCGCCGCCACCGCCGCCGGCCTCGGCGTCGGGTGGGGGGCCCAAGGGCAAGGTGCGCGACCCGCTCGCGGTGATCATCTTCTCGATCATCACGCTCGGCATCTACTTCCTGGTGTGGTCCTACAAGGTCTTCAAGGAGAACAAGGACTTCAGCGGTGAGGGAGTCGGCGGCGGCATCGGTCTGCTGTTCGCGATCCTCCTGGGCATCGTGAACTGGTTCCTCCTGCCCGCGGAGATCGGCAACATCTACTCCCGGATGGGTCGCGACAAGCCGGTCACGGGTGTGACGGGCTTCTGGAACCTCATCCCGCTGATCGGGTGGATCATCTGGGTCGTGAAGGTCCAAGGCGCGATGAACCACCTCTACGAGTAGCCGGTCCGCCGACCACGAAGGAGAAGGATCGAACATGGCAGATGAAACGCCCGTCCCGCCCACTCCGCCGCCGACGCCGCCGCCGGTGCCCAGCGGAGGGCCCGGCCCCCGTGACGGCTACCCGGTGGACCTGGAATTCAACCGCGACTACGACGTCGCGAACTGGCGGCCGCTGGTCAACTGGCTGCTCGCCATCCCGCAGTGGATCGTGCTCTACGTCCTCGGGATAGCGGCCTTCGTGCTCTGGGTCATCTCGCTCTTCGTCGTCCTGTTCACGGAGCGGAACCCGTTCCTCGGGTTCCAGACCATGTACCTCCGCTACTACTGGCGGGTCGCGAGCTTCACGGGGTTCATGCGCAACGAGTACCCGCCGTTCGACTTCGCGACCGACGACGCCGCGGTGGTGCCCGACGCCGCGGTGGTCACCGTCGAGGACCCGGGTGACATGAACCGCTTCCTGGGGTTCGTGAAGTGGCTGCTCGCGTTCCCGCACTACATCGTGCTGTGGCTCCTGGAGATCGCGGTGTTCGTCGTGCTGGTGATCCAGCTGTTCGTGGTGCTGTTCACGGGCAGGTGGAACGAGCCGATGCGAGAGTTCGTCGTCGGCGTCGCCCGCTGGTACACGCGGGTGCACGCGTACGTCTTCCTGCTGACCGACAAGTACCCACCGTTCAGCCTGCAGTAGCTCCCGGGAGCTACTGCCAGGCCGTCACGGTCTCGCCGTTGAGGGCGCGGTAGAGGTACGCCCAGGTGATCAGCGTGATGCCGAGCGTGAAGATCACGCCCACGAAGCACGCGAGCAGGCCCACGATGTTCACGAGGAACAGCACGATCGCCATCCCGAAGAGCGTCCAGCGGTGGCCGCGGGTGAGCTCGGCCGACCGCTGGAGCGACTCGAGCACGGCGACACCCTCGCCGCGCTCCGCGATCACGAAGCCGTAGAACCCGAACGTCGCGATGAAGATGATGCCGGGGATGATCAGCAGGATCAGGCCGATCACCATGCCGATGTAGAAGAGGATCGACGCGAGCAGGAAGATGCCGTAGCCCTCCGCCCTGAAGACGTCGGCGAGCTCGGGTTTCACGCCGTTGGTGATCCCGAGCGCGACCCGCAGCCACCCGAGGGTGATGAGCAGCCCCACCAGGTTGCCGACGATCTGCACGAGGACCCGCGGCACCGTGGCGTCGATGGCGCTTGCGACGGCGCCGAACGCGATCTGGATGAGGACGACAACCACTGCGATGACCAGCATGGGGCCGATGTTCTTCCAGTACGCGTTCCACCCATAGCTCAACGCGTCGCCCATCGCGAAGTTGGCGGGCGACGTCGCGCCGAACCCTCCGGAGCCGGGCGGGGGCGGCGGGGGCGGCGGGGGCTGTTCCATCGACATGACTTCTCCCGTTCGGTCAGAGGGGGCGGCCCGTCGCGTACTTGAGCACCTGGAAAGCCCACAGCGCGCCGACGACGGCACACGGTACCCACGTGGGAAGCGACAGTTGGGGACGTCGCCACAGCAGGAAGACGGCGGTCGCCACCGCCAACAGCACGCCCGGGTTCAGCGCGAGCGAATGGAGCACGTCACCGTGGAAGAGGGCGATCGTGCCACGGGTCACGCCGCAGAACGGGCATGGCACACCCGTGAGGGCGCGCAACGGGCACGAGGGCACGGCCGGCTAAAAAGTGCGGACGATCGCGGCCTCGCCCTGGCCTCCGCCGCCGCACAGCGCGGCGGCACCGAGGCCACCGCCGCGACGCCGCAGCTCGTTCACCAGCGTCAGCACGACCCGGGCGCCCGACATGCCGATCGGATGACCGAGCGCGATGGCGCCGCCGTTGACGTTGACGACGTCGTCGGTGATGCCGAGCTCCTGCATCGACGCCAGGCCGACCGCGGCGAACGCCTCGTTGAGCTCGAACAGGTCGAGCTCCGAGACCTTCATGCCGGCCCGGTCGAGCGCGCGGTTGATCGCGCGTGACGGCTGGGTCAGCAGTGACGGATCGGGACCTGCGACCATCCCGAAGCTCACGAGCTCGGCAAGGGGCGACAGCCCGAGCTGCTCGGCCTTCGCCGCCGACGTGACCACGACCGCCGCCGCGCCGTCGGAGATCTGCGACGCGTTGCCGGCGGTGATGGTGCCATCCTTCGCGAACGCCGGTCGCAGGGTGCCGAGCGATTCGCTCGTCGTACCGGGCCGCACACCCTCGTCGGTGTCGACGAGGATCGGGTCGCCCTTGCGTTGCGGGATCTCGATCGGCGCGATCTCCTCGGCGAGCCGGCCCTCCTTCACGGCGGCCGCGGCGCGCTCGTGGCTCTTTGCCGCGACGTCGTCCTGCATGTCGCGCGTGATGCCACCCATCTCGCCCGTGTAGCGCTCGGTGCCGGCGCCCATGTGGACGGCGTCGAACGCGCACCACAGGCCGTCGTCGATCATGGAGTCGATCAGCTCGCCGTTGCCCATGCGGTAGCCCTCGCGCGCCTTCTTCAAGAGGTACGGCGCCTTCGTCATCGACTCCATGCCGCCGGCGACCACGACCTCGGCGTCCCCCGCCTGGATCATCTGGTCGGCGAGGTAGATGGCGTCGATCCCGGAGAGGCACACCTTGTTGACCGTCATCGACGGTACCGACATGGGGATACCGCCCTTCACCGCCGCCTGGCGGGCGGGCATCTGCCCCGCGCCGGCCTGCAGCACCTGGCCGAGCAGCACGTAGTCGACCTGGTCGCCGCTGATCCCGGCCCGCTCGAGCGCGGCCGCGATGGCGTGTCCACCGAGGTCGGTGGCCTCGAACGAGGCCAGCGCGCCGGAGAGCTTGCCGATGGGTGTGCGGGCCGACGAGACGATGACGGAACCGGGCATGGGAACCCCCCGAAAGAGTGGCAATCGACCCGCGATGGTACCGTCGCCCGCCATGACGGAGATCGGCGGGATCCGCGACGCAATCGTCCGGGGCGCCACGGCCGACGAGCTCGGTGGCCTGCCGCTCCCCATCTCGTACCGGGGTGCGGTGGTGCGGGCCGACGAGCAGGAGATGTTCGCGGGCGTGCCGTCGGACCAGAAGGACCCCCGGAAGTCGCTCCACCTCGACGAGGTCCCGTTGCCGGAGCTGGCGCCCGACGAGGCGCTGGTGGCGGTGATGGCGTCGTCGATCAACTTCAACACCGTCTGGACGTCGATCTTCGAGCCGCTGCCCACCTTCGGCTTCCTGCAACGGCTCGGGCGCGAGAGCGTGTGGGGTGCCCGGCACGACCAGCCGTTCCACGTCGTCGGCAGCGACGCCGCCGGCGTCGTGCTGCGCGTCGGCTCGGCGGTGCGGGTCTGGAAGCCCGGCGACCCGGTGACCGTCCACTGCAACCACGTCGACGATCAGGACCCGAGCGCGCACGACGACTCGATGCTCGCCACCAACCAGCGCATCTGGGGCTACGAGACCAACTACGGCGGCCTCGGCGAGCTCACCCTGGTGAAGGCCAACCAGCTGATGCCGAAGCCGGCGCACCTCACCTGGGAGGAGGCGGCGGTCAACGCGCTCACCAACTCCACCAGCTACCGGATGCTCGTGAGCCCGAACGGCGCTCAGATGGCGCAGGGCCAGACCGTCCTCATCTGGGGAGCCAGCGGCGGGATCGGCGCGTACGCGTGCCAGTACGTGCTCAACGGAGGCGGCACGCCGATCGGCGTCGTGTCGAGCCCCGAACGGGTCGAGCTGCTCCACGCACTGGGTGTCGAGCACGTGATCGACCGCACGGCCGAGGGGTTCCAGTTCTGGAAGGACGAGCAGACCCAGGATCCCGCCGAGTGGCGACGGCTCGGCAAGCGGATCCGGGAGCTCGTCGGCCGCGATCCCGACATCGTGTTCGAGCACCCCGGTCGTTCGACCATGGGCGCGTCGGTGTTCGTGTGCACGCGGGGCGGCACCATCGTCACTTGTGCGGCGACGAGCGGCTTCATGATCGAGTACGACAACCGCTACCTCTGGATGAACCAGAAGACGCTGAAGGGCTGCCACTTCGCCAACTACCGGGAGGCGTGGGAGGCGAACCGGCTCATCGGGGACGGCCGGATCCATCCGGTGCTCTCGGCGGTGTTCCCCTTCGACGAGGTCGCCGAGGCGGTCAACCAGGTGCACCACAACCTGCACGAGGGCAAGCTCGGAGTGCTGGTGCTGGCACCGGAGGAGGGCCTCGGCGTGACCGACCCCGAGCTCCGCGAGCGGCACCTCGACCAGATCACGCTCTTTCGGAGGAACCCGTGATGCTCACCGAGATCGACCACATCGCCATCGCCGTCAACGACCTCGAGGCCGCGATCGAGTACTACCGCGACACTTATGGGGTCGAGGTGGAGCACCGTGAGGTCGTCGAGCGCGACGGTGTCGAGGAGGCCCTGCTGAAGGTGGCCGACTCCTACGTCCAGCTGCTCACGCCGATCCGCGACGACTCGACCGTCGCCAAGTTCCTCCAGAACAAGGGCGAGGGCATCCACCACGTGGGCTACCGGGTGGACGACTGCGCCGCCGCGGTCGAGCGGGTCCGGGCGGAGGGCGGCCGGCTGATCGACGAGGAGCCGCGGCCGGGGAGCCGGGGCACGACGGTGGCGTTCGTGCACCCCAAGGGGGCCTTCGGCACGCTGGTCGAGCTGGTCCAGGAGTGACCCTGGCGTGGACTTGAGCATCAAGCACTCAACTTTTCTGCCAACGATGGAATAGGCCGATGTGCCGCCCCGGTTGTCCGGATCCCAGATGCCGTTCTTCCTGACCCGGAGGTTTGCCATGCTCGTCCGTTACGACCCCTTCCGCCCGTTCGACCGCCCTGCCAGCCGTCGCAGCTGGATGCCGATGGACGCCTTCCGCCACGACCAGCACGTCGAGCTCCGCTTCGATCTGCCCGGCGTCTCGCCCGAGTCGATCGACGTCGAGGTCGAGCGCCACGTCCTCACCGTGCGGGCCGAGCGGTCGTGGACGCCGGCCGAGGGTGCCGAGGTCCTCGTCCGCGAGCGTTCGCAGGGCGCGGTCACCCGGCAGGTGACCCTTGGTGAGTCGCTCGACACCGACCGGCTGGAGGCGTCCTACGACGCCGGTGTCCTGACCCTCACCATCCCGGTGACCGAGCAGGCGAAGCCCCGCAAGGTCGAGATCCACGTCGGTGCCCCCGAGCCGATCGAGGCCGGCGCCACCAACTGACCTCAACCCACCCTGACGACGGCCCCGCCACTACGGCGGGGCCGTCCCGCGCGCCGGTAACCTCGGCGCATATGGCTGCCGAGGAAGAAGCGCTGCAGACCCAAGTAGAGGCCGAGGCGCCGCACGGCGACGAGCCGCCGAGCCCGAGACCGGTGCCGCACCCGATCGAGGAGCGGCTGGAGCAGCTCGCGGAGCTGCGGGAGCAGGCGCTGCACGCGGGGAGCGACGCGGCGGTCGAGCGCCAGCACAAGCGGGGCAAGCTCACCGCTCGCGAGCGCATCGACCTGCTGCTCGATCCCGACTCGTTCGTCGAGCTCGACATGCTCGCCCGTCACCGGGCGCACGGGTTCGGCATCGAGGCGACCCGACCGCTCACCGACGGCGTCGTCACCGGCTGGGGCACCGTCGACGGCCGCAAGGTGTTCGTGTTCAGCCAGGACTTCACCGTGTTCGGTGGCGCGCTCGGCGAGGTGTTCGCCGAGAAGATCCACAAGGTCATGGACCTCGCCGAGTCGGTCGGCGCCCCCATGGTCGGGCTCAACGACGGAGCCGGCGCCCGCATCCAGGAGGGCGTCGTGTCGCTCGACGCCTACGGCGGCATCTTCTCCCGCAACGTGAAGGCGTCCGGCGTGATCCCACAGATCAGCGTGATCCTCGGGCCGTGCGCCGGCGGCGCGGTGTACTCGCCCGCGCTCACCGACTTCGTGGTGATGGTGAAGGGCACCTCGCACATGTTCATCACCGGGCCCGACGTCGTGAAGACGGTCACCGGCGAGGACGTCACCCAGGAGGAGCTCGGCGGCGCCCTCACGCACGCGGCGAAGTCGGGCGTGGCCGCCTTCGTCTACGACGACGAGGCCACCGCGCTCGCCCAGGTGCGGTACCTGCTCTCGTTCCTCCCCGCCAACAATTTGGAGGACCCGCCGTACTACGAGTCCGAGGATCCGCCCGACCGTTCGTGCGACGGCATCATCGACCTGATCCCCGACGCGCCGAACAAGCCCTACGACATGAAGAGGGTCATCGCCGAGGTCGTCGACGACGGTGAGTTCTTCGAGGTGAACGCGCTGTGGGCGATGAACATCGTCTGCGGTTTCGCGCGCATCGACGGTCACGCGATCGGCATCGTCGGGAACCAGCCGTCGAACCTCGCGGGCACGCTCGACATCGACGCGTCCGAGAAGGCGGCCCGCTTCGTACGCACGTGCGATGCGTTCAACGTCCCGCTCGTGACCTTCGTCGACGTGCCCGGGTTCCTGCCCGGCACCGACCAGGAGTACGGCGGGATCATCCGTCACGGCGCCAAGCTGCTGTACGCGTACTGCGAGTCCACCGTTCCCCGGGTGCAGATCATCACCCGGAAGGCCTACGGCGGCGCGTACGTCGTCATGAACTCGAAGTCGATCGGTGCCGACCTCGCGTTCGCATGGCCCTCGGCCGAGGTGGCGGTGATGGGCGCGCCGGGCGCGGTCAACCTCATCCACCGGAAGGAGCTCGAGGCCGCCGACGACGTCGAGACCAAGCGGACCGAGCTCATCGCCGAGTACGAGGAGCGTTTCGCGAACCCCTACGTGGCGGCCGAACGCGGCTACGTGGACGACGTCATCGATCCGCGTGAGACGCGCCGGGTCCTCGCCCGGTCGTTGGCGATGTTGCGCACCAAGCGCGAGCAGATGCCGTCGCGCAAGCACGGGAACGTGCCCCTCTAGTGGCCGCCCGCCTCCGCTCGGTGTCGCCGGACGCGACGCCCGAGGAGATCGCCGCCATCCTGGCCGCCATCGCCTCGCTCGAACCGGCGGTCGTGAGTGGCGACGACGGCGACGACACGCTGCACGAATGGGTGCGCGCCGCCCGCCTGCGGTCCCACCGCGCGGGCCTGCAGCGGGGCCCGTGGCGACTGTCCGGTCGCATCGGCCGCCGCAGTCGCGCCTGACGATGGCGGTTGCCCACGCCGAGCTCATGAGCGTGGGCCCCGACGAAGTGGTGGTGACGTTCACCACCGAGCCGGGCGCCGAGGTGCGCACGCGCGTCGGCGACGCCGAGGTGGTGACCACCGGGCCGCACCACACCGCCCGGGTCACCGGTCTCGCCGCCGACACCGAGTACCCGCTCGCGGTCGACGGCACGCCGGCCGACCGCTGGCTCCCGGCCCGGCTGCGCACGTTGGTGCAGCCTCCGGGGCGGCTCCTCGCCACGCTCGCGACCGCCAACGACGTGCACTTCGGCGAGACCGAGTGTGGCCGCACCGGCGCCCCCGCGACCGACGCCATCGGCCCCATCCTGCGCAGCGCGCCCGGCGCCCGGCCGTACCCGGAGTTCATGAATGGTGCCGTCGTCGACGAGATGCTGGCGCTCGACCCCGACGCGGTCGTGGTCAAGGGCGACCTCACCGACTCCGGGCGGGAGGAGCAGTACGAAGCGTTCCTCGCCTGCTACGGGCGGCTCGGCGCGCGGATGCACCACGTCCGTGGCAACCACGACGCCATGCGCGACCCGCAGCTGGCGCGATGCGACGCGCCGTACGCGGTGCCTCTCGACGGTGTGGTGCTCGCGGTGCTCGACACGACCGTGCCGGGGCACGTCGGCGGCGCGTTGCCGCTCGCGCAGCGCGACTGGCTCGACGAGCTTGCGGCCGGGACCCCCGACCCGGTGCTCGTGTTCGCGCACCATCCGAGCTTCAACCCGGATCTGCACTACAGCCTGTCGCCTGCCGACCACGAGGCGCTGCTCGCGCTCATCGCGCGGCGCGAGAACATCGCCGGCTATCTGAGCGGTCACACCCACAGCAACCACGTGGTGCGCGACCCGCGGGCGCGGGACGTGCCCTGCGTCGAGGTGGCCTGCACCAAGGACTACCCCGGCGCGTGGGCCGAGTACCGCGTGTACGAGGGCGGCTACACGCAGGTGACGCGCCGCACCGCCGCGCCGGCGGCGCGGGAGTGGTCGGAGCTCGGACGCACGATGATCCAGGGCATCTACCGCGACCTCGTGCTCGGCACCATCGACGACCGCTGCTTCACCCAGCGCTTCTGAACGAGCGCCGACGGCGGTCAGCTGTGCTTCGCGGCGTAGCTCACCATCTGGAAGTACACGGTGAGCACCTTCTGCGCGTACCCCGGGTCGGTGGCCCAGTTGCCGTTGCCCATGACGTTCCACGTCGGGGTGCGACCCTTGGCGAAGAAGGTGTCGTAGAGCTGCGCGGCGCGCACCGGATCGTTGCCGTAGATCGTGGGCGACGGCGGGTTGGCCAGGTTCGCCGCCCGTGAGGCCGGGTCGGCGTAGTTGCGCAGGAGCTGGATCTGGCCCCGGACCCCGTCGCGGGGGTGGGGAACGCGGGTTCGCCGACGCAGCTGTCGCAGGCACCGATGCCGGCGTAGTTGTTGTCGAGGGCATTGCCGAACGAGCCGGTCTCGATGATCGACTGGGCGATGGCGAGCTCCGGGCGGACGTGCTCGGCCTTGCCCTCGTCCATGTAGAGCTGTACGAGGTCGCCGATCGGCATCCCGCCGGCGAGCCGGTACTTCACGCCGCGCGACTCGAACCACACGGTGATCTCGGCCGCGGTGAGCTCGGCGTCACCCATCACCGGTACCGCGCCCGCCTGGTCGAGCAGCTTCTTCTGGTGCGCGGTCAGCGCCTCGAGCGCGGCCTTCGCCTCGTCGAGGCGACCCTTCTCCTGTTCCTGCTGCGCGCGCGCGTTCTCCAGCTCCGCGCGGTGCTGGTCGAGCTGTGCGGAGACGCGCGACAAGTCGCTGATCTTCGTGCCGTCGGTCTGCGTCGCCGACTCCGCGTACTTCTTGCCCGCGGTGATGTCGACGACGTGCTGGATGTCGACCACCGCGGTGCTCGGCGTGTCGGCGTGCTGGTAGATGTACGCGGCGCGGTCGCGCACGATCTGCTTGAGCCGGGCCATCTCGGCGCGGGTGGCGTCGAGCTTCTGCTGCGTGGCGTCGATCTCGGCGCCGAGCGCGGCCAACTTCTGCGTGGCCTCCGCGACCTGGGCGGTGAGCTGCGTGAGCATCGCCTGGTTCTGGCTGACTTGGTTGGCGAGGGCGGCGAAGGCGTCGGGATCGGGCTTCGCCGTGGTCGAGCCGGGCGCGCTCGTGGACGGCGCGCTCGTGGACGGCGCGCTCGTGGACGGTGCGGTGGTGCTCGTGGTGCTGGTGGTCGTCGACGAGGTGGTGGTCGACGGCGACTCCTGGGCGAATCCCGCGGTGGCGGGGACGAGGAAAGCAGTGACCAGCGCACCCGCGACGAGTGCGCGGCGCAACTGCATGTCCGTGTATCGGCGGGGGGCGCGGGATTGTTGAGCCCGCACGCGAGTTCGTCCCGAGGAGAGTCGGCGTAGAGAAGCCCGCACGGCGGCGGTGCCCCAACGATCTCCTCGGGACGAGCTGCCCGCCAGTATTCCCCATCTCCGCGAGGTTTTCCACCCGCGCAGGCCAGTTCTCCACCTCCACTTGTGGATAACGTGACGCCCGTGGAAGACACGATCCCGGCCCGGTTCCTCGCCACCGTCGGGCAACGGCACGGCGAGGTGGCGATCCGCGGGATGGCCGGCGACGACTTCCGCCAGCTGACCTTCGGCGACTACGCAGACGGGGCCACCCGGCTCGCCGCCGCCCTCGCGGGGCTCGGCGTGGCCCACGGGGACCGGGTTGTGATGCTCATCGGCAACCGGCCGGAGTTCCACGTCGCCGACATGGCGGTCCTGTTGCTCGGGGCGACGCCGATCTCGATCTACAACTCGTCGTCGCCCGACCAGATCCGGTACGTCGCCGGTCATGCCCGGGCGTCGGTCGCCATCGTGGAGGACGCCGGGTACCTGGCGCGGATCCTCGAGGCCCGGGCCGACCTGCCCGGCCTGCGTCACGTCGTCGTCATCGAACCCGTCGACCACCCCGGCATCGAGCAGTGGGACGACCTGCTCGTCGGCGCGCCCCTCGACCTCGAGCGGGCGGCCGCCACCGCCGCGCCCGACGACCTCGCCACGATCATCTACACGTCGGGCACCACGGGACCGCCCAAGGGCGTGATGCTCGATCACCGCAACGTCTGCTGGACGGTCGACAGCCTCCGCGCGGCACTCGGCTTCGCGCCCGACCGCTCACGCATCGTGTCGTACCTCCCGATGGCCCACATCGCCGAACGCATCACCACCCACTACGGCGGGATCGCGTTCGCCTACGAAGTGACGACGTGCGCTGACATCCGTCTCCTCGGCGCGATGCTCGCCGAGACGCGACCGCAGATCCTCTTCGGTGTGCCACGCACGTTCGAGAAGATCCACAGCGCGGTGCACGCCGTGCTCGCGGCCGATCCCGGTCGCGCCGAGGTGTTCGCGCAGGCGCTCGAGGTCGGCGCGCGTGTCGCGGAGCACCGCGCGCGGCGAGGCGCTGTCCGTCGAGCTGGCCGCCGAGTACGAACGCGTCGACGCCGAGTCGCTGCGGCCGGCCCGGCAGCTGCTGGGACTCGACGAGCTGCGGATCGCGATCACCGCGGCCGCGCCCATCCCCGTCGAGGTGCTCCAGTTCTTCCGCGGCGCGGGGGTGCCGCTGTCGGAGCTGTACGGCCTGTCCGAGTCGACCGGGCCGATGACCTGGGACCCGGTGCGGGTGAAGCCGGGCACGGTGGGGCGCGCCATCCCCGGCATGGAGCTGCGGCTCGCCGACGACGGCGAGGTCCTCGGCCGTGGCGGCAACGTCTTCCGCGGGTACCTCGACGATCCGGAGCGCACCGCCGAGGCGCTCGACGCCGACGGCTGGCTCCACACCGGCGACATCGGCACGCTCGACGGCGAGGGCTACCTGCGCATCGTCGACCGCAAGAAGGAGGTCATCATCACCGCGGGCGGCAAGAACGTGTCACCCGCGAACCTCGAGGCCGCGCTGAGGGCGCAACCACTGATCGGCCAGGCGTGCGTCGTGGGCGACGGCGAGCCCTTCCTCGCCGCGCTGCTCGTGCTCGATCCCGACGTCGTGCCCGCGTGGGCGGCCGGCCACGGCGCGACCGGCTCGACGCTGGCCGAACTGGCGGAGGACCCGCTGGTCCGGGCCGAGGTCGCGCGCGAGGTCGACGTCGCCAACGAGCGCTTCTCCCACGCGGAGGCGGTGCGCGCGTTCACCGTGCTCCCGGACGAGTGGCAGCCCGACTCCGAGGAGCTCACCCCGACGATGAAGTTGAAGCGCCGCGGCATCGCGGCCAAGTACGCGAGCGAGATCGCGGCCTTCTACCGCGAGTAGCTCAGACCGCCTGGTCCGCGACCGCGATGTGGTCGCGCGCGTGCCCGGCACCCCGCGCTTGCTCGAGCGCATGACCGGCGCGGGCCACGAGCTCGGCTGCATCGAGCGCGTGACTCGGGTAGCAGGCGATGCCGGCCGACACCGTCAGCGAGTCGCCCACCGGGCTGGCGCGCAGCGCTTCTCGCACCCGATCGGCGACCATGCGCGCGCCGGGCTCGGCGGTGTCGACGAGCACCGCGACCGCGACGCCGTCGCCCACCCGGAACACGGTGTCGCTCTCGCGCAAGGTCCGCCACGCCACCGCGCCGAGGGCGGTGAGCGCCTGCTCTCGCACCTCGAGCGGCGCCGCCTGCAGGCCGTCGAGCTCCCAGAAGACGACCGACACGGGCAGCACCTTGCGGCGGGCCGCCGCCACCACCTGCTGGAGCAGGACGGGGAGGTGACGCTCGCGGAGCAGCCCCGACACCGGGTCGATCTCCCAGTCGGCGGTGTCGGTCCCCTCGGGGAGCTCGACCTGCGCCGCCCGCGCGGACGCCAACCGATGCTCCTCGGCCACCGCGACCTGCAACGTCTCCAGCTGCCGGCGTAGGCGACGGGCCTGCGACCGCGCCTCCCAGAGCGAGTCCTCGGCGCGGCTGCGGCGGACGTCGACGAGCGCGCCGACGCCGGCGGCGGCGACGCCCACCACCGCCGCCGCGAGCCCGAGCGTCGCCTCGTCGGCGACGACCGCGGTGATCCCGAGGATCACCGCGACCACCGCGAGCACTGCGCACGCTGCGACGCCGCGGTGGTCGTTGCCCTGCATCGGTGCCTGCATCACGAGGGAACAGTCACCAGCTCGGCCAGCTCGGCGACGATGTCGCTCACCCGGAAGTCCTTCGGCGTGTAGACGCGCGCCACCCCGGCGGCGAGGAGCGCGTCGCGGTCGGCTTCGGGGATGATGCCGCCGACGACGACGGGTGCGTCGACGCCGTTGGCCCGGAGGAGTGCCAAGGTCTCGGGTACGAGCTTGCGGTGCGATCCGGAGAGCACGGAGAGGCCGACCAGGTCGACGTCCTCGTCGCGCGCGGCGGCCGCGATCTGCTCGGGCGTCAACCGGATGCCCTGGTAGACGACCTCCATGCCCGCGTCGCGCGCCGCTACCGCGATCTGCTCGGCGCCGTTGGAGTGGCCGTCGAGCCCCGGCTTGCCGACCAGGATCCGGATCGGACGGCCGAGCGCCTGGGCGCGGTCGTGCACGCGCGCACGCGCCGCGACCATCGCCTCGCCCACCGGAGCCCGCACGCCGCCGACCCCGGTCGGGGCGCGGTACTCGCCGAACACGTCGCGGAGCGCGCCGGCCCATTCGCCCACGGTGCCGCCGGTGCGTGCCAGCTCGATCGTCGCCGGCGTGAGGTTGTCGGTGCCGCGGGCGGTCTCCCGCACGGCGTCGAGGGCGCGGGCGACGGCGTCGGCGTCACGGCCGGCGCGCCACTCGTCCAGGAGCGCGAGCTGCTCCCGCTCGGCCTGCTCGTCGACCACCAGGATGCTGCGTTCTCCGTCGAGCGACTCCATGAGTGGTGAATCGGCGGATTCGACGAATTGGTTGACTCCCACGACGGTGATCTCGCCCGATTCGATGCGGCGCAACCGCTCGGCGTTGCTCTGCACCAGGCGCTGCTTCATGGCGTCGATCATGGCGAAGGCCCCGCCGCCGTCGAGCACCCACTCCAGCTCGGCCTCCGCCGCCTCCGCGAGCTCGACGGTCTTGGCCTCGACGACGTGCGACCCGGCGAAGATGTCGTCATACTCGAGCAGGTCGGTCTCGAACGCGAGGACCTGCTGGATCCGCAGCGACCACTGCTGGTCCCACGGTCGCGGCAACCCCAGCGCCTCGTTCCACGCCGGGAGCTGCACGGCGCGGGCGCGCGCGCCCTTCGACAGGGTGACACCGAGCGTCTCGAGCACGATGCGTTGCACGTTGTTCTCCGGCTGCGCCTCCGTGAGCCCGAGCGAGTTCACCTGTACGCCATAGCGGAACCGGCGGAGCTTGTCGTCGACCACGCCGTAGCGCTCGGCGGTGATGCGGTCCCACAGCACGCCGAAGGCGCGCAGCTTGCACATCTCCTCGACGAAGCGGATGCCCGCGTTCACGAAGAACGACATGCGCCCGACGACCTCGGGGAACTCTTCGTCGCTCACCTGACCCGACTCGCGCACCGCGTCGAGCACGTCGATCGCGGTGGCGAGCGCGTACGCGACCTCCTCGACCGGCGTGGCGCCGGCTTCCTGCAGGTGGTACGAGCAGACGTTGATGGGGTTCCACTTCGGCACGTGGCGCACCGCGTGGCACACGAGGTCGACGGTGAGCCGGCGCGACGGTTCGGGACCGAAGATGTACGTACCGCGCGACAAGTACTCCTTCACGATGTCGTTCTGTGTGGTGCCGGCCAACCGCGCCGGATCGACGCCCCGCTCCTCGGCGAGCGCGACGTACATGCCGAAGAGCCACATCGCGGTCGCGTTGATGGTCATCGACGTGTTCATCTCGTCGAGCGGGATGTCCTCGAACAGGGTCCGCATCGCGCCGAGGTACGGGACCGGGACGCCGACCTTCCCGACCTCGCCCGCCGCGAGGGGGTGGTCGGCGTCGTACCCGGTCTGGGTGGGCAGGTCGAACGCGACCGAGAGGCCAGTCTGGCCCCGGGCCAGGTTGGACCGGTAGAGCTCGTTGGACGCGCGCGCGGACGAGTGCCCGGAGTACGTCCGCATCAACCAGGGCTGGTCGCGCACGGTCACATTCTCCCCCACCGGAGAGGGCGGACCGGAACCTCTCAGCGCGGGTAGTCGTAGAAGCCGCCGCCCGACTTCCGCCCGAGGCGCTCGGCGGCGACCATGCGCTTCAGCAGCGGCGCCGGCGCGAAGTTCGGGTCCCGGAACTCGGCGTACAGCGCGTCGAGGATGGCGAGGCTGGTGTCGAGGCCGACGAGGTCGAGCAGCTCGAGCGGGCCCATCGGGAAGTTGCAGCCGCCCTTCATGGCGGTGTCGATGTCGTCACGCGAGGCAACCCCGGCGTCGAACAGCCTCACTGCGTTGTTCAGGTACGGGAACAGCAACGCGTTCACCACGAACCCGGCCTGGTCCTTCACCGTCACCGCGGTCTTGCCGCACGCGACGACGAAGGCGCGGGCCTCGTCGAGCGTGGCGTCGGAGGTCGTGATCGCGGGGATCACCTCGACGAGCGACATCGCCGGCGCCGGGTTGAAGAAGTGGATGCCGCACACCCGATCGGGGCGCTCGGTGACCATCGCCAGCTCGACGACCGGCAGGGTCGACGTGTTGGTGGCGAGGATGGCGCCGGGCGCGCGCACGCGGTCCAGCTCGCCGAAGAGGTCCTGCTTGACCGCGAGGTCTTCGACCACGGATTCCAGCACGAGGTCGCAGGCGGCGAGCTCGGCGAGCGCGCTGACCCCACTGACCCGGTCGCGCACCTCGGTGGCGACGACTTCCTCGAGCCGGCCCTTCTTCACCTGGCGGGCGAGGGAGGCGTCGAGACCACCGAGCATGGCGTCGGCGCCCGCCTGCGTGCGGCTGCGGAGCACCACCTCGAAGCCGGATCGCGCCGCGACCTCGGCCACCCCCGCGCCCATGATCCCCGAGCCGACCACGCCGATCCGCTTCACGCCCATCATGCCCCCCACGTCCGGAAAGGGAGCCAGGTTACCGCGCGGTAACTTCCCTGGCGTCATCGGGCGGCATCGGGCCCCGCCAGTAGGCTCCGCCGCCATGACCCCGCGCCGTGCCGCCGGTTCGCTCGCGCTGGTGGGCGGCGGGGAGTGGAGCCCGGGCGCACGCGAATTCGACGCCGACCTCCTGGCCCGGAGCGGCGCCGAGGAGGTGCTGGTGCTCCCCACCGCGGCCGCGTTCGAGCACCCCGAGCGGGTCGAGGACCGCGCCGCCGAGTACTTCGCCGGCTTGGGCGCGACCGCCCGCACCCTGCCCGTGCTGCACCGCGCCGAGGCCGAGGACGCCGCCCTTGCCGCCCTCGTGCGCGCGGCCCGGTTCGTGTACCTCGCCGACGGTTCACCGTTGCACCTGCGCTCGGTGCTCAAGGGCTCGGTGCTCTTCGACGCGCTCGTCGCCGCCTACCAGGGCGGCGGGGTGCTGGCGGCCTCGGGCGCGGGCGCGACCCTGCTGTGCGATCCGATGGTCGATCCCCGTGGGGGCGCGTACACCGTCGGCCTCGGAGTGGTGAAGAACCTCGCCGTGTTCCCGTACCACGGGAGCGCCGCCAACCACCTGCGCGAGCGCTCGATCGACCTGCTCCCACGCGCGGCGGTGCTCGCCGGCGTCGACGAGGAAACCGCGCTCATCAAGAGTGCCGACGGCTGGAACGTCGCCGGGGCCGGCACGGTCACGCTCTACGGCATCGAGGGGACGCCGACCTACACCACCGGCGACGCGGTCGCGGGCCTCCCCGCCTGATCCACGGGTCGCTCGCTAGCTCCGCAGGTTCTGCGCGAGGTAGTGCGTCTCGCCGAGCTTCGCCACGAGACCGAGCTGGGTCTCGAGCCAGTCGGCGTGCGCCTCTTCACCCTCCAGGATGTCCTGGAGCAGCTCCCGGGTGCCGTTGTCGCCGAGCTGGAGGCAGCGGGCGATGCCGCGGTTGAGCCGCTCGATCGACTCGTACTCGAGGTCGAGCGCGAGCTGCAGCTTCTCCGGGACCGACTCACCCACGCGCACCGTGGCGAGCCGCTGGAGGTTGGGGACGCCCTCGAGGAAGAGGATGCGGCCGATCAGCTCGTCGGCGTCCTTCATCTCGTCGATCGACTCGTCGCGGTAGTGCTGGGCGAGCGGCTCGTAGCCCCAGTTGTCGAGCATCTTGTAGTCGACGAAGTACTGGTTCACCGAGGTGAGCTCGGCGGTGAGGACCTCGTTCAGCAGCTCGGTGATCTCGGCGTCTCGTCGCATGCGCCGAGGCTAGCGGCGGACGTCGACGAGCTCACGGGATCGGTGGAGCAGCGAGTGGTGCTCGAGCAGCTCCTGCAATGCCGGCCAGCACCCGCCGCACTCGGCGCCCGCGCCACAGCGGACGGTCAGCTCCTCGATCGAGGTGGCGCCCCGCGCGACCTCGTCTTCGATCACGTGGTCGGTCACCGCCCGGCAATGGCACACGTACACGTCCGCAAGGTTAAGGGACCCTAACCTCGCGCGTCAAGTCGCGCCTACGGCGCCGCCGTGGTGGGCGCCGCGGTCGTGCTCGTCCCCCCCGACCCCTCGGTGATCTTCACGCCGAGGACGTAGACCTTCTGGGTCGGGGTACCGGCCGAATCGGCCGCGCCGAACGAGTTGATCTTCTCCGCCACCTTCAACCCCGCGGCGTCCATGGTGCCGAGGGCCGAGTACTTGTACGGCGGCGCGGTCCCGAGCTGTTGGGCACCGGTGTCGCTCACCACGAGGAAGAACTGCGAGCCGGTCGTGCCGGTGCCGGCATTGGCCATCGCCACCGAACCCGCCTTGTAGCCGTCGGCCGGGGGCTCGTCGGGCAACTGGTACCCGGGGCCTCCGTTCCCGGTGCCGGTCGGGTCGCCGCCCTGGTCGACGAAGTCGGTGACGATCCGATGGAAGAGGGTGCCGTCGTAGAAGCCCTTCTCCGCCAGGTTCACGAAGCTGTTGACGGTCTGCGGGGCGGCGGCCGGGTCGAGCGCGATCGTGATGTCGCCGCAGCTCGTCTGCATGGCCGCGGTGTATTGCTTCGTCGGGTCGATCGACATCGCCGGCGCCGCGCTCAGGGTCGTCGTGGTGGGCTTCGGCGGGACCTTGGTGGAACAGCCGTTCTTCGTCGCCCCCGCCGAGCTGCTGCCGCTGTCGTCGCTGTTCGTCAGCTGGATGATGACGAAGATGATGACGAGAGGGATGAGGAGCAGCGAGAGGTTGCGGATCGTGCGGTTGCGCTTCTTGCGCTTCTCCGCCTCCTGCATCGCCTGCCTGCGGGCGTCACGGTTCTGGCGCTGGCGCTCGCGTTTGGTGGCCTTGGGCACGGCGGGGGAGTCTACCGACGTGGAATGCGGAGGCAGGATCGGGCGAGCCTCCCGGTACCATTGCCCGCCGTGAGCCTGCTCGTGCAGAAGTTCGGCGGCACGTCCGTCGCCGACCCCGACCGGATCCGCGCCGTGGCGGAGCACATCGTGCGCACCCGCCGCGCGGGCGATGACGTCGTGGTCGTCGTCTCCGCCATGGGCAAGACCACCGACGACCTCGAGCGGCTGGCCCACGAGGTGTCGCGCGACCCGACCGCGCGTGAGATGGACATGCTGCTCACCTCGGGGGAGCGCATCTCGATCGCGCTCTTGTGCATGGCCATCATCGACCAGGGCGAGGCGGCGGTCTCGTTCACCGGGTCCCAGGCCGGGATCGTCACCGACACCGCCCACCGCAAGGCCAAGATCCTGGAGATCCGCGGCGACCGCTTGCGCGAGGCGCTGGCCGGCGGCAACGTCGCGGTCGTCGCCGGGTTCCAGGGCGTGTCCACCGAGCGGGCCATCACCACCCTCGGCCGGGGCGGCTCCGACACCACCGCCGTCGCGCTGGCGGCGGCCCTCGAGGCCGACGTCTGCGAGATCTACACCGACGTCGCCGGGGTGTACACCGCCGATCCCCGCATCGTGCCCGACGCCCGTCGGCTGGAGCGCCTGTCCTACGACGAGATGCTGGAGATGTCGGCGACCGGTGGGCGGGTGCTCGCGCTCCGGTCGGTCGAGTTCGCCGCGCAACTACGGCGTGCCGGTCCACGTGCGGTCGAGCTTCACGTGGGAGACCGGCACGTGGGTGAAGGAAGAGGAGCCAGGTATGGAAGCGCCGATCATCTCGGGGGTCACCCACGACACGTCGGAGGCGAAGGTCACCATCTTCCGGGTGCCCGACCGTCCCGGCATCGCGGCGAAGCTGTTCCGGGCGTTGGCCAACGAGAACGTGAACGTCGACATGATCGAACAGAACGTGTCGACCGACGGCCACACCGACATCTCGTTCACGATCCCTCGCGACGAGCTCACCCGCACGATGGAGATCGTCGACAAGATGGTCGTCGAGATCGACGCCGGCGGTGCCAACTTCGACGACGCCATCGGGCGGGTGTCGCTCGTGGGCGCGGGCATGAAGACCAACCCCGGCGTCGCGGCACAGATGTTCGAGACCCTCGCCGCCGAGCAGGTCAACATCGAGATGATCTCCACGTCGACCATCCGCATCTCCTGCGTGGTGCACGAGGACGACGTCGAGCGCGCAGTACGGGCGCTGCACACCGCGTTCGAGCTCGAGGGCGCCGCGCCATGAGAGTGGGTGTGGTCGGGGCCACCGGCCTGGTCGGCACCGAGATGCTGCGGCTGCTCGAGGAGCGGGCGTTCCCCGTCACCGAGCTGCGCGCCTACGCCTCGCCCCGTTCGCAAGGGCGGGCACTGCCGTTCGGCGACCGAGAGGTCACGTGCGAGGTGCTCACCGACGGCTGCTTCGACGGGCTCGACCTCGTCGTCATCGACGTCGACGACCCGCTGGCACTGGAGTGGGCTCCACGCGCAGTGGCGAGCGGCGCGCGCGTCGTCGACAACTCCGCCGCCTTCCGCACCGACGACGACGTGCCGCTGGTGGTGAGCGAGGTCAACCCCGACGACGTGCACGACCTGCCCAAGGGCATCGTGTCGTGTCCCAACTGCACCACGATGGTGCTCGTCACCGCACTGGCGCCGTTGCATCGCGCCGCCGGGATCGAGCGCATGGTCGTGTCCACGTACCAGTCGGTCTCGGGTGCCGGGCAGCCCGGCATGCACGAGCTCGACGAGCAGTGGACGAAGGGCGCGGGCCAGATGGACCGCTACGCACGGGCGGCGACCCATGCCGGCGCGCTCGAAGCGGGCGACGTGTGGGACCGCCCGATCGCCGGCAACGTGATCCCGCTCGCCGGATCGGTGAAGGACGCCGGCTACACGAGCGAGGAGTGGAAGCTGGTGCGCGAGAGTCGCAAGATCCTCCACGCGCCCGAGCTCCGCGCCACCGCGACCTGCGTGCGCGTGCCGGTGTACGTCGGGCACGCCATGACCGCCAACGTGCAGTTCGTGCAGCCGCTGTCGCGCGCCGACGCGGTCGACCTCCTCGCGACCGCACCCGGCGTGCAGCTCGTCGACGGCGGCGGCGGCCACCCCACCCCGCTCGAAGGTGCGGGCATCGACCCGGTGTTGGTCGGTCGGCTGCGCGAGGACCCCTCGCAGGCCAACACCCTCGACCTCTGGGTCACCGGCGACAACCTGCGCAAGGGCGCGGCCCTCAACGCGGTGCAGCTCGCCGAGCTACTGCTCGTCTGAGTTTGAGTCGTCGGGACCCGCGCGTCGGTCGGCGACTCACGCCGTACATGCTCACCAGGCGCGCCACCAGGGTGACGAGGAAGATCTGCCCGATCAGGGCCTCGAACGTCACCAGGACCCGCCCCGTGCTCGTGCCGGCGGTGAGGTCGCCGTAGCCGACGGTCGTGATGGTCACGAACGAGAAGTACAGATAGTCGACGTTGTTGGGCGTCACCTGTTGGGCGAAGAACCCGGTCGGCTCGCTGTCGTTGACCCCGGCGTAGATGCCGGCGAAGGCGATGCCGATCAGCACGTAGACGCAGATCGCGCCGAGGATGGTCTCCAGCCCGACCGTCTCGTGCCGGATGATCCGGTTGAGGATCACGACCGGCGCCACCAGCACGAGCACGAACATGATGAAGGTGGAGCCGTCGCTGCCCTGGCGGTCGAACAGCGCCTGGAGCAGGTTCGAGGTGTCGGCGATGACGACCAGCACCACTCCGATCGCCAGGCCCCGGGCCCGGACGTGCGACGTGTGGAAGGCGAGGAGCAGCACCGCGCCGAGGAGCACGCTGATGAAGAAACGACCCCAGAGGCTGCGATGGTCGGCCACGGCGATGACCAGGTAGAGCACCACGAGCAGGCTCAGCAGCAGGCCGTAGCTGTCGCCGCGTGCGAAGCGCTCGGCATAGTCCTGGCGGTTGAAGTGGCGTCGTCGCTCGGCGGGCGATTCGGGCATCCGACGATGCTCGCGCCCCTACGTGACGATGACGGTGATGGTCAACTGCGTCGCGGCGGCGATGAAACCGACGAGGAAGGCCGCGTAGCTGAAGCGGAGGAACCGGTACTTGTTCTCGAGCAGGTACACGCCCTGGTCGTAGATGTCTTCGACCATGACCCGGTACGTCGTGTGCTCGTTGCGGAGGACCTCGGCCATCACTTCACCATGCCGCGCCTTGCTGATCTGCGAGAAGTGACCGAAGAAGAAAGGGTTGAAGCCGTCCGGCAGCTCGTCGCCGGGTTCGGGGTGAATCTTGAACTTGGGGAACACGGCCAGGATCGAGCTCAGCAGCGCGAGTAGCGAGAATGCCACCAAGGTGACCAGGCTCCAGCGCAGGTCGGGGTCACTGAACTGTGTCGCGCTCACGCTGACGACGATCGACGCCGCCGTGATGATGATGCTGCCCTTGAGGTCGGCCTGGCCCGTGAGCTGCACCATCTGCTGCTGCAACCCGAGCAGGAAGTAGTCACTCGTGTGGCGGCTCTCGACGTCGGCGAACGGTCCGGGATCGGCCGTGAAGACTTCCTCGGGCATCGGAGCAGCCTTGCACACGTCGTCGGTTCAGCTCCGAGTCGTCGTCAGTCGTTCGAGGAGATCGCGCACGCGGCGACCGATCTCGTCGCGGATCGGGCGCACCGCGTCCACGCCGAGTCCGGCCGGGTCGTCGAGCGGCCAGTCCTCGTAGCGAACCCCGGGCACGAACGGACACGCGTCGCCACAGCCCATCGTCACGACGACGTCGGTGCGTTCGAGCATGGCCTCGGTCCACGGCTGCGGCACCTGACCGGCGATGTCGATGCCGACCTCTGCCATCGCCGCGACCGCGGCCGGGTTCACCGTGTCGGCGGGCTCCGAGCCGGCCGACCACGCGGTGGCGCGTCCGTCGGCCAGGTGTTCGAACCACCCGAGGGCCATCTGCGACCGGCCCGCGTTGTGCACGCAGAGGAACAGCACGCCCGGTGCGGGGGAGGTGCTCACGTCGGTCCGGCTGACTCGTGCGGGACGACGAGATCGGCGGCGGGAAGCCCGGGGAAGAGGTAGCGCGCCAGGGCCACCGCGGCCAGTGCACCGACGACCTGCATCACCACGAACATCGGCACGCTCGACGGCGCGATGTCGGCGAACGTATTGCTCAGCATGCGGCCGACGGTGACGGCCGGGTTGGCGAAGCTCGTCGACGACGTGAACCAGTACGCCGCCGTGATGTACGCCCCCACCGCGAACGCGGCCGCCCACGGCCAGCCGGCTCGCACGACCCCGAGGACGACGAGCAACAGCCCGAACGCCGCCACCGCTTCACCCAGCCAGAGCGCGCCCGACGACCGGGTGTGCGTGGACACGTCGATGGCGGGCAGGTCGAACATCAGGTTGGCGACCATCGCACCCGCGCACGCGCCCAGGACCTGTACGACCACGTAGACGCCGGCGTCGCGCGTCGTGGTGCCGCCGAGGAGGCGGTCGGCCACGGTGACGAGCGGGTTGAAGTGCGCGCCCGAGACCGGACCGAAGGCCAGGATCAGCGCGACCAGGCCGGCGCCGGTCGCCACCGCGTTCTCGGCGAGCTGGAGCCCGACGTCGTGGGGCGACAACCTCTGCGCGGCGATCCCGGACCCCACGACGATCGCCACCAGGAACGCGGTGCCGACGCCCTCGGCGGTGGCCCGCCGGCCGAGATCGAGCTCCACCGGTCGGTCAACAGCAGCGAGCGGCGGTCTCCGGCGCGCCCTCGCAGCACGATCCCGTCGACGCGAGCGGCGCCTCGGCGTCGGCGAGCACGGTGTAGATCTCCCACGGCTCGCGGTCGGGTCCGTCGACCCACACCTTGTCCTGCACCGCGTAGCAGCACGTGACCGCGTCTTCGCCGGCGGGCGCGAGCCCGGCGCCGGTGAGCCGGGCCTGCGCGGCGCCGACCCCGTCGGTCGTTTCCACCTCGACGCCGAGGTGGTTGAGGGTGCCCGGCTCCCCGTGGCCCTCGAACAGCACCAGCTTCAGGGGCGGCTCGGCGATGGCGAAGTTCGCGTACCCGGGGCGCACCTTGGCCGGTTCGGTGGCGAAGAGCTTCGAGTAGAAGGCGACGGCGTCGTCGAGGTTCGACACGTTGAGGGCGAGCTGGACGCGGCTCATGCGGCGCTCCCGGTACATTGACGGTGATCGATTGATCGAGTGTCGCAGATCCATCGATACATGTCAATCTGACGGACGGCGGCCCGAGGGACGCGGCAAGTGGAGGGAGCGAGCGGTGGAGCGACCGGGCGTGGCCGTGAGCGACGACCTCGAGGTGTGCTGCCCGTCGGTGCTCGGCGAGCCCCTCGCCGAGGCCCAGGCCCAGGACCTGGCCCAGGTCTTCGCGGCTCTCGCCGACCCGGTCCGCCTGCGCCTGCTGAGCCTGGTGGCCGATGCCGGCGAGATCTGCTCGTGCGACCGGCAGGATCCACTCGGCAAGGCGCAACCCACGGTGTCGCACCACACGCGGGTCCTCGCCGACGCCGGACTGATCGTCGGCGAGCGGCGCGGCCGATGGGTGTGGTGGCACGTCGTCCCCGAGCGCATGGCGGCGGTTCGCGCCGCGCTGGACGTGCGCGCCTGACCGTCGTCTATTCTACTGAGAATGATTCTCAGGAAGGCCGGGCGCGGGGTCGCGACGGGGGTGGCGGCCGCGCTCGTGCTCGGCCTCGTGCCCGGGGTCGCGGCTGCGACCTCGAAGCGGTCCGTGGTGGCCGCCTTCTATCCGGTCGCGTACGCGGCGCAGCGCGTCGGAGGTGACCGGGTCGACGTCACCAACCTCACGCCCGCGGGCGTCGAACCGCACGACCTCGAGCTCAACCCCGACCAGATCGACGAGATCCTCGACGCCGACCTCGTGGTCGACCTCGGTCAGGGGTTCCAGCCCGCGGTCGAGAAGGCGGCGGGACAACGCGACGGTGCCACGGTGTCCCTGCTGCGCCCCGGCACCAAGGATCCGCACATCTGGCTCGACCCGGTGCGGATGGAGGGGATCGTGCGCACCGTCCGGCGTGAGCTCACGCGGGTGGATCCGAAGGGACGAGCGGTGTACGCGCGCAACGCGCAGCGATTCCTGGCCGAGCTCGCGGCGCTGAACACGCGCTACGCCGAGGGTCTCGTGACCTGCCAGCGGAAGGTTCTCGTCACCGGGCACGAGGCGTTCGGGTATCTGGCCGCGCGCTACGGGCTGCGCCAGGAAGGCGTGGCCGGGCTCGCACCCGACGCCGAACCCGACGCCAAGCGGCTCGGGCAGCTCGCCGACCTGGTGAAGCGCCTGGGCGTCACGGTGGTGTTCACCGAGGACCTCGTCTCGCCCCGGATCGCCGACACGCTCGCTCGGGAAGCGGGCGTCAAGACCGAGACGCTGAACCCGCTCGAAGGGCTCACCGACACCGAGCTCCACCACGGCGCGGACTACGTGAGCGTGATGGACGACAACCTGGTCAAGCTCCGGCGGGCGCTCGGCTGCTCATGACGGGCTGGGCGCTCGGCGGTGCCGCCGGCGGGCCCGGAGCGCCAGACCGCCCGCGGCGGCCACGAGCGCCACGAGCACGAGCAGCCATGGGACGACCGCCATCGAGGTGGTCGCCGTCGTCGTGCGCCCGTCGGCCCGGACGCTCACGACGACGCGCACGCTGCCGAACGGCAGAACCGAGCGGATGGTGCGGGTGACCCGGACGTGAGCGCCGGGCGCCAGCGGTCCGAGCGACGTCGGCGCGCTGCGAACACCGCCGCCGATCTGCGACTCGACACGGATGCGCACGACGGGTGTGACCGGAGCCGCGCCCGTATTGGCCACGCGAAACCGCGCCTGGACGTCGACCCGGCCGCCGAACATCGCCCCCACGCTCCGGTCGACGTCGACGGTGACGTGCTGCACCGTGACCGGCGACGCCGTCTCGGCCACAGAGACGTCGCCGGATACCACGAGCGCGACGACCGCGATCGCGAGCAGCGGCACCGATCGCATCCGATGCGGTCCTGAGGGACGGTCGCCTCCCATGCAGGACGCGTCGGCAGCGCGGCCCGCCCACCTGAGCGCCGGCACTCGGGCGATGGTGTTCAACGACCGTCGAGGGTGCAGACCCGAATCAGGTGCCGGTCTGATCGTGAGGTGCGGCGACCGGCTTCGACTCCGATGACCCACGCTGGCGGAGCACGATGGTCAGCAGGACGATGGCAGCCACGGCGAGGAACTCGCTCTGCCAGTTCTGGAACGACTGGAACCAGAAGGCCGCGGTTGTCGCGAACTGCAGCGTGCTGATCGGCGCGGCGCCGTGCGCTTTCAGCTCGGAGTTGTACTCGGCGGCTCCGCTGATCGCGTGGAGGGCGATCGACGCCAAGAACAAGGCCAAGAACGCGATCAGCAACGAGTTTTCGTACAGCAGGAGTCGAAGGCCACCCTGCTTCACGGGACCGGGGGCGTCGGGATCGTCAGCGTGCTCGCGGGGGTCTTCGTCGACCTCGTCGCCGTCGGCGCGCTTCGACTCGGGTGATCCCTTCTGGATGAAGAAGATGGTCAGGAGGATGAACGCGCCCATCTGCAGGAACTCGCTCTCCCAGTTCTCGGTCGATGCCTCCCAGAAGTGCCCGGTGGTGAGGTACTCGCCGAACGAGGTCTCGGTCTCGCCATGGGTCACCTGGTCCGAGTTGTGCTCCTGCCAGCCAGTGAGCGCCATTGCCGCCCAGAAGGCGAGGAACAGGCCCAGGCAGACAAGACCGAGCTTGCTGTTGCGAAGCCACCCTCCTGAATCGCGTGACGCCGGTCCCGGAGCGCGCTTCGGTGACGAATCGATCGCCCGGGCGGTGTCATCGGTGACGAACGACACGACCTCCACCTTCCGTCGCCATTCGGATCCCGTTGGCACGGTGGCCGCTCGGGACCTATGCCCCGTGCGCACCGCGCCGGAAACGCCGGCGCAAGGCCCCGACGAAAGCGATTCTCCGTTCGACCTTGGTTTGAAGCGCGGAGGGCGTCGGTACAAATGCGGAAGACTTTGAGATTGACGCATAGCTCGAGCCCGGCCTGGACCTCGCTCGACGCGAGCTGTTCGCCGTTTCCTGCCACCGTGGCGAACGAGGTTCAGCATGCGGCCCGCCCTCTCGCTCCCGCTGGAGACCCACGCGTCGAGTCCCGCGCTGGCGCGCTCACACGCCTTGGAGCTCGTTGCACCTCTGGGATCACGCGAGTTCAGTGCGGACACCGGACTGATCGTCACGGAACTCGTCGCGAATGCGGTGATCCATGGCGGGCAACCAATTCGTCTGGAGATAGCCGTCCACAGGACCTTCATCTGTGTCGAGGTCTTCGACGGTTCCTCGGCGCGTCCGGTGATGCGCAGCATCGACGGCGCGGGAACGTCGGGCCGAGGTCTGCGGCTGGTGAACGCGATTGCATCGAGCTGGGGTACCCGCGCTCGGCTCGACGGCAAAGTGGTCTGGTGCCAACTTCACCGCGACGAAGCCGAAATACTTGCGATTGGTCAACCTTCGGCCGGCTAGCGATCGGTCATCAATGGTGCGGGCAAAGCAGTAGCGGGGGCGTGAACCCCCGCTGGCCTGCACCTTCGATGGTCGGGATGCCGGGATTTGAACCCGGGACCTCAGCGTCCCGAACGCTGCGCGCTAACCAAACTGCGCTACATCCCGAAGGGGACCAGTGATGCTATCCGACGGTCGATTCCGGTTCCCTTGCCAGCAACCGGTCGACGGTGCGGCGCAAGGTGCCGGGGTCGACGGGCTTCACCAGCTCGGCGTCGGCGTCGACCCGCTTGGCCAGGAAGCGGTCGGCCTCGCGGTCGAGGAGGAGCAGGATCGACACGTCGGGGATCCGCCCGGCCGAGCTCTCGAGGCGAAGGTCGATGGTCACCGCCAAACCGCCCATGTTGGCGATCTGCATGTCGAGGATCACCAGGTCGGGGCTGTGCTCGCCGACGACGGTCCGCACGTCCTGGCCCCGGGTGACCTCGAGGACCTCCTGGCCGGGGCCGGTGCAGGCCGACTTGACCAGGTCCCGCACCCACCGGGCGTCGGCGGCGACGACGATCGTGCTCATCGGGGCGAACGCTAGCAACCGTCGGTTTCGTCAAGGGGTCGAGAGGCCGCGGTGATGCGGCGATCGTTGCTGGTGCGGTTCTGTTCCTGGTCGTGAGGTGAGCGGGCGGCGTCCCTGCGGTGCTCGCTGACATACACGAGCTCGTCGCTGGGGGCGGCTCAGGCAACCACGTGCGCACTCGCTCGGTGGGAGGGGCCGGGCGTCTTGCTAGCGGCGCAGTCCCGGTGTCGGGCTGCATAGCTGTAACGACGTCGTTCCCGGCCCCCGCCGTCGAGCTCGCCTCGGAACAGGGGAGGTTGTGTCGGGTGATGCCGTCGGTCCATCGTGATGGCCGGCGGGCGGGTTACGTCGTTCTGGTGGGCCGGCCTCCGGTCTTCGCCATGACGGGCCCGTCCGCCACCGCGGCGGCCCATCGCTTCGGGTCATAAGGCTGTTGGTTGCGGAGCATGGCGAACGCGAGCCGGTGGGCGCGGTGACCGACGGCGACGGCTGCGACTGCGGGCCGTTTGCCGTTGCTGCGCAGCCGGCGCCGGTAGGCGGCGAAGTCTTCGACGTGGCCGGCAAGGCCGCGGCCGAGCTCGATGATGGCCGAGCGGAGCTCGACGGATCCTTCACGGCTGATGTGCTGACCGCCCCGGCGGCGACCAGCAGAGGAGTACTCGGCCGGGACGAGGCCCGAGGCGCGGTAGGCGGCGCCAGCGTTCGGGAACCGCCACGGATCTCCGATCGCCGCGCCATACGCGCTGGCGCGGACCACGCCAACACCGGGCAGCGAAACCAGCACGCCAGCCGGTGTCGCGTCGAGCACGCTGGCGAGCTGGTCCTCGGCGTGACGGATCTCGTTGCCGATCGCCTCGAGCAGCGCGACGTCTGCGGCCAGCAGCGCTGCGATCGGGACGCGCTCCGCGGGAGGTAACCGCAACGCGACCTTCGCCGCGTCGATCAGCTGCTCGGCCTTGGCGCGTCGAAGCACGACACCTCGTCGAGCAACGAAGCGTCGCAAACCCTCAGAACCAAGGCGCCGCATTCGGTCCGGGTCAGCCAAGTCGCGAACGATCACCATGCCGGCCTTGGTCTGAAGGATCCCGTCGAAGCACGCACCCAGACCGGGGAACACGAGATCGAGATGACCCTGCACCTGGTTCGACAGCGCGACATGCGCAGCAACTTTGCGCCGTCGATGCGCGGCCCACGCCACCTGCGCCGCCATCGCGTCGTCACGGACCTGCGGAAGCCGACCCGCGCCACGAATCATCAGCTCCGCCATCGCGCCCAAGTCGCGTTCGTCGCTCTTCAACCGCCGCAGCAGCTGCTGAGAACGCGCCTCCTTCACCGCGGCAGGGTTGAGCTCCACCACCTCCACACCATCAGCGCGCAGCCGAGCGACCAGCGTCCGGTGATAGTGACCGGCCGACTCGACACCCACCCGGCACACCACCGCGTCGACATCGCTCGCCGCGTCAGCAATCGCCGACAGCAGCCATCGCACCCCCGGCTCGTCAAGCCGGAACTCCATCGGCGCCCTCACCACCTCGCCGTGATGGTCCGCCACCAACGCCATCGCCGACCACTTGCCGACATCGACCGGAACCACCAGACACCGGCGCGGATCGACGTCCCGCACCCGAGCCATGAAACGCGCCTGCAGATCACCACCAACAAACCGCGCCACCACACACCTCCCGTGAAGTCATCACTCCACGATCAGGCCTCCCGCCCAGTCAGCGGTGGACCCTCACAGGCGGTGTATCAGCTGTCGGCAGCGCCGACACGCGAGGTGAGCGACGCGTCTCGATCGCTGGGCTCAGCCCGCGGCCAGCAGGTGGTCGGCGACCGCCCGGAGCGCGGTGAAGTCGTGCACGTCGTGGCCGAGCTCGGGCACGTGCGCCACTGACGCGTCACCTATGCGCTCTTCGAGCCCGGTGAGCTCGCGCCGTTCCCGGCCGGCGACGTCCACGAACTCGGCGAGGTTCTCGTAGCGCAGCGCGAGCCGTGCCGCGGCGTCGCCCGGCTCGGCGCCGAGCTCGAGCGCACGTGTCCGCAGCACGTCCGGCGCCACGTCGCAGTACTGCATGTGCACTCGGTTGACCACGAGCGCGTCGACCGCGAACTCCCCGTCGGCGAGCCGTTGTGCGAAGTACTCCGCCTCTTCCACCGCGTCCCGCCGCGGCGACGTGATCAGCACGAACGCGGTCTCGTCGGCGGCGAGGAGTTGCATCACCTCCGCCGCACGGTCGCGGAAGCCTTCCTCCATCCCCTCGAACGCGCGGAAGAATGCGACGACGTCGTCGACCGGCTCCGTACCGACAACCCGCGAGATGGTGCGGAGGAACGCCTGGGCCGCCACCGTGCCCACCCGTAGCGTGGTGCGGGTCGGCACCATGAGGAGGCGGAAGACGCGGTTGTCGAGCAGCCGCGTGAGCCGGCGGGGCGCGTCGAGGAAGTCGAGCGCATGACGGGTCGGTGGTGTGTCGACCACGATGAGTTCGAACCCGCCGCGGTCGTGCAGCTCGTACAGCTTCTCCATCGCCATGTACTCCTGCGTGCCCGAGAGCGCGCCGGCGATGTTGCGGTAGAAGCGGTTCTCGAGGATGCGTTGCGCCTGCTCGTCGTCGAGCGCGTAGGTCTGGACGAGCTGGTCGAACGTGGTCTCGGTGTCGAGCATCAGCGCGTGCAGATGCCCGCCCGGCGTGGCGTCCCTCTCGGGATCCCAGACGTCGCGCGGGATCTCGTGCGGCGAGTTGGAGAGGTACTCGAGCCCGAGGGTGTTGGCGAGCCGCTTGGCGGGGTCGATGGTGACGACGACGGTGTCGCGCCCGCGCCGCGCGCCCTCGATGGCGAGCGTCGCGGCCGTGGTCGTCTTGCCGACGCCCCCGGTCCCGCAACAGATCACGATGTGGCGCTGGTCGACGAGCTCGGCGAGGGCGGTCATCGGGCCGCCACGTCGTCGAGGCTGGCGATGCCCGCGGTCAGCTCGTCGGCGAGGATCTCGATCTCGGCCGGCCCGACGTCGGCGGTGAAGAAGAAGGGCAGCCGCAGCTGCGGGAGCGGGAGCCGCTCCGCGAGCCGCGCGCACTGGTCGGCTTGCCGCCCAGCGAGATCGTCGCGGAACGCGGCCGCGTCGGCGAGCGCTCGCACCTCGCCGTCGTCGAGCGTGAGCCCGAGCGCGACGGCATCGGCGCGCACGCCGTCCTCGTGGCGGAGCGCACCGCCGGCGGTGCCGAGTGGGGGGACGCAGCTGTTCACCACGATGGGGCCGAGCGCGACGCCGGCGCGGTCCTCGACCGCGTACGCGGTTTCGATCAGCTCGTTGACCGGGGTCTCCTCGGGCAGGGTCACGAGCAGCACCTGACTGCGGGTGGGGTCGCCGAGGAGCTCGACCACCTCGGCCGCCTGGCGGTTGATGGCGCCGACGCGCACTGCGTCGAGCAGTCCCCGCGCCGAGAGGAGGAAGCTGACCGCGTGCCCGGCGGCGGGCGCGTCGAGGATGATCAGGTCCGCGGCATTCGCCCGCTCCAGCTGCTTCACCTTGCCGAGCACGAGAATGTCGCGCATGCCGGGGACCGCGGTGGCGACCACGTCGAGAGCCCCCGACCGACTGAGCCGTTTCGAGATCCGTCGCATACCGTGGTCGTCGAGGTACTCGAGCAGGGCGTCGTCGGGAGTGAGGGTGCGCGCCCGCACCCCCGGCCGGAGCTCCGCTTCCTCGTAGGTGAGCGCCGGCTCGCCGAAGCAGGACGCGAGCCCCGATTTGCCCTCGACCTCGACGATCAGCACGCTCATGCCCGTGCGGGCCGCTGCGGTGGCCAGCGCGGCGGTCACCGTCGTCTTGCCGACCCCACCCTTGCCCGCCACGATCACGACCCGGGAGGCCGCGCAGAAGCGCTCGAGGTCCATGCCCACCGATGCTACGGGAGTCCTCATCGCGCACCGGATGCGACGCCGCATCGCGTTCCTCGTCCTCGTGGTCGCGTGCTCGCTCCTCGCCCTCGACGCGGTGGCGGGCGCGGCGACGAAGCCGGTCGGCCGGCGCGGCATCGACGTCGTCCAGGTCGAGGGCTACCTCGACGCGCCCAACGTCTCGCTCATCCTCGACGCCATCCACGAAGCGAACGACAGTCGCGCCACGATCCTGATCCTGCAGTTGAAGTCGTCGGGCGCGATCGACACGAACATCGAGACCGTCGTCCGCGCCATCAACCGCTCGCGCGTACCGATCGCGGTGTGGGTCGGCCCGTCGGGCGCCGACGCCAAGGGCGCCGCCACCATCCTCCTCGAAGCCGCCCACCTCGCCTTCGTGTCGCCCGGGTCCGGCGCCGGGCCCGGGCACCCGGTGCGGCTCGACGACCCTGACGCCAGCACCCGCGCCGGAGTGGCCGACCGCCTGGCGGTGCTGGCCGCCCGCAACGGTCGCAACCCCGACGGCGCCCGCAAGCTCGCCGGCGCGCGGCTGGGCTCGACCGCCGCGCACGGCGTCGGTGCCACCAACGGCGTCCGGCCGACCGTCGGCGAGGTCATCGTGCAGCTCGACGGCAAGACCGTCACCACCGCCGCGGGGCCGGTGAGGCTCTCGACCGCCAAGGTGGTCGGCACCGGTCAGGACCGCCGGCGCCAACCCAACCAGGACGTGGTGTTCAATCGGCTCGGACTCGGCGATTCGCTGTTGCACCGCCTGATCAGCCCCTCGATCGCGTACTTCCTGGTCGTCGCAGGCCTGGCGCTGATCGTCTTCGAGTTCTACACCGCGTCCATCGGCCTGGCCGGGCTGGTGGGCGCTCTGTGCGTCGTCGGCGCGTTCGTGGGTTTCTCCCACCTCCCGGTGCACTGGTGGGCGCTCGGGCTGCTCTTCCTCTCGATGTTCGGCTTCGCCATCGACGTGCAGGCGGGCGGTCTCGGCCCGTGGACGTTCATCGGGACGGCCTCGCTCGTCACCGGCTCGTGGTTCCTGTACGGCGGCGCCTCGCAACTCCGGCCGGCGTGGTGGGTGTTCCTCGTGGTCATCGTGGGGACGCTGTTGTTCATGCTCGGCGGCATGACCGCGATGATCCGATCGCGCTTCTCCACGCCGACGGTGGGCCGCGAGGGCATGATCGGCGAGGACGGCACCGCCGAGGTCGCGGTGGATCCCGACGGCGTGGTGCTGATCCGGGGCGCCCGCTGGCGGGCCCGCACCAACCGGGCCACACCGATCCAGGCCGGCGAGCCCGTGAAGGTGGTGGCGGTCGAGGGCCTCGTGCTCGAGGTCGAGCCGCCCGAGGGCGGGGCCCAGGACTATCGCGAACGGGCGCGGAACCGGAAGGCCAAGCCCCGCACCTGATCGGCCCCGGACGGCGGCTGCGGATCGGCCGCTTGTGAGGTCCCGGGCGACCGGAGTAGGTTCCGCGCCGCGAGACACTCTGAAGGGGGAGGGGGTCCGTGACCGTCCACACATTGCAACCGTGGCGCACGCGTGCGGCGTGCCGGGGGCCGGAGACCGCGCTGTTCTTCCCGCCCTCGAGCAGCGAACGTCGCGAGGACCGCGACGTCCGTGAGTCGCGGGCGAAGGCGATCTGCCGCCAGTGCCCGGTGCGCAGCGAGTGCCTCGACCACGCGTTGCGGGTGGGGGAGTCGCACGGGATCTGGGGCGGTCTGAACGAGCACGAACGCCGAGGGTTGCTCGAGGCGAGCTACGGCTGATCGCCTCCCGCATCGACCCGCGGTCCGGCGATCCTCACGTCGCCGCGCCGCCGGGTGAAGCCCTCGCGGTCCAGCCGCTCGAGCAGCGGGATCACGAACTTCCGCGTACTGCCGAGGAGCGCGCGCGCGTCGCTGACCGTGATCGACCCGCCGTCGACCAGCGCGGGCCGCAGAAGCGCGCGGGCGCGCCCGATCGCATCGCTGGTGAACAGGATGCCGTCGACGTCGACGAGCGCGCCTTCGCGGACGAGCGCGCGGGCGAGTGCCGCATCGGTCGGCGCGGGCGGCGAGAACGGCGTGGCGTCGAGCTCGGCCAGGAGGGCGCGCCCGGCATCGCTCCCCGCCGCGGTCACCGCGTGCTCCGGCGCGTGCACCATTCCGCGTGTCACGACGAGCATGTCCCAACCCTCGAGCGCGGCGCGCACCTGCTCAGTTGGTCGGCGCAGCGCGGCGGCGAGCGCACCGAGCTCGAGCCCGGGTGACAACGCGTCGGTCGCGTGATGCTCGAGCACCGCGCCGCGGGCGCGGCCGCGCAGTGCGTCGACGTCGGCGGGAAGCGCCCACCACTCGCCGACGACCACCGCGTCACCGCGCTCGACGGCGTCGCGCATCGACGCATCGAGACCGCGTTGGTCGACGCCGACCAGTCGAGCCAGGTCGTCGCGCCGCAGCCACCCGTGCCCCTCGAGCAGGCGGACGACGGTGGGCCGGGCCAGCACTGCCGCGGCGCGTGCGCCCGGAACCACTGACCCCACGTCCAGCACCTGCGCGCCCGCGATCGTGCTCGAGCGCGCGGGGTCGCGCAGCACCATGCGGTCGCCGACTGCGAGCGGGAGCGGCACGTCGAATCGGAGGCGGCTGAAGCGGCGGTCGCCGCCGAGCACACGCGCCCGTGCTCCGTGCTCGCCGGAACCGACCGCCGCCCGGAGCTGCGCCGGCAGCCGGGACGGAGCTCCGGGGATGGGCGTGACGGCGACGTCGACCTCGGTGGCATCGAGCCATTGGCCCGCGCGCACGAGCGCATCGCCGCGCGATCAACGCCTGACGCTCGATCCCGGCGAGGTTGAGCGCGACGCGCGCCCCGGGATACACCTCCTCGACCGCCGCGTGCGCGCTCTCGATGGCGCGGACGCGCGCGAGACGGTCGAGCCGCACGACGCGCAGCGTGTCGTCGATCGCCACCGAGCCGCCGAGCAGTGTGCCCGTCACCACCGTGCCCGCACCGCGCGGCGCGAAGACCCGGTCGATCCAGAGGCGGGGCCGCCCGAGGTCCTCCGCCGCGGGTGTGGCGGCGAGGGAGGCATCGAGGGCGCGTCGCAAGTCGTCGAGCCCGCGCCCGGAGCGCGAGTCGCAGACCACCACCTGCGCGTCGCGCAGGGACGACGTCGCCAGGTGCTCGACCACGGAGCGTCGGGCGTCGTCGAGCGCGTCGGCACTCACGGTGTCGGCCTTGGTGACGGCCACGATCCCGTGGCGCACCCCGAGCACGTCGAGGATGCGGAGGTGCTCCTCGCTCTGTGGCATCCAGCCTTCGTTGGCGGCGACGACGAACAGCGCGACGTCGACGGCCCCCACTCCGGCGAGCATGTTCTTGACAAAACGCTCGTGGCCGGGCACGTCGACGAAGCCGACCGTTGTGCCCGAGGGCAGGTCGGTGAACGCGAAGCCCAGGTCGATGGTGAGGCCTCGCTCCTTCTCCTCCGCGAACCGGTCGGGGTCGGTGCCGGTGAGCGCGAGGACCAACGACGACTTGCCGTGGTCGACGTGGCCTGCGGTTGCGACGACCCTCACGCGTCGGCGCGGCCCGATGCCGCGCGGAGCGCGGTGATCAGCGTGGCGTCGTCTCCGGGCTCGACGGTGCGCAGGTCGCAGATGACCACGCCCTCGGCGACCCGTGCCACCACACCGCGCTCCCTCAGCCGCGCCGCGGTGTCGTCGGCGTCGCCGTCGTCGAGCGCGACGCCGACCGAAGGGATCCCGAGCCCGGGCAGCGAACCGCCTCCGGCGACCGCCTGGGTGTCGACCACCTTGCCGTTGCCGATCGCGTCGGCGACCGCCTGCGCGCGCTCGCGGAGCGTTGCGAGCGGCTGCGTGGCCATGCGCCAGAGCGGGATGGGGGTCGCGTCGCCGGCGAGGTAGGCGTCGGCGACGGTCTGGAGCGCGGCGAGGGTGATCTTGTCGGCGCGGACCGCACGGGCGAGGGGGTGCCGCGCGACCGCGGCAACCAGGTCGCGGCGTCCCACGACGATGCCGGCCTGGGGTCCGCCGAGCAGCTTGTCGCCCGAGAAGGTGACGATGCCGGCGCCGGCGTCGATGGCCTGGCGGACGCCGGGCTCGTCCCGCAGCCACTCCGGCCGGTGCGGGAGCCACGGCGTCGACTCGTCGAGCAGCCCCGAGCCGGCGTCGACCATCACCGGCGGGCCGAGCCCGGCGAGGGCCGTCACCGGAGTGGTCTCGGTGAACCCGATCATCCGGTAGTTCGACGCGTGCACCTTGAGGAGCAGCGCGACGTCGGCGCCCAGCGCTCCGTCGTAGTCGGCGAGGCGCGTGCGGTTCGTGGTGCCCACCTCGATCAGCCGACAGCCCGACTCGGCCATGATCTCCGGCACGCGGAAGCCGCCGCCGATCTCGACCAGCTCGCCCCGGGACACCACGACCTCACGGCCGCGTGCGAGCGCGGCGAGCGACAGCAGCACCGCCGCGGCGTTGTTGTTCACGACCAGCCCCGCCTCGGCCCCGCACGCGCGGGCGAGCAGCGCGCCTGCGTGAGCGTCCCGCGACCCGCGCCTGCCGGTCGCCAGATCGAACTCCAGGTTCGAGTACGAGCCACCGACGCGGGCGGCGTCGGCCAGCGCGCGGGCTCCGACCGGCGCCCGCCCGAGGTTGGTGTGCAGCAGCACGCCGGTCGCGTTCACGAGGGGGCGGAGCCGAGCGCCCTGCTGCCGCTCGACGCGGCGCACCGCGTCACGGACGACGGCTTCCTCGTCGACGTCGCCGCCGGTCGCGATCGTCGCCCGGGCGTCGGCGATCGCGTCCCGCGCCGCGTCGGCCAGCAGCGCGTGCGGGAGGCCGGTGAGCCTGCTCACGATCCGGTCGACCGAGGGAAGGGCGCGCCGGGGGTCCATAGGCCCACCTACAATATGAAGGTGAAGGTACGTGTGACGTCCCGGCACGAGAGGGAGTGGGACTGACATGCCGGACCTGACTCCCGGCGTGCCCAGCGCCCTCTCACCGCTCGTCCGCCGGATCGTCGCTCCGAACCCGGGCCCGTTCACCGGACCGGGTACGAACACCTACCTCGTGGGCATCGACGAGGTCGCGGTGATCGACCCGGGGCCCGACGACAAACGCCACATCGACGCCATCATCGGCGCTTCCATGCGCGAGCGGGTGCGCTGGGTGCTGCTCACGCACACCCATCCCGACCACGCCCCCGGCACCGCGCGGCTGGTGAAGGCCACCGGCGCCGAGGTCGTTGCCTACGGCAAGCGCCTCGACAAGGACTCCACGATCGTGCCCGACCGGGTCATCGGCGACGGCGACTCCATCGAGGGCACCGAGTTCGGGCTCCAGGTGCTGCACACCCCCGGGCACGCCCCCAACCACGTCTGCTTCCTCCTCGAGGAGGAACGGGTCCTGTTCACGGGCGACACCGTGCTCGACGGCATGTTCTCGGTGGTGAGCCCGAATCGCGGCGGCGACATGGCGCAGTACCTCGCGACGCTCGCGCGCCTCGAGAAGCTGCGGGTGTCACGGCTCGCGCCGGGACACGGCGACGTCATCGACGAACCCCGGCCCCGAGTCCAGGAGTACGTCGCGCACCGCAACGACCGCGAGCGTCAGGTGTTGAAGCTCCTCAAGGCGGGCCCGGCCCGCATCCCCGACATGGTGGGGACGCTGTACGCAGATCGGGAATTGCACCCGAAGCTGGTCGAAGCCGCCGGGTGGCAGCTCCACGCGCACCTGCTCAAGCTCAAGGCGGAAGGGAAGGTCGCGGGCACGTCCGTGAAGTCGGCGTGGAAGCTCGCGTGACGCTCGTCGCCCCGACCGAGTTCTGCGCAGCCCGAGCGCGAAACTTGCGCACCTCTACGCGCCCAGAGGGCGCGTAGAGGATCAGCCAGGAGCCCGAAGGCAGGCTCCGGACTCGAGAAAGGGAGACCATTGCGTAAGCACACGCGTCGCGCGCGCGGCGTCAGGTTCTGGGCGGGGTTCATGGCGTTGCTCATCGTGCCCGCGACGATCGGCGCCGCGGTCAGCAGCGCCGGGGCGGCCGGCTCCAACAAGCTGACCGTCACCGCCGGTGAATACACCTACAAGTTCTCGGGCGCTCCAAAGCCCGGCAACATGGAGGTGGAGTTCAAGAACGCCGGGGTCGAGTACCACATGATGGGCGTCATACACCTGAAGCCGAACGTCACGCTCAAGCAGTTCAAGACCGCGTTGCTCTCCAACGACCCCGCGGCGGGGAAGAACCTCACCGTCGGGGACGGCAACGTCGCCAACACCCCGAACTTCCTCGGGCCCGACCAGTCCACCACCACCATCGCCAACCTGCCGGCTGGTCACTATGGCGTCTTCTGCTTCGTACCCGCCCCTGATGGCAAGTCGCACGTCGAGCACGGCATGGTGAAGACCTTCGACATCAAGGGCTCGAAGTCTTCGTACAAGCCGCCGACCAGCGGGGTAGCCGACGTGACGATCAGCGACGCCGGCATCACGTTGCCGAGCTCCGGGCTCCCGGCGAACACGTGGGTCAAGGTCACCAACAACACGTCGGTCCCACGCGATCTCAGCTTGTCCGAGTATCTCACCCCGGGCGCGACGTACGAGTCGGGCACGGCCTACTTCAACGAGTTCTTCAGCAGCGGCAAGCTTCCTGCGGGTGACCCACCGGCGTCGATCAACGGTGGCGTCACCGGCATCGCCCCCAACTCGTCGGCGTACCTCGAGGTGGCGATGCGGAACGGCGGGAAGTACGTGTTGACCAGTTCGAACAACGCACTCGACGACGATCCCAACCAGCTCCACATCGATTTCACTGCGGGCTGATCTGCCGATGACCTCGTACGAGCCCGGGCTCCGGCCCGGGCTCGTCCGCGTCAGGACTCGATCTGGCCCACGAGGTCGAGCAGGCGGGCGGTGCACCCGGCCATCTCGATCGGGGGCAGCAGCTCGTCGACCACGCGGGCGGCGAGGTCGGTGAACGCCCGACCGGCGGGACCGTCGGCGTCGGTGAGCGCGACCGGCGCGCCGGCGTCGCCGCCGCTCGACACCCCCAACTCGATCGGGATGCGGGCGACGAGCGGTACCCCGGTCTCGGCCGCGAGCGCCTCGCCGCCACCGCGGCCGAAGACCGCGTGGCGGGAGCCGTCGGGGGCCACGAACTCGCTCATGTTCTCGACGACCCCGACGACCTTCATGTACGAGCGGCGCGCCATGTCGGCCACCCGGGTCGCGACCTTCTGCGCCGCGAGGGCGGGAGTGGTGACCACCAGCATCTCGGCCTGGGGCAGCATGCGCGCCAGCCCCATCTGCACGTCGCCCGTGCCGGGCGGCATGTCGATGAGCAGGTAGTCCATGTCACCCCACCGGACGTCGGTGAGGAACTGCTCCAGTGCCTTGGTGAGGATCAAGCCGCGCCACATCAGGGCGGTGCTCTCGTCGTCGACCAGGAACCCCATCGACACGACCTTGATCGTGCCGGCGGGCCCACCGTTCGTGCCCGGCACCGAGACGACGTTCGGAGCGATCTTGCCGTCGCTGCCGCCGAGGCGACCCTCGACGCCGAGCATACGGGGGACGCTGAAGCCCCAGATGTCGGCGTCGAGCACGCCCACGGTCAGTCCGCGCGCCGCGAGCGCGGCGGCGAGGTTCACCGTCACCGACGACTTGCCCACGCCGCCCTTGCCGCTCGCCACCGCCAGCACCCGCGTGGTCGAGGGCACCTCCGTGGGTCCCGCCTGCTCCCGGGCGTTGAACCGGGCGCGCTGCATGGCCGCCGCCTTCTGCTCCCGCGTCATCTCGCCGTATTCGACCTTCACCGCGGTGACCCCGGGGAGGCCGCGCACCTTGGACTCGATGTCCTGGCGGATCTGCACCCGGAGTGGGCACCCGGCGGTGGTCAGCGCCACCTTCACCACCACGCCGCCGTCGGGGCTGACCCGGACGTCGTCGACCATGCCCAGGTCGACGATGCTGGCGTGCAGCTCGGGGTCGATCACCCCGGCCAGCATGCCGCGGACGTCGTCGGGCGACGGCGGGGGTCCCGGGACGGGCTCGTGGACCGGAGCGCCCGGGTCGTCGGGGTCAGGGGTGCGCATCATGTTGATAAATACAGGGTACATCTTGAAAATATGCCCGGCGGAAGGTACCGTCAAGGTTGTGAACCGGCGCGATTCGGAACGGCAGCTCGCGATCCTGAAGGCCCTGGGCGACGAGACCCGCTACGCGATGTACGAGGAGCTGGCCCGCTCGACCGCCGCGCTGTCGGCGTCGGATCTCGCCGAGCGCCTCGGCATCCACCCCAACACCGTGCGCCTCCACCTCGAGCGGCTGCGCGAGGTCGGCCTGGTCGACGTCGAGGCGGTCCACCGGGGGACGGTGGGGCGGCCCCAGCACCTCTACTTCCTGAGCGCCGGCGCGCCCGGGCTCGGGTTCGACCCGCCTGCGCACGCGTTGCTCGCCGGGCTGCTCGCCGCGCTCGCCGAACGGGTGGGCGCCGACGCCGACGAGGCCGCCGAGACCGGTCGGGTGTGGGGGAGCGACGCCGGCCGGCGGACCCGGTCGCGCACCTGCCTCGACGCGCTCGAGGTCGAGCTCGCCAAGCTCGGGTTCGAGCCGGCGCTGGAGTCGGCCGGGGGAGAGGATTTGGCCCGCATCGAGTTCCTGCACTGCCCCTTCCGCGAGCTCGCCGAGGCCTACCCGGAGCTGGTGTGCAACCTCCACCGGGGCCTCTGCGAGGGCGTGGTCGACGCAGTCGGCGGGGGAACAGTCGAGGAGTTTTCGACGTTGTACGACGCCGAGCCGTGCCACGTCACGGTAGGAGTCGGATATCCTGATTCCCGTTCGCCTTCAACCACTTAGCGAGGTCCGATGTTCAGCGTTCAGGACGCCAGCACCGTGTTCACCCTGACCGACGCGGCGAGCGACAAGGTGAAGAGCCTCATCGCGGCCGAGGGCAATCCCGACCTCTTCCTGCGGGTGGCCGTCCGTCCCGGTGGTTGCTCCGGCCTGAGCTACGAGATGTTCTTCGACTCCGACCTCGCCGCCGACGACGTGAAGATGGAGCAGGGTGGCGTGACCGTCGTCATCGATGCGGCCAGCGCTCCCCACCTCGGTGGCGCGTCGCTCGACTTCAAGGACGGGCTCCAGGGCGCCGGCTTCAGCATCAACAACCCGAACGCGCAGCGCAGCTGCGGCTGCGGTCAGAGCTTCAGCTAGCGACTCGCGCCCCGGCGCTCACCGCTTCGCACCTATTTCTTCCCGATGAGAGCGTCGAGGAGCGCCGTCATCTCGGTGCCGCCGAACGCGCCGTCGATGCGCGACTGGATGGTGCCGGCGCCGTCGACGCCGAACAACCACGGCTCGCTCTCGATGTGCCAGGCGTCGAGGGTCGGCACGAGCGCGGTGCCGGTCGGTGCCCGGTAGATCTCCGTGTGCACGGGCACGATCTGGTCCTCGTAGCCCTTGACCACGTCGAGGAACTCGTCGAGGACCGGTGCGCAGTACATCGACTGGCAGCGCGCCGGCGTCGCGAACAACGCCGCCACCGGCTTGCCCGCGCCGATCACCGTCGCCAGTGACTGCGTGTGCAGCGGGCACGCAGGATCGCGGGTGCAGATCGGGTCGACGCCGAGGGAGTCGGCCGTGGTCGGTGACGCCGCCCGCGGCGCCGGCATCCCGGGCACGACGGTCACCGGGGCGTCGTTGACCTGCAGCGTGAAGGGCACCTTCTGCCCCTGGGCCCGGGCCTCGACCCGCCACACGCCGGGCTGGTCGAAGGTCGGCCGCGCCACGTAGACACCTCGGCCCTTGGGGAGCCCGGCGCGGTCGTAGGCCGTGGGGGTCGGTGTCGACCACGCGCCGCCGGGGCCGCGGAAGCGCACCGAGACCGCGGGCCCGCTCGCGTACTGGATGCCCTTGGCGCCACTGTGCGACAGCGCGAACACCAGGCGTTGCGGCGCCGCCGACGCGTACAGGTCGCTGGAGAGGACGAGGGGGAAGTAGGTCTTGGGATTCGGTGCGGCGCCCGCCGCCTCCGCCAGCGCGCCGCCTGCCACGCCGCTCAGGGCGAGCCCGCCGGCCGCCGCGAGACCGCGACCGAGGAAACGCCGGCGTGAGAGCGCGCGCTCGAGGGAGGGGTCGAGAGCCATCCCCCTATCCTGCCTGCCTGTGACCGGATCTGGGCATCGGGTGCAGTTCTCCTGCGACGGTGAGCAGGTCGAGGTCGACGCCGTCCCGGGGGAGTCATTGCTCTCGGTGTTGCGCGAGCGATTGGGCGTGCTCTCGGTGAAGGACGGGTGCGCGCCGCAGGGCCAGTGCGGGTGCTGCACGGTCCTGGTCGACGGAGAGCCGCGCGTCGCGTGCGTCACGCCCGCGGCGCGCGTCGACGGCCGTGCGGTGGCGACCGTCGACGGGATCGACGGCGCGGTGCGCGACGACCTCGCGGCCCGGTTCGTGGCGAGCGGCGGCTCGCAGTGCGGGTTCTGCACGCCCGGCATCCTCGTGCGGGTCGCGGCCGCGGAGGCCCGCGGGAAGACGCGACGCGTCGACCTCGACCGTGCCCTCGCCGCCCACCTGTGCCGGTGCACGGGATGGCAGACCGTGTACGAAGCGATCGAAGGTGCTCCGGGCAATGCGCTCGCCGAACGCGATCCCGCCGCCGCCGCCACGAGGGCCACGCTCGAGGGCGGTGCCCGCCAGCGGGTCGGTCCCGGTGTACCGCTGGGCGACGGCGGGTTCGCCGACGACCGCGCGCCCCGCGACGCGCTGGTCGCGGTCCCGCGCCCGCCCGGGTCCGGGGCACCGGCGACGAGCGCGGGTGGTCGGGACTGGGTGGTGGCCGAGACCCTGCTGGAGGCACGGGCGCTCGCGGGCAAGGTGCAGGGTCGGCGGACCACCATCGATCCCGTCCCGCCGCTCGAGCTCCCGGAGCCGGTGCCGGGCGGCGTGCGCCTCGCCACCGGCTGGGTCGAGCCCGCCTACCTCGAGCCCGACGCGTCCTGGTGCGTGCCCGGCGGCGAGCCCGCCACGCCGCTGGCCAACGGCGGCGCCTTCGGCGGCAAGGTGGGGTCGCCGGCGCCGGCCGCGGCCCGCGGGCTCGCCGACGCCACCGGTCGCCCGGTGCGCGTCGTCTACTCGCGGGAGGACGTCGTGCGCCTCGGGCCGAAGCGGCCGCCGATCGCCGCGATGGCCCGGTGGGACGACGACGCGGTGGTCGTGCGGGGGAGCGTCGCCGGGGACCTCGCCCCGTTCCTCGCGCCGGTGGCGTGGCCCTACGACCTCGAGGAGCGCGGCGACTGGGCGAGTCACCCGGTGACCGGTCCGCCCACGTCGAGCGCCCCGCGTGCGGTCGGCCTGGCCGAACGCGCAGTGCTGCTCGAAGGCGCGCTGCACGCGGCCGGAGTGGACCGCGCGACGCTCGTCACCGACCCTCGCGCGCGCACGGTGTCGCTCGCCTCGTGTGTCGCGGCGCCGAGCGGCGCGCTCGCGGGGCGCGCGTCGACTGCGACGAGGCGGGACGGATCACCCGCGTGCACGTGCGCGTCGCCGCCGGTGATCCGCTCGACCTGGTCGTGCTCCGTTCCTACGCGATCGGCGCCGCGCACATGGCGCTGGGTTGGGTGCTGACCGAGGGTCTGGCCGTGGATCCCGAGACCGGCGACGTGCACGACCTCACCATCCGGTCGTTCGGCATCCTGCGCGCCAAGGACACGCCGCCGATCCGCATCGACCTCGTCGACGACGCCGGCCCGGCCCGTGCGCAGGCGTCCGACGCGGTGTTCGCCGCGGTTGCGGCGGCGACGTGGAACGCGATCACCGACGCCGAGGGCGTGCGGCCGGAGGCGTTCCCCGCCCGTGGTACTCGCGCTGCGAGCGCGCTACGCCGTTGACAGCACCGGCTCGCGTTCCCCGCTCGGGAGCCGGTACATCATCACGCTGGCGATGAGCGTCCAGAGCGCGAACCCGATGAAGCCGATGAAGCCGCAGACGAAGAACGCCTCGCGCGTCGACGCGATCGTGCCACCCCCGATGAGCAGCACGACCGCGACCAGCGCACCGAACCAGCCCAACGCGCGTGGGAGCACGCCGGTCTGGATGATCACGGTGGACGCGGCACCCACGAACAGCGCGAGGCCGATGCCGCCCGCGGCACCGAGCCCGCTGAACAGCAGGTAGAAGAAGCGGGTACCGCTCGGGCCGATGCGCGGCGCACCGACGATGGCGACGGTGCTCATCAGCACGCCGGCGGCGTTGAACAGGGCGGCGCCCATCGCGGCTCCGAGCGCGGCGCCGACGGCGAGCCGGGGCACGCCGCCCTCGGCCCGGCGGAGCAGCCGCCACATCGCGCCCAGCCATCCCAGCAGCACGATCGACGCGAGCACGCCCACGAATCCGGCCCAGCGAAGCTGGTCGTTCTTGTCGGTCACGAACCTGACGATCTTGGCCGCGGAGTCGCTTGGTTCGGGCGGGCTCCCCGGGAGGAAGCCGGCGATGAGCATCAGCACCACGAACACGACGCCGGCGAGCGCCAGCGACCGATCGGACCTGCGCTCGTCCACGAGTCCCCCTCTCCGTGGAACTGCCCCCGACGATGGTGCGCCCTGCCGGAGCCCGTTGCAAGCATTGTCCGATTCGCTCCGCGCGCTACCCGATCGGTCGATTCCGCTCCGCCGTCCCGCCCTCCGGGTACGGCTCCGCTTCATCTCCTAGGCTCGCCCGGTGGCCGCCGGAGGCATCCTCATCGCCGTCGTCATGCTGCTGCTCCTGCCCGTCGCGGTGATGCTGGGCGGCGCGATCTGGAGCGCGCTGCTCGGCTGGCTCCTCGTCGACGACGCCGAGCACCGCGCCGCGCCCGAGCAGTCCGGGAGCGCCTGACCCGAGCGCGCGCTACTCGCTACCGGGCGACCAGCGCGGCGAACCGAAGCGGTAGCCGACCGAGCGGACCGTCTGGATCAAGCTCGCGTGCTCCTCGCCGAGCTTCGCCCGCAGCCGCCGTACGTGCACGTCGACCGTGCGAGCGCCGCCGTAGTACTCGTAGCCCCACACGCGCGACAGCAGCTGCTCGCGCGTGAACACCTTGCTCGAGTGGGTGGCGAAGAACTTGAGGAGCTCGTACTCCATGTAGGTGAGGTCGAGCGGGCGACCGTCGAGCGCGGCCTGGTAGGTCTCCAGGTTGAGCACGAGGTCGCCGTACTCGACGATCTCGGGACGCGCGCCGCGACCCGTCCGCCAGAACAAGTGGCGCAGGCGCGCCTCCAGCTCCTTCTGGTGGAACGGCGCCAGGCAGAAGTCGTCGAAGAGGTCCTCGCGCATCTCCAGCTCGGAGAGCTGCGCACCCGAGACCAGGAGGAGCACCGGCTCGAGCGTGCTGTCGCGCTTGCGCAGCGCCCGGCAGATCCCGAACGCACCCTCCGGGTCCTCGTCGGCGCAGACGACCGCGCCCGCCCAGCCGTCGGCCGGCTCCGCCTGCGTGGCGATCGACGCATTGGTGACCGCCTTCCACTGGTAGCCCGCGAGGTCGAGGGTCTGGGCGAGCAGGGGGGGAGGCGGATCGGGGAAGACCAACAGGGGTTCGGGCGCCATCACAGGGATCCCAGGTACCGGTTCAGCTCCCACGGGGTCACGTGCGCCTTGTAGTCGAGCCACTCTTTCCGCTTGTTGCGGATGAAGTAGTCGAACACGTGCTCCCCCAGTGCCTCGGCCACGAGCTCGGATTCTTCCATGGCCGAGATGGCTTCGGTGAGACTCTGCGGCAGCGAGCCGATGCCCTCCGCCGCCCGCTCCTCGGGCGTCATCTCGTAGATGTTGTTCGTGGCCTCGGGCGGCAGCTCGTAGCCGTCCTCGACGCCTTTCAGGCCGGCGGCCAGCATCACCGAGAAGGCCAGGTACGGATTCGCCGCAGGGTCGGGGGAGCGGAACTCGATGCGGGTCGAGCTCTCCTTGCCCTTCTTCGGGGCCGGCACTCGCACGAGGGCCGATTCGTTGTTACGCGCCCAACAGATGTGGACCGGTGCCTCGTAGCCCACGATGAGCCGCTTGTAGGAGTTCACGGTCTGGTTGGTGACCGCGGTGATCTCGCCCGCGTGGCGGAGGAGCCCGGCGATGAAGCACTTGCCGACCTTCGACAGGCCGAATTCGTCGCCCGGGTCGTGGAACGCGTTGACGTCGCCCTCGAACAGCGACACCTGCGTGTGCATCCCCGAGCCGAATGCGCCCTCGATCGGCTTGGGCATGAACGTCGCGTACACGCCGAGCTCGGTGGCCACCTGCTTCACGACCTGGCGGAACGTCATGACGTTGTCGGCCATCGTGAGCGCATCGGTGTAGCGCAGGTCGATCTCGTGCTGACTCGGGCCGAGCTCGTGGAAGCTGTACTCCACCGGGATGCCCATGGCCTCGAGGGTGACGATCGTCTGACGGCGCAGCTCGCTCACCATGTCGAGCTGGGTCAGGTCGAAGAAGCCCGCGGTGTCGAGCGGCACCGGCGGGGTGCTGGCCGACTCGAAGATGAAGAACTCCATCTCCGGCGCGGTGTAGAAGGTGAAGCCCTTGTCGCGGGCGCGATCGAGGTTGCGCTTGAGCACGTGTCGCGGGTCCCCCTCGAACGGCTCCTCCGACAGGTGCTTGATGTCGCAGAACATGCGGGCGACGGGGGCGTCCTCACCTCGCCACGGGACGATCTCGAACGTGCTCGGGTCGGGCATGGCCAGCATGTCGGATTCCTGGACCCGGCTGTAGCCCTCGATCGCCGACCCGTCGAAGGTCATGCCCTCCTCGAGCGCCGTCTCCAGCTCGGCGGGGGTGATGGCGAAGCTCTTCAGGGTGCCGAGGACGTCGGTGAACCAGAGGCGGACGAACCGGACACCGCGCTCTTCGACCGTCCGCAGGACGTAGTCGAGCTGCTGCTGCATACGAGCAGTCTACGGAGGCCGCCCTAGCATCCCGCAGGCCGGGTCCGGCCAGAAACAGAGCGTTCATGTTCGGGCAATCGACCGGAAATGGCCGGGAATGAGGCTGGACCCTTCACCGCTCGAAGTGGGCCCGGGGACCGAACGCCCCGACGACGACGAATCAGGAGCTGAGCGTGACCTACAAGGCCGAGTACATCTGGATCGACGGGACGGAGCCGACGCCCCGCCTCCGGTCGAAGACCAAGATCCTCGCCGACGGCAAGGAGCTCCCGATCTGGGGCTTCGACGGGTCGAGCACCAACCAGGCGCCGGGGAGCAACTCGGACTGCGTGCTCCAGCCGGTGGCGTCGTACCCGGACCCGATCCGCGGCGGCGACGACGTCCTCGTGATGTCCGAGGTCCTGCTGACCGACATGACGCCGCACGACACCAACACACGCGCCCTGCTGCGCCCGGTCGCCGAGAAATTCGGCGACCAGGAGCCGCTCTTCGGGATCGAGCAGGAGTACACGTTCTTCAAGGACGGCCGCCCGCTCGGGTTCCCGCCGAACGGCTTCCCCGCGCCGCAGGCCTTCTACTACTGCGGTGTCGGTGCCGACGAGGTGTTCGGCCGTGACGTGGTGGAAGCGCACCTCCAGGCGTGCCTCGACGCCGGTCTCGGCATCTCGGGCATCAACGCCGAGGTCATGCCCGGCCAGTGGGAGTTCCAGGTGGGCCCGCTCAGCCCGCTCGAGGTGTCGGACCAGCTCTGGGTGGCCCGCTGGCTGCTGTACCGAGTCGCCGAGGACTTCGGGATCTCGGCGACGCTCGACCCGAAGCCCGTGAAGGGCGACTGGAACGGCGCCGGTGCGCACACCAATTTCTCGACCAACGCGATGCGCGATGGCTACGACCCGATCATCGCCGCGTGCGAGGCGCTCGGTGCCCGGGCCCAGGAGCACGTCGACGGCTACGGCGCCGACATCGAGCACCGGTTGACGGGCAGTCACGAGACTGCGCCGTGGCACGAGTTCAGCTACGGCGTCTCCAACCGGGGCGCGTCGGTGCGCATCCCGTGGCAGGTCGAAATCGACAAGAAGGGCTACATCGAGGACCGGCGTCCCAACGCGAACATGGACCCGTACGTGGTGACGCGGCTCATCACCGACACGGTCTGCAGCGCGCTCGGCGTAGGAGCGAACTCGACCGTTGACGAGCGAGCAGCACTCGACACGGGGCCCGGTTCGCGGCCAGGATCTCCTGGCCCGTGCGCCGGGCCCTTGTCGTTTCGAGACGAAAGGCGGATGACCCGTGGCGACTCCTGGTGACGTCCTGAAGATCCTCACCGACGAGGAGGTCGACATCGTCGACATCCGGTTCTGCGACCTTCCCGGGCTCATGCAGCACTTCTCGATCCCGGCCCACGAGCTCACCGAGGACGTGTTCGAGGACGGCCTGGGCTTCGACGGCTCGTCGATCCGGGGGTTCCAGGAGATCCAGGAGTCGGACATGCTCCTGATCCCCGACCCCGACACCGCGGTCATCGACCCGTTCACGCAGCACAAGACGCTCAACATCAACTGCTTCGTGCAGGACCCGGTCACCGGCGAGGCCTACAGCCGCGACCCGCGCTACATCGCCAAGAAGGCGGAGGACTATCTGCGCGGCACCGGCATCGCCGACACCGCGTACTTCGGGCCCGAGGCCGAGTTCTACATCTTCGACTCGGCGCGCTTCGACCAGAACCAGTACTCGGGCTACTACTTCCTCGACTCGATCGAGGGCGTGTGGAACTCCGGGCGCGAGTCGGAGCTCGACGGCACCCCGAACCTCGGCTACAAGGTCCGCTACAAGGAGGGGTACTTCCCCGTCTCGCCCATGGACCAGTACCAGGATCTCCGCTCGGAGATGCTGATGACACTGGAGCGCGTGGGCATCCCGATCGAGGTGCAGCACCACGAGGTGGGCACCGCCGGGCAGGCCGAGATCGACATGCGCTTCGACACGTTGTCGACGATGGCCGACAAGCTGATGCTCTACAAGTACGTCGTGAAGAACGTGGCGCGTGCCGCGGGCAAGACCGTCACCTTCATGCCCAAGCCGCTGTTCCAGGACAACGGCTCGGGCATGCACGTCCACCAGTCGCTCTGGAAGGGCGGCGAGCCGCTGTTCTTCGACGAGAAGGGCTACGCCGGGCTGTCCGACATCGCCCGCTGGTACATCGGTGGGCTGCTCACGCACGCACCGTCGCTGCTCGCGTTCACCAACCCGACCGTCAACTCGTACAAGCGGCTCGTGCCCGGGTACGAGGCGCCGGTCAACCTGGTGTACTCGCAGCGCAACCGGTCGGCGGCGGTGCGCATCCCGCTGTACTCGAAGAGCCCGAAGGCGAAGCGCATCGAGTTCCGGTGCCCGGACCCGTCCTGCAACCCGTACCTCGCCTTCTCGGCGTTGCTCATGGCCGGGCTGGACGGCATCCAGAACCGCATCGAGCCGCCGCAGCCGCTCGACCGCGACCTCTACGACCTCCCGCCCGAGGAACTGGCGAAGGTGCCGCAGGTGCCGGGCTCGTTGCCCGAGGTGCTCGACGCGCTCGAGACCGACCACGAGTACCTGCTCGCCGGCGGTGTGTTCACGCCCGACGTCATCGAGACGTGGGTCGATTACAAGCGCGAGAACGAGGTCGACGCCTTGCGGCTCCGTCCGCACCCGTGGGAGTTCTACCTCTACTACGACATTTGATGCTGTAGCGCTCTGACCTGCGCTGTTAGCCCTCTGAGACCCCCAGGGTCCGCGGAGGGTCCGCGAGATTCCCGAACGCCGCCTCCATCGCCTGGCGCGCCCGGTCCTCCGAGGAGGGCATCATGTGGGTGTACGTGCGCAGCGTGAAGCCGGGATCGGAGTGCCCGAGGTACTCGGCCACGGCGCGGATGCTGGTACCGCTCTCGAGTTGGACGCTGGCGAACCAGTGCCGGAGGGCGTGCATGCCGTTGGCCCGCGTGGGCTCGACGCCCGCGGCCACGAGCGCGGGCTTCCAGACGTGGCGGTTGTAGTAGTTCCGGTGGAGGCGCCCGCGCTCGCGGGTCGAGAACACGAAGCCGTCGACCGATGGGAACGTGCGCAGGTGCTCGGCCAGCTCGAGCGCCACCGGCTCGGGCAACGGCACCTCCCGCGTCTTGCCGCCCTTCGGGAACGCCACCACCGGCGCGCCGCCGAGGAGCTTGATCTGCTGGCGTACGTGCAGGCGACGCCCGAGGAAGTCGATGTCACGTACCCGCAACCCGAACACCTCACCCTGGCGCAGCCCGCACCCGGCGGCCACCACCGGTACCGCTCGCCACCGCTGCGGGTGTGACGCGATCACGTCCGCGACACGGACGTGTGGCCACGGGATGACCTTCGTCTGCTCCCGAGCGGGAGCGCGGACCGAGGGCGACGCGCACGGGTTCCGGGCGAGGAGGCCGTCCTCCACGGCGGCACCGAGGATGCTCGACAGGTTGGCGAGCATCACCCGCACGTAGCTCGGCGCGCAGTGCTCCTGACGGCTGCGCAGCCATGCCTGCACCGTCGACGGCTTGATGGCGCGGAGCTCGAGCTTGGCGAACGTCGGCAGGATGTGCACCCGCAGTCGGCCCGCCACCGCCTCGGCCGATGACGCGTCGAAGGTCCGCGACGAGAGCCACTCGTCGGCGAACGCGCCGAACGTGACCCGGCCCGCTCTCGGATCCACGTAGTCGCCGCGCACCACCGACGCGGTGACCGAGTCGAGCCAGGCCTGCGCCTCGGCCTTCCTCGCGAAGTGTTTCGCGTACTCTCTCCCGGCGTCGTCGCGATAACGCGCCCGCCATGGCTTCGCCGCGTACTTCGCCTCGGTGCGCTTCTGCATGCTGGCCATCAGGCCCTCGCTTTCCCGGGTTCGGTCTTCGGTAGGAGCTTGAGCTTGCGAGCGAGCACGACCTTCTGTGTCGCGGTGGACTCGGCAATCCCAAGCGCTTCCTGCACGGCCTTCGTCGTCGGGTACCCGCTCACGTGCGCCATCCGGTAGATGCGCGCCACGTAGTGGGACTCGTCCTCGTCGGCGAGCTGGGCGACCCCAACGGGCTGGAGCTTCCCGGGCTCCACCTCGTGCAGCGCGAGCATCCCAACCGCCCTCGACACGATGCTCGCGATCGGGATGCGCCGAAGCACCTCGCCGGTGATCGGTGATCCACCCTTGCGCCGCTCCGCCTGGAAGGTGTCGACGACCAGGCGGCGCGCGTGCTGGTCGTAGACCACCAGGAGCTCGACGTCGATCCCGAGCTCCGTGATCGTGGCCGTCACCGTGTGTTCCCGGTACACGAACAGTCCGGAGCCGATCGGAACGTGGCCCTTCGCGAGGTTCGCTGACGCCTTGAGCGGCCCGTACCTTTGAACATCTGCGCTTGGCATAGGGATTAGCCTAACCCATCCGAGGGCTATTGCAAGTCCCCTCGTTTCGTAGTACTTCTCAAAAGAGATTCCAACGAGAGGGACGACGGGATGAGCGACCCGCAGGACGAGCTCCTCACGACCGAGGACGTCGCCGAGCTGCTGCACACGAGCCCCGGCACGATCCACTACTGGCGCGCCAAGCCGGACCCGAAGAAGGGGCCGAAGGCGATCAAGGTCGGCCGCCGCCTCCTCTTCCGTCGCGCCGACGTCGAGGAATGGCTCGCCAAGTACGAGAGCGACCCCGAGGCGGAGGCCGCTTCGTAGATCGCGGGCCGCGCCCTGGCCCCGACGCGGCACGGGCCGGGCGCACCGACACGCCCGGACCCGTCACGACCGATCACCGATGGAGGGGATCGCGATGGAGAGTACACCGACCCTGCGACGATCATCACCCGTCGACGAGGCCGCCGCCGAGGCCGCCGTCAGATTGCACGCGGCGGGCGAGGTCGCCGAGCACCTCGCGCACGTCGGGACGATCGCCGCCGACGAGCGGGCCGAGCTGCGCGACCAGGCGCCCGCGCTCACCCGACAAGCGGTCGCGCTGCTGACCGACGACCACCGCCGCGCTCTGCGCCTCGTCTCGTGAACACGAAGCGGACGCCGCCGCACAACCTCGACGCCGAGGAATCACTCCTCGGGGCGATGCTGCTGTCGCGTACCGCGATCGCCGCCGCCGAAGCCGCAGGCGTCACGTCCTCCGACTTCTACCTGCCGAAGCACGGTCACCTGTTCGACGCGGTCATGAGCGTCTACGCCCAACGCGAACCCGTCGACCTCGTCACCGTCGCCAACGAGCTGCGCCGCGCCGACCTGCTCGACGCGGTCGGCGGTGACGCCTGGCTGCGCGTCACCCAGACCTCGACGCCGGCCTCGGCGAACGCCGGGGCGTATGCCCGGGTGGTGCACGAACTGGCGATGAGCCGGCGCGTCATCGGCCTGGGCGAAGACCTCGCCGAGATGGGCTACGAAGGTGGACTCGCCGCCGAGCTGGTCGACCGGGCGGCGACGCTCATCGCATCGCTCGGCGCCGAGGTGGGCGACCCGGCGTGGCGACCCGTCGACCTCGGGCCGATCCTGCGCGGCGACTACGAACCCACCGTGCCGATCGTGGGGCTCAACCGCAGCGACGGCCTCGCGCTCTTGTACCCCGGCAAGGAACACACGGTGATCGGCGAGATGGAGTCGGGCAAGTCGTGGTTTTGTACCGCCAGCGCGGTCGAGGAGCTGCTGCACGACCACGTCGTGGTCTACGTGCATTACGAGGAGGTCGACCCGACCGACACCGTCGAGCGGTTGATCGCGCTGCGGGTGCCGCCCGGGCTCATCACCAAGAACTTCCTGTTCGTTGGACCGGACACGCCCGTACGGCACGGCAGCATCGACGTGCTGCTGGCCGCGGCGCCGACGCTGGTCATCAACGACGGGGTCAACGAAGCAATGTCGTTGCACGGGTGGGGCATCCACGACGAGGACGGTGCCGCCGCCTACCGCCGTCACCTCGTCAAGCCGTTCACCGCGGTCGGCGCCGCGGTGCTCTCCGCCGATCACGTGGTGAAGGACCGCGAGAAGACGCGGCCGCGATGCGCTCGGCTCGATCCACAAGGGCAACGGGCTGACCGGCTCGCTGGTGCTCATCAAGAACGCCGAACCGTTCGGGCGCGGGCTGACGCGGCCGCTCGCACGTGTTCGTCACCAAGGACCGTCCCGGCTATCTCCGTCGACGAGGACGCCCGTCCCGGCTGCCCGGCAAGACATTCGTCGGCGAGCTGGTGGTCGACGACACACGGGAGACCGACGACGTACTCACGCTGACCTTGTGGGCACCGAACCCGGACGACGACGACGACTTCGGCGGCGCCCAGGAGGACGAGCGCGCCGCCGACGAACAGCTCGTGCTCCGCGCCGTGGCCGACCTCACCGCCAAGGGGAACGTCGCCAACGTCCGGGCGCTCCGGGGCGCCGTGGCGATCAGTCACCGCCGGGCCGACGACGCCATCGAACGGCTGCTCGCCAGCGACGAACTCGTCGAAACGGCAGGCCCGAACCGCTCCCGCGTCTTCACGATGGGCGGTGAGTGAGATGGGAACGGTTGCAGCCCACCCGTGTGCCCCGTGTGCCCCGACCGTGCCTGACTGTGCTTCGGGCGCACGGCCGTTGAGTGTGCCGCCGTGCCCTGTGTGTATAAGCACACAGGCACGGCACACTCACGCGGCGCACACGCCCGGGCGGGTGAACAACAGGAACGGGGCACAGAACGCGGTCGGCGCGCCATGACCGAGCATGAACGCTGGATCGAGCGTTTCCGTCAGGTGTTCGACGCTCGTGAAGCCACCGAGGAGGAGCTCGACGAGGTCTCCGAGCACAGCGCTTCGGGAGTGGAACGCCTTCGTGTCGGCGCACCCGGTCAAACCGACGCGGCGGTCCTCGGCCAACCGAACGCGGCCCGGCCCGGTCAACCGGTAGCGCTCGTCGAGTGCCGCAGGTGTCATTCGCGCACCATCGTGCGCGCCGACCTCGTCCCCCGGTGGAGATGCTCCACGTGGCGGGGCGGCGACGATGGCTGGTGGTGCGGCGGCCGTCGGCCGCTCCGACTGCACACATTCACGCTCGACGAATACGGCCGACTCCCAGACCTGTCGGCACACCTCGCGCTGGCCTCGGCGACGACGGGCACGTACGACCCGACACCGGGTGGAGAAAATGGGGATGGACCCGTGCCCACGCATCGTGACGACCCTCGTCAACGCGACCGCGAACTCGTCCCACACCCGAGCGGCATCGGATGGAGCTGTCCTGGATGCGGCGAAGCGCGTCGCGTGTTCTTCGGGCTGGCGCCGACACCGGAGCATCCTGACTCGCGCCGACTGTGCGCGTCGTGCACTCGACGCGAACACGAACTCGACCCATGACCGACGACTAACGAAAGGACGAAACCCCATGACCGACTACACCGACCCGACCATCGACCCGACCGTGACGCTCGACGTGGAAGATGCCTGGAGCATCTACCGGGCCCTGCGTGACGCAGGCCGCCTCCCCGTCGACCACAACGCGCCCGCGTTCATCGCTCTGGAAGAGGCCGTCGAAGAGGCATGCCGGGTCAGGCCTGCGGGCGCGCCGCCCTCGCGCCTGGCTGAGGTCATGCCGTGGATGGGGTGGCGCGACTCGCCCGGCCTGCGTGACAAGTACCGGCGCGACGGCCTCTTCCAGTTTCTCGTCAACGCGACCGGGAGCCTGCTTGCCATCATGCGCGGCGCGCTGCAACTCCCGCCAGATTCCAACTAACCCCGAAAGGAAACGCCAACCTCATGACCGCGAACATCGAGCCGCCGCCGCCTCCTGGCCGGCCCCCATCGTCGACCCCCTCCCCGGACCCGACACGATCTTCACGTGGGCCGAACCAGAGAGTTGTCGGCGCGCTCTGAACGCTCTTAGGTCAACTCGGAGGAGCGGCGACGTTCGGTCAGGGTGATCGAGTCGAGCGCCATGTCCACCTCGTTAAATGGGCACATCGGATTTCAGCGGGGTGTGACGGCGGGGAGTAGGTCCCAGTTCGGCTTGCCGGCGTAGAGCAGGACGCGGATGCGGTAGTGGACGAACTTGCGGAACCCGAAACCGATGCGCTTGATCCGCTTGATCAGGTTGTTGATCGCTTCGGTGGGTCCGTTGCTCACGACTGCTTCGTGCCACGCGACGATCTGGTCGCGCCATCGTCGGATGGTGCGCCCGAGTGAGCGGACCTCGATGGGATGCGTCTCGTCTTGGAGATCAGCGGCGAGTTCGTCGACGAACTCTTGGGCGAGCTGCGGGTCCGTGATGTCGTAGATCGACCGCACGACTTCCTTGGCATGCCATGTGGTACGCACCTCGCCGCCAGGATCACCGGCTGCGAGGAGGCCGAGCAGCTTCGTCTCGCCGCGTTCGTCGAGCCGTTCGTGTGCCTTGGTCAACAACCGGCGCGCGCGATAGAGCGGATCAGGCTTGCGGCCCCGATGGCCGAGCGTCGTGTTCTGGACGCGGCGGCGACACTCGTCCAACTTCTGGTTCGCGAGCTTCACCAGGTGGAACGGGTCGGCGACCTGGGTGACGTGGGCGAGCGTGTCGTCGAAGGTCTTGCGATACGGCCCCGACAGGTCCAACACGCCCCAGCGGATCTCCTGGCGCCACTCGTCGGGGCGATCCTCGAGCCAGGCGCTCGGACCGCTGGCGTCGCGGCCTTCGACCACATCGAGGAGCTGCGCTCCACCACGAGCGGTGACGTCCACGATCGAGGTGCACCACTGTTGGGTGCGCCAGCGGCCACGGCGACAGAAGAGGGTCTCGTCCAGGCCGAGCGCAGTGACGGTGCCCATCCGTTCGGGATCTTCGACCAACGGTGTCCCATACGCGATCACCGCGTCGTTGACGGTGTGCCAGTCGCAGCCGAGCTCGCGGGCAACCTCGGCAACCGTGCGACCGAGCCGGCCGACCTGCACGCAGCACCACCGTCCCGCCCGGTCCGTCATCGCGGCGCGTGCTGGCGCGAGCCGCGGGTCACCACCCGTCCACGACCGGGCCCGGCACTCGACGTTCGGGCAGCGCCACCGATGCTTGTGCCACACCAGCCGCGTTGGTCGACCGAAGCACGGCAAGTCCACCAGCTCGACCTCGGGTCGGTCCTTCACCCACGCGTTCGCGTCGCAGTCCCCACACCGAGCACGTGGCCAACGCTGCTCGACATGCACCACCAACGGCACGTCGTCGGCGTCATCGACGCCGAGCACATTCACGTCGGGAAGACCAACCAGCAGCTCGCACACGCGCGTAGGGTCACACTCCACAGGGACTCTCCGGATCGGTTGGCGTCGAGAACCACCCGATTCTCAGAGTCCCTGTGCCGCGCGCGGTGGACCCTCCTACACCCTCACACCCCGCTCAGATCCGAAGCGCCGTTAAATGAAGCGGCTGTCAAGAACTTCGAACGGCTGGCGCCGAGGCGCTCCAACAATCGTTTCCCGGCGGAGGTGAGCGACCACCAGGCCAATCGCATTAGCGGGACCCAGTCGGCTGGATTGATCGATTCCTTCAGGACTTGCTGACCGTCGGCTCTCGTTCGATAGTGCCGGCCGGCAACGTACGTTGAATGCGTGTACTGAGAACCGATGACGTACCAAAGGTACGCATCCGCCTTGTCGGATGCCTTCGCCATGGTCTCGACTGACGGCAGGCGAGAGAGCGGCTCGAATCCGTGTGGCAGCCGTGCTTCGACTGCACGGCGGAAGTCTTCAACCTTGGAACCGTTATCTCGCATGCCCGATCCGTCGCCACCTAGCTGGTCAATGATCTGCGCTGAGCGCTTATAGAAGCGCTCGCCCTCGGCGAGCAGGGCCAACCAGCGCACCTCAGAATCAAATGGGTCTGGTCGCTGCAGCAACCAGAGAAGCCGCAAGGATGATTCGTAGCCAGCGCGCCCACAAGCCCATGCCGCTGGCAGCAGGACAAGGTCACGCCGAGCTAGTTCGAGCACCCCTTCAACGTTTCGAAGCACCAGATTTGAGAGGACCCAGCTCTCGTCGTGCGACTCGTACCGGCCACGCGGTGGCACCAGATTTCGCGCATCGATGAACTGCAGGATTGCCTCGTCGATATGGTCCGCAGCTCGGAGTATCTCTGGTGTCGGCGGCGTAACCGTGTGGGGTGCCACGGCCCACAAGCTAGGAGGGGACGACCTCGAACCCGACACCGTCCTGGCCATTATCGACGCGCTTCGACACCCCGAACCCCTGGCGCGACCACGACCGGATGCGTCCAGGACCGCGGCGAGCCTCCGCCACCCAACGCGGGTACGGCGCCCGGCTGGCAACGCCTCCGCCGCGTCGTCCTCGCCCACGACCATCGCATCTGCTACCTCTGCGGCTTCGACGGTGCCGACTCTGTCGACCACGTGGTGGGCAAAGTCACGGGGCGGCACCGACGCCGTCTGGAACCTGCGGGCCTGCCACGTCGCCTGCAACAGCCGGAAGAACGCCCTCGAGCTCCAAGCCGAAACGCTCACCCTGGGCATCAGGTGCACCACGTGCACGCCTACCCCGACGCCCACCCGCCGGGCCACTCGCCCGAGACGACGACTCACCTGCCGCCTGGTGATGGACCTTCAGCGGGGGCGGAGGTTGCATCGCGCGTCCATCGCGCGGTCGAGCGCGATTGCCCGGGTCCGTTCGGTGGTGGCTGTAGTGGTTGGAGATTCTCGCTCCACGCGGGTTCCGCTCGGTCGTGTCAGGTCTGGCGTACGATCACCGCTGTTCAAAGCCCTACTCCGGGGGCCACGACCTCCTGTGGGCGACGCCTGCAGGGACTATTCGACAGCATCGGAGTTCTCTCAGAGATGGAGTTGGGGCCGATGCCTACGGCAGGATGTAGAGCCGAGGCTCGCACCACGACGCCGCGTCAAGCGACAAACGAGGGCGTGACCGACGCAACCAGCTCGGACCACGGGCTACAAGTGAAGTCCGTCGAGCGGGTCAGGGATCTCGGCGAGGTGTTCACGCCGCCGAACACGGTCGGAGCGATGCTGGACCTTCTCCCGCAGGACATTTGGCAGCCACACCCCTCGGCCAACTTCCTCGAGCCAGCGTGTGGCGACGGGAACTTTGTCGTTGCAATCCTCAATCGCAAGCTTGTTGCCATCACGCACGCGCATCAGCGCGGAAGGCTTCCTGCGGGGAGCACCCGTGAGGCCGCACAGTTCCATGCCCTCGAGGCACTGGCGTCGATCTACGCCGTCGACATCTCCATCGACAACGTCATCGGCGGAACTACCGGACACGAAGTTGGTGCCCGAGACCGACTCCTTGCCCATTTGCGGAGCTGGCACGCCGCCGAGATCGGAGGACTCACTGACACCAGTCCGCTGCTGCGCGCCGCAAGATGGATCGTCGAACGCAACATCCAGATTGCGAACATGCTCGAGACCCAGGCCGATGGGACACGGAGCGGACGGGACGAACTGCCGCTCATCGAGTACACGTGGAGCCCGAATTCATTGACTGTCGCCTTGGCCACAACCACGCTGGGCGACGTGGCAGCCACAGTGCAGACTGACGCCGTCGGAACGATGTCACTGTTCCTTCCCGCCGCGCCTGCGCCGGTCTGGTCAGGCAAAGCGACGCGAATGCACGAGGCGCCCATCCACGTCCCGGCCAACCGAGTGACTCATGCCCGGAACGCGAATGCACTGAGGTGACGATGCTGCTGCAGCGGGCCAGCCAGCCGGACATCCTCGACGTGATCGCTGACCTCTCAAACGATGAGGTCTTCACGCCCCCCAAAGTTGCTGCGGCAGTACTCGACATGTTGCCCAAGGAAGTCTGGTCGGACCCTAGGCTTCGGTGGCTCGATCCAGGCTGTAAGACCGGCGTCTTCCTTCGCGAGATCACAGAGCGGCTCATGCGCGGACTCGTCGACGTTTTGCCCGACGAACACGAACGCCTCGAGCACATTGTTCGCAACATGGTGTACGGCGTCGCCATCACTGAGCTCACTGCTCTCATGTCACGGAGAACGCTGTACTGCTCCAAGGATGCGAGCAGCGAGTTCTCCGTCGTGCCCATGCCGACAGGCGCTGGCAGTGTCTGGATGGAACGCGTCGAGCACATGTACAACGCCGGGAAGTGCAGCGAGTGCAGCGCATCGAAGACGCTTATGGAACGTGAAGGGCGAGAGAACTATGCATACGCATTCATCCACGCAGCGGGGCGCGCACGCCTCGCCGAGGAGTTCGACATGCACTTCGACGTGATTGTCGGCAACCCGCCGTACCAGATGGATAACGAAACCGGCAATCGCCCGATGCCGCTCTACGACCTCTTCGTGCAGCAGGCGAAAGCGCTTGATCCCCGTTACATCGCGATGATCATCCCGTCACGCTGGATGGCGGGAGGCCTTGGCCTCAACGACTTCCGTGCCGAGATGCTCGCAGACGCTCGGATCCGCAAACTCGTCGATTACCCCGACTCCAGCGAACTCTTCCCCGCGGTCAAGGTCATGGGCGGTGCCTGCTACTTCCTTTGGGACCGGGACAACCCTGGCACTTGTGAGACGACACTCATGCGATCCGGCGAGGCACCACAGACCGTCGTCCGAAACCTCGACGAGTACGACATTCTCGTACGTGACCCCGAAGCACTCGAGATCCTCCGGAAAGTGCAGGTGCACGAAGAGCCATCACTGTTCGACATCCTGTCGTCGGACAAGGAATTCGGTCTGACAAGCAACTTCAGCGACTACAAGGACGTCCCGTTCGCGGGCGCCGTCCCTCTGTACGTCTACCAGTCAGGCAAACGTCTGGTCGGCTGGATCACACGGGACCAGGTGCTGAAGAGCGCGGAACTCATCGACACGTGGAAAGTCCTGATCCCCGCGGCGGGATTCGAGTCCCAGATCCTGCCCACCCTGGTCCTTAGTTCGCTTAGGCGTGCTCCGAACCCGTCCGTGTGTACGCAGACGTATCTCTTCCTGCCGGCAACGACGGAGAAGGAGGCGGACAGCATGGAGTCGTTTGTGCAAACGCGATTCCTGCGGTTCCTTGTGTGGCTCCGCAAGGTGAGTCAGCACGCAACACGGTCGACCTACAAGTGGGTGCCGCAGCAGACGTGGGACCGCACATGGACGGACGATGCGCTGTACAAGAAGTACAACATCACCGACCATGAGCAGGCGTACATCGAGCGGATTATCCGGGAGACCTCTGCGTGACGGTCTCGCTCGCCGGAGGTGTACGGCACCCGAAGATCTATGCCTACACCGTCCCCCAGTACGAGCACGTGCCGTGGGATGGAGACCGGCGAGGCGAAGGACTGATCAAAGTCGGCGTCACCGATCGGGATGTTGCGAAGCGCATACACGAACAGGTCGCTGCGGTGAAGATGCCGCTCGAGACTCCATACACCCTGTTCCTTGCCGAAGCTGCGATCACCGACGCCGGAGCAACCTTCCTCGACCACACCGTGCACAAAGCGCTGACGAACGCCGGAGTGCACAAGCGAGCTGGCGAGTGGTTCGAGTGCACGCCGGACGAAGTGCGTGCCGTCATCGACGCCATCAAGAAAGACAAGGACCCGGGTGCCATGCATCCACAGGTCTCGTTTCCGATTCGTCCCGAGCAGAGAGCCGCAGTGGACCAAACCGCGGCGTACTTCGAGACGCACGTGAGCAACGAACGTTCGCCGCATTTCCTGTGGAACGCCAAGATGCGGTTCGGCAAGACGTTCACGGCCTATGCGCTCGCGAAGCGGATGGGCTGGACCCGCATACTCGTCCTGACCTACAAGCCGGCAGTGGAAAGCGCCTGGCGTGAAGACGTGCGCCACACCGACTTCGAAGGCTGGCGGTTCAAGGGGAAGGACGACCAGCCCGCCGACCTCGATGACCCGACGCCAGTTGTGTGGTTCGCCTCGTTCCAAGACGTACTCGGCAGTGATGACGACGGCCAGCCGAAGGCGAAGAACGAGGACCTTTACCTGATCGAGTGGGACGTCGCCATCATCGACGAGTATCACTTCGGCGCCTGGCGTGAGGCTGCCCGGAGTCTCTACCTCGGAGATGGAGACGCCGCGGTGACCTTTCCGAAAAGGGCGCACTCGATACGCCTGACCTCGACGAGGACTTCTCGACGAACCTCGAAGACACGCTCGCTCTGCAAGTGCGTCACTACCTCTACCTGTCAGGTACGCCTTTTCGAGCGCTGACGCAGGGTGAGTTCCTCGAAGACCAGGTGTTCAACTGGACCTACAGCGACGAGCAGCAGGCCAAGGAGCACTGGCCGGAGCCCGGTGCGAGTCCGTACGACGCACTGCCGAGGATGTACCTGCTCGTGTACGAAATGCCTGAGCAGTTGCGTGAGGTCGCACTCAACAACTTCTCCGAGTTCTCCCTCACCGAGTTCTTCCGCACCGAACGCCCAGGACGGCAGTGCGCCTCAGCTTTGTCCACGAGCGCGAGGTCCAGAAGTGGCTGGACCTGCTCCGCGGCCAAGACATCACGGGCCTCTGGGCGAACGTCTCGAACCGCAACCGGCCGCCGCTCCCTTACGAAGACACGAACCTACTGCGGGCGCTCCAGCACACGATCTGGTACCTGCCCGAGCGTCGACAGCTGCTTCGCCATGGGTGATCTGCTGAGCGACGCAGCACAACACGTTCTTCAAGGACTACAAGCTCATCGTCGCGGCGGGCAGCAAGGCAGGGATGGGCGAGAAGGCTTTACCGCCGGTAAGGGCGGCGATCGGTGGCGTGCCGCAGGACACAAAGACCGTGACCCTAACGTGCGGCAAGCTCCTAACCGGCGTCACGGTCCCCCCTTGGGCCGGGATCTTGATGCTGCGAGAGCTGAAGAGCCCAGAGTCGTACTTCCAGGCGGCATTCCGCGTGCAGTCTCCGTGGGTCAGTCGGCTCGTCGACACCGAACAGGGCGGAGTGACGGAACTCATCCACAAGGCGCACTGTTATGTGATCGACTTCTCGCCAAACCGTGCGCTGCATCAGATCGTTGACTACGCCACCAGACTCCGTGCTGACATCGCCGCGGAGCGGGATGCCGAGGAGGCCATCGAGGAGTTCATGGAGTTCCTGCCCGTCCTCAGTTTCGACGGGTTCTCGATGTAGCCAGTTACATGCAGCTGATGTCCTCGACTACATCACCAAGGGCATCAGCTCGAGCATGCTCGCCCGACGTTGGAACTCACCCGAACTGCTCACACTCGACATCAAGGCGATGGAAGCGCTGCTCACCAATCCTGAACTGCTCGAGTCGCTGGAGCAGATCGAGATGTTCCGCAACATCACTGACGACCTCACGGCGATGATCTCGGCGAACAAAGAACTGCGTACGAAGAGCCTCGCCAAGGAAAAGCTCACGGCGGAGGAGGAGAAAACGAAGGACGAAGCGGCGAGCCGAGGGAGAACACTGAAGAAGAGGCTCCAACGTTTCGTTACACGCATCCCGGCGTTCATGTACCTCACGGACGATCGCGAGAAGACGATCAAAGACATCATTTCGCAGTTCGAGCCCGAACTCTTCAAGAAGGTCACCGGCCTGACCTTGAACGACTTCGAGCAGATGGTGAACGCGGGTGTGTTCAACGACGCCAAGATGAACGATGCTGTGTGGAAGTTCCGCAGCTTCGAGGAGCCGAGCTTGCACTACGGAAGTCTCGGTGACGTAAGCACGACTCAGGGCGGCTGGACACTGCGGCGAGACCAACGCTTCGCCGAGCTGGTCGACACTGGCACGATCCACCCCGGGCAGGACCTCCTCGGGGGCACCGATGACATCCTTGGCGTGGTGACGGACGACTATGGCATTGCTGTCGGCGGCATCCGATACGAGTCGCCTGACGCCGCGGCGATGGCAGCGTCGGAGGACCAGGTCACCGACGGCTGGTTGTACTGGCGCTGCAAGACAGAAACCGGTCTAGCGACTCTCGCGGACGCCTTGACGCTACTTCCTGCGTAGCTGGGGCTCTGATCCGGCGCAGTTGGCCAGATCGGCAGCGCAGAGTTGCTCGAGTTCTTCAAGAAGCCCAGGTGTCGGGCCGAGCATTGTCCACGGCGGTGCGTCGCGTCGGGCCTGCTCGGCCGCCTGCTGGCACGCGATGCGCTCAGCCTCGGCCGAATGCCGGGAGCGCTCGAGGGCTTCGAAGCGCACCGGGGCAAGCCGGGGCCCGTCAGGCGAATACCCGGCCGCGGCTGAGACGGTCACGCATCCAGTTCACGGCCTGGCGCTGCTCGAGGTAGCACGGCCAGCGCCGGTCGTCGCCACGGCACCAGCCCCACACCCACGCGTCCTGACAGGCTCGTTCCTCCAGCCGCGAAGCCATCGAGCGCGGCCTCGCGGAGGACCTCCTTGTCGGTCATGACCCAATCGTGTCGCGAGCACGTGACGCGCGTCGAACATAGTGCCGATCTGTGTCGCTCGATCATGCAGACAGAATGTCGTTCGGGCGCATCGTCCGAGCGCGCCATGGTGGCGCGCGTCGCTAGCTCGGCGCGTGATCTTGTTGCGAAGATTTCGATGCTCGCGAAAGTTGCCAGCCCTCCACCGACATCGTGAGGCCCCACTCGCGCTGACGGCAGCATGCTTCGAGATCATTGACCGCGCAGATCCACGCATCTGATCAGTTGGCGACCGCCGCTGAGCGTCGTCGAGCCCTCGGGTATGCGCTGATGCTAGAACGCTCCACAGCAGCGCTCATCTTGCCGAACCTCGGACGCCGAGTCGGTGCGGCTAGGTCGAGTTCGAGGGCGGCCGATCAGTCGTCGGCCTCTTCCTCGTCGTCTTCTTCAAGAGCGCCAACGATGGGCCTGCTTTTCAGTTCCGCTACCGCGGGCTCAAGGGCAGACACGAATCGGGCCATTGTCTCGGCGAGGGCGGGTTGAAGCGCACCCCACTCGTCGCGGTCCAAGTAGCCACCCTGTACGACACCCACGCGAATGTGACTACGCGGGGCGGAGACCCAATCGATCGTGCCGCCGAAAGCGGTCTCGATCTGCTCACGCTGCGCCTGGAGCTCCCGCAACACGGGCTGTGATTCCCCGTTCTTCGAGCCCCCGAAGATCGTCAGCGCGCACTCGGCGTCGTGCTGCCTCACGGCCATTCGGAATCGCATCCCCCGACGGCCTGCCGAAACTCCGAACCAGCGGCCGTGGGGAGCTGAGCGGCCCTTAAAGCGCGGCACTAGGTCAGAGACGATGGGCGCCACGCCGAGCCAGAAGTCATGCATCTGCCGCCGCGCCTCGCTCTGTTGTTCTTGGTCGCTTCCTCCTCGGCGGATGAGCGGACTAGGACCGACCACGCGGCTGAAGAGCGGCGCCTTCCTTGGAGCCTCGTCGATCGACACGACTTCAAGTCGAAGCAGGTAGAAGTCGACGTCCTGGAACTTGGAGTTGAGAGTGATCACGGCCTGCACGTGTTCGGGCCGGATGTCCTCCGCGATCCAGACGGCGACGCGGGCGTCGTAGGCCGCGATGTAGGTCAGTAGCTTGCCGAGGTGGTCATGGTTGCTCGTCCCGAATTGGGCCTCGATGCAGGCCGTGTGACCCGAGTTCGTGCGGGCAACGATGTCGACCCAAAGGTTGCCCGCCGACTGTTGCACGTCACCCTCGGCGAGGGTCCACTCTGGACTCAGGGCCGCGTCAAGGACGCCGAGGTTGCCCGCTAGCCAGGGGTTGAAATGAGTGGCCTCACCGGGCCACACGTCGCGGGCGGGCCAACGCTTCAAGTCGCCGATTTCGGTCATTCGCGGTCCTGTTGGTGGGCGATCGTGGAGTCCGCGTCCAAGCCATAGGTTCCTGCGCCGGTGGCCTCATCAAGCTCTGGGTCGCCGACCGTTGCCCGGTCGTACGCAGCTGATAGTCGCGGCTTCACGGCATCAACGAGACGGCGAGCGGTATCGGCGAGGTTTCGCAGGCCCTCTTCAGTGGGACTCGTGCGCTGGCCGATCTGGACCTTCGGAGTCGTGATTTTTGTGCGGCGGGTCATGAGACTACCGGGCTCAGGTCCCCGCCAATCAAGTGACCCGCCAAAGCTCGCTTCGATCTCCGCTTCCTCCGTCTTCAGTTCCTTGAGGAGGGCTTCGTTTAGAGCAGCTTGCTCGTCATCGAACTGGACCTCTGCGTAGGCCTCTGAGCTACTTACCCACAACGTCAGCGAGGCCGGGAGCCCAGGGATCAAACGACGGCTGATCCACACGGCCCGCGGGCCGTTCTGCGGGAGCCGTAGGTCGTGCAACACCGGTCGACCGATCGGTAGCCATGCGTCCCAAAAGAGCTTCGATTCGTCACGTGAGGCGCCGCTTGTTGCAGATCGAGTCCGTGTCGGCAAAACGATCTCACGGCGAAGCCACGTGCGGCCGATGAGACCTCCAGCGAACGGCTGAAACAGCGCCGCGTTAACTGGTACGCCGAACCGCTCGCCGAGGAACACGATCATGCGTTCGGTTGACTCATCCAGTCGGGAGGCAACAATCACCATCTTCGGCGTGTCATCGATGACGTCCAGCGGGACGCCGAAACGCTCCTCGAAAGCCTCGGGCAAATCGGCCTGTGTGTCACCGCGTCTCGCGAGGTAGGAGGCGTAGAGGCTGGCGACATCATCAAGGCTCAGCGTCGCGATGTAGGACGCATAGTCGATCGTCTGCGCGAGGACTTCGCGTGGCGTCCGATCGCGCTTGTTCTCGACGACGACGAGCTCCGCGTCGCTATCGATCGCGAGGAGGTCTAGAGGGCCGGACGGCGTCGGAACCTGACGCCCAATGATGAGTGCGTCGATGCCAAGGAGTTCGGGTGCGGATTCCACAGCTGACTCGATGATCGCCTCCGCCGCAAGCGGCTCCTCGGCAACGGGAACAGCGCTACCGTCCGGTCCGAGCTGCCAGAGAGCCATGGTGGTCGGCATGACACCATGGTTCCACACACGGACTCCCGTGGTGCCAAGACCGGACCCGGCCGAGACGATCGGGCGCTGGCACCGCATCGATCTTCGTCACGACCAGCTCATTGGTTCCCGACCGAAATCGCGCCAGGAAAGCATCTGCAGCAGGGTTTCGGCGCGCTCCCAAATCACGCGCAACCCGGATGGCACCGTCGTCGTGCTGAAAGAAGATGCGCCGGTCAGAGGTGAAGAGCACGGACGCGACTCCGGCTACCGGTCCGCTCGAACTGCCGATCCGCGCTGCCCGCGTTGGTCAGTTCGAAGCCCGCGCCTTCGCTCTTCCGCGCTTGATGTCGGGATGAACACGGCGATGACCCGAGCACGCGACGAGCGTTCGAAAGACGCGCAGGCTCCGACGCTGGCACCAGCATTCGGGAGGGCAACCACACGGGCGCGCCATGCCGTCAAGGGTACGGCGCGCCTGCGAGCTGGTCGAGCCCAACGACGCAGATCTGCCGTTCGGTGCGGTCCGCGGCGCGTGGGATCTACCGCGAGTTGCTCCCAGCGTTCGGAATGCACGTCGAACGCCACGACCTGTTGCGGACCGACAGGCGAAATTGATCACCTGCTGCCCGACCTCTCCTCGCGAGATAAAGGCGTCGCACGTTGTAGCGGTCTCGATGTATGCCCGCTCAGCCGAGACCGCCAGTGTGAGAGGAGGAACAGGTGCTCCCGCTGTCGCGGCAACTACAGGCAGGATGGGAGCGTTGGGCGTTTCACCGACACCCGGCATCGGTGCGGCGGGCGGCGCGGCGGCGGCCGCCGCGACCTTCAGCATCGCAGCAGGATTGAAGGGCTCGGTCAAGACCAAGTCCATCTTCAGTTGTTCGTAGTACGAGTCGAGCAGATTCTCGAGGGCTTGGTCACGATCCGCAATTGGCAGGCCGATCTCCAAGGCCTCGCTTCGACTGATCAGGTGCATGTGCGAGTAGAACTCGGTCGTCAATCGCGTGACGAGCGCCGAGAGCTCGTCCTCCGAGTGCCCGGGCGGATGAAGGCTGATGAGCTTCGTCGCAAGTTGGCGAATCTGGTTGATGCTCCGCTTGACATTGCCGAGCGCAAGAGGGTGGACGGACTCGGCCAAGCGGTGGAACGCAGCATCAGTGCCGTCGTGGTCGTGCATCTGCTCGTCCGCTAGTTCGATGTAGGCGAGGACGTCTTCGACCGCGATTGGAATCCGGAGGCCGGGGTTCGTCGGATCGGTCGGGTTGAAGGCGTTGGTCACCGTGGGGTCGATAGGACTGAGCGTGGCAAAACGAGACATGTGAATTTCGTCCGCGCCAAGCGCTAGCAAGGTCCCTGAACTGTGAGCCGCGAACGGTACTAGCACCGTCAACCTGTCTGAGATCTCGCGCAGAAAGCTCACTATCGCCCACGGCACGTTGGTGTCCCCACCCCGGCTGTACACGAGGAGAGCCACGGAATCGCTCCGCCCAAGAGAGTCGAAATGGCGCGGGAATCGAGAAGATCTGGTCCGCAGAGATCTGCGTCTCCAAGCCCGGACGGTCGCCCGTCACGTATGCCACGACGGGGCTGTGCATGTGCTGAGCGATCTGGTCCAGCAAACTTCCGCGGGCCTGTAAAGTCATAAGTGCTCTTCCAAAACGGGCAGAGGGAATGAAAATGACCCAGAACTCCACAAGTGTAGTTTCAGGAACAGACGCTGCGCCAGTGATCATCACGACTCCGAATGTGATCCGTCGATACGAGCCCGTCGAAGCACGCGTCGTTGGTGGAGGGACGGGTTCGGTAAAGACGAATCACGCTCTTGGCCAAGAGCTGTCACCCGGCGCGGTGTTAGTTACGGGCGTCTGCGAAGGCGGCAGCACGAACACCCCCTGAGCGACGCCGCACTCGGAGAACACGAAAAGGCTCGGACACAACGTCCGAGTCTTCTTCAAATTCTTCCGCGGTCGAATGGATTCACTTTGCGTGGACAGCGCCCACCGTGCTGGGCAGCTCGCCTGCCTTCACTGCTTCACACCACGTGCAGCGCAGCTCGATCACGTCGACGTCTCTCGGAGCTGGCCGAAGTCGCGCATCGTCACCTCGGCGCCATGAACGCCCAGCAACGTGCTCAGGTCCTCGACCTCCTGGACGTACACGTGAGCGTGCTTGGCTGGTCCCCCTGTACCGAATGCAGCGGAAAGCGCAGGATCAAGGGCGGCAACGGCGTGCGCTGTCCCGGCTGCCACGGGATCGGGCATGTGCCCGCGATTCGGATCGAGGGCACTGCGTGGGAACACACCACGGACGCTCTGAGCTTCGACGACGTAGACGTCGCCGTTGGTCAACAGCTCCGTCAGGTGCCTCGGCGCCCGGCACCTCGGCCACCACGATCCGATCCGGCCGCATCGCGAGCACCAATACCGAGTTACCTCTGGCTCCATACCGAGCGGATTTCACATCTCAGATCGACCACAACGGCGAAGTAACGCTGCCGCGTTCGCGCCAGACCTACCGTTCTGCTCGGGTGCTCGAACCCGCGCTCGAGCCGCCCTCGCGAACGCGCGCCGCCGCGATCGCGACGACCGAGGCCCGCAGGGTTTTTCGCGTGAGGACGCGTCACCCTTCCAACACTGAACATTTTCCTACCGACCCGGAAACATCGAGGCTGGTTGGGGCTGGCCTGCGACGGTCGAATCCGCCTCGGCCTGCTTCTTCCGCACGGCTCGAGGAGCGCCCAGGCCGCCAGCTGGATGCGGAACCGGTTGAGTTCGCGGACAGCGTGTTCGTCTGAGCAGCTGGTCGCCGCCAGATCGGCAGTTATGCGCTCACGATGAACGAGCGCATCAACGTTCGGATGCGTCCTCTATAGAGCGCCAGAAGCGGTGCAGTTCGTGGGCGCCAGCGGCGGGGTCCTCGAGCATCCACCAGTGCCCGCGACCCTCAAGCACTGCGATCTGGGCGCCCGTTTGTTCCGCGACCCACCGGTGTCGTGCTTCACCACCGCTCCAGATGATGTCTACGGTCGGGATGATGACGAGACCGGGGCGAGCCGCTGCATCGGGGACCCGGGCGCTCCACTGCGCCAACACGGCCTGTGGTACGGAGCGATACAAACTCAGGATGCACTGCCCCATGGTCTCGTCGAAGGCCTCCGCGCACTCTTTCGCGGCCCCTGAGGTCATTCCGAGCGACTCGTTCAGAGACGTTCGCCCTGGCACGCCCATACGCAACCAGCTGGCGACAGCCGCCTCCCCATCACCGGGCGTCCGCCAGGCCAGCGTCGCCTCGTGCCACACGTAGTCGTCGGCGAAGGATCCTGCAATATCGATGCACCACGAGCGCAGCAAGTCGGGCCGCTCGCATGCCAGGCGGAACGCATGCATTGCGCCCCAGTCGTGTCCGACAAGATCGACCGACGTTCCAATCGCCTCGATCTCGGACGTCAGCCACTCCAGGTAGCTGTCTGCAGTCGCGTCGAAACCGTCCGGGAGCGGCGCACCGAACCCGGGCGGCGACAACGTGACCACGTCCGGTCGGTTCAGCTCGGCCAACAGCGGCGTCCAGACGGCCGCGCACTCAGGGTTGCCGTGTACGACGACCGCTGTCATGGCCGGACATGGTAGGCGGGGCGGGCTCGGCGGCGCTGGGGCCGAGAAGTCAACGAGGTGCGCCAGATTGCCCAGTGAGTATGGCGGGGTGCTAGTTCGTGGGGTCCACCGTCGTGTTGGTGGTGGCTTGTACGTTCCGGTCGGACGCGCGTTGATCGTTGGCGTGGGTCTGGAATTGGGCACGCCCCGTTCCGGAGGGTGATCGATCTTCCTGCAGGAACAGGTTGATCGTCACGGTCTCCTTCCCGGGACGTGCGTGCCACCCCTTGACCGTTTGAGAGAGAAGGGATGGCGATGACCATCGTAGAGAGCACGCGCCCGATCACGGGTGGAGTCGATACTCATCTGGACGTGCACGTCGCGGCCGCGGTCGACGCGAACGGCGGCGTGTTGGGCGTCGAGTCGTTCGCGACGACGCCGGCCGGTTACGCCGAGTTGCACGGCTGGTTGGCCGGCTTCGGCGCGGTCGAGCGGGTCGGGGTGGAAGGCACGGGCGCGTACGGCGCGGGACTGGCGCGTCATCTGCGCGGCGAGGGTGTGGTGGTGATCGAGGTCGATCGTCCGAACCGCCAGGAGCGTCGCCGCAACGGCAAGTCCGACGAGCTCGACGCGATCGAAGCGGGACGGGCGGCGTTGTCCGGCCGTGCGTCAGGGATCGCGAAGACCGCCGATGGAGATGTCGAAGCGATCCGGGCCTTGTTGGTCGCGCGACGTTCGGCGCGTGACGTGCCGGATCAAATATCTGAATCAGATCCGCCACCTCGGCTTCACCGCACCCGACGAGCTGCGTGAACGGCTGCGGGACGTGCCGCGCGAGCATCTGGCACGCACCGCAGCCTCGTTACGACCGGCACCCGCCGCAGGGAACGGTGATGCACGCGACGAAACTCGCGATCCGAACGTTGGGTCGACGGGTGTTGGCGCTCGAGGCCGACAGCCGAGCGCTCGACGAGCTGATCCACATCCTCGTGCAACGCACCGCGCCGAACCTGCTCGACGTCTACGGCGTCGGCACCCACACCGCCGCGATCCTTGTTGTCGCCGCCGGCGACAACCCCCACCGGCTGACACAGCGAAGCCGCGTTCGCGCATCTGTGTGGCGTCGCGCCACTCCCTGCGTCGTCGGGGAAGACCCAGCAACGCTTTCGGCTCAACCCCGGCGGCAACCGTCAAGCCAACCATGCGCTCTGGCGGATCGTGTTCACCCGCATGAGCAGCGATGAACGCACCCGCAAATACGTCGCCCGCCGACTCGCCGAAGGACGCACCACCCGCGAGATCATGCGCGCCTTGAAGCGATACGTCGCCCGCGAGCTCTACCCGCATCTCGTACGCGACTGACCAGATCTGGAGTGGCGGGCCTGGCCCACGAATGCCCCGACGCCACCGGCTGTCCTTCGAACGAACCGCCGGCCCGCCACTCCCGAACACGTTCGGCACCGCATGGCCTGATAAGAGCCTGCCCTCACCCGAGTGGCCCATCACTGGTCTGCCAGCACCGCCGAAAACAACCCTTGACAACACATAGGAGCTTCGCTCTGGAGCATTTACGCGTCGAGCCTCAGCTCTAGCGGCGGTGCTGCTCGCACAGGAAGGCGCCACCACTGGCGACGGTCGAGGTCGGGTTCACTCCTTCGGGTGACCAGGTGCGCCACACTGGCGCTCGATGGCACATCGGCCAGCCGGTACGCCGCGCCGCCCGCATGACGAGCCCGCCTATCGACGCTTCCGCGCTGCCTTGAAGCGCTACCCGCAGCCGTGTTCGGTGCCGGGCTGCCCGCGGCCGGGTGACACGGTCGACCATGCGCCGGCGCTGGCGCTCCACGACCACGTCGAAGGCACCGAGTGCTGCGTGCTGCGTCCGATGTGTCGTCCGCACAATTCGTCGTTCGGCCGTCAGGTGGCGGCCCGCAGGTCGGCGGCCCGCAGGTCGGCGGCCCGCAGGGCGGCGCGTCGAGGAGCAGAGCGCCAAGTCGTCCCTCCGAGTCGGGTGTGGTGAGCAGCACCGTCACCGTGCATCTCCCGAATGGCACCGTGTACGAGCGCGCCAAGCCGTCGAACGCCCACGAGCGCGACGAGCATGGTCTCGGCGCCTACCAAGGCGGGTGTCGGTGCCCGACGTGTCGGGCGGCCAGGCGCCGCTACGACCGCGACTGGTACGCGACCCGCCAGGCGCTCCGCAGCGGCGTCGTCAACCGTCGGGTGAGCGCCCGCAGGACCGCCCAGCACCTCGAGGAGCTGCGCGCCGCCGGGTGGCCCTGGGCGAAGCTGGCGGCCGAGAGCGGTTTCTCGGTGGTGACGCTCGGGCGGATCGCCGCGCACCCGGAGCGGCGGTGCTGGTTGATCGTGGAGCGGGCGGTGTGCTCGATCGAGCTGTGATGCTCGACGCGGAGCTGGTCCTCGACCGCGACGTGTACGCGGCTTCGACCTCGTGGCGGGCGCAGGCCCGATGCCGCGGGGTCAGCACCGAGGTGTTCTTCCCGGCCCGCGGTGACAACCTCTCGGCGCGGGTGGCGCAACGAATCTGCCGGGGTTGCCCGGTGCGCGCCGAGTGCCTCGAGTACGCGCTCGCGGCCGAGGAGCGCTTCGGCGTGTGGGGCGGCACCTCGGAGCATCGTCGGCGCGAGCTGCGACGGCGCCCAGGTCCGCGGTAGGTCCACGGTAGGTCCGCGAGATTCTCTTAGAAGCCCTCAGACAGTCTCACCTGTCATCGGCTATTCGTGCAGGTCAGGCGACTGTTATTGCCTTGGCCGCAGGTCAGCGGTACCGCCCGATCAGAACTACGACATTTGATGCTGTAGCGCTCTGACCCGGGCTTTCACTCTTCGACGGCCTCGATTGACCGCGGATTGACCGCGAGATTCTGAAAGCCGCGTCGTGCATATTCGCCGATCGGTGCGGACGCGTCTGTCCCACGCGACGAGTTAGCGTGCGCCTGTGGAGAGATGTGAGGAGTGCGGCAGACCCGTGCCCGAAGCCGAAGCCGTCGAGGTCGTCGGATACGGGATGGGGAAGCGGGCAGGAGTCTTCCACGAGGTTTGCTGGAGGAACTACGACGAGCGGTTGAGCAACCGGCCGCCCGGTTCGGGGCCGGAACCGCGATGGCAACTCAGGCCCAAGCCGGGTGTGCCCTAGACGCGAGCCTTGTCGCGCGAGTCCAAGCGTCAAATGCGCCAGAGCTGCCGCTCGGCGCTCGCCGAGCCGCTCAGATCGGTGACCTGTCGCTCCTCGACGTAGCGCCGATGCGTCACCAACACGCATTGAGGTGACCCCGCGGTGGTCCCACCTCGACGTTCGTCACCATCGCGGCCCGGGTGTGCCATCTGACGCAGACAACGCGTCGTCCAGCACGCAAGCTCGCCACAACGAGAGGCCGCGATCCCATTGGGTCGGGAGGTTGTCATGAGCCATGACGCGTCGGTCGCCGTCGGGATGGTACGTCGAGGTGACCGCCGACGTACTCGCCTTCTCGCGCTCCTCACCGTCGTGATCCCCACCACGGTGATCCTCAACACCGGCACCGCGTCCGCGGGGAGTGACCACTGGGTCGAAGGACAGCGTGCTCGACGCATCCGCGTCCGTGGCACCCGACCGCTGCCCCGACCTGGTCGCAGCCGTGACGGGAAACCCGAGATCAGGTCCTCCGACGAGTGAACAGGTTGCCGGGTGCTTGGCGCGCGCGGAGGCTGAGGGCTCTCGACCTCCGGTCGCCGGTGCCCCGTGCGCCGGCGCAAACGTCACGGAAGACACCCCCGTGCTCGTCGTCGACGGGCAGGGACACTTCCTCGCGCACTCGTCACTCCGCAGGGGAGGTCTGTCCACGAGTGGAACGCACTGCGTGTTCTCCTTCTCGGTTCGGGTCCCGACCGCGCGCACCTACTCGTTCTCCATACCGGACGTAGGTGCGGTGTCGGCGACCTACGCAGTACTCCGCCAGTCACACTGGCGAATCGGTCTCACCATTTGATCCCGCAAGGCGGTGGTGTTTGCCCGGTCTACTTCCATGTCGGGTCGAGCTGAAGAGGGAGGTCCCGACATGATCGACATGATGAGGTGCTGCGTGCGGCAATCGAGTCGCACGGCGGCGCCGTAGTGAACATCAGCATGATCACCAGAGTCCCGCAGCTCGCCGCCGGGCTCGTCGCCTCGTAGCGCGCGGCGCCGGACCCGCCGTTCCGCGTCGGCCGATCACTGCACCAGGGGAGTGCAGTGGATGAGCGGGATCAGCCGATCCGCACGGACCTGGTAGTCCTCGAAGCCGGGATACATCTCGCACGCAACCTTCCACAGCCGTTCGCGCTCGTCCCCCTGAGTCACCTCCTCGGCGCGGTACTGGCCCTGATGCCCGCCTCGGAGCGTGAGCATCACCTCGGGGTTGGCCTTGAGATTGAAGTACCAGGACGGGTTTCGCTCGCGAGCAGCATTCGAAGCGATGATGACGATTGCATCGCCGTCACGTGCGTAACCGAGGGGGGTGTGGCGCTTCTTGCCGCTCTTCGCGCCCGTCGTGGTCAGCAACGCGAGACCACCTGTGCCGCCGGTGTCGCCCGGGCTGATCGAGATCTTCCCCTTGGTCTTCAGCATGAGGACGCGATCAAGCGGTGGGACGACCCGCCCGTAGATGCGCGAACCCGTGGGTGTCCTCGTGATCTGCTGGACGACTCTCAAGAAGAAGCTCGGCGGTCGCGCGGAATCGTCGCCAGTACTCATGGCTCTCCTCCCGATGCCCGAGCCCGAGACTCGTGAACGACGCGCAATGTAGAGAGACAACGAACCGACTGGCAAGCGCGTCGCGATTCGTAGGCGTTCACCGCTGCGGGCGTGCCGGTCGCGGAGTCGACGGTCGGGAGAAGTGCTCGACCCAGACCTTGGTCATGTCGGGATCGAGGACCATGGCGTGGAGTCCGCCGGACGGGAGCGAGGTTGCGTCGATGCCCTCGCCCTCGCCGAGGGGATCCACGATCTGGCCGATGAGGTCCACGTGGCCCGTCTTCATGCTCACCCGGTACAGGTCATTGCTGGGATCGGAGGTGGAGATCCAGACGGCACCGGCGGTGACGCCGGCCCCCTGGGTGTGGTGGAGCACGGTCGAGAGCCGCAGCGGCGGGAGCCGCTTCCAGCGGCGGGCGACGTCGTAGCGGAGCAACTCTCCGCCGTCGAAATGGTCCATCGAATATGCGATCCGGGTCGCCGGGTCGACGGCGACGAAGGAGTTCTCGTGCTGGGGCACGACGACGGCATCCAGGAATCGAAGGTTCCGCGCGTCGTAGCGGGCCGTGACCTGGTGACCAGCGGTGTAGTCGGGTTGTTCGAACGGAACGTACGCGACATTGCCGACCACGTCGATGTCCCCGATGTGGTTGTAACCACGCGCCCGCCACGTGGGCGGGATCGCCGGCTTGTTCGTGACCAGGATGTTGAACTGCTCGTCGGTGCGCACGAGGACGTCGGTGTCGGGAATCGGTGAGAGCGTGCCCGAGAGAATCCAACCCCCGCGCACGCGCGCGATGCCCTGGTTGTACAGGACGGGGATCTCCTGCTTGGACAGCAGACGCGCCTGCGGCGCCGGCAGGTCGGATGCCGCGGCCGCGGGCACCAGCCACACCACCAGCACCGCGACCACGATTGCCCGACACACAGACCGGGCCCGCGCACCGGGTCGTCGCCGACGGCTCCGTTGCATGTCACCCCCTGAACGCGTCAATGGTGAGACATCATCGATCGCGCGGTGGCGATCGGGCGAGACCCTCATCTTTAGTATCTTTGACACTCCGTCGGCGCCGACCGTAGAGTCCCGCCCGTTCGAGTCCGCGCGTGCGGCCGTCACGGTGGGGGGAACCATGGGCGCGAAGGGTCGAGGGGGAGTGCGGTCGTCGCACGCGGTCGGTCGTCCGCCGTGGCACATGCGGATCGTCGTGTCGGTCGTGCTCGTCGCCGCCGTCGCGCTGCCCTTGAACGCGGCGACGGCGTCGACGCGGTCGGCGAGCGCATCCGGGCCGGTCGTGAAGGTCGGCATGATCACCGCGCTGACGGGCCCAATCGCCTCGAACCCCGAGGTGAAGGACGCGTTGCTCGCGTCGATCGCCGCGTTCAACAAGCGCGGTGGCGCCGGGGCGAACGGTGCTCGTCTCCAAGCCGACGTGTGCGACAGCAAGAGTGACGCCAACGGTGAGGTCACGTGCGCGCGTCAGATGGTGGACGACGGGGTCGTCGCGACCCTCAACGACCTCACGTTCAACAACCCGGCCGGTGTGGTCGACGTCCTCGAACCCGCCGGGATCCCGCGCATCGGCATCGGCGGGACGGACATCTCGGAGTTCCAGTCGAGCGTCTCCTACCCGATCTCGGCGGGGGTCATCGCGGCCTACCTCGGAACGGCGGTCGGGTTCAAGCAGGACGGCAACACCAAGATCTGCCTCATGCGGACCGACGCGCCGACCGGTGCGACGTTCCGGGGCTTCCTCACGCCGTCGTTCACCGCGATCGGGGTCGACATCACGTGCGACGTCGCGGTCGCGACCGGTTCCACCGACTACTCGCCGTACATCGCGCAGATCCAGCAGGAGAACCCCGACGCGGTGCTGATCTCCCACACCGACAGTGTGACCACCCAGCTGATCGGCGCCATGGCGCAGCTCAACGCGAAGTTCCCGCTGGGCGGCAACCCGGGATCCTTCAAGCTGGAAACCCTGAGGAAGTACAAGGACATCACCAAGGGCACGGTGCTCTCGGACTCGTTCCCGTACCCGTCGCAGGCGAACGCCAAGACCTTCCCGGGACTGAAGCAGTACTTCGCCGACATGAAGGCGTCCGGCGACAGTGACCTCAGCCGGGCGAAGCTCAAGGCCGCCGACTTCGGGCCGTGGATCGCCACGCTCGCCTTCGTGAACGTCACCAAGGCGCTCGACTCGTTCACGCCCGCGACCGTCATCGGCGCGCTGAAGAGCGCGAAGGACGTCGATCTCCTGGGGCTGACCCCGCCGTGGACGCCGTCGACGCCCGGGTTCAGCGTGTTCAAGTCGAGCTCGAACCACTACGTCTACATCTCGCGATTCGACGGCAAGAACATCGTCACGAACAAGACACCGGTCGATGTCACGCAATACATCAAGTGACGGCGCGTTGACGATCGTCTGAGGGAGCCGTGGCGCAGGCTGTTCAGTTCGCGATCCTCGGACTCGGCGCCGGTGCGGCGTACACGCTGCTCGCGCAGGGCATCGTCCTCATCTATCGCGGCTCCGGCATCGTCAACTTCGCGCACGGCGCCATCGCGATGTTCGGCGCGTTCTTCTGCTTCCTGACGCTCGTCGAGCAGCACGGCTGGCCGGTCGGGGCGGCGATCCCGGTCGCGGTGCTGCTCGCCGCGCTCCTGGGGGTCGTGATCCAGAACGGCATCCTGCGGTTCATGCGCGCGGCCGCGCCCTTGGTCCGACTCGTGGCGACGCTCGGTGTGCTGATCGTGCTCCAGGGGCTCGCCGGGCAGAAGCTCTGGGACAACGACTTCCACCAGGTCGACCAGTTCCTGCCCACCCACAACTACACGTTGCACGGATGGTTCGGGTTCGACGGTGCGATGGGGCGCGTGGTCCTCCAGGAGGACCGCCTGATCCTGCTCGGCATCGCGATCGTGCTCACGTTCGCGCTGTGGGCCTTCACCCGGTTCACCCGGATCGGGTTGGCGATCTCGGCGAGCGCGGAGAACGAGCGGGCGGTGGCCGCGCTGGGATGGTCGCCGAACCTCCTGGCGACGGTCACGTGGGCGATCGGCGGCGCGACCGCAGGGTTCGCCGGCATCCTGCTCGCACCCAACGCCGGGCTGAGCCTGACGGTGTTCACGATCGTCGTCACGGTCTCTGCCCTCGCCGTCGCGCTGATCGGTGGCTTCAGCTCGTTCCCACTGACCTTGCTCGGTGGCATCGCACTCGGGATCGCCGAGACCGAGGTCCTCACGTACTCGAGTGACATCTCGACGTTCCTGCACGACACCCTCGGGATCGAGAACGGCGCGACCGGCCTCCAACGGGCGCTGCCGTTCCTCGTGATCGTCGTCGTCCTCGTGGTCCGCGGCAAAGCGCTCCCGCTGCGGAGCCACGTCCTCGAGCGACTCCCGGACCTCGGCAGCGGCGTCGTGACGCGCTGGTTCCTCGTCGTCACCGTCGGCGCGCTGCTGCTCCTCAACAACTTCGCCTTCGACGCGAAGTGGTCGACCGCGGTGTACACGACCCTGATCGTCGGGGTGTTCATCCTCTCGATCGTCGTGCTCACCGGGTATGCGGGTCAGCTCTCGCTCGCGCAGTACGCGATCGGTGGACTCGGCGCCCTCGTCGCGTCCCGACTCGTGGGCCAGGAGCACTGGCCGGCCGAGCTCGCGTTCCTTGCGGGCGTGGTGTTCGCGATCTTCGTCGGCACCATCTTCGCCATCCCTGCACTCCGCACCCGGGGCGTGAACCTCGCGGTCGTCACCCTCGGGCTGGGGTTCGCCGTCCAGCAGGTGGTGTTCAGCAACCAGTACTTCACCGGCGACTTCGGGTCGGTGACGACGATCGGCCGGATCAACGTGTTCGGGTGGGACGTCAGCGCGGCCGACCACCCGGATCGCTACCTCGTCGTGTGCCTCGGCGTGTTCGTGATCGCCGCGCTCATGGTGGCAAACCTTCGCCGCTCCGGTTCGGGACGACGTCTCATCGCGGTACGGAACAACGAGCGCGCCGCGGCGTCGCTCGGGATCAGCGTCTTCGGCGCCAAGCTCTATGCCTTCAGCGTCGGGGCGGCGATCGCGTCGTTCGCCGGGATCCTGCTCGCGTTCAAGGACTCGACCGTCGTCTACACCCGCTTCGACCCGTTCCAGTCGATCAACACGGTCGGCAACGCCGTTGCCGGTGGTGTGGGATGGGTGCTCGGCGCCGTCTTCGGTGGGAACCTCGCTCCCGGCGGCGTGGGCTCGATCCCGCTCGACTGGATCGATCTCGGCTCGTGGCTCATCACGATCGGCGGCGTCACGCTCATCCTCATCGTGATCCTGAACCCGAACGGGATCGCGAGCGTGGTGCTGAACGACGAGCGGGGCATCGGCAAGCTGCGGCTTCGGCTTCGACGCTCACCACCCCGTGAGCACCTGGTCGACGTCGCACCCAGCGCGGTGGCGCCCGCAACCCTCGAGATCGAGGATCTGACGGTGCGATTCGGCGCGGTCGTCGCGGTCGACGGTGTGAGCTTCCGCGTGACCCCGCGGGAGGTGGTCGGGCTGATCGGGCCGAACGGCGCCGGGAAGACGACGATCGTCGACGCGCTGACCGGCTTCACGAAGCCGAGCGCGGGTCGGGTGCTCCTCAACGGCACCCCGATGACGGGGCGGGCCTGGGGCCCGGCCCGGCGTGCCCGCGCGGGAGTCCGGCGTTCGTTCCAGTCGCTCGAGCTCTTCGAGGAGGTGTCGGTCGCGGAGAACCTGCACGCCGGGGCCGGGGCGCGCACGCGGTTCTCCGGGCTGCGCGACCTGGTCTGGCCGGCGCGCCCGGTCCTGCCGCCGACCGCCGTGAGCAGCGCACGCGAGTTCGGCCTCGAGCACGACCTCGACCGCCTCCCGAGTGAGCTCCCCTACGGTCGGCGACGACTCGTCGGGAATTCGCGCGCGCGATCGCGTCGGCACCGTCGGTCGTGCTGCTCGACGAGCCCGCCGCCGGGCTCGACGACAGCGAGACCAGCGAGCTCGGCGATCTCGTCCGGCGCTTCGTCGATCAGTACGGCATGGCCGTGCTCCTCATCGAGCACGACGTCGACCTAGTGCTCCGGGTCTGTGACCGGATCGTGGTACTCGACTTCGGGCGCAAGATCGCCGAGGGCACGCCTGCGGAGATCCGGAGCGACCCCGCCGTCATCGCCGCGTATCTGGGTGAAGAGCTACCGACCGCTGACGTCGCACCTCGTGTCGGCGAGCTGGCGACCGAGGAGTCGTCGTCGTGATCCAACCTTCCGGCCCGCTCCTCGAGTGCCGTGGCCTCGCGGCGGGCTACGGCGCGGTCGCGGTGGTGCGCGACGTCGATCTCCACGTCGAGCCCGGTGAGGTCGTGGCGCTCATCGGACCGAACGGCGCCGGGAAGACGACCACGTTGTTGACGCTCGCGGGCGAGCTCCCCGTGATCGCCGGCGAGGTCGTGTTCCACGGCGCGGTGACGAAGGCGCCCTTGTTCCGGCGGGCCCGTCAGGGGATGGGCTTCGTCACCGAAGAGCGCTCCGTCTTCAGGTCGCTCACCGCCGAGGAGAACCTCCGCATCGCGGGCGTCTCCCGAGCCGATGCCCTCGACCTCTTCCCGGAGCTCGAGCCGCTCATGGGCCGGACCGCCGGTCTGCTGTCGGGTGGTGAGCAGCAGATGCTGACGCTCGCGCGGGCGGTCGCGCGCGGGCCCGAGCTGCTCCTGGCCGACGAGTTGTCGCTCGGCCTCGCGCCGGTTGTGGTGAGGCGTCTGCTCCAGACGGTGCGACGCGTCGCGAGCGAGCGATCGACGGGCATCCTGTTGGTCGAGCAGCACGTTCGCCAGGCGCTCCACATCGCCGACCGCGTCTACGTGATGCAGCGCGGGCGCATCGTGATGAGTGGGACCGGGGAGGAGGTCCACGGACGCATCGACGAGATCGAGGCGACGTATCTCTCCGGGGCCCGCGACGAATCGACCGATCGACCTTCCGCGAGGTGACGATGACCGATCCGGACACGATCTCCTTCGACCGGGAGGCCGTGAACCGCAAGTACGCGGAGGAGCGCAGCAAGCGCGTGCTCGAGGGTCGCGCGGCCACGCGCGACCTGAGCGTGGACGAGCACTTCTCCTCGTACCGCGACGATCCGTTCACCCCGTACATCGAGCGGGATCCGATCGACGACGAGATCGACGTCGCGATCATCGGCGCCGGTCTCGCCGGCGTGCTCGCGGGCGCCGATCTCCGGGCCGCCGGGATCCGGCGAATCCGGCTCGTCGACGGGGCAGGAGGGATCGGCGGCACCTGGTACTGGAACCGGTACCCCGGCGTGATGTGCGACGTGGAGTCCTACGTCTACATGCCGAAGCTCGAGGAGATGGGGCATGTGCCCACTACTCGCTACGCGTTCGGCGACGAGATTCGGCGCCACCTCGACGCGATCGCGCAGCGTTACGAGCTCGTCGACGGCGCGCTGTTCCACACGACTGTGCAGCAGAGCGAATGGGACGAGGAGCGCGCGCGCTGGATCCTGACCACCGACCGGGGTGACACGATCCGCGCCCACTACCTGGTCGTCGCGCCCGGGATCCTCAACTTGATGAAGCTCCCGGCCATCGCCGGCATGGAGACGTTCCACGGGCGCTCCTTCCACAGCGCCCGATGGGACTACGGGTACACGGGTGGCGCACCCGACGATCCGCACCTCGACCAGCTCGGTGACAAGGTCGTCGGGATCATCGGCACCGGGGCGAGCGCCATCCAGGCGGTGCCCGCCCTCGCAGAATCGGCGAAGCACCTGTACGTGTTCCAGCGCACACCCTCGGCCATCGGCGTGCGCGGCAACCGCCCGACCCCGGACGACTTCACCGACGGTCTCGAACCGGGTTGGCAGCGGCAGCGCATGGAGAACTTCTCGGCGGTCATGACCGGTGTACCGGTCGAGCGCGACCTCACCGACGATGGCTGGACCCACCACATGGCGAGGGTCTCGAACCCCGAGATCTCGGAGGGCATGTCCCTCGACGAGATCATGGTGACGGCGGAGGAGTTCGACTACTCGGTGATGGAGGAGCACCGCTCGCGGGTGAGCGACACCGTCCGCGACGAGCGCGTGGTCGAGAGCCTCAAGCCGTACTACCGCTACCTCTGCAAGCGACCCTGCTTCCACGACGAGTACCTCCCGACGTTCAACCGCGACGACGTGACCCTCGTCGACCGCCCGGCGGGCATCGAGCGGGTCACCGAGCGGGGAGTGGTCGTCGACGGCGAGGAGATCGCGCTCGACTGCATCATCTACGCGACCGGCTTCGAGGCGGAGCTCACGCCCTTCCCGCGCCGGGCGACGCACCCCATCATCGGGCGCGGTGGGACGACGATCGCCGAGAAGTTCGCCGAAGGGCCGATCACGCTGCACGGGCTCATGACCGGTGGCTTCCCGAACATGTTCCTCATGCCCGCGCCGGGACTCCAGTCGGTGGTGACCGTCAACTACACGCACCTGGCCGTCGAAGGCGCGGAGCACATCGCCGAGACGATTGCGATGCTGGAGCAGCGCGGCGTCCGCGTCGCCGACGTGACGCCCGAAGCCGAAGGGGAGTGGACGGCGGAGGTCGTGAGCACGTTCCTCGACTCCAGCAGCTTCATGGCCGCGTGCACGCCGTCCCGGTTGAACTTCGAGGGTGATGTCAGCCGGGCGAACCCACGCGCGGGTACCTACGGGGGCGGCTTGGGTGACTTCTTCGGGTACCAGAAGCTGCTCCGCGACTGGCGGGCGCGGGGCGACTTCGCCGGCCTGCGGATCGAGGAGGGCTCCGAAGCCACGCCGTGAGCGACGGCGTCGGGGCCACGTCGAAAGGGGAGATCTTGGCAGCAGAGAGCAACGCAGCGGACGGGCAGCAGGTCGTCGTCGTGACGGGGGGTGGGGCCGGGATCGGCGCCGCCATCGCCGAAGCGGTCGGGCGCACCGGCGCGTACGTCGTCACCGTCGACCCGGGGGTGACGGTCGACGGCCTCGCCCAGGACCAAGCCCCCACGGAGACGACCGCCGACCGCATCGTGGCGGCCGGCGGCGCGGCACGGGCCTCGAACGCATCGGTCACCGACGCGGCCGCCATCGACGCACTCTTCGCGGGGCTGGTCGACGAGTTCGGCGGCCTCGACGCGGTGATCAACGTCGCCGGCATCAGCCGCGCCTCGGGCTTCGCCGAGGGCGACGAGGACGCGTGGGCGTCGGTACTGAGCGTGCACCTGGACGGCTACCTCAACGTCCTGCGGTCGGCGCTGCCGATCATGACCGCGGCCGGGCGGGGACGCATCCTCGGTGTCACCTCGGGCTCCGGCTGGCGGCCCGCCAACGCCGGCGCGTACAGCTGCGCGAAGCGAGCGGTTGCCGCGCTCACCTGGCAGCTCGGGAGAGTTGCACCGTCCGGCGTCACCGTCAACGCCCTGTCACCGATCGCGGCGACGCGCATGGTGACCTCGGGTCTGCGCCAGCAGGCCCCGGCGGCTGGTGGTGGCGACCAGAGCCAGACCGGCGGCCTCTCGCTCGCCCTCGCATCGATGCCGTCACCCGAGCAGCTCGGCCCGGTCGGCGCGTACCTCGGCAGCGACGCATTCTCGTGGAGCTCCGGCAACATCATCTTCTCCAACGGCTCCGAGTTGGCGCCGATCGCGCCACCGCGCTTGCTCGAAGTCGCGCGGACTGCCGACGTCGCCGTGCTCGCCCACGTGCTCGACACCGTCATCCCGGCGGCGTTCGTGCCGGCCGAGGCCGCGCAGGCGACGAACGGCGCCAGCAACGGCCGGTTCGCCGAGGTGTTCGACGAGACCGCGCCGACGCCGGGGCCGGGTGCGAGCGCAGCGCGGTCGTGCCTGGTCGTCACCGACGACACGCGGTGGGAGTCCGCGTTGTGCGACGCGTTGGCGTCGCGGGGCGTCAAGTGCGTCGGGATCGGCTCGGGCCCGCCGGCGACGGACTTCGCCGGCGCCGCCGCGCAGCTCGGCCGGGCGGCGCGCGACGCAGGGGGGGTCGACGCGGTCGTGGTCGCACGAGCCGGGTCCGGGTCGACCGGGACGGGGCAACCCTGGCAGCAGGTGCTCGCGGAACACGAGGGGATCACCGATGCCATCCGCAGCGACGTCGCCTGGGTGCGGGCGGTGAGCGACCACGCACGCGAGTCCGGTCAGGGGATGCGCGTCGCCACCGTGACCGACGCCACGACGTCGGGGGGGCGGTCTCGAGCGCAGGCCGCTGCCCAGCTCTCCCGCGCCGGGCATCTCGTCGCCGACCTGCAGGCCGATGCGTTCGCGATCGGTGTGGAGACCGGTGCCGAGTCGCGCTACTCGACCGTCGGCGAGCTCGTGGGGTACCTGGTCGGCGTCGACGACGCCCGGGACCTGTCCGGCGCCGAGTTGGTCGCGACGGCGGAGTGGATCGGAGTGCGCGGCCACCCGCACCCCGAGGCGTCGATCTCCTTCGGTGGCCCCGAGCTGCCGTCGTGGGTCGACGGGACCCTGCGCGGCATCGTGAACGAGTCGAGCGCGAGGAGCGGAGCATGACGGTCGAACGAGTGGTCGACGCCCACGTCCACCTCTGGGACCCGGCGCGGGCCGACTGGTATCCGTACCTGGCCGGCATGCAGGAGCTCGACATGGGTGACATCTCCGGCATGTGCCGCCGGTTCGACCAGTCCATCTACTTCTCGGAAGCCGCGGCGTGGAACGTGCAGAAGTTCGTCCACGTGGCGGCCGCGGCAGCGCCGGTGCTCGTCGACGAGACGCGCGAGCTCGACGACCAGGCCGACGCGACGGGCCATCCCGACGTGCTCATCGGCGGCCTCGTCCCGAGCGACGACACTGCCGGGATCGAGCGCCAGCTCGACCAGCAGACGGGGTCGAAGCGCTTTCGCGGCGTCCGGATCATGGGCGAGGGCGACGAGGCCCTTCCCACCCCCGCCATCCTGAAGGCGCTGCAGGACCGCGGTCTCATCTTCGAGCTGATGGTGCACCCTGACCAGCTCGCCCCGGCGGCGGCGGCGCTCGACGGCTGGGAGCTGCCGGTGGTGGTGGAGCACACGGGGTGGCCGCGGTCGAACGACGCCGACGAGTACGAGCTGTGGAAGACCGGCATGGCGGCCCTGGCCGGCCTGCGGGAGAACGTGACGTGCAAGCTGTCGGGCCTCGCGATGCCGATGCAGTCCATGGACGCGGCGACGTTCGCGCCGTGGATCCGGCACGCGATCGAGCGCTTCGGCGCCGACCGTTGCATGTTCGCGAGCAACTTCCCGGTCGACGGCATGCACGGGACCTTCGATGATCTGTACGGCGCTTACGACGAGCTGACCGCCGACCTCGACGAGTCGACCCGCGACCAGCTCTTCGCCGGCAACGCCGAACGCGTCTACGGCTGCTAGTCGCCCACCGACCGACGCGGCCGCGACTCCGCGCCGGTCACGTCGATTCGCGGCGCTCGATGGTCCAACACGAGTGGTGAGACCTTCGCGAGGTGCGCCGCCACCAAGTTCTGCGCTCGCCCGGCGTCACCCGCCTCGATCGCATCGGTGATCTCTTCGTGAGCAGCGACGACGCTCGCCCGCAGGTCCGGAATGGGCTCACTTCCGACCGCGTCGGCGTAGTCGGCCCACGCCTTCTTGTGGAGCGACCACAGGCTCTCGAGGGCACCGATGACGATCACGAGCGTGGCGTTGCCGCATCCGTCGATGATCGCCTGATGGAACTGTTCGAACATCCGCGCAGCCCCAGTCATGTCGTGAAGTTCGACGGCACGGCACCGGATGTTCAGCTCGCGCAAGTGCGGAACGAGCGTCATGTTCCGATCGGCTCGTTGCGCGCAATGCGCTGCGCACGCCGGTTCGATCACCGCCAGTGCCGCGGCGAGATCGTCGAGCGCGACCTCACGAGCTTGCAGGACGAGCCCGAGGGTGCGAGCGGCGTTCTCCGGAGTGGGCGTGTGGACCTGCGCTCCCCCGACGTTGCCTCTCCGGACGGAGATGAGGCCCTCGCTCTCCAGGATCCTGAGCGCCTCGCGGAACGATGGACGCGAGACCTGGAACTCGCTGATGAGCTGATCCTGCTTCGGGAGCATGCTCCCGTCGGGCAGCGTTCCGGCGACGATGCGCGCTCGAATGACGTCGGCCACCATCTCGGCCACGCTGGGCTGCGCGAACTGACCGCGGCGCGCCGCGATGACAGTCGGTTCCGACGGGCTTGTCACCGACGATGCCTCCAGGGGGAGAACGTCCGGCCTCAGGTTACGCGCGGTTCGGTTCACCACGTGTCCTCGTCGTCGGACGCGGCAGTCGTCCAGCGATCCGGTCACGTCGTCTTGGTGATCACCACGTCTTGACCAGTCGAAGCCGCCGTCCGATCTTCGTGAGCCCCTTCCCCGTGAAGGCCTTGCCGACGGCGCGCGAGCCGTCGCCGGAGAAGCACGGGTCGCCGAAGAGCCTGTCGGTGACGAAGACGCCCTTGCGCTTGGCCGCGGCCCACAACGCCCGCTCCATCTTGTTGAGACCGGACGGCCTCGTGCCCGTCGCGACGAGGAGACCACCTTGGGGGATCGGACCCGGCCCGCCGCCGTCGTCGTTCGACACCGCGGGCGGCACCTGTGGTCCCGCGCCCGTCGTCGCGCCGCCTTCGTCGGCATAGTCGAACGCCATGGTCGCCGCATGATCAATGCGGCGAGCAGCGACGTCAGCCGCGGTGATGACCCCGCCGGCTTGGGGTGCGCCGACTGCAGTCGTACCGTTCGCGGTGTACGGCTGCTCACCGAATCCGGTGCCGTTGATCCCGTCCGATTCGACCAGGAACGCGGCCGAGAAGGTGTGCGCCGTCGGGTCGAGGTTCGTCACCCCGTACGCGTCCCAAAGTGTGCCGTCCGGAGCGAGGACATTCAGCACCGCGTCGGTACCCGAGGCCGGGCGGGTGTTCGCCGGGGCCTGGTACTGCACCGTGCGGGCCGGCTTCCCCCAGCCTGCGCCCGCGGTGACCGTCCACGTCGGGTCGGTCGGGGCGGCGAAGAACACGGGCCGGGAGAACATGTCGTTGTTGATGCAGTACTTCCGTTGCGAGAGCACCTGGTCCGCCGCTTCCGCGAACTGCGTCGGCGCCTTGTCGGTGTTCCACAACGACGTCGGGGCGAAGAGTCGGCCCGGGGCTCCGTTCGCGGCGGCGGTACTCGACGGCGGAACTGTCGTGGTGGGCGCCCCGGTCGGGGTCAGGGCCGACGTCGGGACCGGCCGGACCTCGCCGAGGCCGAGCGACACGATGACGACGACGAGCGCGAGCGCGACCGCGCCGGCGACGCCCTTCGGCCGTCTCGCGCGAGTGGTCGAGCTCCCCTTCGGGAGATCGACGTCGCCGGCGTCGATCGGTGCTCGTCTCGGCTCGGGCATCAGGCTCCTACCGGTCCCATGGACGATGACGCACTGCGCTCGTTCAGCTCGATGGCCGAGAGGCACGTGACGGCGCCTCGCGACGTTAGGCCCCCGGAACAGCAGGGCGGCTTCGGGGGGCGAAGACGAACCGCGGCGCGCGCGAGCGCGGAGCTCATTTTTCGATGAACGGTTCCGGTCACACCGTCCGAGTGATCGATCCCACGACCAGCCGCGCTCCGGCGGCCGCGCCCCGGGTCGCCGAGCGGTGGTCGCTCACGTGCGCTTCGCCTCCTCGACCTTGCGTTCCGCGACGTCGACCGCGGTCCGGGCGCGCTGCCGAACGGCGCGAGCGCGGGTCTCGGCGCGCTTCGACTCCGTCGCCCGCCGCTGCAGGCCCTTGACCTCGGCGCGCGCGTCCGCCAGCGCAGCTTCCAGGTCCGCGACCCGGCGGTGCGCGGCGTCGAGCGCGTCCTCGGCGTCCCGGGTCTCCGCTTCCACCTCGCGTAGCTCGTCGTCGGTCGCGGCCGCCCGCGCCCGTGCCTCGGTCAGCGCGGTCTCCGCCCGGCGGAGCGCGAGATCGTCACGGGGCGGGGGCGTCGACGACTTCCGGGGCGAACGGGCCGGGGCGCGTCGGCGCGGGGCCGGTGCGCCGTCGTCGTCACCGAGGTCACCGAGGTCGCCGAGGAAGCGCACCGCGGGGGACAGCTCGGTCGTGAGTCGACCCCGGGCCAGGTCGTCGCGCAGCTCGGGGTCGAGGGACGCGGCGTCGAGCGTGGCCGCGATGGCGCCGCGACTCGTGTCGGGCCGCTCGGTGTACGAGGCGGCGACCTCGGTGAGCTGGTCGAGCAAGCCACGGCGGCTGCGGGTGGCGGCGCGCAACTCGTCGCGGGCGCCCGCACCCTCCTGTTGCAGTGCTTCGAGCTCGCGGCCGGCCTCGACCAGCGCGGCGACGCGATCGCGGTGCGCGTGGGCCATCTGGTTGACGCCCCACACCGCCACGGTGGGACGTCGGAGGGCGTGCACATCGGCGGCTTCGTCGCTCCGCTGCTCGCGCTTCAGGTCGCGCACGAGCGCCTCGCGCGCCTTCACGAAGTCGCCCGCCGGCAGGGTGAAGAGCGCGTCGAGCCGGGCGTCGAGCTCGACCGGATCAGGCATCGGCGCCGGTGCGGTGGATCCACTCCTCCTGCCCACGGAGGTACGCGTCGAGGTCGGCGCCCTTGCGGCGGAGCTCCTCGCCCACTTCGTCCGCGGTCAGCACGAGGAAGGCGCGGCGCTCGATGGCGTCGGCGACACGTTCACCGGCGACCTCGGCGTCGACGACCGGGAGGTCGGGCGCGCTGAGCGGGAGCTGCTCGCCGACGAAGCGGATCTGCTCGACGATGTTGGTGGCCACGCCCGCCGGGCAGAGGCACGAGACCCCGACGCCGTACGGCCGCAGGTACATGAACAGCGCTTCGGAGAGCATCACGACCGCGGCCTTGCTCGCCGCGTACGGCGTGCGGTCGTACGCGTAGTTGAGGATGCCGGAGGCCGACGCAGTGTTGACCACGTGGCCGTGGCCCTGCTCCATCAGGAGCGGCAGGAAGACCCGGTTGCTGCGCACGGTGCCGAGCACGTTGAGATCGAGCACGCGCTGCCACTCGTCGACCGGGATGGCCTCGGGCCGCCCCGCCACCATCACCCCGACGTTGTTCACCACCACATCGATGCTGCCGAACTCCGCCAGCACCCGCTCGCGGGCGGCCTCGAAGTCGGCATCCCGGGCGACGTCGCAGCGCTGCGCGCACGCGGACCCTCCCGCGGTCGTGATCTCGCCGGCGACGACGTCGGCGCGCTGCTCGTCGACATCGGTCACGAGGACCCGGGCACCGCGCCCGGCGAGCTCACGGGCGATGGCGCGCCCGATGCCGCTGCCGGCGCCGGTGACGAACGCGGCGACGCCGTCGAGATCGAACGGGGCGAGGTCGGTCATCCGGTGACGGTACCTGCCACCAGGGTCAGGTGCCCGCGGGGCACGCGGCGCCGTGGACGAACAGCGTGAACTTGCCGACCCGCCCGACGTCGCGGAAGCACGGGAGCCGGCGCGCGGCCGCGAGCTCGGAGTCTTCGGCCGGGAGCACGACGAGACGCACGCGCTCGCCGTCGAGCACGCGGTCGGGCCCGTAGGCGAACTCGAGGTCGGGCGAGACGCGGGTGTCGACGCCGTCGTGCTCGAGCTCGTCGGCGATGCCGGCGCCGACCCAGGTGGAGCCCGCACCACCCGTCGACCGGATCTCCACGACGCCGCGCCCGTCCGGCAGCTCGTCGCGCGCCTTGGCGGTGAGGCCACGCACCCAGCGGGAGCCCGGCGCATCCGGGTTGCCCGCGCGCGCCGCGTCGACGGTGCTCACCACCGAGACGACCACGAGCGCGACGGCCACCGCGCCGAGCGCGATCCGGCCGACCCGCGGATCGGGGGCCGGGCGGGTCTGCCACCACCGAACCACCGACCACGAGATCGCCAGCCAGGTGAGCATCCCGAGCGCCCACGTCCAGATCACGAGGTACGGGAAGATCTCGCCGACGATGCGCGACACCGAAACGAAGCCGGCCACGATCGCCAGGCCGACCACGACGTCGAGTCGGAAGGCGTCCTTGGTGCGTCTCCAGGCGAGGACGGTGGCGCCGACGAGGAGCAGCGCCGCGACCGCGACCGGTGTCGGACCGCTCAGATCGAGGGCGCCGCTGTAGATGTTGCGCACGATGCTGCCCCGGAGCCAGTCCGGCCAGACGCTGAGCTGGGACGCCAGCACGTGCCACGCGTCGCCGTAGGTGTGCTCGCGGCCGTGGTCCCGGAAGAAGCGCACCAGCGCCGCGAGGTTGCCGTCGTCGCTCGTGAGCTGCTGGATCACCACGGGCAGCCACAACACGGCGAGCACGACCACCGTGACGCCGGCCATGCGGCGCCACCAGCGGATGCGCTCGCGGTGCCCATCGGCAGTGCGCCGGCGCCACAGCGTGATCGCGGCACCCGCGAGCCCGGCGGCGAGGACGGTCGCGGTCGTGAACCCGTAGCTCACGTGCGTCTGCACGAGGAACGTACCGACGCCGGCGCCGACCGGGAGCGCCCACGCCTCGCCGCAGCTGATCGACCAGGCGAGCAGCACGACGAGCACGAACGGCAGGATCGTGATGCTCGGGTTCCAGACGTCGCGGAAGAACTGCGCGCCGAGCGACGACGTCAACAGTCCGCTGAGGAACAAGGTGAGCAGCACGAGCGGCAACCCACCCCGGCGCTTGGCGACGAGGGCGATGCCGACCAGCGCGACCGCGTTCAACGTCAGCGCCGCGAAGCACAGGCTCAACGAGGTGCTGCCCGTGATCCGGTACGGGAGCCAGAGCAGGTAGTAGAGAATCGGGCCCGGGTGGAACCAACCGAAACGCGAGTAGGGGCCCAGGAGCACCGAGTGCCGGCCGATGTCGCGGATCTGCAGCTCGATCCAGGCCTGGTCGGCCGACGGCAGGTAGTCGTCGCCGACCCGCACGACCAGCGCGATCGCGGACGCGACGAAGGGCACGAGCACCAGCGCGACCGCGGCGGGCATCGCCCACCGCTTCCAGGGCGAGGCGGGCATCAGGTGTCGTAGAAGACGCGTTCGACGACGCGGCGGGCGCGGCGCGTGACGCGGCGGTAATCGTCGCGCAGCGTGATGTTGGGCTGGTGCACGTACCCGAGCAGCAACGCGAGGCGTTCGAGCTCCGCGGGGTCGCCGGGAAGGGCGTCGGACGGCTGGCCGGTCTGCAGGTAGCGAGCGTTCCGCGCCCGCTCGCAGAACCGGTACGACTCCTCGAGCACCTCGGCGTCCGCGTCGTCGAGGAACCCGGAGGCGCGCAGGCGGGCCAGCGCGTCGATCGTGCCCGGTACCCGGAGCTCAGGATGCTCACCACCGTGGACGAGTTGGAGGAGCTGCACGGTGAACTCGACGTCCGACATCGAGCCGCGCCCCAGCTTCAGGTGGAACTGTGGGTCCTCGCCGGGTGGGATTCGCTCGCGCTCGATGCGCGCCTTCATGCGGCGGATCTCGCGGACGTCGTCCTCGGTCATCGGCTGTTCGTACACGAACTCCTCGGCGAGGGCGTGGAATTGCCCGCCCAGTGCGGCGTCGCCCGCGACGAACCGGGCCTTGGTGAGCGCCTGGCGCTCCCAGGGCAGGCCCCACTGCGCGTAGTACGCCCGGAACCCGCCGATCGACCGTGCCAGCGGCCCCTGGTTGCCCTCGGGGCGCAGCCGGGCGTCGATGCGGAAGGTCTGGCCCTCCGCGGTGGTCGCGCCGATCTCCCGGACGAATCTCGCCGCGATCTGTTCGGCGTCGCGGTAGTCGGCGGCGCTCTCGCCCTCGTACACGAACAGCACGTCGATGTCGGATGCGTACGACAGCTCACCCGCGCCGAGGCGCCCCATGCCGATCACCGCGAACGGGAGCGTCGGGCGGAGCGATGCCAATGCGGCCTCGAGTGACGCCTCCGCCAGCACCGTCAGCTCCCGCTCGGTCGCTTCGAGCCGCGCGTACCCGAGGAGGTCGCGGGTCGCGATCCGGAGCAGCTCCCGGCGCTTGAAGCGCCGGAGCCCTTCACGGCGCTGCTCCTGGTCGCCCCGCCACTCGAGCGTGTCGAACGCGTCGGCGACGAGCTCGGCGCGCGTGCTCTCGACCCCGAGGGTCTCGTCGTCGTCGAGGGTGTCGACGAACTCCGGGTGCCGCCGTAGGGCTTCACCGATGACCCGGCTGGCACCCAGGAGGTGGCACGCTCGCTCCGCCGCACCCGGCGCGTCGCGGAACGTCACCGCCAGGGACGCCGACCGCGCCGGTCCCTCGACCAGCCGCCGCAGCTGGAGGAGCCCGAGGTCGGGGTCGGGCGTCTCCGACAGCCACTCGAGGATGACGGGGAGCATCTCGCGCATGACGCGGGAGCGCCGGGTGAGCCCGTCGGCGAGCTCCCGTACCGCGGCTCGCGTGCGCTCGACGTCGGTGAAGCCGAACGCGGCGAGGCGCTCCTCGGCCGCCTCGGGGGAGAGCGCACCGGCGCCGGCGAGCGTCTCGAGGAGCGGAGCGAAGAACAGACGCTCGTGGATGCTCCGGACGGTGCGCTGGTGCTCCCGGTGCTCCGCCTCGAAGCGCTCGAGCGCCGTCCGTTCGGGACTGTCGCGGTACCCGAGCACGCGCGCCAGGCGGATACGGGTGTGCTCGTCGGAGGGGATCACGTGCGTCTGCTGCTCGTCGTAGAGCTGGATGCGGTGCTCGACCGTCCGGAGGAACCGGTAGGCGCGGTCGAGTCGGTCGGCGTCGGTGCGGTCGACGTAACCGCCGGCGGCGAGGTCCTGCAGGGCGTCGAGCGTCGTCGGCGACCGCACGCTCTCGTCCTCGCGGCCGTGCACCAGTTGCAGCAATTGCACCGCGAACTCGATGTCGCGGATGCCACCGCGCCCACGTTTGAGCTCGCGCTCGGCGAGCCCCTTGCGCTCCGTGATCTCCTCCGCCCGTTCCTTCATCGCCCGGATCTCCCGGACGGCGTCGGGGTCGAGCCGCTCGGGCCACACGCGGGGTGTGGTGAGGGCCAAGAACTCTGCGCCCAGGGCACGGTCGCCGGCGACCGGACGCGCTTTGAGCAGCGCCTGGAATTCCCACGTCCGCGCCCAACCGTCGTAGTAGCTCGCATAGCTCTCGATCGTCCGGGTGAGCGGCCCCTGCCGTCCCTCGGGCCGCAGGTTCGCGTCGGTGCGGAAGACGATGCCGTACTCGGTGGACGACGTCATCGTGCCGAGCACGGAGCGCGCAGTGTGCTCCGCCGCGTCGGCGTCACCGTCGTGGACGAACAGCACGTCGACGTCCGACGCGTAGTTCAGCTCCCGGCCACCGAGCTTGCCCATGCCGATCACCGCGAAGCGCACCGAGGGCTCGACGATCGCGAGCGCGGCCTCCAGGCACACCGCGGCGAGCGCGGCGAGCTCTCGTCCGACTGCGGGCATGTCGGCCGTCCCGAGGAGGTCGCGCACCGCGACCCGGAGCAGCTCGCGCCGCTTCCACCGGCGGAGTGCCTGCCGCGTCCTGCTCGGGCACCTCGGCCCACGACGTGCGGTACTCCTCGACCGTGCGTTCGCGCGCGAAGTCGTCGGGATCGCGTAGCGGATCGAGCAGCGAGTCATCGGCGACGACCGCGGACGAGAGCGAGCGTGAGGCGCATGCGAGAGCGATGAGCCCGTCGCGCACCAACGGATCGGTCGCGACCTCCTCGGCGAGCCCAGGGTGCTCCTCGACCGCCCGCTCGAGGAGCATGCGCGCCGTGCGGGCGTCGGCCGAGCGCTCGATCGCGCTCGCGAGGGCGGGCGTCTCGTGCAACGTGGTCCCGCCAGGCATGCACGCAGTGTCGCGTATCCTGACGAGGTGGCCCGCCTCCGTCTCGCCGCCGCGCAGCTCGATCTCGTCGTGGGTGATCTCGACGGCAACGTGGAGCGCATGCTCGATGCCTACGAGCGCGCCGACGCCGCCGGCTGTGATCTGGTCGCGTTCCCGGAGCTCGCGCTCACCGGGTACCCGCCCGAAGACCTGCTGCTCCGGCCGGCGTTCGTGGCGCGCTGCGGCGAGGCGCTCGACAAGTTCGCCGCCCACACCGGCCGCACCGCGGCCGTGGTCGGCTTCCCGGAGGCGACGCGGGACCTCGCCAACGCGGCGGCGGTGTGCGCGCACGGTCGCGTGCACGGGGTCTACCGCAAGCACCTGCTCCCGAACTACTCGGTGTTCGACGAACCGCGGTACTTCACGCCGTCCACGGAAGACGGACCGCTGTTCGTGGTGGGTGGCGTGCGGGTCGCGATCACGGTGTGCGAGGACGCATGGAGCCCGACCGGTCCCATCGCGACGCAAGCGGCGGGTGGGGCCGAGCTGGTGGTGAACATCAACGCGTCGCCCTTCTACGCCGGCCGGATCCACGAGCGCGAAGCGATGCTGTCGACGCGCGCGGCCGACGCCGCGGTGCCGGTGCTCTACGTGAACCTCGTCGGTGGGCAGGACGAGCTCGTCTTCGACGGCGCCTCGATGCTCTTGGACGAGACCGGCCGGCTGGTCGCGCGCGGCGCAGTTCAGCGAGGATCTGCTCGTCGCCGACATCGAGGTGCGGCCCGCGTTTCGTCGCCGGCTGCTCGATCCGCGCGGCCGCTCGAACGCGCCCGCGTTGCCCGAGGTGGAGGTGAGCGAGGCCCGACTCGGCGAGCACCACGAGGAATCCCGCGTCGAGCCGTTGCTGCCACCGGTGCACGAGGTCTACGAGGCCCTCGTGCTCGGCACGCGCGACTACGTGGCCAAGAACGGCTTCACCCGTGTCGTCATCGGCCTGTCGGGCGGCATCGACTCGTCGCTCGTGGCTGCGATCGCGGTCGACGCGCTCGGTCCCGAGCACGTCGTCGGGGTGCTCATGCCCTCGCGCTTCTCCAGCGAGGGGAGCGTCGCCGACGCCGAGGCGCTCGCGGCCAACCTCGGGATCTCGACCGTGACGGTGCCCATCGAGGACGCCCACGGCGCGTTCCTCGAAATGCTCGCGCCGACGTTCGTCGGCCTCGAACCCGGGCTGGCGGAGGAGAACCTCCAGGCGCGGATCCGGGGCACGGTCCTGATGACGATGTCGAACAAGTTCGGCTGGCTCGTCCTCACCACCGGCAACAAGAGCGAGATCGCCACCGGGTACTCGACGCTCTACGGCGACATGGCCGGCGGCTTCGCCGTCATCAAGGACGTGCCCAAGATGCTGGTGTACGCCCTCGCGCGCGATCGCAACGACCGCGCGCCCCGTCCGGTCGTGCCCGACTCCGTGCTCGAGAAGCCGCCCAGCGCGGAGCTGCGGCCCGACCAGCAGGACTCCGACTCGTTGCCGGTGTACGAGGTCCTCGACCCCATCATCGAGGGCTACGTGGAGGGCGACCTCTCCGTCGCCGAGCTCGAGGCGGCCGGCTTCGACGCCGAAACCGTCCGGCGCGTCGCGCAGCTCGTGGATCGGAACGAGTACAAGCGTCGCCAGGCACCGCCCGGGGTCCGGGTGTCGCCCAAGGCGTTCGGGAAGGATCGACGGCTGCCCATCACCAACCGCTGGCCCGGCTAGGGAGATGAAGCGGAGCCGTGCCCGGAGGGCGGGACGGCGTAGCGGAATCGACCGTGGTGTGGAGATGAAGCGGAGCCGTGCCCGGAGGGCGGGACGGCGTAACGGAATCGACCGTGGTGTGGAGATGAAGCGGAGCCGTGCCCGGAGGGCGGGACGGCGTAGCGGAATCGACCGTTGAGGAAGCGGTTCGCCGCCGAAGCTGCGCTCGTGGGCGCGGCGCTGCTCTACGGCGTCACGTTCCCGCTCGTGCACGACGCGCTCGCCGACATCACGCCGTTCGCGTACCTGCTCGGCCGGTTCGGCATCGCCACGCTGGTGCTGCTGCCGCTCGCGCTGCCCGCGTTGCGCACCCCGGGACTGGAACGCCGGACGCTGGTGCGGGCCGGCCTGACCGCGGGGGTCATCCTCTTCGGCGGGTATGCGACCCAGACCGTCGGTCTGCAGTACACCTCACCCTCGACGTCGGCGTTCATCACCGGGCTGTACGTCGTGATCACGCCGGTGATCGAGTCCTCCATCAGCCGTCGGGTGCCGCGCCCGCCGGTGCTGGCGGGGATCGTCATCGCAACCGCGGGGCTCTACCTGCTGACCGGCGCCGACGTGCACCTCGGGCGGGGCGAGCTCTTCACGCTTGCGTGCGCGGTGCTGTTCGCGTTCCACATCGTCTACATCGGCGCCTACGCGAACCGGTTGCCGCCGACGCAGTTCACCGCGCTGCAGATCGGCGCGGTGGCGCTGCTGTCGGTCGCGCCCGCGGCCGAACAAGGCGTCGGCACCCTCAGCACGCTGGCGGTCGTCGCGGTGGTGTTCACCGGCCTCGCGTGCTCGGCGCTGGCGCTGCCGCTGCAGCTGTGGGGGCAGCGGCGGATCCCGGCGACGCGCGCGGCGCTGATCCTGCTGGCCGAGCCGGTCTTCGCCGGGATCGCGGGATACGTCGACGGTGAACGCCTCGGCCCCGGCCGGCTCGCCGGCGGCGCCGCCATCCTTCTGGGCATCGTGGTCTCGGAGTTCTGGCCGCGCGGTCCGGTGCCCGCGGATGGTGCCGGAAGTGACAAGGTGCTGCCGTCGCAGGAGGTGACGTGAGCGGGACGCAGACGCAGGTGGGGATCGTCGAGTGGGCGGGGCGCACCACGAGCGCACGGGCGCTCGAGATGCAGCTCGCGGCGAGGCTCGGTGGCTGGGTGCCGCGAGTCGCCCCCGCCGGCGCCAAGCTCCTGCTGGCCCGTCACAGTCGCCACTTCGCCTGGCACGCGGAGCTGTGGGACGGCCTGGTGCCCGTCCTCCACGACCACCCGGAGGAGTCGGCGGTCACCGACGAGCGGCTGTTCGACGCCTCGACGGCACTGACCGCGGTCACCGAGCCGAAGGCCCTCTACGACGACGTCCTGCCCCTCGTCGTCGCCACGTACCGCTCGTGGTCGGGTGAGGCCACGCCGATCGCCGAGCGTCCCGTCATGCGGGCGCTCGACCTCGTGCTCCACGACATCGACTTCGACGCCCAGGAGGGTCACGACCTCTTCTCGTTCTCGCGGGGTTGAGGCGACCCGGCATCGTTTCCGACGGCTTGACGCGGCCGGTATCGTGAATAGGCAACAGCAGCAACATTCGTGGCCTGCGTGCACGTGCCCGGATGCGGCCGTCCGAGTCCACGAGCTCAGCTCATCGAGCAAGGGGTCACTGAGTGGCGAAGGAGCGTGTCGAGCGCGACGAAGAAGATCTCGTCCGGCTCTATCTCACCGACATCGGCCAGTATCCGCTGCTGACGAAGGACGATGAGGTCCGCCTCGCCCAACAGATCGAACAGGGCAACACGGCCCACGCGGAGCTGGTCGACGGTGCCAAGGCACTCACTCCCACGAAGAAGCGCGAGCTGCGGCGCACCGCCCGCCTGGGCGACGATGCACAGCGCACGTTCGTGCAGTCGAACCTCCGCCTCGTGGTGTCGATCGCGAAGAAGTACCAGGCGTCCGGGCTCCCGCTCCTCGACCTGATCCAGGAGGGGAACCTCGGCCTCATGCACGCGGTCGAGAAGTTCGACTGGCGCAAGGGGTTCAAGTTCTCCACCTACGCGACGTGGTGGATCCGCCAGGCCATCACGCGCGGCATCGCCAACACCGGCCGCACCATCCGGCTCCCTGTCCACGCCGGCGACACGTTGGCCCGACTGCAGAAGGCCCGGTCGCGCCTGGAGCTGAAGCTCGGGCGTCCGGCGACGCTCTCCGAGCTCTCGGCCGAGGTCGAGATGCCGGAGGACAAGGTCACCGAGGCCCTCCGCTTCGCGGCGGAGCCGCTGTCGCTGTCGGAGCCGCTGCGCGAGGACGGCGACGCCGAGTTGGGCGACATCGTCGAGGACCGGTCGGCCGAGTCGCCGTTCGAGGTGGCGGCCACCGCGCTGCTGCCGGACGAGATCGAGAAGCTGCTCGCACCGCTCGACGAGCGGGAGCGGCAGATCCTGGCTCTCCGCTTCGGGCTCGACCGTGGTGAGCCGCGGACGCTCGAAGAGGTGGGGGAGCACTTCAACCTCACGCGGGAGCGCATCCGCCAGATCGAGGCCCGCGCCATGAGCAAGCTGCGCCACCCGTCGGCCGACACCGGCGCCCGCGACCTCCTCGCCGTCTGACGCAGCGCCGGCTCGCGCCTGCGGAGGCTTCGGCGCGCTTGATCGTGACGCGTTTTCACCGCTGACGGTCAATTTCGCGCATGATTGACAACGCGTGCAGCGGGTGCGACGTCGTTCCTTGCGAGGGGAGGGGACGTTGCCAGGGGACGACGGCTGGAGCGAGCTCGCGGCGCTCTATCGCGAGCAGGCGCGGTCGTTGATCCGACTGGCAGCGAAGGGCTACCTGTGCCCGAAGGGCACGACGCTCGGCCACCTGCACGACGACCCCGACCGCATCCGCCAACCGATGGTGCGCGACGGCGACACGTGGCGCGAGGTCACCTGGGACGAGGCGTTCGCGCGCTGCGAGGAGCTGATCCACGGTGTGCTCGAGCGGAACGGCATCGCTGCGTTCACCGCGTTCATCGGGAACCCGGTCGGTCACAGCTACACGCTCGGTCGCTACATGCCGCTGTTCATCGGCCAGTCGGGCATGCCGCACATCTACTCGTCGGGCACCGTCGACCAGTGGCCGAAGAACGTGTCGAGCGTCCTCATGTACGGGAACATGTGGAAGATCCCGTCGCCCGACATCCAGCGCACGGACTACCTCATCTGCATGGGCGGCAACCCGCAGGCCTCCGGTGGGTCACTGCTCGCGTGCCCCGACGTCCTGAGCGAGCTCGACGCAATCCGGGCGCGTGGGGGCAAGGTCGTCGTCGTCGACCCGCGTCGCACGGGCACCGCAGATCGCGCCGACGAGTGGGTCCCGATCCTCCCCGGTACCGACGCCGCCTTCCTCCTCGCGATGTGCAACGTGCTCTTCACCGAAGGGCTCACCATGCTCGGCGAGCTCGACGACCTGGTGAAGGGCTTCGACGACGTGCGTGCCCTCTGCGCCGACTTCCCGCCCGAAGCGGTCGCCGACTTCTGCCGGGTTCCCGCCGACACGATCCGGCGCATCGCGCGCGAGTTCGCGGCCGCGCCCACCGGCGCGCTCTACGGCGCATCGGGCTGTGCAACCAGGAGTTCGGCACGCTCGCGTCGTGGCTCGTCGACGTCGTGAACATCATCGTCGGGAAGTTCGACCGTCCCGGTGGCCTCATGTGGGGCAAGCCCGTCAACTGGCCGATGGCCTGGATGAGCTCCACCGCGCGCGACGGCCTGCCGCGCTTCGGCCGCTGGAGGTCACGGGTGTCGGGCGTGCCCGAGGTGCTCGGCCAGGTGCCGGCCGCCCTGCTCGCCGAGGAGATCGCGACGCCCGGTGACGGCCAGGTCAAGGCACTGTTCACCGTCGCGGGCAACCCGGTGATCAGCGTTCCCGATTCGGCGCGCCTCGAGGCGGCGCTCCCCGAGCTCGAGTGCATGATCAGTGTCGACAACTACCTCAACGAGACCACGCGGTTCGCGCACGTGCTGTTGCCCGGGCCGTCGCCGCTCGAGACGCCCCACTACGACGAGCTGCTCTGGGGCTGGACGGCACGCAGCGGCGGCAACTGGAGCGATCCCGTCTTCCCGATGGCGGCCGATCGTCCGCACGAGGGGCAGATCGTCGCCCGGCTCGGGTGGCTCTGCACGGGCGGCACGAACGTCGACTTCGACTTCGAGTCGCTCGACGATGCCTGGTTCGCCGCGCTGTGCCGATCGCAGGGACTCGACGCCCAGGAGACGATCGCCCGCTACGACGAGGGCGGTCCGGAGCGGATCGTCGACCTCAGCATCCGCACGGGACCGTGGGGCGATCGCTACGGCGAGGTGCCCGACGGGCTGACGCTGGAGAAGATCAAGGAGCAGCCACACGGCATCGACATGGGACCGATGGTGCCCCGGGCCCGCGAGATGGTCTGCACGCCTGACGGCATGATCGACCTCGCGCCGGAGTACATCGTCGGCGACGTCCCGCGTCTGCGGGCGCGGATCACCGAGTCCGACGACGGCCTCCGCCTGGTCAGCCGCCGGCACCTCCGGTCGAAGAACTCGTGGATGCACAACGTGAAGGTGCTGGTGAAAGGCAAGGATCGGTGCACGCTGCTCGTCCACCCGGACGACGCCGCCGACAGCGGGCTGGTCGACGGCGCTCGCGCCCGCGTCAGCTCCGAGGCCGGCACGATCGAGGTGCCGGTCGAGATCAGCGACGAGATGATGCCGGGGGTGGTGTCGTTGCCCCACGGCTGGGGTCACGATCGGCCGGGTGCCCGGCTCTCGGTGGCGCGGGAGCACGCCGGCGTGAACAGCAACCTCCTGGCGCCGACGCACTTCTTCGACACGCTGTCGAACAACCACGCGGTGAACGGCATCCCGGTCGAGGTCGTGCCGGCCTGACGCGGTCGCTACGTCGGCGATGGCGTGAGCGGATCGTTCGCCGGAATGCCGCGGTTCTGGACGCGGTCGGTCCAGAACCGACCGTCCCAGTAGCGCGTCTCGTTGCCCAGACCCGGGTCGGGGTACCAGCCTGCTGCCGACGGGGTGAGCACGGTGTCGGAACCCGTCGCGCCCGTGTCGGAGACGTATGCCGTCCATTCCGAGCCATCCCAGAAGCGCAGCTCGTGGCGTCCCGAGGGATCGGCCCGCCAGGCGGCGCTCTCGGCGAAGTCTCGCGACGGCAGCGCCGACGCCACGTCGTCGGGCTCATCGGGCCTCCCGCTGCGACGGCGCTCGATCTCCCGTTCCACCGGCTCCACCGTACGCAACAGGCGTGAAGCCTCGGCGTTGTACTGCTCGTCCGAGCTCCGGTGCGCGGACCAGGATCCGTAGGCGTTCGCGACGTCCCTCGCGATCCGGCCCTGGTCGGCGCTCAGCCATATGTCGCTCCCGCACACCGGACACACCAAGGCGTCCTCGCGGTCGAAGCGGAACGCCGGCACGAAGAACAGGTGGAACCACGTCATCGACCGGACGTAGTGGAGCATCGTCCGGTGACGGCACTTCGTGCACGTGCTCGGCACCGTCGGCCCGAAGTCCTTCGGCGCGTTGCGCCAACCGAAGAAGATGATCATCGACCCCTCCCGTCGACATGTGATGGCGGAGGTGGCAGGAATCGAACCCACCGGACGGGGAACACCCGTCCCACTCGTTTTGAAGACGAGGGGGGCCACCAGACCCCGTTCACCTCCGGCGCCAGTGTGGCACCTCGCCCGTTGATTGCTCCCGGATGTCCGAACGCCTACGATGCAGCCGTTCTCCGCCGCCGGCGAACGACAGGGCCACCAGAAGGGGAAGGTTCCATGAAGAAGCTGCTCGTCGTCCTCATCCTGGTTGCGATCGGCATCGCCGTGGCCAAGAAGGTCCGCGAGGCCTGATCCCGCTCCACCAGGTCACGACGAGCCCGCTCCGGCGGGCTCGTCACGCGTCCGCGCCCGTTCGCGGTCGAGCAACGCGTAGTAGAGCACCGCGGTGCCCATGCCGAGCACGGGCGTCGTGACGACGTGCACGAAGTACCCGCCGGTGACCAGCGCCCAGTCGTGGGGGAGCGCGTCGAGCGCCGCCGCCACCGCGCCCGCGATCACCTCGGTGAGGACCATCCCGAGGAGCGCGACCAGCAGCACGGTCCGGAACGAGCCGCGTACGAGCTCGCGGCTGCGCCACGGCGCCCGGGTCGCGGAGCAGCCCTCCGCCACGATCACCGGCCCCGACACCACGCCCCACACGAACATCAGCACGCCGGGGACGACGAACAACAGCAGCCCGATCGCCACGCCGAGCTCGTAGACGAGCGCGCCGAGGAGGAGCCGGACCCAGGGGACGGTCCGGAAGAACTCGCCCAGCGTCGGGAGGTGCGTCCCGTGCAGGTCGTTCCCGACCATCTTCTCCGACGCGGCGGCGAGCAGCTCGGTGGTGAGCAGGTCGAACACCAACACCACCGCGAATCCCACGAGCACCTCGCCGTGGTCGAAGTGGTCGACGTCGAGGCGGACACCGTGCGCCGCGCCGGCGAGCTCGAGCAGAGCGAGCGGCAGCCACATGATCGCGGCCAGCAGCAGCAGTAAGCGCGCGTGACGCCGCGACAGGCGGGCCGTGTCGCGGACGACGGTGTGGACGGAGAGCGGGGACGCAGGATCGACGACGGCGAATCCTACGAGTCGGCACGCCGGCGAAGTTGCCTCTTGACGGCCGTCGCGCCTCGTCGTACGGTGCCAGTCCGCTCCCCTGGCACTTCCTCCCGTCGCCGGCACGCGTTCGCGTGCCCCGGGAGGGAGGTCACCTCCGTGCTCGTTGCCCTGTGGTCCGCCAAGGGCGGTTCCGGTACGTCCGTCTTCACCGCTGCCTGCGCGCTGGTCCTCGCACGCGACGCGCACGACGCCGCTCGTCCGCACGGCGTGCGCATCGCCGATCTCGCCGGCGACCAGCCCGCGATCTTCAACCTCGGCACCGATCCCGAGCTGGGACTGGCCGACTGGCTCGCCGCCGGCCCGGAGGCGCCCACCGATGCGCTCGACCGGCTGCTCGTCGAGGTGGCCACCGGGATCGGGTTGCTGCCGTGGGGCGGCCGCGGCACGGCCGCGGCACCCGCGGCGGAGGCCGGTGCCGCCCTCGCGGTCGCGCTCGGTCACGGCTCCGTGACCACGCTCGTCGACTGTGGCACGGCACGCGACCCGGCGAGCCGGGCGGTGGTCGAGGTCGCCGACGTGTCGCTCGTCGTGCTCCGGGGCTGCTACCTGGCGCTGCGACGCGCGGTCCACGAACCGGCGCTGGCGGCCACCGCGGGCGCGGTGCTGCTGGAGGAGTCGGGCCGGGCGCTGACGGCCCGGGAGGTGACCGAGGTGTTCGACCTCCCGGTGCTCGCCCGGGTGCCGGTGAAGTCGCTCATCGCGAGATCGGTCGACGCCGGTGTGCTCGCGGGACGCCTCCCCGATCCGCTGGCCCGGGCGGCCTCCGATCTCCTCGACCGCATCGGCTCGCGCACCGACCGGAACGGGGCCGCGGCGTGACGATCGTCGTGGGCGAACCCGAGGTCGCGACCGACGCCGACGCCGAGCTCCGTCACCGCGTGCATCGGCGGCTGGTCGCCGAGGGCGCCGACGAGCTCGCCGCCCCCGGGGAGGGCGCGCTCCGGCGCCGCCTGTCCGAGCTGCTCCGCGACGAGCAGCCGCTGCTCTCCGCGGCGCGGTTCGAGGCGCTGCTCGACGCGTTGACCCACGAGGTCGCCGGCCTCGGGCCGTTGGAGCCGCTGCTGGCCGACCCGACGGTGACCGAGGTGATGGTGAACGGGCCCGGGCGCGCGTACGTCGAGCGTCGTGGCCGGCTCGAGCCGATCACGCTCGGGCTCGACGCCGCCGGCATCGTGCACCTGGTCGAGCGCGTCGTCGCGCCCCTCGGCCTGCGGCTCGATCGCTCGTCCCCGATGGTCGACGCCCGGCTCCCCGACGGCTCCCGCCTCCACGCCGTGATCCCGCCGCTCGCAGTGGACGGTCCCTGCGTCACCATCCGCCGCTTCGGCGCCCGGATGGTCGAGCTCGACGACTTCGACATCGACGGCGCGGCGGCCCGGTTCGCGCAGCGATCGGTGCACGCCGGATGGAACCTGCTCGTGGCCGGCGCCACGAGCGCGGGCAAGACCACCTTGCTGAACACGCTCTCGCGCGCCATCCCGCACGCCGAGCGCGTGGTCACGATCGAGGAGACCGCGGAGCTCCGCCTCGCGCAACCGCACCTCGTACGGCTCGAGGCCCGTCCGGCCAATGCCGAAGGCGTCGGCGCGGTCTCGGTGCGCGAGCTCGTGCGTGCCGCGCTGCGGATGCGTCCCGACCGCCTCGTCGTCGGTGAGGTGCGCGGCGGTGAGGCACTCGACATGTTGCAGGCGCTCAACACCGGTCACGACGGCTCGATGTCGACCATCCACGCCAACGGCACGGCCGATGCGCTGACGCGCCTCGAGACCCTGGTGCTCATGGCCGACAGCGGGCTCCCGCTCGCGGCGGTGCGTGCGCAGATGGCGTCGTGCATCGATGCGGTCGTGTTCGTGGCCCGACGCCCGCACGGCGCGCGCCGCGTCGAGTCGATCGCGGAGGTCGACGGTCGCCTGGCGAGCGGGGTGCGACCGCTCTTCGAACGTCGCGACGAGCGGCTCGTGCCCGTGGCGCGCCCGACCCGTCCCGCCCGACGGCCGGAGGTGCCGGTACGGATCGGGGTTGGGGTGCCGTGCTGACCCTGGTGCTCGCCGTCGTCGGGCCGGTCGCCTGCGCGCGCCTCGTGCGCGCCGGCAGCCGTGCCGCGGCCGCCGCTCGGGTGCGGGACCTCGGTACCCGTTCACGCCGGTGGATCCCGGCGCGGTGGCGCGGTCCACTGTCCCGCGCGTTGCACGACGCCGACGTGCCGTGGACGCCCGAGCAGGCGGTCGAGCACTGGGCGATCGGCGTGGCCGCGGTGGGCCTGCTGGCCGCCGCGTTCGCACCGACCCTCGCGGCGCCCGCCGCGCTCGCGGCTGCGCTGGCAGGGCCGGTGGCGCTCCGGGCCGCTCGGTCACGCCGTGAGCGGCACTTCGCGGTGGAGCTGCCCGCCGCGCTCGAGGCAGTGGCGGCCGAGCTGCGGGGCGGGGGCACGGTGGCGGCGGCGGTCGAACGCCTGGCCCACGGCGGCGGTGCGGTCGGTGGCGACCTCCACCGCGTGCACGTGCGCACCCAGCTCGGTCTCCCACTCGAGGACGCGCTGGCCGGGTGGCCGCAGGAGCACGACGCGCCCGGTGTCCGAGCCGCTGCCGGCGCGCTCTCGGTTGCGGCGGCGATGGGCGGGAAGGCCGCCGACGCCATCGACGGGCTGGCCACGTCGCTCCGGTACCGGCTCGATGCGATGGCCGAGGCTCGCGCTCTCTCGGCCCAGGCGCGGCTGTCGGCGCTCGTGGTCGGCGCGGCCCCGCTCGGGTACCTGGCGTTCTCGGCCCTCATCGACCCCACGGCGGTGACCGCCCTGGTCGACACCGGAGTGGGACGGGTGTGCCTCGTGCTGGGCCTCGGCCTGGAGGCACTGGCCGGGCTCTGGATCCGTCGCATCCTGGGCTCGGCGGGGTGACGTCGCCGATGGCCCCGTCGTGGCTGCTCGGCCTCGCCTGGGGCACGCTGCTCGCCCTGCCGATCGTGCGGCGGGCCCTCCGGGTCGCGCCGGCCGCTCGAGTAGCTGCGCTGGCGCCGCGCGCCGAGCGGACGTCGCGGCGCGCCGGGTTCGTGGCGGGGATCCGCGCGGGGCGACCCGTCGCACGGGGCCCGTCCGGCGTGTGCTCGGAGCCCTGCACGCACATCGGCGAGCCCGGGTCGACGACGACGCCCTCGCGCGGACGCTGCCGGTCGTCGTCGATCTCCTGGGCGTCGCGGTCGGTGCCGGCTGCACGCCGTACCTCGCGGTGGAGGTGGCGGCCCACTGGTCGCCGGCGATGGTGGCCGCGCCGCTCGCCGGCGTGCTCCGCTCGTGTGCCCTCGGGATGGGGTTCGCCAGCGCGCTCGACGCCGCGGCGCGGGCCACCCCCGCGCTCCGACCGCTCGCCGATGCACTCCTTGCGTCCGACCGGTTCGGTGCCCCGGTGGCGCCGACCCTCGCCCGCCTCGCCGACGAGGAGCGGACCGCGTTGCGCCGGCGGGCCGAGGCCCACGCCCGTCGCATCCCGGTCCGGCTGCTGTTCCCGCTCGTGTTCCTGGTACTCCCCGCGTTCGTGCTGCTCACGGTGATCCCGGGGCTGGCGAGCGGCCTCGGGCGGCTCTGACCGCGGCGCCGTACCGGCCGCGCGCTTCCCCTCCTTCCCCCCTTCCACCACGAGAGGAGGTAGCTCATGTTCCGACGCGTCGTCACGCAGGTTCGTGCCTCGCAGATCGCCACCGGTGAGGCCGGTCAGTCGACCGCCGAGTACGCGCTGGTGATCCTGGGCGCGGTCGCGATCGCGACCCTGCTCATCACCTGGGCGACCGGCAGCCACGCGATCTCGCAGCTGTTCGACACCGTGATCAGCAAGGTGCTCCCGTCGTGAACGGGCGTCGTTGGTTCCCCCGTGCCCAGCGCGGGGGGACCCGGCGCCACCGCGGTCGCGACCGCGAACGCGAGCGCGAGCGGGAGCGCGGCCAGGCCACCGTCGAGTTCGCCTTCCTCCTGCCGCTCGTGATCCTGGCCGTCCTCGCGGTCATCCAGGTCGGCCTCGTCGTGCGCGACCAACTCGGTGTCGTGCACGCAGCGCGGGAAGCCGCCCGCGCCGCCAGCGTCGACCCCGATCCCGGACGCGCGGTCCGGGCCGCACACCGCACGTTGCCGGGTGCCGACGTCGACATCGGTGCGCGACCGAAGGTGGGTGGCGAGGTCAGCGTCACCGTGCACTACACCTCGGTCACCGATCTCCCGCTGGTCGGCGTCCTCTTCCCCGATCCCGACCTCCACGCCACGTCGGTGATGCGGGTGGAGAAGTGAGGCGCGGCGAGCGCGGCGCGGTGACCGTCCTGATGCTGGCGGTGCTCGTGATCGGCCTCGTCCTGACCATGGGTGCGGCCCGGCTCGGGGGCGCGCTCGTCGGTCGGGCGCGGGCCGAGTCCGCCGCGGATGCCGCCGCGCTCGCCGCTGCCGACCGGCTCGCGCTCGGCGACGGTGCCGGTGCAGCCCGGGCCGCGGCCGCCGACACCGCGACGAGCAACGACGCCCGACTCGTCTCGTGCGACTGCTCGGGCACCACGGCCGAGGTCGTCGTCGAGGTCGACCTCCCGGCCTGGGGTGCGCTCGCGGGCCCGGCGCGCGGTCGGGCCAGGGCCGAGGTCCGGCCCGAGTGCGTGGTGGACCTGGCCGGCTGCTGAGCTACTTCGTGACCGTCACCGCGACCTTCGCGGTCTTGGCGGGCGGCACGCCGGGCTCGAACGAGCGCGCGTACGCCAGCTCCAGCGTCGACGTGCCGGCGTGGGTGCCGCGGAAGGTGAGCTGCTGGGTCCCCGGCGAGCCCGGTTGGGTTCCACCCGACACCTGCCGGCTCGACACCAACGCCACGTCGGGATCGTCGCCGGCGGCCCACGCGTACCCCGTGCTCGGGTTCGCGGGCAGCGCGATCACGAACTCGTCGCCCTCTGCGACCGTGACCTCGTCGCCGTCGTGGTACACGCCCGGGTTGCTGCTCGCGGGTGAATCGTCACCCCACGGCACGACCACCACCGTCACGAGCAACCCGGCGCCGAACGCGAGCAGCACCACCAGCGCGATCCACTGCCGACCGGTCATGGGCGGGAAATCTAGGACTGGCGGGGGTCGACGACGGGGGATGCCGTCGCGCCCAGCACCTCGAGCACCGTGATGGCGGCCTGCTTGTCGAGGTACTCGTTCCAGTTCCCACACTTCGGCGACTGCACGCACGAGGGGCACCCGTCGTCGCACGGGCAGCCCGACACCAGCTCGTGCGCGGCGCGCAGCAGCGCGTGCACGTCGGCAAAGGCGAGCTCGGCGATGCCGGCGCCGCCCGGGTAGCCGTCGTACACGAAGATCGTCGGCTCACCGGTCTGGGGGTGCAACGCCATCGACACGCCGCCGACGTCCCACCGGTCGCAGATCGCGAAGAGCGGCAGCAGGCCGATGAGCGCGTGCTCGGCGGCGTGCACCGCGCCGGTGATCCGCGCCGCCTCGACCCCGGCACCCATCAGGACGTCGAGCGGCACCGTGTACCAGCACGCGCGCGTCGTGAGCTCCCGGGGCGGGAAGTCCAGCGGCACGACCTCGAACACCTCGTTGGTCGACGTCCGCCGCCGCTGGTACGCGACGAGGTCGTGGCGCACGGTCACCGCGCCGAGGTGCGCCTCGCCCCGGCCGACCGGCACCGACCGCTCCGACGCGATCACCGCGATGTCGGTCTCCTCGCGCGGTTGGGTGTGCTCGTCGGCGTCGTCGGCGGGCTCGAGCACCGCGACCTGGTGTTCCGCCTCCAGGTCGCGCACGCGGTACTGCCGTCCCTGGTGCAGGTAGATCGCACCCGGGTGGGCGACGTGGAACACGCGCGCCGCGTCGACCGTGCCCACGAGGCGCCCCTCGGTGTCGACCAGCTGCACCTCGAGCGAGGACCCTGTCCGCAGCCCGACGCGGGCCGCGGGTGGCTCGCGCCCGGCCCAGTACATCCGGTCGCCGCGGGGCTTGAGCAGGTCGTCGAGCACGAGGTCGCGCACCGCGTCGTCGAGCGCGTCGCCGAAGTAGCGCTCGTCGGCGTGGGTGAGGGGGAGCTCGTGCGCCGCGCAGGAGATCTGGGCCCGGGCGACGAACGGGTTGTCGGGGTTCACGACCGCGGCCTCGGCCGGGCGCGTGAGCAGCTCGTCGGGATGACGCGCGTACCACTGGTCGAGCTGGTCGTCGCCGGCGACGAGCACCGCGGCCGCCCGTCGCGTCGTGCGCCCCGCCCGGCCCACCTGCTGGCGCATCGACGAGAGTGTGCCCGGGAAGCCGTTGAGCACCACCGCGTCGAGCGAACCGACGTCGATGCCGAGTTCGAGCGCGCTCGTCGCCACCACGCCGCCGAGCTCGCCGCTCGCCAGCTGCGCCTCGAGCTCGCGCCGCTCGTCGGCGAGGTAGCCGGCGCGGTACGCGGCGACCGCCGGCGGTTGCGACGAATCGGGGGCGCGGCGCTCGGCCAACATGCCGCGGCGTGCGTGGCGACGAGCTCGGCCCCCTTGCGGCTGCGGGTGAACGCGAGCGTCTGGTGCCCGTCGGCGACGAAGCGCGACAGCAGCATGGCGGTCTCGACGTTTGCCGATGCGCGCGTCCCCGCGCGCGCGTCGATCAAGGGTCGCTGCCACACCGCGAAGCTGCGCTCCGTCTGGGGTGAGCCGTCGCGGTCGATCGCCTCGACCGGGAGCCCGCAGAGCCGCGACGCGAGCTCCGCCGGGTTGCCGATCGTCGCACTGGTGAAGCAGAAGGTGGGCTCGGAGCCGTAGTGCTCGCACAACCGGCGGAGCCGCCGCAGCACGTGCGCGACGTGGCTGCCGAACACCCCCCGCAGGGTGTGCAGCTCGTCGACGACGACGTAGCGCAACCGCAGGAGGAACGTCGCCCAGCGCGCGTGCGACGGCAGGATCCCCATGTGGAGCATCTCGGGGTTGGTGAGGATGACGTTGGCGTGGTTGCGAATCCACGTCCGCTCGTCGAACGGGGTGTCGCCATCGTACGTCGCGGCCACGAGGTCGGGGACCAGCCACTCGCGGAGGGTGCGCAGCTGGTCCTGGGCGAGGGCCTTGGTGGGGAAGATCAGCAGTGCGGTGTCGCGCCCATCGCCGGCGATCGACTCGACGATCGGCACCTGGTAGCAGAGCGACTTGCCCGACGCCGTCCCCGTCGCGACGGCGACGTTGCGCCGGTGGCGGAGCGCGTCGATGGCATCGGCCTGGTGCGACCACAGCGCGTCGACGCCCCTGCCGCGCAGGCGGGAGTCGACGAGGGGTGAGAGGGTTGACTCCGCACCGGCCGGAATGGCGGCCCGCGCCGGGAGCACCTTGTTGCAGACGACCCGGTCGAAGTGCTCGTGCGCGAGGGTGCCGAGCGTGACGCAGGCGTCGGTCTCACGACCCGCCGACGGCTTCGTGACCGCGCTAATGGCTCTGGAGCACCCCGTCGTCGGCGAAGTCGGCGAGCAACGAGTCGGCGTCGCCGGACTTGACCAGGTTGCTGCCGCCGCCCGCACCGACCGGGAGCACGACGTTCTTGATGTTCGCGGGATCGAAGGTCAGCGCCAGGTCGCCCATGTGGAACAGGTCGGTGATGCCGACCCCGTCGAGCTTGGTGTGCCGCCCCAGCGCGGCGATGAGGCGGATGGTGTCGCCCGCGCTCGGGTGCTTCGCCTGCAGCGTCTGGAGCGCCGACACGATCAGCAGGCCCTGGTTGCTCGTGCGGGTGAGGTCACCGTTGTCGAACGAGTGCCGGTCGCGGGCGAACTGCAACGCCTGCTCGCCGTTGAGGTGCGCAGGCCCGGCGTTGAAGTGCGCGCCGGAGAAGTCGTCGTTCATCGGCACCGGGATGTTCACGTCGATCCCGCCGATCTCGTCGACCAGTTGCTGGAAGTTGGGGAAGTTGGCGCGGATCACCCACGAGATCGGCACGTTCAAGACCGACGACACCGCGTCGGCTTCCGTCCGCAGCTCGTTGCCGCCGGGGTTGTTGACGATGTACGAGTTGAGCTTGCCGCCACCCGGCCCCTGGGTGTCGCGCGGGATGTCGATCAGCGTCGCCGACTTGAGCGCGGGGTTCACACCGATCACGTGGATGGCGTCGGCGAGGCCGGGATCGTCGGGTGACTGCGAGGGGTCGTCGGACCGCGCGCCGGTCCCGAGGACGAGGGCGAAGAACGGCTGCTGCGGGCCGCCGGTGACCTTCGCGGTCCCGACCTTCTCCACCTGGAGCCAGGTGGCGCCCTGCGCCGGGACCGGCCGGCCGACCAGCAGCCACGCGGTGGTGACGATGCCGGCGACGAGCAGGCCGCACACGACCGGGGCCACGACCAGCATCGTGAGGGCCCGGCGGCGCGCCGGCGTCCGATCGAGGGTGCTCGCTCGGCTCACTTGGCTGCTCCCGTGGTCGCGGTGGACGAGGTCGTCGTCGGGGTGCCGAGCCCGCCGCCCTCGCGGGTCACGACCATGCTGTAGGCGCTGACCTTCCAGGCGCCGCCGCCGTCCGGGGCGAGCACGAGGTCGGCTCGCCGCACGATGTGGATGGGGTCGCTCTTGGTGGCGGTCTGGCCCTTCACGTCGACGAGCAGGGCCGCACTCACCAAGGTGAGATTGCCGCTCTGGTCGCCCAGGCCGACGATCGCGATCGGCTGGCTGACGACGTCGAGGTCACCGGTGACCTTGGGGAGGCCTTCGTCGAACACGACGCCCCGGTCGGTGGTGGTCGCCGGGGTGAGGGTGGTGGCGTCGAACACCGCGGCGAGGTCCGCCGTCGCCGGCTTCGCCGACCGCAGCGGTTGCACGGTGGCGTCCTTCACGTAGGTGCTCACCACGTCGAGCACCGCTTGCGACTGCTCCGGGGTCACGGTCACGGGTGGGCCCGAGCTCGCGGCCGACACGTCACCCAGCGGCAGGACCACGTTCGTGCCGCGCGAGATCGTGGTCGTCGGCGCCGCCGACGAGTCGTCGCCTCCTGAGCAGCCGGCGAGACCGAGCACGGCGACGAACGTGACGAGGCCAGCCGCGACCCCGATCCGGCAACGCAGACGAGGGCGCGAGTGCCGCGCGGAGGGAGATCCAGGGCCGTCCATCGGCGCCTTAGGTTAGGAGAGGGGCTCCCCCGATCGTGGTCACCGGCCGGTCATATCATGAGGTCATGGCCTTCAAGAAGATGGTCGAACGCCTCACCAAGCCGGTCGAGGAGATCGATCGCGAGCAGCTCACCGCGTTCTGCGACGCGCGCCTCCTCTCCGCGATGGACGCCATCCACCCGCGGGAGCGGGTCCGGGTCGGCGGCGAGGTGCGGTCGGTCCGCATCGTGCCCCGGGCGGGGGCGCCCGCCCTCGAGGTCACGGTGAGCGACGGCCGCGGCGCGGTCGTGGGCGTCTTCCTCGGACGGCGCAAGATCGCGGGGCTGTCGCCCGGACGCCGGGTCGCCTTCGAGGGCGTCACCGCCCGTGACGGCAAGCGCTACCTGGTGTTCAACCCGATCTACGAGTTGCTGGCCTAGTTCCCTGCGCGCGGAGCGCGATCGACCGATCGGGCAGGCTCAGGCCGCGGCGCCGGTGAGGATCCGGCGGACCTCGTCCTCCGACTCCGGGGTGACCATGGCCAGGACCTCGTCGCCGGCCTCGAACACCGAGTCGCCCCTGGGCATCACGACGTGCTCGTCACGCACGATGGCGACGATGGTGGCGTTCCGGGGCACGTCGACGTCGCGGAGGGCGCGGTCGATGACGGGGGAGTCGCCGGCGAGGGTCACCTCGACCAGGCGGGCCTGGCCGCCCTCGAACTGGAGGATGCGGACCAGGCGGCCGACGGTGACGGCCTCCTCCACCAGGGCGGTGATGAGGTGCGGGGTCGACACCGAGAGGTCGACGCCCCAGTTCTCGTTGAACAGCCACTCGTTCTTGGGGTGGTTCACCCGGGCGATCACCCGGGGCACCGCGAACTCCTGCTTGGCGAGCAGCGAGACGACCAGGTTGTCTTCGTCGTCGCCGGTCGCGGCGACGACCACGTCGCAGGAGTCGAGCCCGGCGGCCCGCAGCGAGTTGACCTCGCAGGCGTCGGCCACGTGCCAGTCGATGCCGTCGGCCTCGGTCTGGGACCGCTTCACCACCGCGGGGTTCTGCTCGATGATGAGCACCTCGTGGCCGGCGGCGCGCAGGTCGTTGGCGATGAACAGCCCGACGTTCCCCGCGCCTGCGATCGCGACCCGCATCAGTGGTGCTCCTCGCCGTGCTCCAGGCGGTCCCGCAGCATCTCCAGCGCCGAGACGTCGGCGGCGAAGTGCAGGATGTCGCCGTCCTGGCCGATCGCGCTCGGCGTGCTCACCTGCGCCGCGCCCAGCCGGGTGATGGCCACCAGCCAGAAGACGCCGGGTTCGCTCAACGGCGCCAACTTCTTTCCTGCCCACTTGGCCGGGATCGGGTAGTCGAGCAGGCACACCTTGCCGCTCGGGTCGAGCCACTCGTGCGGCTGGTCCTCGGTGGGCAGGAGGCGGCGCATCACCTGGTCGGTGGTCCAGGAGACGGTGGCGACCGTCGGGATGCCGAGCCGTTGGTAGATCAGCGCCCGCCGGGGGTCGTAGATACGAGCGACGACCCGGTCGATGGCGAAGTTCTCGCGTGCGATGCGAGCGGTGAGGATGTTCGAGTTGTCGCCGCTCGTGACCGCCGCGACCGCACCCGCCCGCTCGATGCCGGCCTCGACGAGGTGGTCGCGGTCGAAGCCGAAGCCGACCACCTTCTGCCCGGAGAAGTCCTCGGGGAGGCGCTTGCGGAACGCGTCGGCGTTCTTGTCGATGATCGCGACCGCGTGCCCGCTGCGCTCGAGGCTCAGGGCGAGCTCGCTGCCCACCCGCCCACAACCGACTACGACGACGTGCACGGATGACTCCCTCCGACGCCCGAACCGACGAAGGGTACCGGTCCGGTCCCGTCGATTCGAATTCCTGACGGCCGGCTGACGGAGCAGAGCAATTGCCCTTACGGGTCCGTGTCCGACCGCGGGGGATGGCAAGCTGTCGGCTGCCGGTCGTTCCCAGGGGCTCGGAGGATCCGACGACGTGGCATTCGTCAAACGGGTACTCGTCGGTCGCCCGCTGGCGACGACCGAGATGGAGCACCAGCGAATTCCGAAGACCATCGCGCTCGCGGTTTTCTCGTCGGACGCGATCTCTTCGACCGCATACGCGACCGAGGAGATCCTCTTCGTCGTCGCGGTCGGAGGGTCGAGCCTCGCGCTCGGGGCTGAGCAAGCTCATCCCGATCGGGATCGCGGTCGCGGTCCTGCTCACGATCGTCGTCACGTCGTACCGCCAGACGATCTTCGCCTACCCGAGCGGTGGCGGCAGCTACGTGGTCAGTCGCGAGAACCTCGGAGAGAACCCGTCGCTCGTCGCGGGTGCGTCGTTGCTGGTCGACTACATCCTCACCGTCGCGGTGTCGATCTCGGCCGGCGTCGCCGCGATCGTGTCGATCCCCGCGTTCCAGGATCTGGCCAAGCACCGGGTCGCGCTCGGGTTGATCCTGATCGCCTTCATCAGCATCGCCAACCTGCGCGGCATCAAGGAGTCGGGCCGCCTCTTCGCGGTCCCCACCTACATCTACATCTTGATCCTCGGCGCGCTCGTGAGCTACGGCCTGTTCCGAAGCTTCGTCCTCGACGACATCCACCACATCAACGCGCTGCCGTTCAAGGAGGAGGGTGGCAACCTCATCGGGGGCGAGCTGAGCGTGTTCATCCTGTTGAAGGGGTTCTCGTCGGGTGCGGTGGCGCTCACCGGGGTCGAGGCCATCTCCAACGGCGTACCCGCGTTCCGACGACCGGAGTCGAAGAACGCGGCGAACACCCTGCTCTGGATGGGCATCATCCTCGGGACGCTGTTCATGGGGGTGCAGATCCTCGCCCACCGCCTGGGGCCCTACCCGAGCGAGAAGACGACCGTCATGTCGCAGCTCGGCACCGCGGTGTTCGGGAGCGGCACCGTGCTCTACGTGGTGCTCCAGTTCGCGACCGCAGCCATCCTGACCCTCGCCGCCAACACCGCGTACGCCGACTTCCCGCGCCTGTCGTCGATCATCGCCCGGGACGGCTACCTACCGAGGCAGCTCGCGAACCGTGGCGACCGCCTCGTGTTCTCCAACGGCGTGCTGGTGCTGGCCACCGCCGCCGGTGCGCTCATCATCGCCTTCGGCGGCAAGACCAACGCGCTGATCCCGCTGTACGCGGTCGGCGTGTTCCTGTCCTTCACCTTGTCGCAGGCCGGGATGGTGCGACATCACCAGAAGGAGCGCGAGCGCGGCTACAAGCGCAACATCGTGATCAATGCCGTCGGCGCCGCGGCCACCTTCATCGTGCTCCTCATCGTCGGCGGCACGAAGTTCACGAGCGGGGCGTGGGTGCCACTCGTCGTCATTCCCGTCATCGTGGTGGGGTTCAAGGCGATCAAACGCCACTACCGCACGGTGGCAGACGGGCTGCGGGTCACACCCGACTACAAGCCGCGCAACATGAACCACACCGTCGTGGTGCTCGTGGGGGGTGTGCACCGGGGGGTGCTGGAGGCGCTGGCCTACGCCCGCTCGCTGTCGCCGAACCACCTGATCGCGGTGTCGGTGGTGTCCGACGAAGAGGAGCAGGAGCGCCTCGAGCACGCCTGGGAGGAGTTCCGCATCGACATCCCGCTCGAGATCGTCTACTCGCCGTACCGGGAGCTGACCCGACCGATCCTGCGTTACATCGACGAGCTCGACGCCCGGTGGGAGAACGACGTGATCACGGTGCTGCTCCCGGAGTTCGTCGTACGGCACTGGTGGGGCAACCTGCTCCACAACCAGACGGCGCTGCTGCTCAAGGGGCGGCTGCTCTTCCGCAAGGGGACGGTCGTGACGTCGCTTCCGTACCACCTCGAGTGAGGGCGCCGAGCCGCGGAATTCGGCGACAGATTGGACTCAGACGAGCCCCGGCCCCTACTTTTCCCTAGCCTCTCTGCGCCGGTCGATCGACCCGTGCGCCGGTTCACACCTACCCCCGGACAGGAATGGACTCCATGATCAGCTTGGCTGCCGAAGGCGGCTACCAGGTCTTCACCCTCAATGGGGAGGCCTGGTTCTGGCTCATCTTCTCTGCTGTGACAGCGCTGCTGGCCATCGTCGTCGGCTTCTACCTCATGCGCGGTGTCCTCGCCGCCGACGAGGGGACGCCGTCGATGATCGAGATCGCACGGGCGATCCAAGAGGGCGCGATGGCCTATCTGCGGCGCCAGTTCAAGACGATCGCGGTGATCCTCATCCCGCTCGCGGTCGTCGTCTTCGTGACGTCGACCGAGGTCACGAAGCCGCTGCTGGCGTCGCCGAACGCATCGTCGGGCCTCTCGTTCGCGCAGTCGGGACTGTTCCGGACCCTCGCGTTCATCGCCGGCTGCACGCTCTCCGGCCTCACCGGGTTCATCGGCATGAGCCTCGCGGTGCGCGGGAACGTCCGCACTGCCGCCGCGGCTCGCTCCGGCTCCCTGCCCGGCGCGCTGAAGGTCGCGTTCCGCACCGGTGGCGTCGCCGGCATGTTCACCGTCGGCCTGGGTCTGCTCGGGGCGACCGTCATCATCATGATCTTCCAGAACACCGCGTCCGCGATCCTCATCGGGTTCGGATTCGGTGGATCGCTGCTCGCCCTGTTCCTGCGCGTCGGCGGCGGCATCTTCACCAAGGCCGCCGACGTCGGCGCCGACCTGGTGGGCAAGGTCGAGGCGGGGATCCCCGAGGACGACCCGCGCAACCCGGCCACCATCGCCGACAACGTGGGTGACAACGTCGGCGACTGCGCCGGCATGGCCGCCGACCTCTTCGAGAGCTACGAGGTCACCCTCGTCGCCTCGATCATCCTCGGCGTCGCCGCCTTCGAGTCGATCGGCCTCAACCCCGCGCTCGGGCTCATCTTCCCGCTCGCCGCCCGTGCCATCGGCGTGCTCGCCTCGATCTGTGGCGTGTTCGCGGTGCGGGCGACCAACAAGGACAAGTCGGCGATGGCCCCGATCAACCGGGGCTTCATCACCGCCGGGCTGCTCACCGTCGTCGGCACCGCCATCGTGGCGTTCGTCTATGTCGGCAACGACAAGTTCGACGCCGGTTGGAAGTGCTTCGGCGCGGTCATCACCGGCCTCGTGCTCGCGCAGGTGCTCAGCCGTCTCACCGAGTACTTCACCAGCACCGAGACCGCGCCGGTGCGGGAGATCGCCGAGGCGTCGCGCACCGGCCCTGCCACGGTCGTGCTGTCGGGTACCAGCTCCGGTCTCGAGTCGAGCGTCTACGCCATCGTCTGCATCGCGCTCGCAATCGGGGTCGGCATTTGGCTGGGCGACGGCAACATCCAGTTCACCTTCTACATGGTCGCCCTCACCGGCATGGGCATGCTGGCCACCACCGGTGTCATCGTCTCCGAGGACACCTTCGGCCCGGTCGCCGACAACGCGGCGGGCATCGCCGAGATGTCGGGCGAGTTCGAGGGCGAGCCCGAGCGGATCATGGTGAGCCTGGACGCGGTGGGTAACACCACGAAGGCCGTCACCAAGGGTTTCGCCATCGGTTCCGCCGTGATCGCGTCGGTGGCGCTGTTCGCGTCCTACGTCGAGACGATCGGCGCGGAGCTCGACCCGCTCAAGGGCCTCACCGGCAACAAGCTGTTCAACAACATCCTGACCCAGATCAACCTGGCGAATCCCAAGGTGCTCATCGGACTGCTGATCGGTGGGTCGGTGTCGTTCCTCTTCTCGGCGCTCGCCATCCGCGCCGTCGGTCGCACCGCCGGTGTGGTCGTGCAGGAGGTGCGCAGCCAGTTCAAGGACGGCGGGATCATGGCCGGCACGAAGAAGCCCGACTACGGCCCGGTGATCGACATCTGCACCGCCGCGTCGTTGCGCGAGCTGGCCACGCCTGCGTTGCTCGCGGTGCTCACCCCGCTCATCATCGGCTTCGGCGTGAACTTCTACGCCCTCGGCGCGTTCCTCGCCGGCGTGATCCTCACCGGTCAGCTCATGGCCAACTACCTGAGCAACGCGGGTGGTGCGTGGGACAACGCCAAGAAGTACATCGAGGACGGCAACGAGGGCGGCAAGGGATCCGAGGCGCACAAGGCGGCCGTGATCGGTGACACCGTCGGCGACCCGTTCAAGGACACCGCCGGGCCCGCGCTCAACCCGCTCATCAAGGTGATGAACCTGGTGTCGCTGCTCGTGTTGCCGGCGATCATCAGCCTGCGCAACGACGACGTCCGGTACGTCATCGCCGGTGTCTGCCTGATCGTGCTGATCGCCGCGGTGCTCTTCTCGAAGCGCAAGACCGGCGCCTTCGGCGAGGAGTCCGAGATCGTCGCCGAGGCCATGGCCGAGCACGGCCTCCCCGAAGGCGCCTCCGCCGGCGAGTAGCCCGTTCCCCTGCGAAGTTGCGTCGTTCGTACGTCGTGGTGGGGTACGAGCGACGCAGCCTGGGCGGTTGAGCGGGCGAACTGATCAGGCCGCGCGCTCTTGGAGGCGGCGAACACTGGTGGCGAGCCGGCGGCCGCGATCGGCGAGGTCCGCGACCGTGGCGGTCAGGACGGTGAATCCCAGCTCGGTGACGGCGTTGCGACGAGCACTGTCACGGATGAGGGCCACCTTGCCGGTGTGCTCCTGCACGCTGTCGTACTCGATCAGTATCTTCGCCGACGGGTAGGCAAGGTCAGCGCGGGCGACGAGCTCACCGACTTGGGTGCGTACCTCGAACTGGAGTGCCGGCTTCGGAAGTCCCTGCAAGACCAGGTACCTCGCCAGCATGCGTTCCGGAATACTCTCCGGGGCGGCGCCGCCCGTTCGCTCTTCGACCGCGGCCCGGAAGCGCGCTCCTCCTGGGCGTCCCTTGGTCGCCAGTCGAGCGGCTACGTCCGTGAGGTCGTCGAGCTCAACCAGCCGGCGACGAATCGCCGAGTCGAAGTTCGCGTCGAGCATCATCGGGCTCAGCGCGCGGGCGAGGTCAAACAAGGTCCTGGCCGGCGAGGTGCACGGGATGTTGCTCACGGAAGCGCGGTCTACGTCATCGATCCTCGTGCTCTCGTGGACGATCAGGCCGTCGTGACGCGCTCGACGCCAACGTGGCGTCGTGACCTCGACGAGATTGGTGTTGCCCGACGGCAGCTCCCACAGGGCCGCTGCCGACCGGTGCGAGGCAACGGCGCGAGTTCCGCCGGCCCAGCAGGCGGCCAGCAGGGCGCCCTGCCATGTGACCGGGGCACCGGCGAGCCGGTACACCGAGTCGTACAAGCGCACCCAGCGACCGTTCGCGATTCGACCGAGCCGGATTTGTCTCGTGGTTTGAAGTTCATCGAGATGCCGAATCGCGAAGATGCCGTGGTGTTCCTGGGCGATCCGAGCGATCGCTTCGTCGTGGTGTGCGTGCATGGCGGCATTCAACCGCCGAGGTACGACGTTCTTCGAGGGGACGAACCAGGCCGGGCAACCTGCGTCGACGGTACGTCGTGGTCAGGTACGAACGACGCAACCTCGCAAGTGCGGTGCCCGGTCAGTCTTCTTCGACGACCTCGTGGAGGGCGGCGGCCTCGGCTTCGGCCTGGGCCTGGGTGTACCGGCGGGGTCCCTGTTTCTTGGCCTTGCGCCACTCGATGAACGGCGGGATCAGCGAGACGATGATGATGGCTGCGATGAGCGGGTACAGATAGGTGTCGATCGAGTCACCGATCGCGTCCGCCAGCCAGTAGCCGGCCAGCGTCACCCCGAACACCCAGATGAACGCGCCGACCACGTTGAAGCTGATGAACGTCTTGCGGCTCATCTTCCCGATGCCGGCGACGACCGGGGCGAACGTCCGCACCACGGGCACGAAGCGGGCCAGGACGATGGTCTTGGCCCCGTGCCGGTCGAAGAAGTCCTCGGTGCGGTCGATGAACTCCCGTTTGAAGAACCTCGAATCGGGGCGGCGGAGGAGCCTCGGGCCCACGCGCTGCCCGATCGTGAACCCCACCTGGTCGCCGATCACGGCCGCCGCGAAGCACCCGAGGAGGACGGCCGCCAGGTTGAGCTTGCCCTGGTTGGCCAGGATCCCGGCGGTGAAGAGGAGCGAGTCGCCGGGGAGGAAGAATCCGATCAGCAGCCCGGTTTCGGCGAAGATGATGAGCATCAGCCCGATCTCGCCGTAGGGGCTCAGGTCGTTGAGGATCTCCTTGGGGTCCAGGCTGAGCGCGAGAATCGTCGAGAGCAGGTGCACGACGGCGCAGGATAGACGCCCCGACCCGGCGCTCCACTGAACGCCGGGAGTTGACAGGGGCCGCTCATCGCAGCACTGTCCGGCGCCGATACGTCTCCCGACCCCGCCCGCCGACCAGACTGGACGGCTCGCACCGGCCCCAGCCCCCGAAGAACCCCAGGAATGCACGTGGCAAAACCACTCGTGATCGTGGAATCCGGCGCGAAGGCCAAGACCATCGCGGGCTTCCTCGGCGCGGACCGCTACACGGTGATGGCGAGCGTGGGGCACATCCGTGACCTGCCCCGCGGCGCCAAGTACGCGCCGAAGAACGTCACCAAGCCCGAGGTGCGCCGCCTCGGCATCGACGTCGACGACCACTTCGCCCCCATCTACGTCGTGCCCGACGACAAGAAGCAGGTCGTCTCCCAGTTGAAGGCGGCGCTGAAGGACGCCAGCGAGCTGTACCTCGCGACCGACGAGGACCGCGAGGGCGAGGCGATCTCGTGGCACCTCCTCGAGGTGCTGAAGCCGCGCATCCCGGTCAAGCGCATGGTGTTCCACGAGATCACCAGCGAGGCGATCGAGGAGGCCATCGACAACTGGCGCGACCTCGACATGAAGTTGGTCGAGGCGCAGGAGGGGCGCCGCACCCTCGACCGGCTGTACGGCTACGAGGTCTCGAACGTCGCGTTCCGCCGCATCGGCCCCGGCACGTCGGCCGGACGGGTGCAGAGCGTCGCGACGCGTCTCGTCGTCGACCGCGAGCGCGCCCGCATGGCGTTCCGCAGCGGTTCGTACTGGGACCTCGAGGGCGCGTTCGGCGACGGCGAGCCCGGGTTCCCCGCGTCACTCGTCACGCTCGACGGCAAGCGCCTCGCGTCGGGCCGCGACTTCAACGCCGACACGGGTCAGTTGAACCCGAACGCCGACGTCGCGCTGCTCGACGAGGACGGCGCGACCGCGCTGGCCACGCGCCTCCAGGACCAGCTGTTCACGGTCGCCTCGCTCGAGACCCGAGCCCACACCGAACGCCCCAAGGCGCCCTTCATCACGTCGACGCTGCAGCAGGAGGCGGGCCGCAAGCTCGGCTTCAGCTCGGCGCGCACGATGCACGTGGCCCAGGGGCTCTACGAGCGCGGGCTCATCACCTACATGCGAACCGACTCCACCTCGCTCTCCGCGCAAGCGGTCAGCGCCGCCCGCAACCAGATCCGCAGCATGTACGGCGAGGCCTACCTCCCCGACCAGCCGCGCGAGTACCGCAGCAAGGTGAAGAACGCACAGGAGGCGCACGAGGCGATCCGCCCCGCCGGCGACCGCATGCGCACCGTCGACGACGTCGCCCGTGAGCTCAGCGGTACCGACGAGCGTCGCCTCTACGACCTCATCTGGAAGCGCACGGTGGCGTCGCAGATGGCCGACGCCCGCATCCGGCGCGTCACCCTCCGGCTCGCCGCGACCTCCACCGACGGTGAGGCGGCCGTGTTCCAGGCGACCGGCCGCACCATCGAGTTCCCCGGTTACCTGCGCGCCTACGTCGAGGGTGCCGACGACCCGGACGCCGAGCTCGAGGACCGCGAGACCATCCTTCCCCAGCTCGAGGAGGGCGCGACGGTCGAGTGCCGCGAGCTGAAGCCGTCGGGTCACACCACCCAACCGCCGGCGCGCTACACCGAGGCGAGCCTGGTGAAGGAGCTCGAGGACCGCGGCATCGGCCGCCCGTCGACGTACGCGTCGGTGATCGAGACCATCCTCCGCCGCGACTACGTGTTCAAGAAGGGGAGCGCGCTCGTCCCCACGTGGACCGCGTTCGCCAAGGTGCAGCTGCTGGAGCGCTACTTCTCCCACCTCATCGACTACGAGTTCACCGCGACGATGGAGGAGGCGCTCGACGCCATCGCACGCGGCGAAGGCGAAGCCGAGAAGTGGCTCCACTCCTTCTACTTCGGCAACGGACAGGTCGGCTTGCGCGACCTCGTGGCCGAGGAACACATCGCGCAGATCGACAAGGCCGAGGTCAACGCAGTGCACATCGGGGCCGACGGCGACGGCCGGGAGCTCGTCGTCCGAGTCTGGCCCAATGGGGCCAACATCGAGCGCGGCGACGAGAAGGGCCCGGTGCCGGCCGACCTCGCGCCCGACGAGCTGACCCCCGAGAAGGCGGACGAGCTCCTCGCCCTGCCCACCGGGCCCCGCAAGTTGGGCACCGATCCCGAGAGCGGCCTCACCGTCCTCGTGCTCAACGGTCGTTTCGGTCCGTTCGTGCAGCTCGGCGAGCAGGAGCCCGGCTCCAAGGCGAAGCCCAGGCGGGCGTCGTTGTTCGCGTCGATGGATCCGGCGGCCGTCACGCTCGAGCAGGCGCTGGCGCTCCTCTCCCTGCCGCGCGTGGTCGGGGTCGACGACGACGGCGAGGAGATCACCGCGCAGAACGGTCGCTACGGGCCCTACCTCAAGAAGGGCACCGACAGCCGGAGCCTCGGCTCCGAGGACGACCTGTTCTCGGTGACGATGGAGCAGGCGAAGGCGATCTTCGCCCAACCGAAGCCGCGGCGCGGGCGCGGCGCGGCGAAGCCTCCGCTCGCCGAGCTGGGTGCGCACCCGGAATCGGGCGCACCGATCCGGGTGCTCGACGGGCGCTTCGGCCCGTACATCACCGACGGCACCGTCAACGCCTCGGTGCCACGCGGCACCGACCCCGAGACGGTCTCCCTCGAGCAGGCGGTCGAGCTGCTGCGCGAACGTGCCGCGTGCGTGCCCCGGCCACGAAGAAGAAGGCGCCGGCCAAGCGGACCGCGAAGAAGGCGACCAAGAAGGCGACCAAGAAGGCCTCACCGCCGCAGTCCATGACCACGCGCACGGTCAAGAAGCGGGCCGCCAAGAAGGCCACCGCGAAGAAGGCGCCGTCCACGTCCACCCGTTCCGCGACGAAACCTCCTGCTGCGGGTACGTAGACGCGGATGACCGACGAGCCGCCGGTTCAGCGCGAGGCACCATTCATCCCGTCCGACTCGTCGGAGCCGCCGATACCGGAGGCGCCGTGGCGGGTCTTCGGCACCAAGTCGTTCTTCCGGCTCTGGTCGGCGCAGTTCGTCTCCAGCCTCGGGGACTGGATCGGGCTCATCGCCATCCTTGCCATTGCGGCGCGGGTCTCCGACAACTCGGGCGCCGCAGTCAGCCTGGTGATGACGACCCGCGTGCTGCCGGGCTTCCTGCTCGGCACCGTCGGCGGGGTGATCATCGACCGGTTCGACCGCCGCAAGGTGATGGTGCTGTGCGACATCGGGCGCGCCAGCCTCCTGGTGATGCTGCCCTTCGTCGACAACATCGCCGGGCTGCTGCTGATCTCGTTGGGGCTCGAGATCCTGACCCTCCTGTGGGGGCCGGCGCAGGCCGCGTCGGTGCCCAACCTCGTGCCCGAGGAGCAGCTGTCGTCGGCGAATTCGCTGTCGCTGGCCGCGAGCTACGGCACGTTCCCGATCGCGTCGATCATCTTCTCGTTGCTCGCCGGGTTGGCGACGCTCCTCGGCGACCTCGACGTGATCTCCGCGTTCAAGGTCGACCAGGAAGCGCTCGCGTTGATCTTCGACGCGATGACGTTCCTCGTGTCGGCGGCGATCGTGTGGCGCCTCCCCCTCCCGCGCCGAGACCACGCGAACGGGAAACGGATCGACTGGACCGAGACCTTCCGCGAGATCAAGGAAGGGCTGCAGTTCGTGTCGCAGCACGCGCTCGTGCGCGGCGTGATGCTCGGCCTGGGCTTCGGCCTCATCGGCGCGGGCGCGATGATCCCGCTCGGTCCGAGCTTCGCCCAGGAGGTGCTCGACGGCGGGAGCGCGGCGTTCGGCGTGCTGATGACCGCGCTCGGCTTCGGGGCGGCCATCGGTGTGGTCACGCTGCTGTGGCTGCAGGGCCGATTGCCGCGCATCACGGTGTTCTGCTTCGCGGTGATCGGCACCGGCGGGTTCCTCGTGCTCGCGGCGTCGTTCTCCGCGCTCGCGCCGGCGGCGTTGATGATCGGCGGCGTCGGTGCGTGCGCCGGCACCACGTACGTGACCGGGTTCACCGTGCTGCAGGAGAGCGTGAGTGACGAGTTGCGCGGCCGCACGTTCGCCACGCTGTACACCGTCGTCCGCTTGTGCCTCCTGATCTCGCTCACCATCTCGCCACTCTGGGCGGACTTCTGGGACTGGGTGACCGAGAAGCTGCTCACCGACCAGGCGGTGAGCATCGGGCCATACACCTATTCCTTCGTCGGAGTGCGGATCGCGCTCTGGGGTGGTGGCCTGATCACCATGGTCGCCGGGGTGGTCGCGTGGCGGTCGATCCGGCGCGGCGGAACGGGACGCGGCGGAGACGGGTGAACCGGTAGTGCCGGAGCACGGGCCGATCGAGCCGATCCGCCCCCTGGGCCTGCTCGAGCCGTCGCCGGTGGCGGAGCCGATCGACGACGGGTCCACCGAGGACGACGGGACCACCGCGGCCGCGCCGACCGAGCACGACGCCACCGAGCACGACGCCACCGACGACGACGCACCGGAAGCCGGAGCCGTACCATGACGCGCGGCCGGTTCGTCGTGTTCGAGGGCGGTGACGGCAGCGGCAAGAGCACGCAGGCGGCGGGGCTCGCCGCTCGGCTGCGTGACCGCGGCCTGACCGTGTGCGAGACCTTCGAACCGGGCGCCGGTGCGATCGGTGCCGTGATCCGCGAGTTGCTCCTCCACGGGCCCGAGGCGGTCACGCCCGTCGCCGAGGCGCTGCTCATGGCCGCCGACCGCGCCCAGCATGTGGCCACCGAGATCGAGCCGGCGCTGGCGCGCGGCGACTGGGTGGTGTGCGACCGGTACGTGCCGTCGTCGCTGGTGTACCAGGGTGTCGTGCGCGGACTCGGCGTCGAGCACGTCGCGGCGCTCAGCGACGTCGCCACCCAGGGCGTCAGGCCCGATGTCGTGCTCGTGCTCGACGTGGCCGACGAGATCGCCGCCGCCCGTCAGGGTCCCGACCCCGACCGGCTCGAACGCGAGGGCGACGACTTCCACGCCGCGGTGCGGCGCGCCTACCGCGACCTCGCGCCCCAGTACGGGTGGGTGTTGGTCGATGGGAACGGGACCATCGACGAGGTTGCCGGGCGCGTCCGCGACGCGCTCGGGCCGGTGCTGGCAGGATGACGAGCACAGTGGCATCCGAGCGGTGGGCACAGGTGGTCGGTCAGGACCGGGCGGTAGCGCAGCTGCAGCGCGCCGCCGAGCGCCCGGTGCACGCGTACCTCCTGGTCGGGCCGCGGGGCTCGGGCATCGAGGAGGCGGCGCGCTGCTTCGCGGCCGCGGTGGTGGCGCCCGACGGCAACGACCGCTCCTGGGACCTCGTGCTCCGGGGTGTGCACCCCGACGTAGTGGAGGTCGACCCGCCCGCGATCCAGATCCGGGTGGAGGACGCGCAGCTGATCGTCGAGGAGGTGTCGCGCAGCCCGATCGAAGGCGAGCGGAAGGTGATCCTCCTGTTCGACGCCGAGCGGCTCCGGCTCAACGAGGCCGCCGCCAACAAGCTGCTGAAGACGCTCGAGGAACCGCCGCCCCGGGCGATGATCGTCCTCGTCACGTCGGGCGCCGACCAGCTCCTGCCGACGATCCGCTCGCGCTGCCAGCGCGTCGACTTCGCGTTCCTCGGCGCGGACACGGTGGCGGCCGCGCTCCGGGCCGATGGCGTCGACCCCGAGCGGGCCGAGCTCCTGGCGCGCCTCGCCGGCGGACGGCTCGACCGGGCGCGCGCGCTCGACGGTGGCCTCGGGCCGGTGCGCGAGGCCTTCGTCGAGGCGGCCGGCGCCGTCGACGGCAGCGGGGGCGCGGTCGCGGTCCAGGCCGCGCTGGTCCACGACGCGCTCCAGGGCGCGGTCACCGAGCTCGAGGCTGCGCAAGCTGCCGAGGCGGAGCAGCTCGCCGAGCAGCTGGAGGCGGCGGGCTACCCCGAACGCACGCAGCGCGCGCAGTTGCGACGACTCGAGGAGCGGCACAAGCGCGCGCACCGGCGGGCCCGCACCGACGCGTTGCTCGAGGGCATCATCGCCCTGGAGACGGTGTACCGCGACGCCCTGGCCGGTCCCGGTGCCGAGCCGCTCAACCTCGACCGCGAGATCCTGGCGCTGTCGCCCAGGGGCGCGGCGGCTGCGCTCGACGCGTGCCGCGAGGCCCGCCAGGCGATCGCCGAGTTCAACCCCAACGAGACGCTGTTGATCGAGCGACTCCTCCTGCACCTGCCAGCTGCCGGTGACGGACCGGATGTCCGTCAGGGGCCCCGCACCGCGCCCGGTACACTCGCCGCCGCGCCGGAGTAGCTCAGACGGCAGAGCAGCTCACTCGTAATGAGCAGGCCAAGGGTTCGAGTCCCTTCTCCGGCTCCACTCAAGCTCCGCAAGGGTTGTAGGGCGAGCACCTCGACACCGAGAGCTAGTACAGCAGTGACAGGTGCTCACTACACCGTCGAAACGCGGCTAAGCTGACCCCATCGAAGAAGGCCCCGGCGCTGCGCGAACAGCCCGGGGCACGGCCGCACCTCCTAGGAGGAGCGACATGGGCCAGGGTACGGGAACGCTCGCCACCGACGGACGGCCGGCGCTCGCCAGCGACGACCTCGGGGTGCTATTGCCGTCATGGACGCGCTCGCTGCGCGCCGCGCGCCGGTCACCGAAGACGATCAGGAACTACCTCGACGCCGGCGAGCAGCTCCTCGCCTTCCTTCGCGGCGCTGGGATGCCTACCACCGCCGGCGCCATCCGCCGCGAGCACGTCGAAGCGTTCCTCGTCGACCTCGGTGAACGGCGCAGCGCGAGCACGGTGGCAACGCGCTACCGCGGCCTCCAGCAGTTGTTCCGGTGGCTCGAGGAAGAGGGTGAGATCAGCGTCAGCCCGATGGCGCGCATGCGCCCGCCGACGGTGCCCGAGGCGCCGGTGCCGGTCCTCGGCGACGACGCCCTCAAGCGGCTGCTGAAGACGTGTGACGGGCGCACGTTCGAGGAACGACGCGACCAGGCGATCATCCGGTTGCTGCTCGACACCGGCGTGCGGCGCGCCGAGATCACCGGCTTGACCGTCGACGACATCGACTGGACCAACGACGTTGCGTTCGTCGTCGGCAAGGGAGCGCGCCCGCGCGCCTGCCCGTTCGGGGCGCGCACCGGACAGGCGCTCGACCGGTACCTGCGAGCGCGGCGCGACCACGCGTGGGCGGAGCGCACCGACAAGCTGTGGCTGGGGTCTAAGGGACCGATGACCGAGTCTGGTGTCGCCCAGGTGGTGAAACGGCGCGGCGAGCAGGCTGGCCTCGGGGACATCCACGCCCACCAGCTCAGGCATACGTTCGCTCACCAGTGGTTGGCCGCCGGCGGCGCCGAAGGTGATCTGATGCGCCTCGCCGGTTGGTCGTCGCGCCAGATGTTGTCGCGGTACGGCGCGTCGGCCGCCGACGAGCGCGCCCGCGATGCGCACCGGCGCCTCTCGCCCGGCGACCGGTTGTGAGTCGCTCCCGCGTCTACACGAAGCCGCCCGAGGACCTCGGCCCCACCGCGGTGAACGTGCGTTGCGGCAAGTGCAACACGTTCATCGCCGCGCTCTACCCGAACCGCGTGTTCGTCTCGTTCATCCGAACACCCGACCAGACCATGTGGGCGAGTTTCTTCGTGCGGGTCCCCGACGACTTCTCCGGCACCACCGCCGACTTTCGGATCTGCCCTGACCATCCTGGTGCAATTCGCACATGCGCGTAGGGTCGCACTCCACAGGGGCTCTCCCGGGTCGGCGGCGTCGAGAACCACCGATTCTGTTGAGCCCCTGTGCCGCGAACGGGGACCCTCAACCGACCATCGCGCCCGTTTTGACGAGCGTCCTGTGTGGCCGCGAAATCGCATGTGGCGGCGTTGCGCAGAGCCGACTCGTCGGGATGCCAGCCGACGAGGATCCGGAGTCACCACACGAGCACGCGCCGCGAACAGCCGTTCACCGCGCGGTCACACGGTCTTGATGGAGTTCGTCAGGTCCGCACTCGAGCGCAGCCCGCTCCCAATCCGCGAGGTCCGCTGGGCGTCGTAGGTGCTTTGGCAGAACGCGAGGAGCGTGGCGCCGGGATCCGGCGCCGTCCGGACGACCTGGTAGGGGAGAAGGAGCTCACCGGCATTGGCGTCCGCTGCCGCCCGGTCGGCTCCTTGTGGCGTCGAAAGTCGGCCGAGACGCATTAGACGGGGTGAAATTGGTCATGTACACGGCTTAGGGTTGGGCATGCGTGTTGTTGTCTTGGGTGCCGGGTTCGGCGGACTCGAACTGACGACGAAGTTGTCGGAGGAGTTCGGGGAGACGGCTGACATCGTTCTGATCGATCGCGAGGACGGTTTCATCTTCGGGTTCTCGAAACTCGATGTGATGTTCGGGCGGGCGACCGCGGGCGCGGTCCTCCATCGGTACGCCGACATCATCAAGCCCGGTGTGAAGGTCGTGAAGGCCGAAATCACCGCCATCGATCCCGTGGCCAAGTACGTCGACACCACTGAAGGCCCGTTCGACGCCGACATCCTGGTGATCGCGCTGGGCGCCGATGTGCACCCCGAGGCGACGCCCGGTCTGCTCGACGGCGGTCACGAGTTCTACACGCCGGGTTCGGCCTTACGGCTGCTCGAGGTCCTCGACAACTTCCAGGGCGGCCGAGTCGTCATCGGGGTGACGTCGCTGCCCTTCAAGTGCCCACCTGCGCCCAGCGAGGCCGCGCTGCTCCTCCACGACTTCCTCACCGAGCGAGGCCGACGAGCCCGCTCGGAGATCGCGCTGGTGACGCCCCAGCCGGCGCCGATCCCGCCGTCGCCCGACACCTCGGCGGCTCTGCTCGCCGCCTTTGCCGAACGCGGCATCTCCTTCAACCCCAACCGCGCTCTGAAGAGCGTCGACCAGGCCCGCCAGCTCGCTCTGTTCGACGATGGCAGCGAGATGCCCTACGACCTTCTCTTCGGCATTCCCGTCCACAGTGTCCCTGCCGTCGTCGCCGAATCCGGGCTCGCCGTCGACGGCTGGGTTCCGGTGCACCCGATGACGCTTGAGACGTCGTTCCCGGGCGTGTTCGCCATCGGCGACGTCACCAGCATCGGGACCCCGAAGGCCGGCGTATTCGCCGAGCGCCAAGGCGAAGCCGCCGCCGAGCGCATCGCCGCCATCCTGCGGTCGCAGGCCGAGACGGCCGAGTACGACGGCAAAGGCCTCTGCTACATCCAGATGGGTAGCGACCAGGTGGCCCGGGTGAATGTGCAGTTCACACCCGGCGCAGCGCAGCCCGTCGTTGGCATCTTCGACGAGCCGACCATGCAGCTGGCTGCCGACAAGGCTGAGTTCGGTCGCAGCCGTGCCCGCCGCTGGTTCGGCAAGGAGTGGGCTACGTGACGCGAGCGCCTCTGCAGGTCGTGACGTCGTGGCCGGCGTCCACGCGGCCTGCCACTGATCGATCCATTCGGGCAGCGGTAGGTGCGCAGGATCGGCGTCGCCGATTGCCACCGCGCCCCGCTCAGTTCCGAAGAGTCCGATTCCTCGGTCCGGACCGGCGGATGATTGCCCTGTTCAGAGCGGACACGGTGACTCATATCACGCGCGCTCCTATGGTCGGTTGTTCGTCGTCCCGCAGGAATCGGAGGCCGCGTCAGTCGCCAGGGATCGCGGCGATGACAACGAAGAGCAGGGCTGCAGAGAGCACGGTGCTGGCGACAGTGACCAGGAGGTAGCGGGGTGTGCGGAGACGCCACGCGGTCATCGCGGTGAGTAGGGCTTGGCATAGGTAATACACGGCGAACGCTCGGGACGCGAAGCTGACGATCGAGAAGATGTTGGCGAACCAGGCGACGAGCGCAGCGCCGAGCGCGACTGCCGGATAGCCGACGTTGCCTCCCTGGTGGCGGGGACGGTCGGAGAGCATCTCGCTGCCGCCGGCGGTGTCGGCGGCGGCGGCGGAGAGTTGGCTGGCGATCGCGGCGAGGATGAGCAGCGGCACGAGTACGGGGGACACGACACGCGCGGCGTCGAGGATCGCGGTCTCTCGTGGGCCCGAGCCCAGATGCCCGAAGAAGGGGACGACGAGCACCGCGAACCCAACGTAGATGGTGCCGCTGATGAGCTGCGCCGATCGCATGGTTCGTACCCGCAGGTCGCGGCGGTAGTAGTGGCCGAGGTACCGCGAGGTCTCGAAGCCTTGGACGACGAGCAGCATGCCCGCGAGACGCCGAGCGACGGTGATGCCACTGAGGTCGATGGGGTAGTGCCGGTAAGCGGCGGTAGTCGACGATCCGTGGAGTGCGTCGTAGACGAGCATGCCGACGAGAAGCCCCACGATCACGACAAGCTTGAAGTCGACTGCGGGAATCTCGACTGCCTCGATGCCGTGAAGGCCGCGAACCAGGCCCAGCACTCCGATCGCGGCAAGGATCGCGGTGGTGATGAACCGGCCGTTGAGCTGGGTGTCAGCACCGAAGGCATCGAGGACGAACGACGCCAGCAGGCGCAGGTAGAACGCGACAGAGATCGTGTAGGCAACGCCGAGCGCTACCCGCGACACCCGCTCGAGGTCCGCTATCGGACGGAAAGGCTCAACGGCCGCGAGCTCGGGTTCGACGTGGAGGATGTTGAAGCGGAGCGAGGCGCCGATCGCATACGCGGCCAGCACGATCGCCAACATCGCGACCGGAGCCCACTCGCCGACCGTGCTCGCCAGCAGCGGGGCCAGCACCAGGAAGCCGCTGCCGATGATCGATGCCAGCGGCGTCACCGTTGCGCGCCATCCGGATGACGCGCGCATCCCAGGCCGAGTGACCGCGACGACACACGCAAGGATTCCGACCACGACGGCTGCCGTCCCCACAGACCGAGACCCTACGGCGGACGCCTAGCCTCGAGGGGTTGCAGTAGAAACGGAACTCAAAGATGCGGTTCAGCACGGCACCCCTGTCGGTTTGAGGCGTGCACCGTCACTCCATGCCGCGAATACCGCTTCCGCTCCTCGAGCGAGCATGCCCGTCAAACCGGCACGGGCGAAGCGGGGCAGATCTGCCGACGAACCCGAGAACACGACCGGCGGCACAGACGGGTCTTCTCCGAGTTGTCGTCCCGCGTCGGATCGATGTATCCCACGGTGGACGCGCCCCCATGGGATGACGCCGACCGCCACGTACTCCAGGTTGATTCGAGCGTCTTCGAAGAGCGGACGTTCGGTTCATGCTCTACCTCACGCTCCAGAACCTGCAGACCTATTACCAGAGCGATACCCGAATCTTGTGATCGTGGTCGTCAGCAGCTCCGGCGTTTCCAACGCGCTCGATCACGGCACGTTCGTCGCCGCAGTGAACGCGGGTGCTTCTGCGTACCTCGTGGATGCCTCCGTGTCACTCCTGGCCGCGCACGTCGCGAATGTCGGCCGCAGTCCTGGTCGGCGCGCCGCTCATCCTCACCGCTGGGCGCCGGGCCAATGAGAGTCATGCTCATGTGCTGACCGAGCCGCGCTGATGTGCGTGACGCATTCCTCCTACGGACGCCTTCTCAGGTCGAGGCCGAGTTCGACGAGTTCGAGGGCGGAGGCGCATCACCTCCGAATCCGCCGAATCCTGCGGTGCAAGAACCGTCGCTGTCGGGTTGTGAGGCGGTGACCGTCTTCGCGGTGACGGTACCGACACTGTCGGTCGAGCCTTGGGTGGTTAGACACGTCCCGACAACGAGGACACTGTCCCCCGCTTCGACGGTGTGCGTGATCGCGGTCGAAACAGCGAGTGTGACCTTGACATTGCGCTTGACGAACTTCGGCGGGCTGTTGCGGTTGCTCGATCGTTTCGGAACCTGTGCGGTGACGACGACCGAGGTCCCGGTGATGGACTTCACCTTGCCAGTCACACCGCCGGCACCCGATCCGCCCTGCGGGAGCGAACCGCCATTCGGCAGCGAACCGCCGTTGGGCAATGAACCCCCATTGGGCAGGGAACCGCCGCTCGGCAATGAACCCCGATTGGGCACTGTGCCGCCGTTGGGGAACGACCGCCGACCGGTCCCGCGCCGGGTGTTACACGCTTGGGTGCTGTCGAGGACCGAGACTTTCGTCGCGTCGATCTCCTTGGACGTGTCGCCGTCGCCGGTCACGCGGATGCATGCACCCTTTGTGATGGCTGAGGCATCCGTGTCCTCAGTCTGCCGGTAACTCGTCGAGCTGTTGACGAGCACCTTCGTGGTGCCGGTGAACCCCTCGACCTCAAGCGTCGACCCGCTGCGACCGGTCAACTTGCCTGAACCGCCGAGGCCACCTCCACCTGCTGGCGTCTGGCCGAACGCGCTCGTAGCGGCTCCCACAAGAAGCGCGAGCGCGAGCACCGACGCAGCGCTCAGTCGATGTGCGTGTCGCCGCTGGTGCCGCCGTACGGGATTGCGGAGTTGGCGCCGATTGGGTCGATGCATTTGGAGTTCCTCGCCTTTGCGATGACGTCGTGTTTGGCGCTGGACTGCGTTGCGCGAGAGGAGGTCGTCAGTTGCTCCGGCCGCTCCCGAACGTGGGAATGCGCCCTCCGCCGGGCAACGTGATCCGGCCGGTGTTGCCCGACGATTGCGTCGCTGAACTGGGCAGAGCGTTGCTGAGGTCAGCGAGGACCACCTTTTGTCCGGCGGTGAGCCCGCTCGTGATCGATGTCCACTCGCGGCCGACGACGCCGGCCTGCACGAGAACCTGGCGTGTGCTGCCACCGTCGTCCACGGTGACGAAGTGCTGGCTGCCGATCGCGCTGATCGCCGACGTCGGAACGGCGAGGCCGGAGGCGCTCTGCTCGGTGACGACGTTGACGGTCCCGGTGCTCCCGTTGTTGACAGACACGTTCGCGTCGTCAAGCGCGATCGTGACTTGATAGTTGGTCGAATCCGAGGACACCGGAGCCGCACCGACCGCAGCAACCGATCCCTGAAGCACCTTGGAGGAACCGTCCGGCATGACAGATGCGCGCTGTCCCACCTTCAGCTTCGCGACGTCATCAACGCCGACCGTCGTGGTCGCCTCGAGACCGCCAGCGCCCTGCACAACGATGTTCTGCGTCGAGGCGTCGGAGACCGAACCACCAACTTTCATGTTCACGGCCACGACTTTTCCCGCGATCGGGGTCGTGATGGTCGCCTGGTCGAGCGCTTGTTGCGCGACCGCGACCTTCGACGTCGCCGCGTCGACCGCCTTTTGGTACGAGACCAGGTCCGCCGACGACGGCGACTGCGAGGTCGCCGCGCCCCCGCCAGCCGAGAAACCGGAGCCCCCGCTGGACGGAGCAGAGCCCCCGGTCGACGGCGAGGTCGACTCCGCGCCGCTGCTCGGGGGTGTCGACCCACCAGAGGGAGCCGAGTTGCCGCCGCTCTGCGCGGCGCGTTGGCTGAGCAGTTTGTCGTAGGCGACCGACGCGTCGACGAGTTGGGTCTGCGCAGTCTGCACTTCTTTCTGGGCGTTGAGCGCGGCATCGAGCGCGTTCTGACAGGCTGTTGCGTCGGGAGGGTCGGCCGAGCACACCGAGACCGCGTTCTCGTACGCGGTCGAAGCGGTCGCCAGCGCGGTGTCAACGTTCTGCTGCGCTTGAAGCACGGCTTGCTGCGCCGCCTGCAGCTCGGGATCGGAGCTCGCCACAGCCACTACGATGCGATTCCCTGATGTGGCGGCGGCAGGGCTCACGTTCGTGCCGCCGCTTCCCCCCGTCGGTGCTCCGCTCGCCTTCTTTCCGTTGAGACCATCCTGGAGCGTGAGTTGGGCCTGCGCGAGATCGGCTTGTGCTGAGTGCAATTGCGTTTCCAGCGACGTCGTGTCGAGTTGAGCGAGCTTGTTGCCGGCCGCGACCTCGTCTCCGACCTGAACCGAGATGGACTTGACCGTGCCCGAGGTGGGAAACCCGATCGATGCCTGCGAGACCGGTTCGATGGTGGCGACACTCGTGAGCTGCGAATCGACCGCTCGTCGAGTAACTGTCGCGGTGCGGTACGAAGCCCCGCTCGAACCGATGGCGCCAGTTGATAACACCGCGATCAGCGCCACGACGAGCAAGACCCCGATGGCGACAAACCAGCCCCGCCGTCGCCACCACGACCGGGCGGCACCGTCGGACGGTTCGAGGAGCGCTTCGAGCGAGTAGTCATGTGCGCCCGCGGACATGGTCATTCACTCCTCAATGCATCAATGGGTGCGAGCCGAGCCGCGCGCGATGCCGGGTACACACCGAAGACCATCCCCACGCCCATAGCGACGACGATCGCCAGGAGCGCCGCCGGGAACGAGATCGCGACCCGGGTGTCGCTCACGGCAGGGATGACCACCGCACCTGCGACGCCAGCGAGAACGCCAAGGAGCCCGCCGGCAAGTCCTAGAAGACCAGCTTCGACCACGAACTGCCGCCGAATGACCGCGGGGCGGGCACCGACCGCCTTGCGCAAACCGATCTCGCGAATGCGTTCGGTGACCGACACCAGCATGATGTTCATCACGCCGATGCCGCCGACCAGCAACGCGATGAACGCGATGCCACCGAGCATCACGGTAAGGGTGTCGTCGACCGAATTCGCCGTGCTCAGCACTGACTCGGCCGTAGCAATCGAGAAGTCGGCATTGCTTGCGTTGGTGATGCTGTGGTTGTTGAGCAGGATCGAGTCAGCTTCCTGGTACGCGCCCGACAAGGTCGCCGAGGAGCTCGCCTTGACGTAGATCGAACTGACCGAGTTGCGGTTCGTTCCCCCCACGAGGCGTTGCTGGTACGTGCTCAGGGGCACAACCGCGAGGTCGTTGCTCGCGGTCTGCTCCGATGAGCTCAACGGCTGGAGCACCCCAATGACTTCAAGTTGCACGCCGTTGTAGCTGACGTTCTGGCCCACCGGGTCACGGGCACCGAACAGCTCACTCGCGGTATCCGAGCCCAAGACAACAACGGCGCGCGCTTGGCGTTGATCCTTCGCGGTGATGAACCGTCCCGATCCGACCTTGCGAGAGCGGGCGTACGCCCACGACGGCGTGGTACCAGTGATCGTCGTCGTCCAGTTGTCGCTACCGTTGACCAGCGATCCGGAGGTGCTGGACACCGGTGCTACCGCAGCGATGTCAGGCGCCGCCGACTTGGAACGCAACGTTTCCGCGTCCTGCTCGGTGAGCGTCGACGAGGACCCGAACCCGCCACGCACCCCGGCCGAGGACGTCGAGCTTCCCGGTGAGATCACGAGAAGGTTCGTCCCGAGCGCGTTGATGTCGTCCTGCACCTTGGCGCGCGCACCCTCGCCGATGCCGACCGTCAGGACGACGGCGGTGATCCCGATGAGGATGCCCAGCATCGTCAACGCGGAACGCAGCCGATGCGACCGGACCGCGTCGATCGCTGTGTGGAGGACGTCACGAGAGTTCATGCAGGCGCCTTCGCACTCGAATCGGTGGCCGAATCGCTGGCGATCTGTCCGTCTCGGAGCTGGATGACCCGGTCGGCGTATCGCGCGACGTCTTGCTCGTGGGTGATCAGCACGATCGTGTTGCCATCAGCATGGAGCTCCTCGAGGAAGCGCAACACATCTGCGGACGATCGCGAGTCGAGGTTGCCGGTCGGCTCGTCGGCAAGAAGCATCGTGGGTTCAGTGACAAGCGCACGGGCGATCGCGACACGCTGTTGTTGTCCACCGGAGAGCTCGCCCGGTCGATGCTCGACCCGATCACTGAGCCCGACACGGTCCAGCGCTGCGACCGCCCGCTCGCGGCGTTCGTCAGGGTCGATACCGCGATAGATCAATGGGAGCTCGACGTTTCGCCATGCGTTCAGGTACGCGAGCAGGTTGAACTGCTGGAAGACGAACCCGATGAACACGTTGCGGACACGTGCCAGCACATCCTCATTGAGATCCTGTACGTCGCGTCCTGCGAGTCGGAACACCCCCGAGCTCGGTATGTCCAGGCAGCCCAGAATGTTCATCAGCGTCGACTTCCCCGACCCCGACGGGCCGACGATGGCGACGAACTCGCCAGCATCGACGCCCAGCGCCACCGATTGCAACGCAGCAACCTCGAGCACACCGGTCGAGTACGTCTTGCTCACGTCGATCAACTCCACGATCGGCGGGGTCGCGTCCCGGACGGTCATTGGCCACCGCCGGGGAGCTGACCACCGCCGGGGAACTGGCCACCACCGGGGAACTGGCCACCACCGGGGAACTGGCCACCACCCGGTAACTGACCACCGTTGCCGTTGCCGGTATTGCCGCTGATGACGACGTTCTCGACGATGACCTGCTGGCCCTCCTGCAGACCGTCGGTGATCTCCATCTGCCCGCCGGCAGATTCGCCTGTCGTCACCCTGACCACCTTGGTACGACCCTTCGTCGAGCCGTCCAGCGCCACCGTGACCGTGGACTCGCTGTTGCCGGTGGTCACCGCTCGAGTCGGGACAGTCACGACGTCGTCCTTGACGGTGGATGAGATCGCGCCGGTGATCGACGTACCAATGCTGAACGCCGCGTCGTCGGTGCTGAACTCGATCGTCACCGGGTACTGCGCGACACCCGAGGACCCGTCGGCGACCTTGCCGACCTCCGTCACCGTCCCGGTCGCGGTCGAGCTGTTCCCGTTGCCCGTGTTCCCGTTGCCCGTGCTCCTGTTGCTCGTGCTCCCGTTGCTCGTGCTCCCATTGCCGGCAGTGCCGTTCCGGTTGGCATTCGCGCCAAATCCGCCGAAGCCCCCGAAGCCGTTCGACGAGCCGGTCGACACCGACACCGTCACGGAAGACCCCACCTTGACGCTGTTGACCTGACTGCTGTCGACCTGCAGCTCTGAGGAGTAGCGACCGCTGCTGACCACTTCGATGTCGGCTGTCGACGAGGTGCTACCGGTGCCGCCGTTGTTTCCTCCCGTTGGAGCTGCGTTGAGACCGCTGGAGCTGCTTCCCAGCGACGACGAAGAGTTACCGCTGCCGGTCGACGAACCCGTCTGGTCGGTCCCGCCACTGCCACTCGAACCGAGCTGTTCGCCGACGGTGACATTGACGGTCGAGACCGTGCCGTCGAACGACGCAGTGAGGCTCGCGCCGGCGAGGGCTGTCTGCGCGCTCGTCACCGAATCCTGCGCCGACTGCACCTTCGTTTGGTCCACCGCGATCTGCGTACTCGACGCGCCCGACGACTGGTCGTCGGCGAGCGTGGCCTGCGCGTCGGCGAGGTTCGATTGCGCCTGATCGACGTCAGACTGCAGGCTCGCCGAGTCCAGCGTCGCGAGCACCTGACCCGCGCTGACCTTCTCGCCCGCGCTGACATTGACCGCAGTCACTTTGCCGGACGCACCGAAGCTCAAATCGTCGGTCTGTGCTGCCGCGACGGTCCCGTTCGCCGAGATCATCTGGGTCAACGGTCCACGCGTCACCGTGACCAGCTGCTTCGTCGTCGTCGTTGTAACTGCGGCGCTGCCGTCGTCTCGGCCGACTAGCAACCAAACGGCGATGCCGATCACCACACCGATCACAACCGCGGCCGACGCCAGCGCACGCGGATGACGGTGCCATCGCGATCGGGTGCTGGACGCGCTGTCCTGCCCGGACGATTGAACCTGCATGTGCCGCAGGTTCGCGGTTCGTGCTCAAGAACACCGACCAGTCGCCCGTGAGCTTGCTGAGAACCACGACGCTGAGCCCCGGGGCAACTCAATCGGCATCAGGAGCCCCAGGTCGGCGTCGAGCCGCTCACCGTGAGCCGGCGGATCTGGAGCACTCGGCGCCCGGAGGGGTAGCCGACGATGTCTGCCCAACTGTGCAGCGCTCCGTAGAGCTGACCGTCGAACACGAACACCTCAAGACCTCCCGGGCCCTGGAGCCCACCGCTGGTCGAGATGAACGGTGATTCGGAGTCCACGCACGGCCCCTCCGGGCTCGTACAGCGTGCGTACGCCGTCGCGTAGGTGTCATCAGTCCAGTCGCCACCGGCGTAGAAGAGGTAGTAGTCGTTGCCAACCTGCGCCATCGAAGGCCCTTCGACAGTCCCTTGCTCCCACGCTTGTGTCGCCGTTACCAGCGTCGACACTGGCCCGACGACCGACTGACCATCGGCAGCGAGACGCTGCGACATGATCCGTGTCGGTTGCGTGTTAGTCGCCTCAGCCTTCCAGTCCAGCCACCGCTGCCCGCTCGAATCGATGAACGGACTGGGATCGATCGCTCCGCGCTCACCACACACCAACGGTTGGTCACGAACTGGAACGCTCCGCTGGCGCTACTGCTGCCGATCAGCGGAAACTCCCCAGAGCTGATCACTGAAATTCCCCACCCCTGAGTGGCTGGGTGGACCACGAGAGGGTCCACCGTTTGGGGTGGGGCTCCCTCGACGCTGGCGGTTCTGACGCCGTCCAGTTCGAAGGAGCCCCGCTCCCCATGCTCACACAGGGAGAAGATGTGGAAGCCCATGCGTTGAGGGAACGGGGCTGGTCGATCTCGGCCATCGCCCGCCATCTCGAGCGCGACCGCAAGACGGTCCGCTCGTATTTGAACGGTGACCGACGGCCCGGCGTTCGTGCCACCTTCGTCGCGGATCCGCTGGCCGAGTTCGAGGTCTACATCCGGGCGCGGTTCGTTGATGACCCGCATATGTGGGCGACGTCGTTGTTCGACGAGGTCGTCGCGCTCGGCTACGCCCGGTCTTATCCGAGTTTCGTGCGGCAGGTCCGTCAGCGGGGGCTGCGCCCGCATTGCGAGGCGTGCGCGGGGGTGAAGGGCCGCGACACGATCGAGATCGAGCACCCGGCGGGTGAGGAGATCCAGTGGGACTGGTTCGAGCGGCGTCGCGCACCGTGGGGTGGCACCGCGTTCGTGCTCCTCGGCACGTTGCCGCACTCGAGTCGCACCCGTGGTGTGCTCGCCGAGTCGCTCGATCAGGCGCACCTCATTGAGGCGATGGACGCGGTGATGCGCCGACTGGGCGGCACCGCTCGGGTTTGGCGCACGGATCGGCTCGCGACGGTGATCGTCCCCGGCTCCCGTGACGTGCAGCCGAGCTTCGCGCCGGTCGCGAAGCACTACGGCGCGATCGTGGAGCCGTGTCCACCGCGCCGGGGGAACCGCAAAGGCGCGGTCGAGTCCGCGGTGCGGTTCACGTGCGGACGATGGTGGCGGACCATGACCGCAACCACCCCTGAGGAAGCGCAGCTGTCACTCGACCGCTTCCTTGCCGGTCCCGGCGACGCCCGCGAGCGTCGCACTGCGGCGGGGGTGCGCACGACGGTCGGCGCGCTCGGCGACAGCGAGCCGCTACTCGCGCTGCCCGCCCTGGCGTTCCCCGCGACGATCCAGGTGACTCGTGTCGTCGCTGCGAACGCGACGGTTGCGTTCCGAGGCAACCGCTACTCGCTGCCGCCTGGGCTCACCGACATGAGCGTGTCGTTGCGGCACCGGTTGGGCTCGCCGACCGTCGAGATCCACTCGCCCGGCGGTGGGCTGCTCGCTGCGCACCGCCTCGCCCCGCCCGGCGCCGGGAGCATCGTGCGCAGCCGCGAGCATCACGCCGAGCTCGAGCGTGTCGTGCTGTCCGCGTTCAGCACCGAGCGGCCATGTGACCGCAAAGCGAACCGGCCGCCAGGGCCCGAAGCGCTGGCCGCCGCGGCCGCGCTGCTCGGCAGCGAAGGCCGCCCAGTCGTCGTTGACCTCGCCGACTACGCCGCCCTCGCCGAGGGGGCGTCGTGAGCGACAACTCGACGTATCAGAAGCTGCGTGGCCATCTCGCCTACCTCCGTCTCGCCGCCGCGGCCGAAGCGCTGCCCGGCGAGCTCGACCACGCCGCCAAAGCGAAACTCGGTCATACCGCGTTCTTGGAACGGCTCCTCGACGTCGAAGTCGCCGCGACCGAAGCACGGCGACACGCCGGCCTCGAACGGTTCGCGAACCTGCCCGCACCATGGCGACTCACCGACTTCGACTTCGACGCCCAACCCACCGTCGACCGCAAACTCGTCGACGAGCTCGCCACACTGCGCTTCCTCGAAGACGCCACCAACGTCCTGTTCATCGGCCCGCCCGGCGTCGGCAAAACCATGCTCGCCGTTGGTCTCGGCCGCGCGTCGGTCGACGCCGGCTACCGCACCTACTACACCACCGCCGCCGACCTCGCAGCACGATGCCACCGCGCGGCGCTCGAAGGCCGATGGGCGACCACCATGCGGTTCTTCGCCGGACCCAGGTTGTTGATCATCGACGAAGTCGGCTACCTGCCCCTCGCGTCCGAAGCCGCTGCCGCCCTGTTCCAAGTCATCACCCAGCGCTACATGAAGTCATCGACGGTGTTGACCACCAACCTCGGCATCGCCTCATGGGGCCAGATCTTCGACGACCCCACCGTCGCCGTCGCCATGCTCGACCGGCTCCTACATCGCTCCGTCGTGTTCAACATCGACGGCGACAGCTACCGCATGCGCGCACACCGCGCCCGCGCCGAGACCCTCCGAAAGGCGGCCACCACCAGACCGAACACGTAGCCTCAGCCACACCCCACCCAGCCGATCACCTGGGGAACTTCGATGATCGACACTGGGGACAATCCGCGATCGGCGGCACTACTACTCGTACCGACGGCGATGCAGTGTCGATCGGTCCCCGCGAGACCCACCGAGACGTACAACACGAACAAGCCTTCGACATAGGTCACTGACGGTGCCCAGGTTTCCGCGGCGTTCGACACCATCCAGTCTGGTAACTGCGGTGCCGCATCGCCGATGCTCGTCCAATGCAGCAGATCGGTCGAGAACTTGACTGGGACGTTCAGTCCCCGACTATTCGTCGAATAGGCGTAGAACCCGTCCGTCGTCACCAACACGTACGGATCTGGAAAGTCGTCAGTATCGACCGGCACGTCCACCGTCTGCGCTGTCATGCCAACCGGAGGAGAAATCGTCAAGAGTTGTGGGTCGGGTTTGTTGATCACGCGGCGACCTTGTTCGGGTTTTCGATGAGCACTCCCTTCTTGAAGGTGGCGCCGGCGCGGACGAGCGCGGCGAGGTGCGGCCCGTTTATGGCACGCCAGCGGTCCTGTGCGGCGATGATGAGCTTGTAGGTCATCGCGAGTCCCGCGGCACGCGAGCCCGGTCCTTTGGTGACCTTGGTGCGGAGTCGCACGGTCGCGAACGTCGACTCGATCGGGTTCGAGGTCTTCAAGTGGATCCAGTGCTCGGCGGGGAAGTCGTAGAACGCGAGGAGCTCGTCGAGGTCGTCGGTGATCTTCGCGACCGCCTTGGGGAACTTCGTGCCGAACTCGTTCGCGAACACGTTCGCGGCGGCGAGGGCGTGGTCGCGGTCTTGGGCGTCGCGGATCTCGGCGAGCACCTTCTTCGCGGTCGGTTGCGCCGACTTCGGCAACGCGTCCAAGACGTTGGCGGCCTTGTGGAACCAGTCGCGTTGATGACGGGTCTCGGGCCAGACATCACGCACCGCGCCCCAGAACCCGAGTGCCCCGTCGCCGATCGCCAGGACCGGAGCGACCATCCCGCGCCGCTTGAGATCGCGCAGCAGATCCGCCCACGACTCCTTGGACTCCCGGTAGCCGTCGCGGATCGCGACCAGCTCCTTGGTGCCATCGAGGCGCACCCCCACCATGACCAGGACGCACAGTCGGTCCTCGGCGAGCCGGACGTTGAAATGCACGCCGTCGACCCACACGTACACGAAGTCCTTGTCCCGAAGCGACCGATCCGAGAAGTGGCGATGCTCGTCTTGCCACTGGGCCGTGAGGCGGGTGATCACCGACGCCGAGAGCCCCGCCGAGTTCCCGAAGAACCCTTCCAGCGCGGGCACGAAGTCACCGCTGGACATGCCCGCCAGATACATCAACGGCAACACCTCGGTCACCTTCGGGGACTTACGGCACCACGGCGGCACGATCGAGCTCTTGAACTGGAACCGCTCTCCGGTCACAGGATCGGTCCGCCCGTCATCGACCCGCGGGGCTCGAATATCGATACGGCCCACGCCGGTCGTGATCGTCCGCGGCCGCGTGTGCCCGTTGCGGACCACCAACCGATTGCCGTGCTCGTCGACCTGGTCGGCGAATGCGTCGACGTACGCGTCCACCTCGGCCTCGAGCGCTGCGGCGAGCATCCGCCGAGCGCCTTCGCGGCAGATCTCATCCAAACCCGCGGCCAGCTCCGTGCGCGCGGTCTCCTCAGCAACTACCTTCAACATCGGCGTTCCTTCCTCGCCGGCATTGGCGTGCCGGCTCTCCTTGTTGGTCAAGCAGGAAGGTACGCCGCGCCCTGGAACAGACCGGCGATCCACAACTTCTGGTTATAACTCAACCGGAGCAGCACCACGCGACTGCGCGGGAGTGCTCTCAAGCGGTGCGACGAAATCCGAGTTCGCAGGCGACCCTTCAGCAAACCAAAATAGACTGCAAGTCGTCGTCAATCCGGCGATGACAGCGAGGGACACGAGGTGCGCCACCCCCCAGCCGCGTCGGAACATCGGGCGACGATGCCGTACGGAGCGCACAACTCGCTGAGGATCGCCCGAGATCTTGCGACGACCTGGTGATCCATCGACTACACGTCACATCGGGACTGTTGGGATAGTGGTGTAACCAGCTGGCGGGTTGTCATTGATCGGCCGGGAACAGCAGTCCTTTGAATCTGATGACGAAGACGTTGTGGGCGGGCTGCCCCGGTTAAAGCACTAGTTCGACTCGACCCGAGGCAGCTCGACCCGCACTGTCGTGCCCGCACCCGGTGCGCTGTGGAGGGCGACCTGACCACCGTGCGCGACGACGATCGCCTGGACGATGGCCAACCCGAGCCCGGCCCCGCCCGCATGACGGGACCGCGACGCGTCGGCGTGTGAGAAGCGCTCAAAGGCGCGCTCGGCGACGTCCGGTGCCATCCCCGGGCCGTCGTCGTGCACTTCGACGACCGCGCGCCCACCGCCGTTGTGTACGTGCACCGAGACCGAGGTGCCGGCTGGCGTGTGCACGAGTGCGTTCCTCATCAGGTTGCCCAAGACTTGCCGCAGGCGGTCCTCGTCGCCTTCGACGGTCACGCCTTCCGCAACATCGGCGCTGATGACGCGATCAGGTGCTACCGCGCGCGCGTCGGCGGCCGCGTCGACACCGAGCACGCCGAGGTCGACCGGTCGGCGCGCGAGCGGCCGTCCCTCGTCGAGGCGCGCGAGGAGCAACAGATCGTCGACCAGCGATGCCATCCGAATCGACTCCTGCTCGGTGCGCCGCATGGCCTGGTCGAGGTCGGCCGGCTCGGAGAGACCACCGTGTCGGTACAGGTCGGCGTAGCCGCGGATCGTCGTGAGAGGGGTGCGCAGCTCGTGCGACGCGTCGGCGACGAAGCGACGCAGCTGAGTCTCGGACGCGGCTCGCTCCGCGAACGCGCCTTCGATGGTGGTGAGCATGGTGTTGAGCGCATCACCGAGCTCGCGGGCTTCGGTGCCTTTCGCCTCGGCCGGCACCCGTTGCGAGAGATCACCGGCGGCGATGGCGCCGGCCGTCTTCGTCATGCGCTTCAACGGACGGACGCCGAGGCGCAGGACCCAAAAAACCACAAACCCGAGGATCCCGATCACGACACCGACGGCGGCGATCAGCACCCACTGGAGGCGACCCATGGTCGCATCGACGTCCCTGAGGGAGAGTGCGACGACGTTGACCGCGCCTGGGACCCGCGCCGCGAGCACTCGGTAACGGCCCGAGCCTGAGGTGCTACTCACTGTGAACGCTTCGCTTGTACGGGCCGACTGCAGGGCTTGGTCGAGCGTGTATCGCGGCAGCCCAGGGTTCTCGCCCGTCACGTTCGGTTGTATCACTGAGTAGATGTGGCCGTCCTGGACCTGCGCGACATAGAGCGACGCGAGTCGCGTGAACTGCGGATCCGGCGGATTGAACGCGGTAATCCCTGGCGGCAGGGCACGCGCCGCGGAGGACGCGAGCTGGTGATCGACGCGGTCGACGAGGTTGGCCTCGGTGGTACGGGCGATGATGACCGCCACCGCGACGAGCACGAACGACACCACCGCCATGCCCGCGAGCAGACGCGCCTTGAGCGACACCTACTTCTCCCGCAGCGCGTACCCGAAGCCCCGGACGGTGTGGATGAGCCGGGGCTCGACCTGGTCGATCTTCTTGCGCAAGTAGCCGATGTACGTCTCGACAATGCCGCCGTCGCCACCGAAATCGTACTCCCACACGTGGTCGAGGATCTGCGGCTTCGAGAGGACGCGACCCTGATTCGCGAGCAGGAACCGCAGCAGGGTGTACTCCGTGGGCGACAACGGCGCTTCTACGCCGCCACGCCGCACGACGTGCGCGTCGTCGTCCATCTCGAGGTCGGCACAGCGCAAGAGCGCGCCCCCGCGCATGAGTCCCGACCGCCGCAGAACTGCTGTGATCCGCGCCACGAGCTCGTCGAGGCTGAACGGCTTCACGAGGTAGTCGTCGCCGCCGAGCATGAGCCCACGCACCTTGTCATCCGTCGCGTCACGCGCAGTGAGGAAGAGCACCGGCGTCCGCACGCCGTCGTTGCGCAAACGACGGCACACCTCGAAGCCGTCGAGGTCGGGCATCATCACGTCGAGGAGAATCAAGTCAGGTAGCCGTTCCTCGAGCACCGCGAGCGTGTCACGGCCCGACGCCGCCGCGCGCACGTCGAAACCCTCATAACGGAGCGCGGCCTCGAGCATGGACCGCAGGTTGTCTTCGTCGTCGACCAGCAGAAGGCGCTCACCCGCCATGACGGGCAGCGTCGCAGGCCAAGTTGAAAGTTGGCTGTGAAGTCCCTCCGGAGTCGGCGAGCAACCCGGTGCGGACAAGCCCCTATAGCGAGGGCTCTCCTCCGGTCAGGGACGTAACCCAGTCGCTCCACGCCGACCTCGCCGATCGGAGCGTAGTTCGTCGTCACGTACCCCAACGCTCGCGTGGTGTGATTCGAGCGCGCCGAAGAGGCTGACAAACCCGACGTCGGCGAGACGAGCAGGACGCGTTCTTTGCCGCATGAAGAGTGCCACGCGTGGAGTACATCGACGTGGCCGCCTTCGAATACTCGTGCGGGTCGTACAGATCGCGGCACTCAAAGCGCTCGTTGATCCAGCGCACCTTCTCAGCGCTCACCTCGTCAAGTCTTGGGTGTGGTTTTCAGCAAACTCTCAGGCAGCGCAGCGGTAAGTGTGAGGGCTGGCGGCCATGCTGAACACGTGCCGACGGGGCTGGACGAACAGCGCGGCCGCACGGCTCGGCTCGACCACATCGAGCTCGACATCGTCGTCCCCGTCTACAACGAGGAAGAGCACCTGGAGGCGAACATCGAGCAGTTGGCTGCCTTCCTCGACGCGGGTTTTCCGTTGCGCTGGCGGATCACCATCGCCGACAACGCGTCAACCGACAGCTCTTGGGCAATTTCGACCGCGCTGGCGGCGCGTGATCACCGTGTACACGCGCTCCATCTCCGCCAGAAGGGTCGCGGCCGCGCCTTGCGCGAGGCCTGGACGCAAAGCGACGCCGACATCGTCGCCTATATGGACGTTGACCTGTCGACGCGGCTGGAGGCGTTGCTCCCGCTCGTGGCGCCGTTGATCACAGGGCATTCAGACGTTGCGATCGGTTCACGGCTCGCCCGGGGCTCACGTGTGGTGCGCGGTCCGAAACGGGAGTTCATCTCGCGCACGTACAACCAGATCCTTCGGCTGGTGCTGCGCACCCAGGTGCGCGACGCTCAGTGCGGCTTCAAAGCGATACGCGCCGACGTTGCGCGGCGTGTGCTGCCGATGGTCGAGGACAACACCTGGTTCTTCGATACCGAGCTGCTCGTGGTGGCGGAACGGGCCGGCTTCCGAATCGCGGAGATACCAGTCGACTGGGTCGACGATCCCGACTCCCGCGTCGACATCATGCACACGGCATTGGGTGACCTGCGCGGCGTGCTGCGTATGGCATGGACATTCTGGTTTCACCCCGAGCAGGTCCCCGATCCCGAGTGCGTACGCGTCGCCCCTCCGGTTGGCACCGGCGGCGAACTGGTGAGTTTCATGCTGGTGGGCCTGCTCAGTACGGTGCTCTACCTCATCGGGTATCTGGTGCTCGAAGGCCGTCTTGGTCCGTATTGGGCCAACGCGCTCAGTCTCAGCGTCACGATGATCCTGAACACGTCGGCCAACCGCCGCTGGACATTCGGCCAGCGTGACCCGCGATCGCGCCTTCCCCACTACGTGCGCGCCACGGCCGTGCACCTTGTGGGACTTGCGCTCACTACCGGCGCTGTGTGGTTGCTCGAGGCGGTTACCGTCACCCCCGGGATCGGCGCGCAACTCGTGGTGCTCGGGCTGACCTCCGCGGTCGCCACAGCCCTGCGCTTCGTCCTCATGCCCGCGTGGATCTTCCGCGACTCCGTGCGAACCGAAACGAGATCATGACCGCCACCGTCGACGAGCTTGCTGCACCCTCTGCACCATTCACCGTGGGCGCAGGCACACCCTCTTGGATCCGCCGCCTGGTGCGTGGGCACGACACAGACGCAGCATGGGCCCGGCCCGCTCTCTTCGGGTTGTTGGGCCTGACTGCGCTCATCTACCTGTGGGGCCTGTCGAAGAACGGTTGGGCAAACGATTTCTATTCGGCGGCGGCACAGGCGGGCTCGAAGAGCTGGAAGGCGTTCCTCTTCGGCTCATCGGACGCGGCGAACACGATCACCGTCGACAAGCCGCCGGCCTCGCTGTGGCCGATGGCATTGTCAGCGCGGCTCTTCGGGCTCAGTTCCTGGTCCTTGCTCGTTCCGCAGGCACTCATGGGCGTCGCAACCGTAGGCGTCCTTTATGCCGCGGTGCGTCGGTGGTTCGGCGCGACTGCGGCGCTCCTCGCCGGGTTGGTGCTCGCCGTGACGCCGGTAGCGGCGTTGATGTTCCGCTTCGACAACCCCGATGCGCTCCTTGCGCTGCTCATGACGGCCTCCGCCTATACGGCGCTGCGTGCGATCGAGGACGACCGCGCACGCTGGTATGTGCTCACTGGTGTGCTGGTGGGGATCGGCTTCTTGACCAAGCAGTTGCAGGTCGGGTTGGTGGTGCCCGGTTTCGCGCTGGCGCTACTGATCGCCGGGCCATCAGGCCTCTGGCGACGGATCCGGGGCCTACTGATCGCAGGCGTCGCGTTGCTCGTGTCGGCAGGCTGGTGGGTTGCCCTCGTGGAACTGTGGCCAGCCGAGAGCCGTCCCTACATCGGCGGGACCCAGCACAACAGCTTCCTGGAGCTGACCTTCGAGTACAACGGCTTCGGTCGGCTCACCGGTGACGAGAGCGGCGGGTTCGGAGGCGGCGGCGGTCTGCTTGGCGGCGGAAACCGCGGTCGCGGCTTCGGCGCGGGCGCCTTCAGCGGAGGCAGCGGCATCACAAGGATGTTCGGCAACGCGGTAGGCGGTCAGATCTCGTGGCTGATCCCGGCCGCGCTCGTCACGCTGGTGCTCGGGCTCGTGGCGCGCCGCCGCAAACCGCGCACCGATATGGCCCGTGCGTCGCTGATGGTGTGGGGCAGTTGGCTCCTCGTCACTGGGATCGTGTTCAGCTACATGAGCGGCATCTTCCACGAGTACTACACGATCGCGCTCGCTCCCGCGATCGGCGCGCTGGTAGGAATCGGCCTCTCGATGGCGTGGAAGCGACGCGACCACGTGACGTCGTGGGCCACGCTTGCCGTGGCGGCCGTGCTCACGACGTGGTGGGCGCGCGTGCTGCTCGGTCGTGCGTCCGACTGGAACTCGTGGCTACGCCCGACGGTGTCGATCGCCGGACTGCTCGTGACGATCGGCCTCCTTGTGGCCACAGCCGTAGTCGCCCGAGGACGGGCTCCGGATACCCGCATCGGCATACTGTTGATCGCCCTGGGCCTCGCGACCGCGTTGGCCGGACCGATCGCGTGGACGGTGCAGACCGTGTCACAGCCGCGCAACGGCCCGATCGTGACCGCCGGACCCTCGAGCGGGGGCGGGCCGGCTGGCTTCGGTGCGAACCTCCCGGGCGGCGCGGCCGCTGGCGCGAATCGCGGAGCTGGCTCAAACGCAGTCCCCGACATCCCGGGTCTGGCGCAGGGCGAACTCCCCGACATCCCGGGTCTGGCGCAGGGCGAACTCCCCGACATCCCGGGTCTGGCGCAGGGCGAACTCCCCGATATCGGTGGCGCTGGCGGTGGGATCTTCGGCGGCTCAACGGCGGTGAGCAAGGCAGTCGTGGCCAAGCTGATGCAAGACGCCGACAAGTACACCTGGGTGGCCGCGACGATGGGTGCGACCGCGGCTGCGCCGTACCAACTCGCGACGGAGCACTCGGTGATGCCGATCGGCGGGTTCAGCTCCGGCGACCCGGCGCCCAAACTGGCGCAATTCAAGGCCGACGTCGCAGCGAAGAAGATCCACTACTTCATCGGCACCGTGCGCGGGGGCTTTCCGCCCGGTGGTCAAGGGGGCCAAACGATCTCGAGCTGGGTTGCCGAAAACTTCAGCTCGGACACCGTCGCCGGCGTCACCCTCTACGACCTCACCAAGCCGAAGCCCGTCTGACCGGCGCTGGCCCGCGAGCTCGGCTGCGACTGGCGCACGTGAACGACTCGGTCATCGCCTATGGGACGCCGTTGGTCGAGGATCCTGACCGGATCGGCACGGTGGCTGCGCTCGGCCTGGATGAGACCCTGTTCTGTCGGCGTGGCCGCTGGCGCACCCAACAGTGACACGAGGCTGTGGCATCAACGGGGAATGTGGCCCTGGCGAAGGATCACGACCCCGCCGACTAGGTAGGCGAACACGCTCTCCCGACGAAGCCGAATACGCCTCCAATCGAGGGCCTGGTTCGGCACCGTTGACGGTCGAGCGGCGCTGCGGCTGCACGGCGGGCGCTGCTCGGGAAAGAATCGTCGATGGGGGCCGCGCCAGCGGGCTCCTGCAGGGGGGCCTGCGGCGGATCGACTCCCCCCCCGCACCGCGAGGTGCTGCGGCGCCGCTCACCTGAGCAGATAAGTGTCGCCTAAGGACTCGCGTGGATAGGCGTCGAGTCGGTGACCATCCACCGGTCGCCGGGTTGGCCCCGAGATGATCGGGGTGCTGCCCAAGCCCGGACGACCAGGTGGAGGACTCCGTCATCATGCGCGCGTTGGAGCCGGAAGTGTCGGATGCAGTCCGGGCGGCGATCGAGCCGCTGTTGCCGGTGCCGGCCGACGAGCATCCTTTGGGCTGTCACCGACAGCGCGTCTCGAACCAGCTCTGTTTCCGAGGGATCTTGATCCGTTTGGTGACCGGCGCGTCGTGGGTCGATATCGAAGCGATCCTCGACTTTGCAGTGTCGGACACGACGTTGCGGGCCCGGCGCGACGAGTGGATCAACGCCGGCGTGTTCGACGATCTCGTCACTGAAGCACTCGCGGCGTTCGATCGGATCATCGGTCTCGATCTCGGCGACGTCGCGTTGGACGGCTCGTTGCACAAGGCACCCTACGGAGGTGAAGGAACCGGCCCGAACCCTACGGATCGCGCCAAGCTCGGCTGGAAGTGGTCGGTCGCCTGTGATCGTCATGGCATCCCGATCGGTTGGGTGATCGACGGCGCGAACCGCAACGACGTCCGCCTGCTCGAACCCACCCTCGACGCGATCGCCGAGCGTGGTCTGCTCGTCGACATCGACACGTTGCATCTCGACCGCGGCTACGACTCGGGCGCAGTTCGTCAGCGACTCCGCGACATGGGGATCGACCAGTTCGAGATCCAACTCCGCGGCACCAAGATCCCCGGCGTGAAGAAACAACCGGTCCGCCTCGGACTGCGATGGATCGTGGAAGCAACCAACACCTGGTGGTCGAACTACGGGCAGCTACGGCGCAACACCGACCGCAAGAGTCGTCACCGACACGCCGCGCTCTGCCTCGCCACCGTCGTGCTCATCGTCGGCAGACTCCTCGACTGGCGCAATCGCTGGAGCCCGAGTTGAGCCCTATCCGCTCGGGTCCTAAGCGGTGTTGCTCGATCCGCCTGCAGCAAGCAACGACGCCAGCTAGTACAGCGGTGAGTCTGCAATCACTCGTAATGAGCAGGCCAAGGGTTCGAGTCCCTTCTCCGGCTCCACCGCCTCCGACCTGGGCCTACGCGTGCCCAAACGTCGGAGTGTTCAGCATGACGCCTTCGGACCGATGCCGGGGTCCATCTGGAACCGTCTCGCCGAATCATCTACATTTTTCGTCATACCACAGTTCTGCTCCCTTGATGAAGGGGGAGGTGCAGACCATGGCGATGACGGATCTGCCGACGAAGCTCGGCTACCTGATGAACGACGCCGACGAGCACTCGACGCCTCGCCCGAAGGCGTACGAGGACTACATCGACCGCGACAAGCGGGACATGGCGATCCGCACGGTCCGCCTCGATGATGGCCGCCGGGTGCAACTCTTCAACGGGCGGCCGCAGCGTTTCGACATGGGCAAAGACTTCCAGGTGACGTTCTCGAACGACACCCTCGACGAGCTCGGCGTGAGCGGGAGCGGGAGCCGTAAGGCCGGCTCGACCGACGACCAGGGGAGTGAGGGTGCTGCCAACCTCGTCCCCGGCTCGCTGCTCAACCGGCTGAATCCGCTGCGCGCGCTCGACGACACGGGCCGGAAGGAGTTCGTGCAGCGCTACCGCGAGCTCCAGGAGCACCTCGACAACCCGGCGGACCGAGTTGCGGTGATGGACGCCCAGGGTGTCGAGTGCGTCGTCAACTACGCCGCGCTGCCCGGCATCGAGGTGGAGTTCGAAGACGACTACGACGGGCTCTACGCCAACCTGACCGCGCTGAACCGGTACCTCGGCACCGAGTGGGGCTTCAACCACGAGGGTCGCCTCTTCACGCCGCCGTTCATCTCGTTCGCCGATCCCGACGGGGCGCTGGCGCTGCTCGAAGATCTCCTGAAGATCGAGACGCCGCGTGTGATCCAGACCTCGAACGGCACCTCGATGCACACCTCGCCGTTCCGGCCCGAGAACGATCGGTTCTGGTCGATCTGCAGCGAGGCGGGGATCCGGCTCGCGACCCATCTCGCGTCGATCACGCGTTACGCCGCGCAGGGTGAACAGGACTGGAACGAGCCCGAGGCCCTGCTCGGAGGCATGACCGCCTTCCAGTGGGTGCTCTACCACGGGGACCGACCCGCCATGGAGACCGTCGCGGCCGCGATCCTGCAGGGTTGGTTCGCCCGATTCCCGGACATGTTGCTCCTGCTGTCGGAACAGGGGACGGTGTGGGCGCCCTACATCGTGCGCAAGATGGACCACGCGTTCCTGATGGGGCGGCGCGGCACCTGGGGCACGTTGGAGAAGCGCCCGAGCGAGTACTTCAAGGAGCACTGCTTCGTCGCGCCGTTCCCGGAGGAGAACGTCTACCGGGTCATGGAGGTCACGGGAATCGAGCCACTCGTCTTCGGCTCCGACTTTCCCCATGGGGAAGGCCTGCCCGAACCCGGCCTCTACCTGAGCCAGATCGATCGACTGAGCGCCGACGACCAGCGGGCGATCATGCGAGGCAACCTCGCCCGCTTCCTCGGCACCGACGCGTGAGGTGGCCGAGTGAGTGACTCCCAACCCACCGAATACGAGACGGTCCTCTACGACGTCAACGATCGCGTAGCGACCGTCACGTTGAACCGCCCCGAAGTCCACAACGCGCTCAGCTTCCAGCTGCGCAGCGACATCGTGGCGGCGCTGCGGCGCGCCGAACAGGACCACGACGTCTCGCTCGTACTGCTCAAGGGGGCCGGCAAGTCGTTCTGCGCCGGCTACGACCTGAAGGTCGCGGGTTCGCTCGAGCTGCGGCGCGCACACCCGGGCTGGGTGGCCGACGAGCACCTCGAGGACTGGACGGATCAGTTCTCAAGGGCGTGCGTGCGCGATTGGTTGACGCTCTGGAACCTCCTGAAGCCGGTCGTGGCCCAGGTGCACGGGAACTGCCTCGCCGGTGGGCTCGAGCTGATGTCGATGGCCGACATCGTGTTCGTGGCCGACGACGCGCGCCTCGGCTACCCACCCATGCGAGGCATGTCGACGCCCGACACCGTCGTGTTTCCCTGGAAGATGACCATGGCGCAGGCCAAGTACCTCCAGATCACGGGAAATTCGATCACCGGCAAGCAGGCGGCCGAGTGGGGCTGGGTGATCAAGAGCTTCCCGGTGGACGACCTCGAGGACGAGGTCGCGCGTGAGCTCCATGTGTTGCGAAACATCGACCCTTCGATCATGGCCGCGAACAAGATGGCGGTGAACCAGGCCTACGAGGTGATGGGTTTCCGCACCCACATCGAGCAGTCGTGGGTATGGCACTACCTGTCCAACCACGCACGAGCGAAGTCGGGGCCGCGCGGCATCGCGCAGGACCGAAGCATCAGCGAATCGCTCGCGTGGATGAACCGCGCCGCCGACGATGTCGGGCTCCTGTGAGCGACGGGGAGGAGTGACGACCCATCAGGTCGATCAGGGCGCGGTGTCGAACTCCACCTCGAGCGCCACCGGTCCGCGGATCATGAACATCTTCACCCGCTGGTACTCGAACCCGGGTGCGAGCCGCATCGACGGGATCCGGTCGAGCACCGCGTCGAGCACGTGCGCGGCTTCGAGCCGCGCGAGCGGCGCGCCGACACAGAGGTGTACCCCCCATCCGAACCCGAGGTGGCGCACGTCGCCGCGGTCGAGGTCGTAGCGCTCGGGGTGCTCGAAGACCGTCTCGTCGCGGTTCGCCGACGCGTAGCCCAGCGCGACGGTCGAGCCGGCTGGGATCGTCACGTCGCCCACCACCTGGTCCTCGGCGGGCCGCCGGAAGAGCACGTTGACCACGGGCCGGTGCCGGAGGCACTCCTCGACCGCGGTCGGCACGAGCGACCGGTCGTCGCGCAGTCGCTCGTAGGTGCCCGGCGTCGACAGGATGTCGTAGAAGAGGTTGCCCACGAGGTGCGTGGTCGTGTCGATGCCGCCGGTGACGAGATCCTTGGTGAGGTGCAGGAGCACCTTCTCGTCGGAGAGTTGCGTGCCGTCGTCGTCGCGGTACTCGATCAGCGCGGTCATGGCGTCGTCGGGCTTGTCGGCGGCTTGACGCCGGGCGCGGATCACCTCGAGGAAGTGCACGTCGAACTCGCCGACGCGGTCGATCGCCGCCTGTTGCAGCTCGGGATCCTGCTCCTGCACGGCGCTGACGACGAGGTCGGAGTACTCGTGCAGGAAGTGCCTGTCTTCAGGGGGGACTCCCGTGAGCTCGCCGATCACCTGGGCGGGGAGAGGACGGCCGAGCTCGCCGACGAGGTCGGCGGCGCCCTTCGTCTTGAACGCGTCGACGAGGTCGGCGCAGACGCGGTCGACGAACGGCTCGAGGGCGCGGATGCGCGGCGGGCTCAACACCGACGCGAGGATCTTGCGCACCTTGGTGTGCCCGGGTGGGTTCGACTCACCGAGCTGGAGCTCATCGGCCGACCGGGTCTCCTCCTCGAGCGGACGGAACGGCGCCTGCGGAAAACGCTTCGCGTCGCGGCTGATCTCGGCGACGTCGTCGTAGCGCGTGACGTAGTAGACGCCCGGCAACACCGCCGCGACCGCGTGCTCGTGCCGGAGCTGCGTGAGCACCTCCTCGTCGTCGTCGACCTGCGCCGGATCGAACGGGTTGTACGAGATCGTCATGGCCGTCTCCTCGAGGCTCGAGCTCAGGTCGCGAGCGGCCCATAGCCGATCGTGGTGATGGGAACCGGGCCGTCGGCCGTGACGAGCACCATGTCCTCGCCGAAGAACCCGAAGTCGTCGCCGCGGACGAACGCGCGGACGGCGACCACCATGTCGGCGTCGATCGCTTGCGCGCGCTCGAGCTCCGGGCTCATGCCGCCACCCGCCAGCGGCCCTTCGTGGCCGAGACCGACCGAGTACGCGATCGACATCTGCGGCTCGGGTTCCCCGGAAGCTTGGTACGCGGCACGCAGATCGGAGCCCGTGGCGCCGATCCGGCACTGCTCGATCACGCGGTCCATCACCGCGTGCCAGCGAGTGAACCCGGCACGCGTGGGCGTGCTGGGTCCGGCCCCGTTCCCGCACCACCACGTGCGCGCCAGGGACCCCTCGTACCCCGCCCACAGCACGCCGCCCGCGAGAGCGACGACATCGCCCGCAGCGAGCGCGCGGTCGGTGGTGGTCCATCGCAGGGGCGCGCCCGGGTCGATCACCGTGAACGTGCCCTGCTGAGCGAATTGCGACGTGCCGAGCGCGCACATCCGCTCGAGGAACGCGGCGCGGAGATGGTGCTCGGTGACGCCCGGGCGCACCTGGGTCGCGGCGGCGTACAGCGCCGCCTCCGCGATCGCGGCTGCGGTGCGCAGGCACGTGATCTCCTGTGGCAGCTTGTGGCGTCGCAGCTCGCGCATCATCTCCTCGACGCCGACGAACTCGGCCTCGGGGAGCAACGGCCGCAGCAGGCCCTCGAAGAACGGTGACAGACCGTCGAAACCGATGCGCCGGGCGTCGACCACGCCGGGTGTCTTGGCGAACCAGTCCATCATGTTCATCGGGTTCCACGTCACGGGGAAGAAGTGGTCGGGCCCGACCTCTGCGGGCATGTCCTCGTAGCTCGCGGAGAACGAGAGCAGCTCGACCTCGCCGGTCTCGAGCACGACGAGGCACGCCGGCACGAACGGGCGCGTTTGAGCGGTCCACAACCGCCGGACGCCCGACACATAGCGCGCGTTTGCTTCGCGTCCGAAGAAGCAGGCGTCGATGCCGCGTGCCTTCATCTCCGCGAGCACGCGCGCCCGCCGCGCCGCGTGGAGCTCACCGAAATCCACGCGGTCGCGATGCTCGAGGAAGCCGGTGCCGATGTTGGGAGTGCTGAGGAGATCGGTCATCGGGTTGTCCTCCGTCACGCGAAGGGTGAGTACCCGTAAGTGGTCAGCTTGTCGAAGCCGCTGTCGGTGACCACGACGATCTCCTCGCTGCGGTAGCCACCGACGCCATCGCGCCACACGACCGGCTCGAGCACGAACACCATTCCGGGCACCAGCTCGACCGTGTCGTCGTAGGCGATCCCGAGGTCGGAGCCGATGAAAGGAGGCTCGCCGCTGTCGCACCCGCAACCGTGCCCGAGGTAGAAGTGCCTGAGCGCATGCTTCGGCTCGACACCCCCCGCGGCGCGCACGAGATCGCCGCACGTCGCGCCGGGCTTGATCGTCGAGTACACCGCCTCGATCACCTCACACCAACGTGTGAAGCACTCGCGCTGCGCAGCAGACGGCTTCGGGTCGACGCTGCAGACCCAGGTCTTGCCGAAGTCGGAGTGGTAGCCCATCCACGTGATGCCCGTGTCGCACAGGATGAGGTCGCCCTCGCGGAGGAGCCGGTCGTTGCTCGCAAGCGGGAACCCGACGTCGCCGTTGGCGGTGAGTGAGCCGCTCGCGACCGACAGCGGAGTGATGTTCCAGATGGGGTCGATGATGCTGCTCGACGCGCCCTGCTCGAACACCCCGCGCAGGAAGATCGCCGACAGCTCGTTCTGACGCACACCTGGCCGCAGCGCGGCTTCGACGTCGTACATCGCGATCTCGTTGATGTGTTGCGCGTGGCGGAGGCACGCGACCTCGTCGGGAGTCTTGACGATGCGCGCTGCGCCCGTCGCGATCGTCGCGTCCGCGAGCTCGACGCCGGCAAGCGCGCCGGGCAGCACGCCCATCATCGGCGACGTGATCTCGTCGACGCCGATCCTGACCGCACCGGGTACCACCTCTCGGATGGCACGGGCCAACGCGTCGACACCCTCGGGGAACTCGAGCAGCAGTGGCCCATGGACATGATCGAGCGGGACGTCGCCGGGCACGCCTTCCGGGAAAGGCGTCCACACGAACGGCGCCTCGTCGGGTCGTGAGGTGATGATCACGACGACCGCCTCGTAGTGCATGCGCATGGCGTCGGCGGCTGGTTGGCGGATCCCGGCGTACTCCTGGTTCGACGGCCCGATCAGCACCAGTGCATCGAACCCGTTCGCGGCCATGGCATCCCGCAGTCGTGTACGCCGCTCGGCGCGCATGCGTGCGAAGTCGACGGCAGGGGCGGTGGCCAGGACGCCTGGACTCATGCCCGCGCAACCTACCCTGCGAGGGGCGGCCCGTCACCCGGGGAGCCGTGGTGCGGCGTGCTCGCCGCTCTTGCGCGCTCGCCGCCAGCGGAGCACGCTGCCCGCATGACTGACACCGATCAGATCACCTTCGAGTTCGACCCCTTCGATCCACGGTTCTGGGACGACCCGTACCCCTGCTACCGGATCATGCGCCAGGAGTATCCCGTCTATTACGGCGGCGACCCTGCCTGCTACATGGTGAGCCGCTACGCCGACATCGAACCGGCCATGTCGGACTGGCGCACCTTCTCGTCCGCGCGCGGTGTGCTGGTCGGTACCGATTCGAGCCAGCTCCCCACGAACATGTTCAACATGGACCCGCCACGGCACGACCAGCTCCGTTCGGTGCTGTCCCGAGTGCTCACACCGTCGCGAGTGGCCGGCCTCGAGCCGTTCGTGCGTGACCTCGCTCGGGGGCTCATCTCGCAGTTCCGGGAGCAGGGTCATGCCGACATCACCACCGACTATGCGCAGGTGATCCCGTCGACGGTGGTCGGGGAGCTGATGGGGCTCAACCGGGACGACCGGGAGAGGTTCCTTGCGTGGAACCTCGCGACGGTTGGATCCCAAGACTTCGTCGGCCCTGAGGCGATGCAGGCGTACGCCGAGATGGACTCGTACTGGCGCGACACGATCGCGGCGCGACGCGGCACGCGCTCCGACGACGTCGTCAGCGAGATCTTCCACGCGCAGGTCGAGGGCGAGAACCTCACCGATGAGGAGATCTACGGCTTCTGTTCGTTGATCCTGCCGGCGAGCCAGCACACGACGATCAACATGATGTCGAACGCGGTGATCACATTGGCGCGCTACCCCGAGCAACGCGCAATGTTGCGGCAGGACTCCGACCTCTGGCCCGATGCGATGGAGGAACTCATCCGCTTCGAGTCTCCAGTGCAGGGGCTCGCCCGCACCGCGCAACGCGATGTCGAGATGTGCGGTGTCAAGATCCCGAAGGGTGAGTGGGTGCTGATGCTCTTCGGCTCCGCCAACCACGACGAGACGGTGTTCGAGGATCCTGATCGACTCGACATCACGAGGCAGGGCGCGCGCCCGCACTACTCGTTCGGTCACGGCATCCACTACTGCCTGGGCAACGCAGTCGCCCGCTTGCAGACTCGGGTCGCGTTGCAAGAGCTCGTGGAGGCACTCGGCGAATGGGACGTCGACGAAGCCGGCGTCGTTCGTAACCAGCTGGTGCCCGGGCGCGGCATCGCGCACACGCCGATCACGTTCGAGCCGTCGGTCGCATGATGGGGCTCCTCGACGGCAAGGTCGGCATCGTCACCGGTTCGGGTTCGGGCATCGGGCGGGCCACTGCGCTGCGACTGGCACGCGAGGGCGCGTACGTCACCGTCGCAGACATCAACGAGGAGTCGGCGAGGGAGACCGTCGATCTCGTCGCCACGAAGGGTGGCGAAGCGCGAGCGCAGTGGGTCGACGTCTCCGAGGAGGAGGCGGTCGCCGAGCTGTGCCGGGCGACCGTCGACGCCTTCGGTGCGCTCCATCTCCTGCACTCGAACGCGGCCGATGTCGTGGTCATCATGCGCGATCTCGACGTCACGTCCATGGACATCGAGGTGTGGGATCGAACGCTTGCCGTCAACCTGCGCGGCGCGCTGCTGGGCGCGAAGCACGCGATCCCCCACATGCTCGAAGCGGGGGGCGGCGCGATCGTGAACACGTCGTCGTGTTCCGGGCAATTCGGCGACCTCTCTCGTGTCGCGTACGGAGTGTCGAAGGCCGGCATCGACTCGCTGACGCGGTACGTGGCAACGCTCTACGGCAAGCAGGGGATCCGATGCAACGCAGTCGCGCCCGGCGTGGTGGCGACCCCCGCGTTGGTCGCCAATGTTCCCCCGAACGAGATCGAGATGTACGAGCGCAGCGCGGTGACGCCGACGCTCGGCAAGCCCGACGACATCGCCGGTGTCGTGGCCTTCCTGTTGAGCGACGAAGCACGGTTCATCACGGGACAGGTCGTGAATGTCGACGGCGGGATGCGGATGCACACGCCGCTGTACGGCGAGCAGATCGGGCACGCGTGAGCCCGCCGTGAACAACCGAGGAGGTAGTGATGGGACGGGTCGAGAACAAGGTGGCAGTCGTCACCGGCGGTGCGTCGGGGATCGGCCGCGCGACGTCGCGGCTTCTTGCCCGTGAGGGCGCGGCAGTCGTGGTTGCCGATCTCGACGAGAACGGAGCCGAGATCGTCGTCAAGGAGATCGAGGCCGACGGAGGACGTGCGGTTGCGCAGCAGACGGACATCGGCGAAGAGGCCCAGGTCGAGGCCATGATCGACCGCGCCGTGGAGACCTTCGGCGGCGTGCACGTGCTGTTCAACAATGCGGCCGACACGAGTCTCAACGCGATGATCCTCGACAAGCCGATTCATCAGATGAGCGTCGAGTGGTGGGATCACGCCATGCGCATCGACCTGCGCGGCGCGATGCTGGGCTGCAAGCACGCGATTCCCCACATGATGGAAGCCGGCGGCGGTTCGATCGTGAGCACGTCGTCGAACCAGGGGCTCGCGGGCGATCTCACCCAGGGCGCCTACTCATGCGCCAAGGCGGCGGTGATCCAGCTCATGCGCAGTGTCGCGACCCAGTACGGCCAGTACGGCATCCGCGCGAACGCAGTGTCACCCGGTGCGGTGCGCACTCCGGCGTTCGATCGGGCGTGCCCGCCCGAGATCGTGGAGGAGATCGCCAAGCACAGCCTCATCCCCCGCATCGGAACACCGGAGGACCTCGCCAACACGGTGCTGTTCCTGGCGTCCGACGAGGCGGCCTACATCACCGGTCACGTGATCCCCGTCGACGGCGGTCAGCTCGCGCACCTGCCGCACTACGCGTACATGATGAGCACCGGCACCACCACGACGCACCAGGAGTGATTCGTGAGCGACGACGCGACGACCGAGACCGAGCTGGCGTTCAACCCGTTCGACCCTGCGCAGACACAGCACATGTGGGATCTCATGGAGCGACTGCGCGCGGAGTGTCCGATCTCGCGACCCACAGACGGCTTCGTCTACACCGCGAGCTACGACGACACCGCGTCGACGTTCAAGGACGCGAGGCGGTTCTCCTCACGGGAAGGCTTTCGAGGCGCGGGCGTAGTGGTCCCCGACGAGGAGAGCTTCCTCGGCGAGATCGACCCGCCGCTGCATCCGCGTGTGCGTAGGCTCATGCACCGCGCGTTCACGCCGCGCACCTCGGCGGAGGTCGAGCCGTTCACCCGCGAGCTCACCAACCAGCTCCTGGATCCGATCGTCGCACAGCGCGGCGGCGACCTCATGGCCGGTCTGTGCACCGTGTTGCCGGTTGCGGTGTCGGCCGAAGCGCTGGGAATCCCGCGCGACCAGCACGCCGAAATCGCGCACTGGTGCCAGGCGCTGTTGCACAGCTCGTGGCCGGAGACCAACGCCACGGACCGCGGCGTCGGCATCGGCGGTGGTTTTCCTGAGCTCGCGGGCATCATCGACGACCAGATTCGAGCGCGGCGCGACGGCACCGACCCGCCCGACGACCTGCTGACGCGCATGGTGCAGGCCGAGGTCGAAGGCGATCGCCTCACCGACCTCCACGTCCGGACGCTCGCGGTGAACACCCTCGCCGGCAGCTTGTCGACCACCTACATGCTCGGCAACCTGCTCTACCGCTTCGTGTCGGATCCAGGGTTCGCAGCCACGCTGCGGGCCGATCGCGGCCTCGTTCCGGAGGCGGTCGAGGAGTCGTTGCGACTGGAGCCGCCGGTGCTCTTCCTGTTTCGCACCGCGAAGGAGGAGACGGTCATCGGCGACACGCCCGTGCACGCGGGGGAGCGCGTCATCGTCGGCATCGCATCGGCCAACCGCGACGAGAAGGTGTACCAATGCCCCAACGAGTTCCGCCTCGACCGCGGGATCGCGTCGGGCACCGCACCCGAGCACCTCACGTTCGGAGTCGGGCCGCACATCTGTCTCGGCATCCACGTCGCGCGCATGGAGGGCCGGGTCGTGCTCGACACGATGCTCGACCGCTTCGCGCCCGGCGAGATCACCCTCGCCGACGACTACGAGCTGCACTTCGTCCCGATGTTCCTCGAATACGGCCCCGAGACGCTCGACGTGAAGGTGGTCAGCTGACCGGTCCGATCGCTCGCGATGAGCAGGCCCTGGGTCCACTGTCGCATCGCCGACGACAACCTGTGACGCCCGTCCGCTTTGCGTGGTTGACTGGCGTTCTGGGCGCGGACGACCGGAGGGGGTCGCCTTGGCCGAGTTGCCGTCGGGGACGGTCACGTTCTTGTTCACCGACATCGAGGGTTCGACGCGTCTCTGGGAAGTGCACCCGGAGGCGATGCGTGACGCGTTGGCCCGTCACGACCAACTTTTGCGCGAGGCGATCGAGGCCCACGGCGGCTACGTGGTGAAGACCACGGGTGATGGGTTCCATGCCGCGTTCGGGACCGCGGAGGCGGGGGTGGTCGCCTCGGTGGCGGCGCAGCGGGCACTCGACAGTGAGATCTGGCCGTTACCGGAGTCGTTGCTGGTGCGGATGGGTCTGCACACGGGAGCGGCGTCGGTGCGCGACGGCGACTATTTCGGTTCGTCGTTGAATCGTGCGGCGCGGCTGATGGGTGTCGCGCACGGCGGCCAGATCGTGTGTTCCCAAGCAACGGCAGATCTGGCCCGTGATGGCGTTGCCGAGGGGGTTGACGCTGACCGATCTGGGGGAGCATCGGCTGCGTGACCTGTCCCGTGCGGAGCGGGTGTTCCAGGTGCACGGGCCCGGGTTGGGTTCGGAGTTCGCGCCGTTGACGTCGGTGGATGCGTTCCCGGGGAACCTGCCGTTGCAGTCGAGTTCGTTCATGGGCCGCGAGCGCGAGATCGACCGCACGGTGGCGGCGTTGAGCGAGACGCGGGTGGTGACGCTGACGGGGGTCGGAGGCGTCGGCAAGACCCGACTGGCCTTGCAGGTCGCCGCCGAGGTACTGCCCCGGTTCCGGGAAGGTGCATGGTCGATCGAGTTGGCGGCCGTGCGTGACCCCGAGGACGTGGTCGACGCGTTCGCGGCGGTGTTCGGGGTGAGTGCCCGGGCGACCCAGGGTGTGGCGGAGGCGCTGGTCGACTTTCTGCGTACGAAGCAGGTGTTGTTGGTGGTCGACAACTGCGAGCACGTGCTGGACGCGGTCGCCGACCTGGTCGAGGAGATCAGTGGTACGTGCCCGCGTGTGGTGATGCTGGCGACGAGCCGGGAGGGTCTGGCCCTCGACGGTGAGCGGATGTTCGCGGTGCCCGCCTTGGCGGCGCCCGCGGCAGATGCGGATCTGGCATCGGTCGGCAGTCCGACGCGGTGCAGTTGTTCGTAGAGCGTGCCCGCGCGGCGGACGCCGATTTCGTGCTCAGTGCTGCGAACGGCGCGGCGGTCGGGCAGGTGTGTCGGCGGCTCGACGGGGTGCCCTTGGCGATCGAGTTGGCGGCGGCGCGGGTGACGTCGATGAGCCCGACCGAGTTGGCCGCGGCGTTGGATCAACGCTTTGACCTGCTCGCCGGGGGCCGGCGGCGGGCGGTGAAGCGGCACCAGACGTTGCGGGCGACGATCGACTGGTCCTATGACCTGCTCGACGAGCCGCCGCAGCGTCTCCTCGCCCGGCTGGCCGTGTTCGCCGGGGGTTGTACCCGCGAGGCGGCGGAGGCGATCGGTGCCGGCGGGCCGATCGAGGGCCGTGGAGTGCTCGGGTTGCTGACCGACCTGGTGGACCGGTCGTTGGTCGTCGCCGAACGCGGTGGTCTCGACACCCGGTACCGGCTGTTGGAGACCATCCGCGAGTACGGCGAGGAACGCCTCGTCGAACATGAGGAGACCGATGCGCTGCGCGACCGTCACGAGCGCTACTACGCCGAGTACGCCGTTCGCTGCCACGACGGACTGTGGGGGCCGCAGCAGATCGAGTGGGGCGCCCGCATGGGCGCCGATGTCGAGAACCTCCTCGCCGCGTTCGCCCACGCGATCGACACCCACGATCTCGACGTCGCGGTCAGCCTGTTGGAATCGACGAGCCTGTTCCCCGTCCAGACCGGCTTGGTGCTGACCCTTCCCGTCGACCCGGTTCTCGCCCTGCCGGGGATGGAACACCACCCCAGCTACCCGCTCGTGCTCATGGCCGCGGCGTACGCCGCCCAGACACGAGGGGAGGCGAGTCTCGCGGTGGAATACAGCGAAGCCGCGCTCGGCGTGGAACAGGCATTGCCCGCCCGCAGTCCGTACACCGGCGACCTCAGTGCGTTACGCCAGTACCTCTCGGCGGTGCTCGCAGTGTCGACAGGCGAGTGGGACGCCGCCGCGGCGGCGTTCCTCGAAGGTGGCGAGTCGTACCGGCGTGTGGACAAGATGGGCCTCGTCGGCCACAGCCTCTCTGGTGCCGCGTCGGCGCTGTCGTACGCAGGGCGATTCGCGGAGGCGATTCCCATCGCGACCGAAGGGCTCGCCGTCGCCCGCGCGCTCGGCATGACGAGGCTCATCAACGAGGCCCTCGTCGCGCTCGCCCAGGCGCTCTCCCGCCAGGATTCCGAACGGGCCAGCGCACTGCTCAGCGAAGCCGCCCACCACGACCTCGACTACGAGGCCTACAGCGAGCTCATCCGGGTGACCCTCGCCGCGGCCATGATCCGTGACTGGCCACTCACCGCACGCTGCGCCACCCGCAGCATCCCCCACGCCCACTGGATGAACCACCAGCCGTATCTCCACGGCGTGTCCACCGTTTCCGCCCGCGCCCTGGCCGAGACCGATTCCGAAGCCGCCGCCACCATCCAGGGAGCTGCCCACGCGCTCCTCGCGATCTCCGCCCCGACGACCACGACGGCAACAACGGACGCGCCACCGGTGCCCGCACGCGGTGGATCAGCCGACACCGGCGGCCTGATCGTCGACACCCGGCGCGAGACCACCCGCCTCCTCGTCGAAGCACTTGGCGAGGAACGACTCGGGGCGCTCCGCGACCACGGCACGGCGATGGACACCGACACCGCCGTCGCGTACACCCTCGCCCGCCTTGACGCGTTCCTCACCGAGGCCGCAGACTGACCTCTGCGCCAGAGGGGAGGACGTCGTCGACGACGTGCAAGCCGCACTCACCCCGGACCTACGTGGCTGATCCTCGTTCATCCGGTGGAGAACACGACGTCGACCCAATAGTTGGTGGCAAGGAAGGTGTTGTTCGGGAAGGCTGCGGCGACGCCGTACGCGTAGACGCCGTTGCCTCCGCTGACACCGTCCTGCAGTGCGTGCAATAGCCCGTTGTCCACCCCGGCCGTGGTGAAGAAGCCGCCGTCGGCGGCGTAGCGTCCGACCGGTGCGAAGTAGGAGGCGACGTAGACGGTGCCGGCAGTGATCGTCACCGGTGTCGTGAAGTTGACCTGCTGCCAGCCGGACGCGGTCTCGTTGGTGAACGTCCCCGTGGCCAACTTCGTCCCGGTCGCCGACCACAGGTTCGCGACGTGCGTCCCCGTGTTGCCAGTCCCCTTGTAGAAGCGGATCCCGGTGATCTTCCCGCTCACGTCGGCCTTGAACTTCACGCCGAGCGTGACGGCCGAGGTGTCCGCGGCGCTCGGGGTCGTCGGCGTGGCCGACGACGCCCAGATCGTGCACGCGCCGCAGGTGGTGGCCGAGGGGGTGATCGCGTTCGACGGGGCGGAGGCGGGCCCGGTGCCGATCGCGTTGGTCGCCGTCACCGTGAAGGTGTAGGCGGTGCCGTTGGTCAGCCCGGTGACCGTGGTGGTGGTCGCCGGCGGGCTGCCGGTCACCGTGGTCGGTGTCTGCGCGGTCGTGCCGACGAACGGCGTCACCGTGTACCTGGTGATCGCGCTGCCACCGTTCGCGGGCGCGGTCCAGCTCACCTGCGCCGACGCGTTGGCGGCCGCCGCGGTCACGCCGGTCGGCGCCCGGGCACGGTCGCCCCGATCGGGGTGACCGAGTTCGACGCGGCCGAGGCGGGTCCGGTGCCGATCGCGTTGGTCGCGGTCACCGTGAAGGTGTAGGCGGTGCCGTTGGTCAGACCGCTCACCGTGGTGGTGGTCGCCGGCGGGTTGCCGGTCACCGTGGTCGGCGTCTGTGCGGTCGTCCCGACGAACGGGGTCACGGTATAGCTCGTGATCGCGCTGCCACCGTTCGACGGGCGCGGTCCAGCTCACGACCGCAGACGCGTTCCCGGCTGTGGCGGTCACGCCGGTCGGCGCCGCGGGCGCGGTCGGTGCGGTCGGGGTGACCGAGTTCGACGTGGCCGAGGCGGGCCCGGTGCCGACCGCGTTGGTGGCCGTCACCCTGAAGGTGTAGGCGGTGCCGTTGGTCAGCCCGCTCACGGTGGTGGTGGTCGCCGGCGGAGTGCCGGTCACCGTGGTCGGTGTCTGCGCGGTGGTGCCGATGAACGGCGTGACCGTGTAGCTGGTAAGCGGGCTGCCGCCGTCCGAGGGCGCGGTCCAGGACACCTGCGCCGAGCCGGCACCGGCGGTCGCGGTCACGCCGGTCGGCGCCGCGGGCGCGGTGGCGGGCCCGGTGGAGAACACGACGTCGACCCAGTAGTTCTCGGAGTCGAAGGTGAGGTTGGGGAAGGCGCGGCGCCCCGTAGGCGTAGACGCCGTTGCCTCCGCTGACGCCGTCCTGCAGCGCATGCAAGGGCGCCTTGTCCACCCCGGAGGCGGCGAAGAAGCCGCCGTCTCCCGCGTAGTGGCCGGCCGGTGCGAAGTAGGAGGCGACGTACACGGTGTCGGCGGTGATCGACACCGGGCTGGCGAAGTTGACCTGCTGCCAGCCGGAGGCGGTCTCGCCGCTGAACGTCGCCGTGGCCAGCTTGGTCCCGGTCGCCGACCACAGGTTCCCGATGTGGGTTCCGGTGTTGGCCAGCGCTCTTGTAGTAGCGGATACCGGTGATCTTCCCGCTCACGTCGGCCTTGAACTTCACCCCGACCTCGACCGACGAGGCGTCGCCCTGCGTCAGGCGTCGTCGGCGTGGCCGACGACGCCCAGATCGTGCACGCGGCGCACCCGGACGCCGTCGGGGTGACGGCGTTCGACGGGGCGGAGGCGGGCCCGGTGCCGACCGCGTTGGTCGCCGTCACCGTGAAGGTGTAGGCGGTGCCGTTGGTCAGCCCGGTGACCGTGGTGGTGGTCGCCGGCGGGCTGCCGGTCACCGTGGTCGGTGTCTGCGCGGTCGTGCCGACGAACGGCGTCACCGTGTAGCTGGTGATCGCGCTGCCACCGTTCGCGGGCGCGGTCCAGCTCACCTGCGCCGACGCGTTGGCGGCCGCCGCGGTCACGCCGGTCGGCGCCGCGGGCGCGGTCGCGCCGATCGGGGTGACCGAGTTCGACGCGGCCGAGGCGGGTCCGGTGCCGATCGCGTTGGTCGCGGTCACCGTGAAGGTGTAGGCGGTGCCGTTGGTCAGCCCGCTCACCGTGGTGGTGGTCGCCGGCGGGCTGCCGGTCACCGTGGTCGGTGTCTGCGCGGTCGTGCCGACGAACGGGGTCACGGTGTAGCTCGTGATCGCGCTGCCACCGTTGGCGGGCGCGGTCCAGCTCACCTGCGCCGACGCGTTGGCGGCGGTCGCGGTCACGCCGGTCGGCGCCGCGGGCACGGTCGGTCCGGTCGGGGTGACCGAGTTCGAGGGCGCGGAGGCGGGTCCGGTGCCGATCGCGTTGGTCGCGGTCACCGTGAAGGTGTAGGCGGTGCCGTTGGTCAGCCCGCTCACCGTGGTGGTGGTCGCCGGCGGGCTGCCGGTCACCGTGACCGGCGTCTGCGCGGTCGTCCCGATGAACGGGAAGACCGTGTAGCTCGTGATCGCGCTACCACCGTTCGACGGCGCCGTCCAGGACACCTGCGCCGAGCCGGCACCGGCGGTCGCGGTCACGCCGGTCGGCGCCGCGGGCACGGTCGGTCCCGTCGGGGTGACGGCGTTCGACGCGGTCGAGGCGGGTCCGGTGCCGATCGCGTTGGTCGCGTTCACCGTGAAGGTGTAGGCGGTGCCGTTGGTCAGCCCGGTGACCGTGGTGGTGGTCGCCGGCGGGCTGCCGGTCACCGTGGTCGGTGTCTGCGCGGTCGTGCCGATGAACGGGGTCACGGTGTAGCTCGTGATCGCGCTGCCACCGTCGGAGGGCGCGGTCCAGCTCACCACCGCCGACGCGTTGGCGGCGGTCGCGGTCACGCCGGTCGGCGCCGCGGGCGCGGTGGCCGGCCCGGTGGAGAACACGACGTCGACCCAGTAGTTCTCGGAGTCGAAGGTGAGGTTGGGGAACCCGCTGGCACTCCCGTAGGTGTAGACGCCGTTGCCTCCGCTGACACCGTCCTGGAGCGCGTGCAGCGGCACGTTGTCCGCTCCCGAGGCGGCGAAGTAGCCGCCGTCTCCCGCGTAGTGCCCCGCCGGTGCGAAGTACGAGGCGACGTACACGGTGCTCGGCGGTGATCGACACCGGCGTCGCGAAGTTGACCTGCTGCCAGCCGGACAGCGGTCTCGCCGCTGAACGTCGCCGTGGCCAGCTTGGTCCCGGTCGCCGACCACAGGTTCCCGATGTGGGTTCCGGTGTTGGCCGCGCTCTTGTAGTACCGGATGCCCTTGATCACCCCGTTGAGGTCCGACTTGAACTTCACCCCAATCTCGACCGAGGAGGGGTCGCCCTCATCAGGGGTCGTCGGCGTCGTCGATGACGGCCAGATCGTGCACGCGGCGCAGCTGAAGGACGCCGGGGTGACCGGGTTCGACGGGGCGGAGGCGGGTCCGGTGCCGATCGCGTTGGTGGCGGTCACCGTGAAGGTGTAGGCGGTGCCGTTGGTCAGCCCGCTCACCGTGGTGGTGGTCGCCGGCGGAGTTGCCGGTCACCGTGGCCGGCGTCTGCGCGGTGGTGCCGATGAACGGGGTGACGGTGTAGCTGGTGATCGCGCTGCCACCGTTCGACGGCGCGGTCCAGCTCACGACCGCCGACGCGTTCCCGGCTGTCGCAGTCACGCCGGTCGGCGCCGCGGGCGCGGTCGGTGCGGTCGGGGTGACCGAGTTCGACGGCGGCCGAGGCGGGCCCGGTGCCGACCGCGTTGGTGGCCGTCACGGTGAAGGTGTAGGCGGTGCCGTTGGTCAGCCCGCTCACGGTGGTGGTGGTCGCCGGCGGGGTGCCGGTCACCGTGGTCGGTGTCTGCGCGGTCGTGCCGATGAACGGCGTGACCGTGTAGCTGGTAAGCGGGCTGCCGCCGTCGGAGGGCGCGGTCCAGGACACCTGCGCCGAGCCGGCACCGGCGGTCGCGGTCACGCCGGTCGGCGCCGCGGGCGCGGTCGCCGGCCCGGTGGAGAACACGACGTCGACCCAGTAGTTCTCGGAGTCGAAGGTGAGGTTGGGGAACCCGCTCGCGGTGCCGTAGCGGTAGACGCCGTTGCCTCCGCTGACGCCGTCCCGCAGCGCGTGCAGCGGCACGTTGTCCACTCCGGATCCGGCGAAGTAGCCGCCGTCTCCCGCGTAGTGGCCGGCCGGTGCGAAGTAGGAGGCGACATACACGGTGTTCGCGGTGATCGACACCGGCGTCGCGAAGTTGACCTGCTGCCAGCCGGAGGCGGTCTCGCCGCTGAACGTCGCCGTGGCCAGCTTGGTCCCGGACGCCGACCACAGGTTCCCGATGTGGGTCCCGGTGTTGGCCGCGCTCTTGTAGTACCGGATGCCCTTGATCACCCCGTTCACGTCGGACTTGAACTTCACCCCGACCTCGGTCGACGAAGGGTCGCCCTCGTCGACGCTCGAGGGGGTCACCGACGACGGCCAGATCGTGCACGCAGCGCAGCTGATGGCGGCCGGGGTGACCGGGTTCGACGGGGCGGAGGCGGGCCCGGTGCCGACCGCGTTGGTGGCCTTCACCGTGAAGGTGTAGGCGGTGCCGTTGGTCAGCCCGCTCACCGTGGTGCTGGTCGCCGCCGGGTTGCCGGTCACCGTGGTCGGTGTCTGCGCGGTGGTGCCGATGAACGGCGTGACCGTGTAGCTGGTGATCGCACTGCCACCGTCCGACGGCGCCGTCCAGCTCACGACCGCAGACGCGTTGCCGGGGGTCCGGTCACGCTCGGTCGGCGCTCCTGGCGCGGTCGCCGGCCCGGTGTTCAGGGTGAACATCACGTCGACCCAGTAGTTCCGACGCGTTCAGGCTGCCGGTCGGGAACGTGCTCGTGCTGCTGTTCTGGAACAGCCCGTTCACGGTGCCGTTGGTGTTGCGCAGCGCGTGCAGCGGAGGACTGTCGATGGGGCTGTACGCGTACGGAGTCGGTGAGGGGTTCGGGTACAGGTACGACTCGTCCTGGGCGGTGTGCCCGGCCGGGGCGAAGTAGGAGGCCACGTACGTCGTGTTCGCGTTGATCAACACCGGGCTTGCGAACGTGACGGACTGCCAGCCCGAGGCGGTCTCGCCGCTGAACGTCGCCGATGCGAGCTTCGTCCCGGTCGCCGTCCACAGGTTCCCGATGTGGGTTCCGGTGTTGGCACTGCTCTTGTAGAAGCGGATACCGGTCACGCTGCCCGAGACGTCAGACGTGAACTTGACCCCGACCTCCACCGCGGTGCCGCTGCCGGAGTCGCTGACGCCCGGGGCCGCCCCGGTGCCCCAGATCGAGCAGGTGCAGCCGATGTTGACCGAGATTCCCGCGGACGGCGTCTCGATGTTGCCGCTGTCGTCGACCGCCCGGGACTTGATGGTGACGCTCGGGTTGCCGTGCGCGACCCAGCTGTAGGTCCAGCTTGTCGTCCCGCTCGCCGGGTGCCAGGTGGTGCCTCCGTCGGTGGAGACCTCGACGCCGGCGACCACGCCACCGGTGTCTGCCGCCGTGCCACTGATGGTGATCCTGGCGCCGTCACCGACGGTCGCGCCGCCCGCGGGGGAGGTGATCGTCGAGGTGGGCGCGGCGGTGTCGTTCGACGCCGTGGTCGCGGTCAGCCCGGCGATCAGCGCAAACGGCTGCACACCCATGTCGGCGAACAGGTTCACCGTGGCCTGTTGCATGTTCCGGTCCGGTGTGCCGCCCGCACTGTCGAGCCCCCACGACCACTGCACGGTGCCCGCGCCGAACACCAGCGCCCCGCTGGGCGCCCGGTACAGCGACAGGTGGTGGGTGGCGGTGCTGCCCGCCTTGACGTTGCTGCCGTAGTCGGTGAAGACCTCCGCCGAGGTGGATGTGGTCGACGACAGGTCGAACAGCCCGCTGGGGCGGAACCCGTTGTCCGGTTCCGCGTCCCACTCGTAGCCCAGCGTCCCGTTGCCCTGACCCAGGGTCACCGACTGCCCCGCCCCCAGGGTGGCCACCGACGTGTTCCGCCAGAACCGCAGCTGGGAGTACTGCGACGGCACCCTGATGTCGGTAGTGCCGGTGTTGACCATGAACAACTGCCCGGTCAGGGCGTTCTGAGGCCGCCCGCCATCGCCCGGTGGGCTGAACCGCGGGTCCTGCCAGGTCCCGGTCCAGCTCTGCGGGTCGGTCGGCGCGTTGTAGTGCGTGTCCTTGTAGCAGACCAGGGTGCGGTTCGGGGTGCTGGTCCCGTCGATGCTCGGCTCGGTCCGGGTCTTCCAGAACACCTCGTTGCCACTGAAGAACGCCAGGTTGACGCCGTTGTTCCGGGCCGCCTCGACGTTGGCCCGCTGCGCGCCGGTCCAGTACTCGTCGTGCCCGGTCGACATGAACATCTTGTGGTTGGTCAGCAGCGATCCGCCGGTCGCGGTCCCCACGTCCAGACCCGTCGTGTAGGACACGTCGTAGCCGTTCGCCTCCAGGAACCGGATCATCGGATATTCGGCGTACATCAGCCAGTCGCGGCCCTGGTCGTAATCTGCGGTCAGGAATGGCCGGTTGTAGGACACCTTCGAGGCGCCCTTGTACGCCTCCGGACTGCCGGGCGGGCAGTTCGACACGCACGTGTACAGGCTGTTGCCGCCGTAGGTGTTGTAGGCCTGCCACGTCTCGTCAGAGGTTTGGAACAGGATGTCCGAGTGGCTCGAGTCGTTCCGCACGACGAACACGATGTGGCTGCCGCCGTTGGCGTCGTCGCGGACCAGGTGCGCGATGTACACGCCCGAGACTGCCGTCGTCGGTACCGTCCACGACGCCGACACGGCCCAGTTCCCGCAGTCGATCAGACCGGTCGGCTGCGAGTCGGTCCGGCAGGCGGGCTGGGTCTGCGGCAACGCCGCCGACGGCCTCAGCCCCGAAGCCACCTTCCGCGCACCGTTGCCCTGGTAGTAGCCCAACCGGAGGATGTCGAAGTGGTAGTTCGACGACGGCGTGTTGATCTTGAGCTGCACCGTGTCGCCCGGGTTCACGCTGATCGCGGTGGCGAACCCCTGGATGGTCGGCGACCCGGAGCCGGTGATGCCCCAGTCGCTGGACGGAGTCCCGGGCAGGCTGTTCTCGCAGGCGATCACGCTCACCACCGGCGGCCCGCACGGGCCGGCCGCCGCCGCTGGAGTCGTCTGGGCGGCCAAGGGCAGGACCAGACCCGCAAGGGCAACGACCGCGGCGATGACGAAATAGCGGAGCCGACGCGTCGCCATCGTTCGGCGCGCGGACCAGTGGGGCTTCTCGGTCATTGGTCGTCCTACCAGCGCTGATCTCGGACTACTGACCTACTGACTGGAGGAGGTGCCAGGTGGCCCGTCTGATACGGCCCCGCGGCGGCAATCCCGGTGGCACCGATCGACCGCCCCCGGGGTTCCTGGTCGGTACCGTTCGTTGCGCGATCAACGGGACTGTAGGAACATGGCTGGGTTCGCCCTACAGTCCGCGAATGCCGATCGCTGTCCCCGCTTGAGCATGCACATGGATGATCACTACGACCTCGACGCAGTCGTGATCGGTGCGGGCTTCGCCGGTCTCTACGCGCTCCACAAGTTCCGCGACGACATGAACATGAGGGTCCGCGTCGTCGAGGCAGGCGACGGCGTCGGTGGCACGTGGTACTGGAATCGCTATCCCGGCGCGCGGTGTGACTCCGAGAGTTACTACTACTGCTACTCGTTCTCCCGCGAGCTGGCCGACGAGTGGAAATGGTCGGGTCGGTACCCGGAACAGCCCGAAATCGAGCGGTACCTCAACCACGTCGCCGATCGCTTCGATCTCCGACGCGACATCCAGCTCTCCACCCGCGTCACCGCGGCCACGTTCGACGACTCCGAGAACCGCTGGGAGATCCGCACCGACCGCGACCAACTGGTGACTGCGCGCTTTCTCGTCACGGCGGTCGGATGCCTGTCGGCCCCGATCGCGCCCGACATACCCGGTCTCGAAGGCTTCGGCGGTGACGTGTACTTCACGGCAACATGGCCGCGCGAAGGCGTCGACTTCACGGGGAAGCGCGTCGGGCTCATCGGCACGGGCTCGAGCGGCATCCAGGCCACTCCTCCGATCGCCGCCCAGGCCGATCACCTCACCGTCTTCCAGCGCACGCCGAACTTCAGCCTCCCGGCACGGCACGGCGGGTTCCTGCCGGCGGACCAGGCCAGGATCAAGCGAAACTACGACGAGATCTTCGCGGCGACCCGCAGGTCGTTCGCGGGCTTCCCGTTCTCACCGATCGACCGCACCACGATGAGCGTCTCGGCCGAAGAGCGCGATGCGATTCTCCAGGGACTCTGGGCTGAGGGCGGGTTCAAGTTCTTGTGGGGTGGCTTCTCCGACCTGCTCAGTGATCCCGAAGCCAATGAGATCGCATCGGAGTTCATCCGCGACAAGATCCGTGAGACGGTCAAGGATCCGCACACCGCCGAACTGCTCTGCCCCAAGGGCTATCCCTATGGGGCCAAGCGGCCGCCGATCGACACCGACTACTACGAGACGTTCAACCGCGACAACGTGCGCCTGGTCGACATCAGCGAGACGCCCATCGAGTCGATCACGGCGACCGGCCTGCGCACGGCGGGAGCGGACTACGAGCTCGACGTCATCGTCTTCGCCACGGGCTTCGACGCCATGACCGGTTCGCTCCTGCGCATCGACGTTCGAGGCACGGATGGCGTCCCGCTGGCCGACGCATGGGCGAGCGGACCACGCACGATGCTCGGAATCCAGGTCGCGGGTTTTCCCAACCTGTTCACGATCACCGGACCAGGCAGCCCTTCGGTGCTCATGAACATGCCGGTGGCCATCGAGTATCACGTGGATTGGATCGCCGATTGCATCGAGCACATGCGCGAGCACGGTTGGAGCCGCGTCGAGGCCACCGAGGAAGCGCAGGACTCCTGGGTGGAACACGTCGCCGAGGTCGGCCGAGCCTCGCTCTTCGGACGGGCTAACTCGTGGTACGTGGGCGCGAACATCCCCGGCAAGCCCCGGGTGGTGATGCCCTACGCGGGCGGACAACCGAGTTATCGCGAGCGCTGCGACGCGGTCAGGGACTCGGGGTACGAAGGCTTCGAGTTCGGCGGAGTCGCACACGACCCGGTGGTGCCTGCTCGCTGAGTTCGGTGGCCTCGCGGCCCGGTCTAGCGTGACGGGGTGCGCCGGGGCACTGTCTTGTTCTCGTTGGTGGCCGTCACGGCGCCAGTCGTGGCCGCTCATACGACCGCGGCGGCACATATGTCGACCGCTGCTTCGGCGACGTCGAGCTACACCTTCGTGGATTCGACTCGCTCCACTCCGTGCACCGGGGCGACCGATCGGACTCTGAACGTGACCGTCGTGACCCCGGGCACGGTGGAGGCGTCACCGGTGGTACTGGTGGGGCCGGGCAGTGGTGCATCGCAGCGTGCCGTGGCGAAGACCGACGCGGCCGCACTTGCGGCGCGGGGCTATGTCGGTGTCGCGCTCGACTTTCCGTGCACGAACGCGCCGGGATTCTCGACCACCGACCCCGCTGTGGCGCTCGACGTCTACCACCAACCGGCTGACGTCAGCTTCGTGCTCACGAACCTGCTCTCCCTCAGCGAAGCGCCGGGTAACGCTCTTTCGGGACTCCTCGACCCCGCGCGTGTGGGCCTGGTGGGCACGTCGAGTGGCGCGGTCACCGGCCTGTTGTTCTTCAACACGTGCTGCACCGACGGCCGCATTCAGGCGATGGAGATCATCAAGGGGTTCCCGCCGCCGACCGCAGCGGGCTTGCCGGTGACCGGTGTGTATGACTGGTCGCGGCCGATTGCCACGTACTTCTGGAGCGGATGCCTCGATGTCGTCACCCCGCACGACGCCGCAGCTTCGGCATTCGCACAACAGGGCCCACCTAAGGCGTTCGTCACCGACCCGACCGGCACCCACGACACTGCACCGATCTTCCCGGCTGGAACGGCCGACGCGTTTCTCGACCGTTTCGTCGCCGGGGACACCTCAGCCGCGACCGCCGCGCCGTTCCTCGCCGCGGGCGACGATCCGTACTTCGCCTACGACCTCGGCGACTCGATCGAACCGCATGCTGCTACGTCGGGATGCGCGCCACCGGCAACCGCGCCGATCCTGCTCGCACCGTCGTTCACCGGTTGAGGGCTCGCGATCGAGCACCTCGAGAAGCACCAGTGGACGCCCTCTCTGTCGCCCGATCGCGATCAGGCGCGAATCATCATGTTGTCCTCATCGAGGTTCGTGCGTGTCGGCTCATGCTGTGGCGAGGACGACGGTGTGTCGTCGTGGACCAGGAGGCAGCCGATGGAGATCCTTGTTGTCAATTTCTCGCTCGACGGGATGACGGAGTCCGAGTACCGGAGCCTGTGCAACGACGTCGCCCCGGCGTTCGCGGCGGTGCCCGGCCTCGTGTCCAAGGTCTGGCTGGCGGATCGGGCGAACGGTGTGTACGGCGGTGTCTACACCTTCGAGAACCGCGCTGCTCTGGACGCCCACCTGGCCTCGGAACTTGGGCAGGTGGCCGCGATTCCGGGCCTCGTGAACGTCTCGATGCGCCGCTTCGAAGTGCTGTCCGAGCCGACGGCGATCACGCGTGGCCTGGCGACCGCGGCTGCGTAGTCCCACAATGGCGTCCATGGACTGCCGGTCCGCGGGCTCCTCGGTTGTGGGACGCGACGTCGAGCTGTCCGTGCTCCTGCGGGTTCTGGAGGAGCACGGACCTCGGGTGTGTTTCGTCTACGGGATCGCGGGCATCGGGAAGTCGTCGCTGCTCGCGAGGTTCGGCGAGGAGTGCGAACGGCTCGGGATCGGCGTCGTGACGGTGGACTGCCGGTCGATCGAGCCGACCGAGCAGGCGTTCCTGGGTGGTCTGGCCTCGGCGGTCGACTCGACGACGACGATCACGTCGACCACCGACCTTGCCGCGCTCGCGGGCGGGCGTCGCACGGTGCTGCTGGTCGACACGTACGAGGTGTTCCGGCTGACTGATCCGTGGCTGCGTCACGAGTTGTTGCCGGCGCTCGGGCCTGATGTGCGCGTGGTGGTCGCGGGCCGCGAGCCGCCCATGCTCGAGTGGGCGGTCGAGCGCGGTCAGCTCGGAGGTCTCGAAGTCCTGCCCTTGGGCCGACTCGACGACGACAGCGTGCAGACGATCGTGCGAACCGCCGGGTTCGAGGACGGCCCCGCCGCGACGGAGATCGCGCGCGTGAGCCGAGGGCACCCGTTGGCGTTGCGGCTCGCGTTGGAGGCACGCCTGGCCGGCGGCGAGATGCCGGAAGCCGACTCCATGTCGCAGGTCGTCGACGCGCTGGCTGGCGCGTTCCGAGCCGGCCTCGACGAGGATGCGCGCCGCGCGTTGGATGCCGCCGCCGTCCCGCGGCGGATCACCCGCGGCGTGCTCGCCGCCATGTTGGGCGACGAAGGTGCAGACGAGGCGCTCGACACCCTGAGTCGGCTGGCCTTCGTGGAGGCCACGTCGGAAGGCCTACGCCTGCACGACGCGGTGCAGAGCGCGATCGTCGAACGGCTCCGGGCTCTGGATCCCGAACGCTTCCGCCGCTACCGGGCCGCGGCCTGGCACTACCTGCAGACCGAGACCAGGGGCGTCGCGCGACACGAGCTCGATCGCTCGACCTCCGACCTGCTCTTCCTCATCGACAACCCGGTCGTTCGCGAGGCGATGTTCCCCACCACCGTGCACGCCTACAGCGTCGAACCGGCCCGCATCGAGGACACCAGCGAGCTACGTTCCCTGTGGCACCGATACGACCCGCCGGAAGCGGCTCACGCGCTCGACCTCTGGTTGGAGCGCGTCCCGAGAGCGGTCGGGGCGATCCGTGACCGGTCCGGAGCGCTGGTGGGTTGCTCAGTAGTCGCCGAGTGGTGCGACATCCCGCAGTCGCTCGAACGCGACGACCCGGTCATGGGCGCGTACGCCCGGCACGCCGCACTCCATCCGCTGAGCAACGGGCAGCGAACGCTCGTCGTGCGTCGCGCCCTCGCCCGCGACACCGGCGAAGGGCCGAGCGGCGTCCAGGCTGCCGCCTGGCTCGACTGCAAGCGGCTCTACTTCCAGATGCGTCCACAGTTGGGTCGGACCTATATCGGGATCGCCGATCCCACTCCGTTCGCGGACGCGCTCGCGGTGCTGGGATTCCAGTTCTTGGAACCCGTCTCGTTGGGCGACGGCTGCTACCACCCCGCCGCGCTCGACTTCGGGCCCGAGTCCGTCGACGGCTGGTTGTCCCGCCTCGCGGCCGCCGAGCTCGGAATTGCCGACCGCGGGTTCCTCGACCCCGGAGACCGCACCGTCGATCTCGGTGCGCAACGGGTTCAGCTCTCGCCCCTCGAGTTCGGTGTGCTCGCAACCCTGTCGGAACGGCCAGGCCGCGCCGTGACCCGCGCCGAGCTCATCACCCGGGTCTGGGGTACGACGTATGTCGGCGGAAGCAACGTCGTGGATGTCGTCGTGCGCAGCCTCCGCCGGAAGCTCGGTCCGGCTGCGAATCGCGTGGAGACCGCCCGCGGTGTCGGCTACCGCCTCAACTAGTCGCGGGAATCCCTACGCCGTGAGAAAGCTGATGGTCTCGGGGAACGCGGCGGCGTCCTGGAACACGAAGAGGTGGCCGCCCTCGTAGACGTGGAGGGCGGCACCTGGGATCCGCGAGACGATGAGCTCACCGTTGGACTCCGGCGCGATGCCGTCGTAGCGGCCGCTGGCCACGAAGGTCGGGCAGGTGATGCGGCCCAGGCGGTCGACCACGTCGTGGTGGCTGCGGGCGGCGAGCTGCTCGGCCAGCCCCCGGGCCTCGTCGGCCGTGTGGTCCGCCCGCTGTCGCCGGACGAAGTTGTCCACGATCATCGTGTCGACGGGGTGCTCGGCCAACCACTCGGGGGTGAACCGGCTGTCGACGATGCGCATGCCGGTCGCGAGCTGCTCCTCCGGTGAGAGGGCCTCCAAGGTGTCGAGGGGGTAGGAGGCGGCGTCCGGGCCGCCCGGCGAAGTGCACAGCAGGGCCAGTCGCTCGATGCGCTCGGGGGTGCTGACCGCGACCTCCTGCGCCACCATCCCACCGAAGCTCACGCCGACCAGAGCGAAGGTGTCCCAACCCACGTGGTCGGCCAGGGCCAGGGCGTCGGCGGCGTAGTCGGCCATCGTGTACGGCCCGGGCGGGACCTCGGTGCGCCCCAGGCCCCGCTGGTCGGCGGCGACGGTGTCGGCCGACTCGGTGAACGGCTGCACCAACAGGCTGGCGGAAGCCAGCGTGGCGCCCGATGCGTTGAGGAACAGCAACGCGCGCCCATCCCCCTTGCGCTCGAAGTAGGTGTCGATGCCGTTGAGGTGGGCGGTGGGCACCGGCGGACGCTATCCGCCGCCCATCGGAGAGGCCAGAGGTGCCATCTCCGCGTGGAGCGGCTCGTGACGCTCGTCCTCGTGCGTGGTTGACTGATCGTCCCGCAGGGTGCAACCGACGTCATGGATCGCGGGCGCGAATCCGCGGGCGACGCTGAGCCATGGGACGGGCATGACCACCACCAACGACAGCAGCGTCTCCTACGATCCGTTCGACGTCGACATCAATGCGGATCCCTATCCGACGTTCCGTCGTCTGCGGGACGAAGCGCCGATCTACTACAACGAGCGCTACGACTTCTGGGCTCTCTCGCGTCGCTCCGACGTGGAGAAGGGGCTGGTCGACTGGCAGGTCTTCTCGTCGAGTCGTGGCGACATCCTCGAGATCATCCAGTCGGGGATGGAGGCGCCATCGGGCGTGGTGCTCTGGGAGGACCCGCCGCGGCAAGCTCTGCACCGCGGGTTGCTCTCCCGAGTGTTCACCCCGAAGGCGATGAACGCGCTCGAGGACGAGGTTCGGGGCTACTGCGTGAAGTGCCTCGACCCTCTGGTGGGTACCGACCGGTTCGACTTCGTCGTTGACTTGGGCGCCGAGTTGCCCATGCGGGTCATCGGCATGCTGTTGGGGATTCCCGACGCCGATCAACCGACGATCCGCAAGCGCGCCGACGACGTCCTCCGGACTGAGCCCGGGAAGCCGATGAAGGTCAACCACGGGTTTCTGGCCGGCGAGTTGTTCGAGGAGTACATCGACTGGCGGGCGAAGCACCCCTCCGACGACCTCATGACCAAGCTGCTGACCACTGAGTTCGAGGACGAGAGCGGTACGACCCGCACGCTCACGCGTCAGGAGGTGCTCGTCTACACCCAGGTGCTCGCGGGCGCCGGCAACGAGACCACGGGACGGCTCATCGGCTGGCTGGGGAAGGTGCTCGCCGAACACCCCGACCAGCGCCGAGAACTGGCCAAGGACCGTTCGCTGATCCCGAACGCCATCGAGGAGACCTTGCGTTTCGAGCCGACAGGACCACACGTGGCGCGGTACGTGGCTCGCGACGTCGAGTACTACGGCACAACCGTGCCGGCCGGGAGCGCGATGTTGATGCTCGTCGGCGCGGCCAACCGCGACGAACGGCACTACGAGCACCCTGACCGCTTCGACATCCATCGGGATGTCGGCCACAACCTCACGTTCGGCTACGGCGTCCACTTCTGCCTCGGCGCCGCGCTCGCTCGACTCGAAGGTCGGGTGGCGCTCGATGAGGTGCTGAACCGGTTTCCCGAGTGGGAGATCGACTACGGCAACATGAGGCAGGCCCACACGTCAACCGTGCGGGGTTGGGCATCGATGCCCGTCTACGTCCGCTGACCCAGACCCGCGTGGGTCGACTTCGACGTCTCACCCGAGCCCTTCGCCGACCGATGCCGTTCATGGCCTGTGGTTGACTTGCGTTCCGGGCAACGACCGGAGGGGGTCGCGTTGGCCGAGTTGCCGTCGGGGACGGTCACGTTCCTCTTCACCGACCTCGAGGGTTCGACGCGTCTCTGGGAGGAGCATCCCGAGGCGATGCGGCGGGCGTTGGCGCGTCACGACGACATCATGCGCGATGGAATCACCGACCACCGTGGTCACGTCGTCAAGACGACAGGCGATGGCTTCCATGCGGCATTCGCGACCGCGCACGACGCGTTGGACGCGGCGGTGGCAACGCAGCTCGCGCTGAGCGCGGAGTCGTTTGGAGAGACCGGTCGATTGCGGGTGCGCATGGGACTGCACACCTGCGAAGCGGAGTGTCGGGGAAGCGACTACTACGGCAGTGAGGTGAACCGCGCGGCACGGCTGATGAGCGTCGCGCACGGCGATCAGATCGTGGTGTCGTCGGTCACGAGTGCGTTGGTGCACGACGCGCCCGTCGACCTGGTCGACCTCGGCGAGCACCGACTGCGCGACCTGACGATCTCGGAGAGGATCTTCCAGGTGTCGGCGCCCGGCCTTCCCAGCGAGTTCCCGGCGCTGCGATCGTTGGATTCGCTCCCCGGCAATCTGCCGCGCTAGATGACGACGTTCGTCGGTCGCGAGGCCGAGATCGCCTCGGTGGCGGAGCTCGTGCGCAGCTCGTCCGTGGTGACGTTGACCGGCGTCGGCGGGGTCGGGAAGACGCGACTCGCGCTTCAGGTCGCGGCCGAGGTAGTCCCGCACTTCCGGGACGGCGCGTGGTTCGCGGAGCTGGCCGGGGTGCGTGATCCTGACGCGGTGCCGGACGCGTTGTTCGCGGTGTTCGGATTGCAGCCGCGCGGTGGGGTGTCCGCCACCGGCGCATTGCTGGAGTTCCTCGCCGCCAAGGACCTGCTGTTGTGTTGGACAACTGCGAGCACCTGTTGCGGGCCGCGGCAGGTCTCGTCGATCAAGTGGCTCGGAAGTGTCCCGGGGTGCGGATCTTGGCGACGAGCCGCGAGGGCCTCAACGTCGCAGGTGAGCGGATGCTCGGAGTCGCGTCCCTAGACGTGCCCGATGACGGAGCGGGGCTGGGAGCGATCGCGCAATGCGCCGCGGTGCTGCTCTTCGTGGAGCGGGCCCAGGCGGTGAAGGCGAGCTTCGCGCTCGACGCGACGAACGCCGATGCGGTGGCGCAGGTGTGTCGACGGCTGGACGGGATCGCGTTGGCGATCGAGCTCGCGGCCGCGCGCGTCGCGATGCTCACCCCGGCCGAGCTGGCGCGTCGTCTCGATTCGCGGTTCCGGTTGCTCGCCGGCGGCCAGCACACGACCGTGGAGCGTCACCAGACGTTGCGGGCGGCCATCGACTGGTCGTACGAGCTGCTCGACGAGGGTGAGCAGTTGCTGTTGCAGCGGTTGAGCGTCTTCGCGGGCGGGTTCGATCTCGAGGCCGCCGAAGCCGTGACCGCGGGCGGCGGGGTCGAGACCGACGATGTGTTCGAGCTCATGGCGACACTGGTCGCCCGTTCCTTGGTGGTCGCTGACACCGAGGGGATCGACACGCGCTACCGGCTGTTGGAAACCATCCGCCAGTACGCCCAGGAGCACCTCGATGAGCACGGCGACGGCGAACGGGTACGCACGGCCCACGCCGTGTACTACGCGGGCTTCAGCGAGTTGGCCGTTGCCAACGTCGTGAGGAGCGACGGGGTCGAATGGCAGCGTCGACTCGGACGCGAGTACGACAATCTCCGCGCTGCGCTCACGTGGGCCACCGACACCCGCGACTTCGATGTCGCCCTCCGGCTGCTGGGCATCTGGGACACGCCCAATCTCCTCACCGAGGCGAGCCTGTTCTCCACCTCGCGCTGGTCGTGCGACACCCTGCTCGCCCTCCCCGGAGCGTCCGAGCATCCGGGCTACCCGGGCGCGCTCGCCATGGCCGCGTTCTTCGCGTTCGGCCGGGGCGACCAGGATCTCGCCCGGCGCCGCTGCGACGAGGCCGCCGATGCCGAGCAGCGCTTGGGCGGTGAACCCAGCCTCGTCCTCCCGATGGTGCGTGCCAACGTCGCGCTGGCGCAGGGCGACGCCACCGAGGCCGGCGAGTGCGCACGGCAAGCGCTGTCGCTCGCTCGCGCGCAGGGGGAGCCCGTGCGGTTGGCAAATGTCCTCGGGTTCTCGGCGATGGTGCACACGGTGGGGGGCGAGCCGGCGGTGGCGCTCGCCCATGCCGAGGAGGTCGTCGCACTGGCTGGACAGCTCGCCAACCGTCACGTCGTGCGGGAAGCCCTCGCGATGGCGGCACTGGCGCTGGGCGATGCCGAACCCGACCGGGCCGTCGCCCTGGCACGCGAGGTGGTCTGCAGCATCGCGTCGGGCGAGTACAGCATGGCGTGGGCAATCGCCGGTGACCTCGCCGCCCGCACCGGCGAACCTCTCGACGCGCTCACCTACTTCGACGAGCACATCGACGTCGCCCACTGGCTCGGTGATCGAATGACGCTCGGCGTAGCCGTCGTACGCGTCGCCGATCTGCTCGCCGACCGAGACGAGGAGGCCGCCGCCGTGCTCCAGGGCGCCGGCGAGGCGCTCGTTCCCGGATTCCACCATGCTCCCCACGCGGTCGAGGCGCATGACCGTGCCATCGCGGTCCTGCACGGATCGCTCGGTGTCGACCAAAGTGCAGCGCTGCGCGCCCGCGGCATGGCCATGAGCGACGCTGACATGGTCGCGTACGCCAAAGACCGCGATCGCCCGCTGCATCACGGAGTCGACCACCTGAGCCCGGGGACCGCGGGCTCTCACCGCGGCGGCGCCACCCTTTGTGCGTCGGCCGTCACGGCGGTGGGCGTGATGAGGATGGTCTCGCCGTCGGGGAGCACGGCCTCGGGAGGGGTCTCGCCGCGGGCGGCGTCACGGATGGCGGCCGGCTTGCCACCGGGCATGAGCGCGATCGTCAGCATGCCGAGGAGCACGATCACGAGCGCGGCGACGAACACCACGTGCAGGGCGTCCGCGAACGCGCCCCGCACGATGTCCTGCGTCGCGGCCGGGAAGCGACCCGCCGCCTGCGGTGAGAGCAGATCGGCGGCCTTGATGTGCGCGTGCGGGAAGGCCTCCGTCAGCCGGTCCGTGACCGTGGTCAACATCAGCGCGGCACCGATGGCGACGCCGAACACGCCACCGAGCTGACGGGTGAAGTTGACCAGCCCGGTCGCCACGCCCATGCGCGGAAGGTCGACGGAGTTCTGGGCCGCGAGCGTGGTGGCGATGAAGCCGAAACCCATGCCGATGCCGACGAAGATCATGGCGATGCTCACGTCGAACTGCGACGACCCGACGCCGACCCGGGTCAGGAGCGTCGCGCCCGCCAGCAGGAAGGCGAAGGACGCCATGCACATCCGGCGATAGCCGATCCGGAGCACGACCGGTGCGCCGACCGCCGAACCGATCACCAAGGCCAGCATCATCGGTGTGAGGACCCGCCCGGCGTCGGTGGCGGACGAGCGCTGCACCACGACCACGAAGAGCGGCAGGAACGAGATGATCGCGAACATCACCATCCCGAGCGGCACACTGATGACGCTCGCGGCCCGCAACGCACGCACGCGGAAGAGGCTGAGCGGGATCAACGGCTCGGTGACGCGCCGCTCGGCCACGACGAACGCCACGAACAGCACCACGCTCGTCGCCAGGGCGCCGACGATGACCGGCGAGCCCCACGCGTAGTCGCGACCACCCATCTCGAGCGCGAACACGAGCAGCACCGTCCAACCGAGCAGCGTGCACATCCCGAGCCAGTCGATGCGGTGTCGATGTCGATCGGTGAGCGGTTCGACCATCACCGCCTGCACGAGGGCGATGGTGGCGATGCCGATGGGGAGGTTCACGTAGAACACCCACCGCCACGACAGCTGGTCGGTGAGGAAGCCGCCGATCAACGGACCGATGACGGACGAGAACCCGAACACCGCCGACATCACCGCCGAGAGCCGGGCGCGCTGCTCGAGCGTGTACAAGTCGGCGACGATCGTCTGCGCCACCGGGAGCAGGCACCCGGCACCGACACCCTGCATGGCGCGGAACAGGATGAGCTCTCCCATCGAGGTCGAGGCCCCGCAGAGCGCGGAGCCGACGAGGAAGATGATCATGCCGAGCAGGAAGATCCGCTTGCGGCCGTACATGTCGGCAAGCCGGCCCCAGAGCGGGATCGATGCGATCTCGGCGAGCAGGTAAGCGGTGAAGACCCAGGCGTAGTGGTCGATGCCGTGCAGGTCCGCGATCACCGTCGGCATCGCGGTGGCGACGATCGTGCTGTCGAGCGCGGCGAGGAACATGCCCGCGATCGCCCCCACGGTCGTGAGGACGATGCGGCGCCTCGAGAGCCCCGCCGCGTACGCGGTCGTGTTCGCCGTGGTCATGCCGAGGCACCGGTCAATGCGGGACCCAAGACGCGCGCGAGGTCACGAATGCGTTGGTCGATCGGTCGCTCGGGCTGGCGGAGGTGCTCGACGAACAGCCCCCACAAGAAGGTGGTGAGCACGTCCGTCGCGGCCTCGACGTCTGCGTCGGGCGCGAGATCGGTGCCGAGCAGGAGCGCCTGGTGCCAGCGCTCGCGCCATTCGGCGTCGAGCGCAGTGCCCACCGCGCGCGCGTCGGGATCGCCGAGGACCGATTCGCGCTGCATCAACCGCAGGAAGTCGTAGTCGTCGACGAAGCGCGGCGAACTCGCGGCTGGCCTGCTCGACGATCAATTGGTGTATCGGCGCTGGATCGGGCACTCCCCAGGGTTCGCGCTCGATCCGCTCGCGATACACGGCACGGACGAGCTCTGCCTTCGACGCGAAGTGGTAGTAGAGGCCCGGCACCGTCACGCCCGCTGCGATGGCGAGCTCCCGCATGCTGACGCCGGTGGTACCGCGTTCGGAGAAGAGGCTCAGGGCGCGTTCGACGATTCGGTCCCGGGTTGCGACCGTGGCTCCCGAGCGAGGCCCCATCGCCGCGAGAAGTTACTTGAACGCTCGTTCAAGTTCAACGGTGGACGTGCCGCGATGAGTTTGCGACGGTCGTCGGGTCGAAGTCGTACGAGATCTGGTAGCGGGAGGAGCGAGCGATGCGAGTCGTGGTGAACGAGTTCATGAGCCTCGACGGGGTGGTGCAGGCCCCGGGCGGACCGGAGGAGGACACCGACGGTGGCTTCGCCCACGGTGGCTGGTCGATGCCCTACTTCGACCCGGAGGTGATGGGCGCGGCAGTGAGCGAGGGCATGGCGACGGTCGAGGCCCTGCTGTTCGGCCGGCGCACCTGGCAGGGGATGGCGGCGGCCTGGCCCGAGCGGGCCGGTGACCCGTATGCCGACCAGATGAACGCGATCCCGAAGTACGTGGCGTCGCGCACCCTCACCCCCGACGACCTGACTTGGAACACGACGTTGCTCTCGCCCGACGACGCGATCGCCGACATCGCCACGCTCCGGGCGCGCGAGGGCGGCGACCTCTTGATCTGGGGCAGCGTGAGCGTGGCGCGGGCCCTGCTCGCCGAAGGACTGGTCGACGAGCTCAGCCTGATGATCGAGCCCATCCTCCTCGGCGGCGGCAAACGGATCTTCCCCGAGGACGGCGTGGCGCGTCCCTTGGAGCTGGTGAAGGTGGAGACGGCTCCCACCGGCGTGCAGCTCTGCACCTACCACCCGGCGGCGTAGCCGGGCAGGGGACGTTCACGTCCCGGAGAGACGTTTGCGCGTCCTGCGCTGCGGTAGGTTCCCCGTCTCGTCACATCGACGGAGGGGCATGGTGAAGGTCGGTTCGACTCGTGCGCGCGCGCTGGTGGCGGCAGTGGTCGCGGTGGCAGGTCTGGTGGTGGTGGCGCTCCCGGCGCACGCGGCCCCTCGTGCCGCGGCCGCGACCGACGTGACGCTCAAGGGTGGGTTGAACGACCCGAAAGACCCGAACATCGCGGTGCTCGAGTTCCTCCCGGAGACGGTCAAGGTCGCCACCGGGACCACCGTGACCTGGGAGATCGCGGGGCCCGAGCCGCACTCGGTCACCTTCGTGCCGCCGGGCACCGAACCGCCGAGCGTCGACAAGGACCCGTCACTGTTCACGCCCACGCCGGCCGCCGGTCCGTACGACGGCACCACCATGGTGAACTCCGGCGTCCTGCCCCTCGGCGAGACCTCGCAGGTCCTGAAGTTCTCGATGTCGTTCGCGAACCCCGGCAAGTACACCTACTACTGCGTGCTGCACCCCAACATGGTGGGCACGCTGCAGGTCACGAGCGGCGCGCAGGACTCGCAACAGAAGATCACCAAGGCGGGGAACGCCGAGACCAAGAAGTACCTCGCCGAGGGTGAGGCCGCGAAGCGGAAGCTGCTGGCGGCGAAGCCGAAGCAGACCAAGAACTCCGACGGCTCGACCACGTACAACGTGGAGTTGGGCGCGTCCACCGCCCACACCGACGTGCTCGCGTTCGCGCCGACGCCGAAGAACGTGAAGTCGGGCGACCACGTCACGTTCGTGAACAACTCTTCGGCGCCGCACACCGCGAGCTTCGGCGGCCCGCTCGTGCCGACGGTGTCGATCGCGCCGAACGTCATGAGCGCCGTCCCCGGCGCGTCGCCCCAGACGCTCGCCCAGGGCGTGTACCTCAACACCGGCTGGCTGCCACCCAAGACCAAGCAGGGCCCCGCCCTCGCCGCGCGCAGCTACACCTACGACGTGCCCGCGCCCGGCAAGTACACCTACGTCTGCGTGCTGCACCTCCCGAGCGGCATGGCGGGCGAGATCGACGCGACCTGAGCCAGGCGTCGGCGCTCCCCGGGCGCGCGTCCCGGATTTGGGGCAAACTGCGGACCGGCACGAGGAGGAGTGGTCATGGATCGGCACGATCGCATCGACGAGCAGCTCGCGAACGTCCCTCTGTTCTCCGGGCTGTCGAAGAAGGAGCTCCGTCTGATCTCCCAGCTCGCCACCTACCTCGAGGAGCCGGCCGGCACGGTGCTCACCCAGGAGGGCAAGCCCGGTCACGAGTTCATCATCGTGCTGACCGGTGAGATCGAGGTCCGGCAGGGCGGCAAGGTGGTGGCCGAGCGCGGCGCCGGCTCGTACGTCGGTGAGATCGCGCTGCTCGACCACCGGCCGCGGACGGCCACCGTCGTGGCCAAGACCCCGGTGGCCATCGAGGTCATCGGCCAGCGGGAGTTCGCGGGCTTGCTCGCCGAGGTGCCCGAGCTGTCGCAGCAGCTCCTGGCGACGGTCGCCCGGCGGCTCGCCGACCTCGACGCGAACCACGCCTGACCACCGCCGGGCGGGCACCCCGCTCAAGCGAGGTCCTGGTCACGCCGATCCTCTGACACCGGGAGGGGCATTCCGGTCGGAGGACCCTGCGATGAACCGGCTCAACGAGGCCGCCGCCGAATCGGACCTGCAACGCGCGCTCGACTGCGGTGAGCTGATCCGCCTCTACCAGCCGATCGTGGAGCTCGAATCGGGCGCGCCCGCCTACGTCGAGGCGCTGCTCCGGTGGGAGCACCCGGACCGCGGGCTCCTCACCCCGAACGAGTTCCTCGTCGACCCGGACGACAGCGCGCTCCTCGTGCGCATCGGGTGGTCGGTCGTGATCGAAGCGGCGCGCCGCGCCGGGGAGTGGCGGCGCGCGTACCCCGACCGCCCGATCACCGTGTCGGTCAATTTGTGCGGCCGGGCACCTGGACGAGCGCGAGCTGTCGGCCCGCGTCGAGCACCTGCTGCACGACAACGTCGTGCCGGGGCCGGATGCCCTGGCCGTCGAGGTCTCGGAGCGCACCTTCCTCTCCCACCGGGTCCGGGCCCGCGACCGCCTCACACCGCTGCGCAACCTCGGCGTGGAGATCGTGGTCGACGACTTCGGCGCGACCGCGGCCGCGACCGCGGACGGGCCGGCCGAGCTGCGCGACACCATCGTCGAGCTGCTCGAGCCGCTCGGTGCATTCCCGCTCGACGTGATCAAGCTCGACCCCCGCGTCGTCGACCGCCTCGACGACGTCGTGGCCGACGTGGTCGCGGCGGCGCACTCGATCGACGTCCGCGTGGTCGCCGTCGCCCTGGAGGACGAGGTCGCGGTCGAACGCGCGCGCGACGCGGGCTTCGATCTCGCCCAGGGATTCTTCTTCCACCGCCCGGCACCGCCCGCGTACGTGGACGGTCTGCTCGGGCGTCGATGATCGCGGCTCGATGAACGCCGCTCGATGAACGCCGCTCGATGAACGAACTGGCGCCGGGCTCGATAGCCTGGCCCCATGGCCGACCAGGCCGAGTTCGCCGAACTCGCCATGCCGTACATGTCTGCCCTCTACTCGGCCGCGCTGCGCATGACGCGCAACCCGTCCGACGCCGAGGACCTCGTGCAGGAGACGTACCTGCGCGCCTACCGCGGGTTCGGTGGGTTCAAGGAGGGCACCAACCTCAAGGCCTGGCTCTACAAGATCCTGACCAACACCTTCATCAACTCGTACCGCGCCAAGAAGCGTCGCCCCGACGAGGTCGACCTCGACGACACCGAGGACTTCTTCCTGTACCGCCGCCTGGGCGGGCTCGAGGCGGCGCAAGCCGGCCGCACCCCCGAGGCGGAGGTGCTCGAGAGCATCCCCGACGAGGTGGTGAAGGAGGCGCTCGAGGCACTCCCGGAGCAGTTCCGGATGGCCGTGCTGCTGGCAGACGTCGAGGGCTTCTCCTACAAGGAGATCGCCGAGATCATGGACGTCCCCATCGGCACGGTCATGAGCCGGCTGCACCGTGGAAGAAAGCAGCTCCAGGAGCGGTTGTGGGACTTCGGTCGCGAACGCGGCTTGATCCCGACGGTGCCGGAGCCGGCACCCGAAGCCGCTGGTACCGCGGGGGGTTAGAGCACCACCATGGACTGCGACAAGGCGATCTACCGGGTGTACGGCTACCTCGACGGCGAGCTGACCGTCTGGCGGCGCTGGACCATCCGGCGGCACCTCGACAAGTGCCCGCCGTGCGCGCAGGGCTTCGACTTCGAGATCGAGCTGCGCCAGGTGATCTCCTCCAAGTGCCGCGACGACGTGCCGCCGGAGCTGAAGCGGCGCATCGCCGAGGCGCTGGGCGCACCGCTGCCCCCCGAGGAGAGCGGTCCGGCCGTCGGCTCCGTGTAGCGCCGCTCCATGTAGCGAAGGGGCGGGGGGAGCGAACTACGCTCGCGTCGTCCCTACCCGGAGGAACCGCTCGTGAAATCGGCTCGCGCCCGCGTCGCCTACGTCGTGACCCTCGCAGTGGTCGCGCTGATCACCCTGGCCGCACCGGCCGGTGCCGCGACGCCCGTCCTCGCCAACGAAAAGTTCAAGTGGTTCTATTGGATCGGCTTCGTCCTCGCCGCCAGCCTCGTCCTCTGGCTGCTGGCGACCCTCGTCGGGTACTACGTCCGGGTGATCCGCCCCAAGCACCGGGGTCGCCCGTCCTCATGAGCGGGGGCCTCCGCCCGTGACCCACATCCCGGCCGTCGCCGTGGCGGAGCCGCCGCCGGCCCCGCCGGTCCACGATCCGATCGACTGGGCGCTCGCGGAGCGGGTCGCCCGCCGCTTCAGCGGGCGCGAGCCCCTCGCCGCCTCCTACCTGGCCGGCTCGCTGCGCGACGACTTCGATTCCGTCACCGCCGAGGCGGAGTCGCTCGTCGCCGACTACACCGGCCTGCAGGCTCCGGGCCCAGCCCGGGCGCAGGTCGTCGACCGCGCGTCGTGGGTGACCGCCAACATCGCGTCGATGCGCCGCCTGCTCGCGCCGCTCACCGCGCGAGTCGGCGAACGCATGGCCGGCAGCCGGGTCGCGCCCATCGGCCGCCGGGTGGCGGGCACCGAGACGGGGGTGCTCCTCGGGTACCTCGCCCAGCGGGTGCTCGGCCAGTACGACCTGCTCGTGCTCGACGACGACGCCGCAGCCGACGCCGTCTACTACGTGGGCGGCAACATCCTCTCGTTGGAGAAGCGGTTCGCGTTCCGCCCCCGCGACTTCCGGCTCTGGATCGCCATCCACGAGGTCACCCACCGGGCGCAGTTCACCGGGGTGCCCTGGATGAAGCCCTACTACCTGTCGCTGGTCGAGAGCACGCTGTCGTCGATCGATCCCGACCCCCGCCGGCTGGTGCAGGCGCTGGCCCGGGCGGCCGACGAGTTCCGCAGCGGGCGCAACCCGCTCGACGACGGCGGCCTGGTCGCGCTGCTCGCCAGCGACGAGCAGCGCGGCGCCCTCGCCACCGTGCAGGCTCTGATGTCGTTGCTCGAGGGGCACGGCAACAGCGTGATGAACCAGCTCGGGCGCGAGCACGTGGCCGGTCAGGCGCGCATGGCCCGCGTGCTCCACGCCCGGCGGCAGAGCGCGGGGATGGCCGCGTTCCTGCAGAAGTTGGTCGGCCTCGAGTCGAAGATGCGCCAATACGAGGTGGGGGAGACCTTCATCGCCGCGGTCGAGCGGGAGGCGGGCCCCCGCGCCATCGACGCGGCGTGGCGGGGCCCGAAGTTCCTGCCCACCATCGACGAGCTCAGCCGTCCGAACGACTGGCTCGCCCGGGTCGACGGCGCGACGTGATCCCGGCCACCGCGTCGGCGGTGGACCCACTCGCGCCGTGGCGCGAACCGTTCGCGACCGAGGTGCGCGGCATGGTCGCGCCGGTCGTCGTGGGCTGCTCCGGCGGCGCCGACTCGGTTGCCCTCCTCGCGCTCGCGGCCGACGCCGGCCTCGCGCCGGCCGCGGTGTACGTCGACCACGGCCTGCGTCCGGGGAGCGGCGACGACGCGGCGGCGGTCGGAGCGGTCGCGGCGCGGCTGGGCGCGGACGTCCGGGCGGTGCGGGCGCCGGTGGCCGCGGGACCCAACCTGGAGGCGCGCGCCCGGGAGGCCCGGTACGAGGCGCTCGAGCGGGCGCGCGTCGAGCTCGATGCCGAGGTGGTGCTGATCGGCCACACCACCGACGACCAGGCCGAGACCGTCCTGCTCAACGTGCTGCGGGGTTCGGCGGGCTCCGGGCTCGCGGGGATGGCGCCCCGGCACGGGCACGTCGTGCGACCGCTGCTCGGGTACCGGCGCGAGCAGACGCGCGCGCTGTGCGAGGCACTGGGCCTCAGCGTCCTGACCGACCCGATGAACGACGACCGCGCCTTCCGCCGGGTCGCCATCCGTCACGACGTGCTGCCGATGCTGTCGGCCCTGGCCGAGCGCGACCTGGTGCCCGTCCTCGCCCGGCAGGCCGACATCCTCCGTTCAGAATCGGAGTACCTCGACGCGCTGGCCTCCCGCGCCTGGCCCGACGCCGACCCACCGTCGGCGCGGGCCCTGCGCGAGCTCCCCCTGCCTCTGGCGCGCCGCGCGGTGCGGCAGTGGGTCGGCGCGCCTCCGCCCTCGTCGGTGGAGGTCGAGCGCGTGCTCGCGGTCGCGGCCGGTGACGCGCGCGCGACCGAGCTCGCCGGTGGGCGCGCGGTGCGACGTCACGCCGGACGCCTCCTCCTGGACGTCGACTAGCTTCACGTGCCGTGGACAGCAGCGCGATCGGACGCGTCGTCGTCAGCGAGGAAGAGCTGCGGTCGCGGATCACCGAGCTGGGCAAGCAGCTGACCGTCGACTACGAGGGCCGGCCACCGTTGCTGGTCGGTGTGCTCAAGGGCGCGTTCGTCTTCATGAGCGACCTGTCGCGCGCGATCGACCTCCCGGTCGAGTTCGACTTCATGGCGGTCTCGTCGTACGGGTCGGCCACGCGATCGAGCGGAGTCGTCCGCATCCTGAAGGACCTCGACCTCGACCTCACCGACCGGCACGTGCTGATCGTCGAGGACATCGTCGACTCGGGGCTGACGCTCGCGTACCTGCGCAAGAACCTCGCGGCCCGCGGACCGGCGTCGATGGAGGTGTGCGCGCTCCTGGTGAAGGAAGGCCTCCAGCGCGTCGACCTCGATCTCAAGTACGTCGGGTTCACGATCCCACCGGCGTTCGTCGTCGGCTACGGCCTCGACGTCGGTGAGCGCTACCGCAACCTGCCGTACGTCGCCGAGTATGCGGGGTCGGAGCCGGTCTGACCGCGGAGATGAAGCGCAGCCGTGCCCGGACGGGCGGGACGGCGCGGCGGAATCGACCATTCAGGTGGTGACGGGGCCGGGAAGGAGGGCTCCGGCGACCAACTAGATTGGTGCGGCTGCCGTCTCGTATTTCCGGAGTGGCCGTGCCCAAACAGCGTCGCAGCCTCATGATCGTCGTCGTGGTCGTGCTGGCCATCGCCGCCTTCATCGGCTTCCGCGCGCTCGCGAAGGGGGACGGGCCCGAGCAGATCCCGCTCGACCGCTACACCCGCGACCTCGAAGCGGGCAAGGTCGCGTCCGCGACCATCCACGACAAGGACCACACGGTCACCGGCAAGCTGACGGACGGCACCGAGTACACGGTCAATTTCCCGTCGCAGTACACCGGCCGGCTCACGCAGGACGTCGTCGACGCCGGGGTCGGCAAGTTCGACACCGACCACCAGAGCCAGAGCGCATGGCTGAGCCTGCTCTACGGGCTGTTGCCCTTCGTGCTGCTGGCCCTGGTGCTCATGTGGGTGCTCGGGCAGGTGCAGGGCGGTGGCAACCGCGTGATGGGCTTCGGCAAGGCGCGCGCCAAGACGCTGTCGAAGGACCAACCGAAGGTCACCTTCGCCGACGTGGCGGGGCTCGACGAAGCGGTCGAGGAGCTCGAGGAGATCAAGGAGTTCCTGGAGTCGCCCGCGAAGTTCCAGCAGATGGGCGCCAAGATCCCGAAGGGCGTGCTGCTCTACGGGCCGCCGGGCACGGGCAAGACGCTGCTCGCCAAGGCGGTCGCAGGCGAAGCCGGTGTGCCGTTCTTCTCGATCAGCGGGTCCGACTTCGTGGAGATGTTCGTCGGCGTCGGTGCATCGCGCGTCCGTGACCTCTTCGAGCAGGCGAAGACGGCCGCACCCGCGATCGTGTTCGTCGACGAGATCGACGCCGTCGGACGACACCGCGGGGCCGGGCTCGGCGGTGGACACGACGAGCGTGAGCAGACCCTCAACCAGCTGCTGGTGGAGATGGACGGTTTCGACCAGAAGCAAGGCGTGATCCTGCTCGCGTCCACCAACCGTCCCGACATCCTCGATCCCGCGCTGCTGCGCCCGGGTCGCTTCGACCGCCAGATCGTGGTCGACCGCCCCGATCTCGAGGGGCGCAAGGCGATCCTCGCGGTGCACGGCAAGGAGAAGCCACTCGCGCCCGGCGTCGACCTCGACGTGATCGCGCGCCGCACGCCCGGGTTCACCGGTGCCGATCTCGCCAACCTCATGAACGAGGCCGCCTTGCTCTCGGCGCGCCACAACCTCAAGCTCATCGGCCTCCCGCAGTTGGAGGAGGCCATCGACCGCGTGATGGCGGGCCCAGAGCGCAAGAGCCGGTTGATCTCCGAGCGCGAGAAACGGGTGATCGCCTACCACGAGGGCGGTCACGCGCTGGTGGCGCACGCGCTGCCCAACACCGACCCGGTGCACAAGATCTCGATCATCCCGCGCGGCCGCGCGCTCGGGTACACGCTCACGCTGCCCACCGAGGACAAGTTCCTGGTGAGCCGCAGCGAGCTGGTCGACGAGCTCGCCATGCTCCTGGGCGGACGCACGGCCGAGGAGATGATCTTCGCCGACCCGACCACCGGCGCCCAGAACGACATCGACCGCGCCACCACCATCGCCCGCCAGATGGTGACCGAGTACGGCATGAGCGACTCGCTCGGGCCGATGCGGTTCGGTCACCCGCAGGGCGAGGTGTTCCTCGGCCGCGACTTCACCAGCACCCCCGACTACTCCGACGAGGTCGCGGCCGCCATCGACGCCGAGGTGCGCACGCTCATCGACTCCGCACACGCGGCCGCGGAGCGCGTGCTCGTCGGCAACCGGGAGGTCCTCGACCGGGTGGCGCGCGAGCTGATCGTGCACGAGACGTTGGAGGCCGAGCGCGTGCAGGAGCTGTTCGCCGACGTGCAGATGTGGGAGGCCGACGACGTCACCGACCCGCGTGCGAGTGTGCGGCCGGAGGGCGCGTCGCCGGCTCCGAGTCGCAACAACGCGGCCGCGGCCACCCAGTCCGACAGCCAGCGCCGCTCGGGAGGATCCGCGTGACCGACACCAGCACTGTCCCACCGGCTTCCGACGGCTCCGGTCCCGAGAAGCCCGTCGACGTCGACCGGATCGAGCGTGCGGTACGCGAGATCCTCGAGGCGATCGGCGAGGATCCCGACCGTGACGGTCTGGTGCGCACGCCGTTGCGCATCGCCAAGATGTACGAGGAGATCTTCGCCGGGTTGCGCGAGGACCCCGCGCACCACCTCACCGTCACGTTCGAGGCCGAGCACGACGAGATGGTGATGGTCCGCGACATCCCGCTGCATTCCATGTGTATCCCGTCGAAAGAGCGCGTGAACGCAGTTGCCGGTGTCAAGCGTGCCAGCCAGGTCGAGGTCGGTGACGCGTTGTGGACCCTCGATGACGACGGAAACCTGGTGCAGACGACGGTCGTGTCAGTGGGGTCGCACGGGGATCGCGACCTGGTCGAGATCCGAGCGGGTGATCGGAAGGTGAAGGTGACACTCGATCACCCGATCCTCACGCCCTCGGGGTACGTGCCGGCGGGTGAGCTGGTCGTCGGAGACAAGATCATGACCGTCCAGCCGCGACAGCTGTGCCGCGACCGCTGGCCTGTCAACGAGGGCTACGAGCTCGGCTACGTCCTCGGGGCGGTGGCGAGCGATGCCAGCATCCAGGACCGCAGACGAATCTCACTCGTCGTCCGCGACCAAGCGTTCGCCAACCGTTTCTCCGCCGCACTCGAGGTTGCATTCGACCTGAGTGCAAACCTCGAGGCGATCTCCGTGCCCAGTGGCTTCCTGCAGCGCGAGATCCCAATGTTCCGGGTACGCGTTGTCTCGAGCTATGTCGCAGGGCTCATGCTGCACTGGTTCGGTGGGTCAGGAGCCACTCGCGAGTTTCATTTTCCACGCGTGGTGCTGCGGTCCCAGGAGATGATGCAAGGCTTCCTCGACGGATACTGCGATGGCGATGGCACCGTGCTGAAGGGTGCTGGGCGAGGGGCTCGCATGATCATCTCGGCCAATGACGGTTTCTTGGACGAGCTGGCTGCAGTGCTCGGGAACAAGCCTTCGCGGTCGTACGACGGCTCGACGCGCACGCTCTACGTCTCTCCGCACTGGCACCGCCGGGGTTGGTACGGCCGGCCCGGGTTCCGCGCCGAGGATGTCGAGCTCCTTCCTCCGGATGGCCTCTGGGAGGAGGTGAGCGGTCTGGAGCGGATCCATGCGACGGGGAGCAAGCCGTTCACGGTGTACAGCTATGAATGCGCTCCCTACCCCACGTTCCTCGTGAATGGGGTGCAGACGCACAACTGTGAACACCACCTCGTCCCGTTCGCCGGGCGCGCGCACGTCGCGTACATCCCCGGGGTCGACGGTCGCATCACCGGGTTGTCGAAGATCGCGCGGTTGGTCGACGGGTTCGCGAAACGCCCGCAGGTGCAGGAGCGGTTGACGACGCAGATCGCCGACGCGCTGGTCGAGGTCCTGTCGCCGAGCGGCGTCCTCGTGCTCATCGAGGCCGAGCATTTCTGCATGTCGATGCGGGGGGTCAAGAAGCCCGGCTCGCTCACGATCACGAACGCGGTGCGGGGCCTCTTCAAGACCAACCCGGCGACTCGGGCCGAGGCGATGAGCCTCATCACCTACCCGGGGAACCGCCTCTAACCGGCAAACGCCCCATTCCGGACGCTCGCGCCCACGGCGGGATCCCGATATCCTGCCGTTCAATGTTCGCCTGGTCGTCCGTCTGCGGGGAACGCCCCGCGGTGATGGGCATCGTCAACGTCACCCCCGACTCCTTCTCCGACGGCGGCCGGTACCTCGATCCCGACGCGGCCGTGGCCCACGGCCTGGCCCTGGTGGCGGCGGGGGCCGACGTGCTCGACGTGGGCGGGGAGTCGACCCGACCCGGGGCCGAGCCGGTCGACGAGGCCGAGGAGCGGCGGCGGGTCCTCCCGGTCGTCGGCCGGCTGGCCGCGACCGCCGGCGTCCCGGTGAGCGTCGACACCCGGAAGGCGACCGTGGCCGCCGCCGCGCTGGAGGCAGGGGCGACCATCGTCAACGACGTCGCCGCCGGCGCCGACCCGGACATGTTCCGTGTGGTGGTGGGCGCCGGGGCCGGGCTGGTGGTGATGCACATGCAGGGTGATCCCCGCACCATGCAGCACGCACCGTCGTACGACGACGTGGTCGTCGAGGTCGGTGACTTCCTGGCGGCGCGGATCGCCCGCGCGCGTGAGGCGGGCGTCGACGCCGTGTCCTTGTGTGCCGACCCCGGGATCGGCTTCGGCAAGACCGGCGGGCACAACCTCACGTTGCTGGCGCGCCTGCGCGAGCTGGTCGACCGCCTCGACGTCCCCCTGCTCGTGGGACCGTCCCGCAAGACGTTCATCGCCAAGCTCCTCGGCGACGACCTCGCGGCGCGCGACGACGGCACGCTCGCCGCCGCGGTCTGGTCCGTCGACCACGGCGCGCGCATCGTGCGTGTGCACGACGTCGGCGCCGTCACCGACGCGCTCCGGCTGCTCGACGTGATGCACGCGATCGACGCGGAGGCGGTGGCGTGAAGGGTCGCTGGGCGCAGGGGCTCGAACCACGGGCGTTCTGCTGGATCATCAAGGAGCGGCTGGCGGCGTCCGAGCGGCCCGGCGGGTTCGCCCGCAACCACCGCAAGGTGCGGCGCCAGGAAGAGCTGATCTGGCTGATCGGCCACGGCTTCACGCACATCCTCTCGATGCTCGACTCGCCGCACAACCTCCACGCGTACGAGGAAGCCGCCATCCCGTTCGCGCACGTGCCCATCGGCCGTCACGACGAATGGCCCGAGCGCCTTCCCGAGCTCTACGCCACGCTCGCGGGGTGGCTGGCGAAGCCGGACGAACGGGTGCTGATCCACCACGAGGAGTTCGGCGACCGGCTCCTGGGCGCGCTGGCCGGTTACCTCATCTATGCCGGCCTCGTCGCCGAGGGGCCGCACGCGGTCGTGGTGATCGAGAAGATCACCGGTCGCCAGCTCGGTTCGCAGGCCCGCGAGATCGTCGCGGTCACGGTCGACGAGGGGATCCTCGAGTCGCCGCCGGTGTCGCGACGCAAGGCGCGGAGCTGACATGGGCACGATCCTCATCAAGGGCCTCCGCGAGCTCGGGGTGCACGGCGTGCTCCCCGAGGAGCAGACGCGACCCCAACCGTTCGAGGTCGACGTCGAGCTGGAGGTCGATCTGCTCGCCGCGGGCGAGAGCGACGCGCTCGACGACACCGTCGACTACTCGGCGGTGGCCGAGGCGGTCAGCCGGGTGGTGAAGTCGGAGCGGTACTACCTGCTCGAGCGCCTCGCCACCCGCATCGCCGAGGTGTGCCGGGTCGACGAGCGGGTCACCGGGGTCAGCGTCACCGTCCGCAAGCTGCACCCACCGCTGCGGGCCATGGTCGATCACGTCGCGGTGTGCATCGAGCAGTGAGCTCCGGTGGCGCGACGCGCCGCGCCTATCTCGGGATCGGATCGAACCTCGGTGACCGGCTGGAGCACCTGCAGCTGGCGGTCGACGACCTCGCCGCGGCCGACGGCGTCGAGGTCGTGGCGGTGTCGCCGGTGTACGAGACCGCGCCCGTCGGCGGCCCGGCGCAGCCCGACTACCTGAACGCGGTGGTGGCGGTCGACACCGACCGCACCCCCCGGTCGCTGCTCGAGCTCGCGCACGCGATCGAGGAGCACGGTGAGCGGGTCCGCACCGTCCGCTGGGGCCCCCGGACGCTCGATGTCGACGTGCTGCTCGTGGGCGACGAGCGCGTCGACGACCCCGACCTGGTCGTGCCCCACCCCCGGATGGGCGAGCGGGCGTTCGTGGTGGTGCCGCTCGCCGACCTCGACCCGGGCTGGCGGACGAGGGTCCCCGCCGACGCCGCGTCGGTCCGACCGACCGGTCTACGATTGGCGCCGCCCGAGTAGACCGGCACCCGTACCGGGGCCGGAACGAAGAGGCGAGGAAACGCAGAGGTGCACGTGCAGAGTCGATCGCAACCGGCGCTCGCCCTCGTGGGTCCCGGTCGCGCCGGGACGACCGTCGCCGCCGCGCTGGTGGCGCGCGGTTGGGCCGCGGTCGCGGTGGCCGGCCGCAGCCCCGCCGCACCGTCCACCCGGTCCGCGGCCGACCGGCTCGGCGCGTCGAGGGTGGCGGAGGTGGCCGACGCCGGGCGCGACGCCGACCTCGTGATCGTCGCCACCCCCGACGCCGTCATCGCCGACACCGCCGCCGCGCTCGCCCCCTCCCTGCGGGGCGGTGCGCTCGTGGTCCACCTCTCGGGCGCGTGCCCGCTGGACGAGCTCGACAAGCTGCACGCGGCCCGCCCCGACGTGGAGGTGGGTGCGCTGCACCCGCTCCAGTCGTTGCCGTCGCCCGAGGTCGGCCTCCAACGGCTCCCGGGCTCGTGGTGCGCGGTGGAGGGCCCGCCGTCGGTCGAGCGCCTGGCACTGTCGCTCGGCCTCCGCCCGTTCCGGATCGCGCCCGGCGACCGGGCCCGGTACCACGCCGCGGCGACCATCGCGTCCAACCACCTCGTGGCGCTGCTGGGGCAGGCGGCGCGCGTCGCCGACGCGGCCGGAGTGCCGCCCGAGGCGCTCCTGCCGCTGATCCGCGCCTCGGTCGACAACGTCGATGCCCTGGGGCCGGGCGACGCGCTCACCGGACCCGTGGCGCGCGGTGATGGCGACACCGTGGCCCGCCACCTCGAGGCGCTGGCCCCCGACGACGCGTGCACCTACCGGGTGTTGGCACGCGAGGCGCTCACGCTCAGCGGGCGCGACGATCCCGCGCTGCGCGAGCTCCTCGACGGTGACGAACGATGATCACCGTCACCACCATCGGCGAGGTCCGCGCCGCGTGCGACGCCGCGCGCGCGGCCGGTCGCACCGTCGGCTTCGTCCCGACCATGGGGTTCTTCCACGAAGGGCACCGGTCGTTGATGCGCGCGGCACGGGCCGAGAACGACTTCGTGGTGCTGAGCCTGTTCGTCAACCCGACGCAGTTCGGGCCCACCGAGGACCTCGCGGGCTATCCGCGCGACGCCGAGGGCGACGCCGCGGTCGCGGCGGCGGAAGGCGTCGACCTCCTCTTCACGCCCGGGGTCGACGAGATGTATCCGGGCGGCGCCCGCACGACGGTGCACGTCGCCGGCCTCACCGAAGTGCTCTGCGGCGCCAGTCGCCCGGGTCACCTCGACGGGGTCACCACGGTGGTGACCAAGCTGTTCTCGATCGTCGGCGCCTCCCGCGCCTACTTCGGCCGCAAGGACGCGCAGCAGCTCGCGGTGATCCGGCGCATGACCGCAGACCTCGACCTGCCGGTGGCGGTCGTCGGCTGCCCACTCGTGCGCGAGGCCGACGGCCTGGCACTCTCGAGTCGCAACTCCTACCTCTCCGACGAGGAGCGCGCCGCGGCGACGATCCTTTCCGGGGCCCTGTACATGGCGTCTGAAGCGGTGGTCGGCGGCATCCGCGACGCGGCGACGATCCGGCAGCTGCTCGCCGACACCATCGCCCACGTGCCGCTGGTGCGCCTCGACTACGCCGAGGTCGTCGACGCCGCCACGCTCGATCCGATCGACGAGATGACCGGTGACACGCTGGTTGCACTGGCCGCGCACGTCGGCAAGGCTCGTCTGATCGACAACGTCACGATCACGTTCCGCGGGGGGACCCCCTGCCCCGATCTCGGCGTACTCACCGCATCGTCCGGAACTACGGAGGCTCAGTGATGCAACGGATCATGATGAAGTCGAAGATCCACCGGGCGACCATCACCGGTGCCGATCTCAACTACATCGGCTCCATCACCCTCGACCCGCGCCTGATGGAGCTGGCCGACATCCGTGAGCACGAGCAGGTGCACGTGCTCGACATCGACAACGGCGCCCGCTTCGAGACGTACGCGATCGAAGGTGGGCCCGGCGACGTCATCCTCAACGGCGCTGCTGCTCGCCTCGTGCACCCGGGCGACAAGATCATCGTCATCACGTACGCGCAGTACGACGCGGACGAGCTCGCGGGGTACGAACCGGTCGTCGTGCACGTCGACGAGCACAACCAACCGACCGTGCACTCGGTCCGCGAGGTCGCGCCGTAACCCGGCGACCGTAACCCGGGTCTCTTTCCTCATGCCTGTTCCCACCACCGACGTCCTGGTCCTCGGAAGCGGTGTCGCCGGCCTCTCCGCCGCGGTGCGCGCCCGGCGCGAGGGACTGTCGGTCATCGTGCTCACCAAGGGTGAGCTCGGCTGGTCCGCCACACGCTACGCGCAAGGCGGAGTGGCCGCCGCGCTCGACCGCACGGACGACTCACCCGAGCTGCACGGCTCCGACACACTCGCGGCCGGCGGCGGCCTCTGCGACACCGGTGCGGTGCGCATCCTGGCCAACGAGGGCCCCGAACGCGTCCGCGAGCTCATCGCGCTCGGCGCGCACTTCGACCAGATCTCGGGTCGCGATGAGCTGGCCAGGGCGCGGGAGGGCGGTCACTCCGTCGCGCGTGTCGTGCACGCCGGCGGTGACGCCACCGGCGCCGAGATCGAGCGCGCGCTCGTGGTCGCCGTCCAGGCGTCCGGTGCCGACATCCGCGAGAGTTGGTTGGCGTCCGAGCTGCTGGTGGAGGACGGGCGTGTCGCCGGTGTGCGCGGGACCGGACCCGCCGGCGCCGAGGAGCTGCGGGCCCGCCACGTCGTGATCGCGACGGGCGGCGCGGGGCAGTGCTTCGCCGTCACCACCAACCCGGCGCTGTCGACCGGCGACGGGATCGCCATGGCCATGCGGGCCGGCGTCGCGGTCGCCGACCTCGAGTTCATGCAGTTCCACCCGACCGCGCTGCACCACCCGTCGATGCCGCGGCCGCTCCTCTCCGAGGCGCTGCGCGGTGAAGGCGCGATCCTGCGTGACGAGCACGGCGTGCTGTTCATGCGCGACGAACACCCGCTCGCCGACCTCGCCCCTCGCGATGTGGTCGCCAAGGCGATCAGCCGGCGGCTCATCCAACGCGACCTCGACCACCTGTGGCTCGACGCCACCGCCATCGACGAGTTCCCGGCCCGCTTCCCGACGATCTGGGAGGCCTGCCGCGCGGTGGGGCTCGATCCCACGCGTGACTGGCTCCCGGTGGCGCCCGCCGCCCACTACCTCTCGGGCGGCGTGTGCACCGACCTGGACGGCGCCACGACGCTGCCGGGGCTCTGGGCGTGCGGCGAGGCGGCGTGCTCCGGCGTCCACGGTGCGAACCGCCTGGCGTCGAACTCCCTGCTCGAGGGGCTCGTGTTCGCCACGCGCGCGGTGGAGGCCATCGTCGGCGGTCACGACCGCTGCCGCGCGACCGGCGTGCTGCGCCACCCGCTGCCCGAACCGCTGGCGGTGCCGCGCGGCGTCACGACCACACCCGGTCCGCCGATCCGCCACGAGCTGCAACGGATCATGAGCCGCGACGCGGGCGTGCTCCGGAGCGCCGACAGCCTCGAGCGTGCCGCGGACGCACTCGGTGATCTCGTCCCGACCGACGTCGAGAGCGCCAACCTCCTCGCGGTGAGCACCGTCCTCGTCCGCGCCGCCACCGCGCGTCGCGAATCACGAGGCACGCACACCCGGCAGGACCACCCGGAGCCGTCGGCCGAGTTCCTCGGACGTCTGGTCTTCACCGGCGCCCCGTCACCCGAGTTCGTGCCGCTGGCGACCGAGCACGAGCCGTCGCGATGAGCGCGCGAAGCGAGGCCGGGGACCGATGAGCGACTACGACCCGCCCGTCCACGTGCTGCGGGCACTGGTGTCCGCCGCGCTCGCCGAGGACATCGGGCCGCTGGGCGACCTCACGGCCGCGCTGGTCCCCGCCGAAGCCACCGCGACCGTCGACGTCGTGGCCCGGGCCGACGGCGTGATCGCGGGCACCGCGTGCGCGACCGAGGTGTTCGCGCAGCTCGACCCGCGGGTCGCAGTGGGTTGGTTGGTCGACGACGGCGACGCCGTGGGCCGGGGCGCCAAGCTCGGCGAGGTGTCCGGGCCCCTGCGCTCGGTCCTCACGGGCGAGCGCAGCGCGCTCAACTTCTTGTGCCACCTGTCGGGGGTGGCGTCGCTCACCCGCCGGTTCGTCGAGGCCGCGGGACCCACGGCGCGCATCTGGGACACCCGCAAGACGCTCCCGGGGCTCCGGGCGGTCGAGAAGGCGGCGGTGCGCGCCGGGGGTGGCGTGAACCACCGAGGCTCGCTCTCGGAGTTCGTGCTCGTGAAGGACAACCACCTTGCCGGCCTGGGTATCACCGCGGCCGTCGCCCGGGCCCGGGCGCTGTGGCCGGGGCGCACCGTGGAGGTCGAGTGTGACCGCCCGGCGCAGGTGCAGGAGGCGATCGCGGCCGGGGCGACGATGGTCCTCCTCGACAACATGACCCCCGAGATCGTGCGCGCCTGCGTGTCGATGGCCCGCACCACCGCGCCGGCGGGCTTCCTCGTGGAGGTGTCCGGCGGCGTGACCCTCGACAACGTGCGCGCCTACGCCGACGCGGGCGCCGATCTCATCTCCACCAGCGTCGTCACGCAGTCGGCGCCGGCGCTCGACCTCGCGTTCGATCTGCGGCCCGACGCGCCCGCCCACGAGGAGGCGTAGCCATGCTGTTGGCCATCGACTGCGGCAACACCCAGACCGTCATCGGCTTGTTCTCCGACCGCGAGCTCGTCGACCACTGGCGCATCGCCACCGTGGCCGAGCGGACGTCCGACGAGCTGGCGCTGATGTTCCAGCAATTCCTCGGGTTCCACGGCTTCTCGTTCGACGCGCACGTGTCGGGCGTGGTGATCGCGTCGGGCGTGCCGCGCGTCACCGCCGCTCTGCGCGAGATGACCGAGCGGTACTTCGGGTACGAGGCGCTGGTGCTCGAGCCCGGTGTACGCACCGGGATGTCGATCCTCTACGACGAGCCTCGCAACGTCGGCGCCGACCGCATCGCGAACGCGGTCGGCGCGTACGACCTCTACGGCGGCCCGACGATCGTCGTCGACTTCGGCACCGCCAACACCGTCGACGCGGTGAGCGCGAAGGGGGAGTACCTCGGCGGCGCGATCTTCCCCGGCATCGAGATCTCGCTCGACGCGCTGTTCGCGCCGCGGCCGCGCTGCGGCGGGTGGAGCTCGTCGCGCCCAAGAACGTGATCGGGAAGTCGACCATCGAAGCCATCCAGTCCGGCGCCGTGTACGGCTTCAGCGGTCAGGTCGACGCCATCGTCGACCGCTTCGAAGCCGAGCTGGGGCCGTCGACGGTCGTCTCGACGGGAGGCCTGGCGGAGCTGATCATGCCGCACTCCCGCACCATCCAGCACTTCGAGCCGTGGCTCACCCTCCAGGGTCTGCGCATCGTCCACGAACGAAATCGCTAGCCGGCGACCGGGGGTCAGCTCTCGCGGCTGACGAGCCCGTCGACGAGGCGACCGAGGGTCCGGCAGACGCCAGGATCGAGGCCGTCGGCCCCCTCCAGGGCGTCGCCGGCCTTCACCGCGTGGTCGCGCGCCACACCCAGGGCGACGTCGACCGCGGTCGAGCCGGTGGAGAGCGTGCCCAGCGCGATCGCTCGGGCGTCGTCGAGCTGGTCGGGGTCGAGCGGCCCGCCGAGCAGCTCGCGCAGATCGCCCGACTCGCGCAGCATGTAGATGACCGGCAGCGTGTAGATGCCCTCGAGGAGGTCCTGGCCGGCGTGCTTCCCGAGTGCGGCGTCGGTCGACGAGAGGTCGAGGACGTCATCGACGATCTGGAAGCACATCCCGAGGTGGCGGCCGAACCGGGTGAGCGCGTCGAGGGTGGGATCGCTGACGCCCGACACCATGCCGCCGATCCGGCACGACGTCGCGAACAGCGCCGCGGTCTTCCCCTCGATGGCCGAGGAGTACTCCTCCTCGGAGCGGTCGACGTCGAACAGGTGCTGCAGCTCCAAGACCTGCCCGCGACACAGCTCGCCGATGGTGGCCGCCAGCAACGAGGCGACGTCGGCCCCGAGCGACGCGGCGAGTGACGAGGCGCGCGCCAGGAGGAAGTCGCCCGCCAGTATTGCGACGATGTTGCTCCAGCGGGCGTTCACGCTCGGGACGCCCCGCCGGGTGACGGCCTCGTCGATGACGTCGTCGTGGTACAGCGACCCGAGGTGCACGAGCTCGCAGGCGACGGCGCCGGTGACCGCGTCGGGCACGCCGGGCCGGGCCGCACCGTCGGTGCTCGCGTACGACGCGCAGAGCGTCAGGGTGGGGCGGAGGCGCTTCCCGCCGGCCCCGATGAGGTGGGTGGCGACCTCGGCGAGGAACGGATCGGGCGTTCTGACCGAATCCCTCAGGGCCTGCTCGATCCGCGCCAGGTCGTCGGGGAGCGACGGCAGGTCGTCAGCCAATTCCGAGGGCGCCGGCGGCCGCAACGGTTCTCCCGGCCCCTTCATGCCTTCACGCTACGCAGCTTCGGGAACATTCTCCAAGCCGGCCGATGTTTCACCCTTACCGACCGGCGCCCGCATGCCGATCATCCCGTGATGCGCGGGAGCACCCCGAGCGGCGCCGATTACACTGAAAACACGTTCATCCGAACGAGGAGAGGCGGATTCCAACCGTGTTCGAACGCTTTACCGATCGAGCCCGCCGAGTGGTCGTCCTGGCGCAGGAGGAAGCGCGCCTGCTCAATCACAACTACATCGGAACCGAGCACATCCTCCTCGGCCTGATCCACGAAGGCGAGGGCGTCGCCGCGAAGGCGCTCGAATCGCTCGGCATCTCTCTCGAAGCCGTGCGCGCGCGCAGGTCGAAGAGATCATCGGCCACGGCGGCACCGCGCCGTCGGGTCACATCCCGTTCACTCCCCGCGCCAAGAAGGTCCTCGAGCTCTCGCTGCGCGAAGCGCTTCAGCTCGGCCACAACTACATCGGAACCGAGCACATCCTCCTCGGGCTCATCCGCGAAGGAGAAGGCGTCGCCGCGCAGGTGCTCGTCAAGCTCGGCGCCGATCTCTCGCGCGTGCGCCAGCAGGTCATCCAGCTGCTGTCGGGCTACGCGGGTGCGAAGGAAGGTTCGCCGCAGGGCGGCGGCGCCTCGCCCGAGACCACCCAGGGCGGCTCGCTCGTGCTCGACCAGTTCGGCCGCAACCTCACGCAGCTCGCGCGCGACAAGAAGCTCGACCCGGTCATCGGGCGCGAGAAGGAGATCGAGCGCGTCATGCAGGTGCTGTCGCGCCGCACCAAGAACAACCCCGTGCTCATCGGCGAGCCGGGCGTGGGCAAGACCGCCATCGTCGAGGGCCTGGCCACCGACATCGTCGGCGGCGAGGTGCCCGAGACCCTGGTCGGCAAGCAGCTCTACACGCTCGACCTCGGCGCGCTGGTGGCGGGCTCCCGCTACCGCGGCGACTTCGAGGAGCGCCTCAAGAAGGTCCTGAAGGAGATCCGCACCCGCGGCGACATCATCCTGTTCATCGACGAGCTGCACACGCTCGTCGGCGCGGGTGCCGCCGAGGGCGCGATCGACGCCGCCAGCATCCTCAAGCCGATGCTCGCCCGCGGTGAGCTCCAGACCATCGGCGCGACCACGCTCGACGAGTACCGCAAGCACCTCGAGAAGGACGCCGCGCTCGAGCGGCGCTTCCAGCCCATCAAGGTCGAGGAGCCGACCGTCGCGCACACCATCGAGATCCTCAAGGGTCTGCGCGACCGCTACGAGCAGCACCACCGGGTCACCATCACCGACCAGGCGCTCGTGGCCGCGGCGAACCTCGCCGACCGCTACATCTCCGACCGCCACCTCCCCGACAAGGCGATCGACCTCATCGACGAAGCGGGTTCGCGCCTGCGCATCCGTCGCATGCAGGCACCGCCCGACTACCGGGAGCTCGAGGACCAGATCGCGAACACGCGTCGCGAGAAGGAGTCCGCCATCGAGGCGCAGCAGTTCGAACGCGCCGCGAAGCTCCGCGACGACGAGAAGGCGCTCCTCGAGCAGCGGGAGGCCAAGGAGACCGAGTGGCGCGCCGAGGGCGTCGACCTCTTCAACGAGGTCACCGAGGAGTCGATCGCCGAGGTGCTGGCGCTGTGGACGGGCATCCCCGTCTACAAGCTCACCGAGGAGGAGACCGCCAAGCTGCTCCGCATGGAGGACGAGCTGCACAAGCGGATCATCGGCCAGGAGCCCGCCATCAAGGCGGTGTCGCAGTCGATCCGGCGCACCCGGGCCGGCCTCAAGGATCCCAAGCGCCCGTCGGGCTCGTTCATCTTCCTCGGCCCCTCCGGCGTCGGGAAGACGGAGACCGCCAAGACGCTCGCCGAGTTCCTCTTCGGTGACGAGAGCGCGCTGATCCAGCTCGACATGAGCGAGTACATGGAGAAGCACACGGTGTCGCGGCTGGTCGGTTCGCCTCCCGGCTACGTCGGCTACGACGAAGGTGGTCAGCTCACCGAGGCCGTGCGGCGCAAGCCCTTCTCGGTGGTGCTCTTCGACGAGATCGAGAAGGCCCATCCGGACGTCTTCAACACGCTCCTCCAGATCCTGGAGGACGGCCGGTTGACCGATGCCCAGGGCCGCACGGTCGACTTCAAGAACACCGTGATCATCATGACCTCGAACCTCGGGACCGCCGACCTGCGCAAGGCCGCGGTCGGGTTCGGCAAGGCCGACGAGGCCGTCACCTACGAGAAGATGAAGGAGAAGGTGCACGAGGACCTGAAGCGCAGCTTCCGGCCCGAGTTCCTGAATCGCATCGACGAGGTGATCGTCTTCAACGAGCTCACCCGGGAAGAGGTCACCGAGATCGTCGACCTGCTGATCAAGCGCGTCGTCTCGCAGCTGGAGAGCCAGGGTCTCGGCCTGGAGCTCACCACCGACGCCAAGCTGCTGCTCGCGGCGAAGGGCTACGACCCTGCGCTGGGGGCGCGGCCGCTGCGTCGGGCGATCCAGCGCATGATCGAGGACCCGCTCTCGGAGAAGATCCTGTGGAAGGAATTCCACGCCGGCGAGACGATCGTGGTCGACGCGCTCGACGACGAGATCGTCTTCCGGGCGATCGAGGGGATCGAGCCGCCGCCGGTCGAGCTCGCCGGTAGCGGTTCGGAAGGCTGAGCACTTCTCCATCCCTCGTCACACGTTCGAGGACCGGCCGCTTGCGGCTGGTCCTCGTCGCGTTGGCCGTGGCGTTCGTCGCCGTCGCGTGCAAGGTCGACACGACGGTGTCGATCAAGATGCACGACGACGGCAGCGGCGTCGTCACCGTCACCGCGGTCCTCGACCCCGACGCGGTCACGGCGGCCGAGGCGGGCGGCGGCAAGCTCGAGGACCGAGTGCGCCTCGGTGACCTCACCCGGGCGGGCTGGACGGTGCAGCCGTGGGCCCGGGCCGCCTACGGCTCCGCCCAGCTCGTGCTCACCAAGCCGTTCAGCTCGCCGGCGCAGGTCCCCGGCATCATGCGCGAGATCAGCGGCACCACCGGCCCGCTGCGCGACGTCACCGTCACGCGCGACCGCGGTCTCTTCTCCACCAGCTACTCGGCCCGCGGCACGCTCGACCTCCAGACCCTCCAGACGGGCCTGGCCACCGATCCCGACGTGGTTGCCGCGCTCACCAACCAGCAGGTCGACGTGAACGCCATCGACCAGTCCTTGCTCGCCGCCCTCCGCGACTCGTTTCGGTTGAAGCTTGCGATCGACCTGCCGGGGCGGGCGACGACGGTGCAGGGCGTCAGCGGCAAGACGACCGGGGTCGACACGTCGAGCTCGGTGCTCGACACGCAGCGGGTCGTGCTGGTCGTCGTCGCCGTGGTGTTGGTCGCGCTGGCGGTGCTGGTGATGCTGTGGCCGGGCCGGCGGCGGCGCCGTGGCGCTAGGCGTGGCCGGCGAGCCAGCGCGGGAACGACAGCAGCGACTCCAGCACCGTCGTCGCGCCGGCGGCGCGCAGCTCCGCCGCCGGGTGCGGACCTGTCGTGACGCCGACCATGTGGGCACCGGCCCGCAGCGCCGCCCGCACGTCGTTGGGCGTGTCGCCCACGTAGACCGCGGCGCCCTGGTCCTGCAGCGTGTCGGCCTTGCCGTCGGCGTAGCGCCACCCGAACACCGCGTCGACGTGGACGCCGACCGCGAGCCCCACCTGGTCGAGGCAGCGCCGGGCGTTGGGCTCGTACTTGGCCGTGACCACGACGACCCGCCCGCCGGCTTCGTGGACCGCGTCGAGCGCACCCCGCGCCCCGGGGAGCAGCGCGGTGCCGGGCACGCCGTGCTCCACGTAGAGCTCCCGGAACCGGTCGGCCCAGCGGACGGCATCGGCGGCGTCGAAGCGCTCGCCGAACTCGAGGTCGAGGTTGCGCCGGAGCAGCGCGTCGAGCATGTCGTCGCCGGCCACCGGGGCCCCCGTCTCCGCCTGCAGCGCGACGAGCGTCGCCGCGATCCCCGGACGGGAGTCGACCAGGGTCATGTCGAGATCGAACCCCACCACGAGCGGCGCCACCGGGGGAACCTACCGGTTCGACCGGTCCATGAGTGTCGTACCCCCGTCGTACGGTCCCGGCATGAGGACGCGAACGGTGCACCGGTGCTCGGAGTGCGGGGGTGAGTCACCGCGGTGGCTGGGGCGGTGCCCCGCGTGCGACGCGTGGGGCACGCTGGTCGAGGAAGTCGACGTGGCGCGGGCGACGGCCGGCGTCCGGTCGGCGCCGGTCCGCGCCGCGGCCGGTGGTCCGCTGCCCATCGGCGACGTCGACGCCCGCGTCGCGGTGCCCGTGCCCACCGGGGTCGACGAGCTCGACCGTGTGCTGGAAGGCGGGCTGGTGCCGGGGTCGGTGTCGTTGCTCGCAGGCGAGCCCGGCCTGGGCAAGAGCACGCTACTGCTGCAGGCGCTCGGGCGCATGGCCGGGGCCGGCATCACCTGCCTCCTGGTCACCGCCGAGGAGTCGTGCGCGCAGGTGCGGATGCGGGCCGAGCGCGTGGGCGCGCTGGCAGGCGACCTGCTCGTGGTGGCGGAGACGTCCTTGCCGCACGTCCTCGCCCACGTCGACGCGGTCGGGCCCGAGGTGCTCGCCCTCGACTCCATCCAGACCGTCGTCGATCCCGACCTCCCCGGCGCGCCGGGGTCGGTCACCCAGGTGCGCGACTGCGCGTACCGGCTCGTGCAGCAGGCGAAGGAGCGCGCGCTGTCCACGGTGCTCGTCGGGCACGTCACCAAGGAAGGCACGGTCGCGGGCCCGCGCGTGCTCGAGCACATGGTCGACACCGTGCTCTCGGTCGACGGCGACCGCGGCCACTCGCTGCGGGCGGTGCACGCGCTCAAGCACCGGTTCGGCGGCACACGCGAGGTGGGGCTGTTCGAGATGACCGCGCGGGGCCTGGTCGACGTGCCCGACGCGTCGGCGCGCTTCCTCGTCGATCGCCGGCCCGGCGTGCCCGGCTCCGCGGTCGCCGCCGTGCTCGAGGGGGCGCGGCCGATCCTGGTGGAGGTGCAGGCGCTCGTGATGCGCACCGGCGCGCCGGTGCCGCGCCGGTCGGCGTCGGGCATGGAGTCGGGGCGGCTGGCGATGCTCCTCGCGGTGCTCGAGCAGCACGCGGGCGTGAAGTCCACCAGCGCCGACGTGTATGCGAGCGTGGCCGGCGGCTTGCGTGTCACTGAGCGTGGCCTCGACCTCGCGCTCGCCCTCGCGGTCGCCGGGGCGCAGCTCGGGGCCGCGGTCACGCGCGACACGGTGGCCATCGGCGAGCTCGGCCTGGGAGGTGAGGTGCGGTCGGTGCCGCAGCTGGAGCGTCGCCTCCTCGAAGCGGCGCGGCTGGGTTTCACGCGGGCGGTCATCCCGAAGGGCGCGCGCGACGTCGCGCGCGGCGCCGGGCCTGGAGGTGGTACCGGTCAGCAGCGTGGGTCACGCAGTGGAACAGGCGTTGATCCCCGCCGGGTGACACCCGGGGAGCACGGCGGGACCTCGGCTATCTTGGTCGCCTCGCCGAGCACCGAGAGCCGAGAGCCGAGAGGTAGAGGTAGAGCCCGTCGTGCCCGCCCCACCGCGATCGGAAGCCATGATGCGCGCCCTCCGACTGGTGGCGCCGGGCACGCAGCTGCGCGAGGGCCTCGACCGCATCCTGCAGGCGCGCATGGGCGCGCTGATCGTCGTGGGCGACGGGCCCGAGGTGCTCTCGGTGTGCTCCGGCGGCTTCCTGCTCGACGCCGAGTTCACGCCCCAACGCCTGTCGGAGCTGGCGAAGATGGACGGCGCGATCATCCTCGCGTTCGACACGTCGCGCGTCGCCCGCGCCAACGTGCACCTCGTCCCCGATCCCAACGTGCCCACCTCGGAGACCGGCACCCGCCACCGCACCGCCGAGCGCGTCGCCCGCCAGCTCGACGTGCCGGTGATCACGGTGTCGGAGGACATGTCGCTGGTCGCCATCCACCGGCGGGGCGAGAAGCACACGCTCGAGCCCATCCCGCGCGTGCTGGCGCGTGCCGACCAGGCGCTCCAGATCCTCGGGCGGTACAAAGCCCGGCTCGATGCGGTCAGCAGCTCCTTGTCGGCGCTCGAGGTGGAGGATCTCGTGACCGTGCGCGACGTCGCCACCGTGTTGCAGCGGGCGGAGATGGTGCGTCGCATCGCCGAGGAGATCGAGGGCTACGTCATCGAGCTCGGTGCCGACGGGCGCCTGGTGATGCTGCAGCTCGAGGAGCTCGTGGTGGGGGTCGAGGAGGACCGGCGCCTGGTCGCCAAGGACTACTTCCAGTCGACCGGCGACTTCGAGCTGGTCAACGCGATGCGCCTCCTGTCCGACCTGGAGGACGAGGACCTCCTCGACCTCAACCAGGTGGCGTCGGTGCTGCACCTCGACCCCGAGATCGGGATCGACGGCGCGCTCCAACCGCGCGGTTTCCGGCTGCTGCACAAGATCCCGCGGCTGCCGGAGCTCGTGTCCGACCATGTCGTCGGGCGCTTCTCGAACCTGCAGAAGATCATGCGGGCGGGACTGGCCGACCTCACCGAGGTCGACGGCGTGGGCGAGGTCCGTGCCCGCGCCATCAAGGAGGGCCTGTCCCGCCTGGCCGAGACCTCGATCCTGGAACGGTACGTGTGACATGGCGGAGCTGACACCCGGAACGCAGGAAGTCGACGTCGAGCACATCGTGCTCAAGGGGCCCGACGGCGCCTCGGTCGACGCCATCCACGCCCGGCCCGACGGCATGCCCGTCGCCGGGCTCGTGGTGCACCCCGACATCATGGGGGTTCGCCCGCTGTTCGACGACCTGTGCCGTCGTCTCGCCACCCACGGGTTCGCGGTGTGCGCGCCCGAGCCGTTCGCCCGGGCGCCGGTCGAGGTGCGGGCGGAGGCGGACCCCTCGGCGCGCATGGCGTACGTCGCGCAGCTCGACGACGACCTGCAGATCGGTGACCTCGAGGCCGCGGCCGACTACCTCGTGGTGAACGACGACGTGCGCGAGGTCGGCGTGCTGGGCTTCTGCATGGGGGGCATGCAGGTGCTCAAGGCGGCGGCGACGGGACGCTTCGACCGTGCGGTGGCCTTCTACGGGATGATCCGGGTCCCGGACGACTGGGTCGGCCCGCACACGCACCAACCGCTCGACACCGCCGCCGACGTCTGCCCGACGCTCGCCATCTTCGGCGGGAGCGATCCCTATACGCCGGAGGCCGACATCGAGGCGCTCCGCGCGGCGTGGGCGAACCGGCCCGACTGCGAGATCGTCGTGTACCCCGAGGCCGACCACGGGTTCGTGCACGCGCCCGAGCGGCCCGCGCACCGGGCCGACGACGCGGCCGACGCCTGGCGGCGCGTCCTCGCCTTCCTGTTGCCGGACTGACCCTCGTCGACGGCTCACTCACCGCGAGCCGGGATACCCGGCTCGCGGCGGTTCGATCGCGGCGGGTCAGAGGGTGGCGCGCTCGTGCAGCGCCTGGCGGTCGAGGATCTTGTAGCGGTTGCGGCCCTCGACCTCGATCCAGCCGAGGCGGGTGAACAGCGAGAGCGCCTTGTTCACGCGCTCGCGGCTGGCGCCCACGAGGCCGGCGAGGTCCTCCTGGGTCATCGGCAGCCGGAACTGGTCGGCGTCGCCCGCGATCTCGAGCAGGCGCTTCGCCGTGCGCGCGGGCACGTCGAGGAACACCGCGTCGGCGAGCGAATCGTCGGTGTTGCGCAACCGCCGCGCCAGCAGGCGCACGATCACCCAGAGCAGCGTCGGGTGCTCGTCGATCGCGTTCCGGACCGCCTCGTAGCTGAGCACGAGGACGTTGCTCTCCTCGAGCGCGCGTGCGTCGGCGGACCGCGGCCCTTCGTCGAACAGTCCGAGCTCGCCGAACAACGAACCCTCGTCGAGCACGGCCACGAGCGACTCGCGTCCATCGGGCGAACGGGTGAGGATGGCGATGCGCCCGTTGACGATGCCGTAGAGCTCGGACGAGTCCTCACCCTGGCGGAAGAGGACCTCGTTGCGGGCCACCGTGCGGATGGTGGCCTGCTGACGAAGCGTTTCGAGCGTGTCGGGCGGCAGCGCTCCGAGCAGCTGCGTCGTCTCGAGGATGCGGCGTTCCGGCATGGTGCCCGCAGAGCGTAGTCACGGTGGCTCGGGAGGTGGGTGAGCATGCGCCGGCGGCCGGTGCCGGCGGGAGAGCATCTGCGGGCCTCTGGTATCCTGGCTCTCCGGTCGATTTCCGGCTCGTGTCCACGGGCCGTCCCCTGCACAGGGTTCACTGCAGCCGCGAGGAGAGTCATGACGTTCGACGTCGGCGACAAGGTCGTCTACCCCCACCACGGCGCGGCCACGATCGAGCGTCGGGAGAAGAAGGAAGCCTTCGGGGAGAAGCGCGACTACCTCGTCCTGCGTCTCGCCTACGGCGACCTGACGCTGATGGTGCCGGCCGACAACGCCGAGGAGATCGGCCTCCGCGAGGTCATCAACGACGAAGAGGTCGAAGAGGTGTTCGCGGTCCTTCGCAAGAAGGAGGCCCGCATGCCCACGAACTGGTCGCGACGGTTCAAGAACCACGTCGAGAAGCTGAAGAGCGGCGACATCTACCAGGTGGCCGAGGTCGTGAGGAACCTCTCCATCCGGGAGGCGGACAAGGGCCTGTCGGCGGGCGAGAAGCGTATGTTGGCGCGGGCGCGCCAGATCCTGGTGTCGGAGCTCACGTTCGCGCTCAACGTCGACGAGGAGGCCGCCGAGGCCCGTCTCGACGCGGTGCTCAAGGGCGAGGACCAGCCGGCCAAGAAGCCGGCCAAGAAGGCCGCCGCGAAGAAGTAGGCGGCGCCTGCGGATGCCTGAGGCACGTGTGTGGGCGGTGATCGTCGCCGCCGGGTGGGGCGAACGCTTCGGCGGCCCGAAGCAGTTCTCCGACCTCGGCGGCGCGCGCCTCGTCGACCACGCGGTCGCGACGGCGTCGGAGGCGTGTGACGCGGTGGTGCTCGTTGTGCCCGACGCCAGCGATTGGGAGGGCGCCGAGGTCGATGCGCTGACCACCGGCGGCGCGACCCGCGCCGAGTCGGTGCGCGCCGGTCTCGCCGCGGTGCCGACGACCGCGGAGATCGTCGTCGTGCACGACGCCGCGCGCCCGCTGGCGACCGTCGACCTGTTCGGCGCCGTGATCGGCGCGGTGCGAGGTGGCGCCGACGGCGCGGTCCCGGGCCTGGTGGTGGCCGACACCCTGAAGCGCGTCGAGGACGTGCGCGTCACCGCGACCGTCGACCGGGTGGGTCTGGTGACGGTGCAGACGCCTCAGGCGTTCGACGCCGCCATCCTGCGCGCCGCGCACGCGTCGGGCGGCGATGCCACCGACGACGCCGCGCTGGTGGAGGCGATCGGCGGCACCGTCGTGGTGGTGCCCGGCGACCCGCGGAACCTCAAGGTGACCGGGCCCGCCGACCTCATGATCGCCGCCGCGCTGCTCGAAGTGTCGTGAGCGTGAGCGAGCCGGGTATCCCGGCGAGTAGCGAGCGACCAATGGTGGTGTCGTGAGCGTGAGCGAGCCGGGTATCCCGGCGAGTAGCGAGCGACCAATGGTGGTGTCGTGAGCGTGAGCGAGCCGGGTATCCCGGCGAGTAGCGAGCGACCAATGGTGGTGTCGTGAGCGTGAGCGAGCCGGGTATCCCGGCGAGTAGCGAGCGACCAATGGTGGTGTCGTGAGCGTGAGCGAGCCGGGTATCCCGGCGAGTAGCGAACGACCAATGGTGGTGTCGTGAGCGTGAGCGAGCCGGGTATCCCGGCGAGTAGCGAACGACCAATGGTGGTGGTGTCGTGAGCGTGAACATCCGCGTGGGCCTCGGGTACGACGTGCACCCGTTCGCCGACCCGGGCTCGTCGTCGCGGTCGCTCGTGCTCGGCGGCGTCACCGTCGACGGTCCCGGCTTCGGGTTGGCCGGGCACTCGGATGCCGACGCGGTGTGCCATGCGGTCGCCGACGCCCTGCTCGGGCCGGCCGGCCTGCCCGACCTCGGCGCCCTGTTCCCGGCGTCGGACGACGCCTACCGCGAAGCCTCGTCGATCGAGCTGCTGCGCGACGTGGTGCAGCGCACCCGTGCCGCCGGATGGCGGGTCGTGAACGTCGACGTCGTCATCAACGCCGAGCGGCCGCGTCTGGCGCCGCACCTGGCGGCCATTGCCGCCAATCTCACGGCGGCGCTCGACGGCGCGTTCGTGTCGGTGACGCCCAAGCGGGGCGAGGGCATCGGCGCGGTCGGCCGCGCCGAAGGCATCGCGTGTTGGGCCGTCGCCCTGTTGGAAACCGACTGAGCCGCGCGCGGCCGACCACTACCCTCGATCCGCCATGGTTCGCATCCGCGACACGCTCCTCCGCGACACCGTCGAGCTGACGACGCGCGAACCGGGTCGAGTGTCGATGTACGTGTGCGGCCCGACGGTCTACGACTCGCCGCACATCGGCAACGCGCGCACCGCGGTCGCCTTCGACACCATTCGCCGCTACCTCGAGTGGGCGGGGTTCGAGGTGACGTACGTGAGCAACGTGACCGACGTCGAGGACAAGATCATCGCCCGGGCCGCACGCGAAGGCCGGACCGAGTCGGACGTTGCCCGCGAGTACGAGACGGTGTACTTCGACCAGATGGCCCGCTTGGGCGTGCGCGAGGCCGACCACCGTCCCCACGCCACCCAATACATCGACCGCATGCTCCGACTCATCGGTGAGCTGGTCGACCGGGGGCACGCGTACGAGGTGCCCGATCAGGGCGTCTACTTCGACGTCGAGAGCTTCGTCGGGTACGGCGCGCTGCCTCACCGTTCGCTGGAGGAGCTGCGCGAGTCGGCCGGCGCGCGGGTCGACGTCGACGAGGCGAAGCGCAGCCCCATGGACTTCGCGCTCTGGAAGGCGGCCAAGCCCGGCGAGCCGGCGTGGGACTCGCCCTGGGGCCGCGGCCGGCCGGGGTGGCACATCGAGTGCTCGGCGATGGCGCTCGACCTGCTCGGCGAAGGCTTCGACCTGCACGGCGGCGGTGAGGACCTCACGTTCCCGCACCACGAGAACGAGCGGGCGCAGGCGGGTGCCGCCGGCCACGACTTCGCCCGTCACTGGATCCACTCGGGCCTGGTGACGATCGGCGGCGACAAGATGTCGAAGTCGCTCGGGAACTTCACCACCGTCGACGAGGCGCTGGCCGACTTCGACGCCCGCGCCGTCCGGCTGGCCATGCTCCAGACGCACTACCGGCGTGCCGCCGATCTCGGTCCCGCGGAGCTGACCGCCGCGGCCAAGGCGATCGAGCGCCTGGACGCGCTGTTCCGGCGCGCCGACACCTCGGGGATCGCCGCCGGCTCGAGCGCCGATGCCGCGACGCTCGACCGGTTCCGCGCCGCGATGGACGACGACTTCGACACCGCGCACGCGCTGGCGGTGCTCTTCGAGGCGGCGCGGGATGCGAACCGTCTCATCGACGACGGCGACGACGCCCGGGCGGGAACGCTGGTGGCTGCGATCCGGGAGGTGAGCGCGGTCCTCGGCCTCGACCTGGCCGACGACGCGACCCCTGCCGACGGCGCCGCCATCGACGCGCTCGTGCGCGAGCGCGACGAGGCGCGTGCCGCGCGCGACTTCGCGCGGGCCGACCAGATCCGCGACGAGCTCGCGGCTCGCGGCATCAAGCTGGAGGACACGCCCGGCGGCACCATCTGGCACCGATGAGCGGCCGCGGCGGCCACCGCGACGCCCGGCGACGCCCGGCCGAGCCCAAGCGGGAACGGCGTGATCTCGGCCAGCAGGTCGAGGGGCGTCAGGCGGTACGGGAGCTCCTGGTTGCCGGACGGCGGCGGGTGCACGACCTCTGGCTCTCGACCGACGCCGGCGATGCGCCGGTCGTCGCCGAGATCGCAGCCCTCGCCGAGGGAGCCGGGGTGCGGATCCGGCGGGTGCCCACCGACCAGATCGAGCGCCGGGCCCGCACCGGCGCGCCCCAGGGGGTCGTCGCGTTCGCGGCGCCGGTGCCGACCTCGGACCTCGACGATCTCCTCGACGACCCGCGCGCCTTCCTCGTCGCGCTCGACGGCGTCACCGACCCGCAGAACCTGGGCGCGGTGATGCGGAGCGCCGAGACCGCGGGCGCGTCCGGGCTGGTGCTCGCCACCCATCGCGCCGTCGGGCTCACACCCGCGGTGGCGAAGGCGGCGGCCGGCGCGATCGAGTACCTGCCCATCGCGTTCGTGTCCGGCATCCCGGGCGCGCTCGACCGCGCTCGCCGCGCGGGCGTCTGGTGCGCAGGTCTCGACGCCGACGGTGAGCAGTCGCTGTTCGATCTGACCGTCGCCGATGCCCCCCTGGTGCTCGTCCTCGGTGCCGAGGGTCGCGGGCTGTCGCGCCTCGCGCGGGCGCGCTGCGACGTCGTCGCATCGATCCCGATGCGCGGTCACATCGCATCGTTGAACGTCAGCGCGGCCGCCGCGGTCGCGTGTACCGAGATCGCGCGTCGGCGCGCGGGATAGCCTTTCGTGGTTCGCCGGGTTAGCTCAGGTGGCAGAGCACTTCTCTTGTAAAGAAGATGTCGTCGGTTCGAATCCGACACCCGGCTCGCGAGTCCCAGCCGCAACGTCGACGAGGGGGAACCATGAGAGCCGCGATCCTCACGGGATACAACGAGCCGATGGTCGTCGAGGAGGTGGCCGCCGCGACGATGGGCCCGCGTGACGTCCTCGTGCACATCGACGCGAGCGGTGTCTGCCACTCCGACCTGAGCATGGCCAACGGCAACGTGCCACTGCCGCCGCCGGCCATCCTCGGGCACGAGGGGGCGGGCACGGTGCTGTCGGTGGGCAACGAGGTCACCCGCGTGGCCAAGGGCGACCGCGTGATCGCATCCTTCGTCCCCGCGTGCGGCAACTGCTTCTTCTGCCTGCGCGACCAGTCGCAGCTGTGCGAGCAGATGGGCGCACACTCGATGGTGTCGAAGGGCACGCGCGCCGACGGCAGCAGCGTGATCGGGATGAGTGGGCTCGGCACCTTTGCCGAGGAGATGACCGTCGACGAGTCGATGCTGGTGAAGGTGGAGAGCGATCTCCCCGCCGAACAGCTGGCGCTCATCGGGTGCGGCGTCACCACCGGTGTCGGCGCCGCGCTCAACACCGCGCAGATCCGGCCCGGCTCGACGGTGACGGTGATCGGGTGCGGCGGCGTGGGCCAGTCCGTGCTCCAGGGCGCTCGCATCGCCGGCGCGTCACGGATCTTCGCGGTCGACCCGGTGGAGCTGAAGCGCAAGACCGCGGAGCAGTTCGGCGCCACCGACCTGATCGACCCCACCGAGGGCGATCCGGTGGAGCAGATCCGTGCCGCCACCGGCGGTCGCGGCACCGACTACGCGTTCGAGGTGATCGGGCTCCCGGAGACGATCCTGCAGGCCTACGAGGTCGCTCGCCGGGGCGGTACCGCGGTGGTCGTCGGCATGGCCCGCTTCGACGCCCAGGTGACCTTCCCGGCGATGTCGCTCTTCGCCGGTAACAAGCAGCTCCTCGGGTGCATGTACGGTTCGGCCCAGGTGCGGCGCGACTTCCCGCGCTTCGTGCAGCTGGTCGAGACCGGGCGTCTCGACGTCGGCTCGATGGTCTCGCGCCACATCTCCCTCGACGAGGTGAACGAGGCCTTCCGCGCCATGGAGGCCGGGGAGGTCATCCGCAGCGTCATCGTCTGATCCCGGCCCGTCCCGGACCGGACAGACGCCCGAAATCGGACCGTCAGAAACCCGAAATGCTTGACCCTGGATGGTCGGGGGACGAGGATCCGGGCCTGATGGGCCTCTCGCGGCGCGATCGTGCCATTCTCGACTTCGAGCGGGGCTGGTGGAGTCGCCCCGGACCGAAGGAGGCTGCGATCCGCACCGAGCTCGGGGTCTCTGCGACCCGGTACTACGAGATCCTCCGGCACCTCGTCGACGTGCCCGAGGCGTACGACTACGACCCTCTCACCGTGAAGCGGGTCCGCCGTGAACGTGACCGACGCAGGCGTGAGCGCCTGGAAGGCCGTCAGGCGGATCCGGGGTCGCGGTGACCGCCCCGCGCGGCGGCGGTTCCTCACGGGCTCCGGGGGCGTCCCCCGGCGCGCGCGGGGCGATCGTCGTCGGTCTGGCCGTGATCCTCGGCATCGTCGGCTTGCAGATCCTCGACGACAGCGGTCCCAGCACCAGCGTCGCCACCGTCACCAGCACGACCCCACCCACCGGTCGGCCGGGCAGCTCGTCGACGACGAGCGCCCTGCGCCCGCCCGCGCAGGTGCGGGTCAAGGTCTACAACGCGTCGGGGGTGCAGGGTCGGGCCCAGATCCTGACCGACCAGCTCAAGAGCGCCGGGTACAACATGCAGACGCCGGCGAACCTGAGCAGCCAACGCGACGGCACGGTGGTCGAGTGCCTCAAGGGGTTCGACCGTGAGGGCGCCTTGCTCGCGCTCTACGGCGTCGGGAACGGCGCGCAGGCGCAGCCGTACCCCTCCGACCCGCCCGCGGGCGCGTCGGACGCCGACTGCCTCGTGATCATCGGCACCGCGTAGCCACCGGAGGGGGAAGTCGTGGCCCTCCCGCCCGCGCTGCGACCGTTCGTCGACGATCCTGCCGCGAGCGCGTTCTTCGCCGATTTCGACGGCTCCCTCTCGCCGATCGTCCGCGACCCCGGCGCGGCCGCGGTGCTCCCCGCGGCCCGCGCCGCACTGGCGCGACTCGTGCCGGTGTTGCGGACGGTGGCTGTGGTGAGCGGGCGACCCGCCGCGTTCCTGCGGGACGCGCTCGGCATCGACGAGTTGGGCTACGTCGGCGCCTACGGCCTCGAACGGATCGTCGACGGCGAGGTGGTGGTCGACGACCGCGTCCGGCCATGGGTGGGCGCGATCGCGCGTGCCGCCGACGAGGCCGACGAGGCGCTGTCCGGGCTCCTGGTGGAGCGCAAGGGGAGTGTGGCCGTCACCATCCATTGGCGCACCCAGCCCGACCGCGGGGCCGAGGCGGTGGCGTGGGCCCACGAGGCCGCCACCCGCCTGCGGTTGGAGGCACCGTTGCGGGGGCGGATGGCGGTCGAGCTGCGGCCGCCGGTCCCTGTCGACAAGGGCACCACCGTCGCCGACCTGGCGCGCGGCGCATCGGTGGCCGCGTTCGCAGGGGACGACGCCGGCGATCTCCCCGCCTTCGCTGCGTTGCACGCGCTCGAACGCGACGGCGCACTCCGCCAGGGCGTGAGCATCGGAGTGACGTCGCCCGAGAGCCCACCCGAGGTGCAACGGGCCGACGTCGTGGTCGACGGCCCGGCCGGCCTGGCGGAGATGCTGGAGTCGCTCGGCGACGCGCTCAGCGCGCCTGGTTGAGCAGCTCGCGCAACCAGCTCTGCGGCGTGTGCACCTCGGCGAGCTCGCACAGCCGTCTCGCTCGCGGGGTCCGTTCGTCATCGGGCATGGCGAGTGCCGTGTGCAGGGCGTGCGCGCCCTGTTCGATGTCGTACGGGTGGATGGCCAGCACCGCGTCGGCGAGCTCCTCGTACGCACCCGCCTCCGGCGAGAGGAGCACCACGCCGTCGCGGCGGTTGAGCAACGGGCCTTCCTTGGCCACGAGGTTCAGGCCGTCCTTCACCGGGTTCACGAGGAGGGCGTCGAAGCGGGTGAAGCCGGCGATGGTCTGCTCGTAGTCGTCACGCGTGTCGACCACGACGGGTTGCCAGTCGTCGGTGCCCCAGCGGTCGTTCACCCGCGCCGCCGCCTGGTCGACCTCCCGCTCGTAGGCGAGGTACTCGGCCAGGTTCTCGCGCGACCGGTTGAGCATGGCGACGAACACGACGCGGTCGCGCCATTCGGGGCGGGTGGCGAGGAGCTCGTCGTACACGTGGAACCCGCGCACGATGTTCTTCGACAGGTCGATGCGGTCGCTGCGCAGCACCAGCTTGCGGTCGCCCACCAGCTCGTCGAGCTCGACGGCGGCGCGCTTGGCCGCGGGCGAGGCCGCCAGCGCGGCGAGTGCGGTGGGGTCGGGGCCCAGCGGCGTCGCGTACGGGGCGGTCGGAGGTTTCCCGAGCACCTCGGTCGCCGACGCCACGTAGGCGCGTGCCCACCGATCGGTGTGGAACCCGCTCGGCACTGCGGCCATGGAGCCGCACAACGCCTCGGCCATGTCGGTCGGCAGCACCCGGATGGAGTTGGGTCCGCAGAACGGGGTGTGGGTGAAGTGCGTGATCTTCAGGTCGGGCCGGTCCACCCGCACGATGCCGGGCACCAGCGCCAGCTGGTAGTCGTGCACCAGCACCCGCTCGCCGTTCTGGGCATCGTCGGTGATGGCCTTTGCGAACGCGGCGTTCACCGCGACGTAACCGTCCCACGCCTCACGCAGGTGGCGGTCGAAGCGTGGCCGGCGGGCGAGATCGAACAGCCCGTGGTGCAGGAACCACAGCACCGCGTTCGAGATCACGTCGTAGTGCTTGCGGTGCAGACCGCGTTCGAGGTCGAGCAGGTGGAGGTCGATGCCGGGCACCTCGACCGCGCCGGCCGCGATCGCGGCCCGGTCGTCGTCGTCGATCGCGGCCGCCACCCAGGCCTGTCGTTCGCCGGTGTCGTTGCCGCTCACGAGCGGCAGGAGCGCGCTCACGATCCCCCCGGCACCGCGCGTGGACGCGAACGAACCATCGTCGTGCACCGAGAACCGGTAGGGGCCCCGGTGCGTGACGAGCATCATGCGCGCAGGGCTCCGAACAGGGTCAGCCAGTCCTCGAGCTCGCGCGTCGAGAGGAAGTTCTCGCGCACGTGTTCTTTGCCCTGCGCGCCGAGCGCATCCGCGCCGACGGGGTCGGCGAGCAGGTCGACGGTGCGTTGCGCGCACTCCTCGACCGAGTCGACCAGGTAGCCGTCGTAGCCCTCGCGGATCTGCAGCTTGATCCCGCCGGCGCGCCCACCGATCACGGGTCGTCCCTTCCAGAGGCCCTCGCTCACGGTGAGGCCGAAGCCCTCCCGCAGCGACTTCTGGAGGATCACGTCGGCGATCCGTTGAAACGCGTTGATCTGCACCGAACCGACCTGGTGCAAGTTCGACAGCAGATAGATGTCGCGGTCACCGGCGCGCGCGGCCTCGGTCTCGTCCCACACCCGGAACCCCTCCGGGTCGTCGGTCGCCATCGAGCCCGCGAGCACGAGCTGCGCGTCGGGGACTCGCTCGCGCACGAGGCGGAAGGCCTCGACCACGCCGACCGGATCCTTCCACGGATCGAAGCGGCTGACCTGGCAGACGATCGGGCGGTGCACGTCGACGCCGTACTGGCGGGTGAGCTCCTGGCAGAACGGCATCGCCAGCTCGAGGTTCTTCACCGAGAGCGGATCGATGCACGGCGGCGCATGCAGCACGTGTGCCATCTCGAGCGACTTCGGCACGAATTCGGGCATGGTCCAGACCGACGCGTCGTGCAGCTCGACGAACGGACGGAAGAACTCCCACACCGCGGGGTTGGCGTCGGTGAGGTCGATGTGGCAGCGCCAGATCCAGGTCGTATCGCCCATCTGGCCGCCGAGGCGCTCGCGCAGGAAGCTGAGCATGGCTGCGGGCTGGGGGTCGTGGATGACCACGTAGTCGTAGTGGCCCTCGAGCAGCAGCGCGTTGTCGAGCACCTTCTCCAGGTAGATGCGCTGCATCGCGGTGGTCCAGTCGATGTCGGCGCCCTGTAAGCCGTTGTGCACCGCTTTGGTGACGGCGAAGAATTCGTCGCTGCCGTGCATCACCTGCCAGTCCGCGTCGATGCCGACACTGCGGAGCAGGGGGACGTGGGTCGCCAGCAGCTCGGCGACGCCGCCGCCGTACGCGGTCGCGTTGAGGTGGAGCACCCGCGCCTCCCGCAGGGGCGCGGCGAGCTCCCGGATCCGTTCGACGACGTCGTTCCCGACGACACCCGCGTAGTCGTCCAGGTTCTTTTCGAGCAGCGGGACGCGGTCGAGCACGAAGTCTCCGGTGGTGCAGAGCGACTGGGACTCGGTCAATCTATCGACTGATGGTTGCTGCACTCGTGAGCCCCGACAAGTTCAAGGGCACGCTCAGCGCCGCCGCCGCGGCGGAGGCGATGGCTGCGGGCGCGCGGCGCGCGGGCTTCGACGACGTGGCGGAGTTGCCATTGGCCGACGGGGGCGAAGGCACCCTCGACGCGTTGCTCGCGGCGCGGGGTGGATCGCGCCGTCGGGTGACCGTCACCGGGCCGCTCGGGGATCCGGTCCAGGCCGAGTGGGCGCTGCTCCCGGGGGGTGTCGCGGTCGTGGAGATGGCGCGCGCCAGCGGCCTCGCGCTCGGTGCCGCGCCGGAAGGACCCGCTGCGCGCGTCGACGCGCGGCACCGGTGAGCTGATCGCCGCGGCCCTTCGCGCCGGCGCCCACCGTGTCGTCGTCGGCGTCGGGGGCAGCGCGACGACCGACGGTGGGCTGGCCGCGCTCGAAGCGCTCGGGTGGTCGTTCGGGTCGGTCCCGGTGACGGTGGCGTACGACGTCTCGACCGCCTTCCTCGACGCGGCGGCGGTCTTCGCCCCCCAGAAGGGCGCGAGCGAGGCGCAGGTCGAGCTGCTCACCCGACGCCTCGCGCGGCTCGCCGACCAGTACGAGCAGCGGACGGGGGTCGACGTGCGCGGGCTGCCGGGAGCCGGCGCCGCGGGTGGGCTCGCCGGGGGCCTGGCCGCGATCGGGGCCGAGCTCGAACCGGGCTTCGACGTGGTCGCCGGCGCCGCGGGGCTGGAGACCGCGCTCGAGGGCGTCGACCTGGTCGTGACCGGTGAGGGCCGGCTCGACGCCTCCAGCTTCGACGGCAAGGTGGTCGGCGGTGTGCTCGAGTGGGCGACCGACGCCGGCGTCCCGCACCTGGCGGTGGTGGCGGGCCAGGTGGCCCCCGAGGGCCGTGACGAGCTCGCGCTCCACGCGGGCGCCCGGCTCCTCGCCCTCACTGACCGGGTCTGGCAGGCGGGCGAGGCGTTCGCGCGGGCGGCGACGCTGGTGGAGGAGGCGACGTTCGAGGCGGGTCGCCGCGTGCTGGAGGACGGGTAGGTGGTCGTAAGCTGACGGAATCGGGTCACTCTCGATCCGGGAGGTGAGCGCCCATGGTCCCCGTGACGCCCGTGCTCGGCGAGATCGTCGGGTGGGAGTTCCTGCTCGTGCTCGCAGTGGTGGCCCTGCTGTTCGGGAGCTCGCAACTGCCCAAGCTCGCCCGGTCGATGGGGCAGGCGTCGAAGGAGTTCCGCAAGGGCTTGGAGCACGGCGCCGACGACGAGGGCGACGCCACCGAGCAGCCCGACGCCTGAGCGCTCCGGTCAGCCGGCGCGCGGGGCTTCGCTGAGCGAGAGCGTGTTGCCGTCGGGGTCCGCGAACCAGGCCACACGGGTCCCGTCGGGCGCGGTCCAGACGCCGCGGTCGTCCTGGTCCATCCCGTCGAAGCGCGAGAACCCGACCCCGCGTGCCGCGAGCGCGTCCACCTCGCGGTCGAGGCCGACCACGTCCCAGCCGAGCACGGTGTATGCGGCCGCGGCGCGCTCGGGCACTGCGGTCACCCGCAACGTGGTGCCGTGGGCGTCGACCACGCACGCGAACCCGTCCGCGTGCACGACGTCGAGCCCGAGCACCGACTCGTAGAACGTGCGGGCGCGTTCGAGGTCGGTGGTGGCTACGAAGGCGACGAGGGGCGACTCACGCAGCACGGTGACAGCGTACGGCTCAGGCCGAGAGCTCGCGCCCGAACTTCACCCGGTAGGAAGGCACCGACACGATGGGCGGGCGCTCGCGGATCTCGACCTCGATCCGTTGCGCGTGCTGTTCGTCGTCGTAGCGGACGAGCTCCGCCAGCCGTTTGTCGACGGGGACCCCGGCCCGGCGCAGCCCGGTCACCAGGATCGCCATCGCTTGGGGACCGAGCTCCTCGAGCGGTCGGTTACGGTGTTCCCGCACGTCGAGGTCGACCTGGGCGATCGCGTCGAGGCCGAAGTTGGCGACGAGATCGATCAACAGCCCGATCTCGACGCCCCAGCCCTCGACGAACGGCACCGTCTCGAGCAGCGCCCGCCGGCCCGCGTACTCGCCGGCCAGCGGCTGCACGAACCCCGAGAGGTGCGGGAAGAGCGCCGAGATCACCGGACGGGCCATGAGCTCGGTGACCCGGCCACCACCCGTTGCCTCGCCGTGCAGGGGGCGGCGGTAGTAGCCCTTCACGAAGCCGATCGCGGCATCCGTGAGCAGCGGCTCCAGCAGCCGGGTGACGAAGTGGGAACCGAAGTTCAGGACATCGGCGTCGAGCCAGCAGACGATGTCGCCGCTGCACGCGTACAGCGACTTCCACAGCGCGTTGCCCTTGCCAGAGCCGAGCGGCAGCTCGGGCAGGATCTCGGCGGCGGCGAGGACGGTCGCGCCCTCCCAGGCGGCCACCTCGGCGGTGGCGTCGGTCGACCCGTCGTCGACGACCACCACCTCGTCGACGAGCGGGACGTGGTCGACCAGGTTGCGGCGGACCGTCGCCACGATCTGGCCCACGGTCGCCTCCTCGTCGCGCGCCGGCAGGCACACCGAGACGGAGAGGTCGGCGGTCCGCTTGGCCGCGACGAGCGCGTTGAGATCGGGCTCGATCCCACCTCCCATGCGTGCAGGGTAGGCGTCCGGATGGGCACCCACGGGGCCACCGAGCGTGGCCCACGGCCGCAAGTGCTGCGCTGCCGGGCGGGCGCCCGTGCTACCGTCTTCGCCGAACGCGTTCATCCAGAGCGGTTGAGGGACAGGCCCTACGACACCGCGGCAACCAGCATCACACCCGGCCATGGGGGCGGGCGGATGCCAGGTGCCAATGCCTGAACGATGAGCAGTCCGAGAGCGGTCCTCCGCTCGAGGCGCTCGAGAGCGCGTCGAGGACGGTGCCGGTACCCGCCGGCCGGACGGAGGAGACGCCCATGGCCCATGTACACGCCCTGCGATGTCGGGAGTGCGGACGCGAGTACGAGGTCGCGCCCGTCTTCACCTGTGAGTGGTGCTTCGGCCCGCTCGAGGTGGCGTACGACTACGACGCGATCCGGGCGGCGGTCAGCCGCGAGAAGATCGCCGCCGGTCCGCTCTCGATCTGGCGCTACGCCGACCTGCTGCCGTCCGACCGCAACCCGGCGGTCGACCTCGGCGCCGGGTTCACGCCGTTGGTGCGGGCGGACCGTCTCGCGTCCGAGCTCGGCCTCGGCGAGGTGTGGATCAAGAACGACACCGTGAACCCGACCAATTCGTTCAAGGACCGGGTGACCTCGGTCGCGTTGTCGAAGGCGCTCGAGTTCGGCTTCAAGGTGGCGGCCTGCGCGTCCACTGGCAACCTCGCCAACTCGGTGGCCGCGCACGCGGCGCACGCCGGGTTGCGCAGCTTCGTGTTCATCCCCGCCGACCTCGAGCAGGGCAAGGTCGTCACGACCGCGGTCTACGGCGGCAACGTCGTCGCCATCGACGGGAACTACGACGCCGTGAACCGTTTGTGCGCGGAGCTGGCCGGGACCTACCCGTGGGCGTTCGTCAACGTGAACGTACGCACCTTCTACGCCGAGGGCTCGAAGACCCTCGCGTTCGAGACTGCCGAGCAGCTCGGCTGGGAGGCGCCCGACCACGTGGTCGTGCCGATCGCCAGCGGCTCGCTGCTCACCAAGATCCGGAAGGGCTTCGACGAGCTGTACAAGGTGGGGCTGCTCGACCGCGAGCCCGCGCTGCGGGTGTCCGGCGCACAGGCCGAGGGGTGCTCGCCGGTGGCGCGGGCGTGGCTCGACGGCACCGACACCATCAAGCCGGTGAAGCCCGACACCATCGCCAAGTCGCTCGCCATCGGCAACCCGGCCGACGGCTACTTCGCGCTCGATGCCGTGCGCCAGACCGGCGGCGGGCTCGCCGCGGTCACCGACGACGAGATCGTCGACGCGATGAAGCTGCTCGCGCGGACCGAGGGCATCTTCGCCGAGACCGCCGGGGGCGTCACCATCGCCACGCTGAAGCGACTGGCGGCCGAGGGCGTCGTGCGCCCCGAGGAGCGTGTGGTCGCGTACGTCACCGGACACGGACTGAAGACGCTCGACGCGGTCGAGCCGTCGGTGGGCCCGACCGCGGTGATCCCGCCGACGCTCGACGCCTTCCACGCCGCGTTCCCACCCGACAGCATCGGCGAGCGAGCGTGAGCGAGCCGGGTATCCCGGCTCGTAGCGAGCGACCCATCAACAAGGAGCGAGCGTGAGCGAGCGACCCGTGAACAAGGAGTGAGCATGGCCGTCACCGTCCGCATCCCCACCCAGCTGCGTGAGCTCACCGGCGGCGCCGCCGAGGTCAGCGCCGACGGCGCGACCGTGGCCGACGTGCTCAAGGACCTGGAGGCCAAGCACGCGGGGTTCTCCGAGCGACTCTTCGACGAGCAGGGCGAGCTGCGCCGCTTCGTGAACGTGTTCGTGGCCGACGAGGACATCCGCTTCCTCGACGGGGTGAACACCGACGTCGCCGACGGCTCGACCGTCAGCATCGTCCCCGCGGTCGCCGGGGGGTAGCACTCGCGGCAGCCGGAGACGAGCGGAGCGAGCGCAGGCTGCTCGCCAGCGAGCGAGTGGCCGCGGCGCAGGTACCCTGCGCCGCAACGAGCGAGCGAATTACTTCGACCTGAAATAGTCGGTCGGTTTGGGTGCTCGCGATCGGTGCGCGAAGGGCGGATGATGGCCTCGACCCGTAGGGCTAGTACGGATCGAGGCCATCGTGTTGAGAACGGTAAGCGAGCAGCCCACGTTGTGGGAGTCGGTGTTGCCGGCGGCGGTGTTGCGGATGCCGGCCGAGCTCGAGGCGGTGGATCGGCTCCTCGACGATGAGCGGTTCTTCGCCCCGTATCGGCGGTTCTTCCATGCGACGTTGGGGCGGCCATCGATCCCGATCGAGACGTACCTGCGGTTGATGTTCTTGAAGTACCGGTATCGGCTCGGGTTCGAGCCGCTGTGCCGCGAGGTCGCGGACTCGATCAGCTGGTCGCGTTTTGCTCGGATCCCGCTCGGCGGCAAGGTGCCGCATCCGACGACGTTGATGAAGATCACGACACGCTGCGGCGAGCTGGCGATCAACGAACTGAACGAGGCGCTGTTGGCCAAGGCGGTCGAGGCGAAGGTCCTCAAGACGAACCGGGTGCGGGCGGACACGACGGTGGTCGAGGCGAACGTGGCGTATCCGTCGGACTCGTCTCTGCTCGCGAAGGGCATCAGCCGGATGGCATCCACGGCGAAGAAGTTGCGGGGTCTCGGCTACGCGACCCGCACCCGGGTCGTGGACCGGACCCGCTCGGCTCACAAGCGGGCGCGGTCGATCAACGCGAAGCTGCGACGCCGCAGCGACGACAAGCTCGCCGAAGTAAAGCGGATCAACGGCGAGCTCGCTCGCCTCGCCGACCGGGTCGCACGCGACGCCGACCGGGTGGTGCGCAACGCACGACGCCGGCTACGCGCCGAGGGCCAAGACGCGCCCGGTCGGGTTCGTTGGCTCGTCGACCGGCTCGAACAGCTCGCCAAGGGCTCCGCGAAGGTCGCCGAACAATGCCGCCAACGGCTCGCAGGCACCACCCCCGACGGTGCGACCCGCGTCGTGTCGCTGCATGACCCCGACGCGCGGCCGATCGCCAAAGGCCGGCTCGGCAAGCCCGTCGAGTTCGGTTACAAGGCACAGATCGTCGACAACGAAGACGGCGTGATCGTCGATCACAACATCGAGGCCGGCAATCCGCCCGACGCGCCCATGCTCGAACCCGCGATCCGACGGATCAAACATCGCACCGGTCGCGCTCCCCGCGCGGTGACCGCCGATCGCGGCTACGGCGAACAAGCGGTCGAAGACGCCGTGCGGGCCGCGGGAGTCCGCCAGGTCGTGCTCCCCCGCAAGGGCAGACCCACCGTGGCGCGTCGCGAGGTCGAACAACGGCGCGCGTTCAAGAAGATGGTGCGATGGCGGACCGGCTGCGAGGGACGGATCAGCTGCGCCAAACGCGACTTCGGTCTCAACCGCACCCGCATCGACGGACTCCACGGCGCCCGAACCTGGTGCGGGCACGGCATCTTCGCCCACAACCTCGTCAAGATTGCCGGCCTCATCGAATGACCGACCAAACCACTCCGCCAGCCACGCCGACGATTCCGCGGAATCGCGCCCGGTCGCATCGCCCCCCGAACGATCACGCCGACGGGGGATTCTTCAGGTCGAAGGAACTAAGCAGGGATCGCGTAGATGAGCTGGGCGAGCTTGCGCGGGACCGTCTGGTCGCCGCTGGCGCTCTTCACCTGCACGCCGTCGGCGCTCGTACCGACGACCTCCGCGTTCGACCCCGGGGTGAGCTCGGCGTGGGCGAGGAAGACGATGGCGTCCTCGTCGATCTCGACCTTCTCGCTGATCCGGCGGACCACGACCGGGCCCGGCTGTATCTGGGTCAGCGGCACCGACGCCGGGCCCTCCACCTTGTGGCGCGAGCCGGGGATGGGGTTGCCGTGCGGGCAGGTGGCCGGGTCGCCCAGCAGCAGGACCAGCTTCTCTTCCACCTCGGCGGAGATGGCGTGCTCCCAGCGATCGGCCTCCTTGTGGACCTTCTCCCACTCGAGCCCGATGACGTCGACGAGGAGCCGCTCGGCGAGGCGGTGGCGCCGCACGATCGAGGTCGCCACCTCGCGGCCCTTGGCGGTGAGATGGAGGCTGCGATCGTCGCGCAGCTGCGCGTACCCGTGGTCGACGAGGCGGTTCACCGTCTCTGACACCGCGGGCGCGGAGAGCCCGAGCCGCTCCACCAGCCGGGCCCGGATCGGCACGATGCCTTCCTCTTCGATCTCGAGGATGGCTTCGAGGTACTCCTCGGTGGTGTCGTGCCACTCGGCCACTTGCTGCTCCCCGCTGTCGGTACGTCCACGCTACCCGGTGGTCCGGCCGGTTCGAGGTGCCGATGGCGCGCCGGCGCGAGGCGATCGCAGCTTGGTCGGAGCAGGATCGCGGCCACCGGCCGCGCTCCCGCGAGGCCGATGAGGAACGTCGTCACGGCAACCGGCATGTCAGCGGGGTGCGCTGCTCGTGACCAGCTCCGAAGGCTGCGCGAGCTGCGCGGCGACCGCTTCGAGGAAGCCGGTGGCGGCGCGTCCGTCGACGATGCGGTGGTCGGCGGACAGCGAGATCGGCAGGGCCGGCGCGGCCACTACCGCGTCGCCGTCGACCACGGGGCGGACGCGCACCGCGCCGAAGCCGAGGATGGCAGCCTGCGGCGGCCGCACGATCGGCGTCGCGAACCGTCCGCCCTCGGTGCCGAAGTTGGTGACCGTGAACGTCGCGCCGCGGATCGCCTCGGGCGCGAGGTGGCCGGCGCGTCCAGCCTCGGTGGCGCGGGCGATCGCCTCGCCGACCTCCACCAACGAGAGGTCCTGTGCGTCGTGCACGACGGGGACGACGAGACCGTCGTCGCTCGCAACCGCGATGCCGATGTTGTACGTGTCGTGGTGCACGAGCTCGTCGGTGTCGGGGTCGTAGCTCGCGTTGAGGACGGGCCACTCGCCGAGGGCGACGACTGCGGCGCGTACGAAGAACGCGGTGAGGGTGATGTCGGCGCCGTGCTGGGCGCGAACGGTGGCGTGTGCGTCGAGGAGTGGGCGGGCGTCGATCTCGTCGAACAGCGAGATGTGCGGCACCGCGCGCCAGGCATCCGCCATGTTGTGTGCCATCGAACGCCGGACGCCGCGCAGCGGCTCCCGCCGGCCGTCTGACTGGTGGTGCGCGCGGAGGTCGGACGCGGTCACCCGACCGCCGGGCCCGGTCCCGGTGACGGTCGCGAGGTCGATGCCGAGGTCCTTCGCCAGCTTGCGGACCGGCGGTGCGGCCTGCACCGGGCCGGTGCCGACCGGCGCGGTGCTCGGGCCCTGGGCGCGCCGGGCCGACGCCGGGCTACTCGGGCCCGCGGTGCTCGCAGTGGCGCGCCCGCGCACGGGCGTGCCGCCGACCGCGGACCCGGCGTCGGGGACGAGCTCCAGCAAGGGCGCGCCGACGGGAACGAGATCGCCGACCTCGGCGCCGAGCGCCACCACGGTGCCCGACGCCGGCACCGGCAGCTCGACCTCGGCCTTGTCGGTCTGCACGTGGGCGACGATCTGGTCGCGCGTCACGTGCTCACCCACGGTCACGCGCCACTGCACCAGCTCGGCCTCGGTCATGCCCTCCCCCAGATCGGGGAGGAGGTACTGCATCGACTCAGGCATCGAGGGACGCGTCGAGCGCGGCGACGACGCGCGCGACGTCGGGGCGGCACCAGTCCTCGACCAGCGGTGGTGGCGAGCCGACGTCGTATCCCGCGACGCGCTTGATCGGCGCCTCGAGCGAGTAGAACGCCTCTTCCTGCAGCGTCGCGACCACTTCGGCGCCGAAGCCCGCGGTGAGCGGCGCCTCGTGCACCACGACGACCCGCCCGGCGCGTTCGGCGGCGCGCACGATGGTCTCGGTGTCGAACGGCCGGAGCGTGCGCAGATCGACCACACCGACTCTCGCGCCGCGTGCATCACGCGCCGCTTCCGACGCCGCCAGCGCGACGTCGACCATCGCACCCCAGGCGATCACGACCGCGTCGTCACCATCACGGACGACCTCCGCGCGACCGAGCGGTACCACGTGCTCGCCTTCGGGCACCTCGCCCCTCGTGCGGTAGCAGGGGATCGGCTCGAAGAAGAGGACGGGGTCCTCGGTCCGGATGGCGCTGGTGAGCAATCCGCGTGCGTCGCCCGCGTTCGACGGGACCACGACGGTGAGCCCCGGCGCGTGCGCGTAGGGCCCCTCGACCGAGTCGGGGTGCAGCTCCGGCGTGCGGACGCCGCTGCCGTACGGAGCGCGCACGGTGACCGGGCAGTGGAAGCGCCCGCGGCTGCGGTACCGCATGCGGGCGAGCTGGCCCACGAGCTGGTGGTACGCCTGCATGCTGAAGCCGGCGAACTGGATCTCCGCCAGCGGCACCAGGCCGGCGGCGGAGAGGCCGACGCTCGCTCCGACGATCACCGCCTCCGCGAGCGGCGTGTCGAACACGCGCCGCGGGCCGAAGCGTTCGAGGACACCGTCGGTGGCGCGGAAGACGCCGCCGTTCACGCCCACGTCCTCGCCCAGCAGCACCACCCGGTCGTCGCGGGCCATCTCGTCGACGATCGTCTCGCGGATCGCCGCGAGCATGGTCATGCTCGCCACGACACCACCCCTGTGTCGCCGTCGGGCGCGTCGTGGGCACCGGACGCGTCGTCGGGCACGTCGTCGGGCGCGCTCCGCGCGACGATCTCGGCGCGCTGCGCGGCGGTGCGCGCGTCGCCCGCGGCGGTGACGTGGTCGAGTGCCGCCGCGGGCTCGACCTCGCGCGCGAGCGCGCGGTCGATGATGCCCTCGAGCCGCGCTTCGACCGCCGCCGCGGTCCGGGCGTGACGTTCGTCGTCCCAGAGGCCGGCGCGCTGCAGCTCGGTGCGGAACCGTTCGATCGGATCGCGCCGCCGCCAGTCCTGCAGCTCGTCGTCGGGGACGTAGCGGGTGGGGTCGTCCGAGTTGGTGTGCGCACCCATGCGGTAGGTGACGGCCTCGATCAACGTGGGCCCGTCGCCGGCCGCCGCGCGTACGCGCGCGGTGCGAGTGGCATCGACCACCGCGAGCACGTCGTTGCCGTCGACCCGCACGCCCGGGATGCCGGCGGCGTCGGCCTTGGCCGCGAACGTCGGCGCCGCGGTCTGGCGCTCGGTCGGGGTGGAGATCGCCCACCCGTTGTTGATGCACACGACGATCAGCGGTGCCCGCTGGACGCCGGCCAGGTTGATGGCCTCGTAGAAGTCGCCTTCCGACGTTGCGCCGTCGCCGATGAACGTGCACACGACGCCGGGGTCGCCGCGCAAGGCCAGTCCCCACGCGAGACCGGCGGCATGGGGGAGCTGGGTGCCGAGGGAGATCTGGACCGGTAGGCAGCGCACGCCGTCGGGGATGCGGCCGCCGTCCGGATGGCCCCGCCAGTAGACGACCAGTTGCTCCATGAACTCGTCGCCGAGGGCACCGAAGCCGGTGACGTCGCGGTAGTAGGGCACCAGCCAGTCGGTCTCGAGGTCGAGGGCGCGCACCGCGCCCACCACCGCGGCCTCCTGGCCGGTCAGCGGCGCCGCCGTGGTGAGCCGTCCCTGGCGCTGCAGGTTCCAGAACCGCTCCGACGCCCGCCGGGTGAACAGGAGATCGGTCATGAGCACGGAGGCGAACTCGGGGTCGGTGATTCGGGCCACGGTGTCGACGTCGGTCATGGGCCTCCAGCCTACCGATCGATAGGTAGAGCTACGCGCCTCCCGATTCGGGGCCGGGTTCCAGCGCGTGGCGGAACAGGTCGAGGATGTGCTCCTGCTCGGTCTCGAGCGCGACGGGGCTGGTCGGGTCCTCGCCGAGCAGCGAGCCGACCAGCGGGGCGTCGGAGAGGTACGAGAGCACCGCGCCGTAGCCGGTGATCACGAGCCGCCGGGCGTCGCAGCGACGGACACGACCGGCGTCCATCTCCTTCTCGAGGAAGCCCACTCCTCGCTCGAAGAGCGGCCGGAGCACGGTGGCCAGCTCCTGCACCAGGATGGGACCGCCCTCGAGCGCCTCCCAGCGGGCGAGGCGGACGAAGTCGGGGCGCTCCACGAAGAAGCGGAAGGCGGTGCGGATGACCCGCTCCACCTGGGGCCAGCCTTCGGCCGGCTCGGCCGCCATGGTCTCGTCCATCAGGGCGAACCAGTCGTCGAAGGCGTCGAGCAGCACCGCCCGGTAGAGCGCGACCTTCGACGGGAAGTGGTGGAAGAGGCTCGGCGGCCGGATGCCGACCTCGTCGGCGATGTCGGCGAGACTGGTGCCGGAGAAACCCCGGTCGGCGAAGCGCTGCCGGGCCACCACGAGGATCGTGTCCCGCGTGCTGGGCGCCGCCGTCGTCACCCGACAAGCCTACGCCCGGGCGGACGGGCCGGACGCGCAGCGGAGTGGCAGCGAGGCAGTGGAGATGCGGACGCAAATTTGCACTCTCGGCCCGCGAGTGCCAACATGGTTAGCACTCGGTGCCTGTGAGTGCTAACGACGCACGGTCCGGTCCCGACCATCCCTACCCGACCACCTAACCCACTCCCAGGGGGTACCACCAGATGCCGAAGCAGATCGCTTACGCGGAGCAGGCGCGCCGCTCGCTCGAGGCGGGCATGAACAAGCTCGCCGACGCAGTGCGCGTCACCCTCGGCCCGAAGGGCCGCAACGTCGTGCTCGAGAAGAAGTGGGGCGCACCCACCATCACCAACGACGGCGTCTCCATCGCCAAGGAGATCGACCTCGAGGACCCGTACGAGAAGGTCGGCGCCGAGCTGGTGAAGGAGGTCGCCAAGAAGACCGACGACGTCGCCGGCGACGGCACCACCACCGCCACCGTGCTCGCGTGGGCGATGGTGCGTGAGGGCCTCCGCAACGTGGCCGCCGGAGCGAACCCGATGGTGCTCAAGGGCGGCATCGAGAAGGCGGTCGAGACCGCGGTCGACGCGCTCAAGAAGGACTCGAAGAGTGTCAAGACCGACCACGCGCAGATCGCGAACGTGGCGGCCATCTCGGCGGCCGACAAGGAAGTCGGCTCGATGATCGCCGAGGCGCTCGAGAAGGTCGGCACCGACGGCGTCATCACCGTCGAGGAGAGCCAGACCTTCGGCATGGAGCTCGACCTCGTCGAGGGCATGCGCTTCGACAAGGGCTACATCTCCCCGTACTTCGTCACCGACACCGACCGCATGGAGGCGGTGCTCGACGACGCGTACATCCTGCTCGTCTCGAGCAAGATCTCGGCGGTCAAGGACCTCCTCCCCGTGCTGGAGAAGGTCATGCAGTCGGGTCGTCCGCTGGCGATCATCGCCGAGGACGTCGAGGGCGAGGCCCTGGCCACGCTGGTCGTGAACAAGATCCGCGGCACGTTCAAGTCCTCCGCGGTGAAGGCTCCCGGCTTCGGCGAGCGCCGCAAGGCGATGCTGCAGGACATGGCGATCCTCACCGGCGGCCAGGTGGTCTCCGAGGAGATCGGCCTCAAGCTGGAGAACATCGGCCTCGAGCTGCTCGGCCGGGCCCGGCAGCGTCGTGGTGACCAAGGACGAGACCACGATCGTCGAGGGCGCGGGTTCGAAGCAGGAGGTGCAGGGCCGCATCCAGCAGATCCGCAACGAGATCGAGAACACCGACTCCGACTACGACCGCGAGAAGCTCCAGGAGCGTCTCGCCAAGCTGGCCGGCGGTGTCGCGATCATCAAGGTCGGTGCGGCCACCGAGGTGGAGCTCAAGGAGAAGAAGCACCGCATCGAGGACGCGGTCCAGACCACCAAGGCGGCGGTCGAGGAGGGCGTGGTGCCCGGTGGTGGCGTGGCGCTGCTCCGTGCGCAGGCCACCGTGATGACCCTCGCCGCCTCGCTCGACGGTGACGAGTCCACCGGCGCCAAGCTGGTCGCCCGTGCGCTCGAGGAGCCGCTCAAGCAGATCGCGGTCAACGCCGGTCTCGAGGGTGGCGTCATCGTCGAGAAGGTCCGGAGCCTCAAGGGCGCCAACGGCCTGAACGCGGCCACCGGAGAGTACGAGGACCTCGTGAAGGCCGGCGTCATCGACGCCGCCAAGGTGACCCGCTCGGCGCTGCAGAACGCGGCATCGATCGCGGCCCTGTTCCTCACCACCGAGGCCGTCATCGCCGACAAGCCGGAGCCGCCCGCCGCCGCCGGCGGCATGCCCGGCGGCATGCCCGACATGGGTGGCATGGGCGACTTCTAGGTCCGAGCGACCGAACGTCGAACTTCTGTGGGGCGCCCTTCGGGGCGCCCCACACAATTCCTGCCCCGGTCGAGCTCACCGGTCCGCCGCGTTCGCGTGCGGACCGCTCAACCCCATCGGTGGAGGCGCCGATCACATCGGGGCGCCCCCGCGGGCGCTCCACCGAGCCTACGGTGGGCCGATTCCAGGGCGGAGGGCACGATGAGACGACGGCTGGCGTTCGGTGGGGTGGTGGTCGCGCTCGCGCTGACCGCCGCAGCATGCGGTGGTGGTGGCGGCGGGAACGACGCGGCGGTGTCGATCAAGACGCTCCAGACCGCGGTGAGCAACACGCAGGCCGCGCCGTCGAGCCGGTTCGTGATGGACATGGAGGTGAACGCGTCGGGCGAGAGCGCCACCATCCACGGCGAGGGCATCGTCGCCGGCGACGGCAAGACCGGCCAGATCACGCTCTCGCTGTCCTCGCTCGGCTCGATCGAGGAGCGGATCGTCGACGGGACCGTCTACGCCAACTTCGGCGACCTCCCGTTCGCGTCCAAGCTCGGTGCGACGCCCTGGGTGCGCGTGAGCCTCGACGAGCTGCAGCAGCGCAGCGGCACCGACTTCGGCGGTCTCGCCGACCAGGCGCAGTCGAGTGGGCCCCAGCAGGGTCTCGAGTACCTCGAGGGACTCTCCGGCGACGTGGTGAAGGTCGGCGACGACACCGTCGCGGGTCAGCACGCCACGCACTACCGCGCTTCGATCGACTACGCCAAGGTCGCCGCCAAGCTGCCCGACTCGGCCGCCGGGCAACGCGACACGCTGGCGAAGTTGGGCAAGGTGCCGGCCGACGTGTGGATCAACGACGACGACCGCGTCGTGAAGATGCACCTCGTGATCGACGCCGGTTCCCTGGGCGCCTCGGCCGGTACCGCGGAACTGACCATGGAGATCACCGACTTCGGCGTGCCGGTCGACGTGCAGGCACCGCCCGCCGACCAGACCACGGATCTGTCCTCGCTCGGCGGCGTCTAGCACCTGACCCGGGCGGTACCGTGGTCGTCATGGACCCGGTGCAACCGTCGGTCGGGTGGGGCGTCCTCCACCTCTTCTACCGCGTCGACCGCGACCGAGTGGAGCGCGACCCGGAGGCGGGGAAGCGCGTCACGGACGCGGTGCAGTCGCTCGTCGACGACGGCCACCAGGCGCTGCTGTTCGCCGTGCTCGGCCACAAGGCGGAGCTCGGCGTCATGGCCCTCGGGCCCGACCTCGCCCGGCTCCAGGCGTTCCAGCACGAGCTGACGGGCACCCCCCTCACGCTCGTCGACTCGTACGTGTCGCTCACCGAGCTCTCCGAGTACACCTCCACCGAGGACGACGAGCGTGCCCGACTTGCCACCGAGGAGCAGCTCGAGGGGCCCGCGGCCGAGGCCCGGCTGGCGGCCTGGCGCGAGCGCATGGCCCACTACCAGGAGCAGCGGATCCACCCGCAGCTACCGCGGAAGCGGATCATCTGCTTCTACCCGATGTCGAAGCGCCGAACGACGGCGGCGAACTGGTACTCCCTGCCCTTCTCGGAGCGGAAGCGCCTGATGGGCGGCCACGCGCGTGTGGGCCGGACCTACGCCGGCCGGGTGCTCCAGCTGATCACCGGCTCCACCGGGCTCGACGACTGGGAGTGGGGCGTCACACTGCTCGCCGACGACCCGGTCGCGCTCAAGGAGATCGTCTACGAGATGCGGTTCGATCCGGTGTCGGCCGACTACGCGGAGTTCGGTCCGTTCGTCACCGGTCTGCTGCTCGATCCCGCCGAGGCCGTGCGCCGCGTCGGGCTCTGACCGCGGCGGAGGGGGGAACCATCGTGTCCGAGCACGTGCGCCTGTTCGTGTCGTTCCCCGAGGAGCTCGTCGACCGGCCGATGATCTACGAGGTGGTGAAGCGCTTCGACGTCGTGCCCAACATCCGGCGCGCCAACGTCGAGGCCCATTCCGGGTGGGTGATCCTCGAGCTCAACGGAGCACAGGACCACCTCGACGCCGCCATCGCCTACCTCGAAGAGGTGGGCTGCACCGTCAACACCATGGAAGGCGACGTCATCGAGGGATGACGCCGTCGCCGGAGGAGACGCGCCACCTGCGCCTGCTCGCGGAGTCGGGCGCCGCCATCGTCGCCGGCGTGGCCCGCGAGCTCCCCGGCTGGGTCGAGCGGCAGGTGACGCGCATTCTCGACGCGTGGGGTCGCGCCGACGCGGCGACGCGCGCACGGGCGGAGCGCGACGCGGTGACGGCGGGGCGGGCCGCGGCCGACCGGGTCGAGAGGGAGCTGCACGCACTTTTCGCCCTCGATGCCGGCGAGCAGCGCGCCACGCCGTTGCAGATCGTGCGGGGTGCGTGCCGCGAGCCCACCGCAGTGCTGGAGGCGGCCGGGATCCCGCCCGTCGAGCGGAGCGCGTTCGACGAGCGGGCGTGGCCCGAGGATCGCTACGGCCTTGTGATCCACGACCTCGGTGCCCTGGGTGACGCGGAGCTCGCGCCGCTGCACTTCGCGTGGGGCATGGCCAAGGCGGGGGTGCTCCGCGCCCGCGCTGACGCTCCGGTGACCGATCCGTGATGCCTGCCTGACTTCTCTGTATGCTGCCTGACCGCACGGAGCCCGGTGGAGCCGGCCCGGTGTGGGGAGGGGGGTCTCGATGCGGATCAACGCGGGCGACACCGCGTGGGTGCTGGCGAGCGCCGCGCTCGTGATGTTCATGACACCGGGCTTGGCCCTGTTCTACGGGGGGATGGTCCGGGCCAAGAACGTGCTGGCCATGCTGATGCAGAATTTCTTCTGCCTCGGGCTGATCAGCGTGCTCTGGGCTGTCTGCATGTACTCGTTGGCGTTCCACGGCACCGGCAAGTGGATCGGCGACTTCGACCTCGCCTTCCTCCACCACGCCAACATCGTCCCGGCCACCGGCTTCGGGCAGGTGCCGATCCCGCCGCTGTCGTTCTCGGCGTTCCAGCTGATGTTCGCGGTGATCACGCCCGCGCTCATCACCGGTGCGATCGCGGACCGCATGAAGTTCTCGGCCTGGTTCTGGTTCCTCGGGCTGTGGGCGCTGGTGGTGTACACGCCGATCGCGCACTGGGTGTTCTCACCGGCGGGCTGGCTGTTCCGCCGGGGCGCCCTCGACTTCGCCGGCGGCACCGTCGTCCACATCAACGCGGGAATCGCCGCCCTCGCCGCGGTGCTGGTGCTCGGCCGCCGGCGCGGGTGGCCGGAGCATCCGTCGCCGCCGCACTCGCTGCCACTCACGCTGCTCGGCACCGGCATCCTCTGGTTCGGCTGGTTCGGCTTCAACGCCGGGTCGGCACTCGCGGCCAACGGCATCGCCGCGCAAGCGCTGATCAACACCCACATGGCGGCCGCCGCCGCCCTGCTCAGCTGGCTGCTTTTCGAGCGGATCCGCGGCGGGCACGCGACGACGCTGGGCGCGGCCTCGGGCGCGGTCGCGGGCCTCGTGGCCATCACGCCGTGCGCGGGCTTCGTGGGTGGGATGGCGGCGATCTGGATCGGGCTGATCGCGGGTGCGATCTGCTACTTCGCGGTGAGCGTGAAGTTCCGCTTCGGCTACGACGACGCGCTCGACGTCGTCGGCGTGCACCTCGTCGGCGGCCTCGTCGGATCGCTGCTGCTCGGGCTGTTTGCCGACCGGGCGTTCAACCCCGCGGTCGTGCACCAGGGTGTGTTCGTGAACGGCAGCTGGGAGCTCATGGGGGACCAGCTCGTCGCCGTCGGCGCAACGCTCGTCTGGTCGGGTGTGCTCACGTTCGTGATCCTGAAGGTGCTCCAGCTCGTGATCCCCGGCGGGCTGCGCGTCTCCGAGGAAGACGAGGAGACCGGTCTCGACCTCACCCAGCACTCCGAGGTGGGGTACTCACTCGACCGGGTCTGACCGCGGCGAGCGCGCCGGCGCCGTGCGACATGATGGGAGCAGCAGGATGAAGCTGATCGTCGGGATCATCAAGCCCTTCAAGCTGGACGACGTGAAGGATGCGATCAAGGAGCTCGGGATCCAGGGCCTCACGGTGTCCGACGTGCAGGGATTCGGACGTCAGCGGGGCCACACCGAGGTGTACCGCGGGGCGGAGTACACCATCGACTTCGTGCCCAAGGTGCGGATCGAGATCCTCGTCGGCGACGGTGATGTCGAACGCGTCGTGGGACAGCTGCTCGCCACCGCGAACACTGGCAAGATCGGTGACGGCAAGGTGTGGGTGGTCCCGCTGGACAACGTGTGGCGGATCCGCACCGGAGAATCGGGCCCGGACGCGTTGTAGGTCACGATGAGCGCCGCGGCACGCGGCGCGCGCGAGCGGCTGGTCGAAGACCAGGACCTCCGAGGCGAGGCGTTCGGGCGCGCCCTCGCCGCCGTCGTCGACGACACCCTGCGGGAAGCGGCGCGCGGCATCGACGGCTCCTCGGCGTGGGCGATCGTGGCGCTGGGGTCGTACGCGCGCCAGGAGCTGTGCCCCGGGTCCGACATCGACGTGATGCTCCTGCATCGCGGGGCCCGGCGGAGTGCTCCGGACGCGGACACGGCCGGCGGGCTCTGGTACCCGCTCTGGGACGCCGGGTTCGTCCTCGGGCAGTCGGTGCGGTCGGTCAAGGAGGCGCTGGCGGTGGCCGACGAGGACCTCGACGCGCTCACCGCGCTGCTCGACGTACGACTCGTCGCCGGTGACGCGGCGTTGGTCGACGAGCTCGTGCAGCGGGTACGGCAGCTGGCGCCGCGGCGCCGGGACCGTCTCGTCGACGCGCTGGCCGACGCGGCGGCGGCGCGCCTCGACCACCCGGGCCCCATCGCCGAGATGCTCGAGCCCGACCTCAAGTCCGGCGCCGGGGGCCTGCGCGACCTGCAGACCCCGGGGTGGGCGGGCTGGAGCCTGCCGACCTCGGAGGCGGCCGCCGCGCCACACGACGGTCGGGCCTGGGACCGCGGACTCGCCATCCTCGTCGAGCGCGGGTACCTGCAAGCAGGCGATCCCGAACGACTGCGCGAGGCGCGCGCGCTGTTGCTCGACGCCCGGGTCGCGCTCCACCGGATCACCGGCGGCCGGTCCGACCGGCTGCCGTTGCAGGAGCAGGACGCCGTGAGCCGGCTGGTGGGGATGGCCGACGCCGACGCGCTGATGCGCGCCCTCGGGGCGGAGGCACGCGCCGTCGTCTGGATCACCCGCGAGCAATGGGCGCGGTTGCGGGCGGCGAAGGCGGGCCCGACCCTCTCCCGGAGTTCCAGTCGCGACCTCGGTGACGGCATCGTGCTCCGTGACGGTCGCATCGCTCTCCTCTCCGACGCGCCGCTCGACACGACGACCGTCGTGCGCGCGCGGCAGCACGCGCCGCCGCGCTGCGGGTGCCGTTCGAACGACCCACGCTGAACCGGCTCGCGCAGCTCCCGGACGTGCGGTGGGACGGGTCCGCGCGCGCCGAGCTGGTGGCGTTGCTGGCCGCCGGGCGCGGGGCCATCCCGGTGTTCGAGAGCCTCGACCACGTCGGGCTGCTCGTGCGGCTGCTGCCCGAGTGGGAACACGTGCGGGCGCGACCCCAACGCAACGCCTACCACCGCTTCACCGTCGACCGGCACTCGCTCGAGGCCGTCGCCGAGTGCGCGGCGCTCCTCGACCCCACCGACCCGCTGGGTGCCGGATTCGACGGCGACGTGGCCAGGAGTGCCCGGCGCGACGTACTGCTCCTCGCCGCGCTGCTCCACGACATGGCCAAGGGCCGCGACGGCGACCACTCGGTCGTGGGGGTCGAGGTCGCGCGCGCGGTCGCAGGCCGCATCGGTCTCGACCCGGCCGGGACCGACGAGTTGGCGTGGGCAGTCCGCCAGCACCTGCTGCTCGCCGACACCGCGACCCGACGCGACCTCGGCGACGCCCGCACGATCAGCCGCTTCGCGGAGGCGGTCGGCGACACCGAGCACAACGCGCTGCTGTACGCGCTCACCATCGGCGATTCGCGCGCCACCGGCTCCGCGGCGTGGAGCACCGGCAAGGCATCGCTGGTGCGGACGCTCTACGTCGAGACGGACGCCGCGCTGCGGGCGGTGGAAGCCGACGTACCCGCCGTCGACGACGTGCACCGTGACCTGGCCGCGACGGTCGGCGAGGCGGCCGCCGCCGAGTACCTCGGCGCGATGCCCGCGTCCTACGCGCGCGCGTTCGGCGCGCCGGAGCTGGCAAGACACCGCGACCTCCTGCTCGCCCGGGAGCGGGCGGTCGACTGGGCCGAACTCCCCGGTGACCTGTGGCGCTGCACCGTGGTGGAGCCCGATCGCACCGGACTCCTCGCGACCGCAGCCGCGGCGTTGGCGCTCGTCGGGTTCGACATCGAGGGCGCGGTCGTGGCCTCGCACCCGAGCGGGTTCGCGCTCGAGGTCTTCACCGGCCACGACCGGTTCGGGCGGCTGACCTCGGCGGACGATCGGGCACGCGCCACTGCGACCGTGACCGCCGCGCTCGACGGGAACGTCGCGCTCGACGAGGAGTTGCGCGAGCGGTCGCGTCGCTACCGACCGGTCGCGCCGACCGTCGACCGTGACGTCCGGGTGCTCGTCGACACCGACGCGTCCGACCACGCGACCGTCGTCGAGGTGCACGCCCCCGACGACGTCGGTCTCCTCGCGCGCGTGGCGGCCGTGTTCGTCGACCTGGATCTCGACGTCGACCAGGCGATCGTCGCGACCACCGGCGAGCGTGTGGTCGACGTCTTCTACCTCGACGACGTGTCGGGCGCGCGCTTCGCTCGCCGGCACGCCGTCGAGGCGCTCCGGGCGACCCTGCTGAGCCGGCTCACCGCGGCCGTGACGCTCGACGACCGCCTCGGACCGGACGGTTAGTCTCACGGCCGTGACCGAGCCGTTCAGCCCCTCTGCCGTCGACCTGCTGCGCTGGGCGGAGACCCTGTCGGCCGTCGCCCGCACCGGGCTCGGGTTCACCCAGAGCCTCTACGAGAAGGAGCGGTTCGAGGAGGTCCTCAAGGTCGCGGCCGACATCCGCGCCGTCGCGGTCGAGGAAGCGGAGGCCGACGCGCTGTTCGACGAGTGGCTGAGCAGCGTGGGCGACGGCGTGCAGGGCTACGTGACCCCCAAGGTCGCGGTGGCCGCGATCGTCGCCAACGACCGCGGCGAGCTCCTCCTCACCCAGCGGGCCGACTCCGGGGTGTGGCTCTACCCGGTCGGCTACGCCGACGTCGGCTACTCGCCGTGCGAGATCGCGATCAAGGAGGTCTACGAGGAGACCGGCATCGAGGTCGAGCCGCTCTCCCTGATCGCGGTGCTCGACGGTCTGCGCCTGGGGTTCGCCCGGTTGCCGCTCTACTCGCTGCTCTTCCATTGCCGGATGATCGGCGGCGAGCTGGAGGGCCACCCGCTCGAGACTCGGGCGGTCGGGTTCTTCGACCGGCACAACCTGCCCTGGCCGGTGGCCGGCATCGACCGTTGGGGCGAGCTCGCCTTCGCCGCCATCGACGGCGAGGTGCGGCCTTGCGACTTCGACCCGCCGCGAACCCCGCCCTGGCGGGGTGAGGACTGAACGCAGCCGGTCCGTCAGCCCCCCGCCTCCTTCAAATCCGTCATCGTGAACAGGGGGTGGAGCTCCACCCCGATGCCGGCCAGGCCCTCCGGGCCGCCCGACTCGCGGTCGATGACGCAGAGCGCGTGCTCCACGACCGCGCCCCGGTCGCGTAGGTCGCCGCACGACGTGATGACCTGCCCGCCCGACGTCACGACGTCTTCGACGACGGTCAGGCGCTTGCCTTCGATCACGCCCCCCTCGGCGAGCTGGCAGGTGCCGTAGGTCTTCGCCTCCTTCCGCACGAAGAGGGCGGGGATGCCGGTGAGCTGCGACAGCACGGTGGCGATCGGGACGCCACCGAGCTCCAGGCCGGCGAGCGCCTCGGTGCCGTCGGGAACGAGCGGGACCAGCGCGCTCGCGATGTCGCGCAGCAGCGCGGGGTCGGCCTCGAAGCGGTACTTGTCGAAGTACTCGTCGCTCACCACGCCGGACCGCAACACGAACTCACCGGTGATGTGCGACGTCGCGTAGATGGCGCGGGCGAGCGCGGACCGGTCGGTGGTCGTGGTCATCGCGTGGATCCTCTCAGGTGGCGGACTTCAGCTCGGCGAACACCATCTCGACGATCGACGTCGTGCCGCGCGCGTCCTCCCACGCGGTCCCGATGCGCTCGTGGTCGACGAGGCCGACCGCGTCGGGCGGTCGCTCGATGGCGGCGGTCGCCGCCTGCGCGAGTGGAGCCGGCTCCAAGTCGTCGCCGTACGCCGCGTAGCACTCGAGCCCGTCCCACACCGAGCGAAGCGTGCGGCGCTCGGAGCCGAGGATCACCGCGTCGGGATCGACGCCCGCCGAGAGCGCCCCGACCACCTGCTCCCACAGGTCGTAGTGCGAGAGGTCACGCGGCAGCCGGTACCCGGCGACCGGATGGAGGCGCCACTCCAGGCTCTCACCGCCCGGACCGTCGTCGGTGATCCAGGTCTGCGAGCCGTTGAGGTAGCTGTCGACCGGCGGCCCCAGGTGTTCGTCCAGCGCGAGCACCAGCGCGGCGTCGGCGCGCCAGACGCAGGTGGCTGTGCGGGGCATGCGCGGCAGCGTACCGAACGCTCCGGTCGCGGTACCCTGCCCCGCTCGGAGGGTGGGGTGCGGACGACGGCGAGGATCGGCACCATCTGGTGCGGGCTGGTGATCATGCTGGCGGCGGGCTGCGGTGACGGAGCGACGCGACTGTCGGCGCCGGACTACGTCCAGCGCGCCAGCCGCATCTGCGTGCGCGCCAACGTCGCGGTCGGCGCGCGTCACGATCCCGCCCCTCGGGGAGCGCGCGGCGGCCGAGCGCGCGCTCGTCCGCATCGTGGAGGTCCAACGGTCGTCGATCGACGACCTGCGCGAGCTGCGGTCGCCGGAGAGGTTCGGCACGCTTCCCGAACGGTGGATCGCGCTGCTCGACAGGGCCACCGACGAGCTGCAGCTCATGGGTGGCGCCCTCGCCGCGAGGCGGGCGGTCGATGCCGCGGCCTACGGGGAGAAGGCCTCCGACCTCCTCGGCCGGGCGCAGGTGCTGGTGCGGGCGCGGGGGATGACGTCGTGTCGAGGACCCGAGCTCACGACCGACCTCGTACGCTCGGCCTGATGGCACCTGCCGCGGTGTACGACCGGCTCTCCGCGCTCGACGAGAGCTTCCTCCACCTGGAGCGCCCCGAGACGCCGATGCACGTGGGCGCGGTGGCGGTGCTCGAACGCGAGCCGTTCTACGACGAGCGGGGTCGGTTCCGCCTCGACGAGGTGCGGGCCCTCGTCGCCTCCCGCCTGCAGCTCATCCCCCGCTTCCGCAAGCGGGTCATGGCGGTGCCGCTCGGGCAGGGCCGGCCGGTGTGGGTCGACCACGAGGGCTTCGACATCGCCGATCACGTGCGCGTCACCGCGCTGCCCGCACCGGGAACCCGGCGCCAGCTGCGCGAGCTCGCCGAGCGGCTCACGGTGCAGGTGCTCGACCGTCGCCGACCGCTGTGGGAGCTGTGGTTCGTCGAGGGTGTCGACCACGGCGAGCACGTCGGCCTCGTGCACAAGTCGCACCACACCCTCACCGACGGCATCTCCGGCGTCGACATCGCCACCGTGCTCCTCGACTTCAGCGCCGAACCGACCGTGCTGCCGCCCGACGAATGGGTCGCGGCGCCGGCCCCCGATCCCACCCGGCTGATGCTCGACAGCGCGCGGGAGCGACTCACCCGCCCCAGCGAGCTCGTCGGCACCGCCCGGCAGCTCGCCGACGGCCCCGCGAGGCGCTGGCGCGCGCCGCCGACCTCGGGCGCTCGATCGGGTCGCTCGTCGAGGGCCTGGGGGTGGCGCCGCGCCTGTCGCTCAACGCGCCGGTCGGGCGCGGTCGCCGCTTCGAGACGGTGCGCATCTCCGTCGACGACGTGAAGCGCGTGCGCGCCGCGTTCGGCGGCACGATCAACGACGTCCTCCTCGCCGGGGTCGGGAGCGCGGTGGCGCGGCTGCTCGACCGCCGGGGCGAGCTCCGGCCCGAGCTGACCCTGAAGGTCTTCTGCCCGGTGTCGGTGCGCGACGACGGCCAGCGCATGCAGCTCGGGAACCGCATCTCCGCGATGCTCGTGCCCCTCGCGGTCGGGGAGCCGGATCCACTCGTGCGCCTGGCCGCGGTGCGCCGCACGACCGCCGACCTCAAGGAACGCCGCCAGGCGGTCGGCGCGGCCGCGCTCCTCGGCCTGTCCGAGTACGCGGCGCCGACCATGCTGGGTCTCGCCGCGCGCGCCGCGCACGCGCAACGCTTCGCCAACCTCATGATCACCAACATCCCCGGCCCGCAGGTGCCGCTCTACTGCTTGGGCGCACGGATGCTCGAGGTGTACCCGGTCGTCCCGCTGTCGCGGAACCTCACGGTCAACGTGGCGATCCTGTCGTACTGCGGCCAGTTGCACTTCGGCCTGGTCGGCGACGGCGACGCCGGTCGCGACCTCGAGGTCGTCGCCGGCGGGATCGAGGACGCGTTCGCGGAACTGGGCGCCCTGGCCGCGCGAGAGGTCTAGCGTGGTCGGCGTGAGCCGATCCGGTGATCCCACGGCCGAGGTCACCGACCTCCTGCGGCAGCTGATCCGCAACCGGTGCGTCAACGACGGCACGGTGACCTCCGGGGAGGAGACCCGCAGCGTCGAATTGCTCGCCGGCTACCTCACCGGCGCGGGGGATCACGAGGTCTACGAGCCGCAACCGGGGCGCCAGAGCCTGGTGGTGAAGCTCGAGGGCACCGACCCCGACGCGCCGACGCTCATGCTCATGGGCCACACCGACGTCGTGCCGGTGAACCCCGACGGGTGGAGCCGTGACCCGTTCGGCGCCGACGTCGTCGACGGCTTCGTGTGGGGCCGCGGTGCGGTCGACATGCTCAATCTGACCGCATCGCAGGCGGTCGCCTTCCGCCGTCTCGCCGACAGCGGGTTCCAGCCCCGCGGCACCGTGATCTACTTCGCGGTCGCCGACGAGGAGGCCCTGGGCCGGTGGGGGGCCGACTGGCTGCTCGACCACGAGCGCGACGCGATCTACGCCGACTACGTGCTCACCGAGTCCGGCGGCTTCCAGATCCCGTCGCCGGCGGGCCCCCGCCTCCCGGTCCTGGTGGCGGAGAAGGGCACGTTCTGGACCAAGATCCGGGTCCGGGGCACGCCGGGGCACGGCTCGCAGCCCTTCCGCACCGACAACGCGCTCGTCACCGCGGCCGAGGTGGTCCGCCGGATCGCCGAGTTCCGCCCCCAGACGCAGATCCACGAGTCGTGGCGCCACTTCGTCGAAGGCATGCACTTCGATCCCGAGATCACCCGGGCGCTCCTGAGTCCCGACGACTTCGACGGCGCGCTGGCCGAGCTGCCGCTCGGGATCGCCCGCCACTGGCACGCGTGCACGCACACGACCTTCGCGCCGACGGTCGCCCACGGGGGCACCAAGACCAACGTCATCCCGGACCGCGTCGACCTCGAGGTCGACATCCGCACGCTGCCGGGCCAGAGCGGCGCCGACGCCACCGCGCTGCTGCGCGAGGCCCTCGGCGACCTCGCGGACCAGGTGGAGATCGAGTCGAACGACGACCCGGCCACGTCGTCGCCGACCGACACGCCGTTGTGGGACTCGCTGGCACGCATCAGCGCTCGCCTGTGCGAGGGCTCCGCGCTGGTGCCGTCGCTCATGGTCGGTGGCACCGACAACCGGTTCTTCCGGCGCGCCGGTGCCGTGGGCTACGGCTTCGGCCTGTTCTCGAAGCGCTTGCCCTACGAGGACTTCGCCACGATGTTCCACGGCAACGACGAGCGGGTCGACCAGGAGTCCCTGGCGTTGTCGACGCAGTTGTGGGAGGCGGTCGCGCGCGACCTCGTCGGGTGACGGGGCCGCGTCACGGAGCGGGGCGGGGGAGCAGCATCCGGTCGAGGGCGAGGACGCCGGGCCCGGCCCACACCAGGAAGAGCATCGCCACCAGCAGGGTGGGTGCCACCCCCAGGTGGAAGCTGCCGCCGTCGACGCGTCCGGCGGTGGCGATGGCGCCGACCAGGTTGGCGGCGAGCAGGGCGGCCGTCGGACGGGTGAGCAACCCGACCACGAGCAACGCGCCTCCCACGAGCTCGAGCGTCCCGACGAGGTAGGTGGCGACCTCGGGGGCGGGGATACCGTAGTGCTCGAAGTCGGCCGCCTCGGCCGCGTGGTCGACGAACTTGCCCAGCGAGAAGGTCACGAACAGCACGCCGGTGACGACCCGCACCGCGGTGGTGCACCAGGCCGCGACGCCGTGGGTGCGTGGGCTGAGCAGCCGCAGCGCGAAGGCGTTCAGCCCTCGCCGTCCTGCTCGCGGAGGAAGCGCTCCACCTCGGCGGCGAGATCGTCGGCGTTCGGGACCGCGCCGCCGCCCGCGGGATGGCCGCCGAGCACGATGCCGCGCTCGCTGGCATCCTCGGCGTCGACGCGGCCTTCGAGCTCGCGCACGTAGTCGGTGACCTCGTCGTTGTCGCGGATCGCGTGGTCGACCTGCACCCGCCAGAGATCGACGAGCTGGTCGAGCCCGTGCAGGTCGAGCGGCACCTCGGCGAGCTGCGCGAAACGCTCGAGCAGCGCGCGCGTCGCCGGCGGGTTCGGCGGCGTGGCCACGTAGTGGGGCACGGGCGCCCACAACGACGCCGAGCGCAGCCCGCCGCGGCGGCATGCGTCGTGCAGCACGCCGACGATGCCGGTGGGGCCCTGGTACTGCGAGCGGGTGAGCTCGAGCCCGTTGATCAGCTGCGGGTCAGAGGCGGTGCCGGTGACGCGCACCGCGCGCGTGTGGGGCACGTCGCCGAGCAGGGCACCGAGGGTCACGACCATCTCGCAGCCGGACTCCGAGGCGACCGCGAGCACGGCATTGCAGAACGACTTCCACCGCATGTTCGGCTCGATGCCGCGCAGCACCAGGACGTCGCGCTCGCCGAACGTGACCACGAAGCAGTCGTTGGCCGGCCACGTGATCGCTCGCGTCACGCCGTTGACCAGCTCGACCTGGGGGCGGTGGGACTGGTAGTCGAGGTGCTCGTCGGGTTCGATGGAAGCGATACGGCGCGGGTCGCTCTGGCGGATGAGCCAGTCGGCGGCGCCGGTCGCGGCGTCGCCGGCGTCGTTCCAACCGGAGAAGGCAGCGACGAGAAGGGGCCGACGGAGCACCGGACGCTGCTCCCAGACCAGGCCATCGGTCATCGAGTCAGCTTATGACCCCGTCTAGAGTGCCGCGATGGGCCTGTCGACCGCCGACCAGTACCGCGCCTCGCTCCGCGACGGCCGCACCCTCTGGTACCGCGGGCGGCAGGTGCCCGACATCCTCGAGGAGCCCGACCTCCGTGTCGCGGTCGACCACGCCGCGCTCGACTACGAGATCGGGCACGACCCGCTCTATCGCGACCTCGCGGTGGCGAAGGATCCCGACACCGGCTGCGAACACAGCGCGTACTACGCGATCCCGCACTCGGCGGACGACCTGCTGGCGCGATCGCGGCTGATCGAGACGGTCACCGGCCTCGGCGGCACGATGGTGACGCTGGTGAAGGAGATCGGCTCCGACGCGTTGTTCGGCCTGCTCCGGGTGCTCGAGGGCGAGGCGCGCGAGCGGGCCGTCGCCTACTACGAGCATTGCCGCGACCACGACCTGTCGGTCGCGGTCGCACAGACCGACGTCAAGGGTGACCGCTCCCTCCCGCCGCACGCGCAGGCCGATCCCGACCTCTACGTCCACGTCGTCGAGGAGCGCGCCGACGGCATCGTCGTCCGCGGCGCGAAGTGCCACACCAGCATCAGTGCGAACGCCCACGACATCATCGTGCTGCCTACGCGGGCGATGGGCCCCGACGACGCCGACTACGCGGTCTCGTTCGCGACCCCGGTCGACACCCCGGGGCTCTCCCTCTATGTGTCGGCGTACGGCGCCCGCGACCACGACGCGTTCGAGTTCCCCATCTCGTCGAAGCACAAGATGCTCGAGACCCTCACCGTGTTCGACGACGTGTTCGTGCCGTGGGAGCGCGTCTTCGTGTGCCGCCAGCCCGAGCTCGCGGGAACCGTCTCCAACGCGTTCGTCGAGTTCCACCGCTTCACCGCGGTGTCGTACAAGCTCCCGCTGCTCGACGCGCTCGTCGGTACCGCGGCGCTGATCGCGGAGATGAACGGCGTGGCCCGCGCCGGCCACATCCGGGAGAAGGTCACGCAGCTGATCGTCTACGCCGAGACGGTGCGCGCCCTCACCGAGATGGCGGGGCTGCGGGCCCAGATCGGCGAGCACGACATCGCGTATCCCGACCCGCTCACCACCAACCTGGCCAAGTTCACCTTCGCCACCCGCTACCACGAGGCGCTGGAGCTGGTGCAGGACTGCTCGGGTGGCCTGCTCGTGACCGGCCCCGGCGGCGCCGACTGGGCCAATCCCGATGTGCGTGCGGTGCTCGAGAAGTTCTACCGGGCCAAGGCCCCCGCCGAGGAGAGGTTGCGCCTCCTCAACACGATCAGCGACCTCACCGCGCGCGACTTCGGGGGCTACCACGCGGTGCTCGCCGTGCACGCCGAGGGCTCGATCGAAGCGGAGAAGATGCAGATCTACCGCGCCTACGAGTCCGGCCGCGCGATCGCGTACGCGAAGCAGCTCGCCGGACTCGACTGACACCTCCTCGTCCCGGCGGCGAAGAATCCCTCGACCCGCCGGCAGCGCGGTCTGCGAGACTCGCCGCATGCCCGAAGTCGCAGGGGACCTCGTGCTGCGCGCACGCGGTCTGGTGAAGGAGTACAAGCGCGTCCGCGCGGTCGACGGCGTCGAGCTCGACGTCGCCGCCGGTGATCGCGTCGCGCTCCTCGGACCGAACGGCGCGGGCAAGACGACGACCTTGATGATGCTGCTCGGCGTCGTCTCACCCGACTCCGGATGGGTCGAGGTGTGCGGTTACCGGCTCCCGCGTCATCGCAGCCAGGCGATGGAGCACGTCGGCTTTGCCGCCGGGTACCTGCCGCTGCCCGAGCGCCTGCGGGTGCGTGAGTTCCTCTACCTGTTCGGCCAGCTCTACGGGATGCGCGATCCGGAGGTGCAGGTGGAGCTGGGCCTGGCCCGGTTCGACATCTCGCACCTCGGGAGTGCGATGGGCAACGAGCTGTCGTCGGGGCAACGGACGCTCGTCGGCATCGTGAAGGCCACGCTGCACCAACCCCGACTCCTGGTGCTCGACGAGCCCACCGCGTCGCTCGATCCCGACGTCGCCCTGCGGGTGCGCAACGGCCTCGAGCGGCTGTGTACCGAGGAGGGCACCGCGCTGCTCGTCACCAGCCACAACATGATCGAGGTCGAGCGCCTGTGTGAGCGGGTGGTCTTCGTCTCCGGCGGTCACGTCGTGGCCGACGGGAAGCCGGCCGAGGTCGCCGCCGCGTTCGGTCGCGACGACCTCGAAGCGGTGTTCCTGCACCTGGCCGAGCGGGCGGCGGACCGGGCGGCGGAGGAACGGCTGTGAGATGGGTACGGGTCAAGGCCATCGCCCGGCGGCACTGGTACGTCCTGCTCCGCGCCCCGCAACGCTGGTTCGACGTCGTGGTGTGGCCCGTGGTCGACGCCATCCTCTTCGGCTCGATCGGCCTCTACTTCGGCACCCAGAGCGGCGGCAACGGCGAGCAGGCGGCGGGGTTCCTGCTCGCCGGCATCATCCTGTTCCACGTCCTCTTCCAGGCCGAGATCAGCCTCTCGACCGGATTCATGGAGGAGACGTGGTCCAGCAACCTGCTGAACCTGCTCACCACCCCGCTGCGCGAGGTGGAGTACGGCGCGGGCGTGATGCTGTTCGGCCTGGCCAAGCTGGCGATGGGCGTCACCACCGTGTCGCTGGTCGCGCTGGCGCTGTTCGCGTTCGACGTCACCAGCCTCGGCCTCGCGCTGATCCCACTGGTCGCCATCCTGCTGGTGGTCGGGTGGGCCATCGCGTTGTTCGTGATCGGGCTCATCCTGCGCGTCGGCCAGGGCGCCGAGATCCTGGCGTGGGGCGCGATCGCGTTGATCATGCCGCTCTCGGGGATCTTCTACCCGGTGAGCGCGCTGCCGAGCGCGTTGCAGCCCGTCGCGCAGGCGCTGCCCACGACGCACGTGTTCGAAGCGGCCCGGGGCGTGCTCGCGGGTGACGGCCTGTCGTGGGCCGAGGTGGGGATCGCCGCCGCCGAGAGCGCGGTACTCGTGGCCGGTGCGATCTGGTTCCTCGTCGCGATGCTCGCGACCTTCCGCAAGCGTGGCTACATCAACCGCCACGTGTAGCGGAGACGAAGTGGAGCCGACCGTCGGGCTGGCGGAGACGAAGCGGAGTCGACCGTCGGGGTGGCCTCAGGCGACGCGAGGCGTACGGGGCGCGACGGGGGTGCCGTTGCCCTTGGGGTACCGGGCGACGCGGCCGACGGGCATGTCGACGCGGTAGCCGGCGGCGGCGCGCTCCTCTTCGGACTCGCCACCCCAGAAGCCGTACTCACGGTGCTCACGGGCCCATTGGCGGCAGGGCTCGAGGACCGCACAGTTGGTGCAGACGGCGCGGGCCTTGGCCTCGCGGACGTTGCGGGTCTCGGGTCGCTCCCCGGCCGGCGCGAAGAAGAGGTCGTTCTGACCCCGGCAGGCGGCCGTCCCGGTCCACGTCAGTGGGCCGGTGAAGATCAGGTTCGAGACGGTTTCGGTTGCGGACACCAGGAACCCCCGTGAGTGCGTGGAAGGCGGGAGATTCGGGGAGCCGGTGGGGGGAACCGACTCCCCGAGTCGTCCTGCACGCACCATGTTGCCCGGTCGTTCCTGATCTGTCCAACAGTTAGACTCGATGGTATCCATCGGATCCAACGATGGGCGTCAGGAGGGTCGCATGGAGCTCCGGCATCTCGACACGCTGCTCGCCATCGCCGAGGAAGGGTCGTTCACCGCGGCCGCGGACGCGCTCGCGACCGTCCAGTCGAACGTGTCCGACCAGGTGCGCCAGCTCGAAGCCGAGCTCGGGGTGCCGCTGCTCGTGCGCAGCCGCAAGGGGGCGGAGCCCACGGAGTTCGGCCTGCTCGTGCTCGACCGCGCGCGTCGTGTCAACCGCGAGCTCGAGGCGATGCGCGCCGATCTGGCGCTGCTGCAGGGGCTCGACGCGGGCTACGCGCGCCTCGGTGTGGTCGGGACCGCGAGTCGCTGGCTGGTTCCCGCGCTGGTCGCCGACCTGCGTGATCGCGCGCCGGGTGTGCGCCTCCGGGTCAACGAGGGTGCGTCGGAGCGGCTCTTCACCGAGCTCGTCGACGGCGAGCTGGCGCAGGCCGTGGTCACCGAGCCGGTCAACGACCGCCGCCTCGTCGTCGAACACCTGCTCGAGGAGGAGCTCATCGGCCTCGTCGGCCGCGACGTCGCGCTGCCGCGCGAGCCGGTGCCGCTGGCAGAGTTCGCCAAGTTCCCGCTGGTGCTGCCGCCGGACCCGAACCCCCTGCGCATCGAGGTCGACCGCGCCGCCGAAGCCATCGGGCTCAGCCTGACCGTGCCGGTCGAGGTCGAAGGCATCCGGCTCATCGCCGACCTCGTGGTGGCCGGCAACTACGCGTCGATTCTCCCCGAGACCGCCATCCCGCCCGAGCTGCGGCGAGTGCGGACGGTCACCATCGCCGGGTTGCCCCCGCGCCGGCTGGCAATGGTGAGCGCGCGCGACGCGCAGCTGTCGCTCGCCGACCAGGCCGTGCGCGACAGCGTGCGCAACCTGGTGGAGAAGCACATGCGTTCGCGCGAGCAGCCCGCGAAGAACGTACGGTCACGCACGAAGAGGGGGTAGATCGATGGCAACGAGCACGCCGCACGACGACGGCCGCAAGGTCAACGTCAAGCTCATCGTGGTCGGACTGTTCGTCGCCCTGCTCGTGGTGTTCGCACTGCTGAACACGCACGAGGTCGGGGTCGACTGGCTCTTCGACACCGTCAGCGCGCCGATGATCCTCGTGATCGCGGTGTCCGCCGTCCTCGGCTTCGTGATCGGCTTCGTCGTGCGCAGCCATCTCGCGAGCCGCAACGACTGACGTTCAGGCGACCGCGGGCCCGTGGGCCGGCGCGCGCGCCGGTGCGAGGACCGCCCCCCGTCCCGCGCGGGTGAAGATGCGGGCGAGGGCGTAGCCGACGCCGAACACGAAGAAGCCGCCCACCGCGTCGAGCAGGTAGTGATTGGCCGTCACCACGATGACGGTGACCGTCGTCACCGGGTAGATCACGGCGAGGATCTTGGCCCAGAGGTGCTTCACCCGGGGGACGAGCGCGCACGCGCACCAGAGCGCCCACGCGCAGTGCACGCTGGGCATGGCCGCGAACTGGTTCGAGATCTTGCTCACCGCACCGGAGTTGAAGGACCAGAACGCGGGATCCTTGGCCAGGGTGTCGACGAAGCCGTAGCTTGCCGGCATCAGGCGGGGCGGGAGGAGGGGGAAGAAGGCGAACCCGATCAGCGCGAGCGCGGTGGCGATGCCCAGGGTGTTGCGCCAGCGGGGGTAGTCGTCGGTCCAGCGTCGGTAGAGGTAGATCATCACGCCCGCGGTCACGATGAAGTGCAGCGAGCCGTAGAAGTAGTTGCAGGCGATGATGAACGCGCGTGAGCCGAGGGCCCACGCCTGGATCGCCTGCTCGTGGTTGATGCCGAGCGACTTCTGGACGTCGATGATCTCCTTGGCGTGCCGGAACGCCTCGGCCTCGTTGCCGTGGTGCAGGTTCCGCACGAATGAGTAGATGCCGTAGAACGCCGCCACCGCGATCAGCTCGCCCCACCAGTAGAGGCGCCGGCCGTCGCGCAGGGTCCGTCCGCCGGGCAGCCGCCGGTGCAGCGGCACGACGACCGTCGGCGGGGATGGTTCGTCGGGTGCGGACGCGTCCTCTTCGACAACGCTCATGATGCGCGTCTGGCCGTCTCCGAGCCGTCCGTGGGAGTGACGTCGTCGTCGTTGACCGAGGCCTGCTCGTGCTCGTGGCGCTGCCCGACCGCGAACGCCGGCGCGCCGAGGAGGCTCACGATCAGGGTCATGCCGTACCAGAGGAGCCCGACGCCGATCGCCTTGCCGGTGGGCACGTCGAGCGGACGGAGCAGCAGCACCAGCAGCCCCTCCCGGATACCGAGCCCCGACAGCGAGATCGGCAGCACCTGCGCCGACGCGACTGCCGGCAGGAAGGCGAGCACCGCGCCGTTGGGCACCGAGATGCCGAGCGCGTGGATGGCGCAGTAGACGGCGACGAGGACCGAGGCCTGGTAGGCGATCGCGGCCACGAGCACCCGCAGCGCCTGGCGGGGCTCGCGGCGGATGCGGTCGACGCCGACGTGGACCGCGCCGATGAAGCGCATCCAGTTCTGGTGCTTGGCGAAGCGGCCGGCGAGGCGCGGGCTGGCGGCAACCACGAGGATCACGATCAGCCCGACGACGGTGGCGCCGGCGATGGCGAGGGCGATCCAGGCGTGGTCGAGACCGAAGAGCGACGGCTCGAGCGCGAAGCCGATGCAGGTGAGGAGTGGGAGCGCGACGAAGCCGCTCAGCCGCTCGATGACCACCGACGCGAAGGCGATGTCGCCGGTGCCGGTGGTCTTGGCGGCGCGGCTGACGCGCAGTACGTCGCCGCCGATGGTCGACGGCAGGACGTTGCCCACGAACTGGCCGGCGAGGTAGTGCGCGAGCAGCGTGCGCAGCGGGATGTGGGTGTCGAACACCTCGAACACCCGTTGCCAGCGCCACGCCGACAGCACGAACCCGGCGAGCGTGAACGCGAGACCGGCGGCGAGGAACGCCAACGTGCCGAAGTGGGTGTCCTTCGGTTGGATGTCGTCGGCGGGGATCTTGGTGACGAGCAGCGCCAGCAGCGCCGCGCTGACGATGATCCGGACGCCGAGCTTGGTCGCTCCCGAGAGCCTCAGGTGGCGCCGCTCCACGGACGCGCCAGCCATGTCGGGAGCCGCCATCCCTTCATGTTACGGGTTCGTTCACCGGCTGTTCGCTCCGCCCTAGATTGGCCCGGTGCGCGTCACGACCGACGACGGAGTGGGCCTCTCGACCCTCGTCGCCGGGCCGGTGGAGGCGCCCGGCCTGCTCCTGGTGCACGGGATCGGGGGTGCCAAGGAGGACTTCGCGGACCACATCGAGGTGTTCGCGCCCGACCACCGGGTGGTCACCTTCGACCACCGGGGCCACGGAGAGAGTGACCATCCCGACCATGCCGACGCCTACTCCCTCGACCGGCTGGCCGCCGACGTGCAGGCCGTCGTCGACGCCACCGGCCTCGACGACCTGCGGGTGCTCGGCCACTCGATGGGCGGGATGGTGGTGCGGCGGTTCGTGCTGGCGGCGCCGGCGCGGGTCGCCGCGGTCGTGTTCATGGACACCTCGGCGGGGCCGCCGCCCGGCCTCGACCGCGAGCTCGTCGCCCTCGGGGTGGAGGTCGCCCGGACCCGGGGGCTCGCTGTGCTCAAGGAGCTGTCCGACGAGCTCGACCTGCTGGGCTCGCCGTCGTACCAGCGCGTGTTGGCCGAGCGGCCCGGGTTCCGGGAGTACGCCGACTACAAGTGGAACGCCCAGTCGCCGGTGATGTGGGCGCGGATGGTCGAGGACATCGTCCACCAGCCCGATCAGCTGGCGGAGCTGGCGGCGCTGCACGTCCCGGTGCTTGGGATCGTGGGCGACGAGGACGCCACCTTCCTCCAGCCGATGCGCGACATCGTGGAAACCGTGCCGGGCGCCGAGCTCGTGGTCGTGCCCGGTGCCGGCCACTCGCCGCAGTTCGAGAACCCGTCGATCTGGCAGAAGGCGATGGAGAGCTTCCTGGCCCTCGTCCCGCGCTGACCGGTGCCGGCCGACCGCGGGTCAGTCGCCGGCGGCCTTCTCCAGGAAGCGCGTCCGCTCGACGATGACGCGGGTGATGCGACCGGCGGCGACGAGTCCGTGGCCGTCGCTCACCGACACCCGGAAGTTGAGCCGGCGGCCCTCGATGGCCTCGAGCGTCGCCTCGGCGTGCACGTGACCGCCGACCGCAGTGGGTGCGAGGTGGTCGAGCTGCACGCGGTACCCGACGCTCGTCGTGCCCTCGGCGAGCTCGCCGTCGACCGCGCGGACCGTCGCCTCCTCGGCCAGGGTCACGACGCGCGGTGTCGCCAGCACGGGAACGTCGCCGGTCTTGAGCGCGAGCGCGGTGTCGCCCTCGGTGACGACGAGCTCGACGGCAGCCGACAGACCGGGGCGCAGAGGCATCGGCCTACGATAGACAACCCCCGCAGGAGGCGACTTGATCGAAGAAGCGGTACTCCAACGAACGCTCCAGACCGCGCTGCGCCATGGTGGTGACTTCGCCGAGGTGTTCGCGGAGGACCGCCGCACCGCGACCGCGCGCCTCGACGACGGCAAGGTCGAGGAATTCGTGTCGGGTCGCGAGCGGGGCGCGGGCATCCGCGTCGTGCGCGGTGAGTCGACCGGGTTCGCCCATACCGCCGACCTCAGCGAGGACGGGCTGCGCGCCGCGGCTGACGCCGCCGCGGCCGCGGCGCAGGGCTCGGAAGGTGAGACCCGGGTGGCCTCCCTCGAACGGCGCGAGACCCGCCCGACACACGAGGTCCTGGTGTTGCCGGAGACGGTGGCCAAGGCCCGCAAGGCCGAGGTGCTCGAACGGGCCGACCACGCCGCCCGCTCGGTGAGCGACTCGATCCGGCAGGTCAGCGCGTCGTACGCGGACGCCCGGCGCCGGGTGCTCATCGCCAACTCCGACGGCCTGCTGGTGGAGGACGACCGGGTCCGCACGCGTTTCGGGGTCAACTGCGTGGCGGTCGGCGACACCGGCATGCAGACCGGAACCGAGGCGCCCGGGCGCACCCTCGGGTTCGAGATCTTCGACGAGGTCGACCCGGAGGAGGTGGCGCGCACCGCCGCCGAACGCGCCCTCACGATGCTGCGGGCGCGGCCGGCGCCGCGGGGGAAGCTGCCCGTCGTGCTGCGGCGCGGCGCGGGCGGCGTGCTGTTCCACGAGGCGTGCGGTCACGGCCTCGAGGCCGACCTGGTCGACAAGGACGCCTCCGTGTTCCGCGGGCACGTGGGCGATCTCGTCGCCTCGCCGCTCGTCACCCTGGTCGACGACGGTACCTACGGGGGTGAGTGGGGCACCTATGCGATCGACGACGAGGGCTCGCCCGCGCAGCGCAACGTGCTCATCGAGAACGGGGTGCTGACCGACTACATGTGGGACTTCGTGCGGGCGCGGAAGCACGGACGCGCGAGCAGCGGGAACGGTCGGCGTGAGACCTACCAGCACCTGCCGATGGTGCGCATGACCAACACCTTCCTGCTCGCGGGCGCCGACGAGCCCGACGACATCATCCGCGACACCGAGCATGGCCTCTACTGCGTCGCGCTCGGCGGCGGGCAGGTCGACACCGCCACCGGCGACTTCGTGTTCGGGGTCACCGAGGCCTACATGATCGAGCACGGCGAGATCACCGAACCGGTGCGCGCCGCCCAGCTCATCGGCAACGGGCCCGAGACCCTGCGGTTGGTCGACGCGGTCGGCAACGACTTCGACACCTGGGCAGGCACCTGCGGGAAGGACGGCCAGGGGGTTCCGGTCTCGTCGGGGCAGCCGACCCTGCGGGTGGCGGAGCTCACGGTGGGCGGCACCGCCGGTGACTGATGTCGACCTCCTGGGCCTCGCCCGGCGGGTGGCGGGTGACGCCGCGCCGGGTGAGCAGGTCGAGGCGTACGTGCTGCGCACCCGCGACGTCGACGTGAAGGTCTTCGGCGGCGCGGTGGAGTCGCTGTCGGTCGCCGAGGTCGAGGGGGTGGGGATCCGGGTGATCGCCGACGCCCGCCAGGGCTATGCGTGGGCCGGGTCGCTCGACGCCGACGTGATCGCCGAGACCGTCGCCGAGGCGCGCGACAACGCCGTCTTCGGCGCCCCCGACGAGTCGTACGCGCTCGCGGCGCCCGCCGACGCCGACGGCGTGGAACCGTCCACGCTCGACCTCTGGCGCGACGACGTGCTCCGCACCCCGACCGCCGACAAGGTGGCGCTCGCGCTCGACCTCGAGGCTGCGACCCGCAACGCCGACCCCCGCGTGCGGGGGGTGGAGTCGGCGTCCTACGGCGACGCCGCGGTCGAGGCGGCGGTGGCGAACTCGCTCGGCCTCGAGGCGGCGACCCGTCGCACGGTGTGCTCGTGCTCCGCGTACGCGATGGCGGGGGAGGGCACCGCCACGCAGACCGGCAGCGGCTTCTCGGCCGGGCGCAGCTTCGCCGAGATCGACGCGCAGGTGGCGGCTCACGACGCCGCCGAGCGGGCCGTCCGCCTGCTGGGGGCGAAGCAGATCCCGTCGGCGCGCCTGCCGGTGGTGTTCGACCCGCTGGTCACCCGCTCGGTGCTCGCGCTGCTCGGCGGCGCGCTCTCGGGAGAGGCGATCGTGAAGGGCCGTTCCCTGTTCGTCGGCCGCGAGGGTGAGGAGGTCGCCGGCCCCGGCATCACCCTCGTCGACGACCCGACCCTCGCGGACGCGTTCGGTGCCGCCACCCACGACGCCGAGGGCGTCCCGACCCGCCGGGTGGAGCTCATCGCCGGGGGCCGCTTCGACGCGGTGCTGCACAACGTGTACACCGCCCGGCGGGCCGGGGCGCGCACGACCGGCTCCGCCGTGCGCGGTGGGTTCAAGTCACCGCCCGGCGTCGGCGCGCGCGCGTTGCACCTCGTGCCGGGCGAGCTGAGCGCGGAGGACATCCTGGCGTCGGTCGGGCACGGCCTCTACGTACAGTCGGTCAGCGGGCTCCACTCGGGCACCAACCCGGTGAGCGGCGACTTCTCGGTCGGGGCGGTCGGCTTGGTCGTGCGCGACGGCGCGCTGGCCGAACCTGTGCGCGAGGTCACGATCGCGTCCACGCTGCAGCGCATGCTGCACGATGTCCTGCAGGTCGGGGCCGACCTCACCTGGCTGCCCGGTGGCGCCGCGGGTATGACGATGCTGGTCGGCGACATGTCGATCAGCGGCGCCTGACGCGCCAGACGAGGCCAGAACCGGACGGGGTGACGGTCAGCGGATGCCGGTGGCGAACACGATGATCACCACGACGCCGAGCACCACGCGGTAGATGACGAACGGCAGGAACGAGTGCGACCGCACGTACCGGAGCAGGAACGCGATGGCGAGGAAGCCGCTCACCATCGAGGCGACGATGCCCCAGAAGAAGGCGCCGCCGAACCCGGCCGGGATCCCGCCGTCACGGAACATCTCCGCGCCCTTGTAGATCGCGGCGCCGCCTGTGATCGGGATGCTCATGAGGAACGAGATCTTGGCTGCCGACGCCCGGTCGAAGCGGAGCCAGCGGCCCATCGAGATGGTGGCGCCCGACCGTGACACCCCAGGGGCGAGGGCGAGCGCCTGCGCCATGCCCATGAGCACCGCGTCGCGGCCCTGGAAGTCGTTGGTCGGCCGGGCCCCGGCGAGGCCGTCGGCCCACTGCAGCACGAGGCCGAACAGGATCAGGTTGATGCCGATGAGGATCGGGTCCCCGAGGTTGTCCTCGATGACGCTGGTGAAGAGCGCGCCGATGATGGCACCGGGGATCGCGGTCACGAGGAGCAGCCAGGCGATCCGTTCGTCGACCGTCGTGATCGAGCGCGTGCGCAACGAGTGCCACGCGGCCACGACGTACGACCACACCTCGCGCCGGAAGTACGCGAGCACCGCGATCAACGTGCCGACGTGGAGCGCGACGTCGAACGTCTTGTTCAACGAGTCGTTCGACGTGAGCTCGGTCCAACCGAAGAGCTCGGGGACGAGGATCAGGTGGCCGCTCGACGAGATCGGAAGGAACTCGGAGAGGCCTTGGACGATGCCGAGGATGATGGCGTGGAGGACGGGCAAGCGCCCGATGCTAGAGGCGCGCCGCGTCCTCGGGTGGCACGAGGGCGAGCGTGACCACGCCGTTGGCCTGCGCGTCGGCCAGTGCCTGCGCCTGGTCCGGGTCGACCAGCAGCGTCACCCCCGCCGCGCCGGCCCGTCCGGCACCGCTGCCGCTCCGCCGGTCGGTGCCCACCACCGTGACCCCGGCGGCGACGACCACGGTTCCGTCGTCGCGCGCGCCGGTGCCACCGGGGTCGAAGCTGGCGAGCACGTCGACCGCGGCCCCGGGCCGTGGTCGCAGCGCATCGGTGACGACGATGCGCATCGCCCGCATGCCGCGCGGGACGACGCCGTCGAGGCCGGTCCGGCGACGGGGTGCGAGGTTGCCGGTGACGACGTAGGCGCCCTCCACCACCGGCACCGCGACCACCCGGCCGACGAGCGCGCTGCGCTCGGTCGCGACGGCGGCGGGCAGCTGCGAGCGATACACGGCGCGCGCGTCGAGGTCGGCAGGGGTGAGGTGGTGGCCCAGGGACAGGTCGCGGGCGGCGATCACCGCGTCGACCCGGGGGCCGAGCCCGGCAGCCCGCCGGTGCAACGCGGCGAGGTCGCCGCCCACGACCACCGCGGTCACCACCGCGACGGCCAGCGCGGCACCCCAGAGCGCGAGCGCGCGAGGGGAACGTCGGGGCATGGCGGGTCCTTCCTTCCGCTGGGCGGCCGTGGACGGCCGCAACCGGATGCGGGGGAAGGACGGGGAAGGTGGGGGAGGGTGGAGCGGACCGAGCCTAGGTGGACTTCGCCGCCGGGGTCGAGGGCTTGGAGTCGCGCTTCGACGCCGTCGACTTCGAGTCCCCCGAGCCGTTCTCGGACTTCGCCGGCGTGTCGGCCTTCGAGGTGTCGGCCTTCGAGGCGTCGCCGCCCTTGGGTCGCTTGCCGCCGCCGTTGCGGCTGTCGTTCCTGTAGAAGCCCGAGCCCTTGAGCACGATGCCGACGGGCTGGAAGACCTTGGCGACCTTGCCGCCGCATCCGGGGTGCTTCTTCAGCGGATCCTCGGAGAACGACTGGTAGAGCTCGAACTCGTCGCCGCACTTGGCGCACTCGTAGACGTAGGTGGGCATTCGGGACCTCTCGCTGACGGCACCCGCCGCGGGGTTAGCACTCGAAGGACGCGACTGCCAACGGTACCTCACCAGCGCATATTCCGTGACGGAGTGCGCTCCCACCCCTGATGGCAGTTGAATGGGCTCCGATGAACGTCGGCGTCGAAGTGGGCCTCCTCGTGCCCGTCGCCTACCTGCTCGGGACGTTCCCGAGCGCCTCCCTGGTCGCGCGCCGGCGCGGGGTCGACGTCACCGCCGCCGGCTCCGGCAATCCCGGCGCGTCGAACACGTTCCGGCTCCTGGGCTGGAAGGCGGGCGTCCTCGTCTTCGCCATGGACGTGCTGAAGGGCGCGCTCGCCGCCGGTCTCGGCCTCGCGGTCGACGGGCACCGGGGCGCCTACATCCTCGGCGTCGCCGCCATCCTCGGGCACGTGCTCCCGGTGACCCGCCGGTTCAAGGGTGGTCGCGGCGTCGCCACCGGCGCCGGCGTGATGCTCGTCATCTTCCCGCTGCTCACCCTGGCGATGACCGCGCTCTGGATCGCGCTGGCCACGCTGACGCACAAGGCGTCGATCGCCTCGATCACGGTGGCGATCGCGTTCCCGATCGCGGTCGCGCTGGCGGGCCATGAATGGGGCGACGTCGCGGTCATCACGGTGATGGCGCTGCTCGTCGTCGGCCGGCACCTGTCGAACCTCCGCCGGCTGGTGACCGGCCAGGAGTTCGGGCTCGAGGGCGGCAAACAATCCGACGAGCCGCCGGACGTCGGCGACGAGCGGGCCGCGAGCTGACGGGTAGCGTCAACGCCGTGAGCAGCCACGTCAAGAAGGCGGTCATCCCCGCCGCGGGCCTCGGGACCCGGTTCCTCCCCGCCACGAAGAGCCAGCCCAAGGAGATGCTGCCCGTCGTCGACAAACCGTCGATCCAGTACGTCGTGGAGGAGGCGGTGGCCGCCGGGCTCACCGACATCCTCATCATCACCGGCCGGGGCAAGCACACGATCGAGGACCACTTCGACCGGAACTTCGAGCTGGAGCACTCGCTCGAGCGGTCGGAGAAGCTCGACCTGCTCGCCGAGGTGCAGGACATCAACGAGCTCGCCGACATCCACTACATCCGCCAGCGCGACCCGCTGGGCCTCGGGCACGCGGTCGGCGTCGCACGCAAGCACGTCGGTCATGAGCCCTTCGCGGTGATCCTGGGCGACGACATCATGGTCGACGACGGCGAGCTGCTCCGCTCGATGATCGACGTGCACGAGCGCGACAACGCGTCGGTGCTCGCGCTGCTCGAAGTCGCGCCGCAAGACATCTCCGCCTACGGCTGCGCCGAGTGCGACGACCTGGGCGACGGGCTGCGGCGAGTGCGCGGCGTGGTCGAGAAGCCGCGTCCCGAGGATGCCGCGTCGAACCTCGCCGTGATCGGCCGCTACGTGTTCACGCCCGGGATCTTCGACGCGCTCGACCGCATCACGCCCGGCGTCGGCGGCGAGCTGCAGCTCACCGACGCGATCGGGATGCTGCTCGACACCGAGGCGGTGTACGGCCGCGTGTTCACGCACGGTCGCTACGACATCGGGCAGAAGCTCGACTTCCTGCGGGCCAACATCGAGCTCGCCCTCGACCGGCCCGACCTCGGGCCCGAGCTGGGCGACTACCTCCGCGCCCTCGTGCGCAACCGCCTGTCGTGAAGCCTCTGGGCGAGGTCCAGGCCGCGATCCTCGGTGCGGTGCCCCGCCTCGAGCCGGTCGAGGCCGGCCTGGCGGACGCCCTCGGGCTCGTCCTCGCCGAGCGCGTCACCGCGCCCGAGGCCGTTCCCCCGTTCCCCAACACCGCGATGGACGGCTACGCGGTGCAGGCCGCCGACACCAGGGGTGCGAGCGAGGAGCACCCGGTACGGCTGGAGGTGGTGGGGGAGCTCGCCGCCGGGCACGCGCCCACCGTCGCGGTCGGACCGGGACAGGCGATCCGGATCATGACCGGCGCCCCGATGCCCGACGGTGCCGACAGCATCGTGATGGTGGAGCGCACCGCGCGCGACGGCGACGACGGCGTGAGCGTGACCCTGGAGGTCGAGCCCGGGCGGCACGTGCGCCGCTCCGGTGGCGACCTCGAGGCCGGCGACGTGGTGTTCGAGCCCGGTGAGGTGCTGACCGCCGCCCGCATCGGGGTGCTGGCGACGGTCGACGCCCGCCGCGTGCGCGCGTATCCGCGTGCGCGCGTCGGCGTGCTCTCGACCGGCGACGAGCTCGTCGAGTCGGGGCCGCTCGCGCCGGGAAAGATCCGCGACTCCAACCGGCCGATGCTCCTCGCGCAACTCGCCGGTGCCGGCGCCGACGCAGTCGACCTCGGCTCGGCGCACGACGACGAGGTGATCATGACCACGACGCTGCGCGACGCGGTCGACCGCTGCGACGCGGTCATCACGAGCGGCGGGGTGTCGGTGGGCGACTTCGACTACGTGAGCGACGCACTCGAGCGCATCGCGGCCGGCGACCCGAGCGGCGATTCGGGCGTCGACTGGTACCAGGTGGCGATCAAGCCCGCGAAGCCGCTCTGCTTCGCGATGGTGCAGGGCACCCCCGTGTTCGGCCTCCCCGGCAACCCGGTGTCGTCGTTCGTCAGCTTCGAGCTGTTCGCGCGACCAGCGTTGCGCCAGATGATGGGCCACGAGCAGACGTCGCGGCCGCTGGTCCGCGCCACCGCCGCCGACGCGATGCCCCGGAAGTTCGACGGGAAGCTCCATCTCGACCGGGTCGTCGTCGACGTGGTGGACGGGCGCTACGTCGCGACCGCGGTGCGCTCCCAGGAGAGCAATGCATTGGCCGCATCCGCCGCGGCCAATGCGCTCGCCCTGGTGCCCGACGGCGAGGGCGTCGCCGCCGGCGACGACATCACCGTCATGTTGCTCGACTGACCCTCGGGCCCGCCCGCCCGAAGGTGAGGGGAGAACGAGCGCCCGGGGAGAACCCCGGGCGCCCGTCTCCCAGCCCGCCCCAGGACGGATCGCGCTGCCCCCACGTGCGCGCGACCCGTCGGACCGGACGATTCAGCCCGTCTGCACGGTGCAGCCCCCGGGGATGTCGGGTTGCTCGCCAGCGGGGACCTTCGCCACGAAGCGTGACGAGGTTTGCACGTCACCTTGCGTGACGATGCCGCTGGAGCACTCCACGACCGCCGTGCCTGACGGACTGTCTGTCGCCGCCGTGGCCGCCGCGACGCCGCTGCTCGAGAGACCGAGCGCGGCGGCGCCGAGCGCCACGGAGCCAACGAGGATTCGCCAACGTTGACCACGGATCTTGCTGCCAGTGCCTTCCATCTGGGCGTTTCCTCTCCGGAAACAAACAACCGGCCCCCCAATCCCTGATTGGGTAGGGGCCGGTTTCGCTCTGGCTCCCCGCAAGCTCAAGCGACCAGTTCAGCGCTTGCGGATCGATGCCTCCCCGTGATGGTGGCGATGGTTGCTCGAGTCCCTGGTGCTACGTTGCTCCTCGTTGGGTTCCCAGCCCGGCTACAAGCAGTGGCATCTAACCACACAGAGTGGTCGCCCGTCAACCCGCCCGGGTCGACTGTGGCGGATGTCGCATAGGCTGCATGCGTGGAGCCCTTGATCGACCCCTTCGGACGGCGAGTCACGGACCTCCGGTTGTCGATCACCGACCGGTGCAATTTCCGTTGCACCTACTGCATGCCGCAGGAGGGCATGCCGTGGCTCGACCGCCACGAGCTGCTCACCTACGAGGAGCAGGCCCGCATCGTGCGGCTGTGCGTGGAGCGCTTCGGCTTCGAGTCGGTGCGCATCACCGGTGGCGAGCCCACCGTGCGGGCGCACCTGCCGCGGCTCGTCGGCATGCTGTCCCCGCTGGGTGTCGACATCGCGATGACGAGCAATGGCGTCCGGCTGCCGGAGATGGCGCACGACCTCGCGCAGGCGGGCCTCCGGCGGATCAACGTGTCGCTGGACTCCCTGCGCCCCGAGGTCTTCCGGGAGCTCACCCGGCGCGACGACCTCGATCGGGTCATCGCCGGCATCGACGCCGCCCTCGAGGCCGGGCTCGATCCGGTCAAGGTCAACTGCGTGGTGATGCGGGGCGTCAACGACGACGAGGTCGTCGACCTCGCCGCCTTCGGGCGCGAGCGGGGCGTCGGCGTCCGTTTCATCGAGTTCATGCCCCTCGACGCCGACGGCGCCTGGTGTCGCGACGACGTCGTGCCTGCGCAGGAGATCCTGGAACGCATCGACGCGGTCTTCCCGCTCGAGCGGCTCCCGGTGGCCGGCGCCCACCACAGCGAGCACGTAGAGCCGGCCGAGCGCTTCCGGTACGCCGACGGCATCGGTGACGTCGGGGTGATCGCCAGCGTCACCGAGCCGTTCTGTGAGCAGTGCGACCGGATCCGGGTCACCGCCGAGGGCAAGCTCCGCACATGTCTGTTCGCGCTCGACGAGTTCGACCTGCGGGCGGTGCTGCGGGGTGGCGCCGACGACGCCCTCCTCGACGACCTCCTCGCCGCCGAGATCGCCCGGGCCGTCGGCACCAAGTGGGCCGGGCACCACATCGGTCGGGTCGACTTCGTCCGCCCGGCGCGGTCCATGAGCCAGATCGGTGGGTAGCCAGGAGTAGATCCCGACCGGCGGGAACGTAGACTTCCCGCCATGTCGGCCTCGGAATTCACGCATCTCGACCCGCTCGGACGCGCCCGCATGGTCGACGTCACGGCCAAGGACGCCACCCACCGGCGGGCCGTCGCCCGCTGCCGGGTGCACATGGAGGCCGACACCGCGGCCAAGATCGCCTCCGGGGCCATCAGCAAGGGCGACGTCCTGGCCGTCGCCCGGGTCGCCGGCATCCAGGCGGCCAAGCAGACGCCCAACCTCCTGCCGCTCTGCCACCCCCTCCTGGTGGGCTCGGTGTACGTGAATTTCCGCATCGAGGACGCCCACGTGGAGGTGGAGGCTCAGGTCGACACGGTCGACCGGACCGGCGTGGAGATGGAGGCCCTCACCGCCTGTGCGGTGGCCGCGCTGACGATCTACGACATGTGCAAGTCGCTCGACCGGAGCATGACCATCGGCGAACTGGCCCTGTGGGAGAAGACCGGCGGCCGTTCCGGCACCTACCGCCGGCCCGGCGGGGGGCTCGACGGCGACCTCGAGCTCTGACCCGGGGCCGGGTCCGGCCTCGACCCGCGCCCGGGCACTTGGCTAAGGTGCTCACGGCCGCGAAGCGGGCGGTCGGAGGCTGGGATCCACAATGGATCGCCAACAGCCGGTTACATTCGGTCTTCGGGCGGCACAACGGGGGCGTTTGCCTTGACGATTGCGGTCATCCTGGTTTTGGGCGTTCTCTGGATCGCGGTGCTCGTGCCGCCGATCCTCCGGGCTCGCGGGCAGCAGAGCCGATCCGACTCGGTGGGGGACTTCCACCACAAGCTCTCCTCGCTCGGTCGCGCGAACGGTCACCGGACGCGGCCGACGCGCATGTCGTCGCAGCAGCCCATCTTCGTGCCCGGTGGCTCCGGGCCCGCGACGATGAGCGCGACCCAGAAGCGCCGGCGGGACGTGCTGTTCGTGCTGCTCGGGGTGGTGGCCGCGACGTTCTTCCTCGCCGTGCTCACGCGTTCCATGCCGTTCATCGCGCTGCAGCTCCTGGCCGACGTCGCGCTCGGCGGGTACGTGTACCTGTTGATCCAGTACAAGAACCGGACCCAGGACCAGCGGTCGAAGGTCCGTTACCTCGGCGCCGCGTACCGAGACCCGTCGCCGTACCTGAACGCGCGATACGTGCCGGCGCCGCGGGAGCAGAACGGTCCTCGGCTCGTCCCGCTCCGGCAAACGGCCTCCCACTAGTCGGCGGGTCCGACCCTTGGAGCACCCGGGTCAGATCGCGGCGGCGGGGGCCCAGGCGCAGGAGGTCCTGGAGCGGAAGCACGAGGCGCGCGAGGTCACGCTCGCGGCGTCCCGGCGCGCCATCCGCTCCTGCGCGTCGGCCATCCGCGCGGTGCACCGGCGGGAGTTCCGCGAATCGCGTGCGCTCATCGCGGAGGCCGCCGCGTACCTGGCCGAGGCGGAGAACGTGCTCGCCGGGCACAACGACGTGCGCTACGGGGGGTTCCTCCAGGATGCCAAGAAGGAGTTCGCCGAGGCCAACCTGACGCTGGCCTTTGTGGCGGAACACCCTTTGCCCACCGCCGCCGAGCTCGGGGTCGACGTCCAGCCCTACCTCAACGGCATGGCCGAGGCCGCGAGCGAGCTGCGCAGGCAGGTGCTCGATTGCCTGCGCGCCGACGAGCGGCAGGAGGCGGGGCGGCTGCTCTCGCTGATGGACGAGGTGTACGACCTGCTCGTGACGATCGACTATCCCGATGCGCTGACCGGGGGGCTCCGACGCTCGACCGACGCGCTGCGCGCGGTGCTGGAGCGCACCCGCGGCGACCTCACCACCGCCATCGTCGCCGCCCGTCTCCAGGGAGCGATCGAGGGGCGCGGCGGTCCGCGCGCCGATCCGGCGGGCTTCTAGGCCGGCGGCCCGAGCGCGACGCGGGCGCGGCCGACCACCGCGTTGAGCACGCGCGTGGCGGCGGCGACGTCGTCGGGCGCGAGGTCCCCGAAGATCGCTGCCGTGTCGGTGGCGACGGCGGCCTGCACCGTGGTGAGCAGCTCGCGGCCCACCGCAGTCGGTCGGCCGTCGCTCAGCAACCCGCGACCGGTCAGGTCACCGACCAACCGGTCGGCATCCGGGAAGTGGGCGCGGTCGCCGACCGCGGCGACGAGGCCGTCCGTGTCGATGGTGCTGTCGAGCAGGTCGGACAGTCGGAGCGTGACCCACTGGGGCTCGGTCAGCCCCGTCCCGTGGAGATGGCGGAGCAGCAGGGCGTTGAGGGTCTTCTCGGTCTCGCCGATGAGCTGGGGTCCGAAGGGCGTGGACATGGTCGTCTCCATCCGTCGAGATCGTTGGTGCACCCAACGATAGCATCTCGTTGGTCGTACCAACGATCGTCGTAGGCTCTGACCATGTCGGCGTTGCAGCGAGTCGCAGGACGACCCACCTGGCTCCTGAGCCGGGCCAACGCGCGGTCACAGGGGCTGCTGACCGATGCCTTCTCGAACGAAGGTCTGCGCGGATACCACTTCCGGCTGCTGGCGGCGCTCGACCAGTACGGGCCGAGCAGCCAGGCCGAGCTCGGGCGCGGCACGGGCATCGACCGGAGCGACGTGGTGGCAGCGCTCAACGACCTCGTCGAGGGGCGACTGGCCCGACGGGAGCCCGATCCGGCCGACGGTCGTCGCAACGTCGTCACCATCACGCGGCGCGGCCGGAACACCCTCGAGCGCCTCGACGCGGTGGTCGACGACGTGCAGGCCGCCGTGCTCGCGCCGCTCACGCCGACCGAGCGCACGACGTTCGTGCGACTGCTCGCCAAGCTCGTCTGACCGTCAGCGATCGAGGGGCGCAGTGGTAGTGTCTCGGGTCCCGCGGGGGTGTAGCTCAGCCCGGTAGAGCGCTACGTTCGCAACGTAGAAGTCGTGGGTTCAAGTCCCATCACCTCCACACAATTGGCCTGATCAGAGGCCATGCACTTGTCGAAGCTCTCATCGCGCGGGTGTTGTAGTCCGCGAAAGTCCGCGGACCTTCTTGATGCGCACGACTTCTACGTTGAACGTGTAGGAGTCCCTGGACTGGTGCCGGGTCATGAGTGCCGTTCCATTGGGACGCCGTCTGTCGCGGAGTGTTCGGTGATGTGCGGTCTTGGGGCCTGCTCGTTGTGCTGGTCCGCGAAGAGTCCGCGAGACGATGAACGACGATGGTCAATCTCGTGTGTTGAAGCGCGCGTCTCGGGAGGTCAGTAAGCGGCACTCGTCGCCACGCGCTCGTGACTGCTACGTCCGGTGCGTAGGAAGCCTGGCTCCGGGCGCGGCGCTGGGTGTAACAGCCCGCCGTCACTCGTTGCGATTTACGATCAACAGCGGAAGCGTCGCGGTCGTGAGCAGGTGATGCGCGACGCGGCGCCGAGGTGGGGGCGGTGTCGATGCCCACCGCCGACCACCAGCAAGCGCGCCGGATGATCGGCGAGGTGCTGCTCGAGTCCCGACCCGGCGCTGACGGGGTCGGCGACGGCGACCGTTTCGACGCCGTCGAGCCCGACGTCGCTGACGCGGTCGCGCATTGCGGCGAGATACACGTTGGGATCCCCAGGCGGTCCGTGCCGACGATCGAAGTGTTCCGGTCGTCGGAGGTCGGACAAGACGGGCTCGTAGACGGTGACGATCCGCAGATGGCGCTGGAGCTGGAGTGCCCATGTGGCCGCGACGGCGAGTAGCGGCTCCGCGTTGCCGGTGCCGTCGACCGCGACGACGACGTCCGTGCCGAGCGCTGCGGTCGACGGGTTCGAGCCCACGACGACGAGTGGACGTACGGCCCGTTCGATCAGCTGCGAGCCGACGGCGCGCGTGAGCGCGGCGACCGGCTCGGGCCGGTCATGGCTCGCCAGGCACAACACGTTTCCATCCTCGTCCGCGATGCCGAGCAGCACACCGACCGGGTCGGGATCGACGAGCACTTCGACGTCCTCGGCGTCGAGCCCGGCGTGCTTGGCGTCGTCGTGCACGTGGTCGTACGTCAATGCGAGTTCGGCGTCGCTGCGAGCAATGCCGACGACGCGAAGCCCCGCGCCGGCATCACGCGCGAGCGCCGCTCCGATCGGGAGCGCGTCGGCGGCGAACGGTGATCCGTCGAGCGGGATAACCACGGTGTCGAACACGAAGGATCCTTTCCCCGTAGGTCACGGTTCTCGATAGCCAGCCATACAGAGGTTCGTTGCGGTCAGCGGGTGAGGGCAAGCGCGAGATAAGCGAGGCTGGCCGCGAGAGCAATCAGTGCGGGCGTCGCTTCCTGGAGACGATCTCCGGACTGCCGGTGGGTCGTCAGCGCGCCGACAAGCAGCGCGCACATTCCTGACGCTGCGGCGACCCCGATTGGAGGCCATATCAGTCCGGCGAGGACGCCGCTGGCGGCAAGGAGCTCGGCGACGCCGATCAGCCGGTAGCGCGACCACGGGATACCGAAGTGGCCGGCTGAGGCGAGCATCTTCGGGTGGGCTCCGAGCTTCGCGATGGCGGGCACGAGGCAGGCGACTGCGAGCAGAACAGACAATGCGAGGAACACGGATGACTCCTTCCGTTGTGGGCTTCGCGCCGGCCCTTGACATGCCGGCTCTCCCACATCATAATCGGAGTTGTGATGGTTCATCAAGTCTGATTAACTATCACATCATTCATATTTCCTCAACACGGGAGTCGGCTCTGAGGCTGTCCTCTCCACACGAAAGGCACCGTCATGCTCAAGTCACTCAGCACCTCTCTCATCTGGCGAGGCCTGCTCGCTCTCGCGGTCGGTATCGTCGCTCTCGCTTGGCCGGGGGTTACCGTCCTCGCCCTCGTCGTCCTGTTCGCCGTGTCCGCCTTCATGTGGGCCGGGTTCGAAGCGGTGAGCGCGTTCAGGAGCCGCACCGCCGGCCCGGTCTTCGAGCATCTGGTCGTCGGACTTGTCGACATCGCCGCCGGTGTGGTCGCGCTCGCCTGGCCCGGGCCGACGGCTCTCGTCCTGGTGCTGCTCGTTGCCAGCTGGGCGATTGTCACCGGTGTTCTCGAGGTCTTCGCGGCCTTCGGTGCCGGTGAGGAGGCAGGCAGCCGAGCCACGCTCATCATCGGTGGCCTCGTCTCCGTGGCGTTCGGCGTCGTGCTGTTCGCCCGCCCCGACATGGCCGCCATCTCGCTGGCCCTGCTGTTCGGACTGTTCAACCTGATCGCCGGCAGCTGGATGCTCGTGCGTGGCATCGAGCTGCGCCGGACCGACGCGAAGGTGCACTCGCTGGCGGCGCTGACCGAGCAGAAGGTCGCCGCCTGAGCAGATCAGCCGTCCTCACCGCGGAAATCGGCGGGCGCCACCCGGGCGCCCGCCGTCACCAACCAGACCCGGCAACCGTGCTGTTGTAACTTGAAATCAGTAGTGATCGACCCGCGCGAGAAGGAGAGCACAGTGGACACGGCGACAACGAACGGGGCGGTCCCCACCAACCGGCTCGATCGCCGGAAGGCCCGCACCCGCCAGGCGCTCGTCGACGCCGCCGCCGGGCTCATCGCCGACGGCCGCGGAGAACGCGCCAGCATCCAAGAGATAACCGAAGCCGCCGACATCGGCTTCGGGTCCTTCTACAACCACTTCGCCAGCAAGGAAGAACTCTTCCAGACCGCGTCGGAGGAGGTTCTCGAGCGCTGGGCGCAACTGATCGACACCGCCTGCGCCGGTCTCGACGACCCCGCCGAGGTGTTCGCCACCTCGCTGCGCATCTCCGGCCGCCTCGCCTGGACCCACCCCGAAATCGCCGCCTTCATCACCGGCGCCGGCCTCGACCTCCTCGACGCCCCCCGCGGACTCGCACCCCGCGCCCTGCGTGACATCCGAGCCGGTCAGGCCGCCGGCCGCTTCACCATCCCGGACGCCGAGATCGCGCTCAGCGCCGTCGCCGGCGGGCTCCTCGGCCTCCTTCGACTCCACGCCAGCAGCCCCGAGCGGGTCACCGAAACCTCCGTTGACGAACTCACCGAGGCGTGCCTGCGCTTCCTCGGCCTCCCCGCCGCCCAAGCCCGGCGCCTCGGCCGACTCCGTCTCCCCGACGCACGCTGGTAGTGCGGGCCATGCTGAGGGCGATGAGGAGGAATGAGTGATGCCGGGATTGCCTGCCGCTTTGATGCGCCATCGCGCGCGACTCGACGAGATCGCCGGAGTGTTCGCGAAGTACGGCTTCGCGGCGTGGGTGCAGCGTGGAAGCGGACTCATCAGCACACGCGTCATGCAGGGCCTCGTCGACCGCCACGTCGACCCGCAGATCGTTTCGATGTCCGACGGCGAGCGGTTGCGGCGGGCGTTGACCGAGTTGGGCACGACGTGGGTCAAGTTCGGCCAGATGTTGAGCCTGCGACCGGATGTCGTCGGTGACGACGTCGCCGCGGAGCTGGCGAAGCTGCAGGCGACGGTCGCGCCGGATCCTCCGGGTGTCGCGCAGGCGCTGGTTGAACGCGAGCTCGGCGCCGCGGTGTCCGACTGCTTCGGCTCGTTCGACCCGGAGCCGATGGCGTCGGGATCGGTCGCGCAGGTACACCGGGCGACATTGCCCGACGGGACGGCGGTGGCGGTGAAGGTGCTCCACGATGGCGTGGAGCACCGAGTGCTCGCGGATCTCGAGCTCATGGAAGCGATCGCGGCGTATCTCGAAAACGAGGACCCCGGGATCGCGCAGCTGCGACCCACAGTGATCGTCTCCGAGTTCTCGCAGATGCTCCACGACGCAATCGACTTGTCCCAGGAGCTGCAAAATCTCCAGCACTTCACCGCGAACTTCGCCGACGAGCCCGACATCGTCATCCCGAGGCCGTATCCGGAGCTGTCGCGGCGGCGTGTGCTCACGATGAGCCTGATCTCGGGCGCACCCTTTGCCGATCGTGCGAGCGTCGAAGCGACGGGGTGGAACGTCGACACGCTCGTACGACGCGCCGCCGAGATCTACCTCGAGATGATCTTCCGGGATTCGCTCTATCACGCCGATCCCCAACCGGGGAACCTCCTGCTTCCCGATGGGACACACATCGCGATCCTCGATTTCGGCGACGTCGGTCGTATCTCTTCGATGCGCAGACGTCAGCTCGAGGATCTGGTGATCGCCGCGGGAACCAACGACATCGATGGCTTCATCGACGTCGTCGTCGAGATCACCACGCCGCCGCCGACCGTCGACATGAACAGGCTGCGATCGCAGATCGACGTGTGGCTGAACCACTACCTCCTCATCGGTGTCGGTCATCTCGACATGACTGCGATCATCAACTCGGGCATGAAGTTGCTGCACGAGAACGGCCTCGTGTTGCCAGCCGACTTGTCACTGGTGTTCCGGGTCATGCTGCAGCTCCAAGGGCTCGGTCGCGAGCTCAACACCGAAGTCCGAGTCACGGAGCTGCTCCAGCCGTACCTGAAGACGTTGCTCGCCGAGCGGTTCGACCCGCGGCGTCTCGCCCGACATGCGGGCCGCACGATTCGAGGCTGGGACCATCTGGCTGCATCCCTGCCCGGCGACATCGAGGAGATCGTCCAGCAGATCCGCGCCGGTCGACTCGCAATCGATTTCCGCGTCCACGATGCCGATGGCGCGGTCGATCATCTCGTCGACGGCCTCGTCGCGGCCGCGTCGGTGCTCGCGTCCGCGCAGCTGTTCGCCCGTCGCACCGGCCCGAACGTCGGGCCGATCTCGATGCCGGGGCTTGTCGCAGCCGGTGTCGGCGTGCTCACCTGGCAACGACTCGTCCGGCGCCGACGCGAGCACAAGACGTGGGTCAGCCGCGCCCGCGAGCTCACGGAATTGCGACGCCACGCCGGCGACGCCTCCTGAGGCATCGTCGCGTGGCATCGGACTCGCCGCCTGGCCGCGCGCGAGTCGTGGCGATGGTGGCGTTGATCGGCTATATCGCGTTGGCGGTCGAGTTGTTTGTCTCGGTCGTCGACTCTCCGGTGCTTGGGCTGGTCGCGTTGGTGGCGGTGGGTGTCGGCGTCCCCTTGTCGTGGATCGGCGCGACCCGCCCACACTGGCGGGGCCGCCTTGGCGCGCTCGCCGCCCTCGGGGTGGTGGGCGGCGTCGTGGCCCTGATGGCGTCCGGACGTAGCGCGATCGAGTTGGTGATCGTCGTGGCGACGATCGCACTCACGAGTGCGGCGGGGAGGTGGGCGTTGCGCCAGGAGATCCGATCCGCCGTCGCCCGCCGGTGGAGTCCGGCGACGCGCGCGCGCCACGGTGTGCTGCTGATGAACACGAAGTCGGGAGGCGGCAAGGTCGAGAGGTTCGACCTCCAGGGCGAGTGTGCACATCGGGGCATCGAACCGGTCGTGCTCGCACCCGGGGACGATCTGCGCGCGCTTGCCGAGGATGCCGTTGCTCGCGGCGCCGATGTGATCGGGATGGCCGGCGGAGACGGCTCGCAAGCCGTCGTCGCCGCGGTCGCGGCTGCGCACGACCTCCCGTTCGTATGCGTGCCCGCGGGCACGCGTAATCACCTCGCGCTCGATCTCGGTGTCGACCGCGACGACGTCGTCGGATCACTCGACGCCTACGGCGACGCGCGCCAGGCGCGCATCGACCTGGCCGACGTCAACGGGCGGGTGTTCGTCAACAACGTGTCGCTCGGGGTCTACGCGCAGATCGTGGCGTCGGACGAATATCGCGACGCCAAGCTGCGAACGGCGGCCAGGATGCTGCCGAGCTTGCTCGGACCCGACGCCCCGCCATCGGGGCTGCACGTGCGCATGCCGGGTGGCGCAGCCGTCGAGAACCCCCAAATCGTGATCGTCTCGAACAACCCGTACCGCCTGAAGAGCCTCGCCGGAGTCGGGACGCGCACACGCCTCGATCGCGGTGTGCTCGGCGCGGCGGTGCTGCTGCTCATGAGTCCCAACGACGTGACTCGCTTCGTCGCAGCCGAAGCGGCGCGTCAGCTCGACCAGTTCCCCGCCTGGCAGACCACGCAGCTCCCGGAATTCGAGGTGGCCGCTGACGACATGGTGGCGGCGGGCGTGGACGGCGAAGCAGTCGAACTGACCCCGCCGCTGCACTTCGTCTCTCGTCCGCGCGCCTTGACGGTGCGCATCCCCGCCCATCACCTCGGCCTCTCACCCGCAGCGCTGCGCCCGGGTTGGGGACGGTCGACGTTCCTCGGGTTGGCCCGGATCGTCAGCGGACGGCCGAGCGGACTGGTCGCAGCCGAAGGCACGCCTTGACGGGACAGACATCCGTTGTCACAACAGGGGACCTTCGACCCTGGACGTCCACAGACCTGAGGGCGAGCATAAGAGGGGCAGGTGCGCGCACCGACCGGTTGAACCTTCAACCCTGTGAAGGAGTTGCGATGACACTCTCCGATGATCTGACCAAGCTCGCGGCCCGAGCCAAGGAAGCAGAGGACCGCTTTACTGCTGCACAGAAGGCGGCGCACGACAAGGTGGAGCACGACGTTCAGGGCGCGCGCGAGTCGCTCGCGAAGAGCACGGATCAGCTGCGCAAGACCGCCGAGACAAACAAAGGAAAGGTGGCGGCCTGGTGGAGCGACGTACAGAAGAGCTGGGATGAACAGATCGCCTCGATTCGTCGCGACATCGAGTCGAAGAAGGCCGAGCACGACGTCAAGACCGCGCAACGAAAGGCTGACTCCGCCGAGGAAGACGCCGAGTTCGCCATCCAGTACGCGTACTGGGCGGTCGAGGAGGCCGAGTACGCGGTGCTCGACGCCACTCTCGCGAGAATGGATGCCGACAGTCCTGCTGGGACCGGATCCTGAGGACAGAGGTTTATCTCGGCGTCGACTTGCCATGCGCGCACGTCTGGCCCATCACGCGCCCGGGTGAGCAGCGTGGGAAGAGGCGTTGCACTCGATGGTGAGGACTTCTCGCCGGTCCGCGAAAAGTCCGCGGAAGGATGAGAAACGATGGTCACGGGCGCCAACCGACGAGGCGTGCGTTCGCAGGTCAGACACACACTCGTGCGCGAAGCCGCAGATAGAAACGTCGTACTGAAAACGTTCGCAACGTAGATGTCGGCGGTTCGAGTCCGCTCACCTCCACGCGAAAGTCCTGGTCAGCGGCCCTGCCGGCAATGGCGCGGGCCTTGCCGTCGTGACCTCTACGTCTGATGCGTAGGACCCCGTCGGGGTGTGCCGGGACCACGTTGTCAGTCGCGTTGCGGGGTTGACGTGCAACAACGATGGTACGAACGGCGAGAAGACCAGATCAGTGCGACATCTCTGCGTGGCCAGCGTGCGGAGAACGTCGGCCTCAGAGCCGGCGACCGGATCGACGCGAGCTTCTCGGGGCCCGCAAGCGAGATCTCAACCTCGATCGACGTGAACTTCGTGACTGACACCGTCCAGGTGACGCGACCCCCATCAGCCCGCGTCGGAGCGCGCGCTTATTTCACCGGCTTGTCGTCGAGTCCAGACAACAATCCCGGCGCCGGCAGCGGCGCGACCGTGTACGCCCTACGACTCTTTCCAGGTCGATTGGTCGGGCCGTGGCGCGGAGCCCACAGGGATCTGACCGTTCGGTGTGTCGCCCTGCGCGTTGCGCTATGCGGTCACGCGCTCGAGGCGCTTTCGAAGGGTTCGTTCGACGAAGATGGGCACGAAGTCTTGAATGGGGCGCGCGGAGCGTCGAGTGAACTCGGCGCGAACGACGGTCTCGATCGTGGCGGGGTCGATCTGGCGGAACTCGGCTGCGAGTTCGCCGCTGAGGCGATCAACCTCGATCTCTTGGTGAACGTGTCGTGATGGTGCCTGAACGCTCATCGTCCCCCCTTTCGCCGCGCTGCGGCGAGCACGAATCTCTCACAGGTCAACCGGACCGGTGCAACTCGAAGGAGTGCTTCGGCGAGCGAACACCACACTCATGCGTTGTTCAACCGGCAGCTCGACGATGTGCTGTACGCGGTGCGCGGTGCGTTGGTCCTGTCGACCCGCCCGAGTGCGCGAGTTCTGGTGTCCAGCGATGCGCCCCACTGTGCCCGACGGGTTCGAGGCACCGTAGCTGGTACCCGTACTGGCGTTGCCGAGTCTCGTTACAGATCAAAGGACGAAGGCGTGTGATGGAGACGAAGCGCATGATCAGCTCCTTCCGCGTCAAGAGAACGCCTGCCAGAAATGCGGTGGCGTGGCTGGATCCGGGGGGAACGCCGTTCGCTCACGCCACCTTGCCAAGCGCAGGGCCGCGATCCCACTACGAGGCGATGAACATGCGATCAACGCTGCATGAGTACTCCCTTCGAGCTGACGCGCATTGCCACGCTGCGCGTCAGCGTGCGCGCACGAGCTGATGTCGCCCTGGAGGCGGCGTGCTTCGCCGCTCTCGTGCAGGCGGAGGGACGAACAAGCGAGAACGGTCCCAGCCCGGCACCGACCGCGGGCAGGTCTCGGTCGATCTACCGGGCCGGACGCGGAGAGAGATCGCCTGCCTATGTGACGGCGTTGCACCGTCTCGATCGCCCTAGCGGCGCCGGAAGGTACGCGACACGTGGAGTTCGGGAGTTGCTGACGCGTGACGAAGAAGCCCAGGGATATCTCGGTTGGTGCGCCGCGTCGCACGCGTCCACTCATCTCGCGTCCGGTCGTCGCCGCTCGCGCGCTCCCGCATACGCGCTCGTTGCGTGGTCATTCTTCGTCGAGATCGTCCATCGGCAGTCCCAACACCTGGCTCCTCGATACGTCGATCTTCCACCACGTCGCCCCCCGCCCGCGGCCGACCCCGAACTGGACCAGCGCAGCAGTCCTCCTCACCGAGGCTGGGGGGCAAGGTCATGATCGAGGACTTCGGTCCCTACCGGTGTCGACACCGACCTGGGAGCATGCGAGGAGAACTCAGGTGACGTTCGCCGCGCGGGTGACGACGAGAAAGGGGGACACGATGAATTCGGGTGTAACGGAACACAATGGCCCGCGACACGGCGCCGGCCCGCTCGAAGCGTGCCCGGCGTGTGGGTTCGACGAGTTCGTCGCGGTCGCCGCCGAGGACGAGACCAATTTCCTCTGTGAGGGTTGCGGGCGTTGCTGGCACGTCGAGCTTGCCCGGGTGAGCCGCGTCGATCCCGTGAACTGCCCCGGCTGCCCGTATCGCTCACGCTGTCTGGAGCGTGTCCGCGAGGACGAACTTGGCTAGGAGCCGCCCCGGGTCTGGCAGCACGGGTGTACCCGTTTGGTTCTAGCAAGGGCCGGCGGGAACGAGCATGACGGGTATCCGAGCGTGCTCGAGGACGTGGCGCACGAAACGGGCGTGGCCGGGCGCGAGGCTGCATGACCACGCGACGACAACCAGGTCGGCTGCGGTGTCGTCGCACACTGAGAGGACCTGCTCGGCTGGTTCCCCGATGCGAAGCTCGAGGTGTGGCGGGCCGTCGTGGTCGGCGCCGTAGCGGGCGAGGAACTCGGTGGCGAACGCGTTCGTCTCATGTTGGGGTTGATCGGAGAAGAGCGGGATGGACGTTTCGTCGTCGACGTGTACGACCATGACCTCGAGGTCCGGGTCACGGCCGAGTTCGATGGCGGGTCGCAGCGCGTGCGCAGTGGGCGTGGTCCCCTCGAGCGCGACGACGATCCGGCGGAGTTCGTCCCCGTGCCGGGCTTCGGGCGGTACGACGATGACCGGTTTCTCGCAAAGCGTGATCACGTCGAGTGCGACGTGACCGGCGGGCCGTCGGCCCTCGGGTCGTGCGCGGGTGCCGATCACGATCGCGATCACGCTCGGGTCAGCCGTTGCTTCCACGATGCGAGCAACGACGCCGTCTGATTCGACGCGCACCGACACGCCCGCGGCATCGGCGGCGCCGCCAGCGGTGTGTCCACCATCGTCGCTGACGTGCAGCGCCTCGACGCGTGCGTGCCACAACCCGGCGAGGGCCTGAGCGGTGGTGAGCACCGGGCGGGCAGCAGCCGAGTCGTCGATCGCGGCGATCACTGTGTTCATCCTTCGATCTCCCATTCGGACCCGCGTCGGACCAGGTGTGTCCCGGCCGCCGTTGGTTCGAACTGGCAGTCCCCGGCGACGACGCGAACGGGTCCATCAGACCACACGGTCGCGAGGCCGCGTTCCTTGCGTACTCGCACGCGGTGGCCTCGAAACCGTACGCTCACCTCGAACCCCGACCATTCGCCGGGAAGGCGTGGGTCGAGGGTGAGCATGCCGGCGGTGTCGGGGCGCATTCCTGCGAAGCCGAGCACGAGCGCGTGCCATACGCTGCCGAGTGTCGCAAGGTGCAGACCACCGGCCGTCGTCATCGTGAGGTCGTCGAGGTCAATCCGTGCCGCGACCCGGAGCGCTTCGAGTGCGTGGCGGTCATCACGAGTTCGGGCGAACAACGCGGCGTGAATACCAGGAGACAGCGAGCTGCCGTGCGCGGTGCGCGGCTCGTAGAACCGCAGATTCGCCTCGAGCGAGCCGGGCACCATCTCGTCGGGTACGAGGTGATGCGCCATCAGCACGTCTGCCTGCTTCACGACCTGTGCTCCCTGTACCCGTTCCGGGCCCAACAGCAAGTCAGCGCTGACGGGACGTCGGGGCGCGACGTCCTTGATGAGGAGGGGTTCGAGCTGATGGAAGCCGGCGAACTGCTCGTAGATGCCGGAGTCCGGTTCGTACCCATCGAAGAGGGCGTCGGCGAGCTCCAGCCACCGACGCCTCTCGCCCGCATTCCCGTCGTCTCCGAGAGCACTGGCGCCGCGGCGAAGATTCCAGCGCGCCATGATGTTGGTGAACGCATTGTCGTCGACCGGTTCGTGGTACTCGTCGGGCCCGATCACACCGAAGATGTGCGCGGAGCCGTCAGGTTCAGTGCGGATTCGAGAGGCCCAATAGCGGGCCGTCTCCACCAACAGCTCTCGACCAGGTCCCCGCGCGAACCCGTCGTCGCCCGTCCAGTCGATGTACCACGCGGCGGCCCACGCGACGTCGGCGACGATGTGATCTTCGAGCTGGCCCGTGCGGATGGGCACGAGCCGACCGGCGCGGTCACGAGCCGAGGTTGGCGTGACGTCTCGGCCGCTGCGCGCCGACTCCCACGGGAACCGGGCCCCCTCATAGCCCGCAACCCGCGCGGCCTCGCGTGCCGCGGGCAATCGCCGCACGCGGTACTCGAGCATCGCACGAGCCGCCTCCGGACGTGTTGCCGCGAGGAACGGCAACACGAACACGTCCGCGTCCCAGAACACATGCCCGTGGTACGCGGTCCCCGTGAGACCACGCGCGCCGACCGCGGCCTCGCCCGTGTCGGCTGCGGCGCCGTGCAGGTGAAAGAGCGCGAAGCGGATCGCTTGCTGCAGCGCGTCGTCGCCTTCAATCACGATGTCGCAGTCGGCCCACCGAGATGCCCACCGTGTTCGATGCTCGGCCAGAAGATGCTCGAAGCCTCGCCCGGCGACGGCGTCGAGACGCTCGAGTGCGCCGGCGGGAGCCGGCACCGCGAGCGGATCGGCATCGTACGCGACGACACGTTCGAGCCGGGTGGTCCCGTCGACCGCGCGCAGGCTGTGCTGGGTTGCGGCGGCCACGATCCCAGCCTCTGACCCGACGACGCGCATCCACGCGCGGTTCTCGGCGCAGCCCTCGTCGGTGGCTGTCACCCCGGTGGGTCGGAGCAGCGGCGCCGGGTCTTCGACATCGTCCGTGTAGGCGGCTCGCAACACGCCGGTACCAGGCGAACCGAGCGGTTCGAACCGCACGCTGCACATGGTCACGTCTCCGGCGAACTCCTCGCGCAACACGCCGGTGCGAAGATCCAGGATCCGGCGCACACCGGCGAGTGACGGCTCGACACCCACGAGGCAGTGCCAGTTGGGACCCGGGAGCAGGCACGTCGCAGCGCCTTCGCCGTCGTAGATTCCCGACACCAGCGTCTGCGGCGCTGCCGCCGGGTACGCGCCGGCTGGCGCACCGTTCGTCGCGAGCCACCCGTCCGAGATCGTCAGGACCGTCTCGTCGGCGCGTTCGTGCTCTGCGTCGAGGCGTTCCACCACCACCGACCAGGCGGGCTGTTCGTCGACGGCGGGCGGCTCCATCGCGACGCGACGATCGTGCTGATCGCGCAACAACTCGATGAACACGGGCGGTCCGCCCCCGAGCGCGTAGACGCCATCAGGCACGCCTTCGGGTTCCACCCCGACAGACACCGCCGTCGCACCCTGCGCACCCTCGACGAGGATGAGCGAATCACTCCCGGGAAGGCCCCCCAAGCTCCCGAACTCGTCGCCGCCCACGAGCACCAGACCCGGGCCCACACCACGCGCCCACAGGTCGGCGAAGATCCAACGTCCCGAGTCGGCCTTGTCGGTCAGCCCGATCTCCACGTGCTTCGCGTCGCTCGTCACCCGCGGATCGGCGAGGCCGGCCTCGCGGGCGGCGACCGTCGCGATCTCGACCACCTCCCCCAAGCCGCCGAGCCCGACACCGAACAGGCGCTGCTCCACCGCGTCGAGGAGCTCCCCGATGCGCGCCTTGGGCGGGTCGGCCCACTCCGGCGCGGCGATGAGGTCGATCTTCCGGCGATTCAACCGTTCCGAGACAATCTCGGTCGGAAGTCCCCGCTCACCGAGTCGCTCGACGGTGAGCGCGGCGGCCGCGTCGAGCGCCGTGTCCTCCTCGGGCGTCGCGTCACGCCGGTACAGGAGACGCGGGCCGTGCTCGTCCACGACGAACACCTCGGAGCCGCGATTCATCCCCAGCACCAGCCGTCCAGGCGGCGCCGGCCGTGCCCGCAGCTGGCCGTCGACATTGCCGAGGTGGGTCCCGCTCACGATCGCGACCGACGCGCCAGCCGCGCACAATCCCTCCACGAGCTGCCGGAACTCGGAAGCATCGGCGCTTCGGTCGGGAACGGCAGTGCCGTCCCAGTCGAAGACGAACGCCTCGAACCGACGGGCGAAGGGTGTGGATCGTTCGTTCATCGCCGCGGGCGATCGGTGGCACTCACGGTCCGCGCGCGAGGCCGCCGCAGGCGCGCCCGTACGAGCCGGGGCACGCCGATCACGACGCCGGCGTCGGGACCGTCGACGGTTGTCCAGTTGCTGAGCAGGCTTGCCAGGCACGGGTTCGCTCGATCAACTCGATGGGACGCTCGAACGTCAGCGCGGGCTGGCCCTCGAACACGAGGCCATGGTGGCCGTCGACCGTGATGACGTCGCCTTCGGCCACCTCGTGTTCGGCGAAACACACCCGCTCTCCGCCAGCGTCGATGACCATCTCGCCGCAGCCGACCACGCACACGACGCCGAGCTGCCGTGCGACGACCGCCGCGTGCGACGTCCGGGCCCCGTAGGTGGTGACCAGCCCCGCACACACTTCAAGCCCGGCGATGTCATCGGTCGTGGCGGTGCCGCGTAGGAGGATCACCGAATCGCCATTGGCGGAGAATCGACGAGCGGACGCGACGCTCAACGCCACCCGACCCGAGACGACGCCGCTGCCGGCCGCGATACCGCAACTGATCGGTGAGACATTCACGTCGAGTCGTGCGGTCGCGATCGCGTCGAGGTCGTACCCATCCAGACGCTGCACCGCCGTGCTCGGATCGATGAGGCCCTCGTCAACGAGATCGCATGCGACGCGTAGCGCCGCGAGCGGTGTTCGCTTGGCGTTGCGTGTCTGCAACATCCAGAGCGTGCCGTCCTCGACGGTGAACTCGAAGTCCTGTGCGTCGCGGAAGAGTGCTTCGAGCAGCGTGGCGACGTGTTGCAGCTGGTGAGCGAGCCCGGGGACGGCCGCGATCAGCGCCTCGGAATCACCCGCTGCGTCGCGACCGGCCACGATGTCTTCCCCCTGAGCGTTGAGCAGGAAGTCGACATAGAGGCGGCGCTCTCCGGAAGCCGGATCCCGAGTGAAGCCGACGCCCGAACCGGAGCTCAAGCCAAGGTTGCCGAACACCATTGCTTGCACAGTCACCGCCGTTCCGGCCTTGCCGTCGAGTTCCTCCAACCGGCGATACTCGACGGCACGAGGCGCTGACCATGACCGCAGCACCGATTCGACGGCGTTCATCAGTTGCTGCATGGGATCCTGCGGGAACGGATGACCGGTAAGCGATTGGTACACGTCTTGCAGATGACCGACCACGACCCGCAGCGACGCAACGTCGAGCTCGTCGACCACCGGCACACCCTCGCGAGCGAGCGCCTCCGCGATCACGGCACCAAACGGATCGGATGGGCATCCATCCACGACCTCGGCGTAGGTGTGGATGAACCGGCGATACGAATCCCAGACGAACGTCGGGCTTCCGGTCGCGCGAAGTAGCCCGGGAACGGTGATGTCGTCGAGACCGATGTTCAGGATCGTGTCGAGCATGCCGGGCATCGAGACCGCTGCACCGGAACGGACCGACATCAGGAGCGGTCGGCGACTACCGCCGAAGCTCCGGTTCGTGGCCTGCTCGAGGATTGCCACACCGCGCCGGAGCAACTCTTCGGTTTCGGGAGGGAGTTGTCGTCCGTTGTCTTCATAGCAACGGCAGAGATCGGTCGTCAGCACGAACGCCGGCGGTACAGGCAGGCCGGCTTCGTTCATCCTCATGAGGTTGTAGGCCTTGTTGCCGACCTGTTCGAGGTTGACGTCGCGCAGACTCGTCTGGCCGATGACCGGGAGGGGATGAGAAGGGGAAGGAGCAGGCCCGGGTCGGTCGTTCATCGGGTGATCACCTCGGCGAGGATGCGGTCGCGGAGCTGGAGCGCCGAACGCATCAGCGCGTCGGTGGCGTCCTCGAGGGCGCGCGAGATGTCGTTGACGACTTGCAGCGTTCGGAAGTCGGGCGCAGCGACGGTGATGGAAGCGCGAGCGGTTCGATCTGCCCGGTCGGCGTCGTGTTCCAGCTCCACGACCCGGTCGATGGCCAATAAGAAATCCTCGATGTCGTCCGGTCGCGCATCGTCGAGGACGAGCCGAGCGATTTCGAGCGCCTTGAGATGCTCCTGCCCGGCCACGACTGCCAGCGAGGCCAGGGGCTCTAGGACCGGCCGAATGACGGGAGCGCCGTCGCGAGACAGGAGCGTCAGTTGGAACAGAGCCTCTTCGAATGCGTCGATCGCGTCGTCCTGAGTCGTGAGGTGGCCCGCGAGCGCCTCGCCACCGGTAGCGCGGCTAGCAGCCGAGCGTGTGGCGATGACGATCTGGTCGGCGCGATGCTCCCACCCGCTCGCGCGTTTGGAAGCGCGCTGCGCGAACTCGGCGCCTTCGTCATCGCCCATCCGCACGATGGCAGTCCGCAGTGCCAGAGCCGCTTCGACCACGAGGCTTGCATGGTCGGAGGCGGCTTCCAAGATCTGACTCTGGGCGGCGTGGAGGTGGCTGAGGACCTCGACTCTGAGCTCGTCGCGGATGAGCCGGTGTGACTTGCCCGCGAGCAGACCCCGTGCCGTTGTCTGCAGGGCGAACTGCAAGACGCCGACGGTTGCCTCGGACCCCAGCACCTCACGAACCGGTGTGCCGTACGCGGGTGGCACCTTCATGGCTTGTTCGACGGCCGCGAAGATGAGGCGCTCGCCGCCGAGCTGGAGAAAGGCTCGATGTCCACATTCTTCATCGGCTGCCCAGCGCAGCAGCGCCACCGCGGTCTTCTTGCCGACCAGCGGCATCAGCTGTTTGCGCGCCTTGTTCCAGTCGATGAGGAACACGAGCCGCGAGCCCAAATGAGCGAGGTATGTCTCGAGCGCCTCTTGGCTGGACGCTTGGAACCGGCCCGTTGCCAGGTGATGCTCTCCCAAGCCGACGCCGCCGTCTCGACGCTCGGTGTGCGACCAGTCGATGTCGAACGGATCGAGCATGTCTTGGAAGAAGGCGAGCCGGGGAACGTGCACGTCGGTATAGGTGACGGTTGCTGCCAGCCCTTCGACGGCGACGACGAGCACGTGGGCCTCGGTCATCCCGATGTCGTTCTGGATGAGAAGCCGCCCCGCGACATGTGTCGCCGTCGTTCCTAGACCCGGGTGATCGAACTTCAGAGTTGCGGTTCGGCGAATCCCGGTCATGAACGCCGTGATGAGCTGTCGGTCGTCATCGTTGATCGCATAGACCGAGGCACCATCGAGAGTTTCGGTGGCAATCTCAGCCTGAACCCGGTTGAGCGCCCGGTGGGCATCCATGACCAGGACGTGAAGAGAATCGCCGACCGAGCGGTCGCCCGATGTGGCGCGTTCGACGTAGTCGTATGGCACCCGGTCGCCGGCGAAGTCCGGTGCTGCGAAACGAAGATGGTCGAGTCGAGAAGGGTCGGGCGATTGTTCGACCTCGGCGACCGCGAACGGCTTCAGCATGTCGTCGATGGAGTGCATCAGGGCATCGTGGATCTCACCGACGCGTGGTACGACGAACGCGTTGTCGTCATCGCCCGCCACGGCCGACTCCACGATCTGGTCGAGCCATTGGTCGTTGATCCCCGCCGCGAGTCGTTCGCCATGGAGCGACGGCGCGGGGCGATCGGGCAGCCGGGCGCGGGCAGCCGATGTCTGCAGCAGGGTGAGGTAGTACTTGGCGCGGTCGTTGGCTTCGATCGCTTGATTCACGAGTGACGGCAGCATCAGGGCCAGCTCGCCGAGCTCACGGACGACGTCGTGCTTCGAGGCCGGACCGCGCGTGGGCGCGGGAATGGTCGTGGGGTCGGTTCCTACAGCCATGCTCGTGCCTCTGCGTGTCGTTTCGAGGCCTGGTGCCAGGTCGCCGGCCATGCTTCTCGGAGGCGTCCCTGCTCTCGTTGTTCCGTTGCGATGAGGCCACCGATTGCGATGCGACAGTCGACGAGCTCGACCGCGGCGTCTCGGAGCCACGCTTCGGCGACCACGGTGTCGTGGTAGTCACCCAAGACGGTCTGTACCGCTTCGACGCCGGCCGCGAACCGGCGGGCGGGTCGCCCGACGACCGGTGCTACCGCTTCGGCGGCGTACCGGCAACGCTTGGCAGCGATGCGGATCCGGTGGAGCTCCTCGTCGGTGGGGTCCTCGCCGGCGGCCTCGACGGCCGCCGCGATTTGGTTCCATCGGCGTTTCACCAGCCGCCGGGCGAGGTCGGCGCCGGGTCGGGTTGCCTTCTCGCCCGAAGCTTGAGCAATCGGCGGTTCGGATGCGAACTCGACCAGCGCTCGGAGCGCGCGGTCATAGCGCTCGGAGCGCAGCGCCTCGAGCAGGCCCCGATGTGCGTCGAGTCGCAATGCCGCCAGTCGGGTCAGGAGTTCCGACGCGGCCGGTTGATCCAGGTCGGACAGTCCGCATGAGTTGGCAGCGAACCGAGCCCCGAGCACGTCGAGGTCGCGCACCGGGCCCACCGCCTGCCCCAACCAGCTGAGCTCCTCACGGAGGTCGCCCGTCGGAGCCTCGTCGAGGAAGCCCGAGAATGTGCGAAGGTCGGAACGGAGCCGGCGCGTGGCTACCCGATAGAGGTGCACAGCTTCGGGATCGTGGCCGAGGCGGACACCGGGGTCATGCATGAGGATTTCGATCACCGACGACGCGGTCAGGTGGCGAATCAGATCCGCGGTCGACGCGTGGGGTCCGACCGCCTCGACCACCACCGACGGCGGTTGCTGTGCCCTCCGACCGAGAGCGCGTACAAGCTTCGGGAGTGGTCGCTCGACGCGGCAGCCCGCGTCGACCAGCGCCGAAACAGCAAACCGGAGCGCGGCGCGGCTTCCCGGGCTGTCGTCGGTTGCTTCGACCTCGACCTCGCGGAAGTGGTCAAGCTCGCGAGCTCCGTCGAAGATCGAGACCGAATCGTCGACAAGCTCGATCAGGGTCTGTCCCTCGGCGTCGTGAACCTGCACGGGGACCCGGGTCGTGTGCAGCCGAGCCACACCCGTCAAGGGACGGCCCCGAGTGAAACCCCGAACCAAGTCGCGTGCCTCTCCAGGCACCGTGCCCATCTCGCCGTCGAAGCTCAGCTCCTCGCGAGCGATCACGCTGCCGGCTCCATGCGCCGGGAGCTTCAGCGTCCAAGGACTCCCCGATTCGCCCCGGCGGTGACGAAGCGTGATACCCCAGCGCGCCAACTCCAGGTCGGGTGTGTCGTAATAGGTGGCATCGAGTTCACGAACGGGCTGCGCGACCGTAACCGCCGCCTCGGCCAGTCCCTCGAGGGCGGGCAGTCGAAACCCATCGCTCGGAACAAGCTTGGCTTCCAGTTCGAGAGTCATCACACGCGTCGAACGTCCATGACGGCGACTCTGTATCGAACTGGCTGCCGGCTTCCAAGGCGCATCGTCATCCCTTGTCGGCGTTCGTCGCAGCCACACCTCTGACCCAGGATCCCTTTGGAGTGTTGACGCTTGCCTTGTCGCTGGAGGTCAGGGCTGGCTGCGACTTCTGAATGACGGAAGGGCAGCGGCTGCACCGGGGTTCGCAGCCGTGCTCTTCTTTGCCGAAGTGTCGATCCGACTCATGATGCCGTTCGTACCGCCACCCGACCCACGGCAACCCACTCAGCACAGCGATTGTTCACCTCTCATTCACGTGGTGGCTACTCGATGATCAATCCTCGGAGCGCGGCTGACCAAGCACACCACGACATGCCGGGCCGCACGTCTGGGTCCGAGAGAACCTGTCGTACAGTGACGGTGTGGATGACGTGAACGGGAGCGTGTCGTTCTTCCACTTGCAGGATGTCGCGATCACCGATCAGGGTTGTCAGGGGACGGCGTGCTTTGTAGCCCGTCATCGCGATCCTGCGCGTTGGGCCCGCTCGGGGTCGTCGGATCGTGTTGCGTGTCTGGGCAAGTGCTATGTCGCGCCGGCTGTGGCGACGGACGTTGCCCGGCCAGACGTGGTCGTTGACGCACCGGCGGCGGTTGTGCTTGGGCGGGTTGTCACGGATGGCGCGGCGACCTTCGACGCGTACCGCGCGGACGGCGGCTACGGGGCGCTCGAACGTGCGCTGGGCATGGCACCGGGCGAAGTTGTCGCGGCGGTGGAGGCATCCGGGCTACGCGGGCGGGGTGGTGCAGGGTTTCCGACCGGCCGGAAATGGCGTGGGTTGCTCGACCAGTCTGCCGAGACGAAGTATGTGGTCTGCAACGCGGATGAAGGCGATCCGGGGGCGTACATCGATCGGATCCTCCTCGAGCAGGACCCGCATCGCGTGTTGGAGGGCCTCGCGATCGCGGCGGTAGCGGTTGGCGCGGCGCGCGGGATCGTGTACGTGCGCAAGGAGTACCCAGAGGCCCGAGCCGCGATCGAGCTTGCGGTGCGCGAGGCGCGCGCGGCGAGCGTGTTCGGCGATTCGCGAGCCGGTGCCAAGCCGGCGTTCGACGTCGAGATCGTCGGGGGCGAGGGCAGCTACGTGTGTGGGGAAGAGACCGCGTTGTTGAATGCGCTCGAGGGGCGGCGGCCCGAGGTGCGGGCCCGACCGCCCTACCCTGCGGAGCGCGGCCTGTTCGGACAGCCCACCGTGGTCAACAACGTGGAGACCCTCGCGAACGTCCCGTGGATCCTGCGACACGGAAGCGACGCGTTCGCGGCGATGGGCACCGTCGGCAGCCGCGGTACGAAAGTGGTGTCGCTCAACTCCCTGTTCCGCCGGCCGGGTCTGTACGAGGTGGAGTTCGGTGTGCCGGTCGGTGAGATCGTCGAGCGTCTCGGTGGCGGGCTCGCCGACGGTGACCTGCGGGGCGTGTTCCTCGGGGGACCACTCGCCGGCGTGTTGCCACCTCGTCTCTTCGGGACCGCGTTCGACTTCGAGGCGTTGCGGGACGTCGGCTGCGAGGTCGGTCACGGTGGGGTCGTCGCGTTCGACGCGCACACGTCGGTCGCGGAGCTGGTACATCACGTGTTCCGGTTCGGCGCGTATGAGTCGTGCGGCAAGTGCACGCCCTGTCGTGTTGGCGCCGCGCGCATCGAGCAGCTTGTCGCCGATAGCCTGTCGGGCGCTCCAGAACCGGATGCCGGGCGTCATTGGCGGGAGATCGTCGCGGCGCTCGGCGCGACGAGCTTGTGCGGCCATGGCACCGGGATGGCAGCATTCGCGGAGAGCGTGACGGCGCATTTTGCCGAGGAGCTCGACCGTTGCCTCGGCTGACGATCGACGGACGCGGACACGAAGTCGCCGATGGTCTCACCGTGCTTGAGGTTGCGGGCGCTGTCGGCATCGACATCCCGGCCCTGTGCGCTGACCCGCGATTGGCGCCGTCGGGGGCGTGTCGCATGTGCGTGGTAGCCGTCGACGGCGAGGCTCGCCCGGTGGCCGCGTGCACCACCATGGTGCGCGACGGGATGGTCGTCGACACCCGCACACCGGAGATCGAACAGCTCCGGCGCACGCTCCTCGAGCTCCTCGCGTGCGACTACCCGGCCGAGGCGTTGGCCGCGTCACCGGGTGAGCCGTTCCATCGTGTACTGGCAAATCATGGCCTGGCGGAATCCCCTCGCGGGTGGGCCGACCCGGCGTTGGTGGACGACTCGCACCCGCTCATCCGCGTCGACCTGTCGCGTTGCATCTCGTGTTGGCGGTGTGTACGTATCTGTGAGGAAGTGCAAGGCCAGTTCGTGTGGCGCATCGAGGGCCGTGGCGCGCGGTCGCGGATCGTGTCCGACTCCGGTGGGGCGTTCGGGGAAAGCTCGTGCGTGTCATGCGGCGCTTGCGTCGACACCTGTCCCACCAGTGCGCTGCAAGACAAGGAGCCTGCCGGTGGTGCTTCACCGACGCGGTGGACTCGCACGACCTGCCCGTACTGCGGCGTCGGATGCGAGATGCTGGTCGGCACCCACCGCGGGGAGATCGTCACCGTCGTCCCCGCGGTCGATGCGCCGGTGAACCGGGGGCACCTGTGCGTCAAGGGCCGCTACGCCCACGGATTCGTCACCGCCCCCGACAGACAGACCCAACCGATGATCCGCGAGGACGGCGCGTGGCGGACCGTGTCGTGGGACGAAGCGATCGTCGCGGCCGCCCACGGGTTGCGACGAGCACGCGACGAGCACGGCCCCGGCGCGATCGGCGTGCTCGGCTCGGCCCGAGCGACCAACGAGGACAACTATCTCATTCAGAAGCTCGCGCGCGGGGTGCTCGGCACCAACAACGTGGACTGTTGCGCACGTGTGTGCCACGCGCCCAGCGCCGTGGGGCTCAACACGATGCTCGGTACCGGCGCCGCGACGAGTTCCTTCGTCGACATCGAAGCAGCCCGCACGATCTTGGTGTGTGGGTCGAACACGACGGAGAACCATCCCATCGTGGGGGCGCGAATCAAACAGGCTGTGCTGCGGGGCGCGCATCTCATCGTGATCGACCCGCGGTATATCGAGCTCGCGACATACGCCGACGTGCACCTCCGACCCCGGCCGGGTACGACGGTGTTGCTGCTCAACGCGCTGGCCGCGGTGATGATCGAGGAGGGCCTCATCGACGACGAGTTCGTCGCCGCTCGCGTCGACGGACTCGACGAGTTCCACGACTCGGTCCGTGGGTGCACACCCGAGCACGCTGCGACCGTCTGTGGCGTCGCAGCCGGAGACATTCGCGCCGCGGCCCGGCTCTACGCCACCGCCACACCGGCCCTTTCATTCCACGGCCTCGGAGTCACCGAGCACGAGCAGGGCACCGAAGGCGTCATGTGTCTCGTCAACCTCGCGTTGGTGACCGGGAACCTGGGTCGCGCCGGCGCGGGTGTCAACCCGTTACGAGGCCAGAACAACGTGCAGGGCGCGGCGCAGATGGGCTGCGAACCTGCGCATCTTCCCGGCTACGCGCCACTCGCCGAGGCTCGCGAGCGCGTCGCTGGGGTCTGGGGCGCCGAAATCCCTGACGCTGTCGGTCTCGACGTGATGGAGATGCTCGATGCCGCCGACGCCGGCCGGCTCCACGCGTTGTACGTCATGGGCTGGGATCTGCTGCTCACCCAACCGAACACCAACGTCACCAGCCGCGCGCTGGCCAAGCTGGACACACTGATCGTCCAGGACCTCTTCCTCAACGAAACCGCCCGGGAGCACGCCACGATCTTCCTCCCGGCCGCGTCCGCGTTCGAGAAAGACGGCACGTTCATGAATTCCGAACGGCGCATCCAACGGGTGCGTCCCGTAGTCGCACCTCCCGGCGGAGCCAAACCCGACTGGGAGATCGCCTGCCTGCTCGCTGTCGCGCTCGATCGCTCCGACCTCTTCGACTATCGCGTGCCTGCCGACATCTGGGACGAGATCCGCCAGGTTTGGAGCCCGGGCGCCGGCATGAGCTACGAACGGCTTGATGGTCCCGGTGGGCTCCAATGGCCGTGTCCCACCGACGACCATCCCGGCACGACGATCCTCCATCGTGAGACCTTCGGAGGCGCCGTCGGCACGAGAGCAACCCTGCGCCCGATTGGCTTCCGCCCGACGTCCGAACAGCCGACCAGTGAGTTTCCGCTGGTGCTGATCACCGGCCGCAGCCTCTACCAGTTCAACGCGAGCACCATGACCGGCCGGTCCGCGACCCAGCGTCTCCGGTCCACGGATCAGCTCGAGGTCTGCGCCGCCGACGCGGCCGAACTCGGCATTACCCACGGCGACGTCGTGCAGATTCGCAGCCGCTACGGTGAGACCGCTATGCCCGTCGAGATCACCGAACGCGTACCCGCAGGCACCGTCTTCGCCACCTTCCAAGACCCGGCCACGGCCCTCAACCAACTTACCGGCCCCCACCGCGATTCCTACACCCACACCCCCGAGTACAAAGTCACCGCGGTCCGCGTCAGCGCGTGTGCATCAACAAGCGACACATAGCCGATGTCGATGCGCGCTGAGCCGAGCGGAAGTTCTGTCTCATACTCGCTGGGGGCTGGTCGGCGCCGACCGCGCGACTATCTCGGCGACGAGGCATCGGTTTTCTCGCTCAGCTCGTCTCGCATCGTGCGATAGCCATCGAGCCCGTCGGCGTGATGATCGGCGAGTCGCCACGCGTGATAGCGCTTGCCGTCGAGGATCAGGATGTCGTCATGAGCGTCGACGGTCACGATGACGTCCGCCGTGCGTTCGATTTCACGCTGATGGGCTTGGGGAACGCTTCGACGAGGTCCAAGCCGATCTCGTGCAATGATTGCACCGCTTCGTCGGGCAGTTCTCCCGTCGGCGCGGTGCCGGCAGAATGGGCGTGGGCTCGGGCACCTACGGTGGCGTTGAACAGCGCAGCGGCCATTTGCGACAGGGCGTTGTTGCGCTCGCAGACGAACAAGACCTCCACCGGCGGTCCGTCCATCATCCCGCCGGTCTTCGCTAGCGCTTGGAGGCGTTGCCCGGCGAACCGCTCGACAAACGCCGGAATGTGCGTGCGCACCGTGGCCTTTTCGGCCAGCTGCTCATAAGAGTCCTCCACATAGTGCTGCAAGGTGTCTCGGGTGAAGAGACCGCCGAACTCACCCTTCGAGCCGATTGGCGATGGCTTTCAGCATCAGCGCGTGTTGCGCCTTCATGGTCTTCGCCTCATTCGGCATCTCACATCTCCATCTTTCGATTTCGAGCGATGGTGTCGCACAGGGACGAACGTCCCGAACGAGCGACACGGAACCGAGAATTTCATCAGCCCGTTGATCGGCGTTCAACAAGAGCGGGCATCGTCGCGGCTGCCCGCGGACAATGACTGGCGTTTGGATGGGCAGGAGAAGTATCTAGATCATCCACACTTGGGGATCGCCTTCATCTCGTTGTCGATCGAGAGGCACGGAAACACGCCCATAACTGGGGACGCTTCGTTGGAGGTCGAGATCTGTCGGACGCGGCGAGCATCCCCGGTGGGGCTTGTGTCGGATCCGTAGCGAGCTGGCGTGACTCAGAGTTGGGGGACTCGAGTGTGCGGCTGATGAGGCACGGGTCTGGCGCTTGATCGGGGGCGACGCCAGGCGTCGCTAGCGTTCTCACGGGTATGACTTCCTCGACGGACCGGATGACCGCGCTGGCACGGCACCGACGGTTGACGAATTTCGTCGCGGCAGCGCAGATCTACCTCATGGACAACGTCACGCTCGCGGAGCCGCTGCAACCGGCGCACATCAAGCCGCGGCTTCTCGGCCATTGGGGTACGAGCCCCGGGATCAACTTGATGCACGCGGGCCTGAACCGGTTGATCGTCGACACGGCTGCTCAAGTGCTGCTCGTCACCGGTGTGGGCCACGGCGCGCCGGCGAACCTTGCGAATCAGTGGGTCGACGGCACGCTGGTCGAGGTCTATCCGGACTTCGGGCGCACTCGTGATGGGCTGTCCCGGTTGGTGCGGAGCTTCTCGTGGCCTGGTGGCCTGCCGAGTCACCTGAGTCCGGTGCACCCAGGCGTCATCCACGAGGGCGGCGAGCTCGGCTACGCGTTGGCGAAGTCGTTCGGCGCGGCGTTCGACAATCCAGATCTCATCGTGGCGTGCATCGTCGGCGATGGTGAGTTCGAGACGGGGCCGACCGCGACTGCGTGGCACTCCTCGAAGTTCCTCAACCCCGCGACCGACGGGGCGGTCCTGCCGTTCCTGCACCGGAATGGGTACAAGATCGCGAACCCCACGGTGCCTGGCACCATGAGCGACGAGGAGCTGCGCAAGCTCTTCGAAGGCTACGGGTGGAGTCCTCGTTTCGTCGACGGCGATGACCTCGACGAGTCGTTGGCCGAGACGCTCGACTGGGCCCACGCCGAGATACGCACGATCCAGGGCGACGCGCGCGCGGGCCGTCCACCGGCGCGACCGGCGTGGCCGGTGATCATCGTGACGTCGCCGAAAGGTTGGACGGGGATCAAGGAGCTCGACGGCGTGCCCATCGAGGGCACCTGGCGCTCGCACCAAGTGCCTGCAGCCGATTGCCGGACGAACTTGGATCACCTCGCCGCGGTGGAGGCATGGCTACGGTCGTATGCCATCGAGGAGCTCGTTGATGCCGACGGCGTTCCCGCTCCGGACATTCTTGCGCTGTGCCCGACGGGCGAGCTGAGGATGGGATGCAACCCGCATGCGTTGGGCGGGAACCTGCGTATCCCGTTGGTGCTGTCCCCGATCGAGCACTCCGCGGTGCACGTCGAGCATCGTGGCCTCCTGACAGCGAGCGCGCTCGAGGCGACAGGGTCCTATCTCGCCCAGGTCATCAGCGACAACGCGAGCGCGCGGAACTTCCGGATCGTGTGCCCCGACGAGCTGGAATCGAACAAACTCGGCGCGGTGCTGGACGTGACGACCCGTGCATACGAGTGGCCGCTGCGACCTGTCGACGTGGGTCACGGCCGCGACGGTCGCGTGCTCGAGATGCTCTCGGAACACAACTGTCAAGGCTGGCTCGAGGGATACATCCTGACCGGCCGCCACGGCCTGTTCCCGAGCTACGAGGCCTTCGTGGAGATCGTGACCGGCATGGCGAACCAGCTCGCGAAGTTCCTGAAAGTCGCGCGCGAGCTGTCGTGGCGGCCACCCGTCTCGTCGTTCAACTACTTGCTGACCTCGGAAGGGTGGCGCCAAGAGCACAACGGCTACTCACATCAGGGACCCGGCTTCATCAACGCGATGCTCAACAAGAAGGCGTCGGTCAGTCGCGTGTACCTCCCGCCCGACGCCAACACGCTCCTGGCGGTCATGGAACGCTGTCTGACTTCGACGAACTCGATCAACCTCGTCGTCGCGACGAAACAACCACTCCCCCAGTGGCTGACGATCGACGAGGCCCGCAGACACTGCACGGCCGGTGCAACGACGTGGGAATGGGCAAGCACCGCGGGCAGCGACGAACCCGACATCGTCTTCGCCGCGGCAGGAGCGATCCCGACCGTCGAGACGCTGGCCGCCGTGCACCTGCTCCGCAACGATCTCCCGGAGTTGAAGACACGCGTCGTCAACGTCGTCGACTTGCTTTCGCTCGAACCTCCCGATGAGCATCCTCATGGTCTGAGCGCGGAGGAGTTCACAAGCCTGTTCACCGATGATCGGCCGGTGGTGTTCTTCTTCCACGGCTACCCCACCGCGATTCACGAACTCGTGCACCACCGCCCGGATCCCAGCCGGTTCCACGTCGGCGGCTACATCGAGGAGGGAACAACGGAACCACCATTCCAGCTCCTCATCGACAACGGAGTCTCCCGCTACGACCTCGCGATACGCGCGCTCCAACGGTCGGTCGGCCACGCGAGTCTCGGCGGCAGACTGATCGAGGAGTACACGCGGAGGATCCACCGCGCCAGCGACTACATCCGCGAGCACGGCACCGACCCGCCCGACATCACGGAGTGGCGCTGGTCCGACGGCCTCTCGTGAACATGCCCACCGTCACCCCGGCTCTAGCAGCGTGAAGCTTTCCGTCGTCGACGAGCACGACCGGGTGGTGGCTGCCGATGAGCACGCGACCGTCGACGAAGCGATCGACATTCCACGGTTCCGCCACGTGATCGAGCAAGCACCACCGATCGATGCTGCCGCGTACGGCGAGTGCGATGGGGCCCGATCGTGTCCGACGCGGAGGACCTTCTTGAGAAGTCTTGGCCCGGGAGTAGTTCCGGGAGTAATTGCGGGAGTAGTCGGCGCAATGTTGAAGCATGAGGCATCGGAAGAGTCGGCTTCGCTTCGAAGGGAGCGCGCCGAGCCAGTCCGCGAAAAGTCCGCGGGACGACGAGAAACGATGGTCATCGGTGAGAAGCACCGACCTGTGTCTTTGCAGGTCACGGCCGTGACGCGGCGCGACAGTGCAGGTCAGAAGGGCGCGCTGAATACGTTCGCAACGTAGAAGTCGTGGGTTCGAGTCCCATCGTCTCCACTCATGTTCTGTCTCGGAGTTTCTGGGACAGACGAACCCTCAGACTGTATCCCTTGAGCGGGCTTGGTAGTCGCGGGTTGGGTCGAGGGTGAGGTGTCGGAGTTGTTCGCCGTCGGCGGCGATGACTCGGATGTCGAGGTCGCAGACGAGGATGAGTACTCGTCGACCGCGGTGAGTTCTGCCGATCCCGATGTGGTGTAGGCGGGAGCGGTGGCGGAGGGTGACGCAGCCGGTGGTGTCGACTTTGTCGTGGCGGACTTTGGTGTTCGCGAGGATCGGTTGGCCTTCGATGATCGGGGCGGCTTTGTCGGCCCGTCGCGGCCGCCACGTCGCGGACTGAGCGGCCCTCGACCAGCACCGCGTTCACCGCGTAGGGCGCGAGATCCATCGGGACACCTCACCATCAGGTGTCCCAGAAACCCTGAGACATGCTGTCCCACAAACCCTGGGACCTCAGACCATCACCTCCACTCGCATCTGCCCACGTCAGCGCGCATTTCGACCCTCGGGGCCTTGTGCGCCCGACCCTGCTATTGGTGCGGCGATCACGCCCGGTCTGCTCCCGCGAGCGAAAAGTCGACGAGCGTGACGGGCGGCGGCGAGCGGCCCGCGTCGCAGGCAAGCGAGGGGACGAGTGACGACAGCATCGTTCGGCGCCGCGCCTTCGTTGCCGGAGGGGTGCGCGAGATTTCCAACGCCCCTCTGACGGCGGCTGTCCTCAGCTTGTTGACGTCGGACCGTTTCGACGTGGCGATCGTGGACGTTGTGTTTCTGACGGCGTTCGCGGCGTGCGAAGCGGCTGAGACGCCGTTCGTCGTCATGCACTACACCCTGCCCGGTGCCACGTGGACCGGGCCGCGAAGAGAGCAAGTCAAGAGGATCATCGACCCGTTCAACGAGACTCGCCGATCGCTTCACCTACTGCCGCTCCCCGGCTACGGGGACCTGCTGGCATCTCCGGCGGCACATCTGGTGCCGACCGCGGCAGCGCTCGACGCACCGTTCTCCTGGGACCTGCCGCTCCACTACATCGGTCGGTTGCAGCGGCTTGGCGAGGACGGAGACCTTCCCGACTATGCAGCGCGCTTCGTGCTCGACGTCCACACGTTTCGCTGAGGAACCGCCCGCTCCGTGTGCAGACCCGAGACGGACAGGATCGTGCGGCCAGCCGCGCTCGCGCGTCGTCGGCGCTTCCACGCGACGACGAGGACGATCAAAGCCGTACAGAACCCGACGACAGCCCTATGAGCGTGCGGTCACGGCAGCAGGATCTTGGACCAGCGCGTCGCCGGCGGCGTCACTCGACGAGTACGCCGTCGGTGATGTGGACGGTGCGGTCCGCGTAGTGGGTCATACGTTCGTCGTGAGTGACGATGATCGCGGCGGTGTCGCGTGCCTTCATCTCGTTGCGGATGAGATCCATGACCTGTTCGCCGAGGTGGGTGTCGAGCGCGGAGGTTGGTTCGTCGAAGAGGACGAGCTCGGGGTCGTTCATCAGGGCTCGGCCGATGGCAACGCGTTGACGCTGGCCGCCCGAGAGCTGGGTAGGGAGGTGATCGCGCCGGGCAGCGAGCGCGAGCTCGTCGAGGAGCTGGTCGGCGCGGCGACGGGCGGGCGCGCCGGTCCGTCTGCCGATCTCGTCGACGACGAGCAGGTTCTCGCGGGCGGTGAGGAAGGGCACGAGGTTGACGGTCTGGAACACGAAGCCAATGTGCTCGCGGCGGAAGTCGGTCAGTTGCGCCGACGTGAAGGCGGTGATGTCCTGGCCGGCGACGGACACGGTGCCGTCGGTTGCCGAGAGGATGCCGCCTGCGATCGAGCACAGGGTCGTCTTGCCGGACCCTGACGGGCCGACGAGCGCGACGATCTCGTCGCGGGCGAGTGTGAGGGTCGCGTGGTCGAGCGCGACCACTTCTTCGTCTCCCGTGGGATAGACCTTGCGCACGGACTCCAGGCGCAGGGCCGGCGCCGCGTCGTTCATGACGACCTCCCGATCGCGGATGCTGGATCGACGCGCAGCACGCGCCGGAGCGAGAACGCACTCCCGACGATGGCCGCGAGCACCAGCGCCGCGGCGCTGACGACAAGACGGCTTGTCCGGAGCTGGTAGGGGATGGTTCCGGGCGGCAGCGTCCGGTCGAGGACGACCGCGAACGCGGACCCGATCGCCGCCGCGATGAGCGAGACCGCCACCGCCTGGACCACCACCCCGGCGAACAGCGTGCGAGACCGCGCGCCGATCGCCTTGAGGACGCCGTAGAGACCGACGCGTTCGACGGTGAGGAGCGCGAAGAAGAGCGCCACCACGACGATCGCGATGGCCAGCGTCACCCCGATGATCTGGTTGAACACCGACCGCTGCTGTCGCACGCCCCCGATCGAGTCGGCCGCTTCGCCCTTCGACACGGTCTCGGTCGCGCCCCTCGTCGCCCGGTCCACGCGGTGCGCGACGGTCGACGGGTCGCCGGCCACCTGGACGACGAGGGATTGGAACACGCCCGGGCCGACCGTGCTTCCGGGCCGGTTGGCGTTCTGCACGTCGCGCCACGTCGCGGGCGACGCCCACAGCGACCCAGCTCCCGAGTAGCTCGTATCGTCCACGAAGCCCAAGATCCGCACGGGCGTGTGTGCCGGGCCGAGCCGGAGCGTGTCGCCCCGGTCGACGCCTTCGTCGCGAAGGATGCTTTCGGCATAGGCGGAGCCGCGGCGCGGCGGTGCCGGCAGTCCCCGGGGCGGCAGCTCGTAGCCGATCAACGCGATGTCGACGAGATCGCGAGGACCATTGCCGGGAATCCGTGCTCCGAGCTGGGTCACACCGATGCCGCCCGTGCGCTGCACCCCTGGCACCGCCTCCACCTGAGCGCGCAACTTCGGCGGGATCCGGCTCCGCAGGAACGACTTCTCAGCCGTGGCCGAGAACACGACCAGGTCCACCCGCTGGGCGCGGATCGCGCCGGTCGAGCGGGCGATCAGCCCGTCGAGCAGTCCACCGAGCAACATGAGCAACATCGCGATGAGCGTCAGCAATGCCGCCGCGATCGCGAAACGCCCCGGCCGGCGCCGCATCTCACGCAGCGCCAACCTCACCCGCCCACTCCCGCACCCGTGAGCGCGTCCGCCGGCTCGATCCTCAGCACGCGTCGGGCCGAGAACCACGAGCTCAACACGCCGAGCGCGAGGACGGCCAGTCCCCAGCCGAGCACCGCCGTCACGTCGAAGTGCAGGGGGATCGACCCGACGCGTTGGAACGACACGGGAAGGTAGAGCAGTGTGCCGATCGCGATGCCGAGGCCGACCACGACGAACACTTGCACGAGCAACGACAACACCAGCGTTCGCGACCGAGCGCCGATCGCCCGCAACAGCGTGAGTGTCCGCGACTTCTGCAGCGTCACGATCAGGAAGAACAACCCGACCACCAACGGCACGACCAAGCCGTAGAGCAAGAAGATCACCAAGAACGAACGGCTCACCTGAGCGACACCCGGCGCCCTGCTCGCAGCGTTGGCCCGGGTCAGCGCCTCGATCTGGATGCTCACACGGTCGACTCGCCGGGCGAGCTCGGCGTCGGAAACGCGCGGTGCCGGCGCAACGCCGAGCACGTTCGGCAGCGGTTCTCGCGCATCGGGATTCACGGACTTCACGGCTTGTTCCCACGTCCCGTACCGGGCGAACACCGTGGGGGTGGCCTGGAGATTCGAGTCGTGAGACTGACCCACGATCCTGATCGCGTAGCCACCCGGCTCCACTCGCACGACGTCGCCCAACCCGAAGCCCTGCGAGGCGTCCGTTTCGTTGGCGATGCCCTCTCCATCCGCGGTCGGATAGCGACCCGCTACCAGGTCCCGTGGCGCACCGAGGTCACGCCGCTGATAGCCGATGATCGCCGCGCCCTTGATCACTCCGTCAGCTCGAGCGCTCAAGGTGCTGTTACCGATGCGCCCCACCCGGCTGACACCGTCGACGGCGCGCACCCGCGTCTCCAACTCAGGGGTGATCGAACTGCTCTGCAGGTTGCGGCGGCCGTCCGTGCTGAACACCAGTACCGGCGCGCTTTGCTGCTCGATCGCACCAACGAACGAAGTGATCAAACCGTCGCGCAATGCTTGCTGGAACAAGATGAGGAACACGAGCAGGCCGATCGCGCCAACCAGCAACCCGAACCGCACCTTTGCCCGCACCATCTCCTTGAATGCGATCATCGTCGTTCTACCGCGCGCGGCTTGCGGCGTCTTCGGCAGCGTCGACCGCGCTGCGGGCGTCCGGGCCGGACCAACCGTCCGCGCCCAGGCGACGCGCGTGCTCGTCGCTCTCGATGGCACTACCGCCGATGAGGACGGGTGCCGTGTTGTCGCCGGCTCGGAGCGCGCGGATGCTGGCGCGCACCGCTCGGTCTCGCCCGGTCGTCGTGGCGGCGATCATGACGGCGACGAGCCGGTTGGCGTTGCGGGCCGCGTCGCGGAAGGAGGCCGCCGGGACGTTCGCGCCGAGGTCGAGCGCCACGAAGCGCGCCTCGCGGAGCAGGTCGGCGACGATCGCGGACGGGAGGCTGTGTTCGTCGCCGGGCGCGGCACCGAGGACGACGGTGCCGCGCTTGCGGCCGCGGCGGGCGAACCGGGGGCCGAGCCGCCCGATGATCCGTTGCGCGACCGCGGTGGCGCCGTGCTCGTCGGCGATGCTGAGGCTGCCGTTCGCCCAGCCGGTTCCGATGTCGCGCAACGCCGGCACGAGCAGCTCGTGATAGATCTCGGCCGGCTCGAGCGAGGAGGCCAGCGCGGCCTCGACCGTGCTCCACGCGCCCGCTTCGTCTCCGGCCACCATGCGGGCCACGAGCTTGGCGACACCCTCGGATCGCACGGAGCCGCTTCCCCGGGGTGCGGGGCCCGGCGCACGCATCCGGTCGAGGTCGGTCGGGTCCACGCTCCAGTGCGCGCCGTCACGCTCGGCCGGGAGCCGACCCGTCCGGACGTACCGGTACGCGGTCATGTAGTGAACCCCGAGACGCTGCGCCGCCTCCTGCAGGCTGATCCGATCTCGCCCTGCCGCGTTCACAGTCGATCACTCAGGTGCGGCGCGTCCGGGCGACTCGGCGGGCCCGAAGGTCGCGGCGGCGGTGGGCACGGATACCGAAGGCGCGAGAGCCGGGTCATGGCCGCCATCCGCGCCCTGCGAACACGAGTTGGACGTCGCTGATGTGGCGTTCGAGGAACGCAGCTTCGCAGTAGGAGAGGTAGAGGTGGAACAGGCGGCGGCTGGCGTGGTCGATCACCGGTTTCTCGGTGTCCGGACGCTCGATCTTCTCGGCATGGCGGGTGAGGTTCGCGCGCCAGCGTCTCAGAGTCTCGGGATAGTGGGCGCCGATGTCGCGCACGTCGATCACGGAGAGGTCGGTGACGCGCGCAGCGGACGCCACGATCGCCGCGAGCGAGGGGAGGCAGCCGCCCGGGAACACCGACTCCTTGATGAAGTCGGTGCGGCGTTTTGAGCGCTCGTAGCTCCGGTCGTTGATCACGATCGCCTGGAGGGCCATGAGGCCGTCAGGACGCAGCAGGCGCTCGCACATGGAGAAGAAGGTGTCGAATTGGCGCCATCCGACAGCTTCGATCATTTCGATCGATACTAGTTTGTCGAAGGTTCCGTTGAGGTCGCGGAAGTCGTCGTTGCGCACGTCGACGAGGTTGGCGAGGTTGGCTTCGACAACCCGCTTGCTCGCGTACTCGAACTGCGCGTCCGAGATCGTGGTCGTGCTGACACGAGAGCCGTAGTGGGCCGCCGCGTGCAGTGCGAAGCTTCCCCAACCGGTGCCGATCTCGAGGACGTGGTCAGCAGGTCCGAGTCGCAGCTCGGTGCAGATCCGATCGAGCTTGGCGCGCGACGCGTCCGCGAGAGTCGCGCCGGGGTGTTCAAACAGCGCACACGAGTACGCCATCGTCTCGTCGAGCATGAGCTCGAAGAACTCGTTGCTCAGGTCGTAGTGGGCGCGGATGTTGCGCCGGTCGGTTGACCGTTGAATGGTCGGGTCGATCCGCCGGTACCTATGCCGGTCGAGAGGATCGGCCACCGCGCTCACGAGGCGTCCGAGCCGGTCGGTGACGCGCGTGATGCCTTCGAGGTTGCGCAGGAGGAGGCGAACAAGCGTGGTGGGGTCGTCGGCGTCCCACCAACCGTCGACGTAGCTGCGGCCGAACCCGCGGGCGCCGTGCGTGAGGAGTGCGGTGTAGGCGCGCGGATCGTGGACCGTGGCGTACGCGATCGGTTCGCCGCGGCCGGCCCGCCACTCGGTCGGGCCCTCGCGCACGACAAGAGTGCCGTGGTGGATCCGATCGGCCAGCTTGCGCACGGCCGCGCGTGCGACGGCCGTCGACGCCTCGCTCATCGCGTGCTCCTCGAGATTGCTCGGACCGCTCCGCCCGCCGCGGAGTGTGATGGGTGCGGATGGAACGGCACGCCCTTGCGCCACAGGTTCAACGCTTGGCGCTGGATCGCAGTCGAGACGCGCCACGTCATGAGCGGGTACGACCACAGCACGCGACCGAGCTCGCCGCGGGTGGCCTCGCGGCGTCGCAACGCCAGCGTTGCCTCGAACACCTTCTCGCCCGATTCGACACTCGCGAGCCGAACGACCAAGCGATCGCCCGGCGTGTCGCATCCCAGCACGTACTCCTGGTCCATCCCCATGAACGGCGACACGTGCAGCGCCTTCGGGAAGCGGTGCTCCCCGAGGGACGGGCCGGGGATCGGGTCGGGGTGCGCGAGGGGAGCCGGGCCGGGGATCGGGCCGAGCACATATGCGTGGCGCTCGTGCCAGGGCGTATTGGTGACCTCTGCGACGAGCGCGTCGACCTGTGCGCCGCCGAGGTCGAAGCAGAAGTAGAGGGTGATGGGGTTGAACAGCCAGCCCCAGGTTCGCAGATGGGCGAGCATCGCGATCGGTCCTTGCGGGCGGGCGCGTCCGCGGGCCTCGACGAGGTCGCGCACGGTGTCGCCGAGGTCGACCCCGGGATCGGGGGCGTTCGGGCCGTCCAGGTCGGTGGTACCGGCCAGGAAGTCGGCGCGGCGAAACCAGACCGCGTTGGGACCGCGTGCCGACCAGAACGGGTGGCGCGAGCACAGCTCGTCGACTTCGTCGAGGTCGATGTAGGGCATCGCGACGCGGTAACGGAACTCGTGGGGCACCGGCGCCAGCCGTCGGTGCGTGACGATGCCCTCGTAGACGGCGCTCCTCACCGCCCACGCCTGACTGCGCGAGGCTTCACAGCCGTGCTCCGAACTGCTCGCAGACACGCAGCGCGCTCTGCACGCCGTCCTCGTGGAAGCCGTACCCCCAGTACGCGCCGCAGAACCAGGTTCCGTTGCGTCCGTTGATCTCGGCGGCACGGCGTTGCGCGCGTGCGGCGACGGCGTCGAAGACGGGATGGGCGTAGTCAAAAGTGGCGAGCACACGCTGGGGATCGATGGCGTCGGGGCGGTTGAGGGTGAGGCAGATCTCGTGCTCGGAGCGCAGGCTCTGGAGCCGGTTGAGGTGGTAGGTGACGGTCGCCCGGTGGGTGACGTCGCACAAGCGGTGGTAGTTCCAGCTGGCCCAGGCCTTGCGGTGGCGGGGCAGCAACCGCGTGTCGGTGTGCAGCGTCGCGAGGTTGGGCTGGTACGCGATGGCGCCCAGTACGTCGCGTTCCGTGTCGGTCGGATCGGAGAGGACGTCGAGTGCCTGGTCGCTGTGGGTGGCGACGATCACGTGGTCGAAGATCTCGGGCGGCGCGCTCGCAGCGAGCAGCTCGGTGCCCGAGTCGCGACGGGTGATCTTCTCGACCGGTGTCGAGAGGCGCACGCGATCGCCGAGCGGCGCGAGGATCGCGTCGACGTAGCGCGCCGCACCGCCGGTCACGGTTCGCCACTGCGGCCGTCCCCCGAGGCTGAGGAGGCCGTGGTTGTCGAAGAACCGGGCGAAGGTGCTCGCAGGGAAGCGCAGGAAGGTCTGCGGGTCGGCGGACCAGATCGCGCTGCCGAGCGGTACCAGGTACCAGTCGACGAAGCCCCTTGACCATCGGCCGGTGGAGAGGAGATCGGCGAGTGTCGCGTCGGAATCGTCGCGCTCGTCGAGGAGCCGGCGGGCGATGTGGTTGAAACGCGCGACGTCGACCAGCATCCGGTGAAATGCGGGCCACGCGAGGTTGCGGCGTTGTGCGAACAGCGCGCGCGCCGACGTGCCGCACCACTCGAGGCCCATGCGCTCGTCGGACACCGAGAAGCTCATGTCGCTCGGGTGGCTCGTGACACCGAGACGGTCGAGGAGCCGGGTGAAGGCCGGGTAGTTCCGCTCGTTGAAGACGATGAAGCCGGTATCGACATCGTGCGTCTCGCCGGGCAGTTCGACCCGGACCGTGTTGGTATGGCCGCCGGGACGGGCGTCGGCCTCGAACACGGTGACGTCGTGCTCCCTGTGCAGCAGGTGCGCGCACACCAGCCCGGAGATGCCGGTGCCGACGATCGCGATCCTCACGGGGTACCCGCCTTCACCGAGGACCCGCGAGCTGCTCGTCGAGAGCACCATTCCCAGAGACGCGCGCCGTCGGCGCCGTCGTCGCGCGGCCGTGTGCTCAAGAGCTTGTGCTCGGAGCGGGGCGCCCGATCCAACCACAACCGGCCCGACGAGCGCAGCGGCTCGGCCGCCGCCGCGAGCCACACGATCGTGTCTGCCCCCTGCTCGGGTGTCCGCAGTACGGGCCCCATGATGCGCCCGAACGTCGTGAGCGACTCGTGCAGGCCGGGTGTATCCACCCAACCCGGATGCATCACATGGAACACGATCCGCGAGGGCGCGACGCGGCGGGCCCACTCGCGGGTGAGGACGACCTGAGCACGCTTGGCGCGCGCGTAGGCCTTCACACCTTCATACACATCGGCGGGCAGCTCGAGGTGGTCGACGTCGAAACGTTGGGTGTACATGCCACCCGAGGTGACCGTGATCACGCGGGCCGAGCCGGCACGTTCGAGATGTGGGATCAGGAGCTGCGTGAGGGCGAACGGACCGAGCACGTGCGTCGCAACCGTGACTTCGATTCCCAGCTGAGTCGTGCGGAACTCGCGCGAGAGCACCCCGGCGTTGTGGACGAGCACGTCGAGACGGTCATGACGGCCGGCGAACCACGCGGCGAAGCTGCGGAGCGAATCGGGCTCGGAAAGGTCCCCGATCGCGTACTGCACGTCATCGTTGCCGGATTCCTGCACGATGACCTCGCGCGCGCGCTCAGCACGTCCGGCGTCTCGGGCGGGAAACCGGATTGCGGCGCCGAGACGGGCCATTGAGGTAGCGGCGCTCAGGCCGATGCCCGACGTCGCGCCCGTCACGATCACGACCTTGCCGTCCATCCCGGGCAGCGCGCCCCAGTTCGGCCCAGCATCGCGGCGTCGCACGTCGTACCCGACGCGCGAGAAGCTCCCGATCACGGTCGCCTCAAGCACTCGGTCGAGCACGCGTCCGGCCGCGCCCGTCGTTGCGGTCATCGGTTGAGCTCGCGTGCGAGTCCGGCCGCAGCTGCATCGCCGAGACGGTTGAACGCCCGCTGGACCAACGGATCGGCCAGCCGGAATGGTCCCTTCAGCGTCAGGGCGGCGTCGTAGGTCACGCGGGTACCGCGGTTGGCGCCCGCCGGCTCGAACGTGATCTCGTCGACGGAGCGCAGCCGTGGGTTCTCAGCCGTCATGACGACGTGCTGGCCCGGTTGGTACTCGGTGATGCGGTACTGGAGCTCGACCTCGCGGCCCTGGAATCGCGTGACGACCAGGAAGGCACTCCCGAACCCGACCGGGTCGTCGCCGAGCTTCGCTGCCCGGGCGACGCTCGGGTCCCAGTGCCGGGTGTTGCCGAAGTCCGACAGGTACTCGAACGTTTCCTGGGGCGACCAGGTGGACACGACGGTCGTGCGGTACTGCGCCATGGGGGCCTCCGTTCGCTGCTTCCCCTAGCCAGCACTTATTTAGCACTAATTATTCCGGCGGTCGGTACGGGTCGGGTTTCCTCGGACGTCGAGCACTACGGCTACTGGTGACCTCGGCTCTGTCCAGGACCGCCGACCACGGGATCGAAACGGTTGTGCGATGACCCTCCGTCGCGCGCGCCGTCGTCGTGGCGACCGAAGGGCCGGCCGCGGCACGCCTGCTCGGCCTCGCACCTGAGCACAGTTCGCACGGATCGCCGTTATGCCCTCGAGATTCCTGAACAGGAGGTCAACTCTCGGGATTTTGCGCGCGTCGCTGTAGGTCGGTGAGGGTGTCGCCGGGTTCGCCGACGATTGCGCGCACGCCGAGTTGAAATAAGGCTTTGGCGCATGCGTGTGCGGCGGGTCGGGTCATGTCCGTGGTGGTGGTCAGCACGACGAGGTCGACGGGTCGCTCGTGACAGAAGTGGAGGAGTTCATCTGCGGGGAGATCTGCGCCGAGGTGTTGCACGTGCCAGTTGTCTTCTCGCAGTGCGAGGGCGGCCATGGACGTGGGGAGTGCGTGGCGTTCGCCGGAGAGTGCGGCGACTACGACCGTACCTCGGCGCCGGCCGCGCGGGTTCGGGTAGTGGTCGCCGAGCACGCGTTCCACGATGGCAGAGGCTCGGTGCTCGTCGGTGATCGTGACGACTCCGTCGTGCCAGTCCGTACCGATGCGTTGCATCGCCGGCACGAGGATCTCCTGGGTTACCGTCGTCATCGGCGTACCATCGCTGGTCAGGCGATCGACGAGATCACGTAGGGACCGCTCGTCACCGTCGACGAGAGCGTCGTAGGCGCGCTCCGCGAACTTCGCGAAGCCGGCGCGGGGCCGGCGCGTCCGGCGCGGCGCGGGCCGGGCGCGCTGTCGGGCGAGTCGCTCGACATCGTTGGGATCGAGTTGGTATCGGCCGCGAATGCGTTGCGCTCGCAGACGACCGGACCGAACCCACTGGTAGGCGGTCTGGTAATGGACGCCGAGCCGATCGGCGGCGGTCTGCAGGTTGATTGTGGAGCGGGTCACCCCCCGATCCTACGGCCTGCCAAAAAATATTGCTAAAGAGGAATGAAACTGCCTGGGGTCCGGTTGTCGAGCGTCACGAGCGATGCGACCTGCATCGCTCCGTCATCAGAACCGTCGACCATCAGGAGTTGCCATGTTCCAGCCATCCGTCCGCCGTCTCGTCGTCATCGGTGCCCTCGCTGCCGCACCCCTGGCCGGCGCGGTGCTGCCCGCGACCGCAGGCGCATCGCCGAGCCGTCCCGCCACCGGCATGAGCTCGCAACCGAGTTCGACCAAGGCGAAGACGATCGTCGGTGTCGCCGCCGCCAACCCCGACTTCTCGACCCTCGTGACCGCGGTCAAGCGGGCCGGCCTCGTTGGCGCACTCAAGGGCAAGGGGCCCTACACGGTGTTTGCTCCCACCAACGAGGCCTTCGCGAAGGTCCCAGCCGACCAGCTGAACGCTCTACTCGCCGACAAGGCCAAGCTCACAGCGGTCTTGACGTACCACGTCCTCAAGAGCCGCGTGCCGTCCTCCTCGCTCGAAGCGACCCAGACGATCCCAACCCTCGAAAGCGGAACGATCACCATCAACGTCGCCAACGGCAAAGCCACCATCACCGACGGACAGGGCAACGTCTCCAACATTGTCACGACCGACGTCACGGCCAAGAATGGCGTGATCCACGTCATCGACACCGTCCTGCTCCCGCCCAGCTCCTGAACACCCACCAACATGCCGCTCCTGGCCAGGCCACTCCGGCCTGGCCAGGAGTGCGCTCCACCCATGGCGCCCGGCTGTCACCACTTCGGGCGCAGAGCGGAGGAGTTGCCCCGACGCGAGAGGCGTTGGCGAACTATGACGCGTTCTTGGATCTTCGGACCGGAATAGCTTCGGCGAACGAGCCGCCGAGGTCGTCGTAACTCGGCGCATCCGAAATGGAACCCCGCCCATGACCGATCCGCTACGAGCCACACGTGTGCTTGTGACCGGCGCCTCAGGTTACGTGGGGGGCCGGCTGGTGCCGGCCCTCCTCGACGCGGGATGCCTGGTGCGCTGCCTTGCCCGGACGCCGGCGAAGCTCGACCGCGCGTCGTGGCAGTCCGACGTGGACGTCGTGGCCGGCTCGGTCGGAAGCGCCCTCGGTGACGCGATGCGCGACGTCAGCGTTGCGGTGTACCTGGTGCACTCGATCGGCGAGGGGGCAGGGTGGGCACAGGCGGAGCTCGACGACGCGACGAATTTCGCGCACGAAGCCGCGGCCGCAGGCGTGCGGCGCATCGTGTACCTCGGCGGTCTCGGCTCCGACGCGGAGCGGCTGAGCGTGCACCTGGCGAGCCGCCACGCCGTCGGCCGCGCGCTCGCGTCGACCGGGATCGAGGTCATCGAGCTGCGCGCCGGTGTGATCATCGGGTCGGGGTCGGCCAGCTTCGAAATGCTGCGCTACCTCGTCGAGCTCTTACCGTTCATGGTGACGCCCCGCTGGGTGAACACGCGCTGCCAACCCATCGCCATCTCCGACATCGTCGAGCTCCTGGTGCGCGCGTCCACCGATCCTGCGGCGCCGGCCGGCGTGTACGAAGTCGGTGGGCCCGACATCGTGTCCTACGCGGAGATGATGGAGCTCTACGCGGACGTCGCAGGCCTGCCCCGGCGCCGCTTCGTGACCGTACCCGTGTTGACCCCCAGCTTGTCGTCGCACTGGGTCGGGCTTGTCACTCCCGTGCCGGTACCTCTCGCACGAGAGCTCGTCGAGAGTCTCGTGAACGAAGTCGTGGTCACCGACCACCGCGCCGACGAGGTCTTCGACGTGCACCCGATCGGGCTGCGCGACGCGATCAGCCGCGCGCTCGCATCGACACAATCGGGCGCGGTCCCGACATCGCTCGTCGATGGCGACCTCGCGCCTTTCGCGCCCGTGCCCACCGACCCCGCCTGGTCGGGCGGCACCACGCTCACCGACCTCCGCCAAATGACGACGCCTGCATCGCCCGCCACCATTTACGCCACGCTAGAAGGCATCGGCGGTGAGCGCGGCTGGTACTCGGGGGAGCTGCTCTGGCAGGCCCGCGGCATGCTCGACCAGCTGGTCGGTGGCCCGGGCCTACGACGCGGGCGACTCGACCCCACCACGCTCATCGTGGGCGACGCGCTCGACTTCTGGCGCGTCGAGCAGGCTGAACGCGACCATCGGATTCGGCTCCACGCCGAGATGCGCCTCCCGGGCGAGGCCTGGCTCGGATGGGAGCTCACCACCGACGGATCCGTCACACGGATCGTCCAGACCGCCGAGTACCGGCCCCGCGGCCTGCTCGGCCGCGCGTACTGGCTCGGCGTGGCGCCCTTCCACCGCCTCGTGTTCCCTCGCCTCCTCGCCGCGATCGTCGCCGACGCCGAGTCGCGGAACCCGGTCGAGGCCGGCGTTCCCTAGATGTGGAACTGACGGAGGTCGTTTACATCTGGGGTCCCTGATAAGGGAGATGCCTGATGGACGAACGAGAGCAGCAGCGTGAATCGGCAGCATGGCTTCGAGGGATGTCGCCGAGTTGGAGCCGTCGGCAGGAACTTGGGGGAGCGGCCCGGCCTGGCTCGGTGTTGGTCAGGCGGCCTCCTGGGCAGTCTCATGAGCCGGTCGGGCGTGTGACGGTCGGACGTCGAAGTGGCGGTTCGAGGGTGACGCGTAGCGCGGCGAGGTGCAGGTGTCCGTTCACGCGTCGGAACTGCTTGGCGGCTTCGTGCATCCCGGCCGCACACCAACGCAATGCCATCTGTCCGTCGCGCCACCGCTTGACGTTCGAGCTGTGATCGCGGCAGATCTCGATCATGCTCTCGATCGCGTTGGTGGACCGCAACGTCCGCGCCAGGGTCGGTGGCACACCGAGCCGGTTGACGGTGAGCGTCTCGGCGAGTCCCTCACGCAGCGATCCCGCCGCGCCGGGATGTGCTTTGTCGAGCGAACGGGCGAGCGACTCGAGCGTCGCTTCGGCGTGCAGCGGGTCCGCATCGCGGTACGCGGCGCGGATCTTCTTGGCCACCGTCACTGCCAGCGTCTTGGGGAGATGGCCTTCGACGTTGCGGACCTTGTGCAGCTGACACCGCTGCACGACCGGCCGGTCGAAGATCTCGCGGACTGCCGCGGCGAGGGCTTTGGCGCCGTCGATCACGACCAAGACCGGACGACACACGTCAAGGCCCCGGTCGCGCAGGTCGGTGAGGAGCGCCTTGACGACCGTCGCGTTCTCCGTCGATCCCTCGACGAGCCCGAGCGGCACCTTGGTCCCGTCGATCGTGATCCCCAGCGCGACGACGCACAGATGCTCAGCGAAGTGAACCCCGTCGATCATCAACGCGACCAGATCCAGTTCCGAGAGGTCCGCGCCCATCATCTCGGCGAGTGCCCGTTCGGTCATGGCCACGAACCGGCGACTCACCGCCGAGCGCGACGTGCCCGACGCGGTGGCTTCGACCACGGCGCCGACCGGTTCCAGGCCGGCGCGATAGCGGCGGGTGGAGAGCTTGGCCATCATCCGCTCGAGGGCGAGCTCGCCGAGGAGCTCCGTCGACGCGAACAGCTCATACGCCGGCACCGCCACCTCGGCGCTGCGGTCCGCGGTGCGCACCCGCGGGCGACGCACCGGCACCTGGCGGCCGCCCAAGGCCACCGAGCCTGCCTCGGTGCCGTGACGCACCGCCACCCGGTCCGGGTCGTCGACACCCTTCGGACCCGTGAGTGCGGTCACGGACTCGTCCATCAGGACCTGCATCACCTGGAGTCCCGCACCGACCGCGAGCGACAACAGGCCCTCGCGCATCGCGCCGGTCAACTCGCCCATCGCGACGCTCACCGCGTCTGGCACCACGACCTCGTTCATCGCGACGCGCGCCGCGTCGGTCTGGTAGTTCTTCTTCATGGCGGTCCCCTTCCTTTCGGATGTGCTTGGCGGTACGCCCGAGACCTACCAGCCGGCAGGTCACAGGCGGGGGACCGCCACCTCAAAATCCACGACTACCGGGACAACCTCCATGGCTTCATGGGCATCACGTCAGCCGAATCTGGAGCTGTCGGCAGGCAGTTGGGGGAAGCGGTCGGGCACTGGCTCGCCGTCCTGGTCACCGAATCCTGCAGCAGTCCCATGAGCCGGCCGAAGCCGTTTACGTTCGCGACGTAGAAGTCGGCGGTTCGAGTCCGCTCACCTCCACGCAAAAGACCTGGTCGGCGACCGCCTACAGGTCCAGGGTGCTCGGGGTACGCGTTTGCCCAGTCCGCGGGCGACACACCGCGTCGTAGTGAGGGTGCTCTGTACGTCGGATGTGTAGGGGGCACCGTTCGCAAGAGATCGTCCCACCCGAAAGAGAGCAGTCGAGGAGCTACGCGCGTACTGGCGTGCCGTCGCGATCTGCCAGCGTTCCTCGGGGGGTGATCAGGTGGTCGAAGTCTCGGCCTTGTCGTCGATGTCGATCTGCACCCAGTGCACTGCGCCGGTAAGGCGGTATTGCCGGTCGGGTAGATCGGCACATCACGCGCCCGAGTCGTTCAGGTGTGAGGGAGTGCGCGCGCGAGGAATGCTTCGAAGCGGGTCGGGTCGCTGGTGATACGGAGGTGTTCGCCCACTCGCGTGATCTCGAGCGTGGGGCAGAAGAAGCTCTCGTCGCCGATGAAGAAGTGCGGGGACCCTTGCACGCCGCGGCGTTGTCCTTCGTGCCAGTCTGCGAAGGACGCCGCTGTGTCGTCGGTGTGGGCGGGAGTGAGATGGTGGGCGTCGGCGATGTCGGTGAGAACCTCGGCGTCGGAGATGTTGAGCCCTTGCTCGAAGAGGGCGTGCCGTAGCGCGAGGCTGACGCGTTCGCCGAGCCGGTTGCTGTGCCGGTAGGCCGCGGCGGCGACGGCCATGGCGGGGAGTGAGGTCTCGGGGAACTGGGTCGGGTCGAACCCGGTGAAGAGGTCCGGGGCGACCTGTTCCCGCAACGCCTGGACTTCTTCCACGACGAGCTCCGGGGGGAGCGGTTCGCCGTTGACGAGTTCGAGTGGCCAGGCGCGGACCCGCAGCAGTGTGGTTGGGTTGCGTTCTTGGCGGCGGTCGACGAAGCGGTGGAGCCCGACGTGCGTGAATGGGCAGGCCACGTCGGCGAAGACCTCGATCACGGTCATGGCAGGTTGATGTAGCCGTGGCGTGCTTTCCAGAGGAAGTATTTCTCGAAGCCGAGCTTCATGGCGTGGGCTTGTGGTCCGGGGATCAGGATGCCGTGTTTGCGGGGTGGCAGCATGTGGTCGGCGAGGATGATGACGCCGTTGTTGCCGGCGTCCATGACACACACCGCGGGGATCTCACCGAAGGTCTTGTGGTCTTGGGGTTGTTCTCCGCGGATCTGCGCGGCGATGTTCTTGGCGGCCACGTGGGCCTGTTGTTCGGTGGGGAAACCGGTCTTGGGGATTCCGACCGGTGTTGGTGTCTGCCAGGGCACCTCGACCGCGGCCGCGATCCCGACCGCGTAGACCTCATCGAACTCGGTCGTCTGGTAGGTGTCGCGGACTGTGACGTACCCGTTGGCGTCGGCGATGTCGGTGGCGGCTTTGATGACGGGCTGGCCGACGAAGGGCGGCACGATCATGGCGTAGCTGAACTCGATGCCGGTGCCGTCTTCGAGGACGACCCGGCCGTCGTCGACGTGGGCCATCGCGGCGTTGAGGTGCGCCTCGATCTTTTCCTTCTTGAGGAACATTCCGAGTAGCGATTCGCCGTGGGGGAGGCCGCCGATACCGAAGTGGCCGAGGAAGGGCTCCGCGGAGACGTAGCTGAGCTTGACCTGCTTCTTGAGCCCGGCCTTGCGGAGTTGGTGCGAGACGTTGAACAGGTATTCGTAGGCCGCACCGAAGCATCCTGCGCCTTGGGTGGCACCGACCACGATGTCTCCGGGGTCGGCGAGGAACCTGCGCCATCCTTCGCCGGCGTGGATCGCGTCGTCGAGGGTCGTGATGGTGTAGGCGTTTCCTTCCCGGAGTCCCGGCACCGCGTCGAAGTTGTTGCGGTAACCGGTCGCGATGACCAGATAGTCGTATCCGTAGGTACCCGCCGTTGTCTCGACTCGCTTGTGCGCGAGATCGAGGCGGGTCGCCTCGGCATGGACGAAGTCAACCGCGTGCTGCTCGAAGGTGGGCGCGAGCGGGAAGGTGATGTCGTCCGGGTTGCGTTTCCCGAACGGCAACCAGATCAACGACGGGTTGAACAAGAACCGGTCAGACGCCGACACCACGCGCACGTCGACATCGCCGTGTAGCTCGTGCTGCACCGCGAGCGCCGCGGTCAAACCACCGAAGTTTCCTCCGAGCACCAGCACCTTCTGACGAGACACACGCGGCTCCTCTCACGATCCGGCGTACGGCAAGTATGTGACGTGGCGCCGAAGCGTGGGTAGGGCCCAACGTCACACGCCCCGCGGGTGGTTGTGCGTCTCCCAGGCTCAGCGGTTTCGCGCATCGCGTCCGGTCTGAGGCTCAGACGCTGTCCGCAGGGTGCTGTTCACGCAGCGATCGCGAACTGACCAGCAGCGGCCACGCGTGGAGGTCAAGACTTGACCAGTCTATACAGGGTGAATGCGACGCCAAAGAGGATGAGGAACACCCCGAACGCGCGTCGCAGCGTTGGTCCCTCGACGCGGTGTGCGTAGCGGCTGGCGATGAGACTGGCGGGGATCAAGCCGACCGCGAGCTCGAGCGAGACGGTCCAGTCGATGTGGCCGAGCGTCCAGTGGGTGACGAGGGTGGGGATCGCGACGAAGGTGATGACGAGCAGGCTGGTTCCGACCGCTTGGCGCATCCTGAGCCCGAAGACGAGCAGGTAGAGCGGGACGAGCAGGAAGCCGCCGCCGTTGGCGAGCAGACCGGTGAACACGCCGATGGCGAAGGCGGTTGCCACCAGAAGAGGGCGGTTCTGTCGTCGTCGGGTGCCGAGCTCGCGTGCGGATGGCTCGATGGGCTGGAGCACGCGCCAACCGATGATCGCGAGCACGATCCCGGACGCGATGAGGAGAGATGGCCCGCCGACCGCGCTCGACAGGAGCGCACCGAGAATCGCGGCGGGGAACGCGCCGAGCACGGTCCAGGCGGCGGCTTTCGGGCGTGCTTCACCGGAGCGCACGTACGCGACGGCCCCGGCGGCAGCTCCGGGAACGGTGGCGGGCAGGGGGGAGGCGATGGCGGTGAGTCCGGGGACGCCGAGGAGCGAGAGCAGCGGCGTCGCGATCGACGACCCGCCGACGCCGAAGAGACCCATCAGCGTCCCGATGAGAGCGCCGGCGAGCACGAAGGCAGGCCACGGCGCCATGCGAGCGATTCTCGCACTGTCGACCAGGAACCGAGGAAATGCACGCCTCGGCACCGATCACGATTGCTTGTAGCGGTGTCACCGGCGCGGTGGCAGCAAGAGCATCTCGGCTCCTGGTCAGTCCTCGGTCGATCCTTCGCGTTTGTTCGTGGTGCGAGCCACGCTTGGTGGCGTCGGTTGTGTCACCATGCGTCATTCGCAGGTCGGTGACCGCACCGCGCGAGCCAGAGAAGCCAAGGTCCACGCGGCGGCGAGCACGACCAGGCTCGTCCAGGCGTTGATCCGAAGCGGCCCGATGGGCGAACGGCATGCCGCCAGCGCCGTCGACGGATCTCCCATGCGCGGAGGGTCTCGAACGCCCACACCAGCTGGTAGGGACCAGCGAGGGCTGGCTCCCGAGCGTCCGGCACGTGCACCGTCACCCGAGACGACAGGCCCGCCTCCTCGACATTTCGCCGAGCAGGGCCCATCGGCCCTACCCCCGTAGGGCATCCTGTGACAGGTTTGATTCGTGCAGGCTGACACGGAAGCGGTCCCCGCGCGGCTGCGGCGCATCGAGGGTCAGATGCGTGGGCTGCAACGCATGGTCGACGACGGCGCCTATTGCATCGACATCCTCACGCAGATCTCCGCGGCGAGCCGGGCGCTGCAGGCCGCCGCGTTGGAACTCCTCGACGCGCACCTTGAGCATTGCGTCCGCGATGCGATCGACCAAGGAGGTCCCGACGCGGACGCGAAAATCGCCGAGGCGTCCGCGGCGATCGCCCGTCTGGTGAAGTCCTAACGTTGCCCGGAGCTGCGTGATGACGCTTGACGACATCTGGCAGAGCCTGCGCGAAGGCTTCTTCATGTTCTGGCAGACGCTCTGGCCCCTGATCCTCGGCTTCACCCTCTCCGGCGCGGTGCAGGCATTCGCGCCGCGCGAACAGATGGAACGGGTGATGGGCGACCACCGCCCGCGGTCCGTGGCACGCGCGAGTGGGCTGGGCATGGTGTCCTCGTCGTGTTCCTACGCGGCGACCGCGATGGGCAAGTCGCTGTTCCAGAAGGGCGCCGACTTCGTCACCGCGATGATCTTCATGTTCGCGTCCACCAACCTGGTCATCGAACTCGGCATCGTCCTGATCGTCTTGATGGGCTGGCAGTTCGCCGCGGCGGAATTCGTCGGCGGGCCGATCATGATCATCCTGCTCGCCCTCACCGGATCGTGGGTGATCAAGGCCAAGCTCGCGGAACGGGCACGACGCCGCCTCGAATCCGGCATGGTCGACGGTCACGACCACGACGCCATGGTCGGAGTCAGCCACGAACGCCAAGAACAGCTGGAACACACCGAGTGGTCGGTCAAGCTCCGTTCTCGCGGCGCCTGGGCCGACGCCGCGAGCTACTCCATTGCCGACCTCACCATGCTGCGACGCGAACTGGTCCTCGGCTACGGAATCGCCGGGTTCTTGACCGTGATGGTCTCCACCGACACCTGGAACAGCATCTTCCTCCAAGGCCACGGCTTCTGGACCACGCTGGAGAACGTCATCGTCGGTCCGTTCATCGCCATCATCAGCTTCGTCTGCTCGATCGGCAACATCCCGATGGCCGCCGCGCTCTGGCATGGCGGGATCAGCTTCGGTGGCGTGATCGCGTTCATCTTCGGCGACCTCATCACCGTCCCGCTGCTGCTCATCTACCGCAAGTACTACGGCGGACGACTCACCCTGCGGCTGCTGTTCTGGTTCTGGGCGGTGATGTCCACCGCTGGACTCATCACCGAAGTGCTCTTCGATGCTGCTGGACTCATCCCCACCAACCGCACCCAGACCGTCGTCGACACCAGCTTCCAGTGGAACTACACCACCTTCCTCAACATCATCTTCTTAGCCCTCGCCGCGTATCTTTACTGGCTGTACCGCAACCGGGAACGCCTCGGCGGCGGCGCCGGCTACGCCATCGACCCGGTCTGTGGCATGCAGATCCAGACCGCGAACGCGCCCGCCCACCTCACCCACAATGGCGTCGAGTACTGGTTCTGCTCCGACCGCTGCGCCACACGATTCGCCACCGATCCCGAACGTCACTCGCGCGAACACGGAATCGGCAATTGACCCGAAGAAATCCGCGCCCAGCGCCCCACCTACAGCGCACCCTTTCCACGCAGTCCTCGACCATCGATCCAACGATCGGGTGCGAACGCGCATCGTGCCGCTTTGCGCTCCGCAGCCTCAAGTGCGCCATCGAGCATCCAGGCGCCGGACCGGCGTTACTGGCCGAGATGCGATTCGAAGGCGCCGGAGCGCGTCACCGATCGGCGACCGCGTCCTGTGGTTGCACGGCAGTAGGGCGCTGCTGCGACGCGTGTGCTCCCAGCCAGAGGAACCACGCGAGCGCGGCGAGGAACACGCCGATCGACACCCACGCGTTGATGCGGAGGCCGGCGACGTGGTGCGCGGGATCGACGCGCAGGTTCTCGAACCAGAAGCGGCCGAACGTGTAGAGCATCACGTAGAGCGCGAAAGTCTGCCCGCGCTTGAGTCGCCAGTGGTGCTCGACCGCGAGGAGGATGCCGAACACGGCGAGGCAGTACAGCGACTCGTAGAGGAACGTGGGCTGGAACGTCGCGTACTGCGCATAGCCGAGCGGTCGATGTGCCGGTGCGATCTCGAGCGCCCACGGGAGCGTGCTCGGCTTCCCGAACAGCTCCTGGTTGAAATAGTTGCCCCAGCGTCCAATCGCCTGAGCGAGGATGATCCCAGGCGCCATGCAGTCCATCACTGCGAGCGTGTCGAAGTGTCGGCGCTTGGTGATCACCACCACCGCGATCCCCCCGCCGAGCACCGCACCCCAGATCCCGAGGCCGCCACGCCAGATCTCGAACGCGCGCAGCGGATCGTCGGTGAAGAGCTGATAGTCCGTGACCACGTGATAGAGGCGCGCGCCGATCACACCCCACACCACCACCCAGAAGGCAATGTCGTAAATGCCGTCGCGTGGATAGCCGCGGTTGCGCCAGCGGCGCTCGCTGACCCATACCGCCACGAGCACGCCGACGGCGAGAATCACGCCGTACATGTGGAAGGGGCCGAGATTGCCGCTCGACGGGCTCGGGATCGAGCCGAGCAGGAACATCGGCGTCAGGCTAAGTGGCGAGGGCCGTCGTCGGGACGACCAAACGCGACGGCCTGCCGTTCCTCTCCGAGGACCTGATGCTTCGGGGGTCGCCTGACCCACGCGTTGCGTAGTGCCCCCCACACATCCGGCACGGCTCCACGGTGTGAAGGAGCCTCAGCGGTGGCGCGTAGGGGATACGGGTGGGGGTATCCAGGGATCGTGTGCTATACCTACGGGGGTATCTGCAGAGCCCGTCAGGAGGGTCGATCGTGAACGTCACCTCGTCCGAGTCGCCACCGGTCGGACACGAGCCCTCGGCACCACCGGACGAACGAGCCCTCTTCTCGCGGCTCGCGGCGTCGATGGCCCGTCATCGTCGGGCCGTGATCATCGCCTGGTTTTTGGTCGCGTTCGCCGCTGCGCCGCTTGCGTTGACGCTGTCGAGCGCGCTTTCGGGGGCGGGGTGGGAGGCGCAGGGTTCGATCGCGCAGGTGGTGCGTGACGAGCTCCGCAAGGACTTCGGGTCGCTTGGCGCAGAGAACCCGATCGTCGTCTACCACCAGGCGACACCGATTGCCGCCGATCCGAGCGGTCTCCAGGCCCTCGTCGCGAAGCTCCGGCACGCGCCGCGTGCTACGGGCGTCGTCGACCCATTGTCGGTTCCTCCGGAAACGGGTCTGATCTCGCGTGACGGCCGCACCGCGTTGATCCCCGTTGCCCAGAAGGTCACGTCCGACGCGCAGCGTCCGATCGCGGCGGGTGAGCTCGGCAACTACGTGGGTGGGCTACAGGTCGCGTCCGGCGCGCAGGCGAAGGTGACCGGCGAGTGGCCGGTGTGGAGCGACTTCAACAAGGTGAACGCGGAAGCGCTCCACAAGGCGGAGCTGCTCAGCGGCCTGCCCACGCTCGTGCTGCTCTTCGTCGCGTTCGGGGCCATGATCGCCGCGGGTATTCCGCTGCTGCTGGCGCTCGCCGGCATCGCGGTCGGTTTCGCGGTGCTGCACGTGCTGTCGTGGGTCACGCCGATGTCGGTGTGGTCGATGAACTTCTCGATGATGATCGGCCTCGCCGTCGGTATCGATTACAGCCTCTTCATCGTCAGCCGCTACCGCGAGGAACGAGCCGAGGGCAAGGACGCGATCGCCGCGATCGAGAACACGATGTCGACGGCGGGGAAGGCCGTGTTCCTCTCTGCGCTCACCGTCGTGCTCTCACTCGCAGCAGTGTTCCTGGTGCCGGTGATGGTTTTCCGTTCCATGGCCCTCGGCATGATCCTGTCGGTCGTCGCCGTGGCGCTCGCCGCCCTCACGCTGTTGCCCGCGGTGCTCGTCGCGCTCGGCGACAAAGTGCTGGTCACGAGGGGCAAGAAGGACCCCGACATCATCGCCGAGAGCCGCTGGGCACGTTGGACCGGCGTGGCGTTGCGCCGTCCCGGCGCGGTCCTCGCGATCGGCCTTGTGCTTCTCGGCGTGCTCGTGATGCCCGCGCTCGGCATGCACCTCGGCATGCCCGGTGCCCGGGTCGTCGACCAGGGCAACACCAGCCGCGACGGCTACGACCTGCTCGTCAAAGGGTTCGGGCCGGGCGCGGCTGCGCCCGCGTTCGTGACCGTCCCTTCCGCCGACGCGAGCACCGTCGCGAAGATCGCCGCCGCCGACCCCAATGTCATCGATGCCCGCGTGGTGACCGCGCCGGCCACGACCGGGCGCGTCGTGGTCCGCGTCACCCCCAAGACCCCCGTCGACGACTCGGCAACTGCGTCGATGGTCGACCGCCTCCGCACCAAGCTCGACACCGCGGTGCCCACGGCCAAGGTCGGCGGACCCGCCGCGCAGAACGCCGACCTCACCAACGTCCTCACCGGACGCGCACCGTACGCGATCGGCATCATCCTGATCGTCGCGTTCCTGTTGCTGCTGATCGTGTTCCGCAGCCTCGTCGTCGCACTGTTCTCTATCGCGATGAACCTGCTCACCGTCGGCGCCGCGTTCGGGTTCGCCACCGTCGTCTTCCAACACGGCGTCGGCGCCGGCGTCCTCGGCATCCAACACCAGGGCTTCGTCGACGCGTGGGCACCCCTGTTCTTCTTCGCGCTCCTGTTCGGACTGTCGATGGACTACCAGCTGTTCCTGCTCGCCGCGATCCGCGAGCGCTACCAGGCCACCGGCGACACCAAACGTGCAATCAGGGAAGGCATCGCCCGCACGGGACGGCCGATCACCAACGCCGCACTGATCATGATCGTGGTGTTCGTCGCCTTCGGCGTGACCGGCCCAATCCCGCCCACCGAGCTGGGGGTCACCCTCGCCATGGCCGTGCTCCTCGACGCAACCGTGGTGCGCGTCATGCTCGTGCCCGCCACCATGGCGCTCCTCGGTGAACGCAACTGGTACGTGCCGAAGTGGCTGGCGCGGGTCTTGCCCGATGTGCACTTCAGCCACTGACCGGAAGGAGGGTCATGGACCGTGAAGAGTGGAACGATCGGTACCGCACGAAGGACCTCGTGTGGACCGCGAACGCGAACCAGTTCGTCGTCGCCGAGGTCGCCGGCCTGCCGGCGGGTCGCGCCCTCGACCTCGCCGCCGGTGAAGGCCGCAACGCGGTCTGGCTCGCGGAACAGGGATGGCAGGTGACCGCGGCCGACTACTCGGACCTAGCGATCACCAAGGCTCGCGAGCTCGCCGCCGCGAGGAACGTGGCTCTCGAGACGGTCGTGGCCGACGCCACCGAGCCGCTGCCGGGGCAGCCGACGTTCGACCTGGTCGTCGTTGCGTACCTGCAGTTGCCGGAACCCGACCGTTCGCGCGCGCTCGGCAATGCCGCGGCCGCGGTCGCGCCGGGCGGCACGCTCGTGGTCGTCGCCCACGACGACACCAACCTCGAGCATGGCTACGGCGGACCGCCGGACCCCGCCGTGCTCGTCGGTCCCGAGCAGGTGGTTGCCGTTCTCGACGGCTTCGAGATCGAGAAGGCGGAACGGGTCGAACGGCAGGTCGCGACGCCCGACTGCCCGCATGTTGCCATCGACCACGTCGTGCGGGCTCGCCGACCGAGTCGAGCGAACTGAGCACACCTGGGAACAATACCCCCTGGGGTATCGTTGCATATCTGACAGGAGGAACGAATGGACATCAGCCCGGACGTCGTGGGAGAGCTGCAACGCCGGCTCCGCCGCGTCGAAGGCCAGGTACGCGGGATCCAGAACATGCTCGCCGAGGAACGCGAATGCCGCGACGTCGTCACCCAGATCGCCGCCGCGTCGAAGGCGCTCGAACAGGTGGGGTTCCGCCTGCTCGCCTCGGGGCTCACGTCATGCCTCCAGGCCCCAGAGCAGTCCGAGGCAGAGGGGTATTCCGTCGCCGAGGTCGAGCGGCTTTTCCTCAAGCTCGCCTAGATCAACCGAGACAACGAGAGAGGTACGCCATGAGTGCAGTTGCCCACGCCGACGACACCACCTTCGACCGTGAGGTGCTCGAATCCGACGTCCCCGTCGTCGTCGATTTCTGGGCGTCGTGGTGCGGACCGTGCCGCGTGATCGCGCCCGAGCTCGAGGCACTCGCCACGGAGCATGGTGACGCGCTGAAGGTCGTGAAGGTCGATGTCGACGTCGCGCCGAGCGTCGCGGGTCGCTACGGCATCCAGGGCATCCCGACCATCGCTCTCTTCCGTGACGGCGCGCAGGTCGCAGTCACCGTCGGCGCGAAGCCGCGGCGTGCCATCGAAGACGACCTCGGACTCGTCCGACCGGCCGCGAGTTGACCGTGCAAAGCTTCGACACGACTGTCGCCGCGTCGCTAGACGACGTCGAGCCGAAGGTGCGCGCCGCGCTCCAGGAACAGGGCTTCGGCGTGCTCACCGAGATCGACGTCGCGGCGACGCTGCGGGCCAAGCTCGGGGTCGAACGGTCCGCGCTGAAGATCCTCGGCGCCTGCAACCCCGACTTCGCCAACCGTGCGCTCGGGATCGACCCCACGGTGAGCCTGGTGCTCCCGTGCAACGTCGTGCTCGAGACCACCGAACATGGCACGCATGTCGGCATCGTCGACCCGCGCGCGCTCATGGATGATCCCGCGTTCCACGACCTCGCCGAGGAGGCCGCCGGGCGGCTCCGTTTGGTGATCGAGGCTGTGGCCACGCCATGACGGCGTGAACGACCCGACCGGGACGAGCGTCGGCAGCCCCGTTCCCGGTTGGCGATGGTGGCTCCGGGGCATCCTCGGCGTCGCCCTCGGCGCGGGTGCGATCTGGTTGGTGTTCCGGGCCGCGGGCGGGTTGGCTGATGTCGGCGCTGCTCTGCGGCAAACGAACCCGTGGTGGCTCGTGCCCGCGGCGGGGTTCGAGGCGCTGTCGTACCTGCTCGCCGGTGTGCGACTGCAACGGCTCGCGGGCGACGACGCCGACCTCACCGCGGTGTCGGCAACCGAGCTCGAGCTGGTGGTCAACGGGCTCGGGCTCCTGACCCCAGCCTCACCGGCGGAGGGTCTGGCGTTCGCGTCGGCTGAACTATCACGACGGGGCCTGCCCCGTCGGCGGATCGGATTCTCACTCGGGTTCGCGAGTTGGTTCAGCTTCCGAATCTTCTACCTCGCCAGCGCGATCAATCTCCTCTTCATGGTCGCGACCCGCGACATGCCGGTCGATGCCGTCTGGCCGCTCATCGTCGCACCACTAGTACTGATCCTGCTTGCGGTCACGGCGGTAATGGCGAACCGACCGGGCACCGCTGAGCATGTGGCCGTCGTGCTCGGCGCGCTGCGGTTCTGGAAGCCGCGGCCATCTCGTACCGAACGCCGCGCCGCCGGAGCACGGTTCCACGCCGATGCGATGGCCGTCGTCGGGCCTCGACGTCAGCGCCTCGCCCTCGCGTTCTTGTCACTCGGATCCATGATGAGCGACGTCGCGTGCCTCTGGTTCATCCTCATCGCCGTCGGCGCGCGCGTCGATCCCGACGTCGCCCTGCTCGCGGTCGGCGCCGGCGCGCTCGCATCGGCGGTCCCGCTGCTCCCCGCGGGCATCGGCGTCGTCGAAGCGGTCATGCCCGCCGTCATCCACTGGTACGGCCCGGCGCTGAGCGCAGCATTGGCCGGCGTCCTGCTCTACCGCGCCATCGGCACCTTCCTCCCCGCCGCCGCGGGTGCCGTCTCCCTTGGTGCACTGCGGGCACATCATCCGAACGAACGGACACCGCAATGACATCGACTCCTTCACGCCGGCAGTTCCTCGGCGCGGCCGCCGGTGTGCTAGCCGTCGGCGTCGCGGCGTCCCTCGGCGAAAGCCTCGCCGGTGCGGTTCCGGCGGCAAGGATCCCGAGCGGTGGTGCACCGTTCGCCCAACCCCACGAGCTCGCGAGCGCGGGTGGCCGCCTCGACGTCGAGCTCGTCGCAGCCCCGTTGAACGTCCCGTTCGGCGACCGCAAGCGGTTCGCGTACACCTACAACGGCACCACTCCGGGCCCAACCTTGCGGATACGACCCGGCGACGTGCTCTCGATCACGCTCGTGAACCGGCTCGGCGAGACCACCAACCTGCACACCCACGGCCTGCACGTCTCGCCGTCAGGGCACGCCGACAATGTGTTCGTCGCGGTGGCGGACGGCGAGCGTCGCACCTACACGTACGAGATCCCCCACGATCACCGCAGCGGGACGTTCTGGTACCACCCACACATGCACGAGATGGTCGCACCTCAGGTGTTCGGTGGTCTGGCCGGCATGATCGTCGTCGAAGACGAGCTCGACGACCTGCCCGAACTCGCGGGTGCCACCGAGCGCGTACTTGTGTTGAGCGACCCGGCGATCGGCAACTCGGCGAACGTGCTCGACGCATCGATGATGACGAAGATGCGCGGCCGTGAGGGCGACGTCGTCGTCGTCAACGGTGTCGTCGCACCCACGATCGCCGCGCGAGCAGGCACCCTCGAACACTGGCGCGTGCTCAACGCGAGCCCCTCGCGCTACTACCGCTTGTCACTCGACGGTCATCCGTTCGCGGTCATCGGTACCGACGGGGGACGCCTCACAACACCGCACGACGCTCCCGAGGTGCTGCTCGCGCCGGGCGAGCGCGTGGAGATGCTCGTTGCACCGAGCACCGCCGGCAGCTACCGACTACAAGCGCTGCCATACAACCGGGGGAGCGTCGGAATGGGTGGGAGCACCGGTTCGTCCACCCGCACCCTCGTCGCGACCATGACAACCACGGGGACCGCGCCACCCGCCGCGCTCCCTGCAGCGCTCGCGCCCGCGGCATCGCTGACGCTCGCACCCGCGACCTCTCGGCGTGAGCTCGTGCTTGCCATGGGCATGGGTGGCGGCAATGGCGGCGGAATGGGCGGCGGAGGCGGCGGTATGGGACGCAGCTTCACCATCAACGGCAAGACGTTCGACCCAGCGCGCACGAACATCACAACCAAGCTCGGACGCGTCGAGGAATGGACGCTCACCAACACCTCGACGATGGACCATCCCTTCCACCTCCACGTCTGGCCGTTCCAAGTCGTTGCACGTACCGACGGTGCACCGATCACACCGGGATGGAAAGACACCGTGAACGTTCCCGCCGGTGAGGCGGTCACCGTCCGGGTACCTCTGACCGACATCGCCGGACGCACCGTGTACCACTGCCACATCCTCGACCACGAGGATCTCGGGATGATGGGCGTCATCCAGGTCAACTGAGGTACCACCACACGACATCCCTGACACCGCCCGCCCGAACGGCGGAGAGAGGGATTGGTCCAGTTGTGCGGGTCATCGCGGGCAAGGACGTACGGTGACAGTGATGTCTGAAGATCGCGAGCAACCCGGGTTGGCCTTGCGTGTCGTCATCGTCGGTGGTGTCGCGGGAGGGATGTCGACGGCTACTCGTCTTCGTCGCCTCGACGCCGACGCCAGCATCATCGTTCTCGAGCGGTCGGGGCACGTCTCCTTCGCGACTGTGGCTTGCCGTATTTCGTGGGGGTTTGATCGAAGAGGAAGACGACCTCACCCTGCAGACCCCGGAGCAGCTGTTTGACCGCTTCCGGCTCGACGTCAGGGTTGACGCCGAGGTTGTCGCGATCGACCGCGTCGGGCACGCGGTGACGGCTCGTTCGACGGTCACCGGTGCGGAGACCGTTGTCGTGTACGACAAGCTTGTGCTGAGCATGGGCGCTGCACCGGTGCGCCCCCCGATCCCGGGTTATGACCGGGTTCGTACCTTGCGGACGGTCGAAGACGCAGCGCGCCTCGCAGCGGACGTCGACGTCGCACCCTCAGCCGCGGTCGTGATTGGTGCGGGGTTCATCGGGCTCGAGATGGCCGAGAACCTCGTCGGGCAGAGCATCGATGTCACGGTTGTGGAGGCCACTCCCCAGGTGCTGCCGCCACTCGATCCGGAGCTTGCCATTCTCATCGCAGACGAGCTCGTCGCTCACGGCGTGCATGTCGAGACCGGCGCCACGGTGGCGTCGGTGGGGGACAGCACGGTGACCCTGGCCGATGGGCGTGTCCTCGCCGCAGATCTCGTGGTCGGCGCGATCGGGGTGCGGCCGGATGTGCAGTTCGCTGAAGCCGCCGGTTTGGTGCCGGGACCGAGCGGTGGTATCGCGGTCAACGAGGCGAACCAGACGAACGATCCCGATATCTACGCGGTTGGCGATGCTGTGGAGAAGCCCGACGCGATCTCGCATGCGACCCCTCGCCAACTCCGCGACCGGGCGTCCCTCCCGCACGTGCGCCTCAACCAGATATCCGGCCCTGTCCATCGGCGACCCCCACCTCGGTGTCCCCTCTGTCTTGACACATCACTCGCCGATGTCCTGGTTTCAGACACCATCACCTCCACTCGTTGCCGTTATCACAACGTGTTCCCTGATCAACGGGTGTTTCCGGTGTCCGATCGGTTGACTACCTGGGCGCCCTTACTCGAACCATTCCTCAACGCGATTCGTACACTCACCGTCGATGGGCGTCCTCGAACGGGGCCAACGTAGGGAGAGCGACCAGTTGGGTCGACGCGGTGTGTGTCTAGATCCGCCGTCGGCCGATACCGCGCCCCGGGGTGACGGCTGCGGCGACCACGGCGGTCTTCGCTACCGGCGACGGGCCGGGTGAGACAGCTTTAGCTACGACCGCGGTCTTCGCGACCGGGTGGCCGATGACTCCTGCTCTTCCAACCCGTGCTGCTCTGAGAGGCATGTTCAGGCTCCTACGGTCGCGGATGCTTCGTCGGCCTCGATCGAGGCGATGATCGCTTGGATGGAAATCCGTCCGTTGGCGATCAGCTGACCGTCTGAGCGGCGTGCCGCTGATGCGAACGGAGCGGCCCAGAGGTTTTCCCAGATGAGTACGCCGGCGGTGCTGCCCGGTTCCATCGCAGCGGCGAGGTGCTCGACGTCTTCTTCGGCCAACAGCTCAGCCAGTTCGGCTTCGAGTGTTTCGAGCTCCCCGAGCTCGGCGACGTCGGAAAGTTCCATGGCGTCGACGGATCCATCCGCGTCTTTCGTCACGATCAGCACGTCAATCACGCGGATGATCCCGCGGTCCACGAGGGAGAGCAGTTCCTTCGTCATCTCGCCGGTGAAGTTGCTGGCTCCGGCCGGAAACTCGACGACGACGTAGTCAACCGGACCTAGTTCATCGAGCGATACTTCGGTCATCAAGACTCACCTTCGTTTGAGGGCTGATCGGTCGCGGCGATCGCGTGCGACTGCTCGTCGCGGCGCGTCGATCACGATTGCACCTGGGCGGGCCTCTCACCTTCGACGCAGAGGCGCTGCGTTCGTCGGGCGGGGTCTTGACCCGGCCGAACGAACGTCGCTCCAAGGAAGCTGGGAGTGAAGGTACGTCGGCCGTTGCTGAAGTGCAAGACGCACGGTGTTGGCCGGCTGGCGTAGATTGCGCACTCATGGCCAAGCCGTCCACCAGTTGGAGAGATTCGTCGTGACGCAAGGACACAAGGGCAAGATCGCGCTCGACATTCGTGACTCGGTGGCCGACTGGACGCCGTACCTTCCGCCGAAGGCACCTGAGGGTGCTCCCAACGTTCTGTACATCGCTTGGGACGACGTGGGCTACGGCACGATGGATGTCTTCGGTGGTCCGGTCGAGACGCCGAACATGCGCAGGGTTGCCGACATGGGGGTCCGTTTCTCGAACTTCCACACGACGGCGCTGTGCTCGCCGACGCGGTCGTCGTTGTTGACTGGTCGCAACGCGACGAGCAACGGTATGGCGACCATCGCCGAGTTCAGTTCGGGGTTCCCTGGCATCTCGACGCGCATCCCGTTCGAGAACGGATTCATCTCCGAGGTGCTCGTCGAGCGCGGGTACAACACGTACTGCGTCGGCAAGTGGCACCTCACCCCGGGCGAGGAGTGCAACCTCGCTGCCTACAAGGGTCGCTGGCCCCTCGGGCGCGGCTTCGAGCGGTATTACGGATTCCTCGGCGGCGAGGCCAACCAGTGGTATCCCGATCTCGTCCAGGACAACAGCCAGATCGATGCTCCCGGCACTCCCGAGGACGGTTACCACCTGTCGAAGGATCTTGCTGACCAGGCGATCGGGATGATCCAGGCCGCCAAGGTGATCGACCCCGACAAACCGTTCTTCATGTATCTCGCACCAGGGGCTGGGCACGCGCCGCACCAGGTGTTCGAGGAGTGGGCCGACAAGTACAAGGGGAAGTTCGACCAGGGTTACGAAGCCATCCGCGAGGGCATCCTCGCCCAGCAGAAAAAGCTGGGGCTGCTCCCCGACGACACCGAGCTGTCGCCGATCAATCCACACGGTGAGCCCGCCCGCACCGGTCCTGACGGTCAGCCCTGGCCAGTTCTCGACACGGTGCGTCCCTGGGATTCGCTCAACGACGACGAGCGGCGTCTCTTCGCTCGCATGGCCGAGGTGTTCGCCGGGTTCGTCTCCTACACCGACGACCAGCTCGGGCGCGTGCTCGACTACCTGGAGGAGTCGGGGCAGCTCGACAACACGCTCGTCGTCGTGGTGTCGGACAACGGGGCCAGCGGTGAGGGTGGACCGAACGGCTCGTTCAACGAATGGCGATTCTTCAACGGCGTGCCCGACACCACGGAAACCACGCTTCCCCACATCGACGAGCTCGGTACGCCGCAGTCCTACAACCACTACTGCACGGGTTGGGCGTGGGCGTTCGACACCCCGTTTCCGTACTGGAAGCGTTGGGCGGGCTATGAAGGTGGCGTCGCCGACATGTGCCTGGTCGCGTGGCCGAAGCAGATCAAGGCGTCGACCGACGTGCGCCACCAGTACATCCACGCAGTGGATGTCGTCCCGACCGTCTACGACCTGCTCGGCATCGAGCCACCCGCGGTGATCAAGGGCTACACCCAGAGCCCGATCGAGGGCGAGAGCTTCGCGGCCGCGCTGACCAACCCAACGGCCCCCGGCAAGCAGACACAGTTCTACGCCATGCTCGGGCAGCGCTCCATCTACCACGACGGATGGCTGGCCTGCACCGTGCACCCACCGATCTCAGGGTGGGGGAAGTTCGAACTGGACGAGTGGGAGCTCTACGACCTCGAACACGACCGCTCTCAGTCGAAGAACGTCGCCGACGCCGAGCCAGCACGCCTCGAAACGCTCAAGAGCCTCTGGTTCTATTACGCCGGGATCTACAACGGCTTGCCGCTCGACGACCGCTCAGCACTCGAGCAGATGCTCGCCGAACGTCCGCACGGGGCAACGGACCGTCAGCAGTACACCTACTACCCGCACGTCGCTGATGTCCCTGAGGCCGCCGGTGTCGCGATCAACGGTCGCTCGTACACCATTGCAGCGGGCGTCGAGATCGACTCCGCACAGGCCCAAGGTGTGTTGTACGCGCACGGTGGCGTCGCGGGTGGCCACAGCCTCTACGTCAAGGACAGGAAGCTCCGCTACACCTTCAACTGGCTCGGCACCAAGCTCTACGAGATCGTCGCCGACACAGAAGTCACTGCCGGCTCGCACATCTTCACCGCCGAGTTCGCGTCCAAAGGTCAGAGCACCGATCCGACCATGCCCGGATTCACCGGAACGTTGACGCTCTACGTCGACACGAAAAAGGTCGGCGAAGGCGAGATCATCACCCAACCCGGGAACTTCTGCCTCGTCGGAGACGGCATCTGCGTCGGGCGTGACAGTGCATCCCCCGTGACTCCCGAATACACCGCACCGTTCCCATTCACTGGCGGCACCATCGACAAGGTCGTCGTCGACGTATCCGGCGAGAAGTTCGTCGACCACGAAGCCCAGGTTGCCTCCTGGTTCAGCAAGGACTAACCCGCGACTGCCTCCGCCCTGCGCCAGGTTGCCCACTCGGGCGCATTTCGCGAGGGGCAGTTACGACTTCCGTCCAGGCCGAGGGCGTAGCTGTACACCTTCCTTGACAAGCTGGTACCGCACGCGCTGCGCGTAGATCCCGAGATGTTGTCCGAGACGAACGGTCGACCAGCCGGCCTCGTAGAGCTGCACCGCGTCGGCAACCTGTTCGGCAGTGAGGCGGTGACGTCGCTGCGGGACGCCTTCGCGCTCGAGGTGCGCTGCCGCCGTGCGCACGTAGACTCCGAACTTCGCCGCTACGTCTTCGAGCGTGCTCCCAGCCTGATAGGCCCTCACGAGAGCAGCTACTCCGTCAGGAGCGAGACGAACCTGGGCTTGTTTCCGCTTTCGTGAGACAATTGACGCGGAGCGATCGGACGCCCGATCGGTGTCCTGACCAGCGAGAAGACGTTGAAGACGTATCCGCGTCGCTCGACCCCGGCGCGGCAGGACGCCGCAGTTGGAGAATCGTGCGCACGGGCTTTGAGTTCCAGGAACGCACCAGTGGCAGGCCGCGTCGGCACGGACTCGTGGCGAGGGCGAAGACCGCGCTGACCATGCGGTGCGCACCGAGGCGACTCGGTGTGCGGCGATCCGCCCAGCCCTTCTGGTTGCGAACCGGCGGTCGCGCGGGGTTGGGTCGGCGTTCGACGAAGCCGCTTCGCCCAAGCTGCTCGACCCGCCGCATGCTCCTGATATGTTCAGGCATTCGCCCACATCACTCAGGTTCGACTGGGCCGTGAATAGGATTCCACCTTTCGACCTTGACGTGGTCGACCACCTCCTGACCACGACGAAGGCCGTGCGCCGTCGTCTGGACGTCGACCGGCCGGTCCCGCGCGACGTGATCGTCGAGTGTCTGCGCTTAGCGTCGTACGCGCCGAACGCTTCGAACTCACAGGACTGGCGCTGGATCGTGGTGGACGAGCCGGAACAGCGCCGGCGGGTGGGTGAGCAATACCGCAAAGAGGTCGAGTGGCGATGCACGAAGATGCTCTCCTCCAAGGAGTCGGCCGGCGACGAAGCCGGCGCTCGGATCAGCCGCTCGGTCCTCTACCTCGCGCAACGGATGGCCGACGTGCCAGTCCTGGTGATCCCCTGCTACGACATCGACGCCGCCGCCGACCGATACGGCCGATTGCTCGGCGCCGAGCGCGCGCCAGCGGAGATGACGCCGGCGATGTTCGCCTCGATCCTGCCCGCGGTCTGGAGCTTCCAACTTGCGCTCCGAAGCCGTGGCCTCGGATCAACCCTCACGACCGCCCACCAGGAGGACCAGCCCGCGATGGCCCAGATCCTCGGTATCCCCGACGGTTGGTACCAGGTCGCGCTGATCCCGTGCGCCTACACAATCGGCGGTGACTTCCGTCCCTCCCGCCGCGACCCGGTGGCGGACACCGTGATCTGGAACCGATTCGGAGCCTCATGACCGCCGGGCCCGTGCAGTTCGGGACCGGCACGACCGTCAGGGACTTCTCGTCGTACGTGGAGTGGCTGGACGTCGCCGAGGGCGCCGGGTTCGACCTCTTGACGACGGGCGACTCGCAGTCGCTCTGGGCCGACCCGTTCGTGAGTTTGACCGTGGCCGCCAAACAGACGACACGTTCGCGGCTCGGCCTCACCGTCTCGAACCCCCGCACCCGCCACCCGGCGGTGGTGGCCAGCAGCTTGGTGGCGCTCCAGCAACTCTCCGACGGTCGCATGGTGTACGGGTTCAGCAGCGGCGACAGTGCCCTGCGCAACATCGGCGTCCCTCCGGCTTCGGTCGCGGAGATGGACGAGTTTGGCCGCGCCGTGAAAGGTCTCTGCGCCGGCGACACCGTCCTCTATCGCGGGCATGAGCTCGTCCTTCGGTGGGGTCGCCATCCGACGCCGATCTGGATGGCGGCGGAAGGGCCGCGCACACAGCACCTCGCAGGCCAGATCGCCGACGGGGTTGTGCTGTCCAACGCGCTCGATCCCGAGGTGCTGGCGCTCGCCCGGCAGCACATCACCGAGGGCGCGGCGTCGGTCGGTCGCTCGATCGACGACATCGAGATCTGGTGCATGGCCGCCATGTGCCCTGCGTCGACGGAAGAGGAGGGCATCACGAAGCTCCGATTCCTCTTGGCCGGGACCGCCAACCACGTCTACCGGTTCCACACCGACGGCAAGGCGCTGCCCGGGGAGTACCGCGAGCGCATCACCGAGCTGCAACGGCGCTACGACTCGACTGCGCACGCCACGCCCGAGCGTGCGGAAGCGAACGCCCACCTCGTCGAGGAACTCGGCCTGGTGGAGTTCCTCGCTCGACGCTCGGTCATCGCCGGGCCCGTCGAGCGGCGCATCCAGCGCATCCGCGAGTGCGTCGCGGCCGGAGCCACCAACCTCATCTTGAGCCAGTTCGTCGACGATCAACTCGGATGCATGCGCGAGTTCGCCGACGAGATCAAGCCGATGTTCTCATGACCACACCGAGCGCTCGAGTGTTCGACTGCTACCGATACCGGGTGCGCGTCAGAGCCAGCTGATGCGAGCCGCGGTGACATGTCGTTCGGGAACGCGAGCGAGGCGACCCTCGTGCACGAGGTCGAGCTGACGGCGAACGCAGTCGACGATGTCCGAGGCCGCCGCATTGATCGCCTCGGCGTCGTCTGGGCCGAGCGCTGAGGGTTTGATACGGGCATCCTCAAGCACCGAGCGCACATCGCGGAGCCGATCCCCAAGCCACTCCAGCGGGTCGGTGCTCAGCTCGGGGACGAAGACCCGCTCGCTCGGCTCCCAGCCCGTGAATCGCGGGTGGTGGTGCGTCCGATCGAATGTCCCCACCGGCCCTGCTGCCGTTTCCAGCAGATCGACTCGCCACATCGGTGCGCCGATGGTGATCGGCCTCGCGGAATAGATCGAACCTTGGAGGTCACCGGCGTCGATCCGGCGAAGTTCGATCCGGACGCCACGCTCGGCGCCCTCCTGGCCGGGCCTCGGATTCGGATCGACGAAGTAGAGATCGCCCAGGACGACAGCAACGCGCTCGAAGGCGAACATGTTGAGCATGAACACGACGCTAGCGCTCTGAAGTCGGCTCCACCTTGACCTTGCGTGCATCAGCGCGGCTGATGGCGGGGCGCGACGGAGGCCACGACCGGAGCACTCACGGCACTCGGGCCGGCGTACGGGCGGACTCGCTGCCACCCAGCCTGACCTGCGATGTCCCAATATTTCGGAACGCGAACGGCCTCCTGAGGAAGACTCCGGGCTGGTCGGATCATCGGATCAGAGGCGGACCACCATGGACCACAGCGCGCTGTCAATGTCGTTGGGCGAGGCGATCTTCTCGCAGCGGGCGATCCGACGGTTCAAGTCCGACTCCATCGCGCTCGAGGACGTTCACCTCATGCTCGAGGCGGCGGTCAAGGCGCCGAACGGTGGTAACCAACAGATTGCGCGGTTTCTCGTGGTGACCGATCGCGGTACCAAGCGGGAGTTCGGCGCGCTCTACCGCGAGGCATGGTGGGCGAAGCGTCGTGACGAAGGGTACCAGCGCCGGGAAGACCTCCCACCCCACTATCATTCGGCGGCCGGACTTGCCGACTCGATGAGTGACGTGTCCTGCATCGTGTTCGCGGTGGCGCTGCACAACGGCCCTGCCAACTGCGTCATTCCCGCCGTGCAGAACCTGATGCTCGCGGCGCCGCGCGATGGGGATCGGCTCAGTGCCGACGACGCTCCACCCCTCGGTCATGGAACGCTTCCATCAGATGTTTGCCATTCCGGACGACGTCGGCTTCCACTTCTGTGTGCCGCTCGGCTATCCGCAGGGAAACTTCGGCCCGACCACGCGCAAGCCGACCTCCGAGACGACCTACCTTGACCGATGGGGCGCTCCCGTTCCATGGGAGTGAGGTTCGCCGTGCGGCACACGGGGACGCCATCGATGTCTTCAGGTTCGGGTGATATTGGGTGTCGGCGTCGTACTACGAATCGCTGAGGTGTTCGCCCCAGGTAGGTGGACCCTCCGCGACGGCTGTGTCGGTCTCGGGAACGTGACTCTGACGATTGCGGAGTCATGCGAGGCGACGAACGCGCTCCGCGCATCCGTTTGGCTCGGAGGTGTGTATTCTGCAATACTTGTTGTATGCACGCACGAGGTACCCGTGCCCCCGAGGTCGTCGACGCGGTGTTACGGGCGTCCCGGGTGCTGGTGTCGGTGGCGGTCCGCTCGTTGGCGGGGGTTGAGGACGATGTGACGCTGGCCCAGTACCGGGCTCTTGTCGTGCTGGCCGCCCGGGGTCCGCAGCGGCCGACCGCACTGGCCGAGGCGCTGGGGGTCCATCCGTCGACCGTCACTCGCCTCTGTGACCGGCTCGTCGCGAAACGGCTCATCCGGAGGGGCGCATCGCCGACCAACCGGCGCGAGGTGATCGTCGCACTCACTTCGAAGGGGCGGCGGCTGGTCGATGCAGTCACCGGGAAGCGGCGCGCCGAGATTTCAAGGATCGTGGCGCGCGTTCCCGCCGATGAGCGCTCGACACTGGTGCACGCGCTGAATGCGTTGAGCGAAGCCGCGGAAGAACCCGCGGACGCCGACTGGTTCTTGGGCGAAGCATGACGTCGCCTGCGACTCGGAGGGACCAGGCGCGACGTACCAGTTATCTCGCGGGTGTCGCCGCGGTATTGGGGGTGGCCGGCGGGGGAGCGGCTTGGGTGTTGATTCACCTCATCGCGCTGATCACCAACGTCGTGCTCTTTCACCGGGTGGGTTGGACTCTTCCGTCCTTCGCGGACTTCCATCCCGGGCCGATCTTCATCGTGGAAGCCGCCGCTGGTGGACTCGTGGTGTCGCTGATCGCATTGTGGGCGCCGGTGATCCGAGGCCACGGTATTCCCGAAGCGATGGAAGCCGTCCTCACCCGCCAGAGCCGAATCGCTCCCCGAGCCGCGGTCGCCAAACCGCTCTCAGCTGCGGTGGCGATCGGTACCGGTGGACCCTTCGGCGCCGAAGGACCGATCATCGTCACCGGGGGCGCGCTCGGCTCCCTGGTTGGGCAACTGATTCGGGTCACGCCGTCGGAACGCAAGATCCTCTTGGCGTGCGGAGCGGCGGCTGGCATGTCGGCGACGTTCGGGGCGCCGCTCGCCGCTGTGGTATTGGCGATCGAGCTGCTGCTGTTCGAGTTCTCGCACCGGGCGTTCGTGCCGCTCGTGGTCGCTTCGAGCGTCGCGGGCGCGATGCACGCGACGCTATTCGGCCCGGGGCCATTGTTTCACGTCCCTCCCCACAGCTACGCGGGGCTCGATAGCCTCCCGGTGTTTGCGCTGGTCGGCATCGCGTGCGGGTTCCTCGCGGTCGTAACGTGCAAAGGTCTCTTCCTCGTCGAAACCGCGTTCCGTCGGATGCCGATCCCGGAATTCTGGCACCCAATCCTGGGCGCCATTGGCTTCGCGTGCGTTGGCCTCGTCGTGCCAAGAGCGTTGGGCGTGGGTTACGGAACCATCAACGACATTCTCGCGGATCGGCTCGCGATCGGCGTCCTAGGTGCACTACTGATCGCCAAGCTGTTGGCGTGGTGGGTGGCGTTGGGCTCAGGAACATCGGGAGGGACCCTCGCCCCAATCTTGCTGATCAGCGGCGCCTTCGGAAGCCTCCTGGGCGCGCTGATCAATGAGCTCGTGCCCGGCTTGCATGTCGCACCCGGCGCGGTGGCACTGGTCGCGATGGCAGCCACGTTCGGCGCCGCGACCCGAGCCACCTTCACCGCGATCGTCTTCGCGTTCGAGCTCACTCGCGACTATCGCGCGATCATTCCGATCATGCTCGCCGCCGTGATCGCGGATCTCGTCGCCGGCGCGCTACTCGACCATGGACTCATGACCGAGAAGCTCTCCCGACGCGGGCTGCATGTCCCCCTCGACTATGCGCCCGATTATCTTCAGGCCACGCAGGTCGCCGCGGCAATGACCACCGCGGTCACCGTCCTCGACGCGGATGTCCTGGTGAAGGACGCTCGTCATCGAATCGACGGTACCTCGCACAGCGCCTACCCACTTGTTGACCAGCAGCGGCGCTGTGTCGGGATCGTGTCCCGCAGCGATCTGCTCGGCGTTGACGCGACCGGCGACGCGTCGCTGTCGAGGATCGCGAGCCCGGATGTGGTCACGGTAAGACCCGACGACACCTTGTTGACGGCGCTCGAACGCATCGTCAACGAAGAGGTTGAGCACCTCCCCGTCCTCGACGCAGACCGCCACGTCATCGGGATGTGCACCCGCACCGACATTCTCCGTGCCCGCAACCAGTATCGCGCCGCGGAAGAAAGCCAAACCGGCTGGCATGGCGTCTGGCGGCGAAGGCGTTCACCGCAGCCGGAGGTGCCGGAATCGGCGTCGACCGATTGACCCGTCACGAGATGTCGGCACGATGCTGGGAGTTCGCTCGCCACACCGTGGCAGGGCGGTTTCGAGCATGACACCGGCCGCGCGCGCCAGCGGGCCGGCCGACGCGCACTCGTCCTCAGATTGCGATCACGAACTTCCCGCGAGCGCCCCCGTCGTGAAGCTGCTGGATGGCCGCAGCGGCTTCGCTCAACGGAAGGGTGCGATCGATCGCCGGCACGATCTGCCCGGACTCGATCAGATCTCGCAGCGCGTTCAGATCCTCGGCATTCTCCGTCGACGCGAGCATTCCGAGCGTCTGGCTCACCAGCGGTGACAGCGCAACAGCGCGGAGCGAGCGGTCGAAGCCGCCGAGCCAACGACCGCCGGTCTCGCCGCCAACGATGATGAGCGTGCCGCTCCTGGCGAGCGCTCTTCGGAGATGCGACAACCGTCGATTGCCGCCGGTGTCGAGGATGACGTCGTAGCGCACTTGGCCATTCGTAAAGTCGTCGTGGGTGTAGTCGACAACATGGTCCGCGCCGAGCGACCAGACGAGATCGACTTTGGCGGAGCTGCAAACGCCGGTGACCTCAGCACCGAAGGCCTTCGCGATCTGCACGGCGAAGCTGCCCACACCGCCCGACGCACCAACGATCAACACTCGCTGTCCCGCCGCGACGTGCGCCTTGCGGACGGCTTGCAGCGCCGTACTTGCCGAGATCGGGACGGCTGCGGCCTGCTCGAAGGACAGGTTCGCCGGCTTGCGCGCGATCATGCGCGGCCGGGCGACGACGTGCTCGGCGAAGGATCCGTCGCAGGTGCCGTAGACCTCTTCGCCCGGCTCGAAGTCGGTCACGTCGTTGCCGACGGCCTCAACGGTTCCCGCGAAGGCTCGGCCCGGGTTCGATGCCTTCGGCCTACGCACTCCGAAACCGGCGAGACGCATCGGGTAGGGCAGCCCCGTCATGCAGTGCCAGGTGCCCATGTCGACGCTGGCGGCGGCAACCTGCACCAGTACCTCGTCGTCGCGGATCGTCGGACTTGCGATCTCGGCTACACGGAGAACTGCTGCGGATTCGGTCCCGTACGCGACCTGGACGATCGCCTTCATCGCTTCGATCTGGCCGACACGGCTGTGACGCTATCGGTTGGTTGACCGCTGCGTTCGTGGTGGACACCGTGCACCACACATAGAAGGTTCCAGAGGCGCCTTCGCTCGCAGGTCAACACGACTGCTGGGCGGAGGCGCTCTTGCGTGAGTGACGCGCCGTTTCGGCCTCGCCCGCGACGGATCCTCGGGTATGCGTACAGGCCCACTCGTGTGAACGGTCTGGCGCACCCTGCCTGCCGACGAGGGTCTGTTGGATCGGTCCCGGCCCCGTCCACCACCTATGTGTCACGAGCCAGCCGGACTGCAGAGCGCGGCTCAGGAATCTTGCTCGTCTGATGGACCCGCGGTGTGGCGCGAACGTCTGCGTCCTGGGTTATTGAGAGTGTGGGCGTGACCGCTCCGTTCAGCTTGCTGCGGATCGCGTCGGAAGCTCGATGATTGGGAGGGTTCACCATGGCCGAGCACGTTGCGGTGACACGAAGCCCGTTGATTCCGGTGTGGCGTCGCGGGTCGGTACTCGCGACGGTGTTGGTCGTGCTGCTCGCCCTGGGTGCGGGGACCGTGCTGGGCCTGGTCCTCGCGAGCGATTCGTCGATCACGTACACGACCCGAGTGCAATTGGATGCGTCCGACACGGGCGGCGGGCAGTGACTCTCGCCCGCAGGGTTCCACCGGGAGGTCTCCGCGCGCGCCAACGCGACGGGCGTGCCCGACTGCCGCGGCATACCCGTGAGCGGGTCGACATCGCGATCGCTCACCAACGTGTTGACGCACGGGTCTGCCCAGCCGTGCGGTACCGACACCACGCCCACTCTGATCACGTCGGTGACGAAGGCAGTCGCCGTCACACTGCCGGTCGCGCTCGTGACCACCACCTGATCACCATCGGCAACGTGCACCGCGGCGGCATCGACGGGGTTCATCTGGACATACGGTCGGTCGCCCAAGCGGCGGTGCTGCGTGTTCTGATGTCGGACCTGGCGTTGCGGGATGAGCACCAGCTGCGCCGGTCTGCGCACGTCGTCGAGTTGGCGCACCAGCTCCGGCGGCGCGAGGCGCCAGCGCCCGTCGCGCAGCACGCGCTCGTGCACCCATCCGAACACCGCGCGGTCGGTCACCACGGGTTGGCCTGCCTCCCCTGCGGCCCGCAGCTCGTCGAGGCCGAGTCGCGCTCCTCGAAGCGCCAGGTCGAGCACGTCGTCGTCGGAGGCGGTGTCGAGATCGAGATCCGGGAGCACGTCGACGCCGATGCGTCGGCCGAGCTGAGCGAAGGCCCACCACATCGGGCGCCGCTCCGAGACGGGGGTGACGACGGCGGTGGTGTACTGGCACATCACGGTCGGCATCAGGACGTCGTGGATCATCGTGAGGTCGGCCCGTTCCAGCTGGCCCGTGCACGGCCACACATGGGTCGCGAGCTCCGTGGTCTCGGTGGTGACGACGTCGGCGACGACGAGCACGTCGAGCTTGCGGAGCGCAGCCGCGAGTCGCGGATGGTTGGGAAGGTTGAGAGCGACGTTTCCTCCCGCGACGAACAGCGCGCGGAGGTTGCCCGCTTCGATCTCGTCGGCCATCGCCGCGCACGGATACTCGCCGAGCCAGGCGCTCAACTCCGGGCGACTCGCCGGTCCCGGCGCACGTGTGCCGGTCGGGGGCAACGGCGGAAGGTCGTTGCGGTCCCACTGCGTGAAGAAGCCGGGGGTGAACGACACCCCGCCCGGCCAATCGGCCGAGTGCGTGATGATCTCCAGGGCCCAGATGAACCAGTTGGCGACGTTCGCATCATCGGCCATCGACAAGCCGGTTCCGGTGAGCACCGCGACGCGACCGGCTCGGCGGACGGCATCGAGGAGTCGCTGCAAGTCGTCTTCCGCCACGCCGCTGAGGTCGGCGACATGGGCGCGGGTGAACCGCTGGACCGCGGCAGTGAGCTCCTCGACGCCGGTCGCATGGGCATCGAGGTAGTCGCGGTCGGCACCGGCGCGGAGCAGCTCGCGGACGAGGAAGCCGAAGATGGCGTGGTCGGTTCCGGGCCGGGCTTGGAGGTGACAGGTGGCCAACCGGGCAGTCTCGGTCCGGCGCGGATCGACGACCCACACCTCACCACGGGCGGTCAGCTCCCGCAGCCTGACGATCGGGTTCGGCATGATCAGCGTCTGCCCGTGTGAGACCACCGGGTTCGACCCCACGATGATGAGCATCCGGTTCTCGTCGAGGTCGGGCTTGGCGAGCAAACCGGGCATGCCGCTCACGAGCTCGGACACGACCATGGTGGAGATGACGTCGATCGAGGTGTCGCTGTAGTAGCTCGGGGTCGCGAGCGTCCGCATCAAGAGGTTCGATGTGAACAGGCCGGCGGCGTCGAAGTATCCACCCGAGCCCACGAAGTACCCCACGGCCGACGGCCCGTGCTCGTCGAGGATGGACCCCACCCGAGTGGCGACGTCGCCGAGGCACTCGTTCCACGTGGTGTCCACGGCGGTGTCGCCGCGTCGCATCATGGGACGGTTCAGCCGATCCGGACGGTGGTGAAGTGCGGGGATGGCACGGCCTTTCGGACAGGTGTAGCCCTGGGACAGGACGTGCTCGTGGTTGCCCCGCACACCGACCACGGTGTCGCCCTCAGTCGACACGATGATCCCGCACCCCGCGACGCAGATCCGGCAGTACGTCGCCCGCTCCGTGTCCATCACACCTCCCGTCGCGACGCGGTCGGGGTGAGCACCTCCACCCGTCCCGTGCCGCCGTCGACGCGCAGCAGATCGCCGGAGACGAGTTGCCCGGTCCCCACGGTGGTGTTGATCACACACGGGACGCCGAGCTCGCGGGCCACGATCGCGCCGTGGCTCAACGGGCCCCCGACGTCGATGACGAGCGCCGCCGCGACCAGGAAGTACGGCGCCCAGCTCGGGTCCGTCGTATGGCAGACGAGGATCTCTCCCGGCTCGATCGGGTCATTGGTCACCGGGTCGACGATGACGCGTGCCCGACCTTCGACCACGCCGGGGCACACCCCGATACCGGTGAGCACCGACGTCCCGTCGGGGACGCGTGCAAGCGCGATCGGCTGGGGCACCGGGTTGCCCACCCACGTGAGCGGTATCTCCACCGCCTCGTACTCGCGATGGCGGGTCCGGCGGAAGGCCGCGCGTTCACGCCCGTCCCGCACCAGCGTGGGAACCAGCTCATCGGCCACGAGGAAGTAGGCGTCGTCCGGCTCGGCGAGCAGACCGCGTGCGTAATACGCGCTGTCCGAGCGCTCGAGTGGCGGCGCGCCCGACATCGACCGTGCGCCAGAACGTGACCTTTCCCAGCTGCCGGAGCGCGGTGAAGCGGTGCGTCTCCGCGATCGCGTTGCCGATCTCGTCGCGCCGGGCCGGTTCGAGTGCGGCCAGGAGCTCCGCCTCCGCGTCGACTCGCGCCGCGGCGAGCTGCCGACCGGTCGCACGCGGTCCTTCCCGGTCGTCCATCGCGCCGAGGGCGTCGAGCACCGGGTCGAGCACGGTTGGGTCCTCCCGCCACACGCGCGCCGCGAGGTCGCCGGCGCGGTCGCCCTGGTAGCCGTAACGGGCGATGAGCTCCGTCCGCGGCAGCACGCCGTGCGCGGCGTCCCACAACGCTTCGCTCATCCGGTCGTCTTCCGTGTCGCCGTACCCGCTCGAGAGGCGGGTCAGGAGGTCGAGCTTGCCCGCGGTTGCGCACGCACGGGCCAAGGATGCGAATCCCTCCATCGCGAACAGCGAGGCGGTGGTGTGCGGTCTCATCACCTCGCCGAGCCGATCCCGAGCGTCGAGCCACAGGGCGGCCGCATCGCCGGTGTCGTCGATGGTGTCCGGACGCACTCGGTCCTTCCACCACGCGTCCATCTCGACGTAGAGACGCTCGATCGTCCGCGGGATCTCGGCGAGGAGCGCGTCGCGCCGCTCGATGATGCGGGCGTGACGATCGGTCGTTGGATGGCGCTTCGCATCCGGCCGCACCGAACCCAGCATCGTGAGCTCGAACTCGTCCGCCGACGTACCCGGGACCCGGTCGTACATCTCGCGCAGAGCATCGACGTTCAATGCGACGCGGCCGAAGAACGCGCCCGTCCAATTGTCGTCCGTCGACGGCGGCAGCTCGACCTCCGACTCGTCGTACACTCCCCGGTCGTACGCGCTGGCGCGCATGCCCCGCTCGGCGGACCGGAAGAAGTCCCAGTGCAGGGGCGTGATCACCCCGGGTGTGGCCTCCGACGTGTTGACGCGCGTCCAGAGCGTGTCGGCGCCGCTGACGCCGTGCGTCGGGTCGTCGTACGACGTGCTCACCCGCCGCTCGGATCGGGGGCGTCGTCGCTGGTCCAGAGGTGGGCCTCGACGTCGTCGGTGAAGTCGCGCCACACGGTGAGATGGCCCTCCCCGGGCTCACCATCGACGGTGAGGGTCACGTCATGCTCTCGATGCACGTGCGGGTAGGGCGACCGGTCCGGCATCGTCGTCACCACGTTCGGCGACGACACGTCGAGCACCTCGAACTCCTCGAGCAGCTCCCCGCGGTAGGCGCCGAGCCCGAGGCCGTCGTGGTAGCCCATGTCGTACCCGGTGCCCTTGAGAACCCACGCCGGCGCCACCACCGTGCACTCCACGCGCAAGGGTGCTCCGGTCGAGGTGACCACGGCGAAGGACGCGCGCTCGAACCCGAGGCTGACCGTGTCGGCCGGGCTCATGCCGTCGCGATAGGTGAGGTCGAGCTCGGCGCGCGCGACTGCGACCGGTGGCCGTCCGGATCCGGCCGGCCACTGCACGGTGCCCACCGAACGCTGGAACCCGCCGGCGCCCTGGGTCACGTCGATGACGCCGCCCGATGCGTGGGTGTTGAAGAAGAGGAAGGCTCGGAGGAACTCGGCGTGCGCCTGGCGCGGCGGGCCGGTGACGGGTTCGTAGCCGCCCGTGCCGGGCCGCACGCCCCACGAATGGTCACGGCTGCCGTACCAGTCCTCGACCGCGCGCCGCACCCCGTCGATCTCGATCCAGCCGTCGGCGCGCCCGAGCTGGTACATGCGCACGCCCTGGGTCTGGACGCGTCCGTCGAGCCGTCGCCACATGGGCGGCTCCTCGATCACGTCGTAGGTCCCGGTCCACACAAGGTCGCAGGCGATCGGATGACGCCCGGGCTCGACCGCGATGCGCAGCTGTCGCAATCCCTCGATCACGTCGACCGAGAGCGCGCCGACGCTCGTGTCATCGACCGCCGGACGCAGCGCACGGGACACCCGGAGGCAGTACTGCTTGCCGTCGTGCACCACGGTGCAGAACCCATCGAGCACGTTCGTGTTCTTGTAGAGGCCCATACCGGCGACGAGCGACGTGGCCCCGCCGGGCTCGATGGCCTGGAACCAGTAACGGTCATAGAACCGGTGGTCGGACGTGACCGCGTGATCGAACGTGGTCGGCGCCTGGTGGAGCAGCGAGTCGTCGAGCCTCGTCAGCACGCGGCGTGAACCCCGCGCGCGTGTACGACGCTCACGACTGACCGCGCACGAGGGAGCTCATGAGGTTCACGAGCTCGTTGCGCGGCATCGCCCGCATCTTCGCGGCCGCGCGCTCGTCGATGGGGTCCGAATAGAGCACTGGGCCCTGGCCGAGGTTCTCGAACAGGTGCTCGGCAGCAGCTTCGGGCGAAGTCGGCACGCTCTGGCGGTTGAACATGGTCTCCAGCGGATCGTCGGTTTCGATGCTTCCACGACGCGAAAAGTCGATGGCGGCGCCGTAACGTTCGATGAATGTCGGAGTCGCGGTCGAACCCAGGAGGTAGAGCGCCACATCGACGCCGAGCGGCGCGAACTCAGCGTAGAGCCCTTCGCCGAGGATCCATTCGAACGCCTTGGTGGCCGAGTACATCGTCATGAAGCTGCAGCCGACGAGTGCGGCCATCGACGACACCAGCGCGATCCCGCCCCGCCCGCGTGCCGCCATGCGTCGGCCGAGCTCGTAGCTCAAGACCGTCGGTGTCGTGCAGTTGGCGGTGATGTTGAAGAGGTGGTCCTCGAGCGGGCTCTCGTGAAACGTGCCCACGCGCTCTCCGGCGGCGTTGTAGATCACGAGCCCGACGTCGAGGCCGTTCACCGCCTCGAGGAGTCGTCCTGCGGTGCCGGGGTCGCCGATGTCGCCGGCGAACGTGCGCACCTCGACACCCGTACGCGTTCGCAACGCCGCCGCCAGCTCTTCCAGCGGCTCCGCCCGCCGGGCGGTCAGGACGACGTCGAGCCCGCGGGTGGCCGCCTGGGCCGCGCATGCTGCGCCAAGCCCAGTCGATCCGCCGACCACGAGCGCCCACGGCCCGTACCGCCCCGCGAACTGCATCGTTCCCCCCGGTGACCGCGTACGCCGCGTTCATAATGTATACAAAGTGCGGGCACGATGGCCAGAATGGTCGGGGTACACGCCCGCCGCGATCACCCGCCGATCAGGTCGAAGGCCTTCTCGCCGATCATCTCGCACACCGCGTTGATGTTGCCGCTGGTCACCAGAGGCATGACCGACGCGTCGGCGACGCGCAACCCCGCGACCTCGCGCACCCGCAGGTCCGGATCGACGACCGCATCGGCGTCGGTGCCCATGCGACACGTTCCTGCAGGGTGCTGGCCACCCCATGCGGCGCCGCGCACGAACTGGTGCCATTGGTCGTCGGTCTCGACCACCGCACCGGGAAAGGCCTCACTGACCACGTGCTCGGCCATCGGTGAAGTGCCCATGATCTCCCGCGCGCGTCGCGCCCCGGCGACGAGGTCGGCGGCATCTTCGGGGTGCTCGAGGAACCGGTAGCGGATCACCGGCGGGTCCAGCGCATGTGCGGACCGGAGCTCGACCCGCCCCCGCGCCTTGGGATGGAGGAGCTGCACGACGACCGACACGACAGCGCGACGGAGCAGCTTCAACTCGTTGGCCTTGTGCTCCCCGACGGAGTCGAAGGTCTCGGCAAGGCTCTCGTCGGTGTTCTCGCCGATCATGCCGAGCGGCGCGAACAGATGCTCGACGTCGGGCCACGCGCTCCCGCGGTGCAACTGCGAGAACACCAGCGCATGGGCCGTCGCCGATGCGGCCGGTCCCCGCCCGCGTGCGAACAGGTCAAGGCCGTGGCGGACGAACCCGCTCGGCGTGATGGCCAGGTTCAACGTGGGGACGTCGACGTTCCACATCATGATGAGCATCAGATGGTCCTGAAGATTGGCGCCGACGCCCGGGAGGTCGGCGACGACGTCGATGCCGTGGTCGCGCAGGTGGTTCGCCGGCCCGACACCCGACGCCATGAGGAGGCGAGGGGTCGACAGGGTGCCGGCGCAGACGATCACCTCGCGCGTCGCTCGGACCTCGCGAGGCGAGCCGCGCTCCAGATAGCGCACACCGACGGCGCGGCGACCCTCGAAGACGATGGCGGTCGCGGCCGCGCCAGTGAGGACACGGAGGTTCTTCCGGCGGCGGACCAACCCGAGGTACGCCGTCGCCGCGCTGTGACGAAAGCCGCGCCGTTGCGACGTCTGCACCCAACCGACTCCGTACTGCGACCGGCCGTTGTAGTCGGGAGTGAACGGTTGACCGGCACGCTGCGCGGCGGCGACGAACGCGTCGCTCAGCTCGTGGTGCGTGCGCCCCATCGACACGCGTTGTGGCCCCTGACCGCCCCGGAAGTCGTCCCCTCCGCCCTCGAAGCACTCCGAGCGCTTGAAGTACGGCAGCACCCCGTCGTAGTCCCAGCCCGTCGCTCCCAGCACCGCCCACGCGTCGAAGTCGGCGCGGTTGCCTCGTACCCACACGAGCCCGTTCACCGAGCTGCCGCCGCCGAGGACACGACCTGTGAGCCACGTTGTGTTCATGCCGTCGCGAGTGGGATCGGGTTCGTCGGCGAAGGCGTAGTACTCGTTCTTGAGTCGCATGAGCCCAGCCGGGATGTGGATGAAGGGCGAGCGGTCGTTCCCGCCCGCCTCGAGGAGGAGCACTCGGTCGCGGCCGTTCTGCGCGAGCCGGCTTGCGAGTACGCACCCGGCTGAGCCGCCACCGACCACCACGTAGTCGTAGGAGGCAGTGCCCGGCTCCGCCATCCCGTCCCCCTTGGCCGTTCACTGGTGTGTGGCCGCAGTGTTGCGGGTGCGCAGACGCGTGCCGGGCCCGCATCTGGCGCGCGCACGCGGCGGCTTGTATAACGTATACGAGGTCGAGCGTGGCGTTCTGCGACGCACGGCACCAGGGAGAACGGCGATGGGGAATCAGCTCGCCGGGCGGCGCATGCTCGTGGTCGGTGCATCGTCGGGGATCGGGCGCTCGATCGCCGAGGAGGCGCTCCGCCGCGGCGGACGCGTGGTCGTCACCGCGCGACGTCAGGACAGACTCGAGGAGGTCGCGGCGGCGGGCGACGGTGTCGCGATCGCGAGCGATGTGCGTGACGGCGCGGCGTGTCGGGCAGTGGTCAAGGCCGCGGCGGCGGTACTGGGGTCCTTCGACGTGATCGTGTATGCCGCGGCCGCGATTCCGATGGTGATGATGGCTGACCAGTCGGCCGACGGATGGGCCGAGCTGTTCGCCACGAACGCCACCGGCGCGTTCCTGGTGTTCGGCGCGGCCGTGCCGTTCCTCGCCGACGATGCAGTGTTCGCCTACACCGCGTCGAACGGCGTGGGATCGCCGTACCACGGCCGGGGCGCGTACATCGCGAGCAAGGCCGCGCTCGACGAAGGGATCCGGGCGTTGCGGATCGAGCATCCGGACGTGCGCTTCACGCGGTTCCTGCTCGACGCCGTGGCCGGCACCGAGGCCGCCGTTGGCGACGACCCGCAGCTCGCCGGGCGCCTGACCGCCGAGTGGGTACGGCGCGGCAAGTTGCTCGATCGGTATCTGCATGTGGGCACCGTCGGGCCGGTCCTCGCCGATCTCCTGGCGACGATGCTCGACTCGGGTGCCCGCCTCGACGAGATCGTGGTGAACGGTCCCGGGCAGCCGCTCGCGTTGCCCTTCGAGATGTCCGACATCGCGAAGGCGACGTCCGGCTTCCGCCCCGACGGTGAGTGAGCCACGAGAGGAGCGAGCGATGGTGTCAAAGCCCGAGGTCGTGGTCGACGGGATCGCCATGCCCGAAGGTCCCGTCTGGTGCGACGACGGCACCCTCGTGTGCACGAGCGTGACCGACGCCAAGCTCGTGAAGATCTGGCCCGAAGAAGGACGCAAGGAGGTCCTCTGTGACACGGCGGGCGGCACCAACAGCGCGGCACCGGCGACCGACGGCGGGTTCCTGATCACCCAGAACGGCGGGGTCGACTTCGACGCCCTCGGTGTGGCCGGCGAGTGGGCGAAGCCGCGCTACGTGTCGCCCGGTCTGCAGCGCATGCTCCCCGACGGCACGGTCGTACGCGTGGTCGAGGGCATGCAGGCGCCCAACGACCTGGTCGTCGGCCCCGATGGCACCGTCTACTTCACCGACCCGTGGCCGATGATCGAGCCCGCCCCCGAGCCGTCGTCGCGCGTGATGGCATACGAGACCGACGGCACGCTGCGTGTGGTCGCCGACGGCTTCGTGTTCTGCAACGGGATCGCGATCGACGGCGACGGTCATCTCGTCGTGACCGAGGCGAACGGCTTCATGCGCGTGTTCCCAGATGGCACGAAGCAATGGATCATCGAGAATCTCAGCCACCAGCACGCGACCGATGGCCTGGCCGTCGACCAGAACGGGATCTTCTACCTGGCGGGCAGTCTCGACCACGGCATCCGGGTGATCGACGGCGACCGAGAGGTCGACTTCTGGCCGATTCCCGGTGACGGAGCCACCACCAACTGCTGCTTCGGCGGCCCCGACGGGCGGTGGATGTTCGCCACCGACGGCCTCCCGGGCCAGGTCGTGGTGTGGCACGACCTGCCGACGGCCGGTCGTCCGCTCACGCCCTGGCCTGCACCCCCGGTCTGAACGCCGAATGTCGCGCACCTACGCGATCACGGGCAGCGAGTCCCGAATCGGCGCCGCGTTCCGCCGTCGCCTCGAGGAACATGGTGCACGCGTGGTCGGCATCGATCTCCACGACGCCGAGGTGCGGCTGCCGGCCGACGACCGCCGGCTCACGACGGGTGGGCCGAGACCTCCACGGGGATGTTGGTCATGACCGGCTGACCGGTGTACGGGTCGTATGCGTCGTCGACGTCGGAGAGCCGGGAGGCCGCCGAGCCATGGCGCTCGAAGTCGTCGTCGGTCTCCGGGAGGTCACCCCAACCGTGGGTGAGCGACACCACACCTGGTCGCATGGTCTCGTCGGGTTCGACCAGCGCCAGCACCGCGGCGCGCGTGGACGCAACCTCGACTTTGTCACCCGTGTCCAAGCCTCGCGCCCGCAGGTCCTCGGGATGCATCTTGAGCGGGTTGATGGCGTCGGCCGCGCGCAACTTCGGGAGGAAGTGCCCGCTCGAGTTGTAGCGGCTCATGATGCGACGCGCGATGAGGCGGAGCGGGTAGTCGGCACCGGCCCACGACAGCACATCGCCGGTGCCGCGCGCGGTGACCTCGGCGAGATCGCGCATCATCAGCTCGTTCGCGAGATCGAGCCGCCCTTCGTAGCCTGGCTCCTTCGGCAACACCGTGATCGTCGGGTCGAGTCTCGACACGCCGTTCGGGTGCGCCTTCACCTCGTCGAGCGGGATCCGGGAGTCGGCGCAGAGGATCTCGAGCAGGTCGTCGGCGTCAGGCGTGTGCGCCATGTCGAGTGTCTTCGTGACCCCTTGGCCACCGCCGAAATCGGTTGGCCCGAACTCCAATTGCAGGCCCATCCGCGCCGCGATGCCGTAGAAGAACTCCCACTCGGGGATCACGTCGGAACCGGCGGGCGGGTCGACGAGCGCCGGCGTGTATTGGCCCCACGGTCCGGGCATCGCGACGCCTGGGAACGCGCCGGAGATCAGGTCGAACGTGTTGCTGATGCCGGGCACCTCGAATTGCAGCGTCGGCGCGATCACGTAGTGGGCTTCCTTGGCGGTCGCCGACATCCACGGGTCGATCTGCACCAGCAATTCCAGGGAACGGAACGCGTCGCGCACCTTCACCTGGTCGGGCCAGGTGACGAGTGGGTTGCCACCCATGCTGATGAAGGCGCGAATCTGCCCTTCGCCGGGAAGCAGGATCTCGTCGGCGACGGCTGCGGTTGGCGGGCCGTTCACGGTGTCGGCGAGGCCCTTCACGCGGAACGGTGCGCCGAATCCGAACGCGGGGAACGGAGGCATGGCCTGCGCGATGCGCGGCGTCTGTACGCCGAGTGTCTTCTGGTCCCACACGAGATCGCCGGCGCGCAGGAAGCTGCCGCACAGCACGTTGAGCGCGGCGATGAGGTACTCGAACAGCGTGCCGTTGCCACAGGCCATGTTGGGGCCGGTCCCCGCGATCGCGATGCTGCTCGAAGCGCCGGCGAAGCGACGCGTTGCCGCGACGAAGTCGTCGACCGGGATGTCGGCCCGCCGCGCGACCTCCGCGGGTGTATAGGGATCCACCGCCCGGACCAGGGCGTCGAGGCCCTGCGTCTCGGCGTCGACGAACTCACGGTCGTAGAGACCTTCCGTGACGATGAGACGCACCATGCCCGCGGCGATGGCGATGTCCTCACCCGGACGCGGCTGGAGATGGATGTCGGCCAGTCCGGCAGTCTCCGTGCGGCACGGATCGACGACGATCAACGCGAGCCCCCGCCGGCGCGCGTCGTGGAACGACATTCGCGTGTTCACCTTCGACCGGCCGCCCACGCTCGACACCAGCGGGTTGCTGCCGAAGATCATCGTGGCGCCGACATCCATCGAGTTGATCGCACCGCCGAGCCACACGCCCATCATCCCGAGCGCGATCCCCTTCCCGGGCTGGTCGATGGTGACGGCGTTGAACATGCGACCGTCGCCGATCGCCTTCATGAACGCGGCCTGCATCGGCCAGCTGCACTGGTTCGCGAGGCTGCTCGTGCCGATGTAGGACGCGATCGCGAGCGGGCCGCGCTCGTCGAGGATGGGGCGCAACTTCGCCGCGATCTCGTCCATCGCCTGTGCCACCGGGATCGGCGCGAACGAACCGTCGGATCTGCGCTTCTGCGACTGGAGCAATCGGTCGGGCGACACGTACTGCTCCGGGATGGAGCGGCCCTTCACGCACGAGTAGCCCTGATACACGGGGCTGGCCGGATCGCCGACAACCTTCACGGGCCGGCCGTCCTCGATGTCGACGAGGATCGGGCAGGTGACGTCGCAGGTGCGGCAGAGCGAAGCGTGGCTGGTCGCGTGCATCGCGTCCCCTTGGTGTCTGGCGTGAGGACACCAGTCTGGAGCACCGGAGCCGCGGGGCGCATCCCGTCCGCCGAGTACTGGCGGGTCGTGGAAGCCTGCACCCTCGTAACATCCGTAGCCGGTCCGTTGTCGATGCGACTGGAGGCCGAGCACCATGCCGGTGGGATCGTCGGAGACCGACTACCTCGTGGTGGGCGCGGGCGCGATGGGCATGGCCTTCACGGATGCCCTGATCGATCACGCGGATGTGCACGTCACGCTGGTCGACCGTCGCCATGCGGCCAGCGGGCATTGGCAGGACGCGTATCCATTCGTCCAGCTCCATCAGGCGTCAGTGTTCTACGGCGTCGGGTCGACCGTGCTCGGGAGCGGCACTGTCCAGCAGCGCGGCCCGGAGGCGGGGCTCCAGGAACGGGCCCGCCAGGCGGAGATCCAGGCCTACTACGACGACATCCTGCATCGCCGCTTCCTCGGCTCGGGCCAGGTCACCTTCCTCGGCGGGAGCGAGTATCACACCGACGGTTCCTCCCATCTCGTGACGTCGCGGGTGTCGGGCGAGACCGTGGAGATCGACGTGCGACGCCGCGTCGTCGACGCCACCTACCTGTCGCCGACGATCCCCGCGACGACACCCCCGCCGTTCGGTGTTGCTGACGACGTCCGCGTCGTCGCCATCAACGAGCTCGCCCGGTTGGACGCCGCGCCGAGCAGGTACGTGATCGTCGGTGCCGGCAAGACCGCCACCGACGGGATCGTCTGGTTGTTGGCGAACGGCGTGCAAGCAGACCGCATCGTCTGGGTACGCCCTCGTGACCCCTGGATGCTCAATCGCGCCGTCGTCCAGCCCGATCCGGCGGTGGCGCTCGGGCTGGCTGCGGACACCATGGCGGCGGCCGCCGACGCCGAGTCGCTCGACGATCTCTTCCTGCGCCTCGAAGCTGCCGGCGTGATGCTTCGGATCGACCGGGACGTCGTTCCCACGATGGCCAAGACCCCCACCCTCGGCGCATGGGAGCTCGATCTGCTCCGCACCATCGAGCACGTCGTTCGCCTGGGACACATCAAGCACGTGACTCGCCGCGAGATCGTCCTCGACGACGGGGTCGGTCCCACTGGCGCCCGACTCGCTCATCGTGCACTGCGCCGCCTCCGGACTGCAGTACCCGCCGCTGGTTCCCGTCTGGGAGCCGGACACGATCCGACTCCAGACGATCCGGGTCGGCTTTCCGTGCTTCTGCGCCGCGCTGGCCGGCTACGTGGAGGCAACCCGCGACGACGACCGAGAACGCAACCGGGTGTGTCCGCCCAACACCCTCCCCGACAACCCTGCCAACTGGGCGCGGATGCAGGTTCGTGGAACCATCGCCGCGCGCACCTACGGCGCGGAGCCAGACATCGCCGCCTGGGCCAACGGCTGCGCGCTGAACCCCGCGCGCATCGAACCCTCACAACGCAACGATCCCGCGGTGCACGCCGCGGCCACACGCCTGGCTGACCATGCCGAGCACGGGCTGGCGCGGATGGCCGAACTCGCCCACGAGCCACTGTCGAGCAACGACGAGCTTTGAGGGACGATCCCGCGCTCGCCTCCGCGGCTGCCTCGACGGACGTTTCGCGACAACGCGGCCTCCAACCCCGGTGTGAGCGTGCGAGGGGGCCAGGTGATCGCCGGCGTCGGAGTCAGCGGCGGAACGACGGAGCAGGACATTGCCATCGTCGAAGCGGCGATGAGTCAGCTCGGAGCCGGAGTGGCCGCTCCGAACCAGGTCGCAAGCGCTCGAGGCAGCCCTGGATCCGTGAGTTCTCCTGCCCAGGCGACATGTCCGTCGGGTCGGATCAACACGGCCGGCGGCGCCGCGATCTCGCCGACCGGGAGCTCCCACACGCCATCGTGCTCGGCGTCGACCAACCGGACTCGACTCGCCCACGGCGAAATGTCGAAACCGCCGGGTGCACCGAGGTTGAGGAGCACGGGCCGGGCGTCGTGCAGCAGGGTGAACACGCGCGTGGGACCGTCCGCGGTCTGCACGTCGAGGTCGGGCATGCGCCGCCCGAGCAGCGGATGTCCCTCTCCGAGGTCGTAGTGGATGTCGAGACCGGAGAGCATCGCGGCGATGCGCCTGCGCGGCTCGTCCATGCTCAGCACTTCGGTCATGACGTCGCGGAGGGCCTGGTGACGGTCGTCGGAGCCGCTGAGCGCGACTGCCGCCATGGTGTTGTGCAACACCCGGGCACCGACCGGATGACGTTCGGCGTGGTAGGTGTCCAGGAGGCTCTCGGGTGATGTCTTGTCGACCACCTGGGCCAGCTTCTATCCCAGGTTCACGGCATCCTGCACGCCGGTGTTGAGGCCTTGGCCGCCCTGCGGGGGATGCACGTGCGCGGCGTCCCCCGCGAGCAGTACACGGCCCTGGCGGTAGGTTGCTGCCTGCCGCGTCATGTCAGTGAACCTCGAGATCCAGTTGGCGTTGCGAAGCCCGTAGTCCGTGCCGTACACGGCGACCAGTGCTTCGCGAAGCTCGTCCATGCTGGGGTCGTCGGTGTGTTCGACGCGTCGTTCCGTCAGCAGGACCCGGAACGGCCCTCCTCCCTCCGCCCGGTTGACGGGACCGATGCCGCCTCCCTCGCGGCGCATGCCGAGCTCCGGCTCCTCGTCCATCTCGACCTCGGCGATCATCCAGCTGGTCGATGGGTCCCACCCGGGAAAGTCGATACCGGCTGCCTTGCGGATCAGGCTGCGTCCTCCGTCGCAGCCGACGAGATACTCCGCTCGCAGCGACGGGTCGCCAGACAGCTCGACATCGACGCCGGCGGTCGTGCGCGAAGCCCACCACCTCGCAGCCACGAAGCATCGGAACCCCGAGCTCACCGACCCAGTCAGCCAGGATGCGCTCGAAGTGGCTCTGCCAGAGCGCAAGGACGTAGTTGTGGCGGGTGGGGAAGTCGCTGATGTCCAACGGGATCCCGGAAAACCCCAGAGCCGGGGCGACGTGCCCCGCCGAGAGGAATCGTTCCGCGATGCCACGCTGATCGAGCACCTCGATGGTGCGGGAATGCAGACCCCCGGCTCGCGATCCGTCGAGATCCTGACTGGCGCGTCGTTCGACGATGACGACGTCGACCCCCGCCAACGCCAGCTCGCCCGCCAACATCAGCCCCGTTGGACCTCCTCCTACGATCACCACCGCATGCTGCGTCATCGTTCATGGTCAGCACGTTTTCGTCGATTGCGGCAAGCCCCCTCCCTCGCGTTACGCTGTTCATGGCGGCGAAGATTCACGCTCGACGATGCGGCGTCGCCGAGTGACGAAGCGGCGAGGCTGCTGCCCAGCTTCGGAAGCGGATGCTCTGCCGGTTCACGCCGAATGCGGCGTCAGGGGTGCGATCACAAGTTCGGCAATGCGGCCGTCCCTGAGGACGAACCGGTAGTGCAGGTCTGCGACGCCGCCCGGAAAGCTGCCTTCGAGTCGGTTGTCGACCAGCCAGGTGTCGGGATCGATCCTTCTGGCGCCGAGACCGGTGCGCGTGTAGGTGAACTCGCGGGCTGCCGTGTCGAGCCAATGCCGGATTGCTTCAGTGCCGCGGTGTTCGCGATCTTCATCGATCACCTTGGCCTCTGCGTCGAACGCGGCGAGGGCACGGTTCGTGTCGTGACGGTCGTGAGCCTCTTGCCTGATCACGTCAGGGATCCACGGCGGTTCGCCGCCGAAGGGCCGGGTCAGGCGAGGAAGGCGTCGACCGCGGTCAAGAACTGCCCCCACGCCGGCTCATCAGGCCGCAACAGGTGGTTGCGCGAGTCGAGCAGCACCAGGCGGCTCTCGGGAATCAGGCTCGCAAGGTTGCGTGCCTGGTCGAGCGGCACCCGGATCTCGTCGCGTAGAGTGGATGATGAGCGTCGGCGCCTGCACGCGCGGGGCCTCGCCGGAGACGTCGATCTGGGCCCATGCATCCATGAGTCGTGCCGCGTTCTCCGCGGACGCGGTCCGGCGCAGTAGCTCGGCGAACGCGTCCCAGATCTCCGGAGGCGCGTCGGGGATGAAGCTCGAGGTGAAGAACCGACGGAACGCCGGGTCGTCGCGGCCCCAACCGAGGCGCACCATCTCGATCTGTACCGCTGCTTCTCGCCGCTCCTCGTCGGTCGCGGCACGGACCATGCGACCCTGCGCGTAGGCGCCGTAGAGGATCAGGTGACTCACACGCTCGGGATGGCGTGCCGCGTACGCGATCGCAACCGCACCGCCCTGCGACACGCCCAGCAACGGGAACCTGCGACACCCCATGTCGTCGACAACCGCTTCGAGGTCGTGCACCCACGCATCGATCGAAAAGTCGTCGACATCGTGGTCCGACAGGCCACAGCCACGTTCGTCGTAGCGGATCAGCGTCCGGTGTCGGGCCAGGCCGGTGAGCCAGTGGTGCCAGACGGGGCTTCGCCAGTCGTAGTCCAGGTGGGTGATCCAGTGCGCAGCCCGTACCAACGGCGGCCCGGTCCCCACCGTCGCGTACGCCAAACGCACGTTCCCCTCGGCGCAGCAGAAGCGGATCACCTGGTCGAGGTCCTCGGGCATCTCCAGTACCGACGACGAGGGACCACCCGCTTCCTCGTCGACCGCAGCGACGAACTGATAGCCGCGGCCGTGCACGGTCTTGATGATGCGTTGGTCCCGGCCGGTGTCGCCGACCGCGCGACGCGCTGACTTGATGCGACTCGTCAACGCCGACTCCGAGACGAACTGGTCACCCCACACCGCATCGAGCAACTCCGCCTTGGTCACGACACGATCACGATGACCGACGAGGTAGCTCAGGACGTCGAACACCTGTGGCTCCACGTGCACCACCGCGCCATCGAGCAGCAACTCGTACCGAGTGGTGTCGATCACGAGGTTGCGGAACCGGTAGCGCACCACGGACATGTTCCCTGAGTTTCGCCCACGCTCGCCGAGTCGCCCGGGTCAGGTGCGCGGCGGATCGAGCGGGTTGCGGTCGCCGGTCATCTCACCGTCCGGGCTCGGCGTGCGGTCCGGCCTGCGTCCATCTCATCAGCCTCCCACACCGGTCCGCGAGGGGCGAGCGTGGCTTCACCGGACCATGGAGATACGCCCGACTGGGACCGCGAGGCGGCGCAGCTCTTCGCGACGCAACTTGCCGACGGAGCTCCGTGGCAAGCGCTCGACGACCATGATCGACGACGGTACCTCGTGCGCGGAAAGGCGCTCCCGACAGAACTCGACCAACGCGTCGTCGCCGACGTCGCTCCCGGCGACCAGCACGACGAAGGCAATCCCCGAGCCTTCGTGTCCCAGGACTGCCGCGTCGACGACCGCCGGATGTTGCAGGAGCACACGTTCGACATCGCCGGGGTACACGAGGTGCTCTGACGCCCAGTACGCGTCCTGGACGCGATCGACGATCCAGATGTATCCGTCTTCGTCGATCCGCGCCGCGTCGCCAGTGCGCAGCCAACCGTCCTCGTTGATTGCGGCCCGTGTGGCATCAGCGCGGTTCCAATAGCCGGCCATCACATTGGGGCCGCGCACGAGCAGTTCCCCTGTCTCGTTCGCCACGCAGTCGACACCATCGGCTCGGACGGCGCGGACATCGACGAACATCGGGGGCTTGCCCACGGAACCGACCTTCCGTGGTGCGCTCTCCGTGTCGAGCAACGACACGACCGGCGCGGCCTCGGAGAGCCCGTACCCCTGGAGAAAGGTCGACACCGCGGTCTGCGTACGTGTGGATGAGACGTTCCGGGACCGGCGCGCCACCCGTGATGTACAAGCGGATGCTCGAAAGATCCGTCGTCGGCCACCGACGCGATCGGGTGAGCCGCTGGAGGAGATCGGGGTTCCCGAATCCGATGGTCACACGTTCCTGCTCGATCAGCCCCAGGATCTCCTCCGGGTCGGTCGTCTCGGGAACGACGACCGCGCCACCCTTGAACAACACCGGCAGCACGTTGACGCCGGTGCCACCGGTGCGAAAGAACGGTGTGATCGCGATGGTCACATCGTCACTTCGGACGTCGACCGCCGAGAGCATGTTGATCACGTTCCAGGTGAGGTTTCCGTGGGTCAGCATGACTCCTCTGGGCGTCCCGGTGGTGCCCGAAGTGTGGGGGAGCATGCACAGGTCATCGGGACCAGCTCCCTCGTCGAGTGGAACGTCGGGGGAGCTCGTGACGAGGAACTCGTAGTCGACGTCCGCACCGGTGGCCGCGCCCACGACCACATGAGCGCGCACGTCCGGTGGGAGCGTGATGCCGGTCGTCGAAGGTTCCACGACCACGACCGGTGCGTATCCCTCGAGGATCTCGCCGATCACCGCGCGGTCGAGCTGATGATTGACCGGGGCCAGGACGGCACCGAGCTGGGCGGACGCGAAGAACACTTCGAGGAACGCCGGATGGTTGGCACCCAGCCAGCTGACGCGATCTCCACGACGAACGCCGAGTTCCCGGAGCCCGTGGGCGAGGCGGCGAACTCGGCACGCGAGCTCGCCGTAGGTCCGGCGCGTCTCCCCGTGAATGAGCGCCGGCCGATCCGGTGTGATCCGGGCTCTTCGCTCGATCCACGAGCCGACTCCTCGATCGTTCGTCATTCGAGTGCCGTTTGCGGCCATGGTCAGACCTCCAAGTCGGTGCGGGTCAGGCGGTGTCGACCTGGATGGTGACGGGCACGCCGTGGGCGAGCACGTCGTAGACGGCGGAGCGGGAGCGGGACCGCTCGACGAGCTCGGCGAGCTCCGCGGCGGGAGCGTCGCCCTTGACCGAGAAGCGGACGGTCACCTGCTCATAGCCGTTGCGCACCGCTTCGTCAAGGCCGAGGAGGCCGTTGAGGTCGATGTCGCCCTCGACCGTGGACGTCACCTCGGTGAGGGTGATGCCACGCGCGGCGGCGATGTTGGCGATACCGGCCGTGAGGCAGGTCGCCAGCGCGTGGAGCAGGAACTCCACGGGCGTGGGTCCGCGGTCCTGGCCGACGAGCACGGCGGGGTGGTCGGCGTCGAAGGCGAAGATCTTCGTGTGCGAGCGCTCCTCGCCCGCACCGAAGAAGCCGTCGATCGTGCTGCGGCTGTGGGTGCCGTCCCGCCACTGGTTGCGGGCCCGGAACTGGAAGCGGGCTGCCTCCGGTGCCGCCCTGACCGCATCGAGGGTGGCGAAGAGCCTCGGGGTGTCCACGCCGTTGCGCGGAGGCCGGTTGGTGGTCTGGGTGGTGTTCATGGTGTGTTCCTTTCGGTGATGTTCGGTTCGCTGGAGTTCTCGTGTGCGGGCTCGCGCGACCGGCTCACCCGGCTCGGACCCCGACGCGAGTCGCGACGGGAGGGCGCGCCGCGAGGCGCAGCGCTTCCTGCTCGACGGTGCGGCTCAGGCGCTTCTGCAGCTCGACGAACTCGCGCACCGGCGGGTAGTCCGCCAGGCGGCAGGTCAGCTCGAACAGCTCGGCGATGTCGCCGTCCCGGTCCGCGTGATAGCCCGCGAGCGCGGCGCCCTCGTCGAGCTCACCACGCAGCGCCCCGTCGAGTGCGGTCGCGAGGCGTTCGGCGTCGCGGAACGCGTCGCTGATCCCAGAGCCGGTGACGGCGTCACGGAAGTAGCCGGCATCGCCGACGAGCGCCCACCCCGGACCGACGGGGTGGCGCACCTGGTTCGGCATTCCGGGGAAGCCGTGCACCGGTGCGGTCTGCTGGGCGGCGCGCACCCGCCCCGCGAGTACCGACGAGGCGCGCTCCACGCACTCGAGGAACGCACGTGACCGGGTCTCGCCCTCGCCGAGCGAGCCGATCGTGCCGGTGCGTCCGCCGATCCAGACGTTGGCCTCCCCGTCGTTGGTAGGGAAGACCCCGGCCAGCATCCCATCCGCGAGGTGGAACTCGATCCCGGAAGCATCCAGACCGGCGAAGTAGGTGTAGTGGATGGCCCCGTGGTGATGGCGTTCGTCGGTGAGTTGGGCGTCGACCGCGCGAGCGATGCGGGACCGCAGCCCATCGGCGCCGACGACGAACCGGCCGCGCACGGACGTGGGTGTGCCTGAGGCATCGTGACCGGTGACGCCCACGACCCGGCCCGTGGCGTCGCGCACGACATCGGTGACGGTGACCCCGGTACGCACCTTCGCACCGTCGGCGACCGCGGCGTCGACGAGGATCGTGTCCAGGGCGTGGCGCCGCGGTGCGACGAGGAAGTCCACGCCGGCGCGGTCCTTGACCGTCTTCGTCGTAACACCGTCGGGTGTGTGGAAGGACACGCTGCGGATGGCGGGGGCACCGCTCTCGACGACCTGACCGAGCAGGCCCCAGCGGCGGAGCTGGACGACACCGCTGCGGGCGATCGCGTGGGTCGAGATGGTGTCGCTCGGGAACGTTGCCCGGTCGAGCACGACGACGTCGTGTCCGAGTCGGGCGAGGAGCATCGCGGTGGCGGATCCGGCGCACCGGGCGCCGACCACCACGACATCGTGGACTTCTGCGTCGGCGTGCTTGCCGGTGGTGTCGACGTGCGTCTGCTGCATGCCACGACGATGACGGGATCGAGCGCACGAATCTTGGAGGAGAGCTGGAGATCCGGTGGAGGAACGGGGACGAGTGGTCCGTCGTGCCCGTCCCGGGCGTGTTACGAACGTGGCTCGAATACGAGCGTCACGCCGTCCTCAGCCGACCGGCACCTGCAACCGAAAGAGCTCCGCGGCGTTGCCGCCGAGGAGGCGGTCACGCATTGCCGCGTCGACGCCGTTCGCCTCGAGCATCTCGCGTGCTTCCGCGGGGCCGGCCGCGTCGTGGTTGGGGTAGCGCGAGCCCCAGGCCGCCTTCTCACCGAGTCGGTCGGGCATGATGCCGACCGACTCCTCCCAGCTGTCGAACGACACGACCAGCGGCTGACGGTCCCAGACCTCCTCGGGTTCGAGACACACGAACGCAGTCGCGAACTGCGGCGAGAGCCAGAGGTAGGTCTCGGACTTCTCGAGCGCGAGCGGCACCCAGCTCGTTCCCGCGTGCACGATCGCCAGTCGAAGCCCGGGGAAGTCCTCCAGCAAGCCGTGGAACAGCGCCGAGGTGACGAACAGGTCGGCGTCCTGCATGTGCGCGATCGGTTCGGCGACCGTGTGCGGCACGCCGAGCCGATGGGAGACGCGTTCCGCGAACGCGCCGCTCGAGATGGCATCGGGGCCGGTGATCCCGAGCGATGGGTGGACGCACGCGACGAGCCCGAGCTCGTCGATGCGGCGCCACACGTCGCGGAAGGGCTCGGTCTCCACGAAGTGGCGGGGCGACCACTCGGCACCGCCGAGTCCCTGGCGCATGGCGTCGGCCATGGCGCGCGCCATCTGGTCACGTTGCGAGTGCCCTTGGATGGTAGGCGTCGTGTAGAAGGCCGGGCGGATCACGACCGACGTGAACCCCTTTTCCGCGACGCGGTCGAGCTCACGGCGCGCGAGGAGGACCGAGTGCATCGGCAGGATGGCCACCGGGTGCACGCGGCCGTGGGTCTGCGCCGCGAAATCCCAGATCCAGTCGTTGTAACCGTGCGCGAGGGCGGCCGCCGCCTCCGGGTTCTCGACCAATGGGAGGTACTCGTTGAACAGTGTCGGGAACACGACCGCGAGGTCCACTCCCATCGCGTCCATGTCGGCGACACGCGCGGTCGGGTCGTACGCGCCCGGATTGATCGCGACGTACTGATCGGGGTCCAGGGCGCCGATGTCGTCGACGGTCATCCCCGGCCGCCAGATCGCCTGGCGCACCAACCGCGAGCGGTTGAGCTCCGCGCCCGGCGCACCGTTCACGATCGTGAGGCGGTTCCCGTCGTCGTCGACCTCGTGGTAGAAGGCCGAACGCGCCAGGGCCCGGAACGGCTCGGCGACGTAGCGGTCCCAGATCTCGGGCGGCTCGTAAACGTGGCTGTCGACGTCGACGACCGGCGCCATCAGTAGAGACCCTTGCCCGCGGCGACACCCGACGTGTCGTCGAGGAGGCTCATCGGGTCGAGGCCCATCTCACGCATCTGCTCCGCGTGCTCCCGCGGGTGCGCCACGATCTCCGCCCACTCGTCGAGCGCCGGTCCCTGCGGGAACCAGTCGGGCCGGTCGATCGGCGGCGCTTCGTCGGTGACGACCAGCTTGCCCTCGATGCCGTAGAAGCGTCGGGCGTTCCCGCCGAGCAGGTCGGCCTGCACCTCCCCCGGCACGCCGCACTCGGTCATGTTGCGCATCGCGCTCCAGGAGTCGGCGCCGTCGTGGTGGTAGGCGTCAGACGCCCAGATCCCGATCTTCTGAAATTGCTTCCACTGCCGGAACACGCCGGTCTCGTCGGACTCGAACGAGATCACGCACTGCTCGTGGAACGCTTCCGATGGCAGCCGGTCGCCCGCCGACCCACGCTCGCGCGCGTAGAGCTTGAAGAGACGGTCACAGCTCTTCAGCGTGTACGGCAGCCACTCCGCGTTCGACTCGAACACGGCCATCTTGAGCTTCGGGTAGCGGTCGAGCAGGCCGCTGAGGAGCACCTGCGACAACCAGACCTGCATCTCGTGCACGAACGAGAAGGTCTGCGAGTCGATACCGGCGCGGTTGAACAGCTCACCGGGAGACGCCAGATAGTCGCGGCCCAACGGGTGCGGGTAGTTGGGCGCCGGGAAGGTGTGCATCCCGAGCACCATCCCTGTCTCCTCGAAGGCGCGGAACACCTGGTCGTACTCGCCGTTCGCCATCATCGACGGCGCCGCCGCGTTCGGGTACTTCGCCTGGGCGTCGATCGGACGGATGAGCCCGACGGGCAGGCCGAGCTCGGCGGCGCGGTGGATCTCCTTCGCCGTGTACCGCGCGTCCTGGGCGGGCAGGAAGGCGGCGGCGAAGATCCGGCTCGGTTCCTCGCTACACCAGTCGACGACGAAGTTGTTGTAGGCCTGGCAGAACGCGTCGACCCCTTCGGCGTTCGTCGCGAACGGCACGTGCATGATCACCATGGTCGGGATCACGAGCACCTGGTCGATTCCCATCAGGTCCATCTCGCCCAGGCGCGCACGCGCGTCGATCGCGCCGTCGTGATGCACGTACGCCTTCTGCTCCGCCGTCAACGGCATCGTGTTGAGCTTGCGCATGATCTTCTTGTTCATCTGCGGACCGGCGATGCAGATGGGGTTGTACCCGGGGAAATGCGCGTTGCCGCCGCCCATGACCGGCGTGTCGCCGTTCAGCCAGGCCTCCGCGTCGCCCCGCCAGTACGTGTTGCGCACCAACTCCTTCCGGGAGTCCGGGACGTAGTCCCAGATCTGCTCCGGGTCGTTGATGTGCGCGTCGCAGTCGAAGACCGGATACGACTTCGTGAGACGGTCCATGGTCCCCCCAAGGGCTCTGAACCACGCGGCTGGGACGATCGTACCGAGCAGGACTCGTGCCCGCCTCCCCGCTTGCCTCGCCGGGCGCCGCATGGTGTCGGGTGACGCACGACATCCCCCAGAGATCCGGCCTCAACGACCACACTGGACCGGTCGATACATCCCCCAGGAGCGCGGTCGCGCGCGGGCAGCCACACCACCAAGGGGGCGGAACGTGAAACAACACCGGGAGACACGCCACCGCGTCGAGTGGTCCGCCCGCTATCGCCTCGGTACAGCGGTGGAGTGGCGGCCATGTCGCCTCATCGACGTCAGCAAGGCGGGCGCGGCGATCGAAGCCTTCGCCGTGCTCGACGACGACTCGCTCTCCGGCCAGCTGGAGATGCAGTTCAAACTCCCCGGCATCGACGAGGTCTTCGAGCTCATCGGCGACATTCGCCACGCAACCCGGAGCCCGGAAGGGCGCGCCCATCTCGGGATCGAGTTCAAGCACCTCACCGCGCAGGACGTCATGCTCCTCGACCTGATCGTCCGGGGGCTCTCGCTCACCTGACCGCCGAGCCCGCGGCGCGGACGTCCATCTATGGTGGCGCACGTGGCTGAGTCGAAAACGCTTGCGATCGTCGGTGCGGGCCCGGGACTCGGCTCGGCAATCGCGCGGCGGTTCGCAGAGGCGGGCTGGTCGGTCGCGCTCGTGGCCTTGCGCCAGGAGGTGGTCGACGCGTGCCTGGCCGAGCTCGAGCGCTTCGGGGTGACCACCGTTGGTGCTCGAGCCGACGTCACCGACCGCGCTGACGTCGAGCGCGCCTTCGACTCGATCGTCGATGCCCTCGGAACTCCCGATGTCGTCCTCTACAACGCATCGATCTACCAGGCCGAGGCGGCCCTCGAGCTGTCCAACGAGGCGCTCCGGCTTGCGCTCGACATCCACGTCGTCGGCGCGCTCAACACCTCCCAGTGCGCCATCGCCGCCATGCAGCAGGCCGATCACGGGGTGCTCGTCTTCACGGTGAACAGCCTGGCCAGGTCGCCCGAGGCGATGTCGGCCGCGTTGAGCATCGGGAAGGGGGCGCAACTGAACCTCGCGTTGAGCCTCGAGCGTGAGCTTCAGGGCACCCCCATTCACGTCGGCGTCGTCACGGTGTGCGGTCCGATCAAGGTCGGCACTGCCTACGACCCGGATCGACTGTCGAACGTCTACTGGGAGCTGGCCACACAGGAACCGGCCCACTTCGCGCGGGACCGCCTGGTCCAGGCGCCCGACTGATCGCTCCCGGGCGACAAAGGTCGAGGAGGCCTCAGGGCGTTGGTTCCGTCAGGTCCTCGGTCGTCGCGTAGACGGCCCCGGCCGGAGCCCCGTCCGCCTCGGGGCGTGCGGATCCGGCGTGGTTGCCGCTGCGATGGATGGCTCGGTCGTCGGTGCCGAGGTACGAGGCGATGACGAGCGGGTTGTCGCGGATCTCGGCGGGTGTTCCCGCGGCGATGACGCGGCCTGCCTCGAGGCAATGCACCCGGTCGCTGATCGAGAAGATGAGTGGCATGTCGTGTTCGATGACGAGGAGCGTCGCGTCGAGCTCAGCCCGGAGCCGAAGCAGGAGGGGACCGAAGGCTTCGGTTTCTCGCTGTGCGACGCCGGCGGTTGGTTCGTCGAGACAAAGGACGCGAGCGTCGAGCGCGAGCAGGCACGCGAGCTCGGCGATACGACGTGTGCCGGTCGAGAGCTCACGGATGAACGCGTTGGCGTATCGTCCGAGTCCCACAGCCTCGATGAGATCGTCGGCGTGAGCGAGCTTGCGTTGTTCGTCGGTGCGGTGAGCGGGAAGGCCGAGCACGGCGGCGGCGAGTGATGTACGAGCGTGGGCTTCGAGCGCGACGGCGATCGTCTCCCGAACGGTGAGGTCGGGGAACAGGTGGGCTTGTTGGAAGGTTCGGCCGAGGCCGCTGAGCGCTCGGCGCGAAGGCGACTGGTGGGAGATGTCGTCGCCGAGGAGCTCGATGGTGCCGCGGCTCGGCACGAAGCCGCTGATCGCGTTCATGAGGGTCGTCTTCCCGGCTCCGTTCGCACCGATGAGTCCCACGACGGCGCCGCGTTCCACGGCGAAGGTCACGTCGTCGACAGCAGCGATCCCTCCGAAGTGGACGGAGAGATCTTCGACGCGAAGCGCCGGCGCGTCCCGGCCGCGCACGGCGCTGCTGCCCGGACCGTCGCCCGGCACGGACGGTAGGGACCCACTACGGGCCGCAACGACGGGGGCCGCCGCGGGAGCGTCGACCTTCGGCGTCGTCCGCACCTTCCGTTCCGCGATCGTGAGGAGCCAATCTCGGAAGGAGTAGAGGATCCCGGCGAGGCCTCCCGGGAAGTACATGAGGAGGACGAGCAGGCCAACGCCGCTGGTGAGGAGGGCGATGTTCGGGTCGTCGCCGAAGATGGCGGGGAGGCCGATGACCCAGAGGGCCCCGAGCACGGGTCCGATGGTGGTTCCGACACCGCCGATCACTGCGATGGTGACGACGCTGATCGACGTGTCGACCGGGAACGACGAGACGCCGAACTGTACGAACAGGCCGGCGAACAGGCCGCCCGCGAGGCCGCAGATCGCGCCCGACACGGCGAATGCGGTGATCTTGGCGCGGGTGGGTGACACGGTGAAGGCCGCGGTGGCCCGTTCGTTGTCCCGGGTGGCGATGAGCGAGCGCCCGATGCCGCTGTTGCGCAACCGCGCGACCACGACGATGGTCAGGACGAGGCCCGCCAGGCAGAGGTAGTAGTAGGTGCGTTGCGGGTGGAGGTCGATCGGGCCGAGGTGGGAGCGGGGCAGGATGGCCGCGGTGCTGTCCCCGAGGAACACCGAGCGGGAGAGCAACCACTGTTGGGTGGCGATCGCGAACCCGAGGGTGGTGACGGCCAGGAACAGACCTTTGACGCGCAGCGCGGGGAGGCCGACCACCACTGCGGCCGCGGTCCCGACCACTCCTCCGACCAGGAAGCCGAGGCCGAAGGGAACGCCGGCGGTGTGGAGCGCGGCAGTGGTGAACGCTCCGAGGCCGACGAACCCGAACTGGCCGAGCGAGAGTTGCCCGGCCCAGCCGGTGAGCACGGTCAGCGACAATGCAACGATCGCGAAGAGCACCATGCGGCTGTAGAGGAACTGGCTCGACGAGTGGGCGACGATGATCGGGAGGACCACCAACGCGACGACGGCAGCGAGGCTCGCGAGCCGGGGCATCTTGCGGACCCACCACAGCTCCCGGAGGTTCGCGGGGATGGGCTTGATGCGTGGTGCGAACGACCAGGTCGCGTCCTCGCTGTCGTCGCGTCCCGCGGCCTTGCCGCGGACGAGTACCAGCACGAGCACCAGTACGAACAGCACCATGCTGATCAGCGACGGCGTGTTGATCACGTTCACGTAGAGGACCGCCTCGAGCACACCGATCGCGACCCCACCGGCGAGCGCGAGCGGCAACGACACCATTCCGCCGATGAGCGCGGCCGCCAGGGCGCGCAACATGAGCCCGGCACCGGAGCCCTGTCCGGTGGCGGCACCGGCACCGATCTGGAACGGCCCGACGAGCACTGCGGTGAGGGCGGCGAACCCACCGGCGATCGTCCACACCAACGTCGACATGCGTCGCGGACTCACGCCGGCCAGCGCGGCGGCGTCGGGATTCGCGGCGGACGCGCGAATCGCGCGTCCGTACCTGGTGCGCGAGGAACCAGGCGAGTGCGACCGTCACCAACGGCACGACGACGATCACGAGGATGTGCTCGCCGCGCACGAGGATTCCGCCGACGGTGAACTGCGTCGTGAACGCGGTGGGGAAGTCGAACTGGCTCTGGGGCGCCGGAAAGAGTAGTTCGAGCAACACCACGAGCTGGGTCACGCCGAGTGTCGCGACGAAGAGGATGACACGCGGAGCGTCGAAGAGGCGTCGGACGACGGTCAGCTCGATGACCGCCGAGAGCGCGGCGCCGGCGACGATCGCCACGGCCAGCGACGGGAAGAAACCCCATCCCCAGTTGTAGAAGAACCGCGACATCACCAGCGCCGAGAACGCCGCGAGCTCGCCGTAGGCAAAATTGATGACACGAGAGGAGCGGTAGATCAGCACGATGCCGACTGCGAGCACGCCGTAGACCAGCCCGGCGACGGCGCCGTTGAACAGCACCTGGTGGGGAAAGATCCACGTCGTCGGGTCGAGGTCGCTCGCCAGGATCGGGACGAGGTGCAGGGCGCTCATCCGCCCTCCGAACCGAAGAAGACCGCGCGCAGGAGGTCGTCGCGCTGGAGAAGATCGTCGGCCGCGCCTTCGAAGCGGATCTCGCCCTTCTCCATGAAGATCGCGCGGTCGGCAATGCTGAGGCCGATGTTCACAGACTGCTCGACGATGAGCATCGTGACGCCTCGTTCCTTGAGGCTCTCGATGACGGCCAGCAGTTCCTGGACCGTCTGGGGTGCCAAGCCCAACGAGAGCTCGTCGATCACGAGGAGCTCCGGTTCGAGCACCAGCGCCTTCGCGAGGGCGAGCATCTGCTGCTGACCGCCCGAGAGGGCGCCTGCCGGCACGCTCAGGCGGTCGGCGAGGGCGGGGAACAGCGCCAGCGAGCGGTCGATCCGCGCGTCCGCGGTCCGTGGAGCGCACGAGAAGGCGGCAACCCGCAGGTTGTCCCGGACGCTGAGCGGCGCGAAGACCGCATGGCCCCCGGACACCTGGACCATCCCGCGCCGCACGCGCGCGGTCGGGTCCAGGTACGTGATCGCGTGCCCGTCCAGCCTGATGACGCCACGACTGGGAATCGCGAGGCCGCTGACGATGCGCAACAGGGTGGACTTGCCGGCGCCGTTGGTGCCGAGCAGGGCGACGGTCTCACCGCGCCGGATGTCGAGGTCGACGTCGAAGAGCACCTGGACGGAGCCGTAGCTGAAGTCGAGATCGCGGATCTGGAGCAGGGGGACCGGTCGCCCGGAGGCCTGAACGTCGGTGACGGCGCGCTCCTCGCGCAGCTCGTCGACGACGCGTGCCATGTCGGACGTGAGGAACCGGGCCGCGTACGCGATGAGGCCCGCGCCGAGCACGACCGCGACGGGGACGCCGACCGACAGGACCGTCCGACGCCCGTACGCCTCACCGAGGGACGCGACGAGCGCGGCTCCCGCCGACGCGCCGACGAACATCGAGCTCATGAAGGCGGCGCCACCCTGGGCCCGCATCTGCGGCGGAATGACCGCCAGGACGACGGGCGGCAGCGTCGCGAGCAGGCCGCACGCGCTCGAGAAGGCGACCGCCTCCCAGACTGCGAGGAGCCCGACGTTCGGCATCCACAGGCCGATCACCGACACGCCGCACACACCGAGCAGGACGGCTCCGAGTCGCAGCACGCGGGCCGGATGCTCGCGGAACCGATCGCCGGCGCGACGTCCGACCACCCACGCCGTCGGCGCGCCGGGGAGCGCGATCAGCGCGAGCAGCAGACCGCGGTCCGTCGTGGTGAGCCCGAAGTGCTCGGCGAGGTAGAGGTTCAACGAGAGACCCCATCCGAGCAACACGAAGCCGAGCACCACCACACCGACCGTCATCAACCGCAGGGTGTCGATCTGGGCGAAGCGGGCGATGACGTGCGCGAAGGCAGGCTGCTCGGCGACGACCTCGCGATCATCGCCGAAGACGGCTTCGACCTCGCTGCGGCCGCGACGAACGTCGCGTACACGCGTCCCGAGGATCGCCAACACTGCGATCGCCGCCGCCGCGGCGAGGAAGCCGACCCGCCACCCATCTCGCCCGTCCGAACCCGCGCTCACGAGGGCCACCACCAGCGGTGCCACGACGAACGACGAGACTCCGATCGCGGTGTAGATGCTGAAGACCTCGGGGCGCGCCGCGAGCGGAGAGCGATCAGCGAGCAGTGCGACCTGCGCCGGCTGCGACGCGAGCAGCCCGACGCCCGCGCCGGCGCAGGCGACGAGGAAGACCCAGCGGTTGGTGCTGATGCCGGCGATGCCGACGGCGAGCGCCCCGAGCCCGGCCATGGCGCCCATGACGTGCGGGCGACTCGTCGTGGGGCGATCGACCAGGTTGCCGATCGGCTGCGCAACGAAGAAGAGCAACGCGGGTGCCATCACCACGTTGGCGAGGACGCGGTGGCCGAGGTCGAACTGGTGTCGCAGGTCGGGAGCCAACACCGCGAGCGTGGCGAACTCGAACAGCGCGAGGAACCAGAGCGCGCCGGTCGTCAGGAGCGTCGCTCGGCCGTCGGTGTCGAGCGCGCTCCGGACACTCGTGCGCGTGACCCCGACGCCGGGCAGGACGTCGTGCGGCGCGTCGGACGATGGAGCGGGCGCGTGGTGTCGCGCCTGCCGCTCGGCCTCCTGGTCGAGCACCGTGGCCGCGAGCTGCGCGATGGGCGCCGCGTCGGGGGCGCTGTGCACGTCGCTCAGAACCTCACAGGGAAGTAGTCGGTGGTCGGCACCCAGCACTTGCAGGACGGCTTGTACTTCACCGACCGGATCTCGTCGGGAGCGTCGAACTTGTTCGGACCGAACGATCCCTTCCCGCCCGATCCGAGCTGGAAGTTCGTGAGGCCCTGCATGCCCTTCACGAACGAGGCCACCGTGAGGTCCTTGCCCGCGGCGGTCGCGGCCTTCTCGAACGTGTCGAAGAGGGCGCACGTGCTCGCGATGGATCCGTACACGTCGCTGCCCCACTTCGGTGCAGGAGTGCCGGTCTGCTTGGCGTAGGTGGAGATGCACTGCGCGTCGTACGGATCGGCCGGCTCACCGACGGTCGCCGAACCGGTGCGGCGCCACGTGGTGCCGAGGGCGCCGTCGAGCTGGCCTTCGGGCGCGGACTGCGCGAGGTAGTCGGTCGTGCCCTCGGAGAGGTCGCTGGCGAAGTACTGCGGGTGGTAGTCGGCTTTCACGGCGGCCTGCATGAAGATCGGTGCGACGTAGCCGCTGACCGCGATGAAGATGCCGTCGACGCCTTCGTTCTTGAGGCGTTGCACGGCGGCGGGCACCGCGCCGATGCCTTCGGCGGTGAGGCCGATCGTGACCTTGTCCGCGATCGAGATGCCGTGCTGCTTCAAGGGCTTGACGAGCCCGTTCTCGATCGCGTCGTCGAACCCGGGCGTGTCCTCGAGGATCACCGCGAGCTTCTTGCCCTTGAGCGCCTTCGACTTCACGAGCGGATCGACCGACGCCTGGATCGCGTGCGTCGTCGTGAAGTTGAGGAGGTACAGGAGCTTGTTCGACTTCGCGACCAGCTCCTCGGGCGTGCCGCCGCCGAGGATCATGGGTGTCTTGTGCTGGCGGGTGACGCACAGGATCGGATCGCCGAACATCGACGGCGTGATGACCGCGAACACCTTGTCGTCTTCGGTGGCCTCGAGGCACTTGGCGCGCATGCTCGCGAGGATGTCGGTCGTGGCCGCAAACTTGTACGTCTTCATCTCGACCTTGCGGCCGTTGATCCCGCCGTGCTGGTTGAGCACGTCGACGTACGCCTTTGCCTGGGCCTCGAAATCACCCGTGTCGGGCAGGTTGAGCCCCGCCGGGAGCTCGGACAGATCCGGGTACATGAAGGCGACGCGGATCGTCGTCGCGTCGACCCCGGGGGCCGCGCTCGACACGGCACCCCCTGCCGTGGCGGCGCTCATGGCGACGCCGAGCACCACGACGGCCACCATCGCCCGTACGACCCAACGCTTCATCGGTTCCCCCCGACACGGTTGTCATGCGGCGCTGACACTGTTAAGTTCAGTGAACACCTTTCGGACCGCATGATGATCGCGCCCTGTGGCCCTGTCAAGGAGACCCCGTGCCGAAGCGCACCACCACCCCCGAGGATCTCGCCCTGCCCTGGTGGTCCGAGCGGGCCGAACGCATCCCGCTGACCCGCAAGCTGATCCTCGAGTCGGCGATCGAGCTGATCGACCGCGACGGCCTCGAGGCGTTCAGCCTGCGCAAGCTGGCCGCCGACCTCGGCGTCACGACACCGGCCCTCTACACCCACGTGCGAAACCGCGAGGAGCTCCTCGTCCTGGTGTTCGACGCGGTGGTCTCGCGGATGGACCTGCCCGACGACGACTCCACCGACTGGGCCGAGGACCTCCGCGTCATCGCCCGCTCGTGGCGGGAGACCATGCAGACCCATCGCGAGATGGCACGACTCTCCGCGATCGGGATGCCGCTCGGCCCCAGCCTGCTCCGGCGGATGGACGTCGTCTTCGGCGTACTGCTCCGCGCCGGGCTGCCCCCACGTGACGCCTTCTCGATCGGCACCGCGTTCGCAGTCAACTTCATGGGCTACGCCCTGTTCATCGATGCCAACAACCCCGTGCGTCAGCTCGAACGTGCCGGCGCATCCCCGGAGACGGCGAAGGAGCAATGGGCGGAGATGCTCAGCGCGCTGCCCGCCGAGGCGATCCCGAACGTGGCCGCGCTGAGGACCTACTTCGAGATCGACACGGACGAAGACTCGGAGGTCTTCGACACGAGCCTCGACCTCCTGATCGACGCGGCGCGAGCGAGGATCGAGGGGGCCAACTGATGCCGACGCAGCAGCCGATCGTCACCATCCGTCAGGGCAAGGTTCGGGGCAGCACCGAGAACGGCGTCGCCGTGTTCCTCGGGATCCCCTATGCGCCGCCACCTCTCGGCGACCTGCGCTTCGGGCCGCCGGGCGCGCCTCCCCGGTGGGACGGCACACGTGACGCGTCCGCGTACGGCGCGACCGCATTGCAGCCCGCCCAGGACTTCACGCTCATCCCCGAGCCGCTCATCCCGGGCGAGAACCGCCTCAACCTCAACGTCTTCACGCCGCACCCCGGCGCCGCGAACCTGCCCGTCCTGGTGTGGATCCACGGTGGCGGCTTTCTCTCGGGTTGCAACGCCTCCCCGTGGTATCGGGGTTCGCGGTTCGCGCGCGACGGGGTGGTGCTCGTGAGCATCAATTACCGGCTCGCGGTCGAAGGATTCCTCCTCCTCGACGATGCTCCGTCCAACCGCGGCATGCTCGACATGATCGCCGCGCTCGAGTGGGTGCAGGACAACATCGCCGCGTTCGGCGGTGATCCGAACCAGGTGACGATCGGTGGTCAGTCGGCCGGAGGCATGGCGTGCACGACCCTGCTCGCGATCCCGCGTGCGCAGCCGCTGTTCCGGGCCGCGATCGCGATGAGCGGTGCGGCACCGCGCCAGTCCTGCATGTCGCGCGCCGAGGCCGAAGTGGTGACGCTTCGTGCCGCCGGGCACCTCGGTGTGCGCCCTACGCGCGTCGGTCTTGCCGAGCTCACCGACGAGCGGCTGCTCGAGCTGCAGGTGGCGATCGGCGGCAGCATGGCCGCGCTGGGGGAGTCGGGGGACACGGCAGGTGATCCCCTCTCGCGCACCTTGCCGTTCGCTCCGATCGTCGACGGGGAGCTGATCTCGGCCGCACCATTCGACGAGATCCGATCCGGCGCCGGCGCCGACAAGCCCGTGCTCGTGGGCACGACCGCGGAAGAGATGAACATGGTCTCCGCCATGCTGGGCGCGACGGGCGCGGGCGTCGACGTCATCGCCGAACTGGAGCGGTTCGGACTCGCCGAGCGAGCCGCACGCGCCTACTGCGACGCGCATGCCGCGGATGCTCCCGACGCCGTGCTCGGACAGGCGCTCACCGACAGCCTCTTCAGGGTTCCCGCCATCCGGTTGGCCGAAGCGCGCGCCGAGGCCGCGGCACCGACGTACGACTACGAGTTCCGGTGGCGCTCGAACGGGTTCGGCGGGATCCTCGGCGCCTGTCATTGCCTCGACGTCCCCTTCGTGTTCGACAACCTCGACGCGCCGGGCATCGACACCGTCGTCGGTGCGGACCCCCCGGCAGAGCTCGCCGACACCATGCATCGCGCGTGGGTCGACTTCGTCGCCGACCGCGCCCCCGGGTGGCCCCGGTACGACCTCGATCGACGAGCGACGATGGCGTTCGACACCGAGTCCACGATCGTGGACGACCCCTTGCGGTCCGTACGAACGCTGTGGGACACCTGACATGACGACGACCGCGCCCAACAGCCCGGGTGGCGTCCCCGTTCCGGCGGCCTCCGACCTCACCCTCGACGAGCAGGCCGTGCTCACCGGGGGCGCCGACATGTGGCACACGGCCGGCGTCGACCGGCTCGGCGTCTCCGGCATCGGCGTCACCGACGGACCGAGCGGGGCGCGAGGCTCGCAGTTCACGGGCTCGACCTCGACGTCGCTGCCCTGCGGCACCGCCCTCGCGTCGACGTGGAACCGCGCACTGATCGGACGCGTCGGCCGCGTGCTCGGCGACGAGGCTCGGGCCAAGGGCGCGAGCGTGCTCCTGGCGCCCACCGTCAACATCCACCGCCACACGCTCGGCGGGCGGAACTTCGAGTGCTACTCCGAGGACCCCTACCTGACGGCCGAGATCGCGGTGGCGTTCATCGAGGGGGTGCAGAGCCGCGGCGTGGGCTGCGCGGTCAAGCACTTCGTGTGCAACGACCAGGAGACCGACCGCATGACGATCGACGTCGTCGTCGACGAGCGCACGCGGCGCGAGATCTACCTGCTGCCCTTCGAAGCCGCCGTGCGTCGGGCAGGCGTGTGGTCGGTCATGGCGGCCTACAACCGCATCGACGGCCGTCACTGCAGCGAGCATCCCGGCCTGCTGACTGACGTGCTGCGGGGCGAATGGGGCTTCGACGGCCTGGTGATGTCCGACTGGTTCGGCGCGCACGGGCCCGCCGCGCTCGCCGCCGGGCTCGATCTGGAGATGCCCGGGCCGCCGACCGCGCTCGGCCACCACCTGACCGCTGCGCTCGAGGCAGGTGACGCCACGGCCGAAGCGATCGCGCGAGCCGCCCAGCGGGTGCTCGACCTGATCGATCGCACCGCGCCGTCACGGGCACCCGAAGGCGCCGGCGACGCGCGGACCGACGCAGCCGACGTCGCGCGCGCGGCCGCCACGGAAGCGATCGTGCTGCTCGCCAACGACGGTGTGCTCCCGCTGGACACGACCACCGGGCCGCAGATCGCGGTGATCGGGTGGCGGGCCGACCAGCCCGAGGTCCAGGGGGGCGGCAGCGCCCAGGTGAGCCCGCCCTACGTGATCACCCCGTTGCAGGGGATCACCGAGCGCGCCGGTGCGGACGCGGTCACGTTTCAGGCCGGGCAGGTCACCCCCCGGTCCGTGCCCATCGGCGGTCGACTCCTGACGCCGACCGACGGCGCGGCCTCGACGGTCTGCATCGACTACTTCGGCGCCGGCGATCTGGCGGGGACGCCACTTCACCGCGAGACCGTGCACGAAACCACCGCGGTGTGGCTCGGCGAGCCGGCGCCGGGCGTTCCCGCGGGCGACTTCTCCGCCCGCATGACCGCCGGGTTCACGCCGGACGTGTCCGGTCGATGGACGCTCTCGGTGTCGGGCGTCGGCGCCGCGCGCCTGTTCCTCGACGGCGAGCGGGTGGCCGACACGGCCGACGCCGCGCCGGGTGCCGGGCTGCTCGGCCTGTTCACCACACCGGTCGAGTTCGACGTCGCGCTCGTCGCCGGGGCCACGTACGAGGTGGTGGCCGAGTTGGACGCGGCGACGGTCGAGGGGCCGGTCGCGCTCGCCGGCCTGACGGTCGAGGCGCGCCCGCCCGATCAACCCGACGCGGTCGAGGGCGCCGCCCGGGCCGCCGCCGCCGCCGACGCCGCCGTCGTCATGGTCGGCCGCGACGACCGCGAGACCGAGGGCATGGACACTGCGTCCATGGATCTGCCGACCCACCAGGTCGAGCTCATCCGTCAGGTGGCGGCCGCCAATCCTCGGACCGTCGTCGTCGTCAACGCCGCCTCGCCGGTCACGATGGACTGGGCCGACGACGTGGCCGCGATCGTCCAGATGTCGTACCTCGGTCAGGAGACCGGTGCCGCACTCGCCGCCGTGCTGTTCGGCGACGTCGACGCCTCGGGTCGCCTGACGACGACGTACCCGCGCCGACTCGAGGACAGCCCGGCCTCCGCCAACTTCCCCGGCCGAGACGGGTCGGTCGAGTACGCGGAGGGCCTCTTCGTCGGGTACCGCCACTACGACGCGCGCGGCGTCGATCCGCGTTGGTGCTTCGGGCACGGCCTGTCGTACACGACGTTCGCCTACTCGTCGCTCGCGATCGTGGCGGGCCAGTTCCAGGATGGCGACGGCGCGCCGGCCGTGCTGGTGTCGGTCGACGTCACGAACACCGGTGCTCGCTCCGGCAGTGAGGTCGTGCAGGTGTACCTCCGGAGCCTCGACGCCGCGGTGCCCATGCCGGACCGTCAGCTCAAGGCGTTCGAGAAGGTGTCGCTCGACCCGGGCGAGACCACTACGGTGACGATCGCGCTCGACCCGCGGTCGTTTGCGTACTGGGAGACCGAGCGCCGCTCCTGGCATGTGCCGCCCGGCGCCCACGACATCCTGGTCGGATCGTCGTCACGAGCCATCCACCAGACGGCCCGTGTGCTCGACCGCGGGGGGCGACCGATCGCGTAGCGTCGCGGGCATGACGCCGGAGGAGATCGCCGACCTCGTACACCTGCGCCGGGCGCGCGACCTGATCGACCGCGACCACGCGCAACCCCTGAGTGTCCCGGCTATGGCGCGTGCCGCGTTCATGTCGCCCGCGCACTTCTCGCGCAAGTTCCGTGCGGCGTATGGCGAGACGCCGTACTCCTATCTCATGACGCGACGCATCGAGCGGGCGAAGGCGCTTCTGCGCCAGGGGATGTCGGTCACCGACACCTGCGTCGCCGTCGGTTGCACGTCGCTCGGCTCGTTCAGTTCGCGCTTCACCGAGATCGTCGGCGAGACGCCGTCGCAGTACCGGGGCCGCGACCACCGCGACCACGAGGTCGTTCCGTCGTGCGTCAGCATGGTCGCGACGCGACCGCGGCGTACCCCGGTCACGGTCTGAACGGGTCGGAGCTCGTATGGCCGTCATCGCCGACGCGCGCGCCGCTCAACCCTCGGCGAGCGCGGCGTCTTCTCCTGGTCGACCGCGCGGCTGGAACTGGTGGAGCTCGAACAGTTGGTGGAGCAGTTGGATCGCGACCGAGCCCTCGCCCACGGCGGACGCGACGCGCTTCACGGATCCGTGGCGCGCGTCGCCGGTCGCGAACACGCCGGGCATGCTCGTCTCGAGCAAGAACGGCACGCGCTCGAGTGGCCACGCGTCGGTCGAGTCGAGATCGGGCCCGGTGAGCACGAAGCCCTGCTCGTCACGCACGATCCCGTTCGGCAACCAGGCCGTGTGCGGCTGCGCGCCGATCATCACGAAGAGCCCGTCGGCATCGAGGGTCTCTTCGCGCCCACTCGCGCCTTCGCGCAGCACCAGGTGCTCGAGGCGGCCGTCACCGCCACCGCCGACCACCTCCGTGCCGAGGCGCACTTCCAGCGACGGTGTCGCCTCGACCTGGTGCACGAGGTACTGCGACATCCCGGCCCCGAGGGCGTCGCCACGCGCGACCAGCGTGACCCGCTTCGCGTAGCGCGCGAGGTGGAGCGCAGCCTGACCGGCCGAGTTCCCGCCGCCCACGACGTAGACGTCGCCGCCCGCCATGCCCGGCGCTTCAGAGGTCGTCCCGCCGTAGAACACCCCCGCACCCAGCAACGCCTCCAGCTCGGGGATCCCGAGTCGCTGGTACGCGACGCCGGTGCACAGCAGGACGGCGCGGGCGCGGATCGTGCCGCTTTCCGCCAGGGTGACGGCCAAGCCACCGTCATCGCGACCGAGATCCGTGACGCGCTGCAGGAAGGCGAAGTGTGCGCCGAAGACCCAGGCCTGTTCGTACGCCTGCTGGGCGAGCCGGCGACCGCTCACGCCTCGCGAGAACCCGAGGTAGTTGCGGATCAGCGAGCTCGAGGTCGCCTGCCCCCCGAGCCCGCCCTGATCGACGACCAGCGTGCTGAAGCCCTCCGATGCGCCGTACACCGCGGCCGACAGCCCTGCGGGGCCGGCACCCACGATCACGAGGTCGAAGTCGGTGCTCGGCGGGTCCACCGGCGTGCCGGACGCCTCCACGATCTCGACGTTGGTGGGGTCTCGCAACACCGTCCCATCCGGGAAGACCACCACGGGGAACGCACCCTCGGTGCCCGTGGCTTCGACGAGGGCGCGCCCGGTGGTGGAATCGGCCAGCGAGAACGCGTGCGGCATGGCGCAGCGACCGAGCAGCTCACGGAGCTCGTACGCCCGGCCCGACCACGACTCGCCGACGATGTGGATGGTGTACGGCGACGTGCGCTGCGATTCGGCCCATTCGAGCAACATTCCCGAGATCGCGTGATGGAAGAGCTCGTCGGGTGGCGGCGACGGCCGAATGACGTAGTGGTCGATCCGGCCGCGGCCGATCGCTTCGAAGATCGCCTTGCCGGTGGCGGGAATTCCCCAGTCGCCCCATTCGATGAGCAGCGCGCGCTTGGTCTGCGGGTGGAGCCGGCGAGCTTCCTCCAGGAGCTCGCTGCCGGTCGTCCCGTCGAGCCACTGGCCCGCCAGCACCAGGGCGACGTCGTCGCCGTCGGCGCGGAACCGCTCGAGCGACTCGCGCGCGTCCTGCGGTGACCGGGTGCACTCGATCCGGTAGGAACGTCCGTACCGGTCGCGCAGCGTGTCCTCGAGGTCGCGCAGTGCAACAGGGTCGTCGTCGACCGCGAGCAGCACCGGGTCGGACATTTGCGCACCTTACCGCCGTGCTGCACCGTCGTTCCTGCGCATTCCCTCTCGGCGCGGCTCGCGGCGTGTGGCGCGCGGTCAGGGCTTCAGGTAGCGGTCGAGCTCCTGCTGCATGTTCAGCAGGTTCATCTCCTGGCGGCGACTGAGCCGCAACCCCCGGCATCCCCACGAGTGCAACCCGGCCTGGACCTCGGCCATGTTGGCGAAGTCCTGGCTGGGGATGACGCCCCAGGTCTCCCGATCGTCGGACGCCGCCGTCTCCCGCACGAGCGCCGGCGGATCAGCCGACGGCGGGAACAGCCGCAGGGCCCACATGTCGAAGATGCACGAGTCGGGGTCGTCACCGTTGGGACGCGCCCGGTACATGAAGCAGTTGGCGAGGCTCACCAGCATCACGAGGTTGGGGAACACCGAGAACACGCCCGTGCCCTCCGCCCGCTGCTCGGGCGTGAGCTCCGGGAAGCGGATGCCGAGCTGCTCCGCGTGCTCGGCCACCAGCCGGGAGAACTCCGCCGCCGCGGTCGAGCCCTCCGGGATGTCCATGGTGCGCAGCTGCTCGGCGGCCTCCATGTCGGCTTCGGAGTACAGGCCGCCCTCGAAAGAGCGGCCGAGGTGCATCACCTGCTGGTAGAGGAGCTCGCGATCGTCCCACTGGTCAGGCGACAGCCCGAAGCGCTTCGACGGCCCGGCGCCGCGCACGGTCACGTAGCGAGCGTGACCGTTGGGGAACTGCTCGTAGCGCATGGCCGTGTCGTCGGACCACTGCAGCAGCTGCGGATGGGTTCCGAAGTTGTGGTACCCCTCGTGGAACGCGTCGAGCGCGGCCTTCCAGTTCGCCGGGAGCACGGTCGTGCGGTACCAGAGGAACCGCATGTCGTCGAGGTGGTACGGGTCGAAGTACCGCGGGAGCGGGGAGAGGTGCTCGTCGAGGGTGCGTGCCTCGGGATCGGCGCAGACCCACACGAAGCCCCATCGGCGTTCGCAGCGGAGCTCGCCGAGTCGGAGGACCGGCGCCTCGAGCGACGACAGGCCGAAGTCGTCGGGGTCGAGCACGAACGCGCACGAGCCGTCGAGGTTCCACCGCCAGCCATGGAACGGACATGTGATCTGGTCGTCGGCGAGCGCCCCGCAGCCGTGCGCGAGTCGTGTGCCGCGATGACGACACGAGTTGTAGTAGGCGCGGATCTCGTCGAGCCCCGACCGCACGACGAGGATCGACTGGTCGGCGATCCGGTACTCCACGAAGGTGCCGGGCGCCGCCAGTTCCTCCTCGCGGCACGCGACCTGCCAGGTGTGGGGCCAGAGCCGCGCGTGTTCGAGCTCGGTGAACGCCCGAATGGTGTAGCGCTCCTTCGGGATGAAGTCGGACCCGAGGTCCCAGGCGGGGTTCCAGGCGTGGTCGTCGACCGCGGCGTGTCCGTGGTTCGCTTCGAGTCGCACCATGGGACGGATCTTCCCCCTCCGGCCGGTTCGTGTCGAGCAGCTCGTCCCGGGCCGTGTGGGCCCGGCGTTGCGCGCACCATGCACCACTCCGAACGCTGTGAGTGTCAAAGTAACGGTCGCCGGGGTGCTCCGGGGGGTCGGCGATGACAACCATTCGCGCGGCAATGAGACCTTTGGCACGATGCCGTGCAGTGAGGCCGCGCCGAGACCGATGAGATCAGTGATGACTCGTCTCCGGCTCCTGCGACTCATGCGGATCACACAAGTCGTGCTCGCGGCGGCCGGTGTCCTGTCGCTCCTCCTGGGCTCGCCCGTCCTCGGACTCGTGGCGGTCGCGGTGGGTGTGGGTGCGTTCGTCGTCTCGGGCACCGACCGGTACCAGGCGATCTACTTCGAGCAGCCCGACGAGCGCGCGCCGGTCTGCTCACACGCGACTGGTGCGTCCCGGAGGACGCGGGTGCACTAGCCCTCCGGCGTCGGGTAGCCGCTCGGCGGACCGTCGAGGGGCCGAAGTCGGTCTTGAACGCGTTGTGGCCGACGGTGCCGGCCCGGAGCTGGCCGGCGACCTCGCGTGCGCGGTCGACGTCGTTCGTGAACACCGACGAGTTGAGGCCGTAGATCGTGTCGTTGGCGATCCTGACCGCGTCGCGCTCGTCGTCGGCCGGGACCACGCTCAGCACCGGTCCGAAGATCTGTTCCGGCGCGATGGTCGACGAGTTGTCGACGTTGCCGAAGGCCGTCGGCTCGGTGAACCCACCCGCGCTCGAGATCCGTCGGGCGCCCGCCTCCCGCGGCGAGCGTCGCGCCTTCGTCGATCCCCTTGGCGATGTAACCCTCCACGCGGTCCCGCTGCCGGCTCATGGCGAGCGGCCCCATCTGGGTCTGCTGGTCGAACGGGTCGCCGACGCGCACCTGCGCGAAGTTCTCGGCCAGCGCCTCCACCATCTCGTCGTGCCGCTGACGGGTGACGACGATCCGCGTGAGCGACGAGCACACCTGGCCGGTCATGATGCACTCGGTCCCGGCGATGGAAGCGGCCACCGTCGCGATGTCGGCGTCGTCGAAGTAGATCAGCCGAACCGGCGACCCCGGAGAGTGGTCAGCGTTCGCCGTGCCAGTCGGCCCCGTGCGGCGCTCCGCTCAGAGCGCCTGCAGCACGCGGAGGCGATCGGCCATCGCCCGCCGCACGAGCCCGGAGTCCGGCGCGATGCGGTCGAATCCGTGCGGCGCGCCCGGGTGGACGTGGAGCTCCACCGACACACCCGCGGCGCCGAGCCGGCGCGCGTAGTCGATGTCCTCGTCGCGGAAGATGTCGAGCTCGCCGACCTCGACGTACGCGGGCGCGAGGCGGGCGAGGTCCTGCTCGCGCGGGCGCGGCGTAGCTCGGGACGTCGTCGCCGCCGGTGGACGCGCCGAGTAGCGCCGTCCAACCGATGCGGTTGCTCTCGTACGTCCAGGCGGCGAACGGGACCAGCTCGGGGTCGGGCGTGGTGTTCCGGTCGTCGAGCATCGGGTAGACGAGGATCTGGTGTGCGAGCGGCGTCGCCCGATCCCGAGCCAGGAGCGCGACGCCTGCGGCCAGGCCGCCCCCACCGCTGTCGCCCATGACCGCGATGCGGTCCGGGTCGATCCCGAGCTCCGCCGCGTGCTCGTGGAGCCAGCCCAGCCCCGCGAAGCAGTCCTCGACCGGGGTCGGGTGCGGGTGCTCGGGCGCGACCCGGTAGTCGACCGCGAGCATCCGCACGCCGGAAGCACCGACGTACGCCGCGACCAAGGGCTCGTAGAGGTCGACGGAGCCGCAGATCATCCCTCCGCCGTGGAGGTACACGACCGCGCTCGTCCGGTCGGTCCCGTCAGGTACGTACCACCGCAGCGCGACGCGGGCGCCGTCGTCGCGCACCACCTCGTGGTCGGCGGTCGACACGCCCGAGACCGGCGCCGACATGTCGTTCAGCATCGCCAGACCGACCTCGCTCTCCTCCCGCACCTCCTTCCAGCCGCGCTCGCCGCTGGTGCCGGTGGATGCCGGCGCCTGCGCCAGCGGGGCGAGGATCGCCTCCAACTCGGGGTCGTATCGGAAGGCCACGCGGGCTCCTCGTCGACAGTGATGTCGTTCGGCCGAGCGATCACCCGTGGTGCTGCGGGTGCGCCGCCGCGGGTGCGGTTGCGCTCGAGACCCGGGCGAAGGTAGCAGTCGACCCCGACGCGGTGCGCCCGATGATCGTGTCGATCCACGCTTCCATGGCCGACATGTCGAGCGTCGACGCGTCGATGTTGTGTTCAGTGTCGGCCAGTACGAGGGCGACGCCGCTCGACGCGAGCGGCGTGTCCCCGGTGACGTCGCGCGCGTTGGCCCAGGCGGCGGCGAGGGGGATCCCCTGGGTCGCGGGCGGGACGAGGCCGTCGTGGATGCTGTAGGCGAGGAACGCCGGGGGCGCGCTGGAGTCGAGGTGCGTCGCCACGCTGGCGGCGGTGATCGTGGCGGGGTCGCACCGCTCGGGTTGGACGGCCGGGCAGTCGAGGAACGCAGCCATCAGACCGGGCGCCCAGCCGCCGGCGGCGCCGAACGTCGTGAAGTCGCTGACCCCCACGAAGTCGAGGACGCCGTCGACGCGCGGTGAGACCCCGATCAGGTCGGCCGGGAGCGTCGGATCGACGAACTCGCCCGGTGCGGCGGCGGCGAGCGCGGCGAGGTGGCCGCCGGCGGAGGCGCCCGCGAGCAGGACTCGTTGCGGGTCGAGGTTCCAGGTGGCGGCGTGTGCCCTCACGAATCGCACCGCGCGATCGACGTCTTCGTCGGGCGCGGGGAACGAGTTCACGAACGCACCGTCCGGGGCGGTCGTCACCAACCGGTAGTCGATCGAGGCCACCGCGATGCCGGCGCGGCGGACCTGGCGGAGCAGGAACTCGGGGACGTTGGTGCGGGAGCCGGCGATCCAGCCTCCGCTGTGCGCGTAGACGATCACCGGGAACGGGCCCCTCCGACCAGACGGGAGATGCACGTCGAGCAGTTGCTCGGGCCGCGGCCCGTACGAGACGCCCGTGACGATGGACGAAGACGGCGCCGGCGATCCCACCGGGACCGGGTCGCGCGCCGCGTGCATCTGCAGGGCGGCGGCGGAGGCGGTCGGGACGAGGACGAGCAGCGCGCCCACCGCCGCCACGATCGCCGCCCATTGCCCCCGTGCCGTCTTCCGGCTGCGCTGCCCCATGACGCGCTCCTCTCGCGGGAAACCCACGGTGGAAGTTCGGTCGTTTGCGATTCGGGTCGCGCATCGCTGCCCTGCGTCGGGCGCAGCGACGTCGGTGTGCGCGGCCGGCGACGGTGGCGCTACGAAGCCCGGGCGACCTGCTCGGCCCTGGCGGCGTGCTCGGTCAGCCGTTCGGTCATCGCGCGGTAGAGCCGATCCGACAGCTGCGGTGCTTCGTTCAGCAGGTTCCAGAACTCCTGCCGCGACATCACGTCGACGACGACGCGACTGGCGGCGACCGCGGTGGCGGTCCGCGGTCGGGCACCCAGGAGCGCGATCTCACCGAGGAAGTCACCGTGCCCGCGCGTCGCGAGCAGGCGGCCTCCACGGCTCACCTCGACCTCGCCGTCGAGCAGGATGATGAACTCGTTGCCCGCTCGCCCCTCACGAGTGAGGACCTTGCCCGGTGCGCCGGTGATCCGGGTTCCGAGGCTCGAGACCATGCGCAGTTGACCTTTCGAGAGCCCCTGGAAGAGCGGCACCTGCCTCAGGTCATCGTCGATCCGTCCCGAACGGTTCATGGCCGACCTCCTCGTGCATCCGCTTGCCTCCACGGAGCATGGGACGGAGGAGCCCACGTGTCTGTGGCAGGTGACGCACTCCTGCAGCGACGGACGTCACACGCCCCGCAGGGTCAGCCGGCGACGGAGCGAAGCGCTCCCGGGTCGAGGACCGTGATCGTCCGACGACCGGTCGCCACGAGATGCCGGCTCCGGAGGACGGCGAGCGCCCGGGCGACCGACTCGCGTGATGCACCGACGAGGCCGGCGATCTCCTGCTGGGTCAGTCGCACCTCGATCTGAGCGGGCCCGGAAGGCTGGGCATCGATCAGATCGCCGAGCAGGCGTGCGACCCGGGACACGGAGTCGTAGACCCCGAATTCGGCCCGGCGGCGGTCCGCCTCGCGCAGGCGACCGATCAACACACGTATGAGCTCGAGACCGACTTCCGGCTGTTGCGCGATGAACGCCCGGAACTCGTCCGCGGCGAGCAGCCGGACGGTCAACGGCTCGAGGGCAACCGCGCTCGCGACTCGCGGTCGCTGGTCGAATGCCGCAAGCTCACCAACCAATGCCCCGGGGCCGCGAACACCGAGCAGCGACTCTCCACCTTCCGCCGTCGTGACGACGATCTTGACCCGGCCGTCGACGATCACGACGACGAAATCGCTGCGGTCTCCTTCGCAGAACACGCGAGCGTTCCGTGGGTACGTGCGCTGACGCCCGGCCACGAACAACGCCGACCGCTGGGCCTCGGACAGACCGTGAGCGAATTCTCCGAGTGCCGCGCCGGAGGGACGAATCATCGCGACTCCTTGGACGGCGCTCGCCGTGGTCGGCCTTGCGTGTCAGAAGCCTATCGAAGTGACGGATGCCGCAACTGGTGAGAAAGGGCTCAGAGTGCCGGAAGGACGTTCGCGTCCCTTCCGGAAGCAATGGGCACCAGGAGCGCGGGTAACTCGGCACGGTCCGCGTGATCTACTGAGCGGCCCATGCTGAAGGTCGCGCTGCGCGGCGTGCTGGCCCGCAAATTCCGCCTCGCGCTGACGGGGACGGCGGTGCTGCTCGGCGTCATGTTCGTGACCACGACGTACGTGCTCACCGACACCCTCGACCGCTCGTTCCAGCGGGTGTTCTCGCAGTCCCTCGCCGACGTCGACGTCGTGGTGCGCGGCGAGCCCGCCGCCGGTGACGACGACCCTCGCCGGGTCCCGGACACGATCCTCGGCGCGGTGCGCGCCGCCGACGGTGTGGCGGCCGCCAACGGCTTCGTGCAGGGATACGCGCAGTTCCTCGATCGCAACGGCGACGCGGTCGACAAGGGCGGCCCGGCCGTTGGTGTCACCTTCGTCGGAGGCCGGGCCTCGGGCCCGTTGCGGCTCGTGGACGACGGCGGACGACGCAGCCACGCGCCCGCCGGTGCCCGCCAGGTCGCGATGGACGTCGACACCGCCCGCGCCGCCGGCTTCCACGTGGGCGACGAGGTCGACGTGCTCTCGGCCGGGCCGCGCGCGTCGTACGAGCTCGTCGGCCTCTTCACCGTCGGCGACGGCGCCGACACCGGTCCGCTGTCGTTCGCCGCGTTCGACCTCCCCACCTCCCAGCGGGTCGCCGCCGCGCCCGGGCTCCTCGACGCGGTCTACGTGAGGGGCACTCCGGGCGTCGACGCCGCCACGCTGCGCCGGTCGCTCCGCGCGTCGCTCGGTCCCGACTTCGAGGTCACCGATGCCGCCCTCGTCGCGCGCACGAACAACCAGGACGTCGGTGAGTTCGTCGATCTGCTCACCGGCCTGTTGCTCGGGTTCTCGGCGCTCGGGCTCGTGGTCGGCGGGTTCATCATCTTCAACACGTTCACCATCCTCGTGACGCAACGCACGCGTGAGCTCGGGCTCCTGCGGGCGATGGGCGCGGCGCGTCAGCAGGTCATCGCGGCGGTAGTGCTCGAAGCCGCGGTCGTGGGCGCGACCGCGTCCGCCGCCGGGCTCGTGGTCGGCGTGTTCGTGGCGCGGCTGCTGATGTCGCTGGTGGACTCGCTCGGGTTCCGCATCCCGAGCGGCGAGGTCGTCGTGCTCCCGCGCACCGTCGGGTTCGCGTTCGCGCTCGGCCTCCTCGTGACCGTCGGCGCGGCGCTGTGGCCGGCGTTCCGGGCTGCCCGCATCCCCCCGATGGCCGCCATCGGCGACCTGCCCGAAGCGCGGGCCGACACCTTCCGGCGGCGCGCGCTGCTCGGTACGGCACTCGTCGGCGCGAGCGTGCCGATCCTGATCGTCGGCATCGTCCGCTCGCAGGCGGCCGATGACACCATCGCGGAGCTGCGGACGGTCGGACTCGGCGCGGTCCTCCTCCTCTTCGGCATCGTGGTGCTGCTGGCGACGTTCGCGCGGTCGCTCGCGCGAGTGTTCGGCGCACCCGTCCGTGCCGCCGCCGGCGTCCCCGGCGCCATCGCCCGCGGCAACGCGATGCGCAACCCGCGTCGTACGGCCGCCACCGCGAGCGCGCTCGTCATCGGCCTCGCGCTGGTGGCGATGGTGGCGATCCTCGGCGAGTCGGCAAAGGCGCAGGTCGACGCGTCGGACTCGGCGCTCCGAGCCGAGCTGGTGATCGACACCACCCAGTTCACCGGGTTCTCGCCCGAGGTCGTGGCCCGGGTCGGCTCGGTGCCCGAGGTGGCCAGCGCGGTCGGGTTCCGCTTCGGCTCCGTGCGCCTGGCCGGCCCCGACGGACGCGAGCGGGAACGGGTGGTCGCCGTCGACGGGCCCGGCCTGGCGGCCGCGTTCGACCTGGTGATGCGGAGCGGCTCGGCGGCCCGGCTCTCCGGCGCCGAGATGCTCGTCTCGGACGAGGCGGCGGCCCGCTTCGGCCTGGCCCGTGGCGACCGGGTGCCCCTCGAGTTCCCGAACGGCGTGCGCGACGTCCGGGTGGAAGGTGTCTACGCCGGCGACGACGTGGTGGGTGGCCGGCCGTTCTTCGTGCCGCGTGAGCTGTTCGTGGCCGGGTTCCCCGAGGCCGACCTCGACTACCGCGCCTATGCCAACTTGGTGCCCGGGGTCTCGGTGACCGCGGCGAAAGCGGCCGTCGCCGACGAGCTGCGCACCGACTTCCCCAACCTCGAGGTGCTCACCCGCGCCGAGTCCCGCGATGCCGAGGCGGAGCTCATCGACCAGTTCCTCGGGGTCCTGGTCGCACTCCTCTTCCTCTCCGAGGCCATCGCGGTGCTCGGCATCGTGAACACGTTGGCGCTGTCGGTCCACGAACGCACGCACGAGATCGGGATGCTGCGGGCGGTCGGGATGACGCGTCGGCAGCTCCGGCGGTCCGTCCGGTGGGAGTCGGTCATCATCGCGGCGATCGGCGGTTCGGTCGGCCTCGCGCTGGGTGTGGTGTGGGCGTGGGTGTTCGCGTCCGCGCTCGAGCCCGAGGACCTCTTCCGCTTCTCCATCCCGGTCGGCCGCATCGCCGTCCTCGCGGTCGTCTCCCTCGTCGCCGGTGCCGTCGCCGCGGTGATCCCGGCGTGGCGGGCGTCGCGCCTCCAGGTGTTCGAGGCCATCGGCCGCGAGTGACCGTCCGCGACGGCAGGCGCCTGATCCCACGTTGCCGGCCGAATACCCTAGGGGGGTAGAGTAAGGACCGACTGGGAGGCCGGGACGATGGAGCAGCCGACGACCCACGGGGCCGGGCACGCGCACACCGGTGGTCACCACGGGCACACCGGTGGCCACGGTGACCACGTCGCCATGTTCCGGCGACGCTTCTGGTGGAGCCTCCTGCTGACCGTGCCGGTGGTCGTGACCAGCGAGATGGTCATGGACTGGTTCGGCTACGACCTGAGCTTCCCCGGCATCGACTGGGTGGGGCCGGTGCTGGGTTCGATCATCTTCTTCTGGGGCGGATGGCCGTTCCTCGCCGGCGGGGTCGCCGAGCTGCGGCGCCGCCAACCCGGGATGATGCTCCTGATCGCCATGGCCATCACCGTGGCGTACGTCGCGTCGTTGGCCACCAGCCTCGGCTGGTTCGACCTCGAGTTCTGGTGGGAGCTCGCCGCGCTGATCAGCATCATGCTGCTCGGCCACTGGCTCGAGATGGAGGCGCTGGGCCAGGCGCAGTCGGCGCTGCAGGCGCTCGCCGAGCTGCTGCCCGACGAGGCGGAGCGCGTCGGGCCCGACGGCCGCACCGAGACGGTGAGGCTGGACGCCCTCCGCCCGGGCGACGTCGTGCTCGTGCGTCCGGGAGCGCGGGTTCCGGCCGACGGTGTCGTGGTCGACGGCGACGCCGAGCTCGACGAGTCGATGGTCACCGGCGAGTCACGGGCGGTGCCGAAGACGGTCGGTGATCCCGTCGTCGCCGGCACCGTGGCGGTCGACTCGGCGATCCGGGTCGAGGTGACCGCGGTCGGCGACGACACGACGCTGGCCGGGATCCAGCGCCTCGTGGCCGAGGCCCAGGCCTCGAAGAGCCGGGCTCAGGCCCTGGCCGACCGGTTCGCGGCGCTGCTCTTCTACGTCGCCGCGGGCGCGGGGCTGGTGACGTTCGTGGCGTGGGCGTTGAGCGGTGACATGAACGAGGCGGTGGTGCGCACCGTCACCGTGCTGGTCATCGCGTGCCCGCACGCGCTCGGGCTGGCCATCCCGCTCGTGATCTCGCTGTCGAGCGCGCTCGCCGCGCAGTCCGGCATCCTGATCCGCAACCGTCTGGCGTTGGAGCGCATGCGCACCATCGACGCGGTGCTCTTCGACAAGACCGGCACCCTCACCAAGGGCGAGCACGTCGTCAGCGGCGTCGTCGGCCTCGGTCTCGACGACGACGAGGTGCTGCAGCTCGCCGCGGCGGTGGAGGCCGACAGCGAGCACCCGCTGGCCAAGGCGATCGTCGCAGCCGCCGGCCGGACCCGGGAACTCGTCGGCGCGGCGAACTTCCGCGCCATCACCGGACGCGGGGTCGAGGCCCGGGTCAACGGTGACACCTACGCGGTCGGGGGACCGGCACTGCTGCGGGAGCGAGGGGTGGCGGCGGCGGACGCGCTCCGGCCTTCCCTGGCGGCATGGGAGCAGCGGGGTGCGTCGATCCTCTACCTGCTGCGCGACGGCGAGGTCGTCGGGGCGCTGGCGCTCGAGGACGAGGTCCGGCCCGAGGCCGAGGAGGCGATCGCCGAGCTGCGCCGACTCGGCAAGCGGGTGATCATGATCACCGGCGACGCGCACCAGGTCGCCGAATCGGTCGGCCGGGAGCTCGGGGTCGACGAGGTGCTGGCCGAGGTGCTCCCGGAGGACAAGGATGCCGAGGTCGCCGCGCTCCAGGCGCGGGGACTGTCGGTGGCGATGGTCGGCGACGGCGTCAACGACGCACCGGCCCTGGCGCGGGCCGACGTCGGCATCGCGATCGGCGCCGGCACCGACGTGGCGATCGAGTCGGCGGACGTGGTGCTCGTCTCCAACGACCCCCGGGCGGTCGTGTCGATCATCCGGTTGTCGATCGCGAGCTACCGGAAGATGGTGCAGAACCTGGCGTGGGCTGCCGGGTACAACGTCGTCGCCATCCCACTCGCCGCCGGCGCGTTCGCGTGGGCCGGGATCACGCTCGGTCCGGAGGTCGGTGCGGTGCTGATGAGCCTCTCGACCGTCGTGGTGGCCCTCAACGCGCAGCTCCTGCGACGCGTCGATCTCGGCCGCGCCTGAGCACCGCGCCTCGCGCTCGCGATCCTCGGCGGCCGCCGGCGCAGCACCCGTCTAGCGTCGCCGGTGAGGGCGGCGTCGCGCGCCGCGGCCAGAGGATGGGATGAACGACGTGTTCGACGACGTCGACGTCGTGCGGCTCCGTCGGCGCCGCACGGTGAAGTGGACCCTCTACGGGTCCGACGTGCTGGCCGCCTGGGTGGCGGAGATGGACTTCGACGCCGCGCCGGTCGTGCGCGCGGCGCTCTTCGAGGCTGTCGAGCGTGAGGATTTCGGCTACGTCGAGGGGACCTCACCGAGCTCACGACGGCCTGCGCCGAGTTCCTCGCCGCCGAGCACGGGTGGGTCGTCCCGTCGGCCCGGATCTTCGCCGTCGCCGACGTGCTCGCCGGGATCGCGACCGCGCTCGACGTGTTCGTCCCACCCGGTGCGCAGGTCGTCGTCCCCACGCCGGCCTACCCGCCGTTCTTCGAGGTGGTGGCGCTCACCGGTCGCGAGGTCGTCACCGCCCCGCTCGCCACCGCGAGCGGCCGAGCGACCCTGGATCTCGACCGCGTCGAATCGCTGCTACGGGCGGGCGCCGGCGCCGTGCTCCTGTGCAACCCGCACAACCCGACCGGGCGCGCGTTCACCGCGGACGAGCTGCGCGAGCTCGCCGCGCTCGTCGATCGGTACGGGGCGCGAGTGATCGCGGACGAGCTCCACGCGCCCTTGGTCTACGCGCCCGGACGGCACGTGCCCTACACCACGGTGTCGGACGCCGCCGCCGAGCACGCGGTCACCGTCACCTCGGCGTCGAAGGCGTTCAACATCCCGGGTCTCAAGTGCGCGCAGGTCGTCACCACCAACCACGCCGACTCGGCGCGGTGGCGGGCGCTTCCCCTGCTGCAGGCGCCGGGCCCGGCGCCCCTCGGGGTCGCGGCCTCCGTCGCGGCGTACCGCGCCGGCCGGCCGTGGCTGGCCGATCTCCGCACGTACCTCGACGGCAACCGCCGTCGGCTTGCCGAGCTGCTGGCCGAGCACGTACCCGGTGTCGTCGGCGCGGTGCCCGAGGCGACGTACCTCGCGTGGCTCGACTGCTCGGCGCTCGGTACCGACGACCCTGCTCCGTTCTTCCTCGAGCAGGCGCGGGTCGGGCTCAGCGACGGACCGCCGTTCGGACCCGGGTGCGAGCAGTACGTGCGCCTCAACTTCGGCACCTCGCGCGCGCTGCTCGAGCGGATCGTGGGTGCTGTGGGCGAGGCGGTGCGCGCGCTCCGGGCGTGAGGCGATGTCGACGGCACGACCGCCGACCGGTTCCGTCGAACGGCTGGGGCCGTGCCGGTCAGAACCCCGCGTCGTCGCCGGAGGAGTCGCCGAGGTCGTTGCCGGCGTCGGCCGCCGGGTCGGCGGCGAAGTCGCTCGCGCCGGCGTCGGCGACGGTGGGCGCGTCGAAGGCTGGTGCCGCGGCGGCGACGTCGGCGCCACCCGGATCGCCGAGCGCGACGTCGCTCGGGTCGGCCGACCCGCTGGTGTCCGTCGCCGCCGGCTCGAGCGTCGTGGTCGCGGTCGCGGCGGTCGCATCGCCGGGCGACGCGCCGAGCGGGTCGTCGGTCGAGGCCGTGGCGGCGGCCGGGGTCACCGCGTCGTCGGGTGCTGCGGCCACGGCGACGTCGTTCGCGTCATCGGGCGCGCCGGCACTCGACAAGCCGCCGGCGTCGGGCGCGGTCGCGTCGGCGAACGGATCCATGAGATCGGTGTCATTGGTCGACGTCGCGTCGGTCGCGAGGTGGTCGGTGTCGGGAAGCTGCATCTCCTGCCCGGTGGCCTTGGTGATCTCGTTGGTCATGATCTGGATGCCGCCGGTGTTGCGGAGCAGCTTCTCGGCGTCGAGCTCGAGCGTCGCCCGCTCCACCGGGTTGTCGATGGTGGTGGCCAGCTCGAGCTTGCGCCCGGCCTGGGCGAGCAAATCGGCCTTCTGGTTCACGAGGTCGAGCTGCCGCTCGGCGTCCATGGGATCGACCATGCGGGACTGGAGCCCGGTTCGGTGATCCCCTTGCGAGCCTCGTCGAGCTCGGTGTTGGCGGCGTTCACGTCGTCGTACGCACGCCGGTAGCGCGCCTCGGCGTCGTCGGCACCCAGGCTGGCGTTCGTCGCTTGACGGTTCAGGTCGGCGGCTTTGGCCGTGTCGCCCTGCTGGGCCGCCTGCTGCGCCTCGCCCTGGAGCTTGTGCGCCTGTTGCCGCAGGTCGTTGTGCCGGTCCCACTCGGAATCGGCGTGGCTCTGCGCCGACTTCACCGCCCTTTCCGCGGCATCCAGTCGTTGCGTCGCTTTGTCGATGGCCGGCGCGTTCTCGTTCTCACGCTGGCGGTTGCGCGCGTCGAGCGCCTGCTGCGCGGCCTGCGCCTGGGTTCGGAGCGCGGTGGCCGCGTCCTGGAGTGCCTTAGGTGTGGGGTTCGCCATGGCGGCAACGGTACGACGGCACCCGGCACCGACGCACCGGGAGACTTCCCGGTTCGTCCCCGGTTCCTCGGTACGAGTTGCGCCCGCCCTGCTCGCGCCGGCACGGTTCCCGCGTACCCTGTCGCAGATGTCCCACCACGAGCACCCAGACGAGGCGCTGGAGCCCCGACCGGCGAAGCTCTCCGACAAGGCGTACGACAAGCACATGGAGCGCCTGCAGCGTGAGCTCGTGAAGCTGCAGGAATGGGTGCGCCACGAGGAGCTGAAGCTCTGCGTGCTCTTCGAGGGCCGCGACGCCGCCGGGAAGGGCGGCACCATCAAGCGCATCGTCGAGCGCACCAACCCGCGGGTGGTGCGGGTCGCGGCGCTGGGGACGCCCACCGAGAAGGAGAAGACACAGTGGTACTTCCAGCGGTACGTCGAGCACCTCCCGTCGGGCGGTGAGATCGTGCTCTTCGACCGGTCCTGGTACAACCGCGCCGGCGTCGAGCACGTGATGGGCTTCTGCACCGACGACGAGTACCGCGAGTTCCTCCACTCCTGCCCGCTCTTCGAGGAGATGCTCATCCATTCCGGCATCGTGCTCGTGAAGTACTGGTTCTCGGTGAGCGACGAGGAGCAGGAGCGCCGGTTCAAAGCGCGCATCGTGGACCCGGAGAAGCGCTGGAAGCTGAGCCCGATGGACCTCGAGGCTCGCTCCCGTTGGGCCGATTTCTCGCGCGCCAAGGACGAGATGTTCCGCTACACCGACACCAAGCTCTCGCCCTGGTGGGTGGTCAACGCCGACGAGAAGCAACGGGCGAGGCTGAACTGCATCAGTCACCTGCTGGCGCAGGTGGAGTACGAGGACGTCACGTCCGCGCCGCTCGAGCTGCCGCCCCGCGGCCCCGACACCTACGTCCGGGCGCCGATCGAGGAGCAGACGTTCGTTCCCGAGGTGTTCTGACCCTTCCCCGGTGGGTCACGCCGAGCGGCGGATGCGGATCGTCGACCGGACCCGTCGATCGAGCGCGCGCAGGACGCCGGCCGGCTCCGGGCGCGGCTCGTCGTGCTCGCGCGCCAGCTCCGGCGTCCACCGGTGGGCGCCGTCGTGCCCCCGCGATTCACGACAACGAAGCACGTAGCCGTGACGGCGGGCGCGCGTCTCGTTGCACTCTTCGACCGATCGGGACAGCGTGAAGGCGAAGCGCATGTCGTCTCCCTCCGTCGGCGGATGGAGGGGCCACCTTCGCAGCTGGCGCACCGCGCGCCAACGACGAGACCGTGAACATGCGGTCAACGTTCCGTGAGCGGCGGTCAACAGGCTGTGGAGGGCCGGCCGTGCGTCAACCGGCGAGCGAGCAGGGCCAACGGCGGCGCTCGTCGGTCACCACGAGCTCGCGGAGCGCGTGCACGAGCTCGGAGGCGTCGCGGACGACGCATTCGGCGACGAGCACGAGGCCGGCGTCGGTGGCGACGAGGTCGACGGTCTCGGCGACGAGCCCGCTGCGCACCAGGGCATCACCGAGTGCACCGAGGAGCGTGCGCTCCGACGCGAACGGCCCGAGCTGCAACCGCATCACGCCGATCCGGGCCGTGCTGCTGCCGAGCATCGCTTCGGTCATGACGTCAGCCCTCCACCTCGAGCAGACCATCGTGACCGTAGACCGCGCAGGTGAACGCCGGCCCACGCCCGACCGCCCGATGGGTGAATTGTCGGCGTCGCGCGGTGGTCAGGCTCGCGGGGCCTCGACGAGGACCTCGTGCAGCGCGTCGAGGACGTCGTCGCCGAGCCCCGCCGCACGGGCCCAGCCCTGGGTGCCACCGTGGGTGCGAGCCAGCGCGGCGAGGAAGGTCTGCATCGACGACGCCTCCGCCCGGGCCACGCTCGCCGCGACCGGGGCCAGCGGCTCGGGGAAGTCGCCCTCGGCCCGGATCCGCTCCATCACCAGGACCATGCGCTCGTCGGTGAGCGTGTAGTCCTCGACGATCACCTCGTCGTCGACACCGACGAGCGAGAGGACGAGTGCGGCGACCATGCCGGTGCGGTCCTTCCCCGCGGTGCAGTGGAAGACCGCCGGCAGGTTCCCGACACCGGCGAGCTGCGTGATGATCTCGGTCAGGGTCTCGGTGCGGTCGGCCAGGCTCTCGACGTAGTGACGACCGAGGTCGCCCTCGGCGAGCGCGGGCGGGAGCACCGCGCCACCGTGCGACAGCGGTGCGTGCAGCCAGCCGATGGGTGTGTCCTCGAGCGGGCCGCGGCCGGTGCGCTCGAGCTCGACGCCGGACCGCAGGTCGATCACCATGCGCACGCCGAGGTCCATCAGCCGTTCCACGTCGGTCGGTTGCAGGTGGTGGAGGGCGTCGCTGCGGAACATCACGCCGAACCGGGTCGTCCCGCCGTCCCCGGTGGGGAGCCCACCGAGATCCCGGAAGTTGTGGGCGCCGTCGAGGTCGACGAAGCGGTGCTCGTGGGTGGTCACGGCCGCACGGTACGTCGGTGAGGTGAGCGACCGGTAACCACTTCGTGAACGGCGGAGACGGCGCCCCGGGGATCAGCCGGCCCGTTCGGTCCCGTGGCGCCAGCTCTCGGGGACCCGCACCGCGCGCACCGAGGCCCGTGCTCGCACCTTGCCGTCGGATCCCAGGGTGCACTCGACGGTCGTGAACCGGTCCTCGGTGGCCACTTCGTGACCGTACAGGGTCACCGGGAGGTCGATGGGGCACGGGCGTCGGAACTCGATGCTCATCGACGCAGTGGCGTACCAGATCTCCGGCTCGGAGCCGATGGCGCGGCCGTCGCGCTCGTACGCCCGCGCGATCGCCGTGCAGACACCGTGGCAGTCGAGGAGGGTGGCGATGACGCCCCCGTTCAAGAAGTGGCGCGGCCCGGCTGCGTGCTCGGGGTGCGGATGCCAGGTGGCGACCGACTCGTCGCCCTGCCACCGACTCTTGAGCTGGAGGCCGTCGGGGTTGTCGGCGCCGCATCCCCAGCAGAAGTTGTCGGGCATCTGGTCCTGGAACGCGCGCTCCTCCGACGCGCTCACGTCTTGGGGACGTTCCACGGCGACGGCGCGATCATGTACTCGGGCGGCGCGGCGTCGCGCATCGACGCGGCGCGCGCGTTCACGGTCTCGGCCGACTTCTCGCCCGGCAGGTAGATCCAGAACTGGTCGGCCAGGATCCCGTCGAGCGCGATGTCGGCGACCTCCTCGAGCGGTGCGAAGGTCAGCTCCTGCCCGTGCCGCTCGAGCTGCTCCACGAACGGCGTGAGGGCGTCGCGACCCTCGACGGGCGCCTGGCCGGGTCGCGCGTAGCGGTCGGGCCGGTTGCGCCCCGGTCGCCAGATGCCGGTGTTGAGCGCGCCGGGCGTGCGGGTCGACGGGAGCAGCAACGACACCTGGACCGGGAGGTCGGCCGACCGCATCTGGCCCCAGAGGCACTCCGTGATGGTGGTGACCGCGGCCTTGGTCGTCGCGTACACCGCGCTGTTGGACAGCGGCGCGAAGGTTCCGTTCGACGACGACGTGTTCACGACGTGCCCGGGACCGCCCTGTTCGAGCAGCACAGGGACGAAGGTGTTGATGCCGTTGATCACACCGAACACGTTGACGTCGACCGCCCACCGCCAGTCGTTGACGTGGTGCTGCCACAACGCGCCGTCGGAACCCGAGGGGATACCGGCGTTGTTGCACACGAGGTGCACCGAGCCGAAGCGCTCGAGCGTGGCGTCGCGCAGCTGCTCGACCGAGTCGGGCAGGGAGACGTCGGTGACGACGCCGACGACGTCGTCGTGGCGGGTGCCGAGCTCGGCGACTGTGGCGTCGAGCAGCGGCCCGTCGATGTCGGCCAGCACGACCCGCATCCCCTCGGCGAGGAACCGCTCGCCCAACGCCCGACCGATCCCGCCACCGCCGCCGGTGACGACCGCGACTTTGCCCGCCAGGTCCCGCATAGCGGTACCGTAACCCCGTGGATCGGTACACCGTCATCTCCGCCGACTGCCATGCCGGCGCCGACCTCCTCGACTATCGACCGTTCCTGGAGGCGCGCTACCACGACGCGTTCGACGAGTGGGCGGCCAGCTTCGTGAGCCCCTACGGCGACCTCGTGCAGCCCGACGCCAACCGCAACTGGGACAGCACCCGACGCATGCGCGAGCTCGAGGCCGACGGCGTCGTCGGGGAGGTCGTGTTCCCCAACACGATCCCGCCGTTCTATCCACGCGGTTCGCTCGTCGCCCTCGCACCGTCCCCGGACGACTTCGAGCTGCGGCTCGCCGGCCTCCGTGCGCACAACCGGTGGCTCGCCGACTGGTGTGCCGAGTTCCCCGGGCGGCGCGCCGGCATCGGCCAGATCCTGCTGAACGACGTCGACGAGGCGGTGCGCGACGTGCACTGGATCGCCGACCACGGCCTGCGCGGCGGTGTGCTGCTTCCCGGCGTCCCGCCCGACGCGCCGATCCCGCCGCTGCACGCACGCCTGTACGACCCGGTGTGGCGCGCCTGCGAGGAGCGCGGCGTGAACGTGAACGCACACGGCGGCAGCAGCTCACCCGACTACGGCGAGCACCCGGCATCGCTCTCGATGTGGATCGTCGAGACGGCCTGGTTCTCGCACCGCCCGTTGTGGACGTTCATCCTGGCCGGGGTGTTCGACCGCTTCCCGGCGCTCCGCCTCGTGCTCGCCGAGCAGGGGAGTGGCTGGATCCGGGACGCGCTCGACGTGATGGACGACTTCTACGCACAGATCGCGCGGGGCAACGTCGGCGTGATGCGGTTCGCGGACCCGCAGCTGCTCGAGCGCATGCCGAGCGAGTACTGGCACAGCAACTGCATGGTGGCCGCCAGCTTCCTCCACCGCGACGACTGCGCGCGCCGCCACCGCATCGGCGTCGACCACATCATGTGGGGCGCCGACTACCCGCACCTGGAGGGCACGACGCCGTTCTCGCGCGAGGCCATCCGCATGACCTTCGGCGGGGTGCCCGAGCCCGAGGTGCGGGCGATGCTGGGCGAGAACGCCGCCGCGGTCTACGGCTTCGACCTCGAGGAGCTCGCGCCGCTGGCCGAACGGTTCGGGCCGCGGGTCGACGACGTGATGGCGGGCCTCGACGTCGTGCCCGACGGCGCCGCCAGCATGGCCTTCCGCGACCACGCACCGGCCAACGTCTGAGCCCGTTCGGCGGCTGTGGCAAGCTGACGGCAGCGGGGCGAGCCGGGGGGTTGCCCGTGAAGCACTACCTCGTCATCTCTGCGGACTGCCACGCCGGACCCGACGCGCCGGCGTACCGCGACTTCCTCGACCCCGGGTTCCGCGCCGACTTCGACGACGAGCTGGCCGAACGCGAGCGGATGCTCGAGGAGCGCCGCGCCGCCGCGGTCGCCGCGGGAGACTTCACCGGCGACTCCGACTTCCAGGCCGAATGGTTCGGGCAGGACGAGGATGGCAACAGCCTGCACGAGGTCGGGTTGCGCGGCGGCTGGGACGCCGCCACCCGCGACCGCGAGCTCGACCGCGACGGCGTGGCCGCCGAGGTCGTGTTCCCCGGTCCCGACGCGGTCACCGGCACGATGGGTGCGCCCTTCGGCGCCGGTTTCAACCCCGTCGTCACCCACAGCCCCGAGCACCTGCTCGCCGGGGCGCGGGCGTACAACCGGTGGGCGGCCGAGCTCTGCCGGGCGAGTGCGGAGCGGCGCGCCGGCCTGATCGTCGCCCCCATCCTCGACGACCTCGACGGCGCCATCGCCGAGATCCGCCGCGCCCACGCCGACGGCCTCACCGGGGGCGTGATCATCCCGCCCCGCTGGGAGGGCCACGAGTCGTACACCAGCTACCGCTACGACCCGGTCTGGTCGGTGTGCGAGGAGCTCCGGCTGCCGGTGCACTGCCACTCGGGCCCGGCGCCCCGCGAGGACTACGGCGAGGTCAGCGGGTGGATGAGCGTGTACGGCTACGAGACGGTGTTCTTCACCGCGCGCCCGCTGTGGTTCATGCTCCTCACCGGTGTGTTCGAGCGGTTCCCGCGGCTCAAGATGGCCGTCACCGAAGCCGGGTGCTTCTGGGCCGCCGACCTGTTGTGGCGCGCCGACATGATGGCGATGCGCGAGCACGGCATGCGGAAGATGGTGAACACGCGCGGCATCCTCACGATGCTGCCGAGCGAGTACTTCGACCGCAACGTGAAGATCGGCGCGTCGAACACGCGGCGGCGCGAGCTCGGTCGGCGCTACGAGATCGGCGTCGGCAACATCATGTGGGGCAACGACTTCCCTCACCCCGAAGGGACGTGGCCGTACACGCGGGAGTTCCTCAAGGAGCGCTTCCACGACATCCCGGTCGACGAGACCGAACTGATCCTCGGGCTCAACCAGGTCGACTTCTACGGCTTCGACCGCGCGCGGCTCCAGACGATCGCCGACCGCATCGGGCCGACCACCACCGACCTCGGCCAGACCGGCACCGCCGATCCCGCGCGCTGGGAGCCGTTCAAGAAGGCCGGACGACCGTGGCTCACCGGTGAGGAAGCCGGCGCCCTGCTCACCGACGTGTGAGGACGAGATGACCACGCAGAACCGCTGGGTCCAGGAGCCCGAACCGGTGCACGGCGGCGAGACGGTGCCGTACCCCGCCAACCTCCGCCTCGAGGTGACGTACCTCACCGATCCGGACGTCCACGCGCAGGTGCTGCCGCCCCCGCTCACGGCGCCGCCGGAACCGCGCGTGCGGGTGCACTTCACCCGCATCGAGGTGGGCGGGCACCTCCACGAGATCGTGTGCTCGTTCCTCCTCGACGCGAAGTACGGCGACGAGCTCGGTCAGTTCTGCGCGGTCATGCCCATCGACCTCGAGACCGCGGTGTCACCGAGCCGGGAGCGCAACGGCGAACCGAAGAAGCTCGCGCAGCTCGAGTTCGAGCGCCAGGGCGACCACGTGAAGGCGAGCGTGGCGCGCCAGGGCGTCACGATCATCGAGGTGATCGGCGACGTCACCGGCGACCTCGCGGTACCGGCGCCCTACCCGGTGCTGCAGTTCTGGTACAAGTTCCTCCCGGCCGTGTCGGGTGAGGGGTTCGACGCGGGACCGTTCCTGGTCACGCTGCACCAGACCATGAAGCCGGAGACATGTGAACGGGTCGACGGAAAGCTCGTGTTGCGCGACCTTCCGGGCACGCCGGTCGCCGACCTCCCCGTGCTCCAGCTGGAGGGCGCACGTCTGATGATGGCGTCCTCGGAGTTCTTCCACGTGCTCGAGGACGTCGAGATCGATCCCGACCAGTACGCCAGGCACGTGCGCGTGCAATACACGTGACGACGGAGGGAACCATGAGCCAGGCCACCGACGACACCGGTCACGGGTCGGGGATCGACGCGCAGCTCGGGATGGCGGCGATGTACGACCTCGCCGCTCCGCAGGCGCGCTACCTCGAGATCATGGCCCAGGGGGGGTACGTCGAGGCCATGGAGGGCCTCGGGCTGAGCTTCAACCGGGCCAACACCGAGTACGTGCTGCGCCACGCCGACGAGTTCTCGTCGCGGGTCGAGATGAGCCTCGGGAACGTGCGCCCGCTCATCCCGCTGAACGTCGATCCGCCCCAGCACTCCAAGTACCGGAAGCTGCTCGACCCGCTCTTCGCGCCGAAGCGCATGGACGAGCAGGAAGAGGACATCACCCGGCGGGTGAACGGCTTCATCGACACGTTCATCGACCGCGGCGAGTGCAACTTCACCGAGGAGTTCGCGGAGCTGTTCCCTTCGTCGGTGTTCCTCGGGCTCATGGGGCTCCCGGAGGACGAGATGCGCATGTTCCTCGACATGCGCGACGGCATCCTGCACTCCGAGAAGAAGGATCCCGACGCGTTGGTCGACGTCGACGCCCGCATGAGGGTGATGAACGCGACCGGCGAGCAGATCTACGAGTACTTCGGCAACCTGATCGATGCGCGTACCGAGCATCCCACCGACGACATCATCACGCGCTTCGTCGCGGCCGAGATCGACGGCGACAAGCTGACCCGCGATGACATCCTCGACATCTGCTTCCTCTTCCTCATCGCGGGCCTCGACACAGTGAGCGACACACTCACGTGCTCCTACGCCTTCCTCGCGCAGCACCCCGACCACCGCCAGATGATCGTCGACGACCCGTCGGTGATCCCGATCGCGGTGGAGGAGCTGCTCCGGTGGGAATCACCGGTCGCGGGCGGCGTGCCGCGGCTCGCCACGTGTCCCGTCGAGCTGCCCAGCGGCACGCGCGTCGACACGGGTACCGCGGTGGTCCCCAACTACGGCGCCGCCAACATGGACCCGGCGACGTTCGGTGATCCGATGGAGGTGCGGTTCGACCGCACCGACAACCCGCACATCGCGTTCGGTGGTGGCGTGCACCGGTGCCTCGGGTCGCACCTCGCCCGCCGGGAGCTGCGGGTGACCCTCCGGGAGTGGCACCGCCGCATCCCGGAGTACCGACTCAAGCCTGGCCACGAGGTGCTCGAGTATCCACCCGGTCTCCGGCACGTCAAGGACCTCATGCTCACCTGGAAGTAGGCCACGATGCCCGACGACATCTACTACGACCCCTACGACTTCGAGATCGACGTCGACCCGTACCCGGTGTGGAAGCGGATGCGCGACGAGGCGCCGATCTACTACAACGAGAAGTACGACTTCTACGCGGTGAGCCGGTTCGAGGACGTCGAGCGGTGCTCGGTCGACTGGCGCACCTACCTCTCGGGTCGCGGGTCGGTGCTCGAGATGATCAAGATGGGCGTCGACATCCCGCCCGGCAGCATCCTCTTCGAGGACCCGCCCACCCACGACATCCACCGGTCGTTGCTCTCACGCGTGTTCACGCCGCGGCGCATCGCCGAGATCGAGCCCAAGGTGCGGGCGTTCTGCAGTGCCAGCCTCGACCCGCTGGTCGGCGCCGGCGGCTTCGACTTCATCGGCGACCTCGGCGCGCAGATGCCGATGCGCACCATCGGCATGTTGCTCGGCATCCCCGAGCAGGACCAGGAGGCGCTGCGCGACCGCCTCGACTCCGGCATGCGCCTGAAGGAGGGCGCGCCACCCGATCCGAACGACACGTTGGTGTCCCTGGCCGACGAAGCGTTCGCCGAATACATCGACTGGCGCGCCGAGCACCCGTCCGACGACCTGATGACCGAACTGCTCAACGCCGAGTTCGAGGACCACACCGGCGTGACGCGCACGCTCAGCCGCGAGGAGATCCTCGGGTACGTCGGCCTGCTCGCCGGTGCCGGCAACGAGACGACGACGCGCCTCATCGGCTGGATGGGCAAGCTGCTCGCCGAGAATCCCGGCGAGCGCCGGAAGGTCGTCGAGGACCGCAGCCTCGTCCCCAACACGATCGAGGAGCTGCTGCGGATCGAGGCGCCGTCACCGGTGCAGTCCCGGTACATCTCGCGGGACGTCGAGCACTACGGGCAGAAGGTCGAGGCCGGCAACGTGATGGTGTTGCTCACCGCGGCGGGCAACCACGACGAGCGGCACTTCGCCGACCCGGACCGCTTCGACATCGAGCGGGAGATCGACCACCACCTCTCGTTCGGCTACGGCATCCACTTCTGCCTGGGTGCCGCGCTGGCCCGGCTCGAGGGCCGCGTCGCGCTCGACGAGGTGCTCAACCGCTTCCCGGAGTGGGACGTCGACTGGGAGCGCGCCGAGCAGGCGCACACCAGCACCGTGCGCGGCTGGGAGAAGCTGCCGGTCCTGATCGGGTAGCGAGCGGGCTCAGCGCCGCAGCAGCGAGAGCAGGCGCAGCATCTCGAGGTAGATCCACACCAGCGTCACCATGATGCCGAACGCGCCGTACCACTCCATGTACTTCGGCGCGCCGTTGATCGACGCCTGGCGGATGAACTCGTAGTCGAGGAACAGGTTGAGCGATGCCACGACGCAGATCACGATGCTGATGATGATCCCGAGCGCGGTCGGCTGGTTCCAGAACACGACGTCGACGCCGAACAGGGACAGCAGCGCGCCGAACAGGTAGAGGAAGAAGATCCCGAACGTGGCGCCGAGCACGACCATCTGGAAGCGCCGGGTGACCTTCACCACGCCGAACACGTAGAGGGCGAGGGTGGCGAAGAACACGCCGATCGTCGCGAGGACGGCCTGGAAGACGATGCCGTCCCATCGGATCTCGAACGCCTTCGAGATCACGCCGAGGAAGACGCCTTCGGTCAGTGCGTACAGCGGAGCCAGGACGGGTGCCGACTTCGGCCGGAAGACGCAGACCATGGCCAGCGCGAAGGCGCCGAACAGGGCGATCCAGGACCAGCCGGGGATGTCCACCTGGTTGGTGGTGTTGGAGATCTCCGTCTGCGACCACCCGACGACGCCGCCGGCGAGGACGAGCAGGAAGAGCGCGAACGTGCGGGCGAAGGCGCCGTTGGCGGTCATGTGGGCGACGCGCGTGGGCGGCGGGGCACCGGTCGCCTCGGCGTGGGCCAGCTCCACCGGCGCGGCCCAACCGGCCTCGTCGTCCTTCTGGATCGCCTCGAAACGCTTTTCGTTCAGCGTCGGATTGGCCATCGTCTCGCTTTCCCGGCTCGGCAGCTGCGGTGCATCCAGCGTACGGGACGCTCAGCCGTCGATGAGCTCGATCTCGAGCTCGCGCAGCAGCTCTGGATCGGCGCGCAGATCGATCGCGGTGATGCGCTCGGCCGCGAAGGTGAGGCCGAAGACCACGCGCGGCTCGCCGCCCTGCGCCCACACGCGCGCGGCCGCACCGTTCCTCGCCGCCTCGCGCGGTTGCGACCTGGGTGCCCTCGTCGCGCTCGAGCACCACCTCCCGCTCGGGATCGATCCCGGTGGTCGTCGCGTCGGCCGGCGCGGGTGCGACCGGCGCGTCGAACGGCTCCGCGCGGCGCGAACGACGGGACCGCAGCATGTCGAGGCAGACCCGGGCCACGACGGTCGTGAGCCAGGCACGCAGGTTGTCGATCTCGTCCGCATCGGACCGGCTCAGGCGGAACCACGCCTCCTGCACCGCGTCGTCGGCCTCGGCCCGCGAGCCCAGCATCCGGTAGGCCACCGCCCGCAGGTGCGCGATCTCGGGTGGCCGCTGCTGCAGGACGACGGTCCCGGCGACAAGCCTTTGCCGAGTAGGGCCGTGTAATCTCGATGGATGAGTGAGCGTCCGCGCGGCGCGTACCCCGCCGAGCAGCGAGCGGAGCCCAGCGGCTCGGCCGCGAAGCCGCCAAGAGCCGAAGCATGAGTGAGCGTGTCGGTGAGCCGGCGCACCCGCGACCCGTCCTCGTCGTGGACTTCGGGGCCCAGTACGCCCAGCTGATCGCCCGCCGCGTGCGCGAAGCGAACGTCTACAGCGAGATCGTCCCCCACGCGATGCCCGTGGCCGAGATGCTCGCCAAGCGCCCGGCGGCGGTGATCCTCTCCGGTGGTCCGGCCAGCGTGTACGCCGACGGTGCGCCCAACGTCGACCCCGCGCTGTTCGACGCCGGCGTGCCGACGCTCGGGATCTGCTACGGCTTCCAGGCCATGGCCGAGGCACTCGGCGGCACGGTGAAGCGCACCGAGGGCGCCGAGTACGGGCGCACCACCGCCACCGTGGAGTCGCACGCGGTGCTGTTCGCCGGGCAGCCCGCGAAGCAGCCGGTGTGGATGTCGCACCGGGACGCAGTCGTGGTCGCACCGCCCGGGTTCGCGGTGACCGGCGCGACGTCCGGTGCCGAGATCGCCGCCTTCGAGCGCCCCGATCGCCAGCTGTTCGGGCTCCAGTGGCATCCCGAGGTGATGCACACCGCACACGGGCAGACGATGCTGGAGCGCTTCCTCTACGACGGTGCCGGCATCGAGCCGTCGTGGACCACGGAGAACATCATCGACGACGCGGTGGCCGACATCCGCGCCCGGGTCGGCGACCGTCACGTGCTGTGCGGGCTCTCGGGTGGTGTCGACTCCGCGGTCGCCGCCGCGCTGGTGCACCGCGCGATCGGCGACCAGCTCACGTGCGTGTTCGTCGACCACGGCCTGTTGCGCAAGGGCGAGCGCGAGCAGGTGGAGCGCGACTACGTGGCCGCCACCGGCATCCGGCTCGAGGTCGTGGACGCCTCCGAGAAGTTCCTCACCGCGCTGCGCGGCGTCACCGATCCCGAGCAGAAGCGCAAGATCATCGGCACCGAGTTCATCCGGACCTTCGAGGAGGTCGCGGCGCAGATCATCGCCGCGGAGGGTCACGGCGACGTCGAGTTCCTGGTGCAGGGCACCCTCTATCCCGACGTCGTGGAGTCCGGCGGGGGCAGTGGCACCGCCAGCATCAAGAGCCACCACAACGTCGGCGGCCTGCCCGACGACCTCCGGTTCGAGCTGATCGAGCCGCTGAAGGCGCTGTTCAAGGACGAGGTCCGCGCGGTGGGGCTCGAGCTCGGCCTGCCCGAGTCGATGGTGTGGCGACAGCCGTTCCCCGGTCCCGGGCTCGCCATCCGCATCGTGGGCGCGGTCGACGCGGCGCGGCTCGCCACCGTGCGCGAGGCCGACGCCATCGCCCGCGAGGAGTTGGAGGCGGCCGGGCTCGAGCGCGACGTCTGGCAGTTCCCGGTGGTGCTGCTCGCCGACGTCCGCTCGGTCGGTGTGCAGGGTGACGGGCGCACCTACGCGCACCCGATCGTGCTGCGGCCGATCACGAGCGAGGACGCCATGACCGCCGACTGGGCGCGCCTCCCGACCGAGGTGCTCGAACGGATCTCCACCCGCATCACCAACGAGGTCGAGGACGTCAACCGGGTGGTGCTCGACATCTCGAGCAAGCCCCCCGCGACGATCGAGTGGGAGTGACCGCCCGGGTCAGTCGAGGTGCTCGGCGGCGTTGACGCCCGGCCCGAGGCCGTGGATGGCGGCGGTCACGCCGCCGTCGACCCGGAGGTCGCAGCCGGTGACGAACGACGCCGCCGGGCCGGCCAGCCATTCGACCGCCGACGCGATGTCCTCGGCGGTGCCCATGCGGGGGAGCGGCGAGATCGAGAGCATCCCCTGCATCTGCTCGCTCGCGCCCTCCTCGAGCTCCAGGCGGCCCATGGGGGTCGAGATGATGCCGGGGCTGACGCTCACCACCCGTCCGCCCCGCTGACCCCAGGGGGTCGCCGCCTGCTCCACGCGGAGCTGGTTGACCCGCTTGGCGATGCCGTAGGTCGAGCCGAAGTCGTCGAGATCGACCGGCCCCAGCGTGGCGAGCAGCTCGTCGGTCGGCGCGACCGCGAGCGCGTGCTCGTGCTCCGGGCTCAGCCCTGCCACGTAACCGCCCATGCTCGCGATGCACACCGCGACCGTCCCGTCGGTCACCTGGTCGAGGAACGCGTTGAGCACGTGATCGGTGCCGAGCATGTCGACCTCGAGCACCCGCTCCGCGCTCGCCTGCGTCGGCGACAGGCCCGCGGTGTGCACGAGCGTGCGCAGGGCGCCGAGGCCGGCGGCGACCCGAGCCAACTCGCCGACCGATCCGGGATCGGAGACGTCGACCGGCTGCGCGGTGACGGAGAAGCCGTCGCGGGCGAGACCCGCCCGTTCGCGCTCGAGCTTCTTCTCGTCGAAGTCGGCGACGACGAGCTCGCGTCCCGCACCGAGCCGGCGCGCGCACGCGATGCCCATCCCTCCGATGCCCGTGACCACCACGACCCCACTCATCGCGCGCTCCCTCGTCCCGTCCGGCGTCACCGCACCCTACGACTCGCGGCAGGCGCGCTCGCCGTCCGCGGCCCGGTAGGGTCTCGACGTCGAGCAGAGGAGGAAGCATGGAAGACCGCGAGACCCCCGTGCTGTACCTCGAGATGACCGAAGCGACGCCCGACGCTTACGCCAAGGAACGGGTCGGCGACGTGCGGGCGCTCCCGGGCGTCGAGCGCGCCACCTGGTGGCGCAACGTCTACCGCGACCGGCCCGACCTGCCACCGCGTGCTGCCCGAGTTCGACACCCTCGGCGTGTACGAGTGCACGCCGATGTTCGTCCCCCCGTCGACGCCGGAGGGGATCGCCGGGCACCACTTCGTGCGTACGCCGCGCCCGGGGCAGGGGCGCCTCACCGGCAAGCCGACGGTGTCGCTGTCGCTGGTGCTCATCAGCCCGACCACGCCGCCCGAGGCACAGGCGCTGCGCGACTGGGGCGACTTCGTGCACCTCAACCACATCGTCGAGGCCGGCGTCCCCGGCTTCACGATGATCACGCCCTACGAGAACGCCACCGGCGGCGACCCGCGCTACCTGCACTTCTACGAGTTCGACGATCCCGACGCCGAGGTGACGTTCAAGCGCATGCGGCCGATGCTCGAGGCCCGGCTCGGCGCCTGGGACACGCCGGAGTGCAAGGCGTGGGCGGTGCACCCGGCCCTGCGGATCATGTACGTCAACTCGTTCGAGCTCGCCGGCGAGTCCTGAGCGCCCCCTCGAGGTCGGCCAGCCGGGACTGCCAGGTCAGCTGACGGTTCAGCCAGGCGAACACCTCGGCCGCGGCTTCGGGCCCGAGCGGGGTGGCGACACCGCCGGTGGGCGGCACGGTCGCCACGCGCCCGGCGGCGCCGGTGCGCCGCCGATCGATCCAGCACGTTCGCATCTGGGGCTCCTCCCGCTGAGATACGGCGATGTATCTACAAAACGTTAGCGTATCCATGGTACAACGATGTCATGCAGCCGCAACCGGTCGAGCGCTGGACCCCGGAGCGGCGGCGGGCCCTCACCCGCGACACCCTCGTGGGCTCGGCGGCCGCGGTGTTCGCCCGGCGGGGGTACGAGGGCGCCTCGCTGGAGGAGATCGCCGCCGCCGCCGGCTTCACCCGCGGCGCGATCTACAAGAACTTCGGCGGCAAGGAGGATCTGTTCTTCGCGGTTGCCGACCGCGATTTCGCCGAGCGGCTGCGGACACTCTCGGAACGGCTCGCGCGGCAGTGCGAGTTCGAGCCGGCCGACCTGGCCGCGCTGTGGCGCGGGACGGTCATCGGTGGCACCGACGATCTCGCGTTGCACATGGAGGTCCGTCTCTATGCGTTGCGGAACCCTTCGGTGAAGGCGCGCCTGGCTGAGCACCAGCGCACGACGCGCGCGACGCTCGCGGCGTTCATCACCGAGCAGACCGACGCGGTCGGGTTCGACCTCACCATCCCAGCGAACACCTTCGCCGGTCTGCTCGACGCTGCAACCTGGGGCATCGCCGAGTCGTGCGCGATCGACGAGGATGACACCACTCTGCTCGACGAGTTCTTCGCGCTCGTCGTGCCGGCCGCGTGCACGGAGCGTCCGGTTCCGCCGCGTCCCTGATACTTTTCCCGGCGGGCACCGGGCCCCGGGAGAACGCGATCGCACCAGATGGCCGACACGACACGTCCCCCTGACACGCCCGCGCCCGCGCCGCCGCCCCTCGATCCCGAGGCGGTTCTCCGCAGCCGCAACTTCGTCGTGGTGCTCGCGTTCGCGGCGGTGGTCGGTCTCTTCGTGTCGTTCGCCTCGTGGGGGTTCCTCGAACTGGTCCACCAGATCCAGCTCGCGGTGTTCAGCGACCTGCCCGACGCGCTCGGCTTCCACACCGTGCCCACGTGGTGGCCGATCCCGGTGCTGGTGCTCGCGGGGCTCCCGGTCGCGTTCGCGATCGTGAAGCTGCCCGGCAACGGCGGGCACGTACCGGCCCACGGGTTGCAGGTGGGCAGCACCCAGCCGGCCGAGGTCCCGGGCATCGCCCTCGCCGCGCTGGCGACCCTCGGGCTTGGTCTCGTGCTCGGTCCCGAGGCGCCCTTGATCGCGATCGGCGGTGGCCTGGCGATCTTCGCGGTGACGCTCGCGAAGCGGGACGCGCCACCGCAGCTGCTCATGGTGCTCGCCGCGGCGGGGAGCTTCGCCGCCATCTCGGTGATCTTCGGCTCCCCGATCGTGGCCGCGGTGCTCGTGATCGAAGCGAGTGGCCTCGGTGGTGCGACGCTCCCGCTCATCCTGCTCCCGGGACTGATCGCGGCGGGCGTCGGCTCCCTGGTCTTCATCGGCATGGCGAATTGGACCGGGCTGAGCACGAGCGCGTACGCGCTCCAACCGCTCGAGCTGCCGCACTTCGCCCACCCGACCTGGGAGCAGATCGGGTGGACCATCGCGCTCGGGTTCGCCGGTGCGTTGCTCACGTTCGTGATCAAGCGGCTCGGCCTGGCCGGGGCGAAGATCGTGCCGCGGCAACCGTGGGTGCTCATCCCCGCCGCCGGCCTCGCGGTGGCGCTGCTGGCAATCCTCTTCGTGGAGACGACGACCCACGGCGCCAACGAGGTGCTGTTCTCCGGTCAGGAGGCGCTGCCCGGCCTCGTCGACCAGGCCGGTGCGTGGTCACTCGGCGCGCTCGGCGTCCTGCTCGTGTGCAAGGGGTTGGCGTGGAGCGCCTGTCTCGGCAGCTTCCGTGGCGGCCCGACGTTCCCGGCCATCTTCCTCGGCGCCGCCGGCGGCGTCGCCGCGTCCCACCTGCCCGGGCTGCCGCTCGCACCCGCGGTCGCGGTCGGGATGGGCGTGATGGTCGTCGCGTTCCTCAAGCTGCCGCTGTCCTCCGTGATCATCGCCACGTCTCTCACCGTCAGCTCGGGCCTGGGCGTGGGCCCGCTGATCATCGTCGGCGTGGTGGTGTCGTACCTCGTGACGCTGGCCCTCGAAGGCCGCCTCGGGACCGGTGGGTCGGCGCCGGCGGCCGCTACCGGCTGACCACCACCACGATCCGGCCGGTGCGCCCGGTCACGTCGACGCTGGCGTTGTCCTCGGCATAGCGACGTCCCTGCACGTTGAGCAGACGCACCGACGTCGCCGGGTGCACCGGGAACGGGCCCCAGTGCCAGGTGCCGCGGTGCAGCACCAAGGTCTCGCCCGGCTCCACCACGAACGCGCGGATCGCTTCCGCGTCAGCGGGTGTCGAGAAGTCGACCGACGCCGGTGCCACCCCCAGCACCGACCGCGCGTCGAGCGGGGTCAGGACCTGCGTGTGCGTGTCGTGACGGAACATCACCGCGCACCGCAGGCCGTCGGCGGCGCGTTCGACCTCGTCCGAGGTGTGCTCGATCGTGTTGAGGTGCGCGTCGGCCCACTCGAAGTGGAGTGTGTCGTCGCCGTCGCGCGGATCGGTGTCGGCGCGCGGCAGCCATCCGAACGGCGCCCACGCGGACGCGGTCAACTCGTGGGCGGTGACGGTGAGCGATTCGTCAGACACGAGGCTGTCCCCTTCGCGTGCAGGCCTCTACGCTGGCCCCATGGACGTGCGTTCGATCGAGGAAGTCGCGCCGGTCGTCGAGCACAACGGGACGGTACCCGTCTGGTGGTTGGTGTCGCCCCGCGAGATGCAGGAGATCACCGCCGGCGGTCACCTCGAGCTGGTCAGCGAGTTCGAGGTGGCGGGCGGCGGGGAGGTCGATCCCCACTCGCACCCGACGCACGAGTTCTACTACGTGACCTCCGGGCGCGGTTTGATGACGATCGCGGGTGAGACGCGCGAGATCGGGCAGGGCGACCTCGTGCACATCCCGCCGGACCAGGTGCACAGCCTCCGCCCGGTGTCGGACCACGCACCGATCCACTGCTTCTGCTTCGCGGTCGCAGTCGCCGGTGCGGGCGAGATCGACTACACGACCCACTGACCCCGGCGGCGCGTCACGCGCCCTCGATCAGTCCCGTGTCGAGGCCGAACTGCGCGACCGTGGTGGCGCCGTCGCGGAGCGCGGTGAACAGGGCCTGCTCCTTCTCGGCGTGTGCGCGTCCGGCGGCGAGCACGTCGTCGACGGCTGCACCCGGGACCACGACGACGCCGTCGACGTCGCCGACGACCCAGTCGCCGGGCTCGACCGCGACGTCGCCGACGGTGACCGGCCGCGCCACCGAGCCGGGCTGCGCCTTCGTGGCGCCGGTGAGCGCGAGGCCGGTGGAGAAGACGGGGAACCCGTGACCCGCCAGCGCGTCGCAGTCGCGGACGCAACCGTCGATCACCAGGCCGGCGATGCCGCGCGCCTCCGCGCCGGTGGTGAGCACCTCGCCCCAGTAGCCGAAGTCGCGCGCGCCGCCCATGTCGGCGACGAGCACCGACCCCGCGGGGGCGAGTGTCACCGCCACGTGGATGCCGAGGTTGTCACCGGGACTGCAGCGGACGGGGTAGGCGGGTGCGGCCACCCGCGCCCCCGGCCACGCCGGCTTGACGCGCGGGTGCATGCGGCGCGCCCCCGACTCGCCCAGCGTCGCCGCGCCCAGTTCCGCGAGCACGCGCGCGTCGACCATGAGGATCGTCAGCCGACGCGGCGCAACTGGTTGCGGTCGGTGTGTGCGAACGGCTCCGGGAACTCGTGCAACTTCAGCTCAGCCCGTCGGCGCGGGGGACGCGGCGCCAGCCTTGCGCCCGCGGTGGAACTCGAGCCCCCGGGTGATGGCGGCGAAGAACGTGTCGTTGTCGCTGGAGATCTTCTCGTGCACCCAGCGCTCGAGCCCCACCCGCCGCATCCACGGGTTGAAGGTCTCGTAGTTCTCGATGAAGCGCACGCGGGTGCGGCCGCCGAGGTCGTCGAGGTGGATGTGGCCCTCGGCGCGCGACCAGAGCGGCTTGCCGATGGCGTCGTACTTCCACGACTCGCACGGCTTCACCTGGGTGACCCACTCCCACGACTGGCCGACACCGCCGGAGCCCAGGATCTTCGGGACGGGGAAGGTGCAGTGGCGCACCAGTCCCTCGCCGATCTCGTTCCCGGGGTGGAGGATGTCGATGGTGACCAGCTCGGGCTTCGGCTTGTCGGGACCGCGGTACCAGAACACCTCCCACACCGCTTCGGGGGTGGCCTCCAGCTCGATCTCGTAGTGGTGTTCCTGCACGGGGCGGAGCGTACGACAGGTCAGCCGAACGCGCCCGCCCGTCGCCGGCCGAGGTCGTGGCGGTGCCCGTTCACCAGCCGGGTCGCCCACCGGGGGAGCCGGGTCTTGACGCGCGCCGCCATCGTGGACGACGTGCGCCCGTCCGCGACCGCCCGGTCCAGCTTGGCCGCGGCGTCGGCGACGACCGCGTCGACGACGCGCTGCACCGGGACGCCACGCGCCGCGGCGATCTCGGCGATCGACCTCCCGTTGGCGAAGTCGATGCGCACCTCCGACGGGCTGGTGCCGATCGCGCCCGCGGCCACCTCGAACTGCCCCCGCGCCAGCGAGCGGAGCACGGGGTCGTTGCCGGCACCGCCCCGAGCGGCGGCGGCGCGGACCCGGCGGCGTCGTGCCTCGATCGAGCACAGGAAGGCCAGCCGTACGAGGGCGAGACCGCCGATCACCGCGCCGACCACCGTGTGCCCGGTCGCCACGAGCACCACCCCGGCGCCCAGCGCGAGGCCGCTCATCACCCAGCGGAAGGTCTGTACCGAGGAGAGGCTCATCGGGCGATGTTCGCCCGACTGTCCGCCGGCTGAGTGAAGGAAGTGTCAAGGGTTCGTGAAGCCGATGGCGAACGAGGGCTCATGCCGCGACTCCCCGTGCGGTGCCGGTCGGGACCCCGCGCGTGTACCCCGGAGGGCGGGCCCGAAACCCGGATCGACGTGCTTCAGGCCCAGGTGCCGCCGGCCCGGCCGGCCACGTTCACGCGGCCGCGCCGCCGGTCTTCGAACGCGGGCCTCGAGGCTCACGGATCTCGAAGGGTCGCGACCGGAGCCCGAGGTAGCGCAGCACGTCCGCCGCGTCGCGCTCGAGCGCACGCACCACCGACTCGACCAGCGGCCCGAACGGCGCCAGCTCCACCGCCGAGGGCTCGATGCGCCACGTGCCGACGGCCTCGCCGTCGACGAGCGCGATGGCGCGAAAGAGGCCGTTCACGGTGACCACGCCCTGGTGCGTGCCGAGCACCTCGGTGCGCGACCGCCAGCCGAGGAGCAACGGTTCGAACTGACCCAGGAGCCGGGCTGGAGGTCGCCGCGTGGCGCGTCGGCGACGGCCGCGCAGCTCGACACCGCCCTCGGGTCGTTCGACCAGCTCGGCCGCGATGGCGCGCAGCCCGGCGCGTGCATCGCCCAGCGGGAGGCCGGACCACTTCGCCAGGTCACGATCGTCGGCGGGCCCGTGCCCGGCGAGGTAGCGACGGGCGAGCCGGGCGAGCGCCTCCTCCCGGGGGACGCCTTCGACGTCGCCGAGCCAGTCACTCGTGAGGACGTAGGCCTGGGTGCCGCCGACGAAGGGCCCGCGCACCACGTGATCCTCGAGGCTCGCCCGCAGCAACAGGTGAACGAGCGCCTGGCCCGCGGTGCGCACGCCGACCCGGTCCAACCGCTCACGTAGCTGCTCGCGGGTCAAGGCGCCCTCGCGCCCGAGCGCGTCGACGATGACCCCCACGCCGCGCGTGGCGGCGCGCTCGTCCACCCCCTCCTGCTGGAGCCGGCGGGCGTTGGTGACACGCGTCCTCGGCGCGGTCAGCGCGTGCAGCCACGGGTAGTCGCTGGCGCGCACCAGGTGCAGCGTGCCGCGGTTCAGCCACGTGACGACCAGCGAACGGTCACGCGTGCACGCGTCCTCCACGTCGCTGCGGGACAGGCCGGTCGAGCGGGCCCGCACCGCGAGGAGGGCGCCGCGCAGGTCCTGGGCCTGGATGGCGAGCAGCCGCTCGGCGACCGTCACCGGGTCACGCGCCGGCGGGCCGGTCAACAGCTGCGCGGCCAGATGGTCGGGGAGCACCGGCCGAGCGGGATCAGGCCTGCACGCGGCGGCGGAACTCGCGTGGGCGCTCGCCGGTGAGACGCAGGAACGCCCGGTCGAAGCCGCTCAGGCTGTCGAACCCGACCGCGGACGCGGTGTCGAGGACCGTGCGCTCGCGCTCGGCGAGCAGGGCCATGGCCCGCATCACCCGGCTGGTGGTGCGGTAGTCCTGCCAGCTCGTACCGGTCTCGGCCCGGAACTGGCGGCGCAACGACCGCTCCGAGAGCCCGACGGCGGCGCACACCGCGAGCTCGTCGACGTCGGCGAGGTGTGCCTGCGTGTACTCCATGACCGCGGCGACGACCGGCGACGAGCTCGTCGGCAGGCGCAGCGGCATCTCCTCCGTCTCGAGCCACTCGGCGGTGAGCAGTGCCAGCGCGGCGAAGAAGGCGTCGGCGGTGGGATCGCTGGCCGGTCGGTCGATGCGCCGAGCGCGCCGCGTAGACGATCATCTCGCGCACCGGGGCGCGAGCGGACAGGACGCGCACGCGGTCGCTGCGGTCCTCGACCATCGACGGCTCGAAGAACACCGCGACCGTGCGCACCTTGCGCAGCGTCGTCTGGTGGGGGAGCCCGGCCGGGATCCATGCCGCCTGCTGCGGTGGGAGCAGATGGTGCGAACCCGCGGTCTCCACCTCGGCGACGCCTTCGAACGCGTACAGCAGCTGGTGCAGCTCGTGGGTGTGCCAGATCGCGACCAGGTCGTCGCCGTCCTCGGGCCAGGCACCGGCGCGCACCGGTGATCCTGCCCGCATGGCGACCGGAATGGCCGCATCCTTGGCCGCTGAGGCGGTGCCCCGCACGGCGCGGGACTGTAACAGTGCGTCCATGACCGACCACGACGACGTCGTCCGCGCGTCCTTCAGCCGTCAGGTGGGCCTGTTCTCGGGACCGGATTCACCGTTCGTGCGTCGCCCCGGCGGCAGCGTCGTGGAGCGGCTCGAGCCGCTCGACCCCGACATGGTCGCCCTCGACGTCGCGTGTGGGGCCGGCCACGCGGCCGAGGTGGTCGCGCCCGACGTGCGGCTGGTGGTGGGCCTCGACCTGACGGTGGAGCTCCTCGCCCTCGGGGCGGCGCGCCTCGCCGCGGCGAACGTGCGCAACGTCGTACTCCAAGAAGGCAACGCGGAGGCATTGCCCTTCGTCGCCGACTCCTTCGACCTCGTGTACTGCCTCGCGGCGTTGCACCACATCGGCGATCCCGTCCGGGCGGTGGAGGAGATGACCCGGGTGTGCCGGCCGGGTGGCCGGGTGGTGCTGTCGGACCTCATCACGCCGTCGGCCGACGTGCGCGACACCTTCGACGAGCTGCACCGTCGCCTGGACCCGTCGCACGGTCGCGCCTGCCTCGAGGCCGAGCTCGTCGGTCTGCTGCCGGAGGGCCACGAGCTCACCTACGGCGCGACCGCCAGCACCCGGATGCCGATCTCGATCGCGTACACCGAGCAGTCCGACGCCGAAGCGGTCGAAACCGCGCTGCGCGCCGAGCTCGCGGGTGGACCGCCCACCGGGCTGGAGCCGTCCGAAGCCGACGACGGCACGCTCCTGGTCGCGTTCTGGACGTCGACGGTCCACGCGACCTGGCCCGTCGCGTGATTCCGCCGGATGCGCGCCGTCGAGCCGTCAGGCCGAGGGGTGCGTCTCCGTCGCGTCGGCGTCGAACCCGAGCTCCGACTCGGCGCGCTCGCTCCGACGACGGGCTCGACGCCGCACGTTCGCGGGTGTGCTCGGGTTCGAGGCGAGCGCACTGGCGATGAGCGGATCGGGGTCCCGCCCGAGGAGCTGCAGCTGACGCACGGGGGTGGACGGGTTCCCGGCAACGGCGGCCCGCAGGTGTCGCGCGCGGACCTGGCTCCCGGCAACGAGGAGATGCTCCGGCGCGCGGGGGTTGGCGAGCACGACCTCCGGCACGACGGCGAGGAGCTGGTCGAGCAGCTCGACCGGACAGATCGGATTCTGGGCTGCCGCCGCGCAGACCGCGGGATCGGGATCGTGCGCCATCGTGACCAGCGTGTCGACGGGGCAACGTTCGTGCGCGGCCACCGCGGCACGCACGCCGGCGTCCGGATCGTCGGCGAGCAGCACCAGCATCTCGGCGGGAAGCGCTGGATTCCCCACCACCCGCGAGCGCACCTGACTGGCGTCGTCGCGCGCGAGGCGCAGCAGGATCGCCGGCGGAACGTTGGAATTTCCGGCGATCGCGGCCCGGACTGCCGGCGCGCTGTCGGAGGCGGCGCGCTCGATGGACGTGACGGGGATGCTCGGGTTCGACGCGGCGGCGCTTCGCATCGCCTCGGTCCCTTCCCGGAGCATCTCGGCAATGAGTCCGGCGGGCAGCGACGGATGGGCCGCCGCGCGGCGACGTGCGTACCCGACACCGTTCGCGACGATCGACGTGAGCTCGTCGGGAGAAGACGTGCTGGACAACGCGCCGACGAGCTCGCTGATCGGGCTGGCTGCCGCGGCGCGGCGTTCGTCCGCCGGTTCTCCAGCGCCTTCGTCGTCGCTCAACGGCGCCACGATCGTCGCCGAGTAACCCGACGCCTGGCTCGGCATCTGTGCCGAGAGGCAGGGCCGCCCGTCGATCGTGACGAGATCGACGTCTTCCGCGCGTCGGGACCGCAGGAACGAGGCGAGTCGCGACGGGACGACCAGCCGACCGATCTGGGAATCGAGGACGAGCCCATCGCCGGTGGCGCGCCCGAGCTGGACTCGTTCGATCTTGCGGCGTTCGCCCGAGAGGCTTGGGATCGGGGAGGTCCGCCCCAACACGAGCACGGCGCCGACGGTGACGTTGCCGGCCACCTCGATCTCCAGCAGATCCCCCGCATGCCGATCGAGCTCGACGGCCTGGAGCAATTCGGCGAGGTCGACCACCACTGACGGGCGAGCGAGCGCAGAAGCGATGCCGGGGATCAGGTGGTACTCCCACCAACCCGAGGCGTCACAGACGGTGAGCCGGAGCGCACTCGTGGCTTGTCCACTCTCCGAGCTGTGGACGACCTCGACGCGCACCCAACCGTCCGCCGCACTGCGCGTCAGGTGGGTCAGCGATGCGGTCATCTGCGCGCCGGAGGTCTGCACGACGACCGGTGTGGTGCTGCCCGGCAGCTCGGCGACGAGCGTGGTGGACGGCGCGCGTTCGGTCTGGACCGCGGCCGCCGGTGGCGCCTCGATGGGTCCCGGCGCCCACAGGGGTTCGTCGCTCTCGTCGCTCTCGTCGCTCTCGTCGGTCTCGTCGATCGCGTCGGTCTCGTCGATGTCGTCGCTCTCGGCGACGACGGCCACCGGCTCGGTGTCCGGCGCGACCGCCTCGTCAGGCGGCGGTGCGGTCGCGGGGATCACAGGAGGGGATGGCCTCGAGGCGAGCTCCTGCATCCGGCGCTCCAGCTCGGCGTCGAACGCCTCGATGCGGGCCAGCGCGGCGACGCGCGACCGGTCGAGGCGGCCGACAACCTGTTCGACCTCGGCCCGGACCTGGTCGACGGCGCGGTCGACGGCAGCGGCGATCTCGTCTTCGGCCGCCTCGCGTCGCGACTCGAGCTGCGCGGCAGCGGTCTGGGCGACTCGGTCGAACCCGGCGAGCTGCTGCTGGGTGTGGGCTTCCAGATCCGCGGCGGTCGCTCGTATCCCGGCCGACGTCTCCTCTGCCACCGCCCGGTGGCGCTCGGTCTCCTGGGCGGCGTCTCGGAGGGTCGCCAGCGCCTGGTCGGCCGCGTCGTCCCTGCGACTCGCGAGCTGGTCGAGCGCTGCCAGTCGCTGTTCGGCAACGACCGCCGCGTCGGTGATGACGTGGTCGAGCCGTGCCAGGCCGCGCTCGACCGCCTGCGTGGCCTCCCGCAATGTCGCCAGCGCCTGGTCGGCCGCGTCGCCGGTACGGCTCGCGAGCTGGTCGAGCGCGGCCAGTCGCTGCTCGGCGACGGTGGCGGCATCCGCCACGAGACCGTCGAGCTGCGCGAGGCGCTCGACGGCCTTCTGATGGGCGAGCTTGGCGTTCTTCTTCGCACCCATGTCGACCCTCACCGGCCTCGCTCAGACCACCCGAAGCGGACGTACTTCCCAGACGTTCTGGCTTCGGCGGACCACACGACGCGGTTGACTCTTTTTTCGGATCGAAGGGTCAAGCGGGCCACTTCGAGCGACGATGAAAACGGCCGTATGGACACGAACGGCGCCACCACCCACGCGGATGCAGAGTTCGGACGCTTCCTCGAAACGGCCCGTGGTCGCGCCGGGCTCTCCCAACGAAAGCTCGCCCGGGCCGCTCGACTCTCGCCGCGGCGGATCGCGAGCCTGGAGCGTGGGGACGACGTGCCGACGGAGGCCGAGCTCGGGGCCCTCGCGCACGGTTGCAGCGTGTCGGTGTTCGATCTCCTCCCGCCGGGATACAGCCTCCGCGTGCTGGTCCACGACACGCCGGACGGCGCACGCGAGGTCGCCGGCCCGCACGCGCTCGAAGCATTGCTGCAGGAGTACCTCTCGATGGTGGTGGAGATGCGCTCGGGTCGTCCGGTCACCGCGCCCTCGCTCCGTCACGACGATCTCGTGGAGCTCGCCGCCTCCCTGGGTGACACGCCGGAGTCGATCGAAGCGCGGCTGGTCGCGCTGCTCGGCGCCGACACACAGGACGCCGCCGCGATCCGCTCCATGATCCTGCCCTCGACGGCAGCGAACGCGACACCCTGAACGCGCCGGGATACCCTCGCCGGGTGGACGGCGACGTCGACACGATCGAGGGTTGCGCGGTGCGGCTCCGCCCCGCCGTGCGCGACGACATCCAAAGCCTGGCGCGCATCCGCGCGACACCGGAGGTGTACGCGTACTGGCGCGGCGGCGACGACCTCGTCGCCGCGGTTGAGGAGGACCTCGCCGAGCCGGGCATGACCGGCTACGCGATCGAGCTCGACGGTGCGGTCATCGGCTGGATCCAGTGGCAGGCGGAGGAAGAGCCTGACTACCGCCACGCGTCGATCGACATCTACCTCGACCCGGCGCACCAGGGGCGCGGGCTCGGCAGCGACGCGGTGCGCACACTGGCCCATCACCTCTTCACCATCCACGGGCACCACCGCATCGAGATCGATCCTGCCGCCGACAACGATGCCGCCATCCGCGCCTATTCGAAGGTGGGGTTCCGGCCGGTCGGGATCACGCGCCGCTCGGAGCGGGGGCCCGACGGCACGTGGCACGACGGGCTGCTCATGGACCTGCTCGTCGAGGACCTGGTCGCCGACCCTCCGGACGAGGAAGCACGCGTGTCACCCCACTCGGTGTGACAAGCTAAACCCGGTCATGGCCGGTGATCAGCCCCCGACCGACTCCGAGCACATCGACCGCAACACGTGGCTCGCGCTCGTCGCGATGGCCTTGGGCGTGTTCGTCATCGCCAACGACTTCACCGCGCTGAGCGTGGCCATCCCCGAGATCGAGCGCGACCTGTCGACGTCCCTCACCAAGGCGCAATGGGTCATCAACGGGTACGCGCTGGTGTTCGGCGTGCTCATCGTCACCGGCGGCCGCCTGGCCGACTTGTTCGGGCGCAAGCGCATGTTCATGCTCGGCGCCGCGATCTTCGCCGGGTTCTCGCTGCTCGCGGGGTTGGTGCCCGGCGTGGGCCTCCTCATCGCGGCGCGCATGTTGATGGCCGTCGGCGGCGCGCTCATGTGGCCGGCGATCCTGGGCATGACCTACGCGCTCCTCCCGGATTCGAAGGCCGGGCTCGCCGGTGGGCTCATCCTGGGCGTGGCCGGGCTCGGGAACGCGGTCGGGCCGATGCTCGGCGGGTTCCTCACCGACGAGTTCAGCTGGCGGTGGGTGTTCTTCGTGAACCTGCCGATCACCGCGTTCGCGATGTTCGTCACCGCCCGGCGGGTCCCCGAGACGAAGGAGGCGTCGGCGGAGCGGCACATCGACTACGGCGGGATCGCGCTCGTCTCGATCGGCATCGTGCTCCTGCTGATCGGTCTCGACGAGGGGACCACCGAGGGCTTCGGTGACCCGGTGATCGTCGCGCTGTTCGTCGTGGGCGCCGCGTTGCTGCTCGCGTTCTTCCGGTTCGAGCGCAACCAGGGCGAGGGCGCGCTCGTGCCCAGCGACGTGCTGCGCAACCGGGTGTTCGCGGCGTCGTGCCTGGCGACGTTGCTGATGTCGGCGATCTTCTTCTCCGCGCTGCTCTATGTGCCGCAGTTCTTCGAGAAGCAGCTCGGCTACTCACCGCTCGGGGCGGGTGCGGGGCTGCTCCCGCTGATGGGGGTGTTCGCGGTCACGTCGTTCGTCGCCGGCTCGCTCTACAACCGCGTCGGCGGCCGGGTCGTCGTCGCCGCCGGCGCCGCCTGCTTGGGGATCGGCATCCTGCTGCTGTCGTTCCTCGACGCCGACACCACGTACGCCGGGCTGGTGCCGGGCATGATCGTGCTCGGGGTGGGGGTGGGCCTCTTCTACTCCGCCATCACCACCACTGCGGTCACCGCGCTCGATCCGTCACGGTCGAGCCTGGCGGGCGGGCTCGTCTACATGTGCCAGATCGCGGGCGGCGCGGTGGGCCTCGGCCTCAACACCGCGCTCGTCACCAGCCAGTCGTCGCTCACCGACGGCATCGCGGTCGCCTTCAAGGTCGACGCGGTGTTCGCGTTCGCGGGGCTGGTCGTGGTGCTGGCGTTCATCGGTCGCCCGGCGCCGGTGGACGGTCACCCGCGCGCGCTCCGCATGCGTCACCGCGCTCACGCCTGACGGCGGCGTCGGTTCGCGGATCCGGTCGGGCGGGAAAAACTGCCAGGCTGGTGTCGATCCGGCCGGATCCCGTTCGTCGTGGGGTCGGAAGCACCCGAACGACCCATGCCGAGGAGGCACCGATGCGGTACGCACTGTTGATCTGTGACGAAGAGAAGCGCCAGGCGGAGATGTCGGAGGACGAGGCCGCGGCCCAGATGGCCGCCTACATGGCCTTCGGCGAGGAGATGGGGGCGCGTGGTGTGCTCCAGGGCGGTGAGCGCCTCCAGCCGGTGACCACCGCGACGACCGTCCGGGTCCGCGACGACGAGGTGGTCACCTCCGACGGTCCCTTCGCCGAGACCAAGGAGCAGCTCGGGGGCTTCTACCTGGTCGAGTGCAAGGACCTCGACGAGGCCATCGAGGTGGCCGCCAAGATCCCCGGCGCCCGCCACGGATCGATCGAGGTCCGCCCGATCTGGGAGATGTAGTGGAGCCGTGCCCGGAGGGCGGGACGGCGAAACGGAATCGACCCGTCGAGCTGGGAGATGTAGTGGAGCCGTGCCCGGAGGGCGGGACGGCGAAACGGAATCGACCCGTCGAGCCGGAGCTGTAGTCGAACGTGCCCGACGCGGTGGAGGTCGCGGTCGCCCGTGCGTTCCGGGAGGACTGGGGTCGTGTGGTCGCGACCCTGATCCGGGTCACGGGCGACTGGGACCTCGCCGAGGAGTGCGCGCAGGATGCCTTTGCCCGGGCGCTGGAACGCTGGCCCCGGGACGGCATCCCGCGCGTCCCCGGTGCCTGGCTCACCACCACCGCACGCAACCGTGCTCTCGACCGGCTCCGTCGTGAGCAGTCGGGCGCCACCAAGCTCCGGGAGGCCGCGATGCTGTCGCCACCGACGCCGGAACCCCGGTCGAGCGACGAGAGCGGCGTCACCGACGACCGGCTCCGGCTCATCTTCACCTGCTGTCACCCGGCGCTGTCGGTCGAGGCGCAGGTCGCGCTGACCCTCCGCACGCTCGCCGGCCTCACCACCGGCGAGATCGCCCGGGCCTTCCTCGTGCCCGAGCCGACGATGGCGCAGCGGCTGGTGCGGGCGAAGCGCAAGATCCGCGATGCCGGCATCCCGTACCGGGTGCCCCCGGCGCACCTGCTGCCGGAGCGCACGAACGCGGTGCTGTCGGTGCTCTATCTGCTCTTCAACGAGGGCTACGCCGCGTCGGCGGGTGCTGACCTGCTCCGGCCCGACGTGTCGGGGGAGGCGATCCGGCTCGGCCGCACGTTGGCGGAGCTCATGCCCGACGAGCCGGAGGTGCTGGGACTCCTCGCGCTGATGCTGCTGCAGGACGCCCGGCGCGCGACCCGGGTCGACGACGCCGGCGACCTCGTGCTGCTCGAGGACCAGGATCGCTCCCGGTGGGACCCGGCCGCGATCGGCGAGGGCCGGGAGCTGCTCGAGCAGGCCCTGCGCCGCGGCCGTCCGGGTCCGTACCAGGTGCAGGCGGCGATCGCCGCGTGCCACGCGACCGCGACGACCCCGGCCGACACCGACTGGAAGGAGATCGCGGTGCTCTACGGGGAGCTGGCGCGCATGACCGGTTCGGCGGTGGTCGAGCTCAACCGCGCGGTGGCTGTCGCGATGGCCGATGGTCCCGCCGCCGGGCTCACGCTCGTCGACGCCCTCGACGCCGGCGCGGTGCTCGCCGACTACCCGTACCTGCACGCAACGCGGGCCGACCTGCTGCGGCGGCTCGACCGTCGCGACGAAGCCGCAGCCGCCTACGAGCGGGCAGTCGAGCTCGCCGCCACCGACGCCGAGCGGCGTTTCCTCAGCCGCCGGATCGAGGAGCTGCGCGCCTCGGCGTGAGGTCAGTCGGGGATGCAGCCCTCCTGCGGTGCCGGCGTGGTGGTCGACGACTCGGGCGAGGTCGTGGTCGTGGTGGAGCGCTTCGCGGCGCGCTTGGCGGCACGCTTGGCGGCCTTGATCGCGGCCTCACTCGCCGGGTGGGTCCCCGGTGGGCACGGGCTGGCCAGCTTGGGTAGGGCGCGCGGGGTCGGGATGTCGTCGGCGATCGGGCCGAGCACCGCGCGAGCGCGGGATTCCGAGATCCTCGGGAGCCGATGCAGCGCGTTCAGCTCCTGGAGCTCGGAGTCGGTGAGGCCCTCGCGGTCGCGGAGCTGCTGCACCACCTTCGACACCGTCGCCGTGACACCTGATTGCCGGGCGATGGCCGCGTTGAACCGGTTGACGGTCCGGTAGAGGTCGCCGATGGCAGTGAAGTCGACCGCGACCGCGTTGGGGATCTGGAGCCGTTGCGCGATGCACTGCTGCAGTCGCGCGGTGAGCACCTTCTTCGCATTGACCCTGGCCGCCTCGACCGGGTCGGGCGGGCCGTTCGGCCGGAGCCAGTGGTTCAGGATGAAGAACGACTTGTCGGTGCCCCCGCGGTTCGGTTTGCAGTTGAATTGCGGGATCGTCGAGAACGTGAACGGCGTCTCCTGGGAGACGTCGTAGGCGCCGAGCAGCCAGGGCTGCTCGCCGGCGTGCTTCTCGCTCATCAGGACCAGTCGGCGCGGCTTCTCCGTCTTGTCCCCCTTGGGCACGATCATGTCGTACAACGACGGCCAACCGAATTGCTTGGGGCTCGGGGTCCAGACCCGGTCCCACAGGCCGGCGTCGACGAGCGCGCGCTTGATGTCCTTCGGCTGGACGTAGTCCTCGAAGTCGAGCACCACCACGTCGGTGAGGTTGCGCGACAGGAACGCGTCGATGTCCTCGAAGATCTGCGTCGCCCGCACCGCACCCAGCTCGCAGAAGTCGTGGCAGAAGTACAGGTCCTGCTTCTTCCCCGAGGTGTCGGCCACGCCGGTGAGCGCGCCGAGCCGGTCGAGCTCGCGCACCGCATCTTCGCCGCGCTCCTTCCGGAGCTGGTCGCGGCTGATCCCACCGGCGAGGTTCGTGCGCACCAGGCCGTTGTCGTCGTAGCCGTAGTAGGCGTCGAGCATGAAGAACCGGGCGCCCGCGTTCAGCTGCTCGGGGATGGTGATCGTGTGCTCGGCCCCGAGGAAGTTGTACGCAGCCGACGACATCGCGTTGTGGCTCGCCGGCCAGACGATCTGGTTGAGCGGTTGTGCGCACAGCTCGATGTAGCCGTTGCACCCCTGGTTGCTGGGGTTCGCTCGGGCTTCGTCGGTGTTGCCGGCGACGAGGCCGACGGCGATGGTGCTGGTCAACAGGATCGCCGCGATCATCGCCGCGAACACACCGAAGACCTGGCGCTTGTGCAGCTTCTTGATCGTGTGGTCGGTGACGAGCAGTCCGCCGGCTCGCAGGCAGATCACGATGCCCACGTAGAGAACGAGCAGGGCCGCCAGGACCAGGATCGTGCGGAACAACGTCGTCGTGATGGTGATCGCACACAGCGCGAGCACCATGAGCCCGAAGCCGCCGGCGAAGCGCCAACGCGGCCGGGTGCGCTTCTCCGCGACCCACGCCCGCATCCGATCCACCCGGTGGCCGAGGTCGCCGCCGTCGTGGCCCGGGGCGAGGGCGAGGAGGAGGCCGACGGCGACGAAGAGCAGACCGGCACCCACGAGCCGCCCGACCAGCACCTGGATGAAGGCGGCGACCGCGTCGCCGCGCAGCGGGTCGTTGGTCCCGGCTGCGGACGACAGCGCGGGCGACGCCACACCGACGCCGAGGAGCAATGCCCCGGCGACCGCGAGCACCACTCCGACCACCCGGATGGCCTGGATCCGATCGCGCGCCTTGACCATCACGACGACGAGCAGCGCCACTCCGCCGAGGAAGACCGGCAGGTAGAGGTCCTCCACCCACCGGCTGGTGCGGAACAGGAGGTCGACGGTGCTCGACTGCGAGATCGTGGTGGTCGCATCGAGCACGTTGGCGGGCAGTTTCTTGGCGAGCGACGGGTTGATGGTCTGCAGCGCGCTGCGGACCGTGACTGCCGCCTCCTGCGAGTCGACGTCGATGCGCCGGGCGCCGCGCGCCTGGAACACCTGCTGGTGAGCGCGTTGGGCGAAGTCGAAGATCGCCGCCTTCACCGGTGGGGTCTCGAGGGCGGCGGAGACCGCGTCGGCCACCACCGGGCGCGCCGCCGACACGAAGTTCGAGGTGCGGGCGAGCCGGAGCGTCGCCTGGTCGGCGACGTAGTCGCGCACCTCCTCGCGCTGCGACGCCTTGGCCACGACGTCGGCGAAGCCGTCGGCTTCGAGCACCCGGGTGCTCAGCCACCACCCGAACGTGCCCAACACCACGAGCAGGACGCCCAGGAGCGCGAGCCACCGCACCGTCCAGCGCCCGAACCCGTCCCCGCGTTTCGCCATGTCGGGGGGATTCTTGCACCCGGGTGGGCGCAGGTCAGGTCGTGGCCGCTCGCACGAGCTCGCGGTCGACGTCGGCGACGACCTCACCGGTCGCATCGACGTCGTAGAACTCGACGCCGTCCGTGACCACGGCCTCGTCGCCTCCGAGCGAGACCGCGAACTTGTTGGCGGCGTTGCGCACGAGGTCGAGGATGATCTCGACGATCTCGGCGTCGGTCAGGTGCGCACGCACACGGGCGGCGAGGGCGGCGTCGATGGTCGAGGGCTGCCAGATCACCGCGTCGGCGAGGTCGAGCGCGGCGTGCTGCCGGTCGGTGAGCGATGCGTCCTCGAACGTGAAGAGCTCCTCGCTGCCCGCGGCCTCCACCGCGCGGAGGCTGAGACGGGACTGGCAGATGCGGCACTGATGTGCCCGGGCGCCGCGGAGCCGGACCAGCTCGGTGGTGACGGGGTCGAGGGCGCTGCCGAGGGCGACGACGCGCATGAATTCCTCGAGCGTGGCCCACAGGTCGCCCGACGCGGGCGCCGGCGCCGGTGGGTACGGCGTGGCGAAGAACCGTTCGAGTGCGATGCGACCGCGTTGGAACACGTCGACGACGTAGAGCGCCTGCGCGAACGCGACGGTATCGGCGCCCATGGCGGCGCCGAGCGCGGCTCGTTGCTCGTCGGTCACGCCCGAGACGTCGACCACGAACTGCTCGGCGAAGGCCACGCACACCGCGGCGCGGGGGTCGGCGTCCGCGTCACCCTCGGCGACCGGGGTGCGCTCGACCTCCTCCGGGTGCCCCAACGTGCGGGCCACCGCGACCCGGACGGGATCGAGCACGGCGGGCTCCACCGTGCCCGCGGCGAGGGCCTCGGCCCGGTCGAAGCAGGCGAAAGCGTCGGGGGCGTAGGACAACCAAGGAGGTGCGCTCATCGGTTCTGACGTTACTCCGGGCGCGTACCGTGTCGTTCTGTCGCGCCGAAGCCGCTGACGGCAGCGACACGGAGCGGGCAATGTGAGCGGGGCGCGATCGAGTTACCCTCGACCTGATCGCGCTCACACGCTCCCATTGTCCCCGAGACGTCACAGGCGTAGACCTCGATCATGAGCACCGACGCGGACGCCACCCGAAAGCAACACCTCACCCGGGACGAATTTGCCGCGCTGTTCCGCCGCCTGAAGAGCACAGCCGACTGGGATACGGCCGACCGGCGTGGTGCCCTGAATCACATCACATCGGCACAGCTCATCGCGGCGGCCATGGAGGTCCGGCTGGGGCGGAACGTTTCACTCGCCCGGCCGGTCGAGACCGAACCGGCCGCGGACAACCCCGAACCCGCACGCCACGACATGACTGGTGCGTGCGGCGATCACCACCTCGCGCGAGGACTCGACTTCGCGATGGACCGCTTCACGATGAACGTCCATGGGAACGCCACGAGCCACATCGACGCGTTGTGCCATGTCATCTACGACTCGAAGCTCTACAACGACGTGCCGGTCGGCGTCATCACTCCGACCGGCGCGACCTCACTCTCGATTGATGTGATCCGAGACGGAATCGTCGGTCGCGGCGTGCTGCTCGACATCCCCCGACTGCGCGGACAGCCATGGCTCGAGCCGGGCGACACCGTCATGATCGAAGACCTCCGCGCCGCCGAAGCCGCGCAGCATCTTCACGTCGGGCAGGGTGATCTGCTGTTCGTTCGCGTCGGCCACAGTGCCCGGCGAAAGCAGCTCGGTGCCTGGGACGCGGCGCACGCACGGGCCGGCTTGCATCCGACCGCGCTCGAGTTCGTTGCCGAGCGGCGGATCGCCGCGCTGGGCAGCGACGGTAACAACGACACCGCACCCAGCACCGTCGAAGGAGTCGACTTTCCGGTGCACGCGCTCGCCGTGAACGCGCTGGGAATTCATCTGCTGGACTATTTGCAGTTCGAAGACCTCGCCGCGCTGTGTGAACAGCAGGACCGCTGGACGTTCCTCGGAGTGATCGCTCCCCTCCGCCTGCCGGACGCGACGGGTTCGCCCGTCAACCCGATTGCCATCCTGTGACGGAAACTCGTGCTTCGACGCAATACCCCACGAACAGCAACTCGATCTGCACCATCTGCCTACATCACCTGACGGGTAGCCACACAGAACAACGGTCGAGCCCGGCGGTCCTGACCGCTCAGGCGAACAGCTCCAAGCGGCCGTGCTTGATCACGGCCGCGCCCGCGCACGTCGCTTCGAACGCGTACGCCGTGGGGTCGATCTCGTAGACGTCGACGGTGAGGTCCTCGTCGAGCCGGGTGGGGGAGGCGAAGCGCACCGCCACCCGGCGGACGCGTGACGGATCGCCGTCCGCCACCATCGCGACCACGGCATGGGCGCACATCGCCATGGTGCAGAGCCCGTGCGCGAACAGGTAGTCGAACCCCGCCCGCCGCGCGCTCTCGAGGTCGAAGTGGTGCGCCGACCAGTCGTTCGACACCTCGGCGTAGCGCTGGGGCTGGTCGAGGTCCACGTGCCCGGTCCTCGACCCCACCGGGTGGGCGCGGGCGGCGTCGGGGAACGTGTGGTCGGGAGGTTCGGGCCCGGCGTCGGCGAGGAGGTCGTTCCCCGGGAAGAAGGTGGTCCACCACTGCTCGACCGCGAGCTCGTCGTCGGCGCCGTACTGGTCCATGTGGAGCACGACGCGCATCCCCGCTCGTGTGGTGCGGATCGCGAACGGTTCCGACCACGTGACGAGCGGTTCACCGGCGACGAGGGGGCGGTGGAGCAGGATCTCGTGCTCGCCGTGCACCCCGTTGCGCCCGGACGCGAAGACCTCGCTCGGGACCACCGCGTTCGCCGCGTACTGCGCGTCGAACACGAGGATCACCGGATACGTCGGCGGCACCACCTCACCGGCCCGGGCGCGGGGGTTCGGGTCATTGGTCGCGGCGGCGTACGCAGCGATCGACGCCGGCTCCACTGCACCCGCGAACGGTCCGTGTCGGGCATCGAGATCGACGCGCAGATCACCCACGGCGGGGGAGCCTACGGTCTGCCGCGCGGGTGGCATCTACGCTCCCGACTGTGCAGGTCGGCATCCACCTCCCGCAGTTCGGTCGGGCCGCCAACCCGGAGGCCATCACCCGCGCCGCCCAGGCGGCCGAGACGCTCGGCTTCGCCGACGTCTGGGTGAGCGATCACATCGCGATCCCCGCCGCGGAGGACTACCCGTCGCCGTACCTGTACGACCCGTTGCTCACGCTCACCTGGGCCGCTGCCGCGACCGATCGTGTCGGTCTCGGGACCAGCGTGCTCGTGGTGCCGCAGCACAACGCGCTCGGCGCTGGCCAACTCGCTCGCGAGTCTCGACGCGTTGTCCGGCGGTCGCCTCACCGTCGGCGCCGGGGTGGGGTGGTCGGCGGCCGAGTTCGCGGCCCTCGGCCAGTCGTTCACCGATCGCGGGAAGCGCTTCGACGAGATGATCGACGTGCTGCGCGGCGTGCTGGGGAACCGATCCGGTCGACTTCGACGGTGAGTACGTGCAGCTGCACGCGATGAAGGTGCAGCCGAAGCCCGCACACCCGATCCCCATCTGGATCGGCGGGCGCAGTCAGCCCGCCTACGTGCGCGCCGTCACCCGCGGTGACGGGTTCCATGCCATCGGTCTCGATCCGGCCGGCGCGACGGAGGTCGTGGCGCGCCTGCGCCGCGACCGCCCCGACCCCGCGTTCACCATCTCGTTGCGCACCGGCTGGGATCCGCAGGGCATGGAGCCCGACGTCATCCGCCGCGAGCGCGACGAGTTCGAGACCGCGGGCATCCAGCACGTCGTGAGCGCGCCGTGGCGGAGCGATCCCGACAGCTGGCTGCGCTCGATGGAGCTCCTCGCCGACCTCGTGCTCGCCGGCTGATCGTGCCTCAGCCGACCGGCACCGTCGAGAGGGCGGCGTAGCCCTCGTTGAACGCCTCGAAGTCGGTGGTGGGCTTCGGGCCCGTGGCGGTGCAGTCGACGGTCGCCGCGGCCGCGGGCAACTGGGGGGCGGTCGCCACCTTCAGGACCGCACGAGGCTTCCCCGCGGGGCAGTTCGGGACGTTGTAGCTGTCGATCGTCGTGAGTGGGGTCTTCGGCTTCTTGGCCAGCGTGGCACGGTGCTTCGCCAGCCACGCGACCCGCGAGCTTCCCGGCGGCGTCGTATTGCGGCGCGGCGCCAGCCTGCTGGCTGAGAGCCAGGGCGGGGATCCCGCGCCGGGCCGCCATCCTGGCGGCACCGATCGTGCCCGAGACCTCCGTGATCGGCCCGTAGTTCTGGCCGGCGTTGATACCCGACATCACCACGTTCGGCTTCACGCCGAGCTGATCGAGGGCGGCGGTGACGGTGTCGGCCGGATAGCCCTGCACCGCCGTGGCCGCGTACCCGCTCGCCGTCGTCGCCGGCGCGGTCGGCAGGGTGCCGGGCGTCGTCGCGCCGCCGGTGCTGGTCTGGTTCGTCGCCGGTGCCACCACCACGACCTTGGTGTTCTTGGTCGTGCGCAGCGCCTCGACGAGTGCGTCGATGCCGGGCGCCGCCACGCCGTCGTCGTTGGTGACGAGGACGGTGATGGGGGCCGGCTTCTTCGCCGCGCCGGCCGGTGGCGCGACGGCGATCGTGGCCGCGGCCACCGCCGCGACCCCGAGCAGTGCGACGCACGCGGTCCGGACGCGCTTCATGGTGAACCCTCCAGGTGTGCCGAGAGGGGGAGGACGCTAGTGGTCGGCGTCACGCCGGGAGGGTCGCGGCCACCGCACCGATCCGCTGGAGGTCGTCGGTGAGCGCGTCCCGCCGGTCGCGGTGCACGGGCACGAACTGCCAGATGAGCCGGTCCATCACGGGCGAGAGCTTGGTGATCTCGTAGTGCTGCACGATTCGGGTCGCGCCGCCGTCGGCCGGCTCCACCGAGATGGTCCAGGTCGTGCTGTCGTTGTGCAGCGGCGAGGGGATCGTGCGCCAGCTGATCGAGCGTCCCTCGTCGACGGCGACGATCTCGCTGGTGCGAGACCACCCGCTGCGCCCGACCCGGTTGCGCCCGCGGAAGCGGGCGCCGGGCCGGGCCGCGGTCGCGCCGTCGACGAATTCGACCGTCGTGCACTCGTGGCTCCACTCGCCGGTGCGGGTCGGGTCACCGACGACCTCCCACACCGCGTCGGGAGGTGCGTCGACGACGACGTCGACGGTGGCGGAGCGCGGGATCGTGCCCATCGCTCAGGCCGCCGTGACCGCGAACATCGCGGCGAGCAGCTCGAGCACGTCCTGTCCCGGCTGCGGGGCCGGCGTGCGTCCGACGAGCTCGCGGGTGCGCCGGAACGCGTCGGCGATGCGCGCGCCGCGGTGGACCGGGCCGTGCGCGCTCGCCACCATCTCGAGGGGGAGCGACTCGGTGGTGGCGACGTGGGCGGCGAATCGCTCGGCGTCGGCCCACTCGAGCCACGGCGTGTTCAGCAGGTTGAGCGCCACGAAGGACTCGTCGTACATCTCGGGGGGCACGTCGTCGGCGTCGTACACCGCACCTGGGACCGTCGCCCCGAAGCTGTCGACGCCCCACAGCACGCCGGTGCGGGTGTCGAAGAACCCGCGGGTGGCGGGGGAGTCGAACATCGGCGGGCGCACCACCACGAGCTCGCGATCGCCGACGTCGATCGTCTCACCCACGTTCGACCAGTGCATGCGCTCGAGGGGGAGCTCGACGTCGGCCACGAGTCGGCCGACGGTCGCGTAGTTCGACAGCAGCGTCGCGTTCGGGCAGCGTTCGAGGACGACTTCGAGGTTGCCGAGGTGGTCGTGGTCGTCGTGCGAGAGGAAGATCCAGCGGACGTCCTCCGGCTCCACCAGCGAGAACACGTTCTCCAGCCAGCGGTCACGGCCGAAGAGCACGCTGGTGTCGACGATCACCGGCTCGGCCCCCCGGATCACGAGGCTGTGGGCGCCGAGGAAACCACCGGCGGGATCGGCCCCCAGCGTGGGTACGAGCCACGTGTCGGTGGCGATGGCCTCGGGCTCGGTGGACAGCAGGTCGAGCTTCATGGTCCCTCCCTAGATTCGCTGGAACGTAGATTCACTGGAACGTAGTTGTATTGAATCATGGAACGTTCTAGAATGCAAGGCATGCCGAAGGCAAGTTCGAAGCCGCCCGCGAAGCCGAAGCGTCGGTACTCGTCGCCGCTGCGCGCCGCGCAGGCCGGCCGGACGCGTGCGCAGGTGCTGGCCGCCGCCACGGTGTGCTTCGAGGAGTCCGGGTGGGCGGGCACCACCGTCGCGGCCATCGCCGAGCGGGCGGGGGTCGCGGTGGAGACGGTCTACAGCGGCTTCGGGTCGAAGAAGGAGTTGCTGCGCCACGTGATCGACGTGGCCGTCGTCGGCGACTCCGAGCCGGTGCCCCTCGCCGAACGAGCGGTCTTCACCCGGCTCGCCGAAGGCGCACGCGACGCGCGCATCGACGCCGGCATCGAGATGCTCACCGACATCCACGGGCGCCTCGCCAAGGTGTGGCGGACCGTCGGCGAGGCCGCGGCCAGCGATCCCGAGATCGACCGCTGGCGCGTGCGCTGGGAGGAGGGCCGGCGCGTCGACACGCAGCGCAGCATCGAGCTCATCCTGGGGGAACCGGTCGACGACGTCACGGTCGACCTGTTGTGGGGGATCTTCAGCCACGAGTTCTACGCCATGCTCGTGTTCGACCGCGGGCTCGACCGCCGCCGGTACGTCGAGCGCGTCCACGAGGCGCTGATCCGGCTCGTCGCGCGCTGATCCCGCGGCGCCGGCGCGTCGCGGGATCAGAACGGTCGTCGTGGGCGGTCAGTCGCCGAGGCGCCGGGTGAGGGCGTCGAAACGCACCGGTTCGAGAACGGATCCCGCCAGCCCCATGATGCCGGCGAACACCTCCGGGGGTGCGCTCGCCCGCACCGCGCCGAACAGCTCCGACTGGTCCTCGACGTTCATCGCGGGGACCATGATCGACAGCGACTGCGCCATCATCTCCGGGGGGATGCTGGCCACGATCGCGTCGTCGAGGGCACGGAGCTCCTCGGCGGAGACGTGCTGCGACAGCATCACCATCACCTCGAACTCCTCGAACTCCTGGTGCTCCAGGTAGGCGGCGGTGAAGGACGCCAGCCCGAGGTACAGGCGGTGCGTGAACAGCCGCCGCTGCGCCGCGCACGCTTCGCCCGCCCGGTCGGCCAGCAGCTCGAGCTGCGCCATCTGCCCTTCGAGCCGCGCGTGGCTCTCGAGGATCTCCGCGGCGTAGAGGGGCGCGAACCGCTCGACCACCGGCTGCACGAAGTCCTCCTCGTGCTGGGCGTGCTCGACCAGGAGCTCCACCAGGCTGCCCCAGCGGCCGGCGACCGCGCCGACCGCTTCGTCGTCGCGGGGGTCGACGCGCCCGGCGTCGAGTGTGACCGCGAACAGCTCGCTGCGGATGCCCTTGTGGACGTCGCGGTAGATGTCGACCTCGACCGCCTCCAGGGCGGCGGTCTCGGCGAAGAGGGGCGTGGTCGGGGCGATGGCGGTCATCGGTGGCTCCTAGGGTGCGGGTGCGACGCCTCCGTCGCACCGGGATCGTGCTCTCTGTCACGATCCTGCGGGACGGCGTGATCTCCCGCTCCCAAAAGGCGCGTGAGCGAAGGCTAAGAATTCGCTACTTCGGAGGATCTTCCCGGGGAGGGGCGGCGTGATCGCAGCGGAGACGGCCGAGCTCCTGGAGTCGCCCTGCTCGCTCATCGTGGGCACGGTCGACGCCACCGGCCTGCCCGACGCCAGCCGGGCCTGGGGCGCCGAGGTGCTCGACGACGTCCACGTGCGGGTGTTGCTCTCGACCCAGGCCGAGGTCACGCGGCGCAACGTCGAGGGCGGCGGGCGCATCGCGGTCACCGCCACGCACTTCTCCACCTTCGAGTCCGTGCAGCTGAAAGGCGTCGCCACCCGGGTCGAGGAGGCCACGCCGCGCGACCGTATCCGCTTCGACCGGTACTGCTCGGGCGCCGCGACGGCGATCGCCGAGTCCGACGGCACGCCGGTGGAGCGCGTGCTGCGCTTCATGACCGCCGGGATCTACGCGTGCACCATGACCGTCGAAGCCGTCTTCGACCAGACGCCGGGCCGCTCGGCCGGTACGCAGCTGGCACCGGCACCGTCATGACGCCCGACGGCTCGCGCCCCATCGCGCTGTCCGAGATCGCAGCCTGCTTCGAGGGGCTCATCCCGGCGGAGATCGCGACCGCGTCGGCCGACGGCGTGCCCAACGTGACCCACCTGTCGCGCGTGCACATGGTCGACGACGAGCGGGTCGCGCTCTCCAACCAGTTCTTCTCGAAGACGACCCGCAACCTGGCCGAGAACCCGCACGCCTGCGTGGTGGTGATCGACCCGCTCACCTACGACTCCTACCGGATGATGCTCGTGTACGAGCGGACGGAGCGGAGGGGACCGATCTTCGAGCGGCTCCGGCGCGACGTCGACGCCATCGCCGCCCTCACCGGCATGGCCGGGATCTTCAAGCTGCGCAGCGCCGACATCTACCGGGTGGTCGAGGTGGAGCAGATCCTCGCCGCGGTGCACGTGGCCGAGCAGTGACCGGCGAGCTCCGGGAGGGGGGCGAGCAGGTCCGGCGGCTGGCGCGCCTGAGCGAGCGCCTCGCACGCAGTCCCGACCTCGACTCGCTCGTCGGCACGACGCTCGCGAGCCTGGCCGAGCTGTTCGGCTACGAGCACTCGATCCTGCTGCTGCTCGACGAGCACGGCGAGCGGCTCTTCACCCTCGGCAGCCACGGCTACGCGAGCGAGGGCATCGGTTCCGAGATCCGGGTCGGCGAGGGCGTGATCGGCATGGTGGCCGAGCGCGCCGAACCGATGCGGGTCGGCAACCTCGGGCGCATGCTCGCGTACGCGCGCACGGTGCGGCGCACCTACGAGGAACAGGGTGGCGAGGTCCCCGGACGCGAGGTGCCGCTCCCCGGACTGGTCGACGCCCAGAGCCAGGTGGCGGTACCGGCGATGGTGCTCGGCCAGCTGGTGGGGGTGGTGGTGATCGAGAGCGCCACGCCGGGCGCCTACGCCCCGGACGACGAAGCGCTGTTGACGGTCGTCGCCACCATGGTCGCGAGCGCCATCGAGATCGACTGGGCCCACGAGCGCGCGGCGGGGGACCTCGCGCCCGGCGATGCCGGTGCGCGGCGCGGGGCGCCGGCCCCGCGCCCCGAGACCACCCGCGTGCGCTTCTTCGCCGTCGACGGCAGCACCTTCCTCGACGGCGACTACCTGATCAAGGGTGTGGCCGGGCGCGTCCTCTGGGTGCTGCTCGGTCACTACGAACGCGAGGGACGGATCGAGTTCACCAACAAGGAGGTGCGGCTCGACCCGTCGCTCGAGCTGCCCGAGTTCCGCGACAACCTCGAGAGCCGATTGATCCTGTTGAAGCGCCGACTCGACGAGCGCGACGCGCCGATCCGCATCGAGAAGACTGGTCGCGGCCGCTTCCGGCTCGTGGTGGAGCGGGAGCTGCGGCTCGAGTGCGTCGACGGTGACGGGTGAGCGGCTTCCACCATGATCCGGCCGTCGACGACGAGCTGCGCCTCGCCGACGGCCGCCGCGTCACCTACTCGCGGTTCGGGGACCCCGACGGCACACCGGTGTTGAACTGCCACGGCGGCCTCATGTGCCGGTTCGACGTGGAACCGTGCGCGGCGGAGGTCGGGGCACTCGGCGCGTTCGTGGTGTCGCCCGACCGACCGGGCGTCGGCGGCTCCGACCGGAAGCGCGGTCGCGCCACGGTCGACTGGGCCGAGGACGCACGGGAGCTGCTCGACGCGCTCGGCATCGACCAGGTCGCCGTCATGGGGTGGTCGATGGGTGGCCAGTACGCCGCCGCGGTGGCGGCTCGGATGCCCCATCGCGTCAGCCGGCTCGCGATCATCGCCGGCGCGCCACCGCTCGACGATCCGGCTCGGTTCGCCGAGCTCAACCAACTCGATCGTCGGCTGGCGCGCCTGTCTCGGCGGATGCCACCGGTCGCGCGCGTGATGTTCGTCGCTTCGGGGTGGGCCGGCCGCCGGGCACCCGGACGGGTCTCGGGCGCCGAGGCGCGTCAGCTTCCCGATGCCGATGCCGCGGTCGTACGGGGGCTGGATGGCTGGCTCGGCGAGGTCACGGGAGAGGGCGGGCGCCAGGGCGGCGGCATGGTCGACGAGTACCGCGCCTTCGTGGCGCCGTGGGGCTTCGCGGTCGACGAGGTGGTCGCCCCGACGCGCATCTACCAAGGGACCGTCGACTCGTTGGTGCCCCCGAGCTGGGCCCGTGAGCTCGCCGCGATGATCCCCGACGCGACCGTCACCGAGTTCGAGGGCGAGGGGCACATGATCGCGATGTCACGCCGGGCCGAGATCGTCCGGGCGCTGGTGACCTAGAGCTGACGGCCGCTGAGGCGCGCGCACCCGCCGCATGACCAGGATGGGAATGAAGTCAGTGACGCGCGCGTGGCGGTACGCGGCGAACTCCGCCTCCACCTGTTTGGCGATCGCAGCCAGGTCGATTGCTCCAAGACGAGAAGCCGTTGGCGTTCACCGGCACCGTGAACAAGATCGTGCAGACCACCACGGCCACGCCGCGCACGCTCTCTCGTGATGACCCGAGCCGCGCGCCACCTTCAGAGTCGGGGCAGCCGCACAACCGAGACGACGGCATAGACCGCGAGAAGCACGGCGACGACGTTCACGCCTGTGCGCAACGTCCTGTCCCTCATGCGTTGCGCGATCGCGACAAGGAACAGCACCATGGCAAACAGCACGGTGTCGCGCACGTACTTCCCGCCGGTCTCGCGGGCCTTGGTTCCTTCTTCGAATGCGGCGCTGGCGGCGGCGTTGAGCTTGGTGGCCTTCTCGATGTCGGGGTTCTTGTACTGCGGCATCCCCGCGGGACCGGGTGGTGCTGCGGGATTGGCGAACGGGTCGGTCTGGAGCCACGCGTCGAACGCAATCTTGTAGTCGGGGGTCAGTCGCTTGGCGAGCAGGGTTTCCAGCTCGGTGTCGCCGGCCTCGTGTGCCTCCAGCCATGCAGTGAAGATTCCGGCGTCAGCAGCGAGGCGCTGGTCGCCGGACGTGGTGAGTGACTCTGCCTGGAAGCGGTCGCGACTCGAATGGCCGTAGAGCACGGATTGACGCCCATCCCATTCGGCCGCCTGGAACCCGCTCCACGCGGTGGCGATCGCAACGATGGCGAGGAGGCCGACCTCGACGATCTCGAGGAAGCGATGCCAGCCGTGGTGGTGGTCTCCGCCGTGCTCGTCCTCCTCGGTGAGCGAGTGCGCGATCTCAATGTTGGCCCCCTCAGGCATGTGCCCCCCGCGCTCAGCGCGCATCGCGACCCAACTGACGATGGTCGGCTGTGGAACGTTCGACTGCCTGCCCGCCGAGCCAGACCCGACGGTAGCGCCCTCAGATCGATGGGATCACCTCTGGTCGTGGTGTTGCGGGAGGCGTGCGACCAGCCCGAGTTCACGGGCGATGTTGACCGCGTCGTATCGCGAGCTGACACCGAGTTTGCGGTAGATAGAGATCGCCTGCGACTTCACCGTGTTCCGTGAGACAAAGCATTCCTCGGCGATCGAGGCGTAGCTGAGGTTCGTCGGTAGGTACTCCAGCACCCGCTGCTCCGCGGCGGTGAGCGGGCTCATCATCAGAGTGACGGCCGGAAGTCGAGCATGCTCCTCGATGCGCCGTGCTCCTACCCCCGAGACCTTCGTCGCCGAGTGAGATGGTGAGGTCGATCTCGGCATCAAGGTCGTCTGCTCGAACCCGAGCAACGATCTCGTCGAGCGCGGATGCGACCGCGAGCATCAGGGCCTCAACGGAGGAGAAGTGCACGACCCCCAGCGGATGGCGGCTGAGCGCCTCGAGACGATTGATGCCCGGCGCGACATTCACAGGCGCTACTTGCGTGCTCATTAGCAATACCTCCCGAGGTTCGACCAAATCCCCACCCGAACCAAGAGAAACCATCGCGTACATCTTCGACTCACCCCAGGGGCGAAAGTCCCGGACCCAGGAACGAGTGCTCGCGTGAACTCGCCGGCGTGGATCGGCTCGGGTCTCCAATGCGCACAGCGACGACTCCGCCCTGGCGGCGAGCCACGGGCGCCGGCCAGAAGGCCAGTGCCACCCAGATTGAGCGGCACTCGGTGTCGAGGGCGAGCGCCAGCTACACGGGCATCACCAGATCCCGCGCACCGTCGAAGCCTTCAGAAACGACGGCGGCGGCGCGCGCGCCGATGCATCCCGGCCGCGGAGACTGGCGACAACGGACGACCGAACGGGTCGATGAACAGCGCGGATGATCCGGCTGCGCTCGGCACGGTGCCATCGAGGAGCTTGATGGTGTAGCTCAGCTCGTCCCCGTCGAGCCTCGGGTCCTGAATCACTACGACGGCATCCTCGGGTGGTCTGTCGCCCGGTTCAGCGAAGGACAGGACGGCGTTCGGCGGATTGGCCGCGAAGCTGTTGTCGCCCTCTCCCCAGAGCTCCACGAATTTGACGTGAGGGCATGTGGCCGACCTCCCGCTGGGGACGATCGGCGAAGTACAACGTGGATGGTGACAGTCCATGCAAGGTGATGCTTCCGCCGTCGCTCGTCATGCTTGCCGAGGTCTGCACGAACAGCGCCTCGATGTCTTCAAGTTGTTCCTCGGTTACCTGGCTCATGATCACTCCTTCATCGCCAGCGGCGCCGACGAGGCGGCCGCCCAGCCGACGATCGCGGATGACTGACGCATCAGCGGGGCAGACAGGGCTGACGATAGGGCGACGCGTCCTCCGTCGCATCCCCCAGACCGGGTGAACGGGCAAGAACCGCGCCCAGCAGGACGAGCACACGCGCACGTGCCGCGGCGTACGAGCCCAAGCTCACAGGTCGACACGGTCTTGTACCGATGAGAATCACCCAATTGGGGGGATGCACAGCCCCACCCCAGGATCCAAACTGGCTTCTCGAGCAGTGCAAGCCGCGGCTTGGGGGCCTCGAGTGCCTGGCGAAGCTACGAACATGCCGGTTGTCGATTTGCTGCCGCCATGACGGCCGGGCCAGGTCGTGGTCGGCCACGCAGACGAGGAGGAGATCTCCATGGGATTCAGGCGACGGACAAGGCGCAGGGCGCTCATCGCCGGAGCGGCGGTCGCTCACCACGAGGACAGGAAGTACGCGGAGGCTCAAGAGGCCGCTCCCCAGGCGCCGGCCGACGAGGCCCAGGAGCAACCGCAATATGCGCCGCCGCCGGTAGACCCGGCAGACGAGGTCGAACACCTCGCACAGTTGCACTCCTCGGGTGCGCTCTCCGATGAAGAGTTCACAGCGGCCAAGGCGAAACTGCTCGGGACCTGAACGCACGCGCCGGATTGCCAGAAGAAGTTGAACCGATCGGTTGCGAGAGGAACAGGGGGCTGCAGTGGGTGACTCGCGCAAAGAGGTGCTCTCGAAGGCGCTCGAGGCTGAGGTCGGTGGCGCAGAGGTTGACCTGGGCACCCTGTTCACCGACGATGTCGTCGGTTGGTCGCCGTACGCCGCGGTGTCAGGGCTGACCGCGGTCGCCGAGCTCTCCGCTCTCCGTGAGGAAGCGTTCTCCGACGTCGTCATCATGCTCCGCGGACTCGACGAGGTGGGCAACAAGGCGTTCGCCGAATGGCTCATCGAAGCCGATCACACGGGGCCTCTCGTCCTCGGAGAGGACGCGGTGGTGGAAGCGACGGGCCGGCATGTCCAGTTGGCCGGCGTCACCGTCGCCGACTTCCGCGACGGGAAGATCCGGTCGTTCCGCACGTACTTCGACGACCTCTCGCTGATCGAACAGATCGTCGGTGACTGACGGGTCGGTCGCAGAGGAGTTCCACGTCGAGGACGACCCAGATCCGCTCGACATCGAAGTCCTCGAAACGCAGATCCGTCGCGAGGCGTCTGCTGCGATGGGACTCGGTGACGAAGTCGACTTGGCGATCTTCGTACGCGACGACGTCGGCGCGGTCGTCGCCGGTATCAGCGGATGGACCTGGGGCGACTGCTGCGAGCTGCAGAGCCTCTGGGTGGAACCGAGTCTCCGAGGTCGCGGCCTCGCGACTCGGCTCATCGCCGCCGCCGAAGCCGAGGCGGCGGCACGGGGGTGCTCACAGACCGTCCACTTCACCTACGACTTTCAGGCTCGCGCTCTCTACGAGCAGAACGACTACGAACTGGTGGGCCGAGTCGAGGACTTCCCATCGGGGACGGACGTCCTCTGGTACCGCAAGCGCCTGAGAAGTAGGGCAGAGAGGCGCTGATTGGACGTGCGGACGCCGATTCGGAACCCGCCTGACCCGACGTACGCGGAGTTCGAGGTGCATCGGACGATGATCTGCGACCGTGTTCGCACCGAGGCCTTCCGGCGTGCGATCGACTCGGTGGTGCGCCCCGGCGACATCGTCCTCGACGTCGGGGCGGGAAGCGGCATCCTGAGCGTGTTCGCGGCACGGGCGGGCGCTGCGCGCGTCTACGCAGTCGAGCGGACCACCGTTGCCGTCCTGGCGCAGGAGTTGGCCGCGGCCAACGACGTCGCCGAGATCGTCCACGTGATCCACGGCGACGTCGCGGACGTCGAGCTCCCGGAACGTGTCGATGTGATCGTCTCGGAGTGGCTCGGAGGGTTCGGGATCGACGAAGGGATGTTGGTTCCGGTCATCGCCGCCCGTGACCGCTGGCTCAAGCCGGGCGGAATCATGATCCCGAGCTCGGTCACGGCGTGGACCGCACTGGTGTACGACCGCTATCTCGGCGAGATGATGGAGTTACTGCGGGACGACCCGTACGGCGTCAGGCTCGACGACCTCGTCGACAAGACCGTCAACGAGATCCTCTATTCCGGGACCTTCCGGCACCTTGCGGTGGGTGACACCCGCTCCGAGCCGGCTCGGTTGTGGACGACGGACGCGGTCCTGATCCCGCTCGATCAGGCGCAGGCGCCACACGAAGCCGACACGCTGCTCCACGTCCGCAACCACGGAACGGCCAACGCGCTCGCGCTTTGGTTCAGTACTGATCTCGCGCCTGGCATCTCGCTCTCCGTGGGACCCGGAGATCCACCGACGCACTGGGGGATGACGACGGCCCCGCTGCGCTCGCCCGTACAGCTCACGCCCGGCATGGTCGTCCACGCGAGAGTCAGGACCGCGCCCGCTCGGCCGATCGGGACATGGACGAGCTGGGCCGTCGCGCTGCCAGATGCCGACTGGGAGGAGCACGACGAGCAGGCGGTCTGGGAAGAGATCGAAGACTGAGCGGTACACGTGAGACGTCTGCGATCGACGCTGCCGTCTTCCGATTTCTCGAGCACAAGGAGGTCGAGGACGCGGATCCGGAAGCCCTCGGGCCGTCCCCTGAATCGTCCGACCAAAAAAGGTTCATCCCAACAGGATGATGTCGGCTCACCGCGTTGGCGTTCTGATCAGGGAGTGCAGAGGAACACGGCGCCGGGATTCGCGACGCGCCACCTCGACATCGAAATCGCGCTCGCTGAGCTCACTCGGCGCTTGGTCCGCCAATTCGAAAACGTCATTCCACCTGAACTGGTGACCGCGACTGTGGCCTCGATCGCTTCACGGTGGCACAACGCACCGGTGCAGGACTTCGTGCCGCTACTCGCGGAGCGGCGGAGCCGGGACCACCTCCGATCCGTGCTCGCCGAGCGAGCTGGCGCCTCGTGCATGCATGGTGCCGATCCCACCGACTCCGTGGTCTCCTCGGGCGGCGGCCAATAGCCGAGTACCTGGGGAACGACGCGGCGGCAAACGGTACGCAAGGTGCTTGGCATGCAGCACGGATAGGAGCGCGCATGGCGACCAACGCAGCATGCGCCGCGACTCTCGTGAGGGCGCTCGAAGCGAGCATCGCGGGGAACAGCGCGGTGATCTCCGAGCTCTCCACCACGCATTCGGGCCCGCTCGAAATCGATGACGAGACGGAGGTCGAGGCGACCGGGACACGCGTGACAATGCACGCTGTGGCCGTTGCCGAGTTCGAAGGCGACAAGATCTCGTTGTTCTGCCAATACTGGGACGAGGTGGAGCTCGTCGAGTAGCTCGCGCTCCTGCCCAGGGACTAGCGAGTCGATGGAAGAAGCTCATCGCTGCAGGCCGGCGGCGGGTTGGCCTGAGCACCCACGCGGCGAGCGCTTCGGATCGCGCTGGCGGGCGAGGCCGGCGACCCGTGACCAGGCGGGACTTGCTCAGGACCGACACGAGCAGCAGCGGCGTGAGAGTCTGGTTGTGGACGATCAGGGGGCGATCAAGGAGGAGGCCCGGACGTGCTGCGCGTCCGAGCGATGATCACGGCGTTGACGGCCCTGGCGGTGATGCCAGCAGCTGCGCGCTCGATCGACAACGTGCCGCGCGCCACCGAGATCGGTGTGAGCGCGACGCAGATCCACGTCGCCGCGCTGGCGGATGTCGACAACGCGATCGCGCCCGGCTTCTTCCAGGGCGTCGTCGATGGAGTGAAGGGCGCGGCCGAATACATCAACAGCAAAGCAGGCGGTGGCGGGATCGCCGCACGAAAGCTCGTCATCGACTTCATCGACTCGAAACTCGCGGCGGATACGGCACGAAACGGCGTGATCACCGCGTGCGAAAATGACTTCGCTCTTGTCGGCACCGCGGCGCTGTTCTTGACCAACGTCGACGACGAGGTCAACTGCAAGGACCGAGCCGGTGCCGCGACCGGCCTTCCCGACATCAGCGCCGTTGTCACTGGTGCGCCCCAGGCGTGCTCACCCGTCTCCTTCCCGGTCCTTCCACCACAGCTCGTGTGCAGCACGAAGGACCAGCACCCGCAGGTCTATATCGGAAACCAAGGCGCCGAGAAGTATCTCCTGAGCAGGCACGAGAACAACCTCCACGGGGCGATGATCGTGGCACACGACACGCAGAGCGCCCAACTCACCGGACAGGTCCTCACCGGAGTGGCTAGCAGCGCTGGGATAAGGGCGGACCAGAGCGTCACGAGGTCAGCTCGTGACCCGCAGAGCGCTTACACCTCGATCATCAACCAGATGAAGATTGACAACTCGAATTACCGCGTTCAGCGTCGTGAGCGGGAGCGGTGCCGTCGCACTGCGGAGCGAAGCACAGCTCCAGGGTCTCAACGACCCGCACATCGTGTGGGAATGCCCCGTCGGGTGTTACGACAAGGCGCTCAAGGCGAACGCCTCCGTGATGGAAGGCGAGTACATCGCGATGAACTTCCTGCCATTCGAGGACGCATCGTCGAACGCGATGTTGCAGAGGTTCCTGGAACACGTCGGGAGGAATAAGGCGAACGGGTTCTCGGTCTACGGCTGGTCCGCTGGCCTCGCGTTTGCTCGAGCGGCCAGGGCGACCGTTGCCAAGGTCGGCGTGAACGGGCTCACCAGGAGTTCGTTCCTCCAGATGGGGATCCCGGCGCTCACCAGGTTCGACGCCGGCGGAATGCTCGGCACGGAGAACATCGTCGGCAGGGTGCCGACGCCGTGCTTTGCGCTCGTTCAGTTACAGGGCGGCAAGTTCATCCGTGAACACCCGACGAAGAAGGGCACCTTCGACTGCAAGCTGTCGAACCGGGTCCAGATCAAGGCGGATCTGCTCGGCAGCTGAAGCCAACGCCGGCGGCATCCGCCAGCGCGTTCGTCATCGAACCGCGCCCGTAGGTCGGCGTGTGGCGGCTTGCGCGTTGTAATCGCGGTGCTGTGCGACACTTGATACGCGATGGTCGAGTTGGGTCAATGACTCGTGGCTAGTCCGGCGAGCGGCTCGTCGGGTGATCGATCGTCGGATTCGCCGAGGGTGGGTGAGGCGCGCTGGCCGATGGCCGTTGCGATCCTCGCGGCGGGCGCATTGCGCTACACGCTGCCCGGAAGCCTCCGGGTTCACGACGCGCCGTGGTTGTTGGGCTTCATAACGGTTGTCATGCTCGGGGTGCTGATCATCGGCGACCCGGGCAGCATTGACAGGCAGTCGAAATGGTTGCGGGTCGTGACCGATTTCTTGATCGCGTTGGTCACGATCGTGAACGGGGCGTCGGCGTTCAGGCTGGTGTCGGACATCATCGACACCGCCTCGTTCACCAACAACGCCAAGACGCTGCTCGCGAGTGGCGGCGCGATCTGGCTCACCAACGTGATCGCATTCGGCTTGTGGTACTGGGACCTGGACCGCGGCGGCGCCGCGGCCCGCGCACACGGTAAGGGGCGTCCGACGTTTGTGTTCCCCGAGATGACGAACAGCGAGTACGTGGACGATGATTGGTATCCGAAGTTCGTCGACTACCTGCACCTCTCGTTCTCTACCGCGGCGGCGTTCAGCCCGACCGACGTCTCGGCCGTCAGACCATGGGCCAAGCTCCTGATGATGACCGAAGAAGCGATTTCCCTCGTCGTCGGCCTCTTGGTGATCGCGCGAGCCGTGAACATCCTCAAGTAGCTGCGTCGTCTGCGCGGCCTGCCGGCGGGTGGAGGAGGAGATGGATGCTCAGGACCAGGACCCACACCGGGAACAGGATCATGACCCACGCGAAGCGTTTGACGGTGAGCAGGAGCACGACCGCCACCACCCATCCGAACACCGCCAGCCATCGCGGGAGGATGCCCAGGCGGACCCCGATCGTCGTGGTCGAGATCGTAAACGCACCCGCCATGCGCATCGCGAACACGTTGAGCACCAGGTAGGTCGTCTCGCGCCCGAGTCGCCAGACCTCCGGCGAGATCACCGCCGCCCCGCGCTGCGACTCGGTTTCAATCAGCCCGGCCGCTACCCCGCCCGCGACGAACAGCATCGCGACGAACAACAACCCGGTACCGAGGAACACGGTCGCGAAGAACCGGTCCTCGGCGGCGCCGATCCGATCGCGTATCACGCCCACGAACCACAAGAACGCAAGCCCGGCGAAGGGAACGAGATTGAGCGCGACGACCACAGAGTTCTTACGCCATGGGTCGTCGAGCCACCTAGGCGCATCGTGCGGGTTTGCAGGGACGGCAATCCGCACGAGCACGAGGGCAGTCCCGAGAAGCAGTGCGAACGCGATACCAGCGATGGCGGCAGCGCGTGGCGTACGTAGCACGCCCCTGGTGATCGGGATGTCCTGTGCCACCGCAAGCCCCCGATCGCGAAGTCCATCCCGAGTGTGCGTCACCGCGAATGCCTCAACCTCATCCGGTCTGGGTGATTTCGCTGGGGCGTGACCCTCGGAATCGTCCAAACCGGATGACGCCAAGCGCGCCGGTGGTGCGCGATCGTCGAGCTGACGCCGCCGCCGGGGCTCGTAGGTGCCACGCGGCCCTCCAGGAAGGAACACGATGATGAGCGAAGTCGATCGCACTCATCTCCCGATCCGACGGCCGACGTTCTCCGGGGTGGTCAACAAGACGCTCGACGGATCGCAACCCGACTGGAACCTCATCGGTCATCCGACGCCTCCTGAGGGCGCGCCCAACGTGTTGCTGGTGCTCATCGACGATGCCGGCTTCGGCAACCCGAGCACCTTCGGCGGTCCGATCGACACGCCGAACTACACCCGCATCTCCGAGGGTGGCGTGCGCTACAACCGGTTCCACGTCACCGCGCTGTGCTCGCCGACGCGTGCGGCCTTGTTGACGGGGCGCAACAGCCACACCGTCGGCTTCGGCTCGATCGGGGAGTTCGCCGGGGGCTTCCCCGGCTACTCCGCGACCCTGCCGCGTGACTGCGCGCCGCTACCTCGCATCCTCAAGGAGAACGGCTACAGCACCGCCGCGTTCGGGAAGTGGCACCTCACCCCTGACGGCCAGCAGGGCCCAGCTGGACCGTTCGATCGGTGGCCGAATGGCTGGGGCTTCGAGTACTTCTACGGCTTCCTCGGTGGCGGTGCGAGCCAGTGGGACCCGTGCCTGGCCGAGAACCAGAAGATCATCGGTACGCCGCCCGAGTACTACGACGAGGAGGATCCGTACTACTTCCCCGACGCCATGGCGGATCGCACGATCGAGTGGCTCCACGGGATCCGGGCCCAGGACGCGCACCAGCCGTTCTTCGCGTACTTCTCGACCGGCTGCAGCCACGCCCCCCACCACGTGGGGAAGAGCTGGGCCGACAAGTACAAGGGGAAGTTCGACCAGGGTTGGGACACGCTCCGGGAGGAGACGTTCGCGCGCCAGAAGGAGCTGGGGGTGATCCCGGCCGACACCGAGCTGACGCCTCGCGACCCGGCCTTCCCCGCGTGGGACGACCTCTCCGACAAGCTCAAGGTGTTCTACGCCCGCCAAATGGAGGTGTACGCCGGCTTCTCCGAGAACGCCGACCACAACGTCGGGCGGGTGATCGACGCCATCGAGGAGCTCGGGGAGCTCGAGAACACGGTCATTCTGTGGATCTGGGGTGACAACGGCGCCAGCATGGAGGGGACGGTCACAGGCTCGTTCAACGAGCTCACCATGCAGAACGGCATCCCGCTCACCGACGAGATGCAGTTGCAGCTCTCCGAGCGCTACGGGGGGCTCGACCAGTGGGGTGCCGCGATCATGGACCCCCATTACTCGGCCGCGTGGGCGTGGGCCGGGAACACTCCGTTCCAGTGGGGCAAGCAGGTGGGGTCCCATCTCGGCGGGACCCGGAACCCGATGGTCGTGCACTGGCCGGCACGGATCACCGACGCCGGGGGGCTGCGCTCCCACTTCACCCACGTCATCGACCTGGCGCCGACCATCCTCGAGATCGCCGGCATCCCGGAGCCGAACATGGTCGATGGCATCGAGCAGGATCCGATGCACGGCACGTCGTTCCTGGCGTCGCTGACCGACGTCGCCGCACCCGAACACCGCACGCAGCAGTACTTCGAGACGATCGCCAACCGGGGCATGTACAAGGACGGGTGGTGGCTGGCGATGAAGACCGACCGCATCCCGTGGGTGCTCACCCCAGAGGCGATCGCGCCGTATGCCCCGGGTGTGTGGGATCCCGACGCGGGCCGGGCCGAGCTGTACTACCTGCCCGACGACTTCTCGCAGGCGAAGGACCTGTCGGCGGACCATCCGGAGAAGGTCCAGGAGCTCAAGGATCTCTTCTGGGGGGAGGCCGAGAAGTACAAGGTGCTGCCGTTGCTGGCGACGCTGTCGACGTTCTTCGGTCTGGTACCCCCGATCCCAGAGGAGACGACGTTCGAGTTCCGCGGCGATGTGCAGAACGTCTTGTCGGGCATGATCCCGCGGATCTACAACCGCTCCTACTCGATCACCGCCGACCTGGTGATCCCCGACGGCGGTGCCGAAGGTGTGATCGTCGCCGAGGCGGATCATCTGGGCGGCTTCACGCTCTACGTGAGTGAGGGCAAGCTCACCCACACCTACTCGATGATGGGCGTGTTCGTCTTCAAGCAGGTGGCGGACGAGAACCTCCCATCCGGCGACGTCACCGTGCGCATGGAGTTCGAGGCGGACGGCGCCACTCCGGCGACGGGTGGTGCGGTCACGCTCTACATCGACGACCGACCGGTCGGCAAGGGACGGATGGACCACACGGTGCCGATCCGGTTCTCGGGCTACGCGGGCATGGACGTCGGTCGCGACAACGGGGGTGTCGTGGATCTGTCCTACGAGGACAAAAAGCCCTTCGCGTTCACCGGCACGGTCAAGAAGGTGGTGTTCGACATCTCACCGCACCTCTCCGCCCAGGACGAGCTCGCGGTGCACACCGCAGAACACCACGGCCACGCCGCGCACGCCCTGGCGGGATGATCAAGGACTCGAGGAGCACGCGATGACGATCGACGACGAAACGACCGACGTCCTCATCGGTGGCTACCTGTCCACCGAGGCGGCGCACGAGGACTACGAGTCGGTGCTCGGCTGCGGCGCGAAGCTGTGGGGCGCGGTCGTGGTGAGCAAGGACCTCGAGGGCAACGTCTCGCTGGAACAGACCGACCACACGGTCGAGGAGGGCGCGGCCGGCGTGGGCGGCGTCGGGCTCGTCGTCGGTCTGTTCGCGCCACCGCTGCTGGCAGCCACTGCAGTCGGTGCGGCGCTGGGTGCCGTCGGCGGCAAGGCCTTGCACAAGAAGATCGGCAGCGGGATCGAGAAGATGGCCGAAGAGACGATCCCCATCGGCGGCGCGGGTCTGATCGTCGCGTATCCGCAGTCGTCGTCGGCAACGGTGGGGCCGGCCGTGACGCGCGCGGTGCAGAAGGTCCTCGGCGAAGCCGAGGGCAATCACGTGAAGGCCCTGAAGGGTGCACTCGCCGATGCGCAGCAGAAGCTGGCGGAGGAGCAGGCGAAAAGCTGAGAGGTCAACCGAGGAGGAGGCTGCCGCCTTGGCCGGGAGCACCACGCCGCATGTGCTGTTCGTCTTCTACTCGTTCACGCAGCAGACGCGCCGCGTCGCCGACACGATGGCGGACGTGCTGCGGGCGCGCGGGTGCGACGTGACCGAGGCGGGCATCGAGTTCACCGATCCGCACTACAGCCAGCGGTTCTCGACGCGCCCGATGAGTTGGCCGATCTCGAAGGTCGTGGGCATTCTGCCCGCCCAGGCGCGCAAGAAGACCGGCGACATCCGGATCCCCGCTGAGGCCTCAGGCGGCGACTACGACCTCGTTGTGATCGGCTCACCGACCTGGTGGCTCACCACGTGTATGCCGGTGCGGAGCTACATGCAGGACCCGGCGTCCGGGCGGGTGTTGGCGGGCAAGCAGTTCGCGGTGTTCTCCACGTCTCGCCGTTACTACAAGGGCAACCTGAAGACCATCCGTGACCTGGGCACGAAGAGCGGCGGGTAATTCGTGGGCGACACGCACTTCGTGGCGTACGGAAATCAGGTCATGTCGATGTGGTCGTGGCTCGTGTTCATGCGCCACGACGTCGAGAAGCGCCACTGGTTCGGAGTTCCCCTACCGAAGCCGAACCTTCGGGACAACTTCGAGGAGCAGGCGACGAGGTTCATCAACGGCGTTGCCGACAAGGCCCTCGCTCAGTCTACGAAGAACGCGACCTGACGGAGCGGGGTGTGAGCTGCCCACGTGCTTGCTGAGGAGGTAGCTCCGTGACCAATCCTGGCTCACGTGACCCCATCGTCATCACCGGAACCTCGACGGCCATCGGTGCGGCGTGCGCGCTCCGCCTCGCCGACGCCGGGTACTCCGTCTTTGCCGGAGTGAGGCGCACGGCCGACGCAGAGGCTCTTGCGGCCCAGACGTCGGGCGAGCTCATGCCGCTGCTGATGGACATCACCGATGCCGAAAGCATCGCGGCGGCCGCCAAGACCGTCGACGGTGTCGTCGGCGATCGTGGGATCGCGGGACTGGTGAACAACGCCGGCATCGTGAGGCCCGGTCCCCTCGAGTTCCAGCCGATGGCCGACTTCCGGGTCCAGTTGGAGGTCAACCTCTTCGGCCACGTCGCGGTGACGCAGGCGTTTCTGCCGTTGATCCGCAAGGGCAACGGCCGGCTGGTCAACGTCGGGTCGATCGGGGGCCGCCTCGTGCTCCCGCTCCACGGTGCCTACAGCGCGTCCAAGTTCGCCATGGAGGCGGTCACCGATGCGTTCCGGCTGGAGTTGCGGGAGTGGGGGATCCCCGTGTCGCTCGTCGACCCGGGCGGCAGCGCGAGCGCGATCTTCGGGAAGACGCTCGCGGCCTCGACGCCATGAAGCAGGGCCTCCACGACCGCGGGATCCACAAGTACGACGACGACATCGCGTCCGCGCGCGTCCTCGTCCAGAAGACAGCTGACGAGGCGTTGCCCCCCGACCGGGTTGCGAAGAAGGTGGTGAGCGCGCTCACCGCGAAGCGGCCCAAGACCCGCTATCTCGCAGGGAAGGATGCTCGAAAGATTGCGCTCATCGCCAAGACGCTGCCCGACCATGTGAAGGACCTCGCGGTCGCGCACGAGGCCGGCCTGCCTCATCCGAAGTAGTCCGTGTCGCGCGGGGGCTCGCGACCTCATCCCGTGGGTGATACACGGCCGACGCTCAGAGGTCGGCGGCCACACGGAAGCCGGTATGCCCGGCCGAGCTCGCCGGCTCGCTTCCGAAGCGTGCCGACACGCGGTAGCGGCGGCAGTACGAGAGGTGGCACAGGTAGGAGCCCCCGCGTTGCACGCGCCGATCGCCCGTCGCGGGACCGCGAGGGTTCCGCCCCTCGCTGTGCTGGTAGGAGTCCAGATCGAGCCAGTCCTCGCACCACTCCCACACGTTGCCGGTCACGTTGTGCAGCCCGAAGCCATTGGGTGGGAACGCGTCGACCGGTGCCGTGGCGACATAGCCGTCGGCGCCGGTGTTGGTGTCCGGGAAGTGCCCTTGGAACACGTTCATCCGGTGCTCGCCGCCCGGCTCGAGATCGTCGCCCCACGGGAACGCGCTCGCGACCCGCCCGCCGCGCGCGGCGCACTCCCATTCAGCCTCGGTCGGCAGGCGCGTGCCGGTCCACCGGCAGTAGGCGATCGCATCGTTCCAAGAAACGTGGACCACAGGATGGTCGGCGCGACCTTCGATGCCGGTGTCGGGCCCTTCCGGGTGCCGCCAGTCGGCGCCGAACACCTGCCGCCACCACTCCGCGCCGACCACGCCGCTCGTGTCCGGGAAGTCGTCGGCGAGGAGCCCGGCGAACACGAACGACCAGCCGTACCTCTCGGCCTCGGTGCACCAGCCGGTCGCGTCGGCGAAACGCGCGTACGCGTCGTTGGTCACGGTGAACTGGTCGATGCGGAAGGCATCGAGCGCGACCTCGTGGACCGGCTCCTCGCCGTCTCCCGGGTACGCCCACACCGAGTCGTCGCCCATGCGGAACGTCGTGGCCGGCACGTCGACCAGCGTGTCGGGGTGCGCGCCCGCGCCCGCGGAGATCGCGGCGAGTTCGTCCTCCAGCGGTGCGCGGTCATCACGCGCGGCATTCGGAACGCAACAAGAACCGCTCACCTGCCGCATCGTACCGGTCGGACTCCTTATGATCCTCGGTCATGCCCGAACAGGTGCACGTCCACGCGCCGCACGAGCTCAGCGAGCCCGGGCACGCCACGACGCTGCGCGAGCGGTGGTTCGAGATCGCGGCCGCGCTCCTCCTCTCGCTGGCGACGCTCGGCATCGCGTGGAGCGGGTACCAGGCCACGAAGTGGAGCGGGCTCCAGGCGCGTCGGTACACGGAGGCGAGCACGGCGCGCTCCTTGGCCAACCGCGCGTCGACGCTGGCCGCGCAGGACCGCACCCAGGACCTCCTGAACTTCAACCGCTGGCTCGAAGTCACCACGGAGGGCAACACCGAGCTCGCCGACCTCTACCAGCGGCGCTTCCGTGACGAGTTCCGACCCGCCTTCGAACGGTGGCTGGCCGAGGACCCCCTGCACAAGGCGAATGCGACCGCGAGCCCGTTGCGGGAGAAGAACTACGTGCCGGCGAACGCGGTGAAAGCCGACAAGCGGGAGACACTGGGCGACGTGCGCTTCGAGCAGGGGAAGGCCGCGACCGAGCATGCCGACGACTACGTCTACGTCACCGTGTTCTTCGCGGTGGTCCTGTTCTTCGGTGGCATCTCGCTGCGCTTCGCGTGGACGCCGATGCGCATCCTCATCCTGGCCATGGGCGCCGGGCTGCTGGTCTACGGCGCCATCCGACTCGCAACACTGCCGGCTCTCTGAGCGCGGATCAGCTCAGCAGGGAGACCGACGCGTCGAGCGTCACGAGCATCCCGAGGATCGTGACCGGATAGAAGGTCATCGCTCGCTTGTGCGCCGCGAGCCAGTGCTCAACGTCGGTCATCCATTCCTCAGCGCGGGTCCCGAACGAAATTGCGAGCGCGACCGGCGCCGTCACCAGGACGGTGGCGATGACGACGTAGGTGACCGACAGCACCGTCTCCTCGACCCCGCCGAGATCGGCGGCGGAGATCGTCGCGGCGACGAGCACGGTCAGCGCGAGGCGCTTCGGTCCGAGCGCCAGCGCCGCGCCGGCGACGAACACCGATGGCAGGTTGAGATGGGCCAGGCGTTCGAGGACCGCCTTGGACCGCGAGTTCGGCTTTGGCGGCTTGTCCGGTGGCTGCCGCCAGACGTACGCGCCACCGACCAGCAGCGCGATGCCGAGCGCCAACTCCATCGACTCGCGTGCGGTCTCGTGGGCGTGTTGCCCCACGGGCAGCGCGGCCGTGCCGAGCGCGTACGCCAGTGCGAGGACGAGCACCTGGCCCACGACCACGCCGATCGCGAACGAGAGACCGTTCCAGTGCCCGCCGCGGCTCCCGAGCACCACCAGCGTCGATCCGAGCGCCACTGGGCTCGCACCGGCGACGAACGCGTACAGCAGGACCTGGAGGACGATGGAGTTCACGGTCGCCGCGCGGGCGCGCTCGCGCCTACGCGTACCCCTTGGCCCGGAGCCACCGCAGCGTGAAGAACCCGAAGATCGGGGGGATCGCGAACGTGATGCCGCGGAACACGAGCACCGTCGCCAGCGCGGGCGCCGCCGGGATACCGAACGCGGTCAGACCGCCGGTGAGCGCGGCCTCCTGGACGCCGATCCCACCGGGGACCGGTGCGACGTTGCCGACCATGCCCGCGCCGACCTGCACCACGACCAGCTGCGCGAAGTCGAGGCGCTGGTGGAACGCGAGCAGGCACAGGCCGAGCAACGCCGGGTAGATCAGGTTCCCGGCGAGGTCCCCGCCGAAGAGCTGCATCGCCTTCCTCGGGTTGCGCAGCACGGTCCAGATGTCGAGGGCGGCCTTCTTCACCGCCGGCACCACCTTGCCCCGGATCTTGGGGACGAAGAGGACGATGCCGACGAGCGCCGCGACCACGGCGATGGCGATGAGGGTGGTGCTCCCGGAGGAGTCGCTGCTGCTGCTCGTGTCAATGGCGGTCGCGGTGATGGCGGCGGCGATGAGGAACAGGGCCATCTGGATTGCTCCGCCGACGCCGGTGCTCAGCACCATGGCGCTCCCGCCCGAGGCGACGGGAACGCCCTGCTTGTGCAGGTAGTCGAGCTGCAGGGCGGTGCCACCGATGCCGTTCGGTGTGATCAGGTTGAGGAAGGTGCAGGCCAGCTGGGTGAGCGCCGTCGGGACGAACGGCAGGTCCTTGTTCACGCAGCCGAGCAGTGCAGTGGCCCACGCCATCGGCACGAGCGGGTACAGCACGAACGCGAGCAGCGCCCAGGCCCAGGTGGCGTTCTCGAACTGGCTCTGGACCGACGACCAGTTGATGCCCTCGAGGCTCGGGATCGCGATTGCGAGCGCGAGGAGGATGCCGGCGAGCATGCCGATGTTGACCAGGCTCAGCCGTTTGATCTTGAGCGGGGGGACGTCTTCCGCGCCGGTCGCGCTCGCCAGATCGGTCCGGAGTGACTTCAATGCCTTGCTCTGGTGCTTGACGCCCTTGGTCAGCGCGCTGGGCAACGCCGCGGTCTGGACCAGGGGAACGACCTCCGCGGCCCGTTCCTTCCCGAGCGTGTCGACCATGGCGGCGATCGCCCGCTCGTCGCCCGCGAGCTGGGACGTGAGCACCAGCAGGGCAGCGTCGTCGCGGTTGCACCAGTACTGCTCACCGTTCGTGTCCGCCGAGCTGAAGTCGTCGAACGCGATCTGACCGGCGTCGACGAGCACGCGCAGCCCGTCAAGGTTGCCGTGGGCGACGCCGGCACGATGGAGCGCATCGAGCTCGTGCCAGGCGGCGCCGAGCACCGAGTCCGTGAGCTCCTCCGGCGCCAACGACGCGATCGGCGTACCCGCGGGCGGACTGGTGACCAGCACCGCCGCGTTCGCGCCCCCGACGCCGGTGTCCACGAGCCGGGCTGCGCACACGTCGGCGCGTTCGGCCAGCATCAACGCAAACCCGATGTGCTCGACCTGCTGGATCCGGCTCCCGAACACGGGCAGGCCGGGATCGTGGTACATCGCCCGATGCCACACCTTGGCGGCGATGCGCGCATCGCGCTGGTCGCGTCCGAACGCATCGACGCGGAGCCGCTTCCCTGAACCGAGTTCGATGTCGACGACCGACGCGGCGCGCGACGCGCTCGTCGGCGAGCGCGATCGACTTCACGTCGTAGCCCATGTCGGCGAGGGCGCTGTTGATCTCGGCGAGCGAGGGCTGCCCACCGGGCGAGCCGAACGCGACGCGCACGAGCGCGGTCACCGCGAGGCCGACGACGAGCCCACCGAGGACGTCGGCGGGGAAGCCTGCTCCGAGGTACATCGCGGCGAACGAGACGAGCAGGATGACAACGGCGAAGATGCGCCGGAGCGGTCGCACGAGATACGGCGACAGCGCGAAGGCAAGGGCGGTGATAATGGCGACGTTGACGACGGGATAGACCGGGCCGTCGCCGATGCGCACGTTGACACTGAGGCCCCTGATTTCGTGGGTGCCGAGGATCTCGTTCAGCAGCTCGGCGATCCCCCACGCCACCGCCGCTGCGAGCGCACCGTGCCACGCCGCGCGAACCTGGCGGGTGGCCAGCAGCACCACCGTGACCGCGAGTGCGGCCCAGATCGAGCCGAGCGCGTAGATCGCCTTGGCCAGGCCGACCATGTTTCCGGAGAGGTCGTTGACGGCGGCGAAGAGGTTGGCGTTGACGGTCGACTGGGTCTGGGCCCAGAGCCCCACGAGCACCGAGAGGATCCCGGCGACCACGAGCATCGCGATGTCGGCGGGCCGCCGCCTCGGCTTCTCCTCGGTGTCGCGGATCCAGGCCATTTGCGCGCGAACCCTAACGGAGTTCCCGCTTGCATGAGATCATCCTGATGGGGTGATTGCGGCTCGCACTTCGCGGTTTCGGCGTGGTGCTCCGCGAGGAGTCCGACCTCGCGCTCGCGATCTGGGAGCCAGCTGGCGCCGTCGACGAACGATGTCTTCCCCCTGTTCGCGCGCTCGAAAACGACTTCGTGAGCTGCGCCTCGACTTGCTGCTCACCTCGTTCGCGCTTGGCGACGCCGCGACCTGCTCGGCGAAGGCGGCGGCGTAACCCGCAGCGGGCAGCACATCGCGCCCATCAACGAGCCGAACACGATGATGCCGGCGAGCGCGGCGACCCAGAAGATGCGTCGCCTCGCGACGTCGAGGTCATAGAGGGGGAAGCGGGTCCGCTGTTGGCGCACGACGAAACGGTGCCATCGTCGGGGACGGGTGCGAAGTTGATGGCCCAGGACGAGGCTCGCGACCGTCACGATCGCTGCGGTGTTTCGACAGGTTTCAACCCTTTCGTGAGCTGTGACGTTCCTGCGCAATCCGGAAGATGTTGTGGAAATATGGGCTTCCTGGAGAGTTCTGAAGGCGAGGGCGCGGGACGTGGTGGCGGGACTGGAAACGACGGAGCGGCTCCGCATCGGCGCGCGGGCCGGGCTGGTCCATCGGACGCGTCTTCTCGAGGAGCTGCGCGCCGCGACCGATGTACCGGTCGTCCTCGTGCTCGGCGGCGCCGGCTTCGGCAAGACGACGCTCGTGTCGCAATGGCTGGCCGACGATCACCGCTCCGTCGCCTGGCTCAACGCGTCCCGACAGCATGACGACCCTGCGGTCCTGCTCGCGGACATCGTCCGCGTGCTCGACGAGTTCGAGCCGCTCGAACCGCGTGCGAAGCGACAGCTCGCTGCGGTCACCATCGACTTCACCAGCGTGTTGGTGCCGAGGCTCGAGCGCACGATCGCCGAGCGGGCGCGGCCGTTCGTCCTCGTCATCGACGACGCGCACCGGCTCCGGCGTCGTGCGGTGTGGGCCTTGGTGCAGGCGCTGGCCGACTGCGTGCCGTCTGGCTCTCAGCTCGTCCTCGTGTCCCGGTCCGAACCCGACCTCGCGCTCGGCCGCATGCGCGCCGATCGGCGCGCTCATACGTTGTCCGGCGCCAGCCTCGCGATGGACCGTGGCGAGGCACTTCAGATGCTCGAAGCGTCCGGGGTGTCGCTGCCCGCAACGCTGGTCGATCGCCTGTGGGAACGGACCGAGGGCTGGCCAGTAGGCCTCTACCTCGCCGGCCTCGCGCTCGCGGAAGCCGGCGACGCGGAGAAGGCCGCCGCAGAGTTCGCGGGTGACGATCGCCTCGTGGTCGACTACGTGCGCGAGGAGCTCCTCTCTGTCGTCTCCCGGAGGGCCCGCGACTTCCTGATCCGGGCATCGGTGTTCGACGAGCTGGACGCTCAGACCTGCGACGCGGTGCTGGCGCGCGACGACTCCGCGAAGATGCTGGCCGAGGCCGGCCGCTCGTTCGAGCTGCTCATTCCGCTCGATCGGCGGGGCGGGCGCTACCGCATGCACCAACTCATGCGGGACACGATGCGTGCCGAGCTCCAACGCCGAGAGCCCGAGGCCGAACGGTTGCTCCACGAGCGCGCCGCAACGTGGTACGAGAAGGCCGGCGACGTCGACCGCTGGGTGGAGCATCTGCTGCTCGCTCGCGATTGGGCGCGGCTGGAGGGGGCACTGTGGCGCGTCTCGCCACTGCTGATCTCGGACGGACGCACGGCAACCGTCGAACGTTGGCTCGAAGGTCTCACCGCGGAGCAGCTGTCTCGGCGTCCGTCGTTCGCGGTCACGAAGGCTTGGTGCGCGTTCACGGAGGGCAACATGCCGGCGCTTCGGCACTGGGCAGCGGTGGCGACCGAGATCGAAGGCGACGTCGAGCTCCCGGACGGCAGCCCCGTCGCGGCCGCGGCCGCGCTGCTCCGGGCGTTGGTGGGCGCCGGCGGCATCGAGGCGATCCGCGCCGATGCGGCGCTCGCGTACGAGCTCGACCACGTTGGGAGTCCCTACCGGGCAGTCGCGCGCTACATCGAAGGGGGAACGCTCGCGATCTCGGGGCGACGCGTCGAGGCACGCGACCGGCTCGAGGAGGGCGAGATGCTGGGGGCGATGAGCTCGCCCGCCGCGCAAGCACAGTGCTTGGGGCAGCTGGCCGCGCTCGCCGTGGACGACGACGACTGGGAAACGGCGGAACGGCTCGTACGGCGTCTCGACGCGATCATCGAGCGCTTCGGGCTCGGTGAGCGACCCGCCATGGGCGTGTCGTTCGCGATCGCCGCCCTCGTGCACGCTCAACGCGGCCACGCGGTCGAAGCACGCTCCGAAGGGAAGCACGCGCTGTTCCTGTTGTCGATGCTCGCGACCGTCGCGCCGTGGATCTCGGTCGAGGCCCGGATCTTCCTTGCTCGCACGTTCCTGCTCCTCGGAGACGTCGGGCTCGCACGGGTGCTCACCCGTGAAGCGACCGAGCTGCTCGTCTTGATTCCCGACGGCGACATCCTGGAGGCCAAGGTGGTGGCGCTGGAGCAGTTGACCGCGGCGGAGCAGGTGCCCCTTGGGGTGCTGGCCACACCGATGACGCCCGCCGAGATGCGTGTCCTCCGGTACCTGCCAACGCATCTCACCTTCGCCGCCATCGCGGATGAGCTCTTCGTCTCACGCAACACCGTGAAGACCCAGGCGATCTCGATCTATCGCAAGCTCGGCGTCAGCTCACGCGACCCGGCGGTGGTGACCGCCCGTTCGCTCGGATTGCTCGAGGAGTAGCTCATTCGGCTCGGGTGAGGACAGGAAGGCCGAGAAGGGGGAGGATGGGGCATGACAAACAGCGAAGTCCACGACACCTCGCACGGCGGCGGCGCTCCCGTCGTCCACCTCGACCCCGAGCAACGGTCACGGATCGGGCGTGCCGCCCGCGCGGCCGTACCCCGCTCGGCCCATGCGGAGTGGGTGCCGGGTCCCGACCGTGCGGATCCGACCGCGCTGCTCACGGGCCAGGAGACAACGCGCGTTCCCGAGCTCGTTCCCCTACGCCACGAGCGGATGCTCGCGTCCCCCTTCACCTTCTACCGGGGGGCGGCGATCATCATGGCCGCGGACCTCGCGGTCTCGGCGAACACCGGGCTCCGGGTGCAGGCGTGCGGCGACGCCCACCTCTCGAACTTCGGGGGCTTCTCGGCGCCGGACCGAGCCACCATGTTCGACGTCAACGATTTCGACGAGACGAGTCCCGCACCGTTCGAGTGGGACGTCAAGCGGCTGACGGCGAGCTTCGAGATCGCGGCGCGCTCCCGTTCCTTCTCGACGAAGGAGGCCCGTGGACTCGTCGCACGGGTCGTGAAGACGTACCGGGACGCGATGGCCGACTTCGCCAACATGACGAACCTCGACGTCTGGTACGCACGTCTCGACGTCGAGAAGGTCTTCAATGAGTACCGATCGCGAGCCACCCCGGCGGAGAGGAAGCGGTTCGAGCGCAACCTGGCCAAGGCGCAGGCGAAGGACAACATGAAGGCGTTCGCCAAGCTCTGCGAACAGGTGGACGGTGAGTACCGCATCAAGGCGGATCCACCGGTCGTCGTCCCGCTCACCGACCTGCTGCCGGAGGGCAGCGAGATGGATGACCTGCAGTCGTGGCTCGAGGATCGGATCCGGGTGTATCGACGTACCCTGCAACCCGATCGGCGGCGCCTCCTCGAGAGCTATCGGCTCGTTGACTTCGCCCGCAAGGTGGTGGGGGTCGGCAGCGTGGGCACGCGCTGCTGGATCGCACTGTTCCTCGGGCGCGACGCCAACGACCCGTTGTTCCTGCAGATCAAGGAAGCCGAGGCGTCGGTGCTCGAGGCTCACGCGGGCCGGAGTGGGTTCGCCAACCACGGGCAACGGGTCGTCGAGGGACAACGGTTGGTCCAGGCCGCGAGCGACATCCTGCTGGGGTGGATCCGCTCGGTGGGAATCGACGGCGAGGAGCGAGATTTCTACCTCCGCCAACTCTGGGACGGGAAGTTCTCGGCCGACATCGACTTGATGTCGCCATCCGCGCTCGACATCTACGCCCGCTTGTGCGGATGGACCCTGGCGCGCGCCCACGCCCGCTCGGGCGACCGCGTGGCGATCGCCGCCTACCTGGGGTCGAACGAGGCGTTCGACAAGGCGATGGTCGAGTTCAGCGCCGCGTATGCGGACCAGAACGAACGTGACTACGCGACGGTGTCCGAAGCACTCCAGGCGAAGGAGGAGGCGCCGGCTGCGCGAAGCTGAGGCCACCACTTCCTCGGGAGGTCTCGGTGTTCCTCGGTTTCGGCATCTTCTTCTTCATCGCGCTGCTCTGCATCGTCGCCTTCTTCGGCGCCCGCAAGCAGCGCCGTCGCTACGAGGAGACCGGCTCGCTCGACCCCGACGAGTAGCGGCGCCCCGTCATGCGGAACGTGCTCAGCTCCGTGCTGGCGGTGAACCCGGTTCCGTGGGCGCGTTCGCAGATGGCGTTCACGCTCGCGTTCCACATCGTGCTCGTACCGCTGGGCGTCGCCTGGGGGTTCATCACGCTCGTCGCCAACTACCGGGCGCTCAAGCACGACGACGCCGACGCCCTCCTGCTCGCGCAGCGCTGGTCGAAGTACATGGCCGTCACCTTCGCGGTGGGGGCGGTGACCGGCACCGTGCTCTCGTTCGAGTTCGGCCTGCTGTGGCCGCGGTTCATGGGCCGCTTCGGCGACGCGTTCGGGATCCCGTTCGCGATCGAGGGGCTGTTCTTCTTCCTCGAGGCCATCTTCCTCGCCGTCTACATCTACGGCTGGAAGCGGCTGAAGCCGTGGCCGCACTTCTGGACCGGCGTGCCGATCGTGATCGCCGGGATCGGCGGCACCGCGTCGGTCGTGGCCGCGAACGCGTGGATGAACGAGCCCTCCGGGTTCACCATGAACGCCGCCGGCAAGATCGTCGACGTCGATCCCTGGGGCGTCATCTTCAACAAGGCGATGCCGCTCCAGACGATCCACATGCTCATCGCCGCGTACCTCGTCGGCGGTTTCCTCGTCGCGTCGGTGTACGCCGGGGCGATGCTCCGCGGTCGGCGTGACCGCTACCACCGCATCGGGTTCCTGATCCCGTTCACCGTCGCCGCGGTGGCGATGCCCTTCCAGATGATCGTCGGCGACGAGCTCGCCCGCTGGGTCTACAACAACGAACCGGTGAAGTTCGCCGCCATCGAGATGGTGCCGAAGACGTCGAGCGACGTGCCGGAGACGCTGTTCGGCTACCTCGATGCGGACGGTGAGGTGAAGGGCGGCATCCCCATCCCGGGGTTGGCGTCGTGGCTGTCGGATCCCGCCGACGGCACGAGCACGGTGATCCAGGGGCTCGACACGGTGCCGAAGGACGAGCGGCCGACGGACGCCGAGGTCACGGTCGTCCACCTCGCGTGGGACGTGATGGTGGGGTTGGCGACGCTCCTGTTCCTGCTGTCGCTCTGGTACTTCGCGGCGTGGGTGTTCAAGCGGCGCCTGCCGAAGAGCCGGTTCTTCCTCGTGGTGGCGGCCGGCGCGGGTGTCCTGTCGGTGGTGGCGCTCGAGGCGGGCTGGGTCGTCACCGAGGTCGGTCGGCAGCCGTGGATCGTCCGCAACCTCATGAAGGTCGAGCACGCCGCCACGGGCAACACCGAGGTGTGGATCACGTTCGTCGCGGTGCTGGTGATCTACGCGGTGGTCGGCGTCTCGCTGGTCCTGGTACTGCGGCTGATGAGCCGGCGCTGGCGGGAGGGCGAGCTCGACGACCGGGGCGGCCCCTATGAGCCGCGGGGTGGCGTGCCCCCGCGTGAGCCGGCCGGCGTCCCGTGAGCGGAGTGGCCGCGAGCCGGGTATCCCGGCTCGCAACGGAGCGGGGCCTGAGCGGCCCGGTGCGCAGCACCGAGAGCGGGGAGAAATGAGCGACGTCGTCGCCGTCATCCTGATGATCGGCGTCACCGCGTACGCGCTCTTCGGCGGTGCCGACTTTGGCGCGGGGTTCTGGGACCTCACCGCCGGCGGCGCGCGGAAGGGTGCCGAGCCCAGGCGGGTGATCGGCCACGCCATCGGCCCGGTCTGGGAGGCGAACCACGTCTGGCTCATCTTCTGCCTGGTGGTGCTGTGGACCGGGTTCGCCGAGGCGTTCGCGTCGATCACGCTCACGCTGTTCGTCCCGCTCACGCTCGCCGCTTTCGGCATCGTGCTGCGCGGCGCGAGCTTCGCCTTCCGCAAGGAGGTGACCCGCACGTCGAGCCAACGCAACTTCGGCGCGGCGTTCGCGGCGTCGTCGGTGCTCGTGCCCTATTGCATGGGTGCCGTCGCCGGCGCCATCGCATCCGGACGGGTACCGCCCGGCGGCACCGCCGGTGACGCGTGGAGCAGCTGGGTCAACCCCACGTCGGTCTTGGGCGGGGTGCTCGCGGTCACCGTGTGCGCCTACCTCGCCGCGGTCTACATGGTGTGGGACGCCCGGCGGGTGGGAGACCAGGAGATGGTCGAGTACTTCCGCCGCCGCGCCGTCGGCACCGCCATCGTGGCCGGGATCATCGCGTTCGCCGGCTTCTTCGTGCTCCACGACGACGCCACGTACGTGTTCCACGGCCTGCTGTCGCGCGCGCTGCCGCTCGTGATCATCTCGGGGCTCTGCGGGATCGGCTCGCTCGTCCTGCTCTTGGGGCAGAACAACCGTGGCGCGCGCCTGTTGGCGATGGGCGCGGTTGCCACCGTCGTGTTCGGGTGGGGGGTCGCGCAGTACCCCTACATCCTCCCGACCAACATGAAGCTGTCGGCGGCCGCCGCGCCGGACGCCACGTTGTGGTCGATCGCGGTGGTCTTCGTGATCGCCGCAGTCGTCATCCTGCCGTCCCTGGGACTCCTCTACTACCTCGACCAGCGCGACCTGCTCGAAGTCGCGGCCGAGCCCGAGGCGGCCGCCCGCACCACGCCGTCCTGACGATCACGACGCGGTCTCGCTGGTCTCGGGCGACGGGTCGCCCGGTGTGGGGGTCGGGACGTTGCGCCCGCTGAGTCGGCTGACCAGCACCGCGATGATCGTCACCAGGTACAGCTGGCCGGTGAGTGCCTCGAGGACCGCCAGCGCGCGCCCGAGGTCGCCCGCTGCGGTGAAGTCGCCGTACCCGACGGTGGTCTGGGTGATGTAGCTGAAGTACAGGAAGTCGGGCGTCGTCGCGTGGTTGGTCTGCACGAAGAAGTCGTCGCTCCCCAGCCCGTTGATGGCCGCGTAGACGAAGGCGAACATCATCCCGAGGAGCACGTAGATGCAGACCGCGCCGAGCACCGTCCTCACGTCGATCACCTGGCGCTGCCAGAGCGCCCGGGCGATCACCCACGGCACCGTCGCCACCAGCAGGATGTTGAGCAGGAAGAACACGCTGGTGGGTTCCTTCGAGCCGCTCACGACCACCGAACCGAGCGCGGTGAGGAGCGACACCAGCGCCACGACCGCGGCAACGCGGAAGAGGCGCCGGCTCACGCGCGATGCGAGGAGCGCCGCCATCAGGGTCAGGCCCTGGAGGACCACGGTGAGGACACGCGTCCAGGCGTCGGGCGGGCCGGCGGCCATCACGATGAACGTCGCCCCGAGCAGCAGCAACACCCACCCGTACTGGTAGCCCGGCGAGTGCTCCTCCAACCAGGCCTCCACCCTGGTTGCGCTGGTCTTGTCGCCGTACGCCACTGTGCCTCCGATCATCCCCTGCGGGCCTCATCCTCGTCGTCCGGCGCGGTTGATGTCGAGTGGACTCCACTGTTCATCCCGAATGGGTGATGCGCGCCACGTCAGGCGGGCGCACGCTGCTCGGAGAACACACAAACCGGGGGAGGCCTACGACAATGACCGACAGCACGTACGACGACTACGAGAGCAGCGGGATGGGCTGGAAGCTCTTCGCCGGCATCATGATCATCATCGTCGGCACGTTCAACGTGATCGACGGGCTGGTCGCCATCACCAACGTGAACTACTTCAAGAACGTCGGAGGTGGAAGCTCGCAGCTGCCGCTCACGAACAACGTCAAGACGTGGGGCTGGGTCGTGTTGATCCTCGGCGCGATCCTGATCCTTTCCGGGTTCCTGATCTTCGTCGGCAACATGTTCGGCCGCGTGATCGGCGTGCTCGCGGCCGGCGCCAACGCGATCATCCAGCTCGCCTACCTGCCGCACTACCCGTTGTGGTCGTTCACCATGATCCTGGTGGACATCCTGGTGATCTGGGGCATCGTCGTGCACGGCGGTCGCCTCGTGGACCGCGCCTGAGCGGCCGGCGGCCGAGAGGGGAGAAGCCGTGGGGTTGATGTGTCTGCGGCACAGTCCGTCGGCCTCACCGACGACGAGTTCGCCGCCGCCAAGTCCAAGCTGCACGGCATCTGAGCTGCAGGAGGAGAACATGGCCACCAACGCAGAACGCGCCGCGACACTCGTCCGCGCCCTCGAGGCGAGCATCACCGGCGACAGCTCGAACGTCGCCGAGCTCTACGTCGACGACGTGAAGGGTTGGGCACCGGCGATGTCGGTGTCGTCGGCCGCCGAGCTCGCGGTGGAGCTCGAGGACCGCGGCGGTGCGTTCTCCGACATCGAGCTCGAGGTCTCGCCGCTCGACGTCTCGGGCGAGCGCGCGTGCGTGGAGTGGATCGCGATGCTCACACACTCGGGACCGCTCCAGATCGACGACGAGAGGACGATCGACCCGACGGGGCTGCGGGTCACATTGCACGGCGTGACCGTCGCCGAGTTCGCAGACGACCAGATTGCGTCGTTTCGTCAGTATTGGGACGAGGTCGAGCTCCTCGAGCAGCTGGCCCTGGTGCCGCTTGAGTAGCGGGTCGTCCGCGCGCATGGCGGAGGGCCCGCTCCGCTGGGAGGTCAGCGCCGGAGTGGCCGAAGTGGTCATCGACCACCCGCCCACCAACCTCGTCGACGGCGCCTTCGTCGTGGCGTTGCGGGAACTCCTGGACGCGCTCGAGCACGACGCGGCTGCACGCGTCCTGTTCTTCTCGAGCGCCGATCCCGACTTCTTCCTGATGCACGGCGACGTGCGCAGCATCCTCGCCATTCCGCCCGGTGCGCCGCCACGCGCGACCGGGCCCAACGTCGCCGCCGCCCTGTTCGAGCGGTTGCACCGCAGTCATCTGGTGTCGATCGCGGCGGTCGACGGCGCGGCGCGCGGTGGCGGCGCCGAGTTCCTCGCCGCGGTCGACCTACGGTTCGGCTCCGAACGGGCGGTGCTGGGCCAGCCCGAGGTGGCGATGGGCATCCTGCCCGGGGCCGGCGGGACCGCCCGCCTCCCGCACCTGCTCGGACGCAGTCGCGCCCTCGACGTGATCCTCACCGGTCGCGACGTCGGTGCCGAGGAAGCGGTGCGCATCGGCTGGCTCGACCGGGCCTTCCCGCACGAGGCATTGGGGCGCGAGGCGCTCGCGGTGGCCCACCACGTCGCCGCGATGCCGCCGGCGTCGATCGCGGCGGTCAAGCGCGTCGTCGGCACGACCTCGTCGTCGTTCGAGCAGGCCCTCGTCGACGAGACCGACGCGTTCGGTGCGCTCACCGCCGCCGGCGAGCACGTCGCCCGCATGCAGCGGTTCCTGCAGTCCGGCGGGCAGACGCGCGAGGGTGAGACCACCCGCTGGGACGAGATCATGCGCGCCACGCGCGACGAGCCGCCTGGCTAGAGAGGGGTGACGCGTCCGCTCAGCGGCGGTCGCGTCGGTCTTCGCGTCGGTCCTGGCGGCGGTCGACGCCATGGGAGACGACCGCCGCGGTGCCGACCACCGCCGCGGTACGGGCCACCGGTCTGCCGATGACACCTCGTCGGGCAGCTCGTGCGGGTCGCAGCGGCATGTCAGGCTCCTTCGCCGGTCAGGGCTTCGTCGGCCTCCAGGGAGGCAATGATGGATTGGATCGGGATGCGCCCACTTGCGATGAGCTGACCCCCTGAGCGGCGAGCGGCCGACGCGAACGGTGCGGCCCACCGATTCTCGTACACGAGTACGCCCGCGACACTGCCGGGCTCCATCGCCGCCGCGAGGTGCTCGACGTCCTCCGCGGCGAGAATCTCCGCGATCTCTGCCTCGATCGCGCGCAGGTCGTCGACGGCGTCGAGGTCGTCGATCTCGACGGCCTCGACCGAACCGTCGGCATCCTTCTGCAGGATCAAGAGGTCGAGCACCCGGATCGTGCCTGCTTCCACGAGCCCCGCCAGCTCGGCTGCCATCTCGCCGGTGAAATGCGCAGCACCGGCCGGGAACTCCACCACCAGGTAGTCGACCGGTCCCAACTCGTCGATGTTCTCGTCACCCATCCGCGCGTCTCCCGGTTCACGAGCGATCCGCGTCGCTCCGACTCCGCCACTTTCGTCGTCGGCGACCGTCACCGCATCGCCCGTTGTGGATGAAAAGATCGGTGGTCGGGTCAGCTGATCTCGATCGTCGCCACCGACGGCGCGGCCCGCGCCACGGTAGCGAGCGGGCGGTCCTCGGCCAACTCGAGGTGGCCATTCGCAGCCCTCGCGGGGCGGGAGTCTCCGACTCGGCTAGCTCCGGGCGGGATACTCCCGGCGGGCGTCGCCGTCGGCGAGCGTGCGGTGGAGACCCATCAGTGCGTCGATGCGCAGAACCTCCGACGCGGTGAACCGCAGCGAGCCCGGGCGCGCGAGGAAGGCGATGCTCCGGGTCTGGGGCTGGCCGTCGGGTACCGCGAGGAGCCACATCGGCGACACCGGCCGGCCGCCGAGCGGTGCGGGCAGGTCGTGCGACCGTTGGACCAGCGGCGCGCCGCGAGCCAGGGCGAGGCGGCCGGCGGGCACCTCGCGCGCCTCGTCGATCGGCGCCACCCAGACCTTCGTCGAGTGGCACGCCGTCGCCAGGACCCGCCCGACGGCGGCCGCGTCGCCCGCCGCGGCAAGGTCGTGGGCCCAGCCGAGGGCGTCGAGCACCGGCTCCGGTCGGGCCGCGGCCGGCGTGCAGGACAGCAGCGCGCCGGCACCGGCGGTGTCGAGTGCGGTCGCGAGCATCCGGCCGTCGAGCTCGGTGAGCACCTCGACCACCAGCTCGTCGACGGCCTGGTGCCCATCGAGCTCGTGGATGTCGATCGACACCACGTCGCCGTCGAGTGCCGAGATGACCGTGGCGACCTTGGCGAGCGCACCGGGCAGGTCGGGCAGCTGCACGCGGAGTCGGTATCTGCTCATTCGTGCACCGTGCCCGGCCCCCGTTTCCGGGTCGTTGCGACCGCGGGAACTCGGGGTGAACCGCGGGGACGCCCGAGGCGCGGCGGGTACGGTCCTCGGCCAGTGGAGATCCCCGACCCACCCGGTCCGCTCCCGTTCACGCCGCGGCGCGACCGGTTGTACACACAGCGTGAGCTGAACGCCCGGACGCCCGACGGGCGCACGGTCGACCAAGCGATCGGGACTGGTTCCACGCCAGCGGGCACGGGCTCGACGTGACGCTGGCCCGGGCCGTCCACGACGCGTCCATCGACGCCGCCCTCGCCCGGCACCTGCTCGGGCGGTCGGTGGTGGGCGTGATGGGCGGCCACGGCGACGCGCGCGGGAGCGGCCGGTACGTGGCGATCGCGGCGCTGGGTCGGGCACTGGCGCGGTCCGGGTACCTGGTGGCGACCGGTGACGGCCCGGGACTGATGGAGGCCGCGAACCTGGGTGCGTGGTTCGCGGCGTACCCCGACGACGACCTCGACGCCGCGCTGGACGTCCTCACCGGCGCCCCCACCTACCCCGCCGACCGGGACCGGTTCGTGTCGGTGGCGGGCACGGTGCGCGAACGATGGCCCACTGGCGGCGACAGCCTCGGTGTGCCGACCTGGGTGTACGCCGACGAGCCGACCAGCGCGTTCTCCACCCACGTGGCGAAGTACTTCACGAACAGCATCCGCGAGGACGGCCTGCTCGCGCTCACCCGCGCCGGCGTGGCGTACGCACCGGGCGGCGCCGGCACCGCGCAGGAGAGGTGCGGGGTACGAGCTCGTGACCCCGGGCGCGCCGGTGCCGAACCACGGCGCAGTGGGCGCGCCGTACGCACACGTGACCGCGCCGTTACGGCGCCTCGCCGACCGTCACGCCAATGAGGTGGTGCTCGCGACCTGCGCCGGCGTCTCGCCCCCCGAGTGGGCGGTCGCCGCCCTGCCCGACCTCGTCACGGTGATGCCACACGCCAACCAGCACGCGTCGGCGGTGAACCGGGCGTGCGTCGACGCGGTCGAGGTGGTGCTCCTCTCTGGCCACGAGGGCGGGACGTTCCGGGGGACGGTCGTCGACCGGCACCGCCGGGGCGTCGTGGTGATGCTCACCGACGTGCCCGTCGTCGCGACCGCGGCCGGATCGCGCGAGCTCGGCGACGCGGTGACGGTCAGGCTCGAGGCACTGGATGTGGTCGCCCGGACGGCGACGTTCGCGCTGCAGCCTCGTTGAACCGCTCGGCCGCCTCGATGGGCGCGCCGAGCCGCAGCAGCCGGCCGCCGAACGCGATCGAGCACAGGGCGAACCACGCCCAGCCGAGCGCCAGACCGCCGAGCACGTCGGTCAGCCAGTGCACGCCGAGCAGCACGCGTGACGCTGCGACCGCGCACGCGACGAACACCGCCGCCCCGGCGAGCACCGCCTGGGTGTTGCGGGACCGTCCGCGCCCCAGCACGAGGGCGAACGCGGCGAAGCACGCGGCGGCGCCGGTCGTGTGGCCACTCGGGAACGACGGCCCGAGCGTGTGCGCGATCGGGTTCGCGCTCGGGCGGATCCGGTCGACCAGGTCCTTCACCTGCGTGCTGAGCAGGGTCTGGCCGATGGTGACCGCGAGCAGGAACACCGGGAGCCAACGACTCGGGCGCCGCACCGCCTCCACCACGAAGACGACGATCGTGCACCCGACGATGACGCCGGTGCTCCCGAACGAGGTGACGAAGTCGAGCGTGGAGCTCGCCAGAGAGGTCATGTGCTGTTCGCCCCAGGGCGCGATCGACCGGTCGACGCGCAGCAGACCCGAATTGGTGCGGACGAGCACGGCGAGCGCGCCCAGCACCACGCCGCCGACGACGAGCACGATCAGGCCGAGCGTCAGCAGGAGGCCGGTCTCGGTCCTCGGATCCAGGCGCACGAACACGCGCGTTGCCAGCGCGTGTGCCGTTCGAGCTCGTGCGCGACCACGTTCGAGCTGCGCGCCGACGCCGGGTCGATCCCGGGGTGGTGGCGCACCGCGAATGCGAACAGCGCACCGAGCAGCAACGCGGGACCGAGCAGCACGAGGGTGACGAGCAGGGTCGCCTCCTGGACGCAGGTGTGACGTTGTTGTCCACATGTTTACCGTGTGTCCACCCCGGTGAAACCCTTCGTATGGACAACAGGGGGGCACGCACGAGCTCGGATCACCATGTGCATCCGCTCGTGGTCACCGCAGCCGTAGCCATGCTCGGCTTCCTCGTCATCGCCGCGTGCGCGCTCGTGCTCGGGGCGCTCGTGACCAATCTCGTGGTCGGGCACTCCCTCGGCCACGGTGACGCCGACGTGGCGCGGTGGTTCACCGACCGGCGGACGCCCACGTGGAGCGACCTCTCACTGGTCGGTTCGTACGTCGCCGAGACCGTGACCGTGTTCGCGGTCGCGGCCATCTCGGTGGTCGTCCTGGCCTGGTACCGCTGCTGGCCGCAGTGTGCCCTGATCGTCGTCACCATGCTCGTCGAGGCGGGCGTGTACCTCGTCGCCACCTACTTCGTGAGCCGGAACCGGCCCGCGGTGCCCCGGCTCGAAGACCTCATCAACACCGACAGCTTCCCCTCGGGCCACACCGCGGCCTCGGTCGCGCTCTACGGATCGCTCGCGATCGTCGTGTGGTCGCTGACCCGGAACGCCCTGTGGCGCGGGATCTTCTTCGCCCTCGCCGTCGTCGCGCCGATCGTCGTCGCCACGTCCCGCCTGTACCGCGGGATGCACAACGTGACCGACGTCGTGAGCGGCGCGCTGCTGGGCGCGGGTTGCATCGCGGTGGGGTACGTCGCCGTCCGGGCCGGCATGCGCAGTGCGCACGAACGTCGCGTCGAGCGCGCCGCGCCCCACCGCCTGCGACTCGAGGAGGCGGTGTGATGACCTCGGTCGCGGTGGTCGCGCACGCGGGCAAGACCCTCGGCGGTGGCCTGTCGGAGTTGCGTCGGGTGCTGGCCGACGCCGGCGTCGGCGACCCGATCTGGTACGAGGTGCCGAAGAGCAAGTATGCGCCGAAGTGCGTGCAGCGCGCGCTCGACGACGGTGCCGACCTCCTGCTCGTGTGGGGCGGCGACGGCATGGTCCAGCGCAGCATCGACGCGGTCGGCGACGCGTCCGTCCCGCTGGCGATCCTGCCCGCGGGCACCGGCAACCTGCTCGCACGCAATCTCGACATCCCGATCGACCTTCAGGCCGCGGTCGACGTCGCGTTGCACGGCGCCCGCCGGACGATCGACGTCGGTCGCGTCAACGGCGAGCGGTTCGCGGTCATGGCCGGTACCGGCCTGGACGCGCTGATGATTCGCGACACCGACCGCGAGCTCAAGGGCCGGTTCGGTCGCGCCGCGTACGTGTGGAGCGGCGCCAAGCACCTCCGGCTCCGTCCCTTCGGGGCCGAGATCGACGTCGACGGCACCCGCTGGTTCGAGGGCACGACCGGGTGGATCCTCGTCGGGAACGTGGGCAAGGTGTTCGGCGGCATCGAGGCGTTCGACGACGCCAGCCCCGAGGACGGCCGGCTCGAGCTCGGCGTGGTCACCGCCGAGGGGATCGCCCAGTGGACGCGCGCGCTCGTCCGCACCGCGGCCGGCAGCGCCGACCGGTCGAAGTTCGTGCGCACCACGAAGGCGCGCAAGATCAGGGTCAAGCTCGACCGCAAGATGCCGTACGAGCTCGATGGTGGTGACGAGAAGCCGGTCGACCGCCTGAAGATCCGGGTGGAACCGGCGGCAATCACCGTGTGCGTCCCGGAGGTGGGGTCATGAGCGCAGCAACCTTGGTGCCCGAGACGTGGGAGCTCAGCGGCGACGAGGCACGCGAGACGCTGAAGCGCACGGGGCGCATGCGTCTCGTCCGCGACGCCTTCGTGCGGTTCCGCGCGTCGGACGGCTTCAGCCACGCGCGATCGCTGGCGTTCGTGACGTCGCTGCTCCTGGTGCAGGGCGTCATTGTGCTCGTGGGTGTCGCCGCGGCCCTCGGTGACACCGACCTGAGCGCGTCGATCGTGCGCGCCATCACCGAGGCGGTGCCCGGACCGGCGGGGAAGGCGCTGACCAACGCGGTTTTCCACGCGTATCGCACTGGCTCGTCCGGTCAGTACGTCGTCCTCGTGGTCATCGGGGTGACCACGCTCATCACCGGGACCACGTTGATGGGCCAGATCGAACGGGCGCTGAACCGCCTCTACGGAATCGAGCAGGATCGCCCCACGCTCGAGAAGTACGGCCGGGCGTTCGTGCTCGCGCTGACCGCAGGCCTGCTCGCGACGGCGGCGTTCGCCATGTTCGCCCTCGGGCACGGCATCGGTGCGGGGATCGGTGACGACACCGTCACGCAGATCTGGGACATCGTCCGCTGGCCGATCGCGCTCGTGCTCATGGCGTCGGCGATCGCGTTGCTCTTCCGGTGGGCGCCCCGTCGCCACCAGCCCGCGTGGTCGTGGCTGGCCTTCGGCTCCACAGTGTCGGTGCTGCTGTGGTCGCTGGTCACGCTCGGTCTCGGGTTCTTCTTCCAGTCGAGCACCACGTTCAGCCGGACCTACGGGCCACTGGCCGGGATGATCGCGATCCTGGTCTGGGCGCTGCTGTCGTCGATCGCCATCCTCTTCGGTGCGGCGCTCGCCGCCCAGCTGGAGGCCGTGCGCGCCGGGGTGTCGTCGCCGCGGGACGAGCGCAAGGTCGAGGAGCCCACGGTGGGGGCACCCGCGCTCGCCGGCTCCCGGTAGCTTCGGGCGCGTGCCGCTGGACGACTGGTTCCTCGACGCGTCGGAGCGGGGCAACCAGGCCACCGAGATCGACCGCCGCCACGACGGTGGAACCGCCTGGACGGAGGGCAACGACGGCCGGGTGCTCGTCGACGGCGCGGAGTACTTCTCCCGTCTGCACGAGGTGCTCTCCGCGACCCGCCCCGGCGACTGGCTGTACTTCACCGACTGGCAGGGTGACCCCGACGAGGAGCTCGCCGGTCCCGGGACCGCGGTCGGCGACGTCATCGCGCAGCTGGCCGGTCGCGGCGTCCACGTGCGCGGGCTGCTCTGGCGGTCGCACCCGGAGGCGATGAAGTTCGGCGAGGGGAAGAACCTGTCGTTCTCGCGCGTCGTGAACGAGGCCGGCGGTCAGGTGTTGCTCGACCAGCGCGTCCGCCGCGGCGGCAGCCATCACCAGAAGCTCCTCGTCGTGCGGGGCTCCGATCCCGTGGCCGACGTCGCGTTCGTCGGCGGCATCGACCTGTGCCACGGTCGCCGCGACGACGCCCGCCATCTTGGCGACCCGCAGGTCGTCGACCTCGACGACGAGCACTACGGCGAGCGGCCACCGTGGCACGACCTGCAGCTCGAGCTCCACGGACCGGGCGTCGACGACGTCGCCTACTCGTTCGCCGAGCGCTGGACCGATCCCACCCCGCTCGACTCGCGCAACCCAGTACGCGCTGCGCTCCATCGGTTCGCCCGGCATCCCGACGACCCCGGCCCGCTCGCTCCCAGCAGGGCCGCGCCCGGCGAGGGCCCACTGGCGGTCCAAGTGCTGCGCACGTACCCGGCGCGCCGGCAGCCCTACCCGTTCGCGCCCCACGGTGAGCGCAGCATCGCCCGCGCCTACCTGAAGGCGTTCCGGCGCGCGCGACGCCTGATCTACGTCGAGGACCAGTACCTCTGGTCGGTCGACGCCACGCGGGTGCTGTGCGAGTCGTTGGCCGCGCACCCCGACCTGCAGGTCGTCGCGGTAATCCCGCGCTACCCCGACCCCGATGGCTCGGTGTCGGGCGAGGCCAGCCGCATCGGTCGCGAGCGGGTGCTCGACGCGTTGCACGACGTGGGCAATGAACGCGTCGCGGTGTACGACATCGAGAACGACGCCGGCAACCCGATCTACGTGCACTCGAAGGTGTGCATCATCGACGACGTCTGGATGGCGATCGGCTCGGACAACCTCAACCGCCGGTCGTGGACGCACGACTCCGAGCTCTCGTGCGCGGTGATCGACACCCGCCTCGACGACCGCGAGCCGGTGGATCCCGGTGGGCTCGGCGACGGCGCCCGGGTTCTCGCCCGCGACACCCGCATCCGCCTCGCGGCCGAGCACCTGGGACGCGGGGCCGACGACGTCGCCGAGCTCGTCGACCCGAAGTCGTGGTTCGAGGTGCTCCGGGGCGGGGCCGAGGCGCTCGACGCCTGGCACCGGTTCGGCGCCGGGCCCCGGCCGCCCGGGCACCTGCGCGAGCACCCGATCGAGCGCGTGCGGGGCACGCGCCGGTGGGGCCGCGGCCTCGCCCACCAGCTGCTGCTGGATCCCGACGGGCGCCCGCGGGCGTTGCGGCGCCGCGACGAGTTCTGACTCCTCAGTCGAGGAGCGTGGCGAGCTCGACCAGCGCCGGGCGGGGATCCGCTCCGACGAGGATGCCGTGCATCCCGATGCCGCGGGCGGCCACGAGGTTGCCCTCGAAGTCGTCGAGGAAGACGGCGCGCCCGGGATCGTCGACCCCGAGCCGGTCGAGCGCGGTGCGGAAGATCGCGGGGTCGGGCTTGCGCACACCCTCCTCGCACGAGTCGACCACCAGGTCGAACAGCTCGTCGATCGCCAGGCGGGCACGCCACGCGTCGCCGTACTCGCGGATGTTGTTGGTGACGATGGCCGTACGGAGACCTCGTGCGCGCACGGCACGCACCGCCTCGATCACCACGGTGCGGTCGACGTCGTCGACGACCATGCCGCTGAACATCTCGCCGGTGTCGAAGCGCATGCCGGCAGCCTGGGCGTCGGCGCTGATCACCGCGAGCGCGTCCGCGAACGTGAGCTCGCCGCGCTCCAGCCGGTGCCACGGATGGTCGGAGTCGGTGTCGTAGGAGCCGAAGACGATCTGCACCATGATCTCGGGGTCGGCGTCCTGCGCGCGGGCGTACACGTGCGCGGCGGCGAACGGCGACGCCGTGAAGACGCCGCCGTAGTCCCAGAGGACCGCTTCGAAGTCGCTCACGAGGTGTGGCGAGCCGCGACCCGCACGTACGCGGCGGCGACGTCGGGCCCGAGATGGTCGGAGGAGTAGCGCACCTCGTCCATCATGTCCGACGGGATCTCCCAACCTTCGATGCTGAGCAGCTCGTCGACCCGGCCGGCGAAGGCCTCCGGGGTCCCATCGCCCACGACGCCGGGGCATTCGGCGAGGAACACGCGGGCGGCGCGATCGGCACCCACCGAGAAGGTCTCGCCGTTGATACGGGTGCTCTCGTGGGCGAGGAACACCACGAACGGCGCCACCTTCTCGGGAGGGAACCAGGTCTCGAGGAACGACCGGAACCCGTCGTCGTCGGGGAGCTGCGCGGTCATCCTCGTGTAGGCAGCCGGCATCACCGCGTTCACGCCGATACCGGAGTACGCGCCCTCGGCGGCGAGCGCACGGGTCAGGCCGAAGATGCCGGCCTTGCTCGAGACGTAGGGGCTGGTGAAGGCGGTGCCGAACACCGACGCCGACGACATGTTCACGATGCGGCCCGCGCCCGAGGTCTTGAGGTGCGGCCACGCGGCGCGGCTCACCCGGACCGCACCGCCGTAGTGGGTGTCGACGAGGAGGTCGAAGTCGGCGGCCGGCATCTCGTCGAACGCGCCGCCCCCGGTGATGCCGGCGTTGTTGATCACGACGTCGAGGCGCCCGAACTCGTCGAGCGCGTGCTCGACGACGACGTCGGCGCCGTCGACGACGCTGTTGCGGTCGGCGACCGCCAGCCCACCGCCGGCGCGGATCTCCTCGGCCACCTGCTCGGCCGCGCCCTCGGATTCGGGCGTGCCCCGGGTAGTGACGCCGGGGTCGTTGACCAGCACCTGGCATCCCCGCTCGCCCAGGAGGCGGGCGTAGGCGCGGCCGAGGCCCCGGCCGCCGCCGGTGACGATCGCTGCCTTGCCGTCGAACCGCAGCTCGGCCATGGTGTCGCTCCCCTCCAGGATTCAAACAGTGTTTGAACCTTGGCACGGGCCGCCGGTAGGGTGCAACCGTGGCGAGCCTGGAGACCGATCGGCCGGCGCCGTCGAGCACGAAGGCGCAGCTCCTCGACGTCGCCGAGCAGCTGTTCCTGGCGCACGGCCTCGGGGTGTCGGTGCGCGACGTCACCGACGCCGCCGGTCAGAACGGCGCCGCCATCCACTACCACTTCGGCTCGCGCGACGGGCTGGTGGGCGCGGTGATCGCGCGCCGGGCCGGCGATCTCGCCACCCGTCGCCGTGCCGCGCTCGACGCTCTGCGGCGCGCTCCCGATCCGCCGACGGTGCGCGACGTCGTGCGCGGGCTGGTGTTCGCCTACGTCGGCCTGGTGGAGGCCGAGGGCCCCGACGCCCAGCGCTGGGTCGACCTCATGCACTCGCTCTGGCTCGACCGCTCTCCTGCCCTCGCCTTCATGGCCGAGTACGCCGACGAGGAGCGCGACTGGGAGCACCTGGCCCGCCAGGCGTTGCCGGGCGTGCCCCCCGACGTGTTCGATGCCCGCTTCAGCCTCGCCATCGAGACCATCATCGTGGGACTGCGCACCCCGTCGCCCGCGCCGGGCAGCACCGCCGTGATGCTCCCGGGCGCGTTGCGCGCCCGGGCCGAACTGCTCGTCGACTTCGTCGCCGGCGCACTGGAAGGGGAAGGCTGATGCCACTGGTGCTCACTGAGGAGCTCGAGCCGGGGATCCTCCTCGTCACCATGAACCGCCCCGAGCGGCTCAACGCCCTGAGCCAGGGTTTGATCGCCGAGCTCCACGCGACCTTCGAGCGCATCAACACCGACCGCTCGGTACGCGTGGTGATCCTCACCGGGGCCGGCAGAGGGTTCTGCTCCGGCGACGACCTGAAGGGCGTCGAGGGCGAGCACGGCGCGCCCGGCACCGAGGGCATGGGGCAGATCCCCCTCATCCTGCTCACCCAGGAGCACCTCGCATCGCTGCACGAGCGCATCCACCGCCTCCGCCAGCCGGTGATCGCCGCGGTCAACGGGGCGGCGGTCGGTGGCGGGTTCGCGATGGCGCTCTCGTGCGACGTGCGCTACGCGGCCGAGTCGGCGCGCTTCGGCTCCGTGTTCGTCACGCTGGGAGTCTCGTCGTGCGACATGGGCACCAGCTACCTGCTGCCGCGCCTGGTCGGCGCGTCGCGCGCCGCCGAGCTCATGCTCACGGGCCGCATCTTCGACGCGCGCGAGGCGCGTGCGATGGACCTCGTGCTCGACGTCGTCCCCGACGGCACCGTCGTCGACCGCGCGCTGGAAACGGCGCGCCAGATCGTCGCCAACGCGCCGTTGGCGGTGTGGATGACGAAGGAGACGATGTGGCAGACGATCGACGCACCGAGCTTCCGCCACACGCTCGACATGGAGAACCGCACCCAGGTCATGTGCACGCAGACGGGTGAGCTCTCCGACGCCGCCGCCGCGTTCCGCGAGGGACGCGCACCCGAATGGAGACCGCTGTGAACCGCGAGCAGTACGACCAGCTCTTCGACCTCACCGACCGCGTGGCGATCGTCACCGGCGGCACGCGCGGCATCGGCCGCTCACTCGCCGAAGGGCTGGTGTGCGCCGGAGCCAAGGTGGTGGTCGCGAGCCGCAAGGCCGACGCCTGCAAGGAGACCCAGGCGCACCTGGAGGCCATGGGCGGAGAGGCGCTCGGGGTGGCCACCCACATGGGTGACCTCGATGCGCTCGCGGCGCTGGTCGATGCCACCGTCGACCGCTTCGGGCGCCTCGACATCGTGATCAACAACGCGGCCAACGCGCTGACGCAGCCCCTCGGCGAATTCACGCTCGACGCCTGGAACAAGTCCTACGACGTCAACCTCCGCGGTCCGGTGTTCCTCGTGCAGTACGCCCTGCCGCACCTCGTGGCGAGCCCGCACGCCGCGGTCGTCAACGTGCTCTCCGCCGGTGCCTTCCTTGCCTCGTCCGCCCAGTCGATGTACTCGGGCGCCAAGGCGGCCATGATGGCGTTCACCCGCGCGCAGGCGCGGGTGTGGGCGCCGCTCGGGATCCGCGTCAACGCGCTCGCGCCCGGCACCGTCGACACCGACATGGTGCGCAACAACCCGCCTGAAGCCCAGGCGCGCATGGCTGCGGCCAGCCCCATGAACCGCGCCGCGCATCCCGACGAGATGATCGGACCGGTGCTGTTCCTGGTGTCCGACGCCGGGAGCTTCATGACGGGCCAGGTCGTGCTCGCCGACGGCGGGATGGTGCCGCACTGAGCAGGAGACGCAGCGGAGGCGTGGGCGGACGCCCGGGACGCCGCAGCGGAGTCGACCATTGAGCAGGTGCCCGGGCGACGCCCGCCGCGCCTCGTACGATCATCGAAGTGGACGGGCCACCCGAAGGCGGGTCATCGGACGCGCCGTCGCCACTCACGGCGCGCCAGGTGCGGGCGAGGAGGCGTCGTCGCCGTCGCATCATCGGTACCCTCCTGTTCCTCGCGGTGGCCGTCGGGGTCTTCGCCGCCGCGTACTTCGTGCTCGTGGCCGACGACTCGTCCGATCGCGACGCCACCGCGACGAGCGCGCCGGTCACGACCAGCACCGCGCCCAAGCCCGCCGGCCCCTACCGGGTGACGACCGGGGTGAACATCCGCCAGGGGCCCGGCACGACCTTCCCTGCGGTCGGCGCCGTCGAGACCGGGCGCCAGGTGTTCGTGTCGTGCGTGATCGACGGTCAACCGGTCGACGCCCCGAGCGGCCCGATCACGAAGTGGCTGCGCCTCACCGGGTTCGGCCCGGCCGGCTACCTCACCGTCGCCTACGTCGACGTCGGCGACGACCTGAGCGTCCCGGGCAAGATCCCGCCCTGCGCGGCCTGACCGTCGAGGCTCTCAGGCGTCGAGGTGCGGGAGCGTCACCCCCGACGGGTGATCGGGGTCGTGGTGCACGGTCACGTCGGCGACGCGCATGTCGACCGCGGTCGCGTGCGGCTCACCGGTGCCGAGGTTGCGCGCGTACACCGGGTGCGATCCACTCGAGACCTGCACGCGCACGCGGTGGCCGGCGGCGAAGCGGTGCCCGATGGGCCACAGCGCGACCCGGGCGACGAACACGCCGTCGGCGTCGCGCATGATGGTCCCGGGCTCGAACCGTTGCAGCCCGTCGCACACGTTGTACGACCCGCCGTCGGGGTGCACGTCGCACACGCGGACGAAGAGGTCGACGTGGTCGAGCGTGGACGTCACGTGCAGCTCCGCCGACACCGGTCCGACGAGCTCGAGCGGCTCCGCCAGCGCGTCGCCGGTGAACACGAGCACGTCGGCACGCGCCTCGACACCGCGGTTGTCGACCGCACCGCCGGTGAGCATCCCGATGCCGCCGACCGACGGCGTCGGGTCCTCGGGGTCGTACCGGTACCGGTCGGGCTCCGACACGGCGGTCGGCGCCGCGGGCGCGAGCCGCCCCCCCGGGTGGAGGCACCAGGTGGTCGGTGTCGCCGGGGGCGGCCAGTCGGCGAAGTCCCGCCAGCTGCCACCATCGCCCTGGACGTGCACGGTCACCGGGTGCTCGGGCAGCAGGCCGGGCTCGTCGCGCAGGTAGGTGTCGAACCAGGCGAGCGGGGCGTCGGTCATCCCGCCCTCGCCACCGCCGCCGAGGTGGCCACCGGCGCCGATGCGCAGGCGGACCGGCGCGGGCGCGTCGCGCGAGGATCGCGTAGTCCTCGAGCACGCCGGGGAGCGGGTAGTCGTGCCAGCCGTCGACCAGGAGGGTCGGGACCCGCCAGTCGTGGAGCAGGCCGCGGAAGTCGAGCGCCGCCCAGAACGGGTCGTCGGCCCGGGCGTGCGCGAGCTGGTCCTGGTACAGCGGGAGGTCCTCGCCGGTGAGATGGCGGATGACGTCACCGAGCGGCAGGTGGTCGAATCCGGCGCGCAGCTCGTTCATCCGACGCTCGACCGCTTCCGGCGTGATGTCGTCGACGATCGGCTTGTCGGTGGGCTTGTTGAACATGACCGCACCGAGGTCCCACGGGATGATCACCTCGAGCGCCAGCGAGTCGCCCGGGTACCACGAGAACTTGCGCACCGACGTCGACAGCGCGACCGCCATCGCCTCCAGGTGCGGCGGTCGGGTCGACGCCAGCGCCCACTGCGTGAACCCCATGTAGCTCGCGCCGTAGCTGCCGAGCCGGCCGTCGAACCACGGCTGTTCGGCGATCCAGTCGGCGGTGGCGCGGCCGTCGGGCGCCTCGGCGAAGTAGCTGTGCGAGCCCCCTGAGCCGTCGGTGCCGCGACACGCCTGGAGCACGTACCGGTAGCCCCGGGCCGCGAACTCCGGGCCCGCGCCCGAGGCGATGCCCTTGCGGCCGTAGGGCGTGCGTTCGAGGAGCGTCGGCGCGTCGTCGACGCCGACCGGGTGGTACACGTCGGTGAGCAGCACGACGCCGTCGGGCATCTCGACCTTCACGTCGCGTTCGGTCTCGACCTCGTTGCTCCGTGGGCGCATCCCCGGAGTGTGGCGCGGGCGCAAGGCAGCGTCCAGCGGACCCCGCTACCTTGCTGCGCCATGGACCTCGGATTGAACGGTGCAAAGGTCGTCATCGCCGGCGGCACGAAAGGGATGGGCCTGGCCGCGGCGGAGTGCTTCGCCGCCGACGGCGCGGACGTGGCGGTGCTGGCGCGGCGCCAGGGGCCGCTCGACGACGCGCTGGCGTCGTTGCGCGCGCTCGGGAGTCGCGACCCGCTCGCCATCCCGACCGACCTGAGTGACGCGGCGTCGATCGCGGCCGCGTTCACGACGATCCGTGAGCGGTGGGGTGGCGTCGTCAACACCCTGGTGAACGCGGTCGGGCCGAGCGGCGGGCAGGGGACGATCGAACACGTCTCCGACGAGGAGTGGTTCGCGACCCTGGAGCTCGGCGCCCTGAGCGCGGTCCGGTGCGTGCGCGCGTGCCTCCCCATGTTGCGCGCCGCGGAGTGGGGACGCGTCGTCAACGTGTCCGCGCACTCCACGAAGCGTCAGACCGCCGGGTTGATCGCGTACACCGCGTCCAAGGCGGCGATGACGAGCATCAGCAAGAACCTGTCGCTCACGTTGGCGCCCGAGGAGATCCTGGTGAACACCGTCTCGCCGGGCACGTTCCTGTCGGAGGGACTGCTGGGCTACATCGAGGCGCTGCCCCCGGAGCGCAACGTCGATCCCACGAGCCTGTACGACGCGATGCGGGCGATCGCCGAGGACTTCGGGCACCCCGCGCAGATGCCCCGGGCCGGCGACCCCGCCGAGATCGGCGCGGTGATCGCCTTCGTCGGCTCCCGCCGCAACAGCTACATGACCGGGGCCAACATCAACGTCGACGGCGGCTCCGACTTCACCTGACGTGCGCGTCCTATTCCTGCTCGCCCTCCTTCTCGTCGTCCCGTCGGAACCGGCACCGGCGCCGTCGGCGGACACCGTCCTCGCCACGCTCGCGGTCAAGGGCCGGGCGCCCAAGACGGGGTACTCGCGGGAGCAGTTCGGTCCCGCGTGGGCCGACGTCGACCGGAACGGTTGCGACACCCGCGACGACGTCCTCAACCGCGATCTCGACGACAAGCAGTGGCGGCCGGGCACCCACGGGTGCGTGGTGGTGGCGGGTCGCCTGGTCGACCCGTACACGGGACGAGTGCTCGTGTTCGCCAAGGCCGACGCGGAGGCGGTGCAGATCGATCACGTCGTGTCGCTGTCGGACGCGTGGCAGAAGGGTGCGGCGGGCTGGTCGTTCTCCCGCCGGCGCGGCTTCGCCAACGATCGGCTCAACCTGCTCGCGGTCGACGGGCCCACCAATGCACAGAAGAGCGACGGCGACACCGCGACGTGGCTCCCGCCGCGCAAGTCGTACCGATGCCGCTTCGTGGCCCGCCAGGTGGCGGTGAAGGCGCGGTGGCGACTCTGGGTCACGCAGGCCGAGCACGACGCGATGGCGCGTGTCCTGTCGCGCTGCGCGGACCAGCCGGTTCCGGGATCCCGCGGGAGCGCACTCACCCCATCGGGATGATGAACGAACATGGCCGCGCGTGCGATGATCGTCGACGCGCGACGTCGCCATCCCGACCGGCGAGAGAGGGGCCTCCGTGGCAGAGTCTTCGAGCACACCCGAGAGCAGACCTCGGGTGCCGGTGAGCGTGACGCATCTGGGCGAGACGCTCGAATCGCTCGAGCAGGTGTTCGACGACTTCCGCGACCCACGCCAGGAGTGGCGCCGGCTCGTGTCCGAGCTGCTCGGCACCTTCTTCTTGGTGTTGGTGGCGGCCGGCGGCGGCATGATGGGCGAAGCGTTCCCGAACACCATCAGCCGCACCGCCGCGGTCGTCGCTCCCGGGCTGATGGTGCTCGCGATCATCTTGTTCATGGGCCGGATCTCGGGCGCGCACCTCAATCCGGCCGTGAGCGTCGCCTTCGCGCTCCGGCGTGACTTCCCGTGGTTGCGCGTCCCCGCGTACATCGTGATGCAACTCGGCGGTGCCGCGCTCGCCGCCTGGTTCCTCCAGGCGGTCGTGCACGTCTCGGCGTCGTTCGGCGCCAACTACCCGGCATCCGGCTTCTCGAGCGGCGACGCCTTCTGGATGGAGCTGATCCTCACGTTCGGGCTCGTGAGCGTGATCCTCGGTACCGCGTCCGGCGCGCAGAACCTCGGCGTCATCGGTGCGATTGGTGTCGGCGGCTACATCGCGCTGGCCGGGCTCTGGGGCAGCCCGATCTCCGGCGCCTCGATGAACCCCGCGCGCACGTTCGGCCCCGATGCCGTGGCCGCCGACTTCCACTCGTACTGGGTGTACGTCGCGGGACCGCTCGCCGGCGCGGTGCTCGCCGCCGGCGTCGCATACGTCCTCCGCGGCCATGGCGGGGGGAAAGCCGGCTCGGGCGCGGCCCAGGGCGGCTTGTTCACCGAGTTCGCCGACCCCGACAAAGCCTGAGGCCGCCGCGCCGACATCACGACGGGCAGACTGCGCTGGTGCTGGAGCGATGGGTTCCCGGGATCCGGCTGGCGCGCTCGTACCGCCGCGCCTGGGCGCGTGCGGACATCGTGGCGGGAATCGTCCTCGCCGCCATCCTCGTGCCCCAGGGCATGGCGTACGCGGAGCTCGCCGGCCTCCCACCCGTCACGGGCCTGTACACGACCATCGCCTGCCTGGTCGGGTACGCGATCTTCGGCCCGTCGCGGGTGCTCGTGCTCGGGCCCGACTCGTCGGTCTCGCCGCTGATCTTCGCCGCCATCACGCCGCTGCTCGTCACCGGCGACCCCGACTCCGCGATCGTGCTCGCCGGCATGCTGGCCTTGCTCGTCGGGATCATCGAGATCGGGCTCGGTCTCGGCAAGCTCGGGTTCGTGGCCGACCTCCTGTCGAGCGAGGTGCAGGTCGGGTACATGAACGGGCTCGCCGTCACCATCATCGTCGGCCAGCTCCCCAAGCTGTTCGGGTTCTCGACCGACGCCGACTCGTTCTTCGACGAGCTGCGCGCCTTCGTGGATCACATCGACGAGACCGAAGCCGCCGCGCTGCTCGTCGGGCTCGGCGTGCTGCTCGTCCTGCTCGTGCTTCCCCGCATCACCCGCATCGTTCCCGCGGTGCTGGTCGCGGTCGCCGGGGCGACGATCCTCTCCGCCGTGCTCGACCTCGCGTCAGAAGGGGTGAACACGGTCGGCTCACTCCCGAGTGGGCTCCCCCACCCGTCCCTCCCGTGGTCCTCGCTCGACGACGTCGGCCCGTTGTTCCTCGCCGCGATCGGGATCGTGCTGGTGTCGCTCACCGACACCATCGCCACCGCGTCGAGCTTCGCGGCGCGCCGAGGCGACGAGCTCGAGCCCAACCAGGAGATGATCGGCATCGGTGCCGCCAACGTGGCCTCCGGCTTCTTCCAGGGGTTCGCCATCTCCACCAGCGGGTCCCGCACCGCGGTCGCCGAGCAGTCGGGCGCCAAGAGCCAGGCGGCCGGCGTCGTGGGCGCGGCGCTGCTCGTCGTGCTGCTGCTGTTCTTCAACTCGCTGCTCGCGGACCTGCCGCAGTCGGCACTCGCGGCCGTCGTGATCGGCGCCGCGCTCTCGCTCGTCAACCTCCCGGCCCTGCGTCGCTACGCGAGGGCACGGCCGTCGTCGTTGGTGCTGTCGCTCGTCGCCAGCCTGGGCGTCATCGCCCTCGGTGTCCTGGAGGGCATCGTGGTGGCGATCTTCCTCGCCGTCCTGCTCTTCTTCCGGCGGAGTTGGTGGCCCCACGGGGCAGTGCTCGGGCGCAGCGACGCCATCGAGGGCTGGCACGACGTCGCCGACCTCGAGGGACCGACGGAAGTGCCCGGCGTGGTCGTGTACCGATGGGAGGCGCCGCTGTTCTTCGCCAACGCGGGCGCCTTCCGGCAGCAGATCCGGAAGCTGGTCAAGGAACGCGAGCCGGCGTGGGTCGTGGTCCAGTGCGAGGCCATCACCGACATCGACGTCACCGCGGCCGAGATGCTGGAGCAGCTGGACACGGAGCTCAATGCCGCCGGGCGCCACATGGCGTTCGTCGAGCTGCGCAGCCGGCTCCAGGACCTCATGCGTCGCCACGGGCTCTTCGAAACCCTCGACCGCGACCACTTCTACCCGAGCATCGACACTGCATTGCACGCGATCGCTGAGCCCGACTGAGGATCAGTACCGCTCAGGAACCTCGCGTGCGGTGAGGTCCTCGGGCGCACGGTGCGTCCGGATCGTGCGTTTCGGGAGCTCGATCTTCTTCCGATGAGGTGTGTCGTACGGGACGTGCTCGAGCAGGTGGGAGATCACGTTGAGCCGGGCGCGCTTCTTGTCGTCGGAGTGGGCGACGAACCACGGCGCCCAGGCCGTGTCGGTGGCGGCGAACATGTCGTCGCGTGCCCGCGAGTACTCGTCCCACTTCCCGTACGACGCCAGATCCATGTCCGAGAGCTTCCAGATCTTCCTGGGGTCGTCGATGCGGCTCTCGAGGCGACGCGTCTGCTCGTCCGGGCTCACCTCGAGCCAGTACTTGACGAGATGGATGCCCGAGTCGAGCATCGCCTTCTCGACCGCCGGTACCAGCTCGAGGAACCGCTTCGACTGCTCCTCGGTGCAGAACCCCATGACGGGCTCGACGCCGGCGCGGTTGTACCAGCTCCGGTCGAAGATCACGACCTCGCCGGCGGCGGGGAAGTGCGGGATGTACCGCTGCACGTACATCTGCGACTTCTCGCGCTCGGTGGGTGCGGGGAGCGCGACCACCCGGAACACACGCGGGCTGACGCGTTCGGTGATCGCCTTGATGGTGCCGCCCTTGCCCGCGGTGTCCCGACCTTCGAACACGATGCAGATCTTCGCTCCGCTCGCCTTCACCCATTCCTGCATGGCGACGAGCTCACCGTGCAGCCGTCGCAGCTCGCGCAGGTACTCCTTCTGCTTCATCTTCGTGGCCGCCGAGGATCGCTCGGATTTACCACCATCCTCGTGATCCTTCTCGCGGTGGTTGCCGTGGTGCTTGGCCACGTCGATCGCCTCCTCACGCGGTCGGCATCTCGACCGACGCGCGCGCGGGAGCGACCGCTCGCTCGACGTCGAGCGTCGTGGGTGCGGGTGTGCGCCGGCGACGGATCCACTTGCCGGCCTCGATCACGACGGGGAGCGCCAGCGCGAGACCGATCGCGGCGAGCCATCGCGGGCCGGTGAGCGAGGTGGTGAGCAGCCCGCGTTGCAGGCTGGGGAGCTGGGTGGCGAGGAAGATCATCGCGGTCGGGACGACGGCCACCGCGAGGGCGACGAGGATCGGCGGTGTGAGCCCGCTCGCGGGATCACGGCGGTTGGTCAGCGCGTTGAACACCGTGCCCAGGCCCATCACCACGAACGTCATGGTCAGCGACGCGGAGGCATGACTCGTGCTGGGCTCGTCGGGTCCGGCGACCAGGGGCACGAACGCGGCGGCTGCCAGGACGGAGCCGTAGACGATCCAGAGGATCACCGCGGTGCGATTGGTGATCGGCAGCTTCGGATCTCGGGGTGGCCGGTGCATGACCTCGGGGTCGCCGGGATCGAGCGCGATGATCACGACGCCTGACGCGGTGACGAACACGAGCAGGTAGATGACCATCAGCGGTGTGAGCGCGACACCCTCGTTGACGTCGAACACGGTCGCGGCGACGAACAGCAGGACGAGCGCCAGCAGCTGCGTCATCTGGAAGCGGACGTAGGAGACGATCTTCTCGTAGATGCGGCGGCCGATCTGCACTGCGTTGACCAGCGTTCCGAAGTTGTCGTCGGTGAGGATCATCCGGCCCGCCTGCTTGGTGACCTCGCTCCCGGATCCCATGGCAACGCCGATGTCCGCCTGTTTGAGGGCAGCCGCGTCGTTGACCGCGTCACCGGTCATGGCGACGATCAAGCCCTGCTCCTGCATCACGCGGGCGAGGCGGAGCTTGTCCTCGGGCGAGACCCGGCCGAAGACATGGAGCTGCGGGAGCCGTCGGGCCAGCTCGCCGTCGGACAGCTCCTCGAGCTCGCTCCCGCTGATCGCGCCAGGCCCGAGCCCGAGCTCCTCGCCGATGGCCTTCGCAGTGACCGCGTGGTCGCCGGTGATCATGCGCACGTCGATGCCCGCGCCGATGGCGGTGTGGACCGCTCCCTTGGCTTCGGTTCGCAGTGGGTCGATGATGCCGACCAGGCCGACGAAATCGAGGTCGTGCGTGAGCGACATCGCATCGGAGCGCATCGCGTCGAGCTCGGCGTCCTCGACGAAGCGCGCCGCGAACGCGAGCACGCGCAGACCCTGCTCTCCCATCCGCTCGTTCGCGGCGTCGATGTCGGACTGCATCTCCTCGATGGGAACGTGGGTGTCGCTCAGCGGACCGCCGGCGCGGGCGCAGCGCGCCAGGACCACATCGGGACCGCCCTTCACCAACTGCACGACCCGCTCGCGCCCGCCCAGAACGGCTCGGTGGAAGGTCGCCATGAACTTGTACTCGGAGTCGAACGGCACTTCGGCGAGCCGCGGGTACGCCCGGCGCGTCTCTTCGGCGTCGACCCCGAGCTTGGCGGACAGCACCACCAGCGCAGCCTCGGTCGGATCGCCCACCACGGCTCCGTCATCGGCGACGGTTGCGTCGCTGTCGAGCACCATGCCGAGAGCAAGGTTGCCGAAGTCCGGGATCGGAACGCCGGCGACCGATTTGATGGCGCCCGTCTTGCGGTACCCCTCACCCTCGACGGTGAACCAGCCGCCGTTCGCGTAGATGACCGACACCATCATCTGGTTCATCGTGAGCGTGCCGGTCTTGTCGGTGTTGATCGCGCTCGTGGCACCCAGCGTCTCGACGTCGGTCAGGTTCTTCACGATTGCCTTGGCGTCTGCGAGCTGCTTCGCGCCCAACGACAGCAGGCCCGACACGAACGCGGGAAGACCGGTCGGGATGGCGGAGATCGCCATCGCGGTGCCCAACAGGAACAGCTCCTCCGCGTCCATGCCGCGGGCGAGCCCCACCACGAAGATGAACGCGACCGCGGTCCAGGCGATGATTCCCAGCACCCGGGTGAGGGAGTCGAGCTCCTTCTGCAGCGGCGACCGCGTTCGCGTCACCGAGGTCAGCATCGTCGCGATCTGGCCCATCTGGGTCTGCATCCCGGTCGCGGTCACGACCATCGACGCCGTCCCACGGGTCACGGAGGTGTTCTGGTAGAGCATGTTCGATCGGTCCCCGAGCGCGACATCCGGGCCCGGCAGGACGCCGGCGTCCTTGCCGACCGGCGCGCTCTCGCCGGTGAGCGCCGCCTCCTGAGCCTCGAGCGTCGCCGAGTGGAGGAGCCGACCGTCGGCCGGAACGATGTCGCCCGCCTCCACCTGCACGATGTCACCGGGAACGATGTCGACTGCCGGCAGCAGCGCGAGCGTGCCGTCACGCACCACCTTCGCCTGTGGGACCTGCAGGTTCGACAGCGCGTCCACGCTCGCGCGCGCCTTCAGCTCCTGCCGGGAACCGAGGACCACATTGAGGAGGATCAGCAGCCCGACGAGGATTCCCGTGGAAACCTCGGCGATCGCGAAGCTCACCACCACGACCGCAACCAACATGATGTTCATCGGATTGCGGAACTGGCCCAACGCGATGGCCCACACCGACGGCGGCGCTTCACTCGTGATCTCGTTCGGCCCGAACCGCTCCAGTCGATGCGCCGCGTCCGCCGCGCTCAGCCCCGAAGCCGTGTCGGTCCCGAGTGACGCAGCCACCTCGGCGGCGTCGCAGGCAAACGGCGGCGCGGCCGCGGACGCCGTGGCCGAGACTGCGACACCCTGCTCAACTTCCACTCTCGAGACGCCTCCTCGGCGGCCGGCAAAACGCATCATCGCAGCTGCCGAGTCGGAGTGCGAAAGGCCTGCGAGCGTGCATTGCCATGCCGCGTGATGCATGAGATGTCATGCCACCGAGTACGGAACGCAGCACGGATCCATCCTCTTGACGTCGCCGTACGCGGGGCAGATCATGCGAGGTCCAACAACACCGCGGAGCCCCGGCCACGCCGAGCGCGGGCCGGGGCTCCGTCGCGTTCCGACGGCCGTGCAGGCGGCCGTTCGGACAGCTCGGTGCCCAGCATCCGCGCCGCGGGCTCCGTTCGGGTTTACCGTTCGTGACTGCGGACGTCCGAAAGGGCCACTCCGCTGACGAAAGGGGGATTTTGGTCATGGTCGAAACACAAGCTCGTCGTGGGCGCGGGACAGGCTGGATCGTCTTCGCGGGGATCGTGATGATCCTCGCGGGCGGCAACATGTTCATCAACGGTCTCTGGGCCCTCCACTCGAGCAGCCAGATCGAGAAGAACTTCGGCGACACGCTGCTGTTCAGCAGCAGCAACCTCGACACCTGGGGATGGATCTACCTGATCGTCGGTGCCGTGGTCGTCGTCGCCGGGTTCATGGTGTTCTTCCGTGTCGCGTTCGGAATGTGGGTCGGGATCATCGCCGCCCTGGTGCAGGCGTTCTTCGCGTTCTTCTGGATCTTCTCGCCGTACTGGCCCGCGGCGCTGATCATCATCGCTCTCGACCTGTTGGTGGTCTACGCGCTCAGCACCCCGCTCTCCGAAGAGGGCGAGTACGTCTGATTTGTCGTGAGGTCACTGGTGTCGTGATCTAGCCGGAGGCCCAGGCGATTGCCGCAGATCGTTCGGCGATCGGGAATTGCTCGACCTCGCCGGGTGTCATCCATCCGAACCATTGGGTTCCGTGGACCATCCACTCGACATCAGTGACCAGAGCGATGCGCTTCCAGGCGCGCCAGTGTTCGACCCCCGATTTGAGGTCCTGCCAGAGTGCTCCGCCCGAGAAGCCCTCGAACTCGGGGATCACGATGACGATGCGCACGTCGCCGTGGGCGGCGGCCTGCTCCAACTCGGGCAGGAGGGTGTCTCGGTAGTCCTCGGCCCGGAGCTTGCCCGAGACCTCGAATCCGATGACACCCGCCGGCAGGTCGCGGATCTTCGTGAGCATGGGTCCTCCGGTGCCGCGCAGAGGTCACGATCCGTCGTCAGCGCGATTCAGGATCTTGGACTTCGCGGCACTGAACTCGGTGGCGGTCAAGCTGCCGGCCTCGTGGAGCTGCGCGAGGTCCTTGAGCTGGGCCAGCATGTCCGGTGGCGCCGGCGGCGTCGGGGGCGCGACGCGCCGCGTCGACAGGTACGCCTCGTGCAGCTGTTGGTTGTGGAGCGCCTGCTGTTCACGGTTTCTCGGAACCGCATATGGCATCCAGGTCTGACGGGGCCGAAGGAGGAACAGCACGCCTACTCCCCTTGCGTCACGACGCGGCGAGGATCTTCGCCTTCTGAGCGTCGAACTCGGCGTCGGTGAGGATGCCTTGCGACTTGAGCTCCGCGAGCTCTTTGAGCTGCGTGACCATGTCGGGCGCCGCGGCTGGTGCCGGCGCCGGCGCCGGCGCCGGTGCCGGCGGCGGCTCGCTGTACTGCTGCTGCGCGTCTTCCTGTTGTGACCACTTGTTGGCCTGTCGACGCGAGACGCGATTCGAGACCGCGGTCGCGGTTCCGGCGACGACGGCGGTACGGGCGACACCTCGGAGGAGTCCGGGCATGATCGTGTCTTCTTTCTGGTCAGCGGTCGGTGGCGTCGAGCGACGCCGCCACGTCGTCCTGGGGGATGTATCCCGCGGCGACGAGCTCCGCGCCACCCCGCCGGAGTGCCTGCGTGAAGTCGGTGGCCCAGCGGTTCTCGAAGATGAGGATCCCGGCCGACGATCCGGGCTCGATCGCCGGCGCGGCGTCGGCGAGGTCGCTGTCGTCGAGCAGTCCGGAGGAGGCTCCCTCGAAGACCGTGAGGTCGACCTGGCCGTCGTGGTCGACGTCGCGGAGGTCGATGGCGCGCACCGTGCCGTCGGTCTCGCGGGTCACGAACATGAGGTCGAGGATGCGGATGATCCCGCGATCGACGAGATCGACGAGGAGCGGGAACCCCTCGCCGGTCATCTTGTTCCCCGGGAACTCGACGATCAGGTAGCTGATCGGTCCCATCGCTTCGGTTGCAGACGCCATTGCGGGTCGACTTTCTCGTCGTGACGGAGCGGCCGGCCGCATCGTAACCCGCAGAGCAGTCGGTCCGTACACGAAGCGACGACGCGCATCACCCGGCGGTCGGCGCGACCGGCGAGAGGCCGTGTCGCCGCATCACCTGGATGATGGCGCCGACGTCGGGCGGGCCGCCCGCGGTCAGCACGGCGCGGATGTCGAGGAAGTACGCGGGGCCGAACACGCCCGGCGTCGCGACCGACAGGAACCGCGCGTCGTCGCGGCCACGGTTCACGAACTCGTGCACCTGGCCTCGTCGGATGCAGAGGGCCTCGCCCACGCCGAGGTCGCGCGTCTCGCCGTCGACGGTGAAGGTCGTGACGCCGTCGAGTCCGTAGACGGTCTCCTCGAACCCGTCGTGGCTGTGCGCCGCGGGCACGTGGGCATCGGCCGGGACGAGGCACTCGAACACGGTGGCGGCGCCCTGCGACTGCTCGGCTTCCACCAGGAACCGGATCTGGATGGCGCCGAGATCGATGACGGTGAGCGGGTTGCCGGTCGGCGTCGTGGTCATGGTTCCTCCGATGATTGGTACAGCGACTTGATCATTGTACCCGGCGCTGCTCAGGTTGTAAAGTCGCTGTACCATGGTCGCGGACCCGCCTCCCCCGCTCCTGGGCGCCCTCATGCGGATGCCGCTGGACGCCGTGTACCGGCGGATGCTCGAGGGCCTGCACGAGGCCGGGTTCACCGACCTGGTCGCGGCCCACCTGGCGGTGCTCCGCTACCCGGGGCCCCAGGGGCGCCGGCCGTCGGAGCTCGCGGCCGACCTGGGGATGAGCCGGCAGGCCGTGAACTACCTCCTCGGGGAGCTGGAGCGGTTGGGCTACCTGACCCGTGCGCCCGATCCCGATGACCGGCGCTCCCGGCGGATCGGCCTCACGGAACGGGGCGAGGCGGTGCGACAGACGATCCGGGCCACGGTCGCCGAGATCGAGACCGAGCTCGCGGCCGAGCTCGGGCCGGAGTCGCTCGATCAGCTGCGCGCGCTGCTGGCACGGCTCAACGCGACCGCGCTCGTGCGCGGCTCCCGGGTCGCGCGAGCGGAAGCGACCACGGCGTAGCGTCGCGCGGGTGCACGCGCAGTACGTGGCGGTGATCGGGCCCGCGGACGCCTCGGCCGAGGAAGCGGCGCGCGCCGAGGCCGTCGGGCGGCTGCTCGGCGAAGCGGGTGCGGTGGTCGTGTGTGGAGGACTGGGCGGAGTCATGGAGGCGGCGTCGCGTGGCGCGGCCGGGGCGGGCGGGACGGTGGTCGGCCTGCTGCCGGGCTCGGACCGTGGTGCGGCGAACCCGCACGTGACCGTGGCGATCACCACGGGGTTGGGCGAGATGCGGAACCCGCTGGTGGTGCGCGCGGCCGACGCGGTCGTGGCGGTCGGGGGCGCGTACGGGACGCTCTCCGAGATCGCGTTCGCGCTGCGCACCGGGAAACCGGTCGTCGGGCTCGACACCTGGGCGCTCGACGACGTCGTCGACGCACCTGATCCCGAAGCGGCCGTCGCCCTCGCGCTCGAATTGGCACGGGCATGAGCCTTCCGGAGCCGTACTACCGCCGCGACCTGGCGCTGGTGCACCACCTCGGGTTCGGATTCCATGCCGACATGTGTGCGCCCGGCATCCTGGAGCTCTTGGCGCCGGTGCGCGAGCGCGACGGCCTGGTGGTCGAGCTCGGCTGCGGGAGCGGCCTGCTCACGCGCTACCTGGTCGACGCCGGGCACCGCGTGCTCGCGACCGACGCGTCGCCGGCGATGCTCGAGCTCGCCCGGGCGACCGTGCCCGATGCGTTCGGCATCGAACGGCTGACCATGCCCGACGATCCGGTGCCGTCGGCGGACGCCGTGGTCTCGATCGGCCATCCGCTCTGCTACCTGCCGTCGGCCGAAGCGGTCGACCGGGCGCTCCTCGCGCTCGCGCGGGCGTTGCGCCCCGGTGGTGTGTTGGCGGTCGACCTCGAGGACCTCGAGTGGGCGACGGCGCGCGTCGACCAGCCCGCGCAGGGCCGCGTCGGCGACGACTGGGCGATCGTCTCGCGCTTCGACGTCCCGTCGCCCGACCGCTACGTGCGGGAGATGACGACGTTCCTGCGCAACCCCGACGGTTCGTGGCGTCGCGACGACGAGCGGCACGACAACGTCATGATCGACACGCAGAAGGTGCCGGCGCTGCTCGCGTCAGCAGGGGTCGACGCCGAGGTGCGCGCCGCGTTCGGCGCCGAGACGTTCCCGGTCGGTCTGCGCGCGATCGTCGGGCGGCGGGCGCCGTGAGCGGCACCGAGCACGCCATCCGCGAGGCCCACGACCGGGCGGTCGCCGCCGGTGAGCCGGGCTACCTCGATCCCGCGAGCGGCGCGTTCGTGTTCACCGCGGTGGCGCTCGCCGCCCGCGGCGAATGCTGTGGCTCCGGTTGCCGGCACTGCCCGTATCCGCTCGGCAGCGCCATCGCGGACAGGAACTGACCGCAACGGGGAGGAGGACGACCTCGACCCGTGGTCGGTGGATGGAGCCGTGGTCACCGTCGGCGTGACGGCGTAGCGTGGGCGACATGAGCATCGCGGTCGGACTCGACGAGCTGCGCGGCGCAGATCGAGCAGTTCGCCACCCCGTACGTCCTCACCGTGTCCGACGACGGTCGGGCCCACAGCGTCGCGGTGTCGGTCGGGTGGAGGGGCGACGACCTCGTGGTGCCCGCCGGGCGCACGACCTCGCGCAATGCGACGGCGCGGCCCCTCGTCGCGCTGCTGTGGCCGCCGACGACCGCGGACGGCTACAGCCTCATCGTCGACGCGACCTTCGTCACCGGCGCCGAGATCCCGGGTGGGCACGAGCTCACGTTGCGCCCGACGAAGGCGGTGCTGCACCGGCCCGCGCCCTCCGGCGTCGGCAGCGACTGCACGCCCGTCTTCTCGGCCGAGCGATCACGCGAAGGGGTCTGAGCCGACCTCGGCCCAGAACCGGCCCCACGACTCGAACGCCTCGGGGAGCTGGTTGGTGGTGAGGGCGTCGTGGCCGGGCCCGACGCCGGCGCCGTGGGCCGGCCGCTCGAGCGCGTCGACCATGTACCACCGCAGGAACTTCCGCCGCTGGAAGCACCACTCCCTGCCGGTCGGCCCGTCGACGCGCACGTAGGTGTCCCAGTACTGCAGCATGCCCTCGTCCCAGCCGCCGTCGGCGCGACCGAGCTCGTCGTGGCAGTACACGATGCCGCGCGCGTGGTCGGCGTCGTCGAAGTCGACGACGTGGTTCCCGACGAAGTGCACCGACATCTTCGGCTCGCTGAGCGTCTTGACGAACCACTCGCGGAGCGCGGCCCGTCCCGACGCCTCCCGACCGACGCGGACGTCGGGGGTGAACAGCGAGACCATCATGTCCATGTCGCGCGAATCCAGCGCGAGCGTGTAGCGCACGGGCAGCTGCCGGATCTCGGCGAGGGACTCCAGCCGGTCGAGGCGGGCATCGGCGTCGGTCGGGTGCCAGGGTCCCAGTCGTGACATGCCGGCGACCATACTGCGCGCACGCGAGTAGCGTCGGCGACCGTGCTGTCGGGCGAGAAGATCCTCATCACCGGGCCTGCCGGGCAGATCGCGTTCCCGCTGGCGCGGCATCTCGCGGCCGACAACGAGGTCTGGGGCATCGCCCGCTTCTCCGACGAGGAGAGCCGCGCCCGCGTCGACTCGCTCGGCGTCACCACGCGGGTGTGCGACCTCGCGTCGGGCGACTTCACCGACGTGCCCGACGACTTCACCTACGTCGTGCACCTTGCCGCGTTCCAGGGTCCCGGGCTCGACTTCGACCACGCCATCACCGTGAACGCGGAGGGCACCGGCCTCCTGCTCTCCCACTGCCGCCGCGCGGGCCGCGCTCGTGATGTCGACGCACTCGGTGTACCGCCCGCACGACGACCCGCTCCACGTGTACGTGGAGACCGATCCGCTGGGCGAGGTGAACTCCGCGTTGTCGCCGCCGTACTCCATGTCGAAGATCGCCCAGGAGGCGGTGGCCCGCACGTGCGCCCGCCAGCTCGACCTGCCGGTGGTCATCGCTCGCATGAACGCGTCGTACGGGGCCAACGGCGGGCTGCCCGTCTACCACCTCGACGCCGCGGTGGCGGGGGAGCGGGTCACGACCCGCTGGGACCCGTGCCCCTACATGCCGATCCACGAGGACGACATCAACCAGCAGACCGCGGCGCTGCTCGAGGCCGCGTCGGTGCCCGCCCGCATCGTGAACTGGGGCGGCGACGACGCAGTCAGCGTGCAGGAGTGGTGCGCGTTCTTCGCCGAGCTCACCGGCCACGACGTCCCGGTCGACGTCGTCGAGACCCCGGGCACCCTGCGCGGGTCGATCGCGGACCCGACCACCCGGAAGGCGATCACCGGTCCGTGCCGGGTGCCGTGGCAGGACGGCCTCCGTGCCGCGTACGCCGCGAGGTACGGGTGAGGTACCCGTGAACGTCCTCGTCACCGGCGCCTCGTCCGGCATCGGCGCGGCCACCGCGGTCGCGTTCGCGCGGCGCGGCGCCACGGTCGGCATCTGCGCCCGCCGCGAGGAGCGCCTCGTCGAGGTGCTCGACGCCTGTCGTGCCGACGCCCCTGCTTCGCGCATGTGGGTCGTCGATCTCGCCGACCTGGACGGACTCGACGCGTTCGCGGCGACCGCCGCCGCGGAGTTGGGCGGCATCGACGTGCTGGTGAACAACGCCGGTGTGCCGAAGCGGCGCCGGACGACGACCATGACCGCGGACGACGTCGAGAGCGTCATGGCGATGAACTACTTCTCCCCGGTGCGCCTCACCCTCGCGGTGCTGCCCGGCATGATGGAGCGCGGACGCGGCGACATCGTGAACGTGTCGTCGATGGGTGTGCACCTCGTCGCATTCGGTGTCGGAGCCTACGCGGCGTCGAAGGCGGCGCTCGAGCTGTTCACCGAGTCGCTCTACGTGGAGCTCCCCGGCACCGGCGTCCGCGCCCACCTGCTGGTGCCGGGCACCACCGCAACCGAGTTCAGCACGCCGAAGGACGGGAACGACCCGCCGCTCCCGCCCGGGCCGGGCACGGCCACGCCCGAGGAGGTGGCGGCCGCGATCGTGGCATGCATCGAGAACGACCAGTACGTGTCGTACGCCACCGCCCGCGACGCGGACACCTCGTCCATGAAGGCAGCCGACCCGAACGGGTTCCTGGCCGAGATGCGCGAGCGGCTCGCCGGATTGCGTTAGCCCAGGTCGATCAGCAGGTGCAGTGAGACGTCGCCGATCTGGTCGATGCCCATGTGGCGGCGGCTGAAGCGCCACTCGCCGTCGACCTTCTCGAACTCGTCGCGGTAGCGGCCGGTGATGATCGGCCGCAGCGGCGCGTCGCCCGCCTTCTGGAGCACCGTGTAGTACGAGCGGCACGTGCCGGTCAGGCCGTCGTCGGCCACCTCGACGATCGGGTTCGTGATCACGTGCTTGGTGAGTGGTGTCCCGTCCTCGTACTTGCGCGTGGTCGTGTGGTACATCGCGGCCACCGCGTCGGCGCCGCGGGTCTCTTGGTCGCTGGCGTCGGCGGTGATGACGGCGTGCGCGAGGTGCTCGCCGATGCCCTCGTAGTCGCCGGCATCGATCAGCTCGGCGTACCGGTAGAGGATGTTCGTGATCGCGATCGCGTCGGGCACCCGGTTCTGGTCGCTCATGCTCTTCCGCTCTCGCTGCTGCGCAGCGGGGCGCTCGGCCCCCGCTCCATTGCGAGCCGGGATACCCGCCTCGCGGTCATTCCGCTCATGGCTGTTCCCTCCCCAGTAGTAGGACATCGGTGAACAATGCGCCGCCGCCGCCGCCGCTGCAGAGGGCGACCTCGGCGCCGTCGACCTGCATGGTCGGGCAGCCGCCGCGCAGCTGCTGCACGCCCCGGATCACCCGCTGGAGGAGCTGCACCGTCGCACCGCCGTGGCTGAACGACATGAGGCCGCCGTCGGTGGTGACCGGGTGCTTGCCCCCGGGCTCGATCACGCCGCTGGTCACGTAGTCGCCCCCCTCGCCCTCGGCGCAGAACCCGAACGCCTCGAACTGCCGGATGATCTCGAACGAGAACGGGTCGTACAGCTCGCACACGTCGACGTCGTCCGGGCCCAACCCCGACATCGACCACGCGGTCTCGATCGCCCGGCGCCCGACGGTGCCGTCGACGAGGTCGGGGCGCTGGTTGCCACCGAGATCCCACGCCGGCGGGTGCTGGTACGACGGTCCGAAGTGGTCGGTGTTCCCGCCGAGCACCCAGACGGGGTACTTCGCGAGGTCGCGCGCGATGTCGCCCCGGGCCAGCACCAGCGCGCACCCGCCCTCCGCGGTCATCGAGCAGTCGAGCAGGTGGAACGGGTCCGCCACCATCCGACTGTCGAGGATGTCCTGCACCGTGAACGGGCCGCGACCGAAGTAGCACGCTTCGGGGTTGACGTGCCCGTTGTTGCGGATCGTCGCCGCCACGGTAGCGAGCGCCTCGGGCGGGGTGCCGAAGCGGTGCATGTGCCTCCGCGCGATGAGCGCGAACTCGGCGGCGGTGAACATCCCGAACGGGGCGACGAACTCGTGCGCCGGACGCGTCCACGGCGCGGTCGACGACCGGTCGGTGTACACGCCGGCCGAGCCCGCGCTGATGAGGACGGTCGACGCCAGCCCGGTGGCGATCGCCGCCGCGACCTCGAGCACCGCGGGGATGCCGGTGCCGGCGTACGAGCGCCACACCGGCCCGCTGCGCGCCTGGTAGAGCAGGTCCGAGCCGGTCTGGCCCACGATGCCGTCGATGTCGCGCGGGCCGAGTCCGGCATCGGCCAGCGCACCCATGCCCGCGGCGAACGTGATCGACCGCGAGTCGTGACCCTCGAGGACCCGCGCCTGCTCGGTGTTGTGCACGCCGACGACGGCGACGTCGTGGTACGGATGCTTGGGCACTCGACCCGCTCAGCCGAGCACGAGGTCGCGCAGGACCTTCAGCTGCTCGTGATCGCGGCCCGCGACCATCAGCGTGGTCACCGGGCTGTCGCGCCACGCGTCGAGGCGCTCCTTGATGCGCGAGACCGGCCCGACGATCGAGATCTCGTCGGCGAAGTCGTCGGGGACCGCCATGATGGCCTCGTCGCGCTTGCCCGCGAAGAAGAGGTCCTGGATCTTCAGCGCCTCCTCCTCGAACCCCATCCGCTGCATCAGCTTGGTGTGGTAGTTCTGCCCCTTGGCGCCCATGCCGCCGATGTAGAAGCCGAGCATCCCCTTCACCGGGAGCAGGCCGGCGGCGACGTCGTCGGTGACGGTGACGTTCGCCATGGCGTTGATCTCGAACCCGGGCTTGGCGTCCCGCAGCTGGTCGGCGTAGACGTCCTGGCGGAACGGCGAGTAGTAGAGCGGCAGCCAACCGTCGGCGATCTCCGCGGTCTGGGTCACGTTCTTGGGACCCTCGGCGCCGAGGAAGATCGGGATGTCGGCGCGCAGGGGGTGGGTCATGATCTTCAGCGGCTTGCCCAGGCCCTGGCTGCCCTCGCCCCGGTAGGGGAGGGGGTAGAACTCGCCGTCGTTCTCGAGCGGCCCCTCGCGCCGGAGGGCCCGGCGGATGATGTCGACGTACTCGCGTGTGCGGGCCAGCGGGCGGTTCGACGGTTGGCCGTACCACCCCTCGACGACCTGGGGTCCCGAGACCCCGAGGCCGAGGATGAGCCGGCCGTTGGAGAGGTGATCCAAGGTGACCGCGGCCATGGTGGTGGCGGTCGGCGTGCGGGCCGCCATCTGCACGATGCCGGTGCCGATCTTGACGGTGGAGGTGTTGGCGGCGACGTAGGCGGCGTACGTGAACGCGTCGTTGCCCCACGACTCCGCGACCCACACCGAGTCGTAGCCGAGGCGCTCGGCATCCTGCGCCTCCTCGACGAAGCCGGCGCGTGGCGCCGCTCCCCAGTACCCGAACACGACTCCCAGCTTCATGGCACGCCTCCAGCGGGGGAGCGTACCCTCCTCCCGTCGTCGGCCACCGATGACGAGGACGGACGCACGGGGGGACGCGTGGAGATCTCGATGACGTTGCCGACGATGCTGCCGCACTCGCGCGCGCAGACGCTCGCGTGGTGTCGGGAGGTCGACGACGGTCCGTGGGCAGGTCTGGCGGTGCCGGAGCGGATCACCTACACCAGCCACGACTGGACCACCGACCTCGCCGCCGCGGCCGCGCTCACCGAGCGGGTCCGCTTGTGGACGACGATCGTGATCCTCCCCGCCCACGACGAGGTGGCGGTGGCGAAGGCGCTGGCCTCGGTCGACGTGCTGTCCGACGGCCGGCTGACCGTGGGTGTGGGGGTCGGCGGCCGCGAGCACGATTACCGCGCCATCGGGGGCACGTTCACCCGCCGGTGGCAGCGGATGGACGAGCAGGTGGCGCGCATGCGACGCGTCTGGGCCGGCGAGCCGCCCTTCGAGGGCGCCGACCCGGTCGGCCCCGCACCCGTGCAGGGCGCGTCGATGCCCGTGATCGCCGGGGTCATGGGCCCGAAGGCGATCGCCCGCGCCGCGTACTGGGCCGACGGCGTCGACGGCGCGTGGACGATGGACGGCGACCGCGACGCCATGGCCGCCGCGTTCGCACAGATCCGCGACGCGTGGGAGGCCGCCGGCCGGAGCGAGGCCCCGCACCTGTCGTCGAGCATCTGGTACGCGCTCGGCGACGACGCGGAAGCGCGGCTGCGTGACTACGCGCACACGTACATGAGGATCATGGGCGACGCGGTCGGCGACTGGGCTGCCGGTTCGGTCACCTGCTTCACGCGCGATGGGCTGCGCGCCGCGGTCGACCACGCTCGCGACGCCGGCGCCGACGAGTTCTTCCTCGTGCCCACGACTTCGGATCCCGACGAGCTGGCGCGCACGCGGGACGCGCTCGGCATCTGATGGACGTCGACGGGCTGCTGGAGGAGGTGTCGGTCGCCGTCGGCCTCGACGACTACGGCGACGCGACGTTCCGCGACGGTCTCGACGCGCTGTGGGCGTCGGGCACCAAGGAAGCCGACCTCAACGAGATCGGCGTCCTGGCGCTCGAGGCGCAGGTGCGGATGTACCTGGCCAACCGGCTGCGGGTCCGGGAGTGGCACCGCACCCATCCGGGCTTGGCCTCCACCCCGGTGGCGGCACCGCTGATCCTGGTCGGTATGCCCCGCAGCGGCACCACCGCGTTGAGCCACCTGCTCGCGGCCGATCCCGACAACCGCTCGCTGCTCGGCTGGGAGGCCAACGAGTCGGTGCCGCCCCCGACCAGTGCCGGGTACCACGACGACCCGCGCTTCGTCGCCGCCCGCGCCGCGCCCAGCGCCGTCGACCTGATCAACCCCGGGTTCAAGGCGATCCACCACGACGAGCCCGACGACGCGATGGAGTGCACCGTGGTGCACGCGCAGCACTTCCAGAGCCTCATCTACTCGACCACGTTCAACCTGCCGAGCTACGACGAATGGCTGCTGGCGTCCGACTGGCGCGGCGCCACCGCTCACCACCGACTCGTGTTGCAGGTGCTGCAGTCGGAGTGCCCCGGGCGCTGGCAGCTGAAGTCGCCCCAGTACGGGTTGCTGCTCGACGCGGCGCTCGAGACCTATCCCGACGCGCGGCTGGTCGTCACCCACCGCGATCCGGTGAAGATCGCGGCGTCGACCTTCAGCCTGCTCCGGTCCCTGACCGGGACGTTCACCGACGTCGACCACACCGACTACATCGTCGGACACTGGCCCGACACGCTGTCGGCGCTCGTCGACCGGGCGATGGGCACCCGCGACCGCATCGGGGAGGACGCCTTCTTCGACGTGGCCTACGCCGACGTCGTGCGCGATCCGGTCGCCGTCGTCGGCACCATCTACGAGCGCTTCGGCATCGAGTGGAGCCCGGAGAAGGAGGCGCACCTCCGGCGGTTCCACGCCGAGAACCCGCAGCACAAGCACGGGACGCACACGTACTCGCTGGCCGAGGTGGGCGTGGAGCGCGCGCCGCTGGAGGCGCGCTTCGCCCGCTACTACGAGCGCTACGACGTGCCGCGTGAGGAAGCGTGACCTGCGACGATGGGCGTGGTGCGGCACGAGTTCGAGGCGACGATCGCGGCGGCCGACCGCGGTGGGGCCTACGTGGCGGTGCCGCCCGCGGTCGTGGACGCGCTCGGCGGCCGGGGCCGGACGCCCGTGGTCGCGACCGTCGACGGGGTCGAGTACCGGGGCTCGGTCGTGCCGATGGGGAGCGGCATGGTCGTCGGCGTCCTGAAGCAGATCCGCACCCGCTTGGGCAAGGAGCCGGGCGACACGGTCGCGGTGACGCTCGTCGTCGACGACGAGCCGCGCTGGGTCGACGTGCCCGACGACCTGCGCGCCGCGCTGGCGGAGGCGAGCCTGCAGACGCGCTTCGACGCGCTCTCGTACTCGCACCGCCGGGAGTACGTGCGGTGGATCGAGGAGGCGAAGCGTCCCGCGACGCGCCAGCGCCGCATCGAACAGACCGTCGAGCGCGTCGGTCCGACCGGAGGATCCTGACGTGGGTACCAGCACATGAGTGAGCTGAAGATCGACGTGCTGATGGGCACGAGCCTCGACGACCTCGAACGGCAGTGCCGGGAGCGGATCGCAACCGGCGTCGACGGCCTGTTCACCTTCGAGGGGCAGCACGACCCGTTCCTCCCGTTGGCCATCGCCGCCGGCGCGGTCGAGGCCGACCTCATGACCAACGTGGCGATCGCCTTCCCCCGCAGCCCCATGCAGCTGGCCAACGTCGCCTACGACCTGCAGGTGCTGTCGGGCGGCCGTTTCCGCCTCGGCCTGGGCTCCCAGGTGAAGCCGGCGATCGAGAAGCGCTTCGGTGCCCAGTGGTCGCGGCCGGTGCCGCGCATGCGGGAGTGGGTGCTGGCGGTGAAGGCGATCTTCGCCGCGTGGGAGGGCACCGCCAAGCTCGACTTCCGCGGCGAGTTCACGACCCACACGCTGATGACGCCCAACTTCAACCCCGGCCCCAACCCCTTCGGGCCGCCGTCGGTGCTGATCGGTGCGCTCGGCCCGCGCATGACCGAGGTGGCGGCCGAGGTCGCCGACGGCGTGCTCGTGATGCCGTTCAACAGCGCCCGGCACCTCGAGGAGCGCACCGTGCCCGCCATCGAGCGCGGCCGGGCGACGGGAGGCCGGCGGCCCGAGGACGTGGAGGTGATCTGCGAGGCCATCGTCTGCACCGGCCGGACCGAGGAGCAGCTGGCGGCCGCGACCCGGGGGGTCAAGGGCCTGCTCTCGTTCTACGGCTCCACCCCTTCGTACAAGCCGGTGCTCGACGTGGAGGGGTGGGGTGACCTGCAGCCCGAGCTCAACCGGCTGTCGAAGCAGGGCGAGTGGGCGACGATGTCGACGCTCATCGACGACGACGTGATGCGCACCATCGCCGTGGTCGGCACGCCCGAGGAGTGCGGGCGCCAGATCGTCGAGCGGTTCGGTCCGGTGTCGTCGCGGGTGTGCTGCTACTTCCCGGGCTACGAGCTGCCACCCGGCGACCTCGCGGCGCTGGTCGATACGGTGCATTCCCGATGAGCGGAGCGGGGCCTGAGCGGCGCGGCGCACCGCGCCAAGAGCGGGAGAGCATGAGCGACTACCAGGACATCCGATTCGAGGTCCGCGACCAGGTCGCGACGGTCACGCTCCACCGCCCCGACGTCCGCAACGCGTTCGGTGGCGCGATGCCCGCCGAGCTCGACGACGCGTTCCGGCGGTGCGACACCGATGACGACATCCGCGCCGTGGTGCTGACCGGTACGCCGCCCGCCTTCTGCGCCGGCGCCGACCTGTCGCGGCGCGGCGACACGTTCGGCGAGATCGACCGGTCGACGTTCAGCGCCGCCGGTCTGCGGTTCCCGCCGTGGGACGTCCGCAAGCCGGTCATTGCGGCGGTCAACGGCCACGCGCTCGGCGTCGGGATGACGCTCGCGCTCCAGTGCGACATGCGGTTCATCGCCGCCGACGGGAAGTACGGCGTGGTGCAGGTCCAACGGGGGGTGATGGGCGACGCGTTCGTGCACTACTCGCTGCCGCGCCTCGTCGGCATCGCCAACGCGGCGGAGATCCTGCTCACCGGGGCCACGTTCGACGGCCGCGAGATGCAGCGGCTGGGCGTGGCGAGCCGCTGCCTCCCCAACGACGAGGTGCTCCCGGCCGCGTGGGCGGTGGCCCGTGACATCGCGGTGCGCACCGCGCCGATGTCGGTCGCGTTCAGCAAGCGGGTGCTCTGGGAGACCTTCGAGCTCGACCGCGAGCAGGTCAACCGGCTCGAGACCGAGCTGCACCACCACCTGATGGGCAGCGCCGACGCCCGTGAGGGCGTGATGGCGTTCCTGGAACGGCGGGAGCCGGTGTGGTCGAGCCGGGTGGATCGGGACTGGCCCGACTGGCCGGAGGGAGACGCACGATGAGCCTAGGCTTCGAGACGACCACCGCCGACGTGCTGGAGGGCGTCGATCTCCACGACAAGGTCGCGATCGTCACCGGCGCGTCGACCGGGCTCGGACTCGAGACCGCGCGCGCGTTGGCCGCGACCGGCGCGCACGTCGTCCTGGCCGGCCGTGACGCGGCGCGGGTCGACGCGGCCACGACGACCGTGCTCGACGACGTTCCCGGCGCCGAGCTCGAGGCCGGCATGCTCGACCTGACGTCGCTCGACAGCGTGCGCGGGTTCGCCGAATGGTTCGGCGCGACGCACACAAGCTTGCACCTGCTGATCAACAACGCGGGCGTCATGTACACGCCGTTCGAGCGGACCGCCGAGGGCTTCGAGATGCAGTTCGGCACCAACCACGTCGGCCACTTCCTGCTGACGTGCCTGCTGGTGCCCCAGCTGCTCGCCGACCCGCCGTCGCGAGTGGTGAACCTGAGCTCGGGTGGCCACCGCGGGTCCGACATCGTGTGGGACGACCCCAACTACGAGCGCCGCGACTACGACAAGTTCTCCGCGTACGGGCAGTCGAAGACGGCGAACATCCTGTTCTCGGTGGAGCTCGAGCGCCGGCTGGGCGACCGCGGCGTGCACGCCTACGCGGTGCACCCCGGGATGATCTCCACCGAGCTGGGGCGGTACATGACCAAGGACGACTTCTCCGCGCTCATGGAGCGGGCCAAGGCCGGGCCGTCCGGGGGAATGCCGCCGCGCAAGACGGTCGAGCAGGGCGCGGCCACGTCGGTCTGGGCCGCCACCGCGCCCGAGCTCGACGCGGAGGGCGGCACCTACCTCGCCGACTGCCAGGTCTCCGAGGACCATGCCCCCTGGGCGCTCGACCCCGAGTCCGCCGCCCGCCTCTGGACCCTCTCCGAGGAGCTCGTCGGCCGGAAATTCGACGTGTAGCCACCGAACGTGCGTCACCCCGCGCGCGAAACCGCAGGTCAGCCATCCACAGGTGACGCACCTTCGTACATTTGCTGGACTCAAGCAAGTTCTGTAGGGTCCGGTGCATGGACGACCTGGCCCGCACCCAGCAGGCGCTCGAGCAGCTCGACCGCCTGCGGGCGAGCCGCAACGGGCACGCCGGGCTCTCGGCCGCGGCCGGCGTCGACCTCTCCCGCCCCGCCTACGCGCTGCTACGCCGGATCGACGAGCACGGACCGGCGCCCCTCGGCGAGCTCGCCCGGTCGACCGGCATGGACGCGGCATCAACCGGTCGGCAGGTGCGCAAGCTGCAGGAGCTCGGGTTCGTGGAGCGGGCGGCGAGCGCCGACGACGCACGCGTGGTCGTGGTGGAGATCACGCCCGCCGGGCGTGAGGCGCGTCGCCGGGTCGCCGACGTCCTCGAAGCCCACCTGCGCGACGTGCTCGACCGCTGGTCGCCCGCCGACCAGCGCGCGCTCGGCGACCTGCTGCAGCGGCTCGTCGACGACTTCCGCGCCATCCAGTTCCGGAACCCGACCCGCTCGACCAACGGCGTGAGGAGCCCAGCATGACCATGCCCACCGACATCGGTGCGATCGACCTGATGATCGGCTTCCCCAAGGCCGATGCGTCGAAGACCTACGACTACCTCCGGCAGACGACGCACGCGGAGGACGAGTCCACCAAGGAGTTCCCGGCCGGTTACATGTTCAAGGACGTCCCCAACCGGCTGGACAAGGGCGACGACGGCGTCGAGGTGACGGTCGCCGAGATGGACAAGTGGGGCGTCGACATCGGGATGGTCGGCGCGGGAACCGAGGCCACCGTCCGCGCCATGAAGGACCATCCCGGCCGCTTCATCGGCAGCCTCGAGATCGACCCCAACGACATCACCGGCGCGGTGCGCAAGATCCGGCACTACAAGGACGAGCACGACATCAAGGCGGTGACGACGTTTCCCGCCGGATGCAACCCGCAGGTGCCGGTCGACGACCGCCGCTACTACCCGATCTACCAGACGTGCATCGACCTCGACATCCCGATCGTGTCCAACGCCGGCATCGCCGGGCCGCGCTTCCCGTCCGCCTGCCAGGACGTGATGCTGTTCGACCAGGTCTGTTACGACTTCCCCGAGCTGCGCATCGTGATGCGCCACGGCGCCGAGCCGTGGGAGGAGCTGGCGGTGAAGCTCATGCTGAAGTGGCCGAACCTCCATTACATGCCGAGCGCATTCGCGCCCAAGCACTACCCGAAGGCGATCATCGACTACGCCAACACCCGCGGCGCCGACAAGATCATGTACGCCGGCTACTACCCGATGGGCCTGAGCCTGGAACGCATCTTCACCGAGATGCCGAACGTGCCGTTCCGCGACCACGTGTGGCCCAAGTTCTTGCGCGACAACGCGGTCCGCGTGTTCAAGCTCGACGCGTCATGAGACCCGACCAGCGGCGGATCGAGTACGCGGGCAGCGTCCACGGCGAGGAGGAGATCGAGGCCGTCGTCGAGGTCCTGCGCGGTGGCGCGTCGGCGCTGCGCATCAGCAAGAACGTCAAGGCGTTCGAGCAGGGCGTCGCCGAGTACTTCGGGAAGCGGCGCGGGATCATGTGCAACTCGGGCTCGTCGGCGTTGTACCTCGCGGTCGAGCTCCTCGACCTCGAGCCGGGTGACGAGGTGGTCACGTCGGCGGTGACGTTCTCGACCGACGTCGCGCCGTTGGTGCGCGCCGGGATCGTCCCTGCGTTCGTCGACGTGGAGCCCGACACCTTCAACATCGACGTCGACGGCATCGAGGCCATGATCTCGCCCCGCACGAAGGCGATCCTGGCGCCGAACCTGATCGGCAACGCGCCCGACTGGGACCGCATCCGCGCCATCGCCGACGCCCACGACCTCAAGGTGATCGAGGACTCGTGTGACGCGCTCGGCGCCACCCTGCGCGGCACGCCGACCGGCACCCGTTCGGACATCAGCGTCACCAGCTTCGCCCTCGCGCACATCATCACCGCGGCGGCCACGGGTGGGATGGTGCTCCTCGACGACGACGAGTGGATCGACCGCTGCCTGCTCCTGCGCCGGTGGGGTCGCCGCTCGGAGCCGCAGTTCTTCGGGACGAAGAAGGGCGACCGCCAGTTCTTCACCGACGTCGACGGCATCGAGTACGACAACCTCTTCATCTTCGACGAGGTCGGATGGAACTTCGAGCCGTGCGAGATCAGCGCGGCGTTCGGGAACGTGCAGCTGCGGCGGCTCCCGGCGAACCTCGCCCGGCGCCAGCGCAACTTCGACGTGCTGTCCGCGTTCTTCGGCACCTACCCGGACGTGTTCACGCTGCCCCGACAGCTGGAAGGACTGGAGACCGGGTGGCACATGTTCCCGATCCTGTTGCGGCCGGAGTCGGGCATCCGCCGGGGCGACTTCCAGGAGCACATGGAGGGTCACGGCATCGACACGCGCATGGTGTGGACCGGCAACGTCACCCGCCAACCCGCGTTCGCCGCCGTGCCGCACCGGGTGCCGGACGGTGGGCTGCCCAACGCCGACCGGGTGATGGAGCAGGGGCTGATCCTGCCGTCGAACCACGGGCTCGACGACGACGACCTCGAGTACCTGTGCGTCACCGCCGGCGAGTTCCTGAAGGAGCACGGCCACGCGCCGGCGGGGGTGGTCGCGTGAGCGCGGGTGGGCGCTTCGCCGGACGCCGAGCCGTCGTCACCGGTGCGAGCCGGGGCATCGGGGCGGGGATCGCGCAGCGGCTGGCCGCCGACGGCGCGGCGGTGGCGATCGTCGCCCGCACGGTCGACGCGCACCCGACGCTGCCCGGCAGCCTCACCGAGACCGCCGACCTGCTGCGGGGCTACGGCAACCCCGTGGCGGTGATCGCCGCCGACCTCGCCGACGGTGACGACCGCGCCCGCATCGTGCCCGAGGCCGCCGAGCAGCTGGGAGGCCCGCTCGACATCCTCGTGAACAACGCGGCAGCGGCGATGTACGCGCAGCCCTCGGAGATGCCGCTGAAGCGGCGGCGCATCACGTTCGAGGTGAACGCGCACGCGCCGCTCGACCTCGCCCAGGCCGCGCTGCCCGCCATGCTCGAACGGGGCGAGGGATGGATCGTCAACGTGTCGAGTCACAGCGCGGTGCACGCGCCGGGCCCGCCGTTCGAGCATGAGGGCCTCGCCGCCACCATCGGCCTGTACGGCTCGTCGAAGGCGGCCCTGAACCGCGAGAGCAACGCGCTCGCACACGAGCTGTGGGGCCGGGGCATACGCGTCAACACCGTCGAGCCGCGCGCGGCCGTGATGAGCGAGGGGGCCGAGGCGCTCGCCGGCCACGTGATCCGCGACGACCAGAAGGAGTCGATGGAGGAGATGGTCGAGGCGGTCGTCCACCTCTGCGACTGCGACGAGTCGAGCACGGGCGCGGTGCACGTGAGCCTCGACCTCATCGCCGAGCGCGGCCTCACGGTGATGGCCCTCGACGGATCGGCGCCGTGGGTGAAGGCGTGACGGCTCCGGCGTAGCATCGCTCCCATGGCCAGCACCGACGCGCGCGTGATCGACCTGCTCGACGGCGACCTGTACGCCGACGACCCCGGACCCGTGTACGCGTGGCTGCGCGAGCACGCGCCCGTCTACTGGGACGCGGCGAACGAGCTGTGGGGCATCTCCCGGTACGACGACATCCTCGAGATCGAGAAGGCGAAGAACGTCTTCATCAGCTCCGACACCGTGAAGGGCGGCTACCGGCCGAACCTCCCCTCGGACCCGTCGATCATCGGCCTCGACGACCCGCTGCACACCAAGCGGCGCGTGCTCGTGAACCGCGGGTTCACGCCGCGCACGGTGCTGCGCTGGGAGGACCACGTGAAGGCAACGGTCGCGGGGTTGCTCGACGCCGCCACCGAGAAGGACCGGGTCGAGCTGATCGAGGACCTCGCCGGGCCACTGCCGGCGCAGATGATCGGCCTGCTGCTCGGCTACCCGCACGAGATGTGGCCCAAGCTCATGGATTGGTCGCAGCGCACCATCGTGGGCGGCGGGGGTCCCCGCTACGTCGACGAGGACGTCATGGCCGCGGCGATGGAGTTCGCCAGCGCCTGCGCCGACCTCTACGGCGAGAAGCAGCGCTGCCCGGCCGACGACATCATGACGGTCTGGACCACGGCGGAGATCGACGGCGAGCCGCTCGGCCTCGACCGGGTCATCAACGACTGCCTGCTGCTCCTCGACGGGGGCGCCGAGACGACCCGCACGGTGATCGCCCGCACGATCATCGAGCTGGCCGGCCGGCCCGATCAGTACCGGTTGCTGCGCGACGGCGCCGACATGACCGTCGCCACCGAGGAGTTCATCCGCTGGGTCACGCCGGTCCTCAACATGTGCCGCGTCGCCAATCGCGACTACGACCTGCACGGCACCACCATCCGTCAGGGCCAGCAGGTGGTGCTCATGTACCCGTCGGCCAACCGCGACCCGACCCACTTCGTCGACCCCGACCGTTATGACGTGACCCGCACGCCGAATCAGCACCTCGCGTTCGGGTTCGGCACCCACTTCTGCCTCGGTGCCGCGCTGGCGCGCCTCGAGATCAAGCTCTTCTTCGAGGAGTTCGTGCGCCGCGTGCGCGAGATCCGGGTCGTGCCCGGCAGCGTCGACTACCTGCCCAACTCGTTCGTGAACGGCGTCAACCGCGCCGAGGTCGAGCTCGTGCTCGGCTGACGCTGAGGCTGAGGGGACTGCACATGTACGACGTCAAGATCACCAACGGCACCGTCGTCGATGGCACCGGCGCCACGCGTTTCGTCGGTGACGTGGCGGTCAAGGACGGCGCGATCGTGGAGGTGTCGCGGTCGCCGCTCCCGGGCGAGGCCGCCGAGACCATCGACGCCACCGGGCTGCTGGTCACGCCCGGCTTCGTCGACGTCCACACCCACTACGACGGCCAGGCGACGTGGGATCCGCTGCTCGAGCCGTCGTCCGGGCACGGTGTCACCACCGTGGTCGCCGGCAACTGCGGCGTCGGGTTCGCCCCCGTGCGCCCGGGCGACGAGAAGTGGCTGATCAGCCTGATGGAAGGCGTCGAGGACATCCCCGGCACCGCGCTCACCGAGGGCATCGACTGGAGCTGGGAGACGTTCCCGGAGTACCTCGACGCGCTCGACCGGCGCCGGTTCGGGATCGACGTCGGCGTGCAGGTGTCGCACGGCGCCGTGCGCGCCTACGCGATGGGGGAGCGGGGCGCGGCGAACGAACCCGCGACGCCCGCCGAGATCGCGGCCATGGCCGCCATCGTGCAGGACGCGGTGGAGGCCGGTGCGCTGGGCTTCTCGACGTCGCGGACACTCGGTCACCGCGCGATGGACGGCCGGCCGGTGCCGGGCACGTTCGCGGCCGAGGACGAGCTGTTCGCGCTCGGGCGCGCCATGCGACGCGCCGGGGGCGGCGTCTTCGAGCTGGCGCCGCTCGGCGCCTCGGGGGAAGACCTGCTGGCGCCCCAGCAGGAGATGGCTTGGATGCGCCGGCTCTCCGAGGAGCTCGACCTCCCCGTCTCGTTCACGCTGTTGCAGATCGATGCCGCGCCGGACGCATGGCGGGGGCTGATGGACGAGTCGCTGCGCGCGCACGACGCCGGCGCGCAGGTGGTGCCGCAGGTCGCGGCCCGACCCTTCGGCATGCTGCTCGGCTTCCCGACGCGTCACGGCTTCAGCGGTCGGCCCACCTACCGCGAGCTCGCCGCCCGCTTGTCGCCCGACGAGCTGCTCGTCGAGGTGGCGAAGCCGGCGGTGCGAGCCCAGATCCTGGCCGAGCCCGACGTCGAGCCCGACCCGACGGTGCTGTTCGACGGCATGTTCCAGCTGGTGCAGGGCTCGCTCGACCGTCTCTACGCGCTCGGGGACCCGCCGGTGGACGAGCCCACCCCCGACCGCACGATCGCGGCCATGGCGGAGGAGGCCGGCATCGAGCCGATCACGATGCTGTACGACGTCATGCTCGAGTACGGCGCGCAGCACCTGCTCATGCTGCCGTTCTTCAACTACGCCGAGCGCAACCACGACGCCATCCGCGAGATGTTGCTGCACCCGGCGGCGGTGTCGGGGCTGTCCGACGGCGGCGCGCACTGCGGGCTCATCTGCGACGCGTCGATCCCGACGTTCGTGCTCACACACTGGGCGCGCGATCGCACGCGCGGCGCCACGCTGCCGCTCGAGTACCTGGTGAAGAAGCAGACGTCGGACACCGCCGCGCTGTTCGGGCTCGGCGACCGCGGCGTCCTCGCGGCGGGCAAGAAGGCCGACGTCAACATCGTCGACTACGAGCACCTCTCGCTGAGCATGCCGCGCCTGGCCCACGACCTGCCCGCCGGCGGTGGGCGCCTCCTGCAGGACGCCCACGGCTACGTCGCCACCATGGTCGGCGGCGAGATCACCCGCCGCCACGGCGTCGACACCGGGGCCCGCCCGGGTCGGTTGCTGCGAGGCGCCCGATGACCCACCCCGACGACGAGTTCCACCCGGCGACCGACGACGACCCGTTCTGGAGCGAGACCGCGTGGTTCGCCTTCTCGGTGCCGGAGCGCAAGCTCGCCGGGTGGACCTACCCCTTCTTCCGGACCAACCAGGGAACCTGCTCGGCGGCGGTGTTCCTGTGGGACGACCACGGCGACCAGCCGTTCGACTGCCGCTACTACAAGCAGATCTGGCACCTCCCGGTGCCCGACGCGCTGAGCGACTTCGACCTCGCCAACGGCCTCGGCTACACGGTGCGCGAGCCGCAGCGCGTCTACGACCTCCGCTACCGCGACCCCGACGGTGACGACCTCTCGTTCGACCTCACGTTCACCGCGGTGATGGACCCACTGCACACGAAGACGTCGGGCCCCGACGGCGGGCACTATGACCAGCTCGGCCGCTTCACGGGCACGCTGGTGCTCGACGGCGAGACCATCGAGGTCGATGCCTACGGCGCGCGCGACCGCTCGTGGGGCTCGCGCACGCCGTTCGGGCCGTACCTCATGTCGGCGGGTGCCTGGACGGCCACCCAGATGCCCTACAGCCATGCCACGTCGGACAACGCGTCGTTCTTGGCCATCACCGCCAACGTCACCGACGACTTCCCGATGATCATGGGCTTCCACCTGCGCGACGGCGAGGTGTCCCGCCTCGCCAAGGGCCGCCGCGCCATCCTCGGGAGCGACCCCGCCACCGGCACGGTGACGCGCGTCCTGGTCGAGGGGACCGACGAGCTCGGTCGCGAGTTCCACGCTGAGGGCGAGAGCGTCAGCAAGTTCGTGAACTTCTGCAACGAGAACCTGGTCGGCTGGAACTACCTCGTGCGCTGGGACATCGACGGCGTCGAGGCCTGGGGCGAGCAGCACGAGAACTACAGCACCGGCGCCTTCCGCAAGTACCTCCGCGCGTGCGACGTGTGACGCGATACGAGGAGCTCATGCCGGAGCTGCTCCGACCCTGGGTGGGTCGGGTGGCGACGCCGGAGGCGTTCGTCGCGCTCAATCTTCTCGGCGAGATCAGCCGTCGGGTCAGTGCCGCGTACGGACAGTTCCTGCGTCCGCACGGGATCGACTTCTCCGAGTACGTCCTGATGTGGGCGCTGCGCCTCCACCACCCAAGACGGCCGGCGATGTCCGAGCTCCGCGGCCGCGTCGTCATGTCGTCGGGGGGCATCGCCTTGGCCGCGAACCGCCTGGAACGGAAGGGTCTGGCACGGCGGCGGGCCGCGCCCGACGACCGCCGGACCGTGTTGCTCGCCCTCACGGCCAAGGGCCATCGCCTGATCGACGGGCTCATGGCGGAGGACCTGGAGCGTCACGAACAGCTGCTCTCGGCGCTGCCTCCCCGGCGTCGGACCGAGGTGCTCGACGGGCTGGCCGAGATCCTCCACCGCCTCGTCGACGCGCCGGACCCGTCCTGAGATATCTTTCTACAAAGGCAATCTTGGAACGGGGGTCTGATGGACTTCGACCAGGCAATCAGCTGGCGCAACCTCGAGGAGCGCTTGGCGCGTACCGACAACCCGCGGCATCGGCAGATGCTCCAAACCGTGATCGACCACGCGAAGGCGGAGGCGAGCGGTGACGTCGACGGGCTGATGGCGACGTTGTGCGACGACCCGCAGTACCACTTCTGGAGCGGTGGCAACGACTGGGGTCCGAAGGGTCAGGAAGCAGTTCGTGCCTACTACGAGGACTTCGTCGCGTCGGGCGCGGGGTTCTTCGAGTCGTACAAGACCCGCATCGTCGTCGATGACGACAATGTGGTGACGGAGTCGGTCATGCGGCAACTCGTGCCGGGCCCGGTCGCGCAGCAGCGCGGCTACAGCATCCCCGACGTCGACGCGCACTACGTCGTCACCGCGCGCGTCGCGATCTTCTGGCCGTTCGACGAGTCGTGCACGCTGATGGCGGAAGACTCCTACGGCAGCAGCGATCTGCGCGACCTCACCCTGGTACCCGACGACGAGCTCCCCGCCGAATATGTGACGATGCTGGAAGCGATCGGGTTCGCCGGCGCGACGACGTCGTGAGCGCGCCCGTCAGCCGTTCCGTGCCGCGTTCTTGACCGCGGCTGACGGGTCGGCGAAGAACTCGCGCGTCGACTCGAGGTTGCTCGCCAGCCCCTGGAGCTCCGAACCCGCGCGTGTCGCGGTGCGCACGCCCATGAACTCCATCGCCCGGTGCACGGTGCGCCTGTTGATCTGCAGTAGGTCGCTCGGGATCGACGCCACCCGCACTGCCATCGCCAGCGTCTCGCGCTCGAGGTCGGCTTCGGGGAACGCACGGTTCGCCATCCCGATGCGCGCGGCCTCCCGCCCGTCGATGGCATCGCCGGTGAGCATGAGCTCCATCGCCGGCCGCATGCCGACCAGCCACACGTGGAACTGGAAGTCGGGCGGGCTCAGCACCCGCACCACCGGGTAGCTCAGCTGCGCGTCCTCGGCGATGTAGACGAGGTCGCACGAGGCCATCAGCTCGGTGCCGCCCGCCATCGCGTAGCCGTGCACCTGCGCGATCACCGGCTTCGCGAGGTCCCACAGTTGCGACCAGCCCTCGGCGACGTGGCGCGACCAGGTGCCGTCGCCGCCCGGTGTGTAGAACGGCCGGCCCTCGGAGAGGTTCGACTTCAGGTCGTATCCCGAGGAGAAGCACGGTCCGGCGCCGCGGATGATGCTGACGCCGACGTCGGGGTCGCGGTCGGCGGCATGCAGCGCGTCGTAGAGCTGGATCCGCAGGTCGTTGCTGATGGCGTTGCGCTTCTCGGGGCGGTTGAGGGTGAGGCGCCGCACCCGGGGCGCCGGGTCGTCCACCAGTACGAGCGGCTCGCTCCCGGTAGTGTCCGCGACCATGACTGCTCCTATAGCCCTCGTGACCGGTGCGAGCCGCGGCATCGGCCGGGCCACCGCGCTCGCGCTCGCCGATGCAGGCTACGACGTCGCCATCGCGGCGCGCACAGTGCACGAGGGCGACGGCCGCATGGCCCCGGGCTCGGTCCGCGAACCGCAGGAGACGCGCTCGATCGAGGGCAGCCTCGACGCGACGGCAGCTGCCATCGAGGCCATGGGCCGGCGGGCCCTCCCGGTGAAGATGGATCTCCTCGACCGCCCGACGATCGACGCCATGGTCGACACCGTCCTCGGCGACTGGGGCCGCATCGACGCCCTCGTGAACAACGCGATCTACCAGGGCCCCGGCCGCATGGACCGCGTGCTCGAACTCGATCTCGACGCCGCGACCAAGCTCGTCGTCGGCAACTACGTCAACCAGCTCCACCTCATCCAGCTCGTCGTACCCGGCATGCTCGAACGTGGTGGCGGACGCGTGGTGAACATGGCGTCGGCCACCGCGTCCATGGACCCGCCCGCGCCCGCGGGCGAGGGCGGTTGGGGGCTCGGCTACGGCGCGTCGAAGGCCGCGTTCCTGCGCGTCGCCGGGCAGCTCCACGTCGAGTTCGCCGACCAGGGCCTCGTCGCCTTCAACGTCGACCCCGGCTTCACCACCAACGACAAGCCCAGCGACGAAGTCTTCAGCAAGCGGTTCCGCGGCGCCCCACCCGAGGTCACCGGGGCGGCGATTGCCTGGCTGTGCTCGTCCGACGGCGCCGTCGAGCATGCCGGGACCCTGGTGTACTCGCAGAGCCTGTGCAAGCGGTTGCAGCTCCTCGAGGGGTGGCCACCGTCGTGAGCACCATGACCGCGTACCAACTCGTGGCGTGGGGCGAGCCGCCCGAGTTCCGTCAGGTCGACGTCCCCACGCCGGCCGCCGACGAGGTCCTGATCAAGGTGGCGGGCGTCGGGCTGTGCCACAGCGACTTCCTCTTCCTCGACACGCCGCCGGGGATCATCCCCTGGGAGCTGCCGTTCACGCTGGGTCACGAGAGCGCCGGCTGGGTCGAGCAGCTCGGTGCCGACGTCGACGACCTCGAGCTCGGCCGACCGGTCGCGGTGGCCGGGATCCACTCGTGCGGCCGCTGCCAGCACTGCCTGCGCGGGCACGACAACTACTGCCCGCGTGGTGCGAGCGGCCGCGGGTACGGCGAGGACGGCGGCCTGGCCCAGTTCCTGGCGGTCCCCCGGCGCGAGCTGGTGCCGCTCGCGACGCTCGACCCGCGCCGGGTCGGCCCGCTCACCGACGCCGGCGCCACGTCGTACCACGCGGTGAAGCGGGCGCTGCCGAAGCTGATCCCCGGCTCCACCGCGGTCGTGATCGGCGCCGGTGGTCTCGGCTCGTACGCGGTGCAGTACCTCCGCCGCCTCACCGGCACGCAGGTGATCGCGGTCGACCTCGTTCAGCAGCGTCTCGACCTCGCGCGCGAGCTCGGCGCGCACCACGCGCTCGTCTCCGACGACGAGACGTCGACGCGTGTCCGCGAGCTCACCGGTGGGCTCGGCGCGACTGCGGTGTTCGACTTCGTGGGCGACGACGCGACCATGCGGATGGCGTTGGCGAGCGCGGCGACGCTCGGGACGATCGCGATCGTGGGTGCCGGCGGGGGCACCGCCAACGTGTCGTGGGGGGTGCTCCCGCTGGAGTGCGACCTCTGGATCCCGATGGCGGCGTCGATCGCCGACCTTCACGAGGTGATCGCGTTGGCGGAAGCGGGTGAGCTGCGCGTCGAGGTGGAGCTGTTCGACTTCGAGCGCGCGCCCGATGCGTACGACCGGTTCCGCCGGGGCGACCTGCGGAGCCGGGCGGTGGTTACGCCCAACGGCTGAGCAGGTCGCTGGTACCGTCTGCGCCCGTGGCCCGGCTCGATGACCTGCAGCGCGTGGAGAAGGCGATCGTGCGGATCGCGCGCATCGGTAGCGGTCGTGACGCGGCGCGCAACCGCGCGGAACGTTCCGGCGTGTTCCTGTCGCGGCCGGCGATCAGCATCATCTCGGCGCTGCACGCGTCGGGCCCGGTGCGGCTCTCGCACCTCGCCGACCTCACCGACCTCGAAGCGCCGCTGGTCAGCCGCGAGATCGCGCGCCTCTGCGGGGACGGCTACGTCAAGCGCGCCGCGGATCCCACCGACGGGCGTGCCACCATCGTCACGCTCACGCCGAAGGGCCGGCGGGCGTATGGGGCGTACCGGCAGGCGACCGACGAGATCGTCGTCGAGGCCTTCGCGGGTTGGAAGGCCGGAGAGCTCCGGACGCTGGCCGACTATCTCGAACGGGTCGTCACCGACGTGAGCCGCGGCCCTCAGACGCCGTAGGCCTCCCGCAGCGCCGCGTTCACCTGGTCGCGGTACTCGTGGGCGGCGTCGGGGATCAACGCGGCCATGTTCTGCGAGCCGTGGAACTGGCCGTCCCACCGCCGCGCCGTCGTGGGCACGCCGGCCTCCTCGAGCCGCCGCGCATAGGCCTCGCCCTCGTCCCGCAGGGGATCGAACTCGGCCGTCATCACCAGGGCGGGCGGCAGACCGCCGAGGTCGTCGGCGAGCAACGGCGACGCGTACGGGTGCTTCGGGTCGCCGTCCGCGCCCAGGTAGTAGTCGACGCACTGGCTGATCGACTCCTTGGTGAGCATGTAGCCGGTGCCGTTCTCGTCGATCGACGGTTGGCTCATGGTGAGGTCGGTGACCGGGATCTCGATCACCTGGAACACGAGCGGCGGCCCGCCCCGGTCGCGGGCCATGAGGGCGATCACCGCGGCCAGGTTCCCACCGGCGCTGCCGCCGCCGACGGAGACGCGGCTCGGGTCGACTGCCAATTCGGCCGCGTGCTCCACCACCCATTGCAGTGCGCGGTAGCAGTCCTCGGGCGGGATCGGGAAGGGGTGCTCGGGGGCGAGTCGGTAGTCGACCGACACCACCACGCACGAGGCGCCCGCACTCGTGTCGCGCCAGTTGGGGTCGAAGTGGTCGAGCTCGCCCAGCCAGAACGCGCCGCCGTGGATGTACACGTGCGCGGGGAAGGGGCCGGCCCCGTGGGGTGTGTACACCCGCACGGTGATCTCGCCGCCGTCGACCGGGACGCGGTGGTCGACGGTCGTCGCCGGGTCGGGACCGGGGTCGGCCAACAAGAGGAAGATCCGTTCCATGCCCGCGTGCGCGGCGGCCCGCCGTTCGGCCACCGTGAGCGACGGGTCCGGCGGCGGTGCGGCTCCCGTCGCGTCGAGGAAGGGTTGGAGGCGTGGGTCGATCGGCATGCTGATCACGGTATCGGGGTCCGTCGCGTGCTGCTTTGCGCGGCCGATCCGCGGTCCCTTAGGTTGCTTGCCACGGTCAAGTAACTCGTCGACCCCGGAGTCTGCATGCCCGCCCCGCTCGTCAAGATCGATCTGGAGTTCCCCTACACGCGCAGCGTCGGGCCCGTGATCGGCGCCTACCTCGACGGCCTCCAGGAGGGCCGGTTGCTCGGCTCGCGTGCCCGCGACCGCACGCTGGTCGCCGCCGCTCGAGTACGACCCCGCCACCGGCGCCGCGGTCGAGCCCGAGCTGGTGGAGGTCGGGCCCGAGGGCGTGATCACGTCGTGGACCTGGGTCGCCGAGCCGAACCCCAACCACCCGCTCGACCGTCCGTTCGCGTTCGCCCTCATCCGGCTCGACGGTGCCGACACCGCCATGGTCCACGTGGTCGACGGACCGGAGTCGGCGTTGGCGACCGGTGCCCGCGTGCGCCCGCGGTGGCGGGACGAGCGCACCGGATACGTCACCGACATCGAGTGCTTCGAGGTGGTGGCGTGAGCGCGGCGGACGACACCAAGGACGACGCCCCGCGCATCATGCCGTTCCCGGTCGCGCTCCACTACGAGATGCCGGCGGCGCCTGCGATCACGCGCTACGGCGAGGCCCTGATCGACGGCCGCATCATCGGGCAGCGGTGCACCGGCGACTGCGGGCTGGTGTACGTACCGCCGCGCGACTACTGCCCCATCGACGTGATCGAGCTCACGACCGCCGACGACGTCGAGCTCGGTGACCACGGCACCATCGTGAACTTCACCGTGGTGACACCGGTGCAGTACCCGGGCCAGGAGGAGACCGAGCCCTTCGCCCGCGTCTCGATCGCGCTCGACGGACCGGGCGGCATGCTGCAGCTCCAGGACGTCCTCGACACCCCGGTGAGCGAGGTGCGCGTCGGCATGCGGGTGGCGGCCGTGTGGCGCCCCGAGGCCGAGCGCAACCTCGACGAGCTCGCCGCCGGCGGGTGGAGCAGCACCAACGGCGGCATCGAGGGGTGGATGCCGACCGGCGAGCCGGACCTCGACGTGAGCGGCCTCGCCGGGAAGGGGTTCTGATGGTCGACGTGGCGATCGTCGGCTACGGGCAGGTCCCGTCGGTGCGCTGCACCGAGATCACCGAGACCCAGATGGTGCTCGACGTCACCCAGCAGGCGCTGCGCATGGCGGGGGTCGACCGCCACGACATCGGGTTCACCGTGTCGGGCAGCTGCGACTACCTCGCGGGCCAGGCGTTCGCCTTCGTGCAGACCATCGAGGCCATCGGCGCGTGGCCGCCGATCTCGGAGTCGCACGTCGAGATGGACGGCGCCTGGGCGATGTACGAGGGCTGGACCCGCCTGCAGGAGGGTGACGTCGATCTCGTCCTCGTGTACAGCCACGGGCGGTCGTCGCCCGGCACGCCCTGGCAGGTCTGGCCGTTGCAGCTCGACCCGTACCACCTGGCGCCGTTGGGGCTCGACCCGTGGTCACTCGCCGCGCTGCAGGCCCGCGCGCTGCTCGACGCCGGCGTCGCGACCGAACGCGACTTCGCCGAGGTCGTGGCCCGCAACCGCGCCAACGCGGTCGACAACGAGTACGCACAGGTCAGCGGGAAGTTCGACGTCGACGCGCTGCTCGCCGAGCCCTACGTGCGGAACCCGCTCCGTCGCCACGATTTGCCACCGATCTCCGACGGCGCCGCCGCGGTGGTCCTCGCCAACCGTGACCGGGCGGCCGCGCTGGCCGACCGGCCGGTGTGGATCACCGGCATCGACCACCGCATCGACATCCACCAACCGGGCATGCGCGACCTGACCGTGTCGGAGTCGACCACCCGCGCGGCGCAGGTGGCCGGCGTCGCCGACCGGCCGGTCCAGGTGGCCGAGCTCTCGGCGCCGTTCTCGCCGCAGGAGGTGATCCTCCGCCACGCGTTGGGGCTCGACGGCTCGGTGGAGGTCAACCCGTCGGGCGGCGCCCTGGCCGCGAACCCGGTGATGGTGACCGGCCTCGTGCGCGTCATCGAAGCGGCGCGCCAGGTGCGCGAGCGCGGTCGCGACCGGGTGCTGGCCCACGCCACCGCCGGCCAGGCACTCCAACAGAACCTCGTCTGCATCCTGGAGGGAACGTGAGCGAACGAAGAAGCGGCGCAGGTACCCTGCGCCGCCGTGAGCGGCGGCCCAGCGGCCCCGTGCGCAGCACGGAGAGCGGTCACAGGTGAGCACCCGACCTCCCGGCGTCATCGGGATCGGCCAGACCAAGTACTCGAAGGCGCGCACCGACGTGTCCATCCCCGGTCTCGTCCGCGAGGCCGCCGGCCGCGCGCTCGACGACGCCGGTCTCGACTGGGGCGACATCGACGCGCTGGTGATGGGCAAGGCGCCCGACATCTTCGAGGGCGTGATGCAGCCCGAGCTGTTCCTCGCCGACGCCCTCGGCGCCGCGGGGAAGCCGATGCTCCGCGTGCACACGGCGGGCAGCGTCGGCTGCTCCACCGCCAACGTCGCGACCGACGCGGTGCGCGGCGGCCGCTTCCAGCGGGTGCTCGCCGTCGCGTGGGAGAAGCAGGCCGAGGGCAACGCGCAGTGGGGCCTCGGTGGCGGCAAGTCCGGCAGCATGGGCGCCGGTGGCATCTTCGCCCCCTGGGTGCGCGCCTACATCAGCCGTTCGGGCGCGCCCGAGCACATCGGGTGGAAGGTCGCGGTCAAGGACCGGCTCAACGCGGTCAAGAACCCGTATGCGCACCTCAAGCTCCCCGACATCACCATCGAGAAGGTGCGCGACTCGATGATGCTGTGGGACCCCATCCACTTCCTCGAGTCGTGCCCCTCGTCCGACGGTGCGTGCGCGATCGTGGTCGCCGACCACGACACGGCCCGTCGTCACTCGACGCCGGCGTGGGTGCTGTCGACCGCGATGCGCTCGGAGCTCGGTCAGTTCCCGGGTCGCGACACCGTCCGCCCGCAGGCGGGGCTGGACTGCAGCGCGGCCGTCTACCGGGAGGCCGGTATCACCAACCCGCGGGAGCAGATCGACGTCGCCGAGCTCTACGTCCCGTTCAGCTGGTACGAGCCCATGTGGCTCGAGGGCCACGAGCTGGCCGCGCCCGGCGAGGGCTGGAAGATGACCGACGACGGCACCACCGCGATGACGGGCTCGTTCCCGGTGAACCCCTCGGGCGGGGTGCTCTCCAGCAACCCCATCGGCGCCTCGGGCATGATCCGGTTCGCGGAGGCCGCCCTGCAGGTGCAGGGCAAGGCCGGCGAGCACCAGATCGAGGGCGCGGAGGTCGGCCTCGCGCACGCGTACGGTGCGATGGCGCAATACTTCGCCATGGCGGTGCTGTCGGCGTCGCCGTCGCCCTGGTAGGGACCGACTGAAGTCGACCGAGCGAAGAGGGGGAGTCGCGATGGCCATGTCGTTGCAGGAGATCTCCGACCGGCTGGAGATCCAGGAGCTGATGGTCCGGTACAGCTACGCGATCGACTCCCGGAACTGGGACGCCCTCGACGACGTCTTCACTCCCGACGCGCACATCGACTACTCGGTGTTCGGCGGCAGCGTCGGCGACCTCCCCAGCACCAAGGCGTTCCTCGCCGAGGCGATGCCGAACTTCCCCGTGTACCAGCACATGGTGTCGGGCACGACGATCACGTTCCACGGCGACACCGCCGAGACGAAGACCCAGTGCCACAACCCGATGACCATGGGTGACGCGGACGATCCCGACCTGATGATGTGCGGGCTCTGGTACGTCGACAAGCTCGTACGCACCGACGACGGTTGGCGGATCAAGGAACGGGTCGAGGAGAAGGTCTACATGCGCGTCTTCCCCGGGAAGCAGCCGTCATGACGGTGGTCGAGACCGAGCCGACCCCGTACACGCTGATCTCGTCCGACTGCCACGCGGGCGCCAGCCACGACACCTACCGCGGCTACCTCGAGGAGCAGTACCTCGACGAGTTCGACGCGTGGCGGGCGAAGTACAAGAACCCGTTCCGCGACCTGCAGGGGACCGAGCGCGACCGCAACTGGAACAACGAGCGGCGCATCTCGGAGCTCGAGGACGACGGCATCGTCGGCGAGGTGATCTTCCCGAACACCGTCCCGCCGTTCTTCCCGAGCATGGCGCTGCTGGCGCGCCCGCCGTCCCCCGAGGACTTCGAGCTGCGCCTCGCCGGCATCCGGGCGCACAACCGCTGGCTCGCCGATTGGTGCGCCGAATACCCGGAGCGACGCGCGGGCATCGGCCAGATCTTCCTCAACGACGTCGACGAGGCGATCGCCGACGTCCGTTGGATCAAGGAGCACAACCTGCGGGGCGGCATCCTCATCCCCGCGGTGCCGCCCGACACCAAGCACATCGACCCCCTCTACTCCGAGAAGTACGACCCGCTGTGGGCGGTGTGCGAGGAGCTCGGCGTCGTGATCAACAGCCACTCGGGTAGTGGGCAACCCGACTACGGCAAGCACCTCGCCACGCCGTTCGTCATGCTCACCGAGATCCCGTTCTTCACGCACCGCACCCTCGTGCACATGCTCGTGGGCGGCGTGTTCGAGCGGTTCACGAGGTTGCGGTTCGTGCTCACCGAGCAGGGCGCGAGCTGGATCCCGTCGACGCTGAACCAGCTCGACGGCTTCCACAAGGAGATGACCGCGACCGGGCGGATCGGCGAGCTGCGCTTCGACATCGGCAACATGCTCCCGCGGCTGCCCAGCGAGTACTTCGCGACGAACTGCTGGGTCGGTGCGAGCTTCCCGAGCCCGACCGAGGTCGGCGTCCTCGACAACATCGCCCTCGACCGCTTCATGTGGGGGAGCGACTACCCGCACAAGGAAGGGACGTACCCGTACACGCGCGAGAGCCTGCGCCGGTCGTTCTCGTCGATGCCCGAGGCCGACCTGCGCAAGATCTTCGGCGGCAACCTCGCCGCGGTCTACGACTTCGACCTCGCGAAGCTCGACGCGCTGGCGGCGAACGTCGGCCCGACACCATCGGAGATCGCGGTGCCGCTCGATCAGATCCCGGCCGACTCGGTGAGCCCGGCGTTCACACGCTGACTCACGGCAGCCGGTCTCGCATGGCTCGCGACGCGACGGACACCCGGGAACGGTTGCTCACCACGGCGCAGACCCTCTTCGCGCGCGACGGCATCTACCAGGTCCCGCTCAAGCGCATCGTCGAGCGGGCCGGGCAGCGGAACGCGTCGGCGCTGCACTACCACTTCGGCGGTCGCGACGGCCTGCTGCACGCGATCATCGTCCGTCACGACGGCCGTATCCAGGACGAGCGTCACCGGATGATGACCCGGCTCGAGGCCGAGGACCGGACCGGCGACCTCCGCGCGCTGGTGGACGCGCTGGTGGAGCCGTTCAGCACCGAGCTCGACACCGCGAGCGGGCGCGAGTACCTGCAGATCGTGTCGCAGCTCTCCATGCTCTTCGACCTCTGGGACGTCGACCTCCCGGACGGTCCGACCGAGACCCAGCGCATGTTCCGCTCGATGGACGGGTGCCTGCCGCACCTCGCACCGGCGCTGCGCCACGAGCGCATCACCACGCTGCTCGGGCTGGTCACCGAGGCACTGGCGATGCGGGCCCGGGTGCTCGACGCCCCCGGGTCGCGGCCGCCGGCCCTCGACCACCACGAGTTCGTCGCCAACCTCGTCGACATGGCCGTCGGCGCGCTGTCGGCACCGACCACCACCCACGCCACCTGACCCGAGGATCTGCCGTGCCCGACGTCCCGCCTTACGTTCCCGCCCACGGCTTGCTGGCCGGCAAGACGGTGCTGGTCACCGCCGCGGCCGGCACCGGCATCGGATCCTCCGTTGCGCAGCGGTGCCTGGAAGAGGGGGCGCGTGTCGTGATCTCCGACAAGCACGAGCGCCGCCTGGCCGAGACCGCAGCGGAACTCGGCGTGGTCGGCATCCCCTGCGACGTCACCGAGGAGGCGACCGTCCAGGCACTGTTCATGGCCGCGGCCGACGAGTTGGGCGCGATCGACGTGCTGGTGAACAACGCCGGGCTGGGCGGCACCGCCGAGCTGCACGAGATGACCGACGACCAGTGGTCGCGCGTGCTCGACGTCACGCTGAACGGGACGTTCCGCTGCACCCGCGCCGCGCTCAACCACATGTACGCCAACGACGGGGGTGTGATCGTCAACAACGCCTCGGTGATCGGCTGGCGCGCGCAAGCGGGGCAGGCGCACTACGCGGCCGCGAAGGCGGGTGTGATGGCGCTCACGCGGTGTGCGGCGATCGAGGCCGCGCCGCACAACGTGCGGGTGAACGCGGTGTCGCCCAGCCTCGCCATGCACGCGAACCTGGCCAAGGTCACCACCGACGAGCTGCTCGAGGAGCTGTCGGCGCGCGAGGCGTTCGGCCGTCCGGCCGAGCCGTGGGAGGTGGCCAACGTGATCGTGTTCCTCGCCTCCGACTACTCCGGTTACATGACCGGTGAGGTCGTCTCCGTGTCCAGCCAGCATCCGTAGAGAGGGTCCGTCATGGAATTCGGTGTGTTCGTCGGCATGTACCACCCGGAGCACCGGCGCGCCGCGGGGGAGACCGAGCAGCACGTCCTGCGGGCCGAGCTCGACGTCGTGCAGGCGGCCGATCGCTCCGGGTTCAAGTACGTGTGGGTCACCGAGCACCACTTCCTCGACGAGTACTCCCACCTGTCGGCGAACGAGGCGTGGATGGCGTACGCGCTGGCCATCACCGACAACATCCACATCGGCTCGGGGATCATCAACATCACACCGCCGGTCTGCCACCCGGCGCGCGTCGCCGAGAAGGTGGCGATGCTCGATCAGCTCGCGCCCGGACGCTTCGAGTTCGGCACCGGGCGCGGCTCGTCGTCGATCGAGGTGCTCGGCTTCGGCATCGACGCCATGGACACCACCCGAGACATGTACGACGAGGCCCTGCCCGAGATCATCAAGATGATGGGGCCCGAGGAGTACGGCCCCTTCCAGGGTGAGTTCTTCTCCCTGCCGCGCCGCCAGGTGCTGCCGAAGCCGGTCACGCAACCGCATCCGCCCATCTGGGTCGCGGCGGGCTCACCGGGCACGTTCGAGAAGGCGGCGCGCATGGGCATCGGGGTCCTCTGCTTCAGCTTCGCCGGCACCGAGGCGCTGAAGCCGCTCATCGACATCTACAAGACGACCATCGAGGACGCCGACCCCGTCGGCGGCTACGTGAACGACAACGTGATGGTCACCACCGCGATGATGACGCTGGAGGACGGCGCCCGCGCGCGAGGTGTTCCGTCACAACCAGAACGGCTACCACACGTCGCTGGTCGCCAAGTACCTCGACAGCTTCCCCCAGGCTGCCGGCATCGACAAGACACCGAAGCTCGCGCCGCCGATGCCGCTGGAACAGGTGAACAAGGCGATCGCGATGGGCGCCATCGCGGTCGGCACCCCTGAAGAAGCCATCAACACGATGCGGAAGTACGAGGCGATCGGCGCCGATCAGGTGTCGTTCGGCTCGCTGTCGGACGACACGCCGTTCGACGCTGCGATCGAGGCGGTGGAGACCTTCGGCAAGTTCGTGCTGCCGGAGTTCGACAAGGACCCCGTGCACTCCACCGCGCGCCAGCGGGAGGCGCAGCGATGAGTGAGATGGAGCGGAGCCGTGCCCGGAGGGCGGGACGGCGCAGCGGAATCGACCCGTCAGCTCGGTCGGTGAGCGGCGCCGGTCAGCGCGCGGGCCACTCCGGCGGGCGCTTCTCGAGGAACGCGGCGATGCCCTCCTGGGCGTCGGCGTCGGCTGCGTTCGCGGCCATGACCGGCCGGACGTGCTCGTACGCATCCGGCTCGGCCCGCTCGATCTGGTCGTAGAACGCCCGCTTGCCGAGGCCGATCACCCGGGGGCTGAAGCGGAGGATCTGACCGAGCAGCGTGTCGACGGCGTGGTCGAGCTCGGCGACGGGGACCACCTGGTTCACCAGACCCCAGGCCAGCGCGGTCGGCGCGTCGACGGGCTCGCCCGTGAGCAGCATCTGGAGGGCGCGCTTGCGGCCGATGGCGCGCGTGAGCGGCACCATCGGCGTGGAGCAGAAGAGGCCGATGCGCACTCCGGGCGTGGCGAAGACGGCGGTGTCGGCTGCGACCGCGAGATCGCAGGCGGCGACGAGCTGGCAGCCGGCTGCGGTCGCGACGCCCTGCACCTTCGCCACCACGGGCTGGGGCAGCGCGTGCAGCCGCAGCATCATGTCGGTGCAGACCGCGAACAGCTCGTCGTAGAACTCGCCGTCGCGCGCCACCATCTCGGCGAGGTCGTGCCCGGCCGAGAACGCGGGTCCCACGGCTTCGAGCACGACGGCCTCGCAGCCGACGGGAAGCCCGTCGAGCGCGGCGATCACCTCGCGCATGAGGTCGAGGCTCAGCGCGTTGCGGCGCTCGGGGCGGTCGAGCACCACCCGGGTCACGGGACCTTCGGAGACGACGTCGACCTGCTCGAGCTCCATCGACACGCAGAGTAGGTTTCGCGCGCATGGCCATGGACGTCGCCGTCACGCTGCCCCAGCTCGGGCACGCGGCGAACCCCGGGTCGATCAAACGGGCCGCGATCCAGGCCGAGGAGCTCGGCTTCAGCCACGTGTGGGTGAACGACCACATCACGTTCCCGCTCGGGCAGACCCACCCGTCGCCCTACATGTACGACCCGTTGCTGACCCTCGCCACCGCCGCGGCCGTCACCGGGCGGATCGGGATCGGCGGCCAGGTCACGGCGGCGTACTACGCCCCGCTGTGGCTGGCGAACGCGCTGGCCAGCCTCGACTCCCTGAGCGACGGCCGCCTGACCGTCGCCATCGGCGTCGGGTGGTCGCGCGCCGAGTTCGAGGCGCTCGGGAGCAGCTTCGCGGATCGTGGCAGCCGCACCGACGAGATCATCGCCATCCTCCGAGCCGCCTGGCGCGACCGGCCGGTGCGCTTCGCCGGCCGGCACTACACGTTCGACCCGGTGCGGATCCTCCCGCCGCCCGCACATCGTGTCCCGATCTGGATCGCGGGCGAGACCGAGCCCGCCTACCAGCGCGCGGTGGCGATGGGCGACGGGTTCCACGCGGGGAGCTGGGCCCTGCCTCCGGACGCGATGGTCGACGCGGTGGCGCGGGTCCGGGCCGAGCGACCCGAGCCCGAGTTCGTGTTCTCCGTCTACACGCACGACTGGGACCCGGCCAAGGTCTCCCCCGCCGTCATCCGCGCCGAGTGCGACGCCTACGAGGCCGCGGGTGTGCAGTGCGTGGTGGCGGCGCCGGACCAGCGGGAGACGGACGCGTGGCTGGCGTCGGTGGAGGCGCTGGCGCGGGTCGTCGGCGTCGGGCCCCGCCCCTGAAGCACCGCGATACGGTGACGCCCGTGGCGATCGAGCTCGACTTCGACGGCCGGGTCGTGCTCGTCACCGGTGGCACCAAGGGTGTGGGGCGGGGGATCGCACAACGCTTCACCGACGCCGGGGCGACGGTCGCGGTCTGCTCCCGCAGCGAGCCCGAGGCCCTACCCGACGGGTGGACGTGGCTCGGCGTCGACCTCCGGGACGGCGAGGCCGCGTGGGCGATGGTCGACGAGGTCGTCGACCGGCTCGGGCACCTCGACGTGCTGGTGAACAACGCCGGCGGGTCGCCCCCGGCCGACACCACCACGGCCACGCCCCGGTTCACAGAGCGGATCGTCGCCCTCAACCTGTTCGCGGCGATCTTCTGCTCGCAACGCGCCAACCACTGGATGCAGCAGGGCGACGGCGGGTCCATCGTCAACATCGGCAGCGTGAGCGGGCTCCGGCCCACGCCGCAGACCGCGGCCTACGGCGCGGCCAAGGCGGGCCTCGTCAACTTCACCCAGACCGTGGCGGTCGAGTGGGCGCCCAAGGTGCGGGTCAACCTCGTGACCGCGGGCATGGTGCGCACCGAGCAGTCCCACCTGTTCTACGGCGACGAGGCGGGCATCGCCGAGGTGGGCAAGACGGTGCCGCTCGGGCGCATCGCCAACCCCGACGACATCGGTGACGCCTGCGTGTTCCTCGCCTCCGACCTCGCGGCCTACGTCAGCGGCGCCAACCTCGCCGTCCACGGCGGCGGCGAGCCCCCGCCCTACCTCGACGTCTCCGCCCTGTAACCACGCTGCTCGTATCTGACGCGTCGTCAGGTCGCAGATAGGCTCCCCGGCCGTGGGGATCAGCACCGAGCGCGACGCGCAGGGGATCGCGGAGATCGTCGTCGACGTGCCGCCGGTGAACGCGCTCACCGTGGCGGGCTGGTTCGAGCTGGCCGACGCGGTGACCGCGGCGGGCAAGGATCCCGAGACCCGCGTCGTCGTCCTGCGCAGCGAGGGCAAGGGCTTCAACGCCGGCGTCGACATCAAGGAGATGCAGAACACCGAGGGCTTCGCCGCCCTCATCGGCGCCAACAAGGGCTGCTTCGCGGCGTTCGCGGCGGTGTACGACTGCCCGGTGCCGCTGATCGCGGCGGTGCAGGGCTTCTGCGTCGGGGGCGGCATCGGCCTCGCCGGCAACGCCGACATCGTCATCGCCAGCGACGACGCCTTCTTCGGCCTCCCCGAGGTCGACCGCGGCGCCCTGGGCGCGGCGACGCACCTGGCACGATTGGTGCCCCAGCACAAGATGCGGGCGATGGTCTACACCGGCGCCACCGCCACCGCGGCCGAGCTCCACGCCTTCGGCTCCGTCCTCCGGGTCGTGCCGCGCGACGAGCTGCGCGCCGCCGCGCTGGAGGTCGCCGCCGACATCGCCGCGAAGTCGCCGACGGTCATGCGCGCGGCCAAGGAGAGCCTCAACGGCATCGACCTGTGGGACGTGAAACGCTCCTACCGGTTCGAACAGGGCTTCACCTTCGAGCTCAACCTGTCGGGCGTGTCCGACGAGCTGCGCGACGCCTTCGTCGACAAGCGCGACGCCGACACCTCCCGATAGCACCCCGGAGCACGAGTGACCGACAAGCGGATGACCGAAGCGGACGTCGTGGCGGAGCTGCGCGACGGCATGACCATCGGGATCGGGGGTTGGGGCTCGCGCCGCAAGCCGATGAGCATCGTGCGCGCCATCGCCCGCTCCGAAGTGCAGGACCTCACCGTGGCCAGCTACGCGGGTCCCGACCTCGGCCTGCTGTGCGCGACCGGCAAGGTGACGAAGGCGATCTACCCGTTCTGCTCGCTCGACTCCATCGCGCTCGAGCCGCACTTCCGCAACGCCCGGCAGTCCGGTTCGGTGCAGACGCTGGAGCTCGACGAGGGCATGTTCCTCCTCGGGTTGCAGGCCGCGGCGTGGCGGGTGCCGTTCCTGCCGACGCGCGTCGGCCTCGGGTCGTTCGTGGTCGACCGCCAGCCCGAGATCAAGACCGTGACCTCGCCCTACGACGACGGCGAGGAGCTCGTGGCCGCCCCCGCTCTGAACCTCGACGTCGCGATCATCCACATGCACCGCGGCGACGCACGCGGCAACGGCCAGTACCTCAACGTCGACCCCTACATGGACAACCTGGTCGCCCTGGCCGCGCCCCGGTGCTTCATGAGCGTCGAGCGCGTCGTCGACACCGACGAGCTGGCGAGCAGTGGGCCGGTGCAGAGCATGCTGATCAGCCGCCTCATGACCCACGGCGTCGTCGACGCGCCGAAGGGCGCCCACTTCACGGAGTGCGTCCCCGACTACGGCCGCGACGAGGCGTTCCAGAAGGAGTACGCCGCGAGCGCCAAGGACCCCGACCTGTGGTCGGCCTGGAAGTCGAAGTACCTCGACTGCGGCGATCACGCCGAGTACCGGAAGGTGGTCGGCCTATGAGCGGAGTGAGCCGCGCCGACGCGTGCGTGATCGGGGTCGCGGAGTGCTTCCGTGGCGACGGCGAGATCATGGCCAACCCGATCGGCACCATCCCCGCCATCGGCGGCCGCCTCGCGCGCGACGTGTTCGAACCCGATCTCGTGATGACCGACGGCGAGGCCCTCCTCGTCGCCAACGGCATCCCGCTCGGCGTCGACGACCCCGCCAAGACGGTCGAGGCGTGGAACCCTTACCGGACCATGTTCGACGTGGTGTGGTCCGGCCGCCGTCACGTGATGATGGGCGCGTCGCAGCTCGACCCCTACGGCAACCAGAACTTCGCCTTCATCGGCGACCCCGCGCACCCGAAGGTGCAGCTGCTCGGCATGCGCGGCGCGCCCGGCAACACGGTGCAGAACGTCACCAGCTACTGGATCCCCAACCACTCGCCCAAGGTGTTCGTGGAGCACGTCGACGTCGTGTCCGGCATCGGCTACGACCGCGCCGCCGAGCTCGGCGACTGGGTGCGCGAGCACCACGAGCTCCGGTGCGTCGTCACCAACCTCGCCGTCCTCGACTTCGAGGGTCCCGACCACCGCATGCGTCTGCGCAGCGTGCACCCCGGCGTCACCGTCGACGAGGTGGTCGCGGCGACTGGCTTCGCGCTCGCCGTCGACACCGACGTGCCCGAGACGCGCGCCCCGACCGCCGAGGAGCTCGAGGTGATGGGGCGACTCGACCCGCGCGGCCTCCGCGCCCAGGAGGTGCCCGCTTGATGCACGACCGTCTCCACACCCGGTTCTGCGACGTGGTCGGCGTCGAGTACCCCATCGTGCAGACCGGCATGGGCTGGGTCTCGGGCGCGGGGCTCACCGCCGCGACCGCGTCTGCCGGCGGCCTCGGGCTGCTGGCCAGCGCCACCATGGACTTCGGCCAGCTGCAGCGGGCCATCACGCAGGTCAAGCAGCGGACGAGCAACCCGTTCGGCGTCAACCTGCGCGCCGACGCCGCCGACATCGACGACCGCATCCGGCTGCTGATCGACGAGCAGGTGAAGGTCGCGAGCTTCGCCCAGGCACCGAAGGAGGCGCTCATCGGTCGCCTGCAGGACGGCGGCGTGCTGGTCGTGCCCTCGATCGGCGCCAAGCGTCACGCCGAGAAGGTCCTGGAGTGGGGCGTCGACGCGGTGCTGGTGCAGGGCGGTGAGGGCGGCGGCCACACCGGCTCGGTGCCCACCACCATCCTCCTGCCCCAGGTGGTCGACGCGGTCCAGGGTCGCGTCCCGGTGATCGCGGCCGGTGGCTTCTTCGACGGCCGCGGCCTCGTCGCCGCCCTCGCCTACGGCGCCGACGCGGTGGCCATGGGCACGCGCTTCCTGCTGAGCGCGGACTCGGCGGTGCCCCAGGTGGTGAAGGACTACTACCTGGGCAAGACCGTGACCGACACCGTCGTCACCACGCAGATCGACGGCGTACCCCACCGCATGCTCGACACCGAGCTGGTCGACGAGGTCGAGTCCGGCCGCGGCAAGGTGTGGGCCCTGCCGCGCGCCTCCGCCAACGCCTGGCGGTTCCACAAGCTCTCGGGCATCTCGCTCCCGGCGATGGCGAAGGAGGGCCTGGCGATGCGCAAGTCGCTCGGGCTCACCTGGACGCAGACGCTCATGGCGGCGAACACGCCGATGCTCACCAAGGCCGCGCTGGTCGACGGCAAGGTGGAGTCGGGGGTGCTGCCGAGCGGGCAGGTCGTCGGCGTGATCGACGACCTCCCGACGTGCAAGGAACTGATCGACCGGATCATCGCCGAGGCGGACAAGGTCCTGGAGAATTTGGAGGGTACGAGTGGCTGAGGTACGGGTGTTCAACGGCGCCGAGAGCGTCAAGGCTGCGGTGGGCGAGCACCTCGGCTACAGCGACTGGCTCGAGATCACCCAGGACCGGGTGAACACGTTCGCCGAGGCGACCGGCGACTTCCAGTGGATCCACGTCGACGTGGAGCGGGCGAAGAACGGCCCCTTCGGCGGCACCATCGCCCACGGGTACCTCACCCTGTCGTTGGCGAGCTTCTTCTTGCCCCAGATCGCCCGGTACGAGGGCTTCGCCATGGCGATCAACTACGGCGTCGACAAGGTGCGCTTCGTCGCCCCGGTGCTCGTGGGGAAGCGCATCCGCGCCGGCGCCGAGATGATGGAGGTCACCGAGGTCAAGGGCGGGATCCAGACGAAGGTGCTCATCACCATCGAGATCGAGGGCAGCGAGCGCCCCGCCTGCGTGATCGAGTCGCTCTCCCGGTGGATGTCCTAGATGCCCGCTGACCAGCAGATGGGAGGCGGCGTCAAGCAGCGCGACCAGATCAAGATGTCGGACGAGGAGATCGACGCCTTCCTCCACGGGAAGCACACGATCTCCTTGGCGTCGATCAACGGCGACGGCACCATCCACCTGGTGGCGATGTGGTACGGGTTCCTCGAGGGCGAGATCGCGTTCGAGACCAAGGCGAAGTCGCAGAAGGTCAAGAACCTGCGTCGCAACCCGACCATCACCTGCATGGTCGAGGACGGCGACACGTACAACGAGCTGCGCGGCGTGCAGATCGTCGGCACCGCCGAGATCTTCGAGGAGCGCGACCGCATGCTCGAGATGGGCAAGTCGGTGTTCGAGCGCCACGTCGGTCCCTACACCGACGACATGCTCCCGGCGGTCGAGATGATGCTGAACAAGCGCGTCGGCATCAAGGTGCACCCCGTGCGCGTCGCGAGCTGGGACCACACCAAGCTCTGACCCCGCCTCCCCCCTCCCCGCTCCCCCCGGGAGCATCCGGCAGTTGGCTGTCGTATCCGCGGGTCAAGTGACGGATGCTCGTGAGGCGGTGCGCTGGTCGAGGACCTGCCGGGCGACGAGCTCCTCGAGGTAGCGGTCGTTCCACCACGAGATCTGGAGCTGCTTGGCCCGGCGGAAGTACAGCTGGATGTCGTACTCCAGCGTGAAGCCGACGCCACCGAAGATCTGCTGGGCGGTGGCGGTGACGTCGCGGAACGTCTGGCACGCGAAGAGCTTGGCCATCGGCGCCAGCGTGCTGATGTCGTGACCTTCGGTGCGGGCCCAGCCCGCTTCCCACACCAGTGTCTCGGCGCCGTCGACCGCGGTGACCGCGTCCGACAAGTAGTGCGCGATCGACTGGAACGCCCCGAGCGGCTTGTCGAACTGGAACCGGTCCTTGGCGTACTGCGTGGCGATGGCGTGTGCGTACTGCGCGCCGCCGACGGCCTGCGCCGCGAGCAGGATGATGCCGTCGTGCATGACCGCGTCCCACGTGCTCCACGCGTCACCCGCGGAGCCCACGAGCGCGTCGGCACCGACCCGCACGCCGTCGAAGTCGACGCGGTACTGGGTGTCGGACGAGATCGTCATCAGCTGGGTGAGGGTGACGCCCGAGGCATGCGGGTCGACGAGGAGCAGCGACGGTCCCTCACCGGTCCGGGCGAGCACGAGCAGCCGGTCGGCCGCCTTGGCGAACGCGACGTGGCGCTTCACCCCGTCGAGTCGCCAGCCGTCACCGTCGGCGGTGGCGGCCAGCTGCACACCGTTGGATCCGAAGCCCCCCGACGGCTCGAGCCACGCAGGTGTGACGATGGCATCGCCCGACGAGATCCGCGGCAACCATTCGGCCCGCTGCGCGTCGGAGCCCGCCCGCGCGAGCACGCCCCCGCTCATCACCGAGCTCACGAAGTGCGGCGACGGCGCCAGCGCCCGCCCCAGCTCGGTGTAGACGACGACCGCGTCGAGCATGGTCATGCCGCTGCCACCGTGCTCCTCGGGCAGTGTCATGCCGAGCAGGCCGAGCTCGGCGAGCTGCTGCCAGAACTTGTCGGAGTACCCGATCGGGTCGTCCTCCATCTGGCGCACGACGTCGAGGCCGCTGTGCCGGGCGCACACCCCGGCCACGGCCTCGCGGAGCATCTCCTGCTCGGGCGTGAAGTCGAGATCCATCGTTTCCCCCTGCTCCTTCTACCGTCGGGTCGATTCCGCTGCGCCGTCCCGCCCTCCGAGCACGGCTCCGCTGCATCTCCTACGGCGTCCAGCGGTTTCCGTGGCGCCGCCACGGGTTGTCGTCGGATGAGGTCGGGACGGCGACCTTCGCCTCCGACTCGGTGCAGACCACGTCGCCGACGCGGATCGTGAGGTCGAGCTCGACCCAGCCGCAGCCCACCGCGTCGACCGACACCTCGCGCACGACGCCCTCGATCACCATCGTGTCGCCGGGGAAGATCGGCTTCCGCATCTTGAAGTGCAGCCGGGCGAGCCGCCCGGTCGGTCCGGTCCAGTCGGTGACGAAGCGCTCGAGCCACGCGCCCTGGTTCGGCGAGTTGAGGAAGATGTCCCGCACGCCCTGGCGCTCGACCGCGAAGTGGTAGTCGTGGTGCATGGGGCGCCAGTCGCGGGTCGCCAGGGCACCGAGCACGACGGTCGTGGATGTGACGTCGTAGGTGAGGTCCGGCAGCACGTCGCCCACCGAGACCTTGTCGACGGTGATCACGCGTCGCCCTCCGGCGCGGCGTCGCGGCGGTAGCCGAAGCCGGTCCAGCGCTCGACGCCGACCAGCTCGGCGCGCTGGTTGCGGTACTCGACGTCGATCACCCAGAAGCGCCCGGTCCCGAGACGGCGGGTCTGCTCCTCGCTGACCGACACGAGGCGCTGCGCGCTCGTGATCCGGTCGCCGGGGCGCACCGGCGCGTGGAAGGTGGTGACGTTCTCGGTCATGATCGCCTCGGGCAGCTCGAAGCGCGCCTTCAGGTCGAAGTGGATCTGCAGCGGCAGCTTCTCGACCGTGCGCCCGGGGGCCCAGTGGTGCGGGCGGAACCACGCCGACAGGAGCGAGAGCGGCGCGATCGGCCCGCCGGTGATCTCGTCCGCCACCTCGTCGTCCCAGAAGAGGGGGTTGGCGTTCTCGACCGACGCCGCGCTGGTCCAGAAGTAGCCGCGCTCGACGGGGAAGTCGCCCTCCTCCTCGTACTGCAGCTCGCCGATCAGCGCCTCGACGTCGGGCGGCAGCTCGGGCGCGGCGGTGTCGGTCACGCGATCACCCCCGCCTCGTGCAGTTTGGCCAGCTCGTCGTCCGAGAGGCCGGCGGCGGTCAGCAGCTCGTCGGTGTCGGTGACGGTGGCGTCGCGCGCCTCGTACGGCCCGGTCGGCTGCGCCATCCCCGCGAACACCGGGCCGACCTGTCGGAACGCGCCCTCCTCGTGGTGGTGGGCGCCGACGAAGTCGCCGCGCGCGACGAACTGCTCGTCGTCGACGGTTTCGGGGACGGTCAGCACCGGCGCGACGCACGTGTCGGCCGCGCTCAACCGCGCCGTCCACTCGTCGCGGTCCCGGGTCAGGAACACCGCGCGCAGGTCGGCGCGGATCTGGTCCTGCACCGCGTCGTCGTGCTGGTGCCGTGCCCACTGCTCGAGGCCGAGTTGCTCGCAGAGGTTGGTCCAGAACCGGGGCTCGATGGCCGCGACCGTGACCCACTTGCCGTCCCGCGTCGGGTACGTGTCGTAACACGCGTAACGACCGGTGAGGAGGCCGTGCCGGGGCCCGGGCTCCTCACCGGTGGCGAGGTACTCGTCGGCGGCCAGGGCCATGAGGCCGAGGACGCCGTCGGCGATCGACACGTCGAGGTACGCGCCCTCGCCGGTGGAGCTGCGCCGCACCAGCGCGGCCAGGATCGCCATCACCGCCTGCATGCCCCCACCGGCGCTGTCGGCGAGGGTCAGCCCGGGGACGGGAGGCCGGCCGTCGGCGGCGCGCCCACCGCAGTGGAGGAAGCCGCCGACGCCCAGGTAGTTGAGATCGTGGCCCGCCCACTGCGAGCGGGGGCCGGTCTGCCCGAAGCCGCTGGTCGCGCAGTACACGAGGCGGGGGTTGCGCGCCGACGTCGCCTCCCAGCCGATGCCGAGCCGGTCGACGACGCCGGGCCGGAAGCTCTCGATCACCACGTCGGCCCGCTCGGCGAGGCGCAGGAACGCCTCGCGACCCTCGGGCGCCTTCATGTCGAAGAGGGCGCGACGCAGCCGGCGGTGCGCGCTGTACGCGTAGAACGGCGGCACGATCTGCACGCCTTCGTCCTTCGGCACCGGCCCGACCTTCACCACCGTCGCGCCGTAGTCGGCGAGCCAGCGCGAGGCGCGCGCGGCCGGCCCCACGCTCGCGAGGTCGAGCACCGTGATGCCCTCGAGCATCTCCGTCATCGGGCGTGGGTCACGATCAGAAGTTCTTCGGGAGCCCGAGCTTGCGGCGCGAGATGATGTTCTTCTGGATCTCGGAGCCGCCGCCGCCCACGGTGTCGATCACGGTGTAGCGGTACGTGGACTCGGCGCGGCCCTTCATCGGTGCTTCCTCGGTCTTCACCCGCAGCTGCGAGCCCGGCCCACCGAGGTCCATCGATGCGTTCGCCAGCCGCTTCGACAGCTCGGTGGCGAACAGCTTGTACTCCGACGCCTCCGACGTGGGCGGCGCGCCGCCCTTCATCGACGTGGCGACGAACCGGAGCCCGAGCACGCGCGCCACCTCGGCCTCGGTGGCGAGCCGGGCGATCTGCTTGCGGATCACGGGATCGTCACGCAGCGGTTCGCCGTCGACGGTCTCGGTCGCGACGTAGTCGCACAGCAGGTCGAGCCGCTGCTTGATGGGGGAGAAGGTGAACATGGTGAACCGCTCGAGGTCGAGCGCCTCGGAGATGTACTGGAACCCGTGGTTGAGCTCGCCGACCACGTAGTCGTCGTGGACGAAGACGTTGTCGAAGAACACGTCGTTGGTGCGCTCGTCGCCCATGGTCCAGATCGCGTTCACGGTGATGCCCGGATCGTCGAGCGGCACCAGGAACAGGGTGATCCCGTGGTGCTTCGGCGCCTCCGGCGCGGTGCGGGCACCAACCCAGTACCACTCGGCGAAGTGCGCCGAGGTGGTCCACGTCTTCTGCCCGTTGAGGCGCCACCCGTCGCCGTCGCGCGTCGCCTTCAACTTCATCGACGCGGCGTCCGACCCGGCGTTGGGCTCGCTGTACCCGACGGCGAAGTCGATCTCGTTGCGCAGGATCTTGGGCAGGAACTCCTGCTTCATTTTGTCGCTGCCGTGGCGCAGGATCGTCTTGCCGATGATGCCGATGCCCTTGCCGATCTGCGGGCCGCCGCGGCGGGCGAGCGCCTCGTTGAGCAGGTACTCGTAGACGCCGTCGCCTTCCTGGCCGCCCCACTCCTTCGGCCAGGTGATGCCGAGCCACCCCTGCTGGGCGACCTTGCCCATGAGCGCCCGTCGCTCGGGGATGTCGGCGACCTGGGCCATGTTCTCGCGGGTGACGTCGAACACGACGGGGTCCTCGTTGGCGTCCAGGAAGGACTCGACCTCATCGCGGAACGCGAGCTGTTCGGGCGAGAAGTCGAAGTCCACTGCTGAGGCCCCCTGGGAGAATCTGACGGGTCGTCAGTTTAGAGCGAATCAGTCGGTGATGACTCCGTCGGCGACGAGCTTGTCGATGGCGCCGTCGTCGAGGCCCAGCTCGTCGGTGAGGATCGAGCGGGTGTGCTCGCCGACCCAGGGCACCCGCGACTCGGGGCCCTCGGCGACCTTCGACAGCTTCACCGGGTTGCCGGGGATGAGGACCGGCCGCTCGCCCCCGTCGCTGCGCTCCATCTCCACCAGCATGTTGCGGTGTTCGAGGTGGGGGTCGACGACGACCTCCGATGCCGTCTGCACCGGCGCCGACGCGATGCCCGCGGCCGAGAGCCTCTCGACCGCCTCCATCTTCGTCATCCCCGACGCCCACGCCTCGATGGCGGGGCGCAGCATGTCCTCGAGGTGGGCTGCCCAGCCCTCGCGCGTCGCGAGGCGCGGGTCCTCGGGCCACTCCGGGTGACCCACGAGCTGGGAGATGCGCTCGAGCTGGTGCTCGCGCACGAGCTGCATCACGAACCACCCGTCGGCGGCTCGAAACGGGTCGAGGATGGCGCTCTTCGGCTCGTTGAGCCGGTGCTTCCCGAGCGACTCGAAGTTCGCGACGATGTCGGTCATCGCCACGGTGGAGTCGTACATGGCGATGTCGATCCGCTGGCCCTCGCCGGTGGCGTCGCGGTGGCGCAGCGCGGCGAGGATGCCGATGGTGGCGAAGAGGGCGGAGCTGATGTCGCCGAGGGCGCCGACCGGGTTGGGGCGCGGCACTTCGTCGCCGACGAGCACGTAATCGTAGATCCCCGACATCGACTCCGCGATCGACGCGTACGCGGGCCAGTCGGCGTAGGGCGATCCGCTCGCCCCGAAGCCCGAGACCGACGCGTAGATCACCGACGGGTGGACCGCGGCGACGTCGTCGTAGCCCAGGCCCATGCGATCGAGGGCGCCGGACTTGAAGTTCTCGGCGAACACGTCGAAGTGCGGTGCCAGGGCGAGCACCAGCTCGCGGCCGGCGTCGGCCTTGAGGTTCACGGTGACGCTGCGCTTCGAGAGGTTGTTGCGCAGGAACGTCGCACCGATGAAACGACCCTCGGGATCGTGCATCCCCGGTTGCGAGCCCCGGCCGGACTCTCCCGCCGGGGCCTCCACCTTCACGACGTCGGCGCCGAGCCGGGCGAGCAGCTGTGTCGCGTAGGGGAGCGCCTGCATCTGCTCGAGCGCGAGCACGCGCACGCCGTCGAGCGGCTTGCCGTACTTCGCCGCGTCCTGGTTCGCCACCTCACCGAGCCGCACGTCCACCCTTCCGCCGTCGAGCCAACTGCGCGTGCAGGGTACCGGCGCCTCCCGACGGCGTCAGGTCCCGGGGGTCGCGTCTGCCGACCCGTCAGGTCACCGCGGGGGTCCGGTACCCTGCAGCCCATGCGCGGCATCCTGTCCTGGTCCGCCTACCTGCCGTACCGACGGCTCGACCGCGCGCAGATCGCGCCCTTCGTCGGCCAGGGTGGCGGGAAGGGCACCCGTACGGTCGCCTCGTTCGACGAGGACTCCACCACCATGGCGGTCGAGGCGGCGCGGCTCGCGTTGCGCGATCGCGACCTGGAACCGTCGCAGTTGCTGTTCGCGACGAGCTTCCCGGCGTACGCCGACAAGACGAACGCGACCGCGATCCACGCCGCGTTGCGCCTCGGCGCGTCGGTGCCGGCGTTCGATCTCGGCGCGTCGGTGCGGTCCGCGGTCGGCGCGCTGTTGCTGGGCCTCACCGGTCCGGGCAGCTCGCTCGTCGTCGCGGCCGACGTGCGGACGGGGTTGCCGGGCAGCAGCGACGAAGCCGCGGGTGGTGACGCCGCCGCCGCGTTCGTGGTCGGCGACGACGAGGCCGTACCGGTCGTCGCCGAGCTCCTCGGGTCGGCGAGCGTCACCGACGAGTTCGTCGAACGCTGGCGGGCGCCGGGTGAGCAACGAACGAAGGTCTGGGACGAGAAGTTCAGCGAGATCAGCTACGTGCCCCTCGGCGTGCAGGCGTGGAACGCGGCGCTCGAGTCGGCCGGCGTGACCGCGGGCGACGTTGCCGCGGCCGCGGTCGTGGCGCCGGGGCAACGGGTGGCGCGCTCGGTCGGCGGCAAGCTCGACGGCGTGCACGTGATCGACGACCTGTCGTCGGTCGTCGGGAATACCGCCGCCGCGCAGCCCGGCCTGCTGCTCGCCGCCCTGCTCGAGCAGGCCGAGCCCGGGCAGGTACTGGCGCTGGTCGTCCTGGCCGACGGCGCCGACGTGCTGCTCTTCCGCGCCACCGAGGCGCTGGCGTCGTACCGGTCCGCCCGCCCGATCGCGGCCCAGGTCGCTGCCGGCGCGCCCCTGCCCTACGGCAAGTTCCTGGCCTGGCGGGGCATGCTCACGGTGGAGCCGCCGCGGCGCCCCGAGCCGCCGCGGGTCTCGGCCACCGCCGCCGCCCGCAGCGAGGAATGGAAGTTCGGGTTCGTCGGTTCGAAGGAACGTGACACCGGCGTCGTGCACCTCCCTCCCGCGCGCGTCTCACGAGGCGGCGCGCGCACCGACGACATGGAGCCGGCGCCGCTCGCCGACACCCGGGGCACGATCGTGACGTTCACGGTCGACCGCATGGTGTACTCGCCGAGCCCGCCGGTCGTGTTCGCGGTCGTCGATTTCGACGGCGGCGGCCGGGTGCCGGTCGAGATCACCGATGCCGACGCCGACGAGATCGAGATCGGCCGGCGCGTGGAGATGACGTTCCGCCGCCTCTCCGCGTCCGACGGGATCGTCAACTACTTCTGGAAGGGAAGGCTGGTGCGCGATGGCTAGTCACGGCATCAAGGACCGCGTCGCGATCGTCGGCATGGGGTGCACGAACTTCGTCGAGCACTGGGACAAGGGTCTCGACGACCTCGCCATCGAGGCCGCCAACGAGGCGTACGCGTCGGCCGGCATCGAGAAGGGCGACGTCGACGCCTACTGGCTCGGCACCGCGCAGGGCGGCATGAGCGGCATCACGCTCGCGCGCCCGTTGCAGCTGGTCGACAAGCCGGTCACCCGGGTGGAGAACTTCTGCGCCACCGGCGCCGAGTCACTGCGCCAGGCCGCCTACGCGGTGGCGTCGGGTGCGTACGACACCGCGATGGCGATCGGGGTCGAGAAGACCAAGGACGGAGGCTTCCAGGGGCTCAACGCGGTACCGCCGCCGAACGACGGCACCGGGCGCACCCTCACCGCGGCCGCGATGTTCTCGATGGTCGCCCCTGCGTACGCAGCGAAGTACGGCGTCGATGCCGACAAGATGCGCGAGGCGATGGCGCACGTCGCCTGGAAGAACCACCACAACGGCGCTCGCAACTCGCGCGCGCAGTTCCGGCGCGAGGTGTCGATCGAGACGATCTGCAATTCCCCGAAGATGGCCGGCGACCTGCGCGTGTTCGACTGCGCGGGCGTCGCCGACGGCTCGGCGGCCGCCATCGTCGTGCGGGCGGAGGACGCCTACGAGTACACCGACACCCCCATCTTCGTGAAGGGGCTGTCGTTCATCGCCGGCAACGGCGGTGGCGTCACCGACCCGGCGTACGACTACACCAACTTCCCGGAGATCGCGGCAACCGCGCGCGACGCCTACGACCAGGCCGGGATCAGCGATCCGCGCCACGAGCTCGCGCTCGCCGAGGTGCACGACTGCTTCACCATCACCGAGCTGGTGCTCATGGAGGACCTCGGCTTCTCCGAGCGCGGCGCCGCGTGGCGCGACGAGCTCGACGGTGTGTACGACCTCGACGGCGAGCTGCCGGTCAATCCCGACGGTGGTCTCAAGTCGTTCGGCCACCCGGTCGGCGCGTCTGGCCTGCGCATGATGTTCGAGGCGTGGCTGCAGCTGCGAGGCGAGGCTCCGCCCGAGCGGCAGGTCGAGGCGGCGAAGCCCGGTGGCGACCGCGGCCTCGCGCTCACCCACAACCTCGGGGGCTACCCCGGCGAGATGGTGAGCTTCGTCTCCATCCTGGGGCGGTAGGGCACCCCGGCGGCCTGGGGTCCCGCCGTCACCGAGGCTCGGCGGAACCGGCTTCGAACGTCGGATCGGTCGACATCTCACCGGCTCGGGCGACGTGCGAGGTCCAGCTCGTGCCGTCCCAGTAGCGGTGGTCGTAGCGCGACGTCGGATCGGCGTACCACGCGGGACCCGCGGGGACGCCGACTGCCGGCCCGCCGTCGTCCTGGGCGGCGGCCTGTCGGCGCGTGATCGTGCGCACCACGACGATGGCGAGGACCGCGGCCGCCGCCATGAACAGGCGAGCGGCGACGCCGAACTCGTCGGCGCGCTGGATGTCGTCGAGCGTCGTGTCACCCGAGGCGGAGTACTGCAGCACGGCGCTCAGCACGTAGCAGGCCCACCACCACCCGATCACCGGCCAGCGCCGAACCCCGTGCCAGTCGCGGAAGTTCCGCGTGCTCGGGTCGGAGCCCTGCCACAGATCGTGGAAGATCCGCACCGGGATCACGAGGTTGGCGAACGGGATGAACCATCCACCGATGCTCCAGCCCGCCGAGAAGCGCGGTCGCAGGCGACCGAGCAGCTCGTTGTTCTTCGCGCTGCGCCACTGCCAGATCACGAACACGATGGCCGTGGCCAGGAACACGAGGGTCGTGAGCCCGGACAGGGTGTTCACGGCATCGTCCGCGCTGCGAAGCTGCGAGAACGTCGCACCGCCGCGCCGGTAGTCGTCGATCGTCATGGACCGGTGGAGGTGTGCCACCGCCGTCGCCAGCGCGCCGACACCATCGACGGCGAGCAGCCAGGTGAGCGCGGTGCGGAGCCCGGCGGTCGGGCGCCAGTACTGGGGTCGGACGGTCGAGTGGGATGCCGGAGGCGGGAGCTGGGTCATGCGCCGATGGTCGCAACCGAGCCTGCGCGTTCCCATGGCTTCGAGACGAGTTGGCCCCTACCTGCAGGCAATGTCACCCTGCTGGTTCCGCTACGTTCCGCAGCGAGCTCGCACTGGAGGAGGCGCATGTTCGATCTGAGTGGACGCACCGCCGTCGTCACCGGCGCCGGCCAGAACGTCGGTGCGGGCATCGCCCGCCTCCTGGCTGCGCAGGGCGCCACGGTGCACGTGAACGACATCGTCGAGGACCGGGCGAAGGAGACGGTGGCGCAGATCGCCGATGCGGGCGGCTCCGCGTCCACGTTGCCGTTCGACGTCACCGACTACGAGGCCGTCGCCGCCGCGATCGACGACGTCGGCACCGTCGACATCCTGGTCAACAACGCCGGGAACGGTGGCGCCGAGGGCATGGGGCTGGTCCAGTTCCGGGAGAGCGAGCCGGCCGGGTGGCGCGGCGCCATCAACGTCAACCTGTTCGGGGTGCTGCACTGCTCCCGCGCCGTGATCAACGGCATGTGCGACCGCGGCTTCGGACGCGTCATCACCATCTCGTCGGGCGCCGGCATCACCGGGCTGCACATCGGCGTCTCGCCCTACGCCGCCGGCAAGGGCGGCGCGATCTCGTTCATGCGGCACCTGGCGGCCGAGACCGCCCGCTACGGCGTCACCGCCAACTCGCTCGCGCTCGGCATGATGCAGCCGGCCAACGCCGACGCCACCGCCGCGCTGGTGCGCCAGATCCCCGTCGGGCGCACGGGCACGCCCGACGACGTTGGTGCGGCCTGCGTGTACCTGGCGTCCGACGAAGCCGCGTGGATGACCGGTCAGACGTTGCACCTCGACGGCGGCGCCACCTTCAGCTGATCCCGCGACTCACTGCGCCGTGGGATTCGCATGCCGAAAGCGGTTGCGCAATGAATCCCGCGTCAGCTCTTGACGAGGTCGGGACGCGACGTGCGGACGAGCCGGGTGATGCCGTCCTTCCACGTGACCGACGAGTGGAACCCCAGGTCGTTGAGCTTGCCGACGTCGAGGATGAGCGGTGGCACGCTCGCATCGGTGTGCTCGAACGTCACCGGCTTGTCGATGAGCTCGCCGATGAGCCCGCACCACTCCTCGACGCTCGCGATCTCGTCGCCGCCCCAGTTCACGACGTTCGCCGGCGTCGACGCCGACGCGAGCAGGTAGGGGAGTGACGCCACGATGTCGTCGAGGTTGAGAGGGTTGTACTGCGACGGCGCGTCGGTGTGCACCGGGATCGCCATCCCGTGCTCGAGCATCATCACGTGGAAGAACGGCCATCCGAAGGTGTCGCCGTAGGGGACGCTGAGGCGGGCGATGACGGTCGGGATCCCGAGCCGCTTGGCGGTGTACTGCACCATCGTCTCCGCCGCGATCTTCGAGATCGAGTAGCTCTCCATGCCTGCGGCCCGGTGGCTGTCACCGAGCGCGGCGTCCTCCTTCAGATGGTCGTGCTCGTGCTCCTGGTACACGCCACCCGAGCTGCAGTGGAAGAACGCGTCGACACCCTGGACCCGCTCCATCAGGTGGGCGGCGCCGTCGGCGTTGACGGTGAGGTCACGGGCGAAGTCGTTGGTCTTCGCCACCGCGAAGTGGAGGACGTAGTCGAGTTCGGCGGGCACCTCGTCGAGGTCGCCGTGTTCGAGGTCGACGCGGACCGTGGTGATCCCCGCCGCCTCGTGGCCCTTCCGCTGTTCCGGATCGGCGAAGCGGGCGGCGCCGTACACGGTGTTCTCGACGGCGAGCCGCGCCGCCATCGGGCCGGCCACCATGCCGGTGACCCCGGTGACGAGGATGCGCTTGCCGGTGAGCGGCGCAGGGTTCATCGTGGGGTCGCCTTTCGTCCGAGCGCCAACGAGCGGCGCGCCGGCCCCACCCTAATCTGACGCCCCGTCAGGGAACCCGGGAGGATCCAGTGTCCGACGTGCCGCGCCTCGCGTGCAGCTTTCCGCCCAGCACGGACCTGCCCCAGCGGGCGGCGCAGGCCGAGGCCCTCGGCTACGAGCGGGTGTGGGTCTACGACTCACCGGCGCTGTACGGCGACGTGTGGGTTGCCGTCGCCCGCGTCGCGGAGGCAACGGACCACATCGGCGTCGCGACGGGTGTCGCGGTGGGCTTCCTGCGCCACGTCATGGTGACCGCGTCGGCGATCGCCACCATCGAGGATCTCGCCCCCGGGCGCCTCACGTTCGCGGTCGGCACCGGGTTCACGGGCGCCCGGGCCATGGGCCGGAAGGCGATGAAGTGGGCCGACCTCGCCGAGTACGTCGCGCAGCTGCGAGCACTGCTGCACGGCGACGCGGTGGAGGTCGACGGCGCGCGGTGCCGGATGATCCACTCGCCCGGCTACGCGCCGCCACGGCCGATCGACGTGCCGCTCCTGCTCGCACCCATGGGGCCGAAGGGGCTCGCGTACGCGCGGGAGCTGGCCGACGGCGTGATCGTGGCCTCACCTCCGGGCACCGACGAGTGGGACCCGTGCGCGCTGTTGTGCAGCGGCACCGTGCTCGACCCGGGCGAGGACCACACCTCGCCACGGGTGGTGGAGACGCTCGCACCGTCGTACGCGACCGGCGTGCACGCTCGCTGGGAGTTCGCACGCGAGACCATGGCCGACCTGCCCGGCGGTGCGGACTGGCTCACGGACCTCGAGTCGAATCACGACGAGGCGGACCGCCCCTGGGCGGTGCACGAGGGGCACATGATCGCGGTGAGCGAGCGCGACCGCGACGTCGTCGCGCAGGCCGGACCCGCCATCCTCCAGAGCGGCTGGACGGGTGACGCCGAGCGTGTCCACGCCCGGGCCATGGCAGCGCGCGCCGGCGGTGTCACCGAGCTGGTCTTCGGTCCGACCGGATCCGACGTGGAGCGTGAGCTCACTGCGTTCGCCGCCGCGGTGCGCGGAGGCGGGTGATGGCCTCCGAGCTGCGGCTGGACGACCGGGTCGCGGTCGTCACCGGCGCCGCGCAGGGCCTCGGTCGTGCGCACGCCCGAGCGCTGGCGGCGCGGGCGCGCGCGTGGTCGTCAACGACCTCGGCGGGAGCCGCACCGGTGAGGGCAGCGACGCCGTCGCGGCGAAGACGGTCGCCGACGAGATCGTCGCCGCCGGGGGCGAAGCCGTCGCCGATGACCACAGCGTCGCGGCGCCCGACACCGCGGCCGCGATCGTCGCCCGAGCGCTCGACACCTGGGGTCGTCTCGACATCGTGGTCAACAACGCGGGGATCACCGGCCAGGGCGCGTTCGCGCCGCCGGACGTGTGGCAGCGAGTGGTCACCACGCACCTGTTCGGCACCGTCAACGTGCTGCGCGCCGCGTGGCCGCACTTCGTCGACCGGAACTACGGCCGGGTCGTCAACACCGCCTCGAGCTCGTTCCTGGGTACGCCGCAGTCGGGCGACTACGCGTCGGCCAAGGGTGGCATCATCGGCCTCAGTCGCGTGCTGGCGAGCGACCACCGCGACACCGACATCCGGGTCAACGTGCTGATGCCGGTTGCCTACACCCGCATGACCGCGGCGGTGCCGGACGACGTGTACCGCGCCTGGCTGGAACGGCACTTCGCGCCCGAGAAGGTGGCGGCGTTCGTGGTCGTCCTCTGCCACGAGACGCTCGACGTGAGCGGCGAGACCTTCATCGCCGGCGGCGGGCGGGCGTCGCGCGTGCTGTTCGAGACCACGCGGGGGTGGTTCGAGCCCGACCCGTCGCCGGAGTCGTTCCGCGACCACTTCGACGCCGTGATGGAGGGCGCCGACGCCCGCGTCGCGACGAGCGGCCAGGGCGACCTCGTCCGCTACGCCGAGCTGCTCGGCGACCCCGGCCCGTTCGCCTCCTCGGCCGGACGCGGCGCCGAAGACGTGTAGTAGACAGAACCTGATTACCCGTCAGAAACGCCTGCTTCCCTCAGAACCACGGAGTCGTCATGGAGATCGGGTACACGCCAGAGCAGGAGGCGATGCGGTCGGAGCTGCGCGCCTATTACGAGAAGCTCCTGGATCCGGCGACGGTCGCAGAGCTGGTGGAGTCGCACGCCATCGGCGAGCCGCCCCGGCGCATCTGGAAGCAGATGTGCGCCGACGGCTGGGCCGGCATCGGCTGGCCCAAGGAGTACGGCGGCCAGGGGCGTTCGGCGATCGAGCAGTTCATCTTCTTCGACGAGTCGATGCGGGCCGGCGCGCCGGTGCCGATGCTCACGCTGAACAGCGTCGGGCCCACGATCATGGCGTTCGGCACCGACGAGCAGAAGGAGCACTACCTTCCGCGCATCCTGTCGGGCGACATCCACTTCTGCATCGGGTACTCCGAGCCCGGCGCCGGCACCGACCTCGCGTCGTTGCAGACGCGCGCGGTGCGCGACGGCGAGTCGTACGTGATCAACGGGCAGAAGATGTGGACGTCGCTGTCGAGCGACGCCGACTACTGCTGGCTCGCGGTGCGCACCGATCCGGACGCGGCCAAGCACAAGGGGATCTCCATCATCATCGTGCCGATGGACACTCCCGGCATCACCCTGTCGCCACTCCACCTGCTCGGAACGCACGACATCAACGCGGTGTTCTACGAGGACGTCGTGGTGCCGGCGGCGAACGTCGTCGGCGGTCCGAACCACGGCTGGAAGCTGATCACCAACCAGCTGAACCACGAGCGCGTCACGCTCTTCGCCAGCGGTGTGATGGAGCGGGCGCTGCTCGAGGTCACCGAGTACGCGCAGGAGACGAAGCTGCCTGACGGGCGCCGCGTCATCGACCAGGAGTGGGTGCAGCACAACCTCGCCAAGCTGCACACCAAGGTCGAGGTGGTTCGGCTCATGAACTGGCAGGTGGCGTGGGAGGCGACGCAGGGCGTCCTCGACATCGGCCACTGCTCCGCGCTCAAGGTCTTCGGCAGCGAGCTCAACATGGAGGGCTACCAGCTGCTCATGGAGATCCTCGGGCCGGTGTCGTACCTCGAGCCCGAGGCCCCGGGCGCGGTGCTGCGCTCGCGGCTGCAGCAAGGCACCCGGGGTTCGATCATCCTCACCTTCGGCGGTGGGGTCAACGAGATGCAACGCGACCTGATCTCCCAGTTCACGCTGGGCCTCCCGAGGGCTGACCGCTGATGGACTTCTCCTTCACCTCCGACCAGCAGGACCTCCGCGAGCTCGCGGCGAAGATCCTGTCCGACGCCACCACCCTCGAACGCACGAAGAAGGTGGCGGCCGACGACGACGGCTTCGACCGCGACCTGTGGTCCGCCCTCGCCGAGGCCGGGATCATCGGCATCTCCCTGCCCGAAGCGGCCGGTGGCGCCGGGCTCGGCTTCCTCGAGACGTGCATCGTCCTCGAGGAGGTCGGCCGCACCGCGGCACCCATCCCCGCGCTCGCGGTCATGGGACTCGCCGTGCCCGCGCTGGTCGAGTTCGGTGGCACCGAGGCGCTCGACGGCGTGGCCGCCGGCACCCGGATCATCACCGCCGCACTCACCGAGGCGGTCGGCGACTCGTCGTCGCCGTCGACCACCGCGTCGTCGGACGGGAAGCTGACCGGCGAGAAGGTGTGCGTCCCCGCCGGCCTCGTCGCCGACCGGATCGTGGTGTCGGCGACGGACGGCCTCTACGTGCTCGACCCGTCCTCGGCCGGCGTCACCCGCGAGCGGGAGGACACCATGCTCGGTGCGCCCATGGCACGCCTGGTCCTACGCGACGCACCCGCCACCAAGCTCGCCGGGGCCGATGGCATCACGTGGCTGCTCGAGCGCGCGCAGACCGCCATGGCCGTCACGATGTCGGGCGCCGCGGCCACCGCGCTCGACCTCACGTCGACGTACGTGAAGGAACGCAAGCAGTTCGGCCGCGCCATCGCCACGTTCCAGGCGGTCAGCCAGCGCGCGGCCGACACGTACATCAACAAGGAAGCCATCAAGCTCACGTCGTGGCAGGCGGCGTGGCGGCTCGACACCGGGAAGCCCGCGACCACCCAGGTGGCGACGGCGAAGTACTGGGCTGCGCAGGGCGGTCAGGACGTGCTCCTCGCCGCGCACCACCTGCACGGTGGTGTCGGCGTCGATCGCGACTACCCGCTGTACCGGTACTTCCTGTTGGCGAAGCAGATGGAGCTCGACCTCGGCTCCGAGACGCCCACGCTCATGCGACTGGGCGCGGTGCTTGCCGAGACCTCGGTCGGCTGACCGGTACGCTCCGCGCATCACCGACGACCAAACGGCCGAGCGCCAGGTGTGGCGCACCGCGACGCGCGTCTGCCTCGTGCTGCTCGCCGCGGCGTTGGTGGTCCTGGCGCTGAGCGGCGCCTGGCTCTGGTTCAACTACCGGCCGACGGCAGCCGACGCGTGGCCGACCGTCGTGCGGGTGCACAGCCACTCGTGGATCCGGACGGTGCACCGCTCCACGGCCGACGCCACCCTCCTGCTGGCCCTCGCCTCGCTCGTCCTGCTGATCGTCGGTCGCGTGCGTGCCGGGAGGCGCGGCGTGGTCGCGGGGATGGGCGTGCTCGTGGCGGCCGTGGCCGCATCGATCACCGGGAAACTCCTCCCGTGGGATCAGCTCGCGCTCTGGGCGGTCACGGTCGGGAACGACATCCGCGGGATCCAGGCGACGTTCGACGCGAAGGTCAAGTACGTCCTGATCGGGAGCCGCGAGGTCTCGTCGGGCGCGTACCACTTCTGGGCGATCACCCACGTCGTGCTCGGGCTCGTCGTCGGCGCCGCGGTGCTGCTGGCGTGGCTGCGGACGCGGGAGCCGGCGCGGCGCCGTGACGACGCCGAGCTGGTCGGCGCGCCCTGAGCGGTCAGTCGATGCCGACGGTCGCGAGCGCGGGTACCGCGACCACGGGCCCGAGCAGGACGGCATCTGCCGCGTCGGCGCGGTTGCGCCGGTACTGGCGGGCGCCGGCGGCGGCACCCACGAGGAGCGGGAGCCAGAGGTCGAGCAGCCGGAAGGCCAGCACCGCCGCCGCGGCCGTCGGCCCGGCGACACCGTTGGCGACGAGCAGCGCACCCAATGAGGCATCGACGACGCCGACGCCGCCCGGGATGGGACCGACCAGCGAGGCCATCAGCGTCAGCGTGTAGATGAGCAGCGTCGTGCCGATGCCGAGGTGGACCCCCAGGCCGGCGAGGACCATGAAGAGGCCGGCGCAACCGAGGAGCTTCCCGGCGAAGGCCGTCATGACCAGCGGGATCGCGGCGCGAGGGTCGGCACGTAGGCGATCCATGGCGCAGGACAGCTCGTGGCCGGCGCAGGCGCCGCCGGGCTCGGGCTGCGGACGACCGAACCGGTTGCGGAAGTGGAACGCCACCCGCCGCGCCCGGTGCGCGATGGCTTCGACCATCGACCGCCGGCCGGCGATGAGGATCAGCGCGGCGCCGACGACGACCGCGTACACCGCCGAGGCGACCGCGCCCCAGAGGGCCGACCCGTGCAACCCGCCGGTCGCGGCGCCGGCGACGACGGCGACGCCGATCAGGCAGCAGAGCGACATCGTCTCTGCCAGCTTGGCGGAGAGGTAGGCGGCGGCGACCTGAGCCCGGCTCTGCCCGGCGCGGTCGGCGTGGGCGAGGTAGGGCACGAGGCCGGCGGTCCCGGCCGACTTCACCACCTTGTTGGTGGCGTACGACGTCGCGCTCAGGTTCAGCATCGAGCCGAACCGGGCCGGTAGCTCCACGAAGCGGAACGACGCGCCGGCCTGCAGGGCTCGGGTCAGCACGCCGACGGCGACGATCGCGAGCCCGATGGGAAGGGCGGCGGGCCCGAGGCCGGCCACCTGCCCGATCGCAGGCAGGAACCCGTCGGCATGGGCGACGACGAACCATGCCACTGCCAGGGCCAGGACCACGCCGAGGATCCGTGGGGTCCAGCCCGCCCGGAGGTTCATGGTCGGAGCATCGTCGTTTGTTGCTGAGAACTTGATGTGGACAAGTGTCACGCACGCGGCACGACCGGCGCCAAACGAAACCCCGAATTCTTCGTGACGGCCTGGTGACATCTCGGTCGAAGTCGGCCGGACCGGTACTCCGTGCCCACGCGGAGGACGCCGGCGCGGGCAGGCGGGGTCAGATCTTCGTGAGGATCGGCGCGACCTCGGCGGCGAACGCCTCCATCTGGTCGCAGATCTCGTCGCAGCTCCGGGCCTTGAACCGCACCTGGAGCTGGTTCACGCCGTCGGCGGTGTCGGCCAGGATCTGCTCGGCGATGTCGCCGGGCGCGCCCGAGAGCACCCCCTCGCCGACGTCCCACCCCGGGTTCCCGACGTAGAGGAACGGTGTGATGTCGCCGATCATCATGGGCCGGTCGGCGCGCCCGTGCTCCTCGCGCTGCGCCTGCAGCTTTTCGACCATCTCCCCGTTCGACGGTCCCTGCGGCAACCAACCGTCGCCGTACGTCGCGGCGCGCCGGATGGCGGCCGGGCTCGAGCCCGCGATCCAGACCGGTGGGCGCGGGGACTGGACCGGACGCGGTTGCGCACCGACACCGCCGACGAACTCGTGCTCCAGGGCCTCGATCAGGGGCGGCAGCTTCTCCTCGACCAGCTTGCCGCGACGCGCGTGATCGACACCGAGGGCGGCGAACTCGGCCTCGACGTGGCCCGCGCCGATCCCGACGATCGCCCGCCCGCCGGAGAGGTAGTCGAGGGTCTCGAACTCCTTGGCCGCGATGAGCGGGTGGCGATACGGGAGCACGTACGCGTGCGACAGGAGGTTGGTGCGCTCGGTCAGCGCCGCGAGCCAGGAGAGCGTGGAGATGCAGTCCTGCCAGTAGGTGCCCATCGTGCTCGCCAGCGACTCGGGGATCGCGATGTGGTCGCACACTGCCACGTAGAAGAACCCGTGCTCGTCGGCGGCGCGCGCGACCTGGGCGAGGTCGGCGGGTCCGGCCGAGAGCTCCCAGTCGGCCACGAAGGTCCTGCTCTTCGACTGGATGGGGAGCTGGATGCCGTAGACGCGAGTGCGTCCGGGAATCTCGATCATGGCGCGAACGTAGCCGCGAATCTGACGGGCCGTCAGAAGTGCGACTCCGGTAGCGTCACGCCCGTGACCAAGCAGCACCAGCGGGCCGGTCTGCCGTTGCTGGCCGTCTCGCTGGCGGTGTTCGCGTGGGGATTCGGGCCCCTGTTCGTGAAGGGCATCGACGCCTCGGCGCCCACCATCGTGCTCTGGCGCGTCACCATCGGCACCGCGATCGCGGTGCCGTTCGCGTACCTGATGGGGGGTCGCATCACCCTGCGCCTCGTGCTGACCGCGTTGCCCGCCGGCGTGTGCTTCGCGCTCAGCTTCATCTTCGGCTTCGCGTCGTTCCTCGAGACGTCGATCGTGAACGCGACGCTCATCCCGGCGTTGCAACCGGCCCTGATCCTGCTGCTGGCGACCCGCATGTTCGGCGAGCGCCGTACCCGCGTGGAGCTGGCGTACGCCGCAATGGCGCTGGCGGGCGTGATCGTGGTGGTCGGGGGTGCCAGCTCCGAAGGGTCGTCGCTCGAGGGCAACGTGCTCGCCGTGCTCAACCTGCTCGTGTTCACCGGCTACTTCCTGCTGGGCAAGCGGGCGCGCGATGCCGACGTGCACGCGTGGTCGTTCCTGGCCGCGGTGTTCGTGTGCGCATGCGTCGTGGTCGTCCCCTGGGCCCTGCTCGCGTCCCACGACCTCGACGCCATCCAGGGCACCGACTGGCTCCTGCTCCTCGGCCTGATCCTCTTCCCCGGCATGGTCGGCCACGGGCTCATGACCTGGGCGCACCACTACGTCGACGTCACCGTCACCTCGATGATGACGCTGGCCGGTCCGGTGGTGTCGATCGTCGGCGCGTGGATCCTCTTCGACCAGGAGCTCGATCCCGCGCAGGTCGTCGGCGGCGTCGTGGTGCTGGCCGCGCTCGGCGCCATCCTCCGCCGGCAGCGAGCCGAGCGGGCCCTTGCCGCCGAAGCCGCCCTCACCGGCGACCTCCTCGACGAATGACCTACCTCGTGGGGGTGCGGGTCAGAGGCGTTCGATGATGGTGACGTTGGCCTGGCCGCCGCCCTCACACATGGTCTGGAGGCCGTAGCGGCCGTCGGTGCGCTCCAGCTCGTTGAGCAGGGTGGTCATCAGCCGGGCACCGGTCGCGCCGAGCGGGTGGCCGAGCGCGATCGCGCCGCCGTTCACGTTGACCTTGGCGAGGTCGAACCCGCTCTCCTTCTGCCAGGCCAGCACGACCGACGCGAACGCCTCGTTGATCTCGACCAGGTCGATGTCGTCGACCGACATGCCCGCCTTGCGCAGCGCGTACTCCGTCGCGGGGATGGGCGCGCTCAGCATCATGATCGGGTCGTCGGCCCGCACGCTCATGTGGTGGATGCGCGCCCGCGGCTTCAGCCCGTGGTCCGCGACCGCCTGCTCGCTGGCGATGAGCAGGGCCGCCGACGCGTCGCTGATCTGGCTCGACACCGCGGCGGTGAGCTGGCCCCCCTCGACCAACGTGGGGAGCGATCGGATCTTCTCCCAGTTGGGCTCCCGCGGGCCTTCGTCGAAGGTGCAGTCGCCGAGGGGCACGATCTCGTGCTCGAACCGACCTTCGGCACGCGCCTTCAGCGCCCGCTCGTGCGACTCGACCGCGAACTCCTCCATGTCGTCGCGCGAGATGTCCCACTTCTCGGCGATCATCTCCGCGCCGCGGAACTGCGAGACCTCCTGGTCGCCGTAGCGCGCCTGCCACCCGGGCGAGCTCGCGAACGGCGTCTCGTGGCCGAACTTCTGGCCCGCCTCCATCGCGCTCATGATCGGGATCTGGCTCATGTTCTGGACGCCGCCGGCGACGACGAGGTCCTGCGTCCCCGACATCACGCCCTGCGCCGCGAAGTGGATGGCCTGCTGGGCGGAGCCGCACTGGCGGTCGACGGTCGTGCCCGGGACGTGCTCGGGGAAGCCGGCGACGAGCCAACAGGTGCGGGCGATGTCGCCCGCCTGCGGACCGATGCTGTCGACGTTGCCGAACACCACGTCGTCGACGGCCGCGGGGTCGATGCCGGCCCGCTCGACGAGGGCCTTGATCGAGTGGGCCCCGAGATCGGCGGGGTGCACCTGCGAGAGGCCACCGCCCCGGCGCCCGACGGGCGTGCGTACCGCTTCGACGATGTAGGCCTCGGCCATCTCGGTCTCCTAGTTGGTGACGATCACGGACGACCCGTGTCCGAACAATCCCTGGTTGGCGGTGATTCCCACCGTCGCGCCCTCCACTTGACGGGCGCCGGCCTGGCCTCGCAGCTGCCAGGTGACCTCGCAGACCTGGGCGATGGCCTGGGCGGGGATGGCCTCGCCGAAGCAGGCGAGCCCGCCGCTCGGGTTCACCGGGATGCGGCCCCCGATCTCGGTGTCGCCCGAGCGCAGCAACGCCTCGGCGTCGCCCTCGGCACACAGGCCGATGTTCTCGTACCAGTCGAGCTCGAGCGCGGTGGAGAGGTCGTAGACCTCGGCCAGGCTGAGGTCTGCCGGTCCGATGCCCGCCTCCTCGTACGCGGAGCCCGCGATCGAGTCCTTGAACGACCGGTCGGGCGGCGGCACCGCGGCGCTCGAGTCGGTGGCGAAGTCCGGCAGCTCGAGGACGGTCTGCGGGTAGCGCGGCGTCACGGTGGAGACGGCCTTGACCCGGGGCACGCCGTCGGTCGAGCCGAGGGCGCGGCGCGCGTAGTCCATGCTCGACACGATCATCGCCGCCGCGCCGTCGGACGTCGCGCAGATGTCGAGCAGGCGCAGCGGGTCGGCGACCACGGGGCTGTTGACGACGTCGTCGACGGTGTTCTCCTTGCGGAAGCGCGCGTTCGGGTTCTCGAACCCGTGGCGCGAGTTCTTCACCTTGACGCGCGCGAAGTCGTCGGCGGTCGCGCCGTAGACGTCCATCCGGCGGCGTGCGTAGAGCGCGAAGTACACCGGGTTGGTCGCCCCCAACAAGTGGAATCGCAGCCAGTCGGGGTCGGTCTTACGCTCACCGCCGACCGGCGCGAAGAACCCTTTGGGCGTGGTGTCGGCGCCGATCACCAACGCCACGTCGCAGTACCCGGCCAGGATCTGCGCACGCGCCTGGTGGAGCGCCTGGGCGCCCGACGCACACGCGGCGTAGCTCGACGAGACGCGCACGCCCGTCCATCCCAACTTCTGGGCGAACGTCGCGCCGGCGATGAAGCCCGGGTACCCGTTGCGGATGGTGTCGGCCCCGGCGACGTACTGGATGTCGCGCCAGGCGAGGCCGGCGTCGTCGAGCGCAGCCCGTGCCGCGACCATGCCGTACTCGGTGAAGTCGCGCCCCCACTTTCCCCATGGGTGCATGCCGACGCCGAGGATGGCGACATCGCGCTCGCCGCTCATGTTGCCGCCCCGGGCGCGGCGGGTGCCCACACGTAGACGACGTACTCGTGCTCGTCGTCGCGATACAACGTGTCGATCTCCAACTGCATCTCCATGCCGACGCGCAGGTCGTCGGCGGTGACGCCGCGTGCCACCTGCCCGAGCACCACGATGCCCTCGTCGGCGAGCTCGACCGCGGCGAGCGCGTACGGCTCGAACGGGTCGGCGGCGACGTAGGGCGGCGGAGGCGCGTAGTGGTTCTCCGTGTACGACCACACGCGGCCCCGGCGCGACAGCTCGGTGGGCTCGAGGGCGTCGGAGTCGCACTCGGGATTGGGGCACGCGCCCTCGCGTGGGGGGAACACGATGCTCGTGCACACCGGGCACTTGGCGCCGATGAGCCGCGGTTCGCGAGGATCGGTCGTGAACCAGCCCTCGATCGCGGGGACCCGCGTCACGGTTTCTGACACAGTTTCAGAGTAGGGGACGACACGAAGGAGCGCCCGATGCACGAGGAGATGGCCACGCGGTCGGCAAGCGACCTGGCGGCTGCGATCCGCAGCCGACAGATCTCGAGCCGCGAGCTGCTCGAGCTGTATCTCGACCGCGTCGAACGGTTGAATCCTCCGATCAACGCGGTGGTCACGTTGGACGCCGACCGGGCCCGGGCCGCCGCCGACGCCGCCGATGCCGCGCTCGATCGCGGCGACGACGTCGGGCCACTCCACGGTCTTCCCGTCACCATCAAGGACGCGATCGAGACCGAAGGAATCCGCTCCACCGGGGGCGCCGTCGAGCTGAGCGACCACATCCCTGCGCGGGACGCACCCGCGGTCGCACGGTTGAGAGCGGCGGGCGCGATCGTGTTCGGCAAGACGAACGCGCCGCGGTGGTCGGGCGACATCGAGACCTTCAACGAGATCTTCGGCGGCAGCAGCAACCCATGGAACGTCGGTCACATCACGGGTGGATCCTCGGGGGGGTCGGCGGCTGCAGTGGCCGCCGGTCTCACCAGCTTCGAGCTCGGGACGGACATCGGCGGATCGGTCCGCATCCCGTCGCACTGCTGCGGTGTCTTCGGGTTGAAGCCGAGCTTCGGCGTCGTGCCCCAGCGCGGGTACCTCGACCACGTCGGTGGAGGCACCACCGATGCCGACATCAACGTCTTCGGGCCGATCGCGCGCAGCGCGGACGACCTCGACCTCCTGATCGGGGTGCTGGCGTCGCCCGCCCCGGAGCTTGCGCCCGCATGGCGCATCGAGCTGCCGGCGTGCGACGTGCAGTCGCTCGACCGATTGCGAATCGGTGTGTGGTTCGACGCGCCCGAGTGCCTGCTCGACACCGAGTACCGCTCCATGCTCGGCGCGACTGCGGACGCGCTCGTGGACGCAGGGGCGAAGCTCGACGACGGGCACCCGCCGGTCGACTTCGCGGAGCAAACCGGGCTGTTCTTCCGCATGGTCGGCGCGGCCGTCTCCGTGAGCGCGCCGGACGAGGTCGCCGAGGTCAGCGCGGGTTCGCATCGCGCCTGGCTGCGCGCCGAGGAGGAACGGGCAACCCTCCGGCGCGTGTGGGACGACTGGTTCGAGCAGTACGACCTACTCCTCTGCCCCGTGCTGGCCGTGCCACCTTTTCCGCACAATCGCCAAGGCAACATCATGGACCGCACCATCGAGGTGAACGGCGACTCTCGCAGCATCATCGGCGCCATCTCCTGGCCGGGGCTGATCGGCGTGCTCGGGTTGCCGTCCGCGGTCGCGCCCATCGGCCGCACTGCGGCCGGCCTCCCGGTGGGCATGCAACTCGTGTCGCCCTACCTGCACGACCGCCGGTCGGTTCGGGCCGCCAAGCTCGTCGGCGAGGTCACCGGCGGCTACCAGGTCCCACCCGGGTTCTAATATGAGGTCATTAGGCCGCGGCCTCGGGGGAGCACACCCATGAACGCCGACGATCGCTACGTCGTCATCTCCGCCGACTGCCACGGCGGTGGCGAGATCCACGAGTACCGCGAGTACCTCACAAAGCGGTACCACGACGAGTTCGACGCCTGGGTCGACGGCTACCAGATCATGTTCCCCGACCTCCTCGGCGACCTCGGGAAGCGCAACTGGGACTCCGACCGGCGCCAGCGCGACCTCGAGGCCGACGGCATCGCCGCCGAGGTGATCTTCCCGAACACGATCCCGCCCTTCTTCCCCGGCGGCGCGCTGGTCACGCAAGCGCCGCCGGTCGACGCCCACGACCTCGAGCTCCGCTGGGCCGGGCTGCAGGCCCACAACCGCTGGCTCGCCGACTTCTGCGCGCGCACCCCGGGACGACGCGCCGGCATCGCCCAGATCCTCCTGCACGACGTCGACGCCTCGGTCGAGGAGATCCGCTGGGCCCACGACCACGGGCTCAACGGTGGCATCCTCCTCCCCGGTGCGCCGCCGGGCACCGGGCTGCTCCCGCTGCACCACAAGCACTACGACCCGCTCTGGACGGTGTGCGAGGAGCTCGGCATGCCGGTGAACCACCACGGCGGGAGTGCGGGCCCGCCGCGTGGACCCGATCAGGAGGACATCGTGATGTTCCTCCTCGAGGTCACCTGGTGGTCGCACAACGTGCTCACCAACCTGATCGTGGGCGGCGCGCTCGACCGTCACCCCGACCTGCAGTTCGTCTTCACCGAGCAGGGCACTGCGTGGGTGCCCGACTTCCTCGGATCGCTCGACTACTTCTTCGACCGCATGCGCAACGCGGTGGGATCGCAGGAACGCGAGTGGGGCCTCCCGATCGTCGAGAAGATGGCGCTGCAACCCAGCGAGTACTGGGCCCGCCAGTGCCACATCGGGGCGAGCTTCATCCGGCCGTCCGAGGTGCCCATCCGGGAGCAGGTCGGTGTCGACCGGATCATGTGGGGGAGCGACTACCCGCACAAGGAGTCGAGCCACCCCTTCTCGAAGGAGGCGATCCGGCTCAGCTTCGCCGGCGTCGATCCCGACGAGGTGCAGAGGATGCTGGCCGACAACGCGGCGGCGCTCTACGGGTTCGACCTCGACGCGCTCGCGCTCATCGGCGCGAAGATCGGCCCCGTCGTCGGAGAGGTCGCCCGGCCGTTGTCGCCGGACGACTTCCCCGAGGGGTCGCAGAAGTGCCCGGCGTTCGCGGACCCCGCGCTCGCCGTGCTCTGAGTCTTCGACGACAGGGGGACCACATGTCGGTCGACATCCGTAGCCGCGTCGACGGCGAGGTCGATTCGGTCGACCCGCGCCGCTGCTTCGAGGAGGTCTTGCCGGAGGCGTTCGAGCGTCATCAGGACCTGCTCGCCGACGCGGTCGGCGTGTTCGCGCCCGCGCCCCTCGTCGTCGAGGTCGACGGGGACACATGGACCCTGGCGGTCGACGGCCGACGCGTGCACGTGCGCAGCGGTGTCGACGATGCGCCCGGGGTGGTGCTGCGGACGAACGCCGCGCAGCTCGACGATCTCGTCACCGACCAGGTGACGGTCGTGGGGATGCAGACCAACGGCACCCTCGATCAGCCTTTCGGTCGCTTCGACGCGCTGCTCGACTGGTGGCTCCTGCTGCGCGGTGCGCTCGACGCTCGCGCGCCCCACGTCCCCGGTGCCATTGCGTTCGTCGACGCCGACGGCGTGCCGCTCGCGCTCGACCGCAGCTTCCCGGCCGATGCCCCCCTCGACGAGATGGGCGACTTCCTCCAGCGCGCCGGGTACCTCCACATCGAGGGCGTGTACTCGGAGGACGAGATGGCAGCAGTGTCGCTCGACATGGACCGCGCCGCGCCGACGTACGCGCCCGACGACGGACGCTCGTGGTGGGCGCGTAACGGCGACGGCGACGACCTGCTGGTGCGCATGCAGTACTTCGACGAGGTGTCACCCGCCGTCGAGCGGTTGGTGCACGACGAGCGCCTGCTCCGCCTCGCCGGCCTGACCGGTGACGGCCACCTGTTCGGCAGCATGGACGACAACCGCATCGAGGCGTTGTTCAAGCCCTTCGACGTCGTCGCGGGGATCTCCGATCTGCCCTGGCACAAGGACTGCGCGCTGGGCCGCCACAGCTACGACTGCTGCGGGATGACGGTGGGCATCTCGGTGACCGGCGCCGACTCCCGTTCCGGTCTGCTGCGGGCGGTGGCGGGCTCGCACCGGGCGCTCATGTGGCCCTCGGACCACCGCGAGGACCGCTCCGACCTGCCGGCGGTCGACCTGCCCACCGGCACCGGCGACGTCACCGTGCACCTGTCGTGCACGTTGCACAAGTCGCAGCCACCGATCGAGCGGGAACGGCGGGTGCTCTACACGGGCTTCCGGCTGCCGTTGCGCGGCACCGACGCCGAGCGCGAGGCGCGCGAGCGGCTCCGCGCCATCCGCGAGGACGCGCCGCTGAAGGCGCCTGCCGCGCAGCGCGCCGGCTGACACGCGGACACGCCTCCCCGGAGCCCGGGGCCGAACATCCGTCAGTACACCCCCGCATACGACAGACAACTGACGGATGTTCGGGGGTGGGCGGCCTTCTGACGCTCCGTCAGGTCCGAGTACGGTTGCGGCCCGATGGATCTGCGGTACACGCCGGAAGAAGACGCGTTCCGGGCCGAGGCGCGTGCCTGGCTGGAGGCCAACGTCCCGGCCGAGCCCCTGCCGAGCTTCGACACCGAGGCCGGCTTCGCGCTCCACCGCGAGTGGGAGCGCACGCTCTGGGAGGGCCGCTGGTCGGCGGTGTCGTGGCCAGAGGAGTACGGCGGTCGCGGCGCCGACTACATCCACTGGCTGATCTTCGAGGAGGAGTACTACCGGGCCGGGGCGCCGGGCCGGGTGAACCAGAACGGCATCTTCCTCCTCGGCCCCACGATCATGGAGGTCGGGACCGACGAGCAGAAGACGCGGTTCCTCCCCACCATGGCGTCGAGCGAGATCGTCTGGGCGCAGGCCTGGAGCGAGCCCAACGCCGGCTCCGACCTCGCCGCCATCCGCTCGACCGGCGTGCTGAGTGACGACGGCCGCGACTGGGTCCTCAACGGGCAGAAGATCTGGGCGTCACGAGCAGTGTGGGCCGACTGGTGCTTCGGGATCTTCCGCACCGACCCGGAGGCCGAGCGCCACCGTGGGCTCACCTTCGTTCTGGTGCCGCTCGACTCGCCGGGCGTCACCGTCCGCCCGATCGCGCAGCTCGACGGTGACACCGGTTTCGCCGAGATCTTCTTCGACGACGTGCGCGTCCCGGTGGAGAACACGCTGGGCGAGGTGAACCAGGGGTGGCGGGTGGCGATGGCCACCGCCGGCTTCGAGCGGGGCGTGAGCCTCCGCAGCCCGGCACGGTTCAGCGCCGCGGCCGATCGGCTCGTCGCGCTGTGGCGCGACCACGCAGATCCCTCCGATGACGCGCTCCGTGACGCGGTGGCCGACGCGTGGATGCAGGCCGAGGGCTACAAGCTGCACACCTACATGACGGTCACGCACATGATCGACGGCGGGACCATCGGCGCGGAGGCGAGCCTCAACAAGATCTTCTGGAGCGAGATGGACGTCCGCATCCACGAGCTCGCACTCGACATCGTCGGTCCCGACGCCGAACGGATGGACGGACCCTTCGAACGCTGGGTCGACGGCTTCCTGTTCTCGCTGTCCGGACCGATCTACGCGGGAACCAACGAGGTCCAGCGCAACATCATCGCCGACCGCGTGCTCCAGCTGCCCCGGGGTGCCTGATGCGCTTCGCGTTCACCGACGATCAGACGCTGTTCGCCGAGGGGTTGCGTGACCTGCTCGCCAAGGAGTGCACGCCGGCGCGCGTGCGCGCCGCGTGGGACGACGGCGCCGGCCACGACGCCGCGCTCTGGGACCATCTCGCGGAGATGGGCGTGTTCGGCATGGTCGTGCCCGAGGCCGCGGGCGGCCTCGGCGGCAACGAGGTCGATCTCGTCCTGCTGCTGGAGGAGCTCGGGCGCGCCGCCGCGCCGGGTCCTGTCCTCGAGACCGCGGCGGTCGTCGCACCGGTGCTCGGCGACGCCGCCGTCGTCGGTACCGCCGCGCTCGACGGTTCTCCGTACGTCCCGCACGCGCACGTCGCGTCCATCGTGCTCGTGCCGGGCGGTGTGCTGCGGCCCGAGGACGCCACGTTGTCGCCGGTCGACGGCATCGACGGTGGCCGGCGGCTCTTCGCCGTCGACGGCGGCGCGGTCGAGCCGCTCGACTACGACGAGGAGCTCGCGTTCGACCGCGGTGCATTGGCCGCGGCTGCGTACCTCGTCGGCCTCGGCGAGCGCATGATCGACGTCGCCGCCGAGTACGCCCGCCAACGCGAGCAGTACGGCCGGCCGATCGGGGTGAACCAGGCGGTGAAGCACCTGCTCGCCGACGCCCTCCTGAAGGTCGAGTTCGCCAAGCCCGCGGTCTACCGCGCCGCCTGGGCGGTTGCCGAGCGCGAGCCCACGCGCAGCCGCGACGTCTCGATGGCGAAGGCGTTCGCGAGCGACGCCGCCTACCGCTCGAGCCGGAGCGCGATGCAGGTGCACGGCGCGATCGGGTACACGTGGGAAGCGGACCTCCAGCTCTGGATGAAGAAGGCGTGGGCGTTGCAACGCGCCTGGGGCGACGCCACCTTCCACCGCCGCCGCGTCGCCGACGCGGTCCTCGCGGTCGGCCCGTGACCCGCGCCGACCTCGAGTTCGGCACCATCCCGCGCCTGGTGCGCGCCGGCGCCCAGCGCTTCCCCGGGCTCGACGGCCTGGTCGACGGCGAGTTGCGGCTGTCGTTCCCGGAGCTCGCCGCTCGCATCGACGAGGCGACGCGGGCGTTCATGGCCACCGGCCTGGAACCTGGTGACCGGGTCGGCGTGTGGGCGCCCAACATCGCCGAATGGGTGATCGCGGCGCTCGGCGCGCTCGGTGCAGGTGGCCTGCTGGTTCCCCTCAACACGCGGTTCAAGGGTGCGGAGGCAGCGTTCGTGCTCGGCCGGAGCGGTGCGCGCTTCCTCTGCACCGTGAACGGCTTCCTCGGCAACGACTACGTCGCCATGCTCCGCGAGGCCGGCCCGTGGCCTGAGGCGCTGGAGCACATCGTCGTGCTGAAGGGCGACGCGCCCGGAGGCACGGTCTCGTTCACCGACTTCCTGACCCGCGCCGGTGACGTCACTCCCGGGGCGGCACGCGATCGCGCCGACGCGATCGCGCCCGACGACGTCGCCGACATCATCTTCACGTCCGGCACCACCGGGAAGCCCAAGGGGGCGATGACGACCCACGCACAGACCCTGCGCACGTTCGACGCGTGGGCGGACACCGTCGGGCTCGTGGAAGGCGACCGCTACCTCGTGGTGAACCCGTTCTTCCACACGTTCGGGTACAAGGCCGGCATCGTCGCCTGCTTCATCAAGGGCGCAACCATCGTGCCCGAGCCGGTGTTCGACGTGCCGCAGGTGCTCGCCCACGTCGCCCGTGAGCGCATCTCGGTGCTGCCCGGCCCACCGACGCTGTACCTCTCGATCCTCGACCATCCCGACCGCGACCGGTTCGACCTCTCGTCGTTGCGGCTCGCGGTGACCGGCGCCGCCGCGGTGCCGGTCGAGATGATCCGCCGCATGCGCGAGGAGCTCACCTTCGCCACCATCGTCACCGCGTACGGGCTCACCGAGTCGACGGGCACGGTGTCGATCTGCCGGCCCGACGACGATCCCGAGACCATCTCGCACACGTCGGGGCGGGCCATCGACGGCGTCGAGGTGAGGATCGTCGACGACGACGACGACGGCGCCGAGGTGCCACGGGGCGAGCCGGGTGAGATCGTGTGCCGCGGCTTCAACGTGATGGTCGGGTACTTCGAGGACGACGCCGCGACCCGCGAGGCCATCGACGCCGACGGCTGGTTGCACACCGGGGACATCGGCGTCATGGACGACCGCGGCTACCTGCAGATCACCGACCGCAAGAAGGACATGTTCATCGTCGGCGGGTTCAACGTCTACCCGGCCGAGGTCGAGAACTCGATCCTCGAGCACCCCGACGTGGCGCAGGTGGCGGTGGTCAGCGCACCGGATCCGCGGATGGGAGAGGTCGGCGTCGCGTTCGTCGTTCCCCGCGCCGGCGCGTCGATCGATCCCGACGCGCTGTGCGCGTGGTGCGCGCCCCGCATGGCGAACTACAAGGTGCCGCGCCGCGCCATCGTCGTCGACGCGCTGCCGGTCAACGCCAGCGGCAAGGTCCTGAAGTTCGAGCTCCGCGAGAGGGTCTGACCATGGAGACGCGCCACACCTCGACCCGGGCGATCGTCACCGGCGCGGGTTCCGGCATCGGCCGCGCCACCGCTCGGCGTCTCGCCGCCGAAGGTGCGGCCGTCGCCTGCCTCGACGTGAAGGGCCACGACGACACCGCGACCGGGATCGTGGCCGACGGCGGCCGGGCCTGGGGCTACGAGTGCGACGTCACCGACGCCACGGCGGTGGCGCGCAGCGTCGACCTCGCGTTCGTAGAGCTCGGCGGCCTGAACGTGGTATGCAACATCGCCGGGATCGGCAACTTCTACCGGACGGAGACCCTGGACCCGGCGGTGTTCGACCGCATCATCGCGGTGAACCTGCGCGGCACGTTCCTCGTCTGCCGTTTCGCGTTGCCGCACCTGCTCGAGGCGGGTGGCGGCGTGATCGTGAACACGACGTCGGTGTCGGGCATCGTGGGCAACCCGTGGAACGCGGCCTACGCGGCGTCGAAGGGCGGCGTCCTGATGCTGACCAAGGCGCTCGCGGCCGAGTACCGCCACCGTGGTGTGCGCGTGAACGGCGTGGCGCCCGGGATGGTGGCGACCGATCTCAGCGCCGGGTTCGCCGACTTCTTCGCGCGCGAGGAGATCGACCTCGGTGAGTTCGGCCGGGGCGCACCGGTCCGCGCCGCCGAGCCCGAGGAGATCGCGGCCGCGTTCGCGTACATCGCGTCGGACGACGCCACCTACATGTCGGGCGCCATCATGGTGCTCGACGGCGGCGCCACCGCGTGAGCGTGAGTGTGAGTGTGAGTGCGAGTGTGAGGGCACCCGTCCCGGTCGTGGTCGGGGTCGGTCAGGTCACCCACCGGGACGACGACGACACGGCTCCCGCGGAGCCGCTCGCCCTCGTCACCACTGCCGCACGGGCGGCCGACGCCGACGCGGGTGGCGGTCTCCTGGCCCGGGTCGACGTGCTCGACCTGATGCCGGTCGGCTCGTGGCCGTACGACGATCTCGCCGCGCTGGTCGCCGACCGGCTGGCGCTCGACGTCTCGCCCGCCCGCCGTCGTGTCCACGCCACCGGGGGCGAGACGCCGATCCGCGTGCTCGACGCCGCGGCGGCCCGCATCGCCGCCGGTGACGCCCGCGTGGTCCTGCTCGCCGGCGCCGAGGGCACCCGGGCGGCGACCCGCGCCCGGCGGACCGGCGCCGCGTTGCCGTGGACGCCCGCGCGCGACCGCTCGACCATCCCTGCGCTCGGGCCCGAGCTGGCGGGTGCGTTCGCCGTCGGCATCAGCCGCGCGCTCAACTGCTTCCCGCTCTACGAGCACGCCCTCCGGGCCCACGAGGGCCGCACGCTCGACGACGCCCAGCGCGAGTCGGCACGGATGTGGGAGGGGCTCGCCGACGTCGCCGCCGCCAACCCGCACGCCTGGTCGCGCGCTGGTGCCGCGGCCACCGACATCGCGTCGATCGGTCCCGACAACCGCATGGTCTCGTTCCCGTATCCGAAGGCACTGACCGCGAACCCGTTCGTGAACCAGGGCGCGGCGCTGCTCGTGACCGACACCGCGACGGCGCGTGCGGCGGGCGTACCGGAAGACCGCTGGGTGTACGCGCTCGGCGGCGCTGGCGCCGACGAACCGGCCGATCCCCGCACCCGCGTCGCCTACCACCGGGTGCCGGCGCTGGAGGCCACCGTCCGCGAGATCCGCGCGGTGACCGGCATCGAGGTGGGTGACGAGGAGATCGTCGAGCTCTACAGCTGCTTCCCGGCGATGCCCAAGCTGACCCGCCGCGCGCTCGGTCGTGGCGACGACGCGGCGATCTCGGTGACCGGGGGGCTCTCGTTCTTCGGAGGCCCCGGCAGCAACTACCTCACCCACTCGGTCGCGGCCATGGTCGAGCGCATCCGCGCCCACGGCGGCCGCGGGTTCGTTCACGGCGTCGGCATGTTCAACACCAAGCACCACGCGCTGGTGCTCGCCGACCACCCGCGCGACGACGGTCGGTACCCGGTCCCGCGCTACGAAGTCGGCGCGCGCGCGCCCGCCGGTGGAGTCGCCCGTCCCGGTCGACGAGGCCTACCGCGGCCCCGGCACCGTCCTCACGTGCACCGTCACCTACGCGCGCGACGGCACCCCGGAACGCGGCGCGGTGATCGGAACCGGTTCCCGCGGCGAGCGCTTCGCGGCGCGTGTCGACCGCGACGGCGACACGCTCGACGAGCTGACCTCCGGGTCGGAGCCGGTCGGTCGGGTGGGGACGGTGCTCGCCGGCGACGTCCCCCGGTTCAGGCTCTGACGAGATGCCGCGCAAAGGGCTACCGTGCCTCTCGACGTCGGCGCGTGCAGAAGGAGAAGAAATGAACCGAGACAAGTTCTTCATCGGGGGCGACTGGGTCGACCCGGCCGGGACCGGCACGCTCGCGGTGATCTCGCCGGCGACCGAGGAGGTCATCGCCAAGGTCCCCGACGCGACCACCGCCGACGTCGACCGTGCCGTCGCCGCCGCCCGCGAGGCGTTCGACCGAGGCCCGTGGCCGCAGATGTCGCCGGCCGAGCGCGCCGACGTCATGGCAGCACTGTCGGGGATCCTGCAGGGCCGCTACGAGGAGATCGCCCGGACCATCTCGGAGGAGATGGGCTCGCCGATCTCGTTCTCGGTGATGGGGCAGGTCTTCGCCGCCACCATGGTGCTCGACTACTACACCGGGCTGGCCCGGGAGTACGCGTTCGAGGAGCGCCGCCAGGGCGTGCTGGGTCCCACACTCGTGCGCCGCGAGCCGGTCGGCGTGGTCGGCGCCATCGTGCCGTGGAACGTGCCGCTGTTCGTCACCATGCTGAAGCTGGCCCCGGCACTCGCCTCGGGCTCGACCATGGTGCTGAAGCCGGCGCCGGAGACGCCGCTGAACGCGTACCTCCTCGCCGAAGCGGTGCAGGAGGCGGGGCTGCCGGCGGGTGTGCTCAACATCGTGCAGGCGGGCCGCGAGGTCGGCGAGCACATCGTCACCCACCCCGACGTCGACAAGATCTCCTTCACCGGCTCGACGGTCGCGGGGAAGAAGATCGCCGCGCTGTGCGGCGAGCAGCTGAAGCGCTGCACTCTCGAGCTCGGCGGCAAGTCGGCGGCGATCATCCTCGACGACGCCGACCTCTCCACCGCGATTCCGGGCCTGATGCCCAACGCGCTCATGAACAACGGCGAGGCGTGCGTCGCGCAGACGCGCATCCTCGCCTCGCGCTCGCGCTACGACGAGGTCGTCGAGGCGCTGGCCGAGGCCGTCGGGAGCTCGAAGGTCGGTGAGCCGCTCGACCAGGAGACCGCGGTCGGTCCGCTGTTCGCGTCCCGCCGAGCGCGACCGGGTCGAGGGCTACATCGCCAAGGGCAAGGAAGAAGGAGCCCGCCTGGTCACCGGAGGCGGCCGCCCGGCCGGCTTCGACAAGGGCTGGTACGTCGAGCCGACGCTCTTCGCCGACGTCGAAAACACGATGACGATCGCGCAGGAGGAGATCTTCGGCCCCGTCCTCGTCGCCATCCCCTACGACGACGTCGACGACGCGCTCGCCATCGCCAACGACTCGCGCTACGGGCTCTCCGGTTCGGTGTGGACATCCGACCCGCAGGCGGGCGTCGACGTCGCGCGTCGGGTGCGCACCGGTACGTACGGCATCAACGGCATGGGCATGGACTTCGCCTCGCCGTTCGGTGGCTTCAAGGAGTCGGGCATCGGACGCGAGCTCGGGCCCGAGGGGCTCGAGGCGTTCCTCGAGCCGAAGACCATCGTCCTGCCGCAAGGCTTCGAACCTGCCTGAACACACGCGCGAGAGCCTGCGGGTCGACGTCGCCGATGTCGCACCCGCGGGCGTTCGCGCGCTCGCGGCTGACATCTACACACCCGCCGCCACGGGCGATCGCGCGGTCGTGTGCTGCTGCGTGCCCGGTGGCGGCATGTCACGTGGATACTTCGACCTGCAGGCACCGCCCGAGCTCGGGAACTACTCGATGGTGCGGCACCTGACCGACCGCGGGTTCGTGGTGGTCACGCTCGACCCACCGGCGGTGGGGGAGAGCGACGAGCCGGACGACGGCTACACGCTCACCCCCGATCTCGTCGCCGACGTGCACGCGCACGCGTTCGACCAGCTGCTCGCCCGCTGGCCCGGCGCGACCCGCATCGGGGTCGGGCACTCGGCCGGTGCGCTGCTGACCGTGGTGCAGCAGGCGCGCCACCGCAGCTTCGACGCGCTCGGACTCCTCGGCTTCGGGCGCGGTGGGCACGAGCGCTTCGCGCTCACGATCGAGGAGCGGGAGCAGGCGGGCGGGATCGTCGCGCTCACCCGCGAGCGCTTCGACAACCCGTTGCCGGGGGGTTCCACGTCGACGTCGCCGTTCCTACTCGGTGGGATGGACGTCCCACCGGACGCGCTGGCCGCGCTCGGCTCGGTGAAGAGCAGGCTGCTCGCCGTCGTGGGGCTCGTGTCGATGATCCCGGGCAGCGTCGACGACGAGATGGCCGCCGTCGACGTGCCCGTGTTCCTCGGCGTCGGTGACCACGACATCGTCGGCGACCCGCACTCCGTCCCGGCGTGCTTCCCGGCGTGCCGCGACTTCACCCTGTTCGTGCTCCCGGGCACCGGCCACAACCACAACGTGGCCCCCGACCGCGAGGTGCTCTGGGAGCGCTTCGCGGCGTGGGCCGGGTCGCGCTGACCAGGTCAGCGGTGCAGGTGCTTGCCGAGGAACGCGCGGGCCTCGAGCACGATCTCGGCGTCCTCGGGGGCGCCGAAGAACCCGCCGTGGGGCATCGCCTCCCACACGTGGAGCTCGGCCTCGACGCCGGCGGCGCGCAGCTTGCGGTGGAAGCGCACCGTGTTCGAGAGGAACAGGTCGCGCGTCCCGGCCTGCAGGAAGGTCGGGGGGAACCCGGTGACGTCGCCGAAGATCGGTGAGAGATACGGGTCGGTGAGGTCGTGGTCGCCGGCGTACAGCGCAATCGACTCGGTGAGCCGGCTCACGAGCACGTAGTCGATCCCCGTATTGGTGTCGAAGGTGTCGCCCGACTCGGTGAGATCGATCTCGGGCGTGAACAGCATGAGCGCGGCGGGCATCGGCAGGCCCTCGTCGCGGGCACGGAGCAGCATGGCGGCGACGAGGTTGCCACCGGCCGAGCCACCGTCGACCACGATGCGTTCCGGGGGCCGCTGCTCGAGCAGGGCGCGGTACACCGCTATGCAGTCGTCGAGGGGCGCCGGGTAGGGATGGTCGGGTGGCATGCGGTAGTCGACCGACCAGGTGTGCAGCCCGGCGCGCGTCGCCGCGCTCGTCGCCATGAGCCGGCACGCCTCACCGCCGCCCGCGATCAGGGCACCGCCGTGGATGTCGAGCAGCACGGGCGCGTCGTCACCGGCGTCGGCGCCCTCGGGGGTGATCAGGAACACGTCGACGCCGGCGATCCGCGTCGCCTCGACGGACGCGGGGAGGTCGGCGGCACTGGCGGCGAAGCCGGTGACGATCGCGGTGTCCATCTCGGCGATGCGCGCCTTCCACGCCGCGGCATCATCGAGGGCGGGCATCGGCTGCGGGTGCGCGAGCCGGTCGGCCACCATCGCCGATCCGGCGGCCATCACCGCCTGCGCGTGGGGGCTCACGGTGTCGGGCACGCGGACCGTGCGCTCGAGGTGGAGGGTGCCGTCCGGGCTGGCGTCGGTCATGGCGGAAACCTATCGGGGCGCGATGTCGGTCGGCGACTACGTGCCGCGCACCTTCATGCCTGCGGCCCGATAGATCGCGTCGATGACGCGCATGTTGGCGACGGAGTCCGACGGCGGTGTGAGCGTCGGCTCGCCCCGCAGCACTGCCGCGCAGAACGCCTCGAGCTGCGCGTCGTAGGTCTTGACGCGGGGGACGTGCTCGGTCCTGGTCTGGCCGTCGACCGTGACCCGGACCCGGTGGTACATCTGGGGGTTCGTCGGGTTGAACACGCGCAGCTCGCCGCGCTCGCCGACGACCCGGGCCTGCAACTTGAGCACCGACGTCGACCACATCGAGCACTCGATGGCGCCGGTGTGGCCGGATGGGAACCGGAGCTCGGCGCGCATCGCCCGGTCGATGTCGGGGCCGCGCAGCTTCGGCGTGGCGCTCACCACCTCGGGTTCCTCGCCGCCGAGCGTGCGCACCATGTGCACGGCGTAGCACCCCGCGTCCATGAGCGCGCCGCCGGCGAGGTCGTACTGGTACCGGATGTCCGAGAACAGGGGGAGGGGGAAGCACATCGACGCGCTGACGTGGCGCAACGCGCCCAGCTCGCCGCCGCGCGCGATCTCCACCATGCGGCCGGCCAACGGGTGGTAGCGCCAGTGGAACGCTTCCATCAGCACCCGGCCGGTGCGCGCCGCGGTTGCGGCATTCTGCTCGGCTTCCGCGGCGTTCGCGGTGAGCGGCTTCTCGCAGAGCACGTACTTCCCGGCCTCGAGCGCGGCGTCGGTCCAGCGGGCGTGGAGCCCATTGGGCAACGGGTTGTACACGGCGTCGATGTCGGGCGACGCGATCAATGCGCCGTAGTCAGCGAGCACCTGCGGCACGCCGTGCTTCGCCGCGAACTTGTCGGCCCGGCTGCGGTCCCGCGCCGCGATCGCGACCACCTCGGCCTCGGCCGTCTCCCGCGCCGGCCGGATGATCGCGGCCGGCGCGATGCGCGCCGCGCCCAGCACCCCGATGCGCACCGTGTCCATGTGGTCCCTCGCCCTCGCCGCGCCGGCCGGTCCGGGCGCCCCGCCAAGGGTAGGTGGCCACGATTGGGTCCGGTGCGTCGAGCCGGCCGGCCGCGGGTACGACGCACGGCATGAGGTTCGGCAACGTCGAGGTCCGGCCGTTCGGCGGCGCGCTGGGCTGCCTGCTCATGATCGTGATCTCGATCGTCGCCTCGGTGGTGCTCACGCTCCTCGTGAATCTGCTCTTCTGAGGTCCCTGCTCTTCTCAGGCGAAGCCGGCGACGGCGTGGGGTCGGTACGGCTCCTCGAGCCGGGCGATCTCGTCGTCGTCGAGCACGAGGTCGACGGCCGCGACCGCGTCGTCGATGTGGTGTGGCTTGGTGGCGCCGATGATGGGCGCGGTGATGGCCGGCTTCGACAGCATCCACGCGGTCGCGATCTGCGCCATCGGCACGCCGCGTTCGCCCGCCACCTCGGCGACGCGCTCCACGATCACCCGGTCGGTCGCCTCGTCGTACAGCCTCGATCCGAACGCGTCGTGCTCCGACCGCGCAGTGACCTCGTCCCACGGGCGGGCGAGACGGCCCCGCGCCAGCGGGCTCCACGGGATCACGCCGATGCCCTGGTCGACACAGAGCGGCAGCATCTCGCGCTCCTCCTCCCGGTTGAGGAGGTTGTAGTGGTCCTGCATGCAGACGAACTTCGTCCAGCCGTTCGCCTCGGCGAGGTGGAGCGCCTTGCCGAACTGCCAGGCCCACATCGACGACGCGCCGAGGTACCGCACCTTGCCCGCCTTCACGACGTCGTGCAGCGCCTCGAGCATCTCCTCCATCGGCGTGCGCCGGTCGAGCCGGTGGATCTGGTACAGGTCGATGAAGTCGGTGTCCAGCCGGCGCAGGCTGTGGTCGACCTCGGCGAGGATCGCCTTCCGGGACAGGCCCGCGCTGTTCGGCCCCTGGCGCATCGGCCCGTGCACCTTGGTTGCGATCACCACTTCGTCGCGGTCGACGCCGAGCTCCTTGATCGCCCGGCCGAGGAACTCCTCGCTCGAACCGAGCGAGTACACGTTGGCGGTGTCGAAGAAGTTGATGCCCGCGTCGAGGGCCTGTTTGAAGAAGGGCCGGGCCGACTCCTCGTCGAGCACCCACTGGTGACCCCCCCGCGACGCATCGCCGTAGCTCATGCAGCCGAGGCAGATGCGGGAGACGTCGAGACCGGTGCGTCCGAGCTTCACGTAGTCCATCTGTGTGCCAACACTATCCAGTAGGTGTGCCGTACAACCCTTGACCGGCGCTCACCCGGGGACGAGCATCGTTGACAGCGCGTCGAGCGCGTGGCGTGATGTCAACCAGGGGGAGGTACCGATGGCGGACAGCGTCTACAAGGTGATCGAGCTCGTCGGCACGAGCACGGACTCGTGGGAGAGTGCCGCCGCGTCGGCGATCGACCAGGCGTCGAGCACGCTGCGCGGCCTGCGCGTCGCCGAGGTCAAGGAGCTCGATGTGGCGCTCGACGAGGGCGGCGCGAAGGTGTACCGAGCGAAGTTGAGTGTCTCGTTCAAGTACGAAGGCGGCGACTGACCGGCGCCGGCGGCGGCGCCGCGTCGCCGGCCGGCACCCCGGTTCTGACGGGTCATCAGATACGCTCCCGGGCCGATGGACCTCCGTGACACCGCCGAGGAGCAGCGCTTCCGTGGCGAGCTGCGGGAGTGGCTCGCCGACGTGCTCCCGGGCCTCGGGCCCGAGCCCCACCGCGAAGACTGGGACGCCCGCCGCGCCTGGGACACCGGGTGGCAGCGCACCCTGTTCGACGCCGGGTACGCCGGCATCAACTGGCCGAAGGAGTTCGGCGGTCGCGGCGCGACACCCACCGAGCACCTCATCTTCATCGAGGAGACCGAGCGGGCCCGGGCGCCGTACGTGGGCATGAACTTCGTCGGTCTCCTCCATGCGGGGCCGACGCTCATCGCCGAGGCGTCCAACGAGCAGAACGCCTTCCACCTGCCCGGCATCCTGAAGGGCGAGCACGTCTGGTGCCAGGGGTTCTCCGAGCCGAACGCCGGCTCCGACCTCGCCAGCCTGCGCACCCGCGCCGTGCGCGACGGCGACGACTACGTCATCTCGGGCCAGAAGATCTGGACCAGCTACGGCCACGTCGCCGACTACTGCGAGATGCTCGTGCGCACCGACCCGGACGCGCCGAAGCACCGCGGCATCTCGTGGCTCGTCGTCCCCATGGACACGCCCGGCATCGACGTCCGCCCGCTCCTGACCATGGAGGGCACCGCCGAGTTCTGCGAGGTCTTCTTCGACGACGTGCGGGTGCCGGTGGTGAACCGCGTCGGCGACGAGAACGACGGCTGGCGCGTCGCCATGGTGACGCTCAGCTTCGAACGCGGCACCGCGTTCGTGTCCGACGTGCTCGAGTCGATGGAGCTGGTCCGCGATCTCGCCGACCTGGCGCGCAAGATCACGAGCAACGGTGCGACCCGCTGGGAGGATGCCGGTCTGCGGCGAGAGCTGGGGCGCATCGCGGCCGAGTTCGACGCGCTGTGGGCGCTCACCAAGCGCAACATCTCGCAGGCGCAACGCACCGGCCTGGTCGGCGTGGGGGGCAACGTGTTCAAGATCGCGTGGTCCGACCTGCGCCAGCACCTCGGCGACGTCGCGATGCGCCTGCTCGACCGCGCATCGTTGTCGCTCGACGACATCGGCGATCTGCCGACCGGTCGCCACGTGCACGCGCGCTTCTACGCGCTGTCGATGTCCATCGCCGCCGGCACGTCACAGGTCAACCGCAACATCGTCGGCGAACGCGTCCTCGGGCTGCCGAAGGAGCGCTGATGGACTTCGAGCTCACGTCCGATCAGGAGTCGCTCCAGGAGGGGATGCGTAGCTTCCTCGACGGGCGGTTCCCCCTCGACGCGGTGCGCGGGATCGAAGCCGCCGGTCACCTCGACCGCGACCGGTGGCGCGAGCTGGGCGACACCGGCGTGTTCTTGTTGACCCTGGCCGAGGCCGACGGTGGCCTGGAGCTCGGGATCTCCGAGGCGGCCCTCGTGTTCGAGGAGCTGGGGCGGGCGCTGGTGCCCGGCCCGCTGGTGGCCACGTTGCTGGCCGCGCCGTGGGTGCCCGGCGCGGCGACGGGCGAGGCGATCGTCGGCGTGCTGCAGCCGGGCGAGCCGGTGCGCGTCGTCGAGCACCAGCCCGATCTCGACGCGGTGCTCGTGCTCGAAGGCGCGGGGATCCGGCGGGTCCATCCCGGCGCGATCGCGTCGAGCGCGGTGCGACGCCCGGTCGACGCGCTCACCCCGGTGTGGGTGGTCGACGGCGAGGTGCCCGCGGGCGAGCTCGTGGCCGACGCCGAGGCCGCCGATCGTGCTGTGCTCGTCGGCACCGTGCTCACCGCGGCCTTGCAGCTCGGGCTCGCGCTGCGCAGCACCGAGCTGGCGACGGAGTACGCGAAGGAGCGTGAGCAGTTCGGGCGGGTGATCGGCTCCTTCCAGGCGGTCAAGCACCTCTGCGCCGACATGCTCGTGCGGGCCGAGGTCGCACGGGCCGCGGTCTACGCCGCGGCCGTGGCCCTCGACGGGCGGAGCGACGAGGACCCGGCCCGGGCGGCGGCGGTCGCCAAGGTGATGGCCGGCGACGCCGCCCTCGCCAACGGCAAGTCGGGCATCCAGGTGCACGGCGGCATCGGCTTCACGTGGGAGGTCGACGCGCAGCGGTTCTGGAAGCGGGCCGTCGTGCTCGACACCCACTTCGGCAACAGCGACGAGCACGCCGACGCCGTCGCGGCGTTGCTCTGACGGGAGACGAAGAGGAACCGTGCTCGGAGAGCGGGACGGCGCAACGGAGTCGACCAATCAACTGCAAGAGCGGGAGCTGCGAACGATGGGCATCTGTGACGGGCGGGTGGTGATCGTGACCGGCGGCGGCCGCGGGCTGGGCCGGGCCCACTGCCTCGCGTTCGCCGCCGAAGGCGCGAAGGTCGTGGTGAACGACCTCGGTGCGTCGCTGCAGGGCGACACCACCGACGAGTCACCGGGAGCGGAGGTCGTCGCCGAGATCGAGGCCGCCGGCGGCGAAGCGGTCGTCAACGGCGACGACGTCAGCGACTGGGAGGGCGCGGGCCGGCTGGTCGAGCAGGCAGTCGCCGACTTCGGCGGCCTCGACACCGTGGTGTGCAACGCCGGCATCGTGCGCGACCGGATGATGGTGAACATGTCGGTCGACGAGTGGGACGCGGTGATCCGCGTCCACCTGCGCGGCCTGTTCTGCCCGGTGCGCCACGCGATCGGGTACTGGCGCGACCAACACAAGGCCGGCAGCCCACGCGAGGCGCGTCTCGTGACGACCACGTCGGGTGCAGGCCTGCGCGGCTCCATCGCGCAGGCGAACTATGTCGCCGCCAAGGCCGGCATCGCCGCGTTCACGCTCAACGCCGCCGCCGAGCTCGGCCGCTACGGGATCCTCGCGAACACCATCGCGCCCTCGGCCCGCAGTCGCATGACCGAGGACGCGTTCCCCGAGATGATGGCCCGGCCCGAGACGGGCTTCGACGCCATGGACCCGGCGAACGTGTCGCCGTTCGTGGTGTGGCTCGGCAGTGGGGAGTGCGACGTCACCGGGCGGGTGTTCGAGATGGCGGGCGGCGAGGTGTGCGTGATGAACGGCTGGAGCCGGGGTCCGGCGGTCGACGAGGGACGCCGGGTCGATCCCGCCGAGGTCGGCCCACTGCTCCACGGTCTCGTCGCCCGCGCGCCCGAGCCCGAAGCCGTCCACGGAACCTGACGGGTCGTCAGATCTCTCGGAACTCAGGTAGCGTCGACGGCGTGACCGAGCCCGCACTCGCCTCCGACGGACGGGTGATCGGCGCGCGTGCGCACCGCACGCGCCGACGGTTGCTGGACGCCACCGCCAAGCTGCTGGACGAGCGCGGCGCGCTCGGTCTGCGGGTGGTCGACATCACCCGCGAGGTGGGCACGTCGCCGGCGACCTTCTACCAGTACTTCCCCGACGTCGAGGAGGCGATCCTCGTCCTCGCCGACGAGGCCACCGACGACATCGAGACCCTTCGCCCCTACATCCTCACGCCGTGGAACGACGCCGACGGCGTCGTGCACGTGCAGGAGTTCGTGAGCGCGTTCATGGAGTACTGGGACCGCCACCGGGTGATCCTCCGCGTCCGCGACCTCCGTGCCGAAGAGGGCGACGACCGCTTCTGGGCGGCGCGGCGCAAGGGCTACGCCGCCATCATCCCCGAGCTCACGATGAAGATCGAGGCGGCGCAGACGTCGGGACGCGTCTCCAAGGAGCTCAACTCCTACGCGGCCGCCGCGGCCGCGATGGCGATGCTCGAACGGCTGCTCACCTACCGCTCGGTGTTCCGCCGCCGCGGTGTCACCAAGGAGGCGATGGCGGCGACCCTGGCTGCCATCCTGTACGAGACGGTCACCGGCCATCCCAGCTGAGGCCGCCGACCAGGAACGAGGAACCCATGCCGCGTGACATCCCCAGGTTCATCAGCGTCGACGACCACGTGGTCGAGCCGCCGCACCTGTTCCAGAGGTGGCTCCCGAAGAAGTGGGCCGACGACCCACGCTCGCCCCGCGTCGAGCGCCGGGGGATCGGCAAGATGGAGTACAAGGGCGGCACCACGTACGAGATCGAGTGGGACGACAGTCAGCCGAAGTCCGACACCTGGTTCTACGAGGAGCTGATCGCGCCGCACAAGCGGCACGTGGCGTCGGTGGGGTTCCCGCGCGACGAGATGACGCTCTCGCCCATCACCTACGACGAGATGCGCCCGGGCTGCTTCGAACCGAAGGCGCGCCTGGAGGACATGGACGTCGACCACGTGGAGGCGTCGCTCTGCTTCCCGACGTTCCCGCGCTTCTGCGGTCAGACGTTCTCGGAGGCGCAGGACAAGGACCTCGCTTTCGCGTGCGTGCGTGCCTACAACGACTGGATGGTCGAGGAGTGGTGCGGTGACTCCGGCGGCCGGCTGATCCCGCTGTGCCTGGTCCCCCTGTGGGACGTCGAGCTGGCGGCGGCGGAGGTGCGGCACAACGCGGCGCGCGGTGTCACCGCGGTCGCGTTCTCGGAGATCCCCGCCAAGCTGGGCCTGCCGACGTTGCACTCCGGCTACTGGGAGCGGTTCTTCGAGGCGTGCGCGGAGACCGAGACGCTGGTCTGCATGCACATCGGGTCGTCGTCGCAGATGCCGGCCACGTCGGTCGACGCGCCGCCCGCGGTCGCGGCCACGCTCAGCTTCGGCAACGCGATGTCGTCGATGACCGACTACCTGTTCTCCGGGGTGCTCGTGCGCAACCCGCAGCTGAAGCTCGCCTACAGCGAGGGCCAGATCGGGTGGATCCCCTACATCCTGGAGCGGGCCGACGACGTGTGGGTCGAGCACCGGGCGTGGGGTGGCGTGCAGGGCGTGATGACCGAGCCGCCGTCGACGTACTACCACCGGCAGATCTTCGGCTGCTTCTTCCGTGACCGCCACGGGCTCGAGTCGCTGCACCGGGTGGGCGTCGACAACGTGACGTTCGAGACCGACTACCCGCACACCGACTCCACCTGGCCGCACACGCGGAAGCTGTTCGAGGAGCAGGTCGCGGATCTCGACGACGAGACCGTTTACAAGATCGCCCGCGGCAACGCCATTCGCATGCTCCGCCTGCCGCTCGACCGCTGACCGACACTTCCCCGGGGGAACGACCATGCCGCTCGACGAAGAATTCGTGACGCTGGCCGCGCGCGTCCGCAACTGGGGGCGGTGGGGTGACGACGACGAGCTCGGCACCCTCAACCTCATCGACGAGAGCGCGGTGAAGCGGGGCGCGGCCTGCGTGCAGACCGGGAAGGCGTTCTCGCTCGCCATCCCGCTCGACGACCGGGGGCCGCAGATCGGGTTCATCCCGGGGCGCTACAACCCGATCCACAAGGTCTTCCAGATCAACGAGGTCACCATCGGCGACCCCGACGGCACGCGCTTCTCCGACGACCAGATGGACCTGGCGCTCCAGGCGTGTACCCACTGGGACGCGCTCGCGCACTCGAGCTACGGCGGCAACCTCTGGAACGGTCATCCCGCAGACTCGATCACCGAGGCGGGCGCGGCCCGGTGCGGCATCGGCCTCGTGAAGTCGTTGGTGACCCGCGGCGTGCTGCTCGACATCGCGCGCCTCAAGGGCGTCGACGTGGTGGAGGCGGGCACCGCCCTCACCGGCGCCGACCTCGACGCCGCCTGCGAGCAGGCCGGGGTGACGGTCGAGCCCGGCGACGTCGTCCTCCTGCGCACCGGCGCCATGTCCCTGTTCCTGGCCGGTGACCGCGAGGGCTACGCGTCGACGAACGCAGGGCCGTCCACGCAGAGCGTCGAGTGGTTCCACGACCACGACGTCGCCGCGGTGGCCACCGACAACCCGACGTTCGAGTGCGTCGAGTTCGAGCGCCCCATACCGCTGCCAGTGCACGCGCTGCACCTGGTCGAGATGGGCATGACCCAGGGCCAGAACTGGAACCTCGAGGAGCTGGCGGCCGACTGTGTCGCCGACGGCCGCGCCACGTTCCTGCTCTCGGCGACCCCGGAACCGGTCACCGGCGGCACCGGTGCCCCGGTCGTCCCCGTCGCGGTGAAGTAGCCCCCCCATGAAGTTCATCGCCAACATCTCGATGTGCGATCCGTCGTTCTACGTGCCGCTGGCGCAGGCGGCGGAAGCGGCCGGGTTCGACACCGTCGCGGTGCCCGACAGCATCGCCTACCCCGAGAAGTCGTCCTCGACCTACCCGTACAACTTCGACGGCACCCGCGAGTTCCTCGAGAACAAGCCGTTCATCGAGCCGCACCTCGCCATCGCGGCGATGAGCGCGGTCACGAGCACGATCGAGTTCCACACGTTCGTGCTGAAGCTGCCGATCCGCCACCCCGTCGTCTACGCCAAGGAGGCGACGTCGTTGGCGGTGCTCACCGGCAACCGCTTCGTGCTCGGGGTCGGCTCGAGCCCCTGGCCCGACGACTACGAGATCGTCCAGTTGGCGTGGGCGGGGCGAGGCCGACGCTTCGACGAGTGCATCGAGATCGTTCGCGGGCTCGCGGCCGGCGGCTACTTCGAGTTTCACGGCGAGTTCTACGACTTCCCGGCCATCAAGATGGAGCCGGTGCCGTCGGCACCGATCCCGGTGCTCATCGGCGGTCATGCCGACGCCAACCTCCGTCGCGCGGCGCGCCTCGGTGACGGCTGGATGGGTGCGGGCGGCGTGATCGAAGACCTGATCCCGATGATCGACCGCATGAACGACCTGCGCCGCGAGTACGGCCGCGAGCGCGAGCCGTTCACGATCTACGCCACCGCGGCCGAGTCGTTCACCGCCGACGGCATCAAGCGGCTCGAGGACCTCGGTGTCACCCACACCGCGGGTGGCTTCGGTCGCTTCGACCCGTACGGGCTCGAGACCGACCCGGAGAGCCTGCAGGAGAAGATCGACAACCTCGATCGGTACGCCGACGAGGTCATCGCCGCCGTTCGCTGACCGGCGCCGGCGGCGTACTGTGATCGGCGATTCACCCCCGGTCCCGGCCACCGAGCGGGGAGGAGCGCCGTGGACTTCTCGGAGCCGCCCGAGCACGCGATGCTGCGCGAGGCCGTCGGCGGCATCGCCGCGAAGTTCGGGCACGAGTACTTCGCCGAACGGGCGCGCACCGGCGGCAAGGCCACCGAGCTCTGGGACGCGGTCGGCGACGCGGGCTTCCTCGGGGTGCACCTCCCCGAGGAGTATGGCGGCGGGGGAGGCGGGCTCAGCGAGCTGGCGATCGTGAGCGAGGAGCTGGCGGCGCACGGGTGCCCGCTCCTCCTCGTCCTGGTGTCGGCCGGCATCAGCGCCGAGGTCATCGCCCGGTTCGGGACCGACGAGCAGAAGCAGCGGTGGCTCCCGGGGCTCGCGGGGACCGACAAGATGGTGTTCGCGATCACCGAGCCCGACGCGGGGTCGAACACGCACAACCTGGCGACCACCGCGACGCGCGACGGAGACGTGTACCGCCTCCGTGGCGCCAAGACGTACATCTCGGGGGTCGACGAAGCGGCCGCGGTGCTCGTGGTGGCGCGCACCGGGACCGATCCCGAGACCGGGCACGGCCGGTTGTCGCTGCTGGTCGTCGACACCGACGCGCCCGGGCTCGACCGGGCGCTCATCCCGGTCGAGATCCTCGCCCCCGAGAAGCAGTTCCAGCTGTTCTTCGACGACGTCGAGGTGCCGGCCGACCGACTGGTCGGCACCGCGGGTGACGGCTTGCACCAGGTGTTCGCGGGGCTGAATCCCGAGCGCATCCTCAGCGCGACCCTCTGTGTCGGCATCGGACGGTACGCGCTCGCCCGGGCCGCGGAGTACGCCGGCGAGCGTCGGGTGTGGGGTGTGCCGATCGGTACGCACCAGGGCGTGGCGCACCCGCTCGCGATCGCCAAGGTCGAGCTCGAGCTCGCTCGCCTGATGACGCAGAAGGCGGCCTGGTTGCACGACCACGCCGACGACCCGGTCGCCGCCGGCGAGGCGGCGAACATGGCGAAGTACGCGGCGGCCGAGGCCGGGTTGCACTGCCTTGATGCCGCCATCCAGACGCACGGGGGCAACGGCATGGCGACCGAATACGGGCTCGCCGACCTCTGGGGCCTGCTCCGGCTGTTGCGCATCGCGCCGGTGAGCCGGGAGATGATCCTGAATTTCGTCGCCCAGCAGTCGCTGGGCCTCCCCAAGTCGTACTGATCGGCCGGCGCGTCGACGCGCGCGCGAACCGCGTGCGTCAGGCCTTGGCTCGACGCCGTGTCGGCGTCGCCGCGTGCTCCCGGAAGAGCAGCGCGGCCGCGGCGCGCGCGATGGGTTCCGGCGCGTCGCCCGCGTCTGGTTGCACCAGGCCGTTGAGCCACAGGAGCGAGAAGCCGTGGACGAGCGACCACGCGGCGATGCCGGCGATCGCCGGGTCGGGGCCCGCCTGCCGGGGTGACAGCGTCGCCAGTCCGGCTCGGAAGATCTCTCCGGTACGCCGCTGCGCGTCGAGCAGCTCGGGGTCGTCGGCGCGGTAGAGGTCGGGTCGGTAGACGACCTCGAAATGGGCACGGTGCTCGACGGCGACGCGCACGTACGCGACGCCCATCTCGAGGAACTCGCCGGTGCGCTCGAACGCCTCGGCCATCGCCGCCGCCAGCAGCTCCTGCCCCTCCACCGCGATCGCGGTGAGCAAGCCCGCCTTGTCGCCGAAGTGGTGCGCGGACGCGGCGTGCGACACGCCGACGCGACGGGCGAGCTCGCGCAGGCTCAGCGCCGCGGGTCCCTCCTCCTCGATGACCTCGAGCGCGGCCTGGATCAAGGTTTCTCGCAGCGCGCCGTGGTGGTACGTGTCGGGAGCCATGCGCTCACCCTACTGCGATCTGACCATTGACAAGATGGGCTGGCCGTGCAATCCTGACAGTGACAAGTTCCCGGCCATCGAGAGGAGCCGACCATGCCCGCCTTGCCGTGGACCGTTGCCGGGCCTGCGAGCCCCGACAACGAGGTGGTCGTCCTCGCGTCGCGACTTCGCCTGCGCTCACTGCATCACGTCCCCGGGTTCCTGCGTCATGCGTTGAAGATCCGGCGGCAGGTCCGACGTTCTGCGGGCGCGCTCGGTGTCTCGCTGATCGCCCAGCCCTTCACCCGGACGTTCTGGACGCTGTCGGCATGGACCGCCGACGACGCGATCACCCGATTCGTGGGCGAGGAGCCCCATCGCTCGACGATGACGTGCTACCACGACCGGCTCGAGCACGCCGACTTCGTCACCTGGTCGGCCGCGGCCGCGTCGCTCCCCGCGGCGCGGAGCGGTGCCGAAGACCTGTGGGGCGAGGGTCGCCGTCGTCTCGCCGTGAGCCCGGGTCGTTGACCGCTCAGGGCGAGACGGTGCGGCCCTTGGTGCTGACCGGCACCAGGCAGATGGTGTCGAGGGGCGTCGGCAGCTTGCACGGGTAGGTGGCGCGACTCTCGAACGCCGTGGTCGGTGTCGTCTTCTTGTCGATGTACACGACCACCGGTGCGCCACCGATGCCACCGATCGGATCGGGCGGGAGCTTCCGCAGCGCGGCGACGAAGGTCTTCTGGGTCAGGTTGTCGCCCGCGCCGTACATCGCCCTCGCCACCATCCGCATGTTGGTGCACGAGAGCCCGACCATGCCCCACTTCGTGTACCCCTCGGCGTCAGGCTTGAACGTGTCGCCGGTCGTGGTGTTCTTCGCGTAGGTGTCGTTGCACATCACGCCGATCGGCGGTGGGCCGAAGCCGGGGAGCCGCCAGTCGCCGGCGACGGTGGACGACACGAGGATCGCGCCCTTGTAGTAGTCGGCGACCGCCTTGCCGCCCACCTGCAGCACCTTGCTCTGTACGAGGTCGGTCCCGAGCGCGTTGTACGACGACTCGTAGAGCTTCGCCTGCATCCCGGTCCGCTTCATCTCGTACACGTACGCCGGCAGGCTGGTGGCGGTGAGCACCGGGATCACCACGTCGGGCTTGGCGGCGGACAGCTTCATCACCGACTGGGGGATCGGCTGCGTGCACACGATGTTCCCCTGGCACGGCATCACGTCGAACACCGCGACGTCGACGCGCTTCTTCTTCAAGGGTGCCACCAGCGCGCGCTCGATGACGTCGGCCTGGTCGGGGAGGTCGGTGGCGACGATGCCGACCTTCTTGCCCTTCAGCGCTCCGGTCGCCAGAAGGTCGGCGGCGAGCAGGCGGAGCTGCCCGTCCGCCGACGGCCCGTAGGAGGCGAGCCGACCGTCAGTCGACGCGTACTCCGCGTCGGGCGCGCCGCCCACGTACACCAAGGGGGTCTTGTGGTCTCCCGCCACGCAGATCGGCCCGGTGCCGGTGAGCGAGTTCGCGTTCACCACCACGAACGCCTTGTCGTCCTCGGTGGCGGCGATGCACGCGGCGTCGCGGCTCGCCGGGTTGGTGGGGTCGTACTCCTCGTTCTGCAGCACGACCTTGCGCCCGCGGATCCCGCCACACGCGTTGATCTGGTCGGTGAAGACCTGGAACATGTCGTTCACGTCGCCGACCGGGAGCGAGAACCCGAGCGGCTCGTACTTCTCGAGCTGCGAACGGATCTGCACCACCTTGACCGTGCCCTTGGTGGGCGCGGGCCCGGTCTTCGTGCAGAACCCGTCGGTCGGGGCGAACGGGTTCGTCGAGCCGTCGGTCGCCGCGCCCGAAGGGGCGGTGGGGACGACGAGGGCGAGGACCAGCGCGATCGCGATCGCGCCGGCCACCACGAGTGAACGAGCCCCCCGGTTCACGGGGGGAACGCTAGACCGCGACGCCGATCACGCGTTGTCGCGTGCCTCCGCGGTGCGGTAGTCGCCGAAGGGGGTGTCGCGCTTGGTGAGCGTGTCGGTGAGCCCGCTGGCCTGGATGTCGGCCACGAACTTCTTCATGCTCTCCGTGTGGGTCGCCAGCGCGCTCAGCTCGGTGCCGGCCCGGATCGACGACCGCAGCCCCATGACCTCCATCGCCCGGTGCACCGTGCGCTTGTTGATCTGCACGAGGTCGGTGGGGATCTGCGCGATGCGCGTCGCGATCGCGAGCACGTTCTCCTCGAGCTGCTCGACCGGGTACGCCCGGTTCGCCCAACCGAGCTGGGCGGCCTCGGTGCCGGAGAACGAGTCGCCGGTCAGCATCGACTCCATGCCCGCCCGCATGCCGAACAGCCACGCGTGGTACTGCATGTCGGGCGTGCCGAAGCGCACCGCGGGGTAGCCGATCTTGGCGTCCTCGGCCACGTAGACCAGGTCGCACCCGGTGGCGAGCTCGCTGCCGCCGGCGAGGCAGTACCCGTGGACCTGGGCGATGACCGGCTTGGCGAGGTCCCAGATGCTCATCCAGCCGTTCGTGACCCCGCGCATGTAGGAGCCCTCACCCTCGGCGTTGTAGTCGAGCGGCTCGCCCTGCGCGCTCGGGATCACCCGAGAGGTCGTAGCCCGCGCTGAAGCACTTCCCGGCACCGCGGATCACGGTGACGCGCACTTCGGGGTCGCGGTCGAGCTCGCGGGTCGCGGTGAGGATCTCCCGCCGGAGGGTCGCGTTGAGCGCATTGCGCTTCTCCGGGCGGTTCAGCGTGATCCGGCGCACCATGGGTGCAGGATCGTCGATCAGGATCAGCGAGTAGCTCACGGGACCTCCAGGTCTCCGCCCCGGCCGACGCCGTGGCGCGCGACGGAACGTACGTCAGCGCGCGACGGCCGCGCCACCGTCGCCTAGCGGGCGGTGACGGTCTCGGTGTCGCGGCCCGACCGCAGCACCACGCCCGGCGTCGCGCCCGTGGGGGCGCCGTCTTCGACCACGGGGACACCGCCGACGAGCACCCGCACGATTCCCTGCGAGCCGGCGGTGAGCCGGGCCGAGTCACCGGGGAGGTCGTGCACCAGCGTCGCGTCGCCGGCGCCGATCGTGTCGGGGTCGAAGACCACGATGTCGGCGATGGCACCCTCACGCAGCACGCCACGGTCGCGCAGACCGAACAGGTCCGCCGGCGCACTCGTGATCAGTTGCACCGCCCGTTCCAGTGACACGAGCTGCCGACCGCGGAGGCAGTCGGCGAGGAAGCGCGTGGTGTAGGGCGCGCCGCACATACGGTCGAGGTGGGCGCCGGCGTCGGAGCCGCCGATCAACGCCCGCGGGTCGTTCCACACGTCGCGGCGGAGATCCCAGGACGAGCCGTCGTCGTCCTGCGGGATCGGCCACAGCACGGTGCGGAGCTCGTCGGCAATCACGATGTCGAGCAGAGTGCCGAAGTTCGACTGGTCGCGCTCCCGGGCGATGTCGCGCACGATCCGGCCCCGGAGCTCCTGGTTCTCGGGGGCGTAGACGTCGCCGAGCCGGTAGTCGCCGAAGTCGGCGAGCCGCCGGAACACGCCGGCCTGGGGCGACTGCGACCACTCGAGCATCTTCAGGCGCACGTTCGGGTCCTGCAGACGCGCCATCCGCTCGGGCACGGGGACGCTCAGCACGTCGCTCCACCCGGGGATGAGCCAGATGCCGCAGAAGTTGAGGAAGCTCATGTTCATCGGCACCTGCACCGGCATGGTGAGTGCGACGAGACGGCCACCGAGCTCCTGCGCGCGGTCGCCCGCCGAGAGCTGGCGCGGCACGCGCTCGGGCTCACGGGCGTCGACGGTGAGCACGTTCCAGTTGAGCGGGCGGTTGGCCGCCGCGCTGACCGACCCGAGCAGCTCGATCTCCTCGTCGGAGAATTGGTCGAGGCAGCCCTGCACGATCCCCTCGAGCGTGGTGCCGGGGTGGGCGCCCGTCTCCGCGCTCATGGCGATGAGCTCGTCGGGCGTGGCCCACCGGCTGGCGACGGGTCGGCCGTCGCCGTCGCTGTGCGACGACGACTGGGTGAACGAGAAGCCGAGCGCGCCGGCTTCGAGCGACCGCCCCACCTCGGCGCGCATCTCGGCGATCTGCTCGGGCGTCGCCGCGCCGCCGATCGCGTCCTCACCCATCACGTACCGGCGGATGGCGCAGTGCCCGACGAGGAAGCCGGCGTTGACCGCGATCGCGCCCTCGAACCGGTCGAGGAACTCGCCGAACGTCTCCCACTTCCAGTCGACGCCCTGTTCGAGCGCGGGGAGGGGCATGCCCTCGACCCGGGCCATCATCCGCCGCAGGTAGTCGGCGTCGCCGTCGTGCAGTGGCGCGAGGCTGAAGCCGCAGTTGCCGCCGACGACCGTGGTGACGCCGTGGCTGCTCGACGGGCTCGCGGTCGGGTCCCACAGCAGTTGGGCGTCGTAGTGCGTGTGCGGGTCGACGAAGCCGGGGGCGACCACGAGGCCGCCGGCATCGACCACGTTCGCGGCTGGTTCGTCGATGGTCCCGATGGCGACGATGCGGCCGTCGGCGATCCCGACGTCGGCCACGACGCCGGGTGCCCCCGTGCCGTCCACCACCGTTGCGCCCTTGATGATCTCGTCGAGCACTGGGGGTCCCCCGATCTGGCGGCGGCAAAGTCTGACGGAGCGTCAGATTGTAGCCTTGGTCGCCCAGAGCAGCTCAGGGACGCGACAGGAGACGAAGCGGCGCTGTTTCCGGAGGTGGGACGGCGCCGCGGAGTCGACCGAGGAAGACACGAGACGAAGCGGCGGCGTTGCCGGAGGTGGGACGGCGCCGCGGAGTCGACCGAGGAAGACACGAGACGAAGCGGCGGCGTTGCCGGAGGTGGGACGGCGCCGCGGAGTCGACCGAGGAAGACACGAGACGAAGCGGCGGCGTTGCCGGAGGTGGGACGGCGCCGCGGAGTCGACCGAGGAACAGGGGGACGAGGGCGATGGCCGACTGGCAGAACCACGAGTGGAAGCTCCTGATCGGGGGCGAGCTCGTCGCCGGCGACGCCGGCACCGCCCCGATCGTGAACCCGGCGACCGAAGAGGTCGTGGGCGAGGCGCCCGAGGCATCGGTGGCGCAGGCGCAGGAGGCCGCCCGTGCCGCGCAGGACGCGTTCCCCGCGTGGTCCGCGACGCCGGCGGAGGAGCGCGCCGCGCTGCTCCTGGCGGCGGCGAACCGGCTGAGCGAGCTCGGCCCCGAGCTCGTGCCGCTGATCATCTCCGAGACCGGCGCCACCGCCACCGTCGGCTCGCGCATGCAGGTGCCGGTCGCGCTGGAGCGGTTCCACCGCTACGCGCGCGACGCGACGAAGAGCATCGGCATCCCCATGCCGCCCCAGCCGGTGCAGGCCACTCCGCTCGCGCCCGGAGGCCTCATGGGTGCATACGTCAATCGCCAGCCCGTCGGCGCGGTGGCGTGCATCTCCCCGTACAACTTCCCGCTCACCAACATGGTGGGCAAGATCGCGCCGGCCCTCGCGGTGGGCTGCACCGTCGTGATGAAGCCGGCGCCGCAGGACCCGCTCGCCATCGTCGTGCTCGCCGAGGTGCTGCGCGAGGTCGGGTTCCCGCCCGGCGTGGTCAACCTCGTCACGTCAGCGTCGCCCGAGCCTGCGGCCGCGCTCAGCTCGAGCCGCGACATCGACATGGTGTCGTTCACAGGGTCGACGGCCGTCGGCGCCAGGATCTACGAGGCCGGCGGTCCCACGATGAAGCGCGTGCTCCTCGAGCTCGGCGGCAAGGGTGCCGCGCTCGTGCTCGACGACGCCGACATCAACGCCGCGGTCACCGCCATCGCCAGCGTGTGGGGCTTCCACAGCGGCCAGATCTGCACGGCACCGACGCGCGCGATCGTGCATCGCAGCAAGTACGAGGAACTGGTCGACCGGCTCGCCGCCGCCGCCGGTGCCATGAAGGTCGGCGACCCGCTCGACGAGGACACGATCGTCGGCCCGGTCATCTCGGCGACGCAGCGCGAACGCATCGAGAGCTACGTCGCCGCGGGGGGCGACGAGGGCGCGGACATCGTGGTCGACGGCCGTCGCCCGGGACACATGGAGCGCGGCTACTACGTCGCACCGACGTTGCTCGCCGGGTGCAAGCCCGAGATGAAGCCGGTCAAGGAGGAGATCTTCGGGCCGGTGGTCGTCACCCTGCCCTTCGACGACGACGAGGAAGCCGTCGCCATTGCCAACAGCACCGACTTCGGCCTCTACGACTACGTGATGACGAGCGACACCGAACGCGGCTTCCGCCTTGCGGGCCGGTTGCGTTCCGGCAACGTGGGCATCAATACCGCGCAGCGCAACATGGAGACGCCCTTCGGTGGCTTCAAGATGAGTGGCATCGGGCGGGACGGTGGCGACTTCGGCCTCCATGCGTACACCGAGATGCAGTCGGTGGTGTGGCCCGCATGAGCGGAGTGTCCGCGAGCCGGGTATCCCGGCTCGCAACGGAGCGAGGCCCGAGCGGCCCGGAGCGAAGCGACGAGAGCGGGAAATCATGAGCGCGGAGAATGCCAGGCCCGCCATGCTCGACGGCGTGCGGGTGGTCGAGTGCTCGTTGCTCGGTCCCGCCGCCATCACGTCGCACCTGATCGACCTCGGGGCCGAGGTCATCAAGGTCGAGTCGCCCGCCGGCGACTATGCCCGGAAGATGACGTGGCCCTTCATGGACGGTACGTCGCTGCTGCACCTGCACGTGAACCGGGGCAAGCAGTCGCTGGTGCTGAACCTCAAGCAGCCCGAGGCGATCGCGGTGTTCGAGGACCTCGTGCGCGAGTCCGACGTCGTGATCGAGGCCATGCGGCCCGGGTTCCTCGCCAAGATGGGCCTCGGCTACGACCGGCTCCAGGAGCTCAACCCGAAGATCGTGATGTGCACGATCTCGGGGTACGGGGCGACCGGCCCGTACCAGAACCTGCCGAGCCACGGCATCGCGTACGACGCGTGGTCGGGCACGATCCAGCCCGTGGTCGACGACGAGGGCTTCTGCCGCATCCCCGACCAGGCCAACATCGGCATCACCGCCGGGCCCGCGTTCGGCGCCATCGGGATCCTCGCCGCGCTGCTGCGGGCGGAGAAGACTGGCGAAGGCGCGTGCATGGAGATCGCACAGTCCGACAGCTCGGCGTACTTCGACTGGTACCGCATCGAGACGTGGAAGGGCTACGACGACTACCCGGACGACGTCGTCACCGGGAATCCGAGCGACGACTACGAGCGACGCGCGCCCGGCCTCGGCGGCATGTGGGAAGGTGTGCGCTACCAGTACTACGAGTCGTCCGACGGGCACGTCCTCTTCATGGCATCCGAGCAGTCGTTCTGGAAGAACTTCTGCGAGGGCGTCGGGCGCATGGACCTCTTCGAGAAGTGGCCGGGCAAGACCATCGCCGACCACGCGCGCGGCAACAAGGAGCTCCAGGCCGAGCTGCGCGACATCTTCCGCACGAAGACGTCGCAGGAGTGGATCGACTTCGCCGACGAGCACAACACCACCATCGCCCCGGCGAACACCGCACAGACCGTGCGTCACGACCCGCAGTTCCAGGACCGCTTCCGGTGGGTGTCGTACGACGACGCCGGTGCCGACATGTTGCTGTTCCCGTTGCACGTCGAGGGCGAGGAGCTGCCGGTCCCGACCAAGGCGCCGGAGGTGGGGGAGCACACCGACGACGTGCTGCGCAACGTGCTGGGCTACGACGACGCCAAGCTCACCGCGCTCCGCGAGGCCGGCGCACTGGGCTGAGCGGCAGCGAGGTCCAGGACCGGCTCATTCTGACCGAGGGGGAAGACGTGGGAAGACTCGACGGCAAGGTCGCGATCGTCACCGGTGCCGCGCGTGGCCAGGGTGAGGCCGAAGCGCGCAGGTTCGTGCAGGAAGGCGCCCAGGTGGTGCTCACCGACATCCTCGATGACGAGGGCAAGCACGTCGCCGCGGACCTCGGTGCCGACGCGGTGTTCGTGCACCACGACGTGAGCCAGGAGCGCGACTGGCTCGACGTGATGGAGGCGGCGGCCGGGTTCGGGCCCCTCGACGTGCTCGTGAACAACGCGTCGATCCCGTTCTTCAAGCCGATCGTGGAGACGACGCTGGAGGATTACCTGCACGTCGTGAACGTGAACCAGGTGGGCGCGTTCCTCGGCATCAAGGCGGCCATCGCGCCGATGGTGGACTCCGGCGGTGGGTCGATCATCAACGTGTCCTCGATCGACGGCCTCGGGTCGAAGAACAGCCTCATCGCGTACTCGGCCTCGAAGTTCGCCATTCGCGGCATGACGAAGACGGCCGCGCTCGAGCTCGGTGTGCACGGCATCCGCGTGAACTCGCTCCATCCGGGTGGGGTCAACACGTTCATGACCAATCCGACCGAGGAACCGGTCGAGGTCGTCGACACGTGGTTCCACAACATCGCGCTGGGCCGGGTCGGTCGTCCGGAGGAGCTGGCGAGCATGGCGCTGTTCCTGGCCTCCGACGAGAGCTCGTACTGCACCGGCGCCGAGTTCGTCGTCGACGGCGGCTGGACCTGTGGCGACCTCACGCCCCAGCTGCCGGGTCTCCCCGATTTCACCAGCCGCTGAGGTCGATCCCACCCCGACCCGACATACTGGGGTCATACGAAGGAGCCGCCCCATGGACATCCCCCGCATCATCTCGGTCGACGACCACGTCGTGGAGCCCCCCGACCTCTGGACGGAGCGGATCCCGGCCAGGTACAAGGACCGTGTCCCCCGCGTCGAGCGCGACTCGGCGATCTTCCACTTCGAGGGCGGGGTGTTCTCCTACGAGAAGGGCGTCGACGGCGGCGAGCCGTGCGACTGGTGGCTCTACGACGACCTCGTGTACCCGTTCCCGAAGTTGTCCGCCGCCGTCGGGTTCCCTGAGCTCGACGTCACCCCCACCACGTTCGACGAGATCCGCCCCGGTTGCTGGATCAAGTCGGAGCGCATCGCCGACATGGACGCCAACCACACCGAGGCGTCGATCTGCTTCCCGAACACGTTGCCCCGCTTCTGCGGACAGACGTTCCTGGAGCGCGACGACAAGGAGCTCGCGCTCCTCTGCGTGAAGGCCTACAACGACTGGATGGTCGAGGACTGGTGCGCCGGTGAGGGCAAGGGTCGCCTGATCCCGCTCACGATGATCCCGCTCTGGGACGTCGAGCTCGCCGCCGCCGAGGTGCGCCGGTGCGCCGACCGCGGAAGCTTCGCGGTCACGTTCCCGGAGAACCCGTTTCCCCTCGGCCTGCCGTCGATCCACGACAAGGACCATTACTGGGAGCCGTTCTTCCAGGCCTGCCAGGACACCGAGACCACCATCTGCATGCACATCGGCTCGAGCTCGAAGATGCCGAGCACGTCGCCCGACGCGCCGTTCATCGTGAGCTCGACGCTCACGTTCTCGAACGCCATGGGCTCGATGTGCGACTACATCTTCTCGGGCACGCTCGAGCGGTTCCAGACGCTGAAGATCGCGTACTCCGAGGGCCAGGTCGGGTGGATGCCGTACGTGATGGAGCGGGCCGACAAGCTCGCGGCCGAGCGGTCGGCGAACAGCTTCGGCACGTCGCTCCCGCAGCCGCCGTCGAGCTACGTGAGCCGTATCTACGGCTGCATCTTCGACGACGAGATCGGGCTCGCCAACCGCGACGTCATCGGCATGGACCAGATCTGCTTCGAGACCGACTACCCGCACGCCGACTCGACCTTCCCGCACTCCAAGAAGGTGGTCGAGGACATCTGCACCCAGGCCGGTCTCGACGAGGGCGAGCGGTACAAGCTCCTCCGTGGCAACGCGATCACCGCGTTCGGCTTGGAGCGGTTCGGCATCACCAGTTAGATGGTCGATTCCGCTCCGTCGTCCCGCCCTCCGGGCACGACTCCGCTCCATCTCGGTTCGATGGTCGATTCCGCTCCGTCGTCCCGCCCTCCGGGCACGACTCCGCTCCATCTCGGTTCGATGGTCGATTCCGCTCCGTCGTCCCGCCCTCCGGGCACGACTCCGCTCCATCTCGGTTCGATGGTCGATTCCGCTCCGTCGTCCCGCCCTCCGGGCACGACTCCGCTCCATCTCCGCTAGGTGGCCGACGACACCCTCCTCGTCGAGGACGCGGACGGCGTCCGGACGATCACGATCAACCGGCCCGAGGTCAAGAACGCGCTGACCGCCGCCATGCGGGCGCGGTTCTGCGAGCTCATCGACGAGGCCGACACGGACGACGGCACACGGGCGATCATCGTCACCGCCGTCGATCCCGTCTTCAGCGCCGGTGTGGACTTCAAGGAGGTGGCGGCGGGCACCGCGGCGCGTGCAGCCACCAACCCCGGGGCGACGCTGCGGGCGGCGACGACCCCCGTGGTGTGTGCCGTCAACGGCGCGTGTGTCACCGGGGCGCTGGAGATCGCGCTGAGCTGCACGTTCGTCGTGGCGTCGGAGCGGGCGCGGTTCGCCGACACCCACGCGCGACTCGACGTCGTGGCCGCGTGGGGCCTCACCGCCTTGTTGCCGCGAGCCGTCGGGGTGCGGAAGGCGGCCGAGCTCTCGATCACCGGCAACTTCGTCGACGCGGCCGAAGCGCGGCGGCTCGGCTTGGTGAACCACGTCGTCCCGCACGACGAGCTGCTCCCGTTCACCCGGGCGCTCGTCCACGACATCGCACCCACCGGGGCGGTGGCCGAGGTGCTCGATCTCTACCGGCGGGGCGACGGCCTTCCGCTCGCCGACGCGCTGGCGCTGGAGGCCGAGCATGCCGCCGGCCGGCGTGTCGATCCGGCCGCGTTCGGCGCCGCCGGCGCGGCCGTGGCGGCGCGGCAGAAGTCATGAGCGACGAATCGACCCGCGCGCGCGTCGTGGACGCCGCCATCGCCTGCATCCTCGACGAGGGCTTCTACCGGGCCAGCTCGAACAAGATCGCCAAGCGGGCCGGCGTGACCTGGGGGGTGATCCAGTACCACTTCGGGACACGCGAGGCGCTGTTGGTCGCGGTGCACGAGCGCGGCCTCGAGGAGCTCGACCGGTGCCTCACCGACGCGGTCATCGTGGGCGGCACCGTGGAGGCGCGGCTCGAGTCCTTCGTCGATGCGCTGTGGTCCTACTACCGACGGCCCGAGTTCCTCGCCTACATGCAGGTCGTGCTCAACCTGAGCCACGACCCGACCACCGCGGAGTCGACGCGGCTGGCGCTGAAGACGTCGCAGGACCGGGTGGGGGCGCGGCTGCCGGCGCTCGGGCGCGGCGTGCTCGGCGACGGCCCGTCGGACGCCGAGGTCGAGGAGACGGCCCGCTTCCTCTACAACGTCGTACGCGGCCTGGCCCTCGACCAGGAGCTCCTCGACGCGATGCCGGTCGAGCACTCGAGCGCCGAGCAGTTCGACGCCCAACGCGCCGAGCTCGTGCGCGTGCTCGCCGATTCATTGCGCGACCGCTTTCGCTGAGCGAAAGCCACCGAGCAGTGAATTCGAACTACGCGGGAACGGGCTGGGGGAGCGCCGCGAGCTGGTCGAGGTCGAAGCCGAACACGTTCGCCGCGTTGCCGTTGACGATGGCGTCGAGGTCGTCCTTGCTCACGCCGTCGAACTGGTCGGCGTTCACCGCCTGCGACTCCGGCCAGGTGCCCTCGGGGTGGGGGTAGTCGTTCCCCCACATGAGCGTCTCGACACCGGTGGTGGCGCGGTTGTTGATCGCGACCGGGTCGTACATGAAGGTCGCCGCGCACTGCCGGCGGATCAGCTCGCTCGGCTTGATCGACAGCTTCGGCGACGCGTACATGCTGTGGTCGGCGTAGATGGCGTCGGCCTGGGTCATGATCCACGCCAGCCACGACGCGCCGGTTTCGACCGTGACGATCTTCAGCTCCGGGAACCGGTCGAGCGCGCCGCCGGCCGCCATGGTGAGCATCACCATCGGGCCGTCGAGCTGCGCGCCCATGAGGTAGTTGACGACCGCCCCGCCGGGGCCGCGTACGACGCGCGGCTCGTGGCCGGTGCCCGAGTGGAAGGTGAGCGGGAGCCCGATCTCCTCGGCCACGGCCCAGAACCGGTCGTAGGCACCGTCGTTGTAGAGGCGCGACGGCACCTGCGCGGGCAGGAACAGCGCCCGGAAACCCTGATCGGCGACGGCCTCGGCGTCCTCGATGGCGGCGTCGATGTCGAGCATCGACACCATGCCGACCGGCAGCAGCCGGTGGTCGTCGAACACGTCGGCCGCCCAGCTGTTGTACGCGCGGCAGAGCTGACGCTGGAACTCGGCGTCTTCGCTGGCGAAGCACGCCTGCAGGGCGAAGGTCGGGAAGATCACCTCCGCGCTGACGCCGTCGCGCTGCTGGTCGCGCAGGCGGTCGTCGGCTTCGAAGTCGCCCACCACCGCGACCTCGCGCTCGGACGCCGGCATCAGCTTGCGCGGGCCGAGGCCCTCGATGAGCAAGGTGCGCCACTCGCCGACGGTCTCGATGCGGGGGACGCGACCGCGGAACGCGGCGTCGACCCGATCCTCGTAGAGCTCGATGGGCTCGGTCACGTGCGAGTCGGTCGAGATGTAGATCGCGTCGCGGTACGTCATGACGGCAACCGTAGGAGATGCAACGGAGCCGTGCCCGGAGGGCGGGACGGCGGAGTGGAATCGACCCATTGAGTAGGCGGGTCAGGGTGACAGGACCAGACCACTCCGTCCGGCCGACACGAGCACGTGCTCGGTGCCGTCGACCTGGTTGGCGGCGGTGCCGCGCACCTGGCGCACGCCCTCGAGGATGTTGTTCATCCCGTGGATGTACGCCTCGCCGAGGAGTCCACCGTTGGTGTTCACCGGGATCTTCCCGCCGATCTCGATGTTGCCGCCGGCGATGAAGTCGGTGGCCTCGCCCGGACCGCAGAACCCGAACGCCTCGAGCTGCAGGAACACGGTCGGCGTGAAGTTCTCGTAGATCATCGCCACGTCGATGTCGTCGGGCGTGAGGCCGGTGGCCTCGTACAGCTGGCGTCCCATCCATGCCGCTTCCGGGAACGAGGCGCGATCGCCGACGTAGTAGTCGAACATCTCGTCGCCGTCGCGCAGGTGTGCCTGCGTGGCCGCGGCGACGCGGACCGGGCGCCGGGGGAGGTCGCGCGCCCGGTCCATGCTCGTCACCACCATGGCCACGCCGCCGTCGCTCTCCTGGCAGCAGTCCAGCTTGCGCAGGATCGGTTCGACGATCCACCGCGACTCCTGGTGCTGCTCGAGCGTGAGCGGTTGCTGGTAGTAGAACGCGTTGGGGTTGGTGGCGGCGTGCTTGCGGGCCACGACCGGGTACAGGCCGAAGTCCATGTTGGTGACGCCGTACTGGTGCATGTAGCGCTGGTACCAGAGCGCGTAGACCTTCGCCGGCGTGTCGAGCCCGAACGGGAGGTACCAGTTCCAACCCGGCGGCGTCACCCGCGACTTGTTGTTCTCGACGAGCGGCTGCCCGAAGCGCCGGCCGGAGCGCTCGTTGAACGCGCGGTAGACCACCACCGCGTCGGCCGCGCCCGATGCGACCGCGGCCGAGGCGAGCTGCACCGTGGCGCACGCCCCACCCCCGCCGCCCCGGGTGCGGGCGGTGAAGCGCAGCTCCGGGATCCCCACGCAACGAATGACCGACAGCTCGTCGTTCACGTCCATGGCGAAGGTCACCGCGCCGTCGATGTCGGCGGGGGTGAGCCCGGCGTCGGCGACCGCGGCCGCGACCGCCTCACCTGCGAGCTGCAGCTCACTCCGGCCGGAGTGCTTGGAGAACTCGGTCTGGCCGATGCCGACGACGGCGGTGTCGCGTGCGAGTGCGCTCACGGGGCGACCGTCGGCCGGAATTGGGGGAGGACGACATCGTCGACCGGCTCGATGCTGAGCGCGACCTCCATCCCGTTGCGAACGTCGCCGGCGTCGATGCCGAGGAGGTTGGCGACGAAGCGGATGCCGTCGTCCAGATCGACGAGGACCACGATGCGCGGCGCCCGGTCGGGCTTCGTCGGGTGGTGCGAGAGGATCCAGGTGTAGACGTACCCGTGGCCCGAGGACTCCTGCGTGTCCCACTCCACCGAGTGGCACTCACCGCACATCGGCGCCGGTGGATGGCGCAGGGTGCCGCACCCGGCGCACCGCTGGAAGACCAGGCGACCCTCGGCGATGGCGTCCCAGAAGAACTGGTCGTCGAGAGTGGGTGACGGGGGGATCACTCCGGGCACCTCATGCGCTCCAATGCAGGACGGTGCCGGCGGCGGCCAGCTTGTCGATGCGTTCGTCGTCGTAGCCCAGCTCCGAGAGGATGGCGCGCGTGTCCTGGCCCGGCACGAGGGGTGGGCCCTGCACGACACCCGGTGTCTCCGACAGGTCGAAGAGCAGGCCCATGACGTCCATCTCGCCCACGATCGGGTGCCGGTACCGGGTGACCCAGCCCTTCTCGATCATCTCCGGATCGTCGAAGAGGTCGAGGACGAAGTCGGGCGTCGAGACCTCGCACGGCACCCCGGCCGCATCGAGCGCGGCGAACCACTGTGCGGCCGTGCGGGTCTGGAACGCGGGTTCGAGCGCGTCGAACGCGGTCTCCCTCGTCACCGCGCCGACCCCGAGTGTCGTGGCCAGCGCGCCGCGCTGCTCGTCGGTCACCGCGGCGACGCACAACCACCCGTTGGCGGTGTCGTAGAGGCGGTAGCAGGCATGCCAGCCGGTCTGCATCGCGTCGAGCCGGGGACGCTCGCCGTGCCGGCTGCCGTCGGCCAGGCTCCAGGCGATCGACGCGTTCAGCAACTGCGCGTACATGATCGACGTGTCGACGAACTGGCCCTCACCGGTACGGTCGCGGTGGTACAGCGCCTGCACGATGGCGATGGCCGACAAGAACCCGTTGCCGGTGTCGCCCAGGGACACCACCGGCCAGAAGGGGATGCCGTCGTGGTCGAGGCCACCGTCGAGCCAGTCGGGACCCGCCAGCGCGGCGCCGGTCTGGTCGTTGCCGGGCAGGTGCTCGCGTGCGCCGTGCTCGAAGCCGCGGGTGTGGCAGTACACGAGATCGGGCTTGATCGCGCGCAGGCTCTCGAAATCGACCCCGAGGCGTACCGCCGCGTCGTAGCGCATGTTGTGCTGCACGACGTCGGCCGTCGCCACCAGCTCGTGCAGGATCGCCATCGCGTCGGCGTCCTTGAGGTTCATGGCGATGCTGCGCTTGCCCCGGTTGCAGCACATCGCGATGTGCGTGCTCATCCAGTAGAAGTCGTGCAGCGGGTTGACCTTGATCACGTCGGCACCGAGGTCGGCGAGCATCATCGTCCCCCAGGGTCCGGCGACCGCCAGCCCGAGGTCGAGCACGCGCACCCCGGCCAACGGCGACGACGGTGCCGCGGTCGAGGAGGGCGTCACCGGCTCGGGCGGCGCGACCGCGTCGGCTTCGGCCCGCACCGTCTCCGTGTGGGCACCGACCACCGGCGGCGCGGTGGGCGCCGCGGTCGGGCAGGCGTGCAGCTCGTACACCCGGCCGACCTGCCGCACCGGACCAAGTGCGGGATCGTCGACCTCGATGACGCAGCCGTCGGCCACGAGCGCTTGGTCGTGGAGGGCCTCCTCGGGGGACCGGATGGGCTGCAACGGCACGCCGACCTCGGCGCCGAGCGCGATCCACGGTTCGGCGGGGAACTTGGCGATCGCGGCCGCCATGAGTGGTTGGTAGTGGTGCAGCAGCAGCATCTCGTTGACGTCCATGCCGATGCGCGTGGTCGCGTCGCGTGGCCGCGTGGTCTTCTCGGTGCGCTGCACGCGGTCGCCCTCGGCCGCGCTGAGCACGAAGTCGGGGAGGGGGACCCACTGGTGGACCCACCGGCCGTCGGCGCAGCGGAAGACGCCCTTCGGCGCGCGTGGGTCGCTGATCCAGCTCTGGAAGTTGTCGGTCTCGACGTGCTCGACCCGCTGCCAGGCCGACAGCGTGGTGGCGAGCACGCCCTGGAGCAACGACGTCGACACCCGCTGGCCCCGACCGGTCTGCTCGCGCACCCGCAACGCCCCGCTGATCGCGAGCGTGGCGAGGTAGCAGGAGGCGACGCTGATCCACGGCACGCCGGAGAAGAGCGGCCCGGGCCGCGGCGCGGCGACCCAGCAGTCGTCGGGCACGACGAGGTCGGGGAAGGCCGGCGGGACACCGGCGAGGCGGGCCAGGGTGCCACCGGGCACGCCGCGGCTCTCCCACTGGTGCCCGGTGCGTGCCGCGACGAGCGCGTCGAGGCCGGGTCGTTCGGCGTGTCGGCCGTCGTCGCCGTACGCGGTGATCGAGCAGTACACGAGGCGGGGGTTCAGCGCACGCAGCGTGGGGTCGTCGACCCCGAGCTCGGTGGTGGTGCCGGGGGCGTAGCTCTCCAGCACGACGTCGGCACGCGACGCCAGCGCGAGGAACCGGTCGTGGTCGGCCGCGTCGCGGAGGTCGAGCACCGCGCTCCGCTTCCCCCGGTGCCACACCTGCGCGCCCGAGAACGAGCGTGTCGGGTCGCCACCCGGCGGCTCGATCTTGGTGACGTGTGCGCCGTGGTCGGCGAGCAACATGCCGGTCATCGGACCGGCGATGCCGGTCGAGAGGTCGAGGACGTCGATGCCCTCCAGGACTCCGCTCATGTACTCACCGCCGTTCGGTAGACGTCGGGATTCGAGAACTCCCGCCACCGGTGGACCAGGCCGTCGCGGAAGTGCAGGAACATCACGTAGTGGTTCTGGTAGCGCCGGTCGCCGCCGCGCAGGCGGTTGTCACCCTGGACCTCGACGATCACGAGGTCGGGGTCGACGGTCGGGAAGTCGTCGACGATCACGTACGACACCTCGTCGAACCGTTCCTGCACCGACGCCAGCATCGACGCGAGCTGGTCCTTGCCGCGCCGCTCGAGGCCGTAGTAGGGCGCTTCGTAGACGACGTCGTCGGTGCAGTGATCGAGCTGCCCCTGGGGGTCACCGGACGAGAAGCACGCCAGCATCGTTCGCACCGTGTCGAGGTTGCTCACGATGCACGCGACCTTGCCCGCATCCGATCGGCGAAGATCGAGAGATCGGGCGTCGTCCCCACGCACACGCGGCGAAGCGTACGGGGTTCGGCGATGCCCACGTCGGGCCGTGCGTGTTGCAACGCGTGGTTGTCCCACAGGAGAAGGTCGCCCGGCTGCCAGTGGTGCACCATCACGTGGTCGGGCCGGTACAGGTGGGCGAAGAGCTCGGTGATCAGCGCGGTGCTGTCGGCGTCGGGCAGGGGCAGGAGGGCATCGGTCTGCTGCTCCCACACCGCGAGGACGAGGTCGCCGGTGGTGCGGTGCGGCCACAGCACCGGGCGCACCGCGTGCGGGTACGTCTCGTCGAGGCGGCCGAGGTCGATCCGCACTCCTTCCTCGCGCACCTCGGAGGTCACGTCGACCGCGGCACGGGCCTGGACGCCGTCGAGGCGTGCCCGCAGGGCGGGCGGCAGATCGCGCGCGGCGGCGACGGCGTTCGCGAACCACGTCTCGGTGCCGCCGCGAGGGACTTCGAGGCCGTACAGCGACAGGTACTCGTACGGAGTGTCGGTGAACCCGTAGTCGATGTGGAACGTCGCCGCCGCGGATCCGAGGCTGCCATCGGGCCGGTGGTTCGAGACGAACCCGACCGTGCCGGTGCCCTCGACTGCGATCGGCCCGAACTCCCGGGCGAACGCCACGTGCTCGTCGTCGGACAGGTGCTGGGCCGGGAAGTGCAGCAGGAAGGTGCGGTCGAGCTCGGCGCGCAGCCGGGCCCGGGCGTCCGCGGCGAGCGGGCCCCGCAGGTCGATGCCGCGCACCGTCGTACCGAGCGCCGGCGAGGCCGGGGCGAGGTCCATCGGCTGAGCATAGTAGTTGCTAGGAAATGGAGCGGAGGCGTGCGCCGGAGCAGAATTGACCAGCGAGAGAGGTGGGGTAGCTTTCGGCCATGCCCGAAGCCCAGCCGGAGTCCCAGAAGAGCGAGCCGTTCGACGAACCGCCCCGGGAGGAGATCCCCGGGATCAGCCGGGGCCACGTGGCCGCGATGGAGTCGTCGGACGCCGACGAGGTCTGGTGCATCGCCGGCATGCACCACGTCGTGCTCCACACCATCGGGCGCAAGAGCGGCAACGAGCACAAGGTCGCGCTGCCGTTCTGGGTCGACGAGCAGGGCAACCGGGTCATCGTGGCGTCGTTCTCCGGGGCGCCCGACCACCCCGCCTGGTATCTCAACCTCTCCGACCGCGACGCCAACCCCGAGGTGCGCATCCGCGTCCAGGGCGGCGAGTTCTGGGCTGACCCGCAGGTGCTCGAAGGCTCCGACTACGCGGCCACCTGGGCCGCGCTGAACGCCGACCGCCCCTGGTACGACGACTACCAGAGCCGGACCGACCGGCAGATCCCGCTGGTGCGCCTGATCGAGCTCCGGCCCGCCTGACAAGGCCGTGGACGTCACCGGGATCATCTTCGCGTCGGTCGACTGTGACGCCGACGCGGTCGAGGCGTGGAACCGCTGGTACGACCTCGAGCACCTGCCGCCCAACATCGCGCTGCCGGGCATCATGACCGGCAAGCGCTACGTCGCCCCGCCCGAGCTGCACGAGGTGCGCGAGCCCGCCGACCGGCTCGAGGGATTTGCCGGCGGGCGCGGCGTGCACGTGACCGTCTACACCCTCGGCGGCGATCCGGCGCAGGTGCTCGCCGACATGACCACCTACCGCGACAAGCTGGAAGCGGCCGGGCGCATGTTCGCCCCGGAGAAGAAGATCGTGCGGGCCGGAGACGCGATGACGTGGACGTGGGGCGTCGCCGATCCGGCGCTGAAGGCCGATCGCGAGGACATCCCGCACATCCAGCACACCGCGATCCGGGTGGTCCTCCGCCACGGCGGTGACGACGCCGCCCGTGACACCACCGCTCCGGCCGCGGTCGACGTCGAAGGCGTGCACGCGGTCCTCGGCCACCATTCGATCACGGACGCGACGCTCGACTGCGAGGTGTACCTGCTCGAAGGCGATCCGGCGGCAGTCACCCGCGCCGCGCGCGAGGCGGCGCCCTACGGGCCGGATGCGCGCATCGTGCTCGACGCGCCGTTCCGGCTCATCGTGCCGTTCGACTACGGCTTCGGCGACGCGATCCGTGCCAGTGCGCTGCCGCAGCGCATCGCCTGAGCGGTTCGTCAGGAAGGACGCACATGCACATCGGCGACTCTCAGGAAGAAGCGGCGTTCCGCTCCGAGGCGCGCGCCTGGCTCGAGCGGCACGCCACCCCGCTCGACGACGGCGCCGCGTCGCCGCAGGGGAGCTACGGCGCTTCGGGGATGCAGGAGCACATGGACCGCTCGCGCGCCTGGCAGCGCACCCTCTACGACGAGGGATGGGCCGGCATCACGCTGCCGGAGGAGTACGGCGGGCGCGGCGGGACCGGCATGCAACAGGCGATCTTCAACGAGGAGCAGGCGAGGTTCGACGTCTCGGTCGGTGCCTTCTCGGTGGCGGTCTCGATGGTCGTCCCCACGTTGATCGCCCACGGCACCGAGCAGCAGAAGAAGGAGCACATCGACGCGATCCTCCGGGGTGACGAGCTCTGGTGCCAGCTCTACAGCGAGCCCGGCGCCGGCTCCGACCTCGCCTCGCTCGGCACCCGCGCGGTGCTCGACGGTGACGAGTACGTCGTCAACGGCCAGAAGGTCTGGAACAGCTTCGCCCAGTTCGCCGACTACGGGATCCTGCTCGCCCGCACCGATCCGGACCAGCCGAAGCACCGCGGCATCACCTATTTCATCGTCGACATGAAGACGCCGGGCATCGACGTGCGACCGCTGGTGCAGATCACCGGCGTCGCGCACTTCAACGAGGTCTTCCTCACCGACGTGCGCATCCCGGCCGCCAACGTCCTCGGCGACGTGAACGACGGCTGGCGAGTCGCGCAGACGACGCTCGGCAACGAGCGCGCCATGATCGGCGGCGCGCACGGCGGTCGGCAGCTCCAGGACATCATCGGCCTCGCGCAGCGGATGGGTGTGAGCAACGACCCCGTCGTGCGCCAGCAGCTCGCCCAGGCCGTCATCCGCGCGGGCGTCATCAGGTACATGGGGTTCCGGCTCCGCAGCGCGATGAGCCGGGGCCAGATGCCGGGACCGGAGGCGTCGGTGCTCAAGCTCGCCTACTCGCTGCACCTGGCGCACACCGGTGACCTCGTGATGGGCCTGATCGGCCCGTACGCGACCCTGTGGGGTGACGACGCCCCCGACGACGCGCGCTGGCAGGACCAGTTCCTGAGCCAGTGGGCGAGCCGCATCGGCGGCGGCACCGACCAGGTCCAGCGCAACGTGATCGGGGAGCGCGCCCTCGGCCTGCCGCGCGACCCGGTGAGCGACAAGGACGTCCCCTGGCGCGAGGTGGTGAAGCCGTGAGGACGGTCGCCGTCACCGGGTCGGGTTCCGGCATGGGCGCCGCGCTCCAGTCGCGGCTCGAGGCCGACGGCGCACGCGTGATCGGCATCGACGTCAAGAACGCCGAGGTCGAAGCCGACCTCGCCACGCCGCAGGGTCGCGCCGGGGCCATCGACCGCGTCGGTGAGCTCTCGGGCGGTGCGCTCGATGGTCTCGTCACGCTGGCGGGCCTCGCCGGGCTCCCGGAGCGGCCGGCGTCGCTCCTGATCTCGGTCAACTACTTCGGCACGGTGGAGATGCTGGCCGGTCTGCGGCCCCTGTTGGCCCGGGGCACCGACCCCGCCGCCGTGGCGATCAGCTCGAACTCCACCACGTGTCAGCCGGGGCTCGACGAGGCGCTGATCGCCAGCTGCCTCGACGGCGACGAGGGCGCGACGCGCGCGCTCGCCGGCGAGGGCGATTCGCTCGGCACCTACCCGGTCACCAAGACCGCACTCTCGTGGTGGGTGCGGCGCAACGCACCGACCGCCGACTGGGCGGGTGCGGGCATCACCCTGAACGCGGTGGCACCCGGTGCGATCCACACGCCGCTGCTCCAAGAAGGGCTCGACCACCCGACCGTCGGTCCCATGATCGAGGCGTTCAAGGCACCGCTCGGCCGCAACGGCCGGCCGGAGGAGATCGCCGCGCTCATCGCCTACCTCCTGGGCCCCGACGCGCGGTTCTTCTGCGGGTCGGTGCTCTTCTGCGACGGTGGCATGGACGCGCAATTGCGGAGTGACGACTGGCCGAAACCGTGGAGGCCGTGATGGACACCCAGCAAGAGCTCAGCGCCGTCGAGCAGATCAAGCGGCTCAAGGCGCGCTACTTCCGCTGCATGGACACGAAGGACTGGGACGGCTTCCAGGCCGTGTTCGCCCCCGACGCGACGTTGGACACGACCGAGGAGGCGCCCGACCTCGAGGTGGTGCACGGCGACGAGAACATCCGCCAGTTCGTGGAGGGCGTCGTCGGCCCCGTCGTCACCGTGCACCACGGGCACATGCCGGAGATCGAGATCACCTCGCCCACGACCGCCGCGGTGTGTGGGCGATGCAGGACTTCCTGCAGATGCCCGAGGGCTCGCCGCTCGGCATGAAGAGCATGACCGGCTGGGGCCACTACACCGAGACCTACGAGCTGGTCGACGGCGAGTGGCGGATCAAGACCCTCGTGCTCACCCGCCTGCGTCGCGACGTCGAGATGTGACGTACGAGGCGCGGTTCCGCCCGCCGCAACCGGCGACGCCCGCGCCGGGCGAGTTCACCGTCCACCGGTCCGAGGTGCGCGACGGCCTCTCGCTCGCCTACGTGCGGGAAGGCGTGGGCGGGCACCCACTGCTCCTGCTCCACGGGTACCCGGAGACCAAGCGGATCTGGTGGCGCAACCTCGCGCCGCTCGCGGCGGCGGGTTTCGAGGTGATCGCACCCGACCTGCGCGGGTACGGCGACAGCGACCTCTCGCCGGACGATATCTACGACCTCGCGGTCTACTCGCGTGACGTGCACGCGCTCGTCCACGACGTGCTCGGTCACCGCCGGTGCGCGGTCGCCGGCGGCGACATCGGTGGCGTCGTCGGGGTCGACCTCGTCCACCGCTTCGACGACTTCGTCGAACGGTTGTGCTTCTTCAACACCGTGCCGCCGGCCGCGCTCGAGCAGTACGCGGCTGCGGGCATGGACTACGGGTCGCTGAGCGCCCTGAGCGACGGCCCGACCGGCGACTACCGCGAGCTGCAGGGCGCCCGGCCCGACGAGCTGGCGGCGATGCTCCCGACACCGGAGGCGCGCCGGCAGTGGGTCGCGGGCATGTACCAGAGCCGGTTGTGGGCGTCCCCCGGGACGTTCGGTCGCGCCGACGTCGACTTCATGACCGAACCGTTCGCCGACGAGGACCGGCTCCGGGCCGGCTGGTCCGCGTACCAGCTCGGGCACGGTCGCCCGATGACCGAGCCGCCGCTCCTGGCCGGCACCGTCGACGTGCCGACGCTGCTCCTCTACGGCACCGACGACCACGTGGTCGGCGACGACTTCGTGTGGTTCTGCGAGCGCGCGTTCACGGACCGCATCGGCCCGCTCCTCATTCCGGGTGCCGGGCACTTCCTCCAGTGGGAGCGCGCCGACATCTTCAACCCGCTGCTCGTGGGCGTCTTCGGCGATCTCCGCTGACCGTGTTCGAGCACGCGCAGTAGCTGCCCTCAGTGCGCGGCCTCCGGGTCGGTCGCTTCCAGCGCGACCAGGTCGATGGTGAACGCCTCGGGCGCGAGGTGGTCGACCACCAGCAGCCGACCGCTCATGTAGATGAGCACGTCGCCCTCGCGCACGCCTTCCGGAAGTATGCGGCCGTGGTCCGCATCCATGTCTGCCTCCTTCCGTCCTGCGTCAGCCTGTCGACGGGGACGGCGGTTGTCCAGGGGTTCGGGCCAGAATTGGGAGAACCTGTACCCGGAATTCGTCGGCGCAGCTGGCGGCCGCGTGATCTGCGGTCCAAGGTGGCGCCGAAGATTCCGGAGTCGGACGGCGATCGACGAGGGAGACATCCGTGAGCAGGATGCGTTCGGTGACGGCAGTGGTGACCGTGGTGCTGGTCCTGGGGCTCGCGTTCGTCGCGGGCGCGGGCCCGGGGGAAGCGGCGCCGGCGAAGGCCAAGGCGGGCACGGTCACGATCAAGAACTTCAAGTTCTCGCCGACGCCCTTGAAGGTGAAGGCGGGCACGAAGGTCACGGTCAAGAACGCCGACAGCACCACCCACACGTTCACCGCCAACAAGGGCGCCTTCGACACTGGCGACATCGACAGCGGTTCGTCGGCCACCGTGACGGTCAAGAAGCCGGGCACCTACGCGTACCACTGCGAGATCCACAACTTCATGAAGGGCACCATCAAGGCGTCGTGACCGGGGTTGCGCCTGTCGTCGCCCGGTGCGTCAGACGTCGATCTCCGGAGCGAACGCGGGCATCACCTCGTGGGCGAAGCGCGCCAGCGGGGCCGGGTCGGTGGTGCCGAAGCGCAGGGTGACGTGGTCGACCCCGGCGTCGGCGAGCAGGCGCAGGTCGCCGACGAGGTCGTCGGGGGATCCCACGAGGCGGGGGCGCCCGTCGGGCGCGACCCAGGGCCCGGGTGCGTAGCGGAACTCCGATCCCTTCGGTGCCCGGGGCGGGGGCGCGGGCCACCCGCCTGGCGGCACGTCGGCGAAGCGGGTGGCGAAGGCGCTGAACGAGAAGGTGAACGGTGCGTCGATGCCGGCCTCGCGCCGGATCCGGAGGATCTCGTCACGCGCGTCGGCGTAGTCGTCGGGAGCCAACCACAGTGGATGCCAGCCGTCACCGAGCAGGGCGGCGCGTCGATGTGCCCGGGGGTTGTTGCCGCCGACCCACACCGGCACCGGCGTCGGCGGCGCGACCACCGAGAAGCCCTCGGGCGGGGCGCGGAACTCTCGGATCCACCGTTCGGTCGCCGGGGCCCGGTCGTCGTAGTCGAGGCCGAGCACGTCGAACTCACCGCGCAGGTACCCGATCCCGACGCCGAGGACGAGACGGTCGCCGCCGAGCCGGCCCATGGTCCCGGTCATCGCGGCCACCGCGAGCGGGTGCCGGTAGGGCGCGACGAGCACGTCGGTGCCGAACCGGATGCGCGACGTGCTGCCGAGACCCCACGCACATGCCGCCAGTGGCTCGAGGAACGGTGGCGACAGGTTCGCGGCCGCGGCGTAGTCGGGCACCGCGATGTGGTCGGGCCACCAGACCGAGTCGAAGCCCAGCTCCTCGCCCGCGGCGACGAGGTCGGGGATCGCGCCGTTGTCGACCGCGTCCCCGTAGGCGGGGACCGCGAACCCGAACTTCATCGCCCGGTCGTCGGGAAGTGCCGCGTCTGGTCGGCGGCGAGGTCGATGTGGAACAGCCGGTCGGCGAGCTCCCACCCGTCGGGCCCCCGGCGGTACCGGTCCTCGTAGCGGCCGCAGAGGATGGTCTCGATCGGCGATCCGGGTTCCACGGATTGCAGCACGGTGTAGTAGCACCGCCCGCTCGCTTCGTCGGCGCCGTCGACGAGGTCGATGGTGAGGTTGTTCATGAGGTGACGGGTGCGAGGGAGACCGTCGTAGAGCGTGATGCGGTCGTAGACGGCTCGGATCTCCTGCGGGGTGCGCAGCACCGTGCCCGTAGCCGCGGAGCGCCAGGTGGCGTGCGCGAACATGGCGACGACCGCGTCCATGTCGCCGGCATCGAGGAGCTCCGCGTACCGGTGGACGAGCGCGGTGATCTCGTCGCGATCGCCCATCAGTGGGTGCTCCTGATTCCCGGGCCGTCGATGTCGTGACGGATGAGGATCTTCATGTGGTCGATGTCGCGGTAGTCGCCGGGGCGGAGATGCGCGAACACCTCTTCGACGCCTTCCAGACCCGCGTACCCGGTGACGAGCTTCGAGGCATCGATGCGGCCGTCGGCCAGGCGCTCGAACGTCGCCGCGAACGGGTACTCGTCGCCGTCGGGTCCCATGCCGAAGCAGAACTCGATGGTCACGTTCTTGTAGATGCCGACGATGGGCCGGATCGGGTCGTCGACCATGCAGGCGCCCACCACGCTGATGCGCGTGAACGACGGGACGGTGTAGAGCAACGAGTCGAGCACACCCGGCTTCCCCGACGCCTCGTACACGAACAACCGCTGGTCGGGGTCGGCGAGGTCCCGCCACGCGGCGACCGGGTCGTCGACAGTCGGGTCGACGACGACGTCGGCACCGAAGGTGCGGGCGACGTCACGCCGCGCCTCCGAGGGGTCGGACACCACGACGGGATGGATCGCCCGCTCCACCAGCGCCGCGAGCGCGCCGAGTCCGACCGGACCGCACCCGGTCACGAGCGCGCCCGCCGGGGGCTCGATCTTCGAGCGCCACACGCCGTTGAGGCCGGTGGCGAGCGGGTCGACCGCGGCGGCCTCGTACGGTGACACGCCTTCGGGGATGGGTACGTGCCCGTACGGCGACACCACCACCCGCTCGGCCAGCGCACCGGGGTAGTCGGTGGCATAGCCGACGCAGTGGACGACCCCGTCGGGGTCGACGACCGCGGGCGACACGAGGAGCAGGTCACCGGGTGCATAGCCCTCCACATTGGCACCGACCTCGGCGACCCGGCCGGTGAACTCGTGACCGAACACGAGGTCCCGATCGGGATCGAACACGAACAGGGGCGTCCCGCTCGCCCGTGACGCGAAGAGGAACTCGTCGGCGTGCTCGAGCGCGTTGAGGTCGCCGCCGCACACGCCCGCTGCGAGCGGCTCCACCATGAGGTGATCGTCGCTCATGGGCGGCTCGGGGATGTCCTTCAGCTCGAGCCGGCCCCGCCGCATGGCGACGGCGCGCATCACCGCACCCCGCTCCAGCGCACCGGCATCTCGGCCAGACCGTCGATGAGGTTGGAGTTGACGCGGGGCAGCGACGCCGGATCGGCGGTGACCTCGAGCCCCTCGAACCGGGTGAGGATGGCCTCGAACATCAGCTTCGCCTCGAGGCGCGCGAGGTGCGAGCCCAGGCAGAAATGCGGTCCACCGGCCCCGAACGCGACGTGGTCGTTCGGCTCCCGGGTGATGTCGATGTCGTCGGGATGCTCGAACGCGCGCTCGTCGCGGTTCGCGGAGGCGTACACCATCAGCACGTGGTCGCCCTCGGCGACGGCCTGCCCGCCCACCTCGGTGTCCTTGGTGGCGACCCGCGTGAACGACATCACGGGGGTCGCGTGACGCAGCAGCTCTTCGATCGCGACCGGGAGGAGCTCGGCGTCGTCGCGGAGCCGGGCGAGGTCGTCGGGACGCTCGAGCAGGCTGAGGGTGCCGGTCGTGATGAGGTTGCGCGTCGTCTCCGAGCCCGCGTTCTGCAGCAGCATGAAGAACACCGCCAGCTGCATCTGCGTGAGGCGCTCGCCCTCGACCTCGGCGTGCAGCAGCACGCTCATGAGATCGTCACGAGGGTCGTCGACCCGTTGGGCGCACATCGCGTCGGCGTAGGCGAACATGGACTGCGCGGCCTCGGCCCGCTCCTCCGGTGTCGTGTCGGCGTCGAACCCGAAGGTGAGCTCGGTCCATTCGAACACCTGCTTACGGTCCTCTTCGGGTACGCCGACGAGATCGGCGATCGCGTGGAGCGGCAGCCACAGGGCGACGTCGCGCACGAGGTCGCACTCGCCGCGGCCGGCGACCGAGTCGATCACCGAGTCGACCCGTTCCTTGACGCGGGCGGCGAGGTCGTTGATGCGGCGCGGGGTGAAGCCGGAGCTGATGAGCTTGCGCAGCTTCGTGTGCTCCGGTGGGTCGAGGCTGATCATCAGGAGCGAGGCGCCGGCCTCGTCACCGAAGTCGGCGCGGTCGGGCAGGAACGGATTGGGCGCGTTCTGGAATCCGTTCCAGTCGCGCGAGACGCGCTGCACGTCGGCGTGCCGGCTCACCGCCCAGTAGCCGTGCTCCCATGCCGGATGGTCGTGATGGGACACCGGATCGGAGTCGCGGAGCTGCCGGAACACCTCGTACGGGAACCCGTGCGCGTAGGTCGCCGGTTCGTGGAGCGGAGGTCCGTCGTAGCCAGGTGTGCTCATGTTCCCCCTTGTCGGGCCGTAGGTTACCGACGACCCGCCATCGGGGCTTCACGTTCCCCTGATCCGACCGGCCGATGCTGACGCCATGAGATCCCGCAACCTCACCATGCTCCTGTCGGCGACCCTGGCGACGGCGATCGCGCTGGTGGCCGTCCCGGCCGGTGCGGTTTCGGCTTCCCCGGCACGCGCCACCAGGGCGACCAGTGGTTGCCACGAGGCCGCCGCCCCCGGGCTCACCACGAAGACGCTCGTGGTCGACGGCGCCCGCCGTCAGTACTTCCTGTCGGTTCCCACGTCGTACGACCCGGCGAAGCGCGCCCCGCTCATCCTGAACTTCCACGGCCTGGGTTCCAGCAAGGAGGAGCAGGCGCTCTACTCGGGCATGAACCAGAAGGCCGGTGCCGACGGCTACGTCGTGATCACCCCCGACGGCACCGGCGTCATCCGGCACTGGTCGTTGCCACCGCTCCCGGGCGGGGCGGCCGACGTCGACTTCGTGAAGCAGATGCTCGCGAAGACGTCGCGCAGCCTGTGCATCGACGCCAAGCGGGTCTACGCGACGGGGATCTCGAACGGCGCGATCTTCTCGACCAAGCTCGCGTGTGCACTCCCGGGCCGGTTCGCGGCGATCGCGCCGGTGGCCGGCGTCAACGGCACCAAGGTGTGCGCGGCGGGCACGCCCCGTACCCCCGTCCTCGCGTTCCACGGCACCGTCGACCCGATCGTCCCGTACGCGGGCGGGCCCTACTTCGCGGGCGCGAACGCGGCTGACCGTGCGGACCCGGCCGGAGGGACGAGCGCGCTCGGCGAGCTCTTCGGCGGGTTGCGCGCGCAATCGGTCGACGACGCGGTGGCGAACTGGGCCGCGTTCGACGGGTGCGGGAAGCCACCGACCACGACGTGGGTGGCGGCGGACGTGCAGCACGTGACCTACCCCCACTGCCCGGCGAACGGGACGGTCGAGCTCTACCGCGTCGTCGGCGGCGGGCACACGTGGCCGGGCGCGATCCCGGTGAACGGCTTCCGCCTCGGGCCGACCACGGGGTCGATCGACGCCACCGACGTCATGCTGAGGTTCTTCGCCGCCCACCCCCGAACGGGCTGAACGCTACGAGAGCGTGGTGTAGAAGATCATGGCGATGCCGAACACGAGGCTGTAGATGGCGAACGGTGTCAGGGTGCGCGTCTCGAAGTAGCGGGTGAGGAAGCGGATGGCGATGTAGGCGGAGATGCCGGCGGCGATGCTCCCGACGAGCACCTGCCCTCTGATGTGGTCGCCGTTGTGGCCGAGCAGGTCGGGCAGCTTGTAGATGCCGGCGGCGAAGATCACCGGGGTCGCGAGCATGAACGACAGGTGGGCCGCGTCCTCGTGGTCGAGGCCCCGCAGGAGACCGGCGACCATGGTGACGCCGGAGCGGCTGATGCCCGCGAAGAGGGCGAGGATCTGTGCGCTGCCGATGAAGGCGCCTTCTTGCAGCTCCAGCGAGTCGAGGTCGCGTCCGACGTCGTGGCCGGGGTCGGTGTGGTGTGCGTGTTCCTGGACGAGCTCGCGGGTCTCGGACCGCCGGCGCAGCCGTTCCCCGGCCAGGAGGATCACGCCGTTGAGGGTGAGGAATACTGCGGCGGCGGTCGGCTTGGCGAAGACGGTGCGCAGGCTGTGCTCGAACACCAACCCGACGATGCCGACCGGGATTGTGCCGAGCACCAGGAGCCAGGCCATGCGCTCGGGCGCGGTGTCGATGCGGCGCTTGCGGATCGAGGCGAAGAAACCGCGGACCACCGCGAGCCAGTCGTGCCGGTAGAAGATCAGCAGGGCGATGGCGGTGGCGACGTGGAGCCCGACCAGGAACGCGAGGTAGAAGGACTCGTCGGCCGACTGACCCGCGACCAGCGAGTGCCACCCCAGCAACTCGGGCACGAGCACCGAGTGGCCGAGGCTGGAGACCGGGAAGAGCTCGGTGATGCCCTGCAGGATCCCGATGACAATGGCCTGGAGGTAGGTCAGGGGGCCTGCCGCCAGCACCAACATCGCGGCGCGGACGCTAGAGCGGCGTACGTGAGCGTCGGATGAGAGTGTGGCGGTGCTGGTGCCGGCCGGGGCGTGGGCCGGTGGCCTCGCGGCTCGAACTAGCCGGTGGCGAACTCGTCGTCGGCGTCGTGGGGCAGCAGCTCGGGGGTCCAGCGGTGCTCACCCTCGTGGCCGGGGTGCAGGAGGCACCGGAGGCGGTAGTGCAGGCGCGTCGAACGGACCTCGTCGCACGTCTCGGTACGCGTCACCTGCTGTTCCACGTCTCCATCATCGGCACCGCGGGCGACTTCGTTGAGGCCGACATGTGACGAGCGGATGAACAGGGACAACGCGGGGCGGGGCATGTGACCTGATTCACTGGGACCGTGCGTGCCGTCGTGCTGTCCGACACCCATCTCCGAGCCGACGTTGCCCGTCGGCTGCCGGATGTCGTGTACGAGGCCCTGGTGTCCGCCGACGTGGTGCTCCATTGCGGTGATGTCGTCGAACGGACGCTCCTCGACGACCTCGCGGCCTACGCGCCGGTGTACGCGGTGCTCGGGAACAACGACGTGACCCTTCGCGGCACGCTGCCCGAGCGCCTCGTGGTGGAGCTCGACGGGGTGCGAGTCGGCATGGTGCACGACTCGGGGCCGACCAAGGGACGACCCGCGCGCATCCGGCGCGCGTTCCCGACCTGCGACCTCGTCGTGTTCGGACACAGCCACGCGCCGGTCGACGAGCCGGGCATCGACGGGCAGTGGCTGCTCAATCCCGGTTCGCCGACCCAGCGACGCCGCCAACCGCATCCGTCGTTCGCGACGCTCGACCTCGAGGGCGGCGGGATCGCCGACCGCCGGATCATCGCGGTGGTGTGACTACCAGAGCTCGTCGGTGTACCTGTCGGTGCCGAAGTCGGTCTGGATGAACGGCCCCGTCCAGACGTGGCTCGCCAGGCCACTGTCCTCGATGGCCCGGCCGATCTCGGCGTAGCCGCCGGCCCAGCCCTCCTCGGGATCGTGGTCCAGGAAGTGGAGCTGCAGGAACCGGTTCGGCCCCGCCGCCGGCGGGGGGACGTCGGCGGGACGGTCGTCGAGCAGCGGGAGCGTGGTCGCATCGAGCACGAGGTCGGGACCCCACGGCTGCGCGCACGCGCCCGGGAGGTACGTGTCGCGGAACCACGCGTCGACCTCGTCGTGGGTGTGCCCTTCCTTGACGTCGCCGGCGACGACGACCAGGCCCGGGTAGTCGTGGTCGAGCGCGAGCTCGATGGTGCAGCCGTCTTCGTTGCGCCGGTGCGCCCAACGCTTCTCGTAGAGCAGCGTGTGGATGTGGGTGCGCTTGTCGAACATGCGCCCGTTCTTGTGCAGCCAGTTGACCTGTTCGACCGCCCACTCGTTCCACTCGTCGTGCTTGCCGTCGAGCACCCAGTAGATCGCGAGGTAGGACCCGGTGAGGACGTCGGGGGTCATGTCGGTCTCGGCCGGGTAGCGGAGGTCCTTCAGGCGCCGGGTGGCGACGAACCGGTCGCCCGCGAACTGCCACGCACCGACCATGCACCCCGAGTAGAAGTGATCGTGCTCGTACCAGCGGTTGTACTCGACCTCGTGCCCCTTCTCGGGCTCCACCATCGTGAACAACAAGGTTCCGAGCTTGATCGGGTAATCCTCCATTCCAGGAATTGCCATCGCGTGCTCCTGTTCGCTCGGGCTCGGGCGGGGTTCCGGCGAGCGACGCTAGCTTGTTTTCTGACGGACCGTCAGGTCCGCGACCGACACACGGAGGGCGATCCAGATGGGGGACTACCGACCGTCGCACGTGGGGCTGTGCGTGCGCGACCTCGAACGCTCGCTGCGGTTCTTCTGCGACGGACTGGGGTTCGAGAAGGCCGAGGTCTTCGAGCTCGACAGCACCGCGGCCGAGGGGCTCGAGCGCAGTCTCGAGGTGCCCGGACCGGCGCGGATCGTGTCGCAGTTCGTCCGGAACGACACCATGGCGATCGAGCTGCTCCACTTCGTCGAGCCCGGCGTCGGTGGCACGCCGTCGGCCGCTCGCAACCAGCTCGGCCTCACCCACCTGTCGTTCTACGTCGACGACCTCGAGGCCGCGACCCGGCATCTCGTGGAGTGCGGGGCGACGCTCATCGAGGAGACGCGCGCCAGCCCGGGCATCGACCTCCTCTTCCTCGCCGACCCCGACGGCGTGCGTGTGGAGCTCATGGCCAACCCTGCGTGACCGCCGTGCCCGACGTCGAGCTCACGGGTGACGACGAGCGCTTCCGGCGCGACGTGGCGGCGTGGCTGGCCGACCACGTGGTCGGGGACTACGCGGAGCTGCGGGGGCGTGGTGGCCCGGGCGACGAGGACGTCGGTTTCGACGTGCGGGTGGCCTGGGAGCACGAGCTCGGGAAGGCCGGGTTCATCGGGCTCGGGTGGCCGGAGGAGTTCGGCGGCCGCGGCGCCACGCTGGCGCAGCAGGTGATCTGGGCCGAGGAGTACACGCGGGCCCAGGCGCCGGCCCGCGTCAACCACATGGGCGAGAACCTGCTTGCGCCGACGCTCATCGCTTACGGCACCACCGGGCAGCAGGAGCGCTTCCTGCCCGGCATCCGGCGCGGCGACGAGCGGTGGTGCCAGGGGTACAGCGAGCCCAACGCGGGCTCCGACCTCGCCAACGTCGCTACCCGCGCCCGCCTCGAGGGCGACGAGTGGCTCGTGAACGGTCAGAAGGTGTGGACGTCGCTCGCGCACGTCTCACACTGGTGCTTCGTCGTCGCCCGTACCGATCCCGACTCGACGCGTCACCACGGGCTCTCGTTCCTCCTCGTGCCCATGGACCAGCCCGGGGTCGAGGTGCGGCCGATCGTGCAGATCACCGGCGGGGGCGAGTTCAACGAGGTGTTCTTCGACGACGCGCGGACCGAAGCCGGTCTCGTCGTCGGTGACGTGAACGACGGCTGGCGCATCGCGATGGGACTGCTCGGCTTCGAGCGCGGCGTGTCGACGCTCGCGCAGCAAGTCGGGTTCGAGCGCGAGCTCGAGCACGTGCTCTCGCTCGCGCGCGCAGGGCCGCGCCGACGAGCCGCCGCTGCGCCAGCGCCTGGTGGAGGCGTGGATCGGGTTGCGCCTCATGAAGTGGAACGCCATGCGCAGCATGGCCGCGAAGGGCGTGCCGGGACCGGAGGCGTCGATCTCGAAGCTGTTCTGGGGCTCCTGGCACCGCGACCTCGGCAATCTCATGATCGACGTCCTCGGGCCCGGCGGTCTCGTCACCGAGGGTGCGGGAAGTGACGGGCTCCCGTACGAGCTCACGCTCGAGCAGAAGCTGTTCCTGTTCAGCCGCTCCGACACGATCTACGGCGGTTCCAACGAGATCCAGCGCAACGTGCTCGGCGAGCGGGTGCTCGGCCTCCCGCGGGACCCGCGCTGAGGATGAACCGGCCGCGGATCGGGTAGGCGGACCGCCGTGAAGTTCCGGACCCGGGGGGCGCTCGACACCAGCCAGGTGTCGGACCGGCGCGGTACGGGCGGTGGGTTGGGCGGCATCGGCGTCGGCCGCGGGGTCGCGTACGGCGGTGGGGGGATCGCCGGAGTGATCCTCGTGCTCGTCCTCCTGCTCGCGAACGGGTTGGGCAACGGTGGCGGGGGGTCGGGCTCGAACGCGTTCGACGGCGCCGGCGAGCTGTCGACCAATTGCCAGACTGGTGCGGACGCCAACCAGCGCACGGACTGCCTGGTCACCGCGGTCGTGAACTCGGTGCAGGAGTACTGGTCGGGCGCGGTACAGGGCTACACGCCGGCGCAGACCGTGCTCTTCGACGGCCAGGTGTCGACCGGGTGTGGCGTGGCCGACTCCTCGGTCGGGCCGTTCTACTGCCCCGGCGACGGGCAGGTGTACCTCGATCTCGGCTTCTACGACGAGCTGCGGACCCGGTTCGGTGCGCAGGGCGGTCGGTTCGCGGAGGCGTACGTCCTCGCGCACGAGTACGGCCATCACGTGCAGAACGTGCTGGGCACGAACGAACGGGTGGGTGACGACCGCGAGGGACCGAAGTCGGCGTCAGTGCGGCTGGAGCTGCAGGCCGACTGCTACGCCGGCGTGTGGGCGGCGCACGCCGTCGACACCGCGCTGATCGCCGAAGTCACCCCGGCCGACATCGCGGACGGGCTCGACGCGGCGGCCGCGGTGGGCGACGACCGCATCCAGCGGGCGGCCACCGGATCCGTCGACCGCGAGTCGTGGACCCACGGGTCGTCGAAGCAACGCCAGCGCTGGTTCTCGACTGGATACGACACCGGGGACCCGAACGAGTGCGACACATTCGCCTCGGGAGCGCTCTGAGTCGTAGCGTCGGTGCATGGGAGCTGAGGTCGGGGGACACGTCGAGCCGGGGTTCGAGGGAGTGCGCGACGCGTTCGCGAACAACTTCGCGGAGCACGGCGAGGTCGGTGCCACGTACGCGTTCTACGTCGAGGGCAGGCGGGTCGTCGACCTCTGGGGTGGGGAGCGCCCGGACCGCGGCGTGCCGTACGACGGCGACACGTTGCAGATCGTGTTCTCGTCGACCAAGGGCGCGGCGGCCGCGTGCGCGCACCTGCTCGCGCAACGCGGCCAGCTCGACCTGGACGCTCCGGTCGTCACGTACTGGCCCGAGTTCGGACAGGCCGGGAAGGACCACATCCCGGTCCGCTGGTTGCTCAGTCATCAGGCGGGACTGCCCACGATCGACGCCCAGCTGTCGCGCGAGGAGGCGCTGGCGTGGGAGCCGGTGATCCACACGCTCGAGGTGCAGAAGCCCTACTGGGAGCCCGGCACCGCGCACGGCTACCACGCCCTGACCTACGGCTACCTCGTCGGTGAGATCGTGCGCCGCGTCGACGGGCGCACGATCGGCACGTTCTTCCACGAGGAGTTCGCCGAGCCGCTGGGGCTGGACTTCTGGATCGGTCTCCCCGAGGAGTACGAGCCAGCGCGTGGCGCCGATGATCCCGATGGGCGCGGGCGACGGAGCCAGCCTCGAGGACCTGCTCGGAGCGGATTCGCTGATGGTGCGCGCGCTGAACCTCAACGGTGCGCTCGCCGGCGATCTGGCGTCCAACGCGAACCAGCGCGACTTCCGCGCCGCCGAGCTCCCGGCGGCGAACGGCGTCGCCAACGCCCGTTCGTTGGCGCGCCTGTACGCGGCGCTGATCGGCGGTGTCGACGGCGGACCGCCCGATGCGATGCTCGACGCCGAGCAGATCGGCGTCGCCCGCGCCCTGCAGACGTCCGGCCTGGACCAGGTGCTCTCGCTCCCCGGTTTCGACGTCGAGTCGACGATCGCGCTCGGGTTCTGGGCGGCGTCACCGTTCGCTCCGATGGGCGGGCGGCACGCGTTCGGGCACTACGGCGCCGGCGGGTCGGTCGGCTTCGCCGATCCCGAGCATCGCATCGCCGGTGGTTACGTGATGAGCAAGATGGACATGGGCGTCTCGGGCGACCCACGTTCGGGTGCGCTCATCCGGGCCAGCTACGAAGCAGCCGGCGCGACGATCGCGCACGGGTGACCCGCCCCGGCCCCGCCTCATCCCGAACCGGCGTCGTACGTGGTCGCATGCGGACCACCCACCACACCGGAATGGTCTAGCGGCGCTGGAAGTTGGGAGTGCGCTTCTCGGCGAAGGCCTTCGGGCCCTCCTTGGCGTCCTCGCTCGCGAACACGGCCTGGCCGTACTCGAACTCGTGCGCGAGCGCCTCCTGTTCGGTCATGCCGTCGGTCTCGCGCAGCGTGCGCAGGATCGCCTCGACCGCCAGCGGCCCGTTGTTGTTGATCTGCTCGGCGATCTCCTTCGCCTTCGTGAGCGCCTCGCCGTCGGGCACGACGTGGCCGATCAGCCCGATGCGTGCCGCCTCGGCGGCGGGCAGGTGCTTGGCGGTGAGCAGGATCTCCGCCGCGTGCGTGTAGGGGATCTGCCGGCGGAGCCGGACCGCCGATCCCGCCATCGGGTACAGAGACCACCGCGCCTCGCTCACGCCGAAGCGCGCCGACTCGCCGGCGACGCGGATGTCGGTGCCCTGCAGCAGCTCGGTGCCACCGGCGATGGCGACGCCCTCGACCGCGGCGATCAGCGGCTTCGACGGCTGATAGTGGCGCAGCAGTCCCTTGTAGGGGAGGTCGGAGTCCTCGGCCATCCGCGCCTGCACGTCGATCTCGCGGTCGGTGTCGTCGGCGTCGCCGGCCATGGCGCGCAGGTCGGCGCCGGAGCAGAAGTTGCCCTCCGCCCCGGTGAGGATGATCGACCGGATGTCGTCGTCGGCGCACGCCTCGACCATCGCGTCGTACATCCGCACGAGCATCGCTCCCGTGAGCACGTTGAAGCGCTGGGGACGGTTCATGGTGATGACCATCGTGTGACCGTCACGTTCGACGAGTGCGTCGGGCATCGGACGTGCTCCCCCTTGCCAGGATTCGTGGACGGGCGTACTCTGCCATACGAATACATGCTTGCGCGCAAGCAACTACTTCCCCCGAGGCCGGAGGCCCGCCGTGCGCACACCCATCTGTGACCGACTCGGGATCGAGCTCCCGATCTTCGCCTTCTCGCACTGCCGCGACGTGGTGGCCGCGGTGAGCAAGGCCGGGGGCTACGGGGTGCTCGGCGCCCTCGCCTACAGCCCCGACCAGCTCGAGATCGAGCTCACCTGGATCGACGAGCACGTCGACGGCATGCCCTACGGCGTCGACTTCGCCATGCCCGCCAAGTACGTGGGCAAGGGCGGTGGCGCGGAGGCGAGCCTCGGCCATCTCCACGAGCTGATCCCGCCCGAGCACCAGGCGTTCGTCGAAGAGCTGCTCGCCGAGCACGGTGTGCCGCCGCTACCCGAGGAGGTCGAGGTCGGCGTGGTGAAGGCGGCGGGCCTGGGCGTCGACGAGGAGGGTCCGGGGCAGGTGGAGGTCGCGCTGTCGCACCCGGTGTCGATGGTCGTGAACGCGCTCGGGCCGCCGCCGCCCTATGTCGTCGCGCAGGCGCACGAGCGCGAGATCCTCGTCGGCGGACTGGTCGGCAACCGCCAGCACGCGGAACGGCAGGTCGCGCAGGGCACCGACGTCATCGTCGCCCAGGGCACCGAGGCCGGTGGCCACTGCGGTGACGTGTCGACCATGGTGCTCGTGCCCGAAGTGGTCGACGCGGTTGGGCCCGACGTGCCGGTGCTCGCGGCCGGCGGGATCGGCCGGGGTCGCCAGATGACGGCCGCGCTCGCATTGGGCGCGCAAGGTGTCTGGACCGGTTCGATCTGGCTCACCGTCGCCGAGGCCGACACGAACCCGATTGCGTTGGAGAACCTGCTCGCGGCCAACTCGCGCGGCACGGTGCGCTCACGGTCGATGACGGGCAAGCCGGCGCGGCAGCTACGCACCGCGTGGACGGATGCGTGGGAGCGCGACGACACCCCCGAGCCGCTCCCGATGCCGCTCCAGGGAATCGTCTTCGCCGAGGCGGCACGCCGGGTCAGCCGCGCCCAGAACAAGGCGCTGACCGGATTCCCGGTGGGCCAGATCGTCGGGAGCATGAATTCCGTCCGGCCCGTCCGCGACGTCATCTTCGACATGGTCGAGGAATGGGTCGAGACCACCCAGCGGCTCGACACGCTCATCGACGCGGAGTGAGCGCGGCCGCGGCGCCCGATCCCGATCTCGAGCGGATCCACGAGTTCACCTCGCTCGTGATCGCGAGCACGCGCAGCTCGCGCCAGCGCGAGCGGCTCCAGCTCGCACTCGGGCTCGGCGTGTCGGAGACGAACCTCGGCGCGCTGCGGCTGATCGAACGCCACGGGCCGATTGCGGTCACCGAGGTGGCGCGCCGGTTGGAGATCGACCTCTCGAACGCGAGCCGCCAGGTGCGCGCGCTCGAAGAGCAGGGTCTCGTCGCACGCAGCGTGGATCCGGACAACCGGCGCGTCGCCCGGCTCGCGATCACCGCCGCCGGCAGGCGCGTGCTCGCGAAGGTGCGGGCGGTCGCGTTGAACGACTACGCGGTCGCGCTCGAGGACTGGTCGGCCGCCGACCACGCGCAGCTCGCCGACCTCCTCGACCGCTTCCGCGTCGCGCTGCTCGCGGCGGAGACCGACGAGTCGGGATGGTCCGTCGGCAAAAGCTGAGGCGGAGCTACTGCCGGCGCGACACGGGCGCGGTGAGCAGCCCCGTCGCCATGTCGATCAGGTTCGCCATCCACTCGTCCTCGGCCAACAGGCCGCGACCGTCCTCGTCGTCGATGATGCGAGCCCGCTCGGCCACTTGGAGGAGCACGAGGTCGAGCGACGCGACCGCGCGCTCGCGCACGATGCGCTCGGGGAGGTCGGGGAGGGCCTCGTGGATGAGCTCGGCCTGCACCCGCACGCTGGCGAGCGACGGCGCTTCCGTGCCCTCGAGCAGGTGCTCGCGCAGCGGGAGGCGGATCACGAACTGGAACACGAACCGGATGTAGTCCCGGCCGTCGGGCGTCGCGAGCCACGCGCAGCTGCGGCGCACGAGGCCCTCGACCACCTCGCGGATGTCGTGCGGCCCGGACCGGAGCTCCTCCTCGATGGCCGCGTGCTCCGCGTCGCTCAGTCGATAGCGGTCGACGATGGCCTGCAGCAGCTCGGGACGCCCACCGAAGTGGTAGTGCAACGCCGACGCGTTGCGCTGCCCGGCGGCCTCGTTGATGTCGCGCAACGGGACGTCGAGCCCCTGGCGCGCGAAGAGGTGCAGTGCGGCGCGCAACAGCTTGTCGCGCGTGGTCTCGGCGTCGGTGGCGACCTGCTGCATCAGTGTTAATCTACAGCCATTAACCACGTACTCGGGGGAAGCGCATGCCGAAGGGCTATCTCATCATCTCCGCCGACTGCCACGCGGGGCCCGACTCACCGAAGTACCGCGAGTACCTCGACCCGCAGTACCGCGACCGCTTCGACGGCGAGCTCGCCGAGCGCGACGCGCTCATGCAGCAGATGCGCCGCGAGCGCTTCGGGACCGACGCCGACGTCTTCGCCGGCAGCGAGGAGTTCCAGGAGGAGTGGTTCGGTGAAGACGAGGACGGCAACAGCCTGCACGAGGTCGGACTGCGCGGCGGCTGGGACGCGAAGAAGCGCGACGAGGAGCTGTCGGCCGACGGCGTGACGGGCGAGGTGGTCTTCCCCGGTCCCGACGCAGTGACCGGGAAGATGGGCGCACCGTTCGGTGCCGGCTTCGCCATCGACGCGACCGCCGATCCGGAGCTGGTGCTCGCCGGCGCACGTGCGTACAACCGCTGGGCTGCCGAGCTCTGCGCGGAGAGCCCGCAGCGCCGCGCTGGTCTGATCGTGGCGCCGATCCTCGGCGACATCGACGGCGCGCTCGCCGAGATCACCCGCGCGCACGGCGAGGGTTTGTGGGGCGGCGTGATCATCCCCGCCCAGTGGGGCAAGTATCCGTCGTACACGAACTACCGGTACGACCCGGTCTGGGAGCTGTGTGAGTCGCTGAGGCTGCCGGTGCACACGCATTCGGGTCCGGCCGCCCACGACGACTACGGCGCGGTGCCCGGTGTGCTCGGGCTCTACGCGACCGAGACGGTGTGGTGGACGTCGCGTCCGATGTGGTTCATGTTGTGGTCGGGGGTGTTCGAGCGCTTCCCCGGCCTCAAGATGGCGGTCACCGAGTCGGGTTCGTACTGGGCGCCCGACCTGCTCTGGCGCATGGATTCCCTGATCCTGAAGGACCAGGGTTCGCGCAAGCTCAACGACAGCGTGATGGGCATGCTCACGATGAAGCCGAGCGAGTACTTCGACCGCAATTGCGGGCTCGGCTCGTCGAACACGCGGCGGCGGGAGCTCGCGCGGCGCTACGAGATCGGTGTCGGCAACATCATGTGGGGGAACGACTTCCCGCACCCCGAGGGCACGTGGCCGTACACGAAGAAGATCTTGCGCGAGGCGTTCTGGGACATCCCCGTCGACGAGACCGAGCGCATCCTCGGGTTGAACGCGGCCGAGTTCTACGGCTTCGACGTCGACGTGCTCCAGCCGATCGCGGACGAGATCGGTCCGACGCCGGAGGAGCTCGGGCAGACCGACGAGCAGGCGTTCCACAAGTGGGACGACCTTCGCGCCGCCGGGCGCCATTGGCTCACCGGCAAGGAAGCGGTGCCGGTCGCGCCCTGACATGCCACTCCGAGAGCAGGCGCTCGAGGGCAGAGTCGCGATCGTCACCGGTGGCGGGCGCGGGATCGGACGGGGCATCGCGCTCGCGCTCGCCAAGCAGGGCGCGCGCATCGCCATCCTCGAGCGCGATGCCGACACCGCGTCGCGCACCGTCGACGAGATCGAGTCGCTCGGTGCGGATGCGATCGCGCATGCGGGAAGCGTCCGCGAGCGATCGGACTGCGAGGCGATCGTCGCGGCCGCGGTCGAGCAGTTCGGTGGCGTCGACGTGCTGGTGAACAACGCACAGCAGGTGCCGACCGGGCCGCTCGACGAGTGCACCGACGAGGACATGTACACCGCGTGGGAGTCCGGCGCGCTCGCGGCGTTCCGGCTCATGCAGCTGTGCCATCCGGTCATGAAGGCCCGCGGCGGCGGCGCCATCGTCAACCTGGGTTCGGGTGCGGGGACCGAAGGCCTCGCCGGGTTGGGCGCCTACGCGGTGGCGAAAGAAGGCATCCGGGCGCTCACGAAGGTGGCGATGCTGGAGTGGGGGGCCGACAACATCCGGGTCAACACGATCTGCCCGTGGGCCCGCAGCGACCACTGGGACGGCTTGGCCGATCGGCAGCGCGCGGCACGCTTGGCCCACAACCCGCTCCGACGGATCGGTGATCCCGAGGCTGACATCGGTGCGGTCGTGGTGTTCCTCGCCGGCGACGCCGGGTCGTACGTCACCGGGCAGACGATCCACGTCGACGGCGGGAACATGGCGTTCCGCTGAGCCGGCGCATCGCCGTCCCGCCCCGTCGTACAGACTCCGGGTGGCCGAGAATCTCATCGGCCCCACCCGGGGGACGGTGCTGCACAGGAGGTAGGCCCGTGGACTGGAAGCTCGAATTGGTGGCGGTGCCGGTGTCGGACGTGGACCGGGCCAAGGCGTTCTACAGCGAGCAGGTCGGGTTCCACCTCGATCACGACCACACCGTGACCGAGAACCTGCGTTTCGTGCAGCTCACCCCACCCGGCTCGGGGTGCTCCATCGCGATCGGGGAGGGGATCGTGGACACGCCACCGGGATCGCTGGCCGGGTTGCAGCTCGTCGTCGAGGACGCTCGGGCCGCCCGGGCGGAGCTGGTGGCCCGCGGGGTCGAAGCCACCGAGGTGGAGGACCTGCCCTGGGGTTCGTTCACCTACTTCCGCGACCCGGACGGCAACCGCTGGTCGGTGCAGGGACTCGACCGTCGCGAGGTGGCAGGGCCATGATCTGCATCGACACCTTCGCTTCCCGAGGAGACCACGGTGCAGGAACATCGCTACTCGTTCGAGGTGGACGCCACGCCGGAGGAGATCTGGGGTGTCATGCACCAGCGCCCGACCGGTCTCCCGGCGGGCCGCGGCGAGATGGGGGAGTTCGGCCCGATCTGCAGGAAGATCGTGCACGGCCCCGTCACCATCGAGATCCTGCACGAGGGTGACGAGCACGGTGCGGGGTTGGTTCGCCATTGCTTCTTCCGCGTGCCGAAGTACCTCCTGAGCGGTGGAGTGGCTCAGTCCTGGGAACACGTCACCGCCGTCGTTCCCTACGAGTCGGCCAAGTACTACGCGATCGGCAAGCCGCTGTGGTCGCGGGCGGAGGGAGAGCATCGGCTCGAGCCGCTGCCGAACGGGCAGACCCGGGTGCACTTCGTCGAGCGCTACCACGTCTTCAACCCGCTGATGCGGCTCCTCCTCGAACGGCGTGTCCATCACTTCATCTCGAAGGACAACGACACGATGGTTCGCGACGGCATCGTGAATGCCCTTGACGCGAAGCGTCGCCGCGTTTCCGTGTAGGTCAGGCGTCACGTTGTCGATCGTCGCCCGTGACGCGGAGACGGGCCAACTCGGCGTCGCCCTGCAGACGGCGATGTTCGCGGCGGGTGCATTCGTGCCGTGGGTCCGTCCGGGGGTCGGCGCGGTCGCCTCCCAGGCGATCGGCGAACTGGCGTACGGGCCGCGCTGCCTCGACGCCCTCCAGCGCGGGCGCACTGCTGCCGAAGCGTTGGCCGCCGCCGAGGCCGAGGACCCGATGGCGGTCGTCCGCCAGGTCGGTGTCGTCGGTGCGGACGGCAGTGCCGCGGCGACGACCGGCGCGTTCTGCGTCGAGCCCGCCGGTCACGTCGTGGGCGAGGGGTTCGCGGTACAGGCCAACATGATGAGCAGCCCCGACGTGTGGCCGGCGATGGCGGCGTCGTTCCGCTCGTCGAGCGGGCCGCTCGCCCGGCGGCTGTACGAGGCGCTGGAAGCCGGTTCGGCCGCCGGCGGTGACGCCCGGGGCGTGATGTCGGCCGCGTTGCTGGTCGTCGAGGGGCGCCCGCCGGAGACGCCCGGCGGCGGGTGGGTCGCCGACCTGCGCGTCGACCGGAGTGAGGATCCGCTCGCCGAGCTCGCGCGTCTGGTCGATGCCGCAGATGCGTACGCCGGCTTCGGGGCCGCGGTCGAGCTGCTCATGACCGGCGATGCCGCCGGTGCGCTCGCGAGGGTCGATGCTGCACTCGCGCTGATGCCGGGCGACATGAACCTTCGCTTCGTCCGCGCCGGTGCGCTCGCGGGAACCGGTGCGACCGACGCGGCTGCCGACGAGCTGCGCGCCCTGGTCGCCGAGCACCCCACCTGGGAGGTCGCGATCCGCGGGTTTGCCGACAAAGGGCTGGTGGCGCTCCCGGAGGGGGTCACGATCGACGGGATCTTGCAACGTCACGATCGGTAGCACGCGGCCCGGGCCCTCGAGCCGTCGTTGTGCCTCACTCCCGTGCCCGGCGCGCCATCGCGTCGGCGCGGTCTCGGCTGAGCCGCCGTTCCTGGTCGTTCCGGGCCAACGACGCCGCCAGCTCGAATTCGGCGTGAGCCTCCGCGTGCCGGTCCAGCTGTGACAACAGGTCGCCCCGGACGCTGTGGAGCAGGTGGTACCGGTCGAGGAGCTGCGTGTCACGCAACTGATCGACGAGGTCGAGCGCCGCGGTAGGGCCCTCGGACATCGAGAGCGCGACCGCGCGATTCAGCTCGACGATCGGCGACGGCATGGTCGACGCGAGCTGCTCGTACAGCGCCGCCATCAGGTTCCAGTCCGTGTCCTCGGCCCGGAATGCCCGGGCATGGCACGCGGCGATCGCGGCCTGCAGCGTGTACGGGCCGGGGACGTCTGCGAGCTCGCGTGCGCGCTCCAGCGAGGACAATCCGCGGTTGATGAGCAGACGGTCCCACTTCCGACGGTCCTGATCGAGCAGGAGGATCGGCTCGCCATCCCGGCCGACGCGAGCCTCGTTGCGCGAGGCCTGGATCTCGATGAGGGCCAGGAGCCCGTGCACCTCGGCCTCGTCGGGCGTGAGCGCGGCCAGGAGCCGAGCGAGCCGCAGGGCCTCCATGCAGAGATCGGGTCGCAGCCACTGGTCGCCGGCGGTGGCCGAGTAGCCCTCGTTGAAGATCAGGTAGATCACTTCGAGCACCGAACCCAGCCGCTCGGCCAGCTCCGCGCCCTCCGGCACCTCGAACGGCACGTTCGCACTCGCGATCGTCTTCTTGGCGCGCACGATGCGCTGCGCGATGGTCGCCTCGGGCACGAGGTAGGCGCGCGCGGTCTCGGTCGTGGTGAGGCCGCCGAGCAGCCTCAGCGTGAGCGCGACGCGCGCCGGCATCGACAGCACCGGATGACATGCGACGAACATCAGGCGCAGCCGATCGTCGCCGATCTCCTCGTCGACGCCGTACTCGGGGAGCAACTGCTCACTCGGGCTCAGCGTCACGATCTGTGCGTGCTTGTCCTCGAGCACCCGATCGCGGCGGATGCGGTCGATCGCCTTGCGCTTGGCCACGGTCATCAACCAGGCACCGGGGTTGCGGGGCGTTCCCTCCTCGGGCCACTGCCGGAGCGCGTCGACCAGCGCATCCTGGGCCAGCTCTTCCGCGAGGCCGATGTCGTTGACGTAGCGGGCCAGCCCCGCCACGAGCCTGGGGAACTCGATCCGGAAGACGGTTTCGATGACGGTGGTCGAATCGGTGGCCATCGCGCCACCGATTCAACCACCAGGCCGAACGGAACATCACTCCGGACCGAACACGGGACGGACCCGCACCTCACCTTCGCCGATCACCGCGATGAAGCGCTTCGACCACTCGACCGCCTCGTCGAGGTCTCGGCATTCGAGCAGGGCCCAGCCACCGACGAGCTCCTTGGCTTCGGCGAAGGGCCCGTCCACGACGGTGAACTCGCCGTCGTGGAGCGAGATCTTGGCGCCCATCGCCGACGGCGCGATCCCGCCGGTGGCGAGGATGACGCCCGCCTTTGTGGCCTCCTCCACGAACGCATCCATTTTCTCCATGAGCTCCGGGTTCGGCGGGGGGATCGGCTCCGACTCGTCGCCCAGCGTGTATCCGAGGAATCGCATCTGTCGCTCCTTCTCGTTCGCCGCAGGTCCTGATCGCCCACGGTCGCTGCTGCGTCGAACGGGCCCGGCGCGAAATCGACATGCCCGACGAGAAATTCTCGGTCGGTCAGAGCACTTCGGACATTTGTGAGTACAGTGCGCCGAGCCGGCCTTCGGAGCCGGCTGCCGGGGCGGCTTCGGCGTTCCCTTGTCTGGGAGGGCAACCATAAGGAACGGTCTGTTCGCGCGCGTCTTCACGGGCGTTCTCGTGCTGGGTCTCACGGTCGCCGTGCTCGGCGTCGTGGTCGTCGGCGCCGCGGACGAGTCGGCCGCATCGTCCTCGTCCACGCCGCTCACCCAGGAGCAACTCACGGGCGCACTCTTGACGTTGGCCGATCTCCCGGCGAGTCAGGGATTCATGGCGCTTCCCGGCGCGCAACCGGAGCTACCTCCGGGCAACGGCACCGGAGGTGTGTGCAACGGTCCCACCGTGACTGCAGTGGCAACGAAGGCGGGCTCTTCGGCCGTGGCGGCGGTCGACTTCCTGAACTCCAACAGCGACGGACCGTATGTCTCAGAGCTGGCCCTGTCCTTCCCGAGTGAATCCGCGGCGAAGCAGTTCATGAAGCTGTATCGGGAACAGGCCACGTCGTGCCCCTCCGGCTGGTCGGACGCGCCACTGGATCCACCCACGACCTACATGATCAAGGGGGTACCGTTCGCCAAGGTTGGTGACCAACGCTTCGCGTCGCACACCGACCGGACTGGGGGTGGCGACGACATCACGCGAGATCCCGACCTGCCCGGCGTCATCGAGGAAGCGATGGTGCGTGTCGGGAACAACGTGATCCTCGTCCATCGGTACGGGATCTCGGTCGTCATGAACGACGTCAAGCCCGAGCTTCGCGCCAACGTGAAGCATGCGCTGGCGCATCTTGCGAGCGCAACCAAGACCGCCAAGACGGGCGCGGCTCCAAGCTCCAAGCCTGCCTGACGGGCGTCCTCGCTCCGCCTATGCGTACGTGCGCACGAGATCGAGCACGGCGTGCGCGTCGGGGCCCGTGCCGCGCAGCGAGGTCGCCCCGGGCTCGACCCGTCGTGCCGCGACCAGGCAGAGGTCGAGGCCCGCGCCCTCGATCACCGTCGCCGCGTCTTCGTCGGGTGCGAAGAGCCATCGACTCCCGCTCGGCGCCCGCAGGTCGAACGTGACTGGTCCCGCGAGCTCCCGGCCGTCCCGCGCGAACGCGTACGGCAACGTGCGCCAGGCGAGGCGCGCGATGTGCTCGATGCCGTCGGTCGGCTCCTGCGCGACACCGAGGGCGTCCGCGACGTCGCCGGTGTGGATCCAGCACTCGGCCAGACGAGTCGCCGCGAGCGTCTGGGTCGACAGCTCACCGGCGACCCAGACCACCCGCCGGTGGGGATCGCTGACCGCGAGCGCGTCCCGTACGGCCGCCGCGCCGGTTCGCCATCGCTCGAGGATGGCCGCGCTCGGCATCCCGCGCTCGTGCGCCACGATCGCGGCGGCGCCGTCGTCGACCGTGCCCGCGCGGTCCCTGCCCCCGGCAAGCAGGTCGAGCCCGTCGGCGTAGCGGCCTTCGATGCTGGCCAGCGCGAGCTCGTCGGTCTGTGCGAGGTGGAGCACGACGTCGGCGACGTTCCAACCCTCGCAACGAGTGGGCCGCTCCCAGTCCTCCTCGTCGAGGCGATCGAGTAGTGCCGCGAGGTCCGAGTGCTGCTGTTCGAGTGCGGCGAGGATCGTGTCCATGGGCACCTCCGGGGCAAGCCCCCTCATGCTATGAACGGGAGGCGCGTCGCGAGCTCGCCGCGAGCGATGTTCCTAGCGGCTGTCGCGGACCAACTCGGCGACGAGCGTCCCCTCGACGATCCCGCGCGCCGTGTCACTCAAGAGGCGGTTCGTGTTGCGCGAGAAGCGTCGGATTCGCAGGAAGGCATCGTCGACGCTGATGCGATCGCGTTCGGCGACGATCCCCTTGGCCTGCTCGATGACGACTCGAGACTGGAGCGCGGTCTCGAGTTGCGCAGTGAGCACGCTCTGATCATGAATGAGTCGTTCCTGCAGGATCCCGATGGTCGCGATGTCGGCCATGGCCTGGGCCACGACCAGATCGTCGTCGTCGAGGGCCCCGGCGAGGCTTGAGAACAGGTTCAAGGCTCCGACGGCTTGCCCGCGCAACCGCAGCGGCACGGCGGAGACGGCGACGAAGCCGCCGTCGAGGGCATGGGGAGCGAAGCGTGGCCAACGGTTCGCGGCGTCTTCCGCGGTGTCCGATCGCACCGCGGTCTGATGGCGGAACGCGTCGAAGCACGGCCCTTCCTCGAGCTGCAGCTCGAGCAACTCCACCAGGCGCATCTGCTCGCTCGAGCAGGCGGCGTGCCGGAGCTGGCCGTCGCCATCGGCGAGCATGATCCCGGCGGCCGAGACGTCGAGGAGCTCGACGCTCCGTTCGGCCAGGGTCTGCATGAAGTCGATGACGTCGTAGTCGTCGACCAAGGTGTCGGCGAGGTCGACGAGGGTCTCGACGAGGCGCTGTTGGTTGGCCATGGCAACCGCCTGGGGGCTCGTCGGTGCAGTCTACGCAGGTTGCGGTCCTCCGCCGAAACGGATGTCGCCGCGCACCACGTCGGACGAGACGTCGGTGACCGGCCGGTTGGTCGAGAACGCGTACGCCCGAAGGAGCGCCACCGCGTCGTCGACGGTGATGTCGGTCTGGACCGAGATCATGCCGCTCGCCTGGTGGACGACCGCCCGATTCGCGGGAAGGTGCTCGAGCTGCCGAGCGAGGGAACCGGCGCCGGCGACCGACTGCCAGTCGAGGACGGTACGTCCGGCGACATGCGCCACGACGGCGGCGTCGGCGAGCTGTTCATCGCTGAGCTCCCCTGGTCGGTCGTGATAGAGGTCCAGCGCGCCGATGCAGACCGTCCCGATCATGATCGGAAAGCCGAAGGCCGCGCGGATGCCGGCAGCGAGGGCACCGTCGCGGAACCCGGGCCATCTGACCACCTCGACCGCGGCGAGGTCCGGGATGAGGACGGGCTGCCGGCTGCTGAACGCGTCGACGCAGGGACCTTCACCGAACGTGTACTGCATCTCCTCCACGGTCTCGGCCACGGGATCGGATGCGCACACCGTGCCCAGCGCGCGGCCGTGCATGATGAGGACCACGCCCGCGCTGCTGACCCGGGTGACGCTCGCCGAGGCGACGCACAACGAGGAGCGGGAATCGTCCGGGGTGATGGCGAGCGCACCGGTCACGCGAGCGACGCGAGCGGGATCGAACGCATGTGCACTCGTCATCGTCGCTCCGTCCTCGGAGCCGCCACCCTACGGTCGCGGCAAAATCTGTGCCTCAGGATGCAGGTGCCGGCCCGACATTGCGGATCAACCCACTCGTCGGGCGTCGAGTTGCAGTTGGTTCGGCCAGCGGACGTGCGTGACCCAACCGAGCCGCTCGAACCATCGGATCAGGCGTGCCGAGGTGTCGATCTGTCCGGGGTCCACACCGTGGCGCGCCAGCGTCGGGAACGCGTGGTGGGCGTTGTGCCAGGACTCGCCGCCCGTGAGCATCGCAAGCGGTGCGAAGTTCGTGCTCCGGTCCCGGGTGCGGAACGGCCGGGTCCCGAAGCGATGGCACACCGAGTTGATCGCCCACGTGAGGTGGTGACCGAGTCCGACGCGCAGCACGCCGGCCCACACCAGTGCGCCGAGCGCGCCGGCCAGCGTGCCGGTCAGCGCATAGCCGAGCCCGAACGGCAACGCCAACGTCGCGATGCAGCACGGCACGAACAGACGATCGATGAGCACCAGGTCGGGATCGCCGAGCAGGTCCGGCGCGAACTCGGCTCGCGGCGTCGACGCGTTGCTGAACACCCAGCCCATGTGGGCGTGGACGAAACCCCGCCAACCGGCGATGGGCGTGTTGTCACGTGAGACCGGCGAATGGGGGTCGCCGGGTCGGTCGGTGTAGCGGTGGTGGCGGCGATGGTCGGCGACCCAGCCGATGAGCGAACCCTGGAAGGACATCGAGCCGAGCACCGCCAGCACGATCTTGAGCGGCCGCCGCGCTTCGAAGCTGCGGTGGGTGAAGAGGCGGTGGAAACCGATGGTCACCCCATGCGCCACTACGAAGTAGAACACCGTGAGCAGCACGAGGTTGCGCCATGGCACCGGCTCGCCGATCGCGCGTACGGTCACGATGACGGCCGTGAGCGGCGGCCCGAGCAGGAAGAGCAGCGACAGCGCCCGGCGAAAGAGGGGAGCGGGGACGCAGCCCCAGCGTTCGGGCGCCTCGTCGGGCGCGTCGACGCCGGCGACCGGCGGAGCGGAGAGCGTTTGCATCTGCACCTCGAGGCGGGGAGATCGCACCGCCGAGGACCAGAGCAGTGGGAGGGCCACCCGGACGGGTGGCGTGCCCCGACTGTAGCCGGGTGGTCGACGAGCTGGTCCCCGGGTCGCGTGCCCTCCCGAGTGGTGCCTTTCGCGCACTCTTGCGTGGGTCGCGCGCAGGACCCATACTCCGCTGCGGCAGGGCGCATCGGAGGAACCTAGGGGGCGGTCGATGACCGACGAAGCGGGGACGACCGGGCTGCAGTTCGAACCGCCGGGGCCCGGAACGTGGACGCTCGATCCTGTGCACTTCCCTCGCCCGATGACGCGCTACTGGGTCGAGACCCATCCGAGGCCCTTCAAGCGCGGCACCAGCGACTTCGCGCGCTACTACGGCTTGCTCATCGACGGCCGACAGGAAGAATACGTGAACGGCTTCCCGTACGGTCAGGTGCAGCCGGTGCCGGAGGAGGAGATCCCCCGGCGCCTCGAGCGCGCCGACGAGGTGTTCGCCAAGAAGATCTGGCGCGAGCAGTTACGGGAGTGGGACGAGACGAGCAAGCCGAACGCGGTGGCGCAACACCGTGAGATCCAGTCGGTCGATCCGGCATCGCTGTCCGACGACGAGCTGGCGGACTACCTGCGTCGCTGCCGCGATCACCACGCGGCGATGATCGCCCAACACATGCGCTACACGGCCAGCGCGATCATCCCGACCGGTGACTTCCTCGTGCACGTCGGCGACTGGACCGGTCTCTCCCATGCCGAGCTGCTCGGGCTGATGCGCGGGGCAGCGCCCGTGTCGGCCGGCGGGTCGGCGGAGCTGGAGCAGCTCAAGACGCTCGCCCAGGACCCGGCGGCGACGAAGCTGCTCGAGTCGGACGACGATCCTGCCGCGGTGCTCGACGCGCTCCGCGCGCTTGGGGACGACAGCGGCGCGGCCGTGACGGGATACCTCGACCTTGTCGGCAACCGGTTGCTCGACGGCTTCGACATCTCGGGGCCGACCGCGCTCGAGATGCCCGACGCGCTGCTCCGGTCGATCCGGATCGCGGTGTCGGGTCGCGACCTCGAGGGCGCCGATGTGGGCGAGCTCATCGCCGGCGTCCGTGGCCAGGTGCCCGAGACGAACCGCGAGGAATTCGACGAGTTGCTCGCCGAGGCGCGGCTCATGTACCGGCTCCGCGACGAGCGGGGCGTCTACAGCGACATCTGGGCGTCCGGGCTCATGCGCCGCGCCGCGCTCGCGGCCGGGCGTCGCCTCGCCGACCGCGGCCGCATCGATGAGCCCGAGCACATCGTCGACGCCGGCGTCGACGAGATGTGCGCCATGCTCGCCGGGGCCGAGACGCCGCCGGCGCAGGAGCTCGCGGCGCGGGCGGAGTACCGCGCCACCCACACCGCGAAGGACGCGCCCCCGTTCCTCGGGACACCGCCGGAGCCGCCGCCGGACCCGTCAGGCCTGCCGCCCGGTATGGGCCGCCTCATGCGCGCCACCGGCCTGGCAATGGACTCGTTGTTCGGTAGCTCGGACGCGGAGCACGAGCACGACCGCTTGCGCGGTCTCGCGGCGAGCCCGGGGGTGTACGAGGGGCCGGCGCGACTCGTCGGCGGGCCGGCGGAGTTCGGCCGCATCGTCCAGGGCGACGTGCTCCTGACCCCGGCGACGACGGAGGCCTTCAACATCCTGCTGCCGCTGCTCGGCGCGATCGTCACCGACAACGGCGGGTTGCTGTCGCACTCCGCCATCGTGGCCCGGGAGTACGGCATCCCAGGTGTCGTCGGCACACGCGAGGCCACCGAGCGGATCACCGACGGGACCCGTGTGCGCGTCGACGGAACGGCGGGCGAGGTCACGGTGCTCGGATGACCGTCGTCCCGCTCGATGACGCGCGCGAGACGGCCGTCTTCGGGTCCAAGGCGGTCGGGCTGGGCGATGCAATCCGCGACGGTCTTCCGGTCCCACCCGGGGTCGCGCTCTCCGGTCCGGTGGTGGAGGCGGTCGCGTCCGAGGACACGGATGCGATCGCCGCGGTCGCGGACGCGATCCGCGGCCTGGTGGTCCCGCTGGCGGTGCGCTCGTCGGCGGTGGACGAGGACGGTGCGGACGCGAGCTTCGCCGGCCAACACCTCACGGTGCTCAACGTGCCGTCGGCCGAGGAGGTGCCGACCGCCCTGCAGGAGATCTGGTGGTCGGCGAACTCCGACTCGGCCATCACGTACCGCCAACACGTCGGGCTGTTCACCCGGCCCAGCGTCGGCGTGGTGATCCAGACGCTTCTCGATCCCGAGGTCGCCGGGGTCATGTTCACCGAGAACCCCGTGACCGGCGCCGACGAGCGCGTCATCGAGGCGAGCTGGGGGCTCGGCGAGGCGGTGGTCGCCGGACTGGTGATCCCCGACACGTTTCGCGTCGATCGCGCCGGCGCGGTGCTCGAGCGGACGCCGGGACTCAAGCGGATCGCGATCCGATCCCTCCCGACCGGCGGCACGGTGCAGGAGGACGTCCCGGTCGAGCGGGCGGAGCAGGTCACGCTCGACGATGATCAGCTCCAGGAGCTCAACCGGCTGGCGCTGCGCTGCGAGGAGGTCTACGGCAAGGCGCGTGACATCGAGTGGGCGTTCGCCGACGGGACGCTCTATCTCCTGCAGTGCCGCGCGGTGACGACGGGCTCGTCACACGAGCGCACCACCAGCGAGGCGACGACGGCGGGTGATCCGGCCGAGGCCCTGCCCGGAGTTTCGCTGTTCGCGGGACTCGACGAGGAGGAGGTGGCGGAGGTCGCCCGCCTCTTCAAGCTGCGTCGCTTCGCCGCTGGCGAGACCGTGATCCGCGAGGGTTCGGGGGGCGCGGCGTTCTTCCTCATCGACTCGGGCGAAGCCACCGTCTCGATACGCGGTGTCGACCGGGGCGCCCTTGGACCCGGCGACTACTTCGGGGAGATCGCGCTCATCGACGAGGGCGAGCGCATGGCGACGATCACCGCCGCGACCGATCTCGTCTGCCACGGACTCACCTATTGGGAGTTCCGACCATTGGTGCAGCAGAACGGCACGATCGGATGGAAGTTGCTGCAGTCGATGGCACGGATGCTGCGAGACGCACAGCACGATCACTGAGGCGCGCAGGCACCGGGCGCGGCCAATGCCCATTCCAGACCCCCGGCCACATGACAGAGGTACGCGGGACTCTCCCATGCCCGTCGGGAAGTGGCCGAGGCTCGTCGAGAAGACGCGACCCGTGCCTTCGTCGAAGCACCAGGCGAGCGGATAGCCGAAGGACGGCGGCCGCGCGCCGGTCGCAGTCAGATCGAGCTGACCGTCGCGAACCTGCAGCAGGACCTGGGCGTCAGGTCGGAGGTCGCGGAACTGGTACACCTCGTCGTGCCACTCCCAGGTGTCGCCCAGATGGGCGACCGCGGGATGTGCGGTGTCCAGCACGTCGGCGGTGAACGTCTGCGTCCACGGGTGCCCGTCGAAGCGTGCGCCGACGAGCTCACCGTAGGCAGCCCATCCGTAGCACGAGTCGGTGGCGGAGTGGATGGCGAGCAACGCGAGCGCGCCGTCGCGCACGCGGCGGCGGATGGTGTCCCGTTGTTCTTCGCTCCATGGCGTCTCACCGATCGTGAACAGCGCAAGGGCGCGCGCTCGGCGCAGCACGTCGACGTCCAGGGCGCGGACGTCGACGACTCGACGAGTGGCCAGGCCGTGCAGCTCGCCGATCTGCGCCACGCCGACGGCGGCCTGGTCGAGCACCCCGTGCACGCCGGCGGGACCGTCGCGGTACGGCGCGACCTGCGTGACGAACAGCATCTCGGCGACCACCTGCGCACGGTAGCCCCGGCGGCGGCCTGCAGCCTGGTGTCAGCCGATGACGCCGGCGGCGCGGAGCTTCTCGACCTCGCCGGCGTCGAATCCGTGCTCGGACAGGATGCGATCGTTGTCGGCGCCCGGCTCCGGCGCCGAACGGCCGAGCGCGCCCGGCGTCCGGCTGAACCGCACCGGCGGCGCCACCTGGTGGTGGCCGTGAGCGTCGACGAAGCAGTCCCGCTCCGCGTTGTGCGGGTAGGAAGGTGCCTCCACCATGCTGAGGACGGGCGTGACGCAGGCGTCCCGCGTCGCGAAGATGTCCTCCCACTGGCTACGGGTCTTCGTCCGGAAGACCTCCTCGAACACGACCTGGAGGTCCGTCCACTGCGACTGGTCGTTCTGCGTCGCGACGAGCGCGGGGTCGAGACCGAGCCCGTCGATCAGGTCGGCGTAGAATTTGTTCTCGACCGCGCCGACCGCCACATAGCCGCCGTCGAGGGTCTCGTAGCACCGGTAGAACGGCGCGCCGCCCTGAGGCTGGTTCGCGCCCCGCTCGTCGATCCAGTGGTCCGCGTCGCGCATGGCGTAGAAGAGCGCCATCAGCGCGAGCGCGCCGTCGGACATCGCCGACTCGACCACCTGACCGCGCCCGCTGCGGTGTCGCTCGTTCAGCGCCGCGAGCACACCCATCGCCAGCATCATCGCCCCGCCGCCGAAGTCGCCCACGAGGTTCAGCGGCACCGGCGGTGGCGTGCCCTTCGTTCCCATCGCCTCGAGCGCGCCGGTGATCGAGATGTAGTTGAGGTCGTGGCCGCCCTTGTCGGCCAGCGGTCCTGACGACCCCCAGCCGGTCATGCGGCCGTAGACGAGCTTCGGGTTGCGGGCGAGGCACTCGTCGGGACCGACGCCGAGGCGCTCGGCCACCCCGGCGCGGTAGCCCTCGACCAGGACGTCGGCCGACTCGACCAGGCGGAAAAGCACCTCGCGACCCGCCGCTTGGCCCAGGTCGAGGGTCAACGACTCCTGCCCGCGGAAGATCCAGAGGTGGGGGCCGATCCGCGTCGCCGATCGCGCCACCGGATCGACGCGGATGATGCGGGCACCCAGGTCGGCGAACAACATCGCGAGCAACGGCAGTGGTCCGATGCCGCCGAGCTCGAGGACGGTGATGTCGGCGAGCGGCCCGGGCGCCTTCGTCTGGTCCATCGCCCCACAATGCCAAGAACCTCGGCTCGGCGCCCGTCGAGCAGTGGATGCGCCCTCAGGTGCGGAAGCGCCACGCGAGATGGTCGCGGCGGGCCGTGATCTCGGCGCGGCGTTGCTCGGCACCGACCGTCGGCGTGTCGGGCGGCACGGCGTTCCGCACGGCCGCCAGCTTCACGACCTGGGTCGACGGCGACGGCGGATCACCCGTCGGCCAGAACCATCGGAGCGTGAGCAGGGCCTCCCGACGACCCTCGGTGTCGAGCCAGTTCGGCACACCCGGGTCGTCATGCGCGACCACGACGCGGATGCGGCCGTCGTCGGAGACGCGGGTCTGCGTGTGGTTGCGACTGGTGACGCGTGTCGCGTACTCCAACGCCTCCCACCACGCGAGGTTGTAGAGGTGGAAGCTCCAGTAGCGGCTCTGCGGGATGTCGCAGTCGACGACCAGTGCCTCGTCGGGCGCGAGGTCGAAGAAGCAGAACGCGTACTTCGCCGCCTTGAGCCCCCGCTTGACGTCGTAGCCGCCGCCGAACTCGTTGTCCTGCTGGCCGGCGCGCGCGTCGAGCATGTACTGGTTCCAGTAGGTGAGTGAACGGTGCAGGTGGGTGGCCGCCTCGTCGAGCCCGAAGGCGAGGTCGGCAGTGGAGAACCGGTCGGGCGGGCCGTCGGCGTCGAGACACTCGATGGTGAAGACGGCCGGCTCCCGCGGCTGCCAGTCGAAGTAGTACTCGCGAATCGACACGGAGAGGGCGCCGTCGGGGAGCGGCACGCGGTTCGGCTCGTCGCCTTCACCACCGAGGAGGATCTCGAAGTCGTCGCCGGGACCCAGGCCGAGATCGTGCGCACTGAGCTCCGCGATCGTGCCCGAGCCCTCCATGTGCATGAAGTTGCGGCGGATGGCGAGGATGAAGTCCTCGCAGGAGTGCATCCGGCCGACGATGCGGTAGCGGAGCGAGGGGTCGACGCGGGCGTGACGGTAGACGTTGTCGGCGTTCGGGCCGCCCCACTGCAGCACGAGGTCGTTCTGCCGCTGGAACGCCGGCGCGCGCGGGTCCTGGTGGCCGACCGACCAGGCCAACCAGCAAGCGGCCTGTAGTGCGAGGTGACGGAGCCCCTCGGTGTGGTCGGCGTCGGTGATGGGGAACGGCGGCCGAGTGATCGCGGTGCCGAGCTCGTCGAGCCGGCCGACGAACTGCTGCCAGCGCGCCAGGTCGTCGGTCATCGCTCCCGCTCCTGGCTCGGCGGGATCCCCGCCCCCTGACGCGCGCTCACGGCAGCGGTTCCTCCGGGATCGAGAAGTGACGCTGGTAGCGCGCGAACCGCTCGCGTTCGACCACCGGGTCGAGTGCGAGGTCGGCGAACGAGTACTCGTGCGCACCGTGCTGGTCCTTCGGCCGGCCGGCGAGGTAGTCGCGCATGGCCTGCGCGGTGTCGGGCGGCAACGGCCGCCCGAGCGCGGTGTAGAGCTGACCGATCACGCCGATCTGGTCCTGCATGAAGTCGGCGTAGTGCACGTGGTGCACGCGTGCGGGATCGAGGGTACCGTCGGTTGACGCGGTGACCAGACCGTCGAGCGCATCCGTCCACATGCGCTCGTGGTACCGGCCGACCTCGGCGAAGTCGACCTTGTCGCTGTGCGCCCACCGCAGCGTGGCAACCAGGCTGGTGAGCGAGGCGAGCACGGTGAGCGGGTCGCGGTGGGTGATCGCGAGCCGGGCATCCGGGTAGACGGCGAAGAGCGTGGGCAGCGCGCTCAGGTGCACCGGCGACTTCAGCACCCAGTGCACGTGACGGAAGCGGCGTTGCAGGATCTGCAGCACGAGCCGGTGCGCGTCGTACGCGGGCCGCATGTCGCAGCGCTCGTACCAGTCGACGTACGACGGCACGTGGTACCGAGCGGTGAACTCCTCGGACCGGAACGCGAACGACATCGCCGACAGGCATTCCTTGTGCATGCGACCCCGGTACACGTGGATGGCGTCGAGCTCTCCGGCGACCTGGCCGGGGAGCCGGAGCTCGCGGTCGGCCAACGGGATGCGGGCGTCTGCCGCGAACTCGTCCGGGTCGGGACCGGGCGGCGGGACCGGGCGCAGCAGCTCCCAGCCCTCGGGCACGCGTGAGGCCGGGTCCTGCGCGAGCAACGCGTGCAGGATGGTCGTGCCGGTGCGCGGTGCCCCGGTCACGAACCACGGCTCGGGGATCTCCTCGTCGACCACCCCCGGGTCGTCGCGCACGTACTGCGCCAGCTGGATCCGCACCTCGAGGAAGCGCAGGAGGAAGCGCCGCGTCATCCAGCGGCCCATGACGGTGAGGTCGGCCTCCTCCTCGAGCGCCGGCAGCAGCACGTCGAGGGGCTCGAGGAAGTCGTCGCTCCCGAAGTCGGCGATACCACCGTCGGCGAGGCCGAACGTGGCGCGCGCCTCGGACAACAGGGCGTCGCGGGCCAAGGGCATCTCCGCCACCTCGGCGATGGGAAGGATGCGACCGTCGTTGACGGCACGCACCCAGTCCGGTCGCGGCGGCGGCTCCCAGGTCACGCTCCGCTCAGTTCCCCGCTCTCGGTGCTTCGCACCGGGCCGCTCAGGCCACGCTCCGCTGCGAGCCGGGATACCCGGCTCGCGGACGCTCCGCTCAGTTCCCCGCTCTCGGTGCTTCGCACCGGGCCGCTCAGGCCACGCTCCGCTGCGAGCCGGGATACCCGGCTCGCGGACGCTCCGCTCAGTTCCCCGCTCTCGGTGCTTCGCACCGGGCCGCTCAGGCCACGCTCCGCTGCGAGCCGGGATACCCGGCTCGCGGACGCTCCGCTCAGTTCCCCGCTCTCGGTGCTTCGCACCGGGCCGCTCAGGCCACGCTCCGCTGCGAGCCGGGATACCCGGCTCGCGGACGCTCCGCTCAGTTCCCCGCTCACTGTGCCTCGGCTCGCTCGACCATCTCCTCGAGCAGGCTGCGGAACATGATGACGTCGTCGAGGTCGTCGGGCGGCTCCGCGTCGCCGTACGCCACCGTCCGCCACGTCGTGCGGATCGACACGATGGCGAATCGCTGCGCCGCGAACATCTCGAACCACTCGAGGTCGTGCACCTCGCGCCCCGACTCCTCGGCGTAGATCTCGGCGACGCGCTCGCGCTGGAGGAACCCGTCGAGGCACGGCATGCCGTACTTGCGGGTGAGGTCCTCGAAGAAGCGGTTGAGGAAGATCATCCAGCCCACGTCGATCTCGGCGGGCCCGAGGGCGGCCATCTCCCAGTCGAGCACCGCGACCGGCGCGAAGTCGCGGAACATCATGTTGCCGATGCGGCTGTCGCCCCAATTCAGGACGGTCGGTCCTTCGCGCGGCCTTGACTTGTCGAGGGCGGCGAAGGTCCGCTCGATCAGCGGCACCCGCTGGCCTTCGCGCGCCCAGTCGTAGTACCAGCGCTGGTATTGGAGGTGCTGATCGAGCGCGCCGGCGGCGAACTGCGGACGGTCGAGGAACGCGAGATCGTGGCGCTCCGGCGTGAGCGCGTGCAGCCGTGCCAGCACGCGCACCGCCTCGCGCTCGAGCTTGCGCTGGTTCTCGGGCGCGGCCTCGAACAACCACCCGGCCATGGTGTACGGCGGGATGTCGGACGGCACGATGCCGTCGACGCGGCGCATGAGGAGGAAGGGCGACCCGAGCCACTCGGGGTCGGTCTCGTGGGTGAGGACCTCCGGCACCGGCACGTCGGTGTGCTCGGCGACGGTCTGCATGACCTTCCGTTGCAGGTCGAGGTCGTACTCGGGGAACACCTGGAACTGCTGCGACGCGAGTGGCGCCAACCGGGCGACGTAGCGCTCTGCGGGGCCGTCGGCCGGTTGCACGGTGAACAGCAGCGTCTCGCTCGACATGCCGCTGCCCTCGGGTGCGGTCACGTCGACGACCGAGGCGCCGGCTGCCATGTGCTCCGTCCACCACTTCTCGATCCGCTCGGTCATGGCGGCGGGATCGCTGCGCCACGGCGTCGAGATGGTCGGTTCGTCGGTCGTCATCGTCCCCCCTGGACGCGCTGCACGGTCAGTAGCTGCGGGGCAGGCCCAGCACATTCTGCGCCAGGTAGTTCAGCGTCATCTCCTGCGTCACCGGCGCGATGCGTTGCAGACGTGCCTCCCGCCAGTATCGCTCCACGTGGTACTCCGAGGCGTACCCCATGCCGCCGAGCGTCTGCACCGCTCGGTCGGCGGCGAAGAACGACGCCTCGGCGGCGAGGTACTTCGCGGTGTTCGCGGCCTCGCCGCACTCCAGGCCGGCGTCGTACCGGCGCCCGGCGTGCAGCGCCATCATCCACGCCGCGCGCAGCTGCGCGTGCGCATGCGCGAGGGGATGGCTGATCGCCTGGTTGGCACCGATGGGCCGGTCGAACACGATGCGGTCCTTGGCGTAGGCAACGGCGCGGTCGAGCGCGACCTCGCCGATGCCGCACGCCTCCGACGCCAGCAGCACCCGCTCGGGGTTCAAGCCGTGGAGGAGGAGCTTGAAGCCGTTGTTCTCCTCCCCGAGCAGTCGCCAGCTCTCGACCGGGAGGCCGTCGTACGCCACTTCGCACGACGCCACCGCGTTGCGGCCGACCTTCGGGATCGCCCGGATGTCGACGTAGTCGCGGTCGAGGTCGGCGAGGAAGAGGCTCAGGCCGCGCAGGCCGCTGTCCTTGTCGCCGGTGCGCGCGATGAGGAGCACCACCTCCGACTCCAGCGCCTTCGACGTCCAGATCTTGCGCCCGTGGATGCGCCAGCCACCCTTGCCGTCGGGCTCGGCCCGGGTGCTGATCCGACCGGTGTCGGTGCCGGCGTCGGGTTCGGTCACACCGAACGCGACGTGGAGCTCACCGGCCGCGGCCCGCGGCAGGAACGCCTCCTTCAAGCGGTCGTTCCCGAACTTCACGACCGGATTCAGCCCGAAGACGGTGAGGTGCACCGCCGAGCAACCGTTCATCGCCGCCCCGCTCGCCGCGATCTCGTGGAGCATCACGGCCGCGTCGGAGATCCCTCGCCCGCCGCCGCCGTACTCCTCGGGGATGGTGAGGCCGAGCCAGCCGCCTTCGGCCAGGCGGGCGTAGAAGTCCCAGGGGAATTCGTGCTCTCGGTCGCAGCGGGCCCAGTAGTCGTCGTCGAAGCCGGTGCACAGCTCGCGGATGGCGTCGGCGATGAGGGCCTGGTCCTCGTCCAGCAGCTCGTCGGGTGCGCGCATGGCGGCAGTCTGGCACCTCGGTAGGCTCGCACCGCATGCGCAGGAAAGTTGCCGGGTCGCTCGTTGCGATCGCAGTCGCAGCGGCGGTCGGGGCGTGCCAGCCGCCGCCGCCACCACCCCCTCCGAAACCGCCGGTGCTCGAAGCCGCGTGCGCGCACACGTTGACGGCGTCGACCGCCGGGGCCATCGCCTCGAACGCGCTCGCCGAGACCTCGGGCATCGCCGCCGGCCGCCGCGCGTCGGGCGTCTGGTGGGTGCACAACGACTCGGGCGATCGCGCGCGGGTGTTCGCGATCGGGGACGACGGACGCGACCTCGGCGAGTTCGACCTCGCGGGCGCGGTGGCCGTCGACTGGGAGGACATCGCGGTGGGTCCGGGCCCGTCGGCCGGCACCTCCTCCCTCTACCTGGCCGACATCGGCGACAACACGAAGTCGCGGAGCTCGGTGCAGGTGTACCGCGTGGCCGAGCCGCTCGTGGATCCGGCTGCCGCGCCGGGGCCGCCGCAGACCCTCAGCGGGGTGGTCACGTGGAACCTCACGTATCCCGACGGCCCGCACGACGCCGAGGCGCTGCTGGTCGACCCCACGACCGGCGACCTGTTCGTGGTGACGAAGGACCTGGTCGGTGGCGTCGCGCAGGTGTTCCGGGCGCCGGCGAACCTCGCCGGCGGCAGCACGACCGCACTCACGCAGGTGGCCACGGTCTCGTTGGGCGCCGGTCACGGTGTCACCGGGGCCGACGTGACGCCGGCGGGCGACGTGATCGCGCTGCGCACGTACGTGTCCGTCGTGCTGTACCCACGACCGGCCGGGCAACCGCTGGCGCAGGCCTTCACCCAGGCGCCGTGCGCGGGGAGCGCCCCGCCCTTCGGGAGCGCGACACCCGCCTCGGAGCCCCAGGGTGAGGCGATCGGGTTCACGCGCGACGGCCGGGGCTACGTGACGGTGAGCGAGGGCGCTCACCCCGCCCTCCACCAGTTCCGCGCTCCCTGACCGCGTGGGGCGGGGCGGATGAAGCGCCCGCCGTACACCGTCGGGTCGGTGGCCACCGCGACCGGGTCGTTCACGTTGTAGACGATCGTCCATCCCGCGCCGTGGAGGTCGACTGCGCGCGCGTCGTAGGCGAACTGGGCAGGGGAGACGACGGCGGCGGTGAGCGGGCCGCGAGTGCGCCAGGGGCCCTCGGGCCGGGTAGCCGTCCACCCCGCGATCCTCGGATCGGGCAAGGGCCGCGGGAACACGACCGCCACGAATCCTCCACCCGATCGCGACACGAAGGTCGGGCGCGTCGGCGGACCGCCGCGAAACGTCATCGCGCCGAGCGCCGCCGCGCCGACCCCACGAGCGCCCGGTCCAGAACCGCCATGGTCCGGTCGTCGCGCTCGCGAAGGCGACGCGCGCGACGTACCCGTTCCCCGCCGCCGCGCCGTACACGTACACGGTGCCGTCGACCCGGACTGCGCCGGTGCCCCACGAGACTCCCGCGGGTTCGGCGAAGGGCAGCAGGTCGAGGCGGCGAAACGCGAGGTGCGGCAGCATGAACGTGGCGATCGCCGTCCCCACCACCCGGAAGCCGAAGCCGGGAGGGCCGTCAGTCTGCTCGACGAGGGTGCAGAACACCAGCAGCGTACGGCCGCTCGCGACACCCGAGCTCGGCCAACACGCTCGTCCGTACACCTCGGGTACGAGATCGTGCCGGTCGTCGACCGTGCCGCCGAGCACTGGTGTGAGGCAACGGCCGTGCTGCACGACGATGCTGTTGTGCACGAACGTGGGCGGCGCGCCCGCCGGGACCGCCGGTGGGGCCAGGAGCGTGTCGGACATCAGCCACGCGGTACGCCCGTCGGGCAGCGCGACCGGGACGTACCCGTCGGCGGTCGACCAGCCGGTGCCCAGTGACGCGAGCCGCGCGAACGCCTCCTGGTACTTCCCGGCGCTCCGGAAGGTCCCGACGCACGGGTCGGGCACGGAAGGCGACGGCGATGCTCCGGCGGGCGGCCCCAGGACCGCGATGACGAGGAGGGCGCCGGCGGCGAGCGCACCCCGGAGACGTCTGCCGATCGAGCCAGGGTAGCGACGCCGGCGATCACGGCCGTCGCCCTGACGGGGGATCGCGACGAGGTTTAGGGTGACGCCGGCGTCACCACGCACCGAGGAGGATCCCATGCCGAAGGGCATCATGTTCGTACCGTCCCAGCCGGCGAGCCCCGACCGTGACGACGAGTACAACACGTGGTACTCGAAGACCCACATCCCCGAGGTCTGCGAGGTCCCAGGTGTGGTGGCGGCGCGGCGCTACAAGATCGCCGATCCGGCCCAGGCCGTCCCGGGCACCAGCACCTACATCGCGCTCTACGAGCTCGACGCCGACGACTTCACCAAGGTGTTCGAGGAGATCGCGGCCCGCGCCACCGACGGTCGCATCCAGATGAGCGACGTGCTCAGCATGGACCCGCCGCCCGTGCCGGTGATCTACGAGCTCTTGGACTGACGCCGGTGAGCGAGCGCGTCTCGTGCACGGTGGCGAACGGCATCGCCGACGTTCGCCTGACTCGGCCCGAGAAGCGCAACGCGCTCGACCGCGCCATGTTCCGCGCCATCATCGAGGCCGCCGACCAGGTGGCGGCCGACCGTTCGGCGCGAGTGGTGGTGCTCTCGGGTGAGGGCAAGGCGTTCTGCGCCGGACTCGACACGTCGTTGTTCGCGGCGATGGCGGCGCCCCCGACCGACGGGCGGTCATCGGCACCGGGCGGCGACACCGACTCGCTGCGCGCCGACGCGCTCCGGGCCGTCCGGTCGTGGACCGAGCTCGCGGTTCCCGTGATCGCGGCAGTGCACGGCGTCGCCGTCGGCGGCGGCTTCCAGCTCGCGCTCGGGGCCGATCTCCGCATCGTCGCACCGGACGCACAGCTCGGCGTGTTCGAGATCAAGTGGGGGATCGTGCCCGACATGTGCGGCACGCAGCTGCTGCCGCCGCTCGTCGGCCCCGACGTGGCGAAGGACCTCATGTTCACGGCGCGGCTCGTCAGCGGTGAGGAAGCGAAGGCGATGGGTCTGGCGACGCGGCTCGCCGACGATCCCCGGGCGGCCGCGCTCGACCTCGCGGCTGACATCGCGGGCCGCAACCCCGACGCGATCAAGGTGATGAAGCGCCTCGTCGACCTGTCGCGGGCCACGTCGCTGGCCGACGGCCTGCGCGCGGAGCAGGAGCTGACCGAGGGCATGATCGGTGGTCCCAACCAACTCGAGGCGGTGCGGGCGAACCTCGAGCACCGACCGGGGAAGTACGAGGACTGACGCCTAGCGGGCGCGGCCGAAGATCCGCCAACGGCGCTTGGCCTTGGCCTTGGGTGCCGGTGCCGGTGCCGGTGCGTCGGTGGCAGCCTTGGACGAAGTGGCCGTGCCCGGCGTCGCGGCGTTCTTCGGCGTCGCGTCCTTCGGCGCGGCACCGTTCTTGATGCCGTTGGCGAGGACACCGTTCGTAGGCTTCGCCTCCGCGGGGGCGACGGCGACCGTCGAGGTGGTGAGGTTGCCCTCGGCGCGCCAGCGGACCGTGCCGGGATCGTCCGGCGTGGTGTGTGGCGACGGGGTGGAGGACCCCGCAGTGTCGCCGACTCCGGGCGTCGTCTGGTTCGGCGCCGGGGCCGGGTCGGCCGCAGTGTCTCGGGACTTCGCGGGCTCGGGAGCGGCCGGGCGCGGTGAGGTCGCGGCGGCGATGGCGGCGGCCGCGGCGACCGCGTCGGCTTCGTCCCGGAGGGCCTTGGCCTCGGCCGACGCGCGTTCGAGTATGCGGCGACTCTCCTCGGTCGCGGCGTCGAGCACCTGACGAGCCTTGAGGTCCAGCTCCTGCTCGATCGCGTCGCGGAGCCGCGCCGAGTCGGTCGCCGACGAGGCGCGCGCGTCGCTGACGACCTGCGCCGCCTCTTCGCGAGCGGTCTCGAGCAACCGGGCCCGCTCGTCGTCGAGCCGCCGGAGGAACCCGGCGACCTCGTCCGTCGCCGTGCTGCGGATGGTCGCCGCCTCCTGCATCGCGTCGGCGACGATCTGGTCGCGTCGCGTGCGGCCCTCGGCTTCCGCGTCGCGCACGATGCGCGACGCCTTCAGCTCCGCTTCGGCGAGCAGGGCGCGCGCTTCCGCCTCGGCAGTGGCGCGCTGCTCCAACGCGCCGGTGGCGGCTTCGAGCCGGCCCTGCTCGAGCAGGCGGGCGATCTCGCTGTGCGCTTCGGCGCGCACCCGCGCGGTCTCGTCGGCTGCGGCCTCGAGCGCCCGCTCCCGCAGCTGCGCGGCGGCGGCCTCCGCGGCGACGAGCTCCAGCTGCGCGGTCAGGCGCGCCTCCCGGAGGGTCGCGATCGCCTTCCGGCGCAGCCGTTTGATCGCCTTCTTGGGGCTGCCGCCCCGGCCGCACTTCTTGGACCCGGACTTCTGCTTTGCCATGGTGGGGTCAAGGGTACGGAACCAACCGCCGTCATGCGCGCATACCCGGCAGGTTGCCCTGCGATCCGGCGGCGGATTCGACCGGCGTATGCTCCCGCGGCATCCGGTATGCGAGGGGGAGGCGCGGTGAAGGTCCCGCTGACGATTCTCGATCACCTCGAACGGGCGGAGCTCGTCTACGGGGGCCGCGGCCTCGTGGTCGACGAGCCCGAGCAACCGGCGACGCCCTGGCCCGAGCTGACCGGCGCCCGCATGGCCGAGCTCGCGCGCGCCCAGGCCTGTGGCCTCGAGCGCCTGGGGGTCGGGCTCGGCGAGCGCGTGGCGATCGTCAGCCAGAACTCGGCCCGGCTCCTGACCGCGTTCTGGGGGGTGAGCGCCTACGGGCGGGTGCTGGTGCCGGTGAACTTCCGGCTCACGGCGCACGACGTGCAGTACATCGTGGAGCACTCCGGCGCGACGGTGGTGCTCGTCGATCCGGAGCTCGACGGCGCACTGGCCGACGTCACCGCGAAGCACCGCTTCGTGCTCGGCGAGGAGAGTGACGCCGAGCTGTACCAATTCGGCGAGACCCCGCGACCATGGGACGCCGACGAGGACGCGACCGCGACCATCAACTACACGAGTGGCACCACTGCGCGCCCGAAGGGTGTGCAGCTCACGCACCGCAATCTCTGGATCAACTCGACGACGTTCGGCTGGCACACCGGCGTGAACGACCGCGACGTCTACCTGCACACCCTCCCCATGTTCCACTGCAACGGCTGGGGCATGACGTACGCCGTCACCGCGATGGGCGGGCAGCACATCGTGCTCCGCAAGGTCGACGGTGCCGAGATCCTGCGGCGCATCGACGCGCACGGCGTGACCCTGATGTGCGGCGCCCCGGCAGTGTTCAGCGCGGTCCTCGACGCCGCTGCGTCATGGGACGGGCCCGTCCCCGGACGCGACCGGGTGCGGGCCGTTCTCGCCGGCGCACCTCCGCCCACTCGGACCATCGAACGGATCGAGACCGAGCTCGGCTGGGAGTTCCTCCAGATCTACGGTCTCACCGAGACGTCGCCGTTGCTCACGTTCAACCGGCGCCGTGCCGAGTACGACGACCTCTCGCCGGCGGAGCGGGCGAAGAAGCTCGGTCGCGCCGGCGCACCCGCGTTGGGTGCGCGCCTCCGGGTCGACGAGCAGGGCGAGGTGCTGGCTCGGAGCAACGTCGTGCTCGAGGGCTACTGGGAGCAGCCCGAGGCCACCGCGGAGGCGATCGTGGACGGTTGGTTCCACACCGGCGACGGCGGCACCATCGACGACGAGGGTTACCTGTCGATCTCCGACCGCAAGAAGGACGTGATCATCAGCGGCGGGGAGAACGTCTCCTCGATCGAGGTCGAGGACGCGCTCGCTTCGCACCCGGACGTCGCCGAGGTCGCCGTGATCGGCGTCCCCGACGAGAAGTGGGGCGAGACGGTGAAGGCGCTCGTGGTGCTGGTGCCGGGGTCGACCGCCACGGAGTCCGACCTCATCGAGCATTGCCGCGGCTGCCTCGCCCACTACAAGTGCCCGACCAGCGTGGAGACGCGCGACGAGCTGGCGCGCACCGCAACCGGCAAACTGCAGAAGTTCAAGCTCCGGGCCCCGTACTGGGAGGGTCACACGCGACAGGTCGGATGACTCCGCCCACCACGTACCTCTCCGCATTGGCGCGCGTCGCGGCGATCACGGCGGTCGTGGCGCTGGCGGCGCTCGTCACCGCGCCCGCCGATGCCGAGACCGCGGCACCCACCGCGGTCCGGGCCGCGGCGCCGGCGCCCGGTGGCTCGGTCGGCTGGGCGCCCGCGGGGCGGCAGGTGCTCGGCCGGCCCGTGCTGTACACCGGATCGGCCAACGGCGCGTTCGTGGCCTGGATGGACCCGCAGCTCACCCGCCCCGTCGTGGTCCCCGGCACCGGCGACCCGCTCGGCTCGCCCTGGGGTGGCCAGGTCGCACCCGACCAGCGGCCGTTCCTCGTCTCGTCGTTCAACGGCGGCTTCAAGTGGGGTGACGTCGACGGCGGAGTCATCGCGTTCGGTGCGTCGTACCGGGGTCCGGTCGCGGGCGAGGCGTCGTTCATCGTGTATGCCGACGGCACCTACACCGTCGGCGCGTGGGGGCGTGACAAGGACCCCGCCAAGCAGGTCGTCGGCCTGCGGCAGAACCTCGGCCTGCTCGTCGACGGCGGCGCGCCCACGCCGGCGGCGTCGAACTCGGGCGCGTGGGGTGCCTCGGTGGCGGGGGCCGCCACCGCGCGCGGCGGTGTCGGGGTCGACGCCAACGGAGGCCTCGTCTGGGCGGGGGGCCGGCTCAGCCCGCTCGCCCTCGCGAGCGCGCTGGTGGCGGCGGGCGCGGTGCGGGGGATGGAGATGGACATCAACCCCGACTGGGTGAACTTCAACTCGTACGACGTCGGGCCCGACAACGTGGCCCACGGGAACGGTCTCTACGGGGCGGCCGGCATCGACCGCTACCTGCACCCCGACGGCCGCGACTTCATCGCCATGTTCGTGCGCGGCACCGTGGTCGCCGGCGCCACCGCCAAGCTGGGCGCACCGCCGCTGGCGGCACACGTGAAGGTGAAGTAGCCGCTCAGCCCATCGCGAAGCCGGGGTGCGTCCCGGTGGACAACATCCCGAGGAACCCGCCGTCGACCCACAGCGCCTCACCGGTCACGTAGCTGAACCGCGGGCTGTTGAGGCAGACCATCGGCCACGCCTGCTCCTCGGGCTGCGAGTAGCGGTGGATCGCGCCGAGCGCGTTCTCGATGGTGCCCTTGCCCGCGGCGTCCTCGAACGCCGGCATCATCGGCGTCGCCGTCGGGCCGGGGTTCAGGCAGTTGATGCGCACGCCCCGCTCGCCGTACTTCGTGCATGCGAGCGCCACGTACTGGTTCACCACGACCTTCGACATGCGGTACCCGCCCATCGGGAAGGCAACGGCCGCGTTCTCTTCGCACCACTTCACGGCGTCGGCGAACGACGTCGTGGCGTGGAGCGGCGCGTAGGTCTCGAGCTCCTGTTGCCAGCCGACGCCGGCGCCCGATGCGATGCACGAGATCGACGAGCCCTCGGGCATCGTCGGCAGGAGGCTCTCGATGAGGTGGCGGGCGCCGATGAAGTTCACGATCGCGGTCTGCAGATCGGTGAACGGCGGCCCGGGAAGGCCGGCGCAACTGAACACCGAGTCGACCGGACCCTCGATCTCGGCGACCACGCCGTCGATCGACGCCTGATCGAGCAGGTCGAGGGCGAGCGACGTCTTCACCGGCGTCGACACCGGCTTGAGGTCGAGCGCGGTCACGTTCGCACCGAGCTCGTGCAGGATCCGGGCCACCTGCTCGCCCATGCCCGACGCGGCGCCGGTGACCAGCACGTGCTTGCCTACGTATCCCAGAACGTCGTCCATTGGTCGGAGCCTAACTACTTCGACCTGAAGAACTCGGGCGAGTGATCGTGGCTGGGTGGGTTCGGCGAAGTCTTTCGGGTGTGCTGGCCGGTCGGGGTCATGGGGTGAGGCCGGCGATCTTGACGAGGTTGTGGGCGAAGATCCCGTGTCCGCACCATGTTCGAGCACCGTTGATGGTGTCGAGGCGGGTGCGGGCGAGCCCGAAATCTCGTTTGGCGCAGCTGATCCGTCCTTCGCAACCGGTGCGCCACTTCACTTGCTTGCGGAACGCGGGTCGTTGTTCGATCTCGTGGCGCGTGGCGTTCGGTCTGCCTTTGCGGGGTAGCACGACGTGGCGCACACCGTGTGCTCGGAGCGTGTCCTCGATGCTCGCTTCGCCGTAACCGCGGTCGGCGGTCACGACATCAGGAACACGTCCTGCACGTCGGCTGACGCGTTTGATCGCGGGCACCAACATCGGCGCGTCGGGCGGGTTGCCGATCTCGACGGTGTGATCCACGATCACACCGTCTTCGTTGTCGACGATCTGCGCCTTGTAGCCGAACTCGACGGGACGACCGAGACGCCCCTTGGTGATCGGCCGGGCATCCGGATCATGCAGCGACACGACCCGGGTCGCTCCCGTGGGTGTGGTCCCCACGACCACGCGTTCACGGGTCTGGACCGCCACGCGTTCCAGGCGATCCGCCAGCACCTTGAGATCGTTGACGATCGCTCGTTGGCGACCCGTCACTCCTTGACCGAGCTGGCGGAGCTGCCGTTTCGCGTTCTGGATTACTTGCCGGGCGTCGCGGACCGCGGCCCGGGCGATCGCCGCGAGTTCGGCGTTGAGCCGCCCGACCCGGGCCCGACGTTCGTCGCCGCGTTGCCGCAACATGTTCACCACGTCCCGGGCCCGGCGATACACCGAACGAGTCCGGTCTCGCACCACCGTCCGCGTCGCCAAACCCTGCGCCCGGGCCCGTCGCGCCAGCTTCGCGACCCGAGCCACCCCCTTGGCCAACAACGACGAGTCCACCGGATACGCGACGTTCGCTTCGACGACCGTTGTGTCCGCCCGCACCCGGTTGGTCTTGAGCACCCTCGCTTCTGCCGCCTTGACCAACAAGGCGTCGTTGAACGCGTCGACCGTCCCCGCTCCACAACGCGTGGTGATCTTCATCAACGTCGTCGGATGCGGCGTGCGGCCACCGAGCGGGATCCGACAGAACCGCTGCCACGTGATCGAGTCCGCCACCTCCCGGCACAACGGCTCGAACCCGAGCTTGTAGCGATACTTCAAGAACATCAGCCGCAAATACGTCTCGATGGGGATCGACGGCCGTCCCAACCGCTCATGGAAGAACGCTCGATACGGCTCGAAGAACCTCGGATCGTCCAGCAGCCGGTCCACCTGCTCGAGCTCTGCCGGCATCCCCAACACCGCCGCCGGCAGGATGGACTCCCACAACGTCGCCTGATCGCCTACCGTTCGCAACATCGATGACCTCGATCCCTTCCGCAACAAGGGGTCGAGGTCATCATCTTCTATCGCCGCCCGAAACGCGAGCACTCAACGCCCAGGTTTCAGGTCGAAGTAACTATCCGCCTACGAGGGCGCCACCTTCGACGGGGAGTGCGCGGAACGGTCATCGGGTACGGCACGGCCATGACGATCAGCAGCGTCGTGGCCCGGCCCTTGATCGCCGGCATGTTCGTCTACGGCGGTCTCGACGCGTTCCGGAACCCGTGGGGCAAGGCGCCCCGGGCCGAGAAGGTCACCCCCGCGATCGCCGACGTGGTAGGGATCGACGCCGACACCGAGCAGCTGGTGAAGTTCAACGGTGCCGTGCAGGTGGCTGCCGGGACCGCCCTCGCGCTCGGCATCCTCCCCCGGGTGAGCGCGCTGGCGCTGGCGGTCTCACTGGTGCCGACGACCCTTGCCGGTCACCGCTTCTGGGAGGAGCAGGACGAAGCTGCCCGCGCCCAGCAGACCGTCCAGTTCCTCAAGAACGCGGCGATGATGGGCGGCCTCCTGATGATCATCGAGCACGGCTGACCGCGTGCCCGTGATCAGGACACGGCGGTGACGGTCACGTTGCCGGCGGTGTCCTGGACGGTGAGCTCGACGGTGCGGGCGGTGCCGTCGGCGAGCGTCACGCCGCAGACGATCTTCTCGCCCGCCCGGGCGACGCGGAACGGCGCCGGGCCGCAGTCGACGGTGGCGGGCAACGAGGAGTTGACCGCGATGAACTGACGCAGCAACTGGCTCGGGATCACCGCCTGTTGCGTCGTGAGCGACACGTTCCCGTCGCCGTTCGTCTGCGTCGCGTCGACGACGAGGAACGTTCCCGGTAGCTGCACCGTGCACGTGAACGTGGTGTCCCGGGCGCGGCGGACGTGGTCCGGGCAGGCGACGTTGCCGAAGGTGAGGTCGGGGTAGGCCTGGTGCACGCTGCGCTCGACCGTGCGACGGGCGGCGGTGCGCGACAGGTCGGCGGCACCGACGGGCGCCGTGCGCACGAGGGCGGCGGCGGCGACCACCGCGAGCACGAACGTGAGTCGGCGGCGCACGGACCGGGACGCTACCGGGACGCGTGCGCTCTACAGTCGCGGGACAGACGAGGGGGTCCGCAGGTGACTGCGCGCGACGCGAACACGGCACGAGCACCGGGGACGGGCGTGATCCCACGGCCCACGCCGGTGCCCGCGCCGCCGCCCGGGGTGACCGACGTGCTGCGCCGCAGCGCCCAACTCGGGCTGGGCGCCCTCGGGTTGGCGAGTCGCGCCGCCGGGTCGATGTTCGCGCGGGTCCCCGACGGCTCGGCCGCCGACCAGGCCGAACCCGCTGGTCCACTTGCGTTGCTCCCGGGCGCGGTGCTGGGGCTCGCGATCGAGGCCGAACGCCGGGCGGCGACGGTCGTGGACGCGGTGGCCGAGCGCACGGCCGGGGTCCGGCGCCGGGCTGCGCAACCGGCGATCGTGCAGCGCGCCCTCCGGCCGGTGGAGGACGCGTTGTGGCGCTGGAACGAGGTCGCACGCCGCGAACAGAACCGGAACCAGGCGCAGGCGGCGGCGCTCATCCCGGTGATCGTGCAGCAGGTCACGGAGAACGTGATCGCGCAGATCGACTTCGTGCGCGTGGTCGAGCAGATCCCGGTCGACGACATCGCCGGCGCCGTCGACGTCGAGGCGATCGTGCAGCGGATCGACCTGGGAGGCGTCATCCGCGAGTCCACGATGGGGCTCACGACCGAGGCGGTCGATGCAGTGCGCACGCGGGGGATCGATCTCGATGGAGCGCTCGACCGCCTGATCGACCGCCTCATGTTCCGGAGGCGCGAGCGCGACGTGGAGCTGGGGCCCTCATGAGTCGCGCGCAGATCCGCCACCAACGGTCACTCGAGGCGCAAGGAAAGCGCGCCGGTTTTGCTTCGCAGGCAGTCGCCATGGCCCTCGACATCCTGAGCGCCGTGGTCTTCTACTTCGCTGTCCTCCTCGTCTACGGCGCGGTGCGTTTCGTGGTGACCGATTCGCCCTTCGAGATGCCCCAACCGGGAAAGCTCGTGAACGGCATTCTCGTCCTCGCGTTCGGCTGGTTCGTGCTCGCGGGCGCATGGTCGGCGTCGGGCCGCGCCCCGGGCATGGCGCTCGTCGGCCTCCGGGTGGTGAACGACGACGGTGACTTGCTCCGGCGGGGCCAGTCCCGCGTGCGGGCCGTCCTCGTGATACTGACGCTGGGTCTCGGTGTCGTCACCGTGCTGTTCAGCCGACGGAACAAATCGCTCTACGACATGGTCTGCGGGTCCTCGGTGGTCTACGCCTGGCGCGCCTTGCCCGAAACCCGACGAAACCAGTAGGGTTTCGAGCCATGCCCACCCAGCTGTCGCATCTCGACGCCCTCGAGGCCGAGTCCATCCACATCTTCCGGGAGGTGGCGGCCGAGTTCGAGAAGCCGGTGCTGCTGTTCTCCGGGGGCAAGGACTCGATCGTGATGGCCCACCTCGCCGAGAAGGCGTTCTGGCCGGCCCGCGTCCCGTTCCCGCTGATGCACGTCGACACCGGCCACAATTTCCCGGAGGTGCTCGAGTACCGCGACCGCCGGGTCGAGGAGCTCGGGGTCCAGCTCGTGGTGGCGTCGGTGCAGGACTCGATCGACCAGGGGCGGGTCGTCGAGGAGACCGGTCCCCGCGCCAGCCGCAACCGACTGCAGACCGTCACGCTGCTCGACGCCATCCAGGAGCACGGGTTCGACGCGGTGTTCGGCGGCGGCCGGCGCGACGAGGAGAAGGCGCGGGCCAAGGAGCGGGTGTACTCGTTCCGGGACGACTTCGGCCAGTGGGACCCGAAGAACCAGCGACCGGAGCTCTGGGACCTCTACAACGGCAAGCACCGCAAGGGTGAGCACATCCGGGTGTTCCCGCTGTCGAACTGGACCGAGCTCGACATCTGGCAGTACATCAAGGACGACGACATCGAGATCCCCTCCATCTACTACGCGCACCGGCGGGAGGTGTTCCGCCGGGACGGGATGTGGCTGGCGGTCTCGCCGTTCATCACGCTGATGGACGGTGAGGAGCCGGTGGAGATGACGGTGCGGTACCGCACGGTCGGGGACGCCTCGTGCACGGGGGCGGTGGAGTCGCCGGCGGCGACGGTCGACGCCGTGATCGCCGAGGTGGCGGCCTCCCGGATCACCGAGCGGGGCGCCACCCGAGCCGACGACAAGTTCACGGAGGCGGCCATGGAAGACCGCAAGCGCGAGGGGTACTTCTAGATGGGGGACGACTGATGGCCGAGATGCTGCGGTTCGCCACGGCGGGGTCGGTCGACGACGGCAAGAGCACCCTCATCGGGCGCCTGCTCCTCGACACCAAGCAGATCTTCGAGGACCAGCTGGAGTCCGTGGAGCGGACGAGCCGGGACCGAGGGTTCGACTACACCAACCTGGCGCTGCTCACCGACGGCCTGCGGGCGGAGCGGGAGCAGGGCATCACGATCGACGTCGCGTACCGCTACTTCGCGACCCCGAAGCGGAAGTTCATCATCGCCGACACGCCCGGTCACGTGCAGTACACGCGCAACATGGTGACCGGCGCCTCGACGGCCGACCTGGCCCTGGTGCTGATCGACGCGCGGAAGGGGGTGTTGGAGCAGTCCCGCCGCCACGCGGTGATCGCGTCGTTGCTGCAGGTGAAGCACCTCGTGCTCTGCGTGAACAAGATGGACCTGGTCGAGTACTCACAGGAACGCTTCGACGAGATCTGCGCCGAGTTCACCGAGTTCGCCACCAAGCTCGACATCGACGACCTCACGTTCATCCCGGTGTCCGCACTGCACGGCGACAACATCACGACGCATTCGCCGAACATGCCCTGGTTCGAGGGTCCGACGCTGCTGCACTACCTCGAGCACGTGTACATCGCATCTGACCGCAACCTGATCGACATGCGCTTCCCGGTGCAGTACGTCATCCGACCGATGAGCCATGACCATCACGACTACCGCGGGTACGCGGGTCAGGTCGCGAGCGGGTCGGTGCGTCCGGGCGACGAGGTCGTCGTATTGCCGTCCGGGTTCACGACGGTGGTCGCGGGTGTCGACGTGTTCGGTGGACCGATCGAGGAGGCGTTCCCGCCGATGTCGGTGAGCGTCCGTCTCGCCGACGAGATCGACATCAGTCGCGGCGACATGCTCGCGCGTCCGAACAACCTGCCCACGGTCACGCAGGATGTCGACGCAATGGTGTGCTGGTTCAGTGAGCAACCGATGCGCGCGGGTGGGACATATCTCGTGAAGCACACGACGCGTTCGGCGAAGGCGCGCGTGCAGCAGTTGCACTACCGACTCGACGTCAACTCACTGCACCGCGACGAGAGTGAAGCGGCGTTGACGCTCAATGACCTCGGGCGCGTGTCGTTGCGCACCGCGGTGCCGTTGTTCGTCGACGAGTACCGACGCAACCGCATCACCGGAAGCTTCATCATGATCGACGAGGGCACGTTCGAAACCGTCGGCGCGGGGATGATCCTCGGCCAGACCGCTCCGTGACGTGACCGCGTCGAGCCCGAACGTCGTCTGGCACGAGAGCGAAGTTCCCCGCGACGAACGCTGGTCCGCCGCCGGAGTGCGCGGCGCGACCGTGTGGCTCACCGGACTGTCGGGATCGGGGAAGTCGACGGTCGCGAGCGCGCTCGCGGCGCTGCTCACCGAACGCGCCGTCCTCAGCTACACACTGGACGGCGACAACCTGCGATTCGGTTTGAACGGTGATCTCGGCTTCTCGGCCGACGACCGGGCGGAGAACGTCCGCCGCGTCGGTGAGGTCGCGCGCCTGTTCGCCGATGCCGGCGTCATCGCCATCGTTCCGCTCATCAGCCCGTACCGCGAGGGGCGCGACGGTGCGCGCGCGTTGCACGAGGCGGCGGGCCTGGTCTTCGTCGAGGTGTTCGTCGACACGCCCCTCGAGGTGTGCGAGCAGCGCGATCCGAAGGGCCTCTATGCGAAGGCGCGCGCCGGCGAGCTCACCGGATTCACCGGCGTCGACGATCCCTACGAAGCGCCGCTCGCGCCCGAGCTGGTGATCCCGGGGGGCATGCTGGAAGCCGCGGACGCGGCCCGCCGGATCACCGTCGCGCTCGAGCGAAAGGGCGTGCTGGGGCCCTTGTGACGCTCCGTGGAGCAATCGTGTGACTGTCGCCACACTCTGTGTGGTGCCTTGACTTCACTCTCCGTGATTGGCATACTGCTGCGTGTCACGTTCCGTCACGCTCCGTAGCCTTCGGGCGGGAGCACGGAAGGAGCGTACAGGGGAGGCCCTGATCCACCCGGATGAATGAAATGGTCGCTGCGCCGGGTGGGGAGCCAAGCGAAACCGGCCCCTGGTTCCGTACCGGCCAGGAGGGGTTTTCGTGAGGGTCGAGAAGACGGCGCTGGGCGCGCGCTCCGTGGCGGCACCGGTTGGCCGTTCATTGGCGATTGCTGCGGCCTCGGCGAACGCCGAGGCTGACGAAAAGGTGACGCTCCGCGCGATGGCGCCGGCCGCGGTGGCCGCCACGCCTGACTTCACCGGGTAGCGAATGCACCACTTCGGGGGCGGGAGGGCCCCTCGGCGCTTGCGCCGGGGGGCCCTGTTCCTCCGACGACTCACTCGACGATCAGCCATGCCCCCAAGGCGAAGAGCAGGGCGGTACCCAGTTCCACCACGGGTAGCGCGCCGAGATGTGGACCCCACAATGACGACAACGACCGCGCTGTGCCACCCACGAGAGCACTGGGACCAGTTCGAGCGGCCGGATCCACGACCCAGCCGCAGACGCGGCCGGTGGTGACCATCACCTCGGTCACCACTCAAAGCGGGCACAAGGTCAGGGTCGTTGGTACTGCAACTGGTACCGGCGCAGTCAACGTGACCGTCTACACCAACAGTGCGTGCACCGTGAGCACCGACAGCTTCAACGCCACACCGACGGGCGGAGGCTGGTCGGGAACGTCGGGCAATGTCGGGAACGGAAACGTCTGGATGAAGGCAACGCAACCGAACGCTGCTGAGACGGGATCGAGCACTTGCTTCGGTCCCACCCACTGATGAGCGCGCAGTGGAACACTACCGCCGAGGAACTGGCGGCCAGCGCCGAAGTCCGGAGCGCGGCGTCCGATCGACCCGGGCGCCGGATCCGGAAGCTCCGGCTCGAGCGGGGACTCTCGCGGGCGGAGGTGGCGCGGGCGTCGGGGTTCAGCGTCCGTGAGATCCTGCGCGTCGAGCGCGGTCGGGGCAAGCTGACGTACGACGACTGGCGGGCGCTGGCCGGTGGTCTGGGCGTGGACGTGAGCGAGATCGTGCCCGCGGACGTGGAGCCGTCGGCCGCCACGCTCACGTCCACGCCCGAAGGCGGCGAGGACGAGGTCCCTCTGGACGTGGGCGACCTGGAGCTCGAGGAGTTCGTGGGCCGCGTCCGCGACGACCTCTCCGGTCACGACGCGGTCCTGAGCGAGGCACTCGCGTCACTCGACATCGAGGACGCGGGAGTCGCGTCGCACCCGCCGACGACCCACGAACGGCGCCGGAACTCACTCCACGCGTCGAACGAGTTCCGGGTCCGGCTCGCGGCGCTCGACAGCCTCTGCGTCCGGCTGGTCACCGCCGACGCCACGGACGAGCCGGTTGCGCTCGCCGCCGAGATCACGAGTGCGGTCGAGCGCGTCCGTCAGTGCAGTGAGTTCGGTGAGTCCGCTCATGTCTTGATCCCCAGACACCGATGACCGCGATCGTCGCGACCACGCTGTCGTCCACCGGCCTGGTGACGCTCACCGTGGCCGCGTTCGCCGTGGGCCTCGTGCTCGGCTCGTTCGCGAACGTCGTCATCGCACACGTCCCGCGCGGGGAGTCCATCGTCCACCCGGGCTCGCACTGCCCGAGCTGCACCGCCCCGGTCCGGGCCTACGACAACATCCCCGTCGTGTCCTGGGTCGTGCTGCGTGGCCGGTGCCGCGACTGCGGTTGGACCATCCCGGCCCGCTACCCGCTGGTCGAGTTCGCGTCCGGATGCGTGGCGGTCGGCCTCGCGGCGATGGCGCTCGTGCTCGTCGGCGTCTGAGCCCGACCGCAGCGTTCCCGCCCGACCCGGCGGGGCCACGCGCGAGAGTGGGCGCATGATTCGCATCCGCGCGGCGCTCGCGGCCATGCCCGAATACGTGCCGGGCCGCTCGGCGGAGTCGGTGGCGGCGAAGTACGCCATCGGCGACGTCATCAAGCTCGCCTCCAACGAGGCGCCGTTCCCGCCGCTCCCGTCGGCGCTGGCCGCGATCGCCGATGCCGCCGGTGGCGTCAACCGGTATCCCGACGACGCCACCGTCGCCCTCCGGGAGCAGCTGGCCAAGCACTACGGCGTGGTCCCGGAGCAGGTGCTGGTGGGCAACGGTTCGGTCGAGCTCTGCCGCATGGCGCTCGCCGCCACCTGCGACCCGGGTGACGAGGTCGTGTTCGGTCGGCCCTCGTTCGAGGCGTACCCGATCCTCGCCATGCAGGTGGGCGCGGCCATGGTGCAGGTGCCGCTCACCGCCGCGCACCGCTACGACCTCGACGCCATGGTGGATGCCGTCACCGACCGCACGCGCCTCCTCTTCGTCTGCAACCCGAACAACCCGACCGGGACGAGCGTCGACCGCGACGCGGTCGACCGCTTCCTGGCCCGTGTGCCCGAGGACCTCCTGGTCGTGTTCGACGAGGCGTACCGCGAGTTCGTGACCGCGCCGAACTACGCCGACGGTCTCGACTCCCTCGCGGGGCGTGACAACGTCGCGGTGTTGCGCACGTTCTCGAAGGCGTACGGGCTCGCTGCCCTACGCGTCGGGTATGCGATCGCGCCCGAAGGGGTGATCGATGCGTTGCGGAAGGTCCGGGTGCCGTTCGAGGTGAACGCGCTGGCGCAGGTCGCGGCGTCGGCGTCGCTCGCCGCCGACGAGGAGATGCGCGCCCGGGTCGACGACGTCATCCGCGAGCGCACGCGACTGACCGATGCCATGGCCGACCTCGGCCTGCCCGTCGTGCCGTCGGACGCGAACTTCCTGTGGCTCGCCCTCCCCGAGCAGGCCGCGATCCTCGGCGAGTACAGCGAACGGGCCGGCGTGGTGCTGCGGCCCTTCCCGGGGGTCGGGCTGCGTGTCACCGTCGGCACCGTCGAGGAGAACGACCGCCTGCTGAAGGTCCTTCGTGCCGCGGTGGAGGACGGCGCCGCCGGCTAGCGGGACTCGAGCGCCGACGACGCGAGCGCCGCGCTCGACCCGTCGACTCCTGCGCCGCGCACCCTGGTCAGCGCCTGCTCGTGATCGGCAAGGGTCCGCTGGAACACACGCGACGTCTTGAGCACCTGCAGGTCGTACTCCAGGCGCTCGATGAGCCGACGCACGTCGTCACCCGCGCCGGCGGAGACCAGCCGGGTGCACGTCGAGAGCGTCTCGTGCATCTCGTTGCGCACGTCGTGCCACGACTGCTCGATCCGCAGCCGGGTCGCGTGGTCCGACCGACGGTCGACGTTGAGCAGGTTCACCGGGAGCGCTTGCGGGAGGTCGTGGACCGGGTTCGGCGGGTCGTCCCACCGCTCCGGGTCGTGACCGATGACCTGGTCGGTGCGGCCGTTGGCGGTTCCCGCTCGCACGAGCTCGCCCTCGAACCCCACACCGACCAGTACGTCGGGATCCACGCTCAGCGCCCCCGCGAGCGCGTGTAGCTGGTCGGCCGACAGGCGCTTGGCGCCGCGTTCCGCCGCTTGCAATTCCCGACGACTCAGACCTGCGGACTTGGCCACGTCGCCCAGCCGCGCTCCCGTCAGCTCGCGCACGGCGCGCAGTCGGGTTCCGATGTCTTCGGGACGGATGTCCTGGCTGGGCTCGATCACGCAGGGGATATCGGGAGGGTCCCGCACCGACTTGACCCGACGTGACGACGGCCACCCTCCCGGATCAGGGCGCCTCGGGCACGCAGCGGTTCTCGAGCTCCCCGATGTGCCCGATGACCGTGCGCACCACCTGGCCGGGCGTGAGGTACGTGGGGGGTCGCATGCCGTGGCCGACGCCGGCCGGCGTGCCGGTCAGCAGCAGGTCGCCGGGCTCCAGGGTGACGAACTCACTGGCGTAGGCGACCAGGTCGGCCGACGAGAACACCAGCTCCGAGGTGCGGCTGGCCTGGCGGACCACGCCGTCGACCTCGCAGCGGATCTCGAGGTCGGGGTCGGGACCGCCCACCTCGTCGGGGGTGACCAGCCACGGCCCGACCGGCGTGGCGTGCTCCCAGGTCTTGCCCTGCAACCACTCGAGGGAGCGCTGCTGCCAGTCGCGCATCGACACGTCGTTGGCGACGGTGAACCCGGCGATGGCGTCGGCCGCGTCGGCAGCGGAGGCGTGCCGCACGCGACGCCCGATCACCAGCGCCAGCTCCGCCTCCCAGTCGACCTGGTGCGACGCGGCCGGTAGCACGATGTCGTCGCGCGCGCCGATCAGGGCCTCCCGGAACTTCGCGAACAACGTGGGGTGCGTGGGCAGCTCGTGGCCCATCTCGAGGATGTGACTCCGGTAGTTGAGGCCCTGGCAGATGATCTTCCCGGGGAAGGTGACGACGGGCGCGAGGTCCGCGGTGGCGAGGTCGTGGACGATGCCCGTCTCCTGCGCGTCGCCAGCGCGCCAGCAGGGCGCCGACGTCGGGGACGTCGAGCTCGAGCAGCGCGTCACCCTCGACGACCGCGGCATGCGTGCCGTCGGCGGCCCGGATCGTCGCCCATCTCATGGCGGCATGCTGTCACATCGCGGAGGGTCGATTTCGGGCGGATGAGTGTCATACCCCTGTGTTTGGATCGGTGCATGTTCGACATCGCCGATCACCTCGACGAGTTGCGGTGCTGGCCGACGGATCGGTTGATGGCGCGGCGCGACGAGTTGATCGGTGTGCAGCGCCAGGCGCGGGTCGAGGAGCTGGCGATTGTGCGGATCCTCGACGAGCGGGGACGGATCGATCCGACCGTGGACGCGCATGGCGAGTCGGCGCGGACGGTGCGCGACACGGTCGAGACTGCGCGGCGGTTGGAGTCGTTGCCCGAGATCGCGGCCGCGGCGCACTTGGGTGCGTTGAGTACGGAGCAGTTGAGCGCGGTCACGAAGTTCGCCGACGAAGCGTCGGATGCGGAGTGGGCGCGGCGGGCACCGAACGTGGCTCCCGCCGAGCTGGCCCGGATGGCGCGGAATGCGTCGAAGCCGTCGACCGCGGATTCGCGGGCGCGCTATGAGGCGCGGTCGTTGCGGATGTGGTGGACGCCGGACAAGGGGATGTTGCACCTGCACGGGCAGTTGCCGGATGTCATGGGCGCCACGTTCGAAGCGACGATCCAGAAGCTCACTGAACAGGCCAAGCCGGCCAAGGGCCAGGCGTGGGACAGCTTCGAGCACCGGGCCGCCGACGCGCTCGTGCAACTGTGTGAGGAGCCCGACACGAAGACCGAGACGCCGACGTTGGCGCCCCGGCCGGGGGTGCAGGTGCACCTGCCCCTGCACGGCCCGGCGGAGATCGCCGGGATCCCCATCGCCGACTCGCTGCTGGAGCAGCTGCGGGCCAACGCCAGCATCGAACCGGTGCTGGTCGACGACGACGGGGTCCCGGTGGCGGTCGGGAAGCGCTTCACCGTCGTGTCGCCGAAGATCGTGCGGGCGGTGCTGTTCCGCGACGGGGCGTGCCGCTACGGCACCTGCGAGACCCGAGCCGGGCTCGAGGTCCACCACCTCCGGCCCCGCAGCTGGGGTGGCACCGACGACATCGCCAACCTGGCGGCGGTGTGCAGCACCCACCATCGGCTGCTCGTCCCCCACGGCGAACGGGTCCTGATCGGCAACCCCAACCAGCCCGACGGACTCCGGACCGTCCACCGCCACGACCTCACCCCCGAACAAGTCCAGCAACTCGGACTTCCACCACCCAGAGCCGGACCGAGCGCGGCATGAGCGCGGCGCGGAGGTCAGCGCAGTGCTTCGGCGAGGTAGTCGATGGCGTGGGTGAGGGTGGCGACGTCGTCGGGCTCGATCGCGGGGAACATCGCGATGCGCAGCTGGTTGCGGCCGAGCTTGCGGTACGGCTCGGTGTCGACGATGCCGTTGGCGCGCAAAGCGGTGGCGATGGCGGCGGCATCGACGTCGTCGACGAAGTCGATGGTGCCGCTCACGTGGCTGCGCTCGGACGGCTTGGCTACGAACGGCTGCGCGAACGTGCTCGCCTCGGCCCAGCCGTAGAGCAGCTCTGCCGAGCGGTCGCATCGGCCGACGGTGAAGTCGAGGCCGCCCTGGTCGAGCATCCAACGCACGCTGTTCTCGAGCAGGAACAGCGACGCCAGCGCGGGCGTGTTGTACGTCTGGTCGAGGCGCGAGTTCTCCAGCGCGATCGGGAGGCTGAGCGACGGCGGTACCCAGCGGTCAGCTGCGCCGAGTCGTTCGATGCGCTCGATGGCCGCGGGGGAGCACAGCGCGAGCCAGAGCCCGCCGTCGCCGGCGAAGCACTTCTGGGGCGCGAAGTAGTAGACGTCGAAGTGGGTCGGCTCCACCGGGAGGCCACCGGCGCCCGACGTCGCGTCGACCAGCACGAGGCCGTCGTCGCCCGGCCGGTGCACGTCGGTCATCACCCCGGTCGACGTCTCGTTGTGCGGGTAGGCGTACGCGTCGACGGTCGCGTCGGCGACCAGCTCGGGGTGCGTGCCCGGTTCCGATCGCAGCACGACCGGGTCGTCGAGGAACGGCGCGGCGGTGGTCACGGCCGCGAACTTGGAGGAGAACTCGCCGAACACGAGGTGCTCGGCCCGCCGGTCGACGAGGCCGAACGCGGCGGCGTCCCAGAACGCGGTGCTTCCCCCGTTGCCGATCAGCACCTCGTAGCCGTCGGGCAGCGAGAACAGGTCGGCCAGGCCGGACCGGATGCTTCCGACGACCGACCGCACCCCGTGCTGGCGGTGCGAGGTCCCGAGGTACGTGCCGCCCACGTCGGCGAGCGCGCGCGCCGCTTCGGGTCGCACCTTCGACGGTCCGGAGCCGAAGCGCCCGTCGCCGGGGATCAGCTCGGCGGGCAGCGTGACGGTGGTGGGATCGACGGCCATCGGGGCGAGGTTACCGGCGGCTCCTAGGAGTTCTCCGAGAGTTCGGCGAGCAGCAGCACCTCGCTGACGATCAGCTTCTGCCAGTCGCCGAGATGGAGGCTCTCGTCTTCCCCGTGGATGCGGCTGCCGGGGTCGGCGGGACCCAGCAGCAGGGCGGGGATGCCGCCGAACGCCTCGGCGAACGGCCCCACGAACGGGATGGTGCCGCCGACACCCATGCACACCGGGTCGACGCCGAAGCCGGCGCGCAACGCCTGTGTCGCGGCGTCGAACGCCCAGCCGGTCGGGTCGGTGTGCCAGGCGGGCACCTCGTCGAGTGTCTCGACGGTGACCTCCAGCCCGAGCGGCACACGGCGTTCGAGGTGGCGGCGCAGCGCGTCGTTGAGGCGCGCCGGATCTTGCCCGCGCCCCACCCGGACGCTCACGCGCGCCGCCGCCTCGGCGACGATCTGGTTCGACGACCCGGCGATGGGGTGGCCGTCGATGCCGATCACCGTCACCGCGGGTCGCAACCAGAGGCGCTCGAACACCGGGATCGACGGGTCGCCGGCGAGCTGCACGCCGTCGCGTACGCCCCAGGCGCGCCGAAGGCCGTCGACGTGCTCGGGAAGGGCCTCGATGCGGGCGCGCTCGGCGGCGTCGGGCGCGGCGTAGTCGTCCCAGCAGCCGTCGAACGCGGCGTCGCCGTGCTCGTCGACCACCGTGGCGAGCATCCGCGCCAGCCCGAGCACGGGATCGGGCACGACGCCACCGGCCATGCCGCTGTGCACCGGGCCGTCAAGCGCACGGACGCGCACGTCGACGCCCGCCAGGCCCCGCAACGAATAGGTGAGCCCGGGTGTCCCGACCGACCAGTTGCCGGCGTCGGCCAGGAGCAGGACGTCGGCGCGGAGGGCCCCGGCGTGGGCGGTGAGGAAGCCCGCGAGCCCGGGGGAGCCGATCTCCTCCTCGCCCTCGACCAGGACCTTGACGTTGCACGGGAGCTCGCCGGCGGTGTCGAGCCAGGCGCGCGCCGCGGCGACGTGCGCGACCGCACCCGCCTTGTCGTCGGCGGTGCCGCGGCCGAAGAGCCGGCCGCCGCGCTCGACCGGCTCGAACGGATCGGACGACCACCGGTCGACGTACCCCGCGGGCTGGACGTCGTGGTGCGCGTAGAGCAGCACCGTGGGCGCGTCGGGTCGGTGCGTCCATTCACCGACGACGTACGGGTGACCGCCGTCGATCCGCAGCTCGCGTACGTCGTCGAGCCCGGCGTCACGCATGAGCTCGGCGACCGCGTCCGCGCAGGCGTCGACGTCGTCGTCGTGCACCGGGTCGGCGCTGATGCTCGGGATACGGACGAGGTCCTCGAGCTCGTGTCGGGCGCGGGCGAGGTCGTCGCGGGCGGCGGCGACCGCGGTGTCGGTGTCCATGGGGCCGAGGTTAGGGCCGCAGCTCCTCGTACCAGAGCGGTGCCTTCGTGCGCGCCCATGCCGCGGGCACGGTGCCGCCGATCATGCTGTCGAGCGCGTCGCCGTCCTTCACCGCGAAGAGGATGTGGCCGATGACGGCGACCCAGATGCCGAGCGCGAACCAGTCGTGTACGAACGTCGCGCCGGTGCGCCAGTCGAGCGGGAACGGCTCGAACCACTTCATGATCGATCCCGTCGCCAGCATGACGATCGCCGCGCCGGCGATGAACGCGGCGTTGAGCTTCTGGCCCGGGTTGAACTTGCCCAGCACCACGCCCGCACGCCGGCGCCGGCGGAACCACCGGGCGTCGTCGCGGGACCAGCGGTTGAGGCGCCCGAGGTCGGTGCGCAGGCGCGCACCGCGGCGCCCGAGGACCGCGAGCAGCAACGGGACCGGGAGGAGGATCCCCGAGTAGACGTGGAGCGTGCGGACCAGCTCCCGGTTGCCCACGAGTGCCGAGACCGGGCCCGCGTAGAGCGCGGCGCCGGTGAGCATGAGGATGCCGAACAGGGTGGCGTTCACCCAGTGCAGCGCGCGTTCGCGGCCGTCGAACCGGAGGAGGGGCGGCTCGGGCTTGGGCCGGTCGCGCCGGGCCGCGCTGCGGGCGGCGCGCTCCTCGGCGATGGTCATGCGCCGATCAGGTGGCACGGTCGTCCCGCCCGTTGGAACGGCCGACCCATCCGTCGACGTCGTAGCCGCGCACCTCCCAGTAGCCCTCCTCGACCGCTTTGGTGAGCTCGATGCGGTCGAGCCACTTGCACGACTTGTATCCGTACATCGGCGCGACGTAGAGCCGGGCGGGGCCGCCGTGCTCGTCCGAGAGCGGCGAGCCCTCGAGCTCGTAGGCGATGATCACGTCGTCGCGACGGGCCTGCGCGAGCGTGAGGCTCTCGGTGTACGCACCGTCGAAGGAATGGAACCTCAGCGCGGTCGCCGGCTCCTGCACGCCCGCACGGTCGAGGAGGTCGGCGAGGCGTACGCCCTTCCACTCGACCTCGGGCACCCGCCACCCGGTGACGCACTGGAAGTCCCGCGTCAGCTTGGTCGGTGGCATCGCGACGAGCTCGTCGTACGTCAGCGTGTACGGCTGCTCGACGAGGCCGTCGACCTTCAGCCGGTAGTCGGCCCGGCTCCGCGACGGCAGGCCCCCGGTGACCGTGTAGATCCGGAACCGCCCGATCGGGAGCAGCGACGCCAGCCCGGTCCCGTCCTTGGCGATGAGCGGGCCGACCTCGCGTTCGAGCCAGTCCTGGACGCGGGCGCCCAGCAGCACGCCCGCCACGCCGACGCCGAGCAGGCTCAGGAAGACCCGTCGGCCGACGGGCGCGCCGGTCGCCTCGGGGGCGGGACTCGGGGCAGGATCGTCGGCCACTCAACCAAGGGTACGGAGCCGCAGACCGTTCGGATCATCGGTCACGGGCGGCGGGACGGTGATTTCCGTCCCACCTCGTTGTGATCCGGGCACGGGTCGGCTAGAAGGGGCGGCGGACGACCGCAGGACGTCGAGAGGGGACACACGCATGGCGACGAGCACGACCAGTCTGGGCATTCCGGGCTTCGGGGGAGACGTCCTCACCCCGGGCGACGGCGGATACGACGCGGCGCGCGCCGTCTTCAACGCCATGATCGACCACCGCCCGGCGATCATCGCGGTGTGCGGCACCGCCGACGACGTGGTCGCGGTGGTGAACTTCGCGCGCGAGCAGGGACTGCCCATCTCGGTGTACGGGGGCGGGCACGGGGTGACCGGCGCCGCGGTGGTCCACGAGGGAGTGGTCGTCGACATGCGCGGCATGAAGGGCATCCAGGTCGACCCGGCGGCGCGCACGGTGCGCGCCGAGGCCGGGCTCAACTGGGGCGAGTTCGACGCCGCCACCCAGGAGCACGGGCTCGCGGTCACCGGCGGCCGGGTGCCCGACACCGGCATCGCGGGCCTCGCCCTCGGGAGCGGCAGCGGCTGGCTGGAGCGGAAGCTCGGCTTCACGTGCGACAACCTGATCGGCGCGGAGGTCGTGACCGCCGACGGGCGCGTGGTCAAGGCGTCGGCGGACGAGAACCCGGAGCTGTTCTGGGGGCTGCGGGGCGGTGGCGGCAACTTCGGCATCGTCACCGCGTTCTCCCTGCAGCTGCACCCCATCGGCCCGATCGTGCTGGGTGGGCTCCTCGCGTGGCCGGCACCGATGGCGGGTGACGTCGTGCGGTTCTGGCGCGACTTCATCACATCGGCACCCGATGAGGTGGGCGGCGCGCTCGCGTTCATCACCGCACCGCCGGCCGACTTCGTGCCCGAACCGGTGCGCGGTCATCCCATCGTCGGCTGCGTCGTGTGTTACGCCGGCGACCCCGACGAGGGCGCGCGGGTGATGGCGCCCCTGCGCGAGTTCGGTCCGCCGCCGCTCGACCTGCTCGGGCCGATGCCGTACACCGCGGTCCAGGACCTCATCACCGAGGCCAATCCGCACGGTCGCCGCAACTACTGGTCGGCCGACTTCCTCGCCGAGCTCCCGGACGAGGCGATCGACACGTTCGTGGAGCACACGAACAACCCTGTGTCGCCGTTCAGCCAGATGCTCATCATCGCCGGTGGCGGCGCGATCGCGCGGGTGCCGGAAGATGCGACCGCCTTTGGCGAGCGCAAAGCGCCGTTCAACACGCACTTCCTGTCGATGTGGGAGTCCGAGGCCGACGACGAGAAGAACATCGCGTACACGCGCACGATCGCGGCGGCGATGAAGCCATGGACAACGGGGCGCGCCTACCTCAACTTCATCGGCGACGAAGGGCTGCACCGCATCGAGTCGTCGTTCGGCGAGAAGAAGTACGCACGCCTGCAGGCGCTCAAGGCCGAGTGGGACCCCGACAACCTGTTCTGCCACAACCAGAACATCAAGCCCGCCTGATTCGCTCGCTCACTGCGGGCCGGGATACCCGGCCCGCGGGCGTTCGCTCGCTGGCGAGCGGCTGCGCTCGCTCCGCTCGTCTCCGCCGCCGCGGCGGCGACAGCAAGATCAGGCGCCGTACTTGGCCAGGCGGCCGGCGTTGGCGAGCATGAACGCCATCAGGTCCTTGGTGGGGCGCAGGCCCAGCGCGCCCTGACGGCACCACCTCTCGCCGAACTGCTCGACGTCGTCGCGCCCGCAGCGCTCGCTCCAGAGGAGGGCGGGCACCGGGTGCCAGGAGTGCGCGGCCATCTGCGATGGCGTCGAGTGGTCCCCGCTCACCGCGATCACGTCGGGGGACAGGGCGCGCAGGTCGGGTACGACCGCGTCGAGGTTCTCGATGGCCTTGATCTTGCGGGCGCGGTCGCCGTCCTCGCCGGCCGAGTCGGTGTACTTGTGGTGGAGGAAGAAGTAGTCGTAGTCGTCCCATGCGCCGCGCAGGATGTCGAGCTGCTCGGCGAGATCGGCGGGCCGCCCGAGCACGTCCATGCCGAGGAGCCGGGCGATGCCGCGGTACATCGGGTAGATCGCGACCGCGGCGGCGCGGAGCCCGAACCGGGTGTCGAAGCCCGGGAGCTCCCGGTGGGTGTCGAAGCCACGGAACAGCACGACGTTCGCCTTGGGATCGTCGGCGAGCACCCGCCGCACCTGCGCGTCGACTTCGGCGACGAGGTCGGCGGTGCGCTTGGCCTCGGGGTCGAGGGGCTCGGCGGCGAGCGGCGCCACCCCGGTGTGCTGGGGGTCGGTGTCGCCGAGGCGCGGGTCGAGCCCGGCGCCGCGCAGCACCACCAGCACTCGGTGCTCGCGCTCGTGGCGGAAGGACACCTCGACGCCGGGCAGGGTGACCTCGGACTGGAGCCGCTCGACGACGACGCGGGCCTCGGGGTCGGGGATGCGGCCGGCGCGCCGATCGGTGATCGCGCCGTCGGCGTCGAGGGTGGCCAGGTTGCCCCGCGCGGCGACGTCACCGGCGCGCAGCTCGAAGTCGAGGCCGGCGGCGGAGAGCGCGCCGCGCCCGAGCTCGAACTGTTCGGGGTCGTAGCCGAAGAGGCCGAGATGACCGGGTCCGGAGCCGGGCGTGATGCCGGGGCCGACCGGCTCCACCAGCCCGGCGGTGCCCTCACGCACGAGCTGGTCGAGGTTCGGGGTGGCGGCCTCTTCGAGCTCGGTGCCGTGCTCGGCGTCGGCGTAGCCGCCCAGGCCGTCCATCACCACGAGGAGGATCTTGGTGTCGGCCGGTTGGATCAACGGCGTGAGGTCCATTCCCTCACGCTAGTTTCCCGCGCTCGGCGCTCACGGGGTCGACGGGCTGCCGTGCGCCGCCCGCGCCGCGCGGCGCAGCCCGGTGATCAACGGCGTGAACGCGCGGGCCGGGATGGGCGGGCTCCAGAGGAACCCCTGGCCCACGGTGCAGCCGAGCTCGTCGAGCGCGATCCACTGCTCGACCGTCTCCACGCCCTCGGCGACGATGGTGAGGCCGAGGCTGTTCCCGAGGGTGATGATCGCCTCGGTGATCGACCGGTCGTGCGGGTCGTCGGGCAGCCCGTCGATGAAGGAGCGGTCGATCTTGAGCGAGTCGACCGGGAGCTGCTTGAGGTAGGCGAGCGACGAGTTGCCGCTGCCGAAGTCGTCGACCGCGAGCCGGACGCCGAGCTCGCGCAGCGCGTGCATCGCGCGCGCCGACGTTTCGATGTCGGCCATCAGCGCGCTCTCGGTGATCTCCAGCGAGATGGTCGACGGGTCGACCCGCGACGAGCGGATCGCATCGCGCACCATCTCCAGGCCCGACGGCAGCCGGAGCTGCAGTGCCGAGAGGTTCACCGCGAGGAGCGGCCAGTCGCCGGAGTCGAACACACGCGTCAGCGCCCGCAGCTCCGTGAGCGCGCGTCGAGCGCCCAGGTGCCGATGGCCACGATCATCCCCGTCTCCTCGGCCACGGGGATGAAGTCCGACGGGAGCACCACGCCGTGGCCCTCCCGATGCCAGCGCAGCAGCGCCTCCGCCCCCACCACGTGGCCGTCGGCCAGGCGGACGATCGGCTGGTACAGCAGCTCGAGCTCGTCGCGCTCGATGGCCTGGCGGAGCGCGGTCTCGAGGTCGAGGCGCGCCGCGACCCGTTGCTGCAGCTCGTGGCTGAACAGCTCGATGCGGGCCCGGCCGAGGTCCTTGGCCCGGTACATCGCGGCGTCGGCGTCGCGTAGCAGCTGCTCGGCGGACGAGCGGTGGTCGCCGATGGCGATGCCGACGCTCGTGGTCGCGTACAGCTCCCGGCCCGACAACGGGATGGGCTCGTGGAGCGTGGTGACGATTCGCTCGGCGAAGTCGACGGCCTCGCTCACGTCGTGGATGTCCTCCCGTACGATCACGAACTCGTCACCGCCGAAGCGGGCGACGGTGTCGGACGCGCGGATCGACGTGGCGAGCCGCCGCGCGACCTCGACGAGGAGCTGGTCGCCCACGACGTGGCCCAGGCTGTCGTTCACCAGCTTGAAGCGGTCGAGGTCGAGGAACAACACCGCGACGTGGCTGCCGGTGCGGTCCGCGCGTGCCAACGAGTGCGAGAGCCGGTCGACGAGCAGCAGCCGGTTCGGGAGCCGCGTGAGGTCGTCGTGGAGCGCCTGGTGCGCGAGCGCCTCCTCGGCGCGTTTGCGGTCGGTGATGTCGCGCACCTGCACGAAGTAGTAGCCGGGCGCGTCGTCGGTGTCCTGCACGGCGGTCATGTCGATCAGCACCGACACGATGCTCCCGTCGGCGCGCACCATGCGGTGCTCGCGCTTGTAGAACGGGGCGTCGCCGCGCAGGATGCGCTCGATCCCGCTGCGCGCGCTCTCGCTCTCGGCCGGGTGCAGGAACTCGAGGGGACGACGACCGAGGAGCCGGTCGACGGGGTGCCCGAGCAGGTCGGCCAGCGCCGGGTTCACCGACGTGAAGGTCTGCTCGAGGTCGAGGACCGCGAGCCCGAACGGCGATCGCTCGAAGCCCTGCCGGAAGCGTTCCTCCGCCTCGGTCCGCTCCGCCTGGGCCTGCCGCCGGTCGGTGATGTCACGGATGTTGGCGACCCACCCGCCGACGGCGGGCGTGTCGTGCATGTCGGTCAGCACCTCTTCGGTCCAGCGGTACGACCCGTCGGCGACCCGGAACCGCCACTCGACCGTCGCGGTGCCGGTGCGCGCCACCGTCTCGCGCACCGTCTCCCGGTGGCGCTCGACGTCGTCGGGGTGGATGAAGTCGCGTCCGGGACGCCCGACGATCTCCTCCGGCCGGTAGCCGAACCGCTCGACCGCGGGGCTGGCATAGGCGACGATCCCGTCCTCGTCGAGCACCAACGCGACGTCGGCCGATCGCTGCACCAGCGAGCGGAACCGTTCCTCGGAGCACGCCAACGCATCGCGCGCCGCCACCAGCTCGGTGACGTCACCGGCGATGCACGACATGCCGATCACGGTCCCACCGGCGTCGAAGAGCGGCGAGATGGTCTCGACCACATCGACGAGGGCGCCGCCGCGCTGTCGGCGCGAGGTGAGCAGGTTCGAGGTGTCGCGACCAGCACGCGCTGCGCCGAGGCCGCGGTGCAGCTCGTTGCGGTGGTCCTCGGGGACGATGATCGCGAGGTGGCAGCCGATCGCCTCGTCAGCGGGATAGCCATAGAGCGCTTCGGCGCCCGCGTTCCACGACTCGATGGTGCCATCGACCGACAGGCGCAGGATCGCATCGCTCGAGGTCTCGACGATCGCCGAGAGCGTGCGCATGCGGTCCTCGGCGGCCTTGCGCTGGGTGATGTCGCGGAACGACGACACGATGATGTCGCCATCGTCGCCGTCGGGCACCGGCCGCACATCGATCTCGATCCAGACGCGCTCGCCATCGGCGCGGAGCAAGCCGACCACCTGGTTGACGACCGGCTGCCGCGTGCGGCGCACCCGTTCTGCCGGGGACTCGGTGCGCCGGTCGTCGGAGCCGTGCTCCGACTGCGGCGCCATGCGCACCTCCGCCCGTTGCATCACTGCGGCGAACGGCATGCGCCGCAACTCGTGATGCGGGATGCCCAGGATGCGGGAGGCGCTGAGGTTGCAGTCGAGCACGCGACCGGAGCCGTCCCACAGGATCAGCCCCTCGCCGAGCGCGTCGATCACGGCGCGGGATCGATCCTCCGTCGCCGCGACGATGCGGTCTGCGTCGTCGCTCTGGAACTCCCTCATGCTGCCGATCCCCATCCTGCCCTTTGGTTGGGTATCGGACCGGCGCGCCGCGGTCTTGACCGGCCTCAGCGGAGAGAGAACACCACGGTGGCCGACACCGACAACACCTGGCTGCCCGGCTGCACGGGCGTGCCGGCGGCACGGTCCGCCGCGGCCCCCGAGTAGGAAAGGGGCTGCGCGGCGGTCGTCTCGGAGATCGACTGCACGTCACCGACCTCGACCTCGGCCCCGCCGGCCAGCTGCTCGGCCTGGGCTCGGGCTCGCTTGGTGGCCTTGGTCCGGGCGGCGGCCAGGAGCTTGCTGTCGTCGTCGATCGAGAACGTGATGCCCTGGACCCGGATGGCGTCGCCCGCCTGGTCGGCGGCGGCGTCGACGATGCCGCCCGCCCCGGCCAGGTCGCGGATGCGGGCGGTGACGGTGTTGGTCGCCTCGTACCCGGTGATGCGGCCGTGGTCGTCGAACACCGGCTGCACCGAGAGGTCGCTGGTCTGGATGTCCTCGTCGGCGACCCCGGCCCCGTGGAGCACGTCGATCACCTTCTGGGCCCGGTCGGCGATGGTCCGCAGCACGTCGGTCGCGCTCGGCGCCGCGGCCCGACACGCCCAGCGTGAGGTCGGCGACGTCGGGCGTCCCCCGGACCTCGCCGGTCCCCACCACCGTGATGGTGCGCATGCGGCCGGCGGTAGCGGCCCCCGCGGCGCCGGTGCCCACCCCGAGCACGAGCGCCGCGGCGACGCCCGTCGCCAGCAGTGCGAGAGACGGGATGAGCAGGCGCTTCGCCATGGATCCTCCTGGGTCGGGTGCCTGATTCGACGGTGGGGCGACGGCCCTGGTTCCCGTACGCTGGCCCGCCGTGACCGGTCCGGGATACGTGTTCGAGGTCGACGGCGACATCGCGGTGCCCACCGACCTGGCCCGTGGCCCGTGGTCGCCGCAGGCGCAACACGGCGGGGCGCCCTCGGCGCTCCTGGCCGGGCTGCTGGAGGGGTTCGAGGCCGGTCCCGCCACCTTCCCGGCCCGCTACACCCTCGAGCTGATGCGGCCGGTGCCGCTCACGCCCCTACGCATCGAGCGCCGCACGATCCGCCCGGGAAAGAAGGTGCAGCTCGTGCAGGGCTCGCTCTTCGCCGGCGAGGTGGAGGTGGTGCGGGCGACATTGCTCCGGTTGCGGGAGCACCCGGTCGAGTTCGCCACCGAACCGGTCGGCGGCACCGATCGGCCCCTGCCCGCGCCGGGCGCGGCGGAGCCGCTCGCCGGCAACTGGACCATCGGGACCGGGTTCTGGCACGCGGTCGAGACCAGCCGGGTGCGGGGCGAGTGGGGCGCCCCCGGGCCGGCCGGGACGTGGCTGCGCCTGCGGGTGCCGATCGTGGCCGGCGAGGAGCCCACTCCCTTCCAGCGGGTCGCGGCCGCCGGCGACTTCGGCAACGGCGTGGCGGCCGCGTTCGACCGGGAGCGCTACTCGTGCATCAATCCCGACCTCACCATCAGCCTGCACCGGCTCCCGGTCGGGGCCTGGGTGGGGCTCGACTCGGCCACGTTCCCGGAGCGGACCGGGATGGGGGTCGCGGAGAGCGTCCTCCACGACGAGCAGGGTCGCATCGGGCGGGCCATCCAGACCGTGCTCATCGAAGCGCTCTGATGCGATGAAGGAGCGCGGGGTGCGGGCCTAGCGGCGGCCCGAGTTCGGGCGCTTGCCGTGGTTGGCCTTGTTGCGGCGCGAGCGCAGCTTCCGTTTCGCGGTCTTCTTGCTCATGCTTCCCTCCGGAGAAGTCGCCGAGCGTAGTGGAAGCGGTCCGGGGCGAACCCAGCTCGAGCGGTGCACCATGGTCGGGCGGCCGAGGCTCACGCGCGTCACCGGCTCCGTGCCGCAGGCGTCCCGGTAGCCTGCGAACAGTGGAACGTCTCGGCCTGGTGGGCCTCCCCAACAGCGGCAAGTCGAGCCTGTTCAACGCGCTGACGGGCGCGTCGACAGTGGTCGCGCCGCACCCGTTCTCCACCACCGAGACCGCGGTCGCCCTCGCGCAGGTCCCCGACGAGCGGGTCGACCGCCTGGGCAAGATGTCGAACTCCAGGAAGCTCGTGTACACCGGCTTCGAGATCGTCGACATCGCCGCGCTGGTGAAGGGCGCGAGCACGGGAGAAGGGCTGGGCAACCGGTTCCTCGGCTCGCTGCGCGACTGCGACGCCATCCTCTACGTGCTGCGGGCGTTCGAGGCCCCCTCGGTGCCCGGCGACACCGACCCGCGCGCCGACCTCGACACGCTGGAGCTCGAGCTGGTGCTCGCCGACCTGACGTCGGTCGAGGGGCGGCTCTACCGTCAGCAGCGGGCGGCGAAGGGTGACAAGTCGCTCGCGGCGGAGATCGCCGCGCTCCAGCACGCTTCCACCGTCCTGGGCGACGGCGTCCCGCTCTACCGCTCCGACGTCACCGCCGACGAGCGCGAGCTGCTCGCCCCCGCGTTCCTCCTCACCACCAAGCCCGTGCTCGCCGTCGTCAACATCGGGGAGGACCAGCTCGACCGGGTCGACGAGCTGGTGGCGGCGGTCGCCGACGGGGTCGAAGCACTGGGCGTGTGCCTGCAGCTCGAGGCGGAGGCCGCGCAGCTCGAACCCGACGCGCGCGCCGAGCTGCTCGAAGGCCTCGGGCTCGGCGAGGGCGTCGTGCCGCGCGTCGCCCGCGCTGCCTATCACCTGCTCGGCCGGCGCACGTTCCTGACCACGGGCGACACCGAGTCGCGGGCCTGGACGTTCCGGGCGGGCGCGAAGGCGCCCGAATGTGCCGGGGTGATCCACTCCGACCTCCAGCGCGGCTTCATCCGCGCGGAGGTGATCTTCTGGCAGGAGCTGCTCGACATCGGCTCGTGGGCCAAGGCGAAGGAGCAGGGGAAGTTGCGCGTGGAGGGGAAGGACTACGAGGTCGTCGACGGCGACGTGCTCGAGATCCGGTTCAACGTGTGACGAGGCGAGACGATGGCGTGGCTCGTGCGCGACGGTGAGGTCCTGGCCGCGGTCGAGGTGGCCGAGACCGCCCGCGCCCGCCGGCGGGGCCTCATGCACCGCGACGGGTTCGACGGTGCCCTCGTGCTCCGGCCGTGCCGCAGCGTCCACACCGTGGGCATGAAGTTCCCGATCGACGTCGCGTTCTGCGACGGCGACGGCACGGTGCTCCGCACGAGCACCCTCGCGCCGTGGCGGATCTCGCCCGTCGTCCGGCGCAGCGCGTTCGTGATCGAGGCCGAGGCCGGCGCGTTCGACCGCTGGCGCCTCACCCGGGGTGACCGGGTGGAGCTGCGGGAGTGAGTGCACGCGTGCAGGACGGGTCTCCCGGACGCCTCGTGCTCGTCGCCACCCCGATCGGGAACCTCGGCGACCTCTCGCCGCGGGCGGTCGAGGCGTTGGCGATGGCCGACGTGGTCGCGGCGGAGGACACCCGGCGGACCCGCGCCCTCCTCACGCACGCCGGCGTGCCCGCCGCCGGGCGGCTCCGCGCCGTCCACGCGCACAACGAGCAGGAGAGCGCGGCCTGGGTCGTCGATGCGGTGCGGGAAGGCACCGACGTCGCCTACGTGACGGACGCCGGGATGCCCGGCATCTCCGATCCCGGGGCGCGCCTCGTACGCGCCTGCCTCGACGCCGGCCTCCCGGTGGACGTGGTCCCCGGGCCCAGCGCGGTGCTGACCGCGCTGGTGCTCTCCGGCTTCCCGACCGACCGCTTCGTGTTCGAGGGCTTCCTGCCCCGGCGCGGCGTCGACCGGCGCGGGCGCATCGCCGCGCTGGTGCCGGAGACCCGCACCGTCGTGTTGTACGAGTCGCCCAAGCGGGTGCACGCGACGCTCACCCAGCTGCTCGCGGCGTGCGGCCCGCTGCGCGAGGTCGCCGTCGCCCGCGAACTGACCAAGCTGCACGAGGAGGTGTGGCGCGGCCCGCTCGAGCAGGCCGTCGGGCACGTGGAGCTCACCGAGCCGCGCGGCGAGCACGTGCTGGTGCTCGCCCCCGCGCCGCCGACGCCCGCGGCCAGCGACAGCGAGATCGATGCGCACGTGCTGGCGGCGTTGGCGGAGGGACTCTCGACCCGCGACGCCGCCGCCCGCGTGGCGCGCGACCTGACGGTGCCCCGCCGCCGCACCTACGACGCGGCCATGCGCCTCAAGCACCGCTGACCTCCTCGACCGGACGAAGGTGCGTCAGTTGGCCGCGCATAACGCGGTGAAGCGACGCAAGTTCGGGCAATAGGGTGGTCGCCACATGCCGGAGCCGTTCTACGTCACCACGCCCATCTACTACGTGAACGACGCGCCTCACATCGGGCACGCGTACACGACCGTCGCGGCCGACGTGCTGGCCCGCTGGCGCCGGCTGTGGGGAGACGACGTCGTGTTCCTCACCGGCACGGACGAGCACGGCCTGAAGGTCCAGCGGGCGGCCGAGGCCCAGGGCGTCAGCCCGCTGGAGTGGGCCGACCGCAACAGCGCCCTCTTCCGCGCCTCGTGGGACGACCTCGACATCTCGTACGACGACTACATCCGCACCACCGAGCCCCGGCACAAGCGGGCGGTGCAGGAGATGCTGCAACGGGTCTACGACAACGGCGACATCGAGCTCGACAGCTACGAGGGGCTCTACTGCGTGGGTTGCGAGCTCTACTACAAGGAGGACGAGCTCGACGAGGGCCTTCGCTGCCCGATCCACGACACGGTGGTGGAGCACGTCACCGAGGAGAACTACTTCTTCCGGCTCTCGCGCTACGAGGACCGCCTGCTCGAGCACTACACCGAGCACCCCGAGGGCGTGCAGCCGGTCGGGAGGCGCAACGAGGTGCTCGGGCTCATCAAACAGGGGCTGCTCGACTTCTCGATCAGCCGCACGTCGATCTCGTGGGGCATCCCGCTGCCGTGGGACGACCGCCACGTCGCCTACGTGTGGTTCGACGCGCTCATCAACTACTGCACCGCGGTCGGCTACCCCGACGACCGGCCCCGGTTCGACCGCTACTGGCCCGTCGACTACCACCTCATCGGCAAGGACATCCTCCGCCAGCACGCGGTCTACTGGCCGGCGATGCTCATGGCGGCGGGTGAAGCACCACCGAAGACGGTGTTCGCCCACGGCTATCTCCTGGTCGGCGGCGAGAAGATGAGCAAGACGCGCCTCAACCAGATCGCGCCCGCCGACCTGGTCGACGAGTTCGGCGTCGACGGCTTCCGCTACCACTTCCTCGTCGACCAGCGCTTCGGTCCCGACGGCGACTTCAGCTACGAGGCGATGGTGGCGCGCTACAACGCCGACCTCGCCAACAACTTCGGCAACCTGGCCAACCGGGTGCTCAACATGGCGGTGAACTATTGCGGCGGGGTGGTGCCCGACACGCGCGCCGACGGGCCGCTGGTCGAGGCCGCCGCCACCGCCTTCGGCGCGCTCACCGCGCGGCTCGAGGAGCTCGACTACTCCGGTGGCTTCGGCGCGGTGTGGGACCTCATCCGCGCGACGAACGCGTACATCGAGGAGCAGCAGCCGTGGGCGCTCAACAAGGCCGGTGACGCGGGTGCGGTCGCGGCGGTGCTCGGGGACTGCCTGGAGGCACTGCGCATCGTGGCGCTGCTCGCGTCACCGCTGATCCCGCGCGCCTCGCGCGAGCTCTGGCGGCGGCTGGGGCTCCTCGGCGTCCCGGAGGACCAGCGCCTCCCGGAGGCGGCCGGGTGGGGTGGCCTCTCCGCCGGCTCGCCCCTGGACAAGGGCGAGCCGCTGTTCCCCCGGATCGACACCGGGTCGTGACCCCCGGCGAGCCCCACGCCCGCTGGGTCGACAGCCACTGCCACCTGGGCTGGGAGGGGGCGGAGGACGACCCCGACACCACGGTGGCGCAGGCCCGGGCCGCGGGGGTCGAGGCGCTGGTGTGCGTCGGGACCGACCTGGCGTCGTCGCGGCGGGCGGTCGAGCTCGCCGACCGGCACCCCGAAGTGCGGGCGACCGTCGGCCTGCACCCCCATGACGCGTCCCGGCTGGACGAGGAGTGGGACGCGCTGGCGACGCTGGCGCGTGACCGGGCCGACGTCGTGGTCGGGATCGGCGAAGGCGGCTTCGACTTCTTCTACGAGCACTCCGACCGGGCTGCACAGGAGGCCGCGTTCCGCGCCCAGATCGCGCTCGCCCGCGACCTCGACCGGGCGCTGGTGATCCACTCGCGCGATGCGTGGGACGCCACCTTCCGTGTCCTCGACGACGTGGGGGTGCCGCCCCGCACCGTGTTCCACTGCTTCACGGGCGGCCCCGGTGAAGCCCGACGCGCGCTGGAGCTCGGCGCGTACGTGTCGTTCAGCGGCATCGTGAGCTTCAAGAACGCCGACGACGTGCGCGCCGCCGCGGGCGTCGTCCCGCTCGATCGCGTGCTGGTGGAGACCGACGCGCCCTACCTGGCGCCGGTGCCGCACCGCGGCCGGCCGAACCGCCCGGCCTGGGTGGTGGAGGTCGGTGCGGCCCTCGCCGCCGCCTCCGGCCGGCCGGTCGACGAGGTGGCCGCCGCGACCCGCCGCAACGCCCGCGAGGTCTTCGGACACCCCCGCTGACCTGCGACGATCGGCGCGGCGGCCGGTCGATCGTTGCCGCACGGGGCCGGGTTGACTACCGTGACCGCTTCGTCTCCCGAAGCGGGTGGAACGCTCGAGGGTGACGCCGGGCACACGCCACACGACACCGAGCAGACCAAGGGGCGCTCTCCATCGCCGAGCAATTGCATCGTCCGCCGGACCGTGGGTCCGTCATGCGGGTCCATTTCCGCCGTCACCGGACGGCGCTACCTGCGCGCATCGCCCGCACGATCGGCCCGTCGCCCGCGGCGCGGAGCCGCACGACGCCGCGGCGTGGCTCCCGGTCCCCGACCCGCACGGGCTGCCCTCGATCGAGACGTTGCTCGAGGAGGCGACGCTGGTCGTCGACCTCGGTGACGCCGTCGACCTCGCCGCGCTCGAAGCGGCGGTCGCACCGTCGCCCGCCCGGGCGGAGCCCCACGACGCGGCCGCGTGGCTGCCGCTGCCCCACGACGTCGACGACCTGCCGTCGGTGGAGGCGCTGCTCGACCCCGACCCCGAAGTGCAGGCCGCGGTGGTCGCCGAGGCCGAGGCGGTCGTCGCCGACGCCCTCGCCGCGGCCGAGGCGTCCTCGGCACCGTCGCCGGCGCGGGCCGAGCCCCACGACGCCACCGCCTGGCTGCCGCTCCCCAGCATGGAGGAGCTCCCGCCGGTCACCGAGCTCTTGGAGGACGCCACGCCCCCGCCGGGTGCCCGGCGCCGGCTCACCGGGCTCCTGCCCGGGCCCCGGGTGTTCGCCATCGCCCTGCTCGTGGTCGCCACCGTCCTCGGCGGCGGCTGGGCGGTCACCCGGCTGCTGGCCCCCGGCGGCTCCCAGATCACGCTCCTCGTCGACGGCTCCCGCCAGGACATGCGCACCGAGGCCGAGACCGTCGGCGCCCTCCTGAAGGCGCAGCACGTCAACCTGGGTCGCCACGACGTCGTGGTGCCCTCGGTGTCGAGAAGCCTGCACGACGGCCTCCGCGTCGACGTGCTGCGGGCGTTCCCGGTCACCATCGACCTCGACGGCGCCGTCCGCACCGTGCGCACGGTCGAGACCAGCGCCGAGAACCTGGCCAAGCAGCTGAAGCTGGGCAAGCTCACCGCGGTGCGCAACCAGCCGGGGCGGCTCGCGGCCGGGTCGACCGTCGTCTTCCGCACGCGCATCAGCGGCTCGCTCAAGCTCGACAACCAGAGCCTCACCTTCGACTCGCCGTCACGCACCGTCGACGAGCTGTTGCAGTCGTACAACGTGCACCTGCAGGGCGACGACTTCGTCGTGCCCGCGCTCACCACCGTGCTCACGGACGGCGCCACGGTCACGGTCGTGCGGGTCGGCGCCGACGTCACCCAGGAGACGCGCCACATCCCGTACGACACCGTGCAGCAGCCCGACCCCGACCTGCCCATCGGTCAGACCCGGGTGATCCAGGACGGCGAGAACGGCACCGAGACCGTCACCTACCGCCAGCGGATCGAGAACGGACAGAAGGGCGACCGCACCATCGTGTCCGAGGTGCCGACGGTCGAGCCGCGGTCCCGGATCATCGGATACGGCACGTACGCCGACCCGCACTGGGACGAGCTCGCGCAGTGCGAGTCGGGTGGACGTTGGGACACCGTCGACCCCAACCCCAGCGGCTACGACGGGGGCCTGGGCATCTACGTGAAGACCTGGTTGGCGTTCGGCGGCGGCGAGTTCGCTCCGCGCGCCGGGTACGCCACACGCGAGCAGCAGATCACGGTGGGTCAACGCATCTACGAGAAGATGGGTTGGGACCCGTGGGGCTGCGCGAACAACGTGCTGCACTGGCCGCGGTGGAGCATGTGACCTTCCGAAGTCGCGGGAGCCACAGCCGGTAGTTTCGACAAGGATGGCGATGCTCACTCCGGCGACGGTCCACGCGCTCCTCGACGAGCACGGGCTGCACCCCAAGCGGAGCCTCGGCCAGAACTTCCTCGCCGATCCCAACACCGCGCGGCGCGTCGTCGCGTTGGCGGAGCTGCCGCCGGAGACGCCGGTGCTCGAGATCGGTCCCGGTCTCGGCTCGCTCACCCTCGCGCTGCTCGACGCCGGGCACGACGTCGTCGCGCTCGAGCTCGACGACCGGCTCGCCGAGGTACTGCGGCGCGTGATCTCGTCCGCCGACGACGCGCGGGGCCGTTCGGTCCGGGTCGAGACCGGCGACGCGTGCCGCGTCGATCTCGACGCCCTGCTCGACGGGGTGCCGGGGGCGCCGTGGGCGTGCGTGTCGAACCTGCCCTACAACGTCGCCGTGCCGGTGGTGATCCGCCTGCTGGAGCAGGTGCCGCCGGTCGAGCGGATCCTGGTGATGGTCCAGCGGGAGGTGGGGGAGCGCCTGGCCGCCGGGCCCGGTGACGAGCAGTACGGCGCGGTCTCGGTGAAGGTCGCCTACTTCGCCGACGCCAAGGTCGTGGGCCTGGTCCCCCCGACGGTCTTCGTGCCCCGGCCCAAGGTCGATTCGGCGCTGGTGCGGCTCGACCGTCGCCCCGAGCCGCCGGTGGCGGTGCCGTCGGCCGACGATCTGTTCGCGCTGGTGCGGACCGGCTTCGCGCAGCGACGCAAGATGCTCCGTCGGTCGTTGGTCCCGATGCTCGGCGACCGCACGCCCGAGGTGCTCGCCGCCTCGGGCATCGAGCCCACCGCCCGGCCCGAGGCGCTCGGTCTGGAGCAGTGGGCGGCCCTGGCCCGCAGCGCGGCGGAGGCCGCGTGAGGCTGGCGCGCGTGCGCGCCACGGCCTACCCGAAGCTCAACCTCTCGCTCCGGGTGCTGGGTCGTCGTGCCGACGGCTTCCACGACCTCGAGTCGCTGGTGGTGTCGCTCGGCCAGCCGCACGACGTGCTCGAGGCGTTCGCGGTACCGGCGCCAGGCGGCGTGCAGGTGGAGGTGGTGCGTGCCGAGGTCGGCGACGACGTCCCTGCCGATCACCGCAACCTCGCCTTCATCGCCGCCGAGCGGCTGATGGTGCGGGCGGGTCGTTCGGGTCACGGCGTCCGGCTGGTGCTGCGCAAGCACATCCCTGCCGGTGGAGGACTCGGCGGCGGCTCCGCCGACGCCGCGGCCGCGCTCCTCGTCGTCCGCGAGCTGCTCGACGTCGACATCGACGACGCGGGGGTGCTCGCGATCGGCGCCGAAGTCGGGTCCGACGTGCCGTTCTGCGTCCGCGGCGGCGCGGCGTGGATGCGCGGGCGCGGGGACCTCATCGAACCGGTGTCGCTGCCGACGGGGCTGGCGTTCGTGGTGGCGATCCCGCCGTTCCGGCTGTCGACCCCGGACGTCTACCGCGCCTGGGACAAGCTCGGCGGCCCGCACTCCGACCGCGTGGTGCCCGCGCCCCGACGCATCGCGCACGTCGTGCCGGAGCTGGTGAACGACCTGGAGCCGGCGGCGGAGGCGCTCGAGCCCCGCATGCGGGAGTTCCGCGCCGCGCTCGAAGCCGCGACCGGGGCGCCCGCGCTGCTCGCGGGGAGCGGGTCGGCGTACGTGGTGCCGATCGCCGACGCCCGCCGCCTGCCGGCGATGGTCGAGCAGGTCAGCCGGCGGTTGCGCGTGCCCGTAGTGGGGACGACGAGCGTGTCGCGCGGCGTCCGCCTCGCGAGCTGACCTACCGGCCCTGCTGCCTGCGCTGCCAGCGCGTCTTCTTGAGAAGCTTCTTGTGCTTCTTCTTCCGCATGCGCTTGCGGCGCTTCTTGATCAGTGAGCCCATGGCGGGGTGCAAGCTAGTCGGCCGTCCTCGTCGAGTGCACATCGGTCGATCCCCGCCGTGACCACCCCGAGTAGCGTGGTGGCACGACGGTCGGGGGTGGTGTAACGGCAGCACGGGGTCCTTTGGAGTCCCAAGTCGAGGTTCGAGACCTCGCCCCCGAGCCCCCCTGAGCACCCCCGAGCAAGCAGCGAGGGACCCACATGGCGAACCAGATCCGACCCGTGAGCGCAGTGGTGCTGGCGGCGGGCGAGGGCACGCGCATGCGCTCCTCCACGCCGAAGGTGCTCCACCCGCTCTGTGGCCGTCCCATGCTGCTCCACGTGCTCGACGCGCTCGAGCTGCTCCCCCTGCAACGCATCGTGGTGGTCGTCGGGCACGCCGCGGAGCACGTCACGAAGACGCTCCAGGAGCAGCTGACCGGCGACGTCCCGGTCGAGTTCGTCGAGCAGCACCGCCAACGCGGCACCGGTGACGCGGTCAGCGTGGCGCTCACCGCCAACGCCTTCGACCACGACCTCGAGGACGACCTCATCGTCGTGGCCGGCGACGTCCCGCTCCTGCGGGCGGAGACGCTGGCCCGGCTGGCCACCGAGCACCGCCGGGCCGACGCCGCCGCCTCGCTGCTCACCGCGCGGGTGCCCGACCCGACCGGGTACGGCCGGATCGTGCGCGACGAGCAGGGCCGGGTCGACCGCATCGTCGAGCAGGCCGACGCCGACGCCGACGAGCTCGCCATCGACGAGGTGAACCCGTCGATCTACTGCTTCCGCCGCGGCCTGCTCGCCCCCGCGCTGCGGCGACTCAGCCCCGAGAACGCCCAGGGCGAGTACTACCTCACCGACGTCGTGGCGGTGCTCCGCCAGGCCGGACACGTCGTCCTCGCCGTCGAGGCCGAGGATCCCACCGACGCCTTCGGCGTCAACGACCGCGCCCAGCTCGCCGAGGCCGAGGCGGAGCTCAGGGCGCGCATCAACGACCGTTGGATGCGCGAGGGCGTCGGCATGACCGATCCCGCCCGCACCTACCTCGACACCACCGTCCAGCTCGCGCCCGACGTCCAGCTGCTCCCGGGCACGATGCTCGGCGGCCGCACCGTCATCGGTCGGGGCTCGGTCATCGGCCCCGAGACCCAGCTCGTCGACACCGTGGTGGGGGAGGACGCGATCGTGCGCCAGACCGTCGCCCGCGACTCGGAGATCGGCGACGGCGCCACCGTCGGCCCGTACGTGTCGCTGCGGCCCGGCACCCGCCTCGCCGCCGGCGCGCACGTCGGCACGTTCGTCGAGGTGAAGAACTCCGAGATCGGCGAGGGCGCCAAGGTGCCGCACCTCTCCTACGTGGGCGACGCCGAGATCGGCGCCGGCGCCAACATCGGGGCCGGGAACATCACCGCCAACTACGACGGCAAGGAGAAGCACCGCACCAAGGTCGGGAAGAACGCCCGCACCGGCTCGAACACCGTGCTCGTGGCGCCGGTCGAGGTCGGCGAGGGCGCCTACACGGGTGCCGGTGCAGTCGTCACCCGCGACGTGCCCGCGGGGGCGTTGGCGAAGGGCGTCCCCGCTTCGATCGAAGAGGGCTGGGTCGCCAAGCGCGAGGATGCCCTTTCACGAGACGAACCGGGCACGGGCGGCGGAGAGGGCGCGAGCTGATGGAGTTGGTCTCGAAGAAGACGCTCATGCTCTTCGCCGGGCAGGGCAACGACGAGCTCACGAGCGAGATCGCGAAGTGCCTCGACGTGCCGCTCGGTGACGTGAAGCTGAGCACCTTCGCGAGCGGCGAGCTCTACGCGCGCTACGGCGAGAGCATCCGTGGCTCCGACGTGTTCGTGGTGCAGAGCCACTGCGAACCGATCAACGACCGCATCATGCAGCAGCTGCTGATGATCGACGCCGCCAAGCGTGCGTCGGCGCGCCGCATCACCGCGGTGTGTCCCTTCTACGGGTACGCGCGTCAGGACCGCAAGGCCGAGGGCCGCGAGCCGATCTCGGCCCGGCTGCTCGCCGACCTCCTCACCGTGGCCGGCGCCGACCGCGTCGTCACCGTCGACCTGCACACCGGTCAGATCCAGGGCTTCTTCAACTGCCCGGTCGACCACCTCACCGCGGTGCCGTTGCTCGCCGACTACCTCGCCCGCGAGGTCGAGGGCGACGTCGTGGTCGTGTCCCCGGACGCCGGCGGCCTGAAGCTCGCCCGTCGCTTCGCCAACTGCCTCGGCGACGCCAACGTCGAATCCGAACTCGCGTTCATCGACAAGCGCCGGCCCAAGGGCACCCACAACGTCGCGGAAGCGACCGACGTGGTGGGGAACGTGTCCGGCGGCGTCTGCGTGCTGGTCGACGACATGATCGACACCGCCGGCACCATCGTCTCCGCCGCCAACCTCCTCATGGACCGCGGCGCCCGCGAGGTCTGGGTGGCCGCCACCCACGGGGTGCTGTCGGGACCCGCGGTCGACCGGCTCAAGAACGCCCCCGTCCGCCAGGTGGTGGTCACGAACACCTTGCCGATCCCCGACGACAAGCGGTTCGACACCCTCCAGGTGCTCTCGATCGCCCCGATCATCGCCGAGGCCCTCGACGCCGTCTTCGCCGACACCAGCGTGAGCGAGATCTTCCGCGGCGACAACGTCTAAACTCGACCGGTTCGAACTCCGAGCCGTCCGCCACGGCTGAAAGGCCCTGTTCCGCCATGCCTGACATCACCCTCGCCACCGAGCCGCGTCCGCGAGCTGGGCTCACGCCCCGCGGGTCGCCTGCGCCGGCAGGGCAAGGTGCCGGCCGTCGTCTACGGCCTCGGCGCCGACACGGTCTCGATCACCGTCCCGTCCCGAGAGCTGCAGCACATCCTGGCCGGGGAGAGCGGCGCCAACACGCTGATCACCCTCGACGTCGACGGCGAGAGCGTGCTCACCCTCGCCCGGCAGATCCACCGCCACCCGACCCGGGGTGAGCTGGTGCACGTCGACTTCATCCGCATCCGTCGCGACGTCGCGGTGAGCGCCGAGATCCCTGTCCACCTGTTGGGCGAGGCGACCGGCGTCAGGGACGGCGGGTTGCTCGAGCAGCTCCTGTTCCAGCTCACCGTGGAGGCCATGCCCGGCAACATCCCGGTGTCGATCGAGATCGACGTGACAGAGCTCGCCATCGGTGACCAGCTGCGCGTCGAGGACATCCCGCTCCCGACCGGCGTGGAGACGCAGGCCGAACCCGACTTCGTCGTCGCGCAGGTCGCGGCGCCGCGGGTCGTCACCGAAGCCGAGGAAGGCGAAGAGGGCGAAGTCGCCGAGGGCGAAGCCGCCGAGGGGGGCGAGGCGCCCGCCGCCGAGGCCTCGGACGACGCCGGCGACGAGTAACCGGTGCTCCGGCGTCGGGGCACCGCCGCCGATCTGCTGGTGGTGGGGCTCGGGAACCCGGGCGACGAGTACGCGCGCACGCGCCACAACGTCGGGGCCGAGACCGTCGAGCTGCTCGCGTCGCGACACCGCGCGAGCCTGCGCAAGGGCAAGGAGCGCGCCCGGGTCGACCAGGTGCGCATCGGCCCGTCGCTGGTCGCGCTCGCCATCCCGCTCACGTACATGAACGACTCCGGGCTGGCGGTGACCGCGCTGGCCCGGCGCTACGGGGTCGAGCCCGAGCAGATCGTGATCGTGCAGGACGAGCTCGACCTGCCGGTCGGGGTCCTGAAGGTGAAGAACGGCGGCGGGCTCGCCGGCCACAACGGCCTGCGCTCGATCAAGGCCCACCTCCACTCCGATGCCTTCCTCCGGGTGCGCATCGGCGTGGGGAAGCCGGCGTCGAAGGAGCACGGCGTCGACCACGTGCTCAAGAAGTTCTCCAAGCGGGAGCGGGCCGAGATCGACGTCGTGATCCAGGAGGCTGCCGACGCGGTCGAGTGCATCGCGGCCGACGGCGTCGACTCGGCCATGAACCGCTTCAATGAATAAACGGATGCCGCGGTACGTTGACGAGCCAGACCCCCGGGTGCGCGGTGCACCCGGGTCGTTTGCGCGCACGTGACCGACATCACCCCACCCCTTGCCAGCCTCGCCCCGCTCCTCGCCGAGGAGCCGGCGTTGCGCGCGGTCATCAGCCGGCGGCCGACGGTGGCGGTGCCCGACGCCGCCCGGGCGTTGTTCGTGGCCGCCCTGGCCGACGTGACCACCCGCCGGCCGTTGCTCCTCGCCGTGCCCACCGGCGCCGAGGCCGAGCGCCTGGTGCGCGACCTGGCCCAGTTCCTCGGCGCGGGCGAGGTGGAGTACTTCCCGGCGTGGGAGACGCTGCCGTTCGAGCGCGTGTCGCCGTCGTTCGAGACGATGGGCCGTCGCCTGCGGGTGATGTGGCGGTTGCGGTCGGGCATCCCGCCGCAGGTGATCGTGGCGCCGGTGCGGGCGCTGGTGCAGCGTCTCGGCCCGCACGTCGAGGTTGTCGAGCCGGTGGTGGTGCGCCCCGGCGACCGGGTCGACCGCGACGAGCTGGTCGCCCGCCTCGTCGCCGGCGGCTACCGGCGCGAGTACCAGGTCGAGGCGCGAGGCGAGGTGGCGGTGCGCGGCTCGATCGTCGACGTGTACCCGTCGACCGACGATCATCCGGTGCGCATCGACCTCTGGGGTGACGAGGTCGACCGCCTGTCGGCGTTCTCGGTGGCCGACCAGCGCTCGACCCACGACGTCGACGAGGTGTGCATCTTCCCGACGCGCGAGCTGCTCCCGACCGACGAGGTGCGCGAACGCGCCGCTCGGCTGGTCGCGCAGCAGCCCTGGGGCCGTGAGCAGTGGGACCGGCTGGCCGACGGGCAGCTGTTCGACGGCATGGAGTCGTGGCTGCCGTGGCTCACGGACCAGGAGCGGTTGCTCACCGACCTGCTGCCCGACACCGCGCTCGCGATGCTGGTGGAGCCGAAGCGCATGCGCGACCGCGCCCAGGAGCTGCTCGACGAGGAGGCCTCGTTGGCGGCGACGCTCGCGGTCACGTGGGGCGCGGGCGCCGAACGTGACCTGCCCCGCCTCTCGCTGGACTTCGACCGACTGCTCGCGCACACCGGCGCGGGTGCAGTGTCGTTGCTGGCGACGCCCGACCACCCCGACACGCCGCGCCTCGCCGCGAGCGCGTTCGACCCGGTGGTCGGCGACGCCGACGCGCTCGCGCGCCGGTTGCGCGCGCTCGCCGGCGAGGGCTTTCGCGTCGTCCTCGCGGCCGAGGGGACCGGTTCGGCGCAGCGGCTGCACGACGTGCTCGCCGGGGAGGGCCTCGACGTCACGCCGGGCGCACCGGCGCCGGGCGCGGTGCGGGTGCTGGTCGCGCCACTGGAACGCGGCGTCATCCTCCCGGGCGCGCAGCTCGCGCTGGTGGCGGAGGCCGACCTCACCGGTCGTCGACGTGTGCACCGCCGGGCGCGCGGCGCGCGCCGCGGTCACGACTACTACGACGCGCTCGAACCGGGCGACTACGTCGTGCACTACCAGCACGGGGTGGGTCGCTACGTGGAGATGAAGGCGCTCGGCATGGGCGGCATCGAGCGCGACTACCTGTGGCTCGAGTTCAAGGACGGCAAGGTCTACGTGCCCACCGACCAGGTGGGCCTGGTCCGGAAGTACACCGGCGGCGAGACCCCCACGCTGAACCGCATGGGCGGCGCCGACTTCGAGAAGCAGCGGGCGCGCGTCCGCAGCGCGGTACGCGAGATCGCCGAGGAGCTGGTGGTGCTGTACCGCCAGCGGCTGGCGACGCGGGGGCGTGCCTTCGGTCCCGACACGCCGTGGCAGCACGAGATCGAGGAGGCGTTCCCGTTCGAGGAGACGCCCGACCAGTTGCAGGCGATCCACGACGTCAAGGGCGACATGGAGCGCGCGGTCCCGATGGACCGGCTGGTGTGCGGCGACGTCGGCTACGGCAAGACCGAGGTCGCGGTGCGCGCCGCGTTCAAGGCGGTGCAGGACGGCACCCAGGTCGTCGTGCTGGTGCCCACGACGTTGCTCGCCGGGCAGCACGGCCAGACGTTCCGCGAGCGCTTCGCCAACTACCCCGTCCGGGTCGAGGTGCTGTCGCGGTTCCTCAGCCCGAAGGAACAGGCGGCAGTCGTGCGCGACTTCGAGTCCGGGTCGGTCGACGTGCTGATCGGCACGCACCGGCTGCTCTCGGCCGACGTGAAGCCGAAGAACCTCGGTTTGCTCGTCGTCGACGAGGAGCAGCGCTTCGGCGTGCAGCACAAGGAGCTGATCAAGCAGCTGTCCACCGATGTCGACGTGCTCACGTTGACGGCCACACCGATCCCGCGCACGCTCGAGCTGTCGCTGACCGGCATCCGCGACCTCTCGCTGGTGAACACACCGCCGGAGGACCGCCAGCCGATCCTCACCTACGTCGGTGAGTACGACGACCGCGCCGCGGCCGAGGCCATCCGGCGCGAGCTGCTGCGAGAGGGGCAGGTGTTCTTCGTGCACAACCGCGTGCGCGACATCGAGCTCGTGGCCGAGAACGTGCGCGCCCTCGTGCCCGAGGCGCGCGTCGCGGTGGCCCATGGGCAGATGGACGAAGGCCGGCTCGAACGGGTAGTGCTCGACTTCTGGGAGCACGAGTTCGACGTGCTCGTGTGCACGACGATCGTCGAGAGCGGCATCGACATGCCGACGGTGAACACGTTGGTGGTCGACCGCTCCGATCTGCTCGGCCTCGCCCAGCTCTACCAATTGCGCGGTCGGGTCGGGCGCCGCGGCCAGCGCGCGGTACGCGTACCTGTTCCATCCCGCCGACCGCGTGCTCACCGAGGAGGCGTACGAGCGCCTCAAGACGATCGGCGAGTTCACCGACCTCGGGTCGGGGTTCAAGATCGCCATGCGCGACCTCGAGATCCGCGGCGCCGGCAACCTGCTCGGCCAGGCGCAGACGGGGCACATCGCCGCCGTCGGCTTCGACCTCTACTGCCAGATGGTCACCGAGGCGGTGGGGGAGCTCAAGGGCGAGCCGGCGCCCGAGCCCGTCGACATCACCATCGACGTGCCCGTCGACGCCAACCTCCCGCGCGACTACGTCGCGCGCGACGACGTCCGCATGGAGGCCTACCGCCGGCTCGCGGCGGTCGCGGCCACCGACGACGTCGACGACATCCGGGCCGAGTGGGAGGACCGCTACGGCCCGCCGCCGCCGCCCGCCGTCGCGCTGCTCGACGTGGCGCGGCTGCGCGTCGAGTGCGTGCGCCTCGGCATCCGCAGCATCACCGTCCAACGCGGCACCGCGCGCATCGCCGGGCTCGCGCTCAAGGAGTCGCAGAAGGTGCGGCTGCGAAGACTGGCGTCGAAGGCGGTGGCGAAGGAGGAGGAGCTGGTCGTGCCGATCGGTGCACCGGCCGCCGAGGTAGCCACCACGATCGTCGACTTGCTGCAGGAGCTGATTCCGGCCGTCGCGGAGCCCGCGCTAGCCTCCGCAGCGCCATGAGCCGCCGCCTTCCCCTGATCTTCATCGCTGTGCTCGCGCTGATCGGCGTCGTCGTCGCCGTGGTGGCCATCGCCGCGTCGGGCGTCGACGGCAGCGCGGTCGCGTACGCGGTGAACGGCACCGAGGTGTCGCAGGCGACCGTCGACCACCAGCTCAAGGAGATCGCCGGCGCCGACGCCAAGTCGGCGGTCGAGACCCTGTTCGGGACGACCGTCAGGACCACCAAGGGTGCGGTCGGCTCCACCGTGACCGCGACGTGGCTGAACCTGCAGATCCGCCGCGAGCTCTACCGCCAGGCGGCCGCCAAGGCCAAGACGAAGGTGGGGGCGGCGGAGAGAGCGGCGCAGGGCAGGGTGATCGACCAGCAGCTGGCCGCCAACAACGCCAAGTTCCGGGTCGCCGACCTGCCGAAGGCGATCCGGGAGTCGCTGGTCGACGACTTCGCGTACCCCGTCGCGCTGGGGCTCGACTCCGACGCCGCGCTCGGCGCGTTCGTGCAGCGGGCGTTGCGGCGGGCCGACGTCAGCGTCGACCCCCGCTACGGCACGTGGAACCCGCGCCAGGGTGTGTGCGCGCCGACCGGCTGCGCGACGACCGCGGGCGGCTAGGACCTTCGCGATGCCGGGCCGGGTCGTCGTCGTGGGCCTCGGACCGGCCGGCGCCGATCACGTCCTGCCGGTCGCGCGCCGCGTGCTCGACGGCGCGACGCTGCGGTACGCCCGCACCGCCCGTCATCCGGCGGTCGGGGAACTCACCGCCGACGGGGTCAAGTTCGAGACGTTCGACGCGCGCTACGAGGCCGCGCCCGACCTCGAGCACGCGTACGCGGAGATCGCGGGCGCGCTGGTCGACGCCGCCGGCGAGCACGGCGAGGTGGTGTACGCGGTGCCGGGGAGCCCCGCCGTCGCCGAGCGCACCGTCGCGTTGCTGCGGGACGCGGACGTCGACCTCGTGCTGGTCCCGGGCGTCTCGTTCGCCGATCTCGCCTGGGTACGCCTCGGCATCGACCCGATGGAGGGTGATGCGCGCGTCGTCGACGGTCGCGCCATCGACCGCGCCGAGCTCGCCGGCCCGCTGCTGATCGCGCAGTGCGACAGCCCCTTCGTGCTGTCCGACGTGAAGCTGGCGCTGCTCGAGCACCTCGACCCGGCGACGCCGGTCACCGCGCTGCAACGGCTCGGGTTGGCCGACGAGCAGGTCGTCACCGTGCCGCTCGAGGAGCTCGACCGCGGCGCAATCGTGCCCGACCACCTCACCTCGGTGTACGTCGACGCCGGTGCCGCGGGTGCGGCGCGCGAGATGGTGCGCCTGTTCCAGCTGGCGAAGCGGTTGCGCGATCCGGGTGGCTGCCCCTGGGACGCCGAGCAGACCCACCACTCGCTCACGCGGTACCTGCTCGAGGAGTCGTACGAGGTGGTGGAGGCGGTCGAGGCGCTGCCCGCCGCGGGCGCGATCGACCTCGCCGCGTACGCCGCGCTGGAGGACGAGCTGGGTGACCTGCTCTACCAAGTCGTGTTCCACGCGGTGCTGGCGCAGGAGACCGGCGCGTTCACCATGGCCGACGTCGCGCGCGGCATCCACGACAAGCTCGTCCGTCGTCACCCGCACGTGTTCGGCGACGTGGTGGCCGACCGGACCAGCGACGTCATGCGCAACTGGGAGCAGATCAAGAAGGACGAGAAGGGTACGACGTCGATCGTCGAGGGCATCACCCCCGGGCTGCCGTCGCTCCTCTACACCCACAAGCTGTTCCGCAAGGCGGCGTCGGTCGGCCTCGACCCCGGCGACCTCGGCGAGGCGCTCGACCGCATCGACACCGCGGTCGCCCGGTTGCGGGCCGGTGGCGACGACCTCGAGGCCGACCTCGCGCAGATGTTGGCGGCGGCGGTCGTGGTGGCCCGCGCCGGTGGCGTCGACGCCGAGTCGGCGCTGCGCGGCTGGGCCGCGGCCTACCGGCGGCGCTTCGAGGCCATGGAGCACCTCGCGCTCGACCGCGACCTCGATCTCGCCGCCCTCGACCCTGCCGGCGTCGCCGCCCTGTGGCTCGAATCAGCGAACATCCGGCAGTAGTCGGTCACATACGCACCTGTACTGCCGGATGTTCGGAGCGCTCAGCCGAGGTCGACGGCGGGGATGGTGCCCATGCGGCCGGCGTTGAAGTCGTCGACGGCCTGCAGGATCTCCTCCCGGGTGTTCATCACGAACGGCCCGTAGTGAGCGATGGGCTCCCGGATGGGGAGCCCGCCGAGGAGCAGCACCTCGAGCGCGTCGGTCGCGCCCTCCTGGCGGTCGGCGGCCCGCAAGGTGAGCGAGTCGCCGGGCCCGAAGACCACCAACTGGTGGTCGGACACCGGCCGGCCCTCGTCGCCCGCGTAGCCCTGGCCGAGCAGCACGTAGGCCATGGCGCTGAAGTCCGGGTTCCACGGAACCGACAGCCGCGCGCCGGGCGAGATGGTCGCGTGCGCGTAGGTGATCGGCGTGTGGGTGTCGCCCGGGCCGCGGTGCCCGGCGAGGTCGCCGGCGATGAGGCGCACCAGCGCGCCACCGTCGACGCTCGACAACAGCACGAGGCCGTCGCCGGTCAGCGCCTGGTAGCGCGGCGGCGTGAACTTCAGCTGCGACGGGAGGTTCACCCACAGCTGCACCCCGTGCGACGGTCCGCCCTCGCGGAGCGCCCGCTCGCTGGGCACCTCGTCGTGCAGGATGCCGCCACCCGCGGTCATCCACTGCGTGTCGCCCTCACCGATGACCCCGCCACCGCCGTTGGAGTCGTGGTGCGCGATCTCGCCGTCGAGCACGTAGGTCACGGTCTCGAAGCCGCGGTGCGGGTGCCACGGCGCGCCGACCGCCTCGTTGGGGCCGTACTCCACCGGGCCGAGCTGGTCGAGGAGCAGGAAGGGGTCGGTCTCGTGCAGCCCGAGGCCACCCGGGAACGGGCGCCACACCTCGAACCCCGCGCCCTCGATGGCATGGTGCGCGGGGACGGTCCGCAGCGCGGGCCGGGCGACCGTCGTCGCCGGGTCGGGGCGGGCGATCCGCGGGAGCACGAGCGGGTTGTCGACGGTCACTGCGGGCATGGCGGCCTCCGGGCGGTCTCGGGGAGCGAGTCCCTGCTCACAACCTAGTTGCGCTCGCAACTATTCCGGCCGCGGAACCGTGAGGGGTCGTCAGCGGCCCAGGGTGACGGGGAGGGAGTCGAGGCCCCGGAGGACGAGGCGCCCGTTCCACGCCGGGGTGTCGCCGGCGGGCTCCAGCTCGGGGAACCGCCGGATGAGCGTGCCCATGGCGATGCGTCCCTCCAGCCGGGCCAGCGCCGCGCCCAGGCAGTGGTGGATCCCCGACCCGAAGGCCAGGTGCTGGGCCGCGCCCGGCCGCCCGAGGTCGAGGTCCTGGGCCGTCGCCCCCCACTTGCCCGCGTCGCGGTTGGCGGCGGCCAGGCACGTCAGCACGAACACGCCCCGCTCGATGGTGGCGTCGCCCATCTGGAGCGCCGACGTGGTGATCCGCCGCGAGAACTGCACCGGGCAGTCGTACCGGAGCAGCTCGTCGACCGCGTTGGCGTCGAGCGCCGGGTCGTCGCGCCACCGTTCGAGCTGCGACCGGTGGGTGAGGAGCGCGTGGGTGCCGTTGCCGATCAGGTTGACGGTCGTCTCGTGGCCGGCGATGTACAGCAGGATCACCTGATCGAGCAGCTCGTCGGGGGAGAGGCGGTCGCCGGCGTCCTCGGCCGCGATGAGCGCCGAGAGCAGGTCGTCGGCCGGATGGGCCCGCTTCCACTCGATGGCATCGAGCACGTGCTCGATGATGAGGTCGGACGCCTCGAGGATCTCGTCCTGGTGCTGCAGCGCGAGCAGCGGCTCGAGGCTCAGGGTGAGGGTGTGCGCCCAGCCCCGCAGCTGCGCCTCCTCCGTGACCGGCATGCCGAGCATGGCCGAGATCACCCGGAACGGCAGCGGGAACGCCAGGTCGGCGATCACGTCCATCCCGTCTCCCGCGCGACGACCGCGTCGAGGGCGTCGTCCACCATCGCCTGCACCCGGGGCGCCAGCCGCTCGACCATCCGGGGTGTGAACACCTGCTGCACCAGCTTCCGCAGGCGGGTGTGGTCGGGCGGGTCGAGGTTCAGGATCTGGTGGGTGCCCCGCTGCGGGCGGTCGCCGAGGATCTGCTCCCGCACCTCGGCCCGCGGGTTGCGGCCGACGACGCTGCGGTCCTCCACGCTGAGGCTGGGGTCGCGGAGCAGCCGGACGGCGTCGTCGTAGCCGAACAGCGCCCACAGGCCGAGCGGCGTCTGCTGCACCGGGTTGCCCGCCGAGAGCTCGGCGAACTGCGGGTACGGGTCGTCGGCGAAGCCCGGTTCGAACGGGTTGAAAGGTTTAGGCTCACTGGTCACATCTGCCACAGTGGCCACCAGGGGTACGGAGGAGCATGAGCACGATCGTGGAGGTCGTGGGCCGCGAGGTCCTCGATTCCCGGGGGAACCCTACCGTCGAGGTCGAGGTCGAACTGCTGTCCGGGGCCCGGGGGCGGGCGATCGTGCCCAGTGGCGCCAGCACCGGCGCCCACGAGGCCCACGAGCTGCGCGACGGCGACGACCGCTACGGCGGCAAGGGCGTCCGCACCGCGGTGGAGCACGTCAACACCGAGATCGCCGACGCCGTGGTGGGGCTCGACGGCTCCGACCAGCGCTTGCTCGACGACGAGCTGATCGCCCTCGACGGCACCGACGGCAAGGCCCGCCTCGGGGCCAACGCCATCCTCGGCGTCTCGCTCGCCGGTGCCCACGCCGCGGCGGAGGAGGCCGAGCTGCCCTTGTACCGCTACGTCGGGGGCGCGAACGCGCACGTCCTCCCGGTGCCGTTCATGAACGTGCTCAACGGCGGCGCCCACGCCGACTCCAACGTCGACGTCCAGGAGTTCATGCTGGCGCCGGTCGGTGCGGCGAGCTTCTCCGAGGGCCTCCGGTGGGGGGTCGAGACGTACCACGCGCTCAAGGCGCTGCTCAAGGAGCGGGGCCTGTCGACGGCGCTGGGCGACGAAGGTGGCTTCGCGCCCGACCTGCCGTCCAACGAGGAGGCGCTCGCGCTCCTGCTCACCGCGATCGAGCGTGCGGGATACACGCCCGGGGACGAGATCGCGCTCGCGCTCGACGTCGCGTCCACCGAGCTCTACGCCGACGGCCGCTACGTGCTCGCGGGCGAGGGCGCCGACTACTCGTCGGCGGAGTGGGCCGACCGCCTCGTGCAGCTCTGCGACCGCTACCCGATCGTGTCGATCGAGGACGGCATGGCGGAGGACGACTGGGACGGCTGGCTCGCGCTCACGCAGCGCCTCGGTGCGCGCGTCCAGCTCGTCGGCGACGACCTCTTCGTCACCAACGTCGAGCGGCTCGAGCGGGGCATCGAGCTCGGCGTCGCCAACTCGATCCTGGTCAAGGTGAACCAGATCGGGACGTTGTCGGAGACCCTCGACACCATGTTCGTCGCCGGTCGGCACGCGTACACCGCGATGATGTCGCACCGTTCGGGCGAGACCGAGGACGCGACCATCGCCGATCTCGCGGTCGCCACGAACTGCGGCCAGATCAAGAGCGGCGCTCCCGCGCGCAGCGACCGCGTCGCCAAGTACAACCAGCTGTTGCGCATCGAGGAGGAGCTGGGCCCGGTCGCGTCGTACCTCGGACGCGCCGCACTCCCGGGGACCGGGGCGGGTGGCTGACCGCAAGCGCGTCCGTGCGGGACCGGCGCGCCCGGCGCCGCCGCGCGCCCGGGGCCAGGTCCGCGCGAAACGCGCGCGCCGACGCCCGTCGATGCGCACCGCGCTGTTCCTCGTCGTGCTCGTCGGGCTGCTGTTCGCGTTCGTGTACCCGACCCGTACGTTCCTCGACCAGCGTTCGGAGACCAACAAGGCCCGCGCGCAGCTCGAGGTCCTGCAGGCGGAGAACGCGCGGCTGGCGCGGGAGTCGAAGCGGCTCAGCACCGACTCCGAGATCGAGCGGCTCGCACGCGAGAAGTACGGGCTGGTCCAGCCGGGGGAGCGTCCCTTCGTGATCCTGCCCGCCCCCACCACGTCGACCGCGCCGGCGAGCGCACCCGTCAGCAGCACCCCTCCGGCACCCTAGGGGCGGCTCGTAGACTGCGGGCATGGCCGCTGCCGACGACGTCGCCGCGCTCACTGCGCGCCTCGGACGGGAGCCGCAGGCCGAGTTCGACGTGGTCGTGCGCGACGCCGACGGCGCGCCGGTCGTCGTTCGCAACGCGCCCTTCACGCGCCACGGCAGGCCCATGCCGACGCGCTACTGGCTGGTCGACCCGGAACTGAACCTGCGGGTCTCGCGGCTCGAGGCCGCGGGTGGCGTGCGCGCCGCGCAGGCCGCGGTCGACCCCGAGGCGTTGCGGGCGACGCACCTCGCGTACGCCGCCGAGCGCGACGCCGCGATCCCGACGAATCACACCGGGCCGCGCCCGTCGGGCGGGGTCGGCGGCACCCGCGCCGGCGTGAAGTGCCTGCACGCCCACTACGCGCACGTGCTCGCCGGTGGCGACGACCCGGTCGGTCGCTGGACCGCCGTGCAGCTCGCGTCGGCGGAGGGCGCGGAGCCCGCGTGGGCGACCGACGCCCCCCGCGGAGGGAGCCGGTGAGTCGGGTCGCCGCGGTCGACATCGGGACGAACTCGGTGCGCCTGCTCGTCGCCGAGGTCGACGGCACGTCGCCACGCGATGCCAAGCTCGTCCCCCTCGACCGGCGCATGCGCATCACCCGCCTCGGCCAGGACGTCGATCGCACCCGCGCCCTCGCGCCCGAAGCCATCGAGCGCACCGGCGCCGTCCTGCGCGAGTACCGCGCCGCGCTCGACGAGCACGGTGTCACCCGGGTGCGCGCCACCGCCACGAGCGCGGCGCGTGACGCGACGAACCGTGAGGAGTTCTTCGCCGCCGCGCACGACGCGCTCGGGGTCACGCCCGAGCTCCTGCCCGGCGAGGAAGAAGCGGCGCTGTCGTTCCTCGGTGCCACCGCCGACCTCGACGCGCCGACGCCGTACCTCGTGGTCGACATCGGCGGGGGCTCCACCGAGTTCGTGCTCGGCACCGACGAGCCGGTCGGCCTGGTGTCACTCGACATCGGGTGCGTACGGGTCACCGAGCAGTTCCTGCACTCCGATCCGCCCGCACCCGAGGAGCTGTCGAACGCGGTCGCGGTCGTGCGCGACCTCGTGGCCGACGTGCCGCGTGTGATCCCCGGCGCGGCCGAGGCGGCGACGCTGGTGGGACTGGCCGGGACCGTCACCACCGTCGCCGCGATCGAGCAGGGCCTTCCCGAGTACGACCCCGAGAAGATCCACCACTTCGTGCTCACGCGCGACGCGGCCGAGGACGTCTTCCGCACCCTCGCCACCGAGTCGGCCGCGCAGCGGGCGCACAACCCGGGCCTCGAACCGGGTCGGGTCGACGTGATCGTCGGCGGTGCTGCGGTGCTCGTCGGGATCTTCCGGGTGCTCGGATTCGACGCGATGCTCGTCAGCGAGGCCGACATCCTCGACGGCCTGGTGCGCAGTCAGGTCACGGGGTGACCGGTGTGACGCGCGTCGCTCCCTGACACCGCGGAAACACGCCGTTCACGCGGAATTGCCGGTGGGGAACCCGAAAATCCCCCAACTCGTCGTCGGTTTGTGCCGAGAATACGGGTCATGGATCTGACGGAGTTCCACGACGCCCTCCGCCACCTTTCGGTGGACGACATCCATCGCGTCGCCACGTCGCTTGCCAGCGATACCGTCGGCGACGAGGTCGACGCCTGGCACGCGACCATCGCCATCGACCGCGCCCTCCGTCACTCCCACCGCACCCGTCAGGCCGGACGCGCCGCGTGGGAGGCCGCGCAGACCGTGCAGCGCACCGCCGAAGCCCAGGACATGGAGCTGCCCGACGTCGACGTCACCCACGTCGCGCGCGCGGCGGCCGAGATCGCCCGCGGCATGGTCGCCGGTGAGGACGTCGCGGCCGAGATGCAGCACCTCCTGCAGCACTGGTTCCCCGTCTTCGTGCGTCTCTGACCGAACCGGAACCCGGCGGGAGCGGGGCCGACGTAGGCTCCGCGCATGCCGATCACCGACCGTTTGTTGCTCGGTCCCGGACCGTCGAACCCCTACCCCGAGGCCGTCGCCGCGCTCGGACGCCCGATGCTCGGGCACATGGACCCCGAGTTCCTGGCAATCATGGACGAGACGATGGCGCGCCTGCGCACCATCTTCCGCACCGCCAACGCGCTCGACGTTCCCGGTGAGCGGCACCGGGTCGGCGGGCATGGAAGCGTGCTTCGTCAACCTGCTCGAGGCGGGTGACACCGCGATCGTCGGCGCCAACGGCGTGTTCGGCGACCGCATGTGCGAGGTGGCGCGCCGCTGCGGCGCCGACGTCGTGCGCATCGAGGAGGAGTGGGGGCAGCCACTCGATCCACAGCGCCTGCTCGACGCCCACCGCGAGCACCCCGACGCCCGTCTCGTCGCCGTCGTGCACGCGGAGACGTCAACCGGCGTCGAGAACGACATCGCGCCGCTCGCCGCGTTACGCGACACCGACACGCTGTTGCTCGTCGACACGGTCACGTCGCTGGGCGGGATCCCGGTGGAGATCGACGAGTGGGGCGTCGACGCCGGCTACTCGGGCACCCAGAAGTGCCTCGGGGTGCCGCCGGGGCTCTCGCCGGTCACGTTCTCGCCGCGGGCGGTCGAGCGGGTGCAGACGCGCGTGCTGCCTCCCCAGTCGTGGTACCTCGACGTGTCGCTCATCGCGAACTACGTCGACGGCGCCAGCCGCGTCGACCACCACACCGCACCGGTCTCGATGGTGCTGGCGCTCCACGCCGCGCTCGGCGCCGTGCTCGACGAGGGGCTGGAGGCGGCCTGGGCCCGCCACCGCGCCGTCGGCACCCGCCTGCAGGACGCCCTGCCCGGGCTCGGCTTCCGGCTCGTCGTGCCCGAGGGGCACCGCCTGCCCGAGCTCACCACCGCCTGGCTCCCGGAGAGCGCCGACGACGCCACGCTGCGCAAGGAGCTGCTCGGCACCTACGGGATCGAGGTGGGCGGCGGGCTCGGGCGCTTCGCCGGCCGGGCGTGGCGCATCGGCCTCATGGGCCACTCGGCGCGCGAGCGGTCGGTCACGACGCTCCTCGGCGCGCTGCGCGAGCTGCTCGGTTGAGCGTCTCCGCCTCTTCTTTCCGGCTCCCCTTCATTGCTCGTCGGGCGCGCGGAGCATGTGCGCGCGGTAGTAGCCCATCTCGGCGATCGACTCCAGCACGTCGGCCAGGGCCCGGTGCGTCTCGACCTTGTGCGGACGCTTCTGGTACACCGCGGGGTACCAGCGGCGGCAGAGCTCCTTGAAGCTCGACACGTCGATGCTGCGGTAGTGGAGGTAGCGGTCGAGCTCGGGGAGCTGCTGGTCGAGGAACCGGCGGTCGACCCCGATGGAATTGCCGCACATCGGTGCGACGCCGGGTTCGGGGACGTGGCGGCGGATGTACGCGAGGGCTTGGGCGCCGGCGTCGGCGAGCGACGTGGTCGACGCCTCGATCTCGGGGATCAGTCCGGACTTCGTGTGCATCTTCCGCACGAAGTCGTCCATCGCGGCGAGCGCCTCGGGTGGCTGGTGCACGATGACGTCGATTCCCTCGTCGAGCGGGGTGAGCTCGCCGTCGGTGACGAGCGCGGCGACCTCCACGATCACATGGCGGCTGAGGTCGAGGCCGGTCATCTCCAGGTCGAGCCAGACCAGCCGGTCGTCGCTACCGATGGCGCTTCCGTTCGTGGGCACCGGGTCAGGGTAATGAATAACCTTCGCGAAATGAGAGGACGTCGCGAGTCTGCGCTCGTCGGACCGCGCGTGATGCTGCGGCCGTTGGAGGCGCGCGACCACGAGGCCTGGCGCGAGATCCGCACCCGCAGCCGCGAGTGGCTCGAGCAGTGGGAGCCGCTCCCGGAACCGGGCACCCGCGATCCCACCGTCGACCGCGAGGCATTCCGCGCCCGCTGTGGCGCGTGGGAACGCCAGCGCCAGTTCGACACCGCGTACGGCTTCGGCACGTTCCTGCGCGACGGCACGCTCGTGGGTGAGGTCAGCCTCGGCAGTGTGCTGCGCGGGCCGTTCCAGTCGTGCTTCATCGGCTACTGGATCGACGAGCGCTACGCGGGCTGCGGGTACACGCCGGACGCGGTGGCAATCGTGCTCCGCTACGGCTTCGAGGAGCTGGGCCTGCACCGCATGGAGGCGGCGATCGTGCCCCGCAACGCCAAGAGCCGCCGGGTGGCGGCCAAGCTCGGCCTGCGCGACGAGGGCACCGCCACGCGGTTCCTGCAGATCCAGGGCGTGTGGGAGGACCACGTCCGCTACGCGATCACCCGCGAGGAGTGGGACGAGCGCCGCGACGAGTTCGAGATGCGGTTCTTCTCGTAAGCCGCCTCACGGAGGCCGCCTCCCGCCGAACCGGGTCAGGCGTCGGGTTGCACCACCGCACGCGAGTTCCGGAAGAAGTGCTCGACCTCGCGCTCGTACTCGTAGGCGGGCGGCGGTCCGACGACGCGCTCGAGCCGTCGGGCGCGTGCGAAGGCCTCGACCGTCTCCGGCGTGGTGAAGCCGTACTCGAACCCGGTGGCGACGAACGCGTCGGTGTCGACCGCCCGGCCGTAGCGGAGGAGGCTCAACACCTCGGGTGGGATGTCGACGATCCGCAGCAACCGCATGGGCGCGGCGGCGCTGCCCGTGAGCAGCGGCGGCATGGCCACGCGCCGCCGGCCGACCAGGCGGCACGCTTCGCCCCAGGTGATGGTGCCGGGCCCGGCCACATTGAAGATGCCCGGCGTGCCGCTGACGACCGCGTGCTCGAGGGCACGGGTGACGTCGTCCTCGTGCACGAACTGGAGCCGGGGATCGAAGCCGAAGACCTCGGGCACCGCGGGCAGCCGCAGCATGCGGGAGAAGACCGTCGTCACGTCGTCGCCGAGCACGTTGGCGAACCGCAACGAGGTCACCGAGATCTCGGGATGGTCCTCGGCGAAGTCGGCGACCAGCGCGTCGACCTCGAGCAACGACCGTTCGACCGCCGTGGTCGGCGGCCGCGTGCGCCGGGCGGTCTCGCGGAAGAAGTACGGGTCCTCGAAGTTCGACCCGTAGACCAGGGTCGAGGTCTTGAGCACCACGGAGCGCACCGACCCGCCCTCACCCGCCGCCGCGGCGAGGAGGTTCATGGTGCCGATGACGTTCACGTCGTGCAGCCGCCGGGCGGCGACGCTCGTGGAGTCGACCTCGAGGTGGGTGTGGAGCACGGTGTCGACCTGGGTGGCCCGCACCATCCGTCGCAGGATGCCGTACGACGCGTCGGCCTTCACGAACTCGGTGCGCGTCAGGGGCAGGCGCGGCTCGCGGGTGTCGACCCCGACGACGAGCTCGACGTCGGGTCGTTGCTCGAGGCGTTGCGCGATGCGGCTGCCCCAGAAGGTCCCCAGCCCGGTGACGAGGATGCGCACGCCGCCCTCAGCCGCGCCACACGCTGTGCCGGGTGCGCAGCAGGTCGTCGACCTCGGACTGGATGACCGCCCGGATGCGCTCGGCCTCCTCCATGACGACGCCGCGGTTGTATCGGGGCAGACCGGGCTCGACCGCGAAGGTGATCGGCGGGAGAACGCGGATGCGGAACTTCGCGGGGAGCGGCACCACGTAGCCGAGCACCGGTCCGTACACGAACTGGTTGGCGGTGACGGGGAAGTAGGGGAGGCGCAGGAGCTTGGCCAGCCGCGCGCTCTTCCAGAGGATCGGCATGGCCTCCTCGTTGCCGACGATCGCCAGCGGCACGATCGGTACGCCGGCGCGCATGGCGATCTCGACGAAGCCGCCCCGACCGAAGCGTCGGAGCTGGTACCGGTCGCGGGCGAGCTTGCCGGTGGCCTTGGTGCCCTCGGGGAACACCAGCACGAGCTGCCTGTCGTCGTGGAGCAACCGGTAGGCGTTGTCGGGGTGGGCCGGCACGCCGCCGGTGCGCGACCACAGGGTCCCGATGACGGGCAGGGCGCGGAAGAGGTTCTCGGCCAGCCCGTACACCGGGCGCAGGAGCTCGGTCTCGATGCCGTGCATCACCACCGGCGCGTCCGACGGGATGGCGCCGCCGTGGTTGGCCACCAGGAGCGCGCCACCGTCGAGCGGCACGTGCTCGAGCCCCTCCCATTCGGCGCGCAACCAGTAGCGGTACACCGGGTCGTAGAGCGCGTGGGCGAACGCGCGCACCCGTTCGCTGCGACCCCACGGGTCGACGCGCAGGAAGTCGTCGAGGAGGAGGTCGTCGTCGCCGGGCGCCGCATCGGCTCCGCTGACGGGGCGCTCCGGGCCGTCGGGCGCGGAGTCGACGAGGCGCAGCGGCGGGTCGGACGCGGGCATCCGCCCAGGAAAGCCGTTCCGGGGCCCGCCCGCAAGCGGTCGCCCGAGCGTCATGGCGTGGGCGACGCGCCCGCGATCTCCCAGCGTGTGGTGCGGAAGCGGGCGACCATGCCCACGAACCGGGCCAGCATCCAGAGCGCGAGCGCACCCCACAGCCAGAGCAGGCCGCCGTCGAGCACCGCGACCAGCAACGCCGCCGGCAGGTACACGCCCACCGTCGCCACCAGCATCGCGAGCGCGAGGTACCCGGCGTCACCGGCGCCGATGAGCACGCCGTCGAGCACGAACACGACCGCGGCGACCGGCTGCAGCGCGGCGACGATCCAGAGCACCTCGAGGGTGAGGTGGCGGACGCCCGGTTCGGACGTGAACACGCCCGCCAGCCAGGGGCGCGCGACCACGACCGCGATGCCGAAGAGCACGCCGACGCCGATGCCGAGCTCGATGAGCCGGCGCCCGACCGCGCGCGTGTCGTGCATGCTGGCGGCGCCGAGGAAGCGCCCGACCATGGCCTGGCCGGCGATGGCCAGTGCGTCGAGCGCGAGGGCGAGGAACAGCAGCACCTGCATGCAGATCTGGTGTGCGGCGACCGCGTCGTCGCTGATGCGCGAGGCGATCGCCGTCGCGGTCAGCAGGGCGACGATGAGCGAGGCGGTGCGGATCACGAGGCGGCTGCCGACGCGCGCGTTGGCGCGGATGCCCTCGGAGCGCGGTCGCACCGACGCGCCCTCGCGCCGGACGGCGCGCGCGACGATCACGACGTACGCGAGCGCGGCGCCGTACTGCGCGATCACCGTGCCCCAGGCCGACCCTGCGATCCCCTCGTCGAGGCCGTACACGAGCAGCAGCTCGAGCAGGAGGTTCAGCACGTTGGCCGTCACCGCGATCACGAGGGTCGTGCTCGTGTCCTGCATGCCGCGGAGGTAGCCCGCGCCCGCCAGCGCGAGCAGGAGCGCGGGCGCGCCGAGGATGCTGATGCGGAGATAGGTGACCGCGTACGGGGCGACGTTCGTGGAGGCGCCCATGACGTCGGCGATCTGCGGTGCGAGAGCCAGGCCGACGACGGTGAGGATCACACCCAGCCCGATCGCCAGCCAGCAGCCGTCGGCCCCGCTCGCGGCGGCATCGCGCCGGCGCCCGGCGCCGAGTTGCCGGGCGACCCCCGCGGTCGTGGAGTACGCGAGGAAGTTGAACACGCTGAACGCCGCGCTCAGGACCGCGCCCGCCACCGCCAGGCCGGCCAGCGGGCGGGTGCCGAGGTGCCCCACGATGGCGGTGTCGGCGAGCAGGTACAGGGGCTCGGCGATCAGCGCGCCCAGGGCGGGCACGGCCAGCCGTGCGATCTCCCGGTCGTAGGGCCGGCGCCCACCTGGTGTTGGCGTCACTGGTGCGTCATAGTGACGCACGAACGATGCCCGGAGTGGGGGTATCGCGGCCAGGGGTTAACCCGGACCTTTCAGTAGGGGGCTGGTGATCGGGGGTCGCGTCCGCGAAAACGCCCTCCTGTCAAGGGATACTGCGGTTTGCGAAGACAGCAGGTCCCGAGTCAGGAGGGCACTTCCGAGATGCAGCGTAACTCGACGCGGCCGCAGCTGTTGGTGACCGGTGATGGCAGGAACGTGGTTGCGCACGTGGGTTCGAGGTTGTTGTGCGATCTTGCCGACGAGCTCGGTGTGACGGCGGGGTTGTCGGTGGCGATGGAGCCGACGAAGCGGCGGCGTCGGGGCCATGATCGGGGTCGGGTGCTGGTCGATCTGGCAGTGATGCTCGCTGGTGGTGGTGAGACGATCTCGGACCTCGCGGTGCTGCGCGACCAGCCGGGTCTCTTTGGTGAGGTGGCGTCGCTGGCGACGGCGTGGCGTGCGCTGGACGCGATCGATGATGCGGCGTTGGCGCGAATCGCGGTGGCACGCGCGGCGGGCCGCCGCCAGGCGTGGGCAGCGGGCGCGGATCCGGGGTTCTATGTGATCGACATCGACGCCACGTTGGTCACCGCCCATTCGGAGAAGGAAGGTGCGGCACCGACGTACAAGCGCGGGTTCGGGTTCCATCCGTTGTTGGCGTTCTTGGACGCGACTGGTGAAGCGTTGGCGGCGAAGCTGCGGCCCGGCAACGCCGGGTCGGGCACCGCGACTGATCACGTCGAGGTGCTCGACGCTGCGCTCGTGCAGCTGCCGGTCGATCCCGCCGCGGTGGAGGTGATCGCCCGGGCGGACTCGGCGGGACTTTCGCACGGGTTCGTCGACGCGTGCCGCGCACGCCACGTGCGGTTCGCGATCGGGCATCGCCTCACCGCCGAGATCGCGAAGGTGCTGGTCGGCATGCCCGAATCGGTGTGGCAGCCAGCGTTGAGCGCGGACGGCCACCAGGAACGTGACGGCGCGGCGGTTGTCGAGATCACCGGGCTCGTTGATCTCTCCGCCTGGGGTGAGGGGATGCGGATGATCGCCCGCCGAGAAGACCCTCACCCGGGCGCGCAGCTCACCTTCACTGATGTCGATGGGCATCGCTTCCAAGTCTTCGTCACCGACCTGCCCGAGCGAGACATCGCGTATCTCGAAGCGCTGCATCGCGGACGCGGTCGCGCCGAACGACAGATCTGCGACGCCAAAGACACCGGCCTGGCCAACCTGCCCTCGGCGGACTTCGCGATCAACACCGCGTGGCTCACCCTCGTGCTCGTCGCGCACGACCTGCTCGCCTGGACCCGACTGCTCTGCCTCGACGGCGACCTCGCACGCGCGGAGCCCAAACGGCTTCGCTACTGCCTTTTCCACGCAGCTGGCGTGATCACCCGGAGCGGACGACGCGCCCGGCTACGCGTCGCGGCGAACTGGCCCTGGCGCGACCAGCTCATCGCCGCGTTCGCGTCAACGCGTTCGCTCCCTATCCGCGCGTAGACCGACCCGTCCCGCACGCGGAGTCGGCACGGCTTGGCCGAACACGTCCTGAACACCCCCAGCATCACGAAAACACCCCGCCCAGCACCCAACCACACGCGATCACGCCGCCGCCCACGACACCCCCGACGCTACGCCCCCACCCGCGGCGCTCAAACACCCTTACTGAAAGGTCCGGGTTAACTGTCGTACCCCGGCGCGATGCTGGTGACCGTGAACGACCGGACCGTCACCCCGCTCCCCGCCACCCGTTTCGCCGACGTCGCGCGCCGGCTCGGCGCCGCCACCCACGAGGCCGGGCTCGCGGTGCCGGCCTTCCGCTGCCCGCCCCGGGCGCCGGGGGCCCGGCGCACGATCCGTCGCTACCCGGGCGGCGCGGTGGTGTCGGTCCGCCTGCGCGACCGTCCCTTCGCCGAGGTCGTCACCGACATGGTCGACGGCGTGCTCGCGGCCAACCGGGTCCCCGACACCGACGCCCCCCGGGTGCGGGCGGTCCTCACCGCCGCGCTCGAGGACCAGCCGATCGAGCCCGAGGCGCGCGCCGCCTGAGTTCCGCTCCCGGTCAGCGTGTGCTCCGCGGCCGGGCGATCGGGAACCGCTCGGCGTAGTACGCGAACCGCGCCTGGAGCTCGTCGGCGTCGAGGCCGAACTCCTCGGGGGTGTAGCGGTGGCCGCCGCCGGTTCCGCGGTCGCCCTGGCTCGCGTCCCACCACGCCTGCATCGCGGCGGCGGTCGACGGGGGCAGGTCCTCGCCCAACCACTCGTAGAGGCCGCGGACGCTCCCGATGGGATCGGCCTGCAGGTCGTCGAACGCGATGTCGTGGAAGCGGTCCTCGCCGACGCGGTCGCGGAAGGCGATGAAGCGCCGCAGGGCGATGTCCCACGCTTCCTCGCAGTGCTTCCCGAAGTACAACGGGTCGGCGGTACCGGTGTACATGCGCACGACCGCGGTCTCGACGCTGGCGACGGACGGGATCACCTTGGTGACGTCGCGATGGGTGATCACGAACTTCGCGTCCGGGTACACCGCATCGAGGTCGTCGATGCCGAACATGTGCGCGGGGGACTTCAGCCGCCAGCGGTTGGGCGGGCGGTGCCACTGCAGCAGCTTCAGCACGCGCTCGTGGTACCGGTACGCGGGGCCGTAGTCGCAGTTGCGCACCCAGTCGCCGTACGAGGGCGTCTGGGCGACGACGTTGAGCTGGTCACACCGGAACGTGAGGTTCATGACCTCGAGGCACTCGGAGGGGCCGTCGGGCGACGAGGGCAGCATCGACTTCAGCTCCGACGGCATGTCGCCGAGGCCGTGCATCATCTCCTGGGCGGCCAGGAACCGGGGATCGGTGGCCTCGGTCGCGAGCTCCGGGGGTGGCGTGGGCTGCGACGCCTCCCACACCCGCAGGTTCCGCACCGCCGGGTCCTGGGCCAGGAGGTAGCTGAGCGCGGTCGACCCGGTGCGAGGGAGGCCGAGCCCGAACAGCACCGACTCGATCTGCTGGTCGGCGATCTCGGGATGCGCGGCGTACCACTGCTCGACCTGCAGACGGCGGGTGAGGAGGGAGCCGATCATGCCCGCGAAGACCATCTCGCCCTGCTCGCTGAGCGCCGCCTCCTCGTTCGCCGAGCGCACCAGCACCTCGAGCGCCTCGTGCATCTCCTCGGCGTCGGGCCCGTAGTCGTCGGAACCGGCACGCTCCTGGGCGCCGGCGAGCAACGCGGCAACGTCCATGACACTTCCCCCGTCGAGTCGCCGCCGACCCTACCGTCCTCGCCACTCGGGGCGCCCGGCGTGCCAGACTGAGGAGCCATGACGACCCGACGGATCATCTCGTCCGACTCGCACGTCAGCGTCCAGCACGACGACGTGAAGGCGCACCTGGCGTCCCGGTTCCACGACGACTACGACGCCGCGCTGGCACAGGCCTTCCGCGAGATGCTGGGCGGCAACGCGGCGAAGGCGAACGCCGGCGGTACCGAGATCCGGCACGCCTCGTGGGGCCGGCCCGGGTACAGCGACCCGCACGAGCGGCTGCGCGACATGGACACCGACGGCGTCGACATCGAGGTCCTCTACTGCGAGGTGAGCGCGTACCGCTACCTCTATCTGCTCCGCAACGGCGCGGCCGATGCCACCCGCGCGTTCAACGACACCTTGCACGACTTCGCGTCGGCCGACCCGAGCCGGCTCGTCGTCACCTACCAGGTGCCGATCCACGACATCGACCTCGCGGTGGCCGAGATCGAGCGGGTCGCGTCGCTCGGCGGCAAGTCGTTGCAGCTCCCGGTGTTCCCCGCCGAGCTCGGCCAGCTCGACTACTTCCACGAGCGCTACGACCGCATGTGGGCGGCGATCCAGGCGAGCGGGCTGCCGATCTGCTGCCACATCGGGCTCAACACCGCGCTCAACAACCTCGCCGACCGCGACCCGACACCGCGCCTCGCGTGGACGCTCTCGTGCATGCCGCCGTCGGCGTGCGAAGCGCTCGGCATGTGGCTGCTCACCGGGATCTTCAGCCGCTACCCGGAGCTGAAGGTGGTGTTCGTGGAGCCCGGGCTCGGCTGGGTCGCGGGGTACCTCTCGTTCCTCGACGACATGGTGCTGCGCCAGGGCTACGAGTTCCCGGTGCTCGGCGACGAGCTGCCCAGCTTCTACTACCACCGCAACATGGCGATGACGTTCATCGACGAGCCCGATCCGGTGCGGCACCTGCGCCACGTTCTCGGTGCGCAGAACCTGATGTGGTCGAGCGACTACCCGCACCCGGTGTCGACGTGGCCGAAGTCGCTGACCGTCATCGAGGAGCTGTTCGACGGCATCCCCGACGACGAGCGCGACCTGATGATCGAGCACAACGCGGCGCGCATCTGGAACCTCTAGGCGCCGCGCCGCCGGGTGATCAGCCGAGGATGTTGACGGCCCGGGCGATCACCAGGACGCCGATGACGAGCGACACGAGTGATTGGACCAGCATCGTCATCTTCGTCCAGCGCGACAGCGGCATCACGTCGGTGGGGCTGAAGGCCATCGCGTTCGTGAACGAGAGGTACAGGTAGTCGACGTACTCCGGCCGCCAGTCCGGCGGTGAGTATTCCCTCGACGCCATCTGGGGGAAGAGGAAGTCCGGTACCGCGGTCGGGGTCACCGCGCGGGCCACGGGGCCGCCGCGGTCGAACTGCCAGTACCACAACGAGAACACGATCACGTTGGTGAGCCAGATCGAGCCGCCGGTGATCAGCAGGCGGCCGGCGTCGCGGATGCCCTCCTCGTTCACCAGGTCGACGACCAGCGCCGCGGCCGACATGATGTTGACCAGGCTGATCAGCGCGATCACGATCAGTGAGACGCCCCGGAGCACGCGCGAGCGTTCGTCGAGGCGGCGCGGGCTCACGATGACGGTCACGAGCAGCAACGCGACACCCAGGCCGATGACGAGTCCACGGGGCAGGATCGCTACCCGCGCCGCGAGCGTCGCCTCCAGCACGACTGCCACGCCAATGGCGATGATGGCCGGGATCGAGGACTCACCCTCGGTCACCCGCTTCCACGTCGGGTCGACCACGTTGTCCTGCAGGGTGTGGATGATCGTGGCGCTGGGATCGAGCAGCCGGTCGATCCACCGTCGTCGTACGCCCATCGAGCTTCGACGCTACCCGTGCGGCGTAGCCTCGCGGCGCCCGGCCCGGGTGGCGGAACGGTAGACGCAGGCGGCTTAAACCCGCCGGCTCCGTGAGGAGCGTGGGGGTTCGACTCCCTCCCCGGGCACACAGAATGGACACCCTGGACGCCATTCTGGAGCTGAATTGCTAACGGCGTGCTAACGCCGCAAGCCGCGTGCAGACAGTTACGGAAGCCTCCTGCTCAGCGTCTCCTCGCGCAGGATGTCAGCGTGTCCGCAATGCTGAGCGAGCTCCCGTAGAACTTGCAGATACACCCAGCGAAGCGTGCGCGGTCCGGCCCGGTGGCCGGTCAGGACGGCGTCGAGTGGCAGGTCTGCGATCGTCGTCCGGGCCGTGGCGCAGGCTTCTCGGTGGGCTGCCGTGACCGAGGCGACGGTGTCGTCGTCGGAGAGCCGGAAGGATTCCTCCGGGCTCTGTACCGGCGAGTGCGGCGTTAGGGTTCGACACCACGATCAGCGGCGGGAGTCTGGGTGCAGGTCACGTTCTGGGGTACTCGGGGTTCGATCGCCAAAGCGGGCCCCACGACGGTTCGCTACGGCGGCAACACGTCGTGCGTGTCGGTCCGCACCGAGGCCGGCACGCTGCTCGTCCTCGACTGCGGAACCGGGATCCACGAGCTGGGGCAGGTGCTCACGCGTGACGGTGGTCGCGTCGACGGCCATCTCCTCATCGGCCACACGCACTGGGACCACATCCAGGGACTGCCGTTCTTCGCGCCGTTGTTCCAGCCCGGCAACGTGTGGCACGTCTACGGGCCGCGCGCGCTCGACACCTCGATCGACAAGACGCTCGCCGGCCAGATGCAGTACACCTACTTTCCGGTCCGGCTCCTCGACTTCGGCGCGACGATCGAGTACCACAGTCTCGTCGAGGGCCAGTTCGAGATCGACGACGTCACCGTCACGACGCGCTACCTCCATCACCCCGCGTTGACCCTCGGGTACCGGGTCGAAGCCGATGGCGTCGCCGTCGTGTACTCGTCGGACCACGAGCCGACCGTCGGCGGCGCGCCCGGTCCCGAAGGCCTGGAGGACGAGAACCGCGAGGAGGCACAGCACATTGCGTTCCTCCGCGACGCCGACCTCGTGATCCACGATGCCCAGTACCTCGCCGACGCATACCCCGAGAAGATCGGGTGGGGCCACAGCACGGTCGAGTACGCCGTCGACGTCGCGCAGGCCGCCGCGGTACGGCGGCTCGCGTTGTTCCACCACGACCCGACTCGGACCGACGACGAAGTCGACGAAATCGTCGCGTCGGCCCTGCAGCGAGCCCGGGAGCACGGGTTCGCCGGAGAGGTCTTCGCGGCGGCCGAGGGGACCTCACTCACGCTGAAGTCCGCCGACGAAGAGGACGCGACTCCGGTGGTCGCCACGGCGACGCGCGCGCCGGCACTCACCGAGCTGACGCGAACGGTGCTCCTCGCGGTGCAAGACCGCGACGCTGCGGGCGCGCTGCGCGAGGCCGCGCGCGCAGAGGGATTCGACGTCCTCGACGGCGGCGACTTCGAGGAGGTCCTGCACATCGCGCGGACACAGCAGCCGCCGATCGTGGTCCTCGAGGCTCGGCCCGGGCGGTCGCTCGACGAACTGGCAGACGACGCGCGGGAGCTCATCGAGAGCTACCCCGAGGGCGCGACGATCGCGTACCTCACCAAGGCGACGCCGCCGTCGAACCGGATCCGGCCCGAGATCACCGACTGGCTCGTGTGGCCGGCATCGCTCTCGCACCTGCGCACGAAGCTGCGGGCTTGGCTCCTGCGGCGCGCCTGTCGGTGGCGGGCCGCCGCCCTACCCGTGGACGAGTCCGAACGGCTCGCCGCGCTGTGGAGCCTCGGGATCCTCGACAGCGAACCCGAAGCACGGTTCGACCGCTACACCGAGGTCGCGTGCTCGACCTTCGACGTCCCGATCGCGCTCGTGACGTTCGTCGATGGCGAGCGCCAATGGTTCAAGTCGCACACCGGCCTCGACGTCGACCAGTCGCCCCGCGACGAGTCGATGTGCGCGCACGCCATCATCGGCGGCGACGCGTTCGTGATCACCGACGCGCTCAACGACGACCGGTTCGCCGACAACCCCCACGTTCGAGGCGGGGCGCGGCTCCGCTTCTACGCCGGCGTGCCCCTCACGCTGTCCGACGGGCACCGCGTCGGGACGCTCTGCATCATGGATCACCGACCCCGCGTGCTCGACGACACGCAGATCGAACGGCTGGAGCAGCTCGGTCGGATGGTGGAAGCCGAGCTGGATTCGAGCGCGCCCGTACCTCAGCCGACGTAGCGCTCGATCCAGGCGTTGAGGGCGCGGGCGTCATCCAGGCACGCGACCACCCGGTCCTTGGCCTTCTTGGTGCCGAGCCACGCCGCGACCGGCCAGGACCTGGACATGACGATGCCCTTCTGGTTGAGCAGCTCGATGCGAGGGTGGTCCTTCGGGTAGCCCTTGGGTGCCGACTTCAGGACCTCGTGGGCGCCGACGTCGTAGCCGTCCTTCCGCAACGTGGACACGATCGACTCGAGCTCCGAGCCGGACCTCGCGTCGTCGACGGCGGCACGGAAGCGCCGGAGCTGGTCAGGCTCGGGCCGGTACAGCCCGCTGCCGACGAAGAGCTCGTCGGCTGAGAACGAGATGTACCCGCCCGGCAGGTGGGCCGCGCAGTTGACCTTGTACGGCGTCTTGTCCTTGCTGAAGCGGACGTCGCGGTAGGGGCGGAAGACGCGGCCGCTGCCGAAGTCGTCGGCCAGCTCGGCGAGGAGCTCCTCCATCGGCCTCTTGACGCACTGCTCGTAGACAGACTTGTGCTGCTCCCAGTACGTCTTCGTGTTGTCGGCCTGAAGTCCGTCGTAGAACTCAACCGCCTCGACCGGCCACCCCTTGAACGCCATCGCGATCATCATGCCGTACGCGAGGCGGGCGTCCCAGAACGCGCTCTACCGCAGTGCGGATCTCAGCCGACGGTCGCCTGCCAGCCGACGATCTGGGTGATGTCGATCACGAGCACGGGCCCCGCCGGGCGCTGGTCACGGTATTGCCCGTACTTCGTCGCCAGGAGGTCGACCGCCGCTTCGCGTGCGGGGCCGCGGTCGATGACCCGGCCCCGCCCCGACACCCGCACCCACCACAGCACGGTCCAGTCGTCGTCGTAGTGGTCGACGACGAGCTGGACATCCGGGCACCGACGGATGTTCTCGAGGCGTCGGAGCAGCAGGGTCTGTTTGGGTTTCTGGTCGACGACGGAGACAACTCGCTCGCCGGAGAGTGCGAAGCACAGCGGCACGACGTGCGGTCGCCCGTTCCGATCGATCGACGCGAGGCGCACGACGCGCGCGGGCTGCGACGCGTTGGCGAGCCTCTTCCTCGGTCACCTCACCATCCTGTCGTACGCCGGCGGTCATCGCTCCGGCGACGGTGGTCAGGCGACCCGATGGGCCCGGACCTCGCCCGCGGTGATCTCGGGCGACGTCGGGAAGCGGTCGAACAGGTGTCGTTGCACGTACGCCGCCGCCAGGCGGTTCGACTGCTCGACGCCGTCACGGCTCTCGAAGATCGTGACCGAGGCGAAGACGCGAGCTCCCGCCTCGAGGCTGTAGTAGGCGACGAAGCCGGGCACCTGCTCCACCTGGGTGACGAAGCCCTCGTCGAGCTGCCTGACGAGCTCATCGTCCCAGTCCTGGGCCATCTCGTACGTCCGCAGCGTCGCGTACATGGCATCCTCCTTCGCAACGGGGCCCGGCACCCGGCGCCGGCCGCCCCGTGGCACGCGCAACGCTATGGCTTCCTGCCGACGCCCCGCTGAGCCCTCACTCATCCCGGTCCTCGGAGAGGATTCGCGTCGCTTCGAGGCGGACGCGAAAGTCGGGGTCCGACGCGCGGGTCTCGATGGCGCGGCGGCTCGCTCCCACACCCAGCGCGGCGATGCCCCGCAGCGCTTTCCATCGGACCCAGGCATCGGTGTCGTCGAGTGCCTGTTCGAGCAGCGGACGCGTCGCCTCCTGGTCGGCGCCGACGACGACGTCGAGGACGCTGCGCCGCACCATCCGGCTCGGATCACCGAGCAGCTGGGCCCATGCGGGTGTGGCCACGTCGAGGGGAGCGTCGGCCAGCAGGGCACCCGCGACCTGACGGTGCGCCGGGTTGTCGTCGTGCGCGGCCGTGAGGAGTCGATCGAGGTCCTCCGGTCGCTCGGCCCGGAGATGACCGAGCTCCCCCCAGGCCTGTTCGAGCCGGCGCTCGGGACGGTCCCGCACGTGCTCCGGATCGGTGCGGGTACGGCCGGAGGCCGTGGTGGGCGGCGCGGGCGGAGAAGGTTCGCCCCCGCGGTCGCCCGTGAACTCCTCGGAGACCGCGCGCAGCATGGGACCGAGCAGTGACTCCCAGCGGGCGGGCCGTGAGAGCGTCACCGCCACGAAGTCGGGTCCGACGAGCACGTCGGTCACGTCGTCGAAGGCACGGAAGATCCGAGCAACCTGTGGGTCCGCGTCCGCGGTGGCCGCGGCGTAGGCGCGGCCGGGCCCCGCGTGGATCGGTGGAGTCGCGAAACGGATCGTGCGGGGGCTGGGCGTCGCCTCGGGGACCACGACACCGTCGAACAGCTGGCCCAGCTCGATGTCCGTGGTGTCATCGCGGGCCGGAGGTGCCGGCGGCGCGTCGCTCACGACGCGCAGCCGGAACCGGCCGTCCTCCCAGCCCCAGAGGAGCGTCAGGCCCGGCTCGAGCTCGTGACGGTCCGTGCGGTCGACACCGGGACCGATCGCGTCCGCGAGGGCCTCGTCGTCGTCCCTCGTCCACGGCGCGTCCGAGAAGAAGCGCTTCTGCAGCTGCTTGACCGGTCCGAGCGCCTCGAGCGAGAGCCCCAGCGAGGTCACGAGCGGCGTGAGCTGCCCGAAGGCGTTCACGGTCAGGCCCCGCGCGACCACCTCCGCGCGCGCGGCGTCGAGCTCGGGGCCCAGCGTCGGCATGGCGGGCGAGGTACGACGAGCGTCGCGGTCGCCCGCCGCCGCGTCGTCGGCCCCGGTCACGGGAGCTCGCGCGGGACGACGAACGACACCAGGCGGGTGGTCCCGGTCGCGGCGTCGGTCCACTCACCGTCGAGCTCGAGCGTCGCCAGTGCGCCCGTCGGCATCTTGTCGCGGAGCCGGGCGAGCAGTGCCGGGTCGGTACTGCCGGCGAGCACGAGCGCGGCGGACTCGATGCCCGGGTTGTGCCCGATCACCAGTGCCGACGGCACCGACGGAGGGATCCCGCGGAGACGGTGCACGAGCTCGTCGGCGGAGGCCCCGTACAGCTCGTCCTCGCGGCGGACCTCGGGCGGGGGTTCGAGCGCAGGCAGGATCGCATCGAGGGTCTCGGTGGCCCGGCGTGCGGTCGAGCACAGCACGAGCGCCGGTGCGATGCCGGCGCGCCGGACATGGTCGCTCATCCTGCGCGCCGCTCGCCGCCCCCGCGGTGCGAGCGGGCGGTCTTGATCGGGGATGGACGGGTCCCCCCAGCTCGACTTGGCGTGCCGGAGGAGGTACACCAGTTTCACGGCGCCGGGAGCTGACCCATCGGGCTCTCCCTCCCTGGGCTGCTCTCAGCGTAGGCCGCGAGCAACCCATCGACGTCGGCGAGGAGGTGCGGTGATCATGGACATCGAAGAGTTCTACGACCAGGACCCGCGCCGGCAAGCCTCGGACGAGATCGAGTTCGGCCGCGACTGGTACGAGCACGACCTGCGTTTCGAGGTGGTCTGGGTCGCCGAGACCGGCGAGCTGTACGCGATGGCGGAGCCGATCAGCCGGCGCGGGATCACCACCGAGTCGGTCACGGTGGAGATCCTGGCGGTGATCGAGGGGAGCGATGCCGTCAACTCCCTGCTGACCGGATGGCAGGACGCGATGGCGCAGCCCGACAGCCTCGCGTGGGTGCGTGCACGCGTCGCCGAGGTGGACTCGGGGACGTGATCAGCCGGGCGGTGCCGGTCACCCCACGGTCTGCGCCCGGCCCAATCCGCATCACGGTCGTCGACGTACTCCGTCGAGCGAAGCGTCACTCACCAAAGGTCGCTGGGTGGCGGAAGGCCGGTCGAGTCACGGCTCGGCCGGCCTCTTCGCGCCGCAGATGCTCGCCGTGATCCGAGCGGGCGTGTGTCCGATCCGCTCGGGGGACAGGATGGAGCGGTGGCCGACACCGAGGTCACCGCACGGGAGCTCGCCGTCGCGGCCGGGCGCACCGTCCCCCGGGCGACCCCGTGGCGTCAGCTGCTCGTGGCCCGGGTGCCGCTGACGGGTGAAGGGGTGACCGGGCGATGCAAGCGGTGCGGACGCGCGCTCCCATGGTTCTCGGATCCCATCGCGTTCGGTCCGATGGGCCGGTTGCCGGTGGTCCGGTTGGAGCGGTCGACGATGGAGAGCGCGTTGCTCTGCCTGGTGTGCGGGCCGCGGTCGTCCGCCAGCCGGCCGTTCTCCCGCGCCGAGATCCTCGTCGCCGCGACCGAGCTCTCCGCGGTGCTCGCGGCGCGGCACTGGCGTCGGTGGCACCGGCTCCTGGATCGGGCGGTGACGACGCGCGACGGCGCCGAGCGGATCGAGCAGGCGGGTCAGGCGCTCGAGCTCTTTCGGCGCTTCGGTCCCGGGAAGGTGGCGCGGCGGCGCCGGGCCGGTGGCGATCCGCTCGAGCCGCTGATCGTCTCGTCGGCGCGGCACTGGCCCACCGGATGCGGGTCGCTCACCGAGTGAGGCGCACCTCGGCGCGATCTCGGGAATGATGAGCCGACCCATGCGGATCGGCGTGTTCTTCCCCACCAAGGAGTACCGCCCGCTCGACGAGACCGTGGCGCGCATCGTCGCGACGGCCGAGCAGGGCTTCGCATCGCTGTGGCTCCCGCAGAGCTCGGGGTTCGACGCGCTCACCGTGCTCGCGCTCGCCGGGCGCGACACAAGTGGTGTCGAGCTGGGCACGTCGGTCGTCCCGACGTATCCCCGCCATCCGATGGCACTCGCGGCCCAGGCGCTCACCACCAACGCCGCGTGCGACGGCCGCCTCGTGCTCGGGCTGGGCCTCTCGCACCGGATGGCGATCGAAGGTACCTACGGGCTCTCGTACGACCGTCCCGCCCGGCACATGCGCGAGTACCTCGCGGCGCTCCTGCCCCTGCTGCGCGACGGCGCGGTCGACGTCCAGGGGGAGACGGTCACCGCGCGCGGGCAGCTCACGGTGCCGGGTGCATCGGCCCCGACGGTGCTCCTCGCCGCGCTGCAACCACGGATGTTGGCGCTGGCCGGCGGGGTCGCCGACGGGACCATCACCTGGTGCACGGGGCCGGTCGTCCTCGAGCAGCAGATCGTGCCGCAGCTCACCGCGGCCGCCGCGGCGGCCGGGCGGCCGTCACCGCGCGTCGTCGTCGCGTTGCCCACCATCGTCACCGACGACGAGGCTGACGGCCGGGCCAAAGCGGGCGACCAGCTCGCCGGGTACGGCGACATCCCGGTCTACCGGGCGGTGCTCGACCAGGAAGGCGTCGCCGGCCCGGCCGACGTGTCGATCGTCGGCGACGAGCGGTCGGTCACCGCGCAGTTGGCGCGGCTGGCGCGCATCGGCACCACCGACTTCGTCGCCATCCCTACCGGGACCGACACCGACCGGCGGCGGACGCTCGACCATCTGGTGTCACTCGACGCGTAGCGCCTCCGCGGGGCGGATGCGGCTGGCCACATGGGCCGGGCCGGCGGCGAGCGCGTTCGCGAGCAGGATCGCCACCGATGCGACGAGCAGCACCGCGAGGAGCGCGAACGGCGGCACGTACGCGATCGGGAAGTCGTCGGCCAGCCACCGCCAGGTGACGCGACCGGCGACGATGCCGAGCGGCACGCCGATCACGATGCCGACCATGGCGAGCAGCGTCGCCTGCCAGGCGATCGCGCCGCGCGTCTGGCGACGGGTGAACCCGATCGATCGCAGGACGGCGAGGTCGCGCCTGCGCCGGCGCACGGTGGTCACGAGCGCGTGCGCGACCGTCGCGCACGCGAGCAGGCCGAAGAAGCCCGCCAGCGCGAGCGGGAGATCCTCCATGCGCTTCAGGTCGGCGACCGCGACCGGGAGCGTCGCCGGGATCGGGAACAGGTCCGGGCCGCCAATGCGCACGAGCTGCCGGGTGGCGGCCCCCGCGTCCACGCCCGGCCGCCAGCGCACGAACAGGTAGTCCTCGGAGTCGGTGCCGGTCGGAGGGCCGATCGCGCGCGTGAGCCCCGACGCCGTCATCCAACCGCTCTGGTCGTAGTCGGTGTGCGAGGTGGCCGGGAGCAGCGCCTCGCCGACGACGCGAGCGGTGGTGCCCGCCTGCGGACCGACCTTCACCCGGTCGCCGAGCGATAGGTGGAGCTCGCGCATCGTGGTGGGCGCGAACGCGATCTCGTCCGGTGCCTGCGGCCGGCGGCCGCGTAGCACGACGAACTGGATGTCGCCGCTCACCGCCCGGGTGGCGAACACCGGCACCGGATGCCCGTCGACGGGCACCGCGCGGTGCCAGGTGGCGCGGATGGCATCGCTGACGGCGCGGTCCCGGGCGACGGCGTCGACGGTCTTCGCCGGGAGCAGCCCGCCGCCCGCCGCGAGCCCGAAGTTCCAGACGACCCCCGATCGGCGGGGTTGGGTGACGGCGTCCTCGATGCCGGCGCGGAAGGTGAAGCACCCCACCACGCCGATGATGCCGGCTACCGCGCCCACGAGCGCCGAACGCACCGGCACCGCCCGCCGGCCGCGGCCCGGCTCACCGGCGAGCCGGGCGCCGATCATCAGCGCCGGGGCGCGACTCATGGGCGCGAGCACGCGGTCGAGCACGGACGGCCGGTCGTCGAGCGGCGCGCGGCGGTTGATCCGCCACCACGCCGCGCCGGCCGCGATCGCGAGGAGCCCGACGAGTACCGCGACGACCGCGAGGCCGAGCACGAACCAGTCGGCGTGGGTCCCGAGGTCGAGGTCGTAGTCGCGGGCAGTCCCCAGCGGGAAGCGCGACGACAACGCAATGGCGACGACGACCGTGGTCAGTGCTCCCACCACCACGGTGACGATGCTCGGCAGGATCAGCGCCCGCATGGCGAGGCGGCGGTCCGCTCCGATGGCGCGCCACGTCGGAAGGTCCGCGGCACTTGCCGACACCGTCCGTACCAGGGCCTGGCCGACCAGGACACCACCACCGACGAGCGCGGCCAGCGCGAAGAGGAGCAGGCCGTCGCGCTCGAGGTCGGTCACGTTCCGCGCCTTGCGGATGCCGAAGAGGTCGTTGGCGTCCTCGACGTTCACCGGGTGCCCGAGGATGCGTCCGACATTCGCGGTGAACGCCGGGATGCCCTCGGCGCCGCGGCGGAGGTCGACGAACTGGTTGACGATCCCGGGCATGTGCGCACCGTGCCGCGCGAAGAACCCGCTCGACGGCGTCCACGTCGGGTCACTCGACACGGCCTTGGCGATGCCGACCACACGCAGCCGCTGCCGGAACGTTTCGGCCCCGTCGGCCGGAAGGAATTCCGGCGGCACGTTCTCGATGTCGGCGCCCGCCTGCCCGATCACCATGGTCGCACCGAGGTCGAGGTGGAACCGGTCGCGGGTGATCTCGTTCACGACGGTCTCGTCGGCGCGGGCCGGGTCGGGCAAGCGGCCCGCCACGAGCGGTCCCGTGATCACCGGCACCGACGCGGCCGACACCGGGTACAGCGACGCGCTCGACGTCGCCGAGCTTCGGCGGGCTGAAGACCCGGCTGGCGAACCCCACCAGGAACGGGTATGTCTCGGTGACGCCGGGGAGGCGTGTGACCTCCCGCCGCTTCGCCGCATCGAAGGCGGGGTCGTTGGCAAGCACCGCGGCGTCGGGGACGTGACCGGCGGCCAGCAAGGCCGGCACCGCGTTCGCGGTGCGGCGGGCACCGGCCCACCCCGCGGCCGCCAGGCCGACCGTCGCGCCGGCGAGCAGTCCGAGCAGCAACCAGGCTCGCCACCTCGCCCGCAGCTCCGCCCGGGCCCAGATCCACGCCGCGCTCACCGCCGACGCTGCTCCTGCACGCTTCGAGCCAAACACCCATGGGGCCGCAGGAAAAGGGGGAAGGCCCCACCCGATCGGGGGAGGCCTGCCCCGCGCCGCCGGTCCGGCGGTTACCGTCCCCCGGGTGAGCGATGCCTGGCCGTTGGTCGGCACCCGGGTGGTCGACCTCTCGAGCGGCCTGGCGGGTGCGTACTGCACCAAGCTGCTGGCCGACGGCGGCGCCGACGTGGTGAAGGTCGAGGACCCGGCCGGTGACCCGCTCCGGCGCGAGTCGGAGAGCGGCGCCGCGATCCCACCCGGTGAGGACGGCGCCTTCTTCCGCTTTCTCTCGACGTCGAAGGACAGCGTGGTCGCGTCGGCGGACGCCGACGCGGACGTCGGCCTGGTCCACGCGCTGCTCGACGACGCCGAGATCGTCGTCTGGTCGGCCGGCACTTCGGTCGCCGACGATCCTCGCTTCGCCCCCGGGCGGCTCGCGCGCGAACGGCCGGGCATCGTCGTCACCGCGCTGAGCCCATTCGGGCTCGACGGCCCGTGGTGCGACCGGCCGACCACCGACTTCACCCGGCAGGCGCTCTGTGGCGGTCATGTGCAGCGCGGCACTCCCGACCGCCCGCCGTTGCTGTGCGGAGGGCGCCCGGGGGAGTGGGCCGCCGGCACCTACGGCGCGATCGGCGCCCTGGCCGCGCTGCGACGGGCCCGACTCCACGGCGTCGGCGACCTGATCGACGTCGCCGCCCTCGACGCGCTGATGTTCAGCCAGCCGCTGTACCCGGTGACCTGGTTCCAGATGGCCGGGGTGCCGTTCCGGCCGGTGCGCTCGTCGCAGCTCCCGAACCTCCACCCGACCGCCGACGGGTACGTCGCGCTGCAGACGACCACCGGTCAGCAGTGGCTCGACTTCTGCATCATGATCGGCCGCGACGACTGGTACGACGACGAACGGCTGGCGCGGGGCACGTACCGCACGCTGCACCGGGCCGAGCTCGAGGCGGTCATCGAGGAGTGGACCACCGCCCGGACGACGGCCGAGATCGTCGAGCTGGCGACGCTGCTCCGTGTCCCGGTCGCCGAGGTGGGCAACGGCGCGACCTTGCCGCAGTTCCCGCATCTCGTCGACGGCGGGTGGATCGCCGACAACCCGGCCGGCTTCGTGCAACCGGCGGTGCCCTACCGCCTCGGGGGTGAGGCGTCGCCGCGACCCTTCGCGGCGGCGCCCGCCGTCGGGCGTGACACCGAGCGTCATCGTCCCCGACCGGCGACCACCCGCACGACGGCGCCGGACGACGGCGCGCGCGGCGTCGCTGCACCGACCTCGCCGCCGTTGCCGCTCGCCGGCCTTCGCGTCGTCGACCTCACCGCGTTCTGGGCCGGGCCGGTCATCGGGTACGCCTGCGGCGTCCTCGGGGCGGAGGTGATCCACGTCGAGTCGACGAAGCGTCCCGACGGCATCCGGCTCAACACCACGCGACCGATGAGCGAGCCCCAGTGGTGGGAGTGGTGCCCGATGTTCCACGGCTCGAACACCAACAAGCTCGACGTCGCCATCGAGCTCGACACCGAACGCGGGCGCGAGCTGTTCCTCGATCTCGTCGCGTGCAGCGACGTCGTGCTCGACAACTTCAGCCCGCGCGTGCTCGAGCAGCTCGACCTCGACCAGGAGGTCCTCCTGGCGCGGAACCCACAGCTGGTCGTGCTGCGCGCACCGGCGTACGGCATCACCGGCCCCTGGCGGGAGCGGCTCGCCTACGCGCCGACCATCGAAGCGCAGGCCGGGATCGCCTGGGTCAGCGGCTTCCCGGACCGCGGCCCGGAGCCGCCCTCGGGCGTCGCCGACGCGATGGGCGGTGCGCACGCCACCGTCGCGCTCCTCCTGGCGCTCGAGCACCGGCGGCGCACCGGTCGGGGGATGTACGTCGAGTGCCCGATGGTCGGTGGCGCGCTCAACCTCGCCGCCGAGCAGATCGTCGAGCACTCGGCGTACGGTCGGCTGCTCGAGCGGCGCGGCAACCGCAGTGCCACGAACGTCCCGCAGGGCGTGTACCGCTCCGCCGATGTCGACGCCCACGGGATGCAGGACCGCTGGGTCGCCATCTCGGCGGCCGACGACACCCAGTGGCAGGCGTTGTGCCGGGTGACCGGGCATGTGGGCTGGGCCGGGGACCCGTCACTCGCCACCGCGGGCGGCCGGCGCGCGGTCGAGGACGAGCTCGACGCCGCGCTCGCGGAGTGGTGCGGGTCCCGCAGCACCGAGGAGATCGTCGGACCGCTGTCGGCCGCGGGCGTGCCGGCCGAGCCGGTGGTGCCGGCGCACGAGCACGATCGGTTGCCGCAGGTGGAGTGGCGTCACCTGTTCGAACCGGTCGCGCACCCGGTCACCGGCACCGCCGACTTCATCGGCGCGCCGTTCCGTCACGCCAACGGTCCGCGGGTCCACAATCGTCGGCACGCGCCGTTGCTCGGCGAGCACAACCGCGACGTGTTCACGCGCGTCCTCGGGCTCACCGACGACGAGGTGGACGCGCTCACGGCCGACGGTGTCATCGGCGACGCCGTGGTCGGCGGCGTGTTGCACTGAGGACGCGCGCTCAGCCACGTCCGGTGTCGACGCCGTGATCCCGGATCATCTGGGCGAGCTCGCGCTTGCGGACCTTCATCGACGGGGTCATGGGCACCTCGGCGAACGAGCCGAGCACGAGCACCCGGCGGGGGACCTTGTAGCTCGACAGCTCGGACCCCAGGCGCTCGCGCAGCGTCTCGACCTCGACGACGTCGCCGTCCGTGGGTATGACGGCCGCGCCGACGATCTGCCCGCGCCGGTCGTCGTCGACGCCGACCACTACCGCGAACATCACCTCGTCGAGCCCGGCCAATGCACGCTCGACCTCGGCCGGTGCGACGTTCGCACCCGCGGTCTTGATCATGTCGCCGAGGCGTCCCAGGAAGTGGATGCGGTCACCGTCGACCAGTCCCTCGTCGTTCGTGCGGTAGAAGCCGTCGGGGTCGAAGACGTCGTCCCGCAGGACCTTGTGCAGGCGACGAGCGACGCAGGGCCCGCGCACGACGATCTCGCCCCGCTCGCCGTCACCGACGTCGGCGCCGGTCGGGTCGACGACCCTGACCTCGAAGCCGGGTTGGAAGAAGTCGAGCGGTGCCGCGATCGGGGAGAGCTCGGCGGTCGCCTCGTTGCCCCACGCGTACATCCCGAACGTCTCGGTCATCCCGAGCGACGGTGGTGCGACCATCCCGACGACCAGGTCGTCGGGCTCCTCGTCGCGCGTGGCGTTGCCGATGACGCGTGCCGTGCCGAAGCCCGAGCGGTCGGTGCACACCACGACTCCTCCCGTCTCGAGCGCGGCGAGCAGGTGCATGACGAGCCCGCCGACCCAGAAGAACGGCATCGTCGCCTGCTCGATCGTGTGTTCGTCGAAGCCCATCATCCGGCGGAGGTAGTGGGTCTTCGTCATCACCGAGTCGTGGGTGTGCACCACCCCCTTGGGGTCGGCGCTCTGCCCCGACGTGTAGATCGCAATGGCCTCGTCGTCGCGGTGCACCTCACGTTGGGCCGCCCCGAGCAGCGCGTGCGGCGCGATTGAACGCACGTCGGTGAGCCACTGCTCGTCGTGCGCCCAGCACGGTGACGGGTGGACGCCGACGACGGCGACCCAGCGCAGGTACGGGGCCTCGACGAGCTGGAGCTCGGGCGACGACATGGCGGCGAGCTCCGGGAGCGCGAGCCCCAGGCGCTGCGGCAGCACCGTGTCCAGGAACTCGTGCTGGATGATCAGCGCGTGGAGATCCGCGTGACGGACGATGCGCCCGAGCTCGCCGGGCGCGGAGAAGGTGCTGATCGGCACGCAGCGCGCGCCGATCCGGCTGATCGCGGCCCAGCCGACCGCCCACATCGGTCCGTTGCCCATCCAGAGCCCGACGCTCGTGCCCTTGCCGACGCCCCGGGTGAGCAGGCCGCGGGCGATGACCGCGGAACGGTCGTCGAGGGCGCGGTAGGTCAGGACGTCGTCGCCCAGGACGACGGCAGGACGATCTCCGTAGGCGGCCGTGAGCGAGGGGATGAGCTCGGCGACGGTCTGCGCGCGCTGCGGGGTCTGCACCGGTGCCCCCTTCCGAGGCCTACCCGCGAACGAGCGGCGTGACGCCGTCGGCGACGAGCTGCCAGAGCTGCTCACCGGAGGGCCGCGCGGTGCTGGTGCCGGCGATGGTGATCTCGGTGACCGTGCGGACCGACGACAGGAGGAAGGCCGCCACGAGGTCGGGATCGAGGTCGGCGCGGATCGACCCGTCGTCGATCGCGGCGCGCAGCAGCTCGTAGGCGAGGATCCGCAGCGGCCGGTACGCGTCCCAGGCCTTGGCCGGCGCGGCGAAGTCGAGGTGCACCGAGAACTCGGTGAACGCCGCGCCCGCGCCGAGCACCGGATGCCGGCTCTCGGTCGCGAGCTCGAAGTAGCCGACGACGAAGGCGCGGAGCCGGTCGATCGGGACCTCCGCTTCGTCGACTCGCCGGCGCAGCTCCACCACGCCGCGCTCGAGGGACTCCTCGAGGACCGCCTCCACCAGCGCGTCCTTGCTCTCGAACAATTGGTAGAACGCGTGGAGGGAGAGCTTCGTGCGGTCGACGACCTCCTGCACGGTGAACTCGAGGCTCTTGCGCTCGGCGACGAGGTCGAGGGCGGCGTCGATCAGGAGGGTCGACCGCTCCTCGGCCCGCGCCCGCGCCTTGGTGATCGACCGCTCGACCGCGATGTCGCGAAGGCTCGGCGCGGTGTCGTCGGCGCTGGCGCTGGTGGTCACGGGACCGGCTCGCAAACGTCCTTCGAGAAGCCGAAGAGCCGTGCCGCGTTGTCGAACACGATGGCGCGCGCGTCGTCCTCGCCGACGTCGACGAGCAACCGGTCGAGGATCGCGTTCGAGTCGGGGTAGGTGCTCTCGGGGTGCGGGTAGTCGTTGCCCCACAGCAGGCAGTCGGTGCCGGTGAGAGGGATGTTGTGCAGCGCGACGGGGTCCTCCTGGAACGTCGCGTGCACCTGGCGCCGGAGGTAGTGGCTGGGGACCTCGGCGAGGATCGGCTTGGTCCAGCCGTTCCGCTGGTGCGCGAGGTAGTACTCGTCGAGCGTCGACATCGTCCACGCCATCCATCCTGCGTTGACCTCGACCATGACGACGTGCAGGTCGGGGTAGCGCTCGAGCACGCCGCTGCAGCTCAGCAGCGCGGCCGCGCGCGGCGCCATGGACTGTGTGGTGAGCAGGTTCGCGGTGGGTGATCCCCACCCCCGGTAGAAGATCATGTCGTGACCGCTGCCCTGGTGCATCACGGCCGGGATGCCGGTCTCCTGGATCGTCGCCCAGAGCGGTTCCCACACCGGCAGGTTCCACTCGGGCGTGCCCACGAGCGGGAGGAGCAGACCGCCGACCGACGGGTTCCTCACCACGCGCCGCACCTCGTCGATCGCCATGTCGACGTCCCACGTCGGGATCATCGCCGCCAGCTTGATGCGGTCGATGCCGCCGAGGCGTTCGAGGATCCAGTCGTTGTAGACGACGCACGACCGCGCGTCCGACCGTCGGGTCCGTGATGTTCCACGCGTACAGGCCGATGGTGGGGTAGATGATCTCGGCGTTGATGCCGTCGGCGCGCATCATCTCGAAGCGGACGTCGGGCGCCGCGGCGGCGACCCGCGCCGACTCGTTCGCCTGCGCCTCCTCCGCCGACAGGTCCGACCACCCGAGCGGGCTGTCGTCGATCACCAGGCTCCAGCCGCCATCCTGCTCGGCCTGGATGCGCCGGGGCGCCCGGTCCCGGAGATGGGCGTCCAGCCGCTCGAACCAGAGGTCGTGCGGCTCGTCGATGTGCGAGTCCGCGGAGATCTTCGCCAGTCGGGCCGAGTCCATCGGTGCTCCTCCGTACGTCCCTCTGGGAAATCAGAGTATCATTCTGACGTGGGTGCCGACACGCTCCGCCGCCGGGACTTCTCGCTCTCCCTCGAGCAGCAGGAGCTGCGGGGCGCCTTCGCCGCCCTGTTCGAGAAGGAGAGCCCCTCGACCCGCGTGCGGGCGGCCGAGCCGGGCGGCTTCGACGCCGAGCTCTGGCGGACGCTCACGGGCGCGGGCACCGTGACCATGGGGCTGCCGGTGTCGAGCGGCGGCGACGGTGCCGACCTCGTCGACCTCGCGCTCGTCGCCGAGCAGTACGGCCGCCGGGTCGCGCCGGTGCCGCTGCTCGACACCGTCGTCGCGGCGCGGTTGCTCGCCGCGAGTGGGGCACCGACGTCACTCCTCGACGCGGTCGTGGGCGGCGACGCGGTGGCGGGGATCGCGCTGCACCCGGTCGACACCGGCGCCCGGCAACTGGTGGGTGCCGGTGCCGTGGCCCGGATCGTGCTCGGCCTGGAGGCCGGGGAGCTCGTCGCGGTCGAGACCGGCGAGCTGCCACCACCGGTCGCGAACCTCGCCGCCGGCCCGGTGGCGTGGCGGACCCTGTCGGGTCCCGGCACCACGCGCGCCGTGCTCGCCGCGGGCGCGCGGGCGGCGGCGCTGCACGCGAATGCGGTGATGGAGTGGAAGCTCCTCATGGCCGCGGCGCAGACCGGCGTCGCGCAGGGCGCGCTCGATCTGGCGATCGACTACGCCAACCAGCGGCACGCGTTCGGCGTCCCCATCGGTACGTTCCAGGCGATCTCGCACGCGCTCGTCGACGTCGCGGTCGGGGTCGAGGGCAGCCGGCGGCTGGTCCTGCGGGCCGCATGGTTCGCGGACCACGAACCGGCGGAGGCGCCGCCCCAGGTGCTCATGGCCCATCTCTACGCGCGCGACGTGGCGAACCGCGCCGCCGGCACCGGCATCCACGTGCAGGGTGGCTTCGGCTTCACCCTCGAATCCGACCTGCAGCTCTACTTCCGCCGCGCCAAGGGGTGGACGCTGCTCGCCGGCGATCCGCACCACGACCTGCGGGCGCTCGGTGACCTCCGGTACGGCTCGGCCGGCTGACGGCACGGAGCGCGCGATGGACTTCAGCCGCATCGAGCTCGACGACGAGCTCGCCGCGTTCAGGGACGAGCAGGTCGGTCCGTTCCTCGACGAGCACCTGCCCGACGCCGTGCTGGCGAGGGAGCGACTCGAGGGCAACGGCTTCGTGCCCGAGTACCAGCGCGCGCTCGCCGACCGCGGCTGGCTCGAGCAGTGGCTGGCACCTGCCGCCGACGGTGGGCGGGCGCTCGATCCCGTGCGCGCGGCGATCGTGCGCGCGGAGGAGACCGACCGGGTCGGACCGCTCTTCCCGGTCACGGGATCGCATTCGCTCGTGATGAGCGTCGTGCGCCAGTTCGGCAGCGACGCGCTGCGGGCCGAGATCGCCGACCGCGTGCACCGGGGCGAGATCCAGGCGTGCCTCGGGTACACGGAACCGGACTGCGGCTCCGACGCGGCCGCGATCCGCACGCGTGCCGTCCGCGACGGCGACGAGTGGATGATCACCGGGCAGAAGATGTTCTCGACCGGCGCGCACCTCTGTCAGTACGTGATGCTCACCGCGCGCACGAACGCCGAGGTCCCGAAGCACCAGGGCATCACCATGTTCCTGGTACCGCTGGACCACGCAGGGGTCGAGGTGCAGGGGATCGGCACGCTGGGCGGCGAGCGCACCAACTTCGTCTACCTCGACGGTGTGCGGGTCGCGGACACGTACCGCCTTGGACCCGTCGACCAGGGCTGGGCGATCGCGTCGGGTGCCCTCGCGGCCGAGCACGGCATGGGCGAGAGCCACGGCGCGCCCCGGACCATGGGCCTTCCGAGGACGACCTCCTGGGTGCGCTGGAGGCCACCGGCGGATGGCTGGGCGTGTTCGGCGCTGCCCTCGGCGCCGCCGAGACGTGGGCGCGCGGCACGACGAGGCCGGACGGGTCCCGCGTCATCGACGATCCCGCGGTCCGCCTCCGGCTGGCGCGGGTCGCGCTCGACTGGGAGATCGCGCAGGTCACCCCGAATCCGTATCGCCGGGTGATCGCCTCCGACCTGTTCATCCGCGACGCCGCCGAGCTCCTCGATCTGGTCGGCGCGGCCGGGGTCATCCCCGAAGGGGAGGACGGCGCGGTGGCCGACGGCACGCTCGAGTGGGCGCACCGGTTCGCGCAGGGCACGTCGATCTACGGCGGTACCACCGACATCCAGCGCAACCTCATCGCCGAGCACGTCCTCGGATTGCCGCGGCACCGGGGCGTCGTCCGGCGCTGAGCCTCAGGGCGTCACGATCGGTCGGCCTCAGCGGGATGCGGTGGCCCGGGAGCGGCTCGGCCGCTTCGCCGCCGCCACCGCGTCGCCGAGCTCGCGCAGCTGGTCCCGATCGAGCTTCCGCTTGAGTTCGGGGAACACCTCCTGCTCCTCCTCCTTCACGTGATGTTTGATCCCGGCGGTCAACATCGACACGACCGCACCGAATCCGGGCTCGTCGACGAGCTGGCGGAGCTGCCGGAGGCCGTTGCGCGCCAGCCCGTGCTCGACCGTCGCCTCTTCCGCCTCCTCCTCACCGACGAGCTGCTCGACCAGCGGGTAGACCTCGCGCTCCTCGATCTCCATGTGGAGGTCCAACGCGGCGGTCAGCTTGTCGACGGTCGACCGCCGCCGGGCACCGGGCTTCGACGACTCGAGCGTCTTGAGCATGTCGGCGACCTCTCGGTGGTCGCGCTTGAGGATGGCCACAGGGTCGTTCATCGCGAAACCTCCGACTGATCGAGGGACTCGTTCCTTTCCTCGTCGCGCACGTCGTAAACGCGAAGGATTTGACCGTCGAGGTGACGGCTTCCACACTCCTGCGAGGGAACCGAGCGGATGGGCGTGAAGGGGGAGCTGCACATGACCGAGCGCATCATCTCGGCGGACTCGCACCTCGAGCTGCAGCCGGAGAAGATCCTGGCCCACCTACCACGTCAGCACCACGAGGCGTACCAGGGCGCGCTGATGGCGATGCACCGGCGCATCCTCGAGGGGAAGCCGCAGAAGCAGCTGAAGAACAAGACGGGCGACGCCGCGCCGGCCACCGGTCTGCCGACGGAGAAGCCGTGGGAGGCAGCCGGGCGCCCCGGCGCGTACGACCCGCACGCGCGCCTCGCCGACATGGACATCGACCGGGTCGACGCCGAAGTGCTCTACGCCAGCGCGACCGGCGGCGCCGAGCTCTACGCCATGGATGCCGATGCGTGCCTCGCCGCGTTCCAGGCCACGAACGACGCTGCGATCGAGTTCGCGTCGCTGGACCCGTTGCGGCTGATCCCGGTGTACATCCTCCCGTTGCACGACGTGGAGTGCGCGTTGAAGGAGGTGCAACGCATCGCCAACGAGGGTGCGCGCGCCGTGCAGCTGCCGCTCTACCCGTCGGACGTCGAGCTGGCGCCCTATTGGGACGAGGTCTACGACCCGCTGTGGTCCGCGATCGAGGATCTGGGGATCCCGATCAGCCAGCACACCGGGGCCAACGAGTACCTCTTCGAGGTGATGGACCGTGACCCGACGCCGGCGAAGGGGATCTTCCAGTCGCTGCCGTCGATGTACATGGCCGAGGCGATGGCGAGCTGGCTGCTGCCCGGCATCTTCGTTCGCCACCCGCGGCTCCAGGTCGGGTTCGTGGAGGCAGGGCTCGGCTGGTTGCCCTACTTCCTCACCCGGCTCGACCGGATGGCCGACCGGCACGGGTGGGAGCAGTTGGGCATGAACCTGCCGGAGCCGCCGTCGCACTATTGGCGCGAGAACATGTTCGCCACGTTCGAAGAGGACGAGTTCGGCGTGCAGAACCGGCACGAGATCGGCGTCGAGAACCTCCTCTGGGCCACCGACTACCCGCACCCGGACTCCACCTGGCCCGAGTCGCAACAGGTGATCCACACGCACTTCGACGACGTTCCCGTCGACGAGATGCGCCTCATGGTCGGCGGCAACGCCGCCCGGATCTACAAGCTGTAGGTGGTCTCGGTCACCGCCGCACCGACGACGGAGACGTCGATCGAAGGCGACGCGTCGCCCCGGAGCCTCACCTGGTAACGGCCCGCCGGCAACGCCCCGAAGAACCCGGCCCACCGAGTGGATGCGCCCACGTGACGCTCGCGCACCGCGGTGTGGGCGCCGTCCCACGGGCGGCCGAGGAGTCGGATCTCGAGCTCGCGCCCGACGAGTCCCTCGGGCGTGTAGACCACCGCAGCGCCGACCTCGCCGCCGAGGTCGGCCATCACCGTCGCGGATCCGCTCGCGCCATGGACGTGTTCGTGGCCCATCGTCACGCCGCCGGGACCGCGAACCCGCTGTACGGGGTGCCGAGGTGGGGGAACCCGAGGAGGTAGTTCTCGGTGCCCATGGCGGTGGTGTCGGTCGCGTCCGTCGTGAGCCCGGGTGTGATCTGGCCCGCGGGTGCGTCGGGAGTGAACGACGGGTCGACGAGCGGCAGCGTGGCGCCCGCGAGCGCGCGCAGCTCGATCGTCGTGACGTCGTCGAACACGCGACGGCCGTTCGGGAAGCCGGCCGGGTCGTTGCCGATCAACCCGAGGTTGCTCGGCCCCTGGGCCGTCACGGGTACCGCGAGGTTCAGGCGCAGCATGTCGGCCTGCACGGTGCCCATGCTGTTCTGAAAGCCGGCGACGACGCCGCCCGGCAGACCGGTGTGGAAGATCGCCACCAGGTCGTCGCGCTTCGGCGTGCCCTTGTTGTACGCCTCGAGGTTGGGGAACACGCCCGGGTACAGCACCGGAAGGAGCTGCGCGAGCTCCGGGTTCAGCACCGCAGGGGTGAACTGCTTGTCGTCCACCGGCTCCTGCGAGTTCCAGTAGTCCTTCTTCGCCATCGGGACGACCACTTCGTTCACCAGCGGGTTCCCGAGGCGCGACACCTGCACGTACGGGCCGGATGCCACGTCCGTTCCGCCGGCCTTCAGGACGCGGGCCTTCTGGCGGCTCGCGCTCGTCCAGACCCCGATCACCGAGGCCCGTGACGACGCGTCGGTGGGCTTGGCCCCGCCTTTGGACACGTCCGTCTTCGGGACCTCGATCGCGATCGAGTGCACGTTGACACCCTTGGTGGAGTTCACGCCCGCCGCCATCGCCCCGAGACCGGTGTCCTGGAGTCCGAACGTCGTGTGCAGCTGCTGGAACGGCCGGAGGATGCCGAGGTCGAAGATGGCGCCGAGGTCGACGTAGAACCCTTCGGCGCGCTGGCCGGCGAACACCTTGCCGCCGTTGGGCAGGTCGTGGATCGCGCTGGTCACCAGTGTGTCGTAGTTGGGTGTCGACAGTGGCCCGATGTTGCACGGCGGACACGCGAGGTCCTGGCCGAGGGTCTCCGGCTTCCCGTTGCTGCCGATGCGGACGACGGTGAACGTCTGCCGGCGGTTCCAGTTCTTGTCGGTCAGCGAGAGGATCGGGCCGGTGTTGTACAGGAACGTCGCGTCGTTCGTCACCTGGGTGGTGAACGTGAACTGGTAGGTCACGTTCGCCTTGCCGTCGCCGTCGTTGTCGATCTTGATCTCGTACAGCACGTCGTCGCCGAACTCGTAGAAGTTGGGACCGCCGTCGGGCGCCTGGAGCGGGACGTAGTTGGCGATGATGGTGACGTTGTCGGGATTGCCGTAGCTCGTGAACGCATAGAGATCGGTGCTGTCGGCAACCGGGTCCTTGGCGATTTCGGGTGCTTCACGGTGAGAAGACATGGGTTCACCTCGAGATGATCGATGGCCTCGACGGGCCGACGACAGAACGGAGCTCAGCGCGAGGCCTGGACCAGCAGGCTCGCCAGGTGACGGTCGTGCACGACGATCTCCTGCGTCCCCGAGAACAGCCCGATCTCTCCGGTCGAGAGGTCGCGCACGTGCACGACGAGTGGCTCGTCGAGCGTGATCTCGTGGGCGGGGCTCGCCGCCACCGCGGCACCTGCCGGTTCGAGGAGTCCGGGCGCGAGCCCGGGCACGGCCGCGGCCACCCCGGCGGCGGCGACGACGACGGACCCTCGCGTCAGGAACACTCGACGTTCGATCGGCTTCATCCTCATCCTCCCGCTCCGTGCGGATGCCCGCGATCGGTTCGGGTGGTGTTCGAAGCCGACGCGAAGGCGGATGACCGAAACGTCAGCCTGAGTAGTCGTTCCAGCGCAGGAACTTCGCCGCGGGTTCGCGCGGCGTGACCGCGAACTCGGTGCCCTGCGTGTACACGATGGGGAACAGCCCGACCTGCATCCACTCGTCGAACGGGATGCCGAGCAGCTCGGCCATCTCGCGCTCCTTGAACAGGGTGAGCGTGGTCCACGCCGACCCCAGGCCGCGGGAGCGCAACGCGAGCATGAACGACCACAGCGTCGGGATGACCGAGCCCCACCGACTGGACTGCCAGAACACCGACGTGCGCTCCGCGTGCGCGCCCGACCCGAGGCCGTCGGTGCGACCGGCGACGATCGGCACGCAGAGCACGGGGACCTCGTGCAGGTGGTCGCGCAGGTGGAAGACGCTCCGCGCGATGCGCTGTTGCCGCTCGCTGGTGCGGTCGACGTTGTCCTCGGGCGCCGCGGTGCGCGGTCGGTCCATGAACTCCTGCATCGCGGTGCGGTAGAGGTCGGCGATCGCCGCCTTGCGATCCGCGTTGTCGATGCAGAGGAACTTGTACGGCTGCGTGTTCGAACCGTTCGGGGCGTGCACCGCCACGTCGAGGCACCGCTGGATGACGTCGCGGGGCACCGGCCGCTCGAGGTCGAGGCGCAGCCGCACCGACGGCGTCGTCATCATCATGACGTCGGGGTCGGTCACCACCAGGTCGTACTGGAAGAGCTGCTCGTAGGCGGCGAGCGTGCCCCAGTGCTCCCACACGCGGTCGATCAGGCCGTCGTCGTCGAAGCGGAAGAGGAAGCCGTACACGTTCGAGTAGTCGCGCCCCCCGACCGTCGTGGCGGTGTACCCGTGCTGCCGAAAGACGTACGGGCCGTCGGCGATGGTCTCGACGTCGTGGAAGCGCGCGGTGGTGAGGTCGTAGCGGTCGACCCTGCGCCCGCTCGGTGGCGGGGGTGACGGCGCACGGCCGAGCACCACCCGGCCGATCTCGTCCTTGCCCGTGAAGACCGTCTGCCCCGGCGCGGCCGGGAACTTGCCGATGCCGTTGAACCACTCGCAGTCGTCGCTCATCAACGACAGCCGGTCGAGGTCGCGCGGTCCGCTGAAGAACTGCTCGACCACCTCGAGGTTGCGCGCCCGATCGTCACCCATGGGCGTGAGTCTGCCCCACCGGCCGAACGTGCGTCGCTCGTACCCCATGACGACGTACGAACGACGCAACCTCGGTGGTGGGGGCCGGGTCAGATGGAGAGGCCGACGAGCTTGGTGTCGAGGTACTCGTCGATGCCCTCGCGGGCGCCCTCGACGCCGAGGCCGCTCTGCTTCACGCCGCCGAAGGGGGCTGCGGCCGACGTCGGGTTGATGTCGTTCACGCCCACCATGCCGAACTTCAGCCGCTCCATGGCGCGGAACGCCCGGGACAGCGACTTCGTGTACACGTACGACGCCAGCCCGTAGTCGGTGTCGTTGGCCATGGCGATGGCCTCGTCGTCGTCGTCGAACACGATGACGGGTGCGACGGGGCCGAACGTCTCCTCGCGGTAGATGAGCATGTCGGGGGTGACGTCGGCGAGCAGCGTCGGCGCGTAGAAGCACCCGGCGTCGAGCCCGTCGGCGGTGAGGCGCTCGCCGCCGGTGACGAGACGCGCGCCCTTGCCGAGCGCGTCCTCGACCTGTCGCTCCATCTTCGCCAGCGCGGCGCTGTCGATGAGCGGTCCGACGGTGACACCGTCGGTGAAGCCGCTGCCCGCCTTCAGGCCGTTGAAGCGCTGTTCCATGGTGGCGAGGAACGCTTCGGCGATGCCGCGCTGCACGAGCATCCGGTTGGGGCAGATGCACGCCTGACCGGTGTTGAGGAACTTCACCGCCGCCGCGCCCTTCGCCGCGTGCACCGGGTCGGCGTCGTCGAACACGACGAACGGCGCGTGCCCGCCGAGCTCCATGCTCACGCGCTTCACGCCCGCCGCCGCCTGCTGGGCGATGAGCTTCCCGACCTCGGTCGAGCCGGTGAAGGTGATCTTGCGCACCTTCGGGTGTTGCACGAGCTCGGGGCCGACGGTCTCGGGGTCGGAGGTGGTGATCAGGTTCACGACGCCCTCGGGCAGCCCGACCTCCTCGAGCAGCTTGAACGTCTCGACCGCGAGCAGCGGCGTCTGCTCTGCCGGCTTGAGCACGATCGTGCAGCCCGCCGCCAGCGCCGGCGCGATCTTCCGCGTCAGCATCGACACCGGGTAGTTCCACGGAGTGATCGCCGCGACCACGCCGACCGGCTGGCGCAGCACGAGGAAGCGCTGGTCGGCGCGTGCCGACGGGATGGTCTCCCCGTAGACCCGCTTGGCCTCCTCCGCGAACCAGAGCAGGAAGTCGGCCGCGTACCCGACCTCGTTGCGGGCCATGCGGATCGGCTTGCCCTGCTCCTCGGTCATGAGCTTGGCCAGCGCCTCGCGTCGCTCGAGCACGAGCTGGTGTGCCTGGGCGAGGAACGCCGACCGCTCGTAGGCGGTGCGGGTCGACCACCCCTCGAACGCGGCGTCGGCGGCGGCGACCGCCGCCTGGACGTCGGCCACGCCGGCATCGGCCGCGGTGCCGATCACCTCACCGGTGGCCGGGTTGTGCGACTCGAACGTGGCGCCGGATGCGGCGTCCCGCCATTCCCCGTTGATGAAGAGCATGGCTCGACGCTACTGCTGTCGCCCGACGCCGACCCAGGTCGAGGCCGGGCCTTCAGCCCTCGACCAACCGGGGGAGCACCTCGTGCTCGAACAGGTGCAGGCTCTCCCAACCCATGGCCGGCGGGACCCCGCCCATCAGCGGGTGGAACAGGGTGAAGCCGTCCTCGCCCTTCTCACGGATCTCGACGACGAGGTCGTCGGGGGTGAGCACGCGGTACTGCCCGGTGGCGCGCAGCGCCTCGGCGTCGTCGGTGGTGACGTAGCCGCCTTCGCGGCCGATGCCCGCCGACGCCATCCACTGCCCGTAGGCGTTCATCTCGTGCAGCGCGAACGGCGCGTACTGCTTCCAGCCCTGCTCGACGTCGTGCGCGAGGTGGAAGGCGCTGGTGTCGCCGCCGACGTGCGGGCCGGGATCGGGCTTCCCGAGCGCCAGCATCTCCTCCCGGTACACGTCCCAGATGGAGCCGTCCGACGGCATGAACCCGTCGGCGATGCGGGCGGCCCGGCGGGCCGCCTTCGGGCCGGTGCCGCCGAGGATGACCGGCGGGCCGCCCGGCTGCGCCGGAGTCGGGCGGATCTGCACCGTGCGGCCCCGGAACTCGAACGGCTCGCCCGTCCACGCCTGCTTCAGCGTGGCGACGGTCTCGGTCGTGCGCCGCACCCGATCGGACATCTCGCAGTCGAACATCGCGAACTCGCCCGGCACGTAGCCGTTGGCGACCACGAGATCGAGCCGGCCGTTGCTCAGGAGATCGACCACCGCGACGTCCTCGGCCACGCGCAGCGGGTCGTGGAACGGTGCGATCAGCGCCGCGATCCGGATCCGCGCCTGCTTGGTGCGCGCGGCGATGGCGGCGGCCATCGCGAGTGGGCTGGGGAGGTAGCCGTCGTCGGAGCCGTGGTGCTCGGAGAGCACGATGATCACGAAACCGAGACGGTCGGCCCACTCGGCCATGTCGAGCGCGGCCTCGTAGCGCTCCGCCATCGTCGTGCCCGCGAAGTCGGGGTTGCGGAAGTCGAAGCGCAGGCCGAAGAAGCTCACGATGCAGCTCCGTGCGAGTGGCGCAGCCCGACCCGCACCGCGTCGCGGGCGGGGTCGCGGCGGGCGAGCAGCGCCATCGCCTCGTCGATGCCATCGAGGTCGAACACCTCGCCGGCGACGACATCGGTGCGCACCGCGCCGGACTCGATGCGCTGCACCGCGGCGGCCATCGACTGCGGCGTGAACCCGGCGCCCCCATGGAGCTGGGGCATGATCTCGTTCACCGCCACCCGGTCGCCCTCGGCCACCCCGAGCGTGGCGTCCGGCGCCAGCTTGGCCACGCGCCCGACGGTCTCGTGCCCGGGCACCACGGGGAATGCGCACGCGCCGGGCACCAGCTCGATGCCCGCGAACTGCGCGACGTCGCTGCCGCACAGTCCCACCGCCTCCACCTGCAGCACCGCGCCGCCCGGAGGCGGATCCGGGATCGGGAACTCGCGGATCTCGTAGGTCTCGTCGCCGCGGAACACCGCCGCTCTGCACGTGCCGGTCATGGATCCCCCTCGCTGACGGCGCCGACACGCTCGCGCACCGGGGCGGGGACCGTCACCTCGGGGTACAGTATCGCGTTACTGGCAGGGATCCACGCCCCCACAGGAGGAGATGCCCGTGCGGCGCACCGCTGATCTGTTCGACCTCACGGGGAAGGTGGCCATCGTCACCGGCTCCACCAAGGGCATCGGCCGGGCCATGGTCGAGGGCCTCGCCCGTGCCGGTGCGTCGGTGGTGGTGAGCAGCCGCAAGCAGGAGCTCTGCGACCAGGTGGCGGAGGAGGTGGCCGCGGCGACCGGCGCCGACGTGCTGCCGCTCGCCTGTCACATGGGGGACTGGGACGCGGTCCCCGGGTTCGTTGCCGAGGTGCACGAACGCTTCGGCCGCATCGACGCGCTGGTGAACAACGCCGGCATCAACCCGGCCCGCATCGGACCGGCCGACATGACGCTCGAGTATTGGCGCAAGGTGTTCTCGGTGAACCTCGAGGGGCCGCTGCGGGCGAGCCAGTGCGTGTTCCCGCACATGCGCGACCAGGGTGGCGGGAGCATCGTGCACATCGGCACCATGGGCGCGTACTCGGGCGGCGCCAACATCTGCGCCTACGGCGCGTCGAAGGCTGCGCTGCTCAACCTCACCAAGAGCATGGCCATGGACTGGGCTCCGGCCAACGTGCGCGTCAACATGCTCTCTCCCGGGCCGTTCATGAGCGAGATGATGGAGGGCGGGGCGAAGACCCAGCCCGGGTTCCTCGACCTCGTCGCCGGCGGCACGTTCATGAAGCGCATCGCCGATCCCGACGAGATCGTCGGCCCCGTCTGCTACCTGGTCAGCGATGCGTCCTCGTTCGTGACCGGCGACGACCTGTCCGTGTCCGGAGGGATGCTGAAGTGATCGAGCCCGCAGCGGTGCAGGATCTCATGGGCCGGTGGTGGTGGAACTACGACGAGGGCAGGTTCGACGTGCTCGCCGGGCTCCTCGCCGACGACGTCCGCTTCTCCTGCCGCACCGACACCGGTGCCACCGCGTTCGAAGACTTCGTCCGCTGCGACGTCACCGGTCGCGACGACGTCATGGCCTGGCAGACGGAACACCGGATCGCCAGCCCGTACCCGCTCCGTCACAACGGGACCAACGTCCACATCGTCGAGCAACGCGACCGCGGGGCCGCGTTCGCCTCGTACATCTTCGTCACGCAGATCGTCGAGGGTGCGGTGTCGAACCTGTCGACCGGGATCGTCAACGGCGAGGTGCGGTTCCAGGACGGGTCGCTCCGGATCACCCGCCTCGAAGTCGTCCTCGACACCCAGCACTCGGTGCCGTTCGGTGAGCGCTGACGACCGCCGCGACGATCCCCGGTACCAGCGGCTGATCGACGCGACCCGTGAGCTCGCCATGAAGGGGTACGACGCGGTCTCGATGCGCGAGCTGGCGAACCTCACCCACATGTCGCTCGCGACGATCTACCAGCTCGGCGGTTCGAAGGACCAGCTGATCGCGGAGGCTCATGCCGACCGGATGGAGCACTTCCGCGAGCAGCTCCGCCGCCGACCACCCCGGGGCGCCACCGCCGAGGCGCGCGTCAAGGGCGTCGTGCGGGGGTACGTGAGCGCCCTCGATCGCGACCGCGAGCGCACGCTGGCAATGATGCGAGCGTTCTACGCGCTCCCGGCGGGGGAGAGCGAGAGCCGCATCTCGGTGGGCGCGACGTACGTGTCGATCATCGACGCGGCAGTCGGCGACGAGGACGTGCCCGACCGCACGCAGGTGATCGACACCCTCGGCCACGTGATGAACAGCGCCATCCTCGAGTGGATGAACGGCAAGCGCGACGCGGCGGCGGTCCAACGCATCCTCGACGACGCGGTGCACGTGCTGTTCCGTCAGGTGCCCGGCAGCGGATCTCCCGTGCGCGCATAGCACTCGGCCATGTTCCCGCCCAGGAAGCCTTCTCGTCGCGCCCGATCGAGCCCATCGAGGAGCTCGTCGTAGTACGCGGTCGGGGTGCCGCTGCCCTCGTTGTGGTTGTAGTCCGACGAGAACACGATGCACTCCGGGAACGTCTCGAGCAGGCGACGCGGTGACTGGTGGGGGCGCGGCAGTGGGGTCACGCGCACGTTCCGGCGCACGAACTCCGACGGCGACAGCTCGAACGGGTACTCGCCCATGTACAACCGGGCCTCCGGGTACGTGCGTGCGTCGCGGGCGTCCATGTGGTCGAGTGTCCCCTCGAACCAGTGGAGCCCGCACTCGGCGATCACGACGGTGAGTGCGGGATGACGGTCGAACGTGCCACCGAACACCATGCCGTTGAGCATGAGCTGGACCGACTGGTGGCCCTGCGAGACGCCGAGCTGCCTCAGCAGCATCATGTCGCCCGCGGTGTTCGCCCACGCGGCGTCGAAGCTGGCCGGCTGGTACCCGACGTGGAGCAGGGCGACCATGCCGAGGTCGGTCGCGGCCGACCAGATCGGGTCGAACCGCGGATGCATGACCGGCACACCGGGGACGGGGATGGTGCCGATGAGGAATGCCCGGCTCCCGCGTTCTCGCATGCGCGTGAGCTCGACGATCGCCGCGTCGACGTCGCCGAAGTCGAGGCACGTGACCGGGAGGAGTCGGTCCGTGTGGCCGTCGACCGCATCGGCGAGCCACGAGTTGCAGGTGTGGATGACCTCGCGCGCCAAGACCCGGTCGTCGAGGAAACGGGCGTTGAGCATCCCCTCGAGGCAGATCACGGACTCGAGGTCGATGCCGTTGGCGTCGAGCCACGCCACCCGCGCGGCGGCGTCGGCTGCGCCATGCATCGAGGATCCCTCGTAGCCGTAGTCGTCGGGCTTCTCCTCGGTCCCGGCGATGGCGGCGATGCCCGGGGGCAGCAGCTCCTCCCACGACGGCCACTCGGCGCGGGGGACGTTGCCGAGGATGTCGCCCGCCACGATCCGGGTGGTGACCTCGGCGGTGTCGAAGGCCGGGAGGCGGTCGCGCAGCGACGGGTAGTCGTCGAGCCAGACCGGCCCGGGCTCGAAATGCGAATCGACGTCGATGACGGTCATGGCTGCTCCCCGGGATCCGCTCAGTAACAGGTTACAAGCGAGGATCGGGACGCGCCAGTCAGGTCTCGGCGGGCAAGCGGGCGTCACGTAGCTGGCGCTTCAGGACCTTGCCGTTGGGCTCGCGGGGCAACTCGTCGATGAACTCGAACGTGGTGGGGAGCTTGTACGGGGCGAGGCGCCCCCGCAGCTGCTCGAGGATGGCGTCGGGATCCGGCGGGGCGCCGGGCCGCAGCTCGACGATCGCGTGGACGCGCTGGCCGAGCTGTTCGTCGGGCAGCCCGAAGACCGCGGAGTCGACCACGTCGGGATTCGTGGCCAGCGCGTGCTCCACCTCGGCCGGATAGATGTTGACCCCGCCGCGCAGGATGAGGTCGACGCGCCGATCGGCCAGGAACAGGTAGCCGTCCTCGTCGAGCGACCCGAGGTCGTGCACGGTGAACTCGTCGTCGCGCCACGACTCGGCGGTCTTCTCGGGCGCGTTGTGGTACTCGAACTTCGGCATCCCCGGCATCGCCGACGTGTACACGGACCCGACCTCGCCCGGCGGCAGCTCGTTGCCGTCGTCGTCCCGGATCGTGATGCGCAGTCCCGGGAACGCGCGGCCGACGCTGCCGGGCTTCCGCAGCCACTCCTCGGGCGAGATGACCGTGCCCATGCCCTCGCTGGCGCCGTAGTACTCCCACACCGTGCCCGGTGGGAACACCTCCATGATCTGCCGCTTCACCGCGGGCGGGCACGGTGCGGCCGCGTGCAGGATCTTCTTGATGCTGCTGCGGTCGTGGTCCTGCCACCGCGCCTCGAGGATGCGGATGAAGTTGGCCGGCACCATGTGTGACGTGGTGACGCGTTCGCGCTCGATGAGGTCGAGGCACGACTCGGCGACGAAGCGCGACATGATCACCACCGAGCCACCCTCGCCCAGGCTCATCTGCGCGTAGTTGCCGGGCGCGGTGTGGTACGCCGGGCCGCAGAGCAGGTGGACGTCGGCGGCGGTGAACCCCCAGAAGGCGGCGAGCGCGTTGGGCGCGTACTCGGTCGCCGGCTGTGGGGCCACCCGCTCGATGCCCTTCGGCCGACCGGTCGTGCCCGACGTGTAGTTCATGGTGACGACGGACGCGCCGAGATACTCGTCGGTGGCCGGCGACCCGGGTTGGGACCAGAGCGCGTCGGCATCGGCGTGCCACGCCGCCCGGAGCCCCGCGCGCTCCGGGAGCGCGGGCTCCACCACCTCGGCGTCGTCGTAGAAGAGCGCGGTCGCACCGGAGTCGTCGACGAGGTAGGCGACCTCGGACGTGAGCGACCGGTAGCTGACGGGCACGACCAGCGCACCCACCCGCGCAACGCCGTTCCAGACCGCGAAGAGCTCGGGGCGGTTGTGCAGCATCACCGCCACCCGGTCGCCGGAGCCGACGCCGGCGTCGGTGAGCACGTGGGCGATGCGGTTGGCGTCGGCGTCGAGCTCGGCGAAGCTCATCCGCCGCTCGCCGGCGATGAGCGCGATCCGGTCCGGGTCCTCGCGCGCGACTCCGTTGATGCCTCTGGGTTCCACGCCGAGAACCTACGGGCTCGTCCGGCGGCGTTCCAGACGTCAGCGGCCGGGGTCGACGTGGAACGAGGTCTCGGCCTCGGTCCCCCCGTCACCGCGCGCCACGACCCGGTACGTGCCCGGCGCGATCTCGCTGTCGTACGTGGTGGTCACGACGCCGTCGGCGCCGGTCACGTGGGGCGGGCCGGTGTACGTGCTGCCGTCGGGCGCGCCGATCTCGAAGACGACCGGCTCGCCCGGTTGGCCCCCGCCCAGCGTCAGCTGGAAGCCGCTCAGCGAATCGTCGAGCAGTGCGACCTCCAAGCGGAGGGAGGACGCGGGCGGGATGGTGAGGCGCTGGCCCTCGGCCAGGTTGTCGGGATCGGCGAGCTGGTTGACGTTCGTGATCTGCGCCACGGTGGTGTGGAAGTGCCGGGCGATCTCGGTGAGGGTGTCACCCCGCTGCACCTGGTACACCACGGGCGGTGCGGTCGTCGTCGGGGCCGCGCGCTTCGGGTGGGCCGGGATCCGACCGAGCCGCTCGGGCGCACCGAGGATCGGCCGAAGGGTCTGCCAGTCCGCGGTGCCGCACCCGTCCGCCTGGGTGACCATGAGGTTGACCCGCCGGCCTCCGGCGGTCCCGGTCAGCCGGGCCAGCTGCGGTCCGGCGTACCCCTCGGCGCAGATGCGCGGATGACGTTGGCGCTCCGCCACCTTCGTGATCGCGCCGCGCCGGGCCGCGGCGCACGCAGTCCGGGCCACGTTGCGGAGGAAGCCGCTGGCCGACGACCCGCCGTCACAGTCGAGCGTGGCGCTGGAGGAGACGAGCACCGAGTCGGCGGTGCCCGTCCTCGCCTCGATCTCGAGGTGGACCACCGGGCTCGGGCTCGGAGCGGCGGCGGCGACGGACACGACGCTCATCCCCACCGCAGCCACCAGCGATTGCCACACGGCTCACCGTATTCCGCCCGATCCGCAAGGTGGTCGCGGGCTCCTACGCTTCGTCGGGCAGCTCGGGTGCCCACGACGAGCCGTTGATGTGGCTCCCGCCGTCGACGAAGAGCGTGTTGCCCGTGAGGTAGCGGCAGTCATCGCCGGCGAGGAAGAGCGCGACCGGTGCGATGTCCTCGTAGGGGTCGCCGATGTACCCCATCGGATTGCTGGCGTCGGCCGCGGCCACGAGCTCGGGATGCTCCTCCATCACCGCCCGGAACGACGCCGACTTGGCGGCAGGGCAGATCACGTTGCACACGATCCCGGTGCCCGCCCACTCGCGCGCGGCCGAGCGGGTCGCGGTGCGCAGCGCCTCCTTGGCGGTGTTGTACTCGAGCGTGCCCATGTGCGCGTTCACGCCGTTGAGTGAGCAGATGTTGATGACGCGGCCGTAGCCCTGCGCCTTCATGAGCGGGAACGCGCTCTGCATCGCCCACAGCGGCCCGCGGAACCCGACTGCGAGGCCGTGCTCGATCAGCTCGTCGGTCTTGAGCTCCACTCGGCTGATCTTCCCGCCGCCCCACGCGTTGTTGACGAGGATGTCGACGGTGCCCCACGCGTCGACCGCGGCCGCGATCATCGCCGCGTTGTCCTCCTTACGGCGCACGTCGGTGCGGACGAACCGCGTCTCGGCGCCGGTCGTCGACGCCAGCTCGTCGGCGGTGGAGCGCCCCTTCGCCTCGTTCATCTCCGCGATGAGGACGCGCGCGCCCTCCTCGGCGAAGCGGCGCGCGATCCCGGCGCCGATGCCGTCGCCCGCGCCCGTGATCACCGCGACACGCTCGTCCAGGCGTCCCATGCCGTCCCCCTCGTCGTCGTCCAATAGCGAACAATGTTAGGGATCGCCGGACGCGACCCGCAAGCCCTGCGGTACGCTCCGGCGGTGCGGCGTGTCGAAGCACTCGAGCAGATCGAGCGGTCGATGGGCCGCATCGCGCGAGCCGGCTCCAGCGTGATGGCGGCCCGGCGGCGAGCGGCCCGGGCCGGGGTCGACGTGTCGGCGCCGGGCATGGGGATCCTCGGCGTGCTGGAGCGCGGCGGACCCCAGCGCGTCTCGGCCGTCGCCCGCCGGGCCGGCATGGTCGGGACGCTGGCGAGTCGTGAGCTCCGGGCGCTCGAACGAGCCGGGTACGTGGCCCGGGGCGGCGACGGCTCCGACGGCCGCGCCGTCGTGGTGTCGATCACGGGCAGGGGCCGCGACGCCTACCGGCGGTTGCGGGCCGCGTCGGTCGAGGCGGCGGGGGAGGCGCTGGCCGGCTGGCGCGCCGACGAGCTGACCGAGCTGGCCCGCCTGTTGGGCCGCATGGCCGACGACTTCGGGGCGGCGCGCCCGTGAGCGGCGACCGGCGGCTGGCGGTGGTCACCGGGGTTGGCCCCGGGATCGGCCGTTCCACCGCGCTCGCCCTCGCGCGCGACGGCTGCGACGTCGTGGTCGCGGCGCGGCGGGCCGACTACCTCGACGAGGTCGTCGTGGAGCTGCAGGCGACCGGCGTGCAGGGGCTCGCGGTGCCGACCGACACCGGCGACGTCGCCCAGTGCCGACGGCTCGTGGAGCGGGCGGTCGACGTCTTCGGCCGGGTCGACGTCGTCGTGAGCAGCGCAGCGAAGGGTGCGCCCAACCACACGATCATGAACGCCGACCTCGCCGACTGGCAGCAGGCGTGGGAGGTCAACGTGCTCGGCCCGCTCGAGCTGTGCCGCGCCGCGATCCCGGAGATGCGGCGCGCCGGGGGCGGTGCGGTCGTCGTGGTGTCGGCGCTCGCGGTGCGGGCGGTGAACCCCGGGCAGGGTGCGTACGCGTCGACGAAGGGCGCGCTCACCATCGCCGCGCAGACGTTGGCGCGCGAAGTCGGGGTCGACGGGATCCGCGTGAACGTGGTGGTCCCCGGCTTCGTGCCCGGCCCCAACACCGAGCCGATGTTCGCGCGCATGGCGGAACGGGCCGGGACCACACCGGAAGCGGTGCAGGAACAGATCGCCGCCGACACCGCGCTCCGACGGTTGCCCGCGCCCGACGACGTCGCCGACGCGGTCGTGTTCCTCGCGTCCGACCGGGCCCGCTCGATCACGGGCCAGACGCTGGATGTCAACGGCGGACAGTGGATGGCCTGGTGAACGACGGCGAGCGCGTCTTCTACTCGAGCAGCGTGCACGACGAGCGCGAGATCGACGCGGTCGTCGAGGTGCTCCGCGCCGGGCCGCAGGGTCTGTGGCCGGGACGTCGGGTCGTGCGCATGGAGCGCGAGGTCGCGGCGCGCGTCGGCAAGGCGCACGGTGTCATGTGCAACTCGGGGTCATCGGCGCTCTACCTCGCGCTCGAGCTGCTCGATCTCCCACCGGGCGCGGAGGTCGTCACGTGCGCGCTGACGTTCTCGACCGACGTCGCGCCGATCGTCCGCGGCGGCTGGCTCCCCGCGTTCGTCGACTGCGAGCCGCTGACGTACTGCGTTGACGTCGCCCGGATCGAGGAGATGATCACCGACCGCACCGGCGCGCTGCTCTTCCCCAACCTCATCGGGAACGCGCCCGACTGGGACGGCATCGCCGCCATCGCGTCGCGCCACGGGTTGCCGGTGATCGAGGACTCGTGCGACACCCTGGGCGCGACGTTGCGGGGGACGCCCACCGGCACGCGGTCCTCGCTCAGCGTCACGAGCTTCGCCAACTCGCACATCATCACGTGCGCAGGCAACGGCGGCATGGTGATGACCGACGACGAGCGGCTCCGCGACCGCGCGGTGATGCTGCGCCGGTGGGGGAGGCGGTCGGAGCTGCACTACTTCGGCTCCAAGCGGCGCGACCGTGACTTCTGGGAGACCCTCGACGGCATCCACTACGACAACCAGTTCATCTTCGACGAGCTGGCCTGGAACTTCGAACCGTCGGAGCTGGGCGCGGCGTTCGGGCTGGAGCAGCTGCAGAAGCTGCCCGAGAACCTCACTCGGCGTCGTCGGCACTTCGGGCGCTACTCGCAGGCGCTGGCTCCGTACCGCGACCGGGTCGCGCTCCCGCGCCAGCTTCCCGACCTCGAGACCGCCTGGCTCGGCTACCCGTTGATGCTCGCGCCCGATGCCGGCTTCGAGCGGGCCGATCTCCAGGAGTTCCTCGACGGGCGCGGCATCGACACCCGCACCATCTGGACGGGCAACGTCACCCGCCAGCCCATGCTCGGAGGCGTCGAGGTGCGACTCCCGCCCGGCGGGCTGCCCGAAGCCGACGCGGTCATGGAGCGTGGGGTGCTGCTCCCGCTGAGTCACGCCATCGACGACGATACGCTCGAGTTCGTGATCGGGCAGGTGGAGGAGTTCCTGACCCGCCGGTCGTGACTGGGGGAGCGCCATGATCGTCGACGTCGACACCCATTGGGAGGCGACGAGCTACGCGAGCGACGAGTTCCCGCTCGCGCCGTGGCGCGACCAGCTGCCGGGCAGCCTCGACATGCTGGCCTTCGGGATCGCCGGTGACCTCCTCCGCGCCCTCCCGGCCGACCATCGCCCGACGGCGATGGAGCTCCTGCCGAACCTGGTGCGCATGGCCGAGGAGCGCGGTGGTCCGGTCATCCTGCACCCGCTGCACGACTCGTCGCCGGCGGAGCGCGTGAGCTGGATGGACCGCATCGGCATCGACCACTGCCTGGTGAACCCGGGTGGCTACTGGCAGCAGCTGGAGTTCCTCGGCGCCGACCGTGCCGCCGGGGTCCGCCGGTGCAACGACTTCCTCGGTGAGCAGCTGGCGTCCGAGTCCGACCGGCTCCACCCGGTCGCGGTCGTCGACTACACCGACCTCGACGTCGCGGTGGAGGAGCTCGAGCGCGCCCGGGCGCGCGGTGCCCGTGCGTTCTTCCTCACCACCGACGACGGGCGGCCGTCGGGCGGTGTGTCGCCCGGCCACCCGTCGTGGGACCCGGTGTGGTCGGCCGCCACCCGCCTCGGCATGGTGGCCATCATCCACGTCGGCAACACCGAGTCCGACTTCACCGGCTGGGCCGACATCGGTTGGGACCTGCCGGGTGGCGCGGGCGTGGCCGGGTTGACCCGGCTCGCCAACACGCAGCGCACGCACGCCGCGCAGAACCTGCTCTCGGCGCTGCTCTACGGCGGCGTGCTCGCCCGTCACCCCACGCTGACCGTGATGCTGGAGGAGATGCGCGTCAACTGGGTGCCGCCGTTCCTGCAGATGCTGGAGCGCCAGTCGGTGTCCTCGCCCGCGCTGGGTGACTGGCCGTGGGACGTGTCCGGGGGCGACATGCTGCGCCGCGGGGTGCGGACCACGCCGCTGCCCGGCTTCGGTGACACCGACGCGCTCGACGTGCTGCGCGCGCTCCCGGAGGTCGTGGTGTGGTCGTCCGACTACCCCCACCAGGAGGGCAACGCCGACCCGATCGAGCTCTACCGGCCCGCGCTCGACGACCTCGACCCCGAGCTGCGCACGTCGTTCATGGGCGCCAACGTGGAGGAGTGCTTCGCCCGCATGGGCGACCCGCTCTGACCCGACCACCCTCCTCGGCCGACGTGCGTCGGCCACTGGGAACTACAGCCGGAGACCACCCGAGCGACGCAGGTTCGGGAAGGGGCTGACCGTCGCGGCGCGGGGCGCGGCGATCTCGTCGATCAACCCGGCCCGGACCGCCTCGACCGGCGCGAAGGCGCGCCGGTCGTGCAGCGCGTCCTCGACCCACTCCGGTGCCTGCCCGGCGGCGCGTGCGACGCGTGTGCAGAAGTCGGCGCGACTCCGACGGAGGGCGTCGGCGGCGGTGACGACCTCGCCGACCCGACCGGACACCGTGGTGGAGGGGGCGTCGAACCGGATATGCGCGTGCGGTGTGGCGGCGCGGTGGTCGGCCACCGCCAGCACGCCGACCACGGGTCCGTCGGCGCGGCCGAGGCAGGTGGCGTGGACCGGCACCGCCAGCAGGTCGATCACGTCGATGACGGTGAGCGCGTCGTCGAGGGTGCCGCCGGTGCAGTTGACCCAGAGGTCGATGTGGTCGTCGCCCAGCGCGTCGAGGGTCATGAGCTCGGCAGCGGCGCGCGACGCGGCCTCGTCGTCGAGCGCAGTGGAGAGCAGCACCGTCCGGCGCCCGAAGAGCTGGTCGACCGCGCTCATCGCGCCCTCCGCTTCGACGCCCGTAACGACAGGCTGAGCTCCTGACCGAGGGCGGCGGCGTAGCGGTCGAGGGTGGAGAGGCGGATGTCGGCGTCGCCCGACTCGAGGCGCGCCACCGCCGACTGCGAGGTGCGCATGCGGGCCGCGACCTCGGTCTGCGACAGGCCCAGCGACAGGCGCCGCGCCACGAGCTCCTCGGTGAGGGCGCGGCGGTTGGCCGCGACCTCGTCGAACCCGGGGAAGGCGGACCGTCGCCGCTCGTCGGCCATGCCTTCCATGGTATCTCATTTTCGAGATACCATCAACGGCATGGCGATCACCCAGACCCTCATCCCCACCGTCATCGACCAGTCGTCACGCGGCGAGCGGGCCTTCGACATCTACTCGCTCCTGCTGCGCGAGCGCATCGTGTTCCTCGGCCAGGAGGTCGACGACCAGATCGCCAACCTCGTGGTCGCGCAGGTCCTGTTCCTCGAGAGCCAGGACCCCGACCGCGACATCCAGCTCTACGTGAACTCGCCGGGCGGGCTCGCCTACGCGGGCATGGCCATCTACGACGTCATGCAGCACGTGCGTTGCGAGGTGTCGACGACGTGCGTCGGCATGAGCATGTCGGCGGCGGCGATGATCCTCGCCGGCGGTGCAATCGGGAAGCGCTACGCGGTGCCGAGCGCCAAGATCATGATCCACCAGGGCTCGGCCGGCGCCCGGGGCGCGCCGCGCGACATGGAGATCCACCTGCGCGAGGTGCTGGCGACGACCCGCCGGATGGCCGAGATCATCGCCCACCACAGCGGCCGGCCGATCGAGGAGGTCGAGCGCGACATCGCGACTACTTCATGACCGCGGCTGAGGCCAAGGCCTACGGGTTGATCGACGAGGTCCTCGAACCTCGCCGCGGCGTCGCCCACTCGTCCGCGGCCTGACCCAGACCCAGGTTGCGTCGTTGGTACCGCCAGACGAGGTACGAGCGACGCAAGGTGGTGAGGGGACGGGGCTACTCCTCGACGGTGATGGCGCGCTCGGGGCAGCCGAGCTCGGCCTTGCGGGCGAGCGGGACCTGCTCGGGCGTGAGCTCGTCGACGACGACGTAGGCGTGGCCGTCCTCCTCGCGCAGCTGGAAGATCTCCGGCGCGGCCATGTTGCAGAGCGTGTGGCCCTGGCAGAGGTCCGGGTCGACCACGACGCCGCGCCATCAGACGGCACCCGCCCGCAGGTTCTCGGGCGCGGGCTCGGCGTCGAGCCTCGCCTGCCACGTCTCCATCACCTCGGCGAGCGGCGGACCCTCGCGCCGCCCCGGCGTGAACGTCGCCCGGAGGTGCTTGTACCCGTTGATCGTGCCGATCGACTCGTACTGCTCCTTGCCCGCCGGGTCGATCCGGTAGTCGGGGATCCGCCGCAGCGCCTCGCGCAACATGTTCTTGAAGTCGAGCCGGGCGAGGTTGGACCCGATGCAGCGGTGGACGCCGAGCCCGAACGCGGCGTGCGGGTTCGGGAACCGGTCGAGCACGATCTCGTCGGGGTCGGGGAACGACACGGGGTCGTGGTTGCACATCGCGTAGGAGAGGAACATGCGGTCGCCCGCGGAGAACCTGAAGCCCGCGACCTCGCAGTCCTGCGTGACGGTGCGCCCACCGCCCTGCGCGGGAGTGAAGTAGCGGAGGAACTCCTCGGTGGCGGAGTTCAGGTAGTCGGCGTCGTCGACCAGCCGGGGTCGCTCCTCGGTCCGCGTGTCGAGCCAGTCGAGCGCGGCGGCGAGCAGCGACGTCGTCGTGTCGAAGCCGCCACCGATCAGCAGGGTCACGGTGCCGATGATCCCCTCGTCGGGCAGGAACTCGCCCATCACCTTGGCGTTGAGGAGCGCGGTGATCATGCCGGGACGAGGTTCGGACTTGCGGATCTGCACGTACTCGGCCAGTCGCGCCACCATGCGGGACGTCGTCTCGAGCATGCGGTCGAAGTTGGGGCTGTCGGGCGCCGTGTACACCTGCATGTGAGCGGGCTCGCAGTAGATCTCCCAGTCGGCGAGCGGCAGTCCCAGCATCGCCATGGTGAGCACCGCGGGAACGATGTTGGCGAAGTCGTCGACGAAGTCGAGGCGACCGGTCTCGATCACCTCGTCGATGCAGGCCCGGGTGAAGTCGTCGATGAGCGGCTCCCACCGCACGACCGCGGCGGGGGAGAGGAACGGGTTCAGCACCCGGCGGTACTCCGACTGCTCCGGTGGGTCCATCTCGATGAACCCGCCCCGGGTCGATCCCCGTTCCGGGATCGAGATCCCCTGGTACCCGTTGCGCACGCCCTCGGGGTCGTGGTCGTTCGACAGCAGGTCGGCGCGCTTGGAGAGCGCGCTGAGCTCCTCGTGTCCGGTGACGACCCAGAAGCCCTCGTGCTTGGTGCTCCATGCCACCGGGCACTGCTCGCGGATCTCGTGCGCCGGAGCCGGATAGGTCTCGCGGTACTCGGGCGCGTGCTGGTCGAATTCGACAACGACCCGATCGTCCGTTGCCATCGGAACCCCCCGGAGAGCGAACGCGGCGGTGGCCGGATCGCAGGATATTCGCACCGCTGGAACTGCACCACCGACCCCGCGTGCCGGATTGGGTCAGACTGGCGGCGTGACGGAGTCGTTGCTCGCCCACGCGCCGGCCCTCGACGAGATCGAGCTGGGGGACCCGCGGTTCTTCGCCCGCCCCGATGTCGACGCCGCCTTCGCGCGCCTGCGCGCTGACTCACCGGTGCACCGCACGCGCGATCTGGGTGAGCCGGCGGGCCCGGACTTCTGGTCGGTGACGCGCTACGACGACGTCCGCACCGTGTCGCGCGACTTCCACACCTTCCACAACGCGCCGAACATGACCATCGAGGACTACCAGCGGTCCGGGAACAGCATCCTGCACCTCGACCCGCCGGAGCACACGCAACTTCGCCTGGTCGTGAACAAGGGCTTCACGCCCCGCATGGTCGAGCGCATGGGCGACGACGTGCGTGCGCAGGCGACCGCGCTGCTCGACGTGGTGGACGCCGACGACCAGTGGGACCTGGTGAGCGCGTTCGCGGCCGAGCTGCCGTTGCGCGTGATCTGCGCGCTCCTCGGAGTGCCCGAGGCGGACGAGCCGTGGCTGCTCGACTGCCTCGTGCGCGTGTTCGGCGTGAGCGACCCGGCGAACGATCTACCGATCAGCGAGCGCATCCGGGTGATGGAGGAGCTCGGCACCTACGCGCACGAGCTGGGCGCCACCCGCCTCGACGACCCGCGCGACGACCTCACCACCGTCCTCGTGCACGCCGAGGTGGAGGACGACGACGGGGCCCGGCACCGGCTCCGTCCCGGCGACTACGCCCGCTTCTTCTCCACCCTCGCCGCCGCGGGCAGTGAGACCTCGCGCAACGGCATCGCGCACGGCGTCTGGCTGCTCGACCGCCATCCCGACCAGCTCGCGAGGTTGCTCGGCGATCCCGAGCGCGTCTTCCCCACCGCGGTGGAGGAGATCGTGCGCTACGCGAGCCCGGTGATGCACATGCGCCGCAACGTCGCGCACGACACCGAGCTCGCAGGGCGACCACTCGCGGCGGGCGACCGCGTCGTGATCTGGTACCGGTCGGCGAATCACGACGACACGGTGTTCGACGATCCCGAGCGCTTCGACGTGACCCGGAGCCCGAACGACCATCTCGGCTACGGCGCCGGCGGACCACACTTCTGCCTGGGCGCACACCTCGCCCGGCTCGAGATCCGCGTCGCGCTCGAGGAGCTCTACGCCCGCTTCCCGGATCTCGCCGTGGTCGGTGAGCCCGAACGGGCGGCGATGCGCCAGATCAACGGCATCAAGCGACTGGATGTGTCCGCCGCCTGACGTCGACCCACCCGCAGACAATGCCGATCCGGCCCACGCCGGTCGGCAGCTACGGGCAGTGCGCAACCAGCAACACACGATGCGCATCGAGCGCTGTGCATCGTGCACTCGCGGCGTCGAACCCAGCTTCCCGAAGCCACCGGACGTGTTCAGAGCGCAGCTCCGGCTCGACCAGATCCACATTCACGAAGAGTCCACTGGGACGGAGGCACTGGATGACACCGCGGTAGATCTGAGCGATTTGGTGGGAGTCGCGGACGTTGTGGATCGCGATCGCCGATACCACGGCGTCGAAGTCACCACCAACGACGTTGGGCCAACCGGGATCGCGAAGGTCGACGTTGGCGGTCGTATACCTCTCGGAGAGGTCGGCGAGATATTCGTCGCCGTGAGCGAGCATCGGCGCGCTCGAAATCCTGAACCACCACGCGTGAGCGAGGAAATCGTTCCAACACGACGCGAGTGAGACGGCCGTAACCCCCACCGACGTCGAGGACACGCGCCGGCGGGTCGATGGCCAACGCATGCAGGACGGCTTCGAGGTCGCTGGTGTCTCGGTCGGCACGGCCAATCCACGCCCGGACGTAGTTCGCCGAGTGCCAGTCGTGACGACCGAGAGGATCAGAGGCGTTCGACGGCACGAACAGGCAGCTCCGGCGATGGCTTACAACGGGATCAGTACTCACCCTTGATCACGAAGTACGAGCCGCGGATCGTCCCGGCCAGCTTCGACTTCTGCCGTGCGAACTTGAACGAGCCGAGCTCGGCCGGGACCTCCATGCCTTCGGAGAGCTTGAACCCGACGGCTCGCTTCTTTGGTTCGTCGAGCGGGTACAGGACGTTGATCGAGAGCCCGTTCTCGTAGAACACGTAGGTCCATCGGATGTTCTCGACCTGGAAGGTCGTTGCCTCGAGCGGGGGCGAAGCAACAACGATGTCGCGCTCCTCCTCGAGGACGCGGTGCACCCAGTCGATGGCCTTCTTGGCCTTGGCGGCCGGTTCGACCGTGAAGACGTGGTCGTACTTGTTCTTGAAGTAACGAGCCTCGTTCGCCCGCAGCCCAGCCAGTGCGGCCGCCACCGGCGACGACTCCAAGCCGACGGTCGAGACATTGACGAAGTCCACTGCGTAGCTCATGTCGCGCCACAGTACGTCGCCGGCGCCCGTCGACGGGACCGCAGTCCATCCCCGACCGAGCGATCGATCTCTGCGGTCAGGGGCACGCCGGGTATTGAAGCGCGGCGAGCAACTGACTGTGCAAGTTGGCGTTGGAGTACAGGCCACCGCCTTGATCGCCCGCATGTCCTCCGGTTCGATCGGTGAAACGGCCGCCCGCTTCCTCGACGAGAAGTATCCATGGCGCGTGATCCCAGATGTGGCAGCACTCGGCCAAGAAGGCATCGATTTCGCCACGAACGAGCTCGACCAGCGGTAGGGGGCTCGCCGGTGCGGGAGCCGCACTCGGTGGGAGACGGGCTCTGGACTCGTCGTCCAGAGCATCGAGCACGGCATCAGCGAGCGTCGACGTCGTACTGACCTTGAGGTGCCGCGTCTTGCTCTCCTCGCGTGGCCAGGACGACTCGAAGGAACCGCCGCCTCGGGTCGCCCACCAACAGCGCCGCAGTGCAGGAGCGGTGACGACCGCGATCTCAGTGCTCCCGGCGACGTCCAGCGCAAGGTGAACTCGCCAGTTCGGGTCACGCCGACTGAAATACGACGTGCCGTCAACCGGGTCGACGATCCAGACCCGATCGGACTCACCGAGTTGACCAAGTTCCTCGCCGAGGAGCGCATCTCCTGGCCTCGCCGCAGACAACGTCTCGCGAAGCAATCGCTCGACTGCCCGGTCGGCTTCCGTGACTGGTGTGCCGTCGGCCTTCAGCGTTGCCGAAACGCCAGACTCGAAGTAAGCGAGCGCGAGGTCCGCGGCCAGGTCCGAGGTGTCGAACGCGAGATGTAAGTCATCAGCGCTGTCCACGACCGACGACGCTACCGACCCAGGTAGGGACGCATCAGCTCGCCTTCACGATGCGCACGCAGAGCATCTTGGAGATGTTGAACAGGAGCTTGGCGGCGACCGCAGGATCTTCGGCGACCATCGTGCGGATGGTGCTCTCGCTCAGGCTGAGGACCCGCACCGACTCGCTGGCGGCGTAGACGTCGAGCGTCCGCGGGCGCTCGAGCAGGAAGGCCATCTCGCCGAGCACCTCGCCGGTGCGAATCACCCCGACAACCCGCTCCCCGTCCCGTGCCTCGAGCGTGCCGTCGAGGACCACGAAGATGTTGCGGGCCGCGCCGCCCTTCTTCAACACCCGGTCGCCGCCGGCGCACTCGATCACGTTGCTGCGGGTCAGGCAGCGTTCGACCTCCTCGTCGGTGAACGCGTGGAAGGCCGAGATGTTCTGCGCCTCGATCTCGTGCATCGCGGCGCGGAGGTGCAGCACATAGTCGTCAGCGCTGGTCATCAGCGGACTCATCACCGCGCCGCCTCCGCCGTCGAGGATCTGCTCGACGCAGTCGGGCATTCCGTCCGGGCCGGTGTGCGCACCGACGCCGCGGAGTGCCTCGGGCCCTTGCGGGAACGCCACGAGCGGGATGAGGTACCCCGCCTCAGGTGTGTTGATGTTCTTGGTGGAGTAGGTGCGCCGTCCACGGCCGAGGTACAGCGACAGGAGGTGCGGCTCGCACGCGCTGAACTGCATACGCACGTCGTGCGCAAGCCCGGTGTCGTCGCGGCAGCTCAACACCTCCTCGGCGAGTCCGGTGCCGCGCAGCTCGGGCTTGACCATCACCCGCTCACCCAGCGCGATGTGCTCGGGGGGCAGCTCGGCAAGGAACGGAGCGAGGCCGTACTCCTCGATCTGGCGCTCGGTAAAGCCGTTGCCGCCCCAGCTCAGCCGGGCGGTGCCCACGACCTCACCGTCATCGGCGCGGGCGTAGAAGATCCAGCTCTGGTCGTCGTCGGGCTCTACGAGCCGGCGACCCGCGTGGTCGGCGCTGCCCTGGTAGCGGCCCATCTCCTCGACGTACACGGTGTACCGGAAGCGATAAACGGCTTCCTTCTGCTCATCTGTCTCGGCTAGCCCCACCTCGTATGCCATGGACAGATGCTGACAGCCGCCGCCGCCGGGCGTCCATACCGGAGCCCTCGAGCAGCGTGGCGAGAGAGTCGCTCGACGGCTCACGAATTTCGCTGGGCTGACGACGGCGGAAAGCGCCGTCGCGCTGCTTCAACCCGGTGCGGGCATCGTCTGCGCACAAACGATCTGGCGCAGTTCCTCGATGGCACGGCACGCGGCGTCGATCTTGCCCTCGAGCGCGACGAGCCGGTCGGGCGACTCGGCCGTGTCGCATGCCTTCGCGGCGAGCTGCGCGCGACAGCCCTGGAGGAGACGGATGGTGTCGCGCTCTTCGGCGATGTAACGACCGAGCAGCTCTCCCGTCTGGATGTCGATGGTGTGGTCGCGGAAAAAGCTGTCGAAGACGTCGGGCGCGTCCGGAGCGGTTGCGTACTCCAGCACACCGAGCAACTCCGCCTTCTCGAGGTCGGAGCGGTCGGAACCGGCGATCTCCATGCGCTCGGCGAACTTGGGATCGTCTGTGGTCTGCAACTCGAAGCCGAGCTCGTTGACCCTCTTCGCGAAGGCCATGCCGTGCTCGCCTTCACGCGCGGCCACAGTGTGGAGCACAGCGCGCACCTCAGGGTCAGTCGTGACCTCCGCCCACGCCGACAGGTACTGGAATGCGCGCGTCTCCGCGCACGAAATGCCGTTGAGCAACTTGAGGTAGCTGGGCTTGTCGGCCATCGCGAATCCTCTCGTCGGAGCCGATCAACTGTGCCAGGCATCAGAACACCCGGCAACCGGGCAACCCGGGCGATGCGATGCCGGCTGACCTCGTACGATCTTCGGGCCCCACGAGTTCAGAGGGAGCTGCCATGACGACGATCGTCCACGATGCCGACGCCACGCTCGATCCGATTCGGAGCGTCCGAACCGCCGTCGTCGGCTACGGCAACCAAGGTCGCCCCTGGGCCCTGAACCTGCGCGACTCCGGCATCGACGTCACCGTCTGCGTGCGCGCCGACGAGACCCGTGAGCGGGCGACCGCCGATGGCTTCGTCACCGCCGAGCTCGACGCAGCGTCCGACTTCGACGTCGTGTGCATCCTCATCCCCGACGATGTGATCCCGTCGCTGCCGATCCGTCCGCGGGACGACGCGCTCGTCGTCGTGGCGAGCGGCTACACGCTCGCTTTTGACCGGTTGGACCCGGCCTGCGACGTGGGCATGGTCGCACCCCGCATGCTGGGTCCGGAGGTGCGCCGCTGCTACGAGGAAGGCATCGGGTTCATCACCGCCTTCGGCGTCCACCGCGACGTGACGGGCACCGCGCGATCGCGCACCCTCGCCGTCGCCAAGGCCATCGGTGGCCTCCTCCAGGGCGCGATCGAGCTGACACCGCGCCAGGAAGCGGTTCTCGACCTCGCCGTGGAGCAGGCACTCTCACCTGCGCTCAGCCGCATCTCGCAGTCGTTCACCCAGGTCATGCTCGAGCACGGGATCCCGATCGAGGCCGTCATCACGGAGCTCGTGCTGTCGGGCGAGGTGGAGCGCACCTACCGCTTGCTACGAGAGGGCGGTTACGCCGCGGAGTTCGAACACCACTCCCCGACGAGCCAATACGGCCAGCTCTCGCGACGCTCGCGCTTCGACCACTACGACCTCGCGGTGACGATGCGCGAGATCGTCGACGGGATCGACTCCGGCGCCTTCGCCGACGAGTGGGACGCCGAGCGCGACGCGGGGTACCCGCAGCTGGTCGCGATGAGGGCGGCGGCCGCCGGGCCGGACGTCGAAGCCTTCGAACGCGACCTCCGCACCCGCCTCGGAGAGGGCGCCCGTCGCTGAACGCCTCGGTCGCGCTGTCAACGACACGCCCGCCGTGCCACAGTGGCGTGCATGGGAGGGACCGCCCGGTGCTCGCCGACGCCAGCGGGATGGAGATCCCGATCGACGGCGACGCGGTGTTCCGCATCGCGATGTCGCCCGCGTCGGGCACCGACCTGACCGTGGACCCGCCGGTGACCACCTACACCGGCCCGGCGCGCATCCGCGCCGACCCGCCGAGCGTCATCGAGCTGGTGGAGACGGGCGACTTCGAGTCGGTGCTCTCGTGGGCGATCGGGCTGCGCAGCGGCGCGGCCACCATCACCGCTGAGGTGCTCACCGGCCCGACCCGCGTCATCGTCGACATCCCGCACGTTGCCGCGGTCGTCGCGTCACCCTCGTTCACCGGCTGACGACCGCGCCCCGCACGGGCGCTTCGAGCACGCCGACCAGCACGTCGGTGAGGTTCTCGACGAAGGTCGGCTCGTCGAGCTCCGGCGTGCGGTGTGCCGACTCGATCACGCGGGCACGTTCGGCCATTGCCACCGTCATCAGCATGATCATCTCGACCACCCGCTCCCGCCGCACCGCCGGCGCGACGTCGGGCGGGCGCTCTTCGAGGATGCCGAGGATCTCGCGCAGGTACGGCCCGGTCCCGGGGGCGGGGTCGCGCCACGTGTTGAACCGCGCCGACAGCTGGGCCACGATGCGCAGGTAGTCGCGCCCGCCAGGGCGCGCGAGGTGGGCGGCGTACGGCACGACCAGCGCGGCGACGAGCTCGCGTGACGGCGCGTTCCGCCCGATCGCGGCGAGCCGCTCCCCCCGCGCGACGTCGGTGGGATCCCCGTGGCGCACCAGGATCGCGTCGAGGAGCCCCTCACGCGAGCCGAAGTGGTAGTTCAACGCCGAGACGTTGCGCTGCTCCGCCGCTTCCGTGATCTCGCGCACCGTGACCTGGTAGAGGCCGCGCCGCGCGAACAGCCGCTCCGCTTCGCGGAGCAGCCGTTCCTTGGTGGCGGTGGAGTCGCGGGGCACGATGCGAAGACGACGGCCCGCCTAGAGCTGGACGAGCGCGCTCTCGGGGATGACGGTGGGCCACTCGGCGTCGGGCAGCGGGTGGTTGAAGCGGGGGAACTTCGGCTGCGCGGTGGCGCGGTAGCGGTCGGTGGAGTGCGTGCGGTCGGGGTCGAACTCCGGGATCACCTTGTCGCCGAACAGCTCCAGGCAGGCCAGCACCTCTTCCTGGTGCATGCCCTCGACCGGCATGCCGAACACCAGCTGGTCCATGCCGACGTCACCCCAGCGGGCGATCTGCTCGGCCACCTCGTCGGGCGTGCCGCACAGCATGTAGCCGCCCTCGACCAGGCCGTCGAGCAGCGCCTCCTCGTCGCCCGCCGCCAGGTCGCGCAGCGACAGCGGGGCGCTCGGCCAGGTGATGGCGTCCTGCGACTTCGGCATCGTGTCGTGGTAGAGGTTCACCATGCTCACGAGGTAGCCCCGGCCCTTGCGCAGCGCGATCGCACGCGCCTCCTTGCGGGTCTCGCAGCAGATCACCGAGTTCGTGATCATCACGTTGTCGTTCTTGAACTGCCCGATGGGCTCCGTGCACTTCGCGATCCCCTCCTTGTAGGCCTCGATGCGGCCCCGGAGGTTGAAGATCGGCTCGAAGTTGAACGCGATCGCACCGATGCCCAGCTCGCCGGCGCGGTTGAACGTCGGCGGGTTGCCACAGGCGACCCAGATCGGGGGGTGACCCTTGCCGTACGGCTTGGGCAGCACGTTGTGCGGCGTCGGCACCGTGAAGTGCTCGCCCTCGTAGGAGTAGTCGACCTGCTCCCACATGCGCGGGACCTCCTTCACCACCTCTTCCCACTCCGCCTTGGTGGAGTTCTTGTCGAGGATGTTGAAGCTCGCGACCTCGTGGCTCCCGGCGCCCCGACCGGTGCCCCACTCGTACCGGTTGTTGGTGAAGTGGTCGAGCATGGCGGCGCGCTCGGCGTAGCGCACCGGGTGCTCCTTGCGCGGCGAGAGGCTGTTGATGCCGGACGAGAGGTGGATGTAGTCGGTCTGCGCCGCGATGTAGCCCATCACGACCTCGGGCGCCGACATGTGCGAGTACTCCGTGAGCGCGTGGTGCTCTCCCAGCCACGCGTACTTCCAGTTGTGCTTGTCGGCGAAGATCACGTACTCCGCCTCGCGGAAGAGCATCGTGTGCTCCATCTCGGTCTGGTGGGCGGCCGGGCCGGGGATGTAGCCGTTGAGGAAGATGCCGAATTCCATGCTGGGAACGCTCCTGGGTTCGAGGCGAGAACGTTCTAATGGTACCTCTTAAAACCCGGGCGGTCAAGGCGCGTCCGGAAGCTCGGTCGGGCGTCACCCGGCGCCGAAGATCATGCAGCTGGTGGTGCCGTGGGCCACGAGGCGGCCGCGGTCGTCGACCAGCCGCCCCTCGCCGGTGGCGAGCCGCCGCCCGCGATGGGTGACGGTGCCGGTCGCGGTGAGCGTCGTGCCGGGGACGACCGCGCGCACGTACCGCACCTGCAGGTCGGTCGTCGTGTACGACTCGCCCTCGTCGAGCACGGTGTGGACCGCGCATCCCATGACCGTGTCGAGCAGGGTCGCGGCGATGCCGCCGTGCACGGTGCCCATCGGGTTGGTCATGTCGTCACGCGTCTCGAGCACCGCGCCGACCCGGCCCGGCTCCACCGTGTCGAGGGTGAAGCCGAGCAGGCGCGCGATCCCGGGCACCGGTGCCGAGCCCGCTCGGACCGCGCGCACGAGCTCCAGGCCCGCGGTCATGCGGCTACCTCCGCGTCGGGACCGGCAGTCGCGGACGCCGGCGCCGCGTCGGCCGTGGTGAGCGCCCGACCCCCGGGCAACAGTCGCCACGCGACCGCCGCACCGATCAGGGCCACGACGAACGCGACCAACGACGCCGACCGCAGGCCGTGGATGAACGCGTGCCGGGCCGCGTCGGCGACGTCGACGCGACCGAGCGACCGCGCTGCCTCCAGCGCGGTGCCCAACGAGTCGCCGGCGCGCCGCGCCACGCCCGGCACCCGCTGCGCGAGGTCGCTGCGGAAGCCGGCGGCGGCGACGCTGCCCATCACCGCGACGCCGAGCGCACCACCGACCTGGCGAGTGGTGTCGTTGATCGCGGAGCCGACGCCCGCGCGCGCCGCCGGTACCGCGCCCATGATCGATGCGGTGGCGGGTGCGATGAGGAGTCCCATGCCGAAGGCGAACGTCACCTGGCTGAGCAGGATGATCCCGTAGCCGGAGTCGGCCGTCGACGCGATGCGCAACAGCTGCGAGACCGCGACGACCACGAGGCCGGTGACGATCGGCACACGAGGACCGAACCGTCCGACGATGCGCGGGGTCAGGTTGGCGACGGCCATCAGCACCACCGCGAACGGCACCGTGCGGATGCCGGCGGCGAGGGTGCCGTAGCCGAGGAGCTCCTGCAGGTGCTGGGTGAGGAGGAAGATGGTGCCGAACAAGCAGAAGTACACCGCGGTCACCGGGAGGCTGGCGCCGGCGAAGCGCGGGTTGCGGAACACGTCGAGGTCGAGCATCGGATGGCTGCTCCGTCGCTCGTGGGCGACGAACGCGGCCAGGAGCCCGAGCCCGAGCGCAATCGTGCCGACGGTGCCCGGCGCGCCCCACCCGTCGCTGCCACCGCGGATCACGCCGTAGACCAGCGCGCCGAGCCCGGCGATCGACAGCAGCGCGCCGCCGAGGTCGAGCCGACGGTGGACCGGGTCGCGCGACTCGGGCACCGCGAGCGCGATCCCGACCAGCGCCACGACGATGACCGGCAGGTTCACCAGGAAGATCGAGCCCCAGTAGAAGTGCTCGAGCAGCACCCCGCCTGCGAGCGGACCGAGCGCGATGCCGATCCCCGCGGTGCTCGCCCAGATCGCGATCGCCTTCTGCCGCTCGACCGGCTCCCGGAAGACGTTGGTGATGATCGAGAGGGTGGCGGGGAAGATCAGCGCCGCCCCGACGCCGGTGACGGCGCGCATCGCGATGAGCGCCGTCGCCGAGGTCACCAGGGCCGACGCCGCGCACCCGACGCCGAACACGACCAGCCCGAGGCTCAGCATCCGCCGACGCCCGAGCCGGTCGCCCAGGCTGCCGCAGGTGAGCAGCAGGCCGGCGAAGACCACGGTGTACGCGTCGACGATCCACGGCAGCTCCCCGGTCGTCGTCGCCAGCGAGCGGGAGAGCGTGGGGATCGCCACGTTGAGGATCGTGGTGTCGACGGTGATGAGCACCAACGACGTGCAGAGCACGGCGAGGGTCCACCAGCGGCGGTCGGGGGCGGCGGCGGGGGCACCGGTCAGTTGTGTCATGCAACGCACCCTAGAGGAGTGGGTTGCTTCATGCAACTGATAAGGTGGGTGCCGTGAAGCGCACGTCGTTCGCCGAGATGCACTGCTCCATCGCCCAGGCCCTCGACGTCGTGGGCGAGTGGTGGACCCTGCTGATCCTGCGCGACGCGGTGCTGGGCATCACCCGCTTCGAGGACTGGCAGCGGCGGCTCGGCATCGCCCGCAACGTGCTCAGCGCCCGGCTGGAGACCCTGGTGGAACAGGGCATCCTCGAGCGCCGGCGCTACCAGGACCACCCACCGCGCGACGAGTACGTGCTCACGCGCAAGGGCACCGACCTGATCCCCGTGCTCGAGGCCCTCCGGGTGTGGGGCGACCGCTACGCCGCCCCCGACGGGCCACCGGTGCTGCTGGTGCACGACGACTGCGGCGAGGTGATCCAGCCGGTGTCGCACTGCTCGCACTGCGGCGAACGGCTGTGGCGTGACCACGTGCACGTCGAGCCGGGTCCGGGCAACCCGGACCCCGACTTCCTCCCCGCGCGCCCGGCGTCCTGATCCCGGCGCCGTCGGACAGACTGGCGTGATGCGGGAAGCGATCGCGGGACGCCTGGTCGGAACCAGGGTGCAACGGGTCGAGGACCCGCGCCTGCTCACGGGGACCGGTCGCTACGTCGACGACGTCACCGTGCCGGGCATGCTGCACGCCACGTTCGTGCGCAGTCCGACCGCGCACGCCCTCATCCGCAGCGTCGACGTCGAGGCCGCTCGCAGGCATCCCGGGGTGGTCGGTGTGTACACCGGCGCCGACATGCAGGCGCTCACCCACCCGTTCATGGGGCTGCTCCCGCTCCCGGGTCTGTACCACCCGCTGTTCTACGCGCTCGCGGTCGACCGCGTGCGGGTCGTCGGGGATCCGGTGGCGCTCGTCGTGGCCGAGTCGCGTTACGTCGCGGAGGACGCCGCCCAGCTCGTGGAGGTCGACTACGAGGAGTTGGCGCCGATCGCGACCATGGAGCACGCGCTCGATTCCTCCCGGCCGCCGATCTGGCCCGCACCGGAAGGGAACGTGCTGCAGCGCGACCACCGCGACTACGGCGACGTCGACGGTGCCTTCGCCGGTGCCGACCGAGTGGTGCGGGAGCGCTTCGTGCAGCACCGCTACTCCAACCAGCCGATGGAGACGCGCGGGTGCGTCGCCGACGTCGACCGGGTGGCGGGCACCGTGCAGTACCACTCGGCGACCCAGAACACCCATCTCCTCAAGTGGTCGCTGGCCGCGCTCACCGGTCGGCAACCGGTCTGGCAGTCGGTGGTGCAGATCGTGCGTCAGCGCGACCGAATGGCCGAGCTCGCGAAGCGGGCGAGGGCGCTGGGCGAGGCGAACAAGAGGGCGGCGGGGGCGAAGGGCTCGGCGCTGGAAGAGCCCATCGGCGAGGGCTTGTCCGCTCCGGTCTCGCCGGGCAGGACGATGGCGCAGACCTTCCTACGAGAGCCGATCCGCATCGTGCACCTCACCCGCATGCTGCTGGGGCTCCTCGCCCGCGATCCGGTCACGCTCCCGCGCGTCACCGCGCAGGACGTCGGTGGTGCCTTCGGGGTGAAGGTGCTCCCGACACGCGAGGACGTCGCCGTGCTCGCCGCCGCGGTCGACCTGGGGCGATCGGTCAAGTGGATCGAGGACCGCAACGAGCACCTGCTGATCGCGGGCCAGGCCCGCGAGGAGACGCTCGAGGTCGAGGCCGCGCTGCGCGACGACGGCACGCTGCTCGGCATGCGCGTGCACATGAGCCTGGACCAGGGCGCGTACCCGGCGTTCCCGTTCAGCGCCGCCATGTACCCGCTCATGATCCGGACGATGATCCCGGGGCCGTACCGCCTACCCGCGCTCGGGTTCTCGACCACGCTGACCGCATCCAACAAGGCCACGTACGTCGCCTACCGCGGACCGTGGGCGGTGGAGACCTGGGTGCGCGAGCGGGTGCTCGACATCGCCGCGCGCGAGCTGGGCATCGGTCGCGACGAGATCCGCCTCCGCAACATGATCGGTGCCGACGAGCTGCCACGGCGGATGCTCACCGGTCCCACGCTCGACGTCCGCATGTCGGCGCGCACGACGCTCGAGCGCGCGCTCGAGGTCGCCGACCTCGAACACTGGCCCGCGCGGCAGACCGCGGCGCGCGCCGAGGGGCGGATCCTCGGCCTCGGGTTCGCCACGTTCATCGAGGCGGCGCCCGGACCACCCGACTTCCAGGAGGCGGTGATGCCGGGGGCCGGCGGGATGATGGGGGGCGAGCCGTCGCGCGCGGTGCTCGAGGCCGACGGCACCGTCTCGGTGTACACCCAGCAGATGCCCCACGGTCAGGGTCACGAGACCACCCTGGCCCAGGTCGCGGCCGACGAGCTCGGCCTGACGCTCGAGCAGGTCCGCGTGCGGTACGGCGACACGAGCATCACGCCCTTCGGCCTGGCCGGCACCGGTGGGAGCCGTTCGGCGCCGATGGCCGGGGGTGCGGTCACGTACTCGGCGCGCGCGTTGCGCGAACGCATCGTCGAGCGCGCCGCCGACCTGCTCGAGGCACCGAAGGAGGATCTCGTCGTCGAGGAAGGCGCGATCCACGTGCAGGGGGTACCGGCGATCTCGGTGTCGTTCGTCGACGTCGCCGCGAACCGGGGGGCACGCTGCGCGACGACGCGGAGTACGACGGCGGGGAAGGCGGCTGGGCGCAGGCCACGCACGTGTGCTGGGTGGAGGTCGACCTGGTGACCGGACGCGTGCACGTCGACCGCTACGTCGCGGTGGAGGACTGCGGCGAGCTCATCAATCCCGCGGTGGTCGACGGGCAGATCGCGGGCGGGGTCGCGCAGGGCATCGGCGCGGTGCTCTACGAGAAGTCGGTCTACGACGACCAGGCGCAATTCCAGGCCGGGACCTTCATGGACTACCTGCTGCCGACGGCCATGGAGGTGCCCGAAATCGAGATCCACCACGTGGAGACACCGACCGACATCGAGATCAACTACCGCGGCGTGGGCGAAGGCGGGATGATCGTGGCGCCCGCCGCGCTCACCAACGCGATCGAGGACGCGCTCGCGCACCTCGGTGTGCGCATCACCGAACAGCACCTGCCGCCCACGCGCATCCTCGAGTTGGCGGGGAGGATCGCCCGCCCCTGAGCTCGGAGGGACTCCAGGTGACGTTCGTCGAGTGGTTGGCCCGCCAGACCCGGCGCCGCGATGCGGTCGGTGACCTCGCTCGCGACGCCCGGCGGGATCCGACGTGGCCGCCGCCCGGCAAGATCAGCCGGGCCCGGCTGCGTGCGCACCTCGAGCAGCAGGACGCCATCCCCGAGGCGCTCGCCGCGCTGGACGCCGCGTGGCAGGAGTGGGACCAGCAACGGCGGGGCGCGAAGGAGTAGTCCGCGCGACCACACCAGGCCGATGTCACGTCATCGGCACCGCCGGCGTCCTTCCTTGTTGCTCCCCACCGGAAGGACGGATGTGATGAAGCTTGCAGTGTTCGGGGCGAACGGCCCCACCGGTCGACTGCTCACCCGGCTGGCGCTCGACGAGGACCACGACGTGGTTGCCGTCACCCGGCACCCCGACGCGTTCCCGTTCGAGCACCCCCATCTCGAGGTGGCCGGCGGCGACGTCCACGACGCCGGCGCCGTCGCCGCCGCGATCGACGGGAGCGACGCGGTGCTCTCCACGCTCGGTGTGCCGTTCGCCAAGACGGCGATCGACGTCTATTCGGACGGCGTCGCCAACATCATCGCCGGGATGCGCGCCGCCGGGATCAAGCGGATCGCCTGCGTCAGCTCCAGCGCGATCGGCCCCCATCCCGACCCGCTCGGCGGCTTCGTGTTCGAGAAGATCCTGCAGCCCTACGTCGTCAACAAGCTCGGCAAGACCGTCTACGACGACATGCGGCGGATGGAGGCGATGCTGTCGGACAGTGACCTGGCGTGGACGATCGTCCGACCCTCGGGGTTGTTCGAGGCGCCGGCGGTGTCGGCGTACCGCGTCGCGGTCGACGTCGTCCCGTATCGGTTCACCGCCCGGATCGACCTGGCCGACTGCCTGCTGCGCCTGGCCCTCGACGACACGTACGCGCGCACCACGATCGCGGTGGCCACGCCCGACGCCAAGCCGTCGATGGTGAAGCTGATCTGGCAAGAAGGCATCCGCAAGAAGGCGTGACCGCCGCACTACCTGCCTCCCGACACTGGCACGATGGGAACCGATATGGACCGAAATCAGCACACCGCAACGGGCGCCGACGAGCCGGCGTTCACCGCGCTCTGGCACGCGCACCGGCGCCGGATGCTCGATCTCGCGTTCCGCATGTTGCTCGACCTGCGAGACGCCGAGGATGTCGTGCAGGAGGCCTTCGATCGACTCGCCCGCGCCGACATCGACCGCATCGACGATCCGGAGGGGTGGCTGGTGGTCGTGACCAGCCGGTTGTGCCTCGATCGGCTCCGGAGCCGCCGACGGCACCCGACGAGCCCACTCGACCACGCGGGCGATTCTTTCGACCCGCACGCGCTCGATCCTTCGGACCGCGTCACCCTCGTCGACAACGTCACCCTGGCGATGCACGCCCTGCTCGAACGGCTGAGCCCGGCGGAACGGACCTCGTTCGTGCTGCACGACGTGTTCCAGTACTCCTTCGACGAGGTCGCGACCATCGTCGGGCGCAGCCCCGCCGCGTGCCGTCAACTGGCGAGTCGGGCGCGCCGGACGTTGCGCGCCGAGTCGGCGACGGGTCGCTTCCCCGTCGACTCGGCACTCCAGCAGGAGCTCAGCGAGCGGTTCATCGAGGCGTGCACGGGTGGCGACCTCGAAGGGCTGCTCGCGTTGCTCGACCCATCGGTCGACGGCACCGGCGACGTCGTCCCCGACGTGGTGGTCGGCGCGGCCGACGTCGCCCCCGGGATCCTGCGCTACCTCGGCCCACCAGCGTCGCCCACCCTGCTGTACCTCCCCGTCGGTGATCGGGTCGGCATCGTGGCGCTGCGCGACCGCCGGGTGCTCGCGCTCGTGCTCTTGACGATTGCAAACGGTCTCGTCGTCCACGTCGACGCCCTGGCGGGAGCGGCTCCGCGTGCGGCGGTGAGCGCGGCGCTCGGCCTCGCCTGACGCTCGGCCCGGGCTCAGCCGCCCATCCGGGCGAGCATGTGGTCCATGACCTCGCCGTGCGCGACCTGGGGGCTGAAGAGGATCAGCTCGGCGTCGTCGACGACCCGCACGCTGTGGCCGGCAGGCCAGTAGATGAGCTCGTCGGCGGCGCAGGTCTCCTCGGTCCCGTCGGTGTACGTGATCACGACGGTGCCCGCGAGCATGTAGCCCCAGTGCGGCGCGTGGCACGCGTCATCGGTGAGACCCTGTAGCAGGGGCGCGATGTCGGTGCCCGCACCGAGGGAGAGGTACTCGCCGCCCAATGTGCCGGCACCGGCAGTGTCGCCGAAGTCGGGCGCCTGGCGCGCAGTGGCGCCGGGGACGTCGATCCTGACCGGGATGTCGTGCTTGGTGATGTGCATGATGCCCTCCGTGTTCGTTCGTGGCGCTCACCTTCCGCGGGCGGGCTTGCAACGCGCCTGCAACGCCCTGGAACGGGAGCGAACCCGATCGCGAAAGAGAAGGCACCCGCGCCGGACCGCAGTGCGATCGAACGCCGCTGCCGTGGCTCCGACCTCGTGCGTACGATCGCTCGATGACCCCCACGCAGGCGCCCGGCTCGTTGGAGCACTACTGGACGTCCCGGGTCGACGCGGTGACCGACGCGATGCGCGAGGTCTTCGCCGAGCACCCGGTGCCCGACACCGTGATCTGCGCCGCGGTAGAAGAGCGGCCCGAAGAGCCGGGCCGTCATCATGGGCGCGCCGATCGACGACCCGTTCATCGACTCGGTGCTGTCATCGGTGCTCGGTCCGGCACCGGTCGCGTAGGCGTTCACCGTCCGATCACCGCAAGGGGCGGAGCCACCCGCGGGTGCCCAGCTCCGGATGCAGCACGTCCTCGCTCCAGAGGATCCGTCCGGTCGTCACGTTCGGGTCGGCGAGCGCGACGCGCAGCGTCGCCTCCGCGAAGTCGTCGGCGCTCGCCCAGTCGTCGTCGCCCTGGTAGGCGACGAGGTTCCCGGGTGTCAGCACCGGCTCCGACGGCAGCAGTGCGTTCACCGCGATGTTGTGGGGCGCCATCTCGAACGCCACCGCCTCGGTGAGGTGGTGCATGGCGGCCTTGTTGCCGCCGTACGCGAAGCCGGTGGGTGTACCGGCGCGCTCGTACGGACCCTCGCCCGGCACGAACGCGGCGAGCGAGCTGATGTTGACGATGCCGCCCCGGCCGAGCTCGAGCATGTCCGGCAGCACCAACTGCATGAGGCGGTAGCTCGCGAACAAGCCGATCTGGAAGTGGAGGCGGTACCCCTTCAGCGGGAAGTCGAGGAACGATCCCGCGCGTCGACGTCGTGCGCGTCGGTGCCGACGTCGGCCTGGGCGCGGGTGCCGGCGACGCGGGCGCCGGGGTGTTCGCGGACGGCGGGCGCCCGGGCACGGTGAGGGCGGCGTTGTTCACCAGGAGGTCGATGGGCCCGAGCGCGGCCCGCGCGTCGGCGACCAGCCGCTCGACGTCGTCGTCGCGCGCGAGGTCGGCGCGGATCGCCACCGCCCGGCCGCCTTCGGCCTCGATGGCGGCCACGGTGTCGTGGATGGTGCCGGGCAGGCGGGCGTCGAACACCGCCTCGGTGCGCGCTGCCACCGCGACCGCGGCCCCCTCCCGCGCGAACGTGCGCGCGATCGCCTCACCGATGCCCCGACTTGCGCCGGTCACGATCGCGACCCGACCGTCGAGCCGGCGGTCGGTCACATCACCGTCCGGTACCGGCTGCCGTCGGCCATCAACGGGTCGGCGAAGAAGCGGATCATGTTGGTCTGCACGTAGGAGGCGACGTAGCGCGCGTCCTCGGTGAACACGTCGGCCGTCCCGAACGAACGGCCGCGGCCGGCGTACGGGCACTCGTGGGCGAGCAGCAGCCACTCGTCGGCGCGGAACGGCTCGTGGAACATGATGGTGTGCGCGATCACACCGGTCGAGAGCCCGCGGTGCGCGTCGTCCTGGTTGATGCCGGCGTGGGGTCGCAGGGCGGTGCCGATCAGGAACCCGTCGGTGGCCCAGGCGAGCGCGGCCCGGTGCACCGCGGGGTCGTCGGGCAGCGGCGGCGCCTTCGTCCAGAGGAACGTCTCGGCCGGGCCGACGGGGGCGTCGACGTTCCAGAGGTCGACGTCGTCGACGATGCGGACGTCGGCGCCCGGGTACACGAGGCCACCCGGCCCGGTGGGCGCGGCGTCGTCCGGCCCGGGGACCCTCGGCATCGCCACGTCGTGGCGCACGACGTCAGGCTCGTCGGCGTCGAGCAGCACGATGAACCGCGCACACAACCGGTCGCCCTGCCACGCAGTCACCGTGTCGCTCGCGAAGGAACGCCCGTCGTGCATCGGATCGATCACCAACTCCGTGGTCGCGTCGATGCGACCGGGACGCGCGAACACGGCCTGGATGGATCGGACGTCCTTGCCCGGATGGCGCAGCGACGCGGCGACGATGGCCTGGGCCAGGAGCTGGCCACCGAAGACGACGTCGCGCTGGCCGGCGTCGCCGGTGTTCGCGACCGCGTAGCGGTCCTCGTCGACGCGCTCCGGTCGCAGTGCCGCGGGGACGTCGGAGAGCTCGGAGTGATCGGGCACGGGCGCAGCATACGGAGATGCAGCGGAGTCGTGCCCGGAGGGCGGGACGACGCAGCGGAATCGACCGTGGAGAGGAGATGCAGCGGAGTCGTGCCCGGAGGGCGGGACGACGCAGCGGAATCGACCGTGGAGAGGAGATGCAGCGGAGTCGTGCCCGGAGGGCGGGACGACGCAGCGGAATCGACCGTGGAGAGGAGATGCAGCGGAGTCGTGCCCGGAGGGCGCCGACCGGAGAGCTCGTGGGCCGCTCGGGGGATCGCGGCGTAGGCTCGTTGCAACCACGCGATCTGGGGGAAGCCCGACCATGGACATGAACGACCTCATCCTCGTCAGCGTCGACGATCACGTGGTCGAGCCGCCGGACATGTGGGAGCGCCACGTGTCGAAGGCCGACCTCGAGCGCGCGCCGCGGGTGATCCACAAGGACGAGCTCGAAGCCGACGTCTGGACCTTCGAAGGTGCCGAGATCCCCAATGTCGGGCTCAACGCGGTCGCCGGCCGTCCGCCGGAGGAGTACGGCTTCGAGCCGACCGCGTTCGACGAGATCCGCCGGGGCGCCTACGACATCCACGAACGCATCCGCGACATGAACGTCAACGGCCTGCTCGGGTCGATGTGCTTCCCGTCGATGACCGGCTTCTGCGGCCAGCTGTTCAGCCGCACCCCCGACCGCGAGCTCGGCTTCCGCCTGCTGCAGGGGTACAACAACTGGCACATCGACGAATGGTGCGGCACGTACCCGGGCCGGTTCATGCCGCTCGCCATCGCGCCGATCTGGGATCCCGAGCTCATGGCCGCCGAGGTGCGCCGGGTCTCGGAGAAGGGCTGCCACGCGGTCACGTTCTCGGAGAACCCCACCAAGCTCGGCTACCCGAGCTTCCACACCGACCACTGGGACCCGTTCTGGCGCGCCTGCGAGGAGACCGGCACCGTCGTCTGCCTCCACATCGGTTCGTCGTCGTCGATCGCGGTGACCTCCGACGACGCGCCGGTCGACGTGATGATCACGGTCACGCCGGTCAACATCCTGATGTGCGCGGCCGACCTGATCTGGTCGCAGATCTTCCGCAAGTTCCCGAACCTGCGGATCGCGCTCTCCGAGGGCGGCATCGGGTGGATCCCGTACTTCCTCGACCGCATCGACTTCACCTACCAGCACCACAAGGCGTGGACGCATCAGGACTTCGGCGACAAGTTGCCGAGCCAGGTGTTCCACGAGCACATCGTCACCTGCTTCATCGACGACCCTGCGGGGCTGAAGCTGCTCGACGACGTCGGCATCGACATGGTCACGTGGGAGTGCGACTACCCACACTCCGACTCCGCCTGGCCGAACGCGCCCGAGGTGTTCATGAAGACCTCGGGTCACCTTGCCGACGACGTCATCAACAAGGTGACGCACGAGAACGCGATGCGCGTCTTCCGCTTCGACCCGTTCGCGCACCGAGCCAAGGAGCAGAGCACGGTGGGCGCCCTGCGCGCCGAGGCCGGCGACGTCGACGTGGTCACGCGCAGCCCACGCCAGAAGCGCTCCAGCACGAACATCAGCGCGTTCGTCGACACCGCGTCGAAGGTCCTGCAGAAGGACTGACGCCCACCGAGCGGCGTAGTCTCGGGGCTCCGACGAGCCGGCGAGACCAGGGGGCGAGCAGCGGTGGGCCACGGAAGCGATCCGATCGACGACGCGACGACGTTCTGGGAGCTGCTCGAACGGCGGGCCGAACGCACCCCCGACGCGCCGATGCTGATCGACGAGCACGAGCGCACCGTGACCTTCGGTGAGTGCAGGGCCTGGGCCGAGCGCGTCGCCGCCGGCCTCGTCGACCTGGGCGTCACCGCCGACACGCCCGTCGCCTGGCAGCTCCCCACCCGCATCGAATCCATCGTGTTGTCGTTCGCCCTCGCCCGGCTCGGCACCACCCAGCTGCCGATCATCCCGATCTACCGCGAGCGCGAGGTCGGATCGGTGCTGGTCCAGGGCGGCGTCCGGTTCTTCGTCGTGCCCGGCACCTGGCGCAACTTCGACTACGAGGCGATGGCGAAGGGCCTGCAGGACAGCACCGTCGAGCCGTTCGAGATCCTCGTGGTCACCGACACGCTCCCCGAGGGCGACCCGGCCACGCTGCCGGCGCCGCGCACCGACGGCGACGCCGTCCGCTGGCTGTACTCGACGTCCGGCACCACCGCGGCGCCGAAGTGCGTGATGCACTCCGACCAGGGGCTGATCGCGGGGGGAATGGGACTCGCGCTCGCCATGCGGCCGCAGCCCGACGACGTCGGCTCGATCGCCTTCCCGTGCACCCACATCGGCGGCCCGGACTACCTGGTCGTGATGCTCGCCTACGGCATGCCGGCAGTGCTGTTGGAGATGTTCGAGCCCGCCAAGGCGGTCGAGGTGTTCTCGCGTCACGGGGTCACGATGGCGGGCGGCAGCACCGCGTTCTACCTCGCGTTCCTCAACGAGCAGCGGAAGGACCCGTCGAAGCCGGTGCTCCCGTCCTTGCGGCTCCTCAACGGCGGCGGTGCGCCGAAGCCGCCCGAGGTGTTCCGGGAGGTGCGCGCCGAGATGCACATCCCGGTCTGCCACGGCTACGGGATGACCGAGTGCCCGATGATCACGCAGGGCTCGATCGACGACGACGACGAGCAGCTCGCCAACACCGACGGCGCGCCGGTGCACGGTTGCGTCGTCCAGGTCGTGGGCGACGACCGGCAGCCGGTGCCGGCCGGCGTCACCGGTGAGGTGCGGGTGGGCGGCCCCATGGTGGCCAAGGGCTACACCGATCCCGAGCTCTCAGCCGCCGCGTTCGGCGCCGACGGCTTCTTCTCCACCGGTGACCGCGGGTACCTGCGTGACGACGGCCACCTCGTGCTGACCGGACGCACCAAGGAGCTGATCATCCGCAAGGGCGAGAACATCAGCCCCCGCGAGATCGAGGACCTCCTGCAGACGCACCCGAGCGTGGCCGCGGTCGCAGCGATCGGGTTGCCCGATCGCGCGCGCGGCGAGCGCGTGTGTGCGGTAGTCGAGACGCCGGCCGGCGCGACCCCGTTGACCTTCGTCGACATGCAGCAGTTCTGCCGGGACGCGGGCCTCATGGCCCAGAAGATCCCCGAGCAGCTCGAGGTGGTCGACGTGTTGCCGCGCAACGCCACGATGAAGATCCTCAAGCACGAGCTCGTCGCCCGGTTCAGAGAGGACGCCTGATGAAGTTCACGTTCCACTTCTGGCGGGGTGCGCGTGACCTGCGGCGATGCGCCGGAAAGGGCCTCTGAGCTGCGGAAACACCACTCGTTGGTCATCGTCGTCTCGCACCGTTTCCGACTTCTTGCGGACTATCCGCGGACTCACCTCGCTTGACCAGAGAAATGAGCGGAGGTGACCCCCGTTACGTAATTGACCCGCCGCAATCTCGGTGTTCCAATGCTGCCTGAGGGCGGAGTCACGGGGCGGAGAGAGCGTTCGTTGCGAGGAGTCCCGATGAGATTGGCTCGCCTGCGGTTGATCGCGCTTGTTGCTCGCGCATGCGTTGCGTTCATGCCGGACCGTCCGGCGTTCGCGGACCAGACGCTTGGCCCGGTCATTATCCCGGGGCCGTCCGGGGCCGTGAAAATGCCGACCGTCACATTCAAGTTCCACACGCGACCAGGCAGCGACGTGCGTCGCTGCAGTGCCAGATCGACGCGGCCGGGTTCCTGCCCCTGTCCATCCGGCTCAGTCACCTACCCCAACCTGCCGGAGACTCCGAAGGTGCAGGACCCTGTTTCTGCTCACCAGGTCTCAACCGTTCGGGCAGACATGGCCCTTCCGGTTGCTGATCGTCGCTGATGTCCACGTCGTCGCGTACGGGCGAGCCGTTGGTGACCGTCGTGATGGTGCAACGCGACCGTGTCAGCGTCGCGGGACGGGCCATCCGTCAACTGTTCGATGTCACCGAGACTCCGTTCGTGTTCGTATATGTCGATGGTCGGTCGCGCCGTTCGGTGCGCCGCGAGCTCGACCGGCTTCGCGACGAGCTCGGCTTTGTGGTGTTACGCGCCGACCGCCGCCTTACCCCGAACCAGGCACGGACGATCGGTCTGCGAGAGGTTACGACACCGTACGTGGTGTTTGTCGACAACGACTGCCTCGTCCAGCCCGGATGGCTCGCCACGTTGCTTCGAACCGCGGAGGAGAAGAGCGCCGCGGTGGTGGGTCCGCTCTATGCCGCGGGCGACCCGGTCCCACAACGAGTCCACGTCGCCGGAGGGTTCATCACTCTCGATGGTGCCCCCGGTGAGCGGCACTTCCAAGACATCCTGCGGTTCTACAACCTTCCATGGGTGGACTTGCCGACTGATCTGCACCGCCAGCGATGTGACTTCGCCGAGTTTCACTGCCTCCTGATTCGTACTGACATCCTCGTCGCTGTGGGCGGACTCGACGAAGCGATGTTCTCCACCCACGAACATCTCGACCTGTGCATGCGCGTGATCGCCGCCGGTGGTGAGGTGTGGTTCGAACCGGCCGTGGTCGTGAACTTCGCGTTTCCCACCGAACTGCGACTCAGTGACCTGCCGTACTTCCTTTGGCGGTGGAGCGAACAAGCCACCCGAGCCACGTTGGAGCACTTCTCCACGAAGTACGGCATCGATCCGGACTTTCTCGACGGCGCGTGCGAGATCGTCTGCTGGTTACGTCAGGATTCGCTCTTCGAACGGCCCCGAGCAGCCGCCGAACGCCGATTCGGCAACCACGGAGAACAAGCCGTGCTCGCGGTTCTCCGCGCCACGGCGGGACCCGTCGAACGATCCCTCAACCGCCGCTTCATCCACCCGCCACTGCCCAACCCACCGATCTCCGTCACCCGCTCGGGGCCGCCCCACCGATCTCCGATGCCCGCTCGGAGCCGACGTGATCGGGTCGCCTCGGCCACACCGGCTCGTCGTACGGTAGGTTCGTGAGGTCTTCGCGGTGACGTTCGAGCGTGCGCAGAAGGCGGCGAAGCTGCCGCCGGGCACAACGCCGCACGACCTGCGCGACTACTCCGCCTCGCTGCTGATCCGTCAGGGGCTTTCGGTGAAGGCGGTGTAACTGCGCCTCGGGCACGCCAGCGCGACGACGACGCTCGACCGTTACGCTCGCCTCTGGCCTGACGACGACGACCGCACGCGGGACGCGGTCGACGCCGAGCTCGGGAATCTCGCGGACTCTCCGCGGACCACAGGCGCCACGTTCGGCTAGAGCCGTTGCAACGTAAGGGGAGTGGGGTCAGCCATGAAGTTCACGTTCAACTATCCCGAGCTCAGCGGTCTCGAGCGCGACCTGCTCGACTCCGGCGAGATCAGCGACGTGGCGGTGGCGGTCGAGCAGGCGGGCTTCGACGCGTTCGCGCTCACCGAGCACCCGATCCCCGGCGCCAACTGGCTCGCCCACGGCGGTCACCAGACCCTCGATCCGTTCGTCGGGCTGGCGTTCGCCGCCGCGGTCACCGATCGGATCCGCCTGCTCACGCATCTGTCGGTGGTGCCGTACCGCAACCCGTTCCTGCTGGCCAAGAGCGCGGCGACGCTGGACCGCTGTTCGAAGGGCCGCTTCATCCTCGGGATCGGCGCCGGCTACCACAAGACCGAGTTCTTCGCCCTCGGTGTCGACTTCGACGAGCGCAACGTGTTGTTCGACGAGGCGCTCGAGGTGCTGCCCCAGGCGTGGTCGGGCGAGCCGTTCGACGCCGCGGGTCTGCACTTCACCGCGAAGCGCGTGATCCAACGGCCGCGACCGGCGCAGAACCCGATCCCGATCTGGATCGGCGGGAACTCGAAGCTCAGCCGCCGGCGGGCGGCGCGGGCGCAGGGCTGGATGCCGATGGGCATCCCGGAGGAGGTCGCGAAGACGACGCGGTCACCGTACATCGGGTCGGTCGCGCAGCTCGGCGACATGATCGCCGAGGTCAAGGACCTCGCCGGTGAACGCGCCGGGGAGCTCGACTTCTCCATGAGCTACACGGGGGACGGCATGGAGCAACCGACCAAGGACGTCGAGCGCCACCGCGAGGCGATCGGCGAGCTGGAGGCGGTCGGGGTCACCTGGGTGAACGTCGGCTCCGGCCCGATGGCTCCCGCGGAGCTCCTCGAGTGGGTCCAGGCCTTCGGCGAGACCTACTGCCGTTAGCCCTTGGTCAGGATGGCGCCGGCCGAGAACGGTCCGACCGCGTTGGTGAAGACCGCGACCTCGGCGCCGTCGACCTGACGCTCGCCGCACTGGCCCCGCAGCTGGCGCGTCCCCTCGATGCAGAAGTTCGCACCGTGGCGACGGCCGACGTTGCAGGCGCCGCCGTCGGTGTTCACCGGCAGCGACCCGCCGAGGCGTGTGTTGCCCTCGGCGACGAATGCGCCCGCCTCACCCTCACCGCAGAACCCGAGCGCCTCGAGCCACTGGAACACGATGATGGAGAAGCCGTCGTAGAGCTGTGCGGTGTCGACGTCGGCCGGGGTGAGGTCGGTGCGCTCCCACAGGCTCTTGGCCGTCTGCGAGGGCGCGGTGTGCACCATGTCGGACATGATCTCGAAGTGGAGATCGCGGATGGCGGTCAGGGCGTACGAGTCGACGAGCACCACCGGTTGGTCGAGGTCGCGGGCGCGTTCCTCGGTGGTGAAGATCACCGCGGAGCCCGAGTCGACGGGGTAGTCGCAGTCGAGGATCCGCAGCGGCTTCGACACGTAGCGCGCCGCGAGGTAGTCGTCCAACGTCATCGGCTCACGGAAGATGGCGTCGTCGTTCATCGACGCGTGGTACCGCTGCGTGACCACGTGGCGGCCGAAGTCCTCCTCGGTCGCGCCGTACTGCGCCATGTATCGCTGCGTGAACAGCCCCGCCCACTGCACGGGGCTCCCCGCGCCGAAGGGCGTCAGGAACTGCCGATCGCCGGCGGCCGCGTGCAACATCGAGGTCATCGGGTGCTGCGCTCCCGCGCCCTTCACCAGCGCCGAGCTGCTCGGCTGCTGCTGGATGACCCGGAGCGCCAGCGCGGTGTGGCAGAACCCCGATGCCACCGCCGCGATCGCCTGCATCGCGGAGTACGAGAACGCGGGCGCCATCATGCCGGACGCCCACCAGTTGACCGGAGTGATGCCGAGCAACCAGGCGTCGTTGAGGGGTTCGGTGCCGACGGACGTGACGCCGTCGATGTCGTGCACGGTGAGCCCGGCGTCGGCGAGCGCAGCCTGCGTCGCCTGGATCATGTGCTCGTTGACGGTGAGACCGCTCGTGCGCCCGACCTGTGAGTAGCCGAGCCCGACGATCGCGACGCGCTGACCCGTCGCCATCACTATGGTCGACTCCGCTGCGGCGTCCCGCTCATCCGAGCACTCCTTCGCTTCGTCTCCATCAATCTGCCTCCGGCGCGGGCCGGAAGAACGGGAGCGTCAACTCCGGCCCGAGCTCCTCGAACACGACCTCGAGGGGGAGACCGATCCGCAGGTCCTCCTCGGCGCAGTCGACGACCTGGCTCATGAACATGAGCCCGGGCTGTTCGACGAGCTCGACCGTCGCCACCACGTAGGGGATGCGGTCGACGTAGAACGGGTGGAAGGGCTGGACCGCGATGGTCCAGGTGTAGAGCGTGGCGCGACCCGAGACCTGCTCGCCGGCCAGGTCGTCGGACTGGCAGTACCGGCACAGCGTCTTCGGGTAGTGGAGGTACTGCTTGCAGTGCTGGCAGCGCTGGATCCAGAGCTCGTGACGCGCGACGCCGTCCCAGAAGAACTGGGTGACGGCATCGGGCGAAGGCAGGGGGAGCGGCGGTGACGCCGGGGTCGTCGTCATGCTCCTGCCTTCCACTGGTGCGCGGCGCCGTCGGCCACCAGCGCAGCGATCGTGTCGGGGTCGATCCCCACCTCTCGGAGCACCTCGACCGTGTGCTCGCCCAGGCCCGGCGGCGCGCGGTCGAGGCGCACGTCGAGATCGCCGAAGATCCAGAACGCGCCGGGCTGCTCCACCGCGCCGTAGTCGACGTGTCGGTACCGCGCGATCATCCCCGCGGCGTCGTTGTCGGGCGAGGCGAAGAACGCCTCCTTCTGATCGAGCCGCACCTCCTCGCACGGCACGCCGGCGTCGGCCAGCGCTTCGAGCGCCTCCGCGCTCGCGCGGGACCCGAGCGCGGCGCCGGCGTCCTCCACCCGGTCCACGCCCGCCACCCTGCACAGTGCGGCGAGCTGCTCGTCGGTGGTGGCGGCGATCGCGATCCATCGGTCGGCCACCCTCAGGATGCGGTAGCCGGGCGCGATGCCGGTCTGCTCATGGTCGAGCACCGGCATCGGCACCGTCTTCCCGTCGGCGTCGAGGTACGTCTCGCTGCAGGTCATCACGCCGCCCGCCAGCAGCGCCCCGGCGGTGAACTGCGCCCGCCCCGTGCGGTCGCGGTGGTACAGCGCGAGCAGCGTCGAGATCAACGAGCCCATCGCGCACAGGTGGTCCATGAACCCGAGGCGATGCCACATCGGCCGGTTGCCCTCGCCGGCGCCCGCCACCTCCCATCCGCACGACGACTGGAACAGCTGGTCGTAGCCGGGCCAGTCGGCACGCGGTCCGCGCGGGCCGTAGGAGCTGGCGTGGCAGTAGATGACGTCGGGGTTGACGGTGCGAACCGATGCTTCGTCGATCCCGAGGCGGCGCGCGGCCGGCATGCGCAGGTTGTGGTGCAGCACGTCGGCCTCGGCCAGCAGCGCGTCGATCGCCGGCCGCGCCGCCGGCGACTTGAGGTCGAGGGCCACGCCCCGCTTGCCCCGCTGGCACCCGAAGAACGACCACTCGACGTAGCGCATGCCTTCGCCCCCGGGCGGCTCGACCTTCACCACGTCGGCGCCGAGGTCGGCAAGGAGCATGGGCCCGAGCGGACCGGCGAGGAACGCGCCCGCGTCGACCACCTTCACGCCCTCGAGCGGCCAGCGGAGGTCGGCGCCGGTGGTGGGCGCGGAACGCTCCGGCGAGCGCGGCTTCCACTCGTTGCACACCTCGTCGGTGTGCTGACCGAGCTCGGGTGCGAAGCGACGCATGCGCGTCGGCGGGTCGACGGTGAGGGGCGACCCCGCCATCGCGACCCGGCCGAGCTCGGGATGGTCGACCTCGATGACGTAGTCGTTCGCCCGGGCCTGCTCGTCGGAGAAGATCTCGCCCGGAGGAAGCGCGGGCTGCACGGGCACGTCGTTGGCCCAGAAGGTCTCGAGCCATTCGGCGCTCGGGTGCAGGAGCAGCGCTTCGGCCCAGCCGTCGAACATCCCGAAGAGCGCGTTCGGATCGTCGCGCTGACCTTCGGGGCGGACCTCGGCCATGGCGTCGCGGAACAACGGCGACTTCGTCGGTTCACCCATCAGGTGCAACCAGACCCCATCGCCGGATTCGAACAGCGAGGCGCCGGTCTGCGCCTTGGGCATGCCGATCGCCAGTGACGGTGACGGCTGTTCCACGCGTCGCCAGTGCATCGCCATCGGCACCAGCGCGCCCTGGGCGATACTGGTGTGGGCCGGCCCGGCGCGTCCGGTGCGCTCGCGCGCGATCAGGCGGGCGACGATGCCGATCGCGTTGAGGTGTGCGGCGCACCAGCTGCCGATCGGACACCGGAGGAAGATCGGGCCCTCGCGGTAACCCTGCTGCTCGTCGAGGATCCCCAGGCGCGCCAACGCCAGGAGCTCGTTCACCGGGCGATCGGCGTCAGGGTGGTTGGCCGGCCACGAGAGCACCGACGAGACGATGAGCTGCGGGTGGCGCTCGGCCAGTGCGGCATCATCGAGGCCGAGCTCGCGCGCGCGCGTCGGACCGTGGTTGTGCACCAGCACGTCCGCGGCCGCGAGCAGGTCGTCGAGCCGGGCCTGATCCTCCGGCTGCTCGAGGTCGAGCACGACGCTGCGCTTGCTGCGCAGCCAGGTGTGGAAGCCGGCGGTGGCACGGTTGGTCGCGCCACTCGGTGGTTCGACGGCGACGACGTCGGCGCCCGCCTCGGCCAGGAGCAGCGTCGACACCGGGCCGGCGATCCCGTCGGACAGGTCGAGGATCCGGATGCCGTCGAGGATGCCGGCGTCCGTAGTCACGCCGTCCGGTGCCACCATCGTCTCCCCCCTTGCTGTCAGGCGGCGAACCTAACGTCCAGCGTGCGGACTTCACCACCTACATCGTCGATTCCGTTCCGCCGCCCGCCCTCCGGGCACCGGCCGAGACCTCGCCTAGCGTGACCGGGTGGCCCGGTACGCGGAGTTCGACCGACACGAGTGGGCCGCACGCGGCGTCGCAGGCGCGGCACCGGTCGACGCCGACACCGACGCGCTCGTGTCACACGCCGACCGGGTCGAGATCTACGGCCCGCTCGCGGCGTTGGTGGTCGAGCGCGCCGAGGGCAAGGCGCCGTTCGTCGTCTCGGTGACCGGCAGCGTCGCGGTCGGCAAGAGCGCGGCGGCCGCCGCGCTCGCCGGAGCACTGCGCCCGCACGCGGTGGCGGTCGTGTGCACCGACGGCTTCCTCTTCCCGAACCGCGTCCTCGACGCACGGGGCCTCACCGCCCGCAAGGGGTTTCCCGAGTCGTTCGACCACGACGCGCTGGCCCGGTTCATCCTCGACGTGCGGGCGGGTGCGGCCGAGGCGCGCGCCCCGGTGTACTCGCACGCGACCTACGACATCGTCGAGGACCAGACCCAGGTGGTCCGCGGGCCCGACGTGCTCGTGCTCGAAGGCCTCCCGTTCCCGGAGGACCACGTCGACCTCACCATGTACCTCGACGCGGTCGAAGCCGACATCGAACGCTGGTTCGTCACCCGCTTCTGCGCGTTGTGCGCCGACGCCCGCGCCGACGAGGCCTCCTTCTTCCGCCCGTTCACCGACTACTCCGAGGAGCAGGCGACCCGGTTCGCGCGCGGCGTGTGGGCGGCGATCAATCGCGTGAACCTGGAGGAGCACATCCTCCCGGTGCGCGACACGAGCGACGTCATCCTGGAGAAGGGCCCCGATCACGCCGTGCGGCGCGTGCGGCTGCGTGTCGGCTGACGTGCCAGCATGACCCGCCGACCGAGGAGGGAACATGACAAGTGATCGTGACCTGGTCGACATGCTCGACGCGGTCTGGGCGTCGACCGCCGCCCTCGGCGACGAGCTCGACGAGACCGAGTGGAAGCAGCCGAGTGAGTGCCCGGGCTGGACGGTGCAGGACAACCTCGTGCACCTCACCGCGCTCGAACGCTTCATCCTCGACGACCCGCTCCCGAGCGAAGACGTGCCCGACGACCTCCCGCACGTGAAGAACGACATCGGCAAGGCGAACGAACGGTGGATCCAGTCCCGCCGCGCGTGGACCGGAGCCGACGCGCTGGCCGAGTTCCGGGCCGCCACCGACGCGCGGCTCGAGCAGCTGCGGAGCCTCGACGACGCCGGGTTCGCGGCCGACTCCTGGACGCCGATGGGCCCGGGCACCGTCGCCGACCTGCTGCGCTTCCGCATCTTCGACTCGTGGGTCCACGAGCAGGACATGCGGCGCCCGCTCGACCGGCCCGGCGACCTCGACTCGCCGGCCGCCCGGCAGGCCCTCGACATGATGGTCGGGGTGCTCCCGTACATCGTCGGGAAGAAGGTGGGGGCCCCCGATGGTTCCACCGTCGTGCTCGTGCTCACCGGACCGCTCCCCACCACCGCCGCGGTAGAGGTGGTCGACGGGCGGGCCCGCACCGTCGATCCGGCACCCGCCGACCCGACCGTCACCCTCACCCTCGCCTCGGACGAGTTCGCCCGCCTCGCCTGCGGGCGGTCCGCTCCCAGCGAGGCACTGGTCACGGGCGTGGTCGCGATCGACGGCGACGTCCTGCTGGGCGGCGAGATCGTGCGCCAGCTCAACTACATGTTCTGAATCGGAGGAGCCCAATGGACCTGGTCACCAACGTCGTGCGCGGGAGCGAGTCCGAGCGGCTCCTGCTGCTCCTGCACGGGTATGGCGCCGACGAGCGCGACCTGGGCGGGCTGCTCGGTTACCTCGACCCCGAGGGCCGGTACGTCGCCGTGCTGCCCCGGGGCCCGATCGCGGCGCCGCCGGGCTTCTCCTGGTACGACATGGCGGCCGGCGACCCGCAGGCCGTGGCCGACGGGTTCACCGAGGCGCTCGCCGCCGTCGACGACCTGCTCGACGCCGCCTGCGAAGAGCACGGCATGCAGCGCGCGGACGCCGTCGTCGGCGGCTTCTCGCAGGGCGCGGGCCTGGCGCTGGCGCTGGCGCTCGGGCCGACCGACCGGGCCCGCCCGGCCGGCGTGCTGGCGATGAGCCCGTTCGTCGCCCCCGGTCTCCTCCAGGTCGACCTCGAGGGTGCCCGCGACGTCGCCGTCGTGCTCCAGCACGGCACCGACGACCCGATGGTGCCGGCGGCCGCGACCCGCGAGCTGGCCAAGGCCCTGGCGGACGCCGGCATCCCGGTGGTGTTCGCCGAGTACCCGATGGGCCACGAGGTCGCGCTCGAGAGCGTGCAGCAGGCCCACCAGTGGTTGGAGGCGGTCCGGGCGGGCGAGCGCCCCTCGGAGCCGCTGCCCGCGCCGCCCCCCGAGGGCCTGGTGAAGCCGGTGACCACCGCCAGCTTCCCGACCGAGGTGCTCGGCTCCGACGTGCCGGTGATCGTCGACTTCTGGGCGCCGTGGTGCGGACCCTGCCGGCAGGTCGGGCCGGTCGTCGAGCAGATCGCCGCCATGCGGCAGGGGTCCTACAAGGTGGTGAAGGTCAACATCGACGAGGAGCCCGCGCTCGCGCAGCAGTACGAGGTGCAGAGCATCCCGCTCATCGGACTGTTCCGGAACGGGCGCTTGGAGCGCGCGTCGCTCGGGGCGAAGCCGCGCCCGCAGCTCGAGGCCGAGCTCGGGATGCTCGTCATCCCCTGATCGAGATCGTGCCGGCGTCACCGGCGCGCGTGTGACCGATGACGGCGGCGGCGAGCGCGCCGCGCGCGTCGAGCTCGCGCACCAGGTCGCCGGCCGCGTCGGGATCGACCGCGAGGAGCAGGCCGCCCGACGTCTGGGCGTCGGCGAGCAGAAGTTGGTCGTCGCGTGCGAGACCGTTCCAGGTGACCGAGTCGTCGACGAACGCGTGGTTGCGTTGCGTCCCACCCGCGACCATGCCCGCGCCGAGCAAGGCGCGGACGCCGTCGATCACGGGGACCGCCGACACGTCGAGGTCGGCCGCGAGCCCCGAGCCCACGAGCAGCTCGCGCAGGTGACCGAGCAGTCCGAACCCGGTGACGTCGGTGGCCGCGTGCACCACGCCCGGCTCGAGCGCGAGGGCGGCGTCGCGCCCGCCGGCGTTCAGCGTGGTCATCACCCGGATCGCCTCGGCCACCAGCTCCGGCGGCGCCGCGTCGCGCTTCAGCGCGGTGGAGATCACACCGAGGCCGATCGGCTTGGTCAGCACGAGCGCGTCGCCGGCGCGCGCGGTCCGGTTGGTGAGCACGCCCGCGGGGTCGACGGTGCCGACGACCGCGAGGCCGTACTTCGGTTCGGCGTCGTCGATGGAATGACCACCGCCCACGAGCGCGCCCGCGGCGCGCACCACGTCGTGCCCGCCGTCGAGCACGCGCGCCAGCAGCTCGAACGGCAGCCCCTCGCGCGGCCAGGCGACGAGGTTGAGCGCGAGCAACGGCGCGCCCCCCATCGCGTACACGTCGGAGAGCGCGTTGGTGGCGGCGATGCGGCCCCATTCGTACGGGTCGTCGACGATCGGCGTGAAGAAGTCGGTGGTGACGACGACCGCGAGGTCGTCGCGCAGGCGGTACACCGCGGCGTCGTCGGCGGTGTCGAGGCCCACGAGCAGGTTGGGGTCCTCCGGCGCGTCGCCGAACCCGCGCACGAGGCCGAGCACGGTGTGCAGGTCGGCGGGGGAGAGCTTGCAGGCGCAGCCCGCGCCGTGTGAGAACGCGGTCAGCCGGACCGGTTCCTGGTCAACCTGGGTCATGCGAGCACCCTATCGGTGCCCCGTGACGCACCGGCGGGGCCGGCGGGGGTTGCTCAGCCCGGTCGGGCGGCGCCGATGACGCCGGGCCAGATGCTGGTGATCTGGACCACGGTGCCGCTGTGCGGTGCATGGAGCACTTGCCCGCCGCCGACGTAGATGCCGACGTGGCCGTCCCAGAACACGAGGTCACCCGGCTGGAGCTGGTCCATGGAGACGGCGGGGAACGACGCCTGCTGGTCGTACGAACCGTGTGACATCCGCACGCCGGCCTGCGCCCACGCCATCATCGAGAGGCCCGAGCAGTCGAAGCAGCTAGGCCCGACGCCGGCGTAGCAGTAGGGCTTGCCGAGCTGCGCGTACGCGTACGCGAGCACCGCCGACACGCCACCGCTCGTCGGGGGCGGCGTGGCCGAACCGCCCCCGCCACCGCCGCCGCCACCGCCGGAGGTGGCGGGCTGCTGGCTCACCGTGAGCGCGTACTGCTGCGCGGCCTGCGCGGCCTCGCGCGCCTGACGCTGCTGCTCGGCCTGCTGCACGAGCGTCGCGAGCTCACCGTTCACCTTCGACTGCAGCTGCTGCAGCGCGGCCTGACCTTCGTCGAGCTTCGTCTTCTGTGCCTGGATCGCGTCGCGCTGCTCCTGCGCGGTCTGGCGTGCCTTCTCGGCGTCGGCCTTGCGCGCCGCGACCTGCTCCTTCGCCTGGGCGAGCTCGTTCACGATCTCGTTGTCGCGTTGCGCGGCGAGCGAGCTGTACTTCTGCTTCGAGGACAGGTCCTGCGCGTTCTGCGAGTCGAGGTCCTCGATACCGCCGTTCGTGCCGCTCTGGGTGTAGACGGTGGCGGCGCGACGTGCGACCTCGGCGCGCAGCTCCTTCGTCTTCTCCTTCGCCGCGTCGACGAGGGCGTCGGCCTGTTGGATGTCGTTCGTCGCCTGGGCGAGCTCGTTCTCCGCCGAGTTGATCTGCTCGTTGAGCGCGCCGAGCTTCTCGGCGTTGGCGTTGATCTGGCTGTCGAGCTGTGCGGCTTCGGCCTGCTTGTCACCGATCGGGTCGGCGATCGCGACCCCCGGTGCGGCCAGCGCCCCCACCGTTGCTGCGACGAGGGCGAACAGGACGAGCCGGATCGCTCGGCGGTTCATATGGGGACTCCTCCGGCCAGGCCGTTTCGGTCCTTGCTGAACACGTCTTGTGAACAACACAGACACCCAACAACAACACATCCGTACGCGGGCGCTCCCCGGTACGGACTTCGGGAGACCCTAGCGAACGCGCGCACCCCGCGCCAGCATCGTGGCGGTCCGCGGGCCGGCCTTTCCTCTGCGTTGATGCTGCGTTGAAAGTCGCGATCAGACCGGCCAACCGGCGGTGGGCGCCGGATCGCCTGCTGCGGCAACGGTCGGCACGCTCCACGCCATCGACTTGCCGACTTCCTTGGCGACGTTCTGCCAGGCGGCGGGATCCCATCCCTCCGCGGCCGCCACGAGCGTCGTGTTCTGTCGCAGGTGCACGAACGCGGGTAGGTGCGTGAGACCGAGACTGGCGACGAACTCGCCACCGGGATCGGTGAAGCAGAGGTAGTCGTGCTCCGCGTCGCCGAGCACACCGCGCGCGATGTAGTCGTTGCCGACGACGCAGAACGCGGTGCGGCAGTCGGCATCGCCGAACACGTTGAAGATGCGTTTGGCGATCGGGATGAACACCGCCGCCTCGGGACGCGGCGGCAGGATCACGAGGCACAGGTGGAACATCGTCGACCAGTCGTCGAGCGTGCGCGTCACACCTTTGGTGCTCGTCAGCTTGATGTTCGGGTCGGGGTTCTTCGCCATCTCTTCTCGGTCGCTCTCTGCGGCGCAGGGTACCTGCACCGCGGCCGTTCGCTCCCTGGCCAGCGCACTCCGCTCCGCTTCGTGCGCCGCGTCGTGCGAGAGGTTACGCCGTGACGAGTCCCGCGCCCGCCATCAGGCCTGGCCGATGGCCTTCAGCATCGACGGCGGCAGCACGTCGTCGCCGTGGGCGAGCAGCGCGGCGCGCTCGACGTTGATCGCATCGCGGTCGCGGTCGATCCACGAATCCCATGGTCCGGGCGCGATCGCGTGCACGTCGCCGTTCGCCGCCACGCACGCCCGCAGGTAGCCCTGCAGGTCGCGCACCTCGGCCTCGCCGCCGATCGGCCCGTGGCCGGGCACGATCACGTCGGCGAGCTCGACCACCGCGTCGAGCACGTCGGCCCACTGCGCGGGGTCGCCCTGGAACGCCAGGGGCGTGACGCCGAAGAAGCAGAGGTCGCCCGCGAAGCAGACGTCGGTGTCGGCCACCAGCACGATCAGATCGCCCGCGGTGTGCCCCGAAGCCGGGAGCACCTCGATGCGGGGCGTGAGCTGCGCGGCACCGTCGACGAGATGCGTGACCGCGCGCGTGCCGAGCTCGGCCAGGTCGTCGAACTCCTCGTCGAACGCGGGCATGAACTGCTTGTAGCCGTCGATCGGCATCGCCTGGTCGAGCGCGTCGCTGGTGACGGGCGAGCCGTAGACCGCGGAGTTGGGGAAGGCCTTCGTACCGCCCACGTGGTCGATGTGCGCGTGCGTGAGGATCGTGCGTCGCACCGGCGGCCCGAGCTCGGCGACCGCAGCCGCGAACGGCTCCCACTGCGATCGCACCATCAGGGTGTCGATGACGGTGACGCCGTCGTCCTCGACGACGACGCCCGCGTTGGCGACGCCGGTCTCCCCGCCGGGGAGCAACCACGCGTAGATGCCGTCGCCGAGCTCGGTGAGGGACACGTCAGCAGCCATGCCTGCAGGCTACGCCCCCCGGTTTCCGGGCGTCTCCGGGCGCGGTCTACCCTCAGCCGCATGTCGGAACGCTCCCGGAACCTCCCGCGCCGCACGTGCCTGGCCGTGCCCGGCTCCAGCGAGAAGATGCTCGGCAAGGCCCCCGGTCTCGGCGCCGACATGGTCTTCCTCGACCTCGAGGACTCGGTGGCCCCGCTGGAGAAGGAGGCCGCGCGAGACAACGTGGTGCGCGCCATCAACGACCTCGACTGGGGCGACACCGTCGTGTGCGTGCGGGTCAACGCGTGGGACACGAAGTGGACCTACCGCGACGTCATCCACGTGGTCGAGGGCGCCGGCGAGCGCCTCGACGAGATCATGCTGCCGAAGGTGCAGGCGGCCAGCGACGTGATCGCGCTCGACCTCCTGCTCACGCAGATCGAGGAGACGATCGGCCGCGACACCCAGGTCGGCATCGAGGCGCAGATCGAGACGGCGCGCGGTCTCATCAACGTGGAGGAGATCTGCGCCGCGTCACCGCGCATGGAGACCATCGTGTTCGGCCCGGCCGACTTCGCGGCGTCGACCGAGATGCCGGTGCTCACGGGGGGTGTGCAGATCCCCGAGTACCCCGGTGACCACTTCCACTACGTGTTCGCCAAGATCCTGATGGCCGGGCGCGCCAACGGCCTGCAGGTGATCGACGGTCCGTTCCTGAAGATCCGGGAGATCGACGCGCTCCGCGACTACGCGATGCGCACCCGCATCCTCGGCTACGACGGCAAGTGGGCGCTGCACCCCGACCAGGTCGCGGTGATCAACGAGGTGTTCACGCCCACCCAGGAGCAGTTCGACCACGCGTTCGACATCCTCGAGGCCTACGAGAAGGCGACCACCGAAGGCGACCGTCGCGGCGCGGTCATGTTCGGCGACGAGATGATCGACGAGGCGAGCCGGAAGATGGCGCTCAAGTTCGTCACCCGCGGCGAGCGCGCCGGCATGACCCGCAGCTGACGGCGGTCATACGCCGAGCTGGGCGCGCTCGCGCGCCACGAAGCTCAGCAGCTCGCGGCGGGTGCGCGGGCCGCGGCGTTGCATCCCGGCGGGGAGCGCGAGCCGGAGCTGCTCCAGGTCGGCGCGGGTGAACGCGCACGGCACGGTCACCGGGTCGACGTCGTGGAGTCGCAACGCGTTGAGGCCGAGCACCTTGCGCTTGATCTCGTCGGTGAGCGCGGGGTAGCCGAACTGCTCCTGGAACTGCTCGCTGATCTGGAACGCCCGGAACGCCTGGATCTGGCCCTGCGGCGAGCCGTAGAACACCGCGTCGGTGCCCCAGAGCACGTTGTCGGCACCCACATGGGTGAGGAGCTTGCCGAGGAGGTGTGCGGCCTCCTCGGGGCGACCGAGGAGCGACCACCAGGTCGTGCCGAGCTCGGCGTACACGTTCTGGTTCGGTCCGATGCCCGCCGCCTGCATGCTCGCGACGAGCCGGTCGACGCCCTTCGCCGCGGCGGGCTCGTACGGACCCTCGGTGACGTCCGCCTCGAAGCCGGAGTGGTACACGAGGAAGCGGACGTCGGGGTGCGCGCGGGCGGCCGGGCCCACGTCGGCCGGGGTGGCGTGGGGCGACGAGTAGCCCAGCGTCGTCGACAGGCCCTTGTGGGCGGCGATGGTCGGGACACCCAGGTCGACCGCGTGACGGATGAATGCGTCGCCGACCCGCGCCAGAGTCGGGTCGCTGTCGTCGAGGCGCCACGCGTTGCCGGACCCGTCGTAGAGGTCGGGGAAGTTCGTGAACACCTTCCAGCACGCGATGGGGTACCGCTCGACGGCCTCGGTCATGGCGTCGAGGTTCGCCTGGAGGTCCCCGAAGTTGGGGAGGGCCTGCGCGTGGAGCAGCACGCGTTCGTCGTGGCACGCCGCCGCGGCGACGCGCCGGGCGTGGTCCATCGCCTCCGGTGAGAGCGGGCTGCCGGCCGGGGCGATCGGCAACGCCGACAGCACGACCATCGACGTGTCGCTGCGCAGGAAGACCTCCTCCATGAAGTGGTCGAGCGCGAAACAGACGCGGGGATCGGCCTCGCCGCACTGCTGTTGTGGGAAGCCGGTCCAGAATTCACGGCCCGGTTGCGTCGCGGGTTCCCCCGAGTAGTCGAGGAAGTGGCCCTGCACGTCGAACACGAACTCGGTCCCCGCGAGCGCGGCGCGGGCCGCGTCGGGATCGACGGCCGCGGTCGCCGGCACCGTGTACGTGCCGCCGGGCTTCCGGCGCGCGTGCTGGCGGGTCGACTCCTCCGAGCACGCGTTGATCGCGAGCAGCGTGGTCGCGGCGCCGCACAACGAGCGGAGGAACCTTCGGCGGGAGACCCCGGTGCGCCGGGCGTGCGCATCGCAGTCGGCCCGCGCCCGCCGCTGCGCCTCGCGGGCGACCGGTGACAGAGGCACGGGGTCGTACTCCCCGTTGGAGCACGGTCCGAGCTCGATCGGGGCGTCCACACCTCCCCGACGCCACTGGGCGCTTCGGGGTTGCTCGGCGGCGCGCCGTCAGGCGCCGAGGGCCTGCTCGGCGAGGCGCCGGGCGATCACCCGCAGGCAGAGCGTCTCGTCGGCGCCCTCGAAGATCGAGAGCACGCGCGCGTCGACGAAGTAGCGCGACACCGGGAACTCCTCGGCGTAGCCCATGCCGCCGTGCAGCTGCATGGCCTCGCGCGTCACCCACTCGGCGGAGCGGCACACGTAGGCCTTCACCATCGACGCCGACAAGGTGCCCTCGCCGCGGCCCATGCGGCGCGCCACGTCGTAGGAGAACTGGCGACCCGCCTGGATGAGCGCCGCCATGCGGGCGAGCTTCATGCGCGAGAGCTCGTAGTCGAACACCGGCTTGCCGAAGACGACGCGCTGCTGCGCGTACTCGAGCCCGGCGTCGAACGCGGCCTGCATGAGTCCGACCGCGCGCGCGGCGGTCTGCAGGCGCCCGTTCTCGAACCCCTCCATCTGGAGATAGAAGCCCTTGCCGAGCCCGGCCTCGCCGCCGACCAGGTTCGCGGCGGGCACGAACCAGTCGGAGAACGACACCTCGTAGGAGTGCATGCCGCGGTAGCCAATGGTGTCGATGGCGCGGCCGTCGAGCGTGCCGCGCTCGGGCTGCTCGAGCGCGAACGCGTGCCCGGGCACCGCGTCCTTCTCGACCACGAACAACGACAGGCCCCGGTGCGACTTGCTCTTGTCGGGGTCGGTGCGCGCCAGCAGCATGAGCAGGTTGGCGCGGCCCGCGAACGTCGCCCACGTCTTCACCCCGCTGATGCGATAGCCGCCCTCGACCTGCGTCGCCATCGTGCTCACGCCGGCGACGTCGGAGCCGTAGTCGGGCTCGGTGACGGTCACGCCGACCATGAGGTCACCCGTGGCGATGCGGGGGAGCCAGCGTTGCTTCTGCTCCTCGGTGCCGCCGGCCACGAGGGCTCGGGTCAGGATCTCGGGGCGGGTGATGAGCGACCCGCCGACGCCGAGCGAGCCCCACGACAGCTCCTCGGTGGCCACCACCATGCCCAGGTAGTCGGCCTCGCCCCCGGTCGCGTAGCCGCCGTACTCCTCGGGCACCGAGAGCCCGAAGCCCCCGAGCTCGGCGAGCCCGGCGATGAGCTCCTCGGGGATGTCGGCGTTGGTGCGGTGGACGTGCTCGGCGACCGGACGGATCTCCGCCTCGGCGAAGCGGTGGAAGGTCTCCGCCGCGAGCTGGAAGTCGTCGGGGAGGTGGCTGGGCCCGGTGCCGCCGGTCTCGAGACCCGCGGCCACCGTCTCGAGGAACTCGGGGGCGCGGTGCGACTCGACGAACGGGAGTGCCGGCGCGAGGAGCTCGGTGTCGACGCCCCACACCGCCTCGCGGCCGAGGAGCCTGGCCCCGAGGTCGGCGATGGCGTCGGCGATGAACGCGCGTGCCAGTCGGGACTCGACCTCGCCCCGCTCGCCGTAGGCGAGCATCACCGTGGCGCCCTCGACCGCGCTGGCCGCGTGCGCGAGGTCGTAGCCGAGCACCTGGTGGTCGTCGAGCCGGGCGACGGAGATCCGGTCGTCGACCGTCGACTCGCGCGCCAGGTGGTCGGTGGCCGACGCCACCACGTCGGCCGCGCAGTCGACCGCCGCGGCCGCCGCCGGGAGCTGGTCGGTCATGGGCGGAGCCTACCGACGACCGCCCTCGATCACTGGCTCGGCGTTTCGCCCTCGGGCGGCACCGTGGCCGGCGGCGTCGTCGTTGTCGGCGCGGTCGTGGGCGGCGCCGACGTGGGCGGCGGATCGGTCACCGGTGCGGGCGCGGGCGGCGTGGTCGAGACCGTGCCGCCCGACGAGCCCGACCCGCCGGAGGAGGAGCCCGAGCCCGACGACGACCGCGACCCCGACGACGACCCCGAGCCCGATGCCCCCGAGCCCGGTGCGACCTGGGTGCTGCCCTCGGTTTCGATGGCCTGCCTGGTCGCACCGTCGACCTTCTGCGCGGTCACCTCGCACTGCGCGTCGACGAGCTTGTACACCGTGCGGGCGAGATAGTCGGCGCCGTCCATGGTGAAGTGCACCCCGTCACCGCCGCGCATCGTGACGACCTTGCCGGTCTCGTCGGGCAGGTCGTAGGAGAAGGTGCCGTCGCTCCCGGCGAACAGCTTGTGGGCGTCGACGTACCGCACCTCGGGGTGGCGCCTGGCGACCTCCTGCGCGATCGCGTTGACCTCGACGACCGCCGCGTCCATCTTCTGGTCCTTCAGGATCGGCGCGCCGATCCAGTAGACGGCGCGCCCGGGGCCGATCAGCGTCTTCATCACGCTGTCGACCTTGTCGGTGTACTCGGCTTTCCAGGCGTCACCGCTCACCGCGGCCCAGTCGTTGGTGCCGATGATGAACACGACCACCTCGGGATCGAGCCGGGCCATCTCGGTGGTGGCGTGGTCGGGCCAGTCGAAGAAGCCCGGGTCGGCGAGACCGCTCGACACCCGCGAGTCGAAGTAGGGCTGCACGACCCCGGTGGCGCCGGTGATCGTCCCGAGCGCGGGGCCGAGGGACCCGGCGAGGGAATCGCCCCCGACCCAGAGCCGCAACGGATCGGTCGTCGACAGCGTGCGGCAGCGCTTGCCCTCGACGGTGGTGGTGACGGTGGCGGGACCGTCCTCGACCCCACCGGCGTGGATGGTCCCGGCGAGGGACGGCTGCTCGTCGCCGCGGAAGCGCACCATGTCGGTGGCGAGCAGCACGAACATGACGCCCACCGCGATCGTGGCCACGCCCGCGACGACCCGACGGATGCGGCGCCGCTTGCGCTCGCTGCGCCGCTGACGGCGTTCGGGGGGCGCGTCGGCGCCGGTGTGGGGATCGGCCATGGGGTCGTTCGCCATCGCTGCCGGGACTCGGCGAAACGACGATGCTAACCGGCGGCCCCCCTGTTGACGGGTTCGCCCGGTCGGCCGAAGGCGATGCGCACCAGGTGACCGAGGAAGCCGTGCTGCACCGCGCCCGCCACCCGGGCGGGCGACACGCCGGGATGGTGCGGCGCGATCCGCACCCGCAGCGCTGCGGGCTGGACCTCGAGGCGGACCGGCGGGTCGAGGGTGACGGCCTCGCCGTCGATGCCGGTGTGGACGGGGCTGCCGGACCTCACCTCGAGCACGGGAGCGGTCCACTCGTGCCAGCCCGAGTACGCGGAGCCCCGCCCCGCGCTCGACAACGAGACGAGCTGCGCGAGCTCCGCCCCGGTGTGCACCTCGATCACGATCATGCCCAACACGCCCTCGTCGAGCCGGGCGCGGGTCCCGAGGCCTCCGACGCCTTCGAGCTTGTAGACGTTGTTCGACACGAGGATGAGGTCCGGATCGCACCCTTCGATGGCGTCGGGTCCGTGGAGCTCGAAGTCGAAGGGGTCGTAGTCGGGCCCGAGGAGCTCGGGCAGCATCTTCGCCGCGGTGCCGAGCTTGGCGTCGCGGTACTCGTCGGACTGCACGATGGCGGCGTACACCCCGAAGGACACGTTGTTCACGAACACGCGGCCGTTCACCCGGGCGAGGTCGACTCGGCGCTCGTGGCCCTTCGTGAACGCGTCGAGCGCGCCCACGACGTCGTCGCGGTCGATGCCGAGATCGAGCGCGAAGTGGTTGCGGGTGCCGGCCGGGATGCACACGAACGGCACGTCGTGCTCCGAGGCCACCCCGGCGACCAGCGCCTGCGAGCCGTCGCCCCCGGCCATCCCGAGCACGTCGGCCCCCCGGTCGATCGCGTCGCGGGCGAGCTGTTCGAGGTCGTCGCCCCGTTCGAGCATGACCGTCTCGATGCCCCGTGCCTGCGCCTCGGCGACGAACTCGGGATTGGCCTTGCCGCCACCCGACCAACGGTTGAGGATCAGGACCGGCAGGTTCGCGGGGCCGACGGGGACGCCGCGCGCCGCCTCGTCGCGCATGGTCGACGGATCGCTGCGCAAGGCGGTGCGCGCCAGCCAGGCGAAGCCGGCGACCAGGACGAGGACCGCGACGAGCCCTCCGAGGCTGTGGTTGCGCAGCAACGTGGCGAATGCGGTCGCGACCGCGGCGACGGCCACCACCGTCGCCACCAGCCGGGCCGCGCCCCGCCGCGTCACCACGTACCACGCCGCGGTCAAGGCCACGATGGTCAGCACGAGCGCGCCGAGCAGCGGCAGCCAGTTGTTCCAAAGCACGACGACCGTCACGACGATCGCCGCCGCGCCACAGGCGAGCGCGGCGAGTGCACAGAGCCGCCGAGCCGTCGCGTTCATGGTCCCTCCCCGCCACGTCTCCCGACCCTGGTCGAGCCGGGGAGCCCATTGTGACCGCGTCAGCCGGCGTCTGCCGCCGGTTGGTCGACCTGGGTGTGGTACAGGTCGGTGTAGACGCCTCCGGCGCGCAGCAGGTCTTCGTGGCGCCCGCTCTCGATGATGCGGCCGTGCTCGAGCACGAGGATGCGGTCGGCGGCGACGATGGTCGAGAGCCGGTGCGCGATCACCAGCGACGTGCGACCGACGAGCGCGTCGGCCAACGCGTGCTGGATCGCCAGCTCGGACTCGGAGTCGAGGTGCGACGTCGCCTCGTCGAGGATCACCACCGCGGGATCCTTGAGGAGCATGCGGGCGATGGCGAGCCGCTGCTTCTCGCCGCCCGACATCCGGTACCCGCGCTCACCGACCAGCGTGTCGTAGCCGTCGGGGAGGGAGGCGATCAGGTCGTGAATGCGGGCTGCCGTGCACGCCTCGACCAGCTCGGCGTCGGTGGCGTCGGGGCGGGCGTAGCGGAGGTTGGCCCGGATGGTGTCGTGGAAGAGGTGCGGGTCCTGCATCACCATGCCGACCGATTCCCGGAGCGATTCGAGCGTGTAGTCACGCACGTCGCGGCCGTCGACGCGCACCTCGCCCGCGCTCACGTCGTAGATGCGGGGCACGAGCAGCGCGCTCGTGGTCTTGCCTGCGCCCGACGGCCCCACCAGCGCCACCAGCTCACCGGGCGCCACCGTGAAGCTGACGTCGCGCAGGATCCACGCGCTCTCGTCGTCGGTGTCGGTGGCCGGGGAGGCCTCCTCCAGTGACGGGATCGACGAGACCGCGGCCGACGGGTGCCGGAACCACACGTGGTCGAACTCGACCCGGCCCACCGGCTCGAGCAGGTCGACGGCGCCGGGGCGGTTCGTGATGAGCGGCGGGAAGTCGAGCACCTCGAACACACGCTCGAACGAGACCAGCGCGGTCAGCACGTCGACCCGCGCGTTGGCGAGCTGCGTGAGCGGCTGGTAGATCTGGCTCACGTACACCGCGAAGGCGGCGATGGTGCCCACGCCGATGGTGCCGGAGATCGCGAGGTTGCCGCCCACGAAGTAGACGATCGCGGTGCCGATGGCGGCGACGAGCCCGAGCGCCGCGAAGAGCACCCGCGAGTACATCGCGGTCTGTACGCCGATGTCGCGCACGCGCCCGGCACGGTCGGAGAACGTGTCCGACTCGCGGCGGTGCTTGCCGAAGAGCTTCACGACCAGGGCGCCGCCGACGTTGAACCGCTCGGCGATGGTGTTGTTCATCGACGCGTTGAGTTGCATGCTCTCGCGCGTCAGGCGCTGCAACTTGGGGCCCATGCGCTTCGCCGGGATGATGAACAGCGGCAGGATGACGAGCGTCAGCAGGGTGAGCCGCCACTCGAGCGCGAGCATGAAGGTGACGGTCACCACCACGGACACGACGTTGGAGAACACCGTGCCCAAGGTGTTGGTGACCGCCTGCTGCGCGCCGATGACGTCGTTGTTCATGCGTGACATCAGCGAGCCGGTCTGCGTGCGGGTGAAGAATGACAACGGCTGGTGCTGGACGTGGTCGAAGAGCGCGGTGCGCATGTCGAAGATGAGGCCCTCGCCGATCCGGGCGGAGTAGTAGCGCTGGACCAGCGTGAGCCCGGCGTTGACCAGCGCGAGGAACACCGCGCCGACGGCGAGCAGGCCCACGAGGGCGCGGTCCTTCTCCGGGATGGCGGTGTCGATCACCGCCCGCAGGATGAGCGGCGGCACCGCGCTGATCACCGCGGCCAACACCACGGTGACGACGAAGCCGATCAGTTGCCCGCGGTACGGCCGGGCCAGGCGCAGCACGCGTCGTACCAGGTCGCGTTCGAGCTTCTTGCCCTTGACCGCCTTGGCGTCGCGGCCGAATCCGTGGATCGCCGGGTGCATCATCGTCGCATCGTCTCCGCCGTCAACTTACCGGCCACTGCCCGGGCCGACCGCCGGAACGGCGCGTCGCTAGTCTCGGTCGGATGACGATCCACGACCGGCCCTTCGGGCGTCTGTACGAGGACTTCGAGCCGGGCGACGTCTACCGGCACTGGCCGGGGAAGACCATCACCGAGGCCGACGACCACCTCTTCTGCATGATCACGATGAACCACCACCCGTTGCACACCGACGCGTGGTTCGCGGAGACGCAGACGCAGTTCGGCAAGAACGTCGTGGTGGGCAACCTCGTCTACTCGCTCGTGCTCGGCATGAGCGTCCCCGACGTCAGCGGCGCCGCGATCGCGAACCTCGAGGTCGAATCGCTCCTGCACAAGCGGCCGACGTTCCACGGCGACACCATCTACGCGGAGACCCGCGTGCTCGACAAACGGGAGTCGTCCAGCAAGACCGACCGCGGCGTGGTCACGGTCGAGACGCGCGGGTTCAACCAGCGCGGTGAAGAGGTCTGCTACTTCCGGCGCAAGGTGATGGTGCCCAAGCGCGACGCGGCCCCGCCGCGCGTGCGCCCCTACGAGTCGCCGGCCGGCGACTGACGCCGCGGCCGGCGCCCCGTGGTCGGCGGCTGCCTCTTCTGCTCGATCGTTGCGGGGGAGACCCCGGCCGACGTCGTGCTCGACACCCCGACGGTGGTCGCGTTCCTCGACCACCGGCCGCTCTTCCCCGGCCACACGCTGGTGGTGCCGCGCGCCCACTTCGAGACCCTCCGCGATCTCGACGACGCCACCCGCGACGAGCTGTTCGCCCAGGTCCAACGGGTCGCGGCCGCCGTGCAGGACGCCACCGGCAGCGCCGGGTCCTTCGTGGCCATGAACAACGTGGTGAGCCAGAGCGTGCCGCACGCGCACGTCCACGCCGTGCCCCGGAACCGGAAGGACGGCCTCCGGGGCTTCTTCTGGCCCCGGACCCGCTACACCGACGCCGCCGAGGCCGCCGCGGTGGCGGAGTCCATCCGCGTTGCACTCGACGCAAGCGTGTAATAATGTAATCACCATGCCCAAGGACAACGCCGACCCCGCCCCCTCCCTTCCCACCACCGCCGCCAAGCTCCAGGGCTGGTTCGCCGGCCGACTGCCCGACGGGTGGTTCACCGGACCGCCCTCGGTGGACCACGACCGCGACGAGATCGTCGTGATCGGCACGCTGCCCGACCCCGACACCGGCGACGCCGACGCCGAGACCCGCGACGCCGCCCGGCGCGCTCGCATCCAAGGCTTCCGCGAGGACACGCGGGCCCTGCGGATGCGGATCGCCGACGAGGCCGAGGCCCGCTTCGCCCGCAAGGTGGCCTGGGGCGCCCGGTGTGGCGAGGAGGAGGAGCTGTTCACCACCCTGAGCGTCCCGGTGATGACCCGTCTCCGGCTCCCGGAGCGCCAGGTGCTCGACACGCTCGTGGACGCCGGCGTCGCCCGCAGCCGCAGCCACGCGCTCGCCTGGTGCGTGCGCCTGGTGGGCGACCACGAAGGGGAGTGGATCGACCAGCTCCGCGACGCGTTGGTACACGTGGAGAAGGTGCGGAGCGAGGGCCCGGGCACCCGCGGCAAGTAGGCACCGAATGGGTTGACGCCTAATCGTTAGCGTGCTAATGATTAGTCGTCTATGGAACAGACCCTCGGCCGCCTCCTCTACCTCGCCCACCGCGCCGTCCACGACGAGCTCGACGGCCGTCTGCACGAGCACGGCGCCAGCCTCTGGAACTGGGTGCTGCTGCGCGAGGCCGCCAACGCGGACGGCGCCAGCCAGCGCGAGCTCGCCGAGCTCATGCGCATCGAGCCCCCGACCCTCGTCCGCCACCTCGACAAGCTGGCGGAGGAGGGGCTGGTCGAACGCCGAACCGATCCCGCCGACCGGCGCGTCCTCCGCGTGGTCGTCACCGACGCGGGGCAGGCGCGGCTCACCGAGCTGCAGAAGGTCGTGCACGAGGTCGACGACGAGCTGCGCGGGATCCTGACCAAGCGCGACGCCGAGGTGCTCGGTCGAGCGCTCCCGCGGATCCACGCCTACTTCGACCAGGACGATCAAGAGCAAGAGCAAGAGCAAGAGGAGGTGACGAGTGGCCGCTGACGACGTGGTCATGCGCACCGAGAAGCTCACCAAGGTCTACCCGGGTGGCCTGAAGGCGGTCGACGAGCTCGACCTCGAGGTGCACCAGGGTGAGATCTTCGGCCTGCTCGGCCCGAACGGCGCCGGCAAGACCACGACCGCGGGCATGCTCACGACGCGCGTGATCCCCACCAGTGGGCGTGCGTTCGTCGGCGGCATCGACGTGGTCGCGCACCCGACGACCGCCAAGCAGGTGATCGGCGTGGTGCCCCAGAGCAACACCCTCGACCGTTCGCTCACGGTGTGGGAGAACCTCTACTTCCACGGCCGGTTCTTCGGGATGTCGAACGCGAGCGCGCGCGCCGAGGCCGACCGCCTGCTGCAGCAGTTCCGGCTGGCCGAGCGCGGGAAGGAGCCGGTGGCGGCGCTCTCCGGGGGTATGGCGCAGCGGCTGATGGTGGCCCGGGCGATCATGCACCGGCCGGCCACGCTGTTCCTCGACGAGCCGACGGCCGGCCTCGACCCGCAGAGCCGGCTGGCGCTGTGGGAGATCCTGGGCGAGCTGCACGCCGATGGCCAGACCATCCTCCTCACCACGCACTACATGGAGGAGGCCGACGGGCTCTGCAACCGGCTCGCCATCATCGACCGCGGGCACTTGCTCGCGCTCGGGTCACCGGCCGAGCTCAAGCGCTCCATCGGCGCCGATACCGTCGTCACCGTGTCGGCCACCGGCGACCTCGACGCGCTCGCCAAGGTGCTCGAGACGGAGGTCCCGGGCGCGCAGCAGGCGACGCGTGTCGACTCGACCGTGCTCGTCGAGGTGCGGGCGCAGCAGGGCGTGCTCCCTGTGGTGTTCTCCGTCGCCGAACGCAACGGCTTCGAGGTGTCGGACCTCTCCGTCGCCGAGCCGACGCTCGAGACCGTCTTCATCAACCTCACCGGGAAGGACCTGCGCGAATGACTGCCGTCACGATCCCCGGCGCACCGACCACGCTCGCACCGACCCGCAAGCCGATGGCGGCGGCGCAGGTCGCGTTCCGGGCGCTGCTCCTGCGCGACCTCGTCGTGCTCCGCAAGACGCTCAAGGAGTTCATCCCCCGCACGATCCTGCAGCCGTTCCTGCTGGTCTTCGTGTTCACCTACGTGTTCCCGAAGATCGGGCAGGGCGTCGGCGGCGGCGACGCCGCGAGCGGCTTTTCGACCCTGCTGGTCGCCGGCGTCGTGGGGATCGCGATCCTGATGCAGGGCATCCAGTCGGTCTCGCTGCCGATGGTGCAGGAGTTCGGCTACACACGCGAGATCGAGGACCGGGTCCTGGCGCCGATGCCGGTGGCGCTGGTGGCGATCCAGAAGGCGATCTGGGGTGCGCTGAGCGGGCTGTTCTCCGCCCTCCTCGTGTTCCCGATCGCGGCGGTGGTCCCGGCCACGCCCGTCCACCTCGACGTGAACTGGTGGGTGCTGCTCACGCTCACGCCCCTCGCGTGCTACATGTGCGGCGCGCTCGGCCTCACCTTCGGCACCCGCTTCGACCCCCGCACGGTGCCGCTGCTGTTCGGGATCATCGTCATCCCGCTCACGTTCCTCGGCTGCGTGTACTACTCGTGGTCGTCGCTGGAGCCGATCCGGTGGCTGCAGATCTTCGTGCTCGTGAACCCGCTCGTCTACATGTGCGAGGGCTTCCGCGCCGCGCTCACCAACGCACCGCACATGAGCCTGTGGGCGATCTACGCCGCGCTCATCGGGTTCTCTGCGCTGTTCACCTGGCTCGGGATCAACGGATTCAAGCGGCGCGTCCTGAGTTAACCCCGGGGGGTCACCGGGTAGCCTGGGTGCTGTGTCCACTGCGACGCAGGTGAATTTCTGGGGGGTGCGCGGGTCAACGCCGTGTGACGGCCACCAGTTCGAGCGTTACGGGGGCAACACCTCGTGCGTCGAGGTCGCGAGCGACGGTCACGAACCCGTCCTCTTCGACCTCGGCACCGGGCTGCGGAACTACGGCGACGAGCTCGCCGCCGAGGGCCGGGTCGACGGCTACCGCGCCACCGTGCTCCTCAGCCACCTGCACTGGGACCACATCCAGGGCCTCCCCTTCTTCGCGCCGCTCGCCGGGGGCGGCGGTGCGGTGACCGTGATCGGTCCGCACCAGGCCGCGGGCCCGCTCGATCGCGTGTTCCGCTCGGTGATGAGCCCGCCGTACTTCCCGATCACCCCGGAGGAGATGCGGGGCGAGGTGGCGTTCGAATCGGTGGCGAACGACGACTTCGCGGTCAACGGGGCGAAGGTGCGGTCGCGCTGGGTGCGCCACACCGACCCCACGCTCGGCTTCCGGGTCGAGACCGAGGGCGTGTCGGTGGCCTACCTCTCCGACCACGGGCCCGGGACGGTGCACGACGACCCCGACGACTTCGTCCCGCAGGACGTGCTCGAGCTCTGCGACGGCGTCGATCTGCTCATCCACGACGCGCAGCACACCGCCGACGAGTACGAGCTGAAGCGATCCTGGGGTCACTGCACCATCGAGTACGCCCTGCTCGTCGCCAAGGAGGCGGGCGCTCGCGAGCTGGCGCTGTTCCACCACTGCCCGACGCACGGCGATGACATGCTCGACACCATCCTGCGCGACGCCCGCGAGCTGTCGGCCCGCATGAACGGACCCGAGGTCTTCGCCGCCGCCGACGGCCTGCGCCACGAGCTCCGGCCCTCCCACCGCTGAACCGAGGAGCACTCGTGCCCGACGAATCCGGCGAGACCCTGCTCGTCCCCGACGACAAGCGGTTCCGCTCCGTGCTCGGGCACTTCGCCACCGGGGTCACCATCATCACCGCCATCGACGACGACGAGCCGGTGGGCATGGCCGCCAACTCGTTCACGTCGCTGTCGCTCGACCCCCCGCTCATCCTCTTCTGCGTCGCGCACACCTCGTCGACCTGGCCCCGCATCGAGCACGCCGGCACCTTCGCGGTGAACATCCTGGGCGAGGACCACGAGGAGCTGTCGAACCTGTTCGCCCAGAAGGGTGCCGACCGCTTCGGTCAGACCCCGTGGCGGGTGGGCGTGTCGGGCGCGCCGGTGCTCGAGGAGGCCATCGCCTACCTCGACTGCCGCTTCGAGGCCGAGTACCCGGGTGGCGACCACAAGATCATCGTCGGGCGCGTGCTCGACCTCGACATGCGCGAAGGGTCCCGGCCGTTGTTGTTCTACCGGGGCGGGTACTCGCGCATGCACGACGCGTGAGATGACCGGCACCGACGTCGCGCTCGCGGCGCGGGTCGTCGTCGCATTGATCCTGGTCGCCTCCGGTGTCGGCAAGCTGCTCGCGGTGCGCCAGGTCGCGCCCACCTACCGCGAGCAGCTCGGCGGGTACGCGTGGGTGGCGGTGCTGGTCGCGTTGGCGCTGCCGGTGTACGAGCTGGTGCTCGCCGTGCTGCTGCTGGTCGTCGACGCCTCGTGGCCGAGCTGGCTGGCGCTGGCGACGTTCGTCGTGTTCACCGTCGTGCTCGTACGCCGTGTGGTCACCAACGACCGGCGTCCGTGCAACTGCTTCGGCGCCGCGTCGCGTCGGCGAGACCTCTCGATCGGGTCGTTGCTGCGCAACACGTGGTTCCTCGTGCTCGCGCTGGTCGCCACCGGCGCCGCAACCCTGCAGGAGCCGTCGGCGGTCTTCGCCACGCTGCTGCTCGGGGCTGCCTTCGCGGCGGTCTCGGCGGTCCTGGTGGTGCGCACGTGAACGTGGTCGTGCTCGTCGGCACCGATGCCCAGGCCGACGGGCTGGGGGCCGCGGCCCGCGCGCTCGAGTCCGACGACACCCGCGCCGCGGTCTTCGTCGGCGACGTCACCACCCCCGACGGCCGCGCCGCGCTCCAGGAGTTCGTGGCCGAGCTCTTCTCCGCCTGACCGCCAGAACCCGTAGGGTCGCGGGCCATGACCAAGACGACGAACTTCGATCGCGACGTGCTGCTCGCGAAGGGCCGGGAACGGGCGGGCGGCCTCACCGAGCTCGGACCGGGGGAGTTCGTCGACGGTCTCGACCGCTTCGTCGACTCGCTGAACACGGAGGGGCGCCTCAACGACGTCGGTCGTTACATCGCGGAGGAGCGCATCCTCCTGCACGTGAAGAACCGCTTGGAGTACGTCCGAGACCGCGAGCGCTACCCGGAGATCGCCCAGGTCGACGTCGTGCAGCCCGTCTTCATCGTGGGCCTGCCCCGCACCGGCACGACGATCCTGCACGACATCCTGAACCAGGACCCGGCAAACCGCGCCCCGCTCACCTGGGAGCTGATGTTCCCGTCGCCCCCGCCCGAAGCGGCCGTCGGCAACGACGACCCGCGGGTGGAGGCGTGCCAGGCGACGATCCCGACCGGTGACATGCAGTCGGAGATGTTCAAGGCGATGCACCCGATGGGGGCGACGCTCTCGCAGGAGTGCGTCGTCATGATGGGCGAGACGATGTGCACGCCGCTGTTCCACAACCAGCTGCGCGTGCCGAGCTACCAGGACTGGGTCGACGACGGAGCCGACTGGTCGGCCGTCTACGACTTCCACCGGCGTCAGCTGCAGCACCTCTGGTGGCACAAGCCGGGCGACCGTTGGATGCTCAAGACCGGCGCGCACATGTGGGGCCTCGCGCAGCTCCTCGAGGCGTACCCCGACGCGCGGATCGTGTTCACTCACCGCGACCCGGTGAAGTCGCTCACGTCGTACGCGAGCCTCACCGCCCTCGTGCGGTCGCGCGGCAGCGACGACGTCGACCCGTACGAGATCGCCGCGGACTGGTCGGCCCGCCTGAAGAAGATGCTCGAGCGGACCATGGCCGTCCGCGCCGCACGCGAGTATCCGGACGCGGTCTTCTACGACATGTACTTCTCCGACTTCGTCGCCGATCAGTTCGCCGAGATCGAGAAGATCTATGACGCGCTCGCCCTGCCGATGTCCGACGCGGGAGCCGATGCGATGCGCGAGTACATCGTCGATCATCCGAAGGGCAAGGACGGCATCCACCGCTACCGACCGGAGGAGTACGGGGTCGATCCCGCGGTCGTGCGCAAGGACTTCGCGCCCTACATCGAGCGCTTCGGCCTCGAACCCGAAGCCGGCGACTCGGATGCGGCATGAGCCCGAGCCTGCCGACGACGATGCGGGCATGGCGCACCCACGAGTACGGCGTGCCCATGGACGTGCTGCAGCTCGATGAGGTCGACGTCCCCGAGCCCGCGGCCGGGGAGGTGCTCGTGCGCGCGCTCGGGATCCCGTTCAACCTGAACGACCTCGAGCGGATCACCGGTGGCAACATGATGGTGCGCCCCGAGCTGCCGTACTCGCCCGGCATGGAGACGATGGGCATCGTCGCGAAGTGCGGGGCGGGCACCGAGGCGCTCCTCGGCAGGCGCGTCGTCGCCATCACCCAGCAGGCCCACGGGGGATTCGCCGAGTACGCGATCTGTCCCGCGGTCTCCACCTTCGAGATGCCCGAGTCGGTCCCGCTGCCCGACGCGGCCGCGCTGTTCTTCCCGTTCCACCTCGCATGGCTCGGACTGTTCGACCGGGCCGAGCTCCAGGCGGGGGAGACGGTGCTCATCCACGCGGCGGCGGGCGGCGCGGGGTCGGCCGCGGTCCAACTCGCCGTCGACGCGGGCGCGCACGTCATCGCCACCGTCGGGTCGGACGACAAGATCCAGCTGTGTCGCGACCTCGGCGCGGAGACGGTCGTCAACTACCGGTCGGAGGGGTTCGCCGACGTGTGCCTCGAGCAGACCGACGGCAGGGGCGTCGACGTGGTCTACGACAACGTCGGTGAGGCAGTCATGGAGGACTCGTTCAAGTCCCTCGCGTACAACGGTCGCTACCTCATGATGGGCTTCGCGTCGGACAAGACGGTGGCCGACGAGAAGTCGCTCGTGCCCCGCCGGATCGCGCTCGGCAACTTCAAGCTCTGCGGCGTGATGCTCTCGTACGCCGATGCCGAGCGACAGGCGATGATGAAGGGCCTGCTCGGGTGGAACCTCCCTTCGGATCGGCTGGGTGCGGAGATCACGCGCTCGGTTGTCGACATGGTCGAGGCGGGTCGGGTGCGCGCGGTCGTCGGGCGGGTGGTGGAGTTCGAGGAGATCCCCGAGGCGATCACCGCGATGGCGAACCGCGAAACAGTTGGGCGCGTCGTGGTGAAGCTCTGGGACGACTGAGCATCCGCTCAAGCCGGGTCGAACTCGACGACGGGGTCGAGGCGGTGGGCGAAGCGACGGAGGGTGCGCATGAGCACCAGGCCGGTCACCAGGATGAGGACGGCGTTGGTGACGGCGGCGGCGGCGTCCCAGCCGAGCGACGTCGCCACGTAGAACTGCCAGTAGCGGTGCAGCGTCGCGCCCAGCCCGAGGCCGGGATGCCAGTCGAGCGCGCCGCCGCGTTCGAACGGCCAGAACCACAGGTTCATGATCGCCCCGTAGATGAAGCCCCACACCCAGCCGTACACCGCGAGCGCCAGCACCTCCAGGCGCGGGTCGAGGCGAGCGGTGAGCAGGCCGACGAAGCCGGCGCCCGCTCCCATCCAGCCGAGCGCCAGCATCTGGAACGGCAGCCACGGCCCGATGCCGCCGGTGATGATGGCCGACACCGCCATCGCACACAGGCCGAGGAGGAGCCCGAACCGCGGCCCGAACGCGGCGCCCGCCAGCACCACGAGGAAGAAGATGCCGCTGCCTCCACCCGGGAGGTCGATGAGCCGCAGCAGGCCGGCGCACGCGGCGAGCATGCCGAGCAGCGCGATCGTCGCCCCGTTCATGGTGCCCCGGCGGACCTCGAGCATCACCGCCGCGACCACCAACGCGCCCACCACGGCGGCGACGAGCGGCGCGTCACCGTTGTGCGCCTGGCTGGTGAGCGCGGTCGCGGGGAGCCAGAACGGGTAGAGGAACGCGGCGGCGCCGACCGCCACCATCAGCGAGTACACGGCCACCGGCCGCACGTGGCCATCGACGCCGGTCGGCGGGGGGGCGGTGACCAGGCTCACGAGCGGGCCAGCTCCCGTTCGACTTCCTCCACGGTGAGGAACGGCGGCAGCACGCGCAGCACCTGCGGCGCGAACAGCGAGCCCGCGAGCACGTCGCGGGCGTCGCCGTCGGCGACGATCTCGCCGTCGCCGAGCACGATGGCGTGGGTGGCGATGCGCGCGGCCAGCTCGACGTCGTGCGTCGCCAAGACCACGGCACCGCCGCCGGCCGCGTGCCGGTGCACCGCGTGCTCGAGCGCGGCGCGCGACGGCGCGTCCATGCCGCGCGTCGGCTCGTCGAGCAGCAGCACGGGCGCGCCGCCCACCGCGACCGCGGCGATCGCCACCCGCTGGCGCTCGCCGCCCGAGAGGCTGCGGGGATGCTCGCCCGCGAGGTCGGTGAGATGGAGGGCGTCGAGCCAGTGCTCGACCGCCTCGGTGTCGACCCGTCCGAGCAGCCGTTGCGTCTCCTCCAGCTCCCGGCGCACGGTGGCGGAGAACAGCATCGTGTTCGGGTTCTGCGGCACGTAGGCGACGCGCACCCGCCGGTCGACCGTGCCGGCGGTCGGCGGCACGAGATCGGCGAGGGCGCGCAGGAAGGTGGTCTTGCCGGCGCCGTTGCGGCCGAACAATGCGATGACGTCACCCGCACGGAGCTCGAGGTCGACCCGCCGCACCGCGGGATGACCGCCGAGGACGACGCGCACGTCGCGCGCCGTCACCAACGTCTCGCCCGGCGCGCCCGCCCTCGGCTCTGCAGGTGGTGGGAGGTCGACCGGTTGCCGAATCGCGCAGCCACGGGCATCGCGCACGGTCAATGGAAGCGGCGTCCAGCCGAGCGCTCGTCCCAGGCGGGTGACGGTCGGTGCGCCCGGGTAGTCGCCGAGCACGGCGTCGACGGTGTCGGGCCGGCCGACCCGGCCGCCGTCGACGAGGACGGCCCGGTCGGCGAGGGGCGCGGCGCGCTCGAGTCGGTGCTCGGCGAGCACGACGGTGGTGCCGAGGTCGTGGTTGAGCCGCACGAGCGCGGCCAACACGTCATCGGCACCCTGTGGGTCGAGCTGCGACGTCGGCTCGTCGAGCACGAGCGCCTGCGGCCCGGCGGCGAGCGCGCCCGCGATCACGCACCGTTGCCGCTCACCGCCCGAGAGGGTCGCCGGGTCGCGGTCGCGCAGGTGCGCGATGCCGAGCGCGTCGAGCACCTCCTCGACGCGTCGGCGCATCGCCTCCTGGGAGAAGCCGAGGTTCTCGAGCACGAAGGCGAGGTCGCGCTCCACGTGGTCGACGACGAACTGCGACTCCGGGTCCTGCGCGACGAAGCCGACGACGTCGGCGAGCTCGCGCGGGTGGTGTGATCGGGTCGAGCGACCGAACACCTCGACGTCGCCACCGAACCGGCCGCCGCTCGCGTGCGGTACGAGGCCGTTCACGGCGCGCAGCAGCGTGCTCTTCCCCGAACCCGACGCGCCGACCACGAGGAGCAGCTCACCGGGCGCGATCTCGAGGTCGACGTCGCGCAGCACGGCGCACGCGCGGTCGGGATACGCGAACGACACGTCGCGGTAGGAAATCGCGCTCATGCTGGCTCCCGGGCCGGCACGAAGATGGGAGCGAGCAGGGGGAACAGCGCGAGCGCCGGCAGCGCGTGCAGGGCCGGCCAGGCCAACGGGCTGGCGTACCACACCAGGCTGCTGTCGCCGCCCAGTGAGCACGCGGCCATGGCGACCGGTGCCAGCAGCACCGCCCCGGCCATCAGCCAGTCGGCGGCGCCCATCCGACGCGGCCGGTACCGCACCCGATGCGTGCCCGACGAGGCGAGGAGGATCGCCGCCGCGAGCCCGCTCGCGCCGGCAAGGCCGAGCACGGACGCGACCGCGTCGGACTCCCCGATCAGCGCGACGAACGCGCCGCCGAGTGCGAGCAGCGACGCCACCCCGCACCATCCCGCGATCCGGTCGCGCGGGCTCGACCCGGCGCGGGCGAACCCGCGCGCATCCATCGATTCGGCGAGCGTCACCGCCCGCTCCAACCCGAGCTCGAGCACCGGCACGATCTGGCGCAGGAGCCTTCCCCGCCGCACCACCCGGCCGCCCGTCCGGGCGCGGTCTGCCTCGCGTACGTCGTGGATGGCCGAGAGCGTGGCCGGAACGAACGCCAGCCCCACCACGACCACCAGCCCGACCTCGTAGAACGCACGGGGCGTCGACTGCACCAGCTCGGAATGCGAGACCACGGAGTTGAACGCGCCGAACACGCCCATCACGCCGACGATGGCGAACCCCTCGGCAAGGGACTGGAGCATGATCCGCAGCTCGACGGTGCCGCCGACGGTGAAGCCACCGAGCAGCTGGGGGAGCCCGAAGTGGGGCGTCGTGAAGAGGACGTCGCCCACGCCGTGGGTCGTCGCCACCGTGAGCAGCATGCGCACGACGGCGAACAGCGTGCCCACTGCCAGCAGCAACGGGAACGCACGCGCGTACGGACCGGGCCGGGCGTGCAGCGACACCGCGACGGACGCGATCCCGATGACCAGCGCGACGTACAGGGGGTTCGGCGCCAACTGGATGCACGCGGCCGCCGCCAGCGCCCACACCAGCCACACACCTGCATGCCAGGTCGCACGCGCGGGACTGGCAACGGCGACCCGTGCGGAGGTCCGCGTGTCATGTGCGACGGATTGCGTGGTGGTCGTCACGTCGGACTAACGTGCCCTCTCGACAACGGTTGCGCGCAACCCGGATGTTGCGTGCGGTTCCCGGGCTCCGGCCCGGGGACGGGGGAAGTCGGTGCGAGACCGACGCTGACCCGCAACTGTGAGCGGCCCTGCGGCACCCCGCCGCACTCCGCGAGCCAGGCTACCTGCCGTTGTCCACCGGGCCACCGGTGCACCCGATGGACGCCGTCCAGCAGGACGGCAGGACACGGCCCTCGTGGAAAGGGGCCTCGGAGGACGATTCCCATGGCGCAGGTTCGTCGTGCGGTCGCGTGGTGCACCACGCTGACCGCCGCCTTCTCCTTCACGCTCTTCGCCACGTCACCTGCGCAAGCGGCCGACCCCGCGTCGCAGTCGACCGCCGACGCCGCAGTTGCGTGGCTGAAGACCCAGCAGCAGTCGGACGGCGGGTTCGAGCTCGCCATGTTCCCCGGCTTCGAGACGCGCGACGCCTCGCTCGCGATCGCCGAGGACGCGCAGACCGGTACCACGTGGAGCACCACGGAGGCGCTCGATGCGCTCGCCGCGCTCCGCTTCGGCGGCACGCCCGCCGGCGCCACGCCGCTCGACGCGCTCGACGCCTTCGGGGCCACCGTCACCACGGCCGGCGCCGCGGCCAAGACCATCGTGTTGAGCGCGTCGCCGCTCGGCCTCGACCCGTCGGCGTTCGATCCCGCCGGCGACGGCACCTCGGTGGACCTCGTCGCCCTCCTCGACTCCGGCTGCGGCGCCGACACCGCCTCGTTCGGGCCCGCGTTCAGCGACACGCTCTACGGCGTCCTCGCGAAGAAGCTGGTGTGCGGCGCGCCGCCCCCGGCGGCGCTGGCGGCCATCCGCGCCGCCCAGCAGGCGAACGGTGGCTGGAACTTCAACAGTGACGCGACCGGCACCGACGTCGACTCCGACACCACTGCAGTCGCGGTCGAGGCCCTGGTGGCCGGCGGGGCCGACGCCTCCGACCCCGCGGTGCATGCCGCGCTCGGCTTCTTCGCCGCCAACCAACAGGCCAGCGGTGCGTGGCAGTCGTTCGGCACCGACGACCCCAACTCCACGTCGCTCTCGATCCTCGCCATCACCGCCGCCGGCTTCGACGTGGACTCGTCGTGCTGGCGCGACACGGCCGACCCGGCGACGGCAGGCAGCGCGTACGCGAGCCCAACCGCATGGCTGCGCTCCCAGCAGCTCACCGCGCCGCCGGCCGACGCCGGTCGCATCGCGAGCCCGAACGACGGCTTCGGCGTGAACACGTTCGCCACGTCGCAGACGGTCGAGGGGTTGCTCCGGTCGTGGTTGCCGATCACCGTCGCGGCCGCGCCCACCTGCGAGGTGGCGCCGACGTCAGGGACGGGCGCGACGCCGGCGGCCGAGGCCGTGGCGGCGAGCCCGCGCTTCACCGGATGACCCGCCGCGGGCGCGGCCTGCGGGCCCTGCTCGTCGCGCTGGTGAGCGCGGCGGCGCTCGGTCTCGGACCGGCCGCGCACGCCGACGTCGACGCGCAGGGGTGCAACTCGCGCGCGGTGGTCGTCGTCGAACCGGGCCCCGGCGCGGTGTCGATCTGCTTCGACGGATCGATCTCCGGTCTCGACGCGCTCCAGCTCGCGGGCGCCAACCCGGTGACCTACGGCTTCGCCGGCCAGGGCGCCGCGGTCTGCCAGCTGTACGGGGTCGGGAACCCGGCGGACCAGTCGTGCCTCATCGGTCCTGGTGGTCAGTACTGGGCGTACTTCCGCGCCGCGCCCGGCGCGGGAGGCTGGACGTACTCGCGCGCCGGTGCCGGCAGCACCACCGTGGTCGACGGGTCGGTCGAGGGCTGGCGGTACGGCACCGGGGGCGCGCCCGGCTTCGTCGCCTTCTGCTCGGTGGTGAGCTGCGCGCCGCCACCCACCGCCCCGCCCGCGACCGCGCCGCCGGCGACCGCGCCCCCCGTCGTGCCCGCCGGGCCGACCGCGTCGCCGTCGGGTGGAGGCAACGGCGGTGCCGCGGCGCCGGGCGCGGCCGCCACCAGCGCGCCGTCGTCCTCCAAGGGTGGAAAGAGCGGAGCGGACGCCGGCTCGGGCACGGCCGCGGCCACCACCACGACCGGCGGCTCGGGCGGCAACGGCACGACCGGGAAGCGGCAGGCCCGGGGCGCGGGCGACGACGTCGCCCTGGGCCCGGGGAGCGGCTCGGGTGGGGACTCCGGCTCGCCGGTGGGTGTGGTGATCGCGATCGTGGTCGTCGTGCTGGCCGCCGGTACGGGGCTCTGGGTCCGTCATCGCCGGCGGGGATCCGCGCCGGACTGATCCCTCCGGTACGGTGCGACGACCATGGCGACGCGCACGCGCACGTTCGGAGCGGGGAACCGCGAGAGTCACGACGCCAGCGACTTCTACGCGCGCTTCACCGCGCCCCACCTGTCGAAGGACTCGACCGTCAACCCGTGCGGGGCGGCCGACTCGGTGATCTGCGGTGACGCGCGCGACATGGCCGACGTCGACGACAACTCCGTCGCGCTGGTGGTGACGTCACCGCCGTACTTCGCGGGCAAGGCGTACGAGACCGACCTCGGCGCCGGCCACGTCCCCGCCACCTACCTCGAGTACCTCACCATGCTGCGCGACGTGTTCGCGGAGTGCCTGCGGGTCCTCGAACCGGGCGGGCGCCTGTGCGTCAACGTCGCCAACCTCGGCCGCAAGCCGTACCGCTCGCTGGCCGGCGACGTCACCACCATCCTCCAGGACGAGCTCGCGATGCTGCTGCGGGGCGAGGTCGTCTGGGTCAAGGCGAAGGGCGCGGCCGGCTCGTGCGCCTTCGGGTCGTACATGAAGGCGTCGAACCCGGTGCTCCGGGATCTCACCGAACGGGTGGTGATCGCGTCGAAGGGTCGCTTCGACCGCGCCATCCCCGCCAAGGCGCGGGCGGAGCGGGGCCTGCCGCACATGTCCGACATCAGCAAGGAGGAGTTCCTGGCGTCGACCCTCGACGTGTGGGAGATCCGCCCGGAGCGGGCCCGGCGCGTGCACCACCCGGCGCCGTTCCCGGTGGAGCTTCCCGAGCGCTTCATCCGGCTCTACACGTACGTCGGCGACGTCGTGCTCGACCCGTTCCTCGGGTCCGGATCCACCGCGGTGGCCGCCGCTCGCACCGGCCGGCGCTACGTCGGCTACGACACCGACCCCGAGTACGTGGCCATCGCCGAGGCCCGCATCGACGAGGCCCGGGAACCCACGGCCGGCTGACGCCGACCCTCGCCGACCCTCACCGACCCCGCCGACTGACGGCGCCGCGGCGGTGGGCCGTACCATCGGTCGCACCTCCTTATGCTCGTCCTCGGCATCAACGTCTCGAGCAACTTCTACCTGCTCACCGCGTTCGGCGGCGGCGTGATCTCCTTCCTGTCGCCCTGCGTGCTGCCCATCGTGCCCGGCTACCTGAGCCTGATCACCGGGCTGTCGGTGGGCGAGATCCGCGAGCAGCAACGGCACTACCTCAAGCGCATCGCGCTCAACACCGGCCTGTTCGTGCTCGGCTTCACGGTGGTGTTCGTGCTGCTCGGGCTCATCACCACCGCGGCGGGGAGCGCGCTCTTCCGCAACCAGGAGACGCTCACCCGCATCTCCGGGGGTCTCGTCCTCCTGATGGCGTGCTACCTCGCGGGGTCACAGCTGCTCACGACCCCGCGCCTGTACCAGGAGTTCCGGTTCCACCCGCACCTCGACCGCTTCGGCCCGGTGGCCGCACCGGTCGCGGGCGCGGCGTTCGGGCTCGGGTGGACACCTTGCATCGGTCCCGTGCTCGGCGCGGTGCTCGGCTTCGCGGCCGGGGGCGACGACATCGCGCACTCCACGCTGCTGCTCGTCGCGTACTCCCTCGGTCTCGGCGCCTCCTTCCTCGCCGTCGGCCTGGCGATGGGCAAGCTCACCCGCACCCTGGAGTGGTTCAAGCGCCACTCGCGCGCCATCACGCTGTTCTCGGCCGCGGTGCTCGCCGTGTTCGGCGTCATCCTGTTGACCGACTCCCTGCCGACGCTCACCGCGCGCATGTCCGACGCGCTCCGCTCGAACGGGTTCGGGTGGCTCGTGGACGCCGGGTGAACCGGTCGTCGTAGGCTCGGCGCCGATGGACACCACCGTGCTCGACGTCGACACCTCGCGCCGGCGCGTCGTCGACCTCACCGACCACGTGCGCGCGTTCTGCCGCGCACGTGGTGACGGGTTGCTCAACGTGTTCGCGCCGCACGCGACCGCGGGCGTGGCGATCATCGAGACGGGGGCCCGCTCCGACGACGACCTGGTCGACGCGCTCGAGCGCCTCCTCCCGCGCGACGGCCGGTACCGACACGCCCACGGGTCACCCGGGCACGGCGCCGACCACGTGCTGCCCGCGATCCTCGCGCCCACCTTGGTGGTACCGGTGCAGAACGGCGATCCGCTCCTGGGCGTCTGGCAGAGCGTCGTGCTCGTCGACCTCAACCGCGACAACCCGCGCCGCGAGGTGCGGCTGAGCTTCGTGGCCGGCTGACGTGGCCGACTCCCCGTACCTGGTCTCGCGGCTCCAGGGCTTCGGCACCACGATCTTCGCCGAGATGTCGGCGCTGGCGGTGGCCACCGGTTCGATCAACCTCGGCCAGGGCTTCCCCGACGAAGACGGCCCGCCCGAGGTGATGGACGCCGCCGTCGCCGCCATCCGCGCCGGCCACAACCAGTATCCGCCCGGCATCGGCATCCCCGAGCTCCGCCACACGATCGTCGCCCACCAGTCGAAGTGGTACGCGCTCGACTACGACGCCGACACCGAGGTGCTCGTCACTGCCGGCGCGACCGAGGCGATCGCCGCGGCGCTGCTCGCGCTGTGCGAGCCCGGTGACGAGGTCATCACCTTCGAGCCGTACTACGACTCCTACGCGGCGTGCATCGCGATGGCGGGCGCCCGGCGCTGCATCGTGCAGCTGCGCACCCCCGACTTCTCGTTCGACCCCGAAGCGCTCGCGCGCGCCATCACGCCCCGCACCCGGGTGCTGTTGCTCAACTCGCCGCACAACCCGACGGGCAAGGTCTTCAGCCGTGAGGAGCTCGCCGAGATCGCGCGGCTGTGCGTCGACCACGACCTCGTCGCGGTGACCGACGAGGTGTACGAGCACCTGGTCTTCGACGGCGAGCACCTGCCGTTGGCGACGTTCCCGGGCATGCGTGACCGCACGGTCACCATCTCGTCCGGGGGCAAAACCTTCTCGTGCACCGGGTGGAAGGTGGGCTGGCTCTGCGCTGCGCCCGAGCTGGTCGACGCGGTCAAGACGGTGAAGCAATTCCTCACCTACGTGAACGGCGGGCCGTTCCAGTACGGGATCGCGGTCGGGTTGGGGCTGCCCGCGTCCACGTTCCGCCGGCTCGCGGCCGCGCTGGAGGAGAAGCGCGACCGCCTGTCGGCCGGGCTCGCGGCCGCCGGGCTCACTGTGTTGCCGTCGGCCGGGACCTACTTCGTGAGCACCGACATCCGCTCGCTCGGCGAGACCGACGGCATGGCGTTCTGCCGGTCGCTGCCCGAGCGCTGCGGGGTGGTGGCGGTGCCGAGCGTCGCGTTCTACGACGACGAGGAGGCCGGTCGTCCGTTGGTGCGGTTCGCGTGTTGCAAGCGGCTCGAGGTCATCGACGACGCCGCCGGCCGACTCCGGGAAATGGCCCGGTGAAGGTCGCCGCGCTCCAGCACGACATCGTGTGGGAGGACCGCGACGCGAACTTCGGGCGCCTCGCGCCGAAGATCGCCACGGCCGCGGGCGACGGCGCCCGCCTGGTCGTGCTCACGGAGATGTACTCGACCGGGTTCTCCATGGACACGGCGCGGGTTGCCGAGCCGGTCGACGGTCCGAGCGCGCGATTCCTGGTCGAGCAGGCACGGGAGCACGGCGTCTGGATGTGCGGGTCGGCGCCGGAGGTGCAGGCGGGAGACGACCTCCCGTCGAACACGCTGATCCTGGCCGCGCCCGACGGCGCGACCCACCGGTACCGCAAGATCCACCCGTTCACCTACGGCGGGGAGCACGAGCAGTACGCCGCCGGCGACGCGCACCTCACCGTCGACGTCGAGGGCGTCCGCTGCAGCTTCTTCGTCTGCTACGACCTGCGTTTCGCCGACGAGTTCTGGGGCCTCGCGCCCGACACCGACTGCTACGTCGTCGTCGCCAACTGGCCCGCGCCCCGCCGCGACCACTGGCGTGCGTTGCTGAAGGCCCGCGCGATCGAGAACCAGGCCTACGTGGTGGGGGTGAACCGCGTCGGCCGCGGCGGCAAGCTCGACTACGCGGGCGACAGCGCCGTCGTGCAGCCGTTCGGCGAAACCCACGAGGCCGACGGCCCCACCGAGCAGACCCTCGTGCGCGACGTCGATCCCGCGGTCGTGGCCGGGACCCGCGCCCGCTACCCCTTCCTGGCCGACCGACGCTGAGCGGTCACACGGTGGTGCGGCGGATCCAGTCGCCGACGAGCGCGATGGCGGCGTCGGCTTCGGGGAGCGCGCCGGCCCACGTCGGCCACACGTGCTGCATGCCGCCACCGACGAAGAGCGTGGCGTCGGCGCCACCTTCGCCGATCCCGCGCACGAGCCGCACCGCGTCGTCGAGGAGCACCTCGTCGCCGCCCACGAGCACGAGCGCGGGCGGCATGCCGGAGAGGTCGGCGTCCACCGGTGACGCGAGCGAGTCGGTGGCGTCGTGCCCGGCGAGGTACCAACCGGCCATCTCCAGCAGGCTCGCCCGGGTGCACATGATGTCGACGCCCGCACAGGTGTCCATGGTGGCGCCGGTGCAACCGAGGTCGGCCCACGGTGACAAGCCGACGATCCCTGCCGGCGGCGCGTCACCGGCCTCGCGCAGCGCGAGCGCGCACGCGAACGCCAGTCCGCCGCCGGACGAGTCGCCCATGATCACGGTGCGCTCGGCGACTGCGCCCGCACCGAGGAGAAAGCGGTACGCGGCGACCGCATCGTCGACCGCGGCCGGGAAGGGGTGCTCGGGCGCCAGGCGGTAGCTCGGGACGAGCACGCGGGTCGCAGAGGCGTGCGCGACGTGCCCGGCGGTCTTGCGGCGGGACGCCGGTGAACCGAGCACGTAGCCGCCGCCGAACAGGTACAGCACGGCCGCACCGTCACGGGCGTCGTCGGCCACGGCCCAGAGCCCCTCCACCTCGGGCGCGTCCCGGTTCGTCACCCCGACCGGCTCCGACGTCGGCGTCTCCGCTTGCTCGCCGGCCTGCCGCCGCGCCGCCAGGGGCAGCTCCGCCTGCTTCGGTGCCTGCGCGAACGCCTGCCACAACGCCTGGGCCTGAGCGCTGATCATGGCCCCCATCATGGCGTCGGCGCGCGCCGAGCGCACTCACTGCGCGGTGACTTTCGCCGAGCGAAAGCGATTGCGCAAAGAATCAGGGCAGGGCGCGGACGTGCGCCGCGAGGGCGACCGCGTAGCCGACGGGGTCGTCGAGGGGCATGCGCATGTCGGGGAGATCGAAGTACTCGACACTCATCAGGCCCGGGTAGTCGAGACGCTCGAGCTCGGCGAGGACGGCGGCGAAGTCGACCACGCCGTCGGTGTCGTCGGGATGGAGCTGGGGCTTCTCCGGTGCGGCCTGGCGGAGCTGCACGTGATCGGCATGGCGCAGCAGGCGGATCGGATCCTCGCCCCACGTCGTGACGTGACCGGTGTCGACCGTGAGGCGCAACCCCGGTACCGCCTCGACGAGGGCCTCCACCTTCTCGATGCTGTCGGCGACGCTGCGGGGCCCGGGCTCCAACCGCGCGCCCGGCTCGGCGCGGAGCATCGCCACCGCCTCGTCGAAGCGGTCCTCACCCCGGCGCTCATACAGCGGCATGGTGGTGCAGCCGGCCCGCGCCTCGAGCGCACTGATGCGATCACCGATCGGCAGCGCCAGCGCGGCCAACTCGTCGGCGTCGAGCCCGTCGACGTCGTCGGCCGTGGCATCGAAGTGCTCGAACCCGAGCTCGCGGGCGCGCGCACAGCCCTCTTGCACGTCGACGGAACCGAGGGTGACGGCCACGAGGCCGATGGAGCGGTTGAGCGCCATCGCGATCGACCCTAGTCTCCTGCCCCATGTGTGGATGCCTGGTGGCGCTGGCCGCGTTCGTGTCGCCGCGCTTCGCGATCTTCCTCATCTGGTTGTTCTCCGACCGCATGAGCATCGCGTTCGACTCGTTCTGGTGGGGGCTGCTCGGCTTCATCTTCCTGCCGTGGACGACGCTGGCGTGGGCCGTCGCCTACGCACCGATCCGTGGCGTCACCGGCTTCGGGTGGTTCATCGTGGTCTTCGCGTTCGTCGTCGACATCATGACCCACGTCGGGAGCGCGCAGGCACGGCGCGACCGTCGCATGCGCACCGCGTAGCGCATGCTGCCGATCGGGTGGTTCGGTGTCGGGTCGGGCGCGCTTGCCGACGCCGAGGGCGTCGTCACGGTCGCGCAGACCGCGGAGTCGCTCGGCTTCGACTCGATCTGGGTGGGGGAGCATCCGGTGCTCATCGACCCGCAGGCGCCGCCGTCACCCCTGCCGTCGCGCTCGGAGATGATGGACCCGGTGCCCGTCCTCGCGTACGCCGCCGCCGCGACGTCACGCATCCAGCTCGGGACCGGCATCGTCATCCTGCCGCTGCGCAACCCGGTGATCCTCGCCAAGGAGCTGGCGACGGTCGACGTGCTGTCGCGGGGCCGGCTGCTCGTGGGCGTCGGCGTCGGGTACGTGCCGGGGGAGTACGCCGCGATCGGGGTGCCGTTCGGGACCCGCGGGCGCCGGGCCGACGAGTGGATCGACGCGCTGCGCACGCTCTGGCGTGACGACGAACCTCGGCTCGAGGGCGAGTTCGCGTCCTTCGGCGGCATCCAGTGCCGGCCCCAGCCGCACCGGCCCGGCGGCCCACCGATCCTGGGCAGCGGGATGTCGACCGCGGCCCGCCACCGGGCGGTGGCCCGCTGCGACGGCTGGTACGGGTTCTTCCTGGACCTCGACCACACCCGCGAAGCGCTGGCCGAGCTCGGGCGCCTGGCCGCTGAGGTCGACCGGCCGGCCGGGCTGGGCCGGCTGGAGGTCACCATCACGCCCCTGCCCGGCCCGATCGATGCCGATACGGTGCGGCGCTACGAGGACCTCGGCGTCGACCGGCTGGTGCTGGTCCCCGACTTCGCCGACATGGCGGGTGGACCCGATGCCGCGCGGCGTGGCAAGTTCCTCGACGAGATGAAGGCGTGCGCCGAACGCCTCGACATCACCTGAGGGGGAGACGACATGGCGACCCACGACCAGATGGCGGCCGCGTTCGACGCCGCGCTGGCAGGCGGTGATCCCGACGGCTTCGTCGCGGTCCTCGCGCCCGGCGCGATCGTCTGGCACAACCACGACCGCAAGGAGGTCGACGCCCGCGAGAACATGGCCGCCATCGGCATGCTCGGGCAGCTCGTCGACAACCTGAAGAACGAGCGGGTCCTGCTCAGCCCGACCGACACCGGCTTCGTGCTGCAGTTCGTGGTGCGCGGCACGGTCCGCTCGAGCGGCAACGACTTCGAGATGCAGAACTGCATCGTGGTGACGACCACCGACGACGGGCTGGTCAGTCGCATCGACGAGTACGTCGACCCGACCGTGGGAGCGCAGCTCGCATGACGATGGACGTCGCCACGACCCTCGACCCGCAGATCGCCGCCGCGCTCGCGGTGTCGCCCATGGGTGCGATCGACTTCGGCACCTTCACCTTCGAGTCGCTCCCGGCGATGCGCCAGGCGATGGCCGACATGCCCGTGGTCGAGCTCCCACCCACCACCACGACGTCGCGCGAGGTGGTCGTGCCCGGCGCGACCGGCCACGACCCGACGGTGCGTGTGTACTCGCCCCCGACCGAGGCGACCGGCCGGCCGTGCGTCTACTGGATCCACGGCGGCGGCTACATGTTCGGCTCCGGCATCACGATCGACGCCCGGCTCAACCGCTGGGTCGAGGAGTTCGACTGCGTCGTGGTGTCGATCGAGTACCGCCTCGCCCCCGAGGACCCGTACCCCGCGCCGCTCGACGACTGCTACGCCGGGTTGCTCTGGACCTCGCAGCACGCCGACGAGCTGGGCATCGACCCGGCCCGGATCGCGGTCGCCGGTGCGAGCGCGGGTGCAGGGCTCGCGGCCGGCCTCACCATCCTGGCGCGCGACCGCGGCGAGGTCGACCTCGCGTTCCAGCTCCTCATCTATCCGATGATCGACGACCGGAACACGAGCGCGTCGAGCCACATCGAGGGCGCGCCGGTGTGGAGCCGGGAGGCCAACCACCTGGGCTGGCGCGCGTATCTCGGCGAGCTGGTCGGCAAGGACTACATCCCGGCGTACGCGGTGCCGGCGCGGGTCGAGAGCGTCGCCGGCCTCCCACCGGCGTGGATCGGGGTGGGCGCGCTCGACGTCTTCCGCGACGAGGACATCGAGTACGCGTCGCGCATGCTCGCCGCCGGGATCCCGGTCGAGCTGCACGTCTACCCGGGCGCGCCACACGGGTTCGAGATGATCGTCCCGCACTCGGCGATCGCGCAGGCGTGCCAGCGTGACATCACGGAGGCGTTGCGACGGGCACTGCGTCCGGAGTCCGTCTTCGCGTCCACCAACTGACGCCGAGCGCGCCCAGAGCTCAACTGAAGGCCGACCGCGCCTCCGCCACCATGGCGACCATCGCCTGGCGCACCTCGTCGCCCGTCGTGCACTGGGTCGGGAACGCGAGCCGTACCGGGGTGCGGTGGTCGGGGCTGACCGCGACCAGGTCGAAGCCGTAGCGGTCGACTGCCGACATCGATGCCGAGATCGTCTCCGGGAGGTGGGCGAAGTGGCGGCAGAACAGCACCTGCGCGTCGGCGTGGTCGTCGTTCATGTGCTGGATGATCCCCGCCGCGGCGTCGACCAGCGGGTCGGGCTCGGCGACGGCGTAGTCGGCGGCGTCGACCCAGCTCATGCGGCCGTAGCCGCCCACGTAGCGCACGTGGTCGACGGCGAGCCGGAGGAAGGTGAAGTCGCCGAAGTCGATGTAGTACGACGCGGCTGGATTGGCGGCGAGGTAGCGCTCGCGCGCGATCTCGCGCTCGTCGTCGTCGACCGGCGCGAGCAGGCCGAGCAGGGTCACCCGTCCACTGGCGAGGGGATCGGCGCCTTCGGGCACCGGTTCGGTCACCAGGAGGCTCGCGCGCGGGTCGCGCAGCGCGTTCTGCGTGTGCTCCGCCATGAGGCTGACGAAGAAGAGCGGATCGCCGTCGTCGGCGAGGCCAAAGCTGACCACGGATCCGAACGGGTACCCGGCGGGTTCGGCGGCGACTGTCGAGAGCGCGCCCCGTCGCTCGCCGTGTACCAGCGTGCGGCACCGCTCGGCGTGGCTCGGCTCACGCGCCGGCGGCGCGGTGGGGGCGGCACCGGCATCGCTGCCGGTCGTCGGGAGCTGGTGTTCGCGGGGTCGGGAAGCCATCGCGCCACGCTAGGCGGCGTCGCACCGCGGTTCAGGTGGCGACGTGATCGCGCAGGGACCGCAACAGGTCCTGCCACCACTCCGCCTCGCGCTGTTGGAACGCGCCCAGCGGGAACCCGTGGCGCGCGGCGTGCTCCTGCGGGATGGTGTCCCAGCCGAAGTGCTCGACCGTCACCCGCGTCCCGCGCTCGACCGGGTCGAAGCGCACGGCCACCTCGGTCGACTGGTCCTCGGCGAATCCGGCCTGCCGCCACTCGAACACCAGGCGGTGCGGTGGGTCCCACTCCCGCACGCGCCCGATCTCGAACCGCTCGCCGTCGGCGCCGATCTCCACGAGGCGCTCGGGTGGCTCGGGCTCGAACGCGAGACGACCGCCGTCGCGATCGGTGAACCGGAACAGCCCGTTCGGCTGCCACCACTCGCCGATCTCGCCGGTGAACGCGGCGAACGTCCGCGCCGGCGGCGCGGCGACGCGCATCGCCACGAGGACCCGGGAGCGGCTCATGCGCGTTCGACGTGATCCTTGAACGCCGCCAGCTGCTGCGTCCACCCCGCCTCCGCGTCGGCCAACCACGCTCGCAACGCGCCCATGGACGCGGCCCGCAGCGAGTAGATCCGCACTCGGGCGTCGAACGGCGGGTGTTCCTCCTCGACCAGGTCGGCGCTCCGCAACACGCGCAGGTGTCGGCTCATCACCGGCGCCGAGACGCCGAGTGCGTCGGCCAGCTCACCGGCGCGCCGCGGGCGTTCGGCGAGGAGCTCGACCGATCGGCGCCGCACCGGATCGGCGAGCGCGGCGAGCGTGAGGTCGACTGCGTCGCTCGCGGGGAGCGCGGCGGCCGACGCGCTCACTGCCAGCTCGGCGCGTGGATGGGCGTGCCGATCGCGGCCTCGGCTTCGGCGCGCGTCACGTCGCGCACATGCATGGCGAAGGTCCAGTGGTGCCCTTCCGGATCGACGCAGCGGTACACGCGGTCGCCGTAGAACTGGTCGGCCGGCTCGACTAGCACGCGCGCGCCGGCGGCCCGGGCCCGTTCGCAGTGAGCGTCGATGTCGCCGGTCACCGCGACGTGGACGCTGGTCGTGTTGTGTCCGTCGGCCGACGCCGGGCTCCGCATCCACTCGTTCCACTCGCCGCCGATCATGATGCGGCCCCGTCCCTGGTAGCCCATCTCGTAGTGGCACTGGGTCGAGTCGTCGTCGGGACCGTCGATGGCCATGGTGAGCTCGAAGTCGAAGGCGCGAGCGAGCCAGTCGAGCGCGGCCTTCGGGTCGCGGTAGGCGAGTGCCGGTACGAAGGTGATGTCGTCCATCGGGAGCTCCAGTGTCGTCCAGGTAGTTACCGATCACGACAATAGTTCACGGATTCGTGAAGGACAAGCCCGGACCTCGCAGCTAGTGCTCTGACCAGGGTGGTTGGTGGGGCGCGTCCACCACTTCTGGTGTGGGGTCGCGCAGACTCGATGGATGGCTGAACGTGTGCGTGTCCGTCGTGTGAGTGATGCCGAGGGTCGACAGCTGCAACAGATCGTGCGGCGGGGAGGGAAGTCGGACCGGTCGATCGTGAAGTGGCGCCGGGCGATGGTCGTGTTGGCGTCGGTGGGCGGGAACGATGTGGCGACGATCGCTCGGTTGGTGCAGACGTCACCGGACCGGGTCCGGGAGATGATCCACCGGTTCAACGATCTGGGGATGCGATCACTGGACCCTCGGTGGGCGGGTGGCCGTCCCCGCCAGATCACGACGACTGACCGTGTGTTGATCGTCGAGACGGCCAAGACCCGACCCGTGAGGTTCGGGTGTCCGTTCACGCACTGGTCGGTCCGCAAGCTCGCGGACTTCCTGGCCACGAACACGGGTGGCAAGATCCGTGTTGGGCGGGAACGGCTGCGTCAGATCTTGATCGCGGAGGGGATCACGTTCCAGCGGACCAAGACGTGGAAGGAGTCACCGGATCCGTTGAAGGAGGAGAAACTGTCGCGGATCGAGTGGCTGCTCGAACACCGCCGTGATCGCACGTTCGCGTTCGACGAGTTCGGGCCGCTGACAATCAAACCGGTCGGTGGTTCGGGATGGGCACCGCAAGGCAAGCCGGAACGGTTACGAGCGAATTATCACAAGCCGCACGGGTCGCGGCAGCTCTACGCGTGGTATTCGATCGGCGCCGATCAGCTCCACGGCACGATCGAACCGTGCAAGGGTTCCGCGGCGACGTTGCGTGCAGTGCAGGCGATCCGAGCCAGCGTCGATGACCGCGAACCGATCCACGTCATCTTGGACAACCTCAACCACCACAAGAACCGTGACGTGCGCGACTGGTGCACCGCGAATCATGTCGAGCTCGTGTTCACGCCGACGTACGCGTCGTGGGCGAACCCGATCGAGGCGCACTTCGGGCCGCTGCGCCAGTTCGTCATCGCGAACAGCGACCACCCCGACCATCCCGCACTCAGCCAAGCGATCCGCAAGTACCTCCGCTGGCGGAACCGCCACACCCGCGACCCACGCGTCCTCGAAGCCGAACGTCGACACCGAGCCCGCATCCGCAGCGAACAACAACGCCGATGGGGCCGCCCACGCCCCCTCGCCGCATAACGCGCGAACGTTCGTGGTCAGAGCATTAGCGGGAGGGGGGCAGGCCCCCCTCCCGGCCTCCCCCCGCGCGTGCGCGTGACTGTGGGCTCCGGGGCGGCAAGGCCGCCCCTGACGCGCGGCACGCGCTGATCGTGCGCGAGATAGAACTCGGACGCGCGCAAACGCAAGGCGCAGCCTCGAGTGCGCCCCTTACCGACGCGTCGCCGCACGATCAGTTCGGCGTCGCCCCCACAGCGCAGACACCGGGTGCCGCAAAGGGTCATGATTCCCGGCCGTAGCGGGTCACGGCGCATAACAAGTGTCGATCGCTCGCTTCTCGCGCGCAAGGGAAACTTGCCGAAAGATTCAAGGTCTCAGCCCCCAAGAAGATCTAGGTGGTTCGCAGGACCTCTCCGAGCTTGAGGCGTCGACCGGTGTGCACGATGCCGCGGCGGTAGATCGCGGCGCCGAGCCGCACGACGAAGAGGACGGTGGCGAGCCCCACCGCCAGCGAGGCCACGATCTCGGCCGCCGACGCCTCACCGAGGGCGAGCCGGGCCGGCATCACGATCGGCGACGTGAACGGGAAGATCGCCAGCACCGCGCCGAACGAGTTGCCGGCGGAGCTCTGCGCCAGGACGTAGGTCCCGATCAGCAGGAGGCTGAGCGGTGTGAGCACTGCGCCCGCCTCCTCCTGGCGCTCGATCAGCGCACCGAGCGCCCCGGCGGTGGTGAGGTAGAGCACCAGGCCGAGGATCATCCAGGGGAGTCCGCCCGCGATCGCCGCGCCCAGGCCCGCGGGCAGATCGCCTCCTGCCACTGCCTTCACCACGACCGGGATCGCGCCCGCCGCCAGTCCGGCCAACCCGACGATGCCGACGCCGACGACCTTGCCGAAGAACAGGGCGGTCGGTTTCACGACCGCGAGCAGCACCTCGCTGATGCGGTTCGCCTTCTCGATGGCGACGCCGTTGGCGGCCTGGATCATGAGGAGCAGGAGCACCAGGTACAGGACGAGTGAGAGGATCGCGGCCGACGCCTGACGATCCGACTCGTCCGCGGCGACCTCTTCGACGCGGGGGCTCGGCGTCGTCAGCACGCGGTCGATGGTCGCCTGGTCGAGCCCTGCCGCCGCCAGCTCTCGCGCCAGCGCCCGTGTGGCGAGGGACTGGCGCACGATCGCGACCAGGGTGTCGTTCTGGCCGGCGCGCACGATCAAGGTCGGTCGGAGGCCCTCGACGACCCCGATGTCGACGGTGCCCTTGTCGACCAGGGTGCGGGCGCGCGCGGCGTTCGCCAGCGTGCGGAAGCGCACCCGTGCGTCGAGGCCCGCGGCGGTGGCGCGCAGGTCGGCGCGGAACGCGTCCGACGCCGAGGCGTCGGCACCCGGGACGATCGCGACGTCGTAACGGGTCCCGCCGCTGTCGAGCACCTCGGGCAGGATCATCGCCACGCTCGACCCGACGAACAGGACCGCGAGCACGATCCAGAGCGATCGGCGGCGGAACGATTCCCGCAGCTCGCGTGCGGCGACGAGCCGGGTGGCCTGGAACCAGGTCACGCGGCCTCGGTCCCGGCAGCCTCCAGGAAGAGCTCCGACAGGCTCGGCGCCTCGACCCCGAAGTCGTCCACGTGCGCGTCGCGACGGATGTCGTCGAGGACCGCGCCGGGATCGGCGTGCGGCGCGAGACGGAGCCGGGTGCCGCGGGCGTCGACCGTGACGATCTCGGCGGACGACCGGTCGATCCACGACGGATCGACCGGGATGTCGACGCGCAACCAGCGATTCGGGCTCTCGGCCTTCAGCTCGCGCAGATCTCCCTGCAGGACGACGCGACCGTGGTGGAGGAGCGTGATGCTCTCGCAGAGGTCCTCGACGAGGTCGAGCTGATGACTCGAGAACAGCAGGTTGCGGCCGGCGCGTGTGTGCTCGGTGATCACGCCCGAGAGGAACTGCACCGCGACGGGATCGAGACCGGCGAACGGTTCGTCGAGGACGAGGAGCTCGGGCCCGTGGACCATCGCCGCCGCGAGCTGCACACGTTGCGCCATGCCGCCCGAGAGCGTCGAGATCTTGTCGCGCTCGCGGTCGGCGAGGCCGAGCTGCTCGAGGAGCCGCCGCGCCCGAGCGCGCCCGTCGTCGCGGTCGAGGCCGTGCAAGCGCGCGATCCACACCAGCAGGTCGAGCACGCGCATGTCGCGGTAGAGGCCTCGCTCCTGGGGCATGTATCCCCATCCGCGGCGGTCGTCGTCCGTCACCGGACGGCCCCTCCACCTGAGCGTGCCCGCCTCCGGCGCGAGCACGCCGAAGAGAATGCGCATCAGCGTGGTCTTGCCGGCGCCGTTCGGTCCGAGCAGGCCGACGACGCGCCCCGCGGGAACGTCGAGGTCCACGTCGTCGAGGACGGCGCGCTCGCCGAAGTGCTGGGTGATGCCTCGCGCCGACAATTGTGGTTCCATCGCCTGCCTGGACGGTCAGGTGCCCGAGCCGCGCTCCGTGGCACCGCCCCCCACCCGGATCGTCGACGATCGGCGTTCCCGGACGCGCGGCGCGGCAAACGTCGAGCGGCCCGGGCACTCGGGGCCGCCGTTTGCTACCCTCCTTGGGCCGCCGCGGGGTGGAGCAGTCTGGTAGCTCGTCGGGCTCATAACCCGAAGGTCGGAGGTTCAAATCCTCCCCCCGCCACCATCGAGAAGGCCCGGAACCATTGGGTTCCGGGCCTTCGTCGTTGCGGCCAGAACCGCCACCAGCCGGCGTCGGCTCGAGCTGGCAGCGTCGACCGAGTGTCCGGAGGTGGTCACCGCCTGGACCGGCGCGTCTCTGTGCTTGACGCGAGACTGCGTGACGCCGTGCTCCAGCCGGTGCCGTGTACTGGGAAGGACATCGCATGACCGCACCGATACGCATCGGCATCCTGCACGACATGGCGGACTCGGTGGAGGAGGGCGCGTCGCTCGGGGGTCACGTCGACACCTTCATGCGGTTCGCCATCGACGACCTGATCAAGCACGCCCGACTCGATCGAGAGGTCCAGTTCGTCCACGCGGCCGGGTTGGGCCTGCCTGCCGGCACCGCGTTCGCGATCGAGCACGCGTTCGACGAGCTCGTGGCGGAGGGCGTCCTCCTGATCGTGGGACCCGCCGTCGGGGACAACGCACTCGTCGCGACGCCGCTCGCGGATCGGGCGCGGGTGCCGACGATCAACTGGGCCGGGACCGAGCGGGCGCGGAGCGAATTCATGTTCCACCTCCAGGTGGGTTCGCACGAGGACGAGCCGGTGCTCCTCGCCCGCCACATCGCCGCGCTCGGCGCGCAGCGCGTGGGCGTCGTCTTCGACCGGTCGCCGATCGGCCGTCGATACGCGGCGTTCTTCGAAGCCGAATGCGAAGTGATCGGTGTCGACCTCGCCGCACGCGTCCCGATCGGACCGCTTGCCGGCGATGCGTCACGAGAAGTCACGTCCGTGCGGGCCGCGGGTGCCGACGCGCTGGTGTACCTCGGGCTGGGACTCGTCGGCACCGCAGTTGCCCGCGCGCGCACGCAAGCCGGGTGGGATGCACCCGCCGCGATGAACACCGCCGGGTTGCGGGGCTACGACCCGGAGTACGCGCACGAGATCGACGGCTGGGTCTACGTCGACATGATCGCCGACGGCAATCCCGTGCTCGCCGGGCTCCTGGCCCGCGTCGGGACGGATTCGGTGCCCGGGCTGTTCGCCGCGGTCGGCTACGACCTCGGGTTGCTCGTCGCCGAAGGTCTCGCCCGAGCACCCGAGCTCACCCGCGAGGGCGTGCTCGACGGGCTCGAGCTGGTCAAGCTCGTGCCGTCCGCCGAGGGACGGGCCGGCACGACCCTCGGCTTCGGGCACTGGGACCGCGGTGCGCTCCACGGTCCATATCTCGTGCTCCGTCGGTGGCGCGACGGGAAGTCGTCCGAAGTCGGCACCTCGTCGCGCAGTTCGAGTGCCTGAGCCCTGGCCCAGCTCTCGCCGACTACTGGAAGTACGTCGCCTCCGGGTCACCGCCGAGCTTGCGGGCGAGCGCTCTGATCGTTTCGCGCTCGTCGTCGTCGTCGGCCACTCGCGTGATGCTGAGGACAAAGAGCCCGGCGAGGAGCAAAAGCCGCTCGTCATGGGTCAGGTCCATAGGCACGTATCGAAGGCCCGGACGGGGGCACTTGAGAACCGTCACCGCTCTGGTGGCACACGCCACAACGGTCGGTCTTGTCGCTCGGTGAGATTCAGGGCAGGGGACCGGGAACCACGCAGCATCCGGCGTCGTTCTTGTCCCTGATCCACCGACCCGCACATCCCGCCGGGTCACCGAGGAGGGACAAGCCCACATGCCCGTCTTACTCGACGACGCGCCGCGCGCAGACCGGGGCGCGAGTCGCGATACCGAGCGCGCCGCGGCGCCCGAAGTGACCGTCCGCGTCGTGACCCAGGAGTCGGGCGAAACCCGCCGTCGGCGATTGCCCCGTCCGGGCAATGTGCTCTCGACGCTCGTGGCGCTCGCCCTCGCGGTGGCGTTGTTCCTGGTCGTGGGGGTCATGACCGGCATCTTGAGCATCGGGAACCCGTTCGCCACGACCACGATCGACCGTTCGCCCCCTGCGGTGCTCAAGCAGCTCGCGAACCTGTCGACCTACTCGGCCGCGCAGGGTCGGTACCAGCAGACGATCGATGTGGAGGACGACGTGTCGATCCTTCCCTCGTTCCTCGCCGGTGAGCACACGGTGTTCCTTGCGCAAGGCTCCGTCGATGCGCGCGTCGACTTCTCGGGTTTGTCCACGGACGCGGTGCAGATGCGCAGCGACAAGACGGTCAGCGTGAGCCTTCCCGAGCCGACGCTCGGCAAGGCCGTGATCGACATGCACGCGAGCCGCGTCGCAAGCCAGGACCGTGGCCTGTTGAACCGGGTCGGTGCCGTGTTCAGCGTCAACCCGAACGGCGAGCAGCGCTTCTACGAGCTGGCGCAGAAGAAGCTGGGCGCGGCAGCGAAGCGCGGCGATCTCATCCAGCGCGCGGAGACCAACACCGCGGAGATGCTCCGAGGCCTGCTCGGCAAGGTCGGGTTCACCGACGTGCAGGTGCACTTCGTGAATGCAGCGCCCGCGCACTAGAGCTTCCAAGCCTTCCGCCAAGGGTAAGCGCAAAGCTGCGCAGGTGACGACGGCAACAATCTCCTGACCTGACGTGGCACTCGTCAGCAAGGGATGACCTGAGATGTACGGGTCAGGAGTCGGTTCGGCGGCCCAGGGGCGGGACCGCCGGAGGCAGGAACCGACTCCGGCCCGTGCTACACCTCTAACCCGAGAAGGAACCAGAATGGACGCCTGCCCGAACTGCGGCTTTGAAACTGACTCCGCCGCCTGAACCGCCGCCCGGTACGTGGGTGCGCGACCAGCATGGAGGAGTGTCCCAGCGCCGCATCGATGCCGACGGACTTGACGGCTGGGGAGTGCCGGGCTTCCACTCCAGTCAAGTCTGGGAGAAGTATTGGGCGGCGCACGGCCCGTTGATCGAGTGCGGTCCCTGGGGTGCCCCTCTCGGCACAACTGCCTATCCACCGGATCGCTACGGGAATAGATGAGGCGAGACGGGTTCGAGCTTGCTCACCGGTAGTCCACTGGCGGCGCGGTCACCGGGTGCCCGCGTGCTGCCCGGGCGAGGGTGGTCGTCGAGGACGGATTCGCGATGACGGTGTCGATCCATGCTTCCATCGCGGTCATGTCGAGGTCGGAGGCTTCCATGTTGTGGCCGCAGCCGGTCTGCTCGAGCTCGACGGCGTTGATCGGGGTCCGGCCGCCGAGGTCGCGGGCATTGGCCCACGCGAGCGCGAGCGGGACGCCCTGGGTGGCGGCCGTGACCAGGGAGTCTTGGAGGCCGTAGGCGAGGAACGCGGGAGGAGCATCGTCTCCCACGTGCGGCGCCACACTCGCCGCCTCGATCTTCGCGGGGTCGCACAGCTCGTAGCGGGCTGCGGGGCAGTCGAGGAATCCGCTCATCAGGCCGGGTGCCCAGCCTCCGGCCTGCCCGAAGGTGGTGAAGTCGCTGACCCCGACGAAGTCGAGCACGCCGTCGACCCGCGGTGAGATCAGGGCGAGATCCGCGGGGAGCGTCGGGTCGACGAACACGCCGGGCGCGGCGGCGGCGAGCGCCGCGAGGTGGCCGCCGGCGGACGCGCCGGCGATCAGGACACGCGTCGGGTCGAGATCCCACGTGGCGGCGTGGGCCTTGACGAACCGGATGGCGCGGTCCACGTCCTGGTCCGGCACCGGGAACGAGTTGACGAACGACCCGTCCGGCGCCCTCGTCACCAGTCGGTAGTCGATCGAGACGACGGCAAGGCCGGCGCGGTCGACCTGCTGGAGGACGAAGTCGGGGATGTTGACGCGCGACCCGGCCTTCCAGCCGCCGCTGTGCATGTAGATCATCACCGGGAACGGGCCGGGTCGGTTCGTCGGGAGGTACACGTCGAGGAGTTGCTCGGGGAGCGGCCCGTACGCGACGGCCGTGACATTGGAGCTCGTCGTCTCTGCTGCGGCGACCGGGGACGCGAGCATCGCGACGCAGGTCGCGATGAGCGCGGCCACCACGCCCAACGCGGCCGAGATCGTCACCCTTCGTCTCGTCGTCGTCCTGTGTGCGCGGTGCTCGTGCATGTCTCGCTCCTCGCGTCGAGGCTCGTGCGCGAGAGCATGAGACGGTGGTTTCGGCGCGTCTGCGTCAGCTGACGCAGAGCTGCCGCGACTGTGACCAGCGTGACGACCGGCGCGGATCGGCGGTCCCGCTGTGCTTCATCTGACACAGACGCGCCTCGGCGGTCGGCGCATGCTTCAGGCAACACCTGCGCGATCGGAGGTTGCCATGAACCACTCCCGACCGATCCACGAACGCTGACGTGCGCATCAGGCGGAACCGGCACGAGGCGACGAGGTGAGCCCGAGCGGCGCTCCTCCGGCACAACGCGCCCACTGGCCCGCGCTCGACGGCTGGCGGGGCTTCACCATCTGGTTCGCGATCTCGGTGCACGCCGGGTACTTCACCGCCGGTGGTGTCCTCTCGCTCGACACGTTCTTCGTGCTCTCGGGCTTCCTCATCACCGGGCTGCTCATCCGCGAGTGGGACCGGTCGGCCGGGATCGACCTCCTGGGGTTCTGGGCGCGCCGGGCGCGGCGGCTCCTCCCCGCGTTGTTCGTGGTGCTCGGCGCGGTCCTGGTGTACGCCGCCGTGCTGGCGCCATCGCTCGGTCTCGACAAGCTCCGGGCCGACGTCCTCGCGTCTCTCGGGTACGTCGTCAACTGGCACTTCATCTTCTCGGGCCAGTCGTACTTCGGCGCCTTCACCACACCGTCGCCCCTGCTGCACCTCTGGTCGCTCGCGGTCGAGGAGCAGTTCTATTTGATCTGGCCGCCCGTGGTCCTCGGGACGTTGTGGCTCGCTCGGCGACGGGTCGGGCCACGCGCCGCGATCGCGACGGTCGGCGTGATCGCGCTCGGCGGTGCGATCGCGTCCTCGCTCTGGATGGTCGCGCTCTACCAACCGGGCGGTGACCCTTCGCGCGTGTACTACGGCACGGACACGCGCGCGCAGGCCATGCTCATCGGCGCGGTGCTCGCGGTCGTCAGCACGCTGCACGGACCGCTCCGCTCACGGGGCGGTCGCGCGGTCCTGACCGTCGCCGCGCCACTCTGCCTGTTCGTCGTCGTCGCGCCGTGGTTCGCGTCGGACGCCACCGCGGTGCACGACTTCTTCTACGGCCGGTACGGCCTCTTCGTCTACTGCGTCGCCACCGCGATCGTGCTCTGGCGCCTCACCCAACCGCGGCCCGGCGCACTCGGCGCCGCACTGTCATGGGGACCCGTCTGCTGGGTGGGTGCGATCTCGTACGAGATGTACCTCTGGCACTGGCCGACGTACCTCGTGGTGACCCGGGATCGGACCGGTCTCGACGGGCTCCCGCTGCTCGCAGTTCGTCTCTCCATCGTCGTCGCGCTCGCGTGGGCCACCGCCCGCCTGGTCGACGACCCCATCCGCCGCGGCGCCCGCGCGCGTTCGCCGCGCGTCGCACGGGTCATGGTCGCCGCCTCGGTCATTGCCATCAGCGTCGGGGTGTTCGCGGCGACGATCAACGCGCAGCCCGCGCTCAGCGGGCAAGTCGGACAGGTTGCCGATCGCCGCGCGCCCCCGACCACCCGGACACCCTCGGTGCTCAAGGTGCTCGTCGTGGGCGACTCGCAGGCGGCCACCCTCGCGCAGGGCGTCCGGGCCGACCCGGGCGTCTACGGGCTCTCCGCCCAGCCCGGCCTCACGGTCTGGAACCGGGCGATTCTGGGATGCCCGATCGTGACCTATCCCGTCTTCGTCTCCGACGGCAACCAGGTCGAGAACAAGTGCGGCGGCGCCGGGTTCTGGCAGCGTCAGTGGACGGGCGACGTGTCGGCGTTCCGCCCGGATGCGGTCGTCGTCATGGCGGGTGCCTGGGACGTCTTCGATGCGGTCATGCCCGACGGTTCGGTCGCGCACGCCGGCAACACGGAGTTCGACGCGACCTACGTGCGCGACGTCGGCGCGCTCCTCGACACGTTGGGCGCCACCGGCGCGCCGGTCGTCGTCATCAAGCCGCCGTGCTACGGCGAGAGCCACCTGGTGGGTACCGATCCTCAGATCCCCGAACGACGCGACGTGGTTCGGCTCGCGGCGATAGACACCGCGTGGACCCAGGCGGCGCGCCGACATGGCGCCCGCATGCTCGACCTCGATGCCGTGCTGTGCCCCCGCGGCATCGCCGACGCCGCACTGAGGCCCGACGGTGCACACTTCGACGGCGCCGGTGCCGACCGGGTGGCGCCGGCCGTGGCCCGAGCAGTCAGACAGGCGATCGCCGCCTCGACGTCGGCCGGTACCGCGGCGCGGCCAATTGTTCGGGAACGGCCTGAATCCCTACGCTGAGGCCGATCTTCCTCGGGAACGTCCTGACGTGTGCGGGAGGCCGGATGGTCGCGTTCGGTGAGCATCGTTCGACGTCCGCGAAGACGCCACCCCCGAACGACCGGCCGCCGGCTCCCGCGCCACCTCCTCCGCCACGCTGGCGGATGGCGCTCATCGTGCTCGGCGTCCTGATCACCGTGTTGTTGCTGTTCCGACCGAGCATGGGCACCGGCACACCGAACCACGATTACAGCTATTCGAGGTTCGTGCGCGTGGTCACGAACGACAAGGTTCGCAGCGCCACCATCGATTCGAACGGGAAGGTGACGGGCAGCCTCAAGAACGGCGACGACTACACATCGCAGATCCCGACGGCGCTACGCGACCTCCGGCTCGCGCCGCTGCTCTCGGAACACCACGTGCAAGTGACGGGGAAGGGTCCGCCGGGTGCGTCCCTGCTCTCGATCCTGCTCAGCCTCCTGCCGCTGCTGTTCTTCGTCGGCGTGTTCATCTGGTTGGGGCGACGCGCCCGCAAGCAGATCACCGGCGGGATCATGGGCTTCGGCGGTTCGAGGGCGAAGCTCTACGACGAGGACCGGCCGGTGACGCGCTTCGCCGACGTCGCCGGGTACGACGGTGCCAAGGCGGAGGTGCAGGAGGTCGTCGACTTCCTGAAGCGTCCGGAACGCTACGAGAAGGCCGGCGCAGTCGGCCCGAAAGGCGTGTTGTTGGTCGGGCCGCCCGGCACCGGCAAGACGCTCATGGCCCGCGCGGTGGCGGGAGAGGCCGAAGTGCCCTTCCTCGCGCTGACCGGCTCGAGCTTCGTCGAGTTGTTCGTCGGGGTGGGCGCGTCGCGTGTCCGCGACCTCTTCGCGGACGCGAGGAAGCGGGCGCCGTCGATCATCTTCATCGACGAGATCGACGCCATCGGCGGACGCCGTGGTGCCGGGGGATTCACGAATGACGAACGCGAGCAGACGCTCAACCAATTGCTCTCGGAGATGGACGGATTCGATCCGGCGACCGGCGTGGTCGTGATGGCGGCGACGAACCGCGTCCAGACGCTCGATCCCGCGTTGCTGCGCCCGGGACGGTTCGATCGCACGGTCGAGATCCCCTTGCCCAACCAGGCCGAGCGGAGGGCGATCCTGGTGGTGCACACCCAGGACATGAAGATCGCGCCCGACATGGACCTCGACGTGGTCGCGCGTGGCACGCCGGGATTCTCGGGTGCCGACCTCGCCAATCTGGTGAACGAGGCCGCGATCAACGCGGTGCGCGCCAACCGCGACATCATCACCGCCGACGACTTCGACCGCGCCCGGGATCGACTCCTGCTCGGCCGGCGCGACGCGATGAACGCGCTCCTGCCCGACGAGAAGCACAGCGTCGCGGTCCACGAGTCGGGCCACGCGGTCGTGGCCGCGCTCTCCGAACACGCCGACCCGGTGGCGAAGGTGACGATCCTCCCTGCCGGCCAGGCGCTCGGTGTGACGCAGCAGCTCCCCGAGGACGAACGGCATCTCTACCCGGAGAGCTATCTGCAGGACTCACTGGCGGTGCGACTCGGCGGGCGGGCGGGGGAGGTTCTCGTCCTCGGGGAGGCGTCCACCGGCGCCGCGAGCGACCTGGCCGGCGCGACCGACCTCGCGACGAAGATGGTTCGCGACTGGGGACTCTCGTCCCGACTCGGCCCCATCGGCTTCGCCGACGTCACGCCGAACTCGTTCAGCCCCGACGGCCTCGCGCGCGGACCGTACGCGGAGGCAACCCAGCAGGTCATCGACGAAGAGGTCGCCAGGCTGCTGCGCGTGGCGGAGCAGCGCGCCACCGAGCTCCTGCGAACGCATCGCGAGCAATTCGACCGGGTCGTCGGCGCCCTCCTCGAGCACGAGACCATCGACGGATCCGACCTCCTCGCGCTGATGGGCCCCGACGGTCAGGACGGTCGCGACCCGCCCACCGATCGAGCGGCACTCACCGTCGGGGGACGCGAAGACGGGAACCCGCCTGCGGCCTGAATCCACACAGAAGGGGAGCGCTCGATGGCGGAGTTTCCTCACCCGTCGCACGGCATCGTGCTCACGCACTTCATCGTGTCCGACGACATCGAGCGCTCCCGCCGCTTCTACACCGACGTGCTTGGTGGCGAGACGGTTCGCGGGGGCGAGCCCACGTACGTGGCACTCGCCAACAGCTGGATCATCATCAACGCCGGCGGCGGGCCGACCGACGACAAGCCGACGGTCACGCTCGAGACGCCGAAGGAATCCGATCGGGTCAGCAGCTTCCTCAACATCCGGGTCGCCGACATCGAGGCCGTCTACGCCGAGTGGAGCGCCAAGGGCGCCGAGTTCCTGACACCACCGAAGCACCACGAGACCGAGATCCGCTGCTACGTGCGCGATCCCGACGGCCACTTGATCGAGGTGGGACAAACCACGCGTCCGCCTCCGTGACGTCGCTCGACCGCTCACTCACGCCGGGTTCTTCAGGAGGTCGGCAGCTCGCGGCAGCTCGGACCGGGAGCGGTCCACCAGCAGCGGCGACGCCAGCCTCGGTGCGATCGCCCCTGGCGGCGTGTCGTCCGGCGCCTCGAGCGCGTGCAGGAACGTCTCGACGAGCGCCTCGGGCTGGTCGTTCTGCAGGTAGTGGTTTGCGTCCGGGATGAAGTACAGCGAGTTCCGGCCCGGCTTCTTCACCATGTACTCGTTCCAGACGTAGCTCACGACCCGGGGCGGCGAGACCGTGTCGTAGACGCCCCAGATGAACGTCGTCGGAACCTCCGAGGCCGCGAGCGCCTCCAGCCAGGAGCCCTCGTCCTGCGATCGCTCCACGAGGTACTGGATCGTCTCGTGCAGGACCTTCAAGCCCTCGCCGTGCGCGAAGATCGCGGTCAGCGCTTCGATCTCGGGGTCGTCGGCGCCGCGCGGTGGCGTGAACGTCGCCTGGCCCATGCCCACCGCGAGCTGCTCCGGCGTCGCTTGGGCGAGCAACGCGGGGCCCGTCGCGGGGTCGAGCATGAGGCGCTGGGCCTGGGTCAGGTTCGACAGCGGCAGGAAGATGTTGCCGTTCGTGATGAAGAGGTGCTCGAGGTTCACCCGCGAGTCGCCGCTGGTGGTGTGGATCATGGCGACGCTCGACCCACGGTCGTGCGCGAGCATGATCATCGACGCGAGACCCAACACTTCGGCGACGTAGTACTCGAGCACTTCGACGTCGCGCATGAGGCTGTAACCCCAGCCGAGCGGCTTGTCGGAGAAGCCGAAGCCCGGGAAGTCCATCGCGCAGACGCGATAGCGGTCGCTCAGTTGCTCCCCGACTTCGAACCAGTCGATGCTGCTCGTCGGAAAGCCATGGACCAGCACGAGCGGCGGCGCATCGGCATCGCCCAGCTCGACGTGGAAGACCTGCACCTCGGCCGCGTCGCCGCGGCGCGGGCTCCACGAGAAGTAGTCGCCCTTGCCGCGCCACGCGTCTGCCCGGTTCATGCGCCGACTCTGTCCCATGCGCGGGGAACGGGGCAAGGGAGACGAGGCAGCCGACGGGATCCGGTCACGCCGATGAGAACGCACCGCGCCAGAGGTCGAACCCACCAAGGATTGAGAAGGGGAGAGCGATGAGACCACTGATCGTCTTCAGCGACGTCACCGTCGACGGGTTCATGGCCGGACCGGAACGATCTCGACTTCATGGGCGACCACCCGGAGCTCGACGAAGCACTGACGGGCACGCTCATGTCCGAGGCGGACACCATCGTCGTCGGTCGGAAGGCGTTCTCCGACATGGCGACGTATTGGCCGAGTGCGGATGGCGGCCTGGCCGCCTGGATGAACGCGACGCCGAAGGTCGTGCTGTCGTCGGACAGCAGCCATGACGTCGGCGCGTGGGAGAACTCGACCCTGGCCGCCGGCGACGGCGCGGACCAGGTTCGCCGGTTGAAGGCGTCGGCCGGCGGAAGCTTGGTGACCTTCGGGGGCGTGCACACCGTCCGCTCGCTCGTCGCCGCCGACCTCGTCGACGAGTACTGGCTCAAGGTCAACCCCGCGATCGTCGGTCGCGGGGGGTCGATGTTCTCGGAGGTGGCCGAACGCCGGGCCCTGACGTTGCGCAGCGCGAGGTCCTTCCCCTCCGGCGCCGTGGCGTTGCTCTACTCGACCTGACGCCCATTGGGAGACCCGTGTCTTGTCAATCCTAACAGTGATTGCTATGTTTTCATGACCAGCGCATCCGTCGGGGTGGGCGTGCACGGTGCGTTCTCGTCCCGTGCCGGTCGGCAATCCAACGTCGGGAGAGTCCTATGGGGGGAAGTGCAACGAGGCGTTCGCGCAGGTCGCGGACCGTAGGGGCGATGTGCGTCGCGGCACTGGCCGCCGTGTCGTTCGGGTCCGGAGTCGCCGCCGCGGCCGGCCGGTCCCATGGTCGGGTCCCGGCGGCGAAAGCGGGCTCCTGCAAGGCCGATCCGGGGATCAGCGACACCGAGATCAAGATCGGCGCGATCGTCTCGACGTCGGGCGCCGGGGCCCAGGTCGCCGCCGAGCTCGACGGGATGAAAGCACGAATGCTCAAGGCGAACGAGGAGGGTGAGCTCGGCAAGCGGAAGATCACCCTCGTGAACGAGGACGACGCCGCCGATCCGGCCAAGAACCTCTCGGCGGCCCAGAAGCTCGTCGAGGAAGAGGATTCGTTCGCCATCCTGGCGGGCAGCGTCGCCGGCGACTCGAGCGGCCAATACCTGAACGAGCAGGGCGTCCCGGTGGTCGGGTGGCAGACAGGTCTCCCGGTCTTCGGCACCTACAAGAACTACTTCGGGATGCAGAACGCCCAGACGAAGGACCCGGCCAACCACTTCACCACGCTGCAGGCCGACGCGCTCAAGGCGCTCGGCGCCAAGAAGGTCGCGTTGATCGGGTACTCGACCGCGAACGCAGCGGCGTTCGTGAAGCAGCTCTCCGACGCGGTGAAGAAGACCAAGGGGCTCGAGCTGGTCTACAACAATTCCGACGTCGCACCGGGCACGAGTGAGTTCGGCTCGTATGCACAGGCGATCAAGGACTCCGGTGCCGACGCGCTGTACACGGGCCTGGACCTCATCCCGAACACGCAGCTCGTGACCGCGCTGCAGACGGCCGGCGCCGACATCCCGGTCCGGATCTTCCCCGGTGGGTACGACAGCCGGGTCCTCGGGATCCAGGGGATCGACGGCGCGTACTTCGGGCTCGAGTGGAAGCCGTTCGAGCAGATGAAGGCCGACGGCGCACCCGGCTACCCGGAGTTCTCCAAGTGGCTGAAGCAGTCCAACCCCAACGCGCCCGAGAACCAGATCACGGGCGCCGGGTGGTTGGCGGCCAACGCCATGGTCGAGGGTCTCAAGGCGGCCGGCATCGAGTGCCCGACGCGCAAGGCGTTCATGACGAACCTGCGCAAGGAGAAGGGATACACCGCCGACGGCTGGTTCGCCCCGGTCGACTTCACCGAGGTGTTCGGGCACCCGATCCGTTGCTACTACTACGTCCAGGTCGACTCCGCGGCCAAGACCTTCGTGCCGCAGTTCGACGGCAAGGAGCTCTGCGCCAAGACGGAGTACAAGAACGGCAAGGCGACCAAGCTGGACAAGGCCGGTCACGCGGCGTCGTCCGGCTCGTAGCAGGGACCCACGAGATCGACAGGGCGGGGCCGCGGCGACGAAGCCGCGGTCCCGCCTTCGTCGCGGTCACGCGCTCCTCACCGCGAGCTCACGAGAGCCAGCGCGTCTTCCAGTCGTCGGGCGGTTCGTCGACGCGGTAGACGCGCGCCGCGTTGCCCCACAGGATCTTGCGGGCGAGCTCGTCCGGCAGCCCGTCGACGAACTTGGCGGCGACGAGGTCGGGGGCCTCCGCGGGCGACGCGGGCCCGGGCGAGAGGCTCGTCGGGTGGGGGAAGTCGGTCTCGAACATGAGGTTGTCGGCGAAGAGGTCCACCTGGCGCTTCAGCGCTTCGGTCTCGAACCAGAACATCCCGTAGACCTGCCGGCGGAAGTAGTGGCTCGGGAGCTCGAGGTCGGGGTACGCGAGCTGCGCACCCGCGTTGAGCCATTGCCAGTCCATGGACTCGACGAACGACGGCATCCAGCCGAACGCGCTCTCCACCCACACGAAGTTGATCTTCGGGTACCGGTCGCACAACCCCGACATCACCACGTTGGCGATGGACTCACCGTTGTTGAGGTACGAGCACGCACTCAACCGGGCGTTGTCGCGGCGGTCGACCTTGGTGCCCATGAGGGCCCTCAGCTCGGCTTCGGAGAACTCGGCGAAGCCGGTGTGGAAGTTCACCGCCCAGCCGAGCTCGTGCACGCGAGCGAACACCGGGCTCCAGTGCTCGTCCGCGATGTCCGGCAGCCCGAGCTTCTGCGGCTTCGCGATGAACAGCACGCCGCGGAAGCCGCCGCTCGCCGCGCACCGCTCGACCTCCGCCGCGGCCGCCGCCACGTCCCAGAACGGCAGCACCGCCAACAGGATGAACCGCTTCGGGTCCGCAGCCGCGAAGTCGACGAGCGCGTCGTTGTACGCGCTGACGCACTCGGTTGCGAACTCCGGACCGATCGCAGTGAACGCGTGGTGCGTGAACGCCAAGAGGTTCGGATAGAGCACCTGGGCGTAGATCGCGTACTCGTCCATCTTGGCAAGTCGGGCCGGCGCGAAGAACGCGGCAGGGTCCGCCTCGTCGATGGTCGGCGGATGTGCCGGAGGGGGCTCCGACCACCCCGCGTACGCCCAACTCGCCACCGGCGCCAGCTTCGTGTCACCGACGAACCAGCGCTCCAGGCCGATCCGCTCGTCGAGCTCGACGCGAGGGATCGCGTCTCCCCACCGGCCGGGCGACATGCGCGACGCCCAGAGGTCGGGGGGCTCACACCAATGACTGTCGGCATCGATGATCGGAACACCGATCGTCACGTGGGCCTCCCGGGCGCGGCACGCGTCGACGGGTGCTGCGCTCCCTCTTGTCTAGCAAATCCCTATAATCCTTGCAAGAAAACAGCCGCCCCACTCGGGTCACCGGGACTCGATCCACTCGGCGACCGTGGTCACCCGGGCCTGGAGCGGGAAGACCCGCTCGCACAGGAGCCGGTGCACCTCGTCGTCGTGATCGGCACACGCATCGGCGAGCACGGTGAGCTCGTAGTCGAGGTCGGCCGCCTCCCGCAGGGTCGAGAGCACGACCCCGCTCGTCGCGAGGCCGCTCAGGACCAGGTGCGTGACGCCGAGCGAACGCAGCACGACCCCGAGGTCGCTGCCGCTGAACGCGCTGGCCCGCTTCTTCAGCACCACCGTGTCTTCGGGCGTCGGGGCGATCGCGGGATGGATGCGCGTCCCCTCGTCGCCCTCGCCGAAGCCGCCCATCTGCGCCACCCGGGAGAACAGGAGGTTGCGGGGGCTGATCTCCGGCATGCCGGGGCGGAAGGCCAACCGCACGTAGACCACCGGGATGCCCTCGGTCCGGGCGGTGGCCGTGGCGGCACCGACCCGGTCGAGCAGCGCCAGTCGCTGCGCCTCCGGGTAGCGCTCGAGCACCCCGTTTTGGAGATCCATCAGGACGAGTGCCGTGGACAGGGTCGGCTCCTCTCGCTATCCCCTCAATTTATGCAAGAGTGCCCGCGACGGTCGGCAGCCGCCAGCCGAGCGCAGGAGGAGGAACCGTGATGGAGAACGCTGAGCCGGTCGATGCCCCGGTCGAGGTCGTGGTCGTCATCGGCGTGGGAGGGCTGGGTCTCGCCGCGGCGCGCCGGATCGGCGCGGGCCGCCATCTCGTGCTGGCCGACCTGCCCGGCCGGAGTCTCGACGACGCCACCGACGTGCTGACCGCGTCCGGGCACCGGTTCACGGTCTGGCCGACCGACGCGTCCGACCCGAGCGCCGTGTCCGCGCTCGCGTCCGAGGCGGTGCGGCACGGGCCGATCCGCACGATCGTGCACACCGCCGGCATCTCGCCGACGCAAGGTGAGCCCGCCGACATCCTGCGGGTCAACCTCTACGGGACGGCCCTCGTGCTCGACGCCTTCCTGCCGACGGCACGACGCGGCACCGTCATCGTGTGCGTCGCGAGCCAGGGCGGCTACCGGATCCCGGTCTCGACCCGGACCGAACGGCTCATGGCGGTCACGCCCACCGAGCAACTGCTCGGGCTCGAAGCGCTCGAGCCGTCCAGGTTCAACGGCGCCGAGGCGTACGGCGTCGCCAAACGCGGGGTCCACGTGCGCGTCGAGGCGGAGTCCATCCACTGGGCGGCCCGTGGTGGCCGCGCGGTGACCGTGAGCCCCGGGTTCTGCGTCACCCCCCAGTCGCTGCAGGAGCTCAACGGGCCCATCGCGGGGGACATCATCCGAGGCATGCTCGAACGGGCCAGCACCCGTCTGGGGACGCCCGACGACATCGCCGCCGCGATCGAGTTCCTCGCCGGTCCCGCGGCGAGCTTCGTCAACGGGAGCGATCTCCGCATCGACGGCGGCGTCATCGCCAACGAACGCTGGCGCGACCCGACCCGGCTCGGGGACTACTTCCCCGACCGCGAACCCGCGTAGCCGGCGACCGTCGCCGCACGAACGGGGTCTCGCCCTGGTGCGGGCATCGCCGATATCTGTATAATCCTTTGGAGAAAGAGCGGCACCTCGACGCCACTCGGTGCTGTGGCGCCGGCACGGACGGAGCAAGGGGGCATCGAATGTCGAATGCGGTGGACGCGGCGGCGTCGAGCGATCGGGTGCTGATGATCTCGTCGGACGGTCATGCGACCGCCCGGATGCCCGACTACCGCCCGTACATGCCGGCGAGTGTCCGGGACGACTTCGACGCCTTCTGCGAGGTCTACGCCGAGAAGGGCGCGCGGATCAACGAGCCCGCGAGCATGGTCAACAGCTTCGACAAGGAGTTCGTCGACCTCTGGATCGAGAACGTCATCGAGCCCAATCGGCTGGAGGGCACCTGGGACGTCGACGCGCGATTCGAGGAGATGGCGCGCGGGGGGCTCGCCGCCGAGGTGATCTTCCCCGACTTCGGCATTCCGTTCGAGCTCTACAGCAAGTTCGTGGCCGCGCTGAACAACTACCGGCTCACCCACGAGCAGACGGTGGCGTCGTACTTCGCCTACAACCGGTGGCTGGTGGACTTCTGCTCCGCGGCACCCGAGCGCTTCGCCGGTATCGCGCTGGTGTCGTTCGACGACGTCGACGCGGCGATGGCCGAGATCCGTTGGGCCCGGGAGGCGGGGCTCAAGGGTGTGCTCCTCCCGTGCTTCAGCTCCGAGTTCCCGGTGTTCCACCCGAAGTTCGAGCCGATCTGGTCGTTGCTCGAGGAACTGGAGATGCCGGCCAACAGCCACACCGCGATCTCGGGCACGTTCGAGTTCGGACTGCTCCCGACCGCGATCGACGAGCTCTTTCCCGCGTCCCCGCCGATTCCCCACGCGGCGGTGGCGGCTCCGATCATCCAGAAGCCGGTCTTCTACTCGATGCACCAGATCCTGATGCACTTCATCTGGGGCGGGGTGCTCGAGAAGCACCCGAGCCTCCAGCTGGTGCTCACCGAGGCGGGATCGGCGTGGTCGGTCGGGGCGTTGCAGAGCATGGACTACACCTGGGAGGGCGCCTTCACCCACCGCTCGGTGAAGGAGTTCCTCCCGATCAAGCCGTCGGACTACTTCCGGCGCCAGTGCCACCTCGGCTCGTCGGTCTTCTCCGTGGCCGAGATGGAGAACATCGACCGCATCGGCGTCGAGCAGATGACCCTCGGCATGGACTTCCCACACCCCGAAGGGTCGTGGGGGATGGGCCCCGGTCACCTCGAGTACCTCAACGCGACCGTCGGTGCCGCCAAGGTGACCCCGGAAGATGCCCGGGTCATCCTGGGCGAGAGCGCCGTGGACCTCTGGGGGTTCGACCGCGCCAAGCTCCAACCCGTCGTCGACAAGTACGGCCCGACGATGGAAGAGGTCCTGAGGGTGCCGACCGAGGACCACTTCCCGCGGGGCGACGTCCACAAGCCGTTCGGCGACGCGAGGTAGATGGCGGAGGGGAATCGACATGGGCGACATCGTCTTCACGCGCGAGCCTGCTCGACGGCACGAACCCGAGCCGGCCCGACTCGACGGTCGTGGTGCGGGGCAACGAGATCGTCAGTGTCGTCACCGGCGCCGTCGAGGCCGGGCCCGACGATCGGGTCATCGACCTCGCCGGACAGACGCTCATGCCGGGCATGTTCACCGGTCACGTGCACATCGACGCCGGGGCCAACGAGGCGCACAACTACATGAACATCTACTCCCGGGCGGAGCGCCCGCCCGGGGTGTTGATGGCGCGAGCCATCAAGAACTGCCAGGCGATGCTCGATTCGGGGATCACGAGCTACGTCGGTGCCGGCTGCAGCGTCGACCTCGACGCGCAGCTGCGCATCGCGATCGCGGACGGGTTGATGGACGGTCCGCGGATCACCGCGAGCGGTCACCACCTCAACACCACCGGCCATTCCCAGGAGATGGCGAAGTGGTGGTACGAGATGGCGTACCACCCGTTCGACCTGTTCCTCGACGGAGCCGACGAGTTCCGGAAGGCGACGAGGGAGGAGATCCGTCGCGGCGTCGACATCGTCAAGATCGCGCTCACCAGTGGGCACGGCACCATCGATCGTGGTCGCGGCATGACCCACGAGGAGATGGTCGCCGTCATCGAGGCCGCGCACGACCGGGGCAAGAAGGTGCGCGCGCACTGCGTCTGGCGCGACTCGATCATCGAGTGCATCGAGGCGGGGATCGACGTGATCGACCACGGCGACCAGACCGACGAGCGCTGCATCGATCTCATGGTCGAGCACGGCGTCACGTGGATCCCGAGCATGAAGTTCCTGACCTTCCTGCGGCTCCTGCCGCCGGAGGCGATGCCCGAGATGCCCCGGGGCGATCTCGACGGGGATTGGGACAACTACTGCCGGATGCTCCCCTTGGCCAATGACGCGGGGGTGAACATCGTGCCGGGCGACGACTACGGCGGCGGCCCGATGCCGCACCGCCCGGGGATCTACGGCGAGGAGCTGTCGATCTACACGAACGACGTCGGCATCAAGCCGCTCGACGTGCTGCGGTGGGCCACGTACAACGGCGCGCAGCTCTCCGGCCACCGGGTCGGGGAGATCCGCGAGGGGATGCTCGCCGACATGATCGTCGTCGACGGTGATCCGAGCACCGACATCACCCTCCTGGAACGACCGGAGAGCTTCAAGGCGGTGATGATCGACGGGGCCTTCGTCCGGGATGCCCTGACCCCGGCACCGGCGTAGTCACGTGCCCGGAGCGCGCACCGCCGCCGACTGCGGATGGTCAGCGATGCAGACGCTTGCGGCGCCGGTACTCCCGTTGCATCTGCGCCTTGGCGCACGCCGCGTCGCAGTACATCACCCCGGTGCTGCGGTACTGGCCCTTCAGCGCGCGACCTCGTTGGCGGGTGAAGGGCCGCTGACAGGTCTCGTTGGCACACCGGCGGATCTCGATGCCGTCCACGACGACGTTGTGGAGCTGCACCATGAGTGCGGTGGAGATGCTCCCCGGGAGGGTCGAGACCCGCAGCGAGGCGCGTCCGTGGGTCAGCCACACCGAGAGCCCGGGCAGATGGTCGCGCATCAGGTGTGCATGGAGGTTGACGAACACGCGCCACGCGTCCGCCTCCCGGCTGCGTCCGAGCGCAGCGAGGTCGGCATCGTGGTCGAGCGTCCCGGCGTCGAGGAAGCCGTGGTCGACCTCCGGCTCGAACCCCTCGGCCGCCCAGGCGTCCAGGAGATCGGTGCCCTCGCGGTGCGCGACGTAGTGGTTCACCGCGGCTCGGACGAGCCGGAGGCGTTGCGCGGCGTGTCGCCAGTGGCCGCACGAGATCTCCGCCTCGAACACGAACGAGTCGTCGGTGGTGTGGACCGTGCCCTCGAAGAGGCCCGTGCCCGACCCGTGGCTCGCGGTGGCGACGAGCCCGCGAGGCTCGACGTAGAGGCCCTCGATGATGAGTGGGGAGGCACCTTCCGGTGCTTCGTCCACCGACAGCCGGTCGACGATCCCGAGGCTCGCCATGTCGATCGGAGGTCCCATGTCGAGGCCGATGGTCGTGAGGAGGCGCGCCACGCCGGCGGCGGACTGCAGGTCCGCCTCGCGCAGCTCGCGGACGATCGAGTCGTCTGCCAGCGTGGTGCTGAACGTGCTCCCGCGGCCGACCAGCCGCCCGTCGGCACCGGTCACACGCTCGGCCTTGATGATGCGCGGCTCGGGGAGCAGTCGCGTCCGGTCGGCCTCGAACGTCGCCGTGATACGAAGTTGTTGGATTTCGGACATTGACACTGCCGACACCTTAGGGAGACGATCGCTCCCTGTACAGGCTCGGCCTGCTCCAGGACGGAGGTCGCACATGACCCTGACCAGCCCCGCAACCACCGACACCTCCTCGGTGCCGTTCGCGATCACCGACCGGGCCTTCATCTCGCCGAAGCGCTACTACGACCGGGAGTTCTTCGAGCTCGAGAACGAGAAGCTGTGGCCGCACGTGTGGCAGATGGCCTGCCGGCTCGAGGAGATCCCGAACGTCGGCGACTACGTGGAGTACTGGGTGGCCCGATACTCGGTGATCGTGGTGCGCACGAGCCCGACCGAGGTCAAGGCGTTCCAGAACTCCTGCCGTCACCGAGGGATGCAGCTCGCGCAGGGATGCGGGACGTTCCGCGGCGGGCAGATCGTCTGCCCGTTCCACGCCTGGCGCTACAACATCGACGGCTCGGCGTCGATGCCGTTGTACGGCTGCGAAGGCTTCGACGAGCGGGTGCTGGATCCCGACGACGTGCGGCTCGTCGAATGCCAGGTGGGGACCTGGGCCGGGTGCGTCTTCATCAACATGGATCTCGGCGCCCCGCCCCTGATGGAGGCCCTGCACCCGGTGCCCGAGCTCCTCGAGCCGCTGCGCCTCGGCGACATGCGCGTCGACTGGTGGCGGGGCATTCGCCTGGAGTGCAATTGGAAGCTGGCGCTCGAGGCGTTCATGGAGGGCTGGCACGTCCGCGGGACCCACACCCAGCTCACGCTGGGTGCGGGCGACGACTTCCAGAACCCGCACGACTTGCAACGTTCGTATCCGAACGGCCACGCCAGCCTGGCGAAGGATCCCGAGAGCAAGAAGTCGGGAACGGTGAAGAGCAACCTCGGCATGGGGGGCTCGGCCGACCCCAGCGCCACCATCGCGTACCTCCGCATGGTCAACGAGCAGCTACAGACGAGCGTGTTGGCGAAGGACCTCTTTGCCGCCGAGTCGGTGCGCAACGAACCGCCGGAGGAGTTCCCGCGCAAGTTCATGGAGGCGATGTACGCCTTCAACGCCGGCGCGGGGATCAACCTGCCCGGTCCCGATCCCGCGGTGCAGGGCTTGTGGAGCAGCCAGTGGTACACGTTCCCGAACTTCAAGTTGCACCCCATCTTCGGGAACTCCATCAGCTACCGCTGTCGCCCGGACCGCGACGACCCCGAGCACTGCTACTTCGAGATGTGGTCGCTCACGTTGATGCCCGAGGACGAGGAGCCGGTCAAGCCGACGTTCAACGGCGAGTTCGGGCTCGACGACGGCGAATGGCCGCTGATCTGCGTGCAGGACTTCAACAATCTCGAGCGGCAACAGCGAGGCCTGCGCAATCCGGGACTCGACTACACCCGCCTCGCCCGCAAGTACGAGGACGGCATCGCGAACGCGCACGTGCAGCTCGATTCGTACCTGGCCCGCTGAGCACGGTGCACGAATGACGCAGACACCGGTCGCTCCCGTCGGGGGACGGTACGCGGGGGCGCGGGTGCAGCGCGTGGAGGACGCGCGGCTGCTCACCGGGCACGGTACGTTCGTCGACGACGTCGTGCTGCCCGGGATGCTGCACGCGTGCTTCGTGCGCACGCCATTTGCGCGGGCGAAGATCCTCGCGATCGACGCGTCGGCGGCGCTGGCGGTTCCCGGGGTCCGCCACGTGTTCACCGCCGCCGACCTGAACGGCGACATGAAGGCGCAGTGGCACACGAACGCGGAAGGTCCGGAGGGTCCGGACACGCCACGCCCACCCTTGGCCGACGACGAGGTGCGCTTCGTCGGGGACGCCGTGGCGATCGTCGTGGCCGACAACCGCTACCTCGCCGAGGACGCCGCCGACCTCGTCGACGTCGACTACGAGCGGCTCCCGGCCCTCGTGGACTACGCGAAGGCCGAGCACAGCGATGTGCTGGTCCACGCCGACTACGGGTCCAACGTCCTCGGCGAGATCAACGGCTTGCCCGCGTCGGCGCTCGAGGACGTGTACTCGTCGGCTGCGCACGTGGCGTCGGCAACGATCTACCAGCAGGCGTACACCGCGGTGCCCATGGAGACCCGGGGCATGGTCGTCGACTACGCCCGCGGGACCGACGAGCTCACGATCTACGCGTCGACGCAGTCACCCCACGAGATGCGGATCTTCTGCTCGCGGCTGCTCGGCATGCCCGAGCACCGCATTCGGGTCGTGATGCGCGACACCGGTGGTGGGTTCGGCCAGAAGATCATGACCCAGCGCGACGAGATGGTGCTCATGCTCCTGGCGCGGAAGGTCGCGGCACCGGTGAAGTGGGTGGAGGACCGCCGGGAGAACCTGCTGGCCGCGGGCCAGAACCGCCGCGAGCACGGGTTCGCCAAGATGGCCTTCGACGCCGACGGCGCGATCCTGGCCGCGCAGCTGGACTTCTTCTCCGACAGCGGCGCCTACCCGACGCCGTGGCCGATGCCCACGCTCGGGATCGTCGGCGGGATGTTCCCGGGACCGTACCGTGTGCCCGCCCTCAGCTTCACCGGCAAGGCGGTCTGGTCGAACACCGCCGGCCGCGCGCCGTACCGAGGTCCGTGGCAGTTCGAGACGCTCGCACGCGAGATGATGCTCGACATCTCCGCCGCGAGATGGGCCTCGACCCGGCCGAGCTGCGCCGCCGGAACCTCCTTCGTCGTGACGAGCTCCCGTACACGAACGCGATGGGATTGACCTACGACGCCATCGCTCCCTCGGAGACGTTCGAGCAGGCGCTCGAGATCCTCGACTACGACGCCTTCCGGGACGAGCAGGCGGCGGCACGATCCGAGGGCCGCTACCTCGGCGTCGGCATCTCCAACTACGTCGAACCGTCGACGCCGGGTTCGGGCCACTACGCGACCGAAGGGGCGACGATCCGCATCGAGCCGTCGGGCCGGGTGAACGTGTACGTCGCCGGCGGCGCCGCCGGGAACAGCGTGGAGACCACCGTCGTCCAACTCACCGCCGACGCCCTCGGCGTGTGCATCGAGGACGTCCACACGATCCAGGGCGACACCGCGCTCACACCGTTCGGTGCGGGGACGGGCGGGAGCCGCAGCGCGTCGATGACCGCCGGCGCGGTGCGCGAGACCGCGACGATCCTCCGCGAGCGGATCGTCGCGATCGCCGCGCACAAGCTGGAGGCCGCGCCCGAGGACATCGAGCTGCGCGAGAGTCGCGCCAGCGTGCGCGGGATGCCCGAGATCGGGGTGACCCTGGCCGAGATCGCGGCCATGGCCTACTACGAGGCCCCGGCGCTCCCGCCGGACGTGCCGCCCGGCTTGGAGGCCAGCGGGCGCTACCGCGTGGACAACCCGTGGATCCTGGTGAACGCGACCCACGTCTGCACCTGCGAGGTCGACACGGTCACGGGCCTGGTCCAACTGCTCCGCTACATCGTGAGCGAGGACTGCGGTCCGATGATCAACCCCAACGTCGTGGAGGGACAGATCGCCGGTGGCGTCGCGCAGGGCATCGGCGGCGTCCTGCTCGAACACCTCGTCTACGACGACGACGGGAACCCCCTGGCCACGACCTTCATGGACTACCTCCTCCCGACCGCGTCCGACCTGCCCGTGATCGAGTACGGCCACGTCGAGACGCCGAGCCCCGGTCCCGGTGGCTACAAGGGCGTGGGGGAGGGCGGCGCGATCGGCGCGCCACCGGCAGTCGTCAACGCGGTTGCCGACGCCCTGGCGCCGTTCGGCGCGAAGGTCACGCGGCTGCCGATCACGCCGACGAGCGTCCTTGCCGCGATCGCCGCGGCCCGAGTCACTCTCTGAACCACATCTCACGAGGAGGAATCCGTTGCCGACTGCACGTGAAGCACGGGACTGGGCCGCCCAGGGCGGACTCCACGGAATCGGGGACTCGCTGTACACGCCGTTCTGCGGCACCGACGGCGACGACATCGACTACGACGCGTACGCGGCCCTCGTCCGGTACTGCGTGGGCGATCTCGGGCACCCCATGCTCTGGCTCACCAGCGGCATCGCCGAGTGGTGGTCGCTGACGACGGACGAACGCAAGAAGCTGCTCGAGGTCGCCGTCGACGAGGCGCGCGCGGTGGCGCCGGCGACGGTGGTCCAGGCGTGCACCGTCGCGACGAGCGCGAAGGAGACCGCCGAGCTCACCCAGCACGCCGAGGCGTACGGTGCGGACATCTGCTACATCCAGACGCCGACGATGGAGGTGCACGGCGGCGAGGGTGTGCTGCGGTTCTTCCAGTACGTCGCCGATCGCACCGACATCGCCCTGGGCATGTTCAACTCGCCGTCGTCGGGTTACGTGATGACGGGAGCGGAGATGGCCCGCATCGCGAACGAGATCCCGGCGGTGGTGGCGATCAAGCAGGGTGTGCTCGACAGCTACGTGTCGACCGCAGAGCTGCACGCCCTCGCGCCCGACCTCGTCATCTGGGAGTGCAACGCGATCGCCTACGACGCCGGATGGTTGAAGCGCGGCATCGTCGGTCCCGCGCAGCTCGGCCTCTCGAGCTACCTCTACGAGACGCCGGAGCGCCCGATGCTCACCGAGTACTGGAACCGGATCTGGGCCGGCGAGCTCGACGAGGCGGTCGAGTACGCGCGCGACACGGGCTTGGATCGCCTCCGCGGCCGGCTCGCTCGCTGGTTCGTCGAGTACCCGGGCCGGCCCGGGTACTTCACGCACTGGGCCGAGGCGTTCCGCTACGCGGCGTCAGTGATGGGATTGCCCATGGGCGACTACCCGCACAGCCGCCCGCCGCAGGCGATCCTCCCCGACGAGGCCAAGGTGCAGATCCGGGCCGCCTACGAGGACGCCGGGCTGACGGCCGAGCCGCGCCTCGTCACCGCGTAGCGGGTGTCGACGTTCCTGTTCGTCTCGGGTGGTTGGCACGGCGGATGGTGCTGGACGCGCGTTGCGGATCGACTGCGGGCGCACGGGCACGAGGTGTACACGCCGACGCTGACCGGACTCGGTGAGCGCGCACATCTGTACCGCGACGATCTCGATCTCGAGACCCACATCGCCGACATCATGGGCGTGATCGAATTCGAAGACCTCCGTGACGTCCACCTGGTCGGTCACAGCTACGGCGGCATGGTGATCACCGCCATCGCCGACCGGGCACCCGAGCGACTGGCGCGGGTCGTGTACCTCGACGCGCTGTGGCCCGAGGACGGCGAGTCCGTTGCCGACGTCGTCGGTGAACCCGCGACGAAGGCCGTCATCGCGGCCCGGGTCGATCCGGAGCACCCGCCCTTGCTGGCGGGCGGGCTCGAGGTGGCGCGCATGTTGGGCGTGACCGACCCCGAGGACGCCACGTGGGTGGCGTCCAAGCTGACGCCCCAACCGCCCGCGTCGGTGATCCAGCCGCTCCGGCTCGAGCGCGCGACGACCGGCGTCCCGGTGCTGTTCGTCGCCTGCCTGGGCACGGAGATGGATGGCCCGCAGCTGTCGCACCAGCGGGCGGAGCAGCGTGCCGCGGCGGACCCGACGGTGCGCGTCGCCACACTCGCCGACGCGCCTCACAACGCGATGGTCACCCACCCCGACGAGGTCACGGAGCTGCTGACGAGGTCGTGACGGGTTCGTGCCGAGCGGGATGGAGCTCTTCGGCTATGACGCTCCCGCGCAGATCGCCGATCGTGTCGAGAAGGCGAAGGCGGGCATCCCCGAGACCCTCGCCGCGATCAAGCGTGCCGCCGAGTCCACCTGATCTTGCGCGCTTTCGCCCGCATGCGGTGAACTGCGCGCAGGATCAGCGGGCGTCGTCGAGGCACCTCACGGCCCGAGCGGTGTGAAGTCCAGGTGGAGTGACCTCAGGCCGCGGAAGAGGAACGTCTGGTCGTAGTCGTAGCGACGAGCGCCGGGAGGGCCGTGCTCCCGCTCGGAGATCCGGATGTCGCCCATGCGGTCGAGGACGCGCTCGAGGCCGATCCGGCTCTCCGCCCGCGCCAGCGATTGGCCCAGGCACGCGTGCGTTCCCCGCGAGAACGCGATGTGCTCCTGGGCGTTCGGTCGCTCGAGCGCGAACTCGTTCGGTTGCGCGAACCGGCACGGGTCGCGGTTGACCGCACCGATGAGCAGCATGACCGTCGTGCCGGCCGGGACGTCCATCCCGCCGACGGACGTGTCGCGCCGCGCCATGCGGAAGTGGCACTTCACGGGGCTCTCCGACCGGAGCATCTCTTCGACGAAGTTCGGGATGAGGTCACGCCGTTCCCGGAGCTGGTGTTGGAGCTCCGGTCGTTCGCCGAGGTATTGCAGGGCGGCACCGAGGAGCCGGGCCGTCGTCTCCTGACCGGCAACGAAGAGGAACGTCGCCTCGCGCGCGATCTCGATCACCTCGGGTACCGAGCCGTCGTCGAACCTCGCCTCTGCGAGCTGCGTGAGCACGTCGTCGCCGGATCGGCTCCTCCGGTCCTCCACGTAGCGGCAGAACGAGTCCTCGAGGAACACCATCGGGTTGTCGTACACGCGCTCCTCCGCGAGGGTGCCCGTGGGCGGGACCGTCGCCAGCATCGCCCGGAAGCCCTCGCGGTCGCTGTCGGGGACCCCGAGGAGGTCGGCGATGACCACGATCGTGAACGGCTCGGAGAACTGGTGAATGAACTCGCACCGGCCGTCGGCCACGAACTCGTCGAGCTGCCGGTCGGCGAGGCGCCACATGAACTCCTCGTTCTCCCTCAGGCGCTTCGGCGTGAACAGGCGCGACATCAGGGCGCGGTACTGCTCGTGCTCGGGCGGGTCCATCGTCGCCATGTAGCCGTGCAGAGGCATCTGATCGCCGTAGCGCTCGAGCAGGGGCGTGATGTCGCCCGCCGCCTCGTCGACCGGGAGCCCGGAGAAGGGTCCCGCGGCGGCGTTGCAGGACGAGAAGGTTCCGGGGTCGCGGTACACGTCGAGCGCCTCGGCATGACCGGTCACGACGAGCACGTCGTGGTGCGGCTCCAGCCACACCGGGCCGTGCGCGCGCAACGCATCGAAGTACGGGTACGGATCGTCGATGATGGACGGGTCGCTGAAGAAGTCGATCGCGTCGACCGCGAGCTCTGGGTTGTCGGCCATCGCGTGCCTCCCCGCGTCGGGATCCGGGCGCTGCCTTCTCTAGATCGCGACCATCCCCGACCAACCGCCGTCGACCGGGATGATGGCTCCCGACACGTAGGAGGCCGCATCGGAGACGAGGAACGCCGCGACTTCGGCCACTTCGGAGGGCTCGCCCGCCCGCCCCAACGGCGGCTTGTGCTCCATGGCGGGCATCTGTGCCAGCGAGTCGCGGCCCATCTTGGTGAGGATGATCCCGGGGCAGACGGCGTTCACGCGGATCCCGGAGCTGCCGTAGTCGAGGGCCGCGGTCTTGGTGAGCGCGATGACGCCGGCCTTGGTCGCGCAATACACCGAGGCCATGGGGTACGAGTTCAGCCCGCCGATCGAGGACCAGTTCACGATCGACCCGCCCCCGGTCTCGAGCATGGCGCGGACGCCGTACTTCATGCCCAGCGCGACGCCGCGCAGGTTGACGTCGACCATCGCGTCGAAGTCCTTCATGGGGAGCTCGTGGATCGGCGCCTGGCCGGGGACGCCGGCGGCGTTCAGCACCGCGTCGAGCCGACCGAACGTGCTCACCGCGGTGTCGACCGCGGCCGCCACGTCTTCCTCCTGCGAAACGTCGCAGTGCACGGCAACCGCGCCGTCGCCGATCTCGGCGGCGGTCTGGTCCTGTGCACCGCTGATGTCTGCCGCGACCACCTTCGCGCCGGCCGCGACGAAGAGCGCCGCGCACGCCTTCGCCATCCCCGATCCGGCGCCGGTGATCAACGCGACCTTGCCCTCGAGCGTGCCCATGTGCTCCCCCCAATGGTTTCGTCAGGTACCGGTGAACTTCGGCTGCTCCTTGGCGAGGAACGCCTCGAGCGCGATTCGGTTGTCGTCGGTCATCTGCGCCAGGTTCTCGAAGGCGGTCGCTCGGTCCATGACCGACGTCGCCATGAGCTTGAGCCCGGCGTTGATGCTCGCCTTGGTCCACTTGATCGCGTGCCTCGCTCCGCCGAGGAGGCGATCGGCCATCGCGGCGACCACGTCGTCGAGCTGGTCGTCGTGCACGGCTTCGGTGATGAGCCCGATCTCGGCGGCCTCCGAGCCACGGATCGCGTCACCGGTGAGCAGGTAGCGGCGGGCCCGTGCGTATCCGATCAGCTGCGGCCAGATCACCGCGCCGCCGTCGCCGGCCACGAGGCCGACCGAGACGTGGGGATCGGCGAACGTCGCGTTGGGGGTCGCGTAGACGAAGTCGCAGAAGAGTGCCAGCGAGCAGCCCAGCCCGATGGCGGGGCCCCGGACCTTGGCGATGATCGGCTTCTCGAGGTCGAGCATCGTGGTCTGGATGCGGCGCGCATCACGCCCCGCCGCGGTGGCCGCGACCGCGTCGCCCGCCATCGACAGCACCCACGCCAGGTCGCCGCCGGCGCAGAAGCAGCCGTCGGCACCGGTGAGGATCACGACCTCGCAGGTGCCGTCGCTCTCGAGGTCCCAGAAGATCGTGCTCAGCTCGTGGTGCAGGACGTCGCCGATCGCGTTCTTGACCTCGGGACGGTTCAGCGTCACCGTCGCCACCGGGCCGTCCTGGGTCACCTGCAACTGGCGATACCGGGAGAAATCCATGCAATGTTCTCCAAGATTTGAGATGTTCACTGGTTAGTGCGGCGGACGAGCGCGGTCAAGTCCGCGCCGCACGAGAGGTCAGGCCGGCTATTCACGGAATCCTTGTAAGCTACTACAAGATCGTGGGCGCCGACGACGCGGGCGTCGAGCGGAGGTGAGGCCGGTGGCACCCGACCGAGGCGCGCGAACGGAGCCGAGCTCGGGCGGCGACCGGCCGGCCGTCGTCCGGGTCGAGCCGCTCGGCGCCGAGCTCGAGCTCCGTCGCGGCGAGTCGCTCATCGAGGCCGCATGGCGCGAGGGGTACCACTGGCCGACCGTGTGCTTCGGCCGGGCGGAGTGCACAGCGTGCAACGTCCTCGTGGTCGAGGGTGCCGAGCACCTGTCCGAGGTCGGCCCGGAGGAGGCGCCGGCCCTGGAGCGGCTGCGGTCGAGCGGGCTGCGGAACCTGGCGTCGCGCCGTCTGGCCTGCCGGCTCGAGGCCGAGGGCCCCGCCACCGTGGTGAAGCACGGTGTGCGGCGGCAGGGAGCGGATCCCGGGTGAGCGTCGCCGGCCGGCGGGCTATCCGGGTGGGGGCGTCCCGATCGAGCACACGCTGAGGCGGCAGCCGTCGGGCCCGGTCCTCCAGCCGTGGTCGACGCCGTTCAGGATCACGACGTCGCCGGGTGCCAGCTCGTGCTCACCGTCGTCGAGCACGAGGACCAGGGCGCCCGAGAGGAGCATGTCGAAGTCGACCGTGTCGCTGTGGTGCACCGGGAAGTGGAGGTCGGGCGGGTAGTCGACGACGAGCCAGCGCACGAGCCCGGGCGCGACGCCGAGGTCCACGGGATGGCCCACTCCCTCGGGACGAGCCGGGGGCGGCGACGAGCTCGTGGCTCCGGCGACGGCCGAGGCGAACCCCGGGTTGTCCGGATCGGCGGCGGGGACGAGCGGTGCATCGTCGACGACGCACGATCGGCCGCTCGCATCGACGCCGGTGACGATCCTGCGCACGCTCACCTCCGCGACCATCGGCGCCGCTCCGATGCGCCCTTGATGTGGATCACTCTTTTAATGTTATAATAAATGGCATGACCGCGCAGCGTGGGGCGAGCGGCGACGTCGCGGGTATCGCGGACGCCGCGCCCTGGCAGCGGTACGCCGTCGCCGACGTCGACTCCCACATCATCGAGCCCCCGGATCTCTGGACGCGGCGGGTCTCGAAGAAGTGGGGCGATCTCGTGCCCCACGTGCGGTTCCACGAACGCCGGCAGGAGGACGTCTGGTACATCGGTGACACCAAGCTCTTCGGGGTCGGCGCGTTCGCCCAGGCCGCGTGGCCGGAGTACCCACCGTCGCACCCACGCCGGTGGGAGGAGGCGCTGCCCGCGGCGGTCGACGCCGAGCACCGCCTCGGCTACCTGGACGAGATCGGCGTCTACTACCAGCTGCTCTACCCGAACATCCTCGGGTTCCAGAGCCACGTGCTCCTGGAATGGTTGCCACCGGAGCTCGCGAGCGAGTGCGTCCGCGCTTACAACGACTGGTTGGTCGAGTTCTGCGCCGCGGATTCGCGCCGGTTGATCCCCCTGGCCATGGTGCCGTTCTGGGACATCGACGCGTCGGTGGCCGAGTTGCAGCGCGCCCACGAGCTCGGGCACAAGGGCGTGCTGCTCTCGGCCCGCTACGACCGGATCGCGCTCCCTCGCCTGATCGACGACTACTGGGAGCCCCTGCTCGGCCTCGCCCAGGAGATGGAGCTGAGCATCAACTTCCACGTGGGCTTCCTGGCGTTCAGCGACGACGACCTCCTCCCGACCGATCAGAGCAAGAAGCTCGACTACGCCCGCTCCACGACGCTCAGCCTTCTCGGCAACGCCCAGAACATCACCGAGGTCGTCTTCAGCGGGGTGTGCCACCGGTACCCGGACCTGAAGTTCGTGTCCGTGGAGAACGGGGCGGGCTGGCTGCCGTACCTCGTCGAGACCATGGACTGGCAGTGGCTCGGCGTCGGCGCGCACGAGGAGTACCCGGAGCGACTCCTGCCGAGCGAGTACGTACAGCGCCAGATCTACGGGATGTACTGGTTCGAGCGCGACGCGCTGCGCGCGGTGATGGACAAGCTCGCTGACAACCTCATGTTCGAAACCGATTTCCCCCACGCCACGAGTCTCTCGCCCGGCCCGGCTTCGCAGTCGCCGAACCCGCGTGTCGTCATGGAGCGCTCGCTCGACGGCGTCTCCGACGAGGTCGTCGGCAAGATCCTGCAGCACACCGCGACGAAGCTGTACCACCTCGAGCCACCGGTTCGAGGTTGACGCCTGCGACGCCGCGTTGCTCTCTCCCGAGGCACCGACGGACGGGCCGCGCTCGGGCGGTGGCAACGCCCGCGAAACCGTCCGCGCCGCGTTGGCGTCGCTCCTCGCCGACCACCCGCCGGGCTCGACACCGCCCGCGGAGTTCCTCGGCGCTCGCTACGACGCCGGGCTGGCCTGGGTGCACTTCGAACCGGGGTTCGGCGGTCTCGGCCTCCCGGCCGGTTGGCAGCCCTTCGTGAACCGGGTGCTCGAGGAGGCCGGCGCCCCCGACCCGAACCCGAACTACGTCGGCGTGCACCAGGCCGCGACCGCGGTCCACGCGTTCGCTTCGGACGAGTTGAAGCACCGCTGGCTGCGTCCGGCGTTCACGAACGAGGAGTACTGGTGCCAGCTCTTCAGCGAACCCGGCGCCGGTTCCGACGTGGCCGGGCTGAGCACCGCGGCCGTCCGCGACGGTGACGAATGGGTGGTCAACGGGCAGAAGGTCTGGACCAGCCTGGCCCACCTGGCGCGCTGGGCCATCCTGCTGGCGCGCACCGACGCGGACGTGCCCAAGCATCGCGGGCTCACGCTCTTCGTCGTCGCCATGGACGACGCGGGGATCGACGTGCGGCCACTGCGCACCATGGACGGGATGCGGCACTTCAACGAGGTGTTCCTGACCAACGTGCGCGTGCCCGATGCGTATCGACTCGGCGACGCGGGGGAGGGCTGGCGACACAGCCAGTACCTCCTCTCGAGCGAGCGGGAAGGAGTCACCGACCACGAATCGCTCATGCCGTGGCTCCTGCAGGTGTGGCGCGCTCGCGGTGCCGGCGGAACGACCGCGGCCGTGTACCGCGACCGCGTCGCATCGGCGTACGTCGCCAACGAGGTCTCGCGACTGCTCACGCTGCGCGCCCGGCACGCTCAGGGTCGCGACGGCGCCGACGCCTTCGCGCCGGTGATGAAGCTCGTTCGGAACACCGTCGATCAGCAGATCGCCAACCTCGTGATCGATCTGCTCGGTGCCGACGGCACCCTCGGTGGCGAGTACGAGTGGCAGGCCCGGGGCGAGAGCCCGAACGACCAGATGCGGGTGCTCCGGTCGCGTGCGTTCACGATCGGCGGCGGTACTGCGCAGATCATGCGCAACCTCATCGGTGAGCGGATCCTCGGGCTCCCCGGTGAGCCACGCCTCGACAAGGACGTCCCCTGGAAGGCGGTCCCTCGGTCCTGACGCGCGGGACGCGCGGCCGTCGCGCTCTGCGTCTCCGAGCCGGCCGAAGCGCGGCGGTCGGTGCTCCCGGTAGGCCGCGACACCTTCGCGGAAGTCGGGCCGCGAGAAGCTCTCCTCCATCAATCGGCCCGCCTCCCGCTCGGCGCCACCGAGCCCGGCGTGCAGCTGCTGGTAGACCTGCCGCTTGATCGTCGCCATCGAGGCCGGCGAACACGATGCGGCGAGCGACCGCACATACTCCGTGGCGACCTCGAGCGCGGTTCCGGTCGGGACACACCGGTTCACCAGCCCCACTCGCTCGGCCTCGACGCCCTGGACCACGCGCGCCGAGAGCAGGAGATCGAGCGCATGGCCGGCACCGACGAGCCGGGGGAGCAGCCAACTCGTGCCCCACTCCGCGACGAGGCCGCGCTGGGCGAAAGGTCGTCGTCACCTTCGCGTCCTCGTCCATGAACCGGAGGTCGCACGCCAGGATCAGGGCGAGCGCCATCCCCGCGACCGCGCCGTTGACGGCCGCGACCACCGGCTTGGGGACCGAGAGGATCGAGGTGAAGACACCGCGGAAGTCTTCGCCCCATGTCGGGTCGCCCGCGTCCGGCTGCGGCGAGCCGGGACCGCCGGCGGCGCCCCGCTCGGCCAGCACGGTGAGGTCCGCACCGGCGCAGAAGCCACGACCGGCGCCGGTGACGACGAGCCCGACGACCCGAGGGTCGGCCGTCGCGTGGATCAGGGCGTCGTCGAACTCCGCGGCCATCGTCGGCGTCCAGGCGTTGAGCGCATGAGGTCGGTCCAACGTGATCGTGGCGACCGGGTCGTCGACGCCGTAGAGGATCTCCGTGTAGGTCACTCCCTCAAGCATTATCAGGTATCCCCGATCGTCGCCGCCGCCCGGAGGACCGGACGGGTGCCCGGTCGGGGCCGGTTCGCCGACTCCCTCGCGAAAGCCTTCTAATCTTCATGAGCATGGAGAGTCCTCCGCAACGTCAGATGGCCGACGGCCAGGTCCGCCTTCCCCGGCTCGCCGACGTCGTCGCCGATCGCATCCGAGAGCTCGTGTTGGCGGGGGAGCTGAAGGACGGCGAGCGGCTCCCGCCGCTCGACGCGCTCCTCCAGCAGTTCGGCGTGAGCGGTCCTTCGATGCGGGAGGCGTTGCGCATCCTCGAGGCGGAGGGCCTCATCGAGGTCCAGCGGGGCAACATCGGCGGGGCGGTCGTCCACCGACCGAACGCACGGATGGCCGCGTACACGATGGCACTCGTGCTGCGCAGTGAGGGAGCGGCCAAGGGCGAGGTGGCGGAGGCGCTGGGCATGATGGAGCCCCTGTGCGGCATCGCGTGCGCGCGCCGCCCGGACCGCAACGCCACGCTCGTCCCCGAGCTGCGGGCCATCAACGCCGAGGCGCGGGAGCTCGCCGAGGGGGACGCGTTCACCTTCAACGAGACGATGAACCGGTTCCACGCCGCGCTGGTGCAGGGATGCGGGAACGAGGCACTGCGGCTGGTGACGGTCGCGTTGGCGCGCGTCTGGCGCGCCGATCTCAAGCAGTGGGTGAGCGAGACCGTCTGGCACGGCCGGTACCCGAAGCCCGACAAGCGCCTGGAGTCGGTCGAGTCGCACGAGCGGATCGCGGAGTGCATCGCCGCGGGCGACGAGGCGGGCGTGTCGGCGGCCATGACCGACCACAACGAGGTCCAGCGCATCTACCAGGAAGGCGTGGACCCCACCGAGCCCGTCGACCCACGGGCGGTTCGTTTCGGGCGGTAGCGCGCCCCCGCCGGCGGGAACTGGACCACGACACCGCGTTCTCCTATTCTTTAAATGAAATGGAGGATGCGAGGTGGACAGGATGACCGGCTCCGAGCCCGGCCGCGCAGTGCTCGGCTTCGGCCTGTTCGATGCCGACAACCACTACTACGAGTCCGAGGACGCCTTCCTGCGCTATGTCGACCCCCGGATCGCGCACCGGGCGCCGCGATGGGTCCGCATGGACGACGGCGCGCAACGGCTGATCTTCGGTGACCGCATGAACCGCTTCGTCGGTGCGGACCACACCTTCAACATGGTGGGCAAGCCGGGTGGGCTGAAGCAGGGCGCGGCCGGCGTGGCCGTCCAGCGGCGGGCGGACCTCGAGCCCGCGCGCGGAGTACCGCCAACGCGACGCGCGGCTGGACCGCATGAACGAGCAGGGCCTGGAAGCGAGCCTGTTCTTTCCCACCCTCGCCGTGAGCGTGGAGGCGTTACTGACCGACGATGTCGAGGCGACGTACGCGAACCTGCACGCGTTCAACCGCTGGCTCGACGACGACTGGGGCTTCAACTACCAGGAACGCATCTACGGCATCCCACTCGTCTCGCTGCTCGACCCGGTGCGCGCGGTCGAGGAGCTCGACTTCGTGGTGTCGCGCGGCGCGCTGGCGATCCAGCTCCGCACCGGTCCGATCGCGGGCCGCTCACCCGCGGACTCGAACTTCGACCGGTTCTGGTCCGCCGTCGCCGAGGCCGACGTGGCCGTGCTGTACCACGCGTCCGACGACGCCTACCGCTGGGAGATGGCGAAGGTCTGGGGCTGGGGCAACGTCAACATCCCCGCCCGCAACATCCCACCGCTGCACCGACTCGTCGCGGGTTCGGATCGATCGATCCACGACACGATCGCGGCCCTCGTGTACGGCGGGCTGTTCGAGCGGTTCCCCACGTTGCGCTTCGCCACCGTCGAGCTCGGCTGCGCGTGGGTGCCCGACCTGCTGCGCGCCTTCGAGCGTTTCGGCCGCGATGCTCTCGACGAGGATCCGATCGCGACGTTCGCTCGGCACTTCCGGGTCGTGCCGTTCGAGGACGAGGACCTCACCGGGCTGGCCACTGCGATCGGAGTCGACCGGATCATGTTCGGCTCCGACTACCCGCACACCGACGGCCTGGCCGAGCCGGCCTCGTTCGCGGAGCACCTCACGGGCTTCGACGCGGAGGCCGTCCGCAAGATCATGCGCGACAACGCCCGGAGCCTGATCGTGCGGCCCTCGGTGTCCTGAGCGGGCCCGGGCATGGACGTCGGGATGACGCACGAAGCGCTGATGCTCCGGGACGGCACGCGCGCGTTCCTCGAGTCCCGGTGTCCGACGGCGCGGGTGCGGGAGCTCGCCGCGACCACGTCCGGGTTCGACCCGAAGGTGTGGGAGGAGGCGGCCGGTCTTGGCTGGTTCGCGTTCCTCGCGCCGGAGGGATACGGCGGTGCGGGCGCGGCGGCAGAGGGTGTGGTCGCGGCGGCGATCGTCGCCGAGGAGCAGGGGCGGGCGCTCCACCCGGGACCGTTCCTCGCGGTGACGGTGGTGATCGACGCGGTTGCCCGGGTCGGGTCGGACGCCCAACGCCGGGCGCTGCTGCCGTCGCAGGTCGACGGTCGCGCGGTCGCGGCGTGGGCGATCGCCGACGGACCCGGCGCGTGGGACGAGCGCGGCATCAGGACGACGGCGAGGTCGAGCGGTGACCGCGTGGTCGTCTCCGGCACGAAGCGGTGGGTGCAGGACGGCCAGAACGCCGGGCAGCTCCTGGTGACGTGCCGGTCCGACGACGGCGGCATCGTCCAGGTGCTCGTCCCGAGGGACGCGCCCGCAGTCACCGTGACGGCCATGGACACGATGGACCTCGGCCGGCGCCTCGCGCAGGTGCGGTTCGACGACGTCGAGGTGGAGCGCGACGCCATCCTCGGCGCGCCCGGTGGTGGCGAGGAGGAGATCGCACGCCAGTTGCGGCTCGCGATCGTGCTGCAGTGCGCGGAGACCGTCGGCGCGACGACGCGGATGCTCGAGCAGACCGTCGCCTACGCCAAGGAGCGGCTCGCGTTCGGCCGGCCGATCGGTTCCTTCCAAGCCGTGAAGCACCACCTCGCGGACGCGGCGACGCTCGTGGAGGCGGCGCAGGCGGCGACCTGGGCCGCGGTGCGTTCGGTCGCCGACGAGGCCGGCGACGCGGTCCGCGCCGTACACGTCGCGAAGGCGTTCGTCGGGAGCCGCTGCCCGCATGTGGTCGAGACCTGCATGCAGGTCCACGGCGGCATCGCGATGACGTGGGAGGACGACGCCCACCTGTTCCTCCGGCGGGTGCGATCGAACCGGGCGCTCTTCGGCTCGCCCGCGTGGCACGCCGACCGGCTCTGCGACGAGGTCGGGGTGGTTGCCTGATGCCCGTCGACCCGGCCGACGCCGATCTCGGCCACTTCCGCGGCCGGGCCCGATCGTGGTTGGCGGCACACGCGCCGCGCGCGCGCTCCCTGACCTCCGAGGACGCGGAGTACTGGGCCGAGGCGCGCGCGTTCCAACGGCTCCAGCACGCCGCCGGGTTCGCCGGGATCGCGTGGGACGAACGCCATGGGGGCCAGGGCCTGACCCTCGACCACCAGTTCGCGTTCAACGAGGAGGCCGCGCCGTACGATCTCCCGTCGCAGGCGTTCCAGATCACCCTGGCGATCCTCGGGATGACGTTGCTCGAGCACGGTACCGAAGCGCAGAAGGAGCGGTACCTGCCCGAGATGGTTCGCGGCGACGCGCTGTGGGTGCAACTGCTGTCGGAGCCGAACGCCGGGTCCGACCTCGCGGCCGTGCGCATGCGCGCCCAACGCGACGGCGACGAGTGGGTGCTGAACGGCGAGAAGGTCTGGAGCAGCTTCGCCCAATGGTCCGACTACGCCATGGTGCTCGCCCGCACCGACTGGGACGTTCCGAAGCACGCCGGCCTCACGATGTTCTGCATGCGACTCGACACCCACGGTGTGACGTTGCTGCCGCTGCGCCAGATCAGCGGCGACGAGGAGTTCTGTCAGGAGTTCTTCGACGACGTCCGGCTTCCCGACGACGCCGTGCTCGGAGGCGTCGACCACGGGTGGGCGGTCGCCGGTTCCATGTTCGACGCGTCGAGGCTCATGACCTCCGGCGCCGGCCTGACCGGGCCGGTGTTCCAGAAGGACCGCGGCGGTGACCCGGACCCGGGTCGCGACCTCGTGGAGCTCGTGAACACGGCCGGGCTCGGCGGCGACCCGGTCGTTCGCCAGCTCGTCGCCGAGGTCGTCGTCGACAACGTCGTCTCCGGTCTGCTCGCCGGCCGCGTCGCGGCGGGAGCCGACACCAACCCGGCGATGGCCAACATGGCGAAGATGTTCGGCTCGCGGGTGGTGCAACGGCGCAGCGAGATCGACCTCGAGGTGCGCGGCGAAGCCGCGATCGGCTGGGACCCCGAGCACGCCGCGGGAGGCGTGCCACTGTTCGAGTACCTGAAGGGTCGTACCGCGTCGGTCGCGGGCGGGACGCACGAGGTCATGAAGAACAACATCGGTGAACGGGTCCTCGGGCTGCCGCGGGAGGCCGCGGCCGACAGGGACGTGCCGTTCAAGGACGTCATCCGCGCCGCGCACTGAAGGGCCGGCAGCTGAAGGGCCGCCAGCCGAACGAAGGAGCAGGTCCTCATGGCAGTACCGGAGGTTCCGTACGAGCCCTCGATCCCGGTCGTGCTGCGACGCGCCGTGAGGGAGTTCGGAGACGACGACTACATCGTGATGCTCGACCGGCGGATCTCGTTCCGGGACGCCGAACGGGCATCGCGACGGCTCGCCAAGGAGTTGCTCGCGGCCGGCGTGGGCAAGGGCACTCGGGTCGGTCTGCACATGCCGACCGGGCCCGAGTGGGCAGTCACCTTCCTGGCCGCGACGCGCATCGGCGCGCTGACGATGCCCTACAGCACGATCTACCGCCCGGCGGAGCTGCGCAAGGCGATGCGCTTCGGCGACGTCGCCGTGCTGCTCGCCTCCCCGACGATGCTCGGCAAGGACCACGAGGCGTTCCTCGAGGAGGCCATCCCCGGATTGGAGTCGGCCGCGCCGGGCCGACTCCGGATCGCCGAGCTCCCGTACCTGCGATCGGTGCGCCTCCTCGGGCCGACGGCGCGGTCGTGGGCCGAGTGCTCCGAGATCACGACCGACGGTGCCGACGAGGAGATCGACGGCGTCGACGACACCCTGCTCGAGACGGTCGAGGCCGAGGTGCGACCCTCCGATCCGCTCGTGGTCGTGTTCACGTCGGGCACCACCTCGGACCCGAAGGGCGTGATCCACACCCACGGCGCCGTCGTACGCAAGACCGCACCCATGGTCGGGCACGCGCTGGACGCGTCGTTCCCGGGTCGCCCGCTCAGCCTCATGCCGTTCTTCTGGGTGGGAGGCGTGCAGGCCGTCGTCGGCGCGGTGCAGAGCGGGGCGGCCGTGCTGACCGTCGAGCGGATCGAAGCCGAGAGCGCGCTCACGCTGGCCAAGCGCGAAGGGGCCACGAGCTTCAACGGCAACTTCACGACGTTGACGTCGTTGTTCGGTACGCCGGACGGCTCCAACCTCGGCATCGAGACGCTGCGCCCGCTTCCGAAGCGCCCGTGGGAGGGACCGGTCAGCAGCAAGGGCCAGCCACCCACCCCGTTCGGGATGACCGAGACGTTCGGACCGTGGTCGGGCATCGACGCGTTCGACGTACGCGTCGTCGACCCGGAAACGGGCGAGGACGTCGCCCCCGGCGAGGAAGGCGAGTACTGGATCCGCGGCTACGCGCTCACCGTCGGGCTCTACAAACGAGAGCGGGAGGCGACGTTCACGCCTGACGGCTTCTATCGCACCGGTGACCTCGGCTCGTTCGAGAACGGCCAGGTGTACTTCCGGACGCGCCTCTCGGACATGATCAAGACCAAGGGTGCGAACGTGGCGCCCGCCGAGGTCGAGGAGGTGCTCAAGAGCTTCCCGGAGGTCCGGATCGCGGTCGTCGCCGGCCTGCCGCACGACGACCTCGGGCAGGAGGTCGCCGCGGCGATCGTGCCCGACGAGGGCCACACCGTCGACGTCGACGAGATCAGGGCGCGGTTGCGCACGCAGATCTCGCCCTACAAGGTGCCCACCGTCGTCATGGTCCTCGCCGAGGCCGACGTGCCGTACCTGCCGAGCTCCAAGGTCGACCGGCGCGCCATCACCGCCATGCTCGACGCGCGCCGCGACGAGGACCGCGGCGCGCCGACGGGCTGATCGACGAGCGAGGGGCCCATGGTCGACCTGCCCACGTTCCCGGTCGTGCCCCTCGGCCCGGAGGAGGCGCAGCTCCGCGCCGAGGTGCGGGCGTTCCTCCGCGAGCAGCTCCCGCCGGGCTTCCGTCCCGGGCTCGGCATGGGCGGAGCCTGGGACGCCGAGTTCAGCCGGGCGCTCGCCGAGCGGGGGTGGATCGGGATGGCGCTGCCCGTGGCCTACGGAGGATCGGACCGCAGCGCGGTGGACCGCTTCGTCGTCACCGAGGAGCTGCTCGCGGCCGGGGCACCGATCGCGGCGCACTGGGTGGCCGACCGGCAGACCGGGCCGATGATCCTCCATCACGGCACGGAAGCGCAGCGTCGGCGGTTTCTCCCGGAGATCGCCGCCGGTCGATGCTTCTTCTCGATCGGGATGTCGGAGCCGGACGCGGGGTCCGATCTCGCCGCGGTCCGCAGCGCGGCGACGAAGGTCGACGGCGGATGGCGCCTCTCGGGCACCAAGATCTGGACGAGCCACGCGAGCCGGAGCCACTACGTCGTGGTGCTGTGCCGCACCGGCCCCGCGGGCGACGAGCGGCACCGCGGCCTCAGCCAGCTCATCGTCGACACGGCCACGCCGGGTGTCGCCGCCCACCCGATCCGGTTCCTCGACGGCACCGACGACTTCGACGAGGTCGTCTTCGACGACGTGTTCGTTCCCGACGACATGGTCCTCGGTGAACCCGGCGCGGGGTGGACGCAGGTCAGCTCGGAGCTGGTGCTCGAGCGGGGCGGACCCGACCGGTACCTGAGTGCGTTCGGCCTCCTGCGTCGATACCTCGCGTTCCGGGCCGACGGCCACGACGACCTCGCGGCCGTCGGCCGCCTCGTGGCGACGCTGTGGACGATCCGTCAGCTCGGCGTGTCGGTCGCGGCGATGGTGGACCGCGGGGAGGCGACGCCGCAGGCGGCGTCGCTGGTGAAGGACCTCGGAACGCAGCACGAGCAGCGGGTGGTCGACGTGATCGCGGAGCTCGCCGCCCTCGCCGCGCTCGATCCCGATCCGGCGGCGCAGGACGGGTTCGAGAGCTTGCTGGCCGAAGCCGTGGTGGTGGCGCCGTCGTTCACGATCCGAGGCGGGACGACGGAGGTCCTGCGGGTCGTGACGGCTCGGGGGCTGAAGCCATGAGCGGAGTGCCCGCGAGCCGGGTATCCCGGCTCGCAACGGAGCGGGGCCGGAGCGGCCCGGAGCGGAGCGACGAGAGCGGGAATGCATGAGCGGAGTGCCCGCGAGCCGGGTGGCGGCATGATGAGCCGGTCGGAGGTCGCCGAGCTCACCGCGAGGATCGTCGCCGATCGGTGGACGAACGGCGACGACCGCACGGGCGACTGGCCGGAAGCGACGTGGCGCGCCCTCGCCGATGCGGGCCTTCCGTGGGTCGGCGTCGACGCCGATCGCGGCGGCTCCGGTGGCACGCTCGCCGACGCGTGCGACGTGCTGTGGGAGCTCGGCGCCGGCGCGGTGCCGGTGCCGGTCGCCGAGACGGGGATCCTCGCCGGCTGGACGCTCGCCGCCGCCGGCATGGCCGTCCCCGACGGGCCGACGACGCTCGCGGTGGCGCCCGGAGGCGACGGCCTGGCGCGTCACGACGGGGGCGCGCGACTGGTCACGACGCTCACCCGCGTGCCGTGGGCCACGCACGCGTCCCACATCGTCGTGGTGTGCGCCGGCGACGAGGGCGACCACCTGGCGCTCGTGCCGACCGCTGCGGTCGTCGTCACGCCGGGCCGCAACCTGGCGCGCGAGCCGCGTGACCACGTCGACGTCGACGTCGTGCTCGACCGCGAGCAGGTGGCCGTCCTGCCCGACGGCATCGACGTCGCCGCCATCCGTCGCCGCGGCGCGCTCAGCCGCGTCGCCCTCATGGCCGGCGCGATGGAGCGGATCGCGGCGCTGACCGTCGGCTACACCAACGACCGGGTGCAGTTCGGGAAGCCGGTCATCACGTTCCAGGCGGTCGCCGGGCTCGTCGTGCAGCTCGTCGAGCACGCAGTCGCCGCGGCCACGACGGCCCGAGCCGCCATCGCGGTCGGTGACCGCGCCGGCTTCGAGGTGGCGGTGGCGAAACAGCAGACGAGCGCGGCCGCGACCCTCGTCGCGAAGCTCGCGCACCAGGCCCACGGCGCGATCGGCATGACCGCGGAGTACGAGCTCGGGGAACTCACGCGGCGACTGTGGTGGTGGCGGCACGAGTATGGGACCGAGCACGAGTGGGCGGCGTGGCTCGGCGAGCAGGTCGCGGCGAGTGGGGCCGACGGGCTCTGGCCACTGATCACACGACGGGCTCCGGCGTGATCGACGACCACCTCCGCCGCATGTTCCGACCGTCGTCGATCGCCGTGGTCGGCGCCTCGCCCGACCTCGCGACCTACGGCGGGCAGACGGTCGACATCCTGCTCGCCCACGGCTTCCCCGGCCGCGTCATCCCGGTCAACCCGAGGCACGAGACGATCGCCGGTCTCGCGGCGGCCACGTCCGTGGCCGCGATCGGCGAACCCGTCGACCTCGCGGTGATCGTCGTGCCGGCCCCCGCCGTGCCCGACGTCGTGCGCGAGTGTGCCGATGCCGGCGTCGCCGGCGTGGCGATCTTCAGCGCCGGCTTCGCCGAGGAGGACGCCGCCGGCGCCGCACTCGAGGACGAGGTGATCGCGACGGCGCGGAAGGCCGGCATGCGCGTGCTCGGCCCGAACTGCCAAGGTTTCTTCGACCTGCACGCGGCAGTCGGCGCCACGTTCAGCCCGGCTGCAGACTTCCGCCGGGGGCTCGGCCGTGCCATCCCGGGCAACGTCTCGGTGGTGTCGCAGAGTGGCGCGCTGGGCTTCGCGGTCTTCAGCTCCGGCGCGGCGTCGGGGATCGGGTTCAGCCGCGTGGTCAGCTGCGGCAACAGCGCCGACGTGAGCGTGCTCGATGCCCTCGAGCTGGCGATCGAGGACGAGCACACCGACGTGGTGGTGCTGGTGTTGGAGGGACTGGACGACGGACCGCGCTTCCGCGAGCTCGCAACCCTCGCCGCTGCTCGCGGCACGAAGCTCGCGGTCGCCAAGCTCGGCCGCTCGGCTGCCGGGTCGCGCGCCGCGGAGTCGCACACCTCCGCGCTCGCAGGCTCGAGCGCCGCCTACGACGCGGTCTTCGAACGGCACGGTGTGCTGCAGGCCCTCGATCTTGAGGAGCTCGTCGACCTGAGCATGGTCCTCTCGCGATGTGCGCCGGCACGCGGGCCCCGCGTCGGTGTCGCCAGCACGTCCGGCGGCGCGGGCGTGTGGCTCGCCGACGCGTGCGACGACCGCGGGCTCGAGCTCCCGGACCTCGGCGACGCGCTCCGAGCGCAGATCACCGCCGCCGCGCCCACGGTGCGTCGACCGGGCAACCCGCTCGACCTCACGGGTCGCGTGATCCGCGACGCCAACGTGGCGACGACCGTGCGAGCATTGGCCGAGGCTGCCGTGGTCGACGTCGTCGTCCTCTCCACGTCGCTCTCCGCCCCGCTCATCCTCGAACGGGAGTCAGACGCGTTCGCCGAGCTGATGGACGAACGTCGGGCACCGGTGCTCGTGCTCACCTACACGCAACCCTCGCAGGCGAGCATCGACCTCCTCGCCGATCTGGGGATGGCGTGGGCGACGAGTCCGGTGCGGGTCGCGCGGATGGTCGAGCACCTCGTCGCAGCCGGGCGCGGCGCCTACGAGGTGGCGCCCGGCGCCCCGCCCCACGGGCCGCCGGCGTCGTCGTTCGCGCGCGACGGCCGGACGGTGCTGACGGAGCCCGACGCGAAGCGGATGCTGCAGGCCTGGGGAATCGACGTGCCGAAGGGCGACGTGGCCACCACCGCCGAGGAAGCGACACGGATCGCGCAGGAGGTGGGTGGACCCGTTGCCTTGAAGGTGGTGTCGATCGACCTCGCGCACAAGAGCGACGTCCACGGCGTTGCCCTCGGCGTCGATCCCGCGCGCGCCGGCGACGTGTTCCGCGAGCTCGTCGAGCGAGTAGGGGAGCGCGTCGACGGTGTGCTCGTCGAGCGGATGGCGCACGCGGGCCACGAGGTCATCATCGGCGTGCTGCGCGACGAGACGTTCGGGCCCCTCGTCATGATCGGCGCGGGTGGGATCTACGCCGAGCTGCTCGACGACGTCCGCTTTCTGCCGCTCCCCGTCGACCACGCGGCGGCGGTCAGGGCGGTCGGTGCTCTGCGGCTGGCGTCCGTCCTCGGTGGCGCGCGCACCGGGCGGGCGGCCGACGTCGACGCGCTCGCGGACCTCGTCGTCCGGGTCGCGGCGATCGCGGCGCGCAACGAGGTCGCCGAGCTCGATCTCAACCCGATCGCGGTGCACGAGGTGGGCCTCGGCGTCACCGTCCTCGACGCATGGGCGGTGCTGCGGCCGCTGCCCTGATCGCACGTCGGGCTGGCCTTTCATCATAAGTCTTGATAGAAGAAGGGACGTCAGCGCCGCCCACCCACCGGGGCTGGAGGGGGTTGGAGTCGCCTCGGTGCCCCCCTGCCGGGGCGACTCCGCACTCGACTCGGCGCCTGGGCGCGCGTCTCGGAGACGGAGGGGCCGCCGGCGGGCGCCGCCCTGGCCCTCGGACGACGGTCCGTTCGGCCCGGCCGACCGAGCGTACGTTGTGCGCGTGGATCCGATCGCCGAGGCGCGCCGCCAGTGGACGGAGCACGGGTGGGGGGACGCGGCACCCGGGATGAGCGTGGTGACCTCCATCATGCGAGCCCAGCAGGTGCTGCTCGCACGGGTCGACGAGAAGCTGGCCGCGTTCGACCTCTCGTTCGCGCGCTTCGAGCTGTTGCGTCTCCTCGCCTTCACTCGGCACGGTGAGCTGCCGCTCGGCAAGCTGGGGGTCCGCCTGCAGGTGCATCCCACGAGCATCACGAGCGCAGTCGACCGCCTGGAGGCCCAGGGATTCGTCCAGCGCCAACGCCATCCCACCGACGGTCGGACGACGTTGGCGGCCATCACCCGGTCCGGCCGGCGGACGGTCGAACGCGCGACGGAGGTCCTGAACCAGGCGGTGTTCGCCGACATCGGTCTGTCCGATCGGGAGGTCGGGCAGCTCTACCGCTTGCTGGAGAAAGTGAGGCATTACTAGGATGTCCTAGTAATGCCTCTGAGGTTCGTCACCGCCGCGAGTCTCTTCGACGGACACGACGCGTCGATCAACATCATGCGGCGGCTGCTCCAACGCCACGGCGCGGAGGTCGTGCACCTCGGGCACAACCGCTCGGTCGACGAAGTGGTGGCCGCGGTCGTGGAGGAGGATCCCCACGGCGTCGCGGTGAGCTCGTACCAGGGCGGGCACGTCGAGTACTTCGGGTACCTCGTCGACCGCCTGCGCGACGAAGGGTACGGACACGTCAAGGTCTACGGCGGCGGCGGCGGTGTCATCGTGCCGTCCGAGATCGAGGCGCTGCACGCGTACGGCGTCACCCGCATCTTCTCTCCGGAGGACGGTCACCGTCTCGGTCTCGACGGGATGGTCATGTCGATGCTCGAGGGCTGCGACGTCGCGCTCGAGTGCTCACCTGTCGACTTCGACGGCAGCCACCGCGCGCTCGCTCGCGCGATCACGTGCATGGAGATGGACGTCCCGGTCGACCTCCCGAGGTCGGAGCGCGACATACCGGTGCTCGGCATCACCGGAACGGGCGGCTCGGGGAAGTCCTCGCTGACGGACGAGCTGCTGAACCGGCTCCGCCGCGACCAGGAGGACAAGCTGCGCGTCGCCGTCATCGCCGTCGACCCCACGCGGAGGAAGGGCGGCGGTGCACTGCTCGGTGACCGCATCCGGATGAACTCGATCGGAGTCCCGAACGTCTACTTCCGGTCGCTCGCGACGCGCTCGTCGCGCGGGGAGGTGCCCGAGGCCCTGTCCGGTGTGATCGACGCCTGCAAGGCCGCGGGATTCGACCTCGTGATCGTCGAGACGCCCGGGATCGGTCAGGGTGACGCGGGCATCGTGCCGTACGCCGACGTGTCGCTGTACGTGATGACGCCGGAGTTCGGCGCCGCCAGCCAGCTCGAGAAGATCGACATGCTCGACTACGCCGACGCGGTGGCGATCAACAAGTTCGACCGCCGAGGCGGCCCGGACGCGCTCCGAGACGTGCGTCGGCAGGTGGCTCGCGAGCGGCCGGACGTTCCGGTGTTCGGCACGATCGCGGCTCGCTTCAACGACGACGGCGTGACCGCGGTGTACCAGTACCTCCGGTCGGTGCTCGATCTCCCACCCGGCACGCTGGCGCGCGTCGACACCGACGTGTCGACCGGTTCGACCGTCGTCGTGCCCCCGGCACGGGAGCGGTACCTCGCCGACGTCGCCGACACCGTGCGCCGGTATCACGCCGAGACCGAGGAACGGGTCGCGCTCGCCCGGCGCCGCCAGCACCTGCTGACGGCGAAGGACGTGCTCGGGGTCGACGTCGAGGCTCATCTCCCCGGCCGCGATCCGCTGCTCGACGAGTGGCCCGAGGCGGTCGACGCGGTCGCCGGCCAGGCGCGCACGTCGCTGTCGGGGACGTCGGTGCCCAGAGTGGCGATCCCTCGCTACGAGGACGACGGCGAGTTGCTCCGGTTCGTCCGGCGCGAGCACCTGCCGGGTCGGTTCCCGTTCACCGCGGGAGTCTTCCCGTTGAAGCGCCAGGGCGAGGACCCGGCGCGTATGTTCGCGGGAGAGGGTGGTCCGGCGCGCACCAACCGTCGGTTCCACCTGCTCGCGCGGGGCCAGCCCGCGACGCGTCTGTCGACGGCGTTCGACTCCGTGACCTTGTACGGGTTCGATCCGGACGAGCGGCCCGACATCTACGGGAAGGTCGGGAACTCGGGTGTCTCGATCGCGACGCTCGACGACATGAAGGTGCTGTTCGACGGCTTCGATCTCGTCGAGCCCACGACGTCGGTGTCGATGACGATCAACGGGCCGGCGCCCACGATCCTCGCGATGTACCTCAATGCCGCCATCGATCAGCATCCCGAGCTCGATCCGAGCGAGGTGCTGCGTCGGGTCCGCGGCACGGTGCAGGCCGACATCCTCAAGGAGGACCAGGGCCAGAACACCTGCATCTTCTCGACCGAGTTCTCGTTGCGGTGCATGGCGGACGTGCAGGAATGGTTCATCGCCAACGAGGTGCGGAACTTCTACAGCGTGTCGATCTCCGGCTACCACATGGCCGAAGCGGGCGCGAACCCGATCTCGCAGCTCGCCTTCACGCTCGCGAACGGCTTCACCTACGTCGAGTCGTACCTCGCGCGCGGCATGGCCGTCGACGACTTCTCGCCGAACCTCAGCTTCTTCTTCTCGAACGGCATGGACCCCGAGTTCACGGTCCTCGGCCGCGTGGCCCGTCGCATCTGGGCGATCACTCTGCGAGAACGATACGGAGCCGACGAGCGGAGTCAGAAGCTCAAATACCACATCCAGACGTCGGGACGATCGCTGCACGCGCAGGAGATGTCGTTCAACGACATCCGGACCACGTTGCAGGCGCTGTGCGCGATCTACGACAACGCCAACTCGCTCCACACGAACGCGTACGACGAGGCGGTGACGACGCCGACCCCCGAATCGGTGCGGCGTGCCCTCGCCATCCAGCTCGTCATCAGCCGTGAGTGGGGGCTCGCGATGAACGAGAACCCCCTGCAGGGCAGCTTCGTCGTCGAGGAGCTGACCGATCTCGTCGAGGAAGCGGTCCTCGCCGAGCTCGAGGCGATCTCCACCCGCGGTGGCGTGCTCGGCGCGATGGAGACGGGCTACCAGCGGGGGCGGATCCAGGACGAGTCGCTCCTGTACGAGACGGGGAAGCACGACGGCTCCATCCCCATCGTGGGCGTCAACACGTTCCGCAGCCCCAGCGATGCTCCCGTGCCCGACGTGCTCGAGCTCGCCCGCTCCGACGACGCGGAGAAGCAGGACCAGCTGCGGCGACTGCGCGACTTCCAGTCCCGTCACGCCGACGAGCGCGATCGCATGCTCGACCGGCTGCAGCAGACCGCGCTCGACGGCGGCAACGTCTTCGCAACGCTGATGGAGGCGGTCCGCTCCTGCTCGCTCGGGCAGATCACTCAGGCGCTGTTCGAAGTCGGCGGTCGCTACCGCCGGAACGTCTGAACCAGGCCGGACGCGTTCCTCGGCATCAGTTACGCTGCGGTCGAACCGAGGTGGAGAGGCGGTCATGAGCGGCGCCTACTACGACCCCTACGACTGGGACATCGACACCGATCCGTATCCGGTGTGGAAGCGGCTCCGCGACGAAGCACCGCTCTACTACAACGAGAAGTACGACTTCTACGCGTTGAGTCGCTACGACGACGTCGAGCGGTGCTCGGTCGACTGGCGCACGTACATCTCGGGCAAGGGTTCCGTCCTGGAGATCATCAAGAGCGGGATCGAGATGCCGCCCGGCAACATCCTGTTCGAGGATCCACCGGCGCACGACCTGCACCGGTCGCTCCTCAGCCGTGTCTTCACGCCCAAGCGCATCGCCGACATCGAGCCGAAGGTCCGCGAGTTCTGCGCCCGCACGCTCGACCCGTACGTCGGTTCGGAGCGGTTCGACTTCATCCTCGATCTCGGCGCCCAGATGCCGATGCGCACCATCGGCATGCTGCTCGGCATCCCCGAGGACGACCAGGACGCGATCCGGGAGCGGATCGACGCCGGCTTCAAGATGGAGTCGAGCGAGATGCCCGACTCCGACAGCGCGACCTACGGGATCCGGTCCTTCGGTGACGACTTCGCCGACTACATCGAGTGGCGCGCGCAGAATCCGTCCGACGACCTCATGACCGAGCTGCTCAACGCGGAGTTCGAGGACGACACCGGGAGCACACGCACGCTGACCCGGGACGAGGTCCTCAACTACGTCGGACTCCTGAACGCGGCCGGCAACGAGACGACCACCCGCTTGATCGGGTGGACGGGCAAGGTCCTCGCCGAGCATGCCGACCAGCGCCAGGAGCTCGTCGACGACCCCGGCCTCGTCCCGCAGGCCATCGAGGAGCTGCTGCGTTTCGAAGCGCCGTCACCGGTGCAGGCCCGCTCCGTGACGCGCGAGGTCGAGCACCATGGCGAGCGCGTCCCCGAAGGCGCGGTGCTCCTGCTCCTGACCGCGGCGGCGAACCGCGACGAGCGTCACTTCGAAGACCCGGACCGCTTCGACATCCACCGGAAGATCGACCACCACCTCACCTTCGGGTACGGCATCCACTTCTGCCTGGGGAGTCACCTGGCGCGGCTCGAAGGACGCATCGCGCTCGAGGAGGTGCTCAAGCGCTTCCCGAAGTGGGAGGTCGACTGGGACCACGCGGTCCAGGCCCACACGACGACCGTCCGGGGTTGGGAGCAGCTCCCCGTCTTCACCGGTTGACCGGAAGCGGTCGGTTGACGCGGTAGATGCGCTGGGCGCCCTGGCGGCGGACCAGTGTGTACCGGCGGGGTTCGCTCCGCAGGGCCCGGTCGAGGGGCTTGCCGGCCTCGGCCAGCACGTAGCGCAGCTGCGCAACGTGGTCGAGCTGGCCGAGGAGCGCGGCCCGGTCGCGGCCGCGCACGATCGCGACCTTGCGCTCGAAGTGACGGCCGAACAGCGGGTAGACGAACCCGTTCTCCGTTTCGGCGAGACGCGTGGCGATCGTCGCCGTCGACGGGATGGCGGAGAGCCATCGGAACTGGCCGTTCGTCTCGAGCGACTCGGCGGCTGACCGACTGTCGATGCTCTGGGTCGCGTGGTCGAGCGTGGTGCGCACACCGGCGACCGCGATCCGGTGGTTCACGAGCGCGAACGTCGCCAACGCGATGATCGCGATCGCGACCTCGACGAGTCGTGACACCTTCGGTCGCCACCGGCGCAGGTGCTCGAGCTCGGCCGCGAGTGCGACGAACCCGGCGCCGAGGAAGAACATCGTGAACCGGGCCCACCAGTTCGCCGGTTGCAGCAGGAGGATCACCGCGAACGGCACGAGGAACAGGAAGAGGATGTCCCGGCGCCGCCGGATGCACCGGACGGTGAACACCGCCAGCGCCGGCACCGCAGCCAGGATCCACAGGAGTCCCGACCCACCGAGGCGGAGGTCGTAGTTGTACTTGGTCTGCGGCTCGTGGATCCACGATCGAGCGAGCTGGACCAGCGCGGTGTCGTCCGCGATGGACGCCGGTACCTGGTTGCGGGCCACGATCACGCTCTCGTTGGGATCCCCCTGCGGGCCGTGCAGGAGCACGACGCCGGCGACCTCCACGTTCCACGGGTAGAGCGGGTTGTCGTGCTCGATCAGGTTGCGCGTGTACCAGAACGTCCCCAGCAGCAGGACGGGAACGACGAGCGCGGCCACGAGACGGAGCGCGCGCGCCGGGCCGAGCAGACCCCGCGCCCACGCGGCGACGAGCGCGCCGACGACGACGAGCGACAACACCCCGAGGTACCCGAGCCCTGATTCCTTGCTCCCCACGCCGACCCCCGCCGCGACGCCCGTCAGCGCCAGGTAGACGACGACCAGTCGTGACTGTCGTTGCGATGCACTCCCGCCCTGCAGCAGACCGAGCGATTGCAGCCCCCGCAGGAGGAAGGCGAACGCGGCCAGGAACGACCCGGCCAGGGCCAGATCGACGTAGGGCACCGCCATCTGCTGCGCCACCACCGGCGCCAGGAGGAACAGGCTCGCGGCGACGACGGCACCGGATCGGCGGACGCCGACAGTGCGCGCGATGACCGCCGTCCCCGCGGCACCCAACAGGGCGAACGGGATCTGTCCGAGGTTGACGAGCGCGTCCGAACGGAGGAGCACGGCCGGCCACGCGAACGTCAGCTCCCCGTTGAAGGGGTAGACGTTGGTGAAGATCTCGTACGGCGTGCGCACGATCTGACCGCGCTGCACCCAGTACGCGACCGCGGGCATGTGGTACGTCAGGGTGTCCCATCCCGTGGGGGGCAGCGCCCACGCGGCGAACCCGCACCAGGCGACCTGTCCCGCCGCCAGGGCCGCCAGGAACGCGGCCAGCGGCGCGCTGCGGACGTTGGTCCACGTCAGCTCGGTCCGGAACGCGCGGAGCTTCGTGCGGGTCTCGGCCCGGGCGCCGGAGAACGCCGGTCCGCGCACGCCGAAGCCGACGATGACGAGCACGACCAGGCTCCCGAGCAGGAGCCAGCCGGTGCGCAGCACCCCGACCCAGCCCAGCAGGAGGACGAGGCCGACGACCTCGCCCACGCACAGCATCCCCCAGGCGAGCAGCGTGTCCAGCCGCGACGGCAGGCGGAGCCGGATCGCGACGAGGAGGCCGGCGACGAGAACGGACGCGGTCGCAGCGAGAAACGCGGCGTTGTGCATCAGCCGCGACGTGCACCGGACTGCGAGAACGAGCGCATCCTGATCCTCGGCTCTCTTCCGGGATCTCGCGTGGAGACCCGGGACGGACACCAATCTGCCGGGGGTCGAGATGATCGCATATGCCGCATCGCGGTGTCGCGCGACGGATGGCGAAGTGGGCGCCGGGCCGGCGCCCACTGCTGACGCTGGCGGCGCTCAGCCTCGTGGCGGCGCGCCTCGGCGCCGTGTGGTGCTGAGGGTCAGTCGTTGAAGAGGCTCGCGGTGCGCAGGGCCTCGTCCATCCAGGAACGGGCGGCATCGGCGTTCAGGAACGGCGGCGAGTGCCGTTGGCCCCGCTGCCACTGCCACACCATGACGCCATCCATCTCCATGTGTTCCAGCCGGAAGCCGAAATTCTCGGCCTGCCGGTCGATCTGGACGCTGGTCATGCCGTCCTCCTCTACCTGTCGCCGTGACCGCCAACGAAGCACTCCGTGACCAACATGCGATCCGGCGGATGACAACTCGGTGACAACCGCGGCGCCGGCGAGACGAACCCGGTCAGGCCCTCAGCTCGTCGACGTACCGGTCGGTACCGGGCAGCGTGGGGATGAATGGCGCCATCAGCTCGACCCGCCCGAGCCCCGATGCCGTGACCAGGTCGCCGGCGCCGGCGAACTCACCCCAGGCGTCGAGCGAGTCGCCCTCGGTGAACCAGAGGATGGTGAGGCGGGTGTCGACGCCCTCGACGTCCTTGACGTACGGCTGCTTGTCGGCCGGGAGCGGCATCGGCGCGAAGACGGTCCCCATCGCCACCGGTGAGCCCGGCTGCGGCACCCGCTCGCGGCCCAGCCACTCGAGCAGCTGCTCACGCGCGTCCGCGTCGGGAGCATCGATCACCTCGACGACGAGGCCGCCGTACGGGTAGTCCAGCGCGTGGATGTCGCGTGGTCCGTCGGCGTCGCGGTAGATCGGACCGCGGTACCGCTGGAACGACGTGAACGTGTGGTCGCGCTCGAGGTACACCCGCTCGTCCGCGAACAAGCGGTGGTTGGTCCCGACCGCCCACCTCAGGTGGTTCTCGTACTGCCCCTCGGTGATCCAGTACGTGGAGATGTACTTGCCGGCCTCGAGCGGCTGCGCGATCGCCGAGTCCGCGGGGTACCGCACCTGCTGGTAGGGGACCGGCGCGACCCAGCGGCGACCCGCCCACATCCACGGGAATGCCATCGCGCCCGCGTTGTAGTGGTCGTCCTCGTACCACCGGTTGTACGCATGCTCGTGGCCGACGTGTGGTTCGACCATCGTGATGAGCGCGGCGCCGATGGCCGGTGCATACGGTCCGGTCTGCGCGAGGTGGTAGTAGGGATCGTCGGTGAGGTCGGCGGGGAAGTCCATGTCGTTGTGCTATCCCGACGGACGGCGCGCGTGCAACCGACAGCGACACGTCGAATCGAAAAATCCGTTGACGCGCGCGTCGTACTCGGGCATGATGTCCCTCCTATGGCACGCATGTCCACCGCCGAATCGTTGCTCCGGGAGCAAACCCCGTTGAGCTTCGGCGCGCACGCGTGCCAGCCCGGCTCGCTTCTCGGACACGAGGAGCGGTCGGAGCGTCGGGAGGCCGTGAAAGTCGGCAAGCCCGACGAGCGCTGGTAGCACGCAGGCTCCGCGCCGCAGCTCACCCGCGTTTGCTCGTCACCGCGCGCACGACCGTCATGCGCGCGTCCCTCATCCTGCGCTCGAGTCACGGCGACGTCGCGGTCTCCAACACCGACGACCGGAGGTTCGACTCCTTCCGGGCGTGCGCACACCGGACCACCAGTCCGGGCACCAGCTCCTTGACAACTGCAGAGGCATCGTCCCCGGGACCGCGTCACGGCGGTCCCGGGAAGGGTCGGTCGCGCGGTCGCGCCGCCGACCGACCCACACATGCGCGTCACGCCTGACTGGTAGGGCACCGGGCTCTTACCCCGGAACAGACTGGGTTCGAGGCCCAGGGCGCGTACCGAGCCGCCGTAGCTCAGTCAGGTGGAGCGCCGGCCCGTCAAGCCGGAGGTCGCGGGTGCGAATCCCGTCGGTGGCGCGCTCGTCGACGTAGCCGAATGGAGAAGGCGCCGGCTTACGAATCCGGAGGTTGCAGGTTCGACCCCTGCCGTCGACACCACCTCGCCGTAGCTCAGCGGAGCAGAGCGCCGCCTTCCGAAGGCGGAGGCCGCACGTTCGAATCGTGCCGGCGAGGCCAGCTTTGCCGGCCTCGCCGGAGGAGACGCCGCTCGCGGCGTCGACCGATGGGGGCGGCGAGGCCAGCTTTGCCCTCGTAGCTCAGGAGCGAGAGCACGTCCCTGGTACGGACGAGGTCGTGGGTGCGACTCCCACCGAGGGCCCCACGGAAGGGATCCGGCCAGATGAGGAGCCCGTTTGCTACGCGGGTACGGGTCGACAGCCCGTGTGGGTGCGAGTCCCACCCCTTCCGCTCGTGGAAGCGATCCGGCTGGATGAGGAGCCTGTCCCGAAAACAGGTAGGGGTCGCGAGGCCCTTGGGCGTTCGAGTCGCCCCGCTTCCTCCACACGCCGCGATGGTCGAGAGGTCAAGACACCGGGCCCTCAACCCGGAGAGCGGGGTTCGAGTCCCCGTCGCGGTACTCATGGAGTCCAGCAGTCGACCATGCCAGGACGAGACGAAGCGAAGCTGTGCTCGGAGAGCGGGACAGCGCAGCGGAGTCGACCATGCCAGGACGAGACGAAGCGAAGCTGTGCTCGGAGAGCGGGACAGCGCAGCGGAGTCGACCATGCCAGGACGAGACGAAGCGAAGCTGTGCTCGGAGAGCGGGACAGCGCAGCGGAGTCGACCATGCCAGGACGAGACGAAGCGAAGCTGTGCTCGGAGAGCGGGACAGCGCAGCGGAGTCGACCATGCCAGGTAGTCGAGCGGGAAGACGTCCGGTTGTTACCCGGAAGGCGGGGGTTCGAGCCCCTCCCTGGCAGCGCAACGCCCGGTGGCCGAGGATTCAGGCGCGCGGCTGCAGACCGCGAGACGAGGGTGAGAGTCCCTCCCGGGCGTCCATCGCACCACGTGGTCGTCGTCCAAACGGCGAGGATGCCGGTGTGCCACGCCGGCGATGAGGGTTCGAGTCCCTCCGGCCACACCCACCACGTTCCGAAGCGGAACCCGAGCGAGGAAAGGGGGCGAGCATGCCCACCAACATCAACGACAAGCTCATCTCGTGGGCGAGCGAGATCGACGAGCAGACGATCAAGCAGGCACAGAAGACGGCTCGCCTCCCGATCGTCGAGGGTCACGTGGCGCTCATGCCCGATGCACACGTCGGGAAGGGCGCGACCATCGGGTCGGTGATCCCGACCACGGGCGCGGTGATCCCGTCGGCGGTCGGTGTCGACATCGGCTGCGGCATGATCGCCACCGAGCTCGACGTCACCGAGGAGCAGCTCCCCGACGCGCTCGAGCCGCTGCTCGGCCGCATCGAGCACGCGATCCCTGCTGGGGTGGGGCGCGGTCACGACGCGGTCGCGGAGAACGCCGAGCGCTGGCTCGCCGCGCACCGCCCGGCCACCGAGCTGTCGGACGACCAGGCGCACCGAGCGGCGAAGCAGTTCGGCACCCTGGGTTCGGGGAACCACTTCTTCGAGCTCTGCGTCGACGAGCGCGACCGCGTGTGGGTGGTGCTGCACTCGGGCAGTCGTGGCATCGGCAACAAGCTCGCCACGATGCACATCGCCACGGCGCGGAACCTCGCGAAGGCACTCGAGCTTCGGCTCGAGGACCCGGATCTCGCGTACTTCACCGAGGGCACCCCGGAGTTCGAGGCGTACGTCGCCGACATGCTCTGGGCGCAGGAGTACGCACGGGCGAACCGTGACCAGATGATGGACAACGCGATGCGCGAGGTGTTCGCGTTCCTCGGCTTCGGCCGGGAGACGCAGCGCATCAACTGCCATCACAACTTCACCCAGCGCGAGGTGCACGACGGTCGCGAGCTGTGGGTGACCCGCAAGGGCGCGATCCGGGCCGACACCGGCGATCTCGGTGTCATCCCGGGCTCGATGGGCACGCGCAGCTACATCGTGGCCGGCAAGGGGAACGCGGCGAGCTGGCGCTCGTGCTCGCACGGTGCGGGCCGGCGGCACAGCCGCACCCAGGCCAAGAAGCTCTTCACCGCGACCGATCTCGCCGAGCAGATGGCGGGGAAGGTGTGGCTGTCGAGCCGGGCCGACGCGCTGCTGGACGAGATCCCGGCGGCGTACAAGGACATCGACCAGGTCATGGCCGACCAGGCCGACCTGGTCGAGGTCCTGCACACGCTGCGTCAGGTCCTCAACTACAAGGGCACCTGACACGGCACCGCGAGAAGCCCCCGCCCGGAGCGGGCCGGGCGGGGGCGGTCGGTGGGCAGGAAGCGACCCGTGGGCAGGAAGCGAGCGTGAGCGGCCCGGGTATCCCGGGCCGTAGCGAGCGACCCGTGGGCGAGGTGTCACCGGTTGCACGTCGGCGCCCCATGCCGAAGGAGAGGGTTCGACTCCCTCCGACCACACCGTGCCGGCGAGGTCCTGAAGGAAAGGACGCTCGGCCCGTACCCGAGAGGCAGCGGGTTCGATCCCCGCCGCCGGCCCGAATGCCGCCCGATGCGAAGACCGGGGGTTCCTTCACCTCCTTCAGTGACGGCCCGCAAGGGCTTTCCTCCGGTCGCGTGGTACCCGGGCGGCACCACGATCGACTGCGCAATGGTCTCGAAGCTCTGACGGTGGAGCGGCCGGTCGAAACCCGGCAGGGGGAGGTTCGAGCACTCCCGGGACCACCCACGCACGGGGCGTGAGCCAGATGGGGAAGGCACCGCGCTGATACCGCGGGACGACGTGGTTCGACTCCACGACGCCCTACGCACACGACGAGTAGGTCAGCAGGCAGACCGCCTCCCTCACATGGAGGAAGCCGGGGGTTCGAGTCCCTCCTCGTCGACGGTGGCCGAGGTCCGAAGTGGTCGAGACGCCGGGTCGTGGCCCCGGAGGAAGCCGGTTCGAGTCCGGCCGGTCACACCGCGAGGGATCTGGTGATCAGCGGGGCCTCATACGCCCTGCAGGCGGGTTCGATCCCCGCCCTCGCCACCATGGGCCGGTGGCGCAATCGGAAGCGCAGCTCCCCTGCAAGGAGAAGGTTGCGGGTTCGAGTCCCGCACGGTCCACCCCGCGAGACACTCCACGCTGACGTAGCCCAATTGGAAGAGGCACGGCGCTCAGACCGCCGTCAGTGCGGGTTCGACTCCCGCCGTCAGTACTCACGACACCTGGACGTGGCGCAACGGGAGCGCGCCGGCTTCGGAAGCCGGAGGTTGGGAGTTCGAATCTCTCCGTCCAGACCGACCGATCCATCCCGTGCGAGGTGGTGGAACTGGTACCACGCCTGCCCCTGAAGCAGGAGCTCCGGGTTCGAGCCCTGGCCTCGCAGCCAATCGATGCCTCTGCAGTGGTCGCGCACCTTGACACTCGAGTCGGCCTGCTGCGCAGGTGGGGGTTCCTTCTTGGACCCTGTGGTTGCGGGTTCGAGTCCCGCCGCCTTCGGGCGTAGCTCAACTGGCAGAGCACCGGACAGTCCTCCACCGCTCCGGTTCCCAGGCCGTCTCTTCCACCCCGGTCAGCTGCGGAGGATGGGCGTACTTCCTCTGGCGTGAAGGGCCGCACGGCCTGCCGTTCGAATCGGCGCCGCTCGTCCACTCGGTTCACTGACCGGCCTTCCGTTCGACGACACGAAGTGAGGTAGCACGACATGGCCAAGTTCTCCGGTACGAAGCGCAACCCGTGGCGCGCCAATCTCGCCGCGCCGATCCGCACGCGCGCCGCGCGCCTGTTCACGCACGAGGGTGGTGTCGGGTACGCGCGCGAGCCGCGCTCGGAGCTCTTCCTCCTGGCGGCCACGAACATGGTCGGCGAGGACACCTTCTACGAGCGCGCCGCGGTGCGCGACGCGCGGTTCCTGGAGCTCGTCCGCGAGGTGACCGCGTCGGACCCGGCGTTCATCGCGGGCGCTGACGTCGCGGCGGGCAAGGTCGGTCTCGCGCAGTACCTGCGGGAGACGATGCTGATGCGATCGGCCTCCGTCGTCATGGCGGCGGAATACGTCGCCGCGGGGAGCGCCGGTGGCCGCGGCGTCGTCGCGCGCGCCCTCCGGCGGGCCGACGAGCCGGCCGAGATGCTCGGCTACTGGTTCACCAACCACGGCCGCAACCTGCCGATGCCGATCAAGCGCGGCGTCGCCGACGCGGTCCGCCGCCTCTACACGGAGCGCGCCGCACTGCGCTACGACGGCCTCGGCCGCCAGATCCGGATGGGCGACGTGATCGAGCTCACGCATCCGTCGCCGCGCGATCAGGCGCAGTCGGCCCTGTTCGCGTACCTGCTCGACCGTCGGCACCACGACGACGCAGTTGCCGATCCGGCGGTGCTGCCGATGCTCGCGGCGGCTGCCGCGCTCGACGCGGTGCCGCCCGACGAGCGCCGCTCGCACCTGCGGCGGCGCGGCGCCGGCGCGCTCGCCGAGGGTGGGTTCTCGTGGGAGCGGCTGTCGGGCTGGCTGCCGGGCGGCATGGACGCCGAGGCGTGGGAGGCGGTCATCCCGTCGATGGGGGCCATGGCGCTGGTGCGGAACCTGCGGAACTTCGACCAGGCCGGCATCGGTGCCGCCGCCGTGGACGCGGTGGTCGCGAAGATCACCGACGCGCACGAGGTGGCGGCGGCGCGCCTGTTCCCGTACCAGGTCTGGGCGGCGTACCAGCACGCGCCGTCCGACACCTGGAAGCTCGCGCTCGGTCGCACGCTCGACCACACGGTGGCGAACATCCCCGCGCTGGACGGCACGCTCGTCGTCGTCGACACGTCGGGCTCGATGCAGGCGCGGGTCTCCAACCGCTCGCGCCTGCAGCGAGTCGAGGTCGCGGCGGTGATGGCGATGGCGACGGCCGCGCGCGCTGATGACGTCGACGTGGTGATCTACGGCTCCGACAACGCGCGGCTCCGGGGGCTCCGAGGTGCGTCGGTGCTCTCCGGCGTCGACAAGGTCGTCCGCGCGGTCGGCTCGGTCGGTCACGCGACGTACGGGCACACCGCGATCGCGCGCTGGTTCGATCCGCGTCGGCACCGTCGCGCGGTGATCTTCACCGACGACCAGCAGCACGACGCGGCCCGCGTGCGTCTCGACCACGTCCCGGTCGTGTACACGTTCGACCTGGCGGGGTACCGCCCGTCGGCGCTGCCGGCCGGCGAGCGCGGCCGGTACACGCTCGGCGGGTTCACCGACGCCACGTTCACCGTCATGCAGGTGCTCGAGCGCGGCGGGAACGCCGACTGGCCGTTCTGAGCGCGCCCGCGGTGGCCGGGTCGCGGCGTCACTCCGGGTCGGAGAGGATCACCCGGTTGGCGTGGTCCCATCGGAGGTAGTTCCAGGCCCAGTTCAGGAGCACCACGGCCCGGTTGCGGAACCCGATGAGGAACACGAGATGGAGTCCGAGCCAGCTCAACCACCCGAGCGTCCCGCCGAACCGGATGCCGAGCGGGAGCTCGGCCACCGCTGAGCGGCGCCCGATGGTGGCCATCGTGCCCTTGTCGACGTAGCGGAAGGGCTTCGTCGACTTCCCCTGCAGCCGCCGCACGATGCCGCGCGCCACGTACCGGCCCTGCTGCATCGCCACCGGCGCCAGCTGCGGGAACGCGTCGCCGCCGGCCCGCTCGACCGCGGCGAGGTCGCCGATGACGAACACCTCGGGGTGTCCGGGCACGCTGAGGTCGGGCCGGACGACGATCTCGCCGCGCGCGGTCTGGGCCAACGAGAGGGTGGACGCCACCGGGTTGGCCTTCACACCCGCGGTCCACAGCACGGTGCGGGTCGGGATGACGGTGCCGTCGGCGAGCTCCACCTTGTCGCCGGCGACGGCCGCGATCGGCACCCCGAGGCGGACCTCGACGCCACGCTGTGCCAGCTCGACCTTCGCTTCCGCACGCGAGCGGGGAGAGAAGGAGCCCAGGAGGTGCTCGGTCATCTCGACCAGCACGACGCGCGCCCGGCCGACGTCGAGACGCTTGAAGTCCTTCCGGAGCACGATCGCGATCAGCTCACCCAGGGCTCCGCAGAGCTCGACCCCGGTGGGGCCGCCGCCGGCGACCACGAACGTCAGGGTGCCGTCGTCGACGCGCGACGGATCGGCGTCGGCCTCCTCGAACCGGGTCAGCACCGAGCTGCGGATCTTGCTGGCGTCGGCCAGGGTCTTGAGCGGGATGGCGTGCTCGGCGGCACCCGGGACGCCGAAGTCGCTGCTCACCGCGCCCGCGGCGAGGACCAGGTAGTCGTAGGTGAGCGGGGCGCCGCGATCGACCAGCACCTCCCGCCGGTCGAAGTCGACGCCGCGCACCGTGTTCACACGGGCCTCGATGTTGGGCTCGTCACGCACGATGCTGCGCAGGTTCGGCGCGATGTCATCGGGCGCGAGGCTCGAAGTCGCGACCTGGTACAGGAGGGGCGAGAACGTGTGGAAGTTGTGCTGGTCGACGATCGTGACGTCGAGCGGCGTGTCCGCCAGCGCGCGGGCGGCCGAGATCCCACCGAACCCCGCACCCACGATCACCACCCGAGGCCGACGCATGTCCCCCCAGCGTTGTCGCTGGGCACGCTGCGTGCCAAAGTGCACGGACCCTGCCCGCGCCCAACGCCTCCCGGAGGACGGAACCATGGCCCACGAAGGTCTCCACGAGCCCGCCGAGCTCCTCGACGACGCGACGATCGATCGCCATCGCGCGCTCGAATCGGTGATCGAAGAGCTCGAGGCGATCGACTGGTACGACCAACGGGTGCGGGCGACCAACGACCCGGGTCTGGCGTCGATCCTCGCCCACAACCGCGACGACGAGAAGGAGCACGCCGCCATGGCGCTCGAATGGGTTCGCCGTCAGGATCCGGCGCTCGACGCGCAGTTGCGGACCTACCTGTTCACGACGGGGCCGATCGTGTCGGTCGAGGACGACGGTGACACGGAGTCGGCGCCGGCGCCGCGTGGGACCGGGTTGGCGATCGGCAGCCTGCGGAGCGGGTCATGAGCGACCACCTCCTGCGCGGCCTGGCGCCCATCTCGGACGCCGCGTGGGCGGCCATCGAGGACGACGTCACCCCGAAGCTCAAGACGCAGCTCGCGGCCCGGAAGCTGGTCGACTTCACCGGACCGAGCGGGTGGGATCTCTCGGCGGTGAACCTCGGCCGCGCCCGTCCGATCGCCGAACCGGGCTCCGGGCTGACGGCGACGCAGCGGGTCGTGCTGCCGTTGGTCGAGCTGCGCGCCGAGTTCACCGTGTCGCGTCGTGAGCTCGAGGACGTCGACCGCGGCGCCCGCGACGTCGACCTGTCGGCCCTCGACGAGGCGGCGTCGGCACTGGCGCGCGCCGAGAACCGCGCCGTCTTCCACGGCTATGCCGACGCCGGCATCCGCGGGCTCGTCGAGGTCGGGACGCACGAACCGATCTCGCTCGAGCACGACCCGAACCGGTACCCGGCCGAGATCGCGCCGCGGTCGACGTCCTGCGCGAGGCCGGGATCGGCGGGCCGTACGGTCTCGCGATCGCGCCGGAGATCTACACCGCGATCGTCGAAGCCACCGAGCACGGCGGCTACCCGTTGTTCGAGCATCTGCACCAGATCCTCGAGGGCCCGGTCGTGTGGGCCCCCGGTATCGACTGCGGTGTGGTGCTCAGCCAACGCGGCGACGACTTCGTGTTCGACAGCGGTCAGGACATCGCCATCGGCTACCGGAGCCACGACGCCGAAGACGTGACCCTGTACCTGGAAGAGAGCTTCACCTTCCGGGTGCTCGAACCCGACGCCGTCGTCGCCCTGGACCCGCCGCGGGGCTAGGACGAGCCCTGCGGAGGAGGGCCCGGCGGCGTCGTGAGGCTCAGCTGGATGTTCGCCATCGCCCAGTCGCCGTCCCGGCGGACGAAGACGTGGCTGACGCGGAAGTCGCCGTTCGACGGCGTCCCCCGGTACGCGGCCTCCTGTGTCTGGGTCCCGACGGCGACCGCGGCATCGCCGTAGACGCGGACATCGACGTCGTGCCACGAGAGCGCCGTGGTCGAGAAATCGCCCGAGGCGTAGCGGTCGAGCCACTGGGCCTTGTCGAGGACGAATCCGAACGGCCCCACGAGGTGGAAGTCGTCGGTGACGATGCCGGCGAGCGTGGCGACGTCGGCGTCGCGCTCGGCGGTGGCCCAACGGTGTCCGAGGTCGAGGATCTGATCGGCGTCGGAGGGCATGAGGGAACCTCCTGGGTCGGAACGGAGACGGCGGGGCGATGCCTTCAGGTGCGGGCCATGCCCTCGCCCTGGCGGTACATCTGGGGTGGCTTCTCGCCCGCGAGCTGGCCGACGTCGATGGGGACGGTCGCGCCGGTCACGAACGACGAGCCTTCGGAGCAGAGCCACAGCACCACGTCGGCGACCTCGTCGGTGGTGCCGACGCGGCCCATGGGCACCGACTGTCCGGCGAGTCGTTGCGCTTCCGGACCGGCCTGCTCGAGGTGGTACGTGAGGATCGGCCCGGGGGCGACGGCGTTCACGCGGATGTTGCGATTCGCGTAGTCGAGCGCGGCGACCTCGGTGAGCCCGATGATGCCGCCTTTGCCCGCGACGTACGCGGCGAGGTTGGTCATCGCCCGCACGCCGGCGACCGAGGCCATGTTGACGATGGCGCCGCCGCCCGAGTCGAGCAGGGCGGGGATCTCGTACTTCATCCCGAGGAAGGTGCCGCGCACGTTGGTGCGGATGCCGCGGTCGAACTCGTCGGGATCGAGGTCGGCGAGCGGGCCCGGCATCGGTCCGTCGGTGGCGTTGTTGAACGCGGCGTCGAGGCGTCCGTACGTGTTCACCGCGAGGTCGACGAGCGCGCGCATGGAGTCGGTGTCGCCGACGTCGGTGACCGCGGTGACGGCGCGGCCGCCGCGCTGCTCGATGTCGGCGGCGACGCCGGCGAGTGCCTCGTGGTCGCGCGCGCCGAGCACGACGGCGTAGCCGTCCCGCGCGAAGGCGCGGGCGGTGTCGGCGCCGATGCCGCGGCTCGCCCCGGCGACCAGGGCGACCTTGCGGGTCGGGGAGTTGCTGCTCCTGGAGTTGCTGGCCGTGGTCATGACCTCCTCCTGCCCAAAAGGTTAGAGATCCAAAACATTAGATGTCAAATGATTTCTGCTACGATGCGGAGGTGCGACCGACCGACGAACCCATCGGCCTCGATCTCACCCGGACCGGGCGCCTCCTGAGCCGGGCGTTCGACGACGAGCTCGTCGTCGCCGGGGCGTCACTGCCCGTCTGGCTGGTCCTCACCGCGCTGAAGCGGGGTGACCACGCCATGCAGCGCGAGCTGGCGGCCGCGGTCGGGATCGACGACGCCACCCTCACCCATCACCTGCGCCGGATGGAGGCGGACGGGCTCGTCGCCCGGCACCGGGCGCCCGACGACCGCCGGAACCAGCTCGTCGAGCTCACCGCGGCGGGCGAGAAGCTGTTCGGGCAGTTGCTCGGCGTGGTGACCGGGTTCGACCGCCGGCTCCGGGCGGGCTTCGACGCCGGCGAGCTCGCGAAGCTGCGGGCCGCATTGGCGCGACTGCGCGAGAACGTGCGCTGACGCCGCGACCGACAACACCGAGCGGAAGGGGAGCGTGATGGCAAGCAGGGCGCACCGGGGGAACCGACGCGGCGACGCGACCCGGAGCCGGCACATCGAGCTCCCGCGGCCGACCGGCCCGTACGCGGTCGGGCGCCGTGCGCTCGACTGGGTCGATCCAGACCGGACCGATCCGTACGCGCGGCGACGCCATCCTCGCGAGGTCCCCGCCGTCGTCTGGTATCCGAGCGAGCACGCACCGACAGCCCGACCGGCTCCCTACCTGCCGCGCGGCTGGGGACTCCACGCCCTGATGTGGGGTGTCGCAGACCGAAGCATCGCAACCCACGCGGTCGCCGGCGCGCCCCTGCCGGCGGGATCCGATCGCTATCCCGTCCTGCTCTTCTCACCGGCGGGCTGGCCGCCGTACTTCTACGCCGCCACGCTCGAGGAGCTCGCCAGTCACGGGTACATCGTCGTCGCGCTGGCACACAGCCACGAGATGATCCCGATGGTGGTCTCGGACGACGGGCACCGCCGTTGGTTCCGCAACGCTGCCATCGCCGGCGCGCTCATGGTGTCGCGTCGCCCTCACGCCGAAGACGTGCGCGACCGCGGCGCGGTCGTCGACGTCAAGGCGGCCGATCTGCGCTTCGCGCTCGACCGGGTCGGCGTCGTCGACGCGGGCGCCGGACCCCTCGCAGGGCGCATCGACCTCGATCATGTCGGCGTGTTCGGTCACTCGTTCGGTGGCGGAGCCGCGGTCGTCGCCTGCCGTGCGGACCCGCGCTTCGCCGCCTGCGCGAACCTCGACGGCGGGATGTGGCGGGCGCCGGAGCGCTGCACCGTGGTCCGTCCGTGCCTCCTGTTGTTCGCGGAGCACCCCGAGATGACGCAGCCGTGTGCGAAGTCGGTGGAGCAGAAGATGTTCTCGTCGGTCGAATGGTGCGAAGCCGACCGAGCCCTGCACCTCCGCTCCTGGGAGCAGTTGATGGACTCCGCCCGACCGGGGACCTGTGCCCAGATCCACCACGCCGAGCACCGGACGTTCATGGACTGGCGCCTGCTGCCCCTCCGGCGCTGGTCGATCGGCCGCATGGGCAGCGCGACGGCGTCGTTCGAGGTGCTCGCCGCCCAGATCCCGGAGCTCGAGCTCGGATCGCCGCGTGTTCTGCTCGCCCCGACGGCGTGAGCGTCGGTCAGGAGTAGGACTGCCCGGCTTCGCTCACGAATGCGAGCCGGCCGTCGTGCACGAGGAACTCCTCCATCCAGTGGATCGCGACCCGCCGATTCGTGAACTGCGGGCGCGGTTCCGTCCCTCGCCGCCACTCCCAGGCGAGATGACCGGAGGAGGTCTCGTACTGCACCAGCCGGAACCCGGCGTCGGCGGCCTTCGTGATCACCGACTGATCCTCGAGCTCGACCATGAGCGGATTCGTCGACATCGTCATGGCGCCGGATCTACCCGGCGCGCGGACGCCGAAAACGCGTTGACCCCTTCGAACCGGCGTCAGCCCTCGTCGGTCTCGTCGCTCGGGATCGCCAGCTCGTCGCGGGCCGCGTCGGCGAGCTCGTCGGGTACGTCGTCCCGCTCGTGCCCGCCGGCCGGCGGCTCGGTCGCGGTCGCGCGCGTGGGGTGCACCGTGCGGACGTCGGGGTCGCGGACGATCTCGAGCGGATGCGTCGAGCCCAACGCTTCCTCGACGTCGCCCGCGTCGGCGTAGACCGCGAGCCACAGCGGGCCCGCGGGCTGATCCTCGAAGGTGTCCGCCACCGCCTCCGAGAACCCGACGGATCGTGAGATGGCTGCGAAGCCCCCGAGGACGGCGCCACCGACCGCGAACCAGCCCGTCAACAGGAGGAACACCCAGCCCTTGTCGTCCAGGCCGGACCAGAGCAGCAGCACGATGCCGATGATCGCCGCCCCGACCAGCGCGCCGACGAGCGCGCCGCCGACGATGCCGACCGCGAGCGCGACGGTGGTGTTGGCGAGGAAGCGGCGGTCGGCGCGCCGAACGTCGGTGCGTCCGCTGAGGTGGGCGGCGGCCTCGCCGACCAGGGCCAGCTGATCGCCGTCGACTCCGTGCCCCTCGAGCGCGTTGATGGCATGCCGGACGTCGGCCAGCGTTCCGTACCGCGCGAGAAGCGACGGTTGGGCGTCGTGCGCACTTGCGGGGGTTGTGGGCAGCTCTCTTGCGGCCGTGCTCATGTCGTGAGCCTCCTGGTCACACGCGTCGGTGCGCGTGTACCCGGGAAGCGCAGTGCGCACTCGCGCTACGGCCGGTGGGCGTGGCTCACGCCGCGTGCAGGAGCGCAGCCACCTCGTCGGGCTCGAGGTGGATGCTCGACGCGGTCACGTTCTCCTCGACGTGGGGGACCGAACCGGTGCCGGGGATGGGCAGCATCGCCGGCGATCGCGCCAGGAGCCACGCGAGGACGACCTGCGTCGCGGTGACGCGGTGGTGGGCGGCGAGTTCGCCGACCTTCGAGTTCCCCTCGTGGTCCTGGATCGGCGAGTAGGGCAGGAACGCGATGCCCTCCTGCTCGCACAGGTCGAGCATGGCCTCCGACTTGCGGTCGCTCACGTTGTAACGGTTCTGCACCGAGACGACCGGGGTCATGGACTGCGCGGTCCGGAGCTGCTTTTCGGTGACGTTCGACACGCCGATGTGGCGGATCTTCCCGGCCTCCTTGAGCTCCACCAGCGCGCCGACCGAGTCCTCGTACGGCACGTTCGGGTCGGGCCGGTGCAGCTGGTACAGCGGGATCTCGTCGAGGCGGAGCCGCCGAAGGCTGCCGTCGCAGGCCTCCTTGAGGTGGTCGGGGCGGGCGTTCGACGGCCACCGGTTGGGGCCGGTGCGTTCGAGGCCGCCCTTGGTCGCGATCACGAGGTCCTCGGGGTACGGGTGCAGGGCCTCGGCGATCAGCTCCTCGCTCACGTGCGGACCGTAGGAGTCGGCGGTGTCGATGAAGTTGACGCCCAGCTCGACGGCGCGGCGGAGCACGGCCTTGGCCTCGTCGCGATCGCGGGGTTCGCCCCAGATGCCCGGTCCGGTGATGCGCATCGCGCCGAACCCGAGGCGACGCACGGTGATGTCGCCGCCGATGTCGATGGTGCCGGATGCGGCGTTCGCCGACGAGATGTCGTCCATGAGTTCCTCCACACCGAAGCTGCGTTCACTCGACGTTCCCATTCATCGCCGGTCCGCCGTCCACCGCAAACGTCTGGCCGCTCACGTACGACGCCGCATCGCTGGCGAGGAAGAGGATCGGCCACGCCACCTCCACCGGCCGGCCTGCCCGGCCCAGCGGGACGTTGGTCGCCATCCGCTGGTGGTCGAGGTTCGCGACCTCCCACGCCGCCACCGCCCGCTCCGACCCGACCAGCCCGACGGCCACGCAGTTGCACCGGATGCCGTGCGGGCCCCATTCGGCGGCGGTGACCCGGGTGAACATCTGGAGGCCCGACTTGGCGGCGCTGTAGTGCGCGCCGCCCTTCACGCCGGTGACCCCGGCCCCCGACGACACGTTGACGATGGCGCCCGAGCCCTGCTCGATCATGTGGCGGCCGACCTCGCGCGTGCACAGGAACGGGCCGCGCACGTTGAGCTCGAAGATGCTGTCCCAGCCGCGGGTCGGGAGCTCCTCCAGCGGACCGAGGCGCGTGCCGCCCGCGTTGTTCACCAGGATGTCGATCCGGCCGAGCTCCTCCATCGTACGCTCCACCATGCGGACGATGTCGTCCTCCTGCTTCACGTCGGTGCGCACGGGCACGCATCGGCGCCCGGTCGCGTCGCGGATCGACGACGCGACCTGCTCCAGCTCTGCTTCCGTCCGGCTCGCGATCACCAGATCGGCACCGTGCTCGGCGAGCAGGCGCGCGGTCGCGGCGCCGATGCCGGTGCCGCCGCCGGTGACGATCGCGGTACGACCGGTGAGGTCGAGGGGATCCGCGGCCACGGGCGTCAGACGGTCGGGAGCAGCGCGCGGTCGACGTCCTCGCCGGCCATGAGCCGACCGACGAGCCCCATGTCGAAGTAGTCGCGCCAGGCGACGATCAGTCCGTCACGCACCTCGAACGCGCCCATCACCGCGATGGGCGCGGTGTTGCCGTTCACCGTCATGGTGTCGGTGCGCTCGGTGAGCACGGTGTCACCTTCGGCCGCGAGGTGGTGGATCTCGAACGCGAGGGATTCCGACATGTCGAGGAAGCCCTTGATCGACGCGATCGACGCGTCCTTGCCCACCGCGGGTTCCATCCCGACGTTGTGGTACACGGCCTTGTCGTCGAGCAGGCGCTCGATCGTCGCCAGGTCCTTGGCGGCGAAGGCCGAGCAGAACTCGCGGACGACATCACTGGGCGAGGTCATGGGAGGGTCTCCTGTTCGACGGGTCCGGGTCGGGCGTGGGCCGCCCCAACCGGCGACCGTACGCCATCGCGGCGATACCCTGCGAGGGCGTAGGTCCCGAATGCACCGGAGGACACCCATGGCCACGTCGAAGGACGACCTCATCCTCATCTCCGTCGACGACCACATCGCCGAGCCCGCGACCATGTTCGACGCGCACGTGCCCGAGAAGTACCGCGCGCTGGCTCCGCGGGTCGTCGACGAGCCCAACGGCGCGCAGCAGTGGTACTACGGCGACATCCGGGGACGGAACCTGGGGTTGAACGCGGTGGCCGGCAAGCCGCCCGAGATGTTCAACGTCAACCCGAACCGCTACGAGGACATGCGGCCCGGCTGCTACGACGTCGACGAGCGGGTGCGCGACATGTCGGCCGGCGGGCAGCTCGCGGGGTTGAACTTCCCGAACTGGACCGGCTTCTCGGGCCAGGTCCTGAACCAGGGCCCCGACCGCGACGTCAACCTGGTGATGATCAAGGCGTACAACGACTGGCACGTCGACGAGTGGTGCGGTGCGCACCCCGAGCGCTTCATCCCGTGCGGCATCCTCCCGTTGTTCGACGTCGAGGAGGCGGCGAAGGAGGTGCGTCGCCTCGCCGACAAGGGCTGCCACGCGGTCACCTTCTCGGAGAACCCCGCCGGGCTCGGCATGCCGAGCATTCACACCCGCGAGTGGGACCCGCTGTTCGCGGCGTGCTCCGACCACACGACCGTGCTGTGCTGCCACATCGGGTCGTCGTCGAAGGCGTCGAGCACGTCGCCCGACGCGCCGCCGCCAGTGGCGATGAACCTGTCGTCGGGCATGGCGATCTACACCCTGGGCGACCTGCTGTGGGCCGAGTTCTGGCACCGGTTCCCGAACCTGCGGTTCTCGCTCACCGAGGGCGACATCGGGTGGATCCCGTACTTCCTGTGGCGTGCCGAGCACACCCTCGACCGTCACAACGGGTGGATCCAGCACGACCAGCCGCAGGGGCTCTCACCGACCGAGTTGTTCCACGAGCGCATCCTGGTGTGCTTCATCAACGACCGCGTCGGCGTGAAGCTGCTCGACGAGTTCAGCCTCGACCAGGTGTGCTGGGAGTCCGACTACCCGCACTCCGACAGCTCGTGGCCGGAGGCGCCGGAGAAGCTGTGGCAGCTCGTCGCCGATCTCGATCCCGACGTCGTCGACCACATCACGCACCTCAACGCGATGCGCGCCTACCAGTTCGATCCCTTCTCGATCCGCCCGCGCGAGTGCTGCACCGCCGCGTCACTGCGCGCCGAGGCGACCGACGTCGACACGGTGACGCACGTGGGCCGCCTCGCCGACGACTCCGACCGCGCCGCCTGGCGCCAGATGACCGGCGCCGCCGCGGCGGCCGCGGCAGCTGCCAAGTAGGTGCCGCGCTAGGAGCGGGGGCCACCGCGGTCGCCGGGCCAGCGCGACCCGCCGATGGTGTCGGCGTAGGGCCAGAACGCGATCGGATCGAGCGCGCCGGCGAGCGTGATCTCGCGGCTCTTGTGGATCGGTGTGACGAGACGGGCGGACAGCTGCTCGCGCATCGGGAGCCGCTCGGTGTACGGGTCCCACGGGCTGTCGCGCAGGACCAGGGTGCCGTCGACCGTCTCCTCGAACGCGGTGTCACTGACGCTCGCCACCCGGACCACGTGCGGTGGGAAGTCGTAGCTCTTCTCCACGCCGCCGACCGCGCGCGAGGACTTGATCCACCACTCGTTCTCGGCGTACTCGCCCGACGGGTCGTCGACGACGCCGGTGACGGTCCCGTGGAACTCGAGGAACGTGTAGCCGTGGTGGGTGCAGCGCGCCTCCACCGCGTCGTCGCGCCGGAAGTAGACGATCGAGCACGGGAATTTCGGCTGGCCGTTGATCTCCTGGCTGATGAAGATCGCCGACTCCTGGTCGATGCCGAGCCCGATGCCGTAGTAGCCGGCCATGCCCTCGTAGTTCGCCTCCACCTTGGTGGACACGCCGTATTCCGGTTCGCCCTTCACCGGCACGTTGTAGATGTTCACGTGGACGTGCGGGTCGGCACCGGGCTCGATGCCGGGCGGGAGCAGATCGGCGATCTTGTCCGGATCGGTCCGGTAGACGAGCTTGAGCAGCGGCCAGCCGGCGATCTCGCCGGGCGTGATGCTTGGGGTCATGGTCGTTACGATCGCACCCGGCCCCGGACCACGCAACCGAAGGAGACGACGTGAGCGACATCGGGATCAAGGACGTGTCGCACGTGTCGATCGGCGTGTCCGACATGGAACGCTCGATCGCGTTCTACCGCGACGTCTTCGGCTGGCAGCAGCTCTTCGACGAGCGCATGGAGGGCGAGGCGTTCGAGCGCCTCACCGGGGTCGCGGGCGCCGCCGGTCAGGCCTGCGGCGGGCGCATCGGCAGCCTGCGCGTGGAGCTGATGCACTTCAACTTCATCCCCGACGTGCCGTCGACGCCCGGTCTCGGCCTCCGCGTGCTCTCGATGGAGGTCGACGACGCGCACGCCGCGCACGCCGAGCTGGTGCGCCGCGGCGTCCCGGTGTCGGGCCCGCCGGTCGAGGTGTTCGGTGTGCACATGTTCTTCGTGCTCGATCCCGACGGGCAGGGCATCGAGATGTGCGAGTACGTCCCCGGCGGCCCGGCGTGGGGAGGGGCGTACCGATGACCGAGGTGGCCGAGTCGTCGCGGTTCGTCGACAACGACGGTGTCCGCCTCCACGCGCTCGACAACGGCCGGGTGGACGCGGCGCTGCCACCGGTGCTCGTCGTCCCCGGGATGGGGGAGTACGCCGACGAGTACACCTGGCTGCTCGACTCGCTCGGCGAGCGCCGGGTCGTGGTCGTCGACGTGCGCGGCCGCGGTCGCAGCGACGTTCCCGACACCGGCTACCGGTGGGAGGATCACATCGGCGACCTGCACGCCGTGGTCGAGGCCACCGGACTCGACCGCCCCGTCGTCGTCGCGTTCTCACGCGGCTCGTCGTACGCGCTCGGGTACGCGCTCGAGCATCCGACCAGGCTGCGGGGCCTCGTCGTCGGTGACTACTTCGCCCGGCACGTCGGCCTGCCGGCGGAGATCGCCGACCAGCAGCTCCGATCGAAGGTGCGCGGCGTGCCGATCTCCGAGCGCATGCCCGAGCACGCGGTGCGCCAGGTGTTCGCCGAGGGCCGGGAAGTGCCGCTGTGGGGCCGCCTGACCGAGATCCGGTGCCCGGTCCTCGTGATCCGTGGTGGCAGCAAGGGCGCGATCGTCAGCGACGAGATGGCGGCGCAGTGGCAGGCGGCGCTGCCCTCGGTCGAACTGAAGATGATCGCCGGCGCCGGCCACGACCTCTGGAGCCGCGACGTCGACGCCTACCTCGCGGTGCTGTTGCCCTTCGTGGCGCAGTGCTCCTGAAGCGCCGGCATCGCGTCTCGGACTACTGCGGCGTGGCGCGGAACCTGACGCAGCAGTAGCCGTCCTCCGGCTCCAGCGCGGCGTGCAGCCCGGTGCCGTCGACCTCGCGCAGCAAGCCGTCGAGGAAGCTCAGGTTCAGGCCGCAGACGAGGTTCGTGTGCGCGCTCGCGAGACGGTGGAACGGGCAATTGTGGAGCACCACCACGCCGTCGTCGCGGCGTTCGGGCTCGAAGCCGAGCGCACCGAGCTCGGCGAGGAAGCATGCGTGTCGGGTCCGGGTGCTCGACCGGGCGTCGAGGCGGGGAGCCACCGTGGCGCCGATGCTCGACGCTTCGTCGCGCGCGGCCTCGTCGATCGCGGTCGCGATCGGCGAGGCGCCCGACCGGGCCCGCTCGGCCGCGTCCGCGAGGATCCGCGCCGCCAGCTCGTAGGCGCGCGGCGGCAGGCTCACGCTGATCTCGGCGGAGGTCCGTCGATAGACCTTGGCGGGCCGTCCGGCTCCGGGACCGCGGCGATCGTTGAGCCGCCGGTGCTCGGACTCGAGCAGCCCCTCGTCCTCCAGCCGATCGAGATGGTGGGCGGTCACGCCCCGCCCCAGGTCCAGCGCCGCCGCCGCTTGGTCGCGGCTGACCCACGTCCGCTGCGCGACGACGTAGTCGTAGAGCGCGCGGCGATGGGGCTCGGCCAGCGCCCCGACCGAGTCGAGGTCGTGCCCGGGTTCGGTCATCCCGACAGTGTATCGACAATCAAAGCTTGACTTAGAGCTGTCAGCCGACGAGAGTAACAACAAGTTCCATTGTCGATAGAAACGGGTCGTCCTCAGGGCGGTGCGATCAGGAGGCGCAGATGCGCAAGTTCTCGTTCCGTCCGACGTTCACGCTCCACGGCCGGCAGTTCAAGGGCTTCCGGGGCTGGTCGGGCAAGCCGGCGCACCCACCGCTGACCGACATCCCGATCGCCGCCTATCTCCTCGCCGCGGTCTTCGATCTCGTCGCGACCTTCGGACGCCACGAGTCGTGGGCACGGGACTTCTTCCACGCCGGGACCTTCGTGTTCGTCGGCGGCGCGGCAGTCTCGGTGCTCACCGCGCTCACCGGGTTCTGGGACTGGCTCCGTTCGACGGAGAAGGGGACACAGGCACGCCGAACCGCGAACGCCCACGCCTGGGCGATGATCCTCGTCACCGTCCTCGCGCTGACGGACATCGCGCTCCGGGTCGACGCGTACGACGCGCGGACCCATCCGACCCCGGCGATCCTGGTCCTCTCGTTGGTGGTGGCGCTGCTCGTCTCGGTCGGCGCCGCGCTCGGCGGCACGCTGGTGTTCGACTACGGCTTCAACGTCGAGACGGCCGGTGACAGCCCGGTGTGGCACCCATCCGAGACCGACATCCTGCCGGGAGACGAACGCGTGACCGTCGCCCCACTGCACGTCGTGCCGGACGGTGTCGCGGTCGATCTCGAGGCCGCGACGGCAGCGGTGCACACCCGCCTGACGATCGGGCGCCGCCACGGCGGGTGACCCGGCCGAGCGTCAACGGGGCGTGAACACCAACGGCAGCGGGTCGACGGTACGGATCATGCTGTTGTTGTAGCCCGGTGCGCGATCGGGATCGAGCGCGTAGTCGGGGATGCGCTGGTGAAACGCGCCGAGGATGACCGACAGCTCCATGCGCGCCAGGTGCGAGCCCAGGCAGCGGTGGAAGCCGCTGGCGAACGCGATGTGCCGCTTCGCCTCGCGGTAGAAATCGACCGCGAGCGGCTGTTCGAAGGTGACCGGGTCGAGGTTGGCCGCCGCCCAGCACACGCTGATCTCGTCGCCCGCGTGCACGTGCTCCCCGCCGATCACGAAGTCGGCGGTGGCGTAGCGCCCACCGGCGACGACCGGCGTCTCGAAGCGCATCAGCTCTTCGATCGCGGCCGGGAGGACGGCGGGGTCGTCGAGGATCCGTTGCCGCTGGTCGGGGTGGCGGGCCAACCAGTCGACGATGCACGACAACGACGCGGCCACGGTGTCGAGCCCGGCGAGCACCAGCAGGAACGTGATGTCGATCACGTCTTCGCGGGTGAGGGTCGCGCCGTCGACCTCGGCGGTGATGAACCCGCCAATGAGGTCGTCACCGGGGTCGCCGCTCGCCTCGCGACGGTCGAGCTCGGCGTACAGGTACTCGATCATCTTCGTGTTGGCCGAGACCCGGTGGTCGTCGTCGGTCGGGCGGATGATCCCGTTCTTGAACCAGATGAGGAAGTCGAGGTCGCTGAGGGGCAACCCGAGCAGCGCGAGGAAGACCATCGACGGCAACGGCTCGCAGAACGAGTTGTAGAGCTCGACCCGACCGTCGGCGACGAATCCGTCGATGAGCTCGTCGGCGAGGGCGCGCACCCGGGTCGCGAGCTGCGCCACGACCTTGGGCGCGAACAACGGGTCCAACAGCTTGCGGTACTTCGTGTGCGCGTCGCCGTCGAGCATGAGGGGGATGAGCGGCCGGCCGGCGCCCATGAACGCGCCCGCGAGCTCCACCATCTCCGGGTTCATCGAGTGCACGTCGCGCCGCTTGGTGACGTCGAGCACGTCGTCGAGGCGGAAGATCGTGACGTGACCGGCCTCGTCGCGGCGGACGCGCGGGCCGGTGGTGACGAGGTCGAGCAGCGCGGGTTGGATGTCGGGGACACCGTTCTGGAACACCTCGGGGAAGAAGGTCCCCGGGCCGTAGTCGTCAGCCATGTTCGATCCTCAAGTGGTCAGGAGGTCAGGAGGTCAGGAGGGCGTGCAACGTCCCACGCATCGCACGGTTGATGCGGGCGGTGTCGAGGTCACCGCGATGGATCGAAGCCTCGACCACGCCGTGGAACCCGTCGAGCAGGAACTGCGTCGTGAATTCGGGATCGGCGAGGTCGAACTCACCGGACGCGACGCCGCTGTGGACGACGTCGAGCAGGTAGGCGTAGACGCCTGCCAACTCGTCCTCTTCCTCGGTCGCCGTCACGTGGAACAGGATCCAGATCAATGCGCCGTCGCGAACGGTCACCTCCAGCAGGGCCGCGAGGAACCGCTCGATCCGCTGCCGCGCCGAGCGAGGCCGACGAGCCGACGCGGCGTCCGCCGCCTCGGCGACCGTGCGCGCGACCCACCGGGCGCGCAGGGCGGCGAGCACATCCGCCTTCGACCCGTAGTAGTGGTACACGGTGCCCTTGCCCACGCCGGCTTCGACCGCAACCGCGTCCATCGTCATGGCGCCGTCGCCGCGCGTCAGCAACACCCGCTCGGCGGCGTCGAGGATCTGGTCGGGCCGGATCTCCGGCTGGCGCACCCGGCGCGCGGTTGCAGGCACGAGCGCAGCGTACGCCTGTCCCGAGCGCGCCCTCCGGCTCGTCCCGCGTGCGTCGTGAGCCGTACCGGCGCAGCGGCGCGGGGCAGGACGCGGCCGAGCGCGACCCGACGTGACGCCCTCCACGAAGTCACCACCGTGCTCGGTGGCGGAGTCATCGGACACGCCAAGAGACGCCGCGCAGCCGTGTGCGGAGCACGGGACGGCGGAGCGAAGTCGACCGTCGAGGTGTGTAGGGTCGGCCCGTGGCCCTGCAGTTCCTCACCGAGCACGAGCACGACGTCGTGCGGCGGCTCGCCGACCGGCTGCTGCCGCCGCAGGGCGAGTTCCCGGGCGCGGGTGCAACCGGCACCGCCGACTACGTCGATCGCCTCCTCGGCGCGTTCAACGTCGACCCGCCGCGTATCTGGGCCGGTGGTCCCTACTCGGGTCGCTACGGCGGGGAGCCCGCGTTCGAGCGATTCGTGCCGTTGTCGCGGGTCGAGGAGCTCGCGTGGCGCACGCGCCTCGAGGGTTCGTGTGGCATGCCGGAGCGCGAGTGGAACGGTCCGGTGCGCGGCTGGCAGGAGATCTACCGGGACGGCATCGCCGCCCTCGGTGACGATCTCGACCTCGACACGCAGCCGGGGCTGAAGCAGCTGCTGTTCGAGCACGCGTGCGAGGCCACCTACGGCCCGCCCGAGTACGGCGGGAACCGCGAGCTCGCGGGGTGGCGGGCGATCGGGTACGAGGGCGACGTGCAACCGCGCGGCTGGAGCGACGCGGAGGTCACCGGTGCCTGAGTTCGACGTCGTCGTGGTCGGTTCGGGGCCCGGGGGTGCGACCGCGGCCGACGTGCTCACCGCCGCGGGAAAGTCGGTGTGCGTCCTCGAGAAGGGCCGCAACCACCTCCTCGCGCTGGAGCCGCCGTTCGGCGGGCTCGGCCATCTGTCGAACGACGAGGTGAAATTCTCCCGGCGCCACTTCCTCGGTCCCGACCCGCTGCTCGAGCCGCGCACCTACCGGCGCTCGATTGCCGACGGCGAACGGCTCGCGACCCGTGATCTCAACAACATGCCGTCGACCGTCGGCGGGGCCGGTTTCCACGCCGACGGGAAGCTGCCGCGCTACCGCGAGGTCGACTTCCGCCTCGCGTCGGAGCTCGGGCCGGTCGAGGGCGCCGATGTCGCCGACTGGCCGCTCGACTACGACGAGCTCGAGCCGTTCTACGCGGAGGCCGAGCGCTCGATCGGTGTGGCCGGCGACCACACCGGCAACCCGTTCGCCGCGTGGCGCAGCGGTCCGTATCCCATGCCGCCGGGCGCCGACATGTACCTCACCACCTTGACCGCGCCCGCGGCCGAGACGCTGGGGTACCACCCGTACCGCGCCCCGACCGGCGCCAACAGCGTGCCCTACGACGGTCGGCCCGCGTGCAACAACTGCGGGTTCTGTGCCTTCTACGGCTGCCCGATCGACGCCAAGGGCGACCCGGTCGCGATGCTGCGCCGCTCGCTCGAGCGCGGGCGCTGCGACCTGCGCCCCGAGAGCATCGCGCTCGAGATCCTGCTGGACCGCGGCGGCGCGCGCAGCACCGGAGTGCGCTACCTCGACGGTGACGGTGTGGAGCACACGGCGTCCGCGGACGCGGTCGTGGTCGCGTGCGGCGCGTTCGAAACTCCGCGCCTCTTGCTGCGCAGCGGCATCGGGAACTCGTCGGACCGGGTCGGTCGCTTCCTCATGTTCCACCTGCAGACGATCGTGCTCGGGTTCTTCCCGTTCCGCCTCCATGCCCACAAGGGCCGCGACGTCACCCACCTCATGGACGACCCGATCGTCGGCGACGCCGAGAGCGCCGCGGCCGCACGCGCCGCGGGGGTGCCCTACCTGCGGGGCGGCATCGTCGAGCACGGTGGCAACGGCCACCCGATCATGGAGGCGCTCTTCCTCCCACCCGGCCCCGACCACACCGCGCTCATGCTCGACTCGACCACCCGCGACAAGATGGTCGCCTTCACGATGCAGGGCGAGGACCTGCCCCAGCCCACGAACCGCGTCGATCTCGACGGCGGCGTGCGCGACGTGTGGGGACTCCCGGTCGGTCGGGTGACGTACGCACCCCACGCGCACGAGGTCGCGTGCGCGCACCACTGGGGGCCGCGGCTCGAAGCGGTGTTGCGGGCGGCAGGCGCGCAGGGCACGTCCTGGGTCACGTCCCCCGGTACTCCGGGCACCATCGCGCCCGACATCGAGCCGATGTCGAAGCACTGGATGGGCACCGCCCGCATGGGCACTGATCCCCGGACGTCGGTGTGCGACCCGTGGCAACGGCTGTGGGACGTCGACAACGTCGTCGTCACCGACTCCTCGGTGTTCCCGACGTCGACGGGCTACGGCCCCACCCTCACCCTGGTCGCGCTCGCGCTGCGCGCGGCCGGCGCGCTGGCGGCTTCGTTGTGAGCGAGCCCTTCGCCGACGTGGACGCGCTGTTCGACGCGTTGCGGGCGTCGCGCGCCGCCGACGACGAGGGTGGTCTCTCGATCCTCGAGCACTGCCTGCAGTGCGCCGAGCTCCTGCGCCGTTCGCACGCCGGCGATGGCGCGCTGCAGGTCGCGGGGCTCGTGCACGACCTCGGTTGGCTCGAGCGAACAGGCGGTGGGTGGACCCTGCGGCTCGACGCCGCGCACGACGTCGACGGTCGCGCGCTCGTGCAGCCCTTGCTCGGCGACCGCGTCGCGAGCCTGGTCGGCGGGCACGTCGCCGCCAAGCGGTACCTCCTCACCACGGATCCTGACTACGCCATGCTCCTGTCGCACCGGAGCGAGGTGACGCTCGGCTTCCAGGGCGGGCTCATGGACGCGGCCGAGGTGGCGGCGTTCGAGTGCCGCCCCGACGTCGCCGACCTGCTCGCGCTCCGCCGGGCCGACGACGCCGCGAAGGTGCGCGGGAAGGACGTCGACCCGCTCGAGTCGTGGCTCCCCGTCGTCACGAGCATGTGTCGAACGAGGGGCACCTGACGCACCCAGCCGACACCTGCTCCCAGCTGGGGCTCAGAGCAGCGAGCGTCCGGTCGCGCCCGGGAGCTCGAGGTGGAGGAGGGCGGCGACGGTCGGGGCCCAATCGGCGGCCGCGACGTGACGGGCGGCGAGCGCCTGGACCAGCGGTCCCACGGCCGGGTGGCCGCCGGTGACCACCCCCACCTGGCTGCGGGTTCGGGGGCCGCCGTGGGTGCCGCGCTCCGTGCCCATCTCCTCGAAGCCGAACTCGCGCCCCAAGACCGACCACGCCAGGCAGCACTCGAGACCGGGATCGGCGACCGAGAACGGCGCTGTGTCCTCGACGCCGGCGACCTTGGTGAGCCACGCACGCGCGTCGTGCGCACCGGCACCGCAGACGACGGTGGCGTTGCCCTGCGGGAGCGCGAACAGGTCGACGCCGCGCCGGGCGAACTCCGGACGCAGGTCGATGGGCGGAAGGTCGTCGAGCCCCTCCTGGTCGTGGTCGGAGACGACGATCCACACGGTGTCGGCCCAGTCGAGGTGGTCGCGCGCCACGACCAGCAGCGCGTCGGTCTCGCGGTACACGGCCAGCGCCGCCTCGCTGTCGGGGCCGTGTACGTGGGCCGCGGTGTCCGGCGCGTTCAGCTGGCTGATCACCAGATCGGGCCCGGCCTCGAGCGCGGCGAGCAGCTCCACGATCGTGTCGCGGTCGTCGACGTAGTCGTGCGCGTCGCGTCGTGCGCTCGCCGGCGGGACGCCGTCGGGCGGCCAGTGGGTGTCGGCGGTGCGGGCCCCGGTGACACCCACCAGGCACTGGTCGCCGAACACGGCCGCGGAGGACCGCCCCGCGGCACGGCACGCGTCGAAGAGCGTGGGTTCGGCCGGTCCGAGCTCCCATGCCGGCACCACCGACCCGGTGGCCGGCACCCAGTTCGCGACGATGCCGTGATCTCGTGGCGGCGCGCCGGTGACGAAGGTGGCGTGGTTGGGGTACGTGGCCGACGTCATCACCGAGCGGGCCCGGACGGGCGCACCGCCCACCGCCCGCGCCAGCTCCGCCAGCACAGGGGTGTGCTCGTCGCCGACGTGCCGGAACGGGAGCGCGTCGATGACGGTCACGACGACCTTCATGCCGGCCGACCCTCGAAGTCGCCGATCAACGACACCAGGGCCCGATCACCGGGCTCGGCCCGGGCGAAGGCGGCCTGCTTGTGCGCGTAGTACTCGGCCCTGCGGTCGCCCTCGGACGCGGCGTTGTAGGTGGGGTAGAGCGCCCGGCGCGGCCGCGACGAGTGGTTGGCCGCGCTGCGATGCGGGGTGCGGCTGTGGAACCACAGCGTGCTCCCGGCCGGAACGGCCACCGGTACCCAGTCGAGTGACTCGGCGACGGTGGGCTCGATGCACCCGCGCGCGTCGGTGGGCAGCACCGCGTCGAAGTGGTCGGACACCACCTCGAGGCCGCCGTTCGTCTCGTCGGCGGCGTCGATCGCGATCATCGCCGACACGTGCGTCGAGATCATCGGGTACGCAGGGGCGTCTTGATGCGCTGAGTATCCGGCACCGCCGGGCAGCTTGTAGTTGATCTTCTCCTTGTAGAGCACCGCCGGTTCGCCGAGCAGCCGGCCGGCGACGTCGAGGAGCGGTCCGGTGCACAACAGCGTGCGCAACTCGGAGTGCGCGGGGAGGAAGTTCTCGCTGCGGCAGAGCTGCGCGCCGTGGTCGGTCGCCTCCCGGTGCTGGAGCACGCCGGTCGTGTCGGGCAGCGCGGCGACCTCGTCGGCCCAGCGCGCCAAGGCGCCGCGTGCGCGCGGTGAGAGCGCGTCGACCACCACCCACCCGTGCTCGGTGAAGTGCGCGGTCGCGGCGTCGAATTCGGTGCGTGTCACCGAGTTGACAGTAGCCACGGTAACTGTCGCGCTGCGCGCGAAACCGGTACGCTCCGCAACGGCGGAGTCCGGCGTTACGTTCTGGGGGGAGCGGGGTTGACGGAGACGCAGCACGGCGGCGCCAGCGCGGCCTCGCTCGCCGCCACCGTGCTCGACGAGGAGGACGCGCGGGAACAGGCGCAGAAGCGCTCGCGGGAGCAGGTCATCTTCCCCGACGACCTGCTGCCCGGCGTCCACTCCGAGCCCGTCTCCTTCAAACAGGCGTTCAAGGTCGGCGGCAAGCTCATGTTCGTCGTGCTGCTGCTGCTCTACTCGTTCGACGAGCTCGAGGGCGCGGCCATCAACGTGCTCGCCCCCGAGATCCGGCGGACGTTCCACATCAGCTCGGGCACGATCGTCTTCATCGCCAGCGCGTCGTCGGCGTTCTTCGTGCTCGGTGCCGTGCCGATGGGGTGGCTCGCCGACCGGGTGAAGCGGGTGCCCATCGTCGGGTGGGCCAGCCTCGCCTTCGGGTTCTTCGTGTTCGCCTCCGGTCTCGCCGTGAGTGCGTTCATGCTGTTCTGGACGCGCTTCGCCACCGGCATCGCCAAGGCCAACAGCATCCCGGTCCACCAGTCCCTCATCGCCGACAACTATCCGATCGGGATCCGGGCCCGGATGTCGGCCGCCATCAACATGGGCGGCCACGGCATCGGCCTGATCAGCCCGGTGCTGTGCGCGGCCATCGCCACGTGGGCGGGTGGGGTCGAGGGTTGGCGGTGGGCGTGGTTCCTGCTCGGCATCCCGGTGGTGTGCGTCGCCGTCCTCGCGTTCTTCATGAAGGAACCACCCCGCGGGCAGTTCGAGAAGCAGGACGTGCTCGGCGAGGTGATCGAGGACGAGCAGCCGGCGCCCATCTCGATGGAGGCCGCCTTCGCCCGCATCAAGCGCATCCGTACGATCCGTACCGTCCTCGTCGGGTTCTGCGCCCTGGGGTTCGGGCTCTTCAGCCAGCCCGCCCTCGAGTCGCTGTACCTCGACGAGAACCTGCACGTGAAGGGCGTGCTCGAACGTGGGATCATCCTCAGTCTCTCGGGCATCCTCGCGCTGCCGATCCTGCCGCTGATCGGCCGCTACTTCGACAAGAAGTACCGGGAGGACCCCGCCCGCGCGCTCGCGCTCGTCGGACTGCTGATCCTGCCGTCGGCACTGCTCACCCCGCTGCAGTTCAGCGTGCAGAGCTCCACCTGGTTCTGGATCCTGAAGATCCCGCAGGCGGTGCTGACCGCCTCCGCGTTCGCGATGGTGGGCCCGGTGCTCCAGGCGGTCGTGCCCTACCGGCTGCGCGGCATGGGCACCGCCATGTCGACGCTGTACATCTTCTTCATCGGTGGCTTCATGGGCGGCCTCGTGTCGGGCTTCCTCACCGACGCCATCGGGGTGCGCGGCACCGTGATCTTCCTCGGGGTGCCCAGCGCCATCATCGGCGGGCTGCTGCTGATGAACGGTGCCCGGTTCATCCGCAACGACCTCTCCCTCGTGGTCGAGGAGCTGCTCGAGGAGAAGGACGAGCACGAGAAGCGCTTCGTACAGAAGACGGCCGTGCCCTTGCTGCAGCTCGCCAACATCGACTTCTCCTACGGCCCGGTGCAGGTGCTCTTCGGGGTCGACTTCGAGGTGGAGAAGGGTGAGACCGTCGCGCTACTCGGCACCAACGGTGCCGGGAAGTCGACCGCGCTGCGCGTGATCAGCGGCCTCGCGGTGCCCGAGCGAGGCGTCGTGCGGCTCAACGGCCAGAACATCACGTACGTGTCGCCGGAGCAGCGGGCCAAGTACCTCAGCATCATGCAGCTGCCCGGCGGGCACGGCGTGTTCGGCAACCTCACCGTGGAGCAGAACCTGGCGGTGAGCGCCCGCCTCAACGCCGAGAGCCGCAGCCAGGTGAACCAGCGGATGGCGAGCGTCTACGAGCTCTTCCCCGAGCTCGCCGGGAACGGGAAGCGGGTCGCCAGCAGCATGTCGGGCGGGCAGCAGCAGATGCTGGCGCTCGGCCGGGTCCTGATCCACGAACCCGAGCTCCTGATGATCGACGAGCTCTCGCTCGGTCTGGCGCCGCTGGTGGTGCAGCGCCTGCTGGAGGTCGTCGAGGAGCTCAAGGCGCGGGGCCAGACGATGATCATCGTCGAACAGTCGCTCAACGTGGCCATGGCGCTCGCCGACCGCGCCATCTTCCTGGAGAAGGGCCAGGTGCGGTTCGTGGGATCCACCCAAGGCCTGCTCGAACGCGGCGACCTGGCCCGGGCGGTGTTCTTCGGGACCGAGGGCGGCTGATGGCGCTCGCGACGGTGGTCACCTGGAACCTGGTGTTCAAGGGCGTCATCGGTGGCCTGATCACGTCGCTCATCGCCATGGGCATCGTGCTCGTCTACCGTTCGTCGCGGGTCATCAATTTCGCGGTCGGGAGCATCGGGATCCCCGCCGCGGCGCTGTTCGCGGTGATGGCCGGCGTGCACGGTTGGCCCTACTGGCCGTCGCTCATCCTCTCGCTGCTACTCGGCACGCTCACCGGCGTGCTGGTCGAGCTGGCGGTGATCCGTCGCCTGTTCAAGTCACCCCGCGTCATCGTGCTGGTCGCGACCATCGGCGTCGCGCAGCTCTGCGAGGCCATCACATTGGCGCTGCCCGACTACCGCACCGGCTCCTTGCAGTCACACTTCCCGGTGCCCTTCGAGGGGCAGTGGCAACCGTTCCTCGACATCGATGTGACGGCCAGCCAGCTCCTCGTGCTCATCGTGGTCCCGCTCATCACCGTCGGCTTGTGGTGGCTGCTGGGTCACACTGCCTTCGGCGACGCAGTGCGGGCGGCGGCGTCCAACTCCGACCTCGCCCGCATGACCGGCATCAACCCGAAGATGGTGTCGACGGGAGTCTGGGCGATCGCCGGGTTTCTCGGCACGGTGGCCATCCTGCTCACCGCCACCGACCAAGTTTCGGCCGACCTGGTGCACATCGGGCCCGACACGTTGCTGCGAGGCATGGTCGCTGCGCTCATCGGCGGCATGGTGTCGTTCCCCCGCGCGGTCGTCGGCGCGGTCGCCATCGGCATCCTCGACCGGGTCCTGTTCTTCAACTACACGTCGGAGACCGGACTGGTGCAGTTCGTGCTCTTCATCGTGGTCCTGGTGCTGGTGGCTCGGGTGAGTCGCAACGACACCGGCTCGAGCGGGGAGAGCTTCCAGTTCACGCCCCGCATCGCCGCGGTGCCGGCGCGGCTGAAGGACATCTGGTGGGTCAAACGGTTGCCACAGCTGGTCGCGGTGCTGTCGTTGCTGGCGGCGGTGCTGCTGCCCTTGCTCTCCGACAAGTCGGAGCGGCACCAGACCTGGGCGACGATCATCGCCTTCGCGCTGTGCGCCATCTCGGTGGTGGTGCTCACCGGATGGGGTGGCCAGCTCTCGCTCGGGCAGATGGCCTTCGCCGGCCTCGGCGCGCTCACCGCCGGGGCGCTCATCCGCGGCCTGCAGTTCAACATCGGCTGGCACGACACCCGCTTCCTCGACGGCGGGATCCCGAGCATCTCCTTCCCGTGGGCGTTGATCCTCGGCGCGTCGTTCGCCAGCCTCGTCGCGGTGATCGTCGGCATCGGGGCCTTGCGCGTCCGCGGCCTGTTGCTGGCCATCAGCACGCTGGCCTTCGCGATCGCGGCGCAGGCGTACATCTTCAGCCGGCCGATCTTCACCGCCGGCAGCACGACCATCGAGATCCCGCGCGCCGACCTCGGTCCGCTCGAGCTCACCCACCGCAACCGCGCGTACTACTACTTCGTGCTGTTCGTGCTCGTCCTCGTGCTGGTCCTGGTCGGACACCTGAAGCGGACCGGCATCGGGCGCATGATCGTGGGTGTGCGTGAGAACGAGATGGCGGCGTCGGCGATGTCGGTGTCGCCGGCACGCGCGAAGTTCATCGCGTTCGCGATGGGCGGGTTCATCGCCGGCCTCGGCGGCGTGCTGCTCGGCGCGGTGAACCTCACGTTCGCCCCGGCGGAGCGCTACTTCCTGGTCGAGGATTCGTTGCGGCTCATCGCCATCGTGGTGATCGGAGGCCTCGGGAGCCTGTCGGGTGCGGTGGTGGGCGCGCTGTGGGTGATCGGGCTCCCCGCGTTCTGGCCCGACAACACCCTGGTGCCGCTCTTCACGTCGAGCATCGGCCTGCTGATCATCCTGCTCTACATCCCCGGCGGCTTCGTGCAGATCGGGTACTACGCACGCGACTCGCTGCTCCGCTGGGTCGACCGGCGCCTCGGGCCGGTCGACACCACCAAGACGGTCACCGCGCCGCCGCCGTCACTGCACCGCGAGGTGGCGCTCGAGCCGGCGTCGCTCAACGTCGACGGCAGCGTGCTCGCGACCGATCAGCTGACGGTGCGGTTCGGCGGCCTCACCGCGGTGAACGCGGTCGCGTTCCGGGCGATGCCGGGCGAGGTCATCGGCCTCATCGGCAACAACGGGGCCGGGAAGTCGACACTGCTGAACGCCATCGGAGGGTACCTGCCGAGCAAGGGCCGCGTGCAGCTGCTCGGGCGTGACGTGAGCCGCAAGAAGGCGCACCAGCGCGCCCGGCTCGGGCTCGGGCGGACGTTCCAGGCCGCCGCCCTCTACCCCGAGCTCACCGTGCGCGACACCGTCCAGCTGGCGTTGGAGGCGCGCGCGTCGACGTCCTTCTGGGGCTCGCTCCTCTGGGTGCCGTCGGTGCGACCCGAGCGCAAGAAGTACGTCCAGGCCGGCGAGCTCATCGACTACCTCGGTCTCGGACGCTACGCCGACCGCTACGTCGCCGAGCTGTCGACCGGGACCCGGCGCATCGTGGAGCTGGCCTGCGTCCTCGCCGTCGCGCCCCGGGTCATCTGCCTCGACGAGCCCACCGCGGGTGTGGCCCAGCGCGAAGCGGAGGCGTTCGGCCCCCTCATCCTCCGGGTGCAGCAGGAGCTCGACGCCACGCTGGTCGTCGTCGAACACGACCTGCCTCTCATTCTGTCGATCAGTGACCGGATCTACTGCCTGGAGGCGGGCCAGGTCATCGCCGAGGGGCCGCCGACCGCGATCCGCGACGACCCGCGGGTGATCTCCTCGTACCTGGGCACCGACGAGCGGGCCATCCAACGGAGCAACGCGCCGGGGTAGCCCTTCGTCAACCGGCCTTGGTGCACTTCCCGCCGCTGGCGTCCTTGACCGGCGTCACCTTCTTCCAGTCCCCGCTCGTGCCGAGGCTGGAGTCGTACGCCACGAGGCGGAAGGTGTCCTCGGCGGCGTACTTGCCCTTGCAGAGCGAGGCGAACTTGTCGGGCGGCAGATCGATCTTCCCGAACGAGTCGACCGTCTTCTGCCAGTTCTTCACCGTCAGGTTCGGGCCGACCTTCTCCGCGATCTCCTTGAACATGAAGAGGTCACCGCACGCGTCGGTCACCGCCTGGTCGGTGTTGATCGACTTGCCGTCGCTCGTCGTCGCCCGCTCGTCGGGACCGGGCACGGTGGTCCCGGTGGCCTTCTCGTAGATGTCGACGCACTGCTGGAGGATCGGGCTCTTGTTGTTCCACCGCTCGGACTGGGTGAGCCCGGTGCCGCTGATCATCCCCTCGTACGGGTTCGGGCTGACGCCGGCGTCCTGCTCACCCTTGGCCTGATCCAGCGTGGTGTCGGTGTCGGTGACGAGCTGCACCTTCGGCATCCCCGCCTTGATCGACTCCGCGAACTGCTTGGCCGAGACGTTGTTGCCGGCGAGGAACACCGTGTCGACGCCCTCGCTCTTCCACTTCTCGATGAAGCTGTCGATCTGCGCCTGGGCGGCGGTGGTGTCGGTGCCGGTGATGTTCAGGATCGCGGTCGAACCCGTCTTCGCCTTGGCCTTCTTCAACGCCGGCTCGATGACCTCGTTGACCCGGCTCTCGTTGTTCTTGTCGCCCACGACGGCCACCGTCTTGCCCTTGAGACGCCCGGTGCTCGAGAGCAGGCTCACCACCGCCGCCGCCACGGTCTCCTTGGTGGCGTCGGGCGTGAGCATCAGGCCGCCGGGTGACTCGTCGATCCAGGGCTGATCGAGCTCGTGACCGATGTGGATGACGTGGTGCTCCTTGCTGAGGCAGAGCTGGCCCTGCCCCGTGAAGTCGATGAACACGCCGAGGACCGCGAACACCTTGTCGTCCTCCGACCAGGAGGTGCACAGCGACAGCGGGTCGGGCTTCCCACCCGGGATCGGCGGGTACTCCTTGTAGACCGGCACGATCTTGCGACCGTTGATGCCGCCGTTCTGGTTGATGTAGTCGACGAACACCCGGCTGATCGCCTCGGTGTCACCGAACGTGTAGTCGATGAAGTCCTTGATCGCGCTGAAGTCGAGGATCGCGATCCCCACCTTGATCGAGTCCTTGGTGACGCCCTGGCTGCTCCCGGAGTCGGCGGCGCGGTTTGTCGCCCCCAACGTGAGTGAGGCGAGCACCAGTACGACAAGGCAGAGTGACAGCGCCGCGTGGCGACGCGGGTTGCGCGCGATGGCCATGGTCCCCCCCGGTTCCTCAGCTGGCGCGACGATACAACGATTGTGACGCCGCCGCCGGTCACCCGCCACGTGGAGCCTGCGCCGGCCCGCAGCATTAGTTCTCTGACTTCGCCGCCTTGGCGCACTTGCCGTTGCTGGCGTCCTTGATCGCGGTGCCCTTCTTCCAGTCGCCGTTGTTACCCAGGGCGGAGTCCTGCTTGGCGGAGACGTCGTTCCCCGCGAGGAACACGGTGTCGACGTCCTCGCTCTTCCACTTCTCGATGAAGCTGTCGAGCTGTGACTGCGCGGCCGTGGCCGAAGACCGCGAACACGTCGTCGTCCTCGGCCCACGAGGTGCACAGGGAGAGCGGGTCGGGCTTCCCGTACGGGATCGGCGGATACTCCTCGATGTCGGGCACGATCTTGCGCCCGTCGATGCCGCCGTTCTTGTTGATGTTGCCGTCGATCGTGTTGATGACCTTCTTCTCGTCGCCGAGGTTGTAGTCGACGAAGTCCTTGATGGCGTCGTAGTCGACGACCGCGAACCCGATCTTGATGGAGTCGGCGGTGACGCCGGGTCCCAGGTCCTTGTTGTCGGCCGCGCCGGGGGTGCTCGTGGCGGCGCCCAGGGCGCGCGTCGGTCCCGTCATCTCGGCGTACGGTGTGCGCCGGGAGGGCGCCCGATGGGACCACGGATCACGATCATCGGTGGGGCCAGCTACCAGTGGACGCCGAAGTTGCTCGTCGACTTCGTCAACACGCCCGCGCTGCACGACGCGCGTGTGGTGTTGCACGACATCGATCCCGTGGCGCTTCCGCGCATGGTCGACCTCGCGCACCATCTTGCCGAGGTGCGCGGCATCACGCTCACTGCATCCGGCACCACCGACCGCGGCGCCGCCCTCGACGGCGCCGACTTCGTCGTGGTGAACATCTCCACCGGCGGCTTCGCATCGATGCGCCACGACCTCGAGATCCCCGAGCGTCATGGGGTGCGTCAGACCGTCGGTGACAGCGTCGGACCGGGCGGCGTGCTCCGGGCGCTGCGCAACATCCCGGTCTTCCTCGATCTCGCGACCGACGTCACCGCGCGCTGCCCGGGCGCGTGGTTGCTGAACCTCACCAACCCCATGACGACGATCTGTCGGGCGCTGACCCGCGAGACCTCCCTGAAGACCGTGGGCCTCTGCCACGAGGTCACGATCACGCAGTTCCTCCTCAGCCTCCTGCTCGACGTCGGCTTCATGGACCTCACGCTCACGGTCGGTGGGGTCAACCACCTGCCGTTCGTGACCGCCGTCGACGTCGCCGGTGACGACGGGTTGGAGCTCCTGCGGGCGGTGGTGGGCGACGCGGACGCCCACCGTGACGAGCCCCTCGCGATGGCGATCCCCGACGGCCTCGACTTCGAGAAGGTGTCGGACGGACCCCACTGGACGAAGGGCGACCTGTTGCGGCACTGGCGGGTCAAGCTCGAGCTCTTCGAACGCTTCGGGGTGCTGCCGGGTGCAGGCGACCGACACCTTGCCGAGTTCTTCCCCAACTTCCTCACCGAGGAGTCCGGGTGGGGGGCGCGGTGGGGCGTCGGCCTCACGACCATCGAAGACCGCGAACACGATCAGGAGGCGCACGTGGCCGCGCTCGACGCGATGCTGGCCGGCCGCGAGGTGGAGTCGTTGCCGTCGGGGGAGATGGTGGCGCCGGTGATCCAGTGCCTGCTCCTCGACCAACCGGGGCGCTTCCCGCTCAACGTGCCCAACGACGGTCAGGTCGCCGACCTGCCGCTCGGTGCCACCGTCGAGAGCATGTGCATCGTGAGCGCCAACGGCGTGCGCGGTCGCGACAGCGTCGTGCTGCCGGCACCCCTCGCCGAGTGCCTGCGCCGCGTGTCGGCCTCGCAGGAGCTCACCGTCGACGCCGCGGTGAGCGGTGACCGTGACGCCGCGTTCGCGGCGATGCTGCTCGACCCGCTCACCAGCCGGCTCGACTACGACGCCATCGTCGCCATGACCGACGAGATGCTCGACGCCACCGCGGCGTGGCTGCCGCAGTTCTCGAGGTTGTAGGCGCGCGCCACTGACCGCCGGGTGGGGTCGTCCGCGCCGGTGCGCGAGACTGCCCGCGGCGCGAGCGAAGGGGACGCGTGGAGGAGCAGGTGCCGAGGGGGTTCTGGGTCGCGGCGCGGGAGGAGCCCGCGCGCGTCGCGTTGATCGACGCCGAGGAGCGCGCGTGGACCGCGGGCGAGCTGCTCTCGGGGGCCGACCGCCTCGTGCATGCCCTGCGAGCGCGTGACGTGCAGCTCCTCGATCCGGTTGCCACCCTGACCCGCAACTCGGCTGAGCTGTTCCAGACGCTGCTCGCGGTGTTCCAGGCGGGCTGGCAGTACGTGCCGTTGAACACCCACCTCACCGCGGCGGAGGTCGGGTACATCCTCGGTGACTCGGGTGCGGCGGTGCTGGTCGCCGACGCCGAGTTCGGTGCGGTCGCGCAGGCGGCGGCGGACGCCGCGGGTGTCCCGCCGGCCGGCCGGATCTCGGTCGGTGGGGAGATCCCCGGCTTCACGCCGCTCGACGCACTGCTCGCCGACCAGCCCGACGCGATGCCCGGGCACCGCGTCGCCGGGCAGTTCCTGCAGTACACCTCGGGCACCACCGGGCGCCCGAAGGCGGTCCAGCGGGACCTGCCGCAGTTCGATCCCGAGACCTGGGTCGCGGCGTACAGCGCCAACCTGACCCGCTACGACATCGAGCCCGGGGGCGACGCGGTGCACCTCGTCACCTCGCCGATGTACCACCTGTCGCCACTCAACTTCGGGTACTTCTCGTTGCACCTCGAGCACACCGTCGTGCTGATGGAACGGTGGGACGCCGAGCGCGCGCTGCAGCTCATCGAGCAGTACCGCGTCACCGACGTCGCCATGGTGCCGACGCAGATGCACCGACTCATGGCACTCCCCGAAGCCGTGCGGGCGGAGTACGACGTGTCGTCACTGCGCCAATTGATCCACGCGGCGGCGCCGTGCCCGATCGAGCTCAAGCGCCGACTGTTCGAGTGGCTCGGCCCGGTCGTCTACGAGTTCTACGGCGCCTCGGAGGGCGGCGGGACGCTGGCGAAGCCGGAGGACTGGCTGGCGCACCCGGGCACCGTCGGTCGCCCCTGGGTCGGGGCCGACGTGAAGGTGCTCGACGACGACGGCAACGAGGTCACGCCCGGCACCGTGGGCACGGTGTACCTGAAGCTCATGGGCGAGTTCGCCTACAAGGGCGACCCCGAGAAGACGGCCGCCAACCGCCACGGCGACTACTTCACCGTGGGCGACATGGGTGAGCTCGACGACGAGGGCTTCCTCTACCTCGCGACCGCAAGATCGACATGATCGTGTCGGGCGGCGTGAACATCTACCCCGTCGAGGTGGAGGCGGCCTTGCTGTCACACCCTGCGGTGGGCGACGCTGCCGTCTTCGGCATCCCGCACGACGACTGGGGCGAGGAGGTGAAGGCGGTGGTCGAACCGGCTGCGGGCGCCGCACCGTCGCCCGAGCTCGCCGCCGAGCTGCTCGGCCACTGCGAGGGCGTGCTCGCCCGGTACAAGCTGCCCCGCAGCGTCGACTTCGTCGACGCGATGCCCCGCGACCCCAACGGCAAGCTCTACAAGCGCACACTCCGCGACCCGTACTGGGTCGGGCGGGCGCGCGCCATCTGACTCGGAGAGGAGTCGAGACCCATGGCCCGAGTGCCGATCGAAGAGGGGTACTTCCGCATCCCCGACGATCCCGGCGCGTCGCCGGTCCTGCTCGGGAGCCGGTGTCCGAGCTGCGGCGAGGTGTTCTTCCCCCGCCGCATGGTCTGTGCCCAGTGCCTGCACGAGGGCACCGACGACGTCGACCTCGCGACGCGGGGACGGCTCTGGACCTGGACGTACTGTCACGTGCCGCTGTTCGGGAAGAAGGACGCCGACGTGCCGGGATACGGCGTGGGCCAGGTCGACCTGCCGGAGGGTCCGCGCATCCAGGCGATCCTGATGGGGGACGCCGCCGACTTCGAGATCGGCATGGAGCTCGAGACCGACCTCGAGACGCTCCGGACGAACTCCGACGGCGACGAGGTCGTGATCTACCGGTTCCGGCCCCTGGAAGGGAGCGCGCGCTGATGCGGCACGGTCTGAAGTTCGACGGCGTCGCGATCGCCGGCATCGGGATGGTCCGCTTCGGGATGCTGCGCGACTACCCGCTCGTGCACATGGCGCGCGACGCCGGGCTGCGCGCACTGCACGACGCCGGGATGACGCTGGCCGACGTCGACGAGGCGATGGTGGGGTACATCGCGCCGACGTCGATGGTCGGGATCAAGGCGATGAAGGAGCTGGGGCTCACCGGCCTCCCGGTCACGCACATCGAGAACGCATCGGCGACCGGCCTGGTCGCGTTCCGGGAGGCCGCGTGGGCGGTGTCGTCGGGGCGGGCCGACGTCGCGATGGCGCTGTGCTTCGACAAGTTCACCGAGATGTCGGGCACCGGTGGGCGCGGCGGCGGTCGCGACGTGATCGACGCGCCGATCCTGCCCGCGTCCTACTTCGCGCTCTGGGCGCAACGACGGATGCACGAGCGCGGCACCACGCCCGAGCACTTCGCCAAGGTCGCGGCCAAGAACTGGAACTACGGCGCCGCGTGCCCGATGTCGCACCGCCGACCGGACCACGTGGTCACGCCGGAGGAGGTGCTGGCGTCGCGCATGATCGCGGAGCCCCTCACCGCGATGATGTGCTGCCCGGCCGACGACGGTGCCGCGTGCGTGATCCTGGCGCGCGACGACATCGTGCGGCAGCGCCGTCCCGATCGCCCGCTCGTGCGCCCGTTGGCGTCGGCGTTGCAGTCGGAGACCTACGCACGCGGGCACACGTTCGTGGGGCCGGTGGTCGGGCCGTCGACGATGACCCGCGACACCGCGCGTGAGTGCTACGACGCGGCCGGCCTCGGGCCGGAGGACGTGAGCGTCGCGTACTGTCACGACGCGTTCGTGAACGAGGAGATCGAGTACTACGAGCTGCTGGGCTTCTGCGGCGAGGGTGAGGGTGACAAGTTGGTCGAGGCGGGGGAGACCGGGCCGGGGGGCGGGATCCCGTTCAACACCGACGGTGGGCTCACTGCGCGCGGACACCCGGGCGGGCCCACCGGGCTCGCCATCGTGCACGAATGCGTGCAGCAGCTGCGGGGCGAGGCCGACGGCCGCCAGATCGACGGCGCGCGCGTCGCGCTCGCGCACCTCGTGGGCGGCGGCAGCGTCTGCACGGTCAACCTGCTCGGCACCGACGGAAAGGCTGGATGATGGCGACGAACGACGACCTCCGCGCCGCGGGCAAGGAGATCCAGGGCCAGCTGTGGCCCGCCACCCGCACCGCACCCGCGGGGCAGTTCCCGGCGGCGCAGCTGGCGCCGGACTTCTTCGACTACGTCCAGCAGACCGCGTTCGGGATGATCTGGACGCGGCCGGGGCTCCCGACACGCGACCGGTCGATGATCACCGTCGCCATGCTGGCGGCGCTCGGATACCACGACGAGCTGCGCGCCCATCTCGCGGGCGCGCTCAGCGCCGGGCTGTCACGCGACGAGCTCGTCGAGGTGCTGATGCAGGTCGCGGTCTACGCCGGCGTGCCCGCCGCGGTCAGCGCCCTGCGCGTCGCCGCCGACGTCCTCGGGACCCCGGACTCCTGACGACACGAACGTGCGTCGTCGGTACGTCATTGCGGGGTACGAACGACGCAACCTGGTGGAGATCAGGGGGACCACTTCAGCTCGACGTCGCCCTGGCGTTCGGCGACGGCGACGAGGTCGCCCCAGTCGTGGTCGCCGAGGCCGCCGGCGATGGCGCCGACCAGCACCTGAAGCACCGCGGCGCCGGCGGGCGTGGGCACGCCGAGGGCGCGGCCGGTCTCGACGATCAGCCCCGCATCCTTCGCCGCCAGCCCGAGCGCGAACTGCGTGGGCGCGTTCCGGGTGTCGATGCTCTCGACCATGCGGTCGAGGTAGAAGTTGGCGACGCCGTTCGTGCGCAGCACCTCGACCGCCTGTTGCACGGGAACGCCCGACTTCGCGGCCAGCGACAGCCCCTCGAGGCTCGCCCAGGTGGTCGTGAACACGATCAGGCTGTTGACCAGCTTCATGGTGTTGCCGAGCCCGAGCGGGCCCAGGTGCACGAACGCGCGCCCGAGGGGCTCGAGCACCGGCTGCACGCGCGCGACGGCGTCGTCGGCGCCGCCGACCATGAACGACAGCATGCGGCCCTCGGCGCCGATCGCGCCGCCGGTCAGCGGCGCCTCCACGAGGTGGTGACCGGTGGCGGTGAGCCGGGCGCCGAGCTCGCGGACGACCTCGGGACTGTTCGTCGACAGGTCGACGAGCACGGAGCCCGGCGCTGCAGCGGTCGCCCACTCGTCGGCGACCTGGCGGACGACGGTCGGCGTCGGCAGCGACAACACCGTCACCTCGGTCGCCGCGCCGACGTCGGCCACCGACTTCACGGCGCGTGCACCGGTGACTCCTTCGGCCCGCCCCGCGTCGACGTCGAAGACGACGACGTCGTGGCCGTCGGTCACCAGGTTCGCCGCCACGTGGCCGCCGATGTTGCCCAGCCCGATGGCGCCCACCTGCATCTCGTTCCCCCTCGATGTGGGGCCCGCTCCCGGGCCCGGCGCCGCACCGTACCCCGTGGCGCGCCAGGAGCGACAAGGGTTAGGTTGCCGCGATGAGCCTTCGCGACCACGTGATCTGCGACAGCGACCTGCACGTCATGGAGCCGCCTGACCTGTGGGAGCGCTACATCGACCCGGCGTACGCGCACGCCGCGCCGCGCGGCCTGTCGGAGCTCCCGCGCGACATGCGCGTCCGGGTGAAGAACCACACGATGCTGCGCATGGGCACCGTGCGCGCCATGCACATCGAGGGCCGCAAGACGGGCTGGCGTGAGGAGCACGACAACGTGTACGCCGCGTCGGAGGCGGCGGGCTGGGACGCCGAGTCGCAAGTGGCGGCCATGGACGCCGAGGGCCTCGACCTCGCCGTGCTCTACCCGTCGCGGGGCCTGTTCGTCCTCGGGCTCGACAGCGTCGAGCAGATCGGCACCGACGGCCTCGAGCCCGCGTACGCCACCGCCATCGCCCGGGCGTACAACGACTGGATGAAGGACTTCTGCGACGTCGCGCCCGACCGCATGTTCGGCGCGGGCATGGTCGCGCCGCACGACGTCGAGGGCGCGGTCACCGAGGCGCGCCGCTGTGTGGAGGAACTCGGGTTCAAGGCCGTCTTCCTCGCGCCCACGGCGGTCAACCGCCGACCGTGGCACCACCCGGCATACGACCCGTTGTGGGCCGAGGTCGAGCGGCTCGACGTGCCCATCGCGTTCCACGGCGGCGGCCAGACCTACCTGAAGCCCGACTTCAGCCTCGAGGTGCTCGACACGCTGATGTTGTGGCACACCTTCAGCCAGCCGCTGGGCATCCAGTTCGTCACCGCGTGCCTCTGCGGTGGAGGGGTGCTCGAGCGGTTCCCGGACCTGCGCGTGGCGTTGCTCGAGGGCAACTGCTCGTGGGCGCCGTGGTTCCTCTACCGGCTCGACGAGCACTACGAGTGGACGGGCTGGTACGAGGCCCCCAGCCTCACGATGCGCCCGTCCGACTATTTCCGCCGCAACTGCTGGGTCTCGGTGGAGGCGGACGAGGAGACGGTGCCGCACTTCATCGACCGCTTCGGCGACGAGCGGTTGATCTTCTCGACCGACTACCCGCACGGCGACTCGAAGTTCCCGCACACGGTCGACGCGTTCGACAAGCTGCCGATGAGCGACGAGGCCAAGGCGCGAGCGGTCGGCACCAACTGGTCCGCCCTCTACAAGATCCCGCTGGTGAAGAAGGTCTGACCGCACCCTGGTGATCGAGCACCCCGACGACCTCACCGCGGAGTGGCTCACCGACATCCTCCGCGCCGCCAACGGCGATGCCCAGGTCCATTCGGTCACCGTCGAGCCGATCGGCACCGGGCAGACCGGGCGAGCTTCCGCCTGCACCTCGACGGCGACGGCGACGTCCCGACCACCCTGGTCGCCAAGACCGCGGCGGGCGATCGCGCCGCCCGCGAGCGCGTCGCCGCCGGATACCGCAACGAGGTGGGGTTCTACACCGTGTTCCACGACCGGGTCCGGATCCGCACCCCGCGCTGCTGGCACGCGGAGATCAGCGACGACTCGTGCTCGTTCGTGCTCCTGCTCGACGACCTCGCTCCCGCGCGCCCCGGTGTGCAGGCGGACGGATGCACCGTCGACCAGGCAGCCGACGCGGCGCCAACCTCGCCGGTCTGCACGCGCCGGTGTGGAACGACCCGTCGCTGTTCGACCAGCGCGCCTGGCTGACCGCGATGTCGGGGAGCGCGCCGAGTTCCTGGGCGCGATCACCGAAGGCGCGGCGGAACGGTTCCTGGCGCGCTACGGCCACGAGCTGGGTGACGACGCCGAGACGCTCCGCCGAGCCGCCGCGCTCACCGGGCGCTGGGCGGCGATCGACACCGGCGTCCAGGGCCTGGTGCACGGCGACTACCGCCTCGACAACCTCATGTTCCCGGAGCAGGGCGACGGCGTCGTCGTGCTCGACTGGCAGACCCTGGCCATCGGGCCGCCGGGGCGCGACCTCGCGTACTTCCTCGCCACCAGCGTCCTGGTCGACGACCGCCGCGAGCACGAATCGGCGCTCGTCGCCGAGTACCTCGACGAGCTCCGGCGCATCGGCGTCGAGGACTACTCGTTCGAGCAGTGCTTCGCCGACTACCGGCTCGGAGTGCTCCAAGGTCCGATGATCACGATGATCGGCTGGGCGTACGCCACCGCGGCTCCCTCCGCGAGCGCCGACGCGATGTTCCTCGCCATGGCGACCCGGTCGTGCGCCGCGCCGCGCGACCGGGGCTCCCTCGAGCTGGTCGCGCGCGCGAGGCGCGGCGGCGGGCGACCTCAGGCTTCGAGCCGCTCCTTGAGCGCAGTGAGGGCGCCGACGTAGGCACCCTGCATCGCTTCCACCATGGCGTCGTCGGCCTCGACGTCCCACGTGACGAAGGATCCGCTGCCCGCCGGCATCACCGTGATCGTCGCCCTGTGCAGCTCCGGTCGGACGTCTCCGTCGACGATCCCGTACGTGAGCGTCCGGCGCTCGTCGTCTCGCGGTATCGGTGCTCCACGATGCGGATGCCGACCATCTGCACGACCCGGTCCTCGCCGTCGAGCTCGCTCGTTCGACGCCGGGCATCCATGCGACGTCGCCGAAGTTGCCGACCGCTCCCACACGTCGTCGGCCGACCGGTTGATCGTGATCTCTGCACAGGCCTCACCCATTCGGTCGACT
>CAWFWE010000005.1:0-261843 GCA_963819475.1 uncultured Actinomycetes bacterium
GCTTCCCGCTCAACGTGCCCAACGACGGTCAGGTCGCCGACCTGCCGCTCGGTGCCACCGTCGAGAGCATGTGCATCGTGAGCGCCAACGGCGTGCGCGGTCGCGACAGCGTCGTGCTGCCGGCACCCCTCGCCGAGTGCCTGCGCCGTGTGTCGGCCTCGCAGGAGCTCACCGTCGACGCCGCGGTGAGCGGTGACCGTGACGCCGCGTTCGTGGCGATGCTGCTCGACCCGCTCACCAGCCGGCTCGACTACGACGCCATCGTCGCCATGACCGACGAGATGCTCGACGCCACCGCGGCGTGGCTGCCGCAGTTCTCGAGGTTGTAGGCGCGCGCCACTGACCGCCGGGTGGGGTCGTCCGCGCCGGTGCGCGAGACTGCCCGTGGCGCGAGCGAAGGGGACGCGTGGAGGAGCAGGTGCCGAGGGGGTTCTGGGTCGCGGCGCGGGAGGAGCCCGCGCGCGTCGTGTTGATCGACGCCGAGGAGCGCGTGTGGACCGCGGGCGAGCTGCTCTCGGGGGCCGACCGCCTCGTGCATGCCCTGCGAGCGCGTGACGTGCAGCTCCTCGATCCGGTTGCCACCCTGACCCGCAACTCGGCCGAGCTGTTCCAGACGCTGCTCACGGTGTTCCAGGCGGGCTGGCAGTACGTGCCGTTGAACACCCACCTCACCGCGGCGGAGGTCGGGTACATCCTCGGTGACTCGGGTGCGGCGGTGCTGGTCGCCGACGCCGAGTTCGGTGCGGTCGCGCAGGCGGCGGCGGACGCCGCGGGTGTCCCGCCGGCCGGCCGGATCTCGGTCGGTGGGGAGATCCCCGGCTTCACGCCGCTCGACGCACTGCTCGCCGACCAGCCCGACGCGACGCCCGGGCACCGCGTCGCCGGGCAGTTCCTGCAGTACACCTCGGGCACCACCGGGCGCCCGAAGGCGGTCCAGCGGGACCTGCCGCAGTTCGATCCCGAGACCTGGGTCGCGGCGTACAGCGCCAACCTGACCCGCTACGACATCGAGCCCGGGGGCGACGCGGTGCACCTCGTCACCTCGCCGATGTACCACCTGTCGCCACTCAACTTCGGGTACTTCTCGTTGCACCTCGAGCACACCGTCGTGCTGATGGAACGGTGGGACGCCGAGCGCGCGCTGCAGCTCATCGAGCAGTACCGCGTCACCGACGTCGCCATGGTGCCGACGCAGATGCACCGACTCATGGCACTCCCCGAAGCCGTGCGGGCGGAGTACGACGTGTCGTCACTGCGCCAATTGATCCACGCGGCGGCGCCGTGCCCGATCGAGCTCAAGCGCCGACTGTTCGAGTGGCTCGGCCCGGTCGTCTACGAGTTCTACGGCGCCTCGGAGGGCGGCGGGACGCTGGCGAAGCCGGAGGACTGGCTGGCGCACCCGGGCACCGTCGGTCGCCCCTGGGTCGGGGCCGACGTGAAGGTGCTCGACGACGACGGCAACGAGGTCACGCCCGGCACCGTGGGCACGGTGTACCTGAAGCTCATGGGCGAGTTCGCCTACAAGGGCGACCCCGAGAAGACGGCCGCCAACCGCCACGGCGACTACTTCACCGTGGGCGACATGGGTGAGCTCGACGACGAGGGCTTCCTCTACCTCCGCGACCGCAAGATCGACATGATCGTGTCGGGCGGCGTGAACATCTACCCCGTCGAGGTGGAGGCGGCCTTGCTGTCACACCCTGCGGTGGGCGACGCTGCCGTCTTCGGCATCCCGCACGACGACTGGGGCGAGGAGGTGAAGGCGGTGGTCGAACCGGCTGCGGGCGCCGCACCGTCGCCCGAGCTCGCCGCCGAGCTGCTCGGCCACTGCGAGGGCGTGCTCGCCCGGTACAAGCTGCCCCGCAGCGTCGACTTCGTCGACGTGATGCCCCGCGACCCCAACGGCAAGCTCTACAAGCGCACACTGCGCGACCCGTACTGGGTCGGGCGGGCGCGCGCCATCTGACTCGGAGAGGAGTCGAGACCCATGGCCCGAGTGCCGATCGAAGAGGGGTACTTCCGCATCCCCGACGATCCCGGCGCGTCGCCGGTCCTGCTCGGGAGCCGGTGTCCGAGCTGCGGCGAGGCGTTCTTCCCCCGCCGCATGGTCTGTGCCCAGTGCCTGCACGAGGGCACCGACGACGTCGACCTCTCGACGCGGGGACGGCTCTGGACCTGGACGTACTGTCACGTGCCGCTGTTCGGGAAGAAGGACGCCGACGTGCCGGGATACGGCGTGGGCCAGGTCGACCTGCCGGAGGGTCCGCGCATCCAGGCGATCTTGATGGGGGACGCCGCCGACTTCGAGATCGGCATGGAGCTCGAGACCGACCTCGAGACGCTCCGGACGAACTCCGACGGCGACGAGGTCGTGATCTACCGGTTCCGGCCCCTGGAAGGGAGCGCGCGCTGATGCGGCACGGTCTGAAGTTCGACGGCGTCGCGATCGCCGGCATCGGGATGGTCCACTTCGGGATGCTGCGCGACTACCCGCTCGTGCACATGGCGCGCGACGCCGGGCTGCGCGCCCTGCACGACGCCGGGATGACGCTGGCCGACGTCGACGAGGCGATGGTGGGGTACATCGCGCCGACGTCGATGGTCGGGATCAAGGCGATGAAGGAGCTGGGGCTCACCGGCCTCCCGGTCACGCACATCGAGAACGCATCGGCGACCGGCCTGGTCGCGTTCCGGGAGGCCGCGTGGGCGGTGTCGTCGGGGCGGGCCGACGTCGCGATGGCGCTGTGCTTCGACAAGTTCACCGAGATGTCGGGCACCGGTGGGCGCGGCGGCGGTCGCGACGTGATCGACGCGCCGATCCTGCCCGCGTCCTACTTCGCGCTCTGGGCGCAACGACGGATGCACGAGCGCGGCACCACGCCCGAGCACTTCGCCAAGGTCGCGGCCAAGAACTGGAACTACGGCGCCGCGTGCCCGATGTCGCACCGCCGACCGGACCACGTGGTCACGCCGGAGGAGGTGCTGGCGTCGCGCATGATCGCGGAGCCCCTCACCGCGATGATGTGCTGCCCGGCCGACGACGGTGCCGCGTGCGTGATCCTGGCGCGCGACGACATCGTGCGGCAGCGCCGTCCCGATCGCCCGCTCGTGCGCCCGTTGGCGTCGGCGTTGCAGTCGGAGACCTACGCACGCGGGCACACGTTCGTGGGGCCGGTGGTCGGGCCGTCGACGATGACCCGCGACACCGCGCGTGAGTGCTACGACGCGGCCGGCCTCGGGCCGGAGGACGTGAGCGTCGCGTACTGTCACGACGCGTTCGTGAACGAGGAGATCGAGTACTACGAGCTGCTGGGCTTCTGCGGCGAGGGTGAGGGTGACAAGTTGGTCGAGGCGGGGGAGACCGGGCCGGGGGGCGGGATCCCGTTCAACACCGACGGTGGGCTCACTGCGCGCGGACACCCGGGCGGGCCCACCGGGCTCGCCATCGTGCACGAATGCGTGCAGCAGCTGCGGGGCGAGGCCGACGGCCGCCAGGTCGACGGCGCGCGCGTCGCGCTCGCGCACCTCGTGGGCGGCGGCAGCGTCTGCACGGTCAACCTGCTCGGCACCGACGGAAAGGCTGGATGATGGCGACGAACGACGACCTCCGCGCCGCGGGCAAGGAGATCCAGGGCCAGCTGTGGCCCGCCACCCGCACCGCACCCGCGGGGCAGTTCCCGGCGGCGCAGCTGGCGCCGGACTTCTTCGACTACGTCCAGCAGACCGCGTTCGGGATGATCTGGACGCGGCCGGGGCTCCCGACACGCGACCGGTCGATGATCACCGTCGCCATGCTGGCGGCGCTCGGATACCACGACGAGCTGCGCGCCCATCTCGCGGGCGCGCTCAGCGCCGGGCTGTCACGCGACGAGCTCGTCGAGGTGCTGATGCAGGTCGCGGTCTACGCCGGCGTGCCCGCCGCGGTCAGCGCCCTGCGCGTCGCCGCCGACGTCCTCGGGACCCCGGACTCCTGACGACACGAACGTGCGTCGTCGGTACGTCATTGCGGGGTACGAACGACGCAACCTGGTGGAGATCAGGGGGACCACTTCAGCTCGACGTCGCCCTGGCGTTCGGCGACGGCGACGAGGTCGCCCCAGTCGTGGTCGCCGAGGCCGCCGGCGATGGCGCCGACCAGCACCTGAAGCACCGCGGCGCCGGCGGGCGTGGGCACGCCGAGGGCGCGGCCGGTCTCGACGATCAGCCCCGCATCCTTCGCCGCCAGCCCGAGCGCGAACTGCGTGGGCGCGTTCCGGGTGTCGATGCTCTCGACCATGCGGTCGAGGTAGAAGTTGGCGACGCCGTTCGTGCGCAGCACCTCGACCGCCTGTTGCACGGGAACGCCCGACTTCGCGGCCAGCGACAGCCCCTCGAGGCTCGCCCAGGTGGTCGTGAACGCGATCAGGCTGTTGACCAGCTTCATGGTGTTGCCGAGCCCGAGCGGGCCCAGGTGCACGAACGCGCGCCCGAGGGGCTCGAGCACCGGCTGCACGCGCGCGACGGCGTCGTCGGCGCCGCCGACCATGAACGACAGCATGCGGCCCTCGGCGCCGATCGCGCCGCCGGTCAGCGGCGCCTCCACGAGGTGGTGACCGGTGGCGGTGAGCCGGGCGCCGAGCTCGCGGACGACCTCGGGACTGTTCGTCGACAGGTCGACGAGCACGGAGCCCGGCGCTGCAGCGGTCGCCCACTCGTCGGCGACCTGGCGGACGACGGTCGGCGTCGGCAGCGACAACACCGTCACCTCGGTCGCCGCGCCGACGTCGGCCACCGACTTCACGGCGCGTGCACCGGTGACTCCTTCGGCCCGCCCCGCGTCGACGTCGAAGACGACGACGTCGTGGCCGTCGGTCACCAGGTTCGCCGCCACGTGGCCGCCGATGTTGCCCAGCCCGATGGCGCCCACCTGCATCTCGTTCCCCCTCGATGTGGGGCCCGCTCCCGGGCCCGGCGCCGCACCGTACCCCGTGGCGCGCCAGGAGCGACAAGGGTTAGGTTGCCGCGATGAGCCTTCGCGACCACGTGATCTGCGACAGCGACCTGCACGTCATGGAGCCGCCTGACCTGTGGGAGCGCTACATCGACCCGGCGTACGCGCACGCCGCGCCGCGCGGCCTGTCGGAGCTCCCGCGCGACATGCGCGTCCGGGTGAAGAACCACACGATGCTGCGCATGGGCACCGTGCGCGCCATGCACATCGAGGGCCGCAAGACGGGCTGGCGTGAGGAGCACGACAACGTGTACGCCGCGTCGGAGGCGGCGGGCTGGGACGCCGAGTCGCAAGTGGCGGCCATGGACGCCGAGGGCCTCGACCTCGCCGTGCTCTACCCGTCGCGGGGCCTGTTCGTCCTCGGGCTCGACAGCGTCGAGCAGATCGGCACCGACGGCCTCGAGCCCGCGTACGCCACCGCCATCGCCCGGGCGTACAACGACTGGATGAAGGACTTCTGCGACGTCGCGCCCGACCGCATGTTCGGCGCGGGCATGGTCGCGCCGCACGACGTCGAGGGCGCGGTCACCGAGGCGCGCCGCTGTGTGGAGGAACTCGGGTTCAAGGCCGTCTTCCTCGCGCCCGCGGCGGTCAACCGCCGACCGTGGCACCACCCGGCATACGACCCGTTGTGGGCCGAGGTCGAGCGGCTCGACGTGCCCATCGCGTTCCACGGCGGCGGCCAGACCTACCTGAAGCCCGACTTCAGCCTCGAGGTGCTCGACACGCTGATGTTGTGGCACACCTTCAGCCAGCCGCTGGGCATCCAGTTCGTCACCGCGTGCCTCTGCGGTGGAGGGGTGCTCGAGCGGTTCCCGGACCTGCGCGTGGCGTTGCTCGAGGGCAACTGCTCGTGGGCGCCGTGGTTCCTCTACCGGCTCGACGAGCACTACGAGTGGACGGGCTGGTACGAGGCCCCCAGCCTCACGATGCGCCCGTCCGACTATTTCCGCCGCAACTGCTGGGTCTCGGTGGAGGCGGACGAGGAGACGGTGCCGCACTTCATCGACCGCTTCGGCGACGAGCGGTTGATCTTCTCGACCGACTACCCGCACGGCGACTCGAAGTTCCCGCACGCGGTCGACGCGTTCGACAAGCTGCCGATGAGCGACGAGGCCAAGGCGCGAGCGGTCGGCACCAACTGGTCCGCCCTCTACAAGATCCCGCTGGTGAAGAAGGTCTGACCGCACCCTGGTGATCGAGCACCCCGACGACCTCACCGCGGAGTGGCTCACCGACATCCTGCGCGCCGCCAACGGCGATGCCCAGGTCCATTCGGTCACCGTCGAGCCGATCGGCACCGGGCAGACCGGCGCGAGCTTCCGCCTGCACCTCGACGGCGACGGCGACGTCCCGACCACCCTGGTCGCCAAGACCGCGGCGGGCGATCGCGCCGCCCGCGAGCGCGTCGCCGCCGGATACCGCAACGAGGTGGGGTTCTACACCGTGTTCCGCGACCGGGTCCGGATCCGCACCCCGCGCTGCTGGCACGCGGAGATCAGCGACGACTCGTGCTCGTTCGTGCTCCTGCTCGACGACCTCGCTCCCGCGCGCCCCGGCGTGCAGGCGGACGGATGCACCGTCGACCAGGCAGCCGACGCGGCGCGCAACCTCGCCGGTCTGCACGCGCCGGTGTGGAACGACCCGTCGCTGTTCGACCAGCGCGCCTGGCTGACCGCGATGTCGGGGAGCGCGCCGAGTTCCTGGGCGCGATCACCGAAGGCGCGGCGGAACGGTTCCTGGCGCGCTACGGCCACGAGCTGGGTGACGACGCCGAGACGCTCCGCCGAGCCGCCGCGCTCACCGGGCGCTGGGCGGCGATCGACACCGGCGTCCAGGGCCTGGTGCACGGCGACTACCGCCTCGACAACCTCATGTTCCCGGAGCAGGGCGACGGCGTCGTCGCGCTCGACTGGCAGACCCTGGCCATCGGGCCGCCGGGGCGCGACCTCGCGTACTTCCTCGCCACCAGCGTCCTGGTCGACGACCGCCGCGAGCACGAATCGGCGCTCGTCGCCGAGTACCTCGACGAGCTCCGGCGCATCGGCGTCGAGGACTACTCGTTCGAGCAGTGCTTCGCCGACTACCGGCTCGGAGTGCTCCAAGGTCCGATGATCACGATGATCGGCTGGGCGTACGCCACCGCGGCTCCCTCCGCGAGCGCCGACGCGATGTTCCTCGCCATGGCGACCCGGTCGTGCGCCGCGCTGCGCGACCTGGGCTCCCTCGAGCTGGTCGCGCGCCTGAGGCGCGGCGGCGGGCGACCTCAGGCTTCGAGCCGCTCCTTGAGCGCAGTGAGGGCGCCGACGTAGGCACCCTGCATCGCTTCCACCATGGCGTCGTCGGCCTCGACGTCCCACGTGACGAAGGATCCGCTGCCCGCCGGCATCACCGTGATCGTCGCCCGGTGCAGCTCCGGTCGGACGTCTCCGTCGACGATCCCGTACGTGAGCGTCCGGCGCTCGTCGTCTCGCGAGTATTGGTGCTCCACGACGCGCATGCCGACCATCTGCACGACCCGGTCCTCGCCGTCGAGCTCGCTCGTCTCGACGCCGGGCATCCACGTGACGTCGCCGAAGTTGCCGACCGTCTCCCACACGTCGTCGGCCGACCGGTTGATCGTGATCTCTGCGCGTGCCTCACCCATTCGGTCGACTCCTTGGTGCGTCCGGGACGCGGCGGGTTACCGTCGTCGGCCACGAAGGTCTACCCGAAACGAGGTTCCCGTGCCGTCACCCGCCGAACTCTTCGATCTCTCCGGACGCGTCGCCGTCGTCACCGGGGGAAGCCGCGGCATCGGTCGTGCGGTGTGCTTCGCGTTGGCGGCGGCGGGCGCCGACGTGGTCGTGGCGAGTCGCAAGCTCGACAACTGCGAGAGCACCGCATCCGAGATCCGGGCCGCGACCGGGCGGACGGTGGTACCGATGGCGGTGAACGTCAGCCACTGGGACCAGTGCGGTGAGCTCGTGGACCGGGTGTACGCGGAGCTCGGTCACTGCGAGGTGCTCATCAACAACGCCGGGCTGTCACCGCTGTACCCCGACCTCGCCTCGGTGACCGAGGAGCTCTACGACAAGACCCACGCGGTGAACGCCAAGGGCCCGTTCCGGCTGGCCGCGCTGTTCGCCACCCGCATGTTCGAGGGTGACGGCGGGTCGATCATCAACGTCTCGACCGCCGGGTCGTGGCGTCCCGACCAGCACGACCTGCCGTACGCGATGGCGAAGGCGGGGCTCAACGCGCTGACGCTCGGGTTGGCCGGCGCGTACAACCCGAAGGTGCGGGCCAACACGGTGCTCCCGGGCCCGTTCGAGACCGACATCACCAAGGCCTGGGCCGAAGGCACGATGGACACCGTCCGGGCGACCAACCCGATGCGGCGCATGGGCCAGCCCGAGGACATGGCCGGGGTGTGCGTCTTCCTCGCCAGCGACGCGTCGAGCTTCGTGAACGGCGCGCAGATCCTCTGCGATGGCGGTTCCTTCCGCACGCTCTGAGCTACGACGTGGTGTGCGGGCGCATCACGTGCTCCTGTGCGATCGACGCCAGCAGCCGGCCGGCCCGGTCGTGCACGGTGCCGGTGTAGTAGCCGCGGGCGCCGGCCGCGGCCATCGGCACGAGGTCGACGAGCACCCAGTCGTCCATCCGAGGGGCGTGGTGGAACCAGACCGCGTGGTCGAGGCTCGGCCCCATCCACGGCGGGTCGCCGGGCGGCAGCTTGGCCAGCCCGGTCCCGACGTCGGACAGGTACGCGAGCACGCACGCGTGGAGCTGTGGGTCCTCGGGGAGCGGGCCCCGCGCCCGGGCCCAGAACCGGTGCGGGCTCCCGGGGAAGTCCCCGCGCGGTCCGCCGCGTCCCACGATGCGGAGATCGAAGATCGACGCGTGCGGGGTGACCTTCGGTGCGGGCACGTCCTCCGGAGGCGGCACCGCGTCGGGTACGGCGAGCGCCTGGAACTCGGGGCCGTCCTCGTCGGCGTGGAACGACACGAGCACGCTCATGATCACCTCGCCGTCCTGCACCGCGGCGACGTGCCGGGCGGAGTAGGACCCGCCGTCGCGGTCGCGGTCGACGTGCAGGATCGTCGGGCGGTCGGCGCGGCCGGCGCGCAGGAAGTAGCCGTGCAACGAGTGGAGGCTGCGGTCGTCGGGCACCGTCAAGCTCGCGGCCCGGGCCGCCTGCGCCGCCACCTGACCGCCGAACAGCCGCGGGCGCCGCTGGTCACCCTCGGGGTTCACCCCGCGGAAGATGTCGCGGTCGAGCTCCTCGAGATCGAGCACCCGCAGCAGCTCGGCGACGTCACGCGACTCGGCCTCGCCCCGCTCGGGCGTCCCTGACTGCTCGGTCATCGCCGGAACCGTAGACGGCACCACCGCCGGGTCATCCTCGTGTGGAGGTCGGTCGGGCCGGCGATGCGACGGGCGGGGCGAGCGCGGAGATCGGGGGTACCCGGTCGGCCCAGGGCCGGGCCCGCTCGAGCTGCGCCGCGAGCCGCAGCAGCGTCGCCTCGTCCCCGAACCGGCCGAGGAACTGCACGCCGATCGGGAGACCGGCGGCGTTCCACCACAACGGCACCGACATCGCCGGGTTGCCGGTGAAGTTGGCGATGACCCCCGAGTACGCGACGGTGCGGCCACCGCGCTCGAGTGCGCGTGTCGGTGCGTCGGGGGTCGAGGTGATCTCGCCGATGCGCGCAGGCGGCTCCGAAAGGGTGGGCGTGAGCACGGCGTCGAACCCTTCGAGGAAGCGGGCGATCCGCCGCGACAGTCGCTGGAGCTCCTCGACGGCCATGAGGTAGTCGGAGGCCGGTATCGCACGGCCCTGCTCCCAGAAGTGCTGGGTGAGCGGTTCGAGGTCGCCGGCCTGTGGTTCGCGACCCAGCTCACGCGCCCAGTAGGCCACGATCCACGCCGTCGCGGCGCTGAACACGGTGTCGATCGCGCTGCCGGTCACCTCGTCGAACGCCGGCAGGTCGGCCTCCATCACCTCGTGACCGAGGTCGTCGAGCAACCCGATCGCGTCGCCGAGCGCGGCGATGCAGTCGTCGTGGCCCGGTTCACCAGAGGCGGTGCGGGGACTGTACGCGATGCGCAGTCGGCGGGGCTCGGAATCGACCTCGGCCGTGAACGCGCGCACGGGCGCTGGTGCCATGTAGGGATCACCCGGTGCCGGGCCCGCGACCGCGTCGAGCAGCGCGGCCGCGTCGCGTACCGAGCGGGTCACGGCGAACTCGCACGCCCACCCGTGCACGATGTCGCCGTACCGGGGCGCATACGACACCCGGGCCCGGGTGGGCTTCAGACCGAACAGTCCGCACGCCGACGACGGATAGCGGATCGAGCCGCCGAGGTCGTCGGCGTGCGCCATGGGCACCATGCGTGAGGCGACGGCTGCGGCGGAGCCCCCGCTCGAGCCGCTCGTCGACCGGTCGGGATCCCACGGGTTGCGGGTCGGGCCGAACCGCTCCGGTTCGCACGCCGGCGCCATGCCGAACTCGGGCGTGTTGGTCTTGCCGAGGATCACCAAGCCGGCGCGCCGGAGTCGCGTCACCAGGTCGGAGTCGTACGTCGAGACGTATTCGCGGAGGAAGTGCGAGCCCTCGCAGAACCGCACGCCCTCCATCTCCACCGCGAGGTCCTTCAGCAGGAACGGCACGCCGGCGAACGGTCCGGACACGCCGGCGCGGACGGCATCCAGGGCACGCTCGAAGGTCGGTGTGATCACCGCGTTCAGCGTCGGGTTCAGCGCCTCGATGCCTGCGATGCCCGCCTGCACGAGCTCGACCGCGTCGACCTCACGGGCGCGGACGAGCGCAGCCTGTGCGGTGGCATCGAGCCCGGCGACGTCGTCGGCCACCGTGCTCATGGCCCGACCGCCTCGCGCCGCGTTCGCGGCCTGGACGTGGTGTACATCGAGGAACACGGTCACCTCCTGCTCGTCCGGGAGTTGCCCGTGCACTCCGGGGCGACCAAGCTTCGCGGATGAGCGAAGTGTTCGCGAGCCCGAGAACCCGGCGAGCAACCGAGCGGGGGCCGTGCCCCCCGGCGCGCCGCGCCGAGAGCGGAGAAGCATGACCCACGATCTCGTCATCAGAGGCGGCCAGGTCGTCGACGGGAGTGGCGCGCCGGCGTTCGTCGCCGACGTCGCCGTCGACGACGGCCGCATCACCGTGGTCGGCCGCGTCGACGACCGTGGCCGGGAGGAGCTCGACGCCGAGGGACACGCGGTCACGCCCGGATTTGTCGACGGGCACACCCACCTCGACGCGCAGGTGATGTGGGATCCGCTGGGCACGTCGTCGTGCTACCACGGCGTCACCACCGTCGTCATGGGCAACTGCGGGTTCACCCTCGCGCCGGCGCGCCCCGACGCGCGTGAGCTCGTCGTGCGGAACCTCGAGCGCGCCGAGGACATCTCACCCGACGCCCTGGCCGCCGGCCTCGAATGGGACTGGCAGACGTTCGCCGAGTACCTCGATGCGGTCGAGCGGCGTCCGAAGGGCATCAACTTCGCTGCGCAAATCGGCCACTCCGCGCTGCGCACGTGGGCGATGGGGGAGCGCGCGTTCGAAGAGGAGGCCACTGCCGACGATCTCGACGTGATGCGGCGCGAGCTGCAGGACGCGATGGACGCGGGCGCGGTGGGGTTCACGACCTCGCGCAGCGACCAGCACGAGACGTCCGACACCCGGCCGGTCGCGTCGCGGCTCGCATCGTGGGCCGAGGTGTGCGAGCTCGTGGGTGTCCTCGGGGAGAAGCGCCACGGTGTGTTCGAGATCACACCCGCGCACTCCAACCGCGAGTACGACGACACGCAACGCGCGCAGGCGATGCGGGACCTGCATGACCTCGTGGTCGTGTCCGGGGTCCCCACGACCTTCGGCGTCGGGCTCGGTCGCAAGCCGGTGCTCGACCTGATCGACCGCATCGCCGCCGACGGTGGGCCGGTCTTCGGTCAGACCCACTGTCGCGGTATCCGCGTGCTCCTCTCGTTCCTCGCCCGCACGCCCTTCGACGCGCTCCCCGGCTGGAAGCCGGTGCGCGCGCTCCCGCCGGCCGGGCAGCTGCAGGTGCTGCGCGACCGGGAGCGTCGGGCCGCGCTCGCCGACGAGGCGACGAATGCCGACTACGGCCGGGCGATCGGGGCGGAGGCGCCCGCACCGAACTGGTCGTGGATGCGGGTCCACGACGACCCGGTGCTCCCCAACCCGACCATCGCCGAGCTGGCCGCGGGCCGCGGTGTCGCTCCCATCGACGTCGTCCTCGATCTCGCGGTCGAGAGCGAGCTCCACCAGTTCTTCACCCAGGGCCTCTACGACGCCCCCGACGACGCCCTGTTGGCCGGCCTCGAGCACCCGAACACCGTCATGACGTTCTCCGACAGCGGCGCGCACGTGAGCCAGATCTCGGACTCCTCCATCCAGACCCACCTCCTCGCGTACTGGGTGCGCGAGAAGGAGGCGTTCACCTTCGAGCAGGCCGTCCGCATGCTCACCCACGACGGCGCCACGCGGTGGGGGTTCACCGACCGCGGGCTCGTCCGCGAAGGATGCGTCGCCGACCTCAATGTGATCGACCCCGCACGCGTCGCCCCGGTGATGCCCACCGTCGAGCACGACCTCCCGGCCGGCGCGAAGCGACTGGTGCAGCGGAGCACCGGCATCCGGGCCACCGTGGTGCACGGCGAGCCCGTGCTGTGCGAGGGCGAGCCCACTGGTCGCCGGCCGGGCCGATTGCTGCGAGGCGGTCCTCAGTCCGCGTGACGCTGCTCAGTCGGCGTGACAGCTGGCGCTGCTCGTCGTCGGCGCGACGTCGAGCGCGGGGTTGCGGTCGAAGAAGCCGAACGGTGAGAGCACGAACCCCGTGTACTCGACCGGCATCACCGGCCAGTCCTCGGGGCGCACGAAGTGGGTGACGCCGAACGTGTACCAGAGCACCACGTCGGTCTCGACGAGCGACCGGTCGGCGGCGGTCCACCGCGGCAGGCCGTCGCCACCGGCGTGCTGGTTGGGGAACTCGCCCGCGGCGCGTCGCTCGTCGGCGCGGTACGGCGTGACCCAGAGGTTGTGACGGGCGAAGCCGGCGCGCCGGCCCACGCTCGAGTCCGGTGACGCCAGCATCGTCGGGGTCGACACGGTGGGGACGAGCTTGTAGCCGACGGGCTGGTCGAGCGCATTGCGGCTCGCCGGGTTCACCACGCGCCACGTGCGGCTGGTCGCGGCGTCGGTGTTGCGCCGGGCGGCCAGCTCGCTCGCCAGCGGCGTGACGCGCGGGCGGAACGCGTTGCCCCACGGGTTGTCGGGGCCGGCGGGCACCGCTTCCGCCTCCACCTCGTAGACCGAGTTCACCGGCCCGTCGACGTCGAGGTCGAGGCGGGCCGAGAAGAGGTGCTGGTGGTGCGGCGCGGCGATGCCGGGCGCGATCACGTTGGCGAACTCGGGCTGCTCACCAGGCTCGATTGCCATCGGCGACACGATCCCGGTGAGCTTCACCTCCAGTTGGATGTTGCCGTCGAGGTAGAAGTACCAGTAGAAGCCGTACTCGTAGTTGCCGACGGTGGCGATGAAGCTGACGACCAGACGACGCGATCGCCGCGTCTCGTCGGTGCCGCCGTGCAGGTCGTGGTGCTTCCAGAGGATCCCGTAGTCCTCCTCGTGGAGGCACACCGCGTTCGGGACCTCGTAGGGCTGTCCCTGCTCGGTGCTCAGCACCGCGTCGAAGTAGTGGATGACGCCCAGGCAGTCGCAGCCGAGCTGCAGCGAATTGCCCATGCGGCCGAGGCCCCACTCGCCGGCGTCGAACGCGTTCTTCCAGCCGTGCATCGGGCCGGGGTCGCCGTAGGGCACGACCATCTCGGAGATCGACGCCCGGTACAGCACGGGCCGGACCCGGTCACCGTCGTGATAATCCACGGTGTGCAGGACGAGACCCTCGTACGGGTCGAAGCCGACGCGGAACGACCACCGCGACCAGCGCACGTGGTTGCCGTCGACCACGAAGCTCGCACCGTCCGGCTGCACGATCTCCAGCGGCGCGAGGTCGTCGCGCATCGGCCCGATGTCGTCGGCGCGGTACGCGCCGCGGTCGGTGGGCATCGGCACGACGCCGAGGTCGACCACCTCGAGCACCTCGCCCGCACCCTGGTCGAAGAACGCGATGACGCCCTCGATCGGCTGGGCGTATCCGTTGTCCTGCGGCTGCGCACGCAGGTAGGAGATGCAGCGGCTGATCCGCCGGCCGTCCTCGTGGGCGACACCGAACGATCCCGCCGGCCACGGGTCGATCTGCACACGGTCGAAGTCGTCGATCCCGCGCCGCCGCAGCGCGGCCTGCCACTCCGGGTGCTCCTTCACCTTCACGATGGCCGACATCGACTCGCCGAAGAGCAGCGCGGGCCGCATGCCGGGATGCACGTCCCACGAACGGACCTCGCCCTTCGTGACCGAGACGACGACCTCGATCGCCTCCAGGCGTCCGGGCGGCACGAGCAGCGCCTCCAGCTCCCGGTCGACGGGCGCGCCCGGTTCGTGCCCGAGCACCGCGGCCTTGTCGGGCTCGTGCAGCCGCACGTGGACGAACGCCGCGTCGACCTCGAAGCGCGGGTCGGCGGCGATCACCGCGACCGCGCGGCTGACCTCGTCGGACGTGAGCGCGTCGAGCGGGTGGGGCGCAGCGGGCATTCAGCTGCCCGCGTTCTGCTGGCGCATGTACTCGGCGGTGCCGGACACGAAGCCTTCCACGTTGTTCGCCTTCCCGGTGGCGAACTCCTTGAAGTACTCGGGGACGTACACCTCGATCGCACCGCGGTCGAGCGCGTCGAACGTCGCGTCGACGAGCTCGCCGACGGTGATGAACTCGACCGGCGCGGTGAACGGGTCGTTGTCGGGCATCTGGAAGAGCGGCGTGTCGACCACCCCCGGATAGACGACCATCACCTTGACCCCGCTGTCCCAGAGGTCGATCGCCATCGCCTCCGAGAACACGGCCAGCGCCGACTTCGACGCGTCGTACGCGGCTTCGCCCGGCGACGAGAGGGTGGCGGCGACGGAGGAGACGTTGACGATGTGCCCGGTGCCGCGCTCGATCATCTGCGGGAGCAGCGCCAGGGTCAGGCGGGTCGGTCCGAGGAAGTTGACCTGCATCACCGTGTCGACGGTGGCGGCGTCGAGGGCCCGGACGTTGCGCCGCTTGGGGATGCCGGCGTTGTTGACCAGCACGTCGACGCCGCCCATGGCGGCCACCGCGTCGGTCGCGAGGCGGTCGACGGCGGCGGCGTCGCCCAGGTCGGCGAGCAGCTCGTGCACGGTCGCGCCGTGGCTGCGGCAGAGCCCGGCGGTGGCTCCGAGGCGGCCCTCGTCGCGGCCGTTGACGGCCACGACCGCACCCCGGATGGCGAACTGCTCCGCCAATCCTGCGCCGATGCCCGACGACGCCCCCGTGACCAGGACGCGACTTCCTTGCCAATCGATCCCCATAGGTCCGGCACGGTAGGTCACGTAACCAAAGGGGTCCACCGCGTCGTACGCTCGTGTCCCCCGACGAAGGGCGAGGAGGCACGATGCCGCTCGAGGGACGCCCACTCGACGCGCCCGTCGACCTGCGCCACGTGCTGCGGGTGGGGCTGGACACCGGACCCGACGCGCTCGCGATCCGCAGTGCGGTCGATCGGATGACGTGGCGCGAACTGGACGAGACCAGCGACCGGTTGGCTCGCAACTACCTCGCGCTCGGCCTGCAGCCGGGTGACCGACTCGCGTCGCTGATGCCCAACCGCACCCTCCTCGAGGTGCACTACCTGGCCTGCATCAAGGCCGGGCTCGTCACCACGCCCTTGAATTACCGCTACGCGCCACCCGAGATCGACCACACGCTCGGCGTCAGTGGCGCGGTGGCGCTCGTCGCCCACGGCGAGCGCGGCGACGACATCGCCGCCAGCGCGCTGGCGGCCGAGCTGCGGCACGGGGTCATCGCGCTCGAAGGTCGCCTCGATGACGGTCCGACGCTCGAGCAGCTGTGCCGCGAGGAGCCCGGCGCGGTGACCCTGCCGGACGTCGCGCCGTCCGATCCGGCCGCGATCTTCTTCACGTCCGGGAGCACCGGGCCCGCCAAGGGCGTGACCCACAGCCTCGAGACGCTGGGCTGGATGTGCGCGAGCGCGGCCGACGCGTTCGAGCTCACCGCGGCCGACACCTTCCTGCCCGGGTCCTCGATGTCCCACATCGGATCGTTCCTCTGGGCCCTCGCCTCGTTCTCGGTCGGGGCGCGCGTGGTCGTGGCCCGGACGTTCGACGCCGGCGAGATCCTCCCGCTGCTGCGGGAGCACCGGCCGACCCTGCTGGCCATGATCCCGGCGGCCCTCACCGCGCTGGTGCGCGATCCCGGGGTCACCGCGGACGACTTCGCCTCGTTGCGCGTGTGCCGCGCCGGTGCCGACTCGGTCTCGCTCGAGCTCGAACGGGAGTTCTCCGATCTCGTCGGCTTCCTGATCGACGAGGGCTACGGCATGACCGAGGTGGGCCTGGCCACGCTCAACCCGCCGTCGGGGCCGATCAAGCAGGGATCGATCGGCCGCCCGATCGCGGGCTTCGACATCTGCGTCCGCGACGACGAGCACGTCGAGTGCGGGCGCGGCACCGTCGGCCGGGTGTGGATCCGGACCCGCAGCCAGACCATCGGCTACTGGGAGAACCCCGACGCCACCGCCGAGATCCTGCGCGACGGCTGGCTCGATTCCGGGGACCTCGCGCACGCCGACGAGGACGGCTACTTGTGGTTCTTCGGGCGCAAGAAGCAGATCATCGTGCACGACGGCTCGAACATCAGCCCGATGGAGGTGGAGGGCGCACTCGCCGAGCACCCGGCGGTCTCGCTGGTCGGCGTGATCGGCATCCGTGACGAGGTGCACGGCGAGAACGTGCGCGCCTACGTGACGGTCAAGGAGGGCGTGGAGCGGCCGTCGAGCCAGGAGCTGATCGAGTTCGCGCGCGCACGGGTCGGGTACAAGGCGCCGGAGGAGGTGGTGTTCCTGGACGAGATGCCCGTGAACCCCACCGGCAAGCTGGACCGGGCCGGGCTCAAGCGGATGGCCGAGGAGCACCTGCACCCACACGGTCTGCCGGCGTGACTCGGGCTGCTTGACTCTCCCCCGGGGGGAGAGTGCACGATCACCCGGTGGACGACGACCTCCTGCCGATCGGCATGTTCTCCCGGGCGAGCTCGCTCTCGATCAAGACCCTGCGCGCCTACCACGAGTCGGGGATCCTGGTGCCGGCACGCGTCGATCCGCAGACCGGGTACCGGAGCTACACCGTCGACCAGCTCGCCGACGCCGCCATCGTGCAGCGACTCCGCGGGCTCGACCTGCCGCTCGAGCAGGTGCGCGCGGTGCTGGAGGCGCGCGACCCGGAGACCACACGACGTGTGCTCGAGGAGCACCGGCGGGAGATGCAGCTGCGGCTGGAGGAGACGGAGCGGATCGTCGCCGAGCTGCAGTCGGTCGTCGCGCCGACCACGCACACCCCAGTGCACCTGCGCACCGAGGCGGCGACGCAGTCGGTGCGGATCACCGGCCTGGTCGAGCCGGACGAGTTCTCCGAGTGGCTCGGGTGGGCGTACGGCGAGCTCGGCGCGTTCCTCGACCGGCATGGCGTGGCGCCCAGCGGCGCGCCCGGCGGGCTCTATGCCGCGGAGCTGGTCGACGACGGTCCCGAGACCGCGGAGGCGTTCCTCCCCGTCGCCGCGCCCGTCGTCGTGCCGGCGCGCGAACGCCACGTGACCGTCGGCGAGGTGCCGGCGGCGCGGGTCGCGGTGCTCGTCCATGCCGGCGACTACGACACCATCGGCGACACCTACCGCACGCTCGGGGCCTGGGTGGCGCGTCACGCCGAGCACGCCGGCGAGCGCGTGCGTGAGTGGTACGTGATCGGCCCGCTCGACGCGGCCGACGCCTCCGAATACCGCACCGAGATCTCGTGGCCGATCCGAACGGCCACCTCCCCCACCGAAGGAGCGCCCTCGTGAGCATCCAACTGGCCAACGTGACCCTCGACTGTGACGACCCCGGGACCGTGGCGGCGTTCTGGTCCGCCGCCCTCGACCGGCCCGTCGACGACGGGGGCAGCGAGTTCTTCGTGTCGATCGGCATGCACGACACCTCCCGGCCCGGGTGGTTCTTCATCAAGGTGCCGGAGGACAAGCAGGTGAAGAACCGCGCGCACTTCGACCTGCACGCCGACGACCGTGACGCCGAGGTCGGGCGCCTGCTGGGTCTCGGTGCGACCAAGGTCGGCGACTACGACGAGTACGGCACCCGTTGGACGACGCTGCAGGACGTCGAAGGCAACGAGTTCTGCGTCGCATGAGCACGTTCACGCTCTTCGACACGCCCATCGGCCGCTGCGGGATCGCGTGGGACGGCGAGATGGTCGTCGGCGTCCAGTTGCCGGAGGCGCGGGTGGCCGACACCCGGGCGCGCCTGCGCGAACGCTTCGACGGCGCGCGGGCGGGCACACCGCCGCCGCCGGTGCAGTCGGCGATCGACCGCATCGTGGCCTCGTTGCGGGGCCAGGCCGACGACCTGGTCGACATCCCGCTCGACCTCGCGTCGCTCCCGCCCTTCCAGCGGAAGGTGTACGAGGTGGTGCGGACCATCCCTCCCGGCGAGACGATGTCGTACGGCGAGGTGGCGGCGGAGGTCGGGTCGCCGGATGCGGCGCGTGCCGTCGGCCAGGCGCTCGGCCGGAACCCGTACGCGATCGTCGTGCCGTGCCACCGCGTGCTCGCCGCCGGAGGGCGGACGGGCGGGTTCTCGGCGACGGGTGGCGTGTCCACGAAGCTGCGGATGCTCGCGATCGAAGGGGTGCGCACCGTCGACGGCGACACGGGGTTCCCGTTCGACCGCAACGTGGCGGTCGACGACCTGCGCGCGTCCGACGCGGCGCTGGCGCGGCTGATCGACCGGGTCGGGCCGTTCAGGCTCGAGCTCGCGCCCACGCCGAGCGTGTTCGCCAGCCTGGCGGAGGCCATCGTCCACCAGCAGCTCAGCATCAAGGCCGCAGCGACGATCTACCGGCGCCTCGGTGACCTGTTCCCCCGGACGCGGCACGGGTTCACCGCTCCCGACGTGCTGCGCGCCTCCGAGGAGCAGCTGCGGGGCGTCGGCCTGTCACGGGCGAAGGTGCTCGCGCTGCGCGACCTGGCGCAGCGGACAGTCGACGGGACGCTGCCCACGCTGGCGGAGATCAGACGGCTCGACGACGACGCGATCGTCGAGCGGCTCTCCGCGGTGCGGGGCATCGGTCGCTGGAGCGCGGAGATGTTCCTGATCACGCACCTCGGTCGCGCCGACGTGCTGCCGGTCGACGACCTCGGCCTCCGGCGCGGCTTCCAGCGCGCGTTCCGCACCAAGGCGGTGCCGACCCCGCAGGAGGTCGCGCGCCGCGGCGAGCGCTGGCGGCCGTTCCGCACCGTCGCCGCCTGGTACCTCTGGCGGGCGCTCGAGCTCTGAGGACGTCTACGGCTGACGTCCGCAGTACGCGAGCATCCGGGTCTGGACGTCGGCATCGGGCGCGACGGGGACCTCCGGTCCGAACGCGCCCGGACCGCGGAACTCGTCGCCGAACCCGTGCGCGATGTCGAGGACCCGCTCGGCATCACCGGGCGACACCGCGTCGTCCTGTCCGGTGGCGCGGGCGAGGTCCCAGCGGTGGATGACGAGGTCGCAGTTCAGGAACCGGTCGACCGCGGCGGAGAACGAGCTGCGCCCGAGGAAGCCCTCGAACTCGCGATCGGCGCGCGTGGGGTCGTCGAGGGCCGACTGCACCCGGGCCCGGGCGGCGTCCCAGGCCCCGTTGGCATCGTCGGCGACGGACGGGACGTCGCCCAGCTCCTCGCCGATGAACCCGAGGAACATCCCCTGCGCGTTCACGACGTGCTCGACCACCTGGCGGGCGTCCCAGTCCTCGCAGGGCGACGGGCTCGACCAGCGGCCGTCGGGGACGCCGGCGACGGTCGCGGCGAACTCATCGGAGAGGCGGCGGTACCGGTCGGCGATCTCGGTCATGGCACGAGCTTCGCGCCCGGCGCGCCAGCGGTGCGACACTCCCGGCCCGCCTGACCCTCACAGGTTGCGTCGCTCGTACGTCCTCTCGGGGTATCAGCGACGCAACCTCGAGCGCGGGGGTGGGTGGAGTCAGATGGCGCGCTCACGGCCTTCCCAATAGGGGTCGCGCAGCTTGCGCTTGTAGAGCTTGCCGTTGGGGTCCCGGGGCATCTCGTCGGTGAAGTCGATGCTCTTGGGCGTCTTGAACTTCGCCAGGCGGGTCGTGGCCCAGGCGAGGATCTCGGCCTCGAGCTCGGTCCCCGGCTCCGCGCCCTCCACCGGCTCCACGACCGCCTTGACCTCCTCGCCCCAGTCGTCGTGGGGGATCCCGAACACCGCCACGTCGGCGACCTTCGGGTGCATGATCAGCTCGCTCTCGATCTCGGCGGGGTAGATGTTCGCCCCGCCGGAGATGATCATGTCGATCTTGCGGTCGGACAGGAACAGCCAGCCGTCCTCGTCGAGGTAGCCGGCGTCGCCGACGGTGAAGAACTTGCCGCGGAAGCTCTTGTCGGTCTTCTCCTTGTCCTTGAAGTACTCGAAGTTGCCCGTGTGCATGTGCATGTAGACGGTGCCGATCTGCCCGGGCGGGAGCTCGTTGCCGTCGTCGTCGAGGATCACGACCTCGGAGAACGGCCACTTGCGCCCGACGGTCCCCGGGTGTGCCAGCCACTCCTCGGCGAAGACGTAGGTGCCGCCACCTTCGCTCGCGGCGTAGTACTCGTCGATCACCGGACCCCACCAGTCGAGCATCTGGCGCTTCACGTCGGGCGGGCACGGTGCCGCCGCGTGGATCATGTGCCGCAGCGACGAGACGTCGTACTTCGCCCGCTCGTCCTCGGGCACCCCCAACAACCGCACGAACTGGGTCGGCACCATGTGGGTGTTGGTGACGCGGTACTTGTCGATCAGGTGGAGCATCTGCTGCGGCGTCCACTTGTCCATCACCACGACCGTGTGGCCGATGTGCATGGCGGCGCCGGAGAACACCAGCACCGCGGTGTGGTACAGCGGCGAACCGACGATGTGCACGTTGTCGTCGAACGGTTGCAACCCGAAGAGGTAGAGCATCCCGCCGAACGTGCCGCCCCCGGTCTCGGGGTCGACGTCCTGCAGCGCGCGCCGCACGCCCTTGGGACGCCCGGTCGTGCCCGACGTGTAGTTCATCACCAGGCCCATCTGGCGATCGGCGGGCGCGGTGGTCGGCTGTCCGTCCTTGAGCGCCTCGTACGCGGTGAACGTGTCGATGTCGCCGCCGACGGCGAACCGGCCCTCCTCGGGGAACGAGATCTCGTGGGCCGCGGCCTGGGCGTGCTCGGCGAACCGGGCGTGCGCGACGAACACCTTCGCCTCGCAGTCCTGCACGATGTACGCGATCTCGGGGCCGACGAGGTGCCAGTTGACGGGGATGAGGTAGAAGCCGGCCTGACCGACGGCGAGGTACAGCTCGAACACCTCGGCGCTGTTGGGCAGCAGCATCGCGGATCGCGTCTCCGGGCTCGAGCCCCATGGCGCGCAACCCGTGGACGAGCTGGTTGCACGACGCCACCAGCTCACCGGCCGAGATCTCGCGCTCGTCGGGGTCGACCAGCGCGAGATGGTCCGGGAAGGTCTCCGCGATCTTCCAGAACCCGAGCGGCGGCGCGTCGGTGGGCGCGGCGGTCATGGCGTGTCCTCCTCGTGTACGGGATGTTCAGGCGTCGGTGCGTCCGGCCGCGGCGCGGAACGCGCCGACGATCTCGCTCAGCTCCTCGACCGCGGCCGCCTCGTCCTCGGGCAGCCGGACGGCGGCACGGACGTCGGTGAGGCCGGCGGCCGCGAGCGCGGGTACCGCCTCCATCGTGCGGTCGAGATCGAGCGATCCGTCGTCGGTCTTCACCAGTCGCAGCGCGCCGGTCACCTGGAGGCCCTCGGGGTCGCGGCCGGCGTCGGCGAGCAGCTTGCGCATCTCGGCGATCCCGGCGACGGGGTCGGCCGCGGCCGGACCCCACGGGATCCAACCGCTCCCGAACCAGGCCAGGCGCCGGACCACCCGAGGGTTGATGGTGCCGCTGACCCAGACCGGCACGCCGCCGGCCTGGAGGGGCTTCGGCATCATGTGGATGGCCTCGAACTGCAGCTCGGGTGAGTCGTAGGCCGCCCGCGGCTCGCGCCAGAGCGTCTGGAGCACCTCGAGGGTGTGGTCGAGGAGACGCCCGCGCCCGTCGAAGTCGAGGCCGGCGGCCTCGTACTCCTCCCGCTGCCAGCCGACCCCGACGCCGAGGTCGAGGCGGCCGCCCGACAGCACGTCGAGGGTCGCGGTCGACTTCGCCAGCACCGCGGGCCGGCGCAGGGCGGCGACCAGGATGTTGGTGCCGAGCCGGATGCGCGAAGTCATGCCCGCGAGCACCGACAACGTGGTGAGGGGCTCCAGCCAATGGCCGTCGGGCCCGGTCGGCTGCTTGCCGCCCGCCTGACCGCCGATCTCGGGGCGGCCGTACTCCTCCAGCCGCTCGCCGAACACCACGTGGTCGGACACGACGAGACGGTCGACGCCCGCTCGGTCCGCGACCCGTGCGGCGCGGAAGAGCGGCTCCCACGTGCCGGGATCCTCGGCGGCGAACGACGTGACTCCGATCGAGATCTGGATCATGGCGCGGAGCCTACGCTGCGTCGGAGCAGATCACCCCGGGGGGATGTGATGCAGCGCTTCTGGTCCTACATCGCGGTGCAGCTCGGCAAGCACACGATCGTGGTGACCGTCGTGGGCCTGCTGGTGACGATCGCCCTCGGGCTCGGGATCACCCAGCTCACCTTCGCCACGGGTCAGGACAGCTACCTCAACACGAACGAACAGGTCTACAAGGACAACGTCGTCTACCAACGCCTGTTCGGCGGCCAGGCGATGCTCACCGTGATCTCGATGGATCCCGGTCACAAGATCGACGAGCTCTTCACCGGCGACGGCGCCCAGCGGCTGAAGGAGTTCCACGACCGGCTGAAGGCGAGCGGCGAGGTCGAGGCGGTGGTGAGCCCGCTCACCATCCTCCGCTTCTCCGACTCCCTGGTGTCGAGCCCCGACGGCAACCCGACCAACAGCGTCGCGGCCAAGGCGCTGCTCGCGGCGCAGGCGAAGGAGCAACCCGGGTCGCCCGCCGCAGTCGCCCGCGGCGAGGACGCGGTGAAGACGCTGGGCCGCCTGATCGCGATCCCGGCGGCCGAGCGCACGTTCGACAACCCGGGGTGGGTGAAGTTCCTCCTCTACAACAACGAGGGTGAGGTGCGGAAGGCCCTGAGGTCGGTCTTCGTCAACGACCACACCGCGCAGATCGTCACCCGGCTCCCGGGGAACGCGTCCATCGAGACCGAGGGCAAGGCGTCGGCGCTCGTGCAGCGGGAGGCGGCGAAGCTCCACTTCGACAACGCGACGACCGTCACGACCGGTGCCGCGGTGCTGCTCAAGGACATCAACGACTACCTCCGCGGCGGGATGCTGACCCTCGGCGGCATCGCGGTCCTGATCATGGTGGTCATCCTCCTGGTGCTCTTCCAGGTGCGCTGGCGACTGCTCCCCCTGCTCGTGGTGCTCGTCGGCGTGATCTGGGCGTTCGGGCTGGCGGGCTACCTCGGCATCCCGCTGACCATCGTGACCATCGCCGGGCTCCCGGTGATGCTCGGCATCGGGATCGACTACGCGATCCAGATGCACGCGCGCGTCGAGGAGGAGGTGGTGATCGACCGCGCCGAGCACCCGATCCAGGAGACGGCCCGCAACCTCGGCCCCGCCCTGCTCGTGGTGACCTTCGACGCCATCTTCGCCTTCACCGCGCTCCGCTTCGCCAAGGTGCCGATGCTGCGCGACTTCGGCCTGCTGCTCTCGGTCGGCATCGCCGCCATCTGCATCGGGTCGATCATCCTGCCGCTCGCCATCCTCGGCATCCGCGAGTTCAAGTCGCCCACGCGCGGCCGCGACTTCCGCGCCGGTCCGTTGGGACGCCTCGTGGTGTGGCTGGGGAGCATCCCGTCCCGCGCTGCGGTGCTGTTCGCGGTGGCCAGCGTCGGCATCTTCATCGGTGGCGTGGTGGTGGAGGACAAGCTCACCCTGCAGACCGACCCGGTGCAGTGGGTGAACCAGGACAGCCAGACCATCAAGGACATCCACAAGGTCGAGAAGCTCACCGGCGGCTCCAGCGAGCTGGGCGTGTACGCCACGAGCGGCGACGTGTTCTCGGACAAGTTCGCGACCTTCGCCCACGACTTCACCCGAGGCACGCTGCGCAAGTACCCGCAGAAGCTGCTCACCGGTTCGAGCCTCGAGACGGCCATCGGCGACATCGTGAACGACGTGCCCGGCGGTTCCGACCTCGCGCCGCGCGGCGTCGACGTGCGCAACACCTATGACGTCGCGCCGGCCGACGTCCGCCAGTCGACGGTCAGCAACGGCGGCAAGGCGTTCAACATCATCTTCCGGACCGGTCCCGGCTCCCTCGAGCGACGGGCTCCGGTGGTGCGGGGCATCCGCGAGGAGACCCACCCGCCGCCCGGCATCCGGGCGACCCCGTCGGGCCTGGCCGTGGTCGGCGTCGGGCTGCTCGACAACCTCGAGGCGAACCGCATCGAGCTCACCTACCTCGCCATCCTCTTCGTGTTCCTCTTCCTCGCGGTGCGGCTGCGCTCGATCATCCGGTCGCTGCTCTCCCTGGTGCCGGTGCTCATCGCGGTGGGCATCTCGTCGCTCTTCGCCTACGCGCTCAGCATCGAGCTCAGCCCGATGACCGCAGTCGGCGGTCCACTCGTCGTCGCGGCGTGTACCGAGTTCACCTCGCTGATCCTGCTGCGCTACGTGGAGGAGCGACGACGGGGGTACGAGCCGCGCGACGCGGTCGACGTCGCCGCGTCGCGCACTGGTCGCGCGTTCGTGGTGTCGGCGCTCACTGCCATCGCGGGTGTGGCCGTGTTGTCGTTCTCGTCGCTGCCGCTCCTGCGTGACTTTGGCCGGATCGTGGCCCTGAACGTGGCGGTTGCGTTGCTCAGCGCGCTCGTGGTGTTGCCGCCCATGCTGGTGTGGGCCGACAAGCGCAACTGGGTGTCGCGCGGTCTCATCGACCGGAAGCCCGAGCCGCTCATCCCGACGCCACCGATGGGCGGGGGCGCGGTCGAGGGGGCGGGTGTGCCGGCCGAGACCTGATCTACCCTGGCAACCACGCACCTCGACCGGGAGTCGACGACATGGCCAATCAGCTGGTGATCAAGGGCGGAACCGTCCACGACGGGAGCGGGTCGGCCGGAGCGCGCGCCGACGTCGGCATCGCCGACGGGCGGATCACCGAGGTGGGGCCGAACCTCGACGGTGACCGCGTCCTCGACGCGGGCGACTGCGTGGTGGCGCCCGGCTTCATCGACATCCACACGCACTACGACGCGCAGGTGTTCTGGGACCCCGCGCTCACGCCGTCGTGCTACCACGGCGTGACGACGGTGGTCGCCGGGAACTGCGGGTTCTCGATCGCACCGACGCGGGCGGAGCACCACGAGCTCATCGCCCGCACGCTGGAGAACGTCGAGGACATGGACGTCGCCGCGCTGGCCGCGGGCATCCCCTGGGACTTCGCCACCTTCCCCGAGTACCTGGCGTCGGTGGCGAGCCACGGCGTCGGCATCAACTTCGCCGCGTACATCGGTCACACCGCGCTGCGTCTGTTCGTGATGGGCGACGACGCCTACGAGCGCACCGCGACCGCGGAGGAGATCGCGGCGATGCAGCAGGTGCTGCGTGAGGCGATGGACGCGGGCGCCGCCGGCTTCGCCACGAGCTTCGCGTTCCCGCACCGGGGGATCGACGGCAAGCCGGTACCCAGCCGGTTCGCCGACCGGGCCGAGCTGGAGGCGCTGCTCGAGACGATGGGGGAGGTCGGTCGGGGTGTGGTGTCGATCGCGCCGGGCGAGCTGTGCGGGCCCGCCGACATGTTCGACCTCCAGATGAAGGTCGGCGTGCCGTTCACCTGGGGCGCGCTCCTCACGTCGCCCACCGGCTACCACCACAAGGCGCTCGAGGCGAACCGCGCCGGGTGGGAGCGCGGCTCCGAGGTGTGGCCGCAGGTGACGCCCCGGCCGCTCACCTTCCAGTTCACCCTCGACTCGCCGTACCCGCTCGCGGTCAACGAGCACTTCGCCGCGCTCCAGAACTCGTCGATCGACGAGCGCGCCCGGGCCTACGCCGACCCCGCGTGGCGCGCGCGCATGATGAGCGGCTGGAGCGCGACCGGCACCTTCGGTCTCCGGTGGGACACCTACACCATCGGCCAGAGCGAGGCGCAACCCGACCTCGTCGACCGCAAGCTCGTCGACCTCGCCGCCGAACGCGGCACCGAACCGCTCGACTGCCTCCTCGACCTCGCGCTCGAGGAGCCCGGCCTCGCGCTGCGGGTCCGTACGGTGATCGCCAACGACGACGAGGAGGGCGTCGCCGACCTCCTGGTCGACGACCACGTCGTGCTCGGCCTCTCCGACGCCGGCGCGCACGCGGGCCAGCTCTGTGACGCGCCCCAGGCCACCGACCTGCTCGGCAAGTGGGTGCGCGACAAGGGCGTGGTGCCGATGGAGCAGGCCATCCGCAAGCTCAGCGGTCTGCAGGCCGACGTGTTCGGGTTCGCCGACCGTGGCTACCTGCGGCCGGGGATGTGCGCCGACGTCGCCGTCTTCGACCCGGCGACGGTCGCACCCGGACCGGTGCGGCGGGTGCGTGACTTCCCGGCCGACGCCGAGCGCCTCACCGCCGACCAGCCGGTCGGGATGCAGCACGTCCTGGTGAACGGCACGCCCATCCAGGTCGACGGCGCCCGCACCGACGCGGGCAACGTCGGGCGGGTCGTGGGCCCGTCGGCCCGGCAGTGAGCGACGCGCGCGACGCTCCGGTCATCCTCGAAGCGGCGATCAACGGCGCCAACCCGGACGCCCCGCGGCGCCCCGAGGAGATCAGCGCCTCCGCCCTCGCGTGCTTCGACGCCGGCGCGGCCATCGTGCACAACCACATCGACCTCACCGGCGAGGCGGCCGAGGTCGCGGCGCGCTACCGCGAAGGGTGGGAGCCGGTCGTCGCGCAGCGGCCGGACGCGCTCCTGTACCCGACGATCAACGGGGTCGGGACGGTGGAGGAGCGGTACTCGCACGTCACGCCGCTGGCCGAGTCGTTCCCGCTGCGCATCGGCACCATCGACCCCGGTTCGGTGAACCTCGGCGCGCGGTTCGCGTACGTGAACTCGGGTTCCGACATCGAGCACCAGTGGCAGCTCTGCGACCGCAACGGGCTCGTGCCCACCATCGCGGTGTTCGAGCCGGGGTTCCTGCGCGCCACCCTCGCGTACTGGCGGGCCGGCAAGCTGCCCCAAGGCACGATGGTGCGCCTCTACTTCGGCGGCACCGAGCTCGAGGCGGACGGCGGGTTCTGGTTCGGCCTGCGGCCGACCGAGGCCGCGCTCGACGCGTACCTCGAGCTGCTCGGCGACTGCCCGCTGGCGTGGTCGGTGGCGGTGCTCGGGGGCGACATCTTCGACTCCGACCTCCCCGCCCTCGCGCTCGAGCGCGGCGGCCACCTGCGGGTGGGGCTCGAGGACCACAAGGGCCGCACGGTCACCAACGAGGAGCTCGTGGCCGAGGCGGTCGCCGTCGTCGAGAAGTCCGGCCGCCCGCTCGCGTCGTGCGCCGAGACCGCGGCGTTGCTCGGGCTGTAGTCCTCAGCTCGACATCGAGTTGGCGCGTGGGTCGGGCTCCATGCCGCGGGACTCCGCCAGCGAGCCGCTCTGGTAGCCGTGCCGCTGTAGGAACGGTTGCCAGCGCGGCGTGCCGCCCACCGGCGTGTCGCCGATCACCGTGACCCGCTCGATGATGCGACGCTCCTCGTAGTCGGGGACCGCGTAGTGCTGCGTGCAGCGGTTGTCCCAGATGCCGATGGTGCCCTCGCGCCACGAGTAGCGGCACTGGAAGCGCGGCTGCTCCGACCAGGCGTAGAGGTACTCGAGCAGTGCGTCGCTCTCGGAGCGCTGCAACTCGACGATGTGCGACGTGAACGTGCGGTTGACGAACAGCGATCGGCGCCCGGTGTCGGGATGGGTACGGATCACGGGGTGCGCCGCGTGCTGCTCGGGATGGCCGAACGGCGCGGCGTGGTGCACCGCGGTGAGGCCGTCGAGCAGGTCGCGGATCGGGTCGGACAGCGTCTCGTACGCGAGGTACTGGTTGGTGAAGATGGTGTCGCCACCCCGTGCCGGGTTCATGACCATCTGCAGGATCGACGCCATCGGCGGCGTCGGGCTGAAGGTGACGTCGGTGTGCCAGAACTCGGCACCGCCCCCGACGGAGTCGATCACCACGATCTCCGGGTGCTCGTCGTCGCGCTTGGGGATGTAGGGGTGGATCTCCGGCGTGCCGAACCGCCGGCCGAGGGCGACGTGCGCGTCGGCACCGAGGGACTGCCCCGGGAAGAAGAGCACGAGATGCTCGAGCCAGGTCGCGTAGAGCGCGTCCCACTGCGCCTCGTCGAGATGGGTGAGGTCGACGCCCAGGACCTCGGCCCCGAGGGCGCCGGTGAGCGGGCGCACCTCGCCGAGCCCGGGGACCGTCGCGGTGATCGATGGTGCCGACATGTCGCCTCCTCGCTACCGGGCCGGGAGCCCGGTCAGGATCGATGTGATGGTGCCGACGACCTCGTCGCGGTACTCGTCGGCGTCGAGCTGCCCGGCGTAGCGGTCGGCGCTCGCCAGCATGTGGAGCAGCGTGGCGCCGGCGACGCCGAGCCGGAGGATGCGCCGGGCCTCGTCGAGGTCGGGCGTGGCGCGCGCCAGCACCGGCAACAGCCGCGCCAACTGTGGCGCGAAGGCATCGTCGAGGAGGTGCAACCACTCACCGCCGCTGCGGTCGAGGGCGGAGAGGAAGCGCACGTAATCGAGACCGGTGTCCTCCCGCGACAGCGCGAGCAACGGGAGCGCGAACACCTCCGCCACCTGCCGGGGCGACGGCGTCGCTTCGTGCTCGAGGGGCCCGAGCAGCGCGTAGCGCTCCTCGGCGAGGACCGACATCCGGCGCGCGAGCACCGCCTGCACCAGGCCCTCCTTGGAGCCGAAGTGGTAGTGCGCGGCGGCGACGTTGCTGCCCGCTTCGGTGTTGATGGCCCGGAGCGAGACCCCCTCGACCCCGCGGGCGCCGATGAGCCGCTCCGCCGCGTCGAGCAGCCGCACCTGGGTCGGCTCGAGGGTCGCGGTGGGCGTCACGCCCGCCACCCTACCTCAATCGAGTGATTGAATCAAGTGATGGAACGGTGGGGACGGGCTGGGGTCGGCCGTCGCGCCCGGATACCGTGAGGTCACGCCGCACTCCCGGGAGGCACCATGCAGCTCGACGACCTGATCCTCGTCAGCATCGACGACCACGTCGTCGAACCGCCCGACATGTTCGAGCGCCACTCGCCGGCCAAGTACCGCGACCGCGTCCCGCACGTCGAGCTGAGCGACGACGGCACCGAGAAGTGGTTGTTCGAGGGCCAGACCGTCGGGTCGATGGGCCTGAACGCGGTGGTCACGTGGCCCAAGGAGGAGTGGGGCTTCGACCCGGTCGGGTTCGCGGAGATGCGCCCGGGCGCGTACGACATCCACGAGCGCGTGCGCGACATGAACCGCAACGGCGTGCTCGCGTCGATGTGCTTCCCGACCTTTGCCGGATTCGCGGGCGGCATGTTCCAGGAGGCACAGGACAAAGACCTCGCGCTCGCCACCGTCCAGGCGTACAACGACTGGCACATCGACGAGTGGTGCGGCGCGTACCCCGACCGCTTCATCCCGCTCGCCATCCCGCCGATCTGGGACCCGCAGCTGGTCGCCGACGAGGTGCGCCGCGTCGCCGCGAAGGGTTGCCGCGCCATCACCATGCCCGAGCTGCCGCACATTCAGGGGCTGCCCAGCTACATCGACCTCGAGTACTGGGCCCCGTTCTTCCGCGCCGTGTCGGAGGAGCGGGTCGTCATGTGCCTGCACATCGGGCAGGGCTTCAACGCCATCAACAGCGCGCCCGACGCGCCCATCGACAACCTCATCATCCTCGCGACCCAGGTGTCGGCGCTCGCCGCGCAAGACCTGCTGTGGGGTGGTGCGATGCACAACTATCCCGACCTCAAGGTCGCGTGGTCGGAGGCCGGGATCGGCTGGATCCCCTTCTACCTCGACCGCTGCGATCGCCACTACACGAACCAGCGGTGGCTGGGCCACGACTTCGGCGACAAGATGCCGAGCGACATCTTCCGCGAGCACTCGCTGGCGTGTTACGTGACCGATCCGGTCTCGCTGAAGGTGCGTCACGACATCGGCATCGACATCATCGCGTGGGAGTGCGACTACCCGCACTCGGACTCCATCTGGCCCGACGCGCCCGAAGTGGTGCTGTCGGAGCTCGACGGCGCCGCTGCATCAGACGAGGACATCCACAAGATCACGTGGGAGAACTCGTGCCGGCACTTCGAGTACGACCCGTTCAAGCACATCGACCGCAAGGATTCGACCGTCGGCGCGCTGCGGGCGCAGGCGCTCGACGTCGACACGTCGACGAAGTCGCGGGCGGAGTGGCGCAAGCTGTACGAGGCGCGGGGAACGGCGGCGCACGCAGTCGGTTAGGTCGCGCTCCGGCCACGCGTGGACGCCCCCGCGACGAATGCTGAATGACGTCCCCGTGCTCGACGCTCCGAGACCAGTAGGCATCCGATGATCCAGCCATGCGCCCGCCGCACGGGCCGGAACCTCAGAGGTCGCGCACGCGGACCACGATCCGGCCGACGGTCTGACGCCGCTCCATGGCGTCGAGCGCGGTCGGGAGCTCGGAGAAGGGCACGTCGAGCCCGACGATCGGCCGCACGTCGCCGCGCGCGACGAGCTCGAGGATCTCGGCGTGCAGCGCCTCGGCATCGGCGCGCGAGAGGAAGTTCGCGCCCGCCGCCTGCTTCACCGCGATCGGGTCGTCGACGTAGGCGAGGCAGACGCCGACGAGCGAGAAGTTGCCGAACAGGATCGGGCGCGGCACCAGGCCGCCCTCGTCCTCGGCCTCGATGCCGGACGCGAACCCTGCGAGCACGTGCCGGCCGTTGAACGCCATGCACCCGAAGGTGCGGGTCGTGATCTCACCGCCGATGGTGTCGAACGCGACGTCGACGCCGCGCCCGCCCGTCGCCTCGAGCGCGGCGGCGACGAAGTCGGTCGCGCTGGTGTCGACGGCGACGTCGGCCCCGAGCTCCTGGGCGCAGAACCGTGCCTTCTCGGCTGAGCCCGCCAGCGCGATCACTTGGGCGCCGGCCGCCCGGACCAGCTGCACCGCGGCGGAGCCGACCCCGCCGGCGGCGGCGTGGATCAGTACCGTCTCGCCCGGCTGCACCCCGGCCCGCCGGAAGAGCGACAGCGCGGCGAGGTGGAAGGGCATGAGGACCGCGGCGGCGCCGGGAAGCGGGACCCATTCGGGCATGGGGAAGGTCATGGCCGCGGGTGCCACCGCCACCTCGGCGTAGCCGCCGTGGGCGCCGCTCGGGATCGCGACCACGCGGGTGCCGACCAACGACCGGTCGACGCCGTCGCCGACCGCGAGCGCGGTGCCGAGCACCTCCATGCCCGGCACGTACGGGGCGGGGACCGGCACCGTGCGGTAGCGCCCGTGGATGCCGTCGATGTCGTTGAAGTTCAGCGTGACCGCGTCGACCCGGACCTGCACCTCACCGGGTCGGGGCGTGGGCTCGTCGACCTCGTCGAGGCGCAGGACGTCGCGCGGCGTGCCGTGCTCGACCGCTCGCCAGGCGCGCACCGGCCGCTCAGGCGGCGGGCTCGAGCGCGAGCGGGAGGTTGGAGAGCCCCCGCACGTTGCTCGAGTAGGCGCGGACCATCGGCTGACGGACCTCGTAGTTCGGGTAGCGCGCGAGCAGCTCCTCGAAGGCGATGCGCGTCTCGAGCCTGGCGAGGGCGGCGCCGATGCACAGGTGGATCCCGAAGCCGAATCCGACGTGCCGCTCGATCTCACGGTGGATGTCGAAGTACTCGGGGTCGGGGAACGCCCGCTCGTCGTGGTTGGCGGCGCCGGTGATCAGGATCACCCTCGAGCCGCCGGGGATGGTCGTACCGTGCAAGGTGACGTCCTGCTCCACCCAGCGGCCCTGGTAGTGCGACGGCGGGTCCCAGCGGAGCATCTCCTCGACCGCATCGGGGATCAACGACGGGTCGGCGACGAGCTCGGCCCGCTGGTCCGGGTACCACGTGAGCGCGACGACACCGTTGGCGATGAGCTTGGCGGTGGTCTCGTGGCCGGCGATGGTCATCTCGAGCAACCGGGACGCGACCTGGGCGTGCGTGAGCGCGACCTCCTTGCCGTCGTCGTCGGTGACGCGGGCGCTCAACAGCATCGAGGCGATGTCGTCGCCGAGGTGCTTCGACTTGTCGTCGACGATCTCGGTCAGGAGCGTCATCATCTCGATCATCGCCGCCTGCGAGTCGTCGGTCGTGTTGCCGAGCTCGTCGGCCTCGGTGCGGTCGAGGATGCGGTCGGACGTGCGGCGGAGGTCGGCGCGAGTCTCGGGTGGGAGTCCCAGCATCTCGGCGATCACCATCATCGGGAGGTGGGTGGAGAACTCGGCGACGATGTCGATCTCGCCTCGGTCGCGTGCGTCGTCGAGCACCTCGGCCGCGATGGCACGCACTTTCGGCTCGAGGTCGGCGATGGCGCGGGGAGTGAAGAGCCGCGAGACGAGCTTGCGGTGCCAATTGTGCCGGGGCTCGTCACTCGTGATCAGGAGGTCCTGACCCTGGTCGTAGCCCTCGATGGTCACGCCGTGCGACGACACGTAGGTCTTGGGATCGAGGTGGGCCTGGAGCACGTCGTCGAAGCGGGACAGCGCGTAGAAGCCGACCTCGGCGTTGTGGTAGACGGGCGCCTCGTCGCGCAGCCAGCGGTACACCGGGAAGGGGTTCGTCTGCGTGTCACGGGCGAACGGGTTGTACTCCACGGTCGTATCTCCCTGGATGGAATCGTGCGGAGGTGTCACCGTACGTCAGCCGGGCGCCGCGGTGCCGACGATCCATTCGGCGTACCGTGACGCCGGTGGAGGCGTACCCGGGTGGCTACCCGCGCCGGTGGCGCGCCCTGAGCGTGCTCTGCCTCGCCCTGTCGGTGATCGTGATCGACAACACGATCCTCGCGGTGGCGTTCCCGAGCATCCAGCGCGGGCTGCACACCGACGAGACCGGGCTCCAGTGGATCGGGAGCTCGTACGGATTGGTGCTCGCCGGCCTGCTGCTGCCGCTCGCCGTCGTCGGCGACCGGCGCGGCCGCAAGGGCCTGTTGATGTTGGGGCTGGTGATCTTCGGGGCGGCGTCGGTGGCGGCGGCGTTCGCCACCACGGCCACGGCGCTGGCGGTGGCGCGCGGGGTCATGGGCGTCGGCGGCGCGTGCACGATGCCTTCGACCCTGTCGGTGCTCGGGAACATCTTCCCGGCGCAGGAGCGCGGGCGCGCGATCGCGATCTGGTCCGGAGTCGGTGGTACCGCGACCGCGATCGGTCCCGTGGTGGGGGGCGTGCTGCTGGCGCACTTCTGGTGGGGTTCGGTGTTCCTGGTGAACGTGCCGGTCGTGCTGGTGACCCTGGTGCTGGCGGCGAAGTGGGTGCCGCGCTCGCACGATCCCGCGTCGCCACCGGTCGACCGGTGGAGCGCGCTGCTCTGGTGGGGCGCCCTGACCGCGGTGATCGTCGCCATCGTGGAAGGCCCCCAGCAGGGGTGGGGGTCGCCGCTCGTCCTGGGCGCGGCCGTCGCCGGCGTGCTGCTGTTCGTCGCGTTCGCCCGGCGCGAGGAGCGCTCGCCCCAGCCGCTCATCGAGGACGAGACGCGCCGCGACCCCCGGTTGCGCTGGGGGGCGGCCACCATCACCGCGCTCTTCTTCGGTGTCATGGGCACGCAGTTCGTGCTCACCCAGTGGATCCAGGGCCCGCAGCACCACGGCGCGCTCGCCGCGGGCCTGTACTTCGTCCCGACCGCCGTGACCTCGCTGGTCTTCTCGTTGCTCAGCCCGGGATGGGCGTCGAAGCGGGGGTACGGCGTCATGGCCGCCATCGGCCTCGTGGCTATGGCGCTGGGTGCGATCGTCGCGACCGCGTCGGTGCTCGCCGGCAGCATGGCCGGCGTCGTCGCCGCCGGCGCGCTGGTCGGCGTCGGCATCGGGATCGCGGCGGTGTCGGGCGTCGAGCTGATCATGTCGTCGGCCCGGCCCGAACGCGCCGGGTCGGCGTCGGGTGTGAACGAGACGCTGGTCGAAGCGTCGGGCGCGCTCGGGGATCGCGGTGCTGGGCAGCGTGCTGGTGGAGACCGGGAGCTACGCGTGGCCGCTGCCGGTGGTCGCCGTCGTCGCCACCGCGACCGCGGTCGGGGTGGCGTGGGCGTTCAGGCCGTCGCGAGCCAGCCGTCGATCCCCAGTCGCGCCGACGCCTTGAGCTCGTCGGGCGCGCCCGAACCGTCGATCGAGGCTCGCGCGATCGCCGCCATGGCGGTGTCGTCGAGTCCCATCTCGGCGCGCACGAGCTCGTACTCGGCCAGCAGGCCGGGCCCGAACAGCAGCGGGTCGTCGCCGTTGAGGCTGCAGCGGATCCCGGCGTCGAGCAGCTGGGGGAGCGGGTGCTCGGCGAACGACGGGTACACCGAGAGCAGCAGGTTCGAGGTGGGGCACACGTCGAGCACGATGTCGCGGTCGGCGAGGCGCTTCACCAGCTCGGGGTCCTCGATCGCCCGGACGCCGTGCTGGAGCCGGTCGGGGTCGAGGGTGTCGAGTGCGCCCCGCACCGACGCCGGCCCCGCCAGCTCGCCGGCGTGCGGCGCCGAGAGGAGGCCGGCCTCCTTGGCGATGGCGAAGGCCGCCGCGTAGGGCTCCGGCGGCCCGATCGCCTCGTCGTTGGCGAGCCCGAACGAGACCACGCCCGCGCCGACCCGGGTGGCGGCGATGCGGGCCTGCTCGACCGCGACGGATGGTTCGACGGTCCGGTCCGCCGCCACCATGAGCCCGACGCCCACGCCGAGCTTGTCGGCCGCGGTGGCGGCGGCGTCGAGGACCATGTCGATGATGGCCTCGTCGGTGCCGAAGCGGTCGCGGTGGTGGGGGGCGTAGAACGACGGCTCCACCCACACCGCCCCGTCGAGGACGCCGTCCTCCACCACCTCGTAGACCAGGCGGGCGAAGTCGTCGGGGGTCTGGAGCACCTGGCAGGCGGCCAGGTAGGTGGCCGAGAACGCCGTGAACGACCCGTAGCCCCGGATCTCGGGAACGGGGATCCCGGCCCGGTCGGCGAGCTCGGCGAGGGTCGACGGTCGCATGGCGCCCTCGAGGTGCAGGTGGAGGTGACCCTTCGGGAGCACGCGGAGGTCGCGGGTCGCGGGCGGCTTCATGGGGAGCATCGTCGCGCACGCTCGGTGCCCTCGGATGATCCGTCAGCGGCGGGCGTTCTTGACGAAGTCGCCGACGCCGTGACCGGGCGGGAGGCGCTCGCCGCCGTACCAGCCGCCGCGCACGTGACGCCGGATGGCGCCGTCGCCGTCGTCGGTGGCCCGGGCGGCGCTGTGCCAGAGATCGGAGTGGTGCAGGAGGACGTCGCCGCGCTCGCAGTAGACGGCCATCTCGCCGGCGACGTGCTCGAAGCCGAGCGGCATCTCGTCGGTGCCGCCCCGGTGCGAGCCGGGCACGATGCGGAGGAAGCCGTTGCACGGCGACGTGGCGTCGACGTGGATGGTGAACGCGACCGACGGCCACACGCGGAGGTTCGGCCCCGACTGCACGTCCGAGTGCCAACCGATGCGGGAGTAGCCCGACTGCGCGCCGGGACGGGCGTCCTGGTACACCACGCCGAACCGGTCGTCCTCCAGCAGCCACGCCTCCGGCCCGAGCAGGCGCGACACCATGGCGACGAGCGAGGGGTGGTACGCGGCTTCCCGGGTGAGCGGCGACACCTCGGTGACGTGGCACACGTAGTGCGCGAACGCCTGGCCGTCGATCACCGCGTCGGGGTCGTCGAGGATCACGGTGCCGCAGACCTCGGGCAGCTCGCCGGCGAGGAGCCGCTGCTGCTGGCGTTCCAGCTCGACCTCGAGGTCGCGCAGGCCCTCGTCGGTGTAGACGCCGCGCATGATGGCGAAGCCGTGCTCGGCGAAGAACGGCTCGAGCCCGTCGTAGTCGGGCGCGGTGAAGACGCCGACCTCCCGGGCGAGGGTGCTCTTGGTGGGTGGGGTCACGACGAACCTCCGGAGACGGCGGTGTCCTCGTGGTCTGTCTCGTGGGGGCTCAGACCGGCGCCCGCGACTGGGTGAAGACCTCGACGCGGCGGATGCGGCCGTCGTCGGCGAGCTCGAAGGTGAGGCACTCGGGGGTGCGCAGCGGGGTGGCGTCGACCGCGACCGTCTCCGCCAGCTCGGCGAACGCCATGCCGTCGCCCGCGTACGTGACGCGCGTGACCTCCATCTCGTAGCCGGCCAACGTCGGCATCAGGTCGGAGAGGAACGTCACGTAGTCGGCCTTGGTCGAGTACGTGTCGCCGTACGGCCCGACGCGCGTGAAGCCGTCGTCGGTGAGGCAGGACGCGAACGTCGTCCAGTCGCCGTCCACCAGGGCCCGCAGGTACCGCTCGATCACACCCTCACCCATCCTGCGCAGCGTACGTGAGCACGGTGAAGGTGCGCGGGCCCGGCGGGGCGTGGTGCCCCTCCGGGCGCCGACACCGTCCCCACGGCACCGCTTGCGCCGTGATCCTACCGTGATTACGGTGTCATTCGATGCGCGGGGAGACGACGGATCGCGGCGGGGGCGCCTGATGCGCGCCTGGCAGGTGCAGGGCGCGGGCGAGCCGGCCGCGGTGCTGCACCTCGTCGAGCGGGAGCCGCCGGAGCCGGGTCCCGGCGAGGTCCGGATCCGCGTCGCCGGGGCCGGGCTCGGCCTGCCCGACGTGTTCATGTGCCGCGGCACCTACCCGCTCACGCCGCCGGTGCCGTTCACCTCCGGGCAGGAGGCGACCGGCACCGTGACCGCGGTGGGCGAGGGCGTCGGTCTCTCGGTGGGCGACCGCATCATGTGCGTCACGTCGTTCATCGGCGGCAACGGGTCGTTCGCGGAGGAGTGCCTGGCGGCCGCCGACGGCGCGTTCCCCGTTCCGGAGGGCCTCACCGACGCCGAGGCGGCCGGCTTCTGGATCCCGCACCTGACCGGTTGGATCGGGCTCGTCGATCGGGGCCACCTGGTCGAGGGTGACTGGTTGGCCGTGCTCGGTGCGGGCGGAGGGAGCGGGATCGCCGCGGTCCAGCTCGGCCGTGCGCTCGACGCCCGCGTCGTCGCCATCGTGAGCGACGAGGAGCGGGCCGCGTTCTGCCGCGACCTCGGTGCCGAGGCGACGATCAACCACGGCGACGGGCCGCTCGCGCCCGCGCTCCGCGACCTCACCGGTGGGCGCGGCATCGACCTGCTCTACGATCCGGTCGGCGGTCCGCTCGCCGAGGACGCGGCCCGGGCCCTCGCCCGCTACGGGCGCTTGCTCGCGGTCGGCTTCGCCAGCGGCGAGTGGCCACGGCTGGCCACCCACGACCTGGTGATCACGAACACGTCGCTGGTGGGTGTGTTCGCGGGTGGTTACTCCCGCACCGAGCTCGACGCCATCCACGCGCACCTCGCCGACCTCGTGCGCGACGGTCGGCTCCGCAACGCGGTCACCGCCGAGGTCCCGTTCGCGGAGCTGCCGCAGGCGCTCCAGCGCCTGGCCGACCGTGAAGTGGTCGGCAAGCTCGTGATGGTGCCGTGACCATCCCGACCCTCGACGCCAGCGGGAAGGTCGTGGTGGTGACCGGCGGGAGCAAGGGTCTGGGCCGTGCGATGGCGCTCGGGTTCGCCGAGGCGGGCGCCGATGTCGTGGTCGCCAGCCGCAAGCTCGAGCCGTGCGAGGCGGTGGCCGAGGAGGTACGGGAGCTCGGCCGGCGCGCGTTGCCCGTCCGCTGCCACGTCGGCGAGTGGGACGAGTGCGCGGCGTTGATCGACGCGACGGTCACCGAGTTCGGACGCGTCGACGTGCTGGTCAACAACGCGGGGATCGCCCCGGTCCCGCCGTCGCTGCTCGACGTCACCCCCGAGCTGTTCGACAAGACGATCGCGGTCAACCTCAAGGGCCCGCTCCGGCTCACCGCCCTCGCCGCCGAGCACATGCCCACCGGTGGGGCGATCATCAACGTCAGCTCGAAGGCGGCACTACACCCGTCGTCGTTCACGGTGGTGTACGCCGCGGCCAAGGCGGGCCTGAACGCGCTCACGCGCGCGTCGGCCGAGGAGCTCGGGCCGCGGGGCATCCGGGTGAACGCGATCGTGTGCGGCACGTTCCACACCGACAGCCTGCACGCGTCGCTCCCGTCGGAGGAGCTGCAGACGCAGATGGCCGCGGGGATCGCGCTGGGCCGGATCGCGTCGGCCGACGAGATCGTCGGCACCGCGCTGTACCTCGCCAGCGATGCGTCGTCGTACCTGACCGGCGAGCTCATCCTGCTCGACGGCGGCTGATCGCACCGGACGGAATCGACGGGAGAGGACGACCATGACCGAGAGCGGAGACAGGGGCGTGATCGGCGCCGGGCGGGTGGCGGTGGTGACCGGCGCGGCCAGCGGCATCGGGCGCGCCTTCGCCGAGCGCTTCGCGGCCGAGGGGTCGGCGATCGTGGTCGCCGACCTCGACGCCGCCGAGGCCGAAGTGGTCGCGGCGGGGATCCGCGCGTCGGGCGGCGACGCCGAGGCGATCGGCGTCGACGTGTCCGACGCCGCCGCCGTCGATCGGTTGGCGGCGGCGACGCTCGAGCGCTTCGGGCGCGTCGACGTGTTGTGCAACAACGCCGGCGTCTCCACCTTCAACCTGTTCCGCGACCAGACCCTCGACGACTGGCGCTGGGTGGTCGGGGTGAACCTCTGGGGCGTCGTGCACGGCCTGCAGACCTTCGTCCCGATCATGCGCGAGCAGGGCACGCCCGGGCACATCGTCAACACCGCGTCGATCGCCGGGCTGCTGAGCGGCGTGGCCTTCATCGGTCCCTACTGCGCCACCAAGGTCGCGGTGGTGTCGATCTCCGAGACCCTCGCGCAGGAGCTCGCGATCGACGAGACGCCGATCGGCGTGAGCGTCCTGTGCCCCAGCTCGGTCGACACCAGGGTGATGGAGTCGGAGCGCGGCCGCCCCGCCGAGCTCGGGGTCGAGCGCCGCACGGAGATGGCGGAGTCGGTGCGCCTCATGATCCGCGACGGGTTCACCGGGCCCACCGGCTTGACGCCCGCCCAGGTCGCCGAGCGGGTCCTCGATGCCATCCGCAACCGCGAGTTCTGGATCATCACCCATGCCGACCTCGCACCCACGGTGGAGACCCGCTTCGCCGGCATCCTCGCCGGGTTCCCCCGGGAAGGGGACTGACGCCGTGGCCTGGGACTTCGAGACCGATCCCGAGTTCGAGGACCAGCTCGAGTGGATGCGCGCGTTCATCGACACCGAGCTGATCCCGCTCGAACCGATCTTCGGGGAGCTCACGCCCGAGGAGTGGGCGCCGGTCAAGGCCCATCTGCAGGCGCAGGTGAAGGCGCGCGGCCTCTGGGGCGCGTTCCTCGACCCGAAGCTCGGCGGTCCCGGCTTCGGGCAGCTGAGGCTGGCCTTGATGTCGGAGATCATCGGCCGCTGCATGATGTCGATGACGATCTTCGGCGTACAGGCGCCCGACAGCGGCAACATGGAGCTGCTGGCGCACGGCGCGACCGACGCCCAGAAGGAGCGGTGGTTGTGGCCGAACCTCCGGGGCGAGATCTCGAGCGCGTTCGCGCTCACCGAGCCGTTCCTCGCCGGTTCCGATCCCACGGTGCTGGGCACCACCGCGACGAGGGACGGCGACGAGTGGGTGATCGAGGGTCACAAGTGGTTCATCACGAACGCGTCGGTCGCCGACATCACGCTGGTGGTCGCGGAGACCAACCCGGAGGGGCGCCCGCACAAGCACGCGTCCATCCTGATCGTGCCGGCCGGCACGCCGGGCATGGAGCTCGTGCGTGACATCGGCACGATGGCGCACCCTCACGTCGAGCCCGGGCGGCCGGGAAACCACGCCGAGTTGATCTTCCGCAACTGCCGTGTCCCCGCCGACCACATGATCGGCGCGCCGGGTGACGGGTTCGTCCTCGCGCAGCAGCGCCTCGGCGGCGGGCGCATCCACCACGCCATGCGTTGGCTGGGCCAGGCGCAACGCGCCCTCGACATCATGTGCGAGCGAGCGGTGTCGCGGAGCTCGCACGGCCAGTTGCTCGCGCAGCACCAGATGGTCCAGGACTACGTGGCGCTCTCGCACACCGAGATCCAGGCGGCCCGGCTGCTCACGTTCCAGACCGCGTGGAAGATGGACAAGTACGGGGCGAGCCGCGTGCGCGCCGAGCTCGGCATGATCAAGGCCCACGTGTCGAAGGTCGTGCTCGCGGTCCTCGACCGCACGATCCAGGTCTGCGGCGCGCTCGGGTACTCCACCGACCTCCCGGTGGAGGAGTGGTACCGGTCGACCCGGTTCGGGCCGATCGGCGACGGTCCCGACGAGCTCCACAAGTCGGTGCTCGCCCGCACCATCCTCAAGGGCTACACGCCGGTCGAGGGCTGGCCGACCGAGCACATCCCGAGCCGGCGCGCGGCGGCGGAGGAGAAATGGCAGGCGCTCCGCGTCGCGGCCGGGCTCCGATGAGCGCGCCCCGCGCGGTGTTCTTCGACTTCGCCGGCACGCTGTTCAGCGCGCGCTCGCTCCGCACCGTGCACCTCGACCAACTACGTTTCGTCGGCGCCGCGGTCGGCGCGACCGCGTCGGACGACGAGTTGCGGGCCGCCTACCGCCAGGGGATGGGGGTGGCGTACCGGACGGTGGCGACGCGGCCGTACTACCTCCACCGCGAGCTGTTCGGCTTGGCGTTCGCGGAGACGGCACGGGCCCTCGGCGGCGCGTTGGCACCCGCGCGGATCACTGCCGCGGTCGACCGCCAGTACCGGGCCACGATCGACACCGCCGAGCTGCGGGACGACTGCCTCGTCACGCTGCGGACCCTCCGGGCGCGTGGCGTGCGCGTCCAGATCGTCTCGAACATCGACGACGAGCAGCTCGAGGGGCTCGTACGCCGGCTCGGGCTCGAGCACGAGGTCGACGGGTGGACGAGCTCGGAGCGGGCGCGGTCGTGCAAGCCGGACGCCCGCATCTACGAGGTCGCGCTGGCGACCGCGGGGTGCGAGCCCGCCGAGGTGCTCTTCGTGGGCGACAGCGTCGACCACGACGTCGTCGGGCCGCGGGCGCAGGGCATGGCGACCGCATTGCTCGTCGCCGACGCGCGACCGGGCGCGCCGGACGGTTCCCCGGACTTCGTCATCGGGCGGCTCGGGCAGGTCGTCGAGATCGTGGAGCGGGAGTCGGTCGGATGAGCGAATCGGTCGACGCGCTGCGGGTGTTCCTCGACGAACGGCTCGGCGACCGCGCCGACCTCACCGTCGAGCCGATGGTCGGCGGCGGGTCGTGCGACGTCTACGCGGTGACGCGCGATGGCCGGCGGTGGGTCCTGCGGCGCGCCCCCAGCCACGCCAGCTCGGCCACGGCGCACGACGTGCTGCGGGAGTTCCGCATCCTCGACGCGATCAAAGACGAGCCAGTGTCGATCGCCCGACCGGTCCTCGGCTGCGACGACCCGGCGGTGTTCGGCGCGCCGTTCTACCTGATGGACCGAATCGACGGCGTCCCCGTGCGCAGCGGGATCCCGGAGGCCTGGACCGCGCACCCCGAGGACCAGCCGCGGGCGCTCGAGCAGCTCGTCGACGCGCTCGTCGCCATCCACGCGGTCGACTGGGACGGCTGCGGGCTGGCCGACCTCGCGCACGCGGGGCCGTACCTCGAGCGCCAGATCGGGCGCTGGATGTCGCAGCTCGCGTCGTACGGGGGCCGGCCGCTGCCCGTCGCCGACCGTGTCGCGGGGTGGCTGGGCGACGACCTCCCGCCCGACCAGCCACCCGCGCTCGCCCACGGTGACTACAAGCTCGACAACGTGCTGTTCGCGGAGACCGCGCCGCCGGACCTGTTGGCCGTCGTCGACTGGGAGATGGCCTCGATCGGCGACCCGCTCGTCGACCTCGCGTGGGCGATGATCTTCCACCCGGGCCCGGAGGGGACCATGCCCCTCGGCGTCGCGGGCGCCTTCGGGTTCGACCGGTCGCGCGTCCCGACGCGCGCGTCGCTCGTGCAGCGCTACCGCGAGCGTTCCGGGCGCGATGTCGCGGGGATGGACTGGTACGACGTCTTCTCGCGCTGGAAGCTCGCCATCGTGCTCGAGGGCAGCTACGCCAAGTTCCTGCGCGGCGAATCGAAGAAGCCGATCCACGAGCACTTCGGCCGGCAGGCCGACCAGCTGCTCGAGAGCGCGGTCGCCATCGTCGAGGCGCGCGGGTGATGCCGAAGCCCGGTGACTTCGAGCTCGACGCCGACGAGATCGTCGCCGCCGCGATCGTCATCCTCCGCGAGCGCGGGCTCGACGCGGTGAGCATGCGCAACGTCGCCGACCGCTTGGGTGTGTCGCCGATGCCGCTCTACACCCGAGTGGGGAACAAGGCGGCGCTGATCGACGCGGTCGCCGACCACCTCCTCACCGACCTGGCTCCTGCCGCCGCCGCCGACGAGGCGTGGCCCGAGTATGCGGAGCGCTGGTGCCGGGAGCTGCGGCACCGGCTCAAGCTCACTCCCGACAGCCGCCTGTACCTCGGGGCGGCGCGGGACGCCTACGTGGAGGCGTCGCGGCCGCTGATCGCGGCCATGCGTGACGGGGGACTGTCGGCCGACGCCTCGGTGCAGGCCTGCCGCGTCCTCATGTGGGCGACGGTCGGGTTCGTGGCGATGGAGCAGGGCTCGGGTGTCCAGGACGCCGAGGCGCGGCGCGGCCGTCTCTCCGGGAGCAATCCCGCCGGCGTCACCGCGGAGGAGGCGGACGAGCTGTTCGACCTCCACGTCGGCCTCATCACGTCGGGGCTCGCTCGCATGCACGGGGGCGAACCGCAGCACGACTGACCGATCACCAGTGCGACCTAGGGGGAACGGCGATGACGAAGGTTCGTTGGGCAGTGCTGTGCGCGGCGCTCGCGCTGGTGTCGGCGGCGACGACAACAGTGGCGGGTGCGCAGTCGAGCAGCAAGGAGAAGCCGGCCGCGACCGACGTCGGGATCACCCCGACGGAGATCCACATCGCGGTGATCGCCGACGTGGACAACTCGTTTGCGCCGGGGCTCTTCAAGGCCTCGGTCGACGGCGTCAAGGGAGTGGCGAAGTACATCAACGCCACCGGCGGACTGGCCGGCCGCAAGCTGGTCGTCGACTTCTACGATTCGCACGTCAACCCGTCGCAGACCCGGGAGGCGGAGATCCAGGCGTGCCAGAACGACGTGGCGATGGTGGGCACCTCGGCCGCGCTGCTGAACACGATCGAGGAGATGCGTGACTGCCCGGACTCGACCGGCGCCGTCACCGGGCTGCCCGACATCCCGTTCTACACGGGATCCCTCGACCACCAGTGCTCGAGCGAGTCGTTCCCGATCGCGCCTTCGGCGTTGATCTGCTCGACCAAGGACCAACACCCCCAGACCTACCAGGCCAACGTCGGCCGCGGCCGTTGGTACCAGGAGAAGTTCGGCACCGACCTGCACGGGATCTACGTGTTCGGGAACGACTCCCAGGCGGCGCGTGACGCGACGTTCGCGTCCGTCGCGGCGGTGCGCGACATCGGCATCACGTCCGACGGCGACTTCGACCGATCGGCGCGGGCGACCCAGAGCGAGTACACCGAGATCGTCCAGGCCATGAAGACCCACAACTCGAACTACGGGCAGTGCACGTCGTCGTTCCCGTGCACCGTCCTGCTCCGGAAGGAGGCCGCGCTCCAGGGCCTCACCGGCGTCAAGGTCTGGGACTGCGGGAGCGCGTGCTACGACCAGCAGTTCCTCGCGTCCGGTGGACAAGACGTCGAGGGCCAGTACGTGGACACCACGTTCCTGCCGTTCCTCGGCAAGGCCGACCAGAAGGCCAACAAGATGGCGGCGAACTTCGTGAAGTACACCGGTTCCGACAAGGCGGCCAGCTTCGGCGCCTACACATGGGCCGCGGGCATCGCGTTCCGTGACGCCGTCGACGGCATCGTCAAGACCGACGGGGTCAACGGCATCACGCGGAAGTCGATCCTGGCCGCGTTGGGCACGATCAACCAGTTCGACGCCGAGGGCCTGATCGGCACGATCGACCTCGCGGGGCGCAAGGTGTCGGCGTGTGACGTCACGATGCAGGTGAAGAACGGCGAGTTCGTCCGCGTCCACCCGACCAAGCCCGGCACCTACTCGTGCTCGCCGAAGAACGTCGTGACCCGCGAGCTCGACCTCGTGACCGGGTGACCGGGCCGATAACGTCGTGGGCATGACCACCACCGACCTGGCCCCGCGTGCACCGGTCACCGTCGAGGCGGTGCTCGACGACCCCGAGCTGGCCTGGCGCCTGTGCGAGCAGCACGGGCCGTATGCGCACGTCCTGATGCTGCGCGAGTTCGCGGCATCGCTCGACGCGTACCGGGACGCGGCGCGGCGAGGGTCACCGGACGCGGTCGGCGTGCTGGTCGACGACGAGCTCATGACGATGCCGATCTACCGGGGCGACTGGGTGTCGTCGCGCGAGGTGCACATCCCCGGGGTCGAGGCGGTGCTGCACAACGAGCGCCTGATCGCCGCCGCCGGGAAGGTGTTCGACGCCGAGGTCGTGCGCCCGCTCATCGTGTTCTCCAACCTCACCGCACCGATGCCGCAGAACCGCAAGCACACCGACGTGCCCACATTCCGCGGGGTCGAACGCTCGGAGTACCCGGCGTGGGTGGTCGAGCGCGATGGCCGCCTCGGAGTTGTTCGAGCGGTGGCGGGTGAAGGTGGCGACCGCGGTGGCGTGGTACTACGACGGCCCGAACGGCGGGTTCAGCTACTGGCCCGAGGGTGGTGCCGCGCCCGAGGTCACGATCGAGCCGCCGTCGAACTTCGCCGTCGTCGGCGACAACGACTTCATGTACCACCGCGTCGAGGCGGTGGGTGACGGCCGGTTCGCCATGGTGCCGATCGACTCGCTGCTCTCGTACGACGAGCATGACGAGCGGTGGCGGATCACCAAGGACGACCGCGGGTTCGGGGAGTTCGGGCGCGACGACATCCGGATCTCCATCTCGTGGAAGGCCGAGTGTTTCCACGACGCCGAGGAGGCCCGCGTCTTCGACGAGCACCTCGACGACATCTCGTTCGACCAGGTCGTCGCGACGTGGCGCGCCGACTGCGCCGGCCGCGGCGTCGCCCTGCCCGACGTCGCCGACCCGCTCCACGACCCCGCCTTCGAGGCTGCCGTCGCCACCGCCTACGCCGGCCCCCTCAGCACCGCCTGACCCGCGAACCGGCGAGGTTGCGTCGCTCGTACCGCCGGACGACGTACCAACGACGCAACCTGATCCGGCTCAGGTGAGGGCGAACCTCGGGGTGGTGAGGGGGAGGTCGAGGGAGCTGACCAGGCCGGGTGGGGCGTCGCACACGTAGGGGATGGCGTTCACGAGCCGCATGGTGGTCGCGACCATGCCGTCGTCGCTGGCGGTGGCAGGCCGGCCGACGGTCAGTTCGCACGTGAGGTCGGGGTTGCCCTCGATCATGATCCGGTAGGTGCCGTCGCGCGCGGCGGTGGGCCACTCGGGGGCGAGGTCGCTCGCCATGCGGTTGACGTGCTCGATCACGATGGCGTCGCGGCCGTGCACGACACCGATGGTCTCGAAGCGGACCGCGCCGACGGTCCCCGCCTCGATCGTGCCTGCGGCGACCTCGAGCGTGCGGGGTGTGACGACCTTCTCGTAGGTCTCGCGGATCTCGTCGAGCTCGACGCCGAGGCGGTCGGCGATCATGCGCACCGGAGGTCCCCAGGTGCCCGACTGGACACCGGGCATCGACATGATCGCCTCGTGCTCCATCGGTTTGCCGAAGCCGAACACCTCGAACATCACGAAGGTGACCGGATAGCCGTCGTAGCGGAAGATCTCCTGGGTGCGCACCGATCGCACGGTGTCGCTCATGGTCATGAGCGTGAGCGGGAGCTGGTCGCCCGCGAACCCGGGCTCGATGCCGGAGGAGTACAGCGACGCACCACCCTTCGCCGCCGCGGTCTCGAGCGCTTCCCGCCACTCCGGGTGGTAGCCCGCCGGGTGCACCAGCCCCGGTGTCGACACGCTCACGACGTTCACGCCGGCCTCGAGCATCCGCACCAGGTCGGGCACCGCGCCCGCGTCCTGCTGCTCACCCGAGGCCGAGTAGCAGATGCAGTCGGGCTCGAGCGCGAGCAGCGCGTCGGCGTCGCGGGTGGCGGCGACGCCCACCGGGTCGATCCCCGCCAGCGTGCCCGCGTCGACGCCGTCCTTCTCTTCGCCGTGCACCCACACCCCGACCAGGTCGAGGTCGGGGCGGCGGGCGACGGCGCGGATCGCCAGCCTTCCCACGCCCCCGGTCGACCAGCCCACCACGCGGTACGTCATCGGTTCCCCCATTTCCGCTCACTCTCGGTTCCGCTCATGGCGCCTCCGGCGCCGGGCCGCTCGGCCCCCGTTCGCTGCTCGGCGGGATACCCGCCTCGCGGGCGCTCACTCTCGGTTCCGCGGCTCGGGCGGCAGGCCCAGGCCCACATTGGCGATCGTCGTCCGTTGGATCTCGTTGGCGCCCACGCTCAACGTGGGATGGAGCCGCTCCACCTGCTCGTACGCGAACCACTCGGGCAGCGCCTCGCCGAACCAGCCGGGTGCGGTGAGCACCGCCGGCCCGACCACCGACGCGCCGACGCGCGCGATGCGCTGCAGCAGCTCGGTCGCCAGCACCTTGCTCATCGCGCCGTCGACGAGCGGTGGCGTCCCCGCGTCCTGCAGCGCGAGCACCCGCTCGACCTGACGGGCCGCCGCGAACCACCGGGTCACGAGACTCGCGAGCGCGTCGCGGAGCACCCGGTCGCCCGTACCGGAGCAGTGGTCGAGCAGTGCCTCGAGGTTGCGCGTCGCCCAGCCCAGCCACGCCGCACCCGATCGCTCGCCGAGCAGCGCGCCGGTGAGCTGTCGCCACCCCTCGCCGACCGCGCCCAGCACCGCGTCACCCAACAAGCGGGCGCGGTCGAAGCGCACGGTGCACAGGGTCCAGTGGTTGGCCGTGGCGTAGCGGGTCACCTCGACGCCGGGTGTCGCGGGATCGAGCAGGAACATGGTCAGGCCGCGGCGGCCGGTCGATGCCGGATCGGTGCGGGCGATGGTGATGCACCAGTCGGACTTGTGCACGCCGGTGGCGAGCACCTTCTCGCCGTCGAGCACGAACCCGTCGTCCACCGCCTCCGCGCGCGTGGCGATGTTCGAGAGGTCGCTCCCGGCCCCCGCCTCGGTGTACGCGTTGCAGCCGTTCACCGTGCCCGCGCACGCGGCCGGCACGACCTCGGTCCGCTGGCGCTCGGACCCGAATGCCACCACGCTCGGCGCCACGATCGCCGCGGCGGTGTCGATCAGCGGTGCGTCGTGGTACGCGGCCTCGAAGCCGACCACCGCCTGCCAGCTCGGTGGCCGGCCGCCGCCCCCGAGCTCCGTGGGGAGGCTCACCCCGAGCAGGCCCGCGGCGCCCGCCCGGCGTACGAGGTCACGCTCCGACACCTCGTTCCAGCCGGTCAGGTCGGTGGGGTCGCGGTGGGCACCGCGATCCCGGGGGAGCGCGCCGGCGAGGAACTCGCGTACCTCGGCGCGGAACGCGTCGAGGTCGGGCGAGAGGCGGAGGTCCGGGAGCCCGCGCACGCCTTCGCCGTCAGCGCGGGCGCGGCAGGCCGAGCCCGCGTTGGGCGATGAGGTTGCGCTGGATCTCGCTGGTGCCGCCGTAGATCGTGGTGACGGGCGCGAACCGGTAGCAGTACTCGTAGAACGCGCTCACCGTGCTCACGTCGTGCGACTGCACGAGCCCCGCCGGCCCGGCGGCGTCGAGCAGCCGGTCGGCCACGCGCTGGAAGGCCTCGGTCGCGAACAGCTTCGTCGCCGCGCCCTCGACCGCGGGGAGCCCGCCCGAGGCCGCCACCCACGCCGCCCGGTTGGCGAGGAGATCGGTGACCTCGCAGTCGACCGCCAATCGCACCAGCGCGTCGCGCCGGTCGGGATCGTCGAGCAACGGACGGCCGGCGTCGTCGACCGCATCGCGCGCATGAGCCTCGGCGACGGTGAGCAGGCGCTCGGCGTCGCGCACCCCACCGGCGACGCCCCGCTCGAACGACAGCGCGACCAGCATCACCTGCCAACCGCCGTTCACCTCGCCGATGCGCCACCCGTCGTCGACGTGCACACCGTCGTAGAAGGTGGTGTTCGTGCGCTTGCCCGACAGGGTGCGGATGGGCTGGAGCTCGAAGCCGGGCGCCGACGTCGGCACGAGGAAGAACGTGAGGCCCTGGTGCTTGGGCACGTCGGGATCGGTGCGGGTGAGGAGGAACACCCACTCCGACTCCTCGGCCAGGCTGGTGAAGATCTTCTGGCCGTCGATGCGCCAACCGTCGCCGTCGCGCACCGCGCGCGTGCGGGCGGCGGCGACGTCGGACCCGGAGTCGGGCTCCGAGTACCCGAGCGCGATGAGCGACTCGCCCGCGAGCAGCTTGGGCAGGACCTCGCGCCGCTGCATGTCGTTGCCCACGTGCGCGATGACCGACGCCAGCATCGTGCAGATGCTCAGGCCGTCGTACGGTGCGCCGGCCAGCTCGAGCTCTCGGAACAGGAGCGCCAGTTCCTCCGGACCCCGTCCGCCGCCGCCGAGGGCCTCGGGCAGCGCCTGCGCGATCCAGCCCTTGTCGGCCATCGCCCGGTGCAGCTCCCAGTCGTGCATGGTGCCCGTGTCGTGCGCGCGCTGGCGGCGTTCGTCGGTGAAGACCTGCATCACGAGCGCGCGGACCTCGTTCGCGAACTGCACCGCGGTGTCGGACGGCGTGAAGTCCACGTCAGCCCGCCTCGGCCGTGCACTCGCCGTAGCGGAGGTCGGCCAGGCGCGGCGTACTCGCGTGCCGGCTCGCCCACGACGTTCGCCCAGCCCTTGGCCCGCCGGTAGAAGAGCTGGATGTCGTACTCCTCCATGAACCCGTACCCGCCGTGGTAGTGGAGCGCGCGCGCCGCGGTGCGCTGCGCCTGCTCCGCGGCGAACAGGAAGGCCATGCCCGCGAGCTGGGCGGCATCGGGGTGGTCGCCGTCGAACGCCCAGGCCGCCTTGCGGGCGAGCAGCTGTGCCCCGTCGAGGGCGACGGCGACGTCCGCGAGCCCGTGCTGCAGGCTCTGGAAGGAGCCGATGGGAACCCCGAACTGCTCGCGCTCGGTCACGTAGCGCACTCCGATGGTGAGCGCACCCAGCCCGAGGCCGACCAGCGCCGCCGCGGTGAGCACCCGCCACTCGTCGACCGCGTGCGCATGGGCGGCGCGGGCGCCGTCGCCGGTCGCCAGGACACGCCGGTCGCCGTCGCCGAGCGCGCGGTCGGCCAGGGGTGACGACCCGAGGTTCTCGATCAGCGCGCCGGGCTCCGACGTGACGAGCACCAGCTCCTCGCCGTCGAGCGCGACGACGTGCAGGGCGACCGCGCCGGCCGGCACCAGGCGGGCGACACCGTCGCGCGCCGGCCTCAGGGCAACGGTGGCGATGGCGGCGCCGTCGACGACCGCGGCGGGGACGTCGTCGCTCGTGACCGCGAGCACCCGAGCCGCGACCGCGTGCTCCACGAGCGGCGCCGGTGCCAGCCGGCGGCCGAGGGCCTCGACCGCGAGCGCCAGATCGAGCATCGCCGCGCCGGCGCCACCGGAAGATTCCGGCACGCCCATGCCCGGCGCGCCCATCGCGACCAGCTGCTGCCACAGCTCGGGCGAGAAGCCCCCCGGCTCGTGCTCGCGCAACCGGTCGAGCGGGGCGCAGCGGTCGGCCAGCGACCCGAACACGTCGACGATCGACCGTTGCTCGTCGCTGGGGTCGAGGTCCACCGGTTGTATATAACATACGCCGGTGCTCGACCCCACCTGCCTGGCGCCGCACGCGGTGGCGCGGTGGGCCGCCGCCACCCCGGCGGCGATCGCGCTCGAGCACGTCGACGGCACCACGCTCACCTACGCCGAGTTGGACCGCCGGGCCCGGGCGTGGGCCGGCGCCCTGACCGCGGCCGGCGTCGCGCCCGGCGAGCACGTGGCCACCATGGTGCCGAACACCGCCGACGCGCACCTCACGCTGCTCGCGCTGGCGTGGTTGCGCACGGTGGAGGTTCCGCTCAACGTCGCGTTCGCCGGCCGCATGCTCGAGTACTCGTTGGCGCACGCCGACGTCACCACGCTGGTCGTCGCGCCCGAGTTCCTCGACGCGGTGCGCGACGTCGAGGCCGACCTGCCGGGACTGAGCCGGATCATCGTGCTCGACGACGCCACCCGCGCCGCGTTCGACGCCGCCGAGGCACCCACCGGGCTGGTCGGACCGCAATACCGCGACGTGCATTCGCTCATGTTCACCTCGGGCACGACCGGCCCGTCGAAGGCGGTGCTCACGCCGTGGGCGGTCGTCTACCAGTTCTGGTCCTGGGTCCCGGAGGACGCGCTCGGTCGCGGCGACGGCCTCTACTGCGCGATGCCCCTCTTCCACAACAGCGGGCGCTCGGCGTTCAACTACGCAATGGTGCGCGGTGGCCGCTTCGTGTTCCGCGACCGGTTCAGCGCCACCCAGTTCTGGGACGACGTCGCCAAGGCCGGCTGTGTGACCGCGGCCCTGGTGGGCCCGATGACCGCGTTGCTCTGGTCGGCCGAGCCCGACGACGCCGACGGCGACACGCCCCTGCGCAACGTGATCCTGGGCCCGATGATCCCGGAGATCGCGGAGTTCGAGGCCCGCTTCGGCGTGCGCGCCGCGACCGGGTACGGGCAGACCGAGACCGGCATGGCGGTCACCACCGGCTGGGACCACGGGCCGTGGCAGAACTGCGGTCGCCGCCGCGAGGACTACCCGTGGCCGGAGGTGCGCATCGTCGACGAGCACGACGAGCCGGTGCCCACCGGCGAGGTCGGCGAGCTGGTCGTCCGCAGCGCCGAGCCGTGGGCGTTGAACGTCGGGTACCACAAGATGCCCGAGCAGACCGCGGCCGCGTGGCGCAACGGGTGGTTCCACACCGGAGACGCGTTCCGGTGCGACGACGACGGCTGGTACTACTTCGTCGACCGCCTGCGCGACACCATCCGCCGCCGGGGCGAGAACATCTCGTCGTTCGAGGTGGAGACCCTCGTCGCCGAGCACCCCGACGTGTCGGAGTGCGCCGCGGTCGGTGTGCCCGCCGCGCTCGGTGACGACGAGGTGATGGTGGCGCTGATCGTGCGCGATCCGGCGGCGTTCGATCCCGACGCGCTGCTCGCGTTCCTGGAGCCGCGCATGCCGAAGTTCATGCTGCCCCGCTACGTCGAGGTGGTCGACGACCTGCCTCGCACCGAGGCGTCGATGCGGGTCCGCAAGCACGAGCTCCGGGCCCGGGGCGTGACCGCCGACACCTGGGACCGCGACGCGGGGACCTGACGGGGAGGCTCGCGTATGCGAACATGTGTTCGTGTACGCCCGGCCGGTCGCCTCGATCCTCCACGCCGACCTCGACGCGTTCTTCGCCTCGGTCGAGCAGCGCGACGACCCCCGACTCCGAGGGCGGCCGGTGGTCGTCGGCGGGGGCGTGGTCATGGCGGCGAGCTACGAGGCCCGGGCGTTCGGGGTCCGCGGTGCGATGGGCGGCCGCCAGGCGCGTGCGCTGTGCCCCCACGCGGTGGTGGTCGAGCCCCGCATGGCGGCGTACACCGAGGCGAGCCGGGCGGTGTTCGACGTGTTCCGGGCCACGACCCCCGTGGTCGAGGGCATCTCGATCGACGAGGCGTTCCTCGACGTGGGCGGGCTGCGCCGGGTCTCCGGGACCCCCGAGGCCATCGCCGCGCAGCTGCGCCACGACGTGCTCGAGCGGGTGGGCCTGCGGATCACCGTGGGCGGCGGGCGCACGAAGTTCCTGGCCAAGGTGGCGTCGCGCGTGGCGAAGCCCGACGGCCTGCTCATCGTCCCGCCCGAGCACGAGCTCGCGTTCCTGCACGGGTTGACCGTCGACCGGCTGTGGGGCGTCGGGCCCGCGACCGCGGCCAAGCTCCACGATCGCGGGATCACCATGGTCGGGCAGGTCGCGCAGCTCGGCGAGGACACCCTGGTCGCGATGCTCGGCGCGGCGTCCGGCCGGCACCTGCACGCGCTCGCGCACAACCGCGACCCGCGCCCGGTGCAGCCGGGACGTCGCCGCCGGTCCATGGGCGCGCAGCGCGCGCTCGGGCGAGGTCGCCGGCCGAACGAGGAGATCGCGGCCATGCTCGACTCGCTGCTCGACGGTGTGGCGCGCCGCCTCCGCGGCGCGAACGTCGTCGGCCACACCGTCGTCCTGCGGCTCCGGTTCGACGACTTCACCCGCGTCACCCGGTCGTCGACGCTCGCGGCCCCGACCGCGGAGACCCAGCCACTGCGCGAGGCGCTCCGGCGGCTCCTCGCCGATGCGCAGCCGATGATCGCGGCGCGCGGGCTCACCCTGGTCGGCCTGGCGGTCGCCAATCTGAGCGACGCCGACGCGGTGCAGCTGCGCCTGCCGTTCGACGGTGGAACGGGCGACGCCCTCGACCACGCGCTCGACGCGGTGCGGGAGCGCTTCGGCGGCCGGTCGATCGGGCGCGCCGCCCTGGTCGGCCGCGAGCGCGGGTGGTCGATGCCGGTGCTGCCCTACGGCGAGTGATCCCCGAGCACGTGTCGAATGGGTGTCGCCGGCGACACCGGAACGACACCTGTTCGCCGGCCTCGCCGGGGCCGGCCGGAACCTAGGCTGACGGCTCGCCGTACGCCGACGCACGCCGACCGGGAGCCTGCGCATGACCGACAAGTCGTTCTTCTCCGAGGACGAGTGGAAGGCGCTCGCGGAAGCGCCGCTCTACGTGACCCTCGCCATCGTGGCGGTGGGCGAGCACGGGCCGATCTCGATGGTCAAGGAGGCGGCGGCGAGCGCCCGGTTGCTGGCTCAGCCGGGCGACCGGGGACCTGCCACCGAGCTCATCACCGCCATGTCCCACGACGCGCAGGGGCACGAGGCGCGCCACGACGCCAAGCAGCACCGGGGCAAGTCGCTCGACCAGACTGTCGACGAGGCGGTCACCCAGCTCGGCGGCGCCGCCACCGCGCTCGGCCGGATCCCGCTCGAGGAGGCGATCGAGGTGCGGAGCTGGCTGGTCGACATCGCCCGGGCGGTCGCCGACGCCGCCAAGGGTGTCACCGAACGCGAGGAGGCCGTGATCGACCGGATCCGCGTCGCCCTCGGGGGCACCGCGTCCGAGGCGACCGACACGCCCGGCGCGACGGGCAGCTAACCCTCGTCCCAGCCCTCGTGGCGGTCGTCGCGCGACGGCTGGCGGCCGGTGCGCATCGGCGACAGGGGGGCGTCGACCAGCAGGAAGCGGTGCCATGCGGTCGCGAGGTCGTAGGTGTGGCGTCGCCACGCACCGAGCTTGGCGTCCGTCCGCTCCCCGGCTTCGGCCTCGCCCCACTGCGCCCAGCTCGGGATCGCCCACATCAGGAAGCACTCCGACTCGTTGACCATGGCGGTCTCCCACGCGCCGACGAGCTGCCAGCCGAAGGGCTCGTAGGCGGCGATCGCCTCCTGGGCGACGGCGTCGAGGAAGTCGCGGGACGTCCCGTGCGGGACGTGCACCTGCTCGTGCGCGTACGTCTCGCCCGACGTGCCCGCCGCGCACAGCTGCTCGATGGTCGGCATCCACGGCGCGGGGATCAGCACCCGGTCGTCGCCGTGGCGCCGGTAGGTGGCAGCCTCCGACCACCACTTCGCCAGCTTCGGGTCTTGGAGGCTCGGGTGGTTGAACTCGTGCTCGAACGAGCTGCTCAGGCCGGGGAAGCCGTCCTCCTCCCAGATGTTCACCACTTCGGGCCAGCCGCGCGTGGTGCCCACCACACCCCACACGCCATAGCAGAGCTGGTGCCGCTCGTCCTGTGCGATCGGGCTCCAGTTGGCGGTCATGTGGTGCATGTAGTTGGCGCGGTTGTGACCGATGATGTCGATGAACTCGTGGATGTAGACCTTGTCGTTCCGCCCGGCTTCGGTGCTTTCGTCCATGGGTCGTCCCCGTCTCCCGGTACCATCGGCCAGTGACCAGCGACGACGAACGTATCGCGCTCTTTCTCGACTACGAGAACCTCGCCATCGGAGCGCGTGACGCGCTCGGTGGGTCGTTTGACCTGGGGCCCGTCGCCGACGCGCTGGCCGAACGGGGTCGGGTCGTCGTCCGGCGCGCGTACGCCGACTGGTCGTACTTCGAGGAGGACCGGCGCATGCTCACGCGCCACCAGGTCGAGCTCATCGAGATCCCGCAACGCATGGGCATGGTGCGCAAGAACGCCGCCGACATCAAGATGGCCGTCGATGCGATCGAGCTCTCATTCGAACGTGACTACATCACGACCTTCGTGCTCTGCACCGGCGACAGCGACTTCACCCCCCTCGTCCACAAGCTGCGGGAGCTCAACCGACGCGTGATCGGCATCGGCGTCGAGGCCTCGACCTCCGCGCTGCTTCCGGCCGCGTGCGACGAGTTCCTCTTCTACGAGCGGCTCGAGGGCATCGAGCCTGGTCACCGGCCCGCTCGCCGCACCACGCGACGGGCGCCCGCCCGCAAGGAGGCGGCGAAGGAGCCCGAGCCGGAGCCGGAGCCGGAGCCCGTCGTCACCGCGGACGAGACCGACCTCGACGCGCTCGTCACCCGCACGCTGGCCGGGCTCGAGCGCAGCAGCAGCGGCCCGGTGCTGGCGTCGATGTTGAAGCGCGCCATCCTGCGCAAGCAGCCGACGTTCAGCGAGGCCGACTACGGCTTCCGCACGTTCGGCGAGCTGCTGCGCAACCTCGCCGACCGCGCCATCGTCGAGGTCCGGCAGGGGAGCGCGCCGGGCGACCCCGAGGTCACCCTCGCCACCGGCACCGGTGGCGACGAGGAGGCGGCGTTCGCGCTGCTGCGGTCGACGGTCGAGCAGCTCGAGAAGAAGGGCCCGGTGCACCTCTCCGGGCTCAAGACCCAGGTGCGGCGGCACCAGCGCGACTTCAGCGAGAAGCGGTTCGGGTACGGCGGCTTCCTCCAGTTCGTCCGGGCGGCCCGCACCCGGGGCTACGTCGAGATGGAACGCGATCCCGACGCCGACGACTACGTCGTCCGACCCGGACCGAGTGCCCCGGCCGCCTGAACGTGCGGGTGTGACAAGCTGCCCCGATGCGCATCGGAGTCTTCATCAGCGACGTCAGCGGCGCGCAGACCGACGTCGACGAGCTCCTCGCCAACGCCCGGGCCGCGGAGGCGCTCGGCTTCACCACCGGATGGGTACCGCACATCCCGTGGAGCCTCGACGGCCTGACCGCGCTGGCGCTGGCCGGCCAGGTCACGAACCGCATCGAGCTCGGCACCGCGGTGATGCCCACGTACCCGCGGCACCCGATGGCGATGGCGCAGCAGGCGATGTCGACCCAGGCAGCGGCCGGCGGACGGCTCGCGCTCGGGATCGGGCCGTCGCACCCGGTGGTCATCGAGAACATGTTCGGCCTTGCCTACGACCGGCCCGCGCGCCACACGCGCGAGTACGTCGAGGTGCTGCGGGCGGCGTTCGCGGGCGCGGGCCACGTCGAGTACCGCGGCGAATTCTTCTCGTTCTCGTCGATGCTCACGGTGCCCGGCTCGACCCCGGCGCCCATCATGGTCGCCGCGCTCGCGCCGCGGATGCTGCGCCTCGCCGGTGAGCTGACCGACGGCACCATCACCTACTGGGCGAACGAGCGCGCCATCGGCGAGCACATCGTGCCCGGCATCACCGCGGCCGCCGCGGCTGCGGAACGTCCGGCCCCACGCGTCGTGGTCGGGTTGCCGGTCGCGGTCTGCGACGACGCCGACGCCGCGCGAGCGAGCGGCGAAGGTCTTCGCGACGTACCTCACCATCCCGACCTACCAGCGCGTCCTCGCGCGGGGTGGCGAAGGCACGACGCCCACCGACGTCGCCGTCATCGGCACCGAGGCAGAGGTCGAGGCGCGCCTGCGGGTGTACGCCGATGCCGGTGCGACCGACTTGTGCGCCACCGCGCTGGGGCTCGGAGACGACCGGGAGGCGTCGCAGCGCCGGACCATCGAGCTGCTGGCGTCGCTCGGACCCGACCTCTGACCAACTGGACCGCGCCCCCGGAGGAGGACCATGACCAAAGCCGTGCGACTCGAGTACGACGGACCGGTCGCGGTCATCACCAACGACAACGTCGACAAGCACAACGCGTTCGACGACGACATGGACCAGCAGCTCTTCGCCGTCCTCGGCGAGCTCACCGAGCGGCCCGACGTGCGCGCGGTGATCTGGCGCGGCGAGGGCAAGTCGTTCTCGTCGGGGCGCGACGTGTCGGCGATCGGGGGTGAGCAGGTCGAGCTCACGCACCACGAGCTGATGAGCCGGGGTCACCGCGGGATCCTGCAGCTCTTCGACATCGAGGCGCCGGTCATCGTCGCCATGCAGGGATGGTCGATCGGCGCGTCGTTCCAGCGGGCGTTGCTGTGCGACATCCGCGTCGCCGCCGAGGGCGCGCGGTTCATGCTGCCCGAGGTCACGCACGGCGTGATCCCCGACACCGGTGGGGTGGCGCGGCTGTTCGAGATCTGCGGGCACGGCGTCGCGTCCGACCTCGTGCTCACCGGTCGGCCGATGGGGGTCGACGAGGCCTACGCCCACGGCATCGTGTCGCGGGTGGTGCCGCCGGAGGCGCTCGACGAGACCGTCACCGAGATGGCGCACAAGATCGCGGCCGCGCCCGCGGTCACCGTGAAGATGGCGCGTCGGGTGCTGCGCCACCTCGCGGAAGCCGATCTCCGCTCGTCGATGGCCGAGGAGCTGATCGCCCAGACGTTCATCGCCAAGTCCGACGACATGGCCGAGTTCCGCGCCGCCCGCGCCGAGGGGCGCCCACCGAAGTTCACGGGGAGTTGAGACCATGACCACCGAACTGCCGGGTCTCCCCGGCCCGCCCGCGCTCGGTGAGAGCGCGTTGCCGGCCGGCACCTTCGACGGCGCCGCGGTGTTCGTCACCGGCGCCGGCACCGGCCTGGGCAAGGCCATCGCGCTGGAGTTCGCCCGGCTCGGCGCCTCGATCGTGATCGCCAGCCGCAAGCCCGAGCACCTCGAGGCCGGCCACGAGGCGGTGGCGGCGCTGGGCGCGCCGGTCACGACCGTCGGCTGCGACATCCGCGATCCCGAGCAGATCGCGGCCGCGTTCGACGCCGCCGAGGCGGCCTACGGACTGCCGCAGGTGCTGATCAACAACGCGGCCGCGAACTTCCCCGTGCCGGCCGAGGACATGTCGCCGAACGCGTGGCGCACCGTGGTCGACATCACCCTCAACGGCACGTTCTTCTGCGCGCGAGAGTTCGCGCGGCGTCACCTCGAGCCCGGCACGCCTGCTTCGATCGTCAACGTCGGCGCGTCGTACGCGTGGACCGGCGGTCCGGGGTTCGCGCACAGCGCTGCGGCCAAGGCCGGGGTGAAGAACATGGTCGAGACGCTCGCGGTGGAGTGGGCGCCGTACGGCATCCAGGTGAACGGCCTCGTGCCCGGCCTGTTCCCGCACGAGGACATGACCGCCGACATCCAGGGCAACCTCGCCCGCACCCGCGAGAAGGACCTCGCCCAACCCGCGCTGCGTGTCGGGCAGCTGCGGGAGCTCGGGTGGGCCGCGACGTTCCTCGCCTCGCCGTACGCGCGCTTCATCTCCGGTCACACGCTCGTGGTCGACGGCGCGAACTGGCAACGGCGCGCGCTCACCAACCCGCCGGTCGTCACCGTGCGCGACCAGATGGGCAAGGGCCCGTTCGGAAGCTGATCAGCCGATGATCGTCGACACGCACGTCCACGTCGTGGCGCCCGACCACCGGCGCTACCCGTTACGGCCGTCGGGCATCGGCAGCCAGTGGTTCCGGGAGCACCCGGTGAGCGCGGAGGAGTATGCGGCCACCGCGTGGGACGCGGGTGTGGAGCGCGCCGTCCTGGTGCAGGCGCACGGTGCGTACGGAGCCGACAACCGCTACGTGGTCGACGCCGTGGCCACCGCACCCGACCGGTTCGTCAGCGTGTGCATCGTGGACCCCGGCGATCCCGATCCCGCCGCGACCCTGCGCGCGCTGGCGCGGGAACCCGGCGTCACCGGGGTGCGGTTGTTCGGCATCGGGGCGGCGCCGCCGAGGTGGTTCGACGACGCGGCCGGCGCGGCCCTCTGGGCCGCCGCCATCGACCTCGAGCTCCGGCTCGTGGCGACGCTCCTGACCCCCGAGCTGCCGCGGCTCGTACGGATGGTGGCGCGATTCCCCGACGCGCCGGTCGTGCTCGACCACTGCGGCTTCCCGGATCTCTCCGGCGGGCCTCCGTACCGGGCGGCCCAGCCGCTGTTCGCGCTGGCCGACCTGCCGTCGGTGCACCTCAAGGTCACGTCGCACGTGCTGGAGGACGCCGAGCCGCGCTCGGCCGGCGGCGCGGCGGCGCTCGTCGATCGGCTCGCGGCCACGTTCGGTCCCGAGCGCCTGGTGTGGGGCTCCGACTATCCCCAGACCCACGACCGCTCCTACGCCGAGCTCGTCGCGCTCGGTCGCGGCGCGGCGGTGGCGCTCCCGCCGGTCGACCGGGACGCGTTCCTGGGCGGGAACGCCCTGCGGCTGTGGCCCGCGCTGGCGAACGCCCGCTGAATCCTCACGCGACTCTCACCCCGGTCTCATCGCCGGGCGCCGATCATCGCCCGTATGGCTCACGCGTTCGCTCCCGTCCCGGAACCGCTCCCCAGCCCCGTGTCGTCGGTGCCGGCGCCGTCGACGCTCGTGGTGCTGCCGACGTACGAGGAGGCCGACAACATCGACACCGTGCTCCGACGCATCCGCGCCGCGGCCCCGCACGCCCACATGCTCGTGGTCGACGACGCGAGCCCCGACGGCACCGCCGAACTCGCCGACGAGCTGGCCCGCGAGCTCGGAGCGATCTCCGTCCTCCGCCGTCCCGCGCCGACGGGACTCGGTTCGGCGTACCGCGACGGGTTCCGCTGGGGTCTCGCGCGCGGCTACGACGTGCTGGTCGAGATGGATGCCGACCTGTCGCACGACCCGGCGGTCCTGCCGGTGCTGCTGCGGCGGCTCGACGCCGGCGCCGATCTCGTCATCGGGTCGCGGTACGTCCCCGGCGGCATCGCGGCCGACTGGCCGTGGCCCCGGCGCATGATCTCGCGCCTCGGCTGCCGCTACGCACAGGTGATGCTGCGGCTCGACACCCGCGACGCGACGTCGGGCTTCCGTGCCTATCGTGCCGACGCGCTGCGCGCCGTCGATCTCGACACCCTGCGCGCCAACGGGTACGGCTTCCAGGTGGAGATGGCCTACCGCGTCACCGCGGCCGGCGGCGAAGTCCGCGAGATCCCCATCGAGTTCCGGGACCGGCGCGCCGGACGGTCGAAGATGTCGTCGCACATCGTCGTCGAGGCCCTGTGGCTCGTGACGAAGTGGGGTGTGCGCGACCGCCTCACGCGGAACGGTCGGACTCGAGCGCGTCGCTGAACATCGCGACCATGCGCCGGTAGCTCTCGCGGACCGACGCCGGGCGCCGGAGCACCCCGGCGTGGTCCAGGGTGAGGAAGCCGTGGATGCCCGACCACACCGCGCGGTGCGCGTGGACCTCCGCCGCTCCGTGGAGCCCGAAGGACTCCAGCACGCGGGTCAGCGCCTCCGCGGCGCGCAGGTTGGCGGCGTCGAGCTCGTGGTCGTCGCCGGGATCGCGGATGGTCGCGGCGTAGAGCCCGGGATGGCGCGCGGCGAAGTCCCAGTACGCGTCGGCGATCGCCGCCAGCGCGTCCCGACCGGTCCGGCCGATCACGGAGGAGCGCAGCTCGTCGCCGAGGAGCCGGACGGAGTGCAGCGCGAGATCGCGCAGCAGGCCGTCGAGCCCGTCGACGTGCGCATAGAGCGACTGGCTCCGGATGCCGAGCCGGGTCGCCAGCGCGGCGAGCGTGAGTGCTCCGACGCCCTGCTCGTCGGCGAGGGCGGCGGCGGCATCGATCACCGCCGCGTGGTCGAGCCCCACCTGCGTCGCCATGCGGGCCTCCGGGTTCGCCAGTCTGATGACCTCAGCAAGATACCTGGGGGCATCAGTCGAGCGGCGCCTCCGGTCACCCCTCGGACGTGCCGTGACGGCCGGCGCCGCCCGCGAACCGGGCGGCACCGGCCCGCGCCTCCCCCGACCGCAGCACGCCCATGCCGTGGCCCATCTCCACGGTGAGCGCCTGGGCGAGTGGGAGGTCCCACTGCTCGTAGAGCGAGGCCCGGTCGCTCCGCAGGCAGCCCTGGGGCAGCGCCGCGAGCTGCTCCGCCAGCGCCACCGCGGCATCGCGGGCGGTGCCCGACGGCACGACCCGGGTCGCCAGCCCCATGCGCAGCGCCTCTTCTGCGCCCACCGGGCGTCCGGTGAGCACGAGGTCGAGGGCCTGCCCCTGCCCGATCAGGCGCGGGAGGCGCACGGTGCCGCCGTCGACGAGGGGTACCCCCCAGCGCCGGCAGAACACGCCGAACACCGCGTCGTCGGCCATCACCCGCAGGTCGCACCACAGCGCGAGCTCGAGGCCACCGGCGACCGCGTGGCCCTCCACCGCCGCGATCACGGGCTTGGCCAGGACCCGCCGCGTCGGGCCCATGGGCCCGTCGCCGTCGAGCGAGACCCGGTTGCCCCGGGCCCCGCCGGGTTCGGTCATCGCCTTGAGGTCGGCACCCGCGCAGAACGTGCCGCCGGCGCCGGCGAGCACCGCGACCGAGAGGTCGGCATCGGCCTCGAAGCGCTCGAACGCCTCGACGAGGGCGTCGGCGGTGGGCCCGTCGACCGCGTTGCGGGTCTCGGGGCGGTCGATGGTGACGACCGCGACCGGACCGTCGGTCTCGAAGTGCACGGCCAACGGGTTCCTCCTCGGACGCGTCAGTACGCGATGACGTCGCGCAACGCGATCACCACGACGGTGAGCACGATGTCACATCCGATCGCGACCGCGGCGACCACCGGACTCCACCGGTGTTGCAGGCGGACCGCTTCGGTGCCTCCGATGCCGAGGCGTTCACCGAGCCCGGCGAGCAGCGACGGCACGCTCACGAGCCAAACGACGATGGCGAGTTGCCCGCACGCGAGCGGGATGCCCGAACCGGTGGCGAGCGCGAGTGCGGCGGTCACGAGGAGGATCAGCACCGGCGCGATCAATTGGGCGAGCACGAACTGCAGGCGCTTGCCGAGGGGCGCGGGACCGGGGTCGTCGGTGGTGAGCTCGACCGGGACCCCGAGCGCGTCGGACACCGCGGCCGGCTCGAGGGCCCGGCGCGCGCAGCGCCGGCACGCGGGCACCAGGCCGCCGAAGCGCCGCTGCCCGAACACGTCGGCTTGCCGCCCGCAACGGACGCACACTCCGTGGAAGCGGACCGATCGCACGGTCTGGTCGCTCGCCCGGTAGCCGTGGTCGTGCTCGATGACCCGGCCCGCGAGCTCGACGTCGAGCACCGCCAGCTCGGGCTCGTCGGCCCCGAGGCGCCAGAGCTGCGTGTCGTCGGCCACCGCGTAGAACCCGCAGCTGCACTCGGCGCCGGGCGCGTCGTGGCCCTCCAGGGGGCACGTGGCCCGGGCGACCACGCCGTACGAGGCGCCCAGCTGGCGGTAGAACGCGGGGCGCAGCACCACCTCGCCGTGCTCGATCCCGAGGCGGGCGAGCTTGCGGGCCGCGATCGGCGTCGCGTACACGTCCCACGGCAGCTCCATGGCGGCTGCGGGTCAGGCTCCGGTGCCGACCGGCTCGGGAACCGGCGGCGGTGCCACCTCGGGTGTCGGTGCCGGCGTCGGCTCGGGCTGTGGTCGCGGCGTGGCGGGTGCGGTGACGGGGATGTGGATCTCTCGCTTGGGTTCACCGATGGCGCCCATGCCCGCTCCTCGAGGTTCAGTGACGCAGGTCGGGAAGTACATTGTCCGCGACATCGCGGATCATGTCGAGGGTGCCCTCGCGGCCCTGGCGATGCAGGCCGAGCTGCACGTGGTCGACGCCGAGCTCGCGGTACTGCGCGAGCAGGTCACCGAGGGGGAGGTCGCTGCGCCCGGAGATGCTGGTGAACAGCCGCAGCGCACCGGGGTCGCGTCCCGCCCGCTCCGCCGCCGCCTGCACCTTCGGCCAGTGCTCGGCGACGCGCTCGGGCGACATCTGCGCGGCGATCCAGCCGTCGCCGATGCGCCCGGCGCGCTCGAGCGCGATGTCGGAGTGGCCGCCGACGAGGATCGGGATGGGCCGCTGCACCGGGCGCGGCTCCGGATCCATCGGCGGGAGGTCGTGGAACTCACCGTGGAACTCGACCAGATCGCCCTCCGCGCACCAGAGCGTGCGCAAGAGGGCGATGTGCTCCTCACTGCGGGCCCCGCGCCGGTCCCACGGCATTCCCATGGCCTCCGCTTCCTCGCGCAGCCACCCGACGCCGACGCCGTAGAGCATGCGACCGCCGGAGTACACGTCGAGCGTGGCCAGGATCCGTGCGTTCTGGACCGCGTTGCGGATGGGCAGCACCGCCACCGCGGTACCGAGCTTGATCCGCTCGGTGAACCCGGCGATCCAGGTGAGCGTGGTCATCATCTCGTAGTTGGGTGACAGGAGCCCGGACACCGCGTCGTCGGCGATCCTCGCGGGCTTGCGCCCGAGCGTGTAGTCGGAGTCGGTGTGCTGTGGCATCACGAGGTGGTCGACGCCCCAGAGCGAGTCCCACCCTGCTTCCTCCGCGACCGTCGCGTAGTCGCGCACCCACTCGGGACTCGCGTTCCGGCCGGTGTGGGGGATGGTGAGTCCGAACTCCATCGGTGGACCCTACGAGATGCAGCGGAGCCGTGCCCGGAGGGCGGGACGGCGCAGCGGAATCGACCGTTGAGAGGAGATGCAGCGGAGCCGTGCCCGGAGGGCGGGACGGCGCAGCGGAATCGACCGTTGAGCGTGGACCTAGGCCGTCACCCGGCTGACGATCTCGAACGCGTCGGGGTCGGGATGCTGCGTGCGTGCGCGGTACTCCGACATCGACCCCGGCCATTGCGTGACGATGCGCCCGGACGGCACGCGGTAGTAGCCACGGCACCCCGCCTGCCACACCTCCACCCCGGACAGGGTGTCCTGCAGCGCGGCGTTGTACTCGTCCATCACGTCGCGCTTCACGTCGACGGCGACGATCCCCTCGTCGTCCATGCGGTCCAACAGCTGCATGACGTAGTCGACCTGGCACTCGATCATGTAGATGATCGAGCCGTTGTTGGTGTTCGGCCCGTACAGCATGAACAGGTTCGGGAAGCCGCTGGTGGTGATCCCGAGGTACGCCTGCGGGCCGTCGGCCCACGCGTCGTCGATGTGCACCCCGCCGCGGCCTACCACGTCGAGGGCGCCGAGGAACTTGGTGGTCGCGAACCCGGTGGCGAGGATGATGGTGTCGACCGGACGGACCCGGCCGTCGGCGGTGACCACCGCGTGCTCGGTGATCTCCGTGATCGGCTCCACCACCAGCTCCACGTTGGGCCGGTTGAATGTCGGGTAGTAGACGTTCGACGCCAGCGGCCGCTTGCAACCGAACGGCATGTTCGGCGTGAGCTTCCGCCGCACCTCGGGGTCCTCCACGGCCTCGATGTTGTGGAGTCCGGCGGCCTCGGCCAACGCGCGCCGCTCTGGGTCGGCGAAGGTCAGGTTGGGATCGACGGTCGCGAAGATCGAGTCGCGCAACGCGGTGATCGCGTCGGCGTCGCTCCGGAACGTGGCGAGCTGCTCTTGGGAGAACGGATCGTCCTCCTTCGGGAGCACCCAGTTCGCCGAACGTTGGTACAGGTCGAGCTGCCCGACGATCGGCGCGATCTCGGGGACGAGCTGCACCGCGCTGGCCGCGCTCCCGATCACCGCCACCGCGTCGCCCGTGAGGTCGTGCTCGTCGTCCCAGCGCGCGGAGTGGAAGATCGTCCCGGTGAAGCGATCGAGGCCGGGGATGTCGGGAGCGACCGGCGCGCCGAACATCCCGAGCGCGCTGATCACGACGTCGGCCTCGACGACCTCGCCGTCGTCGCCCACGGTGAGCCGCCAGACCGCGTCGGCGTCGTTCCAGCGCGCGGCGCGGACCTCGGTGCCGAGCCGCAGGTATGGCCGGAGCCCGAACCGCTCCACGCACTCTTCCAGGTACGCCTTGATCTCCGGCTGGCGGGCGTATGCGCGCGACCATTCCGGGTTCGGGGCGAACGAGAAGGAGTACAGGTGCGACTTGATGTCGCACTCGGCGCCGGGGTAGCGGTTGTGCCACCAGGTGCCGCCGATGCCCGGGGCCTTCTCCAGGATCACGAAGTCGTGGTGCCCCCGCTCCAGCAGCCTGACCGCGGTGCAGAGGCCGCCGGGCCCGGCCCCGATGATCGCGATACGACGCGGGCGATCGGGTCGTAGATCGCTCGCGTCGTGTGCCATGTGTCTGCTCCCGTCACCCGCTTCCTGCGGGCGACAGTATGCCGCGTCGCTCAGGAGTAGTGCCGATGACCACCGATGGCGTGACCCGCGGATCCGGCGACCCAGAGGACGGCGCCGACGATCACGAGCACCAGACCGATGACCCACGACACGGGCAGCAGGATCACACCGAGCACGATCACGTTTCAAACCGTCGTACCATCACCGGCGGTGACGCTCGACGTGCGGTACGCGACAACCGCCGATCGCGACGCGATCCTCGACACCATCTCGCGCGCGTTCTTCGCGGACCCGTTGTGGAGTTGGGTCTTCCCCGACCTCGACGAGCGGCGCGCGCATTCGCCCGCGCTGTGGGACTTCTTCCTGACCGCCGGTCTCCGCTACGGCTCGGTGCAGATCGCGGGCGCGAGCGCGGCGTCCGCCATCTGGACCCCGCCCGGTCTCCCGCCGATCGACGACGACGAGTCGATCGCGCTCGAGGCGTTCTTCCGGAGCCGGCTCGGCGCGCGCGTCGAGCCCGTGCTCGAGGGGCTCGGGCGCATCGACGCCGCGCACCCGGAGGAGCCGCACTGGTACCTGGGCGTCGTCGGCACCCACCCGGCGCACGCCGGTCACGGGATCGGCGTGGCGCTGCTCGACCACCACCTCGGGACCGTCGACGCCGCGCACCTCCCCGCGTACCTGGAGTCGTCGAACCCGGCCAACCTGGAGCGGTACGTGCGGCTCGGCTTCCAACCGCGCGACGACATCCGGGTGGCCGCCGACGGGCCCGTCGTCACGACGATGTGGCGCCCGGCGCGCTGACGGCCGGCCCGGGCGGCCTCGACAAGAGCCGTACGTAGACTCCGGCCATGTCGTTCATCGTGATCGAGAAGCCGCGCCCGCACGTCACGCTCGTGACGCTGAACCGACCGGAGCGCATGAACGCGATGGCGTTCGACGTGATGGTCCCGCTCCGCGATGCCCTGCGCGAGATCAGCCTCGACAACGAGTGCCGGGTCGTCGTGCTCACCGGTGCCGGGCACGGGTTCTGCTCGGGTGCCGACCTCGTCGGCGGTGGGATGGTGCCGAACATCTCGGGGTTGAAGCGCACCAGCATCGCCCGCCGCGCGATGAAGGTGCTCGACGACGTGATCCTCGCCGTCCGCGACATGCACCAGCCGGTGATCGCCGCGGTGAACGGCGCCGCGATCGGCGGTGGCTTCTGCCTGGCCGCGGCCGCCGACATCCGCATCGCGTCCGAGGCCGCGTACTTCCGGGCCGCGGGCATCAACAACGGGCTCACGTCGACCGAGCTCGGCATCAGCTACCTCCTGCCCCGTCAGATCGGGTTCGCGCGCGCGTTCGACATCCTCCTCACCGGGCGCGACGTCGATGCCGAGGAGGCCGACCGCATCGGCTTCGTGTCGCAGGTCGTCGCCGGTGGCCAGCTGCTCGAACGCTGCTACGAGCTCGCCGACGGCATCATCGGGTTCAGTCAGATCGGCGTCGAGCTCACCAAGCAGCTGCTGTGGGCGAGCTTCGACGCCGGGGGGCTCCACGCGCACATGAACCACGAGGGCAATGCCCAGCTCTACGTGCGCATGACGACCGGCAACTTCGACGAGAAGATCGCGGCCTGGAAGGAAGGGCGCACGCCCGTGTACACCGATGAGTGAGCGTCGCGAGGCGGGTATCCCGCCGAGCAGCGAGCGGGGCCCGAGCGGCCCGGCGCCGGAGGCGCCAGGAGCGGGGAAAGATGAGTGAGCGTCGCGAGGCGGGTATCCCGCTGAGCAGCGAGCGGGGCCCGAGCGGCCCGGCGCCGGAGGCGCCAGGAGCGGGGAAAGATGAGTGAGCGTCGCGAGGCGGGTATCCCGCTGAGCAGCGAGCGGGGCCCGAGCGGCCCGGCGCCGGAGGCGCCAGGAGCGGGGAAAGATGAGTGAGCGTCGCGAGGCGGGTATCCCGCTGAGCAGCGAGCGGGGCCCGAGCGGCCCGGCGCCGGAGGCGCCAGGAGCGGGGAAAGATGAGTGAGCGTCGCGAGGCGGGGAGCGGCGAGCTGCGGTTCGACGGGAAGGTCGTCGTCGTCACCGGGGCGGGCCGCAACCTGGGTCGCGAGTACGCCCTCATGTTCGCCGCGCGTGGCGCGCAGGTGCTGGTCAACGACCTCGGCGTCGGGATCAGCGACACCGACGGGGTGGCGGCGGCGCCGACGTCACCACCGGCCGACGCCGTCGTGGCCGAGATCGTCGCCGCCGGCGGCACCGCGGTGGCGAACCGCGACACCGTCGCGACGCCCGAGGGTGGCGCCGCCATCGTCGGCGCCGCGATCGACGCATTCGGGACCGTCGACGTCGTGGTGAACAACGCCGGCCAGGTGCGCATGGCGCCGTTCACCGAGCTCACCGAGGCGCAGGTCGACGCGGTGATCGACACGCAGCTGCGTGGCGCGCTCAACGTCAGCCGGCCCGCGTGGTCGGTGATGGCCGAACGCGGCAGGGGCCGCTTCGTGAACGTGTCGTCGGGCGCGGCGTTCGGCGGTGTCCCCGGCAGTGCGGTCTACGGCATGGCCAAGATGGGCGTCATCGGGCTGACCCTGGCGATGGCCTCGGAGGGGCGCGACGCCGGGATCGCGGCCAACGTGATCGCGCCCTACGCCAAGACGCGCCCGGAGACCGGCTTCGGCCCGTTCCCCGCCAGCGCCGAGCTCAACGAGTGGCTGCACCCGCGGCTCGTGGCCCCCCTCGTGGGCTGGCTCGCCCACGAGGCCTGCCCGGTCACGGGGGAGTGCTTCTCCGTGGGCGGCGGTCACTACGCGAGAGTGAGCCTCGAGATCGCGCACGGCCTGGTCGACCGCGACGCCACCATCGAGCGCATCGCCGCCGGTGCGTCCGAGATCCTCGATTCGCCACGTGCGCCGATCGCCGGCGCACAGGGGTCGTCGGCGATGGGCCGGATGTTCGAGGGGTTCAGACCGGCTGGAGCTGGTTGAGCGCTTCCGCGTTGTCGTGCATGATCAGCCGCTGCGACGCGGGGTCGAGCTCCTTGATCTCCAACGTGTAGTCGCGCGGGTTCGGGAGCCCCTCGATGTGCGGCCAGTCGGAGCCGAACACCACCCGGTCGGCGCCCATGAGGTCGACGATCTCGTAGGGGTCGTCCTCCCAGAACGGGTTGATCCAGACGTGGCGCCTGAAGGTCTCGACCGGGTCCTCCTTGAAGAGGCCCGGGATCTTGCGGTTGATCGACTTGAACTTCCGGAAGAGGTCGGGGAGGAACTCGGCGCCGTTCTCGACCGAGGCGACGCGCAGGTTCGGGAAGCGGTCGAACAGCTGGTCGAAGATCAACGAGGCGAGGAAGTCGTAGATGGCGCGCTCGATCGACATCATGCCGATGCTGGGTCGGCCCGCGCCCGAGAACTCGGCGGAGAAACCCTCTTTGGCGTACCCGTTGAGCGAGTACCCGCTGTCACCCGCGTGCACGACGACGGTGATCCCCGCCTCGTTGACGCGGGCCCAGAACGGGTCGAAGTAGGGATCGCCGGGCGTGAGCGGACCCCAGATCGTGGTGGGCGCGGCGGGCCGCATGCACACGGTGCGGGCACCGAGTGAGAGCGCACGCTCGAGCTCTTCGACCGCGACGTCGAGGTCGGCGAGCGCGAGGTACGGCGACGCGAAGACGCGACCCTCGTAGTCGTAGCCCCAGTCCTCCTCCAACCAGCGATTGAAGGCGCGGAACATGATCCCGACGCCCTCGGGGTCGTGCTTGAGGAGCTGCTCGTAGATCATGCCGAGGGTCGGGAAGAGCCAGACCTTGTCGAGACCCTGCTTGTCCATCACCTGGATCCGCGTCTCGCGGTCGCGGTATTCCGACCGGATCGGCTCGCGGTCGCGCAGGTACTCCACTGGGTTGCGACCGGACGCGTTGCCGCGGAAGTACTCCGACATCGCGCCGGCCTTGGCGATCGGGTCGAACGTCGGGTTCACGACCGCGTGGCTGACCTTGCCGCCGACGACGTGGTACTTGCGGCCGTCGATCTCCGCCCACTGGATGATGCGGCGCCCGAGGCGGGGATCGAGGTGCCGGGTGAATGCGTCGATCGCCTCGTAGTAGTGGTTGTCGAAGTCGTTGACCGGGTAGTCGACGTCGCTCATGGCCGCCACTCCTGCACGTCCGGGGATCGATCCAAAGTAGTTGCTCGAGTCAAGCGATTCCCAACATCCGCAGCGCGTTGCCGCGCACGATCTTGTGCACCACGTCGTCGGGGAGACCGTCGAGGAGCTTCTCCGCCACCGCCCGGCTGTGCGGCCAGGTGCCGTCGGCGTGCGGGTAGTCGGTCTCGAAGGTCACCTGGTCGGGGCCGATCGCGTCGAGCGCAGCGAGGCCGGCCGCGTCGTCGAAGAAGCAGCCGTACACCCGGCCCCAGTAGTACGTGCTGGGCGGCTCGGGCACGAGGTCGCGCGAGTCGCTCCAGCCCCGGTTGTGCTCCCAGACCCGGTCGGCCCGGGCGAGGATGTAGGGGATCCAGCCGATCTGGCCCTCGGAGTAGGTGAGCGTCACGTTCGGGTGGCGCACGAGCAGCCCCGAGAACAGCCAGTCGGCCAGCGAGCCCTCGGCGAGCTCGTGGGTCAGCGTCGACGAGACCGCCGGCGGCGCGTCGGCCGAGGTCGAGGGCATCTTCGACCCCGAGCCGCTGTGCATGCAGATCACGGTGCCGGTCTCGTCGCACGCCCCGACGAACGGGTCCCAGTGGCGCCCGGGATCGTGCACCGACGGCAGGCCGAGGTTGCCGGGCAGCTCGGAGAAGCACACCGCGCGCACGCCGCGGGCGGCGTTGCGGCGCACCTCCTCGGCCGCGAGCACCGGATCCCACAAGGGGACGAGACACAGCGGCAGGAGTCGTCCGCCGGAGCCCGCGCACCACTCCTCGACCATCCAGTCGTTGTACGCGCGTACGCACAGCAGGGCCAGGTCCTGGTCGGCGGCCTCGAGGAACGTCTGCCCGCAGAAGCGCGGGAACGTCGGGAAGCACAGCGACGCCTCGACCCAGTTGAGGTCCATGTCGCCGAGGCGTGGGCCGGGTTGGTAGCAGCCGGGACGCATCTCGTCGTAGGTCATGGGCACGACCTGCACGTCCTCCGGTGCGAACCCCGCACACGCGCCGAGTCGGGTGTGCGGCCACTGGAGGTCCTCGTACAGCCACCAGTCGGCGAGCGGCCCGTCGTCGCCCGGTCGACCCGAGCCCATGCGGGTGACGTAGTCACCGCCGCGGAACGTCATCTCGGCTACCGGCGCCCGCACGACGCGCGGGCCGACGTCGCGGTACTTCGCGGGGAGCCGGGAGGTGAAGACGTCGGGTGGCTCCACGACGTGGTCGTCGGCGGAGACGATGCGCGGGATCGTTGTCATCGGGGGTACGGCACCTCCCAGTCGTTCAGGTGGACGACCTCGGCGAGGGGCTTGCGCCGCGGCTTCCCGAGCGGCTCGTCGCCGTAGCCGAGGAACACCGCGGCCTCGAGGAACATGCGCGCCGGCACGTGGAGGAGTCGCTTCACGTCGGCCTCGCACAACCCGAAGAACGTCGTGAACAGCGACGAGACGCCGAGCGCGTGCGCGGCCAGCATCATGTTCTGGCACGCGGGGAACAGGCTGGAGCCGCGGCCGCCCGGAATCGGCCGCGTCGCCCGCAACGTGCCGTCGGGGTTCTCCTCGTACTCGCCCTGCATGCGGATCCCGCGATCGGGGTTCCAGAACACGAAGACGATCGCGCTCACCACGTCGACGTGCTCGATCGCCGCGTGCCCGGTGACCGGGCGGCCGGAGGCGTCGACGAGTTGTTCGGGGCGCTGCGCCCGCTGCGCGTCGACGCCCACGAACGCGTCGGCCAGCATCGACTTGAGCGTCCGCTGCACGCCGCGGTCGGACACCACCACGAGCTCCCAGGGTTGGGTGTTGCCCGAGCTGCAGGCGCGCGTCGCCGCGGTGAGGATGCGCGCGAGGACGTCGTCCGAGATGGGGCGGTCCTCGTAGACCCGGGTGGCGCGGAGGCCGTCGATGGCCTCGAACACGCCCATCTCCGCGGTCACGTGTCGACCGCCAACCCGTAGAGGCGGTGGGCGTTGTCGCGCAGGACACTGCGCACGGCGTCGTCGTCGAGCTCGGCGGTGGCGAGGAGGCCGGTGGTCGAGCCGGGGAAGGTGCCGTCGGCGTGGGGGTAGTCGGACGCGAACACGACCGACGCCGGGTACTCGGCCACCATCGTGGCGAGGCCCGGCTCCACCTCCTCGACCGAGACGTAGCACTGACGCCGGAAGTAGTCGGAGGGCGGCATGGTCAACCCGCCCCGGTCGAACCCGAACAGCTCGAAGTGCTCGTCGAGCCGGTGCACGTACGACATCGCCCACACCGCGCCGGTCTCGAGGAACGCCACTCGCAGGCGTGGGTGACGCTCGAGGATGCCGTACGAGATGAAGGTGGTGAGCGCGAGCATCTGCTCGGTGACGAAGTGCGCGGCGTGCAACGGCGTGTAGTAGTCGTCGAATCTGCTCTGCAACTGGTCGTACGGGACGAGGCCGCTCATTCCCGGGTGGATGGCGAACGGCACGTCCGCCTCCTCGAGGAATGACCACAGCGGCTCGTACTCGGCGTCCTGCAGGCGGGGAAGGGGGTCGAAGTGCTCGGGGCGCCGCCACACGCCGCGGAAGCCGAGCTCCTCGACGCCGCGGTGGGCCTCCGCGAGCGCGTCCTCGGCACTGGTCATCGGCAGCGTGGCGACGCCGAGCAGGTGCTCGGGATCCGACGAGCAGTACTCGGCGACCCAGTCGTTGAGCGCTCGGCACAAGGCCAACGCCGCTTCGGGCTCGGTGACGCCCTGGATCATCAGCCCGAACGTCGGGTACAGCGCGGCCGCCGCGATCCGGTCGACGGCCATGTCGGCGAGCCGGGGGCCGGGCTCGGTGCCGCCCGCGCGTGCGACCGGGTCGTCAGAGAGGTGTGGGGTCTGGCCCGGTGCCGCCATCGCCTCGCTGCGCCCCTCGATCCGGAACCCGACGCGCTGGCCGCACGCGAAGCGGTAGTGGTCGGCCTCCTGCAGGACGCGTGGCGCGTACGCACGGAACTCGGCCGGCAGGAGCTCGTCCCACACGCGCGGCGGCTCGATCACGTGGCCGTCGGCGTCGAACACCCACGGCGTGGGGTCGGTGCGCAGGTCGCTCACGCTTCCCGCTCGCTCATGCTTCCCGCTCGCTCACAGTTCTGCGACCCCGGGGCGCACCACCCGGCCCGGCAGGCGCCCGGTGAGCTCGCCGTCGAGCACGATCGGCTCGCCGTTGACGATGGTGGCGCCGACACCGTGGCCCCAGGCCTTGAAGCGCCCGACCCCTCCCGGGAGGTCGTGCACGAACTCCTTCTTCCACGGGCCGACGGTCTCGGGGTCGAACACCATCAGGTCGGCGGGCGCGCCCGGTGCGATCAGGCCGCGGTCGACGAAGCCGAGCAGCGCCGCGGGCACGTGGGTGATCTGGCGGATCCCCTCTTCCAGCGTCCAGAGCCGCCGGTCGAGGACCCACGAGCGGAGGAAGTACGAGCTCCAGTCCGCCCCGTCGTCGCGCGCCAGGTGCGCACCGCCGTCGGACGTGCCGATGAGCATCCGCGCGTCGAGCTGCGCCTCGCCCACGGCCGCGGCCCACTCGGGGCTCTCGGTGCGCCACCGGAACCGGGTGGTGAGGTCTTCCGAGAGCGCGAGGTCGAGGAGCACATCGGCGGGCGCGGCGTCGCGCTCGCGTGCCAGATCGGAGATCGAGCGCGACTGCAGGGCGGCGTGGGCCGGGTCGGTGACGACGTCGACGTAGACGTTCCTCCACAGCGGTGGCGGAACCGTCGTACCGAGCTCGGGGTCGCGGTTGTAGTGCTCGACCGCGTCCCGCAGCTCGGTACGGGTGGCGGGGTCCTGCAGCGCGGCGACACGCTCGGCGTGCGGCAACTGCAGCATCCGGTTCCAGCTCGGCACCGCGAGGTAGTGGAAGTTCGTCTCGTCGATCACGATCGGGCGGTCGAAGGGCCGCGCGATCAGCATGGAGTACACGGGCGCGCCGGCTTCGGTGGCGCGGTCGAGGAACGCGGCGAGATGCCTCCCAGGTCGCGGTGGGCGCATCGGTCTTGTTGCGGCCGCCCAGGCCCTGGATGACGACCGGCAGCCCGCTCACCGCGCCGAGCCGGATGAGGTAGTCCTCGTCGTCGGCGTCGATGCCGCCGATCGCGCTCGCGGGCAGGTAGGCGATCGAGCCCGCGCCGCCGCGGCCGGCCTCTTCGGCGAGCGCCGCCAGCTCGTCACGGCTCGCCAGGCGCGAAGGCACCGGGCGGTCGGCGAGATCGAGGTGGGTGGGAGCGGCCGACGACGACAGCCCGGCCGCGCCGGCCGCCATGGCCTCGGCGAGCATCGCCCGCATGGTCACGATCTCGTCGTCGCGTGCGGCCCGCTCGGACGCGTCGGCGCCCATGACCCAGCGGCGCAGGTTGGAGTGGCCGACGTAGCAGGCGAAGTTGACGCCCAACCGCCCGCGGCGCGTCTCGAGGAACTGCGGGAACGTCACGCAGTCGTCCCACCCGATCGCGCTGAGCGCGACCGGGTCCATGTTCTCGACCCGGGCGAAGATCCCGGCCAGGAACTCGCGGTCGTCGGGCTTGCACGGTGCGACGGAGAACCCGCAGTTCCCGGCGACGACGGTCGTGACGCCGTGGAAGCACGACATCGTGGCGTAGGGGTCGAACGTGATCTGCGGGTCGTAGTGCGTGTGCGCGTCGACGATTCCCGGCGCCACGATGCGGCCGTCGGCATCGATCTCCTCGCGGGCGTCCTCACCATCGAGCCGGGCGAGCGTCGCGACGCGACCGTCGCGCACGCCGACGTCGACCCGGCGCCGGGGGAGCCCGGTGCCGTCGACCACGTACCCGCCCCGGATGATCAGGTCGTACCGGCTCATGCCCATCCGCTCTCGTCGCTTCGCTCCGGGGCGCTCGGCCCCCGCTCCGTTGCTCGCCGGGGTACCCGGCTCGCGGACACTTCGCTCATGCCCATCCGCTCTCGTCGCGGAAGCTGGCCGCGCCCTGGCGCACGACGAGGAACGAGAGACCGTCGGGACCGGCGGTGAACCCGTACGCGTCGCCGGCTTCCACCACGACGACGTCGAACCGCGTCATCGGCTCGCCGTCGAACTCGCACGACCCCTCCAGCACCATGAACACCTCGCTGTGGTCGTGCGAGTGCACCGGGGCCGCGAAGCGCGGCGGCATGCGCACCACCTGGGTGTAGAAACCGCCGTCGCCCTGCGCGAGCAGCCGTCGGGCCGCGCCGGCGTGTCCGGCGGCGGCCGCTTCCTCGGGATCGGTCCCGGGCGCGACCGGCACGTGCCACTCGGCGTCGTCGAAGCGGTGGATGCGACGGCTCATGACGTCGCGGGCGCCGCCAGCGCGGCGCGGAGGCCGGGCAGCACCTCGTCGCCCAGCTGGGCGATCTGTGCACGCGCTGGCCGCGGGGTCGACCCCCGGAACGTGCACGCGGCAGGTTGCACGCGTCGGCCCCGGCGCGGTGCAGGGCCTCGACCAGCCCTTCGATCACGCGTGCCGGCGTCGGCGTGTCGACGAGCTCGTCACCACCCCAGTGCTGCTGGGCCGCGGCGCTGGAGTAGCTGCGGTACACGTCGAGCTGCTCGTCGAGCCGCCGGCGGGGAGGTTCACCCACCCAGGCCCGTCGGATCATCACGCACGGCCCGGTGCCGCCGGCCTCGCGGTACGCGTCGGTGAGCTCGCGGCACCGTTCGGGCGTGGAGAGCGAGTCGAAGAGGAGCCCGGCGCCGAGGCGCGCGGCGCGTCGCACCGCGGTGAAGCCCATGGCCGCGCTGAGGACGGGCACCGGCTGCTCCCGGCACGCGGCGATGGCCGGGTCGTCGGCAAGCTTGCGCGGGGCGGACCCATCGAGCATCCCGGCCAGCTCCTCGAGACCGGCAGTGAAGCGCGCCGCGAGGCCGTCCATCGGCGCGTGCATGATCTCGAAGTCGTCGGGCAGCGCGCCCGAGGCCACACCGATGCCGACCCGACCGGGGAAGCGCGCCGCCAACCACGCGATCTCCTCCGCCACCAGCGCGGGCGGGCGCAACGGCAGGAGCAACGGGCACGGCGCGGCCCACCCGCCGGCCATCGCCTCGAGGCACCAGCCCGCCGCCTGCAACGGGTTCGGGAGGTACCCGTGGAACCCGCCGTGGTGCTCGCTGGTCATGACGCCGTCGAAGCCGTGCTTCACCGCCAACGATGCCTGCGCGCGCAGCTCGTCGACGATCGCCACCGCGTCGAGGTCGTTGTGCGGGTAGAGCCGCAACGAGACCGAGCCGGGGATGAACGGTGCGCTCATCGTCAGGTGCGGGTGTCCTCGAGCCAGTCGGGAAGCGCGATCTGCGGGTTGGGCGCCTGCGTCGCGCCGTGGTCCGCGAGCAGCCGCTTCCACCCTTCCTCGTCGGCGGGGAACGACCGCGGGTCGCCCATCATCACCTCGAACAACGTCACGCCCTCGGGGCCGGCGACGAAGGGGCCGAACGTCTCGCCCTGGTCGAGTGCGATGTGCGTGCCGGGCCCGCACTCGACGTCGCCGCAGCGGACGGAGCCGGCGAGCACGTAGACGACGTGGTCGCTGTTGTGGCCGTGCGCATGGATCATCATCCCGGGATCCCACTCCGCCAGCAGCGAGAGGAACCGGGGCGAGAAGTCGAGCCACTTCTCCCGCACCGACGCGGTGTGGTCGCCGAAGTCGATCTTGCGCACCTCCTCCCAGGGCACGTCCTCGAGCCGACTGAACCGGGGTCCGCGGTCGCCGTCCACCATGAATCTCCCCTTGCCTAAGATTCTTAGCGGCGAGAGACTAACCCGGTCGATCCGCCGGCGCCAGGGCGGTAGGGCGGTGGGCCGGGCAAGGGCGCCGGGCAGGGCGGTCGGGTGGCCGCACGGGAGCACGGGAGCACGGGTGCACGGGAGGAGGAGCGTGGGAACCTGCATCGAGATCCGGCCGGTGACCCGGGCGATCGGGGCCGAGGTCGGCGGCGTCGACCTGCGAGAGCCCCTCGCCGACCACGAGGTCGCGACGCTGCGGCGCGCGCTGCTCGACCACCTGGTGCTCTTCTTCCGCGACCAGCACATCGACGACGAGCAGCAGCTGGCGTTCGCGCTGCGATTCGGACCCATGCACGTGTCGCCGCTGCAGACGGTGCACCAGGACGCCCCCGAGATCGTCGTGCTCGACCAGGTCCATCCCGTGGGCGAGGGCGCCGACGAGTGGCACAGCGACAACACGTTCATCGCCGAGCCCCCCATGGCGTCGATCCTGCGCGCGGTGCAGCTCCCGGAGCTCGGGGGCGACACCTGCTTCGCGAGCATGTACGCGGCGTACGAGGCGTTGTCGCCACCGATGCGTGCGTTGCTCGACGGCTTGCGCGCCGTCCACGACATCACCCGTTCGTTGCAGAAGGCGATCCGCGACGGGCACTCCACCCTCGATCTCGCCGAGATGCAGCAGCGGTGCCCGCCGGTCGAGCACAACGTCGTCGTCACCCATCCCGAGACCGGGCGCAAGGCGTTGTTCCTGAACCGCAACTCGACGACGCGCCTGACGGGTCTCAGCGAACGCGAGAACGACGTGCTCCTCCCGTTCCTGTTCGACCACGTGCGCTCGCCCGAGTTCCAGTGCCGCTTCCATTGGGCGCCGGGCTCGATCGCGTTCTGGGACAACCGTGCCGTGCAGCACTATGCGGTTGCCGACTACCTCGAGCGCCGGGTGATGCACCGCGCCACCATCGCCGGGCCGGTAGCACGGTGACGATCGACTACGAAGCGCGCTACCTGTCCGAGCCGGGCGCGGTCGGCTTGTTCACCCGCCTCACGCGCGTGGGGCTCCTCGTCGAGGCCTTCCAGCACCGGTGTCTCGATCCGTTCGGGCTGCGGTTCATCGACTACTCGGTGCTGCGGGTGCTCGAGCTGGTCGGCGAGCCGAACCGCATGTCGCCGACGGAGCTGAGCGAGATCGTGGTCCGGTCGAGCGGCGGCATGACCCAGATCCTCGATCGGCTCGAGCGGGACGGCCTGGTCGAGCGCATGCCGGATCCCGCCGACCGCCGGAAGGTGCTGGTGGGCCTCACCGCGGAGGGCATGCGCACCGCCGACGCCGCGAACGCGCGGTACGCGAGCGAACGCGAACGCCTCCTGGCCGGGCTCTCGGCCGGCGAGGTGCAGCAGCTCGACGACGCCATCCACCGCCTGCTCGAGGTGATGCGGGCCGAGGACGCCGCCGACCGCCCGATCGAGCTCGAGCGGTCCTGACCCGTCGAACTGTCACGCCAGGGTCGTGGTGGCGCGCCCGGCCCGGATGGTGAGGAAGACCATGCCGTCGTCGCCCGCGGTGAACCCGTACTCGAACCCGGCGGTCAGGACCACCGAGTCGTGGGTGCCGAGCGCACGACCGTCGGACATCGTGCAGCTGCCGTCGAGGAGCACGATCATCTCGTCGTGGTCGTGGCGGTGCAGCGGTACCGCGTAGCCGGGTGGGAACTCGGAGTACTGCGAGAAGAAGCCGCCCTCGCCGCGCGCCAGGAACTTGCGCCGGGCGCCCGCGCGTCGGGCCTCCTCCACCAGCTCGCGGGGCGCAGTCGCGGCGCGCAGCTCGTCGGGCCAGTCGATCTCGTCGAGCACGAAGTAGCTCGGTCCGTCGGTCATGGGCTCCTCCTCGGCTTCCGGCCCGCCAGCCCGCCCAGCAGCACGGCGAGATACTCCTCGGCCACGTCGGCGGCGCGCTCGTGGTCCCTCGGGCCGGTACCACCGCACGCTCACCCAGATCGCGTCCCGCATGAACCGGTACACCGCGGGCGCGGGGACGTCGGGTACGAAGTCGCCGGCCCGCATGCCCGCGTCGAGTACGCCGACCCACAGGCGCTCGGTCTCCTCCACCGCGTCCCGGAGGAAGGCGAAGCGCGGGTAGCGCACGAGCACGTTGTACTCGTCGAGCATCACCGCCACCGCGGCGCGGTCGGTGGCGAGGGCGCCGAACGCGGTGCGCACGAGGGCGCGCAGCGTCTCGACCGGCGGTTCCCCGGCGGTCAGGACGTCGCGGTACTGCGCGTCGATGCGACCGAGGAAGTCGCGCAGCACCGCGTCGATCATCGACTCCTTCGAGTCGAAGTGGTGGTAGAGGCTGCCCGAGAGGATGCCGGCCGCGTCGGCGATCTCGCGGACGGTCGTGTTCGCGTAGCCCTTGGTGGCGAAGAGCTCGGCGGCGATGGCGACGATCTCGGAGCGTCGCGCCGACACGAACCCGGGTTCGCGCGTGAGCGGATCGATGGTCACCGGGCCAGCACCACGTTCCGCCACCGGTCGACCGTCGCCGTCGATTCGGGTGGCACCACCACGGTGGCGTCGGGTCCCTCGACGATCGCCGGACCACGCAGCCGGCTCCCCGGCGCCAGCCGGATCCAGTCGAACACCGGCGTCGTCACGAACCCACCGAGCTCGGCGAAATGCGCGGCGCGCTCGCCGGCGGGAGTCGCGTCGACCGGGTCGGGCTCGGCGCCGTCGGCGCCGGCGAGGCGGGCGGCCTCGCGATGGACGACGCGGACGCGCGCGGAGGTCAGTTGGAGGTGGGACGCGGGGGCCACGCCGTACGCCGCGCCGTAGTGCTCGACGAAGCCGGCGCGGAGCGCGTCGACGACGGCGCCGTCACGCGCCGCAACGGGGATCTCGAGCGCGTGCACCTGGCCCCGGACACGCATCCCGACGAAGCGCTCGACCACGAACGTCGCGTCGTCGCCATCGGAACCGATCTCCTCGCGAGCTCGCTGTTCGAGTTCGTCGAAGCCGCGCGCCAGCTCGGTTGCATCGAGGGCGTCGAGGTCGGACGCGAAGGGCCGGCGCCACTCGGCCCCCGGGTCGGCGTGGGCCAGCCCGATCGCCGAGGCCACCCCCGCACCCCACGGCACCACCAATTTCCCAATCCCGAACTCGTCGGCGATGCGGCTCGCGTGCATGGGACCGGCGCCGCCGAACGCGACCATCACGAACGTGCGGGGATCGATGCCGCGCTGGACGGTCACGACGCGGATCGCGGCCGCCATGTTGGCGTTGACGATGTCGTGCACCGCGCGCGCCGCGTCGACGGTGTCGACCCCCAGTGGGCGCGCCACGGCCGCGTGGATCGCGTCGCGTGCCCGCGGGACGGACACGTGCACGCCGCCGGCGAGGCCCGTCGGCGCCAGGTACCCGAGGACGAGGTCGGCGTCGGTGACCGTCGGCTCGGATCCTCCCCGCCCGTAGCACGCGGGCCCGGGATCGGCGCCGGCCGATCGCGGCCCGACCCGGAGCACGCCGGCGTGCACGGCGGCGATGCTGCCACCCCCCGCGCCGACCTCGGCGAGGTCGACGACGGGGACCTTGAGGGGGATGCCGGTCCCGGCGCGGGCGCCACCGAAGCTGCCCTTGCCCCCCACCTGGAAGTCGTGCGCCACGCGCGGCCGGCCGCCCCGGACGATGCCCGCCTTGGCGGTCGTGCCGCCCATGTCGAACGAGATGACGTCGTCGGCGCCGACCGCCCGACCCACGATGCCGGCCGCGGTGACGCCCGCCGCACCTCCGGATTCGACGGTGGCCACCGGGAGCGCGGCCGCGCGCGCCGCGCTCATCACGTCGCCCGCGGAGTCCATGACCTGGATCGGGCAGCGGATCCCGACCCGGCCGAGGTGCTCGCCGAGGCCGGCGAGGTACTCGGACATCACCGGCGCGACGAGCGCGGAGATCACGGTGGTCATGGCGCGCTCGTACTCCCGCATCTCCGGCCACACGTCGGTCGAGCACACGACGTGGGCGGCCGGGAGCGCCACTCGCAGCGCGCTCGCAACGCGCTGCTCGTGGTCCGGGTGGGCGTACGAGTGCAGGAGGCAGACGGCGACCCCGACCGGCGCGCTCGCCGCCACCTGCGTGACGACCTCGTCGATGGCGGCGTCGGTGAGCTCGACCACGGGTGCGCCGCTGGCGTCGACGCGCTCACGCACCTCGAAGGTGAGGCGGGCGTCGACGGGCGGCGGCGCGGGCGTGTAGCGGAGGTCGTAGCGGTCCTCCTCGACGCGCGCTTCGCGACCCAGGCGCAACAGGTCGGCGAAGCCCTCGGTCGCGACCAGGGCGACGGGGCCACCGGACCGCTGGAGGATCACGTTGGCGGCGAGGGTCGTCCCGTGCACGAAGCGGGTGACGGCGCCCGGGTCGATCGACGCCTCCTGCAGCACGCAGGCCACGCCGTCGACCACGCCGACGGCCGGGTCGTGCGGGGTCGTGGGGACCTTCGCCGTGGCCAGCGCGCCGGAGCCGTCGGTCAGCACGACGTCGGTGAAGGTTCCGCCGACGTCGGCGCCGAGGGTCCAGTGGCTGCGGGTGCCGGTCATGCCTCGACCCCGTAGTCACGTGCCGCGCCCGTGGAGCTGACCCGGCCGGTGGCGACGTCGTCGCGCACGAGCGCGGGATCGCGATCACGTGGGGGTCCCAGCCCGCCGCCGCCCGAGGTCCGCAGCACGAAGCGGTCACCGGCGGCGAGGTGCACGTCGGCCTGGCGGGCGGCGAGCAACTCGACGCGGCCGTCGCCCCGCTCGACCGAGAACGAGCCCGGGCGCCCGGGGTCGCCGCCCCGCGCGCCGGGCGGCGGGAACCTCCCGATGCGGTCGCCCCGCACGGTGAGCCGGGCGTCGGCGAGCACCTCGATCACGGTCTCGACCCCGAGACCGCCGCGCCAGGTGCCCGGTCCGCCGGAGTCGGGGAGGAGCCGCGCCGCGCGCACGCGGAACGGGTACTGCGCCTCGAGCGGCTCGACCTGGGGGATGACCGAGCGGCCGCCGAGGAAGAACGCGCCGGTGGCGTCGGCGCCGTCGGCGCCGACGCGGGCGCCGAGCCCACCGAACTCGTAGAGGAGCGTGAGCCACGCGGAGCCGTCGGCGTGCGCACCGCTCAGCGCGTACACGTGGATCAGCCCGCTGGCGGCGACGGCCCGTTCGGGCGCGGCCTGCGCGAGCGCCTGCAGGATCGCCTCGGTGGCGGCCGCGACGGTCACCAGCCGCCCACCGCACGCGGCCGGTGGGTCGGGGTTCACCAACGACCCAGGCGGCAGGTGCACCTGCAGCGGCCGGAAGCATCCCTCGTTCATCGGGATCGTCGGGTCGGCGAAGCAGCGGATCGCGTACACGATGCCGGACAACGCCTGCGAGACCGACACGTTGATCGCACCTCGCGCCTGCGCGGAGGTCCCGGCGAGGTCGACGTCGATCGTGCCGTCGCCGACAACGGTGAGGGTCGCGCGCACCTCGAACGTGCGTGCCTCGATGCCGTCACTGTCGATGGTGAACGCGCCCTCGTAGCGGCCCGGCGGCAGCTCCGCCAGGGAGGCACGCATGCGCCGCTCGGAGTCGTCGATGTCCTGTTGCACGAAGCGCTGGACCTGCGCCGCGCCGAAGCGATCGTGCAGCTCCTCCACCCGACGGGCGATGACGTTCACGCCGGCGACGAGCGCCTGCACGTCGCCCACGACCTTGTCGGGAGTGCGGCTGTTGCGGCCGATGATGCGCAACACGTCGTCCGCCGGTTCGCCGCCGCGGAACAGCCGCACCGGCGGGAGCAGCAGCCCCTCCACGAAGGTGTCGGTGGCGAGCGCGGCGAGACCCGCTGCCGACACTCCACCGACGTCGGCGACGTGGATGAGCGTCCCCGCGAAGAACGCGACGCTGCCGTCCGCGAACACCGGACGGAACACGAGGATGTCGTTGGCGTGGATCCCGCCCCGGTAGGGGTCGTTCAGCGCGAACACGTCGCCGGGCCGCATCGTGGCGAGCGGGACGTCCTCGACCAGCGACGGCAACGCGCACCGCAGGCTGGCGGCGTGCATCAGGCTGGTGGCCGTCGACAACGTGACCAGTCGACCGTCGGCATCGACCAGCGCGGCACAGGCGTCGGCGCCCTCCTGGATGTGGGAGCTGTGCCCGGCGCGCACCACGACGATGCTCGCCTCCTCGGCCGCGACCGCGAGGCCGTTGCGGACGATCTCGCCGGTGATGGCGTTGTCGACGGCGGTCACGGGGGAACCCTACCGAGCGCGCCCTAGCGCGCGCTTGGTCGGTTCTGCTGTACTGGGCGCGGATGCGCAACGGATTCAAGGTGTTCGACGCCGACGCCCACGTGGTGTACCCGCCCGACCTGTGGTCGCGGTTCCTCGACGAGCGCCACCAGGACCGGGTCGGGCGCCGGGCGCCGGCCGGGCTCGAGCACTACAACCCGGTGACCGTCGACGGCCGCTTCACCCAGCACACCACGACCATCTACGGGCAGTTCCAGAAGGCGATCAACTGGACCGCCGACGACATGGTCCGCAAGTACGGCGACATCGCGGTGGAGGGGTTCACCGGGGACCGCGTCGCCGCCGCCATCGCGGTCGAAGGCGTCGACGCGATGGTGATCTACGGCCCGGAGTACGACATGTGGCTCGAGGGCATCGACCCCGAGCTCCAGGCCGCCATGGCGCGGGCGTACAACCGGTGGGGCGAGGAGATGCGCGAGACGTCGGGTGGGATGGTGGTCACCTCCGCGCCGGTGCCGCTGAACGACGTCGCGCGCGCGCTCGACGAGATTCGGTACGCCCACGACCACCTCGGCGCCCGGTGCTTCTGGGCCCGTCCCGACCAGTTCAACCACCGCAACCTGGGCGACCGCTACTACGACCCGGTCTACGAGTTGCTCCAGGATCTCGACTGCGCGTTCGCGACCCACGAGTACATGGGACTCAACGCGCCGACCGCGGGGTCCGACCGCTTCGACACGTTCACCGAGTGGCACACCGTCGTCCACCCGCACGAGGCGCAGTGCGCGGTGCTCTCGATGATCGTGCACGGCGTGTTCGAGCGGTTCCCGCGTCTCCGGGTCGCGTACATGGAGGCCGGCTGCGGGTGGCTGCCCTCGTGGCTCCACCGGATCGACGAGCACCTCGAGCTCGCCGGCGCCGCCGAGGCGCCCGAGCTCACGATGTCGGCCACCGAGTACTTCCGGCGCAACTGCTGGATCTCCACCGAGTGCGACGACCGCTTCGTGGCCGACGTCATGCGCTGGATGGGCGACGACCACATCGTGTTCGAGACCGACTTCCCGCACCCGGACTCGAAGTACCCGAAGGCCACCGAGCACTTCCTGGCGCTCGAGCCCGACCTCATCGGCGACCACAGCAAGCGGAAGGTCCTGTGGGACAACGCGGTCGACCTGTACCGGTTCCCCGAGGGTTACCTGCCGGTGTCGTGAGCGACTTCCGGCGCCCGTTCGAGGCGGTCGACTACGGCGAGATCGTGCGGGCGTACCCGCCGCCGCCGGAGTACTTCGAGACCGCGTGGTCGGCGCCCCCGGACGAGATCGAGCGGGTGCAGCTCGAGCGCCTCCAGGCCCGCGCGCTCACCGCCTCGAAGGTGCCGTTCTTCGCCCGCCGGTGGGCGGAAGCCGGGTTCGATCCCCGCTCGATCGCCACCGTCGACGACCTGTGGCGCGCGCCCTCCTACACCGTCGACGACATCCGCCGGAGCATCGAGGACCACCCGCCCTGGGGCGACTACCAGGGGGTGACGCCCCGCGACGCGCTCACCGAGCCCATGCGCGTGTTCATGTCCGGCGGCACGACCGGGAAGTCGCGGCCGACGTTCTACACGCAGTGGGACCGCGAGGTGGGCGCGCTGCTCACCGCCCGCGCTCTCTACATGCAGGGGATCCGCCCCGGCGACGTGGTGCTCAACTCGTGGGCCTACGGCACCCACAACGGCGCATTCGCGTTCGACGAGGCCCTCCACCGTTGGCTCGACTGCGTCGTCGTCACGACGGGAACGGGCAACGTCACCAGCAGCGAGCGCCAGGTCGAGCTGGCCATCGAGTACGAGGCCGCCGCCATCCTCACGACCGGCGACTACCTCCTCCGCCTCGCCGATGTCGCGCGCGCCATGGGCTACGACCCGGCGGTCGACTTCAAGCTGCACGCGTTGCCCAACATCGGCGACCGCGCGCTGCTCGAGTCCACGTTCGGTGTCGAGTGCTTCGAGTCGTACGGGTTCCACGAGGTGCAGTGGGTGTCGGTGGAGTGCCCGGCCCACGACGGGCTCCACATCTTCGAAGACGCGTTCGTGGTGCAGATCGTCGACCCGGAGAGCGGGGAGCCGCGACCCGACGGCGAGCTCGGTGCGATCTGCATCACCGAGCTCTACAAGACCGGGAGCCCGCAGTTCCGCTACAACATCATGGACCTGTCGTTCCTCTACCCGCCCGGGCAGTGCGCCTGCGGGAGCTGGCTGCGCAAGATGGCCCCGTTCGCGGGCCGCGGCGACAACATGGTGAAGCTGCGCGGCGTGAACGTGTGGCCCGAGGCGGTCGGCGAGCTCGCGCTCGCGGTCGACGGAGTCGCTCCCGACTGGTTCGTGCGGGCGGTGCGGCGCGACGGGCGCGACGAGTTGCTGCTCTCGGTGGTCAGCCCGCGCGACCCGTCCGCCTTCCCGGCGATCGCCGCCGCGGTGGAGACTCGGCTCAAGGACCGCCTCGGGGTGCGCATCGCGGTCGAGGTGGTCGCACCGGGCACGCTGGACGCGTGGACCGAGGTCGACGTGTCGCCCAAGCTGAAGCGGTTCCGCGATGAGCGCTGACACCGTCGACACGTTGTCGAACGCGTTCACCGAGGACCGACGCGCGCTGTGGGACGGTGCGATCGCCTCGCAGGGGGTGCAGGTGAAGGTCCGGCGCGACGAGCACGACTCCTTCACCGATCCCGCCGCGCTGGTCGCGCGCATGGACGAGCTCGGGGTCGGCACCGTGCTGCTGGTGACCGGCGACACGGGCCGACACGCGCACTGCAACCCGTTCGACGTCGAGCACCTCGTGGCGCGCTGGGAGGAGACCGAGCAGCTCGTCGAGCGTTGGCCGGGGCGATTCGCGGCGCTGGCTTTGATCGACCCCGAGCGCGGGATGGCGGGCGTGCGCGCCACACGGGCGCGCCTGGACCTCCCGTGGGTGGTCGGGTGCTACCTCCACACCCACAGCTGGGACCGCCGGCTCGACCACGCCGACTACTACCCGTACTACGCGGCCTGCGCCGATGCGGGGGTGCCGGTGGCGGCGCAGACCGGGACGTCGGGCGGTCTCATGGCGAGCGAGTGCGGGCATCCGATCTCGGTCGACCGGCCCGCGCTCTACTTCCGCGACACCGCGTTCGTGCTCTCGCACCTCGGTTGGCCGTGGACCGAGGAGGCGATCGCGATGGCGTTGAAGTTCCCCAACGTGTACCTCGGGACCGGCGCCTACCCGCCCCGGCACTGGCCCGCGGCGGTGGTCGACTTCCTGCGCGGCCCCGGCCGCACCAAGGTGCTGTTCGCCACCAACTTCCCGACCGTGGGGCACCGCCACGCGCTGGCCCAGGTCGCGGAGCTGGGCCTGCCAACAGAGGTCGAGGCCGGGTTGCTCGGCGTGACCGCCCGGCGGGTCTTCACCCGGCTGCAGCAGAGGGGAGCGGAGTCATGATCGGGAAGGTGTACGGGATGCCACCGCAACCGCCGGTCGAGGACCGCACGCATCGCGTCCCTGCCGGTGCGGTCACGCTCGGCGTGGAGTACCGCGCGCTCGATCCGGAGTCGCTGCGCGCGACCTACGCCGACAACCCCGAGCACCTCGCCGAGCTCGAGGCGCGGTCGCCCGAAGGTGGCTTCACCGACGAAGGCGTCTCGCTCCACGTGTGGGGCACCGACGACGGCCACGAGTACGTGCGGTTCGACGTGTTCGCCGACGAGCCCCACTACCACTACGTCCACAACACCGGCGCCGACGGTGAGACCGTCAACAACGTCATCGACTTCGACGCCATCGCGTCCGGCGACATGCTGGTGTGGGCACTCGAGCGTCTCCGCACGCGGTTGCCCGAGATGCTGAAGGAGGCCGGAGGTGGCGCGGTGGCGGCGGCGGTCGATCCCGACGTGGTGGCGCGCGCGGTGGGCGAGGTGGAGCGCCTGGCTGCGGCAGTCAGAGGTTCATGAAGTGACCGCCGTCGACCGCAAGGGTCTGGCCGGTCACGAAGTGTGCATCGGCTGACGCGAGGTACACCACCGCGGGGCCGACGTCGTGCTCGGGATCACCCACACGACCCATCGGGACGCGACGGGCGAGGCGTTCCCCGACGCCGGGGTCCTGCTCGATGGCGCGCGTCATCGCCGGCGACAGCGCAAGGGGCGACACGATGTTCACCGGCATGCCGTGCGGTGCCCACTCCCGGGCCAGGCTCTTGGTGAAGCCGCGCAGCGCGCCCTTCACCGCGCCGTAGAGCGGCAACCCGACCGTGCCCTCCATCCCGGCGGGTGACGTCATCAGGATCAGCGTGCCCTGGGTCTCCCGCAGCGCTTCGAACCCGGCGCGGGCGCAGTGGTACGCCCCCCGGAGCGACACCGCCGCGTGCTCGTCCCACAGCGCCACGTCGACGTCCTCGAGCCGGTGCGGCTCGCTCGACCGGTTGCTGGTGGCGTTGTGCACGATGGCGTGGAGCGCGCCCGCCCGTCCGAGCGCGAGGTCGACCGCGGCGACGATGGTGGCCTCGTCGGTCACGTCGCACTGCGTCCACGCGGCCCTTCCGCCGCGCGTGTCGATCTCGCCGACGACCGCGTGCCCGTTGTCGGTGCGGGTACCGACGATCACGTGCGCGCCGGCGGTCGCGCAGGCCAGCGCGACCCCGCGCCCGACGCCGTCGCCGGCACCGGTCACGATGACGCAGCGCCCGTCGAGGGTGCCGGTCACGGTGCCATCACCGACCCGCCGTCGACGATCACCGTCGCACCGGTGATACCGCCGCTCGTGGGGCCGGCGAAGAGCGCGATCGTCGCCGCGACGTCGTCGCGCAGGTCGGGCGGCCGGCCCACGGCGGGTGGGGCCTCGAACGTCGTCGCCGCCACCAGCTCGGGGGCGACGAGGGCCGGGGGCACCAGCACGGCGTTCACCGTGATGCCCTGCGGACCCCACTGCCGCGCCGCTGACTTGCCCAGTGCCCGCACGCCCTCGATCGCGGTGGACGCGGGCACGAAGCCACCGGCGCCGGTGAACCCCGAGGTGGGCGCGACCAGCACGATGCGGCCGGTCCCGGTGGGCGCGAACCAGGAGTGCGCGGCCTGGAGCGTGAAGATGGCGTCCCGCAGGAGCGCTTCGCCGCGCGCGTCCCACGCGGCCGGGTCGGTGCCGGCGAGCTGTTGCCGCACCAGGCCGGCGTCGTCGACGCAGACGTGCACGACCACGTCGATCGCCGGGGCCACGGCGAATGCCGCGCCGGCGGCGGCGCGGTCGGCGAAGCCGTCCGCGCTCGTGGTGACCGCGGCGCCGAGCTCTCCGAGCGCGGCGGCCACGCCACGGCCGAGCCGGGTCGACCCGTGGGTCACGAACACGGCACGACCGTCGAGCACGCCCGCATGGTAGCCATGGGCCTCATGACGTCCTTCGAGCTCGGGGTCCAGGGACGAACGGTGGTCGTGGCCGGCGCGGGCGGCGACGGCATCGGCACCGGCGTGAGCGCCATGCTCGTGCGCGCCGGCGCGACCGTCCTCGGGCTCGACGTCGACCGCGACGCGCTGGCGCTGACCGAGCGCGCCGCCGGCGCCGACGCGGCGCGCTTCGTCCCGGTGCTGGCCGACGTCACCGACGCCGCCGCGGTCAACGACGCGTTGACGGCGCTCGACGGCCTCCCGCCGCTCCTCGGACTCGTGCACGTCGTGGGTGGCATGCCCTTCGACGACTGGTCGCGAGTCACCGGGATGCCACCGGCGACGTTCGCCGCGGTCGTCGAGCTCAACCTGCAGTCGGCGTTCATCACGACGCAGGCCGTCGCCCGACGGCTCGTCGACCACGGCGCGGGGGGAGCATCGTCCTGGTGTCGTCGATCAGCGGCACGTCGGCGATGCCGTTCGGCGCGCCGTACGCGGCCGCCAAGGCCGGCGTCCTGGCGTTGATGCGCACCGCCGCGCTCGAGCTCGGACCCGCACGCGTGCGGGTCAACGCGGTGGTGCCGGGCACCGTCCGGACCGCGCACAGCGAGCGGGGCACGCCCACGGTCGACTCGCCCGAGGAGCAACGGGCGATCCCGCTCGGTCGCCGGGGCGCACCCGACGACATCGCCGGCGCCGCCCTGTACCTGCTCTCCGATCTCGCCGGGTTCGTGACCGGCCACGCCCTGGTCGTCGACGGCGGGTCGTCGGTCCGACCCTCGTTCCTCGACGCCGACGACCTGCCCGTGTTCGTGCGGGACGACGCCATGCGGGCGCGCCTGCTACAACCGCGCGACGCACGTCCCTGACCCGGGGGAGGACCCATGGCGCCCGTCATCGATCAAGCCGTCACGTGGAGGAAGGTCGAGGAGCGCCTCGCCGCCGAGACCGACCCGGTGCTCCGGCGCAACCTCGAGACGATCCTCGCCCACATGAAGTCCGAGTCGGCGGGCGACATCGACGGCCTGCTCGACACCCTCGCCGACGACGTGCACTATCACGCGTACGGCGCGCCCGACCCGCTGAGCAGCCCCGAGGGCAAGGACGGCGTGCGGGCGTTCTACGAGCGGTTCGTGGCGTCGGGCGCCGGGCGGTTGCAGCTCGACATCGACCGGCTCGTCGTCGACCGCGACTGCGTGCTCACCGAGGGTGTGATGCGCATGGCGTACCCGGGTCGCACGCTCCAGGCGATGGGCATCGACGTCGACGACGCCGACGCGCACTACCTCTACGAGGCGCGCATGGCCACGCTCTGGCCATTGGACGCCGACGGGAAGGTGCTCGGCGAGGACACCTACACCGGCAGCGACGGCTTCGCCGGCATCGCCGACCGCAAGCTCGACGAGGCCGACATCATCGAGTACTCCGCGTAGCGCCGGTTCCCGGTAGGTGCGGGGCTACTCGGTGACGAAGTCGATGAGCTGCTCGACCGCGGCGACGAAGGGCTGCTCGAGCTGCTTCCAGTCGTGCACCGCGCCGAGGATCCGGCGCCACATCGTGCGCGGGTCGTCGACGCCGAGTGCCGCGCAGACGCCGGTCTTCCAGTCCTGACCCTTGGGGACGACCGGCCACGCGTCGATGCCCACCGCCACCGGTCGCACCGCCTCCCACACGTCGACATAGGGCGTCCCGGTGACGAGGACGTACGGGTGGCGCACCGCGTCGGCAAGGCGCGCCTCCTTGCTGCCCGCCACCAGGTGGTCGAGGAGCACCCCGAGTCGGCGACCGGGCCCCGGGGTGAACGCCTGCACCTCGTCGGCCAGGTGGTCGGCGCCGTCGAGTCGCTCGACCACGATGCCCTCGACCCGCAGGTCGTCGCCCCAGACCCGCTCGACGAGCTCGGCGTCGTGCACACCCTCGACCCAGATCCGGCTGGCCCGTGCCACCCGGGGCCGGGCGCCGACCACGGCGCGGCTGCCCGACGCGGTGCGCACACCGTCAGCGACGCGCTCGCCGAGGGTGGAGAGGTCGTCGGCCGACGGTGTCCGTGCCGGCACCAGATGGGTCGCGGTGCCGTCGACCGCGAACGTGCCGGGCAGGTTGCGGTAGCGCTTCTCCAACCCGGTGTGCCCGCGCAGGACGACCTCGTCGCCGTCGAGCGCCACCAGCGCGCCCGTGAACCCGGACGCACGGTGCAGCACCCGGATCCCGGGGATGGCCTCCCGGTGCGGGTACTGGGCGGCGGTGCGGGCCGGCCCGTCGACCGGCCCCGACAGGATGCCGCCCCGCGCGGTCTCCGGGATCCTGCCCTGCCCGGGGTCCGGGATCCTGGTCAAGCGTCGGCGGTGGCGAGCGCCCGGGGGCCCGGCGTCCACTTCACCGGCATGTGCTTGATGCCGCCGATGAAGTTGGACAGGAGCCGCTGCGGCTCACCGGCGAGCTGCATGTCGGGCATGCGCGTCACCAGCTCGGTGAGGATGAGCTTCAGCTCCATGCGGGCCAGGTTGGCGCCGAGGCAGAAGTGCGAACCGCCGCCGCCGAACGCGACGTGCGGGTTCGGGTTGCGCGTGATGTCGAAGACGAACGGGTCGTCCCACACCTCTTCGTCACGGTTGGCGGAGACGTGCCAGATGACGACGCGGTCACCGGCCTTGATCGCCCGGCCCCGGATCTCGGTGTCGACGGTCGCGGTGCGCCGGAAGTGCAGCACCGGCGAGCCCCAGCGCAGGACCTCCTCCACCGCGTCGTCGATGCGGCCCTCGGGATCCTGCTTCAACAGCTCGAACTGCTCCGGGTTGGTCATGAGCGCGTACATGCCGTGCGCGGTGGCGTTGCGGGTGGTCTCGTTGCCCGCCACCGCGAGGAGCAGCATGAACATGTCGAACTCGAGCTCGCTGAGCTGCTCCCCCTCGATCTCCGCGTTCAGCAGCTTGGTGACGATGTCGTCGCGCGGGTCGTCGCGGCGGAGCCCGGCGAGCTCGTTGGCGTAGGCGAACAGCTCGACGAACGCGGTCTGCTGGTCGTTGTCCATGTACTCGGGGTCGCCGGCGCCGACCATGCGGTTGGTCCAGTCGAAGAGCTTGCGGCGGTCCTCCTGGGGCACACCCATGATCTCGGCGATGGCCTGCAGCGGCAGCTCGGCCGCGATGTTCTCCACGAAGTCGGCCGACCCGGTCTCGATCACGTTGTCGACGATCACGGTGGCGCGGTGGCGCAACGCCTGCTCGATGAGGCCGATCATGCGCGGGGTGAAGCCCTTGTTCACGAGCAGCCGGTAACGGGTGTGCTTGGGCGGGTCCATGTCGAGCATGAGGACTCCCCGGGTGTCGAACGGCATGTCGGGGTCCTCGCCGATCGGGTACTGGCCCGACATGATCTGTGTGCTGCCGACCTCCGACGAGAAGGTGGCGGTGTCGCGGTTCACCTCGATGAGGTCGGCGTGCTTCACCACGTTCCAGTAGCCGCCGCCCTTGAGGTCGTCGGGCTGCCAGTACACGGGGTCCTCGGCCCGGAGGCGGGTGAACATCTCGTGGTGCTCGAGCCGCACGAAGCGCTCGGGATCGTTGAGGTCGATGCCTTCGATCGTGGTCCGTTCCATCAAGGTCCTCCTCCGGCGCGTCCGGCCAGGTTATTTGACCAGATGAACCATTTCGGACCCCGTCCGGCACGTCGCGGCGGCCCGGGGGCGTCCGGACGGTCGCTGGTACCCTGCGCGTCCGCCACGAGTGCAGGTCGCACCGGGGACGTGGGGGTCCGGGGAGGTGACGTGAGCCGGGAGTCGCGCCGACGCGCGGTCGATCCCGAACGCGCCCTCCGCCGCCAGGGCTACCGGCTCATCCGTAGGTCACTCCGTCCGCTCCGGGGTTGGCTCGTCGTCGCGATCGGCGCCGCGCTCACCTGGACGCTGGCAAAGCTGGCGGTCCCGCTGCTCGCGGCCGCCGCCATCGACGAGGGCGTCATCCCCGGTGACACCGGCGCCATCGTGCTCTTCGCGTCGATCATCGCCGTGGTCGGCGTCCTCCAGGGGCTCGGCATGGGGGTGCGCCGCTTCGGCGCGTGGCAGATCGCGTTCCGGGTCGAGACCGACCTGCGGGAGCGCCTCTTCGCCCACCTGCAGCGCCTGCACTTCGCCTTCCACGACGAGGCCCAGACCGGCCAGCTGATGTCGCGGGCGAACACCGACATCCTGCAGGTCAACCAGATGCTCACGTACGTGCCGATCACGATCTCGAGCGTGGCGGTGCTCGCCGGCGTGGTCGTGGTGATGGTCAGCGCCAGCCCGACGCTCGCGTTGCTCGCCCTGGGCGCACTGCCCTTCCTCAACCTGCTCGCCACCCGGTTCGTCGCCCGCGCGTCGCCGATCGGCCTCGAGCAGCAGGAGACGCTCGGCGACGTCTCCAGCGTCATCGAGGAGAGCGTCTCGGGGATCCGGGCGGTGAAGGGGTTCGGCGCCGAAGCGCTGCAGACGGAGCGGTTGGAGCGCGAGGTCACCACCGTGCGCGCCCGCGCCCTCGACCTGGCCCGGCTGCGCGCCGGGTTCCTGCCCACGCTCGACTTCGTGCCCGCGCTCTCGCTGGCCGCGATCCTCTGGTACGGCGGCCACCAGGTGCTCGACGGCAACCTCGAGGTCGGCCAGATCGTCGCCTTCAACACCTACATCCTCATGCTGATCATGCCGTTGCGCATGGCCGGCACCCTGCTGGCGCTCGTGGCGCGGGCGTCGGCGTCGGCCGGGCGCATCTACGAGGTGCTGCAGACCGACGCCGAGATCACCGATCCCGCCGACGGCACGCCGTTGCCCGCGGGCGTCGGTGGGGAGCTCCGGTTCGAGGGCGTGCGCTTCGCGTACGGCGACGGCCCCTCGGTGCTCGACGGCGTCGACCTCGAGCTGCACGCCGGCGAGGCGGTGGCCATCGTCGGTCCGACCGCGAGCGGCAAGACCACGGTCGCCCGGTTGATCCCGCGGTTCTACGACGTCGATGACGGTCGGGTGGTGCTCGACGGCGTCGACGTGCGCGACCTGAAGCTGCGCGACCTGCGGCGTGCGGTCGGCATCGTGTTCGAGGACACCTTCCTGTTCTCGGACACGGTCGGCGCCAACATCGCGTTCGCCGAGCCCGACGCCACGAACGAGCAGATCCGTCGGGCCGCCACGCTCGCGGGCGCGGCCGACTTCATCGAGTCTCTGCCCGACCGGTACGACACGGTGATCGGCGAGCACGGCTACTCGCTGTCGGGCGGCCAGCGGCAGCGCATCGCGATCGCGCGCGCGGTGCTCGCCGACCCGCGAGTGCTGATCCTCGACGACGCGACCTCGTCGGTCGACCCGACGAAGGAGCACGAGATCCGTGCCGCGCTGCGCGAGGTGATGACCGGGCGCACCACGCTGATCATCGCCCACCGCCCGGCGACCATCGCGCTCGCCGACCGGGTCGTGCTGCTCGAGCACGGGCGCATCGCCGACGTCGGCACGCACACCGAGCTGCTGGCCCGGTCGGAGCTGTACCGGGCGGTGCTCGCCCAGGCCGCGCCCGCGCCCCTGCCGGTGTCGCCGTCGCCGGCGCCGGACCCCGCGCCGGTCGGCGGGGAGCAGGTGCGGTGATGGGCTGGGGCGTCGACGAGGACGACGCGGTCACCCGCGCCGACGCCGGGCGCATGGCCCGCCGCCTCCGTCAGCTGCTACGGCCGTGGCGCGGGAAGATCGTGGTGGCGGTGCTGTGCCTGGTCGGCCAGACCGGGTGCCTGCTGGCCGGTCCTGCGCTGGTCGCGTACGGGATCGACACCGGGATCCGCGGTCACGACACGGGCGCCATCGACACCGCCGCGGCCGCGTACGTCGTGGTCGCGCTCATCGGGCTCGTGCTGGGGCGCTACGCGATCCTGCTGGCGGCGCGCATCGGCGAGACCTTCCTCCGTGACCTGCGGGTCCGCAGCTTCCGTCACCTCATGAACCTCGGGCTCGACTTCTACGAGCGCGAGCAGACCGGCCGCCTCGTGTCGCGGCTGACCGCCGACGTCGACGCGCTGCAGGAGCTCGTGCAGACCGGGCTCACGTCGATCGTGCAGAACGTGCTGCTCTTCGTCGGGTCGGCGGTCGCCATCTTCATCCTCAGTTGGCAGCTGGCGCTGGTGACGCTCGTGGTCGTGCCCCCGGCCGTCATCGCCACGCGCTGGTTCCGGCGCGAGTCGAACCGGGCCTACCTCGAGGTGCGCGAGAGCATCGGGCACAACCTGGCGACGCTACAGGAGGGCCTGGCCGGCGTGCGCGTCGTGCAGGCGTTCGGCCGCGAGCGCGCGTACGCGATGCGGTTCCGGGAGACCAACGAGGCGCAGTTCGACGCCAACATCGAGACCGCGCGCGTCGCCACCCGCTACTTCCCGTTCATGGAGTTCCTCGGCGTCGGGGCGATGGCGCTCATCATCGGCCTCGGTGGGCTCTTCGCCGACCAGGGCCTGGTCACGGTCGGCACCCTGGCCGCCTTCGTCCTCTACCTCAACAACCTGTTCGACCCGGTGCAGAACCTGAGCCAGCAGTACAACGTCGTGCAGTCGGCGGGCGCCGCGCTCAAGAAGATCTTCGAGCTGCTCGACGAGGTGCCGACCATCGCCGAGCACGCCGGCGCGGTCGACCTCCCCGCGACCGGGCCCATCGAGGTGCACGACCTCTCCTTCGGCTACGCCGACGGCGTCGACGTGCTGCGCGATGTGCAGCTCACGATCGCGGCCGGCGAACGGTTGGCCCTCGTCGGCCCGACCGGCGCGGGCAAGTCGACGCTGGCGAAGCTGGTCGTGCGCTTCTACGACCCCCGCACCGGTTCGGTCTCGTTCGGTGGGATCGACCTTCGCGACGCCACGATGCACTCCCTGCGCGAGCGCATCGTGGTGGTGCCCCAGGAGGGGTTCATGTTCGCGGGCACCGTGCGCGACAACATCCGGGTCGGGCGTCCCGAGGCCACCGACCGCGAGGTCGAGGCCGCGGTCGACGCGCTCGGAGTGCGCGACCGGTTCGAGTCGTTGCCCGAGGGCCTCGACACCGAAGTGCGCGAGCGCGGTTCCCGGCTCTCGGCCGGCGAACGCCAACTGGTCTCGCTCGCGCGTGCCGCGCTCGCCGACCCCACGGTGCTGGTGCTCGACGAGGCGACGTCGAATCTCGATCCGGGGACCGAGCACGTCGCCGAGCGCGCGCTGGAGGTGCTCACCGAGGATCGCACCGTCGTGGTCGTCGCGCACCGGTTGTCGACCGCGGCGCGCGCCGACCGCGTCGCGGTGGTGGACGACGGTGTGCTCGCCGAGCTGGGTACCCACGACGAGCTCATCGCGCACGGCGGGCGCTACGCCCGGCTGTTCGCGTCGTGGTCGGCTTCCACGACGGAGTGATCAGCCGAGCAGTGCCGACGCGGTGCCCGCCTTCAGGCCCTTCTGCGCGATGCCGTCGAGGATCGCCGGCATCGCGTCCACGGTGCCGGAGTGCCCGAAGTGCAGGCTGACGATGGAACCGGCGGCGACGGTGGCGAGGGTGCGCTGCACGACCGCGTCCGCACCGGGGTCGTCGTAGTCGAGGGGATCGACGTCGAAGCCCAGGACGGTGCCGTACCCGGCCTGCGCGGCGACGTCGAGCACCTGCTGACCGGGCGAGGTGGTGCCGTCGTCGGTGCCGGAGGGACGGAAGAACTTCCCCGGCCCGCCGGTCAGCCGTACCAGGACGTCGCGACAGCGTGCGATCTCGTCGAGCATCGCGGCGGGGGAGAGCGCCCCGAACGTCGGGTGGGTGTACGTGTGGTTGGCGAACTCGTGGCCGCCGGCGGCGATGCGCGCGGCCATGTCGGGGTTCTCGTCGAGCCAATTGCCCACGATGAACGCGGTCACGTGCACCTTCTTGCTCGCGAACACGTCGAGGAGCTGGTCGACCAGCCCGAGGTCGCCGTTGGTGTGGAACGTGAGCGCGACGCGGTCGTGCTCCTTCGGGCCCGACACCACGAACTGCGCCGCGGGCGGTGCGGTGCTGGGGGCCGGCGTCGGGGGCGCGGTGCTGGCCGGCGCGCCGGTGGCGGTGGTCGCCGCGCCCGTGCCCCCGCCGTCGTCGCCGCAGGCGGCGGCGAGCGCGCCCACCGCCAGCGCGGCGGCGGCGAGGAAGCCGCGGCGCCCGAGCGGGGTGGGATCGGCGTCGGCCGGGTTCATCGGCGGTTGACACTAGCCGTTGGGATCCCTGAGGTTAGGTAAGCCTAAGTAATCCGAAGGGAGCGGCCGATGCCGGCACTCGAGGCCTCCGACGTGAGCATGCGGCGCTGCGGGCGCTCGCTCGTCCAACGGGTGTCGCTGACCGCCGACCGGGGCGAGCTCCTGGCGCTGTGCGGCCCCGAGGGGTCGGGGACCCGCACCCTCCTGCACCTCCTCTCCGGCCATCTGCTGCCCGACGCGGGCCGGGTACGGGTCGACGGGCGCGAGCGGGGACCGCGCCGGTTCCCGGCGTCGCCCGACCGGCGTGCCCTCGCCTCCGGCCCCGCGGCGGCGACCGCCCTCCTCGCCGCGCCGGGGGCGGCGTCGATCCTGTTGCTCGAACGCCCCACTGCGGGGTCGAGCAGGGCCGAGGCGCACGCGCTCCTCACCGCGGCCCGGCGCCGGGCCGACGCGGGGGCCGCCGTGGTCCTCGCGGTCGACGGGCCGGAGCCGGTCGCCGCCTACGCGACGACGGTGGCGTTGTTCGTCGCCGGGCGGCTCCTCAGCTGGGGCGAGCCGCCGGTCGCGCTCGTCCCGGCCGTGCACATCCTCAGCGCGCGCCGCGAGCTCGATGCCGCTCAGGCCGGCTCCATCATGACCTCGTCCACGTAGCACCACAGCCAGTCCTCGTTCGGCTCGAACGACTGGATCAGCGGGTGGTGGTCGGCATGGAAATGCTTGGTCGCGTGCCGGTTCTTCGACTGGTCGCAGCACCCCACGTGACCGCACGTGAGGCAGAGCCGGAGGTGCACCCAGGTGTCGCCGATGCGCAAGCAGTCCTCGCAGCCCGTGCTGCTCGGCGTGACGTCGCGGATCATGTGCAGGTGCGAGCACGGTGGGTTCATGGCGGCGACGACCTCCTGCTGTCGAAGGGTTGCTCCGGTCGGGTGGTCACCGCGCGTCGCGCGCGGTGGCTTCGTCCTCGAGCTCGCGCTCGGCGCGGGCCAGTTCCTCCTGCAGCTCGTCGACCGTCTCGACCGGCCCCCGACCGCGCCGCCCTTGGCGCCACAGTGACACCGCGACGAGCAAGAACGTGATCGGCGTCAAGTACCACTGGTACCGCGAGATGAACGACGCGATGTCGCGCAACGGGTCCGCGAGCAGGTCACCGAGGTAGTAGATGAGCGTGATGCGGACGATGGTCCCGCCGATGTTGAGCGGGACGAACGCGAGCGGGCGCATCTTCGTCGCCCCGGCCAGGAGGCAGACCACGCTGCTGGGCCACACCGCGACCACGACGTACGCGGCCCGGCGAAAGAGCCGTTCCACCGTGCCGAGCCACCTCGAGTCGGGCCCCGCGCGGCGTTCGATCCAGCGGATGCCGACCTCGCCGTACCGGCGCCCGAACAGGTAGAACAGCGGGTCGCCGACCAGCTCGCGGATCAGCGCCACGGTGAGGAACAGCTCGCCGGAGACGAGGGGCACGACGAGCAGCAGTCGGTCCGCCCGGGTGGTGAGCGCCGGCACCAACTCCGGGGCGTCGGCGATGAGGGTCGGGAAGATCGCGCTCGCGACGATCCCCGCCACCGCGAGCACCGTGACGGGGATCAGGAAGAGCGTGAGCAGCGTCCGCTCGGACAGTCGTGCGCCGACGGACACGGTCGTGGTTCAGGTGGGGTCGACGTCGGTGAGCTCGATCGCGTTGCCGGCGGGATCGCAGACGAAGGCCGCGCGCACGGTCTTGCCGAAGTCCTCGCGGGAGCCGGGCGGGAAGAGGAACGACACACCGCGCTCCTCGAGCTCGCGCATGGTGTCGTCCCAGGCGTCGGCCGGCACGTGCATGGCCATGTGCGGGAAGCCGGTGCGCGGGCCCATCTCCTCCACCACGCCGAGGTGCACCTGGGCGTGGCCGAGCTGGAGCCACGCGCCCTCGGTCCCGGGTCCGAAGTCGGGCCGGGGGAGCATGGAGAAGCCGAGGACGTCGCGGTAGAAGCCGATGGCGGCGTCGAGGTCGTCGACCATCACGGCCACGTGGCTGTACCCGGCGATCGTGACGGCCGGTGCTGTGGTGGGCACGGCGGGCTCCATTCCGTCGTCGGTCAGAGACCCGAAGCGTATTCCTCCGCCAGCTGCGCGCAACTCTCCACCCGCCGGCGGAAGTAGTCGACGTCGGCATCGCCGTCGCCCCGCGCGCCGGCGAGGATGCGGGCGAGCACGCCCTCGAGGATGCACGCCAGCCGCCAGAACGAGAACGCGACGAAGTAGGGGATGGCCGACACGTCACGCCCCGACCGCGCCGCGTAGTGCTCGAGGAGGACGTGGCGCGTGGTGAAGCCCGGGGTGAGCGTCGGGTTGTGGTCGTCGGCGCGCAGCGGGTCACCGGGCTCGGCCCAGGTCGCGAGGACGTACCCGACGTCGGCGCGCGGGTCGCCGAGCGTGCAGATCTCCCAGTCGAGCACCGCCCGGATGTCGCCGCCGGCGTCGACCACGCAGTTCCCGAGCCGGAAGTCACCGTGCACGATCGTGCTCTCGGTCTGCTCCGGGATGGTGGCGGCCAGCCGGTCGTGGACGCGGTCGATGATGGGGAGGTCGCGGGTCTTCGACGCGTCGAACTGCGCGTGCCAGCGTTTCAACTGGCGGCGGACGAGCTCGTCGCGCCGGGCGAGGTCGCCCAGCCCGACGGCGTCGACGTCGACGGCGTGGAGGGCGACGAGCGCGTCGACCAGCGACCGGCCCGCGTGGGCGCGCGCTTCCGTGTCGAGCGCCCGCTGGGCGGTGGCGGTGTCGTTCAGCACGATGCCGGCGACGTAGGACATCACGTAGAACGGCGCACCGATCACCTCCGGGTCCGCGCAGGCGGCCATGGCCTCCGGGACGGGCACCGGTGTCGGCCCGAGCGCGTGGATGATGCGGTGCTCGCGGCCCATGTCGTGCGCGGTCGGGAGGACGCTGTGCAGCGGTGGGCGGCGCACCACGAACTCGCGACCGTCGGCGTCGGTCATGTGCGCGGTGATGTTCGACTGGCCGCCAGTGATGAGCTCGGCGCGGAACGGTGCAGTGAGCCCCGGCAGTGCGACCGCCGCCCAGCGCGCGAACGAGTCCAGGTCGATCCCGGTCGGCGCGCCCCCCGGCACGGCTACCGGCCCATGAAGCTCGGGGGCCGCCGCTCGGCGACCGCGGCCACACCCTCGCGGAAGTCCTCGGTGTCGCGCAGGCGCTGCTGCTCGCGGTCCTCGCGCGCCGTTGCCTGCGCCACCCGGCCCGCGAGGTCGCCGCGCATGGTCTCGCGGATCGAGAGCAAGGCCAGTGGAGCCGACGCCGCGATCTCCGTCGCGAACGCCTGCGCCGCGCCGCGCACCTCGTCGGCCGCGACGAGGCGGTCGGCGAGACCGATGCGGAGGGCTTCCTCGCCGCGCACGTCGGCGGCGGTGAACATGAGCTCCAGCGCGCGCTGTTGTCCGACCACCGCGGGGAGCGTCACCGAGATGCCGAACCCCTGGTGGAACCCGAGCCGGGCGAAGTTGCAGCTGAACCGGGTCTCGGGGCTGGCGACGCGGAAGTCGGCCGAGAGCGCGAGCCCGAGCCCCCCGCCGACGGCCGCGCCCTGCACCGCGGCGACGATCGGCTTCCGGTTCGAGAAGATGCGGGCCGCCTCGTGGTAGAGGCGGGCGGTGCTGTCGAGGAGATCGCTGCCGCTGAGGTCGGCACCCGCGCAGAAGTTCTTCCCCTCCGAGCAGAGGACGACGGCGCGGCAGTCGGGCTCGTCGTCGAGACCCAGCACGGAGTCGGCGAGCAGGGTGATGACGTCGACGTCGAACCAGTTGTGCGGAGGCCGGTGGATCTCGACGGTCGCGACGTGGTGGTCGAGGTCGACGGTGACGGCGGGGTCGGTACTCATCGCCCGCGGACGCTACCGCTTCGGCTTGGTCGCCGGCTGCCCGCGGCCTGACAAAACTCTGACGTTCCCGCGGTTGTGTTGACGACGTGAGCCGAACCCCCTCGGCTCGGTCGTCCGCAAGGATCACGAAGGGACCGAAACCATGGACATCAAGAAGCTCGTTGCGACCGTCGCCCTCGCCGGCGCCGTGACCGTCGGCACCGCCGGGGCCGCGTTCGCGGCCGACAGCTCGGGCTCCGGCGCGACCGATCCCTCGGCCCAGACCGGGAAGGGTCACCCCGTGCTCCGGCGCGAGGTGCGCCGCGGTGCGGTGAAGGTCGTCATCGACACGCTCGGTGTCAGCCGGCAGGACCTGCGCGCCGCGCTGAAGGGTGGGCAGACCATCAGCCAGTACACGACGTCGCTGGGCAAGGACCCGCAGGCGGTGAAGGACGCGCTGGTGAACGCGGCGAACACCAAGATCGACCAGCTCGTGACGGACGGGAAGCTGCAACAGGACCGGGCCGACACCGTCAAGGGCAAGGTCCCGGCCCGCGTCGACACTCTGATGAACCGCCAGTTCGGTCAGCACGCGCCCGCGGCCCCGCAGAGCTGACCGGGGCAGCCGGGGCCGCACCCACGCCCGGCGCCCCACCCGGAGCGCTGCCCGCCGGACCTCCACCGGCGGGCACCTCCGCGTCTGCTAAGTTACTGGCCAGTAACTTGTCAAGGAGACGCGCGGTGGCCGATTTCTCGCTCGACCTCAACGAGGACCAGCTCCAGATCCAGAAGTGGGTCCACGACTTCGCCGAGGACGTCATCCGCCCGGCGGCCCACGAGTGGGACGAGCGTGAGGAGACCCCGTGGCCGATCATCGAGGAGGCCGCGAAGATCGGCCTGTACTCGATGGAATTCGGGGCCAACGCGGTCGCCGACACCACCGGCCTCACGTGGCCGATCGTCAGCGAGGAGATGTGCTGGGGTGACGCCGGCATCACCCTCGCGATCTTCGGCAGCACCCTCGCCGTCTCCGGCATCATCGCCAACGGCACGCCGCAGCAGATCGGGGAGTGGGTGCCGCAGTGCTACGGCACCCCCGAGAAGATCCAGCTCGGCGCCTTCTGCGTGAGCGAGCCCGACGCCGGCAGCGACGTGAGCTCGCTGCGCACGCGCGCGGTCTACGACGAGGCGAAGGACGAGTGGGTGCTGAACGGCACCAAGACGTGGATCACCAACGGCGGCATCGCCGACGTCCACGTCGTGGTGGCGTCCGTCGACCCCGAGCTCGGGGGGCGCGGGCAGGCCAGCTTCGTCGTCCCTCCGGGCACGGCCGGGTTGCGGATGGGCCAGAAGTTCAAGAAGCACGGGATCCGGGCCAGCCACACCGCGGAGGTCGTGCTCGACGACGTGCGCGTGCCCGGGAGCTGTCTCCTCGGCGGCAAGGCGCGCCTCGACGAGCGCCTCGCCCGGGCTCGTGAGGGTGGGAGCAGCCGGGGCCAGGCCGCGCTGAAGACGTTCGAGGCGACGCGTCCGCTCGTCGGCGCCCAGGCGATCGGCATCGCACGCGCCGCCTACGAGTACGCGCTCGACTACGCCAGGGAGCGGGTGCAGTTCGGGCGCCCGATCATCGAGAACCAGGCCATCGCGTTCAAGCTCGCCGACATGAAGACCGAGATCGACGCCTCGCGCCTCCTCGTGTGGCGCGCCTCGTGGATGGGCGCGACGGGCAAGCCGTTCGAGAACGGCGAGGGCTCGATGAGCAAGCTGAAGGCAGGGGAGACCGCGGTGCGCGTCACCGAGGAGGCGATCCAGATCCTCGGCGGCTACGGCTACGTGCGCGAGTACCCCGTCGAGCGGTGGCACCGCGACGCCAAGATCTACACGATCTTCGAAGGCACCTCCGAGATCCAGCGTCTCGTGATCGCACGCAGCATCAGCGGCATCCACATTCGCTGATCTCCGCGGTCACCTGGGGACGGCTGAGCTTCCGTCATCCCCATCTTCAGATGTGCGTCAGGTCGGTTCCACCATGGCCGCGTGTCTGGGTTCGTACAGGCCGACCTCGCCGCCACCCGGAAGTCGGAGCTTCGTCAGCGACCCCCAGCGAGCCTCCTCAACCTCTGAACACTGAACGCCCTTCTCTTCGAGCGCCCGCATTTCGGCGGTGAGGTCATCGCACATGAAGTACAGCTCCGACCCGGGCGCGTCGGCGGGATGCACTGCGGTCTCCGCCGGCGGAAGACCGAAGATCAACCACCCACCTCCCGCATCCACATGCTCGAACCCGAGGACGTCGGCCAGGAAGGCGCGATCGGCGTCAGGGTCGTTGCTGAACAGGACCAGATGCGAGCCGTAGATCATCCGCACATCGTGCCCGATGTGCTCGCGCCCGCGCGGCACACCAGCGCCGCAGATATGGCCTGCCTGACTGGTGGAGTTGCCCCGCTTTGACGGACACCTGATCATGGGCCGTTCTGGCCCGGAAGGGAGTCCGTGTGGGGAGGAATCGTCGGAAGTTCACGCCCGAGTTCAAGGCTGAAGCGGTCGCGCTGGTCGAGGCGTCGGGTGGCAACATCGCTCAGGTCGCCAAGGAGCTCGGGATCTACGACTCGACGCTGGGCAACTGGGTGCGTCAGTTCCGCGAGCAAGCCGCGGGCGCGCCGAGCGGAGAGGAGCGCGCCGAGATCCGTGATCTGAAACGGGAGCTGGATCGGGTCACGCGCGAGCGGGACATCCTGGCAAAAGCAGTCGCCTTCTTCTCGGCCTCGACCCGCGAGCACGGGTGATGGCCGTGTATCGGTTCATCGCCGAGGAGAAGGCGATCCCCGAATGTTCGTGGAGCGTCAGCGAGATGTGCCGGACGTTGGAGGTGTCCCGGTCGGGGTTCTATGACTGGCTGGGACGCGCGCCGTGTGCCCGCGACGTCGACGACGCCACGTTGGCAGCAGAGATCGAGGCGATCTGGGAGACCTCGGATCGTACGTATGGGTCACCGCGGGTGCATCGCTGGTTGCGCAAGCAGGGCTTCCGAGTCGCTCGCAAGCGGGTGGCGCGGATCATGCGTGTCAACGGCTGGGTGGGCGAGTCGGCCCGCAAGGGCTTCAAGACCACCACGCCGGACAAGGGTGCGGTGCCGGCACCGGATCGGGTGGCTCGGGATTTCAACCCGGCCGCGCCGAACGTCACGTGGGCGGGTGACATCACCTACGTGCGCACCTGGGAAGGCTGGCTGTTCTGCGCGACGGTGATCGATCTCTACAGCCGCCGCGTGATCGGCTGGGCGCTTGCCGATCATCTCCGCGCCTCCCTGGTCGGGGACGCGCTCGAGATGGCGGTCGCGACCCGCGGTGGTCACGTCGACGGCGTCGTCTTCCACTCCGACCGCGGCTGTCAGTACACCGCGGGTGAGTTCGCCGAGCTGTGCGAACGACACCACGTCGTGCAGTCGATGGGCGCGACCGGGATCTGCTGGGACAACGCCGCGGCCGAGAGCTTCTTCGCGACCTTGAAGCGAGAACTCGTGCACCGACACGCGTGGGCAACGCGCGCGCAGGCGAAACGCGCGATCGTCCGCTGGATCGAAGGCTGGTACAACCCGCGGAGACTGCACTCCGCGATCGACTACCTCACCCCGACCGAGAAGGAGAACGCATGGCACACTGCTGACCGACGCGCAGCGTAACGACCTGTCCGTCGAACCGGGTCAGCTCCATGGCTTCTTGACGTGAGCTGGGATCGTTCACCGCGAATTCACTGCGACGTGGTCTCGAGTCCGCCAGGCACTTCCTATGTTGGTCGCACAGCGGACTCCGAGGCGGCCGACTTTTCCTGCCCCCCAGGCGAACGAAGCGAGTCCGGGGTTCCGTTGAGAGGTGTTCCCAAGGCACCGCGAAGGGGCCCGGCTACGGCCGGGCTTCGTCGTTCTCCCTCTGGGTTGGCGAAGTGACTCAGGGCCCCGCTGACCATCGCTCCTGGTGAGGTTTGGACGGGCCTCGGCTTGGGCCGGGGCTTCGTCATGCCGATCGGCGGTTCGGTGGTGACCCGGTGTGTCGGTGAGCCGCTCAGACACCACGTCGACCGAGAGACCAACCCTGGATGAGATCTCGGCGTCGCGGTCCGTCGTAGGAATCCGACGGGCGTGCGACAACGTGTAAAGACTGCTCGGACAAATGACGTTGACTACGCCGACACGAACGCGGGACGTGGTCCAACTTGTCGGCTTTTCAATCAACGGTGGCGCCGCACGTCGCAAATCGACGGTCGCGGATGGCTCGAGCGCGGGTTGTACTGACGTTGATGTGTCATCCTCGCCCGTGATGGCACGGTGGTCAGTTGAACAGGTGCTCGCCCTGGCGCCTGACGACTCCTCGCGCAAGGCCGCTCGCGGCCTTGCGAAGCCGGGTCCGTGGTCGGAGATGGGTTCGACAGACAGCCTCGTGTGGGGGAAATGCCAAGGATCGGGCAAGACCCCGTACCAGGTCACGGTCGATTTGACGGAGCCGGCCTTCAAGTGCAGTTGCCCCTCCCGCAAGTTCCCGTGCAAGCACGGCGTCGCGCTCTTGCTGCTGTGGGCGGCCAACGACGGCAGCGTGAGCGACACGTCGACCGCAGCCACGTTCGCGGACGACTGGGCGAGCGAGCGCAGCGACCGCAAGGCGAAGAGGTCCGCGCGGGCCGACCAGGGCAACGAAGCGGCCGATCCTGAAGGGCAAGCGAAGCGCGCTGCTCAGCGCGACAAGCTGATGACGGCCGGCCTGGACTCGTTCGAGTTGTGGCTGACCGACCTGGTCCGCCAAGGTCTCGCCGCGGCGCGGCGTCAGCCCTATAAGTACTGGGACGATGCCGCCGGCCGGCTCGTCGACGCGCAAGTCCCTGGTCTCGCCGACCGGGTGCGCGCCGCTGCGAGCCTCGCACAGCAGCAAGGCGACTGGGCGGCGAAGCTGCTCGCCGAGCTCGGCCGATGGTTCATTGCCATTCGAGGATGGGCGCGTCGAGACACGTTGCCAGAGGATGTCCGCGCCGATCTGCTCACCTTCCTCGGCATGGTCCGACGTCGCGAAGATGTGATCGCACTCGGTGGCACGATGGACCGCTGGCACGTCGTCGGCGTGCGGCTCGGGGGCGACGACCGCATCCGCTCCCAGCGCACGTGGATCGAGAGCGAATCGACGCACGAGCTCGTGCTGCTGCTCGAGTTCGCCGCTGCCGGTGCCACGCTGGCAGTGAGTGGCGTCGTCGGCACGGTCGTCGACGCGACCGTCGCCCGCTATCCAGGGAACGGACCGAGCCGTGGGCTGTTCACCGGCGACCAGGTCGTCGTGGACGGCGCCGCCAGCATCGGTGGCCCAACAGGTGTCAACGGCGCGCTCGACCGGATGAGCACGTGGCTCGCGGGCAACGCCTGGCTCGACCGCACGCCGTGCGCGCTCGAAGGTCGCATCACGACCACAGGGAAGCGCGCGTGGTTCATCGATGCCGACGCCGGCGCGCTCCCGATTGCCGCGGACAGCGACGTGTGGAAGCTGCTCGCCTTGACGGGTGGAGCGTCGACCATCGTGTTCGGCGAGATCGAGGCCGGCGAGCTGCATCCGACGACGGTCACCATCGACGGTCGGTTGGTGGGCGCGTGACCGCCACTGCACCCGCGACGTGGGGCGAGTTGCTCGGGGTCGCGCTCGTCGGCACCGAGCGCAAGGGCGAACCAGCTGACCTCGCCCTGGAGCAGGCCGCACTGCTCGGCGGTGGACGGCGAGCAGGCTGGCGGCCACCGGCCGTGCCGTCGAACGCGGTCGATCCCGCGCCGATGGACATCACCGTCGAGGCGTCGACCACCGCCGTACAGATCCTCGAATTGCTGCTGTCGGGCGCAGTCAGCGTCGCCGGGGGACCCGACCCACTGATCGCGGACTGGCTCGACCGCGCCGCCCGCAACCGGGTCCGCGTTCCTCACCGTCTCATTCCCGCGGTGCTCGAACGAGCGACGACCAACAACCCCTTGCGCGACGCCGCGACCATCGTCGTGGGCGCGCGGGGACAGTGGCTGGCCCGGCAGAATCCCCAGTGGTCGTGGATCGACGTCGCTGAGGATGCGTGGGAGGTCGGCACGAAGCAGCAGCGCCTCGCACACCTGCGGCGTGTCCGCGCTGCGGACCAACAGGCGGCGATCGCGCTGATCGAGACGACGTGGTCGACCGAGGCCGCTGATGTGCGCCAGCAGATCCTCACCACCCTCGCCGAAGGTGGGCTCGTCGCGACCGATGAGGCCTTTCTCGACGCTGCTCTTGCCGACCGCGCCGCCAGCGTGCGGAAGGTCGCCGAGGCGATGCTCCACTCGCTGCCGACCTCGTCGCGGGAGGCCGAGCGCGCCGAGCAGCTCGCGGCGCGTGTGCGCATCGAAGGTCTGGTGCGAAAGAAGCTCCTCGTCGACGATCTGAGCACAGTGCTCGAGCGCGTCGACACCGTGCCGCTCGCATGGTGGTCGACCCACCTGAACGCGGCGCCGATCGACGTCGTGTCGCTCGCGCGTGACCACGGCAAGCTCGTCGACGCGCTCATCCGTGCCGTGCTGCGACAGCGCGATGCGGCATGGGCCGATGCGCTGCTGCGCGCCGGAGCGCCGAACGTCGCGCAGGCGATCGCGCTCGTCGGTCTCGTGCCGACCGCGTCCGCCCGACTGGTCGCTCAGCTGCGCGGGATGGGCGACAAGCTGCCTGCGGTCCTGAACCAGTCGGCCGCCGAACTCGCGACGGTCCTCGATCCGTCGGTGGTGCCCGAGCTCGAAGCGTGGGTGACGGCGCTCGGCCATGATGACAACGCGCGCCGCAAGGTACGGCAGCTGATCCAGGCTCTCACGCTGCGCGCCTCGATCGCGAAGGAGCTGCCATGACCGATGAGCTGCTGCGGGCCCATGCTGAGGAGCAGTTCGCCACCGAGCTCGCGGCCCTCGCCAAGGCCGACGACCGTCCGCGACCGCCGCAGTGGCAGCTGTCGCCGTGGGCAGTCGCGACCTACCTGCTCGGCGGTCCGCTTCCAGACGGCTCCGAGATCGCACCGAAGTACTTCGGCCACCGACGCATCATCGAGGTCGCGATCGCGACGCTCGCGACCGACCGCGCGCTGCTCCTGCTCGGTGTTCCCGGCACTGCGAAGACGTGGGTGAGCGAGCACCTCGCCGCGGCAATCTCTGGCCGGTCGACCTTGCTCGTGCAGGGGACCTCCGGCACTGATGAGACCGCGATCCGATACGGCTGGGACTATGCGCAGCTGCTGTCGAAGGGGCCGACGCGCGACGCCCTGGTGCCGGGCCCGGTGATGCGGGCGATGGAGCTGGGCGCCATCGCCCGGGTCGAGGAGCTCACGCGCATCCCGTCCGAGGTGCAGGACGCCCTGATCACGGTGCTCTCGGAGAAGACGCTGCCGATCCCCGAGCTCGACGATGAGGTGCAGGCCCGCAAGGGTTTCAACGTGATCGCTACCGCGAACGATCGCGACAAAGGGGTCAACGATCTCTCGGCCGCGCTGAAGCGGCGCTTCAACACCGTCGTGCTGCCGTTGCCCGACGATGCGGAGCAAGAGGTCGAGATCGTGCGCACCCGCGTCGCGGCCTTGGGTGCCGCGCTCGAACTGCCCGCCGAGCTCGAGTCGCTCGGCGAGATTCGTCGCGTGGTCACTGTCTTTCGCGAACTGCGCGCCGGCGTCACTTCGGACGGGCGCACCAAGCTCAAGTCGCCGTCGGCCACGTTGTCGACCGCGGAGGCGATCTCGGTTGTCACCAACGGCCTCGCGCTCGCCGCCCACTTCGGCGACGGCGTTCTGCGCGCGCCCGACGTCGCCGCCGGACTGATCGGGGCGGTCGTAAAGGATCCGGTGCAGGACCGCATCGTGTTGAGCGAGTACCTCGAGACCGTCGCGCGCGAGCGCAGCGGCTGGACGGACCTCTACCGCGCCTGTCGGGAGCTGACCTGACCGAGCTCCACATTCTCGGTGTGCGCCACCATGGCCCGGGCTCGGCTCGCGCCGTCGATGCGGCGCTCCACGAGCTCGACCCCGACGTCGTCGTCATCGAAGGGCCCTCGGAGCTGGACGACGTCGCGGCCCTCGCCCGGTCACCGTCCATGCGGCCACCAGTCGCGGCGCTCGTCTACGTCCCCGATGCGCCCCGCCGGGCGGCCTTCTACCCGCTCGCCGTCTTCTCGCCCGAGTGGGTCGCGCTCCGCTGGGCCGCGTCGCGCGATCGACCCGTGCGGTTCGCGGACTTGCCGGCGGCAAACCTGCTCGCCGAGCAGGAGCGTCCCGAGCAGGTGGACGGCGGGGACGGCGCGTGGGAAGCGGTGCGCTCGGATCCGCTCGCGGAGCTCGCGGGCGCGGCGGGCTTCGACGATCCCGAGCGCTGGTGGGAAGACGTGGTCGAGCTGCGCCACCCCGGTCTCGACGCGTTCGTCGCCGTGCAAGAGGCGATGGCCGAGGTGCGGGTGATGACGCCGCCCACGCCGCTCGACCTGACGCGTGAGGCGGCGATGCGCAAGGTGCTGCGCAGTCTCGACGACGTCCGCGTCGCCATCGTGTGCGGCGCGATGCACGCACCTGCGCTCGACCCGCAGGCATGGCCGCCTGTGGAGGCGGACAACGCGGCGCTGCGCGGCCTCAACAAGGTGAAGGTCGCGGCGACCTGGGTGCCGTGGACCGCGCGCCGGCTGGGCTCTCGGTCGGGCTACGGCGCCGGCGTCGCATCACCCGGCTGGTATCACCACCTGTTCACCGCCAAAGATGAGCCGATCGCGCGCTGGTTCGTGCGCACCGCCCGGGTGCTGCGCGACGAGCAGCTCGACGCGTCACCGGCCGCGCTGGTCGAAGCGCACCGACTGGCGGACACCCTCGCCGCGCTGCGGAGCCGCCCGATCGCAGGCCTGTCCGAGGTGCTCGACGCGACCACCGCCGTCCTGTGCAACGGCTCGGAGGTCCCTTTGCGGATCATCGAGGACCGGTTGCTCATCGGCGACCACCTCGGCCATGTCCCTGGCGAGACGCCGATGGTCCCGCTCGCCCGCGATCTCGCGGCGCTCCAGAAGCGACTGCGGCTCAAGCCGTCCGCCGAGATCGCCAACCTGACGCTCGACCTGCGCACGGCGAGCCATCTCGAGCGATCGCGCCTGTTCCACCGGCTACTGCTGCTCGGCATCGACTGGGCGGTGCTCGCCGACAGCGGACGCACGATGGGCACCTTCAAGGAGACCTGGACGCTCGAGTGGCGGCCCGAGCTGGCCCTTGCGGTCATCGAAGCATCGGCGGCCGGTACCACGGTGGAAGCCGCGAGCGTCGACACCGTCATGCGCCGCGTCGCTGACGCCGACATCGCCGCGCTGTGCGGGCTCGTCGACCACACGTTGCTCGCCGACCTGCCCGAGGCGCTCGGCAAGGTGACGAGGGCACTCGAAGAGCGCACCGCGCTGCAGCACGACGCGCTGCGCCTGATGGCGTCGGTCGAGGCGCTGGCGCGGGTGTCGCGCTACAGCGATGTGCGGGGCGCCGACGTCGCGCTCGTCAGCGACGTGCTGCATGACATTGTGCGGCGCGTGTGCATCGGCGTGCCATCCGCCGCTGCTGCGCTCGACGACGCCGCCGCCGCGGTGCTGCGCGACCACGTCGACTCCGTGCAGCGCGGCTTGTCGATGTTCGACGCCGGCGTCCTGCGTGACGCATGGCTCGACTGCCTGGAGACCGTCGCTGGTCGGCGCGACGCGCACGGGCTCATCGTCGGCCGCGCCGTGCGGCTGCTCCTCGACGCCGACCGCATCGACGTCGGTGACGCGACGACGCGACTCTCGCGTGCGCTGTCGCTCGCGGCCGAACCGGCGCAGGCCGCCGCCTTCGTCGAGGGTTTCCTCGCCGGAGACGCGCTCCTGCTGCTGCACGACGATGCGCTGCTGGCGGCGATCGATTCATGGCTGAGTGAGGTGCGACCCCAGGTCTTCGATGACCTGCTACCGCTGCTGCGCCGTGCCTTCTCCCCGTATCAGCCCGCAGAGCGGCGCATGATCGGTGACCACGTGCGTCGCCTCAGCTCGGGTGAGCCGGGCGCCGAGGTGGCCGGCGACGACGTCGACCCCGACCGTGCGGCCCGCGCCCAGCCCGTGCTGCGGCTGCTCCTCGGCTTGGAGCCGGACGATGACTGACGGGGCGCGCGAGCGATTGCGGCGATGGCGGCTGGTGCTCGGCGACGACGACGGCGCCGACGGGACCGGCGCCGCGCTGGTCGGACTCGACGCCCAGCGCGACGCGACGCTCGAAGCGCTCTACTGCCAGGAGAACTCAAACCGGGGCGGGCTCGGCAAGTCATCACCACGCGTCGCCCGCTGGCTCGGCGACATCCGCAGTTACTTCCCCTCGACGGTCGTGCAGGTGATGCAACGCGACGCGATGGAGCGACTGGGTCTGCGCGAGTTGCTGCTCGAACCAGAGATGCTCGACGCGGTGCAACCCGATGTCCACCTCGTCGGCACACTGCTCTCGCTCAACCGCGCAATTCCTGAGCGGTCACGCGAGACGGCTCGCGCGGTCGTGCGGCACGTGACCGACGAACTCGAGAAGCGACTCGCGGCAAAGACGCGCCAAGCAATCGCCGGCGCGCTGAATCGCGCCGCTCGCGCCCGTCGTCCTCGTCACAACGACATCGACTGGCACCGGACGATCCAAGCCAACCTGTGCCACTACCAACCAGAGCACCGCACGATCATCCCCGAGAAGCTCGTCGGTTACAGCCGTCGCACGCCGCAGGTGCTGCGTGAAGTCGTGATGTGCGTCGATCAGTCAGGCTCCATGGCGTCGTCGGTCGTCTACTCCTCGGTGTTCGGAGCGGTGATGGCCTCGATGCGGGCACTGCGCACGCGACTCGTCGTGTTCGACACCGCGGTGGTCGACCTCACCGACACACTCGATGATCCAGTCGAGCTGCTCTTCGGCGTGCAGCTCGGCGGTGGTACCGACATCGCCGGCGCACTTGGCTACTGCGCGTCGCAGATCACGCGACCGGCGGACACGATCCTCGTGCTCATCAGCGACCTCTACGAGGGTGGGGTGCGCGATGAGCTGCTGCGCCGCGTCGGCAGCCTGCTGGGAAGCGGTGTGCAGGTGATCGTGCTGCTCGCGCTCTCCGACGAAGGTGCCCCGTCGTTCGACAGCGAGAACGCGGCTGCGCTCGCCGAGCTCGGAGCTCCCGCCTTTGCATGCACGCCTGACGTGTTCCCCGACCTGATGGCGACCGCGATTCAACGCGGCGACATCACCCGCTGGGCCGCGGCGAACGAGATCACCGTCGCCGGGTGACCTGACGCGGCGATTCGGCGAGGTGCAGCAGGCGGCTCGCGTTGTCGTGCACGACCTTGACCAGCTCGTCGTCGTCGAGCAGGGACGCGAACGAGCGGATCGTGTCGACCGAATCGGGCCACGTCGAGTCCTGGTGCGGATAGTCCGTCTCGAACACGAGCTGGTCGACACCGATCGCATCGCGGGCCGCGAGCCCGGCTCGGTCGTCGAAGAACGCCCCGTAGACCTGCCGCATCGACCGGCTCGGCGGATCGGGCAGCTTCTCACGCAGCGCCCACACCTCCTTCGACCAGATGCTGTCGGCGCGTTCGAGCACATAGGGGATCCACCCGATCTGACCCTCGGCGAAGCAGATCCGCAGGTCGGCGTGGCGGACGAGGACGCCCGAGAGGAGCCAGTCGGTCAGCGCCATCACCGACGTGAGGAACACGAGCGTGCCGGTGACCGCGGGCGGCGCGTCGGGTGACGACGTGAGCCAGTGCGAGCCGGAGCCGATGTGCATGAAGATCGCGGTCCCCGTCTCGTCGCACACGCCGAAGAACGGCTCCCACGCACCCGAATGGATCGTCGGGAGTCCCAACCTGCCCGGCAGCTCCGAGAAGGCCACCGCGTGTACGCCGCGCGCCGCGTTGCGATGCACCTCTTCGGCGGCGCGGTGTGCATCCCAGAGCGGCACGATGCACAGGGGTACCAACCGACCGCCCGATTCACCGGCCCACTCCTCGACCATCCAGTCGTTGTAGGCGCGCACGCACGCGAGCGCGAGCTCCTTGTCGGCGCGCTCCGCGAACACCTGGCCGCAGAAGCGAGGAAAGGTCGGGAAGCACAACGACGCCTGCACGTGGTTGCGGTCCATGTCGGCGAGGCGAGCGGTCACGTCGTAGCAGCCCTCGCGCATCTCGTCGAAGGCGATCGGGCCCATCCACCACTCCGACTCGTCGTAGCCCGCGCACACGTTGAGCATCTGGTGGGACCACTCGAGGTCTTCGTAGACCCACCAGTCGGTGGTCGGGCCGTCACCACCCTTGCGGAAGACCTGATTGCCGTCGACCCACTCGACCGAATAGCTGTCGCGCACCACTCTCGGGCCGCGGTCCCGGAACCGTTCGGGCAGCCAGCGCTGCCACACGTGCGGGGGCTCGATCACGTGGTCGTCGACCGAGACGATCCACGGCACATCGTGGGGATCGGGCCCGGTCATCCGAGCTCGATCCACGACGTCTTGAGCTGCGTGTTCTCGAGCACGCTCTCCATCCCCGAGTCGCGCCCGTAGCCGCTGTCCTTCACGCCACCGAACGGCACGGCCCAGTGCACCTTGCGGTAGGTGTTGACCCAGACCGCGCCGACTTGCAGGTCACGCACGAACCGGTGGGCGCGGTCGAGGCGCCGGGTCCACACTCCTGCGGCGAGCCCGTACCGGGTGCCGTTGGCGAGCGCCAGCGCGTGATCGTCGTCGCGGAACGGGATGACCGCGGCCACTGGCCCGAAGATCTCCTCTTGGCAGACGCGCAGGTCGGTGTGTGGCGCCCGGAGCAGCGTGGGCTCCACGTAGTAGCCGTGTGCCAGCGGCGACCCGTCCGGGAACAGCTCGCCTCCCGAGCGGCCGCCGATGAGCAGCTCGGCGCCTTCGTCCTGACCCAGACCGATGTAGCCGCGCACCCGCTCGAACTGCTCGGCGGAGACGATCGGGCCCATCGTCGTGGCGTCATCGAGCGGCGGACCCAGCACCACGCTGCGAGCGTGCGCGGCGATGCGCTTGACCATCTCGTCGGCGATCGACTCGTGCACCAGGATGCGAGAGCCCGCGATGCAGGTCTGACCGGCGTTGCCCGTGAACACCGACATCGCGGTCACGCCGGTCGCGGCGGCATCGAGATCCGCGTCCTCGAACACGATGTTCGCCGACTTGCCGCCGAGCTCGAAGTGCAGGCGAGTGAGCGAGGCGGCGGCGCGCTCGGAGATCACGCCGCGGTGTCGGTCGAGCCGGTGAAGCTGATCCGGCCGACGCGCGGATCGCGCACGAGCGCGTCACCGGCCTCCTCACCGAGTCCCGCCACCACGTTCACCACGCCGGGAGGGACGCCGGCGTCGTCGAGCAGCTCGCCCAGGCGCAGCAGCGAGCACGACGCTTGTTCGGCGGGCTTGAGCACCACCGTGTTCCCCGCGGCCAGTGCGGCGCCGAGCTTGGCGCACGCGATCGACAACGGGGCGTTCCAGGGCACGATGATCCCTACGACCCCGATCGGCTCCCGCAACGTGAAGTTGAAGCTCCCGGGCGCGATCTGGACCGTGTCACCGCTGATCTTGTCGGCCGCGCCCGCGAAGTAGTGGAGCATCTCGGTGCACGCGGGGAGGTCGAAGAGCGTGGTCTCCACGATGATGCGACCGTTGTCGCGGGTTTCGAGCTCCGCGAGCTCGTTCGCGTGGGTGCGGAGCGTCTCGGCCAGCGCGCGGAGGTGGCCGGCGCGCGAGCGCGGGCAGTGGCCGCCAACGCTGCTCGAATGCAGCGCGGGCCGCGTCGACCGCGGCGGCCACGTCGGCATCCTCGCTGCGAGGCACGGTCGCCCACACCGCGCCGGTCGACGGGTCGACGCTCTCGAGGATCGCCCCCGACCGGGCGGGCACCCGCCGGCCGCCGATCACGTTCTCGAACGAGGCGAGAGCATCCATGCGTACACCGTAGAAGAGGCGAGCCGGCGACGCTCCGGGCCGGTCAGGCAGGTGTCGCCGGTTCCCATGTGAGCAGGGTCACACCGGCGGCGACGTCGTCGAACGCGGCACGCACCTCCAGCCCCGGCCGCAGCGAGTCGATCGCGCCGGCGAAGGAGCCGATCAGCTTGCAGTCGTCCTGCTCGGCGAGCTGCACCAGCACCACCGCGTATGGCGACGGGAACTCGGCCGAGAACGCGTGGTGGTTCACGATCCACGACGCGACCGTGCCGCGCCCGCTGAGCGGTGCCCAGGTGAAGTCGAACGACGCGCAGCGATTGCAGATCGCGCGCGGCGGCCAGCGCCACGCACCACACGTCGCACATCGTTGGAGGAGCAGCTCGTGGCGGGCCAGGTGGTCCCACCACGGCCGCGAATCGCGATCGGGTTGTGGCAGGGGTCGGGTCGGCTCGCCCACGTCAGTTCCGCTTCAGCACGAGCGCCGAGGTTGCGCCCATCACGTAGCCGCCCTGCCCGGTCGAGAGCGCGACCTCGGCGCCGGCCACCTGGCGCTCGCCGCAGTCGCCCCGCAGCTGGTGCACCGCCTCCGCGAGGTGGTTGAGCCCGTGCACGTACCCCTCCGACAGGTGGCCACCATGGGTGTTCACGGGCAGGGCGCCGGTCACCGCGGTCTCCCCCGACCGGACGAACGCGCCGGCGTCGCCCTTGGGGCAGAAGCCGTAGTCCTCGAGGGCGATGAGCACGAGCGGCGTGAAGGCGTCGTAGAGCTCAGCGACGTCGACGTCGGCGGGGCCGAGACCCGCCTGCGACCACAGGCGACGACTCGCGGCGGCCGATCCGCTCGTGCCGAGATCGGGCCGGCGGTTCGAGAACAGCGTGTGGCCCGACCCCCATCCTGCGGCGGTGACGGTCACCGGCCGGTGGACCAGGTCGCGCGCGCGTTCGGTGGTGGTGACCACCACGGCAACGGCCGCGTCGGTCTCGAGGCAACAGTCGTACAGCCGCAACGGTTCGACGATCCAGCGCGACGCGAGGTAGTCGTCGATCGTGAGCGGCGCACGCATCAACGCGCGCTCGTTGCGTTGTGCGTACCAACGCTGGGCGATCGCGACCGCGCCGAAGTCCTCCGCGGTGGCGCCGTACGTGTTCATGTATTCGCGCGCGACCATCGCGAATTGCTGGGGCGGGGTCGCGTAGCCATACGGCACCTGGTACTGGAACTCGAGCTGGTCGGGCGGCGGTCGTCCGGTGCCACCCATGCGGAACTCCGAGCGCGCGTTGACCGAGCGCCAGCACACCACGCACTCTGCCTGCCCCGCGACCACTGCGGTCGCGGCCGTGCCGACGACCGCGTGCGAGGTGCTCCCACCGCCGAACTGGTCGCTGAAGAAGTGCAGGTCGGGCAGGCCGAGCGACTCGGCGACGATGGATGCGGGTGCGGAGTCGCCGACGCGGTGACAGGCGACGCCGTCGACGTCGGCGACGGTGAGACCGGCGTCGGCGAGCGCGGCCGTGATGGCGCGCAACGCGAGCGTGAGCGTGCTCACACCCGAATCCCTCGAGTAGGGCGTCGCGCCGACACCGACGATCGCCGCCCGGTCACGGAACGGGTGAGCCGTCACGGAGCGAGCCCCGAGGGCGCGAGGCCGCGTCGCTCGCGGTCGAAGCGGGAAGTGGCGTCGATGGCGATCGCGGCCTCGTCGAGATCGACGAAGGTGACGAGACCGACGTCGTCGGCGGCGGACGCGATCAGGTGGGCATCGGCGGGCGTCGCGACCCCCAGGTTGCGCAGCACCACAGCGATCCGGGTGTCGCCGATCGGCGCGACGGCGAGGTCGCCGAGCTGCGCGGCGAGCGGCCGCAGCCCCTCGGTGCCGTAGCCGTAGTACGCCGCGACGTTGACGTGGACGAGGACGTCGGGGAACGACTCGCGAGCGAGGACGGGACCGAGGACGCTCCGGAGCGCATCCACCGGTGCGGCCGGCCCGAACGGGATCTCCAGCGGGTTGGCGACCGACGTACCGGCACCGAGTCCGATGGCCTCGAGCTCGTCGCGCACCGCCGGCGTCGTCGGCGCGAGCACGAGACCGGCGCGGTCGCACGCGTCGGTGGCGAGCACCGACGCACCCCCACCGGGCCCCACGACGAGCACGTGACCCGGCGTCCCCGCGGTGGTCTCCCCGGCGGTACCGGACCAGCGCTGCAGGTACGTGAGCGCGGCAAGGAAGTGCTCGAGCGTGTGCACCGTCGTGCAGGACGTCGACCTCGCCACGGCATCCCACAACCGTGGCTCGGGTGTCAGCGACCCCGTGTGGGAGACCACCGCTGCCGCGCCCTGCTCGCTCCGCCCACCGACGAGCAGCACCACGGGTTTGACGCCCCGCGCCCGTCTCAGCACGTCGACGAGCCCGGCTGCGCCCGACGAGCCTTCGAGGTAGAGCCCGATCACCGCCGTGTCGGGGTCGTGGAGCAGCCAGGCGGCGACCTCGGCCGGCGACACGTCGATCGCGTTGCCCGCGCTCAACACCTTGGCGAACCGGAGGCCGCGGGCAGCGCCGGCGATGACGACGTCGCCGGCGAGACCACCGCTCTGCGAGACGACGCTGACCGAACCCGCGTCCGGCGGCGCGTGCAGCTGGAACGTCTGGCGCCCCGCGGGGCAGTACACGCCGATGCAGTTCGGCCCGACGAGCCGTGTGCCGACCGCGCGCGCCGCATCGAGCAGCTCGCGGCCGCGCGCCAGCCCGGCTGGCCCCACCTCCTCGAATCCGCCGCTGATCACGTGCACGAACGGGACGCGACCGGCGGTGGCGCGCACGAGCGGCGCGCACCCCTCGGTGGGCACCGCCACCAGCAGGTAGTCGACGGGCTCGGCGAGCTCCGCGATGCTGGCCACCGCGGGCACGCCGTCGACCGCGGTCGCGGTCGGATGGAGCGCGAACAGGTGCTCGTCCCAACCGAACGCGCGGTACGCGGCGAGCGCCCGGTTCCCGAACCCCCCACCGCGGCTCGACGCGCCCGCGACCGCCACCGCGCGAGGCGCGAACAGCCGTGTGAAGTCGGTCACCGTCGGACCGAGCTCGGCCGAAGTGCTGGCGTCGCCCGGCGCGGTTCGCAGCACCAGGCGGGCGTCGAGCGCCACGGCGGCGTCGCCGGTGGCGAGCACCGGGTTGCACTCGAGCTCGTCGAGCTCGTCACCCAGCCGGGCCGCGAGTCCGTCGGCACCGGCGAGGGCCAGGAGGAATGCGACGAGCGCATCGTGATCGATCGGGGTCATGCCGCGGCCCCCCGTGAGCGCGGGCGCGCCGGGGATCTCCGCGATGAGATCGCGAGCGTCGGCGGCGGTCAGTGGGAACAGACGCACCGCCACCTGGTCGAACGCCTCGGCGAGGGTGCCGCCGAGCCCCAACGCCACCACCAGGCCGAACGGCTCGCGGCGCACGACGCCGGCGAGGAGCTCGACGCCACCAGCTTGCTCGCACTGCTCCTCCACCAGGAAGCCCACGGGTGCCAGGCCGTGACCGGCGAGCACGGCCGACATGCGAGCCATGGCGTCCGGGAGCTCGTGGGGTGCGACGCCGAGGCGCACCGCGCCGACGTCGGTCTTGTGCACGATCCCGCCCCCGAACGCCTTCACCACGAGCGGGCCGGAGAACCCGGTGACGACGCTCGAGTCGACGCTCCCGGCCTCGATGGCGACGGCGGGGGGCGTCGTCACGCCGAGCCGCCGCAGCGCCGCCTTCACGTCGGGCTCGGGCACCGCCGTCCGGCCGTCGCCGAGCACGAACGCACGACTGCGGTCGACGGCTGCTTCAGACACCGAACACGCGCTCGGCGTTCCCGGCCAGCACCTTGTGCGCGGTCGCATCGGAGAGCGCCGCGGTGAGGCGGGCGATGTGCTCGCGCGAGTTGGGCCACAGCGTGACGCTGTGCGGGTAGTCGGTGGAGTACATCGCCGCGTCGACGAGCCAGGGATAGTCCTGCATGAGCCGGAACCCGACGTGGTCGTCGAGCACGGTGACGAAGAGGTTGCGCCCGAGCAGCTCCGCGGGTGACGCCGACGTCGCGACGGTCGGGTCGTCGAGGTCGGCGCGGATGTCGAGGTTCTGCTCCATCGTCTGTGCCCAGAACGGCAGCCACCCGCAGTTCACCTCGGCGGCGACGATGCGCAGGTCCGGATGACGATCGAAGACGCCCCCCATCGCCATGTACGTGAACGGGCGGACCGCGGCGAAGAACCGATAGACGGTTCCGGCGGCGGAGATCTTCTGCTCCACCAGCTCGTCGTAGTCGGCTTCGGAGGGCCTGCCGCCGAACGTCCGGTGGAAGGTGAGCGGCACGCCTGCGCCGGCGGCGTGCGCGTACAGCGCGTCGTACCACGGGTCGTGGTACGGCCGGACCGGGAAGCCCGGGATGAACGCGGCCCGTGCACCCTTTCCGAGACAGCGGTCGAGCTCGGCGATGCACACGTCGATCCCGTCGTCGACCGGCAGCATCGGGAGCCCGACGATGTGTGCCGGTGCGGCACCCTGGAACTCGTCCAGGACCCAGTCGTTGTAGGAGCGCATGCAGGCGAGGGCGAGCTCCCGATCCGGTTCGACGTACGTGAAGATCGCGTTGTTGGGGTAGACGACCGACACGTCGACACCGTCGCGACGCATGTCGTCGACATGGGCGGCACCGTCGTAGTTGCCCGGCAGGATCTCGTCGAACCGCAGCCCCGAGAGCTTCTTCCCCAGGTCCTCGCGACCCGCCGTGGCTTCGATGCCGAAGCTCCGCTTCGGGGGCCCACCGTCGAAGCTCCACCCGTCGCCACCGTCGGCGGCGCGCCGCAGCTTCGGGAGGCGATCGCGCAACGAACGGGGTGCGTGGTCGAACACGTGCGGCGGTTCGTTCACGTGGCAGTCGGCCGAGATCACGCGTGCCGGAGTTCGCGGTCGGGACTCACCTGGCGTGCGAGGGGGTGCGTCGTACGATTGCGTCACGCCGATCAGCTCCTCTCGATGGTTGGCCCGGCTGTGGAGGTCACGCCATGCGCGCTCGAGCCGTCGTCGTGCGAGACCGGGACGGCACGGCGGCGCTCGAGGAGATCGACGTGGAAGCGCCGCGCGCGGGCGAGGTGCTGGTGCGCGTCGTTGCCTCCGGCATCTGCGGGTCGGACCTGCACGTCGTGCACGGTCGCTCCGTGCTCGACGCGTTTCCGATGGTGCTCGGGCATGAAGGCGCGGGCGTGGTGGAGGCCGTCGGCGACGGTGTGACGACGGTGCAGCCGGGCGATCACGTGGTGCTCGCGCTCTACGGCCCGTGTCACCAGTGTGAGTCGTGCCGTGCCGGCCGGTTCGTGCTGTGCGACGGGGCCGCGCGCGTCGCCGCGATCTCGGGCCGGATGGCCGATGGGAGCACCCGTCTGCGCCTCGGCGGCGCGCCGGTGTACCCCATGGTGGGGATCGGAAGCCTCGCCGAACGCGCGGTGCTGCGGTCCGAACAGATGGTGAAGGTGGATCCCGGGCTCCCGCTCGACGTGATCTGCCTGGCCGGGTGTGGTGTGACGACGGGCCTCGGGTCGGTGTTCAACGTCGCCGACGTGCAGCCGGGCGAATCGGTGGCGGTCGTCGGCTGTGGCGGTGTCGGGCTCAACGTGGTGCAGGGTGCCCGGATCGCCGGCGCGACGACGATCGTCGCGCTCGACGCGAATCCGAGGAAGCTGGCGCTCGCGGAGCACCTCGGTGCCACCCACGCGCTCACGCCCGGCGACGAGTCGCTCGTCGAAGCCATTCACCGCGTCGTGCCCGGTGGGGTCGACGTGGCGTTCGAGGTGGTGGGCCGCCCCGAACTGGTCGCGCAGGCATTCGCGTCGACCTGTGCCGGCGGCCGCTGCGTGATGGTCGGCTCGCCGCCGGCCGGCGCGGCGATCCCGATCGACGGCCGGGCGCTCTTCGGCGAACGACGACTGCTCGGTACCACCGGCGGCCGCAACGTGCCCGAGCGTGACATCGCCCGCATCACGCGTCTCTACGCGGCGGGCGATCTGGACCTCGACACGCTGCGCTCCACGACCCACCCCCTCGACGAGTTCGACCTCGCGATCGGCGAGACCGAGCGCGGGGAGGTGGCCCGGAGCGTCGTCGTGATCGCGTGAGCCGCCGAGGAGCACGCCACCAACCTACGCCGACGGCGTGGCGGTGTACTCGGTCAGGCGCGCGCTTCGAGGATCATGTTCAACGGGGTCTCGGTCGCGCGCCGGAAGTGGCGGTAGCCGGCGGCGTCGAAGATCTCGCGGAGGCGTCCCTCTCCCGCCTGTGCGCCGAGCCCGAGCGCGACTTCCTGGGACAACGAGTTGGGCGTGCAGATCATCGACGACGCGGTGTAGAGGAGCGCGGCGAGTGGATTCTCGGCGATGTTCGTCGCTCGGCCGTCGAGCGCCATCGGCTCGACCAGGAGCACGGTTCCGCCGGGCGCGAGGTGCTCGCGCGCGTATCGGGCGATCCCCACCGGGTCGCCCATGTCGTGGAGGCAGTCGAAGAAGCAGATGAGGTCGTAGGCTCCCGGATACTCCTTCGCATCGGCGACCGCGAACTCGGTCCGTGCCGCGACCCCCGCCTCCTGTGCGCGCTCCTGCGCGGTCGTGATCGACGCGGGATGGAAGTCGAAGCCGTGGATCGTCGACTCCGGGTACGTCGTGGCCATGACGACGACGGATGCGCCGTGTCCACAGCCGATGTCTGCGACCTGCGCCCCTGAGTGCAGCTTCGCTTCGACACCGTCGAGCGCCGGGATCCACTCCGAGGTGAGAAACGTGCGGTACCCGGGACGGAAGAACCACTCCGTGCCGCGGAAGAGACACGGATGATGGTCACCCCAGCTCATCGCGCCGTCCCTCCGGAACACGTCGCGGAGCTTGTCGGCGTCGATCGACAACGCGACCATCGAGTTCATGCCCCGAGCCATGAACGTCGGCGCCGACTCATCCACGAGGACCATGGCGGCTTCGTCGGACAGCGCATAGGCGTCGTTCACGGCGTCGTAGGCGAGCAGCCCCGCCGCCGCCTGGCCGTCGAGCCATTCCCGCGTCAGGCGAGGATTGCAGCCGGCCTTGGCGGCCACGTCGTCCGCGGCGAGGGGGCCGGCACCGGCCATCGCCCGGTAGTAGCCCAATTCGTCCCCGAGCCAGATGGCGAGGCACAGCGCAGCGCCGGTCATGTGCCCAGCGAGTTGGCCGACCAACTCCTCGACCCGAGCTTCGTCGACGGCCATGAGCGGACCCCCCTCGTCAATCGATCCCGCCTGTGGAAGAACAGAAGAAGCGGAAAAACCGGACGATAGGCGCGCGTGGAGCGGATGGAAAGGGGCGGTCGGGAAGGGAACCTCCGGCAAGGGGTGACGGGCGCCGTCGGAGGACATGTGCAGGACGGCAGCTATTGTCTGGCTGCATGGACCCCGCGCTCGACCGCCCCGAGCCGCGGCCCGGACCGCGTGCGAGCGTGCGCTCGCTGCTGGTGCCGGCCGAGCACGGTGGTTGGGGCCTCACCGCCGAGCCCGCGGTGCTCGGGCTCCTGATCGCCTGGTCGGCGGCCGGTGCGGCGATCGCCGCCGCCGCACTGCTCGCGTTCCTGGTCCGCACCCCGATGAAGGTGGTGCTGGTCGACCGGCGCCGTCGGCGCCACCTCCCACGGACCCGCCTCGCCGCGCTCCTCGCCGGGGCCGAGCTCGCGCTGCTGGCCGGCGCGGTCGCGGCCGCACTGGCACTCGCGGGCGCCCGTTGGCTGCTGCCGTGGCTGGTCGCGGCGCCCCTCTTCGCGATCGAGCTCTCGTTCGACGCCCGCAGCCGGGGGCGGCGTCTCGTTCCCGAGCTGTGCGGCGCGGTCGGCATCACTGCGAGCGTGGCCGCGATCGTGGTGGCCGGAGGCGGCACGACCTCGGTCGCCATCGCCGCATGGATCCTGCTGGCGGCGCGCGCCATTGCTTCGGTCACGTTCGCACGCGTGCAGGTGACGCGAGCTCGCTCGCAGGCGACCCCGCGGGTCGCCAGTGACGTGGCCCAGGTGGCCGGCGTGGTGGGCGCGGTCGTGGCCTGCGCGGTCGACGCCGACGCCGCAGTTGGCGCGGTGTGCGTGCTGGCCGTGGCGGTCGCGCAGTTTGCCTGGAGCCGCGGCACGGCACGACCGGCGAAGGTCGTCGGCGTCTGGCAAATGCTGTTCGGGATCGTGGTCGTCAGCGGCACGGCGATCGGCTTCGCGGTCGCGTGATGGAGGACGTCGGCGGCGATCCCGCGTGCTGGGCGCATCTCTTCGACCACCAGGGTCGCGACATCGCGACGCGCCACGACGTCGAGCTCCTGGTCCGGACCTTCTACCGGGCGGCGGCGATGGACGACATCCTCGGTCCGGTGTTCCGCGCCGCGCACGTCGACTGGCCGGGCCACATCGCGGTCGTCACCGACTTCTGGATGGGTCAGCTCTTCGGTACTGCAGCGTACGAGGGCAATCCGCTCCGCGCGCACGTGCCGGTGGATCGGCGGACGCCGTTGACCGGCGCGCACTTCGATCGTTGGCTCGAGCTCTTCGACGAGACGGTCGACGAGCTCTTCGACGGCGCGGTGGCGGACCGCGCCAAGGCGCGAGCCGCCAAGATGGCTCGAGCGCTCCCGCGCCTCCTGCGCGGGCGTCCCGACCCGGGTTCGAGCCCGATCGACGTGCGATGGAGACGGTGACCGACGACGAGGTCGACGGAGGCGGTCGCTCGATCGTCGTCACAAGGCGTCGAGTGCGAGCGGATCGGCGACGCTCTCGCCCGCGGCCGCGAACACCGCGAAGGAGTCCCCGATCGCGGTGAGCTCGGCGTCCGACAGCGTCGCCAGGATCTCCTCGATGGCGCGACGGCGTAATTCCATGGCGGTGCGCACGACCTGCCGCCCGGCGGGCGACAAGAACAGCAGGACCTCCCGTCGGTCGTGCACGCTCGGCACTCGCTCGATGAGCTCCTTCGCGACCAGGCGGTCGGCGAGCCGGGTCGTGGTCGAGGGCTGGATGCCGAGGCGGGCGGCAAGGGCCTTGACCGTCACCGAGGCGTCGTCGTCGAGGACGACGAGCGCGCGGAGCTGCGGCAGCGTGAGCTCGTACGGGAGCTCCGCCGCCGACCGGCCCGAGATGCCGTGCAGGACGCGGGAGACCGCCATGGACGCCTCGACTGCCTGACCGAGCTCGCCCTGGGCCGCCATATCCGTGCACTCTAACAGTAGATGCAGAACAGCAACTAGTTCTCGAGGCCGGTCTCCCCCGAACCCGGCTCGCCGCGCGCGGTGCCGCGCTGCAGCGCGCGTCGAGCCGCGCTTCGGGGATCGTGGGCTGGAAGAGCTCGACCGGGTTGCCCGAGGGGTCCTCGGCGATGACCTGCCGGCCGCCGACGCCGTCGACGATCGGGCCGCGGAACGCCACATCGTGGCGACGCAGCTCGGCGAACGCGGCGTCGACGTCCTCGACCTCCAGCGCGAAGCGGTTCCACCCGCCGGGCTGGGGCACCCGGTCGCCGACGACCTGACCGCCACCCGGTGCGAAGCTCGGCCGGCTCAGCACCAGTCGCAGCTCACCTCGCACGAGCATCGCGAACGTGGGCGCCGGGTGCATGACCTCCTCGAAGCCGAGGCGGTCGGCGTAGAAGGCGATGGCGGCGTCGACGTCGTCGACGATGTAGCGGACGGTCACGCTCGGCACGATGGTCCTCCTCGGTCCGCAATCTGTCGAACGTACGCGTTCGATACATCGCCGGTCAAGCGCGAGAATCGGGGCCGTGCCCCCGACCTCGACGAGCTTCACGACTGCCGCGGCCCGCGACGGGCGTCCGAGCGCGGTCAGCCGCGACCCGCGGGCCCGGCGGTCCCGAGAAGCGGTGCTCCGGGCCGCGGTCGAGGAGCTGGGCGCGGTGGGCTACGGGGCCTTCACCGTGGAGTCGGTGGCGGCGAGGGCGGGCATCGCGAAGTCGACGTTCTACCGGCACTGGCCCGACGGCCTTGCGGTCATCAGCGACGCGCTCGAGACGTTCCACGCCCAGATGCGACCGGTGGACCACTCGGGTTCGTACCGGGAGCAGCTCGTCGTCATGCTCGAGCACGTCGCGCGCGTCCTCGCCGACTCGCCGTTCGCGGCGTGCATTCCCGCGCTGGTCGACGGCGCCGAGCGCGACCCGGCGGTCGCCAGGTTCCACCACACCTACTCGGCCGCCCGGCGCGCCGAGCTCGCCGCAGTGGTCGAAGCCGGGATCGTGAGCGGTGAGCTCCCGGCGAGCACCGACGTGGCGTTGGTCGTGCTGTGCCTGCTGGGCCCGCTCTTCTACTCCCGACTCATGACGAACTCGCCGTTCGACGAGCGTGACGTGCGCGCGCTGGTCGAAGCCGTGCTGCCGCCGGTCACGCCCTGAGCAGGGCGGCAACCAGCGCGTCGAGCAGGAACGCTCGGTAGCGCTTCCGGGACCAACCGCGTTCGAGCACGAGCAGCTCGTAGAGCTCCAGCGAGTGGTAGGTCCACAGCAGGTCGCGGGCCGTCGTCGCCGGTACCCGCAGCTGGCCCGTGGCGTCGAGGTCGCGCCGCGAACTGGGTCATCGCTTCGAGTTGCTCGCGGCGCAGCTGCTGCCACACCGCATCCGCGTCGTCGTTCGTCGCCGCCGCGTCGCGCACGAGGAGCTGCACAGGTGCGGTGCGCGGCATGGCATCGACGACGTGGTCGAAGTAGAGCGCGAGCTTGCGCGCCGCGTCGGGCTCCGCGATCACTCGCTGGATGTCATCACGCTCGGCCATCGGGACGGGCTCGTCGTCGCCCGCGACCGCCACGTCGAACACCGCCTTGAGCAGGCCGGCCTTGTTTCCGAACGTCTTGTAGACCGTCTCCACCGACACGCTTGCGTCGTCCGCGACCTGAGCGATGGTCGTGGAGGAGTAGCCGTGCTGGAGGAAGCGGTCGAGCGCGGCGCGCAACACCGCGGCCCGGCTCTCCTGTGCGCGTGCCTGCCGGCGGCTCGAGTCGTACCGCCGCGGACCCGCGCGCTTGACGTCCTCACTCATTCGTTACATACTCCTGTATCAGATACAGACCACTGTACCCGATTGAGGACGACGCCATGACGACCGACACGCTCCACCGCACCCCGCAGGACCATGCCCCCTCCAGCCTTCTCTCGACCGTCCGGGCCTTCGGGCACGAGGTGTCGGCACGGGCCGAGGAGGCCGAACACGCCGGCACCATGCCCGTCGACCTGGTCGACCGCTTCCGGCGCGCGGGGCTGTTCCGCGCCCTGCAGCCCCGGGCGCTGGGCGGCTTCGAGCTCGAGCCGCAGGCGTTCGTGGAGCTCATCGAGGAGCTGAGCCGGGCCGACGGCTCGGCCGGGTGGACGGCCACCATCGGTGCCGGCGGGTCGGCGTTCGCGGCGTGGTTGGAGCCCGCGGTGGCGCGGCAGACCTTCGGCCCCGACGCCGACTTCACGTCGGCGACGGTGTTCGCACCCACCGGTCGGCTCGTGCCCGTCGATCCTCGCGGGTACTCGGTGTCGGGACGCTGGCCGTTCGCGAGCGGCTGCCGACACGCCGAGTGGTTCGTCATGGGCGGCTTCGTGTTCGACGGCGACGCCCCGCGCATGGTCCCCGACCGCGGGCCCGACTGGCGCCTGGCGTGGTTCCCCGGCGCGGCCGGCGAGGTCGTCGAGCACTGGGACGTGATGGGTTTGCGGGCCACGGGCAGCAACGACGTCGTCGCCGAGTCGGTGCCGGTGCCGGAGGAGCTGACCATCAGTCCGTTCTTCGAGCCGGCGCGTCACGACGGCCCGCTGTGGCGCTTGCCCTTCTTCACGCTGGCCGGCGTCGCGTTCGTCGGTGTGCCCCTCGGCATCGCTCGCCGCGCGCTCGACGAGCTGGCCGCGCTCGCACCCACCAAGGTCCGGGCCGGCACCGCGGAGCCGATCGCCCACGACGCCGCCGCGCTCGTCGCCATGGCCCGGGCCGAGGCGCGGCTGCGGGCGGCTCGGGCGTTCGTGTTCGACGAGATCGGCTCGCTGTGGGTGACGGCCGTCAACGGCGACGCCCCGTCGATCACCCAGCGTGCGAGCATCCGGCTGGCCGCGCTGGAGGTCATGCACGCCGCGCTGGTCGCGGTCGACACCGCGCTCGAGCTCAGTGGGGCGAGCGCCATCCGGTCGGACCATGTGCTCCAGCGCTGCTTTCGCGACGCCCACACCGTCAAGCAACACGCGTACTTCGGCAGCGTCGCGCTCCAGCGCTGTTCCCGGGTGCGGTTGGCGATAGAGGAGTCCTCGTTCATGCTGTAACGCGCCGGGCCCGCCGACGACAGGAGACCCATGAAGGTCGCGATCCTCGACGACTGGTTCGACACGCTGCGGACGCTGCCGTGCTTCGCGAAGCTCCACGACCACGAGGTCACGGTGTTCACCGACCACGTCGACGACGTGGACGAGTTGGCGTCGCGGCTGGCCGACACCGAGGCGCTCGTGCTCATCCGCGAGCGGACGCCGGTTCGCGGACCGTTGTTGGCGCGACTGCCGAAGCTCCGTCTCATCAGCCAGCGCAGCGTGTACCCACACATCGACGTCGGCGCCTGCACCGAGCTCGGCATCGTCGTGTCGTCCGACATGCACGCGGGCTCGCCGTCGTACGCGACGGCCGAGCTCACGTGGGGGCTGGTGCTGGCGGCGGCGCGCCGGATCCCCCAGCAGATGGCGTCGCTGCGCAGTGGCGGCTGGCAGGCGGGCGTCGGCCACACCTTGCGGTCGAGGACCCTCGGGGTCTACGGCTACGGCCGCATCGGCCGGGAGGTCCTGCACTACGGGCAGGCCTTCGGCATGCACGTGCAGGTGTGGGGGAGCGAGGCCGCCCGGGCCCGCGCCGCCGCCGACGGCCTCACCGTCCCGGGGTCGCGCGGGGAGTTCTTCGGCACCAGCGACGTCGTGTCGGTGCACCTCCGGCTCCTCGACGCCACCCGCGGCATCGTCACCGTCGACGACCTGGCGGCCATGGCGCCCGACGCGGTGTTCGTGAACACCAGCCGGGCCGGGCTCGTCGAGCCGGGCGCGCTGGTCACGGCGTTGCGCGCCGGGCGGCCGGGTGCGGCCGCGGTCGACGTGTACGAGACCGAGCCGCTGCGCGATCCGGCCGACCCGCTCCTCACCCTGGACAACGTCGTGTGCACACCCCACATCGGGTACGTGACGGCGGAGGAGTGGGAGCTCCAGTTCGCCGACGTGTTCGACCAGATCAACGCCTTTGCCGCCGGCGCGCCGACCAACGTCGTGAACCCCGAGGTCCTCGCGTGAGGGAAGTGCTCGACGACCACCGCCTCGTCGCCGGGGTGGCGCGCCGGATCGGCGTGCCGCGTGCGGCGGTGGCAGACGGCAAGGGATCGTTCGTGCTGCACGCGCCGCTCGAGCTGATGGCGCGTGCCGCGCTGCTGCCGTACGTCGCGCCCGCAGCGCGCGACGCCGCCCGCGGGCGGATCGAGGCACTGGGCGCGGCGTACGAGGCGAGTGGACCACCGGTGGCCGAGCCGCGCCCGCAGGGCTACGCCTCGCCACCGGACGCGTGGCGAAGGCTCGCAGCTGCGGTGGAGCGCGAGGAGCTCGACGATGTCGACGCGGCCGCCGACTGGCTCGGCGCGCGGTGCCGTCCCGACGAGTTGGTGGCGGCACTGACCGACGTGGTGGTCGACCGGCTGTCGGCGGCCGGGCACGGCAACATCTACCTCGCGTTGCTGGGACGCACCCAGCCCCGGGGACTGCCGGGCCAGATGCTGCGGCATCCTGCGCGCGAGCTCGCCACCGCCTCGCAGCACCGCATCGCGGTGCCCCGAACGATCTCGGTGCCCGACCAGTCCGGGCTGCGGACCGGGGAGCTCCTGGAGGCGTTGACGCGGGTCGACGTGGTCGACCCGCCACCGTCGTTGTTCATCGCGCCGATGGTCGAGCACGCGCAGGCGCACGGTGCGCTCGACGGGCTGCTCGACGACGACGGCGGTTTCCGCGCCCCGGCCGCGCCACCCTTCGCGCTCCTGCGCTTCGCCGCGCAGGCGATGCTCCAGGGGCCGCCCCAGCAGGCGCCGTTCGGGTGGACGCACTGCCTGACCCTGGCGCAGGCGCCACTGCTCGTGGCGAGTGCGGGTTCGGACCCGGCCCGTGCGGTGTTCGTCGCCGCGGCCTACCTCGTGGCCCACTGGGCGACCCAGGGCCGCGGCCACGTCGACCTCGACGCCGTCCCCCCACCGAACGGTGCCGACGTGGCCGAGGCCCTCGACGACGCGCCCGCAGCAGCCGCGGCCGCCGCCTGGCACGCCGCCGAGCCGGAGGCCACGGTCGCCGCGCTCGCCACGTCGGCCGCGACCGCGCACGACGCCCACCGGGTCAAGTACACGCTCGCGTGCATCGACGCGGCGGCAGCCGACCTGACGCACCGCTCGACCTACCTCGCCGCGGCCGCGTACCTCAACGCCTGGTGGATCAGCTTCCTGCGCGGACGAGCCGACGACGACGCGCCCGCGATCGGCTGATCGGCGGCGTCTGCAGGCGAGGCTGCGAGAACGCGAAGCTCAGGCCGTCCAGCCGGGATCGCGGCCGGTGAGCGCGATCAACCGGTCGACGCGTGACCCGTCCTCGGGGGGCGTGACCGCAGGCCCGAAGGCCGGCGCCCGGTTGGCCTCGGCGCCGGGCTCCGAGATCGGTCCGATGAACTCGAGGCAGCCCTCGATGCTGTCGTGGTCGGCGTCGAACGGTTGACCGATGGCGCGCGCGAGGTCCCACCCGTGGGTGACGACCTCGTTCAGCCCGACGGTGCCGACGACGCCCGCCGGCATCTCCATGCCCGCGATCTTGGTGGAGCCCTCCCAGGCGTCGGGGCTGCCCCACGCGTCGCCGAGCCCGGTGAGGTCGCGCGGGATGCGCGTGCGCCAGTCGTCGCCCAGGTTGGCGCGGTCGCCGAGCGGGGGCGGCGAGGCGTTGGTGCCGTCCTCCTTGCGCGCCGCCGACGTGAACGCCACTGCCAAGCGGCCGATGTGGTCGAGGAGGTCGGCGACGGTGTAGTCGGGACACGGCGTGGGGGCGCCGAGCTGCGAGTCGTCGACGCGTTCGACGAGCGTCGCCAGGCGGCGGGTGGTGGGCTGCAGGTCGTGCATCGTCGTCCTCCTCGGGTTGTGTGGTGAGACCGCGTCCGCTTCCGGAACTGATCGCTCAACCGGGGCGGAGGAGGCCGCCCGGCCGCGCGCCGGTGTCGGACCCGTCGAGCCAGGTGGGCGTGCCGGCCACGACGGTGGCACGGATGCCGGCCGGGGGCCGGGTGAACCGCCACGTGCCGTGAGGTACGTCGTAGCGACGCTCCTCCCGCTGGAGCTCGATCTCGTCGAGCGCGAACACCGCGAGATCACCGATGCGCCCCGGCGCGATCACGCCGCGGTCGGCGAGCCCGAAGAACGCCGCGGTGCGGCCGGTGAGCACGTGCACCGCTTCCTCGATGCCGAGCAGCTGCCGGTCGCGTACGTAGTGGGTGAAGAGGTAGAGGTGCTCTCCCGCGCCGGAGAACAGCTGCAGGTGTGCACCGCTGTCGTTGATGTTCGAGATGGTGCGCGGCTCGCGCAGCGCGGCGACGATGTCGTCCTCGGCCAGCTCCTCCGGTGTGCCGACCATGATCGAGCGGATGCCGTTGGCGAGGACCCACTCCGCCAGTGCGTCCGAGATGTGCAGACCGCGCTGCGCGGCGTAGTCGGCGAGCGAGCAGTCGAGCGGGCCGGCGCCGGTCTCGGAGATGGCGAGCAGCATCTCGTGGGGCCGGTCGATCCGGGAGAGGGACGAACGGGTGCGGGCATCCCAGTCCGCCCGGGCGCGATCGCGCCACGCGGGATCGGCGAGGGTCGGCCGCTTGGCGTCGTCGGGGCCGTTCACCAACTCGTTCCAGGCGGGGACGCGCTGGAACACGATCGAGCGCTCGAAGCCGAAGAACGGCGCCAGCGGCTTGAACGGCACCGCGGGCCAGAAGTCGCTGCCGCTCGCCTGCAGGCGGTGGTGCGTGTCCCACAGAAGCGGTCGACGCGCGTCGTCGCGCACGTTCATCGGCATGCCCGGCCACTGGGCGCGGATGTCCGCGTCGCGACACAGCCGGCCGAAGCGCTCGGCGTCCTCCACGTCGTGCTCGGGATCGTTGAACCGTGTGATCATCTGCACGGTCGCCGGGCGGTGCCGGGCGACGACCGCGAACAACGCGCGGTACTCGTCGTCGTCGGCGAAGTAACCGGGCACCGGCCGCAGGGCACGGTCCTTGTCGAAGTGGTTGACCGACAGACCCATGGCGCCGGCCTGCAGGCCGTCGTCGAGCAGCGACGCCATCCGCGCCACCTCGTCGGCGGTTGCCGCGCGCGTCCAGGCGTCCTCGCCCATCACGTAGGTGCGCAACGCGAGGTGGCCGAGGTACCCGCCGACGTGCACGGTGGTGGGCTGACCGGTGAGGGCGTCGGCGTACTCCGGCCACCGCTCCCACGTCCACGGCACTTCGCGGCGGAACGCCTCGAGCGGTAGGTCCTCGAGGAAGCAGAGCAGATCGACGATCTCGTCGCGTTGCGCGCCGGCTGCGAGCGGGGCGATGGAGTTGCCGCAGTTCCCGAACACCATCGACGTGTTGCCGTACGACGGCAGCGGGTCGAGCGCGGGGTTCCACCACATCGCGCCGTCGAGATGCGTGTGCGTGTCGATGATCCCGGGTGTGACGTACGCGCCCGACGCGTCGACGGGCGGTTCGCCGTCGGGCGCGAGGTCGGGCGCGACCTCGGCGATGACGCCGTCGCGCACGCGCACGTCGGCGCGTCGGGCGCCCGCCCCGGTGCCGTCGACGACCGTCCCGCCCCGGATCAGGATGTCGTGCATCGCCCGCGCTCCTCGTTCGTTGTTCGTCGTTCGTGCGGTGTCCGCCGCCATTGTGGCGAACCGAAGGCCGGACGCCCCACCGGGGCCTCCGTCGCGCCCTCGCGGCGGCCGTCCGGCGACGTTCGCCTCACGATCGGCGGACCCGGCTGACCTAGATTCCCGCCATGGCCAACGGCGACGTGCGGGTCAGTTACGACGGGCACCTGGCGGTGCTCACGCTGGACCGGCCGGACCAGTTGAACGCCATGAGCGACCACATGGAAGCGCGGCTCTGGGCCGCGTTCGAGGAGCTCGAAGCGCGCGACGACATCTACTGCGTGCTCTGGCGCGCCGAGGGCCGCGCGTTCTCCGCCGGGCGCGACGTGAGCGAGCTCGGCAACCGTGGCGAGGGTGAGAGCGACTACCGCTACATCGCCTTCGGTCACGCCAAGACGCATCGCTTCCTCGTCCCGCCCCGGGTCCCGATCGTCTGTGCGATCCAGGGCTGGTGTATCGGCGGGATGTGGGAACGGTCGTTGCTGTGCGACGTGCGCATCGCCGCCGACGACGCCAAGTTCCGCCTCCCCGAGCTGGCCCACGGCTTGATCCCCGACTCCGGCGGCACCGCCCGGCTGTTCCAGATCTGTGGGCCGTCGCTCGTGAGCGACCTCGTGCTGACGACCCGCGTCCTCGACGCCGACGAGGCGCTGCGACACGGGATCGTGTCGCGCGTGGTGGCGCGCGCCGACCTCGACGACGAGGCGCACCGCGTCGCCTCCACCATCGCGTCGATGTCACCCCTCGCGGTGCGCGCGTGGCGCCAGAACCTCCTCGACATCTCGACGCCGACCGTGCAGAAGGCGATCCACGACGAGCTGCTCGCGCAGATGCTCGTGTACACCTCCGAGGACTTCGCCGAGTTCCGCGCCGCCCGCGCCGAGGAACGCCCGCCGAACTACCGCATCACCTGATCTCCGACGCCCCGCACCGTGGGTCACATGGGGTTCCAGGTGGGGTCGCGCTTCTCCACGAACGCGCGCCCGGCTTCGGTCATGTTGCGGGTGAAGGTGCCGAGCACCTGCGTGCGGTTCTCGAGCTCGATCGCGTGCCGCAGGCTCGGCGCGTCGAGGTTCGCCCACATCCCGAGCTTGGTCATGTACACGCCGTACTCGCTGTTGGCGGTGATCAGCCCGGCGAGCTCGAGCGCGGCGTCGAGCAGGGCCTCGCGCTCCACCAGGCGGTTCAGCATCCCGAACCGCAGGGCCTCCTCGGCGTCGAACCGGCGCCCCGTGAGCATGAGCTCGGCGGCGATGGTCGGGCCGACCACCCGTGGCAGCCAGTAGCTGCAGCCGACGTCGCATGCCGACAGCCCGACCCGGATGAACTGCGCCCCGAAGATCGCGTCCTGGCTGGCGACACGCAGGTCGGCGGCGAGCGCGATGGCGAGCCCCCCGCCGACGGCGGCGCCGTGCACCGCGGCGATGACGGGCTGCGGCAGCTCGTGGATGGCGAGCATCAGCTGGGCGAGGTTGTCCTGGATGAAGTGGATGGCGCCGACGGGTCCACGGTCCTGGGCCTCGGTCGGGGTCTCGTCGTCGCCGGTCATGTTGGCGCCGGCGCAGAAGCCCTTGCCGCGCCCGGTGACGACGACCGCCCGCACCGTGCGGTCGTTGCGCAGCCCGGCGAACACCTCGCGCAACTCGCCCACCATGGCGGTGGTCAACGCGTTGTACCGGCCGGGATCGTCGAGCTCGACCAGCGCGACGTCCTCGGCGGCCCTCGAGACCGCGACCTTGCTCACGGCGCCACCGCCATGAGATCGGCGAAGCCGGTCGGCGCGTGCGCGCCGATGCTGGCGTGCTCGAACAGGCCGAAGCCCTCGGCGCCGTCGCACACCGCGCGGGCGACGTGGTCGATGTTGCCGAACGGGATGCGCGGCACGATTCCCGGATCGTCGAGCCGCACGACCACCGACTCCGCCCACCCGGGGCCCTTCCACTGCCCGTGTGCCCAGTCGGCGTCGCCGTAGCCGGGGCCCAGGTGCAGGGGCACGAAGCCGAGGGTCTCGATCTCCACCGTGACCGGGTTGCCGCGCCGGTCGTGGAGCCGCAACGTGGCGCCGTCCGGGTGGCGCGTCCCCGAGCGGTACCGGATGTCGTACACCGGCCAGCCGAGCTGCTCCACCCGGCCGTCGGCCCACACCCGCTTGGCGTCGTTGAGCGTGCGGTAGCCGTCGGCCTGCTCCTGCGCCATCACGATGAGCTGGAACTCCTCGAACCGCAGCGGCACGTAGAGCCACCAGAAGCCGCCGCCTCCGCCCGCGTCGGCGGTGCGGCCCGGGGCGTCCGCATCGCCGACCGGGCGGATCCCCCACGAGCGGTCGCGGCTGCCGAGCCAGGTGCCGGGGTCGACGGCGAGGGTCGTGCCGTCGACGCGCACCTCACCGGTCCAGGTTCCCAGCTGCGCGAACCGCGAGCTCTGCAGGATGGTGCGGAACCCGTTGCTGATCACGTGCGGCTCCTCCTCGACCGCGGGGAACGAGCCCTCCCAGGTGAGGTCGAAGCCGACTCCGTGGTCGTCGCCGTCGCACACCACTCGCACGCGCTGGAGCGGCTCGAGGACCTCGATGCGGTACGGACCGACCTGCTGGTGCATGCGATCGGGGCCGAGCGCGTCGGAGAAGCGTGCGGTGTGCACGGTGTCACCCAGCTTGACCGTGGCGTAGGCGTCGACCACGCCGAGGTTGGCGTAGGTGCCGAGACCGGTGATCACGAAGATGTCGCCGGTGCGGTCGTGCGCGTTGAAGTAGCAGCGGTCGTAGAAGTTCTTGTCGCTGGTGCCGACCTGGCTCATCGGGAAGGGCGTCTGGTGGACCGGGAACTCGTCGAGAGGGTGCAGCATGGCGGCGAAGCTACTTCTCCAGGTCAACCAATGTCTCCGCCTCCGGGCGGGCGAACCCGGCGGATCCGAGCGCTTGCGGCCGTCGGTGCCCGGGACCGTAGAGTGCTCGCACGATCCCTGCCGGGGAGGTGGACCCATGGACGAGGCGACGATTGCGCCCGCCCTCGACGAGCTGCGGGGCCTGGTGCAGGCCGACGGTGCCGACATGACGGTCACCGGAGTCGACGGCAGCACGGTGAACCTGCAGCTGGTCGTCGAGAGCGCGAGCTGCGTGGAATGCGTGATGCCGCGCGAGATCCTGGAGCAGATCGCACTCAACATCTTCCAGCGCAACGGCGTCGGCGCCGACACCGTCGTGATCGACGACCCGCGCGAGCATCCCGACTTCGTGATGCCCGAGCACTGATCGACCACAGGAGGGGGACCAGCACATGCGACTCGAGAACCGGGTGGCGATCGTCACCGGTGGGGGGAGCGGGATCGGCACCGCGTACACACGCCGGTTCCTCGCCGAGGGGGCCAAGGTGATGATCGCCGACATCGGCGAGGAGCAGGGCCGCAACGCCGCGCGCGACCTCGCCGGCGACGGCGACGTCGAGTTCGTCCGCACCGACATCGCCGATCCCGCCAGCGCGCAGGGCGCGGTCGACGCGACCATCGAGCGGTTCGGGACCGTCGACATCCTGGTGAACAACGCGGCGATCTACGGCGACTACAACGGCGCCGACAACAGCCTCGAGTACCTGAAGCAGGTCTTCGACGTGAACCTGCACGGACAGTGGGTGATGGCCAAGGCGATCGCGCCGCACCTGGTACGCCAGCGCTGGGGCCGCATCGTCAACATCGCGTCGATCGCCGCGTACCTGCACCAGCTCAGCTCGGCGGCCGACCCCGACGATTTCCAGCTCAGCAACTACGCGTACATGCAGTCGAAGTGGGGAGTCTTGGGGCTCACCCGCCACATGGCGGGCCAGCTCGGCCAGTTCAACGTCACCGTGAACTGCATCGCGCCGGGGCTCGTGAACACCGAGGCCACCGAGAAGCAGGTGCCGTCCGACTTCCAGCCGATGTTCGCCACCATGTCGGCGATGCGGCGCAACACCGAACCCGAGCACATGGTGGGTCCGGCCGTGTTCTTCGCCTCGAGCGACGCCGATCTGGTCAACGGCCAGGTCCTCGTCGTCGACGGCGGCAACGTGATGCCGGTCTGAGGAAAGGAACACCGATGGGAGCCGACGCCGAGATCCGCACTCTCCTCGCGCGCATCGCGCAGCTCGCCGACACCGGCGACCTCGAGGAGTACCTGACGATGTTCACCGAGGACGCGGTGTGGGGCATGCCCGACAACCCGGCGGTCGGCATGACCGCCAACGAGAAGAAGGGCCACGCCGAGATCCTGGCCGGCGCGCAGGAACGGCGCGCCAGCGGGCTGCAGGGCCCCGGGACCGAGAGCCGCCACGTCCTGACCACCATCGCCGTCGACGTCGAGAGCGAGGACCGCGCCACCGCCCGCTCCTACTTCATGTTCTTCGGCTCGACGGCGACCACGCCGACGCTGCGCACGATGGGCCAGTACGACGACGTGCTGGTGAAGGGTGAGCGTGGTTGGCAGCTCGCCCGCCGCCGGATCACGGTCGGCTGAGCCGGCGCCTGCTCACACGATGCGGCGCTCGGTCGCCCAGCGCGTGAGCTCGTGACGGTTCGACAGCTGGAGCTTGCGCAGCACCGAGGACACGTGCGACTCCACCGTCTTGGTGGAGATGTCGAGTTGCCGCGCGATCTCCTTGTACGCGTATCCCCGCGCGAGGTGACGGAGGACCTCGCGCTCGCGGGCCGTCAGCTGGTCGAGCTCCGGGTCGACCGCGTCGAGCGGCACGTGGGAGAACGCGTCGAGCACGAAGCCGGCGAGACGGGGTGAGAAGACCGCGTCGTCGGCCGCGACCCGGCGGATGGCGTCGACGAGCTCGGGCCCGGAGATGGTCTTGGTGACGTAGCCGCGGGCGCCGGCCCGGATCACGGCGATGACGTCCTCGGGTGCGTCGGACACCGACAGGGCGAGGAAGCGGACGTCGGGATGCTGCGCGAGCACGCCGCGGATCACCGCTTCACCCCCGCCGTCCGGCATGTGGACGTCGACCAGCACCACCTCGGGCGTCCGCTCGCAGATCATCTCGATGGCGGCGTCGACCTCCGACGCCTCACCGACGACGTCGGCGTCGTCGCCGAGCTCGGCGCGCACGCCGCTGCGGAACAGGTGGTGGTCGTCGACGAGGAAGACCCGCAGCGCGGCCGGGGTCACGCCGGGACCCGTTTCATCGAGAGCTCGACCTCGGTGCCCTGGCCCGGTCGCGAGCGGATCACCGCGACGCCCCCGTTGCGTTGCATGCGACCGGTGATCGACTCGGCGATCCCCCCGCGGTCGGTCGGGATCGAGGCGGGATCGAACCCGCGCCCGCGGTCGCGCACGAACACGGTCACCTGGTCGGTCTCCACCTCCTCGTAGACCGCGACGACCGGCGCGCCGGAGTGGCGGGCCGCGTTGACGATGGCCTCCTGAGCCGCCGCGACCAGCGCACGCAGGCGGTCGTCGAGCGGGCAGTCTCCGCCCACCCGCACGGTCTCGATGGGCACGCCCTGGCGTTGCTCGACGCCGGCGGCGGTCGCTTCGAGGGCGTCGCCGAGGTCGAGGTCGGCGCGCGCGGCGCGCGGCCGAACAGCCAGGCCCGCAGCTCGCGTTCCTGGCTCCGGGCCAGGCCCACGACCGCGCGCGGATCGTCGGCCCGGCGCTGGATCAGGGCCAGGGTCTGGAGCACCGAGTCGTGCAGGTGCGCGGCCATCTCGGCCCGCTCGTCGGAACGGATGCGCTCGCTCCGCTCCTCCACGAGCGCCGTCCACAGTCGCCAGAGCCAGGGGCCGAACACCAGCCCGAGACCACCGAGGATCACCGCCACCGCGAGGAGGCCCTGGCCGAGGGCGCGGAACGCACCCTGCGTGGCCAGGAACGAGCCCACGCCGGCGACGACGAGCGCGCCGCCGACGACGACCCGCAAGACCGACGCCGTGTCGGGCGCGGTCGTGTCGTGCCGCACCGCGCCCCGGTCGCGGCGTACGAGCTCGCCGATGAGCTCGTCGATCGGGCGACCGCTCCGACCGACGATCAGCGCGGTGCCCATCGCCGCGAGCACGATCGGCCAGAGCAACGCGCTGCTGAAGCCGAGGCCGAGCGACTGCGCGAGCAGCAGCACCCCGAGCGTGACCGCGCCCAGCGCCAGCACCTGCACCAGGTCGTTGCGGACGACGTCGCGACCGGCGCCGTCGTCGGTCGGGAGGAAGAGCCACCCGGCGGCGTAGAGCACGATGCCGGCGCCGCCCGCGAGCGTGAGCACCACGAACGCGAGCCGCACCAGGTTCGCCTCGATGTGGAAGTGATCGCCGATCCCGCCGGCGACACCGGCGACGACCTTGTGCCGTGACCGGCGGGTGAGCGCGTGACGGGTGGTGACGGGCGGACCGCTGGCGTGTCTCACGTCCGGCTCCCTCGGATCGCTGGCGCGCCGGCGTGCGCGTCGCGGCGGATGGACCTCCGATGATCGCGCGCCGGTCCCGGAAACGGCATGGGGGTGGCCCCCGGGATCGGGGCGGAGTGGTCAGGGTGCCATCGGGGGGATCCCCGATGGTGGCAGGAGCGCCGGGCGCGGATGATCTCGGCCATGGACGCACCGCCGATCGAACCGGACCCGTTGATCGACCCGCCCGGGCCCGACCCCTCGCCCGCCGCTCCGCCGCCCCCTCCCCGGCGGCTCGCGCGCCGCTCCGACGAACGCCTGCTGGGCGGGGTGGCGGGCGGCGTGGCCGACTACCTGGGCGTCGACGTGGTCCTGGTGCGGCTGGCGTTCGTCGTCACCGCGTTCCTGGGTGGCGTGGGCGTGATCGCCTACCTGCTCGGCTGGATCGTGCTCCCGGTGGCGCCGACCGCGCCCGGGGTCGAGGCGTCGCACGCCGACCGCCGGCAGCTGCTCGGCTACGGGCTCGTGGCGCTCGGGCTGCTCACGATCGGGGGCCGGTTGGGGTGGACGATCGGCGGCGACGGCGCGTTCTGGCCGGTGCTGCTCATCGCGCTCGGCGCCGCCGTGCTGTGGCTGCGCACGCGCGACACGCAGGAGGAGCGGGGTCCGGCTCCCGGCGTGCCCGCACCGCCGACCGCGGGGACCGAGCCCGGCGTCGAGGCACCGACGGCGCCGCTCACCGCGCACGCGAGCCCCGCCGCGTCCCCGCCGCCGGCCGCGCCCCGGCCGCGCTCGTACCTCGGCGCGGTCACCTGGAGCCTGCTGCTCGTCCTGGCGGGCGGGGCGTGGTTGCTCGACACCGCCGGCGCCGTCGACCTGGACGTCGGCGTGGTGCTGGCGCTGGCGTTGGCCGTCGTCGGCGGGGCCCTGGTCGTGAGCGCGTGGTGGGGACGGTCACGGGGGCTCATCGCGCTGGGTATCCCGCTCGTGCTGGTGGTCGGCGGGCTCGGCCTGGTCGACGTCCCGCTCGACGGCGGCATCGGGAACCCGACCTACCGCCCGACGGCGATCGGCGCGGTGCACCGTTCCTACGAGCTGGCGATCGGTGACCTCTCCCTCGACCTGCGCCGCGTCGACTTCACCGGCGGACGCCGGCACGTGCACGCGCAGCTCGGGATCGGTCAGCTCAACGTGACCGTGCCCGACGGCGTGCGCGTCGTGGTCGACGGGCACGCCGGAGTGGGCAGCATCACCGCCTTCGGACGGCAGAGCAAGGAGTGCTGCCCGAGCAACCTCCGTCTCGACCGCCCTGGTGTGAGCGGCGGCGGGACGTTGTTCCTCGACGCCGACGTGGGCGCCGGACACGTGCACGTGATGCGGGATCTCGATCGAAGGGAGTCGATCAGTGGAACGTCATGAGCTCGATGCGATGGCGCTCGTGTTCGGGGCGACGTTCGTCGCACTCGGGCTCGCGTACGCCATCACCCGCTGGACGTGGCTCGGCCTCGATCGCGGCTGGGTGCCGGGGCTGTTCCTCGTCGCGCTCGGCGTCGCCGGCGTGTTCAGCGCCACCACGCGTCATCGGCGCGCCGTCGAGGAGTGATCAGGTCGGCGGGCAGCCGCCGCTGGTGAGCCAGAGCAGGCATCCCGTTCCTGCCTCTGGAGATGCGGGAGTATCGCAGGCCATCGGCACGCCGGAGCGTCAACCGACGGCGGTTCGGAGATCCGAAGGCCTGAGATGCAGACCGACGACGTCACCACCATGCGGACGAGCGGGCCCGTCTCGTGGCTCGAGCTGTTCTACGACCTCGTGTTCGTCGCGGCGGTGGTCACGTTCAGCGACGCGATCAGCTTCAGCCCGAACCTGGGCCGGATCGGCGCGGTCGACGCCGCCTTCGCGGCCACGTGGCTCATCTGGCTGGCGACGACGCTGCACGCGAACCGCTTCCGCGACGACGGTGCCGTCCAGCGCGCGCTCGTGCTGGTGCAGATGCTGCTCCTCACCGTGAACGCGATCGCGGTGGGCGACGGCTTTGACGCGCATCCCGCGCTCATCTCGGTGACGTACGCGTTGCTCGCGATCGACGTGGCAGCCATGTACGCGCGCCGGGTGCAAGGACACGACGAAGGCGGTCGATTGGCTGCGTTGCGGCGCAACCAGTACTGCGTGGCCGCGCTCCCGATCGTCGTCGCCGCGTTCACCCCCGAAGCGGCGCGCGTCGTTCTCTGGGTGGTCGGCGTCGCGCTCCTCACCTGGCCGACCCTCGGCTTCCGCTTCGGTCGCTACGGCAGCGTGCCGCCCTTCGACGAGCAGCACTTCGTGGAGCGCCTCGGCCTGCTGACGATCATCGTGTGCGGCGAGTCGTTCGTGAAGGTGTCGCTGCTGGCCGCCGACGGCAGCCTCGACGGCATCGACCTCGCGGTCCTGGTCACGATGTTCGTGTTCGTGTTCGGGGTGTGGTGGGGCTACTTCGACGACGTGCCCAAGGCCGGCCTCCGGCCGCAACCGGTCCGCGCCACCGGCTGGCTGCTCGGGCACCTGCTCTTGCAGCTCTCGCTGGTCGCCGCCGCGGTCGGCTACGCCAAGGTCCTCGGGTCCGAGCTCGGGTCGACGCTCACCGGTGACACGTCACTGCTGCTCACGGCGCCGCTCGTCGGCGTGCTCGTCGGCCTCGCGGTGATCGGCGTGTGCGGCCGGCGCGTCCCGCAACGGAGGCTGCTCGTGCTGCGTCTCGGCGTGGCCGGTGTGGTCGCGGTGATGGCGCTGGTCACGTGGCAGGCCGCGTGGATCAGCGCCGACGGTGGCGCGGTGATCCTGGCCGTGACCGCGGTGGGGTACTCCGCGTTGGCGACGGTCGCGTTGCGTCGGACCCGGTTGGAGGAGGTCGCATAGCCCCCTTCGCTCCGGCAGCGAGCGGTGGGGTACAAAGGAAGGAGCCATTCCGACGAGACCGGGGGATCATCATGGCCACGGCGACCACGGACCACTACACGATCATCTCGGCCGACACGCACGCCGGTGCGAACCACGAGACGTACCGTGAGTACCTGGACGAGAAGTACGTCCCCGACTTCGACGCGTGGCGCGAGAAGTACAAGAACCCGTGGAAGGACCTGCGCGACACCAGCCTCCGGGTCCGCAACTGGGACGACGAGCGGCGCAACGCCGACCAGAATGCCGACGGCGTCGTCGGCGAGGTGATCTTCCCGAACACGGTGCCGCCGTTCTTCCCCAGCTTCGTGCTCTTCGCGCCTCCGCCCAAGGAGGAGGACTACGAGCACCGGCGCGCCGGCATCCAGGCCCACAACCGGTGGATGGTCGACTTCTGCTCCCACTTCCCGGAGCGCCGGGCCGGCATCGGCCAGATCTTCCTCAACGACATCGACGACGCGATCGAGGACGCGAAGTGGATCAAGGAGCACGGCCTGCGCGGTGGCGTCCTCCTCCCCAACATCGCGCCCGACGTGAAGTGGGTGAAGCCGCTGTACGACCCCGACTACGACCGGCTGTGGGCGGTGCTCGAGGACCTCGAGATCCCGGTGAACGCACACGGCGGCACCGGCTCGCCCGACTACGGCCGTTTCGCCTCGGTCCCGATGATCATGATCAGCGAGGTGCCGTTCTACTCGCAGCGGCCGTTCGTGTATCTGACGCTCAGCGGCGTGTTCGAGCGGTTCCCGCGCCTCAAGTTCGTGATGACGGAGATGGGCGCGGCATGGATCCCGCCGCTGCTGAAGCAGCTCGACGCCATCATCGCGAACGTGCGGAAGGGCGAGATCGGCGAGCTCAAGTACACGGCGGAGAACGCGCTGGCGCGCTCGGCCACCGAGTACTTCCACCAGAGCTGCTGGGTCGCGGCGAGTCAGCCCGGGCCGGCCGACGCCGCCGCTCGCACGATGATGGGCGACGACCGCTTCATGTGGGGGAGTGACTACCCCCACGACGAGGGCACCGGTCCGTTCACGACCGAGCACCTGCGGCAGGTGTTCCACGACGCCGACCCCGCCGAGCTCGAGCGCATCCTCGCCGAGAACGCGGCGAAGCTCTACGAGTTCGACCTCGACGCGCTGGCGCCGATGGCCGAGCAGTACGGGCCGACCGTCGCCGAGATCGCGCAGCCGCTCCGGGAGCTGCCGGAGAACCCGAACAGCGCGCTGCTCAAGGGTCAGGGGCAGCTCATCGCCTGATCCCGCGGCGCGGTTTCGAGCTAGCCCGGGAGCACCTTGAACGCGGTGTGCCGACCGCGACCCTGCTGGACGGCCACCGCGAACCACAGGCGCAAGACCCCGTCGAGCACCCCGGCCTGGTCGAGCCCGCCGACATAGACCGGACCGAGCCCGACGTCACGGATGAGCCCCTCGACGACGCCGCGCCCGAGTCCGTCGTCGGCGCCGCAGTAGAAGAGATCGGCGGTCTCACCACCGTGGTCGGGCTCGGCGAAGTTCTCCCACCCGAGCGTGTTGAACGCGCGGTACACGATGGCGCGGGGCGCGTGCTGTGCAAACGCGTCTGCGTGGTGGGCGACGGTCGCGGTCATGTCGTTGGTGGTGTCGACGACGACCCGCCCGGCCAGCGCGCCGCCGACGGACTCGAGGAGCTCGGGCACCGAAGCACCCGGGATCGCGAACACCACGACGGGCGCCGACGTGATCGCCTCCTCGATCGGTACCGCCGACGCGGTCACACCCGCGCCGGCGAGCTCGTCCACCAACGCCCGCACGCGGTCGGTCCCGGCATCGCGGACCCCCAGGGTGAGGTCGTGTCCTGCCTGTGCCCAACGGCGGGCCAGCGTCCCGCCGATGTTCCCGCTTCCGAGGATGGCGATGTCGGTCATGGCGCGGGACAACCGCGCCGCGTCGGATGGTGTTCCCCGGCGTCCGACGTCAGGTAGCGGCCGCGGCGTCGACCAAGCCGTAGCGCTTGCGGATCTTCCGCTCGGCGAAGCCGAACACCAGCACGTCGACCAGCACCCCGATGGTGAAGAGCACGATCATGACCGCCTGCACCCCGGCGGCGTCCGCGTTGTCGCGGTTCGCGGCCAGTTGCTGGCCGAGCGAGTACCCACTGATCCCGCCGATGATCTCCCCTGCGAGCAGGCTTCGCCACGCGAAGGCCCAGCCCTGCTTCAGCCCGCCGACGAACGACGGCAGCGCGGCCGGGAGGATCACGTACCGGAACGAGTCGAGGCGTTTGGCGCCCAGCACCTTGCCCGCCCGCAACAGGACCGGCGAGATGTTGTCGACGCCGCTGATGAGCCCGTTGGCGATGGACGGCGCGGCGCCGATCACGATGACGAAGAAGATCGCGCCCTCGCTCAGCTTGAAGAGGAGCAGTGCCAGCGGGTACCAGGCGACCGACGGCATGGTCTGGAGCCCGGTGATCATGGACCCGATCGCGGCCCGCAACACGGGGATGCGTGCCACCGCCGCGCCGATGGCCACACCGATCACGATGGCCATCGTGTAGCCCTGGACCCCACGCCAGAGCGTGGTCCACAGCGCCTCCGAGATGATGCTCCAGTTGTCGGCCAGCGACTGGAAGGTGTCGGCGGGGGACGCGAACGCGAAGGACGGCTTCCACTCGATCCAGATCAGGAACTGCCAGAAGCCCAGGAAGATGGCGATGGCGAGGAGCTTTGGCCAGACCGCCCGCCAGATCCTGCGGCCGCGCGTCACACGCGGCGCCACCGGCACCTCGAGCGCGTCGAGGCCCGCGGTCAGGGTGCGCTCGTCAACGGCCATGGCGGCGAACCTCGTCCTTGAGGCGGTCGGTGATCGTGGCCGCCAACCCGGCGACGTCGAACGAGTCGAGCCTTCGGGGCCGCTCGATGCCGATCGGGTACTCCTCGACGATTCGTCCCGGGCGGCTCGACAGGAGGATCACGCGGTCACCCAGTCGCACGGCTTCGCGCACGTTGTGGGTCACGAAGATCACGGTGAGTCCGGTCTCGCGCCACACCCGCTCGAGCTCCTCGTGGAGCACGTCGCGCGTCATGGCGTCGAGCGCACCGAACGGCTCGTCCATGAGGAGCACGTCGGCCTCCTGCGCCAACGAGCGCGCCAGCGCGACCCGTTGGCGCATCCCGCCGGAGAGCTCGTGCGGCATCTTGGTGGCGAAGGCGGTGAGGTTCACCAGGTCGAGGAGTCGCTCCGCCTTCGCGCGGCGTTCGGTCCGGGGCACCTTGCGGATCTTCAGCGGCAGCTCGACGTTGCCCCGCGCGGTGAGCCACGGGAACAGCGCGGACTCCTGGAACATCAGCGTGGTGCGGGCGGCGCCGGTGTCGATCGTGCCGGTGGTCGGTCGGTCGAGCCCGGCGACGAGGTTGAGCAGGGTGCTCTTCCCGCAGCCGGAGGCGCCGAGCAGGCACACGAACTCACCCGGGGCGACGTCGAGAGTGATGTTGTCGAGCGCGTGGAGCGCGTTGCCCTGCGTCCCGAACACCTTCGACACATGGTCGAGGGCGACGGCGGGACGCGCGGAGTCCTCGGCCGGGGGGATGGCCGAGGGCTCCACGAGATCGTGGGGAACGTGCGTGGTCACAGCTTGGGGACCTTCACGGTGGGCTCCTTCGCGGCGGTGAGGGCATTGTTGAGGAACGACAGGTCGTAGATGCCCTTCAAGCTGTCCGCCGCGGTGAGGCCCTCGATCGCGGCGGCGTCCTTGTTGTTCTTCACCAGCGACGAAGCGATCGGGTCGTCGGTGAACTCGATGTTCTTGAACGACGCGATCACGAGGTCGCCCGGAATCGGCTTGCCGGTGATTCTGGCGATGTTGTTCGACACGTCGGTCTGGGCATCGAACGGGTTGGTCTTGATGTAGTCGTTCGCCGCCACCTGGCCGTCGACCAGCTTCTGCACGACGTCGGGGTGCGCCTTGAGGAAGCTCGTGGTCACGATGAGCTGCGTCGTGACGTACCTGCCTTGCGGCCAGAGGTCGGCCTCGTTCACGAGGATCTTCCCGCCGCCCTCGGTCACCAGACGGGTCGCCCACGGCTCCGGCACCCAGGCGCCGACCAGCTCACCGGTCTTGAACGCGTTGAGCGTGGTGGCATTGTCCTGGGGGCGGATCTGCACGTCGCCACCGCCGGTGGTGTCGGTGTCGAGGCCCTTGGACTTCAGCCACGTCCGCAGCGCGACGTCCTGCGTGTTGCCGAGCTGCGGCGACGCCACGACCTTGCCCTTCAGGCCGGCCGCGCTGTTGATCGACTGGTTCACCACGAAGTACGCGCCGCCGGACGCCGAGCCCGAGACGATCTTCACGCCCTTGTCGAGCTTGGTCCACGCGGTGATCGTGGGGCTCGGGCCGATGTAGCTGGCGTCGAGCGCCTCGGCCTGGAATGCCTGGAGCGCCTCCGTGCCGGAGTTGAACGTCTTGAGGTCGAGGTTCACGTTCGAGCCCAGCTTCTTCTCGAAGATGCCGCTCTCGACGCCGACGATCGCCGACGCGTGCGTGACGTTGGGGAAGTACCCGAGCCGGAGTGTGACCGGCCCGCTCTGCTTCTTGGCCGCGGTGGCCGGCAGGCTGGCGGCGAACAGCGTCGCCAGCGCGGCGACGAGTCCGAGGGCCAGCAGCTTGGTGGTGGTGCGGAAGGTTCGCATGGCGGGGGGAGTCCTCCTGGAGGGGATGAGCGGAGTGATGGGCGGCCCGTCAGGGACGACAGCGCTCGTCGAAGTGCTCCCGGCTCATCTCGCCCCACTCGTCGTTCACTGATGCGGGTCGCATCGGTTCCCCTCGCTGCCTCGCGGCTACTTGTGCAGTAACTTGATGAACAAGATAAACTTTCACGGAGGCGAGAGCAAGTCGCCACTCCGGAAGGTCGTGGAGCGCGGATGAGGATCTCGGCCAAGGCGGACTACGCGGTGCGGGCGGTGCTCGAGCTGGCCGCCGTGCCGCCGGGCGCGAGCCTGAGCGCCCGGGAGATCGCCGCGGCCCAGGAGATCCCGCAGAACTTCCTCGAGAACATCCTCGCCGAGCTCCGGCGGGCCGGCGTGGTGCAGACCCACCGCGGTCCCGGCGGCGGCTCGAGCCTGGCCCGACCGGCGGCCGACATCACGGTGGGGGAGATCCTGCTCGCCATCGACGGCCCGCTCGCGGCCGTGCGCGACCTGCCGCCCGAGCACCTCGTCTACGCGGGCACGGCCCGCAACCTCCCGGCGGTGTGGTGCCGCGTGCACGCGTGCCTCCGGGAGCTGCTCGACGGCGTGAGCGTGGCCGACCTCGCGGCCGACGTGCGGCAGCTCGAAATATGACTTGACAGGTCATATTTAGCTGGTACGGTGCTCGGCATGCCGCCCGCTCGTCCCGTCATGAACGATCCGTGGGGCGAGCTCTCGCGCCTGTCGTTCGACGAGCGCTGTCGCACCGTCTGAGTTCCGCCGATCCCGTCGGTCGCCGAACCACTCGGAGCACCCGTGATCCTCACCGAAGCCCTCTCGACGCGCACGATCGAACCGGCCGTCGCCCTGTCGCCCGCCCGACTGCTGGGCGTCGTCCGTGGCCTGGCGAGCGACGCCGGTCACTGGCGGGCGCTCGTACGTCACACACCTTCCGAACGCTGGTTCCGGCGCATCGTCGCGCACGACGAGTTCGACTGCTGGTTGATCGGCTGGGACTCGCATCAGGGCGTCGCGTTCCACGACCACGGCGGGTCGGCGGGCGCCCTGTACGTCGTCGACGGAGAGCTGCTCGAGACCTCGGCGCGGAGGTCCGACCCGCGTTCGCGCGTCGAGCAACGGCTCGGCGCCGGCACCGCGCGGGCGTTCGGGTCCGGCCATGTGCACCGCGTCGTGAACGCGTCGGCCGAAGTCGCCACCAGCCTCCACGTGTACGCTCCGCCGCTGGTGAGCATGGACTTCTACCAAGGGTTCGGCGACGTTCCCCGGCGACGCACGCACACCGAGTCGGCACTGGCCGCGCGCTCCGGGCCGGGCGAGCTGCGGTGACGCGCCGCGTCGACGAGGTGCTCGCCGCGGCGCGAGCGCGACTCCGACGGATGACCCCGGCCGAGGCCGAGGCCGCCGTTGCGCGCGGCGCGCTCCTGGTCGACACCCGGCCGCTCCAGCAGCGGCGCTCCGAGGGCGCGATCCCCGGCGCCCTGCTCATCGAACGCAATCATCTCGAGTGGCGCCTCGATCCGACGAGCGACGCGCGCATCCCGGAAGCCGTCGACCACGACGTCGAGATCATCGTCGTGTGCTCGGAGGGCTACTCGTCCAGCCTCGCCGCAGCCAGCCTGCAGGATCTCGGTCTGCATCGCGCCACCGACCTCGAGGGCGGCTTCCAGGCGTGGCGCGCCGCCGGCCTCCCGACCGCGCCCGCCGACTGACAGGCCGCGCGCAGGTTCGGAGCAGCTCGTCGGTGACGGTCATGACGGCCTCCGGGGGGAGAGAGAGTCGGTGCGAAAAGAATACTTCCGGATCGGAGTTTCCGACAATGGAGCGGGGCCGTCTCAGGAGGACGCGCGGGCCAGGGCCACGAACGCCCGGGCCGCCGGCGACAGCGGACCCCGGCGATGGACCAGGAGCACGGGGCGGCTGAGGCGCGGCCGCAGCGCCACCACGGTCGCGCCCAGCTGGGCCGCCTGCTCGGCCAGCGGTCGCGGGTAGAGGGTCGCCCCCGCTCCGGCGAGCACCAGCGGCAGGATCGCCTCGCGCTGCGCCGCGACCACCGCGATGGTCGGCGTCACGCCGGCATCGGCGAACGCCTCCTCCAGCTGCATGCGGGTGGCGGTGCCGGGCGGCGCCGCCACCAGCGGGAAGCGCGCGAGCGTCGTGATCGACATCGTCTGCGAGGCGTTGCTTCCCGGCGGCAGGATCGCGAGCAGGTCCTGCGCGCCGAGGGGCAGGGTCACGAGGTCCGCCTCGCTCGGCGCGGTGACGGTGAGCGCGACCTCGCACGCGGCCGTGGCGACCAGCTCCTCGAGGCTCGCGGTGTCGGGGGGGTCGACCAGCACGATCGTGACGTGCGGGTGCGCGCGCCGGAACTCGCCCACGAGCGGCGCCAGCGGATCGATGGCGAGCGTGCGCAAGGCACCGAGGTCGAGGCGGCCGGCGTCGAGCCCGGCGACCGCTTCGACGGCCGCCCGTCCGGTCTCGACGTCGCGCATGGCCTGCCGGGCGGGCCCGACGAGCGCCTCGCCCGCGGCGGTGAGGACCAGCGTGCGTCCGGTGCGGTGGAAGAGGGTGGTCCCGAGCTCGGCTTCGAGCTCGCGGACCGCCTGCGACACCGAGGGCTGCGAGACGTGCTCGGCCTCGGCGGCCCGGGTCATCCCGCCCTCGTCCACCACCGCGAGGAAGAGCCGGAGCCGCCGGAGATCCATAGGTACAGCTTATGGAAGCCAGCAGAGCTACGTCTTGGACGTATCAGTGGGAGGAGCGGACACTGGACGGGTGGAATGGGTGCTCATCGCCGGGATCGGCGCGCTGGTCGGCTTCCTCGGCGGGCTGTTCGGCAAGGGCGGCTCGGCGATCGCCACCCCCATGCTCAACGTCGCCGGGGTGGCGCCCCTTGCGTCGGTGGCCTCGCCACTGCCGGGCACGATCCCGGGCACGCTCGTCGCCGCGTACGCGTACTGGCGCCAGCGACTGGTCGATTGGGACATCGTGCGCTGGTCGGTCCCGTTCGGCGTCCCGGCGACGGTCGTCGGCGCCTACGCCACCCGCTGGATCGGCGGTGGGCCGCTCGTCGTCGCCACCGAGCTGGTCGTCGCCGGGCTGGGCGCGCGGTTCCTGCTCTACCCCTCGGATCCGCACGAGATCGTGGTGCCGCCCCCGGCACCGCGCACCCGCATGGCGCTGGTCGCCACGACCGTCGGCGTCCTGTCCGGGCTGCTGGCCAACGGCGGCGGCTTCCTGCTCGCGCCGTTGTACGTGATCGTGCTCCGCGCTCCGATCAAGTCGGCGTTCGGGTCGTCACTCGTGGTCGCGGCCGCCCTCGCGGTGCCCGGGACGATCGTGCACGCGCTGCTCGGCCACATCGACTGGGCCATCGTGGCCGCGTTCAGCCTGACCTCGATCCCCCTGTCGTACGTGGGCGGGCGGGTCGCCGTCCGCACGCACAGCACCAGGCTCGAGCGCTGGTACGGCGTCGGGCTGGTGTTGATCGGGGTGGTCAGCCTGGTGGTGACGGCCTGACGTCAGTGCTCGCGCGTCACCGCGAGCACTGCGTCGCGCAGCTCGGGACGACAGATGAGGAGGTCGGGGAGGTACGGCTCCGGGCGGTTGTACTGCAGGGGTGCACCGTCGAGGCGCGACACGTGGAGTCCGGCCGCGGCCGCAACGCCCACCGGCGCCGCCGAGTCCCACTCGTACTGCCCGCCGCTGTGCGCGTACACGTCGACGTCGCCGAGGACGACGGCCATCGCCTTCGCGCCCGCCGAACCGAGCGCCACCAGCTCGCCGCCGAGCCGCTCCGCCAGCGTCTCTGCGATCGCGGGCGGACGCGTGCGACTGACCACGAGGCGCGGTGGGCCGTCGTGCGGAGGCGCGAGGGTCGGCGGCGGCGACGCGTTCAGGGTGAGGCCGCGTGCCGGGAGCGCGACCGCGGCGGACGCGATCTCACCGTCGATCGCCAGCGCGACGTGGACCGCCCAGTCGGTACGTCCCTCCTCACCGAACTCGCGCGTGCCGTCGAGGGGATCGACGATCCAGACGCGCCGCGCCGACAACCGCTCGGCGTCGTCGACGCCCTCCTCCGACAGCACGGCGTCGTCGGGGTGCGAAGCAGCCAACGCCGACACGATGAAGTGGTGGGAAGCGAGGTCGCCTTCGGCGCGGAGCTCCTTGGGATCGGCGCCGGCCGCGTGCATCGTGCCCCGCAGTGCGACGAGCAGCTGCCCGGCCTCGGTCGCGATGGCGGCCGCGTCGCGGTGGTCGTCGGGCGTGGCGATCATGGGCGCGGACGCTAGCCGTCGGCGCGATCCGGACCGCCGCGATGGTGACGGAAGGCGGCGGGCCGACGACACTGTGCGGGTGCGCGACGAACCCACTCCCACCGTGCGGCCCTGGATCGCGGCGGCCGCCGACCTGGTGGTGCTCGTCCTGTTCGTGCTCATCGGGCGGCGCAGCCACCACGAGGACGCGGGCGTGGCCGGGTTCCTGCGGGTGTGGTGGCCGTTCGCGGCCGGCCTCCTGCTCGCCTGGCTGGTGACCCGGCTCGACCGGGCCCCGCTGTCCTGGGGACGAGCAGTGGTTGCCTGGCTCCTCACCGTGGCCATCGGCATGGCGCTGCGCATCGTGGTCGAGGGGCGGGAGTTCAAGGTCGCGTTCACCGTCGTGACGTTGCTCTTCGTGGGTGCGGGCATGCTCGGCTGGCGGGCCATCATGCGGGCCGTGCGGGCGCGACGGGGCTCGTCGACCGCGGCCGGGGTCTGAACAGCCGAGACCGCGGGGCGCGGGATTTCCGTCAGCCGACTCCCGCTCGGGCGCGGGGAGTCGGAACCGGGCCGCGGGCCCGACGGGGGTCGCGACGGTCGGTGCGCCAGCAGTACACCGCGACCGACCCGAAGGTCACGGCGACGCCGAGCAGCACCGCGGCGCTCGACGCGACCAGCGCCTTCACGTCGGTGCCGGCAGTGAGCATGTGCACGCTCGTCGTCGCGAAGAGGAAGTAGCTGAGCAGGTGCACCGCGTGCCACGCGCGGTTCGACATGCGGTGGCGCAGGAGCGAGGTGATCTCGATCGCGACCAGCAGGTACATGCCGACGATGCCCCACGCCACCGCGACCGGGTGCCAGGAACCGGTGAAGGGGACGAGCACGTCGGTGATGCCGAAGCTCGTGTAGCTGTCGAGCAGGATCGCGCCGACGTGCACGCCGACGAAGGCGACGGTGAGCGCGCCCAGGTACCGGTGGAGACTGAGCAGCCACGCCGGTGACGGCCGGCGTCCCAGCACCTTCGTGGCCAGCAGCAGGCCCCAGACGATCGTCGTGAGGATCAGGGCCCAGGCGACGATGCCGCTGGCGCGGGCGACGTACCAGGTCAGCTTGTCCATCGGTCAGCTCCCGCTCGTGGTCGTGTGCGCGGTGGCGTCGGTCGACGACGATCCGGACGAGGCCGACGTCGTCGAGGTCGACGGCTCCGTGGTGCTGGTCGTGGCCGCGGTGGTGGCCGTCGTGCCCGTGCGCTTCGCCGCGGCCGTGGCCGTCGTCGTCGTGGCGGAGTGGCCGTCGCGCCAGGCGAACACGCCCCCCAGCGTGAGCGTGGCGGCGACGCTGAGCGCGGCCGCGGCCCGACGGGCCCGGGCGGCGCGGGGCCGGCGCCGCGGATGGCGGCGGGGAGTGCGTGACGTGCGGTCGGCGGGCGGCTCGTCCATGACCACGACCGTACGGACGGTGCATGAGGGAGCATCCAGAGCCGGGTTAGAGCGTTCGAAGAATGCGCGCGAACTTGCCGCGAACCGGCAACGTCCCGAAACGAAGCCGTAACGCGAGCCGGGTAGACCGTGGGCGGTGGGCGATCTCCTCGACGGGTACACACCCGAGCGCGCGTGGGACGAGATGTTCGTCGGTCCCGACGAGCCGCGCTCGCACTACCAGTCGCTGCACCAGGTCCTCGGCACGCTCTCGCGCGACGACTTCGAGTTGCGGTGCGCGGCCCGCGACCGCGCCTTCCACGACCAGGGCATCACCTTCTCCCATTCCGGCGAGGAGCGGCCGTTCCCCCTCGACCTCGTGCCGCGGATCATCGACGCCGCGGAGTGGGCGGTGGTCGAGTCCGGCGTGCGCCAACGCGTCCTCGCGCTCGAACGCTTCCTTGCCGACGTCTACGGGCCGGGCGAGATCCTGGCCGACGGCGTCGTGCCGCGCCGGTTGGTGGCGAGCTCGTCGCACTACCACCGCTGCGTCGCCGGGCTCGACCCCGCGGGCAGCGTGCGCGTGCACGTGGCCGGGGTCGACCTCGTGCGCGACGGCGCCGGCAGCTTCCGGGTGCTCGAGGACAACCTGCGCACGCCGTCGGGCATCTCGTACGTGGTGGAGAACCGGCGGGCGATGACCCACGTGTTCCCGGAGCTCTTCGCCAGCCACCGCATCCGCCGCGTGGCCGACTACCCGCCACGGCTGCTCGAAGCGTTCCGGGCCACCGCGCCGACCGGCATCGACGACCCGTGCGTCGTCGTCCTCACGCCGGGTGTGCACAACGCCGCGTACTTCGAGCACTCGTTCCTCGCCCGCCAGATGGGCGTCGAGCTGGTCGAGGGTCGGGACCTGGTGTGCCGCGACCAGCACGTCTACATGCGCACCACCGCGGGTGAGCAACGGGTCGACGTCGTGTACCGCCGGGTCGACGACGAATTCCTCGATCCGGTGCACTTCCGCCCCGACTCCGTGCTCGGCTGCGCGGGCATCCTCAACGCCGCACGAGCCGGGAACGTGACCATCGCCAACGCGCCCGGGAACGGCGTCGCCGACGACAAGGCGATCTACCCGTACGTGCCGGCGATGATCGAGTACTACCTCGGCGAGGTGCCGATCCTGGCCAACGTCGACACCTACCGGCTCGAGGACGTCGAGGTGTGCGAGTGGGCGCTCGGACGGATCGGCGAGCTGGTGTTCAAGCCGGTTGACGGCTCGGGTGGCAAGGGCATCGTGATCGGGCCGGCGGCGACCGAGACGCTGCTCTCCGACCTGCGGGTGAAGGTGCTCGCCGATCCGCGCGGCTGGATCGCGCAGGAGCCGGTCGCGCTGTCGACTGCGCCGACGTTCGTCGACGGGCGGATGGGCGCCCGCCACCTCGACCTGCGCCCGTTCGCGGTGAACGACGGGCGTGATGTCTGGGTGGTGCCCGGCGGGCTCACACGGGTCGCGCTCCCGGCGAAGAGCCTGATCGTGAACTCCAGCCAGGGTGGCGGCTCGAAGGACACCTGGGTGCTCGCCGCCGCCGATCACGGGCGCGAGGTCTCTCCGCCGCCGCGCCGCACCTCGCCGTCGCCACCGATGCCATCGGCGGCCCCGACCCTCGGCCCGCTGCCGGAGCAGGACTCCCAGCAGCAACAGCAGCAGTGAGTGGCATCGCGAGGGTTCCGTGCTGAGCCGCATCGCCGAGTCGCTGTACTGGATCGGCCGCTACGTCGAGCGGGCCGAGGACACCGCGCGCCTGCTCGACGTGCACTACCACCTGCTGCTGGAGGACCGCCGCGCCGACGAGGCCGCGGTGTGCGGCGTCCTCCTCGACGCGATGGGTGCCGACGCGTCGGCCATCGGCGGGGAGCCCAACGCGGCGACGGTCACCGCGCTGCTCGCGCAGGACCTCACCTTCTCCGGCTCCATCACGTGCTCGGTGGGCGCGGCGTGGGAGAACGCGCGTGGCGCGCGCGAGGCGCTCTCGTCGGAGCTGTGGGAGACGCTCAACACCACCTACCGGGAGGTCGGGAGCCGGGCCCGAGCCGGCACCGGCCCCGCCCGCCACGAGTTCTTCGGTTGGGTGCGCGATCGGGCGGCCGCGTGCAACGGCATCGTCGACGCGACCATGAGCAGAGACGACGGCTGGCGCTTCTTTTCCGTCGGCCGGAGCCTGGAGCGCGCCGACATGACGACGCGGTTGCTGAGCGCCCGCTACGGCGACGCCTTCGGGCGCACCGGGTGGACGACGACGCTGCGCAGCTGCTCGGCCTACGAGGCGTACCTGCGCGCGTACCGACACGCGGTCGACGCCGAGACCGCGGTCGAGTTCCTCTTGCTCGACCGGCTGTTCCCGCGCTCGGTGTTCCATGCGTTGACGACCGCCGACAACAGCCTCGGTGAGCTCGACCCGCGCTCGGCGCGCGCCGGCGTCGACGACGAAGCCCGGCGGCGCCTCGGCCGCGTCCGGGCCGAGCTCGAGTTCCTCCACCTCGACGAGGCGATGGACGACCTCCCGAGGCTGCTGGCGCGCCTGCAGCACGAGTGCGCCGACGTGCACGCGGCCATCGCCCGGCGGTACTTCCGTGAGACCCGTGTGATCGAGTGGAGCGTCTGACCGGTGTCCTGGCGCATGAGGGTCCGTCACACCACGACCTACCGGTACTCCGCCGTCGTGCATGCGTCCTACAACGAGGCGCGTATCTCGCCCCTCGACACGCCCAGCCAGTTCACGCTCGAGCACCGCGTCGAGGTGCACCCGGCGGCGAACCTCTTCCGGTACCGCGACTACTGGGGCAGCCGGGTGCACGTCTTCGACCTGCACCAGCCCCACACCGAGCTCACCGTGGTCGGGTCGTCGCTGCTGGAGACGGCGGAGCGCACGCCGAACCTCGACGACACGGTGGCGTGGGACGCCATCGATGCGCCGGGCCTGACCGACCGGTTCTTCGAGTACCTCAACGACACCACCATGACCGAGTCCGACGACGCCATCCGGCAGGTGGCGCGGGAGCTGCGGGAGGTGCGGGGACCGGCGGCCGCGCTCGCCGGCCTCGGCGAGTGGCTCCGGGCGCACGTGGCGTACGAGACCGGCACCACGAGCGTGTCGACCACCGCGGTCGAGGTGCTGCGCGCCGGGCGCGGGGTGTGCCAGGACTACGCGCACCTCGGCATCGCGGTGCTGCGCGCCGCCGGCATCCCGGCCCGCTACGCGTCCGGCTACCTCTACCCCGACGAGCTCGGCGGGGTGGTGGGGGAGATGCACCAGGGCGAGAGCCACGCGTGGCTGGAGGCGTGGGTCGGCGACTGGCACCCCCTCGACCCGACCAGCGGCTCGCCGGTCGCCGAGCGTCACGTGCTCGTCGCGCGCGGCCGTGACTACTCCGACGTCGCGCCGCTCAAGGGCGTGTACCACGGCGGTCCGAGCCACTCGCTCGACGTCGCGGTGGAGCTGACGCGCGTCGCGTAGGAGATGAAGTGGAGCCGTGCCCGGAGGGCGGGACGGTGGAGCGGAATCGACCATCGGGGTCGCGTAGGAGATGGAGCGGAATCGACCATCGGGTCGACGGCCACCGGGAGGTTTCGCGGGCGCCGGGTAGTGTCGCCACATGCCTGCCCCGAACCGCAACGTCACGGTGAGCATCGCGGTCAACGGCGCCCCGACCGAGCACGAGGTCGAGGCGCGGACGCTGCTCGTCCACTACCTCCGCGAGGTCGTCGGCCTCACCGGAACCAACATCGGTTGCGACTCGACGTCGTGCGGCGCGTGCACCGTGCTGCTCGACGGCGAGTCGGTGAAGTCGTGCACCGTGCTCGCCGTCCAGGCCGACGGCCGATCGGTCACCACGATCGAGGGGCTCGCCGACGGCGACGACCTGCACCCGATGCAGGCCGCGTTCCGCGAGCACCACGGGCTCCAGTGCGGGTACTGCACGCCGGGCATGGTGATGGCCGCGGTCGGGCTGGCGACCGAGCGCGGCGCGCTCTCCGAGGACGAGGTGCGCATGGGGCTCGAGGGCAACCTCTGCCGCTGCACCGGCTACCACAACATCGTCGCCGCGGTGGTGGCCGGCTCGGCCGAGATGGCGGGGAACCGGTGATCCCGGCCTCCTTCGCCTACGCCCGGCCCGACTCCCTCGACGAGGCGATCGCGGTGCTGGCCGAGCACGGCGACGACGCCAAGGTACTCGCCGGCGGGCACTCATTGCTGCCGCTCATGAAGCTCCGGTTGGCGACGCCGTCGGTGCTGGTCGACGTCGGCCGCCTCGGCGACCTCTCGTACGTGCGCGACACCGGCGACGAGCTCGCCGTCGGTGGGCTCACCCGGCACCACGACGTCGAGCACGACCCGCTGGTGCGACAGCACGTCCCGATCCTGAGCGCCGCCGCGGGCGAGGTGGGCGACCCGCAGGTCCGCCACCGCGGCACCCTCGGCGGATCGCTGGCACACGGCGACCCCGCGTCGGACCTGCCCGCGGTGGTCCTCGCGCTCCGGGGCAGCATCGTCGTCCGGGGGAGCGGTGGTGAGCGTGTCATCGCTGCCGACGACTTCTTCCTCGACTTCCTCGAGACCGCGCTCGCCCCCGACGAGATCATCACCGAGGTCCGGTTGCCGAAGACCGACGGCGCGGGCTGGGCGTTCGAGAAGTTCAACCGCCGCGCCCAGGACTGGGCGATCGTCGGGGTCGCCGCGGTGGGTGGCGACGCGCCCGGCGTCGCGTTGGTGAACATGGGTTCCACCCCCGTCCGCGCCGACGCGGTCGAGGTCGCGCTGCGAGCCGGCGCGTCCTCGGCCGACGCCGCGGCCGCCGCCGACGAAGGCACCGATCCGCCGTCCGACCTCAACGCGTCGCCCGAGTACCGCCGCCACCTGGCGCGGGTGCTCGTGGGTCGCGCACTCGCGACCGTCTCGGGAGCAACCCGATGACCGCCACCACGTTCGGAGCCGGCTCGCTGGTCGGCGTCCCCGTGCGGCGGGTCGAGGACCCGACGCTGCTCCGGGGCGAAGGCACCTACATCGACAATCTCGACGTCCCCGACGCGCTCCACCTCACCTTCGTGCGGTCGCCGATGGCGCACGCGCAGATCCGCAGCATCGACACGAGCGACGCGCGCGCCATGCCCGGTGTCGTCGCGGTCTATTCCGCCGACGACCTCGACTTCCCCGACCACACCGGGATGATGCAGCTGCATCCCGCGGCGGTGCGCCACGCCCTCGCGCGCGGCAAGGTGCGCTTCGTCGGCGACACCGTGGTGGCCGTGGTCGCGGAGACCAAGGCGCAGGCGGTCGACGCCGCCGAGGCCGTGATCGTCGACTACGACGCGCTCCCCGCGGTCTCCGACATGGAGCGCGCGCTGGCGCCGGACTCGCCGCGACAGTTCGACGCGATGGAGTCCAACATCCTGATGGCGGCACGCGACGACATCGACCCGCTCGAAAGTGCCGACGTGATCGTGCGCGGGCGCTTCGAGAACCAGCGCGTCGCGGTCGTACCCATGGAGGGCGCGGCGATCGCGGTGATCCCGGGCGACGACGGCGACGGTCACCAGCTCACCGTCTACCTCGGGTGCCAGATGCCGCACATGAACCGCGGCGGCCTCGCCGGCAACTTCGGGCTGGCGCCCGACACCGTGCGGCTGATCGCGCCCCACGTCGGCGGCTCGTTCGGCGCCAAGCACTGGGCGCCGGAGGACATCGTCGCCGTGCGCGTCGCGCTCGAGCTCGACCGCCCGGTCAAGTGGGTCGAGACCCGCTCGGAGAACATGATCGCCATGCCGCACGGCCGCGGGCAGGTGCAGTACCTGGAGCTCGGCCTCCGGCACGACGGCACCATCGTCGGCCTGCGCTGCCGGGTGGTGGGCGACGCCGGCGCCTACGGCGGGTTCGGCGGCATGCTCGCCTTCGGGCCCACGCGCATGATGTCGCAGGGCGTCTACCGCATCCCGAAGATCGGCTACGACGTCGCGGTCGTGGCCACCAACCTGGCACCGATGGGTGCGTACCGGGGTGCCGGTCGCCCGGAAGCGGCGGCGATGTTGGAGCGGATCCTCGACATGGCCTCGGCCGAGCTGGGCATCGACCCGGTCGAGCTGCGGCGGCGCAACTTCCTCCAGCCCGACGAGTTCCCGTACTCGACCGTCACCGGTGTCACCTACGACGTCGGCGACTACGACGCCGCGCTCACCGAGGCGCTGCGCATCGCCGGCTACGACGAGCTGCGCGCCGAGCAGGCGGCGCGGCGTGAGCGCGGCGACACCCGGCTGCTCGGCATCGGCGTCTCCGCCTACGTCGAGATCACCGCGGGCGGCTCGGGCAGCGAGTACTCCGAGGTCGAGGTGCACCCCGACGGCAGCGCGACGGTGAAGGCGGGCACGTCCGCGCATGGTCAGGGCCACGCCACCGCGTATTCCCAACTGGTCTCGGGCGAGCTCGGCATCCCCATCGAGCAGATCCGCTTCGTGCAGTCGGACACTGCGCTCATCCCGCGCGGCGGTGGCACCGGTGGGTCGCGCTCGCTGCAGCTCGGCGGCAGCGCCGCGCTCGAGGCGTCCCGCGCGGTGCTCGAGCGGGCCCGCAGCCTGGCCGCCGACCTGCTGGAGGCGGCGCCCGAGGACATCGTGGTGGCCGACGGAACCTTCGGCGTCGCCGGGGTCCCGTCGAAGGCGGTGAGTTGGGCCGAGATCTCGACCAGGGCCACCGACGAGGGCTTCCCGCTCGTCGCCGAGCACGACTTCGTGCAGACGGGGGCGTCGTTCCCGTTCGGCGCCCACGTCTCGGTGGTCGAGGTCGACACCGAGACCGGCCACGTGCAGCCCGTCCGCCACGTGGCGGTCGACGACTGCGGCCGCATCCTGAACCCGATGCTCGTCGACGGCCAGGTGCACGGTGGGCTGGCGTCGGGGATCGCACAGGCGCTCTGGGAGCAGATGGTCTACGACGAGGACGCCAACCCGCTCACGTCGACGCTCGCCGAGTACGCGATCCCGAGCGCGGCGGAGTTTCCGACGTTCGAGGTCGCGCACACGCAGACGCCGTCGCCGCTCAACCCCCTCGGCGCCAAGGGCATCGGCGAGTCGGCAACCGTCGGCAGCACACCCGCGGTGCAGAACGCGGTGGTCGACGCGCTGAGCCACCTCGGTGTCCGGCACATCGACATGCCGTGCACGCCCGAACGGGTGTGGCGCGCCATCGAGGACGCCCGGGCCGGCACCCTGCCCGACCCGTGGCGCGAGCCCCCGGCCGCCTTCGCAACGCTGCCGGTGCGCGAACGCAAGCAGCGCCACCGCGACGACGAGATCGACCTCTAGTCCCGCGTCGGGCTCCTGCCTCGCTCTCGCTCGACCGGTACGATCGGCAGCCCATGAGGATCGCCGTCTGTGTCAAGCACGTGCCGTGTGGCGCCCCGCGCATGCGCCCCGAAGGGGGCACGCTCGACCGCAGCGGGCCCGGGGAGTTGAACGCCACCGACAAGAACGCGATCGAGGAGGCCTTGCGCCTGAAGGAGAGCGGCGACGCCGAGGTCGTCGTGGTCACGATGGGTCCCGCGGCGGCGACCGAGTCGCTACGTACCGCCCTGGGCATGGGCGCCGACCGTGCGGTGCTCGTCGACGACGACGCGGTCGCGGGCTCCGATCTCCTCGCGACGAGCCGTGTGCTCGCCGCCGTGCTCGACCGCGAGTCGCCCGACCTGGTCCTGTTCGGGCAGCAGACCACCGACGGTGGCGGCGCGGTGCTCTGGGCCGCGGTCGCCGAACGGCGGCAGCAGCCGTTCCTGTCCCAGGCGACGAAGCTCACCCTCGGCGACGGCGTGGTCACCGTCGATCGCGAGACCGAGGTCGGCAACGACAGCATCGAGGCGACGTTGCCCGCCGTCGTGGCCGTGAGCGACGCGATCAACGAGCCGCGCTACACCTCGCTCAAGGGGATGATGGCTGCGAAGAAGAAGCCCCTCGACACACTGACCGCGTCCGACCTCGGGATCGCAACCGATGCGGTGGGGGTCACCGGCTCGCAGACCGTCGTGCTCGGTGTCGGTGCGCCACCGGCCCGTGCCGGCGCGGCGACGGTCGAGGACGACCACGGCACCGCCGCGCAGGTGATCTTCGACTACCTGGCCGAACGCGACCTCGTATGAGCGACCCGAGCGGAGAAGCATGAGCCTCCTGGTCTTCCTCGAGCACCACGAGCAGGCGCTCTCACCGGGCTCGCTCGGCGTATTGACCCGAGCAGCCGCGCTCGATCCCGACGTCGCCGCGGTGCTCGTCGGCGGGGACGACGTCGCCGCCCTGGCCCGGGAGGCCGGCCGCCACGGCGCGGCCACGGTCTTCCACGCGACCGACGTCTCGGCGTCGCCGCTCCCCGGTCCCCGGATCGACGTGCTGGCCGACCTCGTGCGCCGGTACCCGAGCTTCGACACGATCCTCCTGTCGAACTCCGTGCTCGCAGGGGACATCGCCGCCGGGCTCGCGGCGCGTCTCGAAGCGGGCATCAACTGGGACCTCGTCGACCTCGAGCTGCGCGACGGCGAGCCGGTCGGCACCCAGCCGATGCTGCAGGACTCCGTGCTCGCCGAGGTCGGGTGGCGGTCCCCGCAGCGGGTCGCGTTGTTCCGCCCCGGCTCGTTCGAGCCGGTGGCGTCGGCGACGGAGCGCGAGCCGGCGATCGAGTCGGTGACGGTCGAGCTCGCGCCGCACACGCTCACCGCGCGCGCGATCGCCCGCACGCCGCACACCGACGAAGGCCCGTCGCTCGATGACGCCGACGTCATCGTGGCCGGAGGCATCGGGCTCGGCTCCGCCGAGGGCTTCGACCTCGCCGAGCAGCTCGCCGCGGTGCTCGGCGGCGCGGTCGCGGCGACGCGCGCCGCCGTCTACAAGGGCTGGTACCCGGCGTCGGCCCAGGTCGGCCAGACCGGCAAGACCGTGTCGCCCAAGCTCTATGTCGCGCTCGGGATCTCCGGCGCGGTGCAGCACAAGGTGGGCATGCAGAACTCGAAGACGATCATCGCGATCAACAAGGACCCGCACGCGCCGATCTTCGAGTTCAGCGACCTGGCGGTCGTCGGCGACGTCCACACGGTCGTGCCCGAGCTCGTCGAGTTGCTGCGCAAGCACACCGGCTGATGTCGCGTCCCGTCGACTTCGAGCCGGCGTCCGACCCGAATCGGTTCGTCGGCGAACCGACCGATCCGATCGACGAGCGCATCGAGGTCGGCGTGCTCGTGGTCGGCGCCGGACCGGCAGGGCTCGCGTGCGCGATCCGCTTCGGGCAGCTGCTCGAGGAGCACCCCGAGGTCGCCGAGCAACTGGGCGACGTGCCGCTCGCGGTGGTCGAGAAGGGCAAGCAGGCGGGGTCACACCTCCTGTCGGGCGCGGTGATCCGGCCCGGCGCGCTCGAGCGCCTGTTCGACGGGCACGGTGCGCTCGACGGCATGCCGACATACGGACCGGTCGGCAAGGAGCAGGTGTACGTGCTCACCCGTGACCGGGCACTGCCGATCCCGACGCCGCCTCCGATGCGCAACCACGGCAACGTCGTCGTCTCGCTCTCGCAGGTCGGGCGCTGGCTCGCCGAGCGCGCCGAAGCGGAAGGCGCGATGTTCCTCCCCGAGACGTCGGCGGTGACCCTGCTCGTCGAAGCGGGCCGCGTGGTCGGAGTGCGCACCGGTGACAAGGGGCGCGGTCCTCACGGCGAGGAGCTGTCCAACTTCGAGCCCGGCAGCGACCTCGTCGCCCGGGTGACGGTGCTCGCCGAAGGTACGCAGGGACATCTCACCGACGTCGCGCTCGACCACTTCGACCTGCGCGGCGACGCCGCGCCCCAGGTGTGGGAGCTGGGCGTCAAGGAGGTGTGGAAGGTCCCGCGACCGCTCGACCGGGTGATCCACACCCTGGGGTGGCCGCTGCGGCCCCAGGCGAAGTACCGGGAGTTCGGCGGATCCTTCGTCTACCCGATGGGCGACGACATGGTCGCGATCGGAATGGTCGTCGGCCTCGACTACCGCGATCCCCGCCTCAACCCGCACGACCTGCTCCAGGTCCTGAAGACACACCCGACCATCCGCGCCATCCTCGAGGGAGGCGAGCGGATCGAGTGGGGAGCGAAGACCATCCCCGGCGGGGGATTCCATGCCCTTCCGCGCCGGCTCCACGCGCCCGGCCTGCTGCTGTGTGGCGACGGGGTCGGGATGGTGAACGTCCCGACGTTGAAGGGCGTGCACTACGCGGTCGAGTCCGGGCGGCTCGCCGCCGAGACCGCGTTCGCGGGTCTTGCAGGAGCGGGGCACGACGCGCCGGTGCCTGCCACCGCGCTCGCGTCGTACGACGACGCGGTACGCGCCGGCTTCATCGGCAAGGAGCTCTACGAGGTGCGCGACCTGCGACAGCTGTTCGGCCGGGGATTCTTCGTGGGCGGCGCGCTGGGTGTTCTGAACACGATCACCAAGGGCCGTGTGACCATCGGATCGGTGAGGACCGAGCCGGACGACGAGCAGCCGCTCCTCCTCGTCGACGACGCCGCGCCGCAGGTCGTCCACGACGGTGCGCTGACGTTCGACCGGTTGTCATCCGTCTTCGCCTCCGGCAACAAGACCCGGGACGACCAGCCCAATCACCTGCTCGTTCGCACCCGCGTCGCGCCCGACGTGGCCGAGCTGTGGGCGAACCTCTGCCCCGCGCACGTGTACACGGCCGGCCCGGTGGGGGACGACGGCCTCGCCGAGGTCGAGGTCGCGCCCTCGAACTGCGTCCAGTGCGGGGCCATCTCCACCAAGGGCGGCCGCCTGACCCCACCCGAGGGCGGTTCGGGGCCCGAGTACTGGCAAACCTGACGCGAATCAGCTGGCGGTGAGGTCGAGGTCGGGTGGAGGCGTCGAGGGCAGCTGCCAGCGCAGGAAGCTCTTGTCGTACTTCTCGTGGTACGCGTTCGCCTGGTCGATCATGGTGGTGAAGTTCGTCTCGAAGGCGTCCCAGTCCTCGGCTTCGATGTTCGCCTGCAGCGTCGCGACCTCGCCCGCGATGAAGGCGTCCATGTCCTCCTCGTACTTGGGCCGCAGGATCGAGCCCTTCTGCATGAGGTTGACGGCTTCCTTCAACTGGAAGGTGGCGAGCTTGCGGTTGTGCGCCTGCGCCGCGTAGTAGCACTTCCAGATCCGTTCGCCGACCAACGGCATGATCTCCGCCATCCCGGGCAGGAGGTGGCCCAGGTCGCTCAGATCGAAGGCCCCACCCTTGATCGGGATCTCGTGGTCGTGGTCAGCAGCCATGTCCGGACGCTACCGCGCCCGCTCCCCGGCTGGCATGCCCGCCCTCGGCTATGAGCCGATCGCCTCGCGCCGTGCGCCGGGCGTGAACTCCACCGCCATGTGCTTGACGCCGCCGATGAAGTTCGACCGCAGGACCTCGGGCTCGGCCACGAGGTGCATGTCCGGGATCCGCTCGAGCACCTCCTCGAAGATGAGCTTCAGCTCCATACGCGCCAGGTTCGCGCCCAGGCAGAAGTGGTGACCGCCACCACCGAACGCGACCTGCTCTTCCGGCTCGCGGGTGATGTCGAAGCGGAACGGGTCGTCGAACACCAACTCGTCACGGTTCGCGGAGATGTACCACATCACGACCTTGTCGCCGGCCGCGATCTCCTGGCCGTGGATCTCGGCGGGAGCGGTCGCCGTCCGGCGGAAGTGGTACACGGGCGACGCCCAGCGCAGGATCTCCTCGACCGCCGGGTTCAGCTGGGTGTCGAGGTTGTCGCGCAGCGACGCGTACTGCTCGGGGTGCTGCATCAGCGCCCACATGCCCCACGCCGTCGTGTTGCGCGTGGTCTCGTTGCCCGCGACCGAGAGCAACAGCATGAACATGTCGAACTCGAGCTCGGAGAGTTGCTCGCCGTCGACCTCGGCGTTGATCAGCTTGGTGACGATGTCGTCGTGCGGGTCGCCCCGGCGTTGCTTGGCCAGGTCGTTCACGTACGCGTAGAGCGAGGCCGACGCCTCCTGCGCGCCATCGGCGCCGCCTTGGAACTCGGGGTCGTCGGCGCCGATCATCGCGTTCGACCACTCGAAGATGAGGCGACGGTCCTCCTGCGGTACGCCCATGATCTCGGCGATCGCCTGTAACGGGAGCTCCGACGCCAGGTCGACGACGAAGTCGCACGAGCCGCGCTCGATCACGTTGTCGACGATCAGCTTCGACCGGTTCCGCAGGTACTGCTCGAGCAGGCCGATCATGCGGGGCGTGAAGCCCTTGCTCACCAGCCGGCGGTAGCGGGTGTGCTTCGGCGGGTCGGTGTAGAGCATCATCAACCCGCGGGTGTCGAACCCGCCCTGGACTTCGGGATCCATGATCATGACCCCGCCGATCTCGGACGAGTACAGCTCGGAGTCGCGGCTCACGGTGAGGACGTCCTCGTGCTGCACCACGTTCCAGAACCCGGTGCCGCCCGGGTACTCGTGCCACGACACCGGATTCTCGGCGCGGAGGCGCTTGAACATCTCGTGGTGCTCGAGGCGCTGGAAGCGGTCGAGGTCGAGGAGGTCGATCGTCGCAGTCGTCATCGCGCCAGTCTGACACCTCGTCAGATCCGATGGGACGGCGTCGCCCCCGACGGACCCGTGGCCGTCAGCGCAGGGGCCGGAAGAGCGCCCGGAGCTCGTGCACGTAGAGGTCCGGGTTCTCCATCGCCGGGAAGTGCAGACCCCGGTCGGCCACCGTCCAGCGGCGGACGTCGTACACCGCGTCGGCCCGGCTCCGGGGCGGCGGGCCGATGTTGGGGGTCGGTCCCTCGACCACACGCTCGAGCAGGAAGCCTGCCGGTGGCCGGACCCGCTCACCGTCGGCGAGCCGGACCGGGTCGCGGCGGCTCTCGTAGTACAGGCGGTTGGCGCTGTTGATCGTGCCGGTGAACCAGTAGATGGCGATCGTCGTGAGGAGCTCGTCGCGCGTGAACAGCCGTTGGACGTCGCCCGCGCAGTCGGACCAGCGTCGCCACTTCTCGACGATCCACCCCGCGAGGCCGGCCGGCGAGTCCATGAGCCCGTAGCCGAGCGACTGCGGCCTGGTGCCCTGGATGGTGCTGTAGCCGGTCTCGTCGCGCGCCCACGCCTTGGTGCGCGCAGAGTACGCGGCGTCCTCGTCGGTGGGCTGGTAGCCGGGCGCCCGGAGGTTGAGCATGCCCATGTGGATCCCGACGACTGCGTCGGGATGGTCGAGGCCGAGGAGCGCGGTCACGTACGCGCCCCAGTCGCAGCCCGCCGCCGCGAAGCGCTCGTAGCCGAGCTCGCGCATCAACGCGACGAACATCGTCGCCATCACGCGTGGCGTCATGCCGCGCCGTTGCGGGATGTCGGAGAAGCCGTACCCCGGCAGCGACGGCACGACCACGTGGAACGCGTCGTTCGGGTCGTCGCCGAACGCGCCCGGGTTCGCGAGCCGGGCCACGACGTCGTGGTACTCGAAGTGCGTGCTCGGCCACCCGTGCGCCAGGACCAGCGGCAGCGGCGCCGGTCCGACCCCCGGTTGGTGCACGAAGTGCAGGCCGAAGCGCTCGAATCCGGGCGCGTCGACCTCGGCGCGGTGTTGCGGGAGCGAGTTGAGCACCTCCTCGCGCGCGTGCCAGTCGAAGCCGTCGGCCCAGTAGCCCACCAGCTCCTGCAGGTACCCGAGCTCGGTGCCGTAGTCCCAGCCCGCCCCGTCGATCTGGTCGGGCCAACGGGTCCGGCCGAGCGCGGCGCGCAGCGCGTCGACCTCGGCGTCGGGCACCGCGATTCGGAACGGTGCGACGGCCACGTCAGCCCTGCTGCTCGCGGCCGCGCGCCATGATCGCCTCTCTCCGTCGTGCGACCTCGTCGGCGACGCCACTCGACGTCTCCAGCCACTCCTGGGAGCGTCGGAGCTCGATGCGTCGGGTGTCGTGGTCGGCGGAGCGTTCCTGCTCCCGGTACGTCGCCAGCACGTTCCGGACGCCCGGCTGGTCGTTCGACACGATGTCGGTGCCCAACCGGCGGCAGAACGGCAGCAGCTCGTCGTGGGGCACCACGTGGTTGACCAGGCCCCACGCCAGCGCGGTGGGCGCGTCGATGAAGTTGCCGGTGACGCTCATCTCCCGGGCACGCCGATGGCCGATCGCCTCGGCGAGCAACACGGTGAGCCCCCCTCCCGGCATGATGCCGACCCGGGCGTGCGTGTCGGCGAAGCGGGCGCGCTCGGAGGCGACGAGGAAGTCGCACGTGAGCGCGACCTCGAAGCCGCCGGTGACCGCGGCACCGTTGACCGCGCCGATCACCGGCTTGGCCGTCTCGGGGAACGGTCGGATCAGCTCGTCCTCGGTGCGCACGATGTGGCGCACCTCCGAGTCGGTGGTGAGCGCCTTGAGGTCGACGCCGGCACAGAACGCGGGATCCGCTCCGGTGAGCACGATGGCATCGACGTCGTCGCGCGCGTCGCACGCCGCGATCGCCTCGGGGAGCGCCGCCGTCAACGCCGGGTCGAGCGCGTTGCGCGACTCCGGTCGGTTGAGGGTGACGACCGCCACCCGGTCCGCCACGTCCACCAGGATCACGTCGTCGCTCATGCTTCTCCGCTCTTGGCGCTTGCTCGACGGCTCGCTCTCTGCGGACCCGGATACCGGCTCCGCGGCCGTTCCCTCGCGTGCGCCGGGGCGGTCACTTCGCTCATGCTTCTCCGCTCTTGGCGCTTGCTCGATGGCTCGCTCTCTGCGGACCCGGATACCGGCTCCGCGGCCGTTCCCTCGCGTGCGCCGGGGCGGTCACTTCGCTCATCTACCGTCCCGTCCATCGCGGCTCGCGCTTCTCGAAGAACGCAGCCATGCCTTCGCGGATGTCGTCGCTGGCGCGGACCGCCTGGGTGGCGACGACCGTCGCCTCCCACCCCAGCTCGTCGCGCTCCGCCACCGTCTGCTCCAACGCCCGGAGGCTGGCCCGCGCACCGACCGGACCGGCCGCGCAGATCCGCTCCGCGAGCGCCAGCGCACCGGCCACCGCCCCACCGGGTTCGGTGACGACGTTGACCAACCCGAGCGCGTACGCGCGTTCGGGCGTGAGCCGGTCGCCGGTCAGCAACATCTCCTTGGCGACGTTGAGTGGCAACGCCCGCGGGGTGCGGAACAACCCGCCGCAGGTGGGCACGAGGCCGCGCTTCACCTCGGGGAGCCCGAACGACGCCGTGCGTGCAGCCACCACCAGATCGCAGGCGAGCACGATCTCGAAGCCGCCGCCGAGCGCCGGTCCCTCGACCGCGGCGATCAGCGGCTTGGTCCGGTCGCGCCGGATCACCCCGTACTCGCCGCCCCGGTCGGTGCGGGCGCTGCCGTCGCGTGAGCTCGCGAGATCGCTGCCGGCGGAGAACACCGTCGCCGTGCCGGTGATGACACCCACCCAGAGGTCGGGGTCGTCGTCGAGCCGGTCGAGGGCGGCGCCGACGCCGTCGGCGATCGCCTGGTCGATGGCGTTGCGCTTCTCCTCGCGCTGCATGCTCACGACGAGCACGCGGTCGTGCTGCTCCGTCTCGACCACCACGCGGCGGAGTCTACGGTCGGGCGCGCCGGTCAGGGCTCGAGCACGACCTTGATCGCGCCGGTGGCACGGTCACCGGCGACACGGAACGCCTCCGGCGCGTCGTCGAGCCCGAACCGGTGGCGCACGAGCGCGTCGGCCACCTCCGGGCGATCCGCGAGCAACGCGGCGGCGACCTCGAACTCCGAGGGGCCGTGGTCGTGCCCGTACATCGCCGACGGCAGGACGCGCGCCTCCTTGGTGAGGAGCGCGGTTCCGATGGTCACCGGTTCCCAGTAGGTGGCGACCACCACGATGGCGCCGCCGGGCCTCACGCGCTCGACCGCGTCGTCGAGCGAACCCTGCGTTCCGGCGGCGTCGATGACGACGCCGTACTCCTCGCCGAGGTGCGCGCCGGCGCCGAGGAGCTCGCCGGCGGCGCGCTGGTGCGGGTGGCGCGCCGCGAGATCGACCTCGAGACCGCTCGCCCTCGCCGCGGCGACCGCGGCAAGACCGATCGACCCGCCCCCGATCACGAGGACGCGGTCACCGGGCTCGGCCGCGGCCCGGTGCACCGCCCGGGTGCCCACCGCGAGCGGTTCGACCAGCGCGCCCTCCGACGGGTCGATCGCTGCCGGCAGGGGCACGACGGAGCGCCGGTCGACGATCACCTCGTCGGCCAAGCCGCCGTCGAGCGACACGCCGTGCAGCCGGGCGCCACCGGTCCGGCACAGGTGCGTCTCGCCGGCCCGGCAACGATCGCAGGTGCCGCACCACGCGTTGGGTTGCACCGCGACCGCCGTGCCGTCGTCGAGCACGCCCGCGAACTCGTGGCCCAACGTGACCGGCAGGTTCCACGCCGCGAGGTGCAGGTCGGAGGCGCAGATGCCGCACGAACGCACGCGCACGCGCACCGGATCGGTCGCGTGCGCGGGCGCGGTCACGTCGACATCGACGACCGCCACCCCTCCGTCACCCGACGCCCGCACGGCTCGCACGCCGGGAGTCTTGCAGGCGCGCGGCCGGGAAGTCCGGGCGCCGACCCCACTACGGTGTGGTCCGTCAAGCAACGGACTCGGCGTGGAGCGACGATGGCGGATCTCGGTTTCGACGGCAGGGTGGCGATCGTCACCGGCGCGGGCGGTGGCCTGGGACGGGAGCACGCGCTGCTGCTCGCCGGCCGGGGCGCCCTGGTGGTCGTCAACGACGTGGGCGGCGCGGTCGACGGCACCGGCGGCGACGCCGGCCCCGGCCAGCAGGTCGTCGACGAGATCGCGGCCGCCGGCGGGGAAGCCGTGCTCGACACCAACTCGGTGGCGACACCCGAGGGCGGTGCGGCCATCGTGCAGACCGCGCTCGACAGCTTCGGGCGCATCGACATCGTGGTGAACAACGCCGGCATCCTGCGGGACAAGAGCTTCCACAACATGACGCCCGATCTCGTCGATCCGGTGATCGACGTGCACCTGCGCGGCGCGTTCTACGTCACCCAGCCGGCGTGGGTGCACATGCGCGAGCAGTCGTACGGGCGGATCGTGGTCACCGCGTCGTCGGCGGGGATCTTCGGCAACTTCGGGCAGGCCAACTACGGCGCCGCCAAGATGGGACTCGTGGGACTGGCCCACGTGCTGGCCCAGGAGGGCGAGCGCTCCAACATCAAGGTCAACGCGATCGCGCCCACGGCCGGCACCCGGATGACGCGCGAGATCTTCGGTGACGAGCTGGCCGACAAGCTGGCGCCCGGGCTCGTATCGCCGGTGGTGGCGTGGCTCGTGCACGAGGACTGCCCGGTCTCGGGCCACATCTACTCCGTGGGTGGTGGGCACGTGGCCCGCATCTTCGTGGCCGAGGGCCCCGGATACCTGGAGAAGGACGCGCCGTTGACGGTCGAGGACGTGCGCGACCACTTCGAGGAGATCGAGCGCATCGACGACTTCACGCTCATGCGGAACGCCACCGACGAGCTGCGCGTCGTCGCCAAGCTGCTCGGCTGAGCCGACCGACGGGGGAGGGAAGCATGAGCGCCACCACCGATGCCGTCGCCACCGACGACCTGACCGCCGAGGTCACCGCCTGGCTCGAGGAGCACTGGGACCCCGACCTCACGGTGGAGGAGTGGTGGGACCGGCTGGGCCGGTCGGGCTGGGCCGTGCCGACGTGGCCGGTCGAGTGGTACGGGAAGGGCGTCTCGCGCGCCGAGGGCGTGCGGGTCATGCAGACCATCAGCACGTTCGGGGCCCTGGGCGCGCCCGGCGGGCTCGGCACGCTGCTCGCGGGTCCGACCATCACCGTCCACGGCACCGAGGAGCAGAAGCAGCGCTACCTGCTCGACATCGTCACCGGCAAGAAGGCCTGGTGCCAGCTGTTCAGCGAGCCGGGCGCGGGATCCGACCTCGCCGGGCTCAACACCCGCGCCGAGCTCGACGGCGACGAATGGATCGTGAACGGCCAGAAGGTGTGGACCTCGGGCGGGCACTGGTCCGATCTCGGCATGCTCCTCGCCCGCACCGATCCCGACGTCGCGAAGCATCAGGGCATCACGTACTTCGCGCTCGACATGCACCAAGCCGGGGTCGAGATCCGCCCGCTGCGCGAGCTCACCGGGCGGGCGATGTTCAACGAGGTGTTCCTCACCGACGTGCGCGTCCCGAACGACGCCGCCATCGGCGGCCTCAACAACGGCTGGGCCGTCGCCAACACGACGCTGATGTTCGAGCGCAGCGGGCTCGGCGCCGGCGGGGACGGCGGCAGCGTGGCCGCGCTCCCGGGAACCATCGGCGGCGACCTCGCCCGCCGGGCCGGCGACTTCCTCCGCGTCCGCGATCTCACCAGCGGCGGTGGTGGCGGGTCGCCGACGTCGGTGCAGAACCTCACCGCGCTGGCCCGGGCGAACGGCACGACCGCCGACGCCGAGGTCCGCCAGCAGCTCGCCCAGCTCTACACCCTGAACGAGATCGCCCGGTACACGAACCTGCGCCAGCGGGCGCTGTCGCGCGCGGGCGGTGAGATCCCCGGCCTGGGCAACATCGCGAAGCTGTCGATGAGCCGCATCCTGCGCCTGTCCCGGGACCTGAGCGGCCGGATCCTCGGCCCCTACGCCACGCTGCATGCCTACGATGCCGCCGACGCGGAGACGCTCGCGGCGGCAACCGACGGCGCGGTGCAGCCCGGCATCACCGAGTCGATGCTCTTCGCCCAGGCGCCCCAGATCTACGGCGGCACCGACGAGATCCAGCACAACATCCTCGGCGAGCGGGTCCTGGGCCTGCCCAAGGAGCCCAACCCCGACAAGGGCAAGGCGTTCAGGGAGCTCCCCAAGAACGGTTGACCTCGCGGCTGACCCCGCCGAGCCGCCCTCAAGGGGGCCCCCGCCCGTGCCGATCCGCGACCGGTGGGACGGATCCGGGGGCGAGGCCTCGTGATCGCGGGCGTCATCGCGCTCGCCGTGGTCGCCGCCTCGCTGATCGCGTTCGTGGGGCAGGGCCGTGACGGCGGGCCCGCGGTCGATGCCGCCGGCCGCTCGGACACGGGCGCGCCGCACCGGACGGCGACGTCCTCGACGACCACGTCGACCACGACCACCACGACGACGAGCACCACCACGACGATCGCACCGCCGCCCCCCGCGGCCCCGGCCGCTCCGCCCGCTCCGCCTGCGCCCGCCCCGGCCGAGGTGGCCCCGCCGCCCCCGGGGCCGGCCCCCGGGTGCGACGGCTCGGGCGGTGCCATCGTCGACGCGATGAACGGCGACCGCGCCGCGAACGGCCTCGGCGCGCTGTGCGGCAACGGCCAGCTGGCGGGGTTCGCGCAGGACTGGGCGAACTGGATGGCGGAGCACGGGTCGCTGACCCATCAGGACCTCAACCGGATCCTGGCCGCCACCACGTTCAACACCATCGCCGAGAACATCCTCGACGGTGCCGCGAGCTTGACGCCCGGCCAGATGGAGTCGGCGTGGATGCAGTCGCCGCCCCACCGGGAGAACATCCTCAACGGCACCTACCGCGCCGCCGGGGTCGGCATCGCGTACAGCCCTGACGGCCGCGTCTGGGTCGCGGTGGATTTCGGCGGCTGACCCGACCGCGCTCGACCGGATGACCGTCCACACGACTTCGGGTATGTTCGCGAACCGTGGCGCTGCTCAACGTCGATTCAGTCTCGGTGCGTTTCGGTGGTCTCCAGGCACTGTCCGCCGTCACCATCGACGTGCCCGAGAACGAAGTGACCGGTCTCATCGGTCCGAACGGCGCCGGGAAGACGACGCTGTTCAACGTGATCACCGGACTGCAACCGCCCACGGGCGGCACCGTGGTCCTCGACGGTCGCGACATCACGAACGTGAAGCCACACAAGCGGGCGCGCCTCGGGATCGGCCGCACGTTCCAGCGGCTGGAGACGTTCGGCACCCTCAGCGTGCGCGACAACGTCCTGGTTGCTGCGGAGATGCGACGCGGCTGGTCGCGTGAACGGTTCAAGCCCGGTGACCTCACCGACGAGCTGATCGAGCGCCTCGGGCTCACGTCGGTGGCGACGGAACGCGTCGACCGTCTCCCCACCGGCACGCAGCGGCTGGTCGAGATGGCCCGGGCGTTGGCCACCAAGCCACGAGTCGTGCTGCTCGACGAGCCGTCGGCCGGACTCAACGAGGCGGAGACCACCGAGCTCGCCGAGCTGCTCATCGAGCTCGCCGCCACCGGGCTCGCCATCCTGCTCGTCGAGCACGACATGGGGCTGGTGATGAGCGCGTGCCACCACATCCACGTGCTCGACTTCGGGCAGATCATCGCCTTCGGCACCCCCACCGAGGTGCAGGAGAACCCACTCGTGCGTGCCGCCTACCTCGGCGAGGGCGACGAGGCGGAGGAGGTGCCGGAGGAGCAGCAGGCGCTGCTGGAGGAGGTGTCGGCGCTGCAGACCGAGGTGCGCGCGGAGTCCGACGCGCCCAACGGCGCCGCGCCGGTCGTCGTCGGTCTCCGAGCCCCTCGAGGCGACCCCGCCGGGGACGCCCACGCCCGGAGCCGCCATCGAGCTCATCAACGTGAAGGCCGCGTACGGCAGCATCGACGTGCTCCACGACGTGAACATCACGATCCCGCCCGGCATGGTCTACGCGCTCCTCGGACCCAACGGTGCGGGCAAGAGCACCACGCTCAAGGTGGCCAGCGGTCGGCTCAACCCCACCAGCGGTGAGGTGCGGTACCTGGGCGAGCGCATCAACGGTCGCGCCTCCGACCGCCTGGCGCCGCGACGGCCTGTGCACCATCCCCGAGGGCCGCGGCATCTTCCCCAACCTCACCGTGCTCGAGAACCTCCGCACCATGACCTACAGCGGGGTGTCGTTGTCGACCGTCGAAGAGCGCGCCTACACGCGTTTCCCGCGGCTGAAGGAGCGCCGCAAGCAGATGGCCGGCACGTTGTCCGGTGGTGAGCAGCAGATGCTCGCGATCGCGCGCGCCATCGGCACCGACCCGAAGGTCCTCCTGCTCGACGAGCTGTCCATGGGCCTCGCACCGCTCGTCGTCTCCGAGCTCTACGACGTCGTGAAGCGCATCGCGGCGGAAGACGTCTCGATCCTCGTCGTCGAGCAGTTCGCCCACGAGGTGCTCGACGTCGCGGACGTCGCCGCGATCATCCTGCACGGGCAGCTCCAGTTCGAGGGCTCGCCGGCGGATGTGGCCGACGCACTGCAGGACGCGTACCTCGGCGGTTCCGTCTCCACCTGACCCGCACCGGTCGGCACACCGAGTTCTGCGCCCGCGCCCACTCGGCGTGCGCACTGGCCTATGCTCCCCTCGCAATCTGACGAGGCGTCAGATCGAGACGGTTCGAGAGTCAGGAGCTCGACAGCATGAAACGCATCTGGGGGGCGGCGTTGTGCGTCGCGATCGTGGCAGGCGTCGCGGGGTTGAGCACAGCGGCGAGTGCGCAATCCGGCAGCGAGAAGCCCAAGGCGACCGACGTCGGCATCACCGACAAGGAGATCCACATCGCGGTCGTCGCCGACGTGGACAACACCATCGTGCCCAACCTCTTCAAGTCGGACAAGGACGCCGTCGAGGGTGTCGGCAAGTACCTGAACAGCAAGGCCGGTGGCGGGGGCCTGGCGGGCCGGAAGGTCGTGGTCGACTTCTACGACTCGAAGCTGAACCCGAACGCCACCACCAACGCCGAGATCCAAGCGTGCCAGAACGACGTCGCGATGGTCGGCACGTCATCGGTGTTCCTCACTTCGGTCGACAACATGCGCAACTGCAAGGACTCGACCGGCGCGGTGACCGGTCTCCCCGACATCCCGTTCGTCACCACCGCACTGGTCCAGCAGTGCTCCGACCAGTCGTTCCCGATCGCGCCGCCGCAGGTCGACTGCGCAACCAAGGATCAGCACCCGCAGACGTTCCACGCCAACGTGTCGCGTGGCCGCTTCTACAACCAGAAGTACGGCCAGGGGAAGCTCCACGGCGTGTACGTGTTCGGCAACGACTCCAAGTCGGCGCGCGACTCGTCGTTCGTGAGCCTCGGCGCCCTGCGTGACATCGGCATCAAGTCCGACAAGGACTTCGACCTCCCGGGTGCCGCGCCCCAGTCGGCCTTCACGCCGGTGATCCAGGCGATGAAGGACGCCGGCTCGAACTACGGCCAGGCGATCACCGCCAACGCCATGGTGCTGATGCGCAAGGAAGCGGCGCTCCAGGGCCTCACCAGCGTGAAGGTGTGGGACTGCGGCGTGGGCTGCTACGACAGCGAGAATTTCCTGAAGGCCGGTGGCTCGGACGTGGAGGGGCAGTACGTCGACACGCTGTTCCTGCCCTTCTACAGCAAGGCGGACCAGAAGGCGAACAAGATGACCGGTAACTACGTCAAGTACACCGGCAACGACAACATCGCGAGCTTCGGGGCCTACGCCTGGGCGTCCGGCATCGCGTTCCGCGACGCCGTGAACGCGGCGGTCAAGGCGCACGGCATCAACGGCGTCACCCGCAAGACGATCTTCGAGGAGCTCAACAAGATCCACAAGTTCGACGCCGAGGGCATGTTCGCCCCGATCGACCTCGCCGGGCGTCAGATCTCGAACTGCAGCGTGACCATGCAGGTCAAGAACGGTGAGTTCGTGCGGGTGAGCCCGACCAAGGCCGGCACGTTCAAGTGCTGGCCCAACGGCATCGTGACCCGCATGCTCGACATCTACGGCACCGGCTGAGACGGCGCCGTCGCCAACGCGAACCCGAGGTGCCCCCGCCCGTGCGGGGGCACCTCCGCGTTCGCCGGTGCCTTGTCGGGGGAGGTCGGTCGTTCTATGCTGCGCGCCGAAACCTGACGACCCGTCAGATTGGTGGCGCGTCGTCAGCATCTTCCAAGGGGGGAAGCATGAAGCGATCTCGGTGGTTGGCGCTCGCCGCCGTCATGGTGGCTTCCGTGAGCACGCTGGCGGCCACTGCGGTCACCGCTGGCGCGGCCAGCAACGAAGCCCCGAAGGCGACCGACGTGGGCATCACCGCGACGGAGATCCACGTGGCCGTCATCGCCGACGTGGACAACCCGATCGTGCCCAACCTGTTCAAGGGCTCGAAGGACGCGGTCGAAGGCGCCGCCAAGTACCTCAACAGCAAGGCCGGTGGCGGGGGCCTGGCGGGCCGCAAGGTCGTGGTCGACTTCTATGACTCGAAGCTGAACGCCAACGCGACGACGAACGCCGAGATCCAGGCGTGCCAGAACGACGTCGCGGTCGTGGGCACGTCGGCGGTGTCGCTGGCCTCGGTCGACGAGATGCGGAACTGCAAGGACTCGACTGGCGCGGTGACCGGGCTGCCCGACATCCCCTTCGTGTCGACCGCGCTGGCGCAGCAGTGCTCGGACCAGTCGTTCCCGATGGCGCCGCCGCAGGTGATCTGCTCCACGGCGGACCAGCACCCGCAGACCTTCCAGCCCAACGTGGGCCGCGGCTACTACTACAAGCAGAAGTTCGGCAACGTCCACGGCATCTACATCTTCGGAAGCGACTCGAAGTCGGCTCGCGACTCGTCGTTCGTGAGCGGCATCGGCCAGCTGCGGGTGGTGTGCTGCAAGTCCGACCAGGACTTCGACGTCTCCGGGTTCGCGCCCCAGTCGGCCTACACGCCGGTCGCGCAGGCGATGAAGAACGACTCCTCGAACTACGGGCAGGCCACCCAGGGCTCGCAGACCATCCTTCTCCGCAAGGAGGCGACGCTGCAGGGCATCAACAGCCAGGTCAAGGTCTGGGACTGCACCACCGGCTGCTACAGCACGTCGTTCCTGAAGGACGGCGGCAGCGACGTCGACGGCCAGTTCGTCGACACCCTGTACCTGCCGTTCCTGAGCGCGGCGGAGCAGAATGCCAACCCGATGCTCAAGAACTTCGTGAAGTACACAGGAAAGGACAAGGCGGACGGGTTCGGCGTGTACGCGTGGTCGGCGATGATCGCGTTCCGCGACGCGGTGAACAACGTGGTGAAGGCCAATGGCGTCAACGGCGTGACCCGGAAGACCATCCTCGAGGAGCTGAACAAGATCCACGACTTCAATGCGGACGGTATGTTCGGCACCATCGACCTGGCGGGTCGCAAGACCTCCCCGTGTCACGTGCTGATGCAGGTGAAGAACGGGGACTTCAAGCGGATCTTCCCGACCAAGGTTGGTACCTTCGACTGCGCGAAGAAGAACGTGGTGCAGGTCAAGCTCGACGTGTACTGATCCAGCCGGCCTGGGGGCCCGGCGCCATGTCCGCATGGTGGCGCCGGGCTCTTCCACCGTGACAGAGTTGAGGACCTGGGGAGCGACATGACGGCGATTGCGCAGCGAGTTCGGAGCACCTCCGGAGAGTCCCGGCGCACCTTCTTCGCGGCCCTCTTCGTGACGGCGTTCACGTTGTTCATCTGCGTGAAGTCATGGGCCGGCAGCCCCATCACCTTCAACTCGATCCTGTTCTGGCTGATCGCCGGGATCACCTACGGCTCGGTGTACGCGGTCGCCGCCACCGGTCTGGTGGTGACGTACACGACCTCCGGCATCTTCAACTTCGCGCAGGGCGCGATCGGCATGTTCCTCGCCTACGTGTTCTGGCAGATCCAGGTCGACTGGGGCGTGCAGACGTTCGTCGCGCTCTTGCTCACCGTCTTCGTGGCCGCGCCGATCATGGGCGCGATCATCGAGTTCGTCCTGATGCGCAAGATCGCCGACGCGCCCCTCGTGGCGCAGATCGTCACCACCATCGGTCTCATGCTCGCCCTCATGGGGTTGGCCGGCCTGATCTGGGACCCGCAGGAGACGCGCCACATCAACCGGTTCTTCGGCACGAGCGGCTTCCAGATCGGCGAGACCCTCATGCCGTGGTCGCGCTTCATCACCATCGTCGTCGGTCTCGGCCTGGCGCTCGGCCTCAAGGTGCTGCTCTCGCGCACCCGGCTCGGGGTCGCGATGCGCGCGGTGGTCGACAACCGCGAGCTCGCGGCGCTCAACGGCATCAAGCCGGGTCGCGTCTCCATGTTCTCGTGGGCGCTGGGCTCGGCGATGGCGGCCGTCGCCGGCATCTTCCTGGCCGAGGAGCTCGCCACCCTCGACGTGCAGACCCTCACGCTGCTGATCCTGTCCGCGTTCGCGGCCGCGATCATCGGCCGGCTCAAGAGCCTGCCGCTCACCTTCATAGGCGGGCTTCTCATCGGCCTCGTGTTCGAGTTCCAGCAGAACTTCCTGAGCTGGACCGGTCGGTGGACGACCGCACCGCTCGCGATCCCGCAGATCATGCTGTTCCTCGCGTTGTTGTTCCTCCCGCAGGCACGCATCGAGGGCAAGAAGCTGATCCGCCAGGTGGCGCCACGCATCCCGAAGATCCGTACCGCTGCGCTCGGCATGGCCATCCTCTTCGTGATCGTTGCCATCCTCGGCCTGCTGTTCGAACGCACCGACGTGCGCACCTTGACGCTTGCTCTGCTCACGATGCTGATCATGGTCTCGCTCGTCCCGCTCACCGGCTGGTCGAAGCAGATCTCCCTGGCGCAGATCACCTTCGTCGGTGCCGGCGCGTTCGCGTTCCTGCAGTGGGCGCCCGACCTCGGCACCATCGGCGGCCTCGCCGTGGCCTCGCTCTTCGCCGTCCCGTTCGGCGTCGCCATGGCGCTCCCCGCACTGCGGCTGCAGGGCCTCTACCTCGCGCTGGCGTCGATGGCGTTCGCGTCGATGGCCGAGATCCTCTTCTTCCCGCAGCCCGAGATCCTCGGCTTCGACGGCAAGCCCATCCGCGCGCTCAACATCCTCGGCTTCGACTTCAGCCAGCCGTTCGACTTCCTCGGCATCCATTTCGGTCAGGACGTCGGCACGATGCTCTTCATCGCCGCTGCCCTCGGGGTCGTGGGCGTGCTCGTGGTCTTGCTCCACAAGAGCGTGTTCGGGCGGCGCCTCACCGCACTCGGCGACAGCCCCGCCGCGTGCGCGACGCTCGGTGTCAACCCCATCGTCACCAAGCTCGGAGTGTTCGTGATCTCGGCCGCCATCTGTGGGTTCGCCGGGGCGCTGCTCGGCGTGTTCCAGGGCACCGCGACGGTGCAGGACTTCCAGATGCTCAACGGCCTGGCGTACCTGCTGCTCCTCGTGGTCGGCGGCGTCGCGGTGGTCAGCGGTGCCGTGCTCGGTGGTGCTTTCCTCACCCTGTTCACGTGGTTGCCGACCGTGCTCCCGGGTTGGGCCTGGCTGACCGAGGTGGGCAAGTGGCAGGCTCGACTCGGCCCCGGGCTCGCCGGCATCGGCATCGGCCGCCAACCGTCCGGCATCATCCCGACCGTCGGCGAGGACCTGCGGGCGCAGAACGCCCGCAAGCGCGCCGCCCGCGAGGCCGCGGGCCAGCCCCCGGCGCCGCGGCCCGACAGCGCGCCGCCCACCCCGCCGACCCCGGGCGTCGAGGAGCAGGCACCGGTCGCGTCGCCCGGCGCCTGATCCGTACGGCGCTCCCGTATGGAGGCCGCGGCACCTGCGTTCCCTTCCGTCGCCACCCAGGGTCTGGGCCCCGATCCGTTGCTCGACGTCCTGCGCCGCCAGGGCACCGCGTTCCGGATCCGGGCGCCGTACGGCGGCGAATGCTGGATGGTCACCGCCCACGAGGACGTGCGCTTCGTGCAGGCCGACGCGCGGTTCAGCCGCGGGGCCATGATCGGGCGTGACGTCGCCCGCACCTCACCGTTCCCGCTGGCCGGCGAATCGATCATCGGCATGGACCCACCCGACCACACGCGCATCCGGCGGCTCGTCTCACGGGAGTTCACACCCAAGCGCGTGGAGCAGCTGCGGCCGCGCGCCCACGAGATGGTCGACACCTTCCTCGACGCGGCCGCGGCCGTCGACGGCCCGGTCGACCTGATCGAGGCGCTGACGCAGCCCCTGCCGGTCGCGATGATCTGCGAGCTGCTCGGTGTGCCGTTCGCCGAGCGATCGCGGTTCAACGGCTGGGCCAACACCTTCATGACCTCGACCGCGCACACCATCGACGAGGTCATGGCGGCACGTGACCAGCTGCTCGGGTACCTCGCCGAGCTCGTCGCGCAGCGGCGCGCCCACCCGACCGACGACCTCATGGGCGCGCTGGTCGCGCTGCGCGACGAGGGCGACGCGCTGTCGGAGATCGAGCTGGTGAACCTCGGGCTCGCCATGCTCGTCGGCGGCTACGAGACCACCGCCGCGCAGTTGGGCAAGTCGATCTTCTGCCTGCTCACGCACCCGGCCCAGCTCGCGCTCGTGCGCGACCGGCCCGACCTCGTCCCGCATGCGGTCGAGGAGCTGCTCCGCTTCATCCCGCTGAGCTCCGGCACCGGGCTGGCGTGGATCGCGCTCGAGGACGTGGAGGTCGGCGGCGTCACCATCCGCGCCGGGGAACCGGTCATGGCGTCGGCCGCGGGTGCCAACCTCGACGAGTCGGTGTTCGACCACGCCGACGAGCTCGACGTGACCCGTGACCCGAACCCGCACCTCTCGTTCGGCCACGGCATGCACTTCTGCGTCGGCGCGCATCTGGCGCGGATGGAGATGCAGGTCGCCATCGGCACGCTGTTCGCCCGCTTCCCAGAGACGCGCCTCGCGGTGCCGGCCGACCCCGTGCCCTGGAAGGTGGGCTCGGCGGTGTGGGGGCTGGCGTCGTTGCCGGTGTGCCTGTGAGCGTCAGTCGCCGTCGAGCTCGGCGAGGATCTCCGCGGTGTGCTCACCGACCGCGGGCGAGGCGCGGAGCTCGACCGGCTCGTCGAAGCTGACCGCCGGGAGCGGGTGCACCATGTCGCCGAGCTGCGGGTGCACCTCCCGGACCAGGTACCCGGGCGCGACCGCCTCGATCGCCTCGGGGAGCTGTTCGAGTGTCGTCACCCGCGAGTGCGGGACACCCTCCGCGGTCAGCCGGGCGACCACGTCCTCGGTGGGGAGCGTCGCCAGCGTCGCCGCGATCTCCTTCATGAGCGCGGCGGCGTTGCGGCCGCGCTTCTGTGGCGTGTCGTAGTCGGGGTCGCCGACGAGCTCGTCGCGGCCCACGGCTCGTAGCAGCCCGTTCCACTGCGGTGTTGTGACCGTCACCATCGCGACGTACCCGTCGGCGGTCGGGCTGAGCCGGAACGTGCGGGACTGCGCCGGCAGCTGCTCGAACTCGCCCTGCATCGTGATGTTGGTCGACACGTCGGGCCACAGGAACGAGAGGCCCGCCTTCAGCATCGGGATCTCGATCACCTGGCCCCGACCTGTGCGGTGCCGTTCGAACAGCGAGGCGGTGATCGCCTGCGCGGCAGTGAGCCCGGTGACCTTGTCGACCACCGCCTGCTGCACCAGCACCGGGACGCCGGTCCGGAGGTCGGCCTGGGTGCTCCCGAACCCGGTCATGGCCTGGATCACGTGGTCGTATGCGGGTACGTCGGCGAGCGGCGAGTCGGACGGGAAGCCGCGCAACGCGGCGTAGATCAGGCGCGGGTGCTCTCGCACCAGGTCGTCGGCGGCGAAGCCGAGCCGGGGCATGACGGTGGGCCGGAAGTTCTCGACCAGCACGTCGGCGGTCGCCACGAGCTTGCGCAGCGTGGCGCGGTCGCCCTCCTGCTCGAAGTCGAGGGCGATCGAGCGCTTCCCCCAATTCGTGTTCACGAAGTAGGCCGACGTGCCGCCCCGCCCGGACCCGACCTTGCGGAGGATGTCGCCCACCGGCGGTCGCTCGACCTTCACCACGTCCGCGCCCTGCTGGGCCAGGATCATGGTGGCGAACGGTCCGGAGAGGTTCATGGTCAGGTCGAGGATGCGGACCCCGGCGAGGGGCCCGGTGTCGGGCTCGGTCATCGGCGCACCCTATTCCGCACGAACCGCCCGGGGTGCTACCAGCACGCCCGTGACCTGCGAAAACGGGCGACGCCTCCGTGGCGATCCCGCGAGCGTCCCGCGACTGCGTTTCAGGGCAACCCCCTAGGATCCCGACCCATGGGATGGCTCAGGTACTGGGCTAAGGAGATGCTGCGGCGAGCAGGGTGGATCGTCACCAAGACGCCGGAGCCGGGCTCGCTCCCGCGATGGCTGCGCGACGTGTTCGCAACCCTCGGCGTGACGTGCGTCATCGACGTGGGGGCGAACAAGGGTCAGTACGCCCGGATGTTGCGCGACGAGGCGGGTTTCACTGGGCGCATCGCGAGCGTTGAGCCTGCACCCGCAACGTTCCGGAGACTCGCAGCGACAATGAGCGGCGATCACAACTGGGCCGGGTTCCCGTTCGCGCTCGGGAAGGACGAGGCCGAAGTCACACTCCGCGTCGCGTCCTCTGACGAGTGGAACTCCATGCACAAGCTCAACGCGTACGCGGCAGAGCGGTTCGGTACGACCGAGATCGGAACCGAGCAGATCACGGTTCGCCGCCTCGACTCGGTCTTCGATGAGCTCGTGGCCGGTCACGAGCGCGTGTTCCTCAAGGTTGACACGCAGGGCCATGATCTCGCAGTCGTCGAAGGACTCGGGAGCCGCGCCGTCTTCGGGATCCAGGTGGAGTTGTCCTTCATCCCTGTCTACGACGGGACGCCCGGCTTTGCCGAGGTCATGGACGGGCTCGCGGCGCGTGGATATCTCCCCGCCGCGTTCTTTCCCGTGAGTCGGGCCGAGGATGGGTTGTGCCTCGTTGAAGCCGACGGCGTGTTCGTCCGCGCTGATCACATCAATTCATCGACCTGACCTCGCGAGGAGCCGCGTCGATGCCGCGACCGCTGCCGTTCGGCGACCTCGCACCGCGCACCCTCTCGCGCACGTACTGTGCGCGGGCAGCCGACGCACGGGAGGACCACGTGGCCACCACCGACGAAGACGCCATGCTCGAGACCCTCGAGGCCTGGTTGGCCAGCGAGGTGGTGCCGCACGTCATCGAGCTCGAGCACGCCGACCGCTATCCCCACGAGATGGTGGAGCAGATGCGGGAGTTCGGCCTCTTCGCGGCGACCATCCCGGAGGAGTACGGCGGCCTCGGGCTCCCGGCCTCGGCGTACGTGCGGATCGTGGAGGCGATCTCGCGGGCGTGGATGTCGCTCACCGGGGTGATCAACACGCACCTCATGGTGGCGGAGCTGGTCCGGCGCTACGGCACCGACGAGCAGCGGGCGCACTTCCTGCCGCGGCTCGCGGCCGCCGACCTGCGCGGTGGTCTGGCGCTCACCGAGCCCGACTGCGGGACCGACCTCCAGGCGGTGCGCACCACCGCGACCCGCACCGACGGCGTCTACGTGCTGAACGGCACGAAGATGTGGATCACGAACGCGCGGGAGGGCAACTGCCTCGCGGTGCTCGTGAAGACCGACGTGGGCGCGGAGCCCCGACACCGCGGCATGTCGCTGTTCATCGTGCCCAAGGACCTCGGCTACGTGGTGCCCCGCACACTGGGCAAGCTCGGGTACAAGGGCATCGACACCTGCGAGGTCGTGTTCGACGACGTCGCCGTGCCCGAGGACCACCTCCTCGGCGGCGTGGAGGGCCGCGGGTTCCATCAGGCGGTCGGCGCGCTCGAGCTCGGTCGCATCAACATCGCCGCGCGCGGCGTGGGGGTGGCCGACGCCGCGTTGTCGGCGTCACTCCGGTACGCGCAACAGCGGCGGACGATGGGCCGGCCGATCGTCGAGCACCAGGCGATCGCGCTCAAGCTGGCCGACATGGCGTGCCGGGTCGAGTCGGCGCGCCTGCTCGTGCAGCGGGCGGCCGGCGCCTTCGACCGCGGCGAGCGCTGTGATCTCGAGGCGGGGATGGCCAAGCTGGTGGCGTCGGAGGCCGCGCTGGAGAACGCCACCGAGGCCCTGCGCATCCACGGCGCGTACGGCTACTCGACCGAGGACCACGTCGAGCGCTACTACCGCGACGCGCCGCTCCTGTGCATCGGCGAGGGGACCAACGAGATCCAGCGCATCACCATCACCCGCCAGCTGGTGTCGCGCTCGCAGTGAGCGCGTCGTCGGTCACGATCTCCGGGCCGGGCTCGATCTCGTCGACGTCGTCAGGACTGGGCCGGGCACGCGCCGGCAGCCACACCAGCACACCGATCCCGCCGATCACCGCGATCGCGGCAGCCACGAGCACCGCGGCGTGCATGCCGTTGACGAAGCTCGTTTGCGCCGCGCCGACGATGCGCGTCGCGTACGGACGCGCCGCGGGCACGTCGCGGGCCACGCCCAGCGCGCTCCCCAGTGAGTCCTCCGCCCGGGCGAGCAACGAACCCGGGACGCGACCCTGCAGGAGGTCGCGCACGTGCGGCCGGAACGCGGAGGCGAGGATGGACCCGAGCAACGCCACGCCGACGGCGCCTCCCACCTGACGGGTGGTGTCGTTCATGGCCGACCCGACCCCGGCCTTGGCGCGCGGGAGCGAGCCCATGATCGACTCGGTCGCCGGCGCGACCACGTGCGCCATGCCGAACGCGCTCAGCGCGGTGACCGCGATCACGAGGTAGCCCGTGCTGTCGGTCTGGAACGTCGCCATGAGCGCGAGTGACACCGCGAGCACGAAGAGCCCGGTGGCGACGACGGCCTTGTTGCCGAACTTGTACACCCATCGGGTCGACAGCGGGGCGAAGATCATGAGCACGATCGACTGCGGCAGGAACACCGCGCCCGCCTCGACCGTGGAGTACCCGAGCACCTGCTGGGTGTACTGCGTCAGCAGGAAGATGGTGCCGAACAACGCGAGGAACGCCAGGGTGATCGCGCCGCTCGCCGCCGAGAAGCGCGGGTTCTCGAAGAACCGCACGTCGAGCATCGGGTTCGCGCACTTCAGCTCCCACACGAAGAACCCGGTGAGGACGGCGCCGCCGACGACGAAGCCGCCGAGCACCGACGTGGAGCCCCAACCATTGCTCGGTCCTTCGATGATCGCCCAGAGCAGGACCGAGAGGCCGGCGATCGACAGCACCGAGCCGAGCGGGTCGAGCTTTCCTGCCGCGGGGTCGCGCGAGTCGGGGATGAGCAGGTAGCCGGCGACCAACGCGACGATGACGACGGGGACGTTCACGAGGAACACCGAGCCCCACCAGAAGTGCTGCAGCAGCACCCCGCCCGCGATGGGTCCGATGGCGATTCCGATCGCGGACACGCCGGCCCACACGCCGATGGCCTTGGCGCGCTCGCTGCGGGTTGCGGAACACGTTGGTGAGGATCGACAACGTCGCCGGCATGATCGCCGATGCGCCGATGCCCATCAGCGCGCGCGTCCCGATGAGCACGGTGGCCGACGGCGCGAACGCCGACAACGCCGAACCGACGCCGAAGATGACGAGACCGATCGTGAGCGCGCGGTAACGACCGAAGCGGTCGCCGAGGCTGCCCGACGTGAGCAGCAGTCCCGCGAACACGATGGTGTACGCGTCGACGATCCACTGGAGCTCGCTGGCCGACGCGCCGAGGCCGCCGGCACTCGTCGGCTTCGCCAACGTGGGGATGGCGACGTTGAGGATCGTGTTGTCGATCCCGATCACCATCAGGCTCAGGCAGAGGACGAGCAGCGTGAGCCAGCGCCGACGGTGGGCGATCTCGGGGTCGGTGAGGCGCCCGAGCATCGCGTTCCTCCCTGCCGGATCGGGGTGCGGTGGCGGATCGATACGAGACGATCCCGTACTGAAATGAAGCTACCCGCTGCGACGAGACGGGAGGAGGGGAAATGCGGGGCGCACTCGACGGTCGATTCCGCTCCGCGCACCGCCCGTCCGGGCGCGCCACCGCTCCATCTCGTAGGTTCTGCGTATGGCGATCGAGGTGCGCGGCCGCGTGGACGACCCGCGGCGCAGGACGGCCGGGGATCGGCCCCGCCGCATCACCGCCGGCTTCACCGTGCTCGCCCTGCTCGCGGTGGCGTTCACGTTCGTCGTCGCGTTCGTGCACGCCGAGCCCACCGGCACCGATGCCGCCGTCCACCGCGTCGAGGCGGCGCAGGACGGCGCCGTCGCGATCGCCGGGGACACCGGGCTCGAGGCCCCGTCCCTGCACGGACTCCGGCCCGAGCCCGCGTCCCGCACGCGGGCCACCGCGTTCGCGATCCTCGCGGTCGGAGTGGTGGTCGCGGCCGCCACCCGCCGCCGAGGCCGCGCCGGGCCTCGCCCGGTGCTGTTCGCCCGCCCGCTCGCCGGCCCGGCCCCCGGTCGGGGGCCACCCTCCTCTCGCATCGCGTGAACCCGACGGCCCTGCCGTCTCCCCATCGCGGTCGTCGCGCCCCGAGGCGCAGACCCAAGGAGTCCGCATGCGATCCCCGAGCCGTTCGGGGGCTGCGCTGGCCGAGCCCCTCGTGGCCGTTCCGGCGCCGCCGACGCCATGCGTCAGCGTCCGCCCCTTCCGATTCGACCCGACCATCGCGGTCGAGGTCCCCGTCCTCCGATGGCCCCGCCAGGCCGCGGCACGTGCCGAGGTGGCGCAGCGCGGCGCGCCCTGCCTCCTCGTCGTCGCCGCGCTCGAACCCCCGCCACCGCAGTGGAGCGAGTTCGAAGACTGGGTGCGCGAGCCGTTGCAGCAGGCGGAGGTGCTGGTTCGTGCCACCACCGTCGCCCGCCGGGCCGACGTGCTCCGTGCGCCCCGCCTCGACCCCCTCGGGCGCCTGAGCTTCCGGGGCCGTACCGTCGTCCTCTCGGACAGCCAGGCGCTCGTCGTGGCCCGGTTGCTCGAGTGCCCCGGTGAGGTCGTCGCCGACGACGAGATCCTCGAGCTGTTCACCATCGGCGGTGGGAGCACCCACGCCGAGGCGCTGAAGACGGCGCTGCGGCGGATCAAGGACGCGCTGGCCCCGCTGGGCCTCCGGGTCCGCCGGGTGCGCTCGGCGGGATACCTCGTGGACCGCTCGCCGTAGCGCCGCGCTCCTCCTGCGTCCGCGGCATAAAGAACAAGTGCTAGCTTGTTCAATACCTCGGACCAGGAGGAGCAGCCATGACCGAACGAACGAACCTGCACCGGCCGGTGGCCGTGGTCACCGGGGCGTCACAGGGCCTGGGGCTGGCACTGGCGGAGGCGCTCGCCGCCCGCGGGTGGTCACTCGTCGTCGACGCGCGACGCGCCACGCGGCTCGAGGCCGCGGTGGCCCACCTGTCGTCCCTCACCGCGGTGGTGGGGCTGACCGGTGACGTCAACGACCCGGAGCACCGGCGCGCGCTGGCGCGCGCCGCCGCAGAGCTCGGTCGCGTCCAGCTGGTGGTGAACAACGCGAGCACGCTCGGCGCCAGCCCGTTGCCGCCGCTGGCGACCATCACGCCCGACGTGTTGCGCGGCACGTTCGACACCAACGTCGTCGCACCGATCGCGTTGCTGCAAGCACTCGACGAGGTGTTGACCGACGATGCCACCATCGTGAACATCACCTCCGACGCCGCGGTCGAGGCGTACGAGGGCTGGGGTGGGTACGGCGCGTCGAAAGCCGCGCTGGAGCATGCCAGTCGGGTGCTCGCGGTCGAGCGACCCGGCCGGCGGGTCCTGGTCGTCGATCCCGGTGACATGCGCACCGAGATGCACCAGGACGCGTTCCCGGGCGAGGACATCTCCGACCGCCCGGAGCCCGCAGCGAGCGTCCCCGGACTGCTCGCCCTGATCGAGAGCGACGTACCCAGCGGGCGCTACGAGGCACGCGCCTTCACGCCCGCGGACTCGAGGCAGCCATGATCGACGCGACGACCACCACTCCCGGCAGCGGCGCCGGCGTGCCGTACGAACGGCTCGACTTCGTGCTCGACGCCGCGGACGAGGCGCACCAGCCCCCCGAGACGGGCGGTGGGCGGCGCGACGACGTGCGCCTGCTCGTGAGCGTCGGCGACACCGCGCCCGTGCACACACGCTTCGCAGCCCTCGGTGAGTTCCTCGCCGCCGGCGACCTCGTCGTGGTGAACACGTCGGCGACCGTCCCCGCCGCGGTCGACGGCCGGCTTCCCGACGGCGATCCGATCGTCGTGCACTTCTCGGGCGAGATGCCCGGCGGCGAGGTGCTGGTCGAGGTGCGCCAGCCGGTGGCGGGCACGACCGCACCGCGGTTCCTCGACGCGCCGGTCGACGTCGACCTGTTCGGCGCCGGCCGGGTGAGCCTCCACGCACGGTTCGCCGGGTCGCGACGGCTCTGGCTGGCGTCGGCCGACCTCGGCGGCGCACCCGACCTCCCGACCTTCCTGGCCACCCACGGGCGACCGATCCGGTACCGCCACGTGCCGCGCGAGTGGCCGATCGAGGCGTACCAGACCGTGTTCGCACGCGAGCCCGGCAGCGTCGAGATGCCGAGCGCGGCGCGGCCGTTCACCGCCGAGCTGGTCACCGACCTCGTCGGTCGGGGGATCGCGGTGGCCCCGATCGTGCTGCACACCGGCGTGTCGTCGCTCGAGGGCGACGAGCGCCCGTACCCCGAGCGTTACCGAGTCCCGCGCGCCACCGCCGACGCGCTCAACGGGACGCGCCACAATGGAGGCCGCGTGATCGCCACCGGCACCACCGTCGTCCGCGCGCTCGCCACCGTCACCGACGACCGTGGCGTCGTCCACCCCGGTCGCGGGTGGACCGAGGTGATGGTCACTCCCGACACGCCGGTGCGTTCCGTCGACGGGCTCATCACCGGGTGGCACGAACCGGAGTCGACGCACCTGATGATGCTCGAGGCCTTCGCCGGGCGCGCCGCGCTCGAGTCGGCCTATCGCGCCGCGCTCGCCGGTGGGTACCTGTGGCACGAATTCGGTGACAGCCACCTCATCGTGCGGGAGGACGCCTCGCGATGAGCACCACGACCGATCCCGGCGCCGTCACCCGCCTCCCCGCGGGCCGGCGCGCGGTGCTCTACGCCGTGCGTCGGCGTGGGGAGGCGACGTCGGAGCAGGTGGCCGAGCAGCTCGACATCACCGTGAGCGGCGCGCGCCAGCACCTCAGCGCCCTGGCGCGCGACGGATTGGTCGAGGCGACCGAGCTGCCGTCGCCCACCGCCAAGCGCGGCCGGCGGACCCTCGTGTACGCGGCGACGCACGCGGCCGACGCGTATTTCCCCAAGGCCTACGGCGAGCTCACCAACGAGCTGCTCGGCTACGTCGCCGACACCGACCGCGAGCTGCTCGACCAGCTCTTCGCCAAGCGGCGTGAGACCCGCATCACCAACGCTCGCGCGCGCCTGGCGACGAAGCGCACGCTCGGCACCAAGGTGGCGGAGCTCACCCGCATCCTCGACGAGGACGGTTACCTGGCGAGCTGGGAGAAGGTCGAGCCCGGCGTGTACCGGATCGTGGAGCACAACTGCGCGATCTGGGCGGTGGCCGAGCGGTACGGCCAAGCCTGCACGAGCGAGCTCGAGTTCATCCGCGCCGTGCTCGACGGCGCCGACGTCGAGCGGGTGCAGCACATGATCGCGGGCGCGCGTCGCTGCGCCTACGAGGTCAGGGCCCGCTGAACGCCTCGTTCCACTCGCGCAGATACCAGCGCGCGACCGCGCCGCCGATGACGAAGGGATCCCCGGTGGCGAACTCCTCGGCGCTCTCGCGAGTCCGGAAGATGGCCATCGAGCCCTCGGTCATCGGGTCCGCGAACGGGCCCACCATGATCAGGTCACCCCGCTGGTGGAACGCATCGAGACGCGCCCGATGGTCCGGGAACAGGCCGGGGATCCGCTCGAGCGCGTCGGGGGCGGACTCGTAGAACACGACGTACAGCACCATGGCCGGATTCTTGCCGAGGCCAGTAGCGTCGTGGGATGCCTGACGACCGCGAGATCATCCAGCACATCGACCAGCTCGTCGACGAGGAGCACCGCCTCGAGCGGAGGCGCGGCGAGGGCAAGTCGCTGAGCACCGACGAGCGCACCCGGTTGCAGGCCCTCGAGGTGCAGCTGGACCAGCTCTGGGACCTCCTCCGGCAGCGCCGGGCCCGTCGCGCCGCCGGCCTCGACCCCGACGGCGCCGAGGAGCGCGATGCGTCGACGGTGGAGCGGTACCGCCAGTGACCGCGTGGCCCGATCTCCCGTACGCGGGGTGGGTCGACACCCTCGACACGCTCCACATGGTGGTGCAGATCCTCGGCAAGGTGCGCGTCGCGCTGTCACCCAAGGAACCGGAGTGGGCCCACGTCGCGCTGTACGTCTCGGCGCGGGGCATCACGACCGGCCCGGTCCCGTCGCCCGCGGGCCTGTTCGAGGTCGAGGCCGACCTGCTCGCCCACGAGGTCGCGATCCGCGTCGCGTCGGGCGATGCGGCGCGGGTCGAGCTGCGCGACCGGCCCGTCGCCGAGTTCTGGCGCGAGTTCGTCGACGCGCTGCGTTCGGTGGGCATCGACACCGAGCTCCCGTCGGTGCCGCAGGAGGTGCCCGACCCCATTCCGTTCCCCGACGACACGACGCATCACGTCTACGACGGCGAGGCCGCGACCCGGTTCTGGCGTGTGCTCACCCTCATCGAGCCGGTGTTCGAGGCGTACCGCGCCGCGTTCCAGGGGAAGGTGTCGCGCGTCCAGTTCTTCTGGGGGAGCGCCGACCTCGCGGTCACGCGCTTCTCCGGTGAGCCGTGCACGCCGCCGGCCGGTGCCGGGCTGCTCGAGCGCGGGACGTACGACTACGAGCAGATGAGCGTCGGCTGGTGGCCGGGCAACGCGTCGTTCCCCGATCCGGCGTTCTACGCGTACGCGTACCCCAAGCCCGACGGCATCGAGTCGGTGGAGCTGGCGTCACCGGGCGCGGCGTGGAACGACGACCTCGGCGAGTTCATCCTCCGCTACGACGACGTGCGCACCGCGCCGTCGCCCGAGGCCGCGGTCCGCCAGTTCCTCGACGCCGCCTACGTCGCCTGCGCGTCCCGCGCCGGCTGGGACCCGAAGCTCGTCGCGTCCTGAATGTCGTTGCCAACGGCCGGGGTCAGCCCACGACGCCCTTCACCTTGAGGTCGACGATGGTGTCCCAGTCGAGGCCGAGCCTCTCGGTGAGGATCTCGTCGCCGTGCTCGTTGAACTCCGGCCCCCGGCCGGTGGGCGCGGGCGCGCCGTTGAACTGCACCGGCGTGCTCACCAACGTGAACGGGGTTCCGCCCTTGGAGTGGATCTCCTGCAGGTAGCCGTTGGCGATGGTCTGCGGGTCGGACGCCACCTCGACCGTGTCCTGCACCGGCGCCCACTGGCCCTTCATCCCCTGCAGCTGGGCCTTCCAGTCCTCGAGCGTCTTGCCCCGGATCGCCTCGGCGACGAGCTCCGCACCCTGCGGCGCGTTCTCGATGAAGTGCTCGTTGGTGTCGAAGCGCGGGTCGTCCACGTACTGCGGGATGCCGAGTCGCTCGCACGCCTCGGGCCAGTAGTAGTGGCCCTGGAGCATGCACAACGAGAGGAACCGACCGTCTTTCGTCTCGTACACCTGCACGAGAGGGTTGGTGATCTGCCCGACGGTGTGTGCAGCGAGCTCGTGCCACGGCATACCGGCGAGGAGCGACACCGCGATGCCCGCCCCCATCGCCCACATCCCGGTGTTCAACAACGAGACGTCGACGACGTCGGCCTCGCCGGTGCGCTCGCGGTGGAAGAGCGCGGCCGAGATGCCGCCGGCGATCGTCATCGCACCGATGGTGTCGCCGTATGCAGGGGCCGGCATCCCCGGGACGGTGTCGGCGTCGGGGGCCTTGGCGCTCATCCCGCTGGTCCCGCGGTACCAGTAGGAGATCGCGTCGTAGCCGCCGGCGTCGCGATCGGGACCGCGCGCACCGTAGCCGGTACCCGACACGTAGATGATGTTCGGGTTGTGGGCGCGGATGTCGTCCACGTCGGTCTTCAGCTTCTCGCGGACGCTCGGCATCTTGTTGGTGAGGAAGACGTCGGAGATCGCCGCGAGCCGGTAGAGGATGTCGCGGCCTTCGTCCTGGTTGAGGTCGAGCGCGAGGCTGAGCTTGCCCCGGTTGGCATGCTCCAGGATCGGCGACACGTCGCCGGCGAAGATCGCCATGCCGGTCGACGCCAGGCCTCGGGCGGCGTCACCGCGGGTGATGTGCTCGATCTTGATGACCTCGGCGCCCCAGTCGCTGAGGATGGCCGACGCGGCCGGGACGAAGGTGTGGTCCGCGAGGTCCAGGATGCGGATGCCCTCCATCGGGCGGTGCGTGCTCATGCGGATCCCCCCAAGAACATCGGTCTCGGTGCAAAAACGGCAGTCCGCAGATTAGGCGCCGCCGCTGCCGTAGGGCCGGGTGATGATCTCGAGCAAGTGCCCGTCGGGATCCTCGAAGTACACGCCCCGGCCACCGTCGTTGTGGTTGATCGCCTGTGCCTCGTGCTGCATCGGGTCGGCCCAGTGGTCCAGGCCTCGACCGACGATGCGCCCGAAGATGGCGTCGAAGTCCGCGTCGCTCACCAGGAACGCGTAGTGCTGCGGCGCGATCTCACCGTCGGTCTCGTGGTAGTCGAGCGACACGCCGTTCGCCATGTCGACGATCCGGAAGGGCCCCCACGGCGTGGCGCCGGGCAGCCCGAACAGGTCGGTCAGGAATGCGGCTGACTTCTGCTGGTCCCGGCACCACACGATGGTGTGGTTGAGCGCGATCGCCATCTCACATCGCGGTCGACGAGTCGTGCCCCATCGCCTCCGGGCCCTGCACGAACTCCCGGATCATCGCCTGCACGGTGTACGAGGCGACGAGACGACCGTCCTCGGTGAACACGTGCCCCTCGCCCTGGCACAGGCCGCGCCCGGCGTGGATGGCGGGGTTGGAGTAGAGCAGCCACTCCGTCACGTCGACGTCGTCGTGGAACGCCATGGTGACGGCCATGATGCCGGTCGAGAGGGTGACGTGCGCCTGCGCCTCGCCGAAGCCGGGGTGGGGGAGCATCGCCGCCGCAATCGTCCAGTGCGTCGTCGGCTGCGCCAGCAATGCGGCATGGAGGTACGGCTCCGGCGGTGCGTCGCGGAACCGGATCCAGGCGTGCAGCTCGGGCGGTCCGAGGTGGTCGGGATCGGGGCGGTAGTCGCCGTTGACGATCCGCAGGTCGCGGCCGGTCACCTTCATGTCGTACGGCTCGGAGTCGGCGGGTCCGGCGACGGCGGGCATCGCCACGCTCCCGTCGATCACGTCGGGCGCGCCGGCGTCGAGGAGGAACAGGCCCACGCTACGGAGCTTGTCGTCCTGGTTGACGCGCACCTCGACGGTGGAGAACGTGCGTCCCTCGCGCAGGACGTCGACGGCGAGGTCGAGTGGCGCGTCGAACGCCGCCGCCTTCGGGAAGTACATCGACGCCTGGGTCACGTGTTGGCGGGGGAGCGTCTTCGAGGCGGCCACGAGCCCCTGCGCGAGCATCTGCCCGCCCTCGACCACGTTGCGCGTGGTGTCGCGGTACGCGGGTCCGACGAAGTGACCGTCGCCCGCGGGCTGGACGTCGATCAACCGCAGCAGGTCCGACGCGTCACCCCAGGCCGGGAACCGGTTGGTGGTGACGGCGGTCGGGTCGTCACCCGGCCAGGTGTCCTCGAGCTCGATGCGCACGCGCTCCTGGTAGAACGCGACGTGGTCCTTGATGCCGCCCACCTCGTCGAACGGGGTGGTGTAGGTCCACACGATGTCCTTCTCGACCGGGTCGACCGCGGTGAGCGACCAGTAGGTGGCGGCTCCCTTGAACGGGCAGATGGTGAAGTTCTCGGTCGGCGTGAAGTGCTCCCAGTGCACGTCCTCGACCGGGAAGTACAGCCGGTCGACGTGCTTCGTCTCCTCGAGCCGGACGGCGTTCTTGCTCTCGGCGAGCAGGAGGTCGCCGTACCACGCCCGGACCACGACACCGTCGTGCCGGAGGTTGATCTCGTAGTCGGGGTACTTGGGCCACGCGGACTCGATCTGCACCATGCCTCCATCATTCACGCCACGTCGCGGTCCGCGCCACGTGACAAAAGGGTCAGGCGAGTCCTTCGCTCCGGTCGAGGCCGAGCTGGCGCAGCACGTCGACCAGCGACCGGGCCCGCTCGGGGTCGACCGGGAGCCGGGGTGGGCGCGGCCAGCCCCCCGCGGCACCGAGCAGCTGCAGGGCCGCCTTGGCCCCGACGATGCCGCCGAGGGCCTGGGTCGCCTCGAACACCTGCAGGATCTGCGTGTGGATGCCGGCGGCGTCGTCGCGGTCGCCGGCGACGAAGCGCTCGATGAGCGAGACGCACAGGCGGGGCGCCAGGTTGCCCTCCGCGCTCGAGGTAGCCCTGGGCGCCGAGCGCGAGCGCACCGAGCGCGTGGACCGGGCCGCCGACGTGCACGTCGGCACGACCGTCGATCGCGTCGAGCACCTCGGCGACGTAGGTCAGCTCGGGGTGGGTGACGTTGACGCCGATCACGCTCGGGTACGTCGAGACCAGCTCCCCGATGCGGGCCGGCGGGTAGTGGTAGCCGACCGAGTGGTGGGTCGAGAGCACGAGGTCGCCGGGGGCCTCGTCGAGCACGGTGCGGAGGTACGTGGTCATCTCGTCGCCGGTCGGCACGTATCCGTGCCCGAGGTCGAGGGAGTACACCTGGGTGGCGTCGAGCCCGGCGGCCACCGCGTCCTCGGCCAGGCCCACCACCTCGGTCGCGGCGCGGGGTTCCACGCCCATGGCCCGCACCGGCACCTCCCCGCCGAGCTCCTCGACGCCGATCGCGAACACGCGCCGGCGCTCGTCGCGGCTCAGGGTGTAGCCCTCGCCGCTGCCGCTGCCGGCGAGGTACACGCCGATCCCGGACGCACCGAGCCGTTGCAGGTGGGCACGGAGCCCGGGCTCGTCGAGGGCGCCCGTGCGGGTGAAGGGCGTGAGGCTCACCACGAAGGTGCTCCGTGGTCGCGGCGGTTCGGGAGCAGGTGTGTCGTCGACGGGGAGTTGCTCCTGGGTCACGGCCCCGGACCCTAGGAGACGGCGGAACGTCGCGGAGGCGCCGCCTCAGTCGCCCTCGAACACGGCGATCGGGTAGCGGCCGGTCATGTACGTGACCAGGCGGCGGTAGGTCGCGCGGTCGACCCGGTCGCGGACGCGTCGCAGGTACACGTGCGGGTCCTCGCCGGGGCGAGGCGGCGGGGCGCCGACGGGGAACCGCACCGGCCGCGCGGATTCGGCGAGCAGCCGGTGGGTCGCCGCGAACCGGTCGAACTCCTGCGGGCCGGCGGTGACGACGAGGGACGTGTCGGTCGGCTCCGAGGTCGTGTAGTGGGAGCCCAACCGCAGGTCGTCGGAGCCGTTGGTCGTGACCTGGTAACCGTGCTGCACGAGGTAGTACATGAGCCCGACCTTGAAGCTCGACCCCGAGAAGCTCTCGCCCGAGTCGACGTCGACGCGGTCCGCGTCCGGCATGTTGGGCCGGGCATCGGCGGCCACCCGCGACAACGTGCTGGAGGCGCGCTGCTCGTCGGCCGTCCCGATGTCGGCGCGGCCCGCGCTGATCGTGCACCCCGCGACGACGAGGGTGCCCACGACGACCGCCACGCCGGTGATCAGCGGTCGCAGACGCGGGTGGCGCTCCCGGCTGACGAGGCGCACCAGGATCCAGAAGGTGACCAACACGCTCGCGGCGCCGATGACACGGGTCGCGAACACGAGGTACGGGTACGTGAACCCGACGATGCGAGCGATCGACAGGATGGCGACGCCGATGCATGCCAGCACGGTCAACGCGCACCGCAACGCGAAGCGATCCCCGGCCCGCCACGCTGCGACGGCGGCGCCGCCGACGAGGAACAGCCCGATCGGGATGGGAGTCCCTCGCGGGGCCACCGCGCCGAGGAACGTCGGTTCGTGGAACCCGAGCCACGGCGCCCGCACCGAGAGCTCGAGGAACACGACGCGGACTGCGCTCCCGAGCCCCATGGTCCGGTGATCGGCGAGCCAGAAGTCGACGAGGTCGCGGAGGTTCCCACCCTCGTGTGCCAGCGCATCGACGAGCGGTGGCAACCACGCGACGACGAGCACCGCGACCGCGAGGAAGGCGGGAGCCCGGCGTCGGGCGGGGCTCCGCGGGTTCGCCGGCGGAAGGAGCCCGGGCGCGAGCCGCCGCCCGCGCCCGAGCAACGCGATCGGTACCAGCGCGACGACGAACGGCGCGTACGCCACGTGGGTCTGCACGAGAAAGCTCGCCACCAGCGCGAGGAGGGGGAGATCCCATTCGGAGTTGCGGGCCGACGTCCACGTCAGCACGAGCAGGGCGGCGAACGGCAGCATCGCGATGTTCGGGTTCCACGGGTACCAGACCCACGACAGGCCGAGCGACCACGAGCTCGCCCAGAAGCAGGCGATGCCGAACGTCGCCACCGCGACACCACCGGCTCGGTACAGGCGCGTGGCGATGATCCACATCGAGACGCCGTTGATCAGCAGCGCGCCCACCAGCAGGCCGCCGGTCCCGAAGACTCGGTACGGCCCGGCCAGGATCTCGAACAGCAGCGGCCCCGGATGCGACCAACCGAAGTGCGAGTACGGCCCGACCAGGGGAGTGTGGTGGGTGCCGACCTCGGCCACGCGCAGGGCGATGGTGCCGACGTCACCGATCGGGAGCCAGTCCTGGAACGGCGTTCGGAGGAGGAGGACGAACATCGGGAGCAGCGCTCCGAGGGCCAGCAACCGTCCCACCCGGCGGCGCCGGACGGGGTGCCGCGCGGCGGGCGCGGCGGGCGCGGGCTCGCGCGCGAGGGCGGTCTCGAACGCGGTCGTGAGGGCGATGAGATCCTGCGGCGTCGGACTCCACGCCGGAGGGGCAACGGCCCCGCTGGGGAGCTGCATCGGGAGTGAGATGCACGGCGGGACCCGGGCCTTGCATTTTCCTTAGGATCGGCACGGTCCCGAAGGAGGTCCCATGGCCGACACGACGCCCGACGGCTACCGCCTGATCTCGGCCGACAGCCACGTCAACGAGCCGCCCGACCTCTGGACGACGCGGGTGCCTGCGGGGCTGCGCGACCGGGCGCCGCGCATCGAGCGCTTCGAGCAGGGCGACGCCTGGGTGCTCGAAGGCGTCGCCGACCCGATCACGTTCGGCATGAACGCGTGCGCCGGCATGGCCCCCGAGGAGATGCGGGGCTGGATGCGCTTCGAGGAGATCCGCGCCGGCGGCTACGACCCCGCGGTGCGCCTCGAGGAGCTCGACCGCGACGGCGTCGACGCCGAGGTGCTGTACCCGACGCCGCGCCTGAACCACGCCATCGTCGCCCATCACGACGTCGAGTACCACGAGGCGATGGTGCGCGCCTACAACGACTGGCTGTCGGAATACGTCGAGCACGCGCCCGAGCGCTTCGGTGGGCTCGCGGTGATCCCGAACCGCGGGGTCGAGTCAGCGGTCGCGGAGATCGACCGGGTCGTCGACCGTCCCGGCATCCGCGGGTTCGTGATGGGCTGCTACCCGAACGGCACGCTCGCGCCCACCGCCGACGACGACAAGGTGTTCGGGCGCATCGAGGAGCTCGGCGTCCCGCTGAGCATCCACGTGTCGCTCACCGACACCATGCCCGCCGCCCACCGCGTCGCGCTGCCCGGTTGGGGCCGCATCTTCGACATCCCCAACCGCATGCTCGAGCTCATCTTCGCCGGCGTGTTCGACCGGTTCCCCGGGCTGCAGATGGTCGCGGCCGAGGTCGACTGCGGCTGGTTGCCGTACGTGAAGGAGCAGATCGACAACAACTTCCAGCGCCTGGCACCGGGGAGCACGTTCCCGATCAAGCAACGCCCGAGCGAGTACATCGAACGGCACTTCCATTTCGGTTTCATGACCGACCCGGTGGGCATCCGCCTCCGCGACGCGATCGGGGTCGAGCGCATGCTCTGGTCGTCGGACTATCCGCACGTGTCGTCCGACTGGCCGACGTCGTGGCGCACCATCCTGGCGACGTTCTCCGGCGTCCCCGCCGCCGACCGCCAGCTGATCCTGGCGGGCAACGCGCAGCGGCTCTACGGGTTCGGTGGCTGATCCTCCGGGTCGACGGTGTCGGCCGACCGGCGGTGCTCGACGCCCTGACCGGGCGGGTCGACGCGATCCTCCTCGCGGGCGTCGGACTCCTCGAGGATCGCCTCCGCCTGCGCCAGCGGATGGTCGCTGCCCGCCTCCACCTCTTCCGGGAGGAGCGCATCGGCACGGGCCTGGGCGCGGTCGCCTTCGACGGTCGGTTCGTCTGCTGAGCTCATCGCGGCAGGTTCTCCTCGCGCGCGCGGCGCCAAACGTGACGGTTTTCCTCCAGTGGTCGACGGGTAATTGCCTGCGATTCCGCCGAGCGACCCGACGAGGAGGTTGGCATGCCCCCGCAGAGCTGGAGCAACAAGCGCGAGCGGCAGTACGAGCACATCAAGGAGGGCTTGCTCGACCGGGGCCGGAAGGAAGACACCGCGGAGGAGATCGCGGCGCGCACCGTGAACAAGGAGCGTGCCCGCGCGGGCGAGGCGAGAACGGCGAGTCGGTCGTCGACCGACGACATCTCGTCCGGTCGTCGGGGCGGCCTGCGCTCGCACCGCGGACCGGGCGGTCGCACCAAGGAACAGCTCTACAACGAGGCGCGCCGGCGGAACATCAAGGGGCGGTCGAAGATGACGAAGGCGCAGCTCGAACGCGCCGTCGGTCGCTGACCGCACGCGCCGGCGCTCCGGCGACCGGCGCGTCACCGTCTTGCGCGCCGCCCTCCCGTTGACTAGGCAGGCACCACCCGGGACCGAGGAGGGACCGTGTCGGTGCGCGATGAATTCACCGGCGTCATCGGCCGCGACTGGCGCGACTCGACGCCCGCCTGGCCCGAGCGTGCGACCGCGCCCGCGGGCGCGCCCAACGTGCTGCTCGTCGTGCTCGACGACGTCGGCTTCGCACAGCTGGGGTGCTACGGCTCCGAGATCGCGACGCCGAACATCGACGCGCTGGCGGCGTCGGGGCTGCGGCTGTCGAACTTCCACACCACCGCGCTGTGCTCGCCGACCCGGTCGTGCCTGCTGACCGGCCGCAACCACCACTCCAACGGCATGGGCCGCGTCGCCGACCTCGCCATGGGCTACCCGGGCTATTCGGGCGAGGTGCCACCGGAGAACGGGTTCCTGTCCGAGGTGCTCCGCGCCCGCGGCTACTCGACCTACGCGATCGGCAAGTGGCACCTGACGCCCGACGACGAGACACACATGGCCGCCGACCGCGCCAGCTGGCCGCTCGGTCGCGGGTTCGATCGCTGGTACGGCTTCCACGGCGGCGAGACCCACCAGTTCGTGCCGTCGCTCTACTGCGACAACCACTCCGTGCGGCCGCCGCGCACGGTCGCCGAGGGCTACCACCTCACCGAGGACCTGGCCGACCGCGCCATCGAGTACCTCAGCGACCTGCGCAACGTCGACGCCGAGCAGCCGTTCTTCCTCTACTTCGCGACCGGCGCATGCCACTCACCGCACCACGCGCCGCCGGAGTGGATCGCGCGCTACCGCGGGCAGTTCGACGACGGATGGGACGCGCTGCGGGAGCGGGTCCTCGCCCGCCAGGTCGAGACGGGCGTCCTGCCGCCCGGTACCGAGCTGTCGCCGCGACCGCCGTGGGTGCCGGCCTGGGACGAGCTCGCGCCCGAGGACCAGGCGGTGGCGGCGCGGTTCATGGAGTGCTTCGCCGGCTTCCTCTCGCACACCGACGCGCAGATCGGTCGGCTCCTCGACCACCTCGAGGCGACCGGCGATGCCGACGACACCCTCGTCCTCCTCGTGTCCGACAACGGCGCGAGCGCCGAGGGTGGTCCGCACGGTTCCATCAACGACGTGCGGCTCGTCAACCTCGATCCGGCCGGGCCCGAGGAGCTGCGTGCCCGCATCGACGAGCTCGGCGGGCCGTCGGTGCACAACAACTACCCGTGGGGCTGGACCATGGCCGGGAACACGCCGTTCAAGCGGTGGAAGCGCGAGGTGCACGAGGGGGGCGTCGCCGATCCGTGCATCATCCGGTGGCCGACCCGGTACGCGGGCGACGCGGGCAGGTTGCGACGCCAGTTCGTGCACGCCATCGACGTCTTCCCGACGGTGCTGGAGCTTGCCGGCGTCGAGGCACCCACGCACCTCCACGGGTTGGAACAGAGCGCGATCGAGGGCACCAGCTTCACCTATCTCCTCGGTGATGGCGGCGACGACGAACCGGAGCGTCGCACCACGCAGCACTTCGAGATGCTCGGGTCACGAGCGATCTATCACGAGGGCTGGAAAGCCGTGACGTTCAAGCCGCTCGGGCTGACCCGCGACGGACCGAACCACTTCAGTGCGCCGTTCGACGACGACGTGTGGGAGCTGTACCACGTGGCCGAGGACCTGTCCGAGGTCCACGACCGAGCCGAGGAGGAGCCCGAACGGGTCGCGGCGATGGTCGACCTCTGGTGGCACGAGGCCGAGCGCTACAACGTGCTCCCGCTCGATAACCGCATCCTGTACACGATCCTCAACCCGCGCCCGAGCCGACTGCGTGAACGGACGCGGTACCGGTACCTGCCCGACGGCGCGGCGGTGCCGGAGTCGGTGGCGGTCGACACCCGCAACCGGTCGCACGCCATCACGGTCACGGTCGACGTGCCCGAGGGCGTCACGCCCAACGGCGTGCTCCTCGCGATCGGGTGCGTTCTCGGCGGCTGGTCGTTGCACGTGCTCGACGGGCGGTTGCGCTACGTCCACAACCTGTACGGCAAGCAGCGCGACGTCACCACCTCCGATGCGGTGATCGGCGCCGGCAGCCACACGCTCGGGGTCGCGTACGAGCGGACGACCGACGACGGCGGCACGGCGACGTTGCTCGTCGACGGCGAGGTCGTCGGCCGGGGTGAGATCGCGAAGTTCACGCCGACCGCGTTCAACAACACCAACGCCGGGCTCACCTGCGGCTACGAGCTCGGGCCGCCGGTGGGGGAGGGATACGAGGCGCCGTTCCGGTTCACCGGGTCGATCGCCCAGGCGGTCGTGGAGGTGACCGGCGCCCCGCGTCCGGATCCGCTCGTCGAGTTCGAGAGGATCATGGCGCAGCAGTAGCGCGCGAGCCGCGATCCACCGACTGTCATCGGCAACCCGCGGCGCTCGCATGGTCCGCCATCGGGCGACCATGCCGCCCGCCCCTTGACCGGCTGAGGAGCGCAGCACCCGCCGGCACGGGGTCGCGCGAGCGTCCGTCCGGCGAGATTGAATTCATGTCTGGCACGATTGAATTCAATTGTGCTACGATCCCACGGAAGTCAGGCGAACGTCTGGCCGCGAGCAGAGGGGGGAGCATGAGTCTTCGGCGGGCATCCATACGCCGTGTCGGCGCGGCCTGGGCCGTCGCCGTCGTCGTCGTGACCGGGGTGGTGGCGTCCACGTCGGGTGCGAGCGCGTCCGCTCCGGCGGTACGCGGGTTCGACGGAAAGACCGTCACCGTGGCCAGCCTGGGGATCAAGCAGCAACTGCCCGGGGTGGAGACAGGCGCGCAGGCTCGGATCAAGCGCTTCAACGACGAGAACGAGCTCAAGGGCGTCAAGATCGACTACACCGAGTTCGCCGACGACAAGCAGGACCCGGCGACCGCGCTCTCAGAGACTCGCCGCCTGGTGACGCAGGAAGGGATCTTCGCGCTCGTGGGCGATGTGTCCCCGAACAATCCGGGTGACTACCTCAAGCAGCAGCACGTGCCGTACTTCGGGATGGGCTTCGACAACACGTACTGCACCACGAAGCCCGGCAAGCCCGACACCTCCGTATGGGGCTTCGGGTTCAACGGTTGCCTGGTGCCGGCCGATCCGACCCGGGTGCCGGACACCTTCGCGAGTGTGTACCAGTACGTGAAGGAGAAGACGGGCAAGGAACACCCGACGTGGGCCATCGTGAACACCGACACCGAGTCGGGAAAGACCTCGACCGAGAATGCTGCGGTGCAGGCGAAGGGCGCCGGCTTCGACGTGGTGTTCGCGAAGGCGGAGATCCCGGCGACCAACGTGTCGGACTACACGCCGTACGTGCAGAACCTCCTGACGGCCGACGACGGGAACCCACCGGACGTGATCACGTGTTACCTCGCGGTCCAGTGCGTTCCGCTCTACGGCAGCATCAAGGCGAACAACTATCAGGGCACCTTCTACCACACGCTGTATGCCGAACCGCTCATGAAGCCCTTCGCGGGCAGTGTCATCGGGATCTCGTTCGGCAACTTCTCGGACTCGAACCCGTCGACTGACCAGATGAAGGCCGATGTGGAGGCGTTCAAGTCCGGCACCTCGATCGACCTCGGTGTCGCGGCCGGCTACTTCAGTGCCTCACAGTTCATCGAGGCGTTGAAGCTCGCCGCCAAGGGCGGGAAGTCGGGCATCACGCCGGAGAACGTGCAGAAGGCGGCATCGACGATGACGTTCGGGCTCAAGGGCCTCGTGGGTCCGACGAAGTATCCGGCTTCGACGGTGCTCCCGACGCCGGCGTGCAGCACCTTGGTCCTCGACGACGGCACCGCCTTCAAGACGATCGGGAACTACAGCTGCAGTGTCAAGTCGTTCCCGGTCAAGTAGCCGACCGGCCGGGGCTCTGTGAAGCACGGGGCGGCCGGGTACCACCCGGCCGCCCCGCCCGCGAGGTGATCGCCGTGAAGCACGCGCTGTGCACCCAGTTCGATGGTCGTGGCTCAACGCTCGTCCCGACGTGGTTCCGTCGAGTCGGAGGTCCTCGGCTCGGTGATCAGCTCGTACACGAACACCGGCCCAACGTGCAGGGCGCCGCTGACCGGCATGTCACCACGTTGATGGGCGGCATCCATCTCGTGCCCGATCGCGGAAAGGTCGTCGGCCTCGATCTCGTAGATCGCGACGTACGGCGCGGGCGCATCGTCGGCAGGGAACTGCTCGTCCGACAGCCGATACCGCGCCGCCGACAGGACCCCGGGGACCGCGAGCACATCGTCCAGATGGACGTTGTCGTACCAATCGTTGTACTCGTCGGTCTGCGCGTGCGTCTTGGGTGCGGTGAACGCGAGGAGCACTGCACGCGGCATGGGACCTCCATCGGGATCGGTTGTCGTGACTCTACGCTCGACGCCGAGATTGAATCCGATCGCGCCCGAGCCCGGGCGGAGCGCCGTCGCACGCGCTTGCTTGATCAGGCCGTGCGGGTGTCGGGCCGACCCCCCTCGGCCCGGCACCCGCACGTCGACACGATCGGTCGCGGTGCGCGGACTGCGGTCGTCGAGGACGCGCGCCGCGTCCGCAACCTCCGTCGAACGGGACCGGTGCGGGGAGCAGTGTCGTGAGCGCCGAGCTCCAACCGGTCGAGCGATTCCCCGGCCATGGCGACGACGATCTCCTGCGCATCCAAGGGGTCACCGTGAGGTTCGGGGGGATCATGGCCCTCCACGACGTGAGCTTCGGCGCCCGGCGCGGCGAGGTCTTGGGCATCATCGGTCCGAACGGCGCGGGGAAGACGACGCTCTTCGACGTGATCTCCGGGGTGCGTGCGCCGAACGATGGCAAGGTGATCCTGGGCGGCGACGACATCACGAAGCAGTCGACGGCCGCGCGGGCGCGAAGGGGTCTGCGACGCACCTTCCAACGGGTCCAGACCTTCGGGTGGCTGAGTGTCGAGGACAACGTGCTCACCGCACTCGAATGGCGCGGCGGTGGGGGCGGGTTCATGGCCGATCTCGTCTGGTCACCAACGCGGCGTCGGCGCGAGCGGGAGCGTCGCTCACGGGTCGATCACGTGCTCGAACGCTGCGGTCTCGTGCCTGTGCGCGCAGAGCTTGCAGGTTCGCTGCCGATCGGCGTGGCGCGGATGGTGGAGTTGGCTCGGGCGGTGGTCGACCCTCCGCAACTCCTCCTGCTCGACGAGCCGGCGTCGGGGCTGGATGAGGTCGAGACGGTCAGGCTCGGCGAACAGATCCAGGCGGTGCGGCGGGAGACCGGCTGTGTGGTGTTGCTGGTGGAGCACAACGCCGGCTTCGTGATGGAGCAGAGCGACCGGGTCGTGGTGTTGGATCTCGGTGCTCTGCTGGCCAGCGGCTCCCCCGAGGAGATCCAACGGAACCGCGCCGTACGCGATGCGTACCTCGGCGACGCGGAAGGTGACGGGACCTCGGTGCGAACCGCGAGACCGAACCGCGCCGACCGCGACAGCGGCAGCTAGGGGGCCGGGTGGAGCAGTTCACGAATCTGGTGTTCTCCGGGCTGGTCACCGGAGCGATCTATTCGATCATGGCGTCGGGTCTCGTCCTCACGTACACGACGTCGGGGATCTTCAACTTCGCGCACGGTGCGGTGGCGTTCGCGACGGCATATCTCTTCTATCAGTTGAACACTGGTCTCGGCGTCCCGATCGTCCCCTCGTTGGTCATCTCGGTGTTCCTGTTCGCACCCCTCTTGGGGTTGTTGTTGGATCGGATGCTGCTACGACGATTGGCGAGGGCGCCGGTGTACGCCCGCATCGTCGGCACGATCGGATTGTTGGTGGCGCTGCCCGCACTGGTTCAGTGGCTGGTGGTCACGGTCGGCAACGACTGGCTCGACCTCGGTTTCATCGGCAACGAAGCGACCACGAACGGCGTGCCGGTCCGGGGTTTGGGTCCGACGCCGCCGCACAACTACCACGGCTTCTCCGGAGTGGTGCTCAACTCGGACCAGATCGCGGTGTTCGTGGTGGCGGCGTTGGCCGCGATCGTGTTGTGGTACGTGATCCGCCGGACCCGAGTCGGTCTCGAGATGCGGGCAGTGGTCGACCGTGAGTCGTTGGCCGGACTGCGGGGTGTCAACGCCGCGCGCACATCCTCGGCGGCGTGGGTCATGACGATGATCCTCGCCGGGCTGGGTGGCGTGTTGATCGCCCCGTTGTTCACTTTGCAGGACACTGTGTACACGCTGGTGGTGTTGGGGTCGTTGGCGGCGGTGGTGTTGGGCGGCCTGCGCTCGATCCCCATCGCGTTCGCTGGTGGTCTGGCGCTCGGTGTGATCCAGAACCTGGTCGCCGGTTACAGCGACGACCTGTTGCCACGATGGTTGAACAACCTGAGCGGGTTGAAGTCCTCAGTGCCCTTCCTCCTGGTGTTGATCCTGTTGTTGGCGTTCGGGCGTGACCGTTCGCGGCGCGCTGGGTCGGTGGCTGATGACGTGCCTCGACCCGATCACCGCACGGGCATGTCGGCACTCCGACGACGGCTGCCGTGGGTCATCTGGACCGTGGTCCTGATCGCCTTCTCGATGCAGTGGTTCAACGCGTCGTGGTTGCAAGCCGACACCTACGACCAGACCGTGATCGCGCAAAGCCTGGCGATCGGCGTCATCCTCCTGTCGTTCGTCGTGGTGACGGGCATGGGCGGCATGGTGAGCCTGGCCCAGGCGTCGTTCGTCACCGCGGGCGGGTTCGCAGCGGGCTGGGCGTTGAGCCGCGACTGGGGCATCGACGTCCCCGGCATCGCGACCCATGGGCAGATCAATTTCTTCTGGGCGATGGTCATGGGCACCGCGGCAGCCGCCGCGCTGGGGGCGTTGATCGCGTTGCCGATGACGAAACTCGGAGGAGTGAACCTCGCGTTGGGGACGCTCGCGTTCGCGTTCTTCTGTTCGCTGGTTCCCTTCGCCACCGATTCGTTCCGGCACGGCGAGGCGGGGTGGACCATCCGCCAACCCAGCCTCGATGTCCCCGGGTTGAACTGGCTGAACGGGGTGATCCACCAGGCCGACCCGTTCATCAAGTTCGACCAACCCAAGCTCGACTTCAGCCAACTCCAGGAACAGATCCTGCTCTTCCTGGTCGTGTTCGGGATCGTGACCGTCGCGATCCACGCATTGCAACGGTCGGCGTCGGGTCGAGCGATCCTCGCGGTCCGCAGCTCCGAAGTCGCCGCGGAAGCATCAGGGGTGCGGGTCAACCGGTCCAAGATCATGGTCTTCGCGCTCTCGGCCGGCATCGCCGGTCTCGGCGGCACCATGCTCGGGATGTTCAGCTTCGCGGTGAACAATTCCACTGCGCCGCCCATCATCGGCCTCTTCTGGCTGGCGTTGGCGGTCACGTTCGGGATCCGCCGACCGGGCGGGGCACTCCTTGCCGGCTTCGCGTTCGCGGCGGGCACCGCGGTGTTCCATTGGATCGCGTCGGACATCCTGCCCGGCGGGACCGTGAACGCGCTCGTCACCTCGGTCTACTTCGTGCCGATCCTCTCGGGCATCGGGGCCATCCAGCTCGCCCAGGAACCCGACGGGATCCTCGCCCTGTCCGGCCAACAGAAACTCGCCAAGCAACGCAAGAAGCAACGAGCCGCACAGATCGCCGAGACCGAGGCGCTCGCGCACCACGGCACCGTGCCCGAGCACGAACGGACCCACACCACTGCAGCAACCGCCCCGTTGACGACCCGACCCGCCGCCAGCACCGGCCCAGCGAACGGCAACGGCGCCGCCGTGCCCTTCACCCAGGTCGACGCGACGTTCTCGATGCACAACATCGTCGCCGGCTACGGCGACGTCGAAGTCCTCCACGGCGTCGATCTGCGCCTCGTTGCCGGCGAGGTCGTCGCGCTCCTCGGAGCCAACGGTGCCGGCAAGTCCACCCTGTGTTCCGTCGCCGCCGGGGTCGTCGACGCCTCCATCGGCACCGCATACCTCCAAGGTCGCGACGTCACCGGCGACCCGTCGTTCCAACGCGCCCGCGACGGCATTCTCCTCGTTCCCGAAGCGCGCGGCATCTTCCCCGGGCTCACCGTGGAAGAGAACCTGACCGTGCTCCTCCGCGACGGAGGCCTCCGCGCCAAGGCCTACCAACGCTTCCCGATCCTCGCCGACCGACGCAAGCAAATCGCCGGACTCCTCTCCGGCGGCGAGCAACAGATGCTCAGTCTCGCACCCGCCCTCGCCGACCCACCCCTCGTCCTCATCGCCGACGAACCCACCCTTGGTCTCGCACCACTGGCGTCCGACGCCGTCATCGACGCCATCGTCGAGCTCCGTGACCTCGGCTGCGCCGTGCTCCTCGTCGAGGAAAGCGCCCAGAACGCCCTCGCAGTCGCTGACACCGTCTGCTACATGGAACTCGGCACCATCGTCTGGACCGGACCCCGCGCCGACGCCGACATGGAACGACTCACCAGCGCCTACCTCGGCAGGCAGGCCCCGATTCCCCAATCGACACACCCGACGCACGGACAACGCACACCCACCGTGGCGGAGCACCGAGATGAACGCCACTCGCAGCACGAGTCAAGCAACCCACGCATTCTGGAGGAACGATGAGCGGCGCCACGACTGCCGACCTCTACTACGACCCGTACGACTACGACGTGGACGTCGACGCGCAGAGGATCTGGAAGCGCCTCCGCGACGAAGCCCCGCTGTACTGGAACGACGAGTACGAGTTCTTCGCGATCAGCCGCTACGCCGACGTGCTGCCGGCGATGCTCGACACCGAGACGTTCAGCTCCGCGCACGCCACGACCATCGAGTTGATGACGCCGGCACCGACCTCCCTGCCGATGATGATCTGGATGGATCCGCCCGATCACACCCGCTTTCGCAAGCTGGTGAGTCGCGCCTTCACGCCCCACGCCATCGCCGACCTCGAAAGCCGGGTCAGGCGCCTGTGCGCCACGTTCCTCGATCCGTTCGTCGGCACGGACGGCTTCGACTACGTCGACCAGTTCGCCGCCTTGTTGCCACCCACCGTGATCTTCGCGTTGCTCGGGTTTCCCGAGGGTCACGCCGCCGAGTGGCGCCTCGGCATCGACGACATGTTCCACCACGAGCCGGGCCAGGCGGGATTCACTGTCACCGAGGACGGCCTTCCGGCGAACCTCATCGACGGCGAGGACTCGCTCGGCAACGTGGTCTTCCAGATGCTGCCCGAAGTGATCGAGGAGCGGCGAAGGCATCCCACCGACGACCTGATCTCTGCGCTCGTCAACAGCGAGATCGAGGACGACGACGGGACGAGCCGTCCGGTCACCGAGACCGAATTCCAGATGTTCATCCAACTGCTGGCGGTTGCGGGCACCGAGACGGTGGCACGCTTGCTGAGCTGGACAGCCGTCCTGCTCGCCCGCAACCCCGACCAACGAGCACTGGTGGTCGCTGATCCGCAGCTCGCAGGCAATGCGATCGAGGAGCTGCTGCGCTACGAAGCTCCCTCGCCGGTGAACGCGCGCTGGGTCACCCGCGACGTCGAGATCCACGGCTTCCCCGTGCCGAGGGGCTCGAAGCTCATCCTGCTGAATGGCGCCGCCAATCGCGACGAGCGCCACTTTCCCGATCCCGATCGCCTCGACGTGCGCCGGAAGATCGACCGACACCTCGCGTTCGGGTACGGGACGCACTTCTGCATCGGCGCTGCCCTGGCGCGGCTCGAAGCGAAGATCGCGGTGCAAGAGACGCTCGCGCGCTTCCCGACATGGCGGGTCGACGAGGCCGGACTCCAGTGGGTGCACACGAGCACCGTGCGTGGCTATGCCAAGGTCCCCATCACCATCCCCTGATCGAACGACCTCCGGCGAGAAGAGCCCATGGAATCAGCATTGAGCGAGTCGACGAGCTTCGATGTCGCAGTCGTAGGTGCCGGATACGGCGGGTTGATCACGGCGGCGATCCTCTGCCGGGCCGGGTGCCGAGTGCTCGTCATCGACGAGGCGCCGCAGCCGGGCGGTACGTGTAGCTCGGTCTGGGCTGACGACATGTTCACGCCGTTCGGTCACGCAGTGTCACGCGACACGTCCGACCTCTTCATGTTCATGTCTCGCAACCACCGCTTCGGCGCGCAAGCCGCGGAACGAGCGCGCGCCGAGCTCGCGCTGGTCGGACCGTTTGAACCGGTCATGCGCGTCCACGTCCGCGACACCGGCGATGTGACCGCGCTGGGAGGGTCGTTCTCCGAGTATGCCGTCAAGGTCTTCGGGATCCCAGAGCACCGGTTGGGTGAGTTCCGGACGGCATGGGGCGAGCTGCTGGGCATCGAGACCGACCAGGCGCTCGACGTTCCGCTGTCCTCGTGGATGAGCGAGCATCCCGCATCGGAGGAAGTTCGGAACGGCCTCGTCAACTTGGCCAACGTCTTCTCCGCGCTGCCACCGGAGGAGATCTCGGTTGGCCGGTTCGCCCGGAGCATCGCAACCCCCATCGAGATCTACTACCCGAACGATCCGGCGGCGCCGGGGATGTCCGGCGTCACCGAGCCCTACGCCCGTGTCGTGCGAGCGTGCGGTGGACAGTTCGCGATGGGCCAGAGGGTGATCGAGATACACAGCGATGGTCGTCGGGTGACCGGCCTGACGATGCAGGACGGCGCGTCACGCATCAGGACGGTCCAGGCGTCCACGGTCGTGTTCGCTCAACTTCCCGATGGACTCGAAGGCCTCGTCGACCCGGCGTGGCTCGGGGAGGAGTTCGTGACTGGAGCTCGCCGGCTCCGCGAGCACGACTGCGACATCGCACTCGAAGTCAGCGTCCTCACCCGCATGCCGACGCGACGCAGCGACGGGCAGATCGACGACTACCCGAGCTGGAACCGGATCCTCAAGGAGTCGACGCGCCTCTATGGCGGTGGCTGGTGGTTCCCCTCGCTGACGTCGCGCGCGTTGGCGCCGGGGAGGGAGGTCCTCGAGGTCGGGCACATGAGCCCAGGGCTGCGCCCGTACTCGACGGTCGCCGAGGCCCGGGGAGCGGTTGCGACGGTCTGGGAGTATCTGCGGGAGTTCTACCTCGACCTCGACGACCTGGTCGAGACGAAGGGGTTCTTCATCCACCGCGCCCCGAACAACGACGAGTGGCGCTTTGCCATCGCCCCTCGGCTCCCGATCGTGGTACCGGGAGTCAGCGGGTTGTTCCATGTGAGTGCAGCCGCCGACGTGGCGGGCGTGTGCCACGACATCGACGCGAACGCCGCGATGCAGGTCGTCGATCTCATCCTCCAGCGCGGCAGCGATTGAGGTTCTCACTCGGGAAGAAGGAAGACGAACAAGGGGGATTGCAGTGCTCTCGGACAAGAAGGTGCTGGTCACCGGTGCGACCGGCCAGATCGCGTGGCCGATCGCCGAACGGCTCGCCCGCGACAACGAGGTGTGGTGCGCCGCTCGCTTCACTGATCCGCCGCTCAGGGAGGAGGTCGAACGGCTCGGCATCCGGACCGTGCAATGGGATCTCGCCGCACACGACAATTCCAACCTTCCGGCGGACTTCACCCACGTGATGCACTCCGCCGCGCTCATGCTCACCGACGACCACGAGGCGGCCATCAGGGTCAATGCCGAAGGCGCCGGACTCTTGATGTCCCACTGCAGGCAGGCCGAGGCCTTCGTGCTGGTCTCCGCGTTCGCCGTGTATCGCGAGCAGGACCCGCACCACTTGTACAACGAGGGAGACGCACTCGGCAGCATGACGGCGTACGCAACCGGCTACCCGATCAGCAAGATCGCGACCGAAGGTGCCGTACGGGCAGCGGCGCACATCCTCGATCTACCGGTGACGATCGCCCGCATGAACATCGGCTACGGCGTCGCCGGTCATGGCGGAGTCCCCGTGCAGTACTTCGACATGCTCCAACGAGGGGTGCCGATCCCGGTCCTCCCCGGCCGTGAGACCTACGGCTCGCCCATCAGTGAGGACGACATCGCCAGCCAGGGCGCCGGTCCGATCTTCGACATCGCTTCGGTCCCGGCGACCGTCGTGAACTGGGCGGGCGACGACGTTGTGTCGGCCACGGAGCTCTGCGACTACCTCGGTGAGATCTCGGGCCTCGAACCACGCTACGAGGAAGACGACCTGGCATACGTGTTCTTCGCCTCGGACAACACGCGGCGGGAAGCGCTGATCGGTCCGTGTGCGGTGGATTGGCGAGACGGCGTACGCCGGACCATCGCGGCGCGGTTTCCCGAGCTCGTGACCGTCTCATGAGCTGCGAGACGAGGGAGTACCTCGATCGAGCAATGGATCTGACCGGGTTGCACGACTTCGGCGCCGGCGCGTTCCGCGAGCCGTTGGCGATGCTGCTGCGTTCCGTGCACGAGGAGAGTTGTCTGACCGAGCTCGGCCGGGCCGCGCTCGACGCCAGCATCGTCTCGCGGCTGGCCACCAGGCTGCAGGTCGAAGACTGGTACGCGAAGGCACCCGAGATCGACGACCAGGACCTCCGTGACGTCGTCTTCGTCATCGGACTGCCACGTACCGGCAGCACCGTGCTCAGCCAGTTGCTGGCCTTGAACGCCGAGACCCGATATCTCCGGCGCTGGGAGGCGGCGGAGCCGTGTCCTCCTCCCGACGTCACGTCCCCGCAGGACCCGCGGATCGAGCAGGCCGCGGCTCGCATCGAGCACTTCGAGCGTGTGGTCCCGAAGCACGCCGAAGTACTTCCCCGGAGCGGCCCCGACGACGTGGAGGAGGACCACGCCCTCCTCGAGTTCTCCTTCGTCTCGCCGGGTTGGGAGGGCGCCTTCCGCTGTCCTTCGTACATGGACTGGCTCCTCTCCGACGAAGACCACCTCTCGGATGGGTGGCGCTATCACCGACGGATCTTGAAGCTCCTCCAGTGGAGGTGGCCGGCGAAGCGGTGGCTCCTCGGCGCTCCCACCCACACCCTCTCGATCGACGCGCTCGACCGGACGTACCCGGATGCCCGCTTCGTCTGGACGCACCGGGATCCGGCGGCGGTCATCGCGTCGGTGTGCTCGCTCCTGACCATGGTCCGCGAGGCGTTCGTCACCAACCCCGAACCGGCGGAGCTGGGACCGGTCCTGTGCCGGAACTGGGCGCAGGGGGTGAACCGCGCCATGCGGTTCCGTGACCGTATCGGCGACGACCGATTCTTCGACGTCGCGCACAGGGAACAGCTCCGTGACCCGCTCGGCACGGTGTGCGAGCTGCACCACTGGCTCGGTTGGCCGATGTCGCCTTCACTCGAGGCCGACGTCTCGCGTTGGCGTGAGGAGAAGCCTCGGGGCGTCCATCGCCCCGATCCTGCGGACTTCGGAATCGACGCCGACGATGTGGAACAGCGCTTCGCCGGCTACACGCAGCGGTTCGCCGCGCTCGTGGGCTAGGGAACCAGCGTGCTCGCCGATGAGAAGATCCTGGTGACCGGCGTGAGCGGCATGGTCGGCGCGCCCATCGCCGGCTACCTGGCCCGCGACAACGAGGTCTGGGGTGTGGCGCGGTTCGCCGACGCGACGGACCGCACCGAAGCCCTCTACACGAATCCCCTGTCGCGCCACGCAATCGAAGCGCACGGCGTGACAACGCGTGCCCTCGACCTCGGCTCGCCGGACTTCTCGGACCTACCCGACGACTTCACCTACGTGCTCCATCTCGCCCACACGCGTCTCGGTGACCAGATCGACCGGGCGGTGCAGGTGAACGCGATCGGCGCGGGGCGTGTGCTCCAGCACTGCCGCCACGCGAAAGCCGCCTTGGTCATGTCGTCTCATGCCGTGTACTCGCCGCCACCGGACGTCTTCCATCCTTCGGCGGAAGGTGACGACGTCGGAAGAGCGGTGACGCCCTGGGCGCCGTCGAGCCCTGCGTCCAAGATCAGTCTCGAAGCCGTGGCGCGGTTCTGCGCCGAAGCGTTCGATCTGCGCGTCATCGTGACGCGCCTGAACACCGTGTACGGCATCCATGGGGGAGTCGCGGTAGGGCTGCCGCTGCTCAACATGGACGCGGTGATGGCTGACGAGCCGGTCGATGCCCTTGCCGATCCGAATCCGCACAGTCCGATCGCCCTTGACGACATGTACGTGCAACTCGAAGCGCTCCTCGACGCGGCGAGCGTTCCCGGCACGACCGTGAATTGGACCGGTGAGGAGACGGTGACGCTCCAACAGTGGTGCGCGCAAGCGGGTGCACTCGGCCACAAGGAGCCCATGATCAACGTGACGCCGGTGCCGGGGACGCTTGAAGGCAGCGTCGGTGACGCGACGCGGTTGCGCGGCATCGTCGGGCCGAGCGGTCGTACGTTCGCCGATCGGTACGCCGAGATGTTCGCGGAGCGCTACGGCGCGCCGGTCAGGCCTTCGCGATGACGTCGCCCGCGAAGCGCTCGGCCAGAGCACGTTTCGTCGCCGCGGAGATCGAAGGGTCGCTCTGGCTCCAGGGCAGGACCAGCATGCTCGTCATTCCCAGATCCTCGAGCTTCCGCACGAGCGCAGGATCGACCTCAGAAGGCGGGATGACCATTCGCTCGAACGGGCCGGAGAGACCCTGCTCGCGGCGGATCGTGTCGATGGTCCGGAATTGGTCCATCGTCGGCTCGTCGAACGGGGTCATGGGCATGTAGCCGTCGAAGCGGGCGGCGCGGCGCGCCGCGACCATGGAATGTCCTCCGATCCAGATCGGGATTCGTTCCGGCGGGATCGGGAACATCCCGCTGTTGGGGAAGTCGTAGTGCTCGCCGTGATGCTCGGCGTAGCCGTCGTCCCAGAAGTCGCGCACGATGGCGAGCATCTCGTCCATGCGTCGCCCCCGCGACGCGAAGTCCTGCCCGAGTGTCTCGAACTCTTCGCGCAGCCAGCCCGTCCCCGTTCCCAGGACGAACCTCCCCGCGGAGACGATCGAAACCGTGCCCGCCTGCTTCGCGAGCGAAAACGGTTCGCGCAGCGGCACCACGTAGACGTAGTTCAGAAATCGGAGTCTCGTGGTGATCGCGGCCATGGCGGAGAAGGTGCAGAGCGGATCGAGGAAGTACTCGTGCTCCTGGAGCGGATAGCCCTTCGGGTGAGGCGTTCGCTCCCCGGCCTTGATCACGACGTGGTCTGGCAGTACGACGCCCTCGAAGCCGAACTCCTCGGCGTCCCGGGCGTGGTCGAGCAGTTGCTCCATGGGCTCGAAGTTCAATGACAGCCAGAATCGCACGAGCCTCCCCCGGTGTTCGCTCGGAACAGAGTCAAGCGGTGGCCTTGGCTGCATCGATGAGCGCTCGGACATCGCTCGGGCGGGACACCGTGGGCACGTCGTCGCGATCCAGCCATGAGGGCTTCGGCGGGTGGTCGGCGCGCGCCCAATCGGGTGTGCTCGGCCAGTGGTTACGCGTCATCAGCTCCAGGCCGGTGCGTCCGGTCTTCGCGACTGCGGCCGCGAGCTGGTCCTTCGTGGACCGTGCCACGCTGAGGGACCAGAACGCTTCCTCGCGCCGCCAGAGACCATCGCCGGCGTACCAGATCGTCGAGATCTGGGGTACGTCGAAGTAAGGCGGCCCGTCCGGATCGGGATTGTCGGTCCGGTTCTGCACGTAGAAGCAGACCTTGTCGTCACCGACGACGTACCACTCGAGCACGGAGTACACCTGGGGCATGCTCTTCATCACCGACTGGACGAACACGCGGATCTCAGCGGAACCGTGGAACGTCCCCCAGTAGTGCTCGACGTATTCGGCGTCGGGGGTGAAGAGACCGGCCCACGCGGCGAAGTCCTCGGCGATGTTGCCGACCTGCCACCAATGGCGGAAGGCTCCCTCGATCTCTGCTCGGTCGAAGCTCTGATCCATCGTGTCTCCCCCGTCTCAAAATCATTGTGTCGCACTTTTCGCGAGCGCCCACCTAGGCTAGCATCAGATTGAATTCAATTTCAAGGAGCCGCAGCCCGCCGTGGGTACACCCGAGAACGACCGCATCTACATCCACGAGTACGTGAACATCATCGGACCGTCCCGCGCCCACTACATGCACCACATCGCCGCGAACTGGGCCGTCATCGCACGCGAGGAACGCCAGCAGCTCTGCGTGGGGGTGTGGGGGACGGTCGGGATCACCTCCCGGTGGCCCGAAGTGGTGAACCTCTGGGAGGACACCGGCTGGGACGGGATCGCCGCCTCGCTCGAGCACGAGTACTCGGCGCCCACCTTGCAGGATCCCTCGCTGGCCGCGTGGTGGGCGAAGGCGGCCGAGTTCCGCAGTGGCGGCGTTGACCGCATCCTCGTTCCCGCGCCGTGGTCCCCGACCGTCGCGGATCTCGATCAGCGGAAGGTCGGCGGTCAGTGTTACGTCCATGAGCTCACGAAGCTGCGGCCGCACGCCGCGCCGCGCTACTTCGATGCGCTCGCGAGTGACGGCATCGATCTCCACGCCGACTTCGGCTTCGCGCTCGTCGGCGCGTACAAGAACACGCTGGTGCTCGGCACCGAGTGCCTGACCATCTGGGCGGTACCCACCTACTCGGACTGGGCCACGTCCGAGCAGGCTCGCAACGCCGACTCCAAGCTCGCCAACTGGGTGCACACGCTCTCGGGGCTCGTGACCGAATCCGAACGGGTCCTGCTCGCCGACGCGCCGCTGTCCCCGCGCAAGCTCGGCCGCCAACCGGTGGCCGCCGACCGCTCGAGCTACGAGCTGCCGTGACGTGAATGTCGAGACGGGTCCCGAGACGATCGTCGAACAGCGCGACGGCGTGTGCCGCATCACGCTGAACCGCCCCGAGATCGCCAACGCGTTGTTGCCGGCACAGCGTGACCTCCTCATCGAGATCTTCGAAGGGGCGACCGGCGACCGTTCGATCCGCGCGATCGTCATCGGCGCCAACGGCAAGCACTTCTGTTCGGGTGCGGACCTGTCAGGGGGCGGCATGCCTGACGATCCGATCGTCGGTGACATCGGCCGCATCCTGCGCAGGGGTGCACAACGCCTCATCGCATCGATCCTCGATTGCGACAAGCCGGTGGTCGCGGAGGTCCATGGCGCCGCGGCCGGCATCGGCGCCCACATTGTCCTGGCGTCGGATCTGGTTGTCGCCGCGGACGACGCGCGACTCATCGAGGTCTTCGTCAAGCGGGGGCTGATTCCCGACGGCGGGGGCATCTACTTGTTGTCCCGGCTGCTCGGACCGATGCGCACCAAGCACGTGTGCCTCCTCGGCGACAGCATCCCAGCCGACCATGCCCTGCAGATGGGTCTGTTCACGGAGGTCGTCGCAGCTGGTGCGCTGCGGCACCGCACCGACGAGCTTGCGACCCAGCTCGCCGCAGGCCCGACGACCACGATGGCGTTCATCAAGACGCTCGCGAATCGGGCTCTCGACTCAGATCGAGCACAGTGCTTCGCCGACGAAGCCTTCGCGCAGGAGTTGAATCTCGCCACCGACGACTTTGCGGAGGGCGCGGCGGCATTCGCAGGGAAGCGGACGCCGAACTTCAAAGGCTTCTGAAGGTGGACTTCGACGACACCCCGGAAGAAGCGGCGTTCCGCGCCGAGGCGCGCCGCTGGCTCGCCGAACACGCTACGACGGCGGTTGGGCAGGAATCAGCTGGCCGAAGGAGCACGGCGGGCGCGGCTGCACACTCACCGAGGAACAGATCTTCGACCAGGAAGAGGCCGCGTTCGACGTTCCGTCGACGGTGTTCGCGCATTACAGCGACTGGGGCATGTTGCTCGCACGCACGGATCCGGACGAACCGCGCCACCGGGGAATCACCTACTTCCTCGTCGACATGGCCAGTCCGGGCATCGAATCGCGTCCGCTGCGCCAGATCACCGGCGCCGCGCACTTCAACGAGGTCTTCCTCACCGACGTCCGCGTTCCGGTTGCGAACATCGTCGGCGAGGTCAACGGCGGTTGGGCGCCGACGATGTCGACGCTCACCAGCGAGCGTGCCGGTATTGCCGGCGCCGGCCATGCCGTGATCGCCGAGCTCCTCGAGCTCGTGCGTCGTGCGGGCAGAAGCGGCGACCCGATCACCCGCCAGCGACTCGCTGCGCTCTCCACGAATGTGGAGCTCATGGAGTTGATCGGGAGACGGAGTCAGACCGCCATGGCGCGGAACCGTGCTCCCGGCCCCGAGAGCTCGATCGGGAAGCTCGCGGTGAGTCGCTACGTCAGCATGCTCGGCGACACCGCGCTTGCCATCGCGGGACCCGCCGGCACGCTCGCGGACGACCCGGCCACTTCCGCGTGGGTGTGGATGTTCCTCGACCAGTGGGCGATCAAGATCGGCGGCGGCACGGATCAGATCCAGCGCAACACGATCGGTGAGCGCGTGCTGGGCTGCCGAAGGAGCCCCGCCCGGGCGGGGGTTAGATCCGGCGAGCGTCGTCGGCCAGGCGGTGGATCACGTCGATGTTCGCCGCTCCGAGCAAGTCGGGAGAGTCGACGGACAGGGCGACGCGGTCGGCCCCGGCATCGTGCCAACGCTCCAGCTTGGATCGAAGCCCGGTCCCGTCACCGTCGCGCACCGGGACGATGCCCTCCAGACCGACCGCGTCGGGATCGCGACCCGCGGCGTGTGCAGCCGCCCGGATGGCGCTCATCGCCGCCTCGAGCCGGCCACCTGGGTGGATGTCGGGTGGTGCCATGTACCCATCGGCGAGTCGCCCGACGCGCTGCCAGGCTCGTGCGGTGCTGCCCCCGAGCCACAGCGGGATCGGGCGCTGCACCGGCAGCGGCGCCAACCCGGAGGCCGCGACCCGCTCGGCCGACGTGCCGACGATCTCGCGGTCGACGCTCCGCTCGGTCCACAGGTCCCGCAGTAGTGCAATCTGGTGTTCGAGTCGGTCGCCCCGGCCCTCGAACGGGATCCCGAGCGCGTCGTATTCGACGTCGTTCCAGCCGATCCCCACCCCGAGTCGCAGACGGCCTCCGCTCAAGATGTCCGCTTGCGCGGCCTGTTTGGCGACGAGCACCGTCTGGCGTTGCGGAAGGACGAGTACGCAGGTCGAGAACTCCAACGAACACACCGAGGCGAGGAAGCCGAACAGGACGAAGGGCTCGTGGAACTCGTCGTCGATGTCGTAGAAGCCGCGCCAGCCGGGCCGCGCCGCCCGGTCTGCGCCGATGACGTGATCGTAGGTCGAGAGAAATTCGAATCCTGCTTCTTCGGCGGCGCGTGCGTACGCAGCGATCGTGGCGGCGTCGACGCCGATCCGGCACGTGGGAAACACCAACCCGAGCTTCATCGACGTGCATCAAACTGGGCCAAGTGCGCGGACATGTCGCCGACGCGTTCTGTGATCGCCGCGCGCGAGGTGAAGTACCACTCGGTCCCGTCGGTTTCGAACACATCCTCGTAGTGGCCGAGGAAGATGCACCTGATCTCGCCGGCGATCTCTTGGAACACCTGCACCGGCGCCCAGGCTTCGGCGCGGGAGAGGGCATCGTCGAACGTGATCACGACATTGGGGTTGACGTGCATGGTGTGAGGTGTGCCGTCGTCGTAGACGCGCACCCGGTTCCGTAGCAGTTCACCGATCGCAGTACCGGCCAACGTTCGGGTGGGGGAGACGCGGTACGTACCTCGCGCGAACAGCTCGCCGACGGCGTCGAAGTCGCCGCCATCGACCAGTCGCGAATAGGCATAGATCAACGCCAATACCGAGTCGCGCGCCTCTGAACGCTCAACGGGACCGGGCTCCGGTGTGTCCACGTCGTCTCCTTCTGACGGCTCTGCGTGCCTAGTTGGAGGTCACGCCGCCGTCGACCGGGATGCACGCACCGGTCACGTACGCACCTGCCCGTGACGCAAGAAAGATCGCGCCGCCGGCGATGTCCTCGGGGGTTCCGAGGCGATGCATCGGCACCATCGCCTCGAGCTGGGCGCGGGCGTCCTCGTCGTCCACGATCCACTGGATCATCCTCGTGGGAGTGGGGCCCGGCACGAGAGTGTTCACGGTGATTGCGGGAGCCAGGGTGTGCGCGAGCTGGCGCGTGAGCATGTGCAGTGCCGCCTTGCTCGCCCCGTACGCATAGGCCTCGTAGTCGGCGACGCGGGAGCCGTCCGCCGAGCCGATGTTGATCACCCGGCTCGGTGACTGTGGTGTGCTGGATGCGCGCAGCATCGGTGTGAGGCGGGCGATGAGGCGGAACACACCCTTGACGTTCACATCGAACACGCGGTCGAACGCCTGATCGGGGTAGTCCGCCAGGGGAGCGCCCCACGTGGCGCCGGCGTTGTTCAACAGCACGTCGAGCCTTCCGCCGGCTGCTTCGAGCCCGGCGAGGACGGCGTCAGTGCCGTCGGGCGTCGACACGTCCGCGATGATGTGCTGCGCCCCGATCTCGGCGGCGGCAGCCGCCGCGCCGTCGGCCTTGCGGGTGGTGATGAAGACGTTGGCGCCGGCGTCGGCGAACCCCTCGGCGATCATGCGCCCGAGGCCGCGCGCGCCGCCGGTGACGAGTACCACCTTCCGCGAGACGTCGAACAGGGCCTGGCCAAATGCTCGTTGATCGCTCTCCGGCGTTGACATCCGGTCAACTCTCCTGGTCATGGTTGCGAGGTCACGCGATGACCCGACCCGCTCGCAACGCGGCGAGCTCCCCGTCGGTCAGGAGCAGCTCGCGAGCGAGCACCTCGTTCGTGTGCTCGCCGGTCGTGGGGAGGGATCGATCGACTCGGGTGCCGACGCTCAGGAGCCGCACCGGGCTTCCCGGGACCATGATCGGCTGGCTGACGCCGTCGGTGCGGTCGATCGCCACCAGCATCTGACGGTTCGCCAAGTGCTCGTCGTCGATGACCTCGTCCGGGCGGAGACACGGTCCGGCGGCGATTCCCGCGGCTCCGAGCTCGTCGGCCGCAACCGCTTTGGTCTTGCCCGCAGCCCACTCCTCGATGGCGGGCCGCAATACGGTTTCGAGGTGCTCGACCCAGCCTTGTCGGTCGGCGAACCGAGGATCGTCGCTCCACTCGGGATGGTCCAGGAGCTCGCAGAGTCGAACAAACTGCTCTTCTCGTGCGACCTGCGCGACGAAGTAGCCGTCCTCGGCGCGGAACGCCTCCACGATGACCGGACCGAGGGTTCCGTCGCGTAGACCCATCGACCACAGATTGGTCACGACGTCGGTCATCGCCACGATCGAGTCGAACATCGCGACGTCGACGTAGTCGCCTGCGCCGGTGCGGTTGCGCCGGTTCACGGCGGCGAGGATGCCGATCGTCGCGAACAGCGCAGCACTGATGTCGCCGAGCGCGCCGACGGGCATGACCTTCGGGCGGTCATCACCGGTTCGCCGCATCTCGTAGATGCCCGACATGGCTTCGACGATCGGGGCGTAGGCGGGCCGGCCTTCGTACGGGGTCGCCACCGTGTTGCCGAACCCGGAGACCGATACGTACACCACTGCCGGGTGGACGGTCACGACGTCTTCGTAGGCCAGCCCGAGACGCCGCATCGCGCCGGCCTTCGAGTTCTCTGCGACCACGTCGAAGTTCTTGGCCATCGACAGGACGAGCTCGCGGCCTTCGGGCTTCTTGAGGTCGATGCACACACTGCGCTTGTTGAAGTTGTTGCGCAGGAACGTCGCTCCGATCCTCTCGCCATTCGCCGCGGTCATGGTGGGCGACGAATGCCGCCCGGACTCGCCTCGGAGGGGTTCGACCTTGACGACATCCGCCCCGAGCCGGGACAGCAGCTGGGTGGCGTACGGCAGCGCTTGCATCTGCTCGACGGCGAGGATGCGGAGACCTGCGAGCGGCAGTGAGTCGCGGGATGTCATGCAACCGATCCCTTTCACGCTCGCCCGGATCACGCAGGCCTGCTACGTTACCAGATTGAATTCAAAATGGCAGAACCGATTCCGGACCAGCGGGCGGGGAAGCGGACGGAGGTGCACGGGGGGTGACGACCACACCGGAACTGCTCGCCGACCGATCCGAACGATGTCGCGACGACCTCGCGGTGGTGGACGGCGAGGTCGCGTTGACGTTCGGTGAGTTGGCCGCTCGTGCGACGCGGGTCGCTGCCGGCCTCATCGATCGTGGCGTCACGAAGGGTGACACCGTCGCGATCTGGGCGCCGAACTGCTTCGAATGGATCGTGACCGCCCTCGGGCTGCAGATGGCCGGTGCAGCCCTCCTCCCGCTCAACACGCGGTTCAAGGGCGCAGAGGTCCGCGCCTTGCTCGACCGGTCGCGCGCCGTCGCGCTCGTCGCGGTCGGTAGGTTCCTCGACGTCGACTACCCGATGATGCTGACAGCCGAGACGGGTGATGCCCCCGCGGTGCGACCGATCGGTGGGCTCAGCTCGTTGCTGCACGTCTTCACGCTCGGCGAGACCGAAGCATCCTGGGCCACGCCGTGGTCGGAGCTCTCCGAGCAATCCTCGATCTCCGATCACATGGTGTGGGAACGCGCCCGCACGGTCCGCGACGACGACGTGTGCGACGTGCTCTTCACGTCGGGAACCACGGGCGTGCCGAAGGGTGCGATGTGTACCCACGGCGTCACGGTGAAGGCGTACGAGACCTTCGTCGAGCACGTCGGCATCGAGCCTGGCGACCGCTATCTCATCGTGAACCCCTTCTTCCACGCGTTCGGGTACAAGGCCGGTTGGTTGTCGTGCTTGATCGCCGGCGCCACGGCATACCCCCTGGCGACCTTCGACGTCGCCCAGGCGATCGAGATCATCGCCCGGGAGAACATCACCGTGTTCCCGGGGCCGCCCACCGTCTACTACTCGATGCTCGAATCAGGGCTTGCGGACCGAGCCAAGCTCAGGAGCCTCCGCCTGTCGATCACGGGGGCGGCGACGGTGCCCGAAGCGCTCATCCGGCGCATGCAGCGCGAGCTCACGTTCAACGACATCCTCGTGGGTTACGGACTCACAGAAGCGAACGGTCTCGGTACCATGTGCCGGCCAGGCACTGCGCCCGATGTGGTCGCGACGACGAGTGGCCCGCCGATCCCGGGGATGGGCCTGCGCATCGTCGACGATGCGGGTCACGACCTCGGTGTCGGTGAATCGGGCGAGATCTGGCTGCGAGGCCACCAGATGAAGGGTTACCTCGACGATCCTGTGGCGACGGCCGCCACGGTCGACACCGACGGGTGGCTCAAGACCGGCGACATCGGTTTCGTCGACGGGGGTGGGCATCTGCACGTCACGGACCGCAAGAAGGACATGTTCATCGTGGGCGGGTTCAACGTGTACCCGGCAGAAGTCGAGAAGCTGATGCTCGCGCACCCGGCCGTGTCCCAGGTGGCGGTGGTCGGCGTGGCCGATCAGCGGTTGGGCGAGGTCGGCCACGCGTTCGTGATCGCACGCCCCGGCCAGACGGTCGACCACCAGGAGCTGCTCGAGTGGTGTCAGACGAGGATGGCGAACTTCAAAGCACCCCGCTACCTCACGGTGTGTGAGGCATTCCCCGTCACCGCCAACGGCAAGGTGCTGAAGACCGCGCTGCGCGTCATGGCCGCCGAGGCCAGCGCCTGATGCGTTCTCTCGAGCGATCAGCCTTCGAACAGACCACGGTCCTCGAGCGACCGAGCGACCAACTTCCCGAGGCGGCCCATGAGCTTGCGGTATTCGGCCTCGGCTCCTGCGCCATCACCGGCGCGCACCATCCGCACGATCGACGCGAACCCCGAGCGTTCCGCGGCGATCGCGTCGGGTACCAGCGAGAAGAACACGCCTGGCAGGAGTCCGGACATCGACCGCAGCAGGACTCTGAGCTGTGGTGATGCCGCGGCGTCGACGGTCAGTGCGCGGAACTCGATGGCGAGTCGCGAGATCTCGTTGGGGTCGTCGGTCTCCTTGGATCGTCGCGCAATCGCGCCGAGCCGGTCGGCGAGCTCGGGTTGAGGCCGCTGGAGCGCCTTGTTCGCCGCGTAGCCGTAGAGGACGCCGAACAAGTCGTAGTAGTTCAAGACCGCGGCACGGTCGAGACCGGTGACGACTGCACTGCGGTGCCGATCGAGGCGGACCCAGCCTTCGCGTTCCAGCGCGATCAGTGCTTCGCGTACCGGGACACGGCTGACACCGAGTGCGCTCGCCACCTGCTCCTGCACGATCCGGTCGCCGGGGCTGAGGCTCCCGTGGAAGATCTGTTCTTTGAGGTACTGGATCGCACGATCGCAGGCACTCGGATCGTGCTTCTTGCCCGATGAACGACTCGGGCGCGGCTGGGTGGCTGTCATGGCGCCCAAGTCTGCCAGAGGCGCGCTCGTGCACTCGACGTCGATGCTCGCAATTGCTCGCACGAGGTAGGTTGCGCCGTGACCGTGTCCCGCGAGATGGTTGATCTGACCGGCAAGGTGACCGTGGTGACCGGCGCCGCGCAGGGAATCGGCGCCGCCACCGCCGAAGCGTTCGCCGTCTTCGGGGCCGACGTTGCGATCTGCGACCGCGAGCCGGAGGGCATGGCCGCCACCGCGGCGGGCGTAGAGGCGTTGGGACGCCGCTGTGTCACCGCCGAGCTCGACGTCCGAGATGCGCTGGCGGTCGATGCGTTCGTGACCACCGTCGGTACCGAGCTCGGCGGTATCGACGTGCTCGTGAACAACGCCGGCGGTGGGTTCAGGGCGCCTCTCTCCGATGTGAACGCGAAAGGTGTGCAGGTGCTCGTCGACGAGAACTACACGAGCGTCGTGCACTTCGTGCGGGCCTGCGATCCGTTCCTGCGCGACGGAGCCTCCGTCATCAACGTCACGTCGGTGGAAGCGTTCCGGGGCGCGCCGGGAGTGGCCGTGTACGCGTCGATGAAGGCGGCAGTCGAACACCTCACGAAGACCCTTGCGCTCGAGTGGTCGCCGCGCCGCATCCGCGTGAACACCCTCGCCCCCGACGGCATCCCCACGCCGGGCGATGCCGACACCGTCGCCGAGGTGGCCGGCGGTTACGACGAGCTCGCGGCCCTGATCCCACTCGGCCTGGGTACCCCCGACGACTGTGCGGTGGCGGCCGTCTTCCTCGCGTCGGAGCTCTCGCGCTATGTCACCGGAACCACGTTGCACGTCGACGGTGGCAGTTTCGCCGCCGGTGGCTGGCGTCGAGACCAGAACGGTGCCTGGCGGCCGTGACCGGTACACACCCGCCCAAGACCCTTGTCGACGTCGTCTCGAACCGCCCGTCTGCGGTGCACACCGGGAGCGACGTTGACGCCAAGACTCGGAGGCTTTCCAGCATGACCGCTCTGACACCCGACGCCGCACTCGACGTGCTCGCCATCCAACAGCTCATGTCCCTGTACTGCCTGCACCTCGACGAGGAAGACATGCAGGCGTGGGCGGCCCTCTGGGCGCCCGACGGAGAGATGCATGCATTCCGCCAGACGTGGAGTGGTCCGGAGGAGATCGCGGCTCACATCGGACAGGCCGATCCGGGGCTGCACATGGCGGGCGTGCCCGCCATCACGGTGGACGGTGACACCGCGACCGGGCGCCAGAACTTCTTGTTCGTGGAGAAGGAGGGCCAGGCCCTCCGGCTCGGTCGCTACGAGGACACCTTTGCGCGGCTCGCCGACGGCTGGCGGTTCGCATCGCGCCGGATCGTCTTCATGAAGTCCACGCCACCGGCGTGAAGCGTGCCGGGCCCGGCCGGGCGGGGGCCGGTCGCCCCGGCGTCTGAGTGGTGTCCACCCGCTCGGTGAGTTCGCTGCGGCTGCAGATTGAATTCAATCCGTGTAGAGTGGGTGTTCGGAGGTGCCACCATGGCGACGACGAACGCCGACGGTCACGACGCCGAGGTCCGGCCCGGGACGATCCCACCGATCGTCGACATGGACGCGCACGTCGTGGAACCCGCGGACCTGTGGACGAGTCGACTCCCGGCCCGATACCGCGACGTCGGACCCCGGGTCGAGTACCACCCCAGCGGTAGCCCGAGATTGGTGGGTGCCGACTACCTCGAGGCGCCGGGCTCCGAAGGTCCCGACGTCGCGTGGTGGCACTACGAGGACCACTTGTACTCGGTGAAGCGAGCCATCGCGGCTGCAGGGTTTCCGGCGGACGAGGTGACGCTCCAGGGAGTCACGTTCGAGGACATGCGGCCGGGTTGTTGGAATCCGGCGGACCGCCTCGCCGACATGGACGTCAACGGCATCGAGGCACAGCTCTGCTTCCCGAACTATCCGAGGTTCTGCGGTCAGCTGTTCTTGCGCGGGCGCGACAAGGTGCTCTCGCGGTTGTGCGTGCAGGCGTACAACGACTGGATGGTCGACGAATGGTGCGGCTCGTCGGGTGGTCGCCTGCTGCCCCTGTGCATGGTGCCGCTCTGGAACGTGGACCTCGCCGTGGCCGAGGTGCATCGCAACGCGGCGCGCGGTGTGCGGGCGGTGACGTTCTCCGAGCTGCCCACCTTTCTCGATCTGCCGAGCATCTACTCCGGGTATTGGGACCCGTTCTTCCGGGCGTGCGGTGAGACCGGCACCGTCGTGTCCATGCACATCGGGTCGGGAACCAGGACTCCTCAGACGTCGCCCGATGCACCGGAGGCCGTCGGCGCGACGGTCCTGTTCGGGAACACGGTCGGCAGCCTCACGGACTATCTGTTCTCAGGGGTGCTCGCGCGGTTTCCCGACCTGCAGCTGATGTTCGCCGAGGCGCAGATCGGCTGGCTGCCGTACGTGCTCGAGCGTGCTGACGACGTCTGGGAAACCCACCGCGGTTGGAGCCATTCTCAGCGGCACATCTCCGAACGGCCGTCGAGCTACTACCGCGAACACGTCACCTCCTGTTTCTTCAAAGACCCGGTGGGCGTCGAACTGCTCGACCGGGTCGGCGTGGACCGAGTCGTGTTCGAGAGCGACTACCCGCACCAGGACAGCACCTGGCCTCATACGCGGGCTGCCGCCGCCGAACAGTTCGGCCACCTCGACCAGGCGGCGGTCGACGCCATCGCACGCGGAAATGCCATCGCACTCCTGGGTCTGGATCTCGACCCGAACGGCTGAGCGGAAGGAACACACCATGCAGCTCGACGACCTCGTTCTGGTGAGCATCGACGACCACGTCGTCGAACCGGCAGACATGTTCGAGCGCCACGTGCCCGCCAAGTACGCCGACCGGGCGCCAAAGGTGGTCACCGGCGACGACGGAGTGGAGCAATGGATCTTCCAAGGTCAGAGCGCGGGCTCGACGGGGCTGAACGCGGTGGTGAGTTGGCCCAAGGAGGACTGGGGTCTCGACCCCAGCTCGTTCGCCGAGATGCGACCCGGCGCGTACAACGTCGACGAGCGCGTCCGCGACATGAACCGCAATGGCATCCTCGCCTCGATGTGCTTCCCGTCGTTCGCCGGGTTCGCGGCGAGCTTCTTCTACGGCGCGCCCGACAAGGACCTGTCCACGGTGATGCTCAGGGCGTACAACGACTGGCATATCGACGACTGGTGTGCCGCGCATCCCGGCCGCTTCCTCCCGCTTTCGATCCTGCCCGTGTGGGATCGCGAGGGCATGGCCGAAGAGGTGCGGCGCGTCAAGTCGAAGGGGTGCAATGCGGTCACGATGCCCGAACTCCCGCACACGATGGGCTTACCGAGCTACCACGACCTCGACTACTGGGCCCCCTTCTTCGACGCCGTGTGCGACGAGAGCGTCATCGTGAACCTGCACATCGGCCAGGGCTTCAACGCGATCGTCCCACCACCGGAGGCCCCGATCGACAACATGATCATCCTCGCCACCCAGGTCTCGGTCTTTGCCGCGCAAGATCTGCTCTGGGGTGGGGCGTTCAAGCAGTATCCGAACCTCAAGGTCGCGTGGTCGGAAGGCGGCATCGGCTGGATCGCCTTCTACCTCGACCGGTGCGACCGCCACTACCGCAACCAGCGCTGGCTCGGCCACGACTTTGGCGACAAGATGCCGAGCGACGTGTTCCGCGACCACTCACTCGCGTGCTTCGTGAGTGATCCGGCTGCATTGAAGATTCGCCACGACATCGGTATCGACATCATCGCGTGGGAGTGCGACTACCCCCACTCCGACTCGATCTGGCCGGATGCGCCCGAGCGACTGTTGACCGAACTCGACGCCGCCGAGTGCAGCGACGAAGACATCCACCAGATCACGTGGCAGAACACGTGCAGGTTCTTCGACTACGACCCGTTCGCGGTGATCCCGCGTGAACGAGCTTCGGTGGGCGCGCTGCGCGCGCTGTCACCAGATGTGGACACCTCGGTTCGCTCGCGCGACGAGTGGCGCGCCCTGTATCGGGGCTCGCCCGTCACGATGGAGACCGCCGGTGGTCGACGGGAAGGTTGAGCGGACCTCACGACAGGAGGTGGCCGACTGCCGCGCTACTTCCGCCGTCGATGAGGATGTCGCATCCCGTGATGAAGCCAGCCGCCCGCGACATGAGAAAGGCGACGAGCTCGGCGACCTCCGTCGGGGCGCCGAGCCTCGAGCGCAGCGCACTGTCGACCACGACCTTCATCTGGGGCTGCGTCTCCTGCTCCAGCGCCGCCATCGGGGTGTTGATCACCCCCGGCGAGATCGACACGATACGAGCACCCACGGCGGCCCACGCAGCCGATTGGCGTCGCACGAGTCGGATGACCCCTCGCTTCGCCCAGCTGTACGCCGAGCCGCTTCCCTGGTCGTCCGCGAAGCTGGGGTTGACCTCGAGGAGCCGCTCCAACAGGTCAGGTGCGAGCGGTTCGTCCAAGATCGCGTCGAGTGTCGGGTCGCCCAGGGCGGGGGCACCCATGTAGGCGCCGTTGGAGGCCCAGCAGACGGCGACGGTGCCCTCGACGGCGAGTGGATGGAGAGCCTCCAACACCCTGGCCGTACCCACCAGATCGACGTTCATCACCGCGTCCCAGGTGGCCATCGTGGGAGAGATCCCAGCTGCGTGCGCGAGGCCGCGGAACTCACCAAGCCCGCGGACTTGCTCGGCAAGTGCGGCAAGCGCAACGGAGTCGGTCACGTCGGCCTGCGCGGTGACGACAGCATCAGAACGCGGCGCGAATCCGATGAGGTCGTCACGGACCGGTGCGAGCTTCGTCTCGTCGACGTCGGCGAGTAGGAGCACTCGGTCGGGGCGCAACAACCGTCGTGCGCACGCGAGGCCCATGCCGCTCGCCGCGCCGGTGATGACGATGACCCCTCGGTTCATCGTGCTTCCTTGCTTGTCACCGACTCATCGACAACGCTCTGCATCACAGACTCCGCGCTCGTGGCTGTTGTCGAGCCAGTGGTCGACCGAAACATCCTCCCATCCGGGGGACCCGCACACCGTATTTCGGCGGAGCCGTGTTGGTCGGGTTTCGGTTCGGGACCACCACGGTGCCGGCTCTCCGACATGCTCGCGGATCCAGCGTCGGTCGGCGCTCCGAGCGGTGAGGACGCGCCCGAGTCCGGCGACGACGGTGGCGGCGGCCGTGGCCCGGCTGCGCGGTGCCCCGTCGAGGAGATCGTTCCATGTGATCGACCAGGCGCCGGCGAGGGGGCGTCCGACCGCCGGTGCCGTCAGGCTCCGAGTGAACGGGGCCACGAGCTTCGGCCTCCGGAGGAGCGAGCGGTGCGCGGATGCGGCCGTCGACAGGTAGTCGCCGTGGGCACGAGCGAGGTGGGCCCGGTAGTCGCCGGCGGCCCGGTCGACGCCGCCGAGGATCGCCGCCGCGGCGGCCCGCCCGCTGTCCATGGCCTGCGCGATGCCTTCGCCCTGCAGCGGATTCACCAGGCCGGCCGCGTCTCCGGCGAGCAGCACGCGATCGCGTGCGGGCTCCGTGCCCACGAGTCCCATCTTCAGCCAGGCCCCGAGCGGCCGCGCCGGCGGTCGCGCCCGCGCGCATTCACCGAGCACGCCAACCCGCCTCGCGTGCTCGACGAACGCCGCGAGGTCTCGGGTCGCGCGTCGGCCGGCGGACCGGTCGGCGAGCAGCCCGATCCCGAGCCCGACGTTCGCGCGTCCCGGACCGGCGGGGAAGACCCAGCCGTAGCCGGGGAACGCCGCACCGCGAACCGGAGTCCACAACAGGATGTGGGGTTCGTCCACCTGCTCGTCGACGTAGGTGCGGACCGCGAACCCCCAGAGCACGCGGCGGGGATCCACGAGGCCCGCGATCTCCGCGACGCGGCTCGTCGCTCCGTCACCACCGATGATCATGTCGGCGCGCAGCCGGGTCGACGACACCGCGAACCCCGCGAGGTGTCCGTCCTCGTCGATGGGCGCGTCCACGCGGCCGTCGACGAGCTCGGCGCCGGCCGCGATCGCCGCGCTCTGTAGGTGAGCGTCGAAGGCCGATCGCTCCACCACGATCCCGTAGCCGGGGTAGGTGCGTCCGGGCGCGGCCGGGAGTCGCACCCGGTTGCCGCTCGGCCCGACCACGATCATGTCGCTGACCCGATCCGCGCCGTGCAGGTCGAGATCCAGATCGCGCAGGGTCTGAACGCCTCGAGGCCCGATGAGGTCGCCGCATGCCTTCTCGCGAGGGAATGCGGCCTTGTCGACGAGCGCGACCCGCGCACCGCCGCGCGCCAGCACGAGCGCAGCGGTACTGCCCGCAGGACCCGATCCGACGACCACCACGTCGAAGCGCCGATCGTTCATCGTCGTTGCCTCCTGCGGGACGGAACTGTACCGTCGACGCCGAGGAGCGCTGATGCAGCGGACGACAGCCGATCCGAATCACTTCGCCCAGGATCTGTTCGCGCCGCTTCCGCGCCGGTACGACCTCCTCGAACACCTCTTGTCGCTCGGGCAGAACGGGCGCTGGCGGCGCGAGATGATCTCGCACGTCGGCACGCAGGACGCGCAGACGGTGCTCGACGTCGCGACGGGCACGGCCGGGGTCGCCCTTGCGCTCACCCGCGCGACGAATGCCCGGATCACCGGGATAGACATCACCGAACCGATGCTGCGGGAAGGTCGTGAACGCATCGAGCGAGCCGGACGCGCCGGCCGGGTCCACCTCGTCGCGGGCGGGGCGGAACGCCTGCCGTTCCCCGACGCATCGTTCGACGGGCTGACGTTCACCTATCTGCTCCGCTATCTCGCCGATCCCGCCGCGACGCTCCGCGAGCTCACCCGCGTCCTCAAGCCGGGCGCGACGATCGCGAGCCTCGAGTTTTCGGTGCCTCCCGGTCGGTTCTGGCGCTTCTGGTGGTGGCTCTACACGCGCGCCGTGCTCCCGGTCGCGGGGTATCTCACCGGTGGTCGTGCGTGGGGCCGCGTGGGACAGTTTCTCGGGCCCAACATCTCGGCGCACTACGACCGCTATCCGGTGGAATGGACGGTGCGCGCCTGGGAAGCGGCCGGGCTCGTGGATGTCGGCCTCCGTTGGATGAGCCTCGGCGGAGGGCTCGTGATGTGGGCCCGCAAGCCGAGCGGCTGACATGGCGAGGCCCGCGTTCTACGCCGCGCGTCCCGGCGGCTGGCGCGACTGGTGGACCCTGCTGCACCCGCCGTACACGGCGTGGCACCTGTCGTACGTCGTCATCGGCGCGACGCTCGCGCCACACACCGACGCCGGACGCCTCGGCGCGACGGTGCTGGCGTTCTTCTTCGCGGTCGGCATCTCCGCCCATGCCTTCGACGAGGTCCAGGGCCGCCCGCTGGGCACCACGATTCCCACCGCCTGGCTCGTCGGCGCCGGAGTCGGGGGTCTCGTCCTCGCGTGCGGAATCGGCGTCGTCGGGGTCACCACCGTGGGGCTGGGGCTGCTCGTCTTCATCGCCGTGGGCCCGCTCCTCGTTCTCGGCTACAACCTCGAGTTGTTCGGCGGGCGGATGCACACCGACCTCGCGTTCGCGGCAGCGTGGGGCGCGTTCCCCGTGCTCGTCGGCTACTTCGCCCAAGCCGAACGTCTCGACCTGACCGCCGCGCTCGGCGCCGCCGCGGCGCTGGGGTTCTCACTCGCGCAGCGCGCGTTGAGCACGCCCGCCCGTGCGCTACGGCGACGGGTGACGCGGGTGTCCGGCAGCGTCACCATGTACGACGGAACCACGCACGAGCTGGAGGTACGTGGGCTCCTGCAGCCGCTCGAGCGCGCCCTCGGTTCGATGTCATGGGCGATCGTCGCGCTCGCGCTGGCGCTGGTGGTCGCCCGCGTCCTCTAGCGTCCGACCTCGGCGACGAGTTGACGGCGAAGACCGTCCACGGTCGCGTCAACCACGCGATCGTGTCCCCACCGCAGCAACGGGTACACGACCCGCGCCGCGATCCTCATCGGTCGTTGCATCATCTCGAGCGTCCAGACGGCGTGCGCCCGCGATTCCGTACCGTCACCCTCGAACGTGAGCGCGGCCGGTCCCTCCAGGTCGCCGTGCACCAACGCGGCGATGCGTTGCTCCACGACCCAGTCTTCGAGCACGACGTCGATCTGCATCCGGTACGGCACTGGTGGTGCGACGACCCCGTGGAGCACGGAGCCACGCCCGAGCTCGGTGCCGTCGACGCGGAAGTCCTGCAGCCAGCTCCACCATGACGTGAATTGGTCGACTTGGAGCAGGGTCTCCCACAACCGAGCGACAGGCACGGGAAACGTGAACGTGCCCTCGTACTCCATGAGGTACACGGAACTCGGCACGTGCGCCACCCTAAGCGCCGACTTCGACGCCGGGTCGGTCACGAAACTCGTTCGCTAGCGTCGAGGCGTGAGCCGACCGAGCGAGCCTGACGCCGCGCCACCCCTCCATCGGGAGTCCGCGATCGAGTTGCCCGATCGCGCGGCGCCGACGCTCGACGCCGAGGCACTGGGCGAGCTCGCGCCCTTTGGGGAAGAGCGTGCCGTCGCAGTGGGCGACGTGCTGTACCGCGCCGGTGACGAGTCCTACGACTTCCTGGTGGTCCTGGAGGGCACCGTCGACATCGTCCGGCCCGATGCCGAGGGTGATGCGCTCATCACGACGCACGGCCCCGGGCGCTTTCTCGGCGAGCTGAACATGCTCACCGGGCAGCGCCTGTACCTCACCGCCCGGGTGAGCCAAGCGGGCCGGGTCCTTGCCGTGCCGGCCCAGGAGTTCCGGCGGGTCATGGCCAGCAAGCCCGAGCTCGCCGACACGATCTTCTCCGCCTTCGTGGCACGGCGGGAGCTCCTCCGCACCGGTGAGGGCGCGCGGTCGCTGCGGATCATCGGTTCCCGCTACTCGTCCGGCGCGATGGCGTTGCGCGCGTTCGCGGCCCGGTCTCGTCTACCACACGAGTGGATCGACATCGAGGACGAAGACGACGTCGACGTGCTGTTGGCCGGCATGGGCTTCCGGACGCGGGATACCCCGGTCGTGATCACGACCACCGGCGTCCTGCGCCATCCGTCGCCCGGCGAGCTCGCCGAACACCTCGGGCTCACGTTCCGCCGGGCGCCGGGGTACATGTTCGACCTCGTCGTGGTGGGAAGCGGTCCCGCCGGCCTGGCGGCCGCGGTGTACGGGGCCTCCGAGGGGCTCGACACCATCTCGCTCGACGCGATCTCGACCGGCGGCCAGGCGGGTGCCAGCTCGCGCATCGAGAACTACGTCGGGTTCCCGAACGGCATCTCCGGCGAAGAGCTGGCCTCTCGCGCGGCCATCCAGGCGCAGCGGCTGGGCGCGCGGTTGAACGCTCCCTGCGAAGTTGCCGGGCTGCGAGTCGAGGACGGCTTCGAGGTCATCGTGCTCGCCGACGGCAGCGAGGTCCCGGCCCGCACGGTCATCGTTGCTTCCGGCGCGCGCTATCAGCGGCTCGCCATCGACGATCTCGAGCGGTTCGAAGGTGCCGGCGTGTACTACGCGGCCACTGATCTGGAAGCGCGGATCTGCGCCGGTCGGCCCGTGATCGTGGTCGGTGGCGGCAATTCCGCCGGCCAGGCTGCCATCTACCTCGCGCAACAGCGGAGTGAGGTCTCGATCGTCATCCGTGGCGACGACCTCACCCACAGCATGTCGCACTATCTCGTCGAGCGGATCGAGGCCGATCCGCGCATCGAGCTCTTCACCACCACCGAGGTGCGGGCACTCGAGGGGCACGACCATCTCGAGCACGTCACCCTCGAGCAGACGCGATCCGGGGAGCGCCGGACGGACGACGCGTCCGGGCTGTTCTGCTTCATCGGCGCGGATCCCGCCACCGCGTGGTTGGGTGGTGCGCTGGAGCTCGACGCCAAGGGCTTCGTCCTCACGGACCGCGGATTGCCGGCAGCAATCGCGGACGGTCCACTCTTCGGCGCGCGCGATCCGTTGCCGTTCGAGACTTCGGTACCAGGCGTGTTCGCGGTCGGTGACGTGCGGAGCGGCTCGTTGAAGCGGGTTGCCGCCGCGGTCGGGGAGGGGTCGAGCGCAGTGCGTTCCGTGCACGACCATCTCGCGGCGATCACCTGAACACCGACGCGTTGTTCGGGTCTGCCGCCGAGCTCGCGTGGCCGGGGTGGCTGGCATCTTCGTCGAGCTCGTCGAACAGGTGCGCCGACAGCACTACTCCCGCGAACATGCCGAAGAACAACGCCGCGTACGCGCCAATCCCGGCACCGAGCCCGATCCAGACGTACCACGGTTCCTTGCCGCTGATCGCCAAGCCCATCATGCCGATCGCGATCGCGATCGTCATCGGCGCCGCCGCGAGAACCCCCAGAATGATCGAGCGCACCATCGTGCGCTCGGCCGCCAGCTGCCGCTGCAGACCGCCGGACTGGACGGGCGCCAGCGCTCCGCTCGGGGCTTGCATCTCGGCGGGGGGCATACAACCTGCCCTCGACAAGCGCCGCTCACGCGGCGTGCCACAGGAAAGTGCGCCCTCCCGATTTCGATGCTACCGACTCACTGCGACGGCTCGCCTCGCGGCAGATCTGCTACGTTCCGTGGTGAAACGAGCACGGTGCATGGCCGCGCGAGTGCAATACTGCGGGCTGGCAATGGGCTGAGAGGTAGATGTGGCCGTACCCGAGGGGACGGGTCGCCCTGGCCTGAATCGGCGCCAGATGATCAAGGCGAGCGCCGCCGCGGGGGTCGCCGTCTGGACCACGCCGGTGATCATCGACAGCCTGGCATCACCTGCTGCCGCTGCGACCCTCCCAGTCGGTTGTCGTTTCGTCACCTTCAACGGCAGTTGCAGCCTGGACAGCAGCGGCAACCCGTGCACGCCTGTCGCGGGCTGCACCTTCAACTCGTTGCTGACCGCGTGCTTCACCATCAACTGCGCCAACGCTGACGGGTCCGTTGATGTCACCAATACCGGCTGCCTTTCACCGAACTGCAGCATCAGCGCCGCTCAGGCAAAGAGCGGTAGCCTGTGCATCCCGCCTGACGGGTGGACAGGACCTACGACCCCTCCGCCGGGGATCATCACCACGGTCCACTGGCCTCCGCGAATCAGCCCGGGCTACTCGCAGTACACAGTCTTCATCACCTGTACCTGAGCTCGAGCGCGACTAGCTCAGAAGTCGGGTCCGACCGCCTCCGCGAAGTCGCGCAGCGCGTCGAGGCGCGCCTCGACGCCGCTCCATTTCTTGCCCGGCGTACGGACGCCGGTCTCCTCGGGCCCCAGATTCGCCCACGGTGCGGTGACCCAGTACCTCGTGGCGCCGAAATCCTTCCACCACCGCGCGTACTCCACGCACTCGTCGAGTGTCACCGGGGCCCTCTGTGCGGTCGGGGCCATCTCGAAGCGTTCGTCGTAGAAGTAGATCGCGCCTTCGATCCCGATATCACCCTCGTCACGACCAGCAGCGCGCGCGTTCTCGTGGATCACCCCGAGGTCTTCGGCCAGCTTGATCGGATCGAATGCCGTGTACCACGGGAACCAGCCGTCGGCGAGCCGCCCCACCCGCTTCAGCACGACGGGCGACTGACCGCCCAACCACAGCGGGATCGGGCGCTGAACCGGTGGCGGGTTGATGCCTGCGGCGTTCACGGTGTGGAACCTGCCGGCGTAGTCGACGACCTCTTCCGTCCAGAACCTCCGCAGCAGTTCGACCTGCTCGACCATGATCTTGCCGCGGCTCGCGAAGTCGACTCCCATCCCCTCGAACTCCACGTCGTTCCAACCGGCCGCGATGACGAGACGCAGCCGACCGCCGGAGAGGATGTCGACCTCCGCCGCCTGCTTGGCCAGCAGCGCGGCCTGCCGCTGCGGTGCGACCAGGATGCCGGTGCTCAACTCGAGCGTGCTCGTGATCGCGGAGAGGTACCCGAAGAGCACGAGCGGCTCGTGCCACGCCATGTGCTGGTCGTAGAGCGGCGGCTTCCCTTGGTAGGGCTTCCACTCCGGCCGCACGCCGAGGTCGGCACCCAGCACGTGATCGCCGATCGTGATGTAGCCGTAGCCGAGCTCTTCGATCCCCTGCAGGAACTCGGCCAGGGCTCCGTGATCGGTACCGATCAGGTGTTCCGGCAGGTTCGTTCCGAGCTTCACCATCGAACAACTCCACGATCGAAGGTGAGCGCGAACGTAGCGCAGCGTCCGCAGGTGTGACCTCTCGCTGCGGAACTGCTCCGGGTGACGTCATCAATACCACTGGGCGCTGGTCCCTCGATGCGCGATGGGGCAAGCTGGGCCGAGCGGAGGACAACGGCACAGGAGGGACATCGGTGGGCCGACTGGATGGGAAAGTGGCGATCATCACCGGGGCTGCCCGCGGCCAGGGGGAGGCCGAGGCGCGTCGCTTCGTGGGCGAGGGCGCCAAGGTGCTCTTGGGCGACGTGCTGGATGACCTGGGCCGCGACGTCGCCGCCGACCTGGGGGATGACGCCGTGTACGTCCACCACGACGTGTCGCGGGAGGACGAGTGGGAGCGTGTCGTCGGCGAAGCCGAGCAACAGTTCGGGAAGCTCGACGTGCTGATCAACAATGCCGGAATTCTCGAGTTCGGCACCGTGACCCACGAGACCACGCTGGCGGACTACATGCGCTTGATCGAGGTGAACCAGGTGGGCGCCTTCCTCGGCATGCGCACCGCCATCCCCGCGATGATGCGCAACCGTGGCGGTTCGATCGTGAACATCTCGTCGACGAACGGCTTCGCCGGGTATGGCGGGACCATCGCCTACACCGCGTCGAAGTTCGCGGTGCGAGGCATGACGAAGACGGCAGCGTTGGAGTACGGGAAGGCGAACATCCGCGTCAACTCGATCCACCCCGGAGGCATCGACACACCCATGACGAGAGGAGCGGACCTCGGTGGGATGACCGAGGAGGAGCAGGATGCCATGTACGGCCAGTTCGCGCTCGGACGGGCCGGCAAGCCGGAGGAAGTCGCCGATCTGGCGCTGTTCCTGGCGTCGGACGAGTCGGGATATTGCACCGGCGCGGAATTCACCGTCGACGGCGGGATGTTGGCCGGCGTCGTCAATCCCTACGCACGCCCGACCTACGACTGAAGCCGCACGCACGTCGAATCCAGCACGCCATCACTGTTGCGATGTCGCGCGCGGCAACGTCACCCTCGAAATCGGCACGACCCACGTCACGTCAATCGGTGACCAGCCCTCACAACGCAAGAACGCAGCCTGGCCCGACCACACCCCGGTCATCGCCACTCATCACGTAGTAGCGACCGATCAGACGAGCACCGAGCGGCAGTGCTGGCGGGCTCACGACTTGCCGACCGCGTCATTCGGTCTGACGACAGATCGCCGGTTCTGGTCGCCCCGGAGGGCCTTGGGAGGCCGTCGTTCGGTGCGCACGTGATCTGTATGCGCCCAACGCAACCGTTGCCATGCAAACCGAGCCGCCTTTGAACTCCGTCCGGGTCATGCGCTCGCTCGACGGGCCTCCTCGGCTTCGCGTCGTCGGTGACGTTCGACGCCATGGGCGTAGACAGCCTCGAAGCGCGTGACCAGGCTGTTCCACGACAGCTCGGCACGGGCGTGCGCGAGCGCGTTGGCGCCGCGCTTGGCCCTCTCGGTGGGTTCGTTCACGACCGTCGCGAGCACGTCGGCAAGGGCATCGAGATCGTCCGGAGGGACGAGCCAGCCGGTGGGGCGGGCGGGGTCGAGGTTGACCATCGAAGTGAGGCCACCGCTACGGCACGCGACCACGGGCAAACCGACCGCCATCGCTTCGAGGGGAACCTGGGGGTACGGGTCGTCGACGGAGGGAACGACAAGCGCGTCGCATGCTGTGAGTCCTTTAGGAAGATCGTCGTGGCCGCGCCAGCCCACGAAGTAGATGCCGTCGGCCCCGACTTCCTCGGCCACCTTGACGGGATGCTCGCCTTCCCACTCGCCGGGGTGCCCACCCCAGATCACGAGCGAGGCAGGTCGCGTGAACCGGCTGCGCGCGCGAGCGAACGCGCGAACTAACGCAGGGACGCGCTTGACCCCGAGAAACCGCCCGACGTAGAGCAACACAACGGCGTCGTCGTCCACGCCGAGCAGCCGGTCGAGGTCGGTTTCGGTGTACGCCAGCGTTCCCGGAGGGCCGGACTCAGTCCAACCCTGGGGGTCCTCCACGAGCGCGCGCCGGAACGTGTCCCGGCGGGCACCGGGCGTGCGGGGCCGCGGCCGGAAACGCTCGAGATCCACCCCGTTCGGGACAGCGGTGACGTTGTCGGGCTCGATCCCGAGCAACGAGATCGCGGTCTCTCGGTTCCGGGGAGACACGGTGATGAGATGGTCGGCGACCTTTGCTTGTTGCTTCAACCGTGCAGCCCAGAACTCACCGTGACGCCAAGAGTCCCAGCGAGTTGTGCGCAGCATCTCGACTTGCGCGGCATCAAGATTACGTTCAGCGCCGGCGACCTTGGCGGCTGAGGGCATGGTCGCGAGCGTCTCGCCGAGGGCGGCCGCGAGCACGCTGCGCGCCGCGATCGCCTCGATCATCTTGAGCTCTGTGCCGTGGAGATGTGCGACCAACGGTACCTGCGGCCAGAACCGGTGCGCGGCGTCGAACTGCGGCGTCAGGTGGTGAAGGTGGAACACGTCGGCGCGATCAGCACCCGCAGCGCGCAGCGGCGCTTCCCACACCGCGCAGAGATGCTCGGCGAGCTCGGGCGGCACCGAAGCGAACACCACGTCCGATGCGCCGGCGCGGTCCTCGTACGAGGGGTGCATCGGCGACGGAGCCGCGATCGCGTCGCCGCCCGCCTCGAACGCCCGAAGCGCGTCAGTCGCGTCAAGGACGTGAACGTCGAGACCGTCGAAGAACGTGCGGGCATGGGTCTCCTCCCCCGGCAAACCCAGCGATCCGACCGCGAGCGAAACCGACCAACCCGCCTGGGCTAACGCAGGGCTCAGATAACGCACGACGTACGCGGATCCACCCCGCGGGAAGAACACCAGCCCCATGACGATTCGTCCCTGCCCCATCGGTCAGGGACCCTAGGTGACCCCGTTCGCCATTGCTGCGCAGGGCGCAACAGCACGATCCACCACCGCAGCGGCCCGATTGCGTTGGGGGCAAGTCGGACATGACGACGGCACCGGACACGGCTACCCGCCTCGGCGAGCGAGCCGCGAACCGCTCCATGTTGCGCCCGCGACACCACGACGACGGCGCCTGTCGACCAGTGCTCTTCGAGCACAGAACGGCGCGCCGAACGCTCACCGACGCGGAGCACCTATCGGCACATCACGCGCACGCGGTGCAGACACTCCAACGGTTGCTGATCGGTGCGTCGTCGATCGTGGCACCGCGCGCCCCTACCGGGCACTATGCGTGCCTGACGTGTAGAGACTGACGTGGGGTGATCAGCATGGAAGCGGAGTTCGCACTGCACCTGGAACGTCGGCTGCCCGCAGCCCGGGGTCTGGTGTACAGGATGCACACAGAGCCGGCGTTGTTGGCTCAATGGTGGGGTCCCAAAGGTTTCTCAATTCCCAGCGTCGACATCGATCTGCGCGTTGGTGGTGAGTATCGAATCGAGATGCAGCCACCGGAAGGTGACGTCTTCTTCCTGTCGGGAGAGTTCCGTGATGTGGAGCCTGATGCGCGGTTGGCTTAGGACCCGAGCGGATAGGGCTCAACTCGGGCTCCAGCGATTGCGCCAGTCGAGGAGTCTGCCGACGATGAGCACGACGGTGGCGAGGCAGAGCGCGGCGTGTCGGTGACGACTCTTGCGGTCGGTGTTGCGCCGTAGCTGCCCGTAGTTCGACCACCAGGTGTTAGTTGCTTCCACGATCCATCGCAGTCCGAGGCGGACCGGTTGTTTCTTCACGCCGGGGATCTTGGTGCCGCGGAGTTGGATCTCGAACTGGTCGATCCCCATGTCGCGGAGTCGCTGACGAACTGCGCCCGAGTCGTAGCCGCGGTCGAGATGCAACGTGTCGATGTCGACGAGCAGACCACGCTCGGCGATCGCGTCGAGGGTGGGTTCGAGCAGGCGGACGTCGTTGCGGTTCGCGCCGTCGATCACCCAACCGATCGGGATGCCATGACGATCACAGGCGACCGACCACTTCCAGCCGAGCTTGGCGCGATCCGTAGGGTTCGGGCCGGTTCCTTCACCTCCGTAGGGTGCCTTGTGCAACGAGCCGTCCAACGCGACGTCGCCGAGATCGAGACCGATGATCCGATCGAACGCCGCGAGTGCTTCAGCGACGAGATCGTCGAACACGCCGGCGTTGATCCACTCGTCGCGCCGGGCCCGCAACGTCGTGTCCGACACTGCAAAGTCGAGGATCGCTTCGATATCGACCCACGACGCGCCGGTCACCAAACGGATCAAGATCCCTCGGAAACAGAGCTGGTTCGAGACGCGCTGTCGGTGACAGCCCAAAGGATGCTCGTCGGCCGGCACCGGCAACAGCGGCTCGATCGCCGCCCAGACTGCATCCGACACTTCCGGCTCCAACGCGCGCATGATGACGGAGTCCTCCACCTGGTCGTCCGGGCTTGGGCAGCACCCCGATCATCTCGGGGCCAACCCGGCGACCGGTGGATGGTCACCGACTCGACGCCTATCCGCGCGAGTCCTTACACGTTTCGTTGGGAACCCCCCGACCCCGACGATCGTGAAACCACAGCTGTCCTGTCGTTCCGTGATCTGGGCGAATCGAGCTCGCTGACGATCGATCAGGGGCCATTTGCGACTGTCGAACGCCGGGCGCTGCACGAACAAGGCTGGACCGAGTCGATGGACCGCCTTGAGGCGCTGATCAAGCGCCGCGATCGGTCGGAGCCCGACGGCATTCGATGACGCAACGAGGTGTGTGGGAGTGACCACCAGGTCACCTGACAGGCCGTAAACGCCGCTCTCAGATCTGCGGATCGCGCGCACCCCGGTCGGGGCACATCACGACGCACCGAACGTTCACGGAACCACCTCGTCGAGCCGCCCCGATCGGCACATCACGCGCACCCCGAAGCCGACGCTCACGCGTGTCGCGGATCTTTGCGTCGTTGGCAGCGGAGCAGCGAGCACAGTCCGGCAATCTGTGCGCGGCGCATTGGCAAGCGGGCGGGCCCGATCAGGTTGTTGCGAGCCCACTCACGATATCGCCGTGTCTGGCGTCGCAACCCGGCGAGAGATCCACCAGAGAGCCAGGCTCGAGGACAAGCGTGATTCGGAACTGGTCGCGCGGTCCCCGCTCGGTCTTCAGCGCCTGGGCGGAATCCCGCGTCCATGCCCGAAGCTCCTCGAGGGCATTCATTGCGGCCTCGTCGACCATGAGCGCATCAAACGTTCCCGGGCCGAGGTGCGTGACTTCCACGAACAGGAGCCCACGCGAGCACGACAAGCGGATATAGGCGCGCCCAGACCGGGCGGCCCCGGCCACAGTAAGCGCCGCATCGACGAAGCTGGCCGCCCGGTCCATCAGGTCGCCACACCCACATGCCGAGATGCCCAACTCGTCCACGACGGCATGTCCGCCTTCGCGAAGTTCATCGACAAAGCCAGGACGACTGTCGTTCATGCTGAAAGATACGGAGCCGGGTGACAAACAGATTCCCGCAGTGAATTGCGGCGGCCAAGGCCAGGCATGCTCGCCAGGGGCCCTGCAGCTCCCCGCGGGACGTCGTCCACTGGGGCTCGTCTGCGACCCGCACCGAACTGCCCCATCTCGCGCCCGCCGACTGCGCACAGAACGGCGCACAAACTTTCAGCGAACTGCGGTCACGGGTAGCGCAGCACGGCACATCACGCGCACCCTGTGCACTCGGGTCGCTGATGAGCCCAGCCATTCCTCACCAGTTCCACATACCTCCCATCGATCTTCAGCGTGGTATTGCTGGCGCCCGATCTGGTCGAGCGTGGGCGAGGGGCTGGGGAACCCGGAAGGCGCTCGGCCTACCCCGACTCCAGCGACCGTCTCAAGGACTTAAGAGTCCGGGTCCGTTCAGCATTCGCGAGCAACGCCGCGGCTGGCTTCATGAACCGCATCCAGCCGAAGAGCTCTCCGACCGCGATGTGATGAACGATCGTCCCATCGTGGTCTTCCTCGAGGAAGTACTCGGGTCGGGCCTGCATCGCTTGCGAGCCGAACCAGTGCAATGTCTCCTGAAACGCGATCCGCGTTGGCGGCTCGAAGCGGGTTACTTCGCCATGGAAGGTGCCCATCCTCGTCGCATCGAAGTACGCCGCACCTCTTCGGATGGGGCCTTCGGAGGTCAGTCCGCAGCGTCTGAACATGCCCGTGCGGTGCATCCACAACCCGTACCTCGACAAGTCAGCCAAACGCTCGAACACCGCGTCGGCGGGTCGCCGGATCGTTGTACTGGACTCGAACCGGACAGTGCTGCTTCCCATCGATGTCCCACCGCTTCCCAGTGCCCACTCAACACGGCCGGCGCGCCGGAAGTCACGATAACGGTTGGCACCGCACATGCGATCATCGCCCGGATGTGACGGAACTCTTCGGGGTACTTGGTCATCGCCACGACGGTTGAGTTGGCGACAGGGCTCGAAGCTGGTCCGCTGGGCCGCCCTCGAAGCGATCGTCCGCTACCACGGCGGCCCGCCGCTGCGCGACCACTTCCATCGGATTGCCGAACGACGCGGCACCAACAAGGCCCGCATCGCGGTCGCTCGACGGCTCATGACCCTCGTGTACTACGGCCGACGCGACGGCCAGATCCGCTGCCTTGAGCAGCGGGTCGCCGCGTGAAGCTCGGGCACGACCCACAAGCGCACTCGGAAACGGCATGACTCCCACCCCGATGGCGACGTCGGCTAACTGATTGAGTCCTTGCGGGTCGTGGCCCGACCGCACCATGCGCTCCGAACAGCGCGGACAGATGCCTGGCAACCGAGCCACCACGCAGCAAGACACCCTGGTGCGGAACCTCGCAACACCCCTCGAACCGGATCCAAAGCAACGCGTCGACCACGCGCGCTCGCACACCCTTGACAAGGCCCCGCTCCTTCACAGATGCCGATCGGCGCTCGCGTACGCACGCCCGATCGGGCAATCTGGCGCTGCTGCGACTGACCTGCGGCTGAGCTAGTTGCTTTGGGGCGGGAACTTGAGACGTTGTGACAGGTTTCAGGCGGCGGCTTCGAGGCACACGTTGGTGATGTGTTCGGTGATGACGCGGTCGATGGTGGCCATGGCGCGTCGCAGTTCGATGGGTGCTGGGGGTCGCTCGGGTGCGGCGAGGAGTGGGCGCAGGAGCCGGTCGTGGACTTTGGTGTAGAAGACCGCGACGCGGATGCCGTCGGGGGTGATGGTGTAGGTGTTGGTTCGGGGTATGCGTTGGATCAGTCCGTGCAGACGCAGGCGACGCAGGTCGTAGGTCATCTGGTTGGTGCTGTAGTCGGTGCCGAGGAGTCCGGCGACGAGCCCGCGAAGGCTTTGGTTGGTGAAGCCGGTGACGGCGTGCACGACGCAACAGAGGGCGCCGGTCAGGGCCATGGCACGTAAGTCCCCGAAGCGGAGTGCTCCGGTTCGTTGGCCCTCTCTTGTGTAGGGCTGGTGGATGCGCTCGAAGAGCGCAGAGCCGATGGCACAGCCCTGACCGGCACGCTCGATCATAAGCAGACGATGGTTGACGGCGCGGGCCTTGGCGATGAGCTCGGGGAGGTGCTCGAGCCGGGCGAGGATCCCGATGTCGGCGGGTTTGTTGATGACGGTCTCGATGCGGAGCGCTCTGCCTTCCTTCAAGTACTGCTTGACGCGGGAGTGTTTGTAGGCGAAGTCCATCTTGACCTCGGTGCCCGGTGTGAACACGCGAGTGGCGAAGGGTTCCTTGGTGGTCTTGCGCACCTGGCGGGCGAACACCACCGCGACCGCTTCGGGTCGGCCGATGCCGATGTTGTCGGTGACGAGCGCCTCGAAGAACCCGCGGGCGCGGCGGGGATCATCGAAGACGAGAGTGCGCGACACCTCGACTTGGCGCATCGAGAGTTCCCACCAGTAGCCCGCGGCCTGTTCCGCGGTGGTGAGCGGTGTGGGGATGACGGACATCCAGCGGTCGAAGAAGCCCTGCACGTCCCCCGGACCGAACTGGTCACAGATGGCTTGGAGCCGCTCGGGTTGATCGCTCGAAGCGAACCCGTTCGCCAACGCCGTGTAGGCGATGCCTTCGTGGTCGGCGTGGCGTTTGGCCCACTCGTGGCCGTTCACCCAGACCTTGGCGGGATACGGGAAGTAGGTACAGATCTTGATGAACCCGGACCCGAAGTCGGGGTCGAGCACATAGAAGTAGTAGATCCCGACGCGTCGCTCGGCCTTGTTCCAGTCGAACCACACACCGACGGTATCGCCGGTCTTCTTGGTGGCGGAGAACACCCACTGGAACTCCTGGGCGGCCACGATCGCCACGACACCGAAGCGGCCCTCCCGCTCAGCACGCTCGAGATGGGGACGAACGTGGTCGAGCTTGCGATCGTCCCATCGGGACCGGTCCGGCTTCTTGAGATGCAGGATCGGGATGTCCTCGCGTTCAGCGAATCGCTTAACCTCAGTGCGAAAACGGTTCCCGATCTTCTCGATCACCGCCGGCGACGCGATCGGCTGACCCAGATGCTGCTTACAGAACCGTTCGACCTGGCCGCCGACCTGGAGGTTCGGGACGTACGCGTTCAGATACAACCGATCAACGCACTCGATCTCGAGCGCGACGTGACCGTCGAGCACATCGTTGATGTTCACCACGCTTGACATGCACGAAGCTTGGTCGCACGAGGGCGGGCTCCGCCCGCCCGACAACCTCGCCACACACCAAGCCGAGTCGGGGGGAGGCCGGGAGGGGGGCCTGCCCCCCTCCCGCTAGTGCCGTGTCAGGCAACGTTTGCGCGTTTCACGAGTTCACGTAGTTCGCGGTCGTGGGCGTTGCGGTTCCGCCAGGCGATGTAGCGACGGATCATGCGATGCTCTGTTCGGCGTGTGAGGCGTGGTCGGTGCCGTCGAGTGCGAAGTAGCGCAGCGCTTGGAACTGGGCCTCGATCCGGTTGAACCAGCTCGCGTAGAACGGCACGTAGGCGAGCTCGACGTTGTTCGCGGCGGCCCAGTCACCGACCCGAGGGTCTTTTTTGGTCGAGAGGTGCGGACTGAAGTTGTCGAGCACGATCGCGATCCGGACCTCCGGTGGATGCAACGACCGCAGGTGACGGCAGAACGCGAGGAACTCGGTGCGGCCCTTCGCTGCGTCTTGACGTGCCCGTAGAGCCGATCGGTCGACAGGTCATAGCCGGCGAACAGATGGCGGACCCCGTGCGGACGGATATACGTCGCGCGTCGCCGCCGTCGTCGCGGTGACGTCGGATCACCCCGTGCCGGCGGCGATCGGCGCCCACTGCTTGCCGGGATGCGGCTTGCAAGTTCAGCGGGCCGAACTCGTCCACACAGATCACGACGTGCGGGTCGCCGCGACGCCGTTTCGTCTTGGCGTCCGCAAGGTCGTAGAGCTCGAGCACCCGGTTCTTCTTCTGCTTCGAAGTCGGGATCGTTGCTCACCTTGAAGGTCTTGATCACTTGAAACGAGACGCCTTCCTCGCGGAGCAGCGCCCGCAGGCCCTCGTGGCTGATGTCGTCGACCACCCCCTCAGCCACCAAGAACTCGGCCAGCTTCGATGAGCGACCACGTCGAGAACGGCAGATCATGATCCATCGGTCGCGACAACACGACCTTCTTGATCTCCCGCCGCTGCGGCAACGTGAACTTCGGCGGTCGGCCACCCGCATACTTCGGCACCAACGAGTCGAACCCGTCCTCGTTGAAGTTATGGATCACTTCCCGGACCCGATCCTCGGACGTGAACGCGATCTTCGCGATCGCCGGCACATCCATGTGCTGCGCCGACCACAACACGATCTGGGCTCGCCGCCAGCGCACCACCGAACCCGAACCCCGCCTGATGATCGACAACAGCTTGCGGCCCTCGTCGTTCGTCAGGTCACGAACCTGCACACGTTCAGCCATGCCCCGAGTCTGCGCGACCCCGCCCGAAAAGTGGTGGACGCGACCCCACCAACATTGCCGGTCACGGCACTAGCTGGTGACCGAAGACTCCGTGCTTTCCAGCATCAGGGTTTCCTTCCTTCGGTCGCTCGTCTCTGGGCCGATCGCATCAGCGCGTGTAGGAGGAGCCTTCTGCGGTGACCAGCCATTCGAGCGCGAGCTCGGCGACCTCCCGAGTGTCGAACTCGGCGAGGATCACCTCGCCCTCGTACGCGATCGAACCGCGGATCGCCCACGTCCGCTGATCGATCGGCACAAGACTGCACCACGCCTCGCGGCGCTCCGCGAGCAGCTCCTGCAGGATGAGCACGGCCGATGCCGGAAGCTCGGGGAACGTCACAGCGGTCTCCCTTCTTCTCCATGGCGGTTTGCCGACGATCCGCGGGCGGGACAAGTCTTGCAAACAACGCCTCGTGACGCGTCGAGACCGGGCGAGCGTGCCAGATCTGCCGATCGGCGGTCACGTAATCACGCCGGTTCGGGCAATATGCGCTGCCTCGCAGCGGCAGCGAAAGTTGTGGTTTACCGTGTGCCTTGGACTACGTCCAGGGGGTGCTGTGCAGGACATCATGATCAGGATCGAGACCGACGACTTCGAAGCGTGGAAGGCCCAGCACTACCTTCACGCTGAGAACCGCTTGTCGTACGGCATCATCGACGGACCCGCGTATCAGGATATGGACAACCCGAACGCTGCGTTGTTCCACATCAAGACTGACGACATGGATCGGGCCATGGAATGGTTCAAGAGTGACACCTTCAAAGAGGCATCACGATTGGCCAAGGTCACCGGTCGAACCTTCTTCCTCGCCCAACCGCAGGCCCGATGACGCCAGTGCAGCCACGCGGTTGACGACCGATCCCAGCCGACCGTCCGTCGGAACGGGCTCGCGCCGCATGACGACGGCCACCGCTCAAACGCTCGCTGACTGCTCGCCCGCCCGACTGGCGCACGATTCGGCGATCTGTGCCGCCGTTCACACCGCCGTGAGTTGAAGTACATACCTGCCGTTCGGCGCCAGCGAGGTCGCGTCGCGAAAGAGCCTCCCAACTCTGGTTCGCCAGAACCGGGAGGCTCCTCAGTAGACCGTTCGGGAAAGGACCGGTCGACCCCCCAACCGGGAGGAAAACCCATCGGGTCCGTCGCGATCTTGCATCACGAGCATGGGCGCAACGACGACGACACGCCAGGGTCGAAGGTCCCGACCGGGGGATGCATTCGGCCGCGCCAGATCTGCCGATCTGTACGCTACGGAGCCTGGTCAAGAGCGGGGGCCGCGTATGTGCGTCAGAGCGGGCAAAATGCGTGCATGTCGGACGCCGAAACGGAGCAGTGCCCGTGGTGCGCAGAGACGATCAAGGGGGCCGCGATCGTCTGTCGCTACTGCGGTCGCGATCTGCCCGTCGTGGTTTCGGCCCTGCTGTGGAATGAATTGGTTTCCAGCGACGAGCAGCTCCGACGTGACTTCCCAAACGAGTTCGATGTTGCAGTCGAGTGCCTCCGGGCGCGTCCAGAGCCGCCGGCTAATCCGGAGGCGTGGCTTCGAGAACTCTGCAACCGAATACATGCCGGTAGTCCCGCTGAAGCAGCCGCCGAGCGCATCCCCACGACGTGGGGCTCGGACGAGAGCCCCGCCGTGCAAAGCCCAGACGCGCCGAAGGTCCGAAGCTTTGCCGCTCAGTTCCCGAATTCGCTTCCGCTGGCTTCTGCCCCTCTATCCGCTGGCGATGGCTTTTGCCCTCGTGTACACCGGCGAGCACTTCGTGACTGACGTCGTGTTCGGCTGGCTGTACGCGATCACGATCTTCGTTGCGGGCAACCGACTGTTCGACCGCTACGAAGCTTGGCGTGCCAACCGGGCCACGACACGCACCCCCATACCAGCCGACATGATCGGCGCGACGAGCTAACTGGAACGCCAACCTTCGGCATTCTGCAAGCGACACTCGGCGTTCTCCTAGTCGGAGTCGCCGTGGTGTTCATCGCCGTGCACGTCACGCCATAACCGATGCCGATCTCGCGCACCCGGTCGGCGCACAGAACGACGCACCGAACGTTCACACGCTCGCGCTTCAGGGCCGCACAGAACGGCACCTCCGCGTGCCCGCGAGCCGCCGCGCTTGGCGGCCCGCGAATCTGTACGGCGTTGTTCGAAGCAGAACCAGCGCAGAGCGGGCGTTCTGTGCGGGTTTGGTGGCGAAGGCTCTCCGTTGGGACGCGAGAGTGGGTCATGGGGCGTCGCAACGCGGCCGGTCGATTGCAGCGGGTCGCGGGCGTAGGCTCATGTGCAGTGTCCTGGTAGCGGAGGACAACGCTGGTGGTGTCGAGACGCAAGACCTCCACGGCGCGAGCGGTGCAGGAGATACCGATCTTCGGTACGGAGGCGACGCGCTCGGAGCTGTTGTCGATCTACGACGAGAGGATGCGGCACTGGCCGGTGCCATATGAAGCGTTCTTTTTCACGACGCGCTTCGGTAGAACCCACGTGGTCGTCAGTGGTGATCCGACTTTGCCGCCGTTGGTGCTGTTGCATCCGATGGGAGCTGCCGCGCAAGTGTGGGGGTCGATTATCGCGACCCTGAGCGAGAAGCGGCGGTGTTACGCGCTCGACACGATCGGCGACGTCGGCAAGAGCGAGTTGGACGATCCGGACCGCTATCCCAAGAAGAGAAGAGACTTCAGCGCCTGGCTCGACGACACCTACGTGGCGCTCGACCTGCACGTGGCCGACGTCGTTGCCGGGTCGATGGGCGGCTGGATCGCGATCAACTACGCGATCGACGCGCCTGACCGCGTGCGTCACCTGGTCTTGCTCGCCCCGATGGGGCTCCCCTCGTTCGTCGCCACCGCCGGTGTGCTTGGCCCGATGATGTCCGCTGTGCTGCGGCCCACGGAAGCCAAGCGCCAGCGGATCATCGATCGATGCCTCGGTGAGGGTGAGCGAGTGAACCGGGAATATCGACGATGGATGGAATTGCTCGTGCAGTGCCGCCCGAGGCTTGGCCCACCGTTCCATGTCCCGGGCCGGAGGTTGGAGCGGATCAAGGCACCAACCCTGGTGTTCCTTGGCGGTAAGGACGGTCTGATCGGCAGCACCACCTCGGCCACGCGGCGTGCCCGGCTCATTCCTGGATCCGAAGTCGAGATCCTCCCGAACGCCGGACACGTCCTGAGCATCGACGAGCCTGACTTTGTGGGTGACCGCATCATCGCGTTCTTGGGGTGACGTTCAGCGTGATGGAATCTCTCTTGGGCACACGCACCCGAAATGCTGGTCCGCATTCAGCGGATGAGTCTCTCTTTACGAGATCGTCTACCCGCGCAGTGCGTCGCGGCGACGCCGGTACTCGTCCTCGTCGATCTCGCCACGAGCGAGACGCTCTGCCAGGAGGTCTTCCGGCCCGCTCCGAGTAACGGTGGTACCTCGATGGTCAGACCGGCGGACGAGCAGCACGACGATGACCACGATGGCGGCGAGGAAGACGAGCCAACCGATACCCATCACCCACCACCAACCGCCGTCCATGTGCCCACGGTCGCGATCCCACATCTGCGCCAACACCATCGCCATCGCGTCGCTCCTTCAAGCTGACTCGCTGTCGATGATGCGCAGGCGCGGTGTCGTGAGACAGGGCCGAACGTCCCAAACCCGCGCGGGCGCGGCTATTCGACTCGCAAGTCGACCCGCCGCAGGAGCTGTGCGTTGAGCGCGACGACGATGGTCGAGAGACTCATCAACACGGCACCGACTTCGGGCCCGAGAGTGATTCCTGCCCAGGCGAATGCGCCGGCCGCGAGCGGGATGGCGACCACGTTGTATCCGGCGGCCCAGGCGAGGTTCTGGACCATCTTGCGGTAGCTCGCGACGGAGAGGCGGATCACGGAGACGACGCTACGGGGGTCGTTCGAGGCGAGCACCACGTCGGCCGATTCGATGGCCACGTCGGTACCGGCGCCGATTGCGATTCCTACGTCGGCGCGAGCGAGGGCGGGCGCGTCGTTGACGCCGTCACCGACCATGGCGACGGAAAGGCCACGCGCTTGGAGCGCGGCGACTTTGGCGTCCTTGTCTTCGGGAAGGACCTCGGACATCACTTCGTCCACTCCGAGGTCGCGTCCGACGGCTTCCGCGACCTGATGTGCGTCGCCAGTGATCATGATCACGCGACGACCGAGCTGGCGTAGCTGCTCGATGGCATCGCGTGCTTCGGGGCGGATCTCGTCCTCGAGCGCGAGCGCGCCGACCACTTCATCATCTCGGATGAGGTACAGGATTGCGGTCCCACGACTGCGCCACCCGTCCGCGCTGCCCGTGAGTTCGAGCGGCTCGGAGATCGCTCGCTCGCGGAGGAGTGCCGGTCCGCCAACGGCGTAGCGATTGCCGTCGACGATGGCCTCCACGCCACGGCCGGTGATGGAGCGGAAATCGACCGCACCCACGAGCGGGCGTGTCTGTGCAGCCGCGGCGACGATTGCCCGGGCGAGGGGATGCTCACTCTCGGCTTCGACGGCTGCGGCGAGTTGCAGCACCTCGTCTTCACTGCGGTTGACGCCGGCGATGCCGGTGACGATGTGCTCGCCCTTTGTCAGTGTGCCGGTCTTGTCGAAGAGGACCGCATCGATGGTGCGCATCCGTTCCAGTGCGAGCCGGTTCTTGATCAGGATGCCCGCCTGCGCCGCGAGGGCGCTGGACAGCGAGATCACGAGCGGTATCGCGAGCCCCAGCGCGTGGGGGCAGGCGATGACGAGCACGGTCACTGTGCGCACGACCGCTTCGTCCATGTCGCCGGCGAGGGCCCAGACGATGAAGGTGAGCAGCCCGGCGCCAGCTGCGACGTAGAAGAGCAATGCGGCGAATCGGTCGGCGAGCGCCTGCGCACGGCTCTGCGAGGACTGCGCCTCGGCTACGAGCCGTTGAATGCCGGCGAGCGCGGTGTCGGCGCCGACCGCTTCGACGCGAACCCGGATCGAGGAATCGGTTGCGACGGTCCCCGCGACCACGCGGTCGTCTGCGCCCTTCGCCACCGGACGGGACTCCCCGGTGACCATCGATTCGTCGATCTCCGCGGATCCCTCGATGATCGTGCCATCGGCGGGGACACGCCCGCCGGGGCGGACGAGCACGATGTCGCCGAGCTCGAGCGCGTCCGTATTGACCACGGTGATGCTGCCGTCGGCGTCGATGCGTTCGGCTTCGTCGGGCAAGAGCTCGGCGAGGGCCGCGAGAGCCGATTGCGCTTGACCGAGGGCCTTCATCTCCAGCCAGTGGCCGAGCAACATGATCGTGACGAGCGCGGACAGCTCCCACCAGAACTCGAGGTCGAACCATCCGAGGGTGGTGGCGAGCGATGCTGCGTACGCGACGCTGATTGCCATTGCGACTAGCAGCATCATTCCCGGCTGGCGCTCCTGGATCTCCGCCCACGCACCCGAGAGAAAGACCCAGCCGCACCAGAAGAAGATCGCGGAGCCGAGAACCGGTCCGATCCAGTCGATGGCCGTGAAGTCGAGCTGGTAGCCGAACCAGTCCATGACCATCGGGCTGGTGATGACCACCGGGACGGTCAGCAGCAGGCTCCACCAGAACCGTCGCCGAAACATCTCCGCATGGCCCGCATGGCCCGCATGGCCCGCATGGCCCGCATGGCCCGCGTGGCTGTGGCTGCCGTGCTCCGTCGTGGAGCCGGGGGTAGGCGTGGCGTCGTGCGGCTCGCGTTGCACGTCGATCATCCGTGCGCCTCCGCGTCGTCGAAGAACAAACGTACCTTCGTGGCTCAACCGACTGTTTTGTAGCGGTCCTGGAGCCAGAACGCGCTCGACGGCCGCGGATCCACCTGGGTAGGGTGCAACTCACCCCATGGGGACGCCTCGCTTCGGTCGGAGGGCCAAGCTCAGCGCCTGCTCGGCCGCCAAGTCCAAACCCTCTGTCCATCAAATGCTGTGAGGTCGCAATGCAGATTGCGCTCGTGCTCTATCCGAAATTCACCGTGCTCGACATCATCGGTCCATTCCAGGCCCTCGTTGACGTGCCCGGCCATGACGTCGTGTTTGTCGGCGCAGAAGCGGGGCCGGTGATCGATCACACTGGTCGTTGTCCGCTTGTCGCGTCTGCCTCGTTCGCCGAAGTGCCCTCGCCTGACGTCGTGGTGGTGCCGGGAGGCAACTCCAAAGACTTCACCGGTCCCGTGGCCAGTTGGCTTCGCGGCGTGTATCAATCAGCGACCTGGGTCACGAGCGTCTGTACGGGGTCAATCTTTCTGGCCGCCGCCGGACTCCTCGACGGTGTGGACGCGACCACACATTGGGCGTGGACCGAACATCTCGAGAAGTTCGGCGCTCGATACACCGAGGAGCGCGTGGTCGAGCGGGGAAAGATCATCACGTCAGCGGGCGTGTCGAGCGGAATCGATATGGCGCTCGCTCTGCTTGGTCACATAGACGGCCCGGAAGTGGCCCAGGCCGTTCAGCTCGCCATCGAATACGACCCGCAGCCACCTTTCGATGCTGGGTCGCCGTCGAAGGCGCCCGACGAGATCGTTGAGCTCGTCGCGCGCACTACTGCAGGAGACGATCGATGCTGCATGAAGCATGGTCTGGGGAGCTAGCGGCGGCCCGCACGGCGAGGGATCAGCAGGACTTCCCGGAGGAGTGGCGACACCTCGAACGGGCGCACGTCCTCAGTCAGCCGATGGCGGGGCTACATGTGAAGACCCATGTCGCGATGTTGAGCTGCGCGTTCCGTCGACGTGATGGTCACGAGGTGGCAGGTCAACTGTTCCGCCTCGTGGTGGCCGCACCAGGATCGTGGACCGGCCGGTATCCAGTGGGCAACACCGGAGGGTCGGATGTGAGTGCGTTTCGTGAGATGCCGATACCCGACGATCTGGCGGCCTTGCTCGATGGCGCGGCTGCGCACGACACGAAACGCTGAGACATGACCGACGACTTCTTTCCTCGCGACACCGAAGGTCTGACCGAGGTCGTGCCCACGCGCACGCTCCGGCTCCGCGACGGCGATCACATCGACCTCCGCATCTCTCCCGTCACCAAGCATCTCGGCGGCGATGTGCTGCGCATGCTCGCGTACGACGGCTCCATCCCCGGCCCGACCCTGCACGTCGACCAAGGCTCGGAACTGACAGTCCAGGTCAAAAATGATGGCGACCACGAAACAACCGTCCATTGGCATGGCCTGCGCTTGGAGAACCAGTACGACGGCGTCCCCTTCGAGACGCAGTCACCAATCCCGATCGGCGGCTCCTACACCCAGAAGATCACCTTCCCGGACGCGGGTTTCTATTGGTACCACCCGCACATCCGAGAGGACTACGGCTTGGAGCTCGGTCTGTACGGCACGATCGTCGTCGAACCCTCCGATCCGTCGTACTGGCCCCCGGCCGACCGGCACCTCACCGTCACGCTCGACGATCTCCTCGTCGAGGACGGCAAGGTCGCGCCGTTCCTCCGCGCCGGTCCCACCTACACGGCCATGGGCCGATTCGGCAACGTCATGCTGATCAACGGTGACCTCGAACTCTCGGCGGAGGCCGCGGTCGGCGAAGTCGTACGCCTCTATGTAGTGAACACTGCGAACACACGCATCTTCAACGTCGGTCTCAAGGGCGCCCGCGTCAAGTACGTCGGCGGAGACAGCGGTCGTTGCGAATGCGAGTGCTTCGTCGACACCGTGTTGCTCGCGCCGTCCGAACGCGCCGTCCTCGACGTGCTGTTCGAGACGCCAGGCGATGTTCGTTTGGAGCACCACACCCCTGATCATGTCTACGACCTCGGCACGATTTCCGTGACCGGCAGCATCGATGGCGAGGCAGCCGCGTCATTCGATCTCCTGCGCACAGATGCCGAGCTCAGCGCCGCCCGTGAACAGCTCGACCACGACCTCCAGCGTCCACCCGACAAGGTGTTGGCCTTCTGGTCCGAGATGCCGCTCCTCTACGGCGACGACGGAACCAAGACCGCGAGTGAGACCGCCTACCACGACTGCCCAATGCACCCCGAGATCGCCGCGTCGTTCGCCGGCACCTGCCCGAAATGTGGGATGACGCTGGTTCCGTCGTCTCCGGAAGTCCCGACGCCGATGCCGTACGCCTGCCCCATGCACGACGAGATCGTCGCCGCATGGGCCGCGTCGTGTCCGCTCTGCGGAATGACGCTGCTCCGCTCCGATGGCGTTGCCGAGGCCGAAGGTGATGAAAGCGTCCCCCACAGCCACGGGCCCGGCGACAGCATCGAGTGGGAAGACGACATGGTCGAGATCAACCGCCAGACGAACACCGGCAACATGATCTGGCAACTCATCGACCGTGAAACCGGCGCGAAGAACGGGGACATCTCCTGGAAGTTCACGGTGGGAGATCGCGTCAAGATCCGCCTCGTCAATGAGATGGGCTCGGACCATCCGATGCCACACCCGTTCCACGTCCACGGTGCCGGACGCTTTCTGGTGCTCTCCAAGGACGGCGTGACCGAGACCAACCTCGCCTGGAAGGACACGGTGCTGCTGCTCGCCGGCCAAACCGTCGACATCCTGCTGGAGGTCACCAACCCGGGCCTGTGGATGGCGCACTGCCATATCGCCGAGCACAACCAGAGCGGCATGATGTTCAGCTTCGACGTCGCGCCCCGCGCGGCGGTGTCGTAAGGGACCATCCGGTGGCCGCGGTCAACCCGGAGGCGGGGTTTCCAACGGGACACCGCACGGTCGCGTTCGCCGATCTCGCCGGGTATACCGCCCTCACGGAAGCGCATGGTGACGACGACGCTGCAGATGTCGCGCTGCGGTTCTTCGATCTCACCGCCGCGCGGCTCAAGGCTGACGCCCGGATCGTGAAGACCATCGGCGACGCGGTAATGGTCGTCACGTCTGACGCGTACCACGCGCTCGAGATGGGGCTCGCCCTCCTGCGCGCGATCGAACAGGAACCACAGTTCCCCGGCGTGCGGATCGGAGTGCACTACGGACCCCTCGTGGAGCGAAACGGCGACGTCTTCGGAGCAACGGTGAACATTGCCGCGCGCCTAACCGCGCACGCAAACGTCGGCCAACTCATCACGAGCGGCGCCATCGCGCGCCTCGTGGAAGGTCATCCACACATGACGACAACGGCACTCGGAGCCACGTGGCTGAAGAACGTCGGCGAACCGGTGGAGATCTACTCAATCGCCGAACACGGGGCAAGCGCTACGTCACAGGTGCTGGACCCCGTGTGCCGGATGTTCGTAGATGCCGACGCCGCTCCCGCGCACCTCCCGTGGGACGGACACGCATGGCACTTCTGCTCGTTCGAGTGCGCACGAACCTTCACTCAAGATCCGGAACGGTACGTGGACTCGCACGGTGCAGGCGCGCAGCCAGCGATGGAAGACGACGCTCCGAGAAGCGCTACGCCATGACAAGACCGAGCGCCGCAACCCTTCCCCAGTCATGGAACAACAAGTGCTCCCACCTGACGACGCACTGAGCACTCAAGGGAGAATCATTCGTCGAGAACTGGATCATCGATCCGTATCAGGCATACCGGCCAACCGGGTCCTGTTGACGATTCTCAGCATCTCGATTGTCGCCGCCTGCGGCTTGATCGGCTCACCCGCGACGGCTGTTGCATCACAATCGCCGATCCTGACGGCACCGACACAGACGAGCTACACGGTCGATGGACGGTCGGTCACGATGGTGTGCGCCGGTCGCGGCCGGATACCGGTTGTGTTCCAAGCGGGAGGTAACGATCCGGGGACCTATTGGAAGTCGCTGATCGCCGCACTTGGTCCCAATGTGCTCACCTGCGTGTTCGACCGCCCCGGCGTCGCAGCAAGCGACGCCAGCCCAACTCCACTGACGCCGAAGTCGGTGAGCGCCACGCTGTCGGCCGTGCTCAAACAGTCTGGACTGCGATCACCGGTCATCTTGGTGGGCCACTCCATTGGAGGACTCAACTCACTCGTGTTCGGTGCAACCTACCCAAAGCAGGTCGCGGGTGGTGTCCTGTTCGATCCGTCAGAGGCCAAGTTCTTCGAGGTCACCAACGCCGCCCCGTTCCTCAGGGCGTACGGCTATGACCCCACTGCCGTGTTCGCACAGATCCGTGGGGTCAAGCGCTGGCCCTCCGTCCCGCTCGTGGTTCTCTCACACGATCCGGCGAGAGCAGTCTCAGACAAGCAGGCCACCGCAGAACAGGAACAAATCTGGACCGCGGGGGCGCTCGCCTATGCACGACTCTCCCCGCACGGAACTCGCACGGTCGTACCTGGCAGCAGTCACTATGTGTACCTCGACGCTCCGGACACGGCTGCGGCTGCTATCCGCAAAGTTCTGCGCCAAGCGTCATGAGCGATCCATCGACCCGCGCATATGCTCCCGCACGCTTCGTGCGAACGCCGGTCTTCTGGGGGCTCGTGTTCGGCGTAGCCAACGTCGTCGTGCCACTCGGCTTCTGGTGGTTGGACCTCTCGACCGTTCACGCCCTCGCCATATCCCTGATCGCCGCCGTCTACATCGGCTTCGCGGTCGCTGACGGCCGACCAAAGGTCATCGCTGTCGAGACCTGCGTCGCGGCGGGGTTCGTGGTCCTCGCCGCCATCGGCGTCACCGAGACTGCCTGGATCCTCGTCATCGCCTACTTCGCGCACGGGGCGAAGGACCTCTGGCAGCACCGCACCCACTTCGTGGCCAACACACGCTGGTGGCCACCCTTCTGCCTGACCATCGACTGGCTCGTCGCCGCCATCCTCGCCATCGAAATCGCCGCTGGAGTCAATTTCCACTGACCAGGGACCAACAGGTCCGCTGCTGTCTCAGCGGCACGCTTCGCTTCTGCGGACGCACGGAACGACGTACCGAAACGTCAACGAAACGCACTAGCTGGACGCACACATCGGCACATCACGCGCACGCGGAGTCGGTGCTCACACGTGTCGCGGATCTGTGCGGCCGGCTACCTGGCATCGCGCACCCCTACCTCATGCAGGGCATTCTGTATCACTGCCGGGTCGTGGTTGACGCGAGCACGCGACACTCGAAACGGAGGTCAACACGATGCAGGCGATTGTCCAGCACGAGTACGGCACCAAGCCCGAGTCCGTTCTGCAGCTCGCTGAAATCGCGAAGCCGACGATCGGAGATGACGACGTTCTGGTGCACGTGCGTGCGGCGAGCGTGGACCGGGGCACGTGGCACGTAATGACCGGCCGCCCCTACCTCATCCGAGCCTTGGGCTTCGGGCTCCGCACGCCGAAGGCTCCAAATCCGGGCCGCAGTCTCGCCGGGACGGTCGAGTCCGTCGGCAGGAACGTGACCGAGTTTGCGCCGGGCGATGAGGTCTACGGCAGTTGCGATGGCTCCTTCGCCGAATACGCGCGGGCCGCGGTGAGTAAGCTCGCACCCAGGCCCGCGAACCTCTCGTACGAGACGGCTGCGTCCTGCCCCATCTCTGCGGTCGCCGCGTTGCAGGCAGTGCGCGACAAGGCGAAGGTGCAGGCCGGGCAGAAGGTCCTCATCATCGGCGCGTCGGGAGGCGTGGGGACCTTCGCAGTGCAGATCGCCAAGGCGTTCGGTGCTGAAGTCACGGGTGTTTGCAGCACCGCGAAGATGGACATGGTCCGAGCCATCGGTGCTGACCACATCGTTGACTACACACGCGAAGACGTCACCGATGGAAAGCGTCGCTACGACATAATCCTCGATATCGGCGGCAACCGCCGGCTGTCGCAGCTCCGTCGAGCCCTCACCACGACAGGAAGGCTCGTCATCGTCGGGGGCGAGACCGATGGACGGTGGCTTGGTGGATTCGACCGCCAGATCCGAGCGCAGTTGTTGTCGCTGGTGGTGAGCCAGAAGCTCGGCATGCTGACGTCGTCGGAGAACTCCGCAGACCTGGTCGCGCTCAGGGAACTCATTGAGTCCGGCAAAGTCACTCCGGTCATCGACAAGACGTACCCACTCGGCGATGTCCCCGTGGCCATCCGGTACATGAGCGACGGTCACGCGCGAGGCAAGGTCGTCATCAGCGTTTGAGCGGCACAGGCGTCCTGTCACCTATGCGCACGCTTCGGTCGGCACCCGCGACCGAGCCAGAACTTCGATCTCGCGCACGTGGCCCGCGCACATAACGACGTACAGAACGTTCCCAGAATCAGCACCACGGGGCGCACATAGCGGCACATCACGCGCACCTCGGTCGCCGCGCCAGGACCATCGCGAATCTGTGCGGCTTCAACTGGTTGACGCTGGGGACGTCAGGATGAACCCGTCCGCGCTTTGTGCGTAGGCTTCAGCCGTGGACTCAGACATTGTCTTGACGTCCGCTCACAAGGCGGCAGCCGACCACGCCTGGCAAGAAGCATTCGAGGGTTTTCGCGCCGTCGACTCCTCGGGCGAGTTGTCGCCAGAGGACCTCGAGGCGCTCTCCGACGTCGCGTTCTGGGCGAGCCACGTCACAGAGGCGATCGATGCTCGTCAGCGTGCCTATGAGGCGTACGAGCGCGCGGGACGTGTCGCCGAGGCTGGAGCAGCCGCGCTCGGCGCCACGCTGCTGCATTCCGCCCGCGGTGATACCTCGGTGGCATCAGGCTGGTTCGCTCGAGCCCAGCGCCTCCTCACCGACATTCCCGAGACCTCTGCGCACGCGCTGCTCGCATGGGTCGAGGGCCAGTTCATGGGCCATCTCAAGGAGCACGAACGAGCGCTGGACAAGGCTCGAGAAGTCGAAGCCATCGCGCGACGGGTCGGCGATCGCGACCTCGTCGCCATGGGCGTGAGCATGCAGGGACAGCTGCGCGTGCTGCGTGGGGACGTGGTAGCCGGCATGGCGCTCCTGGACGAGGCCCTCACGGGCGCGTTCGCCGGCGAGCTCGGACAGTTCGCCAGCGCCGAGATCTTCTGCGAGATGGTGGTGTCGTGCATCCAGGCCGCTGACTTCCAGCGCGCCGCAGAGTGGCTCGACACTGCCGAACGGGCCGGCCGACACCTCGTCTGTTTCCCGGGTTGCTGTCGGGTGCACAGATCGACAGTCCTTCGACATCGCGGCCAGTGGCCCGAGGCCCAGGCACAGGCGCGGCAGGCACGTGTTGAGGTCGCCGGCGTCGAGGCGCTCCACGAGGGCATGGCGTTGACCGAGCTGGGCGAACTCCACCGATCCCAGGGCGACGTCACGCTGGCCGAGCAGGAGTTCAGCGAGGCGTACGAGAAGGGATGGCCCCCGCAACCGGGAATGGCGCTCTTACGGCTGCGCACTGGAGACGTCGACGGCGCCGCCCAGGTGATCGCGCGCGCCGTCGAATGGTCCGCCGACGAACCGTCGACTTTGCTGCGACTCCTGCCCGCCCAGGTCGAGATCGCCATTGCCGCCGGTGACGACGAGGTGCTCGAGACAGCGGCAGCTCGCCTGGCGGAGGTGGCCTCCTTCTTGGGAACGAGCACAGCCGCCGCGGCCAATACATCTGTCGTCGGGTTACGAGAGTGGAAGCTCGGCAATCTCACCGAGGCAGCCCGCCAGCTCCAACTCAGCGTCCGTGCCTGGCAGCACGTCCGGAGCCCGTACGAGACCGCTCAAGCTCGGATGCGCCTCGCCACCGTCCTTGTCGAGCTCGGCGACACAGAGTCGGCCAAGCTCGAACTGACAGCGGCGCGCAAGACCTTCGAGGATCTGGGCGCAACACCCGACGCGCGCGAAGCGGCTCGACGGCTCGGCGACGACGCCCCAACATATGCGGCGCGCACGTTCATGTTCACCGACATCGTGAACTCGACGACACTGTTGAGCGCCATCGGAGACGAGGCATGGGACAGCGTTCTCCGACGACACGACCGCACCGTGACCACGATTGTTGCCGAGCATCGCGGGACAATCGTGAAGGGAACTGGCGACGGCTTCTTCGTCGCGTTCGATGACCCGGCACTCGCCGTCGACAGCGCCATCGCCATCCAGCGGGCCCTCGACGAGCACCGCAAGCGTGAAGGATTCTCGCCTTCGGTCCGCATCGGTGTGCACGTCGGCTCGGCGATCACCGCAGGGGACGACTATTCCGGCCAAGACGTCGTTGTGGCCGCCCGTATCTCAGCGCTCGGCGGAGCCGACGAGATCCAAGTCAGCGCCGCGGTCGCCGATCTGATGGGACCACACGTCACGATCGCTGGCCGTAGATCGACGGAGCTAAAGGGGATCCCCGCAGCGGTCGAGATCGCCCTCGTCGACTGGCGATGATCGCGGGATAGCGCTCAAGCCCGCCCACAGGCAGCGCCACCAGGACCAGCCGCGGTCGGGCCCTGCAGCGTTCCGCACTCGCCGCGCGGACTGGGCCTCCCCCCGTTGACCGGTCACGTTGGTTACGCGGCCAGGTCGGCCTGGGTGTGACGGTACAGCTGTTCCCACGCGACGGGTGGCAGGTAGCCGAGGCTCGAGTGCAGCCGCCGGTGGTTGTAACGGTTGATCCACGCGAAGATCTCACGACGTGCCTCCGCGCGAGTCGCGAACCGGTAGCGGTGCACGACTTCACGTTTCAGCGATGACCAGAACGATTCGGCGACCGCGTTGTCCCAGCACACGCCGGTGCGTCCGACCGACTGGACCATGTCGAGATCGCCGATCAGCTGGCGGTAGTCACCCGACATGTATTGGCTGCCACGGTCGCCGTGGAAGACGATCCCGGCGGTGTGGCCGCCACGAGCGGCGGCGGCCATATCGAGCGCGTCCGCGACGAGCTCGGTGCGCATGTGGTCGGCCATCGAGTAGCCGAGCAGGCGACGCGAACCGAGATCGAGGACCGACGCGACGTACAACCATCCTTCACCGGTCTTCACGTAGGTGATGTCACCACACCACACGACATCCGGCGCGGCCGGCGCGAACCGTCGACCCACGAGATCCGGCAACGGCGGGCACTCCTCCACGGGGATCGTGGTCCGCACCTTCGCCGGCTTGAACACCCCGACGATGCCATGCACGCGCATCAGGCGCCGGACCCGCTTGTGGTTCACCGGTCGTCCCCGCAGGGCGAGTTCTTCGGTCATGCGCGGCTCGCCATAGGTGGCGTCGGACTCGGCGTGGATCGCACGCATCAACCCGACCAACTCGGCCTCGGCGAGCTCCCGTGCGGTCGGTCCCGCCGCAATTCGGGCCCGCCAGTCGTGGAACGCCTGACGAGACACGTCGGCGATCTTGCATGCCATCGTGATCGGGAACCCCTCGGCCTTCCGGGCCGCGACCCACCGATAGCGGGTCACTGTCCCGACTCCTTCACCCAGAAGGCCGTCGCTCGTTTGAGCAGATCTCGTTCCATCCGCAACCGAGCGTTCTCCCTGCGCAGCTCGGCCAACTCGGCCCGCTCCGACGTCGTGAGTCCGGCTCGTTCACCCCGATCGATCCGCGCTTGGCGCACCCAGTTCCCCAACGTGCCCTCACCGACACCGAGACTGCGAGCCACGTCGACGACCGTGCGGTCCTCGTCGATCACCAACGCCACGGCATCACGCTTGAACTCGTCGGTGAACGAACGCCGAGACCGCGGCCTCTGCTCCTCCATCACTGACATGGTTACCTCCTAATCGAGGTGACCGGTCAGGAGGGGGACCCTCAGACCCAGAACACGCGACCCAATGTGCTAAAAGCCCTATCCCCTACGTTGGAGCTGACCCGGTTCGACGGACAGGTCGTTACGCTGCGCGTCGGTCAGCAGTGTGCCATGCGTTCTCCTTCTCGGTCGGGGTGAGGTAGTCGATCGCGGAGTGCAGTCTCCGCGGGTTGTACCAGCCTTCGATCCAGCGGACGATCGCGCGTTTCGCCTGCGCGCGCGTTGCCCACGCGTGTCGGTGCACGAGTTCTCGCTTCAAGGTCGCGAAGAAGCTCTCGGCCGCGGCGTTGTCCCAGCAGATCCCGGTCGCGCCCATCGACTGCACGACGTGGTGTCGTTCGCACAGCTCGGCGAACTCACCCGCGGTGTACTGACAGCCGCGGTCGGAGTGGAAGACGACGCCGTCGACGTGACCACCGCGGGTCGCGACCGCCATCTCGAGCGCGTCCCCGACCAGGGAGGCGCGGAGATGATCGGCAAGCGCCCAGCCGATCACGCGGCGGCTGTAGAGATCGATCACCGTCGCGCAGAACAGCCAGCCTTCCCAGGTGCGCACGTAGGTGATGTCACCCGCCCACGTGACGTTCGGCGCGGCCGGGTTGAAATCCCGAGCCACCCGATCCGGTGCCGGCACCGCACCCTTGTCCGGCGTGGTGGTCTTGAAGCCCTTGCGGGCCGACTCGCCCACCCAGCCGTTGACACGCATGATCCGCGCCACCCGCTTGCGAGCGACTCGGAAGCCCTGCTTGCGCAACCAGCGATGCACCCGCGGTGACCCATACGTACGATCCGAGGTCTCCCAGATCGCCTCGATCTCTGCTGCCAACGTGGCGTCGTCGACGTCGCGGGCACACGGCGCGCGTCCCAGCCAGTCATAGAACCCCGACCGGGACACCTCCAACGTCCGGCACATCTCGCTGACGCTCCACGAACATTCGGGGGTCGCCTTCTCCTCGGCGATGAACCGATACACGGCCATCACCCGTGCTCGCGGGTCGAGGCCGAGAAGAAGGCGACTGCTTTTGCCAGGATGTCCCGCTCGCGCGTGACCCGATCCAGCTCCCGTTTCAGATCACGGATCTCGGCGCGCTCCTCTCCGCTCGGCGCGCCCGCGGCTTGCTCGCGGAACTGACGCACCCAGTTGCCCAGCGTCGAGTCGTAGATCCCGAGCTCCTTGGCGACCTGAGCGATGTTGCCACCCGACGCCTCGACCAGCGCGACCGCTTCAGCCTTGAACTCGGGCGTGAACTTCCGACGATTCCTCCCCACACGGACTCCCTTCCGGGCCAGAACGGCCCATGATCAGGTGTCCGTCAAAGCGGGGCAACTCCAGGTAGATGCGCCGCCCCGCCATGGCCTCATCTTCTCGATGTAGGCATCGAACGCTTTGGGAGTTGAGCGTCATAGCTCGATGAGCACCTTCAGCGACTGGCGAGCCGCCATGGCGCGATACCCGTCGGGAACTTCCTCCAGCGCGATTCTGCGGTCGAACACCCGACCTGGCTCGATCACGCCGTCGAGCACATCGGGCATGAGTCGCTCGATGTAGGCCCGCACCGGTGTCGCGCCACCGGTAAGCGTGATGTTGCGCATGAGCATGTCCATACCGATCGGGCCCTCGCTGTATTGCGGCACACCGGGCTCTACTGATGACACCACCATCGCGCACCGCACCGAACGACGTCTCCAGGGCTTGCAAGCTGCCAACACACTCCAGCACCTTCCGCACACCGTCACCCGTAAGTTCACGAGCCTGTGCCACACCTGCGTCGCCTCGCTCCGCGATCACGTCCGTCGCCCCGAACTCACGACCCAACGCCGTCCGATCCGCATGGCTGCCCATCAAGATGATTCGCTCAGCACCTAGCCGACGCACGGCCAGCACGGCGCAGAGCCCAACCGCACCGTCACCGATCACGGCAACAGTCTCCCCCGGCCCGACACCTGCCTTGACCGCGCAGTGGTGCCCGGTGCAGAGCACATCCGTCAAGGTGAGCAGGGACGGCAACAACGCAGAATCCCGCCCGACCGGCAACTTGAGCAGCGTGCCCGCCGCTTCCGGGACCCGAACCGCCTCCCCTTGGCCACCGTCGACGCCGTCGAACCCATAGCGGCCGCCATGCCGACACGAGGTCTGCAACCCCTCGCGACAGAACTCGCAAGTGTTGTCCTCCCACAAGAACGGCGAGATCACGAAGTCACCGGCCCTCAAGCCCGACACCTCCGAACCGACGTCTTCGACCACGCCGATGAACTCGTGCCCCATCTGCCGGCCCTGCTCGGTCGTGGGCATCGAGTGATACGGGTGCAAGTCGCTGCCGCAAATACCCGCCACGACGACTCGCACCACCGCGTCGGTCGCATCCTTCACCCTCGCGTCAGGTACATCCTCGATCCGAACGTCTCCAGCGCCGTACATCAACGTTGCTCTCATCGGCGCTCCTTCCGCTCCGGCAAGTATCCCCACACCGACGAGCCAATAACGCCCGCTCCGGCGCACTGACGCGAACAGGCAGATCGGGCTGAGCCGATCTCGCATCGAACTCCGCGCCTGGCGCTCCTCGAGGAAGCACGGCCAGCGGTCATCTTCCCCCGCGTCCAGCCGATATACCCATCGGCCGGCGCTCATCCTTCCGATGAGCTCGAATCCGTCGGCGGCTGCTTGGTGGAGCACTTCTTCATCGGTCATCCCACCCAGAGGGTCCACGCGGGTGTGACACTCTTCGAGTGCCGTCGGGTCTGCGGGTATGACGTTCCTGCGAGCGGCTGAGGGCTGTTGTGCCGATGCGAGCGATGTCGGGCGGCCGGTGAGCCTCCTCGGCGGGGGTTCGACCGTCAATGTGCATGTCTGGGCGTTCACCGAAGGCTTGGTAGTGGCTCCGGCTTCGATGCTTGGACGGCGACGCCAGAAGCGCATCAGTCCAGGAGAGAACCTCACGCCAGACGACATCGCGTCCGCATATCGGAGGCCGATGTTCCTGGAACCTGATGGTCTGGATCGCATCGAGATCGGCAAGGGACGCGAACACCGGAATGTGTTGGGTGTGCACCATGCCATCTTCGACTACGCCGACGGCACCGAGTTCGATCTCATGGTCCGTAAGGGACGCACCGCGGAGCTGCTGGCCTTGCTACGAGAGGTCTACCCCGGCCGCGTCCGCGACCGCCGGAACCTCGGATGACTCACCTCGACCTCTTCGACGCTGAACGCGAACCTGCTCCTCGCCGCCCGGTTCGAGCTGACGATCACGTACGTCGAGGACGACGAGATGTTCTTCGGAGCACTACCCCCGGAGCTGCGACGGTGAGCAGCATCTGGAACACCTACCCCGGCGGAGCAGTGGGTGGCGTCGTGTCAGTGCTGTTCACCTCGGACCGCCGCCTGTTCTTCGAGCACGACGACGGCACGATCCGTCTTGCGCTCGATTGGGAACGCGACGAGGTGTTCCTGCAGATGCTCTCCTGGCGCGATTCGGCTGCGATGCAGTGAGCCAAACGCGATGAAGCCCGGCCGTCTCTGTTCTCAGCCTGTTACCGCTGACGCTGCCCGTGCGCCGCCCTCATGGCGTCGCCGACGAGAAGGTCTTGGCACCTCAAGCCGGCGCGAGCCAGCGGCGGGCGAGCACGCCCACGCCGGCCACGATGACCGCGATCGTGGCCCACGCGATCCATGGTTCCCGAGCGCGCCAGGCTCACGCCCAGTACCGCGCCGAGGAGGATGGCCGCGACCACGCCCACTCGGCGCAGGAGCGCGGTGCGGTCGCCGTGCTCGCCGGTGAGCCCCACCACCACCCCGAAGGTCGCGAGCGTGGCGGCGGCGATGGGGATCTCGGGCACGTGAACGAATCGGATGGCGGCGGTCTGGAACCCCATCGCGATCGCGAGCAGAGCGATGACGACGTACTTCGAAGAAGTCGTGTCGATCCCCTGCCATGCCGCGACCGCGGCACCCGCCGCGATCAGCACTGCCTCGGCGAGCAGAACACGTTCGACGACGCGGTGGCGACCGCCCTCACGACGGGTGAGCCACTCAGCGATGATCGCACCGACGATGAACCCGGCGACGGCGACGAGCCCGGGCCATGGCGAGCCCGGGGTGTCGACCAGGTTCGCGCCGGCGAGGATCAGCGACGCGGTGATGTAGGCGGTGAACACGCCGAGGTGCAGCAGGCAGGCAGCGTCCATGGCCCCCGTCGCCAGCACCAAGAGCAGCACAACGCGGCTCGCGGCGCGGCCGTCGGGCGGGGGCGCAGGAGGGGCGGACACGCCCGGTCAGTCTGACGGGCGGCCGAGCGATCCAGGCGGATGCGGCTACCGAGCCGAGCACGGCGGCGTGCTCCTGCGTCAGTCGTACCTTGCGCAGACCACGAGGCGCGGGCATGGGAGGCCTGGGCTCATCGCACCCTTGGTCTGCCAGTCGCGGGCGGACGCAAAGGGTCGCGAGCGGTCAACGCAGACTCTCGGCGAAAATGCCGCGCCACTAGGGCTTTCGCGTGTTTCACCTGGTCGGAAGTGGTGCGCCCCCGGGAGGATTCGAACCTCCGCACACGGTTTAGGAAACCGATGCTCTATCC
>CAWFWE010000006.1:0-375000 GCA_963819475.1 uncultured Actinomycetes bacterium
CCCATGATGAACGGAATCACGAACATGGTGCGACCGCGCATGGAGCCCCGGTACAGCTCGTCAGCTTCCCCCTCATCTCGGCCGGCGTCCATCCAATTGTTGGTGGGGCCGGCGTCGACCTGCTCGGCCGAGCAGATGAAGGTGCGGTCCTCGACCCGGGCGACGTCGCTCGGGTCGGAGTGGGCCCAGTAGGAGCCGGGGCGCTTGGCCGGGTCGAGCTCGGTGAAGGTGCCGGCGTCGACCAGCTGCTTGCAGAGGAGCTCGTGCTCCGCCTCGGACCCGTCGAACCAGTGGACCGAGTCCGGCTGGCAGAGCTCGACGAGCTCGTCGAGCCACGCGAGCAGTCGGGCGTTGCGGGTGGGTGCCTGCACGAGCGCCACGTTGAGCTCCTCCAGCAGCGGAATCGACCATCGAAGGGAAAAAGGGGTGCCGTAGGAGCTTACCGGCGTCCCTGTACCCAGCCCGAAACCGGGAGTTCACCTCCGCTTCGACCGGGCGTCGTCGCGGGGCGGCTCAGACCTGTGCGGTGGGGAGCCCCATGTCGACCTCCGACTCCGATGCGCACGTTCACGGCGCGCCCCTCGGGGTCCAGCTCGAAGTTGATGCGCTGGCCCTGGCGGAGGGTCTCGAAGAGGGAGTGCTCGAGCGCGTCGGGGCGAAGGCGAGCTCGGCGCGGTCGGTCTCCCGGACCACGAGGCCCTCACGCGAGAGCGGGTCGTACATGCGGACGACACCCTGCACGGTGGACCCCTAGGGCTTCTGCACCTTGCCCGCCTTGAGGCAGGAGGTGCACACGTGGAGCCGCTTCGGCGCGCCGTTGACGACGGCGCGGACCTTCTGCACGTTGGGGTTCCAGCGTCGCTTGGTTCGCCGGTGCGAGTGGCTGATGCGCATGCCGAACTGCGGCTTCTTGCCGCACACCTCGCAGACGGACGCCATGACGAAACCCTTGCGTTCGGGACCGGATCGAACGGCCGAGGATAGCAGTGGGCGAAGTACCATCCCAGCCGTGACGGTCCTGCAGAAGCTGGCGCCGGGGGACCTGCGGCGGATCGTGTCCACGTACCGCGACACCCTGCGTGTCCACCAGGACGAGCTGAATCGCGCTCAACGTCTACCCGGTGCCCGACGGCGACACCGGCACCAACATGGCCCTCACACTCGAATCGGTGGTCGGTGAGCTGGACGGCGCGGCGGAGGCCGCGCCCATGGGGGAGGTCTGCGAGGCCATCCGGCACGGCTCGCTCATGGGCGTGGGGCAACTCGGGCGTGATCCTGTCGCAGATCCTGCGGGGTCTGGCCGACACCTTCTCGCCGCTCGACGACATCTCCGGGGCCGACGTCGCCGCCGGCCTCCGGCGCGGGCCGACGCCGCCTACCAGGCGGTGCTCCGCCCGGTCGAGGGCACCATCCTGACCGTGGTGCGATCCGCCGCCGAGTCGGTCGAGCGGGCCGTGACCGAGGGGGAGACCACCCTCGTCGCGGTGTTCGAGCGGGGCGCCGCCGCGGCCCGGGAGGCGGTGGCGAGCACCCCCGACCTGCTGCCGGTGCTGCGCGAGGCCGGGGTGGTCGACGCCGGCGGGCGGGGCTTCGAGCTCCTGCTCGCCGCCTGCCTGCACGTCGTGGCCGACCGCCCCCTCCCCGCGGTCGAGCAGGTGCACGCCAACGTCGCGGTCGGGACCCACGCCGGCGACGGTCACGGGGGCGGTGACGTCGGCGACCTCCGCTACGAGGTCATGTTCTTCCTCGAGGCCGACGACGCCCGCATCGACCACCTTCAAGTCGGCGTGGGGTGGTCTCGGTGACTCGATCGTCGTCGTCGGCGGCGAGGGCCTGTGGAACTGCCACGTGCACACCGACGACATCGGCGCCGCCATCGAGGCCGGCATCGCCGAGGTCGGCCCCGCGACATCCGCGTCACCGACCTGCTGGACCAGGTGGCCGACCGCGAAGAGGAGGCCTGGGTCCGCGACCAGACGCCGGGCGGCACGCCGATCGAGCACGTCACCACCGCGGTGGTCGCGGTCGCGGTCGGTGACGGGCTGCGCACCCTGTTGCGCGGCCTCGGCGTCCAGCAGGTGGTCGCGGGCGGGCAGTCCATGAACCCGTCGACCGCGCAGATCCTGGAGGCGGTCGACGTGTGCGCGGCCGAGGGCGTGATCGTGCTGCCGAACAACAAGAACATCGTGCCGGTGGCGGAGCAGGTGCCCGGGCTCACCGAGCTCCCGGTGGCGGTGGTGCCCACCGCCGCGGTGGTGGAGGCGCTCGGTGCGCTGGTGGCCTACGACCCCGATGGGGACGCTCGACGCGAACCGCGCCGCGATGGGGGAGGCGGCAGCCCGCATCCGGGCCGGCGAGGTCACCCGGGCGGTGCGCGACAGCGTCGCCGAGTGCGGCGTGATCGCCACCGGCGACTGGATCGCCATCACGCGTGACGGCATCACCGCGGCGGTGAAGTCGGCCAGCGACGCCGCCGTCGCGCTGGTCGACGTGCTCGTCGACGACGAGTCGGAGCTGGTCACGATCATCGTCGGCGCCGAGGCCGACGCCGACGACACCGCGTGGATCAGCGAGCACGTCGCCGAGCACCATCCCGACGTCGAGGTCGAGCTCCACCACGGTGACCAGCCCCTCTACCCGTACCTCATCGGCGTCGAGTAGCCCGACCGGCGTGGCCGAGCACCAAGTGCGCGACCGTGCCGGCCTCACGCTGCGCGAGCTCGCGGCGCACCGCGTCACCGAGCTCAAGGCCGTCGGCGACAAGCTGCGGTCGGGGCTGGCGGAGATGGGCATCGAGACCGTGCTCGACCTGCTCGAGCACTACCCCCGGCGGTACGTCGACCGCACCGAGCGGGCCGAGATCCACGAGCTCGAGATCGGCCAGGAGGCGACGGTCGACGCCGAGGTGCGAGCCGTCCACGCCCGCCGGAACGTGTGACCGCAAGCGCACGATCGTGAACGCGACCGTCTACGACGGCACCGGCCTGCTCGAGATCGTGTTCTTCAACCAGGCGTGGCGCGAGCGCCAGCTGCGACCCGGCACGCAGGTGTCGCTGTTCGGCAAGGTGGAGAGCTACCGGGGGAAGCGCCAGATGACCAACCCGGTCGTCGACGTGCTCGCCGATCCCGACGCCGGCTCCGACGTCACCGGGACCATCGTGCCGGTGTACCCGCAGTCGGGGAAGGCCGAGGTGCACACGTGGCAGCTGCGCCGCGCGGTGGCGTCGTGCCTCGAACGCACGAAGGCGCGGGGCTTCGCCGATCCGCTCGACGACCGGCTGCGCGCCGCGGACGGCCTCGTCGACCGGGGGAGCGCGTACCGCAACATCCACCGGCCCGAGACCATGGCCGACCGGTACGGCGCCGCCAACCGGCTGAAGTTCGACGAGTTCCTGCGCATGCAGCTGGCGCTGGTGGCACGCAAGCGCGCGCTGGCCGCCGAGGCGACCGGGATCGAGCACGTCACCGACGGCGCGCTCGTGCCCGCGTTCCACGCTGCGCTCCCGTTCCCGCTCACCGACGACCAGGCCTCGGCCATCGCGCAGATCGCCGACGACATGGCACGCCCGGCGCCGATGCACCGGCTCCTCCAGGGCGAGGTGGGCTCGGGCAAGACGGTGGTGGCGCTCACCGCGCTCCTCGACTGCCGTGCAGGGCGGCCACCAGGGTGCGTTCATGGCCCCGACCGAGGTGCTGGCCGAGCAGCACGAGCTCACCATGCGGTCGCTGCTCGGCCCGCTGACCGTGCGCGACGACGGCACGCTGCTCGGCGAGCGACCGGTGCGGGTGGCGCTCCTCACCAACCGGACCCCGGCGGCGGAGCGGCGGCGGATCGCCGACGGCCTGCTCGCGGGCGAGGTCGACATCCTGGTCGGAACCCACGCGCTGATCTACGGCGGCGTGGAGTTCGCCCGGCTCGGGGTCGCGGTGATCGACGAGCAGCACCGCTTCGGCGTGGAGCAGCGCGACCTGCTGCGGGCGAAGGGCAACTCGCCCGATGTGCTCGTGATGACCGCGACGCCGATCCCCCGCACCGCCGCGATGCTGATCTACGGCGACCTCGACAAGACCGAGCTGCGCCACCTGCCGGCAGGGCGATCACCCATCGAGACCACGGTCGTCGGCGGCGGCCCCCTGGAACGGGTGCAGGTGTACGAGAAGGTGCGGTCCGAGGTCGCGGCGGGCCGGCAGGCCTACGTCGTGTGCCCGCTCGTCGAGGGCTCGGACAAGCTCGAGGCGCGCGCCGCCACCGAGGAGCTCGAGCGGCTGCGCGCCGAGGAGCTCGCCGACCTGCGCCTCGGCCTGCTCCACGGCCAGATGCCGGCGGCCGACAAGGAGGCCGCCATGCGCGCGTTCCGGGCCGGCGAGACCGACGTGCTCGTGGCGACGACCGTCATCGAGGTCGGTGTCGACGTCCCCAACGCGACGGTGATGGTGATCGAGGACGCCGACCGCTTCGGCCTGCTGCAACTTCACCAGCTGCGCGGCCGCATCGGTCGTGGCGCGCACCGTTCGATCTGCTACCTCCTCGCCGAGCCGACCACGCCGCAGGGCGAGGCGCGGATGCAGGCGATGGTGGAGTCGGGCGACGGCTTCGAGCTGGCCGAGCGCGACCTCGCCATCCGCGGCGCGGGCGAGGTGTTCGGCGAGCGCCAGGCCGGTTGGACCGACCTCAAGCTCGGCCGCCTCCCGCAGGACGAGGCGATCGTCTTCGAGGCGCGCGGCGTGGCCGAGGACATCCTCGACGCCGATGCCGACCTCGTGCAGCACGCGGAGCTGCGCGAAGAGGTGCAGGACCTCCTCGGCGACGCGGTCGACTTCCTGTTCAAGAGCTGATGCCCCTGCGCGTGATCGCCGGCGCGGCGGGCGGGCGCCGGCTGGTCGCGCCGAAGGGCGGCACGCGCCCGACCACCGACCGCCTGAAGGAGGCGTTGTTCGCGTCGCTCGGGCACCGCCTCGACGACGCGGCCGTGCTCGACCTCTACGCGGGGAGCGGTGCGCTGGCGATCGAGGCGCTGTCACGGGGCGCGGCGCGCGCGGTGCTGGTGGACCGCGACTCCGCCGCCGAGGTGGCGGTGCGCGCCAACCTCTCGACCACCGGCTTCGACGCCGTCGCCAGGTTCGTGCGGTCGCCGGTGGAGCGCTTCCTGCGCGCCGACGTGCCGACACGTCCCTTCGATCTCGTGTTCCTCGACCCGCCCTACGACGCCCCGTCGACCGAGGTCGCGGCGGTGCTGGAGCAGCTGCGCGGGGCGCCGTGGCTGACGCCCGGCGCGACCGTCGTCGTCGAACGACCCAAGGGGGGCGCACCGGTCGAGCTCCCCGACGGTTGGGGGATCGAGAAGGAACGGGCATACGGCGATACGCTCCTGGTGGTCGCGATCGCCTGAGCCGCGGCCTGCCGTCCCTACAGGAGCACTCGTGGCCACCGCCCTCTGCCCGGGCTCGTTCGATCCCGTCACCAACGGTCACCTCGACATCATCGAGCGGACCGCGCGCCATTTCGACGACGTGATCGTCGCGGTGATCCGCAATCCACAGAAGACGCAGTCGCTCTTCAGCCTCGAGGAGCGCCAGGCCATGCTCGCCGAGGAGATCGCCCACCTCGAGAACGTCCGGATCGAGTTCTTCAAGGGCCTGCTGGTCGAGTTCGCCAAGGACCACGGGGCCGAGTCGATCGTGAAGGGCCTCCGGGCGGTGTCCGACTTCGACTACGAGCTCCAGATGGCCCAGATGAACCAGCAGCTGTCGGGCATCGACACCTTCTTCATCTCCACCAGCCCCCAGTACTCGTTCCTCTCGTCGAGCCTGGTGCGCGAGGTGGCCAAGTACGGCGGTGACGTGTCGGGGATGGTGCCGCCGAAGGTCGCCAAGCGGCTCAAGGAGCGCTTCGCCGAGCAGTCCGCAGGTGGCGATACGTGAGCGCCGTCGCATGAGTGATCAGCAGGCGTACGACCTCGAGACCCTCCTGCGCGAGATGCGGGACCTCATCGACACTGCGCGCACGATGCCCATGTCGGCGTCGGTCCTGGTGAACCGGGAGGAGACGCTCGAGCTCGTCGACGAGGCGCTCGCCGCGCTGCCCGAGGAGCTGCGTCACGCCCGGTGGCTCATCAAGGAGCGCGAGGAGTACCTCGTGCAGGCCCGGCGCGACGCCGAGGACATCGTGGAGGCGGGCCGGGTCCAGGCCGAGCGCATGGTCGAGCGCACCGAGGTCGCCCGCGAGGCGCGGCGGGTCGCGCAGCAGGTCGTCGCCCACGCCGAGGCCGACAGCCGGCGCCTCCGGCACGAGGCCGAGGACTACATCGACCAGAAGCTGGCCGCGTTCGAGGTCGTGCTCGAGCGCACCATGGCGACGGTGCAGAAGGGCCGCGAGCAGCTGCAGGCGGTGGTGGAGCCGTTGCCCACCGACCTGCCCGACGAGCACACCGGGCTCGAATCGATGTACGAGAGCGGGGAGAACGCGGTCTACGACCAGGACGACCGCTGACGTCCGATTTCGGCGGGTTGTCCGGTCCGTCCGCCACGGAGGTCCGGCTGCTATCCTGGCGCGTCCGGCCGACGGGCGTCCTGTCCCCGTCGCCCGGCGCTTCTCCCGTTTCCAGGGTCGTTCGTTCCAGGCCGAAGCAGCATGAGCGCACTCCGCATCGACGTCGCCGACCTCCTCACCCATCCCGGCGCGCGCCGTCCGCTCCACGCCGAGGCAGCCGTCGCCGACCTCGGCACGCCCGTCGCCCGCATCGTCGAGCCGGTGCGGCTCGATCTGGTGCTGGAGCGGGTGCCCGACGGCATCGTCGCCCGGGGCGAGCTGCACGCTCGCTGGGAGGGCGAGTGCAGCACCTGCCTCCGCGAGCTGGCCGCCGACCTCGACGTCGGCGTGGGCGAGCTGTTCGAGCCGCATCCGCTCGACGAGGACACCTACCCGATCGAGGGCCACGAGATCGACCTCGAGCAGCTGGTGCGTGACGCGCTGGTGCTCGAGCTGCCGCTGGCGCCGGCGTGCGACGATGCGCACTGCGCCCCGGCGACCGTGCCGGGCGTGCTCGTCGGCGCCACCGACCCCGATGTCGCCGGCCCCGAGCCCACCGATCCGCGCTGGGCCCCCCTCTCCGAGCTCGACCTCTGACGCAACAGGAGCACCCCGAATGGCAGTCCCCAAGCGCAAGACCCCCCGGGCGAAGACGCGGCAGCGCCGCGCCTCGAACTGGCGGCTCGCGGCGCCGGCCCGCTCGACCTGTCCGAACTGCGGCGCGGTCAAGCAGCCCCACATCGTGTGCGGCAACTGCGGCTGGTACGGCGGCCGCCAGGTGATCGACGTCGAGTAGCGCGCCCGTGCCCATCACCATTGCCGTCGACGCGATGGGGGGCGACAACGCCCCCGGTGAGATCGTCGCGGGCGCGATCGAGGCCGCCGACGAGCTCGGCGTGCGGGTCCTGCTCGTCGGGTTGGAGCCCGCGATCGGCCCGTTGCTGCCCGACGCCACGAGCGGCGTGGAGCTCGTGGCGGCCACCGAGGTCGTCGCGATGCACGACCCCCCGGCGTCGGTGCGCACCAAGAAGGACGCCTCGATCGTGATCGCGGCCGAGCTCGTGCGCGACGGCAAGGCGGACGCCATGGCCAGCGTGGGCAACACCGGCGCGGCCATGGCCGCGGCGCTGCTGCGCATGGGTCGCATCAAGGGCGCCGCCCGGCCCGCGATCGCGGTGCCGATCCCGGTCCCGGGACGCGCGCCGCAGATCCTGGTCGACGGCGGCGCCACGGTCGACTGCACCGCGGAGTGGGTCCGCCAGTTCGCGGTGATGGGGCGCGAGTACGCGCGCATCCACCAGGGGATCGACGAGCCGCGCCTCGGCCTGCTCTCGAACGGCGAGGAGGCCGGCAAGGGCGACGACCTGCGCAAGGCCATCTTCCCGTTGCTCGAAGGGATCCCGGGCTTCATCGGCAACGTCGAGGGTCGCGACTTCATGCACGACACCGTCGACGTGATCGTCACCGACGGCTTCACCGGCAACGTCGCGCTCAAGACGGTGGAGGGCGCGATCCGCGGCACGGCCAAGCTGGTGTTCGACACCCTCATGTCCACCCCCGAGCTGCAGGCGGCGTCGGAGGCGGTGATGCCCGCCCTGCTCGAGGCCGCCGACACGCTGAACCCCGACTCCGAGGGTGGGTGCGTCCTCCTCGGCGTCGACGGCATCTGCGTGATCGCCCACGGGTCGTCGAACGCACGGGCGATGAAGAACTCCGTGCGCCGGGCGAAGGAGTGCGTCGAGGCGCGAGTCGTCGATCGGATGAAAGGTGCGGTGGCCGATGCCGGCTGAGACCCACGTGGAGCGCAGTCCCATCGGTCCCGACGACGTGTTCCGGATGATCCGGGAGCGCCTCGCCGAGATCCTGGAGATCGAGGAGGACCGCATCACCCTCGACTCCGACTTCGCGACCGATCTCGACGCCGACTCGCTCGCCCTCATCGAGCTGGTCGAGGCATTGGAGGAGGAGCTGGGCGAGCGGACGGTGGGCTTCAGCATCGACGACGAGGACCTCGGCGACCTCCACACCGTGCGTGACGCGGTCGAGTACGTCATGCACCGGTTGAGTACGGGGACGTGATCGAGATGGCGTGGAGGCGTGGCCGGACGGCCGGGACGCCGCAACGGAATCGACCGTCGTAGTGGCCGCTCGGGGGGGCGGTGCCGTCGACCCGGCACTCGATGCGCAGCTGCAGCTCGCGCTGGGTTGGGCGTTCACCGACCACGCCCTCCTCGACCGCGCCTTGACCCATCGGTCGTACTGCTCGGAGCACGGCATCGAGGAGTCGAACGAGCGGCTCGAGTTCCTCGGCGACTCCGTGCTCGGCTTCGTCGTCACCCAGCACGTGTACGAGCGGTACCCCGAGATGCCCGAGGGCGAGCTGGCGAAGCTGCGCGCCGCGGTCGTGAGCGCGGAGGCGCTGGCCGACATCGCGCAGGAGCTCGACCTCGGCGCGTCGCTACGGCTGGGCAAGGGCGAGGACGCGTCGGGTGGGCGCGCCAAGCCGTCGATCCTGGCCGACGCCATGGAAGCGGTCATCGCCGCGGTGTACCTCGATGGCGGGCTCGCGCCCGCGGCCCGGCTCGTGCTGGCGGTGCTGGAGCGCCGCATCCGCGAGCAGGCGACCGGCCCGGGCGGGCAGGACTACAAGACGCGGCTCCAGGAGCTGGCGGCCCAGCGGTGCGATCAACTGCCCCGCTACCTGGTGCGCCACGAGGGCCCCGACCACTCGAAGCGGTTCTTCGCCGTCGTGTCCCTCCGCAACGAGGAGTACGGCGCGGGTGAGGGACGTTCGAAGAAGGCGGCCGAGCAGGCCGCGGCGCGCGTGGCGTGGGAACGGTTGCAGGGCGAGGCGAGCAGCGCCTCCCCCGACCGGGGGGACCGTATCGGGGTGGGGGATGCCTGAGCTACCGGAAGTCGAAGTGCTCCGAAGGGACCTGGAGCGGGAGGTCGTCGGCAAGAAGGTGAAGGCGGTCGAGGTCGACGGCATGCGGACGGTGCGCCGTCACCACAACCGCAAGCAGTTCACCGGTCGGTTGGTCGATCGCAAGATCACCGCGGTCGAGCGGCGGGGCAAGTACCTGCTCGTGCAGCTCGACGGTGACGACGTGCTCGTGGTCCACCTCGGGATGTCGGGGCAGCTCCTGCGGGCCAAGAGCTCGCGCGAGACGACGGCCAAGCACACGCACGTCGTGATCACGTTCACGCAGGGCGGCCAGCTGCGGTTCGTCGACCCGCGCACGTTCGGCGAGATGTTCGTCACCGAGTCCGACACCGTCGAGAAGGAGGTCACCGAGCTCGCGCACCTCGGGATCGACCCGCTCGAGACGGCGATGTCGTGGGAGCACTTCGGGTCGATGCTGGCGCAGCGCCACGCCAAGCTGAAGCCGTTGCTGATGGACCAGAAGTTCATCGCCGGCATCGGCAACATCTACAGCGACGAGATCCTCTGGGGGGCCGGGCTGCGCTGGGACCGCATGAGCGACGCGCTCACCTCGGAGGAGGTGCGGCGCCTGTACCGCTCGATGATGGAGACGTTGCAGGAAGCGGTGAAGCATCGCGGGTCGTCGCTGGCCGACGAGCAGTACGTCGACCTGTTCGGACGGCCGGGCGAGTACCAGCACTTCCACAACGTGTACGCGCGTGAGGGACTCTCGTGCCCCCGGTGCCGTCACGAGATCGTGCGCGAACGCGTCTCCGGGCGCTCGACCTTCTACTGCTCGGCCTGTCAGGTCTGAGCGCCCGCCCGAAGCGCCGGACGAGAGCGCAAGTCGGTCCGAGTGCCGCGGTCCACCGGAGGCCGCTCGCTACGATCCGCGGAGACCGCCACCGACCATCCCCGCTTCCCGCGCCGACCACCGAGCCGGAGCCGCCCACGTGTTCCTCAAGTCACTGACGCTCCGAGGCTTCAAGTCGTTCGCCGACAAGACCGTCCTGGAGTTCGAGCCGGGCGTGACGGTGGTGGTCGGGCCCAACGGTTCGGGGAAGTCGAACCTCGTCGACGCCGTGGCCTGGGTGCTCGGCGCCCAGGGGCCGCGCACGCTGCGCGGCGGCAAGATGGACGACGTCATCTTCGCCGGCACGCCGGACCGTCCCGCGCTCGGCCGGGCCGAGGTCTCCCTGTGCATCGACAACTCCGCCGGCCTGTTGCCGATCGAGTTCAGCGAGGTCACGATCACCCGCACGCTCTTCCGGGCGGGTGACTCCGAGTACCAGATCAACGGCGCGCCGTGCCGGCTCCTCGACATCCAGGAGTTGCTCTCCGACTCCGGCATCGGCCGGCAGCAGCACGTCATCGTCGGGCAGGGCCAGCTCGACGCGGTGCTCAACGCCCGGCCCGAGGACCGACGGGCGATCGTCGAAGAGGCGGCCGGGATCCTGAAGTTCCGCAAGCGGCGGGAACGGGCCGAGCGCCGGCTCGAGGCCACCGAGGGCAACCTCCTGCGGCTGAACGACCTGCTCCGGGAGGTCCGCCGCCAGCTCACCCCGTTGCAGCGGCAGGCCGACGCTGCCCGCCGCCACGGTGGACTGGTCGAGGAGCTGCGGGCGATCCGCCTCCATCTCGCCGGCCACGAGATCGCGGGCCTGCAGGCGCGCGGCGAGCGCCTGCGCGACCAGGGCGCCGAGCTCACGGCCAAGGAGGAGACCGTCCGGGGCCGGTTGCGCGACCTCGACGTCGCGGTGCTCGACGCCGAGCACGCGCTCACCGCCGCCGGGCACGGCGACCTCGCCGACGCGTTGACGCGGATCGAGGCGCTCCGAGCGCGTGTCACGGGCTTCGGCGCGCTGCTCGACGAGAAGACGAGGGGCCTGCAGCGCGAGCTGGCCTCGGTGGCCGACGAGGGCGTGTTCGAGACGCTCGTCGCCGACGCGGCCGAGGTGCGACGCCAGCTCGACGAGATGGAAGCCGTGAGCGCGACCCTCGCCGAGCAGCGCGCCACGGTCGAGCGGGCCGAGTACGACCTCGCCGCCGCACACCGAGCGTACGTCGAGAGCCCGGCCCCCGACGCCAACGCCGATGACCTGCGCATGGCTCGCCGCGACCTCGAGACCCGACGCGAGGCGTTGGCCCGCATCGACGCCGAGCTCGACCGGGTCGCCGGGCGCCTGGAACAGGCGAACACGCGCCTCGACGCGCTCACCGCCGAGCAGCAGGACCTGGGCGCGGCGCGCGAGCGGATCGGCGCCGGGTTGCCGACGCGGCGCGCCGCGACCGTGGCGGCTCGTGAGGCCGTCGTCCGGGCGACGACCGCCCGCGCCGACGCCGAGGCGGCCGTGCGCACCGCGGAGGCCGACGCTGCCCGGTGGCAGGCGCGCGCCGAGGCGCTGGCTGCCGCGCTCGACCAGGCGCGCAACCGTGACGCCGCCGAGGCGCTGGTCGACCTGCCCGGCGTCGTCGGCCCGCTGGTCGACCACCTCGAGATCGACGCCGGCGCCGAACGCGCCGTGACCGCGCTGCTCGGCGACGCGTTGGGCGCGGTCGTGGTCGACGGCCCGGTGGCGGCCCGGCAGGCGCTGACCCGCCTCGCCGAGGGCGACACCGCCGCGCTGGTGCTGGTGGCCGACACCACGGCGCTCGCCCCGCTCGCGGCACCAGCGCGGCCGGGCGCGCGTCCGCTCGCCGACCTCGTCCGCTGCCCGATGCCCGGTGTGGCGTCCGCGGTGGCCCGCATGCTCGACGGCGCGCTGCTCGTCGACGGCGACTGGTCCGTGGCGCTCGACCTCGCCCTCCGCGAGCCCTCGCTGACCGTCGTGACCCGCGTCGGTGACCGCTTCGGCGGCCGTGGCTCCTGGCGGCTCGGGCGCGACTCGCTCGCCGCATCCCGGGCCGCGCTCGACGACGCCCAGCGGCACGCGAGCGAAGCGCTCGCCGCACGCGACGCAGCCGCGACGATGCTGGCGACCGCGCACGAGGAGCTCGAGCGCCGCACGGTCGAGGAAGCCGCCGCCGCCGAGCACGAGCGGCGGGCGGTGCACGAGCTCGAGGGCGTCGACCGCGCCCGGGCGCGCGTCGATGCCGAACGGACGCAGCGCGACGTCGAGGTCGCGGCAACGCGCGACGAGTGGAGCGCGTTGCACGCGCAACGGGCGCGCGACGTCGACGGTGTCGCCGCGCTCGAGGTGCGCCTTCCCGCCCTCGAAGCCGAGGCGGCGGAAGCACAGTCGCTGTTCGAGTCGCGCGCGCTCGTGCGGCTCGAGCTCGACGAGCGCGCCACCACCGTTGCGTCGCAGCGTCGCGATCTCGACGTGCGCACCGCGCAGACCGTCGAGCGGCGACGCGTGCTCGAGCACCGGCTCGCCGAGGTCGACGACCGGTTGGCGCGCGACCCGGAGCGACGCGCCGAGGCCGAGCGCAACCGGGTCGGTCTGGAGCGGCGCGGCACCGGCTACGCCGAGGTGGGCACCCGCCTCGAGCACCTCTCCACCCGCATCGACGAGCTCCTGGAACGGTGGCGCACCGCCCGGCGAGCGGAAGCCGAGCGCGCCGCCGCCGCCAGCGGCCAGCTCCAGGAGATCCGCCGCACGCGCGGCGAGGCGGAGAAGGAGCTGGTGGAGATCCGCGAGCTGCTGCAGCGGCGCGACGTCGAGGACACCGAGACCCGCATGCGGCTCGAGAACGCGGTGGAGCGGCTCCGCACCGAGTACGACGTCGAGCCGGCGGTGGCGCTCGACGCCCCCGCGCCCGAGGTCCCCGCCGGGACCACGTTGGCCGGCCGGGCCCGGGAGCTGGAGCGCGAGCTGCGGCTCATGGGGCCGATCAACCCCCTCGCGCTCGAGGAGCACGACGCGCTCCTCGAACGGCACGAGTTCCTGCAGGCGCAGCTCGAGGACGTGAAGGCGAGCCGGCGCGAGCTGAACCGCGTGATCCGCGCCGTCGACCAGGAGATCGTCACCGTCTTCAGTGGCGCGTTCGACGACGTCAGCCAGAACTTCATAGACCTGTTCACCACGCTGTTCCCGGGTGGCGCGGGCAAGTTGATCCTCACCGATCCCGACGACCTGCTGAACACCGGGATCGAGATGGAGGCACGCCCGTCGGGCAAGAACGTGCGCCGGCTGTCGCTGCTGTCGGGTGGCGAGCGCTCGCTGACCGCGCTCGCGTTCCTCTTCGGCGTGTTCCGGGCCCGGCCGTCGCCCTTCTACCTGATGGACGAGGTGGAAGCTGCGCTCGACGACGTGAACCTCCACCGCTTCCTGGATCTCGTGCACGAGTTCCGCGACGAGGCGCAGCTGCTGGTGGTGTCGCACCAGAAGCGGACGATGGAGGCGGCCGACTGCCTCTACGGCGTCTCGATGCCGCCGGGTGGGTCGAGCCGGGTCGTGAGCCAGCGCATCCACGACGACCTGCCGGTGGCCTGACGACCTGATGTCCGCAGCCGCGGTGCTCGCCGCGTCGGTGAACGACCCCGGGCTGGTGAACGCGTGCGGCCCCAAAGGCGAGCAGTCCTGGCTGTGCTCGACCGTCTACCGCATCACCGGCGACAGCCACGCCGCCGACGTCGCCGACGCCCTGGCCAAGCCGATCCGCATCGTCGTCATCCTCCTCATCGCCTGGATCGCGGTGCGGATCACCCGCGTGCTCACCGGCCGGTTGGTGAAGCACCTGAGCGGTGGTGTCGAGAAGCTGGCGTCGATGCGCGGCGGAGTCGCGTTCGTCGACACCGGGCCCATGCCGCAGGCTCGCCGCACCCAGCGCGCCGAGACCATCGGCGCGGTGCTGCGCAGCGTCATCACCATCGTGATCTGGTCGATCGCGCTCCTCACCATCCTCGAGATCCTGGGCATCAACCTGGCGCCCCTGATCGCGGGCGCGGGGATCGCAGGGGTCGCGCTCGGGTTCGGGGCCCAGTCCTTGGTGCGCGACTTCCTCTCGGGCATGTTCATGCTCATGGAGGACCAGTTCGGCGTGGGCGACGTCGTCGACACCGGTGTGGCGACGGGCACCGTCGAAGGGGTGAGCCTGCGCACGACGCGCTTGCGTGACATCGACGGCGTAGTGTGGCACATCCCCAACGGGACCATCCTGCGCGTCGGGAACAAGTCGCAGCAGTGGTCGCGCGCGGTGGTCGACGTGCCCGTCACCTACGAGGCCGACACCGGCGTGGCCACCGACGTGATCCACGAGGTCGCCGAGGGCATCTGGCACGAACCGGAGTACGCCTCGGTGATCCTCGCCGAGCCGAGCGTCCTGGGCGTCGAGTCGCTGGCGCCGGGCCGGGTGGTCATCCGCGTCGTCGTCCGCACGCAGCCCCAGCAGCAGTGGCGGGTCGAACGCGAGCTGCGGGTGCGCATCAAGGCCGCCCTCGACGCCGCGGGGATCGCGCTGCCCTCCGCGTAGGATCGCGGCCCCTCCCCTCGGACAAGCGCAGGCCCCCGTCATGGACGCGACGCTCGGTTTCATCCTCATCTTCGTGCTCGCGGTCCTGCTGGTCGCGTTGGGCCTCGGCCTGTCCCGTCGCGCCAAGCGCGCCGACCAGGTCGACCGCATCCCCGGCGAGCGCCCGCCCGCCCGTCCGGTCTCCCCGACACCCACACCGACCGCCACGCTGCCACCGACCGTCGAAGCGCCCAGTTCCGACGAGACCTTCGCCGACGCGGGCACCGCGGAGCCGGAGGCGGAGCAACGAGTGGAGGCACCTCCACTGCGGGAGCGGCTGGGCAAGACCCGGGCCGCGTTCGCCCGGTTGCGGGGTAAGGGCCGCATCAGCGACGACACCTGGGACGACGTCGAGGACACGCTGCTCCTGGCCGACGTCGGGATGCCGACCACCGAGCGGATCCTCGCCGACGTGCGCGACCGCGCCAAGTCGGAGAAGGCGGGCGACGGCGACGAGCTCATGGGCCTGCTGCACTCCGAGCTGGTGGCGCTGCTCGACGAGGGCGACAAGACCCGCACGCTCGCGCACGTTCCCGACGAGGCGAACGTCTGGATGTTCGTCGGGGTGAACGGTGTCGGGAAGACCACGACCATCGCCAAGGTCGCGCAGCGCGAGACCGAGATCGGCCACCAGGTCGTGCTCGCGGCGGCCGACACCTTCCGGGCCGCCGCCGCCGAGCAGCTCGCGCACTGGGCCGACGTCACCGGCGCCGGGATCGTGCGGGGGCAGGAGGGGGCGGACCCCGGGTCGGTCGTCTACGACGCCATGAGCTCGGCGGCCAGGCGCGACGCCGACCTGGTGCTGGTCGACACCGCCGGTCGCCTCCACACCAAGACCAACCTCATGGCCGAGCTCGAGAAGCTGCGCCGCATCGTCGAGCGGACGCCGGGCGCGCTCAAGGAGGTGCTGCTCGTCCTCGACGCCACCACCGGCCAGAACGGGCTCACCCAGGCCAAGCAGTTCGCGGAGGCCGTCGGCGTGACCGGCGTCGTGCTCACCAAGCTCGACGGCACCGCCAAGGGCGGCATCGTGCTGGCCATCGAGGCGGAGCTGGGCATCCCGGTGAAGCTGATCGGAGTGGGGGAGTCGTCGGGCGACCTGATCGCGTTCGAGCCCGAGGCGTTCGTGGCCGCCCTCCTCGACGCGTAATCTCGACGCTTCATGTTCGACACGCTCGCTGACCGCTTCGACGGCATCTTCCACAAGCTCCGGAGCCGCGGGAAGCTCACCGACAAGGAGATCGACGAGGTCTGTCGCGAGCTGCGCGTCGCGCTGCTCGAGGCCGACGTCAACGTCCTCGTCGCCCGCAACTTCATCCGCCGGGTCAAGGAGCGGGCCCAGGGCGCGGAGGTCACGAAGAGCCTCAGCCCCGCGCAGCAGGTCATCAAGATCGTCAACGAGGAGCTCATCGAGACCCTCGGCGGCACCACCGGCAAGCTCACGACGTCGTCGAAGCCGCCCAGCGTGGTGATGATGGCGGGTCTCCAGGGCTCGGGGAAGACGACCGCGTCGGCCAAGCTCGCGCGCCTGCTGAAGAGCCAGAACCGGCGGCCGCTGCTGGTGGGCGCCGACCTGCAGCGCCCGGCTGCGGTCGAGCAGCTGCGGGTGCTCGGCGAGCGCATCGGCGTGCCGGTCTACTCCGAGCCCACCGATCCCCTGTCGGTGGCGCGCGGCGCCCACGAGGAGGCGGCCCGGCTCGGTCGCGACGTCGTGATCGTCGACACCGCCGGTCGTCTCCAGATCGACGCCGAGCTGATGGACGAGCTGCGGCAGGTACGCGACATCGTGCAGCCGAACGACACGCTGCTCGTCGTCGACGCCATGACCGGTCAGGAGGCGGTGAACGTCGCCACCGAGTTCAACGAGGCGGTCGGCCTCACCGGCGTCGTGCTCACCAAGATCGACGGCGACGCGCGCGGTGGTGCGGCGCTGTCGGTGAAGGAGGTCGTGGGCAAGCCGATCCTGTTCGCGGGGACGGGCGAGAAGCTCGACGAGTTCGAGCCGTTCCACCCCGACCGGATGGCGAGCCGCATCCTCGGCATGGGCGACGTGCTCACGCTCATCGAGAAGGCCGAGGCGACGTTCGACCAGGAGGAGATGGAGCAGGCGGAGCAGAAGCTCCGCAAGGGCCAGCTCACGCTGGAGGACTTCCTCGACCAGATGCGGCAGGTGCGTCGCATGGGTCCGCTGCAGAACGTTTTGGCCATGCTCCCCGGCGTGCCCAAGGAGATCAAGAACGCCGACATCGACGATCGCGAGATCAACCGCATCGAGGCGATCATCTGCTCGATGACGCCGGCAGAGCGGCGCAACCCTTCCATGATCAACGGCTCGCGGCGCGTGCGCATCGCCAACGGGAGCGGCGTCACCCCCGCCGACGTCAACGGGCTGCTCAAGCAGTTCAAGATGGTGCAGCAGATGATGAAGTCGGCGGGCAAGGGGAAGATGCCGAAGTTTCCGGCGATGGGCGAGCTCCCCGAGCTGAACTGACGATCAGGTCCGGTCGTCGCCGGCCGCGTGCTGCCGGGGCCGCAGCCCCCGCTCCACCATCGCGGTGCGCAACGCCTGCGCGTCCTTCGTGCGGGCGGTGACCGCCATCACGTCGGTCGACATCTGCAGGTGCGTGCGCATGCCCATGAGCTCCCACGCGCGCGTCACCAGCTGCTTCGTGGCCATGAGGGTCGACAACGGGGCGCGCGCGATCTGCGCCGCGAGCTCGGCGACGGTCGCGTCGAGGTCGGCGCGCGGCACCACCCGGTTGACGAGTCCCATGTCGCGCGCCTCGTTCGCGGTGAGCGTCTGCGCGGTGTAGAGGTATTCGAGCGTGCGCTTCCAGTTCATGAACACCCACGGCTCGACCATGGTCTCGCCGCCGGGGAACCCGAGGCCCTGCACGAGGGGCATCTGGAAGTACGCGTCCTCCGACGCCACGGTGATGTCGGGGAGGAGCGCCCAGTAGGTGCCGCCGCCGAGCGCGTAACCGTGCACCTGGGCGATGGTCGGCTTGCGGAATTCCCACAGGCGCAGCGTCGGCCACAGGAAGAGGTCGGCCTGCGCCTTCCAGACCGAGTCCCACGCCTCCAGGTTCTCGGCGAACTCCGGGTACTGGTACGAGCCGCCGGCGGCGTGACCGGCGCAGAAGCCCTTGCCGTTGGCCCGGATGACGACCACCTTCACCGAGTAGTCGCGGTCGGCGAGCGTGAGCGCCTCGTCGAAGGCATGGACCATCTCCGAGGTCTGGCTGTTGGCGCGACCGGGGTCGTCGAGCACGATGTGGGCGACCGCGCCGTCGACCTCGTAGGAGCGGGCCGAGCTCCTGACGTTCCATCGGCGCAGTATCCCGCAGGCCAGCGCTCGCCCGCCCGGGGGCAGGTCGGGTACGCTTTCCGTTCGCACTTCGCCGGGTGTGATCGTCGCGCCCGGATCCCCGAGACGAGAAGGAAACCCCCCTCCGTGGCCGTGAAGATCCGCCTGATGCGGGTAGGGAAGAAGAAGCAGCCGACGTACCGCGTCGTGGTGGCCGACGGCCGTTCGCCCCGGGACGGGCGGTTCATCGAGATCATCGGGCAGTACGCGCCGCGCCAGGAGCCGTCGTTCGTCCAGATCGACGCCGAGTCCGCGCTGGCATGGCTGCGCAAGGGCGCCCAGCCCACCGAGCAGGTGCAGAAGCTCCTCACCGCCCAGGGCGTGTGGGCGCAGTACGAGGCCGAGCGCGCGAAGCCGGCCGACACCAAGCTGTCGCGCCGCGGCTACGCCACCGGGCGGTTGAAGCCGGTCCCGGAGGCCCCCGCGCCCGCCCCCGCCCCCGCCGCCGAGGTCTCGGAGCCGTCTGCGGACGAGGCACCCGAGGCCGAGGACACGGCAACAGAGGCCACCGCCGACGAGCACACCGCCGCCGAGGAGTCGCAGTGAGCGACGAGCACGACGACGCTTACGACGACGACTTCGAGGACGAGGTTGGCGCCGAGGGCAACCGCATCGCCGGCGCGCGCGCCCTCGCCGTCACCGAGTACGTCACCCGCAACCTGGCCGACGACCCCGATTCCATCGAGGTCGACGTCGAGGAGCGCCGCGACGAGGTCGCGCTGATGGTGCACGCCAACCCCAACGACATGGGCCGGCTCATCGGCAAGCGCGGTCGGGTCATCCAGGCGCTGCGCCAGCTCGTGCGCGCCGCGGGCACCGCCGACGGCGTGAAGGCCAACGTCGACATCGTCGAGTAGCGCGATGACGCCCGGTCCGGGCGACCGCCTGGTGGTCGGGCGTATCGGGCGGGCGCACGGGTTGCGCGGCGAGGTCGCGGTCACCTTCAGCAGCAACCGTCCCGAGCGCACCGCGCCGGGCGCGGTGTTGTACGCGGGCGAGCGCGAGCTGGTCATCGACGCCGCCCGACGTCACCAGGGCCGGATGCTCGTGAAATTCGTGGGCGTGGAGGACCGCACCGCGGCCGAGCGGCTGCTGGGGGCGCAGCTCACCGCGGACCCGCTCTCGGGCGACACCGAAGTGCTCGACGACGACGAGCTGTGGGTGCACGAGGTGATCGGCGCCGAGGTCGTCGACCGCGCCGGCGCACCGGTCGGGCGCGTGACCGCGGTCGAGGCCAATCCCGCCCACGACCTGCTCGTGCTCGACGACGGCGTGCTCGTGCCCATGGTGTTCGTGGTCGAGCAGCGCGACGGCGTGCTCGTGATCGACCCGCCCGACGGATTGCTCGACCTGTGAGCGACAGAGCAGGTGCCGTGCGCGTCGACGTGTTCTCCATCTTCCCCGAGTGGTTCGGCGGGCCGCTCGACGCGTCGCTGCTCGGCCGGGCGCGGTCCGAGGGTCGCCTCGAAGTGCGGGTGCACGACCTGCGCGAGCACACCACCGACCGGCACCGCAGCGTCGACGACACGCCCTACGGCGGCGGCCCCGGCATGGTGCTGGGCCCGGAGCCGATCTTCGCCGCGGTGGAGGCGGCCCGACCCCGCCGGCCGTTGCTGCTGCTCTCCGCCGGGGGTCGCCGGTTCGACCAGGCGTATGCCGCCGAGCTGGCCACCGGCGACGGGTTCTCGTTGCTGTGCGGACGGTACGAGGGCGTCGACCAGCGGGTCGCCGACCACTTGTGCGACGGCGAGCTGTCGGTGGGCGACTACGTGCTCGCGGGCGGGGAGGCGGGGGCCGTGATCGTGATCGACGCGGTGGCGCGCCTCCTGCCCGGGGTCATGGGCAACGCGGCGTCGGGCGACGACGAGTCGTTCGGGGCCGCGCGCCTCGAGTATCCGCAGTACACGCGCCCGGCCGAGTTCCGGGGTCACCGGGTGCCCGAGGTGCTCCTGAGTGGCGACCACGCCCGGGTCGACAAGTGGCGGCGGGCGGCCGCGTTGCGGCGGACCATCTCGCGACGCCCCGACCTCGTTGCCGCGGTGCCGCTCACCCCGGAGGAGGAGGCGCTGCTACGCGAGTTCCCGGACGACGGATCCGGCCGGTAACATCGCAGGTTCCTCGATCCCGGAGCTCCCGATGAACGCCACCGACCTCGTCGACCGGACCCAACTGCGCGACGACATCCCCGAGTTCGCGCCCGGCGACACCCTGAAGGTGCACGTGCGGGTGGTCGAGGGCAACCGCGAGCGGGTGCAGGTCTTCCAGGGCATCGTGATCCGGCGCAAGGGCAACGGCAGCCGCGAGACGTTCACCGTGCGGAAGGTGAGCTTCGGCGTCGGGGTCGAGCGCACCTTCCCCGTGCACTCGCCGATCATCGCCAAGATCGAACGGGTCACCCGCGGCGACGTGCGCCGGGCCAAGCTCTACTACCTCCGCGACCGGGTGGGGAAGGCCGCGAAGGTCAAAGAAAAGCGCGACTGACGTGACAGTTGCCTCGCCGTTCCGTCATTACCAGCACGGACAACGGTTGGGAGTGTCCGGGTGAGCGCTGAGGACCTCGAGCGGTACGAGACGGAGATCGAGCTCCAGCTCTACAAGGAGTACCGCGACGTCCTGCCCATGTTCTCCTACGTCGTGGAGACGGAGCGGCGCTTCTACCTCACCAACCAGGTGAAGCTCGACGCCCGCAACGAGCAGGGCCAGGTGTACTTCGAGCTCGAGCTGCACGACGCGTGGGTCTGGGACATGTACCGGCCGGCGCGCTTCGTCGCCAACGTCCGGGTCGTGACGTTCAAGGACGTCAACATCGAGGAACTGGCCCGGGAAGTCTGAGGCGTGGCCGCCGACACCCGTCGGGCGCTGGGCGCCGCGGGCGAGGAGGCGGTGGCCCGCTGGTACGCGGCGGCCGGGTACGAGGTGGTCGACCGGAACTGGCGCTGCCGCGCGGGTGAGCTCGACCTCGTGCTGGCCCGCAACCGGGTGCTCGTGTTCTGCGAGGTGAAGACCCGGCGCACCACCGCGTTCGGCGTGCCCGCGGAGGCGGTGACGGTCACCAAGCAGCGACGCCTGCGCACCTTGGCGATGCGGTGGCTCGACGCGCACCCGCGCTCGAGTACGGGCACGCTCCGCTTCGACGTCGCATCCGTGCTCGCGACGCGCGACGGCCCGCCGGTGATCGAGGTGATTGAGAGCGCGTTCTAACGGGGCGCGCGCCGATGCTCGACTCGTCGCCAGCACGACGTGTGCCAGTGCCGGCGGTCCTCGGGCGCGTCCGACGGCACCACGACCTCGTGCCCGAGACCGGGTGGGATCTCGTGGTCGCAGCCCGGGCAGCGGTATGCCTTCACCGCCTGGTACGGGTGGATGTGACGGACCTCGACCGGGCCGTCCGGCATCTGGGCGCGGTGCACGACGCGTCTCCGCTCAGCCGAACACGGCCCACAGGACCAGCGCCGCGATCACCACCAGCGCGACCGCGACGATGACGACGTCGCTGCTGCGCTTGGCCTGAGAGCGGAACGGGTTGAGGCCCACACCGCTACGGTAGCGGCCCATGTCGGATCTCCTGGTCGACCGTCGCGACGGCGTGGTGACGCTCACGCTCAATCGGCCGGACACGATGAACGCGATCACCGGCGAGATGTGGGGCGGCCTCGAGGACGTGTTCGACGAGGTCGCCCGCAACCGCGACGACCGCGTCCTCGTGGTGACCGGCGCCGGCCGCGCCTTCTGCGCGGGCGCCGACCTGATCGACGCGGGGATGCCGCGCACCTCGGGCCAACGGCTCGAGCACATGCGCGGCGTCGGGCGGAGCGCGGCCGCGCTGCGCGGTGTCGCGAAGCCGACCGTCGCCAAGGTGAACGGCGTGGCCGCGGGCGCCGGGCTCAGCCTCGCGCTCGGGTGCGACCTCGTGATCGCGTCGGACGCCGCCCGGTTCAGCGCGATCTTCGTGCAGCGGGGCCTGAGCATCGACTACGGCGGCTCGTGGCTCCTCCCGCGCCTGGTCGGGATCCACAAGGCAAAGGAGTTGGCCCTGCTGGCCGACGTGATCCCGGCGGCCGACGCCGAGCGGGTGGGGATCGTGAACCGGGTGGTGCCTGCCGCCGGGCTCGACGGGGAGGTCGACGCGCTGGTCGCCCGGCTGCTGGCGATGGCCCCCGTCGCGCTCTCGCAGACCAAGCACCTGCTCGACCAGGCGATGTCCACCACCTTCGCGGACGCGGTCGAGGCCGAGGCGATGGCGCAGGTGGTGAACCTCAGCACTCCGGACGCCAAGGAGGCGGTGCGCGCGTTCATGGAGAAGCGCGACCCGGAGTTCACCGGCGAGTAGGCGCGTCCCCGTCATCGCGGCCAGCACAGGCCGCGTGCCCGCTCCATCCAGCGCTCGCGCTCGAGCGCCCGCACCGCCGCGACCACGGCGGACGGCGTGAGCGCAGTGCGGCTCGCCAGCTGGTCGAGCGTCGCCGGTTCGCCGTGGCAGGCTCGGAGCACCGCGGCCGGCGCTCCCACCGGTGGTGTGCGCAGGTCGAGCCGGGGCGCGCCGGGTTCGAGCTCGAGCGCGACCAGCACGTCGGACGGCTCGAGCACGACACCGGCGCCGTCGTAGAGCAGCGCGTTGGCGCCCGCGGCCGACGGGTTGCGCCGGGATCCGGGATACGCCATCACCGTGCGGCCATACTCGAGCGCGCGCTCGGCGGTGATGCGCGCACCGCCCTTCAACGTCGCCTCGACGACGGCCACGACCTCCGCCAGACCCGCGATGATCCGGTTGCGCACCGGAAACGCCTCCCGGCGCGGCTGCACGCCGTAGCCGAGCTCGCTCACGAGCAGGCCCGCGCCGCGCACACGGTCGAACAGCGCGCGGTGCCGCCGCGGGTACACGACGTCGAGCCCGGTGCCGACGACACCGACCACCGCGCCGCCCGCGTCGAGCGCGCCCTCGTGGGCCGCAGCATCGATCCCGATCGCGAGGCCGCTCACCACGGTGACCCCGGCCCGGGCGAGCACCGCGCCGAGCTCGTAGGCGTCCTCGAGCCCGTGAGGCGTTGCCGCGCGCGTCCCCACGACCGCCACCCGCCGTCGTCCGAGCGCGTCCGGGCGCTCGCCTTCGGCGAGCAGCACCACCGGCGGTTCCGGCAGGTCGTCGATCGGGTACCCCGGTCGCCCCTCGACGAACACATGGGTGGCGCGCTCGCGCAGCAGCTGGGTGACGCGCTCCGCGTGCGCCGGTTGCCGCCAGATGCGCGCCAGCGCGGTGCGCGCCGGCAGATCGGTCGCCGACGCGCCGTCGCAGAGCACTGCCGAGCCCAGGCCGCGGTCGAGCGCGGCCAGCGCGCCGACCGGGCCGCCCCCGCGCTCGACGAGTGCGCGGAGCCGCTTGGGCGTCATGTCGGGGAGGCAGGCGAGCGTCGCCGCCGCGATCTCGACCGGGTCGAGCGCCGGGCGGGGTGGACGTGTGCGGTCGCGGTCGGCGTTCACGGCACGTCTCCCCGCATCGACGACGCCTGTTCGAGGTGGTCGGCAGTGATCCCGGCCGCGTCGTCGAGGTCGGCCAGGGTGCGGGCGACGCGTCGGATCCGGGTGGCGCCCCGACCGGTGAGGCTGCGCTCGGCGATGAGGAGCCGCCAGGCGTCGTCGGCGTCGCGCCCGAGCGGGAGCAGGCGCGCGACCGCGCCGGCCGCCACGTGCGCGTTTTGTGACCACGGCCAGTCGGCGTAGCGCGCCCGCTGCCGTTCGAACGCGGCCGCGACGCGGAGCGCCACGTCGGCCGAGCTCTCACCCCGGACGTCGGCCGCTTCCGGCGCGTCGACGCGCACCCGGAGGTCGAAGCGGTCGAGCAGCGGCGCGCTCAACCGGCGCCGGTAGCGCTCCCGCTGCGCCTCGCTGCACCGGCAACCCTGCGCGCCCGCGCCGCACGGACACGGGTTCGAGCACGCGACGAGCTGGAACGCGGCGGGAAAGGTGAGCGACACCGGTTGGCGCGAGATGCGCACCGCCCGCTCCTCGAGCGGCTGCCGCAGCGCGTCGAGCGAGCTGGGCGCGAACTCGCCGAGCTCGTCGAGGAACAGCACGCCCCGGTGCGCGAGCGTGATCTCACCCGGGCGGGCGCGGCCGCTGCCGCCGCCGACCAGCGCGGCGGTGGACGCGGTGTGGTGGGGCGCGCGGAACGGCCGGCGGCCGACGAGGCGGCCGGCGACGGGTTCGCCCGCGGCGGAGTGGATGCGGGTGACCTCGAGCGCCTCGGCGGGGGAGAGGGGCGGGAGGATGGTGCCGAGGCGCCGGGCGAGCATCGTCTTGCCGGTGCCGGGTGGGCCGCAGAACAGCAGGTGGTGGCCGCCGGCGGCCGCGACCTCGAGCGCCTGGCGCGCGAAGGGCAGGCCGCGCACGTCGGCGAGGTCGACCAGCTCGTCGTCGCCGAGCATGCACGGGCCCTCGCCGTCGGGATCGACAGGCGGCGGGTCCCAGTCGGGCCAGGGCTCCTCGCCCTTCAGGCACGCCCGGAGCTCGCCCAGGGTGCGCGCCGCCCGCACCCGCACGCCGCCGACCAGCTCGGCCTCGGAGGCGTTGGCGCGGGGTACGACCACGGCGCCGATCCCGGCACGCGCGAGCGCGTCGACCAGCGCGAGGGTGCCGGGCACCGGGCGGACCGAGCCGTCGAGCCCGAGCTCGCCGAGCACCGCCACGCCGTCGAGCACACCGGCGGGGAGCGCGTCGTTGGCGCCGAGCACGCCGAGCGCGACCGCGAGCTCGAGCCCGGCGCCGGACTTGCGCACCCCGCCGGGGGCGAGGTTGACGGTGATGCGGCGTTGGGGCCACTCGAGGCCCGACGACAACACCGCGGCGCGGACGCGTTCACGCGACTCACGGACCGCGGCGTCGGGAAGACCGACGACCTGGTACGCCGGCAGGCCGGACGAGACGTGGACCTCGACGGTGACGGGTTGCCCGTCGACGCCGATGAGGGTGGCGCTGCGGACCGCGGCGAGCACGGTGACCTCCCGATTCTGGAGACGGTGGGAGGGCCGACCCGCGGCGACCTCGACGGTCCTGCGAGGCTCGCGCCGGGGTGTGACAGTTACGCGGTGGGATCCACCGGGGTGGTGGGCCACGGCGCCGCGAGCTCGAGTGACGCCGCCAACCGGAGCAGACGACCCTCGTCGCCGAGGCGCCCGACGAGCTGCGCGCCGAGCGGCAGCCCGTTCGCGTCCGTACCGGCCGGCACGCTCATCGCCGGCTGGCCGGTCGTGTTGAAGATGCCGGTGAACGCGCTGAAGGCCGAGGCCCGCACCATCGTCTCCGGTCGCGTCGTGTCGACCCACCCGAGCTCCGGCACCCGGATGGGCAGCGTCGGCGTGAGGAGCAGGTCGTGGTCGCCGAAGAACGGAGCGATCTCCCGACCCGCCCGTTCGAGTGCGTGCAGCGCCTCGATCACCTCGAGCCCGGTCATGCTGCGCCCCCGCTCGTAGAGGATCCGCGTGAACGGCTCGACGTCGTCGTCCTGCAGCGCGCGCCCCAGTGCCGCCAGGCGGCTCCCGATCGCGTCGGCGACGTTGACCGCCATCACCGCCGCGAGCGCGGCGTTCGCCGCTTCGACGTCGTACGCGAACGTCGCCTGGGTGACCTCGTGGCCCAGCTCCGCGCAGACGGCCGCGATCCGGGCGACCGCATCGGCGCAGTCGTCGTCCGACTCGTCGCCCCGCGCCGTCGTCGTGGTGAGCCCGATCCGCAACCGCCCCGGTTCGGCGCCGACCTCGGCCAGGAACGGCCCGGGTGCCGACGGCGCGCGGTACGCGTCACCGGGCGCCGGTGCGGCGACCGCGTCGAGCAGCGCGGCGCTGTCGCGCACGGTGCGCGTGAGCGCGTGGATGCAGCCGACGGGGTACGCAAACGCGTCGAGCGCCGGCGCGTGCGGCACCCGGCCGCGCGACGGCTTGAGCCCGAACAGCCCGCACGCCGATGCTGGGATGCGGATGGAGCCGCCGCCGTCGTTGCCGTGCGCGACCGGCACCATGCCCGCGGCCACCGCCGCTGCTGAGCCGCCACTCGACCCGCCCGCGGAGCGAGTGAGACCGTGGGGGTTGTGGGTCGCTCCGTGCAACACCGGTTCGGTCGAGCCGTTCTTCCCGAGCTCGGGGGTGTTGGTCATGCCGAGGACGATCACGCCCGCGGCGCGGGCTCGCGCCACCGCCAGGCTGTCCGCCGTGGCGACGTCGTCGGCGAACAACCGCGACCCGCGGGACGTCGGGAGCCCCGCCACCTCACCCCCGAGGCTCTTCACCAGGTAGGGGACACCCGCGAACGGGCCGTCGCGTGGCGACTCGGCAGCCTCCGCCCGTGCCTCGTCGAACCGGGTGGCGACGACCGCACGCACCGCCGGGTCCCGCGCCTCGATGCGTCCGATGGCGACGTCCACCACCTCGGTCGCGGACACGTCACCGCCGCGGATCGCCGCCGCCATGCCCAGGCCGTCGAGCTCGTCGTACCAGCCGTCTCCCATCGCGCGCACCCTAGCGACCGCCGGCGGCCACGGACCGGTGTGTCCGGCTCACTCCACGTGGGAGGTAACGTTCTCCCGGGCGGTCTGGAAGCAGAAGGGCGAGGTGCATGCCGGAAGGGCCAGCGCCGAAGGTGGGCGAGCGCGCGTGGCGCGGCGACGAGTTCGCCGCCTCCCTCGTCGGCCGCAGCACCCACACGCGGGACGCGTACGAGCACGACGTCGCCGAATTCGTGGCCTGGGCCGAGCGTGGCGCCTGCGCGTCGCCGTCGGCGATCGACCACCGCACCCTGCGCCGCTACCTCGCCTACCTCGACACCCGGGGCTTCGCCCACGCCTCGATCTCCCGCAAGGCCGCCGCCCTGCGCTCGTATCTCCGCTTCCTCAAGCGCCACGGTGTCATCGACCACGACCCCGGCCGCACCCTGCGGGCCCCGAAGGGCGCCAACCGTCTGCCTCGGGTCATCCGCAGCGACGAGGCCGTCGATCTGCTCGACGCCGCCTCCGCGGCCGTCGACCTCGACCACGACGGGGAGGCCGACGATCCCGTCGCCACCGCGGTCGTGCTCCGCGACCTCGCCGTGCTCGAGGTCCTCTACGGCGCCGGGCTGCGGGTGGCCGAGTGCTGCGGGCTGCGCATCGCCGACTGCGACCTCGACCGTGGCCTGGTGACCGTGCTGGGCAAGGGTTCGAAGGTGCGACGGGTCCCGATCGGCGCGCCCGCGGTCGAGGCGCTCGGCGCCTGGCTCGACCGGGGTCGCGCCACCCTCGTGACCCCCACGTCGCCGTCCGACGCGGTGTTCCTCAACCGGCGCGGCCAGCAGCTGTCACCACGTGACGCCCGCCGGGTGCTCGACCGGCATCCGCTGCCGGACGGGCGGGCGCTCCACCCGCATGCACTGCGCCACGCCTACGCTACCCACCTGCTCGAAGGCGGAGCCGACCTCCGGGCAGTGCAGGAGCTCCTCGGCCACGCCGATCTCGCCACCACCCAGATCTACACCCACGTGACCCGCGACCGGCTCCGTGCCGTCTACGAGGCGACCCACCCCCGTGCCTGACGATCCCACCGAAGCGCTCGACGAGCTCTGGACCGACTACAAGTCGAACGGCACCTCGACCACGCGCGAGCGGCTGATCCTGCACTACTCACCGTTGGTGAAGTTCGTCGCCGGCCGCGTCGCCGCCGGCCTGCCGCAGAGCATCGAGCAGGCCGACCTCGTCAGCTACGGCATCTTCGGGCTGATCGACGCCATCGACAAGTTCGACCCGGGCCGCGGCTTCAAATTCGAGACCTACGCCATCTCGCGCATCAAGGGCGCGATCATCGACGAGCTGCGCTCCATCGACTGGGTGCCGCGCTCGGTCCGTGCGAAGGCGCGCGCGATCGAACGGGCGATCTCCAAGCTGGAGAACGAGCTGCGCCGCAGCCCCGAGGACGCCGAGGTCGCGGCCGAGCTGGAGTGGTCGGAGGGCGAGCTCACGCAGACCCTGTCGCAGATCTCGTTCACCGGCCTCGTCGCGCTCGACGACCTGCTCGCCGCCAGCTCCTCCGAGCGCGGCGGCGCGGCGACGGTCAGCGACACGATCACCGACGGCAAGCACGACCCGGTCGAGGCGTACGAGGTCGACGAGATGAAGCACCTCCTCGCCGACGCCATCAACCGCATGCCCGACCGCGAACGGCTGGTCCTGACGCTCTACTACTACGAGGGCCTGACGCTCGCCGAGATCGGCGGTCTGCTCGGCGTCACCGAGAGCCGGGTCTGCCAGATCCACACCAAGTCGATCCTCCAGTTGCGAGGTCGGCTGGCCGAGCCCGAGCGCGAGCCCGGGCCCGTCCGCTACTGACCGACCCATCCGATCCACCCGGGCCGCGCGCCCCGCGCGCCGGCGTCCGCGCGCGTTTGCCCCTTGGCAGGCGCGCGCCACACCGGTAGGGTCGACGCACCTCCTCCGGCGCTTCCCCGTGTCGTGACGTCCACCGACCACGGGGTTGGCCATGCGCACTGCACGTCGCGCGCCGCACCGGCGCGCGCTCTTCGTCGTCGTACTCGTCGTGCTCGTCGGCGCGATCCTCGCGGGCACTGCGGGCCCGGCGCGTGCGGCGCCCGACGACACCGGCGGGTGGATGCGACCGGTCGACGGTCAGGTGGTGGAGCCGTTCGACGCGCCGAGCTCCGAGTACGCCGCCGGGCACCGCGGTGTCGACTTCGCCGCCGCGCCGGGCACGCCCGTGCGCGCCGCCAACGACGGCGTCGTCAGCTTCGCCGGTTCGGTCGCCGGCACGCTGCACGTGACCGTCGCCCACGCCGGCGATCTGCGCACCTCGTACTCGTTCCTCGGGTCGGTCGGCGTGCGGGTCGGGCAACCGGTGACCCGGGGCGACGTGGTCGGGCTCACCGGCGGTGTCGGCACCGACCACGACGGCCGCGTGCTCCACCTCGGCCTGCGCATCGGCGACCGGTACGTCGATCCGATGCTGCTGTTCCGGCCCCGCGACCTCACCGAGCTCGTGCGCCTGGTGCCCGCGGGCGCCCCCGCCGAGACCCCGTGGTCCCCGGCCGGCGAGCGGCACACGTTGCAGTCGTCGCTGCACCTGCCGACGCCCGGTGGCGGGGTCGACGGCGCGGCGACCACGTCCGACGATTCGTGCGACTCCGGCGTCCCGCTGCTCGGCGGCGCCATCGACGCGGCCTGCGATCTGGGCACGTGGGTGGCCGACGGCGCCGATGCGGCGGTCGACGCCGGTCTGCGGTTCCTCGACGCGACCACCGGCCTCGGGTCCGAGGCGTTGGCGGGGCTGCGGACGACGGTGGAGACGACCGTCTCGTCGATGCGCGCGCTCTCGTCGGAGCTGGCGCACGCCCTGGCCCGGACCCCGGCGGGGAAGCTGGCCCTCGACGTCGTCACCATCGGGCGACGCTTCGCCGACACCGTCACCGCCGACTGCAGCGACGACGCGGCCGATGCCGACGGCACCGGTGGCTCCGCGCACCGCGTGATGGTGGTCGCCGGGATCGACAGCGCAGGGAAGGCGTGGGACCGCGGGCCGACCGTCGCGCTCGACGTGAAGGCCCTCGGGTACCACACCGACGAGGGCGAGGTCCGCTACTACTCGTACGCGGCCGACGGCGGCGCGTACACCGCCGACGACACCCACGGTCCGATCGCGGTCGACGCCCTCCGCCTCGCGCGACAACTCCGAGCCATGCAGCGCGAGCAGCCCGGCCGCGAGGTCGACCTCATCGCCCATTCACAGGGCGGGATCGTCGTCGACGAGTTCCTGTCGCACGTCTACCGCGCGGGTGACCGGACGCTGCCGCCGCTCGGCAACGTGGTGACGTTGTCGTCCCCGCACGAGGGTGCGCCGATGGCCACCGCCGGACGGCGGATCCGCGCCACGACGCTCGGACGCGCCGCGCTCGACGCGATCGAGGACGTCTCGTCGTTCCCGCCGCCGAGCAGCCCCGCGGTGCAGGCGCTGGCCGAGGGTTCGCCGCTGCTCGACCACCTGTGGGACCAGGGTGTGCCGGAACACTTCGACATGACCACGATCGGCGCCACCGAGGACGTCGTCGTCCCGGCCACCAACATCTCGGTGCCGGGGGCGACGGAGACCGTGGCCGCGGTCGACAGCCTGAGCGAGCACAGCGCGATCGTGCGCGCCCCGGACGCGCTGCGCGCGGTGCGGGCCGCGCTGGAGGGCAGACCCCCACCGTGCGTCAGCCTCCTCACCGCGGTGCGGAGCGCGGTGGCCCCGGTGGTGATCAGCCGGGTGTCGCACGAGTTCGGCGACCGTGCCGCGGTGATCCTCGGGGGTGCGGGATGAACCCACGCGTGCGCTCGACGACGATCCTCGTCCTGGCGGCGGTGGTCGCAACCTGGTTCGTCGCCCGCCCCGCCCACGGTGCCCGCGCCGTGGTCTGGAGCGCTCCGGTGAGCGACGGGCCGTGGGACCTCACCGCCGACGCCCGCGGCGCGGTCGTGGTCACCAGCGGACCGGGCGTCCGGGCGCTCGACCCCGCCGGCCACGAGCGCTGGTCGGTGCGCCTCGACGGGCTGGTCGAAGCGCCGCCGGCCCTCGGCGGCGACACGGTGCTGGTCGGTGGTGCAGGCACGGTCACCGCACTGGCGCGCGCCGACGGTGCGGTGCGCTGGCGGGCGCCGATGGGCGGCGACGTCCATGCCCTGGCGATGAGCGGCGCCATCGCGCTCGCCGGCGACCGCGCCGGCACCCTCACCGCCTTCGACGCGGCCACCGGTGCGGTCCGGTGGTCGGCGACCTTCCCCGGCGCGTTGTGGTCGGCGCCCCGCGTCGACACCACGACGGGCGCGGTCGTCGCCACCTGGCACCAGACCGACACCCCGGCGGTGCGCGTCCTCGACCTGCGCACCGGCGCGCCGCGGTGGGAGGCGGCGACCGCCACCTCGACCGCCGCACCCGCCCTCGGGCGGGGCGTGGTGGTGCTCGCGATCGGCGATGGGTACCGGCACGCCCGGGTGGAGGCGCGCGACCTCGCCACCGGCGAGCGGCGCTGGCAGACGCCGGTCCCGGCGTCGTTCGAGGAGGCGATCGAGCCGGCCGTCGACGCCGGCGCGGTCGCGGTGGTCGATCACTTCGGCGTCGTCTCGCTGCTCGACCTCGCCACCGGCCGGATCCGCTGGCAGCACGACCTCGCCCGCGCGCTCATCGCCACCCGGATGGCGCTGACGGCGCGCCAGGTGGTGTTCTCGTCGTTCTCGGGCGAGCTGTTCGTGCTCGACCGCGTCGACGGCCGCCTGGTGACCCGGCTCGGCCGCGACCGCCTGGGCGGGTACGCCGTCGCACTGCGGCGGGCGCCCTGGGGGCCACCGGCCCGGCTCCTCGTGGCCCTGCGCGTCGACGCGTGGCGGGTCGACCTGCGGCGGATCCCCTGAAGCGGCGGGGATCCCGCCCGCTACACTCGTCGCCGACCCGAGCTACAGCCCGGGATCACGCACGCCCGCATTCCGAGGTCACCAGGGTTCGCCCCGGTGCCCGCGGGCGGAGGACCAACCGAGGAGCAGCTCGTCCGGCCCGGCGACCCCACGCGGCCGTCGACCCGGGTGACTGCGCGAACGAAAGGACGCACCGTGGCAGAAGCAACGGCCGTCGTCACCATGAAGCAGTTGCTGGAGGCCGGGGTCCACTTCGGTCACCAGACCCGGCGCTGGAACCCGAAGATGAAGCGCTTCATCTTCGGCGAGCGCAACGGCATCTACATCATCGACCTGCAGCAGACCCTGGAGCGCATCGACACCGCGTACCGGTTCGTGCGCCACACCGTCGAGAACGGCGGCACGGTCCTGTTCGTGGGCACCAAGAAGCAGGCCCAGGAACCGATCGAGAAACAGGCGGAACGGGCGAATTCGCCCTACGTCAACTACCGCTGGCTCGGCGGCATGCTCACCAACTTCCAGACCGTCCACGGGCGGGTGGCGAAGATGCACGAGCTCGAGCGCCTGGTCGCGACCGGCGAGACCGAGCAGATGATCAAGAAGGAAGGCCTCAAGGTCAAGCGTGAGGTCGCCAAGCTCGAGCGCAACCTGGGCGGCATCCGCACGCTGGAGCGGGCGCCCGACGCGGTGTTCGTGATCGACACCAAGAAGGAGCACATCGCGGTGACCGAGGCCAACCGCCTCGGCATCCCGGTGATCGCGGTCGTCGACACCAACTGCGATCCCGACGTGATCGACTTCGTGATCCCCGGCAACGACGACGCCATCCGCTCCGCCAACCTGATGTGCCGCATCGTCGCCGATGCGGTCATCGAAGGTCAGTGGCTGCGGTCCCGCAAGCAGGCGAAGGCGGGTGCACCGGAGGGCGCCAAGGCGAAGCCGGCACCGCCGGCCCCGAAGCCCCTCTCGGCCGAGGAGCAGGCGGCCAAGGCCGCCGAGCAGCAGAAGGCCCGCGACGCCGCCGCGGCCGCCCAGCGCGCGCGGGAGGCCAAGTTGGCCGAGACCAGGCAGGCGGCCGCCGCCGCCCCGACCCCCGAGCCCGAGCCCGCCCCGGACCCGGGCCTCACCGAGATCCAGGAGAGCGACACGAATGGCTGAGTACTCGGCCAAGGACATCGCCGCGCTGCGCAAGGCGACCGGCGCGGGGATGATGGACTGCAAGAACGCGTTGGAGGAGTCCGACGGCGACGCCGAGCGCGCCCTCGACACCCTGCGCGCCAAGGGCCTGAGCAAGGCCACGAAGATGCAGGAGCGCGAGGCGACCGAAGGTGCCGTCGACGTCGTGGTCGACGGCAACGTCGGTGCCATCGTCGAGCTCAACTGCAACACCGACTTCGTGGCCAAGGGCAGCGACTTCACGTCGGTCGTCGCCGAGCTCACCAAGTTGGTCGCGGCGAACGGCGACCGCGACGTCGCCGGGCTGCCGTTCGAGGGGACGACGGTCGGAGAGGCGCTCCAGCACCTCGCGGGCAAGCTCGGCGAGAACGTGATGCTCGGCCGTGTCGTGCGGTTCGAGTCCGACGGCCTCCTCGACGCCTACCGGCACAACCAGAACGACCGCGGCACGATCGCGGTGCTGGTGGAGATCACCGGCGTCGACCCGTCGAACGAGCAGGCCCGGGAGGTCGCGCACGAGATCGCCCTGCACATCTCGTTCGCAGCTCCCGCGTACCTCACCCGCGACGAGGTGCCCGCCGACGTGATCGCCCGCGAGCAGGCGGTTATCGAGGAGAAGAGCCGCAACGAGGGCGTGCCCGAGGCCAAGCTCGAGGGCGCGGTCAAGGGTCGGCTCAACGCCTTCTTCAAGGACTCCGTGTTGCTCGAGCAGCCGTCGGTGAAGGACCCGAAGGTCAGCATCGGCAAGCTGGTCGAGGGCCTCGGTGGCGACGCCAAGCTCGCGCGGTTCGCCCGCGTGAAGGTGGGCGAGGACTAGCGTCCGCTGCATGAGCGCGCACGGAGCGGCCTGATGGCCGAGAGCCAGTATCGCCGCGTCGTCCTCAAGCTGTCGGGCGAGGCGTTCGCAGACACCACCACGAACTACGGCATCGACGCCGCGGTCGTGCAACGGATCGCCGACGAGGTGGCCGAAGCGCGGGTGGGGCTCAACGTCGAGCTCGCGATCGTGGTGGGCGGTGGCAACATCTGGCGGGGCATGTCCGGCGCGACGCGCGGCATGGACCGCGCCCGCGCCGACTACATGGGCATGCTGGCCACGGTGATCAACGCGCTCGCGCTGCAGGACTCCCTGGAGGCGGTCGGCCAGCCGACGCGCGTGCAGACTGCGATCACGATGGCGCAGGTGGCGGAGCCGTTCATCCCGCGCCGGGCGATTCGGCACCTGGAGAAGGGCCGGGTCGTCGTGTTCGCAGCCGGGACCGGCAACCCGTACTTCACCACCGATACCACCGCCGCGCTGCGCGCCGCGGAGATCGGCGCAGAGGCGATCCTGAAGGGCACGCATTCGGGTGTCGACGGCGTCTACAGCGCCGACCCCCGGCTCGATCCCACCGCGGTGAAGCTGACGCAGGTGAGCCACTTCGAGATCCTCAACAAGGGGCTCAAGGTGATGGACTCGACCGCCATCACGTTCTGCATGGACAACGAGCTGCCTATCGTCGTGTTCGACGTCACCGCGCCGGGCAACATCCACCGCGCGCTCGTCGGCGAGCGCATCGGCACCCTGGTCAGCTCGGGGGCGACACCATGAGCGAAGTGTGAGATGAGCGACGACGGCGACGAGATGAAAGCACTCGTCATCGACGAGTGTGCCGACAAGATGCGCAAGGCGGTCACCCACCTCCAGACGGAGTTCGCCGCCCTGCGGACGGGTCGCGCGTCGTCGAGCGTGGTGGAGAAGCTGCGGGTCGACGCGTACGGGAGCGACGTCCCGCTGCAGCAGCTCGCCGGCTTCGGCGTACCGGAGCCGCGGGTGCTCACCATCTCGCCCTACGACAAGGGCACCATCAAGGCGATCGAGAAGGCCATCCTGCAGAGCGACCTGGGCGTCAACCCCTCGAACGACGGGCAGGTCATCCGCCTGGTGTTCCCCGAGCTCACCGAAGAGCGCCGCAAGGAGCTGGTGAAGGTCGCCCGCAACCGGGCCGAGGAGGGCCGGGTCGCCGTCCGCAACGCCCGCCGCCACGCCCGCCACGAGCTCGAAGGGCTCGAGAAGGACGGCGAGATCAGCAAGGACGACCTCGATCGCACGGAGAAGGACCTCGAGAAGCGCACCCACGAGTTCGTCGCCGAGATCGACGAGCTGCTCAAGCACAAGGAGCAGGAGCTGCTGTCCATATGACGCCAGAGTCCCGCCCGGGGCTCTCCATATGACGCTCAGCGAGATGTCTCGGCAGGGCCGACGTCGGCAGGGGCGGCGGGTCTAGCCTGGTGGAGCGAGACCTCCGGAGGATCGCGTGCCCGATTTCGATGACGATCGACCCGAGTCGCCGCCCGCCGAGGGGGTGAGGATCCTCGGCGCCGAGGAGGCCCAGGCTGCGGTCGAGGGCGGCCCCGAGCGGCCCCGTGCCGACGAGCCCAAGCGCCGCCGGCGCCCCGCGCCGCCCGAGGACGTGCAGCCCGCGGCCCGGTTCCCGCTCCCGGCCGACCGGCTCCCCGGTGAGGTGCCCGGCCCCGAGGTGCGCCCCGCACCGCCGCCCCCGACGGGTGAGACCTCGGGCCCGATGCCGCTGCCGCACTGGACCGAGCCGCCGACCGGAGAGGTGCCGATGATCGCGGACGAGCCGGGCGAAGAAGAGGTCTGGGCGGCCGCCGGCAACCAACCCCGCTTCCGGTCCGACGCCGGTGAATGGGGCGAGGGCGACTTCGGCATCAGCGACGAAGGCCTGCACGACGACACCACCGCGATGGGTGCGCTCGTCGACGTGCCCGACGTCGACGAGGACGAGGAGTTCGCAGCCCAGGTCGCCGCCCGGCGGGCGCCGCCCCGCCGTGCCCGCACGCGCGCCCCGCGTGCCTCTCGCCGCGCCGCCTCGTCCTCGCAGTTCCCGACCATCGAGGACGAGACCGAGGCGCCGCACGTGACCGCGTCGCCCCGCGTCCTCCCCACCGGCGACGACCTCCCGACCCGCATCGTCACCGGTGCGATCCTCGCCGCGGTCGCGCTGCTGGCGTTCGTCATCGGTCGCGCCGGCACCGCGGTGCTGGTCACCGTGATCGTCGCCGCGGCCGCGTTCGAGCTGTTCGAGGGCTTCCGCCGGGCCGGGTTCCAGCCCGCCACCCTCCTCGGGTTGCTCGGCTCGTTGTCGTTGGTGGGCATCGCGTACAACCACGGTGAACGGGCGTTCCCGCTGGTCAGCGCGGTGGTGATCGGCTTCACCCTGTTCTGGTACCTGGCCAAGGTCGTGCACGCGCGACCGATGGTCAACGCCGCGGTCACGATCTTCGGCTTCGGCTACGTCGGCATCCTCGGTGGCTTCGCCGGCCTCCTGCTCGTGTTCCCCGACGGCGTCGGGATGATCATCGGGCTGGTGCTCTGCGCGGTGAGCTACGACGTCGCCGGGTACTTCGTCGGCTCCCGGATGGGCCACCGTCCGCTGATGCCCGACATCTCGCCGAACAAGACCCTGGAGGGCCTCGCCGGCGGGATGGCGGCCTCGGTCCTGATGGGGCTGATCATCGCCATCATCGGCCTGCACCCGTGGAACAACCTGAGCAACGGCCTCCTGCTCGGCGTCGTGGTCGCCATCTTCGCCCCCCTCGGCGATCTGGTGGAGTCGATGCTCAAGCGCGACCTCGGGCTGAAGGACTTCGGCACGCTGCTGCCGGGCCACGGGGGTGTGCTCGACCGCTTCGACGCCATGCTGTTCTGCCTGCCCGCGGTGTACTACCTGGTGGTCGCACGCGGTCTCGTCTGATGCGCCGGGTCGCCGTCCTCGGCTCCACCGGTTCCATCGGCACCCAGGCGCTCGACGTCGTCCGGAACCACCGCGAGGAGTACGAAGTGGTGGCCCTGGCCGCCGCCCGCAACCGCGACCTGCTGGGGGCGCAGGCGGAGGAGTTCGGCGTACCGCTCTCGTCCGCCCGCCTGTGTGCCGATACCCCCGAGGTGCTGACCGAGCTCGCGTCGCTGCCCGAGGTCGACGTCGTGCTCAATGCGGTCGTGGGCTTCGCCGGGCTCCCGGCGACCCTGGCCGCGCTCGAGCACGGCAAGCGCCTCGCGCTGGCCAACAAGGAGAGCCTGATCGCGGGCGGTCCGGTGGTGGCGGCGGCGCGCGAGCGGGGGACCGGCGAGATCGTCCCCGTCGACAGCGAGCACTCGGCGCTCTACCAGTGCCTGCGGGCCGGCCGGGCCGACGAGGTCGAGCGGCTCGTGCTCACCGCCAGCGGCGGCCCGTTCCGCGGCTACGCCCGTGAGCAGTTGGCCGCGGTCACCGTCGCCGACGCCCTGCGCCACCCCACCTGGGACATGGGCGCCAAGATCACCATCGACTCTTCGACCCTGATGAACAAGGGCCTCGAGGTGATCGAGGCCCACGAGCTGTTCGGCGTGTCGTTCGACCGGATCGACGTGGTCGTGCATCCGCAGTCGATCGTGCACAGCATGGTGGAGTTCGTCGACGGCGCGACCATCGCCCAGCTCTCCATGCCCGACATGCGCCTGCCGATCGGGCTCGCGCTGGGTGCGCCGGCCCGGCTGCCGGAGGCGTTCGGCGCCATCGACTGGACCACCGTGGGCCAGCTCACGTTCGAGACGCCGGATCTCGACGCCTTCCCGTGCCTGCGGCTGGCGTTCGCGGCCGGGCGGGCCGGAGGGGGCGCACCCGCGGTGCTGAGCGGCGCCAACGAGGTGGCGGTGGCGGCCTTCCTCGACGGCCGGATCTCGTGGACGGCGATCGCGTCGATCGTGGCCGAGGCGCTCGACGCCGGCACCGGGAACGTCCACGAGGTGGCCGACGTTCTCGAAGCGGACCGGGTGGCGCGCGAGCGCGCCACCGACGCTGTCGACCGATTGGGCCGAGCCGCATGAAAGACCCGTTGGAGGAAGCCGGCGTCGAGGTCAACAGCCGCGTGGCGTCCGGCATCCTGCTGCTGTTCATCGCCTCCATGGTGGCGCTGGCGATCTTCGTGGCCGGCAGCCGGACCCCGCTGCTGCTCGTGCTCGGGATCATCCTCATGGTGATGCTCCACGAGTTCGGCCACTACTGGACGGCCAAGCGGGCGGGCATGAAGGTGACCGAGTTCTTCGTCGGCTTCGGGCCGCGGTTGTGGTCCTTCACCCGGGGCGAGACCGAGTACGGCGTGAAGGCGATCCCCGCCGGCGGGTACGTGCGGATCATCGGGATGACCAACATGGAGGAGGTCGACCCGGCCGACGAGGCCCGCACCTTCCGGCAGGGCACCCCCGGCAAGCGGCTCACCGTGATCCTCGCCGGGGTCACCGTGAACCTGATCATCGCGTTCCTCCTGATCTTCCTGGTGATCGCCGGGCAGGGCCGCGTGAGCGACGGCCCCAACACCACCGTCAACCAGGTCTCGGTGGGCAGCGCCGCCCACGAGGCCGGGCTGCAGAACGGCGACAAGATCGTCGCCATCAACGGCGCCCCGATCTCCGACTGGGATCAGCTCAAGTCGAGTATCGAAAAGAGCCCCGGCCGGCAGCTCGACCTCACCGTCGAGCGTGACGGCGCGCAGGTCGACCTCCCCGCCACACCCAGGCGCCAGGGCGGCCAGGGATTCCTCGGGGTCGCGCCCGGCTTGAAGATCCGCGACGTCGGCGTCGTCGAGGCCGTGCCCGAGACGTTCAAGTCGATGGGGTCGATCTTCACCGGCTTCACCCACATCCTCGGCGACCGGCTCTCGCCGTCGGGCGTGAGCACGTCGGCGTCGCAGGGCTTCACCTCGGCGGCCCCGAAGGCGGGATCGAGCCAGGACCTCAACCGGCCCATGTCGCTCATCGGCATCGTCGACACCGGCAGCGAGATCATCGGGAACAACGTCTGGTTGCTGCTGCTCCTCCTCGGGCAGATCAGCTTCATCCTCGCCGTGTTCAACCTCCTGCCGATCCTCCCGTTCGACGGCGGCCACGCGGTCGTCGTGCTCTACGAGTGGGTCGCGTCGAAGGTGCGCAACCGGCGCGTGTACGTCGACTACCGCAAGCTCATCCCCGTGAGCGTGGTGCTGCTCATCCCGATCCTGTTCCTCGGTCTGTCCTCGATGGTGCTCGACATCCGCCACCTCGGTCAGTAGTCGTCGGGTGCCTACGACCACGACCTCGCCCCGCCGGATCACCCGCCGCATCCGCGTCGGGCCGGTGCCGGTGGGCGGGGGGTCGCCGGTCACCGTCCAGTCGATGACGACCACGAAGACGGCGGACGTCGACGGCACACTGGCGCAGATCTACACCCTCGCCGCCGCCGGCTGCGACATCGTGCGCTGCACCTGCAACGAGGAGCCCGCGGCCGAGGGGCTGGCGCAGATCGTGCCCCGCTCCCCGGTGCCGCTGATCGCCGACATCCACTTCCAGTACAAGCTCGCGCTGGCGGCGATGGAGGCAGGGGTCGCCGGCCTCCGGCTCAACCCGGGCAACATCCGCAAACCGGAGCACATCAAGGCGGTGGCGCGCGAGGCCAAGGACCGCGGCCTGCCCATCCGCATCGGCGTGAACGCCGGTTCGCTCGACCCCGACATCTCGAAGCAGTACGGCGGACCGACGCCCGAAGCGCTGGTCGCGTCGGCCCAGCGCGAGCTCGCCTACTTCGCCGAGGTCGGGTTCGAGGACGTCAAGATCTCGGTGAAGTCGTCGAACGTGCCGGTGATGATCGACGCGTACCGCCTCTTGTCGGAGACCGTCGACGCGCCGCTCCACCTCGGCGTCACCGAGGCCGGGCCGCTGCCCGCGGGCCTGGTCAAGTCGACCGCCGGCATCGCCACGCTGCTCGCCGAGGGCATCGGCGACACCATCCGGTTCTCGCTCACCGCCGACCCCGTCGAGGAGGCGAAGGCGGGCCGCCAGCTGCTGGAGGCCATGGGCCTGCGCGAGCGCAAGGGCCTCGACCTCATCGCGTGCCCGTCGTGCGGGCGGGCCGAGGTCGACGTGATCACGGTGGCGCGCGAAGCCATGGCCGCGCTCGAGACCCGCAACATCCCGCTGCAGGTCGCGGTGATGGGCTGCGTCGTGAACGGGCCCGGCGAAGCGGCGGGTGCCGACCTCGGCATCGCGGCGGGGCGGGGCAAGGGCCACCTCTTCGTGCGCGGCAAGGTCGTACGCGTCGTCCCCGAGGCCGACATGGTCACCGCGCTGGTCGACGAGGCCGAGAAGATCGTCGCCGAGGGCATCGAGGCGCGCCTGGCCGCGGCCGACGAGAACGCGGAAGCGATCGCGGCAGCGACGCGCGAGGAGCTCCTGCAGATCCAGGGTCTCGACGCCAACCGCAGCGACGAGAAGATCGACAAGATCCGCGAGATCGCGGACTGACGCTCGTCCTACACGCGCGACGGCGGACGGAGCACGAGCACGGCACCGCCGGCCGCGCACACGACGCCGATCACCGCCCAGACCGCCTCGCCGGTCATGAACGATCCCTCGATCACGCCGACGCCCTGGAAGAACCAGACCAGGCCGACGACGAGGAGCACGAGCCCGAACCCCCGCCGGATCCACATGCCGGCACGCTAGGTCCTTTGGCCCTATCCCCGAGGCCGGGCGACGATCACGGTCGGGTGTACACGATGCCCGACGCCCACGCACGGGACGGACCATGCGACGACTCGCAACGGTGGCAGCGACGCTCGCCGTCGCCGCGCTCGCGCTGATGCAGGCGCCTGCGTTCGCGAAGTCGGGCCGGTTCCCCGAAGACGGCACGCTGCGCGTCAACCAGGTTCAGGTGCTCGGGACCCACAACAGCTACCACGTGCGGCCGCCACGTGAGCTGAAGCCCAACGAGCCCGCCGACTATGAACATCCGGCGCTCGACGTGCAGCTCGCGCAAGGCATCCGCAGCTTGGAGCTCGATGTCCAGAACGGGCCGACGTTCCCCGTCTACCACTCGGTGATCGTCGACCAGGCGTCGAACTGCGCGACGCTCGAGGCCTGTCTCTCGACGGTGCAGCAGTGGTCGGCCGCGAACCCGGATCACCTGCCTTTGTCGATTTTCGTGGAGCTGAAAGAACTGCCGGTCGGTTCGAATGCCGTGCTGCAGCAGGCGATCGACAAGTTCGCCGCCGACAACCAGCTCAGCGCGTGGGACGCCGCGGCGCTCGAGCGCCTCGACGGAGTGGTCCGTGGGGTGTTCGGCAAGGACCTCATCACACCCGACGAGGTGCGTGGGAAGCGGGCGACGCTGCGGGCTGCGATCGTCGGGACCGGGTGGCCGACGCTGCAGAGGACGCGGGGGCGGGTCATGGTCGTCTTCAACTCCGACGTCCGCCGCGCGACGTACCTGGACGGTCATCCGACGCTCGAGAATCGGGCCATGTTCGCCATCGCCCGGTCGGACGCGGTTCCGTACGCGGCGATCATGTCGGTCCCCGTTCCCCAGGCTCGGACGCGCAAGCTCCTCCGCGAGCACATGATCGTCCGCACCCAGGCCGATGCCGACGCCGTCGAGGCGCGCGCCAACGACCTGACCCGTGCCACCCACACGATCGCGAGCGGCGCGCAGATCGTCGGGACCGACTACCCGGTGCCCGATCCGACCATCGGGCAGTACGTGGTGAAGCTGCCCGGGACTGCGATCGCCCGGTGCGACCCGGTGACCGCGCCGAAGACGTGCCGGGACCGCGACCTGGAGGCCGTGGCCACGAGCGGCTGATCAGGACGTCGTGATTCGCCGTTCGGCTTCCGCGGCCGCCGACGTCGCGTAGCCGTGCACGATGCGCCCCAGGACCGCGGCGAAGAGCGCGCCGGTGCCCGGGACCTTGGGCTCGAACGCCCCCGCCCAACGGATGGCGGTTCCCCCGTCCGCGGTCGGGACGAGGTCGATGTCGGCGTGATAGCCCCGGACGGGCACGCCGCGGACGATGGTGTACGCCAGGTGGTGCGGCGGGTCGTACTCGAGGATCTCCTCGAACGCGAACGCCGGTGGACGCCCCAGGCGCCGGATCGCGCCGACCCCACCCGGAGCGGGGTCGCCTTCTCGCTCCCACTCCGACGTCGCGATCATCGGCCCCGCCCATTCGCGCCACCGCGTCGCGTCGGCGAGCACCTCGAACACCGTCTCCCGCGGTGCGCTCGACGAGACCGTCAGCTCGTAGATCGACAGTGGCACGCGGTCAGCTCCTCTCGGCCCAGTACGCGTCGACACGGTAGGGGAGCGCGAGCTGGTCGCGGCCGACGGTCGCCGGGTCGGTCCGCAGCAGCGTGCGCACCTCGTCGAGCACGGCCTCGCGTCGGTCGGGAGGCAGCACCGCCACGTGGCTCACGCTGCGCACGCGTTCGACGAGGTCGTCGGGCGTCAGCACCTGTTCGTGGTGGAACGTCGCCTCGGTCAGGGGCCCGAACCACGGGGTCTCCACGAAGGCCGACTCCTTCCACTCGTCGTGCGCCCGCCACGGCGCGCGCTTCTCCACGCCGTCCATGATCGACCAGATGTGGTCGACCCACGGCACCGAGCGGTCACGCGCGTTCCACACCAGCGCCAGCCGCCCACCCGGCCGCAGCACGCGGTGGAACTCCTCCAGGGCGCGCCGGGCGTCGAACCAGTGGAAGGCCTGGGCCACCGTGATGCCGTCGAACGACGCCGGCGCGAACGGGCACGCCTCGGCGGCCGCCGACACCACCGGGACCTGCGGCAGGGAGGCGGCGAGGAAGCGGCGCATGCCCTCCACCGGTTCGAGCGCGACCAGCTCGGCGGCGGGCAGGCGCGCGTCGAGCAGGCGGGTGAATTTGCCGGTGCCGGCGGCGAGGTCGCACACCCGCGCGCGCGCCCGCAGACGGAGCGAGTCGACGATCCACTCGACCGCGTCCGCCGGGTACGACGGCCGGGCCCGCTCGTACGCCGCGGCCTCGGCGCCGAAGCCGGACGCGGCGACGTCGTGGACGCTCAAGCAGGTGACGCGGAAGGTGTCCAGCCGTGGAGGCCGCACTCCAACTTGCCGCTGCTCGACCACCGACCGGCGCGCGGGTCGTCGCCTTCCTTCACCGGGTTGGTGCACGGCCAGCAGCCGATCGAGGGATAGCCCTTGTCGCGCAATGGGTGCACCGGCAGACCGCGATCGGCGATGTAGCCGTCGATGTCGTCGTGCGACCAGTTGGCGATCGGGTTCACCTTCACGATGCCCCGCCCGACGTCGAACCCGACGATGGGCGCGTTGGCGCGGGTCGGCGCCTCGTCGCGCCGGAGCCCGGTGAGCCACGCCGACTTGCCCTCGAGGGCACGGGCGAGGGGCTCGACCTTGCGCATGGCGCAGCACTCGTCGGGGTCGATCTGCCAGAGGTTGTCCGGCGCGATCTGCGGCGTGATCACCCGCATGTTCAGGTCGTAGCGCTCGCGCACCTGCTCGACGAACCAGAGCGTCTCCGCGAAGTGGTACTGCGTGTCGAGGAACACGACCTCGAGCTCGGGGACGACCTGCGTGGCGACATCGATGAGCACGCAGTCCTGGAACGACGCGGCCAGCACCGCGCCGTCACCGAAAGTCTCCCACGCCCACTTGATCGCCGACGACGCCGGCTCCTGCTCGAGGTCCGCGGAGACGCGTGCGAGATCTGCGAGATCCGGCGCCTCCGTCTCGATGGCGGTCACGTCGCGCACTCCGAGTCGCCGACCTCCGCGACATAGGGTCCGGTCTCGTCGAAGTCGATGTAGTAGTCCGGCGCTTCGTCGGGCGTGGGGAACTCGTCGAGATCGGTGAGGGTCTTGCCCACGACCGCGGCGCCACCGGCCCGTTCGAGCCAGGACGAGAACGCCTCGCCCGCGTCGCGCTCACCGGCGAACTGCTCGACGACCCGCACCACGGCTTCGGACGCCCGCTTGGCCGGGAGCTTCGTGGCCTTCTTGCCGAACGCGATCGTCATGTTGGTGACGTGGCCGCCGAGCTCCATCTGGTAGCCGGGTGCGGCGCGCCCGTGGGCACGGCGCTCGAGGCCGAGGAACCCGATGTCGGCGACGTGGTGCTGGCCACACGAGTTGGTGCAGCCGGAGATGTTGATGCGCACGCCGCCCACCTCGGCGAGGCCGGCCTTCTCGAGCGCGTCGCCGATGTCGGCGGCGAGACCGCGCGACTGCGTGACCGCGAGGTTGCAGGTGTCGGCGCCCGGGCACGACACGACGTCGCGCGCGAGCTCGGCGCCCGCTTCGGCCATCCCGTGCTCCGCCAGCCGCGCGTGCAGGTCGGGGAGCTGCTCCTCGGTGAGGCCGCGCAGGGCGAAGTTCTGCCGGTTGGTGATGCGTACCTCGATGCCGAAGTCGCGCTGGATCTGGGCGAGCGCCCGGAACTGCGTGGTGGTGATGTCGCCGAGGCGGCAGTAGGCGTACACGCTCACGGTGCCGTTGGCCCGGCCGCGCACGACGTTGGCGGTATCCCACTGCTGCAACGGGGTGAGGCCCTTGAACTGGACCGGCGTGGCGCCGGAGCCGATGAGCCCGCCGTCGGCGCTCACCGCGGTGCCCATGCCCACGGGCGCGTCGCCCCGCTCCTGCACGACCGAGGGGACGCCACCCGGCCACGACGACGATGCGGGCAGGAACTTCCGCTCCTTGAAGATGCGCTCGCGCAGCTCGTCCTCCCCCATGGTGTCGACCAGCCACTTCATGCGGGCCCGCAGCTTGTTGTCGCGGTTGCCGTGGTGGTCCTGCACCCGGAGCATCGCCTCGATGGTGGGGAGGAGGTCCTCCCGCGAGGTGAACTCCTCGAGCGCGAGCGCCGGGTGCGGGTTGGCACCGAGGCCGCCGGCCATGAACACCCGGAAGCCGGGCTCGACCGTGCCGTCGGGACGCGGGCGGTTGACCGCGATCACGCCGACGTCGTTGAACATCGCCTGGCCGCAGTCGGTGGCGCAGCCCGAGAAGTTGATCTTGAACTTGCGCGGCATGCGCTGCGCGATCGGGTTGCGCAGGAAGAGGTCCTTGGTGGCCTCGGCCCACGGGCTGATGTCGAGCACCTCGTAAGGGCAGGCCCCGGCGAGGTGGCAGCCGGTGACGTTCCGCACGGTGTCGCCGCACGCCTCCCGGCTGGTGAGCCCGACGGACGCGAGGAGCCGGAGCGCCTCGGGGGTGTCCTCCAGCTGCACGAAGTGGAACTGGGTGTTCTGCCTCGTCGTGAGGTGGCCCCAGCCCCGGGAGTAGCGCTCGGCGATGTGGCCGAGCATCTCCAGCTGGTCGGGCTCGACCTTGCCGTAGGGGATCTTCACCCGGAGCATCTGGTTGTGGCCGCCCTGCCGCTGGCCGTAGATGCCCTGGTTGAGCCGGAACACGCGGAACGTGTCGTCGTCGATCTCGCCGGCGAGGTAGCGCTGGACGCCGTCCTCGAACTTCACCAGCTCGGCCTCGACCTCCTGGTCCAGGGGCTGGGCGCGGAGCTCTCGCACATCGATCGCCATAGCTGACGAACTTACCGGGTTTTCGGGTTAAATACCAGCAGCGAGGTCGGAAATATTTTCGATCAGATCTGTGGGATTTCGCCGTGGCTACCCTGCCTCCATGGCGAAGACGAAGGCCCCGGTCCTCACCCCCCGTGCCGACGACTTCCCGCGTTGGTACCAGGACGTCCTCCAGAAGGCCCAATTGGCCGAGAACGGTCCCGTCCGGGGGACGATGGTCATCCGGCCCTACGGCTACGCCATCTGGGAGCGGATGCAGGCCGAGGTGGACGCCCGGATCAAGGCCTGCGGCGCCGAGAACGCCTACTTCCCGCTCTTCATCCCCGAGTCCTACCTGCAGCGGGAGGCGGAGCACGTCGAGGGCTTCAGCCCCGAGCTGGCGGTGGTCACCATCGCGGGGGGCAAGGAGCTCGAGGAGCCGATCGTCGTCCGGCCCACCAGCGAGACCGTCGTCGGCGAGTTCATGGCCAAGTGGATCCAGAGCTACCGCGACCTCCCGCTGCTGCTGAACCAGTGGGCCAACGTCGTGCGCTGGGAGCTGCGGCCCCGGCTCTTCCTGCGCACCAGCGAGTTCCTCTGGCAGGAAGGCCACACCGCGCACGCCACCTGTGAGGACGCCCGGGCCTACACGGTCCGCATCCTCCGCGACGTGTACGAGGACTTCATGGTGAACGTGCTCGCGCTGCCCGTCGTCCCCGGGCTCAAGACCGCCCGTGAGCGATTCGCGGGCGCGAACAACACGTTCACCTGCGAGGCCATGATGGGGGACACCAAGGCGCTGCAGATGGGCACCAGTCACGAGCTCGGCCAGAACTTCGCCCGCGTCTTCGGCATCGAGTTCCTCGACGAGAACGGCACGCAACAAACGGCGTGGACCACCTCGTGGGGCTCGACGACCCGCATGGTGGGCGCGTTGGTGATGGCGCACGGCGACGACGACGGCCTCCGTGTGCCGCCCCGGTTGGCGCCCATCCAGGTCGTCGTCCTCGCGGTGCGCGACGAGGGCGACGTCGTGGCGCGCTGTCGTGCGCTCGCCGACGAGCTGTCCGCCGCCGGGGTCCGCGTGCAGCTCGACGCGCGCGCGGACGTCTCCATGGGCCGGCGCGCCACCGACTGGGAGCTCAAGGGGGTCCCGATCCGGCTGGAGGTCGGCCCGCGCGACCTCGCCGAGGGCGTGGCGACGCTCGTGCGACGGATCGTGACCGGCGACGAGGACCGCAAGACCGCGATACCCCTCGACGGCATCACCGGCGCGGTCACCGCCGAGCTCGAGCGGCAGCATCGCGGGCTGCTCGACGCCGCCACTGCGATGCGCGAGGAGCACACCGCCGACGTCACGACCCTCGACGCCGCCCGCGCCGCCGCCGCCGACGGCTGGGCGCGCGTCCCGTGGGACGCGGTGGGAGTCGAGGGGGAGGCCGAGCTCGCACAGGGCGGCATCACCGTGCGGTGTCTCGTGCGCGCCGACGGCTCCCTGCCCGACAGCGTCGACGAGCCCGACCTCGTGGCGCTCGTGGCCCGCGCCTACTGAGGCCCCGGTGTTCCCCATCGAACCCCCGGTGTCGCCGATGCTCGCCAAGCTGGCGCGCGAGCTCCCCACCAGCGGCGGCAAGGCCGGCGACTTCCTGTTCGAGCCCAAGTGGGACGGCTTCCGCGCCATCGTGTTCCGCGCCGGCGACGAGATCGAGATCGGCAGCCGCAACGAACGGCCGCTGACCCGCTACTTCCCCGACCTCGTCGACCCGTTGCGCCAGCAGCTCCCCGAGCGCTGCGTGGTCGACGGCGAGATCGTGATCGCCACCGACCACGGCCTCGACTTCGACCTCCTCTCGCTGCGGATCCACCCGGCTGCGTCGCGCGTCGAGATGCTGGCAGGGGAGACGCCGGCGTCGTTCGTCGCGTTCGACTACCTGGCCGAGGGCGACGACGATCTCCGCGCGCTCCCGTTCCGGGACCGGCGCGCCCGGCTCGAACAGGCCCTGGCCGACGCAGAGTCGCCGGTGCTGCTCACGCCCGCGACCACCGACCGGGCGCTGGCCGAGGAGTGGTTCGAGCGCTTCGAGGGCGCCGGGCTCGACGGCGTCGTCGCCAAGCCGCTCGACGGCGCGTACGAAGAGGGCAAGCGGACGATGCAGAAGGTGAAGCACCTGCGCACCGCCGACTGCGTGGTCGGCGGGTTCCGCATGCACAAGGACGGCGCCGGCGTGGGGTCGTTGCTGCTGGGGCTGTACGACGACGACGCCGTCCTGCACCATGTGGGAGTGGCGAGCAGCTTCTCCGCCGGGGCCCGCGCCGAGCTCCTCGGCGAGCTCGAGCCCTACCGGGCCGGTGCGCTCGACGGGCACCCGTGGCGCGAGTGGGCCGAGGCCGACGCCGAGGCCGCGTCCTCGAGCGAGCAACGCCGGCCCGGTGCGCAGAGCCGGTGGAACGCGGGCAAGGACCTCTCGTGGGAGCCGCTGCGCATCGAGCTGGTCGCCGAGGTCGCGTACGAGCACCTGCAGGGCGACCGGTTCCGCCACACCGCGCGTTTCCAGCGGTGGCGCCCGGACCGCACCCCCGCGTCGTGCACCTACGAGCAGCTCGACACGCCCGTCCCGATGGAGCTCAGGGAGATCTTCGGTGTCTGACCACGATTCCGGACCCTCGGTCGGCAAGCTCGCCGGGCAGCTCGGCTACATGTTCGAGGACGACCCGTCGCTCCGCCACGCGCCCGTCGCCCAGCTGGTGGCCCGCCTCAACGAGGAGGACCGCCTGGCCCGGGCGATCGCCAAGTACCCGAACCACACCGACGCCGAGATCCACGGCCACCTCGCCGAGTTCCACGACCGCATCGGCGCGGTCGACGTGGAGAAGGCCCGCCAGCAGGCCCTCGGCGGGCTCGACGACGACTGACCGGTCGCCGCCGGTTCGCGGGGTTTGTCCTCCGGAAAACGACGGCGGGGTCGGGTATACTCGTGTGGTTCGGTAGGTAGGTAGACGAGACCCACCGGTCCCCAGCGGTCCGTAGGAGACGTGGGCGCAAGCCCACGTTTTTTCTTGCCACCAGGGAGCCGGAGCACGACGTTGAAAGGCGGGTGGATCATGGACATCGAGACGGTCGTGCGATCCGTGGAACCCGTCGTCGACGCCCTGGGCCTCGCGCTCTACGACGTCGAGCTGAGTGGCTCCGGCAAGGCGCGCGTGCTGCGCGTGCTCGTCGACCGGCCCGGGGGCATCGACCTCGAGGGCATCGCCGCCGCCACCGAGGCCATCTCGCCCGCGCTCGACCGCCCGCCGCTCGACTCGCTCGTCCCCGGGCCCTACACGCTCGAGGTCAGCAGCCCGGGACTGGAACGGCCGTTGCGCACGCCGGCGCACTTCGGCGCCGCGGTCGGCGAGACCGTCTCGGTGAAGACCCGTGCCGCCGACGACCGTCCCACCCGGCGGGTGCGCGGCGTGCTCACCGGCGCGGGGGAGTCGGGCATCGACCTCACCCTCGACGACGGCGCCACCGAACACCTCCACTACGACGACGTCGCGCAGGCGCGCACGGTGTTCGAGTGGGGCCCGCAGCCCAAGCGGGGAAGAACCCAGAAGACCAGCAACTCCCGGAAAGCCAGCACCATGAACACCACCTCCCAGACGGAACCGGTACGGCCATGAACTCCGACATGATGGAGGCGCTCGAGAACATCGAGCGCGAGAAGGGCATCTCGATCGAGATCATGCTCGAGGCGCTCGCGAACGCGCTGCTCACCGCCTACAAGCGCATGCCCGACGCCGCCGAGGAGGCGTTGGTCGAGATCGACATGGAGACCGGCGCGATCAAGGTGATCGCCCAGGAGCTCGACGAGGACGGCAACGTCACCCGCGAGTGGGACGACACCCCCGACGACTTCGGCCGCATCGCCGCGCAGACCGCCAAGCAGGTCATCTTCCAGCGCATCCGCGAGGCGGAGCGCGAGATGAAGTACGAGGAGTACGCGGGCCGCGAGGGCGACATCGTCACCGGTATCATCCAGCAGACCGACGCCCGCTACACGTTGCTCGACCTCGGCAAGGTCGAGGCCCTGCTCCCGCAGGCCGAGCAGGTGCAGAACGAGCACTACGACCACGGCAGCCGGTTGAAGGCCTACATCGTCGAGGTGCGCAAGACGGCCAAGGGCCCGCAGATCGTCGTGTCGCGCACGCACCCCGGCCTGGTGAAGCGGCTGTTCGAGCTGGAGGTGCCGGAGATCGTCGACGGCGTGGTCGAGCTCAAGGCGATCGCGCGGGAGCCCGGTCACCGCACCAAGCTCGCGGTCGCGTCGAACGACAACAACGTCGACCCGGTCGGCGCCTGTGTCGGCGCGCGCGGCTCGCGCGTCCGCATGGTCGTCAACGAGCTGCGCGGCGAGAAGGTCGACATCGTCCCGTACAGCGACGACGCGTCGGAGTTCGTGATGAAGGCCTTGGCGCCGGCGCGCGTGCGCGAGGTCCGGATCCACCCCGACACCGGGACCGCCGAGGTGATCGTCCCCGACTTCCAGCTCTCGCTGGCCATCGGCAAGGAAGGTCAGAACGCGCGCCTCGCGGCGCGCCTCACCGGGTGGCGCGTCGACATCAAGAGCGAGACCCAGCTCGCGGAGGAGGAGTCCGGCGGCGGCGTCGAGTACGCCGAGGGCGAGTGGGTCACCAACGACAGCGGCGAGCTCGTGTGGCAGCCGGCCGAGGGCGGCGAGGCCATCTCCGCCGCCGAGGCGGGCTACGCGGCGCCGGTGCCGCCGGTCGGTGAGGGCGAAGCCGCGGACGGCGCCGGTGCCCCGCCCGAGGCTCCGGCAGCCGCCGAAGCGCCGGCGGCCGCCGACGCCGACGAGGCCGACGAGGAAGTGCCGGCGCCCACCGGGGGCGAGCCGGTCACGGTCGATTCGACGGAGGGGGCTGACGGCTAGCGCGCGAGGGGTCGCGCCCGTCCGGACCTGCATCGGGTGCCGGCGGGCGGCGGCCGTGGAGGAGTTGGTGCGCTTCCGTCGCACCCCGACCGGGCTGGAGCCCGGGGCGGGGCCGGGACGGGGTGCCTGGCTCTGCCGGGACCATCCGGCGGAGTGCCTCGAGGAGGCGCAACGACGGCGAGCCGTCGGCCGGGCGCTACGCACCACGATCGAGGACGACGACATCCGCCGTCTGCGCGCGAAACTGATGCCCGAGAAGTAGAGGAAGAAGGCAACCAGCTTGGCTACGAAGAAGATCCGGGTCTACGAGCTGGCGAGGGAGCTCGGCGTCGAGAACCAGGTGGTGCTCGATCTCGCCGAGCGCCTGAAGATCGGCGTCAAGAGCCACTCGTCGAGCATCGACGATCCCTCCGCGGATCGCGTCCGTCGACTGGCCGACTCCGAGGGCCTGCGGCGCGACCCGATCGTCGAGGCGCCCGAGCCCGAGCCCAAGTCGCGGCGCGCCGCGGCGAGGGAGAAGGCCCAGGCCGAGCCGGCCATCGAGGTGCCGCGTCCCGAGGGCGTCACCGAGGAGCCCGCGCCCGCCCCGGCGCCGGTCGAGGTGCCTGCCGCCGACGCCGAGCCGGCGGCCGCGCCTCACCGTGTGGTGCGCTCCACCGGGGTGATCCCCGAAGGCGGCGCGCCCGCTCCGCGCCCCGCGCCGGCACCGGCCCCGGCGGCTCCTGCTCCTGCGCCCGCTCCCGCGGCACCGGCACCCTCGGCACCCGCTCCCTCTCCCGCGCCCGCCGAGCGGCCTGCCGCGGCCGCCGCCGACGCGCCCGTCGCCGAGGCCCCCGCTCCCGTGGCCGCGGCGCCCGCCGAGCCCGCCGCACCGGCCGAGCCGCCCGCGCCGGCGGCCCCGCCGCGCAGTGTGACCGGACGTCCGATCCCGCCGCCACCCGGCGGTCGCCGGATCCCGCCCCCGCCGGGCCCGCGCGTCGTGCCCGGCTCCGGCGGAGGCGGCGGACCGCGCGGTGGTGGCGGTGGCGGTGGCGGCTTCCAACGCCCCGGCGGTGGCGGTGGTGGCGGTGGCGGTGGTGGCTTCCAACGCCCCGGTGGTGGCGGTGGTGGTGGTGGCGGTGGTGGCGGCTTCCAGCGTCCCGGTGGTGGTCCCGGCGGTGGTCCCGGTGGCCGCGGCGGTCCCGGCGGTGGTCCGGGCGGCGGTCCTGGTGGACGCGGTCGCCCCGGCCCGCAGGGCCAGCGACCCCGGCGCAAGAAGCGTCGTCGTCGCGACTTCGAGGACCTCGGGCCCGCGTCGATGCCGCAGCTCACGCCGGCCGACGCGCCGGTGCCCGAGGGCGAGATCGTCGTCGAGCGCGGCAGCACCATCCAGGAGCTGGCACCGAAGCTGAACCGCACGACGGCCGACCTCGTACGCCTGCTCTTCGACGCCGGCGAGATGGTCACCGGCACGCAGTCGCTGGCCGACGAGATGGTGGAGCTCATCGCCGAGGCGTTGGGCGCCGAGGTGCTGCTCGTCGAACCCGGCCAGGAGGCCGAGCTCGAGCTGCAGGCGCTGCTCGGCGACGACGACGAGGAGGACGACGCCAACCTGGAGCCGCGCGCCCCGATCGTCACCGTGCTCGGCCACGTCGATCACGGCAAGACCACGCTGCTCGACAACATCCGTCACGCCAACGTCGTCGCCGGCGAGGCGGGTGGCATCACGCAGCACATCGGTGCGTACAAGACGGTGCACAACGGGCACCCGATCACCTTCATCGACACCCCTGGCCACGAGGCGTTCACCGCCATGCGCGCCCGTGGCGCCAACGCCACCGACATCGCCATCCTCGTGGTGGCGGCCGACGACGGTGTGATGCCGCAGACCGCGGAGGCGATCAACCACGCGCGGGCGGCGGAGGTGCCGATCATCGTCGCGGTCACCAAGGTCGACCGCGAAGACGCCGATCCCACACGTGTCCGCCAGCAGCTCGTCGAGCGCGAGCTCGTTCCCGAGGCGTGGGGTGGCGACACGATCGTCGTCGACGTCGCACCACCCGCGGGCATCGGCGTCGACGATCTGCTCGAGTCGATCCTGCTGGTCGCGGAGGTCGAAGAGCTCGGTGCGAACCCCAAGGTGCCGGCACGCGCGCTGGTGCTCGAGTCGAACCTCGACCAGGGCCGTGGCCCCGTGGTCACCGCGCTCGTGGAGCGCGGCACCCTCCGCGTCGGCGATCCGATGGTGGCCGGCGGCGCGTGGGGGAAGGTCCGTGCCATGTTCGACGAGAACGGCCAGCAGGTGCAGGAGGCCGGCCCGTCCACGCCGGTGGAGGTGCTCGGCCTCGACGACGTCCCGCTCGCGGGCGACGAGCTGCGCGCCGCCCCCGACGAGAAGACGGCGCGCACGGTGGCCGAGGCCCGCGCCTACCGGCGCCGGGCCGCCAGCCTGAAGCACCCGATGAGCCTGTCCGGCGGTGCGCGCCTGGAAGACATCTTCGCCATGGTCCAGCGCGGCGAGGTCGCCACGCTCAACCTGGTGCTCAAGGCCGACGTCCAAGGGTCGCTCGAAGCGCTGACCGACTCGTTGCGGAAGGTCGACCAGGAGCACGAGGAGGTGCGCCTCTCGTTCGTGCACCGCGCCGTCGGCGGGGTCAACGAGTCCGACATCAACCTGGCGTCCGTCTCGAACGCGACCGTCATCGGGTTCAACGTGCGTCCCGACCGGAAGGCACGCGAGCTCGCGCAGCTCGAAGGCGTGGAGATGCGCCTCTACGAGGTCATCTACCAGGTGCTCGAAGACGTGCAATCGGCGCTCATCGGCATGCTCAAGCCCGAGTTCGAGGAAGTGGTCACCGGCGAGGCGGAGGTCCGCGAGGTCTTCTCCGTGCCCCGCGTCGGCAAGGTCGCCGGGTGCTACGTGCGCACCGGCACCATCACCCGCGGTTCGAAGGTCCGGTTCCTCCGCGAGGGCGTGGTCATCTGGAACGGTGCCATCGCGTCGTTGCGGCGGTTCAAGGACGACGTGCGCGAGGTGCAGTCCGGGTTCGAGTGCGGCATCGGGCTCGAGAACTACCAGGACCTGAAGCCGGAAGACGTCATCGAGACCTACGACCTCAAGGAGATCGCACGCGGGTAGCGGCCCGGCCGCGACCTGAGTGCCCACTGAGGGGGCCGCGATCGGCCCTCGCCCGGCCGCCGGTAGCCTGCGCAGCTGTTCGCCGTCCACGGAAAGCTGCCGTCGTGCGCCGCGCTGCCGTCCTCGTCCTCCTGCTCTCGTCCGCGCTCGCCGCCCTGGGCGTCGCCGCCCCGATGGCCGGAGCCGCGGACGGGCCGCTGGCCGCCATCAGGGTGACCGGCGACGCCGCGGCCAAGCCGACCGTCACCTTCGACACGCCGTTCCGGGTGAAGAAGACGACGAACCAGGTGGTCGCGGCCGGGACCGGCGCCGCCCTCACCAAGGGCCAGACGATCACCTTCGACTACGTGCTCGTCGACGGCCGCACCGGCAAGGAGCTCGAGACCTCGTTCGGGAACACGCCTGGTTCGCTGACCCTCGACCCGTCGAAGACCGCCACCCAGCTGGTCACGAGCCTCACCGGCAAGACCGTGGGCTCGCGCCTGCTCGTGGCCATCGCGCCGAAGGACGGCCTCGCCAAGCGGCTCAACAACCCCGCAGTGAAGAAGACCGACACGCTGTTGTTCGTGATCGACGTCAAGACGGTCCGCACGCCGCTCGCCCGCGCCACCGGTGCCCCGGTCGCTCCGGTCGCCGGCCTGCCCACCGTGCGCCTCGCCGCCGACGGCAACCCGACGGTCACCGTGCCCGCGGGCGCGGCGGCGCCGACCCAAATTGGTCACGCAGGTCCTGATCAAGGGCGCCGGCCCGGCCGTCACCGCCGGCCAGACCATCACCGTCCACTACACCGGCGTGAAGTGGGACGGCAAGCAGTTCGACTCCTCCTGGGGCCGCGCCCAGCCGATCGACACCGCCATCGGCACCGGCAGCGTGATCGCGGGGTGGGACGAGGGCCTCGTCGGGCAGACGGTCGGCTCGCAGGTGCTGCTCGTCGTGCCGCCCGACAAGGGCTACGGCACCTCCGGCAGCAGCGACGGGAAGATCAAGGGCACCGACACGCTCGTGTTCGTCGTCGACATCCTCGACGCGTACTGACTCACACGAGGCTCAGCACCAGGCCGGCCAGCGCCAGGTGGTACGTGACCATCACCGCGAGCGGTCCCCATGCGCGAGGCGCGACGAAGCGGGTCTCGGCGATGAGCGCATCCGACCCGAGGAACAGCACCGCGCCGGCAATGGCCCACGCGTTGCCGACCGCGATGGCGACCGTCGCCATCGCACCGATCACGATCACGTAGCCGACCACCGGCGCGACGAGCGCCATCTGCCCGTGCTCGCGCATCGCCCGCACGAAGCGCACCGCGAGCGGGAGCTCGACCAGCGCGACGACGGCCGCGCCGATCAGCAGGTGGGTGCCGGCGGCGCCGAGGGTGGCGAACCCGATGGTGAAGCACACGTGCGCGACCACGAACGCGGCGAGGCCACCGAGGAACACGTCCCGCGGGAGCATCAGCAGCACGTCGCCGGCGAGGCATGCCGCCAGCGCGGCGACGAACCAGGCGCGCTCGGTGCCGGACGCGAGATCCAATGCCAGCGCGGTCGCGAGGAACGCCACCGTCGCCGCCGGCTTGCACGCGTACTCCAGCGACGTCCGGCCGGTGGCGACCGCGAGCCAGTCGATCGCCGACAGCACCAACGCCACGGCGAGGAGCACGGCGGCGCAGGTGGTCACCGGGCGATCATGGCCCGCGCGGCGCACGCCGGGGACCGTCCGCCCGCGATCGCGGTCCTGGCCGGATCGCGGTCCTGGCCGCGATGGCGGTCTGCTGGCTCGCGCCGCCGGGATCCGTCGACGCGACCGCGAGCACGCCCCGCTGGTACGGCGATCCCCTCGACCTCGGCCACATCACCACCGCGCTCTGGTGCGCCGACCAGCGGGAGGGGCCTCCTCGGGGCCATCTGAACTGACGCTGCGGGAACCGTCGCCGCCGTGTGGACCGGGACGGGTACCCGGGCGCGAAGATGGGGCGGTGCACGCGGCGGCCATGAGCTTCGACCTCCACGTCCCGGAGAGCCGGTCGCTGAAGACGAAGCGCGCCGCCATCCGCCCGATCGTTGACGGGTTGCGCCACCGGTTCCACGTCTCGGTGGCGGAGGTCGCGCACCAGGATCAGTGGCAGCGGGCGGAGATCGCGGTGGCGATCGTGGCCGAGAGCGACGGGCGCGTGCAGCACCTGCTCGACGGGGTCGAGCGGTTCGTCGCCGCCGCTCCGGCCATCGAGCTGCTCGGCACCGAGACCACCTGGTTGGAGACGTGAGCCGGCACCACGCGCCCCGGCGTTACCCGCGCATGGCGCGCGTCAACGAGGTGGTGCGCGAGGCGCTGGGCGACGAGCTCGAGCGGCTCAGCGATCCGCGCCTCGGGCTGGTCACCATCACCGGGGTGGACGTGAGCGCCGACCTGCGTCAGGCGACGGTCTACTATTCGGCGCTCGGGCGGGCGCAGAAGCGGGGTACGGGGGTCGTGCCGGAACTTGCACCGGAGCAACGGGTCACCACGCACGCCGCGTTGCGGGCGGCGGCCCCTCACCTGCGCGCGGAATTGGGACGCCAGGTGCGGCTGAAGTACACGCCCCAGCTGACGTTCACCGAGGACCCGGCCGTCGCCGCCGGCGACCGGATCGAGGCCATCATCCGCGACCTCCATCGTGACGACACCGAGGATCCGGGCGAGTGACCCTCACCGGCGTCGACTTCGAGCTCGCGCGCGCGGCCATTGCCGTCGCCGAGGCCGATCAGGTCGCGTTGGCCTGCCACATCAATCCCGACGGCGACGCCCTCGGCTCGTTGCTCGGCCTGTTCCACGTGCTGCGGGCCGGCGGCCACAACGTCGTGGCCTCGTTCCCGCACCCGTTCTCGGTGGCCCCGCACTACCGCGGGCTGCCGGGCCTGGAGCTCCTGAGCCGTCCCGACGAGTTCCCGCGCGAACCCGACGTCATGGTCACCTTCGACTGCGGGTCGCTCGGCCGGCTCGGCGACCTCGAGCCCGCGGCCAAGGCCGCACACGAGCTCGTCGTGCTCGACCACCACGTGTCGAACACCCGCTACGGCACCATCAACGTGATCGACCCGGCCGCGGCCGCCAGTGGGGTGCTGGTCCGTCGGCTGGTGCTCGAGCTGGGCCTGCCGCTCACCAACGACGCCGCGGTGGCCCTGTACGCGGCGCTCGTGTGCGACACCGGGCGCTTCCAGTACGAGACCACCACCCCGAGCGTCTTCGACCTGGCACGTGAGCTCGTCACCTTCGACGTCCCGGTCTCCGCCCTGTCGCGCCAGCTGTTCGAGGAGCACCGCTTCGCGTACCTGAAGCTCCTGGGCGAGGCGCTCGCCGCCGCCGAGCTCGACGCCGAGCGGCGGTTCGTGTGGACCGCGGTCACCCAGGACATGCTCGAGCGGCACGGCGTCACGCTGGAGGAGGTCGAGGGCCTCATCGACATCGTCCGGCGGGCCACCGAGGCCGAGGTCACCTGCGTGCTCAAGGAAGAGGCCGACGGATCGGTGCGGGTCAGCCTCCGCTCCCTCGGCGACGTCGACGTGCGCGTCATCGCGGCCGACCACGGCGGGGGAGGCCACCGCTTCGCGGCCGGCTTCGAGTCGACCCTCGACATCCCCTCGGTCGTCGCGAACATCCGCGACGCCCTCTAAGTCCTGCACGCGTGATGCGCGACGGTCTCGTCGTGGTCGACAAGCCGGCCGGCTTCACGTCGCACGACGTCGTCGCCAAGCTGCGCAAGGTCTACGGGCAGCGCCGGGTCGGTCACGCGGGGACCCTCGATCCCGACGCCACGGGTGTGCTGCTCGTCGGGCTCGGTCGCGCCACGCGGCTGCTGCGTTACTTGTCCGAGTCGGGGAAGGCCTACCGCGGACGTGTGGTGTTCGGGATCGCGACGAGCACGCTCGACGCCGCGGGCGAGGTGGTCGACCAGTCCCCGATGCCGATCACCGGGGACGACGTCGAGCGCGCGCTGCCGGACTTCGTGGGCGACATCGAGCAGTTGCCGCCCATGGTGTCGGCGGTGAAGGTCGGCGGGCGTCGCCTGCACGAGCTCGCGCGCGCCGGTGAGGTGGTCGAGCGCGCGCCCCGTCCCGTGCACGTGGACCGCTTCGTGCTCGAGTCGTTCCAACCGGGCGCCTACCCGGAGGGCACGTTCCTGGTCGAGTGCGGGAGCGGCACGTACGTGCGCACGCTGGCCGCCGACCTCGGCGCCGCGCTCGGTGGGTGCGCCCACCTCGCGGAGCTGCGGCGGCTGCGCGTCGGATCGTTCACGCTCGAAGAGGCGCGGCTGCTGGCCGACATCGAGGCCGCGCCCGACGATGCCGTGCTGTCGCTCGTCGTCGCCATGCGCGATCTCGAGCGCGTCGACGTCGACGACGAACAGGCACGAGCTGTCAGCCACGGGGTGTCGTTCGCGTGTGGCGCGCTGGCGGTGCGCGGCGACGGTCCGTACGCGCTCGTCGGTCCCGACGGCACCCTGCTCGCGGTGTACGACGCGCGTGGCTCGGCGCTGCGACCCGCCGTCGTGGTCACGGGGTCCTGAGCCGTGCGGATCGTCGACGACCTCACCGCGCTCTCCGACGCGCTCACCGGTCCCGAGAGGAGTCGCGGCGCGGTCGTGACGATCGGTGTGTACGACGGCGTGCACCTCGGCCACCACGCGGTGCTCCGTCTGGTGCGCGAGCTCGCCGACGCCCGCGAGCTTGCCGCGGTCTGCGTGACCTTCGACCGGCACCCGGCCGAGGTCGTGCGCCCGGAGTCGGCGCCGCCGCTGCTGACGTCGCCCGAGGAGAAGCTCGAGCTCCTCGACGCCACCGGCTACCTCGATCTCGCCTTCGTGCTGCACTTCGACGAGGCCCGCAGCCGCGAGCCCGCCGACGACTTCGTGCGGGAGGTCCTCGTCGGCGCCGCACACGCGCGGCTCGTGGTGGTGGGCGCCGACTTCCACTTCGGGCGCGCCCGCGGTGGCGACGTCGCCCTGCTCCAGCAGATGGGGGCCGAGCTGGGGTTCGAGGTGCTCGGCGTGGGGCTCGAGGCCGCGCCCGGCGGCACGATCTACACGTCGACGCGCATCCGCGAGCTGCTCGCCGAGGGCGACGTCGCCGGCGCCGCCGCGCTGCTCGGTCGGCCGCACGAGGTGCGTGGCACCGTCGTCGAGGGCGACCGGCGGGGGAGGGAGCTCGGGTACCCGACGGCCAACGTCGCCGTCCCCGGCCGCGTCTGCCTGCCGGCCGACGGCATCTACGCCGGCACCTTCATCGGCGCCGACGGGGTGGAGCGCATGACCGCCATCTCGCTCGGTCGGCGGCCCACGTTCTACCAGTCGGCCGACGCGTCGCTGCTCGAGGCGTACGTGCTCGACTTCGACGGTGATCTCTACGGGCAGGCCGCACGGGTGCGCTTCATGAGCAGATTGCGAGGGGAAGTGAAGTTCGACTCGGTCGATGCCCTGGTCGACCAGATCGAGCGCGACGTCGCCGACACGAGACGCGCCCTGTCCTGATTCTCGGCCTCTGAACCGGCCGTCCGACGGGGGATGTCGGTCCCCGGCGCCCCTCTGGTAGGCTCCTCCGTTGGTCCGCTGGTCCTCACCAGCCCGTCTGCAAGCACGAAAGATCCCCTCAGCGCATGCCCGATACCACCGCCACGATCGCCGAGCACCGTCTCCACGAGTCCGACACCGGCTCGACGGAGGTCCAGGTGGCCCTGCTCACCGCACGGATCAACCACCTGACCGAGCACCTGAAGGTCCACAAGAAGGACCATCACTCTCGCCGCGGCCTGCTCATGCTCGTGGGTCGGCGGCGTCGGCTGCTCGACTACCTCCGGCGCAACGACGTCGAGCGGTACCGCGCGCTGATCGCCAAGCTCGGCCTGCGCCGGTAGCGGACCGCACAACCGAGAACATCAGAACCACTGCGAGCGCGACGACGGTTGTCAGTCGCCACCGCCCGGGTCGGCCGCACGACGGACCGCTCCGGACGGCGACAACTGGGAATCGCCACGCCTCGCCCGATCGCCCGAGTGGGTGAGAGAGGAGCGCGTTCCCATGGCGGACGCAATCCGTGTCAGCGGCCCGATCAATGCGGCCGGACTCGAGATGACCCTGGAGACGGGGAAGCTCGCGCCCCAGGCCGACGGCGCGGTGCTCGTCCGCGTCGGCGACACCACGATCCTGAGCACCGTCGTCACGTCGAAGCCGCGGGAGGGGATCGACTTCTTCCCGCTCACCGTCGACGTCGAGGAGCGCATGTACGCCGCCGGGAAGATCCCCGGCGGCGTCTTCCGTCGTGAGGGCCGTCCCGGCGAGCCCGCCATCCTCACCTGTCGCCTCACCGACCGCCCGCTGCGGCCCAGCTTCCCCGAGGGCTTCCGCAACGAGGTCCAGGTCGTGGCCACGATCATGGGCGCCGACCTGATCAACCCGCACGACGTCCTGTCGATCAACGGCGCGTCGGCCGCGCTCACCGTCTCGGGCATCCCGTTCGACGGCCCGATCGGCGCGGTGCGCCTGTCGCGGCAGGGGAGCGAGTGGATCGCGCACCCGACGTTCGAGGAGAGCGCCGAGTCCACCTTCGAGCTCGTCGTCGCCGGTCGCATGATCGACAGCGGCGACATCGCCATCATGATGGTCGAGGCGGGCGGCACCGAGGCCACGTGGCGCCTGTACGAAGGGGGCGCGCCGAAGGTGACCGAGGAGGTCATCGCCGACGGCCTCGAAGACGCGAAGCAGTGGATCAAGGCGTCGATCGAGCTCCAGAAGGAGCTGCGCGCCGCGGTGGTCCTGGCGCGTGGCCCGATCCCGGAGATCCCGTACGAGATCCACACCGACTACGACGACGACCTGTTCGAGACCGTCGCCGAGCAGGCCACCGAGTCGACCAAGGCGGCGATGTCGATCGCCGACAAGTCGGAGCGGAACGACCGCCTCGACGAGATCCTCGAGGGCCTGCTGCTCGCACTGTGCGGCACGCCCGAGGAGCCCGAGCCCTTCGCTTCCCGCGCCAGGCAGGTCAAGCCTGCGTTCCGCGCCCTGCAGAAGAAGGTGGTCCGTAGCCGGATCGTCAACGAAGGCCTGCGCATCGACGGCCGCGGCACCACCGACATCCGTCCGCTCAGCGCCGAGGTCGAGATCCTGCCGACGGCGCACGGCTCCGGACTCTTCCAGCGCGGTGAGACCCAGGTGCTCAGCGTGCTGACCCTCGGCATGCCCCGCATGGAGCAGTTCATCGGTCTCGACGAGCTGCGCGGCACCACCAAGCGCTACATCCACCACTACAACTTCCCGCCCTACTCCACCGGAGAGACGGGCCGCGTCGGTTCGCCGAAGCGTCGCGAGATCGGCCACGGCGCGCTGGCCGAGCGGGCGCTCGTTCCGGTCGTCCCGTCGATGGAGGAGTGGCCCTACGTCCTGCGCATCGTGTCCGACGTGCTCAGCTCGAACGGCTCCACCTCCATGGCGTCGGTGTGCGGCTCCACCCTCTCGATGCTCGACGGCGGCGTGCCGCTGAAGGGGTCGGTCGCCGGCATCGCCATGGGCCTCGTCTACGCGGAGGGCAAGTACACGACCCTCACCGACATCCTCGGGACCGAGGACGCGTTCGGCGACATGGACTTCAAGGTCGCGGGCACGCGCGACTTCGTGACCGCGCTCCAGCTCGACACCAAGATCGACGGTCTTCCCGCCGACGTGCTGCGTCAGGCGCTGCTCCAGGCCCGCGACGCCCGCCTGAAGATCCTCGATGTGATGGACGCGACGATCGACACGAACCGCGACGACGTCAAGCCCACCGCCCCGAAGATCATCAGCTTCGAGATCCCGATGGACAAGATCGGTGAGGTGATCGGGCCCAAGGGCAAGGTCATCAACACCATCACCCAGGAGACCGGCGCCGACGTGTCGGTGAGCGACAACGGGGTCGTCGGGACCGTGAGCATCGGCTCCACGGACGGCGCGGCCGTCGAAGAGGCGCAGCGGAGGATCGAGCTCATCCTCGACCCGCCCACCGCCGAGCTCGGGGCCGAGTACACCGGCAAGGTGGTGAACGTCACCAAGTTCGGGGCGTTCGTCAACATCCTCCCCGGCCGTGACGGTCTGCTCCACATCTCCAAGCTCGGGCGCGGCAAGCGCATCGACAAGGTGGAGGACGTCCTCAACCTCGGCGACGAGGTGACCGTCCGCGTCGACGACATCGACAACTCGGGCAAGCTCTCGCTCTCGCTGGCGGGTGACGAGCCCGAGGCGAGCGGTTCGTCCGCCTCGGGGAGCAGTGACGGCGAGTCGCAGGGCAACGGCGACCGGGCACCGCGCGAGCGGACCGTGAGCGGGGGCAGCGGCGACGTCGAGGTGACGTCGTTCGACGACGCCTGGGACTCGCAGGCCCGGGCGGAGTTTGGCGATCTCGGTCCGGCCGAGGTCGGTCGTCCCGGTGGCGGCGACCGCGGTGAGCGGCGTGGTGGCGGTGGTCGCCGGCGCGGCGGCCGGCGCTGACCGCGCGCGCCGATTTCCGGTGATGCCGGTCAAGCCGTGAGCATCAGGCGTCGATGACGGCTCCGATGGTCGACGACGCCTCCGGCATCCGCCGCTCGCGGGTCGACTCCGGGTTGCGCGTCGTCACCGAGCACCTGCCCGGCCTCCGCTCCGCGGCGGTCGGGTTCTGGGTGGGCACAGGGTCGCGCGACGAGCCGGAGGCGATCGCAGGCACCAGCCACTTCCTCGAGCACCTGTTGTTCAAGGGCACCGAGACACGCCACGCGGCGGAGATCGCGGAAGCGGTCGAATCGTGCGGCGGCGACATGAACGCGTTCACCGGGCAGGAGGTCACCGCGTACTACGTGCGCGTTCCCGACCGGTTCCTCGGCCTCGCGCTCGACATCCTCTCCGACATCGTGTGGTCACCCGCGTTGCGCACCGACGAGGTGGAGTCGGAACGCCAGGTGATCCTCGAGGAGATCCGGATGCGCGACGACACGCCGGACGACCTCGTCCACGACGTCTTCTCCGGGGCGCTGTTCGCCCGGCACCCGCTCGGCCGCGAGATCGCGGGCAGCCTGGACAGCATCGCCGCGGTCACGCGCGACCAGGTCGCCGCCTACCACGCCGCCCACTACCAGCCGTCGAACGTCGTGGTGGCGGTGGCCGGGAACGTCGACCACGACGAGGTCGTGAAGCGCGTCGCCGACGCGCAGCCGAGCGACGGGCGCCCGCGGCCGGCCCGAGCCGGTGGTGCCGACACCGCCGATGTCGACCGGTTCGCCCGCGTCGACCGCCCGTTGGAGCAGTCGCACGTGGTGCTCGGGGCCCGCGCCCTCCGGCGCGACGATCCCGACCGCTTCGCACTCGCGGTCGTCGACCAGGTGCTGGGCGGCGGCATGAGCTCGCGGCTCTTCCAGGAGATCCGCGAGAAGCGCGGCCTCGCCTACTCGGTGTTCTCGTACCGCAGCGCGTTCGAGGAGACGGGCGCGCTCGCGGTCTACTGCGCGACCGCGCCCGAGCGGGTCGACGAGACGCTCGACGTCGTGCGCAGCGAGCTCGACCGGCTGGTCGCCGACGGCGGTATCTCCGACCGCGAGCTCGTGTCCGCCAAGGGCCACCTCACCGGGTCCCTGGCGCTCTCGCTGGAGAGCTCGTCGAGTCGCATGCATCGCATCGGGCGCAGCGAGCTCACGATGGGCGAGATCCCGAGCCTCGACTGGGTGGTCGAGCAGGTCGACGCGGTCACCGCCGCCGACGTCGCCCGGGTCATCGACCGGGTGCTCGGCGCGGGCTCGCGCACGTTGGCGGTGGTCGGCCCCGCCGACGCGCTCGTCGCCGTCTGAACTCCCCAGGCCGAACTCCGGCGTCGCCGATACGCTGAGCCGATGATCAGGGTGGCGGTCTTCGGCGCGGCGGGACGCATGGGCGCCACGGTGTGCCGGGCGGTGCTCGGCGACCCCCAGTTGGAGCTGGTGGCGGCGGTCGACCCGCTGCACACCGGTATCGACCTGCGGCAGTTCGGGGTCGAGGCGCCGAGCATGCAGATCGCGCGGAGCGCCGACGCGCTGGCCGACGCCGGGGCCGAGGTGGCGGTCGACTTCACCGTCGTCGACGCCGCACGTGACAACGTCAACTGGTGTGCCGATCACGGTGTGCACGCGGTCGTCGGCACCACCGGCTTCAGCGCCGCCGACCTCGACGGCTTCCGCGAGCGCTTCGCCGTCTCCGACGCCAACGCGGTCATCGCCCCCAACTTCGCCATCGGCGCGGTGCTGATGATCCGCTTCGCCGAGCTCGCCGCGCCCTACTTCGAGAGCGCCGAGGTGATCGAGCTCCACCATGACCAGAAGGTCGACGCGCCGTCCGGTACCGCCATGCTCACCGTCGAGCGGATGGCCACCGCGTCCGACGAGTGGGCGGCCGACCCGACCACCACGACGGTGCTCGACGGCGCCCGGGGCGGCGTGGGCGCCGGCGGTATCCACGTGCACTCGGTCCGCCTGCGCGGCCTCGTTGCCCACGAGGAGGTGCTGCTCGGCACCACCGGGCAGTCGCTCAGCATCCGGCACGACTCGTACGACCGCACGTCGTTCATGCCCGGCGTGCTGCTGGCGGTGAAGGCGGTGGGGGAGCGACCCGGGCTCACCATCGGTCTCGATCCGCTGCTCGGGCTCTGACCTGCCGGGGGAGGGGAGCGGTGGACGACACCCGCCTCCAGGTGCTGCGCGGCGCGTACGACTGCATCGCCCGCCGGGGGATGGCCAAGACCACTGTCGACGACGTCGCCGCCGCGTCGGGGGTGTCGCGGGCCACCATCTACCGCCTGTTCCCGGGCGGCAAGGAGGAGCTCCTGCGCGACACCGTCGGTTGGGAGATGGACCGCTTCTTCCTCGACCTCGGTGAGGAGCTGGGCGATGCGGCCGACTTCCCCGAGTTCCTGGAGCGGGCGCTACCGCTGGCCCGCCGGGAGCTCCGCGAGCACGAGGTGCTGCAGAAGGTGCTGGAGACCGAGCCCGACCGGTTGAACGCCCTGATCACCGTGCAGCAGCACCGGGTGATCGGGGCCATCGCCGCCTACTTCCTGCCCCTGCTGGAGCGCGACCGCGACACGGGGCACATCGACCGGACGGCCGACCTCCCGCGGTGCGCCGAGTACGTGGCCCGGCTCTCGCTGTCGCTCATCGCCTCGCCCGGCCGCCACGATCTCGGCGACCCGGCCGAGGTGCACCGGCTGGTCCGAGGGGAGCTGCTGGGCGGGGTGTGGACCTGACCGGACCGGACTTGACCCGATGAGACGAAATTTGGTGTATCGTCTCAGGCGATGACCCTCGCCGTGAGCGCCCCGGCCCCCGTCGACGTACGGGCCCGAGAGGCGGTCCTCGCGTGCATCGGCCGGTTCGGGCTGGCGAAGACGACGATCGACGACATCGCACGCGAAGCCGGGTGCTCCCGCGCCACCCTCTACCGGTACTTCGACGGCAAGCCCGAGATCGTGCGCAGCGCAGTGGTCGCCGAGCACGAGCGGATCGCCGGCGTGGTGATCGCGGCCGGGCGCGCCGCCGCCACCTTCGCCGATGCGGTGGTGGCCGCGGTCGTCGCCGGCGCGCGCGAGCTGCGCAGCCACGACGCGCTCCAGTTCCTCCTGGCCCACGAGCCCGAGGCGGTGCTCGGCCACCTCGCGTTCGGCCCCGGCGACCGTCTCCTCATCGCAGTGGGCGACGCGATCGCGCCGGCGTTCGACCGCTGGCTCACGCCCGACGACGCCACCCACGCGGGCGACTGGCTGGCGCGCATCGTGCGCTCCTACGTGCTGATGCCGTACCCACCCATCGACTTCACCGACCCGACCGCCGCGCACGTGTTCCTCGATCAGTTCGTCATTCCCGGCCTCGAAAGCAGGTAGCCATGACCGCCGACTACAGCGACATCATCGGACGCGACGACATGCACGACCTCGACGCCATCCTCGCCGTCACCAACACCGACGTCGACGAAGTGCAGCACGCGATCCGGGCGGAGGCCGACGCCGTCTTCACCTGGAACTACGAGCGGAGCCGGCCCGCGCTGGTGAAGCTGTACGAGAAGGCGAAGACGTCGATGTGGAACGCAAACGACCTCCCCTGGGACATCGAGGTCGACCAGGAGAGGGTCGCGCGCGACAACCAGAACCAGAACGGCATCGGCCAGCAGATGGATCTCGACGGCACGCCGTTCGAGAAGTGGGGCGACAAGGAGTGGACGCAGTTCGGCGTCGAGTCGCAGAACTGGACGCTCTCGCAGTTCATGCACGGTGAGCAGGGGGCGCTGATCTGCACCGCCCAGATCGTCGAGACCGTGCCGTGGATCGACGCGAAGTACTACGCCGCCACGCAGGTGATGGACGAAGCCCGCCACGTCGAGGTGTTCTCGCGCTACCTCAACACGAAGCTGTCGGGCCACTACCCGATCAACGCCCACCTCAAGATGCTGCTCGACGACATCGTCGCCGACAGCCGCTGGGACATGACCTACCTCGGCATGCAGATCATGGTCGAGGGACTCGCGCTCGCGGCGTTCGGGTTCCTGCACCAGATGACCACCGAGCCGCTGCTGAAGCAGCTGCTGCGCTACGTGATGAGCGACGAGGCGCGTCATGTCGCCTTCGGTGTGCTCTCCCTGCAGGAGTACTACAAGGGTCTGGGTGCGGCGGAGATCCGGGAGCGCCAGGAGTTCGCGTTCGAGGCCGCGGTGCGCATGCGCGACCGGTTCCTCCAGCAGGAGACGTGGGAGCGCCTCGGCGTCGACGTGAAGGAAGCGATCAAGACGATGCAGAAGGCGCCCGACCGCCCCATCTTCCAGGGCCTGCTGTTCTCCAAGATCGTGCCCAACTGCAAGAAGCTCGGTCTGCTCGACGCGGGCGACGGGTGGCTGCGCGAGCGCTTCACCGAGCTCGGCGTGATCCAGTTCGAGGACTGGGTCGACACCGGCGAGGAGTACGCCCAGCTCGACGAGGTCGCGAAGGACCGCCAGGCCGCCGCTGCGGTGTAGCGATGACGCCCGAGCTCGACGAACGGTTCAGTGACCCCGATGCGTCCCCGGTGCCGTGGGCGGACGCGGTGCGCGCATTGGAAGCGGGGCAGCTGTACTGGATCTCGACCGTGCGCGCCGACGGCCGCCCGCACGTGACGCCGCTGGTCGCGGTCTGGCTCGACGGCGCGCTGCACTTCGCCACCGGGCCCGAGGAGCAGAAGGCACACAACCTCGCCGCCAACCCGCACGTCGTGTTGACGACCGGCTGCAACGGCTGGGACGAGGGGTTGGACGTCGTCGTCGAGGGTGAGGCCGTGCGCGTGACCGACGACGCCACGTTGCGACGACTCGCGAGCGCATGGGCAGACAAGTGGGACGGCCGCTGGACGTTCGGCGTGGGCGACGGCGGGTTCACCCACGCGGAGGTCGGCGCCGACGCCGACCACGGGCCGGTGTTCGTGTTCGCGGTGCGGCCGGCCAAGGTGCTCGCGTTCGGGAAGGGCACGTTCAGCCACACCCGCTACCGGCCCGACGCGGTGGGGGACGAAGCTGCGTAGGCTCCCCGCATGGCGATCCAGGGACAGCTCTACCACGTGGGCATCGTCGTGCCCGACGTCAAGGCGGCGAAGGCGCACTTCACCGACCTGCTCGGCATCACGTGGGGGCCGGTCGTCGAGACGGAGGCCTTCCCCGTGCGGGAGGGCGACGGCACCGAACGCATCGTCCCGAACACGCTGTGCTACTCGACCGAGCCGCCCTACCTGGAGCTCGTGCAGGAGGTCCCGGGCACGGTGTGGGAGTGCAACGAGCACTCCAACCTCCACCACATCGGTGTGTGGACCGACGCGCTGCCGGCGGACTCCGCCACGTACACCGAGCTGCGGTGCCCGCTGCAGCTGTGCGGGCGCGACGAGGACGGCGCCCTGGTGCAATTCGCGTACCACCGCGACCCGCTCGGCGTGCGCATCGAGCTCGTCGACATCGCGATGAAGCCCATGATGGAAGAGTTCATGTTCAGGGCGCCGCTAGCCTGAGCGTGATGAGTCGCCCGCCGGTCAAGATCGTCTTCCTCGGCGGGCTCGGAGAGATCGGGCGGAACTGCTTCTGCCTGGAGGTCGACGACCGCATCCTGGTCGTTGACTGCGGGATCATGTTCCCCGAGGCGGGCATGCCCGGGATCGACCTCGTCCTCCCGGACTTCACGTATCTGCGCGAGAACGCCGACCGGGTCGAAGCGGCCTTCCTCACCCACGCGCACGAGGACCACGCCGGCGGGCTGGCCTACCTGCTGCGCGACGTCTCGCTGCCGATCTACGGATCACCGCTGTCGCTGGGGCTGGCCCGCAGCCGTATCGAGGAGGCGGGGATGCTCGGGCGCACCGAGCTGATCCCGGTGCACGACGGCGAACGCAGGCACATCGGCCCGTTCGACTGCGAGTTCATCCCCGTCACGCACTCGGTGCCGCACACGCTCGCCACCGCGTACTACACGCCCGCCGGCACCATCCTGCACAGCGGCGACTTCAAGCTCGACCCCACGCCGGTGGACGGTCGCAAGACCGACCTCGCGTTGATGGGCTCGATCGCCGAGCAGGTGGGCGGGGTGAAGCTGCTCCTGTCCGACTCGACGAACGCGTGCCGCCCCGGGTTCACGCCGTCGGAGAAGACCGTGGGCGACACGTTGCGCAGCGTCTTCCGCGACTACCCGAACCAGCGGTTGATCGTCGCCAGCTTCGCGTCGCACCTGCACCGTGTGCGGCAGGTGGCCGAGCAGGCGATCGCCGCCGGCCGCCGGGTGGCGTTCCTCGGGCGTTCCATGGTGAACAACGTCGCCCTCGGACGCGAGATGGGGCTGCTCGACATCCCCAGCGACCGGGTCATCGACATCGAAGAGGTGGCGCGCTACGCGCCGGGTGAGGTGTGCGTGATCTGCACCGGCTCCCAGGGGGAGCCGATGAGCGCGCTCTCGCTCATGGCCGCGCACGAGCACAAGCACCTGAAGATCAGCAGCGACGACGTCGTCGTCATCTCCGCGCACACGATCCCCGGCAACGAGACCAACGTGAACCGCATCATCGACTCGTTGCACCGCGCCGGTGCCGAGGTGCTGCACGGCGGCAGCTCGCCGGTGCACGTGTCGGGCCACGCGTCGCAGGAGGAGCTGAAGATGCTCCTCAACATCGTGCAACCGGAGTGGTTCGTCCCCGTGCACGGCGAGTACACGCACATGGTCCACCACGCCCGGCTCGCCGAGGCGGTCGGGGTCGCCAAGGACCACGTGCTCATCTGCGAGGACGGCGACGTGCTCGTGATGGAGCAGCGCGACGACGGCGCCACCGGGCTCGAGGTGGAGCGGCGCGCGGTCCCCGCCGGGTACCTCTACGTCGACGGCATCGTCGGCGACGTCGGCCAGGGGGTGCTGCGCGACCGCCGCAACCTCGCCGAGGAGGGGTTGGTGGTGGTGATCGTCACCGTCGACGCCACGACGGGCGAGGTGGTGACCGGGCCCGAGATCGTCACCCGGGGCTGGGTCTACGCGCCCGAGGCCGAGGAGCTGCTCGAGGAGGCGAAGGCCGCGGTGCTGGCCTCGCTCCAGGAGGCGGCGGACGAGGGGGCCACCGACTTCGAGACCCTCCGCCGCCACTGCCGCCGCTCGCTCGGCCGCTTCATCAATGAGCGGACGCGGCGCCGGCCGGCGATCATCCCGGTCGTCATGGAGGTCTAGGGGCCTCTCCTCGGGCACTCTGCCGCCATTCCCACCAGAGATGCTGTTGTGGGTGGTGGGGGTGGTGTTAGCTTTCTGGCGATGCCCACGACCAAGACGCGGCGTGGTCGCGCGTCGGCCCGCTCCAAGACCTCGAATCGCCGGAAGCCGAGCTCCCGCAAGGCCACCACCTCGCGGCGGAAGGTCGCGCGGTCTGAGCCGTCGATGCTCTCGCGGGGGCGGGAGGCGGCGGGGCGGCAGTTGGCGGGGCACCGGGCCGACGTCCTGGCCGTGTGCCTGTTCGTGGTCGGGGCGATCGTCGCCCTCGGGTTGTGGACCGATCTCGCCGGCCCGGTGGGCAGCGGGCTGGCCGACGCTGCCGGCGCCGCGGTCGGGCGGGCGCGGGTGGCGGTCCCGGTGGCGTGCTTCGCCTTCGGGGTGGTGCTGCTCTGGCCGCGGCGGGCGCGGGCCGCCGATCCCGACGCCGAGACCGTCGAGGCCGACGACGCGCCGGCCGAGCGGCCCACCGTCCGCATCGCCATCGGCGCGCTCCTCCTGTTCGTCGCCGACGTTGGGATCCTGCACCTCGCCGCCGGGCGCCCGTCGCTGAGCGGCCCCATCGACGAGCTGCGCGACGCCGGTGGTGCGCTCGGCGCCATGATCGCGACGCCGCTGATCGCCGCCACCGGAATGGTCGGCGCGTCGGTCATCCTCGGCGGCATCGCGCTGGTCGGACTGCTGCTCGTGCTCGGCATCTCGATCGGGATGATCGTGAGCGCGGCCACGAGCGTCTCCCGCACGCTTGCGGCCAAGGCCCGGAGCGCGGTGCAGCTGACGACGGACGGCGAGGGCGTTGCGGTCGACGACGATCCGCCGCCACCCCCGAGTGGGCCGGCACCGTTCGACTACGCCGCCTACGAGGCCGAGGCACCCGAGCCCGACGGGGCACCGGCACCGCTCCAACCGGAGCCCGAGCTGCTCCCCGCCCTCACCGACGTCGCCATCGAGATCCCCACCAGCGAGGACCCGAGCGGGCAGCTCGTCATCGACCTGGGCGACGAAGCGGCGGCCAAGCACGGCCCGTGGAAGCTGCCGCCGGCCAACCTCCTGAAGCGGGGGAGCGGCAAGGAGGCCGACCGCCGCCTCATCGAGGAGGGCGGCCGCATCCTCGAAGCCACCCTCGCCCACCACGGGGTCGAGGCGCGCCTGGTCGGCACGACCGTGGGGCCGACCGTCACCCGCTACGAGCTCGAGCTCGGCTCGGGCGTGAAGGTCAACCGCGTCACCGGTCTGAGCAACGACATCCAGTACGCGATGGCGTCGCTCGACGTGCGCATCCTCGCCCCGATCCCGGGCCGCAGCGCGGTGGGCGTCGAGGTGCCGAACAAGGAGCGCATCATCGTGACCCTGGGCGACGTGCTGAGCGCGCCCGAGGTGGGGAGGACCAAGACCGCGTTGGGCGCCGGCCTCGGCCGCGACATCGCCGGCACGTCGGTGATGCTCGACGTCACCACGCTGCCCCACGTGCTCATCGCGGGCGCGACCGGTGCGGGCAAGAGCAGCTGCATCAACTCGATCGTCACGTCGCTGCTGATGCGCTACACCCCCGACCAGGTGCGCCTCATCCTCGTCGACCCCAAGCGGGTCGAGCTCGGCGCCTACAACAACCTGCCGCACCTCCTCACCGAGGTCGTCACCAACCCGAAGAAGGCGGCGAACGCCCTCGACTGGGCCGTGCGCGAGATGGACATGCGCTACGAGCTGCTCGCCGAGGTCGGGGTGCGCGACATCACCGGCTACAACGGGATGTTCGACCGCGGCGAGCTGCCCACCAAGGACGATCCCGACCCGACCACCGGGAAGGGCTACGAGCGGCTGCCGTTCATCGTCATCGTGGTCGACGAGCTCAACGACCTCATGATGGTGGCCGCCCGCGACGTCGAGGCGAGCATCTGCCGCATCGCGCAGATGGCGCGGGCCGTCGGTATCCACCTCATGATCGCCACGCAGCGGCCGTCGGTCGACGTCATCACCGGCGTCATCAAGGCCAACGTGCCCAGCCGCATGGCGTTCTCGGTCAGCAGCCTGGCCGACTCGCGCGTGATCCTCGACCAGGCCGGCGCCGAGAAGCTGATCGGGCAGGGCGACATGCTGTTGCTCGCCGCCGGCTCCGGGCGGGCCCAGCGCATCCAGGGCTCGTGGGTCGACGAGGAGTGCGTCCGCAAGGTGGTCGCGCACTGGCGCCGGCAGACCAGCGCACCTTCCTACGTCGAGGGCATCGCCGGTGACGACGCCGCCGCCGGGAGCGGTGCCGGGGGCGCGGCCGACGACGACGGCGACGAGCTGCTGGCCGAGGCCATGGAGCTGGTCGTGCGCAGCGGGCTGGGCTCGACCAGCATGCTCCAGCGCAAGCTGCGGGTGGGCTTCGCCCGGGCCGGGCGGCTCATGGACCTGCTCGAACGCCGAGGCGTCGTCGGTCCGTCGGAGGGCTCGAAGGCCCGAGCGGTGCTGATGACCGTCGAGGAGTTCGAGGCGGCCGGCGACCGGGCCTGAGCCCCATTCCGCCCGAACGCCGCCACTTTCCGAAACCCTTCCCCAAGCGTTCCTCAAGGGCCCCGTCCGCCCTGCCGACACGGCTGTTGACGTGTGGCGTGTGCCGTGAGTGCGGCAGTGCGCGCGCACGAGGTCGAGCGAGGACGTCGTGAGGCAGGACGCATGAGGGAGGACGCGTGAGGGGAGGCACGTCGCTGATGTCGCGACTGAGCTTCCGGTCGAAGCTGCTGCTGGTCCTCTTCGTGCCGTTCCTCGCGCTCGTCGTGGTGGCCGCGGCGGGTCTGAGCGACCGCTTCACCGCCCTCCACGCCCAGGAGCAGTACGGCGACCTCTCCGCGCCTCTTCGCTCCCTCGACGCCGCCAGCCGCGCGCTGCAGGACGAGAGCGTCGTGTCGTCGTGGTACGTGGCGGGCACGACCGCGCCGCCGACGACCGAGCTGACGGAGGCCCGGGCCCGGACCGACGCCGCGGTGCGCGACTTCCGCGCCGACGAGCAGGCCTTCGCCGACGCCGGCCTGGGCCCCGCCGCCGGTGCCGGGCTCGCAGCCACGAACAAGGGGCTCGACGGCATCCCGGAGATGCGGGGGCAGGTCGACGCCCGTGCCGTCGATGCCGCGACGACGCGCAACTTCTTCCTCGGCGTCGACCAGCAGCTGCTCGACTTCGGCGAGCGGGTCGCCCGCGACCTCGCGAGCGCCGACGTCTCCGCCAGCCTCACCCGCGTGTTCGCGCTCGAGCGCGCGCAGCACGAGCTGGCCCGCGAAGCGAGCGTGTACATCTCGGTGCTCGCCGGCGCGGCGCCGAACGAGTTCAGCGAGTGGGTCGGCGCGCAGACCGCGGCCGCCCGCTACCGCGATCTCTTCACCAACGCCGCGACCGACACCGAGCTCCAGGCCTATCAGGGCGTGATGGGCGCCCCGGCCGCGCCTGCGCCGCTGCCCGCGGCGTTCCCGACCGCGGGTCAGACGCCGGCCGCGTACTACGCGCAGTACCAGCAGCAGTCGCAGCGGCTCGACCGGGCGATCAACGCGGTGGAGTCGGTGGTCAACGCGGCAGCCAGCGCCGACGCCTCGGCGGCACTGCGCGACACCCGTCTCTACGGTGGTGCGGCGGTGTTCGCCATGCTGCTCACGCTGCTGCTCATCTGGTTCGTGTCGCGGGCCGTGGTCGGTCCGGTGCGCCGTCTCACCGCCGCCGCCCGCGAGATGTCGCAGCGCCAGCTCCCGGCACTGGTCGAGTCGCTCCGCACCGGCGGTGACGTGAGCGCGGTGCAGCCGACCCGCATCGAGGTGAACTCGGAGGACGAGATCGGCGAACTCGCCCAGGCGTTCAACGACGTCGAGGCCGTCACCATGGAGGTCGCCCACGAGCAGTCGCGCTTGCTCCGCAAGGGCATGGGCGACCTGTTCGTGAACCTGGCCCGCCGCAACCAGAGCCTGCTCGAGCGCCAGCTGGAGCTGCTCGACGAGCTCGAGCGCAACGAGCACGACCCGACCGCGCTCGACGCGCTGTTCAAGCTCGACCACATGGCGACCCGCATGCGGCGCAACGCGGAGAGCCTGCTCGTGCTCTCCGGTGCCGAGCAGCCGCGGCAGTGGCAGCAGCCGATCGCGCTGATCGACGTCGTGCGCGCCGCCGCCGCGGAGATCGCCGATTTCCCGCGCGTGGAGCTCGTCGGCATCGACGACGACCTCGCGGTGTCGGGTCGCGCGGTGTCCGACGTCGCCCACCTCCTCGCCGAGCTGCTCGAGAACGCGACGTCGTTCTCACCCCCCGACTCGGTGGTCGTGGTCTCGGGCGCGGTGGGCTCGACCGGGTTCGTGCTCGCGGTGTCGGACCAGGGCATCGGCATGCCGCCCGAGCGGGTGACCGAGGCGAACCACCTCCTCGCCGAGCCGCCCGTCGTCGGCCTCGCGTTGTCGAGGGCCCTCGGCCTGCACGTGGTCGGGTCGCTGGCCGCCCGGCACGGCATCATCGTCGAGCTGCGGGCCGGTGCGCCGCGCGGCCTGGTCGCGCTGGTGACCCTCCCCACCGCGGTGCTCGAGCCCCGGGCGGTGCCCGCACCGCCGGCACCCCCGCAGCGCCCGGTCTACGCGCCCGACCCCGCGGGCAGCGGCACCGACGCGCCCCTCGGCGCCCAGCGGGTCGCGTGGCGCCCACCCGACGAGCCTCCGGTGGAGCAATGGCGCCGCGAGGGCATGGGCGATCCCGGCCGCTCCGGCCCCGGCTCGCCCGACCCGTTCGCGGTGCCGCCCGTCGACCTCGCCGCCGGCGCGGCGGCGACCGGGGCCGTCGCGCCCCCGCCGCTCCCCACCGTGAACGTCCCGCCGCCGACCGCGTTCACGACCCCGATCACCGAGCCCGCGCCGACCATCGTGCCCCCGACCGCGCCGACGGCCCCGACGGCCCCGACGGCCCCGACGGTCGTGCCGGAGCCGCCGGTCCCGCCCGCGCCCGCCTTCGAGCGCGAGGCGACGTTCGCGCCGACCGTCGACCCGGGGTTCGCCCCGCCCTTCGACACGTTCGGCACCGACGGGACGACCAACCGGCCGTCAGCCCCCGCCGATGCCGGTCCGCCCGAGGACCCCGCCGACCTCACCGACCACGCCCCGCTGCCGACCCGCATCCCCGGCCAGCACCTCAGCCACCACCCGACCGCCGGCCCGGACGCGGCCGACCCCGACGCCGACCCGATGCGCCCGTACCGCGTGCACGAGCTGCTCACCCGCCACGCCCAGGGCAAGCGCCGCGGGCAGGCCGAGCAGGACGGCACCGGCGCACCCGGCGGCGCCGACGGCACCGGTCCCGGCCCGGAACCGGCCGCGCCGGACCCCTTCGGTCAGGCCCAGGAGGACGGCAGATGATGCAACTGAGCGCGGAGGCGCGGAACCTCAACTGGCTGGTCTCCAACTTCGTCGAGCGGGTGCCGGGCGTGAACGAGGCCACCGTCGTCTCGTCCGACGGGCTGCTCATCGCGCTGTCCGACGGTCTCGACCGGAGCTCGGGCGACCGACTCGCCGCGGTGTCGGCCGGACTGCTGAGCATCGCCAAGGGTGGGTCCACACCGATCGGCGGCGGACGCGTGCACGAGGTCATCGTCGAGATGGACATGGCGATGCTCTTCGTGATGCGGGTGAGCGACACGTCGGTGCTGGCCGCGACGACGGCGCGGCCGTGCGACGTCGGCCTCGTCGGCTACGAGATGGCGGTGCTGGTGGAGAAGTGTGCGAGCGCGCTCACGCCCGGGTTGATCTCCGAGCTCCAGACCGCGCTGCCGAGGTCGGCGATCCGATGAACGGCAGCACCGACCCGCGCGACCCGGGACTTGCCGTCCCGCACCGGACGCTGGTGCGTCCGTACATGCTCACGCGCGGTCGGACGAGCTCGTCGCTGGGCGTGTTCGCGCTGCACGCGCCCGTTCTCGCACTGATCGCCCCCGAGCAGCTGGGGCGCAACGCCACGCCGGAGGACCGCCGCATCATCGAGCTGTGCCAGACGCCGATGTCGGTGGCCGAGCTCTCGGCCCGCATGAGCGCGCCGGTCGGCGTCGTGCGGGTGCTCGTCGGCGACCTCGTGGTCGCGCGGATGGTCCACGTGCGTCAGACCGAGGACCCCGCCGAGCACCGCGACGTGCGGCTGCTCGAACGGCTGCTGGAGGGTATCCGTGCGATCTGAGTTCGACGCGCCGATGACGGGCACGGTGCCGGGGCCCCACGGGGCCACCTCCGCGGCGACCGGGCTGCCGGTGTCGATGAAGATCGTGGTCGCCGGCGGCTACGCCGTCGGCAAGACGACGCTGGTCGGCACCATCTCCGAGATCGAGCCGCTCATGACCGAGGCCGACATCACCGTCGAGAGCCTCGGCATCGACTTCGCCGGCACCGGGAGCACCAAGACCGGCACCACCGTGGCGATGGACTTCGGCCGCCTCACCCTCGGGCCCGACATGGTCCTCTACATGTTCGGCACGCCCGGCCAGGACCGGTTCCTGTTCCTCTGGGACGAGCTGGTGCGCGGCGCGGTGGGCGGCATCGTGCTGGTCGACACCCGGCGCGTCGAGGACTGCTTCCCGGCGGTCGACTACTTCGAGCACCTGGGGATCCCGTTCGTGGTCGCGGTGAACCTGTTCAACGGGGTGTACCGCCACCACCCACGGGAGGTCCGCGAGGCACTCTCGGTGCCTGCCAACGTGCCCGTCGTGCTGTGCGACGCCCGGAACCGGCTGCACGTGAAGGAGACGCTGGTGCTCCTGGTGGAGGGCGCGCTGCGCCGGGCCCAGATGGCCAACGCCTGACCCGGGAGCGCCACCCGCGTCGGCGACCTACGCCACCTCGCCGCGTTCGTCGAGCCACTCGAGTCCTCCCACGATCTCGCCGAGGTGCAGCGGATCGCCGTACCAGCGTGGCGCGATGGTCTTCTCGTCGATGGCCAGCCCGGCGGTGGTGTTGGCGCTTGTGATGTCGGATCCGATCACCTGGCGGCACACCCTCGGCAGCACGTTGCCGGCCGGTGTGATCGCCAGGAGCTCGCCGTCCGCGTCGAATCGGACGTTCCAGCCGCCTTCGTGGACGAGCCGATGGTGGAACCAGCACAGTTCGACGAGGTTGGTGATCTCGTGGCCACCGCGGCGAGCGCGGTGACGAATGTGATGCACGTCGACGAAGCTGCGCTCGCCACAGCCCGGGAAGCGACAGCCTTGGTCTCGCGCGCGTGCCGCCCGTCTCGAGGCTCGCGGAATGGTGCGCGTCTTCCGGCTCACCGTGAGCGGCTCGCCATTGGCGCCCCGGGCGATCGCCATGGTGGACGCGTCGCAGAGCAGGCGCCGAACCGTCTCGGGGGCCAGTGCTACGCCGTCGTCCAGCTCACAGGCGCCCTCGGGGTCGTCGTCGATCAGCACGCGGGCGTCGATGCTGACCCCGACCTGGTACCGCTCGCCACCGTCCCGAGCCGTGGGCTGGCCGGCCAGGAACGACTCCGCCATGATCGCGATCGCGTCGACGTTGATCGCCGCCCGGGATCGAGGCGGTCCCGCGGGACCGCCTTCGCCGCGCTGGTCGGCGGGCATGTGGTCGCGCGCGAAGTGGAGAGCACGAAGCAGCCCCGCTGCGATCTCCGGTGGCATTCGGCCGCTGACGATGCCGGCGCCGTGAGGTCGTATTCGACGTGCAGGTACTGCTCGGCGTACCGCTCGTTCGCGGCCTCCGTCTCCTCCTCGACCGACCGCATGCCTCGGTAGGTACGGACGATCCGTTCGACCTGGGCGGCAGTGGCGTGCTGGGCCAGCATCACGAGCTGTTCCTCGGTGGCGGGCGTGGCAACGCGGGTGATGGCACGGACCTTGGAGTAGCTCAGCCTGCCGCCGGCGAACTCCTCGGCGACGAGCGGCAGCTCCTCGAGCGCGTGCGCGACCCGAACCTTCTCCCGCGCCGAGCGCACGTCGAGACCGCAGTGCCAGCTCAGCCAGTGCGCGATGGTGCGGCAGCCCCACGTCTCGTGGCCGGCACGCCGGTCGTACTCCGCGATGAGCTGCAGCCAGCGGCACTCACCGGCGGCGAGGTGCCCGGCCAGCTCGGTGATCTCGGCTTCGAGCCGCTCCAGCGGCATCGCCTCCGACGTCGACGCTTCCCGTGTCGTCATCGCAGCCTCCCGGCCGGGTCGGTGGGGAAGTCATCGAACAGGTGTTCGTATCATACCGCTCGGCCGAGTCTCCTGCAACGGCCCTTGCGGTTCCGCGGAACCGTTCCTGTTCGCTGCGCCGGGGGCGGCCCGGGCACCCCCAGGTAACCTGCGGCGCAGTGAGTGAGCCGTCTTTCTGGGTCGAGACCCTCGGGTGCCCGAAGAACGCCGTCGACTCCGACAAGGTGGTGGCCAGCCTCCTGGCCGACGGTCTGCTGCCCGCCGCCCACGCCGAGGACGCCGATCTGGTCGTCGTCAACACGTGCGCGTTCGTCGAGGCGGCGCGTCAGGAGTCGATCGACACCGTCCTCGCCCTGACCGACGCCCGGAAGGCGGGGGCCCAGTTGGTGGTCACCGGGTGCATGGCGGAGCGCTACGGCGAGGAGCTGGCGGCGGCGCTGCCGGAGGTCGACGCAGTGGTCGGCTTCGCCGGCGAGGGCGCGCTGGCGACGTCGGTGGCGCTGGGCGCCCCGAAGGTCAAGCCGAGCGGCGTCCGTGACCTGCTGGAGCTGCCCCGGCCCGCGCCGAGCGTCCCGTGGGCCTACCTGAAGGTGGCGGAGGGCTGCGACCGCGCCTGCGCGTTCTGCGCCATCCCGTCGTTCCGTGGCAAGCAGCGCTCACGGACGCCCGAGTCCATCGAGGCGGAGGCACGCGGCCTGGTCGCGCAGGGCGTCGCCGAGCTGGTGCTGGTGGCGCAGGACCTCGCCTGGTACGGGCGCGACGCCGGGGCACCGGGCTCGCTCGCCCCGCTGCTGCGGCGGCTCGACGCGCTCGCCCCGCACGGCCTGGCGCGGATCCGCCTCCTCTACCTCTATCCCAGCGAGGTGCGCGACCCGCTCGTCGCCACCATGCTCGAGCTGCCGACGGTCGTCCCGTACTTCGATCTCTCGCTGCAGCACGCCGACGCGCGCCTCCTGCGGCGCATGAAGCGGTGGGGGAGCGGCGACCGCTTCCTCACCAGCATCGACGCCATCCGCGCGTCCGAGCCCACGGCGGCGTTCCGGTCGTCGTTCATCGTCGGGTTCCCCGGTGAGGGCGAGCGCGAGCACGACGAGCTCCTCGCGTTCTTGCAAGCGGCCGAGCTCGACTGGGCGGGGTTCTTCCCGTTCTCGGTCGAGGACGGCACGCCCGCCGCCGATCTCACCGAGCCGGTCGACGCGGAGCTCGCGCTCGAGTGGCTGCGCGAGTGCGAGTCGGTGCAGGAGCCGATCACCCGCGCCGCGCGCGACGCCCTCGTGGGCGACGAGGTCGACGTGCTCGTCGACGCGGTCGACGACGACGGCACGATCGTCGGTCGCACACACCGTGAGGCGCCGGAGATCGACGGCATCGTCCGGCTGCACGCCGACTGGGCGCGTCCGGGCGCGCGGGTGCGCGGCGGACGTCACCGAGGCCATCGGTCCCGACCTCGTCGCCAAGGCGGCGCCTCGGTGAGCACCCCCGTGGCGCGGGCGCGTCGTCACGGCGACGACGCGATCGCGACGCCGGCGAACCTCGTCACCATTGCCCGGCTGGTCCTCGCCGTCCCGACGCTGCTCCTGATCGTCGACGAGGGCTCCACCTGGCTCACCTTCACCCTGTGGTTCGTGCTGACCACCACCGACGGCCTCGACGGTTGGTTGGCGCGACGCGACGGCACCACCCGCTCGGGGGCGTTCCTCGACCCGCTGGCCGACAAGTTCCTGGTGCTGGGCGGCTTCTTCGCGCTCGGGATCAACGGCGACTTCTCGTGGGCCGCGGTGACCATCGTGACCGTTCGCGAGGTCGGCGTCTCCATGTACCGATCGTTCGTGGCGAAGCGGGGGATCTCGTTGCCGGCCCGCCGTCTCGGGAAGTGGAAGGCGTTCTTCCAGTTCATCGCGGTCGGCTTCGTGCTGCTGCCGCCCACGTACGAGTGGGCGACGTTCCACGACGTCCTCCTCTGGTTCGCGGTCGGCCTCTCGGTGGTGTCCGGCCTCGACATCGTCATCAGCGGTTATCGCCAGTCCCGGAAGAAGGGCACGGATCGACATGCGGTGTGACGTCCTCGCCATCGGCACCGAGCTGCTGCTCGGCCAGATCGTCGACACGAACAGCTCGTGGATCGGCGAGCAGCTCGCCGCCGTCGGCATCGACACGAACGAGCACCGCAAGGTCGGCGACAACCTCGACCGCATGGTGTTGTGCATCCGCGAGCTGCTCGACCGCGCCGACGCGGTGATCGTGTGCGGTGGGCTCGGCCCGACGCCCGACGACGTGACCCGCGAGGCGATCGCCGAGGTCATGGGGGTGGAGCTCGAGCGGCGCGAGGAATTGATCGAGCACATCCGCGCCATCTTCGGCGGTCGCGGCCGGCCGTTCCCCGAGAACAACCTCCGCCAGGCCGACGTGCCGAAGGGCGGCGACGTCATCCCGAACCCGATCGGCACCGCGCCCGGGCTGCGGTGCGAGCTCGATTCGGCGAACGGCGTGAAGAAGGTGGTGTATGCGGTCCCTGGCGTTCCCTACGAGATGACCGACATGGTCACCCAGCACGTGCTGCCCGACCTGCTGGAGCGCGCGGGCGAGCGCGCGGTGATCGTGTCCCGCTCGCTGAAGACGTGGGGCACGTCGGAGTCGGGGCTCGCGGAGATGATCGCCGAGCGGGTCGATCAGCAGACGAACCCGACCATCGCCTTCCTCGCCCGTGGCATCGAGGGCATCTACGTGCGCATGACCGCCAAGGCGCCGACCGAGGACGAAGCCCGGGTGCTGCTCGACGCCGAGGACGCCGAGCTGCGCAGCGTGCTGGGCGATCTCGTGTTCGCGGTCGACGACGACACCATGGAGTCCGAGGTGCTGCGCCTGTGCGAGGAGCGGGGGTGGTCGCTCGGCGTCGCCGAGTCGCTCACCGGTGGTTTCGTCGGCGCCCGCATCGCCAACGTCCCCGGGGCCAGCCGCACCTTCCGGGGCTCGATCGCGTCGTACGCGACCGAGGTGAAGCGCGACGTGCTCGGCGTCACCGCGGAGAGGGTGGTCAGCGAGGAGGCGGTGAAGCAGATGGCGGAGGGCGCGCAGCGGGTGCTCGGCGCCGACGTCGCCGTCTCGATCTCCGGCGTCGCCGGGCCGGACGAGATGGAGGGGCAACCGGTCGGGACCGTCTGGTACGGCATCGCCGTCCCTGGTCACGAGACCGCGGCGGTCACCGCGCGGCTCCCGTTCGACCGCGAACGCATCCGCCAGTTCTCCACCATCACGGTGCTCAACCTCCTGCGGATGCGGCTGCTCGCGCTGGGATGAGGAGACGGAGCGGAGCCGTGCTCGGAGAGCGGGACGGTGAAGCGGAGCCGACCCGACGAGGCGTCGGCCTGCGCCGCGGCTTCCTCGCGGTGGTGCCCTCACCCGCGACGCGCGATTGGACCGAATCGCTCGCCGAATCGGTGCGTCGAGACGACGACGGGCTCCGGTGGATGCGGCCGGACCAGCGGCACCTCACCGTGCAGTTCCTGGGCCGGGTCGACGAATCGGTCGTCGATCCGCTCACCGAATCGGTCGCCGAATCGGTCCGACGGATCCCGCCGTTCACGCTCGCGCTCGGCGGCGGGGGTGCATTCCCGTCGCCGCGCCGGGCGTCGGTGCTGTGGCTCGGCGTGACGACCGGTGCCGCGGAGCTCGCCGCGCTGGCCGGCGCGGTCAACGCCGCGACCGCACCCTTCGGGTTCGAGGCCGACGACCGTCCGTACCGGGCGCACCTCACGCTCGCCCGGGTCAACCGGGCGCGTGACGTGCGCGCGCTGGTCGAGCAGCTGCCGACCGGCCCCGCGGGACCACCGTTCACCGTGGACCGCGTCGTCCTGTTCGACAGCGAGACGCGACCGGACGGAGCGGTGCACACGGAGCAGCGCCGGTTCGCGCTCGGCGGGCGCTGAGCGCGGTGCTCGTCCCGACCGTGTCAGGGGAGGAAGGGGAAACGGTCCTTGCTGAGCCGGTGCGCGTCGAGGACCTCGCCGCACCGGCGCTCCACGCCGACGGACTGTCCCGGCCCCATCACGATGTAGGGCCAGCCCTCCCGGACGCCGACGAGCGTGACCTCGGCGACGACCTCGGGCTCGATCACGGCCAGCGAGGTCTCGTCCATCGCATTCGTGAGCACCGTGAAGTCGTCCGCGATCGCGTCGGGGTCGGTGGCCGAGGGCCGGACCATCGAGTCGCCGATGTTGGTGTTCACACCCGCCGGGACGAGGACGCTGACCCCGATGCCGGTGCCGTCGAGCTCGTACCGCAGCGCCTCCGAGAGCCCGACGATCGCGTGCTTGGTCGCGGAGTAGGGCCCGAGACGGGGCGTCGACACGAAGCTGGCGCCGGAACCGGTGTTGACGATGTGTCCCTCGCCCTGCTCGATCATGCGCGGCACGAAGCTCCGGATCCCGTTGGCGACGCCGTGGACGTTCACGCCGAGGAGCCAGCGCCACTCGTCGTCGGTGAAGTCCCAGATGCGGCCGGCGGGGGACACGCCGGCGTTGTTGCAGAGCAGGTGCACGGCCCCGAAGGTGTCGAACGCGAAGTCGGCGAGGTCCTGCACCGCCGTGGCGTCGGACACGTCGACGGGACGGGCGACGGCCGTCCCCACAGGGAGCTCGGCGGCCACGGCGGCGGCCCGCTCCTCGCTGACGTCGACCACGAGGACCTGCATCCCCTCCGCGGCGCAGGCCCGCGCCAGCGAGGCGCCGATGCCGCTGCCGCCACCGGTGATCACCGCGACCTTGCCGTCGAGCTCCTGCAGCATCCCGTCCTCCGTCCCGTGCCGTCCGTGGGCCAGCAGTCTGCCCGCGGCCGGGGCGCACCGGGAACCCTGTCCGGATGCTTGATCCCGAACGCGTGTTCGGCTAAGTTCCACTGGTGTAGTTCCCCAGGCGTCGCCGGATGAGTGTCGTACCCCCGTCGTACGTTCCTCGGACCGACTTCCCCGAACAGCTCGCAGACCCACAGGAGGGTTCCACCGTGGAACGAGACCAGGCCCTCGAGATGGCGCTCGGCCAGATCGAGAAGCAGTACGGCAAGGGCGCCATCATGCGCCTGGGCGAGCACGGCAACGTCGGCGTCGCCGCCATCCCCACCGGCGCGCTGGCGCTCGACATCGCCCTCGGCATCGGCGGCCTGCCCCGCGGTCGCGTGGTCGAGGTCTACGGCCCCGAGTCGTCCGGGAAGTCCACCCTCGCCATGCACGTGGTCGCCGAGGCCCAGCGCAACGGCGGCGTGTGCGCCTACATCGACGCCGAGCACGCGATGGACCCGGTCTACGCGTCGGCCATCGGCGTCAACGTCGACGAGCTGCTGATCTCCCAGCCCGACACCGGGGAGCAGGCGCTCGAGATCGCCGACATGCTGATCCGCTCGGGCGCGCTCGACGTCGTCGTGATCGACTCGGTGGCGGCCCTCGTGCCCCGCGCCGAGATCGAGGGCGAGATGGGCGACACCCACGTCGGCCTCCAGGCGCGGTTGATGAGCCAGGCGCTGCGCAAGCTCACCGCCAACCTCAACCGGTCGAACACCATCTGCCTCTTCATCAACCAGCTGCGGGAGAAGATCGGCGTGATGTTCGGATGCCTTTCCTATGGCACGCGAATCACGCTGGCCGACGGCACCCAGGAGAAGATCGGCAAGATCGTCAACCAGCGCATGCCGGTCGAAGTGCTCTCCTACGACGCAGAGCTCGACGCGGTCGTGCCCAAGAAGATCGTCAACTGGTTCGACAACGGCATCACCGACCAGTTCCTGCAGTTCACCGTGGCCAAGCCCGGTGGGAACGGTCGAGCACAGTTCGCGCTCACCGCCAACCATCAGGTGCGCACGCCCGGTGGCTGGCGCGAAGCCCAGGAGCTCGCCGTCGGCGATCGGGTACTCCAGTCGGTGCCGCACCATCTCTCCGACTTTCAGTGGGAGGTCGTCTTGGGCGGGCTGATGGGCGACGGCGCACTCTCGCCCACCCGTTCCGGTCACGGAGCGCGCTTCCGGTTCGGTCACGGCGCCAAGCAGACGGAGTACTGCGACTGGAAGGCGTCACTGTTCGACAACGTCGGTGCGAGCCGATCGTCCAACGCCCTGGGCGCGACCTTCTGCGACGTGTCACCGCTTCCCGAGCTCGCCGAGCTGCGCCGGGCGGTCTACGTCGAGGGCAAGAAGGTCTTCAGCCACGACTACCTCAAGCAACTCACTCCGCTCTCGCTCGCCGTCTGGTACATGGACGACGGCGGGTTCACCATGCGTGCAAAGGGGCTGCAGGAGCGCACCCGCGACGGCAGCGGCCGTTCGGAGGTCTGTGTCGAGGCGATGGAGCCGACGACTCGTGAGCGCCTCACTTCCTACCTGCATGACACGTGGGATATTGCCCCGAAGCTCGTCGACCGTGCCGGGAAGGCGGTCCTCGTCTTCGCCAAGGACGAGACGGCGAAGTTGCACGCGCTGATTGCCCCGTTCGTGCATCCGTCGATGGAGTACAAGCTCCTGCCGCGTTACCGCGGTCGGTTCGCGGTGGAGCCCGTGTTCACTCCCATGCGTTACGAGCTGATGCCGCTCCCGATCACGAGCATCGCGGTCAAGCCGCCGACCAAGTCGATGCACCGCTTCGACATCGAGATCGAAGGAACGCACAACTACTTCGCCGACGGCGTGATGGTGCACAACTCGCCGGAGACCACGCCGGGCGGCCGGGCGCTGAAGTTCTACTCGTCGGTCCGGCTCGACATCCGCCGCATCGAGTCGATCAAGGACGGCGCCGAGATCACCGGCAACCGCACCCGGGTGAAGGTGGTCAAGAACAAGGTGGCGCCGCCGTTCAAGCAGGCGGAGTTCGACATCATGTACGGCAAGGGCATCAGCCGCGAGGGCTCGCTGCTCGACGTCGGCGTCGAGCTCGGCATCGTGAAGAAGTCGGGCGCCTGGTTCACCTACGAGGGTGAGCAGCTCGGGCAGGGTCGCGAGAACGCCAAGACCTTCCTGGCCGAGAACCTCGACATGATGCTCGAGATCAGCGAGAAGATCCGCCAGGAGGTCGGCATCGAGCCGGTCGACGTCGCCGACATCGACGTCACCGAGGACGAGCCGATCGAGATCGAGGGCTGAGGCCCTCAGTTCGAGGGGCGCGGGGAGCGGGGCCGCACGGCCCCGCTCCTACACTGATCGGCCGTGACCGAGCCCCGGCCGGCAGGCGGCGCGCGCCGCTTCTACGTGCGCACGTACGGCTGCCAGATGAACGAGCACGACTCCGAGCGCATCGCCGGGTTGCTCGCGGCCGAGGGCATGGAGGCGACCGACGACCTCGGGTCGGCCGACGTGGTGGTGCTCAACACCTGCTGCATCCGCGAGAACGCCGACAACAAGCTCTACGGCCACCTCGGGCGGCTGAAAGCGCTCAAGGCCGACCGGCCCGACCTCCAGATCGCGGTGGGCGGGTGCCTGGCCCAGAAGGACCGCGAGCTGATCGTGGAGCGCGCCGGCCACGTCGACGTCGTGTTCGGCACCCACAACCTCGGGAACGCCGCGTCGCTGCTCGAGCGGGCCCGCTTCGAGGGGCCGGTGGTCGAGATCCTGGAGGAGCACGAGGCGTATCCTTCGGCGCTGCCTGCCCGGCGCGACCAACGGCACTCGGCCTGGGTCACCATCCAGGTCGGGTGTGACAACTCGTGCACCTTCTGCATCGTGCCCATCGTGCGCGGGCCCGAGATCAGCCGGCGCATGGGCGACATCGTGCGCGAGGTGGAGGAGCTGGCCGCCGACGGTGTGCGCGAGATCACCGTCCTCGGGCAGAACGTGAACTCGTACGGTCGCGACCTCGGCGCCGGCCAGTACCGCCCGCAGTTCGCCGACCTGCTGCGCGCCCTCGACGCGGTCGACGGCATCGAGCGCATCCGGTTCACGTCGCCCCATCCGAAGGACCTCCGGCCCGAGACCATCGCCGCCATGGCCGAGTGCGGCGCGGTGTGCGAGCACCTCCACCTGCCGTTGCAGTCGGGCAGCGACCGCACGCTGGCGCGCATGCACCGCGGCTACACCGCCGAGCGCTACCTCCGCCGCCTGGCCGATGCCCGGGCCGCCATCCCCGACCTCGCGGTCACCACCGACCTCATCGTCGGCTTCCCCGGCGAGACCGACGCCGACTTCGCGCGCACGCTCGAGGTGGTCGACGCCGCCGCCTACGACGCCGCCTACACGTTCGTGTTCTCGCCCCGGCCGGGCACGCCCGCCGCCGACATGACCGACGACTTCGTCGCGTCCGAGGTGGCGCAGGAACGGATGAGCCGGCTGGTCGAGGTGGTGGAACGCCACGCACTGGCGAAGCACGAGGCGCGCGTCGGGCGCACCGAGGCGCTCCTGGTCGAGGGGCCGTCGAAGAAGGATCCCGACGTGTGGTCGGGGCGCACCCGCCAGAACAAGCTCGTGCACTTCTCTCCGGGCGCGCAGGAAGCCGAGGTCGGCGGCGGGGCCGACGTGCGAATCACCCGTGCCGCGCCGCACTGGTTGCGCGGCGACCTGCTCTCGCTGGAGGCCGCGCCCCGTCGGGCTCGCATCCGCATCCCCGTTACCGCCGCGCCTGCGTGACCGCGCCGCACCTCGCGATCGTCGGCCCCACCGCCTCGGGCAAGTCGGCGCTCGCGCTCGAGGTGGCACGCGCCTTCGGCGACGTCGAGATCGTGTCGATCGACTCGATGCAGGTCTACCGCGGCCTCGATATCGGCACGGCCAAACCAACCCCGGCCGAGCGCCACGCGGTCCCGCACCACCTGGTCGACGTGGCCGAGCCCGGCGACGAGTGGTCGGTGGCGCGGTTCCAGCACGAGGCCCGCGCCGCGATCGCCGACATCCAGCGCCGCGGCCACCGCGCGCTGCTCGTCGGCGGCACCGGACTCTACGTGCAGGCGGTGATCGACCCGCTCACCATCCCGCCGGAGGACCGCGCGGTGCGCGACGCGCTGCTCGCCCGTACCGCGACGCCCGAGGGCCTCGCGGCCGCCTACGCCGAGCTGCAGCGCGTCGACCCCGCCGCCGCGGCACGCATCGAACCCGGCAACGCCCGGCGGGTGGCGCGGGCCCTCGAGGTGCTCGAGATCACCGGGCGACGGTTCTCGTCGTTCGGTGCCGGCCTCCAGGAGTTCGGCCCCCCGGTGTTCCCGGTCCACGTCGCCGGGGTGTGGCTCCCGCGGTCGGTCCTCAACGAGCGCATCGAGCGCCGGTTCGCGCTGATGCGCGAGGCCGGCCTGGTCGACGAGGTCCGCGGCCTCGCGGCGCGGGGAGCGCTGTCACGCACCGCGCGGCAGGCGATCGGGTACCGCGAGGTGCTGGCCCACCTCGAGGGTGAGACCCCCGCGCTCGACGACGCGTTCGAGGCCGCGGTCGTCCGCACCCGGCAGTTCGCCCGCCGCCAACGCATGTGGTTCCGGCGCGACCCCCGGGTCCGGTGGTTCGGGACGCCCGGGAATCCGTGTTCGATCCTCCCCGCGCTCCTGGCAAGCTGGAGCGCATGAGGACCATCCGGCTGTCGAAGCTGCAGGCCACGGGGAACGACTTCCTCGTCTGGTCGTGGCTGCACGAGCACGCCGGGGTTCCGGGGCTCGACGCCGCGCAGGCGGCCGCGCTGTGTGATCGTCACCGCGGTGTCGGCGCCGACGGGCTGATCGTGATCAGGCCCGGCACCGACGGCGCCGACGCGGCGATGCTGCTCTACAACGCCGACGGCGGGGTCGCCGAGATGAGCGGCAACGGCATGCGCGCGCTCGCCTGGGTCGCGGCCCGCGAGGGCCTCGGTCGCAGCGGCACGCTCACCGTCGACACCGGCGGCGGTCGGCGCGCGGTCGAGCTGACCTTCCTCGCCGGCACCGCCGAGGTGGTCGCGGCGACCGTCGACATGGGGCCGGTCACCTTCGATCCCGCGCTGATCCCGCTCGCCGCCCTGTCGCCGTTCGACCTCCGCGCCGACTACCACGGCACGCACTACGAGGGTGACGCGGCCGGGATGGGGAACCCGCACCTCGTGCTGTTCGTCGACGACCCCGCTACCACCCGGGTCACCCAACACGGTCCGCACCTCGAGCACGACGACCGCTTCCCGCGCCGCACCAACGTCGAGTTCGTGCGCGCCACCCCTGGGGCCACCGACGAGCTCGACATGCGGGTCTGGGAGCGCGGCGTGGGCGAGACGCTGAGCTGCGGCACCGGCGCGTGCGCGGTCGCCGCCGTCGCCCACCGGCGCGGGTTGGTGGGAGCGCGCGCCGTCGTGCACGTCCCCGGGGGCGACCTCGTGGTCGAGCTCGGCGACACCATCCGCCTCGGCGGTCCGGTCGTCCACGTGTTCGACGTCGAGGTCGAGCTGCCCGTGCCCCGGCTCCCGGAGATCGGGGTCTGATGTCCCGCCGGCGCCTCACCGCGACCGAGGTCGACCTCGGCGTCGTCCGGCAGCGCGCGCTGCTGGTCGGTACCGGCATCGGCACCCGCGACGTGGAGGCCGCGGAGGCGTCGCTCGAGGAGCTCGCGCTCCTCACCGACACCGCCGGCGCCGAGCCGGTCGAGCTCGTCCGGCAACGGCGCGACGCCCCCGATCCCGCCACCTACATCGGATCGGGCAAGGCGCGCGAGCTGCAGGAGCTCGCCGACGCCCTCGACATCGACCTCGTCGTCTTCGACGACGAGCTCACGCCCGCGCAGCAACGCAACCTGGAGCGCTTGTTCAGCGTCGACGTGGTGGACCGCGTCGCCCTGATCCTCGACATCTTCGCCCAGCACGCGCGCAGCCAGGAGGGCATGGTGCAGGTCGAGCTCGCCCAGCTGCGGTACCGCCTGCCGAGGTTGCGCGGCCGCGGGAACCAGCTGAGCCAGCAGGGCGCGGGCATCGGCACCCGGGGTCCGGGTGAGACGCAGCTCGAGGTCGACCGTCGGCGCATCCTCTCCCGCGTGTCCAAGCTCGAGCGCGACCTCGACCGTCTCGCCAAGAACCGCGACACGCAACGCAAGGGTCGGCGCCGCAGCGCGATGTCCACCCTCGCGCTGGTCGGGTACACGAACGCGGGGAAGTCGACCCTCCTGAACCGCATGACCGACGCCGACGTGCTCGTCGAGGACCGGCTGTTCTCCACGCTCGACCCCACCACCCGCCGGCTGCGCCTGAGCGGCGGTGAGACCGTGCTCGTCTCCGACACCGTCGGCTTCGTGCAGCGCCTGCCACACCAGCTGGTCGAGTCGTTCCGGTCGACGCTCGAGGAGGTGGTCGACGCCGACCTCCTGCTGCACGTCGTCGATGCCGGCACGCCCGACGCCGAGCAGCAGATCGCGGCCGTGCACGCCGTTCTCCGCGAGATCGGGGCCGACTCGGTGCCCGAGCTCCTCGTCCTCAACAAGGTCGACGTCGCCGCGCCGGGCGACGTGAAGGCCCTGTTGGGGGCCCATCCCGATGCCGTCGTCGTGTCCGCGGTCACCGGCGAGGGGACGGCTGCGCTCTTGGACACGATTGGTGCGCGCGTCCGGGCGCTCGCTCCTATCGTGGAGCTCCTGGTGCCGTACGAGCGGGGCGATGTGGTCGCCGCGCTCCACCGTGAGGGCGAGGTGCTCGTGGAGGTGCATGCCGAGGGCGGGACCCGGATCCGGGCGCGGATCCCGGGCGTCACCCTCTCCCGCTTCGACGACTTCATCGCGCCTCGCCGACCCTGACGTGAACGGCGACGCGGTCGGGCAGCCCGACGCACGGCTGCTCGACGCGCTCGAGGTCGCGGTGGTGGTCTTCGACCGCGAGGGCAAGGTCGTGCTGGCCAACCGCCGCGCGCGCGACGACCTTGCCGCGATCGGCGAGTCGGTCGACGACGACGGCGCCTTCACCTACAGCTTCGAGCTGGTCGACGAGCACGGCGAGGTGCTGCCCACGGCCGAGCTCCCCTCGGTCCGGACGCTCCGCACCGGCGAGGTGCTGACCAACTTCGTGATGGGCCTGCGCTCGAGCGGCCGGGGCACCGCGTGGGTCATGACCGGGACGTCGCCGATCTTCGCCGACGACGGGTCCGTCACCGCGGTGATCTGCACGTTCTTCGACATCACCGAGCAGCGCACTGCGCAACAGGCACTGCGCGCGTCGGAGGAGCGGTTCCGGCAGCTGGCCGAGAACGCCGCCGACGTGGTGTACCAGGTCACGGTGGGCCCGTCGCCGCGGTTCGAGTACGTAAACCCCGCCATCGAGTCGGTGCTCGGGTACGAGCCGGAGGAGCTCTACGACAACCCGAGCCTGGTGATGAAGTTCACGCACGAGGACGACGTCGAACGGCTGCACGAGCTGGGCGCGGTCGGGGTCGACTCCGTGCAGTCGGTGCAGCTGCGCATGATCCGGCGCGACGGGATCATGATCTGGACCGAGCACCGGTTGGTGCCGATGCGCGACACGGAAGGCGAGGTCACGGCGATCTCGGGCATCGCGCGCGACGTCACCGCGCTGAAGGTGAAGGAGGCGTACCTCAGCCACCGCGCGCTGCACGACCCGCTCACCGGGCTGCCGAACCGCGTGCTGCTCCTCGACCGGCTCGAGGCCGCGTTGGCGCGCCTCCGGCGCCACCCCACGTTCCTCGCCGTGCTCTACCTCGACCTCGACCGCTTCAAGACCGTGAACGACAACCTCGGCCACGAGGTCGGCGACCGGCTCCTGCACGTCGTGGCGCGCCGGTTGCAGGACACGCTGCGACCGTCCGACAGCGTCGCCCGCCTCGGCGGCGACGAGTTCGCTGCCATCCTGCCCGACCTCGGTGACGCCCAGGAGGCGGTGCAGGTCGCGGAGCGCCTGCTCGCCGCGGTCTCGGAACCGGTCGACCTGGGCGAGGGCGACCTCGTCACCACCGTGAGCATCGGCATCGCCGGCGGCGGCGACGGTGGTGCCAGCGCGGCCGAGCTGCTGCGCCGGGCCGACTTCGCCATGTACACGGCCAAGGACCGGGGCCGGGCCCGGGTCGAGTCGTACGACGACCTCGCGGTGGGCGACCGGGCCGGGCCCGAGCCCGAGCCCCAGCCCGAGCCCGAAGGCGGCCCGGCACCCGACCGTTAACCTCCGCTGATGGCCTTCGTCCCGCCGCCGTACCCGCACGATCGTCTCGGCCCGGTGCGGGCGGTCGCGGCCGCGGTGCCCGGCGGCATGGTCGACGCGTCGGTCGGGACGCCGGTCGACCCGATGCCCGACGTCGTCGTCCGCGCGCTCGCCGATGCCGCGCCCGGTGCCACCGGCTACCCGCCCACGATCGGCAGCCCCGCGCTGCGGGAGGCGGCGGCGGCGTGGATCGGGCGCCGCTTCGGCTGCGTCGTCACCATCGACGAGGTGGTCCCGTGCATCGGCACCAAGGAGCTGGTCGCGTCGCTGCCGCGCGTGCTCTCGCTCCGCGATCCGTCGCGCGACACCGTGCTCTACCCGGCGGTCGCGTACCCCACTTACGAGATGGGCGCCCTGCTCGGCGGACTGCGGCCGGTGCCGGTGCCGGTCGACGACGGCTGGCACCTCGACCTGGCCCGGGTCGATCCCGCCGACGCGGCGCGGGCGCTGGTGCTCTGGCTCAACGACCCCGGCAACCCCACCGGGGTCGCGGCCACCCCGGCGCGGATGCGGGACGCGGTCGAGTGGGCGCGGGCGCGCGGCGTGGTGGTGGCCAGCGACGAGTGCTACGCCGAGTTCACGTACGACGCCGACGGTGTGGCCACCGCGCCGGTGACCGCCCTCGACGCGGGCACCGAGGGCGTGCTCGCGGTGCACTCCTTGTCGAAGCGCTCGAACATGGCCGGGATGCGCTCGGGCTTCGTCGCCGGCGACCGGGCGCTGGTCGGCTACCTCGGCGAGGTGCGCAAGCACGGCGGGCTCATGATGCCGGCGCCGGTGCAGGCTGCCACGGTGGCTGCGCTCGGCGACGACGAGCACGTCGCCGAGCAGCGCGACCGCTACGCGCGCCGACGCGCCGTCGTCCTCCCGGCGCTCGAGGCCCGAGGGCTGGTGCACGACGGCGGCTCGTCCACCTTCTACCTGTGGCTACGCGACCCCGACCGGGCCCGTGACGGCTGGGCGATCGCCGACGACCTCGCCACCACCGGCCTGGTGGTCGCTCCGGGCGACTTCTACGGCGACGCGAGCACCGACCACGTGCGCGTCGCGCTGACCCTCACCGACGACCAGGTGGCTCTCGTGGCCGAGCGGGCGACCGCCGGTATCAACGCCTGACCGGGTCGGCGCGACCTCTAGCCTGAGCGCATGGCTGAATCGCGGGACGCGCTCGAGAAGACGATCACCGCACTGTGGGAGGCTCGCGACGACCTGTCCTCGGTCCTGCCGGACGGCGAAGCACGCGCCGCGGTGCACCAGGCGATCGAGCTCCTCGACTCCGGCGACGCGCGGGTGGCCGAGCTGGTGAACGGCGAGGTCGTCGTGCACGAGTGGTTGAAGTACGCCGTGCTGTTGCTCTTCCGCCTCTCCCAGATGGAGACGATCGAGCTCGGGCCGTTCGAGTACGCCGACAAGATCCCGCTGAAGCGCGACTTCCGGCGCCAGGGCGTGCGGGTGGTACCGGGGGCCTCGGCGCGGTGGGGCTCGTACCTCGCGCCGGGCGCGGTGATGATGCCGAGCTACGTCAACATCGGCGCGCGTGTCGGCGCCGACTCGATGGTCGACACCTGGGCCACGGTCGGCTCCTGCGCGCAGATCGGCGACCGGGTGCACCTTTCGGGCGGGGTGGGCATCGGCGGGGTGCTCGAGCCCCCGCAGGCCGCGCCGGTCCTGGTCGGCGACGACAGCATGATCGGCTCCCGCTGCATCGTGGCCGAGGGCGCGCGCGTCGGCAACGGCGTCGTGCTCGGGGCCGGCTGCATCCTCACGGGGTCGATCCCGGTCATCGACGCCGAGACCGGCGCAGAGCTGTCGCGCGGGATCGTGCCCGACTGGTGCGTCGCCATCTCCGCCACCCGGGCGCGCACGTATGCCGGCGGCGAGTACGGGTTGCCGTGCGTGCTCGTGGTGAAGCGCCTCACCGAAGGCGAGCGCCACGACAAGTCCAAGCTCAACGAGATCCTGCGCGACCACGGCGCCGCGACGTGACCAGCCCTCCGGTGGCGACCTCGGTGGTCGACGTCGACGCGGGGGATCTCCTCGCGCTCACGACCGCGCTGGTCGCGGTCCGATCGGAGAGCCACCACGAGGCCGAGCTCGCCGACCTCGTCGAGTCGCGTCTCCGGGCGCGCGCGCCGTCGCTCACCGTCGACCGCATCGGTACCAACGTGATCGCGCGCACGACGCTCGACCGCGACCGCCGGGTCGTCCTCGGCGGTCACCTCGACACCGTGCCCGCCAACGCGGGGAACGAGGTGCCGCGGGTCGACGGCGACGTCCTCCACGGGTTGGGCGCGGCCGACATGAAGGGCGGCCTCGCGGTGCTGCTTCGCCTGGCCGAGGTGCTGCACCGCGACCCGTCACCGGCCCGCCACGACGTGACGCTCGCGTTCTACGAGTGCGAGGAGGTCCGCGACGAGTTCAACGGGCTGGGCAAGGTGTTCGCCGCCCGACCCGACGTGCTCGCCGCCGACTTCGCGGTGCTGCTCGAGCCCACCGACGGGTGGGTCGAAGCCGGCTGCCAGGGCGTGCTCGTCGCCCGCGCCGGGTTCGACGGCGAGCGTGCCCACGCCGCCCGCCCGTGGATGGGCCGCAACGCCATCCACCGCGCCTCCGAGGTGCTCACCCGCCTCGCCGCCCACGAGACCGACGTCGTCGACGTCGACGGGCTCGAGTTCCGGGAGGCGTTGCAGGTGGTCGGCATCGAGGGCGGGATCCCCGACAAGCACAACGTCGTGCCCGACCGTTGCACCATCACCGTGAACCGCCGGTTCGCGCCGAAGTACTCGCCCGAGGAGGCGGAAGCACAGGTGCGGGCGCTCCTCGGCGGCGCCGACGACGTCGAGATCCTCCAGGCGCAGGCCGCGGCGCCGCCGAACCTCGCCAACCCGCTCGTCGACGACTTCGTGCGCGGCCTCTCGCTGCCGGTACGACCCAAGCTCGGGTGGACCGACGTCGCCCGCTTCGCGTCCCGTGGGATCCCCGCCCTCAATTTCGGGCCCGGCGACCCGACCATCGCGCACACCCAGGGCGAGCTCGTCACCCGGGCGTCGATCGATCAGGCGTACGCCACGCTCGCCGGGTTCGTCGGCGTGGCGCACGCCTGAGCCGGGCGTTCACCGCAGGCGGACGGGGAGGCGGTCGAGCGAGCAGACCACAGTGACCAGCACGCCGGGTGTCGCCCATTCCGGCGCGCCGGTGACCTGCCAGTCGCCGAAGCGCGCGACGAGGCCTTCGAACATCACCCGCAGCTCGCGGCGCGCCAGCGCGGCGCCGAGGCAGAAGTGGGCGCCACCCCCGCCGAAGGCGACGTGGTCGTTCGGCACGCGGCCGATGTCGAACGCGAAGGGCTCGGCGAACTCGTCCTCGTCGCGGTTGGCCGACGGGTGCCAGAACGTGACGACGTCGCCCTCGTGGATGGTCTCACCGCGCAGCGCGACGTCGCGCGTCGCCGTCCGCCGGAAATAGGAGACGGGCGAGCTCCAGCGCAGGATCTCCTCGACCGCGGTGTCGATCAGCCCGGGATCGGCGCGCAGACGGGTCAGCTGCGCCGGGTGCTCGACGAAGGCGAGGAACCCGTTCGAGATCGCGTTGCGGGTGGTCTCGGAGCCGGCGGCGGCGAGCAGGAAGAAGAACAGGTCGAGCTCATGGTCGGTCAGGCGGGTGGGCGTCCCGTCGTCGTCGACGATCTCCGCCTGCACCAGCTCCGACCAGATGTCGTGGGCGGGCGCGTCGCGCTTCGCCGCGTTGAAGGAGCTCGCGTACTCGAAGAGCCGGCGCTCGGTGGCCAAGCGCTCCTCGAGGCCGACACCGCCGTTGGGGTCGAACGCCCGCAGGATGGTGTTGGTGCCGTCGAACACCGGCGTGCGCTCGCCCTCGGGGATCCCGATGATGTCGGCGATCACGTGGAGGGGGAGCAGCTCGGCGACGTCGCGCACGAAGTCGATGTCGCCGCCTTGCGTCGTCACCGCGTCGAGGATCCGCTCGGTGCGCCACCGCAGGTGGTCCTCGAGGGTGTCGAGCATGCGTGGCGTGAACCCGCGCGACACGAGGCGTCGCAGCCGCGTGTGCGGCTTCCCGTCCATGGAGATGAGCATCTTGCCCTTGCGGTTCTCGGCCGTGTCGCGGATCTGCGCGCCGTCGTAGGCGGTGAAGGTCTCGGTGTCGCGGTTGACCCGGCGCAGGTCGTCGTGGCGAGACAGCACCCAGAACGGCCCGGCGTCACCCGCGCGCAGGACGTCGGTGTCGGGGTGCTTCCAGACCGGTGCTTCGCGCCGCAGCGTGGTGAAGACGTCGTGGGGAAACCCGTGGCGGTAGCGCGTGTAGTCGCTGAGGTCGATCTCGTCGAGGGTCGGGACCGCCACGGACCCATCCTTGCATCCGCGCGTACGCTGCCGCCGGTGCGAACGGGAGGAACGACGTGGCGATGAGGTTCGGGACCTACCACACGTACCAGGTGCCGCCGTGGACGAGCACCGACCGCGTCTACGCCGATGAGCTCGAGCGCGTGCACCTCGCCGAGGCACTCGGGTTCGACAGCGTCTGGGTCCCGGAGCAGCACTTCTTCGACTACTGCGCGTGCCCTGACGCGCTCGACATGGTCGCCTACCTGCTCGGCGAGACCTCGCGGGTGCGTGTCGGCGCCGCCGTCGTCAACCTGTCGCTCACCCACCCGTTGCGCTTCGCGGAGCGCGCCGCCCTGCTCGACCGCCTCAGCGGTGGGCGGGTCGACCTCTGCATCGGTCGGGGCTACCAGTGGCCACAGAACGTCGTGTTCGGGGTCGACGAGACCGCGACCAAGGCCCGGCTCGACGAGGGCCTCGACGTCGTGCTCTCGGCGTGGACGGGGCGCCCGTTCGCAGCCGCGGGCGACCACTTCGAGTTCCCCGAGATCCGCACCTGGCCCGAACCGGTGCGCCCGCCGGGCGAGGTCCTGCTGATGAGCGTGGGCGGCACGACGCCGGTCGAGGAGAGCGTGGCGCGCGGGCTGCCGCTCGCGTACGCGTCGCCGTTCGCGCCGGTGGAGGCGACCGCGACGATGTTCCGCCACTACGCGCACCTGGTCGAGGAGTCCCCGCTCGACACCGACCGGGTGCTCGACCGGGCCATGGTGCTCCTCTACACCCTGCTCGCACCCACCACGGACGAGGCGCACACCATCGCCCGCAAGCCGTACGAATGGCACATGGCGCGCCTGGCCGCGTTGAGCGGCCCGGCGCGGCCCGAGGAGTGGCCGTCGTTGACGGGAGACGTTGCGCCACCGGAGATCCCCGATACCGAGTGGGAGCGCCAGACCGCCACCAACCTGCTCTTCGACGACCCCGACGGCTTCAGCGCCAAGCTCGAGATCCTGCGCGGCGCGGGCGTGCGCAACGTCGTCTGCTGGATGGGTGTCGGCGGCGTCGCGCAGGAGCACGTGCTCCGGTCGATGCGCCTGTTCGCCGACGAGGTGCGGCCTCGGTTCGTGGACTGACAGACGGTCAGAGGCGCCGGAGGAGCGAGACGACCTTGCCGTAGATCGTGACGTCGCGCGGGTCGAAGACCATCTCGTCCATCGTGGAGTTCTCGGGCCGGAGCACGATCTTGTTGCGCCGCCGCAGGAAGGTCTTGACCGTGGCCTCCTCGCCCGGGATGCCGGCGATGACGGTGTCGCCCGGTGCCGCCTCCGGCTGCTGGCGCACCACGACGTAGTCGCCGTCGAAGATGCCGGCCTCGATCATGGAGTCGCCCCGGACCCGGAGCATGTAGAGGACGCCGTCGCCGGTGAAGTCCTCGGGCACCGGCAGCGTCTCCTCGATGTTCTCCGCCGCCAGCACGCCGGTCCCGGCGGCGACGTCGCCGACCAGCGGGACGTGCCGCACCGGCCGCCGCTCGATGGGCGCGCCCGACTCGACGTCGAGGTGGACCTCCAGGGCGCGGGGCTTCGTGGGGTCGCGGGTGAGGTAGCCCTTGTCCTGCAGCGCCGCGAGGTGCGCGTGGACCGTCGAGCTCGAGGAGAGACCCACCGCCTCGCCGATCTCCCGCACGCTCGGGGGGTAGCCCCGGTGGCGGACCTCGGCGTCGATGAACTCGAGGACCTGGCGCTGGCGGGGGGTCAGATCGGTCATCAGGCGACGGTACCACGATCGTGTGTTCGGGGCAAACACCCGTTCGGATTTTCTCGCCCGAACCCCTTGACCCCGAACAGGGGTTCGTGCGACGCTGCGAACGTCCGTTCGGTGGGTCCTCCGGTAGGGCCGGGCCCGGATAACTGTCACACCCCCGTGGTTCGCTCTCGATGCGGGCCGAGCAGACCAGGAGCAGAGGCCAGTGAGCCAAGCAGGTGTCATCACGATCACGACCCGGGCCACGGCACGGCAGCGACCCACGACGCTGCCGCGCCGCCACGCCGTTGCCGCCGGCGGGGCCCCGGTCGTCAACCGCGCCACCTACCGGCGTCGGCGCATCCTCGTCGCCGCCCTGGCGGTGGTGCTGGTGCTCGTGATGGCGCAGGCGGGTGCTGCGCTCGGGGGTTCCTCCCTCGCCACCCCCGAGCGCCGCCCAGCCTCCGCGTCGGAATCGGCCCGCACCTCCGCCCGCAGCACGGTCGTCCGCCCGGGCGACTCGCTGTGGTCGGTGGCCGCCCGCCTCGCGCCCGGGGCCGACCCCCGGCCGGTCGTCGACGCGCTGGCGGACGCCCGGCACGGCACCGTCCTGGTGCCGGGGGAGACCATCGAGTGGGACGGTTGAGCCCCGTCCCACGTCCCGTCGCCCACGGCGGCCCAGGTACCCGCCCCGGCGGGCGGCCGGGCCGCCGTGGCTGCGCCCGCGACGTGGATGGCGCGACACGACCCCGCCGTCCGCGCAAGACTCCGGCCATGCAGAACAACCACGGCAACTGGGGACGGTGGGGCGACGACGACGAGCGCGGCTCGCTGAACCTGCTCACACCGGAACGGGTCCTGGCGGCCACGCGCGCGTGCAGCACCGGCAAGGTCTACAGCCTGTCCTTGCCGATCCAGCGCGAGGGCGTGCCGATCTTCGACTACCGCGGGGCGCCGCAGCGGCTCACGCTCACCAGCGCGAGCGACGGCGACCGCATGTCGGAGTACGGTGCCGCGCCGGGCGTCGGCGCCAACGAGGACGTGCTGGTGCTCGCGTCGCACAGCATCACGCACATGGACGCGCTCTCGCACGTGTTCACGAACGAGGGGATCTACAACGGGTTCCCGCGCGACGAGTTCACCGCCCTCGGTGGCGCGCCGCACTGCGACATCCGGGCCACCGGCACGTTCGCGGGGCGGGGCGTCCTGCTCGACCTCCCCGCGCACCAGGGCGTCGACTGGCTCGAGCCGGGTCAGGTCGTCGACCGGGCGCAGCTCGAGGCGTGCGCCGACGCGCAGGGCACCGAGGTGCGCCCCGGCGACATCGTCCTCGTCCGCACCGGCTGGCTCGACTTCTTCGCGACCGGCGACGCCGACTACGCGCAGCCCGGGCTCGGCCGTGACGCGGTGTCGTTCGTCGACGACCACGAGATCGCCGCAGTCGGTGCCGACAACGCCGCCATCGAGTGCATCCCGTTCGACGACGACGTGTTCCTCGCCGTCCACATCGAGCTGCTGGTCAAGCGCGGGATCACGCTGATGGAGCACCTGCAGCTGGGTGAGCTCGCGGCCGACGGGTGTCACGAGTTCCTCTTCAGCGTGGGCGCGCTTCCCGTCACCGGCGCGGCCGGGAGCCCGATCAATCCGGTGGCGATCGGGTGATCGCGCGGCCGCGCCGGTGCGTGTCGGGCGGGATACGGTGGCCGGGTGCGCTGCCCGTTCTGCTCGGCCGACGACGACAAGGTCGTCGACTCGCGCCCGGCGGACGACCTCGCGGCGGTCCGGCGCCGCCGGGAGTGCCTGGCCTGCGGTCGACGGTTCACCACCTACGAACGGGTGGAGGAGCTGCCGCTGGTGGTGGTGAAGCGCTCGGGGGTGAAGGAGCCGTTCGACGTCGAGAAGCTGCGGGGCGGCATCGAGCGGGCGGTGGCGGGGAGCGCCATCGACCCGGCGGCGGTCGAGGCGCTCGCCCACGAGATCGAGGAGCGGGCCCGGGCGGCGGGCCCCGAGGTGAGCACCGAGGTGGTCGGCCTGGCCGTCCTCGAACGGCTCCGCCAGCTCGACCCGGTGTCGTACGTCCGGTTCGCGTCCGTCTACAAGGGCTTCGAAGACCTGGGTGACTTCGAGCGCGAGGTGGTCGAGCTGCAGAAGTCGACCGCCCCGAAGCGGCGCTCGCGGTAACTCCCCGGGTTTCCCCCGCGAAACCCTTGCAATCACATCGCTGTAGTTCTACCTTTGTCATCCCACCCCATGTAGGGGCGGGAATCCTTCCGAACCACAAGATGTTGTGGTATTTCGCGTCCCTCGAGAGCCCCCAGGAAAGAGAGACACGCATGGCACTGGCGCCGGAGCAGGTCGGGATCGGTATCCGTCGGCACTTCACCGAACCGGGCGTCCACCCGTACGACACCCTCGAGTGGGAACGACGCGAGGCGCGGATCCCGAACTGGAAGGACGGCACCGACGCCTTCCTGCAGCCCGACGTCGAGTTCCCGGTCTCCTGGTCGCAGAACTCCACCAACATCGTCGCCCAGAAGTACTTCCGCGGCACCCTCGGCACCGAGGAGCGCGAGACCTCGCTGCGCCAGGTGATCGACCGGGTCGCCGACACGATCACGTCGTGGGGCGTGAAGGACGGGTACTTCGTCGACGAGTCCGAGGGCGCCGCCTTCCGCAACGAGCTGAAGTACCTCCTCGTCACCCAGCGCGCCGCCTTCAACTCGCCGGTGTGGTTCAACATCGGAGTGACCGGCGTACCCAGGCAAGCGAGTGCGTGTTTCATCCTCGCCGTCGACGACACCATGGACGGCATCCTCAACTGGTACCGCGAAGAGGGCACGATCTTCAAAGGCGGCTCCGGCTCGGGGATCAACCTCTCCAACATCCGTTCGTCGTACGAGCACCTGAAAGGTGGCGGCACCGCCAGCGGCCCGGTGAGCTTCATGCGAGGCGCCGACGCGTCGGCGGGCACGATCAAGAGCGGCGGCAAGACCCGCCGCGCCGCCAAGATGGTCATCCTGAACACCGACCACCCCGACATCGAAGAGTTCATCTGGTGCAAGGCCCGTGAGGAGCAGAAGGCACGCGCGCTGCGCGACGCCGGCTTCGACATGGACCTCGACGGCAAGGACTCCCACTCGATCCAGTACCAGAACGCCAACAACTCGGTGCGGGTCACCGACGAGTTCATGCAGGCGGTCGTCGACGACGACGATTGGGCGCTGGTGTCGGTCACGACCGGTGAGACGATCCGCACGATCAAGGCGCGTGAGCTCTTCCGTCAGGTGTCGGAGGCGGCGTGGGAGTGCGCCGACCCGGGCATGCAGTTCGACACCACCATCAACCGGTGGCACACCGCGCCCAACAGCGGCCGCATCAACGCCAGCAACCCGTGCTCGGAGTACATGCACATCGACAACTCGGCGTGCAACCTCGCCAGCATCAACCTGCTGAAGTACCTGGGTGACGACGGCATCTTCGACGTCGAGGGCTACCGGCACACCGTCGAGGTGATGTTCACCGCGCAGGAGATCCTCGTCGGCAACGCCGACTACCCGACCGAGAAGATCGCGGAGAACAGCCGCAAGTTCCGCCAGCTCGGCCTCGGCTACGCCAACCTCGGCGCGCTGCTGATGGCCCAGGGCATGCCCTACGACTCCGACGCCGGGCGGGCGTGGGCGGCCGCGCTCACCGCGCTGATGACCGGTCACGCCTACGCCACCAGCGCCCGGACCGCGGGCCGCATGGGTCCGTTCGCCGGCTACGCCGACAACGCCGACGCCATGAACAACGTGCTGCGGATGCACCGGGCCGAGGCGGCCAAGATCGACGAAGACCTCGTGCCGCCGGCGCTGCTCGGCGCGGCCCAGCAGTCGTGGGACGAAGCGGTCGAGCTCGGTGAGACCTTCGGCGTGCGCAACTCGCAGGCCACCGTGCTCGCGCCCACCGGCACCATCGGCCTGATGATGGATTGCGACACGACCGGCATCGAGCCCGATCTCGCGCTCACCAAGGCGAAGAAGCTGGTCGGTGGCGGCACCATGATGATCGTCAACCAGACGATCCCGCGTGCGCTGGCCAACCTCGGCTACTCCGACGACGAGTCCGAGGTCATCGTCGCCCACATCAACGAGCACAAGACGATCTTCGGGGCTCCGCACTTCCAGGCCGAGCACCTGCCGGTGTTCGCGTGCTCCATGGGTGACAACACGATCCACTACATGGGTCACGTGAAGATGATGGGTGCGGTCCAGCCGTTCATCTCGGGGGCCATCAGCAAGACGGTCAACATGCCGGAGGACGTCTCGGTGGAAGACGTCGAGGAGCTGCACGTCGAGGCGTGGCGCCTCGGGCTGAAGGCCGTCGCGCTCTACCGCGACAACTGCAAGGTCGCGCAGCCGCTCGCCACCCAGAAGAAGGATGGCGAGGGCGAGACGCCGGCACAGGTGGTGGAACGCATCGTCGAGCACGTCATCGTGCAGGAGCCGGTGCGCCAGAAGCTGCCGCGCATGCGCAACTCGAAGACGTTCTCGTTCCGCGTGGCCGACTGCCACGGGTACGCGACCGTCGGCGAGTTCGAGGACGGCCGTCCCGGCGAGGTGTTCCTCAAGGTCGCCAAGCAGGGCTCGACGCTGGCCGGGATCATGGACGCGTTCGCGATCTCACTCAGCCTGGGCCTGCAGTACGGCGTGCCGCTCGAGGCGTTCGCGGAGAAGTTCACCAACATGCGATTCGAGCCCGCGGGCATGACCGACGACCCCGACCTGCGCATCGCCACCAGCCTCGTCGATTACATCTTCCGGCGTCTCGTGGTGGAGTACGTGCCGTTCGAGACCCGGCGCGACATGGGCGTGCTGACGGTGGGGGAGCGGACCCAGCCGACGCTGCCCGGGGTCGAGGAAGCGGCGATCGCCAACGAGCCCGCGTTCCCCGAGCTCCCGCTCGAGGACCGTGCCCCGTCGGCGGCGATCACGCCTGCGTCGGAGCCGCCGCTGACCCCGGGCACGCACGTGATGCGCGCGTCGGAGACCGTCCTCTGCCACGTCTGCGGCGACATCATGCAGCGGGCCGGCTCGTGCCACGCCTGCCCCAGCTGCGGCGCCACGAGCGGCTGTTCGTAAGCGCGGCGTGGGACACTCGGCACGTGTCGAGCCCGATCCGTGCGCTACGCGTCGAGCACCTCAACATCGTGCACGAGAACTACGAGGCGACGGTCGAGCACTATCGGCAGCTCTTCGGTGGCGTCGTGGTGTACGACCGGTTCCAGCCGACGTGGCATGCGTGCCTCATGGAGGTCGGCGGCGTCCTCTTCGAGATCTTCGTCCCGAACGACTTCTTCCTGCACACCCGCTACGGGCCCCACTACCTGGGCGTCGAGTACCAGGTCGCCGACATGGCTGTCGTCAGGGAGACGCTGGCCGCGCGAGGCATCCGCATCGCGCGGGACCTGGATGTCGCCGTCCACACTCATGCCGCCGACTGCCACGGTGTCTCGCTCGAGTTCTTCGGCGACTCCTTCCACGACAACGAGGACCTGCTCGACCGGCCGATGCAGCCGGCGGGGTACTGGCGTGACGAGCACCCGCTGGGGCTCACCGGATTGCGCGGGTACACGGTGGCGGTGGCCGACATGGCGAGTGCCCTCGCGGACTTCCAGGCCGTCCTCCACCACGACGTGCTCTACGAGGTGTGTCGTGGGGCGGTCGCCGGGACGGGGGTGGGGCTCGTCGTGGGCGGCGCCGTCCTCGAGCTCGTCGCGCCGGACTGCGACGGGCTCCTGGAGCGGCACCTACGAGCACGCGGCGAAGGCATCCGGTCGACCGTGTTCGGCGTGCACGACCTGGACCACGTTCGGACGTACTTCCGCGAGCGCGGGATCGAGCTGGGGCCCGGCACGGGCCCGGACACGCTTGCGCTTCCGGCCCGAGAGAACCGGGGCGTGATCTTCGAGTTCGCCGGGCCCTGACCGCGCACCGGCAGCACACCTAGTCGAACAGGCCGAAGAAACGGGTCTCGATGCTTGCACGCGGCACCGGATCGCGCGCCGTCGGATCCTCGAACGAGACGTGCAGCGAGCTCGGGACGTCGGGGCGGGATGAATCGAAACCGACGAAGAGGAGCAGGTCGTCGACCGTGAGGTCGGGGAAGTACCACCATTCATGGCGATCGCTGTACCGACTTCCCTGCGATCGATACGTCACGTCGCTGCCGTCGGTGCCCACGTGGTACACGAGGGGGACGATGTCGGCCGCTGCGACCGTCCGCCAGTCGCAGATGGCGAGCGGGAAGTCCTGCGGTGGATCGCTCAGGACGCGCCAGGTCTGGTACAGCACGTAGCGACCGAATGGCGCGAGCTCGCGCTGGTTGCGTTCGAGGGTCTCACGCAACTGCACGGCAGCCTCGTCGGCGTCGTAATCGAGATGAGCCCATCCGGCGGGCGTCATCATCCCGTCCCGGTGTGCCTTCTCGCTGTACCGCACGGTCGACGCATGCAGCGGCAACACGTCGCGAGCGCCCGAGCGAGCTCGGATCACCGGGATCGTCTCGGCCCAGTAGTCGAACTCGATCTGACGCATGGTCAGCAGTGGCTTCTGGGCGACGAGCTCGTCCAGTCGCTCGCGGGCGATCCGGCTCGGCCACGAGACGAGCTCGAGTCCCTCACGCTCCAACGACGGGGGGACAGCTGCGGTTCGCCCGTCCCGGACCCGCATCGCACGCCGCTCGACCGTCCGCTCGTCGAGGATCCGCGACTCGTACTCCACCTGCACGGAGCGCAACTCGCTCCGGAGGTACGGGATCTCGGCGGCGATCGTCTCGGCGGGGCTGCGGGCGGACACGGCACCTCCAGACGTCCGCGATCACCTGGTGCGCGAAGCGTACCGGTGGCGGCCATTCGCGGACACGGTCAGTGCGATGACGAGCGGCAGCTGCGACTCCTCAGCCGGGACGCCGGCACTGTGCGCGAGCGTGTAGCCGCGACCTCGTCAGTCGAGCTCGGCGAGCACCTCGCCGATGATCTTCGTGGCCTCGTGGGGACGGAGCGGCTCTCCGCCTTCGGCGTCGGCGATCTCGTGCGCGAAGTCCTCGACCGCGTGCACGCCACCGACCAGCACGTGCCGCAGCGCCTCACCGGCGGCTTCGGGGTCGTCGAGGGCCTCGATGGCGGGCTCCACCTCGTGGCGAGGCGACGCGGCGACGGCATGGACGACGCTCATCGCCTCCTCGCGCCCGCTCACCGTCGAGACGGGGACGTCGGCGTCGGGGTTCTGCTGCCGGTCCCATTCCGCCAGCGCCTCGTCGTAGCCGCCTTCGCCGGGATGCAGGACACGAGTGTCCGGTGCGGTCGCGGCATCGACCGGGTCGCCTTCGCCCGATGCGGCGTCGGCGTCCTCGCCGTGCACGCGCCCGGGTTCGACGGGGACGACCAGGGTGCCATCGGGATTGCGAACGATCTCCATGGTGCGCTCCTCGTTCGATCGGTCGGGCCCCTGCGAAACCCTTCCCTTACCCGGAACCACCCCTCAGGAATCGCGTGTGCGTCGCGCGGTGGGCACTCACCGACCAGTTGCTCGCCGTGCCCCGCGAGACGGCGGCCACGTCCTCGTCGGCTGCAGGCGGCTCAGCGCCCAGGGGTGAGGTCGTCAGAGCGTCCTGCTTCGAGTCGCGACCACTGGGCGATGGGGCGTGAGCCGGGCGAGGAGCGGGGCGCGGGGACACGGCTTCGGACCCCGTTGGTCCGGATGGCGCCCGCGCCCTCCTGTTGCCACGGTTGTGGCCAGCCGGCGGGTGAGTCCTCCCACGGCTCCTGGCGTCCGTACACGGTGAGGTCCATGAGCGCGTAGTTGTAGTCCAAGACTTCGGCGCCGCGGCCGGTCGTCCAGTACGTCTCGAAGACCTTGTCGTCACGTCGCACGTAACAGACCAGATAGAACTGCCTGTCCGTGGAGCGCCCGACGAGGAGCGTGTCGAGGGAGTCGTGCGCCGAGTACCACGGCACGCGGTAGTCCATGAAGTCGTGGTAGCGGATGCTCTCGTCGTACGGACCTTGACAGAAGACCGCGTAGGTGACGTCCCGAGAATGAAGGTAGGACAGCTCCGCGACCTGGCTGGTGACCCACGTGCAGCCCTCGCATTGCTGCGGAGCCGGTCGGCCGGAGTACCACATGTGGTAGTACGCGATGAGCTGTCGGCGCCCGTCGAACGCGTCGAGCAGGGTGGTCGACCCGTCAGGCCCGATCAGCTGGGTGTCGGCGTCGACCTCGACCATGGGCAGGCGCCTCCGCGCCGCGGCGATCGCGTCGCCTTCCCGGGTGTGCGCCTTCTCCCGCACCCGGAGCCGGTCCAGCTCGGCCTCGAAGCCGGCGCGATCGACGGCCGCGGGCATGCTCCGGGCGTTCGTGGTTGCTGCGTCGTTCACGACTCGTGCGCCTCCACACGACGGGCTGTACCGGCGTCACTTCCGCGAGGGCTGCCACGGCCGACTTCGACGTAGTCACGGAAGCTCACGAGAAGTGGTCCCAGCCGCGAGTGCACATCTCGATGCAGTCCAAGTCGGGTGTCAGACCCTGGTGGCGGAACCGGAGCTCAGATGCGTCGCCATCGACGGGAGTGATGGTGAAGGTCGGGCGCGTGCCCACCCAGTCGGGGAGAAAGTCGCAGGCGGTGACGGTCCATCGCACCGATGTCGGCCGGGTCGCCTCATCGACGTGCATCACGCACGGCTCCGGGGGGTCGAACCAGAACGTGAGCTCGCCGCCGGCGTCGCCGGATCCCGTGACGTCGGTCCACCAGGCGGCGAGGCCGGCGAGGCCGGTGAGCGCATCGAACAGCGCTCCGGGATCCGCCTCCACGCGGATGGTCTTCTGATAGTCCGCGCTCGCCGCGGGCGCTGCAGAACGCGGTTCGGTGTCGGTCATTCGACGGGCTCCTTTTCACTGTCATCGCGTTCGATCGCCGCTTCGATCTCGCGGGCGTCGCAGGCGTGCCGTGAGCCACGCGCCGGACAGCAGCAGGGCGATGGCCAGCGGCTGCAGCGTCTCTTCGACCGGGACGCCGGCGATGTGGGCGAGCGTCATGACGAACCGTCGGCCTCGATCAGGCCCGCGGCCTTGGCGATCTCCAGCTGCTCCGCACCGGGGCGGTGGTTGTCGCCCTGGTTCGGCTCGTCGTGCCAGATCCACCAGGCGTACGGCTCGTCCTGCGGGTAGCCCTCGGGCGAGTCTTCCCACTTCTCCTGGCGTCCGAGTGCGGTGATGTCGAGGTAGCTCCAGGTGCTCCCCATAGCCTCGTCGCCACGGTTGTTGACGAAGTACGTGCGGTACACGCGGTCGCCGTCCCGGATGAAGGCGTTGGTGCCGTGCCACTCGTCGACACCATGGTCCTTGTCGAAGTCGTCGAGCATCGTGACCCAAGGAATCTCCCAGCCCATGCGCTGCTTCACCCGCGCGATGTCGGCCTGCGGCGCGCGTGACGCGAACACGAGCGTGGTGTCGCGCGCGTTGAGGTGGGCGACGTGCGCGACCTGGTCGGCCACCATCGAGCAGCCGACGCACGCGTGGTCGGGCCACCCGTGCACGCCGGGCTCGAGGAACGCACGGTAGACGATCAGCTGCCGACGGCCTTCGAACAGGTCGACCAGGGTCGCAGTGCCGTTCGGCGTGTCGAACGAGTACTCCTGCTCGACGGCCAGCCACGGCATCCGTCGCCGTTCGGCGGCGAGCGCGTCGCGGGCTCGCGTCAGCTCCTTCTCCTTCACCAGCATCTGCGCGAGTGCCGCGTTCCAGTCTTCGGCGGACACGATCGGGGGCGTCGTGAAGTCCATGGGAATGTCCTCTCAGTTGGCGGGGCCCAGGACCCGAGGAAGGTCCTGGTCGAGCTTCTGCTTCCAGCCGTCGTCGAACCCGGCGCGGTCGGGGGCGGGCTCGCCCCAACCGTCGTGGCGCACGCGCAGGCGCGTCCCGCCGGCCTCGGGGGAGAGCTCGAACAGCACTTCGGTGTCGCCGAACACGCCCGTCCACCGGCACCTCAGCAACCGGGGCTCGTCGATCTCCAGCACCTCGCCCTGAATGGTGCCGATGTGCGCGTCGTCGGTCTCGAGCACGAAGTCGCGGCCGACCTCCGGTGCGAAGTCGGTGGGCATGAGCCACGCCGCCAGCTCGGTCGGGTCGACGAGCGCCCGCCACACCCGCTCGGGGGAGTGCGGGTAGACGGCTTCGCGTTCGATGGCGTGGGGGTGGCTCACGGATTCTCCTCCAGGTGGCGACCGAGTCGGTCGAGGCGGTTGTCCCAGAACCGGTCGAGCGTGTGCATCCACTTCCGGACCTCGTCGAGGCGCTCGGGGTGGAGGTGGTAGCGGCGTTCACGCCCGTGTCGCTGCTCGCTCACGAGCCCGACGTCGCGGAGCACCGCGAGGTGCTGGGAGACCGCGGGTCGGCTCACCGTGACGGTTGCCGCCAGCTCGCGCACGGGCTTGTCGCCACCGGCGAGCGCGATGACCAGGGAGCGTCGGACGGGGTGGGCGATGGCGCCGAACGCATCGGCGATCGGGGGTGCGCCGACCGGTGACATGCCCACATAATAGGTAAGGAAAATCTAACGTGTCAAGCGGCCCGAGAATTGGCCCTCTGTTGTTCCGTCGTCCATTGCGAACCGTCGGCGGAGCTGCTCTGCTGGTGGGCGCACGCACGATCGTCGCCGACCGCCCCGGCGGCCGGCGTACGGCAGGGACGGGCACCCGCGACCGAGGACACCGAGGCGCGACGGTGGCGTGCTCCGACGGGAGATCGGAGACCCGATGCCGAGGTTCGAGGAAGTTGGTGACGCCGACGATGCCGTCCTGGCCCATCCGCTGAGCGAAGCGCGAGCCCGCTCGCTCACGCCGACGCCGTTCCGGTCCGCCGCCATTCCGGACCGGCGGGCGCGCGCCGCGGGCGACGTGCTGCTCGCGGCCCGACCGACGCCACGCGTCGATCCCGACGAGCTCTGGGACCGTCTCGGCGACTTCGCCTAGCGCGTCGAGCCGTCGGACGCCGCGTTGCGCGGTCAACCCGCCGCCTCGACGCGCTCCCGGAGGCGGATGGTCACGCGGTCGCCCGCCTCCTTGCCGATGGCGCGCCGGACCGAGGCCTTGATCGGCAACTTGTGGGTGCCGTCGCCCATGGCCATGAACGAGCTCTCGAACGGATGACCGTCGACGGTGCCGCGCACCCTCACGAGCCCACGCGTCCCGAAGTACTCGACCGAGTCGGGCATCACCGCGTAGGTCCACCCGCCCTTCGCCGGGCTCTTCTGCAACGTCGAGTCGAAGGTCTTGCGCGACCGGCTCATCCGAGCACCTCCTCCTGTCGGGCCCGTCACCAGGTACGACGCCCACGCGACGCGAGACTCATCGGTTGCGCCGCGCCGAGCGGCTCGGCGAGGATCGGCGCATGGCCGACGCCCCTGAGTCTCCCTTCCGTCCCGATCTGTTCGCGGGGCAGGTCGCGTTCGTCACCGGGGGTGCCACCGGGATCGGCAAGGAGATCTGCCGCACCTTCGGTCGTCACGGCGCTCGCATCGCCATCGCCAGCCGCAAGCAGGAGGCGCTCGACGCCGCCGCGGCGGAGCTCGAGGCCGACGGCATCGACGTGTACGTGGACTCGTGCGACGTGCGCGACGCGGCCGCGGTGCAGCGGGTCGTCGACGGGATCATCGCCCACTACGGTCGGCTCGACGTCGTGGTGAACAACGCGGCGGGCAACTTTCCCGCGCCCATCACCTCGATCTCACCGAACGGCTTCAAGGCCGTGGTCGACATCGACCTGCTCGGCACCTACAACGTCTCGAAAGCTGCGTTCGACGCGTGGCTACGCGACCACGGCGGCAATGTCGTGAACATCAGCGCGCCGTTCGAGCTGAAGGGTGCTGCGATGCAGTCGCACGTCGCCGCGGCGAAGGCGGGCGTCGACTCGTTCACCCGTACGAGCGCGGTCGAGTGGGGGCCGTACGGCATCCGCGTGAACGCGGTGGCGCCGGGCGCCATCGCCGACACGGAAGGGGTGCGCCGCTTCGCCGAGAGCGTGCCCGGGTCCGACCGGCGCCCCGGCAACCCGGTCGGCATGATCGGCCACGGTGCCGACATCGCGCACATGGTGCTCTACTTCTGCAGCCCTGCCGCGCGCTTCGTCTCGGGCCAGGTGATCACGGTCGACGGCGGCGGCACCGTCGACCTGCTGAAGCTCGATCTCGGGAGGGTGTGATCCGGTCCGTCGCCGACGTGCCTACGATCCCTCCGTGCCGAGCGACGCGGTCGAGACGCCGAACCCCCTGCGCGACCTCCAGGCGCTCACCGACACGTCGCTGACCCACCTCGACGTCGACGACCTCCTGGCCGAGCTGCTCAGCCGCGTCCGCGAGATCCTCGACGCCGACACCGCGGCGGTGCTGCTGCTCGACGAGAGCTCGGGCATGCTCGTCGCCCGCGCCGCCCGTGGCATCGAGGCGGAGGTGCGCCAGGGCGTGCGGGTGCCGGTCGGCACCGGCTTCGCCGGCCGGATCGCGGCCACCCGGAACCCGATCCGGCTCGACCGGGTCGACGACACCACGGTGGCCAACCCCGTGCTCTGGGAGGAGGGGATCCGGGTGATGCTCGGGATCCCCTTGCTGAGCGGCGACCGGCTCCTGGGCGTGATCCACGTCGGACGGCTCGATGACCGCCCGTTCACCGACCAGGACGTCGACCTGCTGCAGGTGGTGGCCGACCGCGTGGCCGGCGTCACCCAGGCCCGCCTGCTCGCCATCGAGCAGGCCGCCGCCCACCTGCTCGAGCGCAGCCTCCTGCCGTCGCGGCTGCCCCGGTGCGAGGGCCTGGAGTTCGCGGCGCGCTACGTGCCCGCGGAGGGGCGTTCGGTCGGTGGCGACTGGTACGACCTCTTCACGCTGCCGTCGGGCACGTTGTGGATCGTCGCCGGTGACGTCGCCGGCCACGGCCTCCACGCTGCAGTCGTCATGGGTCGCATCCGCAGCGCGCTGCGGGCCTACACGTTGCTCGATCTGCCGCCGCACGAGGTCTTGCACCTCGTCGACCGCAAGGTCGACCACTTCGAGATCGGGGCCTTCGCGACGGTGGCATGTGCGGTGATGGAACCGCCGTACGAGACGATGACGCTCGCGCTCGCGGGTCACCCACCGCCCGCCATCGCGATTCCCGGTCGGCCGGCCGAGCTGGCGGCGGTCGCGCCGGGACCTCCGATCGGCGCGTTGGCGGACGTGAACCGCTCGGCCACCGAGGTGGTCGTGGCCCAGGGTGCTGTGGTGGCCTTCTACACCGACGGGCTGGTGGAGCGACGGAACGAGTCGCTCTCGGTCGGCCTGGAGCGCCTGCGCGCCGCGGTGACCCCGGGACCGGCGGAGACGGTGGCACGCGACATCATGCACGCCCTCGTGGCCGACACGGTGCCGGAGGACGACATCGCCCTCGTGGTCATCCACCGGACGGACGGGGGCTGAGCGGTCGTGCAGCAGCGCCGGCGGTTCGATCCCGAGGCGAGCTCGGCGCGCGACGCCCGTTCGTTCGTCGCCGCCGCGCTCCCGGATCACGACGGGCTCGACACGCGGGTCGCGCTGGCGGTTTCGGAGGTGGCGTCCAACGCGATCCTGCACGCGCGCACACCGTTCACGGTCTGCGTGGTCGTCGACCCGGACCGGGTGCGGGTCGAGGTGACCGACCAGGATCCCCGGATCCCGGTACGCCAGGACTACGCGGCCGATTCGGTGACCGGTCGTGGCCTCGCCATCGTCGAGCAGCTGTCGGATCGCTGGGGCGCCGATGGCCACGAGGGCGACAAGACGGTCTGGTTCGAGATCGACCTGCCGCTCGTGGACGGGAGCTGACCGCATGGACCTCCGCCTCCTCAACTTCCCGCTCGACCTGTTCGATCGCTCGATCCAGCAGGTCGCCGCGCTCCAACGCGAGCTCGACGTCATCCGCGTCGACGAGCGCCACCGCGACCGCCCGCCGGATCGGCTCGCCCGGCTGGTGGAGGAGCTCGACCTGCGCTTCGTCGGTTACCGCGCCGCGATGGAGACGATCGAGGCGTTGGTCGAGAGCGACGCGAGCCACCATGACGTCGTCATCCCGGTGGCCGGCGCGCCCGAGGAGGTCGCGCCGGCGATCGAGCAGCTCCGTGACCTGATGGACGAGGTCGACGCGTACTGCGCCCAGGGTGCAGAGCTGCTGACGCCGCCGACCCCGCCCGACCTCCTCGCCTTCCGCGTGTGGCTGTTCGAGCAGGTGATCGGCCAACTGCGGGGTGCGACGCCGGTCCCGTGGGACCCACTCGTGACCGCTGCCGCCGCCGCGCCGCCGCCGCCCCCGCCGCCCCCGCCGCCGTCCGTGTCGGCCGCGGTGTTGCGACCGGGCGGCGACCTCGACCTCGTGAACGCCGGGCGGCTGCGCGAGGAGATCTACACCGAGCACGCCGCCGGCACCGGTGACCTGCGCATCGACCTCACCGACGTGCCGTTCATCGATTCGGTGGGGTTGAGCGTGCTCGTTGCCGCGCACAAGCGCTTCCAGCGCGACGGCCGCGCGCTGGAGATCGTGGTGCCCGCGCACCTGCGTCCCAACTTCGAGATCACGGGCCTCGTCGCGTTCCTCGACATCGTGCCCGCCGAACCCGCGTAGGCGCCGCGGGTTCAGCGATTGGAGTACACGCGGGTGGGGGTGACCACGATCAACGTGCGCCGTTCCTCGGCCATGACCCGGTCGTAGGTGTCCCAGTCGTCGTGTGTGCCACCGGCGGCGCGGAAGGCGTCGCGCAGGAGTTGTGGTACCTGCTCGGGGTCGACGCCCCGGCGCGGGTCGTCGGGACCGATCAGCTCGGCGCGGCCCTCCACCGTGATCCATGCACCCGCGTTGCTGGCGACGACCGTCGTGGCCGGTCGGACGCGGAGGTTGGCCAGCTTGCGGCTTCCGCCGACCGCGACGCACACCACCGCGTCGGCATCGCCCGCAGGGTGGCGCATCACCCCTGCGCTCACTACCGACGCCTGGACGGTGCCGTCCGCGCGGGTGGTGGCGATGACGCAGAAGTTGTGGTCGGCCCCGGCGAGCTGCGCGAAGTCGGCGAGCGTGCGGGTGGTCACGTGCCGACGCTACCCAATCGCGAACGGAGGCCGCGGTGCGGCCTTCACGTCGGGGGGAGCGCCACCACCAGGCGGAGAGAGCTGTCGAAGACCGGTTGGTCGAGCAGGTGGCCGTGCCGCGCGTGCCACGTGCCGTCCTCCAGGTCCCGGCGCAGGCGCGCCACTGCCGCCGCCTCCACGTCGTCGCTGACGAAGCCCCACGCGGACTGCGACCGGCGCACACCATCCACGAGGAACTGCTCGGGGCGGGCGTAGAACGCCTCGGTGAAGCCGTCGGTGCAGTCGATCGGGACGGGAACGGTGCTGACGGTGGTGCGGCCACCGAGCTGCTCAGCGATCCAGTCCAACGGCGGGTAGCGGCGCCGCTCCGCGGCCACCAGCTCGGGCACGTACTCCGTGAGCCAGAACCGCTCGAGCGCGTCGCCGTCGAAGGTCAACAGCACGACCGGCCCTCGGCTCACCCGCCGCAGCTCGCGCAGGCCGGCACCCGTGTCGCGCCACTGGTGGAGCGTGATGGTCGCCATGGCGGCACCGAAGACGTCGTCGTCGAACGGCAGCGACTCGGCGACCCCGTCGACGGCGGGCGGGAGGTGCGCCGGCCGCTGTGAGCGCATGCGCGCCGACGGCTCGACCGCCACGACGTAGCGGTCGGTCGGCTCGTACGAACCGGCGCCGGCGCCGACGTTGACGACGGTGCGCGCGTCGCCGAGCGCGTCGTGCACGAGGGCCGTGATCGACGGATCGGCCCGCCGGTGCGCGGAGTACGTCGCGCCGCCCGCCTCGTAGTCGAAGTCACCCGCGCCCGTGCTCCTCATCCCTCGAGTCGACCACCCGCCGGCGAACACGGGCAACCGACTTTTCGCCGGCGAGCTGCGACGCGCTCGGCCTGATCGCGACCGGCCGCGTCAGGCCAGGTGGTGTCGAGCGAACTCCTCGATCGTCGCGCGCCCGCCCGACGGCCACCCGCACACCAGGTAGCCGAACCCGGCGTCGCGCCACTGGCCGACGCACCGGGCGATGTTGTCGGCGTCGTCCTCCAGCGACAGCGACGCCGCGCGCATGATCTCCGAAGGGTCGCGCCCGGCCGCCTCGGCCATCGCGCTCAGCCGCTCCGACTTCGGAGCCAGCTCCCGGACGCCGCCGAAGCAGTGCCACACGTCGGCGTACCGCGCCGCGATCGGCATCATGCGCCGCTCACCGGACGCGCCGATCCAGATGGGCGGGTGCGGCGCTTGGACCGGCCGGGGCCGGAGGGTGGCGTGCTCCACCGAGTGGTATCGACCCTCGAAGGTGAAGTCGTCGGTGGTGAGCAGACCGCGCACGATCTGCACCGCCTCCTCGAACGCGTCGACGCGCTCCTTCAGCGGGGGGAACGGGATGCCGAGCTGACGGTGCTCCTCGTCGAACCAGGCCGCGCCATAGCTGAGCTCCAGCCGTCCGCCCGACGCGTGGTCGATCGTGATCGCCTCGGCCGCGAAGACCGCCGGGTGGCGATACGTCATGCCGGTGACCAGCAAGCCGAGCCGCACACGGTCGGTGATGCCGCTCAGCGCCGCGAGCGTGGTGCTGCCCTCGAAGCACTCGCCGGGTCCCTCGCCGTACATGGGCTGGAAGTGGTCGAAACCCCACACGCCGTCGAAGCCGAGGGAGTCGGCGAACCGCGCCCGGTCGGCCACCTCCGTCCAGGGCACGCGCTGCTGGGCGATGTCGAGTCCGAAGCGCATCAGGACACCCCGTTCCAGTTCATGATGCGATCCTTCTCCTTCTCGCGCTCCGACTCGATGGTCGATTCCGCTCCGCCGTCCCGCCCTCCGGGCACGGCTCCGCTGCATCTCTCACCGCGAGGTCGCAGATCCTCTCCGACCACGGGCTCGCGCGCAATGTCACGTCAGCCGACGCGGCAACGGAGCGGTGCGGCTGCCAGACTCACGCCGTGCAGTTCGAGCGTGACCACGACTTCCCGGCTCCTCCCGACCGCGTCGCCGCCCTCATGTGCGATCCCGAGTTCCAGACCCACCTGGAGCTGCCCGACCTCAGCCTGCCGACGGTCGTCGCCCACGACGTCGACGGCACCCACTGCCGGCTGCGCCTGCGGTACCAGTACACCGGCCAGCTCGACCCGTTGGCCCGGCGCGTGGTCGCCGGTCGCCAGATCACCTGGGTGCAGGAGGTGCAGCTCGATCACGCCACCGGTGCCGGCACGCTCTCGTTCTCGGCCGACGAAGACGCCGGGCGGGTGAACGGCGAGGCGTCGGTGACGATCACGTCGACGGGCGACAGCACGTCGCACCGCCGAATCGCCGGTGACTTCCACATCCGCATCCCGGTGGTGGGCGGCACCGCCGAGCGCGCGATCGTGCCCGGGCTCGTGCGGCGCCTCGACGTGGAGGCGGCCGCGCTGGCGAACCGCCTCGGCGCGAGCGGCTGAGCGAGACTGGGCGCGTGGAGGCGCCGTCGATCCCGTTCCCACCGACCATCCCCGACGTGCTGCGGGAGGCGGTCGCGAGCTGGGGCGACCGCGACTTCGTCGTGACGCCCGACCGGCGGATGACCTACGCCGACGCCGAGGTCGCCTCGCGCCGGCTGGCGAAGCGCATGCTCGCCGGCGGCATCGGCAAGGGCACGCGCGTCGGGCTCTGCTTCCCGTACGGGCAGGACTGGGTCGTCGCCTGGCTCGCCGCCAGTCGCCTCGGCGCACTGGTGATGCCGCTGGCGACGACCTACCGGCCGGCCGAGATCCGCACCGTCCTGCGCATCGGCGACGTCGACACGCTGGTGACCGCGCGCTCGGTGCTCGGTCACGACATGCAGGACATGCTCGAGGCGAGCGTGCCCGGCCTGGCCGGAGCGACGAACGAGCGGTTGTTCCTCACCGACGCGCCCTACCTGCGGGCGGTCTGGATGACGGGCACGATCAACCGTCCGTGGGCGACGCCGGTCGACTTCGACGAGCTACCCGCGGACGCGGCCGCGATCGGCGACGACCTGGTGCGCGCTGGTCGAGCGCGAGGTGGTTCCCGGTGACCTGGCGCAGGTCACCTACACGTCGGGATCCAGCGCCGAACCGAAGGGAGTCGTGCACACGCACGGCACCGTCGTGCGGGCGACGCGCGCGTTGGCCGCACTGCAGGGTGCCGACGGGCCCGCGCGCTTCTTCTGCGCGTTCCCGTTCTTCTGGATCGGCGGCACGCTCGTGCTCGGCGCCGCGCTGCAGTCGGGGGCGACCGTCTTGTGCATCGAGCGGTTCGACCCGGGCGCCGCCCTCGAGCTCATCGCACGCGAGCAGGCGACGCACGTGCTCGGATGGCCGACGCTGCTGCAGTCGATGCGCGACCATCCGTCCTTCCCCACATGGGACCTCCCGCCGATCCCGGGTCTCACCCTCGGCCCCGCCGACGTCGCCCTGGTCGAGTCGCCGGTACCCGGCGTTCCGGCGCACCGCGGCATGAGCGAGACCGTCGGCAACATCGGTTCGGTCGAGCACCGCGTCATCGACCCCGAGTCCGGCCGCGACGTGGCCGAAGGCGAGGAAGGGGAGCTGCTCGTCCGCGGCTACGGGCTCATGCACGGCTACTACAAACGCGAACGCGCCGACGTGTTCGACGACGACGGGTGGCTCCACACCGGTGACCGCGTGTTCCTGCACGCGGGCCGCCCGTACTTCGTCGGCCGGTTCACCGAGATGGTGAAATCGCGTGGCGCCAACGTCGCGCCCCGCGAGGTCGAGCTGTTCCTGGAGGAGCACTTCGACGAGGTGCTCTACGCGTTCGTGCTCGGCACGCCGCATCCCGAGCGCGGCGAGGAGGTCACCGCGGTGCTGGTGCCGGCGCAGGGCCGCAGCATCGATGCCGACACCCTGACCGCTCGCGCCCGGGAGCAGATCTCCGGCTACAAGGTGCCGACCCGGATCGAGATCTGGGCGGAGGCGGACGTCCCCTGGCTGGGCTCCGGCAAGCCGGACAAGCTGGCCATCCGGGCCCGGCTGGGAGCCTGAGCGCGGGCGGCGGAGCCGGCGGGCACAATGACCTCATGGACGTCAACCATCTGCTCGTCGACGCGTTCGGACGCATCCGGGGCGCCACGCACGGCGCGATCGAGGGTGCGTCCCTCGACGTGCTGACCTACCGTCCGGATCCCGATGCCAACTGCATCGCCTGGCTGGTGTGGCACCTCACGCGCATCCAGGACGACCACGTTGCCGGAGTCGCGGGCACCGAGCAGCGCTGGGTCGCGGGCGGCTGGGCCGAGCGGTTCGGGTTGCCGTTCCCGCGCGACGCGACCGGATACGGCCACGACCGCGACGAGGTCGGTGCGGTGAAGGTGGAAGGCCCCCTGCTGCTCGAGTACTTCGACGCGGTGCACGAGGAGACGATCCGGTACGTCGACGGCCTCCGCCCCGCCGACCTCGACCGCATCGTCGACGAGCGCTGGGACCCACCGGTGTCGCTGGGCGTGCGACTGGTCAGCGTCGTCACCGACGACCTCGAGCATGCAGGCCAGGCGGCCTACGTGCGCGGGTTGGCCGAACGCCGCGGCCTGTCGTGACCGGCGGCGTCGGTGGTGCGCCGTGGCATGATCAGGCCACGAGCGGTCGACCGCGGCCGACGGAGCGTGCTGGAGGCAAGTGAGCCGGGAGGGCGAGGTCGAGCGGTGGCTCGAGTCGGGCGCGCCCGTGAGTCCGGGCCTCGCCTCGCGCTGGTTCCAGGCGCTCTACGAGACGCCGCTCATGTTCTCCGGCATCCTCGACGCCTCCGGGTGCCTGCTCGATGCCAACCAGCTCTCGATCGAGGGGTGTGGCTTCGTCCGGGCGGAGACGATCGGCACGCTGTTCTGGGAGTGCGGGTGGTGGAACCAGGACCCCGCGCTGGCGGCGCGACTGCGTTCCTGGTGCGAGCAGACGCTCGCCTCCGGCGAGCCGTTCCGCACCACGAGCGAGTACTACCTCGGCGACGGCACCCGCCGCATGGTCGACCTCGCGCTCTACCCGTTGGTGGAGGACGCCGACGACGGCACGACCGCATACCTCGTCGCCACCGGGTCCGACATCACCGAGGCGCTCGAGGCCCAGGCGGCCGAGGTCGACGTGCTGCGGCGCGCCCAGGACCTGTTTCGCTCCGCGCTCGACGCCATGCTGGACAACGTCGCGATCGGGCGCGCCGTGCGCGACGCGGAGGGCACGATCGTCGACTACGAACTCAGCTTCGTGAACCGCAGCAGCGTCGAGGGCGGGAGTCGCTCACCCGACGACTTCGTCGGCGTCCGCCTGAGCGCGCTGTTCCCGGCGTGGCGGCAGTCCGGGCTCTGGCAGCGGTTCCACGACGTCGTCGAGACCGGCGAACCGTTCGTCGGCGAGCGCATGCCGTACCAGATCGTCGCGCGCGACGGCACGCTGCGCGCCGGCTACTGGGACCTGCGCATCGGGAAGATCGGCGACGGCTACATCTCGGCGTCGCGCGATGTCACCGCCATGGTGCAGGCGGAGGAGAGCCTCCGCGAAGCCGAACGGGTCGCGGCCCGCGAGCGCGCCGCAGTCGAGCTGCTGCAGCGCTCCGCGCTTCCCGACCAGCTCCCGGAAGGCGATCGCTTCGACATCGGCGCGCACTACCAGGCTGCCGAGGAGCACGCGATCGGCGGTGACTGGTACGACGCGTTCCTGCTCGACGACGCGCATCTCGTGCTCGTGATCGCCGACGTCGCCGGCCACGGGGCCGAGGCCGCCGCCCACATGGTCCAGATCCGCAACGTGCTGCGCACCGTGGCCATCGACCATCGGCAGCCCGACGAGATCCTGCGGCTGGTCAACCGCATCGAGCTCACGCTGCTCGGCGAGGTCGTGCCGATGACCACGTGCTGCGTCGCGGTGCTCGACCTCGACCGGCTGCGACTGACGTTCTCCTTGGCCGGCCACTTCGCCCCGCTGGTCCGGACCGCGGACGGGGCGCGGGCGGTGTCGACGGTCACCCCGGGGCTGCCGCTCGGCGTGCGACCCGACTCGTCCTACGCCACCACCGAGGTGCCGCTGGGACCGGGGGACCGCGTCGTGATGTACACCGACGGCCTGATCGAGCGCCGGGGCGAATCGCTCGACCGCGGCATCGTGCGGTTGGGCGAGCTCCTCGACGAGTGCCGCGACCTCGGGACCCAGGAGTGCTCCGAGCAGCTGGCGGTGCAACTGAGCCCGCGGGACGACGACGTCGCCCTCCTGGTGGTCGAGCTCCGGGCCTGACCGTATTTCGCTTGACAGTTAATTAACTATCTGGCAAAGTACAAGGCGTGCCGACGCCCACGCTCACCGAGGACGAGCTCGACGCCACGTTCGCCGCGCTGGCCGACCCGACCCGGCGCGCCATCCTGGCCCGTCTCGCGGCGGGGGACGCCACGGTCAACGAGCTCGCCGAGCCGTTCGCCCTGAGCTTGCCCGCGATCTCGAAGCACCTGAAGGTGCTCGAGCGGAGCGGTCTGATCTCGAGAGGGCGCCGTGCGCAGTTCCGTCCGTGCCACCTCGAGCCCGAGGTGCTCGACGGTGCGGTCGACTGGATCGAGCGCAACCGGAGGATCTGGGCCGAGCGCTTCGACCGGCTCGACCGGCACCTGCGCGGGCTCCGGGAACCGAGACCGTCCATCTCCGAAGGACCTACCACCGAAGGGAACCAGCCATGACCGAGTCGACCCAGACCCACCAGCTCGACATCACCCGCGTGTTCGACGCGCCGCGGGAGGTGGTGTTCCGTTGCATGATCGAGCCCGAGCACCTCACCCACTTCTGGGGGCCGGTCGGCACGAGCACGCCGTTGGCGAACATCACGATCGAGCCGTGGGCCGGCGGCCGGTTCGAGACGATCATGGTGAACGACGAGACCGGTGAGGAGTACCCGAGCCGGGGCGTGTTCGTCGAGGTGGTCGAGCCCGAGAAGCTCGTGTGGACCGAACCCGAGTTCGGCATCACCTCCACGTCGACGTTCACCGATCTCGGCGACGGCCGTACCGAGGTGCACATCCACCAGTCCGACCTACCCGAGCAGTTCGCCACGCCCGAGGCCCGCGAGGGCTTCAACAGCTCGCTCGACCGCTTCGCGGCCTACCTGGCCACGCTGTGAGTGCCCTGGTCGTCTCCGAGTTCATCTCGCTCGACGGCGTCATCGAGGCGCCCGGCGGCGAACCGACCCATCCGCAGACCGGCTGGACGGTGCCGTACGCGAGCGCGGAGAACATGGCGTACAAGCTCGAGGAGGTGACCGGAGCCGGGTCGCTCCTGATCGGGCGCACCACGTACCAGACGTTCGCGGAGGCGTGGCCCCAGCGCGACGGAGAGTTCGCGGACGCCATGAACTCCATGCCCAAGTACGTGGTGTCGTCGACGCTGCAGTCGCCGGACTGGAAGAACACCACGGTGCTGGGCGCCGACTGGGCGGCGGATGTCGCGCGACTGAAGGCACGGGACGGCGGCCCGATCATGGTGGCGGGCAGCGCCACGCTGGTGCGCGGGCTGCTCGAGCGCGGGCTCGTCGACGAGTTGCGCCTGATGGTCTTCCCCGTGATCATCGGGGGCGGCCTCCGGTGCTTCCCGGACGACCGCGAGAAGCTGCCGTTCGACCTCGTCGACACGAGGGCGTGGGCGAACGGCGTCATGCTGCACACGTACCGGAGGCCCGCCGCCTGACGTGTCGAGATCCGTCGGTCGGCTCCGACGTACGGGGTAGGAGCACCCCACGACGAAGGAGACGACCATGGCGAAGCTACGAGTCCACGGGATGTCCATGTCGCTCGACGGCTACGTCGCCGGGCTCGACCAAAGCCTCGAGCACCCGCTCGGGGTCGGCGGGCCCCGGCTGCACGAGTGGATCTTCGAGACCCGCACCGGCCGGGAGATGATCGGCGAGGCGGGCGGCACCACCGGCGTCGACGACGACTTCGTGGCCGCGGGCTTCGACGGCATCGGGGCCTGGGTGATGGGCCGCAATATGTTCGGCCCGGTGCGCGGCGACTGGGGGAGCGAGGACTGGAACGGGTGGTGGGGCGACGACCCGCCGTACCACTGTGACGTGTTCGTGCTCACCCACCACCCGCGTCCGCCGGTCGAGACGGACGGCGGCACCACCTTCCACTTCGTCACCAGCGGCATCGAGGACGCGCTCGCCCGGGCGTTCGCGGCCGCCGACGGCGCCGACGTGCGCCTGGGCGGTGGCGCGGCGACGGTGCGCGAGTACCTGCGCGCCGGTCTGGTCGACGACCTCCACCTTGCCATCGCGCCCGTCCTCCTGGGCGGCGGCGAGCGGATCTTCGACGGTGACGCGGGGGTGGCCGACGGGTACGAGTGCAGCCTCGTGCCGGGCGCGTCGGTCGTGCACGCCCGCCTGACGCGGAAGGGCGCAGAGGGTCAGGCGTCGTAGGTGTGGCGATCGACCTCGTCGAGCTTGTGGGCGTTCATGGTGGCACCCGCGAGCGAGCCCATCAGGACCCCGCCGATCACGCCGAGGCCCACACCGAGGCTGAGCCACACGTACCACTCGGTCTTGTCGCTGATCGCCACCGCGGCGATGAAGACGAAGATGGCGATCGTCACCGGCATCGTGAGCAGGATCGACCTCACCAGCGCCTTCATGAGGTCCTGCTCGGCCTCGTGCTCGGCTTCCAGCGACGCCTCGAACCTCGACGTGGTCGCGCCGTCGGCGACCGCGACTTCCGTGCTCATCGATTCCCCTCTCGACCCGCGCGGCCGGCGTGACGCCGGCGCGTCACGCCATCATGGCCCACATCCCCGGCGTCGTCGGTCATCGGGGCGTGGTCTCGATCCGGAACACCGGGTGGTCGGGGGCGATGCGCAGGAGCTCGGCCTCGCTCGAGGTCGCGCTCACGCCGTCGAAGAACACGCCCACCTCGGCCTTCCAGCGCTTCAGGTACGCCCGCAGGATCGGCACCTTCTCGGCATCGGCGATCTCGGTGGCCTGGAAGCGGTCGGTCCGGCGGCCGACCCGCAGCTCGCCGCTGCCCGCCACCCGCAGGTTCTTCACCCACTGGGTCTCGCCCCGGGGCGCGACGAGGTAGTTCGTGGTCTCGATGGTGAGGAGGTTCACCGGCGTCGTGCGCCATTCCCCGCTGGTGCGGCCCCGCACGCGCAGCTCGCGTGATCCCCAGACGCTGATCCCGGCTCGGGTGAGGACGGCCACGATGGGGTTGAACACGTGCTGTGTGAACCAGCCCGGGCGGGCGTAGTGCGGCTGCGCGGCGTCGCCCATCGTGACCTCCGTTGCCGGGTCAGGAATACATCAGCGACCCCGGGGTGGTGAGCAGCTCACCCGACTCGAGCCAGGTCTCGAGGCCCGACAGGATCATCGGCCACCCACCGTAGAGCCGAATTCCTGCTCGAGCCCGCTGGAGCCCCGCGGCCCACGGTTCGGCGTACTTGCTCACCACCGGTCGTGGACGAGCCGGATCGGCTCCTCCGGGACGAGGGATCACCCCTGGGCGGCGAGGCCGACGACGTGTCCCTCGGGGTCGGCGAAGAGCCCGATGGTGAGGCCCTCCATCACGGTCTCGGGCCCCATGAGCCGGCTGCCGCCGAGGCTCTCGGCCTTGCCGAGTGCGGCCTCGACGTCGTCGACGTCGACGTAGAAGGTCGCGTAGCCGTCGTGGCCTTCGGGCATCTGGCCGATGCCGCCGGCGATGCCGCTGGTCCCGGCGCCACCGGGCGCGTTGTCGTCGGGCGACACCATGCCGTAGTTCAGCGGGTTGTCGGCGTCGATCTTCCAGTCGAAGAGGTCGGTGTAGAAGGACCGGATCGCATCGGCGTCCTTGGCCATGACCTCGAAGTGGACGACGGGCCTTCCCATGGCGTGCTCCTTCGCTCGCGGGCGCTGTCCTGCGCCCCTGCCTACTCCGTTCGACCGCGAACTGCAGGTGAACTCATCGCGACCGCCGTCGTCCTGCCTCACGGGTCGATGCCGCTCCGCCGTCGCTTATCTTCGGACGATGTTGCACCACCTCACCTTGTGGGTTCCCGACCTCGGCCGCGCCAAACGTTCGTGGAGCTGGTTGCTCGGCGGCCTCGGGTATCAGCTCGACCTCGACCGCGCCGCCGACGGGGTGCTCGTGTTCCGTCACGCCGACGGCTTCACCATCGCGCTCGAGCAGTCGCCCGACATGGTGCCGGGCATGCTCTACAGCCGCTTCCGGCCCGGCCTCAACCACCTGGCCTTCCGGGTGCGCGATCTCGTGATGCTCGGTGAGCTGACGCGCGACGCCGCCGGACACGGCTGGTCGGAGATGCCCACCGACGGGTTGCACTCGATTGCGGGTGGCGCCGAGGTCGCCTACCTCGAGGACCAGGACGGCTTCGAGGTCGAGCTCGTGGTCGCCAACGCGACCGGCTAACGATCGTCGAGGTCGGGTGGGAAGCCGCCGGTGGCGATCGGTCCCCAGCGCTCGATCGCGATGCGGATCAACGACTTGTCCTGCATCCGCATCGCGTTGCGGTACTCGTCCCAGTCCGGATGCTCCCCCGAGATGCAACGGAAGTAGTCGACCAGGCCGTCGAGCGCCTCGGGCATGTCGAGCACCTCGGCCCGCCCGTCGACCTGCACGTACTCGCCGCTCCAGTCGTCCGACTGGACGCACACCGACACCGACGGGTTCGCCCGCACGTTCCTGGTCTTGGCGCGCCGCGGGTAGGTCGCGATCACGATGCGACCTTCGTGGTCGACGCCGCACGTGACGGGGGACAACTGGGGCCGACCGTCGCCGCGGGTGGTCGCCAACAGGCCGCGGTGGCGGGGCCCCAGGAACTCGAGGAGCGCGTCGCGGTCCACGCGATCGGCGGTGGCGTACTTGCGGGTCATGGCGACTCCTCGCGGCTGCGTCTGCGGATGCGATGGGGCAAGCTGTGCCGATGGACAGCCTCACGCACTCCGATTCCGTCATCGTCGCGCGTGCACCCGACGAGCTCTACGCCATGGTCTCCGACGTCACCCGCATGGGGGAGTGGAGCCCGGTCTGCAAGGCCTGCTGGTGGGACGAGGGCGAGGGCCCACGCGTGGGCGCGTGGTTCACCGGCCGCAACGAGCTCCCCGAGCGCACCTGGGAGACCCGCTCCGAGGTCGTGGCCGCCGACCCCGGACGCGAGTTCGCCTTCGTCGTGCACGGCACCATCGCGCGCTGGGGCTACTCGTTCGCGCCCGTCGACGGCGGCACCGAGCTCACCGAGTCGTGGGAGTTCCTGCCAAGCGGGATGGAGCTGTTCGGGGAGCTGTTCGGCGATGACGCGCCCGCGCAGGTCGCCGATCGCGCCGACAGGGCGAAGACGGGCATCCCCGAGACCCTCGCCGCGATCAAGCGAGCCGCCGAGTCCACCTGATCCTGCGCGCTTTTCCCCGCATGCGGTGAATTGCGCGCAGGTGCGGTACTGGATCGAGCTGCAATCGACGCCGAGGTGCACGTCGTCGAGCTCGAAGTGGAGATCAGCGCGGCTCCGCAGCGCGGTGGTCCAGTACTCGCGCAGCGCGGCTTTGCCCCCGCACGGTGCCCGACGGGTCGCCCGTGACGGTCGCCGCCACCGGCGAGCAGAACTCGACGTCGTCGGCGAAGTGGGTGAGCACCGCTTCGACGTCGTGGCGGTTCCACTCCTCCACCCACTGCTCCGCCCACCGCCGTGCTTCGTCGTGCGTCATGGTCCGGAGCGTAGGAGCGCGGCGCCTACCCATAGCTCGAAATTCGGCCGGACGCGAGACTGCCTCCATGACGCCGAGTGACGGGCGCAGGCGCGTGCAGCGAGCCCGACGCGCCGATGTCGTGGTTCCCGAGGTGGTCGTGACGATCGCCGCCGGTCGGCCGGCGCGGGCGGTGTGGGAGAACGAGCTCGGTGGCCTGACGTTCGAGGTTGGTGCCGGCGACGACCGCGTGTTCGTGAAGTGGTCGCCCGCGGGCGATGCGCCGGACCTCACCGTCGAAGCCGGGCGACTGCAGTGGGCGGCGCGCCACACCGTGGTGCCGCGCGTTCTCGACCTCGGTACCGATCACGGTGGCTCGTGGATGGTGACCTCTGCCTTGTCGGGTGCGTCCGCAGTCGCACCGGAGTGGATCGCTCGCCCCGAGGTGGCCGTCACCGGGCTCGGGCGCGGGTTGCGCGCGCTGCACGACGCGCTCCCCGTCGACGACTGCCCGTTCTCGTGGTCGGTCGACGAACGCGTCGTCCGTGCCGCGGACCGCTGGGCCGACCTCGCGGTGGCGACGTGGAGCACCGAGTGGAACTACGGGGCCGGATGGGAGGGCCTCCTCCTCGACGCGTACGGGGTCGAACCTGATCCGGACCGCACGGACTTCTATCGGTGGCTGTGGGACCTCGCGAGCTGACACCGCCTCCGCGTAGGGTGGAACCACCGTCGTCCGTGCACGAGGAGCGCGCCGTGGCTGGTGACTGGAACGAGAAGATCATCGAGGAATTCCGCGCCAACGGCGGCAAGGTCGAGTCGTTCGGGAACGCGCCGATCCTCATCCTCCACACGACCGGCGCCAAGACCGGCCAGGAACGCGAGTCGCCGGTGCTCTACCGCGAGCGGGGCGACGACCTGGTCGTGTTCGCATCGTTCGCCGGTGGCCCGGTCAATCCCGCCTGGTACCACAACCTCGTCGCCCACCCCGAGGCCACCGTGGAGCTCGGCACCGAGACCCGGCCGGTGCGGGCGCGGGTCGCCGACGCGGAGGAGCGGGACCGGCTCTGGGAGTGGAACAAGCAGGACTACCCGGGCTTCGGCGACTACGAGGAGAAGACCGACCGGAAGATTCCCGTCGTGATCCTCGAGCCCGCGGGGTGAGCGCACCGATGAGTTCGCGCCGCCGCCGCGGTCCAACCGGCTGAGCGTTCCCGGCCCACGGGGACTCGATCGAAGGAGCCACCGTGCCCAAGCGCGACGACACCCCCGTCGGGGCCCCCTGTTGGGTCGACCTGCTGACCACGGATCCCGACCGGAGCCGTGAGTTCTACGGCCGCCTCTTCGGGTGGACGGTCGAGGACCCGGGAGAGGACTACGGCGGGTACGTGAACTTCCTCTCCGAGGGCATCCACGTCGCCGGGTGCATGCGCAACGACGGCAGCGCCGGTGTCCCCGACCTGTGGTCCGTCTACCTCGCGACCGACGACGCCGAGGCGACGGTCGCCCGCGCCGTCGAGCACGGCGGGCAGGTGATGGTGCCGGCGATGGAGGTCATGACGCTCGGTCGCATGGCGGTCGTCGTCGACGTGGGCGGCGCGGTGATCGGGATGTGGCAGCCGGGCGAGCACCGCGGCTTCGGCATCATCGGCGAACCGGGCGCGCCGGCGTGGTTCGAGCTGCACACTCGCGACTACGACGCCAGCCTCGACTTCTACCGCGACGTGTTCCGCTGGACGACGCGCGTCGAGAGCGACTCACCCGAGTTCCGCTACACGACCCTCGACGTCGACGAGGAGCAGTTCGCGGGCGTGATGGACGCCGCCGCCTTCCTCCCCGACGGTGTCCCCGCGGGTTGGTCGGTGTACTTCGGCGTCGCCGACACCGACGTCGGGCTGTCCGAGATCGTGGCCCTCGGCGGTGAGGTGCTGATGGGCGGGGAGGACACGCCGTACGGGCGCCTCGCCACCGCCGCCGACCCCACCGGCGCGGTGTTCAAGCTGGTCGCACCCACCTCGTAGGCGTCGCGCGATGGCAACCTTCGTGCTCCTCCACGGTGCCGGGGCCGACCCGTGGTACTGGCACCTCGTCGCGCCGCAGCTGCGCGGCCACGGCCACGACGTCGTGACCCCCACCTTTCCCTGCGACGACGACACCGCCGGACTGCCGGCGTACGTCGAGGCCGCGGTGGCGGCCATCGGCGACCGGCGCGATCTCGTCCTGGTCGCGCAGTCGCTGGCCGGGTTCGTCGCACCATTGGTGTGCGAGCACCTGCCGGTCGACCGGATGGTGCTGGTGGCGGCGATGGTGCCGAGCCCGGGCGAGACCGGCGCGGCGTGGTGGACCAACACCGCGCACGCCGACGCACTCGGTCCCGACGCGTCCGACGACCCGGTGGTGACCTTCCTGCACGACGTGCCGGCCGACGTCGCGGCCGAGTCGGCCGCGCACGTGCGCGCCCAGTCGGGGACCGTGTTCGACCTCCCGTGGCCGCTGGCGGCGTGGCCCGACGTGCCGACCCGCTTCCTCCTCTGCCGTGACGACCGGTTCTTCCCGGCCGACTTCCAGCGCCGGGTGGTGCGCGAGCGCCTCGGCATCGTGCCGGACGAGATGGGCGGCGGACACCTCCCCGCGCTCGCGCGCCCCCAGGAGCTCGCCGACCGCCTCCTGGCGTACGCCGCCGCTCCCTGAACGAGGGCGGCGCGGTCGCAGTAGTGTCCGCGTCATGACCATCGAGGCCGTGTCGCACATCGCGGTCGGCGTGCGGGACATGGAGGTGGCGCTCGGGTTCTACCGCGACGTCCTCGGCCTGCGCGTCACCGCCGACAACATCGAGGAGTTCCCCCAGGGCCCGGGGCAGGAGCCCGCGCAGCGTCGGGCCGTCTACCTGCGCTGGCTCGACGGCCCGCACGCGAGCTTCATCGTGCTCGACCAGCAGATCACGAATGACATCAAGGGTCAGCCGGCGGAGCTGTTCCAGATGGGCTGCCATCATTTCGCCTTCTGGGTCGACGACCTCGACGAGATGCTGGCGCGTGTGCGCGCGGCCGACGTCACCGTCGTGATGGGGGGTGAGGGTCCGGGGGCGGACACCGTCATGTACGGCGAACCGCCCGGCGGCCGGGTGCGCAGCGCGTTCCTGCGCGATCCGGAGGGCAACTACGTGCAGCTCGACCAACGGGCGTGATCGGCGAGCCGCGCTGATGGACGCCACGTTCGACCACGCCACCATCGCCGTCTTCGACGTCGACGAAGCCGTGCAGTTCTTCGGGGTGCTGGGCTTCGAGGTCACGAAGTCGGTCAGCATCTCGGGCGCCACGATGGACGCCTACATGGGCATCCCCGGCATGGAGGCCGACCACGTGACGCTGTCGGTTCCCGGTGCGGAGCCGCACCAGGAGGTGCAGCTGCTGCGCTTCCACCGTCCGGAGCACCTGGTCGACCGGAGCTCGGGCGACCTCGCCGGCACCGGCTTCAACCACCTGTGCTTTCGGGTCGACGACCTCGACGCCACCGTCGCCGCGTTCGACGCCGCCGGGTTCCCCACCCGCAACCAGCCCATGGACTTCCACGAACGGAAGCTCGTGTTCCTCGTCGGGCCGGCGAACGTGGTCATCGAGCTGGCGCAGTGGACCTGATCCGCCTCAGCTGAGGCGGGCGGCCCGCGCCTCGAGGTGGCGCTGCTCCGGGCGGCTGGTCGTACGCCGCGCCGCGTCGCGGTACGCGGTGCGTGCGGCATCGATGTCGCCGGCAGCGCTCGAGCAGGTGCGCGCGCACCGAGAGCAGCCGGTGGTGGCCGGCGACGCGCGCATCGTCCTCGAGGGTGGCGAGGAGGTCGAGCCCGGCCGCCGGCCCGTGCACCTCCGCGACCGCCACCGCGCGGTTGAGCGTTGCCATCGGGTTCGGCGCAACCTGGTCGAGGACCTCGTAGAGCGCGAGGATCTGCGCCCAGTCGGTGTCCTCCGCGCTCGGTGCTTCGTCGTGCACCGCCGCGATCGCCGCTTGGAGCTGGTAGGGCCCGAGCGGGACCTGCCCGAGGGTCGACGTGATCAGCGCGACGCCCTCCGCGATCAGCGCGTGGTCCCACTGCGACCGGTCCTGCTCGTCGAGGGGCACGAGCGCGCCGTCGGCTCGGCTGCGCTGGCTCCGGCGGGCATCGGTCAGGAGCATCAGCGCGAGGAGGCCGGTGATCTCGCCGTCGTCGGGCAGCATCTCGTGCAACAGACGGGTGAGGCGGATCGCCTCGGTCGTGAGATCGGCACGCTGCAGGTCGTCGCCGGCCGAGGTCGCGTAGCCCTCGTTGAAGACGAGGTAGAGGACGTGCAGCACGACGCCGAGCCGGGCGGCGCGTTCCTCGCCCGGCGGGAGCTGGAAGGTCGCGCCCGCCGCCTTGATCGACTGCTTGGCCCGGCTGACGCGCTGGGCCATCGTGGGCTCGGGGACGAGGAACGCGTGCGCGATCTCCGCGGTGCTCAGGCCTCCGACCGCGCGGAGGGTCAGCGCCAGCTGCGAGGGCGGCGAGAGGACGGGGTGGCAGCACAGGAAGAGCAGCGTCAGCGTGTCGTCGTCCGCGGGCACGATCACGTCGGCGTCGGAGCGGAGAAGGGGGGCGACGTCGACCTCCCGTCGCCGCCGGGCGTCGTCCCCGCGCAGGTGGTCGATCATCCGTCGCGTCGCCACGGTCGAGAGCCACGCTCCGGGGTTGTCGGGCCGTCCCTGCGCGGGCCATTGCACCGCGGCAGCCAGGAGCGCCTCCTGCACCGCGTCCTCGGCGACGTCGAAGTGGCCGTAGCGGCGCACCAGCGCGCCGAGGACCTGCGGCGCGAGCGTGCGCAGCAGGTCCTCGGTGGCCGGCGGGGCGGTCATGCGTTGTCCGGCGCCTCGTGCATCAGCGGCCGTACCTCGACCTGGCCGAAGCGGGCGAACGGCACCCGGGCCGCGATCTCGAGCGCGCGCTCCAGGCTGTCGACGTCGATGATGTCGAAGCTGCCCAGGTACTCCTTGGCCTCGAGGTACGGACCGTCGGTGACCGCGGGCACGCCGTCGGCGATGGTGACCGTCTTGGCCAGCACCTGGTCGCCCACGCCGTAGGCGCAGACGAACTCACCCGAGGCCTTCAGCTCGGCCTGCAGCGCGTTGGTGTCGGCGACGACCTGCTCGAACTCCTCCTGCGGGAAGGAGCCCCACAGCTCCTCGTTGCCGTAGATCATCAGCATGTACTTCATGAGGTCACTCCCTCGGTGGCTCGGCGGCTCGGTGGCTCGGACCGAGGCGACCCTCGTGGCCGCCTCACCCACTCCGTCGGAGCCGGGATCCCGATCTCGACATCGCGCCCGGACATAGTTTCGCGGCGAGCAGCACGACGTGGATGATCCGGAGGCAGCGGCATCCTGGAGCCGTGGCCACTGACGACGACACCATGCGGGAGGAGGAACGTGGAACCACGCCGTGAGGAGCTGAGGATGTACGGCGAGGTCAGCGAGCACGAGCCACTGGCGTGGTCGTGGGTCGACGGCGAGCTGGAGGCGGCGCCCACGTACTGGGTGGTCGCCGGCACGACCGCGTGCCCCGCGGCTCGACCGGTGTGGGGGGTGTGGCGCGACGCGGTCCTGTACCTGAGCATCGGGAGCCCGACGATCCAACGGGCGGTCGACGCCGATCCGCGCGTCACCGTCCATCTCGAGAGCGGGACCGACGTCGTGATCGTCGAGGGAACCGCAACCGCGGCCCCGACCGCGCCCGAGATCGTCCGGGCCTATGACGCCAAGTACGACTGGTCCTACGACACGCAGGAGTACGGCGACCTCGTTCGGGTCGAGCCCTCGGTGGTGAAGGCCTGGCGCGCCGCCGGGTGGGCCGGGCGCGACAGCTTCACCCACGTTGGTCGCTGGACCGTTCCGCACGTGTAAGACTTTCGGATGTTCGCGTGGTATTCGCGGGCGGCGGCGCGCTCTCTCCAGTGAGGGCGGCGAACGGAGGGTTCGGCGGGTGGGGGCATCGGGCACGCGTCGCGCGGCGGTCCGCACGATCATGATCACGGTGGCCGTGGTCGCGTCGATCGGCATCGGCGCGGTCGTCGTCGCCGGCATCGACCGCGGCGGCGACGACGGCTCGTCGACCCTGCGGGTTGCTGCGCCCACCGTGGCGGTCGGCGACATCGACCTGGCCGTGCTGTCGACGTCGTTCGACGAGGACGGCGCCCGCGGTCCCCTCGGCGCCGACGTGCTCGACGCGGTGCGCGGCGTGGCCGGTGTGACCGCCGCGCAGGGGGCGATGCAACGGTTCGTCGACGTGGTCCCGGCGGGGATGCCGCGGTCCGAGCAGCCCACCGCGTCCGAGCGCGCCGCGATCGCAGTGTCGTGGGAGGACGGTGCGCCGTTCCAGTTCTCCGCGGGCGGGCCGCCGGTCCACTCGGGTGAGGTGGCGATCAACCAGTCGCTCGCCGCGAGATACGGCGTCGGTGTCGGCGTCGATCTGTCCGTCCGCAGCGGACCGGATGTCGGCATGCAGTCGTACACGGGCAACGCGCGAGTCGTCGGGGTGTTCACGCCGGCGGGTGGCGACGTCGACGGCCTCAACCTGGTCGTGCTCCCCGCGGACGACCTCGCCTCGGTGACCCGACGTGCGAGCTTCGACCGGATCGACATCGTCGGTGCGCCGACGCTGCCGATCGACGAGCTGCTCGACCGCGTGGCGGCGGCGTTGCCCGCCGGGACGATGGTGGTCCCGCCCAGCGTGATCGGCTTCGACGAGCAGCTCCGCGCCGAGCTGGAGATCCAGCGCGCCTACCACTGGCTGCTCGATCCCGACCTCGCCCACCGCCGGCAGGCATCGGACGCGCCGACCGAGGGACCGGGGGCGGAGCAGAACCAGAAGAACTGGGACGACAACCTGTGGCAGACCGTCGACACCGAGCTGCGCGTCGCCGCGGGTGGCGTTCGTCGACGACGGGACCGCGCTGGTCACCTACCGCGCGTACTACGCCGGGCATCCGTCGACCGTGGTGCCGAACCCGTTGACCGGAGTGGTGCAGAAGATCGACGGCCAGTGGCGGATCGGCAACCGCGGGCTCTGCGAGCTCGCCCGGATGGCGAAGCTCGAGTGCGCTTCGGATGATGGTCTCGACGCGTCGTCCCTCGTCGGGCCGCCGAACGGGTGGAACCCGGTCGACTCGGTCCCGGGTGCGGCCGACCCGATCCGCGTGCTCGGCGATCCCGCGTCGACGGTGGAGCAGCGCGTCGCGGCGGTCGAGAACGGCGACGCGCTGCGTCCGGTGATCGTGGCCGGTGCGGAGGCCGACACCCGGCGCGCCGGCCAGGTGTCGCTCCGGGTCGTCGCCGCCCGGTTGCTGGACCCGACGCACGCGCAGGTGCTCACGTCGGTGGTCGCCGACGGTGACCCCTACCTCGAGACGCCGTATCCGCTGGTGAGCACCGTGGTGCTCGTCGACGGGGCCTGGCGCGCGGTGAGCCGCTTCGCCTGCGGGCTGGAGGCGCTGGCCACGTTGACGTGCCCGGCCGCGGCCGCGGTCCCGACCACCACGTCGGCGCCGCCACCGTCGACGGGCCCGGCCACCACGCTGCCGGCGACGACCTCGACTCCGCCGTCGACGACCGCCGGGCAGCCGCCCGCCTCGACGACGATCGTGGCGACGACGGCACCGACCACGACACCGTGAGCGCCACGGCGCCGCTCGCCGGCGTCAGGCCGGGGCCGCGGTCGTGCGGTGGCGCCGGCGGAAGAGGATCGAGGCGACGAGCCCGGCCGGTAGCGGGAGCCAATACGAGAACAGCCGGTAGAGCAGGGTTGCCAGCACCGCGTCCCCCGGGGTGACCCCGGCCAGGGTGAGCACACCGGTGAGCCCCGCCTCGACGAACCCGAGGCCACCGGGGGTGATGGGGATCATCGCCAACGCGCTCCCGGCGACGAACGCCAGCAGCACCAGCACCGGATCGACACGGGAACCGACCGCGAGCAGGCTCACGTAGAGGGCTAGGAAGTCGAACAGCTGGTTCCCGAGCGCGGCGGGCACCGCCTGCTTCCAGTTCTCCGCCAGCGCGGTGCGTACGAAGTCGCGTGCTTCGACCAGGCGCTGCGAGAGGCTCGGATCCGGTGTCGGCCGCCGGAGAACGCGCCGCACGATCCAGTCGAGGCAGCGGCCGACGTTGCGCACGACGCGATCGGAGATCAGCAGGATCGACGCGCCGGTGAGGAGGAAGATGCCGAGGGCGCCGCCCAGGAGCGCACCTTGCAACAGCTCCGACCTCACCGCCAGCCCGAGCACGATCGCGGGGAGGGCAAGGATCGGCAGCACGAAGAGCGTGGCCGTCGAGAGCAGGCCGACCGCGGTCAGTGCGGTGCTGGTGGTCGCGCCGTCGAACCCGGCGCGCGTGAGCATCTGGAACATGGTCGCACCGCCGGTGGCCGCGCCGCCCGGCAGCGCGCTGGCTCAGCGCGTTCCCGGTGAGCTGCGCGCACGCGATGTCGAACCAGTTGTCGGTGTGGAGCGCGATGCGCATCAACGCCCAGATGCAGGCGAACGCCGCGGCTTCCAGCACGAAGATGGGGACGAACCAGGCCGGGAACACCGCCTCGAGCTGGGGCAGCGATCCGAACATCGCGATGAGACCGGGCAGCACCAGGTACAACGCGATCGCGGTGACCGCGAGCAGGAGGAGCCGGAGCACGATCCGGCGCCGGGCGTGGCCGTGCGGCGCGGTCATGTCGACCGACTCGGTCACCCGGGCGTGCCCTTCGGGCCGTACGCCCGGCGAGCCACGTCGGCGGGCAGCGGCAACGCCACCACCGCCCGCAGCCACCCCACGGCACCACCCATCTGCACCCCGCTCGCCGAGTCGATCACCCCATGATCGTACGGGCGGGTCCTACCGTGTCCGGACCGTGCCGACCGACGCCGCCGCTCCGCCCTCTCGACGGTCTCACCCCGAGCCCCGGTCGATCCGGACCTCTGGTGCTCGTCGAATACCCTCTTCGGCGAGCCCGGGATCTACCCGCAGGGGAGCCCGATGACGCCCGCAAGGTGCCGGTCGAGCAGTACGCACACGGTCTCGGCATCCCGCTCACGCTTCGGCGTCGTGCCGGCGCGCCGCGGGATCTGAGCGACGGATCGCACGATGCCGCCGACCGCCCGCCGCCTGCTCGTGTCGGTGCCGACGCTCGGCGACCCCAACTTCTTCCGCTCGGTGGTGTTCGTGATCGAGCACACCGACGACGGTGCCGTCGGGCTCGTGCTCAACCAGCCGACCGACGCCCGGATCAGTGAGGCGCTGCCCGACTGGGCCGACGTCGCCGCGCCGCCCGCGGTCGCCTTCGTGGGCGGTCCGGTGCAACAGCACGAAGCGGTCATCGGCCTCGCCCGGGTCGGCCGGGTCGAGGACTCGGACGCGTGGCAGCCGCTGCTCGGGCGGGTCGGCACCGTCGACCTGGGTCGCACGCCCGCCGACGTGCGCGGCGACCTCGAAGCGGTGCGGGTCTTCGCCGGCTACTCGGGGTGGGGGCCGCAGCAGCTCGACGACGAGCTCGAGCTCGGGGGCTGGTTCGTGGTCGACGCCCTGCCGGACGATCTGCTCACGCCCGATCCCTCCGGTTTGTGGCGCACGGTGCTGCGCCGCCAGGGCGGTGACCTCGCGGTCTCCGCGAACTACCCGCTCGACACGGGCCCGACCGTGAACTGACCGGGATCCGGCGCTCGCGCGAGCGGGTAGCTTCCAACGATGCCGTCGGACGACGCGGTCGAACGCGTCCTCATGGTCACTGCGCACCCGGACGACGTCGACTTCGGGAGTGCCGGATCAGTGGCGCGGTGGACCGACGCCGGCATCGAGGTCGCGTACTGCATCTGCACCAACGGCGAGGCAGGCGGGTTCGACGCGTCGGTGCCGCGCTCGACGATGGCGGAGATCCGCCAGGCCGAGCAGCGGGCGGCGGCGAAGGTGGTGGGTGTCACCGACGTCACCTTCCTCGGGTACCCCGACGGGCGCCTGGTCTCGAGCATCGAGCTCCGGCGCGACATCAGCCGGGTGATCCGCCGGGTGCGACCGCAGCGCGTCGTCGGCCAGTCGCCGGTCCGGAGCTTCCAGCGGATGTACGCCAGCCATCCCGACCACCTCGCCGCCGGCGAGTCGACGATGGCCGCGGTCTACCCCGACGCCCGCAACGCGTTCGCGCACCCGGAGCTCCTCGAGGAGGGGTTGGCGCCGTGGACGGTGCCGGAGATGTACCTCGCCACCGCCGACACCGCGGACGTGTTCGTCGACATCACCGAGACGTTCGATCGCAAGCTCGACGCCTTGCGCTCTCACGTGACCCAGATGACCGACCTCGAGGGGCTCGACGCCCGGATCCGGGGGTGGAACTCCGCCAACGCGCAGCTCGGCGGCCTGCCCGAGGGCGCGCTCGCGGAGTCGTACCTGCGCGTCGACACCCAATGATCAGCGATTACCGCTCGCTTGGACCGTTCGGGCGCCGGGGCCCCGAAGAACATGGCCGACCGGTCGCCGCCGAGGAGCTCGGCCAGGTCTCCGATGGCAGTCCACGTTTGCTGGTTCTCGAGGCAGCTGAGCCGGAGCTCGAACAGGGCCGCGAGGATCAGGTTGAGGTCTCGGTTCTTCACGTTCATCCAGCAGGGTCGGCGAGATTGGGAAACCGAACATTTCACTAGAAGATCGGGCCGTTCGGTAGTCACCCCCCACCAGAGCGCCGTTCTCCCTGAACACGTCCACCACGCCGCGGGAGTGAGAACACACCCGAGCGGGCACCCTGAGGGGATGTCAGCGACCGAACAGGCCATCGAGCTCGACGGAGCGACCGTCCGCTGTCGCGTCACCGGCGACGGCCCGACGATTGTCTTCGTCCACGGAGTGTGGGTCGCCGGGCCCGTGTGGAACGACGTTGTCGAACGCCTCGACGGCATGCGATGCGTCGTTCCCACCTGGCCGCTCGGCGCGCACGCCGATCCCGCGCCCGCAGCCGATCTGTCGGCTCGGGCGACCGCCAGACGCATACCTGAGCTCTTGGAAGCCCTCGACCTGCGCGACGTGACCCTGGTCGGGAACGACACGGGGGGCGGGCTCTGTCTGGCCGCGCTCGGTACCCAGCACCCCGGCCTGCGACGCATCGGTCGCCTCGTGCTCACCAACTGTGACAGCTACGAGCACTTTCCGCCGAAGGGTTTCGACAAGATGGTGGCGCTCATGCGTCGATCGCCGCCATTGGGTTCCGCGCTGCTGCGCTGTTTCGCATCGAGCCTGGGCCGGCGAGTGTTCCTCAAGGGGGTGTGCGCCGCCCCGCCGCCGACGGGTGCACGAGCGCGAGCCATCTTCGGCGCTTTCGCCGACAGTGCGGCGACGCGCCAGGACGCGCTGCGACTCACGCAGTCGCTGGAACCGTCCGTCACGCTCGACGCCGTCGATGACCTGCGGTCGTTCTCGAAGCCGGTGCTGCTGGCGTGGGGTGCTGCCGACAAGCTGTTCCCGCTGGACCATGCCCGCCGACTCAGAGCGGACTTCCCCGATGCCCGCCTGGAAGTGATCGACGGCGCCAGCACATTCGTGATGCTCGATCAGCCCGCCGAACTGGCGGCAAGGATCACCGCATTCGTCCACGACACTGGCTCGCCGCACGTCACGAGCGCTGGCGAAGCAGGAAGTCGAGCGTCGCGCGGTTGAAGGTCTCGGGGTCCTCGTGCAGCCCTGCGTGCGAGAGATGGTCGAAGACCACCCGCTCGCTTCCACCGATCCCCTTCTCGAGGCGCTCGGCGAAGCGCGGTGAGCAGACGAGGTCGCGCGCCCCGACGGTGATCAGGGTCGGAACGGCGATCTCGCCGAGTACCGGGCCCGAGTCGTGCGTGATGGCTGCCTCGGTCTGGGCCAGGAACGCGTCCAGTGGCTGCGCGGGGCGGCTGCGCACGAAGTCGGTGAGCGTGTCCAGGAACTCCGGCCGGTTCACGTACATCTCGGGCGTGAAGGCCAGGGGGAAGATGCCCTGGATGACCACGTCCGCGATGGTCGGCACCGCCGACGCGAGCGTGCGCCACATCTCGACGACGGTCGTGAGGTACAGATCGCTGGTGTCCCAGGCGCTGTGCAACGAGAGCGAGCGCACGCGGTCCGGATGGCGGGCGGCAAGATGCATGCCCACCGCGGCGCCGAGCGAGACGCCGGCGACGTGGGCGTGGTCGACGCCGACGGCGTCGAGGAAGGCCGCGACCTGGTCGGCATAGCCCTCGGTCGAGTAGGGGCCGGGCGGCTTGTCGCTCTCACCCGAGCCGGGAAGATCGATCGCGATGCAGCTGAAGTGCTGGGTGTAGGCCGGCAGCTGGAACGCGTAGCAGGCGTGGTCGGCGGAGAGGTACGGGATGAGCAGGAGCGGATCGCCGTCGCCCTGCACGTCGTAGTTGATCGTGAGCCCATCTACCTGGACCTGCGGCATGCTCACTCCCTCCTGTCGCTGGTGATGCAGCCCCGTCTTGGGGCGTGCGCGCCCAGCGTCGACCGGGGTGCATGCGGGTCACCTGCATCGCGCTGACAATCCGCTTGCAAGCGGTCGACGACGCGATTGTGGTCCAGGAGACCTCTCGTGATGCGGAAGGAGAACGCGACCGCGCTACGTCTCCGAAGTCATCTGGAGGGGGACGTCGTCGAGCTGATGAACGCTGCCCGCCACCTCGCGGACCTCGACCGACTCCACGGTCACGTACTCGTTCACCTCGCGGCCGGGCGGCATCTGCGCCGCCATGGACCGCGCTTCGTCCTCGGTCTCGAAGATCAGGATCTCCATGCCTTTGCCGTCGACCGGGGCGAACCAGTGGCCCGAGACGAAGCCCGGGATATCGGTGACCGTCGGGAGCACGTCGTCGTGGAGCACACGCCGTGCCTTCTCGTAGTCGCTGATGGAGACGGTTGCGATTGCTGCGTACATCTCGCACCTCCGGTGGCTCGCGACGGTCGTGCCCGAGCGTGTCCGTTCGAGGTGCTGACGTCAAGCCGTACGCGCGATGGTCAGCCGTCGAGCTTGTCGACCTGGCCCTTCAGGGTGTCGGCCGCCTTCTCGACCTTGGCGTCGTGCTGGTCGGGGAGCTTGTCCTTCGCGACGTCGGCGGCCTTGTCGATCCCCTGGTTGACCTTGTCCTTGTTGCCTCCGACCAAACCCTTCACCTTGTCGAGAATTCCCATGCACGTCCTCTCGTCGTGGGTCGCGGTGCGGCCTCCGGCACGCACAGGGCTAGTGCAAGGCCGCACGCCGCGCAAGAGGGCATACGCACTCGGAACCAGGTGACGCTGGTCTCGCGGCAAGCCGGGTCGGGTGGCGGAGTTGCCGTCGGCGACGGCCACATTCTTGTTGCCCGACCTTCATCGCCTCGGGACCGGGAGGCGAGTGCGTGCTCGATGGCGACGCCCATGTCAACCCGTTGGATCAGCATCGTCGTCGGATTCGTGTGACAGGACGAGCTGCCATGAGTTGCTGAGCGCGATTCCCACCAAGAGCAGTACTCCGAGCGCGAGGAGCTCTTCGTTCGTCTGGCGGGATCCTCCTGCGGTCCGGACGATGCCGGCGGCCGCCACCAGCAGGAGCCCGGCGTGGTACACGGCGGCTCGTCCGTAGTTGAGCGTTCGGGCCCACCTCGCGGTGAGCGTGAAGGGCAGTGACAACGCCAGCGCTGCGAGCGCGACGAGCGTCTGTGCGAGGCCGACCAGTCTCGAAGAGGTGCCGGTGAGCGCGAGGAGGGCGACGAACAACACGGCGGCGAACGAGTAGAACGCCGATCGGGCTCGCCCCACCATGAGCGGAGAACGACGAATCTCGCGCGGCCGGAGCGCGACTACCACGAACAACAGTCCGGTCAGCGCGGCGGCGGCACCCCCTATGGTCACGAAGAAGTCAGCCCAGCGGCCACCCATGTGACACTTCTACCGCGCTGGGTGATTCCAGAACGAGGGAGCCCACCATGGCGTCCGGCGCGCGGTTGACGAAGTACCTCTCCCGGTTCGGTTGCTCGACCGACGGACTCTCGGTCGAGACGGTCGCGTTCGCCGCCGCGCTCGACGCCGTGGCACGGGTCGATCCGTCCGTGGCCGACGCAGTGCTCCGGGAGCTGAACGACGAGCGCAGTCACCTGAAGCTGATCGCGAGCGAGAACTTCGCGAGTCCATCGGTGTTGCTGGCGATGGGCAACTGGTTGAGCGACAAGTACGCGGAGGGAAGTCCCGGTCACCGGCTCTACGCGGGCTGCGACAACGTCGACACCATCGAGGCGCGCGTCAACGAGTTGGCACGCGCGCTGTTCGGGGCAGATCACGCCTATGCGCAGCCGCACAGCGGGATCGACGCCAACCTGGTGGCCTTCTGGGCGGTGCTGTCCCAACGAGTGGAGTCACCCGCGCTGGAGCGTCTGGGCGTCGGGCACGTCAACGATCTCTCGGCCGCGGAGTGGGAGACGCTGCGTCAGGAGCTCGGCAACCAGACGCTGCTCGGCATGTCGCTCGAGGCCGGGGGACATCTCACCCACGGCTTCCGACCGAACATCTCGGGAAAGCTCTTCCGGCACCGCTCCTACGGTGTCGATCCCGAGACCTTCCTCCTCGACTACGACGAGGTCCGGCGCCGCGCCGCGAAGAGCGACCTCTGATTCTGCTTGCCGGCTACAGCTCCTATCCCCGACTGATCAACTTTCGCGTGATGCGGGAGATCGCGGACGAGGTCGGCGCGACGTTCCTGGTCGACATGGCGCACTTCGCGGGGCTCGTCGCCGGAAGGGTCCTGACCGGCGACGACGACCCCGTGCCGCACGCTCATGTCGTGACGACGACCACGCACAAGACCTTGCGGGGACCGCGCGGTGGGCTCGTGCTCTGCGACCGAGACCTCGCAGAGTTCGTCGACCGAGGCTGCCCGTTGGTGCTGGGAGGCCCACTGCCGCACATCATGGCCGCCAAGGCCGTCGCATTGGCCGAAGCCTCCACGCCTTCCTTCCAGGTCTATGCCGCTTCGGTCGTGGACAACGCCCGCGTGCTCGCCGAAGCCCTCATGGCTCGTGGTGTGGCCGTGGTCACGGGCGGGACCGACAACCACCTGGTGCTCGTCGATGTACGCCCCTTCGGCCTGAACGGACGACAAGCCGAAGGAGCGCTGCGAGCCGCCGGCATCACCTCCAACCGGAACGTCGTTCCGAACGACACCAACGGCGCCTGGTACACCAGCGGTCTGCGCCTCGGCACTCCCGCGGTCACCACTCTCGGTATGGGCGCCGACGAGATGCGAGAGATCGGTGACACCATCTCGGCGATCCTGCACGCCACTTCGCCCGGCGTGATCGCCTCCGGGCCCAACCAGGGCAAGCCGTCGCTGGTGAGGTTCCAGACGGTGGACGCAGTCGCCGCCGCGGCACGATCCCGGGTGATGGACCTGCTCGAGCGCCACCCGCTGTATCCCGAGATCGAGCTCTGACCGCGCCCGATCCAGTTTGACTTCCGGGCCTTGTGAACGCATAGATGCGAGAGGGCATTGTCCGCAGGCGCACGGGCCCGGGCACTGCCCCGAAGGAGCGCGCCATGCCTGAGAGCCTGATCCGCTCGATCGTCCATCGCCTCGCAGGGGAGGAGGTTGCGCTGCCGATCGAAGGTCGCCTTCCGTCGTTCGAGGGTGCGACAGGATGGCTCAACTCCGATCCGTTGACGCCGGAGGGTCTTCGCGGCCGGGTCGTGCTCGTCGACTTCTGGACGTACACCTGCGTCAATTGGCTACGCACGCTCCCGTACCTGCAGGCCTGGGCAGCCAAGTACCGGGACGACGGCCTGACGGTGATCGGTGTGCACACGCCCGAGTTCGACTTCGAGGGGAACATCGACAACGTCATCGCGCAGTCGCGCCGCCTCGGTGTGGAGTACCCGATCGCGGTCGACAGCCGTTACGACGTGTGGCGCGCCTTTGCGAACCAATTCTGGCCGGCGGTATACATCGCCGACGAGGAAGGCCGAATCCGGTTCCATCACTTCGGCGAGGGCGAGTACCCGATGACCGAGATGGTCATCCAGCAGTTGCTGGCCGGCGGCGCCGCCGACGGGGTCGACCAGGACCTGGTGATGGTCGACCCTCACGGTCTGGAAGTGGCTGCTGACTGGCGGACGCTGCGGTCGCCCGAGACGTATGTCGGCTACCGCCAGAGCACCGGCTTCGCCCAGGAAGGTGTCGCGAGCTTCGACGAACCCCGCGTCTACACGATGCCGGAACGGCTGCGCCTCAACGAGTGGGGACTTGCGGGAAACTGGGCGGTGGCCGGGAACGCCGCGGCCGCGGGCGAGCCTGGTGCACGAATCGCCTTCCAGTTCCACGCGCGGGATCTCAACCTCGTGATGGGTCCGACATCCCGTGGCGCGTCGATCCCGTTCCGGGTGTTCCTCGACGGTCAGCTCGCGAAGAACGAGCGCGGGAGCGACGTGGATCCGGACGGCAGCGGGATGGTCGGCGACCAGCGCACCTACCAACTGATCCGCCAACCGGGCGCGATTGCCGACCGCCGCTTCGAGGTCGAGTTCCTCGACGCGGGCGTCGAGGCGTACTGCTTCACCTTCGGCTGACGGCGGGCCGTACGGAATTTCACGAAGCTCGAGGTGGACAACGCAATGAATGGTGACTCTCATCGTCTTGCTTTCGAGCACCATCGGCTCGAACTGTTCAAGGCTCACGGCTTCGAAGCGTCTGCGGCCTGGTTCAGCACTTCTGGCGGGCACCGGACGGCAGCCGTTGTCGGTGGTGACGGCGAGCGACCGGTGGTGCTGCTCCACGGCATGTTGAACGACGCCGGGGAATGGGCATTGATCGCTGGCAACCTCAGCGATCGGTTGGTGATTCCCGACTGGCCAGGCTGTGGGCTCAGCGACGCCATCCCCATCCGACCCGTAGGGTTTCGGCGCTTCGGTGTGGAGTGGCTTGCCGGTCTCGTCGACGCGCTTGGCGCGCAGCAAGTCGACATCGTCGGATCGTCGATGGGCGGCTACCTCGGATGCGTCTTCGCGCTCGCGCAACCTGAGCGCGTCCGCCGACTTGTACAGGTCGGTTCAGAATTCGGCTTGGTATCGGGCGCTCCGACGTTCTTCCGCATCCTGGCGACCCCCGCGCTCGGCACCTTCATCCTCAGTCGGCAACCAAAGGATGCCGAGGCGAACCGAAAGCAGGCCTTCTCGCACTTGGTTCGCCACCCCGACCGCATCCCAGTTGACATGCTCGAGCACGACCTCGCCGTGATCGCCTTACCGGGCGCGGTCGACAGCGCGACAGATTGTGTGCGTGCGCTCGTCCATCCGGTGACCGGTACACATCGCTCGGTGATGATCCGCGACGAACTGGCCCATCTGAGGGTCCCGACCCTCTATCTGTGGGGGAGCAAGGACAACTTCCTTCAACCAGACAAGACGCGAGAGGTTTTCGAGCACGCCACGGCGGTCAGCTTGCGCATTGTCGAAGATGGCGGTCACCTCCTCACGTGGGAGGCACCCGACCTCGTCACGAGCGCGATCTCCGAGTTCATCGGCTCGTCCGAATAGAAGAACAGCGAGACCTGCGCTCGCGGATCGTCGCCGAGGCGGGCACGCTGCGTGCGGCAGGTCTCCCGAGCGCCACTGCCGCCGTTCCGACAGACTGTGCAGCCGTGGGCGAGCTCCCTGAGACTCGGTATGCCAAGACCGACGACGGCGCTCATGTCGCGTTCCAGGTCCTTGGCGACGGGCCGCCCGATGTGGTGTTCGTGGCGGAAGGGGCGAGCAACGTTGAGTTCGCGTGGGAGATTCCGGCCTATGACCGGGTGTTCCGGCGCCTGGCGAGGTTCGGTCGGCTTATTCGGTTTGACACGAGAGGGTCGGGCCTCTCGGATCCTCTCGGCCTTTCCGAGCGACCAACGCTCGAAGGACAGGCGAAGGACCTGCTGGCCGCGCTCGACGCAGCGGGCGCCGAGCGGGCGGCGGTGGTGGCGAACAGCGGGTCCGGACTGCTGGCAATCTTCTTCGCCGCTTCCTACCCGAACCGTACCGCCTCCCTCGTGCTCGACGGCTGCTACGCGCGATTTGCCCGAGCACACGACTACACCTGGGGCTGGCCGAAGGAGATCCTCGAGCAGGCCGTCGCCGCTCACGAGGGCCACGTCGGTTCAGTGGAGGCCGGGCTGATGCAGGTCGCGCCCAGCGCCATGAAGGATCCTGCGTTCGTGGCGCAATGGCAGCGCCGCAGCCGATCGACGCTCGGCCCCGCCGGCGTGAAGAAGATGGCTGAAATGTTGGTGTTCTCTGACGTGCGTCCACTGCTCACCGCCGTCCAGGCGCCGACCCTCGTGTTGTATCGCCGCGGCGATCGCTACGCCGGAAAGCCCCACGCGGTGTATCTGACGGAGCACATCGCGGGCGCCAAGCTCGTGGAGCTGCCCGGGGAGGACAACCTGATCTTCGTCGGGAACAGCGACGCCGACCTCGACGAGATCGAGGAGTTCCTCACCGGCGCTCGCCACGCCCCGGGGACCGACCGGGTCCTGGCGACGGTGCTGTTCACGGACATCGTCGGGTCGACCGAACATCTAGCGGAGTTGGGTGACCGGAAGTGGCGCGACCTCATCGATGCTCATGACCGGACCATCCGTCGGCAACTGGAACGCTTCCGCGGCCGGGAGGTCGGCACCCGGGGGGATGGCTTCGTCGCCACCTTCGACGGACCCGGACGAGCAATCGAGTGTGGGTGCGCGATGCGCGACGCGGTTGGGGCGCTCGGCCTCGAGATACGCGTGGGCCTCCACACCGGTGAGATCGAGATCCGAGACGACGACGTTGCGGGCGTGGCCGTCCACATCGCAGCCCGCGTCGAGCAACACGCCGGCCCGGCGGAGGTCCTCGTGTCCTCCACGGTCAAGGATCTCGTCGCCGGGTCTGACATCGAGTTCGAAGCTCGCGGCGAACACGAGCTCAAGGGCGTGCCCGGAACGTGGAGACTGTTCTCAGTCGTGAGCTGACGAGCGCGGGCTAACCGGCGAGTCCGAGTTGCTGCATCATGGCCATGTTGTCGGCGAATCCCCAGCGTTCCGCGGCGCGGCCCTCCTCGAAGCGAAGGATGCCGAAGGTCGGGACGTCGAACGAGCGTCCGGTCGGCGGGATGCCCATGAACTCGCCGGTGTGCGTTCCGGTACTGCGACCGTACGAGACTGCGAACGCGCCATCCCCCAACACGAAGTCGAGCGGATTCTGGAAGTCCGGAAACGCGGAGCGCATGAGCTCGAAGCTCGCTCGATACCGTGAGCGCCCGGTCGCATCGACTCCCGGGAGTTCGAGATGGTCGACCAGGTCCTCGGCGATGAACTCCTCGATCAACTCGGGATGGTTCTGGTTCCAGATCTCTTCGGTGATCCGCCACATGAGCGCCTTCGACGCTTCCGATTGATCCACGGTTCTCCCTCCTCGTCCCGCGGGCCGCCACTATGGATCGCTCCGTTCCAGGAGGCAACGACGAAGCCTTCGTGGCCCGGAGCAGTTGAACAAGCTCGCCGATCAGGTCAGGTCGGTTCCGACGTGGCGAGGCGCCGATCGATCTCCGCACCCATGATCCGGCACTCGGTTGCCGGGTGGTCGTACCGGCAGAGGAGGGCGCCCTCGAGATAGTCCCGCGCTCGTTGCAGTCGTGTGATCTCGGCGTCGAGGACGGTGAGGCGCCGGCGAGCGATCGCCTTCCAGTCCGAGACGTGCGCGGCATCGAGCACCCCTGCGATGTCGTCGAGCGACAGGCCGGCGTCCTGGAGCATGCCGATGAACACGAGTCGGCGCAGGCTCTCGTCGTGATATCGACGTTGTCCGGACCGGCGGGCGTCGGCGGGGAGGAGACCCCGGCGTTCGTAGAACCGCACGGTGGAAGTCGCCACGCCGGCGCGTCGCGCGACCTCGCCGATGGTCAGCACTGCGTCGTCCATGGAACCACTTGACTTGAACCGGGGTTCAAGTGTCAAGGTCGGCGCATGACCACTCCGAACTCAACCGGGCGCACGGCGCTGACGCCGAACCACCACGCGCACTTCCCGGGCTTCGCCGGCGTCGGCGGGCTCCTCGCGGCGTTGAGCTTCACCGTCGGACGCGGTGGTGATGCCGACCTCGCCGTCCGGCTGACCGGCATCGGCCCCGGCGACCAGGTCGTCGACGTCGGCTGCGGGCCTGGTGTGGCGGTCCGGCGTGCCGCCGCATCGGGTGCCTCGGTCGTCGGCATCGACCCCGCGACCGTGATGCTGCGCGTGGCCCGCCCCTTGACGCGGAATCGCAGCTCGTCGGCCGTGCGCTACCTCGAGGGCGCCGCCGAGGCGCTGCCGCTCCCGGACAGTTCGGCCACCGTGGTGTGGTCGCTGGCCACGGTGCACCACTGGCGCGACCTCGACGCCGGCCTCGAGGAGGCCCGACGGGTGCTTTGTCCGTCAGGTCGTCTGCTCGCCGTCGAGCGCCGCGTCGAACCGGGGGCGCGTGGCCACGCCAGTCACGGCTGGACCGACGACCAGGCTCGCATGTTTGCCGAACGGTGCCGTGCCGCCGGCTTCGCCGACGCCGAAGTGGGTCACCACGAAACCGACCGCGGCCGCCGCCTCGTCTCCGTCCTTGCGAACGCGAGCCGGGGAACCACCCCATAGCGTCGGCCGACGATCAAGCGTGCTTGCGTTGATCAACCGATTCGCGCGCCCGAGCGTCGACGGAGTGCACGCGTGCTGCCAGGGGATCGAGGCGATGCCGAGATGGCGAGTTGTGAGGGATGCGTAGGCCGGTCGCGGTAGCGGGGGCGCTGGCCTGCATCGTGTTCGGCGGGATGAGCCCCATCGCGGCCCACGTCGGCCGCGCCGCGTCCGGGGCGTGCTCGCGCGCGACGACGCTCAGCTTCGGCAAGACCACGAAAGACGGTCGGCTCCTGGGAGTTCCGATCCCGGGCCGACGGGGACACGTCTGGGCGTTGCCGTTGGGCGATCTCCCGGTCGAGGTCGGCGGCGATCTCAAAGTGGTCTGGCGTGCGACGGGACGAGGGCCTCTCCAAGTGGTCTTCAAGAACCCCGGCGGCCAGGTGCACACCTTCGATGGTCCGACGCCTCACACTCTGGTGAGCAACTTCGATCGGCCCGGGGACGAGTGGGGCACGATCTTTCACTTCGATGCGCCGGGGTGCTGGACGGTCGGCCTCTCCAGACGCGGAACGTCGGCGACCGTTCGAGTTCCCGTGAACCAGTGACCTAGTTGAACGCGACCGGCAGTTGGTTGGGTCCGCGGAGCACCTGGGCCACCGACCCCTTGATGCGTACGCCCGCGGTCTCCCTCAGCCGCAGCTTGGGGAGGCGCTTCAGCAGGACACGCAGGGAGACGTCCATCTCGGCGCGCGCGAGGTGCGCGCCGAGGCAGAAGTGCTGGCCGAACCCGAACGTCATGGTCGCGGTCGGGCGGCGACCGACGTCGAAGGTGTCGGGGTCCTGGTACTGGTCGGGGTCGCGGTTCGCGGCGACGACCGCGAAGATGAGAGGCGTGTCGGCGGGGATCGAGATGTCGTGCCAGACGACTTCCTCCGGGCAGTGGCGTGGTTGCAGCGCGACGGGCGGCTCCCATCGAACGCCTTCCTCGGCGGCCCACCGCGCCTCCTCGTCGGGGTCGGCCACGACGCGTTCCATCTGCTCCGGGTTGGTGAGGAGCCCGTAGAGCGTGTTGCCGAGCCCGAGGTAGGTGGTGTCGGCACCGGCCGGGAAGAGCAGCTTGAGGAAGTTCATGATCTCCTCGTCGGTGAGGCGATCACCGTCGATCTCCTCGGTCGCGAGCCGGGAGATCAGGTCGTCGGCGGGCTCGGTGCGCCGGTGCTGCAGGATGGGGTCGACGAACGCGGTGAACTCCTGTGAGCAGCGCACCGCGTGCTCGTAGTTCGACTGGATGTCGAGCATGCCAAGCGCCCAGCGGGTGACGTCCTCTTCCGACGTCTGGGGGAGGCCGAGCATCCGGAGGATGATCGAGAACGGGTACTTGTTCGTGAACTCGCCGACGAGGTCGGCTTCGCCGCGTGCCTCGAAGCGGTCGACCAGTTCGTTGGCGACGGGCTCGAGCACCGGGGTCACGATCTCCTGGACCAGCCGGGCGCGGAACGTGGGGGACGCGAGGGCGCGGTTGCGGCGATGCTCGTCGCCGTACATGCACTGGATGTTGTAGCCGAGCACGTCGGTGACGACATTGGAGTAGAACGCCTTGGACGGGAACGTGTCCTCGTCCTTGAACGCCGCGTTGACGAGCTCGTAGCTCGTGAACATGACGCCGGGCCGCCCGAAGATGTTGACCCAGGCGGCCGGCGTGCGGCTGCGCAGCGCGGCGAGGCGCTCGTGCAGGTCGGGCATGTCGTCGAGCGCGTAGTCGCCCGGGTCGTCGAGCACGTCGGGCACGCTGACCGTCATCGAAGACCTCCCCCCGAAGGTGTTGTGAGGACGAGGCTACGCCGTCGGCCGGCTTCGATTCCCTGAGCTCGGCGACGAGGGTCGCCGACGATGCCGCCGAAAACGTGACGTGAACACTCGTCGACAGACCGGCGAACTTCCCCGCCGCTCTCGGTCTCGACGCCGCGAGGCATGGTGCGCGACCAGCACCTTCAGGTCGCCGATGGCCGCTCACCAGCACGTTTGGACGCCGCCCCCACGTCCGCTACCAAGGCCGCCGTGGAATCTTCCGGCGTGCTCTACACCTATCGCTGTGCCCTGCACGGCACGGTCGCGCTCGAGACCGTCAAGGCTCAGTCGCGGCCGGCCGAGCGGAGTTGCCCGGTCTGCGGCAGGTCGGCCGAGATCTGGGTCGGTCCTCAGCCACCCGGCGTCGGCGACCACCTCTCGGGTCGGCGTTCGTCGCCACGCGCACAGACCGAGTAGAGCAGCCGCGGCTCAGCGCTCAGCGAACTCGGTGGCCACGATCCGCTGGTCGTGCACGCCGGCGGCACGCGTCGAGGCGAGCCAGACGATCGGTGGCCCCATGACGGCGGGGTCGAGCAGTCGCGCCCGCGTTTCGGGCGGTGTGTCCTCCGGAACCATGCCGGTCGCGGTGGCGCCGCCCGGCAGGAGCAGGTTGACGGTCACCGGCGTCTCCGCCAGATCGGCGGCCATCACCCGGGACAGCGCTTCGACGGCTGCCCCGGACGGGCCGTAGGGGACGAACCCGCGCCGCGTCATCGTCTGCTCGCTCATCGAGATGGTGACGATCCTCCCGGAGCCGGCGGCCACCATCCGCGGCGCCACCGCCCGGGCGACGAGGAAGGCCCCGGTCACCTTCGTGTCGATCACGTCGCGAAAGCCCTCCGGGGTGACCTCCCAGAACGGTTGGGCATCGGTGAGGAAGCGCGGGTTGACGGTGCGCATCCCGATCCCGGCGTTGTTGACGAGCAGGTCGAGTCCGTCGAACCGATCCCAGACCTCGGCGACGCTCGCGTCGACCGCTGCTTCGTCGCGAACGTCGAGCGCCACGCCGAGGGCTTCGGGCCCGAGCCGCCGCGCCGCGGCCCGCGCCCGGTCGAGCTCGCGGCTCGTGACCACGACGCGTGCGCCGGCGGCACTCAGGGCGGCAGCCATCGCCGCGCCCAGACCGCTCGTGGCGCCGGTGACCATCACACGCGTGCCGGCCAGTTCGCTCACGGCTGCCGAACCTAACGCAGCCCGGCCCGCGGCCGGCGATCGTTCGCGCCGCGTCGGACCCTCGCGGCCGATTCGCCAATTTCGGGGGCTCAATGTCGTGCAGCAGGAGTCCGAAGAAGTCGCATGAACACTCTGGTGCTCTCGCTGATCTTCCTCGGCGGACTCGGGCTCTTTGCCACCTGGCTGTTCTGGACGCTGCGGAGCGAACGGGTCCGAGCCCAGGCGCTCCGCGAGCAGGCACGGCGCAGCGCGCTGGCGAGCAGACGAGCGACCCGGGCGGCCCGACGCGAGTCGACGAAGCCCATCGAGACGATTCCGGTCGCCCGCGCCGGATCGTTCTGTCGGGTACCGGGCTCGTACGCGCGCAACACTCGTGGCGCGGTGATGGTCTGCTCGAACGAACGAGCGGGCCGTCCGCGTTGGCGCCTCGCCGAGCAACTGCGCCGCGCCAGCTAGCCCTCCTCGCACCTCATCGATGTCGACGCGCGCGGTTTGGCATGCTGTCGGCATGCCGGTCGAGCGGATCGAGCACGTGCAACTGGCGATGCCCGCGGGCGGTGAACCGCAGGCGGCCCGGTTCTACGCCGATCTCCTGGGCATCACCGAGGTGCCCAAGCCGCCTCACCTCGCGGCGCGCGGAGGTTGCTGGTTCGAGCGCGGTGCGCTGAAGGTCCATCTCGGGGTGGAACCGGACTTCCGACCGGCGAGGAAGGCGCATCCGGCCCTCCTCGTCTCCGATCTCGGCGCACTGGTGAGCCGGCTCCGCGACGCCGGCATCGACATCGTGGACGACGAGCCGCTCGAAGGCTATGAGCGCGTGTACGTCTCCGACCCGTTCGGGAACCGCATCGAGCTCATGGAGCCGGTTCCACCCGCCTGAGGGTCAGACGAGCACGCTCCGGATGACCTCGCCGTCCTGCATCGCCTTGATCGCGTCGTTGACCTCGTGCAGGTGCATGGTGCGCGTCACCATCGAACCGACGTCGAGCTTGCCCTGCTCGATCAGGCTGATCAGGCGCGGGAAGTCGCGCCTGACGCGTGCGGACCCATAGACGCAGCCGAGGATCTTCTTCTCCTCGAGCACCGTCATCGCCGGGATCGGGACGTCGGTGCCCAGCTTCGGCACGCCCACCATCACCGCGGTGCCGCCGGGGCGCGCGGTGTCGACGGCCTGGCGGATGGTGCCCGCGGTGCCGATCACCTCGAAGGCGTAGTCGGCCCCGCGCCCACCACTGAGGGCGCGCACTGCCTCGATGGGGTCGGCGTCGCCCGGATCGATGACGTCGGTCGCGCCGAGCTGCAGTGCGGCGTCCCGCTTCATCGCCACCGGGTCGATGGCGATGATGCGCGCCGCGCCCGCGATGCGCGCGCCCTGGATGACCGCCTGGCCGACACCGCCACACCCGATGACCGCCACGATCGAGCCCGGCTCGACCCGTGCGGTGTTCAGCGCCGCACCCACCCCGGTGGTGACTCCGCACCCGATCAGGGCCAGCTGCTCGTCGGGCAGGTCGGACTCGACCTTGACCACCGAGTGCTGGGAGACCGTCATCATCTCCGCGAACGTGCCGAGGCCGGTCATCGCCTGGATGTCCTCGCCGTTCTGGCGCCGGACCCGCGGAACGAACATCACCGAGTAGGTCTCGGCGCAGAGGTTCGACTGGTCGTGCAGGCAGTACCAGCACACGCCGCACGCGGGGATGAACGAGCCGATCACGCGGTCGCCGACCTGCACGCGGCTGACGTCGGCGCCGACCTTCTCGACCACGCCGGTGCCCTCGTGGCCGAGGACGACCTTCCCCGCGGGCAGCGTGCCGTTGATCACCGAGAGGTCGGAGTGGCACACCCCGCTCGCGGTGACCCGCACGATCACGTCGGTCGGGCCCGGGTCGAGCGGCGTGACCTCCTCGACGGACAGCGGCTGGTCCTGTTCGAGGCAGATGGCGGCCTTCATGTGAGTCCCCTTCGATGGTGGGTGTGGAGCGCGTGGCGGGTACGGGTGCCTCCGAACCTACCGCGCTACCTTCCGGCGGTGACCCGTATCCTCCTCGTTCGGCACGGCCAGTCGGTGTGGAACGCCGACGGTCGGTGGCAGGGCCAGGCCGACCCGCCGCTCAGTGACCTCGGGGTGGACCAGGCGGTGGCCGCGGCCGACTCCGACGCGGTCGGGGGCGTGCGCGCGCTCTACTCCTCCGACCTCGAGCGGGCGCGCCACACCGCGCAGCTCCTGGGCGGGCGCCTGGGCCTCGCGCCGGTCGTCGACGAGCGGCTGCGGGAACGGCACGCGGGCGACTGGGAGGGCCGCACACGCGTCGAGATCGACGAAGGGTGGCCCGGGTACCTCGAATCCGGCCGTCGGCCCACCGGGTACGAACCCGACGACTCGGTCCTCGCCCGGGTGCTGGACGCGTTGGGCGCGATCGCGACCGCGCACGAGGGCGATGTGCTGGTGGTGACGCACGGGGGAGTGGTGCGGACCGTCGAGCGCCACCTCGATGGTGACGCCGACGGCCTCATCCCCAACCTGGGCGGTCGGTGGCTCCAGTACGACGGTGCCACCGTCGACCTCGGCGATCGCGTCGTCCTGCTCGCTCCCGACCTGGTCACCCGCCCGCAGCAGATCTGAGACGAAGCGGAGCCGTGCCCGGAGGGCGGGACGGCGGAGCGGAGTCGACCATCGAGTCTGAGCCGGCGCCCTTCGCTACCGCCTTCGTCGCCGAGGGCGTAGACTCGTCAGTTCCCAAACGCCGGAGATTCGTCTCTTGACCGACCCTGCGGCAGGCGCGGCGGCGGCCGCGACCGACCCCGAGCTGAACCCCGAGCTGAACCCCGAACTGTTGGCCGAGCAGCGCCATCTGGATGCGGCGTACGCCCGGCTCGAGGTCATGCGTCGGGCCGCCGAGCAGGTCGCGGAGGGCTACACCGACGTCACCCGCGGCGGCACGCACCAGGCCCGGCTCGAGCGGGAGGCCGCCGAGGCGTACACCCGGCGCCGGCTGGCCAGCTTCGACATCGGCGAGTCGCCGCTGTGCTTCGGCCGCCTCGACCTCCGGCCCGGGGAGCGCGGTGAGACGCCGCCGTACTACATCGGCCGCATCTCGGTCACCGACGACGACCTGACGCCGCTGATCGTCGACTGGCGGGCCCCGGTGGCCGAGCCGTTCTACCGCGCCACCGCGGTGGAGCCCATGGGCGTCGCCCGGCGCCGGCACTTCCAGACCCAGGGTCGGCGACTCCTCGGCATCGACGACGAGGTGTTCGACGCCGCCGCCGCCGCCGAGTCCGGGTTCACGGTGGTGGGCGAAGGCGCGCTGTTCGCGGCGCTCGATCAGGAGCGCACCGGCCGGATGCGCGACATCGTGGCCACCATCCAGGCCGAGCAGGACGAAGCGATCCGCGCCGACCTGAACGGGATCCTCGTCGTCGCCGGCGGTCCCGGCACCGGCAAGACCGCGGTGGCGCTCCACCGCGCCGCCTACCTGCTCTACACGCACCGCAAGCGGCTCGCCGCGCAGGGCGTGCTGCTCGTCGGGCCCAGCGCCATCTTCCTGCGCTACATCGACGAAGTGCTGCCGTCGCTGGGCGAGGACGAAGTGAGCCTGGCCACGCCGGCGGCGTTGAAGCCGCGACTCAAGGTGCGCGCCACGGAATCGGCGGCCGCCGCCACCGTGAAGGGCGATCCCCGCATGGCCAAGGTCATCGCGGCCGCGATCGGCGATCGCGAACGTCCCATGCCGCGCGACGTCGTGGTCGTCCTCGACGGCTACGTGCTGCGCCTGCGTCGGCGCGACTCGAGTCGCGTCGTCGAGCGCGCCCACGCTCGCCGCGGCTCGCACAACGAGCGCCGTCCCTACGTCGCCGGGCTCGTGCTCGACCACTTCCGGCGCGAGTACCGGCGCGCGCTCGTCCGCTCGTACCGGGCCGACCGCGCCCGGCTCGATCCCGACGCGACGCTCGACCTCCCTGCCGACCGGTCGGCGGCCCGCGTGGCCGATCCGACCGTCGCCGCTGCGCTGGCGCGCGGGGAGGCCGCGCCGGGGGAGTGGGAGGACGAGCTGTCCGCCCGGCTGCGCCGGCAGCCCGAGATCCGCGCCACGCTCGACCGCATGTGGCCGGTCCTGAGCGGCAGCGAGCTCGTGCACGACCTCTTCGGGTTCGACGCGCTCATCCGGTCGGCGGCCGGTGGCGTGCTCACCGACGCCGAGCAGCGTTTGCTCTTCCGCGCCCGCGAGGTCGACATCGCCGACGTCGCCTGGACCGAAGCCGACCTCGCGCTGGTCGACGAAGCCGACTCCCTGCTCGGGCCCCCGAGCGCCGCCCGTCCGCGCTCGCGCCGCCGGGCGCGCCGCGACCCGGAGCTGGAGCAGGCGCGGCGCACGGTCGAGGAGCTCGGCGTCGGTGGGTCCATCAACGCGGCCGACGTGATCGCGCGCTACGGGAGCGACGCGCCGAGCGGCACCGGCGATGCCGACGGCGAGCCGCGCACCTTCGGTCACGTGTTGGTCGACGAGGCGCAGGACCTGAGCGCGATGCAGTGGCGGATGCTGGCCCGCCGCTGCCCGTCGGGGTCGATGACGCTGGTCGGCGACTTCGGGCAGGCCAGCCGGCCCGGCGCGGTCGCCGGTTGGGACGACGCCATCGCCAACCTGCCGGTGCGGGTCCCACCCCACCGCGTGACGCTCACGGTGAACTACCGCACCCCGGCCGAGATCATGGACGTCGCCAACCGGCTCCTGCCCGCGGCGGCGCCCGGCGTGGAGCCCGCCCGCCCGGTGCGCAGCACCGGTGCTCACCCCGAGGTCGTCACGGTGACGCGCGACGAACTGGTCACCGCGGCGTCCGACGCGGCCCGCCGGGCGTCGACCCAGGGCGGGACGGTGGCGGTGATCGCACCGGTGGAGCTCCACGGCGCGCTGGCCGGTGCCCTCGCCGACCGCGGCGCGGTCGCCGACGACGTCGAGGCCATCGACGCGCCGATCGCGGTGCTCACCGGCCTCGACTCGAAGGGGCTCGAGTTCGACCACGTCGTGGTGATCGAACCGTCGCGGCTCGTCGCCCCGGACCGGTCGGGGCTCCGGCTGCTCTACGTCGTGCTCACCCGCGCCACCCGCCAGCTGGTCGTCGTGCACGCCGAGCCGCTGCCGGAGGCGTTGGGGCTCGGCGCCGCGGCCCGTAGCGTACGGGGATGACCTCCACCACCTCTGATCCCCAGCAGAGCGACCTCACCGCGGTCGACGTCGCCTGGGACCTCGAACCGCTCGTCGACGGCCGCGGCGCCGAGGGAGCCGACGCGCTCCTCGACGACGCGGAGGCGAGGGCCCACGCGCTCGCGTCGTACCGCAGCCGAGTTGGTGAGCTCGACGCCGAGGGTCTGGCCGAGCTGATGCGGGAGCTGGCGGCGATCGGTGAGCTGGCCGGACGTGCCGGTTCCTACGCCGGGTTGAAGTTCGCGGTCGACACCGCCGACCCGGTCGCGGGCGCGCTCATGGCTCGCACCGAGGAGCGCGGCACCGCGATCAACAACGAGATCCTGTTCGTCGAGCTGGAGTGGGCCGCGGTGCCCGACGAGCAGGCGGAGGCGCTCCTCGCCGACGACCGGCTCACCTTCTGCCGGCACTACCTCGCCTCGGCCCGTCGCTACCGCCCGCACCTGCTGAGCGAGCCCGAGGAGCGGGTCCTCGCTGACAAGTCGCTCACGGCCAACAGCGCGTGGGTGCGGTTGTTCTCGGAGCTCACCTCGGCGATCACCGTCGACCTCGAGGGTGCCCCGGTGAGCCTCGAGCAGGGACTCTCGCAGCTCATGTCGCCCGAACGCGAGGTCCGCCGCTCCGCCGCCGATGCGGTCACCGCGGCGCTGGCGCCCGGCCTGCGGACGCGCGCGTTCGTGTTCAACACGTTGCTCGTCGACAAGTCGATCGACGACCGGCTCCGGAGCTACCCCAACTGGTTGGCGAGCCGGAACCTCGCCAACGAGGCGAGCGACGAGTCGGTGCAGGCGCTCATCGACGCGGTGCAGTCCCGCTACGACATCCCGCAACGGTGGTACGCGCTGAAGGCGCGGCTGCTCGGGCTGCCCACGCTGGCCGACTACGACCGCATGGCGTCGGTCGCGAGCTCCGACGAGGAGTTCGGCTGGAACGAGGCCCGACGGCTGGTCCTCGACGCGTACGCGTCGTTCTCGCCGCAACTGGCGTCGGCGGCGGAGCGGTTCTTCGACGAGTCGTGGATCGACGCGCCGATCCGTCCGGGCAAGCGTCCGGGCGCGTTCTGCGCGTACACCGTGCCGAGCCAGCACCCGTACCTGCTGCTCAACTGGACCGCGCGCCGGCGCGACGTGCTCACCCTCGCGCACGAGATGGGTCACGGGCTGCACGCCTATCTCGCGCGCGAGCAGGGGATCTACCACCAGACGACGCCGCTCACCCTTGCCGAGACGGCGTCGGTGTTCGGCGAGACCGTCACCTTCGGGCGCCTCCTCGACGCCACCGACGACGCGGCCGCGCGCCTGGCGCTGCTCGCCGAGAGCCTCGAAGGGCAGATCGCGACCGTGTTCCGCCAGGTGGCGATGAACCGGTTCGAGGATCGAGTGCACACGCAGCGACGCGAGGAAGGCGAGCTGTCGATCGAGCAGTTCAACGAGGCCTGGGAGTCGACCCAGGCGGCGATGCTCGGCGACACCGTCGAGATCACCGAGGGGTACCGCACCTGGTGGTCGTACATCCCGCACTTCATGGGCACCCCGGGCTACGTGTACGCCTACTCGTACGGGCAGCTGCTCGCGCTGTCGGTGTACCGCGCCTACGAGGAGCGCGGCGACGAGTTCGTGCCGCAGTACCTGGAGCTGCTCGCCGCCGGCGGGTCGCGCTCACCCGAGGACCTCGGCCGCATCGTGGGCCTCGACCTCGCCGACCCCGGGTTCTGGAGCGGCGGTCTCGCCATCGTCGCCGAGCAGCTCGAGGCGGCCGAGGCCGCCGCCCGGGAGTCGGGCCGGCTCTGACGCCGGCGTACGGACCACGCTCGAGTGGTTGACTTCTCGCCGCTGCGCCCGGTGGCGGTTTCCTGGCCTCGGCCGGCCTGATACCGCGGAGAGTGGTAACCTTTCATCACAAAGAGTGATCTCAAACGGTGCGGGAAGGATCACTGGTCATGGAGTGGGCACCTCTGTCGACGCCCATTGTCGTAGGCGACACCCCGGTCCAGCTCTTGGCGGCGATCGTCGAGTCGTCCGACGATGCGATCGTGGCGACCACCCTGGATGGCACGGTCCTGAGCTGGAATCGTGGCGCCGAGGAGCTCTACGGATACTCGGCCGGAGAGATGTTGGGCCAGAAGATCGCCGCGGTCGTTCCCACGGATCGCGCCGACGAGCTCGCGGAGATCCTGGCTCGGGTGGGCGCGGGCGAACACGTCCACCACTACGAGACGGTCCGCCGGCACAAGAACGGGAGCGTCCTCGATGTTTCCGTCACGATCTCGCCGATCCTCGACCCGGCCGGCGAAACGGTCAGCGTGTCCACGATCGAGCGCGACATCACACCACAGAAGCGCATGCAGCAGCTGCTCGCCCATCGGGCGCTCCATGATGCGCTGACGAATCTCCCCAACCGCGTGCTGTTACGCGATCGCATCGAGGGCGCACTCGCGCGCGCCCAACGAGACGGAAGCGGTGTCGCGGTGCTCTTTCTGGACCTTGACGGGTTCAAGGTGCTCAACGACACCCACGGACATGCTGCCGGCGATGAGATACTCCGAGTCGTCGCCGAACGACTGCGCGCCGCAGTGAGGACGGACGACACCGTCGCGCGTTTCGGCGGCGACGAGTTCGTCATCGTGTGTCACGACGTCGTCAACGAGGAGCGAGCGAGCGCGATCGCGCACCGAGTGGCTGCGGCGGTGGCGGTTCCCGTCCCGCTCCATGGACGTGATGTGGTGGTCAACGCCAGCATCGGAGTGGTGCTGGGCCGACCCGGCGCCGTCCCTGACGTCCTCGTCCATGATGCCGACACGGCGATGTACGACGCGAAGCACAGCAGCCGCGCTTCCGCCGACGAGGCCGGCGGCAGCGGTCCCTGACCAACGCGGGACGTCTGCCATCGGGCGACAAAGCGAGAACGCCCTCGGTGGCCACGGGCGGGTGCGGCTTCCGGGGGCGCTCTCGATCCTGTGCCGGGCGGGGCGTGATCAGGACCAATCGGGTCATCGACGGTGGGGGAACGTGACTGGAGTCACTTTGCCGAGCCTTGGGGCAATGCTGGCCCCCCGTTGGCGTCACACCCGGCGGTCGTACGGGACACTCTTGACCAACGCGCGCCGGAGCGTCTGCTCGGTGCCGCGCCGAGGAGGTGTCGCGGATGGATCAGCCGACGGCGGAGGACGGCACCGACTTCGCGGTCGGCTTCGACCTCACCTACCGGAGGGTGCGTGGTGGCGACGATCGATGACGTCGTTGGCCTGGTGTCGGAGCTCCCGGAGGTCTCGGAGTCGGAGCGCTACGGCCACCGCACCTGGCTCGTGCACGGCAAGGCCTTCGCCTGGGATCGGCCGTTCAGCAAGGCCGACATCCGCCGCTTCGGCGACGAGGAGCCGCCCGCGGGTCCGATCCTCGCAGTGCGGATGGCCGACCTGCACGAGAAGGAGGCGGTGCTGGCCGAGGGGAACCGGGGCTTCTTCACCATCCCGCACTTCGACGGGTACGCGGCGGTGCTCATCCAGCTGCGGATCGTCGGCAAGCGAGCGCTGCGCGACGCCATCGTCGACGGCTGGCTCGCGTGCGCGCCGCGCAAGCTTGCCGACGAGTACGCGGCGCGACCGCGATCGCGCCGCCGCTGACGTCGGCCTCGGCGCCCTGGCCTACCGGGCTTCCGGTGGGATCTGCTCGGGGATCACGGCGTCCGGGCCACGTCGGTGCCGCGTAGTGGTGCCGACCGCGTGGCGGGCGGGGCCGTGCGACCAGCGGACGGATCATCGTTCGGGCGTCCCCGGGTCGCCGATGTATACCTGCGCACCGGAACCGTGCCGACCGGGTCGCGCCGGCGGCACGCGGAGGTGATCCATGGGAATCCTGACCGCGGACATGCGCCGCGTGGTCGAGAGGCAACTCGGCTTCGTGGCGACCGTGTGCCCGGACGGCACGCCCAACCTGTCGCCCAAGGGTTCGATCGCGGTGTGGGACGACGATCACCTCGTCTTCGCCGATCTGCGGTCACCCGGGACCGTCGAGAACCTGCGCGCGAACGCGAGCGTCGAGATCAACGTCGTGGACCAGCTCGTGCGCAAGGGGTACCGGTTCAAGGGGACCGGAGTCGTGCACACCGAGGGGGAGGTCTTCGAGCGCGGCGTCCGGTTCTACGAGGCACGGGGCACGGTGCGCGCCCGCGACCGCATCCACGGCATCGTGATCGTCACGATCCGCCGCGCGCTGCCGGTGACCTCGCCGGCGTACGACATCGGGGCCAGCGAGGACGAGCTGCGTGAGCGCTTCCTGGCGACGCTCACGGCGCGGCCTGTGTGATCACGAGCCGTCTCCTCACGCCGCGTGCATCGTCGACGGGCCCGTACGATGCGGGCGTGCGCGTCGTGTCGCTGTTGCCGTCGGCGACGGAGATCGTGTTCGCCCTGGGCCGGGGTGACGATCTCGTCGGCGTGACGTTCGAGTGCGACCACCCGGCGGAGGCGAGGGACCGCCGGGTGGTCTCGACGTCGTCGCTGCCGGACGGATTGACGCCGACCGAGATCGATGCGGTGGTGTCGGACCGCATGGCCGCGGGTGAAGACCTGTACCACCTCGACGAGCAGGCGCTCGCCGACCTCGACGCCGACGTCATCCTCACCCAGGACCTCTGCGCGGTGTGCGCCGTCGACCTCGAACGGGTCGACGACGCGCTCGCCTACCTCGGCTGCTCGGCGCGGGTCGTCACCCTCGACCCGTCGTCGCTCGACGACGTCATCGAATCGATCCGCGTGGTCGGCGACGTCCTCGGGGTGGCCGAGGACGCGGCGCGCCTCGTCGACTCGCTGCGCCGGCGGCTCGAATCACTCGCGAGCGCGCTGCGCGACGCGCCGCCGCGCGACGTCGTCGTGCTGGAGTGGACCGATCCGCCGTTCAGCGCCGGTCACTGGGTCCCCGATGTCGTGGTTGCTGGTGGCGGCGCGCCGTTGCTCGCGAACGGGGGCCACGACTCGGTGCGCATCGAGTGGCGCGCGGTGAGCGCGAGCGGCGCCGACGTCGTCGTGGTCGCCCCGTGCGGGTACCACCTGGAGCGCACCGCGGAGCTGGCCCGGCAACTCGTCGACACGGGTCGGCTCCCCGGCGGCGCCGAGGTCTGGGCGGTCGACGCCGACAGCCACTTCGTGCGGCCGGGACCGCGCCTGGTGGAGGGCGCTGAGGTCATGGCCCGGATCCTGCACCCCGACCTCGTGGGAACCCCGCGACCGGACCAGGCCCGCCGGGTGGACACCTGACCGTCGGGGAGCGTCGCCCGCTCAGTCGTCGGCGGCGGGCTCGACGTCGCGGCAGAGCGTGCGTTCGGCCATCGCGGTGAGGGTGCTCGCCACCTGCTCGGCGGTCATGCCGCGCCCGGTGTAGAGCGCGTCGAAGCTGGCGAAGCTGGCGAGCACCCACAGCACGTCGGCCGCCTCCTCGGCGGTGACGCCCGCCCGCAGCTGGCCCTGCTCCTCGAGCCGCTGCGCCAGGTACTCCATGCCGCCCCATCGTCGTTCCTCCTGGCGGACCATCGCGCCGCCCACCGATTCCGGGTCGAGCGCCGACATCGAGAAGAGCGCCACCGCGACGTCGCGCAGCGCGACGAAGATCTCCACCCCGGCGCGCAGCCCGCCGCGCAGGTGCTCGCGGGCGTCGGGGTGCGCCACCGCCTCGGTGAGGTTGGACAGGCCGGCCCGGTTCCACAGCTCGGTCGCGAGGGCGTCGAACAGGCCTGCTCGCGACCCGAAGATCAGGTACACCGTCGTGCGCGCCACCGCCGCTCGCTTGGCGATCTCGTCCATGCTCACCGGCTCGGTGGGCGCCTCCCGGAGCCGTTGCTCGAGCGCGTCGAGGATGCGCCGGCGGGTCGCCTCGGACGACTCCGCCCGCAGCCGCTGCTCGTACTTCCGTGACGCCACGCCGGTGACCGTACCATTTTCACTTGACAAGCTGTATTTGAAACGACATGCTGTTGCTCGGAAAGAACGCGAGGACAGGAGCCCGGGATGACGGTGATGGAGGAGTACGAGGTCGTGATCGTGGGCGCGGGGGCCGCGGGGCTGGCGGCGGCGTCGGCCCTCGGGGACCACGGGGTCGCGACGCTGCTGGTGGACGAGCGGATGGAGCCGCCGGCGCTGCCACGGGCGACGGTGATCAGCACCCGCTCGATGGAGCTGCTGCGAGCCTGGGGGCTCGAGGAGGAGACGCTCGCCGGCGGGGTCGACGCCGACGTCTGGCTCTGGGAGTGCCCGACGCTCGTCCGGGCCGCAGAGGGCACCGCGCACACGGTCGGGTACCCGACCCGCGGGCAGGCGGCGGTCGTCAGCCCGTGCGCACCCGGCACCGTGCCGCAGGACTGGCTCGAGGCGGTGTTGCGCCGGTACGTCGGAGCCCTGCCGCGCACCCGGGTCGAGCTCGGCACCGCGCTGGTCGGTGTCGAGGACGCGCCCGACGCGATCCGCGCGACGTTGCACGACCGCGACGGGGGACGCCGCGACGTGCGGGCCCGTTACCTCGTCGCGGCCGACGGCGCGCACAGCGTGGTGCGCCGGCTGCTCGGCGTCGGGATGGAGGAGCACGAAGGCGCCTACGGCGGCGTGCAGGTCGTGTTCCGGGCACCCCTGTGGCCGCTGCTCGGGGACGTCCGCTACGCGCTCTACTTCGTCACCACCCCGAGCGCGCCCGGGCTGTTCCTCCCGGCCGGGCGCGGCGACCGCTGGGTCTACGGGCCGTCGTCGCTGTCCGAGGACGGCGAGCCCCCCGAGCTCGATCCGGGACGGCTCGCCGCGCTGATCCGCGCCGGATCGGGGATCGTCGACCTCGATCCCGACATCGAACGGATCGGGCCGTTCCTCTCTCCGGGCGAGGTGGCCGACCGGTTCCGCGTCGGTCGCGCGTTCCTGGTGGGCGACGCCGCGCACCGGGTGACGCCGCGGGGTGGCACCGGAATGAACACCGCGCTGCAGAGCGGCTACGACATCGGTTGGAAGATCGCGTGGGTGCTGCAGGGGTGGGCGGATCCCACGCTGCTCGACACCTACGAGACCGAACGGCGCGTCGTGGCGGAGCACAACGTGATCCGCTCCACGGATCCGGACGGGAGCCGGCGGCCGGTCGTCGACGAGCTGAACGTCGACCTCGGTGGTCGGGTGCGGCACGCCTGGCTGCCGTCGGCGTCCGGTCACCGCTCCACCCTCGATCTCCTCGGGCCCGGATGGACGCTCTTCGTCGGGGCGGCGGGGCCGGCGTGGGAGCGGGGCGCGGCGTCGACGGGCGCGCCGTGCACCGTCCGCCAACTCGAGCCGGTGACGGCGCGGGCCCTCGGCGTGCGCGGTGACGGCGCGCTGCTGGTGCGACCGGACGGGGTGCCCGTCGGTGTCTGGTCGACGATCGCCGGCCTGGCCGACCTGCCCCGAGCGCTGGCGCACCCGGGTACGGCCCCGGCGCTCGATCTCGCCGTCGCCTGAACCGTCGCCCGAGCTGGGCCGTCCGCCTGGCACCGGCCGACCGGCCGGTGCGTGCCGGTGGGGGTCCCTCTCCGTTAGGGTGGCTTTTCTCGTCGTCGACGAGATCGGGACTCCATCAGTGCTCCGGTGCTGCCGTTGATCCTGGTGATCGTCGATGTTCTCGTCCGGCTCCAGACTCCAGGCCGAGCGTGACGACCCTGCCGATGCGGCGCTGATCTGGGATGGGACGGAGATCATGGTGACGACGACCGAGGGGCTCCTGGAGCGCCCGCACGCGACCGATGACGGCGAGGGCCGTACCGAGGAGGAGTCGTGCCGGAGCGAGATCGCTCGCTACGCGCGTCCGGACCTCGGCCGTAGCCTCTTCGGCCTCGCGACCTCGCTCCTCCCGTTCCTCGCGCTGTGGACGCTGATGTACCTGGCGCTGCCGGTGTCGTACCTGCTCGTCCTGCTGCTGGCCATCCCCACCGCCGGGTTCCTGGTGCGCACCTACATCGTCTTCCACGACTGCACCCACGGCTCCTACTTCTCCAGCCGCCGGGCGAACGCCTGGGTCGGCTCGGTCCTCGGGCTCGTCGTGCTCACGCCGTACGCGCGTTGGCGTCACGAGCACACCGTCCACCACGCGACCTCGGGTGACCTCGACCGTCGAGGAGTCGGCGACGTCCCGATGATGAGCGTGGCCGAGTACGAGGCGAGCTCGCCGGGTGGTCGCTTCGGGTACCGCGCCTTCCGCAACCCCTTCGTGATGTTCGGGCTCGGGCCCATCTACTCGACGTTCGTGATGCAACGTTGGGCCGGCCCCAGTGCTTCGGCGCGCGACCGTCGCAGCGTCTGGAGCACCAACCTGGTCGCCGCCATCGCGATCGGGGCGCTCTGCTGGTGGCTCGGTTGGCAGGCCCTCCTCTTGGTGGAGCTGCCGTTGGTGGTGCTGGCGGGCGGGGTCGGCATCTGGCTGTTCTACGTGCAGCACCAGTTCGAGGGCACCGCGTGGACCCGCACGCCGGAATGGCGGTTCTCCGACGCCGCGCTGCACGGCAGCTCGTACCTGGCGCTCCCGCGCGTGCTGCAATTCTTCACCGGCAACATCGGCTTCCACCACGTCCACCACCTCAACCCGCGGATCCCCAACTACAACCTCCAACGGGCGCACGACGCGCAGGCGGTCCTCCGCGCCGTTCCCGCGTTGTCGCTCGGTGACGGACTGCGGGCGACCCGGTTGAAGCTGTGGGACGAGCGCGCCGGGCGCCTCGTGCCGTGGCCGAGGACGGTGTGAAGCGTCCGGTCGTGGCAGGCTCGCCGGGTGCTGATTCGCATCCTCGGCTCGGACCTGCCGGGGCGCGCCTGCGGGGCGGACCGGACCTTTCCCGGGTACGAGAACATCCACGTGGGGGTGCCGCGCCGCAATCGCCCCGGTGAGCTGCTCGGGCTGATCGGCGGCGACGCAGAGTCAGTGGCGTGGGACCTCGATTGCGAGGCGGTCGACACTCCCGCCGGCGTCGACGTCAAGGGGCTGTACGTCCAGGGTCGACCCAACGCTCGCTTCGTCTACCTGTCGTGGGGGACGGTCGACGCCGACGGCGCGTTCACGATGTTCCGGCGGGCGAAGCTGTGGCTCGACGGCGTCGGCCCCGACGTGATGGTCGCGGCGCGCCGGTCGGGGACGCTGGTGGCCCGGCTCGGCCTGCGCGACGCGTGCGGGAACCCGGTGTGCGCGTCGGTGCGCCCGCCCGCGATCGAGTGGTCGGCCGGCTGAGCCCGAGGAACCGCGCCCCGCGCCGGCGGCCACGGGGTGCTCCGGCGTCGTCCGGTCACCAGGTGTCGTCGGGTCGCGGTGCGAGGACGCAGAAGGCGTTGCCCTCGGGGTCGGCGAGCACGACCCAGGTCGCGTCGGCCGGCTGGCCCACGTCGACCGGTCGGGCCCCGAGGGCGAGGATCCGCTCGACCTCCGCGGCCTGGTCGTCGGGCGCCAGGTCGAGGTGCAGCGGGCTCTTCCGGCGGCGGTGGCCCTCGGTCTTGACGAACTCGATGCCGGGGAACGACGCCGGACCGGGCGCGATCCCCACGACGTCGGGCGCCGTGCTGACGATCTGGTAGCCGAGGACCTCGCACCAGAACCCCGCCAGCCGGTGCGGCTCCTCGCAGTCGACGGCGACGCTGAACCATCGTGCGGCCATGGTCAGTACCCTCGCGCGCATGTCGGTGACCAACCAGCGGGTGACCTGTCCGGGCCCGCTCATCGAGACGCGGCCCGGAGTCGGGGAGTGCCGCGGGGCGAGTCGTGCGAGGCGCTCGCCATGAAGGACGACTACCTGTCCTACCGCGGCGCCCACATGCGCGTGACGAGCGAGTGGCTGGAGCGGCGCACCGAGGAGTGACGCCGCCCCGCCCGCTCAGTCAGCCGGCGCGCCGCGTCGTGCGCTTCGCCGCGCGAGGCCGGGCGGCTCGCTTCCTCGCGGGCTTCGAGCGTGATGTGCCGGCCCTCGTCGTGGCGCGTTTCCGCGGCCGCTTCGCATCGAGGCTGGCCTGCAACGCCTCCATGAGGTCGAGCACCTTCGCGGGCGGTTCTGGTTCCTCGGCGACGGTCTCGGTCTTTCCCGCGCGCTTGGCCTTGATCCGGCGCCGGAGCTCTTCCTCGTAGTCGTCGTGGTAACGCTCCGGCTTCCACTCCGACTCGAGCGCGTCGATGACTTGCGCCGCGAGCGCACGCTCGCGGTCGGTGATGCGCGGCCGCCGCTGCGGGATCTCGTCGATCTGGCGCTGCGGGACGATCTCGTCGGCGAACAGCAGCGTCGACATCGCCAGCCCCTTCCCGAAGGGCCGGACGGCCGCCAGGTACTGCTTCTCGCGCATCACGGCCTTGCCGATGCCCACTCGGTGCCGCTCCTCCATGACCGTGGCGAGCAGCCCGTACGCCTGCGCGGCCGCGGCGTCGGCCGGCGCGAGGTGGTAGGTGCGGTCGTAGGAGATCGGGTCGATGTCCTCGAGCGCGACGAGGTCCTCGATGTCGATCATCTTCGACGTCGCGGGGGACAACGCACGGAGCTCGTCCTGTTCGAACACGACGTACTTGTCCTTGGAGGTCTCGTAGCCCTTCTTGAGCTCCCGGTACTCGACGACCTTCCCCGACTTCTCGGAGACGCGTTGGTTGTGCACGCGCGACCCGTCGGGCGCGAGCAGGTGGAAGTGGACGTCGTGCTCGCGGATGGCCGGGTACGCCTTCACCGGAATGTTCACGAGCCCGAAGCTGATGGAACCCGACCAGATGGAACGCGCCATGCGGTTCACCCCCGAAGAATCACGACGGGAAGAGGGTGCCCGAATCGGGCGCCGGTCACTCCGGCGACGCGGTCCGGGCGTCGTCGAGCGCGGCGCGGATCAGCGCGCGGGCGGCCCACAACGAGACGTCGAGCTGTTGCTCGTCGCCGAGACCGCGGAGGTCCTGCAACACGATGAGCGCCTCCCAGCCCACGACCATCGCCAGCGCCGAGACGAGTCGCTCGAAGTCGGCATCGTCGAGCGACTGGCGGAGCGGCTCGAGCGCGCGCTCGATCCACCCGACGCGGCGATACCCACGGATCGGCGCGTCGCCGCCCGCGGGACGGGGTGCGTCGACCGTGAGCCGGATCAGCGAGCGCCCGAGGGGCAGCGTCTCGTTGGACATCGAACCGAGGGCGCGGATCATGGCCGCGACCCGTTCGCCGGCGTCGTCGCCGACGTCGGCGGAGTCGATGGCGTCGTCGACCGGCGCCTGCGCCAGCAGTCCGAGCGTCGCGTCGAGCAGCAGCTGCTCGAGCGTCGGGAAGTAGACGTACACGGTCCGCCGGGAGACGTCGGCCGCCTCGGCGATGTCGCCGACCGAGGGGGTCACGCCCGAGCGCACGAGCTCGGCGGTGGCGTCGACGATCGCGGCGCGCGTGCGTCGGCGCTGGCGGAACCGGCCGGTCTCCACCGGCGTGGTCCCCTGCGGCCCCGTCGCGCCGGTCGTCGCCATGTGGTCCTCCGATCCGCCGGTGCGGAAGCCCTTGACACGCCGGCCTCCGTAGTATACACATCTGCAGTAACTGCATAGGTGTGCAATTACCAACCACCAAGGAGACGGACATGGACTTCACCGATGCGCAGGGCAGGACCGCCGGCGGGGCCGAGGCGCACGCCGGGCCGGTCACGCTGATCAACAGCTTCGTGGTGCCGGAGGGCCGCGACGACGCCTTCGTCGAGCTGTGGACCGAGACGAGCCGGTACTTCCGGGCCCAGCCCGGTTTCGTGTCGTTGCGGCTGCACCGGGCGGTGTCCGCGGACGCGCAGCACCGGTTCGTCAACGTGGCGGTCTGGGAGTCGGACGCCCACTACCGGGCACCCCACCAGACCGAGGAGTTCGTCCGCCTCGTGACGCAGGACGCGTGGCGCGAGTTCCCGAGCTCGCCGGCGCTCTACGAGGTCGTCGTCGAGCACCACCTGGAGCCGAGCTGCGGCTGAGCCGACCGTCACGCTTGCGGACGAGACCGGCGGCGCGCCCGTCGCCGGTCGAGGCCGTCGAGCGCCATGGTGAGCGTCGTGCGGAACAGCTCGTCGGTGTCGAACGCGCGGTCGGTGCTCGCGTCGTCGTCGTCGACGGCGAGCACCCAGCGGGTCCCGCCCGCCCGCCGGTGGTGCACCGAGCTCTCGAGGTTCTGCTCGAGGATCACGAATCCGGTGACCGTCCAGGACAGCGACCGGTAGCACTCGAGGGCGTCGTCCGCGTCGATCCCGAGCTCCTCGCAGAGCGCGAGACCGGCGCGGGCGACGTCACCACCTGCCGACGGTGGGTACTGACGGGAGAGCTCGAGCACGCTCGGGTGCCGGCGCCAGTGGTCGCGGATCGCCGTGAAGTGGTGCTCGAGGCGCTCGCGTGCCGAGCCGGTGGTCACGGTCGCGACCCGGAGCCGGGCACCGACGGTGTCGACCACCGCGCGGCACAGCTCCCCCTTGCTCGCGAAGTGCCAGTAGAGGGCCGCCGACTCGACGCCGAGATCGCCGGCGAGTCGGCGGATGGTGAGCGCGCCCGCACCCTCGGCGTCCATCACCGCAATCGCCCGGTCCACGATCTGCTCACGGTCGAGCCCGGCACCCCGGCCGCCGGGCCCCCGCCGGCCACGGCTTGACCGGGACCGGTGGGTCTGCGAGCCTGTCGTCATTGAACAATGATAAGTGACGCGTCCTGATGGTGGAGGTGCCGTGACGGTGGAGGCGCAACCGCTCACCAGCTCGCTGGGAGCCCGGGTGGAGGGTGTGGACCTGGCGTCGATCGACCGAGCGGGCGCGGAGGCGATCCGCACCGCCCTGCACGAGCACGGCGTGCTCGTGTTCCCGGCCCAGCCGCTGACCCGTGAGGAGCAGGTCGCCTTCACCGCACAGCTCGGTGCGGTGCACGGCCACCCGGTGCCCGAGTACCTCTTCGGTGCGTCCGATCCGGTCTCGGTGGTCGAGAACGACGGTGAGAAGCTGCCGCAGGACGACCAGCACTTCCACGTCGACTACTCGTTCAGCCGGGAGATCCCGGATCTCGCGGTGTTGCACGCCGAGGTGGTGCCCCCGGTCGGCGGCGACACCATGTGGTCGAGCGCGGCCGCCGCCCACGATGCGCTGTCGCCGGCGATGCGCGACTTCCTCGCGCCGCTGACCGCGCGCCACGAGGCCGGTGATCGCTTCTGGTTCGAGCTGCGCCGCACGCTCGGCCCGGAAGCGACCGATCGCGCCCGCCTGCAGTTCGAGGGCAACAGCCACCCCGTGCTCTGCGCCCACCCCGTGACCGGACGACGACTGCTCTTCGTCAACCCCGGCTACACCGTGGCGATCAACGAGCTCAGCGCCCACGAGAGCGACGGTGTGCTCCGGATGCTGTTCGACCACCTGAAGAACCCGGCCTTCCACTTCCGGTACCGGTGGAGCGAGTCCGACGTCGTGATCTGGGACGAGCACCTCACCGCGCACATGGGCCCGTTCGACTTCGCGCCCCATCACCGGCGGCTCGCCCGCGTCACCGCCGGGCGCCGAGCGCCGGTGGGCGCGAACCCCGGCTGACACCGTCCGGGACCCTTCGCGATGAATTCGGGCCCGACCCGGGGTCTTCACCGCGGGACGAGACGAGGGAGCTGCCCATGAAGGCCGCCAAGCTGTCGCCCGACGGTGTGGCGACGCTGCACGACGCGATGGCCGGGCACGTCGACGCGGGCGAGGTGCCCGGGCTCGCCTACCTCGTGGCGCGGGGCGACGACGTGCGCGTCGAGACCATCGGTACGTCGTCGTTCGACGATCCGACCCCGCTCGACCGGTCGGCCATCTTCCGCATCGCGTCGCTCACCAAGCCGATCACCGCGGTCGCCACGATGTCGCTGGTCGAGGAGGGCGTCGTGCGCCTCGACCAGGAGGTCGACGACCTGCTCCCGGAGCTCGCCGACCGCCGGGTGCTGCGCGCGCTCGAGGCCGAGCTCGACGACACCGTGCCCGCCGAGCGGCCGATCACGGTGGAGGACCTCCTCAGCTCCCGGTTCGGGTTCGGCACGGTCATGGCCCCGCCGGACACGCTGCCGATCCAGCGGGCGGAGGCCGAGCTCGAGCTCCACAGCATCGGCGGCCCGCCGTGGCCGCCGGGCGGGCACGACGTCGACAGCTGGATCGCCGCCCTCGGTTCGCTCCCGCTCATGTACCAGCCCGGCACGGAGTGGCTCTACAACACCGCGTCCCAGGTCCTCGGGGTGCTGCTGGCGCGCGCGACCGGTGATCCGATCGGGACGGTGATGCGCGATCGGATCTTCGAGCCGCTCGGCATGGCCGACACGGGGTTCGTGGTGCCCGCGGACCAGCGCCACCGGCTCACGACGTTCTACCGGCCCGACGACGAGATCGGCTCGCTGGTGGTGTTCGACGCGCCCGAGAGCAGCTGGTGGGGGACGCCGGAGCCGCTTCCCGACGCCAGCGGCTGGCTGGTGTCGACCGTCGACGACTACTGGGCGTTCGCGTCGATGTTCCTCGGCGGCGGCTCGGCGCGTGGCCGGCGCGTCCTCTCCCCGGAGTCGGTGGCGCTGATGAGCACCGACCGCCTCACGGCCGCGCAGCACGAGGCGTCGCGCCTCTTCCTCGGGGACGACCTCGGGTGGGGTCTCGGCCTGGCCACTCCGGCGGCGGGCAGTGCCGCGCCGCTCCCCAGCGGCGTCGGCTGGGACGGGGGCTCCGGCACCACCTGGCGCTCGAACCTGGCCACCGGCGCGACCGGGATCCTGTTTCACGCAGCGACAGGCCACGTCGCCCGAGCCGCCCCCGCTGATGAGCGACTTCTGGGGCGGCGTCGACGCCGCGACCAGGTGACGCGGCCTACTCGACCGGCGGCCGCTCGTCGGCCATCTCGCGCAGCTTGTTCTTGAGGATCTTGTCGAGCGTGCCGGTGGGGAACTCCTCCACGAAGTAGACGGCGCGCGGCACCTTGAACGACGCGAGGTTCTGGCGCGCGGTCTCGACGATCTCGCCGGACACGGTCTCCGGATCGTGGTCGCCGGGCGCCGGGATCACGAACGCCACCACGACCTCGCTGAGGAACTCGTGGCTCTTGCCGACGACGGCCACGGCCTGCACCGCGGGGTGCGCGACGATCAGGTCCTCGACCTCCTTGGCGGAGACGTTCTCGCCGCCGACCTTCAACAGGTCCTTGTCGCGCTCCTGGTAGAAGACGTTGCCGCCGGCGCCCATCTTCACCATGTCACCGGTCTTGAACCAGCCGTCTTCGAACGCCTTCGCGTTGGCTTCGTCGTTGTCGTAGTACTCGAGGAAGAGCTGGATCCCGCGGGTCCCGCGCATCCACAGCTCGCCGGTCTCGCCCTCGGCGCACAGCTCGCCGGTCTCCTGGTCGACGACGGCGAGCTCGTAGCCCGGCGTGACGTGGCCCATGGAGCGGGTCGGCAGGCGCTCCTGGGGCTTGCCCGTGACGCAGTGCGTGACGGTCTCGGTCATGCCGTAGGCGGCGTACACCGCGATCCCGAACATCTTGTCGAGGTCCGGCATGATCAATCCGAACACGCCGACGCGCAGCGTGTGCTCGGTCGGCCGCTCGGGGCTCCCCAACGCGCCCATGACGAACGGCATGAGCGAGATGTGCGTCACCTCGTGCTCGACCACCGTCGGCCAGAAGCGGCGCTGCGACCACTTCGGCATCAGGACCGCGGTCGCGCCGACGCCGAGGACCGAGAAGAGGCTCCAGCTCTGCGCGTTCACGTGGAAGAACGGCAGGTAGATCAGGTACGTGTCGTCGGTGGTGAGGTCGATGTTGCGGGGTCCGATCCGGCTCGCCCAGATCGCGTTGGCGTGCGTGTGCACGACCGCCTTGGGACGGCTGGTGGTGCCCGAGGTGAACATGATGCCGAAGGGGAGCATCGGCTCCGGCGCCCGCGGCGTCCAGTCGCCGGCGTCGGCGAACAGCGAGTCGAAGGCGTCGAAGCCGTGCGCCGACTGCGTGGTGTCCGCCGGCTCGCCGCTGTTGTCGTCGGTCACCGCGATCCACTTCAGCGCCGGCGCGGCGGCGGCGACCGTCGCCGCGTACTGCGGCTGGGTGATCGCGGCGACGGCGCCGCTGTGCTCGGCGAAGTAGGTGACCTCGGCGCCCACCGACTTGGTGTTGGTCGTCACCGCGACCGCGCCGAGGGTGGCGCAGGCGAGCCACGAGAGCACCATCTCCGGGCAGTTCTCCGAGTGGATGAGCACCGTGTCGCCCTTGGCGATGCCGCGGGCGGCCAACCCGGCGGCCAGCCGGCGCACGTCGATCAGCAGGTCGGTGTAGGTCCACCGGCGGCTCTCGCCCTCGCGCGGCGCCCAGACCAGGGCGGGGTGCTCCGGCTTGTGCTCGGCCCAGTGCTCGAGGAGCCGGGGGATGTCCTGGCCGTGCATCTGGAACTGCTCGATGGCGGTGGGGTCCATGCCCGACATCTTGGACCACGCCCGACGCGCCGGCGCCACTCGGCGCCACCGTCCGCGCCGACGCCGTAGTCTCCGCCGGGACGGTCCGTGGAGCAGGGGAGCGCGATGGAATGGCCGACCACCGCCGACGACGTCACCGCCGACTGGCTGTCGACGGCGCTCGCCGACCGTCATCCCGGTGTCGACGTCGCCGGGGTGGAGGTGCTCGAGCGCCACGAGGTGACGAACGCGCACGCACGGGTGCGGGTCACGTACCGCACCCCGGCCGGGGCCCCGGAGCTGATGTTCTGCAAGCTGCCACCGAACGACGATCGTCGGGAACGGATCATCGCGACCGGCATGGGCCACCGGGAGGCGCGCTTCTACGCCGAGCTGGCCCCCTCGGTCGGGATGCGCGTGCCCTCGGCGCACGTGGCGCTCACCGACGACGACGGGATGTTCGCCATCCTGCTGGAGGACCTCGTCAGCGGCGGCTGCGAGGTGTCGGACGGGTCGTGGGCCATCCCGGTGGACGCGGCCGCCGGCGCCATCGAGGACCTCGCCGGACTGCACGTCCGGTACGCCGATCCGGCGGTGCGGGCGGCGGAGGCGCCCTGGGTGCCGGTGAGCAAGCCCACCCAGGGGTATGCCGAGACGATGCTGCGCTACGGCATCGAGCACCATCGCGAGCGCCTCACCGACTCGTTCGTCGAGATCTCGGAGCTGTACTTCGCGCACCACGACGACCTGCAGCGCCTGTGGCACGAGGGACCGCCGACGATCATCCACGGTGACCCGCACCTCGGGAACCTGTTCCTCGACGACGGCCGGGTCGGCTTCCTCGACTGGGGCATCATCAACGTCAACACACCGATGCGCGACATCTCCTACTTCATGACCATGGCGATGTCGGTCGAGGACCGTCGGGCCAACGAGCGCGACCTCCTGCGGTTCTACCTCGACCTGCGGACGGCGGCGGGCCTCACCGACATCACGTTCGACGACGCGTGGCGGGCGCACCGCATCCACGCCGCCTACAACGTGCCGGCATCGTGCCAGGTGGTGATGTTCCCCGACGGGATGTCCGACCGCCGGCGGACCTTCGCCGACGCGTTCCTGGTGCGCGCGGAGGCGTCGCTCGACGACCTCGAGGCGCGCGCCGCGCTCCGGGACGCCGGGCTCTGAGTGGGGCAGTGGTGGCGGACGGGCGGACCCTCGTCGGGACGTGCTCCTGGACCGACAAGACGCTCACCGACGAGACGGACTGGTACCCGAAGAAGTCGATGACCGCCGCCGAGCGGCTGGCGTACTACTCGGCGCGCTATCCGATCGTCGAAGCCGACAGCACCTACTACTTCCCGCCGTCACGGCAGCTCACGACGTCGTGGGTCGAGCGCACCCCGAAGGATTTCACGATGAACGTGAAGGCGTACTCGCTGCTGACCGGTCACCCGACCCGGCCCGCGTCGTTGTGGCGCGACCTGCGCGAGGCACTCCCCGCAGACGTCGCGGGGAAGCGCAACCTGTACGCCCACCACCTCGAACCCGATGCCCTGGAGGAGGCGTGGGACCGGTTCCGCGACGCGCTGCGCCCGCTCGCCGACGCGGGGAAGCTCGGAGCGGTGCTCATGCAGTATCCGACGTGGTTCGTTCCGAAGCGCGACAACCGCGACGAGCTCGCGGCGATGCGCGAACGCATGGGCGACCTGCCGGTCTGCGTCGAGTTCCGGGCACCGAGCTGGCTCGCGGCCCGCGATCGTGATCGCACGCTCGATCTCCTGCGCGACCTGCAGCTGGCGCTGGTCGTGCTGGACGCACCGAAGACCGCGAAGCTGCCGACCGTCCTGCGTACGACGACCGACGACCTCGCGGTGGTGCGGTTCCACGGTCGGGCCGACGACACGTGGGACGCGCGCACCGGGAGCGCCGCCGAACGCTTCCGGTACCTCTACTCGAAGCGCCAGCTCCGGGCGTGGGTCCCGAAGCTCGAGGAGCTGGCCGGCCAGGCGCGTGAGGTCCACGCGTTGATGAACAACTGCTACCAGGACCACGGTGTGCGCAACGCGGCCGAGCTCCAGGCGATGCTGGCGGAGGAGGCGGGGTAGGAGCGCGTTCAGCCGCCGTTGGCGACCGCGAGCAGGACGTCGGCGTGACACGGTCGGTCCGGTCGGCACCAGCACGCCAGGTCGCGACCGCGGAGCTCGCGCCGCACGTCGTCGACGCCGACCGGCAAGCGACCGGCGAGGAGGTCGGCGCGGTAGCGCTCGACGGCTTCGGCGGGCGCTTCGGCACGCACGCGGTGGGGGTTGCCCCACTTCGTGGGCCGTGCGACGACGACCGCGCCCACGGGCTTGCGCCAGCCCTTCGTGCGCCGGAGCTGCATGCGCGTCGGCATGCCGGCAGTCTGCTCCCGTGGGCGATACGCGATCCGGCACTCCGGACGCACCGCTCAGCGAACGGACCGCGCCTCCACGACCACGGCGCGCGCCGCGTCGGCGAGCCGGCGCGAACCGGCGTCCAACCCGAGCTCGTCGACCTCTTCGCTGAGCACCTCGACACCGATGGGCAGGTCCGATCGCGCCGCGAGCACGCGTGCGGTGATCTCGGCAAGGGGGAGCGCGCCGGCGCCCGGGATCTTGCGCCCGCGGCGGGGCACGTACGGCTCCTCGTCCTGCTCCGGTGTGCGGTCGCTGAGCTGCAGCGCGCCGACCAGCGCCACCGTCTCGGCATCGAGGTCGGCGAGTGTGCCCCCGCCGCGCGCGAAGTGCCAGGTGTCGAGGAGCACGGAGCCGTTCGGCGCACCGGCTTCCCGCACGATGGCGGCCGCGGTGGCGAGGTCGGGGATGCCGGTCCGGGGGAGGAACTCGATCGCCAGCCGGAGCTCCTCGGCGGCGGCGCGCGCGCACGCAGTTGCGAACGCGTCGGCCAGCGCCGTGGTCGACGTCGCCGCACCTCGCATGTGCACGAGGTTGATGGCGCCCGCACCGGTCGCGTGGGCGATGCCGATGCAGTCGTCGAGCGTCGCCTCGTTGGGATCGGTGAACGTTCCGTCGGCGACGGTGGGCGACGGCGTGCCCGGGAGCGCGCTGCACAGACCGTCGACGAAGGTCACCCGCACGCCGTGGTCGGCGACGCGGGCGCGCAGGTCGGCAGCGTGTCCACCGCTGCGCGCGAACAGCTCCGGGGTGAGCGTCACCGCGTCGAACCCGGCCGCGCCGGCCGCCGCGGCGAGCTCCGGCAGGGTCGCGTCCCGGAACGTGTAGCTCCAGAGCTCCAGCTCGATCACCGACACGTTCCGGGTCGCCGTCCTACTTGATCAGGTCCGCCTTCACCGTCACGTGGTTCGACGGGGTGCAGTCGAACGTGCCCTTCTTCTTCGGCCACACCCGCACGAACTTGCCGTTCTGCACCTGCTCGAGCACGAAGCAGGCCGAGGTGACCTTGCCGCCCACGTTGGCCTTCGCGATGAAGCCGTCGGCGTCGAAGCTGGTCATGTTCTTGAGCGCGCCGAGCAGGTTGGCGCGGGTGATGCCGTTCACGCCCTTCTGCTGCACGACCGTGTTCAGCGCCTGCTGCAGCTCGATCCCGGCCGCCCACGAGTACACCCCGAGGCCGGCGATCTTGTCCTTGCCCGTGTACTTCACGTAGTTGGCGAGGCCCTTGTTGTAGGCCGTCTCGTCGAAGGGCAGGAACCCCATCGGGATGTAGGTGTTCTCGACCGCGCTGCCCGCCGCGAGGTAGCGGCTGTCGTAACAGGCGGTGGTGCAGCCCCAGATGATCTTCGGATCGGTGAGGCCCTGCAGCTGCGCCTCCTGCCGGAACTGGATCACGTTGGCGTACGCCAGGCCGTTCCAGCCCCAGTTGGAGCTGTCGTTCTTCATCTTCTGCACGACGGGCGTGTACACGCTCTGCGGGTCGCGGCCGGAAGCGGTGGGTGACTGGTCGGCCTTGATGCCGTTCTGCACCGCGATGACCTCCTGGACGGAGTCGCCGCGGTTGGCGTCCTGGGTGTCGTTGGGGAGCACGAATGCGCCGCTGATGCTCTTGCCGTACTTCTTCTTGTAGTAGGTGGTGTCGCCCTGGTTGCCCTGGTACGTCTGCGGGTGCTGGTCCTTGGTGTCGCACAAGAGCTGCGGGGCCGTCGGCGAGTACGTCACGGGTGAGCACGTCTGGGGGATGCCGGTCACGATGCCGGGCAGGTCGGGGAGGCCGGTGGCCTGGCCGTTGATGTCCTTGCAGTTGATCTCGTCGTCGACGTTGGTGAGGAACAGCGCTGCGCTGCCCACCAGCGCGAAGTCCTGCTGGCACGCGGTGATGATCGCGTTGCGCGACTCGTTGGGGTTCAGGTGGGAGTCGATGAAGTCGACCACGACCTTCCGCCCGCCGATGCCGCCCTTGGCGTTGATGTACTTCGCCGCGCCCTTCACCGAGTCGACCGACGACTGGAACAGCCCCGGTGCGAACGGGTTGTCGACGTCGGCGACGACGGCGATGCGGATGGTGTCGGCGGTGACGCCGACGTCCGTCGCCTTGGGCGCTTCCTTGGACTGCGCGTTGGCGGCGACGCCGCCGATGGTCACGATGCCGGCGGCGATCAGGACGACGATCGCGACGATGCTCACTCGCTTCACAGGTTCTCCCCCCTGCTCCGGAAGTCGCACCGGCCTATCACATCGCGACCCGAAGCTGTCAGCACCCCCGTCAGAGGCGGGCGAGCTCCCGGTCGAGCTGGGCGAGGCCCATGGGCCCGAGGTCGAGCGCGGCGCGGTGGAACCCCTTGAGGTCGAACGCACCCCCGGCCCGGGCGCGGGCGGCATCGCGGGCACCGAGCCACACTCGCTCGCCGACCTTGTAGCTGATCGCCTGGCCGGGCAGACCGAGGTAACGGTCGACCTCGCTCGCCATGAAGTCAGCCGGGAACTTCGACCGCTCGATCACGAACGGGAGCGCGAGCTCGGGCGTCCACGTCTCGCCGGGGCGGTAGCGCTCGTCGGCGGGGATGGCCAGCTCGAGGTGCATGCCGATGTCGACGACGACGCGCACCGCGCGCATCGCCTGCGCGCGCAGCATCCCGAGCTCGAACGCGGGGTCCTCGAGGTAGCCCAGCTCACCCATGAGCCGCTCCGCGTACAGCGCCCACCCTTCGGCGTGGCCCGAGGTGCCCGCGAGCGTGCGTTGGAACCGGCTCAGCGAGTCGGCGAGGTAGCGCACCTGCGCGATCTGCAGGTGATGCCCCGGGACGCCCTCGTGGTAGCAGATCGAGACCTCGCCCCAGAGTGGGAAGCGCGTCTTGCCGAGCGTCGGGTACCACGTGCGTCCCGGACGGCTGAAGTCCTCGGCCGGGCCGGTGTAGTACATCGCCGCCGCGCCACCGGGCGGCGCGATCATCGCTTGCACACGCTGCACGGGCTCGGGGATGTCGAAGTGCACGCCGTTGAGCTCGGCGACGGTGGTGTCGAGCAGCTCCTGGTTCCACCGCCGGAACGCCTCGACCCCCTCGATGGCCCGGGTCGGGTCGGTCTCCAGGTGCTCGATGACCACGTCGACGTCGGCGCCCGGCTCGATGCGCTCGGCGACCTGGCCCATGGCGTGCTCGATGCGGTGCAGCTCGTGCCACCCCCACGCGTAGGTCTCGTCGAGGTCGAGCTCCATGCCGTTGAAGTCCTGCGCGTACATCGCGTAGCGCTCGCGCCCGACCGGGTCGTGCTCGTCGGCGTGTGGCGCGTACTCCTCCACGAGGAACCGGCCCAGCGAGGCGTATGCCTCGGTGGCGCGGGTCGCCAGGCGCTCGAGGCGGTCGCGGAACGCGGGGTCGCCGAGTCCCGACGCGTCGTACTCGTCGGCGAGGGTGAGGAAGAAGGGACGGGTCGAGGGGTCGAGCCCGCCCCAGGTGTCAGCTTGCTTCGTGCAGGCGACGGCCTGCCGGCGGGCGGCCACGATGCCTTCGGCCGCGCCTTCGGCGAGCGCGGCCTCGATGCTCGAGAGCCCCTGGGGCACCAGCGCCAGGCGCTCGGCGACGACCTGCCAGTCGTCGGCCGTGTCCCGGGCCATGAGGTCGAAGGCCATACGCACCGTCTGCACCGGGCTGCCGAGGACCCGCAGGTCGCGCAGGCGCTCGCCGGCGTCGTACTCCACCAGGCCGAGCTCGAGCCGCTCGCGCATGACCTCGGCCGCGATCCGGTCGGCATCGTCGCCGACGTCGATCGTGTCGAGGGCGCGCAGGGTGGCGCGGTCGTGCTCGGCCCGTTCCGCGGCACCGTCGGGGGAGTAGTCGGTCATCTCGTGGTCGTGGCCGGCGATGCCCTCGCCCGTCGCCGCGAGCGGGTCGAGCGCGGCGAAACGCTCGACGTACTGTTCGGCCAGCTCGTACACGGGCGAGGTCATGGGGAGCCTCCTGGGAGATGGAGCGGAGCCGTGCCCGGAGGGCGGGACGGCGGAGCGGAATCGACCGTTGGGTGGGAGATGGAGCGGAGCCGTGCCCGGAGGGCGGGACGGCGGAGCGGAATCGACCGTTGGGTGGGAGATGCAGCGGAGCCGTGCCCGGAGGGCGGGACGGCGGAGCGGAATCGACCCTCGAACTACACCTAGGTGCGCTGGTTCAGAGGCCGAACGTAGTTGCGGCACGGCTGGCCGCGGAGCGAGTTGCACGCCGGCAGCGCGGTGCTCACGTCGACCCCGCCGACGACCGGCAGCACGACCTTCGACGGAGTGCTCGGTGAGCGGAGGATGGTGACGGTGCTCGGTCGCTTGATGGCGGCGAACGCCCACGCCGGCCGGTTGCCGCCGGGCGGCTGCACCACGATGCGGATCCTCGAGCCGGCCCGGAACGCGTGGCCGAAGGGGTAGAGCGGGACGCGCACCAGCGTCGGCGAGCCCTTGGGCAACGGCGACACGTCGGCCCGGGCGTGGGTCTGCACCGGGAGGAGCGCGGCGGACGCTTGCGCGTCGAGCGCCCGCTGGCTGGCGCGCAGCCAACCGCTCTGCACGTAGGTCTCCTTGCCGTCCGGGCGCACCTCGCTGATCGTCACCTCGAAGTCGACGTCGGGGGTCGTGGCCCGCACCCACAGGTCGACGCTGCCGGTGCCGACCAGCACGGTGTCGGCGGTGAGCGGTGCGGTGACGTACCCGACCGCCTTGCCCGCGGGGACCGGCTTCCAGCTGTACTCGGGGGTGAGGCCGTCGTCGATCGTCTTCATCGTGCGCGGAAACGCCGACGGGTCGTACGCAAACCGGTCCGCGGCCGCGGACGCGGGTGCCGCATCGGTGAGCGCGCCGTCGTTGCCCAGGTACCACGTCGTGGCGGTGGTGCCCGGGAGCGGGAACGCCGGCGCGGTCGCCGAGAACGCGGGCATCGGGACGTTGCCGGCGCCGACGTCGAACAGCACCCGCACCCTCGGCTCGGCTTCGTAGGCGCGCAACGCCGACTCGTAGTCGGGCTGGTCCGTGAAGCGGTCGGGTGCCAGGGTGGCGCCCGGCCCGAACACGCGGGACAGGGCGATCGTGGCCAGGGCGCGGGCGGCCGGTGGGACCGACGGGATCCGTTTCGCCACATAGAAGTCGAGGAACTCGATCCACTCCGACAGCACCGCGGGCGCGAGCGAGTCCTGGTGCACGCCGTTCATCACGGTGATCTTCATCGGGATGTCCGGCGAGAAGTTGTCGAGCATGTTCGCGAAGTGGCTGCCGGTCTCCTGGTCCTGCCAGGCGCCGGCGAGGAACACCGGCACGTTGATGTCGTGGACGAAGGACGCCGGCGCGAGCGCGTCGGTGGCCGCGCCGCGGCGGTAGGCGTTGGCCCGGATCTCGCCGAGCACGCCGGCTGCCTGCAGCCGGAGCGCCTGGTTGGCGCGGCAGGTCTCGTCGCCGGCCGCGATGCGCTTGCTCGCCCACCCCTGGCCGCCTCCCGAACTGGTCGAAGGCCGGGCATCGGCCTGGCGGTCCTTCGCCCACCCGAGGGCGAAGCCGTCGTTGAAGATCCCCCCGGGGTACAGCGTGGCGTAGGTGTCGTCGAGCACCGAGAGCGGCGTGATCGCGGCCAGGTGCGGAGGGCGCGTCGCCGCGACGAACAGCTGCGTGATGCCCGGGAACGAGATGCCCACCATGCCGACGGTGCCGTGGGCGACCCACGGCTGCGCGGCGACGGTCTCGACCACGTCGTACCCGTCGAGCGACTGGAGCTCCTCGAAGTAGTCGTACGCGCCGCCCGAGCAGCCGGTGCCCCGGAGGTTCACGCCCACGGTGGCGAAGCCGAGCAGCTGCGCGATCCGCGACGCGGGTTGCGTCGCGCCCGGGTTCGACGGGTCGTACCCGGAGTACTCGACCACGGTGGGGTAGGGCCCCTCGCCCGCCGGTCCGGGCAGCGTGATGTTGATCGACAGCCTGGTGCCGTCGCGCGTGGTCAGGTAGCCGTACCCCGGGCCGAGGTGTTGGCCCGTGTAGAGCGACGCCGGCGGCGTGTCGGTGGGGCTCGTCACCGTCACCGGCGCGGCCCGGGCGCTCCCGACGCTGACGACGTAGCCCGCGCCCGGATCCACGTCGCGGAAGAGCACGCTGCCGGCGGCGTCGATCGGGTGCGACGCGACCTTCCGGCCGTCGGCCGTCCGGAGCACCGCGGTGGCGTCGGCGGGGGCCCCGGTGACCGCGAGCTGTTCGACGCTCGGCTGCACCGTGAAGTCGGCGCGCCCGCCGCCGGCGGCCTCGGCGACGGGCGCGAGACCGGCGACCGCCACCGCGACGCAGCAGGTGACGAGCGCGAGCCGGCGGAACACGATGCGACGCTAATCGAGGGTTCCGTGGGACGATCGTCGGGTGACCAAGCTCGCCAACGCGCACGTCGTGATCACCGGGGGCTCGAGTGGGATCGGCCTGGAGACCGCCCGCCTGGCGGTCGCGCGCGGCGCGCGCGTGTCGCTCATCGCGCGCGACGCCGGTCGGTTGGCCGCGGCGGCGGACCAGATCGGCGCGGCGGTGACCGCGCCCGCCGACGTCACCGACGCCGACGCGCTCGCGGCCGCGCTGACCACGGCCACCGAGGTCAACGGGCCGTGCGACGTGCTCGTCACCTCCGCCGGCTCCTCCTATCCGGGGTACTTCGAGCGGCTCGACGACGCCGTCTTCCGCGAGCAGATGGACGTCGACTACTTCGGCACCCTGCACGCGGTACGGGCCGTCGTCCCGTCGATGATCGAGCGGGGCCGCGGCCATCTGGTGACCATCTCGTCGACCGCCGGCCTCATCGGGGTGTTCGGGTACTCCGCGTACGGTCCGGCGAAGTACGCGGTGCGCGGGCTGGCGGAGACGCTGCGGCCGGAGCTGGCGCCGCACGGGATCGTGGTCGCGTGCGCCTACCCGCCCGACACGCGCACACCGGGATTCGACGCCGAGCGCGCCCTGAAGCCGGCGGAGACCGAGCGCATCTCGGCCGCGATCAAGCCCGCGCGAGGCCGAGCACGTGGCGCGGGCGATCGTCGCCGGGATCGAGAAGGAGCGCCTCGTGATCACCGCCGACGTGCAGACCGCGGCCCTCGCTCGCGCCGCCGGCCTGCTCGGTCCGTACGTGCGCCGCACTATGGACCGCCAGATCCGCAAGGTCCGCCGCGAGCAGAGCTGAAGTGGGGCGTCGCGGTACCGTCCGGGGCGTGAGCGGAGTGGCCGCGAGCCGGATATCCCGGCTCGCAACGGAGCGGGGCCCGAGCGGCCCGGAGCGAAGCGACGAGAGCGGACAAGCATGAGCACGCGGACCGAGACCGACAGCATGGGGCCGATCGAGGTCCCGGCCGACCGCTACTGGGGCGCGCAGACCCAACGGTCGTTGCACCACTTCTCCATCGGCGAGGACCGCATGCCGACCGCGGTGATCCGGGGGATGGCGATCCTCAAGAAGGCCGCCGCGCAGGTCAACGAGGCGCTCGGGAAGCTGCCTGCCGACAAGGCCAAGCTGCTGGTGCAGGCGGCCGACGAGGTGATCGCGGGCCAGCACGCCGACGAGTTCCCCCTCTACGTGTGGCAGACGGGCAGCGGCACGCAGACGAACATGAACGTCAACGAGGTGATCTCGAACCGCGCCATCGAGCTGGCGGGCGGCGAGATGGGCAGCAAGCAGCCCGTCCACCCCAACGACGACGTCAACATGTCGCAGAGCTCGAACGACACCTTCCCGACCGCGATGCACATCGCGGCGGCCGAGGAGCTCGTCCACGAGCTGATCCCGTCGGTGACGCGCCTGCGGGACGCGCTCGCGGCGAAGGCCGACGAGTTCGCCGACATCGTGAAGATCGGGCGCACCCACCTCCAGGACGCGGTGCCGCTCACCCTCGGCCAGGAGTTCGGCGGGTACGTCGCGCAGCTCGACGCCGACCTCGAACGCGTGCAGCTGGTGCTGCCCGGCCTCTACGAGCTCGCCATCGGCGGGACGGCCGTCGGCACCGGCCTCAACACCCACCCCGAGTTCGCCGAGCGCACCGCGGCGAAGATCGCCGAGCTCACCGGGCTGCCGTTCGTGTCGGCGCCCAACAAGTTCGCCGCGCTCGCCGCCCACGACGCGCTAGTGATGGCGAGCGGCGCGCTCAAGACGCTGGCGGTGTCGCTGATGAAGATCGCCAACGACATCCGCTGGCTGGCGTCGGGACCGCGCGCCGGGTTCGGCGAGCTGATCCTGCCCGAGAACGAGCCGGGGTCGTCGATCATGCCCGGCAAGGTGAACCCGACCCAGAGCGAGGCCATGACCATGGTCTGCGTGCAGGTCATCGGCAACGACAACACCATCGGCATCGCCGGCTCGCAGGGCAACTTCGAGCTCAACGTGTTCAAGCCGGTGATGATCTTCAACTTCCTGCACTCGGTCGACATCCTCACCGACGCCTGCGACTCGTTCCGCGAGTTCGCGGTCGAGGGCGTCCAGGCCAACGAGGATCGCATCGCCGAGCACGTGGGCAACTCGCTCATGTTGGTGACCGCGCTCAACCCGCACATCGGCTACGACAACGCCGCCGCCATCGCCAAGCACGCGCACAAGAACAAGGGAACGCTGCGGGACTCGGCCGTCGCCCTGGGGCACCTCAGCGGTGAGGAGTTCGACCGCCTCGTCCGCCCGGAGGACATGACGGGCCCGGGCGACTAGGGGCCCGATGCGCGTAGGGTGTGGCCCATGAGCATCTACGACGCCAAGATCAACACCCTCGAGGGTCAGTCGACCGACCTGTCGGAGTACAAGGGGAAGGCCCTCCTCGTGGTGAACGTCGCCTCCAAGTGCGGCCTCACGCCGCAGTACGAGGGCCTGGAGAACCTGCACGAGAAGTACGGCGCCCGCGGGTTCGAGGTGCTCGGCTTCCCGTGCAACCAGTTCATGGGCCAGGAGCCGGGCACCGCGGAGGAGATCCGCGAGTTCTGCGACACCACCTACCACGTGCAGTTCCCGCTGTTCGAGAAGATCGACGTGAACGGGGCGAACCAGCACCCGCTGTACGCCGAGCTGGAGCAGACGGCCGACGCCGACGGCGACGCCGGCGACGTGAAGTGGAACTTCGAGAAGTTCCTGGTGGCGCCCGACGGCAAGGTCGTCGCTCGCTTCCGCCCACCGGTCACCCCCGAGGACCCCGCGTTGGTGGAGGCCATCGAGGCGCAGCTGCCTTCGTAGGCGGAACCCGATGAGCCGCGTCTTTCTCACCGGCGCGACGGGGATGATCGGCTCCAACATCGCCGAGCAGCTCGTCGAGCGGGGTGACACCGTCTGTGCCCTGGTCCGTGAGGGCAGCGAGACCGGGCCGCTCGAGGCGTTCGGCGTCGAGGTCGTGCGGGGCGACATCACCGACCCCGACGCGGTGCTGCGCGCCGCCGAGGGCTGCGAGTACGTGGTCCACTCGGCCGCGGTGCTCGGCGGCCAGACGCAGATCGCGGGCGAGCACGAGGCGGTCAACGTGGTGGGCACCGGTCACGTGCTCGACGCTGCGATCAAGGTCGGCGCCACCCGGGTGGTGCAGCTGAGCACCACCACCTTCTTCGACGCCCGACGTGCGCCGCTCACCGAGCACTCACCGCTCGACCCGGCGCCGAGCGACGATCCGTACACGGTCACGAAGCGCGCCGCCTATCTCGATGCCATGCGCCGCGTCGACGACGGCCAGGACATCTGCATCGTGATCTCGGGGGGCGCCTACGGACGCTCCCCTCTCCCCGAGCGCTCGATGGTGGCCCCGAGCTACAACGCTCGCATCGCGCTCGCGCTCCGGGGCGACATCACCGAGTACGTCGGCTTCCCGATCCCGTGGGTGTACGCGGGCGACGTCGCCCACGCCTCGGTCGTCGCCACCCGCAAGGGTGTGGCGGGGGAGCGGTACTTGGCGTTCGGACGGCCCGGCGACGTCGGCGGGGTGCCGTACTTCTGCAACGCCGCGCTCGAGATCGCCGGCTCGCCCAAGCGGGTGACCGAGGTGGCGGTGCAGGAGCTCGACGACCCCGAGGTGTCGGCCCGCTTCGGCCCCAGCCTGGTGGCCCTGGCCCGGAAGCACTTCCCGACGCCGTTCTTCGTGAACGACCAGACCGTCGAGCGCCTCGGCTACGCGCCGCTGACCCTCCACGACGGCCTCGAGCGCACCATCCCCTGGATGCGGGACCACGCCCTGCTCTGACGGCCGGTGGCCCGGCGGCGACCCAATCGCGACCTTTTGCGTCGGGAATGCGCGCGGGGGCCACTCGGTTGGATCTCTCACGTAATGGTGTAATCACCAGATCCACTGGAGAGATCCGATGACCGAGACCGAGACCTTGAACCTGCCGTTGCTGCCCCTGACCACCGGGGTGGTCCTTCCGCAGATGGTCGTGACCCTCGCGCTCGAGACCGCCGAGGGCCGTGACGCCGCCGACGGCGCCATCGCCGGCGACCGCCGGGTCCTCCTCGTCCCGCGCGTGGGCAGCGACTACACCCGGGTCGGCACCGTCGCCCGGGTCGAGAACGAGGGCGAGCTGCCCGGCGGGCAGCGGGCCCTGGTGCTGCGCGGCCTGTCGCGGGCCATCGTCGGCCGCACCGTCCCCAGCGACCACCCCGGCCTGTGGGTCGAAGCCGACCCCGTGGCCGAGCCCTCGGTCGTGACCGGGCGGGCCAAGGAGATGGTGCGCGAGTACCGCGCCGTCGTGCGCGGCATCGCCGAGAAGCTGGGCACGCCCCGCATCGCCGACGCGCTCGCCGGGGTCGACGACCCGGGCGCGCTCGCCGATACCGCCGGGTGGGCGCCCGACCTGTCGGTCGAACGCAAGGTGGAGCTCCTCGAGGAGCTCGACCCCGAAGCGCGCCTGGAGAAGGCGTTGGGCTTCGTGCGTGAGACCCTGGCCGAGCTCGACCTGTCCGACCAGATCCGCAACCGGGTCAGCGAGGGCATGGACAAGACGCAGCGTGAGTTCTTGCTGCGCCAGCAGATGCAGGCCATCCGTGAGGAGCTGGGCGAGAGCGGTGACGCCGACGACGCCGTCGCCGAGTACCGCCGCAAGCTCTCGGAGATGGTGCTGCCCCAGGACGTGCGCGTCGCGGTCGAGCGCGAGGTCGACCGGTTCGAGCGCACCAGCGAGCAGAGCCCCGAGCACGGGTGGATCCGCACCTGGCTCGACATCGTGCTGGAGATCCCGTGGGGCACGCGCTCCGAGGAGCACGTCGACGTGGTGGCGGCGCGTGAGGTCCTCGACGCCGACCACACCGGTCTCGACGACGTGAAGGACCGCATCGTCGAGTACCTGGCCGTCCGCAAGCTGCGCGCCGAGCGCGGCATGAACGACGGCGACGAGGCTGACGCGAAGAAGGGGCGGCGTGGCGCGGGCGCGATCCTGGCGCTGGTCGGTCCGCCCGGCGTGGGCAAGACGTCGCTGGGTGAGTCGGTCGCACGCGCGCTCGGACGCGAGTTCGTGCGCGTGGCGCTGGGTGGTGTGCACGACGAGGCGGAGCTGCGTGGACACCGGCGTACGTACGTCGGTGCGCGCCCCGGCCGCATCGTCCGGGCGCTGACCGAGGCCGGCACCATGAACCCGGTCATCGTCCTCGACGAGGTCGACAAGCTGGGCAGCGACTGGCGCGGCGACCCGTCGTCGGCGCTGCTCGAGGTGCTCGACCCGGCACAGAACCACACGTTCCGCGACCACTACCTGGAGGTCGACCTCGACCTGTCGGACGTGCTGTTCCTGGCGACCGCGAACATGCTCGACACCATCCCCGGACCCTTGCTGGACCGGCTGGAGATCATCCGGCTCGACGGCTACACCGAGGACGAGAAGGTCGCGATCGCCCGTGACCACCTGCTCGCCCGTCAGCTCGAACGTAACGGCCTGACCGCCGACGACGTGTCGGTCACCGACGACGCGCTGCGTGCCGTCGTCACCGACCACACGCGGGAGGCGGGGGTCCGCAACCTCGAGCGCGAGCTGGGCAAGCTGTTGCGCAAGACCGCAGCCCGCATCGCTTCGGGTGAGGCGACGCCGCCGGTGGCGATCGACGTCACCGAGGTGCAGCCTGCGCTCGGCCGGCCCAAGTTCCACTCGGAGACCGCGGAGCGCACCGGTGTGCCCGGTGTGGCGACCGGTCTCGCGGTGACCGGGGTCGGCGGCGACGTGCTCTTCATCGAGGCGACGACGATGGACGGCGAGGGCCTCACCCTGACCGGCCAGCTCGGCGACGTGATGAAGGAGTCGGCGCAGATCGCGCTGTCGTACGTGCAGGCCCACGCCCCGGAGCTGGGAGTGGACCCGGCGGCCACCCAGCGACGTGTGCACCTGCACGTGCCCGCGGGCGGCATCCCGAAGGACGGCCCGTCGGCCGGCATCACGATGACCACCGCGCTGGTGAGCATGCTCACCGGGCGCACGGTCAAGGCCGGCGTCGGCATGACCGGTGAGGTCACGCTGCAAGGACGGGTGCTGCCGATCGGTGGCGTGAAGCAGAAGGTGCTGGCTGCGCAGCGTGCGGGCCTCGACACCGTCATCCTGCCGCAGCGCAACGGACCGGACCTCGACGACGTGCCCGAGGCGGTGCGCGACGTCATGACCTTCCACCTGGTCGACGACGTGCGCGACGTCCTGGCGCTCGCGCTCGAGGACGCACCGGTCGAGACCCCGATCGCGGCCTGACCGCCGAGACGAGCCCCACCACCCACCCGGCCCCCCTGATCGTGCGCGGTTCTGACCGCATGCGGTGCATTCCGCGCATGATCACCGGGTGGGGCGGGGTCGGCGTCGCTAAGTTCGCGGGTCGTGCAGGTCGTCGAGCTGTGGCGCTTTCCCGTCAAGTCGCTCCAGGGTGAGCAGCTCGACTCGGCCGAGATCGCTCCCGACGGGATCGTCGGCGACCGCGCGTACGCGCTGTTCGACCTCGACACCGGCTTCGGGCTGACCGCCCGACGGGTGCCCGAGCTCCTGTTGGCGTCGGCCCGACTGGTCGACGGCGACCTGGTGGTCACGCTGCCCGACGGCACCCAGAGCACCGACGACCGCGTGCTGTCGGACTGGCTCGGTCGGCGAGTGGCGCTGTGCCGCGCCGGCGGGATCGACGCGCCGCGCTACGAGAACCCACTCGACTTCGAACGTGACCAGGACTGGATGGTGTTCGAGGGCCCGGCGGGCGCGTTCCACGACTCGCGCCGCACCCAGGTGTCGCTGGTGTCGACCGGCACCCTCGGCGACTGGGACCGGCGCCGTTTCCGCGCCAACGTCGTGTTCGACGGCGACGGCGAGGACAACTGGGTGGGTTCCACCGTCGCACTCGGTGACGCCCGGCTCGACGTGGCCCAGCGCATCAACCGCTGCGTGATGACGACGCGGCCGCAGCCCGGCGGCATCGAGCGCGACCTCGACGTGCTGCGGTCCATCCACCGGACGCGCGACGGGTGCCTGGCGGTGGGCGCGCTGGTGGCGACGCCCGGCCGCGTCCGCGTGGGCGACGTGGTCGCGCTGCACTAGCAGCTACCTTCCCCGCATGCCCGTGCCCTCCCGTCCGAACGTGCTCTTCGTGATGACCGACGAGGAGCGGTACCCGCCGCCGTACGAGGCGGAGGCCCTGGCCGAGTTCCGCCGTACGCAGCTCCCCGCCCGCGAGCGCCTGCGCGCGCGCAGAGCCGCGAGCTGCACCGCCACTACGCGGCTGCCACCGCCTGTCTGCCGAGCCGGACCACGCTGTTCACCGGCCAGTACCCGTCGCTGCACGGTGTCACCGACACCGACGGGCTCGCCAAGGCGGCCACCGACCCGGCCATGCACTTCCTCGATCCCGACACCGTGCCGACGATGGGGGACTGGTTCCGCGCCGCCGGCTACCGCACCCACTACCGGGGCAAGTGGCACCTCTCGCACCCCGACCTCGTGGTGCCGGGCACCCACAAGAGCCTGCGGACGAACGACGTCGACGGGGTCGTCGACCTCGCCGCGGTCGACGCCTACCGGCGCGCCGACCGGCTCGACCAGTTCGGGTTCTCGGGGTGGATCGGGCGCGAGCCGCACGGTGCCGACAAGGCCGACTGCGGGCTCGTGCGCGACGGCGTGTTCGCCGACCAGGTGGTCGACCTGTTCGCCGAGCTGGCGGCGTCCGACGACGACGCGCCCTGGCTGGCGGTGGCGTCGTTCGTGAACCCGCACGACATCGGGTTCAGCGGATTCGGGTGGAACGCGCTGGGATTCCCGCCCGTGCCCGAGTCGATCCCCGACGTCCCCGAGGCGCCGTCGCAGTCGGACTCGCTCGCGGGCCGTCCCGACTGCCAACGCCAGTTCCGCGACGTGTGGCCGAAGCTCCTGTACGCGCAGGACACCGACCTCACGTACCGGCGGCTGTACCACTACCTTCACGTGCTCGTCGACGCCGCCATCATGCGCATCCTCGACGAGCTGCACGCCTGCGGCCTCGCCGACGACACCATCATCGTGTTCACGTCCGACCACGGCGACCTGCTCGGTGCGCACGGCGGGTTGCTCCAGAAGTGGCACAACGCGTTCGACGAGGCCATCCGTGTGCCGCTGCTCGTGTCAGGCCCGGACATCGACCCGAATGCCGGTGGGGTCGAGATCGCGACCAGCCACGTCGACCTCGTGCCGACGCTGCTCGGGCTGGCCGGCGTCGATGTCGAGGCCGCGGCCGCGACGGTGGCGCGTCATCACGTGGAGACGCAGCCGCTGCCCGGTCGCGACCTCGGCCCGCTGCTCACCGGCACCGCGGCCGCGGACGCGGTCGACGCACCCGTGTACTTCATGACCGAGGACCAGATCAGCCGGGGCCTGCGTACGACCAACCGGTTCACGGGCGAGGCGTTCGAGCCGGTGGGCGAGCCGGACAAGGTCGAGTCGGTGATCACCCGGCTGCCCACGGGGCGCGACGGCGGGCTCGAGCTCTGGAAGCTCAACCACTACTACGACCGGCTGCCCGAGTGGCAGGAGTCGCGCGGCATCGCGGCCGACCCGTTCGCACCGCCACCGGTCGACGCGCAGTGGGAGCTGCACAACCTCAGCACCGACCCCGAGGAGCGCACCAACCTCGCCGGCGCCGCCGCCGCGAGCTCGATCCGGGCGCAGCTGGAGACGGTGCTCGAGCGCACCCGCGACGAGATGCGGCGCACACCGCAGCACGTGAACGTCCCGGCCTGACGCGCGCACGAACCGGCGGCGCCGGGTGCCACCATGAACCGGTGCAGGCGCGGGTGAGGGCGACGGTGATCGTGACGGTCGTCGCGCTGGTCCTGGCGCTGGTCCTGGCGCTGGTCCTGGCGTCCACCACCGAGGTGGCGGCGGTCGCGGCCGACGACTTCTACGCCCCGCCGTCCCCGCTCTCGACCGCGGACCCGGGCACGCTGATCCGGGCGGAGCCGATCGCCGCACCGGCCGGGGCCCGGGCGTGGCGCATCCTGTACCACTCGCGCGCGCTCGACGGCCGGGACGTGGCCGAATCAGGGCTGGTCGTGGCGCCCACCGGCCCCGAGCCCCCGGGCGGCCGCCCGGTGATGAGCTGGGCGCACGGCACGAGTGGGCTCGCCGACACCTGCGCGCCGTCGCGTGCGACCGACGCCGCGAGCGCCGTGCCGTACGTCGCCGACCTGCTCGCGCGCGGCTACGTGGTTGCCGCGGCCGACTACGAGGGGCTCGGCACCCCCGGCCCCCACCCGTACCTGGTGGGCCCGAGTGAAGGCCGCAGCGTGCTCGACGCCGCGCGCGCGGCACGCCACGTCGACGGCGCGGGCGCCGGCCGCAAGGTCGTGGTCGCCGGGCACTCGCAGGGCGGCCAGGCGGCGGTGTTCGCCAGCGAGGTCGCCCGCCGTTACGCGCCCGATCTCGACGTGCGGGGCGTGGCCGCGCTCGCACCGGCCCAAGCCGACCGGCTGTTCAGCGCGACCGAGACCCGGCCCGACAGGCAGGGCCTCGTGGCCATGGCCGCCGAGGGCCTCCGCGCCGCCTTCCCGAAGGCCGACGTCGACGCGGTCCTGACCCCGGGGGCGGTCACCACGTTGCGCGAGCTCGACCGGACCGCGTGCCTGTTCACCACCCTGGCCGGGTTCCGCGACCGGGGCATCACCGTCCTGCGTGCCGATCCGGATTCGGTACCGTCGGTGCGCGCCGCGCTGCGCCGGAGCATCCCGGCCCGGACGCGGACGACGGTCCCGCTCGCGGTCTACCAGGGCGGGCAGGACCAGCTGGTGCTCCCGGACGCCACTGCTGCCTACGTAACCCGCGCCTGCGCGCGTGGGGACCGCGTCACCGCCCGTGTGTTCCCCGACGCGGACCACGGCACCGTGCTCGAGGTGGCGGCGCCGGAGCTGCTCCGGTGGCTCGACGATCGGGTGGCCGGCGTGCCGGCACCGTCGACCTGCCGGAGCTAGGCGCCCGGCTCGACCACGTCACCGACGCGGAGCTCGCCGTCATCGAGCAGCTCGGCGCGTAGACCCCCACGGTGCACGAGCGCCTCGCGCACACCCGGGAGCCTGGTGAGCTGCTCGAGGTACGCGCACGGCTCCGCCAACCGCAGGCCGCGCAACCGGATCGCACCGATGCGGAACGTGCACCCGACCAAGTGGTTGAGCGCGACGCCTTCGGTCACGAGGTTGCGCCGGGTGTCGGCCTCGGTGAGGTCGACGCCGTCGGCCCGGACCGCGTCGACCGCTTCCCGCTCGACCAGCGTCACGTCGCGCGGGCCGCGTCCGCTCGCCGAGTAGGTGCCGGCCGCGAGCGCGTACCGGTCGCCGGCGAGGCCGACCCCCGCCCGCGCCGCGACGGTGGCGCACGCGGTCATCGGGGCGCCCGCGCTGCGGGCCACGTAGATGGCGACCAGCCGACCGCGGAACACCGGCGCGCCCGGACCGCTCAGGCGGTGGCGGCGAACTCGACCTGTTCGCCGGGCGCGAGCGGGAAGTGGCACGCGACGTACTGCCCGGGCCCGATGTCTCGGATCGACGGCTCCTCCTCCGCGCAGCGGGCCTGCGCCTTCGGGCACCGGGTGCGGAAGCGGCAGCCGCTCGGCGGGTCGAGGTTCGACGGGATGTCGCCGCCGAGCACGTGCGCGTCGTCGGGCCGGGAGGCGGGATCGGGGACCGGGATCGCCGCCAGCAGCGCCGCGGTGTACGGGTGCGCGGGCCGTTCGTAGAGCTGGTCGGGCGGACCGACCTCGCAGAGCTTGCCGAGGTACATCACCGCCACCCGGTCGCTCACGTTCTTCACCACCGCGAGGTCGTGGGCGATGAACAACATGGTGAGGTCGTAGCGCTGCTTCATCTCCTCGAGGAGGTTGAGGATCTGCGCCTGCACCGACACGTCGAGCGCCGACACCGGCTCGTCGCAGATGATCAGCTTCGGATCGGTGACGACGGCGCGCGCGATCGAGATGCGCTGGCATTGGCCGCCGGAGAACTCGTGCGGTCGCCGGTTGCGGGTGCTGTCGGGATCGAGGCCCACCGCGCCGAGCATCTCGTCGACCCGGGCCCGCCGCGATTCGGCGTCGCCGACGCCCCAGATGTCGAGTCCCTCGGCCACGATGTCGCCGACCTTGCGGCGCGGGTTGAGCGACGAGATCGGGTCCTGGAAGATCATCTGCATGCGCGGCCGGGTCCGCCGCAGCGCGTCACCCTTCAACTCGGTGAGCTCGACGCCGTCGAACCGCACCCGGCCCGAGGTGGGGCGGGGGAGCTGCATGACCGCGCGGGCGGTCGTCGACTTCCCGCACCCGGACTCGCCGACCAGGCCGAGCGTCTCACCCTCGACGAGGTCGAGGCTGATGCCCGACACCGCCTTCACCCGGCCCCCCTCGGCGTGGAACTCGACGACGAGATCCTCGACCCGGAGCAGCACGTCGCTCTCGGCGCGGAGGTGGGCGGTGCCGGTGCCGGCCATCAGCGTTGGTCCACCTGGTCCCGGGCGGCATCGGCCTGGTTGCGCGCCCGCGCCGCCTCACCCTCGGGCGTGCCCACCGGGAACCAGCAGCGGAACTCGTGACCCGGCGTGGCGCCCGGTCGCAGCGGCGGCTGCTCCTCGAGACAGCGGTCCTGCGCGTACGCGCACCGCGCCGCGAACCGGCATCCGGTGGGCAGGTGCACGAGGTCGGGTGGGCGGCCGGGGATGGCGGACAGCCGCGTGTGGCTGGGCTGGTCGATCGTCGGAATGGAGCGGAGCAGTGCCTCGGTGTAGGGCATCTTCATGTCGGAGAACAGCGTCGCAGTGGCGGCCTTCTCCACCACCTGGCCCGCGTACATCACGATCACCTCGTCGGCGCGGCCGGCCACGACGCCGAGGTCGTGGGTCACGAGCACGAGGGCCATGAACCGCTCGCGCTGCTGCGCCTCGAGCAGGTCGAGCACCTGGGCCTGCACGGTGACATCGAGCGCGGTGGTCGGCTCGTCGGCCAGCAGGAGCTGTGGGCCGCACGCGAGCGCGACCGCGATGCACACGCGCTGGCGGAGACCGCCGGAGAGCTGGTGCGGGTACTCGTCCATGCGGCGCTCCGGGTCGGGCACGCGCACGGATTCGAGCAGTGATACCGCGAGCTCGCGCGCGAACGTGCGGCTGACGTCGAGATGGGTGTGGATCGACTCGGTGATCTGGTGACCGATCTTCATCACCGGGTTCAGCGCGGTCATCGGGTCCTGGAAGACCATGCCCATGTGCGCGCCCCAGTACTTCCGCATCTGCTTGGGCGGCGCCGACCCGATCTCCACCCCCTCGAACCGGATCGAGCCCTGGCGCCGCACGCCCGACTTCGGCAGCAGGCCCATGATGGAGCGTGAGAGCACCGTCTTGCCCGAGCCCGACTCGCCCACGATGCCGACGGTGCGGCCGCGTTCGAGGGTGAACGAGACGCCGTCGACCGCGTGCACCAATCCGCGCTCGGTCTCGAACCAGGTGGCGACCTCGCGTACCTCGAGCAGCGGGGTGGCACCGCTCGGCGCGTCGGGGTACTGATCGGTCGGCGTCACAGCCCACCCTCTCGCACGTCGAAGCGCGCGCGGATCGCGTCGCCGAGGAAGTTGAGCGACAGCACGGTGAAGAAGATCATGAGCGCCGGCTCGAACACGACGTGGGGCGCGATCGAGATCACCTGGCGGCCGCCCGCGATCATGTTCCCCCACGTGGGCGTGTCGGCCTGGACGCTGGCGCCGAGGATGCTGAGCGTGCCCTCGGCGACGATGGCGACCGCGATGCCGAGCAACGCGATCGACAGCATCGCGGGCAACACGTTGGGCAGCACCTCACGCCACACGATGCGCAGGTTCTTGGCCCCTTGCGCCCGGGCGGCCAGGACGAAGTCGCGTTCGGACCACGACATCGCGCTCGGCGCGTGTGATGCGCCCGAGCACCGGGATCGACACGATCCCGAGCGCGATGATCAGCGCGACCTCCGGGTCGAGACCGGCGGTGGCCCGCCCGGCGGTGGCCGCCGGTGCGCGGAGGATGGTGACCAGGGCCAGCGCCAGGATCACCGCCGGGATCGAGAGGAACACGTCGAACAGGCCCGACATGATCGTGTCGGTGCGTCCGCGGAAGTATCCCGCGAGCAATCCGAGCACGCCGCCGATCACGAAGCCGATGAGCACGGCGACGGTGGCGATCACGAGCGTCGTGCGGCCACCCCAGAGCAGCCGGGAGAGCATGTCGCGCCCGTTCGGGTCGCCGCCGAGCAGGTGCCCGGGCGCGGTGCCCGCCTTGGCGAACGGGCCCCGCCGCGCGATCTGCGTGATCGAGTTCTGCGGATCGTCGAGCGGGAGGTATGGCGCGAGGATGGCGCCACCGATCACGAACACCATCCAGGCGGCCGAGAGCCAGGTGCCGACGCGCAGCCCGCGCCGCCGCTTCCCCCTGCCGGCCTCCGGGCCCGAGGTGACGGCGGCGAAGTCGACGGTCGCGGCGTCGGCAGGCATCGCGCGGTCGGCCGCGTCGCGAGCGATCTCGCCCAGCGCGGTGGACGACGGCTCACGTTGCTCGGGCACGGCGGATCCTCGGGTCGAGCACGATGTAGAGCGTGTCGATGGCGAAGTTGATGAGCACGTAGCCGATGGCGATGATCGCGATGTAGCTCTGGAGCTCCACGTACTGGCGCGCGCTGATCGCCTGGTAGATGAGCTGTCCGATGCCGGGGATGCCGAAGATGATCTCGACTGCGACTGCCCCACCGACCAGCGTGCCGAAGTTCAGCCCGGCCACGGTGAGCAGGGTGAGGCTCGACGGCTTGAACGCGTGACGCCAGAGGATGCGGCGATTCGAGAGACCCTTGGCCCGGGCCATGGTGATGAAGTCCTCTTGCAGCGTGGCGATCATGTCGGAACGCAGCAACCGCATGTAGACGGCGATGAGGCCCGCGGCGAGCGAGATCGCGGGAAGGAGCATCGTGGCGAAGTGGTGCCCCAGGTCGCCCGTCGGCCGTCCGAACACGCCTTCCAGCCAGCCCGGCGAGTATCCCCCGGCGGGGATCTGGCCGAGCCAGGGTAAGTGGGGTTGCCATTGCACCCCGACGAAGTACGCGAGCACGAGGGCGAGCACGAAGCTCGGGAGCGCGAGCAAGGCGAACGCACCCACGTTGATCGCGGCGTCGGTCTTGGTGCCGGCGCGGTACCCGGTGAGCACCCCGAGCGGGATGGCCACCGCGAGCGCGATGAGCTGCGCGTAGAGCATGAGCTGGAGCGACACCGGCAACGCGTTGCGGATCTTGTCGCTCACCTCGAGATTGTTGGCGTAGTCCTTCCCGAAGTCACCGTGCGCCAGGTTCCCGAGCCAAGTGACGTACTGCTCGAAGAACGGCTTGTCGAGCCCGTTGTCGCGGTTGAACTGCTCCCGCTGCGCCGGGGTACCGAACGGGATCGCGGCCTCGGCGGCGCTGCCCGGGAGGAGGCGCAGCAGGCTGAAGGTGAACAAGGTCGCCAGCACGACGACCACGAACAACTGCAGCACCTTCCGGGCGATCAGTCCCATGCCGGCACTCCTTCCCGGCGTGGTCGCGGGCGGACCGGTGCGTGCCGCACAGGGATGAGGCTTACCGCTTCACCCAGATGCCGAGCAAGGGGTGCCTGCCGAACAGGAACTCGGCCGTGCCCCCTCCGTCGGGCAAGGGGGGACCCATCAGGCCCTGCACCTTCGGATTCGAGGCGATGTCCCACTGCTCCCAGTAGGACCAGAGGTTGTACACCTGGTCGCTGAAGATCTTGGTGACCTGCTGGTAGATGGCCTTTTGCTTGGCGGGATCGGGTTCGGACCGACCTTGGTCGAGCAGGGCCTGGAGCTGTGGGTCCTTGAACTTGCCGAAGTTGATCGGCGACGTCTCCGTCCACCACACGTACTGCGTGTCGGGTTGCTCACCGGGGTGGTTGCGCCAGAGGAGCAGGCTGAAGTTGCCGCCGAGCGCGGTGTTCACGAACGACGCCTGGTCCTCCTGCTGCAGCGTGCCGTTGATCCCCGCCTTGGCGAACTGCTGCTTGATCAGCTGCGCCTCGCCGCTGTTCTCGGGGTCGTTGGTGCTCTCGATGACGACGTTGAACTCGCCGCCGTGCGCGTCCTTGTAGGCCTTGACCAGCTTCTTGGCCTGAGCGAGGTCGTACTTCGGGAATCCGGGCTTGGCGAGGTGACCGGGCACCTTCGTGTCGAAGACCTGGTCTGCGACCTGCAGCATCCCGGCGTTGCGGATCTCGTTGATCTGGTTCAGGTCGAGCGCAGCGGCGACCGCCTTGCGCGCGTTCACGTCGTCGAAGGGCGGCTTCGCGGCGTTGAGCAGGTAGTAGCGCACCTCGCGTCGACCCGGCTTCTCCCGCATCTGGTTGATGGTGCCGTTCAGACCCTGGAGCTGTTGCTGCACCTGGCCGCTCGTGGTGTGCATGATGTCGAGCTGGCCGGCCTGCAGCTGGTTGAGGCGCTGCTCGGCATCGGGGTTGGGCTTGAAGGTGATCTTGTCGAGGTACGGGAGCTGCGTGCCGGACTTGTCCTTCTGCCAGTAGTTCGGGTTCCTCGATGCCACGAACTCCTGGTTCTGCGTCCAGTGGCCGGCACCGTTGTAGATCATGAACGGACCCGTGCCGATCAGGTTCGTCGGGCAGGTGTCGGGGTTGTCGAGTTGCGCGGGCGCGGCGATGCCGACGCGACCGGCCAGGTACAGGAAGCTGTCGAAGTCGACCCAGGGGACCTTGGTGGTGACCTGGACGGTGAGCGGGTCGATGACCGTCGTGTCGGCGATGTCGGTGAAGACGAACCCGAGGAGTCGGCCCTTGCGCCAGGCGTCGATGTTCTGCTTCACCGCGTCTGCAGTGAGTGGGGTGCCGTCGTGGAACTTGATGCCGTCACGGAGCGTGATCGTCCACTGGGTGTAGGTGGGGTCGTGCGTGACCGACTTCGCGAGGTAGGGCACGATCTTGCCGTCGGAGTTCGGCACCGTGAGGGTGTCGTAGATCGCGTTGGCGACCATGATGCCCGAGATCACCAGCTGGGCCTGGGGGATGCACCAGCCGCCGTTGGTCTCGGCCTCGAGGCCGTACGTGACGGACCCGCCCCGGGTGGGCTTGGCGGCCGTCGGCGCCCGCTCCGGCGTCTGCGCGCCGGCCGCGCCGACCAGCACCGCGCCGGTGACGACGAGGGCGGCGGTGAGCGCCGCCACCTGACGGAAACGCTGCGTACGTGCTGCGCGTCGGTTCACTCGACCGGCCCCCCCGGGCATGGCCCATCCGTAAGCTACTGACCGGTACCCTACCGGAACGTGACGCAGTCAAACGCGCGCGACCCGGCCACGGAGCGTGCGACTTTGCGCATCACGCCGACGTGCGTGATCCGCCTCGACGAGCTCGAGTGGCGCACGACGGGCTCGGGCGGACCGGGCGGGCAGCACGCGAACACGTCCGACACGCGCGTCGAGGTGCGATTCCCGATCGCGGCGTCGACCTCGCTCGGACCTCGCCAACGCGCGCGCCTGCTCGACAAGCTCGGTCCGGTGGCGCGGGCCACCGCGTCCGACAGCCGCTCGCAGGCGCGCAACCGCGAGCTGGCGCTGGAGCGGCTCCGCTCCCGGTTGGCGGCGGCGCTCCGGGTCGACCCGCCGCGGCGGGCGACCGCACCGAGCCCGTCGGCCAAGGAGGCGCGGCTCGACGCCAAGCGGCGCCAGGCGCAGCGCAAGCAGCAGCGCCGCCGGCCCGCCGGCGACGACTGAGGTCCCCATCCCGCTCCGGCGTCGGCGGCGCGTCACGCTGACGCGCGAACGACGCAAGAACGATGGCGGTCGCCGGCCGTCTGCCAAGCTGCACGGCCATGCACGTGGTCACCGCCGTCCTGTGGTTCGCGCTCGGAATCACGATGGTGGCCCTCGTGTTCGACTCGGCCCTGCGCACCTTCGTGCTGCCGCGCGGAGCCACGCCCGTGGTGACCCGGGCGACGTTCATCGGACTCCGCATGGTCTTCGACGGGCTCGCACGAGCGGCACGGACCTACGACCGGCGCGACTCGGTGATGGCGCTGTACGGGCCGGTGGGGCTGCTGCTCCTGCCCGTGGTGTGGATGGTGATGGTGCTGGCGGCGTACACCGCGATGTTCCACGCCCTCGGCGTCCGCGGGTTCGAACGTGCCTTCGAGATGAGCGGCTCCTCGCTCTTCACGCTCGGGTTCGTCCGCCCGCCCGACCTGCCCACCAACATCCTGGCCTTCCTGGAGGCCGCGACCGGGCTCGGGCTCCTCGGTCTCCTGATCGCGTACCTCCCGTCGATCTACGCCGCGTTCTCGCGCCGCGAGGTGCGGGTCGCGCAGCTCGAGGTGCGGGCCGGGCAGCCGCCGGCGGGGGTGAACGTGCTGGTCCGCGCGCAGCAAATGGAGCGCTTCCACCTGCTCGACGACTTCTGGCGCAGCTGGCAGGAGTGGTTCACCGAGCTCGAGGAGACGCACACGTCGATCGGCGTCCTGAGCTTCTTCCGCTCGCCGGTCGGGCACCGGTCGTGGGTCACCGCGAGCGGCGCGGTGCTCGACGCGGCGTCGTTGCGGCTGGCGGCCGTCGACCTCCCGTTCGACCCCGAGGCCGGCATCTGCGTGCGGGCCGGCTTCTTCGCGCTCCGGGCAGTGGCCGACTACTTCGGCATCCCGTACGATCCCGACCCGCACCCCGGCGACGCGATCAGCATCACCAAGGACGAGTTCCTCGAGGCGTGCGACCAGCTCGCGGCGGCGGGGATCCCGATGCGGGCCGACCGTGACGCCGCGTGGTTCGACTTCACCGGCTGGCGGGTCAACTACGACGTCCCTCTGCTCGGCCTCGCCGGCTTCGTGATGGTGCCGTACGCGCCGTGGTCGTCCGACCGGTCGCTGCGCTACCAGCGGGCGCGCCTGCGCCCCGGGCGACGGCGCGGCATTGCCCCGTCGGACTAGAGCAGCCCGCTCTCGGCCTCGTCGTCGCCGTCGTCGAGGCGGATGAACCACTCGAAGCCGAAGGCCCGCCGGAAGACCTCGTCGTCGATGCCGAGGAAGAACGAGTCGTCCGGGATCTGGCTCGGGTGCGCGGCCATGGCCGCACGCTTGCGGTCGAGCGCGGCGGCGACGTCGATGCGCGTGGTGATCGACGCGTCGGGCACGCCGAGGTCCATCGCCTCGGGGTCGGGGGCATCGACCCCGTCGGGCACGCTCTCCTGCATCGCGTCCGCCAGGTCGAGGTAGTACTCCCGGCTGACCGTCGCCGCGTAGACGCGTGGTGTTCCGGCGAGCTCGGCGGCGCGCACCCCGACGTGGTGCACCTGGATGTGGTCGGGGTGCCCGTACCCGCCGTGGTCGTCGTACGCGGTGACGACCGCGGCCTCCTCCTCGCGCAGGATCTCCGCCAGCAGCGTCGCCGCCTCGTCCACGTCGGCGCCGGTGAAGGCACCCGGCCGGTCGTTGGTGGGCTCCCCGGCCATGCCCGAGTCCCGGTAGGGGAGGAACTCCACCCGCGCCACGCCGAGCACGTCGGCCGCGGCACGCGCTTCCACCTCGCGGCGGTCGGCCAGCGCCTCGTCCGGGGCGAGCACGCCGTCGGCCACTTCGCCGAGGTCGCCCCGGGTCGCGAACACCAGCACCGTGCGGTGGCCGGCCTCGGCCGCGAGGGCGAGGGTGCCGCCCACGAGGATGGCCTCGTCGTCGGGGTGCGCGTGGAAGGAGACGACCGTGCCGGGCATGCCCCCGATGGTCGCACATGGCCCGCCCCAAGCCGGTAGCAGGGGGGCCGGACGGCTGCTACCGTTCCCCGGCAATCGCTACACGCAACACGCGCGAGCAGTAGGCAAGGAGCAAGGCGTTGGCAACAGGCAGTGTGAAATGGTTCAACGCGGAGAAGGGCTACGGCTTCATCTCTCGTGAGGACGGGCCCGACGTGTTCGTCCACTTCTCGGCCATCCAGGGCACCGGCTACCGCACCCTGGAAGAGGGCCAGCGCGTCGAGTTCGACGTGGGCCCCGGCCGCAAGGGTGAAGAGGCGCAGAACGTCCGCGTCGTCTGACGCATCACCCCGCCGGCCCTGTGTCGGGCCGGCATCCTTCAGGAGCGTCCGAGGAGCGGCAGGATCCCGGTGAGGTCGCGGATCAGCGCGACCGGGACGTCGGAGGTGTCGGCCGGTCTCGTCGCGTCCGGCCAGTGCCCGTCCCGCTCGAGGTAGGCCGGCCGCATGCCCGCCGCCAGCGGGCCCTCTACGTCGGGCGCCCAGGTGTCGCCGACGAACAGCACGTCGGCCGGATCGAGGGCGGCTTGTTCGAGCAGGTAGCGGTAGATCCGCGGGTGGGGCTTGCGCGCGCCCGCCCACGCCGACGACACCACCGTGTCGAAGCGCCCGGCCAGGCCGGCCTCGGCGATGGCGGGCTCGAGGTCCCAGTCCCAGTTGGAGCAGAGGACCACGCCCAGGCCGTGGGCCCGGAGGTCGTCGAGCACGCCGGGCACCTCGTCGTAGGCCTCGAGCACCCGGGCCGCCCGGCCCGCGTCGAGGTCGTCGAGGATCTTCTGGTGCTCGCCGGGGTGCACGTCGGCCGCCTGCAGCATCGCGAGCAGCCGTTCCCGCTGCCAGGCCACGTAGTGGTCACGGCTGCGGGAGTGCTCGACGTGCTCGTGGCCGTCGATGTCGCCGCTCCACCACATCTCCTGGAGGCGCTCCGGGATGGTGTAGCCGTGCCGGGCCAGGATCTCGTCGAGGCCGACCGACGCGGTGGCCCGCGCCACGGTGCCGAAGAAGTCGAGGACCACGGCCCGGACCGGCCGTCCCGAGGGGGACATCGGACGATTCTCGCGCGACCCGTGTGACCTGCGACCCGTGTGCTCAACTGGCGGTCTCCCCCCGCCGACGAAAGCCAGTGATGTCGACGCATTTCGAGATCCCGCGGCTTCGCGTCCTGGCGCGGCACGCCCTCCCGAACGTGATCGAGGGCACCCTGATCCCGGTCGGGCTCTTCCTCGTGATGCTGCAGGTCCTCGGTCTGTGGGGTGCGATGGCGGTGGGCCTCGGCTGGTCCTACGTCGCGATCCTCCGCCGGGTGGTCGCTCGCCGGCCTGTCCCCGGGATCATGATCCTGGGGTCGGTCACCCTCACCGCCCGCTGCGCGCTGGCCTTCGCCACCGGCAGCTCGTTCCTGTACTTCCTCCAGCCGACCCTCGGCACCGCCCTGGTGGCCACGGCCTTCCTCCTGTCGGTGCCGTTCGGCCGGCCGTTGGCCCAGCGCCTGGCGGCCGACTTCTGCCCGATCCCGCCCCACGTGATGGCGAACACGCACGTCCGGCGGTTCTTCCTCCAGATCTCACTGCTCTGGGCGTTCATCGGCTTCCTGAACGCGTCGGTCGCCCTGTGGCTCCAGTTCAGCCAGTCGGTCGGCACCTTCGTGCTCGCCAAGTCGCTGACCTCGGCGGGGATCACCGTGACCGCCATCGCCATCTCGGTGATCTGGTTCAAACGGTCGATGACCCGCCACGGCGTGCTCGCGGCGCGTGCGATCCCGGCACGGGTCGGGGTCTCCGCCTAGCCTCCGGGGGCATGATCCTCGTCGTCGACGACGACCTCGACCTCGTCGACGTCGTCCGCACCGCTCTCGAGCGCGAGGGGTACGCGGTCGACGACGCGGGCGACGGCGCCACCGCGCTCGACAAGATCGCCGACGACCAGCCCGAGCTCGTCGTGCTCGACCTCGGTCTTCCGAAGGTGCGCGGTCTCGACGTGTTGCGACAGGTGCGCGCCGACAACGCGGTGCCGGTGATCGTGCTGAGCGGGCGCAGCGACGAGGCCGACCGCATCATCGGGCTCGAGCTCGGTGCCGACGACTACGTGGTGAAGCCGTTCTCGCCGCGCGAGCTCGTGGCGCGCGTGCGCTCGGTGCTGCGGCGCTCGCGCGACGAGCGTCGGCACGTGAACCTCGCGTTCGGCGAACTCGAGCTCGACCTCACGACGCGTGAGGTGTCCGTGCGTGGGGAGCATGTCGAGCTGCGCCGCCGCGAGTTCGACCTGCTCGCGTTCCTGTGCGCATCACCGCGCCAGGTGTTCACGAGGGAACAGCTCTTGCGCCACGTGTGGGACTCCGAACCCGAGTGGCAGGGCGTCGGGACCGTGAGTGAGCACGTCCATCGCCTGCGCGCCAAGGTCGAGCGCGATCCCGCGCGCCCGTGTCACATCGTGACCGTGCGCGGCGTCGGCTATCGCTTCGTCCCGTAACCCGCGGGGGAAGGTCAGGCGGCGCCGTCGAGGACGGTGTGGACCGCGTCGAGGAGCTCGGCGCGGCGGAGCGGCTTGGCGACGAGCGGCGCGCCGCGCAGTGACGGTGAGCCGGCGGGCACGAAGCCGGAGACGAAGAGCACGCGCGTCGAGGGGGAGCGGTCGGTCACGCGTGCCGCGAGGTCGGTGCCGCTCATCACCGGCATGACGACGTCGGTCACGAGCAGGTCGACGCGCTGGTGCGCCCGTTCGAGCAGTGCGATGGCGGCATCACCGTCGGGGGCGGCGATGACGCGGTACCCCGACCCGCGCAGGATCTCGGCCACCAGCGACCGCACGTCGGACTCGTCGTCCACGACCAGCACGGTGGGGGCGCGGTCACCTTCCTCGGCGGTGAGGTCGAGCACCTCGGCGTCGTCGGCGTGGCCACCGGAGACCAGCGCCGGGAACGTGAGGGTGAACACGGTGCCCTGCCCGCGCCGGCTGTCGACCTGGATGGTGCCGCCGGCGCCGCGCACGATGTCGTCGGTGGTGGAGAGCCCGAGGCCGGTGCCGAAGCCCGGTGGCTTGGTGGTGAAGAACGGCTCGAAGATCCGCGCCCGGGTCGCTTCGTCCATCCCCGCGCCGGTGTCGCTCACGGTGAGGACGAGCGCGCACGCCGGTGCCGGTTCGGTGCGGGTGGCGATGGTGACCCGCCCGCCCGACGGCATTGCGTCGCGAGCGTTCACGACGAGGTTGAGCACCGCCTGCTCGAGGCGGTTCGGATCGGCGACGAGGGTGGCCGGCGCGGCGTGGAGCTCCAGCTCCAACGTGACGCCGGAACCGAGCACCTGGTGGAGCAGCTCCTGCACGCCGAGCAGCAGCTCATGGAGGTCGAAGGGCTCGGGCTCGTCGACCCGCTGCCGGCTGAAGGCCATGAGGTCGTCGGTGAGCGCGGCGGCGCGGTCGGTGGCGCGCTGCACCGAGTCGATGCGCCGGCGCGCGGACTCGAGGACCTCGAGGTCGTCCTGCAGCAGCTCGACCTGCCCGCGCATCACCGCGAGCACGTTGTTGAAGTCGTGCGCGATGCCACCGGCGAGGCGGCCGACGGACTCCATCTTCTGCGCGTGAAACAGCTGCTGCTGGAGCGTCTTCCGTTCGGTGACGTTGTGGAGCACGACCACCTGGAGCTCGGCCGGGGCGTCGAGGCGGCGCAGGCGCGACTCGCTGATCTCCACCCACACCGACTCGCCCCGGGCGTCGACCAGCCGGGTCTCGCTCGGCTCGTTGGGGCCGGCGACGGCCGTGCCCGGACGGATGACGTCGTGCTCGCCGGTGTCCTCGGGCCGGTAGGAGCGCAGGTTGGTGCCCACCAGCCGGTGATCGGCCTGGCCGAGCAGCGCGCACAGCGCCCGGTTGGTCTCGACGATCCGGCCGTCGAGGCTGGTCACCGCCATGGCGACGGGAGAGTCGTGGAAGGTGCGGCGGAAGCGCTCGGTGGCAGCGGAGCGCGCCGCCTCGGCGTGGTCACGCTCGTCCAGCGCCAGCGCCAGACCCAGCATGGCGAAGAAGGTGACGGCGACGAACACCTCCAGGACCGTCGCCGCGTCGCGCCCGTCGACCATGCTCGTGAACGGCCCGGTGGCACGCGCCGCGGCCCAGTCGGCGGCGGCGACCATCACGATGCCCGACCACGCCACGCCGCGCGGACCGAAGCGCAGCGCGGCCCACACGAGCAGCAACGTGGCGGCGAACGCGAGGGCGTCGTTCCAGCGACCGAGGGCGAACACGCTCACCGCGACGACCGCGATGCCAAGGGCCACGCCCTCGAGCGCGTTGCCGCGGATACGGGGACGGGGCGCCGGTGCCGTCGCGGTCAGCATGGCGGCACTGACGACGACCATGCCGATCGCGATCGCCACCGCGCTCGGCCACGCATCGCGCCAGAGGACCTCGACGCTCGAGGTGTTCCCGACCGCGCGCGCGACGGTGTCGACGGCCGCGCCGAGCGCGCCACCCACCGCGGCGGCGGCCACCAGGGCGCACAGCTCGCGTACGCGCTGCAACCGGAACGCACCCGCGGCATACCAGCGGAGCAGCACCGCGGCCGCGAGCGCGGCGGCGACGGTGGCCAGCGCGCGCCCGACGACGAGCTCGGCGCCAGCATGGTGGCGCGCCGCGACGACGCCGACCGCGAGCGCGGCCGCGGCCACCGGGCCGGGCCAGCGGCGCGGCACCAGGAGGAGCAGGACGCCGAGGAGCACGCCGGCCGCCGGGGCGGCCGCGCCCTCGAGCACGCCGTGCGGGTGCAGCCACCACGTCCATTCCGCGGCGGCGGCGGCGAGCACCGCGACCAGGATCGACGGCCCGTAGGCCCGTAGGCCGCGAGCGGCTGCCGACGGAGGATCCGTCGCCGCGCTCGCGTTCGACATGACGTCGGCCAAGGAGTCCTCCGGGCCCGGCGGTGGCTCGGCGCGACGCTACCAACTGCCGTCACCGGGGTCGGGGGTGGCGGAGGGCCGGAAGGCAAGGACATGGAAGTTGGTGACCGGGCTCGCGGGCAGGACGAGCCCGGTCACCACCGGGGGTAAGGCGGGGACCCACCCCCGACGTGCCGGGTAGGGGCGGCTACCTGGCAATGCCCACAGGGTGGTGGGGCAAGTTCCGCTCGCGATCCCCCGACCGTCAACGGCGCGTCAACTCGCCCCTGCGCTCAAGCCCGGCACGCGCCGCTCCGACAAGTGATCGTGGAGAACTCCTTGATGGTCGTCGCCGCGGTCGCCGCGGTGGTGGCCGTGGTGGCCACCGCGCTCGCGTGGCGGTCGGGACGGCGGGCGCGCCGCGCCGCCGACCTCGTCGCCCGGCTCCTCGACCCGCCGGTGATGGAGAGCCCGGTCGTGGAGGCGCCCCTCGGGGTGGAGCCGGCACCCGCCCCCGAGCCCTTCGAGCCCGAGTTGCCGGTGTTCGAATCCGGGCCACCCCCGGTGGCGGAGGCCGCGCCGCCGCTCGCCCCGGAGCCGCCCGTGGCCGGGGCGCCCGAGGTCGTCGACGCCCCGGTGGCCGACGATCCGTTCGTGACGTCGCTGCCCTCGCAACCGATCGGGCACGAGGGCCGCGGGACCGCGCCGACCGGCACCGAGCGCGATCCCGCCCCCGCCCGCATCCCCGTCCTCGACCTCGACCGGCTCCGCACCTGGCTCACCGTCGGGGACGTCAACCTGGGCCGCCTGGCGGTGGTGTCGGTGGAGCTCGACAACCTCAACTTCGTGCAGGAACGCCTCGGCTACGCCGCGGGCGCGCACCTGCTCGAGGCGATCACCCAGCGACTACGGACGGTCACCCGTCCGCGCGACGTCGTCGCCCACGTGAACCGCGAGCGGTTCGTGCTCGTGTGCCGGGACGTGCCCGACCGTCTCGCCGCCGAGTCGCTGGCCGAGCGCATCGCGATGGGCGTTGCCCACCCCTCGGTGGTCCTCGCGGGTGTGGCCGAGGTGACGGCCAGCATCGGTGTCGCGCTCGCCGGCCACCTTGACGAGCGGCCCGAGAGCGTCCTGCGGCGCGCTATCAAGGCCGGCAACCACGCCCGGTCCCTCGGCGGCGCGCGCATCGAGATCAGCGACGTGCCGGCGTCGACCACCGTCAACGAGGGCGAGCTGGCGGCGGCGATCGCGCGCGACGAGCTGCGGCTGCACTACCTGCCGATCGTCAGCTGCGCCACCGGTCGGGTGGCCGGCTTCGAGGCGCTCGTGCGATGGGAGCACCCGGAACACGGGCTCCTGCTCCCTGGCGAGTTCCTCCCCGACGCCGAGCAGACGGGCGTGATCGTGCCCGTCGGCAACTGGACGATCGAGCACGCGTGCCGGCAGATGGCGGACTGGCACCTTGGCGGAGGCCCGACGCTCAAGCTCAACCTCAACCTCTCGGCCCGTCAGTTCGGCGAGCCGACCCTCCCCGCGCAGGTCAAGCGGATCATCGCCGAGACCGGCCTCGCGCCGGGTTCGGTGTGGCTCGAGGTCACCGAATCCACCCTGCTCGACGACCGTGACGCGAGCGACATCACGTTGCGGCAGCTGCACGAGGTCGGGGTACGGCTGGTGATCGACGACTTCGGGACCGGCACGTCTTCGCTCGTGTCGCTGAAGCAGTTCCCGATCGATGCGATCAAGATCGCCTCCACGTTCGTCGCCGACCTCGGTCGCGACCGCGACAGCGACGCCATCTGCAGCGCGATCGTGGACCTCGCGCACTCGTTGGGCCTGGGTGCGATCGCGGAGGGCGTCGAGAACCTCGAGCAGTTTGCGTCGTTGCGGGCGCTGGAGTGCGAGATGGCCCAGGGTCACCTCTTCGGTCCGGCGCGACCGGCCGAGGAGTACGGCGCGCAACCCTCGGCCACCCTGGGTGTCGTCCGCACCCCGGACGGCCTGGCGCCGCCGATCTAGTTCTGTCGACCGCGTGAGGCATCCTGGCGCGATGCGACCCGTCCGGACCGCGCGCGCCTGCGCGCTGCTCCTCGTCACGTGCCTCACCGTGGGTTTCGGGGCCGGGGTCGCGCGCGTGGCCGAGCCCCCCACGAGGGCGATCGCGTGGCACGCGTGCGAGGGAGGGTTCCAGTGCGGGACGCTGACCGTGCCGCTCGACCCCGCGGCGCCCGCCGGACCGACCATCGACCTGGCGGTGATCCGGAAGCGGGCGCGCGACCCGCGCCACCGCATCGGCTCGCTCGTGTTCAACCCCGGCGGCCCGGGTGCTCCGGGCGTGTCCTTCCTCACCGGGATCGTGTCGACCATGCCGGCCGCGCTGCGCGACCGGTTCGATCTCGTGGGCTTCGACCCGCGCGGCGTCGGCCGCAGCAGCCCGATCCAGTGCGAAGACTCGCTCGACGGGCTCTTCGACCAGTCGTTCCAGCCCGCGACCGGCGCGGCGCGCGCCGGACTGGTCGGGGGGATGACCGCCTTGGCGCAGGCGTGCGCGGCGCGGAGCGGCGACCGGCTCGCGCACGTATCGACCGCCGACACGGTGCAGGACCTCGAACGGCTCCGCGTCGCGCTGGGCGAGGATCGGCTGTCGTTCGTCGGGTACTCCTACGGCACGTTCCTCGGCGCCAGCTACGCCGACGCGTACCCCGAGCACCTGCGCGCCTTCGTGCTCGACGGGCCGGTCGACCCGACCCTCAGCGCCACCCAGGTCACGCTCGGCCAGGCGCGTGGCTTCGAGCGCGCGATCGACGACTTCCTCGCCGACTGCTCGAGCCGCCCGGGATGCTCGTTCCACCACGACGGTCAGGCCGCGAAGGTGTACGACGCGCTGCGGGCGCGGGCGGCCCGCGCCCCGCTGGCGGCGAACGACCCCGACGGGCGGCGCCTGAACCAGACCCGTTTCGACGCCGGGGTCCTCCAGCTGCTGTACCTGGGCCGGCCGGCCTGGCCGGAGCTCGCCGACGCCCTCGACGCGGCCGAGCACGGCGACGCGTCGACGCTGCTGGGGTTGGCCGACGCGTTCGTCGGACGTGACGGCGAAGGTCGCGACGACCACGTGCTCGAGGCATTCTGGGCCGTCACCTGCCTCGACGGCCCTGTGGTCGGTGACGTCGCCGCCGCCACCGCGTTGGAGCAGCGGGCCGTGACGGTGGCGCCCCGCATCGGCGCGTTCATCGTGAACAACAGCCTCCCGTGCTCGGTGTGGCCGGTGCCGCCCGACCCACCGCCCGGGCGCCTGACCGCCGTCGGCGCACCACCGATCCTCGTGGTCGGTACCACCCGCGACCCGGCCACCCCGCTGGCGCAGGCCAAGGCCCTGGCGCGGCAGCTCGACCGGGGCCGCCTGCTGGTCGCCGACGGCGAGCAGCACACCGCGTTCGGCCAGGGCAACGCGTGCGTCGACGACGCGGTAACGCGCTACCTCGTCGACCGGCGGGTCCCGCGGGCCGGTGCGCGCTGCTGAGCTCGGCTCACGCCTTCCGGACCACCCACACCTGCTCCGCCGGCCACCGCCGCGCCCAGCGCGGGTCGAAGTCGGGGTAGCTCGTGCTCGCGTGCTTCGGTGCGCGCAGCTCGATCAGGTCGTCGACGACGAGCCCGTGCCGCCGGAAGCAGCGGATCCACTCGCCGTAGGGCAGCTGGAAGTCGATCGTGCCCTCGCCGTCGCCGTCGTCGAACCGCCGCATCCCGAAGTAGGGGCGGCGCAACCGCCGGGTCACCCGCTCCTGCTCCGGGCTCCAGGCGAGGTACGGCCACGGCGTGGTGTGCGCGAACACCAGGCGCCCACCGCGCCGGAGCACCCGGGCCACCTCGGCGACCGACCGCTCGGGCTCGCAGAACGACATCGCGCCGTGGTCGCAGAACACGAGGTCGAACGAGCCGTCGGGGCAGGGGACCGCCTCACCGCTCGCGCACAAGAGGGGCACGGACGCGCCATTCGCCGCGATCGCGGCGCGCGCGTGGCGGAGCTGTCCGCGTGACTGGTCGAGCGCGACGACACGCGCGCCGTCGCCCGCCAACGCGATGGACCACTGCGCGGCGCCGCACCCGAGCTCGAGCACGTCGAGCCCGCGCGCGTCGCCCACCGCGCCGACCTCGACGTCGGGGATCCGCCACACACCCCACGCTCGCGGCGTGGAGGTCAGCGCGTCCGCGTGCTCGGCCTGGTAGTCGTCGGCGTCGGCGTCCCAGAACTCCCGGTTGCGGCGCTCGTGGTCGGACATGTCAGTCGTCGCGGAATCGACCATCAGTCGAGAGATGGAGCGGAGCGGTGCCCGGAGGGCGGGACCGCGTAGCGGAATCGACCATCAGTCAAGCGGGAGCACGAGGAAGGCGATGGCGCAGTAGTGCAGCAGCGCGGCCAGGATCACGAAGACGTGGAAGATCTCGTGGTAGCCGAAGGCCTCGGGCCAGGGATCGGGTCGCCGCGCCGCGTGCACGATGGCGCCGATCGTGTACGCGAGGCCACCCCCCGCGACCAGGCCGACACCCCACCATCCCGTGGTCTGGTAGAGCGGGACGAACGCGAACGCGCCGATCCACCCCAGGAACATGTACACGCTGGTGACGTAGCCCCGCGGCGCCGGGATCGGCATCCACTCGAACACGATGCCCGCCGCGGCGACCAGCCAGACCGCCGACAGGGTGACCACCTGCTCGGCGCCGTCCATCGCGAGCAACGCGATCGGCGTGTACGTGCCCGCGATCAGGAGGAAGATCGCCGTGTGGTCGAGCTGCAGCAGCCGACGTGCCACGGGCGGTGACCAGCTGCCCCGGTGGTAGAGCGCGCTGGCGGCGAACATCCCGACCAGGGTCGTGGCGTAGACCGCGGCGCCGAAGGTGGCGAGCCCGACCGGCGCGGTCGCGACCAACACCACCGCGGCGACCACCGCCACGAACAGCGCGTAGAAGTGCGACAGGCCGCGGTAGCGCGGCTTCGGGAGCTGCGCGAGCGCGTGCACGCTCACCGGGGTCTGCATCGGGCGTGGGTCCGCGCTCACGATCCGCCCGCCTGCTCGCGCCGCGCGGCGAGGGCGCGCGCCTCCGCCTGACGGGTGAACCGCGCCGCGATCGCGCCGATCACCAGCGCGACGACCGCGATCACGCCCCACCCGACGCCGATGAGCAGACCGAGCACGATGAGGGCGAGGAACGCGACCGCGCTGTCGACCCCGAAGTGCACGAGCAGCGAACGGGGCGGGCGGTCGGGGAGCGCGGGCGGCTGGTCCGTCACGGTGGCGTCAGCGTACCGGCGGTCGCCGGACGGAGGTCCCGATCAGCCGAGCACCACCAGCCGGGCCTCGGTCATCTCGTGGACGGCGTAGTGGGGACCCTCCCGGGTGTTGCCGCTGTCGCGCACGCCGCCGTAGGGCATCTGGTCCGCCCGCCAGGTCGGCACCTCGTTCACCAGCACGCCGCCGAAGTCGAGCTCGCGCGCGGCACGCAGGGCGAGCGGGAGGTCGCGGGTGAAGATGGCGGCCTGGAGGCCGTAGCGGGTCTCGTTGGCCAGGTCGAAGGCGTCGTCGACGTCGGAGTAGGTCTGGACCGCCACCACCGGGCCGAACACCTCCTGGCTGCACACCTTCATGTCGGGCTGGACGTTCGTGAGCACCGTCGGGGCGAGCACGCCGTTGCGCTCGGTGCCGCCGGCCGCGACCTTGGCCCCGGCGGCGACCGCCTCGTCGATCCACGACTCGACCCGATCCCGCTCGTCCCGGGAGATCAGCGCCGACACGTCGGTGGCGTCGTCGAGCGGATCACCCACCACCAGCGCGTCGACCCGTGGGACCAGCGTGTCGAGGAAGGCGTCGGCGATCTCCTCGTGGAGGTAGATGCGCTGGGTCGAGATGCACGACTGCCCCGCGTGGCTGAAACCGGCCACCGAGATCTTGGTGGCCGCGGTGGTCACGTCCCCGTCGGGTTGGACGATGACCGGCGCGTTGTTGCCGAGCTCGAGACCCACCTTCTTGTGCGGTGCGCGCGCCCGGATGCCCCACCCGACCTCCGGTGAGCCGGTGAACGTGATGAGCGCGATGTCGGGGTCGTCGACGATGGCGTTGCCGACGGTGCCGCCGCCGCCGGTGACCACGCTGAGATGGCTCGCGGGGAGGCCGCACTCGTCGAGCAGGAGCTCGGCCAGCGCGATGGCCGACAACGGGGTCTGCGACGCCGGCTTGAGCACCACCGGGCACCCGGCGGCGATGGCGGGCGCCAGCTTGTGCGCGACCAGGTTCAGCGGGAAGTTGAACGGGCTGATCGCGCCGACGACGCCGATGGGGACGCGCAGGGTGAAGCCCAGCTTGCCCTCGCCCACGTCGGCCGCCTCCAGCGGCACCATCTCGCCCGCCAACCGCCGCGCCTCGGTCGCCGCGAACGTGAAGGTCGACACCGCACGGTTGGCTTCGACGCGTGCGGTCTTGATCGGCTTGGCAGCCTCCTCGGCGATGACGCGGGCGAACTCCTCGGTGCGTTCCCCGAGCAACCGGGCGGCACGGTCGAGGATCTCGGCCCGCTTCCACGTGGGCAGCGGACCGGCGCGGTGCATCGCCACCGCGTGCGCGACGGCGCGCTCCACCTCGTCGCGGCCGCACGCGGGGACGCGGTCGATCTCGTGACCGTCGTAGGGCGAGCGCACGACGATCTCGTCGCCCGTGGTCGAGGCGCCGACCCGGTCGTCACCGATGGGGAGGGTCCGCATGGCAGCAGCCTTTCGTGGTCAGCTCATCGCGGGATGGGTCGTGAGCTCGAGCTCGCGGTCGATCACCTTCTCGAGGAGCGCGCGCTTGCGGCGCGCGCCCCAGATCTCGAGCTCGGCGTCGTCGAGGGTCCGCAGCCGCAGCAGTACCAGCGACGGGGTGACCATCGCGTCGAGCCCGTACACGTTCTGGTTGCGGCTGCGATCGAGGCCGTCGGCCACCCGGAGGATGGCGGCGAGGACGCGCACCCGTTCGACGGCGTCGGCGTCGAGCAGCGGGAACTCGTCGCTCACGCGCGGCTCGCCGCGCCGGTGCCAGCGCACGATGGCGGCGAGCAGCTCGATCTCGCCGGGGGAGAAGCCCCGGAGCTGACCGTTGCGCACGAGGTACGCGCCGTGCTTGTGGTGACCGCTGCTGGCGACGTGCTCGCCGATGTCGTGGAGCAGCGCGGCGAACTCGAGCAGCTCGCGGTCGGCGTCCCCGAGGCCGTGCACGGGCCTGGTGACGTCGAACAGGTCGAGCGCGAGCTTCGCCACCTGGCGGGCATGGGGCTCGGCCCAGTTGCACCGCCGGGCCAGGCCGAGGACCGCGCTGCGGCGGATCGCGTGCGGGTCGTCGGACCAGTCGGCGGGATCGTGCCGCCCGACCGCGTCCAGCACGATGCCTTCGCGGAGCGCCCACTCGCTGATGGTGAGCTGGTCGAGGTCGAACAGCTCCATCGCGGTCGCCAGCACCATCGACCCGGCCACGATCAGGTCGACGCGGCGGGCTTCGAGGCCCTCGTACCGGAGGCGATCGGCGGCGCGCGACGCGAGCAGCTCCTTGTGCAGCGTGACGAACTCCTGGCGCGTGATCGCGAGCTGGTTCAGCGTGGCGGGGGCGTCCTCGGCGCGCCGCGCGGCCACCATCTGGGCCAGGCTCTCGAGGGTGCCGCTGCTGCCGACCGCGAGCTTGGGTTCGAACGTCTCGACCTCCGCGACGACCGGCGTGAGCACCTCGACGATGCGCGCCCGGAGCGCGCGCCGGTCGGGCTTCGAGATCGGATCCGAGTGGACGCAATCGGCGGTGAGCCGGGCGACCCCGAGCGGCACGCTGGTCGCCCACATCAGGCTGCTGGCGTCGCCCACCATCACCTCGAGGCTGCCGCCACCGAGGTCGAAGCACACCGCCGGCGCGGGATCGAGCACGACCGAGGCGCGGAGCGCGCCGAAGATGAGGCGCGCCTCCTCCTGGCCGCCGATGACCTCGACGTGCACGTCGGTCTCCGCGCGGATGCGGTCGACGAGCTCGCCGCCGTTCGAGGCGCGGCGGATGGCGCTGGTCGCCTTGGCCAGGAACTCGGTGGCGCCGGCCGCCTCGCCCAGGAGGCGGAATCGGCGCACGGTCGCGATGGCCTGCTCCGCCGCGGTCGGCGGGATGACGCCGTGGCGGCTCACCACGTCGCCGAGGCGGAGCATCTCCTTCTCCTGCACCAACGGGTCGATGTGCCCGTCGGCGTGCACGTCGGCGACCAGGAGGTGGAAGGAGTTCGATCCCAGGTCCATGGCGGCGACGCGCATCGCCCCCCACGCTACGGGAGGACGCGGGGTGGGTCGGTCACGTGCGCCGCAGCCTCGCGAACGGCCCGGTGATGGCGAACACGTAGCCCTCGTCCTGGATGTTGGCGAAGAGCGTCCGCCGGTCGGGCGAGAAATTGACACCCGTGAACTCGCTCCTGCTCACCGCGTTGCGCGCCAGGATGAACGGCGAGCCGTCGACGATCGACACCAGGTGCTGGGTACCGAGGCCGTCCTCGGCGACGACCAGGCCTCCCCACGGGTTCACCGTGATGTTGTCGGGGCCGTCGGGCTGCTCGGCGGTGGCGCCCGAAGGCTCCGGGTTCCGCGGGAAGTACGCCTCGAGTGTGAGCGAGCTCGACTTCGGGTCGTAGGACCACACCTGGCCGTCGTGTTCGGCCGCGCTGCCGTCGGTCAGCCGGGCGAACGAGCACACGATGTAGGCGCGGTCGTCGCCCCACCACATGCCTTCGAACTTCCGACTGCGGGTGATGTCGGTGCCGAACTGCTGCCGCGTCGAGACCGAGGTTCCCTGCGGATCGGGTACGGACTTCCACTGCACGGGCAGCTGCGTGCCGCGCTGGTCGTACACCGACAGGTCGGGGACGCCGGGCGAGTACATCGCCTCGAGCAGCCCGCCGCGCCGCAGCGTGTGCAGCCCGTTCGGGAGCGACGCCGGGGTGAGCCGGTACAGCAGGCCGTTGGGGTTGCCGGCGTCCTCGGTGAGGTACAGGTGCCCGCGGCGAGGGTCCGCGACCACCGCTTCGTGCGCGAACCGGCCGAGCGCGGTCAGCGGGGTGGGGTTCAGGTTGGCGAACGGCAGGTACGGCGAGACCTCGAAGACGTAGCCGTGGTCCTTGGTGAACGCGCCTCCGGCGCGCTGCTCGGTCTCCTCGCAGCTCAGCCACGTGCCCCACGGGGTCGCGCCGCCCGCACAATTGCTGAACGTGCCGGCGAGGCTCACGTATTCGAGGACCAGGCGGTTGCGCCAGTCGAGGAGCAGCGTCGTGGTGCCGCCGCCCGAACCGGCGTCGTAGGTCAGGTTGGCGTCGGCGACCGCGGGGAACGCGTCGCCGGTGCTCTGCTCGTGATTGTTGACCAGCACCACGCTGCCGAACAGGCCGGCGAACGACGCGGTCCCGTCGGGGCGCCCGGGGACCACCCCGCTCGGGTGACCCGTGAGCGGTCGCCCGGCCTGGGTGACGACCTGGTACGAGAACCCGGGGGGCAGGTCGAGCAGGCCGGCGGGATCCGGTTGCAGCGCGCCGTAGCCTCCGGGATCGGCGACGGCCGGGAGCGCGACGCGTAGCCCGTCGACGAGGCCGGCGGCGAACAGGCCGACGCCCGCGACCGCGGAGCTCTTCAGGAGATCACGGCGGGTGAGCATGGTCGATGCACCTCCACATGCAGCAGGAAGCCGCAGCCTCGCGGCCCAAGGTGAGGTCGAGGTGGCGCGGAGTTGACGTCGAGGTGGAGCCCTCGCAAACGACCCGTCGGATCTGCGCGCACCGGTCGTCTCGTACTGTTTCGGGGTGAACGGAAGCTCGCTCGCACCACCCGCGCGGTTTCGGGCGATGGGCACCGACGTCGAAGTGCTGGCGGTCGGGGCCGACGCCGACGCGATGGCCGAGCTCGGCGAGCTGGCGGCAATCGCTCTGGAGGCGCGCGAAGCCAGGTGGTCGCGCTTCCGGCCCACCAGCGAGCTGTGCCGGCTCAACGACGCCGGCGGCGCACCGGTCGTCGTGTCGACCGACACGTTCACCCTGATCACCCGCGCCGTCGACGCGTGGCGCGCGACAGGAGGTCGCTACGACCCGACCGTGCTCGCCGCGCTCGAAGCGGCGGGCTACGACCGCGACTTCGACGCGGTCGCGCGCGCGGGCGCCCCGGTGACCGAGCCTGCGCCCGGAGTACCGGGGTGCGAGGGCGTGGAGCTCGACGACCTCGTGTCCGCGGTGCGGTTGCCATCCGGCGTCGCGCTCGACCTCGGCGGCATCGGCAAGGGATTCGCGGCCGACGCGGTCTCGACCGAGCTGCTCGGCGCCGGGATACGGGGTGTGCGCGGGGTGCTGGTCAACCTGGGCGGCGACCTGCGCGCCCGCGGCGAGGCACCGCTGCCGCACGGCTGGGTCGTGGCCGTCGACGATCCACTCGCCACCGGCCGGACCGGGCTGCTCGCCCTCGGCGAGGGCGCGGTGGCCACGAGCACGCGCACGCGGCGGGCGTGGTCGCGCGGCGACGTCGAGCTGCACCACCTCATCGACCCCGGCACCGGCGAGCCGGCGCGGTCGGGGCTGGCGTCGGTCACGGTCGTGGCCGGCGAGGCGTGGCGGGCGGAGGTCTTGGCCAAGGCGGCGTTCGTGGCCGGTCCCGACGAGGGCGCGCGGCTCGTCACCGACGCGGGTGCCACCGGGCTGCTGGTGACCGACGACGCCGACGTCGTCGAGCTGGCCGGCCTCACCGCCTTCCGTCCGTGACTAGCCTCGGGAGTGCACGCCGCACCGCACGAGGAGCGTTCCGATGACCGACACGCAGCGCGAGACGGCCCGCGACGACCGCTGGTACCTGCCGAAGTACGACACCGTCGAGGAGGAGCGCCAGCACCGCAAGCAGCGCCTGGCCGCCGGCTTCCGGATCTTCGGGAAGTTCGGCTTCGAAGAGGGCGTCGCCGGCCACATCACCGCGCGCGACCCGGAGCGGCTCGACCACTTCTGGGTGAACCCGTTCGGGATGAGCTTCAGCCACATCCGCGTGTCCGACCTCCTGCTGGTGAACTCGCGCGGCGAGGTCGTCGAGGGCGAGGGCAGTGTCAACACCGCGGCGTTCGCCATCCACTCGACGTTGCACGAGGCCCGCCCCGACATCACGGCCGCGGCCCACTCGCACTCGATCTACGGCAAGGCGTGGTCGTCGCTCGGTCGTCTCCTCGACCCGCTCACGCAGGACGCGTGCGCGTTCTACGGCGACCACGCGCTGTTCGACGACTACACCGGTGTGGTCATCGACCCGGAGGAGGGCAAGCGCATCGCGCACGCCCTCGGCGACAAGAAGGCGGTCATCCTCCGCAACCACGGGCTGCTCACCACCGGCAACTCGATCGACGAGGCGGTGTGGTGGTTCGTCACCATGGAGCGCTCGTGCCAGGCCCAGCTCCTCGCCGAGGCGGCGGGCACGCCGATCCCGATCGACGCGGAGATGGCGGCGCTCACCAAGTCGCAGGTCGGTGAGCCGGTGTCGGGCTACTTCAACAGCAAGCCGCTGTTCGCGAAGATCGTGCGTGAGCAGCCCGACCTGCTCGACTGACCCATCCCCGTCGCTCGCGTCCGATCACGCGCGCGCGAGCTCGCGCGCGGTGTCGAGCGTGTGGTCACGCCACCACGCGAGCTCGCGGCCGGTCTCGTCGAACGCCTTCTCCCACGCGAGCTGCAGCATCACGCCGAGCAGGCACAGCGACCACTGACGTTCGAACCACGGCGCGGTGTCGACGCCGTGCCGCTCGAGCGCGGCGCGGTAGGCGTCGACGGTCGCCTCCTTCTCGAATCCGTGCGGCAGACGAGCGCGGTTGAGCGCGAGCGAGTGGGCGATCTCGGCGAGCGGCGGACCCGCGCCGGTGATCGACCAGTCCACGCAGACCGTGCGCCCGTCGGGCAGCGTCCCGAGGTTCGAGAACTTGGTGTCGCCGTGGAGCAGGGTCCCGGGCGTCTCGGTCAGGGCGTCGAACAACGCCCACGGCGCCCGGCGGAGCGGCCGCAACGCCGCGGCCAGCTCGGGGGAGGCGTCGTCGAGCCGCTGCCAGCCCTCGGTGGCGATGCGGGGCACCGGTTGCGGGAACCCGAGCGCCGCCTCGGCGTCGAGCGCGTCGGGGCCGAAGAACGAGTAGCGGTTGCTGACCGGCACGAGACCGACGTCGTCGTGCCAGCCCCAGCACGCCGCGTGCAGCGCGGCGAGGTGGTCGAGGAACCGGAGGTGCTGGTCCTCGTCGACCGGCGCGTCGCCGGCGGGAATCAGCCAGCGCCCGACGTCGCGCATCAACACCGCGCCGTGCCCGTCCTCTCGGGCGGCGCCCGCGGTGGCGTGGTCGATGCAGTCGGGGAGCAGGTCCAGCACGCCGGATTCCCAGACCCGCACCGGGATGCAGCCGACGTCGCCGGTCTGGCGCATGATCCAGTCGTCGTGGTGATCGACGTGCTTGAGCACGAACGGCTCGTCGTCGATCACGACCCGTTCGAAACGGGCGCCCGACCTCGAGTCCTCGACCGCCATCGGCACCCGGCTCGATGCGCCCGCGACCAGCTCGTCGACCGACCCGGCCACCGGTCGTGGACGCATCAGGTGCCCCCACCGGTACCGGCGCAGAACTGGCCGAGGTCGACGATCACCTGTTGGGGAGCCGACCCGCACCCCGCGTCGGTGCCGCCGCTGGCGACGATGCTCCACGCGCCCGCGCCACCGTGGAGGATCACCGTGAGCGCGCTGAAGGTCGCACCCCGCTTCGCGGCCAGCTGCACCGCCGCCCACGACGGGTCGGACGCGGCGAGGCGGCACGACGTCAGGTCGGCGTTGGCCTGCGCGTCGGGAACCCCGGCGTCGATGGCGGCGCGGACCGGTCCGGTGTCGGGCCCGCACGGCCCCGGCGGCGCGTCGTCGGCGGTCGCCGTGGTGGTGGTCGGGACCGCAACCGTCGTGGTCGGGGCGCCGGTCGCGCTCGTCGGCGCGGCGGTCGCCGACGTCGTCGGCCCGGTCGTCGTCGGCTCGGTCGTCGTCGTGTGCGCGGGCGCGGCGATGCTGTCGTCGCGGATCGCGTGCGCGGCGAAGACCGCGGCGACCACGAGCGCGGCCGCGACGATCCCGGTGAGCGCCCAGCGTCGAGCCATCGCGCCAGTCTCGCGGGCCGAGCGCCCGACGGGGCTACATTCCCGGCATCGCTGCCGATCCCGCGCCCGACCTGGCGACCGACCTCGCGTTCGCGCATGCGCTTGCCGACGCCGCCGACGTCCTCACGATGAGCCGGTTCCGAGCGCGCGACCTGGTGGTCGACACCAAGCCCGACCTCACGCCGGTCACCGAGGCCGACCGCGCCGTGGAGGAGATGATCCGCGACCGGCTCGAGCGTGACCGCCCGGGGGACGCGGTGCTGGGCGAGGAGTTCGGCACCACCGGCGCCGGTCGCCGGCGATGGATCGTCGACCCCGTCGACGGCACGAAGGGCTACGCCCGCGGGATCCCCGTGTGGGCCACGCTCATCGGGCTCGAGGTCGACGGCGACCTCGTCGCCGGCGTCGTGTCGGCACCGGCGCTCGGGTCGCGCTGGTCGGCGGCGCGTGGCCACGGCGCGCAGCGCGACGGCGAGCCGGTCACGGTGTCGAAGGTGGCGCGGATCGAGGACGCCCACCTGGCCTACGACTCGGTCGACGCGTTCGAGTCGGTCGGGCTCGAGGCGGAGTTCCTCGCGCTCGCTCGCCGGTGCTGGCGGGTGCGCGGGTTCGGTGACTTCTGGGCGCACATGCTGGTGGCCGACGGCTCCATCGACATCGCGGTGGAGGTCGGTGGCCTCGAGGTGTGGGATCTCGCCGCGGTGTGGGTGGTCGTCGAGGAGGCGGGTGGGCGCTGCACCGATCTGCGCGGCGAGCCGCGCGTCGACGGCGGCGACGTGATCTCGACCAACGGGTTGGTGCACGACGACGTGGTCGCGGCGTTCGCGCCGTTGCGCTGAGCGCATCGAGACAGGGAGACGGTCATGGGCAGTGAGGTCACCGTCGGCATCGACATCGGCACCTCGTCGGTGAAGGCGATCGCGGCCGACGGCGACGGCAACGTCGTGGCGCGTGCCCGGGTCCCCCACGACGTGCGCGTGCCCGCACCGGAGCGCTTCGAGCACGATGCCGCGGTCGCGTGGCACGACGGTCCGCTCCGCGCGCTCGCGGAGCTCGGTGACCTCGACGTGCGCGGCGTGAGCGTGGCGGCCATGGTCCCGTCGCTCGCCGCGGTCGATGCCACCGGCACGCCGGTCACCGCCGGGTTGCTGTACGGCGACGACCGCGGCCGCACCGGCGAACCGGACGGAGCCGGAGGCGGCACCGACGACGCGTCGGGCGGGTTCCTCGGGTTCGTCCGCTGGCTGGCCGGCGAGGCGCCGGACGCGTACGGCCTCTGGCCCGCGCAGGCGGTCGCCAACCATGCGTTGAGCGGTGAGGCGGTGCTCGACACGACCACGGCCGCGCTCGCGCACCCCCTGTTCGACTGGGTCGGGTGGGACGAGGAGCTGGCGACCGGGCTCGGGATCCGGGCGGCGCAGCTGCCGCGCCTCGTGCCCACCGGGTGGGAGGCCGGCCGCATCGGCGGCGACGGGCCCGCGCTCGCGTCGGGGTGCGTCGACGCGATGGCCGAGCAGCTCGTGGCCGGGGCCGACCAGCCGGGTGACGTGCTCGTGCTGTTCGGTACCACGTTGATCGTCTGGGTCGTGGCCGGCGAGGCAGCCGAGGTCCCGGGGTACGTGAGCATCCCCCACACCGCGTCGGGCAACTTCCTCGTGGGCGGACCCAGCAACGCGGGCGGTATGTTCCGCGACTGGGTGACGCGTCTGTTCAGGCCGGCAACGGATCGCGTCCTCGACCCGGGTGCGATCCCGGTGTGGGCGCCGTACCCGCGCGGCGAGCGCGTGCCGCTCAACGACCCGACGCGCCGAGCGGTGCTCGAACGCCTCGACCTCACCCACGACCCGGCCGCGGTGGTGCGTGCCGCCGACGAGGCGTCGGCGTTCGTCGTGAAGCGCGCGCTCGACGCCGCGGTCGCCCACGCCGGCGTCACCCCGAAGCGCGTCGTCGCATCGGGTGGCGGGACCCGGGTCGAGGAGTGGGTGCAGGCGATCGCCGACGTCACCGACCTGCCGGTCGACTGCGTGGCGGTGCCCGAAGGCGGCGCGCTCGGGTCCGCGTGGTTGGCCCGCATCGCCGCCGGCCTCGAGGAGCCGATGGCCATGACCGAGGGTCGCCGCTGGGCGCGCACCGGGCGGCGGCTGGAGCCGCGCCCGGCGTGGAGCACGGCGGCGGGGGAGCGCTACGAGCGCTTCCTCGCCCTCAGCTGACCGCCGGGAGGCTCACGACCTCGCCCGGGAAGATCAGGTTCGGATCGCCCGATGCGAGCGTGGCCCGGTTCCGTTCGCACACCGCCACCCAGTACGGCGCGACCTCGGTGTCGGCGACGTCGGCCGGTGCCATCCCGCGGGTTGCGGCCACCCGCCCGGCCGCCAGCGCCCAGAGGTCGTCGCCCGGCGCCACGACCACCTGCACCTCCGCGCCGCCCGGTGCGGGTGACGGCGCCGCCGGCGGGGCGGCCGGCGCGGTCGGCAGGGTCGGCGGGGTGGGCAGGGCCGCGGTGAGGGGTCGGCGCGACCGTGGTCGCGGGCGGGAGCGACGCCAGGTCGCCGCCGCGACCGTCGCGCACGAGCGCGGTCGGCGGCGGACCCGCGGCGCGCGCGAAGACGGTTGCCGGCGCCAACGCCGCGCCACCGACGACGGTGGCCACGAACGCGGCGTCGACCACGCGCCGCACCGGTGGCAGCGCGGCCCAGCGCACCGCACGCACCGCCGCGGGCACGCGCGTCATGGCCGCCGCGAGGTAGACCACGGTGCCGGCGAGGAGCCACCACGCGCCCAGCAGCGCCACCCAGCGCAGGCCGGCCACGAGCGCGTCGGCGGGCGGCGTGACCGCGAGCCAGTCGTCGAAGTGCGTGAGCGGTACCCGGAACGCGGGCTCGCGACCGATGGCCGTCAGCGCGACGATCACCCCGGCCTCGGCGGCCAGCGTCGCGATCGTCCCGACCGCCGCCCGCGGCCGCTGTAGGGCGTTCATGGTAAAGAGGACCATATGCACCATTCGCCGGGAAGGTCAAGCCGGCGGAGGTCCGTGCCCCGAATCGTCAAGGGTGTTATGTTCCGCCCCGCACCAGCGAGGGAGAGGGGTAGACGCATGGCGCTCGCCGACGTGATCATCATCATCAGCCGCAACGGAGGGGCGTTCCTCTCCCGGTGGGCCCACGTCGTGGCGGGCATCACCTGGATCGGGCTCCTCTACTACTTCAACTTCGTGCAGGTGCCATCCTTCGCGGAGATGGACGCCGCGGCTCGCAACAACGCGATCGACAAGCTGGCCTCCCGGGCGCTGTGGTGGTTCCGCTGGGCGGCCGCGGCCACCCTCCTCACCGGCGTCCTGATCCTCATCATCCAGAAGAACGGCGACAAGTCGCAGCTCTTCTCCGGCGACTACATCAAGTCGGTCCCCGGCATGGCGATCTACACCGGCATCCTCCTCGCGCTCACGATGTTCCTGAACGTCTGGCTCGTGATCTGGCCCAAGCAGAAGAAGGTCATCGCGAATGCGCGGAACGTGCAGGCCGGCGGCGAGGCCGACCCCGATGCCGCGGCGGCCGGGCGCAAGGCCGCGCTCGCCTCGCGCCAGAACACGATCTTCTCCTTCACCATGCTGCTGTTCATGGTGGGCACGTCGCACTTCTTCCTGCCGGGCAAGTTCAAGTTCGCGCCGAGCGGCGGCGACCGCGCCACCTACTGGATCATCGTCGTCGTGATCTGGGGCCTCTTCGAGCTCAAGGCCCTGGGCGTCGGTGGCACGAAGCCCGGCGGCCTCAACACGATCTACGACACCCATCAAGCGGCGATCGCCACCGGCCTGGTCCTGGTGGTCGTCTACTACTTCGTCTTCTACCTGATCCTCAAGGCCTAGGTGTACTCGGCCGGGACGTTGGTGACGGTCCGTTGATCTGAAGCGAAGACCTCCGAAGCTGTGGGGATTGCCGTCTCCACACCCCGGAGGTCTTCGTGTCTCACCGTAACGCTCGGTTGACGGTGCATGGTCGCCGTCTGTTGGTTCGTCGTGTCCGAGAGCAGGGGATGCCGGTCGCGCATGTCGCTCGAGCGATGGGCGTGTCGCGTCAGTGCGCGCATCGTTGGGTTGCTCGCTTCGACGCCGAGGGTGACGCCGGTCTGTTCGACCGGTCGTCGCGACCGCATCGCATGGCGACCAGGACACCGGCCGAGGTCGAGACGGTGGTGGTCGCCGCACGAGCCGAGCATCGTCGAGGTCAGGATTGGCTGGGTCCCGAGCTGGGGATCCCAGCCCGGACCGTGAGCCGGATCCTGCGCCGCCACGACATGCCCCGCCTGGCGGTGTGTGACCCGATGACCGGCGAGGTGATCCGGGCATCGAAGACGACGGCGGTGCGTTACGAACGAGCCCGTCCCGGTGAGCTGGTCCACATGGACGTCAAGAAGATCGGCCGGATCCCCGACGGGGGCGGCTGGCGAGCTCACGGCCGCCAGATGGGATCCACCGCCACGAAGAGGAAGGCACGGATCGGGTTCGACTACGTGCACTCGATGGTCGATGACCACAGCCGCTACGCCTACGCGGAGATCCTTCCCGATGAAACCGCGGCCAGCTGCGCCGCGTTCTTCGCCCGCGCGGTCGAGGCGTTCACCGCTGCTGGGATCCACCGCATCCGACGAGTCATGACCGACAACCACTGGAGCTACACCCGCAGCAACGCCCTCGCCGGGCATCTGAAACGCCTACGAGCCCGCCACGTCCTCATCCGCCCTCATTGTCCCTGGCAAAACGGCAAGGTCGAACGCTTCCACCGCACCCTGCAAACCGAATGGGCCTACCGGCAGGTCTTCACCACCAACGCCGAACGCACCGCCGCGCTTGCACCCTGGCTCGACGACTACAACACTCGACGCCGCCACAGCTCCCTCGGAGGCTTCCCCCCGACCAGCCGCCTGTCACCAACCTGATGGCCGGGTACACCTAGGAGATGAAGCGGCGCCGTGCCCGGAGGGCGGGCGGCGCCGCGGAGTCGACCATCAGGTAGGAGATGAAGCGGCGCCGTGCCCGGAGGGCGGGCGGCGCCGCGGAGTCGACCATCAGGCAGGACCTCGGTCCTCGGGTGTCGGCGTCGTGCCGTGCTCGTCGATCTTCGCGAGCACGGCACGCTGCAGGTTGCGCTGCTGCGTGTAGTCGGCGATCACGCGGACGTCACGCGCGAAGCGGCTCATCTCCCCGGAGAACGCGTCCCGGAACCGCTCGCGACGCTCGGAGTCCCAGCCGCGCCGGTCGAGCTCGGTGAAGACCTCGACCAGGCGACGCTGGATCTCGTCGAGGCCGTGTGCGTAGATGCGCGCCACCTCGACCAGCACCTCGTCGGGGATCGCCAGCTTCCCGAGGTCGGCGAAGCTGCGCAGCACGTTGACGTCGTCGGTGTCGTAGGCCGAGCGCCCGTGCTCGGCCGGGTCGCGGAGCAGCCCGACGTCGGTGACCGCGTCCACGAGCTCGGGTGAGACCCCCGCGGCCTCGACCAGCTCGTCGCGGTCGAAGGTGGCCTCCTCGGAGCCGACGAGGAGACCGGCGAGGGCGCCCGGGTCCTCCCGCTCGAGCAGGGCGCGGATGGCGGCGAGCGAGAACCGCCGTGACTGCAGCGCCCGGATGCGTTCGAGCCGCTCGAGGTGCTCGGGGCCGAAGCGGCGGGTCCGCCCGTTGCGCTCGCCGCTCGGCAGCAGGCCCTCGCGCTGGTAGTAGCGGATCGTGTCGACCGCGATCCCGGCCCGCTGGGCCAACTCGTCGATCCGCCAGTCGCTCACGATCTCACGCCTTCTCTGCCGCCCTCCGCCTGCCTCGGGCAGAACTTCGGAGTTGCACCCCGAGGCGACGGTCGCGGCGTCACCGCGACGTCCGGCCACCACCCCGAGTTTGACAAAGGTTACTCCGGAGTAGATACTCTGAGCGTTCACACGTTGAGAGTCGGCTCCACCTGAACGAGCGCCCGAGTTCTCGGCTCCGTGCCGGATTCCCGGTGAGCGCCGTAGCATCGACCCTTGTCCGCCCCCCCTGGACAAGGGTCGTTGCGCGTGCGCGGCCGGGACCGGGGATCACGGACGGCCGGCGCGGGGCGCACGCCCCTGAGGAGAGGACAGCGGCGGGTTGCGAACCGTGGTGGTGGTGGGGGCCTCGCTGGCGGGGCTGCGGGCCACGGAGACGTTGCGGCGGGAGGGCTTCGACGGCCGGATCGTGCTGGTGGGCGCGGAGCCGCACCTGCCCTACGACCGTCCGCCACTGTCGAAGCAGCTGCTCGCGGGGGAGTGGGAGCCTCAGGACCTGGCGTTGCGGCGCACGCCGTACGACGAGCTCGACGTGGAGCTCCGCCTGGGCGTGCGCGCCACCGCGCTCGACGCCGCCGGCCGGCTCCTGACCCTCGAGGGTGGTGAGTCGCTGCCGTTCGACGGCGCGCTGCTCGCGACCGGCACCGCGCCGCGCACCCTGCCGGGCACGCCCGACCTCGACGGCATCTTCGTGCTGCGCACGGTCGACGACGCGCTCGACCTGCGCGCCCGTCTCGACGCGCGGCCGCGCGTCGTCGTGATCGGCGCCGGCTTCATCGGGTCGGAGGTCGCGGCCACGTGCCGCATGCGCGGCTTGGAGGTGACGGTGCTCGAGGCGCTGCCGGCGCCCCTCGTGCGCGGCCTCGGCCCGGTGCTCGGCATGGTCTGCGGTGAGCTGCACCGCGATCACGGTGTCGACCTCCGCCTCGGTGTGGGTGTCGCCGGCATCGAGGGAGACGGCACGGTCGAGCGCGTGCGCCTCGACGACGGCGGCACCGTCGACGCCGACATCGTGGTGGTCGGCGTCGGGGTCGCACCGGTCACCGACTGGTTGGAGGGTTCGGGTCTCGTCCTCGACAACGGGATCGTGTGCGACGAGACGCTGCTCGCCGCGCCTGGCATCGTCGCCGCCGGCGACGTGGCGCGCTGGCCGAACCCGATGTTCGACGGTGAGGTGATGCGGCTCGAGCACTGGACGAACGCGGCGGAGCAGGGCGTGGCCGCGGCGCGCCGGCTCCTGGTCGCCGAGGGCGACGCACCGGAGGTGTACGCGCCGGTGCCGTTCGTGTGGTCGGACCAGTACGACCGCAAGATCCAGACCGTCGGCCACTTCCGGGGCGACGACGAGATGGAGGTCGTGTACGGCTCGCTCGACGAGCGCCGCTTCGTCGCCGTGTTCGGGCGCAACGACCGTCTCGTCGGCGCGCTCGGATTTTCCATGCCCGCCAAGGTCATGCAGTATCGCAAGATGATCGAGGAGCGTGCGTCGTTCGCCGACGCGCTCGAACGTGCACGCGCGTCGTGAGCCGACGGCGCGACACCGCGCGGAACCGCTGCTGACGCGTCGCTTCGTCGTGGTCGTCGTCTCCGGTGTCTTCTACTTCCTCGCGATGGGTTCGGTGCTGCCGGTGGTGCCCCGCTACGTCGACAAGCAGCTCGGGGGCAACGACGTCGCCGTCGGGGTGGCAGTGGGCGCGCTCGCCGTCGGTGCCATCCTGCTCCGACCGCTCGCCGGGCGCATCGGTGACCGCTTCGGACGGCGGGTGCTCATGGTGGGCGGCGCCCTGGTCGTGGGGATCTCGGCCGCGTGCGCAGGACTGGTCGAGTCGCTCGCCTGGTTGATCGTCACTCGCATCCTGATGGGGTTGGGCGAGGCGTGCTTCTTCGTGGGCGGGACCACGATGGCCACCGACCTGGCACCGGAGTCCCGCCGGGGCGAAGCGGTGAGCTACTGGTCGGTCGCGGTGTGGAGCGGGCTCGCGTTCGGCCCCGCGCTCGGCGAGCTGCTCCTGGACCGCTCGCACTACGACCGCGTCTGGTTCGTGGCCGGCGCGTGCGCGTTCACCTCCGCGCTGATCGCGCTGGCGACGAAGGAGACGCACACGCCGACGGCGCAGGCCGAACGAGGTCCGTTGATCGCGCCCGCCGCCATCCGCCCCGGCATCATCCTGGCCGCCACGCTGCTCGGCATCACCGGCTTCAGCATCTTCCTCCCCCTGTACGGTCCCGAGGTCGGGATCGACGACGTCGGCCTCGTGTTCCTCGTGTACGGGATCATCGTGCTCGGCGTCCGGATCGTCGGCGCGCGCCTGCCCGACCTGCTGGGACCGATCCGCGCCGGCAGCATCGCCATCGGCGCGACCGCGCTCGGGCTCACGATCGTCGCGGCGTGGCCCGCCGAGGTCGGTCTCGTCATCGGCGCCGTGACCATCGCGGTCGGCTCGTCGTTCCTGTATCCCGCCGCGCTGCTGCTCACGCTGCGCGGTGTGCCCGAGCAGCAGCGGGCCTCGGTCGTCGGGACGCTGAGCGCGTTCTTCGACTTCTCGACCGGCGCGGCCGGGATCGTGCTGGGTGGCCTCGCCGCGGTCTCGAGCTACCAGGGTGCGTTCGCAGGATCGGCGCTGCTGGCGGTACTGGCGCTCGTGCTCCTGCGCACGGGCTTCGCGGGTCACGCAGAAGGAAGGGTCCCGACGGTGGCGGAGGTCGCGCCGGCGACGGTCGAGCCCACGTCGATCCCGTGACCGCGCTGCTCGTCACGAACGACTTCCCGCCGAAGATCGGCGGCATCCAGTCGTATCTCTACGAGCTGTGGCGGCGGCTCCCGCCCGACGACGCGACCGTGCTCACCACCCGCCACGAGGGCGACGCGGCGTGGGACGCGCAGCAGTCGTTCCGAGTGGTGCGGGCGCCCGAGCGCCAGTTCTTCCCGACCCCATCGTTGACCCGTCGCATCGATGCGCTGGCGCGCGAGGTCGAGGCGAGCGTGATCTTCCTCGACCCGTGGCTGCCGTTGGGGCAGCTCGCGCCGCGGTTGCGCGCCGCGCCCTACCTCGTGATCGTGCACGGCTCGGAGGTCACGGTGCCGGGCCGGCTGCCGGTGAGCCGTCGCCTGGGCGGTGAGGTGCTGCGTCAGGCGGCGGGTGTCGTCGCCGCCGGCCGATACCCGTTGCGGGAGGCCGAACGGGCCGCGGGCCGGCGCCTGCCCGGGATGCTCGTGCCGCCGGGCGTCGACGCCGAGCGGTTCCGCCCGCTGCCCGCCGATGCCCGTCGCGCGACCCGCCTCCACTTCGGGCTCGACCCCGATCGCGCGCTGGTGCTGGGGGTGAGCCGGCTCGTGCCGCGCAAGGGGTTCGACGTGCTCATCGACGCGGTCGCCGGGTTGCCCGACGTGCAGCTCGCGATCGCGGGTGGCGGCCGCGATCGCCGGCGCCTGGAGGCGCACGCCCGGCGACGCGGCGTCGCGGCGCAGGTGCGGTTCCTGGGTCGTGTCCCCGACGACGACACCTTCCCGCGGCTGTATGCCTGCTCCGATGTGTTCGCGATGCCGTGCCGCGAACGTTGGGGTGGGCTGGAGGCGGAGGGCTTCGGGATCGTGTTCCTCGAGGCGGCCGCCGCCGGCGTGCCCGCGGTGGCGGGCCGCAGCGGCGGCTCGCACGAGGCGGTGGTCGACGGCGAGACCGGGTTCGTGGTGGACAACCGAGCCGTCGACGTGCGCGCCGCGCTCGCCGCGCTCCTCGCCGACGAGGCGCTGCGGGCGCGGATGGGCGCGGCCGCCCGTGCCCGCGCCGTCGACGAGTTCGCGTACGAGCGACTGGTGGCGAAGCTGGCGCCGCTCGCCGCCGGCGACCTCGGCGGCCTCGGGCTCCTGGCATGACGGCCGGTACGATCGGCGTCGTGCCCGACGGCCTCGACCTCGATCAACTGGCGCGCCAGGGTCGACGCATCATCACCGCGGGGTGGGTCGCCAATGCGCTGTTCGCGGTGACCGCGATCCCCGTCGCGCTGGGCGTCGACGACCTGATCGGGGTCGCAGTCGGTGTCACGCTGCTGCTGTTCGTCGTCGCCATCGGCGCGTTCCTGTACGCGTTCGGCGTCGGCGTGGCGCGCAGCGGTCGGGGCGACAACGTCGCCGTCGCCAACCTGTTCTTCCTCCAGGGCTCGGCACCCAAGCCGGTGCGCCGCAAGTTCCTCCTGCTGTTCCTCGTGTGCCTCGCCATCACGGTGGGCACCGTGGCGTGGGAGCCCTTCGGGGTGCTCGTTCCGATGCTGCCGATCGGGCTCGCCGGGGTGTGGGCGGCCCGCTACGGGGTGTTCCCACCCCGACCCACCGCCGGCCCACGCCCGCGCCGGTGATCGCTCGGGGTCGATGATGGGCGAGGCGCACGAGCAGATCCATGTCGACGCGCCGCCGGTGCGTTGCTTCGCGCGCGCGTCCGCGTTCGACGAGTACCCCGAGTGGGCGAAGGACGTCAAGCAGGTGACCGTGCTCCTGCGCGACGCCGACGGTCGCGGTACCCGCGTGGAGTACCACGCGGCTGCGCTCGGACGGCGCGTGCGCTACGTCCTCGACTACGACTTCGCCGATGCGCCGCACGCGTTCTCGTGGGCGCTGCTCGAGGGTGACATGCTGCGTGCGCTCGACGGCCGGTACGCGTTCGACGCCGCCGGTGACGGCACGCTCGTCGACTACACCTTGCGGGTCGACCTGGCGATCCCGTTGCCGGGCCTGATCAAACGGAAGGCGTCGGGCATGATCGTCGGGACCGCGTTGCGGGACCTCAAGCGCGTGGTGGAGAGCGGGGAGCATGAGCGCAGCGACCGCGAGCCGGATGTCCCGGCGAGCAGCGACGCGGGCCCTGAGCGGCCCGGGGAGTGCGAGCGAACGTCCGTCGGTCGGGTATCGCGGCCGGCAGAGAGCGAGCCGTCGAGGCCGCGCCGAGAGCGGGGAAACATGACCGGAAGCGAACCGACCCCGCACCCCGAAGGGGTCGACTTCGAGTCGGCCGGGACCGAGGAGCGTCCGCTCCCGCCGCCGTCGGTGCTGGAGAGCGTGATCAGCGAGCTGCTCGGCGCGGTCCCCGAGGTGCGGGACCACGTGCTGGAGGCGGCCGACGCGCTGCTCGACGCCGCGAAGGCGCTCCTCGACGCCGCCGATCGCGTGGTGCGCCAGCAGCGCGGCGACGACAGCTGAGCGTGGGCGTCACCGCGACCTTCGGGGTCGACCTCGGGGGTACCAACCTGCGGGTCGCGTTGGTCGATCCGGACGGCACGATCGTCGAGCAGCGCGGGGCGGCCACGCCCGAGACGCTCGACGGCATCGTCGACACCATCACCGGCACGGTGCGGGCGTTCGCGCCACTCCGGCCGGAGGCCCGCGCGCTCGGGGTGGGCGCGGCCGGGATGGTCGACCACGACGGCGTGATCCACTACTCGCCCAACGTCCCGGCGTTCCTGGAGGCACCGGTGCGCGAGCGCCTGGAAGCGGCCGTCGGGCTCCCGACGGTCGTCGACAACGACGCCAACGTCGCGGTCGTGGCCGAGCTCACCCACGGCGTGGCGCGCGGAGAGCGCGAGGTGCTCCTGATCACGCTCGGCACCGGTGTCGGCGGCGGCATCGTCACCCGGGGCCGGGTGGTGCGCGGCGCCCACGGCTTCGGCGCCGAGATCGGCCACTTCCAGGTGGACCCCGACGGACCCCTCTGCGCGTGCGGGGAGCGGGGTCACTGGGAGGCCACCGCGTCGGGCACCGCGCTCGGGGCCCTCGGCCGCGAGTGGGTGGCCGCGGGGCGGGCGCCGGCGGTGCTCGAGCTCGCCGGCGGCGACGAGGCTGCGGTCACCGGTCTGCACGTGGGGGAGGCCGCGCGCGGGCGATCCGGTGGCGATCGGGCTCATGGCCGAGTACGCCGGGCACGTGGCCGTCGGCCTGGTGGGGCTGGCCAACATCCTCGATCCCGCGCTCATCGTCGTCTCCGGCGGCCTCATCGACCTGGCCGACGTGCTCCTCGACCCGGTGCGCGCCGCGTTCGGGGGCCGCGTGGAGGGCGCCGCCTACCGTCCCGAGATCCCGATCGTGCCCGCCGCGCTCGGGCGTCACGCCGGCGTCATCGGTGCCGCGGTGCTGGCGCGGGAGCTCACGTGACGGTGAAGGTCGGGATCACGTTGCCGTCGTTCCGCGACGACGTCGGCACGTCGCTGGCGGTGGCGGCCGCGGCCGAGGCCTCGGGGCTCGACGGCGTGTTCGCGTACGACCACCTGTTCCGGCGCGACCGCGCCGGTCGGCGCCGCCCCGCGCTCGAGATGTTCGCGTTGATGGGTGCGGTCGCGTCGGCGACGGAACGGATCGCGGTGGGCTCGCTCGTGGCGCGCGCGACGCTGCGGCCGTACGCGACGCTGGCCAACGGCTTCGACACGCTGGCGCGCATCCTCGGCCCCGAACGCCTCCTCGTCGCCATCGGCGCCGGCGACCAGGAGAGCCGGGAGGAGAACGAGACCTTCGGGCTCGACTTCGGTAGCGTCGCGGAGCGTGTCGCCGCGCTCCGCGACGCGGTCGACGAGACGCGCGACCGTGGCTACCCGGTGTGGGTCGGCGGGAGCGCCCCCGCGGTGCGCGAGGTCGCTGCTGCGCACGCCGACGGCTGGAACCGCTGGGGCGCGGGGCTCGAGCGGTTCCGCACCCAGGCCGCCAACCTGCGCGCGGCCGCCGCCCGCGCTCCCTTCACGGTGACGTGGGGTGGCCTCGTGATCGTCGCCGACGACGACCGGGCCGCGGAGATCAAGGCGGAGCGCCTCGGGGCGGGCGACCACGTGCTCGTCGGCGGCCCCGAGGTGATGGCCGCCGCGCTCCGCGCCTACGCCGACGCGGGGGCCGAGTGGCTCATGGTCGGGCCCGTCGACTCCTCGGATCCAGACAACGCGCGGATCCTGGGGGAGGAGATACTGCCCCGGTTGCGCTGAGGGCCGCTGGTACCGTGCAGGAGATGCAGACGCAGCGAAGGAGTGCTCGGATGAGCGGGACGACGAAGCGGAGTCGACCATAGCGATGGAGACGCAGCGAAGGAGTGCTCGGATGAGCGGGACGACGAAGCGGAGTCGACCATAGCGATGGAGACGCAGCGAAGGAGTGCTCGGATGAGCGGGACGACGAAGCGGAGTCGACCATAGCGATGGAGACGCAGCGAAGGAGTGCTCGGATGAGCGGGACGACGAAGCGGAGTCGACCATAGAGATGGAGTTCCGCCGGATCAGCGCGCTGCCGCCGTACGTCTTCGGGATCATGGACGCCCTGAAGATCGAGGCCCGGCGCGCCGGGGTCGACGTCGTCGACCTCGGCTTCGGCAATCCCGACGTGCCGTCGCCCGACGTCGCGGTCAACAAGCTGGTCGATGCGGTGCGCAATCCGCGCAACCACCGGTACTCCGCCAGCCGGGGCATCCCGAAGCTGCGGATGGCCGTCGCCGACCTCTACCAGCGGAAGTTCGGTGTCACCCTCGACCCCGACACGCAGGTGTGCAACACCATCGGCGCCAAGGAGGGCTTCTCCCACCTGATGTGGGTGCTGCTCGGCCCGGGTGACGCCGCCTTGGTTCCCAGCCCGTCGTACCCGATCCACATCTGGGGCCCGATCCTCGCCGGCGCCGAGGTGCGCCACGTGCGCCTCGGACCGGAGCAGAACTTCTTCGACAACCTGCTCGAGGCGTGGGAGGACTCGTGGCCGCGGCCGCGCGTCATCGTGCTGTCGTTCCCGCACAACCCGACGACCGCATGCGTCGACCTCGAGTTCATGCAGCGCATGGTCGACTTCGCGCGCGAGCACGAGGTGCTGCTCGTGCACGACTTCGCGTACGCCGACCTCGGCTTCGACGGCTACGACCCGCCGTCGATCCTGCAGGTGCCGGGCGCGTCGGACGTCGCGGTCGAGCTCTACACCCTCACGAAGTCCTTCTCCATGGCCGGGTGGCGCGTCGGCTTCCTGCTCGGCAACGCCGAGGTGGTCGCGGCGCTGGCCAAGCTGAAGAGCTACCTCGACTACGGCACGTTCCAACCCATCCAGATCGCGGCGACGGTCACGATGAACGAGGCGCCCGACTACCCGACGGAGGCCAACGCGATCTACCGCGGGCGGCGCAACGCGTTGGTCGACGGGTTGAGCCGGGTCGGGTGGGAGATCGAGCGTCCGCAGGGGACCATGTTCGTGTGGGCGCCGATCCCGGAGCCCTACGAGGAGCTGGGCAGCCTCGAGTTCGCCAAGCTCCTCGTGCGCGAGGCCAAGGTGGCGGTGTCGCCGGGTGTCGGGTTCGGGCCCGGCGGCGAGGGGTTCGTGCGCTTCGCGCTGGTCGAGAACGAGCACCGCATCAACCAGGCCGTACGCGGCATCAAGCGCGCCCTCCCCAAGCTCGGCTGACCCGACGGGCAAATCCTGCCTTCAGCACGCCGGGTGGGCGGTCGACGCAATTGGGAGCAGGCCGCGCGTTGCTTGACAAAAGGCCCGCGGAATGTGTCAATCGTGCGCACTGCACCGCCTCTGGGGGGATGAGAACGTGGCGAGCGAAACGGTGAACCCGCCGGGTGCCGAGGTGTTCATCAGCTACGCGCAGGACGAGGACCACGCTGCCGCGCTGGCGCTGGCCGACCGCGTCGAGGGCGTCGGCGCGACGGTCTGGATCGCCGAACGCAGCATCGACGGCGCCCAAAACTACGCCGACGAGATCGTGGCCGCGATCGACGCGTGCAAGGTCGTCGTCGCGCTCTGCTCCCGCGCCTCCCTGCAATCGCGTCACGTGGCGGTGGAGCTGAGCCTCGCGTTCGAGGCCGGGCGCCCACGCCTTCCCCTGATGCTCGACCCGACTCCGTTGCCCGGACAGGTGCGGTACTGGTTGGCCGACGCCAACCGCATCGACATCTCCGGCCCGGCCGACCAGTGGTTCCCGCGGGTCCTGCGTGCGCTCCAACGGCTCGGGGTCGGTTGCGGGACCGCCGACGAGATCGCCTGGCTGGAAGAGGACGACGACGTGGTCACCATCGCCGTGCAGCGCGGCGAGTCCCCGCCGAGCCCAGCGGTGCCCGCGTCGGACGGGCCCGCGGTCGTTCCGCCACCGAGATCGCCCGGCCGCGAGGCGGTCACCCGGGCCGACGGTTACCGCACCCCGGGGACTCCCCGCGGGTACTTCCGCACGCCCGGCGACATCCACGTGCACATCGACGGTGGTCGGAACGTGGGGGAGATCCTCGACCTGTTGCACGAGCTGGGCGAACCCGATGACGCCACCGGGTGCCCCGCGTTCCCCGCCAAGTTCAATCGCATCTCGCGGTTCGCCGGTGGACCGCAGCGTGACGACAAGGCCTTCGCCGAGACGTATCGACACCACACGCCGGGCTCGGTGCAGAAGGAAGACTTCGACTCGTTCTCGACGATCTGGCTCGGGAACGACGCCGACCTCGATCCCAGCGCAGTGCCGGCGCTGCGGAAGATCCTCGACACCGTCGCCGAGCAGCGTGGCGCGGTCGTCGAGCTGGAACGGGTGATCGCGGTGCTCGACACCACCGGTCGGTGGGAGGAAGCCGATCCACCCCGCGTCGCGGACCCGCGCATGCTCGAGGCGTCCGAGCTGCGCGCGTTCCCGCGCTTGACGACGAGCACCATCGAGATCCACCACTCGGTCGACCTCCCCAAGCGCGGTGCGTCCCCGGTGTTGTCGGTCGACGAGCTCCCGACGTGGCCCCACCTCGGAGGATGGTTCCTCTTCGACAAGGGGGAGTTCTGGTCCTATCGGTCCAGCGAGTTCGTCGGCCGGACCGGCGAGTACCACTACGCCGCCACGATGGGTCAGAAGCGGTTGTCCGACCATCTCGAGGCGTACGGCCACGAGTACGAGATGCGAACGCTCGTCGAGCAGGTGCTCGGCATCTGGCGCGGCGGCATCCATCCCCGCGACGACCGGCACTCGATCCCGGCGCTCGGCGAATGGGAGCTGTCGTGCCCGCCCGGCGGTCACGTGTGGGTGATCGCCGCGAACTTCTACGGCGACCGCAGCCCCGATGTGAAACGGGCCATGCTCGAGAACCTGGGCCAGGACGTGGTGTACACGTACTTCCTGCGCACCTACGCCGACATGCTGCGACTCGGCCTGTTGGCCGAGGAGCTCGAACGCGAGCTGGTCGCCGACGGGTTCACGGGCGACCAGGCCCGGCGCACCGTGGGCGAGAACGTCCGCTGCGTGCTGCTGTCGCCCGATCTCGACGTCCAGGACGATCGGCTGCGGCGTCTCCTGCAGTTCGACTACTTCCTCTGCCCGTTCGACCACGACATGGGTGGATACCGCCTGGAGTCGTCGGGCCTGTCCGGCGAACGCGTCGACGACGACGACATGCAGTACCTTTGCGACGCGCTCACCCCTCTGCTCGAGCCGAGGATCCGGGGGCTCGCGTTCTCCGCCGAGGAGTCGTGGGCGCCGAGGTCGTCGAACCAGACGGTCGTCTGCACCGATCTCGCGGAATCGGCCGTCGACCAGGGTGAGCAGCCGTGGCTGAAGATGCTCGCCGCCTACGACCGCCTCGTCGCCCGCGAGGTCAGCACGTACGGCAAGGACTGCCTCGTCGTGCGCCCCGTACGCAACGGGTACCTGTTGATCTTCGCTCAGGCCAGTGAGGCTGCGGAGTGGGCTCGTCGCCTCCAGTTCGAAGTCCATCGATACAACGAGAAGGTGGCGGGGGGAACGGAGCGAACCCTCCGAATCCCGACCCAGAACATCGCGCTCGGCTACGGGTTCGTGTCGCGGATCCTGCGCGCGCACGGCTACGACTACATCGGTGGTGCGATCGACGACTGCATCGACAACGTTGCGCGGCTCCGCGAGGGCGTCGTCGCGATGTCCCGCTCGTTCGCCGGCCAGTACGAGAACCAGGTCGGGAAGCAGGAGTTCCTCGCCAGCACCCGCGAGCACCCCGAGCCCGGGCTCGAGGATCTCACGTTTCTCGACTGGTCGTGAGCCCGAAGGATCGCAAGTCCCCGATCACCGCGCGCGTCCGCGCGCGCGTGTCGACGTTCTGGGGCTCGACGTTCGACTCGCGCAACCGGTGGATCGTCCTCGCCTGCCTCGCGCTGCTCGGCTTCGTGCTCGGCTTCGTGGGCTTGAGGAGGATGGCGATCGACGGGCACGGTGACAGCTCCGTGCTGACCCTCCTGTACCGCGATCTCGCCACGCTGTCGTTCTCGACCGGCAATGCGGGCACAGGGACGTCGATTCCGTGGACCTATCAGGTCGCACGGTTCCTGCTCCCCGTCGTCGTCATCTACGGGGCGTTCGCCGGTCTCGTGATGTTGTTCCGCGACCGGTTCCAGCAGGTCCGGTTGCCGTTCCTCCGGCGCCACACCGTGATCGTCGGTCTCGGCGACATGGGCCTCGCGTTCGCGCAGGCGATGCGCGCCGCGGGCACGCGGGTCGTCGGGATCGAGGTCGACGCGAGCGGCCCCAACGTCGGTGCGGCGCGCGAAGTTGGCATCATCGTCGTGATCGGCGACGCGCGGGAACAGGCGGTGCTCTCGAGAGCCCGCATCCAACGCGCGCGCCGGCTGGTCGTTTCTGCCGACGACGCGACCAACCTCGAGGTGCTCGTCCAAGCGCAGGAGCTGGTCGCGGGGCGCAGGGGCGATGCCCTCGACTGCCTCGCCCACTCGACCGATCCCGAGGTGTGCGCGCTTCTGAAGCAGCATGCGATGGAGTCGGCGCGCGACGGCCGGTTCCGAGTCGACTTCTTCAACTACCACGACCAGGCGGCGCGGTTCCTGCTCCGCGCCGAGCCTCCGGACGCCGCGGCGGTCATCGTGGTGGGATCCGGACCGCTCGCCGCGTCGGTGGTGCGGCACGCGGCGGCCCTCATGGCAAGCTCTCGGTCGGCGGCGCCGGCCTCGCTCCTCGTCGTGGCGCCGGACGCGACGCGGCGGGTCGAGGCGCTCGCCGCCCGCCACCCCTCGATCGCCCGTCTTGCCGACGTCCGACCGGTCGACGCCGGGCTCGACCCGGTCGCCGTCCGGTCGACGTCGATCCTGCCAATAGGTGGGTCGGGCGCGGTCGTGTACCTGTGCGACACGCGCAACGACGTCAATGTCGCGGCCGCCCTCGCGCTCAAGCCCGCGGCGCGCTCGTCGGGGTCGCGGGTCGTGGTGTGCTCGGATCACGCGGGCGGGCTCGCGATCCTCGTCGACGAGGCCGCCGACACCGACGATGTCGTCCGGATCGTGGGGTTGGGCGCGCAGATCTGTACCCGCGACCTGGTCGAAGACGGCATCTTCGAGCTCCTCGGCCGGGCGATCCACGCGGCCTACGTCAGGTCGCGCTCGTTGGACGGCTCGCTCTCGCCGGCCGACGCGGCGCTGGTGCCGTGGTCGAGGCTGCCCGAGGCGCTGAAGGCTTCCAACCGCGCCCAGGCCGCCCACATCGGCGCGAAGCTCGACGCGGTCGGCTGCGGGCTCGTGCCGCTCGAGGACGTCGACTGCGGTTGCTTCTCGTTCACGCGCGACGAGATCGAGCTCCTCGCGGAGATGGAGCACGAGCGGTGGGTCGTCGAGCGGCGCGCGGCGGGGTGGCGGCCCGATCCGGAACGGGACGCGAAGCGCAGGACGACGCCCTACCTCGTGGGCTGGACGGAGCTCCCCGAGGACATCCGGGACCGCGATCGCGAGACCATCGTGCGGCTGCCTGCCCAGGTCAACGACGCCGGGTACCAGATCGTCCGGCTGGCGAAGGACGACCGCGGCGCGACCGTGCCGGTTCCCCGCTGACCACGGTCAATTGCGCGTGCGATCAGGCGTGGGGAGCGGCCCAGTTGCGGGCACGGTCGACGCCACGACGCCAGTCGGCCCGCCGCTCGTCGGCGCGGGGGAGCGGCGCCGGGAGGAACGCGGCGTCCTCCCGCCACGCCGACGCCGCTTCGGCCGGTGACGCCCACACCCCTTCGGCGATCCCGGCGAGGGAGGCGGCGCCGAGCACGGTGGTCTCGGTGGCCACCGGCCGGCGCACCGTGACCCCCAGCACGTCGGCCTGGAACTGGCACAGCACGTCCATCGCGCTGGCGCCACCGTCGACGCGTAGCTCGGTGAGCGGGATGCCGGCGGCCGCGGTGACGGCGTCGATGACGTCGGCGGTCTGCCACGCCATCGCCTCGACGACCGCACGCACAAGGTCCGCGCGGGTCGTGCCCCGCGTGAGCCCGAACACTGCGCCGCGCGCGTACGGGTCGAAGTACGGCGAGCCGAGCCCCGTGAACGCGGGCACGAACACGACGCCGTCGGGGTCGGGCACGCTCGCCGCGAGCGGTCCGGCTTCCGACGACGCGTCGATGATGCCGAGCCCGTCGCGCAGCCACTGCACCGCCGCGCCGGTGACGAAGATCGACCCCTCCATGGCGTAGGTCGTGGCCTCGCCGAGCTGCCACGCCACCGTGGTGAGCAGTCCGTCGACTGGTGGCGGGTGCGAGTCGCCCAGGTTGACGAGTACGAACGATCCGGTGCCGTAGGTGTTCTTGGTCATGCCGGGGGAGAAGCACGCCTGGCCGAACAGCGCGGCCTGCTGATCGCCGGCGATGCCCGAGACGGGCACGCGCAGCCCCGCGGCGTGGTCGGGATCGGTGATCCCGAAGCGCCCGCTGCTCGGGCGGACCTCCGGCAAGCAGGAGCGCGGCACGCCGAAGAGCTCGAGCAGGTCGTCGGACCACGCGCCGCGGTCGATGTCGAACAACATCGTGCGGCTGGCGTTCGACGGCTCGGTCGCGTGCGCGCCGGTGAGGTTCCACAACACCCACGAATCGACGGTGCCGAACGCGAGGGCGGCGTCGGTGTCGACGCCGCCCTCGCGGAGCAGCCACTCGAGCTTGGTGGCGGAGAAGTAGGGGTCGAGCACGAGGCCGGTGCGCTCACGTATCAGGGGCTCCACTCCGGCGGCGCGCAGCTCGTCGCAGCGCGACGCGGTGCGACGGTCCTGCCACACGATGGCCCGGTGACGGGGGCGACCGGTCGACCGGTCCCACACGACGACCGTCTCGCGTTGATCGGTGATGCCGATCCCGGCGACCGTCTCACCCTCGAGCGCGGCGACGACGTCGCTCAACGTCGCCTGGACCGCGCCCCAGATGTCGTCGGGGTCATGCTCGACCCATCCCGACCGTGGGAAGTGCTGCGGGAACTCGCGGTACGCGTAGTGGCGGGGGAGGCCGTCGGCGGCCACCGCGACCGTGCGCACGCCGGTCGTGCCGGCATCGATGGCGAGGACGACGGTCAATGCCGGTCAGCGCAGTGCGTCGGCGAGGGCCCGTCCCTCGGCATGCCGGCGGGGGCGGAACTCGAACACGTGCGTGTTCTGCTCCTGGTCGCGCGCCAGGACCTGGAGGAGGAGGCCGTTGCGCACGTGCACGACCTCGAGCGATCCCGCCGGTGCCTGCAGCAACACGTGGCCGCGGCGCGTCCGCACCACCACCTGCCCGTCGGTCACCGCCACGTCGTCGTAGTGGCGACCCGCGAACAGCAGGCGACGATTCGCTGACACCTTCGTGTACCACGCCCGCGTGGCCCGTGTGCCTTCCGGGCCGGGGGCCACGTCGCTCATGCTCCGAACACTACCGACGATGCTGCACACTGGTGGTCATGCGCATCGGCATGCTCACCGGTGGGGGGGACTGCCCGGGGCTCAACGCGGTGATCCGCGCCGTCGTCCGCAAGGGCCAGGCCTTCTACGGCGACGAGGTCGTCGGGTTCCGCCACGGCTGGCGCGGCGTGATCGACGACGAACGCGTCGACCTCACCGTCGCGGCGACGCGCGGGCTGGTCCATCGCGGCGGCACCATCCTGGGCACGTCGCGCACGAACCCGTTCCAGATGGAGGACGGCCCCGCGCGTGCCCTCGACACGTTGGCGCGCGCGCGCATCGACGCGCTCGTCGCCATCGGTGGAGACGACACCCTGGGCGTGGCCGCCCGGTTGGGCGAGGAGTCGGGCGTCGCCGTGGTCGGGGTGCCCAAGACCATCGACAACGACCTCGCCGCCACCGACTTCACCTTCGGGTTCCACACCGCGGTGCAGATCGCGACGGATGCGATCGACCGGCTGCACACCACGGCGGAGAGCCACGACCGCGTGATGGTCGTCGAGGTCATGGGCCGCCACGCGGGGTGGATCGCGATCTACTCCGGAATTGCCGGCGGTGCCGACCTCGTGCTGGTGCCCGAGGTGCCGTTCGACATCGCCGCGGTGTGCGAGCGCATCGAGCAGCGGCACCGCCGGGGCGCGAATTACTCGATCGTCGTGGTCGCCGAGGGCGCGTCGCCCAAGGAGGGAACGATCACGGTGCAGAGCGGCGAGGTCGACCAATTCGGGCACGTTCGCCTGGGCGGCATCAGCAACGTGATCCAGGACGAGATCGGCCGGCGCACCGGATTCGAGACCCGGGTGACGATCCTCGGGCACGTGCTGCGGGGTGGTACGCCCACCGCGTACGACCGCGTCCTCGCCACGCGGTTCGGCATCGCCGCCATCGACGCCGTGCACGACGGCGCCTTCGGCACGATGGTCGCGTTGCAGGGCGACCGGATCGAACGCGTACCCATCGGCGACGCGGTCCGCCAGCTGAAGACCGTCGATCCCGACCTCCTCGAAGTGGCCTCCGTCTTCTTCGCGTAGATCGGCAGGTAGCTTCAACCGATGGGTGCCCTCGATGATCTCGTCTCCCTGCTCGACCTCGAGCAGCTCGAGGTCAACCTGTTCCGGGGGTACAGCCGCGACCGCGACCGGGTGCGGCTCTACGGCGGCGAGGTCCTGGCCCAGGCCTTGATGGCGGCCGGGCGCACCGTCGACGCCGAACGGCGGGTGCACTCGATGCACGCGTACTTCCTCAAGCTGGGCGACCCCAAGATCCCGGTGGTGTACGACGTCGACCGCATCCGCGACGGTGGGAGCTTCACCACGCGCCGCGTCGTGGCCATCCAGCACGGTCAGGCCATCTTCAACCTGGCTGCGTCGTTCCACGTCCCCGAAGCGGGCCCGGAGCACTACGACCGCATGCCCGAGGTCCCGTCGCCGGACTCCCTGGCGGACCCCGGCCGGCGTCCGGAGGAGGGGCCCGAGACCATCGACCGGCAGGGCGCGCCGCACGTGATCGACGCGCTCGACTTCCGCCACGTCGGCGACCCCTGGAATCCCGGCCCCAACCGGGGCACGCCGGTGCGCGAGCCCGACCAGGACACCTGGTTCCGCACGCGCGGCCGTCTGCCCGACGACGCGCTGCTCCACTCGTGTGTGGTCGCGTACGCCTCCGACCTCACGCTGCTCGGCACCGCCACGCTGCCGCATCCCCTCGGCCCCGACGATCCCGGCTTCATGATGGCCAGCCTCGACCACGTGATGTGGTTCCACCGCCCGTTCCGCGCCGACGAGTGGCTGCTGTACCACGTGCACAGCCCGTCCGCGGGCCTGGCGCGGGGCTTCGCGACCGGTCAGATCTTCTGCGCCGACGGCACGCTGGCGGTGAGCGTGGCGCAGGAGGGGTTGCTCCGACCGATGCGTCCGGCGCGATGACCGCTTTCGTACCCCACGTCGTCGACCTCCGCTCCGACACGGTCACCACGCCGACACCGGAGATGCGGCGAGCGATGGCCGACGCCGAGGTGGGCGACGACGCGTACGGCGAGGACCCGACCGTGCGCCGGCTGGAGTCGCTGGCGGCGGGGCTGCTCGGCAAGGAGGCCGCGCTCTACGTGCCGTCGGGCACGATGGCCAACCAGCTCGCCCTGCGGCTCCTCGCCCGTCCGGGCACCGAGGTGCTCTGCGGCGAACGGGCTCACGTCTACCGCTACGAGCACGCGGCGGCGGCGACCAACAGCGCCGCGCAGCTCCGGCCGCTGCCCGACGCCGACGGCACGCTGGCGCCCGCCGACGTGGCGCGGTCCGCAGCGTCGCAGCAGCACCACCTGCCCGCGATCTCCGCGTTGTTCGTGGAGAACACGCACATGCCCGCATGCGGGCGGCCCTGGCGCGTCGCCGAGCTGGAAGCGGTCACCACGGTGGCGCGCGACGCCGGCGTCGCGGTGCACTGCGACGGTGCGCGGATCTGGAACGCCGCCGTCGCGCTCCGCACCGCGCCGAGCGACCTCACCGCCGGTACCGACACCACCATGTTCTGCCTGTCGAAGGGGTTGAGCGCACCGGTGGGCTCGTTGCTCTGCGGAGCGCGGGCGTTGATCACCGAGGCGCGCGAGCAACGCGCCCGTCTCGGCGGGGGCATGCGCCAGGCGGGGGTGATCGCCGCCGCCGGCGTCGTCGCGCTCGAAACCATGGTGGAACGCCTGGCCGACGACCACGCCCGGGCGCGCACGCTGGCCGACGTGCTCGCGGAGCTGTTCCCCGACTGCGTCGACCCCGCACTGGTCGAGACCAACATCGTGTGCGCCCGCGCCGCAGCCCTGCCGCCCGACCTCCTCGACGCGCTCGGGGCCGAGGGGGTGCTGGCGGGCACCATCGACGTCGACACCGTGCGGTTCGTGACCCACCGCGACGTCGACGACGCCGGGCTGGCCCGCGCCGTCGACGCGCTCCACCGGATCGCACGTCGCGGCTGAGGCCGGCGGGCCGACCGCTACATTCGTGGGCATGGTCGCGTCAGACGAGAGGCCCGCACGCGCGCTGGCCGTCTACGCGCACCCCGACGATCCCGAGATCTCGGCCGGGGGCACGTTGGCCACGTGGGCGGCCGCCGGCACCGAGGTGTGGGTGCTCATCACCACCCGCGGCGACAAGGGCTCGCAGGACCCCGCCGCCGACCTCGACGCGCTCGCCGCGCTGCGGGTCGAGGAGACGGCGAAGGCGGCGGCGCTGCTCGGGTTCGCCGGCGCCCGGCACCTCGGCCATCCCGACGGCGAGCTCCCCGACGACCAGGCGTTGCGGGGCGAGATCACCCGGGTCATCCGCGAGGTCGCGCCGGAGGCGGTGCTCTGCCCCGACCCGACCGCGGTGTTCTTCGGCGACGGCTACTACAACCACCGCGACCACCGCGTCACCGGGTGGGCGACCCTCGACGCGGTGGCGCCGTCAGCGGGCAACCCGCACTACTTCCCCGAGCACATCGCCGAGGGCCTCGCGGTCCACCACGTGCGCGACGTCTACCTGTCGGGCACGCTCGAGCCGAACTGCTGGATCGACATCAGCGACTCTCTCGAGCGCAAGATCGACGGCCTGTTCTGCCACGCCAGCCAGCTCGTCGAGGCCGGCGACTGGTTCCGCGACTTCCTGCGCCAGCGCGCCGAGGACGCCGGCGCCGCCGCCGGCATCCGCTACGCCGAGCCCTTCCGCAAGCTCACCTTCGGCCCCTGACCCACGGCTCCGGTGTCGGGAACGGCGGCGTCAGGACGGGGGGTTCTGGCGGCGCCACTCGGCCATGGCCCGCAGCACGAGCACCGCGACGATGCCGACGCCCCCGGCGCCGATCACCGAGCCGACGAACGTGCCGAGCAGGTGCGAGACGTCGGAGTGCGAGCTGACGTCGGCGATGCCGTAGCCGATGATCCCACCCAGGATCCCCGCCAGCACCACGGCGCCGAAGGCGAGCAGGAACGCACCGCGCGACGGGAGCATGGGCGGGGTCGGTTCTTCCGCCGGATCCGGTTCAGGAGGATCGGCCATCGGCCGATGGTATTGCCATGCAGGAGCTTGCAACTACCTGGCCGGTAGGCTCGCCCGCGATGCGCGTCCTCGTGATGCTGCCGACGTACAACGAGATCGAAAACATCCAGGACGTGCTCGAGCGCACCCGGGTCGCGCTGCCCGACGCCGACATCCTGGTGATCGACGACGGCAGTCCCGACGGCACCGCCGATCAGGCGGAGAAGCTCGGCGAGCTGTTGGGTGGCATCGACGTGCTGAGACGCGCGTCGAAGTCCGGTCTCGGCTCCGCGTACCGCGCCGGGTTCCGCGTCGGGCTCGCACGCGGCTATGACGTGATGATCGAGATGGACGCCGACCTGTCGCACGACCCCGCGGTGCTCCCCGAGCTCGTCGCGGCGGTGGAGCACGGCGCCGATCTCGCCATCGGATCCCGGTACGTGCCCGGTGGTGCCATCCCGGACTGGAAGTGGCTCCGGCGGGCGATCTCGCGCGGCGGGGGTCTCTACGCCCGCACCATGCTCGGGCTCTCGGTGCAGGACGCCACCGCCGGGTTCCGCGCGTACCACCAGCGCAACCTCTCGCAGATCGACCTCGACCGCGTGCGCGCCGACGGCTACGGCTTCCAGGTGGAGATGACCTACCTCACCGAGCGCAACGGTGGCCGCATCGTCGAGGTGCCCATCGAGTTCCGGGACCGCAGCCTGGGTCGGTCCAAGATGTCGGGCCGGATCGTCGTGGAGGCCTTCCTCCTGGTCACCTGGTGGGGCCTGCGCGACCGGGTGCGGACGGTCCGCCGCGCGCGACACTGAGGGCATGGCCCTCTCGGAGTTCACCGTCGCCGGTGCGCTCCTGGAGTCTCCGGAGGGCCTGCTGCTCGTCCGCAACCAACGGCGCGGCGGGGCCACCGACTGGAGCACACCGGGCGGCGTGATCGACGCCACCGACGCGTCCCTGCGGGCCGGCCTCGCGCGTGAGGTGGAGGAGGAGACCGGCCTCCGCGTCACCGACTGGGAAGGACCGCTCTACGAAGTCCGCGCCACCGCGGTCGAGATGGGGTGGGTGATGCGGTGCGAGGTCCACCGCGCGCTCGCCTTCGAGGGCGATCTCGTGGTCGACGATCCCGACGGCATCGTCGTGGAGGCCGCGTTCGCCGCCGCCGACGCCTGTTCGGAGTTCCTGGCGTTGTGCGCGCCGTGGGTGCGGGAGCCCCTCGCGGACTGGATCGAGCACCGTTGGGGGCCCGAGGACGCGCGCGAGTACGCCTACGACGTCTTCGGCACGGGCCGCGACGCACTCCGGGTGGTGCGCACCGGTACGACGTGAGCGCCCGCGAGGTCGCGAGCATCCTCCACGTCGACCTCGACGCGTTCTATGCGTCGGTCGAACAGCGCGAGGACCCGAGCCTGGTCGGTCGCCCGGTGATCGTGGGCGGACTCGGCGGGCGCGGCGTGGTGGCGGCCGCGAGCTACGAGGCGCGCGCGTACGGCGTGTACTCGGCGACGCCGATGTCGCGGGCGCGCCGTGCGTGCCCGAACGGCGTGTTCCTCGCGCCGCGGTTCGACCTCTACCGCGACGTGAGCACCGACGTCATGCGCATCCTGCGCTCGTACACCCCGTTGGTCGAACCCATCGCGCTCGACGAGGCGTTCCTCGACGTCGCCGGCGTCCGCCGCATCCACGGCCCCGGGCCCGACATCGCGCGGGCCATCCGCGCCCGGGTGAAGGCCGAGACCCGCCTCACGATCTCGGTCGGCGTCGCCACCACCAAGTTGCTCGCCAAGCTGGCCAGCGATCTCGCCAAACCCGACGGTCTCCTCGTGGTGGAGCCGGGCGCCGAGCTCGACGTGCTGCACCCGCTGCCGGTGCGCCGCCTCTGGGGCGTGGGACCGGCCACCGAGCGCCGCCTCGCCACCCTCGGCGTCGAGACCGTCGGCGACCTCGCCGCCATCCCCGAGGACACGCTCGTGCGCACCCTCGGCAACTCCTCGGGTCATCACCTCCACGCTCTCGCCTGGAACCGCGACGAGCGGCCGGTCGTCGCCGACCAGGAGGTGAAGTCGATCGGCCACGAGCAGACGTTCCCGAGCGACCTCCACGACCACGCCGCGCTCGAGCACCAGCTCGTCGGTCTGGCCGACGGGGTGGCGTCGCGTCTCCGGGCCGCACACGCCGCCGCCCGGACCGTCCAGCTCAAGGTCCGCTTCGGCGACTTCAAGACCATCACCCGCTCCCGCACGCTCGCGGAACCGACCGACCTCGCCGCCGACATCGGTCGGGTGGCCCGCGAGCTGCTCGGGGCGCTGGAGGTCGGGCGAGGCGTGCGCCTGCTGGGCATCTCCGCCCAGCAGCTCGTGCGCCGGGACCCGGAGCCGGCACCGGCCGCGGAGAACCAGGGCACGCTCTTCCCCGATCCCGATCCCGACCGAGGCGCCGACGAGGCCGGCGCCACGGAGCCTCCGGGCGACGCGCGGCGCGAGGCGGCGCTGGAGCGTTCGGTGGACGCGGTCCGGGCCCGCTTCGGGCCTGGTGCCGTAGGCCCCGGACGGGCGAATAGCCTGCCAAGGGAAGGCCCCGGGCCCCCATCGCGTTGAGTGGTCCTGAGGCGTGCGCGAGAATGGATGAGCACCACAGGATCGGGTCCGGCCTCCGAGTCGGGGCCACCGGACCCGGGACGGGAAATGGGAGAGATGCCGCTTTCCGAGGACGAACAGCGGATCCTGCGGGAGATCGAGGAGAACCTGTCGGCCACCGACCCCAAGTTGGTGCAGCAGGTCTCCGACACGACGCTCTACCGGCACTCCGCCCGGGTCATCAAGTGGGCGGTGGTCGGGTTCATCGCCGGGCTCCTTCTCATGGTGTTCACATTCACGACCACGCTCATCCTCGGCGTGGTCGGCTTCCTCGTGATGCTGGGCTGCGCGCTCGCGATCGAGCACAACGTGCGCAAGCTCGGGCGCGCGGGGATGGAGAGCCTCACCGGTTCGATGCGGAACGGCGCGCTGAAGAACATGCTCGGCAACGCGGGTAATCGCTGGCGCGAGCGCTTCGGCCGCGACGACCCGCCGTCCTGAACCCGGCGCTCCGTGGGCTACACCGCGATCCAGGCCGCCCGGCTCTCCGGGTGCAGCCCCGCACAGCTCGACGTCTGGCGCCGCATCGGGCTCGTCGTCCCCGACGATGCCGAACCCTCGGGGCCGTACTCCTTCCGCGACCTCGTCGCGCTGCGCATGGTGGCGTCCCTGCTCGATGCCGGTCTGCCCATGCCGCGGATCCGGCGGGCAGTGACCGAGCTGCTGCGCACCGGTGACGACATCACCGGCCTGCGCCTGGTCACCGACGGCGATTCGGTGTGGGCGTGCCGCGACGACGGGCAGATCCTCGACGCGCTCCGGCACGGACAGCTTGCGTTGTTCGTCGCCGTCGACCGTTTCGCCGACGAGGTGGAGCACGAGGTGCGCGCGTTCGATGCCGACCGCGACGCGTTCGTCGCCGGGTTGCGCGCCGGCGACAGCCATCCCAGCCGCGGCGGCTGACGCTCCGGCGCTGACCCGAGCCGGGTCAGCGCCGGGTGAAGGTGGAGATGGCGAGACGGCGGCGCCACCGGCGCGCCCACGACACGCCGTCGTCGAGCGCGCGCTCGAGGTCGTCGAGCGACGTCCACGCCTCCCGCGCGTCGTCGTGCCCGGTGACCGCGTCGCCGTAACGCGCCGCGCTGTACACGCGCGCGAGGTCGTGCAGCGGCCGCGCCGCGGGTGCACCGGCGGCGCCGGGCACCGTGCGCGCGACCTCGATCGGGGTCTGCGCGGGATCGGGGGCGAGCGAGGCCTCTCGCAGCCGGTCGAGCGCCTCGTCCCACGCACCCGCGACCGCGACCGCGGGGTCGTCGGCGTCGCGACGGCGGGCGCGACGACGGTGTTTGGCCATGAGCACGGCACCGACGTAGGCGAGCACGACCACCGCGAACAGCGCGAGGACGAGCACCACCACGAACCAGGGCCCGAGACCGTCGTCGGACGACGGTGCCGTCACGGTCGGCGCGACCGTCGGTGCCGCCGGCGTCGGGGCCGTCGCTGCGGACCCACCGGTCCCGCCGCGGCTGGGTTGGGTCGGCGTCGCCGCGGTGGTGGGCGTCGTCGCCGGGGTCACCGGGGTCGCGATGGCGACGTCGGCGTCGTTGGGCAGGTCGCTGCCACCGGGCGCGGGCGCCACGCCTTGTCGTGACGGCGTGGGGTCGAACATGTGCGTCCAGCCCTGACCGTTGAGGTAGATCTCGGGCCACGCGTGTGCGTCGTGGCTCGAGACGTGGAACGTGCCGTTCGCGTCCCGCGCGCCGGGGGTGAACCCGACCGCGACGCGCGCCGGGATGCCCAGCGTGCGCGCCATCAACGCGTACGCACTTGCGAACTGCACGCAGAACCCGCGCTTCTCGTTCAGGAACTGGAGGATGGCCGATCCGTTGTCGAAGCTGTCGACCGAGGTGTCGTAGACGAACCCGGACCCGCGGAAGTAGTTGCGCAGGGCCTTGGCCTTCGTGTACGGGTTGGTGGCCTGGGCGTCGTTGACGATCTGCTCGGCGCGCTGGCGGATCTGCTCGATCTCGGGCGTCCGGGTGAGCCGCGTGTACGGGCGGATGGCGGCGGGTACCGGCTCGCCTATGGTCTCGAGCTGCTGCGCGTCGAACTCGGTGCCCGCCGCCACCGGCAGGTCGGACACCACCTTGTAGCGCAGGTGGCTCACGTCGCCCGCGTCGGCGACGATGGTGTCCGAGGAGCGCACCACCAGCGTGTTGTCGAGGCTGATGGCGACGGGCTTGTACGCCGCAGGCAGCCACCGCTCGCCGAGCGGGCCGACGGCGAAGTGCTGCTCGAACCCACCCTGCTCGTCGCTCGGCAGGCCGACCTGTACGCTGCCCTCGCCCTGCGCGCTCAGAGTCCACTGACCGCCACCCGCGCCGGTGTACTGGTCGAGGGCGGCGATGCGCCAGTACTCGGGCTGGGACGCCCGCACGGTGAACAGCTCCTCGTCGTTCACGTCGCCGAGCTTGGCGCCGATGTCGACGAACGGCGCGAGCGAGGGTCGGTAGCTGTGGCCCGCGGAATCGTCGCGGCCGGCGTTGGCGACGTCGAGCAGAGGATCGGAGCCGGCGCCCGGGATCGCCGGGGCCACGACGAGCGCGACCAGCACCGCGGCGCCGCCGAGGAGCGCGGCCGGGGCCAGCCACCGCGGGCGCGCCGCGTGCTGCGAGACCAACCAGTGCCGACGCCGGTCGAGCACGGCGAGGTTCTGGGCGAGGAGGAACGCGCCGGCCGCGACGCAGAAACCGACGGTGAGGAGCACGCGCCAGTCGCTGGTGCCCAGCGTCGACGTCCACACGAAGAACACCAGCGCGGGTGAGATCGCGGCGAGCGTCGCCTGCCGTCCGAACGCGAGCCAGTCGGCGATCGCGGCCATGCACCACACCGCGAGCACGGCGAGCAGGATCGCTCCGTCGGTGGCGGGTGCGGGTGCCGGCGCGGTGCGGAGCAGGTGCCACCCGCCGGTGAGCTGGCGGTCGAGCGCGCGCCACGTGTCGCCGCTCGGGAGACCGAGGGTGGTGGTCGACGGCTCGAGCGCGAGCAGCACGAAGACCGCTACGCCCACGAGGGCCACGACCACGCCCACCCACACCGGCCAGTTGCGCCGCCGCACCAGCGCGCCGAGCGCGTGGGGGAGAAGGGCCGCCCCCAGCACCGGCAGCGCGAACCGACCGGAGTCGACGACGCGCGCCAGTGAGAGCGCGGCGACCGCGCTCAACGCCGCCAGCGCGAACGGCGCTACGAAGCGGGCGCGCCGAGCCACGGTGTGGTGCTCGCGCGGGAGACCGACGCGCGGGTGAGGGCCAGGTTCCACGCCGTCGCGAACGGCGCGGCCGACGCGTCGACCACCAGCACGGACGCGGCGGCAGGGACGGCGGCGGGGCGGGTGAGCACGACCACCACTCCGATGCCTGCGAGCGCGGCGAGCGCGTGCAGCGTGTCGGGCGAGACCCGGCCGAGGATCGCGACGACGAGGTCGACGCGCCGGTGCGCCCGCAGGTTCTCGAGCACCGCGGGCAGCCGGTCGCGCTCGTCGGGGCCGACCGTGGCCAGCGTGTCGATCACGTCGTGCCGGGGGTCGCCGCCGGTGCCGAGCACCTCGCCGGCGCTGGTGACGACCTCGACCCGCCGACGCAACCGCACGAGGCGCGCGGTGACCGACGCCGCCGCCTCGACCGCGACCTCGAACGACTCCGCGTCGTGGGCGCCGGGTGTGACGTCGAGCACCACCGCGGCGCGGGAACGCCACCGGGCCTCGTCCTGGCGGATCATGAGCTCGCCGGTGCGGGCGGTCGAGCGCCAGTGCACGCGCCGCAGGTCGTCGCCCACCTGGTAGTCGCGGAGGGTCACGAACTCGTCGCCGAGATCGCTCACGACCGCGCGCGCCGACGTCGCCTCGTGCTCGGCGCTGATCCGGCTCCCGACCGCGACCGGCGCCACGATCTCGTGCACGCGCGGGCGCACGACGAGGTCCGCCTCGCCTGCGCTCGGCTCGCTGCGCCGGGCGAGACCGAACGGATCGGTGACCGACACCGCGAGGGGCCCGACCCGGTAGCGGCCGCGTCGACGCGTCGGGATGCGGTACGCGGCGCGGGCGGTCGCCCCGGGCGAGAGCGGCGGTACGAGGAACCGCGCGGCGCGCCGGCCCTCGTCGAACCAGTCGGTGGCGGCGAGCAGGGGAGTGGCGCGCCGGCCCAGGTTCTCGACCAGGAGGTCGATGCGGCCCTCGCTGCCGACGTGGAGGCGGTCCGGTCGAACCCGCCGGCTCACCGCCAGCTCGGGTGGGGTCTGGAACCGCAGCCACAGCGCGACCGCGATCACGAGCACGAACGCGGCGACCCCGAGCACCAGCATCTCGAGCGCGCCGAGGAGGAAGCTGCCGACCGCGAGCCCCATCGCCGCGCCGAGCAGCGACCAGCCCCGTCGGGTCAGCGTGACCGCGCGCGTCGTCGAGGGCCCGCTGGGGGGGCCCGAGGTGGCCACGTCGCGAGTCTCAGCCGCCGGCCGCGCCCGGCACCGGCACCGACGTCGTGATCGAGCGCACGACGTCGTGGGCCGAGACGCCGCGCAGCTGGGCGTCGGGCGCGAGCATGAGCCGATGCTCCAGCACCGAGGGCAGCACGCGCTTCACGTCGTCGGGGATCACGTACTGACGGCCGAAGCTGGCGGCCAGCGCCCGGGCGGACCGCTGCAACGACAGCGAGCCCCGGGGGCTCGCGCCGAGCACGAGGTCGGGGTGGCGGCGGGACGCGGCGACCAGGTCGAGGACGTAGTCGCGCACCTCGGCGGCGACGTGCACGGAACCGACCAGGCCGGCGGCGTCGGCGACGTCGATCGCGCTCGCCACCGGCGTCGAGCGCGTCGACGGTGGCCGACGCCTGGCCCTGCGCCTCCAGGATCGCCATCTCGGCGTCGCGCGCGGGGTACCCCATCGGGATGCGCATGAGGAAGCGATCGAGCTGCGCCTCGGGCAGGGGATAGGTGCCCTCGAGCTCGATCGGGTTCTGCGTGGCGATCACCATGAACGGGCGGGGGAGGCGGTACGTGTGCGCGTCGACGGTGACCTGGCGCTCCTCCATCGCCTCGAGCAGCGCGGACTGGGTCTTGGGTGACGCGCGGTTGATCTCGTCGGCCAGCACGACGTTGGCGAAGATCCCACCGGGGCGGAACTCGAACTCGTTGGCGGTGCGGTTCCACACCGACACGCCGGTGACGTCGGAGGGCAGGAGATCGGGGGTGAACTGGATGCGGTGGCAGCTGCCGCCGATCGACGCCGCGATCGCCTTGGCCAGCGACGTCTTGCCGACGCCGGGGACGTCCTCGATGAGGAGGTGGCCCTCGGCGAGGAGGCACACCGAGCGCGAGGTGCACCTGCTCCCGCTTGCCCTGGATCACACGCTCGACGTTGTTGAGCAGGGCAGAGAACAGGCGGCCGAACGACGAGTCGCGGCTCGGCACGGTGGTGGGCTGAACCACGAACACCTCCAGCGCGGGCGTCGCGACGGTACCAGAGGGTCTCGGGGTGCTCCGCGCCAGGTCGCGCGGGCCGGGTACCGTGCGACCACATGACGAACGAGGGCCCGGAGGGGTTGCCCGGCACCGGGTTCTGGGTGGGTGCAGTGGTGCTCGTGCTCGTGCGCCCGTCGCTGTGGCCGACGGCCCTGGCCCAGGTGCACCGGCTCGCCCGGCCGCGCTGGTGGACGCGCGCGCCGTACCTCCCGCTGCCCGATCGCGAGTACCTCCGCTTCCGCTTCGAGACCCAGTACGGCAGCGCCGGGCGGCCCGCCCCGCACGACCTCGTCGCCTACCTCGAGTGGTGCCGCGACGGCGGCAACCGGGCCCGGACCGGGGGACGGTCCCGGTAAGCTCGCAGCGTTCTCCGATGACCGTGGAGGTCCCGACGCTTGGGAAGAGCCCTGCTGCTCAACGCCAGCTTCGAGCCTCTCTGTGTCGTGCCGATGCGGCGGGCCGTGGTGCTCGTGCTGAAGGAGAAGGCGGAGATCGTCGCGCGCAACGGCGCCGTCCTCCATTCTGAGCGGGCGGAGCTGCCCGTGCCGGCGGTGATCCGCCTGCACCACTTCGTCCGGGTGCCCTACCGCAACCGGGTGCCGCTCTCGCGCCGGGCCGTGTTCGCCCGCGACGGTCACCGCTGCCAGTACTGCAACCGGGCGGCGGAGAACATCGACCACGTCGTGCCCCGCTCCCGCGGTGGCCCGCACGCCTGGGACAACGTGGTGGCCTCGTGCCGGGCCTGCAACTCCCGGAAGGAGGACCGCCTCCTCTCCGAGGTCGGCCTCCGCCTGAGGCGCCTGCCCCGCGAGCCGCAGGCCAACCTCTGGATCATGGCGAGCGCCGGCTCGATCGACCCGGCCTGGGAGCCGTTCCTCCCCGCCTAGCCCCGTTCGTGGCGCAGTGGCTTTCGCACCGCGAACGTCCTCGCGCACCGAATCACCTCCGAACGCGCCCTCCCGGGCGCGTTTTCGCGTGATGGGGCGGAAAAGGAAGCGATGTGGGTTGAAGAGTGGTGCGGAGGGGTGTAGGGTGCCACGAAATGGAGTGAAGTGGTGACTAAGTGGTAGGCGAGGGAGGTCACCGCCCGGCACGTGCCCGGCAGGTGGCGGACGAGACCGAGAGGCGAGGGGTTCCCGGATGTTCCTGGGAGAGTTCCAACACTCCCTGGACACCAAGGGGAGGGTGATCCTCCCGGCGAAGTACCGGGACCAGCTGGCCGACGGCGCGTTCGTCACCAAGGGCAGGGGCGGCTGTCTCTCGGTGTTCACCCCGGAGGAGTTCGAGACGGTGGCGACGCAGATCCGCGAGCAGTCGAAGCGGGGGCCGAAGGAGCTCAACGCCGCCCGGGTGTTCTTCGGCGGGGCGAGCGAGATCCAGCCCGACAAGCAGGGGCGCGTCGCGTTGCCGGCGAACCTCCGCGCCTTCGCCCACCTCGAGCGCGAGGTGATGGTGGTGGGTCTCTACTCCCGCATCGAGATCTGGGACCGCGAGCACTGGCTCGAGCTCGACCGGATGGGCGCGGAGGCGCTCACCGAGTCCGACGACCTGCCCGACTTCGGGATCTGAGCACAGCGACACATTGACAACGGTGGGCCTGCGGGCCCGCCACCAGCCCCCCGGGCGGCGCGGCGCGAGCGCCCCTTCCGCCCGCTTCGCTTTCGTCGACGCGTCCGGGGGGCTGGTGGCGGTCCCGGGGAACAGGACGACGGGGCAGGAACGAGGCCGGGGGAGCGATGGACGAGGCCTTTCAGCACCTCCCGGTCATGGCGGCGGAGGTGACGCAGCTCCTGGCCGCCGTGCCGCCGGGAGTGGTCGTGGACGCGACGGTGGGTGGCGGGGGCCACGCCCGGGCGCTCCTGGCCGCCCGCCCCGACCTCCGGCTCCTCGGCATCGACCGGGATCCCGTCGCCGTGGCGGCGGCGGGCGCGGCGCTCGAACCCTTCGGGGACCGGGTCCGCATCGTGCAGGGCGGCTTCGAGGACGTCCCTGAAATCGTCGGAAGTGCCGACATCGTGGGAAACGAGGGAATCGTGGCGATCTTGTTCGACCTGGGCGTCAGCAGCCCGCAGCTCGACCGTCCGGTGCGGGGCTTCTCGTACTGGGCCGACGCGGCGCCGCTCGACATGCGGATGGACAGCGTGCAGACGCTGACTGCGGCGACGGTGGCGAACGAGTACTCGGAGGCCGACCTTGCCGCGCTCATCGCCCGCAACGGTGAGGAGCGCTACGCGCGCCGCATCGCCGCCGAGATCGTCGCCGCCCGTCCGCTCGCAACCACCGGTGACCTCGTGGAGGCGGTGAAGCGCGGCATCCCCGCCGCCGCCCGCCGCCGCGGTGGCCACCCCGCGCGTCGCACGTTCCAGGCCATCCGCATGGAGGTGAACCGCGAGCTGCCGAGCCTGTCGGCCGGGCTCGACGAGTCGGTCCACCTGCTGAAGCCCGAGGGTCGCATCGCGGTGCTCGCGTACCACTCGCTCGAGGACCGCATGGTGAAGGAGCGCTTCGCCGACTGGTCGCGCACCGAGGAGCCGGGCTACCTGCCGAAGGGCCTCCCGCGCGCCAAGCGCAGCCCGCTGACCCGGTTGCTGACCCGGCGCCCGTTGCGGCCGTCGGACGCCGAGGTCGAGGAGAACCCGCGTGCAGCCAGCGCCCGCCTGCGTGCGGTCGAACGTCTCGAGCCATGACCACGGTCGCCGCGCCTACCCGGCGGACGCCGCCGGCGCGCACGCGCGCCGCGCACCTCGTCGCGCCGTGACGCGCGCCCGGTCCGCCGCGGCACGACGACACGCGTCGCCGCCGAGAACCGCCACGTCGGGCGTTACGCGACCCTCCTCGCGCTCTTCACCGTGTTCGCGCTGGTGAGCGCGGTGGTGTTCCACGTCGTCCTCGCGCAGCACCAGCTGCAGCTCGACCGCCTCAACTCGCAGATCACCAAGGAGCAGCGCACCTACGAGCAGCGCCGGCTCACCGCGTCGCTGCTGGCGTCACCGCAACGAATCATCCAGGAGGCCGAGCGCCTCGGGCTCGTCGTGCCCCCCGACCCGCCGCAGTACCTCTACGTCGACAACGCGCCGCTGCCCGGCAACGACGACAGCTCCACTGCCGACACCATCGCGACGTGGTCGAAGACGAAGCCGAGCCTTGGCCCGCAACAACCGTGACCTGAGCGGGGGCCGCCGCAGCCCCACGTCCGCGCGTTCCTCGGCGCCGCGTCCCCGCGCGTGGCCCGGCGCGCGCGCGCCGGCGCCCAACCGTCACGCGCGGCCGACCACGCGCACCCAGCCGGCGCGCCCGCGCACCATCCCGCGCCCGACGCGCATCGCGCGCCCGCTACCGCCGATCCGGCTGCGGCTCGTCGCCATCCTCACCGTCATGGTGCTGGCGTTCGCCGCCATCGGGGTGCGCCTGTTCGACCTCCAGGCCCGCGACCGCTCGCACCTCGTGTCGCTCGGTCTCGGTCAGCGCGTGCGCACGGTCACCATCCCGGCGGAGCGCGGCAACATCTTCGACCGCGCCGGCAAGGTCCTCGCGGTGTCGGTGCCGCAGACCACGATCGTCGCCGACCCGCGCGTGATCAAGGACCCGGTCGCGTACGCAGCCAAGCTGGCGCCGATCGTGCAGGTCGACCAGGCGCAGCTCGAACAGCGCCTGTCGAACCGGAAGAGCGCGTTCGCCTACGTCGCGCGCAAGGTCAACGACCAGGTGACGCGCCAGGTGCGCAAGCTCAACCTCATCGGCATCTCCTACCAGGACGAGTCGCGACGCTTCTATCCCAACGGCACGATCGCGGGGCCGGTCGTCGGGTTCGTGGGCACCGACAACAACGGTCTCGGCGGCATGGAGTACGCCTACGAGAAGACGATGACCGGCAAGCCCGGGAGCGTGCAGGTCGAGCGCGACCCGCAGGGCAACGACATCCCGGGGGGTGAGCGCCAGGTGTCGCCCGCGCAGCGGGGCCAGGACCTCGTGCTCACCATCGACTCGTCGTTGCAGTGGTACACCGAGCAGGCGCTCACGCAGGGCGTGGCAACGATGAACGCCAAGGGCGGCACCGCGGTGATCGTCGACGTGCAGACGGGTGACGTGCTCGCGATGGCGTCGGTCGACGGCGCGACCGACGAACAGCCGGCGGCGACCGCGCCGTCGACCGCCAACAACCGGCCGATCACCGACGTGTACGAGCCGGGGTCGACGAACAAGGTCATCACCATGGCCGGCGCGATCCAGGAAGGGCTGGTGTCGCCCGACACCACGCTCGACGACGTCACCCAGAGCATCAACGTGGGTGGGACCGACTACCAGGACGTCGAGGTGCACCCGACCACGATGACGGTGGCCGACATCCTCGCCCAGTCGTCGAACGTGGGCACGATCAAGATCGCGGACCGGCTCGGCGCGACCAACTTGTCGCACTACCTCGACGCCTTCGGCTTCGGGCAGCCGACCGGGCTCGATCTGCCCGGCGAGTCGTCGGGCTCCTCGTTCGAGATGAAGAACTACACCGACACGAGCATGGGCTCGATCCCGATCGGGTACGGCATCGCGGTCACGCCGATGCAGATGCTCGACGTGTACAGCACGATCGCCAACCACGGGATGGCCCGCCCGCCCCGGCTGGTGACGGCGACGATCGACGCCGACGGCAAGCGCCACGACGCCCCGCTCCCGGCGCCGCACCAGGTGATCTCGCCGGCCACGGCCGACGCGGTGGCCGGCATGCTGAAGAAGGTGGTGTCGGACCCGCTGGGCACCGGCACCAAGGCCCAGATTCCGGGCTACCCGGTGGCCGGCAAGACCGGCACCGCCCGGAAGGCGCCCTACGACACCGGTGAGTACAACGCCTCGTTCGCCGGGTTCGCGCCGGCCGACGACGCTCGCCTGGCGGCGATCGTCGTGGTCGACTCACCCCAGGGCAGCATCTTCGGTGCCGACGCCGCCGCCCCCGTGTTCCAGCAGATCATGCGGTTCGCGCTCGCCTACGAGCGCGTGCCCACCACCACCGGATGAGTCGGATGGGGGGTGCCCCCGTCCTCGGTCGAGCACAGGGCGACCGGTACTCTGCGGTTCCCGTGACCGAGCCGAGAGGACGCGCACGCGTGCGTTGGGGCGACCTCCTCGCCGGTCTCGACGGCCCCGGGGGACTCGGGGAGCTCGGCCGGTTCGAGCTCACCGGCGATCCTGACGTCGAGGTCGACACCATCACCCACGACAGCCGCCGGGTCGATCCCGGTGCGTGCTTCGCGTGCATCCCCGGCGCGCGGACCGACGGCCACGACCACGCGCCCGAGGCCGTCGCCCGGGGCGCGGTGGCGCTGCTCGTGGAACGCCCGCTCCCGCTGGCGGTGTCACAGGCCCGGGTGCCGAGCGTGCGCGCCGCGCTCGGGCCCCTCGCCGCGACCCTGCACGGCCATCCCTCGGCGACGATGCGGGTGCTCGGTGTCACCGGCACCAACGGCAAGACCACCACCACCTACCTGCTCGAGGCGATCGGCCGGGCGGCCGGCGAGCGGGTGGGTGTGATCGGCACGGTCGGGGCGCGCATCGCGGGCGAGACGGTCGCCACCGCACACACCACCCCCGAGGCGAGCGACCTGCAGGGGCTGCTGGCGCGGCATGCGCGACGGCGCCGTCGCCACCGTGGCGATGGAGGTGTCGTCGCACGCGCTCGAGCAGCATCGCGTCGACGGCGTGCAGTTCGCCGCGGTGTGCTTCACCAACCTCAGTCACGAGCATCTCGACTACCACGGCACGATGGATGCGTACTTCGGGGCCAAGGCGCGCCTGTTCGAACCGCGTCGCCGCGAGCCGCGGCCGTCAACCTCGACGATCCGCGCGGCGTGGAGCTCGCGGCGCGCGTGCGCACGACCGACCTCGACCTCTGGACCTTCGCCGTCGACGACGAATCCGCCGACGTGACCGCCGAGACCCCGTCGTTCGCACCGGACGGCACCGCGTCGACCTTCGTGGACCGCCGCGCGGGGGAGCGCGTTGCGCTGCGCCTCCCCCTCGTCGGTCCGTTCAACCTCGCGAACGCACTCGCCGCCGCGGCCACGGCACGGGCGGCGGGCTTCCCCCTCGCCACGGTGGCCGACGGGCTCGCGCAGCCCCTGGTCGTGCCGGGCCGCTTCGAGCGGGTCGACGCCGGCCAGCCCTTCACCGTGCTGGTCGACTACGCCCACACGCCCGATGCGCTCGGCCGTGTGCTGGCCGCCGCCCGCCCGCTGGCCGGCGCCGGCGGCCGGGTGGTGTGCGTCTTCGGGTGCGGTGGCGACCGCGACCCGGCCAAGCGGCCGTTGATGGGCGCGGCGGTGGCCGCGGCCGCCGACGTTGCGGTGCTCACCTCCGACAACCCTCGCTCGGAGGATCCGCAGGCGATCGCCGACGCCGTTCTCCCCGGCCTCACAGCCGGCTCTGCCTCGGTCACGGTGGAGCTCGACCGCCGCGTGGCCATCGTCGCCGCGCTCGCCGCGGCCGCGCCCGGCGACGTCGTCGTCATCGCCGGCAAGGGCCACGAGACCGGCCAGACCGCGCGCGGCCGCACGCGGCCGTTCGACGACCGGGTCGTCGCGCGCGAAGAGCTCGGAGCGCTGGGGTGGAGCTGACCGCGCGTCAGATCGCGTCGCTCACCGGTGGCACGCAGCTCAGTGGCGACGCCGATGCGCGCGCGACGTCGTTCGCCATCGACTCGCGTGTCCTCGAGCCCGGCGCGTGCTTCGTGGCGCTGGTCGCGGCGCGCGACGGTCACGACTACGTGACCGACGCCGTGGCGCGCGGCGCGAGCGTCGCGCTGGTGACCCGCCCGGTCGTGCACGACCGCATCGCGGTCGTGCATGTCGACGACGCCTTCGACGCGCTGGCTCGCCTCGGGCGGGCGGCCCGCGACGCCCTGCACGGCGCCACCGTCGTCGGCATCACGGGCTCGGCCGGGAAGACCGGCACCAAGGATCTCGTCACGGCGGCATTGACGCCCAAGTTCCACGTGCACGCCAGCCCCGGTTCGTACAACAACGAAGCGGGCGTGCCGCTCACGCTGCTGGCCGCGCCGACTGCCACCGCGATCGAGGCTCTGGTGCTCGAGATGGGCGCGCGCGCCCACGGCGACATCGCCGCTCTCTGCGCCATCGCCCGCCCCACCGTCGGCGTGATCACGAACATCGGCCTCGCCCACGCGGGACCGCTCGGTGGGCGCGCCGGCGTGGCCCGGGTCAAGGGCGAGCTGCTCGAGGCGCTCGACGTGCACGGCCTGGCGGTGCTCGACGCCGGTGATCCCGAGACGCCGGGCCTCGCTGCCCGCACGTCCGCCCGCGTGGTGCTGGTCTCGGCAGGGGGCGCCGACGCCGACGTCCGGGCCCGCGACGTCGAGCTCGACGCCGACCTGCGTCCCCGGTTCCGGATCGAGTCGCCGTGGGGTGGTGGCACGGTGACACTCGCCGTCCGCGGCGTGCACCAGGTCGTGAACGCGAGCCTCGCCGCCGCGGTCGGGCTCGCACGCGGTGTCGCGTTCGACGAGCTGGCGGCCGGGCTCGCCTCGGTGCAGCCCGCGCCGTGGCGCATGGAGGTGGCGCGCACCCCTGCCGGCGTGGTCGTGCTGGACGACGCCTACAACGCCAACCCGTCGTCGATGGCCGCCGCGGTCGAGGCGCTGACCCGCGTTCCCGTGCCCGGGCGCCGCGTCGCGGTGCTCGGGGAGATGCTCGAGCTCGGCGACCTGAGCGCGTTTGAGCACCGGGCCCTGGGTGAGCTCCTGGGCGCGGTCGCGGTCGACGTGCTGATTGCGGTCGGCCCCGGCGCGGCGCCCATGGCGGCCGCCGCGCGTGCCGCGGGCGTGGCGGTCACCGAGGTCGCCGACGCCGCCGCCGCGCTCGACGCCGCCATCGGCGTCGCGCACGACGGCGACGCGGTGCTGGTCAAGGGGAGCCGGGCGGTCGGGCTGGAGCTGGTGGCCACCGGGCTGCGGGGGTCGGGCCCGGAGCAGCCGGAGCCGGCCGGATGATCGCGCTCCTCGTCGGTACCGGTGCCGCGTTCGTCATCTGCATCCTGACCACGCCCGCACTCATCGGGGTGTTGCGGGCCAAGGGGATCGGCCAGCAGATCCGCGACGACGGCCCGTTCGCCCACCCGCACGAGAAGAAGGCGGGCACGCCGACCATGGGCGGCATCGCCATCGTCGTGAGCGCGCTCATCGGTTACCTCGTCTCGCACGTGAGCACCGAGCAGACCAAGTTCGCGCGCACGGGCATCACGCTCATGGCGCTCGTCGTCGGCATGGCCCTCGTGGGCTTCGTCGACGACTACCTGGGCGTCCGGCGCGGTCGCAACCTCGGCCTGCGCAAGCGCGGCAAGACCGGCGGCCAGCTGATCGTGGCGGTCGGCTTCGCGCTGCTCGCGCTCGAGTGGGTGAACGTGTCGACGCACTGGTCGTTCACGCGCATGCTCGACCTCAAGATGGCGTCGGGCCTGTGGTTCGTGGTGGCGGTGCTCTTCGTGTACGGCTTCTCGAACGCGGTGAACCTCACCGACGGGATGGACGGCTTGGCCGCCGGCTCCGCGGCGATGGTGTTCGCCGCGTTCGTCATCATCGCGTTCTGGCAGTTCCGCCACCCGCACGTGTACCACGTGCTCGCCGCCGGCGCGCTCGACCTGGCCATCGTGGCCGCGGCGATGATGGGTGCGTGCCTCGGGTTCCTGTGGTGGAACGCGGCACCCGCGCAGGTGTTCATGGGCGACGTGGGCTCACTCGCGCTCGGCGCGGCGATGGCCGGCCTCGCGCTGCTCACCAACACCATCCTCCTGCTGCCGATCCTCGGCGGCCTGTACGTGTTCGAGACCCTGAGCGTCATCGCGCAGGTGATCTCCTTCCGGTGCTTCCACCGACGCGTCCTGCGCATGGCGCCCATCCACCACCATTTCGAGGTCGGTGGGTGGCCCGAGTTCACCGTGATCGTGCGCTTCTGGCTGCTCGCCGGGCTCCTGGTCGCGCTGGGACTCGGGTTCTTCTACGCCGACTTCATCCGCATCCCGGGGGTGCTCGACTGATGCGGGTGCTCGTGGTCGGCCTGGCGACGACGGGCGCGTCGGTCGTGGCCTACACGCGCGTGGCCGGGCACGAGGTGACCGTGCTCGAGGACCGGCCGCCGACTCCGGAAGGGAACCGGCTGCGGCAGCACGACGGCTACCGGGCCCGGGCCGAGCAGGCCGTCGCGGCCGGCGTGCGGCTGGTGGAGACCCCGACCCACGACGAGGCCGCCGCCCTCGGCCGCGCCGCCGACCTCGTGGTACCCAGCCCGGGCGTGCACCCAGACCACCCTGCGCTCGTCGCCGCGCACGCGGCGGGGGTGCCGATCCGCTCGGAGATCGACCTCGCCGCCGCCCGTCTGCGCGCTCGCCCCGACGCGCCGCGCCTGGTCGCGGTCACCGGGACCAACGGCAAGACCACCGTCACCACCCTGATCGACGCCATGCTGCGCGCGGCCGGGATCGCCAGCGTCGCCGCCGGCAACATCGGGCGACCGCTGCTCGACGCCGCCGGCGACCGGGTGGCGGTCATCGTCGCCGAGGTGTCGTCGTTCCAGCTCGCGCTCACCGGCAACGCGTTCGCGCCCGACGTCGCCGTCCTGCTCAATGTCGCCGAGGATCACCTCGACTGGCACGGGTCGGTCGCCGCCTACGCCGCGGCCAAGGGCCGCGTGTTCGCGAACCAGGGGTACCAGGCGCTGCTCGTCGTGAACCGCGACGACCCCGTCGCCGACCGCCTGGCCGCCACTGCGCCCGGCCGGGTGATCCGCTTCGGGACCGGCGCGCCGGGACCCGGCGACTACGGCGTGCGCGACGGCTCGCTGGTCGGTCCCGCCGGCGTGGTGGCGCCCGTCCCCGGGTCGGGCGCACCGCATGACGTCGCCAACGCGCTGGCCGCGGCTGCGGCCGCGACGGATCTCGGCGCCGACCCCGCCGCGGTGACGAAGGCGCTGGCCGGCTTCGGCGGCCTCGCGCACCGCGTCCAGCTGGTGGGGGAGCGCGCCGGGGTGAAGTTCTACGACGACTCCAAGGCCACCAACCCGCACGCCACCGCCAGCGCGCTGGCCGGCTTCGAGCACGTCGTGCTCATCGCGGGGGGTCGCAACAAGGCGCTCGACCTCGGCAGCCTGCGCGCGCAGGCGAGCCGGGTCCGGGCGGTGGTCGCGATCGGTGAGGCCGCCGGCGAGGTCGAGGCGGCGTTCGCCGGAGCGGTCCCGGTGGTCCGGGCCGACTCGATGCGCGAGGCGGTGCGCGCCGCGTCCGAGCGCGCCCAGGCCGACGACGCCGTGCTCCTGTCGCCCGCGTGCGCCTCGTTCGACTGGTACGACAGCTACGCGGCGCGCGGTGACGACTTCGCCCGCGAGGTGGAGCTGCTGGTGGAGGCGTCGCCTCCGTGCGCCAACGGAGGATCCGCATGACCGCGTTCACCGGTTCCGTCCGCGCCCACCGCCACCGCGCGGCCCCCGCGACCACGCGACGCGCCGCCGGGACGCGGTCGTCGACGGCCATCCTGCTCGTGGCGACGGTCGCGGTGCTCAACGTGGTCGGTGTCGTCATGGTGCTGTCGGCGTCGTCGGTGGCATCGCTCACCGACTACGGATCGCCCTGGTACTTCTTCCTCCGGCAGCTGATGTGGACGGTGCTCGGGCTGATCGCGTTCGTGTTCGCGGTGCGGTTCGACTACCGACGGTGGCGGGGCCTGGTGCGGCCGCTGCTCGTCGTCAGCGTGGTGCTCCTCGTCGTGGTGCTCGTCCCCGGCATCGGGATCTACGTGTCGGGCTCGCGCCGGTGGCTCGGTGCCGGCTTCCTCCGCTTCCAGCCCAGCGAGATCGCCAAGCTGGCCCTCCTCCTCTACGCGGCCGACCTCGTGAGCCGGCGCGCCGGCGAGCTGCACGACTGGCGCCGGGTGCTGCGACCGGTGGTGCTGGTCCTCGCCGGGTTCGCCCTGCTCGTGATGAAGGAGCCCGACCTCGGCTCGGCGATGGTGCTCGCGCTCGTCGTGCTCGCGGTGCTGGTGGCCGGTGGCGTGCGGAAGAGCCACCTTGCGATCGTCGGCGCCGCCGGCATCACTGCGGTGACGTTCCTGGCGCTGGTCGAGCCCTACCGCCGGGCGCGGATGCTCACCTTCCTCCACCCGTTCGCCGATTCGTCGAACGCGGGCTACCAGATCTCGCAGTCGCTCATCGCCCTCGGCAGCGGCGGTCTCACCGGCGTCGGGCTCGGCGCCGGGCGGGCCAAGTGGAACTTCCTGCCGAATGCCCACACCGACTTCATCTTCGCCATCATCGGCGAGGAGCTCGGCCTCATCGGTTGCTTCCTCGTGATGGCGCTGTTCGTCGCCTTCGGGGTGCTGGGCACGCGCGCCGCGCTGCGCGCGCCCGACCGCTTCGGCGCCCTGATCGCCGCGGGTGCGACGATGTGGGTCGTCGGGCAGGCGGTCATCAACATCGGGGCCGTCGTGGGCCTGCTCCCGGTGACCGGCATCCCGCTCCCGTTCGTGTCGTTCGGTGGCTCGGCGCTCATCACCACGATGCTCGCGACCGGCATCCTGGTGAACGTGGCCCGCCACGGTCGCCCCACGCCCGCCCGCGCGACGCGCCCCGCTCCCGCGCGACGGTGACCGCGGCCGACGTCCTCATCAGTGGCGGCGGCACCGGCGGTCACGTCTTCCCCGCCCTCGCGCTGGCGGAGGAGCTCGTCGCCCGCGGGTACGACCCTGAGCGTGTGCGCTTCGTCGGCGCCCGGCGCGGCCTCGAGGCCACCGCCGTCCCCGCGGCCGGCTTCGCCATCGACCTCCTGCCCGGCCGCGGCCTCCAACGGGGTTTCGGCCCTCGCCACCTCGTACAGAACCTCCGCACCGCGTGGGACACCGTCGTCGCCGTCGCCCGGGCGGTGCGGCTGGTGCGGCGGCTGCGGCCGCGCGTGGTGGTGGGCGTGGGCGGCTACGCGTCGGTCCCGGCGCTGGTCGGCGCCCGTCTCTGGGGCGTGCCGGCGGTGGTGCACGAGGCCGACGCCCAGCCCGGCCTGGCCAACCGGATCGCGGTGCGCCTCGGCGCCCGCCCCGCGGTCTCCCTCCCCGGTACCCCGCTCCCCGGGGCGGTGGTCACCGGCAACCCCATCCGGCCCGCCATCGCCGCCGTGCGCCGGGCCCCGGTCACCCCTCCGCTCGTCGCGGTGGTCGGCGGGAGCCTCGGGGCGCGCTCGCTGAACCGGGCGGTCCTCGGCCTCTACGACCGCTGGCGGGAGCGGAGCGACGTCACGATCCACCACGTGAGCGGTGTCCGCGACTACGAAGAGTGCCGCACCCGGCTGGAAGCGCTGCGCCGACCGGGCGACGCGCTCGGCTACCGACTCGTCCCGTTCGAGGAGCACATGGAGGCCATCTACACCGACGCCGCGCTGCTGGTCTCCCGCTCGGGCGGGATGACCGCGGAGCTCACCGCGGTCGGGGTGCCCGCGGTGCTGGTGCCGCTCCCCGGCGCGCCGGGCGACCACCAGACCGCGAACGCGGAGGCGCTGGCCGCGGTCGGCGCCGCGGTGGTGGTGCGCGACTCCGCCCTCGACCCGGCCCGGCTCGACACCGAGCTCACCGCGCTGCTCGCCGATCCCGAGCGTCGTCGCGCCATGGGCGACGCCGCGCGCGCGCTCGGGCGTCCGGACGCCACTGCCCGCTTCGCCGACCTCGTGGAGGAGGTCGCCGGTGAGCGGTGAACCGGCGCGCGACCTCGATCTCGATCTCACGTCGCCGCGCTCGGTGCACATCGTGGGCGTGGGCGGCGCGGGCATGAGCGCGATCGCCACCGTCCTGGCGCGCATGGGTCACCGCGTGAGCGGGTCCGATCTCCGTGAGTCGCGCCCGCTCGAGCGCCTCGGGCTGCTCGACGTCACCACGCACGTCGGCCACGCCGGCGAGCACCTCCCGGCCGAGCTCGACGCGGTGGTCATCTCCACCGCGATCCCCGAGAGCAACCCCGAGGTCGTCGCCGCGCGTCGAGCGCGGCATCCCGGTGTTGCGACGCGCGGACGCGCTGCGCGCCATCGTCGCCACCCGCACGACGATCGCGGTCGCGGGCAGCCACGGGAAGACCACCACGTCGTCGATGCTGGCCCTCATCCTGCGTGCCGCCGGCTGGCACCCGAGCTTCCTCATCGGGGGTGACCTCAACGAGGTCGGCACCAACGCGGTGTTCGACTCGGGCGAGTGGCTGGTGGTCGAAGCCGACGAGAGTGACGGCACCTTCCTCGAGCTGGCGCCCCACGATGCGGTCGTCACCTCGGTGCTGCCCGACCACCTCGACCACTACGGCGACTTCCCGGCCCTCGTCGACGCGTTCGACACCTTCGTGGCGCGGATCCCCGGCGTGTGCGCGCTGTGCGCCGACGACGACCTCGCCGCCGCCATCGCCGCGCGCGCCCCGGCGTCACCGTCACCTACGGATTCGCCACCGAAGCCAACTACCGGATGGACGGCTACGAAGGCGGTCGTAGCGGCACCCGGTTCGCCCTTGCCCGCTCGGGCGAGCGGCTGGGCGCGGTCGAGCTCCCGGTGCCCGGCCGTCACAACGCGGTGAACGCGGCGGGCGCCGCGGCGATCGCGTTGGAGCTCGGGGTGCCCTTCGACGCGGTCACGAGCGCGCTCGGGAGCTTCGGCGGCGTCGCCCGCCGCTTCCAGTTCCGGGGCGAGCGCGACGGTGTCACCTACGTCGACGACTACGCGCACCTCCCGAGCGACGTCGACGCCATGATCCGCGCCGCGCGGGAGGGTGGTTGGGAGCGGGTCGTCGCCGTGTTCCAGCCCCATCGCTACACCCGGACCGCGGCGCTCTGGCGCGACTTCGCCGACGCGTTCACCGGCGCCGACGCGCTCGTGCTCACTGACGTCTACCCGGCGGGGGAGCAACCCCAGCCCGGGGTCTCCGGGCGGCTCGTGCTCCGGGCCGTCCTCGACGCGCACCCGGAACTGGCCGTCACGTACCTGCCGCGGCGCGCCGACCTCGTCGCCCACGTGCCCCGCCTCGCCCGCCCGGGCGACGTCGTGCTCACCCTCGGCGCCGGCGACCTCACCACCGCGCCCGACGAGTGGCTGGCGCCCCCGTCGTGACCGCGGGCCCGCCGGGTCTCGACCCCGCCGGGCTGGCGGCGCGTCTCGCGGCGGCCGGGGTGCGGGTCGAGCGCGGCGTGCCCGTCGCCGACCTCACCACCTACCGCGTCGGTGGCCCGCTGGCGGTGCTGGCGCGGGTCGAGTCGCCCGCGCAGCTCGGCGCGCTGGCGGCGGCGCTGGCCGACGGCCTGCCGCCGCTCCTCGTCGTCGGGCGGGGGTCCAACCTGCTGGTCGCCGACGCCGGGTTCCCCGGGCTCGGGCTCGTGCTCGGTCCCGGGTTCGAGACGATGGACCTCGACGCCGATCGTGACGTCGTCCGGGCCGGCGCGGCGGTGCCGCTCCCGGTCCTGGCCCGGCGCACCGCCGGGGCCGGTCGGGCCGGGCTCGAGTTCTTCGTCGGCATCCCGGGCAGCGTGGGCGGCGCGGTCCGGATGAACGCGGGCGGCCACGGGCGGGAGACCGCCGACGTGCTGCTCGACGCCGAGGTCGTCGACCTGGCGGCGGGGGATGCGGCCGGGCCCATCCCCCGGCCCGCCGCCGACCTCGCCTTCGGGTACCGGCGGTCGGCCGTCGGCCCGACCGAGGTGGTCACCGGCGCGACCTTCCGGACCGCGGCGGGGACCGCCGCCGAGTGCGAGGCGGTCGTCGCCGACGTCGTCCGCTGGCGGCGCGAGCACCAGCCCGGCGGCTCCAACGCGGGTTCGGTGTTCGCCAACCCGCCCGGCGACTCCGCCGGCCGGATCATCGACTCGCTGGGGCTCAAGGGCCTGCGGGTCGGTGGCGCGGTCGTGTCGGCCAAGCACGCCAACTTCTTCCAGGCCGAGGCCGGCGCCACCGCCGACGACGTGCGCGGGCTCGTGGCCGAGGTGCAGCGGCGGGTGCTCGACGCCACCGGCATCGCCCTCGTCCCCGAGCTGCGCATGGTCGGCTTCGACGACGACGGTCCCGGGGGAGGGGACGGGTGAGCACCCGCGCCGAGTCCCGCCCGACCCGGCCGGCCGCGGCGCCGCCGCCCCGGCGCCGCGCCGCGGCCCCACGCGACGCCACTCGGCGCCGGCGTCGCCTCGCGGTCGTGCTCGGGATCGTGGTGGTGCTCGCGGCGGTGGCGTGGGGTGTCTCGGTGTCGCCCCTGCTCGACGTCGACCACGTGCGCGTCCGGGGACTCCACCACCTCACCGCCGCCGAGGTCGAGCGGGCCGGGGGCATCCACCCGGGCGACGCCATGGTGTGGCTCGACCCGAGCCGGGCGGTGCGCGACCTCGAGGCGCTGCCGTACGTCCGGCGGGCCACGGTCGGCCGCGAGTGGCCCGACACCGTCCGCGTCACCGTGCACGAGCGCCGGCCGGTGGCGTGGGTCGACGGGCCGACCGGCAAGGCGGTGGTCGACGCCACCGGGCGGGTGGTCGAGACGGTGGCCGAGCCGCCCGTCGGCCTGCCCCAGCTGCTCGGGGTCAAGATGGTGACCGGCGTCGGCGGCACGATCGCCCCCCGCGACGGCGCGCGCGCCGCCGCCGGGCTCGCCGGGTTCGTCGCCGGGGGGACCGGGTCGGTCGAGACGACCGACCACGGTGTGGTCCTCCACCTCCGCAGCGGACCGGAGGTCCGCCTCGGCCCGCCCACCCAGGTGGCGGTGAAGGTGCGGGCCGCGTTGGCGGTGCTCCAGGCGTCCGAGGGGACCGAGGTCCACTACGTCGACGTCAGCGTCCCGACCAGTCCGGTGGCCGGCTGAGCCGGGTGTGAGAAGTGGGGGAGTTGACCATCGAATGGGGCAAGAGTAAAGTCTGGACCGGAAGTACAGCTTGACATAACTCTAAACCTCGACTGGAGGTTCAGGGTTGTGACCCGGAACCCGAAATACCGCGAAATACCAGGGGTCGCGGGCGCCGGCCTCCACAATGAGTGGGGTCGGGGTCCACGTCCACGGGCACGAGCACACGAGCACATGAGCACATGAGCAAAGGACGCAGCTGATGCACGGCGAGCCGCAGAACTACCTGGCGGTGATCAAGGTCATCGGGGTCGGCGGGGGCGGCTGCAACGCCGTCAACCGGATGATCGACGCGGGGCTGAAGGGCGTCGAGTTCATCGCGGTGAACACCGACGCGCAGTCCCTGCTGCTGAGCGACGGCGACGTGAAGCTCGACATCGGCCGCGACATCACCCGGGGCCTGGGCGCAGGCTCGGACCCGGAGATCGGGCGCCAGGCCGCCGAGGACCATCGCAGCGAGATCGAGGAGGTCCTCAAGGGCGCCGACATGGTGTTCATCACCCTCGGCGAGGGCGGCGGCACCGGCACCGGCGCGGGCCCGGTGGTGGCCGAGGTGGCCAAGGCCGCCGGCGCGCTCACCATCGGCATCGCCACCCGCCCGTTCAGCTTCGAGGGGCGCCGGCGCGGCGTGCAGGCCGAGAACGGCATCCAGAAGATGCGGGAGAAGGTCGACACGCTCATCGTCATCCCGAACGACCGGCTGCTCAGCGTGGCCGACGAGCGCACGTCGATGCTCAACGCGTTCAAAACCTGCGACGAGGTGCTGCTCCAGGGTGTCCAGGGCATCACCGACCTCATCACGACGCCGGGGCTCATCAACACCGACTTCGCCGACGTCCGCATGATCATGAGCAACGCGGGCAGCGCGCTCATGGGCATCGGGTACGCCTCGGGCGACGGCCGGGCCGTCAACGCGGCCCGGGCCGCCATCTCCAGCCCGATGCTGGAGGCGAGCGTCGAGGGTGCCCGCGGGATGTTGCTCAACGTGTCGGGCCCGTCCGACCTCGGCCTCTTCGAGGTCAACGAGGCGGCGGAGATCGTGGCCAAGGCCGCGCACCCCGACGCCAACATCATCTTCGGGGCGGTGATCGACGACAGCCTCGGCGACGAGGTGCGCATCACCGTGATCGCGGCCGGCTTCGACCGCTACGACGGCGAGAAGCGCCCCTCACGCGGGCTGACGTCGCTCGGGCTCGACGACGATGACGACGACCTCGGTGACGGCATCGACTTCTCGATGCGCGGCGACGACGACGGCGACGGTGACGACCAGTTCGACGTCCCCGAGTTCCTGCGCTGATCGAGCGCGCCCTTCCCGGCGCCCGGGTCGTCTTCACCGACCGCCACGGCGGCGTCTCCCGGGCGCCGTATGCCACCCTCAACCTCGGCGACCACGTCGACGACGATCCCGCCGCGGTGGCGGAGAACCGGACGCGGGCCGCCCGTGCGGTCGCCGGTTGTCCCCCCGACCCCCGGGCGTGGGTGTGGCTGCGCCAGGTGCACGGGTGCGACGTCGTTTCCGTCGACGCGCCGCCCGCGGCGCCGCCGACCGCCGACGCCGCGGTCACCACCCGGGCCGGGCTCCCGCTGGTGGTGCTCACCGCCGACTGCGCCCCGGTCGCACTGGTCGCGCCCGGCGTGGTCGCGGTGGCCCACGCGGGATGGCCAGGCCTCGAGCAGGGCGTGCTCGGCGCCGCGGTCGCGGCCCTGCGGGCGCGGTCCGCCGGCCCGATCCGGGCGGTGCTCGGCCCGTGCGTGCACCCCGCCCACTACGAGTTCGGGGCCGACCTCCTCGCCCGGCTGGTCGACCGGCTGGGCCCCGAGGTCGCGGCGCGCACCGCCACCGGTGCGCTCGCGCTCGACATCCCGGCCGCGGTCCGCCGGTCACTCGAGCAGGCCGGGGTCGACGACCTCGACGACGTCGGCGTGTGCACCGTGGCGTCGCCCGACCACTTCTCGTACCGGCGCGACGGGGTCACCGGTCGCCAGGCCGTGGTCGTGGTGCGGACGCCGTGAGCGGACCGTCCCCGTCGGTCACGGCGCGGGTGGCCGAGGTGCGGGCCCGCATCGCCGGCGCCGCCGCCCGCGCCGGGCGCGACCCGGCCGAGGTGACCCTGGTCGCCGCGACCAAGACCGTCGAGCCGGCCCGGGTCCAGGAGGTCGTCGACGCCGGCGTGCCCGACCTGGGCGAGAACCGGGCTCAGGAGCTGCTCACCAAGACCGCGGTGACGGCCCCGCTGCAGGGAGGAGTCCGTTGGCACTTCCTCGGGCAGCTCCAGCGCAACAAGGTGCGCGCGCTCGCGCCGTGGATCGCGTGCTGGCAGTCGGTCGACCGGCCCGAGCTGGGCGTCGAGATCGCGCGCCGGGCGCCGGGCGCCCGGGTGCTGGTCGAGGTGAACCTCGGCGAGGAGCCGCAGAAGGGCGGCTGCCTCCCGGCGCGGGTGCCGGGCCTGGTCGACGACCTGCGGGCGGCGGGGCTCGACGTCGCCGGCCTCATGGCCGTGCCGCCCCACGCCGACGACCCCCGCCGCTGGTTCGCCGCGCTGCGGGAGCAGGCCGCCGCGCTCGGCCTGCCGGAGCTGTCGATGGGCATGACCGACGACTTCGAGGTCGCGGTGGAGGAGGGGGCGACCATCGTCCGCGTCGGCCGCGCCCTCTTCGGCCCCCGCCCCTGACACCGGTGACCCGGATGAGCCCCGTCCCGCCACGGTCGCGCTCCATCTCATAGGCTCGGGGACGCGAGGAGGCAGACGCACATGGCTTCGATGTGGCGTCGGGCGATGGTCTACCTGGGTCTCCAGGACGATGACGAGCTCGAGTACGGCGGCGAGTACGAGTCCTACGGCGACTACGGCGAACCGGCCGAGGAGCCGCAGAACCCGCGCGCGCGCCGCGACCCCGGTCGCGACGACGCCGACGGCCGCGCCACCGCGCCGCGCGAGTCCGGGACGGTGCGCACCCGCCCCGAGCCCCAGACCGACTACGGGGCCGACTACGGCGCGCCCGAGCCGGCCCCCGCACCCGCACCTCCCCGTGCGACGGCGCCCCGCGAGGAGCCGTCGGGCATGTCGTCGCCCCGCCCCAGCGTCGTGCGCACCATCGGCCCCACCACCGCCGCCCGCGTGCACGTGGTGGAACCCCAAGGCTTCAACGACGCCCAGGAGGTGGGTGACCGGCTCAAGGCCAACCAGCCCGTGATCCTCAACCTGCAGGGCCTGCCCCGCGAGTTGCAGCGGCGCCTCATCGACTTCTCGAGCGGCCTCGCTTACGCGGTGGCGGGTTCCATGCAGCGCGTCGCCGACCAGGTGTTCCTGCTCACGCCGAGCAACGTCGAGGTCTCCCAGGAGGAGAAGGACCGGCTGCAGGCGCGGGGCCTCTTCCAACCCTGACCGTGCGCGACGTCCTGGTCATCCTGGTCACCCTCTACCTCGTCATCCTCGGGGGGAGAGCGGTCCTGTCCTGGTTCCCCGTGCGCGGCGGCACCTTCCTGGCCTCGCTGAACACCCTCCTCTTCGAGCTCACCGAGCCCGTCCTCCGGCCCGTCCGCCGGGTCGTCCCGCCGATCGGCATGTTCGACACCTCGTTCATGATCGTCTTCTTCGTGCTGTTGATCCTGCGTTCGGTGCTGGCTGCCGGCTGACCCGGGGTTCGGCGCCGCTCGGGCCCTCCTCGCTACCATGGCCTGCCATGGACGTGACCCCTCAGGAACTCCGGAGCAGCGAGATCAAGGACTCGTGGCGCGGCTACGACCGCGACGAGGTCGACGACCTGCTCGAGCGTGCGGCCGTCACCATCGAGAGCTTGACGCAGAAGCTGCAAGAAGCCGCCAGCCGCCCCGTGTCCGCCGCCCCGCAGGCCGCACCCGCGGCTGCGGCAGCAACCGAGGTGCCGCTCCCGTCGAGTCGCGAAGACGCCGACATGCTGCAGCGCACGTTGCTGCTCGCGCAGCGCGCCGCCGACGACGCGGTGAACGAGGCGCAGACGCGCGCGCGTCAGCTGTTGGAGGAGTCGGAGGCCAAGGCGCAGTCGCTCGTCAGCGACGCCGAAGCCACTGCGCGCCGCATCGCCGAAGGTGAACGCCGTCGACTCGAGGCCGAGATCCTCGACCTTTCGGCGCGTCGCGAGCAGTTGCGCGCCGACGCCGACGCGCTCGACGCGTACGCGACGGGCTACCGCGAGCGCATCCGCGCCGCGATCGAGTCCGACCTCGAGAACCTCACCGGTGAGGTCGAACCGCCCGCGCCGCGTCCCGAGATCCACGACGTCGACCTGCCCGCGGCGCGCGGGTCGGTCGCGATCGCCGACACCGTCGCCGAACCCGTCCTGGATCCCGAGGCCGAGGAAGCGGTGCACGAGGTCCAGTCCGACCAGTCGGCATGGGACCCGGCTCCCGACACGCGCGCGCTCGGCGCGGTCGACGCGCCGTCCACGCCGGCATACGCCGCCGAGGCGTCGGCGTCGCCGTCACCGGTCGCCGCGCCACCGCGACCGACGCCCGCGGCGAGCGCGCCGCCGGCCGGCGAGTGGCCGCCACCGGCGCCTGCGCCCGAGGCGTCGGCTTCCGCGTCGCCGGCCTCCGCGTCGTCGGCCGACTCCCCGTGGCTGGCGTCCGAGGACGACTGGGCCCCCGGAGCACCGGCGTGGGACGCCCCCGCGCCGTGGGAGCGCGACACCGCGCAGCACGAGCCGTTCGCGCCCGACGTGCCGATGGAGGCCAACGCCATCGACACCGACTCGCTCGACGACGACGCGTTCTTCGCGTCGCTGCGCGAGGCGGTGCGCGACGACGCCCCGCTCGGCCCGCGCGACGAGGAGCAGGCCTCGTTCTACGACACCGAGTCCGAGCAGGACCGTCGGCGGTTCCGCCGGCGGCGCTGACGCCTCAGCGCTCCACCCGCTCCAGCTCGACCGACACCGGCTCGCCGTCCACGTCGACGCGCGTCACGCCGTCCGTGACCACCGGCTCCACCGCGAGGTCGACGGCCAGCACCTCGCGCGCGATCCAGTCGCGGTGGAGGTGAGCGGCGGCTTCGACGCGACCGGTCGCACCCAGTCGCACGCGGACGCGATCGGCGATGTCGAGCCCGGTGGCCTTGCGCTGCTCGTTGAGGAGCCGGATGAGGTCGCGCGCGATGCCCTCGGCGCGCAACTCGTCGTCGACGGTCGTGTCGATGGCGACCGCGTACGCGCCCTCCTGCGCGAGCGCGAACTCCTCGTGCGACTCGGCGCGCACCTCGACGTCGTCCGGGTCGAGCCGCACGGACGAGCCGTCGCCGAGCGCGAGGTCGTACCGACCGTCGCTCTGCAGCGCGCGTTTCACCGCGGCGACGTCGACCGCGGCCAACGCGTCCTTCACCAGGGGTACCTGCTTGCCGAGCTTCGGTCCGAGGCTGCGGAAGTTCGGGTGCAGCCGCTCGTCCAGGAGGCCCTCGAGGTCGGTGACCGCCTTGAGCTGTTTCACGTTGAGCGCGTCGGCGACCTCGGCCGCGACCGCGTCGGAGAACGCGCCGCCGTCGGGCAGCAGCACCAGCGCGCGCCGCAGCGGTTGGCGCACCTTCAGCTTGGCCTCGTTGCGCGCCGAGAGGCCGAGCGACACGACCGTGCGCGCCCGCTCCATCTCCGCTTCGAGCGCGTCGTCGCGCGCGGCGGGGTCGGCCTCGGGCCAGTCCGCCAGGTGCACCGACTCGCTTGACGCGCGGTGCCGTTCGGGCACGGAGCCGTCCTGCCGTTCGGGCACGGAGCCGTCCTGCCGTTCGGGCACGGAGCCGGCCAGGTTGCGGTGCAGCTCGTCGGCGATGAACGGCGTGAACGGCGCCAGGAGGCGTGCGACGGTGGAGATGGCCTCGTGCAGCGTCGCGTGCGCGGCACCGTCTTGCCGTTCGGGCACGGAGCCGGCATCGGCGTTCCAGAAGCGCGCCCGCGACCGTCGTACGTACCAGTTGGAGAGGTCGTCGACGAAGCGCTCGAGCGCCTGCGCGCCGCGCAGCGCGTCGAAGCCCTCGAGCGCCTCGGTCACCGTGGCGACGGTGCCGTGGAGGCGCGAGCGCACCCAGCGGTCGAGGACGTGGGTCGACGCGGCCGCGTCGTGCGCCGGTTCGGGCGCCCAGCCATCGAGGTTCGCGTAGGTGACGAAGAACGAGTAGGTGTTCCACAGCGTCACGAGGAAGCGTGCCGACTCGTCGATCGCCTCCACCGACACCCGCCGCGGCGTCCACGGTGACCCGGCGGAGAAGAAGTTCCACCGCAGCGCGTCGGCCCCGCGGGTGTCGAGCACCGTCCACGGGTCGATGACGTTGCCCTTCGACTTCGACATCTTCTGGCCGTCCTTGTCGACGACCAGCGCCAGGCACACCACGTTGCGGTACGGGCTCTCGTCGAACACCAGCGTGTTGACCGCCAGCAGCGAGTAGAACCACCCACGGGTCTGGTCGATCGCCTCGCAGATGAAGTCGGCCGGGAAGCGCTGCGCGAACAGCTCCTCGTGCTCGAAGGGGTAGTGGAACTGCGCCGCGGGCATCGCGCCGGAGTCGAACCACGCGTCGAGCACCGGCTCGACGCGTCGCGTGCCCGGTTGCTCGCACTTCGGGCACTCGATGGTGACGTCGTCGACCGCGGGCCGGTGCAGGTCGAGGTCGGCGAGGTCGCGGCCCGAGCGCTCGGCCAGCTCCGCCACCGACCCGATGCAGGTGTCACTCCCGCAGTCGTCGCAGCGCCACACCGGCAGCGGGGTGCCCCAGAACCGGTCGCGCGAGAGCGCCCAATCGACGTTGTTCTCGAGCCAGTCGCCGAAGCGGCCGTGCTTGATGTGCTCCGGGTGCCACCCGATCGACTCGTTCTCGCGCAGTAGCTCGGTCTTGTGCGCGGAGGTGCGCGCGAACCACGTGGGCTTGGCCCAGTAGATGAGCGGCGTGGCGCACCGCCAGCAGTGCGGGTACGAGTGCGTGTAGTCGACCAGCCGCTCCAGTCGGCCCGCCGCCGCGAGCGCGTCGACGATCGCGGGGTCGGCGTCCTTCACGAACATGCCCGTCCACGGCGTGCTGCCCGCGGGGGTATCGACGAACGTCGCCGCCGGGCCCACCGGGTTCAGCATCGGCAGGCCCTCGACGTCGGCCACCTCGCGGTCGCTCTCGCCGAACGCGGGCGCGAGGTGCACGATGCCGGAACCGTCGTCGACGGTCACGAAGTCGGCGGCGACCACCCGCGCGCCCGACGCCGGGAGCGCGAGGAAGTCGAGCGGCCGCTCGTAGTGGAGGCCGACGAGGTCGGACACCGCGACCGTGCCGACGACCTCGGCGTCGTCACCGAACACGTCGGCGACGCGCGCCGCCGCCATCACGAGGTCGCGTGGGCTACCGGCTCCGTGCCTGAACGGCGAGCCGGCTCCCGGCCCGAACGGCGACGAGACACTCCGGACCCGCACGTACTCGACCTCGGGTCCCACCGCGGCGCCGACGTTCGACACCAGCGTCCACGGGGTGGTCGTCCACACCAGGAGGTCGAAGTCGCGGTCGACGACCGGGAAGCGCACGTAAACCGACGGGTCGGTGATGTCCTGGTAGGCGCCGGGTTGGCCGAGCTCATGGCTCGACAGCGCGGTGCCGCAGCGCCCGCAGTAGGGCACCACCTTGTGACCTTCGTAGAGGTTGCCGGCGTCCCACATCTGGCGGAACAGCCACCACACGCTCTCGATGTACGAATTGTCGAGCGTCCAGTACGCGTCGTCGGTGTCGAGCCACATCCCGATGCGCTTGGTGAGCGACTCGAAGTCGGACACGTAGCGCTGCACCGATTCGCGGCACAGGCGGTTGAACGCACCGATGCCGAATGCCTCGACCTCGTGCTTGTTGTGGATGCCGAGCTCCTTCTCGACCTCGACCTCGACCGGGAGGCCGTGGCAGTCCCAGCCGCCTTTGCGGGCCACGTGACGCCCCCGCATGGTGTGGAACCGCGGGTAGAGGTCCTTGAAGAGCCGGGCCCACACGTGGTGGATGCCGGGCCGGCCGTTGGCGGTGGGCGGGCCCTCGTAGAAGACCCACTCCGGTGCGCCGCGCCGCCGGCGCAGGCTCTCCGCGAACACGTCGTCGGTGTCCCAGCGCGTGAGCACCGCCTCCTCGAGCGCGACCAGGTCGAGCGAGGCGGCGACGGGTTCGAACGGCACTCCGGGATCGTACCGGCGGGCCGGTGACGGTCCCGGCGCCAAATCGGCCCGACCGCGGCCACCGCCACCGGCGCGCGCCCTCGGAGCGGGCCGGGAACAACCCCGGCAACCGGTGCGTTACGACGGCCCGACCTGCCACTACAATCCGGCGCTCGCTCCCAGGGGAAGTCATGGCCAGAGCCGCTGCACCGAAGAAGACGACCAAGCCCAAGACGGCGGCGGTACCGGCCAAGAAGGCGCCGGTGGCGAAGAAGGACGCACCCGCGAAGGCGGCCGACAAGGTCCCGGCGAAGAGCCCCGCGGGGGCGAAGAAGGCCGCACCGGCGAAGAAGGCGGCGGTCTCGGCCCCGGCCAAGAAGGCCCTCGCGGTGAAGAAGGCGCCGGCTCCGGCCGCGGCCAAGAAGGCGGCGCCGGCCAAGAAGGCCCCTCCGGCCAAGAAGGCGCCACCGGCCAAGAAGGCGGTGGCCAAGCCGGAACCGGCGAAGAAGCCCGCTCGCAAGCCGTCGACCGTCATCTGCCCGCTGTCCGGGTTCGAGGTGAAGCCGGAGCGGCCCGGCCTGTCGCCCAAGACGATCGAGCGCCTGCAGGCGAGCCTGCTCGACGAGCGGGCCCGCCACGTGCAGCAGGCCGACGAGCTCGCCGCCGAGGCCGAGCAGCTCGCGGCCGAGCGCGAGGGCGGCGACACGCAGTTCGACGAGGAGTCGGGCGAGGGCGACACCATCAACATCGAGCGCGAGCGTGACCTCCTGCTCTCGGCGTCGGCCCAGCAGATCGTCGACGAGATCGACCGCGCCCTGGAGCGCATCGAGAACAAGACGTACGGCCTGTGCCTGCCCGCGGGCCGCCGCATCAGCTTCGAGCGCCTCGAGGCGCTGCCCTACGCCGAGACCTGCGTCGACTGCAAGGCTCGTGCCGAGCGACGCCGCTAGCGCCAGCGAACCCGCACCCCCGTCGCGGCCCACGGGGCGACCGCTGCTCGCGACCGCGATCGTGCTCGGTGTGGTCGTGCTCGACCAGCTCTCGAAGCTCTGGGCGGTGCGTGACCTCGCCGACGGGCCGATCACGGTGATCGGCGACGACATCGGGTTCGCGCTCACCCGCAACACCGGCAGCGCGTTCAGCCTGTTCCAGGCGTTCACGCCGCTGCTCGCCATCGTCGCCATCGGGGTGGCGGTGCTGCTCGTGCGGGCGGTGCGCCGCACCCGCGACCCGCTCATGGTCATCGGGCTCTCTCTGGTGCTCGGGGGCGCGCTCGGGAACCTGGCGGACCGCTTGTTCCGGTCGCCCGGCTTCCTGAAGGGTGCGGTGGTCGACTTCGTGCACGTGAGCAGCTTCCCGACGTTCAACGTGGCCGACGCCGCGATCACCATCGGCGCCGTCATCATCGTGATCTGGGCGGTGCGCACCGACCTGATCGAGCAACGCGCGGCGCGTGGTTGACACCGGTGGCTGAGGAGTTCGCGGTCCCGGAGGCGCTGGCGGGAGAACGGGTCGACCGCGCGGTGGCACTGCTGACCGGTTGGACCCGCAGCGAGGTGCAGGCGCTGGTCGACGCCGGTTCGGTCCTCGTCGACGGCACGCGGGTGGCCAAGAGCCGGCGGCTCGAGGCCGACGACGTGATCGAGGTGCTGGCGGAGCCGGCGGCGCCCGGGCTCCCGCGCCCCGACCCCTCGGTCCCGGTCGTGGTGCGGTACGAGGACGCCGACCTCGCGGTCGTCGCCAAGCCGGCGGGCCTGGTGGTGCACCCCGGCGCCGGCCATCCCGACGGCACGTTGGTGAACGGCCTCCTGGCGCGCTACCCGGAGCTCGCCGACCTCGGCGACCCCGCGCGCCCGGGCATCGTCCACCGGCTCGACCGCGACACCAGCGGCCTGCTCGTGGTGGCGCGGTCGGCGCCGGCCTACGACGCGTTGGTGGCGATGCTCGCCGCCCACGACGTCGAACGGCGCTACGACGCGCTCGTGTGGGGCACGCCGGCGTCGGCGCGCGGCGTGATCGACGCGCCCATCGGCCGCTCGGTGCGCCGTCCGACGCGCATGGCGGTGCGGGAGGGTGGTCGGACCGCCCGCACCGCGTACGAGGTCGTCGCCTCGTACCGTGACCCGGAAGTGTCGCGGCTCGAGTGCCGGTTGGAGACGGGCCGGACCCACCAGATCCGCGTGCACCTGCAGGCGATCGGGCACCCGGTCGTCGGGGACGTCGCCTACGGGGGGAGCCGTCCGATGCCGGTGCTCGACCGCCCGTTCCTCCACGCCGGGGGACTGGCGTTCGCGCACCCGGTCACCGGGGCCCCGGTGCGGGTCGAGGAGGAGCTCACCGCCGACCTGGTCGACGTCCTCACCCGGCTGGTTTGACGCCACCTGCCCCTGGACGTGGTCGTGCGCTGAGGATCAGTCGTCGGCGTCGGCGCCCGGCGGCGTCGTGGTCACCGGCACCGCCGCCGGGATGGCGTGGGCCTCGACCGTCGCCCGTCGCGAGTCGAGCCGCCCGACGGGGGAGTCGGGCTCGGTCACGCCGAACAGGCCGAAGTTGGCGCCCAGACCCACGGTCGTCGCGAACGCGGTGATCGTCACCGCCCCTGCGGTTGCCAGCAATCTGCGTCGTTGCACGCGGCTCGTCCTTGTACCTCGGCCGTACCTGCGTGAGGACGGAACATCCTCCGCCGCCCTATCGACCGACGCGCGCTCCGGGTGAAGTGGGTGTGACGCACGACCCCGACCGTCGGGAATTTTCGTCAAGCGGCGGCGGGATCCTGCCGACCCCATGTCAGGGTGTCGCCCACCGAAAGTGCTGTCACCATGCGAGTCCTGATCGTCGAGGACGACGACGCCATCGCCCGACCCCTCGCCAAGGGCCTCGAGCGCGAGGGCCTCGACGTCGACCGGGTCGAGACCGGCACCGACGCGCTCGACCACAGCGCGACCGGTGACTTCGACGTCGTGCTGCTCGACCTCGGCCTGCCCGACCGCGACGGGTTCGACGTGTGCCGCGAGCTGCGCGCCCGCTCCGACGTCCCCATCATCGTGGTCACCGCCCGCTCCGAGGAGGTCGACCGGGTGGTCGGGCTCGAGCTCGGCGCCGACGACTACATCGTGAAGCCGTTCGGCTTCCGCGAGCTGGTGGCCCGGATCCGGGCCGTCGCCCGGCGTCGCACTCCCGCCCCCACGCCGGCGGATGACGACACCGCCGCCGGCCACGGCAACGGGAACGGCGGCGAGCACGGGTCGGTGGTCGAGGTGGGCGCGCTCACCGTCGACCGGCGGACGCGACGGGTCACGGTCGACGGCGCCCCGGTGGCGTTGACGCCGAAGGAGTTCGACCTGCTCGCCTTCCTCGCCGACGACGCCGGCGCGGTGCGCCCGCGGCAGGAGCTGCTCGAGAACGTGTGGGACCCGCACTGGTACGGGCCCACCAAGACGCTGGACGTGCACGTCGCGTCGTTGCGCAAGAAGCTGGGCGACCCGGGATGGATCGAGACGGTGCGCGGCGTCGGGTTCCGGTTGCGCGCCCTCACCGAGTGACGGCCGCTCCGTGAAGCGGCGCCTGCTCTTCAGCTACCTCTCCATCACCGCCTTCGTCCTGTTGGTGCTGGAGATCCCGTTGGGCGTGTCGTACGCGAACTCGGTCGAGCGCCGACTCACCAGCGATCTGCAGCACGACGCCTTCTCGCTCGCTATCCGGTCGCAGGAGCCGCTCGACCGGGCCGACGCCGGCGCGGGTGCGGCCGAGACGCGCGCCCTCCAGGCGCTCACCGACCGGTACCACGCGAACGCCGGTGGCCGCGTCGTGATCGTGGACGCGCGCGGGCGCAGCGTCGCCGACTCCGACACGTCGATCGCGATCGGGCGCGATTTCTCGACCCGCCCCGAGGTGCAACAGGCGCTCGCCGGGGCCGAGGTGAGCGGCACGCGCTCGTCGGAGACGTTGGGTACGAGCCTCCTCTACGTCGCGCTGCCGGTCGGATCGGCCGGCGGGATCCAGGGCGCGGTGCGCATCACGTATCCCGCCTCAGTGATCGACGACCAGATCCGCCACATCTGGCTGCTGCTGGCGGCGACCGGTGGGGTCGTGCTCGGCATCGTGTTCCTCGTCAGCCTCCTCCTCTCCGCCTCGATGACCAGGCCGCTCGCCGATCTCGAAACGGCCGCAGGCGCGCTGGGCGCGGGCGAGCTCTCGGCGCGCGCCGAGGTGCCCAAGGGCCCTGCCGAGCTCACCGTGCTGGCCGAGTCGTTCAACGCGACCGCGGCGCGCCTGGAGCAGCTCGTGGGCGCGCAGCGCGGCTTCGTGGCCGACGCGTCCCATCAGCTGCGCACGCCGCTCGCCGCCATGCGCCTGCGGCTCGAGAACCTCGAGGCCGACGTCGACGGCGCCGCCGCCGAAGACCTCGAGGGTGCGCTGGCCGAGGTGTCGCGGCTGTCGCGCCTCGTTGATGGCCTGCTCGTCCTCATGCGGGCCGAGCAGTCGACGTCCGATCCGGCGCCGGTCGTGGTCGAGGACGTGCTCGACGGCCGGTGCGACGCGTGGGAGGCGTTCGCGGCCGAGAAGCACGTGCACATCGACGCGTCGGTGGCGGGCACGCCGGTGGCGTCGGCGACGCCGGGGCGCCTAGAGCAGGTCGTCGACAACCTCTTGAACAACGCGCTCGAGGTGGCGCCCCCCGGGAGCGCGGTGCGCGTCGTCGCCGGGAGCGACGGCGACTGGATCGAGCTGCGGGTCAGCGACGAGGGGCCCGGGATGTCGGCCGAGGAGCGCGCCCACGCGTTCGAGCGGTTCTGGCAGTCGGGCGAGGCCCGGCGGGACGGTCGCCCCAACGGTCACTTCGGGCTCGGGCTGTCGATCGTGCGCGAGCTCGTGGTGGGCGACGGCGGTGACGTTGCGCTGGCGCCGTCGGTAGCCGGCGGCCTCGAGGTCGTGGTGCGGATGAAGCGGAGTGACGCGCCGGTCGCGCCGCGTGCCCGTCAGCTCTCGACGGCCTCGGCGACGTGATCGAGCGTCGCCGCGTCGGCGACGTCGGGATGGCCGATGCGGGTCCGCTCGACCAGCTCGGCGAGCGTGAACCGCTCCAGGATCTGGCGGGTCTCGTCGGACACGCCGACCCACACCTCCTGCAGGATGCAGTGCCCCTCGCAGTGGTCGTGCTCACCCATCAGCGTGGTGAGCGGGCCGTCGACCGCGGCGAGGATGTCGGCCAGCGTGATCTCGGCCGGCGGTCGCGCCAGCACGTAGCCGCCGCCGACACCGCGCTTCGACCGCACCAGCCCCGCGCCCTTCACCGCGAGCAGGATCTGCTCCAGGTAGGGCTGGGGCAGCCCGGTGCGCTCGGCGATCTCCTTCACCGACGTCGGCCGGTCGGACCCGTGCAGCGCGAGCGACAGGAGGGCGCGCGCCGCGTAGTCACCCCGCGTCGACACCTTCATTCTGGGCTCGCTGCCGCTCGCCGGATTCCCGCGTGCATCCTCCAATGATCGCGCGCCTGGGCGCTCGTGACCGTTCTGGTCCGCGTCCTCACTCGTAGGCTGGAGTGGTGGAGGCGGTCAAGCCGGACTACTCGGGGCCCAACGTGACAGGTGTGGTGCCGGCGCTCCTGGGCTCGCGGCCCGTCTCCTGGCTCCCGGAACCGGTCGCGGGGGCGCGCAGCACCGTCCTGCTGGTGCTCGACGGCCTGGGCTGGGAGGCGTTCAGCGCCTACCCGGAGCGCCTCGCGGAGCTCGGCGCCTTCACCGGCGGCCCCGTCACCACCGTGGTGCCCTCGACCACGCCGGCCGCCCTCACGTCGATCACCACCGGCCTGGCGCCCTCGCGCCACGGGATCACCGGCTTCCGGATCCGCCAGGAGCGCAGCGTGCTCAACGCCATCCGGTGGCAGCTCGCCGACGGGTCCCGGCCGCCCGATCCCGCGCACCTCCAGAAGCACACGGTGTTCTGCGGTCAAGCGGTTCCGGTCGTCACCAAGTCGATGTTCCGCACCACCGGGTTCACCGCGGTGCACCTGCGCGGGGTCGACTTCCACGGCTGGCAGACCACCTCGGTGCTCGTCGAGCACGTGCGGCGGCTGGTCGCCGACGGAGCGCCGTTCGTGTACGCGTACTACCCGGGCGTCGACGAGGTCGCGCACGCGTACGGACTCGACGCGCCGTACTACCCGGCGGAGCTCGCCGCCACCGACCTGATCGTCGGCGCGCTGCTCGACGCGCTGCCGGGCGACGCCGCGCTGCTGGTCACGGCCGATCACGGGCAGGTCCAGGTCGGACCGGACGGCTGGCTCGGGCTGCAACCGCTCGACCCGTTGGTCGACACCTACGCGGGCGACGGTCGGTTCCGCTACCTGCACGCACGCGCCGGGGCCGCGGCCGACCTCTTCGCAGCCGCGTCGGAGCTGCACGGCAAGGACGCGTGGGTGTTCCGGCGCGAGCAGCTGCTCGACGAGGGCTGGCTCGGGCCCGACCCGGTGTCGGCCACGTACCGGCGCGTCGGCGACGTCGTGCTCGCGGCGAGTAGCGGCGTCGGCTTCATCGATCCGACGCTGCCCTACGAGGCGCAGCTCGTCTCCGCCCATGGATCACTGACCCCGGCGGAGATGCTGGTGCCGCTGGTCGCCTCTCGCGGCCGCGCGCGCTGAACGTCGGCGAACTACACCCGTGTGATTCATCCACAGCCCTGTGGAGGGGCTTGTGGACGAGGGAGAGACGTCCGGGAGCAACGGTGGCCAAGTCGTTCGTGCACCTCCACCTCCACACCGAGTTCTCGATGCTCGACGGTGCGGCCCGCATCCAGGAGGTGGTCGCGAAGGCGGCGGCCGACGGCCAACCCGCCGTCGGCATCACCGACCACGGGAACATGTACGGCGTCCTCGACTTCTACCGCGCGGCGCGGGCGGCCGACCTCACGCCGGTGATCGGCACCGAGGCCTACATGGTCACGACCAGCCGGCACGACCGGCCCCGGCGTGACCAGCACGACATCTACCACCTCACGTTGCTGGCGGAGTCGACGCAGGGCTATCGCAACCTCATCAAGGTGTCGTCGCACGCGTACCTCGACGGGTTCTTCCAGAAGCCCCGGGTCGACTTCGAGCTGCTCGAGCAGCACCACGAGGGCCTCGTCGCCACCACCGGCTGCCTCGGCGGCGCGGTCTCGCAGGCGATCCTGCAGGACGACTACCAGCTCGCCCGGCAGCACGTCGACCGCTTCCAGTCGATCTTCGGGCGCGACTCGTTCTTCGTGGAGCTGCAGGACCACGGCCTGCCCGAGCAGCTGCGGGTGAACCCGCAGCTCATCCGGCTGGCGCGCGACATGCGGGCGCCGCTCCTCGCCACCAACGACTCGCACTACACGCACCGCGACGACGCCGAGGCGCACGACGCCCTGCTCTGCGTGCAGACGGGCGCCATGCGTGACGACCCCAAGCGCTTCAAGTTCGACGCCGACGAGTTCTACCTGAAGACCGCGCAGGAGATGCGCGACCTCTTCTCCGACTACGAGGAGGCGTGCGACAACACGCTGCTCGTCGCCGAGCGGGCCGACGTCGAGATCGAGTTCGGCAACTCGGTGCTGCCCACGTTCCCCACGCCGCAGGGTCACGACGAGGACTCCTACCTCCGCGAGCTCTGCATCGAGGGCGCCAAGGACCGCTACGGGATCTCGCCCGGTCCCGAGGTGCTCGAGCGAATCGAGTTCGAGCTCGGCGTCATCAAGACGATGGGGTTCTCGGCGTACTTCCTCGTCGTGTGGGACCTCGTGCGCTACGCGCGCACGCGCGGCATCCGGGTCGGTCCGGGGCGGGGGAGCGCGGCGGGATCGTGCGTCGCCTACTGCCTCCGCATCGTCGACATCGACCCGATCCGGTACGACCTGCTGTTCGAGCGCTTCCTGAACCCGGGGCGCAAGCAGATGCCCGACATCGACATGGACTTCGACTCCCGCTACCGCGGCGAGATGATCAAGTACGCGGCCGAGCGCTACGGCTGGGACCACGTGGCGCAGATCATCACCTTCTCCACCATCAAGGCGCGGGCCGCGGTGCGCGACTCGGCGCGGGTGCTCGGCTACCCGTACGCGGTGGGCGACAAGATCGCCAAGCTCATGCCGCCGCTGATCATGGGCCGCGACACGCCGCTGCGGGCCTGCTTCGAGAAGGTCAGCGGGCACGAGGACGGCTACAAGATGGCCGTCGAGCTGCGCACCCTCTACGAGGCCGATCCCGACGCCAAGCGCGTCATCGACGTCGCCCGCGGGCTCGAGGGGCTGCGCCGCCAGGACGGCATCCACGCCGCCGCGGTGGTGATCACGCGCGAGCCGCTCACCGAGTACCTCCCGATCCAGCGCAAGCCGGAGGCGGGCGGGAAGATCGAGGACGCCCCGATCGTCACCCAGTACGAGATGCACGGGGTCGAGGACCTCGGCCTCCTCAAGATGGACTTCCTCGGGCTGCGCAACCTCGACGTGCTCGAGATCGCGCTCGGGCTCATCGAGGAGAGCACCGGCTCCCGTCCCGACATCGACCGCATCCCGCTCGACGACGCGAAGACCTTCGACCTGCTGCGCGCGGGCGACACCGTGGGCGTGTTCCAGCTCGAAGGCGGGCCGATGCGGGCGCTCCTGCGCTCGCTGATGCCGACCTCCTTCGAGGACGTCGCCGCGCTCATCGCGCTCTACCGCCCGGGGCCCATGGCCCAGAACTGGCACAACGAGTACGCCGACCGCAAGAACGGGCGGAAGCCGGTCGACTACCCGCACGCCGACCTCACCGAGATCCTGGAGCCCACCTACGGGCTGATGATCTACCAGGAGCAGCTGATGCGCGTCGCGCAGCGGCTGGCCGGCTACACGCTGGAGGAGGCCGACAACCTCCGGAAGGCGACGGGCAAGAAGATCCGTGCCCTGATCGCCAAGGAGCGCACGAAGTTCGTCGAGGGCTGCGTCGCGCAGGGTCACGAGGCCGCGTTCGGGGAACGGATCTTCGACACCATCGAGCCGTTCGCCGACTACTCGTTCAACAAATCGCACTCGGTGGGCTACGGCTTTGTCACGTACCAGACCGCGTGGCTCAAGGCGAACCACCCGGTCGAGTACCTCGCCGCGCTGCTCACGTCGGTCAAGACCAACAAGGACCAGACCGCCGTCTTCCTCAACGAGTGTCGCCAACTCGGCATCGAGGTGCTCGTCCCCGACGTCAACGAATCGGTTTCCGACTTCTCGGTGCGCGATCGGCCCGATGGCAAGGCGGTCCGCTTCGGGCTGTCGGCGGTCCGCAACGTCGGCGAGGGCGTGGTGGTGCACATCGTCGCGGCGCGGGAGGAGGGCGGTCCGTTCACCGACTTCTACGACTTCTGCGACCGCGTCGACCCGACCGTGCTCAACAAGCGCACCGTCGAGTCGCTGATCAAGGCGGGCGCGTTCGACTCCGTCGGCCACCCCCGTCAGGGCCTGCTGTTCGTGCACGAGACCATCATCGAGACCGTGCTCGGGCGTCGCCGCAACGAGGCCGAGGGCCAGTTCGACCTGTTCTCCGCGGTCGACGACCCCGCGCCCGAGTCGGTCGTCGGCCACCGCGCGACCATCCCCGACACCGAGTTCCCGAAGTCGCAGCGCCTCGCGTTCGAGAAGGAGATGCTCGGGCTGTACGTCAGCGAGCACCCGATGATGGGCGCGGAGCGGGCACTGCGGAAGCACGTCGACTGCACGCTGTCGGAGCTGCGGGAGGGACGCGAGGGCGAGATGAAGACGGTGGGCGGGATCGTCACCGCGCTCAACCGCAAGTACACCAAGCGGGGCGACCTCATGGGTGCGTTCGTGCTCGAGGACCTCGGCGCCGCGCTCGAGGTCATGGTGTTCCCCAAGACGATGGCGGGCTACGGCCACCTGCTCGAGGACGACGCCATCGTGGTGGTGAAGGGCCGGCTCGACGTGCGTGACGACGCGCCGAAGATCATCGCCATGGAGATCACCCGGCCCGAGCTCGCGATCGACAGCGGGCCGCCGGTGCGGGTGAAGGTGCGGCTCAACACCCTCTCCGACGCCAAGGTCGGCAAGCTCAAGGCCATCCTCTGCGAGCATCCCGGCGACAGCCCCGTCTACGTGCACCTCGAGAGCCCGGAGAAGACGACCGTCCTCCGCCTCGGCGACGACCACCTCGTCCACGCCGGCACCGGCCTCTACGCCGAGCTCCGCATCCTCCTCGGCGCCGACTGCATCACCTGACCCCTTTCCGAACATCCGTCAGAACAGTGACGTATTCGCACCTCAACTGACGGATGCTCGCGTCAGTGCGGCCGCCACCGAGTCGACGATCTGCTGATCGCCCGATCGTGACGTGAAGCGGAGGAGTTGGAAACCGAGGAGAACGAGGTCGTTGCCACGGGCCCGGTCGTGGTCGAAGGCCGAGCGGCCCGAATGGTGCTTCCAACTGTCGAACTCGATCGCGATCTGCTGGTCGGGATAGCAGAGGTCGATGCGATAGGTCTTGGCGTCACGTCGCACTCGATGCTGCAAGGTGGGTGCCGGCAAGCCGGCGCGTTCGAGCAGCTCGGCAATGCGCTTCTCGGGCTCGCTCTCGCCGGGGTGGTACCCGGGAGCCCGGCTCTCGAGGATCTCCCGCATGACAGTGCAGCGCATTCGCCCTCGACCCTCGAGGTCGTGGGCGACGCGCGTGAGGGTCCTGAGGTCGACGATCCTCCGTCGCAAGGCCTCGTCCACCGCGCGCTCGACCCTCCATGGCCGCACGACCGCGGTGAGATCGCACAGGGTCCGGGCGGCGGAGGCGACGGGAATGCGATCCACGATGCCGAGGTGGAGGGGCCCGAAGACTGTGCTCTCGTGAACGATGACGCCCTCGAGTCGAGCCCGGTTGGATCCCGGCACGGTGATCTCGACGACCTCGCGCTGGAAGCCCTCCAGGTCCCAGAGCGCCGCCGCCGACCGGAACGACGCGTAGGCGCCCGGGCGGGCGAGACATGCGGCCAGGAGTGACTGCGGCCAGGTGTACGGGGCACCCGCAACCCGGTAGACGCCGCGGCGGACGGGTTCGAGCTTCCGGTCTCGGAGCAGGCGCGCCAGCTGCGGCCCGGAGACGACGCCGCGTACCTGGTGGCTGGTGACGAGGCCGTGCTGACGCCGTGCGATGGGTGCGATTCGGTCGTTCGACATGGCGAGCACGATGCCTCGGGGGTACGACAACCAACCTCCGCCCCCACCATCCGTCAGAACGCTGACGCATTCGCACTCGTTCTGCCGGATGCTCGGGCGGGAGGCGGCCGACGGGTGGGGACGGTGGGCGGGGGTGTGCGAAGCTCGCGTGATGAGGATCGGCGTGTTGGGAGGAACCGGACCGGCGGGGCGCGGCATCGCGGCGCGCCTGGCCGCGGCCGGCCACGACGTGGTCGTGGGATCACGGGACATCGAGCGGGCACAGAGCGTCGTCGACGCCCTGCGGCAGCAGTGGGGCGACCGGGTCGCCGGCCTCGAGCCCGGCACCAACGACGGCGCCGCCGACGCCGACCTCGTCGTGCTCGCCACCGTCTGGGATGCCGCGGTGCCCACCGCGCAGGCCCACGCCGACCAACTCGCGGGCAAGGCCGTGATCTCGATGGCGAACGGCCTGGTCAAGCACGGCCGCCAGTTCGTCCCCGTGGTGTCACCCGCCGGCTCGATCGCCGCCGAGGTCCAGGCCGTCGCGCCCGATGCGCACGTCGTCGCCGCGTTCCACCTCGTCCCTGCGGCGGCGCTCGCCGATCTCGATCACCACCTCACCAGCGACGTCCTGGTCGTCGGTGAGGAGTCCGCCCGCGCCGTCGTGCTCGACCTGATCGACGGCATCCCTGACCTGCGCGCCCTCGATGCCGGCCCGTTGGAGAACGCGCTCGGCATCGAAACCTTCTCCGCCGCGCTGCTGACGGTGAATCTCCGCCACAAGGGCGAGGCCACGCTGCGACTCGACGGGATCGGGCCGCGTCGCACACCATGACCACCGAACCATGACGATCAGGCTCTTCGACACCGCCCAGCGCGCCGTCGTCCCGTTCGAGGTCGGCCCCACCGTGCGCATGTACGTCTGCGGCATCACGCCGTACGACTCCACGCACCTCGGCCACGCCGCCACGTACCTCACGTACGACCTCCTCATCCGCCGGCTCGAAGAGCTCGGCCACGAGGTGCGCATGGTGCGCAACGTCACCGACGTCGACGACTCCATCCTCCCCAAGGCCCGCGAGCTCGGCGTGCCCTACCTCGACCTCGCCGAGGCCGAGCTCGCCCGGTTCCGTGCCGACATGGAGGCGCTGGGCACGCGTCCGCCGCTCGCCGAGCCCCGCGCCACCGAGTCGATCGGCGGCATGATCGACATGGTCAACACGCTCCTCGACCGCGGCCACGCCTACCTCACCCACGGCACCGTCTACTTCGACGTGTCGACGTTCCCACGGTTCGGTGAGGTGTCGCACTACTCCCACGACCACATGGTGCGCCTGGCGCGTACCCGCGGCGGCAACCCCGACGACCCCCACCGCCGCGACCCGCTCGACTTCGTGCTCTGGCAGCCGTCGCTCCCCGACGAGCCGGCATGGCGCGCGCCGTTCGGCGTCGGCCGCCCCGGTTGGCACGTCGAGTGCTCGGTGATGGCCATGCACGAGCTCGGCCCCACCATCGATCTCCACGGTGGTGGCACCGATCTGATCTTCCCCCACCACGAGTGCGAGGTCGCGCAGAGCGAGAGCATCACCGGTCAGCCGTTCTCCCGCTATTGGGTGCACTCGGCGATGGTGAGCTACGAGGGTGAGAAGATGTCGAAGTCGCTCGGCAACCTCGTGTTCGTGAGCGACCTCCTGAAGACGGCCGACCCGCGCGCCATCCGCCTCGCGCTCATGCAGCACCACTACCGCGCCGGCTTCGAATGGCACGACACCGACCTCGACGACGGCACTGCGCTCCTGCATCGCCTGCTCGCGGCGGCCGAGTGCGAGAACGGCGCCGACCCGCGCCCCTTCGCGGCGCGGGTCCGCGCCGCCATCGACAACGACCTCGACGCCCCGCGCGCGCTGGAGGCGCTCGACGACCTCGCCAGCGCGGTGCTCTCGGGTGGCGACGACCCGACCGCGCCCGAGACCCTGCGCGAGCTCGGTGCGCTGCTCGGCATCGACCTCTCGCGGCCCGCCGGCGCCCAGCGATAACAGACGGGTCGGTCCGCGACCCACTGATAACGTCGGCGGCCCATGCAGATCACGATCACGCTGCCCGACGGTTCGACGCGTGACTACGAGCAGGGGATCACCGCCGGCGACGTCGCCGCGTCCATCGGTCGCGGGCTGGCCAAGGCCGCGCTGGCGGCGAAGGTCACCGCGGACGGCGGCGATGCCGAGTGGTACGACCTGTCACGCCCGATCGAGCACGACGCCGCCGTCGCCATCGTCACCCCCGACACTGCAGAGGGTCGGGAGGTGCTGCGCCACTCGACCGCGCACGTGATGGCGCAGGCCGTCACCGATCTCTTCCCGGGTGCGAAGTACGCCATCGGTCCCGCGATCGAGGACGGCTTCTACTACGACTTCGAGCTCCCCGACGGCGCGCACTTCAGCGACGACGACCTCGGGCGCATCGAGGCGCGCATGCGCGAGATCGTGCAGGAGGACGAGCCGTTCCTGCGCGAGGAGCTCGACCGCGAGCACGCCATCGCCACCTTCGCGGACCAGCCCTACAAGATCGAGATCATCGAGCGGGTCGACCCCGCCGACGCGGCGGAGATCGGCACCGGCAGCACGATCTCCGTCTACCGGAACCCACGCGCCGCCACGTCGGAGTTCGGGAGCGACGAGTTCGTCGACCTGTGCCGCGGCCCGCACGTGCCGTCCACCAAGCGGCTCGGCGCGTTCAAGCTCACCAAGGTCGCCGGCGCGTACTGGCGGGGCGACGAGAAGCGCCCGATGCTGCAGCGCATCTACGGCACCGCGTGGGAGTCGAAGGCCGCGCTCGACGAGCACCTGCACCGCCTGGAGGAGGCCGAGAAGCGCGACCACCGCAAGCTGGGTGCCGAGCTCGACCTCTTCTCGTTCCCCGACGAGATCGGCTCGGGCCTGGCGGTGTTCCACCCCAAGGGCGGGACCATACGCCGGGTGATGGAGGACTACTCCCGTCGCCGGCACGAGGAGGCGGGGTACGAGTTCGTCAACTCACCGCACATCACCAAGTCGGACCTGTTCGAGATCTCCGGGCACCTCGACTGGTTCGCCGACAGCATGTACCCGCCGATGGAGCTCGACGGCGGCACCGACTACTACCTCAAGCCGATGAACTGCCCGTTCCACATCCTGGTCTACCGCAGCCGCATGCGCTCGTACCGCGAGCTGCCGCTGCGCCTCTTCGAATTCGGTACCGTCTACCGCTACGAGAAGTCGGGCGTGGTCCACGGGCTCACCCGCGTGCGCGGCATGACGCAGGACGACGCGCACATCTTCTGCACGCGCGAGCAGATCGTGCCCGAGCTGCAGCGCGCGCTCGAGTTCGTCATCAGTGTGCTGCGCGACTACGGCCTCGACGACTTCTACCTCGAGCTGTCGACCAAGCCCGAAGGCAAGGCGGTCGGGACCGACGAGGAGTGGGAGGAGGCGACGATCGCGTTGCGCACGGTCGCCGAGGCCGACGACCTCGAGCTCGTGATGGACGAGGGCGGCGGCGCGTTCTACGGCCCCAAGATCTCGGTGCAGGCCAAGGACGCCATCGGCCGCACCTGGCAGATGTCGACGATCCAGCTCGACCTCCAGCTGCCGCAGCGCTTCGAGCTCGAGTACGTCGGCGCCGACAACGAGCGTCACCGCCCGGTCATGATCCACCGGGCGCTCTTCGGCACCATCGAGCGCTTCTTCGCCATCCTCACCGAGCACTACGCCGGTGCGTTCCCCGCCTGGCTCGCACCGGTGCAGGCGACGGTCCTGCCCGTCGCCGACCGGCACGAGGAGTACGGGCGCGAGGTCGCGGCGCGCCTCCGCGCCGACGGCCGGCGCGTCGAGCTGGTCGACGCGCACTCCGACTCCCTCGGGTCGCGCATCCGCCGGGCCAAGCTGGAGAAGGTCCCGTACGTGCTCGTCGTCGGCGACGACGACGTCGAGCACCGCACCGTCGGGGTGAACCGCCGGGGAAGCGACGCGCCCGAGCGGGGTGTCGCGCTCGACGACTTCGTGGCGCGTCTCGCCCACGACGTCGACACCCGCGTCGTGGCATGAGCATGAGCGTGAGCGAGCCGGGTATCCCGGCGAGTGGCGAATGCCCAGGAGTGGCGGCATGAGCGTGAGCGAGCCGGGTATCCCGGCGAGTAGCGAATGCCCAGGAGTGGCGGCATGAGCATGAGGGGGGCCGTGGGCCTCGATCGCCTCTGGGCGGGCTGGCGCACCACCTACATCGAAGGGGTCGCCACCCAGGAGCCGTCCGACGATCCCGAGGAGTGCCTCTTCGAACGGCTCGCCGCGGCACCCGCCGCCGAGTCGCTCGTGCTGGCGCGCAACCAGCACGCCTTCGCGGTCATGAACGCGTACCCGTACACGTCCGGTCACCTCATGGTCGCCCCGCTGCGGCACGAGTCGACCCTGGCCGACCTGACGCGCGACGAGGCGGCCGCGGTGATGGCCCTGGTGCAGGACGCCAACGTCGCGGTGATGGCGGCGTACCGGCCCGACGGCATCAACGTCGGCGCCAACATCGGCCGCGCCGCGGGCGCGGGCGTGCCGGGTCACGTCCACATGCACGTGCTGCCGCGCTGGGCGGGCGACACCAACTTCATGACCGCGGTCGCCGAGGCCCGGGTCCTCCCCGAGCCTCTCAGCATCAGCTACGAGAAGCTCCGGGCCGAGTGGCCGACCTGAGCGACGGGGCAGGTACCGTCTCCCCGATGGCGGACGACGACGCGCCCCCGACCCCCGGCGATCAGGTGCCGGACGACGAGGGCGACCAGCTCCCCGAGGACCTCGACGTCACCGCCTACGTCGGCCCGTACCTCTTCCCGACCATGGAGCGCCGCCGCATCCCGGCGACGATGTACCTCGTGCTCGCGGTGCTCTGCGTGCTCGGCTGGCTGCAGTCGAGCAACGGTGGTCTCCTCGGCGCGGCGATCTTCCTCGCCCTCGTGGCCGCATACCACTACGCATGCGCCTGGCCGCTGACCATCGACCAGACCGAGGCGTTGCTGATCGCCTCCCGCACCGTCGGCTTCGCGGTCGGTCACTCGAGCGCGCAGCTGGCCTGGCACGGCCTGCGTGCGCGACCGGTGTGGCGCATCCTCCTCTACAGCGCCGAGTCGCCCCCGGCGATGCGCGGCCTGGTGCAGATCGACGCGGTCGACGGCACGGTGATGGGGGAGTACACCGAACCGAACCCCGAGGACTGGTCGAAGTACGGCCTGGAGGATGCGGCCGGTCCGGCGTGAGCGTGACCCGCGCCGGATGCGACGAAGCCCCGGCCAGCGCACGGCAGTAGCCGGGGCCTCAGCGTCGCGTGGAGGCGCGCGCAGTGTCGGCCCCCGGCGCCCGCGCGTCAACCCAAAGATCGGCCCGCCGCGAACAAGTGGGCATCCGCGGCTGGACGGGCGCGGTGCGCGACCATCGTGCAAGTGGGGCGGGCACCTCACCGGGGGGTTCGGATGCCTGCGGGTCTCGTGCGAGGAATGTTCGTGGCGCTCCTGTTCGACGCCGTCCTCGCCGCCGCCGTCTACCTGACCGGGGGCGCCGTCGGGCTCTGGTGAGCGCACCCGACGGGTGCATCACCCGTCACCGCGGTGTCCCGCGGTCAGAGGAACGGGAGCAACGGCGCCAGGATCGGGGGCAGGATCGGCTTCGGCTGTGTCGTCGTCGGTGCCGCGGTCGTCGGTGCCGCGGTCGTCGGCGCGGCCGTCGTGGGCGCCGGCTTCGTGGTGGTGGGCGCCGCCGTGGTGGGCGCCGCCGTGGTCGGGGCCGGCTTGGTGGTGGTCGGCGCGGCCGTCGTGGGCGCCGGCTTGGTGGTGGTGGGCGCCGGCTTGGTGGTGTGGCGTCGGTTGGTGGTGGTGGGCGCCGGCTTGGTGGTCGTCGGGTCCGGCTTGGTGGTCGTCGGGCTCTTGGTGGTCGCGGGCGGCGAGCTCGCGTTGGCGGGTGCCGGCTTGGCGGTGACGACCGACGGCGAGGTCCCGGGCGGGACGGTGGGCGCCGCCAGGATGCCGAAGAGGCTCGAGGCGCGCGCCCGACGGGAGGTGGTGACGGTCGGCTTCGGTCCGGCGGCGCTGTTCGGCGCAGCGCCCGAGGTGGCCGACGCGCCCTTCACCTCGGTGGGGGGTCGGGGAAGGGTGCCGGGCGTCGTCGAGCTCGTCGTGGCTCGGTGCGGCCGGGTGGTCGTGGCGCCGAAGCCACTCTGGATCGAGGGGGTCGAGGCCGGTTGCGAGGCGTAGACGAGGATGACGGCCGCCCCGACGGCCAGGAACGCGAAGAACGCGAGGATCACGATTCGTCGTTCGGTCACTGAATTCCCCTCCCGGAGAGGTGCTGGCGCCTCCCCCGACTGCCCAGGTCGTCGGCGCTGCCCGTTGCGCCATGGGGAGGTGCAGGTGACTGCGGACCCGCTTGGCACCCATCATGCCCCGGCGCCGGGCCGCGAGCCACCCCGGGTCCGATCGACCGGTCGCAGCAGCGACCCCGGTGGGGGGAAACCCGGGGCCGCAAGTGGCCCGCCGCGCAGGCGGAGGCAGGGAGGGGCAGGGCTCCCGTCGTCGACGCCCGCGCCTGCGGGCCGATCTGGAGAACCTCGCGCCGCGCCCGCGTATTCCCAGTTCAGCCCGTGCTCGCGGCCGCCCGCACCTTGTCGACCAGATGTGTCGGCATTGGGTCGTAGTGCGAGTGCGACACGGTGAAGCGACCCCGGCCACCGGTCATCGACCTGAGGTCGATGGTGTACCGCAGCACCTCGGAGGTCGGGACCAGCGCGACCACCTCGACCTCGCCGTTGCCGGCCGCGCTCGAGCCCTGGATGCGCCCCCGCTTCGAATTCAGGTCGCCCATGATGTCGCCCTGGTGCGCCTCGGGCGCGGTGACGACGAGCTCGCTGATCGGCTCCAGCAGGATCGGGTCGGCCTTCGCCATCGCCTCCTTGAAGCCGATGGAGCCCGCCATCTTGAAGCTCATCTCCGAGGAGTCCACCGAGTGGTACTTGCCGTCGAAGCAGGTCACCTTCACGTCGACGACCGGGTAGCCGTAGACGCCGCCCTGCTCCATCGTCTCGTGGACGCCCTTCTCCACCGCGGGGATGAACTGGCGGGGGATGGCGCCGCCCACGATCTGGTCGACGAACTCGAAGCCGGCGCCGCGCTCGAGGGGTTCGACCCGCAGGAACGCGACCCCGAACTGGCCGTGACCGCCGGTCTGCTTCTTGTACTTGCCCTCGGCCTCGGCCTGGTGGGTGATGGTCTCCCGGTACGGGACCTTCACGTCCTCCGTCTCGATCTCGACGCCGAGCTTGCGGTGCAGGCGCTCCTGCGCGATCCCGAGGTGCGTCTCGCCCTGACCCCACAGCAACGTCTGGTGGGTCTCGGCGTTGCGCTCGAGGCGGAGCGCGGGGTCCTCGTCGAGCAGGCGGTGCAACGCGTTGGCGAGCTTGTCCTCGTCGCTCTTCGACTTCGCCCGGATCGCGATCGCGAGCACCGGCGCGGGTGGTTCGAACGGCTCGACGTCGACCTCGGCGCCGCGGGCGCCCAGCACGTCGCCGGTGGTGGTGTCGGCCAGCTTGGCGACGGCAGCGATGTCGCCCGTCGGCACTTCGGAGATCGCCTCCTGCTCCTTGCCGCGCATCACCGACAGCTGGTGCAGCCGCTCGTCGTGCATCGTGCGGCCGTTCACCAGCGTGGCGTCGGTCTTCACCGTGCCCTGCAGCACCTTGAACAGGTTCACGTGGCCGACGTACGGGTCGACGATGGTCTTGAACACGAACGCGACCGGTGGACCGTCGCCCGCCGCGGGCTTGGGCGCGGGGCCCTCCTCGGTGATGAACGACGCCAGCCGATCGACACCGATCAGCTTGGTCGCGCTGCCGCACAGGACCGGGAACACCGCGCCCGACGCGACACCGTCGGCGAGCGCGTGCGCGAGCTCGGCGGTGGGGATCGTCTCGTCGGCCAGGTAGCGCTCCATCAGGTCGTCGTCGCCGACGACGATGCCCTCGATCAGCGCGTCGTGGATCGAGTGCTCCTCCATCTCCATCTCGGGCGGGATCGGGCCTTCGGTCGCCTTGCCGTCGACGTAGTGCACTGCGTGGTCGTCGAGCAGCTCGACGACACCGTGGAACGCGGCTTCGTCGCCGATGGGCAGCTGCAACGGCGCGATGCCGGCACCGAACTTGTCCTTGAGCTCGTCGAGCGTCCGGGAGAACGACGAGCGCTCGCGGTCGAGCTTGTTGACGAACACCGCGGCGGGAGCCCGAGCTCCTCGGCCATGCGCCACGCGAACTCCGTCTGCACCTCGACGCCCTCGATCGCCGACACCACGAACACCGCGAGGTCGGCGGCGCGCAGCGCGGCGGCGACGTCGCTCACGAAGTCGGCGTAGCCGGGTGTGTCGATCACGTTGACCTTGTGGCCGTCGTGCTCGAACGGCGCCAGCGCGAGCGACACCGAGATGCGGCGGCGCGCCTCTTCGGGATCGAAGTCGGTGGTGGTGCTGCCGTCCTCCACCTTCCCGAGGCGGGGGATGGCCCCGGCGGTGAAGAGGAGGGCCTCGGCGAGAGAGGTCTTGCCGGAACCGCCGTGGCCGACCAGGGCCACGTTGCGGATCTTCTCCGTCGGGAACGTCTTCGCCGCCACCGGCACCCCCGGGAACTCGCAGGCTTTTTTCCGCAGTCTACGCAGCCCCGCCGGAACGCCGCCCGGGAGCCTGGCGGCCCGGAGTCCGGGAGCCTGGCGGCGGTCCGCCGTCCCGGGGTGAGGAGGAGCGGGTGTTACCCTGAAGGGGCACGCTCTCCCTGCAACCGTTCCCGACCGAGGACTCTCTGCGCATGCTCGACGGACGCTGGCGCGCGACGGTCGAGCGGGGACTCGAACCCGTCGGCCACGGCCTGTACCGGGCCGGGATCACCGCCGACGGCTTGACCGTCATCGGGTTAATCATCGCCATCGGCACCGCGTTCCTGATCGCCGACGGTCATCTCCTGCTCGGGGTGTTCGGCGTCGTCCTCACCGGTCTGCCCGACATCCTCGACGGTTCGGTGGCGCGCCAGAGCGGTCGCGCCGGCCCGCGCGGCGCCTTCTTCGACTCGGTCTGCGATCGCGTTGCCGACGCGGCGCTGTTCATCGGGGTCGCGTGGTACCTCTCCGAGACCGACGACGCTCGCTACGCCGTCCTCGCGATGGCGGTGCTCGCGCTGTCGATGCTGATCACCTACGAGCGGGCGCGCGCCGAGTCGCTCGGCTTCCAGGCGCGCGGTGGCCTCATGGAGCGCGCCGAACGGCTCGTGCTGCTCGGCGTCGGGTTGGCGTTCGACATCCTCGTGCCGATCCTGTGGGTGATGCTGGCGCTCACCGCGTTCACCGCGATCCAACGGTTCGTGAAGGTGTGGCGCCAGGCCACGCCCGAGCGGCCCCGCCGCACACGTCACCACCGCGGCTCGGGCACCGAGGAGCCCCGTGCGGGCGGCCTCGCGCAGTGGTGGGCGGCGCACCGCCCGCAGACCGAGCGCGCCGGCCGCTCGGGCTCCGCGTCCCGTCGCCGCTGACCGACCATTCACACCGCGTTGCCCGTCCTCCCGAAACGCACGCCGTACTACGCGTACCGCGCCGGTGCCGAGATCGCCCGCCTGCTGCCCGAGCCGCTGGGCACCCCGCTGGCGCGCGAGGCGGCGACGATGATCGGGCTCACGTTCATGACCGAGCGTCGCCGGCAGTTGGAACGCAACCTGCGCCGCGTGCACGGGCCCGGGTTCTCCGGCCCCGAGCTGCGGCGGGAGGTGGCCGCGACCTTCGACTCGTACGGTCGCTACTTCTACGAGCTGTTCCGCCTGCCGACCTACGAGCCCGAGTGGATCGAGTCGCACTTCCGCTGCCGCGGCATCGAGCACGTCGCCGCCGGCGTGGCCGAGGGCCGGGGCGCGGTGCTGGCGCTGCCCCATCTCGGGAACTGGGACTTCGCCGGCGCCTGGCTCGCGCTGCAGGGGTACAACGTCACCGTGGTCGCGGAGCCGGTGGAGCCGCCCGAGCTGTTCGACTGGTTCGTCGAGACGCGTGCCCGCCTGGGGATGCGGGTGGTCCCGCTCGGACCGTCGGCGGGCACCGACGTGCTCAAGGCGGTGCGGGCCAACGAGGTGGTGTGCCTCCTCGCCGATCGCGACCTCACCGGCGACGGCATCGCGGTCGAGTTCTTCGGCGAGCGCACCACGCTCCCCGGCGGCCCCGCGCTGATCGCCCTCCGCGGCGGCGCGCCGCTGCTCCCGGCCGGGTGCTACTTCCGCGACCACGCCCGCCACGAGACGCACATCCTCCCGCCGGTGCCGGCCACGCGTTCGGGACGCCTCCGGGACGACCTCGCCCGGGTCACCCAGGACCTCGCGTACCGGTTCGAGGACCTCATCCGGGAGGCGCCCACCCACTGGCACCTGCTGCAACCCAACTGGCCCAGCGACCGCGGCTCCGACTCTGCCACGGCGCACTCCGGGATGGGATGATCACGCGGTGGGGAGGGACGCCCGCGGTCTGAGGGTCATGCTGTCGTGCCCGTACTCGCTGACGTTGTTCGGCGGCGTGCAGGGTCAGGTGCTCGGGCTCGCCCGCGCCCTGCGCGCGGTCGGGGTCGACGCCCGCATCGTCGCACCCTGCGACGGCCCTCCGCCCGAGCCCGGCATCACCACCGTCGGGCCGAGCACCCGGATGCCCAGCAACGGTTCGGTGGCGCCGATCGCCAGCGGCCGGGCCGTCGCCCGGCGCACCATCGAGGCGCTGCGCACGTTCGGGCCCGACGTGCTCCACCTCCACGAGCCCCTGTCGCCCGGTCCCAACCACGCCGCGCTCGTCGGCACCACCCTCCCCGCCGTCGGCACCTTCCACTCCGCCCGCGCCGGCCGCAACGGCTGGTACGAGGCCTTCCGGCCCGGCCTCAAGCCGATGATGCGCCGCCTGGCCGTGTCGACCGCGGTCTCCGAGGAGGCCAAGCGCCAGGTCACCCAGACCTTCGGCGGCGAGTGCGTGATCCTGCCGAACGGGGTCGACGTCCCCAGCCTCGCCCACGGCCCGGTGACGCCGTCGGTCGCGCCGGCGATCCTCTTCGTCGGCCGGCACGAGCGCCGGAAAGGCCTGGCGGTGCTGCTCGACGCGTTCGTCGGCCTGGAGCGTGACGCCGTCCTGTGGGTGGTCGGCGACGGCCCCAACCACGACTCGCTGCGCGGGCGCCGGGTGCCACGAGTCGAGTGGCTCGGGCGCGTGTCGGAGGAGGAGAAGCAGGCCCGCCTGCGCGGCGCCACCATCGCGTGCTTCCCGGCGCTCGACGGCGAGTCGTTCGGCGTGGTGCTCCTCGAGGGCATGGCGGCCGGGACGCCGGTCGTGGCGTCCGACATCGACGGCTACCGCGCGGTGTCCCGCTCCGACCAGGAGGCGATGCTGGTCCCGCCGGGCGACGCCGACGCCCTCCGCACCGCGTTGCGATTGCTGCTCGACGATCCCGGGCGGCGGGCCGCGCTGGTGGCCGAGGGCCGTCGCCGGGCCGACGAGTTCTCCATGGCCCACCTCGCCGAGCGCTTCCTGCCCTTGTACGAGCGGGCGATGGCGGCGCCCCGCGCGTCCGTCGGCTGAGGCACCCCCCAGGTAGAGTGCAGGGATGGTCGCAGTCATCGTGATCGTCGTCCTGGTGATCCTGCTGCTGCTGGTCTTCTGGCTGGGTTACAACGGCCTGGTCAAGCGGCGCAACCAGGTCGACAACGCCTGGTCGCAGATCGACGTGCAGCTGAAGCGTCGGCACGACCTCATCCCGAACCTCGTCGAGACGGTCAAGGGTTACGCCGCCCACGAGCGCGGCACGTTCGAAGCCGTCACCGCGGCGCGGGCCAACGCGATCAACGCGCAGAGCCCCGCCGAGCAGGCCCAGGCGGAGAACGTGCTGAGTGGCGCGCTGAAGAGCCTGTTCGCGGTGGCGGAGGCGTATCCCGACCTCAAGGCGAACCAGAACTTCCTGAACCTGCAGGAGGAGCTGACCAGCGCCGAGGACCGCGTCGCCTACGCGCGGCAGTTCTACAACGACAGCGTCCTCAGCTACAACACGCAGATCCAGAAGTTCCCCACCGTGTTGCTGGCCGGGATGTTCCACTTCGAGAAGCGCGAGTTCTTCGACGCCGCTCCCGAGGACACCGAAACGCCCCAGGTGCAGTTCTAGCCAGCCTGCGCTGATCGGCGCCGCGCGCTCGCCCCCACGCGAGCACCGCGGCGACGGAGCGCCGTTCCCCAGACAGGTCGACTTCCGTGTACGAACAGATCGCGCGCAACAAGCGGCGCACGTTCCTCATGCTGTTCGGCTTCGTCGTCGTCATCACATTGGTCGCGACGGCGATCGTCCTGCTCGTCGGCGGCGGCTGGGTCGGGGTGATCATCGCGTTCGTCATCGCGCTGGCGCTCGCATGGGGCTCGTACTACAACTCCGACAAGATCGCGATCGCGGCCAGCCGGGCGCAACCGGCCGACGAGAACGAGTACCGCCGCTACCACAACCTGGTCGAAGGTCTCTGCATCGCCGCCGGGCTCCCCAAGCCGAAGCTCTTCGTGGTCGACGACCCCGCGCCCAACGCGTTCGCGACCGGCCGCAACCCCAAGCACTCGTCGGTGGCGGTCACGACCGGCCTGCTCGAGATCATGAACCGGGTCGAGCTCGAGGGCGTGCTCGCGCACGAGCTGTCGCACATCAAGAACTACGACATCCTCGTCACGACGATCGCGGTGACCGCGGTCGGCACCATCGCGCTGATCTCGGACATCGGGCTGCGCTTCGCGTTCTGGGGCGGCATGACCGACCGGCGCGACAACAACGGCGACTCCGGGCCGATCGGGGCGATCATCGCCGTCGCCTCGCTCGCCGTCCTGATGCTGGCGCCCTTCGCCGGCTACCTCATGCAGATGGCCATGAGCCGCAACCGGGAGTACCTCGCCGATGCGAGCGGCGTGCAGCTGACGCGGTATCCACCAGGATTGATCTCGGCCCTGGAAAAGTTGCGGGATGACCAAGCGGTGGTCCACCACGCGACCAAGGCCACGGCCCAGATGTGGATCGAGCAGCCGCTCGAGACCGACGAGAAGAAGCCGGGCTCCAAGTTCAACAACCTGTTCGACACCCACCCACCCCTCGAGGACCGCATCCGGCGGTTGCAGGAGATGTAAGTGAAGCACCGCCGATCGTGGCATCTGGGAGGCATCGCGGCTGTGGCCGCGGCAGTGGCACTGACCGCATCAGCATGCGGGGGTGCAGGTTCCGGGGCGGCGACCCCGAAGAGGACGACGACCACCACCGCGGCGGCGACGACCACGACGGTGCCCGTCCCGGTCGCGCCGCTCACCGGCCTCGCCGACCCCGGCGGCGCCAGCCTCACCCGGCCGGCGCTGTCGGTGAAGGTGGAGAACACCGACGCCGCCCGGCCCCAGGCCGGCATCGAGCAGGCCGACGTCCTCTACGAAGAGGTGGTCGAAGGCAACATCACCCGCTTCGTCGCCATCTTCAACTCCGCCGTGCCCGACGTGATCGGCCCGGTGCGGTCGGTCCGCCAGGAGGACCCCGACATCGTGTGGCCGGTCGGCGGCATCTTTGCCTACTCGGGCGGCGCGCCGGTCAACGTCGAGGCCATCAACGCGGCGCCGGTGCACGCGGTCGACGAGGACACCGCCGGTGGAGCGCTGGTCCGGAACGAGGCGAGCCAGCCGCCCCGCGCCGCGCCGCACAACCTCTACGGCCTCGGCCCGGCCCTCGTGGCGCTCGGCGGCGACCCCAAGCCGCCGAAGGCGCTGTTCGAGTACCTCCCCGCGGGCTCACCGGCCCTGACCGGTCATAACGTGCTCGCGTTCCACGTCGGCTTCGACGCCGGGTACGACCCCACGTGGACGTTCGACGGCGCCACCGACAGCTGGCAGCGGTCGATCGGCGGGGCCCCGTCGATGGTCACCGGACCGGGCCAGATCGCGCCCGCCAACGTGGTGGTGCAGTTCACCCCGTACAGCGGTGAGGCCGAGGGCCAGACCGTCGGCGAGGGTGACGTCTGGGTGTTCACCGACGGCACGCTGCGCATCGGCCGCTGGGTCCGCCCCGACAAGACCCAGCCCGCCCGCTACGTCGACGCCGCCGGCAGCCCCATCCTGCTGCGGCCCGGCCGCACCTGGGTGGAGCTGCTGCCGAGCGACCGCACGGTCGACGTGACCGACGCCCCGCCGCCCGCCACCACGGTGCCGCCGGTGACCGCGGCGCCGGCCAAGGCGACCAGCCAGAAGAAGAAGTAGGCGGAGCGCCCGATTCGTTGCGCCGTGGCGTTCGCTGAGCGAAGGCGGACGAACAATGAATCGGGGCGGCCGGTACCATTGCCCCCATGACCGAACGCACCACGGGCACCGCACGCGTCAAGCGTGGCCTCGCCGAGATGCTGCGGGGCGGCGTCATCATGGACGTCGTCACGCCCGACCAGGCGAAGATCGCGGAGGACGCCGGTGCGGTGGCGGTGATGGCGTTGGAGCGCGTCCCGGCCGACATCCGCCGCGACGGCGGCGTCGCGCGGATGAGCGACCCGGCGATGATCGAGGGCATCCAGGCCGCGGTGACCGTCCCGGTGATGGCCAAGTGCCGCATCGGCCACTTCGCGGAGGCGCAGGTGCTCGAGGCGCTCGGCGTCGACTACATCGACGAGAGCGAGGTGCTCACGCCGGCCGACGAGGCGCACCACGTCGACAAGTGGGGCTTCACCGTTCCCTTCGTGTGCGGCGCCACCAACCTGGGGGAGGCGCTGCGGCGCATCTCCGAGGGTGCCTGCATGATCCGGTCGAAGGGCGAGGCGGGCACCGGCAACATCGTGGAGGCGGTCCGTCACCTCCGGTCGATCCTCGGCGACATCCGCCGGATCACCGTGGCCGACGAGGCGGAGCGCTACGGCTGGGCCAAGGAGCTGCGGGCGCCGGTCGAGCTGGTGCACGAGGTGGCGGAGCGCGGCGAGCTGCCGGTCCCGCTGTTCTGCGCCGGCGGGATCGCCACGCCGGCCGACGCCGCACTGGTGATGCAGCTGGGCGCCCAGGCGGTGTTCGTGGGCAGCGGCATCTTCAAGAGCTCCGACCCGCCGACCATGGCCAAGGCCATCGTGGAGGCCACCACGCACGCGGCCGACGCCACCATCGTGGCCAAGGTGTCGCGCGGCCTGGGCGAGGCGATGCGCGGCGAGGAGATCGACGCTCTCGACGTGAAGCTCGCCGACCGGGGCTGGTAGCGATCGTGAGGCCTCCAGGTCATGAAGGTGGGCGTGCTGGCCCTGCAGGGGGCGTTCCGCGAGCATCGTGAGGTGCTCGACGCGCTCGGCGTCGAAGCGGTCGACGTGCGCAGGCCCGAGCAGCTGGGCGCGGTCGACGCGCTGATCCTGCCGGGAGGCGAGTCGACGACGATGAGCAAGCTGCTCGACACGTCGTCGCTGCGCGCGCCGGTCGCCGACCTGCTGGCCGACGGGCTGCCCGTCCTCGGCACGTGCGCGGGCATGATCCTGCTGGCGCGTGACGTGGTCGACGGCCGTCTCGACCAGGTGTCGTTCGGCGCCATCGACATCGCCGTCCGCCGCAACGCCTACGGGCGCCAGCGCGACTCGTTCGAGGCCGCGTTGGACGTCGAGGGGCTCACCGGTGGCCCGTTCCCGGGCGTGTTCATCCGCGCGCCGCGGATCGAGTCCGCCGGCGCCGACATCGAGATCCTCGCCCGCTACGAGGGCGACGCGGTGCTGGCGCGGCAGCGGCACGTGTGGGTCGCCAGCTTCCACCCGGAGCTGTCCGGAGACCTCCGGCTCCACGAGCAGTTCCTGTCGAACATCGCCTGACCGACCGCGCCCGACGTAGAAAGAGCACTCCCATGAGCGGACACTCCAAGTGGCATTCCATCAAGCACGCCAAGGGCGCGGCCGACGCCGCCCGCGGCAAGCTCTTCGCCCGGCTGGCCCGGCAGATCGAAGTGGCCGCGCGCGACGGCGGCGGCGACATGGAGGGCAACCCGACGCTCCGCACGATGGTGCAGAAGGCGCGTGACGCGTCGATGCCCAAGGACAACATCGAGCGCGCCATCAAGCGGGGCACCGGCGAGCTCGACGGCGTCACCTACGAGAGCGTCACCTACGAGGGCTACGCCACCAACGGCGTCGCCGTCTACGTGGAGGCGCTCACCGACAACCGCAACCGCACCGGGGCCGAGGTGAAGAACGTGTTCACCCGCAACGGGGGGTCGCTCGCGGAGCCGGGCGCGGTGGCGTGGCAGTTCGAGCGCAAGGGCGTGATCATCCTCGAGAAGTCGGCGGCGTCGGAGGACGACCTCATGCTCGCCGCGCTCGACGCCGGCGCCGAGGACATCACCGACCAGGGCGACACCTGGCAGGTGACCACCGCGCCCACCGACCTCCACGCGGTGCGCACCGCGCTCGACGAGGCGGGGATCACCATCACCAGCGCCGACCTCACGATGCTGCCGACGACCAGCGTCGAGCTCGACGAGGCGGGCAAGGCGAAGTCGGTGCTGCGGGTGATCGACGCGCTCGAGGAGCACGACGACGTCCAGAACGTCTACGCGAACTTCGACATCCCCGACGACGTCCTGCAATCGGTGTACGCATGAAGCTCGACGACGCGCTCGACTTCGTGCGGGAGCAGCACGACGCGATCATGCTCACCCACCGGCGCGACGGCTCGCCGCAGATGTCACCCATCGCGTGCAACGTCGACGCCGACGGGAAGATCGTGGTCAGCACGCGCGAAACCGCACTGAAGACCAAGAACCTGCGACGCGACCGGCGCGTGTCGCTGTGTGTGATCACGCACGGGTTCTACGGCGACTGGATCCAGGTCGACGGCACCGCGGACATCATCTCGCTGCCCGACGCGATGGAGCCGCTGGTCGACTACTACCGGTCGCTCCGTGGCGAGCACCCCGACTGGGACGACTACCGCGCCGCCATGGTGCGCGACCAGCGCGTCATCGTGCGGATCACGCCCGAGCGCGCCGGGCCGGACCGCTCCGGTTGAGCGCCGCCGTCGCGATCCTCGCGGGAGGCCGGGGGTCGCGGCTCGGGGGTGACGCGTCGAAGCCGCTGCTCGAGTGGCGCGGTCGCCCCCTCGTCGCGTGGGCGGTGGACACCGCGCTCGCCTCCGGGCTCGCGCCGGTCCTGGTGGTCGTCGGCTACCGGGGCGACGAGGTGCGCGCCGCGCTCACCGGCCGCGACGTGCTCGTCGTCGAGAACCCCGCGTGGGAGGAGGGGATCGCGTCGAGCCTCCGCGCCGCGATCGCCACGCTCGACCCCGTTCCCGACGTGGACGCGGTCGCCGTGGGCCTGGCCGACCAGCCCCTCGTGAGCGCCACCGCATACGCCCGCCTCGCCGCCGCCGGCGGCGACGCGCCGATCCGGGCCGCCCGCTACGGCGGGCGGCCGGGCAATCCGGTGTGGCTGGCGCGTAGCCTCTGGCCCGAGGCCATGCAGTTGCGCGGCGACACCGGGGCCCGGACCCTCATGCGCGACGGCACCGTCGAGTGGATCGACTGCACCGACACCGGGAGCGCGGCCGACATCGACACCCTCGAAGATCTCGAGCGACTGCAGCAGGAGGACCAGTGAAGATCGAAGACAGTTTCCGGGTCGAGGTGCCCGTCGAGGAGGCCTGGAAGGTGCTTCTCGATCTCGAGCGCATCGCCCCGTGCCTCCCCGGAGCGCAGCTCACCGAGGTCGAGGGCGACGAGTACCGCGGCACGGTGAAGATCAAGGTCGGCCCGATCACCGCGCAGTACAAGGGCGTGGCCAAGATCGAGGAGGCCGACGAAGCGAACCGCAAGGTGGTGCTGCAGGCCGAGGGCCGCGACACGCGCGGGCAGGGCAACGCGTCGGCGACGGTCACGGCCACGTTGGTGCCCGAGGGCGCGGGCACCACGGTGAACATCGACACCGACCTCAACATCACCGGCAAGGTCGCGCAGTTCGGCCGCGGCGTGATGGCCGACGTCTCGAGCAAGCTGCTCGGCCAGTTCGCCGACAACCTCAAGCGAGACGTGCTGTCAGGTGGAGGATCGCAGGCCGCGGAGAGCGCGGCGCCCAGCGCCGCGGCGACTGCGGCCGGCGCGGACACCGCGCCGACGGAGGGAGGCGCCGGCCAGCCGGGCGTCCGGAAGGTGGAGAGCAAGGAAGCGGAGCCCATCGACCTGATGGACGCGGCCGGCGGCTCGCTGGGGAAGCGGATCGGACCGATCATCGCCGGGCTGGTGGTGCTGCTCGCGTTGCGTTCGATCCTCAAGCGGCGCAAGCGCCGGAAGGTCCGCGACGACGAGAGCTGACCCCTCTAGGATCGAACTCGTGTTCGATCCTGCGTCCGGCGCGCCACCGCTCGTGCTCGGCATCGACCCCGGCGTGTCCCGCTGTGGGTACGGCGTGGTCCGGCGTGACGGCTCGACGTTCCGGGCCGTCGCGTACGGCGTGATCCGCACGCCGCCGCGCGACAAGCTGCCGACCCGCCTGGCCACCCTGCTCCGCGAGCTCGACGCCCTCATGGCGGAGTTCCCGCCGATGGCGATGGCGGTCGAGCGGGTGCTCTTCCAGGTGAACACGCGCACCGCCATGTCGGTGGGCCAGGCGAGCGGGCTCGCGCTCGCGCTCGCCGGGCGCGCCGGGGTGCCGGTCGTGCACTACAGCCCCAACGAGGTGAAGCTCGCGGTCGCCGGCGACGGCGCCGCCGGCAAGTACGAGGTGCAGCAGATGGTGACCCGGCTCCTGCAACTGGCCGACCGGCCCGACCCGCCCGACGCCGCCGACGCGCTCGCGCTCGCGCTCTGCCACTGGTGGCGCGCCCCGCTCGCGGCGGCCGGCGGAACCGGGAGGGCGCCGTCACCGCGTCTGGCGGAAGCGATCGCGGCCGCGGTGGCCAGGGAGGAGGCAAGGTGATCGGGTCGGTCCGGGGAACCGTGATCGAGCGCACCGCCACCGGCGAGGTGCTGGTCGAGGTCGGGGGTGTCGGGTACCGGGCGTTCGTGCCGGCCGAGCGCGCTGCCCGCGCTGCACCCGGGTGACGCCGCGTTCTTGTTCACGCACCTGCACGTCCGCGAGGACGCCATGGTGCTCTACGGCTTCCCGACGCGCGACGAGCGCGACACCTTCGAGGCGCTGATCGCCACCACCGGCGTCGGCCCGAAGCTCGCGTTGGCGATGCTGTCGGTGCACTCACCCGCCGCCCTGCGCCGCGCCTTGCTCGACGACGACCTCGCGGCGCTCACGATGGTGCCCGGGGTCGGCACGCGCACCGCGCAACGGTTGCTGGTGGAGCTCAAGACCCGCCTCGAGGTGCCCGAGCTCGACCTCACCGAGATGGGGAACAAGCCGGCGGCCCGGGCCGAGGTGCGCGCCGCGCTCGCGGGGCTCGGCTACGCGCCCGACGAGGTGCGCGACGTCGTCGCCCAGCTGCCCGAGGACGGCTCGGTGGAGGAGCTCCTGCGCGAGGCGCTGAAGCTGCTGGCGGTCACCCATGCGTAGGCCGCGATGAGGGACGAGCTGATGCGGGCCTCGGCCGACCCGGTGGAGGAGGCGGAGGAGGTCACGCTCCGGCCCCGGCAGCTCGCCGAGTTCGTGGGCCAGCCGCGCCTCAAGGAGCACCTGGACATCCTGCTCGCCGCCGCGCGCGGTCGGGGACAGGCCGTCGACCACCTGCTGTTCGCGGGACCGCCGGGCCTGGGCAAGACCACCCTGTCGGGGATCGTCGCCGCCGAGATGGACGTCAGCCTCCGCATCACCAGCGGCCCCGCGCTCGAGCGCGCCGGCGACCTCGCCGCCATCCTCACGAACCTCGACGACGGCGACGTGCTCTTCATCGACGAGATCCACCGGCTGCCGCGCCCGGTCGAAGAGGTGCTCTACCCGGCGATGGAGGACTTCCAGCTCGACATCGTGATCGGGAAGGGCCCGGCGGCGCGCTCGATCCGCCTCGACCTGCCGCGCTTCACCCTCATCGGCGCCACCACCCGCACCGGCCTGATCACCGGTCCGCTGCGCGACCGCTTCGGCTTCATCGCCCGCCTCGACTACTACGGCGTCGACGATCTGGTCGCCATCATCGAACGGGCGGCGCGCATCCTCGGCGTCCCCCTCGAGCACGGTGGCGCGCTCGAGATCGCCCGGCGCTCCCGCGGCACACCCCGCATCGCCAACCGGCTGCTCAAGCGCGTGCGCGACTACGCCGAGGTGCGCGCCGACGGCGACGTCACCACCGAGAACGCACGCATCGCGCTCGAGCTGTTCGAGGTCGACGAGCTGGGGCTCGACAAGGTCGACCGCGCCATCCTCGGCGCGTTGTGCGAGACGTTCGGCGGTCAGCCGGTCGGGCTGCACACGCTGGCGGTCGCGGTGGCGGAGGAGCCGGAGACGGTCGAGGAGGTCTACGAGCCGTTCCTCCTCAAGGCGGGCCTGCTGCAGCGCACGCCGCGGGGTCGGGTGGCGACCCCCGGTGCCTACGCGCACCTGCATCTCCCGGCGCCGCGCGTGGTGCCGAGCCTGTTCTCCGCCGAAGACTGACGGTGCGGCGCTCGCCGCCGCCCTCGATCGGGCCCCGGGAGGTGGGGTGGACGATCCCGCGGCGTCCCGGCCGGCCGCTAGCATCCTCGTCCGGCCCATGCGCCTCCGGCACCCCCGGATGCCAGCGTCAGGAACGCCACGACTCCATGGTCATCATCGTCTACTTCGTCGTCATCGCCCTGGCGTTCTTCCTGCTCATCGTCCTGCCCCAGCGCCGCCGGGCGACGGCCCACCGGGCGCTGGTGGAGTCCCTGGGGGTGGGCGACGAGGTCGTCACCATCGGTGGGGTCTTCGGCACCATCCGCGCGGTCGAGGACGACCGGATCGAGCTCGAGGTCGCCCCGGGCGTGCTGCTCAGGGTTGCCCGCAACGCCATCGCCCAGGCCGCGAACCCCGCGCCCCCCGAGCCGCCCGACCCCTCGCTCGACGAGCACCCCGCCGACAACGGCACGGGCGACGACTGATCCGTGCGTAGGAACGTCGTCTTCCTCGTCGGCACGATCGTCCTCGTGGTCGGGACGTTCCTGTACGCGATCGCCTCCAACCGCGAGCCGCCACTGGGGCTGGATCTGCAGGGTGGTACGTCGGTCGTGCTCTCGCCGGTCGGGAAGTACAAGTCCGACTCGCTCGACGTCGCCATCGACATCATCCGCAACCGGGTCGACACCTTCGGCACGCTCGAGCCCGAGATCTCCAAGCAGGGGAGTGACATCGTCGTCGACCTGCCCGGGGTCAAGGACCGTGACAAGGCCATCGCCCTGGTCGGCCAGACCGCCGAGCTGCGCTTCCGGCCGGTGATCGCGCCCCTGCCGTCCGAGGCCGCGCAGGCGAAGGCGGCGACCACGACCACCACGACCGCGCCCGGTGCGACGACCACCACGACCCCGCCCCAGCCGAGCACCGCCGACGCCAAGAAGGCGGTCGCGGCGTGCGACGACGCCACCGTCTCCACGCTGACGAAGATCCCCACGACCTCGCGGGCCGGTGACCAGCGCAACGCGTGCGTCGTCCTGCCCGACAAGCCCGGCGGCAAGACCGCCAACCGGTACTACCTCGGGAAGGCGGGCCTCGCCGGCAAGGGCACCGTGAGCTCGGCCAAGGCCTCCTTCCAGTCGGGCCAGGGCTGGACCGTGCAGATGAACCTCACCGACAAGGGCTCGAGCAAGTGGGACGCGCTCGCCCAGCAGCAGTTCCACAAGCAGGTCGCGATCGTCCTCGACGGCCAGGTGCAGTCGGCGCCGGAGATCCAGCCCGACAACCAGGCGTTCTCGTCGTTCGGTGGCACCGCGGAGATCTCCGGGAACTTCACCCAGGGCGGGGCCGAGGACCTGGCCAAGCTCATCAACTATGGCGCACTGCCGGTGACGCTCAAGCAGGTGAACGTCGAGAACGTGTCGCCGACGCTGGGCAACGACCAGCTCCACGCGGGCATCCTCGCCGGCATCATCGGCCTCGCGCTGGTGGCCATCTACATGCTGGTCTTCTACCGCCTGCTCGGCCTCGTGGTGATCGCCGGCATCCTGCTCAGCGGCATGGCGCTCTACACGCTGGTCGCCTGGATCCTGCCGGAGTTCTTCGACCTCACCATCGTGCTCAGCCTCGCCGGCGTCACCGGCATCATCGTGTCGGTCGGCGTGACCGTCGACTCGTACATCGTCTACTTCGAACGCATGAAGGACGAGCTGCGCGCGGGCGCGACCGTCCGCTCCTGCGTCGACCGGTCCTTCACGCGCTCGTTCCGCACCATCGTGGCCGCCGACCTCGTGTCGCTGATCGGCGCCGCGGTCCTCTTCTTCCTCGCCATCGGCTCGGTGCGGGGGTTCGCGCTGTTCCTCGGCGTCTCGACGATCCTCGACCTCTTCGTGGCGTACTTCTTCATGCACCCGGTCGTCTCGCTCATGGCGCGCCGTTCGGCGCTGGTGCGGATGCCCGGGATCGGCATCGCCGCGGGGCTGGACGCGCCGGCCGGGGTCACCACGTGACCGCCACCACCGCGTCCCCGCCGGTGGAGCGGAAGCGGCACACGTTCGCCGACCTGTACCACGAGCGGACCCACTTCGAGTTCATCGAGCGGTCGTGGCGCTGGGGGGTGCTGTCCGGGACCCTCATCGTGATCTCGGTCCTCGCGTTCCTCATCAGCGGCCTGAACCTCGGCATCGACTTCGAGGGCGGCACGCAGTGGCAGTTCACCGTCGGCAGTAGCAAGGGTTCGGCCTCGGTGAGCGACGTGCGCGACACGCTCACGCCGCTCGGCCTCGACGACGCCAAGGTGCTCATTGTCGGGAACAACTCGGTGCGCGTGCAGACCAAGGACCTCAGCCGCGCCGAGCAGGCGAAGGTGACGGCGGCGCTCGCCAAGTACGGCGCGATCCCCGGCGCGCAGGTCAGCGTCACCAGCGTCGGCCCGACCTGGGGCGACAAGGTCAGCAGCAAGGCGCTCACCGCGCTGGTCGTGTTCTTCCTCGTGATCGCGGCGTACCTCACGTTCCGCTTCGAGTGGCGCATGGCGCTCGCTGCGATCATCGCGGTGGTCCACGACATCATCATCACCGTCGGCGTCTACGCGGTGACCCAGTTCGAGGTGACACCCGCGACGGTCGTCGCGTTCCTCACCATCCTCGGATTCTCGCTCTACGACACCGTCGTGGTGTTCGACAAGGTGAAGGACAACCAGGCTCGTCTCGGCACCGTGCGCGGTGACACCTACTCCACGATGGTGAACCGGTCGCTCAATCAGGTGCTGATGCGCTCGATCAACACGTCGATCGTGGCCCTCCTGCCGGTCGCGTCGTTGCTCTTCGTGGGCACGTACCTCTTCGGCGGTCTCGCCCTGCGTGACTTCGCCCTCGCGCTCTTCGTCGGCCTGCTGACCGGCGCGTACTCGTCGATCTTCGTGGCCACCCCCATCCTCGCGTGGCTCAAGGAGCGCGAACCCCGGTACCGCGCGCTACGCGAGCGCGCCGCCGCCGATCTGGCCAAGGCGCAGGCCGTCGCCCCGGTGGCGCCGGTCGCGCCCGGTCCGGCCGTGGACGTGCCGGTCGACGGCGAGGACCTCGAGCCGGTCGTCGACGACGACGAGGACGTCCCGATCACCGCGCCGGCCGCGCCGGCGGCTCCGGCGGTGCCGGTCACGCCGTCGGTCGCACCGCGGGCGGGCACCGGGAGCGCGTCGCGCGGCGCCGCCAACCCGCGCGGTCGCCAGCAGCGGCGCCGCAAGCGCCGCTGACCGGCCGCGCGACGGAGTGGCTCGGGAACACCCGGGCCGCCTGTAGGGTTGTCGCGCAGATGAGCACGACCGATCTGTCCGGAAGCGGGCCCCGCGTGGAGGTTCGCACCGATCGTCGGTCCGTGCTGCCCTGGCGCCGGTCCCACACCGTCGACGCCGAGCTCGCCCCACTCGTCAACGCCTACCTCGAGCGGCACCGCCGAGGCGACACCACCATGATCGAGCACACGTTCGACATGGCGCGCGACGCCCACCGCGAGCAGGTCCGGCGCTCGGGGGAGCCCTACATCACCCACCCGGTCGGGGTGGCGCTGGTGCTGGCCGACCTCGGCCTCGACGACGTGACCATCGCCGCCGCCCTCCTGCACGACGCGGTCGAGGACACGACGGTCACGAAGGACGACATCGAGCGCGAGCTGGGCGCCGACGTCGCCACCATCGTCGACGGCGTCACCAAGCTCGACCGGCTCCAGTTCGACTCCAAGGAGGCGCAGCAGGCCGCGACGCTCCGCAAGATGCTCGTGGCGATGGCGAAGGACATCCGGGTCCTGCTCATCAAGCTCGCCGACCGGCTCCACAACATGCGGACGATCGCGTCGCTACCCGAGTTCAAGCAGCGCCGCATCGCCCAGGAGACGCTCGACATCTACGCGCCGCTGGCGCACCGGCTCGGCATCGCCGACATGAAGTGGCAGCTCGAGGACACGTCGTTCGCGGTGCTCTACCCGTTGCGCTATGCGGAGATCGAGCAGATGGTCGCCACCCAGGCGCCCGAGCGGGAGGAGTTCCTCCAGACCGTCCTCACCGAGCTGCGGGCCCGGCTCGACGAGCTGCACATCGACGCCGACGTCAACGGCCGCCCGAAGCACTACTGGTCGATCTACGAGAAGATGATCACGCGGGGCAAGCAGTTCGACGACGTCCAGGACCTCGTCGGGGTGCGGGTCGTCGTCGAGTCGGTGAAGGACTGCTACGCCGCGCTGGGGTCCATCCACGCGATGTGGAAGCCGGTCCAGGGCCGGTTCAAGGACTACATCGCGATGCCGAAGTTCAACCTCTACCAGTCGCTGCACACGACGGTCGTGGGACCCTCGGGCAAGGCGGTCGAGGTGCAGATCCGCACGCAGGAGATGCACCGGCGGGCCGAGTTCGGCGTCGCCGCGCACTGGGGCTACAAGGAGCGCGAGCCGGCCGAGGACATGCTCTGGCTGCAGCGCATGGTCGACTGGCAGCAGGAGACCTCCGACCCCGGCGAGTTCATGGAGGCGTTGAAGATCGACCTCGAGGAGGACGAGGTCTTCGTCTTCACGCCCAAGGGCAAGGTCATCACGTTGGCCGCCGGCGCGACCCCGGTCGACTTCGCCTACGCGATCCACACCGACGTCGGCCACCGGTGCATCGGCGCGCGCGTCAACGGCCGCCTGGTGCCGCTCGACTCCGGACTGGCCTCGGGCGACACGGTCGAGATCTTCACCAGCAAGGTCGAGGGCGCGGGACCGAGCCGCGACTGGCTGCAGTTCGTCCACACGCCGAAGGCGAAGACCAAGATCCGCCAGTGGTTCTCGCGTGAGCGCCGGGTCGACGCCATCGACACCGGACGCGAGGAGCTGGCCAAGGCGCTGCGCAAGGAGGGCCTGCCGGTCCAGAAGCTGGCGTCGTCGTCGTCGCTCCACGACGTCGCCGAGGCCATGCACTACGCCGACCTCGAGGCCCTGCACGCCGCCATCGGCGAGAACCACGTGTCGGCCAAGGCGGTCGTCCAGCGGCTCCAGAAGGAGCTGCGCAGCGGCGAGGAGCAGCTGCCGGTCACCATGGCCCGGCCGCCGGAGCGGGCCCGCCGGTCGGAGCGCCGCGCCACCGGCGTCCACGTCGAGGGGCTCGACGACGTGATGGTCCGCCTGTCGCGGTGCTGCACGCCGGTCCCCGGCGACGAGATCATGGGCTTCGTCACCCGCGGCCGGGGTATCTCGGTGCACCGCACCGACTGCGCCAACGCGGCCGGCCTGGTGAACCACGCCGAGCGGCTGATCGAGGTCGAGTGGGACCACGACCAACCGGCCACGTTCGTGGTGTCGGTCGAGGTCGAGGCGCTCGACCGGTCGAAGCTGCTGCGCGACGTGGCCCAGGTGCTCTCCGAGTACCACGTGAACATCCTCTCGTGCACCTCCCAGACCTCGACCGAGCGGGTGGCGAAGTTCCGGTTCGACTTCGAGCTCGCCGACCCCAACCACCTCGAGTCGATCCTCTGGGCGATCAAGCGCGTCGACAGCGTCTACGCCGCCTATCGGGTGCTCCCGGGGCACGCCAAGGTCCCCGCGAACTAGCCCTTCGTCCCGGGCACCCCCCGGTACGATTGCTCGGTGGCTGATGCGTCCGACGATTCCTCGCGCTACCGCGCGCCCGTCGGCACCCACGACGTCCTCCCGCCCGAGTCGGCGCGGTGGACCGCACTGGTCGGCGAGTTCGCGCAGCGGGCCGGGCGCTACGGCTTCGACCTGGTGATCACCCCGATCTTCGAGCACCTCGAGGTGTTTGAACGAGTCGGCGGGAGTACCGACGTCGTCCGCAAGGAGATGTACGACTTCGAGGACAAGGGCGGGCGCCGGATCGCGCTCCGGCCCGAAGGCACCGCCGGCGTGGCACGGGCGTTCGCCCAGCACAACCCGGTGGTGCCCTGGAAGGTGTGGTACTTCGCGCCGCACTTCCGCTACGAGCGCCCGCAGAAGGGCCGCAACCGCCAGCACTGGCAGGTGGGTGCGGAGGCGCTGGGTGTCGACGACCCCGAGCTCGACGTCGAGGTCATCGCGCTCGCCTACGGCTTCTACCGCGCGCTGGGTTTGCGCGACTTCACCCTGAGCATCAACTCGATGGGCGACGAGGCCGACCGGGCCGCGTACGTCGGCGTGCTCCGCGAGCACCTGCTCGCACACGGTGGCGCGTTGGGCGACGCCTTCCGCGAACGCGTCGAGGCCAACCCGCTGCGGGTGCTCGACTCGAAGGACCCCGACTGGCAGGACGTGATCGAGCACGCGCCGCAGATCACCGAGCTGCTGGGCGACGCAGCGCGGACACATTTCGAGGCGGTGCAGCTCGGTCTCGACCGGCTCGGCATCGCGCACGAGATCAACCCGCGGCTGGTGCGCGGGCTCGACTACTACACGAGCACCACGTTCGAGTTCAGCAGCCAGGCGCTCGACGCCGCGCAGAACGGCATCGGTGGCGGCGGTCGCTACGACAAGCTCGTCGAGCAGATGGGCGGGAAGCCCACGCCGGGCATCGGGTTCGGCATCGGCATCGAACGCGTCCTCATCGCCTGCGCGGCGGAGGGCGTCGAGCCGGGGGAGGCGCCCGCGGCCGACGTCTTCGTCATCGGGGGGATGGACAACCCCAGCGAGGTCACGATGCTCGTCACCGAGCTCCGTGAGGACGGCATGCGCGCCGAACGCACCTATGGTGACCGCTCGTTCAAGGCGCAGATGAAGGTCGCCGACCGGTCGGGCGCCCGTTTCGCGGTGATCCTCGGAAAGCAGGAGGCGGAACGGGGCGCGGTCGCGGTGAAGGACCTGCGCTCGGGCGAGCAGGTGGAGGTGCCGCGCCAACTGGTCGCGGGATGGGTGCAGGAACGACGCGAGGCAGAGGACGAACCCCGATGATGCGCACCGTTCGCGCCGGCGATCTCCGGAACACCGACATCGACCGCGACGTCGTCGTGTGCGGATGGGTCGACAGCCGCCGCGACCACGGCGGTGTGGTGTTCCTCGACGTGCGTGACGTCGCCGGCATCGTGCAGGTGGTCGTCGACCCCGACCAGGAGGTCGGCACCGACGTCCACCGTGTGCGCAACGAGTACGTCGTGCGCGTCGAGGGCAGGGTCCGCCACCGGCCCGAGGGGACGGTCAACGACACGCTGCCGACCGGCGAGGTCGAGGTCGCGGCCACCGTGCTCGAGGTGCTCAACGAGTCCGACACGCCGCCGTTCCCCGTCGATGACCGCATCGACGCCGACGAGATGCTGCGGCTGCGCCACCGCTACGTCGACCTCCGCCGGCCGCGGTTGCAGCGCAACCTCCGGGTGCGGGCCCAGGTGAACGCGGCGCTGCACCGGTCGCTCGACGCCCAGGGCTTCACCGAGGTGGAGACGCCCATGCTCATCGCGTCGACGCCCGAGGGTGCGCGCGACTTCGTGGTGCCGTCGCGCCTCTCGCCCGGCGAGTTCTACGCGCTGCCGCAGAGCCCGCAGCTGTTCAAGCAGCTGCTCATGGTGGGCGGCATGGACCGCTACTACCAGATCGCCCGCTGCCTGCGCGACGAGGACCTGCGCGCCGACCGGCAGTTCGAGTTCATGCAGCTCGACGCGGAGATGAGCTTCGCCGACGCCGACGACGTGATGGGCGTGATCGGCGAGGCGGTGCTCGACGCCGCCGAGGCCGTCACCGGGTCGCGTCCGGGACCGGTGTCGCGCATGACCTGGCACCAGGCGCAGGAGCGCTACGGCTCCGACAAGCCGGACGTGCGGTTCGGCCTCGACCTGGTCGACCTCGGTGAGGTGTTCGCCGCCACCGAGTTCCGGGCCTTCCAGGCCGACGTGGTGAAGGGCTTCCGCCTGCCCGGCGAGGGCGGGATGTCGCGGGCGCAGGTCGACAAGCTGGTCGACCGGGCCAAGCAGCTCGGCGCCGGCGGCCTGGTGTGGATGCGCGTGGTCGACGGCGGCGCGCTCGAGTGCCAGGTGTTGAAGTTCCTGTCCGAGGCCGAGCAGATCGGCATCGTCGACACCCTCGGCGCGCGCCCCGGCGACCTCCTGCTGGTCGCCGCGGGCTCGCGCCGGGTCGTCGACCACGTGCTCGGCACGTTGCGGGTCGAGCTCGGCCGCCCGCCCGTGCACGAGGGCGGGCTGCAGTTCCTCTGGGTCGTCGACTTCCCGCTGTTCGAGGCGCTCGACGACGACGGCCGTCCCGTCCCGGCGCACCATCCCTTCACGATGCCGCACCCCGACGACCTCGAGATCCTGGGCCACGGGAAGGGGGAGGACCTGCTCGCGGTCCGGTCCCTCGCCTACGACCTCGTGCTCAACGGCTGGGAGCTCGGCTCGGGCAGCGTGCGGATCCACCGGCCCGACGTGCAGCGCCAGATCTTCAGCCTGCTCGGCATCTCCGACGAGGAGGCGCAGGCCCGCTTCGGCTTCCTGCTCGACGCGTTCCGCTACGGCGCGCCACCGCACGCCGGGTTCGCGTTCGGCATCGACCGCCTGACCGCGATCCTCGCGGGCGAGGACAACATCCGCGAGGTGATCGCGTTCCCGAAGACCCAGTCGGGCACCGACCCGCTCACGGGTGCGCCGACGGCCATCGACCAGGCGCAGCTCAAGGAGCTCGGCCTCTCGGTCCTGCCCCGCCCGAAGAGGTAGCCGCGAAGCGCCCCGCCCCAGGGCCGTAGTGCAGGGCGGGGGCGACTACGGCAGGGGCGGGGCGATCGTGCGGGCTCGGGTTGGCCGACCCCTGACGTCGCGATCGGTGGTTAGGGCAACGCGAAGCTGATGTCGGTGTCGCCGTTGATGCTGAAGCCGCCGATGCGGCCGGTCTGGCTGGCGGTGCCGTCGTTGGACTCCCACAGGTACGTGCCGGTGTAGGTGCCGGCGGGCACGCCGGTGATCGCGAAGTGGCCGGCGCCGTCGACGAGCACGCTGAAGCTGCCGCCGGGGCCGTTCAGCGACACGGTGACCGTCACCTCCGCCGGGATGTTCGACACCGTGCCCGACACCGTGCCGAGGACCGGTGCGGGCGGTGGGGCGACCGCGGGCTGGGGCGCGGGCGCCTCGGTGGGGGCGGGCGCCGCATTCGCGCCCGGGGCGGCGGTGACGGCCGGTGCGGCGGTGGCCGGCGGCGCGGTCGTGACCGGCGGGGGCACCGTGGTCGGCGCGACGGTCGCGGTCGTGGCGGGCAGCGCGCTCGAGCTCGCCGTCTCGATGCGGTTGGTGCCGGAGCCCGACGAAGAGCCGCCGGCCGTGAGCGCGGCCACGCCCACGGCCAAGGCGGCGATCATGCCGAGCGCACCCGCGCCCTGCATGATCCGGCGCCGGCGCCCCATCTGGTGGGCGCGGGCGGCGACGGCCGCGCGCTCCCGCTCGCCCGGGACGGGGGGCGACGGGTCGCGCAGCTGGGAGTTGTCCCACCCGGTCATCGGCGCTCCCGGAGCTCGCCGGCGTCGTCGACGCGCATGGCGCCCCGGAGGGCGGCGAGGCCGCGGCTGGCGTGCTGCTTCACCGATCCGACCGAGCATCCCAGCGCCCGCGCCACGTCGGCCTCGGGGAGGTCGGCGAGGAAGCGCAGGACGATCACCTCGCGCTCGGCGGCGCGAGAGGCCGTCGAGGGCACGGTGGAGGTCGACGCGCTGGCCGGTGGGACCGGGCGCGCTCGCGGCGAGGCGTTCGGTGGCGGCGTCGGTGTCGATCCGCTGCCGGCGGCGCCAGGCGTCGATGGCGAGGTTGCCGGCGACCCGCACCACCCAGGCCTCGGCGTAGGCGCCGATCTTGCGCCAGCGCACGAACGCGCGCGCCAGGGTCTCCTGGGCGACGTCCTCGGCCTCGCTCCGGCGTCCGAGCAGTTGGTACGCCACGCCGTAGGCGCGGAGGTAGAGGTCCTCGAAGGCCTCCTCGAACACGAGGTCGATGGTGGCCGCGTCGAAGGACGGAGCGACTGGCTCGTCCACCGGCTCGTCCACCGGCTCATCCGCCAACTCGACCCTCCTGTCGAATCGCCCGACCGTGGGTCGATGAGCCTCGAGTGTCGCTGCCACGGGAAGAATACGCCCGAGGGCGCGCGAAGGTTGACAGGCGGTCGAAGAAAACCACGGGTCGCCCTCCTTCCTCACCAACCCGTGCTCACCGAGCGCGTCGCGCGCGTCACGCGAGGTGGCACCGCGTGCCGGGCGCGGGGTGGTCCTACCATCGACCGGTGGCCGACGACCTCTTCACTGCTGCCGTCACCGAGCGCCTCGAACGCCGGGCGCCGCTGGCGGCGCGCCTGCGGCCGCGCTCGCTCGACGAGGTGCTCGGCCAGGAGCAGCTGCTCGGTCCCGGCCGGCCGCTGCGCGTCCTCATCGAGGCCGACCGGCTCTCGTCGGTGATCCTCTGGGGCCCGCCCGGTACCGGCAAGACCACCATCGCCCGCCTCGTGGCCGGCGCGACCAGCAAGGCGTTCGAGCCGCTGTCGGCGGTCACCGCCGGGGTCAAGGACGTGCGCGACGTCGCCGAGCGTGCCCGCGCCCGCATGGGCGAGCAGGGCCGCGGCACCATCCTCTTCCTCGACGAGGTGCACCGCTTCAACCGGACCCAGCAGGACGCGCTGCTCCCGCACGTGGAGGAGGGGCTGCTCGTGCTGATCGGCGCCACCACCGAGAACCCGTTCTTCTCGCTCACCGGTCCGTTGCTGTCGCGCTCGACCCTGTTCCGGCTCGAGTCGTTGAGCGTCGACGACCTGCGGTCGCTCCTCCGCCGCGCCCTCGCCGACGAGGGGCGCGGCCTCGGCGACGAGCACCTCGAGATCGACGACGACGCCCTCGGGCACCTCGCCGACCGCGCCGAGGGCGACGCCCGTCACGCGCTCACCTCGCTCGAGGTGGCCGCGGCCCTTGCGGCCGAATCGGGTCGCCGCGCGATCACCCTTGCCGACACCGAGGCCGCGCTGGCGCTGCGGGCGCTCCGCTACGGCGACGACGAGCACTACGACGTGCTCTCGGCGTTCATCAAGAGCATCCGCGGGTCCGACGTCGACGCCGGCCTCTACTGGCTCGCCCGCATGCTGACGGCGGGGGAGGACCCGCGCCTCATCGCGCGCCGGCTCGTCATCCTCGCGTCGGAGGACGTCGGCATGGCCGATCCCCAGGGCCTCGTCGTCGCCGACGCCGCGGCCCGCGCGGTCGAGTTCGTGGGCATGCCCGAGGCGCAGCTCAACCTCGCGCACACGGTGACCTACCTGGCCACCGCGCCGAAGTCGAACTCGGTCACGACCGCGCTCGGTGCCGCGATGCAGGACGTGCGCGACCAGCCCGCGGGCGCGGTCCCGCCGCACCTGCGGGACTCCCATTACCCTGGCGCAGCGAAGCTCGGGCACGGCGACGGCTACGTGTACCCGCACGACCAACCGGACGGATGGGTGCGCCAGCAGTACCGTCCCGACGATCACGACGACCGCTACTGGCGGCCGACCGGTCGGGGTGGCGACGTCGACCGGAGAGCAGTGGGGACCGACCCGGCGCAAGCCGGATGAGAGGTGGAGTGAGCTCGGAATGAGCGGGAGCGAGTGGGCCGCCGTCTTCGCGGCGCAGGTGTGCCTGGTGCTGCTGGTCGTGCTGGTGGTCGTCATCGTGCGCCTGGAGCGCGCCGCCCGCGACCTGCGCGCCGCCGCGGCCGACTTCCGGGCCGAGGCCGAGCCCGCGCTCGAGGAGCTGCGGGCGGTCGTGCGCACCGCCGACTTCGAGCTCGACCGGGTCGACGCCATCGTCACCGGGGCCGAGCGGGTGAGCGGGCGGGTGGACTCCGCGTCCGACCTCGCGTACCGGACCTTCACCAACCCGGTGGTCAAGGCGCTGGCGGTCGGCACCGGCACCCGCCGCGCCGTCCAGCGGCTCAAGGGTGACAAGCCGGAGAAGCCCGAGAAGCGCGACAAGCGGCGGGCGTCCTGATGTTCAAGCGCGCCACGTGGCTCGGAGTGGGATTCACCCTCGGGGTCGGCACCACCGTCATGGCTGCTCGCAAAGCCCGCCGGCAGCTCGACCGATACAAGGCCAACGCGGTGGTCGACCGCGTCACCACGACGGTCAGCGGCAAGGCGTCGACGTTCCGCGACCAGGTCACCGCGGCCGTCAGCGAGGGCCGCGAGGCCGCCAAGACCCGCGAGGAGGAGCTGCGCGCCGATCGGCCGCGGCTCGTCGACGCGACCGACGAGTCCCTCGACGAGCTCGAGGCGCGCCGCAACCGCTGACGGCACGGGGAAGGGCCGGTCGGAGCGCCGAAGACAGGCGGTACGATTTGTCCCGTGTCCCCGCCGCGAACCGCCGATGAGCTGCGCGCCGCCTTCCTCGAGTTCTTCGCGTCGCGCGGCCACACGCCGGTCCCGTCGTCGAGCCTGATCCCGCACGACGACACTCTGCTGTTCACGAACGCGGGAATGGTCCCGTTCAAGCCGTACTTCGTGGGCGACGAGACGCCGCCGTACCGGCGCGCCACGTCGGTCCAGAAGTGCGTGCGCGCGGGCGGGAAGCACAACGACCTCGACGACGTCGGGCGCACCGACCGCCACTTCACGTTCTTCGAGATGCTGGGCAACTTCAGCTTCGGCGACTACTTCAAGCGCGAGGCGATCGAGTGGGCGTGGGAGTTCTACACCGATGTGCTCGGGCTCGACCCCGAGCGCCTCTGGGTGACGGTGCACACCACCGACGACGAGGCCGAGCAGATCTGGCGTGACGTCGTTGGGCTGCCCGCGGAGCGGATCCAGCGCCTGGGCGTCGACAACTTCTGGCGCATGGCCGACACCGGCCCCTGTGGTCCCAGCTCCGAGATCTTCTGGGACCGCGGGCCCGAGTTCGGGCCGGCCACCGGTCCGGCGGAGAACGAGGACCGCTTCGTCGAGATCTGGAACCTCGTGTTCATGCAGTTCGACGCCAAGCCCGACGGCGAGTTGGTCCCGCTGCCGGCGCCGAGCGTCGACACCGGCGCCGGGCTGGAACGCAACCTCGCCGTCCTCCAGGACGCCGCGTCCACCTGGGACATCGACATCTGGCAGCCGTTGCTGGCGGCGGCGGAGAAGGTCACCGGCGTCGAGTACGGGACCTTCCCGGGGTCGGCGCGCGACGTCTCGCTCCGGATCCTCGCCGAGCACGGCCGGACCATGACCTTCCTCGTCGCCGACGGCGTGGTGCCGTCGAACGAAGAGCGCGGCTACGTGTTGCGGCGCATCATCCGGCGCGCGGTGCGGCACGCGTTCCTGCTCGGCGCCGAGCAGATGGTCACGCCGGCGCTGGTCGACGCCACGGTCGACGTCATGGGTGGTGCGTACCCGGAGATCGTGAAGCAGCAGGAGCTCGTGCGCAGCGTGGTCAGTCGCGAAGAAGAGCGCTTCCGGCAGACGCTGGCGCGCGGGCTCGACCTGCTCGACGGCGTGCTCGGGCGCGGCGACGTCACCGGCGACGACGCGTTCTTCCTGCACGACACCCTCGGCTTCCCGATCGACCTCACGCGCGAGATCGCGGGGGAGCGCGGGCGCGAGGTCGACGTCGAGGGATTCCGCGCCCTCATGCAGGAGCAGCGCACGCGCGCCAAGGAGGCGCACAAGGCCGCGGGCGGCAAGGGTGAGGGCGCGCCGCTCGAGCTCTACCGCGAGCTGGCCGACGAGCTCGGGCCCACCGACTTCACCGGGCGCCAGGAGTACGAGACGGTCGGGACGAAGGTGCGGGCGCTGCTGGGCGGCCGGGAGCGGCTGGCGCAGGCCGACGCCGGCACCGCGGTGAGCGTGGTGCTCGACCGCACGCCGTTCTACGCCGAGTCCGGTGGGCAGGTGGGTGACACCGGGGTGATCGAGACGTCGACCGGGGCCCGGGTGCGCGTCGACGACACGCAGTACGGGCTGCCGGGCCTGGTGCTGCACCGCGGGGTGGTCGAAGCGGGAACCGTGGCCGAGGGCGACGAGGCGGTGGCGCGCATCGACGGTCCGCGCCGCGACGCCATCCGCCGCAACCACACCGCCACTCATGTCCTCCACTGGGCGCTGCGCGAGGTGCTCGGCCCGCACGTGAAGCAGGCGGGGTCGCTGGTCGCGCCCGACCGGCTCCGCTTCGACTTCAGCCATCACGAGGCGGTGAGTCGCGACCAGCTCGACCGCATCGAGGCGCTGGCGAATGCCGAGGTCATCGGCGACGCCTCCGTGCGCCACTACGAGACCACCAAGGAGCACGCGGAGTCGCTGGGCGCGATCGCGTTCTTCGGTGACAAGTACGGCGACCTCGTGCGTGTGCTCGAGGCCGGCGAGCACTCCATCGAGCTGTGCGGTGGGACCCACGTGCATGCGCTCGGCTTCATCGGCCCGATCAAGATCGTGAGCGAGGGGTCGATCGGCGCCAACTTGCGGCGCATCGAGGCGGTCACCGGCGAGGGCGCGCTCGCGCGCATCCACGACGAAGAGGTGCAGCTGCGCGACCTGGCGGATACCTTGCGGGTCGCGCCGGCGGAGCTCCCCGATCGCGTCGAGCGGCTGCTCGAGCAGGTGAAGTCGCTGCAGGACGAGCTGGCCGCGGAACGGGCGCGTCAGGCGGGCGCGGAGGCGGCGACGTTGGCGGGCGGTGCGGCCGACGGTGTCGTGGTGGTGCGGCGCGACGGGCTGACGCCCGGCGAGCTGCGAACGCTCGCGATCGCGACACGCGACGCGCTGGGCTCCGGGATCGTCGCGCTGTTGGGCCTCGACGTCGATGCCGCCAAGGCGGGGCTCGCGGTCGCGGTGAGCAAGGACCGGGTCGCCGGTGGCGCGTCCGCCGCCGACATCGCCCGTGAGGCGGCGAAGGCGTTGGGTGGGGGCACCGCCAGGCACGCCGACGTGGTGCAGGGCGGCGGCCAGAACGTCGGAGCGATCGACGACGCGTTCGGGCTCCTCGACTCGGCGGTGCGCGCCGCCGTCCGGTGACCGGCAGCGGCGGACGCGTCCTCGGGGTCGATCTCGGGTCGCGCCGCATCGGTCTCGCGGCGAGCGACCCGTCCGGGATCCTGGCCAGCCCGCACGCGACGCTCACGCGCGGTTCGTCGGTCGACGACGACCACGGGGCCATCCTGACCGCGGCGCGCGCGCTCGGGGCCACCCGGATCGTGGTCGGCCTGCCCCGCTCGCTGTCGGGCGACCTGGGGCCGGCGGCGCGCGGCGTCCTGGGTGAGATCGAGGCGCTGCAGGCGCGGGCGCGCCCCGAGGGCGTGGAGGTCGACACCTACGATGAGCGGTTCACCACGATGATCGCCCAGCGCAACCTCCGAGATGCGACTCCCCGGCGGAACCGTCGCCGGCGCGCCCAGCGCGACGACATCGACGCCTCGGCGGCGGCGGTGATCCTGCAGTCGTGGCTCGACGCTCGGCGGTCCGAGCCGCCCGGGTGACCCCGACCGACGGTGGCGGCCCCGACGAATCGTGGCCCCCCCGGCCCGCGACCCCATCCACCTCTGACTTCCCTGGGACCGATTCGCCCACCGATTCGGTGTGGCGGTCCGGCGAATCCGCCGATTCGCCCGCCGATTCGGTGTGGCGGTCCGGCGAATCCGCCGATTCGCCCGCCGATTCGGCGCGTCCGGTTGGCGAATCGGCCACCGAATCGGTCCCACGGCGCGGAGGGACCACTGATGGTCCGCCGGCGCGGCGGCAACGGGCCCGGGTCCGCGCCGACCGGGCCCGCCGCCGGCGCCGCACCTGGGCGGTCGTCGGCGTCCTCGCCGTCCTCGTCCTCCCGTTCCTCCTGGTGGGTGGCTGGTTCCTCTGGCAGCTCCACCCACCCGGGGGCGAGGGCGCCGGCGTCGCCGTCGAGATCAAGCCCGGTTGGGGCGCGAAGGAGGCCGGCGACGAGTTGCAGTCGCGCGGCGTGATCGGCTCCTCACTCGCGTTCCAGGTGTGGGAGAAGGTGTCGGGCGCCGGTTCGTTCCAGGCCGGGACCTACGAGCTCCACGAGAGCATGGGCGTGTCCGCCGCGTCGGACGCGCTGGCGCGCGGGCCGTCGACCGCGGCCGCGAGCAGCGGCGACCACACCGTCCTCGCCCTGCCGCCCGGTCTCCGGCTCGAGCAGATCGCCGACCGCGTCGGTGCGTTGCCCGGTCACGACCGCGCCGCGTTCCTCACCCTCGCGCAGTCGGGCCAGATCCGCTCGCGCTACCAGGGCGACCAGACCTCGGTCGAGGGCTTCACCTGGCCCGACACCTACTTCGTCGAGCACCAGACCGACGCCCAGATCCTCCAGACCATCGTCTCCGAGTTCGATCGTCATGCCGACGCGGTGCACCTCGCCGATGCATCCTCGGTCGGGCTGACCCCGCAGCAGGCGGTGGTGGAGGCGTCGCTGATCCAGGCGGAGGCGGGCACCGCCGCCGACGCGCCCAAGATCGCCGCCGTCATCGCCAACCGGCTGAGGCAGGGCATGGCGCTGCAGATCGACGCCACCCTCTGCTACGCCAAGGGCGGCTGCCCGCCGATCCCGACCAACGCCGACAAGCAGCTCGACTCGCCGTACAACACGTACCGGATCGACGGGCTCCCGCCGACGCCGATCATGACGGTCACCGAGCAGTCGTTGCGTGCCGCGCTCGCGCCCGCCGACGTCCCCTATCTCTTCTACGTGACGGGCAAGGATGGTGTGACGTACTTCGCCACGACGCCGGCGGAGCACGAGGCGAACGTCCGGGCACACGGGGTGCGGGGAGAATGAACGTCGACGGCGCGACCAGGGTGACCGGGCTCATCGGCGATCCCGTCGCGCACTCGCGCTCGCCCGCGATCCTCAACGCCGCGTTCCGAGAAGCCGGCCTCGACTGGATCTACCTGGCGTTCCCGGTGCCGCGCGGCCGCGGCGGCGAGGCGGTCGTCGCGGCCCGCTCGCTCGGCCTCGCGGGCCTGACCGTCACCATGCCGCACAAGGCCGACGCCGCGTGGGCGTGCAACGATCTCACCCCCGACGCCGCCGCCCTCGGCGCGGTGAACGTCGTGACCGTCGAGGCCGACGGCCGCCTCGCCGGTTCGTCCACCGACGGTGAGGGCTTCCTGCGGTCGGTGCGCGACGAAGGCTTCGACCCTGCGGGCACCGACGTGCTCGTCGCCGGCGCCGGCGGCGCCGCCCGGGCCATCGTCCTCGCCCTGGGGGGCGCCGGCGCCCGGGTGACCGTCGCCGCCCGCCGACGGGACGCGGCCGACGCCGCCGCCGGCCTGGTGCCCGGCGGGCGCGGGACCCGGCTCGACGAGGTCGACCCCGGGGTGTTCGCCCTGGTGGTGAACGCCACCCCGCTCGGGATGCAGGGGGAGGCGGGACCGCTGCCCGTGGAACGTCTCAACCCGGGCCAATTGGTGGTCGACACCGTGTACCACCCTATGGAAACGCCTTTTCTCGCTGCCGCCCGCTCCCACGGGATCCGAGCCGCCAACGGGCTGGGCATGCTCGTCCACCAGGCCGCGCTCGCGTTCGAGCGCTGGACCGGGGTCGACGCCCCGCTCGCGGTGATGCGCGCCGCCGCCGCTCGGGATCCCCGCACATGACCGCCCTCCTGGTCGCCGCGTGCTCCGTGCTCGGCCTCGTGGTCGGTTGGATGCTCGATCCGGTCATCACCCGCGTTTCGCGCAAGCAGGCGCTGCTCGGCCCGCCGGCGCCCGACGAGCCACCGTCGCCCCGGGGCCGCCGGGTGACCGTCGCCATCGCCAACGCGGTGCTGTTCGGCGGCATGGCGGCGCGCTTCGACGACTCGTGGACCCTCGTCGCCTACCTCGTGCTCACCGCCGCGTTGCTGGCGCTGGCCGTCATCGACCTCGAGACGTACCTCCTGCCCAACCGCATCGTGTACCCGTTGACGGTCGCCATGCTGGTGCTGCTCCCGCTGGGGCTCCTGGCCGACGGCGATCTCGCCGCCTACGGCCGCGGCCTGCTCGCGGCCGTGATCGCGTTCGCGCTGTTCTTCGTGGTGCATGTGGTGTCGCCGCGCGGCATGGGCTTCGGCGACGTGAAGCTCTCGTTCACGCTCGGTCTCGCCCTCGGGTGCGTCGGCTGGGGCGAGATGGTGCTCGGCCTGTTCCTCGGTTTCCTCTACGGCGCGGTGATCGGCCTCCTGCTCATCGCCACCAAGCTGCGGGGCAAGAACGAGGCCGTGCCCTTCGGCCCGTTCCTCGCCGCCGGTGCGATCACCGCGCTGCTGGTCGGGATGCCGATCCTCGACTGGTACCGCGGCAGCTGACGCGACGCCGGTTCGCCGGCCGAATGAGCGAAGGGGCCGACGGGCCCGCCGGTATCCTGGACCGTCCCCTTCGGAGGTTGTCCGCGTGTTGCGTTACCTGACCGCCGGTGAGTCCCACGGCCCCGCGCTGACGGTGGTCGTCGAGGGGCTCCCCGCGGGCCTTCCGGTGACCGTCGACCAGATCGGTGACGAGCTCGCCCGCCGACGCCTCGGCTTCGGGCGCGGGCCCCGCATGCGCTTCGAGCGCGACGACGTCGAGCTCCTCGGCGGCGTCCGCCACGGCCTCACCCTCGGCTCCCCGGTCGCCGTCGTCATCCACAACACCGAGTGGCCGAAGTGGCAGGAGGAGATGTCGCCCGCGCCGGGAGCCACGGAGAAGCCCCTGCACCAACCCCGGCCCGGCCACGCCGACCTGGTGGGCATGCAGAAGTACGGCTTCGACGACGCCCGCAACGTGCTCGAGCGGGCCAGCGCCCGCGAGACCGCCGCCCGCGTGGCCGCGGGCACGCTCGCCAAGCTCCTCCTCGCCGAGCTCGGTACCGAGGTCGTGAGCCACGTGATCCAGATGGGCGCGGCGCGGGCGACGACCGGGCTCCGGCCCACCCCGGCCGACCTCGCCACCGTCGACGACTCCCCGGTCCGCTGCTTCGACCCCGACGCCGAGGCCGCCATGATCCGCGAGGTCGAGGCCGCGGCCAAGGTCGGCGACTCGCTCGGCGGCGTGGTCGAGGTCCTCGGCTACGGCGTGCCGCCCGGGCTCGGCTCGCACGTGCACTGGGACCGCAAGGTCGACGGCCTGCTCGCCCAGGCACTGATGAGCATCCAGGCGATGAAGGGCGTCGAGATCGGCGACGGCTTCGAGGTCGCCGGCGTCCGCGGCAGCGACGCCCACGACGAGATCCTCTGGGACGACGAGGCCGGCGGGTACACCCGCGGCTCGACGCGCGCCGGCGGGACCGAGGGCGGGATGACCACCGGCGGGCTCCTCGTGGCGCGCGTCGCCATGAAGCCGCTGGCCACGCTCAACCGCCCCGTGCTCAAGACCGTCGACACCACCACCAAGGAGGAGACGGTCTCGTTCAAGGAGCGCACCGACGTCACCGCGGTGCCCGCGTCGGGCGTGGTCGCGGAGACGATGACCGCGCTCGTCCTCGCGCAGGAGGCCACCCGCAAGTTCGGCGGCGACTCGCTCGAGGAGCTCGTGCGCAACCACGCCGCGTACGTCGCGTCGCTGCGCTAGGTCGATGGCCGAACGCCACCTCGTGCTCGTCGGCCTCATGGGTGCCGGCAAGACCACCGTGGGGCAGCGATGCGCCGAGCTGCTCGACCGACCCTTCGTCGACATCGACGACCTGGTCGTCGCGTCGGCCGGCATCTCGTTCGACGAGTTGTGGGCGATCGAAGGTGAGCAGGGCTTCCGCGCCCGTGAGCGAGTCGCGGTGGCCGACGCCGTCGAGTCGCCCGAGCTCCTCGTCATCTCCTGCGGTGGCGGCACCGTGCTCGATCCCGACAACCGCCGATCGCTCCGGGGCAGGGGCGTCGTCGTCTGGCTCGAGGCCGCGCCCGCGGTGTTGGCGTCGCGCCTGGCGGAGGACTATGCACGCCCGCTCCTGGCCGGCGGTGATCGTGTCACGACGCTCGCGCGCCTCCGCGCGCTGCGAGAGCCCGCGTACGAGGCCGTCGCGCACGTTCAGATCGACACCGAGGGTCGCAGCGTCGACGAGGTCGCCGCCGCGGTCGTGCAGGAGTACGAGTCGTGGAACGGGTGACGGTCGCGCTCGACGCGCCCTACGACGTCGTCGTCGGCGACGGTGCGCTCGCCGGGGCGGGCACGTTGCTCGCCGGGCGCCGCCGCGTCGCGGTCGTGAGCCAGCCCGGTGTCGCCGACTTCCACGCGCCCGCACTGACCGCCGCCCTCCAGCGGGCGGGGGTCACCACCGACCTGTTCCTGATGGGGGAGGGCGAGAACGCCAAGTCGCTCGTCACCGTCGACGACCTGTGCTCGCGCCTCGCCGCCTGGGGTCTCCTGCGCGACGACGCGCTGGTCGCGCTCGGTGGTGGTGTGGTGGGCGACACCGCCGGCTTCGCCGCTTCGGTGTACCACCGCGGGATCGCGGTCGTGCAGGCCCCGACCACGCTGCTCGCCCAGGTCGACGCCGCCATCGGCGGCAAGACCGCGGTCAACCTCCCCGAGGGCAAGAACCTGGTCGGCGCGTTCCACCAGCCGCTCGCGGTCTACGCCGACGTGAGCACGCTCGCCACGCTGCCGCCGCGGGAGTACCGCGCCGGGCTGGGCGAAGTCGCGAAGTATGCGTTGATGCCAGGTGGCGAGCGCGTCGCCGCGCTCGTCCACGAGCACGCCGCCGCGGTCGTCGCGCGCGACGTCGACGTCCTCACCGACCTGGTGGCCGCGTGTGCGGCGATGAAGGCCCACGTCGTCGCGGTCGATCCGCTCGAGCGCACCGGCCTCCGCGCGACGCTGAACCTCGGCCACACCTTGGCGCACGCGCTGGAGTCGGTCGGCGGCTACGAGCTGCTGCACGGTGAGGCGGTCGCGGTGGGTCTCGTCTTCGCGGGTGCATTGGCGGGTGCGCTCGAGCGGATCGACGGGGAGGCCGTCGCGCACCACCGCAACGTCGTGGCCGCGCTCGACCTGCCCACCGCGGTGCCCGGTCCCGCCGACCCCGAGGCGTTGCTGGCGTCGATGCGCCACGACAAGAAGTCGGTCGGCGGCCTCACCTTCGTGCTGCCGGGCCCGATGGGCCTCGAGACCGTCCACGACCCCGACGCGCGCGCGATCGACGCCGCCTTCCGCGCGGTCGGGGTGTCGGCGGGTGTGGGAGGCTGACGACCGTGCCCACGCCAACCATCCTCCTGCTCTCGGGACCGAACCTGAACCTGCTCGGCGACCGCGAACCCGAGATCTACGGCACCACCGCGCTCGCCGACCTGGTCGAGCTGGCCACCAAGACCGCCGCCGACCACGGCTACGAGCTCGAGCACGTGCAGTCGAACCACGAGGGCGACCTCGTCGACGCCGTCCACGGTGCGCGCGGTCGGTGCGCGGCGATCGTGATCAACGCCGGCGCGTTCACCCACTACTCGTTCGCGCTCGCCGACGCCCTCGCCACCTTCGAGGGCGTGAAGGTCGAGCTGCACATCTCCAACCCGGAGGCGCGGGAGCACTGGCGCCACGACTCCGTGATCTCGCCCTACATGACCGCCACCATGGCGGGGTTCGGTGCCGCCGGGTACCGACTCGCGGTGGAGGGCGCGGTCGCCAGGCTGGAGGCCTCATGACCGTCGTCGCCCTCGACCGGCTGCCCGCGATGGACGTCGCCGCCCGCGCCGCGCGCGCGCGCGACCGGTTCGGCGACGCCGGCATCGACGCCCTGCTCGTCACCCACCTCCCCAACGTGCGCTACCTCACCGGCTTCACCGGCAGCTCCGCCATGCTGCTCGTCACCGCGGACGCGTTGGTGTTCACGTCCGACGGCCGGTACCGCACCCAGGCCGGCGAGCAGCTCGCACAATCCCACGTCGACGCCCGCATCGAGATCGGCGCCACCGTCGCCGGCCAGCGTGACGCGCTCGCGGCTGCGCTCCCGTCCGTGGCCCGCGTCGGCCTGGAGGCGCACGCGGTGACCTGGGCCGAGCAGCGCGAGTTCGCCCGGGTGCTCGACGGGCGCGAGCTCGTCCCGACCGACGGCATCGTCGAGCGGGTGCGCCGGGTCAAGGAGCCGGCGGAGGTTGCCCGCATCCGTGCTGCCTGCGCGATCGCCGACGACGCGTTGGGCTCGCTGCTCCCGGGCCTGGCCGAGCGGCCGACCGAACGCGACTTCGCGCTCGACCTCGAGGTCGAGATGCGCCGCCGGGGCGCGAGCGGCAACAGCTTCGACCCGATCGTCGCTTCCGGCCCGAACGCGGCGAAGCCGCACGCCCGTCCGAGTGACCGGCGGGTCGGGCGCGGCGAGCTGGTCGTCATCGACTTCGGGTGCATCGTCGACGGGTACTGCTCCGACATGACCCGCACCGTCAGCGTCGGCGACCCCGGTCCCGAGGCGCGGCGCGTCTGGGACGTGGTGCGCGAAAGCCAGTGGGCCGGCCGCGAAGCGGTGCGCGCCGGCGTCGAGTGCGCCGAGGTCGACCGCGCCTGTCGCGACGTGATCGTGGCCGCCGGCTGGGGTGACTCGTTCGTGCACGGAACCGGCCACGGCGTCGGGCTCGAGATCCACGAGGCCCCCCGGGTGGCCGCGAGTGCCCGTGGTACCTTGGAGCCCGGTTCGGTCGTGACGGTCGAGCCCGGCGTGTATCTCCCCGGCGTGGGCGGCGTCCGCATCGAGGACACGGTGGTCGTCACTGCCGACGGCGCCGACCCCCTCACCGAATTCCCGAAGGAACTAATTCTGTGAGCCTGCGTGCTGTGAGCCCCCTCCGGTGAGCATCTCCACCAACGACCTGAAGAACGGTATGGCCCTCAACCTCCCGTCGGAGGGCCTGGTGACGGTGGTCGAGTTCCAGCACGTGAAGCCGGGCAAAGGTGGCGCGTTCGTGCGCACCAAGCTCAAGAAGGTCGCGGGCGGCGCGGTGCTGGAGCGCACGTTCCGCGCCGACGAGAAGGTGCCGCTCGCGGTCATCGACAAGCGCGAGATGCAGTACCTCTACCGCGAGGGCAGCGCGCTCGTCTTCATGGACAACGAGTCCTACGACCAGATGAACGTCGAGACGTCGAAGCTCGGCAGCACCGTCGACTACCTCAAGGAAGGCGACTCCGCCGTCCTGCACATGTACAACGGCGACGTCGTGAGCGCCGAGCTCCCGGCCGCGGTCGAGCTCACCGTCAGCCAGACCGAGCCCGGCGTGCAGGGGGACCGCGTGTCGGGCGCGCGCAAGCCCGCCACGCTCGAGACCGGGCTGGTGGTGCAGGTGCCCTTGTTCGTCGAACCGGGCGAGAAGATCAAGGTCGACACCCGCACCGGGGAATACCTGGCGCGCGCCTGACTGTCGATGGCCGTCACGGGAAGCCGCCGCGAAGCTCGGGAGCGGGCCCTGGGCCTCTGTTACGAGCTCGAGGTGCGCGACCTCGGTGTCGACACGCTGATCGAGCAGCAACCGGCGCCGCCCGACGAGTACGCCGAACGGCTCGTGCGAGGCGTCGAGGAGCACCACGCGGACGTCGACGCGCTGCTGCGCAAGTTCTCGGAGCACTGGGCGCTCGAGCGCATGCCCGCGGTCGACCGCGCCGTCCTCCGCCTCGCCGCCTACGAGCTCGGGTGGGAGCCCGAGATCCCGAGCGCGGTCGTGATCAGCGAGGCGGTCGAGCTGGCCAAGCAGTACTCGACCAAGGACTCCGGCCGCTTCGTCAACGGCCTGCTGAGCCGCATCGCCGAGGAGCTGCGGCCGACGTCGTCATGAGCGCGCTGCCGTGACCGCGCCGATCGAGGTCCAGGAGCCCGAGCTCGAGGAGCTCACGCTCACCGACAAGCCGTGGATCGTGATCGTCTGGAACGACCCGGTCAACCTCATGAGCTACGTCGTGTACGTGTTCCAGAAGCTCTTCGGGTACTCGCGCAAGAAGGCCACCCGGCTGATGCGGCAGGTGCACGAGGAGGGCAAGGCGGTGGTGTCCGACGGCCCGATCGAGAAGTGCGAGGCCGACGTCGCCCGCCTCCACGCGCACGGGCTGTGGGCCACCATGGAACACCCGTCCTAGAGGTGGAGTCGACGGTTCTGATGGCGCGATGGAAGCGTTTCCGGTCGGGACCGAACGACACGCTGGTGCTGTCGCTGGCCGAGGAGGAGCTCGGGCTGTTGCGCTCGCTGCCCGAGCAGCTGCGCGAGGTGCTCGAGGGCGCGGACGACGACCCCGCGCGCGCCCGTCTGTTCCCGCGTGCGTACCTCGACCCCACCGCCGAGAGCGAGGAAGCCGAGTGGCAGGAGCTCGTCCACCCCGAGCTGCTGCGCGAGCGGCTCGAAGCGCTGGAGCTCATCACCGGTACGCTGGGGCGGGCGTCGGCGCAGGGTGACTGGTGGGAGATCGGGTTGACGCCCGACGAGGTGCAGGCCTGGTTGGGCGTGCTCAACGACACCCGGCTCGTGCTCGGCACGCGACTGGGCGTCACCGAGGAGGAACGCGCGCTCGACCCCGCCGACCCGGAGGCCGGTGCGTACGCCTTGTACCAGTGGCTCACCTGGTTGGAGGGCGACCTCGTCGACGCCTTGTTGTGATCGTCAGAGCCATTGACCGCCGAGCTCGGTGAGGTCGGCGGAGGCGGCGCCCGGTCGGAAGATCCCGTTGAGGAAGTGCGGGGTCCAGGCGCTGGTCACGCCGCGGGCGCCGGCGCCGAGCCCGCCGGACTGCGCCAGCTTCATCGCGCTCGTGTGCGCCTCGCCCCGGAGCGCCTCCTGCGCGGCTTCGGGGCTGGTCCAGGCGGTGAAGGTGTAGTTGCGGCGGCCCACGGTGGCGAAACAGGTGCCGAGGTAGTCCTCGTTGCCGTGCTGTTCCATGATGATGGCGGTGGTGGCGTCGATGAGGGGCATCTGGTGCTCGGGGTCGATCTCGATCCACGTGATGGTGAACGCACCCGGGATCGTGTCCCGGCCGGTCTCGACCCGGCCGCTGATGCCGAACTGCAGCATGCCGTCGATGTCGGCGGGAGAGAGGTGGGCTTGCACCCCGAGCTGGCCGAGCATGGTCGCGGTGTCGAAGTACCCCACCACGCTGCTCACCCTGTCGGCGGTGGGGTCGTAGGTGAAGAAATCGGCGCCGGGGAGGTCGAGCGAAGCGCCGGTCGCGGGACCACCGGGGAGCGGACCCGTGTTCGTGCCGAGCATGCGCCACTGCGCGCACGCGGTAGTGGCGCCGGTGGTGTCGACGGAGACGGTCTCGAACCGCACGTCGGGGAACCCGGCGTACACGCCGGCGACGTTCGCGGTGAGCGCGTCGCCGGTGAGCGGCCCGCCGGTGGTCGGGTCCTCGTAGGTCCCGCCGTCGGTCAACGCCGCCACCACCTGCCCGGGCTCGTGGCTGTTCCACACGTCGAAGTACCGGTTCAGGGCCGTGTCGATGCTCATGTCCATACCTTCGCCCCGCCGACAGGGTCGGATCAACTACGATCGGCGGGACCGTGAAGGGAGTCCCGTGAGGCTCCTACGGGAGGCTTGATGCGAGAGTTCCACGCGAGTGTGTTCGACGCCGGCGATCTGCGCCGTGCCCACACCCGCATCGCTCACGAGATCGTGGAGCGCAACCACGGCGCCGACGACCTGGTGCTGGTGGGTCTGTACACCCGCGGCCCGGCGATCGCCCGCCGCCTCGCCGCCGCCATCGAGGGCTTCGAGGGCCGCGAGGTCCCGGTCGGTGCCCTGGACGTGGCCTTCTACCGCGACGACATCGGCCTGCGCACGGTCACGCCGGTCGGCCCCACCGAGATCCCCGTCGACGTCAGCGGGCGGGTGGTCGTGCTGGTCGACGACGTGCTCTTCACCGGCCGCACCGTCCGCGCCGCCCTCGACGCCCTCACCGAGCTCGGCCGCCCCCGGGCGGTGCAGCTGGCCGTGCTGATCGATCGGGGGCACCGGGAGCTACCGATCCGCCCCGACTACGTGGGCAAGAACCTGCCCACCGGCCGCACCGAGGACGTGCGGGTCCGCCTGGCCGAGGTCGACGGCGGCGACGACGGCATCGAGCTGTGGGACGTTCACGACGAGGGAGTGGGGGAGGGGATCGGATGAAGCACCTGCTGTCGATCGACGACCTCGACGTCGAGAGCCTCACCGGGCTGCTCGACCTCTCGGAGCAGTTCCTCGCGGTGAACCGAGCGCGACATCCCCAAGGTCCCCGCCCTGCGGGGCAAGGTCGTCGCCTCCCTGTTCTACGAGGACTCCACCCGCACCCGCCTCAGCTTCGAGACCGCGGCGAAGCGCCTCTCCTGCGACGTCATGACCTTCAGCGTGGCGCAGTCGTCGGTGAAGAAGGGCGAGAGCCTGCGCGACACCGTGCAGACCATCGCGGCCATGGGCATCGACGCCATCGTCGTGCGCCACCCCGCGGCCGGCGCGCCCCACCGCATCGTCGACTGGATCGACGCGTCGGTGATCAACGCGGGTGACGGCCGCCACGCCCATCCCACCCAGGCCCTGCTCGACGTCCTCACCCTGCGCCGCCACCGGGAGCTGGCCGGGCTGCGCGTCGCCATCGTCGGCGACGTGCGCCACTCCCGCGTCGCCCGTAGCAACGTGAAGGCGCTCAACCTGCTCGGCGCCGAGGTCACGCTGGTCGCCCCGCCCACGCTGCTGCCCGAGTCGCTCGACGGCTGGCCGGTGCGCGTGAGCCACGATCTCGACGACGTGATCTCCGAGGTCGACGTCGTGATGCTCCTGCGCATGCAGTTCGAGCGCCAGCGCGAGGCGCTCTTCCCGACCGTGCGCGAGTACACCGCGCGCTACGGGCTCACCGAAGTGCGCGCCGAGCGGCTGAAGCCCGATGCGCTGGTGATGCACCCGGGCCCGATGAACCGCGGGGTCGAGGTGGCCGCCGCAGTCGCCGACGGTCCGGCCTCGCTGGTCACCGAGCAGGTCGCCAACGGCGTCGCCGTCCGCATGGCCGTGCTCTACTCACTGCTCGGAAGCGGGGCGAGCGTTGCGTGAGATCCTGATCACCGGTGGCGACGTGATCGACGAGCTGGGCGCTCGCCGAGCGGACGTCCGCGTCCGCGACGGGAACGTCGTCGACGTCGCTCCCGACCTGCCGCGTGGCGAGGACGAGGCGTCCTTGGACGCCTCGGGGTGTGTCGTGGGCCCGGGGCTGGTGGATCTGCACGTGCACCTGCGCGAGCCGGGCGACGAGGAGGCGGAGACCATCGAGACCGGCACGCGGGCCGCGGCGCGCGGCGGGTTCACCGCGGTCGTGGCCATGCCCAACACGCGTCCCGCCCTCGACGACGCCGCGGTCGTGAGCTCGGTCCTCGCCACCGGTGCCGCCGCCGGGCTGTGCGAGGTGGTGTCCTCGGGGTGCATCACCGTCGCGCGCGCGGGCGAGCAGCTCGCGCCGATGGGGGAGCTGTACACGCTCGGCGTCCGCATCTTCACCGACGACGGCTCCTGCGTCGCCAGCGCGGGTGTGATGCGGCGCGCGCTCGAGTACGCGGCGTCGTTGCCCGGCGCGGTCGTCGCGCAGCACGCCGAGGACGAGACCCTCGCCCGCGGTGGGCACATGCACGAAGGCGCGTGGTCGAGCCGGCTCGGGATCCCCGGCCGTCCTGCGGTCGCCGAGACGGTGATCGTCGCCCGCGACATCGAGCTGTGCGAGGTCACCGGCACCCCCGTGCACTTCCTCCACTGCTCGGCTGCGGGCACCGTCGCCCTGGTGCGGGCGGCCAAGGCGCGCGGCCTCCCGGTGACCGCGGAGGTGGCACCCCACCACTTCGCGCTCACCGACGCGTGCTGCGAGGGGTTCGACCCCATGTTCAAGGTGCACCCGCCGCTGCGCACCCGAACCGACGTCGAGGCCATCCGGGAGGGACTCGCCGACGGCACCATCGACGCCATCGCCACCGATCACGCGCCGCACACGCCGGAGGCGAAGGAGCGTCCGTTCGAGGAGGCGCCGCCGGGGATGCTGGGGCTGGAGACCGCGCTCGCGGTCACCATCACCGAGCTGGTGGAGCCGGGGATCCTCAAGCTGGAGGACGCGCTCGCACTCCTCTCCTGGAAGCCCGCGGCCATCGCCGGTCTCGCCGGCCAGGGGCGCCCGGTCGAGCCGGGCAACCCCGCCAACCTCGTGGTGTTCGATCCCGCGCACGAGTGGGAGGTGCGCCCGGAGCGCCTGGCGAGCCGCGCCCGGAACACGCCGTTCGCCGGTCGCACACTGCGAGGCCGCGTGAAGCACACGCTCCTCGCCGGTGACCCGGTCGTGATCGACGGGGAAGCGACCCGATGAGCACGGACGCGATCCTGGTGCTCGACGACGGCACGGAGTTCGAAGGCGAGGCGATCGGCGCACTCCGGCAGGAGCCGACGAGCGTCGCCGTCGGCGAGTGCGTGTTCAACACCGCGCTCTCGGGCTACCAGGAGATCGTGACCGACCCGTCGTACGCGGGCCAGGTCATCACCTTCACCTACCCGCACATCGGCAACTACGGCGTGAACGCCGACGACGACGAGAGCCGCCGGCCCTTCTGCGCCGGGGTCGTCGTGCGCGACCTCGCCGCCCACCACAGCAACTGGCGGGCCGAGACCAGCCTCGACGACCTGCTCGTGCGCCATCGCGTGCCCGGCATCACCGGCATCGACACCCGCCGCCTCACCCGCCACCTGCGCGACGCGGGGGCGCTCCCCGGCGCGTTCGGGACCGACGAGACCGCGGTGCGTGCCGCCGCCCGCGCCGCCACCGGCACCGACGGCATCGACCTGGTCGCCGGCGTCACCACGCCCGAGCCCTACACCGTCGGCAGCGAGGACGCGCCGTTCCGGGTCGTCGCGTACGACTACGGCATCAAGCGCACCATCCTCCGCCATCTGGTCGGCGTCGGTTGTCGCGTCGAGGTGGTTCCGGCGTCGACGCCGGCGGCGGAGGTCCTGGCCCGCGGTCCGGATGGTGTCTTCCTGTCGAATGGCCCCGGCGATCCCGCCGCGGTCGTCGGCGCGGCCGACACCGTCCGCGCGCTGGTGGGTGAGGTCCCGGTGTTCGGCATCTGCCTCGGTCACCAGATCCTCGGCCTGGCGCTGGGCGCCGACACGTACAAGCTGCGGTTCGGGCACCACGGCGCCAACCACCCGATCCGCCACGAGCCCACCGGTCGGGTCGAGATCACCAGCCAGAACCACAACTACGCGGTCGCGGCCGAGCGGTTGGAGGACCGGGTGGAGCTCACGCACGTGAACCTCAACGACGGCGTGGTCGAGGGCTTCCGGGTGCTCGACGCGCCGGCGTTCGGCGTGCAGCACCATCCCGAGGCCGGTCCCGGTCCGCACGACGCCCGGTACCTGTTCGACGAGTTCACCACCCTGATGACGGAGGCCCAGCCCTCCGGGAGGAAGTAGCGAGTGCCGCGACGCGACGACCTCGAGACGATCCTCATCATCGGGAGCGGCCCGATCGTGATCGGGCAGGCCTGCGAGTTCGACTACTCGGGCACCCAGGCGTGCCGGGTGCTGCGCGACGAGGGGTATCGCGTCGTGCTGGTGAACTCGAACCCGGCGACGATCATGACCGACCCCGAGTTCGCCGACGCGACCTACGTCGAGCCGCTCGACGTGCAGAGCCTCACCCGCATCATCGAACGCGAACGACCCGACGCGCTGCTCCCGACCCTCGGCGGGCAGACCGCGCTGAACCTCTCGATCGAGCTGTTCGAGGCGGGCGTGCTCGACGAGTACGGCGTGGAGCTCATCGGCGCCAGCGTCGACGCCATCCGCACCGCCGAGAACCGCCACGAGTTCAAGGCCGCGATGCAGGAGATCGGCCTCACCGTCCCCGCGTCCGGGTTCGCGTACACGCTCGACGAGGCGATGGAGGTCGCCGAGCAGGTCGGCTACCCGCTGATCGTGCGCCCGTCGTTCATCCTCGGCGGGGGCGGCACCGGCTTCGCTGCCGACACCGAGGAGATGCGGGCGGTCGCCGCGCACGGCCTCGCCACCAGCCCGGTGTCGGAGATCCTCATCGAGCAGTCGATCGCGGGATGGAAGGAGTACGAGCTCGAGGTCATGCGCGACCACGCCGACAACGTGGTCGTCATCTGCTCCATCGAGAACTTCGACGCCATGGGCGTGCACACCGGCGACTCGATCACGGTGGCGCCCGCGCAAACCCTCACCGACGTCGAGTACCAGCGCCTGCGCGACGAAGCGTTCGCGTGCATCCGCCGCATCGGCGTCGACACCGGCGGCTCGAACATCCAATTCGCGGTGAACCCCGCCAACGGCGACGTCGTCGTCATCGAGATGAACCCGCACGTGTCGCGCAGCAGCGCGCTGGCGAGCAAGGCGACGGGGTTCCCGATCGCGAAGATCGCGGCGCGCCTGGCCGTCGGCTACCGCCTCGACGAGATCCTCAACGACATCACCGGCGAGACGCCGGCGTCGTTCGAGCCGACCATCGACTACGTGGTCACCAAGGTGCCGCGCTGGGCGTTCGAGAAGCTGCCCGGTGCGTCGCCGGTGCTGGGCACGATGATGCAGTCGGTCGGTGAGGTGATGGCGATCGGGCGCACGTTCCCCGAGAGCCTGCAGAAGGCGCTGCGTTCGCTCGAGACGGGGAGGTGGGGGCTCAACTGCGACCCCACCGAGCGCGAGTACGACGCGCACTCCGACGACGAGCTCGTGCGCATGGTCGCCCGGGCGACGCCCGAGCGGCCCTTCCTCCTCGACGCCGCCCTGCGCCGCGGTGTGTCGGTCGAGCGCCTCCACGTCACCACCGGCATCGACCCCTGGTTCTTGGAGCACCTGGCCTCCCTGTCGCAGCTGCGAGCGTGGTTGAGCGGAATGGCGCCGACCGAGTTGACGCGGCGCGAGTGGAAGCGCGTGAAGCGCGCCGGGTTCTCGGACGCGCAGCTCTCGTACCTGTGGGGCGTCGACGAGCAGGAGGTGCTCGCGGCGCGGCGCGCCGCCGATGTCGAGGTCACGTACAAGACCGTCGACACGTGCGCGGCGGAGTTCGCGGCGCGCACGCCGTACCATTACGGGACCTACGAGGACGAGGACGAGGTCGCCGCGCTCACCCGTCCCGCCGTCGTCATCCTGGGCAGCGGCCCCAACCGCATCGGCCAGGGCGTCGAGTTCGACTACTGCTGCGTGCACGCCGCGTTCGCGCTCTCGGATGCCGGCTTCGAGACGGTCATGCTCAACTGCAACCCCGAGACCGTCTCCACCGACTACGACACCAGCGACCGCCTGTTCTTCGAGCCACTCTTCCCGGAAGACGTCCTCGCCGTGTGCCGACGACTCCAGGAACGTGCGACGGACGGGACCGGGCGCTTGGTCGGGGTCGTGGTGGCACTTGGTGGCCAGACACCGCTGAAGTTGGCCAGGAATCTGGAGCGCGCGGGCATCCCGGTGCTGGGCACGAGCCCGGACTCCATCGACCTCGCCGAGGACCGCGAGCGCTTCCACGAGCTCTGCACAGGCCTGGGCATCGCGCAGCCGCCCGGTGGAACGGCGACCACCAAGGAACAGGCGCGCGGCATCGCCGCCGAGCTCGGCTTCCCCGTGCTCGTGCGCCCCTCGTACGTGCTCGGCGGCCGGGCCATGCAGATCGTCTACGACGTGGAGAGCCTGGACGCGGCGATGGACGAGCTCGCCGCCGCCGGCAGCCTCGGGCGCGAGGGCGGGCTCTCGGCCGAACGCCCGGTGCTGGTCGACCGCTTCCTCGAGGACGCGGTCGAGATCGACGTCGACGCCATCCGCGACGCCACCGGCGACTCGATCATCGGCGGCGTCATGGAGCACATCGAGGAGGCCGGGGTGCACTCCGGCGACTCCGCGTGCGCGATCCCACCCCAGACCCTGAGCGCGGCGATGGTCGAACGCATCGAGACCCAGACCCACGCCCTGGCCGCCGCCCTGGGCGTACGCGGTCTCCTCAACGTGCAGTACGCGGTGAAGGGCGACGAGCTGTTCGTGATCGAGGCCAACCCCCGGGCCAGCCGCACGGTGCCGTTCGTGAGCAAGGCGACCGGCGTGCCGCTGGCCAAGGTCGCGTCCCGGGTGATGGTCGGCGCCACCCTCGATGAGCTGCGGGCCGAGGGCCTCCTGCGCCCGCCGGCCGGGGGCGGTCACATCGCGGTGAAGGAGGCGGTGCTCCCGTTCAACCGCTTCCCCGACGTCGACACCGTGCTCGGCCCGGAGATGCGCAGCACCGGCGAGGTCATGGGCATCGACCGCTCGTTCGGGATGGCGTTCGCCAAGAGCCAGACCGCGGCCGGCAACCGCATCCCACGCGAGGGGACGGTGTTCTTCTCGCTGGCCGACCGCGACAAGCCCGCCGGCCTGGTCGCCGCCCGGCGCTTCGCCGAGCTCGGCTACTCGCTGGTGGCCACCGCCGGCACCGCCGCCGCGCTCGAGGCCGAAGGCCTGAAGGTCGACGGCGTGGTGGGGAAGCTGATGGTCGCCGGCGAGTCCGGTGGGGCCGGGACCCCAGGGTTGGACGCGGTCGAGCTGCTGCAGTCGGGGAAGGTCGACCTGGTGGTCAACACACCCCGGGGCCGGGGTCCCCGGGCCGACGGCGCCCACATCCGGCGCACCGCCACCGCCCGGGGCATCCCGTGCGTCACCACCGTGGCCGCCGCCCTGGCCGCGTCGGCCGGGATCGTGGAGTGGGAGTCCACCGAGGCCACCGTCCGCTCCCTGCAGGAGTACCACCGCGACGGTCAGCTCCGCCTCGACGTATGAGCGGGCTCGATCGGACCGTCGATCTGCGCGTCGAGCTGGGTCGCCTCGCGCTCCCGAGCCCGATCCTCACCGCCTCGGGCACCTTCGGCCACGGCGCCGAGGTCGCCCGCCTGGGGGAGCCGTCCCGGCTGGGCGCGGTCACGGCCAAGTCGGTGAGCCCCGAGCCGTGGCCGGGCAAGCCCGCGCCGCGCCTGCACCTCGCGGCCGCGGGGATGCTCAACGCGGTCGGCCTGCAGGGTCCCGGCATCGCGGCGTGGCTCGAGCACGACCTGCCCGCGCTGCGCGCCACCGGGGCACGCGTGATCGCGTCGGTGTGGGGTCACACCGTCGACGACTTCGCGCGCGCGGCGAAGATGCTCGCCGACGCGGGCGCCGACGTGATCGCGATCGAGGTCAACGCGAGCTGCCCGAACCTCCACTCGATCCACCATCCGGGCGCGGTCTTCAGTCACGATCCGACCGCGACGAGTGAGGTCGTCGGCGCCGTCGTGCACGCTACGTCACTCCCCGTGTTCGCGAAGCTCTCACCGAATGTGACCGATCTCACGACCATCGCCCGCGCCGCGGTCGACGCGGGCGCCGACGGGCTCACCCTCGTGAACACGGTGATGGGTCTGGCCATCGACGCGGAGACCCGGCGTCCGGTGCTCGGCGGAGGTGGTGGCGGTCTCTCCGGTCCGGCGATCAAGCCGGTCGCATTGCGCGCCGTGCACACGGTCACGTGCGCGCTCCCCGGCGTCCCGGTGATCGGCACCGGTGGTGTGCAGACGGGCGTCGACGCGGTGGAGATGCTGCTCGCGGGCGCGAGCGCGGTCGCGGTCGGCACCGCGAACTTCCGTGACCCACGCGCGCCCTACCGCGTGCTCGACGAGCTGCGCGACTGGTGCGCGCGTCACGACGTCGCGCGTGTGCGTGACCTGAGCGGACAGCTGCGCATGCAACACGGAGCAGAAGTGGAGGAGACGTGAACGACGAAACGCGCGACCATCTCGCGCTCGCGCTCGACGTCGGCGATCTCGACGCCGCCGTCGCCGTGGCCCAGCGGGTCCAGCCGTGGTTCGGGGTGGCCAAGGTGGGCTTCGAGCTGTACGCCGAGGCCGGTCCTGTCGCCTTCGATGCCTTGCGGGACAAGGGCTTCCGGGTGTTCGCGGACTTGAAGCTGCACGACATCCCCAACACCGTGGGCCGGGCCGCTCGCGTGCTCGGGCGCCGCGGCATCGACTTCCTCAACTTCCACGCGGCCGGCGGTGTCGACATGCTGCGCGCCGGCGTGGAAGGTCTCGCCGAAGGCGCGCGCGAGACGGGTCACGCGCGACCGCTCGCGCTCGCGGTCACGGTGCTCACCAGCGAGCCGAACGTCGACGCGCGTGACGAACGCATGCGCGCGGCTCGCGACGCGCAGTGCGACGGCGTCGTCTGCGCGGGCACCGACGTCGAGGCCGCCCGCGCGCTCGGGCTGCGCACGATGGTTCCGGGCATCCGGCTCGCGGGCGGCGACGCGCACGACCAGGCGCGGGTCGACACGCCTGGCGACGCCATCGAACGCGGCGCGGACTGGCTCGTGCTCGGCCGTGCGGTGACCGGCGCCGACGACCCCGAAAACGCGGCACGCCAGGTTACGCGCGCGGTGGCCGAAGCGCTCATCCGCCGCCCGGCCTGACGCAGTTGTCAGGCGGGCACTGCTGCGTATACTGGCCGCCGCCGTCGTCCCGGAGGTAGCCGGATGCCACTGCCCCCTGCGCTCACCGCCGAGCAACGTCAAGCCGCGCTGGAGAAGGCCGCCGAAGCGCGGCGCACGCGTGCCGAGGTGAAGGCGAAGCTCAAGGCCGGATCGCTGGGGCTCGGAGAGCTGTTCGACCAGGGCACGCGCGACGACGCGCTCGCCAAGCTCAAAGTCGTCAGCGTGCTCGAGTCGCTGCCCGGGGTCGGGAAGGTTCAGGCACGTCGCATCATGGACGAGCTCGACATCAGCGAGAGCCGCCGGCTCCGCGGGCTCGGTCGCAACCAGCGCGAGGGGCTGCTCTGCCACCCCAAGATCGTCCGCAGCGCCTGACCGCCGGCCATCTCCCACCGCGAGGAGCGCAGTGCTGCTCGTGCTCGCCGGCCCCTCGGGGGTCGGCAAGGGCACCGTCGTCGCCGGGCTCCGCGCCCGCGTCCCCGGGCTCTGGGTGTCGGTCTCGTACACCACCCGCCCCGCGCGCGCCGGGGAGGTCGAGGGGCGGGACTACCGCTTCGTCACCCGCGCCGAATTCGAGGCCCTGCGCGACGCCGGCGGCTTCGTCGAGTGGTTCGAGGTCTACGGCGACCTCAAGGGCACCCCGCGGGGCCCGGTCGAGGAGCACCTGGCCGCGGGGGACGACGTCCTCCTCGAGATCGACGTGCAGGGGGCGCTGAAGGTCCGGGACGTGTTCCCGCAAGCGGTGCTCGTGTTCGTCAAGCCCCCGTCGCCCGAGGAGCTGCGACGGCGCCTCGCCTCCCGGGGCACCGAGTCACCCGCCGACCTGGAGCGCCGCCTGGCGGCGGCGGCGGAGGAGGAGGCCCAGGCCGACCGGTTCGACGAGGTGGTCGTCAACGACGACGTGGACCGGGCGGTGGCCCAGGTGGCTGGTATCCTTGCCCGCTCCGGCAAACCCTCCGACGAGAGAGATCCCTGAATGGCGCCGCGTGCCTCGCTCATGACCCCCCGCATGGAAGAGCTCCTCGAGCGGGTGGACTCCAAGTTCACGCTGGTCACGCTCTCGGCGATGCGGGCGCGGGAGATCAACGACTACTACAACCAGCTCGGTGAGGGCCTGGGCAAGATCGTGCCGCCGCAGGTGACGTCGGTGTCGCGCAAGCCGCTCTCGATCGCCATGGAGGAGATCGAGGTCGGCAAGATCGAGTCGGTGCCGCTCCCCAGCGAGGAGGAGCTGGCCGCAGCCGCCCAGGCCGAGGCCGATGCCGCGGCCGCCGCCCAGGCCCTCGCCGACACCCCCGACGAAACGGCGTAGCCCTGAGCGCGGTGCGAGGCTCGCGCATCGTCCTGGGCGTGAGCGGCGGCATCGCCGCCTACAAGGCCATCGAGGTCTGCCGGCGACTGGTCGACGGCGGGGCCCACGTCGCGCCGGTGCTCACGCAGGACGCCCTCCGCTTCGTCGGCGCGCTCACGTTCTCCGCGCTGGCCTCCGAACCCGCCCGCACCTCGCTGTTCGACTCGCCCGAGCCCATTCCGCACACCCGGCTGGGTCAGGGCGCGGACCTCGTGATCGTGGCGCCGGCCACCGCCAAGCTGCTCGGCAAGTACGCGGCCGGGATCTCCGACGACCTGCTCACCGCCACGCTCCTGGCGACACGCGCCCCGGTGCTGGTGGCGCCGGCCATGCACACCGAGATGTGGGAGCACCCGGCGGTCCAGGACAACCTGGCCACGCTGCGCCGGCGGGGCGTGCACGTGGTCGACCCCGTGTCCGGTCGCCTGGCCGGCGGCGACGTCGGGGAGGGACGCCTCGCCGATCCCGCCGACATCGTCGCCGCGGCCGAGGCCGTGCTCGCCGCCGCCGCCACGCCCGGCGACCTGGCCGGGGTGCGGGTGCTCGTGACCGCGGGCGGCACCCGGGAGCCGATCGACGCCGTCCGCATCATCACCAACCGCTCCTCGGGCAAGCAGGGCTACGCCATCGCCGAGGCGGCCGCCCGGCGGGGCGCCGACGTCACGCTGGTCACCACCATCGGTCGGCCCGCGCCGCCCGGCGTCGAGGTCGTGGAGGTGCAGACCGCGGCCGAGATGCAGGACGCGGTCATGGGCCGGGCGGCGACCCAGGACGTCATCGTGATGGCGGCGGCGGTCGCCGACTTCCGGCCCAAGGAACCGCCGAACCGCAAGCTGAAGAAGCACGAGGGCATCCCCGAGATCGTGCTCGAGCCCACCCACGACTTCCTCGTCGACCTCGGTCGGGCGAAGGGGCCGGGCCAGGTGCTCGTCGGCTTCGCCGCCGAGACCGACGACCTGGTGGAGAACGCGGCCGACAAGCTGCGCGGCAAGCGGCTCGACCTCATCGTCGGCAACGACATCTCGCAGCCCGACGCCGGGTTCGAGGTCGACACCAACCGGGCGGTGATCCTGGACGCAGGCGGCGGGACCGACACGCTCCCGCTGCTCCCAAAATCCGAGCTCGCGGGGGTCCTCCTGGATAGGGTCGCCCGCTTGTTGGAAACGAAGCGGCGATCGCAGAGAGCGAGCGAATCAGCATGAGCTTTACCTTCACGTCGGAATCGGTGACCGAGGGCCATCCCGACAAGATGTCCGACCAGATCAGCGATTCCGTGCTCGACGCCATCTTCGAGCAGGACCCGCAGAGCCGGGTCGCGTGCGAGACGCTCTGCACCACCGGGCTCATCGTCGTCGCGGGTGAGATCTCCACCCAGGCCGACATCGACTACCAGCGCACCGTGCGCGACACCGTGCGCAGCATCGGCTACTCGAGCAGCGCCTACGGGTTCGATGCCAACACGTGCGCGGTCGTCACGTCGATCGACGAGCAGTCGCCCGACATCGCGCAGGGCGTCGACAAGGCGAAGGAGATCCGCGACGGTCTGACGGACCACTACGACGAGGTCGGCGCGGGCGACCAGGGCATGATGTTCGGCTACGCGTGCGACGACACCGACGACCTCATGCCGATGCCGATCTGGCTCGCACACCGCCTCGCCCGCCGGCTGACCGCGGTGCGCAAGGAGGGCCTGCTCGACTACCTGCGGCCCGACGGCAAGACGCAGGTGAGCATCGTGTACGACGACGGTCGGCCCGCGGCGCTGTCGACGGTGCTGATCTCGAGCCAGCACGCGCCCGGCATCGACATCGACGGCCAGATGCGCAACGACCTCATCGAGCACGTCATCAAGCCCACGGTGCCCGAGCAGTTCGCGAGCGACGACTACGAGGTGCTCGTCAACCCGACGGGCGCGTTCGAGCTCGGCGGTCCGCACGCCGACTGCGGGCTCACGGGCCGCAAGATCATCGTCGACACGTACGGCGGCATGGCCCGTCACGGTGGTGGCGCGTTCAGCGGCAAGGACCCGACGAAGGTCGACCGCTCGGCCGCGTACGCGGTCCGACACGTGGCGAAGAACGTCGTCGCCTCCGGCATCGCGACACGCTGTGAGGTGCAGGTCGCGTACGCGATCGGCGTGGCGCACCCGGTGTCGGTGATGGTCGAGACGTTCGGCACCGCGCAGATCGACCCCGAGAAGCTGCCCGGCCTCGTGCACGACGTGTTCGACCTGCGGCCCGCCGCGATCATCGAGCGCCTCGACCTGCGGCGACCGATCTACCGCAACACCGCGGCGTACGGGCACTTCGGTCGGAGCGACCGCGACTTCACGTGGGAGCGCACCGATCACGCCGAGGAGCTGAAGAAGGCGGCGGAGGCGATCGCCTGATCGTCCGGGTCCAACCCGACGTTCCGGCCATCCATCGCGCGTTCGACTATTCCCTGCCATCCCAGCTGCTCGACCGGTTCGCCGGCGCCGTGCGCGTCGGCACGGTGGTGCGCGTGCCGCTGCACGGGCGGCGAGTGCGCGGCTGGGTGCTCGCCGCCGACGTCGAGCCGGACGCGACCGAGCTGCGCGAGGTGCTGGCGGTCGTCGGCGCGGGTCCGCCGCCCGCGGTCGTCGACCTCTGCCGCTGGGCGGCGTGGCGGTGGGCGGGCCCGCTCGCGAGCTTCCTGCGGGCGGCGTCGGCCCCGAATGTCGTCGCCGCCGACCGCGCGGTCGAGGTCGAGCAGGCCGTGTACCCGGGCGCGCCGCTGCACGGGGAGCAGCTCGAGCTGATCGGCCCGCGTGCCGCGATCGACGTGCCGATCGCGCCCGAGGGCTCCACGTTGGTCATCGACCCGTCGGCCACGCGTGCGGCGCAGCTCGCGTCGCACCTCGAGCGCCAGGGTCGCGAGGTCGTGACCCTCGGTTCGGGGCATGCCGACGCGGTCCGCACCGCGCACTGGGACCGCGCTCGCGCCGGCGCGTGCGTGGTGATCGGCGGGCGGGCCGCAGTGTGGGCGCCGGTGCCCGACCTCAGCGCGGTGGTGGTCGTCGACGAGGGTGACGAGGCGCTGGAAGACGAGCGCGCGCCCACCTGGAACGCGCGCGACGTCGCCGTCGAACGCGCCCGCCGCGCCGGCGCGGCGGTGCGCGTCCTCACGCCGGCGCCGACGGTCGACGCACTGGTCGCGGTAGGGGAGCCGGTCGGCGGGGCCGGCCGCTGGCCGCCGGTGGAGGTCGTCGACCAGCGCGACGAGGAACCGGGTCACGGGATGTTGAGCGCGGCGTTGGCCGACGCCCTCCGTCATGCCGTCGGTCGCGGCACGCGGGGGGTGTGCGTGCTGAATCGCCGCGGGCGGGCGCGTCTCCTCGCGTGCCGAACGTGCGGGGAGCTGGCGCGGTGCGAACGGTGCGGCGCGACGGTCGAGCAACGCGACGACGGGTTCGTCTGCGCGCACTGCGACACCACGCGTCCGTCGGTGTGCCTGCACTGCCACGGCAGCACGTTCCGCGCCGTCCGCCCGGGGATCACGCGCGTGCGCGACGACCTCGCCGCGTTGCTGCCCCGCGTGGACGTGGCTTCGGTCGACGCGTCGAACGACGCGGTCCCCGACGTGCCGGTGCTGGTCGGCACCGAGGCCGTGCTCCACCGGCTCGTCGGTCGCGGCGGGATGGGAACGTCCGCGCCCACCGGTCTGGTGGCGTACCTCGAGCTCGACCAGGAGCTGCTGGCGCCGCGGGCCCGGGCCGCCGAGCAGGCGCTCTGGCTCCTCGTCCGCGGCGCCCGCCTCCTCGACGACCCCGGCCGGCTGCTCCTCCAGACCCGCCTGCCCGACCACGAGGTGGTGCGCGCGGCGCGCTGGAGCGATCCGATGGTCGTCGCCGGCGCCGAGCGCACCCGTCGCGCCGCGCTCGGGTTCCCACCCTTCGGCGGGTTGGCCGAGGTGAGCGGCGGGCCGGAGGCGGTGGCGGCCGCGTGCGCGGCGGTGGCCGCGGCGGGCGCCACCGTGCTCGGCCCGGTGGCCGACGGGTCCCGGGCGCTCGTCCGCGCCCCGAGCGTCGCCGCGCTGTGCGACGCCCTGGCCGCGCCCGCGGTGGAGGTCGCCCGGACGCGGGGCCGGCTCCGTATCGACGTCGACCCACGCCGCGTCTGACCACGCCGTCGCCGGCGGGTCGAGCAGGTAACTTGGGGGCATGTACGCGCTGCGACTCTTCGGCGACCCCGTGCTCAAGCAGCGCGCGCGCGAGGTCGAGGAGCTCGACGGCGACCTCGTCACCCTGGTGCACGGCATGTACGACACCATGGACCTCGAAGACGGCATCGGGCTCGCCGCCCCCCAGGTCGGGGTGCGCAAGCGGCTGTTCACGTTCGACCTGCACGAGGGCGACGGCCCCGCGGTCGTGATCAACCCCGAGATCGTCGAACGCGACGGCGAGGTGCTCTCCGACGAGGGGTGCCTCTCGGTCCCCGGCTACCGGTTCGAGGTGGTCCGGGCCGAGCACGTCACCATGCGGGGCCTCGACCTCGACGGCACCGAGATCGTGCTCGAGGGCGACGACCTCATGGCCCGCATGATCCAGCACGAGATCGACCACCTCGACGGCGTGCTGCTGCTCGACCGCGCCGACCCCGACGTGCGCAAGGAGGCGTTGCGCGACATGCGCACGCGCGAGATGCGGGCGCACGAACCCACCCCGCGCTCGGGTCACGACCGCGGCCTGTAGCCATGGTCGATTCCGCTCCGCCGTCCCGCCCGGCTCATGGTCGACTCCGCTGCGCCGTCCCGCCCTCCGGGCACGGCTCCGCTCCGTCTTCTCCGGGCACGGCTCCGTTCCATCTCCTCTAGGCCGGTCGAGTCGGTGCGCCTGGTCTTCTTCGGCACGCCCGCCGACGCGGTTCCCGCCCTCCAAGCGCTGCACGATGCCGGGCACGAGGTCGCGCTGGTGGTCACGCAGCCCGACCGTCGCCGCGGCCGGGGGAGCGAACCGAGTGCGAGCCCGGTGAAGGCGGCCGCGGAGGTGCTCGGCCTGCCGGTGCGCACGCCCGACCGGTCGCGTGAGGTGATCGACGAGGTCGCCGCCTCCGGTGCCGAGCTCGGCGTGGTCGTCGCCTTCGGCCAGATCCTGCCGCCGGCCCTGCTCGACGCGCTGCCGCGGGGGTTCGTGAACGTGCACTTCTCGTTGCTGCCGCGGTGGCGGGGCGCGGCGCCGGTCGAGCGGGCGATGCTCGCCGGCGACACCGAGACCGGCGTGTGCATCATGGCGCTGGATGCCGGGCTCGACACCGGGCCGGTGTACTCGCGCACCGTGTGCACCATCGGCTCCCATGAGACCGCGGGGGAGCTCCGGGCCCGGCTGGTCGCCGCCGGCACCCAGCTGCTCGTCGACACGCTCCCCGCCATCCCCACCACCAGGCCGCGACCGCAGTCCGGCGAGCCCACCTACGCCGACAAGCTCACCGTCGAGGAGTTCGAGCTCGACTGGACGCGGCCCGCGGCCGATCTCGCCCGCATCGTGCGCGCCGGCAACCCCCGCCCCGGCGCCTGGACCACCGACCACGGCACGCGCCTCAAGATCTGGCGGGCGCGTCCGCTGTCGGCCGGCATCGACGCGCCGCCGGGGACCGTGTTCGGGCACACCCGCGTCGCGACCGGCGACGGCGCGCTGGAGCTGGTCGAGGTGCAACCCGAGGGTCGCCGCGTGATGCCCGCCAACGCGTGGCTCGCCGGTCGCCGGTCGCCGAGCACGCTGCTCGGTACGTGAACGCGCCGGCGACGACGAGTCGACTGCTCGCGCTCGACGCGTTGGTGCGGATCGAGGACGGCGCGTTCGCCCACGTGGTCGTTCCCGCGATGCTGGCGCAGTCCGACCTCGCCGACCGGGACCGCGCCTTCGCCACCGACCTCGTCTACGGCTCCGTGCGCGCGCAACGCCGGCTGGACGACCTCCTCGCCCGGGTCGTGAAGCGGCCGCTGCGGCGCCTCGATCCCCCCGTGCGCGCCGCGCTGCGGCTGGGTGCCTACCAGCTCCTGCACGACACCCCTCCGCACGCCGCGGTCGCGTCGACGGTCGACGCGGTGGGGGCGCGCTCACCCCGCGCCCGTGGGTTCGTGAACGGCAACCTGCGCGCGCTCACGCGTCTCCCGCAGCCGTACCCGGTGCCGGCCGACGACGCGGTCGCGCTGTCGTACCCCGACTGGCTCGTCGAAATGCTCCGCGACGAGCTGGGCGCCGACACCGCACGCGCCGCGCTGGTGGCCATGAACGAACCGGCGGCGGTCACCCTCCGCCCCGACCCGCGCCGGGTCACCGCCGCGGCCCTCGCCGACGAGCTGCGCGCCGCCGGCATCGAGGTGACCGCGGGCGCCCTCGTCGCCGACGCGCTCGTGGTGCGGGGCATCGGTGACCCCGCCCGCCTGCCGGCGGTGCGCGAGGGGCGGGCGACGCCGCAGGACCAGGGGAGCCAGGCCGTCGTCGCCGCGCTCGGCCCGGCGCCGGGGGAGCGGGTCGCCGACCTCGCCGCCGCGCCCGGGGGCAAGGCGAGCGCGATCGCCGAGCGGGTCGGTGCGGGCGGAGCGGTGGCCGCGGTCGACGTCGACGCCGGCCGCGTGCGCATGATCGACGGGGCCCGCCACCGCATCGGCCTGCCGCACCTGTTCCCGCTCGTGGGCGACGGGCTCCGCCCGCCGCTGCGTGAGGGCTGCTTCGACCGGGTGCTGCTCGACGCGCCCTGCACCGGCATCGGCGTGCTGCGCCGCCGCCCCGACGCCCGGTGGCGGGTGGAGCCGGCCGGGGTGGCCGAGCTCGCCGCGCTCCAGCGCGACCTGCTCGCGGCCGCGGCGCCGTTGGTGCGCCCGGGCGGCACGCTCGTCTACTCGGTGTGCACGCTCACCCGGGCGGAGACCGTCGGCGTCGACGACTGGGCGCTCGCGGCGCTGCCCGGCTTCGCGCCCCGACCGTCGCCGGGCGCACCGTGGATCCCCCACGGCCGGGGTGCGCTGCTGCTGCCCCAGGCCGCCGGCACCGACGGCATGTTCGTCCTCGCCCTGCAGCGCACCCGCTGACCCGCGTGCCGATAGCGTGGCCGTGATGAAGCTGGCGCCGTCGATCCTGTCCGCCGACTTCGCCGAGCTGGCGGCCGAGGTCGAGCGGGTGCGGGAGGTCGCCGACCTCCTGCACGTCGACGTGATGGACGGCCACTTCGTGCCCAACCTCACCATCGGGCCGCCGGTGGTGGCGTCGTTGCGCAAGCGCACCGAGCTGTTCCTCGACTGCCACCTGATGGTCGACAACCCCGGCGTCCTGCTCGACGAGTTCGCCGACGCCGGCGCCGACCGCTGCATCGTGCACGTCGAGCTCGGCGACCCGCGCCCGCTGTTCGACGAGCTGCGCGCCCGCGACGTCGGCGTGGGCCTGGTCCTGAACCCGCCGACCCCGGTCGACGCCGTGCTGCCGTACCTCGACCAGATCGACCTGCTGCTGGTGATGAGCGTCAATCCCGGGTGGGGCGGGCAGGCGTTCATCCCCGAGGTGCTCGAGAAGGTGCGGGTGGCGCGGCGCGAGATCGACGCGCACCGGTGGCCGGTCGAGATCGAGATCGACGGTGGCATCAACGTCGACACGGCCCCCGCCGCCGCGGCCGCGGGATGCGACATCCTCGTCGCCGGCAGCGCGGTGTTCCGGGCGCCCGATCCGGTGGCGGCCGCACGCGCGATCCTCGCCGCCGCCGCCCAGGGGCGGGCCGCGTGAGCGGGAGACGATGAGTCCGGCCCCGGAGGTGTCGGTGGAGCTGGTGGCGAAGGTGCTGGTGGTGTCGGACGGCGTCCACGAGGGCACGCGCGAGGACCGCGCCGGCCCGAAGGTGGTCAAGCGGTTGAACGACGCCGGGTGGGCGGTGCTCGAGCACCAGGTGACGGCCGATGGGATCGACGAGGTCGCGTTCGCGTTGCGCGACCTCGTGGCCGGGTTCACCGGGGTCGTGGTCACCACCGGCGGCACCGGGTTCGGGCCCCGCGACCTGACGCCCGAGGGCACCCGGATGATCATCGACCGCGAAGCACCCGGCCTCGCCGAGGCCATGCGGCGCGTCAGCGACGGCCCCGGCCGCCCGTTCGGCATGCTCGGCCGCGGCGTGTGCGGCACCGTCGGCACCGCCATCGTCTGCAACCTCCCCGGTTCCAGCAACGGCGCGCTCGAATGCCTCGAGGTCATCCTCCCCGCGCTCCCACACGCACTCGACCTGTTGAGCGGCGGCCGGCCCCACTGAGACGGCCGCGGAAGCGGACGAGCGAGAAGGAGCAACCATGCGTGCGGCGCTGTACGAAGCAGGCAAGCCCGACCTGATCCTCGACGAGGTGGACATCGCCGAGCCGGGTCCGGGCCGGGTGCGGGTGCGGGTGCACCACTGCGGCATCTGCCACTCGGACTACACCGCGCTGCACAGCACCTACGGCGCGAGCCCGTCGGTGCTGGGGCACGAGGCGGCGGGGATCGTCGACGTGGTGGGCGAGGGCGTCACCATGGTCGCCCCGGGCGACAAGGTCGTGCTCACGCCCATCGCGCCGTGCGGCCGTTGCTACTGGTGCCAGCGGAACGAGCCCGGCTCGTGCGTGAACAACTCCGCGGTGCTCGGCGGTGCGTTCCTCGACGGGTCGACGGGGCTGTCGCGCGGCGGCGCGCAGGTGTTCCGCGGGTTGGGCGTGGGCGGGTTCGCGGAGTATGCGATGACCAGCGAGACCGGCGCGGTCAAAGTGCCCGACGACACGCCGCTCGAGACCGCGTGCGTGATCGGCTGCGCGGTGCAGACCGGTGTCGGCGCGGTGCTCAACACCGCCCGGGTCGAGCCCGGTGCGACGGTGCTGGTGCTCGGCCTCGGCGGCATCGGGCTCTCCGTCGTGCAGGGGGCACGCGCCGCTGGCGCCGCGCAGATCATCGCCAGCGACCCCCTGGCCTGGCGGCGCGGGGCGGCCACCGACATGGGCGCCACCACCGTGCTCGATCCTGCCGCCGACGACGTCACCGCCGCCACGCGCGACCTCACCGGCGTGGGCGCCGACTACGCCTTCGAGTGTGCGGGCGTGGCCGCCCTGGCCGCGGTCGGTGTCGAGGCGACCCGGGCCGGCGGCAGCACCGTCCTCGTCGGCGCGCCGGGGATCGACGAGAAGCTGGAGCTGAACCCGCTGGTGCTGTTCGGCATCTCGGAGAAGAAGCTCATGGGGTGCTTCCTCGGCAGCTGCAACTCGCTGCGCGACATCCCCCGGATGATCGCCATGTGGCGGGGCGGCCAGCTCGACCTCGGGGCGCTGGTCACCGCGCACCGCCCGCTCGACGAGATCAACGAGGCCTTCACCGACCTCGCCGCCGGCGTCGGCATCCGCACCGTCATCGACCTGCCGTGAGCGGATCGGGTCGGGCCTACACTCCCAATCCACAACGACCAGCAAGCCCTCGGGGTTGGGTGGAAGTCCCGACCGGCGGTGGCCAGGTGGTACGCCCCTCGTTATAATAGGGGGCATTACAACCTGGGAGCCCGCGAGCCCACGGCATCCAGTCGTGTGGTCGACCCGGTCAGAAGCCGGGGCCGACGGTGAGAGTCCGGATGGGAGAGGGCGCAGACCACGACCGACGGTGCCTCCGCACCGTCGGCTCGGCGTCCGCTCCCGACCCTCCCGGGGACAACCGGAAAGGGAGACGGAGCGCAACTGGTGGCCGCAGACGCCGAGCTCATGCGCCGGGCCCTCGCCCAGGGCGACACCGCCCGGCGGCACACCGCGCCCAACCCGTGGGTCGGCGCGGTGGTGGTGCGCGACGGCGAGGTCGTCGGCGAGGGCGCGACCCAACCGCCCGGCGGCGCCCACGCCGAGATCGAGGCCCTGCGGTCGGCCGGCGCACGCGCCCGCGGCGCCACCCTCTACACCACCCTCGAGCCGTGCTCGCACCAGGGGCGCACGCCGCCGTGCGCGGTCGCGATCGCCGAAGCCGGTGTTGCGCGTGTGGTCGTGGCGCTCCAGGATCCCGACCGGCAGGTCGCGGGACAGGGCGTCGCCCAGCTCCGCGACCGCGGCCTCACCGTCGAGCTCGGCGTCGGTGCCGACGACGCCGCCCGCGCCCTCGCCCCGTACCTGCTCCAGCGCCGCCTGGGCCGCGCCTACACGGTGGTGAAGACCGCCATGAGCCTCGACGGCCGCATCGCGGCCCGCGACGGCTCGTCGCGCTGGATCACCGGCGCAGCATCGCGCGCCGACGCCCACACGCTGCGCGCCGACTCGCAGGCCGTCGTGGTGGGCGCGGGCACGGCGCTCGCCGACCGGCCCAGCCTCACCGCCCGCGACGTGACGCCCCCGCTGGCCCACCAGCCGCTGCGGGTGGTCCTCGACGCCACCGGCCGGGTCACCGCCGAGGGCCCGCTGTTCGACGCCGCGCTCGGCGCCCACCCTGGTGGTCACCACCGAGGCCGCCGCCGACGGTGCCCAGCAGGCGTGGCTGGCCGCGGGGGCCAAGGTCCTGACCGTGCCGCCGGCGGCGGGTGGCACCGGTGTCGACCTCGCCGCCACCCTCGAGGTGCTGGCCGAGCTGGGCGTCCTCCAGGCGCTGGTGGAAGGGGGCGCCGCGCTGTCCGGCTCGCTGGTCGAGGCGGGCCTCGCCGACCGGCTCGTCACCTACGTGGCGCCGACCATGCTCGGGCGCGACGGGCGGCCCGCGCTCGACTTCGCCGGCCCCGCCCGCATCGCCGACGCGGCCCGCTGGCGCCTGGTCGACGTCGCCCGCGTCGGCACCGACGTCCGCCTCGACTACGAGCCCCCGGAAGCGCCGCCTCCGTGGCTGTACGGCGAAGGCGGGGCTTGATGTTCACCGGTATCGTCGAGGAGCTGGGCGCGGTCCGGTCCGTCACCCCCAACGAGGGCGGGGCCCGTATCGAGATCACCGCACGGCGCGTGCTCGACGACGCCGAGCCGGGCGCGTCCATCGCCGTCAACGGCTGCTGCCTCACCGTGGTCGAGCTCGGCACGGACCACTGGGCCGCCGACGCGGTCACCGAGACCCTCGACCGCACGTCGCTCGGGGGCCTCCGGGCCGGCGACCCGGTGAACCTCGAGCGCCCGGTGCGCCTGGTCGACCGGCTGGGCGGCCACCTGGTCCAGGGCCACGTCGACGCGGTCGGGACCGTGCGCGACCGCGCTCCGCTCCCCGACGGCTCCACCCGCATGGCCTTCGCCGCGCCCGCCACGGTGCTGCGCTACGTCGTCGAGAAGGGGTCGATCACCGTCGACGGCATCAGCCTCACCGTCGCCGGCGTGGGCGACGATGCCTTCGAGGTCGCGGTCATCCCGCACACCCTCGCCGTCACCACCCTGGGTGCCCGGCAACCGGGTGATCCCGTCAACCTCGAGGTCGACGTCGTCGCCAAGTACGTCGAACGTCTCCTCGTCACGCGCTCCACCGAGTAGGAGTCATCATGCCCTTCACCGACATCGAGAACGCCGTCGCCGCGATCAAGCGGGGCGAGATCGTCATCGTGGTCGACGACGCCGACCGCGAGAACGAGGGCGACTTGATCATGGCGGCGGAGGCCATGACGACGGAGGCGATGGCGTTCATGATCCGCCACACCAGCGGCGTGATCTGCATGCCGGTCGAGGGGAGCCGTCTCGACGAGCTGCGGCTGCCGCTCATGGTCGCCGACAACACCGAGAGCCAGCGCACCGCGTTCACCGTGTCGGTGGACGCCCGCCTCGGGACCAGCACGGGCATCTCCGCCGCCGACCGGGCCACCACGGTGCACGCCATCCTCGACTCCGCGACCAGGCCCGAGGACCTCGCCCGGCCGGGTCACATCTTCCCGCTGCGCTACCGCGAGGGAGGCGTGCTCAAGCGCGCCGGTCACACCGAGGCCGCGGTCGACCTCGCCCGCCTGGCCGGCATGCACCCCGCGGGCGTGCTCGCCGAGGTCGTGAACGACGACGGCACCATGGCGCGCATGCCGCGGCTGGAGGCGTTCGCGGCCGAGCACGGGCTGCAGCTGATCTCGATCGCCGACCTGATCCGCTACCGGCGCCACCGCGAGAAGCTGGTGCGCCGGGTCTCCGAGGCCCGCATCCCCACCCGCCACGGCGACTTCACCGGCTACGTGTTCGAGTCACTGCTCGACGGCACCGAGCACATGGCGTTCGTGTGCGGCGAGGTGGCGGGCAAGGAGAACGTGCTGGTGCGGGTGCACTCCGAGTGCCTCACCGGTGACGTGTTCGGGTCGATGCGGTGCGACTGCGGCCTGCAGCTCGACGCCGCGATGGAGCTCATCGCCCGGGAGGGCACCGGCGTCGTCGTCTACCTGCGCGGCCACGAGGGCCGCGGCATCGGCCTCGGCCACAAGATCCGCGCCTACACCCTGCAGGACCAGGGCCGCGACACGGTCGAGGCCAACGTGGAGCTCGGGTTCCCCGCCGACTCGCGCGAGTACGGCATCGGCTCGCAGATGCTGGTCGACCTCGGGGTGTCGACCATGCGCATCATGACCAACAATCCCGCCAAGTACGGCGGGCTCGAGGGCTACGGTCTCGAGATCGTCGAGCGCGTGCCGCTGCACGTGCTGCCCAACGCGGAGAACATCCGCTACCTGCGCACCAAGCAGGAGAAGATGGGCCACCTGCTCGAGATCGAGGACGAGGGTCTCGGCACCAGCTAGAAATCCACACCGTCATGGGTACCTACCGGGAGCACGAGGGCGCGCTGGACGCCACGGGGATGCGGATCGCGGTCGTCGCGGGCCGGTTCAACGAACACATCACCACGCCGCTGCTCGACGCCGCCCTCGCCACGCTGCGCGACGCCGGCCTCGACGAGGTGCCGGTGCACTGGGTGCCGGGCGCGTTCGAGATCCCGCTGGTCGCGCAACGGCTCGCCTCCGGCGGCGGGTGCGACGCGGTGATCTGCCTCGGCGCCGTGATCCGCGGCGACACCCCGCACTTCGACTTCGTGGCGGGGGAGTGCGCGGCCGGCATCGCGCGCGTCTCGCTGGACACCGGCGTCCCCGTCGTCTTCGGCGTGCTCACCACCGACGACCTCGACCAGGCCCGGGCCCGGAGCGGCGGTCCGGCGTGCAACGGCATCGCCTGCAACAAGGGTGAGGAGTCCGCGGTCACCGCGATCGAGATGGTCGACCTGCTCCGGCAACTCCCCGCACCCACGCCCGCACCCACGCCTGCACGCCGAGAAAGGTGCGAGTGATGCTCCGCCTCGTCCTCCCCAAGGGCTCCCTCGAACGCGCCACGATGCAGCTGTTCGAGGACGCCGACCTCGCGGTCACCCGCGGCTCCGACGTCGACTATCGCGGCAGCATCGACGACCCGCGGGTCGACGAGGTGCGCATCCTGCGGCCCCAGGAGATCCCGCGCTACGTGACCGACGGCATGTTCGACGTCGGCATCACCGGGCGCGACTGGATCGAAGAGCGCCACGCCGACGTCGTCACCCTCACCGAGCTCCACTACTCGAAGGCCACCGCCCGGCCCATCCGGGTCGTGCTCGCGGTGGCCGCCGACTCGACCGCCCAGTCGGTCACCGACCTGCCGTCGGGCCTGGTCGTCCACACCGAGTACCCGGAGCTCACCGCCCGCTACTTCGAGCAGCACGGGGTCGAGGCCGACGTACAGCTCTCCTACGGCGCCACCGAGGCCAAGGTGCCCGACATCGCCGACGCGGTCGTGGAGATCACCGAGACCGGTCGCGCGCTCCGCGCCGCGGGGCTGCGTATCCTCGACACCATCCTCGTGTCCTACACCGAGCTCATCGCCAACCCGGCCGCCTACGCCGATCCCGAGAAGCGCAAGGCCATGGAGCAGCTCCAGAGCCTGCTCACCGGCGCGCTCGAGGCGCGTGGGCGGGTGCTGTTGAAGCTGAACGTCGACGGCGCCGACCTCGACCGCGTGATCGCGCTGCTCCCGGCGCTGAAGTCGCCCACGGTGTCGAAGCTGTTCGGCGAGGACGGCTACGCGGTGGAGACGGTCGTCGCCAAGAGCGAGATCAACACCCTCATCCCCGAGCTGCTCGAGCACGGCGCCAACGGCATCATCGAGCTGCCGATCTCCAAGATCGTGCCGTGACGGATCCGCGGGCATGAAAGCCCAGTACACCGGCCGGGTCGCGACCTTCGACGAACATCGGGGCCGGGGCGAGGTCGAGGCGCGCGGAGGGATGCACTTCCCGTTTCACTGCACCGCGGTCGCCGACGGCTCGCGCAGCATCGCGCCCGACACCCCGGTGCGGTTCCGCCTGGTGATCGGCCCGCTCGGCGCGCTCGAGGCCACCGCCATCGCGCCGGCCGACTGAGCCCGTGGAACGGCGGCGCCTGGGCGCGAGCGGGCTCGAGGTCTCGGTGCTCTCGCTGGGCGCGATGACGTTCGGCTCGGGCATGCCCCCGATCACCACCGTCGACGAGCGCGAGTCCCGGGCGATGGTCGACCGCGCGTTGGAAGCGGGCGTGAACCTCGTCGACACCGCCGACGTGTACGCCAACGGGCAGTCGGAGGAGATCGTCGGCGCGGCCGTGAAGGGTCGGCGCGACGACGTGCTGCTCGCGACCAAGGTCGGCTTCGGCACGCGCGACCCGGGCGCGCTCTCCTACGACAACGTCGTCGCCGCGTGCGAGGGCAGCCTGCGCCGCTTCGGCACCGACCACATCGACCTCTACCAGCTGCACCGACCGGACCGCACCACGCCGATCGAGGAGACCCTGCGCGCCCTCGACGACCTGGTGGCGCGCGGCCTGGTGCGCGAGACCGGCACCAGCAACTTCCGCGCCTTCGAGAACGCAGCCGCGGTCGCGCGCCAGCGCGCGCTCGGCCGTCCCGCCTTCACCGCCGCCCAGCTCTACTACTCGCTGGTCGGGCGGGAGGCGGAGCACGAGCTGATCCCGCAGTGCCGGGCCGACGACCTCGGCGTGATCGTGTGGAGCCCCCTGTCGAGCGGCTACCTCACCGGCCGGTACTCCTCCGGCACCCGCGAGGGTGCCGGCGGGCGGCGGACCACGTTCACGTTCCCGCCGGTCGAGCCCGACCTCGGAGCCCGTGCGGTCGAAGCGGTCGAAGCGGTCGCCACCGCCCACGGGGTGTCGATGGCCCAGGTGGCGTTGGCGTGGGTGCTGGCGCAGCCCGGCATCACCTCGGCCATCGTCGGCGCCAGCAGCCTCGAGCAGCTCGACGACAACCTCGCCGCCGCCACGCTGGAGCTCACCCCGGGCGAGCTCGCCGCCCTCGACGCCGCGACCGCATTGGCGCCCATCTACCCGGCGTGGTGGGATCCCGCCATGGGCATCCCCGGCCCCACCGAGCGAGCCCCGTCCCCCAACGAACCATCCTGAAGCGCCCATCCTGTAACGAACTGGAGCAGCCGTGAGCGAGTGGACGAATCGCGACGACCGCCAGGCCGACGCCAAGGCGCAGTACGAGCACATCATGACGACGCCCGCGCCGCCCGCGATCGGGGCCTACATCGAGGCCGGCGTGATCGGCTTCGTGTTCGGCGAGATGTGGCGACGCGGCGTGCTCACCCCGCGCGACCGGCGGTGGATCACCCTGGCGTGCGTGGGCGCGGCGGACGCACCGATCCCCATGGAGACCCACACCTACGCCGCGCTCAACAGCGGCGACGTGACCAACGAGGAGATCGACGAGTTCCTGCTGTTCTTCGCGACGCAGATGGGCTGGCCGAAGGGCTCGGCCATGAACACCCACATCCTCACCGCCATGGCCAAGCTCGCCGAGGAGCGGGGCGAAGAGCTCCAGCTCCCCAAGTTCGTGCCCTGGACCGATCCCGCCGACGACGACGTGCGCCGGGTCCGGGGCGAGGCCGCCTACGCCGACGTGCACGGCGTGCCGCCGGCGCCGGCGCCGACCGCGTTCCGGGGCCGGGCCTACCTCGACTACCTCTACGGCGAGGTCTGGACCCGCGACGCGTACCTCACCCGCCGCGACCGCCGCCTGGTCAGCATCTGTTGCAGCGCCGAGCTGGGCGTCGACGACGAGACCACCCAGCACCTCGAGGCCACGCTGCGCAGCGGTGAGCTCACCTACGAGGAGCTGCAGGAGGTCGTGATGCACGTCGCCGTGTACCTGGGCTGGATCGTGGCCCGCCACCTCGACGACCTGCTGGTGGACGCCGCCACCCGCACCGGGGTGATCGGCGGGGGGTGATCGACGCCGGCGCGCCCCTGAGCGCCGACGAGCTCCCCTCGTCGGCGGTGGCGGCGTTGCGTGAACTATCGGGTTGAACCGCCGCCTCACGACCCGTCACCGGGCGCGGCGCTGACGCCGAGGCCGTTCTCGCCGGTGGCGCGGTGCAGCGCGGGACGGCGCACGCCCGAGAGGTTGTTGGCGGTGTTGACCAGCGACACGTGGGTGAACGCCTGCGGGAAGTTTCCGAGCATGCGCCCCGAAGTGGGGTCGTACTCCTCGGCGAGCAGCCCGACGTCGTTGCGCAACTCGAGCAACCGCTCGAACAGGGCGCGCGCCTCGTCCGTACGACCGAGCAGGCCCAGGCAGTCGGCCAACCAGAACGAGCAGGGGAGGAACACCCCCTCACCGGGCGGCAGCCCGTCGATGCCCGGTTCGGACTGGTACCTCAGCACGAATCCGTCGGCCACCAGGTCACGCTGCACGGCGTCGACCGTGCCGGCGACGCGGGGGTCGTCGGGCGCGAGGAAGCCGACGAGCGGGATCATCAAGGTGCTGGCGTCGAGCTCCTTCGACCCGTAGGCCTGCGTGAACGTGTTGCGTTCGGTGTCGAATCCCTTCTCGAGCACCTCGCGGCGCACCTCGTCGCGGCAGGCCCGCCACCGGTCGGCCGGGCCCTCGAGGCCGAACTCCTCGACGCCCTTCACCGCCCGGTCGAAGGCGACCCAGGCCATCACCTTGGAGTGCACGAAGTCCTGACGCGGCCCTCGCACCTCCCAGATGCCCTCGTCGGGATCCTTCCAACCCGATTCGAGGAAGTCGAGCATGGCCAACTGCACCGACCACGCCTCCGGCTCCTCCGCGATGCCCATGTGCCGCGCCTGGTGCAGCGAGTCGAGGACCTCGCCGTACACGTCGAGCTGGAACTGCTGATGGGCGGCGTTGCCGATCCGCACCGGGGTGGACTGCTCGTAGCCGGCGAGCCAGTCGACCTCGTACTCGCTCAGCCGTCGCTCACCGGCCGGTCCGTACATGATCTGCAGGTGGGCGGGGTCACCGGCGATGGCCCGCAGCAGCCAGTCGCGGAACGACCGCGCCTCCGCGGTGTAGCCGGCGCTCATCAACGAGTAGATCGTGAACGTGGCGTCGCGGAGCCAGCAGTACCGGTAGTCCCAGTTGCGCACGCCGCCGATCCACTCGGGCAGGGACGTGGTCGGCGCGGCCACGATCCCGCCCGTGGGCGCGTACGTGAGCGCCTTGAGGGTGATGACCGAGCGGTGCACCGCCTCGGTCCAGTCGCCTTCGTACGTCGACTGCCCGGTCCACTCCTGCCAGAAGGCGGTCGTGCGCGCCACGGCCTCGTCGGCGTCGATCGGCGTCGGCGCCTGCTCGTACGACGGGTAGCCGGCGAGCACGAACGGCACGCGGTCGCCCGCCGCCACGGTGAACTGCGCCGTGTGGTGGAAGTCGCGGCCCTCGACTCGCACCGGCGTGGTGAGACAGAGCGCGTCGGGCCCGGCGATGACGCGGATGGTCCGGCCGGTCGAGAAGACCCACGGCATGATGTTGCCGTAGTCAAAGCGCACGACGAAGTCCATCTGCATCGGTACCCGGCCGCGCACACCCTCCACCACCCGGACGAGGTCGACGCTCTGGTCGCGCACCGGCATGCAGTCGATGACGCGCACCGTGCCCTCGGGGATGTCCCACTCGGTCTCGAGCACGAGGGTGCCGTCCCGGTACGCGCGGCGGGTGGCGCGCCCGCCCGAGGCCGGCGCCAGCAACCAGTGGCCGTTGGTGTCGTCGCCCAGCAGGGCGGCGAAGCAGGCGCCGGAGTCGAACCGGGGAACGCACAACCAGTCGATCGACCCGTCGTCGGCCACGAGGGCCGCGGTCTGGGTGTCGCCGATGAGCGCGTACTGCTCGATGCGCGAGGTCACTGCTGGGACGACAGCTCGACGAACGCCAGTCGCAGTTGCGTCACCGCCTCCCGGAGGGCCTCGTGGTGCGGGGCGAGGCGATCGCCGAGGGCGTCGACCAGGCCCCCCAGCGCGTCGATGGCCAGGCCCGCCTCGGCGAGCCGGGGCTCGGTGGGGCTGCCGTCGGGGCCCGGGTCGGGGATGAGGTGGATCACGGCGAGCTGCTGGAGGCCGATGGCGTGGTTGGCGATGATGTCGGCCACGGGGATGGCGGCCAGCTCGGCCCGGGCCCGCAGCAGCTCCTCGTAGTCCTCCTGCGACATGGTCGGCTCGCCGCCGGCCGGGGGGGCGGGCGCCGACGACGCCGCGGGCTCCTCCTCGGGCCGGTGCTCACCTGATGGTGTCCAGAGGCTGCTCACCCGTGTATCCTGACAGCAAAACCGGACGCGTCCGGCAAGGACAACCGAAGAAACTCACAGGGAAGTGGGATCCACGCTCGGATCCCCACCCGGCCACCAGCACCACGCAACACTCCGGGTGCGCCGGGTCCGCATGTTGTGCGACCGCTCCCGCATCGCAGGATGGGGAATGGTCGTTTGATGGCGGACATTCCCGTGTCCGCCATCGTCGCGTCCGGGTCCAGGTTTCCTCCCCCCGGGAGGAAGTTCCCCGATGAAGCAGGTGACCACATAGCTGCACACGAGGTCAGGATCAACGACCGCATCCGAGCCCGCGAGGTCTTCCTCGTCGGCGCCGACGGCGAGCAACTGGGGGTCCGCCCCCTGCCCGAGGCGCTGGCCCGGTCCCGCGAGCAGGAGCTCGATCTGGTCGAGGTCGCGCCCAACGCCAACCCGCCGGTCTGCCGGATCATGGACTACGGCCGGTACGTCTACGAGCAGGAGCAACGGCGCCGGCAGTCGAAGCGCAAGGCCACGAACGTCGTCATCAAGGAGATGAAGTTCCGGCCCAAGATCGACGAGCACGACTACACCACGAAGATGAAGCACGTGGTGCGGTTCCTCGGCGAGGGCAACAAGGTGAAGCTCACGATCATGTTCCGTGGTCGGGAGATGGCCCACCCCGAGCTCGGCATGAAGATCCTCCGCCGGGTCGCCGACGACGTCGCCGACTTCGCGGTGGTCGAGAGCGATCCCCGCCAGGACGGCCGCAACATGACCATGGTGCTGCACCCCACCCGCAAGGACGGCCGCAAGCCGTCGAGCAAGCCCGAACCGCAAGCCCAGGGATCTCCCGAGAGCGGAGCAGCGTGATGCCGAAGATGAAGACCCACCGCGGTGCCGCCAAGCGGTTCAAGGTGACGGGCACGGGCAAGATCACGCGCCGGAAGGCGTTCCGTGCCCACCTGCTCGAGAAGAAGCCCACCAAGCGCACCCGTCGCCTCGGGCGCCCGGCCGAGGTCACCGGCGGCGACAAGAAGCGCGTCGAGCGGTTGCTCGGGCGCGCCTGACTTCCACCGTCGCTCGCCTCCGCTCGCTCCGTCCCCTGTAACAGCACGTCAAGCACATTCCGGACCAGGGAGTCCATGTCATGGCCAGGGTCAAACGATCCGTCCACAGCAAGAAGAGCCGCCGCAAGGTCCTCGGCAAGGCCGAGGGCTACCGCGGGTCGCGCAGCCGGAGCCTCCGCAAGGCCAACGAGCAGGTCATGCACTCCGGCAACTACGCCTACCGCGACCGCCGGGCGCGCAAGGGCGAGTTCCGCCGGCTCTGGATCGTGCGCATCAACGCCGCCTGCCGTGAGAACGACATCTCCTACTCGCGCTTCGTCGCCGGCCTGAAGGCCGCCGAGATCGAGGTCGACCGCAAGATCCTCGCCGACCTCGCGGTACGCGACTCGGCTGCCTTCGGCGCGCTCGTGAGCACCGCGCGCGAGGCGCTCGAAGCTGCCTGAGCAGACCGCCACACCGTCCCTGGGGCCGCGCCACGGCGCGGTCAAGCGGCTGCGCGAGCTGCTGCGCGACCCGCGTGCGCGGGCGGCGGAGCGGGCCTTCGTGGTGGAAGGGCCGCGCGTGGTCGACGCGGCCCTCGACCGCGGCGCGCGCTTCGACGCGGTGTACTTCGGGCCCCGCGCCGACGTCGCCTTCCCCGCGCTGACCGCACGGGTCGCCGCCACCGGCACCGAGGTGGCGGTGCTCAAGGAAGGCGTGTTGGAGAAGGTCGGCACCACCCGCACCCCGCAGCCGGTGCTCGCGGTGGCGAGCATGCCCACCACCGGGCGCGACGCGCTCGGGGCCGACGGCCTCGTGGTGGTCTGCGTCGCGCTGTCCGATCCCGGCAACCTCGGCACCCTGGTGCGCAGCGCGGAGGCGTCGGGCGCGGCGGCAATCCTCCTCGGGCCGGGATCGGTCGACGCGTACAATCCCAAGGTCGTTCGGGCGTCGGCCGGCGCGATCTTCGGGATCGCGGTGGTGGACGCGGAGTCGGAAGGGTGGTCAACGGTGGAGGCGCTGCACGCGCTGGGTCGGCTCGGTCGACAGCGGCTGGGCGCCACCGCCGCCCGGGGGGCGCCCTACGCCGAGGCCGACTTCACGCTTCCCACTGCCGTCGTGCTCGGCAACGAGGCCCACGGGCTGGGCGACGACGTCGAGGCCGCGCTCGACGGTCGCGTGACCATCCCCATGGCCGGGCCGGCGGAGTCGCTCAACGTCGCCATGGCCGGCACCCTGCTGTGCTTCGAGTCGGCCCGGCAGCGCCACGCCGGAGCGGGGGCATGAGCGCGCCGATCCCCGCCGAGTACCTCGACGAGGCACGCGCCGCCATCGGTGCCGCCGCCGACGACGAGGCGCTCAACGCCGCCGACCGTCGCTACCGCGGCCGCGGATCGTTGATCTCCGAGGTCAAGCAGAGCATCAAGTCGCTCGACCCCGCCGACCGGCCCGCCGCGGGGAAGAGCGTCGCCGACGCCACCGCCCGCATCCAGGAGCTGGTCGACGCCCGCCGGGCCGAGCTGGCGGCCGCGGACGCGGAAACGGCGGGGGAGCGTGACCGGCTCGACCTCACCCTCGGTGGCCACGCGCGGCGCCGCGGCCACCTGCATCTCGTCACCCAGGTGCAGCGCGAGCTCGAGGACATCTTCGTGGGCATGGGCTACCGGGTCGTGCAGGGGCCCGAGGTCGAGGACGACTGGCACAACTTCGAGGCGCTCAACATGGTGCCGGGCCACCCGGCCCGGTCGATGCAGGACACCCTCTACGTCGAGCTCGGCGATCCCGAGCAGGTGATGCTGCGCACGCACACGTCGCCGGTGCAGATCCGGACCATGGAGACGATGGCGCCGCCGATCTTCGTGGTCGCGCCGGGCCGCACCTACCGCAACGAGACCCTCGACGCCCGCCACTCGCCGGTGTTCCACCAGATCGAGGCGCTCGCCGTCGACCGCGGCATCACCCTCGCCGACCTGTTCGGCACCATCGAGACCTTCGTGCGCCGGCTGTTCGACGACGAGCGCGTCCGCACGCGGTTCCGCCCCGACTTCTTCCCCTACACCGAGCCTTCGGCCGAGCTCGCGGTCAGCTGCATCTTCTGCGACGGCGCCGGCTGCCGGGTGTGCTCGCAGTCGGGATGGATCGAGCTCGGCGGCTGCGGCATGGTCGACCCCAACGTGCTCCAAGGTGTGGGCATCGACCCCGAGGAGTACACCGGCTTCGCGTTCGGCTTCGGGCTCGAGCGCATCGCGATGGTCCGCTACGACATCGACGAGATCAAGACGTTCTTCGACGGCGACGTGCGCTTCCTGGCGCAGTACTGAGGCACCGATGCGCGCACCGCTCTCCTGGATCCGCGACTTCACGCCCCTCGACGCACCGGTCGACGACGTCGTCTCGGCGCTGAACCAGCTCGGCCTCGAGGTCGAGGGCGTCGAGCAGCCCGGCGCCGAGATCACGGGCGTGGTCTCCGCCCGCGTGCTCAATGTCGAGCGGCACCCGAACGCCGACAAGCTCTCACTGGTCGACGTCACCACCGGCGCGAGCGAGACCCGCGTCGTGTGCGGGGCGCCCAACGTGGTCGCCGGCATGACGGTGCCGTACGCGCCGGCGGGAGCGACGCTGCCCGGCGGCTTCTCCCTCGAGCGGCGCAAGATCCGCGGGCAGGTCAGCGACGGCATGCTGTGCTCGGCGAAGGAGCTGGGCCTGGGCGAGGACCACGCCGGGATCCTCGACCTCGACCCCGCGACCGAGCTGGGTGCCGACGTGAGCCAGGTCCTCGGTCTCGACGACGTGATCTTCGACCTCGCGATCACCCCGAACCGGCCCGACGCGATGTGCATCGTCGGCGTCGCCCGGGAGCTCGCGGCGCACTTCTCGCTCGACTTCGTCGTTCCGGAGCCGGTGGCGCTCGCCGATGCGTCGGTCGCCGACGACATCACCGTGGTGGTCGAGGACGCGGTGCGGTGCCCCCGTTACCTCGGTCGGGTCGCCCGGGTCACGATGGGCCCGTCGCCCGCGTGGATGGCGCAGCGCCTGGTGAAGGCGGGCATGCGACCGATCAGCAACGTGGTCGACGTCACCAACTACGTGCTGCTCGAGCGCAACCAACCGCTGCACGCGTTCGACCTCTCCCGCCTCAGTGGGCGCGGCATCGTCGTCCGGCTGGCCGACGACGGGGAGACCATGACGACCCTCGACGGCGTCGAGCGCGTGCTCACCCACGAGGACCTACTGATCTGCGACGCCGAGCGCCGGCCGCAGGCCATCGCCGGGATCATGGGCGGGTCGACCTCGGAGGTGTCCGACGCCACCACCGAGATCCTGCTGGAGTCGGCCTACTTCGAGCGCATGGGCATCGCCCGGACGTCCAAACGGCTGAAGCTGCGGAGCGAGTCGAGCGCGCGGTTCGAGCGCGGCATCGACCCCGACGCGGTGGCGCGCAACGCCGAACGGGCGATGGGGCTCCTCGTCGACGTGGCGGGCGCCCGGATCGCGGCCGATGCGTGCGACGTGTACCCCGCCCCGGTGACACGGGCGCGTGTCCGCCTGCGCGCGAGCCGCGTGAACGCAGTCCTCGGCACCGACCTCGACGCCGAGGACGTCTGGGACTCGCTGGCGCCGCTCGGCATCGAATTGGAACCCGCGGAACCCGGTGGCAGCGACGCCTCCACTCCCGAGACCGCGATGGTGGCGCTGGTCCCGACCTTCCGGCCCGACCTCGATCGCGAGATCGACCTGGTGGAGGAGGTCGCCCGCCGCGTCGGCTTCGACCGCATCGGCCGGACCCTGCCCGACACCCATGGTCAGGTCGGCATGCTCACCGCCCGCCAGCAGGAGCGTCGTCTGGTGGCCGACGCGCTCGTCGGCGTCGGGCTCTCCGAGGCGATCACCCTGTCGCTGGTCGCGCCGAGCGACCTCGAGCGCGCCGGAGCGCCCCTCGACCGGGTGGTGCGCGCCACCAACCCGCTGCGGGCGGAGGAGTCGGTCCTCCGCACCGCGGTGCTGCCGGGGCTGCTGCGCGCGGTGGCCGGCAACCGGGCCCAGGGCCTCGGCGACGTCGCCCTGTTCGAGACGGGCCGGGTGTTCCTGACCCCGCTCGGCCCCGGGGCGTCGGCGGGCGATCCGCTCCCGGACGAGCCCGAGCACGTGGCCCTCGTGCTGGCGGGCACCGTGGTCCGCCGCCCGGTCGAGGACGACCGCCCGGTCGACGTGTACGACGCGGTCGACGCCGTCACCGCGGTCGTCGACGCCCTGGGGATCCACGACGTGACGTTGGAGCCCGCGAACCTGGCCGGCCATCGCGCCGGGCACGCGGCGCGGGTGCTGGTCGACGGCCACGAGGCCGGCACGGTGGGGGAGGTCGCACCCGAGGTGTTGGCCGCGCTCGGGCTCGAAGCGCCGGTGGTGACCGCCGAGCTGGTGCTCGACACGCTCCTCGACGCCGCCCGCCGCGACCGCACGTTCCGCGCGCCGTCGCGCTACCCGGCGTCGACCGTCGACCTCGCGTTCGTGTTCGACGAGCGCGTGGCCGCCGCCGACGTCGCGCGCACGGTGCGGGCCGCGGTCGGCGACCTGCTCGAGGACGTGCGAGCGTTCGACGTGTTCCGTTCGGACGCGCTCGGCGTCGGGAAGCGGAGCCTCGCGTTCGCGCTGCGCTTCCGGGCGCCCGACCGCACGCTCACCGACGCCGACGTCGGCGCGCTGCGCCAACGCGCCATCGACGCGGTCACCGCCGCGCACGCCGGCGAACTGCGCGGGTGAGCTTCGTCCACCACGTCCGGCCCCGCTACGCCGAGGTCGACGCCCAGGGCGTGGTCTTCAACGCCCACTGGCTCACCTACTTCGACGAGGCGTCGACCCGGTTCTTCGAGTCACTCGGCTTCGAGCCCGCGACCGCGTTCTTCCGGGAGTTCGACGTGATGGTGGTGAAGGCGGTCCTCGAGTGGCAGGGCCCGGCCGGGTTCGACGACCACGTCGCGATCGCGGTGGCGCCGGGCCGGGTCGGCACCAAGTCGTTCGACCTCGTCTACACGGCGACGGTGGCGGGCCGTCCGGCGTGCCTCGGCACCATCACCTACGTGTCGGTGACGCCCGGGAGCCACGAATCAGCCGCCATCCCTGCCCGCGCTGCGGACCGCACTGCACTCGGTGGCGATCACCCGACCCTGACGACGACGGCCGAGGTCAGCCTTGGGTTCTGGACGGCCGGCAGCACGGCGCCGATGTCGTCGCCGGCGCGCGCGGCGCTGCAGGACGGTACGTGGATGGTGCGTCGATCGACGATCGAGCAGATTGCACAGCCGGCGTCGGCGTTCCGTCGCCCTCCGATCCGAGGTCCTTGCGCTTCCGCCGTCGCTCGAAGAAGTGGTCGACCCCGAGCGCGCCGGCGAAGAGGAACGTCGCCACGACCGCGTCGAGCCAGTAGTGGTTGGCGGTGAGGACGATGGCGGCGAGCGTGATCACCGGGTGGGCCAGCACCGCGAACCGCCACTTGCTCGACGTCGCGATCAGCACCGCCCACGCGATCACCAGCGCCCACCCGAAGTGCAGCGACGGCATCGCCGCGAACTGGTTGGCGAAGCCCTTGTACGGGCTGCCCGCACCGTAGGACGCGGGTCCGAACACCCGCGCGGTGTCGACGAACCCGAGGTTCGGGAACATGCGGGGCGGCGCCAGCGGCAGCAGGAGGTGCACGACCATGCCCGAGAGCGTGATCACGACCATCACGTTGCGGAAGCGGCGGTAGGTCGGCGGGTGCCGTACGTACAGCCAGAGGAACGCGGCGGCCGTCACCGCGACGTGCGCGACGAGGTAGTACACGTTGAGGAAGCGGATGAGCGTGGTGTCGCGCAGGACCAGGTCCTGCAGGCGCGCCTCGCTGAAGAGCCCGAGCGAGCGCTCCAGGCTGATCACGTCGCGCGCGTTCTGCAGCGCGGTCTCGACGTGGCCCTTGGTGAGGAACCGGCCGTACTTGTAGACCAGCAGCAGGGCGACGACCAGCACCAGCTCCCGGAGGAACGAGCCCCCGTAGCGGGAATGCCACCAGCGCGCCGCCATAAGTGCGTTTCTACCCCCTCCGGCCCGCTTTGACCACGGATTTCGTGGCTACTGCCGGCGGACCTGTCGCGGCGCCTGCCCGGGGTGCCAGACGTCGATGATCATCCAGTCGTCCGCGACCCGGGCCAGCGAGGCGTCGGTCAGGTCGGCGCGGAAGAGCGCCATCCCGCTGTCGGGCAGGGATTGGGGGAGCCCGTCGACGAACCGTTGCCACGTGGGCCCGTCGTCGACGACGATCGCACGACCCCCGACCTTGGCGTCGCCGTCGACCATGGAGACGTCCGGGGCGCTGTGGAGGGAGAACCGTGGGTCCCGGCGCAGGTCGTCGGCCTTCCGCGAGTCGGGCATCATCGCCAGCCACAGCTCGCCGTCGTCGAAGTGCACTTCGAGCCCGGTGAGCCGCGGTGCGCCGTCGGCTCGCAGCGTGCCGAGGATCGAGTGGAGGGTGGCGGTCAACCGGCGCTGCACCGCCGGCGCCAGGTCGGGCGCTTCCTGCTCGAACTGGGCCCACGACACCACGGCGAGCAGTTTCGCAGGTGGCGCGTGCACAATGGGAAGCCGTGGCGATCCGACCACCGCTCGGCGATCTCTACGAGGAGCTCGGGGTCGCCCGCGGCGCGACGCGCGACGAGATCTCCGCGGCCTACCGCGCCCGGGCCAAGGAGCTCCACCCCGACGCGCGCCCCGACGACGGCACTGCCGCCGAGCGCTTCACCCGCCTCGGCGCCGCCTACCGGGTGCTCTCGAACCCCGAGGAACGGGCGCGCTACGACGCCGCGCTCGAGCGGCCGGTCGTGACCGTCCGCCGGACGCCCCCGCCCGCGCCGCCGCGTGCCGCGGCACCGGCGCCGATCGTCGTTCCGCCGAAGCCGTTCCGGCTCAGCCTGCGCAACGCCCGGTGGGCCGCCTGGGGTGGCGCCGGCCTGGTCGTGCTCGGCCTCGTGGTCGGCGGCTTCGTGTTCTCGTTGCAGCGGCACGACGCCGATCTCCAGGCCAACGGTGTCGCGGCGACCGCCACGGTCATCCAGGTCAACGGGGAGCGTCGGCTCGAGTTCGAGACCGCCGGTGGGCAGGTGGTCCGCGCCACCGAGGCGGTGAAGACGGGGGAGGAGCAGCCGCTGCCCGGCAGCAAGGTCAAGATCCACTACGACCGCTCCGACCCGACGAGCATCGTCACCGACGACAGCCACACCGGGCGCAACATCACGCTCTGGATCGTGGCGATCAAGCTCGTCATCGGTGGCGCGGTCCTGGCCTGGTTCGGGTTCCGTCGCCTGCGGCGCGCCTGAGCCTGCGCTCGCCGCTTCGGTCGGTGCACCTCACGTATCGTGGCGCGACATGGGTGAGCTCGTACTCGTGGCGATCGCGGCCGGCCGCAGCGTAGGGCTGAACCGGTGTCTCGTGATCTACGCCGGCATGCTGACGGTGTTCGTCGCCCTTCTCGTCGCGCTCGCGTGGAGGTACGGACGGCCGCGTGCTTGGCCGACCGCGTCGGTCTATGGCCTCGTGGTCGGCGCGGTGGCGATCAGCATCATCTGGTGGTGGATCAATGGCGTCGTCGAAGGTCGTGTGCTCATCTCGATCACCGGTTCGCACACGCTCACGACCGGCGACCTGCTCGCGGCACCGGTTCTCGTGGGAGCCGCCCTCGTGGTCGTCGGCCGAATGCGTGAGTTCGAGGCCGACGACGGCGCGTGCGTCGCTGACCGGGCACGTCGTCTCGTGCCGCCGGCGCCCCCACCCCGCAGCAGGCGGTCAGTGGCTGGTGGTCGAGCGGTACTTCCGGACACGCTCGTCGACCGCCGCCTACTGCCCGGTGGGGCCGATGCGGGTGCGAGCGCGCCGCGGGTTGGCGACGACGTCGATCCCGTCGATGAAGGCGCGGCCCTCGTCGGGCCGGAGCAGGGTGGTCAGGATGCGCACTGCGGTGGTCTTGCCCGCACCGTTGGGTCCGAGCACACCGAGGACGGTCGCCCGCTCCACGGTGAGGTCGACCCCGCGCAATGCCTCCGTCGTCCCGAACCGCTTGACCAGCCCCTCGGCCAGCACCGCCGGCATCGACTCGGGCGCGCGCGTGGCTTCTCTGGTCACGCTGGGACCTCCCACCGTCCTGCGGCCCGCCGGTGTCGGCGGCCGGTACGCGCACCGGCCAACCTACGCGCCCGTCCGGCAGGCGCCGGACGGTTTCGCCCCGAAGCCGTCAGCGCCCGTTGCGGCCGGCGGAAAATGCGCTCGCATAGATATGCAGGCGTGTGTATACTGCGGCGATGGCGTATCGAGCGGCCGTCGTCGGGGGATCGGGGTACACGGGAGCGGAGCTCCTCCGCCTCCTCGCCGGCCATCCCGACATCGAGGTGTCCCTGGTCACCGCCGACGCCAACGCGGGCGCCTCGGTCGGCGACCTCTACCCGTCGCTGGCCGCCACGTACGAGGGCGTGACCTACGAGCAGGTGGCGCCGACCGACCTCGCCGGCCTCGACCTGGCGTTCCTGTGCCTCCCGCACGGCCAGTCCCAGGCGCTCGCCGGTGACCTGGTCGACACCGTCGGCCACGTGGTCGACCTCGGCGCCGACTTCCGGCTCCCGATCGCCGACTACGAGCAGTGGTACGGCGAGCGGCACTCCGCCCCCGACCTGCTCGAGCGCTTCGCCTTCGGCATGCCCGAGCTCTACCGCGACGAGATCGTGGGCGCCCGGCACGTCGCGTCCCCCGGCTGCTACCCGACGACGGCGTCGTTGGCGCTGGCGCCGCTGCTGGCCGCGGGCCTGGTGGAGCCGGCCGGCATGGTGGTCGATGCGGTCTCGGGGGTGTCGGGCGCGGGCCGCGGCCTGAAGGCCAGCAGTCTGTTCGCGGAGGTGAGCGACAACGTCAACGCCTACGGGCTGCTCACGCACCGTCACACCGCGGAGATGGAGCTGGCGCTCACACATGTCGCCGGCGAGGCGGTGCAGGTGCTGTTCACGCCCCACCTCGTCCCCATGAGCCGCGGCATCCTGGCCACCTGCTACGCGCGACCGGTGCCGGGGGTGAGGCTCAGTACCGACGGCCTGCTCGCGGGCTACCGCGACTTCTACGCCGGCGAGCCCTTCGTGCACGTCACCGCCGGGTCACCGGCGACCAAGGCCACGCTGGGGTCGAACTCGGTGCACCTCACCGTCCGGTACGACGAGCGCACCGGCACCGTGCTCGCCATCGGCGCGCTCGACAACCTGGTCAAAGGCGCGTCGGGGCAGGCGCTGCAGAACGCCAACCTCGTGCTCGGCCTGCCCGAGACCACCGCGCTCCCCACGATCGGACTCATGCCGTGAGCAGCCCGGTGCACGTGAGCGATCGGCCGCGGCCCGGGTATCCCGGGCCGCAGAGAGCGAGCCATCGGGCCGGTATCGAGAGCGGGCAGAGGTGAGCGTCACCGCGGTCGACGGCTTCCGGGCGGGCGGGCTGGCGTCCGGCATCAAGGCGTCGGGCGCCCCCGACCTCGCCATCGTCGCGACCACCGACGGTGCCCCCGTCACCGCTGCCGGCGTGTTCACCGGCAACCTGGTCGCGGCGGCGCCGGTCCAGATCAGCCGCCGGCACCTGGCCGACGGCCGCGCCGCGGCGGTGGTGCTCAACTCCGGCAACGCGAACGCGGCCACGGGGGAGCAGGGTCGGGCCGACGCGCTCCGCATGTGCGAGCTGACCGCACAGGCGGTCGGGTGCGCGACCACCGACGTGCTCGTGTGCCAGACCGGCCTCATCGGCATCCCCATGCCCATGGACCCGGTCGAATCCGGCATCCCGAAGCTGGGCGCGCAGTTGACCACCGACGCCGCCGGCGGGTTGGCCGCGGCCGACGCGCTGCTCACCACCGACACCGTGCGCAAGCTCACCCACCAGGCGGTCGAACTGCCGGCCTCGGGGACCGCGACGGTCGGCGGCATGGCCAAGGGCGCGGCGATGCTGGCGCCGTCGATGGCCACGATGCTCGCGGTGCTCAGCACCGACGTGGCGGTCGCAGCCGCGCCGCTCCAGCGCGCGCTCCAGACCGCGGTCGACACCAGCTTCAACGCCCTGGTCGTCGACGCGTGCCAGAGCACCAACGACACCGTGCTTCTGCTCGCGAACGGCGACGCCGGCAACGAGCCGATCACGACGACGTCGGGCTCCGCCTACGCCGGCTTCGTCGAGGCGCTGACCGCGGCGTGCGCCGACCTCGCCCACCAGATGGCGACCGACGCCGAGGGGGCGACCAAATGCGTCACCCTCACCGTGCGCGGTGCCCGCAACGCGGCCGAGGCCCGGCAGGCGGCGCGCACGGTCGCGAGCAGCCAGCTCGTGCAGTGCTCGCTCTACGGCAAGGACCCGTACTGGGGCCGGATCATCTCCGAGCTCGGCGTGAGCGGCGCGGTGTTCGATCCCGAGCGGGTCGAGATCGCGTACGACGGCGTCGTCGTCTGCCGCGACGGGATCGCCGCGCCGCACGACGCGGCCGCGGTGGCGGCGGCGATGGAGCAGCGCGACCTCGCGATCACCTGCGACCTCCGGAACGGCACCAGCGACGCGACGATGCTCTTCACCGACCTCACGCACGCGTACGTCGACGAGAACATGGGCACGTCATGACGGATGGGGAGCAAGCGTCCGCGGCCGGGGTGACCCCGGCTGCAGCGAGCGACGCCATGCTGAAGGCCGGCGTCCTGGCCGAAGCGCTGCCGTACATCCGCGAGTTCACCGGGCGCACCGTCGTGATCAAGTACGGCGGCCACGCGATGGAGGACCCCGCGCTTGCCGACCTGTTCGCGCAGGACGTCGTGCTCATGCGGTTGGTCGGCATGAACCCGGTCGTCGTGCACGGCGGCGGCCCCCAGATCTCCGACCTCATGCGCCGGCTCGGCAAGGAGCCCGAGTTCGTCGACGGGCTGCGGGTCACCGACGCCGAGAGCGTCGAGATCGTGCGCATGGCGCTGGTGGGCAAGGTGAACCGCGAGATCGTCGCCGCGTTGAACCAGCACGGTTCGTACGCGGTCGGGCTTTCGGGCGAGGACGCCGGGCTCATCACCGTCGAGATGCGCGACGAGCGGCTCGGATTCGTCGGCGACGTCGCCAGCATCGACCCGGGGATCGTGCACAAGCTGCTCAACGAGGAGCTCATCCCGGTCATCGCCACCGTCGGGGTCGACGAGCTCGGCCAGGCCTACAACATCAACGCCGACGCGGTGGCGGGGGCGATCGCGATGGCGGTCGGCGCCGAGCGGCTGGTGTACCTCACCGACGTCGCCGGCCTCTACGCCGACTATCCCGACGAGTCGAGCCTCATCTCCGAGACCGACACCGCCGGGGTCGAGGCGTTGCTCGCCAGCGGCAAGGCCGACGGCGGCATGATCCCGAAGCTGCGCTCGTGCATCGACGCCCTGCACGGGGGCGTGCGACGTGCGCACGTCCTCGACGGCCGTATCCCGCACGTGCTGCTGCTGGAGTTCTTCACCCGTGAGGGCATCGGCACGATGATCGACGCCAAGGTGGGCGAGTCATGACCGACCTCGAAGCCAGCTCCTTCGACCGCATCCAGGCGCTCGACGCCGAGCACGGCATGCAGACCTACGGCCGGCTCCCCGTCGCGTTCGTGCGCGGCGAGGGCGTGCACCTGTGGGACAGCGAGGGCAAGGAGTACCTCGACTTCCTCGGGGGCCTGGCGGTGACGTCGCTCGGCCACTCGCACCCGGCGGTCGCCGACGCGCTCGCCGACCAGGCCCGCACGCTGCTGCACGTGTCGAACCTGTACTTCAACGAGTGGCAGCCGCAGGTGGCGGCGCGCCTGGACGCGCTGCACGGCGGGGGCGGCAAGGTGTTCTTCTCGAACTCCGGCGCCGAGGCCAACGAGTGCGCGATCAAGCTCGCCCGCCGGTACGGCCAGGCCAATGGCGGGCCCGACCGCTTCCACGTGCTCTCGGCGTGGGGTTCCTTCCACGGCCGCACCCTCACCACGCTCGCCGCCACCGGGCAGCCGCAGAAGCAGGAGACGTTCCAGCCCCTGCCGATCGGGTTCCGCCAGGTGGTGTTCGCCGACCTCGACGCGTTGGCGGCGGCGATGGACGAGCGGGTGTGCGCGGTCATGCTCGAACCGGTGCAGGGCGAGGGCGGCGTGCAGCCGTCGCCGCCGGGCTACCTCGAGGGCGTGCGCGCCCTGTGCGACGAGCGCGAGGCGCTGCTGATCGTCGACGAGGTGCAAACCGGGCTCGGCCGCACCGGCCGTTGGTTCGGGTACCAGCACGCCCACGACGTGCGGCCCGACATCGTCACCATGGCCAAGGCACTCGGCAACGGCGTGCCGATCGGCGCCTGCTGGGCACGCACCGAGGTGGCCGAGGCGTTCCGGCCCGGCGACCACGCCACCACCTACGGCGGGCAACCCCTCCAGGCCCGGGCCGCGCTCACCGTGCTCGACGTGATGCAGGAGGTCGACGCACCCGGGCGCGCCGCCCGCGCCGGTGAGATCCTCACCAAGGCGCTGCTCGACGTCGCGGGCGTCGCCGACGTGCGCGGCGTCGGCCTGCTGATCGCGGCCGAGCTCGACGAGGGCCTCGAGGCGGGCCCGATCGCGAACGTGTGCCTCGAGGCCGGATTGGTCGTGAACGCGGTCACGCCGACGGCGCTGCGGTTCGCGCCGTCGCTGCTCGTGACCGACGACGAGATCGCGGCCGCGGTGGCCATCGTCACGCAGGTGCTCGTCGCAACGGGCGGTCCCGCATGACCGCGCCCCGCTTCCTCGAGGTCGACGACCTGACGCCGGCCGAGTTCGCCGCCGTCCTCGACACCGCCGCCAAGGGCAAGGCGGACCCGTCGGGCATCCCACAGATGCTCGTGGGCCAGGGCGTGGTGCTGCTGTTCGAGAAGCCGTCGGCTCGTACCCGGGCGGCGACGGAGATGGCGGTGGTCGGGCTGGGCGGTCACCCGATCTACGTGCGGCCCGAGGAGGTCGGCCTGGGGGTGCGGGAGTCGGTCGCCGACGTGGCCCGCACCTTCGCCGGCTTCTGCTCGGTGATCGCGGCGCGGGTGTTCGACCACGCCACCCTGGAGGAGATGGCGGCGGTCGCCGACGTCCCGGTCGTCAACCTGCTGTCCGACCGCGCCCATCCCACCCAGGCCGTGGCCGACTTCCTCACCCTGCAGGAGCTGCTCGGCGCCCTCGACGGTCGCCGGCTGGTGTACGTCGGCGACGGCAACAACGTGACCGCGTCGTTGGCGTACGGCGCCGCGCTGAGCGGCGTCGAGCTCACCGTCGCCTCGCCCCCTGGCTACGAGCTCGACGAGCTCACGGTCGAGCGGGCCCGCAACCTCGGCGGCACCATCGAGCTCGTGAGCGACCCCCACGAGGCGGTCGCGGGCGCGGACGCGGTCTACACCGACGTGTGGACCTCGATGGGGCAGGAGGAGGAGCAGGCGACCCGCCTCGCCGCCTTCGCCGGGTACACCGTCGACGACGCGCTGATGGAGGCGGCGGGGGAGCAGGCGTGGTTCCTCCACTGCCTGCCCGCGCACCGCGGCGAGGAGGTCGCGGCGTCGGTCATCGACGGGCCCCGCAGCGTGGTCTGGCAGCAGGCGGCCAACCGCATGCACGCCGCCCGGGCCGTGCTCACCCATCTCGTCGCCCCCCGAGCCAGTTGATGGCGACGTTGGGCAAGCCGCAACGGCAGCACCGCATCGCCCGCCTCCTGGAGGAGCAGGCGATCTCGAGCCAGGCGCAGCTGGTCGAGATGCTGGCGGCCGACGGCGTGATCGCGACCCAGGCGACGGTCAGCCGCGACCTCGAGGAGCTGGGCGCGGTGAAGGTGCGCATCCCCGGCGGGGCGATGGCCTACGCGATCCCCGAGCTCGCCACCGAGCGGACCGCGCCCGACGACCACCTGCGGCGGGTGATGGGTGAGTTCGTGGTGGAGGTCGCGCACAGCGGCAACCTGGTGGTGCTGCGCACGCCGCCCGGTTCGGCGCACGTGGTCGCCTCGGCGCTCGACCGGTCCGGTCTCAGCGACGTCCTCGGCACGGTGGCGGGCGACGACACGATCATCCTGGTGTGCGCGTCGGCGACCGGCGGTGGCCCGGTGGCCGCCGACCTCGCCACCCTGGCCGGACTCTGAACGACGATGCAGAAGGTGTGAGCTGATGACCAAGCGAGTGGTGCTCGCGTACTCCGGCGGACTCGACACGTCGGTCGCGGTGAAGTGGATCCAGGAGGAGTGGGGCGCGGAGGTCGTCGCGCTCGCGGTCGACGTGGGCCAGCAGGCCGACGATCCGTGGGACGAGATCCGCGCCCGCGCCCTGGCGGCCGGCGCGATCGAGGCGAAGGTCGTCGAGGCCCGCGCCGAGTTCGCCGACGAGTTCCTCGTCAATGCCATCCACGCCAACGCGCTGTACGAGGGCAAGTACCCGCTGGTCTCGGCGCTGTCGCGACCGGTCATCGCCAAGCACCTCGTGCTCGCGGCGCGCGAGTTCGGCGCCGACGCGGTTGCCCACGGCTGCACCGGCAAGGGCAACGACCAGGTGCGGTTCGAGGTGTCGGTGCGCGCGCTCGCGCCCGACCTCGACGTGCTCGCACCGGTACGGGTCTGGGGGTTCACCCGCGACGACAGCATCGACTACGCGGCCAAGCACCACATCCCGATCAGCGTCACCAAGAAGAGCCCGTACTCCATCGACGAGAACCTGTGGGGCCGCGCCATCGAGTGCGGGATGATGGAGGACCCCTGGGTCGCGCCGCCCGACGACGCCTACGCGCTCACCCGCAACGTCGCCGACGCGCCCACCGAGCCGCGCGACGTCGTCGTGCGCTTCGAGCGCGGCGTGCCCATCGCGCTCGACGGCGTGGTGAAGCCGCTGCACGAGCTGGTGCTCGAGCTCGGCGAGACGGTGGGCGCCTACGGCTGGGGCCGCCTCGACATGGTGGAGAACCGCCGGGTCGGCATCAAGAGCCGCGAGACCTACGAGTGCCCCGGTTCGCTGGCGGTGCTGCTCGCCCACGCCGACCTCGAGTCGATCACGCTCGAGCGCGACCTCATGCGGGAGAAGGCGCGCCTCGAGCCCCGCTACGCCGAGCTGGTGTACGACGGCCTCTGGTTCTCGCCGCTGAAGGAGGCGCTCGACGCGTTCATGGGCCACACGCAGGAGTTCGTCACCGGCGAGGTGCGCCTCCGGCTCGAGCCCGGTCGTTGCTTCGTGACCGGTCGCCGCGCCGACCGCGGCCTCTACAGCTACGACCTCGCGACCTACGACGCCGCCGACAGCTTCCGCCACGAGGACTCCGCCGGGTTCGTGCGCCTGTGGGGCCTGTCGGTGGAGACGTGGGCGCGCCAGCAGGGCGGTCCCGGGGAAGTGCCCGGCGCGTGACCCTCTGGCACGGGCGCTTCGCCGACGGTCCCGCCGACGAGCTCCTCGCGTTCACCGAGAGCCTGTCGTTCGACCGGCGGCTCGCGCCCGACGACCTCGCGGGGTCCCGCGCGCACGTCGCCATGCTGGCGCGCGTCGGCGTGCTCACCGACGCCGAGCGCGACGAGGTGCTGCACGCGCTCGACCGCGTCGAAGCCGAGCTCGTCGAGAAGACGTTCGAGTTCGTGCCGTCCGACGAGGACATCCACACCGCCATCGAGCGGCGGGTCACCGAGCTCGCCGGCGCCGCCGGCGCCAAGCTGCACACCGGTCGCAGCCGCAACGACCAGGTCGCCACCGCACTGCGGCGGTTCCTCCGCCGGGAGGGCACCATCGTCGCGACGCACGTCCACCGGCTGCAGGAGGTGCTGCTGGCCAGCGGCGCAGGCGGCGGAGGACGTCTATCTCCCCGGCTACACCCACTTGCAGCGCGCCCAGCCGGTGCTGCTCGCCCACCATTTCCTGGCGCACTTCTGGGCCTTCGCCCGCGACGTCGAGCGGTGGCGCGACGCGATCGCGCGGGCCGACGTGTCGCCGCTCGGTGCCGGTGCGCTCGCGGGCTCGAGCCTCCCGCTCGATCCCGACAGCACCGCGACCGAGCTCGGCTTCGCCCGCCGCTTCGAGAACTCGCTCGACGCGGTGGCCGACCGCGACTTCGTGGCCGAGGCCCTGTTCGTGGCCGCGCTCACGCAGGTGCACCTGTCGCGGCTGGGCGAGGAGGTCGTGTTGTGGACCAGCCAGGAGTTCGGCTTCCTCCGCCTGGCCGACGCGTACAGCACCGGCTCGTCGATGCTGCCGCAGAAGAAGAACCCCGACATCGCCGAGCTCGCGCGCGGCAAGGCGGGGCGGCTCATCGGTGATCTCACCGGCTTCCTCGCCACGTTGAAGGGCCTCCCACTCGCGTACAACCGCGACCTCCAGGAGGACAAGGAACCCCTGTTCGACGCGCTCGACCAGTGCCGGTTGACGCTGGGAGCGATGGCCGGCCTCCTCGCCACCGCCGAGGTGGTGCCGGCGCGCATGCAGGCCGCGGCCGACGGGCAGCACGCCGCCGCCGTCGACCTCGCCGAGTGGCTGGTGCAGCGGGGCGTGCCCTTCCGCGACGCGCACGCCCGCGTGGGCGCGCTCGTACGCCAGTCCGCGGAGCGCGGGGTGCCGCTCGACGAGATCGTGCTGACCGACCCCGACCTCGGGCCGGAGGCCCTCGCGCTCCTGGAGCCGGGGGCGGCGGTGCTGCGGCGCACGACGCCGGGCGGGGCCGGGGCCCGTTCGGTCGAGGAGCAGTCGGTGAAGGCACGGGCGCGGCTCGACGAGCAGGCGCGCTGGCTGCAGCTCCCCGCGTGAGCCGCGGGCGCATCCTGACTCGCTCGTTCTACGCGCGCGATTCGCTGGCGCTCGCGCCCGAGCTGCTCAACAAGCTCCTCGTGCGCCGCGCGGCCGACGGCCGTCGCCTGGCGGCGCGCATCGTCGAAGCGGAGGCGTATCGCGGGTCCGACGACGAGGGCAGCCACGCCTTCCGCGGTATGACACCGCGCACCGAGGTGATGTTCGGACCACCTGGGCACTTGTACGTGTACTTCACCTACGGGATGCACTGGTGCGCCAACGTGGTGGGCCAGAACCACGGCGACGCCGCCGCCGTGCTCCTGCGCGCCGCAGCACCGGTCGACGGCATCGAGGTCATGCGGTCGCGCCGGGTGAAGGCGCGCCGCGACCGTGACCTGCTCGCGGGTCCGGCGCGGCTGTGCCAGGCGTTCGCCATCACCGGCGTCGACAACGGCAACGACCTCGTCCGGGGTGACGTCCGCATCCTCGACGACGGCGTCCCGCCCCCCGACGCGCCGGGCGTGTCGGTGCGCATCGGGCTGGCGCTCGGCCGCGGCGACGAGCACCCGTGGCGCTTTTTCGTCCCCGGAGACGAGAACCTCAGCCGGTAGCGTTCCACAGTCATGGCGGAGCGGCGACCGAGCGGAGCCGAGGTGCAGGAGCAGCTGCGCATCCTGCGCACCGGCGCGGTCGACCTCATCACCGAGGCCGACATGCTGCGCAAGCTCGGCACCGGCCGATCGCTACGGATCAAGCTCGGCATCGACC
>CAWFWE010000006.1:380000-384298 GCA_963819475.1 uncultured Actinomycetes bacterium
GTAGCGAACGAGGGGGGAGGAACCCCTCCGCCGAATGCCCAAGGGTTCCTGGGGAAGGCTCATCCGCCCAGGGTTAGTCGGGAGCTAAGGCGAGGCCGAAAGGCGTAGTCGATGCACAACAGGTTGATATTCCTGTACCACCATGTTCGCGCCCAACCCAATCCAGGTTGCTAAGGGGATGGCTTCGGCCGAACCGAACCACCTGGTGACGGGTAGCGAAGGGGGGACGCAGGAGGGTAGGTCTACCGGGCGCTGGTTGTACCCGGGGTAAGCAGGTAGGCGGTCCCATAGGCAAATCCGTGGGGCTCAACGCCGAGATGCGATGCCGAACCGATTCAGGTGAAGTGACTGATCCCATGCTGCCGAGAAAAGCCTCTAGCGAGCGAACTTGGTGCCCGTACCCCAAACCGACTCAGGTGGGCACGTAGAGAATACGAAGGCGATCGGGAGAACTCTGGTTAAGGAACTCGGCAAAATGCCCCCGTAACTTCGGGAGAAGGGGGGCCTTAGTAGGGTGACGGACCTGGCGTCCAGAGCCCGAGGAGGCCGCAGAGACCAGGGCCAAGCGACTGTTTACTAAAAACACAGGTGCGTGCAAAGTCGAAAGACGACGTATACGCACTGACGCCTGCCCGGTGCCGGAAGGTTACGGGGAAGGGTTAGCCGCAAGGCGAAGCTCTGAACCTAAGCCCCGGTAAACGGCGGCCGTAACTATAACGGTCAACCTTCAGAGGCCGTTGTAAAACCTGGCTATATGCTGGAAACTCCGAGTATCCGGTGGTACTAGTTCATTGTCACGCCCTCGTCAGAGGATGAGGTGATGAGCAGTGAAAATCCATCCGGTGCGGACAATCAGCAGGAAACCGAAAGGGATCCTCAGAGACTGCACGCCAGGCCCGAGCGCCAGCTCGGTGAAGATACAGTCCGATCCTCATGGCGACATGAGGAGTCAGGCAGAAATGACCTGACCCCGCAAAAGCAACCATTCGTTTTGCGGAGTAACAACCATGCCTAAGGTAGCGAAATTCCTTGTCGGGTAAGTGAATTGCCCTGCGTGGAGGTGACTCCATGTGAAGACCCGCTCATAACGGTGAAGCCCTCCCCGGCTGCCTCGATCAAGGACGAGGCGACAGCCGGCGGGTAATGCCGTGGGAAGTCCTCTGCCTCCTCGGAGGTATGACCCCGTAACGACTGATCCCCTCGGGGAGAGGCGCCGGTCACTGTCACACCCCAGCCGTACGGTCGGGGCGTGGCAAATCTACGGCCGACGCAACACGCGGGCTCTCGAGAACAGGGAATGGTGGATCTGCCGTCGTACATCTCCGGATACGTCGACGGTGAGGGATGCTTCACGGTCTCGATCTCGCCGCGGCCGACTCTTCGGGTCGGTTGGGAGGTGAGACCGAGCGTGTCGGTCAGCCAGAACGGCGACCGCAGCGAGGTGCTCCTGGCGATCCAGGATCATTTCGGGTGCGGGACGCTCCGGCCCGACCGAAGCGACAAGACACTGAAATGGAATGGGAGGTGCGAAGCCTCCCGATCATCTGCAGTGCCGTGATCCCTCATTTCCGTGCGTATCCATTGCAATCCGGCAAGCAGTGTGACTTCGAGTTGTTCGCAGAGATCTGCGAGCGCATGACTCGGAACCAGCACCGCGAGCTCGAAGGATTGCGGACGATCGTACGGCTAGCCGGCGCGATGAACCCGAGCGGCAAGCGCGGGTATCCGCCGGCACTGATCCTCCACGACCTCGCCTTGAGATGAAGGCATAGTCTGCCCCGCTGGAAACAGCGGAATATGGCGAAGTTCCGACCTGCACGAATGGCGTAACGACTTGGCTACTGTCTCAACCAGAGACCCGGCGAAATTGCAGTACGAGTAAAGATGCTCGTTTCCCGCAGAAGGACGGAAAGACCCCGTGGACCTTCACTACAGTTTGATGTTGGTTTTCGGTACATGCTGTGTAGGATAGGTGGGAGTCTGGGAAGCCGGGGCGTCAGCCTCGGTGGAGACGCCGTTGAAATACCACCCTTCATGTATTGGGAATCTAACCTGGGCCCGTGATCCGGGTCGGGGACAGCGTCAGGCGGGTAGTTTGACTGGGGCGGTCGCCTCCCAAAGAGTAACGGAGGCGCCCAATGGTTCCCTCAGCCTGGTTGGCCATCAGGCGTTGAGCGTAAAGGCACAAGGGAGCTTGACTGCGAGACCTACAAGTCGAGCAGGTGCGAAAGCAGGGCTTAGTGACCCGGCCGTGGCGTGTGGAAGCGCGGTCGATCAACGGATAAAAGGTACCCCGGGGATAACAGGCTTATCTTGCCCAAGAGTCCACATCGACGGCAAGGTTTGGCACCTCGATGTCGGCTCGTCGCATCCTGGGGGTGAAGCATCTCCCAAGGGTTGGGCTGTTCGCCCATTAAAGCGGTACGCGAGCTGGGTTTAGAACGTCGCGAGACAGTTCGGTCCCTATCCTCTGCGGGCGTAGGAGATTTGAGGGGAGCTGTCCCTAGTACGAGAGGACCGGGACGGACGCAGCTCTGGTGTGCCAGTTGTCTTGCCAAAGGCACGGCTGGTTGGCTACCTGCGGAAAGGATAAGCGCTGAAAGCATCTAAGCGCGAAGCCTGCCTCGAGATGAGATCTCCCACTGGGTTAACCAGGTAAGGCCCCTGGTAGACGACCAGGTTGATAGGCCGGAGGTGTACGCACGGTGACGTGTTCAGCCGACCGGTACTAATCGGCCGAGGGCTTGGGTTCTTTCTTCTCTTTGCGTACCCACGCTCGTGCTCGCTCTGGAGCTCTCAACGAGGGCTTTGACAACTGAATCCGTGCCCTCCGTGGCACAAGGTTTCCGGTGACAATTGCGGCGGGGAAACACCCGTTCCCATCCCGAACACGGAAGTGAAGACCGCCAGCGCCGATGGTACTTGGGGGGAAACCCCCTGGGAGAGTAGGTCGTCGCCGGGATTTCTCGGACGCCCTCGCCGCGCGAGCGATCGCATGCGGCGGGGGCGTCGTCGCGCCGGGATCCGCCACGCGGTCGGTACGCTCGGAAGCTCTCTCGACACGATCGGATCAGCACCGACATGGCAGACGAACGACGCGGCGGCAGCCGGCAGGGACGCCCACCGGCGAAGCGGCGTGGCGCGTCGGCCACCGGTCGCGGGGACGCGGCCGGCCGTGGACGGGGCCAGGGCGGTCGCGACGTCGCCGGCAAGGGCGGCAGGGGCGGCAAGGGCGGCAAGGGACGGAGCCAGGACGCAGCCCGGCGTGACGGCGCGGGTCGTGCCGACCGGACGGACCACCAGGACCGGAGCCCGCGCGCCGGCGGCGGGTTCGGCCCGTACCCGGTCAACCGGCGCGACGAGGAGACCCGCGAACGTCGGAACACCCGCGGCGGCGGCGGCGACGCCCGCTCGGCGAGCGGCCGGCCCGCCCTCCGCACCGTCGGCAAGCGCACCGAGCGCGACACCACACGCCGCCAGTCCCGGCGGGCGCAGCCGTCGGCGCCCACGCGCCGCCGACGCAAGCGGGGACCGTCGGACGTGCAGCAGGAGATGGCGAAGGTCGCCGGCCGCAACGCCAACCGGGCGCTCGGCACGCTCATGGCCGCCGCCGACGCCTTCGCCCACGACCGCGAGCGGGAGACGCTGCGCATCCTGCGCCCGCTGCGGGAGCAGCTGCCCGACTCGCCGAGCGTGCGCGAGCTCACCGGCCTCGCGCAGTACCGCATCGGTAACTACGCCGCCGCGGCGAAGGAGCTCGAGGCGTACGCCGAGCTGAGCGACTCGGTCGACCAGAACCCGGTGCTCATGGACTGCTACCGGGCGCAGCGGCGGTGGCGCAAGGTCGAGGAGCTGTGGTTGGAGCTGGCGTCGGTGTCGCCGTCGGCCGAGCTCGTCGCCGAGGGCCGCATCGTCTACGCGGGCGCGCTGGCCGACCAGGGTCGCCTGCCCGAGGCGCTCGCCCTGCTCCGGAAGCGGGCCGAGCGGGTGAAGACCCCGAAGGAGCACCACCTCCGGCTCTGGTACGCCCTCGCCGACCTCGAGGAGCGGGCCGGCAACCTGGCCCGGGCCCGCGAGCTGTTCCACCAGGTGCGACGCGCCGATCCCGCCTTCGCCGACGTCGCCGAGCGCCTCGCCGCGCTCGGATGAGGTCGTGAGGCTCCCCGACGCCGCGCACCGGGACCACCCGTGGCGCATCCACGACATCGCCCCGGACTTCACGGTGGAGGACGTCTGGGCCCTCCCCGTGCACGGTGATGCCGAGGACTTCCGGGGGCTCGTCGAGCTGATGGCCTCCT
>CAWFWE010000007.1:0-76906 GCA_963819475.1 uncultured Actinomycetes bacterium
GGTCGTCGCGGAGGCGGGCGACCTCCTCGAACCGGTCGACGTCGACCACCGCGGCGACGGGCCGGCCGTGGCGCTCCACCACCACCTCGTGGCCGTGGGCGGCGTCGGCCACCAGCCGGGCGACGCCCCGCCGGCTGGCCTCGGTGACGCTCAGTCGTTCGGGCTCGTCCATCCGGACAACTGTACAGAACTCTGCACAGACCCGGCGCGGAACCTTGACCTTCGGGAGGGGGTGTCGTATTCTGCCGCCAGCACGCAGACCCCTTCGGGTCTGGCGTTCCCTGCTCTTGCACGGGAACAAATCAGACCCTAGACTGTTCAACAGTCGTGTCTGCCCGGCCGTGCCTTCGTTGAGTCTCTCCAGTCGGCCCGCGCGCGCCCTCAGCCCGACCGTTCCATCCCTTCCCTCTGAGTTCCAGGAGTGACGTTGGCTTCTCTCGCGTCCCGCGATCGTCTGTCCTTCTCCAAGCTGCACGAAGTGCTCGAGCTCCCCGACCTGATCGCGGTGCAGCGGGAGTCGTTCGAGTGGTTCCTCGAGCAGGGTGTCGCCGAGGTCCTCTCCGACATCTCGCCGATCGAGGACTTCACCGGCCAGCTCAAGCTCGAGCTCTCCGACCACATCTTCGACCCGCCGAAGTACTCCGAGGAGGAGTGCCGCCAGCGCGACATGACGTACGCGCGCCCGCTGTTCGTGACCGCACGGTTCATGAACGCGCAGACGGGTGAGATCAAGGAGCAGACCGTCTTCATGGGCGACTTCCCCATGATGACGGACCGCGGTACCTTCATCATCAACGGCACCGAGCGCATCGTCGTGTCGCAGCTGGTGCGGTCGCCCGGCGTGTACTTCGGCATCAACCCCGACAAGACCTCGCCGGAGAAGGACGTCGTTGACGCCAAGATGATCCCGGGCCGGGGCGCCTGGCTCGAGTTCGAGGTCGACAAGAAGGACATCGTCTACGTCCGCATCGACCGCAAGCGCAAGCAGCCCGTCACCGTGCTGCTCAAGGCGCTCGGCTTCGGCGACACCAACGAGGAGCTCGAGCACCTCATCGTCGACGCGCAGGGCAACCCGTACCAGTCGATGCTGAACACGCTCGACAAGGACCACACCGAGGACGCCGACGCCGCGTTCATCGACATCTACCGGAAGCTGCGCCCGGGCGAGCCGCCGACGCCCGACTCCGCGCGCGCCCTGCTCGAGAACCTCTTCTTCAACCCCAAGCGCTACGACATGGCCAAGGTCGGGCGCCACAAGGTCTCGAAGAAGCTGCGCGACGAGTACGCCAAGCTGCCGCTCAAGAAGTACGGCCTCACGATCCCGAACGCCGATCCCGAGACCGGCCCGGTCGACTACCAGCTGTCGAAGGCCGACATCCTCGCCACGGTGTCGTACATCGTGAAGCTCCACAACAACGACCCCGACTACTACCCCGACGACATCGACCACTTCGGCAACCGCCGCGTGCGCTCGGTGGGGGAGCTCATCCAGAACCAGGTGCGCGTCGGCCTGTCGCGGATGGAGCGGGTCGTGCGTGAGCGCATGACCACGCAGGACGTCGAGGCGATCACGCCGCAGACCCTGATCAACATCCGCCCGGTGGTGGCGGCGATCAAGGAGTTCTTCGGCTCCAGCCAGCTCAGCCAGTTCATGGACCAGACGAACCCGCTCGCCGGGCTCACCCACAAGCGCCGCCTCTCGGCCCTCGGGCCGGGCGGTCTGTCGCGTGAGCGCGCCGGGTTCGAGGTGCGAGACGTGCACCCCAGCCACTACGGCCGCATGTGCCCGATCGAGACGCCGGAAGGCCCGAACATCGGGCTCATCGGCTACCTGGCGAGCTACGCCCGGATCAACCGGTTCGGCTTCATCGAGACGCCCTACCGCCGGGTCAAGAACGGTGTCGCGCTCGACGAGGTCGAGTATCTCGCCGCCGACGACGAGGACCGCTACGTCATCGCGCAGGCGAACGCCAACATCGACGACAAGGGCCGGTTCCTCGACGAGCGCGTCCTGGTACGTGCCCGCCGTGGCGAGCTCGCGTTCGTCGACCCGCACGAGGTCGACTACATGGACGTGTCGCCGAAGCAGATCGTGTCGGTGGCGACCGCGCTCATCCCGTTCCTCGAGCACGACGACGCCAACCGCGCGCTCATGGGCGCCAACATGCAGCGCCAGGCCGTCCCGCTCCTGCGGGCGACCGCGCCGTTCATCGGCACCGGGGTCGAGGGCCGCGCCGCCCGCGACGCCGGCGAGGTCATCCTGGCCAAGGGCGACGGCACCGTGGTCGACGTCACCGGCGACACGGTGGTCGTCGACTACGAGGGCCAGCGCGGGAGCACCACCCACCGCCTGTCGAAGTTCCGCCGGTCGAACCAGGGCACCTGCATCAACCAGAAGCCGCGCGTCGACGTCGGCGACACGGTGAAGCAGGGCGAGGTCATCGCCGACGGTCCGTCGACCCACGAGGGTGAGCTCGCGCTCGGCAAGAACCTGCTGGTCGCGTTCATGCCGTGGAAGGGTCACAACTACGAGGACGCGATCGTGATCTCGGAGCGTCTCGTGAAGGACGACGTGCTCACGTCGATCCACATCGAGGAGCACGAGATCGACGCCCGCGACACCAAGCTGGGCGCCGAGGAGATCACCCGCGACATCCCGAACCTGTCGGAGGACATCCTCAAGGACCTCGACGAGCGCGGCATCATCCGCGTCGGCGCCGAGGTGGGCCCCGGCGACATCCTCGTGGGGAAGGTCACGCCGAAGGGTGAGACCGAGCTGACGCCGGAGGAGCGCCTGCTGCGGGCGATCTTCGGTGAGAAGGCCCGCGAGGTCCGCGACACCTCGCTGAAGGTGCCCCACGGCGAGAACGGCAAGGTCATCGATGTGCGCCTGTTCTCCCGCGAGGACGGCGACGAGCTCCCGCCGGGCGTCAACCAGCTCGTCCGGGTCTACGTCGGACAGAAGCGCAAGATCAGCGAGGGCGACAAGCTCGCCGGCCGCCACGGCAACAAGGGTGTGATCTCCAAGATCCTCCCGGTCGAGGACATGCCGTACCTGGCCGACGGCACCCCGGTCGACATCGTGCTCAACCCGCTCGGCGTGCCGAGCCGCATGAACGTCGGCCAGGTGCTCGAGGCGCACCTCGGGTACGCCGCACGTCACGGCTGGGAGGGCACGCGCACCGCGCCGCCCGCCCTGAAGAAGACGCGCACCGTCACCGAGCCCGCGGTCTGGGTGTCGACGCCGGTGTTCGACGGCGCGCACTGGGACGAGGTGGAGCAGTCGGGCCCCGAGGGCACGATCGAGCACCTCTTCGAGACCATGCACGCCGACGGCGCGGGCGACCGCCGCCTGGTCGCCACCGACGGCAAGGCGACGCTCTACGACGGCCGCACCGGTGAGGCCTACGACCGCCCGGTGACCGTCGGCTACGTCTACATCCTGAAGCTGTCGCACCTCGTGGACGACAAGATCCACGCCCGGTCGACCGGCCCGTACTCGATGATCACCCAGCAGCCGCTGGGTGGGAAGGCGCAGTTCGGTGGCCAGCGCTTCGGTGAGATGGAGGTGTGGGCGCTGGAGGCCTACGGCGCGTCGTACGCGCTGCAGGAGATCCTCACGATCAAGTCCGACGACGTGCTCGGACGCGTGAAGGTCTACGAGGCCATCGTGAAGGGCGAGAACATCCCCGAGCCCGGCATCCCCGAGAGCTTCAAGGTGCTCATCAAGGAGATGCAGGCGCTCTGCCTCAACGTCCGCGTCATGAACGAGGCGGGCGAGGAAGTGGAGATCCGCGAGCTCGACGAGGACGCCTTCCGCACCACCGAGTCGCTCGGCATCGACCTCTCGCGGCCCGAACGGGGCACCGACGAGGAAGACGAGCAGCGCCGGCGCCAGCCCGCCTACTAGTCCCACCCAGACCAGACGCACGCACGAGAAGACGACGAAGAGAAGCGAGGGACCTGTGCTCGACGTGAACGACTCCGCCCAGCTGTCGATCGCGCTCGCCACCGCGGACCAGATCCGCACGTGGTCGAACGGTGAGGTCAAGAAGCCGGAGACGATCAACTACCGCACGCTCAAGCCCGAGAAGGACGGCCTGTTCTGCGAGAAGATCTTCGGGCCGACCAAGGACTGGGAGTGCTACTGCGGCAAGTACAAGCGCGTCCGATTCAAGGGCATCATCTGTGAGCGCTGTGGCGTCGAGGTCACGCGCTCCAAGGTGCGCCGCGAGCGGATGGGCCACATCGAGCTCGCCGCCCCGGTCACCCACATCTGGTACTTCAAGGGCGTCCCGAGCCGCCTCGGCTACCTGCTCGACATCGCGCCGAAGAGCCTCGAGAAGGTCATCTACTTCGCCGCCCACATCATCACGTGGGTCGACGACGAGCGTCGCCACAAGGACCTCGAGCAGCTCGAGGCCGACATCCGCGCCGAGATCGGCGACGTGGAGCAGCGAGCGCGAGCTCGAGCTCCGCAAGCGCGACGAGGAGTACGAGAGCGAGCTCAAGGAGCTCGAGGAGCGCGACACGAAGAAGAACGAGCTGGAGCGCGCCGAGAAGGCCCGCAACAAGGACTTCGAGGACATCCGCGCCCGCGCCGATGCCGAGATCGAGTTCCTGAAGACGGTGTGGGACACGTTCAAGGGTCTCACGCCCGAAGCAGCTCATCGACGACGAGCGGGTGTGGCGCGAGCTCCAGGACCGCTACGAGGAGTACTTCCAGGGCGGCATGGGCGCGGAGTCCATCAAGGACCTCATCTCGCGCATCGACATGGAGGCCGAGGAGCAGTTCCTCAAGGACACCATCCTCACCTCCAAGGGCCAGCGCAAGGCGAAGGCGATCAAGCGGCTCAAGGTCATCTCGGCGTTCAACCGTGTCGACGACGACGACCGCAAGATCAACTCGCCGATGGGCATGGTGCTCGACGCGGTCCCGGTGATCCCGCCGGACCTCCGGCCGATGGTGCAGCTCGACGGTGGCCGCTTCGCGACCTCCGACCTCAACGACCTGTACCGCCGGGTGATCAACCGCAACAACCGGCTGAAGCGGCTCCTCGACCTCGGCGCGCCCGAGATCATCATCAACAACGAGAAGCGAATGCTGCAGGAGGCCGTCGACGCGCTGTTCGACAACGGCCGCCGCGGGCGCCCGGTCACGGGCCCCGGCAACCGCGCGCTCAAGTCGCTCTCCGACATGCTGAAGGGCAAGCAGGGCCGGTTCCGCCAGAACCTGCTCGGCAAGCGCGTCGACTACTCCGGCCGTTCGGTCATCGTGGTCGGCCCGCAGCTCAAGCTGCAGCAGTGCGGCCTGCCGAAGCAGATGGCGCTCGAGCTGTTCAAGCCGTTCGTCATGAAGCGGCTCGTCGACCTCGAGTACGCGCAGAACATCAAGTCCGCGAAGCGGATGGTCGAGCGCGCCCGCCCGCAGGTGTGGGACGTCCTCGAAGAGGTGATCAAGGAGCACCCGGTGTTCCTCAACCGGGCGCCGACGCTCCACCGCCTCGGCATCCAGGCCTTCGAGCCGGTGCTGGTGGAGGGCAAGGCGATCCAGATCCACCCGCTCGTGTGCACCGCGTTCAACGCCGACTTCGACGGCGACCAGATGGCCGTCCACCTGCCGCTCTCCGCGGAGGCGCAGGCCGAGGCCCGCATCCTCATGCTGTCGGCGCACAACATCCTGTCGCCGGCGCACGGTCGCCCGATCACCGTCCCCACCCAGGACATGATCATCGGCGCCTACTACCTCACCGAGATCACCGACGACGCCCCCGCCACGCGGGCGTTCTCGTCGCTCGACGAGGCGGTGCTCGCGTACGACGAGCGGCTCGCGCCCTCCACGCCGGAGGACGACCGGCTCTCGCTGCACACGAAGATCAAGGTGCGCATGCCGGGCGCCCGCTTCCCCGCGGACCAGTTCCCGGAGCGCGACGAGGAGCACCCCGACGCCATCGTGCTGCGACGCAGCGGCAACAACGGCGATTCGAGCGTGCTGGTCGAGAGCACCCTCGGCCGGTTCCTCTTCAACGAGGCGTTCCCCGCCGACTTCGCGTTCCACAACGACGCGGTCAAGAAGCGCGACCTCACCGAGCTGGCCAGCCGGCTGGTGGAGCGCTACCCCCGCGCCATCGTGGCCGAGAGCCTCGACAAGCTGAAGGACCTCGGCTTCGAGTACGCGACCCGTTCCGGGCTCACCATCTCGATCTCCGACGTGCGGACGCCCGCCAGCAAGGCGGCGCTGCTGGAGAAGTTCGAGGCCGAGGCCGACAAGGTCGAGGGCCAGTACGACCGCGGCGTCATCACCGACGACGAGCGGCGCCAGAAGGAGATCGAGGTCTGGAGCGAGGCCACCGCACGCGTCCGTGACGCGATGCAGGCCGAGATGCGCCAGGAGAAGTTCAACCCGATCGACATGATGGTCGGCTCGGGCGCCCGAGGGAACGTCATGCAGGTGCAGCAGATCGCCGGCATGCGTGGCCTCGTGGCCAACCCGCGCGGTGAGATCATCCCCCGCCCGATCAAGTCGAACTTCCGTGAGGGCCTGTCGGTCCTCGAGTACTTCATCTCCACCCACGGTGCCCGCAAGGGTCTCGCCGACACCGCGCTCCGGACCGCCGACTCCGGCTACCTGACGCGGCGTCTGGTCGACGTCGCGCAGGAGGTCATCGTGCGCGAGGACGACTGCGAGAGCACGCGCGGCATCTGGATCGAGAACGTCGACGACGATCCGGAGACGGTCCGTATCCTGGAGACGAAGCTCCTCGGGCGCCAGCTCACCGACGACGTGACCCTGTCCGACGGCACGAGCCTGCCCCGCAACACCGAGATCGGTGAGGTCGAGGTCCGTCTCCTGGCCGCCGACCCCGGCGTGTCGCGGGTGCGGGTCCGTTCGGTGCTCACCTGCGACTCGCTCAGCGGGGTGTGCGCGGCGTGCTACGGGATGATGCTGGCGACGGGCAAGCTCGTCGACCAGGGCGAGGCGGTCGGCATCATCGCCGCCCAGTCCATCGGCGAGCCCGGCACGCAGCTCACCATGCGGACCTTCCACACCGGCGGCATCGCCGGTGAGGACATCACGCACGGTCTGCCCCGCGTCGTCGAGCTGTTCGAGGCCCGCACGCCCAAGGGCGCCGCGATCATGGCCGAGAGCTCGGGTGTCGTCCGTCTCGGTGAGAACGAGAAGGGCGAGCGCGTGCTCACCATCGTCGCCGACGACGGGACGGAGGAGGAGCACGTGGTCATGCGCCGCACGCACCTCTACCCGGGCATCGCCGACGGCGTCGAGGTGACGGCCGGTCAGCAGCTCACCGGCGACTCGAAGACCCCGCTGGACCCGAAGAAGATCCTCGAGGTCAAGGGCATCCGCGAGACCCAGCAGTACCTCAGCGACGAGGTGCAGAAGGTGTACCGCGAGCAGGGCGTGTCGATCCACGACAAGCACGTCGAGGTGATCGTCCGTCAGATGCTCCGCCGGGTCGGGGTGTCGGAGTCGGGAGACTCCACCTACCTGCCGGGCCAGAAGGCCGACGCCCGCGAGTTCGCCGACACCAACCGACGGTTGGTGGCGGAGGGCAAGCAGCCGGCCGAGGGTCGCCCCGAGCTCATGGGGATCACGAAGGCGTCGTTGGCCACCGACTCGTGGCTGTCGGCGGCGTCGTTCCAGGAGACCACGCGGGTGCTCACCGAGGCGGCCATCGAGGGCCGTCGCGACGGGCTCCATGGTCTCAAGGAGAACGTGATCATCGGCAAGCTCATCCCGGCCGGCACCGGCATGCCGCGCTACCGCGACATCGCCACCGCCGCGCCCGACTACGAGCCGCTGCCGTTCTACTCGTCGGACACCGACATGGAGTCCGACCTCGACCTCGCCGCCTGGCTCGCCGACACGAGCAGCACCACCGCATCGCCGGCGGTGCCGGAGGCGGCCGGGTTGAGCGTGGCCGGTCTCGGCAACGTGATCGAGGCCCCCGCGGCGGCCGAGGAAGTGGTCGAGGAGGTCGTCACCGGCCTCCCCGCGACCGACTTCGACGCCGAGCTGGGCGACGCGGCCGGGAGCTGAACATCGGCCGGGTTCCGGCGGGTCGACCATTCATGAGGGAGCGCCGAATGCGGCGAACCCGACCTCCCGCCGGAACTCGAAGCCGAGTGACTCGTAGACCCGGCGCGCCGGGTGGTTCTCCGACTCGTGATGGAGGAACGGCTGCTCCCCGCGCGCCTGGATGGCTCGCGCCACGAGCGCGGTCAGGCCGGCCGCGAGTCCACGACCGCGATGATCGGGACGGGTGCACACGGCGCTGATCTCGCAGAAGCCGGGCAGGTGGAGGCGTTCTCCCGCCATCGCGACGAGCTGCCCATGGTCGAAGACGCCGACGTAACCGCCCAGTTCGACGGTGCGCGCCGCGAATGGTCCCGGCCGGGTGAGCTCGACCAGCGCCACCATCTCGGGCGACGTCGTCGGGTCCGAGGGGTCGAACGTCGGGGACGTCGACCGGTGCGAGCTCGCGCAGCACCATCTGGTGGCCGATGCCCCCGCCCAGCCGGGTCCAGCCCGGCGGTGGCTCGGGGAGGCCGGCCCGGAACAGCACGGCGGGCCGGCCCGGCCCGACCAGCGCCGCCAGGTCGTGCCAGGCGTCGTCGTCGAAGTGCTCGACGGCGCCGAACACCGAGACGTCGGGCCGGTACCGTCGGGCGGTCCCGATGACGTCGGCGAAACCGGCCTGGTGGGTGGTCAGCGCATGCCAGACCGCGTTGTCGAGCGGCGAGGGCTCCACGGTGGTGCGACTCCCTCCTGGCCGTCGTGCACCGGCGGCCGATCCTACGGTTGCCTGGCGGAGGCCGGGGCCGAACCGCTATCCTGATCGGTCGGCCCTTCGCCGGCTGTGTCACCGGTCCGGTGGCATCCCGGCCGCCCGAAATTTCGCTCCATGAATCCACGACGCGTAGGAGTTCCGTGCCCACGATCCAGCAGCTCGTCCGCAAGGGACGGGAGACCAAGCCCGAGAAGTCGAAGACCCCGGCACTGAAGGGCTCGCCCCAGCGCCGCGGCGTGTGCACGCGCGTGTTCACCCACACGCCGAAGAAGCCGAACTCGGCGCTGCGGAAGGTCGCGCGCGTCCGGCTCACCTCCGGCATCGAGGTCACGGCCTACATCCCCGGCATCGGTCACAACCTCCAGGAGCACTCGATCGTGCTCGTGCGCGGCGGCCGGGTGAAGGACCTCCCGGGTGTGCGCTACAAGATCGTGCGCGGCGCCCTCGACGCCAGCGGTGTCGCCAACCGCAAGCAGGCCCGGAGCCGCTACGGCGCCAAGAGGGACGCCTGATGCCTCGCAAGGGACCCGCACCGCGGCGCGACCTGATGCCCGACCCCGTCTACCGGTCGGTGGTCGTCACCCAGGTCGTCAACAAGATCCTCCAGCGCGGCAAGCGCTCGATCGCCGAGAAGATCGTCTACGACGCGCTCGCCGACATCGAGAAGCGCTCCGGCGGCGACCCGGTCGCGGTGCTGAAGCGCGCGGTCGAGAACGTGCGCCCGGCGCTCGAGGTGCGCAGCCGGCGCGTCGGTGGTGCCACCTACCAGGTGCCGGTCGAGGTGCGGCCGCGCCGGGCGACCACGCTGGCGATCCGTTGGATCGTCGGGTACTCGCGCCAGCGGCGCGAGAAGACGATGGCCGAGCGGCTGGCCAACGAGCTGATGGACGCCAGCAACGGGATCGGTGCGTCGATCAAGCGCAAGGACGATCTGCAGAAGATGGCCGAGTCGAACAAGGCGTTCGCTCACTATCGGTGGTGATGGGGTTGTCTCGGGTCGTACTCAAGTACTTACTGGTCTGACGCTGCCCTGACCTCGGGCGGCGATCGCCGGTGCCGGCCGGCACCCGCTCGTGCTGGCCCCTTCATCCGAGCGAGCCCCTGCGGCTTTCGCCTCCGGCGAAAGCCGCCCCTCCGGGGCGGGTCTCGCTCGGCGGGGCCAACTGCCCGAGCGGTCACCGTCCGCCCCCGGCGCCCGCCTCGGCGGTTTTCCCCATCAGGGGGAACACCCGATCGGTCGACAACGTTCACTTGGAGTTCGCTCTCCCCGGTCCCCCCGGGGGAGATGAGAAGAAGAGAATCGAAGAGATGGCTGCATCAGAGACTCAGGTCAAGACGAAGGGTGGCCCGGTGATCCGGGAGGTGCCGCTCGCACGCGTGCGCAACATCGGGATCATGGCCCACATCGACGCGGGCAAGACCACCACGACCGAGCGGATCCTCTACTACACCGGCCGCACCTACAAGATCGGCGAGGTGCACGAGGGCGCGGCCGTCATGGACTGGATGGTCCAGGAGCAGGAGCGCGGCATCACCATCACGTCCGCCGCCACCACCTGCAAGTGGCGCGACACGTGGATCAACATCCTCGACACGCCCGGCCACGTCGACTTCACCGTCGAGGTGGAGCGGTCGCTGCGCGTCCTCGACGGCGCGGTGGCGGTCTTCGACGCCGTCGCCGGCGTGGAGCCCCAGACCGAGACCGTCTGGCGCCAGGCGAACAAGTACAACGTCCCGCGGATGTGCTTCGTCAACAAGATGGACCGCATCGGCGCCGACTTCTTCCGCTGCCTCGACATGATCAAGGACCGCCTCGACGCCAACGTCGCGGTCGTCCAGCTGCCCATCGGCGCCGAGAGCGAGTTCCAGGGCGTCGTCGACCTGCTGGCCATGAAGGCGCTGGTGTGGGACGACGGCATGGGCGAGAGCTTCGAGACCGTCGACATCCCCGCCCAGCTCGCCGACGACGCCGAGCACTGGCGCCACCAGCTCATCGACGTGGTCAGCCAGTACGACGAGAACGTGCTCGAGAAGTACGTGTCCGAGGAGGAGATCACCGCTGACGACCTGCGCGCCGCCATCCGTGCCGCCACCGTCTCCGGCGACGTGGTCCCCGTGCTCTGCGGCACCGCGTTCAAGAACAAGGGCGTGCAGCCCCTGCTCGACGCTGTCGTCGACTACCTGCCCAGCCCGCTCGACATCCCGGCGGTCGCCGGCACCGACGTGAAGCTGGAGGGTGAGCTCGAGCGCCATCCCGACGACAGTGAGCCGTTCGCGGCGCTCGCGTTCAAGATCATGAGCGACCCCTACGTCGGCAAGCTCACCTACTTCCGCGTCTACTCGGGGAAGCTGGCCGCCGGCAGCGCGGTGCTGAACGCGACCAAGGACAAGAAGGAGCGGATCGGCCGTCTCCTCCAGATGCACGCCAACCACCGCGAGGACAAGGACGCCGTCTTCGCCGGCGACATCGTCGCGGCCGTCGGCCTGAAGAACACGACCACCGGCGACACACTCTGTGACCCGTCGAACCCGATCGTGCTCGAGCGGATGGAGTTCCCCGAGCCGGTCATCTCGGTGGCGATCGAGCCCAAGACCAAGGTCGACCAGGACAAGCTGGGGAAGGCGCTCAGCTCCCTCTCCGAGGAGGACCCCACCTTCCAGGTGCGGACCGACGAGGAGACCGGCCAGACCATCATCGGCGGCATGGGCGAGCTGCACCTCGACGTGCTCGTCGACCGCATGGTGCGCGAGTTCGGCGTGGCCGCCAACGTCGGCAAGCCGCAGGTCGCGTACCGCGAGACCATCACCGTCCCGGTCGAGAAGATCGAGGAGCGCTACGTCCGCCAGACCGGCGGGAAGGGCCAGTACGGCCACGTGGTGATCTCCCTCGAGCCCACCGGCCCCGGCGGAGGCTACGAGTTCGTCGACAAGATCACCGGCGGCGTCATCCCGCGGGAGTACATCCCCGCGGTCGACGCCGGCATCCAGCAGGCGATGGAGGGCGGCGTGATCGCCGGCTACCCCCTCGTCGACGTGCGGGTCATCCTGACCTTCGGTTCGTACCACGACGTCGACTCCAGCGAGATGGCGTTCAAGATCGCGGGATCGATGGCGTTCAAGAAGGCGGCCAAGGCGGCCAAGCCGGTGCTGCTCGAGCCCATCGAGAACGTCGAGGTGGTGACGCCCGAGGACTACATGGGCGACGTCATCGGCGACCTGTCCTCGCGACGGGGGCGGGTCGAGGGGATGGAGCAGCGAGGCACCTCTCACGTGATCAAGGCACAAGTGCCCCTCGGAGAGATGTTCGGCTACGCTACTGACCTCCGTTCGCGCACCCAGGGTCGCGCGACGTACACCATGCAATTCGACTCGTACCAGCAGGTGCCCGAGTCGATCGCCGAAGAAATCGTCAAGCGCGTACGCGGCGAATAGCTCACGGAAAGCAAGGGAGTAAGGGACAGCCATGGCCAAGGCGAAGTTCGAGCGGAACAAGCCGCACCTCAACATCGGGACCATCGGGCACATCGACCACGGCAAGACCACCTTGACCGCGGCGATCACCAAGGTGATGGCCGAGAACGATCCCACCAATAACTCCTTCACCGCGTTCGATCAGATCGACAAGGCGCCGGAGGAGAAGGCGCGCGGCATCACCATCTCCATCTCGCACGTCGAGTACGAGACGCCCAACCGGCACTACGCGCACGTCGACTGCCCGGGCCACGCCGACTACATCAAGAACATGATCACCGGTGCGGCGCAGATGGACGGTGCGATCCTCGTGGTCGCCGCCACCGACGGCCCGATGCCCCAGACGCGTGAGCACGTGCTGCTCGCCCGCCAGGTCGGCGTGCCGTCGATCGTCGTCGCGCTCAACAAGGCCGACATGGTCGACGACGAGGAGATCCTCGAGCTCGTGGAGCTCGAGGTGCGCGAGCTGCTCAACGAGTACGAGTTCCCCGGCGACGACACGCCGATCGTGCGCGTGTCGGCGCTGAAGGCGCTCGAGGGCGACTCCGAGTGGACGCCGAAGATCACCGAGCTCATGGACGCGGTCGACACGTTCATCCCCGAGCCCGAGCGTGCGATCGACCGGCCGTTCCTGATGCCGATCGAGGACGTCTTCTCGATCACCGGCCGCGGCACCGTGGTGACCGGCCGGGTCGAGCGTGGTCAGGTGAAGGTCGGTGAGGAGATCGAGATCATCGGTCTGCGCCCCACCACCAAGACCACCTGCACCGGCGTCGAGATGTTCCGCAAGCTCCTCGACGAGGGCCGCGCCGGCGACAACATCGGCGCCCTGCTGCGGGGCACCAAGAAGGAAGAGGTCGAGCGCGGCCAGGTCCTGGCCAAGCCGGGTTCGATCACCCCGCACACCAACTTCACCGCCCAGGTGTACGTGCTGAAGAAGGAGGAGGGTGGGCGGCACACGCCGTTCTTCGCCAACTACCACCCGCAGTTCTACTTCCGCACCACCGACGTCACCGGCTCGATCGAGCTGGAAGAGGGTGTCGAGATGGTGATGCCCGGTGACAACACGGTCATGACGGTCGAGCTCCAGAAGGCGATCGCCATGGACGAGGGCCTCCGGTTCGCCATCCGTGAGGGTGGGCGCACCGTCGGGTCCGGCGTCGTCACCAAGATCCTCAAGTAGTCGTAGCAGGCACTCGAGCCGGGATCCGGAGACACAGAGCACATGGCGAACTCGCAGGGCCAGAAGATCCGGATCCGGCTCAAGGCCTACGACCACGAGATCATCGATCAGTCGACGAAGAAGATCGTCGAGACGGTCGTGCGCACGCAGGCGAAGGTGCGGGGTCCCGTGCCGCTCCCGACCGAGATCCGCCGGTTCTGCGTGGTGCGCTCGCCGCACGTCGACAAGGACTCGCGCGAGCACTTCGAGATGCGGATCCACAAGCGTCTGCTCGACATCGTCGAGCCGACGAGCAAGACGGTGGAGTCGCTCCAGCGCCTCGACCTCCCCGCGGGCGTCGACATCGAGATCAAGATCCAAGCGAGTGATAACGCGAGGCTCGGTGGTCGTCCCACTCCGGGATGGCCAACCGGCCGCCGCCTCTCTCATCGGGAGTTCGCACGGCGCTACCGCGACGAGCTGCTGCTACGTCTCGGACTCGCAGGCCTCCGCGCCGCCGAGATCATTCGCCTACGGTACGTGACCTCCACCTGGACGACCGCTCCCGACCCACCGATCCCCCCTCCCGGAGCGCGATCTCCGGGATGCTGGCAGCCTTCGAGCAGGCCGCCATCGCCCGGCCCTACGTGATCACGGGATGCCGCTCGGGGACGGCTGCGCCACGCTGGCAGGACGACGAGCGCTAGGAGCGCGCCAGGAGGTTCCTTGCATGGCTGACCTGATCGCAATCGGCTATCCCGACGAGGTCACGGTCCAGGAGGCTGCGAAGGAGGTGCAGCGCCTCGCTGGGGACTCCTGATCGAGCCCGAGGCCGTCGCGGTGATCACCGCGACAAAGAAGGCAAGTTCCACGTGCACACCATGCAGAACGAGGTGGCCACGGGCACGCTGTGGGGCGTCTTCTGGGGGCTGCTCTTCGGCTTCCTGTTCTTCATCCCGGTGGTCGGTGCGGTGATCGGCGCGGCGATGGGCGCCTGCTGGGGCTGGTGACGAAGCTCGGGATCAGCGAGCAGTTCCAGCGGCAGGTCCGTGACATGCTGCAGCCGGGCACGTCGGCGCTGTTCATGGTCGTCGAGAAGATGACGACCGACAAGGTCGTCGCCGCGCGCAGCAAGTACGGCGGCACCGTGCTGAAGACCTCGCTGTCGGAACAGGCCGAGCGGGAGCTGCAGGAAGCGCTCCAGAGCTCGTCCGTCGGCGCGTCCACGTCGTGACCTACGGCCACTCCACATGCAGAATCCTGAGATCTCTCAAGATCCAGGCCTCGTAGCGCCCTCCGTGGTCGTCCCGCTACGGGACGGGCCCGAAGCACGCGAAGTGAGCCGAGAGTTCCGATTGGGCGGCGAGAGCGAGATCGGTCTCCCAGACGGCCATCGTCTCGTAGAGGCGCCGCCCGTAGAGGTACGTGCTGACCCGGGCGGATGAGGTCGGTGACGAAGGCTAATTGCTCGTCGTCGCGCTCGGTCCACTCGAAGCTGCCGTGCTCGTGCTCGATGAAGCCGTCGAGCGACACGTTCGACACGTAGATCAGCTTGGTCACGGTGCTCACTCCTGACCTCGTCGGTGCCCCGGCGACCCCGGCTGAATCGTCGCGACCTGTCCTTGTCCTCGGACACCAGATATCGGCTCCGGCCGTCGTGCCAGGGCGATTGACAAACGCGGAAACCTGTCGGCCAGTGCCGATGCGCATCCTCGCGTTCGACGGTGACCGGTGACCGCGTGTGTGCAGTCCCGTGGGTTCCCTGGTGCGAGCGCACCCCGGGGCCGTCAGGGTGGGCAGAGCGGCCCACACCACGACGGCGCGGGTCGTCGAACGGAGGCGGACGATGGCTGAGCCGGGTCTCATCCTGGTGACCGGTGCCGGCGGCGGGGGAGTCGCCGACGTGGGCGGCAAGGTTGTGGCGTTGCTGCGTCAGCGCGGCCGGGCCGTACGAGCGATGGCGCACCACGACGACGACGGCGCCGATGCCCTGCGCGCGCTCGGCGCCGACGTCGTCGTCGGTGACCTCACGCGGCCAGGAGATGTCGCGACGGCCCTCGACTCGGTCCAACGGATGTTCTTCAGCATGAGCCTGTCGCCGTCCTTGCTCGAGGCCACCGCCACCGTTGCGACGGTGGCCCGTGCCGTCGGCGACTTGGATGCACTCGTCGCCATCTCCCAGATGACCGTGTCCCAGATGGACGCGCTCAGCATGAGCGAGTCACACCATCAGCGGCTGCACTGGCTGTCGGAGCAGGTGCTGAACTGGTCTGGGCTTCCGGTCGTACACGTTCGCCCGACGGTCTTCTTGGACAATCCGTTGTTCACGACCCTGGCCGCGCGCTCCATTGCCGAGAGCGGCACCATCCGGCTCCCTTCGGGACCGGTCGCACGTCACCGATCGCGACCGACGACGTCGCGCGGGTCGTCGCGACGGTCCTGGCCGACCCGGGGCCGTATATCGGCCGGGTCTTCGAGCTGACCGGCCCCGATCGCAGGACATGAACGGCATCGCCGAAGAGTACGCCCGGGCGCTGAGCAGACCGGTTTCCTACGTCGACGTCCCGTGGGACGACGTGGGCCGAGCAAGTGCTCGCACACGCCGAGCTCGGACCGTACGTCGATGAGCATCTCGCACCATGGCCCGGCTCCATCGCGAGAATCGGTATGACCGCATGACCACCACGGTCGAGGAGATCACCGGCCGACCCGCGGAGTCCGTCGAGGAGTTCGTCGCGCGGCGACAGCGACCTGTTCACCGAGTGACGTACCGCAGCGGTTCTGGCGGCCGATGACGGCAACACCGCCTCGCTCGCTCGGTGCCGCTTCTTACGCCGATCTTGAGGTTCTCACAGGTTGGGTGAAGGCGGGGTGGGCACCCTGTCGGCATGACGGATGCAGACCGGAACGAGATCGAGGTCCTGAACCGTCCCGTGTCCCGCCGCGGTGCCTTGGCGCTGCTCGGTGGGCTGGGGCTCGCGGTGGCGGGGTGCTCGGGAGGCAACGACTCCAACGGAGCGACGGCGACGAGGGGGACGTCCGGCGCCACGACCACCACCACCGGGGCGAGCGCGACGGTCACGTCGTGCGCGGTGATCCCGGAGGAGACCGGTGGTCCCTACCCGGGCGACGGCTCGAACGGTCCCGACGTGCTGAGCGAGAGCGGCGTGGTCCGCAAGGACATCCGCCCGAGCTTCGACGGCGCGAGCGGCACCGCGGACGGCGTGCCGTACACGATGCAGTTCACGGTCGTCGACGTCGACAACGGCTGCAAGCCGTTGACCGGCGCTGCGGTCTACGTCTGGCACTGCGACCGCGACGGCAATTACTCGATGTACACGGCCTCCGACGCCAACTACCTGCGGGGGGTGCAGGCGGTGGACGCGAACGGCGTGGTCGGCTTCACCAGCATCTTCCCCGCCTGCTACTCGGGTCGCTGGCCGCACGTGCACTTCGAGGTGTATCCGAGCGTGGACGCGGCGACGAGCGGCACCGGGAAGCTCGTCACCTCGCAGCTCGCGTTGCCCAAGGACGTCTGTGACGCCGCCTACGCCGCGAGCGGGTACGAGCAGAGCGTCAGCAACCTGTCGCGCGTCTCACTCGACTCCGACATGGTGTTCTCCGACGGGGTGTCGCTCCAGACACCGTCGATGACCGGGAACGCGACGAGTGGGTACGTCTCGTCCCTCGTGGTCGGTGTGTCCGGTTCCGTTTGACCACGGTGCGAGGCCGGGAATCCTGTAGCGAACGAGATCGGAGGCACTCCATGACCTACGAGACCGTCCAGGTGTTCTCGGGATCTCCCGTCACGTCCGAGGAGCTCCTCGTCCTCGCCGAGTTCGCAGCACCGTCGCACTTCGTGAGCGAAGGACACCTTCGCGACGCGGCCGACAACCTCGCCGAATGGACCGACCACCGGTCGGCGACCATCCTCGGCGCGCTGCGGCTCGCGTCGCGCCAGGAGGTGCGGCCGAGCGTCATCGAGCTGCTGCGCGAAGCCGCCTCGATGAGCTCGGGCCTGCGCCTGGCCCACGCGTCCTGAGCGCGACGCGTCAGAGCGCGAGCCCGCCGCCGTCCAGCATGATCGTCTGGCCGGTCACGTAGCGGGCGTCGTCGCTGAGCAGGAAGGCGACCCCGGCGCCGATGTCGCGTTCGGGGTCGCCGGCGCGTCCGAGGGGGCTGATGCCGTCGAGCTGGGCCTGGTCGACGGTGCCCGCGAGCACCGCCGCGGAGAGGCTGGGCGACATCGCGAACGGGCAGACGCAGTTGACCCGGATGCCGTCGGCGCCCCATTCGAGCGCGGCGGTGCGGGTCAACAGGCGGACCGCCGCCTTGGCGCTGGAGTAGGCGGCACGGCCGGCGAGGCCTTCCACCCCGGCGCCGGAGCTGAAGTTCACGATGCTGCCGCCGTGTCGCCGGAGGTGGGGGTAGACGGCCTGCATCGCGATCAGCCCGCCGACCACGTCGACGTGGAGCTCCCGCTCGAGCGACTCCGTCGAGAGCTCGGCCAACGGGGCGGGTCCGTCGTGGGCGTAGGCCAGGTTGACGAGCCCGTCGAGTCGGCCGTACGCGACGAGCGCGGCGTCGACCAGGGCCGTGACCTGGTCGCGGTCGACGACGTCGCCGCCCATGCCGATGGCCTTCGCGCCGCGTCCGCTCGCCTCCCTCGCGACGTCGCGGGCGCCCGGCTCGTTGAGGTCACCGACGACCAGCTGCGCGCCCTCCGACGCCGCCGCCAGCACGCAGCCGCGGCCGATGCCCTGGGCGCCGCCGATGACGAGGATCGACTTGCCGTCGAGGCGTCCCATGTCAGTGGGCAAAGCTCGGGGCGGGGCCGACGGGCCGCGGCGTGGTCAACTTGTCGAAGTAGGCCGTGTGTCGCTGCAGATCGGCGACGAGCAGGTCGGCGAGGTCGCGCGAGAAGCCGTTGCGGACGACGACGCGGAGCGCGGCGAGGTCCTGGCGGTTCTCGGGGAAGCGTGTACGCCGGGACCAGCCAGCCCCGGTCGCGCAACCGCTCGGAGAGGTCGAAGACGGTGTAGTTCGTCGATGCCGTCGGCTGGAGCGTGAACGCGAACACCGGGGAGCTCGCTGCCGTCGGTGAGCAGCTGGAAGTGGTCCATCTCGCCGACCGCGTCGGCCAGTGTAGCGGCGCGACGTCGCGGGACGCCTGCTGCACCCGCTGGTAGCCCTCGAAGCCGAGGCGGAGGAAGTTGTAGTACTGCGCCGCGACCTGGTTGCCGGGTCGCGAGAAGTTGAGCGCGAACGTCGGCATGTCGCCGCCGAGGTAGTTCACGTTGAACACGAGGTCGTCGGGCAGCGCGTCGGGGTCGCGCCAGATCACCCAGCCGACGCCCGGGTACACGAGCCCGTACTTGTGGCCCGAGGCGTTGATCGACTGCACGCGCGGGAGGCGGAAGTCCCAGACGAGGTCGGGGTCGAGGAACGGCGCGATGAAGCCGCCGGACGCGGCGTCGACGTGGACGGGCACGTCGAGCCCGGTGTCGGCCTGGAGCTTGTCGAGCGCGGCGCAGATGTCGGCGACCGGCTCGTAGCTGCCGTCGAAGGTCGACCCGAGGACCGGCGACGACGCCGATCGTGTTCTCGTCGCAGTGCTGGACCGCCTCCTCGGCGGTCAGGTGGTAGCGGTCGCCTTCCATCGGCGCGAGGCGGGGCTCGACGTCCCAGTAGCGGCAGAACTTCTCCCAGCAGACCTGCACGTTCGCGCCCATGACCATGTTGGGCTGGTCGGTCGGCTTGCCCGCCGCCTTCTGCCGATCCCGCCAGCGCCACTTCAGCGCCATGCCCGCCGAGCATGGCCGCCTCACTCGAGCCGGTGGTCGAGGTGCCGGTGGCCTGCTCCTCGTCGGGCGAGTTCCAGAGGCGGCTCAGCATGTTCACGCACCGCAGCTCGAGCTCGGCGGTGCGCGGGTACTCGTCCTTGTCGATCATGTTCTTGTCGAAGGTCTCCGCCATGAGCTGCTGCGCCTGGGGCTCCATCCAGGTCGTGACGAAGGTGGCGAGGTTGAGCCGGGAGTTGCCGTCGAGCATCAGCTCGTCGTGCACGAGCTGGTAGGCGACGTCGGGATCGAGCTCTTCCGTCGGCAGGGCGTGGCGGGGAGCATGACCCGTCTCCGCGGCTGAAGTGGAGCGGGTTCAGGTCGATCGGGCTGTCGTCGGTGATCGTGCGGTGCAACGCCATTGTGAACCTCCGGTTCAGCGGATCGTGGTCGACGGAACGTGCGTGCGCCCAGGATGGCGGGGTTCGCCCGTGGTGTACCGCTGCCGGCTCACGAAGGGTCCCGGGCCGGCGGCCCCGGTCCGGGACCAGGTCTCGGGCACTGCGATGGAGGAGACGGACAACGCTGCGAACCTACGCCGCCCCGCGCTCCGGCGTCATCATCCGGGTCGGATGAGCTCGATCCCGACACGGCGATCGCCGCCGACCGAGCCGCGCCTTGGCAGCGGCGACGGCGAACCTGTAGTCTCTTCTGGCTCGCCGGTCGGCCCCCGTCACCGCCACCGGCGCCTTCCTGACCCGTTCGCCAACCGACGTCTGCGCAGGCTGGGCCCCTTCCGGCCCAGAACCACGCAGCACAACCGATCGACGCTCCGCCGGGGTCCTTCCTCCGGGCGGAGCGTTCGCGTGAAGCGAGAAAGACACCGGGACGCACCATGTCTGCCAAAGGGATCCTCGGGCGCAAGCTCGGCATGACCCAGATCTGGGACGACGACAACCGCGTCGTCCCGGTGACGGTGATCGAGGCCGGGCCCTGCCGCGTCGTCCAGCTGAAGACACCCGAGCGCGACGGCTACTCGGCCGTCCAGCTCTCGTTCGGCGACACCAAGCCCCAGCGCCTCTCGAAGCCCGAGCTCGGGCACCTCAAGAAGGCCGATGCCCCGGCTCACCGGCACCTCGCCGAGCTGCGGGTCGACGACCTCGCGCGGGTTCGAGGTGGGGCAGGTGATCGGCGCCGACGTCTTCGGGGCCGGCGAGCGGGTCGACGTCACCGGCATCAGCAAGGGCAAGGGCTTCTCCGGGGCGATGCAGCGCCACAACTTCAAGGGCCAGGGCGCGTCGCACGGCAACCACAAGAAGCACCGCTCGCCGGGATCGGTCGGCGCGTGCGCCACGCCCGCCCGGGTGTTCAAGGGCATGAAGATGGCGGGGCAGTACGGCAATGCCCGCATCACCACCCAGAACCTCGAGGTGGTCGAGGGCGATGCCGAGCGCGGCATCCTCCTGATCAAGGGCGCCGTCCCGGGCCCCAACGGCAGCCTCGTGTTCGTGAAGAACGCGGCGAAGCGCCCGGTCACCCCGGCCGCGCCGGGCGGTGCGGCATGAAGCTCGACGTGAAGTCGCCCACCGGCACCGGTGCGGGCACCGTCGACGTGCCCGACGAGCTGTTCGGCATCGTGCCGAACACCGCGGTGATGCACCAGGTCGTCACCGCCCAGCTGGCTGCCGCCCGGGCCGGGACCCACAGCACGAAGACCCGGGCCGAGGTGGCGGGCGGTGGCGCCAAGCCCTGGCGCCAGAAGGGCACCGGCCGGGCCCGGCAGGGCTCGATCCGGGCGCCGCACTGGCGCGGCGGCGGGGTGGCCCACGGCCCGAAGCCCCGGGACTACCGGCAGCGCACGCCGAAGAAGATGATCCGGCTCGCCCTGCGCTCCGCACTCTCGGACCGGGCGGCGGAGGGCAAGGTCCTCGTGGTGGATGGCTGGGGCATCGACGAGCCCCGCACCAAGGACGCGATCGAGCTCCTCGGCGCGCTCGGCCTGCGCACGGCCGGCGAGCGCGACGAGCGGATCCTCATCGTGTTGCAGCGCGACGAGGCTGCGGTGTGGAAGTCGTTCCGCAACCTCGGTGAGCGGGTGCAGCTCGTCATCCCCGACGAGCTCAACACCTACGACGTGCTGGTCAACGACTGGCTCGTCTTCAGCACGGCCACGCTCGAGGCCGCGGTCGCCCGCTTCGGCGACCGGCAGCAGGCGGGTGACGACCAGTGACGAACAAGGACCCGCGCGACATCATCATCCGGCCGGTCGTGTCGGAGAAGTCGTACGCCGCCTTCGACGAGAACGTCTACACGTTCGTCGTCGCCGGCGACGCCAACAAGATCGAGATCCGCCACGCCGTCGAGACGATCTTCGGGGTGCGGGTCACCAACGTGAACACCGTGAACCGCAAGGGCAAGCGCAAGCGCAACCGCCGCACCGGCGGCTACGGCACGCGCCCCGACTCCAAGCGGGCCATCGTCTCCCTCGCCGAGGGCGACACGATCGAGATCTTCGGGGGCTGACGATGCCGGTCCGCAAGCGCAAGCCCACCAGCCCCGGTCGCCGGTTCCAGACCGTCTCCGACTTCAAGGAGATCACCCGCGACAAGCCCGAGAAGGCGCTGACGAAGCCCAAGCCGCGCACGGGCGGTCGCAACGCGTACGGGCGCATGACCTCGCGGCACCGCGGGGGCGGTCACAAGCAGAAGTACCGCCTGGTCGACTTCCGGCGCGACAAGGACGGCGTGCCCGCCAAGGTCGCGTCCATCGAGTACGACCCGAACCGCAACGCCCGCATCGCGTTGCTGCACTACCTCGACGGCGAGAAGCGATACATCATCGCCCCGCAGGGACTCGAGGTCGGCGACCTGCTGCAGAGCGGGCAGGGCTCCGAGATCCGGCCCGGCAACGCGCTGCCGCTGCGCTACATCCCCGTCGGTACCGTCGTGCACAACGTGGAGCTGAAGCCCGGGGCGGGCGGCAAGCTCGGCCGGGGCGCCGGTGCGGCGATCCAGCTCGTCGCCAAGGAGGGCCAGTTCGCCACCCTGCGACTGCCGTCCACCGAGATGCGCCGGGTGCCGATCGACTGCCGCGGGACGGTGGGCTCGGTCGGCAACAGCGAGGCCGGTCTGGTCAAGATCGGCAAGGCGGGCCGCAACCGCTGGAAGGGCAAGCGCCCGCACGTGCGTGGCGTCGCCATGAACCCCGTCGACCACCCGCTCGGTGGTGGTGAGGGCAAGAGCTCCGGTGGGCGCCACCCGGTGTCGCCGTGGGGCAAGCCCGAGGGGCGCACCCGCAAGAAGGGGAAGAAGTCCGACGAACTCATCATCCGCCGCCGCCGTGGCCGCGGGGCCCGGAGGTAATCGATGCCGCGCAGCCTGAAGAAGGGGCCGTTCGTCGACGACCACCTGCAGAAGAAGGTCGACGCCATGAACGCGTCGGGCGACCGCAAGGTGATCAAGACGTGGTCGCGCCGATCCACCATCACTCCGGACATGGTCGGGCACACCCTCGCGGTCCACGACGGCCGGAAGCACGTGCCGGTGTACGTCACGGAAGCGATGGTCGGTCACAAGCTCGGCGAGTTCGCGCCCACCCGCACGTTCCGGTACCACGCCGGCCAAGAGAGATCGAGTCGTCGCTGATGGTCGAGACCGCGGCGCGCCTGCGCCACCACCGGACGTCACCGACCAAGGTCCGCCAGGTCCTGCGTCTGATCGTCGGCAAGGACGTCGCCGACGCGCGCGAGATCCTGCGCTTCTGCGAGCGCGGCCCGGCCGAGACGGTCATGAAGCTGCTCGACTCCGCGATCGCGAACGCCGAGCACAACGACAACGTGCCGGAGGAGGAGCTCTTCGTCACCCGCGCCTTCGCCGACGAGGGCCCGACGATGAAGCGCTGGCGCCCGCGTGCGCGCGGCCGCGGCACCCGCATCCGCAAGCGCACCAGCCACATCACGATCGTGGTGGCGCGCTACGAGGACGTCGAGCTCGACCGGCGCCGTCGGCGCGAGGCGGCCGACACCCAGGCCCAGCGGGCCAGCCGCCGCCGACGGGTCGCGGCCAGCCAGCGCAAAGCCGAGCGGGAGGCGGCGCGCGAGGCCGAGCACGACCACGACACACGACGAGGAGCTCGACGAGGTCGAGGCCGACGAGGTCGAGGCCGACGAGGTCGAGACCGAAGAGGTCGAGACCGAAGAGTCGAAGCCGACGAGACCGAGAGCGACCGGAGGCCGAGACCGACGAGGTCGAGGTCGACGACGAGCGGACCGAGAGACCGACGAACGGCGACCGCCGAGCACCGAGGACGCGCCGGAGGCCGAGGCCGACGACGCCGCGGCCGAGGACGAGGCGGACGAGAAGCCCGAAGGGTCGAAGTAATGGGACAGAAGGTCAACCCGTACGGGTTCCGCCTCGGCATCACCACCGACTGGAAGTCGCGGTGGTTCGCCGAGGACAAGGAGTACCGCGAGAGCCTCATCGAGGACTGGAAGATCCGCGACTACCTCAAGCGTCAGCTCGAGCGTGCCGCGGTGAGCCGGGTCGAGATCGAGCGCACGCGCGACCGTCTCCGCGTCGACGTGTACACCGCGCGCCCGGGCATCGTGATCGGCCGCCGCGGCGCCGAGGCCGATCGCCTCCGTGCCGGCCTGCTCAAGATCACCGGCAACCCGAAGATCCACTTCAACATCCAGGAGATCAAGCAGCCCGAGCTCGACGCCACCCTCATCGCGCAGGGCGTCGCCGACCAGCTCACCGGGCGCGTCTCCTTCCGCCGGGCCATGAAGCGCGCGGTGCAGACCGCGATGAAGGCCGGTGCCCAGGGCATCCGCGTGCAGTGCAGCGGGCGTCTCGGGGGCGCGGAGATGTCGCGCAAGGAGTGGTACCGCGAGGGTCGGGTGCCGCTGCACACGCTGCGCGCCGACATCGACTACGGCGAGGCCGAGGCGAAGACCACCTTCGGTCGCATCGGCGTGAAGGTGTGGATCTACAAGGGCGAGATCCTGCCCTACAAGTCGGCGGCCGAGGACAAGATCCACAAGGAAGCGGCGATGGCCGTCGGCGAGACGTCGGGCCAGGGCCCGCAGCGCCGCGTGGTCAGCGCCGGCGGTGGTCGTCGCCGCCCGGCGGCCGAGGCGACGCCGGTCGACGGTGCCCTCGAGGAGGTGTCCGAGGAGGCCACCCCGCTGGTGAAGGAAGCCGACCCCGAGCTCGAGCGTCTCCTCGCCGAGGAGGAAGAGATCGAGCGCCGCACCCGCCAGGGCCAGCACCACGAGACGCCCAAGTTCCACGGCGACGAGGATTGAGGGAAGTACCAGCACCATGTTGATGCCCCGCAAGGTCCGTCACCGCAAGACCCATCGAGGCCGGATGACCGGCATCTCGAAGGGTGGCACGCGCGTGACGTTCGGCGACTACGGGATCCAGGCCCTCGAGCCCGGTTGGATCACCAACCGTCAGATCGAAGCCGCCCGTATCGCGATGACCCGCTACATCAAGCGAGGCGGCAAGGTCTGGATCAACATCTTCCCCGACAAGCCCGTCACGCAGAAGCCGGCCGAGACCCGCATGGGCTCGGGCAAGGGCAACCCCGAGCACTGGGTCGCGGTGGTGAAGCCCGGACGCGTGATGTTCGAGCTGTCGGGTGTCCCGGAGCCGACCGCCCGCGAGGCCATGCGCCTGGCGATGCACAAGCTCCCGATCAAGACCCGCTTCGTCGTCCGTCAGGACGAGGGTTGAGAGGCTGAGAGATGGCAAGTCGTAGTGCAGAGCTGCGAGAGCTCAACGACACCGAACTCGAGCACCGGTTGGGTGAGGCGAAGGAGGAGCTGTTCAACCTCCGCTTCCAGAACGCCACCGGCCAGCTCGACAACATCGCGCGCATCCCGCAGGTGCGGCGCGACGTGGCCCGGATCGAGACGCTGTTGCGCGAGCGCGAGATCGCCGCGGCCGAGCAGCTGGAAGCGCAGGAGTAGGCACATGGCCGACGACACCAGCGAGGCACGGACCACCCACCGCAAGGTGCGGGAGGGCCTCGTGATCTCCACCAAGATGGACAAGACGGTCGTGGTAGCAGTGGTCGACCGCGTGCGGCACCGCCGCTACGGCAAGACCATGCAGCGCACCAGCCACCTCTACGCCCACGACGAGGCCAACGACGCCCGCGAGGGTGACCGGGTGCGCATCTCGGAGACCCGTCCGCTGTCGAAGCTGAAGCACTGGCGGGTCGTGGAAGTCCTGGAGCGTGCCCGGTGATCCAACAGGAGAGTCGGCTCAAGGTGGCCGACAACTCGGGCGCGCGCGAGGTGCTCTGCATCAAGGTGCTCGGCGGTACCCGCCGGCGCTACGCAGGCATCGGCGACATCTTCGTCGCCACGGTCAAGGACGCGGTCCCGGGTGCAGCGGTCAAGAAGGGCGACGTCGTCAAATGCGTCGTCGTCCGAACGAAGAAGGAGCGCCGCCGTCCGGATGGGAGCTACATCCGCTTCGACGAGAACGCAGCGGTGCTGATCAACGAGCAGATGCAGCCCCGCGGCACGCGCATCTTCGGCCCGGTGGGCCGGGAGCTGCGCGACCGCAGGTTCATGCGCATCGTGTCGCTCGCACCGGAGGTGTTGTAGGAGTCATGAGTGCGAAGCCGAAGCTGAAGATGAAGTTGAAGAAGGGCGACCACGTCCAGGTGATCCAGGGCAAGGACATCGGCAAGCGCGGCGAGATCGCGCACGTCTACCCGGAGCGCAACAAGGTCGTGGTCGAGAGCTCCGAGGGCATCAACGTCAGCAAGAAGCACCAGAAGCCGACCAAGGCGACCATGCAGGGCGGCATCCAGGACAAGGCCATGCCGATCCACGTCTCGAACCTGATGCTGGTCTGCGGCAAGGACGGTCCGGTGAAGGTCGGCTACCGCGTCGACCCCAACGGCGAGAAGCACCGCGTGTGCCGCAAGTGCGGAGCCGACCTGTGAGCCCGCAGACCACGGCCGCGCGGCCCCGCATCAAGGAGCGGTACCTCACCGAGCTGATGCCGGCGCTCAAGGACGAGCTCGGGCTCGGCAACGTGATGCAGGTGCCGCGCATGGAGAAGATCGTGCTCAACTGCGGCGTCGGTCGCGCCACGCAGCAGCAGTCGCTGCTCGACGGCGCCGTCGCCGACCTCACGTTGATCACCGGTCAGAAGCCGCTCGTGACCCGGGCCAAGAAGTCGATCGCCGGCTTCAAGCTCCGCGAGGGCAACGCCATCGGCGCCAAAGTCACCCTGCGGGGCAACCGCATGTGGGAGTTCTACGACCGGCTGGTGAGCGTCGCCATCCCGCGCATCCGTGACTTCCGCGGGCTCAACCCGAACTCGTTCGACGGCCGGGGGAACTACACCTTCGGCGTCACCGAGCAGTTGATCTTCCCGGAGATCGACTACGACAAGATCGACACCGTCCGCGGGATGGACATCACCATCGTCACCACGGGCACCACCGACGACCAGGGTCGCGCCCTGTTGCGCGCCCTCGGTTTCCCGTTCCGCCGCGACGAGCAGAGCTAGGGGTAACGAAGACATGGCCAAGAAGGCTCTCGTCCAGAAGCAGCAGCGCACGCCGAAGTTCAAGGTGCGCGGATACACGCGGTGCCGCCGCTGCGGTCGTGCGCGCTCCGTGTACAAGCGCTTCGGTCTCTGCCGGATCTGCTTCCGCACCATGGTCCACGCCGGCGAGGTGCCGGGCGTGACCAAGGCGTCGTGGTGAGGAGGTTGGTGCGCTCATGATGACCGACCCGATCGCCGACATGCTCACCCGTCTGCGGAACGCCAACACCGCGTTCCACGACGAGGTGCTGATGCCGTCGTCGAAGCTCAAGGAGGCGCTGGCGCGCATCCTCGAGCGTGAGGGCTACATCGCCGGCTGGGACGTGTCGAAGGATGCGACCAAGCCGGGGCAGCAGCTCAAGATCGAGCTGAAGTACACGCCCGACCGCAAGCGCACCATCTCGGGGCTGCGGCGCGTCTCGAAGCCCGGCCTCCGGGTGTACTCGGGTTCGACGCGACGTGCCCCGCGTGCTCGGCGGGATGGGTATCGCCATCCTCTCGACCAACCAGGGGCTCATGACCGACCGCGAGGCGCGTCAGCGCCGCGTGGGCGGCGAAGTCCTGTGCCAGGTCTGGTAACGGAGTCTCTCCCATGTCTCGTATCGGCCAGAAGCCCATCACCATCCCGAGCGGCGTCGAGATCACGCTCGACGGCGGTCACGTCACGGTCAAGGGCCCGAAGGGGACCCTCGAGCACGACGTGCCGGAGTCGATCACGGTCACGCGCGAGGGCGACGAGCTGATCGTCACTCGTCCCGACGACGAGCGTGAGAACCGGGCGCTGCACGGGCTCACCCGCTCGCTGGTCGCCAACATGGTGACCGGCGTGTCCGAGGGCTTCAGCCGTGAGCTCGAGATCGTCGGCGTCGGCTACCGCGCCGCCGCGGCCGGCCCCCGCCGGCTCGACCTGCAGCTCGGCTTCTCGCACCCCGTCGCGGTCGACGCGCCCGAGGGCGTGGAGTTCGAGGTCCCCGTCCCGACCCGCATCACCGTGCGCGGGTACGACAAGCAGCTCGTCGGCCAGGTGGCCGCCGACATCCGCAAGATCCGCAAGCCTGAGCCCTACAAGGGCAAGGGCATCCGCTACGTCGACGAGCGCGTGCTGCGCAAGGCCGGCAAGTCGGCCAAGTAGCGACGAGGAACGAAGGCCAACATGCAGAACCGTCAGGTCGCTCGGGACCGCCGCCACCGGCGGGTCCGCAAGAAGGTCCGCGGTACCGCGGCGCGCCCGCGCCTCGCGGTGTTCCGCTCCAACAAGCACATCTACGCACAGGTGATCGACGACGTGAGCGGCACGACGCTCGCCTCGGCGTCGACCGTCGAGAAGTCGTTCGACGGCGCCTCGGGCACCGTCGCCGCCGCGAAGCAGGTCGGGAAGCTCGTCGGCGAGCGCGCCAAGCGCGCCGGCGTCGAGACCGTCGTGTTCGACCGGGGCGGCAACCGCTACCACGGCCGGGTGGCGGGGATCGCCGACGGCGCCCGCGAAGCCGGGCTCACGCTCTAGCAGGGAGAGGGATTCACCATGGCCGAAGGCCAGTACGAAGAGCGAGTCATCGCCATCAACCGGGTCGCCAAGGTCGTCAAGGGCGGCCGGCGGTTCTCCTTCACCGCGCTCGTGGTGGTGGGTGACGGCGCGGGCAACGTGGGCCTCGGGTACGGCAAGGCGAAGGAGGTGCCCGCCGCGATCCAGAAGGGCATGGAGGAGGCGCGCAAGCGCCTGTTCAACGTGCCGCTGGCCGGCGACACCATCACCCACACCATCATCGGTGAGCACGACGCCGCACGCGTGCTGCTGAAGCCGGCAGCCCCCGGTACCGGGGTCATCGCCGGCGGTGCGGCCCGGGCAATCCTCGAGGCGGCCGGCGTCCACGACGTGCTCGCCAAGTCGCTCGGCTCGTCGAACGCGATCAACGTCTCCCGCGCCACGATCAACGGGTTGCGCGAGCTGCGCCGCCCCGAAGAGGTTGCCCGGCTGCGCGGCAAGTCGCCCGAAGAGGTGTCGACCGCGGGCATGTTGCGCGCCTACCGCGAGCGCAACATGAAGAAGCCCGAAGTCAACGAGGTCGCGTGACCATGAACGAAGTGGAGCAGTGCTCGGAGAGCGGGACTGCGGAACGGAGAGATCCGTCTTAATGGCAACGCTGCGCGTCACCCAGGTCAAGTCCACGATCGGCACGAAGCCCAAGCAGCGCGGCACCATGCGTGCGCTCGGGCTCCGTCGCATCAACCACACCGTCGAGCTCCCCGACCGGCCCGAGATCCGCGGCATGGTCGCCCGGGTCCCGCACCTGGTCGACGTCGAAGAGGTCAACTGATGAAGGTCCACGATCTCCAACCACCCCCCGGGTCCAAGACGCCACGCCGGCGCGTGGGTCGGGGCATCGCGGGCAAGGGCGGCAAGACCGCCGGCCGGGGCAGCAAGGGCCAGGGCGCGCGCAACAACATCGCCCCCCGGTTCGAGGGCGGCCAGACGCCGCTGCACCGCCGCACCCCGAAGGCGAAGGGCTTCAAGAACCCGTTCCGGGTCGAGTACGTCGTGGTCAACCTCGACACCCTCGAGGGGCTCGACGCCGGCAACGTGGTGGACCCGGGCGTGCTCCGCTCCCACGGCCTGGTGGCCAAGCGGGGGCTGGTGAAGATCCTCGGCCGGGGCGAGCTGTCGAAGGCGCTCACGGTGCGGGCCCACGCCTTCTCGCAGGGCGCGGTGTCGGCCATCGAGGGCGCCGGTGGGCGGGTCGAGATCCTCCCGGCACCCTGGGGTGACGGCCGTCCGCCGGCTCGCGGGAACGCCCTGACCAACCGGTAAGCTCGCAGCCTCCCGCCTGAGCGCTGCCGCTCCCACCGCCGCATCACCGAGAGGAGGTCGAGCCCCCAAATGCTGTCCCGCCTGCGGAACATGTTCCGGGTGCCCGACCTGCGGAACAAGATCCTCTTCACGATCTTCATCATCGCGGTGTACCGCGTGGGCGCCCACCTGCCGGTGCCCTACGTCGACTTCAACGCGATCAAGCAACTGCAGGACCAGGCCAACAACAGCGGCGTGGTCGGCTTCCTCGACCTGTTCTCCGGCGGCGCCATCACCAACGTCGCCATCTTCTTCCTCGGCATCATGCCGTACATCACGGCGTCGATCATCATGCAGCTGCTCGGGGTCGTGATCCCCAAGCTCGAGCAGTGGCAGAACGAAGGGCAGGTCGGGCAGAAGAAGATCACGCAGTGGACCCGCTACGTCACCATCGGCCTCGCGCTCGTGCAGTCGACCGGGTTCGTGTTCGCGCTGCACCAGGGCAAGAGCGGTCTGCTCGGGTTCTCCGGCTTCCAGGGCCAGGACCTCATCCCGCACTTCGACGCCGGTCGCGCCGCGCTCATCGTCCTCACGTGGACCGCCGGTACGGCCATGGTGATGTGGCTGGCCGAGCTCATCACCCAGCGCGGCATCGGCAACGGCATGTCGATCCTGATCTTCGCGTCCGTGGTGTCGCGCCTCCCTGCGCAGGGCGCCGCGATCTGGAGCCAGGGCAGCAAGATCCAGTTCATCACCATCATCGCCATCGGCATCGCGATGATCGTCGGCATCGTGTTCGTCGAGTCCGGGCAACGGCGGATCCCCGTCCAATTCGCGAAACGGGTCGTCGGCCGCCGCATGTACGGCGGCCAGAGCACCTACATCCCGCTGAAGGTCAACCAGTCGGGTGTGATCCCGGTGATCTTCGCCAGCTCGATCCTGTCGTTCCCCGCGCTGATCGCGTCGGCGCTCGGCGACAACTTCACCGGCTTCCAGCAGTGGATCAACGACAACCTGGTGAGCCACCAGGGTTGGTGGTACATCACCTTCTACACGGTGCTGATCATCTTCTTCGCCTACTTCTACACGGCGATCGCGTTCAACCCCGCCCAGCAGGCCGACATCATCCGCAAGCAGGGCGGCTTCATCCCCGGCATCAGACCCGGGCCACCCACCGAGCGCTACCTGGCCAAGGTGCTGAACCGCATCACGCTGCCCGGCTCGTTGTTCCTCGCGACGATCGCGGTCGCACCGTTGCTCGTGTTCGCCTTGTGGGACATCAGCCAGTTCCCGTTCGGCGGCACCGCGCTCCTCATCACGGTGGGCGTCGCGCTCGAGACCATGAAGCAGATCGACAGCCAGCTGATGATGCGCAACTACGAGGGCTTCCTCACCTGACCATGGCTGCCTCCGGCGTACGCCTCGTGTTGCTCGGCAAGCCGGGCGCGGGCAAGGGGACGCAGGCTGCGCTCCTCTCCGCGCACTACGGCGTCGAGCACCTGTCCACCGGCGACGTCTTCCGGTCCGCGGTGGCGCAGGGCACGCCGACCGGGCTCGAGGTCAAGCACTTCATGGACACCGGCGAGCTGGTGCCCGACGAGATCGTCATCCGCGTGGTCGACGAGCACTTCGCCGCCGGCGGTCCGCTCGAGGACGGATTCATCCTCGACGGCTTCCCCCGTACCCTGGTGCAGGCGGAGGAGCTGGAGCAGGTGCTGCACGACCACCCCCTCGACCTCGTGCTCGACATCGAGGTGCCCACCGAGACGATCCTCGACCGCATCGCCGGCCGGCGGGTCTGCGTCAGCTGCGGCGCCACGTACCACGTGAACCAGCGCCCCGACGTCGACTGGACGTGCGACGTGTGCGGCGGGCAGGTGGTGCAGCGCGACGACGACACCGAGGAGGCCGTCGCCACGCGGCTCGAGGTGTACGACCGGCAGACGGTACCGATCATCGACTTCTACGCCAACCTCGGCAAGCTCGTGGTGGTCGACGGTGTCGGGGTCGGCGACGAGGTCCAGGAGCGCCTGGTCAAGGAGATCGACGGGCGCTTCGACCCCAAACGACGGTGATCACCCGCAAGAACCGGGAGCAGATCGCGCTCATGCGGCGTGCGGGCGGGGTGGTCGCCGAGATGCACGAGGTCTGCATCCGGGCGGCGAAGCCGGGCGCCACCACGCTCGACGTCGACGCCGCCGCCCGGGAGGTCATCCAGCGACGCGGCGCCCGCTCCAACTTCCTCGGGTACAACGGCTTCCCGGCGGTGGTGTGCACCTCGCCGAACGACGTGATCGTGCACGGGATCCCGAGCGCCGACGTCGTGCTCGAAGAGGGCGACATCCTGTCGATCGACTGCGGGGCGATCATCGAGGGCTGGCACGCCGACGCCGCGGTGACGGTGCCGGTCGGTGAGATCGACGACGAGTCCAAGCGCCTCATCGAGGTGACCCGGCGGTCGCTCGAGGCCGCCATCGACCAGGTCGTGGAGGGGCACCGGCTGGGCGACGTCGGCGCCGCGGTCGAGGGCATCGCCGAGCAGGCCGGGTTCACGGTCGTGCGCGAGTACGTCGGACACGGCATCGGCACCGCCATGCACGAGGACCCGCAGGTGCCCAACTACGGGCCGGCGGGGCGGGGCCTGAAGCTCAAGGAGGGGCACGTGCTCGCCATCGAGCCGATGGTGAACGCGGGCACGGCCGAGACCGAGGTGCTCGACGACGGTTGGACCGTCGTCACCGCCGACGGCCGGCGCTCCGCCCACTTCGAGCACACCATCGCCGTCACCGACCACGGCCCCGAGGTCCTGACGCGGCCCGGCTGACCGCGGCATTTGTCCGATTGCTCGGCAGGGGTCGGACCATATAGCATGGTCGGTCGGCTCCTAGAAGCTTTTGCGCGCCTTTTCCGCGCGCCCGACACGAAGTAGGTGGGAGAGTCCTGGCCAAGCCCAAGGACGACACGATCCTGGTCGAGGGGACGGTCGTCGAACCGTTGCCCAACGCCATGTTCCGGGTCGAGCTCGAGAACGGCCACAAGGTGCTCGCGCACATCTCCGGGAAGATGCGGATGCACTACATCCGGATCCTGCCCGGCGACCGGGTCCAGGTCGAGCTCACGCCGTACGACCTGAGCCGAGGCCGGATCACCTACCGCTACAAGTGAGAGAGAACCACGATGAAGGTCCGTCCGTCGGTCAAGAAGATCTGTGAGAAGTGCAAGGTGATCCGCCGCCACGGGAGCGTGCGGGTCATCTGCGTCAACCCGCGCCACAAGCAGCGCCAGGGCTAGTCGAGAAGCAGGAGTACTGAGTTGGCTCGAATCTCCGGTGTCGACATCCCCCGCGAGAAGCGGCTGGAGATCTCGCTCACCTACATCTTCGGCGTGGGTCGCACGCGCTCGAAGGAGATCTGCGAAGCGGTCGCCATCTCGCCGAACACGCGGGTGCGCGACCTGACCGAGGACGAGGTGGCGCAGCTCCGCGGCTACGTCGACCAGAACCTCAAGGTCGAGGGTGACCTCCGCCGCGAGATCGCCGCGAACATCAAGCGCAAGGTCGAGATCGGCAGCTACGAGGGACTCCGGCACCGCCGCGGCCTGCCCGTGCACGGTCAGCGCACTCGCACCAACGCGCGCACGCGCAAGGGCCCGAAGAAGACCGTCGCCGGCCGCAAGAAGGCCCGGAAGTAAGAGAAGAGAAGAGGGAACGCAAGCATGGCCAAGCCGGCTGCCGGCGGTCGACGTCCCAAGCGGCGCGAGCGCAAGAACATCGCCTACGGGACGGCGCACATCAAGTCGTCGTTCAACAACACGATCATCACCTTCACCGACCAGTCGGGGAACACCATCGCGTGGGCCTCGGCCGGCAACGTGGGGTTCAAGGGCTCACGCAAGAGCACGCCGTTCGCGGCCCAGCTCGCGGCGGAGACCGCGGCCCGGCGGGCCATGGAGCACGGTGTGCGCAAGGTCGACGTGGTGGTGAAGGGTCCGGGCTCCGGCCGCGAGACCGCCATCCGCACGATCCAGAACACGGGGATCGAGGTCGTCGGCATCAAGGACGTCACGCCGATCCCGCACAACGGCTGCCGGCCGCCCAAGCGGCGGAGGGTCTGAGTCATGGCGCGCTACACCGGACCGGTCTGCCGGCTCTGCCGACGCGAGCGGATGAAGCTGTTCCTCAAGGGCCCCAAGTGCGACACGATGAAGTGCCCGGTCGAGCGGAAGCCGTACCCGCCGGGTCAGCACGGTCGTGGTCGCATCCGCGACAGCGAGTACCTGCTCCAGCTGCGTGAGAAGCAGAAGGCCCGCCGCATCTACGGCGTGCTCGAGAAGCAGTTCCGCAACATGTACGCCGAGGCGGCCAGCGAGAAGGGCATCACCGGCGAGACCCTGCTGCGGATGCTCGAGCTGCGGCTCGACAACGTCGTGTTCCGCACTGCCTTCGCCGCCAGCCGCAACCAGGCGCGACAGTTCGTGCGCCACGGCCACGCGCTCGTGAACGGCAAGCGGGTGACGATCCCGTCGTACCAGGTGAAGAAGGGCGACGTGATCCAGATGTCGCCCAAGGCCCAGAAGATGATCGTGCTGCGCCACAACGTCGACACGCTCGACCGTGCCGTGCCGATGTGGCTCGACGTCACGCCCGCCGACTTCAGGGCGGAGGTGCGCGACCTCCCGCTGCGGGAGCAGATCGACGTGCCCGTGCGCGAACAGCTCATCGTCGAGCTCTACTCCAAGTAACCCCGTCCCCTCCGTCCGCGGCGGCCGCGGACCGGGCAGGCCAGATCACCAAGATCAGAGGCGATGCACCCATGCTCATCATCCAGCGTCCCCAAGTCGAGGCCGGCGAGGCCGAGGGCAACCTGCAGCAGTTCACGATCGCGCCGCTCGAGCCGGGTTTCGGCCACACGCTCGGCAACAGCCTGCGCCGCACCCTGCTGTCGTCGATCCCCGGCGCCGCGGTCACGCAGGTGCGCTTCGACGAAGCGCTCCACGAGTTCGACGTCATCCCCGGGGTGAAGGAAGACGTCACCGACCTCATCCTGAACATCAAGGACCTCGTGCTGACCTGTTCGGCCGAGGAGCCGGTGACCCTGCGCCTCGACGCGCGCGGCCCCGGAGAGGTGACCGCCGGCGACATCCAGACCACGGCCGACGTCGAGGTCCTCAACCCCGAGCTGCACCTGGCGACGGTCAACGCCAAGGGCCGCCTCGCCCTCGACCTCACCGTCGAGCAGGGCCGCGGCTACCTGTCGGCCGAGCGCAACAAGCGCACGTCGACCATCGGCCTCATCCCGGTCGACGCCATCTTCTCACCGGTGCGGCGGGTGGCGTTCTCGGTGGAGCCGACCCGCGTCGAGCAGGCCACCAACTACGACAAGCTCACCCTCGAGATCGAGACCGACGGTTCGATCTCGCCGCGTGACGCGCTGTCGTCGGCGGGCGACACGCTGCGCAACCTCGTGGCGCTGGTCGCCGACCTGAGCGACGAGCCCCGCGGGCTCGAGCTGGGCGAGGTCGCGCCGTCGACCGCGTCGCCCGACCTCGAGCTGCCGATCGAGGAGCTCGAGCTGTCGGAACGCCCGCGCAACTGCCTGAAGCGCGCCCGGGTCGACACCATCGGCCAGCTGGTGCAGAAGACCGAGGACGACCTCCTCGCGATCACGAACTTCGGTTCGAAGTCGCTCGACGAGGTGCTCCAGAAGCTCGACGAGCGGGGCCTCGCCCTGCGGACCAAGGAGTAGCCATGCCGACCCCCAAGAAGGGTCCGCGTATCGGGCGTGATCCCGCCCACCAGCGCCTCATCATGGCGAACATGGCGTCGAGCCTGTTCGAGGCCGGCTACCTCGTCACCACCGTGGCGAAGGCCAAGGCACTGCGGCCCTACGCCGAGCACCTCATCACCAAGGCCAAGACCGGCGGCGTGCACCAGCGGCGTCAGGTGATCGCGACCATCCACGACCAGGACGTCACGCACAAGCTGTTCGCCGAGATCGGGCCGCGCTACCGCGACCGCCCCGGTGGCTACCTGCGCATCCTGAAGCTGGGTCCGCGTCCCGGTGACAACGCGCCCATGGCGCGCGTCGAATTGGTGTGAACCAGCTCTCGCTCGGCGAGCCGTCAGCGGCTCCGGGCGGGTCCGCGGTCCTCAGGCTCACGGTCGCGTACGACGGGACCGACTTCCACGGCTTCGCCGCGCAGCCCGACACGCGCACGGTCGAGGGTGTGCTGCGCGACGCACTCGGGCGGGTGCTGCGGGTCGACGACCTGTCGCTCTCATGCGCGGGGCGTACCGACGCCGGCGTGCACGCGTGGGGTCAGGTGGTGTCGGTCCCGGTGGACGGCGACGCCGACGTCGACCCCGACCGCGTCGCCCACGCGGTGACCCGCCAGCTGGGGCCGGAGGTGGTTGTGCGCACCGCGGCGCTGGTCGACGCCGAGTTCGACGCCCGCCATTCGGCCCGCTGGCGCGCCTACCGCTACACGATCGTGAACCGGCCCACGCCCGATCCGTTCCTGGCCCGCACCGCGTGGTGGGTGCCCGAGCCGCTCGACCTCAGGCTGCTGCGCCTCGGGGCCGACCCGTTCCTCGGCGAGCACGACTTCGCCACGTTCTGCCGCAAGGGTCCCGCGGCTTCGACCACGGTGCGCCGGGTGCTCGAGTCGTGCTGGCACGACCTCGGCGACGGCGTGGTCCGCTACGACATCACCGCCACCGCGTTCTGCTGGCAGATGGTGCGTTCGATCGTGGGCACGCTCGTCGACGTCGGCGCGGGCAAGATCCGCGCCGGTGACCTCCTGCAGCTGCTGCGAGCGCGCGACCGCAACGCGGCAGGAAGGGTAGGCGCGCCTCACGGCCTGTGCCTCTGGGAGGTCGGCTACTGACCCACCGACACCGAGGAACATCCGTCAGTACACCTGCGCATACGACAGCGAACTGACGGATGCTCGAAGGGGTGCGAGTGGGTAGCGTTCACGTCGTGGCGAAGGCGGCGATCGACGCGAAGCGCATCGACCGGTTGCGCGACATGTACGCCGACGAGGTGAACGGTGGCGCGCTGTTCCGCGGGCTCGCCGAGTACGCCGACGACCAACGACGCGGCGTGTTCCTGCAACTCGCCGCGGCCGAGGAACGTCACGCCGCACACTGGGCCCGACTGTTGCGCGAGTCGGGGGTCGAGCCACGCCAGCCGCGCGTCCCGTTCCGGGTGCGGGCCCTGTGCTTCCTCGCGCGGTACCTCGGCACCGAGGCGGTGCTCCCGCTCATGCTGCGCACCGAGGCGGCCGAGGCCGACCGCTACCGCTCCGACGCCGAGGCCACCGACGCCATGGTCCAGCAGGAGGCGGCGGCGGGCCGCACCATCGCGGCGATGCAGGGCATCCCCGAAGGCGGCCGAATCGCGCGCGCCGAGGGTCGTCACCGCGCCGAGATCGGCGGGGTGCTGCGGGCAACCGTGTTCGGCATCAACGACGGGCTGGTGTCGAACTTCTCGCTCGTGATGGGCGTCGCCGGCGGCACCACCACCAACAGCATCGTGCTGCTCGCGGGCATCGCCGGGCTGGTCGCCGGTGCGTTCTCGATGTCGTCCGGGGAGTGGATCTCGATCCGGTCGCAGCGCGAGCTCTACGAGAACGAGCTGCGCATCGAGCGGGCGGAGCTGCGCGCCTTCCCGGAGGAGGAGCGCGACGAGCTCGAGATGATCTACCGGGCCAAGGGCATCACGCCCGAGGCCGCGCACACGCTGGTCGACACGATCATGAACCGCAACGAGATCGCGCTCGACACGCTGGCGCGTGAGGAGCTGGGGCTCGATCCGAGCACGCTCGGTTCGCCGTGGACGGCGGCGCTCTCGTCGTTCGCCGCCTTCGCGCTGGGTGCCGCGTTGCCGGTGATCCCGTTCCTGTTCGGCAGCGGGGCCGCGCCGACCGTCGTGGCCGCGGTGCTCTCGGTGCTGGCGCTGTTCGGCGTCGGCGCGGCGACGTCGATCTTCACCGGACGCCACGCCGGCCGCGCCGGGTTGCGCATGGCGCTCATCGGCGCGGTGGTCGCGCTGATCACGTTCGGCATCGGCACGGCGGTCGGCCAGGCCGTCTAACCGGGTTCAGTCGAGGTAGAGGAAGCAGTAGCCCTCGTCGCGGAACTCGATCCCGGCCGCGCGCAGCTCGACGTCCCAGTCGCCGCGCACCGCGGGATCGGTCTCCTGCATGCCGTGGTCGGCGACCAGCACGAACGCGGTGCTGTCGAACGCACCGGCGCGTTCCACCGCCGCCAGCACGTCGCCGACGCGCGCGTCGGAGTCGCGCACCGACGCCGCCGCGATCTCCGAGAACGGGCCGCCCTCGTGGAACGCGGAGTCGGTGAGGGTGAAGTTGCACCACATGAACGTCGGGGCGGGGAACGACAGGTCGCGGTAGTGACCCGACCAGATGCCGACGGCCTGCTCCGCGCCCATGTGGTCGACGACCGACGACCACGAGTAGTCCTTCGACGGCCGCACGAACCGCTCGGTGGTGTGCGGCAGCCCCTCGGGCGACTCCGGGATCGGCGGCACCTCGCCCCGGCGGAACCAGTCGAAGGTCGAGTAGTCGGCACCGAGGTCGCAGGGCTCGTTCACCGAAGCGGTGAACGCGTCCGGACGGGCGCGGTGGATGACGTCGTGCACGGACTCGACCCCGGGGGTGAGGTGCTCCATCGCCCACGGCCACGTGGCCTGCGAGTTCGTGATCACCTGCTCGCCGCGGGCGCGGTCGAACCAGGCGTTGTGGAGGATCCCGTGGTGGCCGGGGAGACGGCCGGTGAGGATCGACGTGTGGTTGGCGAGCGTGACGGTCGGGAGCCCGGCCATCGCCCCCCACTCGTACGCGGTCCCCATCTCGATCAGGCGGGCGACGTTGGGCGCCTGGCCGGCGGCGGCCATGGCGTAGAGGACGTTCGGGTTGACGCCGTCGAACAGGAACCCGACGACGTGCGCCGGGCCGCCCGCCCGCGGGATCGAGCACGTCGGTGCGCACGACGCCGTCCTGCCCGGCGAGGTGGTGGCCGCGCGCGTCGGGCTCGCAACCGAGGAGCGCGGCGATGGTGGGCGCGACGTCGACCAGCCGCCCGGCTCGGGGCACGAGACCGTCGCTGCGCACGCCCTTCCCGGCGACGACGAACGGCGCCCGCGCCTGCACGATGCCGAGCGAGCCGTGCTCGCCCCGGTGGCCGCCCTGGTCCTCCCAGTTGTGCGCGCCGGTGTGGAGCACGCAGAGGTCGGGCGCGGCCGGATGGTCGAAGAGCTGCGCGATGTGGTCGTAGGCGAACGGGTACGAGTTGGCGTCGCGCGCGGGGTGGGGGTCGGCCAGCTCGGCGGTGAGGCCGACGAGCCGGTCGGGGGACTGGTCGGCGACCGGATCCTTCCCCGTGCCGCCGGTCCGCAGGTAGCCGCCGGCGGCGGCGTCGGCGGCGTCGACCCGCCGGAACTCGACCCGCCCGTCGGCGCTCGCCGCCTCGTACGTGTCGGGACCGGTGCGCCAAGTCACCATGTCGACGATCGGTGCGAGCCGCCCGTCCAGCAGCACGTCGAGCGCGGCATCGAGGCTGGACACGGCGTCAGGGTAGCGACTGGCGCACGAGAGCCTCACCGGTCGGTCAGAGCGGGAGGACCCTCCAGATCCCGCCGTGGCCGCCGTCGCCGTCGGTCACGACGTACAGGTTGCCGTCGGGTCCCTGGACCGGTACCCGGAGCCGCTGGGAGATCGCGAGCGTCGACGCCGGCGGGTGCGTGAGACCGGTGCCGGGACCGTCGAGGCTCATCACGAGCAGGCGCTGCCCGACCGACGGGCTGCCGTCGAGGCACGCGACGGCCAGCGCGCCGTCCCACGTCTTCCACTGCGGGCCGACGAGGAAGGTGCCCCCCGACGGGGCGACGGTGACGCCGCCCGAGACCCAGGTCGGGAGCTCGGTCGCCCCGGGGCCGGTCATGGGCCTGGACGGGTCGTAGCCGCCGGCGCCGTTGTCGGGGTTCCAGCCCGCGTTGCCGCCGTTCACGAGCTTGTTGACCTCGTCGTTCACGTCGGGCCCGTGCTCGACGGAGTACGGGTCGTTGCTCCCAGGGCGGAAGGCGATGCCCTGCGGGTTGCGGTGGCCCTTCGAGTACCAGAGCTTCCCGGACGCGTTGCCGGGCCACGCGGCGCCGTCGGTCGTGACGCGGAGGATCTTGCCGCCGAGGGAGTTGTCGTCCTGCGGCGCGGTCGCGGACCCGGCGTCACCGGTCGCCACGAAGAGCGCGCCGGTCCCCGGTTGGAACCGCACCCGGCAGCCGTTGTGGAAGCCCGGGTTGTGCGGGATCCCCTGGACGATGAGCGTCCAGTTGGAGATCGCGGGGCTCGCGGCGGGGTTCAGGTCGAACCGTGCCACGCGGTTGTCGCTGGTGGTCGAGTAGCAGAGGTAGGCGCGGAGGTTCCCGGCGCCGTACGCGGGGTCGATCGCCAGGCCCATGAGGCCGCCCTCGCCGGAGGCGCTGAACCCGCCGTCGAAGCTCGAGACCCGCCCGAGCGCGTGGTGACGGTCGGCGTCGCCGAACCGGGCCGAGATCTGACCCGAGTCGTTCTCGGTGTAGACGGGCAGACCGGACGGGAGGAAGGCCAGGTCCCAGGCCCGCGACAGCCCGTCGACCCAGATCGAGGTGATCAGCCCCGGCGCGCCGGGCTCGGCGGCGCCGAAGCAGCCGGTGACCAGGAGGGCGCAGGCGGCGACGACGCCGACCAGGAGCACCCGGGCAGGCCGGCGCGGGCGGCAGGAACGACGGGAGCGAGAGGCGGGGGCGCGACGCATGGGACCTATTCCGACGTGGGGCTCGGGGGAGACATCGGCAGCTCGGGCGGGGGGCTGAAGCCAGCGCCGGTCCGCAGGTCTTGGCGGCGCGGCTCCGATTGCCGCGGGGACCGGCCGCGGGCTAGATTGTCCGTTCGCGCCCGACCCCGATCTCGGCGGTCGGCGCCACCGCAACCTTTCGTGAGGACCCGTTGCGCACGTTCACCCCGAAACCCGCTGACATCAACCGCGCCTGGCACGTGATCGACGCCGAGGGCCAGGTGCTGGGCAAGGTCGCCACCGAGGCGGCCACCCTGCTGCGCGGCAAGCACAAGCCGATCTGGGCGCCCCACGTCGACACCGGCGACCACGTCGTGATCGTCAACGCGGCGAAGCTCGACCTCAGCGCACGCAAGCTGGCCGACAAGCGGTACCACCGCCACTCCGGCTACCCGGGCGGCCTGAGCAGCGAGTCCCTCGAGCACCTCCTCGGGCGCAACCCCGAGCGGGTGGTGCGCCTCGCCATCCGCGGCATGCTGCCCAAGAACCGCCTCGGCCGGGCGATGATCCGCAAGCTGCGGGTCTACGCCGGCCCGACCCATCCCCACCAGGCCCAGCAGCCCCAGCCGCGCGCGCTGGCGTCCAAGCGCTGATCTCTCACAGGAGTCGAAGGTGCCCAAGCCCCTCATCCAGAGCACCGGCCGCCGCAAGGAAGCGGTGGCCCGAGTGCGGTTGCGCCCGGGTTCCGGCGTGATCATGGTCAACGGCCGGCCGTTCGAGCAGTACTTCCCGATCCTCACCCACCGGGTCGTCGCCCTCGAACCGCTCCGGCTCACCCAGACCGCCGACGTCTACGACGTCGACGCCACCCTCGACGGTGGTGGCGTGAGCGGGCAGGCCGGTGCGCTGCGCCTCGGCATCGCCCGAGCCCTCATCTCGCTCGACGAGGAGGCGCGCCCGCAGCTCAAGAAGGCGGGGCTCCTGACGCGTGACGCGCGCGAGAAGGAACGGCGCAAGTACGGCTTGAAGAAGGCCCGTAAGGCTCCGCAGTACTCGAAGCGCTGAGGCGCGCGCGGTCCCGACGTCATGACGCTGCGCTTCGGCACCGACGGGGTGCGCGGGGTTGCCAACCGGGAGCTCACCCCCGAGCTCGTCACCGCGCTCGGCCGCGCTGCGGTGCGCGTGCTCGGTGCCGACGAACCCTTCGTCATCGGGCGTGACACCCGGCGCTCGGGTCCGATGCTCGAGGCCGCGCTCGTGGCCGGGCTCTGCGCCGAGGGTGCCGACGTCGTGCTCACCGGGGTGCTCCCCACGCCCGGCGTCGCCCAGGTGGCCCGTGAGCGCGGCGCGCCGGCGGCGGTGATCTCCGCCAGCCACAACCCGTACGGCGACAACGGCGTCAAGCTCTTCGCGGCCGGCGGGCGCAAGATCCCCGAGTCGCTCGAGCTGCAGGTGGAGCAGGAGCTCCGCGCGCTCGCGGTCACCCAGCCGGAACCCGGGCCCGAGGGCGTGGGCGTCGGTGTGTCGATCGAGCACCGCGGCGCGCTCGACGACTACGTGGCCACGCTCGTCGACGCCCTGCAGGGCCGGCAGCTCAGCGGCCTGCACGTGGTGGTCGACTGCGGCAACGGCGCGGCATTCCGCGCCGCGCCCACGGCGTTGCGAGCGCTGGGCGCCACCGTCGAGGTGATCCACGCCTCGCCCGACGGCGTGAACATCAACGCCGGCTGCGGGTCCACGCACCCCGGCGACCTCCAGGAGGCGGTGCTGGTGGCGCGCGCCGACGCGGGGCTCGCGTTCGACGGCGACGCCGACCGCGTGATCGCGATCGACGAGCGCGGTGTCCTCGTCGACGGAGACGAGATCCTGGCGATCACCGCCATCGACCTGCACGACCGCAAGCTGCTGCGCGGCGACGCGGTCGTCGCCACCGTCATGTCGAACCTCGGGCTGCGCCGGGCGCTCGAGCCCTACGGCGTCGCGCTGATCGAGACGCCGGTGGGCGACCGCAACGTGCTCGACGTGCTGGAGCGGCGCAACCTCACCCTCGGGGGCGAGCAGTCGGGGCACGTGATCTTCGCCGACCACGCCACCACCGGCGACGGCACCCTCACCGGCATCGTGCTGCTCGACACGATGGCCCGGCGCGGGCGGCCGCTCTCCGAGCTGGCGTCGGTGCTCACCCGGGTCCCGCAGGTCCTCCGCAACGTCGCGGTCGGCGGTGCCGACCAGCTCCGGGGCGACACCGCCTTCTGGAGCCGCGTGCGCGACGTCGACGACGAGCTGGGCGACGACGGCCGGGTGCTCGTGCGGCCGTCGGGCACCGAGCCGCTGGTGCGGGTGATGGTGGAGTCGGTCGACGCCGAGGCCGCGGCCGAGGCCGCCGACCGGCTGGTCGAGCTGGTCGAGCACGCCGCCTCCCGCTCCACGCCCGCTCGGCTCTAGCTCGAGCCCCCGCTCCTCTAACCTTTCCTGCCATGTGTGGCATCGTCGGGGTCGTCCGCCGCCACGCGACGCGCCCGGTGCCGGACGCGGCGGCGCTGGTGCGCCGGCTCGATGACGTGCTCGCCGCGACCGACGCCGGCGCAACGGACGGTGACCTCACCGACACGCTCCGCAGCGCGGCGTCGGGGGTCGAGGGGGTCGACCGAGAGCTGCGGGGCGTGCCCGGCGTCCGGGCCCTGCTGGGCGATCCCCAGTCCGCCCTCCTCGTCGGCGACCGCGTCGACCAGCTGACCGCCTGGCTCGACCGGGTGGAGGCCGACCTCGACGGCGGTCTCGGCGCGACGCTGGCGCCCGCCGACCTGGAACGGGTGAACGCGGCGCTGGTGCGGGCGCGCGACGCGGTGTGGGCGGTCGGCCGCGACCGCCTCCGCACCGCGACGGAGGTCGGCGCCCTCGCCGGCGCCGACCCGTCGATCGCCGCCATCGAGGCGTTCCTCTCGATCCAGGTCGCGCTGTCGGCGATCGACCGGCTCGAGGTGCGCGGCCGCGACTCCGCCGGCCTGCACCTCCTCGTGCGGCACCACGGCCTCGACCTCGACGAACCGGCGGTGGGGCGGCTGGTCGCGGTGCGCGCCGACGACCCGCTCTTCGGCTCCGGCTCGGTGCGCGCCATGGGCGACGTCGATGTCGTTCGTGTACAAGGCGGCCGCCGAGATCGGCGAGCTGGGCGACAACACCGCCGTCCTCCGCGCCGCGATCCGCGACGACCCGCTGCTGCACCTCGCGCTCGCCGACCCCGCGGCCGAGGTGATGGTGCTCGGGCCACACGCGGTGGGCGAGCGTCGGCATCATCTCCGAGGCGAACGCGCACCCGCTCAACCACGAGGAGCTCGACGGCGACGAGCGGCCCTACGTGGTCGGCGCGCTCAACGGCGACGTCGACAACTACGCCGACCTCAAGGCGCTCGAGCAGCTGCAGGTACCGGCCGAGATCACCACCGACGCCAAGGTGATCCCCACGCTGGTCTCCCGGCGCCTGGCCGCGGGAGGCACCGTGGAGGACGCGTTCCGCACCACGGTGTCGCGAGCTCGCCGGTTCGATGGGCGATCGCCGCCGCAGACCGCGGCGGCGCCCGACGAGCTGCTGCTCTCCCTCCGCGGCAGCGGCCAGGCCCTCTACGTGGGGCTGGTGGAGGACGCCTTCGTCGTCGCCAGCGAGCCCTACGGTCTGGTCGAGGAGACCGCCACGTACCTGCGCATGGACGGCGAGACGCCGGCCGACCCCGAGCGGGCGGCGGCGACCCGCGGCCAGGTGGTGGTGCTCGACGCCGAACACGCCGGCACGCTCGAAGGCATCCGGCGCTTCGCGTTCGACGGCACGCCGCTGCCGGTGACGCCCGACGAGCTGCAGCACGCCGAGATCACGACGCGCGACATCGACCGCGGCGACTTCCCGCACTTCCTGCTGAAGGAGATGTCGGAAGCGCCGGCGTCGTTCCGCAAGACGCTGCGCGGGAAGGTCGTCGAGCGCGACGGGCAGCTCGACGTCGCGCTCGGGCCCGACACGCTGCCCGACGACGTACGCGCCCGCCTGCGCGACGGCCGCATCCGCCGGGTCGTGGTCATCGGCCAGGGCACCGCGGCCATCGCCGGCCAGAGCCTGGCCGCCGTCCTCGCCGCGCTCGCCGACGACCAGCTGCGCGCCGAGGCCGTCGTCGCCACCGAGTTCTCGGGCTTCCAGCTGCGCGACGACATGTCCGACACGCTGGTCGTCGCCATCAGCCAGAGCGGCACCACCACCGACACCAACCGGACCGCCGACCTGGCGCGCGCCCGCGGCGCCGCCGTCGTGTCGATCGTCAACCGGCGCAACAGCGACCTGGTCGACAAGTCGGACGGCGTGCTCTACACGTCCGACGGACGCGACGTGGAGATGGCGGTGCCGTCCACGAAGGCGTTCTACGCGCAGATCGCGGCCGGGTCGTTGCTGGCGATCGCGCTGGCCACCGAGGTGACGACGCCCGATCCGGCGCTGGTGCACGAGCTGCTCGACGCCCTGCGCTCGCTCCCGGACGCGATGGTCCGCGTGCTGGGACAGCGCGACGCCATCGGTGAGATCGCGCGCCGGCACGCGCTGTCGCGTCGCTACTGGGCGGTCGTCGGCAACGGCCGCGAACCGCATCGCCGCGGCGGAGGTGCGGATCAAGGCCTCCGAGCTCTGCTACAAGTCGATCTCGTTCGACGCCACCGAGGACAAGAAGCACATCGACCTGTCGGCCGAGCCGCTCGTGGTGGTGTGCGCGGCGGGGCTGCAGGGCTCGAACGCCGACGACGTGGCCAAGGAGATCGCGATCTACCGCGCCCACCGGGCCGCGCCGATCGTGATCGCCAACGACGGCGAGCGGCGGTTCACCGCCGCGCTCGAGACCATCCCCGTGCCGGTGGTGCACGCCGACGTGGCGTTCGTGCTCTCGGCCATGGCCGGCCATCTCTTCGGGTACGAGGCCGCGCTCGCGATCGACGCCTCGGCGCGACCGCTGCGCGAGGCGCGCGCCGCGATCCAGTTCGCGGTCTCGGCCGCCGACGGCGGCCTCGACGTCCTCGCCCGCCTCCAACCCGCGATCGAGGGGCCGGCGGCGACGTTCCTCGACGGCGTGCGGGTCGGCGGGTACGACGGCCACCTCGAAGCCGGCACCGCGGTGCGCATCGCGTCGCTGCTGCGCTACGCGACCGGCATCGTGCCGCTCGACGTGTACCAGGTGGAGCACGGCGCGGTGGGCACGCCGAGCCGCGTGGTCGAGGACCTCACCGCCGCGCTGACCGCCGGCATCGAGGAGCTCACCCGGCCGGTCGACGCGATCAAGCACCAGGCGAAGACGGTCACCGTCGGCATCTCCCGTTCCGACGAGGAGCTGCTCCAGGTCGCGCTGGTGCGCGAGGTGCTCGCGGCCGGCGCCGCGCGCGACGCGCTCAGCTACCGCGCGCTGCGCACGCTGGTCGCGCTCGACCCCGCGGTCGAGCAGATCGTCGGCTTCACCCGCTACCGCATCGAGGGCGACGTCGACGCCGACGACGCGACCATCCACGTGGTCGACCGGGGCGGGATCTCCGTCGACCTGCGGTCGCGCACCGACGACGACCCCCGCCTGGTGGGGACCAAGCACCGCGTCGCGACCCAGCGCGAGGTCACCGTCGCGCGGGGCCGCCGCGACCAGCGCACCGTGATCATCGTGCCCGAGGTCAAGGACAACGAGACGGTGGGCGTCACGCTGCTCCAGGCTCGCTTCGTCGAGCACCTCCCCGCCGACGTCGCCCGCACCGTGCTGCAGGGCTACCAGGGCCGCTACGGCGCCCTCCGCGACGCGGTCACGGAAACCACGCCGACGTTCGACGACAGCCGCCTGGCCGGGTTCGACGTGGTCGACCTGCTCACCGAGCCGGTTTACGTCCTCGCCGACCGCTGGCGCTGACGTGGGCGCCCTCGCATGAAGGCCCGCACGTGAACGCCTCCTCATGAACGCGCCGCTCGGGATCCGGGGCCTCGGCACCGATCTCGTCGAGATCGAGCGGTTCCGGCAGGCGCTGGCCCGCCGCGCCAGCCTGCCCGACCGCCTCTTCACCGCGGGCGAGCAGGAGTACGCGTACGGTCAGCACGACCCCGTGCACAGCCTCGCCGTCCGCTTCGGCGCCAAGGAGGCGGTCATGAAGGCGCTGGGCGCCGGCCTCGGCGCGTTCGCGTTCCGCGAGGTCGAGGTGGTGCGCGACGACAGCGGCGCGCCATCGCTCGCGCTGCACGGCGCGGCGGCCACGCTCGCCGCCGAGCGCGGCGTGCGGGCCTGGCAGCTCTCGCTCACCCACACCGACGCCACCGCGATGGCGGTGGTGCTCGCGCTGGGCTGAGGACCACGCGGTGGAGCCCGTCCTCACCCCGGACGAGATGAACGCGGCCGACCGGCGCACGATCGCCGCCGGCACCCCGGTCGAGGTGCTCATGGACCGTGCCGGCCGGGCCGTGGCGTGGGAGGTGCCGGCGGGTCGCACACGGGACCTACGGGCAGCGCGTCGTGCTCGTGTGCGGCCAGGGCAACAACGGCGGCGACGGGCTCGTGGCCGCGCGCGTGCTCGCGGGATGGGGCATGCGGACGCGGGTGTTCGAGCTGGCCGCGGGCATCGACCAGGTCGCGTTCACGCGGGCGCTGGCTGACGCGCACGTGGTCGTCGACGCGATGTACGGCACCGGCTTCCGCGGCGCGCTCGACGGCAACGCCGCGTTCGTGGCCGAGCAGCTGGTGGCGTGGAACGGTCCGACGGTCGCGGTCGACATCCCGTCGGGCGTGGACGGCCTGCGAGGCCTCGCCTTCGGGCCCGCCGTGCGCGCCGACGCGCACGGTGACGTTCGCCGCCCGCAAGCCCGGTCTGGTGTTCGAGCCCGGTCGTTCGTACGCCGGGGAGGTCGTGGTCGCCGACATCGGGATCGACCTCGGGCCCGGGCCGCACCCCGGATTGGTGACCGACGACGACGTGCGCGCCTGGCTCCCGCGCCGGGCGCCTGACACGCACAAATGGCGGTCGGGGGCGATGGTCGTCGGTGGCTCGGGCGGCATGACCGGCGCCCCGATGTTCGTGAGCCATGCCGCGATGCGGGCCGGTGCCGGCATCGTGTGGTGCGGGCTTCCCGGTGAGGAGGCGGCGCGCACGGCGTCCGGGACCGAGGTGATCACGCGCTCCCCTGCCGGCGACGCCGAGCGGCGCCCTCGCCCGGCACGCGGCCGAGCCGGTGCTGGCGTCGATCGGTCGGTTCGGCGCGCTGGCGGTCGGTCCCGGCCTCGGGACCGACCCCGAGACGCAGTACGCGGTGCGCGCGCTGGTGGCAGAGGCGCGGGTGCCACTGGTGCTCGACGCCGACGGCCTCAACGCCCTGGCCGGTGACTTCGCGGCGCTCGACGCGCGCCGCACCCTGGGCGCGCCGGCGGTGCTCACGCCGCACAGCGGTGAGTACGAGCGGCTGATGGGCCGGCCGGTGGGCGACGACCGCATCGAGGCCGCGCGCACGCTGGCCGATCGGTCGAGCGCGGTCGTGCTGCTGAAGGGACCCGGCACCGTCGTCGCCTTCCCCGGCGGGGCGCTGGCGCTCAACCCGACGGGAGGCGCGGCGCTCGCCACCGCCGGCAGCGGGGACGTGCTCACCGGCATCATCGCCGGCTTCCTGGCAAGGGGGATGGAGTCGTTCGAGGCGGCCGCGGCGGCGGCGTGGGTGCACGGCGCCACCGCCGACCGGTTGGTCGCGACCGACGGCCCGGGGCTGGTCGCCGGCGACCTCGTCCCGGGACTGCCGCGTACGCTGCAAGCCTTGGGAGTGGGGGAATGAGCGACGAGAGCGGGCGACGATGAACCCGTCCGACGCCGAGGCGCGCGCAGTGGAGATGCAGCGGAGCCGTGCTCGGAGAGCGGGACGGCGGAGCGACATCGACCCGACATTGGTGTGGAGCGAGGTCGACCTCGACGCGATCCGCGCCAACGTTCGCGCTCTGCGAGACCTCGCGGCGCCGGCCCAGCTGCTGGCGGTCGTGAAGGCGAACGGGTACGGCCACGGCGCGGTGCCCGTGGCGCGGGCGGCACTGGAGGCCGGTGCGACCTGGTTGGGCGTGGCCCGGGTCGACGAGGGGGAGCAGCTGCGTGCCGCGGGCGTCGACGCCCCGGTCATGTTGCTGTCGGAGCCCGCGCCGCGCGTCGCCGATCGGGTCGTCGCGCAGCGCCTGACGCCGGTCGTCTACACCGAGCCGGGGATCGACGCGCTGGCGAAGGCCGTCGCCGACGCCGGGCGCGCCGAACCCCTCGACGTGCACCTCAAGGTCGACACCGGCATGCACCGCGTGGGCTGCACCCCCGAGGACGCGGTGGCGCTCGCCGCGCACGTCACGGCGCGCGACGAGCTCACCCTCGCCGGCGTGTGCACGCACCTCGCCGTCGCCGACGAGCCCGGGAACCCGTACACCGCCGACCAACTGGGCCGGTTCGACGCGGTGCTCGACGCGCTCGGCGGCACGCGACCTGCGACCTCCGCTCGCGCACGCCGCGAACTCGGCCGGTCTCCTGACCGACCCACGCGCGCGCTACGACCTCGTGCGGATCGGCATCGCCTGCTACGGCGTGCCCCCCGCGCCCGTGCTCGCCGACCACGCGGGGGTCACGCTGCTGCCGGCGCTCTCGTTGCGGGCGCGCGTCACCATGGTGAAGACGTTGGCGGCCGGTGCGCGCGTGTCCTACGGGTTGCGGTCGGAGGTCGGGCCGTCGGGAAGGGTCGCGACGGTGCCCGCGGGGTACGCCGACGGTGTGCCCCGCAACCTCGGCCTCGCCGGCGGCGAGGTCCTGATCGGTGGCCGGCGCCGCCCGATCGTCGGCGTCGTGACGATGGACCAGCTCCTCGTCGACCTCGGCGACGCCCCCGCGGACGTCGACGACGAGGTCGTGCTCATCGGCCGCCAGGGTGGCGACGAGGTCACCGCCACCGAGTGGGCGGAGCGCCTCGGCACCATCTCCTACGAGATCGTCACGGGCATCGGCCGCGCGTGCCGCGCACCTACGTCGGCGAGGGCGCGTAGATGAAGATGCAGTGGAGGCGTGGCCCCATGGCTCGGACGCCGGAACGGAATCGACCCGTCTGATGGCACCGCGGGCGCTGAAGCGCACCGGGATCGTCGCCGGCGTGGCTGCCGGCGCGGTCGGCATCGCCTACGCGACCGAACGCGCGCTCGTGGCGCGCCTGCGTCACCGCGAGGATCCCGACGCCGGGGTGCCCCTCGTGCCCGAGTTCGACGCCATGCGCGTCCTCGACAGTCACGACCGCGGCACCATCTACACCATCTGGCGGGGCGACGGCCCGCCGGTGGTGTTCTGCCACGGCGTCACCCTCTCGTCGCGCGTGTGGGCCAAGCAGTTCGAGTCGTTCCCCGCCGCCGGGTTCCGGGCGGTGGCGTTCGACTCCCGCGGGCACGGCGAGTCGGTGGCCGGCGAGACCGGCCACTCGATCGAGAACCTGGCCGACGACCTCCGCAGCGTGCTCGAGGGGCTCGACCTGCACGACGCGGTGCTGGTCGGGCACTCGATGGGCGGGATGGCGGTGCAGGCCTTCGCCATCCGTCACCCCGACGTGCTGCACGAACGCGTGCGCGGCCTCGTGCTGCAGTCCACCGCCGCGCACAACCTCGTGAGCGACGCCCGCCGCGTGCGCGAGGCGCTGGAACGTCTCGCGCTTCGGTCCCGACGTCACCGCGTTCATGCGCCCCCGCAACCTCGGGTTCCTGTTGGCGCGGATCGGCTTCGGCGACGACCCGCACCCGAGCCACGTCGAGGCGACCCGCGAGATGCTCGCTGCGTGCAGCCGCGACACGACGCGCGCGGCGGGCACCGCGCTGCTCAGCCTCGACCTCACCAAGGGACTGCCGTCGATCGACGTGCCCACCCTCGTGCTGGTGGGCACCGCCGACGCGCTGACGCCGCCGCGCGACTCGCGCCGCATCGTCGACCTCGTACCGGGCGCCAGCCTGGTCGAGTTCCCAGGGGCCGGCCACATGCTCATGTACGAGCGCACCGAAGCGGTCGACGCGCTCATCATGGAGTTCGCGCGCGAGCACCAGGCCGGCGCCGCCGACCGGCTCGACGAGAGCTCCGCCGCCTCGGCCGGTTGACGTGATCACCGACGTCCCGGGGGTGCAGGCCGGGCACTGGACCGGCGACGACACCGGCGTGACCGTCGTGCTGCTGCCACCGGAGACCGTCGGCTCGGTCGAGATCCGCGGCGGCGCGCCCGCGACGCGCGAGACCGCGGTGCTCGACCCGCTCGCCACCGTCGAGCACGTCGACGCGATCGTGCTCACCGGCGGGTCGGCGTTCGGGCTCGCCACCGCCGACGGCGTGATGCAGGCGCTCGCCGAGCAGGGCCGCGGCTTCCCGACGCTGGGCGGGCCGGTGCCCATCGTGCCGACCGCGGCGATCTTCGACCTCGTCGCGTCCGGCGGCCTGCGCCCGGGGCCCGAGGAGGGCCGCGCCGCGCTCGCCGCGGCGCAGGATCCCGCCGCCGTCTTCACGACCGGGCGCGTCGGCGCCGGCCGCGGGGCTCGGGTGGCGAAGTGGCGGGGTGCCGAGCACGGCACCACCGGCGGCCTCGGCAGCGCGTCGGCGCGTGACGGCGACGTGGTGGTCGGTGCGATCGCGGTGGTGAACGCGGTCGGCGACATCGTGGGCGACGACGGGGGCCTGCTCGTCGGGTCGGGCGCGCCGGCCGACGCGCCGGGCTTCCCCGACCCCGCGCCCTTCGAGGAGGATCCGTCGGGCGCCGGGACCAACACGACGTTGGTGGTCGTCGCCACCAACGCCCGGTGCTCGAAGGTCGAGTGCCACCTGCTGGCCCGCAGCGCGCATCACGGCATGGCGCGTGCGATCCACCCGTCGCACACCCGTCACGACGGCGATCTCGCCTTCGTCGGTGGCGACCGGCACGGTCGACGCCCACCTCGACCGCCTGCGGGTGATGGTCACCGAGGTGACGGCCGAGGCGATCCGCGATGCGGTCGCGTACCATCGGACGGCACCCTGACAGGCCGGGTCCCACCGTGTCGCTCCTCCAACCACCTCCGTTCGCCTCGTTCGCCGATCTCGAGCGGGAGGCGCTCGCGTGCACCAAGTGCCCCCTGGCGGCCAGCCGCACCCAGGTGGTGTTCGGGGTCGGGGACCCGAACGCCGACCTGCTCTTCGTGGGGGAGGGCCCCGGCGAGCAGGAGGACCTCACCGGCGAGCCGTTCGTCGGCCGCGCCGGGCGGCTGCTCACCAGCCTCATCGAGGGGATCGGGCTCACCCGCGCCGACGTGTACATCGCCAACGTCGTGAAGTGCCGGCCGCCCGGCAACCGCGACCCGGAGCCCGGGGAGATCGAGAGCTGCCGGCCCTACCTCGAGGCCCAGGTCGAGTTCATCGATCCGAAGGTGGTGGTGACGCTCGGGAACTTCGCCACCAAGTTGCTGCTCTCCACCAAGGACGGCATCACCAAGCTGCGCGGCCGCGAGTTCCCGTACCGCGACGGCGTGCTCATCCCCGTGTTCCACCCGTCGGCGGTGTTGCGGAACGGCGGCACGGCCCTGGCCCAGGCGCGCGCCGACTTCGTCGTGGTCAAGCGCGCGCTCGCGCGCGCGACGCGCAGCCGATGAAGCTGTCGGCGACGACGCGCACCGCCGACGAGACCCACGCGCTCGGCGCGCCGCGTCGGCGCGCTGCTGCGCGCCGGCGACGTCGTGGTGCTCGACGGCGAGCTCGGCACCGGCAAGACCGTGTTCGCCAAGGGCATCGCGGTCGCGCTCGGCATCAGCGAGCCGGTCGTGAGCCCGACGTTCACCGTCGTGCGCGAGTACGACGCCCCCACGCCGCTCGTGCACGTCGACGTGTACCGGCTCGACCACCTGCAGGAGCTGCACGACCTCGGCTTCGACGACCTGGTGGGGAGCGACGCGGTGACCGTCGTGGAGTGGGGCGACCGCGTCGAGCGCGCTGCTGCCCGCCGACCGTCTCGATGTGCACCTCGAGCTCGGCGCCGACGACGACGAGCGATCGGTGTGGCTCGAGGCCGCGGGGGTCTCGTGGGCCGGCCGCCGCGACTCGCTGGTCGCCGCCGTCGCGGGGGACTGAGGTGCTCGTGCTCGCGATCGACACCGCGACCGCCCAGGTGTCGGTGGCGTTCGGCGACCAGGGCGCGGTGCTGGGCGAGGTGCGCCTCACCGGCGGCCGCCGTCACGCCGAACAGCTCGCGCCCGCCATCGACTACCTGCGCCGCGAGCTCGACCTCGAGCTCGGCCACCTCGCCGCCATCGCGGTCGGCACCGGCCCCGGCTTGTTCACCGGGCTGCGCGTCGGCGTCACCACCGCCAAGGTGATGGCGCAGGCCCTTCGCATCCCGGTGGTCGGCATCCCGAGCCTCGACCTCGTCGCCTACCCGCTCCGTCACACCGACCGGATGATCGTCGCGGTGCTCGACGCCCGCCGCCGCGAGGTGTTCGCGGCGCGGTACCGGCCGGTGCCCGGCGGCGTGCAACGCGTCTCCGACTACGCGGTGCACACGCCCGCCGAGCTCGTCGCCGACCTCTCGGCCGACCCGGGCTCGAGCCCCACGGGCTGCTCCTCGCGGGCGACGGCGTGAGCCGCTTCCGCGGAGGAGTTCGGCGCGCTCGAGCACGCCGAGGTGGCCGGCAGCGAGTTCGCGGCGCCGAGCGTCAGCGCGCTCGTGACCCTCGCCACCGCCCGGGCCGAGCGGGAGGAGTTCGAGCCGCCGGCGGAGCTGCGCCCGCTCTACCTCCGCCAGAGCGACGCCGAAATCGCCTGGGGCGACCGGGCGGCGGCGGGGTAAGCCGGGACCATGGCCGCCGAACCCGACGTCGAGGCGCTGAGCGTCGCCATCCAGCCGATGCGGCGCCGCCACATCCGCGCGGTGCTGCGGATCGAGCAGCAGGTGTACCCGCGTCCGTGGAGCTCGTCGCTGTTCCTGTCCGAGCTCGCGCTGCGCGCCACGCCGCGCGTACTACGTCGCGCGCGTGGGTCGCGAGCTGGTCGGGCTACGCGGGGTTGATGATGACGCTCGACGAGGGGCACGTGACGACCATCGCCGTCGATCCCCGGCGGCACCGGGCGAAGATCGGCACCCGCTTGCTCCTGGTGCTCGCCCGCGACGCCATCGGGCGCGGCGCGACCGCGCTCACGCTCGAGGTGCGCATGTCGAACACCGCCGCGCAGGACATGTACCGGCGGTTCGGGTTCGAGCCCGTGGGCGTGCGCAAGAACTACTACCAGGAGGTCAACGAGGACGCGCTGGTGATGTGGGCGAACGAGGTCGACCAGCCCGCGTACGCGGAGCTGCTCGCATCGATCGAGCGCACGGTGCCCGGGGAGACGGTCGTCGAGGAGGCGAGGCGCTGGTGACGCTCGTCCTCGGCATCGAGACGTCGTGCGACGAGACCGCCGCCGCGGTGGTCGAGGACGGCCGCCTCGTGCTCTCGTCGGTGGTGTCGAGCCAGATCGACCTGCACGCCCGCTTCGGTGGCGTGGTGCCCGAGGTGGCGAGCCGCGCCCACGTGGAGCTGATCACGCCGGTCATCGCGGAGGCGTTGGTCGAGGCCGGCGTCGAGCTCACCGACCTCGACGCGGTGGCGGCGTGCCACGGCCCCGGTCTCGCCGGCGCGCTGCTCGTGGGCGTGAGCGCGGCGAAGGCGCTGGCGCTGGCCGCCGACCTGCCCTACGTGGGCGTCAACCACCTGGAAGCGCACCTGCACGCGGCGTGGCTGGCCGAGCCCGATCTCGCGCCGCCGCTCGCGGTGCTGATCGTCTCGGGGGGCCACACCATGACCGTCGTGATGGAGGCGCACGGGCGCTACCGCGTCGATCGGCCAGACCGTCGACGACGCCGCGGGCGAGGCGTTCGACAAGGTGGCGCGCCATCTCGGCCTCGGGTACCCGGGCGGCCCGGTCATCGACCGTCTCGCACGCGATGGCGACGCCACCGCCGTGCGCTTCCCGCGGGCGATGCCGGGCGAGGCCGACTTCTCGTTCGCGGGGCTGAAGACGGCGGTCGTCACCCATCACCGCAAGCACCCGGACGCGCCGGTCGCGGACGTGGCGGCGTCGTTCCAGGAGGCGGTCGTCGACCAGCTGGTCGCCAAGCTGCTGGCCGCGGCCGACGACGCCGGCGCGCCGGTGCTCGCCATCGGGGGCGGCGTGGCCGCCAACTCCCGCCTCCGGGCGAAGGTGGCGGCGGCGGCCGAGGCCACCGGGCGGGGCGTGTTCCTCCCACCGCCGGAGCTCTGCACCGACAACGGGGCGATGATCGCCGCCACCGCGTGGTGGCGACTCCGTTCCGACGGCCCCACCCCGCTCGGACGCCGGCGCCGACCCCAACCTCCGCCTCGGCTGAGCGCGCCGGCAACTTGTGGGGACGGGTGAGCTCCTGATACCTTTAGCACTCGCACTTGGCGAGTGCTAAAGGCTCGCCGGCCACCTTCCACCCCCGTCTGCACGCCGCAGGAGGCACGTCCATGAGTCTGCAACCGCTCGAAGACCGGATCGTCGTCAAGCCCGGTGACGCCGAGGAGACGACCGTGAGCGGCCTGGTCATCCCCGACACCGCCAAGGAGAAGCCCCAGCAGGGCGAGGTCCTCGCGGTGGGTCCGGGCCGGCGCTCGGACCAGACCGGCGAGCTGATCCCGGTCGACGTGGCCGTCGGCGACGTCGTGCTCTACTCGAAGTACGGCGGGACCGAGGTCCAGGTCGACGGTGACGACCTGCTCGTGCTCTCGAGCCGCGACGTGCTCGCCAAGGTCGTCGCCGGCAGCGCCAAGAAGAAGTAGCGCTGACGACCCGCGATCCGGGGGCCCGGGGCGGCCGCCAGCGCATCCCGAGGCCGGCGACGGCCCGGGCGGGCGCGGCGGCGCCCTGGGCTTCACTCGCGTCGGGCCCCGGCCCGATCACCCTCGACCGGGTCCGCGCGCAGTTCACCGACTACGTCCCGCCCCCGCTCCCTCCTCTCGCGCCCGGAGGCCGGGCGGCGGCGGTGCTGCTGCCGCTGTTCGAGGAGAACGGCGACGTCCGCCTGGTCCTGACCCGGAGGCCCGAGACCATGCCGTCGCACCGCGGTGAGGTCGCCTTCCCGGGCGGCAAGGTCGAGCCGGTGGTCGACCGCGATGAGCGCGACGCCGCGTTGCGGGAGGCGGAGGAGGAGATCGGCCTCCGCCGCGAGCTGGTCGACGTGATCGCGACCCTGCCCACGCTGGCGACCGTGGTCGGGCAATTCTCGATCACACCGTTCGTCGGGCTCACCGTCGGCCGGCCGGTCATCACCGCCGACTCGCGGGAGGTCGACCGCGTGTTCGACGTGCCACTCACCGAGCTGCTCGCCGACGGCGTGTTCCACGAGGAGCGGTGGTCGTGGGGCGAGGGGACCGTCGAGCGGGCCATGCAGTTCTACGAGCTCGAGGGCGAGACGGTCTGGGGCGCCACCGCGCGCATCCTGACCGCGTTCCTCCTTCGGGTCCTCGGGCTGCCGATCACCGACAACTGGGACGACTGGACGCGCGTCTGACCGGTCGCCCGCGTGCCGACCCCCGAGGCCGTGCGGGGGTGACGGCGCCGGGTAACCTGAAACCTTCTCCGCTGCGGGAGGTACCGGGTTGGAAGTCGAGATCGGCATCGGCAAGTCGGGGCGACGGGCCTACGGGTTCGACGACATCGCGATCGTCCCGAGCCGGCGGACACGCGACCCGGAGGACGTCGACATCAGCTGGGAGCTCGACGCGTTCAAGTTCGAGCTGCCCGTGATGGGCTCGGCGATGGACGGCGCGCTCTCGCCCCGGGTGGCGATCGAGATGGGCCAGCTGGGCGGTGTCGGGTGCCTCAACCTCGAGGGCCTGTGGACCCGCTACGACGACCCCGACGTGCTGTTCGAGGAGATCGCCGAGCTGCCGAACGAGAAGGCCACCCGGCGGATGCAGGAGATCTACGCCGAGCCGATCAAGGAGGAGCTGATCGGTCGCCGCATCCGGGAGATCAAGGACGCCGGCGTCGTCGCCTGCGCGTCGCTCACGCCCCAGCGGGTCGAGCAGTACGCCAAGCACGTGCTCGAGGCGGAGCTCGACATCCTCGTGATCCAGGGCACGGTCGTGTCCGCCGAGCACGTCTCGAAGACGACCGAGCCGCTCAATCTCAAGAAGTTCATCCGTGAGTTCGAGGTGCCGATCATCGTCGGCGGGTGCGCGTCGTACTCGACCGCGCTCCACCTCATGCGCACCGGGGCGGTGGGTGTGCTCGTCGGCGTCGGCCCCGGCCACGCGTGCACCAGCCGCGGCGTGCTCGGCATCGGCGTTCCCCAGGCCACCGCCATCGCCGACGCCGCCGGCGCCCGCATCCGTCACCTCGACGAGACCGGCGTCTACGTGCACGTCATCGCCGACGGCGGGATGCGCACCGGCGGCGACGTGGCCAAGGCGATCGCGTGCGGCGCCGACGCGGTGATGATCGGCTCGCCGCTCGCCGCCGCGTACGAGGCGCCCGGTCGCGGCTACCACTGGGGCATGGCCACGTTCCACCCGACGCTGCCGCGCGGCGCGCGGGTGCGCGCCGGCAACCGTGCCACCCTCGCCGAGATCCTGGTGGGTCCCGCGCACGAGAACGACGGCACGCTGAACCTGTTCGGCGCGCTGCGCACGTCGATGGCCACCACCGGCTACGAGTCCCTCAAGGAGTTCCAGAAGGCGGAGGTCATGGTGGCGCCGTCGCTGCAGACCGAAGGCAAGTCGCTCCAGCGCGCCCAGGGCATCGGCATGGGCCGATAGCCGAGACCAGGAGACACTGATCCATGGACATCGCCACCCTTTCCGCGACCGCCAAGGCGCTGGTCGCACCGGGCAAGGGGATCCTCGCCGCCGACGAGAGCAGCGGCACGATCAAGAAGCGCTTCGACTCGATCAGCACCGAGTCCACCGAGAGCAACCGGCGCGACTACCGCGAGATGCTGTTCACCGCCGAGGGCATCTCGGAGTACATCAGCGGCGTGATCCTGTTCGACGAGACCATCCGCCAGACCGCGGCCGACGGCACCCCGCTGGTGAAGCTCCTCGAGGACCAGGGCATCATCCCCGGCATCAAGGTCGACCTCGGCGCGAAGCCGCTGGCGCTCAGCGAGGGTGAGACGGTCACGGAAGGCCTCGACGGCCTGCGCGAGCGGCTGGCCGAGTACCGCGAGCTCGGCGCGCGCTTCGCCAAGTGGCGCGCCACCTACTCGATCTCCGACACTCTGCCCAGCGCGTACTGCATCGACGTGAACGCGCACACGCTCGCCCGTTACGCCGCGCTGTGCGCGGAGGCCGACATCGTCCCGATCGTCGAGCCCGAGGTCCTGATGGACGGCGACCACAGCATCGAGCGGTCCTACCAGGTCACGTCCGACGTGCTCGACGCGCTGTACGAGGCCCTCTACCTGCAGCGGCTGCGCCTCGACGGCACGCTGCTCAAGCCCAACATGGTGTTGGCCGGCTACAGCTCGTCGCAGAAGGCGACGGTCGAGGAGGTCGCGGAGGCGACGGTGCGGTGCTTCCGCGCCACGGTCCCGGCCGCCGTCCCCGGCATCGTGTTCCTCTCCGGCGGCCAGTCCGACGAGCTCGCCACCGCCCACCTCAACGCGATGAACAAGCTGGGTCCGCACCCGTGGCAGCTGAGCTTCTCCTACGGGCGGGCCCTGCAGGCGCCGGCGCTCAAGGCGTGGAAGGGCGAGTCCGCCAACGTCGACGCCGGGCGCGACGCCTTCCTCCACCGGGCCAAGCTCAACAGCGCCGCCCGGTCGGGGTCGTACACCCCCGACATGGAGAAGGCGGCCAGCTGACTTCTTCCCACCCTCTCAGCGGGTCACGGCTAGGGTAGACAGACCCTCTATGCGACGTATCGACTCCGCCCACAGCACCTGGATGTTCGACACCGAGCGGATGCGGTTCTGCCGCCTCCCGCGTGGGGTCGATCCTTCGTCGATCACGCTCGACAGCGAGTGGCAGCCCTACTTCGGGCTCGAGATCGACGCTGCGGGGGCATTCACCGTCGCCCTCAACGCCGACCACACGCGGCTGCTGCGCGGCGTGGCGGGAGGAGCCCGAGCCCACCAAGGAGCTCGAGCTGCAGCCCGACACCTCGGGCGACTGAACACCTTCGTCGCGCGACCGAACACGCGTACGATGCGGGAGTGATCTCGTCGGACGCGGTGCTCGAGGGTCTGAACCCGGTGCAGCGCGAGGCCGCGTCCGCACCCGACGGTCCGATCATGGTCATCGCCGGCGCGGGTTCGGGCAAGACCCGCGTGCTCACGCACCGCATCGCGTTCCTGATCGCCGAGCGGCGCGTGTCGCCGTTCGGCCTCGCCGCGATCACGTTCACCAACAAGGCCGCCGGCGAGATGAAGACGCGCGTCGCCGAGCTGGTCGGCCCGGTCGCGCAGCGCATGTGGGTGTCGACGTTCCACTCGATGTGCTCGCGCATCCTGCGGCGCGAGGCGCCCGTGCTCGGGTACCGGTCGTCGTTCTCCATCTACGACCAGGCCGACGCCGTCCGGCTGGTCGACTACGTGCGGCGCGACCTCGACCTGGACCCGAAGCGCTTCCCGCCGCGCCGGCTGCACGGTGCGATCTCGGCGCTGAAGAACGAGCTGGTCTCCTGGGAGCAGGCCGCCGACCGGGCGTTCACACCGCCGGAGAAGCGGGTCGCCGATGTGTACCGCGAGTATCAGCGGCGACTGCTGGAGGCGTCCGCACTCGACTTCGACGATCTGCTGGTGCAGACGGTGCACCTCTTCCGCGACCACGCCGACGCCCGCGAGCGGTGGAGCACGCGATTCCGGCACGTGTTGGTCGACGAGTTCCAGGACACCAACGTCGCGCAGTGGGAGCTGGTGCGGCTGCTCACGGAGGAGCACCGCAACGTGATGGTGGTCGGTGACCAGGATCAGTCGATCTACAAATTCCGTGGGGCCGACTTCCGGAACCTCCTGAAGTTCGAGGAGGTGTTCCCCGAAGCGACCATCATCGTGATGGAGCAGAACTACCGGTCGAGCCAGCGCATCCTCGACGCGGCCAACGCCGTCATCGCCAACAACGCGGCCCGTCGTCCGAAGCACCTCTGGACCGAGCAGGTCGGGGGCGAGCTCATCACGCGGTACCACGCCGAGGACGAGCACGACGAGGCCGCGTTCGTGGTGCACGAGATCGGTCGCCTGGTCGACACCGAGCACCACCGCTTCGGCGACGTCGCGGTGTTCTACCGGACCAACGCCCAGAGCCGCGTGATCGAGGAGACGCTGGTGCGCGCCGGCGTGCCCTACCGCGTGGTCGGCGGCGTGAAGTTCTACGACCGACGCGAGGTCAAGGACGTCCTCGCGTACCTGCGGGCGTTGGTGAACCCCGACGACGAGGTCAGCTGGCGTCGGGTGGTGAACACCCCCAAGCGCGGGGTCGGCGACACCTCGGTGAACAAGGTGTCGGCGTACGCGCAGGGCGCCGGCATCACGTTCCGCGACGCGCTCTCACGGGCGGTCGCCGCCGGCGTCACCGGGAAGGCGCTCGGCGGCATCAACGACCTGCTCGAGCTCATGTACCAGTTCGAGGAGGTCGCGGGGCGCGGCATCTCGCCGACGGTCGAGGCGATCCTCGAGCAGACCGGGTACCTCGCCGAGCTCGAGGCCGAGCGGTCGATCGAGGCCCAGGGCCGGATGGAGAACCTCCAGGAGCTGGTCGGGGTCTGCCGCGAGTTCGACCAGGCGCTCGATGCGGGTGACGTGTCGGGCCTGCCCGGGATCGCCGGGGTCGGCACGGCGGAGACCACCACCGGCGACGTCGTCATCCCGCAGGGCCTGGCCCGCATCCAGGCGTTCCTCGAGGCGATCTCGCTGGTCACCGACCTGGACGCCGCCGAGGGCGAAGGTGGCGACCAGAGCGCGGTCACGCTGATGACGCTGCACACGGCCAAGGGGCTGGAGTACCCGGTCGTGTTCCTCACCGGCATGGAGGACGGGGTGTTCCCGCACACCCGCAGCCTCGGCGACCCCGACGAGCTCGAGGAGGAACGGCGGCTCTGCTACGTCGGGATCACGCGGGCGCGGCGAGCGCCTGTACCTGTGCCATGCCTGGAGCCGGATGCTGTTCGGCGCCACCGACTACTACCCGCCGAGCCGGTTCCTGTCCGAGATCCCCGAGGAGCTGACCCACGTGCTCGGCGCGGGTGCCGAGCGGGGCCGGCGGACGTCGTCGGGCCGGCGCGACCCGGTGCAGCACCGCCAGGCGGTGGCGGAGGCGGCGATGCGCCCGGTGCCGTCGGCACCGAGCGGTCCCACGGGCGCCCGGGGTGCGGAGGGCATGGGCCTGCGGGTGGGCGACGACGTGAGCCACGACAAGTTCGGCGAGGGCGTGATCCTCGAGCTGGTCGGCGACGGCGACAAGGCCGAGGCGGTGGTGCACTTCCGCGACGTCGGGGAGAAGCGCCTGCTGCTGGCCTGGGCGCCGCTGGCGAAGATCAGCGCCTAAGCCCGCGTGCGGCGCCGGGTTCCGGTGCCGCAGGTCGATCAGCAGCTCACCCTTGCTGGCGCCGCTGAGGCCGATCTCGGTGCGGTAGCGGTCGAGGTCGGTGCTCGGGACCTTGTCGTCGTGGCAGTCGACGAAGGAATTGATCGAGCCCCGCCACCGCACCCGGCAGTCCTTCGACCCGGGCACGATGTCGGACAGCGCCACCACCCGACCGCCCTCCAACGCGAGGAGGATGTTGCGGTTCCCCCCGAACGGATCGGGCACGAAGTACGGCCCGCCATCCTTCAGCTCCTGCTTGATCGACGAGGCGACGCCGGCGTCGAAGGGCTGGTACTTCGTGGGGCTCGAAGCCCGGCCGGAGGCGAGGAGCAGCACCGCGGCGACGAGGACGCCGGCCAGCACGACGGCGCCGGTCGCCACGACGAGCAGCTTGGCGTCCGATCGCGAGGCGGGCACGGGCAAAGGTGTACCACCCGGCCCGCGAATCCCCCGGTTTGTGTGCGTCTGCTGGATCGACCACCATGCGCACCCGTGGATCTCTTCGAATATCAGGGCAAGCAGCTGTTCGCGCGCTACGGAATCCCGGTGTCCGACGGCGCACCGGTCACCACGGTGCCCGAGGCGGTCGAGGTCGCCGACCGCATCGGCTACCCCGTGGTGGTCAAGGCCCAGGTGCAGGTGGGCGGCCGGGGCAAGGCGGGCGGCATCAAGCTGGCGGCCAATTCGGACGAGGCGAAGGCCCACGCCGAGGCCATCCTCGGGATGGACATCAAGGGCCACATCGTCAAGGTGGTCTGGATCGAGCGGGCCAGCGACATCGCCGAGGAGTACTACGCCTCGTTCACGCTCGACCGGGGCGCCAAGCTGCACCTCGGCATGCTGTCGGCGCAGGGTGGCGTCGAGATCGAGCAGGTGGCGGAGGAGAACCCCGATGCCATCGCCCGCATCCACGTCGACCCGGTCGACGGGCTCACCGAGGCGCAGTGCCGCGAGTGGGTGGCGGCGGCGACGCTGAACCCCGCGGCCACCGAGGGCGCGGTCGAGATCCTGATGAACCTGTACCGCGCCTACACCGAGGGCGACGCCGACCTGGTGGAGATCAACCCGCTCATCCTCACGCCGGACGGCCGGGTGCACGCGCTCGACGCCAAGGTCACCCTCGACGACAACGCCACCTTCCGGCACCCGGACTACGTCGACTACGAAGCCACCCAGGTACGCGACACGCGTGAGGAGTTCGCCCACCGGCAGGGACTGCAGTACGTGGGCCTCGAGGGGTCGGTCGGGGTGATCGCCAACGGGGCCGGCCTGGCGATGAGCACCGTCGACATCGTGAACCAGGTCGGCGGCAGCCCGGCCAACTTCCTCGACATCGGGGGTGGCGCCAACGCCGACGTGATGGCCGGCGCGCTCGGGGTCATCGTGAGCGACGCCAACGTGCGCTCGATCTTCATCAACATCTTCGGCGGGATCACCAAGGGGGAAGAGGTCGCCAATGGCATCGTCCAGGCGCTCGACCGGGTGCAGATCGACGCGCCGATCGTGATCCGGCTCGACGGCACCAACGCCGACGAAGGCCGCAAGATCCTCGAACCTCATCTGTCCGACGGGCTGCAGCTGCAGCCCACCATGCTCGACGCGGCGCGCGCGGCCGTCGAGCTCGCCGGAGGCGTCGCCCCGTGAGCATCTTCGTCGACGAGACCACGAAGGTCGTCTACCAGGGCCTCACGGGATCGCAGGGCAGCTTCTACGGGCTGCTCAACCGCGACTACGGCACCCATGTCGTCGCCGGCACCAGCCCCAAGAAGGCGGGGACCGACGTCGACGGCATCCCGGTCTACGCCAACGTCGGTGATGCGATCGCCGCCACCGGCGCCACCGCGTCGTGCATCTTCATCCCCGCGCCGGGCGTGAAGGACGCCGTGATCGAGGCGGCCGAGGCCGGCATCACGTTCATCGTGTGCATCACCGAAGGGGTACCCGCCCACGACGAGGCGTGGTTCTTCAACAAGTTGCGGCGGGACTTCCCCGACACGCAGCTGCTCGGCCCCAACTGCCCGGGCATCATCAGCCCCGGGAAGACCAACATCGGCATCACCGCCGGGCACATCGCCAAGGCGGGCGGCCCGGTCGGCATCGTGAGCCGCTCGGGCACGCTCACCTACCAGGCGCTCTACGAGCTGCAGCAGAAGGACATCGGCGTCACCACCTGCGTCGGCATCGGCGGCGACCCGGTACCGGGCACCAGCTTCATCGACTGCCTGCGCGCGTTCGAGGCCGACCCCGAGACCAAGGCCGTGATGATGATCGGCGAGATCGGTGGCTCGGCCGAGGAAGAGGCCGCCGATTTCATCAAGTCGTCGATGACCAAGCCGGTCACCTCGTACATCGCGGGCGTGACCGCGCCACCCGGGAAGAAGATGGGCCACGCCGGCGCCATCGTGTCCGGGGGCAAGGGGACCGCGGCGGCCAAGATGGAAGCGTTGCGCAACGCCGGCGTCGAGGTGGGCCTCAACCCCACCGAGGCCGGGGAGCTCATGGCCCAGGTGGTCGCCAAGCTCTAGGTCGCCCGGGCGCGCCGCCGCCGTGCCGGCGAGAGCTCGCCGAGCGCGTAGGTGCCTCGCGCGACGCGCACCACGCGACCCTTCGTGCACTCGTACGCGAGCGCGTCGCCGAGGCGCTTCACCGTGCGTTGTCCGGCGATCCGGTATCCGCTGAGGTGCAACGCTCGGTGGATCTCGGGCAGCGACATGGGTGTGCCGGCCCGCACGAGGACGCCGAGCGCGGCGTACCGGAGCTCGCGCCCGCTGACTGGCACGGCCTTCGGCGCGGGCGGTGGAATGGGTGGCGGACCGCCCACTCGCGGACGCCGGACGTTCCGCAGCGCGCTGGCCCGGCCGTCGTGGCCACAGGCGCTCTCGGAGCGACACCAGCTCGTGCCGGAGCTCGCCGAATTGCGCCGCGAGCGAGCGCTGCTGCGCATCGATCGCCGCGGCGGCGTCCGAAAGTTGCTGGTGGCGCGCCAACAGCGCCGGTCGGTCGCGGTACCGGCAGCAGACGACGTCGATGAATGGGCACCGCTCGTTCCTCCTCGGCGAACACGAACGAGGGGAAGAACGGCTGGGAAGGTGCGGCGGGTGGTGCCAGCATGCCGCGGCGGTGTGACACGCAATCCCGGGCCCCGCACCCCCCCTGCGTAATTTCACCTGGGACCGAATCGCCCACCGATTCGCCACCACCTGCACCGAATCGGTCGGCGAATCGGCGCGGTAGGTACCGAATCGGTCGACGAATCGGCGCGGTGGGCACCGAATCGGCCGGCGAATCGGCGCGGTGGGCACCGAATCGGCCGGCGAATCGGTCCGATGGGAATTGGGAGAGGGGTATGGCCCGGCGCGGCGTGGTGTCAGGCGGCCGCGGCGTCGGGCAGCGTCGTGGTGGCGGAGTCGCCACCGGGCGGCACCGTGGGCGGCGGGACCGGCTCGTAGCCGTCGTCCGGCTCGCCGAGGACCGGCGCCAACCAATAGGCGACGGCACCGAGCACGACCGCGAAGCCGAGCGCGATCAGGCCGACGCCGGCGGAGCTGTCGGGCGCGATGTCGATGAGGACCGCGACGCACCCACCGAAGAGGGCGAGCACGCCGATCCAGGTGGTGGCGCGCCGTCGATCGCCCCGGCTGCCGACGAGGCCCACGATCGCACCGGCACCCACTGCGAGCAGCCCGCCGAGGAGCACGCTGTCGTTCCCGCCGAGCACGATCGCGCCCACGAGCGTCTCGAGCGCGCCGATGGCGACGAACGGCGTCGCCGCGCCCTCATAGCGCTTGCGGTCGAGGGCAGCGCCGACGGCGAGGAACACCAGGCCGATGCACATCGCCACGGTCGCGGTCGCGTCCGTGGTGTCGTCCTGGGTGGCGAAGGACTGCTGCTGGGAGAACCCGAAGTTGTTGGAGCCGCTCGACGTGGAGAGCTCGCTCTGGAACGGCACGATGTTCGAGCTGCTGTCGGCGACCTCGAACGTCGCCCAGCTCGCGAAGGCGAGCAGCACTCCGGCGAGGAAGATCGCCCGGCCCTTGGTCCAGCTCATCAGGTACAGCACGAGGTAGCTGACGAGCGTCAGGAGGTAGACGCCCCGGATCTCCCCTCGGCCGGCGTCCCCGCCGCCGAAGAACCCGAAGAACCAGAGCAGCGGCACCGCGAGCACGATCGCGGTCACGCAGGCGGAGCGGATCGGTCCGGGAGCACGCAGGCCGAGGAGCAGCGCCACCGCGACCAGGATCAGGGTGAACGCCACCCCGGGCGTGGTCGGGTCGTCGTCGCTCGCCTCGGCGACGAAGGCGACCACCCCGATCACCAGGAACGCCCCCGAGGCGGCGCCGAGCACGTGCGCGAAGCCCGGTCGGGGCCGGCGTTCCGCCCGCCAGCCCAGTCGGCCCGCCAGTCCCGGTCGTGCCGGTCCAATCGGTCCCATCGTGTCGGTCATGTCCGCCCTTCCTCGAACATCCGTGGCGGACCGGCCCCGCTCGGGAGCGGGGCCGGTCGGAACTCTGGTCGGTCAGCTCACGCGGTGGGCGGACCCGGCGGCGGCGGGGGCGCGGAGTCGCCCTTCGCGCCACCGAGCGTGCCCGGCAGGTCGCCCCGCTCCTTCGCCATGAGGTAGCCACCGACGGCCAGCCCGGCCGCCGCGACCAGGCTCACGTAGAGGCCGAATAGGTGAAGTCGGTGTTGGACAGCCACTTGATCAGGATGAACAGGAAGGCGATCACGCCCCCCGCGAGGTGCACGATGCCCCAGCCGACGCTGCCCAGGCGCTCGGGGAGCTCGACGCCGCCGACCTTCTCGACGATGACGTGGGCCGCGAGCACGATCCCGATCAGGATGGCGATCACGCTCCAGAACGCGTCCGGGCTCTGCCAGCCGTTGCGGCTCACCGATCCGAAGGGACCGAGGTCGACGCTGTACCAATGGAAGAAGCTGAAGATCAGGAGCACGACGCCGGAGACCGCGGTCGTCATCTCCCCCGGTGTCAATTTCTTGAGGTCCAAGACCTGCTCTCTTTCTTCGCGGTGCGTGCCCGCTCTGGGGCACATCGGCAACTAGCCCACCATGGCTTGACTCCGATTGCAAGGATCCTCGACCACGGAGCGTGATGGTCGGACCGCTCCGGAGGCCTCTCGGCTACGTTCGGTGCGTGGGCCGCATCGCAGTGCTGGCATCGGGGAGCGGCACCATCCTCCGCTCCATGCTCAACGCCGACCTCCCCATCGCGGTGCTGGTGGCCGACCGCCCCTGCGGCGCCCTCGGCATCGCCGACGAGGCCGGCGTGGCGACCGAATTGGTCGAACGCACCACCTTCGGCGCGAACTTCGACCGCGTCGCCTACACCCACGAGGTGCTCGACGCCCTCGCCCGCCACCGGGTCGACCTCGTCGCCATGGCCGGCTTCGGCACCATCCTGTCGAAGCCGATCCACGACGCCTACCCCGACAAGATCGTCAACACCCATCCCGCGCTGCTGCCGGCATTCAAGGGGTGGCACGCGGTCGACGACGCGTTGGCCATGGGCGTGAAGGTCACCGGGTGCACGGTGCACCTGGCGCGGCTCGAGGTCGACGAGGGGCCGATCCTGGCCCAGGAGGCGGTGCCGGTCCTGCCCGACGATACCGTCGAGTCGCTGCACGAACGGATCAAGGAAGTCGAACGGCGGATCTACCCGGAGGTGCTCCGGGCGTTGATCGCCGACCAGGACGCGCGAGCGGGAGAGGCCTGATGCGCACGAAGATCACGAGGGCACTGCTCTCGGTGTACGACAAGACCGGCATCGTCGAGTTCGCCCGGGAGCTCCAGCAGCGCGGCATCGAGCTGGTGTCGTCGGGCGGGACCGCCACGGCGATCGCCGAGGCCGGCATCCCGGTGACCGCGGTCGACGACATCACCGGCGTCCCGCCCATCCTCGACCACCGGGTCGTCACGCTCCACCCGAAGATCCACGGCGGGATCCTGGCCGACCGGTCGAAGGCGTCGCACGACGAGGACATGGCCACCTACGGCATCCAGCCCTTCGACCTGGTCGTCTCCAACCTCTACCCGTTCGCCCGGGACCCCGGGATCGAGACCATCGACGTCGGCGGGCCGGCGATGGTGCGGGCGGCGGCGAAGAACCACACGTTCGTCACCGTCGTCACCGACGCGTCGCAGTACGCGCCGTTGCTCGAGGAGCTCGACGCCAACGACAACACGGTGGGCGACGGCACCCGCCGCGAGCTTCGCCGTCGCCGCCTTCGCCAGCACCGCGGCGTTCGACGCCCAGATCGTCGCCTGGCTGCAGCGCGACGACGAGCTGCCCCAGTACGTCGACGTCGCGCTCGAGCGCACCGGCGAGGCCCTGCGCTACGGCGAGAACCCGCACCAGCACGCCGCCCGCTACCGCATCGCGGGTACCACGAGCTGGTGGGACGGCGTCGAGCAGCACGCCGGCCTCGCGCTCTCGTACCTCAACCTCTACGACGCCGATGCCGCCTGGCGCCTCGTGCACGACCTGCACTTCACCGGCGCCGACGACGGCCCCGCGGTCGCCATCATCAAGCATGCCAACCCGTGCGGCGTCGCGTTGGCCGACGACCTCGCCACCGCCTACCAGCGTGCGCTCGAGTGCGACGAGCGGTCCGCGTTCGGCGGCATCGTCGCGCTCAACCGCCCGGTCGACGCCGCCACCGCGGAACGCATGGTCGCCGGCCCGCAGGCCGACCTCGTGCTGGCACCGGGCTGGGAACCGGGGACCATCGACGCGCTGATCGGGAAGCGCAAGAACACACGTCTCCTCACCGCGGGCCCGCCGGAGCTGCAGACCCTCGACTTCCGCCAGATCAGCGGCGGGTTCCTGGTGCAGGACGCGCACCACTTCGCCGCCGGCCGGAGCGACTGGCGGGTCGTCACCAAGCGGGCGCCCACCGACGCCGAGTGGCGCGACGCCGAGCTGGCGTGGCGGATCTGTGGCCACGTGAAGTCGAACGCGATCGTGCTGGTGAAGGACGGCCAGGCCGTCGGCATCGGCGCCGGCCAGCAGAACCGGGTGGAGTCGGGCGAGATCGCGGCCAAGAAGGCGGCCGGTCGCGCCGTCGGCGGCGCGGGCGCGTCGGACGCGTTCTACCCGTTCCCCGACGGCATCGAGGCGGCCGCGGCCGCCGGCGTCGCGGTGATCGTGCAGCCCGGCGGAGCGATGCGCGACGAACCGAACATCGAACGCGCCGACGAGCTCGGCCTCGCGATGGTGTTCACTGGCGAACGACACTTCCTCCACTAGACCTGTCACCAGGAGAGCTGCAGATGGCCGCCAAGATGATGCCCGGAGGTCCGGTCGCGGACGCGGTGTTCGAGGACCTGGTGCCGCGCAGCGAGAAGCTGATCGAGAACGGGCACACCCCCGGGCTGGGCACGATCCTCGTCGGCGACGACGGCGCCAGCGCGCGGTACGTCGGCATGAAGATGGAGAAGGCGCGCGAGCTCGGGTGGTCGGCGCCCCACCAGCACCTCCCCGAGTCGGCGAGCCAGGCCGACGTGCTGGCCGCGGTGCGGGTGTTCAACGACGACCCGCTCGTCGACGGCTTCCTCATCCAGCACCCCACGCCGCCGCAGATCGACTTCGACGCCGCGTTGCTGGCGATGGATCCCGACAAGGACGTCGACGGCATGCACCCGGTCAACATGGGCCGCCTGGCGCTGATGATGCCGGGGCCGGTGCCGGCGACGCCCGCGGGCATCGAGGCCCTGCTCGCGTTCTACGAGATCCCGGTCGCCGGGCACGAGGTCTGCATCCTCGGGCGCGGCACCACCCTCGGGCGGCCGCTCGCGCTGCTCCTCTCCCAGAAGCGCCCGACGGCCAACGCCGCGGTCACGGTGGTGCACACCGGCGTCCCCGACTGGCCGGAGTACACGCGGCGGGCCGGCATCGTCGTGGCCGCCGCCGGCGTGCCCGGCATCCTCCAGCCCGAGCACATCTCGCCCGGGGCGGTGGTCGTGGGGGGCGGCGTGCGCTACGAGGGCCGGAAGCTCCTGCCCGACGTCGACGAGGCGTGCGAGGCGGTCGCGGGCGCCATCACGCCCCGCGTCGGCGGCGTGGGCCCGACCACCATCGCCATGCTGTTCCGCAACGCGGTCGAGGCGGCGGAGCGCAACGCCGCCGCCCGTCGCCAGAGCGGGCGGGTCTGAGCGCATGAGCCTGCCCGACCCCCAGCCGGTGGCGCCGCCGCCGACGGTGTGCCCGCTCTGCGGCGCGCCGGTCGCACCGGCCGACGAGCGCTGCCGTGAGTGCAACATGACGCTGGCGGGCATCGGCGGCCGGCCCGACCCCTTCACCCGCCGCTCGGTGTGGCGCTGGGCGGCGGCGCTCCTCGCCATCTACGTCGTCGTGCTGCTGATCGTCCTCGCCGTGCGCTGAGGTAGCTTCCAAGGCCATGCCCAGCGACCGCCACACCATCATCTACACGCACACCGACGAGGCCCCGGCGCTGGCGACCAGGTCGCTGCTCCCCGTCGTGAACGCGTTCACCGACGTCGCCGGGGTGCAGGTCGAGCTGCGCGACATCTCGCTCGCGGGTCGGGTCCTCGCCGCGTTCCCCGAGGCGCTGACGGCCGACCAGCGGGTGAGCGACGACCTCGCCGAGCTCGGTGCGCTCGTGAACCGTCCCGAGGCCAACGTCATCAAGCTGCCCAACATCTCGGCGTCGATCCCGCAGCTCAAGGCGACGATCGAGGAGCTCCGGACGAAGGGCTACGCGCTCCCGGACTACCCGGACGAGCCGTCGACGCCCGAGGAGACCGACGTCAAGGCCCGCTACGACAAGGTGAAGGGATCGGCGGTCAACCCGGTGCTGCGCCAGGGCAACTCCGACCGCCGCGCCCCGCTCTCGGTCAAGAAGTACGCCCGCTCCCACCCGCCGCGGATGGGGGCGTGGGCGCCGGACTCGAAGACCCACGTCACCACCATGGGCGCGCACGACTTCCGCTCCAACGAGCAGTCGGTCACCTTCGCCGCCGACGACGACCTGAAGGTCGAGCTCGTCGCGCGCGACGGCACCACCAGCGTGCTCAAGGAGTCGATCCCGGTCCTGGCCGGCGAGATCGTCGACGCCACCTTCATGAGCGTGCGCGCGCTCGACGGGTTCCTCGCCGAGCAGATGGCCGACGCCAAGGCGAGCGACGTGCTGTTCTCGATCCACCTGAAGGCCACGATGATGAAGGTCTCCGACCCCATCATCTTCGGCCACGCGGTCAAGACGTACTTCGCCGACGTGTTCGCGAAGCACGCCGACACCTTCGACCGCATCGGCGTGAACGCCAACGACGGCCTCGCCGATCTGCTCACCCGGGTTGCCGCGCTGCCCGAGGCCGAGCGCGCCGCGATCGAGGCCGACGTCGCCGCCGCGCTGGAGACGGGCCCCGCGCTGGCGATGGTCGACTCCGACCGCGGCATCACCAACCTGCACGTGCCGAGCGACATCATCATCGACGCCTCCATGCCGCCGATGATCCGCGACTCCGGGAAGATGTGGAACGCGGCCGGTGACCTCCAGGACACCAAGGCCGTCATCCCCGACTCGTCGTACGCCGGCGTGTACGCCGCGGTCGTCGACGACTGCCGTATCCACGGCGCGTTCGACCCGGCGACGCTGGGCTCGGTGCCCAACGTCGGGCTGATGGCGCAGCAGGCCGAGGAGTACGGCTCGCACGACAAGACGTTCGAGATCCCGGTCGACGGCACCGTGCGGGTCGTGAACCGGGCCGGCGACGTCGTGATGCAGCACGAGGTCGAGGCGGGCGACGTCTGGCGCGCGTGCCAGGTGAAGGACGCGCCCGTGCGCGACTGGGTCGGCCTCGCCGTCCGGCGGGCCCGCCTCTCCGGCACGCCCATCGTGTTCTGGCTCGACGAGACGCGCGCGCACGACGCGCAGCTGATCGCCAAGGTGCGTCAGATACCTGCCCGACCACGACACGTCGGGCCTCACCATCGAGATCATGGCGCCCGGCCGACGCGTGCCGGTACTCGCTCGAGCGGATCCGCCGCGGCGAGGACACCATCTCCGTCACCGGCAACGTGCTGCGCGACTACCTCACCGACCTGTTCCCGATCATGGAGCTCGGCACCAGCGCCAAGATGCTCTCGATCGTCCCGCTCATGAACGGCGGCGGGTTGTTCGAGACCGGCGCCGGCGGCTCGGCGCCGAAGCACGTCCAGCAGTTCGTGAAGGAGAACCACCTGCGCTGGGACTCGCTCGGCGAGTTCCTCGCGCTTGGCGGCGTCGCTCGAGTTCCTCGCGCAGAAGACCGACAACGCGACCGCGCAGCTGCTCGCCGACACGCTCGACCGCGCCACCGGCTCGGTGCTCGACGAGAACCGCTCGCCGTCGCGCAAGGTGCACGAGCTCGACAACCGCGGCAGCCACTTCTACCTCGCGCTCTACTGGGCCCGGGAGCTGGCGGCGCAGACCGACGATCCCGAGCTCGCCGCCCGGTTCGCGCCCATCGCCGAGGCGCTCGGCGCCAACGAGGAGCAGATCGTCCGCGAGCTCAACGAGGTGCAGGGCTCGCCGGTCGACATCGGCGGCTACTACCTGCCCGACGACGAGCTGATCATCGCCGCCATGCGTCCGAGCCCGACCTTCAACGCCGTCATCGACGCCATCTAGAATTCGCATCCGGTCGGCGTCCGGCGCCGAAGACCCAGGCGGAGGGCCCCGAACGTGCTGCTCGCCGAACTGAACATCCGGCACACGCGGCGGCACATGCCGACGCGCCGGGTGGCGGTCGACGACGGCTACCTCCCCACCAGCGGTCCCGCGTTCGGCGGGGTGCTCATCGGCGCGGTGATCGCCGAGCACGTCCCCGGGCTCGACGAGGAGCAGTTCGACGCGCTCGACCGCCTGGTCGACGGTGGCGCGCCGGGGGATCACGGTGCCCCGCATCGCCCTGCGCTACCGGCTCCAGCGCGACACCCACGGCCTCGACCTCTCCCGCCACCGCATCATCGAGCGCGGCGGTGGAGCGGGGCTCGGTGCGGCCGGTCCTCGAGCTCGACCTCCACGGTCCCGCGGCGCCCCAGGTGATCGGTGCGATCATGGCCGCCGTCGCAGCTCCCGCCGTCGGGCCGGTTGGTGGCGTTCCGCTTCGTCGACGCCGCGGTGGCGCGACCGGGGGTGCTGCCCGAGGGCCTGGACGTCCGCCGCCGCTACGAAGGGCTCCCGGGGGCGCGCCCACCCGGCCCCGGCACGACGACCACCATCGGCGGCGGGTCGGAGGAGTGGGCGGGCATCCCGTCCGAACGCCGCTGGGCGATGGAGGTCCTCGGCCTCCACCCGGGCTCGCCATCGAGCGCGACGACGTGCAGCGCCGGTTCCGGCGGCTCGTCCGGCTCGCCCACCCCGACCACGGCGCGGGCAGCACCGGCGCCGCCGAGCGCATCGCCGAGCTCACCGAGGCCCGCGAGCTCCTGCTCCACGTGATCACGTCGACCACGCCGTCGGCTTCGGCCGGATCGGGAGTCGCCGGGTAATTTCGCCCGCATGGCTGCAGACCCCCTTCACGTCACCGTCACCGGCGCCGCGGGCCAGATCGGCTACGCGCTCGTCCACCGGATCGCCAGCGGTCAGCTGCTCGGCCCCGACCAGCCGGTGGTGCTGCGGCTGCTCGAGATCGAGCCCGCGCTGCCGGCGCTCGAGGGCGTGGTGATGGAGCTCGAGGACGGCGCGCACCCACTGCTCGTCGGCATCGAGGCGACCGCCGACCTCAAGACCGCGTTCGACGGCGCGTCGTGGGCGCTGCTCGTCGGCTCGATCCCGCGCAAGGCGGGCATGGAGCGCGGCGACCTCCTCTCGGTGAACGGCGGGATCTTCAAGCCGCAGGGCCAGGCGATCAACGACCACGCCGCCGACGACGTGCGCGTGCTCGTGGTGGGTAACCCGTGCAACACCAACTGCCTGATCGCGCGGTCGAACGCTCCCGACGTGCCCGCCGACCGGTGGTTCGCCATGACCCGCCTCGACGAGAACCGGGCCAAGACGCAGCTGGCGAAGAAGGCCGGCGTGCAGAACCGCCAGGTCACGAACGTCGCCATCTGGGGCAACCACTCGGCCACGCAGTTCCCCGACTTCGCGCACGCGCGCATCGACGGGAAGCCGGTGCCCGACGTGATCGACGACACCGCCTGGCTGCAGGGTGCGTTCATCGAGACGGTGCAGAAGCGCGGCGCCGCGGTCATCGAGAAGCGGGGCGCGTCGTCGGCGGCGTCGGCGGCCCACGCCGCCATCGACTCGGTGAACAGCGTGCACTTCGCGACGCCCGGCGACGACTTCCACTCGGTGGCGGTGTGCAGCGCCGGCGAGTACGGCGTGCCCGAGGGGCTCCAGTTCGGCTTCCCGGTGCGCAGCGACGGCTCGTCGTGGTCGGTCGTCGAGGGCATCGAGCACGACGACTTCGCCCGGGGGAAGATCGAGGTCACCACCAAGGAGCTGGTCGACGAGCGCGACGAGGTGCGCAACCTCGGCCTGATCCCGGGGTAGCGCCCGGTGGGGAGGGACGTGGTCGCTGGAGTTCGCCGACGCCGATGGGGTCACCGGTTCCCTGCGGCTCACGATCCCCGACGACGACGCGGCGGCGACCTTCACCGCCCGCGTGACCCTGCCCGGCGAGGGCGTCGTGGTGGTGCACGACGACGAGGTTCCTCCGCCACGCGGCGCAGCAGCTGGTCGTGCGGGCCGAGGGCCTGTGGGCCGAGCTCCTCTGCGAGACTCCCGGCGAGCACTGGAGCTTCGGGCTCGAAGCGTTCGGGGTGCGGTTCGACGACGAGGCGGAAGCGGCGGCGAGCGACCGGGGCGAGCGTGTCGCCGTCGGCTTCGACCTCGAGTGGGAGACGCCCGACCACGTCTACGGCGAGATCCTGCTCGGCCGGCGGCAGTTCGAGTTCGACGGCACCGGCCGCTTCGAGAGCTGAGGCGCGTCAGTCGGGCGCGCAGTGCGCGCCCGCGGCGGGCAAAGCGCCGCTCACGAGGTAGGTGTCGACCGCGTCGTCGATGCACGTGCTGATGGCGCGGCCGTAGGCGGTGTGCTCGGTGCTGTCGAACGTGAGCAGCTGCGAGCCGGCGATGCGGGCGACCATCGACTGCGCGCCCGCGTAGGGCGTCGCCGGGTCACCGGTGGTGCCGATCACCAGGATCGGCGGCGCACCGCGCACCTTCACGTCACCGAGCACGTCGCCCTTCGCGGGCTTGGGCATCCCGACGCACACGGTCGTCGCCCAGGCGCCGCCCCACGGCGGGAGCTGGGCCTGGAACGTGGCGACGTCGGCCAGCTCGGCAGCCGCGCTCGGCACCTTCTTCGCCGGACGGTCGACGCAGCCGATGACCGCGTTGGCCTCGACCAGCGGCTGCCACGCGCCGTCGGGAGCGCCGCCCGAGGTACTGGTCGGCGAGCTGCAGCAACGCCGCGCCCGAGCCTCCCTGCACCGCCTCGGCGAGGGCGTCGGCCAGGATCGGCCAGCCACGGGAACGGTCGTAGAGCATCGAGAGCACCGCGCTCTCGAGCAACGTGGGCGTCAGGGTCCCCTCGCGCGTCACCCCGTTGGCCGTGTACGTCGCCGGCAACGGGGCCTCCTCGACGCGCGCGATGAGCTGCTGCAACAGGTCGCGCGGCGAGCCGGCCGACGCGAGGGAGCAGTGGGCCTGGTCACACCAGTCGAGGAACCCGCTGAGCGCGTTCATGAAGCCGCGCGCCTGCTGGTACACGTAGTCGCGCGCGCGGAGCCAGTAGTCGGGCGGCCCGTCGAGCACCATGGTCCGGATGGTGGTCGGGAACATCTGCGCGTACGTGATGCCGACGATCGTTCCGTACGAGTAGCCGAGGTAGTCGAGCTTGGGTTCGCCGAGGGCGATGCGGATCGCCTCGAGGTCGCGCGCGACGTTGCGGGTGCCGAGCTCGGTCGCGTACGCGCCCATGCGCTGCACGCATCCGGCCGCGAACTGCTCGTTGTAGCGGTGCACCGTGTCGAGCTGCGCGACCGTCGTCGGAACCGGGGCGAGCGCGCCACTGAGATCGAGGAAGGCGTCGTCGACGCAGTCGACCGGGCGCGACGCACCGGTGCCGCGGGGATCGAAGCTCACCACGTCGAAGCGGGCGCGCACCACCGCCGGAAGCCGCGACCACGTCGCCGCGCAGGTAGTCGACGCCCGACTCACCGGGACCGCCGTAGTTCACGACGAGGGACCCGATGCGGTCGGCCGGCGATTCGGCCGGGTGGCGGAGCAACGCGATCGGCACCGTGTCGGCCGGCGCCGGCCCTCCGCTCCGTTCGGGCACGGAGCCGGTCCAATCGGTGGGCACGGCCAGGGTGCCGCACTGGAAGCCGTCGCCGCAGTCGCTCCAGGCGAGCGCGGCGTCGAACGCCGGCAGCGGGGGCCAGGTGGTGGTCGTGGTGGTGGTCGACGGCTTGGGCTTGGCACCGGTGTGCCGTTCAGGCACGGAGCCGGCCGGCAGCGCGAGCGCGCGCGAGCAGCACGACGACGAGGAGCGCGAGGACGAGTCGCTTCACGGCCAGGCGGGTTCGCCCCACGGGCTCGGCAGGCCGAGCTTGCCCGGGTTCAGGATGCCGTGGGGGTCGAGCGCGGCCTTGGTCGCGGCGAGCACCGCGAACGCCTCCCCGAGCGCCGGGTGCGCGAACCGGGCCCGGTTCAGCCCGACCCCGTGATGGTGGCTCAACGCCGCGCCGCCGGCCAGCGTCGCCTCCATGCCCGCGTCCCATGCCCGGCGGTAGAACAACTCACGTTGGTCCGTCGGTGGATGACCGCCGAAGGTGAAGTAGAGGCAGGCCCCGTCGAGGTACGCGTGCGAGAGGTGCGCCGACGCCAGCACCATGCCGTCGACAGCCCGGAGCGCGGCGAGCACGCCGCGGTACAGGCCCGGCAGCGCGGACCACCGGGCCGCGATCTCCATCGTGTCGACCACGAAGCCGGTGCTGACGAAGTGCTCGAGCGCGGAGACGTCGTTGCGCCGCTCGAGCCACCGGTCGAGGAGCGCGGCGTCGTCCGGCGTTGCGTCGTGACACTCGTCGCGTACCACCTGCAGCACCGCGTCGACGAGCGCGGGGTCGCCCTCGTCGAGCACCAGGAGCAGCGCCGCGTCGCCGCTCGAGAAGTGCCGCTCCCCCTCGATCGGGTCATAGAGGCGCAGGACCGCGGGGGTCGCGCCGCGTCGGAGGATGCGGCGGCAGGCGTCGAGGCCGTCCTCGAAGCGCGCGTAGCGGAACGCCGCCCGCACCTCGCCGGTCGGTGCCGGATGGACGCGCAGGCGGGCGCCCGTGATCACGCCGAGGGTGCCCTCGCTGCCCACGAACAGCTGGGTGAGGTCGGGCCCGACCGCGGCCCGCGGCGCGCCGCCGGTGCGCACCATCCGACCGTCGGCGAGGGCGACGTCGAGCCCCAGCACCATGTCCTCGATCTTCCCGTAGCGGGTCGACAACTGGCCCGCGCTGCGGCACGCCAACCAGCCGCCGACGGTGGAGAGGTCGATCGACTGGGGCCAGTGGCCGAGGGTGACGTGGTGATCGCGGCGCAGCGTGGCCTCCATGGGGGTGCCGAACGTACCGGCCCGCACGTCGAGCACGAGCGCGGTGCCGTCGACGTCCACGATCCCGGTGAGCGCGGTGAGGTCGAGGACGACGCCGCCGTGCACCGGCATGCTCGCGCCGCACACCCCGCTGCGGCCGGCGGCCGCGGTGACGGGTACCCGTGCGTCGTCGCAGACGCGCAGCACCGCGGCGACGCCGTCGGCGGTGGTCGGTCGCACCACCGCGGCCGGCGGGGTGACGTGCGTGCCGTCGTGCTCCCAGATCATCGCCAGCGGCCACCAGTCCCGGCTGACCGCCGCCACCTCGTCGGGTGCGGTCTCCAGCGGGCACAGCGCCGCCAGCCGGTCGAGCACGGCCGCCGGGACCTCGGCGACGGTGCCGC
>CAWFWE010000008.1:0-567300 GCA_963819475.1 uncultured Actinomycetes bacterium
GTGGGCGAAACCCCCGCGCCACAGGATAGAGGGAGCAGGGGTTTTGGGGCGTCGTTTCGATCCGTCCGGCGGGGCGTCGGGTTGGCACCGGTCTACTAGCGCGTCTTTCGCGCGCGGGTCCACGAGCCTATCGATGTGCGGAGGTCTACGCGGCGAGTGGCTCGGCTCGATGTTGCTGGTGGCGGTGAAGCGCTAGTGAGTTGACGGTCAACGCGAAGCCGAGGAAGTTCAAGTGTTGGCGTGCGGGACCGATGCTGTGAGCGCGGCCGAGCCACATGGTGTCGTCGAGGTGCCGGTTGATCGATTCTGCGTCGTTGCGGCGGGGAAAGAGCCGTTCGAAGTCGGGATCACCGGGTGGGATGTCGTTGCCGTGCAGCCGGACAGTGACCGTCTGACATTCGTAGTCCGCAGACAACTGTCGAGCGGTGAGCGCTGAGCGGGCGGACCTCCGTGCGGGCGCGACACGATCGTCGACTATGGGACGATGAACGTGTTCGGCCGGCCGGGCCTCTCTGGTTCTTGGCGCTCGAAGCAGGTGTATGAGCCATGAGGTTGCAGGAGGTGCAGGTTCGCGCGTTGCCTCCAGGTCGTCTTGAGTCGATCATCGGCGCGGAGCGCACGGAGCGGTTCGAGGAGACGGCGACGGCGGCACGCGATCTGCTCGCGCAGCGAGTCGTGCTCAACGTCAACTCGACCGCCACCGGGGGTGGCGTTGCGGAGCTGCTGCAGACGTTGCTGGCGTACGCACGGGGAGTCGGGATCGATGCCCGATGGGTGGTGATCAAGGGCAACCCGGGCTTCTTTGCGATCACGAAGCGGATCCACAATCACTTGTACGGTTCGATCGGCGATGGTGGCCGCTCGACTCCGGCGAACGCCACAAGTACGAGACGACGCTGCACGCGAATGCGGTCGAACTCGCTGCATTGATCCGGGCGGGGGATGTGGTCCTGCTCCATGATCCTCAGAGCGCCGGGCTCGCCCGGGCGCTGCAGGCAGCGGGCGCGTTGGTCGTCTGGCGCTGTCATGTGGGCCTGGATCATCGCAACGAGCATTCCGATCGGGCGTGGGAGTTCCTCCGCCCCTACCTCGAGCACGTCGACGCCTTCGTGTTCACACGCGAACAGTTCGCTCCCCCGTGGATTCCGCGCGACCGGCTGTTCGTGATCGCGCCGTCGATCGATCCGTTCTCGGCCAAGAACGAGCCGATGGGCAGTGCCGCGGTCCTCGATATCCTCCGCTATGTCGGCCTGCTCGACAGCGGGGGTTCCCAGCCCGCCGTGATGTTCACACGTCGCGACGGATCACCGGGCCGCATCAACCGCCACGTCGACATGCTCCAAACCGGCCCGTGTCCGCCCGCCGATGTGCCGCTCGTCGTCCAGGCGTCGCGCTGGGACACGATGAAGGACATGCGGGGGGTGATGCTCGGCCTCGCGGAACATCTCGACGCCCTCGGCTCGGCACATCTCGTGCTGGCAGGACCGAGCGTGCACGGCATCGCGGACGATCCCGAAGCCGCCCGGGTCCTCGACGACTGCGTCGCGGTCTGGCGTACGCTGCCTCACGCCGTGCGGAGCCGGGTCCATCTGGCCTGCGTCCCCATGGCCGACGCCGACGAAGCCGCCGCGATCGTCAACGCGCTCCAACGCCACGCCACCGTCGTCGCGCAAAAGAGCCTCGCCGAAGGTTTCGGCCTCACCGTCGCCGAAGCAATGTGGAAGGGTCGCCCGGTCGTGGGCAGCGCCGTGGGCGGCATCGTCGACCAGATCGTCTCCGGTGAGACCGGGTGGCTCGTCGAGGATCCCAATGACCTCGCCGGCTTCGCCGCCGCGCTCTCCAGTCTGCTCGGCGACCCCGACGAAGCGGCTCGTATGGGCGACCGTGGGCGCCGCCGCGCCGCCGAGTTGTTCCTCGGCGACCGCCACCTCGAGCAATGGGCGCACCTCTTCACCCACCTCAGCTGAGCAGGCTCACGGCGCTCACGCGGGCGACCACTCTTCGGCGTACATCTCGTCGATGAGGTTCGCATACTTCTCGTTGACGACGTTGCGCTTGACCTTCAATGTCGGGGTCATCTCACCACCGGCGATGGTGAACTCGTGGGCGAGGACGCGGTACTTGCGGACGTTCTCGACCCTCGACCACTTGCGGTTCACCTCGTCGACGGCGCGATCGGTCTCGGCCCGAAGATCGGGGTCCGCCGCGAGTGACTCGTAGTCGGCGATCTTGTCGTGCGCCTGCGCCCACGAGCTGAGCGCGTCGCCATCGAGGGTCAACAGCGCGGTCAGATATCGGCGGCCCTCGCCGATCACGACCGCTTCCGAGATGAGGTGGTGGTAGCGGAGATCGGTCTCGATCTCCTGGGGCGCGATGTTCTGACCCGCCGCGGTGATGATGAGGTCCTTCTTCCGCCCGGTGATGCGTAGATACCCCTTCTCGTCGAGGGTGCCCACGTCGCCGGAGTGCATCCAACCGTCGGCGTCGATCAACTCGGCGGTGCGGTCGGGATCCCGGAAGTAGCCCATGCAGACGTTGCCGCCCTTCACGAGGATCTCTCCGTCATCCGCGATCTGGACCCGCACGCCCGGGATCGGCGGACCGACGGTCCCGATCCGATTGTCCTCGGGCCGGCTGCAGGTGGTCGGACCACAGACCTCGGTTTGGCCGTAGAGCTCGACGACGGGCAACCCGATGGCGTGGAACCATCGGATGAGCTCGGCGTGTATGGGCGCGGCGGCGGTCACGAGGATGTGAGCCTGGTCGAGCCCGAACTCCTTGCGGATCTGCGCGCCGACCACCGCGTCGAGGGCCTGGTAGGGCAGCCGCTCCCAGACCGGTGCACGGTGGACGGTCTCGTGCTCGGCGACGACGTGTTGCCCGAGCCCGACGTAGCGGTCGACGACGAGCTTCTTCAGGCCGTGTTCGTCACCCAGCTTCTCCAGGGCACCCTCCTGGAACTTCTCCCAGACGCGGGGCACCGCGAAGAACACCGTCGGATGACAGTCCCGCAGGTCTTCGGCGACGGTGGCCAGGCTGCGGGCGAACCACGTGTCCCCGCCGATGGTGACCGGGAGGAAGTCGCTGATCATCCGCTCGGCGATGTGGCTCAGTGGGAGGAAGGAGAGGAACCGCTCTCCCTCGCGCACGTGCACCACCGACGCGGCGCTGCGGATCGTCCACATGATGTTGGCGTGGTCGATCATCGCGCCTTTGGGGTGCCCGGTCGTGCCGCTGGTGTAGACGAGCGTCGCGAGCTGTTCGGGCGCGACCGCGTCAGCCCGCCGGTCGAACAGGTCGGGCACGATCTGCAGGCGCGCCGCTCCGAGCGCGCGCACCTGCTCGAAGCCGACGACGAACGGATCGTCGAGCCGCTCGTCATCGTCGAAGACGATGATCCGCTCGAGGTCGGGCAGCCGGTCACGCACCTCGAGGATCCTGCCCGCCAGCTCGTGGCTCTCGACGAAGCACGCGCGCGCCTGAGCATGACCGAGGGTGTACGCGACCTGTTCGGCGGAGCTCGTCTGGTAGAGCGGCACGGTCACGCTGCCGTTGGCGAGGACCCCGAAGTCGGCGAGATGCCACTCGAGCCGGTTGTTGGAGAAGATCCCAACCCGCTGGCCGGGCTCGATGCCGAGCTCGACCAGCCCGGCGGTGACCTCCGCGGCGCCGCGGCCGTAGCCGGCCCACGTGAGCGTTTCCCACCGGCCGGCAACGTTGCGTCGGAGCGCGGGCCGGTTCGGAATGCGCTGCACCGTGTTCCGGAACGCGTCGACGATCGTGTCACCCTCGATGCAAACGGGCTCTTGGTCTTCCATGGTTCTCCCTTGCGCCGTGTCGTGGCTCACACCTGCTGGGGCTCTCGCTCCGGAGCCGCGTCGGGCGTGACCGGACCGTTCGGGACGGGCTCGGCCGGGTGCCGCGGTCCCGCGCGGCGCCGGCCGATCAGGCCGAGCACGAGGAGGAGGAGGCCGACGAGGCCCATCGCGCCCGGCACCCACCACGTCACCACGGTCATCTGTCGGCCTTGCGAGCGGGCCTTGTCGGCGGCCCGCAACGACGACGGAACCGTCTGCCGGTACCGGAGCTCCTGGGCCACCTGCGGTGGGCGCGCCGCCAAGACGGCCAGGCCGTCGGACAACGACTTGACCGACGGAATCGCCGCGTACTTGTCGAGCAGCGGCTGGAGCGCGGCGACACCGCTCAGGTCCGGTCGCACCGACACTCCTTCTCGCTGTGCGTGCACGTCGACCAATGCCCCCGTCTTCGGCTCGATCGACACCAATCCGTCGGCGAAGAAGAAGTACTGGAGGGCGACCGGCCGCGCCAGCGTGGCAGACAGCAGCTTCGACTCGTCGGGGGTCAAGCGGGGCAGCACATCGGCCAGCGCACGGTTCACGTCGATGCCGGCGGCCTGGAGCTGCGGCTGCAGCTGGGTGACGGTCACGTGCATCGGCAGGCCCATCGCCGCGAGGTGGGCGCGGTAGTAGGGCGCCACCGGCGCCTCCAGCTTGCTCGTGAAGTCGATGACGGAGACCTTCGCGTCGGCGTGGTAGTGGCGGCCCTCCGCCAGGACGAGCGGCGTCGATCGGTCAGCTTCCGGGATGTAGCTCCGATACTTGCCGTCGGCGTCGGTACCGAGCGCGAAGTTCACCCGATAGGCGCCGGTGGCGTGCTTCATGGTGGCCTTCGGGTTCCCGAAGGCGAACTGGCGCGGATCGTCGACGAACTTCATCGAGCGACGATCCATCACGTACTGGTACTTCTCGATGCTCGTGGTCGAGCCCGCGTGGATCCTCACGCTCTCGACGATGACGGCGTGGCCGTAGTCGCCGTCGACGACCTTCACGTGGCGAGTCAGCGACAACGGCTCACGCTTCGCTGGGTCGAGCGGCACCAACGTCGCCGGGTCGACATAGCTCACCGACGTGCCCGCGTAGTGGGTCGTCTCGTCGATGTTGAGCGGGAACCGCACCAGGGCCGGAACCGCAACGAGTCGAAACCCCACCGACCCCGCGAGCAGGGCGACTCCCACGAAGACTGCAGCAACAGTCCAACGACGTCGCATGACGGACCGCCTTCCACTCGGTGCCTCGGGTCCGTGCTCTGCTGCCATCACACGCCGATGCGTCCCGTCCTTCCAGAGGCGAAAGACCTGCGACCCGTCATTTCGCGCCGGGACGGTGACCTTGTCCTCTACCGATCAGGCGCGACCGACGGCACACTGAGCGGACCGGTCCCAGCGACCCACCGGAAGGGGAGCGATGGGCGCCTTCATGCGCGATACCGACGCCTTCACCTGGTACATGGAACGGGATCCGATCCTTCGGTCGACGGTGGTCGTGGTCGCCTGGTTGGCGTCGAGTCCCGACTGGGACGTGCTCGTCGCGAACGTGGACCGGGCGACTCGGCTCGTCCCGATGCTGCGCCACCGTGTCCTCGAGCCGCCGGCACGATTGGCCACGCCACGGTGGACGGTCGACGATCGGTTCGACCTGACGTGGCACCTCCGGCGGATCGACTCGCCCGCGCCGCACAGCCCCGAGACCGTGGTCGCGTTCGCCCGCAACGCGGCCATGACCGCGTTCGACCGTTCCTACCCCCTCTGGGAGTTCACGCTGGTGGAGCGGCTCGAGGGCGACCGCGCCGCGCTCGTCATGAAGCTGCACCACTCGCTCACCGACGGCATCGGGGCCATGCAACTCGCGCTGTTGCTCTTCGACGCCGAACGCAACCCGGCCGAGACGACACCCGATGCCGACGCACCGGCGGACGAGCGGTTCGGGAGCGGCGACCTGATCCGCGCGAGCCTCGTGCGCGACTGGGAACGGGCCGTCGGGGTCGTACGGTCCGGAACGCAGTCACTCCCCGGGGCGCTGCGTGCCGCCTGTCATCCGATCGCGAGCGTCCGGGACGTCGTCGAGACCGCGCGCTCGATCGGACGGACGGTGGCGCCGGTGCGCGACACGCTGTCGCCGATCATGAAGACACGGGGCCTCGGTCGACAACTCGAGATGCTCGAGCTGAGACTCGACGACCTCACCCGTGCTGCAGCTGCAGGGGGCGGGACCGTCAACGACGCGTTCATGGCGGCCGTGACCGGCGGGCTGCGCCGATATCACGACCGCCGCGGTGCCCCGGTCGACGAGCTCCGGGTGACGATGCCGATCAGCATCCGCCAGCCCGACGATCCGATCGGCGGGAACCGCATCACGCTCATGCGCTTCGTCGTCCCCGTTTCCGATCCGGACCCGGAGTCGCGCATGCGCTCGCTCGGGGGATTGTGCAAGACGGCGCAACTCGAACGCTCCTTGCCACTCACGAACGCCATCGCCGGGCCACTCAACCTGATGCCCTCAGGAGTGGTCGGCAGCATGCTCAAGCACGTCGACTTCCTGGCGAGCGACGTCCCCGGCCTGACGTTCCTCGTCTACCTGGCGGGAGCCGAGGTGGAGCGCTACTCCGCCTTCGGTCCGACCACGGGCTCGTCGGTGAACCTCACGTTGGTGTCCTACAACGGCACCTGCTGCGTGGGAGTCACGATCGACACCGCCGCCGTCCCCGATCCCGACGTGCTGGTCGACTGCCTTCGCGAAGGCTTCGAGGAGGTCCTGTGCCTCGCCGAGCACCACGATCGGGTGCGCGTGCCGCTCCGCGACGGAACGGTGGAGTGCACGTGGAACGCCTGAGCCCGCTGGACGCCTTCTTCCTCTTCATCGAGGACGGCACCTCGCACATGCACATCGCGACGTGCGCGATCTTCGAGGGGCCCGCGCCGGAGTACTCGAGCGTCGCTGCGGCGATCGCAACCAATCTCCCGTCAGTGCCGCGGTACCGACAGGTGGTGCGCTTCGTCCCACTGCAGCTGGGCCGGCCGGTCTGGGTCGACGACCCCCACTTCCGACTCGAGTACCACCTCCGGCACACGGCCCTGCCCGCACCAGGCGGTGACGCCGAGCTCGAGGAGCTCATCGGCCGGCTGATGTCGCAGGAGCTCGACCGTCACCGGCCGCTCTGGGAGGCCTGGATGGTGGAGGGTCTCGAGCACGGTCGGTGGGCCCTGATCCTGAAGATCCACCACTGCATGGCCGACGGCATCTCGGGGACCGACCTGTTCACGGCCATCCTCGACCACGAGCCCGAGACACCCAACTCGGCCGCGGACCCTTGGCAACCGGAACCGCAACCGTCGGGCCTCCAACTCGCCGTCGACGCGATGTGGCGCCTCCTCCTGATCCCGTATGGAGAGCTGCGCATGGTGGGCCGGGTATCCGCCGCGCCGGGGTGGGCGCTCGCTCGGCTGCGCGACCTCGTCGAAGGAGCGCTGTCGTACGCGCGGCGCCTCCCGCCCACCGGGCCCAACTCCCTCGTCGGCAACATCGGTCCCCACCGACGGTGGACCTGGACGAACGCCAGCCTCGACGACATGAGGACGATCCGGCAAGCGTTCGGCGGAACCGTGAACGACGTCATCGTCACTGCCGTCACCGGCGGCCTGCGTGCGCTCCTCCTGAGCCGCGGGGAACCTCCCGACGGGCTCGTGGTCCGTACGCTGATCCCGGTCTCGGTCCGCCCGGAGGGCGAGCACGACACGTACGACAACCGCGTGTCGGCGATCTTCGCCGATCTCCCCGTCGCCGTCGACGACGCGGCTGAACGCCTCGACGCCGTGCGCCGGCAAATGGAGACGCTCAAGGCTTCGCACCAGAGCGCGGCCGGCGAAGGGTTGACCGCCCTGGGGGAGCTCGTGCCCCCCATCGCGCTCGCGTTCGCCGAGCGCGCCGCGATGCGACTCTTGCGGCGGGTTCCCCAGCACACGATCAACACCGTCACGACGAACGTCCCCGGACCCCAGTTCTCTCTCTCCCTGGCCGGTCGGCAGATGCTCGCGTGCCTTCCCTTCGTCCCGATCTTCCACGGCATGCGGGTGGGCGTCGCGGTCGTCTCGTACAACGGGAGGATCGCGTTCGGCATCACCGGCGACTACGACTCCGTGCCCGACATCCACACCCTCGCCCGCGGCATCGAGGACACGATCGCCGAGCTCGTGAAGCTCGCCGAAGGCTCGCGTTGATGCAGCTCGGAGCGTTGCGGATCCGCGACCCGTGGGGGAGTCGTGCGACGATCAGAAGGTGTCCGTGGCGTTCCTCCTGCTGAGCCTGGTCGGCGCGGCCCTCACGGTGAATGCCCGCTTCCCTCGCAGCCGCCGCAGTGTCTTCGCGGTCCCGAGCTTCTTCGCGGCCTGGCCCACGACCGAGCTCGCCCCGCAGTTCGTGGTGGTCCAGCTGGCCGGGACCGTCGCGTTCGTGTGGGCCGGTGCCCTCGACGAGGCCACCGGCCTGCTCGCGCTCGGGATCGCGATCGTGTCGTGGGCGGGTCTGGTCGCGATCGCGCGCACTGCCGGGAGGACCGGCACGGTGGTGGAGCACGCCCTCGCGGAGGGCCTCGGTCCCGACTATGCCGCGACGCTCGGCGACGTCGACGCGGTCACGGCGAAGCGATCGCTCTCAATCACCCGACTCGCGCTCGCGCTGCCCCTGCCCGAGACCCGGGTCGAGGTGATCCGCAACGTCCGCTACGCGGACGGCGCCGGTCGCCGCCACCTGCTCGACATCTACCGTCGGGCGACGGCAGTGACCGGCGCCCCGGTGCTGCTGCAGATCCACGGCGGCGCCTGGATCATCGGGAACAAGCGCGAGCAGGCACTGCCGTTGATGCACCAGCTCGCGGCCCACGGGTGGGTGTGCGTCGCGCCCAACTACCGGCTCAGTCCGAGCGCGACGTTTCCCGACCACCTCGTCGACGTAAAGCTCGCGCTGCGCTGGATCCGCGAGCGCGTCGCTGACTACGGCGGTGATCCCGACTTCGTCGTCGTCACCGGCGGCTCCGCCGGAGGGCATCTCGCGTCGCTTGCCGCGTTCACGGCCAACGATCCGGCGTACCAGCCGGGGTTCGAAGACGTCGACACGTCAGTCGCCGCCTGCGTCCCCTTCTACGGGGCATATGACCTCACCGGCCGCTTCGACGGCGTCGGCGCCGACGGAATGGGCGGCCTCATCGAGCGACTCGTGCTCAAACGCAAGCTCGCGGCCGACCCGGCCGCATTCGCGCGTGCTTCGCCGCTCGACCGGGTCGCTGCCGGCGCCCCGCCGTTCATGGTCGTCCACGGGACGAGCGACTCGCTCGTCCCGATCGCCGAAGCTCGGGCCTTTGCGGCGCGGCTGCGCGAGGTGTCGACGGGACCCACCGTCTTCCTGGAGCTGCCCGGAGCCCAGCATGCCTTCGAGATCTTCCACTCGGTCCGTAGTGAGAAGGTGGTCAGGGCCGTGCATCGCTTCCTCGCGTCGGTGCAGCGGTCTCGGCAGGGGGACTTCGGGCCCTAGTCAAAGGACTCCGATTCCCGCAGGGTCAGGTGGTGGAGCGTGTGACCCTATGGTGGACGAACCTCGTCTCGCGTCGTCCCGTCGGGATCGTCGCCTGTGCGCTGGCGTTGACGTTCGTGCTCGCCGGCGGAGTCGCGCGACTCGAGTTCAAATCGAGCGAAGACACCATGATCCCGTCGGGGTCGACGGTGTACACCGACAACGTTCGCTACCAGCACCAGTTCGGCAGCGACCCGATGGTGATCGTGTTCACGGGCGACACGCGGAAGCTGCTCACCGGGCGCAATCTGCGCGAACTGCAGTCCCTGCAGCGACGAATTGAGCGCTCTGGGGCGTACCACGCGGTGCTCGGCCCCCTGACCACGCTGCGCTTCGCGGCCGACCAATTACCGGTGGCGCCCGGGCTGGCCCTCGGGGCGCTCACGCGCGACGAGGCGCGAGCCAACACCGCGGCCGAGCGTGACGCGCTCGCGGCGTCGTTTCGCCAGCGCACCGACGCCGACGCGGCTCGACTCTCCGGCGTCGGGTCCCACTCGATCGACAATCCCGCGTTCGTGGATTTCCTCATCCACGACGCCACCGGCGCGGTGCGACCGTCGCTGCGTGGGGTCTTCCCGGATCGCCACCACGCGTTGATGGTGGTCCGGCTCGGGGGCGACCTCACCATCGACCAACAAGGCAAGGCCGCCGACCAGGTTGTGTCCCTCGTGCGCGCCTCGCGTTTCGACGGGATCCGTGCCGTCGCGACGGGTTCGCCGCTCCTCGTCAAGCAGATCAACGACCGGATGCGGGGCGACATGGCGCTCCTCGGCGGCGTGGCTGCGCTGTCCATGGCCGTCGTGTTGCTGCTCGTGTTCCGCGTGCGGTGGCGGCTGCTCTCGCTTGCGGTGATGGCGCTCGGGGTGGTCTGGGCCTTCGGCGCGATCGGCTACCTCGGGATCCCGCTCACGATGGTCACGATCTCGGGACTCCCGATCCTGATCGGCCTCGGGGTCGACTTCGCGGTCCAGATCCACAGCCGGTACGAAGACGAGCTCATTCGCGACCCGGACGGTGAGGCGGCCCGCGCGCTCGGCCGTACTCTCCTTCGCCTGGGTCCCGCGGTCACGGTGGCCGCGATCGCAGCCGTGGTCGGCTTTCTCGCGTTGCGAACCTCGAAAGTCCCCATGGTGCGCGATTTCGGTGTGTTGCTCTCGATCGGGACCGTGGCCGTGTTCGCGGCTGCGCTGCTCCCGATGCCGGCCGTGCTCGTGTGGCGCGATCGGCACCATGGCCGGGCAACCACGGGGAACGCCGGCCGGCGCGTCGAGCGGGCCACCCGGGCACTCGCCGCTGCCGGCGCTGGTCGACCATTCGCGGTCCTGGCCTTCTCACTCGTCGTCGTGGTGCTCGCACCGTTCGCGATGGGACGGGTGTCGGTGCAATCCGATCCCGAGCGCTGGGTTCCGCAGGACAGCGGAGTGTTGCGCGACCTGCGTGCGCTGCGTCACGTCGCGGGCTCGTCGGCCGAGCTCGGGCTGATGGTCGAGGCTCCCGACGTGCTCCGGCCGACCGTGCTGCGCTGGATGTCGGACTTCGAGGCCCGAATGGTGCGGCGGTACGGCACCCAGCTAGTGAGCTCCACCAGCGTCGCGTCGATCACGTCGCAGATCACGGGCTCGGCACCGACCGCGGGCGACGTCCGCACGGTGCTCTCGATCGCGCCCGAAGCCGTTCGGCGCTCGTTCATGAGCGACGACGCCACGCGCACGCAGATCCTCTTCGCCATCGGGCCCATCTCGCTCGACGAACGCAAGCAGCTCGTCGAGAGCATGGTCCACGACCTTCACGCACCTCCCGGGGTCGTGGTCACGCCGTCGGGACTCGCCGTGGTCGGCACCGAGGCCGTGACCTCACTCACCGCGAACCGTGAGCAGATGTCGTACCTGGCACTCATCGCCGTATTCCTCTGGCTCCTGCTGGCTTTCCACAGCGTTCGGCGTGCGTTGCTCGTCCTGCTCCCGGTCACGACCGCCATCGCGTTGAGCGCGGTCGTCATCTCCCTGTTCGGCATCACCGTGAACGCGCTCGCCGCGATCTCAGGACCCTTGGTCATCGCCACGTGCACCGAATTCACGGTGCTGATCATGGAGCGCTACCTCGAGGAGCGGAGGGACGGCGTCGGCTCGGCTGCAGCGGTCGAGACCGCGTCGGTCCACATCGGACGTGCGTTCGTCGCCTCGGGGCTCACGACTGCAGCCGGTTTCGGGGTGCTCGCGCTGTCGGGCTTCCCGCTGCTCTCGGACTTCGGCATCGTCGTGTCGGTGAACATCGTGGTGGCGCTCGTCTGCGCGCTCGTGATCCTGCCCCCGCTCCTCGCCTGGTCGGGCGTCCGGCCGTCCGGCGCCCGCGCCGACACGATCGTCGATCCGGTCGACCACCAGGCCGTCGCCGCGGGCCCGGCCGGAACCAGGTGAGGATGCCATTCCTGTCTTCGACACTCCGCCCGAGCGCGGTCCAGCGTCTCAGCCGGACCGACAGCGGCTTCGTCGCGGCGGAAACGCCCGAATGGCACATGAACGTCGGGGTGCTCGCGGTGTTCGACGCGGACGCGGGGACCGCGCTCGGTACGGACCAGCTCCGGGGACTCGTCGGCAAGCGCCTCGCGAAACTCGGACTGTTCCGCCGCCGGATCGTCGAGATGCCGGGACGCCTCGACCGGCCGGAGTGGGAGGATGCGCCCGAGCTCGACGTCGACGCGCACCTGCGCCATGCGACCGCCGATCCGCCCGGCGACGAGCGCCAGCTGGATCGCCTCGTCGGCGAGATCTTCGGACGGCCGCTCGACCGCTCCCGCCCCCTCTGGGAGCTCTGGCGCCTCGATGGCCTCCGCGATGGCGGCGTCGCCCTGCTCCTCAAGATCCACCACGCGTGCATCGACGGGGTGTACGCCGCCGAATTCGCATCGGTGATCTTCGACCTCGAGCCCGATGCTCCAATGTCACGACCGGACATGGTCGTCGACGCCCACCACGACCGACACTCCGCGCTCGCGCGCGCGTCATGTGCCACGTTCTCGGTGGCAACGACACCGTTGCGCGCCGCGCGCGTGGTGGTCGACGTCGCACGGGCCGTACCAGGGCTCGCCCGGTTCGCCCTCTCCCGCGAGCTGCCGTCTTCGGTGCGACCGTTCCAGGCGCCCCCCGGCCCGTTCAACGGGTCGCTCACCGCGCGACGCGGGTTCGTGTTCTGCTCGTTGCCCCGCGCCGACGTCGACGCGGTGCGCAGAGCGTTCGGGGTCTCCCTGAACGACGTCGTCCTCGCGATCTGCACCGGTTCGTTGCGACGGTATCTCGAGGCTCGCGACGCGCTCCCGGACCGCACCATGGTCGCCCAGGTGCCGATGGCCATCCGCCGCGACGAGCACCACGTCGATCCCGAGACCGTGCCCGGGAACCTGCTGTCGGCGATGGGCGCGGCGCTGCCTGTCCACCTTGCGCGTCCGGCCGATCGCGTTCGTGCAGTACAGGCCTCCACCCAGGCGGCCCGAGCGCTGCACCACGCGTTGGGCGACGACCTGCTCGCCGATCTCGTCGCGGTACCGCCGCCGCTCGTGTTGTCGGCGTTGGTGCGGGCCTACGCGTGGCTCCGCCTCGATCAGCGCATGCCACCGATCTTCAACGCAATCGTGTCGAACGTGCCGGGACCGCCCGACCCGCTCTACTGCTGCGGCTCGCAACTGCGCCACGCCTACCTGCTCGGCCCGCTCCTCGTCGGCAGCGGGCTCAACATCACGGTGCTCAGCTATCGCGACTCGATCGACATCGGCATCGTGACCTGCCCCGAGATCGTCGATGACGCCTGGGCGATCGCCGACGGGATGGCACCGGCGCTCGCCGACCTGGTCGACGCCGGAACCAACAGCTGAGCCCGCCCGCTACCTTCGGGCCGCGCGCCCAGCGAGCTCGCGACACGCGTCGCGGAGCGGCTCCGCGAATCGCTGCCGCGCGCAGACCGCGTGGCCGCCGTCCACCTCGAACACGGACGCGCCTTCGATCAGCGCCGCCGCCGCGAACTGCTCGCCCGGCGGCACCACCCGGTCACGCGTCGTGACCACGACCGCGGCGGGAATGTCGAGATCGCGGAGCAAGCTACCGCCGTCGAAGCCGTTCGCCTCACGCCCGGCTTCGACGAGGTGACGCAGATCGTGACGGCGGAACTCCGCGATCGTCCACTGCACGAAATCCCGCGGTCGTGATGATCGCAGCGTACGAAGAGCTCGTAGCGGCGCAGACGGCACGTTGGTGGCGCGTCCGCCGAACCGCGCGCCGGCTGCCATCAGGCCGAGCACAACGTCGAGCGGTCCCGCACCGAGAGGACCCCGCGAGAACCGGGTCGCCGTCGCGCACAGCACGAGACCCGCGGCGAGCTCGGGGCGGCGTCGCGAGAGCAGCTGGGCCACCGAGCCGCCCATCGAGTAGCCGACGACGAGCACCGGCCCGGTCGCCAGCACGTCGAGCAGCGCCGCGAGATCGTCGGCGCAGTCGGCGAGCCGGAATGCCTCGCCCGAACGGATGCCGCGCCCATGGCCGCGCAGATCCGGAGCGAGCACGCGAAACTCTGCCCCGAGCGTCTCGAACGTGCGGAACCAGTTGAGGCCCCCACTCGCCCCCAAGCCGTGGAGGAGCAGCACGGTCGGCGCACCCGGCGGTCCGTCGACTTCGCGGACGAAGGTCGTACCCCGCCCGGCGAGCTCGACCCGCCGCCCCAGCGGCAGCGGCGGACGCAGCTTCCCGTCCGGCCCCGGCAACGGCTCGGGAACGCCGTCACGGACCAGCAGCCCCACCACGTCGACCGGATCAACCCGCATCGAGCATGTCCCCCTTGCACCTCGAGGGCATGTTCGCGCATGCGGCCGGCCCGATTCGGGACCTTCGCATCTGGTGCAAACACCTCGATGTACGTACGGTCGAGTGACGGATCAACGAGTCTCTGGAGGAAGCAAGCATGATCGACCGGAACCAGTCCACCGATGCGGTCGACCAATTGGTCGAGCGCCTGAGCAATAGCTCCCAACGGCTCGCACAGGCCACCGAGGACCAGGCTCGCCAACTCGAGCAGCGGACCAAGGATCTCGTTGACCGCGCCGAGGCCGCGACGGAGCGCGTGGTCGACACGATCGATCGTGAGCTGCGAACCCAGATCGCCGAGTTGCGCCGCGACATCGAGCGCCTCGTCGCCAGGGTCGGCGAGATCGCCAAGCGCGCCCCGGCGAAGCGGGCGCACGCCAAGGCCAAGCCCGCGCCGAAGAAGAGCACCGCCAAGAAGCAGGCGCCGACCAAGAAGAAGGCGCCGGCCAAGAAGGCGCCGGCCAAGAAGAAGGCGCCGGCCAAGGAGAAGGCGCCGGCCAAGAAGGCGCCCGCCAAGACCGCAGCGAAGAAGCCGGCGCCCAGGAAGGCCGCGGTAAGACGGATTCGCTGAGCGAACGGGGTCGCTCCGAAGACCACGCGTCCAAAATCGCGACGCGTCACAAGTAGTTCATCGTGGGACGTTCGGCTCTACCCGTTCGGGGACCAACCATGTTGAGTCGCGTCAAGGTCGAGTACTGGTTTCTCCACCTCGGACATCCAGATCTACCGATCTCGCGCACTTGGCCCGCGCACCGAACGTTCATACTGCGCCGGTGCCACGAGCGCAGAACGGCATCACGCGCACGCGGTACTGGCAAAAGCGCGGCGAAGACTTGACCGGTCATCGGGCTGGTGGTACCGCCAGATGGGACCTTCGGCCGTGTCGCCTTCGGCGCGTTCGGGGGAGAATCGTGCCATGACGCAACGTGAGCTCGAGAACCTTCCGCCCGACGAGTGCTTCCAGTTGCTCGCTGGCGCTCGTGTCGGGCGACTCGTGTACCTCGATGATGTCGGACCACTTGCCGTGCCCGTGAACTTCGCAATGGCCGAACACAACATCGTGCTGCGCGTCGAGGGTGGCGCGAAGCAAGCTGCGATGCACCAGCCGATGCTCACCTTTGAGGTCGACCACGTCGACGAGGACTGGGAGTTCGGATGGAGCGTCTTGGTCCGCGGCGTCGGCGCCGAGGTCGATCTGGAGCGGGTCCCAGAGCTGCTGCGAGCGATGAATGGCCACTTTCCAGCGCCGTGGGCGTTCGGCATCCACAACGTGTGGCTCCAGATCGTGCCGCAGACGGTCACGGGGCGACGGCTCGGTGCGGAGCGGTCCACACCGAACTTCTGAGGTCCATCATGCACTGGTGGGTGATGCGCTCTCAGGAGATCCGCGGACGGGAGGGCTGTCCAGGTCGGGCAGCGAGGTGATGGACGACTTCTACACAACCTTCCTGAGGACACTCCCGAGGGACGAGTGGGGTCATCCTGTCCTTCCCACGCCCGAGAAAATCGGGCGGCGCGAGTATGTGGCTCGGCTGTTGGAACTTCAGATCGAACTGGTGAAGATGCATCAATGGGTCCGCGCAAGTGGTGAGCGCGTCCTCCTGCTGTTCGAGGGCCGCGACACAGCCGGTAAGGGTGGAACGATCCAACGCATGCGCGAACATATGAACCCGCGCTTCGCTCGTCACGTCGCGCTTCCCGTCCCCAACGAGACTGAGAGTGGACAATGGTATTTCCAGCGCTATGTCGAACAGCTCCCCACGAGCGGTGAGGTCACCTTCTTCGATCGATCCTGGTACAACCGCGCCGGTGTCGAACGCGTCATGAACTTCGCGACCGGACACCAGGTTGAGCGGTTTTTCGAGCAGGTCGTACCGTTCGAACAGTTCCTCGTTGACGACGGGATACACCTGGTCAAGATCTGGCTGTCAGTCGGACGCGACGAGCAAGTACAACGACTCCGAGCGCGCCGCGAAGACCCACTGAAACATTGGAAGCTCAGCCCACTCGACGAACACGCCCCGTCACTCTGGGAGGACTACACCCTCGCGGCGCTCGAACTGTTCCGTCGATCCGACACCCCCGCCGCCCCGTGGTGGTTCGTCAACAACAACAACAAGCGCGTGGGGCGCCTCGCGGTCCTCGCCCATATCCTGAGCCTGCTGCCATACGACGCGAAGGACGACGCCCGGATCGGCACAGCCAGACCGGACATCGTGGCGCCAGTCCGCGCGCTTCTCCCCACGATCGCTCCCGAACCGTGAGAGATGACCTCACCCGCTTCGGGGGACCGAAACCCTCCCTGCCGACCACGCGCACATCCTCCGAGCACGGTGGGATCGTCCGTACGACCGGTCTGGTACCTGTGGGAAGACGCGGCGATCTGGGTGCTCAATGGTTCGTGGTCCCGGCCGCCTCGCGTCAGCTGCGCGCCCGGTAGCGCAGAAAGACCGCGCCGCTCTGGAACCGGCGCTCGTCGAGCATCTCGAGCCGCACGCGGACGTCGTTCGGCAGCGCTCGCTTGCCACCGCCGACGAGAACCGGCACGAGCAGCAGCTGCAGCTCGTCGACCAGGCCCGCGGCGATCGCCTGACCGGCGAGCTCGGCGCCGCCGATGCCGATGTCAGAACCCGAGCTCTGCTTCATCCGCTCGATCGCGTCGGGGTCGAGTTCGCGTTCGATCCGCGTCCGGGCGCTTGACACCGTCTCGAGCGTCCGCGAGTAGACGATCTTCTCGGCCGCCTGCCAGATCCCCGCGAACTCCCGCGCCACGGCCGGCCAGTCGCCGTCCGGATCAACGGTCTCCCAGAAGACCATCGTCTCATACATCCGCCGCCCGTAGAGGTAGGTCCCGATCGGTCGCTCGAGCTCGTTGAAGAACGCATGCACCTCTTCGTCGGGCGCCGCCCAGTCGAACTTGCCCGAGGCGTCCTCGACGTAGCCGTCAAGCGAACCGATCGCCGAATAGATCAGCTTTGCCATGTCGTCAGCTTCCGGTCTCGCACCTGAGTCCTCCTAGATTGTCGCCTCGGCGCCTGGCCGCACGCGACTTTGACCACGCGCCGGCTCGGAACTAACCCGGACCTTTCAGTAGGGGGCTGGTGATCGGGGGTCGCGTCCGCGAAAACGCCCTCCTGTCAAGGGATACTGCGGTTTGCGAAGACAGCAGGTCCCGAGTCAGGAGGGCACTTCCGAGATGCAGCGTAACTCGACGCGGCCGCAGCTGTTGGTGACCGGTGATGGCAGGAACGTGGTTGCGCACGTGGGTTCGAGGTTGTTGTGCGATCTTGCCGACGAGCTCGGTGTGACGGCGGGGTTGTCGGTGGCGATGGAGCCGACGAAGCGGCGGCGTCGGGGCCATGATCGGGGTCGGGTGCTGGTCGATCTGGCAGTGATGCTCGCTGGTGGTGGTGAGACGATCTCGGACCTCGCGGTGCTGCGCGACCAGCCGGGTCTCTTTGGTGAGGTGGCGTCGCTGGCGACGGCGTGGCGTGCGCTGGACGCGATCGATGATGCGGCGTTGGCGCGAATCGCGGTGGCACGCGCGGCGGGCCGCCGCCAGGCGTGGGCAGCGGGCGCGGATCCGGGGTTCTATGTGATCGACATCGACGCCACGTTGGTCACCGCCCATTCGGAGAAGGAAGGTGCGGCACCGACGTACAAGCGCGGGTTCGGGTTCCATCCGTTGTTGGCGTTCTTGGACGCGACTGGTGAAGCGTTGGCGGCGAAGCTGCGGCCCGGCAACGCCGGGTCGGGCACCGCGACTGATCACGTCGAGGTGCTCGACGCTGCGCTCGTGCAGCTGCCGGTCGATCCCGCCGCGGTGGAGGTGATCGCCCGGGCGGACTCGGCGGGACTTTCGCACGGGTTCGTCGACGCGTGCCGCGCACGCCACGTGCGGTTCGCGATCGGGCATCGCCTCACCGCCGAGATCGCGAAGGTGCTGGTCGGCATGCCCGAATCGGTGTGGCAGCCAGCGTTGAGCGCGGACGGCCACCAGGAACGTGACGGCGCGGCGGTTGTCGAGATCACCGGGCTCGTTGATCTCTCCGCCTGGGGTGAGGGGATGCGGATGATCGCCCGCCGAGAAGACCCTCACCCGGGCGCGCAGCTCACCTTCACTGATGTCGATGGGCATCGCTTCCAAGTCTTCGTCACCGACCTGCCCGAGCGAGACATCGCGTATCTCGAAGCGCTGCATCGCGGACGCGGTCGCGCCGAACGACAGATCTGCGACGCCAAAGACACCGGCCTGGCCAACCTGCCCTCGGCGGACTTCGCGATCAACACCGCGTGGCTCACCCTCGTGCTCGTCGCGCACGACCTGCTCGCCTGGACCCGACTGCTCTGCCTCGACGGCGACCTCGCACGCGCGGAGCCCAAACGGCTTCGCTACTGCCTTTTCCACGCAGCTGGCGTGATCACCCGGAGCGGACGACGCGCCCGGCTACGCGTCGCGGCGAACTGGCCCTGGCGCGACCAGCTCATCGCCGCGTTCGCGTCAACGCGTTCGCTCCCTATCCGCGCGTAGACCGACCCGTCCCGCACGCGGAGTCGGCACGGCTTGGCCGAACACGTCCTGAACACCCCCAGCATCACGAAAACACCCCGCCCAGCACCCAACCACACGCGATCACGCCGCCGCCCACGACACCCCCGACGCTACGCCCCCACCCGCGGCGCTCAAACACCCTTACTGAAAGGTCCGGGCTAATCGGTCGCAGCGCGGTAACTGCCGGTTCGGAGTGGTCGGATTTCGAAGGCGTGTTTCCGGACCAGAATTGGGTTTCTACACGGCTCGATGAACTCGAAGCGTCACGCAGCGTGATCGCTCACTGCAATCTGTTGGACGACCGTGAGATGCAGCGAATCGCCCTGTATCTCAGGGACTGGACTCAACAGCTCGGATGAGCGGCGTGGCCTGAGGCCATCTCATGCGTTCGCGAAGAGCGTGCCTCGCGTTCGCTTCCTCATCCCGTCAGCCACCCGTGGGTGAAGCCCGGTGGCCGATGTCTTCGACACCGGTCTCGAGCTCGGTTGATCCAGACGCCCCATCAGCTGATCGGCGAGGCCAACGCCTCGAACGTCGGCGACTGACGGTGCGACTCCGGTGTCTGTGCAAGCGTGGCGTCACCCAGGCGACGCCGCGAGGTCATCCCGCACGCGCGGCATGACGTGCGCCGCGAAGTACTCGAGCCGCTCCGCCGCCTGCTCGAGTGGCTCGCCGGGGAACAGCGTCCAGGAGAAGCAGTCGACGACCGGGCCGGATCGGATCTGGCCGACGAGCTCGTCGGCGGCCGCGGGACCGTCGAGCAACCGGTACTGGTGCATGTCGAGCACCTGTTGCGGGTCGGTCAGCCGCGGTACGGCTCCGGGCGGGCCGAAGATCCCGAAATCGATGTATCGGTTCACCTGGTAGAGCACCGCGTCCGCGACGGCTGCCCACGCGCGCTCGGGATCCTCGGCGACGATCCACTGGTTGCCCAGCGCGAGGCGTCCGTCGTCGAGGTCGAGCCGCCGCCGGGTCTCCACGTAGTCGCCGATCTGGTCGGGGAGCACGCAGAGGAAGCCGTCGCCGAGCCGGGCGGCCCGCTCGATGCCCGGCGGTGCCAGCGCGCCGATCCACAGCTCCGGTCCACCGTCCCGAACCGGCCGCGGGCTGACCCGCACGCCGTGGACCGGCTCCCCCCGGCAGGCCTGGCGAAGCACGCGGAAGCCGTTCTCGAAGCGACGTCGGCGGTTGGCGAGGGACGCGCCGAACGGCTCGAGGTCGGCGGCCCGGTAGCCGAGGCCGAGCCCGAGTCGTAGCCGCCCGCCTGAGAGCGCGTCGACCGTCAGCGCGTCCTCGGCCAGGCGCAGCGGCTGGTGCACCGGGAGCACGAGCACGTTGGTGCCGAGCCACATGCGGTCGGTGGCGACGGCGAGGGCGGCGAGCAGGGTCAGCGACGACGACGCGTAGTTGTCGTCCACGAAGTGGTGCTCCGACACCCAGGCCGACCCGAAGCCGAGCTGCTCGGCCCAGCGCACCTGCTCGACGATGCCTTGCCATCGGCGGGTGAGTGCGACAGGCTCGGCCTCGAGACACCGGAAGTCGTAGTAGACACCGAACGTCAGGTCCGACACCGACACCAGGTGCGACAGTAGCGGAGGTGCCCCCAATGGTGCTCGCGACTCCGCAGTTCGTGTACGACCCGTCGACGCTCGAGTTCCAGGAGCACATCTGGGACGTGTACCGGACGCTGCGCGACGAGTACCCGGTGTACCTCGACGAGGCCAAGCAGCAGTACGTGCTCTCACGCTTCGACGACGTGTGGCGAGCGGTGAACGACTGGGAATCGTTCTCGAGCATCGTCGAGGAGGCGGAGAACTTCCTGCCGCAGATGATCTACATGGACCCGGTCCGCCACACCCAGCTGCGGGCGCTGGTGTCACGCGCGTTCACCCCGAAGCGGGTGGCGGAGATCGAGCCCCTGACCCGCGGCATCGCACGCGACCTCGTCGACGGCATCGCTGCCCGCGGTCGTTGCGACCTGCAACACGAGTACGCCGCCGTCCTCCCGAGCATGGTGATCGGCAAGATGATCGGCGTGCCCGACGAGCACATCGATGCGTTCCGGAGCTGGACCGACTCGTTCCTCGAGATCCAGGGCCCGCAGGACTACCTCGACTCGCTCGGGAAGTGCTACGAGCTCTTCGCGGAGCTGCTGGCCGAGCGTCGCCGCGCCCCGCGCGACGACCTGATGAGCGCACTCCTCGCGGCCGAGGTCGAGGGCCAGCGGCTGCGCGAGGAGGAGTTGCTCGGGTTCTGCTTCCTGTTGGTGCTCGCGGGCAACGACACCACCGCGAGCCTCATCGGCACCGGTGCCGTGCTGCTCGCGACCGACCTGGAGCAGCGCGCCGCGCTCGTGCGCGACCCGTCGTTGTGGGCGAACGCGGTCGAGGAGATCAACCGCCTCGAGTCACCCACGCAGGTCCTGCCCCGCACGACGACGTGTGACGTCGAGTTCCACGGCACGATCATCCCTTCGGGATCGCGGGTGATGCTCGTCTGGGGCTCGGCGAATCACGACGAGCGCCAGTTCCCGGACCCGGAGCGGTTCGACATCGGCCGCGAGATCACGAAGCATCTCGCCTTCGGCCACGGCGCCCACTACTGCCTCGGCGCCAACCTGGCTCGTCTCGAGGCACGCGTCGCGTTCGAGGAATTGCACGCACGGCTACCTGACTACGAGCTCGACGGCACCCCGCGTCGGATCGCGTCGATTTGGGCCCGGGCGTATGGCGACGTGCCGCTGCGCTTCGCCGCGTGATCGTGCCGTCGTTCTACGCCGACTCGTCGAGCCCGTAACCGAAGGTCCCCTCGAACTTCCCGTCGCGCACCGGATGGACTGCGACCAGGCGTCGCAGTCGCCCGCCGTCGGCGGCTGTCGCGGCATCGAACACGGCGAGATACTCGGCGAACACGTACCACTCGGTCGTGACGCGGCCCAAGACTGTGACGTCGCGCGTTCCGGCGAAGAGCGTCACGAGCGCCTCGGCGGAAGCCGTGCCGTCGTGGCATTCGAAACGTGCCGCTGCACCAGCGCCGTCGATGCGCACCGCGAGTTGATGATCGGGCGAGACGAGTGCCCGCACATCACCGGCACGCAACCCCTCGAGGAACCGGTCGAGCAGCGCGGAGTGCTCCAGCTCGGCGATCGGAAGGTATGCGAGTCGGCCCGTCGGAGTTGTCGGCGCCGGGACTCGCCCGGTGATCACATCGTCGAACGGGTAGCGCGTGAGCGCGATCTCACCTCGGATACCGTCCGCCGCCGTCGGGAACAACACCGCCGACTGCACGACGAACTCCGCGTCGCCCGCCGGGACGGTACCGATGGCGCCCGTCTGGCGGAGTGTCGCCGCGCTCTCGTTGAACACGTACCAATCGGCGACGAGTTGCTTCAGCTGGTTCGATCCGAGCACGACGTACCCTTCGCTTCGCTCTGCGTAGTACGCCGTCACATCAGCAGTGCCCTCGACGACCGAGAGCGTGAGACCGGTTGGCAGCCGGTCAGGCAAAGGGAACCACGGATCGGCCGAGACCGTCGACATGATCACGTCGGTACGCGTGTCGACCTCCGCTGCGATGTGCGCTCGGACGACATCGAGCGCGCGTCCGCGGGGGCCGACCCGGGCCACCCAATCCTTCCCCGCCCACGTGAGCACGGCGGCCTCCCTTCGGTTCGAGCTGCGGGGCCGACCTGCATTCTTGCCGTTCGAGGAAGCCGTCGACGCCCAAGGGACGGCCTTGCCGTGTGGTGAGGTCGCGGACCGGGCGCGAGCCCCAGGGAAGAGCGAGCGCCGTGGAATTCGGGGATCCGGCTCGTAGTGTTCGAGTCGATGACCGAGTGGCCGTGTGGATCGCAGTGCAGCGATCACCTCGCAGCAGAGATGCCTGCCGGCCCGGGCAGGGCGCGGAGTGCCGAGCGCGCGGCGCCGACGAATCGCAGCCGCCCCCGCCTACGTATGACCGCTTGGTACCTCGCCGGCTGTGTCGTGCTCGGTGTGGTGATCGTCGGAGTCGGTATGGTCGGCGTCGCTGCCGCCCGCGAGCCATCTGCCAGCGGAACCACCACGACGTCGTCGGGCACATCGCAAGGGCCTGCAGGGAGGCCGACGTCGTTGCCGGCACTCTTGGTCCAACCGCGTGACACGACGAGTGCCCTGTCTGTCCATCTGTTGCCCGATGGCGACCAGGTCAAGGGTCAGCCCACAATTGACCTGTGCAACCAGACATACCCGAGCGAGTCGCTTCGCACCCAGCGGCTGCAAGATGTCGCGACCGACAAGTCGGGGAACTCGGTCTTGAGCACCGAAGCGGTGCTCTATCGAAACGCGGCCGCGACACGACAGGCGTTCAGGGAACTGCGTCAGGTCGCCAGGTCCTGTCCGAAGGGCCCCGTCGCCGATCCGGGGAAGGGGTCGACGACAACGACGACCTTCCACCCGACCCCCGACACGGATTGGCCTCGGACGGCCTCGGTCGAGCGCGAGGCCTTCAGCCTGACCACCACCGATGCCCCCGGCGCGAGCGAGGACTCTCTCGCGGTGTACCTGCGGCGAGGCCGGGTCCTGCTCGGCGTCTACTTCTCGAAACCCAATGGCGAGCAACCCCCGATCGACGGGCGCACGAAGCCGGCCGACATCGTCAGCGCGTTCGCAACCAGGATCGCTCAGCTTCCCACGAGTTTCGTGGCGGATCCGGCACACTGAGCGGAAGCAGGCGGTCAGTCGGGCTCCGAGAACGTGGGGAGTGGGTAGATCTTCTCGAGGGTCTGCACCCAACCGCGATCGTTCGTCGGATCCTGGGGCACGTCGACGCGCTCTCCGCGCTTGCGCAGGTCGTCGGCGAACATCTGGTTGACGCGTTCGATCGTGAGAAGGTCTTCGTGGTTCTCGAAGAGGTCCAGGTCTTCCGCGGTGTCGAAGCACATCGCGGTCCACAGGATCGATACGCGCAGCCGGCGACTCTCGAGCGTGACCATCGACGTGCCGTCTCTGATCTCCCAGGCTCCTTCGCCGCGGTAGTGGAGTTCACCGGCACCACTCAATGACCCCGGGGCCAGGTGATCCGACGGCGTGCCGATTGCGCCCACGCGGTGAAACATCTTGTCGTTGTCACCGAAGACAGCCACGTTGCCGAACGGCGGTCCCTCGCGCCTCGACGGTGCGCGCGGTCCATCAGAGGTGATTCAACAACGTCGTCAAGTCGTCGGCCTCCCAGAACGGTGAGCCGACCGCATTGGGCACAGTGTCGAGCTCTGCGTGGACGGCGGCCGCCGGCGGCCCGATCCGTGCCGCGAGTGAGGTCAGCGCTTCCAGGTCGAACCCGTAGACCTCGGCGGCCGTCCCGGCCAGGAGGATGCGAAGCGTTGCATCGTCGACGTGCGCGAAGTTCGAGCGGAGACCGTCGACCGTGTGACCGATCGCCCCCTCGGGATGGGGGAAATCGTGGCCCCACATGATGCGATCGGCGCCGAGCACATTGATCCAGTGCACCTCGTAGGGCGAGAGGATGCTGGCGCCGACGTAGCAGTTGCGCTGGAAGTACTCGAGCGGCGTGAGCTCCAGTGCATCCGTCGTCGCAGTGCCGAACACCGCCGAGAAGTTCAACTGCCGGGTGTCGTGCGCATGGCGCGACTGCACGATCCGCAGCTGGCGGGTCATCCGCTCGAGATCCTCGACGACCCAGCGCAGTCCTGGCATCTCCGTCCAGACGACGGTGAGGTCGGGATGCCGATCGAACACGCCCCCGACGATGAGGTGGCTCAGCGTGAGGCGGGTCCAGAGCTCGTGGTCGACGTACGTCACCGCCTTGGCGGCGTCCTGTCCGGGACTGGCGTCGGGGCTGCCGGACCCTTGATGCTGATGGACCGGCATGTCCAGCTCCGCCGCCGCGCGCCACAGCGGGTCGTACCGCTCGTGGTAGTAGGGCTCGACCGTGTGGTTCGGCGGGACGGCGGGAAGCATCACGCCACCGATCGCCACGTGGCCGGCCGCCCACTGCATCTCCGCGACCGCGGCGTCGACGTCGTTCGGGAGGAGCTGGATCAAACCTCGTTCACGGTCCGGTGCCTGACTGCAGAAGTCGACGAGCCACCGATTGTGGGCCTGCAGACCGGCCCATCTGCGTTCGAAGCTCACGCGGTCGCGCGGGACGCCGCTCAGATGCGCGAGGATGTCGTAGAAGGGCGGCAGCGTGTTCGGAAAGATGACTTCACCAGTCACACCCTCGTCGTCGAGTGCGCGCATCCGTGCCGCCGAGTCCCAATTGCGATCGTCGGTGATGTCGAACCAGTGCATCGTGAGCTGTCCGAGCCACTCGTCGAAGTCCTCGTGCCACGCCGACGGCAGGTACTCGCGGTAGTGCTCGGGAAGTGCTCCGGCATGCGCATCGGACGACAGGATCATCAGCCGGTCGATCGAGTTCCATGCATCCATCGAGGTCACTCCTCTGGATCGCTTCCTGCTTCTCCTCGTGCCCCTAAACGTGAGGGTATACTCACGTCTAGTCGTTCGTAAGCGAAGGCTGCCCAGCCATGACCATGGAACCGACCGTTCGGGCGACCGCGCAGCAACGACGGAGCCAGGCTACGTTCGACGCGATCCTCGCGGCCGCCGGTGCACTCTTCGACGGCGTCGGGGTGGAAGCGACGACCATGGATGCGATCGCTCGTCACGCGGGAGTGTCCATCGGCGCGGTGTACCGCTTCTTCGAGAACCGCGAGGCCATCGTCGCCACGCTGACGGCGAGGTGCCGCGAGGGCATCCAGGAAGCGGCCCTGCCCCAGTTCAGCGACGAGAGCCTGGAGCGGGATGCCGAGGCGGTGATCACGGACTTCCTCACCGGCTTCCGCCGAGCACTGGACCAACTTCCCGGCGCGCGGGGGTTGCTCTCTGCGGTGTTCACTCAACCGACGGTGCAGGAGAACATCCTGTGGACCACCCATGTCGAGCGGTTCATCCAGCGCTACGCCCCCGGGCTTCGACCGGCGCGGAGGCGCCAGGCCGCATACGCCTACCAGGTCATCACCACCGCACTCATGACCGGAGCAACCCGGAGTGGGCAAGGAATCGCGCCACAACTCATGGAAACGCGATCCGTCCTGCTCGGCTACACGAACCAGCTCGCACTCGAAGCAGCCGCTGAACGGAAACGCACGGCTGACAAGACCACACGTCGCTAGGAGTTGACGAAGCAACGGAGTCGCCCCCACCCGCCAGATCCAGCAGGACCAAACGCTTCTTTGGGGCAGTCCCGCCCTTCGAGATCTTCGTCGCCGCCGTGCGATTGCGGGGTTGTTCCGGGGGAGGGCAAGATGTCCCGGCACGGCGGGTCGCTGTGGCGGGACGAGACCACGACGCGTGGCCGACCCGCGACCTGTGTCGGGCAGAGGCAAGTTCGACTGAGCGAGAATGGGAGCAGCAGTCATGGCGAGTCCGCAGCATGCGATCCTCACGAACCTGACGAAGTACCAGTGGTACACGCACTTGAGTCGCAGCGATGGCGCTGACCTCGGCGTCATCAAGCGGGCGCTGCGCGAGGTTCGCGCTGCCGGTGGGCAGATGGGTGTGACGACTGTCGTGAATGTGTGTCTGTTGTTCGGTCCGACGCTTCTCGCCGATCTGACCGACGACATCCCGAACGACTTCCAGCCCTATCCCGGGTATGAGTCAGACGACGGCAAGGTCGCGAAGGCGACGCAGGAAGAGATGCTCCTGTGGGTCCATTCCGACGAGAAGGACCTCTGCTGGGAGACCCAGTACAACTTCCGCACCGCGGTGGAGGGCCACATGACCGTCGCCCGGGAGACGCCCACGTTCATCTACCGCAACAGTCTGGATCTCACCGGATTCATCGACGGCACCGGGAATCCCCAGCCGGATGATCAGTTCGACCGGGCGATCATCCCCGAGGGGCAGCCGGGAGCCGGCGGCTCCTTCTGCATCGCGCAGCGCTGGATCCACGACCTCGACTACTTCAACGGTCTGTCGCTCGAAGACCAAGAGAACACGTTCGGTCGCACCAAGGCTGATTCGACCAGGCTTGCTGTGCAGGTACCCAGATCGCACCTCAGCCATGTGGAGCTTCACGAAGGCGCGACCGCCGATGAGGCAACACCCAAGCGCGGGGAGATGGTTCGCCGCTCAACGCCCTACGCGTTCCACGATGGCACGATCGGCCTGTACTTCATGGGCTTCTGCCGCGAGCAGGCACCAATGCGGGAGCGGATGGAGGCGATCTACGGTCACAACGGACACGAACGCGACGCGCTCACCGACTACTCCACGCCGGCGTCGGGGTCCTTCTACTTCGCACCTTCGACAGAGGCCTTGGACGCCGCCCTTTCCTGGCATGACTGACCTCCCGACCTGGCAGGACCAGCTCCGAGCCCTGGACCCCGTGGTGGACGAGCTGCTGGCGATCTGGCGACCCGACGGCCCGACCGAGGCCGAGGTCCAGGACATGAACAAGCTCGCACTGTCCATCCTCGCGTGCGGGTACCTGTGCCACGTCTACACCGACGCACGACGTCCGGTCTTCATGCCGCTGTGGAACTACGCGTGCAACCAGGGTGGTCCGAATCCCGACTACGTCTACCTGAATGCCCAGGTCGACGACGACGGCGTCTACGAGATCTCCGGGTTCCGGGGCACAACCCGGTTCGTCGAGATCACTCAGCAGCAGCAGGCCATGATGGGCATGGACGTGTTCACGCGGCCGCAGGGCGACAGCGCACCGCGCACGGGGCCCACGACACATGACCTCGACGACTTGACGATCGCCGACGACGGTTCATTCCGGGTGGTCCTCAGCGCCCAGCGGCCCGATGGCCATACGGGTGATTGGTGGCAGATGGACCCGGGCGTGCAGCGACTGCTCATGCGGAAATGTGCGTGCGACTGGATCAACGAGCAGGACGCCCGCATCGCGATCAACCGTCTCGACGACGGCGGCGCGGACATGCTTCCCACGGAGTTTGCCCAGCGTTTCGCGGAGATGCCGCAGTGGATCGAAGGCATGATCCACTTCGACATGCACCTCGTGCGTTACTACCTCGAGCACCACGGGATCAACGTGTTGCTGCAGTCACAGTGGATTCAACAGGGCGGCGGCCTCGCCACCAAACAGGCCTACTACGACGGCATCCATCAGATCGACGACGACGAGGCACTCATCGTGGAGTTCCCCGTCCCGACCGAGTGCCACTACTGGCAGATCCTGGTCGCCGACGATCGCTTTGCCACCGTCGACTGGGTCAATCGTCTTTCGAGCCTCAACGACGCACAGGCACACATCGACGATGACGGCTGGTTCCGAGGTGTTGTGTCGAAGCAGGACCCCGGTGTCTACAACTGGCTCGACAAAGCCGACTTCCCGTGGGGTGTCCTCCAGGCGCGCTTCTACCGTGCCAATGAGTACCCCGAGGCCACGGTGACCAGGGTCCCACTCGCTCGCGTCCTCGATCACCTCCCGGGCAGCACGCGAACCGTGACCCCGGAGGAACGGGAGGCGCAGCTTCGCGTTCGACGGACCGGGGCACAGCTGCGGCGCATCTGGTGACTGGTACGACACCTACCGCGCGTACTGGCTGATCACCTCGGCGCCGTACTGCTCGAGGGACTCGACCGCGCGGTCGATGCCGTCGCCGGGCATGCCGACGCTGTTCCAGGTGACACCGAGGGCGGCCATGGCCTCGAGCCCGTCGAGGTGGGCGCTCGCCGAGTAGCCGTCGGCCGCCGGGCCCGGTTGGCCGGTCGTGAACGTGATGTCGATCGACGCAGGGTCGCGGCCGGCCTGCTCGGTGTGGCGCCGGAGGTGGTCGACCATCGGTGCCAGGTCGTCGAGCCCTTCGAGCGGGACCGTGCGCGAGGTCTTGGCGAGCCACGCAGGAGCCGGGAACGGGTTCCACCCGTCACCGTGCTCGGCGACCCGGCGACGGGTCAGCGCGCTGTTGCCGCCGATCCAGATCGGCACGTGCGCGGGCTTCGGGTTCACGCTCACCGCGGCCGCGGTGTAGCCGCTGCCCTCGAAGCTGAACTCGTCGGTGCTCCACACGCCGCGCATCGCGACCAGCGCCTCGTCGAACAACTCGTTGCGGCGATCGAAGTCCACGCCGAGCGCGCGGTACTCGCTGCGCAGGTAGCCGGTCGCGACCGAGAGGGTGAAGCGCCCACCGGAGAGTGCGTCGATGGTGGCAGCCGACTTGGCGACGATGAACGGGTTGCGGTAGGGCAACACGATGATGTTCGGGATCAGCCGGAGCCGCTCGGTCACCGCGGCGACGTAGGGCAGGGCCGCGAAGGGGTCGAGGGCATCGTGACCGCCGGTGGTGAGCCATTTGTGCGACGGCACCGGGTGGTCGGTGAACGCGATGCCGTCGAACCCCGCGGCCTCCGCCGCGCGCGCGAACCGCTTCAGGTTCTCACCGGTGACGAACTCCGGGTTGTACGGGTGGGCGATGAGGGGATAGGTGGTCCAGTGCTTCACGACATGGGCTCCGATCGCTGGCCGTGCCACGATCGTGGCACGGCCGGGGCGGCCGAGACCGATCCTCCCGAAAGTGAGCGCAACATGCCCGAGGAGCCCACGGCGTCGGAGCCGTTGTCGTGGCTGCGGATCGTCGACTTCACGGACGAGCGCGGTGCACTGTGCGCCCGGATCCTCGCCGACCTCGGCGCCGACGTGGTCCGGATCGTGGGGCCCGAGACCCCCGGCTCCTTCGCCCAGCGGTACCGCAACGCGAACAAGCGGGGCGTCGCCCTCGACCTCGGCGCGCCGCGTGACCGCGCCCGGCTCGCGGAGCTGCTCGGCGACGCCGACGTGCTCGTCGAGAACCTCCGACCCGAGGTGCGCGACGTGCTGCAGCTGACCCCGGACGAGGTCGCCGCCGCGCACCCGCGTCTCGTGCACGTGATCCTGGCCGACCTCGGGCTCAGCGGGCCGCGCGCGGGCTGGCACCTCGAGGCGCTGCCCACGCTCGCGGCATCGGGCGCGCTCCACGCATCGGGGTTCCCCCAGCTCCCACCGTGCAACGCACCCGGGTACCTCGCGCACGACTGCGCCTCCGTCTACGGCGCCATCGGTGCGGTCGCGGCGGTCCTCGACCGCGAGCGGCACGCCGACGCTGCCGGGCAGCTCGTCGAAGTGAGCGTGCAGGAGGCGGCGCTGGCCGGGACGACACCGTGGTCGATCGCCGTGCAGGACTACCTCTCCGTCAACCCCCTGCTCCCGGCCGACGGGCACCGCAACGCCGAAGGCGCCTACTGGGTGCTGCCTGCCGCCGACGGGTGGGTGCGCGTCGTCGTCGGCTCGCCGCGGCAGTGGCACGGCTTCCTCGCGCTCTTGCGCGACCCCGATGTGCTCATGGGGGAGGAGTGGAACAATCCGGGGTTCCGGCTGACGAACGCCGACGTGATCCGGATGGTCGCGGCCGAGCGGCTCACCGACCGGACCCGGGCGCAGCTGTTCGACGAAGCGCTCGCACTCGGCACCACGGTCGGCGTACTCCATGAGGTGAGCGAGTTCGTGGCGCATGCGCAGACACAGGCGCGCAGCTTCTTCGTGGACACCGGCTTCGATGGCCTCGAGGGGCTGCCGTTCGCGACGCAGCCGAATCGGCTCGCGCGCACACCCGGGTCGATCCGTCTCCCCGCGCAGGTGGCGTCCGAGGCCCGGTTCCCGGTCGTCGCGAGCCCCGCCGGCGGCCCGATGGGGAGAGATCGTGAGTACCTGCTCGACGGCATCCGCGTCGTCGAGTTCGGGGTCGCCGCGGTCGTGCCCGAGCTGTGCGGCGTGCTCTCGGAGTTGGGCGCCGACGTCATCAAGATCGAATCGATGGCGAACCCGGACGTCCTCCGGATGGGGAGCGGCAACCCGGAGCTGATCAACAAGAGCTTCACGTTCAACACGGAGTGTCGAGGACGCCGGAGCGTGGCGCTCGACGTGACGACCGAGCGGGGTCGCGCACTCGCACTCGAGCTCTGTGCTTCGGCCGACGTCGTGGCCGAGAACCAGCGCGGCGGCGCGCTCGAGCGCCGAGGTCTCGGCTACGACGCCGTGCGCGCGCGGAACCCTCGTGTGATCTACGCCTCGTCGCAGGGGTACGGCCGCGGGGGTCCGTTCGGCGAGATGCCGGCCTACGGTCCCCTCAACGCGGGCTTCAGCGGTGTGCACCTCCTGTGGAACCATCCGGACGCGCCGTATCCCTGCGGCACGTCGCTCAACCACCCGGACCACATCGCGGGACGCCTGCTCGCCGTCGGTGTGCTCGCCGCGCTCCGGGAGCGCGAGGCGAGCGGCGAGGGTCAGTGGCTGGAGTTGGCGCAGACCGAGGCCGCGGCCTACCTCATCGGCGAGGCGTATCTCGAGGCTGCGCACACGGGTGTCGACCCGCGACCGCGTGGGAACTCGGATCCCGACGCGTCGCCGCACGGCGTGTACCCGTCGGCCGGCGACGACCGGTGGGTGGCGATCGCGGTGATGGACGACGACGCGTGGCAACGGTTGTGCGCGGTGGTCGGCTGGGAGCCCGACACCGAACTCGCGACCGCGACCGCCCGCGTCGCGGCGCGAGAGGACATCGACGCCCGCCTCGCCGCGTGGACGCGTGAACGGAACAACGTCGAGGCGGCGGAGCAGCTGCAGGCGCACGGCGTGTCGGCGATGCCCGTCATGGGCCCGCTCGACCACCATGCCGACGAGCATCTCCGGGCCCGGGGTGCGATCGTCGAGCTGCAGCACCCCGAGATCGGCACGGAGCACCACATCGGCAACCCGGTGCGCCTCTCACGGTTGCGGCAACGCACCGCGGCGAGCGCACCCCGTCTGGGCGAGCACACCGAGGAGGTGCTCACGTCGATCCTGGGGCTCAGCGCCGAGGAGGTCGCCCAGCTCGTCGCGAACGGGGTGTGCCGCTAGAAGCGCACCGAGTGCCTGGGTCTGGTCGGGGACGGGGTCGTCAGCGCGCGGTGTCCAGCTTGATGGGTCTTCCGACTCGACGAGGATCGCCACTGGTGGCGACTGCATCGACACACCGACCCGTTGATCCGATTTCGGCCGGGAGAGCAGACGTTCGTCCTCGCTCGTCAACCGGATCATGGACCGGCAGCGAATGCGCCGAACCCGTGAGTGGCGTCGATGACCACTTCCATTCGCGGCGAGTGGAAGAGGTCGAAGCTGTGCTGGGCACCCCGAGCTCTGCGTACACGACGGCGTTCTCTGACGTCCGACACACCCACCCCCGTTGCGCGAGCGTCTGCATCAGCGGGCGTGCTTGGCGGGCCTTGTCCCCCGCTTCGAAACGGGCCACCGTGCACACCGCGATGAGGAGCACGGTGACGAGGTAGCCGATCGGCACCCTGCAACCCTTGCCCGCCGTGCATTTCCGTGACCCCCGTGATTCGGTGCGCCCTGAACGATGACGCAATGTTCACCTGTCGTTGACTTTCTCGCTATCTCCGGCCAGCAGTCTGAGGTCCGGCGAGTGCGTCTCATGAGAACGCGACTCCTGGCGGAGGAACCGACGATGACAACGACTGACATACGACAGGCGACCTTGGATCAAGCGCGGATGTGCGGCGAAGGTCGATCGCGACGGAACCCTTGGCAGCCGCGCTGTCAGCTTCCTGCGGGACACGAGGGTCCACACCAGTGGGACGTAGGCGGCGCCGGACCGGCGCGATGCGCTCCGACGACGGACAGCCTGCACACTCAGCGCCGCGGTTGAATCAACTCCACCCAGTTGCCTTCGGGGTCTTCGACGACCGCGACGGGAGCACCCTCCTCGAACTCGAACAGTGGCATTGGTATCGAGCAGCCCGCCGCCGCGCAACGGTCCACAGTCGCCGCGACGCTGTCAACCTCCACGGTCACGTAGCGAAGCCCGGTCGCTCCACCCCCAAGGCCGCCCGCCGGGTTGGCGAGTCGTAGCGGCTCGTCGAAGGAAAGCAGTTTGATGCCCGCATCGCCGAGCACGAGCATCTTCACCGTGCCGCCACCGAACAGTTCCCCGCCGCCGAAAGGGACATCACGAAAGTGCGTCAGGCCGAGGATGTCCGTGTAGAAGTCCATCATTCGCACGAGGTCGGTCACGACGATGCCGATCTGGACCCGACCGCCACTTGGATGCTCAGCGCGGCCCGTTGTGTCACTCATGAGCTTGCCTTCCCAGTAGCGTCGGGGGCCCTCGGCGGGTCAGGTGTACGGCACGAACCGTTTGAGCTTGCCGCTGGGTAGACGTCCAACGCGGTCGACGGTCGCGATCGTCACCGCGGGTGCGGGCAGACCGAGGTTCCGGAGTGCGTCTTCGATTCGGGATGCCAGCGCGACAGTGTCGACGTCGCCGGAGGTGACTGCGGAGATGTCGGCGCCGCGTGCGGTCTGGCGGACTTGATACTCGACGAGATCTTGGTGGCTGAGGCACGAACGAAACACGTGCGGGTGGATTGCCGTGCCGTCCGGATAGATGAACGTGTCGTCGAGCCGCCCGAGCGGGTCCGCGACCCGTCGAAACGCCGACCCGCACGGACAGGGTTCCGCCACGATCGTGATCTCGTCGGTCACCTCGAACCGGATGAGCGGGACGACGGTGTTGTACAGATTCGTGACGTACACCTTGGCGGAGGTTTCACCTGGCTCCACCGGCATCCCGTCCGCTCTGACCGGTTCGAGCAGGCACAAGTCGTCCGGCAGATGCGACCCGTGACCGCAGAAGCCGACGAAGAGACCCTCGGACATGCCGTAGCCGCTGGCCACCGGCACACCCCACGTCGCTTCGAGGTCGGCGCGTACCTCCGGCAACAACGGCTCGGACATCGCGACGACGCGTTGCGGGGCGATGCGGAGCCGTCGGGCGCGGGCCTCTGCTGCGAGGCGAGGGAGAAACGAGCTGTAGCCCATCAGCGTGGTCGGCTGCAGGTTATTCAACCGGTCGACAATCTGCTCCAGTGGCTGGTTGACCGGTATGGAGTGCCGCGGACGATCAGGCGTGGAGAACGTCGCACCAATCGCGGCGGAGATGTGCGACACCTTCGCAGCCGCGACCGTCGCGACGACGGGTGGTCTGCTGGTGAGCTCGGAATGCTGCTTCCGGTCCCGGACGGGGAAACGAGCGATGGACGAATAGCAGGTCGCCCACGCGTCCCAGCCGTAGACGAACACGCCGCGTCGGCCGGTCGAACCGCCTGAAGCGACGACGTGGAACTCGTCGAGCAAGTAGGCGTCACCGCGCAGGGCATCAACATGACGTTCACACCCGTCGAGCGTCAGCCGGCGATCGGTGACGATTTCGTCGAAGTGGTCCATCAGATCCGACTTCTGCATGACGGGAAGACCGCTGAGGTCGTCAGCCGTCAGCGCAGCGATGTCGACGCTCGAAAGACGTTCGTGGTGCCAAGGCGATCGCTCCACCGCATGGTGGACCAGTCGTCGAAGACCGCGGTCTTGTTCCCGGCGCAACTCCTCGGCGGTCCAATCGAGGCGCGCCGTGTGCTCGGGAAACAGGTCCTCGAAGCGAGCGACGTGGTCCTGTCGAAGCAGCTCGGACCCCGCGGCCACCCGCACACCGTACCTCAGCGCGCGTGGAACCCCTGGAGTGACGTGCTCGTCACCCCAGGAGTTCCGGTCGTCGCGCGGTGGCGCGGTGTTTGCTCAGCTACCCGAGCTGCTGAGCTTGCTACCCGCGTCGTTGAACTTGTTGTTGACCTGGTTCTTCAAGAACACGACCGCGGCAATGACCGCGAGGGCGATGAGGGCAACGAGGAGGATGTACTCCACCATCGACGCGCCGTCCTCGTCCTTGCCGAACTTGGCCTCGAGCCAGGTGCGGAGCACAAACAGATTCATAGTCGCCACCCTCCATGGGACTTCCGTCAACACGGGCGGTGCGCCCGCTGAAGAGTGCATCGACGAATCGACCGCGTTCTCTTGAGCCAAAGATCCGCGATCCGTCGTCTCGAGGTCGTGGCCGAAGCAGGTCTACGCCGGGACGAACGGGAGCCGCACGCGGTCGACCTCGCGCGGCGCGTGCGCCGGGTCGCCCAGGTCGCGGTCGAAGACGCGGGCGACGGAGTTCCCGGCCACGTCCTCGATCACTGCGTCCACCACGAGCTCGTGCGCATCGGTCTCCCACGCGGTCGCAGGGTGGAACGACCAGGACCGCTCCTCGGCGCCGACCGCGGCTGCGCCAGGCTGCGCAGCTCCCGCGCCGTCCACGACGCTCAGACACCGAGCGACGAGGGCGGCGTCGAGCGGTCGTCCGAAGTGCACGACGAGCGGCTCACACGACCCGGCCGGTGGGACGTCGATCGTCCAACTCGACGGCTCGACGATGGACCTGAGATCGGGGCCGACGCGGTAGCGCTGCACGAACGCCGCCCTGAGCGGCGCCCCCCGAACGTCACGGAAACGGCGGTCGACGACGAGCTCGACGTCGACGCCTTCGACGAGCGGGTAGCCGACTTCGCGGTGCGGCGCGAGGCCTCGCTTGATTCGGGCGGGGTCGAGCAGCACCGTGAGACGCGTACGCGCCGGGTCCCAGAGCTCGGGATCGAACGCGAGGAACACGTCCTCGAGCTCCTGGCCGGTGTCGGCGCGGCGGAGGTGCACGTGCTCGGGCGCCTCACCCTCGCTCATCGAATCGGAGAACGACACGTAGAACCGCAGATGGTTGCGGGGCAAGGTGTGCGCCGTCGGCTGCACGGCGACAACGTGTGCAGGATCGCCGCCGGTGCGCGCCGGGCGGTCGATCGCCATCTCGACGAACCCGTCGGGATCGACCCGGCCGCTCCCAACCGCCGCGACCAGTTCGGGCGCCACGAGGATGACGTACGTGGTCCCGGGACGGAACGGGAACCGGGGCACGAAGCACACGCCGACGCCGTCGACGAAATATCGACTCGCGCGCGGCCGGGAACCGGGCGCGCAGCTCACCGGTGGGCGGACCGCCGACGCGCTCCAGGGGATAGACCGGCTCGTCGAGATCGCCGAGGTCGATCCGGAGCGCGCCGAGCGGGCAGTCGCCGACATCGAGGCTGCGGGCGGCACGGCCCGCGCACACGTCGTCGACGTCACCGACGAGGCCGCGGTGGCGCGACTCACCGACGACGTGCTCGGGACGCACGGCAGGGTCGACGCCTCGTGAACAACGTGCGATGACCGAGCGGGAGCGCGGCACGATCGTCAACCTCCACTCGGTCGAGGCGTTGCGGGGGTACCCGGGCGATCCCGTGTACGGCGCGATGAAGGCCGCGGCCGCGCACTTCACGACCAACCTCGCCGTCTACGCCGGCCACTGGGGGATCCGGGTGAACGGCATCGGGTCCGACCTCACGCAGACGCCACAGGTGGATCTGTTCGCGGGCCACGAGGGCCTCGACCACATGTACCGGTCGTGGGCGCAGATCGGCCGCATGGGCTGGCCCGACGACCAGGCCCGGGTCGCGCTCTTCCTCGCCTCCGACCTCTCGGCCTCCATGACCGGGGCGAACCTGCCGGTCGACGGCGGCACGCTCGCCGGCGGGGGTTGGTTCTACTCGCCGACTGCCCGGACGTTCACCGCCCGTCACCTCGGCCTCTGATCGGGGTGCCCGCCCGAGCGCGCGATCATGCTCGGATGAGGATCGGACTCGGGGGCGGCGGGCCCACGATCGAACGCATCATCGAGCAGGCGGCGGAGGCCGAAGCGGCCGGGTTCGCCACGTTGTGGTACCCGAGCGCGGTGCTCGGCGACCCGTTGGCCCCCATCGCGGTCGCGGGCCGGGCCACGTCGTCCATCGAGCTCGGCACCGGGGTCCTGCAGACCTACAGCGCCCACCCGCTGCTGACCGCGGCGAGGACCGCAGCGGTCGCCGCCGCGATGGGTCGACCGGGGCTCGTGCTGGGTATGGGGCCGTCGCACGACCGGGTGGTCGAGGGAATGTACGGCCTCTCCTACGCGCACGTCGGCCGGCACACCGAGGAGTACACCCGCATCGTGGTCGCCGCGCTGCGCGGTAGCGACGTGAACGTCGACGGCGACGACTTCCAGGTCCACGTGACGGCGCCGCCGGCGGCGCCGTTTCCAGTACCGGTGCTCTTGGGCGCGCTCGCGCCGCGGATGTTGCGTGTCGCAGGCGAGACTGCCGACGGAACCATCACGTGGATGGCCAACCGGGAGGCGCTCGAGGCGCACGTCGTGCCCCGGATCCGTGCTGCCGCCGCGGCTGCCGGTCGGCCCGAGCCTCGCGTGGTGGTCGGCCTCCCGGTCGCGGTGCACGACGACCTCGACGAGGCGCGCAACGATGCGGCGCGGCAGTACGGGTTCTACGGCGAGCTGCCCAACTACGCGCGCATCCTGCGCGTCGGCGGGCTCGAGCGCTCGGCGGATGCCTGCGTGGTCGGCGACGAGGAGTCGGTCGCCGCGCAACTGACCGCGCTCGTCGACGCCGGGGCGACCGACGTGTGGGCCGCGATCTTCCCCGTGGGCGCCGACCGCAAGGCGTCGCGCTCGCGGACACGCGCGCTGCTCGAGAAGCTGGTGCACGCAGACTGACCGCGATCGGGCACACTGACGCGGTGTTGCTGGCGGACGTCGTTGCGACCTCGGACTCGGTCACGTCGACGCGTGCCCGCTCGACCAAGGTCGCGGCCCTCGCCGACCTGCTCGGCCGGCTCGCACCGGACGAGATCGAGGCCGCCGTCGGCTTCCTCACCGGCGAACCCCGCCAGGGCCGGACGGGCGTGGGCTGGGCGACGGTCTCCCGGCTCGAGGTCACGCCGGCGGCGGTGCCGACGCTGACGATCGCCGACGTCGACCGCGCGCTCGACCAGATCCAGACCACGACGGGGAGCGGTTCGGCCGCGGGCCGCCAGCACATCTTGCGCGACGTGTTCGGTCGTGCCACCACCGCGGAGACCGACTTCCTCCGGCGCCTGCTCGTCGGCGAGCTGCGCCAGGGTGCGCTCGCAGGCCTCATGGGTGATGCCGTCGCGCGCGCGGCGTCGGTGCCGGTGACGCTCGTCCGCCGGGCGGCGATGTTGTCGGGCGACCTCGGTCACACCGCCGTGGTCGCACTCACCGAAGGCGTCCCGGGACTTCGCGCTGTCGGCCTCGAGGTGGGTCGCGGCGTCCTCCCGATGCTCGCGGCAGGGGCGCCGGACGTCGCCACCGCGCTCGACGACGTCGGCCCGGCGTCGGTGGAATGGAAGCTCGATGGTGCGCGCATCCAGGTGCACCGGATCGACGACGAGGTGAGGATCTACACCCGCAACCTCAACGAGATCAGTGGCCGATTGCCCGGCGTCGCCGACTGGGCGCGTCGGTTGCCGGTGCGCGCGGTGGTGCTCGACGGCGAGGCGATCGGTGTCGACGACGAGGCGCGTCCTCACGCCTTCCAGGACACGATGAGCTCGTTCGGGCGCGACTCCGACACGCGCACCGGTGCCGCGGGGGCGCTCGACGCATTCTTCTTCGATGTGCTGCACGTCGACGGCGACGACCTCATCGAGCGTCCCCTCGGGGACCGACTCGACGTGGTCCATGCGCTCGCGGGCGAGCGGAGCATCCCCGGTGCCGTGACCGCGTCGGCCGACGAGGCCGCGGCCGTGCTCGACGCCGCGATCGCGGCCGGCCACGAGGGCGTGGTGCTCAAGGCCCTCGACTCGACGTACGACGCCGGTCGTCGCGGTGGCGCGTGGCGCAAGGTGAAGCCGGTACGAACGCTCGATCTCGTCGTGCTCGCGGCGGAATGGGGCCACGGCCGGCGGCACGGCTGGCTCTCGAACCTGCACCTCGGCGCGCGTGGCCCCGACGGGACGTTCGTGATGGTCGGCAAGACGTTCAAGGGTCTCACCGACGCCACGCTGCAGTGGCAGACGGAGGAGCTCTTGGCGCGTGAGATCGGCCGCGACGGGATCACGGTGTACGTGCGTCCCGAGCTCGTCGTCGAAATCGCACTCGACGGTGTACAGGTGTCGAGCCGCTACCCGGGCGGTGTCGCGTTGCGCTTCGCACGGGTCCGCCGATACCGCGACGACAAGTCAGCGGAGGCCGCGGACTCGATCGAGACGGTCCAGGGTCTGCTGTCGCGACCGCTCGGTTGAGCGGTGCGGCGGGGTGACGTCAGGGCTCGTCGATGAAGTCGAGCAGGGCGGGCGCCGCCTCGACCCAGGGATCGAAGAGGCTCCCCGTCCCGGCTTCGGTCGCCTCCACCGCACGTTCCCACGCGTCCTCGGGCCACGGCGGCTCGATCAAGCGAGATCCCTCGATCAAGGCGTGCACCTCGAAGGACGTGCGCTTCGGGTGGTCGTAGTCCTTCTCGCCGCCGCGGACGATCAACGTCGGGCACTTGATCGTGGCGAACTCCCAATCCGGCACGCCGGGGATGGCTTCATTGGGCTTCGGGATGAAGGCGTCCAACCAGCGGGTCATCACCCGCTCGAACTCCTCGCTGCCGATGGCGAGCAGGCGGTCCTTGTTCCGGGGGTTCGCGGCGACGAGCGCGGACCAACTGAACGGCCCGGATTCCATGTCGATCACGCCCTCGATGCCCTTCTTCCGGACGGCGCCGAGCTCGTCCAGCACGTAGGCGGTGGCGAGCAACATCGTGCTGTAGGTGCCGCCGACGATCGACCACACCGCGAGCTTGCGCACGAGGTCGGGCCACATGATCGTGAAGATGATCATGTCGCGGGCACCGCCCGATCCGCCGGTCGCGACGACCTGCTCCACCCCGAGCTGCTGCAGCATGAGGCCCAGCGTCTCGGCCCGCATGTGCGACTCCGAGCGACCGTAGACCTGCACCTCGGACCGGCCGCAGTTCGGCCGATCCCAGAGCAGCACCCGCTTGCCGCCCTCGGCCAGCGCGTGCGCCAACTCGTGCACGCCGCCATAGTCCTTGCTGAAGCGGCCCCCGGGCGTGATGACGACGACCTCGCCGTCCTCCGGCCCGACGAACTCGTAGACGACGATGCCGCCGTTGACCTCGATCTCGCTGTCAGGCATGACTCTCCAATCAGGATGCTCTCCGCTTCGCGGTGTCCTCAGCCCTGCATGTAGGCACCGGCGTCGACCGGGATCGATTGTCCGGTGATCGTCCGGCTCTCGTCGCTGGCCAGGAACAACGCCAGGTTGGCGACGTCCTCGGGAGAGGAGATGTCGCGCAGCGCCACACCCTGGAGCATCCGCGCTCGATGGCTTTCGAAGTCGACGCCCCGCTCGTCGGCGGTGCGCTGCACCCAGTTGCGCCACAGCTCGGTGTCGATGCCACCCGGCACGATGCAGTTGCACCGGATGCCGTATTCGCCGACCTCGAGCGCGACCGCCTTGGTGAACGCGCGCAACGAGGCCTTGGCGGTGACGTAGTGCGACTTCCGGACGACGGCGTTGTACCCGGCGGTGGACGAGAAGTTCAGGATCACCCCGGAGCGCCGCTCCAGCATCGACTGGTTCAGGACGGCGCGGGTGCAGAGCATCGCGGCGGTGACGTCGATGGCGATGGTTGCGTTCCAGTTCTCGAGCGTCTGCTCCCAGATCCAATGATCCGTACCGGGAGCCGCGGCGTTGTTGCACATGATGTCGACGTGCCCGAACTCCTCGACGGCGCGGGAGACCATGGCTTCGACGTCGTCCTCGTTCGTCACGTCGGCGCGCATCGCGACGGCACCGGTACCGGCGTTCGCCGCCGCCCCCTGCACGAGATCCTCGCGACGGGCCGCAAGCAGCACCCGGGCCCCTTCCCGGACGAACATCGCCGCCATCACGGGGCCGAGGCCGGTGCTCGCCCCGGTGATGATCGCGACCTTGCCGTCGAGCCGCCCGCCGCTCACGCCCGCGCTCCTCGAACCACACCGGCCATGTCAGCGCCACGCCTCCCACTCGATCATGGTCCGGAGGGGACCGGCGAACAACGGCCGCACCGCCTCGGATCGCCAGCGCTCCTCCACCAGGGGAGCGAGCGCCTTCGTTGCGGAGAGGGGCTCGTCGTCGAGGTAGATCACCGTGATGTGCTGCGGATCGCCCTGCGTCGCCGGGTGCAGCTTCCACGTGGTCGTCGTGCCGTACATCCAGGCGCCCGCGACACCGGGCGTCGCGAGCACGGCGGGGTAGTGGTCGGCGTGCAGCCACTGCAACCACGAGGCGACGTCGCCGCCCGCGGGCTCCTCGACGATCACGACCACGCCGCGATGCGGCCGGAACGGTACGACCTCGGGAGAGATCTGGGCTCGGGGCGCGGCGTACCAGTGCAGGAGCGCGGGCATACGCAGCTGCAGCGACGGTCGGACTTCGGGGAACCGGCCCATCTCCGCGAGGCGGGGGCCGAGCTGCATGAAGTCGTCGTGGGTCTGCTGCACGGGGTCGCCGACGAGGTAGTTGACGACGTTGCCGAGGTCCTCCAGGGGTCCGGTCGCGACGATGCGGTTGGTGAGGTAGTCGCCGTCGGCGATGTAGCGCAGCGCGTACTGGATGCCCGGCAACTGATACTGCTCGACCATGTGGTCGAGCAGGTGCCATCGCAGGTAGCTGCCGTCGTCGTCCGGCGGTGCGGGCGGTGTGAAGCTGAAGAACGCCGCCTTGACTCTGATCATGACGGCCACCCCCGGGTCGCTCAGCGCATCGAGCTCATCGAGCGACGTCACGTTACCCTTGCCTCCCCGGCGTCCGAATCCTTAGGGTTGGTGACGGGTCCGCTCGAAGGGAAGGCGGTCGCCATGAAGGCCGACGACCACTACGTCGTGATCACCGCCGACAGCCACGCCGGCGGGAGCCATGCGCAATACCGCGAGTACCTGGATCCGCGGTACCGCGACGACTTCGATGCCTGGCGGGGGAAGTACAAGAACCCGTTCAAGGACCTGAAGGACACCGACCTGCGCGTGCGCAACTGGGATGGTGAGCTCCGCGACCAGCAGCAGAACGAGGACGGCATCGTCGGCGAGGTGATCTTCCCCAACACGGTGCCACCGTTCTTCCCGAACTTCGTGCTGTTCGCGGCGCCCCCGACGCCGGAGGAGTACGAGCACCGCCACGCGGGCATCCAGGCGCACAACCGTTGGTTGGCCGACTATTGCGCGGCCAAGCCCGATGCCCGCGCCGGAATCGGGCAGATCTTCCTGAACGACCTCGACGACGCCATCGCCGACGTGCAGTGGTGCCAGGAGCACGGCCTGCGCGGCGGTGTGCTCGTCGGGTCGCCTCCGATCACCTGCGACTGGCTGAAGCCCCTGTACGACCCGTACTACGACCCGCTCTGGGCGGCGTGCGCCGAGCTGGGGGTTCCGGTGAACGCGCACTCGGGGACCGGCGGTCCTGCGTACCAGCGGGCGCCCGCCATGCCGATCGTGCACATCGCGGAGATGGTCTTCTACTCCCAGCGCCCGTTCGTGTACCTGATCACCGGGGGCGTGTTCGAGCGGTTCCCCAACCTGAAGTTCGTCCTCACCGAAGCCGGCTGCGCCTGGATCCCCGGCGTGCTCGAGCAGCTCGACGACCTGATGGTCGCTCTCCGCCGCGGCGGCACCGGAGAGATGCGGTTCGAGGGCGAGACCGTCCCACCCCGGAGCGCGACGGAGTACTTCCGCCAGAACTGCCACGTCGGGATGAGCCAGCCGCGACCGGCCGACATCCGGGCCGCGCTCGGTCGCGTCGGGATCGACCGGGTGATGTGGGGCAGTGACTACCCGCACGAGGAGGGCACGCTGCCCTTCACGCGCGAGCACCTGCGGCAGGTGATGCACGACCTGGCACCCGAGCAGATCCAGGAGATCGTGGGCGGGAACGCGGCCGAGGTCTACGGCTTCGATCTCGAGGTGCTGCGGCCGGCGGCCGACCGGTTCGGCCCGACGGTCGCGGAGATCGCCCGACCGCTCGCCGAGCTTCCCGAGCATCCCAATGAGGCGTTGCAGCGATCGGCGCGGGAGCTGGCGAAGGCGCGCTGAGGCCGCGGCCCCTACAGGTACTGCCCGAGGCCGCGCTCGTCAGGCACCGAACCGGGCCCGCGAGCCCGCTCACGCAGTCCGTCGGCGACGGCCCGGGCCTGCTCCCGCGTGACCGCGCTCACCAGCGCGACCGGTCCACTCGTGGACACGAGGATGGTGAAGCCGAGTCCGCGGGCGAGCAGCGACGTGTCGTCGTCGTCCACGGCGGAGCGCACGATCTCGACGTCGGGCGGGAGCACGGCGTCGGGATCGGTCCCCTCCGCGAGGTTGAGGAACACGCTGTGCGGCTCGCGGCCGTCGATGAGGGCCTCGCGGAAGGCGGCGGTCAGGATCGCGAACGGGCCGTCGGCGCCGCTGAAGAGGTTGGCGGGCGCGACGATCGGCTCGGCCGCGCCGAGGGTCTTCAGCTCCGGGATGTCGTCGAAGGTCGTACGCATGATGGCCTTCCGAGCCGTGGTGCGAACCGGAGACGATACGCCCGGCCTGGGACACGGCGCGCCGATTTTCGCCAGTGCGGCAGAGGACGGACTATGACGTCATGGAGGTGTCGTCGACGACCGCGGCGGCGGCGTGCTCGACGATCGTCCCCGTGAAGAAGTCGGGATTCGCCGACGTCCAGAGCCGTACGGGGTTGGTGAACACGAAGTCCCGCAGATCCGCGTCGTCGAGCATCCCGTGCTCGAGCGGCTCGTACACCTCTTCGAGGACCTCGTCCATCAGCGGGACGTCCCAGTGGCCGATGTCCGAGCCGAAGACCGCGTGCAACCGCGTGCGTCCAGGGTTGCGTCGGACGTCGAACGCGGCCGGCATCACCGGATCGTCGCCTTCACACCCGAAGTAGAACCGCTCGACGAAGAGCCGCCGCAGTTCATCCGCGGTCGCGATCTGCAGGTTCGCGAAGCTGTCGCTCGGGTCCTCGGGATGGACGGCCCACCGCGTGGCGAGATCTCGCGTGGTCAGCTGCCGCCCCAGCGTGCCGCCGTACTGCTGGGAGAGCGAGAGGAAGAGGTCGGCGTCGGCGAGCCGTGGATCGCTGTCGCGGGCGAGTCCCGCGAGGCTGCGCTTCTCCCAGTGGCTCGTCAGGTCCGCGAGCAGGGACCGGGCCCAGCCGACACCGCCCTCGAGGAACAGGAACCGGAGCTCGGGAAAGCGCTGGCTCACGCCACCGAGGAAGAGCGACTTGCAGATCGCGGTCGCCGCGGTCGCGAAGTGCCCGACGTGGTTGTAGACGGGATTGGAGATCGAGTCGTGGAACGTCGACCCTTCGCCGGGGGTGTGGAAGCTCGGTACGACGCCGAGGTCGCGACACTTCGCCCAGACCGGGTCGTAGTCGTGCTCGCTGTCGATGCCGAACGTGTCGGCCCGCCACGCGAAGCGGGCGGCCTCCGGCGCGCGCTCGGTCAAGGCTTCGATCGGCCGCTTCACGTAGCTGGGCAGCATCACCGCTTTGAAGCCGCGTTCGGTGACGGCGTAGTCGAGCTCGTCGATTGCCTCCGCGGGCGTGAACATCGGGATGATCGCCACCGGGGTCATCCGGTCGGGATGACCCATCCAGTGGTCGGCGTAGTAGTCGTTGAGGCCGCGACAGCACGCGCGCCGCGTCGCCTCGTCGGCGTACCCCTGTGGGTTGATGCCGATCGTGGGATAGAGCACGGTGAAGTCGATCCCGAGCTGGTCGAGTCGGTGGTACATGAGATCCGGGAACGTGGCGGTCGCGAGGTCGAGCCCGTGATTGCGCAACGGCTCGCCCCAGAACGGTGGACGGTGCGTCCAACGGGCCATGCGTTCCGTCTGGCCGAGGCCGTACCAATCACGCGAGAGGAACGTGGAACGCTGCTGCTCGGCGAAGCGTTCGGCGATCCGAGCGCCACCCGCTCGGGCGATGTACTCCATCGCGACCGGTCGCAACTCGACCAGATGACCATCGGAGTCGATCACCGGGTGACCGAGCCGCTCACGGATCGCAGCAACCGCTCGACTGGCCTGGAAACCGTCCATCACCCACCGTCCCGTCAGTCTGCTCACCGACGCGATACCACGTCGGAGGATCATGACGGGTGGCCCCGCTGTACCCTTGCGCTCGATCCGACGCCCACGCACCGAGGTGGTGGTCCATGCGCATGCGGCGCGAGCCCGAGGACGACTACTTCCACGCCCCCGACGACGACCCGAACTACAACGAGAGCCGCTACTACAGCTTCTACGACCCGGCCCCGGGGCTGGGAGGCTGGGTGCGCATGGGGAACCGGCCCAACGAGGGCTACGCGGAGATGACCGTGTGCCTGTACCTGCCGGACGGGCGGGTCGGCTTCATGTTCAAGCGGCCGCACATCGACGGCCACCACGCGCACGACGCCGGCGGGCTCCGCTTCGAGGTGGTGGCGCCGTACGAGGAGCATCACGTCACCTACGACGGCATGGTCTGCCTGCTCGCCAACCCGCGCGAGATGGCCGATCCGGGCCGGGCGTTCAAGAGCAACCCTCACGAACCGTGCACCCTCGATCTCAGGGTCACCTCGGTCGCGCAGCCGTCGGGCGGAGAACCCGAGTGGGACGAGGGTGAGGAGCGCCCGGCCGGATCGTCCCATGACTTCGCGCGCGGGCACACCGAGCAACAGATGGCGATCACCGGGATGGTCGAGGTCGGGGAGGAGCGCTTCGACGTGGGCGCCGGCTTCGGCCTGCGCGACCACTCGTGGGGCCCGCGCGTGTGGCAGAGCATCCCGTGGTACCGCTGGATCACCGCCAGCTTCGGACCGCTCGGCATCGGCTGCACGCTGCGCGGTCAGGTCGACTCCGAGCACCGCAGTGTGAGCGGGTCCGTGTCCGACGTCGACCGCTACGGCGACACGAGGGTGGTGCCGGTGCGGGAGATGTCGTTGACCTCCGAGTACGACGACGAGTGGTTCGTCGTCCGCAACCACGTGGTCGTCACGACCGACGACCACACCTACGAGCTCCACGGCGACGTCTGGTCCAGCATCCCGTTGCGCAACCGGCGCGACGGCAACGTGACCCGCCTCACCGAAGGCATGACCCGCTGGTCGTGCGGCGACCTCCAGGGCGCGGGTCTGTCCGAGTACCTCGACCAGATCGTCGATGACCTCCCCCTCGGAATCAGCGCCGGCATCTGAGGGGCTCGCCGCCGCGCTCGAGCCCGCGTTCGGCGCGCCGGTCGAGATCGGCGGACTGCAGCGCCTCACGGGCGGTGCCTCGCGGGAGACCTGGGCGTTCACCGCCGGTGGCGAGGAGCTCATCCTGCGCCGAGATCCGCCCGGTCGACCCGGCGCGCCCGGGGTCATGCGCCGCGAAGCGGACGCGATGCGAGCGTGCGGACGGGCCGGGCTGCGGGTTCCGGACGTGCTCGCCGACGACGACGGCACGCTCCTCGGCACGACCGGTCTCGTGATGCGGCGTGTGCCCGGGGAGACGATCGCGCGCCGCATCCTGCGCGACGACGAGTTCGCGGCCGCGCGGCAGGTGCTCGTGGGCGACCTGGCCCGCTTCCTCGCCGGCCTCCATGCGATCGACCCCGGCGAGGTGCCCGGCATCGAAGCGCCCGATCCGGTGGAGCCGATCTGGGTGAAGTACCTCCGGATCGACGATCGGAGCACCACGTTCGAGCACGTGCACGGGTGGCTGGTCGCGCACCGCCCGCCGCACTCCGCGGACGCGCTGATCCACGGCGACCTCCGGATGGGCAACGTGATCGTCGGTCCCCGCGGCCTCGAGGCGGTGATCGACTGGGAGCTCGTCCACCGTGGCGATCCGCTCGAGGATCTCGCCTGGCTCTGCCTGAAGGCATGGCGCTTCGGCGCGCCACTCGAGGTGGGCGGGCTCGGAACCGTCGACCAGCTCGTCGTTGCCTACGAGGCGGCAGGCGGCCGCGGGGTGGATCGCGCCGCGCTGCACTGGTGGCTGGTCGCGAAGACCCTCACCTGGGGCATCGGGTGCATGCTCCAGGCCGACTTCCACCTGACGGGACGCGTGCGCTCGGTGGAGCTGGCGACCGTCGGCCGGCGGGTCGCCGAGCAGGAGTGGGACCTGATCGAGCTCCTCGCCCCCGAGGCGTGCCGCGCCGCGATGGCGGCACCGTCCCCGGCGGTGCGACCGGACGACCCGACTCGGTACGGCCGACCGACCGCGCGCGAGCTGGTCGAGGCCGTCCGCGAGTTCCTGACCGACGAGGTGATGGCGAGCGGCGACCGCCGGCTCGCGTACCAGGCGCGTGTCGCCGGCAACGCGCTCGCGATCGTCGTGCGCGAGCTCGCTCAGGAGCCGGTCGACCACGAGGGCGACGACTGGACGACGCTCGCGCTCGCGGTGCGCGACCGGCTGCTGGTCGCCAACCCGAGCCACCTCGCGCGGTCGTGACCGCGGTTCGTCGATGAAGGCCGTCATCTACGGCGCGACCGGTGTGATCGGCCGGGCGACCGCGGAGCACTTCATCGGGCTCCCGGGATGGGAAGTCGTCGGGGTGTCGCGGCGCCCGGCGGACGTCGCGGGTGTCCAGCACGTGCCACTCGATCTGCTCGATCGTGGCGCCTGCACGGTGGCGGCGAGATCTCCCCAGTTGATGGGAGCCAGCCACGTGGTGTTCGCGGCGTTGCAGGAGTCGGCCGATCTCGCGGGTGGTTGGCGTGACCGCGACCTCATGGACCGCAACCTCGCGATGTTCGCCAACGCGTTGGAGTCGCTGCTCGACACCAACGGCGAGTCGCTCGAGCACATCTCGTTGCTCCAGGGCGCCAAGGCCTACGGGCTCCACGTCGGCCGGTCTCCCGTGCCGGCAAAGGAGCGAGCGCCGCGCGACGACCACGCCAACTTCTACTTCCTCCAGGAGGACCGGCTCCGGGAGCTCGCGGTGGGTGCGCAGTGGTCGTGGACGATCCTGCGTCCGCAGGTGGTGTACGGGCAGTCGTTCGGGAGCCCGATGAACCTCGTGCCCGTCCTCGGCGTCTACGGCGCGCTCCTGCGCGAGCGCGGATTGCCATTGTCGTTCCCCGGTGGCCCGCCTCACGTACAGGAAGCGGTCGACGCCAGGTTGCTCGCGCGTGCGCTGACGTGGGTGGCCACGGCGCCGTCGGCTCGAGGCGAGACCTTCAACGTCACGAATGGCGACGTGTTCGCTTGGCACGACGTGTGGCCGACCGTCGCGGACGCGCTCGGGATGGACGTCGGCGAACCGGAACCGATGCGCCTCGCCGAGGCCATGCCGCCGCGCTCCGGCGAGTGGGCCGAGGCGGTGGATCGTCATGGCCTCCGGTCGCCCCGTGACATGCACGCGTTCGTCGGGGGCTCGTGGGCGTATGCCGACATCATGTTCGGATCGCCCGGATCGCCGCGCGCGGTGCCGGCCGTGCTCAGCACCGTGAAGATCCGTCAGGCCGGCTTCGCCGACTGCATCGACACCGAGGACATGCTGCGGCAGTGGGTCGAGCTCTTCCAGGAGCGACGACTGCTCCCGCCACGTTGAGCGCCTCGCGTGGTCGTCGGAAGGCTGCGCTAGAACATGCCGGTGGCGCACATCGTCTCGGCCCCGATGCAGGCGACGGTCGTCTCGATCGACGTGCGTCCCGGCGATGTCGTGCGACCAGGACAGCAGGTCGCAGTCCGCGAGGCGATGAAGATGGAACACGTCGTCACTGCCGAGCACCCCGGCGTCGTGGAGGAAGTGGTCGTGGCGATCGGAACGGCGGTTCGGCAAGGGGAGCCCTTGTTGACGCTCGCTCCGGCCGGCGGTGCGGTGGCGACGGTCGGTGCGGGCGACCATGCCGCCGAGGTGGACGCGGCGAGCGTGCGAGCCGATCTCGCCGCAGTGTTCGACCGGCACGATCGCACGGGTGACGATCATCGCACGGACGCGGTCGCTCGGCGTCACGGCGCGGGGCGCCGGACGGCGCGGGAGAACGTCGCCGACCTGCTCGACGAGGGATCGTTCCTGGAGTACGGGCCGCTCGTCGTCGCCGCGCAACGCGGCCGTCGCTCGCTCGAGGAACTGATCGAGCGGACACCGGCGGACGGGCTCGTCGGCGGCGTCGGCACGATCGACGGTCGTTCCGTGGTGGCGATGTCGTACGACTACACCGTGCTCGCCGGTACGCAGGGCCTACTGGGCCACGAGAAGAAGGACCGCCTGTTCGAGCTGGCCGAGCGGCGGCGGCTCCCCGTGGTCTTCTTCACCGAAGGCGGCGGAGGACGTCCGGGTGACACCGATGGGCTCGCGGTCTCGGGTCTCGACACGCTCGCGTTCCACTTGTTCCGCGGCTGAGCGGGTTGGTCCCGCTGATCGGCATCGCGTCGGGATACTGCTTCGCCGGAAATGCCGCGATTCTTGGTTGTTGCGACGTCGTCATCGGCGTTGCCGGCACGAACATCGCGATGGGCGGCCCGGCGATGATCGAAGGTGGTGGCCTCGGCACGTACGAGCCGACTGAGATCGGGCCCTTCGACGTGCAGGTGGCCAACGGTGTCATCGACATCGCCGTCGACGATGACGCCGATGCGGTGAAGGCGGCGAAGGAGTACCTCTCGTACTTCAGCGGCGTCGCGGGGGAATGGTCCTGTGGCGACCAGCGCCGGCTGCGCCATCTCGTGCCCGAGAACCGCTCGCGCGTGTACGACGTTCGCGCCGTGATCGACGCGATGTTCGACACCGCCTCCGTGCTCGAGCTCCGCCGTAGTTGGGCAGCGGGGATCGTGACGTCGCTGGCGAGGGTCGAGGGCCGGCCATTGGGTGTCGTCGCCAACGATCCTGCTCATCTCGGCGGCGCGATCGATGTCGACGGGGCCGACAAGGGAGCACGCTTCCTGCAGCTGTGCGACGCCTTCGACCTGCCTGTGCTCTTCCTGTGCGACACGCCCGGATTCATGGTCGGGCCCGAGCACGAAGCTCGTGCCGCCGTCCGTCACGTCACCCGCTTGTTCGTCACCGGCGCCAACCTGAGCGTGCCGTTCGGGACGATCGTGCTCCGCAAGGGATACGGGCTCGGCGCGCAGGCGATGGCCGGCGGGTCGTTCAAGGCGCCCGAGTTCTGCGTCGCGTGGCCCACGGGCGAGTTCGGCGGCATGAACCTCGACGGGGCCGTCCGGCTCAGCCATGCGCGGGAGCTCGCCGCGATCTCCGATCCCGAGGAACGGGAGCGGGCGTTCCGCTCGATGGTGGAGCGGCAGTACGAGGCCGGCGCGGCGATGAACGTCGCCATGCACTTCGAGATCGACGACGTCATCGACCCCGCCGCGTCGCGCACCTGGATCAGGTCGCTGCTGGTCGGTCGCGATGCTCGTTCGCGCGACGGGAAGAAGCGGCCGAACCTCGACACGTGGTGAGTAGGGTCGGCGTCGAGCACGTTGGCGTGGCGGCGGTCCTCCCGGCGATCATCGCTGCGTCCATCGCGCGCGCGCGGCGGCGGCCTCCTCGGTGGCGTGCGCGATGACCTGATTGCGGTTCTCGAGCTCGATGGCGGCGAACAGATCGGGCGCGTCCGTATTGAGCTGGAGCGCGCGCTTGGTCATCTGGATGCCGAGTGGTGAGTGGGCGGCGATCTGCGCCGCGAGCTCGAGGCCACGCTCGAGCAGTCGGTCGTCGTGGACCAGCTCGCTGACCAGCCCCCAGCGGTAGGCCTCGGCCGCGTCGACGGTGCGGCCGGTCAGCATCCAATCGGCGGCCACGCTGGACCCGACGATGCGCGGCAGGAGGTAGCTCATGCCCATCTCGGCCCCCGAGAGCCCGACGGCGACGGCGGCATTGCCGAACGACGCCGCTGCACCGGCGATGCGGATGTCGGCCGCGAGGCACAGCGCGAGGCCACCGCCGACCGCCGGTCCGTTCACCGCCGCGACGACGGGTTGGGGCAACGCCCGGATCGCCAACGGAAGGGATGCCATCGCCTCTTGGAACCGGAGCCGGTCGATCGCCGGGTCGTCGGCGTCGAGCATGCTGGGCCCGAAGTCGCGGAGGTCGATTCCGGAGCAGAAGCCGCGCCCGGCTCCGGTCAGCACGACGGTGCGGATGGCGCGGTCGTCGGCGATGGCGACGCACGCCGCCTTGAGCTCACCGAGCAGCTCCTCGTTGATGGCGTTCAACCGTTCGGGTCGGTTGAGCCGGAGCAGCGCGACGCCGTCGTCGGCGTGCTCGATGACGACCGAGGTCACACGCTCACACCCGCTCGATGACGGTCGCGGTGCCCATCCCACCACCCGTGCACATCGTGATCAGGCCGGTGGCGAGGTCGCGCCGCTCGAGCTCGTCGAGGAGCGTGCCGATCAGCATCGCTCCCGTCGCGCCGATCGGATGGCCGAGGGCGATCGCGCCGCCGTTGACGTTGACCCGCTCCGCATCGAGGTCGAGGTCGCGCACGGTCTTCAGCGGGACCGCGGCGAACGCCTCGTTGACCTCCCAGAGGTCGATGTCACCGATCTTCATTGCCGCCTTCTCCAGGCAGCGCTCCGCGGCAGGACCCGGTGCAGTCAACATGATCACCGGCTCCGATCCGATCGCGGCCGTGGCGCGGATGCGAGCCCGGGGCGCGACCCCGTTGGCGTCGACCCACGCATCGGATGCCACGACTGCCACGGCGGCGCCGTCCACCACACCGGACGAATTGCCCGCGTGGTGGACGTGGTCGATGTGGTCCACGTCGGGGTAGCGGCCGATGGCGATCTCGTCGTACGTCGCGCCCATCTCGGCGAACGCCGGACGGAGCTTGGCCAGGCCGTCGAGGGTCGTCCCGGCACGCGGGTGCTCGTCGCGCGCGAGCAGGACGTCGCCGTCGTGGCCGGTCACCGCGATGATCCCGCGGTCGAACCGGCCCTCGGAGATGGCGACGTCGGCGCGCCGCTGACTCTCCACTGCGTAGGCATCGACGTCGTCACGCCCGAAGCCTTCGAGCGTGGCGATCAGGTCGGCCGAGATGCCCTGTGGCACGGTGGGGAAGCGGGCGCGGAAGTCGGGGTTCCCGCCGTCGATGGTCACCGAGCCGGCAGTGAGATCCCACCGCGACATCGATTCGACGCCGCCGGCGACCACCAGCTCCTGATGGCCGCTGGCCACACCCATCGCCGCGACGGTGATCGCCTGTTGCGCTGATCCGCAGAACCGGTTGAGGGTCATCCCCGGGACGGTCTCCGGCCAGCCCGCCAACAGCGTCGCCAGGCGTCCGACCGCGTCGTGGTCGCCGGTGAGGATGCCGTTGCCGGCGATCACGTCGTCGACCTCGGCCGGATCGAAGCCGACGCGCGCCACCAGCGCCCGGAGACACTGCGCGAGCAGCTCCTGCGGATGGACGTCGTGGAGTGCGCCATCCGCGCGACCCTTCCCGCGGGGCGTGCGGACCACGTCGACGATCCAGGCGTCGGTCATCAGCTCACCTCGTGGAACCACGTGCGCGGGCGGGCGTCGGTCAGGAGCTCGCGCACGAGCGGGCCGACGTCCTCTGGCTTCTCCACCGGTTCGGTGGACGGACCGCGGTGCCATCCTTCGGCGATGGCCAGCACGAGGCCGGACGCTTCGATGACTTGCCCGGTCACGTCGGCGGAGTCCGGCGACGCCAGCCAGGTGATCACCGGCGCGACCCATGTGGGTGCGAAGTTCCGACGGATCTCGTCGGTGATCTCGAGGTCGCCGGTCAGGCGCGTGAGCGCGCCGGGAGCGATCGCGTTGACGGTGACGCCGTAGCGCGACAGCTCCTGCGCGGCGATCTGCGTGAACGTCGCGATGCCCGCCTTGGCCGCGCCGTAGTTCGTCTGGCCGACGTTGGCGTACAGGCCGGACACCGAGGTGGTGTTCACCAACCGTGCATCGACCGGCTCGCCGGACTTCGATCGTTCCCGCCAGAAGGCCGCCGCGTGGTGGCTCGGCGCGAACGTGCCTTTGAGGTGGACTCGGATGACGCCGTCCCACTCTTCTTCCGTCATCGAGAAGAGCATGCGGTCGCGCAGGATCCCGGCGTTGTTGACGAGGACGTCCAACCCACCGAACGTGTCGATCGCCTGCTGCACGAGGCTGGCCGCACCGTCCCACGTGCTCACGTCGTCGGTGTTCGCGGCCGCGTCGCCGCCCGTCGCGGTGATCTCGTCCACGACCTCCTGGGCCGGTCCGGTGTCGGTCCCGGTGCCGTCGCGGCTGCCGCCCAGGTCGTTCACCACGACCTTGGCGCCGTGCCGAGCGAGGGACAGCGCGTACTCGCGTCCCAGGCCCCGACCGGCGCCCGTGACGATGCAGACGCGACCTTCACACATGCGCTCGGCACTCATCTGCTGCTACTTCTCCCGGTTGGCCACGTTCCAGAATCCATAGCACAGTCGTGCTCGAGGAACCCGAGAGCGTGAAGAGGTGCACCGATGACGTGGGACTTCTCGACCGATCCCGATTACGCGGAGCAGCTTGCCTGGGTCGAGACCTTCGTACGCGAGGAGTGCGAGCCACTCGATCTCGTCATCGAGGAGTCACACGACCTGAACGACCCGGTGCGCCAGGCGCTCATCCCTCCGCTGCAGCAGGCGGTCAAGGATCGTGGTCTCTGGGCCACGCATCTCGGGCCGCAGCTCGGCGGTCCCGGGTACGGGCAGGTGAAGCTCGCTCTGCTGAACGAGATCCTCGGGCGGTCGGAGTGCGCGCCCATCGTCTTCGGATCGCAGGCACCCGACTCCGGCAACAGCGAGATCCTCGCCCGCTACGGGACTCCCGAGCTCAAGGAGCGATACCTCGAGCCGCTGCTCGACAACCGGATCGTGTCGTGCTTCTCGATGACGGAGCCCCAGGGCGGCGCCGATCCCAAGGTCTTCACGACGACGGCAGTCCAGGACGGCGACGAGTGGGTGATCAACGGCGAGAAGTGGTTCTCGTCGTTCGCCGACATGGCCGCGTTCCTCATCGTGATGGCCGTGACCGACCCGGACGCGACGCCGTACGACCGCCATTCGATGTTCGTCGTGCCCCGTGAGACGCCCGGGATCAACATCTTGCGCAACGTCGGGCTCGGCTACGAGCCCGTCGGTGGAGGTCGCGAGGGCTACGTCCGCTACGAGGACGTCCGCGTGCCGGCGGACCACATGCTCGGCCCTCGCGGCGGTGCGTTCGTGGTGGCGCAGACGCGGCTCGGGGGCGGTCGCATCCACCACGCCATGCGCACGGTCGGCCTGGTGCGGCGCATCTACGACATGCTCTGCGAGCGCGCGGTGTCGAGGTACACACAGGGAGAGGTGCTCGGCAACAAGCAGCTCGTCCAGGAGATGGTCGCCGACTCGTGGATGGAGATCGAGTGCTTCCGACTGCTCACACTGCAGACCGCGTGGAAGATCGACCAGTACGACGACTATCAGGCGGTACGGGCCGACATCTCCGCAGTCAAAGCCATGATGCAAAAGGTGCTGCACGACGTGTCCGCACGCGCGCTGCAACTGCACGGATCGCTCGGCGTCACTCATGAGATGCCCTTCGTGGAATACCTCGTCGAGTCGTTCGTGCTCGGGCTCGCCGACGGTCCCACCGAGGTGCACAAGGTCACACTCGCTCGTCAGCTGCTGAAGCGCTACAAGCCGGCACCCGACCGGTTCCCCTCCGAACACCTGCTGCGGCTCAAAGCCGAAGCGGAGGCGAAGGTCGCCGACCGGTTGCGGGGGATCCCGCGGCGCTGATGGGCACCGTCGTCAGGTGAGCAGCGCGCGTGCACGTTCCAGGAGGTGCGGCAGGATCGTCGCCATCTGCTCGACCTCGGGGTCGGGCTCGGCCCGGCGGCGGTTGTGCTTGAGGATCAGTGACCACGTGGCGGTCGACTTGAAGCTCGCCAACGCCCGGAACCACTCGACGTCGATCAGGTCGCGGCCGAGGGCTTCGGCATAGACCTCCGAGAGGTCGCGGGGCGACGGGAGGAGACCCCGGTAACGCGTCTCGCGCCGGTACGTCTCGGGATCCGCGTTCGTGAGGAACCATCCGACGTCGACGCGCGGGTCACCCAGGGTCCAGATCTCCCAGTCGATCACCGCGGTGACGGTCGCACCCAGCGCGAGGAGGTTCCCGAGCCGAAAGTCGCCGTGCACGATCGCGGGTCGGGCCGCGGTCGGCTCGCGGGCGCGGAGGAGCGAGGCCACGTCGGCCCATCCCGGGGCGAGCCCCGGGTCGACCGTCTGCAGGAGCCGGCACCATCGGTCGATCTCCGCGGAGGGGCCCACGATCGGCTCGTCGCCGAGACCGATCGTCGCCGGGTCGACGTCGTGGAGGGCGGCGAGCGTCCGCGCTGCGTCGCGCATGCGCGCGCCCACGATGGGCTCCGAGTCCTCCCCGTCCATGTCGAACAGGGGTTCCAGCGACGAACCGTCCGTGAACGACATGGCGAACAACGGCGGGATCTCAGGCGGTTCGCCGGCGTCTTCCCACATCACCTCGGGAACCGGTACCGCGGTGCCGTGCAGCGCACGGAGGAGCCGAGCTTGGCGCAACACGTCGCGATTGAGCACCGGCGGCAGGCCGGGAGGTGCAACCTTGACGACCACGCGCCGGCCCCCGATCCGCGCCGAATAGGTGAGGCTCGAAGCGCCGCCTGCGAGCGGCGCGACGTCCTCGGCACCGAGTGGAGCGAGTCGGGCGCTGAGGTCGTCGAGGCGGAGCGGCACTGCGGGCACGTGCGTAGTATCGCGATTCATGGCCGATGGGTGTGAGGGAAAGGTCGCGCTCGTCACGGGCTCGAGTCGCGGGCTCGGGAAGGCGATCGCGGATCGACTCGCGGCGGAGGGAGCCACCGTCGCGCTCACCGCACGCACGATGGAGCCCAGCGACAAGTACGCCGGCTCGCTGCGCGAGACCCTGGACGGCATCGTCGCGGCAGGTGGCAAGGCCGTCGCGTTCCAGGCCGATGCATCGCAGAGCGAGGAGCGCGACCGCCTCATGAGCGAGGTGATCGAGCAGGTCGGTTCGCCCGACATCCTCGTCAACAACGCGGCGGTGACGTTCCTGCGTCCACTCGACGAGTTCCCGGAGAAGCGCGTACGCCTGATGCTCGAGATGCACGTCCTCGCGCCCTTGCATCTGACCCAGTTGGCGATCCCGGAGATGCGAGCGCGCAAGCAGGGTTGGGTGCTCATGATGACGTCGGTCGCCGGCGACCGCATCGACGGCCCGCCGTTCTCGGAGTTCGACCGCACGGCGGGCTTCGGCGTGTACGGCACCGTGAAGGCGGCCATGAGCCGGATGACCCAGAGCCTCGCGGCCGAGCTCCACGACGACGGCATTGCCGTCAACGCGGCGGCGCCGTCGAACCCCGTGAGGACCCCGGGCGCCGGCGCGCTCGACCTGGCGAAGACCGACACGGAGGACGTCGGTCTCATCACCGAGACGGCCTTCCGCTTGTGCACGGGTGACCCGGCCACGCTCACCGGGCAGGTCGTCCACACGCAACCCTTCCTGCGCGAAGTGGGTTGGCTCGAGGACTGACGCGCGACCGCCTCGGTTGCACCGCAGCGCATCGGGGAGGAGGCTCACCGGATGCTCGACACCGAGAGGGTGCCTCTCCGCGGCGGCGCCGTCGCCATGCCGATCATCGGGCTGGGGACGTACGCGCTCTCGGGTGAGGACGGCGTGTGGGCGATACGGGTGGCACTGGACGCGGGGTACCGCCACATCGACACCGCGACGATGTACCGCAACGAAGCCGACATCGGCCGGGCGTTGGCGGAGAGCGACGTGGCGCGCGAGGACGTGTTCGTCACGACCAAGCTCCCACCGGAAGGGACTGCGGAGCCGCGCCGCGTGCTCGAGGCGAGCCTGCGCGCGTTGCGCACCGATCATGTGGATCTCTGGCTCATCCACAACTGGCCGCCCACCGACGTGGCCGACGCGGTGACGTGGGAGCAGCTGCTGCGCGCACGGGACGCGGGTCGGGCCCGCGCCGTCGGGGTGAGCAACTCGCCGGTCTCGGTGCTCGATCGGCTCGCCGCCGCGACGGGGGAGACCCCGCAGGTGAACCAGGTGCAGTACGGGCCGACGCTGCACGATCCCCAGCTCCTGGCCGAACACCGTGAACGGGACGTCGTCTTCGAGGGGTACCAGGCGCTGAAGACGACACCGCTCGGACACCCGGACGTCGTGGAGATCGCGGCGGCCCACGACGTCACCCCGGCACAGGTCGCGCTGCGCTGGCACGTGCAGCACCGCGTCGTGTGCATCCCGAAGTCGGCGTCCGCCGATCGCATCCGCAGCAACCGCGACATCTTCGGGTTCGAGCTCACCGACGACGAGATGGCCCGCCTCGACGCCCTGCGACGGGTCGCGTAGGTATCGTCACGGCACGCACGAGGCGATCAACGCCGCGAGCTCCCCGGGGCGGGTGAGGAACGGCGAATGGTCGGTCGGCCACTCGACGACGACGTCCGCGCGCGCAGCCATCTCCCGCTGAGCCGCGGGCGGCAACGCGCGGTCCTCGGTGCACACCACGTAGGTGGACGGGACCGACTTCCACGCGGGCGCGCCCTGCAGCCGACCGCCACCGCGCATCGGGCGCAGCAGGGGCACGACCTTCGCGACGGTCGCCGCATCGCTGTCGCCGTAGAAGAGCGCCGGTGTCTGCGCGGGGTCGATGCCGGCGCCGCCGTCGACGGCCACGACCGCGCCGAGCACCGGGCTCCCGTGCGCGGTCATGATCGACAGCTCGTCCTCGCCCTCGTCGATCATGAACGCCGCGAGGTAGACGAGGCGGCCCACGCCGTCGACACCGGCCGCAGCCTGCGAGATCACGACCCCTCCGTACGAGTGACCGACGACCACCACGCCCGGCCCTGCGCGCTCGATCGCCGACTCGATCGCGTCGCGCACCGTCGCCGCGTCGTCGACCAGACCGGTGAGCGGCAGCTCCACCGCGTCGCTCGACACGCCGAGCGCATCGAGCTCGTCGACCACCTGTGCCCAGCACCACGCGCCGTGCCACGCGCCGTGGACCAGCACCACGTCACTCATCGCCGTCCCCTCCCGTCGTCACGCAGTGCTCCGGCTCCCGCGTCGCCACAGGAAGTTGTCGCTACGACGACGACGAGTCTCGCAGTTTCGCATGTCGATGCCGACTGCGTACCGGTCGACGATCTCCCGGATGTCCAGGACATCGTGCCAGTATCCCATCGAGCGACCTTCCCTTCGCCGTCGACTTCGTGGGGGTCAGGAGGAACCATCGTGCGTCTCGGTGCCGTGTTCCCACAGGCGGAGTTCCGTCACCTGGCCCCCGACGAGCTCGTCGCCTTCGTGCAACGGATCGAGGACGCCGGGTACGACCACCTCCTCGCATTCGACCACGTTCTCGGCGCCGACGCCCGAGCGCGACCGGGCTGGAGCGGGTTCTACGACCACCACGACCCGTTCCTGGAGCCGCTCGCGCTGTTCGCGTACCTCGCACGGGCGTGCAACCTCGAGTTCGTGACCGATGTGCTCGTGCTCCCGCAGCGTCAGACCGCGCTGGTGGCCAAGCAGGTGGCAACCCTGGCCCTGCTGGCCCCCGGTCGCATTCGCCTCGGTGTCGGCATCGGCTGGAACGCGGTCGAATACGAAGCCCTCGGGATCGACTTCGCGGCGCGCGCCGCCCGACTCGAGGAGCAGATCGCGCTGCTCCGGCGACTCTGGACCGAACCGAGCGTGGACCACGCCGGCGCGTCGGACACCGTGCACGCCGCCGGGATCGCGCCACTCCCACCGTCTCCGGTGCCGATCTGGATCGGCTCCGGCAGCAACCCGCGGGCGGTCGCTCGCGTCGGGAGGCTCGCCGACGGCTGGCTCCCGATGCCGCACGTGCAACCGGGGGCGGAGTTCGAGGGGGCGTGGCGCGCCGTGCAGTCGTCGGCCGAGGAAGCGGGGCGGGACCCGGGCGCACTGGGATTGGAAGGCCACATCCGCGCTCGGGCGGACGACGTCGCACTGGTCACCGAGCGCGCGGCGCGGTGGCGGGATGCCGGCGCGGACGCCGTCGCGATCAATCCGTTGCGAGCGGATGCCCGCTGGCCCGAGGGGCACCTCGACGTCCTGCTGCGAGCCGCCGACCTCGTGCGCTGAGCCCCGTGGGCGCGGCGGTGGGTGGGAGCGACGGTCGCCGCTCCCACCCACCGCGTGTGGCGGATCTCGGCTCAGCCTCGGAAGAACTGCAGTGCGGACCCGCAGCCGACGCCTTGGATCCAGGTGTTCTGGACTCCCGGCACGTCGGGCGCAATGTCGTGCGCGGACACGATCACGTTCGCGCTGAACGACGGCGTGCCGCCGTCGCCGACCCGGAAGAAGCCGGCATTGAACGCGACGGTGCGGTTGTCGGTGGTCACGGTCTTGGCCGCGTCCGTCCCGCAGACGAAGCGCTGCGTGGGGTTCAGGGTCGTCGAGCTCCAGTGGACTCCCTGCCCGGCCATGCACCCGGAGAGCGGACCCTGGGCGACCGTGTCGGTGCAGCGGAACAGTCCGTTGGATCGCAACGAGCCGCTCGACGTGTCGTAGGCGCCGACGCCGGTCATCGCGACCGTGCCGGTCGGTGCGCCGGCGATGTGGGGCGAGATGAACGCGAACGCGGTGCGCTGGGGAACGCTTGCGTTCGCGCTCGTTGCACCGAGCAGCACGGGAAGCGCGGCGATGACACCGAGCGCCAGCAGGGCTACCAGCGCGGTTCGGGGCGTGCGACCGCTCGCGCGGGCGCGTCGAAGCATGATGAGCATTTCGTGGTTCTCCTCGTTCGGTGGGGCGGGGGGATGTCGTGCGGTACTACGGGGCAGGCAACGACGGGGATTCCATGCATGTCCGTCGCGCCGTTGTGCACGGTCGTAGAGTCACGACGAACGGGAACGCGGGGAGGAACGCATGACCGTCGGGTACGAGGTTCGCGACGAGATCGCCTACATCTCGTTCAACCGGCCCGAGAAGCACAACGCGCTCCGCGACGAAGACCTCGCGGCGCTGGTCGACGCGTTGCGGCGTCTCGATGCCGAGGACGGCGCCCAGATCGGGATCCTCTTCGGGCACGGCCGTTCCTTCTCGAGCGGCGGCGACGTCAACGACCGCCTGCAGCGCTCCATGGACGAGGGAACGACCAGCAACCGAACCACGGAGTACGAAGCGTTCCGCGACTGCGTGAACTGGAAGCCGGTGATCGCGGCGGTGCACGGCTATTGCCTCGGGCATGCCTTGGGCACGGCGTTGTACTGCGACCACCTCGTCGCCGCTCGTGACGCGACGTTCGAGGTGACCGAGATCAAGCTCGGTCTGCCGACGGCAACGTCCATCCCGCGGCTCGGAGGCTCGGCGTTCGCCTGCGAGGTCGCCATGACCGGTCGCCGGTTCTCCGCCGAGGAGGCGTGGCACGCAGGCATCGTCACCCGTCTCGTCGACGAGGGCCGGCACGTCGACGCCGCCGAGGAGTTGGCGCGGCAGATCCTGCAGAATCCCCAGTGGGCGGTTCGCCAGAACGTGCGGGTTCGGCGCGCGGTCCTGGCCGAGGAAGCGGCGCGGTACCACGCGCTGCCGGAGGGCTTCGACTGGGCCACGGACCACGCGGCGCGCGATGCCGTCGCCAAGCTCGCGGCGGGTGGCGCTCACGACTCCTGACGATGGTCGGGCGGTGCACGGCCAGGAGCGACCAGCCGATCGGCTGACAATCTCCGGGATGCTGGTTACGCTCGACCAGACCGTCCGCGACCCGACCGCCCCCGATGTCCGGGTGGCCCTGAGGAGGAGCATTGCCGAGCGCACGCGACGCCAAGGAGTGGGCCGCCTCGGGGGGCCTCCACGGGATCGGGAACTCGCTCTACACGCCCTTCAGCGGCACCGACGGTGACGCCATCGACCTGGACGCCTACCGCGCGCTGGTGCGGTACTGCGTCGGCGATCTCGGTCACTCGATGCTCTGGCTCACGAGCGGGATCGCCGAGTGGTGGTCGCTGACGATGGACGAGCGCAAGCAGCTGGTCGAGATCGCGATCCAGGAGGCCCGGACGATCGCACCCGACACGGTGATCCAGGCGTGCACGAGCGCGGCGGCGGCGAAGGACTGCGTCGAGCTCACCCAGCACGCCGAGGCGGCGGGCGCCGACATCTGCTACCTGCAGACGCCGCCGATGGAGGTGCACGGGGGCGAGGGGGTCCTGCGCTTCTTCCAGTACGTCGCCGACCGCACCGACATCGCGCTCGGCATGTTCAACTCGCCGTCGTCGGGCTACGTCCTCACCCCGGAAGACGTGGCCCTCATCGCCACCGAGCTGCCGGCGGTGTGCGCGACGAAAGAAGGCACCCTCGAGCACTGGCGGAGCAAGGCGGCGCATGCGCTGGCACCGGACCTCGTGATCTGGGAGTGCGACGGGATCGTGTACCGCGCCGGCTGGTTGCAGGAGGGCATCGTCGGGCCTGCGCAGCTCGGGACCTCCGGCTACCTGCACGAGACGCCCGACCATCGGATCCTCACCGACTACTGGAACCTGATCTGGGACGGTCGGCTCGCCGATGCGGTCGAGCACGCGCGCGAGACCGGCCTCGACCGGGTCGTCGAGGAGGTGTCCCACTGGTACATCCGATACCCGGGACGCCCGGACTACTTCAGCCACTGGGGTGAGGCGTTCCGGTACGCGGCGGCGGTGGTCGGATTGCCGATGGGGGACTACCCGCACTCGCGGCCGCCGCAGGCCATCCTGCCCGAGGTCGCCAAGCAGGAGATCCGCGCGCTCTACGAGAGCGTCGGCTTCGCCAAGCAGCTCGCGAACGTCTGAGCGAGCGGCGGCTCGCCCGGCATCCGGACCTGGACCGGCCGCGCCGGCTCGGGGCTAGGCGAAGTCGCCGAGCGCGTCCCAGAGCTCTTCGGCCCGGATCGCCGGCGAGCGGTCGTCGTCGGGGGACCGGGACGAGAGCGGCGTGCGCGCCTCCGTGCCGGAGCGGGAGCGGGCGGGCGCGGTCATGGCGAGATAGCGGGTGAGCACCTCGCTCACGGGGTGCATGAGGGAAGGCGCGATGGTGTCGTCAAAATTGGGCATCTGATTCGAATCCGTCGGGGGCGGGGCGGGAGGGAGCACCCATTGTCGCGGATGGAGTGCTCCCGTCACGAAATCGTCAGTCGAGGCTCAAACCTTGAGTCGCTCGACGATCGGAGCCCGCCACTGTTCGGCGAGCGCCGGGTGGTCCGCCACCGACCGGACCCGGTCCGGCTCTCGGAGGTGGACATCGCGCATCGCCAGGTGGGCGTCCCGCACGCTGACCAGGGCGGGGTCCGGCGCGGCGACCTCGATCGGACCGGCCGCGGGAACCTCGCCGGGTTGGAGCACCCGGAGGTACCACCCGGTGCGACCGGAGCCCCGGAGCAACGCCTGGATGTCGGGGCGATGCCGGTGGAGGGCGAGCTTGAAGCACGGCCACCGGGGCTGGGTCACCTGGAGCAGCGCGTCGCCCCAGGACCAGACGTCGCCGATGAACGTGGCGTCCTCGAGCACACCGATGCTGCTGACGTTCTCGCCGAACGCGGCCGGCCCGAGCTCCTCGTCGAGCTCGTCGCGCCACGCGGGGAGATGCTCGGACGGGTAGACGTACACCGCCTTGTCGACGCCGCCGTGCACACTCAGGTCGGCCTGGCCGTCGCCGGAGAGGTTCACCTCGGAGAGCCAGAGCACCGCGGTCGGCGCCACCGGTGCCTTCCGAATCCCACTCCAGATGTTCTCGTCCCGGATGGTCGCGAGCGGGGTCGGCGTCCCGACGTTGACCGCCGCGATCTCGATCACCGTGGATCCCCTTCCGCCGTGGTCACTGCGGACCAGGAGTAGCAGACGCCGCGGGCCGGCCGGCGCTCACAGGTCGGTCTGCGAAAACTCTCAGGCGATCCTTGTCCTGTTCTACAGGTGGCATAGGGCAGGGCTTGAAGCGCTCCTCCATCGTGGCCGCGGTCGTCGAGACGCGACGGCTGCACCCAACGCACCAAGGAGAACCACTCGATGAAGTTCGCACAGAAGGCCATGCTGAGTGGCGCGCTGCTCGGCGCCACGGTCGCCGGAGGCGCCGTCGGCGCATCGGTCCTGGGCACCGCGCAGGCCCAGACCGGCTCGTCGTCCTCGTCGTCGAGCACGACCGCGGCGACCGACTCGGGCACCGCACCGGACCCGAGCCAGGGTGGGCACACCGCCAACGGCATCACCGAGACCGTCCTCACCGGTGACACGGCGAGCAAGGTGACCGCCGCCGCGCAGGCCGCGGTGCCCGGAGCGACCGTCGACCGCGTCGAGAACGACGCCGAGGGCGCGACCTACGAGGCGCACATGACCAAGTCCGACGGGAGCAAGGTGACCGTCAAGATCAACGCGGACTTCAGCGTCGCGAGCATCGAGGACGGCATGAAGTAGTCGCATCCCCCCGCCCACCGCCCGGTGCCTGGAGCTCCAGCCAGGCGCCGGGCGGGCCCGTGACGTCAGCTGCGACCGGCTGCCCACTCGCGGAACGCGGCCATCACCGGCTCACGCTGCTCGGGCGTGAGCGCGTCGACGTCCTGCTCGCCGAGCCGGCCCTCGATCCGGATGATGGCACGGAATTGCCCGAGGACGCTCTCGCACCCAGGACACATCGCGAAGTGCTCTTCGAGCCGGCGGGATTCGTCGCCCGGCAGCGCGCCTTCCAAGTAGTCCGTGACCAATTCGACGAAGACGTTGCACGGAAAGTCGTCGACGGGCGGGGTCATGACGTCACGCTGCTTTCGAAGTACGACTCGAGGGCCCGCCGGACCTTGGCGCGGCCCCGATGGAGCAATACCCGCTGATTGGTCTCGGTCAACCCGAGCGCATTACAGACCTCGACCGACGTCCAGCCGTCGATGTCGCGCAAGGTCAGCACCTCGCGCTGCGCCGGGGGCAGCGTGTCGATGATCGATGCCACCACGCCGAGCGTCTCGCCCGCGAGCAACCGCGATTCCGGCTGGTGCTCCCAGTCGAGCGGCAACGACGCCCAATGACCGGGCCACTCGGGATCGTCCGGCGGGCGGAACCGGTCGGGGTCGAAGGTCGGCTCCGCCCCCTCCGCCGCCGCGCCCGCAGCCGACGAGAAGGGGATCGTGCGCGACTCCTTCACGCCGCGCGTGCGCGCGATGTTCATCACGATGCGGTAGAGCCAGGTCTTCAACGACGACCGTTGCTCGAAGCCGTCGATGCCGCGCAACACCGCCACCCAGGTCTCCTGCACGACCTCGTCGGCGTGGGCGTCGGTCGCGACGTACATGCGCGCCGTGCGGTGCAGGGGCGCGTGGTACCGGTCGAGCAACCACGAGAAGGCTCCCTCGTCGCCGCTGCGCAACGCGTCGACCAGCTCCGCGTCGTCGGCGTAGTCGGCGGTCATCGCCGGACACCGTAACGAACCCGGCGACCGCGGGTACTCGGTGATCTCTGGTCGGCGTTCAGGCTCCTGCCTGGGTGGAGTTGGCGACGGGCACACCGAAGGCCCGGCACCAGACGAGCACCGTCCATCCGGGGCCGGGCTCGGTTCCGGGTGGCACCTCGTAGTACTGCGTGCCCTGGTTCCCGCGCAGGGCGTCGAGCTCCAGACCGTCGCCCGGGCTCCGCTGGTCCTCGCCGCGGACGACGAGCACGCGGTAGTCCGGGCCGGGTTCGATGTCGATGTCCTCGAGCGCGACGATCGCGATGCCGTCTGAGCGGCGGTACACCGATGCCGTCCCGCTCGCGTCGTGATCGATCCCGCGCAGCTCGCCGGTCGACACCTTGACCGGCTGGGCCGGGGCAGTCGAGACGGGCGCCGTGGTCGGAGCGGCACCGGGGAGCGTGGTCGGAGGGACCGTCGGTTCGGCCACCGCAGCCGGGAACTCCTCGACCACCTTCGTGTCGTGCAGCGTGGGCACCACGAGCACGACGATGGCGGCGGCCGCGACCACGGACAGGATCGCGGCGTCCCAAGCCGCGTTGCGGATCACACGCGGCACGATCACCAGCGACAGGAGCAGCCAGCCGGCGAGCAGGATGCCGTTGACGACCAGCGCTCGCGTGCTGTGCAACGCGGACGTGAACGCGTTCGGATGCACGATCAGCATGACGAGCATCCCACCGAACAGCAGCACCTGCGGGATCGCCGGCAGGAGCCACCGGCGGAGCACGACCTTCACCGAGTCCATGTGCCGCTCTCGTCTCGGACGACGGACGCGTGTGACGGCGTGACCGGCACTAGTGGTGTCCGAGGTGGTCGCCATCGGGCCAGATGCCGTCGCCGGGCATGTCCAGTGGAGCGGTCATCGGTCGACGCCACTCGGGAGTCTCCGTGGGCTCGCCCCAGTAGTCCGTCACCCGCACGGCTTCCCCGCCCTCCAATTCGCCGATGGTGACGTTCCGATACAGCCGCCCGTCTCCGTAGTCGCAGGTCCACTCGACGAGGACGACGTCGTCGAGATGGAGCCGCCGCCCCACTTCCAGGGTGAGCTCGGGGAAGTTGCCCTCGACATCGGCGACGAGCTCGCGTGTGCGCACGACCTCGCGCATCTGCGGCCACTGGCGCACGACGTCGTCGGCCAGGGGAACGCCCAGGAGGTACGCGACCCGCGTCGCGCCGTTCGATTGCTGCTGTTGCTGGCTCATGGTCATCGGAGGCTCCGTCGGTGAGCGGTCGGGCTGACAGAACGCAGTCGACTCGGTGCCACGATTCGTTACGTCGCTCTCGGTCAGGTCACCGCCCCGCGCATCATCACGGTCGATTCGTTCGGCGCGGTGCTCCCCGGCGCACTTTCCTTGGTGACCTCGAACATGGTCGCCGGGGCCGACAAGCGGAACGGCACGACGTCCGGGTCGGCGCCGAGCACGCCGAGCGACACCATGCGCGGCGAGGCGGGGTCACCCACCTTCGCCCACAGCTGATACGTGGATCCCGAAGCGAGTGCCGGCAGGTCGTGGTCCATGAAGTAGCCGGTACCGTCCGGCAGCATCACGATCTCGGCGTCACCGGTGCCCGCCGTCGCGCCGAGGCGGGTCACGTCCGAGTCCTTCGACGCCCGCGCCGCCAGCGCCTGCTGCCGCATCGGGTCACCGTGCATCTCCGCCGCCAGGTCGTCGATGCGGTGCTGCTGGCGCACGACCTCGACCCCGAGCACCGCGATGGCCACGATCGCGGCGGCGGCGAGCACCGCGGCCGCCACCCGCCCCGGCCTCCGCCGGCGTGGACGCGGCGCCGAGGCCGGCGACGACACCATCCGGAGCGGCGGGGCCGGATGCTCCGTGGGTGCACCGAGCGAGCCCTCGATGGTCGACCACAGCGACGCCGGAGCCTGCACGTCTGCCGGGGGCAGGAGCGCGATCGCCTCCCGCAACGACTCCACCTCGGCACCTGCGGTCTCGTCGCGCGCGACGTAGCGCTCGACCTGGGCTCGCTCCTCGCCGTCGAGCGCGTCGAGGGCGAACAACGGGAGGAGCTCGTCGAGCTCGGCGCGGGTCAGCTCTCGGTCCACGCCGACGTGATCCCAGACTCGACGAGGGAGTCGCGCAGCCGCCGCAACCCCACCCGGATCCGACTCTTGACCGTGCCTTCGGGCTGCTCGAGGAGAGTGGCCACCTCGCGGTAGCTGTGCCCGCCGAAGTACGCGAGCTCGATCGCCCGCCGCTCGTCGTCGGTCAGGCCCTCGAGGGCGGCGCGGACCTGCTCGGCGACGGTGAGATCGACGATCTCGCGTTCGAGCTCGTAGGCGGGTTGCGGATGGAGGCGATCGTGACGCTCCTCTCGCGCTCGCCGCGACGACTCGGCTCGCACCACGTCGATGGCGCGGCTGTGGACGGTCGCCATGATGAAGGCGCGCAGGGAGCCTCGGCCGGGATCGAACTTCTCCGGGTCGTTCCAGAGCCGGAGGAACACCTCCTGGACGATCTCCTCGGCGAGTGCCCGGTCGTGGAGAACCCGCACCGCGAGCCCGAACGCGGCATCGCCGTAGCGGCGGTAGGCCTCGCCCAGCGCTTCCTCGCGGAACCGGGCGATCGCCACCACCAGGGCGGCATCGCTGGCGTCGCGCAGGTCGTGCTCCACGCTGGTCCTCTACCTCGTGATCGGCCGGTCCCCAACAGTACGGAGCCGGCCTGCATCCGGATGACTCACTCCGCCCGGCCGCTCCGCAGCTCCGCAGTCGCGAACTCCCGCATGCCGGCGGCGAACGGCACCTGCGCCGAGAACCCGAGGTCGGTTCGGGCCCTTTCGGCGGCCCCGAAGACGTGTCGGACGTCGCCGAGTCGGTACCTGGGCACGACGCGCGGTGCGACGGTCTCGTCGCTACGTGCCGCCGCGATCGCGGCGGCCATCTCCAGGACCGTGTGAGGTTCGCCGGACGCGACGTTGTAGGCACCGTCGACGGGCGCCGGCGAGAGCAGCGCGCGGACGTTGGCGCGCGCGACATCGGAGACGTGCACGAAGTCTCGCAGTTGCCCGCCGTCTTCGAAGACGGATGGAGCTCGACCGGTAGCGACCGCGCTCCGGAAGATGCTCGCGACCCCTGCGTACGGGGTGTCGCGGGGCATGCGCGGCCCATACACGTTGTGGTACCGCAGCGCGACGACCTCCGAGTCGTGCTCACGACCGTACGCGGCACACAGGTGCTCCTGGTGCAGCTTGGTCGCGGCGTAGACGTTCCGAGGATCGAGCCGGTGCTCCTCGGTCACCGGGACCGGGTGCAGCCGTCCGCCGCAGTCGGGGCACATGGGGTCCCACTGCCGCGCGTCGAGTGCGGTGCGGGTTCGTGGTCCGGGGCGTATCGACCCGTGACGGTCGCAGCGGTAGGCGCCCTCGCCGTACACGACCATGCTGCTGGCCACGACGAGCCGGCCGCGGAAGCCCCGAGCGTGGAGCGCGCCCAGCAACGTCGCGGTGCCCAGGCCGTTGTCGTGCACGTAGGCGCGGACATCGGCGAAGTCGACGCCGAGGCCCACCATCGCGGCCTGGTGGCACACCGCGTCGACCCCGTCCACGGCGCGGGCGGCGATCTCGGGATCGGCGACGTCGCCCCACAGGTAGTCCGCACGCGGGTCGAGGTAGTCCGGGATGCGTTGATGCGCGCCGGGGTGCAGCCGGTCGAGGACCCGGACCTCGTGGCCGGCCGCGAGCACTTGGTCGACGACGAAGGAACCGATGAAGCCGGCCCCGCCGGTGACGAGCATCACCATGGGCTCCGCACCAACGTCTGCAGGCCGATGGTGAACACCACCTGGAGCGCCAACCACTGGGGACGACGGGCGCCGAGCCCGAGCGCCATCCCCCCCGGCAGCACCCACACCGCGAACGGCAGCCAGATCCGTTCGGCCTCGCCCTTCGACATGCCGCTGAACGCTGCTGCCGCAACGGCCAACAACGCCGCACCGACCACCAGCCAGGCGCGGCGATCCCGCAGGCGTGCCAGCGCGACCGCGATCGCGGGCCCGAGCGCGATCGCGAAGCAGGCCGCGTCGACTAGCAAGAACTCCAGGTAGGGCCGTCGCGACGCCACGCCGGCGAAGTACTGCCTGCGGGTTGCGGCGAGACCGTCGAACCACCAGAATCCGCCGAGCGCGAACGCCGCGAACACGGTCGACGCGCCCACCCCCGCAAACACGAGCCGACGAATCCGGCGTCGCTGCCACGCGACCGCGGTCGGGATGATCGCCAACAGGACGAGGCCGTACGACAGGAACGCGGTCACGCCGAACAGCACGCCACCTCCGAGCGCGTACCCGACTGCGCGGCGATCCTGCCGTCCGGTGGCCAGGACCACGAGTGCCACCGCCCAGGCGCTCACACCTGCGTAGAAGGCATCGGCGCTGGTCGCGACCCAGATCGCCACTGGTGCCACCGCGACGAACGGGGCCGCAGCCCGTGCTGCCGCGTCGCCCGCGACGTCCCGGACCGCCAGCAGCACCGCCGGGATGGCCAGGACGCCCACCCCGATCTCCAGTGCCGCCACCGCGGACGGCGACCCGAGACCGAACCGTTCGAGCGTCCACAGCACGAGCAGGTACCCGGGAGGGTGACCCTGGACGTGGATGCGGTACGTGGCGAGGTGCTCGACGAACCCGTGCAGGAACGGGATCGGCGCGCCCACGCGCCCCACGTCGAGGAAATACTCGTTCTTCAGGTCGACCGAGCCCACGAGTCCCTGGGCGCCGTCGAGGAGCGCGAGCGAAACCGCCCATGCCGCGCCCATGATCATCGACCCCGCCACCACGGCGCGCCACGAACACGCCCGCGCCAGTCGAGGTCCCCACGCGACGGCGACGCAACCCACGGCGACGGAGCAGAGCAGCGGCCAACCCGGGCGCCAGTCGAGCGACGCGTCGAGAGGCGGGAACGGGAGCCGGAGATGGGCGCCGCCCGCAACGAGCTCCTGCACGACCACGCGCGCGGCGACCACCGTCGCCAACCATCCACTGATGACCAGCCCGGTGGGCCACGCGCCGAACGCTCGGCGATCGGGCGCGCTCACGTCGGTCGTTCGCTCCGCGAGCGCATGGTCCACGCAGGTGTACGGAGCCCCAACCGGTGTCGGTTGACCTCATCCGCCACCGACGCGGGTGTCGTAGACCGCGCGTACCCCGCCGCGGAGGAGCCGCATGCCCGACATCGTCCTACCCGTGCTCGACGAGGCCGCCGCGATCCCGGGCGTGCTCGCGTCGATCCCGGCGGACTGGAACGCCATCATCGTCGACAACGGCTCGACCGACGGTTCTTCCGCCGCCGCGCGCGCATGTGGCGCGCACGTCGTCCACGAGGCCCGGCGCGGGTTCGGTGCCGCCTGCTTTGCCGGCCTCCGCGCCGCCGAATCCGACGTCGTCGCGTTCATGGATTGCGACGGTTCCCTCGACGGTCGCGATCTCCCGCGCGTCGCGCACCCGGTCGTCGACGGTGACCAGGATCTCGTGCTCGGCGCTCGGGTGGCCGAGCCCGGGGCATGGCCCTGGCACCTGCGGGTCGCGAATCGCTACCTCGCCCGCGCGATCCGGCGTCGCACGGGCGCGCCCGTCACCGATCTCGGCCCCATGCGCGTGGCGCGGCGTACCGAGCTCCTGGGCCTGCAGCTCCGGGACCGGCGATTCGGCTGGCCGCTCGAGATGGTGCTGCGGGCGGGCGCGGCGGGGTGGCGGATCGCCGAGGTCGACGTGGCATACCGCCCCCGCATCGGGCGATCAAAGGTGACCGGCACCGTGCGCGGCACGCTCAGGACGGTGCACGACATGCGATCGGCGCTGCGGTGACGACCGTCGTGGTGATCGCGAAGGAGCCCCGGCCCGGTCGCGTGAAGACCCGCCTCTGCCCGCCGTGCACCCCGGAGACCGCCGCCGCGATCGCTTCGGCCGCGCTGCGCGACACGCTCGCGGCGGTGGCCCACAGCCGGTGCAGCTCGCAAGTGCTCGCGCTCGACGGCGAGCCCGGTTCGTGGCTCCCACCCGGGTTCACGATCGTGCCGCAACCGGCGGGTGATCTCGGGACCCGGCTGGCCGGCGCCGTCGACGCCACCACCGGACCTGTCCTCCTCGTCGGGATGGACACGCCGCAGCTCACACCCGCGCTCCTCGATCGGGCCTGCCGGCAGCTCCACGAGCCGGAGGTCGACGCGGTGCTGGGGCGCGCCGACGACGGTGGGTACTGGGCGATCGGTTTCCGGGGGCGCCGTCAGGGGGCGTTCGTCGGCGTCCCCATGTCGACGACCGGGACCGCGACCCGGCAGCTCGACCGCCTCCGGGAGCTCGGACTGCGGGTCGGGGAGCTACCCCGTCTCCGGGACGTCGACACGTTCGCCGACGCACGATCCGTCGCGCGGGAGGTGCCGGGATCACAGTTCGCGAACGCGGTGGCCAGGGCGGTCGCCACGTTCGAGGTGGCCGCGTGAGCGTCGGCGCCGACCGCGGTCTCGTCCTCGACCAGCGCGCGGTGCGGTTGCGGACCATCGGCGGCGAGGTCCTCGACCTTCCGGTCCATCGCTGGTTCGCGGCCGCCAGCATCGCCGAACAACGCGCGCTCGATCACGTCATCGGCCCCGCGCTCGACATCGGATGTGGACCGGGCCGCCATCTCGTCGCCCTGGCCGAGCGCCGGGTGTTCGCGCTGGGCATCGACATCTCGGGCCCGCTCCTCGACGTCGCGCGTGGTCAGGGCGTCAACGTGCTGGAGCGGTCGGTCTTCGATCGCGTCCCCGGAGTCGGCAAGTGGCGCAGCGCGTTGCTGCTCGACGGGAACATCGGCATCGGTGGCGACCCGGTCGCGTTGCTCGCCCGGGTGGGCGAGCTGCTCACAGGCGACGGCGTCCTGATCGTGGAGCTCGAACCGCTCGACTCCCCGGACGAGGTGCTGCTGGTGCGAGCCGAGACGCCGGCCGCGGTGGGGCCGTGGTTCCGGTGGACGACCGTCGGTCCCCGCCGGTTGGAGGCCATCGCGCGGACCGTCGAGTACGAGATCGTCGACGCGTGGGACGCCGACGACCGTTGCTTCGCCCGATTGCGTCGGCGATGAGGGCGCCGCGGCCCCGCTTCACCAGCGCGCTGCACGACGAGCGCACCGCGGCCTGGCTCGGCATCGCCCTCGGAGTCACGTTCGCGGTCTGCTTCACCACCGGCCTCTGGTCACACTTGCAGCAGAACCCGCCCGGATGGTTCGATCCTCCGGCGCGACCGGCCGGCCTCTACCGATTCACCCAGGGCCTGCACGTCGCGACCGGCATCGCCACCATCCCGTTGCTCCTGGCGAAGCTCTGGGTCGTCTACCCCAAGCTCTTCCGGCGTCCGGTCTTCGCCGGGATCGGCTCGCTGCTCGAACGGGTCAGCCTGATCCCGCTGATCGGCGGCGGGATCTTCCTCCTGTTCACCGGCCTCGCCAACATCAACCTCTGGTATCCCTGGCCGTTCAACTTCCGTACCGCCCACTACTGGGTCGCGTGGATCACGATCGGCGCGCTCGTCGTCCATGTCGGCGCCAAGTTCACGACCACGCGCGATGCGATCTCCCGTCGCGCCGACGACGAGAGCGTCGCCGCGCGTGCCGTCGTCCGCTCGTCCGCGCTCGACCGGCGACGCTTCCTCACCCTGGTGGCCGGCGCCTCGGGGATGCTGACGCTGCTCACGGTCGGCCAGACCGTCTGGCCGCTCCGGAAGCTGGCGCTGCTCGCGCCCCGTCGCCCGGACACCGGACCGCAGGGCTTCCCGGTCAACCGGTCGGCTGCGGCCGCGGGCGTCGTGAGCGCGGCACAGGACCCGGGCTACCGACTCGTCGTCATCGGCAAGGTTCGGCATCCGCTCGAGCTCTCGCTCGCCGAGCTCCGTGCGCTGCCGCTCCATCGCTCCGTGCTCCCGATCGCGTGCGTCGAAGGTTGGAGCGCGTCACGCGAGTGGCGCGGTGTACGGGTTCGTGACCTCCTCGACCGCGCCGGGGCCGCGGCCGACGCCCGGGTGCGCGTCCACTCCCTGCAGCAGCGTCTCGCCTACGCCTCGTCCGACCTCGATCCCGCGCAGGCACGTGATGCCGACACGCTCCTCGCGCTGGACGTCGAGGGCGAGCCGTTGCATGTGGATCATGGATATCCGCTTCGGCTCATCGGCCCGAACCGTCCCGGCGTCAACCAGACGAAGTGGGTCACCCGATTGGTCGTCACGTGAGCCGCCCGACCGAGGACCGTCCCGGTGCCGGGTTCTGGATCGGGCTCGTGCTCGGCACGCCGGTGATGGTCTACGGCGCCTACGAGCTGGTGCAGCAGGCGGGCTGGCCCCGCGCCTTCGACGTCGCGGCGTGGCTCGGTGCCGGCCTCCTCCTCCACGACCTGGTCCTGGTGCCGGTCGTACTCGTGGTGGTCTGGGCGATCGGCCGGGTCGCGCCGCGTGCTCTCCGAACGCCCCTCCGGGCGGGTGTCCTCGGTAGCGCGCTCGTCGTCGCCGTCGCCTGGCCGGCGCTCCGCGGGTACGGCGACCGCCCCGACAACCCGACAGTGCACCCGCTCGCGTACGGGACCGCGGTCCTCACCGCGTTGGCGTTGTTGTGGGGTGCCGTTGCGCTGTGGTCGGCGGCAGCGCTCCTGCGCCGTTCGTCGCCGACGCCCACGCCGTGATCACATCGCTCAACACAGATCGCAGCCGAGCGAGGTTCTGTTCGAACAGCTCGAAGACGCGCTCCTGGCTCACCGGCTCGAGCTCGGGGCGACCGACGAGACCGGCGTCGTAGTCCGTGACCAGCGCGGCTGCACCGAAAGGGATACCGGCTTCCCGCGCCAGCGCGGCCTCCGGGTGCTGCGTCATGTTGACGACGTGCCAACCCATGCTGCCGAACCACTCCGACTCGGCGCGCGTCGAGAACCGAGGGCCGTTCACCACGACCACGGTGCCGCGCTCGTGCACGACGAACCGTTCGCCCCTGCCCGCGTCGATGAGCAGGGTCCGCAGGAGCGGGTCATAGGGATCGGCGAGAGACGTGTGCTGCGGACCGTTGTCGAAGCAGTCGTGGAACGTCTCGATCCGGCCCGACGTCCGGTCAACCAGTTGGTCCACGACGACGAGGTCTCCCGGCGCGATCCCGGGTTGCAACGACCCCGCCGCGAACGGTGCGAGCAGCGCCCTCACCCCGAGCGCACGCATGGCGGCCACGTTTGCCCGGTAGTCCACCTTGTGGGGTGGGAGGTGGTGGCGCACGCCGTGCCGGGGGAGGAACGCCACCCGCACCGCGCCGAGCATCCCGACGGTGATCGGCGCCGAGGGCTTGCCCCAGGTGGTGTCGACCGTGACCTCGTGCGTGTCGTCGAGGAAGGAGTAGAAGCCCGAACCGCCGAACACACCGACGTCGGCGCCCGCAGCCGCAACGGTTCCGAGATCCATCTGGTCACTCTCCGAACCTGCGGGAGCCGGCGGATGCCGCGATCGGTCCGTAACGAAACCGGTGCGATCGGCACTCTTCCGTGATCAGGACGCGACGAGGCGGTTGAGCAGCGATGGGCGTGATCCCGAACCTGGAGCTCCTCACCATCCCGCCGGGCGCGGCCCGGGAACAGTGGGTTTCGCTGCTGGAGCTCGCCGACGAGCCGGTGCCGCTCCGCCGGTACGTACAGCAGGGCGTCCTCCACGGCGTCGAGGACGAGGACCGCACCCCGATCGCGGCGGTCCTGGTGATCCACCTCGCCGACGACGTGGCCGAGTTGCGGGCGGTCGCGGTCGCCGAACCGCACCAAGGCCGCGGCATCGGGACCTGGATCGTGACCGCGGTGTGCGATCGCGTGCGCGCCGGCGGGGCGCGGCGCGTCGTCGTCGGGACCGCGAGCTCGGGCATCCGGCAGCTCGGGTTCTATCAGCGGCTCGGTTTCCGGCTGAGCCACGTCGACCGTGACTTCTTCACCCAGGAACGCGGATATCCGGCGGACGACCACGAGAACGGGATCCCGGTGCGGGACATGGTCTGGATGGACCGATCGCTGTGACGACGGTGCTGCCCGGGCAGGACACGCTCATCGCGTGCTGGAACGCGCTGGCGGAGACGTCGGCCGGCGCCCAACTGCACGAGTCCTCCCGCGTGGTGGTGGCCACGTTCCCGTCGTGGCTGCCGTTGAACAACGCGATCGTGCTCGACGGCGATCCGGCGACGCGATCCGTCGTCACGTCCGAGGTGGCGCGCGTGTATGCCGACGCGGGGGTTGACGTGTGGGCGTTGTGGGTGTCGAGCTGCGCCGTCAGCTTCGATGCCCCCGACCATGTGCGGGAGGTCGCCGGGCTGGAGCGCGACACGACGACGCTCGTCATGCAGGCCGGCCTCCGTCCGGGACTCCGCTCCCACGACGAGGTCGTCGAAGCATCGATGGCCGCGATCGTCCGTGTCGCGAACGAGGAGCCGGTGCCGGCGCACCAGCTCGGGGCGCCGGAGACCACGCCCGGCCTGTCGGCGTGGGTGCTGGTGGTCGACGGGATGGCGGTGGTGTGCGCGTGGACCTTCCTCCACCAGCAGGACTGCGGCATCTACGCCGTCGGGACGTTGCCGGCCTGGCGACGCAGGGGGTTGGCGCGCACGCTCATGGAGCACGTGCTCGCCGACGCACAGCGCCGGGGGGCGCGAACGGCGAGCCTGCAGTCGACGCGCATGGGGCAACCGCTGTACGAGTCGCTGGGCTTCACTCCCGTCGGCCGGTACGAGGAGTGGGTCTCCCATGGTGCGCGAATCGCGGGGCCCGGTTGACATCCGAGATCATTTCAGTACTCTCTCAACTCACGAGTTGCTGAAATGGTGGAGATCGACGATGCCAACCGACCCGATCGTGCTCTTCGAGTGCGCGGCGTCGAGAGCTGCGGAGATGGCCGAGACCGTGCGGCCGGAGCAGCGGCACGCGCCGACGCCGTGTCCCGAGTGGGATGTCGACGCGCTGCTCGCGCACATGGTGGGGGGTACCGGCTATCTCCTCGACGCGCTCGGGGTCGCGCCATCGCCCGCCGGGACCGATGACCGGTCGTATCGCGAGGAGGTGGCGCGCGGCGCCGAGTCGCTGCGGGCACCAGGAGTCGGTGATCGTCGCTGCATGTCCCCGGCCGGTTTCGAGTGGTCGGTGCGGGAGGCCGCGGCCGGGACGGCGATGGATCAGCTGGTGCACACCTGGGACCTCGCGGTGGCGATCGGGGGAGACCGCCGGCTCGATCCCGAGCTCGTCGACGCGTGCGTGACGATGTTCCTGCCTCAGATGCCCGAGATCGGGCGCGCGGCCGGACTCATCGGCCCCGAGGTCCAGGTGCCGCCGGGCGCTTCCGCCCAGGAGCGGCTGCTGGGTGCGATGGGGCGGCACCCGTGAACCGCGACGACACGCTCGACGACGCGGTCCGGGCGATGGGACATCCGGGGCGACGGGCGATGCTCCGCCTCGCGCGCGACGAGGAGCGCACTGCGTCGGAGCTCGCCGACGTGGCGAAGCTGTCCCCGTCGGCCGCGAGCCCGCATCTCAAGCTCCTCCGCGAGACCGGTCTGATGCACGTCCGGGTCGATGCCAAGCGACGCCTGTACCGGGTCGACCTCCGACGACTGGCCGAGGTGCGGGCCGCCTTGGACGAGCTCTGGGGCGATCGCCTCGACGCGCTGAAGGAGCAGGCGGAAGCGCAGCCTCCCGCCCGAGACCGGCGGCGGTCGGCGTGAAGCTCGTCGAGCGGCGGGTCTTCATCGATGCCCCGCCGGCGCGTGTGTACGAGCTCCTCACCGACGGCGAGCTGCTCGCCGGTTGGATGGCTCCCGTCACCGTCGTCGACCCGCGGCCCGGTGGTTCGCTGGCCTGGACGCACCTCAACGGCGACAGCGTCATCGGCGAGTTCGTCGAGCTGGTGCCCGGTCGGCGCGTCGCGTTCACCTACGGGTGGGACCGCGAAGAGGTGGGCATCCCCCCGGGTTCCACCACGGTCGAGATCGAGCTCCGTCCCCGGGGCGGTGGCACGGAGCTCCACCTCGTCCACCGGGGCCTGGCCGGTCCGGCGGCCGATGCCCACGGTGGTGGGTGGAGCAACTACCTCGCACGACTCGCCGCGGTCGCCGAGGGTCGGGACCCGGGCCCCGACCCGCTGGCAGAGGAGCGCGTGCCGTCGGCCGACGGGTCGAGTCGGTTGTGACCGATCGAAGCCGGACCCTCGGCGAGGATCGGTTCTGGTCGCTCGCCGAGCCGCTGCTGGACCAGGCGGGTGTCACCCGGTCGACGATGATGGGGTTTCCGTGCCTGCGGCTCGACGGCGTGTTCTTCGCGTCCTGCGACCGGCGTACCGGTGACCTCGTGGTCAAGCTGAACGAGCAACGGGTTTCCGAGCTGCTCGACGCGCACGTGGGTGAGCCGTTCGCGCCCAATGGCCGCCGGTTCCGTGAGTGGGTCAGCATCCCGCGTCGTCGAGCACGTCGCTGGGCCGCGCTCCTCGACGAAGCGCTCCACCTCGCAGCGACACGCGCCGGCCGCCGTGAGCCGAGGTGACGCCGGTGGGTCTCCGGTGGCGGCCGAACCGCCGGGCAGGCAGTCTTGTAGCCCATGGGCGTCGACGTGGTCACCGAGATCACGATCGACCGACCGATCGACGTCGTCGCCGAGTTCGCGGCGGAGCCGTCGAACGCGCCCGAGTGGTACGAGAACATCGAATCGGTCGAGTCGAGGTCCGAGCCGCCGCTCGCGGTCGGGTCCCGGATGGAGTTCGTCGCGCGATTTCTCGGGCGACGCCTCGAGTACACCTACGAGGTCGCGGAGTACGCCCCCGGTGAGCGCTTCGTGATGCGCACCGCCGAAGGACCCTTCCCCATGGAGACGACCTACACCTGGACGTCCGAGGGGAGCGCGACGAGGATGACGTTGCGCAACCGTGGTGAGCCCCGCGGTTTCTCGAGGTTCGTGGCACCGATCATGGTGCCGGCCATGCGGCGCGCGAACCGGAAGGACCTGCAGCGACTGAAGGCGAGGCTCGAAGCCTCGTGATCGACGAGGACTCGGTCCTGACGGCGCGACGGCGGCCCCGAAGATTCCGTAACGGAGCGATGCGAGACCTGGACACTGCTGGAGAGCATTTCACGACATCTCGGGAGGGACACACCATGCCAAGCGTGAACGCGAAGAGCTTCGACACACCCGACGAGACCCGGACGCCCGACAAGACGAAGATCGACGTGGTCGACCTGGGTGGGCCGAAGGCGGCACGGATGACCGCACAACCCGGATGGCGCTGGTCGGAGTGCATCAAGCCGGTGGTGGGCGGCGACAGCTGCCAGACGCATCACCTCGGCGTCGTCGTAGGCGGCCTGCTGCACGTCGTGCACAATGACGGCACCGAGGTCGAGGTCGGCGCCGGCCAGGCGTACGAGATCCAGCCCGGCCACGACGCGTGGGTCGTCGGCGACCAGCCGTTCGTGGCCTACGAGTTCGACACGTCGGCGGCGGAGACGTACGCGCGCCCCTCCTGAGCGGTCCGTTCGTGCGCGCCGTGCACGACGTCCGCCGGCGGGATGACGACGAAGGCGCAGGGGCGATCGCGGAACGACAGCCGTAAGAGGAGCGAGGGAGTGATGGCATCGAGCAGCAACGATCCCGTGGCGGACCTGTTGCAGGAAGCGGCGGAGACGCATCACCGCGTGTACCGAATCACCGACGGAACCGATGACGACTGGGCTTCCTGGTATGCGGACTGGTTGCTCACGCTCTCGGAGCTGCCGGAGCTGCTCACCACTCGACCGGTTCGCAGTCATCTCGTGCACGCATTGGTGCAGCTCGACCGCGATCACGCAGCCGCCGACACGAACGAGGCGTGGCCGGATTTCTACGCGCGCCGCCTCCGCAACACCTTCGGCTCCGCGTAGGAACCCTCCGTGCGGACGGAGAGCGTCCTACGGTCTCGCGGTGTGGACGCCGACGTCGAGCTGGTCGAGCGCCTACGGGCGGGCGACGAGGCGGCCTTCGTCGCGCTGATCGCCCAGTATCAACCGCGGTTGCTGCGCTTGGCGGAGACGACGGTGGGGAGTCGTGCGGTTGCCGAGGAGGTCACCCAGGACACCTGGCTCGCGGTGGTCCGTGGGGTCGAACGGTTCGAGGGACGGTCGTCGCTGAAGACGTGGCTGTTCCACATCCTGCTCAACCGCGCCCGATCGGCCGCGCATCGCGAGCAACGGGCGGGACGCCCCGACGACGGCGTCGTGGAGGACCGCTTCGACCGGTCCGGGGCGTGGGCCACGCCGCCGGAGCCCTGGGCCGATCGGGTCGACGACCGTCTGCTGGCCGAGCACCTCGCGGCCCGCGTGCAGCTGCTGCTGCCGTTGCTCCCCGACAACCAACGCCAGGTCGTGGTGCTGCATGACCTGGAGGGCTTGGCTCCGGGCGACGTCGCCGACCTGGTCGGGGTCAGCGACGCGAACCAACGTGTGCTCCTGCACCGGGGCCGGGCGCGTCTGCGTCAGTTGCTGGCCGCCGAGATGGGGAGGGCATGACGATGACCTGGTGGCGTCGACGGCGAGCGCTCGTGTGCCGGCAGGCCGTCATGCTCATGGCCGACTACCTCGATGGACGACTTCCGCCTTCGGACCTCCAGCGACTCGAAGCCCATCTTGCCGCGTGCCCGCACTGCTCCGAGTACCTGGCGCAGCTCCGCGTCACGATCGACGCGCTCGGCCACGCCGAGCCCGAGTCGCTCACCGTCGAAGCCCAGGACGAGCTCGTGGCGCTCTACCGTCGCTGGCAGGCCGACGCCGGATGAACCGCGGCCGTCACGGATGCGTCGCGCGGATGACCCACACCGCCGAGTCGAAGGTGACGCCGTCAGCGGTCTCGTGAGCGACCATGGTGGAACGCAGCGCGTCGAGAGCGCGTGCACGTGCGTCGTCGCCGAGTCCTTCGAGCATCCAGCCCAGGAGGCCGAGCACGAACCGGTGCGCGTCCTCGGCGTCGGCGCCGAACCACATGGCCTCGTCGACGCCTTCGAGCTCGATGCCGGTGAAGCCCGCGCCGGTGAGCGTGCGGTGGACCCGATCGGGGTCCGACAGCGCGAAGGGGCTCGGCGCGTCCGGGGGTGGGCCCGGGAGGTCACGTCCTGCCGCCAGCGCACCCGTGAACTCGCGAACCCATTCGTTCTGCGCCACGGATTGCCACGTCAGGAGCACGAGGCGCCCACCCGGGCGCAACGCCCGCCCGACGTTCGCGAAGCCTGCGAGCAGGCCTCCGAAGAAGGTCGCGCCGGTGTTGCTAATGGCGACGTCGAAGGCCGAGCGCTCGAACGGGTGGATCTGCGCGTCCGCCTGCTCGAAGGTCGCGTTGTCGATCCCTTCGTCCGCGGCGCGACGCCGGGCACGGTCGAGCATCTGCGACGACAGGTCGACCCCCAAGACCTCGCCGCTGGTCGCCGCTCGTGCGGCGAGCAACGTCGTCTGCCCGGTGCCGCAACCGATGTCGAGCACACGCTCCCCGTCGCCGATCGCCGCCGCTCGGAGCAGCCGCCGGTGGTAGGGGATCGCGGACCGGTCGAAGGTGTCGGCGTGCGCGGCCCAGTACGCACCCTCGCCTCCGTCCCACGCCTCGAGCTGCGCCGCGTTCGACGCGTCCGCCGGAACCGAGCTGGTCGCGCCCACCTCGCACCTCCTGATAATCTCCCATTGGGAGTTCAAGCATCTCCCAAAGGGAGAATGATGTCAAGCGCACCGACGATGACCACGACCTCGTACGCGATCCTCGGTCTGCTGGCGGTGAAGCCGTGGACCACCCACGAGCTGGTGCAGCAGGTCGACCGGAGCATGCGTCGGATCTGGCCACACGCGCAGAGCAAGCTCTACGAGGAGCCGAAGAAGCTCGTGGCCCACGGCTTCGCCCGGGCGACCGACGATCCGGTCGGCCGCCGCCGGCGGACCCGCTACACGATCACCGCCAAGGGTCGGCGTGCGCTCGCGGCGTGGCTGCAACAACCGGGTGAGGGCCCGGTGGTGGAGTTCGAGCAGCTCTTGAAGATCACCTTCGCGGACAGCGGCACCAAGGCGGACATCCTCGTCAACCTCGAGGCGGCCCACGCGTGGGTGCTGAGCCAGAACGAGGAGAACCTCGCAACGGGACGTGCCTACCTCGAGGGGCGCGGTGCGTTCCCGGAGCGAGCGGCCCTCAATCAGCTCGGTGGGCGCTTCCTCACCGAGCTCTATGCCACCGTCGCGCGCTGGGTCGTGTGGGCGGAGGACATGGTGAGGGACTGGCCGGATGACGTGCGCGAGGCACCCTTCGACCCGACCGCGGGCCACGAGAGCGTGGAGCTGGCGGAGAGCATCAGCCGAGCGCTCAGGACGTGACGACCGGCAGTCGCTCCCAGCCCCGCACGGTCGGGGTGTGGGCCTGCTTCGCGTTGTCCCAGTCGACGTCCCAGTCGGTCCAGCGCTGCAGCACCTCGTCGAGTGCCACCCGACCTTCGAGCCGGGCCAGCGCCGCACCGAGACAGAAGTGCAGCCCGTAGCCGAAGCTCAGGTGGTGGTCGATCGTGCGATGGATGTCGAAGCGGTCGCCGTCGGGGAAGTGCCGGTCGTCGCGGTTGCCGGACCCGTTGAGGATCACCATGATGCTGCCTTCGCGCACCGTCTCCCCGTAGTACTCGACGTCACGGTTGACCGTCCGGGCCTGGACCGGCGACGGCGCCTCGTACCGCAGAATCTCCTCGATCGCCTGGGGCACCAGCGACCGGTCGGCGGCGAGCTCCCGGCGCTGGTCGGGGTGCTCGGCGAGCAGCTTGCCGGTCCAACCGATCAGCCGCGTCGTGGTCTCGTTCCCGGCGCCCGCGAGGAGCATCACGTACGTGAGGATCTCCATCCGATCGAGCTTGCGCATCGTCCCCGTCTCGTCCTCGAACTCGGCGTTGAGGAGCTGGGTCATGAGGTCGTCGGACGGGTGCTCGGCCCGCCACTCGATGTAGTCGGAGAAGAGCTCGGCGCCGGCCAGCGCCAGGTCGCCCGACGGCACCTCGGTGTCGTCGTCGAGGCGCAGGCCCTCGTCGATCCGGTCGCGGATCGCCACCTGGTCCTCCTCCGGGATCCCGAGCAGCATGCCGATGGTGAGCATCGGCATCACCGCGCCGAGATCGGCGATGAAGTCGAAGCGGCCGATGTCGACCAGCGGGTCGAGGGTGCGGGCGCAGAACTCGCGCACCTTCGGCTCGATCGCGTTCATGGCCTTGGGCGTGAACACGCGTGAGAGCAGGCCGCGGTGGAGGTCGTGGATCGGGGGGTCCTCCATGAGGATCAGGCCCGGCGGGATGTCGAAGCCGGCCATGATCGTCTCGAGCGTCGATCCTTTCCCCGACCGGAAGGTGTCCCAGTCGACGAGCGCCTTCTCGACGTCGTCGTAGCGGCTCAGCGCGTAGAAGTCGAACTTCTCGTTGCGGTAGAGCGGCGCCTCGTCGCGCATCCGCTTCCACAACGGGTGTGGATCCTTGTCGATCTCCTTGTTGAACGGGTCGTAGTAGATGTCGCTCTCGTTGGTGATCGTCACGGATGCGCCGTCCTTCTCGTTGGGCCTTCGGTCATGCGGGAGTGTGCGTCAATGCAGCGAGACCTGCACCGCGTCGTCCACGACCTGCGTGCGGTACGTGCGCAACGGGCCGGCCCAGCCGTCCTCGGAGGGCAGGACGCACTTGCCGGTCGTCACGTCGAAGATGGAGCCGTGTTCGGGGCACTGCAACAGCACGTTGCGCGTCAACGGTATCCCGCCCAGCGGGGTGGCCTGGTGCGGGCACGTGCTCTCGAACGCGCACCACGTCCCGCCCGCGTTGGCGAGGGTCACGGGCCCCCCGTCGACGTCGACGGTGGCCGTCTCGCCCGGCTCGAGGTAGTCGGTCGGGGCGGCGTCGATGAACTCGTCGTCGTTGCTCATACGGGTGAGGTTTCGCGGTCAGGCGTGCGCTCCGACCTTCATCGCCCGCTCGAGCGCCCCGCCCATGATGAGCGCCTGCTGCTCCAACGGGAGATCCTTGACGACCTCCGAGTAGGCGAGCGGGTCCTCCATGCCCTCGGGGTGCGGGAAGTCGGAGCCGAACATCACGTGGTCGGCCGGAATGCCGAGGTCGAGGAGGCCCTTGGGGTCGGCTTCGTGGAAGGCGTGCACCCAGACGCTCCGGTTGAAGACGTCGACCGGGTTCTCGTCGAACAGCACGGGGGCGTCGTCGTAGATGCGCTGCAACTTCCGGTAGAACGGCCGGATCCAGCCGCTGCCGAACTCGACCGGCATGAAGCGCAGCCTCGGGAAGCGGGTGGCGAGGCCGTGGCCGATGATCGATGCCATCGCGTCGACGAGGTTGTCCTTCTCCGACGACAGGGCCAGGAACGCCGGGTTCGAGCGCCGCGATCCCGCCGTGATCGTCATCTCCCGGTCGCCCAGGCCCTCCCACTCGTTGGTGTAGCGGGTGTAGCCCGAGTCGCCCGAGTGCATGCCGACGACGACATCGAGCTCCTGCACCCGCTCCCAGAACGGGTCGAACTCCGGCAGCGCGAAGGACTTGCGGCCCTTCCACGTGGGCACCGGCGCCACCCGGATCAGGAAGATCTTGGCGCCGCGCTCGTACACGAACTCGAGCTCCTCGATCGCGCGCTCAGGACCGGCGGCGAGGCTGACGATCGGCGTCGAGAAGATCGCGTCGGAGTACACGTAGCTCCAGTGCTCGTGCATCCACTCGTTCAACGCGTGGATCACGACGCACACCGTGTCGGGGTCGTCGGCCATGCGCTCCTCGAGCACGCTCGCGAGCGTCGGCCACAGCAGTGTGCGGTCGATGCCCATCTCCTTCATGAGCTCGAGACGCGGCTCCGGGTCGAAGAACGCGTCGAGGCTCGGCATCGCGACCATCTTCCCGAACCCGGTCGCGTTGCCGAAGCCCTTGCCGCCCTTCGTCACGTCGTAGCCGGCGCCACCGGGCACCGCCACTTTCCCGAACGTCGGGTTGGGGATGTAGTCGGAGATCTTGTCGCGGATGGCGAGCTTGGTCCGGCCGTTGATGTCGACGTACTTGATGACACCCTCGTACTCGCGCGGCAGGAACTTGGTGAGCGCGTCGCGGTTCTCGTAGAGGTGGTTGTCGGCGTCGAACGTGGTGTACGGGAGTTCCCGGTGGGTGATCTGGATGTACTCCGTGCTGGTCACGGCGACCCCTTCATCGATTTGGACTGCGCCCAATTCTACCGTCCGAGATCCGCGGCACGCCACACCACGTAGTCCTCCCGGGTCGGCACCGGAATCCCCCCTTGCGCCCGGCCGCCCACGGCGTTACATTCCAGCGATAACTTATCGAAGTTAACTTAGCGATCGTCAGCATGGGTGGTCCTCACCGTGGGCGATCCGCGGCGAGGAGGCGGCAGATGGTGTTGACGCGGCTCGGCCTGTTCATCGTGCGCCGACGCAGGGCGATCCTCGTGGGCGCGGTGCTGTTCGTGGTCGTCTCGTTCGCGGTCGCCGGGGGCGTCGCGAGCCGGCTGACCTCGGGCGGCTTCGCCGATCCGAGCTCGGAGTCGGAGCGCGCCGCGGCGCTGCTCCAACGCCAGTTCGGCGCCAAGGAGCCCAACGTCGTGCTGCTGGTCTCCGCCAAGCACGGATCGGTCGACGACGCCGCGGTGCGGGCGGCGGGTCTCCGGGTGACGCGCGAGCTGGCGCGGCAGCCGAGCGTCGGTCAGGTCGCGTCGTACTGGAGCCTCGACGACGCGGCGCTGCTCCGGAGCAAGGACGGTCGGCAGGCGCTCGTGCTCGGCGTCATCGCCGGGGGCGACGACCACGTGAACGACGTGGCGAAGGTCCTGTCGCCGAAGTTCACGCGCGACGACGCGGTCGTGCGGGTGGCCGTCGGGGGGCGTGCCGAGGTGTTCCGCCAGGTCGGCGACACGATCAAGAAGGACCTCAGTCGGGCGGAGTCGATCGCGTTCCCGATCACGCTCGTCCTGCTGGTGCTCGTCTTCGGGAGCATCGTCGCCGCCGGGCTCCCGCTCCTCGTGGGTGTGGTCGCGGTCGCGGGGTCGTTCCTCGCGCTCTACGTCATCTCGGCGATCACCGACGTGTCCGTCTATTCGTTGAACCTCACCACCGCGATGGGGCTCGGGCTCGCCATCGACTACAGCTTGTTCGTCGTCTCGCGGTTCCGCGAGGAGCTGCGGAACGGACGGTCGACGGACGACGCAGTGGTCCGGACCGTAGCCACCGCGGGACGAACGGTCGCCGGCAGTGCGCTCACCGTCGCGGTCTCACTCCTCGCGCTCTGGCTGTTCCCGCTGTCGTTCCTCCGTTCGTTCGCCTACGCGGGAGTGGCGGTGTCCGTGCTGGCCGCGCTCGGCGCGGTCGTCGTGCTCCCCGCGCTGCTGGCGGTGCTGGGACACCGCGTCGACTCTTTGCGCGTCTTCCGGCACCGCGAGCCGAAGCCCGTCGGTGAGGGGATCTGGCACCGCGTGGCGTTGCTGGTGATGCGGCGACCGATCCCGATCGCCACCGTGGTGATCCTCTTCCTCCTGGTGCTCGGCATCCCGTTCCTCCGCCTGCAGATCGGCCTCCCGGACGACCGGGTGCTGTCGCCGAGCCACTCGAGCCGCCAGGTGCAGGACCTGATCCGGTCCGACTTCACCTCCAACGAAGCCGGTGCCCTGCAGGTGATCGCACCCGGGCTCGCAGATCCGGCGGCTCGATCGGCCGCGATCACGGGCTACGCCGAGTCGCTCTCGCGGCTGCGGGGCGTGGCGCGGGTCGACGCCCTCACCGGCAGCTACGTGAAGGGGACGGCCGTCCCCGCGCCGGCGGCGACGAGCAGGCGCTTCGAAGGACCGCGTGGCACCTGGCTCAGCGTGGTGCCGGCGGTCGAGCCGTTGTCGCCCGCGGGCGAGCAGCTGACCCACGACGTCCGCGCGCTCGCGTCGCCCATCGGGCCCGTCCTCGTCGCCGGGCAGCCGGCGCAGCTCGTCGACAGCAAGCACGCATTGTTCGAACGGCTGCCCTGGGCCGCGCTCTGGATCGCGATCGCCACGTTCGTGTTGCTGTTCCTCATGTTCGGGTCGGTGGTGGTGCCGATCAAGGCGCTGGTCCTGAACGTGCTCAGCCTCACCGCGACGTTCGGCGCGATGGTCTGGATCTTCCAGGACGGCCACCTGTCGGGGTTCCTCGACTTCACGCCGACGGGAACCCTCGCCGCTACGATGCCGATCCTCATGTTCTGCGTGGCCTTCGGCCTGTCGATGGACTACGAGGTGTTCCTGCTCTCCCGCATCAAGGAAGAGCACGACCGCACGCACGACAACGTCAGATCGGTCGCCCTGGGTCTCGAGCGGACCGGGCGCATCGTCACCGCCGCCGCCCTGCTCATCAGCGTCGTGTTCCTCGCGTTCGCCACGTCGGGGGTCGCCTTCGTCAAGCTGTTCGGCATCGGGCTCGCGCTCGCCGTGCTCATCGACGCGTTCGTGATCCGCGCCACCCTCGTTCCCGCGTTCATGCGCCTCGCCGGCGAGGTCAACTGGTGGGCACCGGCACCGATGCGACGCTTCTACGAGCGGTTCGGCATCTCCGAGACCGAGCCCCCGAGCATTCCGGCCGGGGACATCGACCTCGGGGAACCGGCCGAGCCGGTCAGCACCCGGTGACGCCCGGACCCCCGTACCGCGCACCGGGATCGGGGGCGCGATCGTGCGCGCGGCGCGGCGAAGGAGAGTTGCTGCGCGAGGAGATCCTCCTCGCCGCCGAGCGCCTGCTCATGGAGACCGGCGACGAGGACGCGGTCTCGATCCGCGCCATCGCCGACGCCGTGGGGGTGACGGCGCCGTCGATCTACCTCCACTTCCCGGACAAGGAGACCCTGCTCTTCGCGGTGTGCGACCGCCAGTTCGCGATGTTCGACGAGGCGCTCGAAGCTGCCGCCGCGACGACGGACGACCCCCTCGAGGCGCTCGAGCGACGGTGCGAGGCGTACGCACGCTTCGGACTCGAGCGACCCGAGGCGTATCGCATCATGTTCATGGGTCGGTCCACGCTGGTCAACCGGCACACCGACACGGTGGAGAAGGCGGGGACGACCGCGTTCAACCATCTCGTGGCTGCGGTGCAACGGGCCGTCGATGCCGGCGTGTTACGCGACGACGTCGATCCGGTCGAGGGTGCGATCTTCCTGTGGAGCGGCGTGCACGGCATCACGTCGCTGCTCATCTCCCTCGCCGCGTTCCCGTGGGGCGATCGCGACACGCTCGTGCACCGGCTCTCGCGGCTCCATCTCGACGGGCTCGGTGCGACGGCGACGGCCGAGCGGTAGCGTTTCGCGATGGTGCTCGATCGACTCGACGTGACCGCGGACGAGTTCGCGCGGGCCACCGGCTGGGAGATCAAGCCCGAGGGCGCGTGCCGGGACGAGGTGTGCGTGGCCCTCCCGCCACTCGACCCGGACGACGAGGGACGTTTCGACGTGACGGTTGTCGCCGACCGGCTCGGCCTGCCGATCGCGCACGACGAGCCTCACGGGCTCTGGGCGCTCGGGCCGCAGTCCGGCGATCGCCACGTGCTCGACAGCACGCGCATGCCCGATCTCGTCCTCCACGACTTCGACGGTGGCGCCTTCGACGTCGCGAGCCTGCGCGGCCGCAAGGTGGTGCTGCTCGCGTGGGCGTCGTGGTGAGGATGCCGCTTCGACCTGCCCGGGTGGCAGGCGCTGCACGAGGAGCTCGCGCCGAGCGGCGTGGAGATCGTGACCGTCGCGCTCGACACCGACGTCGAAGCGGCTCGACCGTTCCACGAGGCCGCCCATCCCACCCATCCGTCGCTGGTCGATCCCGGGCACGTGACCGTCGGGTTGTTCGGCATGACCAACGTGCCGTTCGCGATCTGGATCGACGAAGACGGCTCCATCGTGCGGCCGGCCGAGATCGCGTTCGCACCGCGGCAGGAGCTCGGTGAGGGCCAGGACCAGTCCGCCCTGATCGCTCAGCTCCCGGAACGCCAGCGCGCGATCATCGAGCAGATGACGACGAGCATGCGCGACCCCGAGCGGTACCCGAGGGCGGTGCGCGACTGGGCCGAGCGCGGAGCGGAGAGTCCGTACGCGCTCGACGCGGCCGAGGTCATCGAACGCTCGCGGCCCCGGCCCGTGGAGTTCGGGCTCGCCGCCGCCCACTTCGAGGTCGCGCAGCACCTGCATCGGGCCGGCTTCCCGCGGGACGCCGTCCCGCACTTCCAGGAGGCGCACCGGCTGGACCCGACGAACTGGAGCTACCACCGGGAGGCGCTGAGCCTGGTCGACCCGGACTGGGGTCAGGTCTACGAACGCGACATGCTGAGCGAGGTCGAGGTGGTCGGCCCCGAGACCTTCTATCCGCCGCTCGCCATGTGAGCCCGGCGACCACACGTTCGCGGGGTGCCGCTCACCATCGTGGCCCTTCGAGGGCCTCGATGATGTGGCCCTGGACGAGACGATCGACCGTCGCCGAGTCAGGAGGGTCCACTCGACCGCCGGCGCCCTGGTGTCCGTTCACCGCGAAGAACGCGGCCACGGACTTGTCCTGACCGCGCCGGAACTCGATGGTGCACTCGCCGGGACCGTTCTGCTGCGTGAACGTGAACATGAGGTCGGTGACGACCTCGCCGGTCTCGCTCGACGTGGTGGCCACGACGGCCTTGTGCCCGGCCGCGAGCAGTCGTTCGGCCAGACGGGAGAGCGTGGGCATCCCCACCTGGTGCGCCCACTGGCCGAACCAGGCCATCGCCTCCTCGGTTCGCAGCTTCTCGTCCACCTCGGCGCGCAGCGCCGCGTCGTAGCGTTCCTGGGCTGCGGCCAGCGCCCGATCGAGCTCGTCCATCCGTCGAGTCTGGCAGATGGTGCGGGGCGTCGGGGCAGGGGTCCATCGGCGCTACCGTCGCGGAGGTACGCCCGTGCAGAGGAGCTGAGCGATGGCGATCGACCGTCAGGAATCCCCGTACCGCCGCGGCAACCGCTACGACCGACTGCCGATCCCGATGATCACGGAGCACTGCATCCCGGTCGACGCGGGAGCCGTCCAGTTGGTGGTCGAATCCCGCGTCCTGACCAACGAGATCATCCAGGACACCTTCGAGGGAGCGGTGGCCGCCGACGTCTCGTTCGACGACTTCGGCGCCACCCTCCACGTGTGCGGAACCGCCGACGGGCTCGAGCACCTCCGTTTCGACTGCTTCGAGAACGAACCGCACTACCACTACATCGATCACGCGGGGGTCACGAACACCGTCGTGCGCATCGACGAGCTCGCGGTCGGCGACCCGGTCGAGTTCTCGCTCGCCTGCGTCGAGCACCACCTGCCGGACATGCTCCGTCACTGCGGGGTCGGCGATCTGGCCGACGAGGTCGCCGGCCAACCGGAGCGGGTGGGCGCGGCGGTGGCCGAGGTCCGCGCGCTGATGGTGAAGGCGCGCCAGCCGGTGGGCTGATCGCCTCAGCGGAACGCGGGGAAGATCTCCTCGGCCGCCCACTGCAGGCTCTCGAGGTACTCGTTCAACGAGCGCGTCGGCGGTGGGGGCACCGAGGTCCACGTGACGCCGATGTCCTGGAGCGCACCGATGGCGTCGATCGTCGCCTGCTTCCCCTGCAGGACGGGCGCCCGCCCCAGGTCGTCGTCGAGCGGGCGGTGATCCTCGGACACCGCGAGCGTCGTCAGCGGCAGCGCCACGTCGAACGGACGGGTGCGGGCCTCGAACTCGGGCAGTGCGCGGATGAAGGCCAGGCACTCGGGCAGCTGGTCGGCGGTGATGAGCCACGGGTACCAGCCGTCATGGCGAGCGGCGCGACGCATCGCCGCGCGCGAGTTGCCGCCGACCCAGATGGGCGGGTGCGGCTGCTGGACGGGCTTCGGTGCGAACGCGACGCCGTCGAAGTCGACGTAGGTGCCGTGGTACTCCGGCTCGTCGCTGGTCCAGAGCTCGATCATCGCGGCGAGGTACTCGTCGGTCATGCGACCTCGTTCGTGGAACGGGGCGCGGAGCACCTCGAACTCGCGCTCCGCGTGCCCGACGCCGATCGAGATGCGGACCCGGCCGCCGGAGAGGAGGTCGAGCGTCGAGACCGCCTTCGCGAACACCACGGGGTCGTGGTACGGCATCACGATCACCGCGGAATCGACGATCAGGCGGGTCGTGGCACCGGCGACGAAGGCCATCGCGGTCATGGCGTGCGACCAGAACGGTCCCATCAGGTCGACCATGTCGGCGGGGATCACGACATGCTCCGAGATGGCGATGGAGTCGAAGCCGAGCTCGTCGGCGGTGCGGGCCACCCGCTGGAAGTCCTGCGCGCCCAGCGAGGCCTCCCACTCGCAACTGATCGGCGGATAGCGGTTGAGGCCGGGGAGCCCGGTCGAGAACTTCATGGGCGCGGAGCCTCCTGGAGGCGGCGAGGCGCTGTCAAGCACCGGCGCGGCTCAGGGGACCGTGCCCGGCTCCCGCACGGTCGCGAACGACGGGTCGTCGCGGTCCTGGGCGCTGATGTCGAAGCGCACGACCCGGAGCCGCCGGCCGGCGAGGATCCACCCCAGGAACGCGAGCATGACCGCGGCCGCGACGGCCACCGCCTCGCCCGGCCCGAACACCGAACCGATCGTGCCGCCGATGAGCGCGGCGATGGGCACGCCGCCCGCGGTGAGCATCGTGTAGAGGCCCATGACGCGACCGCGGAAGGCGTCGGGTGACACCGCGATCAGCAGGCCCTGGACGACGGTGCTCAACGAGAAGAACGCGAAGCCGTAGCCGACGAGCGCCAGCGCGGTCACGATCAGCACGCTCGACGTGCTGATCACGAGGTACATCACGGCGATGAACCCGATCGACGCCGCGATCGCGAACCGACGACGTTGATCGGTGACGAACTCCCCGGCGACGAGCGCCCCCGCGATCGCACCGACGCCGGTGGCGGTCGTGAGCAGCGCGTACCCGGAGGAGCCCTCGTGCAGGAGGTCGGTCACGATGACCGGGAGCAGCGCGGCGTGGTACACGACGAACGTCGTGACGAAGGTGACCAGCAGCAGGAAGCCGATCTGGTCGTCACGCCGCGCGAAGCGCAGGCCCAGCGCGAGCTGGGTCCGCAGCCGTTCGTGGGTCGAGTGCCGGCGGGTGTCGGCGCGCACGAAGGCCCACGCGACCACCACGGCGAGGAAGCTCACCGCGTTCAGGTAGAACGCCCACTGGAGGCCCCACGCGCTGATCACCAGCGCGGCGAGTGACGGTCCGGCCACCCGGGTGAGGTTGGTCATCACGCTCACCGACGCCACCGCCTCGGGGAGCTCGGCGGTGGGGACGATCTCGCCGACGACCGCGCTCATCGCCGGCTGGCTGAGCGCGGTCGCGACCCCGCCCGCGGCGGCGAGCAGGAGCAGGAGCGGGATGGTCTGGCTCCCCGTGGCGACGAGCAGGCCGAGCGCGACGGACGGCACGACCGCGACGATGTTGCCGATCACCACCACCGTGCGCCGGTTCACGCGGTCGGCGAGCGCGCCGCCGAACGGGGCGAGCACGAGGAACGGCAGGAACTGGGCGACCAGGCTGAGCGCGACCGCGAACGGCCACGCGCTCAGCTGCCGGATGGCCCAGCCGAGCGCGACGTACTGGCCCCACGTCCCGAGCTGCGAGACGCCGTTCCCCACCTGGACCAGCGCGAAGTCGCGGTGGCGCATCACGAGGATCGAGCGAGGGACCCGCGAGCGGACGGCGACCATTCGGCGGTCACTCTTGCCGGGGTGCACGCCCGGGCGCCAGGCGCGACGGGCGCGCCGGACGACGTTGCGGTCCCGTGGCCCCCGTGCGAGCATCGGAGCAGGGCACGGACCCGGCCCGATCGAGTGAAAGGAACGGTGATGGCGACCGACGAGGGACTCCGCTACATCGACTCCGACGGCCACATCCTCGAGCACCCGACCGCGATGCCGGAGTACGCACCGGCCCAGTACCGCGACCGGATCTGGCACGTGGAGACCGACGAGGCGGGCGAGGAATGGCTCGTCTACGACAACCACCGGTCGCCGGCCAACACCATGTCGGCGGCGGGCGTCGCGGGTGCGAGCGACGAGGACCGGGCCCGCGCCTTCCGTGGTGAGATGCGCTACACCGAGACGCGTCCCGCGGCCTGGAACGCCAAGGCGCGGCTCCAGGACATGGACCAGGACCACATCGACCTCGCGGTGCTCTACCCGACGATGCTGCTCGGGCTCCAGAGCGAGACGGACATCGACTTCGCGGAGGCGCAGGCGCGCGCGTACAACGACTGGTGCTCCGACCACGTCCAGGAAGGGGAAGGTCGTCTGTTCGGCGCCGGCGCGGTGCCGCCGATGCACGAGCCCGACGACGTGGCGCGTGTGGCGGCGGAGATCCGGCGGGTGGCCGAGCTGCCGGGCATGGTGTCGGTGTTCATGCGGCCGAACCCGGCGGTCGACTGGCGACCGTTCAACGACCCCGTCTACGACCCGATCTGGCAGGCCGCGGCCGACACCGGCCTCCCGATCGCGCTGCACCCGTTCCTCGCGCCCGACCTCCCGGGGGCGTGCGTGGGCCTGCGCCTGGCCCGGCCCCGCAATCCGGACGGGAGCTACGCCGAGGACTTCGACCCGAACCGCAGGATCGAGACGCAGGAGCAACTCGACCACCCCGAATCGCGGCCGAGCACGCTGTTCACCCAGGCGATCGCGAACCCGGTCGACGTGATGAGCTGCATCGCCTACCTGCTCGCGGGCGGCGTCTGCGAGCGGTTCCCCGGGGCGAAGTTCATCTTCCTGGAGGCGAACGGCGGCTGGCTGGTCCCGTGGCTCGAGCGACTCGACCACCACTGCCGGAAGTTCCAGTGGGAGGTGAGCGACCTCTCGCTCCTGCCGTCGGAGTACATGCGGCGCCAGTGCTGGATCAGCTTCGACCCCGACGAGGCGATGCTGCGCACCACGGCGGAGTCGCCGCTGGTCGGGGCCGACCGCATCATCTGGGCGAGTGACTACCCGCACCCCGACGCCAAGTTCCCCGGTGTCACCGAGGAGCTGGCGGAGGCGCTCGACGGCCTGACGTTCGAGCAGAAGCGGGAGATCACGTCGGAGAGCGCGATCGCCCTGTACGGCATCGGCTGACGCGGCTCGCGCCGGGTCGCTAGCATCCGGCGACCATGCGCCAGCTCCTCAGTGACGTCGCGGTCGTCGAGGTGTCGACCGACCCGGCGGGGTCGTACTGCGCCAAGGTGTTCGCCGACCTCGGCGCCGACGTGGTCAAGGTCGAGCCACCTTCGGGTGACCCGCAGCGCGGGCACCCCGAGCGGTTCGTCCACCTGAACACGAACAAGCGCGCCGTCGCGTTGGGCGACGACGAGTCCGGACGCGAGCAGCTCATGGAGCTCCTCGGGTCGGCGGACGTCGTGGTCGAGAGCCAGGGCGTGGGCGATCTCCAGGGCTTCGGCGTGTCGCGCGACGAGTTGCGCGCGCAGCATCCCTCGTTGGTCGTCGCGACCATCAGCGGCTTCGGGACCACCGGCCCGTACGCCTCGTACCGGTGGTCGGACCTGGTGGCGCAGGTCGCGTCGTGGACGACCTTCCCCCAGGGTCGATCGCTCGAGGTGCCGGTCAAGGCCCCACGTTTCGTCGCCCTCTGCTCGATCGGCCACACGGCTGCCGTGGGCGCGCTGGCCGGAGTCCTGCGCGCGTGTCACTCCGGTGATGGCGCGCACATCGACTGCGCGGCGTACGAGGCGCTCGGTGCCATCCCCGCGCGTGTCTGCCGGTACCTCGGCTGGGAGTACGGGGGACACGAGCCACTGCAGCTCGCGGCCAACGCCGTCGACACCTTGCTCCCCACCGGGGTCTTCCCGTGTGCCGACGGCTACGTCTCGATGATGTCGACACCGCAGCAGCTCGACGAGATGCTCTCGGTGCTGGACGACGACACCCTCCGCGAGGTGTTCGCCCGTCCCGACGCGTTCGGGAACCCGGAGACCAAGGAGATCCTGGACTCCGTGCTGTACCCGTGGTTGTTCGAGCACACGCGGGCGGAGGGCACCGCGGCCGCGCAGGCGGCGGGCTGGCCGTTCGCCGGCGTGTACTCGCCCGCTGAGGTGCTGGAGGCCGACCACCTGCACCAGCGTGGGTTCTGGACCGAGTGCGACGACCCGACCATCGGGTCCGTGCTGTTGCCCGGCCCCCCGTACCGACACGCGGAGGGTGGCTGGCAGCGCCACCGTCCGGCGCCGGTGGCGCCGACGATCGGGGACGGCGCGGCGGCGCGGCCACGGCGGGCGCGCCCGGCGACCGCGCCGGATCGCGCGACCGATCCCGCCGCGGCACCGCTGCGGGGTGTCCGGGTCCTCGACTTCACCACGGTGTGGTCGGGTCCGTACGTCACTCAGCTGCTGGCCGATCTCGGCGCCGAGGTGATCCGGGTCGAGAACCCGTCGGTGTTCCCGCCCACCACCAAGGGCTACCTGCCGCGGCCGACCTCGACGATGCTGCTCGGCAGTCTGCTCTCGATGTACGCGCCGCCCGCGGACGGTGTCGTGGATCGGCCGTACAACCGTCACGCGATGAACAACTCCATCGCCCGGAACAAGCTCTCGTGCACGCTCGATCCGCGCCGCCCGGATGGCCTCGAGCTGCTGATGCGCTTGGTCGAGCACTCCGACGTCTTCGTCGAGAACCTCAAGACCTCGACGCTGCACCAGATCGGCATCCACGAATCCCAATTGCTCGACCGCAACCCCCAGATGCTCGTGCTGCGGATCCCCGCGGCCGGCCTCAACGGCGACTGGGCGAACTACACGGGGTTCGGCGCGCAGTTCGACGGCCTCAGCGGCTTCGCGCAGCTCGTCGGCCACCACTACATCGAGATGGTCGAGACCCCGCCGACGATGTACATGGACGCGGCGACCGGGCCGGCCGGCGCGTTCGCCGTGCTCGCCGGGCTGCACTACCGCGCCGCGGTCGGCCGGGGGCAGCTCATCGAGCTCGCCCAGATCGAGAACGTGCTCAACCAGCTCGGTGACGCGTTCGTCGAGGTGCAGCTCGGCGGCGAGCCGAAGCGCACCGGGAACCGGGATCCCGAGCAGGCACCACAGGGCGTCTACCCGTGCCGGGGCGAGGAGCGCTGGTTGGCGATCAGCGTGCGCGACGACGACGAGTGGACCGCCCTCGCCCGCAGCATCGGTCGGGAGGATCTCCTGAAGGACAGCCGCTTCGCGACGACCGCGGGCCGCTACGCGCACCACGACGAGCTCGACCGTGTCATCACCGAATGGACGACCGGCCAGGACGTCATGGCCGCGTTCCACTCCCTGCAGCGTGCCGGGGTGACCGCGGGGCCGCAGTTCGACGAGGAGATGCTGGCGACCGACCCTCACGTGGCGGCACGCGAATGGATCCGCCCACTCGACAGCCGGGACGTCGGGAGCTACCCGCACGTCGGGTACGCGTTCAAGGGCGTGCCCCAGGTCTGGGAGCGGGGCGCGCCGGTCCTCGGCGAGGACAACGACTACGTGTACCGCGAGGTGATCGGTCTCGACGACGAGGAGTACCGCGAGCTCGTCGCGGCGAAGGTGATCGTGGAGGACTACCTCGACCGCGACATGAACCCCGTCTAATCGGGCGGATGCGTGTCATACCCCCGTGGTTTGATCGGTGCATGTTCGACGTGGTCGATCATCTCGATGAGTTGCGGTCGCTGGCCGACGGATCGGTTGGAGGCGCGTCGGCGCGAGGTGGTGCGGGCGAGGCGTCGGTTGGAGATCGAGGAGCTCGACATCTTGCGGGTGCTCGACGAGCGCGGCCGGATCGACCCGACCGTGGGCGACCAGGGTGAGTCGCCGCGCACGACGCGGGACAAGCTCGAGACCGCACGAGCGCTGGAATCGTTGCCCGAGATCGCCGCTGCTGCCTATGAGGGTGACCTGAGCAGTGAGCAGTTGAGCGCGGTCACGAAGCTGGCGGACGAGGCGAGCGATGCGGAGTGGGCGCGGCGGGCGCCCAATGTCGCGCCGGTGGAGTTGGCCCGGCTGGCCCGGAACGCGGTGAAGCCGTCGACGGAGGATTCGCGGGTCCGGTACGCGGCGAGGTCGTTGCGGATGTGGTGGACACCCGACAAGGGGATGCTGCACCTGCACGGCCAGTTGCCCGACGTGATGGGCGCCACGTTCGAAGCGACGATCACCAAGCTCACCGAGCAGAGGACACCGGCCAAGGGGCAGGCGTGGGACAGCTTCGAGCACCGGGCCGCCGACGCGCTCCACGAGTTGTGCGACCAACCCGTAGTGGGGGACGAGACCCCGAGCCTCGCGACGCGTCCCGTGGTGCAGACGCTGATCCCCTTGTCGGGACCGGCGGAGATCGCCGGCATCCCGATCGCCGACTCGTTGTTGGAGCAGCTACGGGCCAACGCGAGCATCGAGCCGGTGCTGGTCGACGACGACGGCACCCCGATCGCGATCGGGAAGCGGTTCCGTGCCCTCTCACCCAAGATCGTGCGGGCGGTGCTGCTACGCGATCAAGGCTGTCGGATCTGTGGCCGTCGCCACCGCCTCCAGATCCATCACCTGCGACCCCGGTCCTGGGGCGGCACCGACGAGATCTCCGACCTGGCGTCGGTGTGCACGACCTGTCACCCGGACCTCGTCCCCCACGGCAACTACGCCCTGGTCGGCAATCCGAACGTGCCCGGAGACCTGCGCAAGGTCCACCTCGACGACCTCACCCCCGAACAACGCGAACAGGTCGGACGCCCACCACCGAGAGCAGGACCGAACGCCGCATGAGGAGCGTCACGCGACGACGCCGCGCACCTTCAGGTCGATGATGGTGTCCCAGTCGAGCCCGAGGTCGGCGAGGATGGCGTCGCCGTGCTCGTTGAACTCGGGTGCTCGCTTCGGTACCGGCGGCTCCTCGTCGAACTGCACCGGCGCCCCGGCCAGCCGGAACGGCGTGCCTTCCGCGGTCTCGCAGTCCTGGATGTAGCCGTTGGCGACCGTCTGCGGGTCGTCGGCGACCTCGAGCGTGTCCTGCACGACCGTCCACTGGCCGGAGAAGGTCTCCAGGCGCTCCCGCCATTCGGCCAACGGCCGCTCGGCGATGACCTCGGTGAGGATCTCGATCGCGTCGGCACTGTGCTCGAGCAGGCTGACGTGGTCGGCGAAGCGCGGGTCGGTGGCCAGCTCGGGCCGGCCCATCACGTCGCACAGCTCGGGCCAGTACTTGCCGGCCTGCAGGCAGATGAACGCCAGCCAGCGGCCGTCCTTGGTGAGGTAGTTGTTGGTCAGCGGGTTGCGGCGGACCGCGTCCTCGGGCGGCGGCATCCACGGGATGTTGCTCAGCAGCGACAGGGCAATGGCCTGGCCGTGGGCCCACATCGCCGAACCCAGCAGCGACACGTCGACGATCGTCGCCTCACCGGTGCGCTCGCGGTGGTACAGCGCGCCCATCATCCCGCCGGCGATCGTCATCGCGCCGATCGAGTCGCCGAAGCCGGGGCCGGGTGGGCCCACGATGTGCCCGTATTCCGGACGGGACATCCCGATGGCGATGCCGGACCGGTTCCAGAAGGCCAGGCTGTCGTACGAACCCTTGTCGGCGTCGGGACCCCGCTCACCCTGCCCGGTGCCCCGCACGTAGATGATGTTCGGGTTGGCGGCCCGGATCTCCTCGACGCCGATCCGCAGCTTGGTGCGCACCCTCGGGAGCTTGTTGGTGAGGAAGATGTCCGCGGTCGCCGCGAGCTGGTAGAGGATGTCCAGTCCGTCGTCGGTGGTGAGGTCCAGACCGAGGCTCTGCTTGCCGCGGTTCGAGTGCTCGAGCAACGCATGGACGCCGCCGCCGATCTCGACCACGCCGCTCGAGGCCAGGCCCCGCATGGCGTCGCCCCGCTCGACGTGCTCGATCTTGATGACCTCGGCACCCCAGTCGGCCAGCAGGGCCGACGCCGCGGGCACGAAGGTGTGCTCGGCGACCTCCAGGATGCGAACGCCCTCCAGGACTGCGGTCATGGGTTCCTCCCCGTGAGATCGCGGCGCGATCCGAGAACGCTGTGGTGGCCACCATTGTGCTCCCCGCGCCTACGAGCGTCGTGCTCGTTCAGCTTCCGCCTTGAGGTTCGCCAACGTCTCCGGCATTCCCGTCTCGGCCATCGCCTTCATGCCGTCGAGACGCTGGGCGAGGTCGCCCGCGGCGTCTCCCTCGGCGGCGAATCCGTCGGCATACGACGGCAGGACCTCCCAGGACTGCGTGACCTCGGTGCCTCCCGATTCGTCGCGCTGCAAGGTGAAGCCCCAGCGGACCAGCGGCTGCTGTCCGTCGATGCCGTGGTTCACGAACGCGAACTCGCGACCGCGTTCCGCGACCACGACGAGACACCGCGTCTGCCAGGTGAAGTCCCCGATCGCGTTGTCGCCGGTGAACCAGGACGGGTCGTCGGGGTCGTACCGACCGCCGGTGCACACGGGGCTCCAGCGGCCCATGGCGGAGACGTCGGCGAGGAGGTCGTAGATCTCGTCGGGCGAGCTCGCGATGGTGGTGCTCTCGCGAAGGCGGTACGCGCTGAGATCCATGGCTGCTCCTGGGCATCCCGACGCGGTCGGGGTCGCAACGGCGTGCGAAGGTACCACGGTCGGTGGCGTCGCCGGCCGGTACCGCCGAGCTCGACGCGAGCGCGCTGGACGCGATGAGATTCCGGCGGGCGCGCGGTCGGACCACTTGGAGCATCACCCACCCGTCCTACGAGGAGGATCGAGATGGACTTCCGTCCCTACCTGTTCTTCGGTGTCAATTGCCGCGACGCGTTCACCCGCTACCAGGAGATCTTCGGCGGTGAGCTCGTGCTGCTGTCGATGGCCGACACGCCGTCGGACACCCCGGTACCGCCGGAGCACGCCGACCTCATCATCCATGCCGCACTGACGCTCGACGGCGCCGTCCTGATGGGGTCGGACGACCCGACCGGCGGCTTCTCCGGGGTGCAGGGGATGACCGTCACCTGCTCGGTCGCCGACACCGACGAGGCGCAGCGGGTGTTCGGCGCCCTCGCCGACGGCGGCGAGGCCACGCAGCCCCTGATCGAGACGTTCTTCTCGCCGAGCTTCGGCATGTGCACGGATCGGTTCGGTACGCCGTGGATGATCGTGGCCGACGCCGTGGAGACGCAGTAGCCGACGGCGTGCCATCATGACCGGCACGGGCTGGAGGTGAGCAATGGCCGGTGGAAGCGGATCGACGGTGACGGCAGGTCCCATCACGTTCGTGGTCCAGCATCGTGCCCTCGTGCAGGACGGCGTCGAGTCCGGTGGACCGACGGTGCGGGTGCTCGGTGGTGACGACGAGCACGAGTACCTGCGCTTCGACCTGTTCAACGTCGGTCCCCACTATCACTACGAGCCGCCGGCAGAGCAGGAGCGGATCCTGATGATCGACACCGTCGCCGAGGGTGACGTGGTCTCGTGGGGCGTCACGCGCCTCCGGGACCGGCTGGTGCCGATGCTGGTCGCCGCCGGTGGACAGGGCCTGGCCGACGCGCTCGACGAGCAGGTGCTGGCGCGAGCCGTCGACGACGTCGAGTCGCTCGTGCGGAACCCGCCTGCGACCGCCGGCGACGTCTAGTCCGGCCTACCCGCGCGGCCGGAGCGTTCGAGGTCCCGCAACGCCTTGACCGCGGCGGCGGCGATCCCGGCTCCGTCGAGCCCGAGCTGCGCGAGCAGGTCGGGGACCTTGCCGTGCGGGAGGTACGCGAGGGGCGTGCCGAGCACGACGACACGCGGGCCGCGGTCGTCCCGCCGTCGCGCCAGCGCGCTCGCGATCAGCGACCCGACGCCTCCTTCGGCGATGCCGTCCTCCACGGTGACGACGAGCGGGGCGCGGGCCGCGGCCGTGAGCATGCGCTCGTCGAGCGGTACCGAGCGCACGTCCCAGATCGTCGGGCGGATGGCGTCGCCGGTGAGGATCTCGGCGGCCTCCCGCGCCGCCTCGACCATCTTCCCGACCGCGAGGATGCACACGTCGCGCCCGTCGAGCACGCGTCGCGCGCGCGTCCCGGTCCCGACCGCGTCGCCCTCGGGTGCAGGTGTCTTCGGCCAGCGCAGCGCGACCGGGCCCGAGGTGATCCGCAGGGCCTCCCGCAGCATGACGCCCACCTCGGCGTACGACGACGGCGCGAACACCGTCATCCCCGGGACCTTGGTGAGCAGCGCGAGGTCGTACACGCCGTGGTGGCTCGGCCCGTCGTCGCCGGTGATGCCGGCCCGGTCCACGCAGAAGACGACCGGGAGCCGGTGCAACCCGACGTCGTGGACCACCTGGTCCCACGCGCGGTTGAGGAAGGTCGAGTAGATCGCCACGACCGGCCGGAGTCCCTGCATGGCCATGCCGGCGGCGGCGGTCACCGCGTGCTGCTCGGCGATCCCCACGTCGAAGCACCGGTCGGGGTGGCGCGCGGCGAAGGGGAGCAGCCCGGTGGACCCGGGCATCGCCGCCGTGAGCGCCACCAGCTCGGGGTGCTGGTCGGCGAGCCCGAGCAGCGCGTCGGTGAACGCGTCCGTGTACGTGACCGGGCGGGGCGATCGCGGCTCGCCCGACCCGACGTCGAACGGCGAGACGTCGTGCAGGCACTTCTCGGTGTCGTCCTCCGCCGGTCCGTAGCCCCGACCCTTGCGCGTGAGCACGTGCACGACGGACGGCCCTGTGTGCTCGCTCGCGGTCCGCAGCGCCTGCTCGGTCGCGGGGATGTCGTGACCGTCGACCGGGCCCGCGTAGGCCAACCCCAACGCGGCGAAGAAGCGGGCGGCGTCGCCGTCGCACCCGCCGACGAGTCGCGACACCGTGGGCGCGTACGAGCGGGCGTTGTCGTTCACGACGACGATCAAACGCCGACCGCTGCAGCCGAGGTTGTTGAGCGCCTCGTACGCCATCCCGCCGGTGAGCGCGCCGTCCCCGATGACGGCGACCACGTGCCGATCGGAGCCGCCGGCGTCGCGGCCGACCGCGAGCCCGTACGCGTAGCTGAGCGAGGCCGAGGCGTGACTGTTCTCGATGACGTCGTGCTCCGACTCGCTGCGCGACGGGTAGCCCGAGACGCCGCCCGCGCGGCGGAGCCGGGCGAATCCCTCGCGCCGGCCGGTCACGAGCTTGTGGGCGTAGGCCTGGTGTCCCGTGTCCCAGACGATCAGGTCGTGTGGGGAGTCGAACACGCGGTGCAGCGCGAGCGTGAGCTCCACCGCGCCGAGGTTCGACCCGAGGTGCCCTCCATTCGCCGCGACCGACTCCACGATCGTCTCGCGCAGCTCGTGGGCGAGCAGCTCGAGCGCGGTCGCGTCGAGGCCACGGAGGTCCGCGGGACCGGCGACGGCGTCGAGGACGGCCACGACCGAGCCGCTCAGCGGGTCGATGCCGCGGCCCGCAGCGACTCGCGCAGCGAACCCATCGTCGCGAACACCGCCGTCGGTTCGTAGCCGCAGTGCGCCATGCAATTGACGCACCGTTCGTCGCGCCCACGGCCGTAGCGGTCCCAGTCGGTGGTCTCGATCAGCTCGCGGTACGTGGCGGTGTACCCGTCGGCCATGAGGTAGCAGGGGCGCTGCCAACCGAACACCGAGTAGCTCGGGATCGCCCACGCGGTGCAGTCGTACTCCACCTTGCCCTCGAGGAAGTCGAGGAACAGGGGACTGTGGTTGAGCCGCCAGCGGCGCCGGCGGTCGCCGGCGAACGCGTCGCGGAACAGGCGCCGCGTCTCCTGGACCCCCAGGAAGTGCTCCTGGTCGGGCGCCTTCTCGTACGCGTAGCCGGGCGAGATCATCATCGCGTCGACTTCGAGGTCGTCGTTCAGGAAGTCGAGGACCTCGCGCACGGTGCCGGGGGAGTCGGTGTTGAAGAAGGTCGAGTTGGTGGTGACCCGGAACCCGTGGTCCTTCGCCTCGCGGATCGCGCTGACCGCCTCGTCGAACACCCCGGATCGGCAGACCGACGTGTCGTGGCGTTCGCGCAGGCCGTCGATGTGGACGACCCAGCTGAAGTAGGGCGACGGCCGGAAGCGGTCGAGCTTCCGCCGCATGAGCACCCCGTTGGTGCAGAGGTACACGAACCGCTTCCGGTCGACGAACGCCTGCACCATCTCCTCGATGTCGGGGTGGAGCAGCGGCTCACCGCCCGCGATGGACACCATCGGCGCACCGCACTCCTCGATCGCGGCGACCGCGTCCTCGACGCTGACCCGGCGCCGGAGGATCTCGGTGGGGAACTGGATCTTGCCGCAGCCCGCGCACTCGAGGTTGCACGCGAAGAGCGGTTCGAGCTCGACGATGAGCGGGAACTGCTTGCGCCGCGCGAGCTTCTGTTTCGCGACGTAGGACGCGACGCGGACCTGTTGACGCAAGGGGAGTGCCATCAGCGCACCTCCACGGGAAGGGTGAAGCGCATCGATTCCTGCACGACGTCACGCTCGACCACGTCGACGGGTCCGAACGCGGCGAGCGCTTCCACCACACCCCGCACCAACGATTCGGGTGCCGACGCGCCGGCGGTGATCCCGATCGTCGATGCGCCTCGGACGAGGGCGTCATCGAGCTCGGAGGCGTCCTCGAGCAGACGGGCGGTGCAGCCGAACCGCTCGGCCACTTCGACGAGCCGGTTCGAGTTGGACGAGTTGCGCGACCCGACGACGAGCATGACGTCGCACTCCGCGGCCAGGGTGCGGACGGCCTCCTGCCGGTTCTGCGTCGCGTAGCAGATGTCGTCGGCGCGCGGACCGGTGAGCGCGGGGAAGCGCGCGCGCAGCGCGTCGACCACCTCCTGCACCTCGTCGACCGCGAGCGTGGTCTGGGTGAGGTACGCGACGTGCTCGGGGTCGGTCGCGTGCACCTGCTCGGCGGCCTCGGGTTCCTCGACGACCTGGATCGCCTCCGGCGCCTCCCCGACCGTGCCCTGCACCTCTTCGTGGTCGAGGTGGCCGACCAGGACGATCCGATACCCGTCCCGGGCGAACCGGCGGGCCTCGGCGTGGACCTTGGCGACGAGCGGGCACGTCGCGTCGATCACGCGCAGCCCGCGCTCGTGGGCTTCGGTGTGGACCTCCGGTGCGACGCCGTGCGCGGCGATCACCACCAGCGCGCCGCTGGGCACCGCGTCGAGCTCGTCGACGAAGCGCGCCCCCCGGGCCTCGAGGTCCCGCACGACATGGGTGTTGTGCACGATCTGGCGGCGCACATAGACCGGCGCGCCGTAGCGATCGAGCGCGCGCTCGACGATGTCGATGGCCCGTTCGACGCCGGCGCAGAACGAGCGCGGACCCGCGAGCAGCACCGTGCGCCGGCGCGGTCGGTCGTCCGTCACCGCGCCGCTCCGGTGGGTGCGTCCGGCCCGTGGACGAACCGGCCGAGGGCCATGACCGGGAACACCTGCCGGTACAGGTGGTAGTTGATCGAGAAGTCGCCGGGGAAGCCGGTGCCGGTGAACCACGGCTCGTCCCAGGTGCCGTCGGCCCGTTGGGTGTCCACCAGCCACCGCACACCGCGGCTCGTGGCGTCCGAGCGCACGCCGGCGGCCAGGAGCGCGAGCAGTGCCCACGCGGTCTGTGACGCGGTCGAGACGCCGCGCCCGCGGGACGCGGCGTCGCGGTACGACCGGATGTCCTCGCCCCAGCCGCCGTCGGCGTTCTGGTGCGCCTCCAGCCAGCGCGCGCCGCGGCCTGCATCGGCGTCACGTCCGGGGTGAGGCCGGCGGCGCGCAGCGCGGGCAGCGCGGCGCCGGTGCCGTAGACGTGGTTCACGCCCCACCGCCCGAACCACGAGCCCTCGGGCTCCTGCTGCTGCTCGAGCCAGGCCACGCCGGCGCCGAAACACCGCGGGTCGGACGCGGGCTCGGCCGCCAGCATCTCGAGGACATGGGCGGTGACGTCGGCGCTGGGTGGGTCCGTCACCTCGCCGAAGTCGCAGAACGGGAGACGGGCGCAGGCGCGGCTGGTGTTGTCGGCGTCGAAGGCAGCCCACCCGCCGTTGCGGCACTGCATGCCTTCCACCCAGCGCACCGCCCGCGCGATGGCGGCGTCGACCCGGGCGGCGTCGGGATGCTCGACGCGCCGGAGCGCCAGCACGACCTCTGCGGTGTCGTCCACGTCGGGGTAGTTCGCGTTGGCGAACTCGAACGCCCACCCGCCCGGTTCGAGCCGCGGGCGGCGCAGCGACCAGTCGCCGGCCACGCGCACCTCGTGCCCGAGCAGGAAGTCGGCCGCCCGCACGAGGGCCGGATCGTCGGGCGCGACACCGGCGTCCGCGAGCGCGACGACCGCGAGCGCGGTGTCCCACACCGGCGACTGGCACGCCTCGAGGCGCCGACCCCGGTCGTCGTCGATCACGAACGCCTCGAGGCCGGCCAGGCCGGCGCGCATCACCGGGTGATCGAGCGGGTAGCCGCGTACCGAGAGGGCGAGGAGGGAGTAGACCCACGGGGGCTGGATCCCACCCCACGAGCCGTCGGCTTCCTGGCGGTCGACGATCCAGCGCTCGGCGGCCGCCAGGGCGGAGCTCCGCAGCGGTCGGAACGGCCGGCGGTCGTAGCGGGCGAGCACGCGGTCGAGCACCCGGAACCGGCCTTCGAGCGTCCACGGCGTCGCCGGCTCCCGTGCCACCGGCGCACCGTGCAGCTCGGCCAGGGTGAACGGCAGCGGGTGCACGGGTCGCGACGAGGCGACGATCGTCAGCGGGACGATGGTCTGGCGGGCCCAGCACGCGAAGTCGTACACGTTCAGCGGGCACCACGACGGGAGGAGGATCATCTCCGGCGGCAGCGTGGGGAGCGCCGACCAGTCCCATTCGCCGAAGAGTGCGAGCCAGATCCGGGTGAAGACACGGGCGCGTTCGATGCCGCCCGCGTCGCGCACGAACGCCACCGCCTGCTGCATGTGGTCGGCGTCGACGGGATCCCCGGCGAGGCGCAACGCGGTGTAGGCCTCGATGGTGGTCGAGAGATCGGGCGGACCGCCGTGGAACGTCGCCCAGGTGCCGTCGGCGCGTTGCCGGGAGCGGATCCAGTCGGCGGCGCGCCGCGTGACCTCCTGGGTGCGGATCCCGAGGAGCTCCCGGAGGAGCAGATCCTCCGCGTCCATGGTGACGTTGGTCTCGAGCTCGCCCTTCCACCATCCCGCCGGGTCCTGGCGCGCGAGGAGCGCGTCCCGGCCCCGGGCGAGCGCGGCGCCGGCGTCGAGGCGAGGGACCGCGGCGACGGTCACGACTGGCGCTCCACCACGAAGTGGGCCAGCTCCACGAGCTCGGCGCGCACCGCGCAGTCGAGGTCGCCGGCGCCGAGGGCGCGGAAGGCGGCGTCGAGCTCGCGGGCGGCGAACGACTCGGTGCACTCGCGACCGCCGCGCGCTTCGATGAGCGCTGCGGCCCGCGCCATCTCCGGTTCGGTGGGCGTGCCGTTCGCCAGGAGGTCGCGGAGCTCGCGCCGCTCGCTCGCCGTCGCCCGCTCCCACGCGAACACGAGCGGCAGCGCCTTCTTGTGCTGGCGGAGGTCGCTCCATGCCGGCTTGCCGGTCACGGCCGGCGATCCCCAGATGCCGAGGACGTCGTCGACCGCCTGGAACGCGAGTCCGAGGTGGCGACCGTACGCGGCGAGCGCATCGACCAACGCGTCGCCGCCACCGGCCATCAGCGCGCCGATGGACGCGGCGCAGGCGAGCAGCGCGCCGGTCTTGCCGGACTCCATGGTGATGCACTCGTCGAGGGAGACCGCGTCGCGTGTCTCGAACGTCATGTCGAGGACCTGGCCGGCGATCATGGCGCTGGTCGCGCGTGTCAACGCGGCAGCGGCGCGGGCGCCACCGGGCATCTCGGCGTCGAAGAGGACCTCGAGCGCGAGGGTCAGCAGCGCGTCGCCGGTGATGATGGCGTCGCCGACTCCGAACAGCGCCCACACCGTTGGCCGGTGACGTCGCTCGTGATCGTTGTCGATGACGTCGTCGTGCAGCAGGGAGAAGTTGTGCACGAGCTCGAGCGCGACCGCGCCGGGCACTCCGGCGGCGGCGGGCGCGCCGGCGGCCTCGGCGGAGAGGATGGCGAGCGCGGGCCGGACGCCCTTGCCGCCGCCGCCCGGCACCGGGGTGCCGTCCACGTCGGCCCACCCGAAGTGGTAGTGGACCGGGCCGTGCAGGTCCGGGAGCAGCGTGGCCACCGCGGCGCGCATGGCGGGGGCGGCCACGTCGCGCGCCCGGGCGAGCGCCGGCGGCGTCGACGTGATCACGCCACCACCGGTTCCCGTCGCGGGTCGCGCGCCGCGCGCGCGGCCGCCGGCGCGGCACCGAGGTCGGCCAGCAGTGCGACGGCTGCGGCGGTGCCGCTGCGCACCGCGCCCTCCATCGTGGCGGGCCATCCGGTGTCGGTCCAGGCGCCGGCGAGGTACAGGCCGGGCACCCCGGTGCGCGCGGGGGGCCGCAGCCGGCGGGTCCCGGGTGCGGCCCGGAACGTCGCCGCGCCCTCGCGCGTCACGATGGTGTCGACGACCCGCGCGGCACGGGCGGGCGGGAAGAGGTCCCGCAGGGCGTCGACGATCCCGCGCGAGAGCTCGGAGGAGGGCCGGCCGATCTGCTCGTCGGCGGCCGACAACGACACCGCGAGGCACTGGCCTTCGTCGATGCCCGACGCCGCAGTGCGGTCGAACACCCACTGCACCGGCGTGCCGACCCCGGCCGCCAGCTCGAGCTCGGTCACCCGGCGGTCGAAGACGACGTGCACGTTGACGATCGGCGATGCGCCGAGCTCGGGGAGGCGGTCCGAGTCCGGCACCGCGCCGTTCGGCAGCAGCGCGGCGGCCACAGGGTGGGGGACCGCGAGGACCACCGCGTCGGCGACGACGTACCCGTCGTCGAGGTCGACGCCGCAGACCGCGCCGTCGACGCCGCGCGCGATTCCCACGACCGGCGCGTCGGTGTGGATCGACGCGCCGGCGGCGTGAAGGGCGCGCGCCGCGGGTTCCGCGTGCAACGCCGCGAGCGGCACGCGGGCGTAGCCGATGTCGGCGGCGCGGCTGTCCGAGAGCAGCCCGGTGCGGAACACCATCGCGGCGAGGGCCAGCGACGCGTCCGCCGCGGGCAGGTTGAGCGTGGGTCGGGCGATGAGGTCCCAGAGCGCTTCGATGGCCCCGGGCGACTCGCCCTGCGCCGCGAGCCAGTCGCCGAACGAGCGCTCGTCGAGCTCCGGCGTGTTGGGGTCGAGCCGCCGTAGCCGCAGCGCCGTCCGCACGGCCGACCACCGCTCGGCGCCGGTGAGGTGGCGGTAACCCAGCAACGTCCGCGCGAGGTGGAGTGGCGCGGGCAGTGCGTCCCGCGCGATCACGTCGACCGGGCGGCCGGGCGCGACGACGGGGATCGACAGCCGATCCTGGAGCACGACGCCGTCGGACGCACCGATGCGAGCGAGGAATTCCCGGTACGCCGTGCAGCAGCGGAGGAACACGTGCTGGCCGTTGTCGAACCAGGCGCCGTGACGCTCGAACGACCAGGTGGCGCCGCCCAGGCGGGGACGGCGCTCGAGCAGCCTGACCGCGGCCCCGGCGTCGACGCACGCGAGCGAAGCGCTCAGGCCCGCGAGCCCGCCGCCGACGACCACGACCCGGGTCCGGTTCACACGCCGACCCCGGTCGTGACGGCGGCGGGCGACGGATCGAGCCCGGCGATGCTGCGGCCCGCGATCCACACCTTCTCCCACGTCGGGAGCGACACGCGTCCCTCGAGGACGGCGCCGGGTCGGGCCGTGATGCGGGTCAGCAGCCGGCGATAGATGCCCGCCATCGCACCGACGCACGCCCGGCTCCGGTGGTCGAGCAGGGGGAGCAACTGCATCCCCTCGTCGAACCACTCGCGGGCCCGGACGGCTTCGAAGGCGACCACTGCCGCCACCGAGTCGGCCGGTCCGGTCAGGTCGGGGTCGGCGCCGAACCGGGCGATGTCGTCGGCCGGCAGGTAGATGCGTCCCATCTCCCGGTCCTCGACGACGTCGCGCAGGATGTTGGTGAGCTGGAGGGCCACGCCGAGGGCGTCGGCGAGCTCGGTGGCCCGCGCCCCGCCGGTGGTGCCGAACACCGCCAGGGAGAGGCGCCCGACCGAGCCGGCCACGAGGCGGCAGTACGCGACCAGCGCGGGGAAGGTCGGGTACGCGCCACCGATGGCGTCGTGTTCGCAGCCTTCGACGAGCTCGTCGAAGGCGTCCCACGGCACGGGGTAGCGGGTGCCGGTGTCGGCGAGCGCGACGAGCACGGGGTCGTCGTCGGGGGCGTGCCCGCGGCGCAGGGCGTCGACGTCGCGACGCACCACGGCGAGCTGCGCCAGCTTCTCGTGGGGTGCACCGTCACCGTCGCTGATGTCGTCGATCCGGCGGGCGAACGCGTAGATCGCCGACATCGCCGATCGCTTCGGCGGTGGGAGCAGGCGGATCCCGAAGGCGAAGTTCTTCGCCTCGGTGCGGGTGATCTCCTCGCAGCGTGCGTACGCCTCGTCGCGTCTCATGCCGCGACCCGACCGGCGACACCGACCTGCACCGTCCGGTACACCGTGTCGACGCGCGAGGGCCGCGCGTCGACGGCGAGCACGTCGTAGCGGACACGCCCGATCGCGTCCAGGGCCGCGAGACCACCGCCCGCGAATCCGGCGACCGCCAGCCGCGCCCGACCCCGGAGGCTGCGACAGAGCGGCGGCGCCGCCCGGTGCAGCAACCGACGGGCGCGGTCGACCTCGTGGGCGACGACGGCGCGGAGCGGGCCCGACGCCTCGGCGGCCGCGAGATCCGCGTCGGACGCGCCGAACCGGTCGAGATCCTCGGCCGGGAGGTAGACGCGGCCCCGGGCGAAGTCCTCGCCCACGTCCTGCAGGTGCTCGACGAGCTGCAACGCGGTGCAGACGTCGTCGGACCACGCGACCCGCTCGGGCGTCGCGGCACCGAACACGGCCAGCACGAGACGACCGACCGGGTTCGCCGAGAGCGCGCAGTAGCCGCGCAGCGACGCCCAGGTGTCGTAGTGCGTCACCACCTGGTCGACCCGGTTGGCCTCGATCAGGGCGCGGAACGGTGCGTCGTCGAGCTCCAGCTCGCGGAGCGTCGGGGTGAGGCGGATGAAGGCGGGGTGCGTCGCGGTCCCCCGGTACGCACGCTCGAGCTGGCCTTCGAGCGCGTCGAGCGCGCCGAGCGCGTCCATCCGGTCACCGGCCAGCTCGTCGCCCGTGTCGTCGATCACCCGCGCGACGCCGTAGATGGCGAGGAGGTGGCCCCGGACGGCACGCGGCAGGGCTCGGGATGCGACGGGAAAGTTCTCCTGCGACGCGCGCTCGCGCAGGACGGTGTCGTCCGGTCTCACCGCCCACCTCCGTGATGTCGAGTATTTTCGACTCGGTGGTCCGGATCATTGTATGCAACCGTCGCCCGGGCGCAAGCGGGGCGATCGGGGCTGGGTCAGGCCTCCGGCGTGGCGGCCACCACGCGCGCCAGGGCGCGGCCGAGGCAGGTCTCGACGAGTTGCCGGGCCACCACCCGCGTGTCGTCGGTGGGTGCCGCACGCAGTCGGCGGGCGACCGCGTCACGGAGCGTCGCAGCCGCCTCGCGCGCCGCGCGCGCGTCGTCGGGCCTGCCGTGGACGCCGCGCAGGGCTACTTCGACGAGGAGGGGGGCTTCGTCACCCAGCGCGTCGTCGAGGACCGTGATGATGGTCTTGGCCGCGAGCGGGTGACCGGGCCGGCGGGCGTCGAGGGCGGCGACGAGGTCGTCGACGAGGGCGCGCGCGGCGGCCACGAACAGGTCTTCCTTGGAGGCGAAGAGCTCGTAGAACGTGCCTTTGCCCATGCCGACCTCGTCGCAGATGTCGGCCACGCTCACGCTCGCGAACCCGTGGGTCGAGAACGCACGGCGCGCGACGGCGACGATCGGGGCCCGGGCCTGGGTCGTGGTGTCGTCCACGTCGGTGGCGATCACGTTCTCCCACATGCGCGCCCGGAACGCCTGCTCGTCCTGGGCGAGGAGCTGCGGCAGGATCCGCCCGATGGTCGCCAGGCCCAGCCGGCGGCGCTCCCGCAGCAGGCGGATCAGCCGCAGCGCCTGGACGTGGCGGTCGTCGTAGACGAACCGGTTGCGCGCCACGCGATCCGGTGGCGGGAGCAATCCGAGCCGTTGGTAGTGGTGGATCGTCGTGGCCGGAACCCGGGTACGCTCCACCAGATCCCGCAGGGTGAAGGTCGCGTCGACTCCCACCGAGTTACGTCCTCGTTGGAACGACGGTCCGCTAGGAGGGAGTCGACGTGGATCGCACGTTGCTGCTCACCGATTCCAACGTGTGTGTCTCTCGCGAGACGAGCCGGCGACTCGGCATACGCATCGTGCCCATCACGATCCTCCTCGACGGTGCGTCGGTTGCGGACGACTCCATCGATCCGGCGGTGGTCTTCGGCGCCATCGCCCGCGACGATACGGTGAAATCCAGTCCCCCGTCGGTCATCGACTACCTCACCGCCATCGAGGACGACGGGTACAGCGGTGCGCTCGTGCTGACGCCGGCCGCCGAGTTCACGTCGATGTTCCTGCACGCCACGCAGGCTGCCGCGCTGGCGAGCAGGCCGGTACGGGTCGTCGACACCCGGACCGCAGCGGCCGCGCAACGGCTCGTGGTGCTCGAGGTCGCGCACGCGTGCCGGCGTGGTGCCCGGCTCGAGGACCTCGAGCGGATCGCCCATGACGCCGCCGGGCGCGTGGAGCTGGTCGCCACCCTCGATCGGGTCGCGACGATCGAGCGGAGCGGGCGCGTGCCGGCGCCGGTGCTCGCGGCCGCGGAACGGGGAAACGGGTTCAGCGCGTTCCGCTTCCGTGACGGGAGCGTGATGCCGCTGCGGAGGGCCGGCGCCGACCCGCTCGCGGTGGTGCACGACGCGTGGGCTCGGAGCGGCGGCCCCGACTCGTCGGCATCGTGCGTGTTCCACGCCGGGGTACCCGAGCGCGCCCGCGCGTTGCGCGCCCGACTCACCGGGAGCGAGCCCGTGATCCCGTTCAGCCCGGCCATGGCGATTCACACCGGCCCCGGCGTGGTCGGCGCGGCCTGGTTGCGCACGGCCGCTCCCGGGGTGTCGGCATCGGTCATCCGGGCGACAGCGCCTCCAACGCGAGGATGAGCGACTGCGTGCCGTCCCGCCCGTGGCCCTGCGCCTGCAGCGCGACGTAGAGCTGGTGCGCGAGTGAGAGGCCGGGGATCGCCAGCTGCAATCTCGCCGACTCCTCCAGGACGATCGTCATGTCCTTCACGAAGTGGTCGACGAAGAACCCGGGCGCGAAGTCGCCCGCGACGATGCGAGGTGCCAGGTTGGTGACCGCCCAGCTCGCGGCTGCGCCGCTCGACACCGAGGTGAGGACCGACGGCACGTCCAGGCCGGCGCGCGACGCGTAGAGCAGGGCCTCGCAGACCGCGACGATGTTGCCGGCGACGAGGATCTGGTTGACCAGCTTGGTGTGCTGACCGGCGCCGGCACCGCCCTGGTGCACGACCGTCGTGCCCAACGCGTCGAAGCACGGCCGGAGCGCGGTGACCACCGACGTGTCACCGCCCACCATGATCGACAGCGTGCCCTCACGAGCGCCGACGTCGCCGCCGGAGACCGGGGCATCGACGGCGTGGACGTCGAGCTCACTCGCGCGCGCGGCGATCTGACCGGCGAGCGAGGGCTTGCTCGAGGTCATGTCGACCAGGACCGATCCCGGCGCCAGTGCGTCGAGGACTCCACCCGGACCGAGGACGACCTGCTCCACCTCGTTCGGGTAGCCGAGCATCGTGAAGACGATGTCGCTCGCGCCCGCGACCGCGGCCGGCGAATCGGCCCACACCCCGCCGCGGGCGAGCACCGCGTCGGCTTTGGCTGGGGTCCGGGTGGTGAGCGTCACCGCGAACCCGGCGTCGAGCAGGCGTGCACACATGCTCGCGCCCATCACGCCGGTGCCGATCCAGCCCAGGCGGGTGCTGCCGGGCTGCGCGACGTTCGGCGGCGAGCCGTTGCTCATCGTCGTGGGGGTTGCCCGGCGTGGATCGCCGCAACCACGAGATCGAGCGCCCAGGTGATCGTGTCGGTCGCGTCCTCGGTTCCGAGCCCCCATTGGGTGACCAACCGCTCGAACGACGGCACGCTCCAGAGCACGTCGAGCAGGCCGGCGGCCTGGTCGCGTTCGGTGTCGGTCCAGTCGGCCGCGACTGCCGCGACCGCGTCACGGAGGGCATCGCGGCGCAGCTGGTCTTCGGCGACGAACGTCGGGTCGTCGACGACCATGGGCGACGCCGCGAACGAGCCGCGGGACGAGAACACGAGCGCGGTGACGTCGGCGAGCCCATCGAGCGCGAGGCCCTCGTACGACACCCCGGCTTCCTCCTCGAGGTGGCGCATGACCGCGTCCCGGAGCTCCCGTTCGGTGGCGAAGTGCCGGTAGACGGTCCGTTCGCTCACGCCGGCGCGCTCGGCGACGGCCCGGAACGTCAGCCCGTGCCAGTCCCAGCTGGCGAACTCGTGGACGAGGGCGGACGCGGCGCCGAGCATGCGCTCCCGTGTCTCCGCCACCCGTCGGCGCCGGACCGGGCTGTCGTAGCGGCGGCGTTCCGCCGGGGCATCGGTGTCGGGCGCCGGGGCCGTTGACAGCTCTTCCATATTGGTGTCAGGCTACTGTCGCAGTTTGCGAGAGGGGAACATGGGGGAGCACGACGAGCTGATCGCCGACGCCCGCGACCAGACGGGCCTCGGCGACTTCGGCGACGACTCGTTCCGCGAGGGGCTCGAGGTCCTCGTCCGGAGCCTGCAGGGCGAGGCGAAGCTCAACGCCATGGGCCAGGAGGCGATGCGGGGCCGTCTCGTGAGCCTGCTCGGGCAACGGCTGCAGATCGAGGACTGGTTCCGCCGGCACCCCGAGATGGGTGAGGAGCCGATCGAGGCTCCGCTGATCGGCCTCGGGCTGCCCCGCACCGGCTCCACCGCGCTGTCGTTCCTGCTGGCCGAGGATCCGGGCGCTCGTTCGCTCCGGTTGTGGGAGTCCTCCGCGCCGGCCCCGCCGCCGTCGACGGTCGAGGCGCCCGATCCCCGGATCGAGATGGCCGAGCTGCAGGTCGCGCAGCAGAGGCTGTATTCGCCGCGCAGCGCGGCGCTGGTGCCGTCGACCGCGACCGGACCGATGGAGTGCCAGGAGCTGATGGCGCTCGACTTCAAGTCGCAGATGTTCCTGGCCTACGCGTACCTCCCGTCGTACTCCGACTGGTTCCTCTACGACGCCGACCTCACGTCCACGTACGAGTACGAGCGGCGCGCCCTCCAGCTGCTGCAGTGGGGCGCGCCGGTGCAGCCGTGGCGGCTCAAGTGCCCGACGCACCTGCTCTTCCTCGACGCGCTCGACCGGTCGTTCCCCGACGCGAAGTTCGTGATGACCCATCGCGACCCGGCCGACGTCATCGTCTCGGTCGCCGACGTCTACCTCGAGATCGGGGGCATGTTCAGCGAGGAGATCGACCTCCACTACCTCGGTGCGCTCAACCTCGAGCACTGGTCGGTGGGCATGGAACGGGCGTTGGCGTTCCGCGACCGCGGCAACGACCACCGGTTCTACGACATCGACTTCCGCACCATGCAGACGGACCCGATCGGCGAGGTCACCAAGCTGTACGCGTGGTTGGGCGAGCCGGTCACGCCCGAGTTCGAGGCCGGGATGGCGACGTGGTGGCAGGACTTCGCCGCGCACCGCGAGCAGAACGTGCACCCCGACCCGGCGACGTTCGGGCTCGTGCTCGACGACGTGCGACCCCGGTTCGCCGAGTACACGACGCGCATGGCGCAGTGGACGGCGCACTGAGCCGGGCCCGTTCACGCGTCGACGCCGAGCGTGTGCAGCAGGTCGAGGGAGTGGTCCCACAGCCGCCGCGCGGTGTCCGGGTCGGCGACGCTCGCGTCGAAGCCGCACCACGGATGCGTGTCGGGGCCCACGGGCCGCGCCTCGGCGCAGTCCTCGAGCACCAGGCCACCGCGTCCCTCGAGCTCCGGCGCGGTCGCCGCCCACAGCGTCGTGGCGGCCGCCTGCGCCGGGGTCTTGAGGATCGGGTTCAGGGTGCCGTCCGGGAGGATGAAGCCGATCTGGCGCTTGAGCTCCTCACCGTGGAACCTCTGCAGCCCGGTCAGCGCCGATCCCGGCAACACCGCGTTGGCGAAGATCCCGTCGGGACTCCACCGCCGCGTCGCTTCCTGCGCGAACAAGATGTTGGCGCTCTTGGACTCCGCGTACGCCATGCCCGCGACGTGCTCGCGCGACTGCCACTGGAGATCGTCGAGGCGGACCGGCGCGCCCTTGTGCGCGGCGGAGCTCACCACCACGATCCGAGCTCCGCGCTCGCGCATCGGCGCGTGCAACTGCAACGCGAGCAGGAAGTGTCCGAGGTGATTCGTCGCGAACCGCACGTCGAGGCCGTTGGCGAGGTGTGCATCGGGGGTCTTGGACACTCCCGCGTTCGCGATCAACAGATCGACCGGTCCGGTCACGGCATCGGCGAACGCCGAAACCGACGCGAGCTCGCGCAGGTCGAGCGGCACCACCCGGAGCTCGCCCGACGCGTCGGGCGCGAGCTCGTGCACGAGCTGCTCGCCCTTCTCCGGATCGCGCACACCGAGCACGACGTCGGCACCGGCGAGCGCGATGGCACGCGCGGTCTCCTTGCCGATGCCGGACGACGCGCCGGTCACGACGGCGCGTCGTCCGCGCAGATCGATGGTGCGGGCGATCTCCTCGGCGGTGGTGTCGTACCCGAAGCGAGCCATCGCCCCGGGCCGGTTCAGCTGACCTGGCTGCTCGCCGACGACCGCTCCAGCATGCCGGTCGTGCTCTCGCCGTCCCACGTGTACTGGACGATGGCCTGCTGCAGCCGGAAGTCGCCGACCATGCCGGTCGCGCCCACGCTCGCGTTCATCACGTGGAACGTGGACAACGCCGTCTCGCCCTGAATGGTCGCCGTCCTCCCGTCCTCGGTCTCGAGGGTGACCGACACGTCCTGGCCCTTGGGCGCGAGCGTCTCCAGCCAGGGCGCGTCGGTCACGCGCGCCGGGATGAGGTCGCCGTCGCCCTCGAACAGGAATCCTTCGTTGAACGTCGCCTTGCCGTCGTCGCGCGGGGGATAGAGGCAGAGCCCGAACGCGCGTCCGCTCGGGAAGACCGTCGACTGCCAGACGTGACCGCGGAAGGTGCCGAGCCGCCGGATGCCGGCGCGGCGGATGCGCAGCCCCGCGCCGTCGAGCTGGTGCTCCTCGTCGCCGACGCGCAGCGTCCCCGTCGTCCGGAAGAGCTGTTCGAAGCGCGGGCCGCCCATGAGGTCACCCTCCTCCTGGTGGGCGAGCACGTAGCCCGCCTCCTCGAGCAGGGTGCCGCTCTCCCACGGTGGCACCGCCGACCGGATGTCCCAGTCGATCTCGATCGGCACGCTCTCGCCGGAGCTGCGCCCGGCCTGCCACCCCTCCATCTGCGCGGCGGTGGAGGTCTGCACCGCCATGCCGTCGACCCGACCGCGCCAGTGGCGGTACGGCTCGATCAGCTCGAACGACAGCGGGCCGGCGCCGAGGATCCTCGGCTTGCCGTCCGCGCCGCGGGGGTCGTGGACCTTGCCGGGGCCGAAGATGTTGAAGACGCGTCCGTCGGCGAACGCGACGTTCACCTGCACGTCGTGGGTCTCCCACTGGTCGGCGACGGCTTCCACGCCGATGCGGGGCATGCCGAACTCGGTGCCCCGGTCCCAGACCCAGGTGTTCACCGACTCGCGCATCTCCGGGTCGTCGGGCTGCGCCGCGAACACGAACTCGCGGTCGTCGGACAAGCCACCGGTCAGGTCGATCGCCATGGGATCCTCCCCCCGCTATTTCGTGGCAGCACGATGTCACGAATATCCGGCGTCGTCAACGCCGGGGCTGCTCAGGGCGTCGGTGCGAAGCGGGCCCGGAGCCAGCTCCCGATGTGCTCGAAGGCGAGGCCCGCGGCCGGGAAGTCGAAGTTGACGAAGCCGTGGGGCTGGCCCGCGTAGCAGACCTCCTCGACGTCGACCTCCTCGTCGCGGAGGCGAGCGGCGTACGCCCGCCCCTCGTCGCGCAGCATGTCGCAGCCGCCGAGCACCACCAGGGCCGGCGGGAGCCCACGCAGGCTGACGGCACTCAAGGGAACCGCGAACGGGTCCTGGTCGAGGTCGCGCCCGCCGCTGTACGCGGCCCAGTACTTCGCACCGACCGCGCGGCTGATGACGAGACCGTCGAACTCCACCGCCGACGGATGGGTCACCGTCCCCGACACCTGCGGGTAGATGAGCACCTGGCCGGCGAGCGGCGCGTCACCGGCATCCCGGAACCGGAGCGCGACGGCGGCGGCCAGGTTCCCGCCCGCGCTCTCGCCGCACACCGCGACGGACCGCGGCGACACGCCGAAGCGGTCGGCGTTCGCCAACGCCCATCGCGTCACGCGCTCGCAGTCGTCGAGCCCCGCCGGGTACGGGTGCTCCGGAGCCAGCCGGTACTCGACCGAGACGACGACGGCACCGGACCCGTGCGCGAGCTCGCGCGCGACGTTGTCCATCAGACCGATGCTGCCCATGACGTAGCCGCCACCGTGGAAGTACACGACGAGGCCGGTCGGCGTGTCCTCACCGCGGTAGATCCGGATGGGCACCCCGTCGACGACGTCGTCGGTGATGGTCGCGATCTCGCGCGTCGGCGGGAACCCGACCGGGCCCCGCGCCAGCTCGAGCAGCTCGGGCAGCAGCTCCTCGAACGGCGCGGCGCGCTCCGGGTTCGCGGTCGCCCACTCGACGACCCACGGATCGAGCACACCCTCGTCGGTCACGGGCTCGGGTCGTGACGTCACCGGCTACCCCCTTGTTGTCGACCCGTCGCCATCGCGTCGAGGCCGAGGATCCACGTGCGCAGGTTGAACTCGAAGATGGCGTCCTCGCGGGCCGGGTCGCGACGTCCCGCGTTCCGGCCCGTGGCGATGATGAGGCGGAGCGTACCCACCGCGAACGACCAGTGCGCCCGGACCGCGTCCCGCACCTCGTCGCCGGCGAAGCCGGCCTCGCGGAAGACCTCCTCCAACACCACCAGCCGCTCGGCTCCCCGCTCGGTGACGCCTCCGCTCTCGATGAAGTCGACGATCCACGGATGGGCCCGCCAGCAGGTGGTCCAGGCGTGGCGGGTGTAGGTCTCGAGCCGCTCGAACCAAGGTCGCGACCCGACGTCGGGCACGTCCTCGATGACACGTTCGGCCGCCAGCCGCAGCAGGGCCTCGCGGCCCGGCACGTGACGGTACGCCGCCATGGTCGAGCGCCCCAGCTCCTGGGCGAGCGCCCGCATCGAGAAGGCCTCGATCCCGCCGTCGTCGAGGAGGTCGATCGCGGCGCCCACGATCTCGTCGACCGACAGGTCGACGTCGCGCGTCCGGGTCGCCGCCACGCGCTGCACCATGCGTACAGTGTACGCGGAGCCGCCGGGCCACCGCAGACCGCGGCCTCGCCGACGGGGGACGGATGACGGACGATCCAACTCGAGGGGCCACCGCCGCGGGGCCGCCGACGTCGCGACCGATCTCGCCCGCGACTCGTATGTGGTGGGACTACGTACGGGCTCCCGCGTACGACGTGGTCGGGACGGCGATCGAGGTCCCGGTGCGCGACGGGATCACGATCGCCTGCGAGCTGCGCCGCCCCGCGCACGGCGGTGTGCCGGTCGCGGGCCGGTTCCCGAGCGTGGTCGTGGAGTTCACGCCGTACGTGGTACTGCGCGACTTCTACCTCGGCGAGGCCGACTTCTTCACCACGCGCGGGTACAACGCGCTCGTCCCCGTCCTCCGCGGGGTGGGCGATTCGGGTGGACGGTGGGATCACGGGAGCTTCCGACAGGCGGGTCGTGACGCGCACGACCTGATCGAGTGGCTCGCCGCGCAACCGTTCTCCGACGGCCGCGTCGGGATGTTCGGCGAGAGCTTCGGTGGCCAGACCAGCTACAGCGCGGCGGTGGAGTGCCCGGAGCACCTGGTCGCGATCGCGCCCATGCAGTCGCCGTCGTCCCTCTACCACGACGTGGTGTTCCCCGGTGGCATCAAGTCGACCGAGCGCGGCGAGATCGACAACTGGCCCGACATCGCGAACCTGACGACCGCGGGCGTGGTCGATGCCGACGCGGAGTTCGCGGCGAACCGCGAGCACCCGACGTTCGACGGGTTCTGGCGCGACCGGTCGTTCGTCGGGTGCCTCGATGACGTCTCGATCCCGGTGCTCGCGATCGGGGGCTGGAACGACGGCTACTTCCGGTCCGGCACGCTCGCGAACATCGAGGCCGTGCCCGGGCGCACGTGGGCGGTGTACGGCCCGTGGGAGCACTTCTTCCCGGTCGCGCTCGTCGACGAGCCGGCGTGGTCGACCGGGTCCTCGAACGACGAGCAGGCGCACGTGAAGGCCGAGACCCCCCAGATGGCGCCGGGCGTGCTGCTGGCGTGGTTCGACCGCTGGGTCGCGGGGATGCCCGACGTCCCCGTCCCGCCCGCGCCGACCTTCACCTCGTTCGAGGGCCCGGTCGGGGCCGGCGCCGGATGGCGCGACCTCGATCGCTGGGACCCGACCGGGGGTGCGGTGGTCGAGCTCCGGTTGGGCGGTGGCGGCACGCTCGCGGCGACTGCCGGCGCGGGCGGGACGGCGACCATCCGCCAGCCGGGCCCCCCGGACGAGCCCGCGGACGTGGTGACCTTCACCTCCGCGCCGCTCGCCACCGATCAGGTGCTGCTCGGACATCCGAGCCTGACGCTCCGGGCCACGCTCGACGCACCCGAGGCACACCTCCACGTCGAGCTGGTCGACGTGGGTGCGGACGGCGACGAGACGGTGGTCAACGACGGCTTCCTCGCCGCGACCCACCGCGGCTCGCACACGGATCCCGAGCCGGTGCCGGTGGGGGAGAGCACGGAGCTCCGCGTCCCGATCCGCGCCGGCCACCACCGGTTCGCGGCCGGCCACCGCGTGCGCCTCCGCGTGAGCGGCGGCGCGCCCTCGAAGCTGACGCCACCACCCGCACCGGTGACCGTGACGATCGGGACGGACGGCACATCCGTGCTCCGTCTCCCGGGGTTCACCCCGGATCGGTGACCGCCGGCGACTGGTCGATCAACGACCGCGGATCGTCTCGCAGCGCCTGCAGCGCGAATCCCGCGGTGCTGCGGTACGACTCGGTCACGGCGTCGATCTCGGCCCGAGTGATCACGGCATCGATGTCGTCGAACCCGTCCGGCGCGCGCTCGTGCACGAGTTGCATCGGCACTTCGGGTCCGAGACCGCGGTTCGCTTCCACGATCGCCGCGGTCGGCGGGAGGCGCGTCGACTCGTAGTGCTCGAGGGCGACGACCACGTCGTGGTCGGCGCGCAGGCATCCGGCGAGGACGCGGCCGTCGAGGATCGCCTGGGATGCCCCGTTGGACCCGATGGGATACATCGGATGCGCGGCGTCGCCGAGCAGGGTCGAGCGACCGAACGTCCACCGGGGTACCGGATCACGGTCGACCATGGGGAAGAGGAACGTGCCGGGCGCGGACCGGATGATCCCCGGCACGTCGAGCCACCCGAACGTCCAGTCCTCGAACGCGGGCAGGAAGTCGGCGAGCTCGCCGGCGCGGTCCCAGTCCTCGGTCGCACCGAGCTCCGACTCCGGACGGCGCAGCTCGGCGACGAAGTTGAACGCCTGCCGGCCGTCGGGGAGGTCGGCGATCGGGTAGCCCACGAACTTCTGGTCCCGGTAGCCGGCCCAGATCATCGAGCGACCGTCGAGCACCGGCTCGACCTCGGCGATCCCGCGCCAGAGCAGCGAGCCGCTCCACCGCGGTCGACCCTCGGTCGGGTACCGCTGGGCGCGCGCGACGCTGTGGATGCCGTCGGCCGCGACCACGGCATCGCCCGCCACGACGAGCTCGTCCTCGCCCGGCCACGCGTCGAACACCGCGCACGCGCGCCCGGCGTCGGCATCCACGGACAGCAGACGGTGGCCGAGGTGGAGGTGCTCGCGGCCGACCCGTTCGTTGAACGCGTCCAGCAGCACCTCCTGCAACACGCCGCGGTGGACCGAGAGCTGAGGCCACGGGTAGCCGGCGGCCGTGCCGCGCGGCTCGCTCCAGATCTCGCGACCGTGACGCGAGCAGTACACGAGGCTCGTCGGCTCGACCGACCGGCGGCGGAGCGGCGCCAGGATGCCGAGCGCGTCGAGCTCGCGCACCGCGTGCGGGAGCAGGTTGATCCCGACACCGAGGGGCTGGACGCTCCGCACCCGCTCGTACACGTCGACACGCACACCGATCTCGTGGAGGCTGAGCGCGGCGACCAGGCCGCCGACGCCGGCGCCGATCACGATGACGCGAGGTGTGCGCGCCGCCATCGCCTCAGACGATCTCGCGGACGTCGATGCGCACCGTGTTGCGGCGGCGCTCGCCCGTCGACACCGCGAGGAGATCGTTCATCCAGGCGAGCCGCGCCGACGACGTCGACAGGCGGACGTGCGTGCGGAAGTAGTACTCCGACGCCTCGACCGGCTCGCCGCGGGCGATCCGGTCCGCCACCGCCGCGCTCGCCTTGCGGAGCCCGGTCGAGCGGACCTCGATCGGCTCGCCGTCGTCGCTGAGGAGGAGGTAGTGCGCGTCGATCTCGATCACGTCGTCGCTCCGGGCGAGCTGCCAGTCGACGCCGCCGGCGGCGATCGTGCCCCCCAGGCCGTCACGTCCCTGGAACGACCCGCCGTCGAAGACGACGACCCGGCGGCCGCCGAGGGGGAAGGCGGCGAGATCCACCACCGGCTGTACGAGGACGTCGATGGTCATGAGCGGTCGGAGCTCCACGGTGGGGCACCGTACCGACTGCGACCTGCCCGCACCGGACACGTTGGTGTCATACTTGCGGCACCAATTCGCAGCGCCGACCGCCGGCCCGACGGGCAATCGGTCCGCTGCGCCGAGAGGAGCAGCGCGTGGCTGCGTTCGACGAGATCGACTTCTTCACCGACGAGGCCCTGCTGGAGGACCCGTACCCGTACTTCGAGTACCTGCGCTCGCAGTGCCCGGTGGTGGCGACGCCCCATCACGGGGTGGTGGCGGTGTCGGGGTGGGAGGAGGCGACCGAGATCTATCGCGACCTGGCGACGTTCTCGTCGTGCAACTCGGTGATCGGTCCCTTCGCGCAGTTCCCGGTCCCGCTCGAGGGTGACGACGTGAGCGACGTCATCGACCGCTATCGGGACCAGCTGCCGATGAGCGAGCACATGGTGACGATGGACCCGCCCGACCACACCCGCGAGCGCGCCCTGCTGATGCGGTTGTTGTCGCCGCTGCGGCTGAAGCAGAACGAGTCGTTCATGTGGCGCCTGGCCGATCGGCAGCTCGACGAATTCGTGAGCCGAGGCCGCTGCGAGTTCATCAACGCGTACGCGCAGCCGTTCGCCATGCTCGTCGTCGCCGACCTCCTCGGCGTGCCGGAAGCCGATCATCAGCGGTTCCGCGAGGGCTTCGGCCTGCTCGGCACCGCGGGCGAGCTCGGCGTCACCGAGCAGGGCGACGTGGAGATGAACGCGCTCGGATGGCTCGACGACTGGTTCGCGACGTACATCGAGGACCGGCGGCGTTCGCCCCGCGACGACGTCCTCACCGAGCTGGCCCTGGCGAAGTACCCCGACGGGTCGACGCCGGCGGTGACGTCGGTCGTCCGCACCGCGACCTTCCTGTTCGCGGCGGGGCAGGAGACCACCGCGCGGCTCCTCGCGACGAGCTTGAAGTACCTTGCCGAGTCCCCGGCGCTCCAGGACGAGTTGCGCGCCGACGCCCAACGCATCCCCGACTTCGTCGAGGAGGCCCTCCGCATCGAGAGCCCGGTCAAGGCCGACTTCCGACTGGCCCGGCGGGCCACCCGGGTCGGCGACGTCGACATCGCCGCGGGCACGCCCGTCATGCTGCTGAACGGCGCCGCCAACCGCGACCCGGCACACTTCGAGTGCCCCGCCGAGTTCCGGCTCGACCGGCCCAACGCCCGGGAGCACATCGCCTTCGGGCGCGGCGCGCACTCCTGCCCGGGAGGGCCGCTGGCGCGGGTCGAAGCCCGCGTCAGCCTGGAGCGCATCCTCGACCGGATGCACGACATCCGCCTCTCGGAGGCGCACCACGGTCCTCCGACCGCGCGTCGGTTCGACTACGAACCGACCTGGGTCCTCCGCGGGCTGAGCTCCCTGCACCTCGAGTTCACGCCGGGAGCGCTGTCTTCCTGAGCTTCGCCGTTCGGACCGAAGACCGACGCCGCGACCATCGACGGGTGTCGGTGCGGCGAGCGCGGGGCGCGGCATAGGGTCAGCTGGTCGACGCGTCATTCGACAATGCAAACAGCCGGTAGGAGGTGTGCGGTGAGGCTCGACCTGCTTGACGAGTTCCAGCCCGAGAGCAAGCGGTGGAGCACGCCGCACCCCTACGGGCATCGCGTCGACGCCGCCGCCCGCGTCTGATGGGCAGCATCTCGGGCCCCCGTCGGGAGGACCTGGCGGCCGCATTCTCGCTCGACGGGCGCACTGCGGTGGTGACGGGGGCGGCCGGCGGCATCGGTCGCCAGACCGCGATCACCTACGGCGCCGCCGGCGCGAGCGTCGTGCTCGCCGACGTCGACAAGTCGGGGCTGGAGGAGACCGAGTCGCTCGTCGAGGGGGCGCTCGTGGTCCCCACCGACGTGACACAGCGGGCGGACGTCGACAACCTCGCGCGCGCCGCGTTCAAGGTGAACGGCCGCCTCGACGTGTGGGCGAACGTCGCCGGGATCATCCGCTACTCCGCCGTCGTCGACACCGACGAGGCCGAGCTCGACGCCGTGCTCGCGGTGAACCTCAAGGGCGTCTTCTTCGGCTGTGCTGCGGCCGGTCGCGTCATGCAGGCGGCCCAGCGCGGCGCGATCGTCAACGTCGCGTCGGCGGGTGGTGAGCTCGCCGCGCCGATGATCGGCGTGTACGGCATGACCAAGGCGGCGGTCATCCAGCTCACCCGCACGGTGGCCGTCGAGCTCGGCCCCGCCGGGGTCCGTTGCAACGCGGTGGCGCCGGGCTGGGTCGAGACCGGGATGACCGCGGCGGCGTGGACGGGGCCCGACGGGGCCGTCGACGAGGAGCAGCGTTCGCAGGTGCGCGAGTCGCGGCAGAGTGGCAGCCCGCTCGGGCTGGCCGGCGAGCCCGCCGACATCGCCTACGCGATGCTCTACCTCGCCAGCGACGCGGCGCGGTTCGTGACCGGTACGGTCGTGCGCCCCAACGGTGGCGTGCACATGGCGTGAGCGTGAGCGAGCCGGGTATCCCGGCGAGGAGCGAACGCCCGATGGAGATGGCGTGAGCGTGAGCGAGCCGGGTATCCCGGCGAGGAGCGAACGCCCGATGGAGATGGCGTGAGCGTGAGCGAGCCGGGTATCCCGGCGAGGAGCGAACGCCCGATGGAGATGGCGTGAGCGGGAGCGAGCCGGGTGTCCCGGCGAGGAGCGAACGCCCGATGGTGGCGACGATGGACGGATCAGCGAGCGGAGGGGGACGACCATGACGTTGCTCGACCGGTTCGGGTTGGAGGGCAAGGCCGCGCTGGTGGTCGGCGGTGGGTACGGGATCGGGCGGGAGACGTCCCTGCTCCTCGCCCAGGCGGGCGCGCGGGTCGCGGTGGCCGACCTCGATCCCGAGCGGGCGGCGAACGTCGCCGACGAGGTGGGTGGCGTGGCGGTCGTCGGTGACGTGACCGATCCCGACGGTGCCCGCAAGGTCGTCGACGACGCCCACGCGCGGCTCGGCGGCCTCGACCGGGTCGCGAACATCGTCGGTCTGGCGACGTTCGTCGAGGACGTCTTCGCCATCGACACCGAGGTGTGGGAGCACGACCTCCGCATGAACCTCGTCCACCACCTCGACGTGAGCCGGGCGGCAGCGCGCCACATGATCGACGACGGCACCGGCGGCGCGTTCGCGCTGGTCGCGTCGGTCAGCGGCTTCTACGGCGCGGCCGGGCACGCCGCGTACGGCGCCGCCAAGGCGGGCGTGATGTCGCTGGCGCGGGCGCTGGCGAGCGAGTGGGGCCCGTACGGCATCCGCGTCAACTGCGTCGCGCCCGATGTGATCATGACGCCGCGGCTGCTCGCAGGAAACATCGTGCCCCCGGAAGGGACGCCGCCCGGCGACGAGGTCGTGCTCGGTCGGTGGGGGAAACCGGAGGACATCGCGGGGCCGTTGGTCTTCCTGCTTTCGGAGTTGTCGTCGTTCATGACCGGCCGCACGCTCGTTGTCGACGGTGGGTCCATGGTCCACTTCCCGCACGGGGAAGTCGGCGCCCGGCGTCCGTCACCCTGAACGGACCTCGGGATCGGTCGGGGGAAGGGTCGATCACCCGAAGCGCGCCGGCCGCCGCTCCGACCACGGCTGCGCGGCCTCCAGCTGGCGCGCCAATTGCAGCACCAGAGCATCGTCGAGTCGGCGCCCCGCGAGCTGCACGCCGACCGGGAGGTCCTCGTCGGTCCATGCGAGGGGTACGTTCACCGCCGGCTGCCCCGACACGTTGAACGGTTGCGCGAAGTTGGGGAACTCCATGAAGGTCGCCATGTGGGCCGCGGGATCCTGGGCCCAGGGTGCCCACGACACCGACGGGGGCAGGATGCCGGCGGTCGGCGTGACCAGCAGGTCGTACGCGTCCCAGAACTCCAGGAATCGCGTTGCCGCGTCGCGCGCCAGCTCGACCCATCGCGCATGTTCCACCACGGTCAGCTGGGCGAGTGCTTCGATCATCGGCCGGTTGCGAGGCTCCACCGCGTCGAGCTGGTCGGTGGGGACGAGCGCGGCGGCTCCCGGCACCGCCATCGGCCCCGCGCTCGCCGCCAGGATCACGTCCCACCGCGGGGTCGCCTCGTCGACCTCGTGGCCGAGCCCGGCCAGGAGGTCCGCCGCCTGGTGTGCCGCCTGGGCACAGGGCTCCACCGTCGTTCCCATCGGTGCACTCGCGGTGACCGCGATCCGCAACCGCGGGGGGTCGTCCGCGACGGCGCGTGCGTACGGGAGCGGCAGGCGGGGTGACCACGATGCGCCGGGGTCGCGCGAGCCGACCATGACGTCGAGCATGGCCGCGGCATCCCGGACCGACCGGCTCAGGACGCCGTCGACGGTCGTCCCGTAGTACGGGTTGCGGTGCTCCGGCCCGAACGACGTGAGGCCCCGCGTCGGCTTGAGCCCGACGAGCCCGCAGAACGACGCCGGGTTGCGTACCGACCCGGCTCCATCCGTGCCGTGCGCGATCGCGCAGAGTCCGGCCGCCAGCGCAGCGCCCGCACCGCCGCTCGATCCGCCGGGCGTGCGCTCGGGGTCCCAAGGGTTGCGGCAGGTGCCGTTGAGCTCCGAGTCGGTCATGCTCGTGCAGAACTCGGGCACGTTGGTCTTGCCGAGGATCAGGAATCCCGCGTCGCGAAAGCGCCGGACCAAGGGATCGTCGAGCGCGGCACGGTGGTCCGCCAGCACCTTGCTCGAGTGTGTGGTGGGCAGAGCCGCGACGTCCACCACGTCCTTCACCGACAGCGTCACGCCGTGGAACGGCGGCAGCTCTGCCGCGGGGTCACGCCGGAGCGCGTCGTCGGCTTCGCGGCGCGTTCCCGGGCGCCGTCGACGTCGACGGTGACGTACGAGCGCAGCGTCGGGTCGTGGCGATCGATGCGATCCAGGTACACCTCGAGCAGGTCCGATGCCGACACGTGGCCACGCCGGATCGCGCCGGCCTGCTCCACCGCGTCGGCCCAGACGAGCTCCTCGGCCTGCTCGACCACCACGTGCCAGATCCCCCGTTCCGGTCGTACCGCGTCACGAGCGACAGCACGACGATCCCGTGTGCACACACGGGCTTGTCATGACGCGCCGCGTACGTTAGGCCTTGGTCAACGCACGCGCGCGACGCGACTGCGTCGCTCGGAAGCTGCGCGCACATCCCAGGAGGTGTTCTGTTGGGCGAAGGTGCGTTCGAGGGCATACGCGTCGTCGAGCTCGCGCAATGGGTCTTCGTGCCGGTCGCGGGCGCGTTGCTCGCGGACTGGGGCGCCGACGTCGTGCGGATCGAGCGGCCCGAGGGTGACCCGTACCGCGGCCTCATGACGCAGGGGATCGGCACCGACAGCGGCGGCGTCAACCTGTCGATCGCGCTGGCCAACCGCGGCAAGCGCTCCGTCGCGCTCGACCTCCGGCAGGAGGAGGGACGCGCGATCCTGCACGAGCTGCTCGCGACGGCCGACGTGTTCCTCACGAACTTCCGGCCTGGCGCGCTCCGCCGGCTCGGCCTCGACGCCGAGACGCTCACCGAGCGGTACCCGTCGCTCGTGTACGCGCGCGGTCACGGCTACGGCGTCCGCGGGCCGGACGCGGACCGGCCCGGTTACGACTCGTCGGCGTTCTGGGCGCGCGGTGGGATGGCGCACGTCCTGACGCCGGCCGAGCTGGACCAGCCCATCGGTCAGCGGGGCGCCATGGGCGACCGGAACGGCGCGATGGCGCTCGCGTTCGGCATGGCGGCCGCGCTCCTCGAACGCACGCGGACCGGGCGCGGTTCGGTGGTCGACGTCTCGCTGCTCGGGACCGCGATGTGGACGCTGTCGTCGGACGTGCTCTCGGCCCTGCAGGGTCAGAAGCCGCGCGCGATGTCGGCGTCGGGCAGCGGGTACGTCAACCCGCTCGTGGGCTCGTACCGCACGAAGGACGGTCGCCACATCCAGCTCGTGTTCCTCGAGGCGGATCGCTACTGGGCCGACTTCTGCGGCCTGCTCGGGCGCGACGACCTGGTCGAGGACCCCCGCTTCGTCGATCTCGCGGCGCGGCGGGAGCACGCCGAGGAGTGCGTCGCTGTGCTGCGCGAGGAGTTCGCCGGCCGCACCTTCGAGGAGTGGAAGTCGCTGCTCGCCGGCATCGATGCGCCGTGGGCGCCGGTGCAGGCGGTCGAGGAGCTGCTCGACGACCCGCAGGTCGTCGCCAACGACTACGTCGGCGACGTCACCGTCGACGGCGGTCCGGCGTACCGGCTGCCCACGGTGCCGGTGCAGTTCGACGAACGGCCGCCGGCCCTGCGCCGCGCCCCGGAGCACGGCGAGCACTCGGAGATGGTGCTCCGGGAGCTCGGGTACTCGTGGGACCGCATCGGGGAGCTGCGGGACGCCGGCGTGATCCCGTGACCCTGGCGTCGGGGGTTGCGAGCTACCCCGTTTCGTGATAAGTAGAACGTGGTTCTGCACGCTCCGGCGCTGCCGGAGCGGAAGGGGGAAGCCACGTTGGGCACCATGATCGACGAGCGTCGCTCGTACGTCGCCGGCCGCTGGGTCGACGGGGACGAGGCGATCGGGGTGGAGAACCCCGCCGACGAATCGCAGGTCGCCGAGCTGGCGGCCACGCCGCTGCCGGAGTTCGAGCGGGCGATCACCGAAGCCCGCCGGGCGTTCGACGAGGGCACGTGGGCGTCCATGGCGCCCACCGAGCGAGCCCGCCGGGTGCGGGCGCTGGTCGACCACGTCGAGGCCAGTGGCGCGGCGCTGGTCGAGACGATCGTCGCCGAGGCGGGGCAGCCGACGATGTTCGCCGAGTACCTGCAGCTCGGCACCGGCGTCGCGCTCGCCCGGTCGACCATCGACCTGTACCTGTCGATGGCGCACGAGGAGGCGAGCCCGGTCCCGGTCGACGAGCTGGTGCGCGGTCGGGTCGCCTTGAGCGTCCGCCGTCACGAGCCAGTCGGCGTCGTCGCCGCGATCACGCCGTACAACGCGGCCGTGATCATGGCGTTCCAGAAGTTGATCCCGGCACTGATGGCCGGCAACTCGGTCATCCTGCGGCCGAGCCCACTCACGCCCATCTCGTCGCTGATCTTCGGTGCGGCGGCCGAGGCGGCGGAGCTGCCACCCGGCGTCCTCAGCGTCGTGGTCGAGGCCGGCGCCGCCGGCGCGGAGCTCCTCACGACGCACCCCGCGGTGGACATGGTGTCGTTCACCGGCTCGACCGCGGTCGGGAAGCAGATCCTGGCCCAGGCCGCGCCCACGGTGAAGCGGGTGGCGCTGGAGCTCGGCGGCAAGTCGGCCCAGATCTATCTGCCGGACGCAGTCGATCGCGTCGCCGCGGGAGCGGTCGCGGTCGTCGCCGCCACCGCGGGACAGGCGTGCGTCGCGGCCACGCGGATGGTGGTGCCACGCGACCGCAAGGACGAGGTGCTGGACGCGGTCGGCGCGGCATATTCCGCGGTCGTGGTCGGTCCCCCCACCGACCCGACCGCGATGATGGGTCCGGTCATCAGCGCCGGCCAGCGCGAGCGCTGCGAACGCTTCGTGGCGCTCGCCGAGGAGCACGGCGGGAAGGTTGCGGTCGGTGGGCGCCGCCCGGCGGCGTTCGACCGGGGCTACTACTTCGAGCCGACCGTCCTCGACCTGCCCGACAACGCGAACCCGGCGGCGCAGGAGGAGATCTTCGGTCCCGTGATCGGCGTCCTCGCGTACGACGACCTCGACGACGCGGTGCGCATCGCCAACGACAGCGTCTACGGGCTGTCCGCGCAGGTGTACGGCGCCGACGTGGCGGCCGCGACCGACGTCGCCCGTCGGCTGCGGGCGGGTGCGGTCAACGTGAACACCGGGGTGTTCAGCGCCTACGCGCCGAGCGGTGGCTACAAGCAGAGCGGGCTGGGACGGGAGCGGGGGCCCGACGGCATCCGTGCGTTCCAAGAGGTCAAGCACCTGGCGATCGGAGAGCTGCGATGACGGACACGACGACGTACGACCTCGACTGGTTGATCTCGGTCGACGACCACGTGCTGGAGCCGCCCAACGTGTGGGTCGATCGCGTCGCGGCGAAGGATCGCGACCGTGCTCCGCACATGGAGCTCGAGAACGGCCTCGACTACTGGGTGTACGACGGCAAGCGCTACCCGAGCTCGGGGCTGAGCGCGGTCGCGGGAAAGTCGAAGGAGGAGTTCAGCCCCGAGCCGTTGCCGTACAGCGAGATGCGGCCGGGCTGCTACGACTCCGTGGCGCGCCTGGAAGACATGGACCGCGCGGGCGTGCTCGCGTCACTGTGCTTCCCGACCATCACGCGGTTCTGTGGGCAACTGTTCATGGAGGCGAGTGACCGGGAATTCGGGTTCGTGTGCCTCCAGGCGTACAACGACTGGATGATCGACGAGTGGTGCGGGAGCGCGCCGGGCCGGTACATCCCGTTGACGCTGATCCCGATGTGGGACCCACCGCTGGCAGCCGAGGAGATGGCGCGCTGCGCGGCGAAGGGTGCGACCGCGTTCTGCTTCTCGGAGAACCCGGCGCCGCTCGGGCTCCCGACCATCCACGACGTGAACCGGTACTGGGACCCGGTGATGGCGGCCGCCAACGATCTCGAGATGGTCGTGTGCATGCACGTCGGGTCGTCGTCGCAGGTGCCGACGATCGCGCCGGACTCGCCGTTCATGGCCAACCTCGCGTGGGGCGCGAACCGAACGTCGGGGACGATGCTCTCGTGGCTGTTCAGCGGCATGTTCACCCGGTTCCCGAACCTCAAGATCGCGCTGTCGGAAGGCGAGATCGGCTGGATCCCGTACTTCCTCGAGCGGGCCGAGCAGGTGCTCGACAAGCAGCGCTACTGGGTGCAGCGGGGCGTGCAGTTCATGGAGCACGCCACCACCGACGTCGACCTCGACTCCATCGACGTCCGCGAGCTCTTCTCGGGTCACGTCTTCGGGTGCTTCATCGACGACGCGCACGGCATCGCGAGCATCGACGAGATCGGCGCGGACAACATCATGTGCGAGACGGATTACCCGCACTCCGACTCGACGTGGCCCGACTGCATCGGTGTGGTGCAGCGCCTGATCAAGGACCTGCCGGAGCCGGTGCAGTACAAGATCCTGCGCGGCAACGCGGAGCGGCTGTACCGCTTCACGCCGGCCGAGCCGCCGGTGCCGGCCCGTGCCTGACATGGATCACGCGTGGACCGTGGTCGTCGACCGCGAGCTGTGCATGGGGAGCGGCATGTGCATCGTGTACGCGCCGGGCACGTTCGAGCACGACGACGAGACCAAGGCGGTCGTGATCGACCCGCCGGGTGATCCGATCGAGGCGGTTCGCACCGCGGTGGAGGCGTGCCCGACGGGCGCGCTGCGGCTGGTGCTCGAGGACGAGGAGGGATGAGCGGGATGTTGCTCGAAGGCAAGTCGGCAGTGATCACGGGCGCGGGCTCGGGGGTGGGGCGGGCCTCGGCGCTGCGGTTCGCGGAGGAAGGCGCCAAGGTCGTCGTCGCCGACGTGAACCTCGACGGGGCGAAGGAGACCGTCCGCCAGATCGAGGCTGCCGGCGGGGTCGCCGTGGCCGACGAGTGCGACGTCTCGCAGGACGAGCAGGTCGCCGCGACGCTCGCCGCGGCGGCGGCGAACTTCGGGCGCCTCGACATCGTGTTCAACAACGTCGGCATCGCGACGCCCCGGCTCGGGATGTCGTTCGAGGACCACACCGTCGACGACTTCGAGAAGCTGGTCGCGGTGAACCTGCGCGGGGTCTTCCTCGGCTGCAAGCACGCGGTCATCCGGTTCAAGGAGCAGGGCGACGGCGGTGTCATCCTCAACACCGGATCGGTCGCCGGCCTGGTCGGCTGGGGTGGGACGGTGTACGGGGCCACCAAGGGAGGCGTGCACCAGCTGACGCGTGCGGTGGCGATCGAGTGCGCACCGTTCAACATCCGCGTGAACGCCATCTGCCCGGCCGGCATGCCGTACACGAACTTCGCCGCCGCCGTCGGGCTGGAGGCCTCCGGCAGCGAGCTGGAGCAGGTCGCGCAGCACGTGGGCTCCATGCATCCGCTCGGCCGGCCGATCACCGCCGAGGACTGTGCGGAGGCCGCGGTGTACCTGGTGTCCGACCGGGCCGCGAACGTCACCGGCGTGCTGCTGCCGGTCGACGGGGGGTACGTGGCGAGATGACCGGCACCGGGGAGATGCAGACGCTCGACCGCGACGAGCTGCGCCGGCTCTTCGACCTGCGCAGCAGCTACAACGCGCACTCGGGCGGCGAGTACACCGACGATCCGTATCCGGTCTGGCGCGAGCTGCGCGAACGCGCGCCCGTGCACGAAGGCACCGTGCACCACCTCACCGGGTATCCGGGAGACGCCATGTTCCAGGGGCTGCCGTTCCCCGACCGGCCGCACTTCTCGGCGTTCAGCTTCGAAGCGTGCGACGCCGCCTTCCGCGACGCCGAGGTGTTCGCGTCCGCAGCGCTCGACGACGACGTCGACCTCGCGGACGTCGGCGTGATGAACAGCATGTTGTCGATGGGGGGCACGCAGCATCGCCGCTACCGGGCTCTCGTCCAGCCGTCGTTCGTGCCCGCGAAGGCGCAGTGGTGGATCAACAACTGGATCGAGCAGACCGTGAACCTGCTCATCGACAACTTCGTCGACGACGGGCGGGCGGAGCTCAACGTCGACTTCGCGGCCGCCATTCCGGTGCTCACCATCACCGGCAGCTTCGGGGTGTCGGTCGACCAGGCGCTGGTCATCCGCGAATCCCTCATGCGCGATCCGATGAAGGTGGTGCAGATCCTGCAGCCGATCGTCGCCGCCCGACGCGAGTCGCCCGCGGACGACCTCATCAGCGTGTTGGTCGAGGCCGAGTACACCGACGACGACGGCGTGTCGCACCGGCTCTCCGATCCGGAGATCTACTCGTTCGCGATGCTGATCCTCGCCGCCGGGTCCGGCACCACCTGGAAGCAGATGGGCATCACGCTCGCCGCACTGCTGGAGCGCCCCGACGCGATCGGCGCCGTGCGCGGTGACCGTGCGCTCGTGCGGCCCGCCATCGAGGAATCGCTGCGGTGGATGCCGACCGATCCGATGTTCTCGCGCCACGTCACCCGCGACGTCGAGTTCCAGGGCGCGCACCTGCCGAAGGGCGCGGTCCTGCACCTCTGCCTCGGTGCCGCCAACCGCGATCCCGCCCGCTGGGATCGCCCCGACGACTACGACATCACCCGGCCCCCGAAGCCGGCCCTGGCCTTCGGCAACGGTCCGCACGTGTGCCTCGGCATGCACGTCGCCCGCGCCGAGATGGCGGTCGGCATCACCGCGTTGCTCGATCGGCTCCCCAACCTGCGCCTGGATCCGGACGCCGATCCACCGGGCTACATCGGCATGTACGAGCGGGGTGCCACTGCGATCCCGGTGGTGTTCGGATGACCGGCAACGAGCCTGGCTACCAGGCACCTGACATCACCCTGCTCGGCGAGGAGCACATCCGCCGGTACCGCGAGACGAACGGCGAGGTCGGCTACCTCTGGAACGGCGTGCCGACGCTCCTCCTGACCACCACCGGGCGCCGCACCGGGGAATCGCGCACGTCGGCGTTGATCTTCGGCCGCGACGGCGACGACTACCTCGTCGTCGCGTCGCTGGGCGGCGCACCGAAGCACCCGTCGTGGTACCTCAACCTCACCGCCGACCCCACCGCCGAGATCCAGGTGCTCGCCGACCGGATCCCGGTCACCTCGCGCACTGCGTCGGAGGAGGAGAAGCCGCGCCTCTGGCAGATCGTGACCGAGGTGTGGCCCAACTACGACGTGTACCAGACCCGCACCGACCGCGTGATCCCGGTCGTCGTGCTGTCGCCGTCGTGAGCTCGGCCGCCGCCGCGTCGAGCGTCCCCTGGGCCGAGCGGGCCGCCGACCGGTCGCCGGCGGTGCGACGCTCGCGGGCCCGGCAGGTGGAGCAGGCGACGCTGATCGTCGACGCCGCGCGCCGGCTGATCGCCGAACGGGGGGAGCGCTTCACGACCCAGGAGCTGGTCAAGGAAGCGGGCGTGGCGCTCCAGACCTTCTACCGGATCTTCGCCGGCAAGGATCAGCTGCTCCTCGCGGTGTTCGAGAACCTGATCGCCGAGAGCTGCGTCGAGTACGAGGAAGCGGCGCGGGAGCTGCCCGACCCGGTGGCCCGCCTGCGGTTCTACGTCACCGAAGCGGTGCGCTCGGTCGGGAACGGGAGCATCGGGGTGGGGCCGAGGTTCGTCACCGCCGAGCACTGGCGCCTGCACCAGGTGTTCCCCCAGGAGATGGCCGAGGCCACACAGCCCTTCACCGACCTCGTGTCCCGCCAGCTGGAGCTGGGTGTCGCCGAGGGCCTCCTGGTGTCGTCCGATCCGCAACGCGACGCGTGGTTCGTCACCAAGCTCGTGATGGCGGTCTTCCACCACTACGCGTATGCCGACGCCGAGTCCGACACCGGCACCATCGCGGACGACCTGTGGGGCTTCTGCGCCACCGCGCTCGGCGCGGGACCTGACCGGACACCCGGGGTGTCCGGCGCTCGACACGACTGACAACAGGGAGAGCCGGATCACCATGGGGGAAACCGAAGTGCGAAGGAATTCACGACGAGGTGTACGCGTCGGGCTCTGCCTGGCCGTCGCCGCGTTGCTCGCCACCGTCGGGTTGACCAGCGTCGGCGGCGCGTCGGTGCCCGCGGCGGACGAGGGCGTCACCGGCAAGACCATCACGCTCGGGTACATCTACCCGGCGACCGGTGTTGCGGCGTCGATCTCGCAGAACGGCATCAAGGGCTTCGAGGCCCGCATCGCCCGGCAGAACGCCGCGGGCGGCGTGAACGGCCGCAAGATCGAGTACGAGACCGTCGACGACGCGTCGTCCGGCGCGAACCTCACCGGCGCGCAGGATCTGGTCCAGAACCGCCACGTCTTCGCGGTGGTGAACCAGTCGCCGTTCGCATTCCTGTCGTACCGGTGGCTGCTCGACCACGGCGTACCGATGTTGGGCGCGGGCAGCGACGGCACCTACTACCAGCAGAAGGGCAACGAGAACGTCTTGAGCTCGGGTGGGAACGCGCTCGTCTTCGGCGACCTCATCTACGACTCGGCCGCGCGGGCCATGAAGCTGGCCGGCGCCAAGAAGGCCGCCGCGCTCGCCTACGGGGCCGCGACCTCGTCGGTGGCGTCGGCCAAGGCGTTCATGAACTTCGCGGTGCCGGGTGTCGGACTCGACCCCGTCTACACCAACACGTCGCTCGAGTTCGGGAGCTCCGACGTCGGCCCTGCGGTGCTCGGGATCAAGAACGCCGGGGCCGACGCGGTGTACCTGCCGATGGCGGCGGCGACCAACGTCGCGGTCGTCCAGGGGCTGCAGCAGAGCGGGGTCGAGATGAAGGCGTCCGTGCTCGCGACGGGCTACGGGCAGGACTTCCTCGACTCGCCCGCGGCGCAGAACATCCCGTCCAGCGCGTTGTTCTTCACCGGCTACAAGCCGGTCGAGCTGAAGACGCCGGAGACCAAGAAGTTCCAGGCCGACCTCAAGAAGTACGCCAACTTCACCGGCGTCCCGGACTTCGGGGTCTACAACGGCTACATCCTCGCCGACCTCGCCATCAAGGGTCTGGCGGCGGCCGGCAAGACGCCGACCCGTCAAGGCTTCATCGACGGCGTCCACTCCGTGGGCATGTACGACCAGGCCGGCCTCGGCTGCCAGCCGGTCGACGTGAGTCTCGCCGGGCGCGGCAAGCCGCCGGCGAAGACCTGTGGCTACGTCCTGCAGGTGAAGGACGGCAAATTCGTGCCGTTCCCGAAGAGCGGCAAGCCGATCGTCGGCAAGCTCGCGGGGACCCCCGAGGCGCTGGCGGCGGCCGCGGCCGGTACGACGGCGACGACGGCCGCGCCGGCGACGACGGCCGCACCGTGAGCGCCACGACGGTCGCCATCCCCGAAACGCTCGGCGAGTTGTTGACACCGAGCTGGCTCACCGCGACGTTGTCGTCGCGGTACCCGGGGGTCCGTGTCACCAACGTCATCCCGGGCCCGATCGTCGAGCGCGTGTCGACGAACGCCCGGTTCCGGATCGAGTGCGAGCCCGAGGTCCCGCCCGGGCTCTCGCCGACCCTGTGTGCGAAGGGATACTTCTCCGAGCCCGGGCGCGTGAGCGCGCAGGCGGGCGTGCCCGAGGCGTGCTTCTACCGCGATCTCGCCGACGGCACCGGCGTGCGCACGCTCAAGGGCGTCTGGGCCGGCGTGGATCCCGAGACCCAGCACGGCGTCGTGATCACCGAGGACGTGATCGAGGCCGGCGGTGTGTTCCGCGACGCCTTGACCCCGTGCACGGTCGAGCAGACCGCGGACCTCCTCGCCGAGCTCGCGCGCCTGCACGCCTACGGGTGGGAGAATCGCGAGGTCGCCGAGCGCGCCGTGGCTCGTGCCCCGGATCGGCCAGACCGCGAAGGTGCGCGGGGTCAAGGAGATCCGCCACAACTTCGACGGCGCGCCGGGCGTCGGTGTGCCCGACGACATGCGAGATCCCCAGCAGCTCGTCGACGCGTTCAACGCACTCGGCGCCGAGCAACCCGGTGCGGGGTGGACCGTCATCCACGGTGACATGCACGTCGGCAACACCTTCCTCGACGGCGAAGGTCGCCCGGCGCTCATCGACTGGCAGCTCGTGCAGCACGGGCACTGGAGCATCGACGTGGCGTACCACGTCGCGTCGGCGCTCGAGCCGGCCGAGCGGGCCTCCGCCGAGCGCGATCTGCTCCGGCACTACCTCGAGCAGGTCGCGTCCGGCGGAGCCGTCGGCGTGCCGTCCTTCGACGAAGCCTGGGAGCAGTACCGCCGCGCGATGCCGTACGGCTTCTTCCTGTGGGGGATCACGCAATTCGTCACCCAGGACATCATCGGGGTGCTGCTGCACCGGATCGGCACCGCCGCGTCGGAGCTCGAGTCCTACGAGGTGCTGCTGCGCGAGGGCTGACCCGCGCGGCGCCGGGCGCGCTCAGTCGAACACGGTGCGAGTGGCACGGCGCAGCTCGGCGGCCATGGCCGACGCCCCGCGTGCGGCGAGCTCGGCGTTGAACACCTCGAGCGCGAAGTACGGGTCGGCGTCGATCTCGGCCAGGGCGCCGAGCAGTGCCGCGATGTCGACACAGCCCTGCCCCGGTACCGGGCGCGCGGTCAACGCCTCGGTCATGTAGTCATCGGCGCCCGGCCCGCCCGGCGCGGCGTCGCACACCTGCACGTAGTGCACCCGATCGCCGGGGATCTGCCGCAAGAGCTCCAGGTTCGGTCCGCCCGGTTGGCGTTGCCAATGGAGCATGTCGATGACGATGCCGCCGTTCGTCGCCCCCGACCCCTGCACGATCTGCCACACGGTCGCGAGGTCGGGGACCGCCGACCACGGGAGGAACTCGATGGCGACGCGGACACCGTGCTGCGCAGCGCGTTCGCACAACGCCGCGAACCCCTCGGTGGCGCGGGTCGCATCCATGGTGGGGTCCAGCGTGCAGGCGAGGAGGAGGTCGGCCCCGAAGGCGGAGGCGACGTCGAGCTGCTCGTCGGCGTCGGCCAGCGCGGCGTCCGGTCCCTCCGCCCAGCGGGTTGCCGCTTCCACCGCCCGCACCGTGACCCCGGCGTCGTCGAGCACGCTCCGGGTGGTGTCGACGCCGTTGCCGGTCGCGTAGAACGACCAGAGCGAGACGGTGGGGAAGCCGGCACCGGCCGACGCCTGCGCGATGTCGCGCAGTCCGGCGACATCGCACGTCATGGGCTCGAGGAGCAGGGTCGCGGGGCACATGCCCACGGCGTCGGCGCGGAACGAATCGGCGGCCACCGCTCGCCAAGGTAGCCGCACGACGCGTGCCCGTCGCCCGGCCCGGGATCCACCCAGCACGAACAGCCAGCAAGAACAGAGCCAGCAAGAACAGCCAGCAAGAACAGGAGGTGAACTCCCGCCCGCACCAGTGGACGCTGCACCCCGCTCTCGGCCACGCTCGGGGGTCGGAGCTCGCCGTGGTTCCCGGGAAGGAGACCGAGATGGGTGAAGGGCCGAACATCGTCCTCGTGCACGGTGCGTGGGCGGACGGTTCGTGCTGGAGCGGCGTGATCCGCCGACTCCAGGCATCGGGGTACGACGTCACCGCGCCGCAGTTCCCGCTCACGACGCTCCCCGACAACGTGAGCCGCCTGCGGCAGGTGCTCGAGGCGCAGGACGGACCCACCCTCGTGGCCGGCCATTCGTACGGCGGGCAGATCATGACCGCACTCGGTGCCGACGCGCCGAACGTGGTCGGGTTGGTCTACGTGTCCGGGTTCGGGTTGGACGAAGGGGAGACGATCGGCGGCCTGCTGGCCCAGGGTGATCCGACCCCGGCCCTGGCGCACCTCCGCATCGACGAGCTCGGCTTCGCCTGGCTCCCCGAGGACGACTTCGTGGGCCACTTCGCGGCCGACCTCGATCCCGTCGACGCGCGGGTGCTGTACGCGGTGCAGCAACCGCTCTCGGCGGGCGCGCTCGGCGAGGTGATGGGCGTGCCCGCCTGGCGCGACCTGCCGTGCTGGTACGCCGTGGCGCGCGACGACGAGGTGATTCCCCCGGACGCCGAGCGGCAGTTCGCCAAGCGCATGGACGCGACCGTCATCGAGCTCGTGTCCAGCCACATCGGCATGGTGTCGCATCCGGACGAGGTCGCCGACCTCATCGACACCGCGGCTCGAGCGGTCTCGTAGCGGAGGTGGCGACTCCCGTGGGCGCTGGCTAGCCGTAGAGCTGGCCGCACGGCGAGACCACGTTGCGGCGGCCCCATCGTTCGCACTCCGAGCACCAGGCCAGCGCGAACTGCCAGTGCCGGATCGTGGTGCGACAGTGCGAGCACACCATCGCCGGCGGCGACCAGATGCGGCTGCCGTCGCGCTTGATCACCATCTCCAAACGCGGTTCGAACTCGCGGTCCGCGGTCCGGAGATCGCACAGCACGCACGTCGCGTCGCCGCGCCACATCGTCGCGGCGGGACCGCTTGCGCGCCGCGTGCTTCGCGTCGCGCGCGTCACCGTCGCCGCCGGAGTGACCCTCCGATTCGCACGGGTCGAGGAAGACGGTGTCGTCGAGGGTCCCCGCCGGCGCGGGCGAGATGCCGAGCGCACACGACGCGCCCTGCACGAACGCCCACGCGCGCCGCTGCTCCGCACGGTCGGGAAGTCCGTCCATGGTGAGGCGCACCGCGCGGCCGGCGCGCAGGAGGTCCACCACCTCGGTCAGCTGGTCGAACTGCACCGGGCGCAGCACCGTGGAGTCGCCGCCGACTTCCGCGCTCGGTGTCGGCGGCGGAGCGGCTGCCGGTGCCTTGGCGGAGATCACCCGCACCGCGGACGGCGGTTGCGCACGGTCCAGCGGGGTGGCGGAGCTCCGGCGATCTCGTTCGCTCATCGCGGCACCTTTCGAGCGGACCCATCCCCCGGACCATCCCCCGGACACTCCACGCGACCGTACGGGCTCGGCCGCGCCCGTGTCGACCCCTGGATCCCGGCGCGGTGCCCCTGTCGGTCGTGCCCCAAGATCACGCGGGACCGGGCGGTGTGGGCGGCCGGTCGCGGTGCGCGCGAACGGGGCGACGGTGGGCGCCGCCGCCCCGAACCTCGCGCCTCGCCTACTTCGCGGCGGTGGTGGTGGTCGCGCCGGAAGCGCCGACGTCGTGCCGCCGAACGTCTTCGCCGCGAGCACCGCGGGATCGCCGACCAGCTTGGTCGTGATCGGCTTGCCCTTGTTCAACGGGACGAATTTCCCATCCTTGACGATCAGCGCATAGGTGCAACTGCTCACCGGGTACTTCCCGTAGTGCTCGGCGCTGATGTCGATCGGACCGCAGTTGAGGCCCGCGGCGCCGTAGGTGCCGAGAGCTCGGAGACCGCTGACGAAGCCCTCACGGGTCGGCGTCTTGCCCGCGTTCTGCAGGCCGAGGATCATCAGCTCGCCGGTCGGTGCGCGCCCCGTGGGCACCGCGATCCTGTCGCGGGGCACGATCTAGTGTCGGCGCCGGATGCAACCCCGGAGGGACGAACGTGTGCGCACAACTCGATTCGGACGCGCTCGTGGCGAGGGCGTGCGAGGAGACCGGTCTCGACGATCTCGGTGACATCCCGTACCGGGAGCCGCTCGAGGTCCTGCTGGCTTCGCTGAACCACGACGCCGGGCTCGACGAGCCGCGGCTCGCGGCTGCCGGTGACTCGATCACCAGCTTGCTCGTCAAGCGGCTGCGGCTGGTCGACGACCGCGCGACCTACCCGGCCATCGCCGACGAGAAGATCGTGGCACCGCTCTTCATCGTCGGGCTCCCGCGCACCGGCTCGACGCATCTCCACGCGCTGCTCGCGCAGGTGGGCGGGATCCGCGCGCCGCAGATGTGGGAGATGACGTCACCCTCGCCGCCGCCCGAGCAGGAGACCTACACGACCGATCCGCGCATCGCGCAGTTCGAGGCGGCCGTCGCCGCGACACCTCCGGAGATGATGAAGCGGCACCCGGTGTCGGCCACGAGGCCGGAACAGTGCAACGCGCTCAACGACTGGAGCTTCGTCAACCAGGCGCTCATCGCCTTCTACAACATCCCCACCTACCGCGATTGGCTGCTCGGAACCGACTACACGGCGGCCTACGAGGCCCATCGGCGGACGTTGCAGCAGCTGCAGTGGCGCGTCCCGGGACAGTGGGCGCTCAAGTACCCGAAGCACCTGGTCGCGCTCGACCGCCTGCTCGCCGCGTACCCCGATGCCCGCATCGTGTGGACCCACCGCGACCCTGCGGTCGTGGTGCCCTCGGTGGCGAGCCTGACCGGCTACATCCGCGAGGCGCAGACGGGTTTCGTCGACGAACCGAGCTTCGGCCGGGAATGGGCAGCTCACGAGGAGCTGGTCCTGCTCCGCGGTCTGGCGGTGCGCGACCGCGTCGGGAACGACGACGGTCGTTTCCACGATCTGCACTACCAGGAGCTCATGGCCGATCCGGTTCGCGCGATCGCGGGCATCTGCGATCACTACGGGATGCCATTCGACGACGCGTCGGGGGCCGCCGTCCGCCGGTTCGTCGCCGACAATCCGCAGACGAAGCACGGCGCCCACGACTACACCGCCGAGCAGTTCGGTCTCGACGCCGACGGTCTGCGACGCCGCTTCGCGCCCTACATCGAGCGCTTCGGTGTGCAGACGGAGCGCGGCGCGTGATCTCCGGCGAGAAGATCCTCGTCACCGGGGTGTCCGGCACGGTCGCCCGACCGCTGGCGCAGGCGCTCGCGGCCGAGAACGAGGTGTGGGGTCTCGCCCGGTTCGCCGACGCCACCGCCCGGCGTGAGCTCGAGGACGCGGGCATCACGACCCACGCCGTCGACCTGGGGACCGGCGACCTCGCCGGGCTCCCGGACGACTTCACCTACGTGCTGCACCTCGCGTGGACGAGGGCCGACCTGAGCGAGCTCGACATGTCGCTGCGCACGAACGTCGAGGGGGCCGGACTCGTGCTCGAGCACTGCCGGCGCGCCAAGGCGGCGCTGGTCATGTCCGGGATGGGCATCTACTCGCCGGCCCCGGACCCCTGGCACACGTACAGCGAGCGCGATCCGATCGGCCGGGCGGCCACCGCGTACGCCCCGACGAGCCCGGCGTCGAAGCTCGGGCTCGAAGCGGTGGCCCGATTCTGCGCCCGGGCCTTCGACCTCCCGGTCACCATCACCCGGCTCAACACGTTCATGGGGCCGCCGGCGTCGTTCCCCGGCATGCACATCGGTGCGGTGCTCGCCGGCCAACCGATGGTCGCGCCGTGCGATCCCACCCCTCACAACCCGATCCACGTCGACGACATGGCGTGGCAGGTCGAGCCCCTGCTCGGCGCCGCGAGCACGAGGGCGTGCATCGTGAACTGGTGCGGCGACGACGTCACCACCGCGCAGGAGTGGATGCAGCAGGCCTCGGAGTGGTCGGGTCGACCGGGCACGCTCGAGATCCGGGAGGTGCCGTGCAGCCCGCCCGGCGCGCTCGCGGACGCGACCCGGCGTCGCGAGCTCACCGGTCCCTGCCGCACCCGCTTCGAGGACTCGTTCCGGTCGCTGTACGACGCGATGACCACGGGCTGATGTGATGAAGGCGTCCTGTCGCACGGTCAGCCGGACGGGGAGGTGGCCACGGGTGGGCACTGCCCCCCGAGGCCGTTGAGCGACAGCAGGTCGCATTCCGTGCGCAGCGCCACCTTCCAGCGCCCGTCGACGAGCACGGCGTACCCGACCCGGTCCCTCAGGACCTCGCCGTGCCCGGGAATGGTGAGCGAGAACTGCACGATGGCGTGGGTCGCATCGATGAACCTCGTCGCGAGCACGCTGATGGTCGTCCCTGCGAGTTGCTCCGGCGTGTACCCGAAGCGAATCGCGTTCTGCCGGGCCGATTGCGTCAGCGATTCGATGGTGGCGCCGTTCTGGATGGCGTCGGCCTTCTGCCGGGCGTCGACGCCTCCGTCGAAGGCGGAGTGGAACGCCTGCTCGATGGCGGCTTTGGCCGCGTCGACGTTCGCCGGCTCGAACCCCGGTACCGGGTTCGCGAACCGCGGCGCGCCGTCGTCGAGGGCGGCGGTGGTGACGGCGCCGTGGTCGTCGCCGGCATGGCCGACGACGTAGCCGGCGAGCCCTCCGATCACCAGCACCGCGACCGCCGCCGCGACGAGCACCCGCCGCTGGCGCGCGAGACGGCGTTGCGTGCGGACCAGCAGTTCCTCGAGATCGGCGCGGGGAGTGACGCTCTGCACCCGCCGCTCGATGCTCTGTCCGAGGTACCGCCCGAGTTCGTCGTCGTTCATCGTTCGATCACTCGTCTCAGTTGGGCCAGGCCCCGGTGCACCAACGAGGCGACCGTGCCCTCACGGCACCGCAACACCCTTGCGATCTCCGACTGTGGCAACCCTTCGTAGAACTGCAGCACCAGCGCCGCGCGCTGCCGGTAGGGGAGTGTGGCGAGCGCGTCGAAGAGCTCGTCGGCGTCGAGTTGCGCGGCGTCGATCAACGCAAGGTTCTCCATTACCCGCTCGCGCCGTGCGCGCCGCGCGGCGGAGCGGCACGCGTTCACGACCGTCTGCCGCAGGTACCGCGCGGGCTCTCGATGCTGCTCCAGTGCGCGTGCACGCGGATGAAGGCGTCGTGGACGACGTCTTCGGCGACGACCTCCGACCCGGTCAACGCCCAGGCCAGCCGGACCATGGGCGTGAGGCACTCGTGGTAGAGGTCGACGAACGAGGGGAGGAACTCCGTCTCGCTCGTGCTGGCGGTCGATGGATCGTGCTTCGCCGGTTCTGCCACGCGTGCCTCTCGGGGACGACGCTGGGAGTGTCGCATACGGACGGACGAGGCGGCGTCCCGCCTCACGACCGATCCGGTGTGGACACCACCGGCCGGGCGATCCCGGCACCGACCAGCGGCATACGCTCGAAACCCATCGGGCAGAAGACGCTCGACCGGACCACTTCCTTGCATTCGCGACCGACGGATTCGTGGTCGCGGGCCTTTCACACCCCGCTCACATGCATCCCTTCGTACAATTGGGGCGTGCGAGTCCTGGTCGTCGAGGACGAGCCGCGGATGGCGATGCTGCTGGGGCGCGGCTTCCGGGAGGCGGGCTACGCGGTCGACGAGGCGCGGGACGGGACCGACGGACTCTGGCTCGCGACCCAGAACGACTACGACGCGATCGTGCTCGACGTCCTCCTGCCGGGCATCGACGGGCTCGAGGTCTGCCGCCGTCTCCGAGCCGCGGAACGGTGGGCGCCGGTGCTGTTGCTGACCGCGCTGGACTCGGTCGACGACCGGGTGCGGGGCCTGGACATCGGTGCCGACGACTACCTGACCAAGCCGTTCAGCTTCGCCGAGCTGACGGCACGGGTGCGCTCGTTGGTCCGGCGCCGAACCGGTGCTCGACCGCCGGTCCTCACCGTCGGTGACCTCCGGCTGGATCCGGCAATGCACCGGGCGTCTCGTGGTGATGTGCCGTTGGCGCTGAGCCCGAAGGAGATGGCGCTCCTCGAGCTCCTCATGCGACACGCCGGTGACGTCGTGACCCGCACCCACATCCTCGATCACGTCTGGGACTTCGCCTACGACGGCATTTCCAACGTGGTCGACCAGTACATCGCGTACCTCCGCAGGAAGGTCGATCGGCCGTTCGGCCGTCACGACATCGAGACCGTGCGCGGCGTCGGGTACCGACTCCGCGCCACCCTCGGCGTGTGAGCGATGCCGATCCGGATCCGCCTCGCCGGCGCGGTGGCCGTCGTCACTGTGCTGCTCGTGACGGTGGGCGGGATCCTCTTCCTCCGGTCGTTCCGGCACGGCGTGGAGACCTCGCTCGATGCGGGCCTGCACGCGCAGGCCCGCGCCCTCGTCCACGACCTCCAGGCGAACCCGACCGGTGTCGACCTCCTGGGCGCGAGGACGGGGTTCGCCACCAACGACGCGGTCGCGCAGGTGCTCGATCCGAGCGGCCGGGTGCTCGCCAACACCAGGGAAGCCGGCGCCGTGACCGTGCTCGACCCATCGGCCGCACGCCGGGCACGAGCGGCGCCGATCATCGCCCGCGCGTCGGTCGGGACCGAACGGGAACCGTACCGGGTGCTGGCCCGGCCGATGGGTGCCGGCGATCGCCGGCTGGTCGTCGTCGCCACGTCCCTCGAACCCACCGAGGCCGCCGTCGCGCGGGCCCGTGACGCCCTGCTGCTGGGCGGCGCACTGGCCGTGGTGGGCGCCACGGCGGGCGCGTGGTTCCTGGCCGCAGCTGCGCTCCGTCCGGTCGAGCGCATGCGGCGCGAGGCGGCGGACATCTCTGAGCACGATCGGGCGGCGCGCCTCAACGTGCCGTCGACGCGTGACGAGATCGCGGCGCTCGGTGCGACGATGAACCAGCTCCTCGCGCGCCTCCAAGGTGCGTTGACGCGCCAGCGCGAGTTCATCGCCGACGCCGGTCACGAGTTGCGGACCCCCCTCGCGTTGTTGGGCACCGAGCTCGAGCTCGCCAGCACGCGCGAGCGCACCCGCGAGGAGCTCGCCGACAGCATCCGCCATGCCGCGGTCGCGACCGATCGGCTGCAGCACCTGGCCGACGAGCTCCTGTTCCTGGCGCGCGACGAGGACCGCGACGCACCGGCGGCCGAACCGGTGCCGATGATCGATGTCGTCGCCGCGTCCCTCGCGGCGTTCCGGGGGCGGGCCACCGAGCGCGTCGTCACCCTCACTCCGACGATCGATGGCGATCCGATGTTGACGGTGGCACCGGCCTCGTTCCGCCGGGTCGTCGACAACCTCCTCGACAACGCCCTCCGCTACGCGCCCGCCGGCTCGACCATCGAGGTCCGCGGACGCTGCGACGGCGCGGACGTCGTGCTCGAGGTCCTCGACCAGGGCCCGGGCTTCCCGGTGGACTTCCTCACCGACGCGTTCGAACGCTTCAGCCGGGCCGACGACGCCCGCGCCCGGACGAATGGCGGCACCGGCCTCGGCCTCGCCATCGTGCACGCGGTCGCCGTCAGCGAGGGTGGCACCGCGAGCGCGGCGAACCGTCCCGGTGGCGGGGCGGAGGTCGTCGTTCGTCTGCCGGCGCCGATCGTGTGACCGTCACACATCCCGCTCACACGTTCGCCGAAGGTCGGTGTGCGCATGCTCGTGGCGACCGCACCCCGCGGCCACCGAACGGAGGAGCCGAACCATGAAGCACCGAACGATCGTCACGACCATCGCCGGCGCGGTCGCCGTTGCCTCGTTGGCCGGCGGAGCCGTCGCGCTCGCGGGTGGCGGCGAGTCCGACAGCTCCGTCACCGGTCCCGGGGCCGAGCAGGCCAAGGCGGCCGCGCTGGCCGAGACCGGTGGCGGACGGGTGAACGCCGTCGAGCGGGACTCCGAGCACGGCGCCACCTGGGAGGTCGAGGTGACGAAGCCCGACGGCTCGAGCGTCGACGTCCGCCTCGACGCCGCGTTCCACACCGTCGTCGTCGACCCGGACACCGAGGACGCCGGCTCCACCACGAACGGGAGCTGACCGGCCGCTGAATCCTGAACGGGCGCTTCAGCGCTGACGTTCATCGCTGCTTCAGGTGTCGGGGGTCACGCTCGCCGGGTGCAGCACACCGCGGGACAGGGTCGCGTCGACACGCGGCCGATGGTGATCGCGGGCTCCGTGACGCTCGTCCTGGCGTTCGCGCTGCAGCTCCTCGCGTTCCGCCACGGGGGGCACGGCTCCATCAGCGACCTGCCGCGTGTCTTCCTCCATCGCGGGATCCGGCCCGGCGCGCTCCCGTACGTCGACCGCACCATCGAGTATCCCGTGCTGGCCGGGTTCCTGCTCTACGGCGCGTCACTGGTGTGGGCCAGCCCGCTCGGCGTGCTCCTGGTGACTGCGGTCGCCGCCTCCGCCGTGTTCCTGACGGCGACCGTGCTCCTGGCCCGTCGCTTCGGTGCCCGGGCGTGGCGATGGGCGATCGCCACCCCCATCCTGCTCTACGCGTTCCAGAACTGGGACCTGTTCGCGATCGCGGCGCTGATCGTCGGTCTGCTCGCCTTCGAACGGCATCGCGACGGCACCGCCGGCGTGGCCTTCGGCGTCGGTGCCGCCATCAAGCTGTTCCCGTGGGTCGTCGTTCCGCCGCTGGCGGTGTACCGCTGGGCGCACGACGACCGACGCGGCGCGCAACGACTGCTCGCCGCCGGCGGGGCGACGTTCCTGCTCCTGAACGCGCCGATCGCGGTACTCAACCCGTCGGGGTGGTGGTGGCCGTACGCGTTCCAGTCGCGACGCGACCCGACGTGGGGCACGGCCTGGCTCTACGGGTTCCGCGCGCTCGGCCTGCCGATCCACGGCTCCGCCGGTGCGCACCTGGCCACCGTCGTCAGCGCCGTCGCACTGGTCGCCGGCATGGTCTGGCTCCTCGCGGTCACCGCGCACCGACGGCTCGATCCCTTCGGGGCTGCGGCGGCCGCGGTCGCGATCTTCGTCCTCAGCAACAAGGTGTACTCACCCACCTACGACGTCTGGCTCGTGGCGTTCTTCGTCATGCTGCCGTTGAGCCGGCGGCTCTGGGTCTCGTTCTGCGCCGTCGACGCTGCGGTCTTCTTCACCGTCTACGGCTACTTCGGCGGCATCGACTCGATCGGCTTCGTCCGCACCGTGCTCCCGCTCCTGGTGCTCGTGCGCACGGGCGTGCTGCTCACGCTCGTCCGACGCGCGAGCGCGTCACCAACTCCCACTCCTCGAACCCGAGCCGGTGCCCGGACCATGCTGCACAAGGTCTCGGAAGCATCGACGGGTCGGGCGCCACGATTCCCGTGACGCCCGTGCGTGGTCGTCGGGTCAGCCGTTGCCGACGACCAGGTGCTTGGCCTGTTGGAAGGCGCGGATGCCGGGCACGCCCCGCTCGCGACCGATGCCGCTGTGCTTGTGGCCGCCCATCGGGGTGAACGCATTGGCGGCCCCGGTGTTGATCTGCACCGTTCCGGTGCGGATGCGCGCCGCCAGTTGCGTCGCGAGGGTCAGGTCCTTCGTGTAGACGCCCGCCGAGAGGTCGTACTCGGAGTCGTTCGTGATCGCGATCGCCTCGTCGAGGTCGCGATAGCCCTGCACGGTCACCACCGGGCCGAAGATCTCGTGCTGCGCCAGGGGGTTACGGTTGTCGTCGACCTCGACCAGCGTCGGCTCGTAGAAGTAGCCGCGCTCGAGGTGCCCGGGCCGGCGCCCGCCGCACGCGACGCGCCCACCGGCGCGCACCCCTTCGGCGACGAGTCGTTCGATCCGCTCGCGCGAGGAAGCGGACACGACCGGTCCGACGACCGTCGATGCGTCCCGGGGATCGCCGACCGGGAGGCTCCCGGCCGCGGCCGACACCGCGTCGACCACGGTCGCGACCTGGTCCCGGGGGACCAGCATACGGGTCTGCAACGAGCACCCTTGGCCGGCGTGGGCGAAGAACACCGCGAGCGCACCGCCGACCGCCTTGGCCGGGCCTTCGGCGACCGCGTCCGGGAGGTACAGCTGGACGCTCTTGCCGCCCAGCTCCAGGATCAACCGCTTCATCCCGGGCGCGGCCTGCGCCGCGATGGCGCGACCCACCACGGTGGACCCGATGAAGCTCACGAGGTCGACGTCGGGATGGGTCGATAGGCGCTCGGCGCCGGCCGCGCCCTGCTCGACCACGACGTTGAGCACGCCGGCCGGCAGCCCGGCTTCGTCGGCGGCCTCGCCGAGGACGATGGCCTCGAGCGGGGTCTGCGGGCTCGGCCGGAGCACCACGCTGCAGCCGGTCATGAGCGCGGGCATGACCTTCCAGAGGTTGGTCGTCAAGGGGAAGTTGGACGGCGTGATCGCGCTGACCACACCCACCGGCTCGTACTGCCGCGTCGAGAGCCTGACCGTGTCGCCCGCCAGGTACTCGCGCATCGGCATCTCGTTGTGCTCCCAGTCGGGGAGGGTCCGGGCGAGGTCGACGAGGTCGCGCCCACTGCTGAGGCCCATGCCGATCTGGACCAACTCGGCGAACCCGCGGGGCGCGCCCGCCTCCGCGATCACCGTCTCGAGGAGCACGTCCTTGCGCGCGTCGAGCGCGTCGGCGAAGCGGTACATGATCGCGGCGCGCTCCTCGCTGGTCGCGCGCGCCCACGGGCCGTCGTCGAAGGCGCGTCGCGCGGCCGCGATCGCGGTGTCGACCTGCTCCACGGACGAACCCTCGACCTCGGCCACCGGCTCCTCGGTGGCGGGATCGACGATGGCGAACGTCCCGGCATCGCCGGTGACGAAGGCGCCGTCGACGTACGGGCTACGGCTGGCGACGAGATCGCTCATGGATGTGCTGCTCCCGAATGGTCGGTGCACCGGGCGGGTGCGGTTGGTCAGAGTGGTTCGCGGCTGTAGAGCACGGCGCCGCCCCAGTGGGGTGACGAGTGGCAGGCCAGCCCGACGTCGGCCGAGGGCAGCTGGCGATCGCCCGCGCGCTGCGCGAGCTGCAGGTAGCACTCGAGCATCTGCGGGACGCCGTGCATCCGGCCGTTGCCGAGTGCGCCGCCACCGGAGAGGACCGGGAGGCCGCCGTCGCGCGCACGGATCCCGCCGTCCTGGACGAACCGGTGCGCCTCGCCGACGGGGCAGTACCCGAGCGCCTCGAGCCAGAAGTAGATGAACGGGGAGAAGCCGTCGTAGAGCTGCGGGAGGTCGACGTCGTCGACCGACAACCCCGAGTGCGCCCAGAGGCGTGCGCACGTCTCCGCCGCCACGTCCATGATGTCGTCGAGCGGCCAGTGCATCGGCAGCCGGTGCCGCGCGGGGTGGCCCTGGGCGAACCCGCCGACGTAGACGGGCGGGTGCGGGAGGTCGCGGGCGCGCTCCGCGCTGGTGAAGACGAACGCCGCCACGCCGTCGACCGGGATGTCACAGTCGTACATGCAGATCGGGTCGGAGAGCACCCGCGTGTCGAGGTACTCGTCGGCGGTGATCGGCCGGTCGTACCAGTACGACCAGGGGATGCGCGCACCGTTCTCGCGGGCCTCCACGACGACGTTCGCCATGGACTCGCGAGAGGCACCGTACCGCTGCAGGTACTCGTTGTACGGGAGCGCGATCATCGACAACGGGCCGAAGAACCCCTGTGGCGCGCCCCATTGCGCGCTCCCGGCTGCCCGGGTCATCGGGTTCGAGTGGTATCGGCCGCGCGGTGGGTTGTGGAGCGCGCGGTGCACGACCACGACGTCGGCGGCGCCGCTCGCGATCGCGTTCACCGCGAGGGTCACGGACCCGGGGATCTGCCCGTAGCCCTGGAACCCGGCGCAGAAGCGCGGGTTCACGCCCAGGGCCTCGGCCATCCAGTTCGCGGTGACGATCGAGACGCCGTCGACCGAGGCCTGGCCGCCCGAGGACGGGAGGATCGAACCGGTGGTGAAGCCGTCGACGTCGGCGACGCTCAGACCGGCATCGGCGATGGCGGCGCGCGCGGTGTCGACCGCGACCGCGCCGAGCGGTCGGTCGGCGTGGCGCACGATCGGGCTCTGCGCGTAACCGGCGATCGCGACGCGGTTCTGCGCGGTGAACCGCGGGCTCATGCCGTCTCCAGCGCGAACGCGGGGACGGCCATGCCGTCGGCGAGCTGATCGAAGGTGACGGTGACGCGGTCGCCGACGGCGAGCGGCGCGTCGACGCCGTCGACCAGCCGGCCGATCATCCGGATGCTGGACTGCGCGTCGAGCTCGACGTCGACGAGCACGTAGGGCACGTCGTCGGCGAAGCCGGGCAGGAACGAGTCGCGCACGATCGTCCACGACCGCACGGTGGCGCCGCCCTCGACCGGCTCGGTGGTGTAGGCCGGTTCGGTGCTCCCGCAGTTCGGGCAGACCGCGGTGGGCGGCAGCGCGTACCGACCGCACACCGTGCAACGGGGGAGCGCCAGCGTGCCGGCGGCGGCCGCGGCCCAGTAGCCGGCGGAGAGCTCGTCGGGGACGGGGAGGGGCTTGGTCGCGTCCGGACTCACGGGTGCCGACCTCCGATCCGCTCGGTGGCCGTACGGGCGGCGTCGAGCAGGCGGCCGCCCAACGTCGCGACCTCGTCGCGGCTCAGCTCGTAGCTCGGGCCGAGCACCATGAGCGCGTACGGCACCTTCCCCGCGGCGTCGAAGACGGGCGCCGACATGTGGTTGACGCGTTGCGGCCCGTCGGTGGCCACCGCGACCGGGAGGTACTCCCGCGGTGAGACCTCCCGGATGAGCGCGTCGCGCACGTCGAGGTCGGCGGCGGCGGGAGCGTGGTCGGCCAGGTCTTCGAGCATGCGGACGAGGTCGGGGTGCGCGCCGGCCACCGAGACGGTGTAGCCCCGCTCGCGCGCCGCCGCCAGCGCGGCGACGGTGTGGGCGCGTTCGGCGGCGCCGAGCGCCGCGCCGGCACGGTCGAGCCAGCCCTCGATCGCAGCGTCGCCGTCCCACGCGACGAAGACCGCGCCGAACGGCGGTGTGAGGGGTACCGACTCGCCCACCCGGGCCCGGAGGCCGAACGCGGGACCGCGGTCGTACACCCGCTCGACGCGGCTCTGGCCCCGCACGCACGAGGAGATGGCCACGCACGACGCGGTGCTGCGCGCGAGGTCGTCGGCGACCGGCTCCAGGGCCGTGAGCGGCGCGCCCGCGACCCGTGCGGCTTCGCCGAGGGTTCGGCACGCGGGACCGAGCGAGTAGCGGCGTTCGACGTCGCGTTGGACGAGGCCCCGCTGCGCGAGGGCCAGGAGCACCGAGTCGCAGCTGGCCCGCGGCACGCCGACCGATCGCGCCACCTCCGACACGGAGAAGGCGTCCTCGGGGTTCGTGGCCAGGTGATCGAGGACGTCGCAGGCCCTCAGCACGGCGGGCGACGGCGGGACGGGCATGCGGCGCTCCGGGATTGACGAGGTCGACGGGATATCGCTAACATTCTGTCGAACGCGCTGGGATATTAGCGCACCCCCGGCACGATGCAAGCCCGAGTGCACGACCCGAGCGCACGACGAGGAGTCGCCATGGACGCCCACGCACCCGAGCTCGACTGGCTGGTCTCGGTCGACGACCACGTGATCGAGCCGCCCGACGTCTGGGTCGACCGGTTGCCCGCCAAGTACCGCGACGCGGGCCCGCGCATGCTCGCCGACGACACCTGGGTCTACGAGGACAAGCGCATGCCGACGTCGGGATTGTCGGTCACCGCCGGGAAGCGCAAGGAGGAGTTCACGCCGCTCCCGGTGCCGTACTCGGAGATGCGTCCGGCCGCGTACGACCCGATCGCGCGCGTGGTCGACATGGACCGCGCCGGGATCCTGGGGTCGTTGTGCTTCCCGTCGTTCCCGCGCTTCTGCGGCCAGATCTTCTGGGAGGCGAACGACAAGGACCTCGCGCTGTTGTGCGTGCGCGCCTACAACGACTGGATGATCGACGAGTGGAGCGGCGCCGCGCCGGGTCGGTTCATCCCGCTGACCATCATCCCGCTCTGGGACCCGGTCGCCGCGGCGGCAGAGATCGAACGCTGCGCGGGCAAGGGTGCGACCGCGTTCGCGTTCTCCGAGAACCCCGAGCCCCTCGGCCTGCCGACCATCCACGATCCCGACCGCTACTGGGACCCGGTGATGGCCGCCGCGCAGGACACGCAGACCGTCGTGTGCATGCACGTCGGGTCCTCGTCGACGATGCCGGTGATCTCGACGGACGCGCCCGGGCTGGCCAACCTGACCTTCGGCGCGGTCCGCGCCGCCGGGACGATGCTCGCCTGGCTGTTCAGCGACTACTTCGAGCGGATGCCCGGGCTCAAGATCGCGCTGTCGGAGGGCAACATCGGCTGGATGCCGTACTTCATCGAGCGCGCCGAGCAGGTGATCGACAAGCAGCGGCACTGGGCCAAGAGCGTCGGCACCGCCTTCTACAACAACGAGGTCGAGACCCGCCAGGTGATGGCCGACCTCGACCGGCTCGACGTGCGGGCGACCATCCGCGACCACATCTTCGGGTGCTTCATCGAGGAGTCGTCGGGCCTGCGCTCGCTCGACATCATCGGCGAGGACAACGTGATGCTGGAGACGGACTACCCGCACAGCGACACCACGTGGCCCGACTGCATCGGCGTGGCGAAGAAGCTGCTCGCCGATCTGCCCCCGGAGACGCAGTACAAGATCCAGCGCGGCAACGCGGAGAAGCTGTTCCGCTTCACGCCGGCCGTGCCACCGCGCGCATGAGCGGACCCTCGGTGGACCACAACGGCTACCTCGGCACCGTCAACGACGGCGACGTCCACTACTCGCTGCCCACCGGGGCGGTGCAGTTCGACGAGCAGCCCACCGCGCTGCGACGGGCGCCCGGGCACGCAGAGCACACCGAAGAGGTGCTGCTGGAGCTCGGCTACGACTGGGACCGGATCATCGAGCTCAAGGTGTCGGAGGTGGTTGCGTGAATTCGGGCAAGCGGTTGGACGGCAAGGCGGTGGTGATCACCGGCGCGGGGTCGGGTGTCGGACGGGCATCGGCGCGGCGGTTCGCCGACGAGGGTGCACGCGTCCTGGTCGCCGACGTGCAGGACGACTGGGCGAAGGAGACGGTGCGCCTGGTCGAGGACGCGGGCGGCATCGCCGTCGCGCACCACTGCGACGTGACCGTGGAGGACGACGTCGCCGGCGCGGTCGCCGCCGCGGTCGAGCAGTTCGGCCGCCTCGACGTCATGTTCAACAACGCCGGGGTGACCGGCATGAAGCCGGGTGCGTCGTTCGAGGACTCGACCGGCGCCGACTGGCGCCGGCTCACCGAGATCAACTTCGGTGGGGTGTTCCACGGTTGCAAGCACGCGGTGATCCGGTTCAAGGCCCAGGGCGACGGCGGGGTGATCGTGAACACCGGCTCGATCGCGGGGATGGTCGGGTTCGGGAGCGTGGTCTACGGCGCCACCAAGGGCGCGGTGAACCAGATCACCAAGGGGCTCGCCATCGAGTGCGCCCCGTTCGACATCCGGGTGAACGCGATCTGCCCGGGCACGATGCCGCTGACCAACTTCATCATGGCCGACCCGAGTCAGCCGTTCGTCGAACCGCCGGACGACTACCTCGCCATGGCCGCGTCGCTGCAACCCAACGGGCGGATCGTCACCGCCGAGGACTGCGCCGCCGCCGCGCTCTTCCTCGCGTCCGACGAGGCCAAGAACATCACCGGCGTCCTGCTGCCGGTCGACGGCGGCTACGTGGCGAAGTGATCCCGGGGAACGTGTAAGGCTCGCACTCCGACGCGGGGCGCCCCGCCTCGCCCTCCCGAAGGGATCATCCATGGAACTGCAGGGATTGCGCACCATCGCGGTCGGAGGTGCGTCCGGGATGGCGAAGGCCACCGCCGAGCGCATCGTGGCCGGGGGTGGGAAGGTGGCGATCCTCGATCGACCGGCGAGTGACGGCGCCGAGGTGGCCGCCACGCTCGGCGGTTCGTTCCTCCCGTGCGACGTGACCGACTTCGAGGGCACCGAGGCCGCCATCACCGACGCCATCGCCGCCCTCGACGGGCTCGACGCCGTCGTCAACACCGCCGGCGGCGGCGTCGCCGCGAGGACGGTGACCCGCGAGGGTCCCCTTCCGCTGGAGACGTTCCGCCAGGTCGTCGACCTCAACCTGATCGCCACCTTCAACGTCGCCCGGCTCGCTGCATGGCAGATGAGCACCAACGAGCCGAACGCCGACGACGAGCGCGGCGTGATCATCAACACCGCGTCGATCGCGGCGTTCGAGGGCCAGATCGGGCAGGTGGCGTACACCGCGGCCAAGGCCGGCATCGCCGGCATGTCGCTGACGATGGCCCGCGACCTCGGCTCGGTGGGCATCCGCGTGAACACGATCGCACCGAGCCTGTTCGCCACCGGTCTCACCGCCGGGATCCCCGAGGAGTTCGAGCGCGGCCTGACCGCCGACGCCGCGTTCCCGAAGCGCATGGGCCGACCCGACGAATACGCGCTGACTGGCCGTCGCCATCATCGAGAACCCGATGCTCAACGGTGGCACGATCCGCCTCGACGGGGGGCAGCGCTTCGCGCCGAAGTGATCAGGCGGGCGCGGTCGTGACCACGTCGTCGGCGACGCGATCGAGGATCCGGGCCAGCTCGGCCGGCACCGAGACCGCGGGTGTGTGCCCGGCGTCGAGGTCGACCACCGACGTCGCCCCGCAGTTCTCGATGAGCTTCGCCTGGAGCGCGCGGCTCTGGATCCGGTCGCGCAGGCAGCGCACGAACGTGCGGCCGGTCCCGTCGCGCACTCCGCGCCACGAGACGACCTGGCTCATGTAGTTGAGCGAGTCGATCGGCATCGCCACGTCGGTGGTGATGGCGGTGACGTCCGGGATGGCCGGGTCCGGATCGAGCATCGCGCCGCGGAGCTCGGCGCGGGCCTGCTCGAGCCGCGCGGCCATGTGGTCGGCGGCGTCGGGCCGCACATCGGTGACGACCCGCTCGCCGTCGCGCGCGCACAGGCCGGCGACGAACACGAGGTGGTCGACGCGGTCGGGGAGGCGGGCGGCGACACCGGGGAGCACCACGCCACCCGCGGAGTGGCCGACCAGGACGAGCGGACCCGTGGTCGTGTCCGCGACGTCGGCGGCGACGCTCGTCGCGGCCTCGTCGATCGTGACCTCGGCAATCGCCGCCACCCGGTCCCGCCGCCCGGGGAGATCGACCGCGACCGACGCGTGATCGAGCCGCGCCTGGACCTCCCGCCACACTTCGGCGGTGTGACCGGCGCCGTGTACGAGGACGATGGTCGGGCGATCGGACGGGGTGGCGGACCCCCCGTGTCGCAACGCTCAGCTCCGCAGCGTCTCGCTCCAGGCGACGCCGCGATCGGTGCTCGGTTCCTTCGGGAGGCCGAGCGCGCGCTCGGCGAGGTTGTTGCGCTGCACCTCGTTGGTGCCGCCGCCGATCGAGATGCCGTACCGCGCCAGGAGCTCGGCTTCCACCCAGCGGCTGACCTCGTCGTCCTCGAGCAGGCCGGCCGGACCCGCGATCGCCACCGCGAGGTCCCCCGAGATGGCGCGGTTCACCGCGATGAACAACTTCAGGATCGACGGGTCGACGGGCGGTCGCTCGCGTCGGCGCACCGCGGTCATGATGCGGTCGGCCAGCAGACCGAGCGCCTTCTCCCGCGCGTAATAGTCGGCCAGGCGCTGCCGTACGACCGGGTCGTCGGTGCGTTCGAACTCCTGCGCCAGCAGGAGCAGGTTGGCGAAGGTGCTGCTCCCCGAGCCCCCGATCATCGCCGACTCGTTCGACATCACCGTGCGGGCGGCGGCCCAGCCGCCGTCGATCTCGCCGAGCACGGCGCTCACCGGCACCCGCACGTCCTCGAAGAAGACCTCGTTGAAGTGCGCGGCGCCCGTGGCCTGGATCAGCGGGCGCACCTCGATGCCCGGGCTGTGCATGTCGACGAGCAGGAAGGTGATGCCGTGGTGCTTCGGGGCATCGGGGTTCGTGCGCGCCAGCAGCATGCCGTGGTCGCACCACTGCGCGGCGGAGTTCCACACCTTCTGCCCGGTGACGACGAAGTCGTCGCCGTCGCGCACCGCGCGGCACGCGAGGCTGGCGAGGTCGGAGCCGGCCCCGGGCTCGCTGAACAGCTGGCACCACGCGTCCTCGCCCGACAGGAGGCGGGGGATCAGCTCGCGCTGTTGCTCGTCGGTCCCGAACGCCATGAGCGTGGGGCCGAGCATCATGATCGTCGACCGGATGAACCCCGACGACGCCTCGTACCGGGCGGCTTCTTCGTCGTAGATGCGCTCCTGCCAGGCTTCGCCGCCCTGGCCGCCGACGTCCTTCGGGTAGGTGAAGCCGGTCATGCCGTGCTCGAACCGGGTGCGCTGCCAGGCGCGACCCGCCTCGAAGGCGCGCCCGGCGCCCTCGGGGTCGGTGTGGAAGGTCACCGCCCACGGGCTGGTCTCCTGCTTCGGATGCGAGTTGGCGGCGAGGAACCTGCGCACCTCGGCGCGGAACGCCGCCTGCTCCGGCGTGTCGACCGACTGGGCCTCTTCGATGGTGCTCGTCACGCGAGATCAGCTCCCGACCGTGGTGGGTGATGCGGGCAGTCTACGAACGGGGTTCCCGGCCGACCACGGCCGGCGCGGCCACCGCGGCGCGGTCATCCGCACGCGAGGAGGCCGCGCCGGAGGCCGCACGAGGCATGGATCAACCGCGGGTCCACGATGGGGTGCGCCGCCTGCGCGTCGAACCACGTGTCGACGAGCGACCAGTGGTACCCGTGCATCATGTACGGGCCGGTCAACCCGTCGAGGTCGACGAACTCCTGCTCCCAGACGTGCGTGTACTCGGGCCCGAGCGAAGCGGTCATCGACTCGACCCGGCTCAGCGCCGAGTTCCGGATGCTGTCGATGTAGCGGGGCATGTCGGCCAGGTCGCGCTCGAAGCGTTCGATCAGGGTCGGGTCCGTCTCCGGGTCGACCTGCAGCAGCAACGTGCGGTGGATGCCGCCGGTGAGGTCCGGTTGCCGCAGCGTCGCCGGGCCCTGCGGGTAGCGGACCGTCTCGACGTGCGCGGCGCACGCCTCGACGAGCGGGCGCAGCACCGACTCGACGTACGGATGCTCCCGGGCGCGGGCCGCGGCCTCCCCGTCGACGAAGGCGGCGAGCAGCATGACGTCGCCCGCCCGGTGGCTGTTGGGCGTGGTCCGGGCGGCATCGACGGCGAGCGCCTCGACCTCTCGGTCGGCGGCCCGCACCGCCTCCACCAACCGGTCGACGCACTGCGGGTCGGCATCCGGCCGCAGGTGGACGAAGCTCGTGGTGCGGATCACCGGAGCACCGTCTCGTCCTCGGGATCGCACATCAGCCTGCGCTCGCGCCGCGTGATCATGGGGTCGATCCCGTGCCAGACGGCGAGCACCCGCGGATCCCCGGCCGCGGCCGTCCGCATCCGCCAGAACGCGGCGACGTCGGCCAGGTCCCAGAGGTACAGCAGCTCGGTCGGCCGGTCGAGCAGCTCCACCGCCGGTGTCATCCAGGTGCGCAGCAGGTGCATCTCGAGCTCCGCCATCAACGGCACGAGCTCGTCGCGCATCCGGCGGTGGACGTCGTCGAGGCGGCCGGGCTCGACCGAGAGCATGTCGAGGACGCTGATCATCGCGAGCACTCGACCACTTCCGCCGCCGGCGCGTCAATCGCGGCGACGAGCGGCGGTCCGGTTCACACCCGCCGGGAAGCGGACGGTCACACCCCGACGGCAGCGAAGCCGTCGTGCGCCGCCACCGCCGCGGAGAGGCGTTGGAGAAGCACCCTGATGATCGGTGGCTTCACGATCTTGGTGATCCCCCACATGAAGTACCCGTAGACGGTGCCCATGCGGTACGCCTGCCAGACGACTTCTCGCGTCGGCGGCTCCACACCGTGTGCGCGCAGCTCATCGAGGTAGTGCTCCAGCAGGTCGCGCTCCGCGCGCTCCCGGTCCTCCGTCGTGAGCGCCGACGCGACGTGGTAACCGATGTCGAAGCCGAAGAAGTTGCGCTGCACGAGCTGCCAGTCGACGAGCGACGGCCGTCCGTCGCCGGCGAGGAGGATGTTGCCGACGTGCGCGTCGCCGTGGATCACGGTCCAGCCCGGGCCTTCGCCGCGCGCGTCGAACTCGCGCATCGCAGCCATGAGACGCGGTGCGTCCCGGACCTCGTCGGCCACCTCCTCGCCCACCCAGCCGTCAAAGTTCTCCTGGATGTCCTCGACGCCCCGGCGCTGGAAGTACGTGAAGATCTTGGGCGCCAGCCATGGCTCTCGCACGGTGTCGGGCAGGCCCCAGCCGTAGGCATGCAGGCGCGCGAACTCACTCAGGCTCTGCGCGGTCTGCTCGACCGAGTACGGCGACAGCGCGTTCAGGAACTCACCGCCGTCGACGACCACGTCCTCGGTGATGAAGACGCCGCCGCCGCTCTCGGCGTCGGCCGCCGCGAACTGGCTGCGCAGCGTACGCACACCGATCGGCTCGGCGAAGGTGGCGTAGAAGCGTGCCTCGCCCTCACCGATGTGCGCGTACGGCCTCCCCTCCTCGCCGAAGTAGCCCTTGATGCAGAGGTGGGGCGACAGGCCCGTCGGGACACCACCGGCGCACTCGATCGTGAAGCGGGCATTCGTCGACACCCGGCAGTCGATCTCGCCGAGCGTCACGCCGGTCACCTCGATGCCGGGGTAGCGCTGCCCGAGTGCGGCGCTGAGCCATGCCGGGTCGAGCGCCTCATCGAGCGTCTGGGGCAGGGGCAGGGGCGTCGCCACAGGGATGGTCATCGCAACTCCTCGTCGTCCGGGAGCACGCCCCCGAGAGCCTTCATCACGTCGCGCGCGGCGTCGCGCAACAGCGCACCGACCGCGTCGATCTCCTCGGTGCTGAGGTCGTACGCGGGACCGATCAACATCAGGCCGAGGACGACGTGCCCGGCGTGGTCGAACACGGGCGCGCTCAGCTGACTCACCCGATGCTTCGTGCCGGGCGCCAACGTGCTCGCGAGGTACTCGGTGTGGGCGAGCGCCCGCGTCGCGTCATCGTCCGCGCGCGTCACATCGCCCCGTACGCCCATGATCACTTCGGTGAGGTCGGGGCGCTGCTCGGGACGCACCGAGAGCACCCACCCGCGACGCGTGTGGCCGCGAGCGCGTCGCGGTAGCGCGCCCGCTCGCGCTCGTCGAGCGGCGGGTCGCAGCGGTCGAGCCACGAGGCGCGAATCCTGTCGTCGGACCACGCGGCGAACACCGCCCCGAACGGCGCGACGAACGACACCCCCTGACCGAGTGCCACCCGCGGACCGAATGGGTCCATCCCCGGCGCGGCGTCGGCGACCTGCACGGTCTCGCCGGCGCGCAGGACGGAGCCGGAGGCGAACCCGGTCAGGCGCGCCAGGGTCGCGACCGCTTCCGCCGCGAGCGCGACCACGGGCAGGGACCGCCCGGCCGCCTCGCCGACGCGCACGCACGCGGGTCCGAGCGTGTAGGCGATGGCCGGGTCGTGACGCACCGCGAAGCCGCGCTCGCAGAGCGCGAGCAGGATCGTCTGGCAGGTGGCCCGGGGCATGTCGAGACGCCGCGCGACGTCGGCGAGGCGCAACGGCTGCTCGGCTTCTTCGGCGAGCAGCGCCAAGACGTCGCAGGCTCGGCTGACGGCGGGTGACGGCGCGACGGGCACGGTTGACCTCCAGGCGACCGAGAGACTAGCATCCTGGCGCCTCGTCTCAAATGACAGACAAGCGGCCGCCGGCCGTGGGAGTGGGGAACCGAGCGAAATGAGCGTGCGCCTCCGTGATCCTCGACGTCGGTGACGAAGCCCGACTCGCGCTCGAAGTGCTTCCCGCCGGTGAGCGAGTCGTCCGGAGCACGGCGACCATCATGCATGTTCGAGGATCCGCCGAGGACGCTCGAACGACGCGCGGGACCACGCGTCCGACCCATCGGGACACGAGATCGATGACCGGACTTCTCCCGGAAAATCCTGTAGACAACTGGGCGTCGTGACTGCGACGCCGTGACACCCGAGGGGGGACCCATGAACAGCAGGAAGAAGAAGCGCGGGATCGGGCTTGTGATCGTCGCCGCGGTGACCGGCCTCATGGCCGCGCTGCTCACGCCAGCGACGGGCGGCGCGTCCGCGCCTCGCGCGGTGAACGTCGACAAGACGATCAAGGTGGCAGGCCTGGGCCTCGCGAGGACGTACGCCAACGACGCGCCCGTCGGCGCGCAGGCCCGGTTCCAGCGGGCCAACGAGACGAAGGAGGTCAAGGGCTACACCTTCGAATTCGCGGGCTTCACCGACGACAACAACGATCCGAGCACCGCGCTCTCGGAGGCTCGTCGCCTCGTCACGCAGGAAGGCGTGGTTGCGATCGTGCCCGACGTGTCGACGGTGCTGCCGGCCGACTACCTGGCCCAGCAGCAGATCCCGGCCTTCGGACCGGGCTACTCCAGCGCGTACTGCCCGGACTCATCCAGTGGCTGGGCCTTCGGCGTCTACGGATGCATCATCCGCGACGAGCCGAAGCAGGTCCCGAACGTGCAGTGGCAGTTGCTGAAGAAGGAGCTGGCCAAGAAGGGGATCAAGAACCCGACGGCTGCGCTGATGGGTACCGACCTGAATTCCGGCAAGGTCAGCGTGGCGGGTTCGGCGTCGGCGGCCGAGGCGGCCGGCTTCAAGGTGGTGTACGCCAAGGGTGCGTTCCCGGCACCGCCCGCGGTGGTGGGTGACTACACGCCGTTCGCCCAGGCGCTCCTGACGTCGAACGGCGGGAAGCAGCCCGACGTCGTCTACTCGTCGGTCCCCGCCACCAATTCCCTGCAGATCTTCAACCTGATGAAGAGCAGCGGGTACACCGGCACCATCCTGTCGCCCTACTACTCGAGCATCCTGCTGCAGGCGCTGAAGAACTCGTACGTCTTCGTGCAGTTCGCGGGCTATGAGTCGAACTCCAAGGGCATCCAGCAGATGCTGAAGGACGTCGACGCGTTCAAGCCGGGGACGCAGAAGACGATCGGGCTCGCCGGGTCCTATTTCGGGGCCGACATGTTCATCCAGGCGATCAAGCAAGCCCTGAAGGCGAACAAGACGCTCACCACCGCGGCGATCCAGAAGGCGGCGGCCGGGCTGACCTACCAGATCAAGGACACGGTCGGCCCGACGATCTATCCGAAGTCGTACGAGATCTCGGACAACGCGTGCGCGACGCTCCTCTTCGACGACGGGACGCAGTTCTCGATCGTGCAGCCGTACTCGTGCACGTCGAAGTACGTGAAGATCGACAAGAAGTTCTCGGGCGGCTACCCGTCCTGAGGCCGGTCGACTGACGATACGGACGAGGGCCGGGGGTTTCGACCCCCGGCCCTCAGCCCTCGGGCGGGCGCTGCCGGTGCGCTTCGGCGAGCGTTCGCATGCCGTCGCGCCAGCTCACCGTGCACGGACCGGTGATGGCGAGGCGCTTGGTGTTGTCGAGCACGACGCCGCGTTGCGAGTGGGGGAAGTCGCCGAGGACGACGTCGGGCACGACGCCGAGGATCTCGCCGAAGTAGCGGCACCACTCCTGTGCGGCGACGGGTTCGTCGCCGCCCCAGTTGACGATCGGACAAGACGGCGCCGCCGCGTCGAGCAGCGCCTCGGTCTGCTCGAAGATGTCGCGGTCGTGGATCGGGCTGTACGGGTTGGGATCCCAGCGCAGCACGACCTGCTCGCCGTCGCGGATCTTGTCGAACTGCATGCCGGGTAACCCCCCCGACCCGGTCTCGCCGTAGGCGGCGTTCATCCTGGCGATGACCGTCGGGATCTCCAGTTGTCGCGCGACGGCACGCGCGACGGCCTCCTCGGCGATCTTGGAGATCGAGTAGAGGGGAACCCCCGGGATCTGCGAGTCGCCGAGGACCTCCGTCTCCAGGAACTCGTGCCACGGATCCGGGTTCGGCCGGTACACGCCGGTGCTCGACATCACGAGGATCGCCCTGGCCTTGCGACAGTGCCCCATGAGCAGCGCGGTGCCCTCGGCGTTCACGCGGATCGCCTGGTCGTAGTCGTCGCCGAAGATGAACGCGCTGAGGTGCAACACGTAGTCGAAGTCGTCCGGCAGATCCCCGAACTCGCACTCCCCGAGGTCGATCGAACGCGTGATCACACCGAGGTCGTCGACCTTGCGCCGCTCCGCCGGATCACCGAAGCGCGAGATGCCCCAGACCTCGTTGCGCTTCGCGAGGTCGCGTGCGAGGGGATAGCCGATGTTGCCCGCGGGTCCGGTGAGCAGGATCTTCTTGTCCTCGAGCACTGTCTCGCCTCTCGATCACATCGTCCGCGGTGTCTTGCCGGCGGCGTCCGCGATGACGCGGAACACCTCGAGGTTCTCGACCATCCGCTCGTGGGTGAACTGGTGGCCGTAGCGGACGATGAGCCCGGTGATCCCGCAGTCGAACCACGGTTGCACGCGCCGACGGATCCGCTCGATCGGGCCGGCCAGCCAGTTGCCCTCGTCGATGTACTCGTCGGGTACCGCGTCGAGCGCAGCCTCCCACCGGGCTCCCGTCTTCGGTAGCTCCTGCACCCGCACCGCGAACACGGCGGGCTCGAAGCCCTCCTCGTCCGGGAACAGGAGCTCGCGCAGCCGCTCGGCGAGTCCTGCGAACCCGCGAGCCTCCATGAACTTCTGTTGGCGCTGGGACCAGGTGATGACGTACTCCTTGAAGGGCCGCATGGCCTCGCGCACGTCATCGGCGACGTTGACGTCGACGTGGGCCCAGATCGCGAACGTGTCGACGCCCTTGCCGTTCCCGGCGCGGGCGAAGCCGTCGTCGAGGTAGGGCCGGAACGCCGGCAGCATGCCGGGTGCGAAGTTCGCGGGCATCCAGCCGTCGGCGATCTCGGCCGTCTGCCTGATCGTTCGCGGGAAGGACGCGCCCAGCATGATGGGGATGTCGGAGATCGGCTCCAATCCGACGCGTCGTGGCGGGAGAGGGTTCCCTGCCGTATCGCGCTGCGCGCCGGGTCCGCGGTAGGGGACCGACACGTCACGGCCCTGGTGCTCGATGGGGTCGCCCTCGAGCGCCTGGCGCATGATCGCGACGTAGTCGCGCATGTGCGCCGCCGGGCGATCGCCCCACGGCACGCCGTCGGTCGTCTCGGCGAGGACCGGGTCGCCGTTGCCGAGCCCGGCGATGACGCGCCCACCGCCGGTCATGTGGTCGAGCGTGCGATACGTCATCGCCATCGTGACCGCGGACCGGCCCGTGACGCGCGCCACGCGCGTGCCGAGCTTCAGGTGCTCGGTGCGCCCGGCGACGTACCCCAGTGGCGTGAAGCACTCCGAGCCCCAGCCCTCGGCGGTGAACACCGCGTCGTAGCCGAGCTCCTCGGAGAGCATGATCCGCTCCATCGGCACCTCGAACCTGCGGTCCTGCCAACGGATCTCCGTCGCGAGCTCGATCATCGTGGTTCTTCCCTACGTCAGCGTGCCGATCCGTTTCGGAGCGGACGGAACGATGCTCGCAGCTCGTCGACGAAGATCGCCGGCTGCTCGAAGGCGGCGAAGTGCCCGCCCCTCGCCGGCTCGTTCCAGTAGTGGAGATTCGTGAAACGCGCCTCCGCCTGGCGCCGCGAGGGCCGGCGGAGCTCGCGCGGGAAGACCGAGCATCCACTGGGCACGGTGACCTCACCCATCTGCAGGATCGCGGCGGCGGCCGGGTCACTCGTCGCCGCGGGGCCCGCGCTCTCCCAGTAGAGCCGGCCCGAGGAGGCACCGGTGGCGGTGAACCAGTACACGGTGGCGTTGTCGAGCAGCTGCTCACGGCTGAAGACGTTGTACGGGTCGCCGTCGCAGTCCGTCCACGCCCAGAACTTCTCGACCGTCCACGCCAATTGGCCGACCGGGGAATCGACGAGCCCGTAGCCCAGGGTCTGTGGCCGCGTCGACTGCACGTGCTGGTAGCCGGCACCCCACCGGGTGTGCCACTGGAAGGCCTCGTAATTGCGGCGCTCCTGCTCGGTCGTCGCTTCGTCGGGAGGTGCCAGCATCACCGTCGGCATGTTCACGTGGATACCTGTGACGTGCTCGCGGTCCTGTTCGCCGAGGATGCAGGTGACGGCCGACCCCCAGTCCCCGCCCTGCGCTCCGTACCGGTCGTACCCGAGCCTCGCCATCAGGCGGGCCCACGCGTCCGCGATCCAGGGGAGACCCCGCCCTCGGGTCGATGGTCGGTCACTGAACCCGTAGCCGGGCAGTGAGGGGCACACGACGTGGAACACGTCCCGCGGGTCGCCGCCATGCGCAGTGGGATCGGTGAGGGGTCCGATGACCTCGAGGAATTCGACGAAGGTGCCCGGCCAACCGTGGGTGATGACGAGCGGCAGCGCGTCGTGCTCGCGCGAACGGGCGTGCAGGAAGTGGATGTCGAGGTCGTCGATGCGGGTGGTGAACTGCGGCCACACGTTCATCCGCTCGACGGCCGCGTCGAAGTCGTACGTGTCACACCAGTAGGAGACGAGGTCCTGCAGGAAGGCGAGCGGCACACCCTGCGACCAGTCGCCGACCGTCTCTCGTTCCGGCCACCTGATGCTGCGCAGTCGCCGTTGCAGATCGTCGATCTCGGCAGGATCGAATGCGATCAGGAACGGCACGGGGTCCTCGGGCATGGTCATGCTCCTCGGATCAGCGCTTCGACGGACCGCCGATAGCCCTCCGCGAAGCCGACGCGACAGGGACCCGTGATCGAACGTCGGAGCGTGGGATCGGCGACGTTCTGGCACGGCGCACCAGGCACCGTGCGGACCGTGACCTCCGCCGGCGCTCCCGTGACCTCGGCGGCGAGGTCGCACCACGCGTGTGTCGTCACATTCTCGTCGCCGGACCAGTTGACGACCTTGGCCGGGATGCCGGCGGCACCGAGGAGCGGCTCGAGCTGCCAGATCATGTCGTCGATGTGGATCGGCGAGTGCGGGCAGGGGTCGCCGCGGACGCCGACGGGATCGCCCCTGGCGATCGCGAGCGCGTTCATCGACGGGAGGTACCTGGGATCCGGACCGTAGACCGTGTTGAGCCGGGCGATCGTCACCGGAAGATCGAACGCGCGCCGCGCAGAAGCGCGCCACCGACTCCTCGGCGACCTTCGCGCTCGGCGCGGTCGGTGCCCAGGGCGCCCACATGCCGCCGACCGGCCCGTCCTCGCGGTGCGCGTGCCACGGGTCGTCGGTCGGTGTGTAGATCACGTGGGACGACATCACCAGCGCGGCCTTCGCTCGTCTGCAGTGCTGCAGCACCAGTCCGGTTCCCTCGGCGTTGGTTCGGAACGACTCGCCGAACGCGTCGTTGCCCCCTCGGAAGTACGCGAGGTGCAACACGTACGTGAAGTCGTCCGGGAGCTCGTCGAGGGCGCCGGCGCCGAGGTCGACCACACGCGCCGTGATGCCGGCCTCCTCGACCTTCGTGCGGGATGACGGATCCGTGAACCGCGCCGCACCCCAGACTTCGTTGTCCGCCGCGAGGGCGCGGGCGAGCGGGAAGGCGACCGCGCCGTGCACCCCCGTGACCAGGATCTTCTCGCCGCTGATCACCGCGTTGCGCCCTCCAGCTCGATGCCGTATTCATCGGTGTAGAAGCGGAAGTCCGATCGGAGTTGGTCGTCGCGCAAGCCGAACTCCTCCGGGATGTATCGGTGCACGCCGTGTGCGCCGCTGCGATTGGTGGCGTGCCACTGCTCCATCGCCTTCCGCGTTGCCGGTGTGAGCCCGAGCCCGGCGAACTCGTAGATGCGCTCCAACTGGCCCATGGGATCGGCCACGTAGTCACGGTGATGCACGTCCAGGAACCGGTCGGGTCCGACACGCCGACGCGCCGCGATCTCGAGCTCGAGCCCGATGCGGAGGTGCTCGGCGTAGTGCGGCCCGAGCTCACGGAGGTCGTGGCCCACGCGGGCGCCGGGAGGGTAGAGCGCGGTGATGAAGCTCACCGCCGACGGAATCGCCTTGATCGGGTCGCGATGCGTCATCACGAAGCGAGCATCGGGATAGATCTCCACGATCGCGTCGAGGTGATAGCAGTGGTACGGCGACTTGAACAGCCAGCGGTTCGGCGGTCGGTTCGACTGCAGCAGCACAATCGCGCGGCGATGGTACCGGTACACGTCCGTCATGTCGGCCTCGCGCCACCACCGGCGGTACACGAACACAGGGAGCGTCATCTCCTGCGAGCGGAACTCGAGACCGAGCAGGTGCACGTCCTCGGCCGTGGCGTCGGTGTCGTAGAGGTGCATCGCCGCGAGCTCGGGCATCTGCTCGTGCAGCGCGGCGGTCGACTCGATGTACGCGATGCGCCGCGGGTCGTCGTGCTCCCGCTCGAGGACGGGAGGTGGGCAGAGATCCAGCTCCTCCCAGACACGCAGTGGGCGGAACTGTGGATCGAGCGACATGACGTTGCCGACCGCGGTCGTCCCGGTGCGGGGGAGCCCCATGATCGACAGTGGGCCCTCCACCGCGTCGTCCGTGCCGGTGCCCTCGGCGGCGTACCACGCTTCGACGCGGAGACGGTTCTCGAGCCGATGGCTCATCGTCGTCTCCACCCCTGTTGTCGTCGCGTCGTCGAGTCGGGCATCGCATTCGAGGCTCTCGATCAGCGCCTGCAGCCCGGTCATGAACGTGTCACCGCCGAAGTCACCGAGCTCCACCCGCTCGATGGTGTGAGCGACCAGTTCCTCGGCCGACTGCATCCCTCGGCGTCAGCGTCCGGCGCCGAGGTACGCGCCCGCCAGGAGTTCCATGTCGGCATCCTCGCGGGCGCCGCGCCAGACGACGTTCCCGAGCTCCATGAACACCAGAGTGTCCGCGACGGCCAGCGCGTTCTGTGCGTGCTCCTCGACCAGCAGTACGGCACAGCCGAGATCGCGAAGGTCGACGATCGACTGGATCACCGCGTCGGCGGCGAGCGGTGCGAGCCCGAGGGTGGGCTCGTCGGCGATGAGGACGACCGGCGGATTGGCCAACATCGGCGCGAGGCTGAGCATCTGCTGCTCGCCTCCGGAGAGCAGACCGGCCTGTTGTTTCCGCCGCTCGGCGAGGATGGGGAACCGCTCGTAGGCGACGTTGCGCAGCTTCTCGTCGCGGAGGCTCACGGTGAGGTTCTCCTCGACGGTGAGCCCGGGGAAGATGCCACGCGCTTCGGGGACGAGGAGCACGCCGTCGTGGGCCCGGCGGAACATGGGCGCGGTGGTGATGTCGTCGCCGAGCAGGTGCACCGTGCCGATGCTCGCATCCACCATCCCCGCGGCGACCGAGCACAGCGTCGACTTCCCGGCTCCGTTGGCGCCGAGCAGCGCGGTGATCCTGCCGCGGTCGAGGCGGAGGTCGACACCGTGGAGCACCTCGGCGTCGCCGTACCCCGCGACGATGTGTCGCATCACGAACGTGGCATCTTCGACCGGCTCCGGCGCGGCGTCGGCGCCGGTCGAATGGGTGCGCTCGTGCTCGGGGACGGCGCCCCCGTGTGCCTGCGCCTCGACCTCGGCGATGCGCGCCTTGCGCGCCCGCTCACGCTTCCGGGCCAGCTTCTGCTGTCCGGCCAGCGAGAGGATGCCGTCGGGTTCCTGGGCGAGCTGGATGGCACCGATACCCGAGAGGATCGGCACGAAGAACACCGACGTGATGAGCGCGTTGACGGTGCCGCCGGACAGGAGGTCGGTCGAGATCCAGTGGAACACCGCGGTGCTGCCCGCGAATGCGAACCCCGCGAGCAGCGCGCCACCGGGGCGGCGGATGCCGAAGGTGACCGCGAGCGCGAGCCAGAACAACCCCACGAGCGGCGGCGCGGTCGTGTCGGTCATCTGGAACGAGAACAGACCGAGTAGCACGCCACCGATGCCGGCGATCGCAGCCGAGAGAGCGAAGGTCAGGACCTTGGCCCGGTTGACCGCGATTCCGGACGCCTGCGCCGCGACCTCCGAGCTGCGCACCGCGTGGATGGCGCGCCCGGACGACGAGCGCATGAGCGCGTGGACCATGAGGGTGAGCAGCCCGAAGATCGCGAGGAACAGCAGGATCTGCTCCGGGAGCTGGCTGAAGTCGAGCTTCTCGAGCTTTGCGATGTCGGGGTTCGCCGAGAGGCCGCGGACGAGCACGTCGTTGACCCAGTTCAGGCCGGGGATGTCGAGCGTCGGCGATCGGATGACCCACCCGGCCTGCCCGTTGCGGATGGACTCTGCCGACCAGGGCACGAGGGCGAGGAAGAACGCCCACGCCAAGGTGCCCAAGGCAAAGTTCACGCCGCCGAGCTTCGACAAGGGGATGGCCAACAGGGCGCCGAGGGCGGCGGCGGCCAACGCGCCGAGCAGGATCGCCCAGAGGAAGTTGATCTGCCCGTGCGACGCGACCAACGGGATGTCGACCCCGAAGTCGTGCGTCAGTGCCCATCCGGCGGCGAAGCCGCCGGCGGTCACGAAGCTGGCCTGCATGAGGCTCACCTGGCCGCTCATCCCGGTCACGACCACGAACGACAAGAAGATCACCGCCATGGCCAGGCTCTGGGCGATGACGGTCTGGTCGTAGGTGTCCGCTTGCAACCACGACGCGCCGAACCACTGCAACGAGAACGCGACGAGCACGAACGTCCACACCGCCCAGGGCAGGCGACGCCGCCACTTCGGCAGGCCCTCCCGATGGTCCGGCGGCGGAACGTCGTCGGCCACCGAGCCGGCTTGGCGCGACCGGTCCCGACCGAAGAAGAACAACAGGACGATGACCAGGAGGAACGGCACCGACGACTTCAGGCCGCTCAGGTTGCTCAACCACCCGGGCAGGACGTCGTCGCTGTACCCCGCGACGAGGTTTTGCACGACGCCGAGCAGCAGACCGCCGGCGAACGCGATCGGGATCGACCGGAGACCGCCGAAGACCACCGCCGCCAACGAGCCCAGCACCACCAACGTGAAGACGAAGTCCTGCAGTTGGAACAGCGGGGCGATGAGGATGCCACCGAGTCCGGCCAGCACCATCGTCATCACCCACGCGCCGGCCGACGTGCGCGCCGCGTTCACGCCGCGCAGACCGGCCAACGTCTCCCGGTCGACGACCGCCCGCATCTCGAGGCCGACGCGGGTGCGCCGGATCACGAACCACAGCACGATCGCGGCCAGCGCGGCGATCACGAAGACCGCGATCTGGTCGCTGTTGAGGACGACACCACCGACCTTGTAGTTGTCGGGCGGGGTCGTCCAGATCCCGGGAACCGCGAGCCCTTCGTTGATCGCCTCGTTGCTACGGAACCCGAGGTCGAGGACGTCGTTGCCGAGGCTGATCACCAGCCACTGCACCAGCGCCGGGAGCGCGACCAGCAGCCCGATGGTGCCGACGATCCGCGCGTAGACCGGTGCCTTCGACAGCCGTCGGAGCAAGATCCGGTCCAGGAGCAGTCCGAGCACCGGTGCGAAGACGAACGCGCTGAGCACCACCGCGGGAACGATCGGCACACCCAGCGCGGTGTGGAGCTGGTAGTAGAGGTAGGCCGTCGCGAACGCGACGGCGCCGTGCGCGAAATTGAAGATCCCCGACGTCGTGTAGGTCAGCACGAGGCCCGACGCCATGATCGAGTAGATCGCTCCGGTCACGAGCCCGGAGAAGACGAGGTTCCAGAATTCTTTCATGACGTGTTCGTACTCATCGCTCGCGCATCGGGCTCGCCGAGGTACGCGTCGCGTACGGCCTGGTTGCGCTGGACCTCCTCGGGCGTCCCGTCCGCGAGCACGGTGCCGAGGTTGAGTACCACGACGCGGTCGCTCTGCTCCATGACGAACCCCGCGTTGTGCTCGACCAGGAGCACGACGCAACCGGTCTCGTCGCGCACGGCCTGGATCTGCTCGCCGAGGCGAACCGTTTCCGTCTCGTCGAGCCCCGACGCCGGCTCGTCGAGGAGCAGCACCTTTGGCGGATCAGCGATGGCGCGCGCCAGTTCGACCATGCGCGCGACGCCGATGGGAAGGGAGCCCGCCAGCTCCTTGCGCACCGGGACCAACCCGCACCGCTCGAGCACGTCGTCGACCCGCCGGCGCCGGACCCGCTCGCGCGACCGGCGGGTCGGGAACGCCACGAGATCGCCGAGGAACCCGCCTCCTCCGCTGCGCCATTCGAGAGCGGCGAGGACGTTGTCCTCCACCGTGAGCCATCCGAACGGCTGGACGCGCTGGAACGTGCGGCGGAGTCCGAAGCGGGCTCGAGCCGTCGCCGGCGTCCGGGTCACGTCCTTGCCGTCGAGGATCACCCGTCCCTGGTCGGGCGTGCGCACGCCGGAGATCACGTCGAACAGCGTCGTCTTCCCGGCGCCGTTCGGGCCGATGATCCCGACGACGCGACCGTCCTCGGCGTCGAGGTTCACGCCGCCCAGCGCCGCGATGCCGCCGAACCGGACGGTGACGTCGGACAGGCTGAGCGCCAGGTCGGTCTTCTCGTCCAACGCGTCGCGACCCCCCACTGGCGATGGATCATTGCACGCACCGAGCGTCGCGAATTGTCCACCGTGGACCGCGCTCGTTCGACGGTGCGGGGCAAGCTACAGCACGGCTCTCGCCGCGGCAAGAGCGCGGTTCTAGTACCGTTTTTCGCGATGGCCGTGGACGCTCGTGTGCCCGATCTCGGCAACGAACCGGCCTGGGACGGCAAGCGCTGGGAGCTGCGCTCCGCGCTGCGGGCCGGGCGCCGGGCGCAGGAAGCCGCCCGTCGCACCGGTCGCGATCCCGCGGAGAAGCTCATCCACGCGGGGCAGGCGCTCGTGCTCGAGGGCGAGGGCCAGTTCACGGTCAAGCAGCTCGCCGACCGCGCCGGCGTCGCGCTCCAGACCTTCTACCGCCACTTCGGGAGCAAGGACGAGCTGCTGCTCGCGGTGCTCGAGGAGAACGTCGAGAACGGCGTCGACGAGATGGAGGCGATCGCCGCCCGCGAGTCCGACCCCGTCGAGCAGCTGCGGGTCGTGATCCAGCTCCCGATCCGCATGAGCACCGAGCCGGAGGCGTACCGCCGACTGCGCTTCCACGCCCGGGAGCGCCTGCGGCTCTCGGAGCTCGACCCCGCCGAGTCCGAGCTCGCGTTCGCGCCGTACCGGCGGCTCGTCGAGGAGCACATCCGACGGGTCGATCTCTCCGGCGCGCGCGCCGCGGCCGACCCCCGGCACGACGCCGACCTCGTGATGCGCCTCGTGGTCGGGTACGCGCACGCCATCGGCATCGGTGCCCTGCCCCGGTCCGCCGACGAGTGCGCGGATCACCTCTGGGAGTTCTGCCGCGCCGCGCTCTGGCGCACGCCCGAGTCGGTCGCCCAGCCCGTCGAGTCCCGGGCGTGAGCGCACTCACGTTCGGCGTGGTCCCGGGCGCCGGGCTCGATGCGGAACGCCTGGCGCGCCTCGAGGAGCTGCCCATCGACGCGCTGTGGATGGGTGGCCACGTGGCGTCCACCAATCCGAGCCCCGAGGTCATGATGGCGCTGGCCGTCCTGGCCGCGCGCACGCAGCGCGTGCGGGTCGGCACCAGCATCCTGCTGCTCCCGCTGTACGCGCCCGCCATCGTCGCCAAGCAGGTCGCCGACCTCGACCGCGTCACCGGCGGCCGCGTCACGCTGGGGGTCGGGATCGGTGGCGAGTACCCGGGGGAGTTCCGCGCCTGCCGGGTCCCGATCGAGGAGCGGGGACCCCGCACCGACGAGGCCATCCCGCTGCTGCGCCGGCTGTGGACCGGTGAACCGGTCACGCACGATGGTCGCTTCTACGCGATGGACGACGTCCGCATCCACCCCGCGCCGGCCCAACCCGGTGGGCCGCCCATCGTCGTGGCGGGACGGCAGCTGCCGGCGATGCGCCGCGCCGCGCAGCTCGGTGACGGGTGGATGCCGTACCTCTACTCGCCCCGACGCTACGCCGAGTCGGTGGCCGTCATCCGCGAGCATGCCGAGCGTGTCGGCCGCTCGCTCGACCACTTCGAGTGGTGCGCGTTCGTGTTCGTCGGGATCGATGCCGACGGTGAGCTGGCGCGCGACGACGCCGCCCGGTTCCTGGGCGGGACGTACCGCCAGGACTTCCGGAAGATGGTCGAGCACGTCGCCGCGGTCGGCGACGTCGACGAGGTGACCGCGTCGCTGCAGCAGTTCGTCGACGCGGGGGCACGCCACCTGATCTTCGCGCCCGCGTCGCCCGACCCGGGCGCGACGATCGAGCGGCTGTTCGACGACGTCGTGCCCCGGCTCCGGGACGCCGCATCGACCCGCCCGCCCACCGCGCTCCGAGGAGGAATCGCATGACCGAACCCGCGTACACGCCGCCCGACCTCTCCCTGGTCGGCGACGAGCACGTCCGCCGCTACGAGGAGACCGACGGCGAACTCGGTTACCTCTGGAACGGCGCCACCATCCTGGTGCTCACCACCACCGGACGGAAGAGCGGCGAGCCCCGCAAGTTCGCGCTGATCTACGACAGCCGCGGCGACGATTTCGTGGTGGTCGCGTCGAAAGGTGGGGCGCCCGACCATCCCGGTTGGTACGAGAACCTACGCGCACACCCGGACGCGTCCGTGCAGGTACGGGGTGAACGGTTCGACGTCCGCGCCCGGACCGCCGAGGGCGCCGAGCGCGACGAGCTCTGGCGGCTCATGAACCGATCGTGGCCGAACTACGACACCTACGCGACGCGGACGGACCGGGAGATCCCGGTCGTGGTGCTGGAGCGACGATGACCGCGACCAGCGACTACGACGCGCTCGACCGGTCGCGCCTGCGCGAGCTGTTCGACCTGCGCAGCAGCGTCTACGCGACGCGCGGCGGCGCGTTCGAGGACGATCCCTATCCGGAGTTCCACCGGTTGCGGGAGACCGGTCCGGTGCACGAGGGCATCGTGGGGGAGCTCGTGGGCTACCACGGCGAGGCGTTCTTCCAGGGCTTGCCCTACCCCGACCGCAAGCACGTCTCGTGCTTCGACTTCGCGACCTGCGACGCGGTGTTCCGCGACGGCGAGACGTTCGTGGCCGGCGACCCGCACGGCGACGACATGATCGACGCCAGCATCCTGTTCATGGACGGCGCCCGGCACCGCCGCTACCGCGCGCTGGTGCAGCCGTCGTTCCTGCCGAAGCGCGCCGCGTGGTGGCACCAGCAGTGGATCCAGCGGACCGTGGATGCCCTCGCGTCCCGGTTGGAGGGCACGGGTCATGCCGACCTCAACGTCGAGTTCTTCTCCGCCATCCCGCTCCTGACCATCACCGGGAGCTTCGGCATCTCGATCGCCGAGGCGCTCACCATCCGCGCCGCGGTCACCTCCGACGGCGTCGGGATCGGCGAGTTCCTCCGCATCGTCCAACCGGTCGTCGAGGCGCGCCGGGCGGAGCCGCGCGACGACCTGATCAGCGTGCTGGTCGAGGCCGAGATCACCGACGAGGACGGCGTCACGAAGCGCCTGACCGACGCGGAGATCATCTCGTTCGCCTTCCTCCTGCTCGCGGCCGGATCGGGCACGACGTGGAAGCAGATGGGCATCACCATGACCGCGCTCCTGCAGCACCCGGAGCTGCTCGCGGCGGTCCGGAACGATCCGGTGACCCTGCGGCCGGTGGTCGAAGAGTCGTTGCGGTGGACGCCGACGGATCCCATGTTCAGCCGCTTCGTCGCCCGTGACACCGAGTTGGGGGGCATCGCCGTCCCGACGGGCTCGGTCGTGCACCTGTGCCTGGCCGCCGCCAACCGCGATCCGGCACGGTGGGACGATCCCGACCGCTACGATCCCGGCCGCCCGGTGCAGTCGCACCTCGGCTTCGGCGGCGGTGCGCACATCTGCCTCGGCATGCACGTGGCCCGGGCCGAGATCCTGGCCGCGGTGGGCACGCTGGTCGAGCGGCTGCCGAAGCTCCGGCCGGATCCCGACGCCCCGCCGCCCCGGATCATCGGGATGTACGAGCGGGGCCCCGACGCGGTGCCCGTCCGCTTCGACTGACATGTCCCGAACCACGGCGCCTCAGCGGCCCCGGAATTGCGGCGGCCGCTTCTCGGCGAAGGCGACGGTGCCCTCCCGCGCGTCCTCGCTGTCGAACACGGCGGCGGCCTTGGCGCGGAACGTTGCGATGTCGACGTCGAGCAGCCGCGCGGCGTCGAACGCGATCTCCTTCGCCAGCGCCACCGCGAGCGGCGCGTTCGCCGCGATCTTCTCGGCGAGGCCGAGCGCGGTCGGTACGACCTCGGCTCCGGGGACGACCCGGTTCACCAGGCCGTGGTGCAGCGCGCGTGACGCGTCCATCAGCTCGCCGGTGAGCGCGAGCTCGAGCGTGACCGCGGGCGGGAGCCGGAGTGCGGCCCGGCTGGTCGCGCCCACGCCGACCAACCCTCGCTTCACCTCCGGCAACCCGAACGTGGCGTGGTCGGCGGCGACCACGAGGTCGCAGCCCAACATGATGCCGAAGCCGCCGGCGACGGCGGCGCCGTTCACCGCGGCGATGACCGGCTTCGGGTAGACGCGCTCGACGAAGACCGAGGGGCCAGGGCCGTCGTCGGCAGTGATGCGATCGCCCGCGGCGAAGGCCTTGAGGTCCATCCCCGCGCAGAAGGCCTGGTCACCGGCGCCGGTGAGCACGACCACGCGCACGTCGTCGTCGTGCTCCGCGCTCGCGAACGCCTCGCCGATGCCCCGGTAGGTCTCCCGGTTCAGCGCGTTCCGCTGCTCCGGTCGGTTGATGGTGACGAGCCGGACGAATCCGGTGGTCACGACGTCGACGGTCATGGGCGGATGCTCCCACACCGCCGCCCGGCACGGCGCGTTGCGGCGAGCACGCACGCCTCCGTCGCCTCGAAGGGTCCGATCTCGTAGCCTCGCCCGATGGGCAAGGCGCGGCTCGAGGCGTTCAGCGACGGCGTCTTCGCCATCGCCATCACCCTCCTGGTGCTGACGATCACCACGCCGGACGACTACCGGCACCTCGGCTCCGAGCTCGCCGATCGCTGGCCCTCGTACGCGGCGTACGTTGTCAGCTTCGCGGTGATCGGCATCATGTGGCTCAACCACCACACGATCTTCGGGCACTTCGCGCAGGTCGACCGCAACCTCGTCTACCTCAACCTCCTGCTGCTCGCGACCGTCGTGTTCATCCCGTACCCCACCGGCATCTTCGGTCAGGCGCTCCAACGCGGCGAGGGGGAGCGGGTGGCCGCGGTCGTCTACAGCATCGCGATGACGGTGAACGCGTTGGCGTGGGCCGCGCTCTGGCTCTACGGGTCGTCGCGCCGGCGGCTCCTCGACGACGCCTTCCCCGAAGGGCAGCGCCGGACCGCCACCGTCCTGTTCACGATGGGCACCGGGATCTACGCCCTCACGATCGTGGTCGGTCTGATCAACGCCTACGTCTGCCTCGCGCTCCACGGCGCGCTCGCCGTCTACTACGCGCTGGACCCGCTCTCCCGGTGGGTCTCGCGGTTCACCGAGTAGGCGTGGTTCGTCAGCCGTAGGCTGCGCGCCATGACGTCTGGCATCGTGGTCGAGCTCGACACCGGGGCACTGCTGTTCTACGGCATCCCGTTCATCATCGTCGTCGGCTGGTTCAGCAGCCGTCTCCTCGGCGTGCACCGGGGTTGGGGACGGTCCTTCGTCGCCGGCCTCTTCGGCTGGATCTTCGGCGTCACCATCGCCGCGTTCATCCAGGACCAGAACGTCAAGACCACCGAGCAGCTGAACGACGTGTTGCTGCTCGCGTTGTTCTTCGGGGTCCTCATCTCGATGTTCGTCGGGCTGATCCTCGACGTCATCCTGAAGCCGCGCGTCGCGAAGCATCACCGGTTCCGGTGGCTCCTGCACCCGATCGGGACCATCAAGCGGAAGCTCGCGCCGCTGGGGCGTTCCCGCGAGATCCTGCGCTACGCGCGGAAGCGAGGCCTCACGCACTACGCGTCGGCGTCGAAGCTGGCGACACCGGAGTTCGCCCGCCGCCTGCGCCTCACGCTGGAGGACTGCGGCGGGATGTTCGTGAAGTTCGGACAGATCGCCTCCACCCGCACCGACCTCCTCCCCGAGGTGCTCACCACCGAGCTCGCGACGCTGCAGTCGTCGGCCCGCCCGGTTCCCGCCGACGAGATCCGGGAGGTCATCGAGCGTGAGCTCGGTGCCACCGTGGAGGAGGAGTTCGAGTCCTTCGACTTCGAGCCGTTGGCCGCCGCGTCGATCGGTCAGACCCACCGGGCGGTGCTGAAGACGGGCGAACGGGTGGTGGTGAAGGTGCAGCGGCCCGGCATCGAGGACATCGTGCACCGCGACGCCGCCGTGCTCCGTCTCGCGGCGGGGGTCATCGACCGGCGGGTGGAGGCGGCGCGGCAGCTCGGCATCAAGCGTCTCGCCGAGGAGCTCATCACGTCGCTGGAGCGCGAGCTCGACTACAGCGCCGAAGCGTCGAGCGGCGTCGCCTTCCTGGACCACCTCGAGGGCAAGGAGGGCATCGCCGCCCCGATCGTCTACCAGTCGTTGTCGACCCGTCGCGTCCTGGTGATGGAGGAGATCGACGGCGTCACCGTCGCCGATCACGAGGCGGTGGAGGCGGCGCCACCGTCGGCCGACGTCCTGGCGACCCGCCTGCTGCAGTCGTTCCTCGACCAGGTGCTGCGCGACGGCCTGTACCACGCCGACCCGCACCCCGGGAACATCTTCGTCGACCCCGTCGGCACGCTCTGGTTCCTCGACTTCGGAGCGGTGGGGCGCCTCAGCCCGATCGTCCTCGAATCGCTCCAGGAGATGGCGATCGGCTTCCAGCTCAACGACCCCGTGGTGCTCGCACGCGCGAGCGTCCATCTGGCCGGGAGCGACGAGGGCGGTGACAGCCGCGCGCTCGAAGCCGACATCGGCCTCGTGCTCAGTGAGGGCCTCGGCTCGGGCAGCTTCGACCCGGCGGCGATGAGCATGATGCTCGACATCATGAACCGCCACGGGCTCGAAGTTCCGGGCGCGATGACCGTGCTCTCGCGGGCGCTGCTCACGCTCGAAGGGACGCTGCGGACCATCAACCCCTCGTTCAACATCGCGAACGAGGCGACGGCGCTGCTGCCCGAGCTCGCCGGGCAGCAGTCCGAGATGTTGCAGCAGCAGTTGGAGAAGGAGGTCGTGCGCGCGTTGCCGTCGTTGCGGACCCTTCCGGGACACCTGGAGGCCGTCGCCACCCAGCTGCGCAGCGGACGCCTCACCACGCGGATCGAGCGGTTCTCGGGGCATGACCGCGCAGTCGTGGACGCCTGGATCGACCGGACCACGTTCGCGGCGGTCGGCGTCATCGGGCTGCTCAGCGCCGCGCTGCTGCTGATCGCGGCGGCGATCGTCGGCAAGAGCGACGACGACTTCCAGTCGACGTTGCAGGTCTTCGGCTTCTTCGGGATCGTCGTCACCGCGGTGATCCAGATGCGAGTCGTGGCGCAGATCCTGCGCCGTGACGACGGCGGGACCAACCGGCGGGTCTGAGCGAGCGGTTCGCCGGCGCGGCGACGGTTGCCGTGGCCGTCGTTCGGGTATTTCCCCCCGGATGGAAACCAAAGAGCTCATCGAACTCCTGAACGACGACCTCGAGACCGAGTTCCAGTCGATCGTGCAGTACGTGCGGCACGTCGCCACGATCAGCGGCGCCGAGTTCACGAGCACGGTCGACGAGCTCAAGGTGCACCTTGGGCAGGAGCTGCAGCACGCGACGGCGCTCGCCGAGCAGGTGACCTTCCTCGGTGGTGAGCCGAGCACGCGGGTGCCCGGCGTCGCCACCGCCACCGACCCACGGGACGCGCTGGAGGCCGACCTCGCGCTGGAGACGCAGCAGCTCCAGCGCTACCGCGAGCGGGTGCAGCAGGCGACCGACCTCGGTCTCGCCGACGTCGCCGAGGCGCTGCGCCCGCTGCTCACCCAGACCCAGGAGCACGTGCGCGACCTCACCGCCGCGTTGGGGCGGTAGCGGCGCCCCTTCAGTCCCCGGTGCGGGTGAGGATGAGCAGGCACAGGTCGTCCTCGCGGGACCCGATGCACGACGCGATGACGGCGTCCCGGGTCGCCACCACGTCGTCCGACAATGCCGCGCGCGCCGAGCGGGCCAGCCGCTCCAGGCCGTCGTCGAGGTGCTCGCCCCGGCGTTCGACCAGGCCGTCGGTGTAGAGCAGTACGGTCGTACCGACGGGGAGGCCGACCGCGGCGGTGCGGGCCGCACCGTCGCTCGCGACGCCGAGGGGCGGGCGTACGTCGAGGTCGATGAACGCCGAGGAGCCGTCCCGCAGGACCAACGGTGGCACGTGCCCCGCCGAGGCCAGCTCGAGGGTGTGGCGCTCGGTGTCGAGCAGGCCGACGAGGGCGGTGACGATCTCGTCGCCGCGCCGGAGGTGGCGGAAGAAGTTGTCGAGCCGGGTCACGACCGAACCCGGCTCGGGGTCCTCGCACGCGAACGCGCGCGCGGCGTGGCGCATCTTCGCCATCGTGCGCCCCGCGAGCACGCCGTGGCCGCTTACGTCACCGACGCTCAGGAGCACCTGACGCTCGTTGACCGCGAACGCGTCGTACCAATCGCCCCCGATGTTGTGCTCGCTCTCCGCCGCCATGTAGCGACCGGCGAGGCGGTACCCGGGAACGTCGGGGAAGTCGGCCGGCACCAGCGTCTCCTGCAGCACCTGGATCGCGCTGCGTGCGTGCTCGGTGCGCAGACGTACCGCTTCCGCGATGGCCGCCTCCGACGCCTTGCGCTGGTCGATGTCCATGCCGATGCCGACCATCGCGACCGGTGCTCCCTCGGCGTCGTGGATGACCCGCCCGCGCCCCTCGAGCCAGTGGACCTCGCCGTTCGGCCAGACCACGCGGTGCTCGTACCGGAGGTCCTCGCCGGCCAGCAACGCCGCCTCGATGCGCCGGCGGGCGGCGTCGACGTCGTTCGGGTGCACCAAACGGAGGAACGCGTCGAAGGTCCCGGGAAAGGTGCCGGGCGCGAGGCCGTACCGCGCCTCCATCGGCTCGTCCCACGTCACCTTCGCCGACGCGACGTCCCAGGCCCACGTGCCCATGGCGCCCGCCTCCAGCGCCAGCCGCAGGCGCTCGTCGTCGAGCGTCGGGCGACGCAGGTGCGCGGGTTCGCCGGACGCGCCCGACGGCATCTCGTTCACGGCCATCTGCACTCCCAGCCTACCGGCGGTCCGACAGGTACCTTCCACCCCCACACCCAGCACGGGAGGCAGCAGGAGATGTCGGCGTACGACCCGGCGCGATGGTCCGACTTCGCACTCGCGCAGCTGGGCGCTTCCGCCGCCCTGCTCGGACTGGTGTTCGTCGGGCTCTCGATCAACCTGCGCGACGTCATCGGCTCGCGCCAGCTCGTGAATCGCGCCGCCGAGGCGGTGATCGGGCTCGCGGCGGTCCTGGTCACCGCGACCGCGGTGCTGATCCCCGACCAGTCGCGCGGCGTGCTGTGCGCCGAGCTGCTCGTGATCGCCGGGTCGACGTTCGGGGTGAACGTCAACCTGCAGCGCGGCGCGAGCAGCCAGACCGTCGACCCTGAGGGTCACGGCCCGCCGCGAGCCTCGATCGTCCTTCGCCGCCTGCTCGGTCTCGGCGCACCGGTCCTGCTCGCGGTGGCCGGGATCTCCCTCGCCGCGGAAGCCGGGGGCGGGTTGTACTGGCGGCCGGCGGCGATCGTCGTCGCCTTCGTCGGCGCGCTGACCAACGCCTGGGTGTTGCTCATCGAGATCCTGCGGTGAAGAACCGCGACGATTCCCGGCCTCGCGTGAGCGGTACGTCCGACCGATGACCGGATCGCCGACTACGTCGTCCGCGACGGCCGAGTGGTGTTCCCGCACACCGAGATCCTCCCCAGCCATCGGGAACGAGGCCTCGCCGCGCAGCTCGTACGGTACGCGCTCGACGACGTGCGCCGCTCGGGACGACCGGTCGTGGCGACCTGTTGGTACGTCGCCGACTTCATCGACGAGCATCCCGAGTACCGCGACCTCGTCGCGTGATCAGGTCGACGTTCCCCGACGGCTCCGGCCCGCTACCGTGCGACGCAGTGAGCGAGGTGCGGGTGGGCGCTGACGGCACCGAGTCGATTTCGTCGGCGCCGGATGGATCCCGGGCCCGCGCGCTGGCGGGCGGCTCGCACGCGCCGCGACACGTGCACGCGCTCACGGTGTGGATCGTCCTCGGGGTCCTCGTCGGCACCGCGGTGCTCGTGGCCGTCACCTTCGTGGTGCACGACAACAACGAGGACCGCCTGCTCCGGCAGCGCGCGCACGAGGTGGCGGCGGTCGCGGCGGGCGGCGTGGCCAACCTCCAATCGCCGCTCGCGTCGGGCGCGGTGCTGGCCGAGATCACCAACGGGTCACCCACGCCGTTCCTGACCCTCATGACCCCGATCGTCGAGACGGGCCAGCCGTTCGTCTCCGCCTCCCTGTGGCCGAAGGGCACTGCGACCTCGGCGCCGATCGTCGTCGCCGGCACGGCGCCGCTGCTCGCGGACGAAGGCCCGGAGACCGTGCGTTCGTTCCTCGACGGCGCGACGCGGCGGTCGACCTTCTCGGTCCGGTCGCTGCTCGACCAGCGTCAGCGACGCCTGGGCTACGCGTTCGCGGCGGGGCCCGGCTCGCGCTACGTCGTGTACGGCGAGGCGAGCCTGCCTGCGCACCGGAGGGCGCGGATCGCGTCCGATTCTGCGTTCTCCGACCTCGACTACGCGATCTACCTCGGCCGCCACCAGCGCCCGGGCGCGCTGCTGGCGTCGAACTCGGGGCACGGTGTGCCCGGCAGCGCGCGGCAGGCGTCGTCGGTGGTGCCGTTCGGCGACAACCACCTGTTGTTGGTGGTGTCACCCCGCTCCGAGCTCGGCGGCGGCCTGCTGGCCGCGTTGCCCTGGATCCTCCTCGGGCTGGGCCTCGTCGTCGCCGTGGTCGCCGGGGTGCTGACCGAGTACCTGATCCGGCGGCGCGAGCACGCCGAGGACCTCGCGTCGCGGCTCGAGACCGTCGCCGACGAGAACCGCCGCCTCTATAAAGAGCAACGCGAGGTCGCGGAGACGCTGCAGCGCAGCCTCCTGCCGCAGGAGCTCCCGACCGTCGCCGGCCTGGAGGTCGCGGCGCGTTACGAAGCAGGCGTGGCCGGGACCGAGGTCGGCGGTGACTGGTACGACCTCCTGCCGCTCTCGTCGCGGCGGCTGCTGTTCTCCGTCGGCGACGTGTCCGGGCGCGGGATCGAGGCCGCGGCCACCATGGCCTCCTTGCGCTACTCGATGCGCGCGTACGCGCTCGAGGGCACGGCGCCGGCCGACATCCTCTACAAGCTGAGCCTCCTGATGAATGTCGCCCGCAACGAGCTGTTCGCCACGGTCGTGTGCGGTCTCATCGACGTCGACGACGCGACGATGACGGTGGCGCGGGCCGGACACCCCGACGTGCTGGTCGTCGAGCGGTCGGGGAGCCGCTTCCTCGACGCCCCGCTGGGACCTGCGATCGGTCTCTTCCGTGGGCGTCAATACGAGTCGATGACCGTCGCCCTGACCGAGGGCACGACGTTCGTGGCGTTCACCGACGGGCTCGTCGAACGCCGCAACGAGCACCTCGACGTCGGGCTCGAACGCCTGCGCGCCGCGAGCAGCCCGGGTACGGACCTCGGTGCGCTGGTCGACGAACTGTTCGAGCGGGTCGCCCCCGACAGCGCTGACGACATCGCGGTGCTCGCACTGCACTGGAGGGGGCGGACGGCGAGCTCGGCGACCGACGTCAGCGGCGCGGATCAGGCGTCATGAGCGTCATGAGCAGCAGGAGGACCGGAACGGGGGTTTCCGAGGTGGCGGAAGTGGGCAGCTACGGGAGGATCCGCGAGCTGGGAAGGTCGCGCGGGCGGAACCGACACTGATGGAAATCATCGAAACCCACCTCCCCAGCTCCACCGAGTCCCCGCTGCTGGCGCGCGCCTTCCTCCGGGCGACGCTGGAGACCTGGAAGCTCGACGGCTTCGGGGAGATCACCGAGCTGCTCGCCAGTGAGCTCGTCTCCAACGTCGTCGTGCACGTGGGGACACCGATGACCCTGCGCATCACCCGGCACCCCTCGGCCATCAGGGTCGACGTCGAGGATCCGAGCAGTGTCCTTCCCGAGCTGCGCCACCCGGGCATCGACGAGGAGCACGGTCGCGGCGTGCTGTTCGTGAGCGAGCTCGCCACCGACTGGGGCGCCGAACGGACCGAGGGCGGCAAGACCGTATGGTTCGAGATCGACACGTCCACCGCCACCGCCGAGGCGCACGACAGCTGACCCGGCGGTCCGGCCGGACCGGTCAGTCGTCGATCCAGTCCTCGAGGCCGGTGATCTCGAGCGCGCGCCGGGGGACGTCGGCCGGACGCTGGATGCGCAGGTCGCCATGGTCGTCGCGTAGCCGCTGCGCGGCGCCGGCGAGCACGCCGATGCAGCTCGAGTCGAGGAACGTCACGTCCTCGAGATCGACGACGACGGCACCGGACACGTCCGAGAGCACGTCGCGCAACGCGTCGCGGCACGCGAGATCGAGCTCGCCACGCGCGACCACCACGGTCGTCGCGCCGTCGACCGATATGGAGAACTGCGCCGGCGTGGACATGGGTTCGATCTTCCGAGGTGTTGCCCGGATCAGGCCGCGCTCCGACCGCGGGCCGGAGCGCGCCGAGAATCTATCGCACCACGTGGCTCTCAGGTGTGGAGGCAGTACACCGCGTAGGCGGTCTTGATGACCGGGAGCGCCACGTTACGCACGGGGATGCCGCCCGGGGTCACACCCTTCTCGGCCCCGTTGTGCGCGTGCCCGTGGATGATGAGATCGGCGCCGGCGGCGTCGATGGCTTCGCCCAACAGGTAGCTGCCGAGGAACGGGTAGATCTCGAGGCGTTCGCCACCGAGCGTGTCCTTCACCGGCGCGAAGTGGGTGAGCGCGACGCACACGTCGGCGCGCAACGACACGAGGGCGCGGTGCAGGTCATCGGCGAGGGCCCGCGTGTGCCGGACGAACGCCTTCATCTCGGGCTCCCCGAAGTCGCTGCCGCACGCGCCCGCGAAGCCGCCGCCGAAGCCCTTGGTGCCGGCGACGCCGAGCGTCTCGCCGCCGATGTCGACGACACCGGCATCTCCTTCGAGTACGCGGACATCCGCGTCGTCGAGCAGCTTGACGAGGGACTCGACGCGGTCGGACTGGAAGTCGTGATTGCCGAGCACCGCGAACTGCGGCACCGTCACGCCCTGCAGCTCGTCGAGCAGGGCACGGAGCTCGTCTTCGGTCCCGACGCGCGTGAGGTCGCCCGCGAGCAGGAGCACGTCGGCGACCTCCGGGAGACGATCGAACGCGTTGCGGAGCGTGCCGCGGGCGTCCGCGGACATGTGCACGTCGCCGACCGCGGCCACCCGGATCACGAGATCTCCTCGCGTGCGGAGGGCGCGTCGACCAGGAGGACGTCGAGTTGGTTGTGGATGGTGAGGTCGGGAACCTCGCCCCGCACGACGTCCTCGACTGCCGTGCGGCGGGGATCGGACGACACCGTGCCGGTGAGGAACAGATCGGACCCCACGATCCGCACCTGGATGTCGAGTGCAGCGACGCGGTTGTCGTGCGCGAGCGCGTCGCGAACCCGGGCGACGACGTACTGCATCGGCACACGGTCGTCGGGCGGGCGGGGCTCGTTCATCGGGCGGCGACGGTGTCGGTGCTCGGCGCGACCCCGAGCTCGTCGAGCATGAACAGGAACGTCCGGGCGAACGGCGAATCGCTCGTGCGCGCCCGCACCGAGGCCCAGTCGACCTGTTCGCGGATCGCTCGCGCCCACTCCAGGGGCGGCGCGAAGTCGAGGTTGTGCTCGGTAAGGGCCAGGAGCTTGCTGACCAGGAGGTCGTCGAGGGGCACGACGAGCATGTCGACCGCAGCGACGTTGACCAGGTCGCAGCGGTCGAGGAAGGCGTCGTCGACGAGGACCCCCTTGGGGGAGAAGATGAGGTCGATCAGCACGTCGCCGTGCCAGGCCTTGACCAGCCAGCCCTCGGGCGGCGACGCGACGGGGAGCCCTGCATCGCGGAGAGTGCTGAGCGTGAGCTCGGCGTCTTGCGCGCGGATCATGAGGTCGATGTCGTGCTCGGTCGGCGGACCGCCATGCGCCCACGCGGCCAGCCCGCCCGCGAGCACGAAGGGGATCTTCGCCTCGCGCAGTGCGGCGGCCGCGACCTTCAACGACTCGAGGAGCTCGGTCGATTGCTCGGAGGGCATCTCTTCGGGGTACCCGGGCGGCGCCGTCGTCATGCCCGGCGCGCGAGTGGCGCCGGCTCAGGGCACGGGGAGCGACACCTCGTCGGCCCGGGCCTTCATCGCGGGCGCGTCCTCGGGGCGCAGCGCACCGGTGACGACGAGCGCGTCGACCGCGTCGTGCCATCGCGCCACGTAGGCGGCGCGGGTCGGGAACCGCGCTCGCACCACGTCGTCGTCGAGCGGACGGGCCGAACCGAACAGCGGTGCGCGGCCGGTGCCGAACGCGACGCCGTGATACTCGTGCGTGGCGGCCTCGAGCTCGGGGAGGCGGATGCCGCCGACCACGTTGCCGAGGTCGTCGCGGCGGAGCGTCGGGCGGCGCCCGGCGTCGACCGCGATGCGCGGCTGGGACGGCGCGGGCGTGCCGTCGGCGATCCAGCCGTGCAACGCGCGCAGCGCGGCCTCGTGGACCGGGCCGATGCTGAGGCGGTTGACCACGCGCCCCCGGGTGTCGGGCTGTTCGCGGCGGCTGCGCGCCACGCCGTGCGGCGTCCCCGCCACCTCCCAGATCCGGAGGTGCTCGGTGTCGGTCACGGGCAGCCCGGCGAGGTGGTGCGCCTCGAACTCGCTGTTGACCACCACCACCGGCGTGGTGAGGTCGGTGCGGATGGTGGTGCGCACGCCGCTCGCGATCGCGCCCTCCTCGGGTCGGGGCGCGCGACCCTCCCACACCGAGAGCAGGAACCCGTCGAACACCGCCGCGTCACGGTGGAAGCCGTTGAGGTACGCGACCAGACGCATGGCGGACTGCGATCCACCGGTGGCGATCAGCCGGCGCACCTCCAGCCCGGCCAGCGGATCGACGGTGGTCGATCGCCCCGGACCGACGGCGCGGCCGGCCTGGCGGAAGATGTCGAACGACGCCTGGTCGCCCGGGTGGTGGAGGTCGCCGTAGCGCTCGGGGTCGTGGACGACGAGGGGCCGCCCGCGTCCGCCGTAGCGTTCCATTCCCGCGGGGAAGCCGTGGATCCCGACCTCCTGCGCGCTCACCCCTACCCACGCGTAGCCGCGGTACAGCTCGTCGCCGGCGGACACGTTCTGCGGTTCGGCGCCGGCCGACACGTTCTGCCAGTTGACCACGACGGTGCCGTTGAAGTGGCTCGGGCGCTCCGGGCGCACGACGAGGATGCGGGTGCGGTACGGCGCCTCGGCGTACGGCGCGACCTCCCAGCGGCCGTCGACCGATGCGTCGGCCGGCGACGTGAGCTCATAGCCGTGCGCGGCGCCCTCGAGCACGAACTCCTCGACGACGTACCCGCGCGCTGCGAGCTCGTCGGCGTCAGGCGCACCCCACGGAGAGCGTGATCCGGCCAGCGGCGCCAGGACGGTCGGCGCCGCGGTCACCAGGGCATGGTGGCGCCGCCGTTGGGCCGCATCACGATCCCGGTGACGAACTTGGCCACCGGCGCCGCGAGGTAGAGCGCGGCGAACGCGATGTCGTCGGGTTCGCCGGGGATGCCCATCGGCGAGAGCTTGGAGCGCACGGCGATGTACTCCCGCTGCTTCTCCTCGTCGAGGGTGCCGTCGGGCCGGCGTGCGTGCCGTTCGTTCATGGGCGTGTCGATCCACCCCGGCGCGATGGCGTTGACCCGCACCTGGTGCGGGGCGAGCTCCATGGCCAGCGTGCGTGAGAGCTGCGCCACCGCGGCCTTGGCGGTCGCGTAACAGACCAGTCCCGGAGTAGGCATGTCGATGGCGCCCGACGCCATGTTGATGATCGAGCCCGACCGCTGGTCGACCATGACCCGACCGGCGGCCTGGCAGCCGAAGAACACGCCCTTGAAGTTCACCGCGAGCACGCGGTCGAGGTCGTCCTCCGAAGTGTCGAGCACCAGGCCGTCGACGATGATCGCGGCGTTGTTCACCATCAAGTCGAGGTGCCCATGTTCGTCGACGACGCCGGCGACCAGGTCGTCGACGTCGGTCCGGCGGGTGACGTCGACCGTGCGTGCCGACGCGGTGCCGCCGGCCGCGCCGATGAGCGACGCGGTCTCGGCCGCGGTGTCGCCGTCGATGTCGGCGCACACCGCGGTGGCACCGGCTTCCGCGAACCGGCTGGCGATGGCCCTCCCCAGGCCCCGCCCCGCGCCGGTGACGACGGCGACGCGGCCCGACAGGTCGAACGCTTCGGAGATCGTGGTCATGGCCGCCGAGCGTACGCCTCCGCCGTCCGCGCGAACCCGCCTGCCGCCGAGCATCCGTCAGTTCGATGTCGTATGCGACCCTCTACTGCCGGGTGTTCGCCATTGCGGCGGCGATCGCGTCACCGAACGCCGCCGCCAGCACCGTGTGTCCGTGGTCGCCGGGATGGACGCCGTCGGGCAGGTCGTCGGCGCCGACGAGGTCGCGACCCTCGACCAGCGCGATCCGCTCGTCGCCGCCGGCGATGCGTTCCCGGACGACCTCCTCCATGGCGACGCGCAGGTCGTCGAGCGTGGCCCCGAGGTCGTTCGGCGTGGTCTCGGCGTCGGGGCGGAGGATCGGGCTGGTGACGACGATCGGTGTCTCGGGGTGTCCGGCGCGGACGATGGTGAGGAAGGCGCGCGTCTGCTCGCGGAACATCGCGGTCGAGAACGGGATGCGGCTCCAGCAGTTGGTGCCGTGCGAGATCGAGACGACGGCCGCGTCGAGCGTGGCCAGCTGCTGGGCGGAGACGATCTCGCCGCGTGCCGAACCGGCGTAGCCCAGGTTCACCACGTCGAGGCCGAGCTGCCGGCCGGCCCGAGCGGGCCACGCGCCCACCGGCCCGCTCGCGATCCAGCCCTCGGCGATGGAGTCGCCGTACGCCAGCCACCGGGGTCGCCCGGGCGCGGGCTCGATGGTGCCGCCGAAAGCGCGGACCGAGAGCACCACCGGTCGCATGCCCTCCGGCAGGTACACCACCACGGGGTCGTCCGGCGCGCGATCGCCGAGCTCACCGAGGGTGAAGCGCGCCGTGCCCGGGCCCAGCCGGGCGCGCACGTCGAGGGTCCGGTCGCCGGCCACGGCGGTGAACGCAGTGCCCGCGCCGTCGCCGCGGTACCCGAGGTCGTCGGTCAGGGTCTCGTAGTCGAGCTCCAGGACGTCGGCGTCGCCGACCAGCTCGAGCCGGACGCCGACCGGCAGCCGCGCCGTCGCCACCGTGTCGCCGGGGAGTCGGTCGAGGTCGGTGGGATCGGCACGGGGGTAGGGGATGTCGTCGGAGCCCGGCCACGCGCAGCCGCGCACGAACGGGTCGGCGGGCGACCCCGCGGTCACAGGTCGGCCATGGGGTAGGGGAACTTCGCCCCGACGCCGCCGTCGACGGTCAGCGTCTGGCCGGTGACGTAGGCGGCGAGGTCCGACGCGAGGAAGAGGAGCGCAGCGGCGATGTCGGCCGGCTGGGCGACGCGCCGCAGCGGGGTGTTGGCGATGTTGCGCTCGCGGCCCTCCTCGCCGAGGAAGGCGGACACGCGGGGCGTCCAGACCACGCCGGGCGCGACCGCGTTGACCCGGATGCCCGCAGGCCCGAGCTCGACGGCACCGGTGCGGACCAGCGACATCAGGCCGGCCTTGGCTGCGCCGTACGCCGAATGGCGGGGCGCCGACGTGATGCCCGACACCGAGGCCACGAACACCATCGCGCCCCCGTTCGCCTGCATGGCGCGCCCGCCGTACTGCATGGCGAGGAACGCGTGGCGGAGCACGATGTCGAAGTGCCAGTTCCAGTCCTCGTCCGACATCTCGGTGAGGTCGGCGTACCGCGCCATGCCGATGATGTCGACGACGCCGTCGATCCCGCCGAGGGCGCGTCCCGCGTCGTCGAACAGGCGCGCCATGTCGTCGCGGTCGTACGCGTTGCCGGAGAGCGGCGTCGCGTCCACCTCGGTGGCGATGTCGGTGGCGAGGTCGGGCTCCTGGTCGACGCAGGCCAGGCGGGCCCCGACCGAGGCGAGCGCGTGCGACGCCTGCCGTCCGATGCCCTGGCCGGCCCCGAGCACGACGAAGCGACGGCCGTCGAGGCGTAGGAGACCGGGGTAGTCGGGGACGGGGGAGTCGTCGGTGCGGGTCATGTCGCGCCGACCTTGGCGTCCTCCGCGTACGCCCGCTGCTCCGCCTCGCGCTGACCGTACGGATGGGGCTTGCCCCACGGCTTCGGCACGTCGATCTCGTACAGGAGGTCGAGCTTCACGACTGCGCTCCTCACGGTTTCGGGGACGGGCCGCCGACGCTATCTCGCGCTGCCACCGCGCTCCGGCGAGCGCTCGACCACCCGCAGCGACCCGGTGTCGTACGGTCTCGGGCGACGACGACCAAGGCGGTCGCGCCACGCGGCTTGACGTAAGGCAGGGTGATTAATACGCTCCGCCGTCGCCGGAGCGTCGAGGGGGACGGAGAGAACCCATGCGAGCAGTCCGAGTCGTGCAGCACGCCGCGCCGCTGGAGGCGCTGGAGCTCCAGGACATCCCGGTGCCCGAGCCGGGCCCCGGTGAGGTCCTGGTCGAGGTGGCGGCGGCATCGCTGAACTTCGGTGACATCGCCCGCTGCCGCGGCACCGTCGCCAGCGTGATGGGTCAGGTGCCGTTCACGATCGGCATGGACGTGTGCGGAACGGTGACCGCCGCGGGGGACGGGGCCGAGGAGTGGCTCGGCAAGCGGGTGGTCGCCAGCACGAACCAGTCCTTCGGCGGCGTCGCCGACTTCGCGCTCGCCGGGGTCAACGGCGTGTTCGACGCGCCCCCCGAGCTCGACGACGTCGAGGCGGCCGCGTTCACGCTTCCGTTCCACACCGGGTACCTGGCGGTGCACAAGCGGGCGCAGCTGCAGGCCGGGGAGACGCTGCTCGTCGTCGGCGGGGCCACCGCGGTGGGGACGGCGATGATCCAGCTCGGGACGGCGGCGGGTGCGGACGTCATCGCCATCGCCGGCGGCCCCGACAAGGGCAAGGTGTGCCGTGACCTCGGTGCCGAGCCGATCGACTACCAGACCGAGGACCTGTTCGACCGGGTGATGGCGTTGACCGGGGCGCGAGGTGCCGACGTGGCCGTCGACATGGTGGGTGGCGACGGGACCGAGACCATCTGGACGTGCATGGCGCGTGAGGGCCGGTACGTGCCCGTCGGCTTCAACGACGACCCGGAGTCGGGGCTCACCGGCCGTCCCTTGCGCCGCGTCTCGATGGGCAACATCACGGTCATGGGCGTGATGATGGGATACAACGACATGCCGGTCGAGATGCGCCGCTTCGGCATCAACACGTTCCCGCCGTCGGTCGGGCGCGAGGTGCACGCCGCGCTGCTCGAGCTCGTCGCGGCCGGCAAGATCCGCCCGTACATCGGCCGCGTCATCGCGATGGAACAGGTCGCGCAGGCGCTGGACGACCACGAGCAGCGGAAGACCAGCGGTCGTACGGTGGTGAGCGTGCAGGCGCGATGACCGACCTGCGCGCCGAGGCGCTGGTCGCCGACGCGTGCGCGGCGACCGGGCTGGACGACTTCGGGACCGACTCGTTCCGCGACGGGTTGACGGCGCTCTGCGACTCGTTGAACTCGGACGCGCAGCTCAACGAGCTCGGTGATGCCGCCTTCCCGGGCATGCTCACCGGCTCGTTGGCGAACCGGTTGCGGGTCGTCGACTGGATCGCGCGGCACCCGGACGTCGCCGATGAGACGATCGAGCGACCGTTGATCGTGATCGGCATGTTCCGCGCCGGCACCACGCTGCTCAGCCGGCTCCTCGACCAGGATCCCCGCAACCGCGCGCTGCTGATGTGGGAAGCGGGCGACAGCGTTCCGCCGCCCACTCCGGCCGACCATCGCGCGGGCCCACGCGTGGACGCGGTGCACGCCAGCAACGCGATGCTGGCGCAGATCAACCCGAAGATCGAGGTGGTGCACCACGAGCAGGCCGACGAGGCCACCGAGTGCATCACCGTCATGGGCCAGGACTTCAAGAGCCTCACCTACGAGGCGATCGCCAACGTTCCCGGCTACGACGAGTGGCTGCTCGCCGTCGACCAGCGCTCGGCCTACGAGTACCACCGCTCGGTGCTCCAGGTCCTGCAGAGCGGCGGCGTGCGCGGGCGGTGGACGCTCAAGAGCCCGCACCACGCGATCGCGCTCGAGCACCTCACCGCGGTGTACCCGGACGCCCGGCTCGTGCTCCTGCACCGCGACCCTGTCGTCCTCACCGCGTCGGTCTGCAGCCTCATCACCACGCTGTCGTCGACGTTCACCGACGCCGACCATGGTGCCTACATCGCCCGGCACTGGCCGGCGATGCTCGACGAGTCGATCCGCCGCATCGAGGCCTTTCGCGCCGCGCATCCGGAGTTCCCGATCCTCGACGTGCAGTACGCCGATCTCGTGACCGATCCGGGCGCCACCGTGGCGTCGATCTACTCGGCGAGCGGCGACGAGCTCGACGATCTCGGCGCGAAGGCGATCGCGGACTACGTCGCCGCGCACCCGAAGGGCCAGTTCGGTGCCCACCGCTACGACGTCGCCGAGTTCGGGCTCGACGCCGGCGAGCTGGCCGAGCGGTTCGGGGGTTACATCGACCGCTACGACGTCCCGCGCGAGTCGCCGGTGGGCTGACCGGCCGGCCGCTCGGCGTCCGGGCGGCGCAGCTTCCCGCGCCGGTCGAAGGGACCGCGGTACAGCAGCTCGAAGGCGCGCCGGGCGAACCGCAGCTCGCCCTCGGCACTGACGACCATCAGGTCGTCGTAGACACCGAGCAGCTCGCTCCCGGTGCCGTCGGCCCGCCACTGGAGCTCGCGCACCTGCCAGGTCGCGGCGGCGCGATCCGCCTCCGCCACCGTGATCCGACCGTTGAGGATCTCCTGCACGCACAGGCGGAAGTTGGCGCGACGGTCACGGAAGCTGCGGGCGATGTCGTCGCGGCCCACGATCGTGGGCGCGCCGGGCATCGACCACACCGCATCCTCGGCCCAGGTGTCGGCGAACAACGCGGAATCGTTGCGCAGCACTGCCTCGGCGTAGCTCCCCACGAGGTTGCGTACCCGATCCGTCATCTCCATGGCGCGGACATGACGCACGCGGGTACGTTCCCCTGTCGAGCAGAGGGGGAGCGGGTGACGGATTCGGATGGAGCGGCGGTGGTGGTCGGGGGCGCGTCGGGCATCGGGGCGGCGGTGGCCGACCGGTACCGTGCTGCCGGTCGCATGGTCGTGGTGTGGGACGTGAAGGGTGAGGCCGACGTCCACTGCGACGTCACCGACGAGCAGCAGGTCGACGCCGCAGTGGCGACCACGCTCGAGCACGTCGGTGACGCACCCACCGAGCTGACGGTCACCGCCGGCATCGGGCACTCGGGGCTCCTCACCGACGTCGACCGGGCGGAGTGGGACCGCGTGCTGGCGGTGAACCTGACCGGCCCGTGGCTGGTGATGCGGGCGTGGGCCCGCCACTACGCGGCGCACGACCTCGCGGCGTCGATGGTCGCGACGTCGAGCGTGAGCGCACGCCTGGTCGACCGGAGCATGGGCGCGTACTGCACGTCGAAAGCGGGGCTGAGCATGACCGTGCGCGTCGCCGCCGCTGAATGGGCGCCCGCGATCCGGGTCAACGCAGTGGGGCCGGGCGTCACCGCCACGCCCATGTTGGGGGGCGCGCCGGTCGACTCGGGATGGCTCGTGGACGTCGCCCGCCGTACGTCGCTCGGCCGCCTCGGCACCGCCGACGACATCGCCGACGCGGTCCTCGCGCTGCACGCGTTGCCGTGGGTCACCGGGCAGGTGCTCGAGGTCGACGGCGGCCTCGGTCTGCACAGCCCGATCAACGCCTGGGACGCCGCACGCGGTTCGTGAGCCTCGCCCTCACGGCACCTCGACCAGATTCAGGAGGAGGGCGAGGAGCTGCTCCTCGGGTGCGCTGATCCCGATGAACTCGAGCCCGACCTTCGTGGCTCCTGACGGCAGCTGGGTGGAGTGACGAACCTCGCCGTCGATGGCGATGTTCCGCGGCGCATCGCCGAACGCGTAGAGCTCGAGTGACACGACCCCTTCGACGGTGTCCTGCGGCGCGATCTCCAACGCCGCGCCACCGCGTGAGATGTCCAGCACGCGGCAGTCTCGCCAGCCGAGGTTCGAGGATCGCTGCTCGAGGTAGCGGGCAGCCCATGTCGGCGGTGCCTCATAGCGCGGGAAGGCCCGGCGGTCGGTCGGTGTCATCGGAGCCCCTCGGAGTACTTTGCCACGGCGGTGGCCGCTGCCTGCATCGACAGCCCGGCGGAGCAGCTTGAGCGCGCGGTCGCGCTGAGCATCAGGTCACGTGAGCATCGAGTCCGCCACGCGCTCCTGGTAGTACCGGGCGTCACCGAGGTGGTTCTCCCAGAACTTCGAGCGTCGCGAGTAGAGCGACAGGTCGTGCTCGACGATGAAGGCGACGCCGGCGTGGACCTCGTGCGCCTGTCGGTGCAGGTGCGCGGCGGCTCGCTTGCCGAATGCGACCGCCAGCGCCGCTTCGCGTTCGAACGGCATGCCGGCGTCGATGCGGAACGCCGCCTGCTTCGCGAGCAGGTCGGCGCGATGCATGTCGATGAGGATGTCGGTGACGAGGTACTGGACGGCCTGGTAGCGGCCGATCGGGCCGCCGAACTGCTCACGGTCCTTCGCGTACTGGTTCGTCATGTCGAGCACCGCACGCGCCGCGCCCACGATGGTGGCGGTCTGCAGGACCGCGGCCTTCAGCGTCGCCTCCGACAATGGGGCCCACCCGCGACCCTCCGTACCGACGAGGTGCTCGGCCGGCGTGGGCACCTCGTCGAAGGTCACCGCGTACAACGCGTGGCCGGCGATGTTCCGGATCTCGTCGCACACGACCCCGTCGGCTCCCGCGTCGACGAGCAGCAACGAGATGTCGTCCGCGCCGGTCGCGTCGACGGTGCGGACCGCGCAGAGGAAGCGGTCCGCCGAGCGCGCGTACGGCACGAGCAGCTTCGTCCCGCGGACCACGAAGTCGCCCCCGCGCCGCTCCGCCGAGCACGTGATCGCGTCGAATCCGAACGAGCCGTCGGCCTCGAGGATCGCGGGGCTGATGATGCAGTTGCCACGCGCGATCTCCGGCAAGAGTGCCCGCCGCTGGTCCTCGGTCCCGGCTGCGAGGATGATCTCGCCCGCCACCGCGACGGTGTCGAGGTGCGGGCTCGGGACCAGGAACCGTCCCATCTCCTCGTAGATGGGATAGAGATCGAGGAAGCCGCCGCCGCCCCCGCCGTACCGTTCGGGGAAGCTGATGCCCAACCAGCCCAGCTCGGCCAGCTCCTGCCAGCCCTCCGGTGAGTACCCGAGGCCCCCGTCCTCGATCGCGCGCACGACCTCGGACGGGTAGCGCTTCCGGAAGAGCTCGTTCGCGGACCGTTGGAGCAGGAGCTGGTGGTCGTCGAGGGTGAGATCGATGGCCACGGCGCGGCCCTAGCGGGGGAGGCCGAGCGCGCGTGTCGCGACGACCATCCGCTTGACCTGCGACGTGCCCCCGGCGTGGTTGCCGAACGACCGGCGGTAGACGCGGTCGATCTCCCCGGCGAGCGGCGCCCACTCACCCGACTGGATCTGCCCGAGTGGACCGAGGATCTCCATGCACCGCTGCGCGAACTCGGGCTGGAACTCCTTCGTGATCGCCTGGTGCAGGTGACCGCCGTACCCGCACGCGCCCTCGTACTGCAACAGCCGCTCGACCTCGACCCCGATGGCGAGATCGGCGAGCTGCATGCGCACGACGGGATCGTCGGCGAGCGGTCGTCCGTGCCGTGTCGTCGCCCGGCAGTACTGCACGAGTTGGCCGAGCACCCATGCCTGGCCGGTGGGTCCGGGCTCGTACGCCTCCTCGGGACCGGGGTCGTCGTCGGCGAACGTCGGGATGGGGTTCCCGCCGAGCCCGAACCAGACCTGCTGCCACCCCTGGTTGAGCTCGCCGAGCATCCGGTCGGTCGGCACGCGCAGCCCGTCGATGAGCACGAGGTTCTGACGACCGTCGGCCAGGTTGTCCAGCGGCCGGAGCTCGATTCCCGGGACATCGGTCGGGGAGAGGAAGTAGCTGATGCCCTTGTGGCGCTTCGAGGCGTCAGGATCGGTGCGGGCGGCGATGATCATCCAGTTGCAGTGGTGGCCTGCCGTGCAGAACGTCTTCTGGCCGTCGATCACCCACTCGTCGCCGTCGGGCACCGCGCGCGTCCGGAGCGACGCCAGATCGGAACCGGAGTCGGGCTCGGTGTAGCCCTCGGCCCACATGATCTCGCCCGCCGCCATGGCGGGCAGGAACGCCGCCTTCTGCTCCTCGGTGCCCAGGCGCAGGATCGCGGGACCCACCTGCATGCCGATGCCGGCGAAGCCGCCCGCGCGCCGGCGATCGAACTCCTCGTGCACCACGCGCGCTTGGCGCGCCGACATCTCCGCACCGCCGTACTCGCACGGCCACGTGGGCTCGAGCCAACGCTTCGCCCCTTGCTTCTTCCAGAACTGGCGGTAGAAGGCCCACCGGTCGGGATCTTCCTCGAAATCCCACTGGAACCCCTCGAACTCCTGCGGGAGCTCGTCGTCGAGCCACGACCGCACCTCGTCGCGCAGGAGCTCGAGCTGTGGCGTCGTCGTCAGCGTGATGTCCATCGGCTCAACCTATTCCGAACCCGGCGCGCGCTCCACCGAGGACGTGTCGGCGGCGTGCACGTCGATTCGGGCGCGATGGGTACAGGTAGGAGGACGGTCGCGACCGCGGAGGACGAGTCACCATGGCGAAGCTCACTGCGAAACAGCGCGAGCAGCTGCCGGCCAAGGCGTTCGGCCTGCCGGAGCGAGCGCGTTCGAAGAAGGCGAGAAAGGAGTCGGGCAACTACCCGATGCCGGACCGGGATCACGCCATCAGCGCGATCCGACGCTCGGAGCGGGAACGCCAACGCGGCAACCTGACGAAGGACGAGTTCGAGCGCATCAATCGGAAGGCCCGCAAGATCCTCCGAAAGAAGAAGAAGAGCGCATGAGGGCGATCGCGCCGTGAGCCCACGCCGCCGCGTGGGGCAGGCGGACCAGGCATCATGAGCGCATGGCTGACGAGACCGCGATCGGTGTGCTGCTGCCGCTGGCCCCGGGGCAGATCACTTCGGGTGACTTCCTCCGGGAGTGGGTGGCGGTGGTGGAGGAATGCGAGGTCGAGTCGGTGTGGGGCGTCGAGCACGTCGTCCTCGCGCACGACTACGACCCGAAGTACCCGTACTCCGAGAGTGGGCAGATCCCCTCGGGCTCCGGCGCCGCGGCGGGTGGACGGCCGATGCCCGATCCGCTCGACACGCTGGCATACGTCGCCGCGGTCTCCCGGAAGGTGAAGCTCGGCACCTCGGTGGTCATCGCGCCGCTGCACAGCCCGGCGGTGCTGGCCAAGCGGGTCTCGACGATCGACAACCTCTCGGGCGGCCGCATGATCCTCGGCCTGGGGATCGGGTGGCAGCGTGAGGAGTACGAGGCCGTCGGTGCTTCCTTCCGCCAGCGCGGCGCCCGCCTGGAGGAGTGCATCGGTGCGATGCGCGCGTTGTGGACCGACGCACCGGCGACGTTTCACGGCGACCACGTCGCGTTCGAGCGGGTCTATTCCTCCCCGCAGCCCGCACGCGGGTCCGTGCCGATCGTGCTCGGTGGCAACAGCGCGCCGGCGGTGGATCGCGCCGGGCGCATCGGCGACGGGTGGTATCCGTACACGATCGGTCCCGACGAGTTCGAGGCGTCGGCGGCGCGGCTCCGTGAGGTCGCGGTCGCAGCCGGACGCGATCCTGATGCGGTGGAGATCACGGTGTGGCCGGGGAGCCACGACGCGGCGTCGGAGCGCGACGTCGACTACGTCCGCCGCTTCGTGGGCGCGGGTGCTCGTCGCCTCCTGATCACGCCGCATGTCGGTCGCGACGGAGGGTTGGCATCCCTCCGGGACCAGATCCTCGGATATCGGGAACAGGTCCTCGACAAGCTCTGAGCGACACGCCGGCGCCTCAGCGGGTCAGCACGACCGGCAGGTGCCGGACACCGGTGTGGCGATTGCTGCGCGTCCACTCGATGGGACCCGCGGGCTCGACGCGGCGGAACCGCCGGAAGAGCTCCTCGTACAGCACCCGCATCTCCAACCGCGCCAGGCTCGCGCCCAGGCAGTAGTGCAGACCGTGACCGAAGCCGAGGTGCAGGTTCGGGTCGCGCGATGCGTCGAACGTCATCGAGTCCGTGAAGACGTGCTCGTCGCGGTTGGCCGAGCCTTCCCACACCACCACCTTGTCGCCGGCGGCGATCGCATGTCCGCCGAGGTCGGTGGCGACCGTCGCGGTGCGACGCTTCGACGGTGACGGCGTGGTCCAGCGCAGGATCTCCTCGATGGCCGGCGCCATCCGGCTCGGGTCGGACCGCAGCGCATGCAGCTGTACGGGGTGCTCGACCAGCGCGTGGAGCCCGCCCGCGATCGCGTTCCGAGTGGTCTCGCTGCCCGCGGCGAACAGCAGGCTGAAGAACATGTAGAGCTCGTCGTCGGTCAACCCGGGGGGATCGACGTCGGCGAGGGTCGCGTGCACGACGACCGACAGCATGTCGTCGCCGGGATCGGCCCGCTTCTCGGCGATCAGCGTGTGGCCGTATGCGAGCATGTCGAACGCAGCTGGTTCGCGCTCGGTGCCGTTGCCGGTGCGGAAGTCGAAGCCGGGCTCGACCGCGGCGAAGAGCTCGTGCCGGTCGGCCTCGGGGACGCCGAGCAGGATGCAGATCATCTGCATCGGCAGCTCGGCGGCGACCTCGACGAGGAAGTCGAACGGCGCGGCGTCGGGCACCGCGTCGAGGAGCACGCCGGCGCGACGGCGCAGCTCGTCCTCGAGCCGGCGGACGGTGAGGGGTGTGAGCCCCTTGCTCACGAGGCGGCGGATCCGGGCGTGGCGCGGATCGTCCATCATGTTCAGGACCACGCCGGCCACGGGCAGGTCCTGGATCAACGTGCCGCCACACGCGCGGTCACCACCCCGCTCAGACGAGAAGGTGGCGGGATCGCTGAGCACCAGCAACGACTCGGCGTAGGTCGCGACCGACCAGAAGCCCTCGCCGTCGGGAGTGTGCTCGGTCGGCGGGTGCCACCACACCGGCGCCTCCGCCCGGTGGCGCTCGAAGAGGTGGTGCGGGAAGCCGTCGGCGAAGTTGTCGAGATCGGTGAGGTCGACGCCCTCCAGGCCCACGGCGGGAGCCTACGGGCCGGTTCGCCACCCGCCGAGGGAAGCCCGAAATTGAAAACGCCGTTCGCGTATCGTGGTGGCGATGAGCGCGGACACCGCCCCGCCGACCGGGGTCCGGGCGCGCCAGGTCTCGCCCGCCCGCCTGGCCAAGTACCGGGCCGAGCGGGAGCAGATCATGCGGGCGGCCTACCGGCTCATCCAGCAGAACGGCTCGCGTGAGACGTCGGTGCACGACGTGCTCCGCGAGACCGGCTTCTCGACCCGGGCCTTCTATCGCCACTTCCGCTCGAAGGACGAGTTGGTCATCGAGATGTATCGGGTCGACTGCGACCGCGTGACCGACGCGCTGGTCGCGGCGGTGACCTCGGCACCGACGCCGCTCGACGCGCTCACCGCGTGGATCGACCAGAGCTTGGCCGTCGTGTACGACGCCCGACGGCTGCGGCACGCGGCGGTGCTGGCGTCACCCGAGGTGGCGAGCGCGCACGGGTTCACCGAGGTGCAGGTCGCGGGGCTCGAGGCCCAACGCGCACCGCTCGTCGAGCTCCTCCGCGAGGGGAAGCAGCGAGGTGTGTTCCCGCTCGCCCAGCCCGACGCCGACGCGTTCGCCATCCAGGCCGTCGTGCTCGCGCACATGCGCTCGCGCCTCGTGGGGAGCGACGCGCTCACGCGTGGCGAGGCACGAGATCACACCGTCGGGCTCTTCCGGCGCGCCCTCGGCGCCTGACCGCGCGGTCGACTCGCGCCCGCGTCAGCCGGCCGAGCGGACCTGCACCGTGCCGTCGACCGATCGGCACTCGTAGGCCGGGAGTGGGAAGGTCGACGGACCGCGCAGGAGCGCCCCGTCGGGCACGTGGAAGCGGCTGCCGTGCCACGGGCACGTGAGCACGTCGCCGTCGAGGTCGGCCTCGGCCATCGGTGCGCCGCGGTGGGGGCACTGCGCGTCGAGGGCGACGACCACGCCGCGGCGGCGGAAGACGATGACCGGTGCGCCGTCGACCAACGTGCACTGCGGCTCGTCGGAGACCTCCGAGACCGGCATCACCGCCGTCCACTCGGGTGGCGGGTGCCGGAATGTGGTGTGGTCGACGCCGAGCCCGGCGCGCCCCAGCAGGTGACCGCCCAGGTAGCCGCCTACCGTCGCTGCCGACGCGCCCGCGAGTCCGAGCGCGACGCCGCGCCAGTGGCGGCCGCGCTTGCGCTCCACCCACGACGCGCCGTAGCAGAGCAACGCGGTCGTGTTCGCCGCCGCGTGCACGAAGCCGATGCGCCGGTTCGGTCCCGTCTCGTCCGACCAGTCGGACGCGCCGGTGGCCGCGGTGGGCACCGCCGCGAGCACGCCCCACGCGACCAGGCGGGTGGCCGCCCGGCGCGAATGCCGTCCGCCGAGCAGATCGAGGGTGAACGCCGACGTCCAGAAGCCGATCGGGAGGTCGGTGAGCATCGGGTGGACCGCGTGGCCCAGCCACGTCCCGCTGAGCGCGTCCTTGACGGGTCCGCTGCGGATGACCCCGGCGATGCGTTCGCGGAGCACGCCCGCCACGCCGTCGAGGGCCGACTGCTCGCCCAACTGCTCGACCAGGCGGGACAATACGTCGCCGGGTGCGGCCAGTTCGCTGTCGTCCATCGCCGGTGCGCCTACCCGGTCGTCGGCACCGGTGAAACCTGGGTCGGCGCCGCTCAGCGGCGCACGCGCTCGCGCCGGCCGCCGGCGCGGCGCAGCACGAAGAGGATGACCACTCCGAACCCGGTGCGTCGCAGCCGGTCGAACCGGCTCGGCGGGCTCGGTGCCGGTGCCGGTGTCGGTGCCGGCGTCTGGCGGGAGACGTCGACCGGCGGCGGCTCGTTCGGCCCGATCGGCGGTTCGGCGGCGGCCGCGGCCCGCGCCGCGTGCCGGTGGCGTTCGAGGTCGCGGCAGAACTTGTAGGTGAACGCGCCGAAGACGACCGGGAGCACGAACACCAGCACCCGGAACGTCCACAGCACTGCCGACAACGAGACGTCGAGCTGCTGGGCCCAGATGTCCTGGCCGCCGGCCAGGAGCAGGACCGCGTAGAAGGTGAGCACGACGACGCCGAGCGCGGTGCGCACCGGACGCTCGCTCGGCCGGTCGAGCACGTGGTGCTCGCGGTGGTCGTGGGTCATCCGCTGCTCGAGGAACGGCCAGAGGAAGAGCAGGCCGAAGGTGATGGTCGGGAGCGCGATCGCGGGCCAGAAGATCTCGGAGACGTTGTACGGCCCGAGGTGCAGGTACACCGGCGGCATGATGCGCAACGCGCCCTCGATCCACCCCATGTACCAGTCGGGCTGCGCGGCGGTGGTCACGGCCGATGGGGAGAACGGGCCGTACAACCACACCGGGTTGATCTGCGCGAGACCGCCGAGCAGCGAGAGCACGCCGGCGATGACGGCGAAGAGCCCGACGCTCTTCGCGGTGTACGTCGGCCACAGCTTGGAGCCGACGACGTTGCGTTCGGTGCGCCCGGGGCCCGCGAACTGCGTGTGCTTCTGGCGCCACACGATCGCCAGGTGCGCGGTCAGCAGGATCGCGATCGCGGCCGGGACCAACAGCACGTGGATCACGAAGAGGCGCGACAGGATGTCGTGGGCCGGGAACTCACCGCCGAAGAGCAGGAACGCCACCCAGGTCCCGATCACCGGGATCGCCAGCGCGATCGAGTACGCGATGCGGAGGCCGGTCCCCGACAACAGGTCGTCGGGGAGCGAGTAGCCGGCGAAGCCGTTGAAGATGGCGAGGATCAGGAGCGTCACGCCGATGACCCAGTTGATCTCGCGTGGTCGGCGGAACGCGCCGGTGAAGAAGATGCGGCAGAGGTGGGCGACGATCGTGGCGATGAACACCAGCGCGGCCCAGTGGTGGATCTGCCGCATGACCAGCCCCGCGCGCACGTCGAAGCTCAAGCGGATCGTCGACTCGTACGCCTGTGACATCTCGACGCCGCGCAACGGTGCGTAGCTGCCGTGGTACACGACGGTCTTGTCGCTCGGGACGAAGAAGAACGAGAGGTAGATCCCGGTGAGGACGAGCAGGACGAAGCAGTACATCGCGATCTCGCCCAACATGAACGACCAGTGGTCCGGGAACACCTTGTCGAGCGACGACCGCGCGAAGCGCGACGCACCGAGCCGGTCGTCGAACCACCGGACGAGGCGCCGCATCACCACGGCTCGACCGCCGACTGCGGATGCCGCGCCTCCTCGACCCGGTCCATGTTGGCCAGCCAGCTCGCGAACAGCGCCGCCGCTCCGACCACCAGCGCGGAGCCGCCGAAGCCCCACATGAGTGCGCCCGCCACCTGCTGGTCGCGCAACGCACCGGCACCGTGCCCGTACGGCGCGTACCAGGGCGTCCGGGCGAGGGTGAGGAGGATCCCCAGCGCGGTCGCCGGCAGGGTGGCGGCGAACACCGCCAGGACTCCGAGGCCGCGTCGGGACCGCCGGCTCGCCCCCAGCGCCATCCACCAGAACAGCGCGGCGGTGGCGACGAAGGTGACGTGCTCGAGCACGTGGACCTCCGTGTGCGCCACCGCGGCGTCGTAGAGCGCGGGGACGTGCCACAGTGCCAGGGCGGCGGTGCTGAGGAAGAAGGCGACGACCGTCCAGGCGAGCCAACCCCGGGTCGACGTCTGCGAGCGGTTGATCCGGCGCACCACCGGCCGGACCTTGCGCCGCATGCGGTCGGGAAGGGCCTGGGTCATGACCGTCACCGGCTGGCCGACGGCGAGGAGCGGCGCCGCGACCGCGAGCAGCAGGAGGTGCTGGACCATGTGCCAGGGCAGGTCCTTCACCGCCGCGCTCTCGAGGGGCGACTCCAGGGCCACGAGCAGCGTGACCACCGCCGCGCCGAAGGCGGCGGCCTGCGCGGTTCCCACGAGGCGCACGGTGCGCGCATTGGCCCACAATCGCCGGATGCCGACCGCGTAGGCGAACGCCCCGACGAGGATCACGAGCGGCAGGAGGCGGTCAAGCATGGCCGGTCCCGATGAAGAAGATGTAGCTGCCCTCGAACAGGATCAGCAGGAGGTTCACGCCGTTGACCGCGAGGCCGACCAGGCCGAGGAAGCGCATCCGGCCCTGCGGCGTGGGGGCCTCCTCGTCGTCGCCGTTGCCGGCCCGGTACAGCAGCCACGAGAGGTACAGCGCGAGGACGGCCAGCGCGATGCAGACCACGTTGCCGACGTGGAACAGCCAGAAGTAGCCGTTGTCGTGCACGAACTCGACGATCGAGGCGAAGAACACGAGGTGCGCCATCCACGCGAGGATCCCGGCGGTGACCGCGAACCACACGAGGGCACCGCGGTCGGGGAAGTCGCGGACGCGGAGGCTCATCGGAGGTGGGGGGAGAGGAAGAGGGTCGCGAACACGAACAGCCACACCCCGTCGACGAAGTGCCAGTACAGCGCGAACACCTCCGGCGTCACGTGGTGCTCGGGTGTGACCCTCCCGGTCCACACCTTCACCTGCACGGTCGCGCTCATGAGCAGACCGACGAACACGTGGATCGCGTGCAGACCCAGGATCACCCAGAAGAACGAGGCGTACGCGTTCTCGCGCAGGCCGAACTCCATGTTGAGGTAGTCGTACGCGGTGTTGCCCAGGAACGCGACGCCCAAGAGGAACGCGATCGCGAGGGTCACCCCGACCTGGCGCATGTGACCTCGGGACAGCGCGTGCTCCATCCAGAAGATCGGGATGCTGCTTCCGAGCAGGATGACGCTGAACACGACCGACCGGTGCAGCTCGGGCAGCGGGATGCCCGGGGGAGGCCAGCGCGGCGAGCCGGCGCGCACGAAGAAGTAGGCGGCGAGGAGGGAGAGGAACACCATCGCCTCGGTGGTGATGAGCACCACCATCCCCCACCACGCGGTCGGATAGCCGCGGGTGCGCGGGACGGGCTCGATGCGGATCGCCGGTGCGCTCACCGGAGGTTCTCCGACGTGCGCCAGAGCCAATGGACCACGGCCGCCGAGCCGATGAGCACGCCGACCACGCCGATGATCGCTGCCTCCACCAGCAGCCCGACGAAGAGCAGCGCGATGCCGAGCGCGGCGATGAACGGCAGGTAGGTGGGTTGGGGGATCCCCAGCACGTCCTGCGGGTGCGCGTCGAGGCCCTCGGTCACGGGCATCTGCTTCTCGAGCGCGCCGACGACACCGAGGGCGCGGGTCGCCGGTCGCCCGTCGACCACCTCGACCGACGCCGGCGGTTGGTCCCAGAGCGGGTGGCGCCCGTTGACGACCGGAATGGCGGCGAAGTTGTACTCGGGTGGGGGCGACGTCGTCGTCCACTCCAGCGAGTCCGCGTGCCACGGGTCGGCGGGCGCGCGGGCACCTCGGAACCGGCTCCGCGCGAAGTTGACCAGCGTGAGAAGGGTGCCGACGGCGAACACGAACGACGCGACGCTGATGAGCAGGTTGAGCGTGTCCCAACCGAGCCCGGAGTCGTAGGTGTAGATGCGACGCGGCATGCCGAGGAAGCCGAGGATGTGCATCGGGAAGAACGCCACGTTGAACCCGATGAACATGGTCCAGAAGCTGATCTTGCCGAGGCGATCGTCGAGCATGCGCCCGGTCATCTTGGGCAACCAGTAGTAGAGCGCTCCGAAGATCGGGAACACGACCGCGCCGTTGAGCACGTAGTGGAAGTGCGCGACGACGAAGTAGCTGTCGGTCACCTGCCAGTCGAACGGGAGCACCGCGACCATGACGCCGGTGATCCCCCCGAGGAGGAAGATCAGCAGGAAGCCGATCGCGAAGAGCATCGCGGTGGAGAACTGCACGACGCCCTTCCACATGGTGGCGATCCACGCGAAGAACTGGACGCCGCTCGGCAAGGTGATGATGAGGCTGGCGGCGGAGAAGAACGACAACGCGAGGGCGGGGATGCCGGTGGCGAACATGTGGTGCACCCACACCCCGAAGCTGATGAACGCCACCGACACGAGCGCGGTCGCGACCCACACGTAGCCCGCCAGGCGCTGGCGCGAGAACACCGGGATGATCATCGAGACCATGCCGGTGGCGGGGATGAACAGGATGTACACCTCGGGATGGCCCCAGAACCAGAAGAGGTGCTGGTAGAGCAGCGCGCTGCCGCCGCCGCCCACCGAGTAGAAGGCCGTCCCGAACAGCCGGTCGAGCTCGAGCAGCGCGGCCGCCACGGTGACCGCCGGCACCGCGAAGATCACCATGAACGAGAACACGAGCATCGACCACACGAAGATCGGCATGCGGTTCAGGGTCATGCCCGGGGCGCGCAGCTTGAAGATGGTGACGATGAAGTTCACCGCGCCGACGGTGGTGGAGATGCCCACGAAGATCACGCCGAGGCCCCAGAAGTCGATGTTGATGCCGCTCGAGTACGGCTTCGACGTGAGCGGGGTGTAGGCGAACCAGCCGCCGTTGGGTGGGTGGCCGACGACGAAGCTCGACAGCAGGAAGAGCCCCGAGAGCAGGAAGATCCAGTAGCTGAACGCGTTCAGACGTGGGAACGCCATGTCGCGGCTGCCGAGCATCAGTGGGATCAGGTAGTTGCCGAAGCCAGCCAGCACCGGCGTGTTGAACAGGAAGATCATCGTGGTGCCGTGCATGGTGAAGAACTCGTTGTACGTCTCCGGGCTCAACACGCCTGCGTTGGGCTGCGCGAGCTGGACGCGCATCACGAGCGCGAGCGCACCGGCGAGGAAGAAGAAGATGAAGGCGGTGTAGATGTAGCGCAACCCGATCCGCTTGTGGTCGACGGTGTTGAAGAACCCGGGGATCCCGGGCGCGTCCTCCCAGCGTTCCTCGAGCTCCTCGACGACCTCGGGCGTGGGCTTCTCGGTGACCGCCATCGCGCTCCTACTTCAAGCTCTCGAGGTACGCCGCGAGCGCGGCGACATCACGGTCGGGTAGCGACAGGAACGACGGCATCTGGATGCCGGGCTTGATCGCCTGGGAGTCGCGGATCCAAGCCCGCATGTTCTCGGGCGTGTTCTCGATGGCGCCCGCGCCGAGCAGCCGGCGCGAGCCGACGTCGGTGAGGTCGGGGCCGACCGTGCCCTGCGCATCGGTGCCTCCGATGGTGTGACACCCCGCACACGCCTCGCGCTGGAACACCAGCTGCCCGCTGGCCGCCTCCTCCGACGCCGGCTCGAGCGGGACCCGCTCGCGCCGTGCCAGCCAGCGTCCGAAGTCGGCGGGCGTCTCGACGATCACCTCCACGCCCATGTGCGCGTGCTGCAGCCCGCAGAACTCGGCGCACCGACCTGCGTACCGGCCGACCTTGTCGGCGGTGAACTCGAGGTCGTTGGGCTGGCCCGGGATCGTGTCCATCTTCCCCGCGAGCTGGGGGACCCAGAAGCTGTGGATCACGTTGTCGGAGGTGAGGTGCAGGTTGATCGGAGTGCCGCGCGGGATGTGGATCTCGTTGGCGGTGACCACGCCGCGACCCGGGTAGCGCACCTCCCACCACCACAGCTTCCCGACCACGTCGATGCGCACCTCGCCCGGCGACGACGTCCGCAGCGCGCTCGTGGTGTCGACGGTGACGACGGCGAGCACCACGAGGATGAGGAAGGGAACGATCACGCCGCCGATCCAGATGAAGCAGTTGTCGTGCAGGCGCGACGGCCCGCGACGGCGTCGACCACGCGTGGCGGCGTAGAGGATGCACCCGGCGACGACGACGTAGACGGCGGCGGCCAGCCCGAACATCAGCCACCACACGCCCGCGATCCGATCGGCCTCCGAACCCTTGGCGTCGAACATGGAGCGCCCCCCGCCGCAGCCGGCGGTGGCGATCCCGACCGCGACCGCGAGCGCGCCCAGCCGACGCCGGTGACGCGCGCTCACGGACGGTTCCAGAAGCTCGGGCCGATCGGCTCGTGGAAGTCGCTCTGCGCGACGACGTACCCCTCGTCGTCGATCGCGATCGGCAGCTGGGGCAGCGCGCGCGCCGCGGGCCCGAACACGGGCTGGGCTCCGTCGAGGACGTCGAACGCCGACTGGTGGCACGGGCAGAGCAGCTGCCCGGTGCTCGGCTCGAAGAGGCCGACCGGACAGCCGGCGTGCGTGCACACCTTCGAGTACGCGATGAGCCCGTTCGGCGCCCAGTCGGCGCGCTCGGGTGGGAGGTGGAGCCGCTCGGGCCGGACGCGCATGAGGACGACCTGGCCGTCGGCCGAGTCCGGGTGGCCGTCGGGGAACACGGTGACGAGCCCGTCGAGCGGCACGTCGCGGGCGCGGACGGCACGGCCGTCCTCGGTGATCGCGCGACGGCCGCGACGCCACGGGGTGCGCAGCAACGAGTTGCCCGGCGTCGGGCCCGAGCGACCGGATGGGGAAGAGCGCCGCGATCCCGAGCGCGCCGAGCGCACCGACCAGCCCGCCGATCAGCAACCGTCGCCGGCTCATGCCCGCCGGATGCTCGAGCGTCTCCTCGAGTGCGGCCAGCTCGTCGTCGGAGCTGGCGAGCGCGTGGCGTTCCTGGGCGAACGGGCCCCGGGGCATCAACCAATGGGCCCAGAGCGCCAGCCCGGTGCCCAACGAGAGGAGCCCGACGCCGAGCAGCGCACCTTCGGCCTGCGGTTGGCCGCCGAGCGCGTAGACGACGGCCAACGACGAGCAGCGCAGAGCATGGTGACCACGAAGCAGGCGAAGGCGACGCGCGCCGCCGACATCGCGCGCCGGGGGTCGCTCACGAACGCGTCCCGATCCAACGCACCGCGACGACGAGCAGCCCCAGGCCGACGAAGACGGCTACCGCACCCTCCGCGAGCGGGCCCAGGTGCCACAGCGGCGCACCGCCGCGGTCGTCGGCGTGGTCGAGGTACCGCACGTAGCGCACGAGCGATTGCAGCTGCTCCTCGTCCACCGCCGCGGTCCGAACGCGGGCATGTTGCCCGGGCCGGTCCGCACCGCTTCCGCGATCTCGAGGGGCGTCGCCGGATGCGTCGACGGTGCCTCGCGCCCGAGCAGCGCGCCGCCGTCACCGGACCACGCGTGGCAGGCCGCGCACTGCGACCGGTAGACCGTCCCCCCGGCCGCGAGGTTCCCGCCGTGGGGATCGACCTGCGGAATGGTCGGGTCGCCGCCGGTGAGGCCCACCGTGTAGTCGACGAGGGCGCGCCGGGTGGCGGCGTCGTACTTCGGTGGGCGGCGCGCCTGGGCCTCGGCCGCCGAGACCGCGCTGTTGGTGCTCCGTCGCGTCGCCCGTCGGCACCGGCATGCGCCCGGTCGACAGCTGGAAGTCGATCTGCGCCGCGCCGACGCCGCGCAGATCGGGTCCGAGGGGCGTGCCCCGCGCATCGGCGCCGTGGCAGGTGGCGCAGTCGCGCAGGTAGATCTGCTCGGCCGACTTCGGAGGGCCGGCCGCCACGACCACCGTGTCCGTCGACGTCCCGGGACGAGCGAGGACGGCGATGCACAGGACGGCACAACCGGCCGTGAGGACTCCCGTGAAGGCCGTGATCCGATCGCGCACGAACGCCCCCTCGGGCGGGCGGACTGCGGTGGCCGTACCCCGGCGCCCCGTCGACCAACCTTTTCGGATTCGCGGCCCTCCTTCGCCACCGCCCGCACGCGCGTAGCGTCACCACGCAGCCACGGCACCACCCACCACGGGGGCCACGATGAGCGACCACGACACACGCGGCGGCGGCTCGCCGGTCGAGGACGGTCGGGCACCGATCGGACCCGGGCGCAGGCCGCGCATCGTCGTGATGGGCGTGACCGGGGCCGGCAAGACCACCGTGGGCCGGCTCCTGGCCCGGGAGCTCGGGGTGCCGTTCCTCGACGCCGACGACTTCCACTCGCCGGCGGCGATCGCCTCCATGCATGCCGGCCACCCGCTCGACGACGCGCAACGGCTGCCGTGGCTGCGGCGGATCAACACCGCGCTGCGCGAGCAGCCCGACGGCGTCGCATTGGCGTGCTCGGCGCTCGAGCGGTCCTACCGCGACGTGCTCCGCGAGGAGGTCGACGGACTCTCCTTCGTGTTCCTCGACGTCGACGCGGACGTGCTGGCGGACCGGCTGCGGTCGCGCACCGGTCACTTCGCCGGCGCCGACCTCCTCCCGAGCCAGCTCGCCACGCTGGAGCTCGGGGACGACGTGTTGCCGGTGCGCGTCCCCTCGGCCGCCACCCCGGAGGCGGTCGCGTCGTCGGTGCTGCACGCGCTCGGGCTCACCCCACCGTCGACACCACGGTCGTGACGCGCGATCCCGAGATCGGGCCCGGCGCCGGCCGGATCGCGCTCCGGCCCGATCGGGGACCGGTGGCTCCTGCGTGCATCGGCATGGGATGCTGCTCGGGTGAGCGGTTGCGAAGCCCGTACCCGGCGTTGCTCTTCCCGTATCCCGGGGTAGTCGGCGATCATGGCGCGGGGACGCAGCGATTCGCTGCAGCGCTACCGGCAGAAGCGCGACTTCGAACGCACCCCCGAGCCGGTCGGCGAGGTGGCGGACGGCGACGGACGGCCCCGGTTCGTGGTGCAGCGGCACCGGGCTCGCCGTCTCCACTACGACTTCCGGCTCGAGATCGGTGGCGTGCTCGTGAGCTGGGCGGTGCCGAAGGGCCTGACCCTCGATCCCCGCCAGCGGCACCTCGCGGTCCGGGTGGAGGACCACCCGCTCGCCTACGCCGGATTCGAGGGTGTGATCCCGCGCGGCGAGTACGGCGGGGGAGACGTGATCGTGTGGGACCGCGGCACCTGGGAGCTGCACGCCGCCGACGACCCGATCCAGGCGCTGGCCGACGGCGAGCTGCACCTCGAGCTCTTCGGCGAGAAGCTCCGGGGCCGCTTCGTGCTCGTGCGCACGGACCGGAAGGACGGCGGTCGTGACAGCTGGCTCGTGCTGCACAAGCGCGACGACGCGGCGCGCGACGGATGGAACCCCGAGGACCATCCCCGCTCGGTGCTGAGCGGACGCGACAACGACGAGGTCGCCGCCGACCGCGACCGCGTGTGGGACCGTCATGGTGAGGCGGGCACCGCGGCAGCCGTCCCCGAAGATTTCCGCGCCGCCACGCCCGAGGAGCTGGCCGCGCTCGACGCGCTCCCGGCGAAGGGCACCTGGGTGTTGCAGGGCCACGAGCTCGCGCTCACCAATCTCGACAAGCTGCTCTTCCCCGCGCGTGACGGCGGTGCCGACGTCACCAAGCGCGGGTTGGTGCGCTACTACGCGCAGATGGGCCCGTGGATCCTCCCGTACCTCGCGGAGCGTCCGCTGAACCTGCACCGCTACCCGGACGGGGTCACGCGCAAGGGCTTCTGGCAGAAGCAGGCGCCGAAGTACGTGCCGGCATGGATCCGGCGGTGGCGCAACGACGAGGCGGACCCTGGTGAGAGCACCGACTACCTCGTGGTCGACAGCACCCCGGGACTGGCCTGGCTGGCGAACCACGCTGCGGTCGAGCTCCACCCGTGGACGTCGAAGATCCCGGACGTGCACCATCCAACCTACGCGCTCGTCGACCTCGATCCCGGTGAGCAGACGACCGGGGACGACCTGCTCGTCCTGGCCCGACTGCACCGGACGGCGCTCGAACACCTCGGCCTGCGCGGCTATCCGAAGACCACCGGCCGGCGCGGTCTCCAGATCTGGATCCCCATCGAGCCGGGCTACTCGTTCGACGAGACACGGGAGTGGGTGGCGCAGCTGTCGCGAGCGGTCGGCGGCGTCGCGCCGGATCTGGTGAGCACGAAGTGGGAGAAGCGGTCACGAGAGGGTCGGGCGCGCCTCGACTACACGCAGAACGCGATCAACAAGACGCTGGTGGCGCCGTACAGCGTTCGGGCGGCACCGGGTGCGCCGGTGTCGGTCCCCGTCACCTGGGAGGAGTTGGACGACCCCGACCTCCGCTCCGATCGGTGGGACCTCCACCGCGCACCCGACCGCGTGTCCGCGATCGGCGACCCGATGGCACCGATGCTCACCGACTCGCAACGTCTCGTGCCGCTCACCTGACGTGATCGGACGAACCCCGTGTCGACGCCGGGGATCGGGAGCGACCGGACAGGTTTCGCATCGCGCCCCGGACGGTTAGCTTGAGGGTGTGGATGCGGGACGCATCGTGCTCGCCGAGGACGACCCGGCGTTGCGCGAGCTGCTCGCGCGCCGCCTCACGTCCGAGGGGTACGACGTGCGCCTTCTCGACACGCCGCGGCGCCTGGCCGAGTGCAATCTCGACGCCGACTTGGTGATCAGCGCCTTCTCCGACCACGGACCCACCATCCACGATGTGCGGCAGCACTCCGACGTGCTGTTGGTGGCCATGATGCCCACCAACACCGGCGTCATGGACGCGCTCGACGTGGTCGACGCGGGTGCCGACGACGTCCTGGTCAAGCCGTTCTCGCCCCGCGAGCTCGTCACCAAGACCAAGGCGTTGCTCCGACGCCGGGACGCGGGGCAGACGCGGCTGCGCCCCCTGGTGTTCGACGGGCTCGTCATCGACCTCGCCGCCCGCGAGGTGACGGTCGACGAGAAGCTGGTGGACGTACCCGCCCGCGAGTTCGACCTCCTCGTGTTCCTGGCGTCGTCGCCGCGGCAGGTGTTCACGCGCGTGCAGATCATGCAACACGTCTGGTCGGTCGACGACGGCATCGGCACCGCGACGGTCACGGAGCACGTGCGCCGCTTGCGGGCGCGCATCGAGGCCAACCCGGCCGAGCCCCGCTGGATCCACACGGTGTGGTCGGTGGGCTACCGGTTCGTCCCGTAGGGGGCCCGAGCGATGGCCGGGGATCGTGGGCGAGCACGCGGTGGCCACGAGATCGTCGTCGTCGGTGCATCGGCCGGCGGTGTCGAGGCGCTGCGCCGGCTCATCGCGCCGGTACCGGCCGATTTCCCCGGCACGATCTTCGTCGTCCTCCACCTGCCGACGAACGCGCACAGCTTCCTCCCCACGATCCTGAGCCGGGCCGGCGCGCTGCCGGTCCACCACGCAGTCGACGGTCAGGCGCCCGAGCGCGGCACCGTCTACGTGGCGCCGCCTGACGTGCACCTCCTGCTGAAGCCGTCCGGGATGCAGCTGCACCGCGGCCCCACGGAGAACGGTCACCGCCCGGCGGTCGACCCGCTGTTCCGCAGCGCGGCCGAGGCGTTCGGGAGTGGCGTCATCGGCATCGTGCTGTCCGGCGTGCTCGACGACGGGACGAACGGGCTGCTCGCCGTCAGCGCGCACGGCGGGCTCACGGTGGCACAGTCGCCTGAGGACGCCCTGTACCCGTCGATGCCGCAGAGCGCGATCGACAACGTCCCCATCGACATCGTCGCCTCGGCCGAGGAGATCGGGCGCTCCCTGCCGCGGCTCGTGGCCCACCGCACCGCCGGGAACGGTGCCGCAGCGGGCCGTCGGGCCGACTACACCGAACGAGCGCTCGAAGGCAACGGCGCCTTGGAGATGGAGGGTCGGCCGTCACGCTTCACGTGCCCGGACTGCGGGGGTTCGCTCTGGGACGCCGATCCGCGGGAGCCGGGCAAGTTCCGCTGCCGCGTCGGCCACTCGTGGACGGCGCTGGGACTGCTGGAGGAACAGGCGTCGACGCTGGAGCAGGCGCTGTGGACCGCGCTGCGCGCGCTGTCCGAACGGGCCGACCTGGCACGCCGGATGCGCGACCAGGCGGCGCGGTCCCGCCACGGCTACGGCCAGCGCCTCTTCGAACGACAGCTCGAGGAGTACGAGGCGCAGGCCGACGTCGTCCGTGAGGTGCTCCGCAGCCCGGAGCCGCTGCGCCTCGCGACCGAGGAGCAGCTGGCGGCGGTGTTCGCGGCCGTCGACATGCCGGCCGTCGACCCCCGGGGAGAACCACCACCGTCACCGTAGGATGAAGCCGACTCGAGACGCGGCCCGGGAGGGGAGTTGTGGCGGACAGCACGACGACCGACCCGGGCGACCTGGACCAGCTGCTCGAGTACGTGAAGCGGACCCGCGAGTTCGACTTCACCGGGTACAAGCGGCCGACGCTGGCGCGACGCGTCGGCAAGCGGATGAGCGAGGTCCACTGCGCGTCGTACGCCGAGTACGAGGACTACCTCGAGGTCCACCCCGACGAGTTCGTCATCTTCTTCAACACCATCCTGATCAACGTCACCAGCTTCTTCCGCGACCCGCCGGCCTGGGATTTCGTCGCCGAGGAGATCGTGCCGCGCATCGTGAGCGGCAAGGACCCGGGCGAGCCCATCCGGATCTGGAGTGCCGGCTGCGCGTCGGGCGAAGAGGCGTACACCCTCGCCATCGCATTGTGCGAGTCGCTGGGGCACGAGCAGTTCCGGGCCCGGGTGAAGATCTACGGGACCGACATCGACGAGGAGGCCCTCGCTCAGGCGCGGTCGGCCACGTACGACGCCAAGGCGATGGAGTCGGTGCCGGAGCCGCTGCGCGAGCGGTACTTCGAGACGAATGGACGCGGCAACACCTTCCGCGGCGATCTCCGCCGGTCGGTGATCTTCGGTCGCCACGACCTCCTGCAGGACGCGCCGATCTCGCGTCTCGATCTGCTCTCGTGCCGCAACACGCTGATGTACTTCAACGCGGACACGCAGGCGACGATCCTCGATCGCTTCCGGTTCGCGCTCGACGGCGGTGGCTACCTCTTCCTCGGCCGGGCCGAGACGCTGCTCACGCACTCGAGCGCGTTCCGGCCGTTGCAGTTGCGCCTGCGGGTGTTCGAGAGCGTCTCGCAATCGAGGGAGCGATGCGCGGCGCCGGCTCGGGCACCGGAGGCGGCCGATGCCGAGTGGCCTCGAGCCAAGCTGCGCGACGCGGCGTTCGACGCCGCCGACCACGCCATGCTGGTCGTCGACGTCGACGGTACGGTGCAGTCCGTCAACGCCGCCGCGCGTTCGCTGTTCGGCATCGCGCCGCTGCATCTGGGCGGGCCGCTGCAGGACCTCGAGATGTCGTACCGGCCGCTCGAGCTGCGGTCGGTGATCGAAGAGGCGTACCGCGAGCTCCACCCCATCCAGCGTCGGGGCGTCGAATGGGTGGAGGGCGACGACGTGGCCCGCGTGTTCGACGTGCTCGTCACACCCCTGCTCGAGCGTCCGAGCGGTTCCGTCTCCGGAGTGAGCGTCGCCTTCGACGACGTCACCCGCTACCGCCGGCTGGAGGCCGAGCTGCAGCGTTCGACCGCCGAGCTGCAGACGGCCTACGAGGAGCTGCAGTCGACCAACGAAGAGCTCGAGACCATGAACGAGGAGCTGCAGTCGACCAACGAAGAGCTCCAGGCGACCAATGAGGAGCTGCAGTCGACCAACGAAGAGCTCGAGACCATGAACGAGGAGCTGCAGTCGACCAACGACGAGTTCCAGGTCGTCAACGACATGCTCAACGCGCGCGGCGAGGAGCTCGACCGGGTCAACGTCCTCCTGCAGTCAGTGCTGACGGGGATCAACTCGGGCGTCATCGTCGTCGACCAGGACCTGGTGGTGCAGGTGTGGAACCACTGGTCGGAGGACCTCTGGGGTCTGCGGTCGTCCGAGGTCGAGGGCAAGCACCTCATGAACCTCGACATCGGCCTCGCCGTCACCGAGCTGCTGCCCACGGTGCGCGCCGCGCTCGACGGCAACGGCGACGCCCCCCAGATCGAGCTGCCCGCCCGCAACCGGCGTGGCCGCGACTTCGTGTGCGCGGTGACCGCGTCGTCGATGGTGGCCGACGGCGCGGTGATCGGGGCGATCCTCCTCACCGACGACGTCGAGGCGCGCCAAACCGGGTAACGGGGGAGTGCTCCAGCATCCGCGCCCCGGCGTCCCTGATGCCGTCGAGGAAGAGCTCGGCGTCGAGGCCGGTGATGTGGAGCACCTTGCGCTGGTGCGCGTCGAGGCCCCGCCACACCACCGCGGTCCCGATGGCTGTGCCGCGCCGGTGGACCCGGTGCATCATCGCCAGCCCCTGCGACTCGAGAAAGCTGAGCTGGGCGCAATTCACCACGACGACGGCGTCCGGGCACTGGTCGACGATCTCGCACAGCGCGTCCCCGTGCCGTTTGGCGTTCGACATGTCGACGTCACCGGCGAGGTGCACGATCCGCGCCGGACCGCTGAGGGCGTCGTTGGCGGAGAGCGACATGACGACCCGTCCCGCTCGAAGGTTGTGACGGTCCCAGCGAACCCGCCCGGTCACACCGGTTCGGCGCCGAAATCACAACGTTTCGCGGTGCCCCCTCGTCCGGGTGCGTCGCTCAGGCGCAGCCGACGTCGAGCTCGAACCAGAGGCAGGTGCCGTCGCCGGTGCGGTTCCCGCCCCAGCGGCGGGCGAGCGAGTCGATGACCGCCAAGCCGCAGACGATCTGACGCTCATCCGACGGGGCCACGTCGATCGGGAGCGCGACGTCGTCGAGCGAGAGCTCGGCGTGCAACGTGTGGGCGGCGAGATCGAGCACGAGCACCATGTCGCCGGCCTCCGCACCACCGTGCTCCATCGCGTGCGTGACGAGCTCACTCGTGAGCAGCGACGACGTGAACTGGAGGTCGCTCGGGTCGCCGTCGGTGGCGCCGTTCGCGGCGAGGAACTCTCGGACGTGCGCGCGAGCGACGCTCGGGGCACGGGTGCTGGGAACGAGTTGGAACGACAGCGTCGGGCTCATCGAGACCTCCGGCGTTCGCGCGTGCAAGGAGCGTTCCCTCGAATCGCGCGCTCGAATCACAACTTTCGTGCATCCGCTGCTCGACGCCGAGGACGCGCGTCGCGTCGCCGCGGCCGTTTGACCAGGCAGGACGCCGGGTACCGCGCGCTCGATGCTGGACGTCCGCACCAACGGCCCCGTGTTCGAGGTGAGCGGCTCGCTCGATGCCGACACCGCGCCGCGGTTCCTCGAGGCCGTACGACGGACGGACGGCGACGTCCGGGTCGACGGTTCGCGGCTGCAGCGCCTCGACGGTGCCGGCCTCACCGCTCTGGTCGTGGCGCGCCGGGTGTGCCGGGAGCGCGGGCGGGAGCTCGTCGTCGTCTCGGTGTCCCCCGAGGCGCTGCGCCGCCTCCGCGCCCGGCGCGAGATCCTGCGGCTGTTCGCGCAGCCGGCCGATGCGGCCGCCGCGCCGCGTGGCGACGAGTCATACGACGACCCACCGGAGGACGACCATGGTTGACGGCTTCGAGATCCTGAGCCAGGACCACCGGGAGGTGGAGCGCCTGTTCGACACCTACCGGCACGACCCCGAAGACTCGATCGCGCACGACATCTGTGCCCGCCTCAGCGTCCACACCCGCGTCGAGGAGGCCGCCCTGTATCCCGCCCTCCGACGCTACGTCGACGGTGGCGACGACCTCGCCGACGTGGCCGAGCAGGAGCACGCGGTGGCCAAGAGCATCATCGCCCGCATCGCCGACTCGCCACCCGCGCAACTGTTCGACCTGGTGACCGAGCTGCGCCGCGAGGTGGAGCACCACGTCGAGAGCGAGGAGTCGGAGCTCTTCCCGCAGATGCGCGAGTCCGGCATCGACGCCGGCGTGCTCGGCGCCGAGATCGCGGGTGCCCGCCGCGTCGCGGAGGCGAACACCGCTCGCTCCGGCGCGACCTGACGGCGTCAGCCGGCGCGCCGTTGCGCGGCCGGCGCGGCCGCGTCGGGTGCCTCGGCACGCTTGCGCCGGGTCAGGAGCGCGCGGGTGCGGCGCTCGTCGGCGCTCAGGCGGGCCCGACGGGGCGGTGTGGTGGACCAGACCTCGCGCAGCTCGCCGGATCCGAACGCGGAGAGCACCTTCGGATGGATGTACGAGGTGCGACAGACCGTGGGGGTGTTCCCGAGGTCCTGCGAGACCGCGCGTACCACCTCCTTCACCACCGCCTGCTGGTCGCGCTCCTCGGCCGGGGGGTCGAGCGGACCGAGTGCAGCGGCGGCCGAGACGGTCGCCACCCACGTGCGGAAGTCCTTGGCGGTCACATCGGCGTCGGCGGCCTCACGCAGGTAGTCGTTCACGTCGTGTGAGTGGACCGCCGCCGGTGCACCGTCGTCGTCGAGGTACTGGAACAGCCGTTGCCCGGGGATCTCCTGGCACTCCCGGAGCACGCGGGCGACGCGCCGGTCCTGGGCGCGCACCTCGTGCAGCAGCCCGCTCTTGCCGGTGAACACGAAGGTGATCTCGGCGCCGGAGACGCGTGCGTGCTTGTTGCGCAGGGTGGTGAGCCCGTAGGCGCCGTTGTCGCGTGCGTACTCGTCGTTCCCGACCCGGATGAGCGTCGTCTGCAACAGCTGGACGACGGTCGCGAGGACCTTCTCGCGCGGAACGCCCTTGAGGGCGAGATCGGCGTCGATGCGTCGCCGCACCGCGGGCAAGGTCGATGCGAAGAGCGGCAGGCGGTCGAACTTGACCCGGTCGCGGAACGTGGTCCAGTCCGCGTGGTACCGGTACTGCAACCGTCCTCGTGCATCGCGACCGAATGCCTGCAGGTGCGAGTTGGCGAGGTCGCTGATCCGCACGTCGGTCCACGCCGGCGGGATGACGATGCCGCGGATCCGTTCCAACGTCGCGTCGTCGACGACCCGCGAGCCGTCGGCATGGTGGTAGCTGAAGCCGCGGCCCCGTCGTACCCGCCGGATGGTGAGATCCTCGGCCGACTGGTGCCGGAGCGAGGGCACGGCGATGGGGCTCATGGCTCGGGATCCTGCCCTCGTGCCGGACCCCCGAAACGCCGGACCCGCGCTCGTTGCGCGGTGCGACCACCGTCGACAGAATGACCAAGCTCTGCCCCGACGCCGAAGGACGACCCGATGGCTACCGAACTCGACGCCCACGAACTCGCGGTGCGCGCCACCGCGGCCGCGCAGACCTGGGCGCCGGGCTGCGCGATCTCCGACGTGCAGCCCCTGACCGGCGGCGCCTCGAGCCTGACCTTCACCGCGCTGGTGACCGGCGGGCCGACCGAGGGTGAGCGAATAGTGCTGAAGGTCGCGCCGCCGGGGCTCGAGCCGGTCCGCAACCGCGACGTCGCCCGCCAGGCCCGGCTCATGCGTGCCCTGGCCGACGCGCCCGGCGTGCGGGTCCCGACGGTCTACTTCGAAGACGACGGCGCGCCGCCGGCGGTGTCGCCCTTCCACGCCATGAACGTGGTGCCGGGAGAGTGCCTGGAGCCGATCCTCACGGAGGTACCACCCGACCGGCTGCCGCTGATCCCCGAACGCGCCTTCGGCGCGGCGCGGATGCTGGCGGCGCTCCACCGCGTCGTGCCGGACGCGGTGGGCCTCGGAGCGGAGAAGCGCTACACGCTCGACGGGGAGATCCGTCGCTGGACCCGCGCGTTCGAGACCGTCGACGAGCGCATGAACGCCCGCTACGAGGAGGCCGAACAGCTTCTCTTCGACACCATGCCGCCCGCGTTGCCGGACGCGGTGTGCCACGGTGACTACCGCCTCGGGAACATGCTCTGCGACGGCACCGAGGTCGCGGCGCTCATCGACTGGGAGATCTGGTCCCTGTCCGACCCCCGCCTCGACCTCGCCTGGTTCCTCTTCTTCACGCCGGAGGCGAAGCACCCGATGGCGTCGAACCCGGGCCCGACCGGCATGCCGGCAGCCGAGGCGCTGCTCGACGCCTACGTCGGCGAATCGGGGGCGGAGCCGGTCAACCTCGAGTGGTTCCACTGCCTCATCCGTTACAAAGAGGCGGCGGCGACCGCGCTGCTGATGAAGCGCCTGGTCAAGTCGGGGGGCGACGCGGGGAACGCGTACGAGACGATTCCCGCGCTCACCGTCGAGTGCATCGAACGCTTGAAGGGGTTCTCACCCGAACGCTGAGTTGCGGCCGCCGAGGCGGCTCCTGGTCACGCGGCGACCGCGACCTTCATGATGCGGTTGAGGTTGCCACCCATGACCTTGGCCTTGTCCTCGTCGGGGAGGCCTTCGAGCTGGTCGACGAAGCTGACCGGGTCGTACATGCCCTCGGGGTGCGGGAAGTCCGAACCGAACAGCACGTTGTCGGCGCCGATGAGCTTCACCAGCCCGACCGGGTCCTCCTCGTGGAACGGGTGGACGTAGATGCACCGCTTGAACGCCTCCATCGGGTCCTCGTCGAACGCCTTCGGCGTGCGCGCGTAGACCTTCTGCAGCCGCTCGACGAGCGGTCGCACCCACGCGCTGCCGTTCTCGACCGGCATGATCCGGAGGTCGGGGAACCGGGTGGCGAGACCGTGTCCGATGATCGACGTCACGACGTCACTGATCATGCGGTTCTCCGCGTGCAGCAGGTGGTAGAAGGCCGACAGCTTCTTGTTGAACGGGAGGAACTCGCCGTCGTGGCCCTCCCACTCGTTCACGTAGCGCTGGAAGCCGCTGTCGGAGGCGTGCATGCCGACGACGACGTCGGCCTCGACGACCTTCTGCCAGAACGGGTCGAACTCCTCGAGCGCGAACGAGCGGCGACGGTTGTTGAAGTCGGGCACCGGAGCGGGGCGCACGAGGATCGCCTTGGCGCCTCGCTCGACGACGTAGTCGAGCTCCTCGATCGCCCGGTCGACGATCGGCAGCGTGATGACCGGCGTCGGGAAGATCCGGTTCTCGAAGTTGAAGGTCCACTGCTCGTGCATCCACTGGTTGAGCGCGTGCACGACGACGTGGGTGGCGACCGGGTCGTCGGTGAGCCGCTCCTCGAGCAGGCTCGCCAGCGTCGGCCACATCATCGCCCGGTCGATGCCCTGCTCGTCCATCAACATGATCCGGTCTTCGGGCTGGAAGAACGCAGGCGGCGACGGGATGTACCGCGGCGGGGGCGTCAGCTGCGCCTCCTTGTCGGCCTTGGTCATCGAGTCGGGGTTCTTGAGCTTGAACTCGAGCTCCTGCGCGCCGGGGGGCGCCACCACGTTGAACGTCGGGTTCGGGATGTAGTCGCTGATCTTGTTCTTGATCGCGATCTTCGTCCGGCCGTTCACTTCGACGTACTTGATGACGCCGGAGTACTCCTCGGGGAGGTACTTCGTGAACGCGTCGGTCGCCTCGTACATGTGGTTGTCGGCGTCGAACACCAGGTAGTCGAGCTTGCGCGTCATCGCAGAGCCCCCTCGAGCAGGAGTCGTACCGAGGACAAACGTAGCGCGACGGCGCTCCGCGGTGCCCGCCTGGACGCGGCCTCAGGCCATGCCGTCGACCACGAACATCCGCGCGTCGCACGCGGCCTCGCGCAGCGCGCGGGCGGCGGTGTACTGCTCGCCGCGGTACCACGCGGTCGCGGCTTCGAGGGTCGGGAACTCGAGGACTACGACGCGCGCCGGCGTCGGCCCCTCGAAGGCCTCCACCGCACCCCCGCGGGCGAGGTACCGGCCGCCGGCGGCCGCGACCGAGGGCGCGGCGAGTTCCTTGTACCGCTCGTACTGGTCGGCGTCGGTGATCATGGCCTCGTAGACGACGTACGCGCTCATGGCCGGAGGTTACGGGGTTGCGTGCCCCGCCGTTTTGACGCCCAAGTTCTGAGAACACTATTTTCAGTTTCATGAGCATCAAGGACCAGGCCGCGGTGGTGGGCGTCGGCGCGACGCCGTACTACAAGCGTGGGCAGTCGTACCCGGAGACCGAGCTGTCGATGATGTGCACCGCGATCCTGGGCGCGCTCGCCGACGCCGGGCTGACGGTGAACGACCTCGACGGCTTCGCCATCTACTCGTTCGCGTGCGACCCCGCCGAGGTGGCGTCTGTGCTCGGGGTGCCCGAGGTGCGCTTCGCCGCCAGCCTCACCTCCGGCGGCGGCGGCTGCGCCGGTGCGCTCGGCCTCGCCGCCGCGGCCATCCACGGCGGCATGGCCGACGTCTGCGTGACGCTGATGTCGCTGCAGCAGCTGCACAAGCGCCTGGGGGGCTCCGAGATCGAGGGGGTGCTCGCGTACGCTTCGATGTCGGAGCGTGGAGGCAGTCCCTACGGTGGCGGTGGGATGCCGCCGAGCACCGCGTTCAGCGCCAATTCCGGGTTGCTGTCGCCGGGGCACAGCTTCTCGGTGCTCACCCAGCGCCACATGCATCTCTACGGCACCAAACGGGAGCACTTCGCCGAGGTCGCGATCTCGCAGCGTGAGAACGCGATCAAGCGTCCCACCTCGCTGCAGAAGCAGCCGCTCACGCTCGACGAGTACTTCGCGGCTCGGATGATCTCCGAGCCCCTGTGCCTGTTCGACTACACGCAGGAGACCGACGGCGCGGTGGCGGTGATCACGACGTCGGCCGACCGCGCCAAGGACCTGCGGCAGCCACCCGTCTACATCCTGGCGTCGGCCAACGGCGGTAGCGGCCGGTGGGGGCCGGCCATCTTCCGCTACTTCCAGGCGCCGGACGACGAGTTCGCGTCGTCGGGGCACCGACCGGTGGCGACGCGCCTCTATGAGATGGCCGGCATCACCCCCGCCGATGTCGACGTGGCGCTGCTCTACGACCACTTCTCGCCACTCGTCGTCATGCAACTCGAGGACTACGGGTTCTGCCCGATCGGTGAGGGCGGACCCTTCGTGGCCGAGGGCAACATCCGCTACGGCACCGGCACCATTCCGGTCAACACCCACGGCGGGAACCTCTCCGAGGCCTACATCATCGGCATGACGCACGTGCGCGAGGCGGTGGAGCAGGTCCGCGGCACCGCGATCAACCAGGTCGAGGGCGCCGAGGTCGCGTTGGTCACCGGCGGCCCCGCGGCCCTCCCCGTGAGCGGCACCCTCCTGGCGAGGAGCGCATCATGAGCGAGCAGGGCGTGTTCCCGTCGATCCTCACCCACAGCTACGCCGACGACTCGACGCGGCGCTTCTGGGACGCGGCGAAGGAGAACCGGCTGGTCGCGCCGCGCTGCACGAACTGCGGGACGTTCCGCCTCCCGCCGCCACCGTTCTGCTTCGTGTGCCAGCACCGGGAGGTCGAGTGGGTCGAGCTGCCGGGCACCGGCACCGTCTACAGCTTCACCGTGGTGCGTCACCCGCTGGCGCGCATGCTGCACGACGTCGTGCCCTACGCCTCCGGCATCGTGGAGCTCGACGGCACGCAGGGCGCCGGCGCGCGCATGATCGTCAACATCATCGACTGCGACGTCGAGACCCTGGCGATCGGCGATCGGGTCGAGATCGTCTGGGAGCACGTGAGCGACGACATGTCGGTGCCGCGCTTCCGGCCGGTGTCAACATGACGCGCATGGCACACGCCGAGGACGTCGACGCGATCACCACGCTGCTGGCGGCGTACTGCATCCGCATGGACCGCGGCGACGCCGAAGGCTGGGCCGATCTCTTCACCGAGGACGGCCAGTTCTTCGCCTTCGGGCGCAGCTTCGACGGGCGCGAAGGTTTGACGAACATGGCCCGTGAGGCACGCGGCGGGGTGCACCTGGCCTCGACGCCGGTGATCGAAGTCGGCAACGACGAGGCCACCGCGCAGCAGAACTTCGTCTTCGTCGAGCAGGTCGGGCACAATCTGCGCATCGGGTTCTACGACGACGTGCTCGTGCGCACGCCTGATGGGTGGCGCTTCCGCACCCGCCGGTGCACGTTCCTCTCGGCGACAGGACCCTCGGAGCGGCCCTGAGTCGCGTTCATCCTCGCGTCGGTGCTCATTCTTCGAGCTCGGGGACGACGGCGCCTGCCGCGTGGCGGTGGGTCGTCAGCGGCCGCGTCGCGAGCCCCGGGACCGCTTCGAGCTCCGGTGTGCTCGCGGCGAGGGCGGCGACATGTTCGCCGTAACGGCGCGCCAGTGGCGCCGCGGTGAGCCCGTGCGCGACCACGCTCAAGAGCACGGTCAACGTGACTGCGGCGAGCACCGTCGTGGCCTCCGATCCCTCCAGCGAGTCGAAGGCGATCACCGCGAACACGACGGATGCCAGGCCGCGTGGCCCGAACCAACCGATGAAGGCGACCGTCGTGCGCGTGAACCCCTCGCCGATCAAGGCGATCGCCACAGGAAGCATGCGCACCACGGTGAGGGCGAGAATCGCGAAGACCGCGGTCTGCCACGTCACCGCCTCCAGGGCCGTCACCAGCACCGCGCCGAACAGGAACCAGACGATGAGGGAGAGGAGCTTGCCGGTCTGAGAGTCGTACTCGAGCGTCGCGTCCTGCTGTGTGGGACCGTGGACCACCGTCCCGAAGGCGAGCCCGGCGACGAACGCGCTGATGAACCCGTTGCCCGCGAGCTCGATCGACAGTGCGTATGCCAAGAGCGCCAGCGCCAGGACTCCGAGGCCCCGATAGGTCGGCGACGCAAACCCGCGGCTCGTGCTGACCATGAGCAGGAACCCCCCACCGAGGCCGACGGCAACGCCGACGAGCACCCCGATGCCGAGATCGCCGAGCGAGCGGCCCAGGCTGGTCGACGAGTGCGAAACGGTGTCGGCGACCGCGCCGGCGATGAAGAAGCTCACGAACGGTGTGGCAATGCCGTCGTTCAGCCCGCTCTCGACGTTCAGGATCCGTCGGATCCGCGCCGGTACGTGCTCGTCCTCCACGACCTGGGCGCCGAGCGCAGCATCGGTCGGCGCCGCCGCCGCCGCGATCACCGCAGCGGCCCACGGGTCGAGATCCGGAAAGAGCACGATCGCCAGGGCCGTACCGAGGGCGATGGTGAGCGGAAGGCCGACGGCCAGGAGGCGCAGCTCAACGCCGGTGTCGCGGCGCAACACGCGGAGATTGACCCGCGCCGCGTCCGAGAAGAGCAGCAGCGCCAGCGTCACCTCGGCGAGGCTCCGGAGCGTCTCCGCGTGCACGTTGACGTCGATCGCCGACACTGGCTTGTTGGCGAGCACCAACCCGACGACCACGAATGCGATCGGCGCGCTGACGTTGAGCGCCTCGAACTTGGCCGAGACGAGCCCCCAAACGATGAGCGACGCCGCGATGGCAACGATCAGGCCCGTGTCGAGAGTCTCCACCCGCTGCTCCCTCTTCGTGCTCAGGGTGTCGAAGGCAGGGCTCCACCGCCCGGCGATACCGGGGCGGTCTTGTCACCGCGGTCCATGTCTCGGCTCCACGACGGACTCCGAGGAGCCGAGGAGCGTCGCCCCCGCCCCATACATTGCCCGCTTCGGCGGCATTCGGCGAGCGCCGAACCGCGCCTCGACGGAGCTACCGGCTCGGGAGCGTGTGCGGGAGCCCGAACCAGGAGAACACGCTGTTCTCGAAGCGGGTCATGGCGCAGATACGGTCGGCGCTGAGGGTCAGGACGAACAGGCCGGTTCCGTGGCGGATACCAGTGGGGGCGCGGAGGTAGGTGCCGAACGCGGGTTGACCATTGGCTCGCGTCGGAACGAGGTCGAATCTGCGGCCCGGGCGGAGGATGCGGGCGCAGAAGCGGGCCACGACGTCGCGGCCCTCGTATTCGAGGGGCATCGGTGGCATCGACACGAAGACGTCGTCGGTCAGCAGGGCCACCGAGCGCGTCGAGATCGGCGGACTCGTAGGCGCGGACGAACTCTGCCACCAGCGCGTGCTCTGAGAGTGAGTCGGGGGCGGGAGCCGCGTCGCGCTCGTCGGTCGGCGACCCCCGCCGCTGCAGGCCGGCACGCGCCCGCTTCAGGGCACTGGTGACCGACTCGATGGTCGAGTCGAGCATGTCGGCCACCTCGTTCGCGTGGAATCCGAGGACGTCGCGCAAGACGAGCACGGCGAGCTGGCGAGGCGGCAGGACCTGCAACGCGGTCACGAAGGCCAGAGAGATGGACTCGGTCTGCTCGTAGCGGGCCTCGGGGCCGAGCGGCACGCCCATTGCATCCTCGAGGAGCGCATCGGGATAGGGCTCGAGCCACACGACCTCGCCCAGGCGGGTCGGCGCGGGCGGGTCGACCCCGGGGATGTCCCACTCCTTCGCGGGGCGTCGGCTGGCCGAGCGCAGCGCGTCGAGGCAGCGGTTGGTGGCGATCCGGTAGAGCCAGGTGCGGATCGAAGCGCGGCCCTCGAACCCGCCGAGGCCTTGCCAAGCGGCGAGCAGCGTGTCCTGGAGTGCGTCCTCGGCGTCCTGGAGCGAGCCCAGCATGCGATAGCAGTGCACCTGGAGCTCTCGGCGGTGCGGCCCGGTGAGCGCGCGGAACGCCTCGCCGTCCCCGGCGCGTGCCCTCGCGATCAGCTCAGCTGGCATCAGCTCCACGCTCGCGTCACCTCTCCCTGCAGCTTGTCGCACTTCCATCCCGTACGGACGCCGGCCGATGGCCGAACTGGGCGGTCGGTCGGTGCCCACTTCGCTGATCCCGCGGCGTCGACATCGGTGGTAGCTGAACGCGAACGAAAAAGGAGAAACCGAAATGGGAAAGATCGTGATGAGCGGTCCGCAGAACGTCTCCCTCGACGGAGTGGTCCAGGACCCGGACGGTGGGGAGGGCTTCAGGCTCGGCGGCTGGTTCGTCCAGTTCGGGGGCAAGGACCTCGAAGCATGGAACAAGGTCGCGCTCGACGAGGCGCTGGGCGCCGAGGCATGGCTTCTGGGTCGGCGGAGCTACGAGTTCTTCGGGGCGCGGTGGCGACGCCGGAGTGGCGAGCTTGCGGACCGGTTGAACGACATGCCCAAGTACGTCGTGTCCTCCACCCTCGAACATCCCGACTGGAACAACTCGAGGGTCCTCGAGGGCGATGTCGTGACCGAGGTCTCGAAGCTGAAGCAGGAGCTGGACGGAGAGATCGTCGTCCCTGCCAGCTATCAGCTCGGGCGCACGCTCATGGAGCACGACCTGGTCGACGAGCTGCGGTTGGTCGTCTTCCCGGTCGTGCTCGGGGCCGGCGAGCGCCTGTTCGGCGAGACCAGCGCCGAGAAGCCCATGCGCCTCGTCGACACCCGGACCATCGGCGACGGTCTCGCCCACCTCACCTACGAGGTCGTCCGAGACGCGTGACAACGGGCCGCCAATCCGCCGGCCGCCGACTCCGCGCGATCCGCGAGAATCACTCGGTGTCGGAGATTCCTCCCTTGCCGCGAAGCACGATCCTGCTGGTCGAGGTCGGGTCGACCGCGCACGGCACCGGGCTGGCGGGCGGAGAGGATCAGGACGAACTGGGTGTCGTGGTCGAGTCCCCGGCAGCCGTGCTCGGGCTCAGCGAGGCGGGGTTTCCGACCGTGATGCAGCGGACGCAGCCGGAGGGTTCCCGTTCCGGACCCGGCGACACGGATCGGACCCTGTACTCGCGGCGGCGGTTCTTGCGGCTCGCGGCGTCGGGAAATCCCTCGATCATGATGTCGCTGTGGGCGCCGGTGCTCCACAGCACGAACGAGGGCCGTGAGCTCCGCCGCGCTGGGAAACGCCTTCGTGGGTCGTCACATCATCCCGCGCTACCGCGGCTACATGCAGTCCCAGGCTCAGCGACTCCTCGGGATACGCGGCGGGAGTCACGGTCGACGTGGCGGCGGAGGTCGCGAGGAACTGGTCGAGCAGTACGGCTTCGACACGAAGTACGCGATGCACTCGCGCGCGCCTGGGATACCAGGGCCTCGAGCTTCTGGCCACGGGCCAGCTGATGTTGCCGATCGAGGGTGAGCCCGCGCTCTGGCTGCGCGCGGTGCGCCGCGGCGAGGTGCCATTCGACGAGTGGTGGGCACGCGTCCTGGACCTCGATGCGCGCCTTGCTGACCAGGAGACCGACGAAAGCATCCCTGCCGGACCGGATCGCAACCGCATCGAAGAGTGGTCGGTCGCCGCGCACCTTCGCGTGTGGTCGAACGACCAGTAGGCGGTTGCGCTCACCCAGACAGCAGAGTTGCAGCGCGGCGCCGGGGTGTTGCAGCGTGGTCGCGATGGCCGCCACCAGCAAGGACGAGTCACGGGACGGGGTGCCGCTCACCAACCTGGACCAATCGTTGTTCGACGGTGCCGACGCAACCAAGCGCGACCTGGTCGACTACCTCGACGGCGTGCGCGACCTCATCCTGCCCGAGCTCGAGGAGCGGCCCCTCTCGGTCATCCGCGTGCACCGCGGGCAGGAAGCGTTCATGCAGAAGAACGTGCCCAAGTACACGCCCGACTGGGTGCCGACGGTGCGGCTGTGGGCGGAGGCGTCGAAGCGCGAGGTGGCGTACGCCGTGTGCAACGACCGGCGCACGCTGTTGTGGTTCGCCAACCAACGCGCGGTCGAGTACCACCCGACGCTCACCCGGATCGAGCGACCCGACCGGGCCACGCACCTCGTGCTCGACCTCGACCCGCCCGAGGCTGACGCGTTCTCGGGGGTGGTGGCGGTGGCGCGCCTCGTGCAGCAGGCGCTCGACGACGTCGGACTGCACGGAGCGGTCAAGACGAGTGGTGCCAAAGGTCTGCACGTGTTCGTTCCCGTCGACGACGCGTTGCCGCTCGAGGACTCGGCCGCCGTCACCCACGCCATCGCGGCGCGCGCGGCGAGCCTGGACCCCGACATCGCCACCACCGCCTTCATCAAGGAGGACCGCGAAGGGAAGGTGTTCGTCGACTCCACGCGGGTCACGGGCGCGACGGTGGTCAGCGCGTACAGCCCCCGGGTGAGACCCGGGGTGCCGGTGTCGTTCCCCGTCGAGTGGGACGAGCTCGACGGGATCGCGCCGGGGGACTTCACCGTCCACACCGCGCTCGAGCAGCTCGAAGGGCGCACGCCCTGGGCCGAGCTCATGGCCGATCGGCAGTCGGTGCCCGCCTCGCTGGTGGAGGAGGGCCACGAGATCCCGGTGGCCCGGGTGCAGGCCATGCACGAGGGCAAACGACGGGCGCGGGCCCGGCGGACGCGCGGCTGACCGTTGGTTGGCCCGCCCAGGAGGCGGGTAGCTCCGAGTGATCCCCCGAGGTGCAAAGGAGCACTCGATGGTCAACGTTGCCCTCTACGTCCCCCTCGAAGCCAAGCCCGGCAAGGAAGCGGAGCTCGAGCAGTTCCTGCGCGACGGTCAGGCGCTCGCGGAGCAGGAGCCCGGCACCACTGCGTGGTTCGCGCTCCGCATGGGCCCGACGACGTTTGCGATCTTCGACGCGTTCCCGGACGATGACGCCCGGCAGGCGCACTTGAACGGCCAGATTGCCGCCGCGCTCATGGAGAAGGCCGACGACCTCCTCGCGACGCCTCCGTCGATCCACCCGCTCGACGTGATCGCGAGCAAGCTCCCGAGCTGACCCGCCCGGCGCGACGGCTACGCGTCGAACGGTCGTCCGGTGGCGCGCTGGATCGCGTCGGGGATCTTGAACACGCGGAGCACGTTCTCGCGCAGGAACTTCGGCCACACGTGGTCACGGAACGGCACGTTCGGCATGTCGGCGAACTGGCGCTCGAGCGTGAGACCGGCGGGGAAGTACCCGCAGAACATGATCTTGTCGGCACCGCGGGTGTTCGCGTAGTCGATGATCGCCTTCGGGTAGTGCTTGGGTGCGAACGCGCTGGTCATGTAGTGGAGGCCGGGCCACTTCAGCATCAGCTTGACCGCGAGGTCCTCCCACGGCTCGCCGCCGTGCATCATCACGATGGTGAGGTCCGGGAAGTCGTAGCAGACCTCGTCGAAGCGGAACACCTGCTGCGGCCAGCTCGGCATGCGCGGACCGACGATGCCGCCGTTCACGCACATCGGGATGTCGAGCTCGACGCACTTCGCGTAGAGCGGGTACATCTTCGGGTCGTCGATCGCGACCTGCGGCACGCACCCGGACGGGAACACCATCGCCGAGACGACGTCGTGGTCGGCTTTCGCCTCCTCGATCCGACGGATGGCGCCCATGACGTCGTTCGGGTCCACCGACATGCCGATGACGAAGCGGTCGGGGTGCCGTCGCTGCGCCTCGATGCCGTTGGGTGACAGCCCCACGCGTGCGATCCGGATGCCGAACTCGTCCATCTTCTCGACGACCCACTCGACGACGTCGGTGCCCTCGGGGACGATGTCGGGCACGCCCTTGAACATGTACTGCACGGGGAATTCCATCTCCCGCACGCTCTCCGCGTCCTTGAGGTTGGCGCGGAAGAAGTCGTAGGACGCCACCTTCTGCTCGATGGAGGTGTGCGGGAACCCGATCCCGAGGTCGACGATCCCGATGTCGGTCGGCATGGTCACGCGACCACCCCCGCCGCCCGCAGGTCGCTGATGTCGTCGCCCATCCCCAGCTCCTCGAGGATGGCGTCGGTGTGCTCGCCGAGCCCGGGTGATTGCTTGCGGAGCTGCGCCGGCGTGCCGCGGAAGCGGGTGGGGTGCCGAGGTACCCGGGTGCGCCCGGCGATGTGATGGTCGTCCTCCTCGAACAACCCGATCGCACGCGCATGCTCGTCGCGGGTCAGCTGCTCGGGCGTGAGGATCATGGCGAAGGGCACTCGCTGGGTCTCGAAGCGGGTGGTCGCCTCCGCCTGGGTCAGGTTGGCGGCCTGCGCGTACACCATGTCCATGATCGGCTCCATCACCTCGCGGTGCTTGCGGCGCTCGCCGACGGTCGCGACCCGAGGATCGTCGTAACCCTCGACGTCGAGGGCGCGACACATGCCGGCGAAGTCGCCGTCGGACGTCGGTGTGACGATGCCCCACCCGTCCACGAAGCGCATGGGCCGGAAGCCGGCGACGAACGACGAGTTCATCGACCGGTCGGAGTCGAGGAGCATCTCGTTGCCGGCGGAGTCGGCCCAGAGAAACGACACCACCGCGTCGGCCATCGACAGCTCGAGGTGCTGTCCGTCGGCGCCGTTGGCCCGCGCCAGCAGCGCGGCGGTGATCGCCTGGCACACGTAGAGCGCGGTGACCTTGTCGGCTGCGGTCTGGCGGAGGAACACCGGTACGCCGTCCTCGGGGTCGGCCTGGTTGGTCGCGAACCCGCCGTACGCCTGGATGACGGTGTCGTATGCGCTGCGGTCCCGGTACGGGCCCTCGGAGCCGAAGCCGGTGAGCGACGCGTACACGACGTCGGGGTTGAGGGCCCGCACGTGCTCGTAGCCGAGGCCGAGCTTGTCCATCACGCCCGGCCGGAAGTTCTCGATGACCACGTCGGACTCGGCGGCGAGGCGCAGCGCGATCGCGGCGCCCTCGGGCTGGTGCAGGTCGAGCACGATCGAGCGCTTGCCCCGGTTGCACACGAGGAAGAGCGCGCTCATGTCGTTCACCGACACGCCGATCCACCGTGCGATGTCGCCGATGCCCGGGCGCTCGACCTTCACGACGTCGGCGCCCTGGTCGGCCAGCAGCGCGGTTGCATAGGGCCCGGTCAATGCGATCGCGAACTCGAGGATGCGAATTCCTCGCAAGGGCCCGGGTGCGGTGCTCACTCGACTGCTCCTCGTGGTGACGACGTCGGCAACGGCAGCGAGAGACTATGGCGACCGGCTCATTCCGCGCCGAGCAGCGTACGGCAGGCGTCGAGGCCGACAATTTCGATGTCGTCGCGCCGGCGGGCCTCCCAACGGTCCCGGGTCAGGATCCACTTCAGGTTGCGTGCCGGGGCGCCCTCACGCGCGAAGAGCACCGAACCGTTGGGCTCGTACCCGTTGGCCCGGCTGACCGCGGCCGACGCGGGGTTGTCCTCGAACGACGCGCTGTACGCCTCGGTCGCCCCGAGTCCCTCGAACGCGAGGTGAAGCACCGCGGCTCGCATCTCCGTGCCGAGGCCGCGGCCCTGGGCGCGCTGGACCAGCCAGGAACCGGTCTCGACCGTTCGAGTGACGGCGAACTGCTCGGCCATGACGTCCTGGATGCCGACGGGCTGCCCGTGCTCGAAGACCACCAACGGCAGGGACCAGCGTGTGGGGGAGAGGGCACCGCGCTGCGACCAGTAGTACTGGAGCATGTTCCGTTCGAGCTGGGGCGACTCGGCGCGCGTCCACGGTACGTAGAAGGGCATCGCGTTGCGGTCGTGGATGCCTTCGGCCGCGAGCGCCACGACGGCGCCGTGGTCGTCGTCGGTGGGGTATCGCAGCTCGAGTCGGGGTGTGCGGACCCGCAACTCGAAGAGCGGCGAGTGCTGCTCGGACACGGCGCCCATCGCGCTCAGTCGACCTCGATCGCGGCGCCGGCGAATTGGCTGTTGTAGAGCCTGGCGTAGGCGCCGTTGCGCTCGAGCAGGTCGTGGTGGTTGCCCTGCTCGACGATGGCGCCGTTCTCCATCACCAGGATGGTGTCGGCGTCGCGAATGGTCGAGAGCCGGTGGGCGATCACGAAGCTCGTGCGATTCGTGCGCAGTGCGGCCATCGCCTTCTGGATCAGCACCTCGGTCCGCGTGTCGACCGAGCTGGTCGCCTCGTCGAGGATGAGGATGGTGGGGTCGGCGAGGAACGCGCGTGCGATCGTGAGGAGCTGCTTCTCGCCCGCAGACACACTGCCGCCTTCGTCGTCGACGACGGTGTCGTACCCATTGGGGAGGGAACGCACGAAGTGGTCGACGTGGGTCGCCTTGGCGGCCTCGACGATCTGCGCCTCGGTCGCGTCGGGGTTGCCGAACGCGATGTTCTCCCGGATCGTCCCCTCGAACAGCCACGTGTCCTGGAGCACCATGCCGACGTTGGCGCGCAGGTCGTGGCGCCGCATCTTCGCCACGTCCATGCCGTCGAGCGAGATGACCCCGCCGTCGAGCTCGTAGAAGCGCATCACCAGGTTCACCAGCGTGGTCTTGCCCGCGCCGGTGGGGCCGACGATGGCGACGGTCGCACCCGGCTCCGCGACCAGCGACAGGGCCTCGATCAGCGGCCGGCTCGGGTCGTAGGAGAACTCGACCGAGTCGAACTCGATGCGGCCCTGGGGATCCGGATCGGTGAGCGGCTCGGTGGGGTCGGGGCGCTGCTCGTCGACGTCGAGCAGCTCGAACACCCGCTCGAGCGAGGCGATGCCGGACTGCAGCACGTTGGCCATGGCCGCCAGCTGCGTGAGCGGCTGCGTGAATTGCCGGGAGTACTGGATGAACGCCTGGATGTCGCCGATGCTCAGCTGCCCCGACGACACCCGCAGGCCACCGATCACCGCGATGGCGAGGAAGTTGAGGTTGCCGAGGAACATCATCGCCGGCTGGATGCACCCGGAGATGAACTGCGCACCGAAGCTCGAGACGAAGAGCTCCTCGTTCTCGTCGTCGAACCGCTTCTGCACCTCGTCCTGCTGTCCGAAGACCTTGACGAGGTTGTGGCCGGTGAACGCCTCTTCGATCTGGCCGTTCAGGGTGCCGGTGAAGCGCCACTGCGCGATGAACCGCTTCTTCGACCGCGAGGTGATGAGCTTCATGGTGAGCAGTGAGATCGGCACCGTGACGACCGTGATGGTCGCCAGCAGCGGCGAGATCGAGATCATCATGATCACGACGCCGAGGATGGTGAGCGACGACGTGAGCATCATGCTCAGCGTCTGTTGCAGGCTCTGGGCGACGTTGTCGATGTCGTTCGTGACCCGGCTGAGCAGGTCGCCACGCGGTTGGCTGTCGACGTACGCGACCGGCAAGCGGTTGAGCTTGTCTTCGACGTCGCTGCGCAGCTTGTGCATGGAGCGCTGCACGACCCCGGCCAGGACGAAGCTCTGCGTGTACGAGAGCAGGCCGGCGACCACGTAGATGAGCAGTGCCTCGAGCAGCACCATGTGGAGCTGACCGAAGTCGATGCCGTCCGGTCCCTGGATGCCCTCCACCACGATGTTGGTGGCATGGCCGAGGATCCGGGGGCCGACGACGGTCAGGGCGACGCTGACGACGGCCAGCACGATGACGGCCAGCACCCGCCACCGTTCGGCCTGCATGCGCCGCAGGAGTCGCCGCACGACGTTGCCGAAGTTCTCCGACCGCTCGACCGGCATCCCGACGCCGAAGCGCGTCCCCGCGTTCACGGCGACGCGCTGACCCGCGACGGGGATCTCTTCCTTCTTGCGGCCCTTTCCGTTCGGCGACGTGCCGTTGCCGTTGGTGGCCACTACGCCACCTCCACCATTGCGCGTTCGCTACTCGCCGGGATACCCGGCTCGCTGACGCTCACGCGACCTCCTCCTCGGCAACGAACTGCGACTCGACGATCTCCTGGTAGGTGGGGCACGAGTCGAGCAGGTCGTGGTGGGTGCCGAGCCCGACGATCCGGCCCTCCTCGAGCACGAGGATCTGGTCGGCGCGGACGATGGTCGACACGCGTTGCGCGACGACCACGGTGACGGAGTTGGTGGTGACCGGCGCGAGCGCGGCGCGCAGGCGGGCATCGGTGGCGAGGTCGAGGGCCGAGAACGAGTCGTCGAACAGGTAGATGCCCGGCTGGTGCGCGAGCGCCCGGGCGATGGCGAGCCGTTGGCGCTGACCGCCGGACACGTTCGTGCCGCCCTGCGCGATGGGGGACTCGAGTTGCTCCGGCTTCGCCTCCACGAAGTCGCGGGCCTGGGCGACCTCGAGGGCCTCCCAGACCTGCGCGTCGGTGGCGTCCGGGTTGCCGAAGCGCACGTTGCTGGCGACCGTGCCCGAGAACAGGAACGGCTTCTGCGGGACGAACCCGATCAGCTGCTCGAGCAGCCGGTGGTCGAGCTCGCGCACGTCGACGCCGCCGATGAGCACCTGACCCTTGGTGACGTCGAAGAGTCGGGCGACGAGGTTGAGGAGCGCGGTCTTGCCCGAGCCGGTGCTGCCGATGATGGCGAGCGTCTCACCGGCCTCGACCCGGAAATTGAGGTCGCGCAGCACCGGCTGCTCGGCGCCCGGGAACGCGAATTCCGCGTTGCGCAGCTCGAGCGACACCGAGCCGGGCAGCTCGGTCACGCCGTGCGCCGGCGCCACCACCGACGTCGACGTCTGGAGCACCTCCTCGATGCGCTTGGCGCACACGGAGGCGCGCGGCCCCATCATGAGCACGAAGGTGCTCATCATCACGGCCATGAGGATCTGGATCAGATAGCTGAGGAACGCGACCAGCGAGCCGACCTGCATCTGGCCGGCGTTGATGCGGTCGGCGCCGAACCAGACCGCGGCGACGCTCGACACGTTGATGGTGAGCAGCACGGCGGGGAACATCACCGCCATCATCCGGCCCGTCTTGAGCGACGTCTCGGTGAGGTCGGCGTTGGCCTTCCCGAAGCGCGCGGTCTCGTCGGGCTCACGCACGAACGCCCGGACCACGCGCATGCCGCTGATCTGCTCGCGCAGCACCTGGTTCACGCGGTCGATGCGGTCCTGCATCTTCGTGAACTGCGGGTGCATGCGGATGGCGACCTGTCCCACGCTCAGGAGCAGGATCGGCACCGCGACCAGGAGGATCAGGGAGAGCGGGCCGTCTTCGCGGATGGCCAGGATCACGCCGCCGGTGATCATGATCGGGGCGGTGACGAACAGGGTCAGCGACATCAGGACGAAGACCTGCACCTGCGTCACGTCGTTGGTGATCCGGGTGATCAAGGACGGCGCGCCGAATTGGCCGACCTCCCGTGCCGAGTAGCCGATGACGGTGTGGAACAGGTCGCGGCGCACGTCGCGGCCGAAGCCCATCGCCGAGCGGGCACCGTAGAAGGTCGCCGCGATGGCGAACGTGACCTGGATGAACGTGACGCCGAGCATGATGGCGCCGAACTTCCAGATGTAGGCGGTGTCGCCCTTCAATGCACCGTTGTCGATGATGTTCGCGTTGAGGGTCGGCAGGAGGAGCGTCGCGCTCGCCTGCACCGTCTGGAACACGAGCACGAGGAGCAGCCACGGCCGGTAGGCGCGTAGGTAGTCGCGCATCAGCTTGATCAGCACGACGGCTCCTCACCCGGACGGCGGATGCCGTCGAGCAGCACCGCGACGATCTCCTCGGAGGGCAACGGCTCACCGCCACCGAACGACGGGTGCGTGCCCGTGAACGCGAGACCGCGCAGCAGGCGCGCCGCCTCCACCGGCTCACGGGAGATCCGCTCGGACTCCGATGCGAACAGCTCGACCAGCGCAGGGAGCTCGGGGCTGCGGGAGCGACCACGTGCGCTCTCGGCGGTGGCGCTGCTGCCCGAAGCCGCGGACATCACCCGGAACACGTGCTCCACGCGGAGGCGGAGGATGTCGACCGCGGCGACGAGGCGGTCGACGAGGGGAAGCTCGGCATCGATGGCGCGGAGCGCGGCCTCGGTGGGTGCGGGATCGAGGGCGGCCTCGATCACCGCGTCGAGGAGGGCGGTCTTGTCGTCGAAGACCCGGAAGATGGTGCCCTCGGCGATCCCGGCGGCCTGGGCGATCTCGCGCGTGGTGAGGCCGGGGCCCTGCTCCAGGAACAGCGGCAGGGTGGCGGCGACGATGGCCGACCGCCGCTCCTCGAGCGGCATGGCCGCCGCCCGCACCCGTCCCTGGACCTGAGTCATCCGGGTCACCATAGCATGAGTGAGGACTCACTCAGTTGCCGTTTTCCCACCGGCCCGGGGTCAGGTGCGCCCACGTGGCAGCCTCTGGCGATGGGCGACGTTCGCTGGATGTTCCACGCCACCGCCATGGGCGGGGACTACGAGGCCATGCTCGGACCGTTGGCCCACCTGTTCGGGGCCCGGGTGTTGCACCGGCAGCAGATGGCGGCGCCGGTCTGGCGCGACGGCGGCATGGTCTGGATCGGTGACAACGCCATCGAGATCGGAGCCCCCTACGGGGGCGACTCGCCGGTGCGCGCCTTCGTCGACCGCTTCGGTGGCGGCATGCATTCGGTGGCGGTGCAGGTGGCCGACATGGCGGCGACCGTTCGCCGGCTGGAACCGCTGGGTGTCGAGGTCGCGACGTGGATCGGCCCGGACATCGTCTTCACCCGCCCGGGCGGCACCGCCGGGCTGTTGCTCGAGTGGGGCAGCCACGTGCAAGAGGACGATCCGCGCTTTGGCGCCGCGCCGCTGCCGTTCACGGAACCACCGGTGATCGCCGTCGACCGGATGGCGTTCGTGGGCGCGGTCGTCGCCGATCCGGTGCTCGACGGTCGACGGCTCGCGGCGGTGCTCGACACCGACCTGGTCGACTACGGCGTCGACCGCGGGCCCGACGTGCCCCGGACCGCGCTCGATCTCGGCGACTGCATGCTCGCGCTGTACCCGCTCCCGCCCGACGAGGGCACGAGCCTCGCGATCTGGGGCGGCCGTCACGCGCGGCCCCGATGCGTCGCGCTCGCCCTGTCGGTCGTCGACGAGCGCGTGGCCGAGCGTGCGCTCGCGGCCGAGGGCGTGGAGGTCCACCACCGCGACGCCGACGACCGCGCCGTGCTGGTCGACGGGGTGCCCTTCCCCGTCATCCTCACGGAGACCCTGTTGCCGGGCGATCCACGCGCCGCCCGCCCCGACCAGGAGGAAGCATGACCGACCAGAACGAGCGGCTCCGCAGCATCCTCGAGCCGTCGAGTACCGCGGTGCTCACCATGGAGGTGCAGAACGGCATCGTCGGTGAGGGCGGCATGCTGCCGGCATTGCTCGAGGAGCTCGCGCGTGCGGGGACCCTCGACACCATCCGCCGCGTGTGTGACGCGGCGCGCGAGGCCGGCGCGCGCGTCGTGCACTGCACCGCGGTCTCACGGGCCGACGGCGCCGGCTCCAGCGACAACTGCAAGATCTTCGCCCTCGCGGCCCGTCAGCGCCGTGAACAGGGTCACGGGGCGACCGATCTCGGCACGCCGGGCGCGGACGTGATCCCCGGGCTCGAGGACCCCCGCGACATCGTGGTGAGCCGGCTCCACGGGATGACGCCGTTCACCGCCACGTCGCTCGACCAGATCCTGCGCAACCTCGGGATCCGCACCGTGGTGGCGACGGGCGTCTCGGTCAACCTCGGCGTGTGGGGCATGGCGATGTCGGCGATGGACCTCGGCTACCAGGTGGTGATCCCCCGCGACGCAGTGGCGGGCGTCCCCGCGAGTACGCCGACGCGGTGCTCGACAACTCGCTGTCGCTCATCGCCACGCTGGTCAGCTCGGAGCAGCTCCTGGACCTGTGGCAGTCGGGTCGCTGACCTCGCCGAGCAACCGCGCGACCTGCCCGGCCATCTCCAGGTCCTCACGGGCCTCCACCACGAAGGTCCGCACCGACGCGCCTGCGCCGGTGATCTCCCGCACCGGTTCGGCGCTCGGCCGGTCGTCGAGCGCCACGCCCAGCCACTCCAGCCGCGCCGCAGCCAGCTCGCGCACCTCCAGCGCGTGCTCGCCCACACCTCCGGTGAACGCCAGCCCGTCGAGGCCGCCGAGCGCAGCCACGCAGCCGCCGATCGCGGTCACGAGCCGGTGGAGGTACACGTCGACCGCGAGGAGCGCGTCGGTGTCCCCCCCGTCGCACCGGTCGAGCACGGCGCGCATGTCGACGTCGCCGCACAGGCCGAGCAGTCCGCTCTCCTGCTCGAGGACGTGCCCGATGTCCTCGCCGTCGGCGGCATGCTCCGCCATCCACACCACCGCTCCCGGGTCGAGCGCGCCCGAGCGCGTCGCCATCACGAGACCGTCGAGGGGCGTGAAGCCCATCGTGGTCATCACGCTGCGGCCGTCGAGCACCGCACAGAGCGACGCGCCGCCACCGAGGTGCGCCACCACGAGCCGGCGCACGCCTGGGGCGACGGCCTCCACGCACCGCGCCGACCACGCGTGCGAGATGCCGTGGAACCCGTAGACCATGACGCGCTCGCGCCAACGCGGAGGGAGCGCGTAGGTGCGCGCGGCACGCGGCACGGTGGTGTGGAACGCGGTGTCGAAGCACGCGAACTGCGGCACGTCTGGACACGCGACGCGGCACCGGTCGATCAGCTCGAGGGCGGGCGGTTGGTGCAACGGCGCGAGGTCGATCAGCTCGTGCAGCTCGGCGACGAGCTCGTCATCGAGGAGCGCGGGCGCCGTCCGCAGGCCGCCGTGCACGACGCGGTGGAGCACCACGTCGAGGTCCTCGGCGCGCGCCAGCGCGGCTTCCAGCGTCTCGAAGGTCTCGGTCGCGGGAGGATCGAGCACCGACACCTTGAGCGAGGTCGAGCCGGCGTTGACGACCAGCGCGCGCACGGATCAGCCGGTCCAGGACCAGTCGACGACGTCGGCGATGTCCTCGCCGTGCTCGCGCGTCCATTCGCGGGCGCGGAGCCGGGCGTCGACCAGGTCCTGGCGCAGGGCGGCCGCCCGCGTCCCCAGTCCGGGGACGCGGTCGATCACGGCGATGGCGAGGCGGTAGCGATCGAGGTCGTTCAGCATCACCATGTCGAACGGCGTGGTCGTCGTGCCGTTCTCCCGGAACCCGTGCACGTGCAGACCGTCGTGGTTGCGGCGCCGGTAGGTGAGCCGGTGCACGAGCGACGGGTAGCCGTGGAACGCGAAGATCACCGGACGGTCCTCGGTGAAGAGGTTGTCGAACTCGCGGTCGGGGAGCCCGTGCGGGTGCATGTCCTCGGGCACCAGCCGCATGAGATCCACCACGTTGACGACCCGGACGCGCAGGTCCGGGAGGGCGTTGCGCAGGATCGACGCCGCCGCCAGCGTCTCCAGGGTCGGGACGTCGCCCGCGCACGCGAGCACGACGTCGGGGTCGACGCCCGCCTGCTCGGTCCCGGCCCACTCCCAGATGCCGATGCCGCGCGAGCAGTGCGCGAACGCGTCCTCGGCCGAGAGCCAGTCCGGGCCCGGCTGCTTGCCCGCGACGACGACGTTCACGAACTGGCGCGAGCGCAAGCAGTGGTCGAACGTCGAGAGGAGCGTGTTGGCGTCGGGCGGGAGGTACACGCGCACGACCTCCGGCTTCTTGTTGAGCACGACGTCGAGGAAGCCGGGATCCTGGTGGCTGAAGCCGTTGTGGTCCTGGCGCCACACGTGCGACGACAGCAGGTAGTTGAGGCTGGCGACCGGGCGGCGCCACGGGATCCGCGCGCTCGACTCCAGCCACTTGGCGTGCTGGTTGAACATCGAGTCGATGATGTGGATGAAGGCCTCGTAGCAGGTGAAGGCGCCGTGGCGGCCGGTCAGGAGGTAGCCCTCCAGCAGGCCCTGGCACAGGTGCTCGGACAGCACCTCCACCACCCGTCCCTCGGGATCGAGCCGCTCGTCGTGCTCACCGACCGCCAGCTCCCACCGCCGACCGGTCACCTCGAGCACGTCCTGCAGGCGGTTGCTCGCGAGCTCGTCGGGTGCGAACAGCAGGAAGTTGTCGGGGTTGCGGCGCGTGACCTCGCGCAACCAGCCGCCGAGCACCCGGGTGGCCTCGTGCGTCGAGCCTCCCGGTGCCGAGACCGGCACGGTGTGGTCGCGCCAGTCGGGGAGATCCAGGGCGCGCAGCAGGATGCCGCCGTTCGCGACCGGGTTCGCGCTCATGCGCCGGTCGCCCGCAGGGGCGAAGTCGCGTACCTCGGAGCATGGTCGGCCCTCGTCGTCGAAGAGCTCCTCCGGCCGGTACGCGCGCATCCACGCTTCGAGCACCCGCCGGTGCTCGTCGTCGGTGCGAGCCGCGGGGAGCGGCACCTGGTGCGCCCGGAAGGTTCCTTCCACCGGCTGCCCGTCGACCACCGGTGGGCACCCCCAGCCCTTGGGCGTGCGCAGGACGATCATCGGCCACACGCCGACGTCACCGTGGCGACGCGCCGCGATGACGTCGAGGCACGCGTCGACCGCGGTCGCCATCTGCTGGTGCACGTGGGTCGGGTCGTCCCCGGCGACGACTCGCGGCGCGTAGCCGTACCCGCGGAGCAACGTGAGCAGCTCCGGCTCCGGGATGCGCGCCAACAGCGTCGGGTTGGCGATCTTGTATTGGTTCAACGCGAGGATCGGCAGCACCGCGCCGTCGCGCTCGGGGTGCAGGAACTTCGCCGCGTGCCAACTCGTGGCCAGGGGTCCGGTCTCGGCCTCGCCGTCGCCGACGACGCAGAACGCCACCAGCCCGGGGTGGTCGAGCACCGCGCCGAACGCGTGCACCAGCGAGTACCCGAGCTCGCCGCCCTCGTGGAACGAGCCCGGGGTCTCGGGCGCGCAGTGGCTCGGGACACCGCCGGGGAACGAGAAGCGGCGCATCAGCGTGGTCATGCCGCGCTCGTCGCGGCTCGCGTCGTCGTCGAGCTCGGACGTCGTTCCCTCGAGCCACGCGCACGCGTTGGGACCGGGACCGCCGTGGCCGGGACCGGCGACGAACACCGCGTCGAGATCGCGGGCGACGATGGCCCGACTGGCGTGCGCATACGTGAGGTTGAGGCCCGGGACGGTGCCGAAGTGCCCGAGCAACCGCGGCTTCACGTGCTCCGGACGCAGCGGTTCGCGCAGCAGCGCGTTGTCGACGAGGTAGATCTGACCGACCGCCAGGTAGTTGGCGGCGCGCCACCAGGCGTCCAGCCGCCGCAGCTCGTCGGCGTCGAGCGGGCCGGGGACGTCGCCGAGCGTGTAGGGCGTCGGGGCGATGGTCGGACCGCCGGTCGCGCGCTCGTCGTCGGCGCTGGTGTCGTCGCCCATGCTCCGGAGCTCGGTCACCAGCTGAGGGTAACCAGATCCGCAGAGTTGCGAACCGGGCGCGGCCCCGGTTCTCACCTCCGGGCTCCGGGTACAACCCTGAGATGGAACCCGTGGTCCCGACGCGATCCCGGCTCAGCCAGGAGGTCCGGCGCCTCGACCGCCTCGTCGGGAGCTCGGCGGCCGCAGGCGTGGTGGGCTTCGTCGTCGGTGGGTTCCTGGTGGCGCTCGTCATCGCCGGGTTCCCGGAGTCGTGGGAGTTCATCTTCTGCACCGTGGCGGCGGCGGTCACGCTGGTCATGGTGTTCGTGTTGCACCACGCCCAGCGCCGGGAGCAGGCGGCGACCCAGCTCAAGCTGGACGAGATCGTGCGCGCCATCCCGCAGGCCGACGACCACTACGTGCACCTCCAGGCCGCGCAGGACGACGAGCTCCGGGAGCTCGAGGAGCGCCACATCGAGCAGCACCAGGCGGCCCGAGCCGACTGACCGCCCGGCCCGGCGTCACGGGGCCCTCCCCGGGTCGGGTGTACTGGAGGGATGACCGAAGCGACCCGGCGCCGTCCCTTCCGCGGACTGCTCCGCACCCTGCGCCGCACCCGCGACCTGGTCGTGGAGCCGGGGCTCCCGCCCGGTGACGCGACCCGCGTCGCCAAGGCGATCGACGAGGTGCTCGCGCAACCGGAGACCAACGCGCAGCGCGCGGCGGCCGGGCGGCTGGTGGTCGCCTACTCGGGCCTCGACGCCGTCGGCCGTCGGCGCTTCCTCGAGGTGCTGGCCGGCGAGTTCGGCACCGACCCCGTCGCCCTCGACCGCGCCGTCGACCGGGTTCGGGCGGCGCGCACCACCACCGACCGTCTCGCGGCCGAGCGCGAGCTGCGCCGGGCGGTCATCCCGCGGTACGCGGCGTGGCTCCACGTGATCACCGGGCTCCCGGACGGCGTCGCCTTCCTCGTCGGGCTCCGCGGCGACCTCCTCACGGTGCGCGGGCGCGATCCGGCCCTCGGCCTGCTCGACGACGAGCTCACCGGGCACCTCTCGACTCTGTTCGACGTCGGCCTGCTGGAGCTGCGCCAGATCACGTGGGACTCCCCGGCGTCGGTGCTCGAACGGTTGATGGCCACGGAGGCGGTGCACGCGATCAGCGGCTGGGACGATCTCCGGCACCGGCTCGACGGCGACCAGCGGTGCTTCGGGTTCTTCCACCCCGCGCTCCCGAACGAGCCGATCGTGTTCGTGGAGATCGCGCTCACGCACGGCCTGGCCGACAACCTGCCCGAGCTGCTGAACCGCGACGTCGCGATCGACGACGCCGACACCGCGATCTTCTACTCCATCACGTCGGCGCAGCCGGGCCTGGCGGGTGTGCACCTCGGCAACGAGCTCATCAAGCAGGTGGTCGACGAGCTCCGCCATCGCGCCGACCACGTCCGCACCTTCGCGACCCTCTCGCCGCTGCCCGGCTTCCGCGCCTGGCTGGTGGCCCAGGTCGAGACGGGTGCGCTCACCCCGGCGGAGCTCGAGGCACTCGGCCCCGGCGCGCGGACCCTCGTGACGCTTGCCGACCGCTCGTGGCTCGAGGACCCCACGGTGGCCGACCGCGTCCGGCCCGGCATCATGTCGGCCGCGGCTCGCTACCTCACGACGGTGCAGGACGGGCGGGCGACGGACCCGGTCGCGAACTTCCACCTGTCGAACGGCGCCTCGCTCGAGCGGCTCGACTGGCTCGCCAACCCGGCGCCGTACGGGATCGAGGAGTCGCTCGGCGTCATGGTCAACTACCGCTACGACCGGTCGAAGATCGCCAGCAACGCCGCGTCGTACCTCGCCGACGGATCGGTGAGCGCGTCGGGCCACGTGCGGAACCTGGTGAGGACGACGAAGCTCTAGGAGATGCAGCGGAGCCGTGCCCGGAGGGCGGGACGGCGCAGCGGAATCGACCATTGAGCCAGGAGATGCAGCGGAGCCGTGCCCGGAGGGCGGGACGGCGCAGCGGAATCGACCATTGAGCCAGGAGATGCAGCGGAGCCGTGCCCGGAGGGCGGGACGGCGCAGCGGAATCGACCATTGAGCCAGGAGATGCAGCGGAGCCGTGCCCGGAGGGCGGGACGGCGCAGCGGAATCGACCATTGAGCCAGGAGATGCAGCGGAGCCGTGCCCGGAGGGCGGGACGGCGCAGCGGAATCGACCAGTGAGCCAGGAGATGCAGCGGAGCCGTGCCCGGAGGGCGGGACGGCGCAGCGGAATCGACCAGTGCGCCAGGTGATCGAGCCGCCGCAGCCGACCTCCGTTGGCGCCCGCCCCCGACGACGGAGCATCCTCTTCCGACGACCGGCAGCAGAGGGACCGACCGGATGACGACCGACACGGGTGGAGACGCCGCCGTCCAGGACTTCGACGCGGTCATCGTCGGCGCCGGCCTCTCGGGCCTCTACGCGCTGCACCACCTGCGCGAGCTCGGCTTCTCGGCCCACGTCGTGGAAGCGGGCGACGGGGTGGGCGGCACCTGGTACTGGAACCGGTACCCGGGGGCCCGGTGCGACGTCCCGAGCATGGAGTACTCCTACGGCTTCTCGCCCGAGCTCGAGCAGGAGTGGGACTGGTCCGAGGTCTTCCCCGCGCAGGAGGAGCTCGAGCGCTACTTCAACCACGTCGCCGACCGCTTCGACCTGCGGCGCGACATCCAGCTCGGCACGCGCGTCACCGCGGCGACCTACGACGAGGACCACGCGCGGTGGCTGGTCGAGACCGACCGGAACGACCGCTTCCGGTGCCAGTTCCTCGTGATGGCCACCGGGTGCCTGTCGCAGCCGCTCGAACCGCAGATCCCCGGACTCGAGACCTTCACCGGCCTGTCGCTCTTCACGAACGCGTGGCCGGAGGAGGAGCCCGACCTGCGCGGCAAGCGCGTGGGGCTGATCGGCACCGGGTCGTCGGGCGTGCAGGCCACGCCGGTGATCGCCGACGAGGCCGACCACCTGTACGTGTTCCAGCGCACCCCGTCGTACGCGTGGCCGGCCGGCAACAAGCCGCTCGATCCCGACCTGCAGCGTACGGTGAAAGCGCAGTACCGCGAGCTGCGCGAGAAGCAGCGGAAGATCTTCGGCGGCGTCGTCGGGACGAGCGGCGCCATCGCGGTGCCGCTCCCGCGCGACGTGGCGATCCTCGACGCGACCGAGGAGGAGCGCCTGGCCGCAGTCGACGAACTCGGATGGGCGGCGTGCCGGGCCTGGAGCGACGTCCTCCGCGACTACGAGGCCAACGAGCTGGGCGCCGAGCTCTACCGGGAGATGCTGCGTCGCGTCATCAAGGATCCCGAGACCGCGGACGGCCTCTCGCCGCGCAACCTCGCCATCGGATGCAAGCGGCCGATCCTCCACACCGACTACTACGAGACCTTCAACCGCGACGACGTGACGCTCGTCGACCTGCGACGGGGCGGGATCGAGGAGATCACGCCCACCGGCATCCGCACCGGCCAGGGCGACTTCGCGCTCGACGTCATCATCTTCGCCACCGGCTTCGACGCCATGACCGGCGCCCTCGACCGCATCGACATCCGCGGTCGCGACGGCCGACTCCTGCGCGACGCCTGGGCCGACGGGGCCCGCACGCTGCTCGGCATCCAGACCGCGGGGTTCCCGAACTTCTTCACCATCACCGGTCCGGGCAGCCCGTCGGTCCTCGCCAACATGGTCGTGTGCGCCGAGCAGCACATCGAGTGGATCGGTGCCTGCCTCGTGCACCTGCGCGAGCACGGCTACCGCACGGTGGAGGCAACCGTCGACGCGCAGGACGCCTGGGTCGACACCGTGAACCAGGCCGCGGTGGGCACCATGTACACCGCGCCGAACTGCAACTCCTGGTACCTCGGCGACAACGTCCCGGGCAAGGTCCGGGTCTTCCTGCCCTTCGTCGGCGGCCTCGACAAGTACATCGAGCACTGCGACGAGGTGGTCGAGGCCGGGTACAAGGGCTTCGCGCTCTCGTGACCGACCGAACCACCGTCGACTTCGACCTCTTCGCCGCGGTCACGCGCGCCCAGTCCGACGAGTCCTGGCGGGTGCCACGCGAGCAGTGCCCGGTCGCGTGGACCGAGCACCTCGGCGGGTACTGGGTGATCAGCGGCTACGACGAGGTGGCGGCCGCGTTCCGCGACTGGGAGCACTTCTCGTCGGCGCGCACCGATCCCGAGGTCAGCTCGATCGTCCTCGGCGACAGCCGACTCCCGCTCCTGACCCCGGAGGAGATCGATCCGCCGGACTGGTACCCGCTGCGGCGGATCCTCTCCGAGCTGCTCGCGCCGCGCGCCGCCGAGCGGCTGCGTCCCCGCGCCCGCCACTGGACCACCCACTTCATCGACGCCTTCATCGAGACGGGGGAGTGCGAGTTCACCCACGAGCTCTCGGTCCCGGTGCCCGGCGCGGTGACGCTGGAGTGGTTGGGCTTCCCGCCGTCCGATTGGGCGATGATCGCCGGTGCCTTCCACGACGTCGCCGCGTACTCCCGGGGCACGCCCGAGCACCGCAAGGCGCAGATGGAGTTCGGCATGGTGATGACGCGCATCCGCGAGGAGATCGCGGCGCGTGAGCTCGAGCCGCGCGACGACGCCATGACGTCGATCTCGTACCACGAGATCGACGGTGCGCGGATCCCGCGCGAGGTGGCGGAGTCGATGGTCTTCATGACCGTGGGCGGCGGGGTCGACACCACCACCGCGCTGATCGGCGCCGCGCTCCTGCACCTGACGCAGTTCCCCGACGACCGCCGTCGCCTGCTCGAGGAGCCCGACCTCCTCGTGACCGCGACCGAGGAGTTCCTGCGCTACTACCCGCCGGCGCGCACCCACGCCCGTACCGTCAGCGCGGACGTCGAGTTCGCCGGGTGTGCGATGCACAAGGGCGATCGGGTGCTCCTGAGCGAGGTCTCGTCCGGGCGCGACGAGGCCGCGTTCCCCGCCGCCGAGCAGTTCGTGATCGACCGCAACCCCAACCGGCACCTGTCGTTCGGTGTCGGCATCCACCGTTGCGTCGGGTCGCACCTCGCCCGCATCGAGTTCGCCGAGGTGCTCACCGCGGTGCTCACGCGCCTCCCCGACTTCGAGATCGACGAGGATGCGGTGGTGGAGTACCCCAACTGGGCGAGCATCGGCGGTTGGGCGAGGCTGCCGGCGACGTTCACGCCGGGTCCGCGGCTCGCAGGAGGGAACTAGCTGGAGACCCCTTCCGCGAACATCCGTCAGAACACTGACGTATGTGCACCTCGACTGACGGATGCTCGAGCCAGCGCGGCCGGCGCGCGGTCGCGTGCGTCGGCGCGGTCAGTGACCGGAGTTCGTCGAGGCGGTGGCCGACGTCGCCACGGTCGGCGTGTCGTCGGACGAGGCGGTGCTGATCGCGTCCTGGGCCTGGCCGCGGACGTCTTCGGCGCGCTGCTTGGCGTCCTCGACGACCTGCGACGCCGCGCCCTTGGCGGTCTCGGACACGCCGCGGGCTGCTTCCTTGGCGCTGTCGAGCACGCCACTGACCGGCTCCCGCAGGTCGGCGGCCTTCGGGGCGAACTTGTCGTAGAGGGACTTGGCGCCGAACGCGGCCAGACCGAGCACGACGAGACGGAGGAGGAATCGCATGGAAGCTCCTTGGACGGGATGGGTGCAACCCTGCTCCTACCCGACCAGACGGGTTCTCACGCCTCGATCCGGAGGTACTCGTCGAGACCGGAGAGGTGGATGGTGCGCAGGGCGTGGAGGGGCAGGCCGCGCCAGGTGAGCCGGCAACCGGACTCGTTGGCCAGGCGCTGCACACGGGCCATCATCGCCAGTCCCCGTGATTCGATGAACGTCACCGCAGTGCAGTCGACCTCGATGATCTGCTCGCCGACGTCGACCAGGCTGCAGAGCTGGTCGCCGACCGGTCCCGCCGACACGACGTCGAGGTCCCCTTCCAGCTCCACGACGAGTCGGTCGTCGTCGTCCATTCCGGCCTCGCGCGGCTCAGTGCGCGTCGGGGCGCGGGCGATCCAGACCCTCGAGCGCGGCGGAGTCCTCCACCGTCGCCGTGGGGCCGTACTTGAGCACGAGCGTCCCGCGTGTCGCACAGTTCGGACAGGTGAGCGCGACGACCGCGAGCATCTCGTCGGGGTCGGACGCGCCCTCCAGGCGTCGCAAATCACCCACTACGGGCGCATCGGCCGCGAACGCGTGATGACACGCGGAGCACACGATGCGCCCGTGCTGGGGGTCGTCCACCTCGGTGGCGGCGAACTCGCCGGAGTAGCCCTGATCGGCCAAGGCACCGAGCACGTCGAGCAGCGTCTCCGCGCCTCGTGCGACACCGGTGAGATCTTCGTCCACGGCCCGAAGATGCCCGCTCGCGCGCAGGTGCAAACGATCCCGGCCGCGCCGTTCAGTAGTCGGTGTCGCGGTGCCCGAAGTGTGGCAGCGCGAACCACAAGAGGAAGTACACGCCGCTGACGATCGCGGCGATGACCGCGGCGGTCAGGCCGTCGTACACGATGCTCACCACCAACAGCACCGCGGCGCTGATCGCGAGCGCCACGGTGATCAGGCCGGCGAGGGCCATCACGTTGCCGATCCGCAGCAGGTCGTGCTTCATGTGGCGGCGGAAGACGAGCCGGTGGTACGCGACCGGGGCGGTGAGCAGTGCCGTCGCCAGCGCCGCGAGGAGCAGGTCGATGACGTAGAGGCGGTGCTGCTCCGGGTCGAGGGTGGCGAAGAGGTTCGTCAACGGCATCGCGAGCAGGAACCCGAACAGGACCTGCACTCCGATCGCGGCGACCCGGAGCTCCTGGAGCAGCTCGAGGACGTTGCGGTCGATGCGTTCGGCTTCCGTCTCGTGGCGCCCGCGCGCCACGTCGGTCCGGACCGAGCCGTCGGTCGGCGACGCCATGCGCACCCTGTACCCGGACGGGCGCCCACCCAACCGGGGCCGGTAGCGTGCGGCCGTCCGCGAACCGGGGGAGTGGTATGAGCGAGCTGCCGGCAGTGCTGAAGGTCGAGAACCTCGGAGAGGGCCGGTGGTCGGCCCCGCACCCGGCCGACGATCCCGAAGGCCGCGACGTGGTCTTCAGCGGTCAGGTCCTGGCGCAGATGATCATGGCGTCGGACGCCGCGGTCGAGAGCCAGAAGGAGGTGAAGTCGATCCACGCCATCTTCGCCCGCGCAGGGACCTACAGCGCCGGGCTGATGGAGCTGCGGCTCGAGCCGATGCATTCGGGCCGGGCCTGGGGGAGCGACACCATCACCGCCTACCAGGGCGACCGCTTGCTCTCGCGGGGTCTCGTGCTGCTCAACACGGTCGAGCCCGACCTGATGCGCCACTCCCCGTCGATGCCCGACGTCCCCGGGCCCGAGGACTCCGCTCCGAGTCCGTCGATCACGGTGTTCCCCGGTGCCGAGGCGCGCCTGGTCGACCGGCCCGACGCGGTCGGGGCGGACGGATCGCCCGCCATGTACTTCTGGACGCGCACGCCGGAGTCGTACGACTCGGTCGCGGCCAACCAGGCCGTGATCGCGTGGACCCAGCCCGGTTTCCTCATCGGGCTGGCCATGCGTCCCCACTCCGACACGGTGAACATCGCCGACGCGCACTCCTCGATCTCGACCGGCGTCATCTCGCACACCGCGCACTTCCACGACCACGGCGACGTCGGCGAGTGGATGCTCGTCGCGCAGGACGCGAGCTACGCGGGGAACGGTCGTGTGTTCGGGTCGGGCGCGGTGTTCACCCAGGACGGGCAGCTCGTGTCGACGTTCGCGCAAGACAGCATGGCGCGCGGCGTCGCGGGCCCGATCGATCCCAAGCGCGGGATGTAGCGCGCCCGACGTTCCGAGGAGACACATGGCCGGGTTCGACGTCGGGGTACAGCTCCATCCGCAGGCGACGACCATCGACGAGCTGCGCGCCGCGTGGCGTGCCGCCGACCAGCTCGGCGTCGACAGCATCTGGACCTGGGACCACTTCTTCCCGCTCTACGGTGATCCCGCCGCGCCGCACTTCGAGGCCTGGTCGCTGCTGGCGGCCATGGCCGTCGACACCAGCCGGGCCCGGTTCGGGCTGCTCGTGGGCTGCAACTCGTACCGGAACCCCGACCTCGTCGCCGACATGGCGCGCACCGTCGACCAGCTCTCGGGCGGGCGTCTCTACCTCGGGCTCGGCGCGGGCTGGTTCGAGCGCGACTACCGGGAGTACGGCTACGAGTTCGGCACGCCGGTGAGCCGCCTGCGGGCGCTGGGTGAGGCGCTGCCGCGCGTGAAGGCGCGCCTGGACCGTCTGGTGCCGGGACCCGTAGGACCGCTGCCGATCCTCGTCGGTGGCGGCGGGGAGAAGGTCACCTTGCGCCTGGTCGCGGAGCACGCCGACGCGTGGAACACGTTCGGGCCGGTGGAGAGCTTCGCGCACAAGAACGGGGTGCTCGACGACTGGTGCGACCGCGTCGGCCGCGACCCGAAGGCGGTCGAGCGGACGGTGGCGATCGGCCCCCAGGAGATCGGAGACGCGGACCGGTACGTCGACGCCGGCGCGTCCCACCTCATCGTGATGCTGGGTCACCCGTACGACCTGTCGAGCGTCGAGCAGCTCCTCGCCGCACGCGGTTGACCGGCAATACGCTGCCCGCCGTGAGCACCACCGAGGACGACGCAGGACTCCGCGACGAGCTCCAGGCGTGGCTGGAGCGCAACTGGGACCCCGACCTCGCGGTGAGCGAGTGGTGGGAACGGGTGGGGGACGCGGGGTGGACCGCGCCGCACTTCCCACTGGAGTGGGGCGGGCGCGGTCATTCGCGCCGGGCGCAGGTCACCGTCTACCGCGCCTACCGCGCCTTCGGCGCCCTGCCGCCCCCCAGCGGCCTGGGGATGATGATGGCCGCGCCCACGATCCTCACCCACGGGACGCCCGAGCAGATCGAGCGCCACGTGAAGCCCGTGTACAACGGGAGCCGGGCGTGGTGCCAGCTGTTCAGCGAGCCGGGCTCGGGATCCGATCTCGCCGGCCTCACGACCCGTGCCACCCGCGACGGTGACCGCTGGGTGATCTCCGGGCAGAAGGTCTGGAGCTCGCAGGCGATGGAAGCCGACTACGGCATGCTCATGGCCCGCACCGACTTCGACGCGCCGAAGCACGCGGGCATCTCGTGGTTCGCGTTCGCGCTCGACCAACCGGGGGTGACGATCCGGCCGCTGCGGGAGATGACCGGACGCGCGCTGTTCAACGAGGTGTTCTTCGACGACGCCATCGTCGACGACGCCGACCTCATCGGGGGTGTGAACAACGGGTGGGCCGTCGCCAACACCACACTGCTCTTCGAGCGCACCGGCATCGGCGCGGGCGGCGGTGGTGGCGGCTTCCCGCCGCCGGGTCCCAAGGGCGGCTTCCTCGGCATGCGCGTGGGCGACGCGACGCAGGTCTCGCCGCCCGAGGAGGGTCGCGGGCTGGTGGTGTCGGAGCTCATCGACCTCGCCCGGCGGTACGACCGCACCGACGACCCGCACCTGCGCCAGAAGCTCGCGCAGGTGGTCTCGCTGTCGCGCATCGGGGAGTGGAGCGCCGCCCGCATGCGTGCGGACGCGGCGCGCGGCGGCAACATCGCCGGCGTCCCCAACATGGCGAAGAACCAGCAGACCATCATGATGAAGCTCGCCGCCGGGACCGCCCTCGACATCCTCGGTGCCGACGGTCTGCTCTGGGGCGCCGACGCGCCCCAGGACGGCCGCTACTCCGAGCTGTTCAACTTCGTCCGCTGCATGTCGATCGCCGGCGGTACGGACGAGATCAACAAGAACGTGATCGGTGAGCGCGCCCTGGGCCTCCCGCGCGAGCCGAACCCCGACAAGGGCGTGCCGTTCCGGGACGTGCTGGCGCGCACGAAACCGGGCTCGCCGGCCTGATCGGACAGGTGGGGCGGCCCGCGCCGCGGTGGTAGAACAGGATGGAGTCGTACCGGTACAGGGGGAGTAGCCGCATGGGACGCAAGTACGAGGTCATCTCAGGGGACGGGCACCTCGAGACACCGCCCGACTTCGTCGCCTTCCTCCCGGAGAAGTACAAGGACCGGGCGCCGAAGCTGATCACCCTCCCCGACGGTGGGGGCGACGCCTGGCTGATGGAGGGCATGCCGCTCACGTACGCCAGCCAGAACCTGCGCGGCCGCGGCAAGGTGAAGTTCGCGGGGCAGAGCTACTTCAAGGACGACGGCTCCCGTACCGACGGCGCCGGCGACGGTGCCCAGCGTCTCCGCGAGCAGGACGAGGACGGCATCGACGCCGAGCTGCTCTTCGTCCCGGTGTTCGCCAGCCGGTTCCTCGAGAAGATCCCCGACCACGACGCGTACCTGGCGATGGTGCGCGCCTACAACGACTGGCTCGCCGACTACTGCGCGATCGCGCCCGACCGCCTCATCGGCAACGCGCTGATGCCCGTCTCCGGCATCGACGACGCCGTCGCCGAGCTCGAGCGCGTGCACGCGATGGGCTTCAAGTCGGTGCAGCTGCTCAACAGCCCGAACGGTGGCAACGCGCCCAAGCCCGAAGACGACCGGTTCTGGGAGAAGGCGCTCGAGCTCGACATGCCGCTGTCGCCGCACATGTCGTTCGGGGGCGTGATGAACACCGGTGGCCCCCGCCACGACACCGCGCAGTGGCCGGTCGAAGCGGGCATGACCCAGCACTCGCAGACCGCGCCCGCGCCCACGATGGCGCAGCTCATCGTGAACGGCACGTTCGAGCGGTTCCCCGAGCTGAAGCTCTACTTCGCCGAGATCAACGCCGCGATCTTCCCGGCGTCGCTCTACTACATGGACCGCGACTACCTGGAGTACAACAGCTGGTTCCAACTCGAGCTCCCGAAGATGCCGTCGCAGTACATGAAGGACCACGGGATCTACGGCATGGTGCGCGAACCGCTGGCGGTGAAGATCGGCCAGGAGCTCCCGAACGAGATGCCGCTCGAGCTCTTCTGGTGGGGCAGCGACTTCCCCCACTCGGTCGGCACGTTCCCGCACTCGCGGAAGTACATCGAGGAGACGTTCGCCGACCTCGACCCCGCGGTACGGCACACGCTGCTCGTCGGCAACGCCGCCGAGCACCTGCACCTCGACCTCGACGCCGACATCACCGAGACCCCCGCCGCGTAGCCCCTACCCGATCATCCGGCACTTCGCGGTCGTATGCGCACCTGTACTGACGGATGTTCGGAGGGGGAGGAGCGATTCACACGGTCGCGCCGCGCTCCTCGGCGAGGGCGCCGCGGTTGATCTTGCCTGCGCTGGAACGGGGCAGCTGGTCGATCAGCTCGAACGACTTCGGCACCTTGTACGAGGCGAGCCGTTGCTTGCAGTGCGCGCGCAGCTCGTCCTCGGTCGGCGGCTCGGCGCCGGCGACGGGTTCGACGATCGCGTGCACGCGGTGACCCCACTCCGGGTCGGGAAGGCCCACGACCACCTGATCGGCCACCGCCGGGTGCTCGCTCAGCGCCGCCTCCACCTCGGCCGGGAACACGTTGGCGCCACCGGTGATGATCATGTCGCGCCGGCGATCGGCGATGTAGAGGAAGCCGTCGTCGTCGACCCAGCCCATGTCGCCGATGGACTGGAAGCCGTCCTCGGTGGGCGGCGGCATGTCGGCACCGACGTACACGAACGGCGGCCTGGGGTCGTGCGGGCGCATGTAGATCTCGCCCACGGTCCCGGGCGGCACCTCGTGCCCGTCCTCGCCGACGATCTTGAGGTCGCACGTGGCGGGCACACCGGTGGAGCCGGGATGCTCGAGCCACTGGTCGCCGGTGGCGAGGACCAGCCCCAGGCCCTCGCTCGAGCCGTAGCTGAACAGGAAGTGCTCGGGGCCGACGAGGTCGAACCACACGCGCACCACCCATTCGGGAATCGACGCGCCGCCGTAGATGATCCGTTGGATGCTCGAGAAGTCCCGCTCGCGCACGTCGGGCAGCCGCGCGATGCGCATGAGCATCGTCGGCACCATGATCGAGAGGTTCACCCGGTGGCGCTCGATCAGGTCGACGGCCCGCGCCGCGTCGAACTTCTCCATGAGCACCGAGCGGTGCCCGTCGAGCATCGCGCCCGGACCGCCCTGCCACCCGTTGGTGTGGTACAGCGGCGAGGCGCCGAGCACGGTCTGGCGATCGGCCGCTCCACTCACCGTCTCGAACGGTGTGGAGGCGACGACCGCCGGTGTCGGCGTGGCGATGAGCTTGGGGCGGCCGGTCGACCCGGAGCTGGCCACGACCCGGCTCCACGCGGGCACCGCGTCGGGCAGGGGATCGGTGGGGAGCGAGGTGGTCGCGGCGAGGTCCGCCGAGGAGACGGTGCCGGGCGGGGCGTCCTCCCAATCCGCCACCACGACCCGTGCCGACGCCAGGTTCAGGAGCCGATCACGCTCCCACGGCGGGAGGTCGTGGCGCATGGGCAGCACCGACGCGCCTGCCTTCCACGCCGCGAACGCAGCCTCCACGTGCTCGATGGAGTTGGGCAGGGCCACCACCACGAGGTCGCCCTCGGCCACCCCGCGGGCGACGAGGTCGTGGGCGATCTGGGTGGAGCGGCGGTCGAGCGCGGTCCAGGTCGCGGTCGACTCGGTGCCGTCGGTGCCGGCCAGGGTCAGCGCGACCTCGTCACCGAACTGCTCGGCCAGGCGGCGCACCTGCCGTCCGTAGCTGATCTCGTCCATCACGACACACCCTTGCACACCGGGCCCACGGGCCGACGGGCGTCAGCCGCTCGGGCCGAACCGCTCGACCTTCACCCGCTCGGCGCGCACCCCGAGGTCGAGCACGAGGTCGCCGACCGCGTCGGCGAACTGCGCCGAGCCGCAGACGTAGACGGTGGCGTCGTCGCGGCAGGTGGGGTTCGACGTCGGCCGCGGTGAGGCGACCCGCGGGACGGGTCGACGACGGCGGCGTCCGGCGGGTGTACACGACGGTGGCATCCGGACCCGGGAGCTCGGCCGCGTAGTACAGGTTCTCGGGCGACCGCACCGACACGACCAGGTGTACGAGGTCGTCGCGCCCGGTGGCGCGCGCCAGCCGCACCATCGCCATGAGGGGCACGAGGCCCGAGCCGCCACCGAGGAGCAGGGCGGGCTCGGTGCCGTCCCACACGAAGTAGCCGCCGATCGGGCCCCGTACCTCGAGCTCGTCGCCGACCTCCACCACGTCGTGGAGGAACACGGACACCTCGCCGTCGTCGAAACGCTCGACCGTGAGCTCGAGCTCGGCGGTCCCGTCCGGTGCCGACGCGACCGAGTACGAGCGCGACGCGGTGTAGCCGTCGGGTGCGGTGAGCCGCACCACGTAGTGCTGCCCGGCGCGGTGCTCGGTCGGGGCGGCGAGCGCGAGGCGGTAGGTCTTGGCGGTCGGCGTCTCGTCGCGGATGGCGAGCACCGTCGCCGTCTGCCACCTCGCCGGCACGGTCAGTCGCCCTGGTAGCGCTGCTCGAGCCATGGATCGCCCCGGTCGTGGTATCCGTTGCGCTCCCAGAACCCGGGTTCGTCGTGATCGAGCAGGCGGAGCCCGGCCACCCACTTCGCGCTCTTCCAGAAGTAGAGGTGGGGGACGAGCAGGCGCGCGGGCCCGCCGTGATCGCGCGACAGCGGCATGCCGTCGGCGGTGAAGGCCACCCACGCCTTGCCGTCGGTCACGTCGGCCAGCGGCAGGTTCGTCGTGTAGCCGGTCGACGAGAACGCGAGCACGTGGGTGGCGTCGGGGAGCGGACGCGCCGCCGCGAGCAGCGTGTCGACCGAGACGCCCTCGAACTCCATTCCCAGCTTCGACCACGTGGTGACGCAATGGATGTCGCCCTGGTACGTCGACGGCGGGAGCGTGTGCATCTCGTCCCACGACCACGTGGTCGGTTGCTCGACGTGGCCCTCCACGGTGAAGGTCCACTCGTCGGGTGCGATCTTCGGTGTCACCTCCGCCGAGAGCACCGGCCACTGCCGGCCGGTGTCGTACTGGCCGGGCGGGAGCCGCGGATCGCGCGTCGCCTGGCCGCGTCCTTTGAAGCCGCGGGTCAACTTCATGCCCGATTCCTCACGTCGACGGTCGACGGGCGCGGGGGTCCGGCCTGGGTGTGCTCCGCGCCGGGTGGGTCCACCGCCCAGTCGGGAGCATGTTCCCACGCCTCGCCGTAGACCAGCTCCGCGATCGGTCGGCGACGGACCGGGCCGTGGTGGCCGGCGGGCTTGCCGATGGTGATGGTGGCGGCGAGGAAGATCTCCTCGGGGACGCCGAGCAGCTCCTTCAGCTGCGCCTCGACCGCGTAGTGCCAACCGGTCAGCACCCCGCCGTAGCCGAGGGCGCGGGCGGCCAGTAGCAGGTTCTGGCATGCCGGATAGACGGACGCGCCTTCGAACGGTGTCGGTTCGCGGTACCGCACCAGCGCGGGCAGTACGAGCACGGGCACGTGGTCGAACTCGTCGACGTAGCGCTGCATCGCGCGTGCCATGCGCGCTTTGGGGGAGTCGTCGACCGCGCCCGACCCCTCGTCGTAGCGGTCGGTCACCCGCTTGCCGCCCCACGCGCGCCGCGCGCCCTCGGCGATCATCGCCTTGGCTTCACGTGCGTTGGGCCCGTCGGTGAGGACGAGGAAGCGGAACGGCTGACGGTTCGAGCCGCTCGGCGCGCGGGTGGCCGCGAACAGCATGGCCCGCAGGGCGTCCGGCGGTACCGGCTCGTCGGTGTAGTGGCGGATGGCTCGCGTGCTGGTGAGCCCCTCCAGCATGCCCAAGGTGTCGCCGGGCAGCGGGGTCGTGCTCAGGTCGTCACTCATGGGCGCCACTCCGGGTCGCGGCGTTCCAGGAACGCCCGGGGTCCTTCATCACTGTCCGGGTGGGACCAGTGCCGTTGCACCCAGTCCCACCCGTCGGCCATGGCGTCGCCGACGACCGATTCCTCGAACCGTCGGTACACAGCCCGCGAGCGCCGCACCGCCTCGGGCGACGCCTCCGCGATCCAGCTCGCCAGCTCGTGGGCGCGTGGGCGGAGCCGGTCGGGCGACAGCACTTCGCTCACCAAACCGAGTCGCAGCGCCTGCTGCGCGTCCCACCGCTCGTGCCGGCCCAGCAGGACCATGCGGGCGAGCATGCCCTGCGGCACGCGCAACCCGAGGGACGGGGCCTCGATCCCGCTCACCTGGCCCACGCCGACGTGCGGATCGGTGAACCACGCGTCCTCGCTCGCGATCGCGATGTCGGCGTCGGCCACGTAGTGGAGCCCGCCGCCCGCGCACACGCCGTTCACGGCCACGACCACCGGCACCTCGAGTCGGCGGCCGGGGAGAAAGCACAGCTCGTCGTCGATGCCGTCCCCGAGTGGGCTGCGCTCGCCATCGAGCGATTCCATGTCGGCGCCGGCGCAGAACCCCTTGCCCGCACCGGTGAGGACGACGCAGCGGACGGACCGGTCGTCGCGCACCTGCGTCCAGAGGTCACCCATCTCGCGCCGCATCGGGTCGTTGAAGGCGTTGCGCTGCTCGGGTCGGTTCAGCGTCACGGTCAGCACGTGGCCGGTCTGCTCGACGAGGACGGTCTGCAGGGTCATCCGACGGCACGCTACAACGGTCCGGTGGGGTCGATCCGGGGCGCGGTGATGGCGGCGGCGTCCAGCCGCGGAGGTGGCTAGTGTCGCTCGGCAGGCAGCGAGGGGGCCGCATCGATGGAGCTCATGGAGGCCAGCGTCTACGTCGGCGACGGCGCGCTCGGAGGTCCGCGACGTCCCGGTGCCGGAGCCGGGTCCCGGTGAGGTGCTGATCGAGATCGCGCAGTGCGGCATCTGCGGTACCGACCTGCACTTCGTCCTCGAGCGCATCGCGCGCCCGGGCACGGTGCTCGGTCACGAGTGGTCGGGCACCATCGCCGCGGTCGGCCCGGACGTCGACGGTTGGTCGGTCGGCGCGCGCGTCGTGTGCGGGCCGGAACCCGGGTGCGGCGAGTGTCGAGCGTGCCTGCGGGGCCGCCCGTCGGTGTGCCTGCGTCGGCCCCCGGTCGACCACCTGTCGTTCCGCGGCGCCTTCGCCCGCTACGTCGTGGCCCCCGCCGACCAGCTGCTCGCGGTGCCGGACGACCTCCCGGCGCGCGCCGCCGCACTCACCGAGCCGACGGCGGTCGCCATGCACGCGGTGACCCTCTCGGGCGCGACGCCCGCCGACCGGGTGCTCGTGACGGGGGGCGGACCGGTCGGGTTGCTGGTGACCGCGGTGCTGCACGCCCAGGGCATCGACGACGTCACCGTCTCCGAGCCGGCGCCCGCCCGCCGTGCGCGCGCGTTGCTGGTGGGCGCGGCTCGTGTCGTCACCCCCGACGAGCTGCCGACCCCGAGCATGGGGTCGCCGGTGCCCGAACCGTTCACCGTGGTGTTCGAGTGCTCGGGGAACGCGGCGGCAGGCGAGTCGGCCATCGAGCAGCTCGACTTCGCCGGCGTCTGCGTGCTGGTGGGAACCGGTCACGACTACCCCCGCCTCAACCACAACCGGGTGATCGTGCTCGAGAACACGATCCTCGGCTCCTACAACTACGACGCCGACGGCTTCGCGTCGGCGCTGACGCTCCTGGCGTCGGGGGCGATGCCGCTCGATGCGCTCGTGGAGCCGGTCGACGTGTTCCTCGACGAGCTCCTGCCCGTCATGCAGCGTTGCGCGGCGGGCGAGCTGCCGGGCAAGGTGATGGTCCGTCCGCGACGATCGGGGGAGTCATGAGCGACGACGAGAGATTCGCACCACGGTTGAACCACGTGGCGATGACCATGGCGCCCGAGTCGCTCGACGACACCGGCCGCGCCGAGATCAGGGCGTTCTACGGGGACGTCTTCGGATGGTCGGAGGGCGACAACAGCGGCGAGTCCGGGAACCCGCTCATCATGATGACGGGCGAGGTCATGCAGTTCGTGTACCTGCTCCCCGGCGACCCGGCGCTCGCGTGCCCGACCCTCGACCACTTCGGTCTCCAGGTCTCCTCGGTCGACGAGATCGAGGCCATCGTCGCCAAGGCCAAGGCGTGGCAGGAGAAGGACGACCGGGTGAAGATCATCGACGTGAAGGCGCGCCAGTCCGAGGGCCCCCGAGGTGGCTACGTCCTCACCAGCGCCTACATCGGGTACCTCCTCCCGATGATGGTCGAGCTGCAACACCTCGCGCTCACCTCGTGAGCGACTCGTCGAGTCGATTCCGCTCCGCCGTCCCGGCCTCCGGCCACGGCTCCACTGCATCTCCGGCGCTGTCGATCCAGATACCCCGCACCATCGCCGACGTCTTCGCGCCGGTCGTCGCCGACGACCCCGGCCGCGAGGCCCTGGTCACCCGCTCCGGCCGCTGGTCCTACGCGGAGCTCGACCGCCTCGCCGCCCGCGCTGCGCACGCGCTGCACGCCCTCGGCGTCGAGCGCGGCGACCGCGTCGCCGGCGCGCTCCCGAACGACCTCGACGTGATCCTCGCCTTCCACGGCGCGATGCGCATCGGCGCGATCTGGGTGGGGATCAACCGCGCCCTGGCGCCGCCCGAGAAGCGCTTCCTGCTCGACGACAGCGGCTCGTCGCTCCTGCTCTGCGACGACGCGACCGCGCAGCAGGCCTCGGGAGCCGACGCCCCGCGGCTCGTGGTGCTCGAGGACGGCGCCGGGGAGTGGTACGACGCGCTCGCGGCCGCACCCGACGCGCCGTTCGATGCCGAGGTCGACCCGTACGCGCCGGCGGGCATCGCGTACACCAGTGGGACGACCGGGTACCCGAAGGGCGCGGTGCACAGCCAGTACAACCTGTTGCTCCCGGGCGCGATGCTCGGCGCCAGCCGCGGCTACGGGCCCGCGCTGCGCAAGGGCGACTTCCTCCCGTTGACCATCCTCAACATGCAGGTGCTCACCACCCTGCTCACCGCGCAGGCCGGTGGGTGCTCGATCGTGTTCGACCGCAGCGACGCGCCGGGCGTGGCCGAGTGGATCCGCACCGAGCGGGTCAACACCTGGAACGGCCCACCCGCGCTGATCCACTCGCTCGCCGGCGACGACGCGGTGGCACCCGACGACCTCACCACCCTCGACGAGGTGTGGAACGGCGGCGGCGACTGCCCCGAGCCCGTGCGCGCGGCGTTCGAACGGAAGTTCGCCAAGCCGGTGCTCTGCACCTACGGGCTGAGCGAGGCGCCGACGGTGGTGTCGGCCGACCCGCGCGACGGCACGCACGTGCCGGGCGGCAGTGGGCGGCCGCTGCCCCACCTCGCCGTGCACGTCATCGACGACGAGATCTGCCTCGCGCCCACCACCACCGGCGAGTGGGCCGGCGTCTACCGCCCGATGCTCGGGTACTGGAAGCGCGACGACGCCACCGCCGAAACCCTGCGCGACGGCGTGCTCCACACCGGCGACCTCGGGTTCGTCGACGACGCCGGCTTCCTGCACATCCGTGACCGCAAGAGCCTGGTGATCATCCGCGGTGGCGGCAACGTCTACCCGGCCGAGATCGAGCGGGTGCTGCACGAGCGGCCCGAGATCGAGGCGTGCGCGGTCGTCGGCATCCCCGACGAGCGGCTGGGCGAGCGGGTCGCGGTCGCGATCCAACTGCGCGAGGGCGCGACCGCCGACGAGGACGAGCTGCGTGCCCACTGCCTGGCCAACCTGGCCAAGTACAAGGTGCCCGAGCGCTGGCTGTTCGTGGACGGCTTCCCCCGCAACTCGATGGGCAAGATCCAACGCCGCGAGCTCCCCGCGCTCTTCACCCCCTGAACGAACCGAACGGTTCGGTGGGGTCCGGGGCGGGTCACACGCTGCGGAGGGTGCCGCCGTCGACGGCGAGGGCGGCGCCGGTGATCCAGCTGGCGGCCTCGCTGGCGAGGAACACCACCGCGGCCGCCACCTCGTGCGGGTCACCGAAGCGGCCCATCGCCACGGGGTCCTTCTCCATCATCTTCGCCATCACCTCGTCGGGGGTGACGCCCTGTGCCTCGGCGGCCGAGGCTGCGTTCTCGTGGATGGCCTCGGTGATGGTGACGCCCGGGATCACGCAGTTGGCCAGCACGCCCTGGGCCGAGAACGCCTTCGAGAGGTTCTTGGAGTAGTTGAGCAGCGCCGCCTTGGCCGCCGAGTACGGGCCGAAGTACGGGCCCGGCTCGACGCCGTACGTCGACGAGAGGCTGACGATGCGGCCCCATCCTGCCTCGAGCATGACCGGCAGGCATGCGGTCGTCATGCGGACGGCGGAGAAGAAGTTGAGCTCGAAGCCGTCCTGCCAGTCCGCCCCGCTCAGCTTCTGCAGTCGCGTGGGCGTGCCCCCGCCGCCGGTGTTGTTGACCAGGATGTCGAGCCGCCCGAGCTCGTCGACCGCCCGCTGCGTGATCAGCGGCGCCGCGTCGGGGTCGAACAGGTCGGCGACGACCTGCACGACGCGTACGCCGTGGGCGGCGGCCTCGTGCGCGGTCGCCTCCAGCGCCGACTCCGTGCGGGCGTTCAGCACCAGGTGCGTGCCTTCGCGCGCGAAGTCGAGCGCGATCTGGCGGCCGATGCCGCGGCTCGCGCCGGTGACGATCGCGACGCGGTCGCGCAGCCCGAGCTCCATCAGCCGTCCGTGGCGACGCGCTCGGCGTAGGCCATGGGCAGCAGCTCGATGAGCTGACCGTCGGGATCGCGCACGAAGATGCCGCCGCCGATGTCGGTGTCGGTGAGCACCTCGCCGCCGTGCTGCTCGACGAGCGCGCACGTCGCCGGGATGTCGTCGACGCTCAACGAGATGTGCGTGAGCCCGATCTCGTTCATGGTGCGCGGCCGGTAGGGGGCCGGCGCCGCGCCCGACCCGGCGAAGTGCAGCAGCTCGAGCACGAACGAACCCTGCCGCAGGTAGCAGGCGCGGAAACCGAGTGGCGCCTCGAGACGCAGCAGCTGGTTGCTGGGCTCGTCGTCGAGCTCGAGGATGCGCCAGAAGTCGAAGCCGAGGGCCTGCTCGTAGAACGCGCGCGACCGCTCGAGGTCGGTCACGCACTGGCCGAGGTGGTTCATCACGTTCTTCATGATGGCTCCATCACCACGCGCAGCGCGCCCGTCGACTTGTCGGCCGCGACCCGGAAGGCTTCCGCCGCGTCCTCGATCGGGAACCGGTGCGTGATCAGTGCTTCGACGAGGCTCGGTGTCGACGCCAGGAGGTTGGCGGCGTCGTCGAAGTCGCGACCGTGCGAGTGCCGGCAGTAGCCGAGCGTGGGCACCGTGCGCAGCTCCTTCATGAAGCACTGCAGCTGCGGCCAGGTGGTGTCGGGACCGAACACGCCGAGCACGCCCATCGAGCCTCCGGGCGCGGCGAGCTCGGTGCAGCGGTGCAGCGCGCTCTCGGAGCCGGCGGCCTCGATGACGACGTCGTACACCCCCGACGGCTGCGTGGCGCCGAGGCGTTCGCCCAGCTCGACCTGGTGCGGGTAGCGCGCCTCCAGGGACACCTCGGCGGCACCCATCGCGCGGGCCGAGGCCACCGCCATCAGCCCGATGGCACCCCCGCCGACCACGCACACCCGCCGGTCGGGGCCGGCGCCGGCGAGGCGGCAGGAGTGCCAGGCCACCGCGGTCGGCTCGACCAGGCAGGCGTCGGTCGCAGTCAGGCCTTCGGGCAGGTCGACCAGCGACCGGGCCGGCGCCCGGAACCACTCGCTCATCCCGCCGTCGGCCATCAACCCCAGCGCGGTGGTGCCGGTGGTGGCGCACAGGTTGTACCGGCCCTCGAGGCAGAGGTCGCACTCACCGCAGCCGAAGATCGCCTCGATGGCGACGGCGCGCCCGTCCTCGGTGGTGCCGGCCAGCTCGTGCCCGAGCAGGAACTGGCTGCCCATCTCGATGTAGCCGAAGTCCGACGCGCAGATGCTCGCCGACCGGATGCTGATCAGTTCACCGGCGCCCTCGGGTTCGTCGACGTCGACGACGGCGACACCGGGTGGGGTGGAGCGGACCGCGCGCATGTGGGAACTCCTGGCGTCAGGCGACGACGTAGTCGTCGGGATCGGGGGCGCGGGTGCGCTGCCAGTACTCGAGCAGCGTGAACGGCCAGTTCTGGGCGACCCGCCCGTGTTCGTTCTTGTACCAGCTGTTGACGTCGGACCAACCCCATGCCATCTGGCGGTTCTCGGCGTCGACGCGCTCGTTGAACTCGTCGTGGACGTCCTTGCGCACCTCGAGCGACGCGTGGCGACCGCAGAGCAGGAGCTCGAGGCACCCGAGGATGTACCGGGCACCGCATTCCGAGAAGTAGATGATGCTGCCGTTGATGACGATGTTGGTGTTCGGCCCGTAGAGGCAGAAGAAGTTCGGGAAGCCGGGAATGGTGACCCCGAGGTAGGCGCGGGCGTCGCCGTCCCACTGCTCGTGCAGGTCGACGCCGCCCCGCCCGGTGATCTGCATCGGTGTGAGGAAGTGCGACGCCTGGAAGCCGGTGCCGTACACGATCACGTCGACGTCGTGCTCGACGCCGTCGGCGGTGACGATGCCCGACGGCGTGATCTCGCGGATGGTCTCCGTCACCAGGGTGACGTTGTCGCGTTTCAACGTCGTCGCCCACACGCCGTTGTCGCGGAGGAGGCGCTTGGCACCGGGCGGGTAGGTGGGGACCACGTGCGGCAAGAGGTCGGGCCGGTCGTGAAACTGCTGCTCGAGGTACGACGCGAGCATCGTGCGCATGAAGTCGTTGGTCGCGCTGACGGACCCGTTCGCGGTGTCCCACTCCGGATCGACCCGGACGCCCGGCAGCGCGCCGTCGCCCATGCGCCAGAACATCCAGAAGCGGTTCCACTCGCTGTACGTCGGGACGTGTGCGTACAGCCACTTCTGCCCGTCGGAGACGGGGTCGTGGTAGTCCGCGGTCGGTCCCATCCAGGGCGGCGTCCGCTGGAACAGCAAGAGCTGCTCGGCGCGGGGCGCGATCTCGGGCGTGAACTGCACCGAGCTCGCGCCGGTGCCGATGACGGCGATGCGCGCACCGTCGAGGGGTACGTCGTCGTCCCACGCGGCGGAGTGGAAGGCGGCGCCGGTGAAGCGGTCGCGGCCCGGGATGTCGGGGAAGCTCGGCCGGTTGAGCTGCCCGACCGCGCTCACGACCGCGTCCGCGACGACGGTGTCCTCGGCCCCGTCGGTGGTGCGGGTGACCAGCGTCCACGAGCCTTCGGTGTCGTCCCACGCGGCGGACCGCACCTCGGTGCCGAACCGGATGCGCTGCTCCAACCCGAACTCGCGCGCGCAGGTGCGGAAGTAGTCGAGGAGCACGTCCTGGGTGGAGAAGTGCAACGGCCAGTCGTGCCGCTGCGCGAACGAGTAGCTGTAGTTGTGGTTTGGGTTGTCGACTCGGCAGCCGGGATACCGGTTCTCGTACCAGGTGCCACCGACGTCGGCGTTCTTCTCCAGCACCACGAAGTCGATCCCCGCCTGGGCGAGCCGGTGCGCGGTGAGCAGGCCGGACATTCCCGCGCCGATGACCGCGACGCGGAGCTCGACATCGGGCGCGACGTCGGCCTTGCGCCACTGGGGCGCGCGGCGATCGTCACCGCGGAGCGCCAGCTCCTCCTCGAGCAGGGGGAGGTACTCCTCCATGCCCGAGCCGCCGACCACGTGCTCCATGATCCGCAGCAGATCGACGCGCCCGGGCGGCGGCGCGGCCCGGCACCCGCCGTCGCGGAAGCGGACGAGGGTCGCCGACGCGACCTCGCGGGCCGTGGCGAGCTGCGCCGCGCTCAACCCACCCTGGGGGAGCGCCATGAGCGTCGGGTCGGGGCGCAGGTCGTCCCGCAGCAGGGAGAGGTCGCCGGTGACGTACGCCAAGGCCGGCAGCAGTGGCGGCACCTCCGCCTCGGCCACGAAGGTGCGGATCTCGTCGTCGGACGCGGTGATGGGATGCACGCGGGAGCCCCTCACAGGTCGGCGATGGTGCAACCGCCGTCGACCACCACGTGGGTGCCGGTGATGAAGCTGGCGTCGTTGCTGAGGAGGAAGCGGGCGGTCGTGCCGATCTCGTCCGGGCGCCCGAGGCGGGCCATGGGCGCGTGCCCGGCGAGGCGCGTCCGGAGGTCGCCGAGATCGGGGAGCATCGGTGTGTCGATGAAGCCCGGGCAGATCGCGTTCACCCGGATCCCCTCGGTCGCGAACCGCACCGCCATCGAGCGGGTCAACCCGAGCACTCCGGCCTTCGACGCCGCGTAGGCAGGGTTGACGCCCTGGGCGATGATGCCGTGGATCGACGCGATGCCGACGACGGCGGCGTCGGGTGCATTGGCCCGCAGCTGCGACAGGAACGCCTGCACCACCATGGCGTAGGCGCGGAGGTTGACCTCGAGCAGCGGGTCCCAGGTCTTGTCGGTGAGGTCGGGCAGGTCGACCGCGTCGGGGACGCCGGCCGCGTGCACGAGCCCTCCGATGGTGCCCACCGCCGACGCGGTCTCGTCGGCCGCGGCCTGCAGGGTGTCGGTCTCACGCACGTCGACGGCCATGCCGACCGTCTTCACCCCGTGCGCGGCCGCAACCGCGTCGGCCGCCTCCGAGGCTCGGTCCTGGTGCAGGTCCCAGACGGCGACCGGCCGGCCGACCTCCGCCACCGCGTGGGCGGTGGCCAGGCCGATCCCGGATGCGCCCCCGGTGATCACCACCCCCGACTCGGGCTGCAGGTCGAGCTCCGCCATGTGTGGTCCCCCTCCGGCTGCGCCGGTGGCAGCCCGGACGCAGATCATGCCAGGAGTGGGCGGCGTCGGCCCGTCCGCGACAAGATCCCCGCATGACCGAGACCTTCGCCGCGTTCACGGCCGAGAAGACCGACGACGGGTTCCGCCGCGGGGTCACCGAGCTGAGCGCGGACGACCTGCCCGCCGACGACGTGGTCGTCGACGTGGAGTGGTCGAGCGTCAATTACAAGGATGCGTTGGCCGCGACGGAGAAGGGGCGGGTGGCCCGGATCTCGCCGTTGGTGCCGGGCATCGACCTCGCCGGCACCGTACGCGAGAGCAACGTCGCCGGCGTGGCGCCGGGCGACGCCGTCATCGCCCACGGGTACGACCTCGGCGTCGCGCACCACGGAGGGTACGCCCAGGTCGCCCGCGTGCCGGGGGAGTGGATCGTCCCCCTGCCCGACGGCCTCACGACCCGGGACGCGATGCTCGTGGGCACCGCCGGCTACACCGCCGCGCTGTCCGTGCTCGCGCTGCTCGAGCACGGGATCGCCGCGGAGGCGGGCACCGTGCTCGTCACCGGGGCGACCGGAGGCGTCGGCAGCATGGCGGTGGCGATGCTGGCCGGTCTGGGGTTCACGGTCGCGGCCGGGAGCGGCAAGCCGGACGCGGAGCCCTTCCTGCGCGGGCTCGGCGCCAGCGAGGTCATCCCGCGTGACGAGCTGACCGACCTGAGCAAGCCGCTCCAGCCGCCGGCGTGGTCGGGCGCGGTCGACGCGGTCGGGGGCGCCACGCTGGCCCACGTGCTCGCCCGTCTCGCACCCTTCGGCGCAGTCGCCGCCAGCGGCAACGTCAGCGGCGCCGAGCTGCCGACCACGGTGTTGCCGTTCATCCTGCGGGGCGTCACGCTGTACGGGATCGACTCGGCGAACACCCCGATCGAGCGCCGACGCGAGGTGTGGGGGCGCATCGCCACCGACCTCAAGCCGGTCGGGCTCGAGCGCATGGAGCACGTGGTCGACCTCGCCGGGCTCGAGGGCGCGCTCGACGAGATCAGTCGCGGCGGCGTGACCGGTCGCTACCTGGTCCAGCTTCGCGACTGAGCACCACCACCTTCAGGGGTCGGAAGCAGCCGCCGGGCACCGCTCCCGAGTAAGCAATCGGTGCCGGTCCGATCCCGCGCGGGAGGGGGTGTCGCGTTTGCTGTCGGTCGGATCGCGGCGTCAGGCGCCGGTTATGTGTAGTGTCCGCGGGTTGCCTGGGGCGGTGGAGGGCGATGTGTCGAAGAGCGTGAAGCGGCTCTTGGGCGTGTTCGGCGTCGCGGCGCTCGCGGCTGGGCTCGCAGTCTTGGGTCCGGGTGGCTCGGCGAGCGCGGCGCCGGTCTCGTTGTTCGCGTCGGCGACGCCCGGGTTTCAGGCGGCGGCGGCGACGGTCCCCGCTGACGTGTGTTTTGTGACCGTGACTGCGGAGGGCGGCCACGGCGGTGCGGCCGTTGAGTTCGGCGACGGTGGCGCGGCTGCGAGTGTGACCGCGCGCGTCGGGGTGAGTCCTGGTGCGTCTCTCGATGTGCTGGTCGGGGGAGCGGGGAGTCCCGCTACAGGGGAGGCGTCCGGCGCGGGCGGCGGCGGCGTCGGCGGCGGCGGGGGCGGCGGGGGCGTCGGCGGGGGCGGCGGTGGCGGCGGCGGTGGTGCATCGGTGGTGAGTACGGGCAGCACCGCGCTCGGTGGTCGCGGGCGCGGGTGGCGGCGGCGGCAACAATGGTGACGGAGGCAGTGGCGGTCTGCTCGGCGCTGATGGCGGTACCGGCACCAACGGTGGCGGTGGGGGGACAGCCGCCGGAGGGGGAGGCGCGGGACTCGGCACGGTTGTTGCGTTCGGTGGTGGTGGGGGCGGTGTCGGCACGGGCGGTGCGAGCGCAGGCGCGGTCGGCGGTACCGGAGTCGCCGGTGTCGGCGGCGGTGGCGGTGGGGGATCCGCCGAGGCGGGTGTCGGTGCCCCGGGGGGTGACGGCGGGACCGGAACCGGTCTCGGGGGTGCGGGACAGGCGGGCGGCGGCGGTTCTGGTGGTGCCGGCAGCGGGACGGGCGGGAACGGCGGGGCCGGTGCGGGCACCGCTCCCAACTCCCCTGGCGGTGGTGGCGGCGGCGGTCTCGGTTTCGGCGGTGGGGGCGCGGGCGCGAATGATGCCGGCGGTGGCGGCGGCGGTTACGGAGCCGGCGGCGGGGCAGGAATCGCTGCTGGCAGTGTGATCGGGGGCGGCGGTGGAGGTTCTTCGTTCGTCGTTGCGGGAGCGACGAACGTCTCGTCGGCGGCGAGTGCCCGGACTGGTGACGGTCAGGTCACGATCAGCTACGACCCGAGCACCGACAGTTGCCCGGCAGCGCCGACCAGCACCGCCCCGATATCGGCGGTGCAGGTGGTGCCGAGATTCACTGGATAGCCATCACTGACTTCGACCGATCCCGCAGGGCGCGGGCAATTTGCGCCACTTCAGCCGCGTGGCTCGCAGACGTTTCACCGCTGGACATCGGTTTCCCTCAACCGGCGCCCCCCGCCGGTCGTTAACTCACTCGGAGGGCGGGACGTCCGGGGCGGGACGAACTGCGGGAGGCAAGACTCATGGCGAAATGGAACCGTCCAACCGCGCGCGTGCGCTGGAAATGACCTGAGCGCGGACCCTGCGCCGCGCCCGAGCGGCGACCCCCTCGACCTCACGGCCGGGTGCGAGATCGTCCGGTGACAGACCCCAGGAACTCGGAGCGGCCTGCTTCCGGCCCCCGCTCGAATCGGCCCGGTCGAGCTCCTGGGGTCGGCCTGCCTGTGTAGCGCACCGGAAGCCGTGAACTTCCAACGTGCCACCAGACGAACACGCGGCCCCGCGAGGCCGGGCGAGGATTCTGTTGGCAGGGCATTCTCGAGACCGCCGGCCCGGCGCTCGAACGCTCGAGGAGGAGGTCTTCGAATGCAGTGCACCTGTTGTGGGCGTGACGAGCTTCCGACCGTCGCACTGAAGTCGCATCCGGACATCGTGATCTGCCGCGAGTGTGTCGGGTGGTTGGCGAGCCAAGTCGGCGTCACGACCACTCCCACGCTTCCGGTGACGGAGTTGCGTCCAGCTGTCGAGTTCTACGAGCGAGCGGGTTTCGGAGTTCGGGTCTATGACGACGATCTCGACACGCCCGGCGAGGGATTCGCGTTCGTGGAATACAACGGCCAGTCCGTGTTCGACCTCGATGTGGTCGACATCGACCCTGAACGCAATGGTGCCGGGTGCTATCTGGTCGTCGACGACCCGGACGCGTGGCACGCCCGCATGACCGCGGCGGAACTCGACGTTTCGCCAATGGAAGACCAGCCGTGGGGGACGCGGGAGTACACCCTTCGCGATCCGTGGCGGAACAACGTGAGAATCGGGCGAGGTATCTAGCCGATGGGGGCGACGACCTGCGGCTGCCGACCCGACTGCTGGTGCCGACGCCCCGGACTGTCCACGTTCAGGTGGGTGTTCCCGTTCCGCCACAGCCAGTACCGCGCAGAGGAGAAGGAAGCTCTCGACCGTGCGCATTGAGTTGCATCCTCGCTCCGACAGACGCTGACTCCGCACGGAGATGTGCTGTTGACGCGAGCTCCCCTTGCGAGAGCAGACCGGCGGCGCGACGCTTCCAGACAGCTGACTGGCGGTGCGCGTCATGCGATACGCAATCACAAGGTCAGCACATGCGCCATTTTCGGGTTGCCCTGTACGACGTGACATCGGGTACGGCCGACGAGGTGATTGAGATCGCCCGGGCCGGGTTCTTGCCGATCTTCGAGCAGCAGCCTGGTTTCGTGCGGTACGAGGTCGGCGTGCTCGACGACGGGGGCATTGCCTCGTTCAGCATCTGGGAGACGGCCGACGAAGCACAGCGCGCGGTCGATCTCGCGGCTGACTTCGTGAGGGAGAACCTCGCGAACCGCGTGCGACTGCGCGACGAGCACACCGGTGACGTCGCCTGGGATGACCCGGTGTAGGGCTCCTACCGCGAGTCCTTGTCCGGGTGACGCGGAGCGGCCGCGACGCCCCCACGCCCTTGACAACCCGGACGCGAGTACTGACGACGGAACATCCGTCTGGCACACCTGGAGGTGGGCGCAGGTGTACGGGAAGCGGAGCAAAGGAGTTGCCGATGTATGCAGCCGTCCGCCGGTACGAGGGCATCACGGACGATGCCGAAGCTGGGCGCCTCGTCGGTGAGAGCTTCATCCCTCTCCTCAAGAAGGTGCCGGGTTTCATCGCCTATTACTGGATTGACGCCGGTGACGGCGCGATGGCATCCCTGAGCGTGTTCGACGACCAAACCGGAGCCGACGAGTCGGTCAGCCTGGCGCACCAATGGGTTCAGGAGAACGCCGCCACACTCATCCCGAACCCGCCGCAAGTCACGGAAGGCGTGGTGGTCGCGAGCGATACGAAGTAGCGCGCGCCGCGGGGCCGTTCTCCTCGAATACGTGTCGCCCACGAGAGCCGGCGATGGCTAGGACGCGGGTGTCTCGCTCACGTAGATGCGGTTTCCGTCGGGGTCCACGAACGAGAACATCAGCGGCACGTCGGGCCAGTCGAGGAGGTCGCCCGCGTCAAGGCCGGCCGCCGCGACCGCGGCGTGCGCCACTCGGGCGTCGTCGGTCGCCAGACGGATCCCGGTATCGACACCGGTGGGGAGCTCGGGTCCGGTCCGGACCAGTGCGACCGAGGCGTGGCCCTCCGACAGGTCCATCTCGATCCAGCGGAAGCCGGGCCGAAGCTCGGTGTCCATCGAGACCGTGAAGCCCAGCTGCTCGAGCACGGACTTGGTGCGGTCCTGGTCGGTGACCGGCACGGCCACACTCCTGACGTTCTTGAACACGTTCGTCGTCATGGAGTGAAGACCCGCGGGCGGCCGTGAACTCATCGGTGCGCTGCGAGGTCGACCAGCAGCAGCGACGTCGCTCAATCCAGACGATTCATCGCGTCACGCCACGACGGCCGCCCCGCGGACCCCTTGATCGTCCACCGCACGAACTTCGTCGCGCCCATTTCCGGCGCCAAGTCCGCCCTGAGATCGCGGTGCGGACTCGCATCGGCGAACGCCATGAGCGCGTCCTCATCGACCCAGACTGACAGGGTGGCGTATTGCTTGCGCGCCGGTCGGGCCAATAATGAGAACCCGACGAGGCCCTCCGTGGTTGCGAGCTGTCTGCGTACCTCGCTTGCACCTTTGAACAGTCGACGCGTCGAGGACCTGCTGAGCGGCGGGATGCTCGACGCGAGCACGAAATACTCTCTGTCCGGTTCGAGCGCCGCGATCGACTTCCACGGTGACTTCATACGCCCCCTACACCGCTGTGTCTCCGCCGATCACCTGGCGCCGGTCACGCGGGGAACGGTTCGAGGCCCATGCGGGCCCGCACCTCGGGGCGGCGCAGCGGCGGCACGGTCTTGGGAGGTTGCCGGCGGGGTGGGAGCCGCTCGAGCAGATCGGTCGCCAGGGACGCGATCTCGAGCGACACCGCCCGCATGTCTTCGGCGGTCGCACCCGTCGGCTTGGTGACGCCCGTGATCTTGCGGACGAACTGGTAGGCGGCGGCCTCGATCTCCTCCTGCGTCGCAGGCGGCTCGAGCCCTCGGAGTTCGGTGATGTTCCGGCACATGCCGGCCAGCCTACGACCCGCTCCCGAACCCCTTCCGGCCCTGACGGCTACGCCCCGTCGAACGCAGCCTGGAGCGCGGCGATGTCGAGCTTCTTCATGCCGTACATCGCCTGCATGGCGCGGTTCGCCGCGTCCCGGTCGGGGCTGGTCAGCATGTGCTCCCAGCCGGCCGGGCAGACCTGCCACGACAGGCCGTACTTGTCCTTGAGCCAACCGCAGGGGCCCTCTTCGCCCCCTTCCGAGAGCTGCTCCCAGTAGTAATCGATCTCCGCCTGGTCGGCGCAGTCGATCAGCAGCGAGATCGCCTCGTCGAACGTGAACTCCGGACCACCGTTGATCGCGGTGTACTGCTGACCGTCGAGCTCGAAGTTCACCGTGAGCACCTCACCGGCGGGCCGGGGTGCGCCCTCGCCGTAGTACGTGATGTCGGTGACCTTGGAGTGGGGGAAGATCGAGACGTAGTACTCGGCGGCCTCGAGGCCCTGCGTGTCGAACCAGAGGTTGGGCGTGATCCTGGGCATCGCACTGCTCCCGTCGTCGGTGGTCACGGACACTGTCGCAACCACGACCGCGTCCGACCGTCGAACTCATCGGCGGCGTCCCGCGTGTGACGGCAACGAGTCAACGAGAGCGGCGCGTGCCGCGTCCCGCCGTTAGCGTTTCCGCATGTTGCCGCAGACGGTGGGGGAGGTCTTCCTCACCGACGGCGGGGTGGAGACCGACCTCATCTTCAACCGTGGGATCGACCTGCCCGACTTCGCCAGCTTCGTCCTGCACGCCGACCCCGACGCCGAACGGGAACGGGTGGTGCGCGACTACTTCCGGGGCTACCTGCGTGTCGGCGAGGCCTACGACCGCGGCCTCGTGCTCGAGACGCTGACGTGGCGCGCCAGCTCCGACTGGGGTGAGCGACTCGGGTACGACGCGACCCGGCTGCGCGACGTCAATCGCCGGGCCGTCGACTTCCTCCTCGGGCTCCGGGAACGGGAGGCCGGATCGACCGTCGTCGTCAGCGGGTGCATCGGCCCGCGCGGTGACGCGTACGCCGATCTCGGATCCATGGACGCCGCCGGCGCCGAGGCCTACCACCGTCCGCAGGTCGAGGCGCTCGCCGCCGCCGGCGCCGACCTCGTCACCGCGCTCACGTTGACGAACACGGCCGAGGCGATCGGTGTCGTCCGCGCCGCCCAGGCGTGCGCGGTGCCGGTCGTGATCGCGTTCACGGTCGAGACCGACGGCGCCCTGCCCGACGGCACCGCGCTCGCCGAGGCCGTGGCCGCGGTCGACGCCGCCACCGGCGCGGCGCCGACCTACTTCATGGTCAATTGCGCGCATCCGGACCACTTCGGCGCGGTGCTCGAAGCCGGCGATCCGGCGCTGGCACGCATCCGTGGTGTCCGGGTCAACGCGTCGCGTCGGACCCACGCCGAGCTCGACGAGAGCGAGGAGCTCGACGCCGGGAATCCTGAGGAGCTCGGCGCGCAGGTGGCCGGGTTGCACTCGCACCTGCCGCACCTCAATGTGCTCGGTGGCTGCTGCGGCACCGACGACCGGCACATCGAGGCCATCGCCGTCGCGTGCCGGGGTGGCTGACGGTCACCAGGGCGCGTCGGGCCAGGTCTCCCTGGTGCGATTGGCGGTCAGCCATTCGCGCTCGGTCTCGACGTAATCGGCCGGCAGATCCGCCGGGCTCGCGCCGAGGTCGAGATCGATCCAGTGCACGAGGAGCTCCCGCCGGCGGCGCACGAGGGTGGTCGTCACCGGCTGCGGCCCGTTCCACAGCCAGATGCCCGGCCGCGACCACGCGGCCGCCGGCAGCTGCCGCCACGCCTCCATGAGCGCGTCGTCCGCCGCCACGAAGTCGGCCACGAGCGTGGCCACGTCACGGTCGGCGCCGGCGTCGATCTCCGCGACCCGTCCCGCCATGCCGTCGGGGTACTGCTCGCGGGGTTCGTCGGCGAGGGCGCCTTCCACCATGTTGCGAATCCCGTCGGCGTTGCGGGCGAGGTGGGTGACCAGGTGCCCGCGGGTCCACCCCGGGAGGCGCGACGCAGCGCGCGCCTGCTCGTCGGTGAGTGGGGTGAGGGCCGCGCGCACCAGTGCGCCGGCGCGATCCGCGGTCTCGATCCCCGCTTCGATGGAGCTCACGGCGCGGGAGCGTAGCGCTCGATCACCGCGCCGGTTCGAGGATCATCGTCTCGGGTGGCGCGGCCGGCACCGCCCGGTGGCGAAACGTCCGGATTCTCCGAACCGGGTGGCGCGGGCGTGCGCCAAGTGTCACGCTCAGTGAGTCCGCGTGTGCGAGCGGCGAGCGCGGGCCGTACGATCACGAGGTATGGCAGGAGTTCCGGAGGGTCCGATGCCCGAGACCAGTGGATCCGGGATGGCGGGAGCCGACCGTTCCGACGACGAGGGCGTCACCTGGACCGCGGCCACCCTCATCCAGACCGGAGCAGCCGAAGGCGCCACGGTCGCGCGCGATCCCGAGGCGCGCGACGCGATCGAGGAGAGCACCGCGAGCGACGAAGCAGTCGACGAGAGCCTCGAGCTCGACCTCACCGCCCCGGAGCCCGCCGAGGTCAACGGCAGCTCGCCCGCGTCCGAACGGGGCGCCGAGCTCGAAGGCGGGCACTGGCGCGAGCGGGCGATCGTGTGGCGCGAACGGGCCATGGCCGCCGAGCTGGTGGCGAAGATGCTGCAGCGCAATCTCGACGACCTCCGCGCCAACCTCGAGGATCTCCGCCTGAAGGTGGAAACCGCGGAAGCGAAGCGCACCGAGCTGGTCGCCGCGGAGTCCCCGTGGCGCCGCTTCGTCCGAGACATGTACGCGAAGTACATGGGCTGACGGCGGTGGCGAAGAAGTCAAAGGAAGGAAAGCAGTCGCGCAAGCAGCAACTCGCGGAGCAGGTGGTCGTCGAGCAACAGCGAACGGCCGAGGTGCTCCAGTCGCTGTCGACCGCGATCAGTGCGCAGCAGTCGCCATCGGGCGATCGGCTCCTGGAGGAGATCCGCAAGCTGCTCGACGACGTGCTCGTCGCGCAACACCGCACCAATCACCTTCTCGAGCTCGCGTTGCGCGCCGGGTTCGACGACGACGAACAGACGCGCACCTCGTAGCGCTCGCGCATTTGCATGCTGAGTGTCCCGGTGCGTTCGTGGCGGGGGAGGGCGCGATGAGCAGCCAGGCGTCGAGCAGCGTCACGGACGACACGACGGGTCGAGCGCCGGTGCTCGTCGTCGGTGCCGGTCCGACCGGACTGCTCCTCGCCGCGGAGCTCAACCGCCGTGAGGTCCCGTGCCTGCTGATCGACGAGCGGTCGGGCCCGCAGCACTGGGACCGGGCGACGGTGGTGCATCCGCGCTCGCTCGAGCTCTTCGAATCCCTCGGACTCAGCGAGCAGTTTTCTCGACGTGGGTACTCCACAGCGTGGCGCGAAGATCCATTCGGGCGGCGAGGTCCTCGGTGCCTTCGACCTCACCAGCTCCGGGAGCAGCTACCCGTACAGCCTCGGCGTGTCCGAGGAGGTCACCGAATCGATCCTCACCCAGTACCTGCACGCGCAGGGCGGCGGGGTGGCGAGATCGTCTCGCCTGATCGGTCTGACCGCTCGCGCCGACGGCGTCGCGGCCGAGGTCGAGCGCGACGGCGAGCGCCTCCAGATCGACGCCGGTTGGGTGGTGGGGTGCGACGGCCTGCACAGCCCGACCCGCGAGGCGAGCGGCATCGGGTTCGACGGCCACGACATCGCCGCGCCGTGGGCGGTCTTCGATGCGACGCTCGACGCGTGGACCGAGGTGTTCGACCTCACCTTCGTCTATCTCGAGGCGGTCCCCGTCATCCTCACCGCGCTGCCCGGTCGACGCTGGCGCGCCTACCTGCGGCCGAGCTCGCCGGAGTCGGATCTGGTCGCCGACGCGACCTCGACGATCCGCCGGTACCACCCATCGGTGTCCTTCGTCGACGTGGAGAACCCGACACGGTTCCACTGTCACACGAAGGTCGCGACCGCGTTCCGCGCCGGGCCGGTCCTCCTGGCCGGCGACGCCGCGCATCTCTGCTCACCCGCCCAGGGCCACGGCATGAACACCGGGTTGCAGGACGCGGCGAACCTGGCTTGGAAGCTGGCGCTGGTCCACCAGGGTTCGGCCGACCCCGTGCTCCTCGACAGCTACGAGGCGGAATGGCTTCCCGTCGCGCGGACGGTCGGCCTCGAGGGCGACGACTTCGAGCTCGCGCAGACGATCGCCGACGCGAACGAGCGCACGGACCGCGACCGGTCGATGCGCGCCATGCTCGCCGACCCGACCGCGCGCCAGCACGAGATCGTCGCCGAGGCCGAGCTCGACGTGGAGTACTCCGACTCCCCCATCGTGATCGGCGACGCCGGCAAGGGCCTGGCGCCCGGACAGCGCCTTCCCGACACGATCGCGACGCGATGGTCGGAGACGGAGTCCGGTCGCCTGCACGAGCACACGCGCAACGCCGGCCACACCATCGTGCTCGTCAATGGTGCCGATGCGGACCATGGTGCGGTCTCCGATCTGCTCAACACCCTGCTGGACGTCGTCGCGGGCTCTCCCATGCTCGACGCGGTGATCGCGCTCGGGATCGGTGAGTACCCGGCCGAGCCGGCAGGGTGCATCGAACCATCGGCCGCCGCGCTCCTCGACGTCGAAGAGATCACCCTCTTGGCGGTGCGCCCCGACGGCTACATCGGTCTCCGTGCCGACCACGATCACCTCGCTGCGCTGGCGCGTTACCAGGCGCTCGTGCTCGGGCCTTCGTGAGCTCGAGCGAACACCGGCTTCGTCGCGCTTGACCGCGCGGGCGCCGCGGGCCATGGTTCCTGGACAACCTGCCACGAGAGGGGAGCGGGCCGTGGACTATGTCGCCCGTCTGACGTTTCGATCCGCCGCGAGCGCCCAGGACCGGGATGCCGCACTGGCGAGACGAGCATCCTGGAACTACCCGGCCGGGGTGCAGGTGATCGCGGAGTACTGGCCGCTCTCGGCCGACCTGCAGGTTGTCGCGATCTTCTCGGCCGAGGACGTCGGGGCGATCTGGGAGCTCGAGGCGGAATGGAACGACGTCTTCGACGTCGACATCGCACCGGCCGTCTCGGCCGAGGACGGGCTGCGCATCGGGCCCGACGTGTTCGGTCGGCTCCAACGTCTCCAGCAATAGGCGTCGGGCGCCGGCATGGAAGACTCCGCCGATGCCGACGCCCACTCCCGTACCGTTCGAGATCGACGTGCCGGACGACGCGCTCGACGATCTGATCCTCCGCCTGCGTCGTACGCGGTACGCCGACGACTTCGGGAACGACGACTGGACCTTCGGTGTACCTCGCGCCTCTCTGCGTGGGATCGTCGACCACTGGATCGAGCGATTCGATTGGCGTGCTCAGGAACGGGCCATGAACGGCTACGCCAACTATCGCGTCGAGATCGACGGGATCCCGATCCACTTCGTGCACGAGCGCGGACGCGGTCCGGCAGCGATGCCGTTGATCCTGACCCACGGTTGGCCATGGACCTTCTGGGACTACGAGCGCCTCATCGGGCCGTTGTCGGATCCGGCGCGGTTCGGCGGGGATCCGAACGACGCCTTCGACGTCGTCGTCCCGTCGCTCCCGGGCACCGCGTTCTCGAGTCCGTTGCGTACGACGGGTATCGGCGTGGTCGCGACCGCCGATCTGTGGCTGCAGCTGATGCACGACGTCCTGGGCTACGACCGCTTCGCCGCCGGCGGAGGCGACTCCGGCGCGTTCGTCAGCGTCCGGCTGGGGCACGCGTACGCCGACGAGGTGATCGGCGTCCACCTGAACTTCCCGGCCGCGGTGTCGATGGGTGCGCTCGCCTCGATCCCGCGTGAGGACTACACGCCCGAGGAAGCAGAGTGGAGGCAGGCGCCGCCTCAGGCCCGGGGCACGTCCGCGCACATGGCGGTGCACATCGAAGATCCACAGACGCTCTCGTGGGCGATGAACGACTCGCCGGCCGGGATGGCGGCCTGGCTCATCGAACGTCGCCGCAACTGGAGCGACTGCGACGGCGACGTCGAACGCAGGTTCACCATGGATGAGCTGCTGACGGGGGTGAGCCTCTACTGGCTGACCGGAACGTTCCACACGTCGGTCCGCTTCTACGCCGAGTCGTTCCGCGCACCATGGCCCCTGGTGCACGACCGGCAGCCGCCGGTCACGGTCCCGACGGCCGTCGCCGTCTTCCCGCGTGAGTTGCTGCGCGTCCCGCGACGCTTCATGGAACGCCAGGTGAACCTGGCGCGCTGGACCGTCATGCCGCGTGGGGGCCACTTCGCCCCGTCGGAGGAGCCGGAGCTCATGGTGGAGGACATCCGGACGTTCTTCCGCGAGCTGCGCTGACGCGGCCGCCCCACCCTCGCGCCTACGACCGCTGGTGCGCGATCTGGAAGACGTTGCCGAACGGGTCGCGCACCATGGCGCGCCGGTCGCCGTACGGCACGTCGACGGGTGGCTCCACGCTCTCCGCGCCGGCGTCCACGGCGCGCCGATAGACCTCGTCGGCATCGTCCACGTAGACGTAGAGGAACGCCGGGAAGCGGTCGCGATCGGTCGCCGGACTCACCATGACGATCGAGTCGCCGACGAGGATCTCCGCCGGGCGGCCGGCGTGGATCTCACCGGTCCCACCGAACACCTCGCGGAGGAAGTCGACTTGGGCCGCGACGTCGCGCACGACGATGCGCGGCGTCACCGAGTGGAATCCCTCCCGCGGTGTCATCGAGTGCCCACGGGGCCCAGCACCGGCTTGACGTCGAGCACGGGCGTACCGCTGATGGCTTCCAGGTTGCGAACCTGCAGCCGGGCGCCGTCGATCGCGAGGATCTCGACTTCGTGGAGTCCGATGGGATTCGGGCGATCCGGCGACCGGGTGCTGAAGACGCCCTGCAGCGGTCGGGTGGCGTCACCACGTGGATGCACCTCGAGCACGTCGCGATCGCCGCGGTCGAGCCACGTCACGACGATCACCCGCTCGCCGACCACGAGGTCGCGCATCGCCGGTACGTACTGCGATCCCATCGCGATCCAGGCATCGAGCTCACCTTCGTCGCCCTGTGCAGGAGCGTCGGCCATGTCGACGAGCGGAGACTCGACGATCCCGATGACGCGAAGCTCGTAGTGCATCTCGTTGACGGTCACGGCTGTTCGCGGTCGGGACGCCCGATGGTCAGATCACCGAGCTCGACGACCTCCAAGGATGCCGACTCCTGGGTCTGCCGCTCGTCCGGCGCGTGAAAACTCCTCGCGAACCGTTGCATCCGCCTCCTTCCCCGTCGCCGGGGGGCATGGTCTCCAGCATGCCCCGTACGAGGGTCGGCTGGGAGGTCCGGGTGCGAGCGGGCGGCTCAAGCGGGTCGGCCGCGGCGCCGACAACGAGGGGATGCAGATCGCCTTCGACATCGCCGGTACGCCTGCGGAGTTCCGCCGTCACAGCAGCACGGGCAAGGCCGAACTGCTCGTCGGAGACGACGTGGTCACGTTGCAAGGCCCGCTTCGCGTCTCGACGCACTTCAACTTCAAGACCAAGCAGACGTGGCGTTGCGAAGTCAGCGGGCATGTCGTCGAGGTCGTGAAGGTCCGCCCGAGGTTCGTCGGCGGGTTCCGTGAGAACTCGTATACCGTCTCGGTGGACGACAACCAAGTCGTCGCCGCCGCCGGCATCTGAGCGCCGGCGCCCCGAAGCGTCGGGGCGCGACCGTGGCGAACTGCCATCGGGCGTAGCCTGGTGTGGCGTGATGGACGACCGGGAGCTCGCACGACACCACCGTCGCCCGGACCGACGGCGCGCGTCGTTTCCTCAGGCGTCGGGTCTCCTGGCGGTCACCGCAGTGCTGCTCGCCGCGCTGGCCCCGCTCACCGTTCGTGTGCACTCCATGATCGGTCCGCTCCGAGTCGATCGTTGGGTCTCCGGACACCTCGCGGAGCGCCTCCCCGTCGCCGGGTTCCAGCTCGGATACTCGGGATATGACGCGATCGCGAGGGCGGGGGCGCCGGCGTTCGTCGTCATGACGATGGTGGTCGCGCTCGGTTGGGCGATTCGTCGGCGCGACGTCGAGGGCGGCCTGCTCGCGGTGGCCGGACCGGGCGTCGCGTTGGTCGTGGCCGAGTTCGTGGCCAAGCCGCTGGTCGGTCGCCAAGACCCCGCCGGCAGCTGGAGCTTTCCCTCCGGGACGGTGACTGCAGTCGCGGCGGCCCTGGCCGTGAGCGTCATCCTCGTCTATCGATGGGCGGGTCTGACCCGAGCGATCGCGGCGGCGCTCATGCTCGCGGTGGTCCCGATCGTCATGTGCGTGGCCGTGGTCGAGCTGCGCTGGCACTACGCCACCGATGCCGCGGCGGGTCTCGCACTGGGCGTGGCGGTGGCGTGTGCGATTGCCGCCGTGCTTGCCGCCGTCGAGGACGCGTACCGCCGCCCTCGCCTCGCCGATCTCAGTCCGTAGCGTCCGAACCGTCGCTGTCCGTCACCACTACTGGGACACGGTCAGCGTCGCCTTCATGCCCTGCGCTTCGTGGCTGTCGACGGTGCAGTAGAGGGTGTACGTACCCGGCGCCATCTGGGCCTTGCCCGTCTTCCGCCCACCGGCATCGGTGGTGAGGAGGAAGCCGACGAACTTCGGGTCCTGGATCGCCAAGGTGTGGCCCGTCGCTCCGCTGTAGTTGAACTGCACGACCCCTGCTTTGGCCGTGAACGCGGTGGCGTTGAACTTGATCGACGGCTCGGCCACCACGTCGACGCTGCTCGTGGGTGTTCCCTTCGAATACTGGAATCCGGCGGTCCCGGCCTCACCCGTGTCGAGGCTCGGGCCCAGCGATACGAGACTCGCGAGCGACACCACGAAGAACATCACGCTGAGGATCAGCGCCAGGGAGGCGGTCTTCAGCCGCGGCGCGGCGGCGAGGAGCGACGCACCGACGAGGATCGTGAGGGTGATCACGATGCCGATCACGAGGGCGGAGTCCTCGTTCCCTGCGAGGAAGACCCGTGAGATGTCGAGCACCAGGACCGCGACGATGACGATCGCGATCAGTGGGACGAAGAACGGCAGCACCACTCGAGCCTTCAGCGGCGTGTCCGCCGCCGGGGCGTCCGCCCCCAGGGACTCGCTCTCGACGAGTTCGGGGAGCTGCTCGGACTCGGGGAGGTCGCCGGGCGGGGTGGTGTCGGTCATCGCGAAGCCGATCTTTCGACGCATGGCGCGCAGCCGGAGCTGACGACGTCAAGAGTGCCCGATCGGCGATGCCCGGCAATCATCGAGTGACCGGAGTCAGGCCATCCGTCGGCCTGCGTACCGCTTGATCAGCCACGAAGCGAGCGCGACCACGATGATCGAGCCGATGACCGCCCCGATCACCCCACCCCAGTCGAACTTGTCCTCGTCACCGATACCGAGCAGCTCGGTGAAGAAGAAGTAGCCGACCAGCGCCCCGAGCAGACCGAGCACCGTCGACGCCCCCCAGGACTTCCAGCCACTCATTGCCTGGAAGGCCTCGTTGGGAATCAGCGCACGTGCGATGGCACCGCACACGAAGCCCATCGGCGCGGTCAGCTTGGAGGCTCTGCTGGTGTCCGGCGTGTCGTCGGCGGCGTACCGAATCACGCATCAGGGTCGACGCGACGTCCGCTCACCTCTTCAGCGCGGATTCGCACAAAGCGGTCTCGGACCTCACCCGCCCACGGCTGGAGACCGAGCGCACGGACGCGCGTCAACTCCTCTGGAGCGATGACCTCCTCGGCAGTACCGACGACGATCACGCTCCAGCCGGTGTGCGCCGATACGTCGTATTCATCGATCTCGAAAGCAACCGTGCGGTTTAACGCCGCCGCGATCAGCTTCTCGCCTGGCGCGGTGCGGAACACCACATCAGCATCGAGCAGGGCGTACACGACCGGCAACACGAGCGGCCGGTGTGTGCACACGCCAACGCGCCCGACTCGCTGCGTCCGCAAGAGCGCTTCACACTCCTCGCGGTCGAGAACATTCAGTCCATAGCTGCTCACGTCGAGATGGTACGCGCGAACGGCCGCGCCTGGACAGGGCCGCAAGTCCTGTGTTTGACGCGCGCAACGAAGCGCCCAGATCTGTGGCGGGCTCAGGGGGATCAACGCAACGTTCCGGTTGATCGAGTTCGATTGATCGGGAGGTGGCGTCGTGGCTGGCTGGACGCGTTGGGAACGGGAACGGATCGCGGAGCTGGTGGAACAGGGAGCGCCGGCGTGGTTGATGCATCAGTCAGTGAACCAGTCACGGCACGCAATACGTCGCTACGTGCTACGCCTCAAACTGGTGCCGAAACTTCTGCAATCTGTCATTTGCCGTTTCGTGAGCCGGAACGGCGCCGCCCACATAGGGCTGGAGTCGCCCCATGGTCCCCCTCGCCGATGCCGGCTCGCTACGGTAAGGGTGTGGTCATGGTCCCTTCCACTCTTTGGGCACGAGATCGCGCATCGCCGCCCGTGCACTCAGGAAGCGACGGGGACGAGGACGACGGGGACGTCGCTGTGGTGCAGCACCTTGAGCGCGGTGCTCCCGAGGAGGAGCTCCGCAAAGCCGCCGCGGCCGCGTGTGCCGACGACCAGCAGATCGGTCGTGCCGTCGTTCGCGACCTCGAGTAGCGCAGGGCCCGCCCCGCCCTCGATGACGCGCGTCTCCACGGGCACCGAGGTCGCCGCGAGGGGTGCCGTCCATTCCTGTAGCGAGTGCTGGGCCTGTTTGTACCGGATCGTCGCGTCAGAGCGCCGCGTCCGCTCGGCGAACCGCCTGTCCGCGAACACGGCCGTGACCCGCGCGCCGAGGAGCGGCGCATAGTCCACGCACCACTGGATCGCCAGCAGGCTCGGCGCGGACCCGTCGACACCGGCGACGATCCGTTGGGGCAGCCGAATCTGCGCACTCGGGGGGACCGACACCAGCGGTCGGTGCAGGTTGTGCGCGAGGAAGGTCGTGACGCTCCCTACGTAGCCGCCGTGACGGTGCTCCAGCCCCCGGCCGTGTGGCGCCATCACCACGAGGTCCACGTCGTGCTGCGCGGCCCACGCCGGAATGACTTGGCGGGGGTCGCCGTCCAGCACCACGCTCTGGTGGGGCATGTCCGTGGCGCGCAAGGTCGCGCACCAGTCGTCCTCGAGCCGGCGACGAGCCGCCTCGAGATGCTCGGCGTGGGTTGCCGGACCCATCTCGGAGAACTCCGGCTGCCAGGCCGTCGCCACCGACAACTGACCACCCGTCGCAGCACAAACAGTCGCAGCCCAACCCAGCGCCCCTTGTGCGCTGGCCGATCCGTCCGTCGCAGCCAACACATGCTTCCTCATCACGCACCTCCTGGTCGGACTCGTCACCTTTCCTTGTGACACCTCGTGGTCCGCTGCGCTAGAGGATTCGGTCCCACGTCGCCATGCTCGCGGGGCCACTCCCCACCGCACGAGGTCGCGCAGCCGGGTAGGACGTCTCCTCGCCAGGCAATACCGCAAAGACTGCTCGGACTGCTCTTGCTTCGCCACCGACGACGACGCATCGATGGGCGATCGGTCAGTCCGCCAGGCTCGGTTGCACGCCGACGTGCCGTTCTGGTTGGCCGCTCGAGCGTTGCCAGTGACCGTTCGGTGCGCCGCTGGCCTCAGCCGCGGAAAGGGGATCTTTCTCCAGAGGATTCAGAACCTCGAGCGCCGTGGGCGCGTGCCCGCCGCGTGGAGTTGGGGGTTCGGCCATCCGGCAATGGGCCGAACGGCCCTAGATGGGGTGGGTGCAGCCTGCGAGCATCGGCGTCGGACCCGGCCGCGATCCTCTCTCCGCGGCCCCAGGCGAGAGGTCATGCAGTGACGAGAAAACTGAGAATCGCAGCGAGGGCCATGGTGGTCGCCGTCGTTGCAGCCGTAGCCACGCTGGGCGTCGGCACGACCAGCGCGGTGGCGGCCAAGAATGTGCCCACCACGACTGTGAACGTTGTCGTCGGCGACACCGCTGGCCTGCAGGGGTCGATGACGATGACCGCCGACCCCGCCACGGCCAAGGCCGGCAAGGTCAAGTTCGTCGTCACCAACAACGGGACGATCCTCCACGAGTTCGTCGTGTTGAAGCTCAAGGGCAAGAAGACCTTTGACACGATGGTGGTGAACCCGAAGACCAACGAGGTCAGCGAGGCCACGAATGTCGGCGAGGTCGGCAACGTGCCCAAGGGTAAGACGAAGTCGAAGACCCTCGCCCTGAAGAAGGGCAACTACGCGCTCGTGTGCAACATCGCGCACCACTATGAGCTTGGGATGCGCGCCGGCTTCACGGTAACCACGTGACCGCTCGTCTCGACGACGAGCCCACGACGACGATCGGGTGGGGGCGGGCGGTGGTGTCCGCCCTCGCCATCCTCGTGCTCGGGGTCGCGCTGTTCGTGTACCTGCCGAACTGGGTGCTCAACCACTTCACGGGCATGTCGCGCAGCAGCCGGGTCGGCATCGTGACCACGTGGTTCTTCGTGGTGCTGGTCGCGTTCGCGTGGGTCTTGCGGCGCCTGCAGGCCCGGCGCGTGATCTGATGCGCGCCGCGCCGAGGGTGCCCGACGCGCAGTGGCTGTGGGACAACGAGCCGTGCCGCGCCGCGTGCCCGGTGCACACCGACGCCGGCGCGTACGTGACCGCCATCGCCGAAGGCCGCGCGCGCGACGCGTACTTGATCGCTCGTGGTCCGAATCCGTTTGCCTCGATCTGCGGGCGGGTGTGCGCGGCGCCTTGCGAGACGGCGTGCCGGCGCGGCGCCGTCGACGCTCCCGTCTCGATCCGTGCGCTCAAGCGTTTCGTCACCGAGCGCTTCGGCGTGGAGAGCTTCTCGGCGGCCGCCGTGTGGCACGAGGCCCACGGGCCGGTGCCGCCCGCCGACGGCGCATCGGTCGGCGTGATCGGCGGGGGGCCCGCCGGGCTCGCGGCCGCTCACGACCTTCGCCTTGCGGGCCACCCGGTGACGGTCTACGAGGCGAACGACCGCTTGGGCGGGATGATGGTCCTGGGCATCCCGGCATACCGGCTGCCGCGCGAGCTGATCTCACGGGAGATCGGGGCGATCCTCGAGCTCGGCGTGGAAGCGCGCACCGGCTTCAAGGTCGGCGTCGACGCGACGGTCGACGAGTTACTCGAGCGGCACGACGCGTTGTTCCTCGCCGTCGGCACGGGGCGTGCGCGCGGCCTCGACCTGCCCGGCCACGACCTCGACGGCGTGCTGCGAGCGATCGAGTACCTACTCAACGTGAACCAGGGGTTCCACGTCGAGCTAGGAGAGCGCGTCGTGGTGGTCGGAGGCGGCAACGTGGCCTTCGACGCGGCCCGCACGGCGTTGCGGACGGCCGCCGGCGGCGTCACGCCCGACGCGGATGACGACGGCGACGCGGGCCCGACGCGCGACGACGCCCGGCGCGCCATGACCACCACCCTCGACGTCGCGCGCGCGGCCCGGAGGGCGGGTGTGCTCGACGTCACCGTCATCGCGCTGGAGTCGCCCGAGGAGATCCCCGCCGACCCCGAGGAGATCGAGGAAGCCGAGCGCGAAGGCATCGTTATCCGTTACCGCACCGGGCCGCACCGCTTCGTGGGCGATGGCCACGTGACCGGCCTCGAGACCATCGCGGTCGAGTCGGTCTTCGACGCGGGCGGCCGCTTCTCCCCGACGCTCGTCCCCGGTACGGAATCGGTGCTCCCCGCCGACACCGTGATCCTCGCGGTGGGCCAGACTTCCGACCTCGACCTGCTCGCCTCGCTCGATCTCGAGCGCGCGGCGCAAGGCACGGTGCGGGTCGACCCGGCGACGTTGCACACGTCGCACCCGAGGATCTGGGCGGGTGGCGACGTCGCCAACGGCCCCCGGAACCTCATCGATGCCGTCGCTGACGGCAAGCGCGCGGCGGCGTCGATCCACGCCGCGTCGGCGCCCGCCTCGCCCCCACCCGCGGCGGCGCGCGCGATGCGGCTCCAGGACCTGCACGGGTTCCGACGCGTGAGCAGCGGCTACGACGCCATCGAGCGGGTCGCGGTGCCGGTGGTGTCCACCGACCGCCGGGTGGGCTTCGCCGAGGTGGAGGTCGGCTTTGACGAGGCCGACGCCACACTCGAGGCGCTGCGCTGCCTGCGTTGCTTCGACAACGTCATGCTCGACCCTGCGCTCTGCATCCTCTGCGGCCTGTGCGTCGACGTGTGCCCGACCGACTGCATCACGATCGTGCGCGCCGACCGGATCGGCGCGGGCTCGGACGCGCAGTCGGCGCTGTTGCTCGACGAGGACCGCTGCATCCGCTGCGGGTTGTGCGTCAACCGCTGCCCACCGCGCGCGTTATCGATGGTAGCGGCGCTAGAGGTGGCTCGTGGTCGATGAAAGACACCACCCGCCCGCAGACGCGCCCGGGGACGCGCTCGAGCCCGAGGCGGCCCTGCCGGGTCGAGGGCTGAGCGCGCGGGTTCAGCGCACCGAGGTGTGGCGCTCGGTGTTCCGTCACCCCCAGCTCGATACCCCGCGTGGCCGCGCGCTGCAGGGGTTCAGCAACTTCTTCCTTCACCTCTACCCGGTGAAGGTGCCGGCGCGGGTGCTACGCCTGCGCTACTCGTTCCGGCTCGGGTTCATCGCCACGATGCTCTTCGGCGTGCTCCTGGTCACGGGCGTCTACCTGATGTTCGTGTACACCCCGTCGCCGAGCGCGGCGTACGGCAACATGCAAAACCTCAAGACCGACATCGGCTTCGGCCAGCTGATCCGCAACGTCCACCGGTGGTCGGCGCACCTCATGGTGCTCGTGGTGGTGCTGCACCTGGTGCGCGTGTTCTACGCGGGCGCCTACAAGCGGCCGCGGCAGTTCAACTGGGTGCTGGGCGTCGCGCTGCTGCTGATCACGCTCGGGCTCTCGTTCACCGGCTACCTGCTGCCGTGGGACCAGCTCAGCTACTGGGCCGTCACCGTGGGCACCAACCTCGTGCACTACGTGCCGGTGATCGGCAACACGCTCCAAGACTTGCTCATCGGCGGCGACCAGGTCGGCGCGAGCACGCTGCTGCGCTTCTACGCCCTGCACGTTGCGGTGCTCCCCGCCCTACTGATCCTGGTGCTGTCGGTCCACATCTGGCGGGTGCGCAAGGACGGCTTCGCGGTACCGCGCACCGGCGACGGTGGCGTCGACCCCGAGCGCGAGCCGGCCCCGGCGCTGCCGAGCGCACCGGACGCGCTCTACGGCGAGCGCACGCGGGTGCTCGGGGTTGTCGACCGGGAGTCGGTCACCGCGGAGGACCGCGGCACCGACGACACCGTGTTCACATGGCCGCACCTCGTGGCCCGTCATGTGGTCGTCGCGCTCGGTGTGTTCACCGTGGTGCTGGCGATGGGCGTCGCGTTCGTCGCGCCGCTGCGCGGGCTCGCCAACCCGAACTTGACCCCGGAGCCGTCGAAAGCTCCCTGGTACTTCTCGGCGCTCCAGGAGCTGCTGTCGCACTTCGACCCGCTGGTGGCCGGGATCCTCGTGCCCGGCGCGATCGTGCTCGTCCTGGTGCTGCTGCCCTACATCGACCGCAACCCGGCGACCGAGGCTCGCAATCGCAAGGTGGCGGTGCTGGTGTTCAGCGGCTTGTTGCTCGTCGCGATGGTCCTGACCGTGATCGGCACGTTCTTCCGTGGCCCGGGCTGGCACTTCGTCGCCCCGTGGGACCACCTCTACTTAGAGCTCTAGGAGGCATCGTGGCGAAGCACGGGACGGTGCAGAACCGGCGTCAGTTCCTCGTGAACCTCTGGAAGGCGGGCGGCGCGCTCCTCATCGGCGCGGCGGGGTATACGGCCTACGAGGCGCTGCGGCCCCTCGCCGGCGGCGCAGGCGGCGGCAAGCTGCGCCTCGGCCCCGCGAAGGACTTCGCCGAGGGGACCGCGACGGAGTACCCCGAAGGCCGCCTCTTCCTGGCGAACGCGAAGGGAACGTACCTCGCACTGTCCCAGAAGTGCCCCCACCTCGGGTGCAAGGTGCAGTTCTGCGAGAGTTCGGGCTGGTTCGAGTGCCCCTGCCACGGCTCGGTGTTCGACCTTGGAGGCGAGTGGATCACCGGGCCCTCGCCCACGGGCATGAACCGCTACCAGACCGACGTCGTGGCGGGCACGGTGGTCGTCGACACCGGCGCGCTCCAGACCGGGCCTCCCCACGGTGAGAAGAAGTACTTCTCGCCGAAGAAGGGCCCGAGTTGCGCCGACGCAAAGGGTGCGTGACATGCCCCGCGAGCGCCGCCGCCCCGAACCGTTCGAGCCCGAGGAGCTCGAGCGGAGCCTGAACCGCTATCTCGTCGTGGGCCTGGTGTTCATGGCGCTGCTCATCGCGGGCTTCGTGGCGTACCGGCTGCGCGAGCCAACGCTCCGCGCGGACTCGGCCGCTTCCCAGCACCAGACCTACACGAAGCTCGGCGCCAAGCTCTTCGCCGACAACTGCGCTGGGTGCCACGGCGACGAGGGCACCGGCGGGGGGAGCGCGCCCACCCTGAACTCGAAGGAGTTCCTCTCGAGCACCTCCGACCAGCAGATCCACGCCCTCGTCGCGGGCGGCGTGTCGGGCACCGACATGGCGGCGTGGGGTCTCGACTATGGCGGCACCCTGACCGATGAGCAGGTCCAACAACTCGTCACCTACCTGCGCACGCGCGAGACGCGCGCGCCGAGCGTGCCCGGCTGGCGCAAAGGCGACACCGCGCCCTGACCTACGGCGTCGACGTGGAGGCAGGGTCGAAAGTCCAACTCCCGTCAGCGCTGAATTCGACATGCCTGTTCGCCCTCGACGGAGGAGTTCCAGTGCAGCACGCCGGCGCAAGATTCGTGAGCGGACAGAATGGCGAGAGTCGCACGCATCGCGGAATAGCCCAGTTCAGGCGCTCTGTCGTCGCACCCACGGACCATTCGGTAGGTGGCAGCCGCACCATAGCTTCGTTCTGCGGTTGGGCGACCCACCTCCCTGACTGACGTTCTCCGGCGTGGTCTTCGTCGTGGTGGGTGCCGCGTAAGTGCGCCCGAGCGGACATTGTTTGCGCGCGCACTCGCTCCCGCTTCCGCCGCCGGGAAGGGGCCCGGTCTGCTGGCACGACCCGACGCGCGGTATTCGCGGCGAGAAAGCCGCGGGTGGCTGAGGCCGTTGATCAAGCTCCGCGTCACGCCCAGGGTCGCTGTGACCTTGGACCCTGGTGTTCCATGGACGGTTGCGCTCACGCTCGGTTCAAGGCCACGAAGGACAGAGTGGGGGGGCTCCCCCGGACTATCAGGAGGAACTGAAAGATGGCAGTGATCTCGCTCACAGCGATTCACCTCAAGCCAGGTGTGAATTGGGAAGACGCCCAGAAGTCGCTCAAGAAGGGGAACGATCTCGTCAGGAAGCATGGTGGTGAGAACGTCGGCGCGATGGTGGGCATGGCGGCCGGGCCAGCCACCGGAACGGTGACGTTGATCTATACCGCTGCGGACTGGGCGAAGTTCGGGCAGGTGCAGGACGCCATGATGGCTGACCCGGAGATGCAGGCCCTCATGACAGATCCGAACAGTCCCGCCTCCGGTTGGGACACCTACGTCATGCAGGGGATCCCAGACCTGTAACCGCGGATCCGTCCGTGAGAACCGAGAAGGCCCGCTGCTCCCGGCGGCCTTCTCGGTTGCGGGCACGAAGTCCGAGCCAGCTTCGACGCTCGCCCGAATCAGTACTGATCTGCCTGATCTCGCGCCCCCGGTACGCGCACCGAACGTTCAACGACTCGCGGTCACGGGTAGCGCAGAGCGGCACATACGCGTGCGCTCAGGGACGCTTGGCACAGTACCTACCGGCGGAGGGTCCGGCCTTCTGCCCCGAGGGGGTCTTCGAACCGGGGCTTGAACGGGAAGTCTTCGCTTTCGACGCGGCCCGGTCGATCCTTCCTGGCACCCTCCACGGCTTCGGAGCGGACCCACTGGGCCTCGTCGCGCCGAAGTCCGTGCACCGCGTGATGATCCGTTGGGCACCGCGCCACGGCCGATCGTGGGTTCTGCTGTTCGGCCTTCTTGCCCGCGCTGGGTAGGTCGCTCGGCGCCGGCCTTCCGTACAGCGTCTGATCCGTTGCGGTGAGGGCCCACTTGCGCGCTGGTCGAAGGACTCTGGCCATCACTGCATACAGGACCGCATGATGGGGCTCCGGCGCTTCGTCGGACAAGGAGCAGTCATGGAAGGTCCTGGTCTACAGAAGCGCGATCGCGGTGGGTGTCTCGCCTTCCGTCGCGCGCGGAGGTGACAGCGTGAGCGATCCGTCGGCTGCCTCGCCCCATGCTGGCGTTCTCGCGGCGCGCACGATGGGGGCGCACGGTGTGGACACCATCTTCACGCTCAACGGCGGTCACCTCTGGTCCCTCTACGACGGTTGCGTGCGAGAGGACATCCGACTCATCGACACGCGCCACGAGCAAACGGCGGCATTCGCGGCGGAGGGCTGGGCCAAGGTCACTCGCCGGGTGGGCGTCGCCGCGCTGACCGCAGGACCGGGCGTTACCAACGGCGTCAGTGCGATCACGAGCGCATGGTTCAACGGCACGCCGGTGTTCGTGGCCGCCGGTCGCGCGCCCTGGCGCGTTGGGGTCAGGGATCGCTGCAAGAGCTTGATCACGTCCCCCTCGTCGCGCCGATCACCAAGCACGCCGCGACGGCCTTCACCGCCGACGACGTGCCCGGAGCCTTCGACCGTGCGCTGCGCGCTGCGCGTACGCCGCACCGCGGCCCGACTTTTGTCGACGCTCCGTTGGATCGCTGGGGACCGACCGATGCGACAGTGACCGCGCCGGTCGGTACGGCTGAGGTGGTGGGCGAGGCACCGGATCCGGACGCGATCGCACGAGTCGCCGAACTGCTGGTGGCCGCTGAACGCCCTGTGCTGCTGATCGGCGGCGACGTCTACTGGGCCCGCGCCGAAGCCGAAGCACGCGCGCTGGTCGAGGCTGTCACGCTCCCGACGTTCGCGAACGACATGGGCCGCGGGCTGCTCGCCGCTGACCACTCGCTGTGCTTCGCCCGGGCTCGTTCGGTTGCCTTCCGGGACTCTGATTTGGTCGTCGTGGCGGGCACCCCGCTCGATTTCCGACTCTCCTTCGGTCGATTTCCCCACGCTGCTGTGGTCCACCTCGTCGACTCACCTGGCGCGGTCTCGACGCACGCTGATCTCGCGGCGGTAACCGTCGGTGACTTGCGGGCAACGCTTCGCGCGCTGGTGGAGGAGGTCGGGCGCGTCAAGGGAGCGGGCGGCGCGCGGACCGCGCGCGTCGACTGGGCCGCGCGCCTCCGCGACGACGAGCAGGCGACACGCCAGTCAGACGTCATGCGGCTGACTTCCGACGCGTCGCCGATCGATCCGGTGCGGATCTACGGCGAGTTGCGCCAGCATCTCGAACGCGACGCGATCGTCGTCGGCGACGGCGGCGACTTCGTCTCCTACGCCGGCCGTCACGTCGACACGTTTGAGCCGGGATGCTTCCTCGGTCCAGGTCCGTATGGATGTCTGGGATCGGGGACCGGTTACGCGCTCGCCGCGGCGCTGGCTCGTCCCGAACGCCAGACCGTGGTGCTCTATGGCGACGGCGCTATCGGTTTCAGCCTGGCCGACCTCGACTCCCTGGCCCGTCACCACGCAAACATGGTGGGCGTCGTCGGCAACAACAGCATCTGGGGACTCGAGAAACATCCGATGCACGCGCTCTTCGGCTACGACGTGATCTGCGACCTCGCACCCGCGACCCGCTACGACCTCGTGGCACAAGACCTGGGTTGCCACGGCGAATTCGTCGCCGAACCAGCAGAGCTCGGTCCCGCTCTCGATCGCGCCTTCAACTTCGACGGCCCGGCACTCGTCAACGTGCTCACCGACCCGGCCGACGCCTACCCCCGTTCGAGCAACCTGGGATGAACGACGGACGGCTGCCGCACAGAACCGCGCACCGAACGCGCGCCGAATCGTCACCGCGGGGAGCGCAGAACGGCACATCTCGCGCATGAGGCCCCCGCGCTGTCGCGATCGATGATCTGTACGGCGTCACTGGTGGCTGGACGAGCGCAGAGCTGGGCAATATGCACTCGGGTCGCTTCGTTTCGTTGGTCGGCCGACGCGTTGTCGGCGTCGACCCGTGACGAGGTACTGAGGCTGCGCGCACGTGTGCTTTGCCGGTGAAACACCTGGGGTTCGACACGAATGAGCGGGTGGGTGGTCTGAGCGAGTACCTGCGTGTGGCCGGACGTGCCTTCCGGGACCTAACGATGCCACGCCGCTGCCATTCCTTGCTCTGGTCTGGAACCTTTTGAGTGGGGCTGTGCGTCAGTATCTTCGTGCTGGAGGACCGGGTTGTGGCGAAGGAACCGGGCGAGGGACCGAGGCCTGTTCACGACCCGGGCGCGACCTCTGCTCTGTCTCGCGCACCGGCCGCCGGATTCGAAGCCTTTTACGAGAGTCGGTGGCACGGGTCGGTTCGACTCGGTCACGCCATCGTCGGGTCGGTCAACGTTGCGGAGGAGATCGCGCAGGAAGCGTTCGTGCGCGTCTACTCGGCATGGACGAACGTCGAGTCGCCGGACGCCTTTCTCCGGACCGTGCTCGTAAACCTGTGCCGTTCGAATCTTCGTCGGACACGCCTTGAGCGATCGCACATGCGGGTCGGCGTGACCAGAGTGCTACCCGAGCCAGAGCTGGATGAGACTTGGATTGCGCTGGGCCAGCTCCCGTTCCGCCAGCGAGCGGTGTTGGCGCTGCGCTACTACGGCGATCTCCCCGAGGTCGAGATCGCGGCGCTGCTGGGTTGTCGGTTGGGAACGGTGAAGTCCGCGCGTCACCGCGCGCTCGCTCGTATGCGTAAGGAGTTGTCATGACTCGCGACGACGAGGTGGGCATCGAAGAACGCCTCCGCGCGACGTACGCGGCGGTGACGAGCCGGACGACTTATTCGCCACCTCCGCCTCTACGGCGAGGTGCCGCACTCCCGCCCGCTACTTCAACGTCACAGCGACCGCGTCGCGTGCGACGATTCTCCATGGCGATGGCGGCGTGTCTTGCAGTCGCGCTGGTGATCGGTGGCTTGCTCCTGCTCTCTGGTGGCAACGACTCGCCCTCGGTCCGGAGCCCCGCGGCGGGTCGGGCCGCGGGGTGCGCGGGGAAGGCCTACGTGGCCAACAACTACGACGGCACCGTGTCGGTGATCGCGACCGCGACGGGTGTGGTCTCGGCCGCCATCCCGGTCGGCAACAACGCCCACGGGGTGGCGTTCACTCCCGACGGCAAGCACGCCTACGTGACCCAGCTCGGCGCGGGCACGGTGTCGGTGATCACCACGGCGACAGGTCGGGTATCGCCCCCCATCACCGTCGGCAAAGGTCCTGCCGGGGTGGCGTTCACTCCTGACGGCAAGCACGCCTACGTGACCAACGCTGGTGACGGCACGGTGTCGGTGATCACCACCGCGACGGGTGCGGTGTCGGCCACCATCACCGTCGGCAACCGTCCCGGCGGGGTTGCGATCACCCCTGACGGAAAGCACGCCTACGTGACGAACCTCGATTCCGGCACCGTGTCGGTGATCACCACCGCGACCGGCGTGGTGTCGACGACCATCACCCTCGGCAACACTCCGGTCGGGGTGGCGATCACTCCTGACGGCAAGCACGCCTACGTGACCAACGCCGTTGACGGCACCGTGTCGGTGATCACCACGGCGACGGGGGTGGTGTCGCCCCCCATCACCGTCGGCAACCATCCCGGCGGACTGACGATCACTCCTGACGGCAAGCACGCCTACATCGTCAACAACAACGTTGGCGACACCGTGTCAGTGATCACCACGGCGACGGGGGTGGTGTCGCCCCCCATCACCGTCGGCAACGAGCCGTACGGGTTGGCGTTCACGCCCGACGGCAAATACGCCTACGTGGCCAACAACGCCGACGGCACCGTGTCAGTGATCACCACGGCGACGGGAGTGGTGTCGGCCACCATCACTGTCGGCGACCATCCCAACGGGTTGGCGGTGTGCCCGGTGTGAGTGCGTACAAACGCTGATAGTCACCGTGCCGGCGGGCACCTACGAGGGGAGTAACCAGTGAACATCGTTGCTGTGTACCGGAAGCTTGTCGCCCGACGAGGACCACCAATGCGTGCGCCCATGCGTGCCTCGCTCGCCGCGGTTGCCGTCGTGTTCGTCGCGCTCACCAGCCTTGCTGCCCCCGTGGCCGCAGGCGCCGCCGCTGGCCACGAGGTGCCCTTCAAAGGCAGCTTGGAAGGTGTGGAAACCACCACGTCGGTTGACCCAGGTCCACCCCCGGTGGCGCACATACTCGGAGAATGGACGGGAAACGCCAGCCACCTGGGTCGATACACGCTAGAAAACCCCCACACCGTCAACCTCGTGACCAGGAACGGCGTCGGGACCTTTGCGTTCACCGCGGCCAATGGCGACACGGTGACCGCTGACGAGATCGGGCACGCCGATGTGGTTTCGGGCACCCCGCCCGCCGCCATACTTTCAATTGTCGAACACACGACCATCACGGGGGGCACGGGTCGGTTCGCGGGAGCCACCGGGAGCTTCACCGTCGAGCGAATGTTGGACCAGACCACGGGCGTCACCACTGGCTCCTTCGAGGGGACGATCTCCCCGCCCGGTGCCAGCTAGCACTGAGCCCGCATCGACCTCGGCGGGGCTCTCGCCCTGAGCGAGAGCCCCGCCTGGTCGCCACGGGTTCAGCGGAGCCTTCGCTCAGCGAAGTCCCCGTACAGTCGGACTTCGGTTGCGCACATAACGCGCGCACCGAACGCTCACGGATTGCCCTCGGGGAGCGCAGAACGGCACATCACGCGCACGCGGAGTGGAGCTGACCCGGTTCGACGGACAGGTCGTTACGCTGCGCGTCGGTCAGCAGTGTGCCATGCGTTCTCCTTCTCGGTCGGGGTGAGGTAGTCGATCGCGGAGTGCAGTCTCCGCGGGTTGTACCAGCCTTCGATCCAGCGGACGATCGCGCGTTTCGCCTCCGCGCGCGTTGCCCACGCGTGTCGGTGCACGAGTTCTCGCTTCAAGGTCGCGAAGAAGCTCTCGGCCGCGGCGTTGTCCCAGCAGATCCCGGTCGCGCCCATCGACTGCACGACGTGGTGTCGTTCGCACAGCTCGGCGAACTCACCCGCGGTGTACTGACAGCCGCGGTCGGAGTGGAAGACGACGCCGTCGACGTGACCACCGCGGGTCGCGACCGCCATCTCGAGCGCGTCCCCGACCAGGGAGGCGCGGAGATGATCGGCAAGCGCCCAGCCGATCACGCGGCGGCTGTAGAGATCGATCACCGTCGCGCAGAACAGCCAGCCTTCCCAGGTGCGCACGTAGGTGATGTCACCCGCCCACGTGACGTTCGGCGCGGCCGGGTTGAAATCCCGAGCCACCCGATCCGGTGCCGGCACCGCACCCTTGTCCGGCGTGGTGGTCTTGAAGCCCTTGCGGGCCGACTCGCCCACCCAGCCGTTGACACGCATGATCCGCGCCACCCGCTTGCGAGCGACTCGGAAGCCCTGCTTGCGCAACCAGCGATGCACCCGCGGTGACCCATACGTACGATCCGAGGTCTCCCAGATCGCCTCGATCTCTGCTGCCAACGTGGCGTCGTCGACGTCGCGGGCACACGGCGCGCGTCCCAGCCAGTCATAGAACCCCGACCGGGACACCTCCAACGTCCGGCACATCTCGCTGACGCTCCACGAACATTCGGGGGTCGCCTTCTCCTCGGCGATGAACCGATACACGGCCATCACCCGTGCTCGCGGGTCGAGGCCGAGAAGAAGGCGACTGCTTTTGCCAGGATGTCCCGCTCGCGCGTGACCCGATCCAGCTCCCGTTTCAGATCACGGATCTCGGCGCGCTCCTCTCCGCTCGGCGCGCCCGCGGCTTGCTCGCGGAACTGACGCACCCAGTTGCCCAGCGTCGAGTCGTAGATCCCGAGCTCCTTGGCGACCTGAGCGATGTTGCCACCCGACGCCTCGACCAGCGCGACCGCTTCAGCCTTGAACTCGGGCGTGAACTTCCGACGATTCCTCCCCACACGGACTCCCTTCCGGGCCAGAACGGCCCATGATCAGGTGTCCGTCAAAGCGGGGCAACTCCAGAGCCGAGGCTCACGTGTGTCGCGTCTGTGCGTCGTCGACGGTGGCAGCACACTCCCTACCGGGCGTGGGCGCCTGTGTGCGCCTGGTTGGCGTGTCCCGTCTTGAAGGAGCCCGTGGGCATGGCTAAGGGACCTTTGCCCCTGCTCCCAGCACCCGCGGGTCTCCACAATCGTGGTGAGACGGGATCGGGCAGTACCGATTGTCTTGAACGAGGAGGATTCCTGCGTCGATGAAGGTGTGGATTGATCAGGATTTGTGTACCGGAGACGCTCAATGCGTTGAGATCTGTCCCGACGTGTTCTTCATGCACGATGATGGGCGCGACTATCGGAGTTACGTCAGGGACGTGGGCGAGTCCGGTTGCGGTCCTGAGGGCGGGCCGAAGTTGAGGATGGGCCGGGGCGTGGCTGACGTGCCCCGATCGATCGAAGATGCAGTGGTCGAGGCCGCCGGTCTCTGCCCAGGCGAATGCATCTTCGTCGAAGGCTGCTAGAGCGCATCTTCCGATTGAGTGCCTGCTATCGAGCGCAGGGCGACGCACCGAACGCGCGCCGAATCGTCACCGCCGGGAGCGCAGAACCGCACATCTCGCGCACGCGGAGCTGGCGCTCCGACGATTGCTGATCGTTGGCGGTGGCGAAATGAGTGCCGTGCGGCCATGATGCGTGCGAGGCAGCGATGCGCGTCGGCTGCCAGTCTCGACGCTTTGGGAGAGCGGACTCGCGAGGGGGGAGGCCATGAAGACAATCCATCACGTCTTGGACATCGACTCGCGAACGGACTCGGTGTGGTCTGCGATCACCGAGGCGGACCAGCTCGCGGGCTGGTGGTCGACGAAGCTGCAAACGGGCAAGTCCGCGGTCGGGGAGCGCATCGCCTTCACCTTTCGCTGGTGACTTCAACCCGGTGATGGAGATCACCGGACTCGAACCGGGGCAGAAGCTCGAATGGCGATGCGTTGACGGTCACGAACCATGGGCCGATGGCACGTTTCGGTTCGAGCTGGTGGCCCTCGACGACGGCCGCACGAAGCTGCGGTTCTGGCAGGACTACGCCGTTGAGTTGAGCGATGACGCCTACGGTGTCTACAACTTCAACTGGGGCTACTACCTCGAGAGCCTGCGTTTGTTGTGTACGACGGGTACGGGCAAGCCGTTCACACCCGACGGGTAGTGTCGCTCGTTTCACACGTGCATGCGCGACAACCGCGCTCATGTCGGGCGGCCACGCGCCGACCGTCCGAGCACAGAACGACGCACCGAACGTCCACGGAACTACGTCGATAGGCCGCCCCGAACGGCAGCTCTGGCGCGGTCGCCATCGGCGATGGGTCCGCCGGGAAGGACCACAGATCGCCGATTCGGCGCTTGTCGGCTGGGTTGCGGAGCGTGTTGTTCTGTGCGGCCCCAGCGTCGGCAATGGGTCTCTGGCGAGACCTCTTTCGGTTTCGGCGTCCTTCTCGTGGTTTGGTCGCACGGAGGGCCAGAGCGGTTATCCGGTGTAGTCCGACGCGAGTGGGAGTTCGAGGGTGAAGGTCGCGCCTTCGCCGAGGCCATCGGAGGCGACCTCGACATCCCCGCCGTGGGCCTGGGTAATGCCGCGCACGATCGTGAGCCCGATCCCGCTCCCTCCGCTCGGGCGAGTTAATCCCGGCACCCGGTAGAAGCGTTCGAAGATCAGTCTGAGATCCTCGGGCGCGATGCCGACGCCGGTGTCGGTGATGGCGACGGCCGCGGTGGCGTCTTGACGTTGGGGAGTCATGACGACGCGTCCGTTTGCCGGCGTGTAGACGAGGGCGTTGCCGAGGAGATTGGTGATGACTTGCAAGATCCGGTCGCGGTCGACGTTGACGGGAAGGGGTGTCGTGGCGTCGATGGCGAGCGTGACGCCCTTCTCGTCGAACTGGGGTCGCAGCCGTGTCGCTGCGAACGTGGCGAGCTCTCCGAGATCCTCCCGTGTGATCTGGAGTGGGAGTGCGTGTTCCTCGGCACGCGAGAGTGTCGCCAGGTCAGAGGCGAGCCGTTCGAGGCGCGACGTCTCTTCGACGACCGCGGTCAGGAGCTCCTCGTCGGGCGCGAATACGCCGTCGAGGACACCTTCGGCGTAGCCGCGGATCGTGGTGAGCGGCGTACGCATCTCGTGCGCGACCTCGGAGATCAGTTGCGCACGGCGGTGCTCGGTAGTTTCGAGCGCGTCCGCGAGACGATTGACGTCGGCCGCGAGCGCAGCCAACTCGAGCTCGGCGGGCGGTGACACCCGTTCGTCGTAGTGGCCTGCGGCAAGACGCCGCGTGGTCTGGCGGACGTCGCTGATGGGGCGCAGGATTCGCCGCGCGACGAACGCCGCGGCCAACCCGGCGCTCGCCGCGCTCACCACGAGCGCGATCGGCAACGTGCCCCACAACGCGTCCACGAACGCGTTGTGGGACTCGGCCTCGGTCTCGCCGCGTTCGCCAGCACCCCGGATGCGCTCATCGAACGACGACGTGGCGCGCACCCCAATCGTCACCCCCAGCGCAACTACCACCACCCCGACGACGACGGCGTACGAGGCGAAGAGCCGGACGTCGAGGCGGCGGAAGCGGCTCATCGCGAGGCGGGGAGGAACTTGTAGCCCACCCCGCGTACGGTGCCGATCAGCTCCGGAGCGTCGGCACTGTCACCGAGCGCGCGGCGGATGCTCCGAATGTGCACGTCGACAACCCGCTCGTCGCCGTAGAAGTCCCACCCCCAGACCTGCTGGAGGAGCTGGCCCCTCGTGAAGACCCGGCCGGGCGCACCCGCGAGTGCGATGAGGAGGTCGAACTCGAGCGCGCTCAGGTCGACCGTTTCGCCGCGTCGCGTCACTTCGCGGCGCGCAGCGTCGATCGTGAGATCTTCGAACTCGAGGCACTCACTCGCCGCGGATACCTCCGTGACCCGCGTGCGTCGCAGGCCGGCGCGTATACGAGCCACCAGTTCGCGAGGGCTGAACGGCTTCGTCACGTAGTCATCGGCTCCGACCGACAGGCCGACGAGCTTGTCGACCTCGTCGGACCGTGCCGTGAGCATGATCACGTAGACGTCGGACTCGCTGCGGAGACGGCGAAGGACCTCGACGCCGTCGAGGCCGGGCATCATCACGTCGAGCACCACCACGTCGGGCTTGCGCTCACGCGCCAAGCGGAGCGCTTCCTCGCCGTCGCCGGCCGACACGACGTCGAATCCCTCGGCCTCCAGGTAGCTTCGCACGATGTCGCGGATGCGCGCCTCGTCGTCGGCGACCAGCACGCACGCCTTGGTCGGACCGGCCACGCCCCGAGACGGTAGTTCCGATAGCGCGGAGTCGCTGCTTCACACAAGCTTCATCAACGCTCTCCGTAGGCCTTCATCCGGGTTCGCTTGTCTGAGATGAACAGCCATTCGGACCCGCCGCACCGAGGCGACGGGTGGAGCAGGAGAGCATCAGATGGAGCGGCGCAAAGCAATCGCAACCGCAGCAGCCGTCACGATGAGCGCCGTCTCGGCGATGTTCGCGTTCGGGGTCGGGTCAGGTGCCCTGGGCACCCAGAGCACCCAGAGCCCCACGGCACCGCAAGTGGTCTCACAACCCGCCGTCGCTCCCGCGGCTGCGTCCCCGGGGCCGCTGCAGGCCAGCGCGCAGGCAAGGACCCACGAGAAGGAGTCCGAAGGCCGGACAAGTCAACCGGCCCCGCAGTCGAACGGGACGACGAACGCAACGAGGGGTGAGTCAGATGACTGAACGCCCGGACAACACGGACCAAGCCGAGAGGATCCGGCGGCTGCAGGAGCGTCGGGCGGCGTCCGGCAGTTCACGGGTCGCCGGGACCCGGCGCAGTTCCACGGCAACGGTCAACCCGACCGCTGCGACCGTGGCCCGTCCGGTACCCCAGACTGCGAGGAGGCGCCGTCGCCATCCCGCCGGAGCGAGCCGGATCCTGCTGGCCGGTCTGAGCGTGGCATCGTTCTTCACGATCGGCGGAAGCCTGATGCTCGCGCAGAACAACGCCGCGACGGTTTCACAGGCGACCCCGACGGTCGCAGGAGGACACGTCACCACCACCGGCACGACGACGAGCCCAGCGACATCCGCTACATCTGCGATTCCCGCGGCGGCGGCTGGGAAGGCGTCGACGCAGAGCGTGCCCGCGGCGCACACGACCACGCGGGCAAGCTGAACGCTCGCCTTTAGACTCGATGTGTCTTTAGACTCGATGCGTGCGGACCCAAGCTTGGTGGTACGCGGCTCGGGCGGGAGGCATCGTGTCGTGGGCACTCGTCACCCTCGCGGTGATCACAGGCCTACAACTCTCGACCCGCCTTGTCCGGAGACCGGCGCCGGCCTGGGTCACCGACGTGCACCGCTTCCTCGCCGGCCTCGCGGTCGCATTCCTCGGCGTGCATCTCCTCGGGCTCGTCGCCGACACTTACGTCGGCTTCGGGCTTGCCGACATCCTCGTTCCTTTCGCCACGAAGTACCAGACGACCGCCGTGGCGCTCGGCGTTGTCGCGATGTACCTGCTCGCCGCCATCGAGATCACATCGCTCCTGATGAAGCACATGTCACGCCGCGTGTGGCATGGCATCCATCTTTCGAGCTATGTCCTGTTCCCGCTCGCGACCGTGCACGGCATCATGGTCGGAACCGACCGTCACAGCTTCCTGCTCCTGGCATCCTGTTTGCTCGGCGCAGGCGTGGTCCTCTTCATGACCCTGGTGCGGATTCTCGCCCCTCGACGCGCGCGGTCCTCTCTAGCCGACTCGAGCAACGACTGACGCAGACCAACAAGAGCCTTCAACGACATCAACGCAGGCCGGAACGGGTCAGTATCCCCGCTCCAGACCGTTCGACCGGCAACGTCGGCGCACCCCGAACGTACGCACCGAACCAACCAACCACGATTGGCGCCAACTTAGGTTTCGAATCTGATGGCAGCCCATGCAAACACACCGGCGGCTCGGTAGCGCGCTACGGGTTCCCGATGGCCACGCGTCGCCCAACCGTGCCGCGTCTCCCGCGCGACGTGGCCGATCACCCGAGCCGACCGTGAGGTACGCCTCATGGCTGTGAGTCAGGCCGCGCTGCTGACGGGCTTGACATCGGAGGAAGCAGCTCGACTGTTGGGCACGGAGGGGCCGAACGAGCTGCCCACGGCGAAGAAGCGCAATCTTCTGCAGCAGGCCTGGGCCGTGGTGAGCCAGCCGATGCTGCTCCTGCTGCTCGGTGCGGGAACGGTCAACTTCCTGCTCGCCGAGCCGCTCGACGGTGCCATCCTGATGTCGTTCGTCGTAGTGGTGATCGCGATCTCGATCGTTCAGGAGCACAAGACGGAGAACGCGCTCGCCGCGCTGCGTGATCTCTCCTCGCCTCGTGCGCTTGTGCTCCGCGATGGTCGGCAGCAGCGGATCGCGGGGCGCGACGTCGTACGCGGCGACGTCGTCCTGCTCTCGGAGGGCGATCGTGTGCCGGCCGATGCCGCGCTCTTCGATTGCGTGAACTTTTCCGTCGACGAGTCGGCGCTCACCGGCGAGTCGGTTCCGGTGCGCAAGGCGGCGATCCCCGTCGGCCCGGACCTCGGGCGTCCGGGCGGGGACGCCACGCCGTGGGTCTTTTCGGGCACCCTGGTGGTCAAGGGCCACGGGATGGCGCTGGTGCAGGAGACGGGCAGCGGCACTGAGCTCGGACGTATCGGCACCGCGCTGCGCACGATCGAACCCGAGCGTACCCGGTTGCAGCGCGAGATCGACCGCCTCGTGGGCGTGATCGCCGTGATTGGGGTGGCCGCGGCCGCGATCGTGGTCGTCGCGTACGGCCTGACGCGGGGACGCTGGCTGGAGGGCTTGCTCGCCGGTATTGCCACTGCAATGGCGATGCTGCCCGAGGAATTCCCTGTGGTGCTCACCGTCTTCCTCGCGCTCGGCGCGTGGAGGATGTCGCAACGCCACGTGTTGACCCGGCGTGCACCCGTGATCGAGACCCTTGGGTCGGCGACGGTGGTCTGCGTCGACAAGACCGGCACGCTGACCACGAACAGCATGACGGTCCGTGAGCTCGTCGTCGACGGCTTGGTCCACGTGCTCGACGATCGGCCGCTCCCCGAGCAGTTCCACAGCATCGGTGAGTTCGCCGTCCTCGCCTCTCCCATCGACCCGTTCGACCCGATGGACCGGGCGTTCAAGGACCTCGGCCGCGACTACCTCACGAACACCGAGCATCTGCACGGCGACTGGGAGCTGGTGCGGGAGTACTCGCTCACGGAGCACCTGCTCGCTTTCTCGCACGTCTGGCGCTCACCGGACCACCGCCGGTACGTCATCGCGGCCAAGGGCGCGCCCGAAGCGATCGCTGACCTGTGTCACCTCGCGCCTGACGCGCGCGAAGCCGTCATTCGGCAAGTCGAATCGGCCACCGCGGGTGGGTTGCGCGTCCTCGCCGTCGCCCGCGCCCGGTTCAGCCAGGCCGACCCACTCCCCACAGGGCAGCACGACTTCGACTTCGAGTTCCTCGGCCTCGCCGGGTTGTACGACCCCGTGCGACCAGGCGTCTCCGAGGCGATCGCCGAATGCGCGCGGGCCGGGGTGCGCGTCGTGATGATCACGGGTGACTATCCGGGCACCGCGCTCGCGATCGCGCGGGAGGTCGGGTTCGAACACGCGGCGGGAAGCATTACCGGTCCCGAGCTCGACGTCATGAGCGACGACGAGCTCGCCCGCCGGATCCGCACTGTTTATGTGTTCGCGCGCATGGTCCCCGAGCAGAAGCTTCGGCTCGTCCGCGCGCTCAAGGCGAATGGCGACGTTGTCGGCATGACCGGCGATGGCGTGAACGACGCGCCCGCCCTGCGCGCCGCCGACATCGGCATCGCGATGGGCGCCCGCGGGACCGACGTCGCACGCGAGTCCGCCGCGCTGGTGATCACAGACGACGACTTCGCCTCGATCGCCGGCGGCATCAGACGCGGTCGCGGTATCTTCGACAACCTGCGCAAGGCGATGGCGTACATCATCGCCGTTCACGTCCCCATCTTCGGGATGGCAGTGATCCCGGTGTTCGTTGGAGGCTGGCCGCTGGTCCTCCTGCCCGTGCAGATCGCGTTCCTCCAGCTCATCATCGACCCAGCCTGCTCGATCGTCTTCGAAGCCGAGGAGATCGACCCGAAGATCATGGACCAACCGCCGAGACGGCCCGGCGCACCGATGTTCAGCCGGCGTGTACTCACGATTGCCGCCCTGCAAGGGCTCGCGGCCCTCGCGGCCGTGTTCGGCGTCTACCTGTGGAGCGTGCTCGACAACCGGCCTGACGACGTCGTACGGTCAATCACCTTCGCGACGCTCCTCGTCGGGAACCTCGCGCTGATCCTCGTGAACCGCTCCTGGCGGCTCTCCATCTGGCAGTCGTTCCGGGAGCGCAGGAACCCCACCCTCAAGTGGATCCTCGCCGGGGCCGCGCTACTCGTCGTGCTCCTGACCGTTCCGTCGCTCAGAAACGCGTTCCATTTCGGCCCCATGAAGCCCGTCGACTGGCTCGTCGCACTCGTCGCGGGATTCATCGGCGTGGCCTGGTTCGAGATCTACAAAGCTCGAGCGCGCCGATGAGCCGTACGCAAGGCGCGGAAGCCGTGACTAACTCAGCCCGGAACGCAGCGACAGCAGGCACTCACCTCTCGCACCCGGCGCAGTGTCGTCAGAACTGGACGTTGGGGGCGCCGGTGATCTGCTCTTCAGACGGCACGGAAAAATACTGACGCGCCTTGAAGTGGAACGCACCGGCGACCAAGTCCGGCGGGAACGTCTGGATCTTCGTGTTATACGACAACACACTGTCGTTGTAGAACTGACGCGACGATGCGATCCGATCCTCCGTTGAGCTCAGTTCCGCTTGGAGCTGGAGGAAAGTCTGGTTCGCCTTGAGATCCGGGTACGCCTCCGCGACCGCGAACAGACTCTTGAGCGCACCCGTCACGACAGTGTCGGCCTGAGCGCTCTTCGCCGCGTCGCCGCGTCGCCGCTTTGCTGCGCGTTGATCGCGTTCGCGCGCGCTGAGAGGACTGCCTCGAGCGTTCCTCTCTCGTGCGCAGCGTAACGCTTAACAGTTTCGATGAGATTGGGAATCAGGTCATAACGACGCCTCAACTGGACGTCGATCTGAGACCAGGCGGTGTCGACCTGGTTGCGACGCCGGACCAGCCCGTTGAACGCGAGCATCATGAATCCGACGGCGACGACAATCACGACCACAATGACGATGACGGCGACCATGGGCGTCTCCTCTCGTCACTGAGCACCCTATGCCTGACACAACCGTCCGAACGCGAGCAGTAGCCCTCGACGCAGTGTCGCGCCGCGCTAGGCGACCGGGCGCTTGAGCAGGACCACCGGCCACGCGATCAGGTCGCCGTACTTGAGCGACAGACCGACTGCCTCCCAACCCTGAGAACCGAGCTCATCGAGGTGGTCAGGTTTCAGATCAGCAGACTTCTTTTTCAGTCCCCCGGCATCTGCCAGGGGAACAACCAGGTACTCCCACTGACTCAGGTGACGAGGCGCAGCTTCCGCGGAACTCATCAGGAACCTCCGGTCGGCTCGTGCTCACGTACCGCGAGCTTCCACGCTACGAACAGCTCGCAACAGAGCCATAGGTCCCGTCCATACGAGAGAACAGCCCGGGCACGCGCCATATCTCGCTCTCCTGCTGCTTCCGTGGGTGCTGTTGGTGTCGGTCCGCGGCCGCACCCCGCTCGGTTTCTAGGTTCGGAGCTGTCTGACGGCTTCGATCCAGGAGGCAAGCGGGGTGCGGAACAAGAGCGTATGGGAACGCGCGTGCGGGCTCACTGAAACCGTCGTCGAGGGCGTCGACTTCGACGACGGAGCGGACGCGATCGTGGTGTCGGTGCGACCGGCGGTGAGAGCGCGTAGCCGGTGTGGTGAATGCCGGCGACGGTCACCGCGTTATGACGCCGGGGAAGGTCGGCGTCGTTGGCGGGCGTTAGATCTCGGCACGACCCGCGTGTTCATCGAGGCTGGCGCGCCGCGGGTGCGGTGTCGTGATCATGGGGTGATCGTGGCGGCGGTGCCGTGGGCACGTCATCGCGCCGGTCACACCCGCGACTTCGATGACCTGGCGGCGTGGCTCGCGGTGCGGACCTCGAAAAGCGCGGTGATGGAACTGCTGCGGGTGGCGTGGCGCACGGTCGGTTCGATCGTCACCCGGGTCAACGCGGACATCGACGCGACGATCGATCGGCTCGAGGGGCTCCGTCGGGTCGGGATCGACGAGATCTCCTACAAACGCGGGCACCGGTATCTGATCGTGGTCGTCGATCATGACAGCGGCCACCTGGTGTGGGCCGGTCCCGGCCGCAACGACGCCGCGCTGAACGTGTTCTTCGACGAGCTCGGACCCGAACGATCGTCGTTGCTCACTCACGTTTCGGCAGACATGGCGGACTGGATCGCCCGAGTCGTCGCGGCGCGGGCACCCAACGCCGTGCGCAGCGCCGATCCGTTTCATGTGGTCGTGTGGGCGATCGAAGCGCTCGACATCGAACGACGCCGGGCGTGGAACGAAGCCAAAGGTCGTCGCCCCACCCGCGAGGTCGGTCGCCGTCACCCACGCGCGACCGGCGACGCCAAACACATCGCCCAGTCCCGCTACGCGCTCTGGAAGAACCCCGGTGACCTCACCCGACGCCAACACCACCAACTCGACTGGATCGCCAAGACCGACCCGCGACTCTGGCGCGCCTACCTCCTCAAAGAAGGACTGCGCTACGTGTTCGCGGTCAAAGGTGAAGAAGGCAAAGATCGCGCTCGACCGATGGATCGAATGGGCACGCCGCTCCCGCATCCCCGCGTTCGTGCATCTCCAACGTCGCATCGTCACCCACCGCGCCGCGATCGACGTCGCGCTCGGCACCGGCCTCTCCCAAGGCCTCGTCGAATCCACCAACACCAAGATCCGACTACTCACCCGCATCGCGTTCGGGTTCCACGGCTACCAACCCCTCGTCGCCCTCGCGATGCTCGCCCTCGGCGCACACCCACCCCACCTCCCCGGCCGAACATGACCCACGGAAACAACCGGAGAGCGCCATATCTGCGTGATTGGCGGTCGAGGCTGAAGCACAGAACGTGCGCACCGAACGTTCGCCGGACCACCGCGGTCGGTAGCACAGATCGGCATCACATCCGCGTGTCCGCGGAGCCGGCGGTTCGATCTTGCTGATCGTCGCCTCGTTGGTGGCCGCGAGCGACCGCAGGGCTGTTGGTGCGCCTGGGCCCAAGATGAGTTGAACGATCGGGCATCCTGGTGGCGATGGCGGCTCGGATGACCAGGAGGGAGTTCGGCCGCCGAAGTGCACTCGTCGCGGGCGCTGCGGCGTTGGGGCCGACGCTCTTGCGGACGGGAGCCGCGGGTGCCGCGGGTACGCAGGCAGACCCGCTGTTGTCGGGTCCGGCGAAGGATTGCCCGATTGACACGGTCGTGGTGTTGATGATGGAGAACCGCTCCTTCGACCACTATCTCGGTTGGCTTGGACGCGACCAGCACTACCTCGATGAGGGTCGTCGGCGCTGGGGTTCGGGGTTCTCGGTGACGGCGCGCCAGCACGTCCAGTATCGCGATCCCACGGGCAGGCTCGTGGCTACCGAGTCGATCACGGCACGCCCCGAGGAACCGAATCCCTATCGCATCTGCACGGGGCCAGCACCGGGGCATGACTGGAACGCGGGGCGCGCGCAACGCGACCACGGGTTCTTGTCGAACGGTTCACACAACGCGGAGAGCGCGATCGGCTACTACAACGCTGCCGATGTCCCCGTGCACGCGGCCCTCGCGCGACGTTTCACCGTGAACGACCATCACTTCGCGTCGCTGTTGGGCCCGACGTTCCCGAACCGCATGTACTTCCACTCGGCTCAGTCTGAAGGTCGCAAGCACGACCCGGGGCCGCTGCGCCCTGGGGTGTTCGATGACGTCACCATCTGGGACCGGCTCAGCGCCGCGGGTGTGCCCGCCGCGTACTACTACGGCGACACGCCTGCCTCGCTCCTCGTCTACGGCGTACGCATGCACCCGTACATCCGGGTGCTTGACCGCTACTTCGAGGACTGCGCGAACGGGACGCTCCCAAACTTTACGTTCGTCGCGCCAGCGTTCAGCGGCCCGTACCGCACCGACAACCACCCGCGAGGCTGCATCAACGTTGGTGAGCGGTTCGTGCTCGAGACCCTCGGCGCGTTCGTACAAAGCCCACAGTGGCATCGGGGGCTGTTCGTGCTTTGCTGCGACGAGTGGGGCGGATTCTTCGACCACGTGCGGCCACCGATCCTCGCCGACGACCGCGCCAGCAAGCTCGACGCGAACAACTTCGGCCAGGCAGGTTTCCGCGTACCGTCGATCGTGGCGTCGCCCTACGCGGGGCGCGGCGCAGTCGACCACACCGTCTACGACCACACCTCGATCCTGCGCTTCCTCCACTGGCGCTTCCTTGGTGCGCCCGCCGAGGGCCCCGGACGCGCCGCCAAGGCGAGTTGGGCTCTGTCGAAGCGGGATCGCTACGCCCACAACATCGGCCGCAGCCTCTCGACCCACCAGGTTCCCGACGTGCAGCTCAACGTGTCCGTGCGCCAGCCCACCCCTCCCTGCGGAAACGAGGCCGCTCTCGCCGCCATCGACCCCGAGCCCGACGCGTTCCGCGTCTCAGCCGAGATGAAGGCCCTCACCGACCGCCTCTACCCCGCGCCCACCCTGACACCGTGGTTGGACTGATCACGCACCGAGAGCCGCAGGCTGTCGAGAGGTCACGCTGCGAGTGTTCCGCCGCGTAAACATCAGCCGATCTCGCGCACCCGCTCCGCGCACAGAACAGCGCACCGAACGTTCACCGGACCGCCGCGGGGGTAGCGCAGAACAGCACATCACGCGCACGCGGCGCCGCGCCCGCGCACGTCGGCTATCTGGCCGGCGTCGAGAGTGGCGAAACGAGCGCACTCCGGGCAGCCTGGCGCGCGCAGCCGCCGATCGAAGAAGAGCACGCTCGGAGGTGCCGTAACGACAGCGCTCCCGAGCGCATACTTGCACGCCTGGAGCATGGCGCAAAGCTCCGAAGCGGCGATGAGCCGTCCTGAGCGGCGCTCGACGAGGGTATCGTCGCCCAGCCGGGCTCACCGTCGCGGCGTTCACGACATTCGAGGAGGAACCAATGCCGACCATCGTCGGGCACCACGACATCTCGAAGGGTAAAGATCACTGGCTTTCCTCCCCGAAGCGGGAAGAGCTCTTTGGTCCTCTTGGCGTCACCAATATCAGAACGTTCGTAGACCCGCAGAACCCGAACCACGTCGCCGTTGTCATGGACGTGCCCGATCTCGACGCATTCGCGACCGCCATGAAATCCGACGCGGCCGCCGAAGCAATGGCACACGACGGAGTAATGCCCGAGACGCTGGTGATCCTCGTCGCGGAATAGCCGATACCGCCCGATGTCCGACGGGCATCGAGCGACCTACTGGCGCTCCACTTAAGGCTATTCGTAACCACTTGCTCGACCCGTGGCGGATTGACCGACGCTAGAACTGATGCCGATCACGCGCACCCGGTACGCACACACAACGACGCACCGAACGTTCACCGAATTGCGGTCACGGGTAGCCCCGATCGGCACAACTGTGTGCGCTCGGCGTTCATCGCCTGGGTACAGGGACGCGCAGGAGGTCGTGGGCCGCGACGACGTCTGGGAACACTGCACTGGCTTCGGCGAGGTACTCCTCGTCGGTCGCGTGACGCTGCGAGAAGTGCGTGAGGACAAGGCGTCGCGCGTCTGCCTCGCGTGCGAGCCAGGCGGCTTGGCGCGCCGTGAGATGTTGGTAGCGCTCGGCAAGGGACTGCTCGTCGTTTAGGAAGGTCGACTCGCAGACGAGGAGATCGACACCGCCTGCGAGCTCGACAGCGGCGTCGCACATCCGGGTGTCCATCACGAACGCGAACGACTGCCCACGACGGGGTTCACTGACTTCCTCGAGCGTCACGAGCCGCCCGCCCGTCCGGAGCTGTCCGGCTCGCCGCAGGTCGCCGATGTCGGGCCCGCGTACACCGAACGCTTCGAGGCGCTCGGGGACCATACGGCGCCCGTCCGGCTCCTCGAGCCGCCACCCGATCGTCTCGGGTCCGTGGTCGAGGGGCATCGCGAGGAGACGGAACGGCGGGCCGGCGTCCGCTTCCGCGGGGCCAGTCAATGGATGGGGACGCACGTCGACGGTCTCGTCGGACACGGTCGCGTGGCGTAACCGTTCGAAGTACGGCTCGCCACTCGCCGGGTAGTAGACGTCGATCGGGTGCTCGACACGATCGAGCGAGAGGCGGAGCAACACGCCGGGAAGCCCGAGGCAGTGGTCACCGTGGAAGTGTGTGATGCAGATCCGCGTGATCGACGGGCTGGCTTCGTCAGCCAGGAGCATCTGACGCTGCGTGCCTTCGCCGGGGTCGAAGAGGATCACTTCGTCGTCCCATCGCAACAGGTAGCCGTTGTGGTTGCGGTATCGGCTGGGGGCCTGCGCCGCCGTGCCCAACACGACGAGCTCGCGCTGCGACATCAGCTGGTCTTATCAGAGCCGCATCGGGCGCAGCCGGGGGGACAGGTCACGGGGCCAGGCGGGAGAGGAGCCGCGGGGTGGTGAGCGTGGCGGCGCGTCTCGGGTCGAAGTCGTGCGCAGCGTCGGAGACGAGACCGTCGAGGCCGCGTAAGGGAGAATCATGACGACGAGCGCGACCGCCAAAGGCGTCATCGTTCCCGTGACGCTGTGAGATCTCGCCGAGCACCCCACGGTGCGCTTCGATCCAATGACTTGGCCCCATCCCGGGGTGTTCCGACTCGGAGTTGCTCTCGGACACAATCACTCCCCGCCATGGTGGATCGCGTGCGCGGTACTGCTCGGGAAGAAGACTGATTCATGGCCATCAGACCAACGCACCAAGTAGTGCTCCCCGTCCCTCTCACCATGTACCTCGAGAACCTTCCCGCGTCGAGGAGGAATTCCAACCTCGGTGCCGTCCACCACCAACTCATCTCCGACTTGTGCGTGCATCCGTCGCCTCCTTGTCCACACCGATCCTGCGCAGCGACGGAGTCCTCGCCCAGGGCAGAAAGACCCGGGGGCGTGCACAATGCTTCCGCACTGCCCGCAGACCAGCTCGAATTCGCTAGACGCCGCGGCTCGACGAGCGCAGAACGCGCGCCCCGAACGCCCACTGAAGCCGCCCTTCGGGTAGCGCAGAACGGCACGACCGGGGACGTTGGGCCGGGCGCTCCGTGACTGTTCCTGTGACGCGGTCGTTGTCCAGTGCAACGGTGTCCTTCGGTCATGCGCTGAGCAGTGCGCGATGTCAGCTATGCCTGACGCGCGGTCATTCGGCCCTGGTGGTGCGGGCTCGCGAGTCCGATGCTGGTACACAGAACGCAGGAGGTGGGGGCAATGACCGAGATGGTGCCCGGTGACGACACCTCACCGAGCGCGCCGCGTCGGCGCGGGCTGCTGATCGGCATCGGCGCACTTGTCGCCGTGGGCGCGATCGCGGTCGTGGTCTACCTGGTCACTCGTGACGACGGCGGCTCGCAACACACGGCGGTCACGTCGACGACGGCGACCTCCGCCACCGCGACGACGACCGTGGGGCCGACCACGGCGCCCGTCGACACCTCGACAGCGGTGTGGCCCTTCGCGGCGAGCGCGACGCGCTACTCGGATCCCGTGTCCGCGGCCCGCAGCTTTGCCGTCGACTACCTCGGGTTCACCAATGCCGTCGTGGGCGAGTTCCGTCAGGGCGACGCCCGATCGGGTGAGATCCCGGTGCAGGCCAAGGCGACAGGACCGACCACGACCGTGCTGGTACGGCAACTCGGCGATTCGTGGTGGGTGCTCGGCGCGTCGACTCCGAACATCCAGCTGACCTCGCCCGCGGCATCGGCCACGATCTCCTCACCGGTGCGGCTCCAGGGGACGAGCACCGCATTCGAAGCGACTGTGAACACCGAGGTGCGTGCCGACGGCAGCACGCAGCCAGTGGGGACCGGCACCGTGATGGGCGGCGCGAACGGTCAGCTCGGCCCCTTCGACAGCACCGTCACGTTCAGCCGACCGTCGGCGTCCGCAGGAGCGCTGATGCTGTCGACCCGTTCAGCGGAGGACGGCAGCATCACCGAGGCGACAGTCGTGCGGGTGAAGTTCGCCTGAGCCCCCGCACCCAAATCTCGCTCTCCGGTTGTTTCCGTGGGTTAGTTGCGGGGGAGTCGGGGTGGTGTGCGCCGAGGGCGAGCATGGCGAGGGCGATGAGGGGTTGGTAGCCGTGGAACCCGAAGGCGATGCGGGTGAGGAGTCGGATCTTGGTGTTGGTGGATTCCACCAGGCCTTGGGAGAGGCCGGTGGTGAGGGCGATGTCGATCGCGGCGCGGTGGTTGACGATGCGGCAGCTGGGCGATGGTCATCACCGCGGTCAGCGCGGTGGTGGCGATGAGCCCGAACAGGGCCCAGCCGGTCCAGTCCACCTTGCCTCCTCTATCGGAAAGTTCGTTTGACGTTACAGGACGCCGTCCCATATCGTCAACCTAGGTTGTAGATAGAGCTGGCGGGCGTCCTGACCGCGGTGGTCGCCAAGGATGCAGAACTGCGCTCTCCGCCCTTCAGCGACCGGCGTCCAGTCGTCGGCGGATGTCGGCGCGCAGCTCGCCCTTGGCCACCTTGCCGCCCGACGCGCGTGGCAACGCCTCCAGCACGACCAGCCGCTCGGGGAACCACTCGGGCGACACCCCTTTCATCCGCAGGAAGTCGACCAGGTCGTCGAGCGCGAGAGTGGTGCCCGGCTCCAACTCCGCGTACAGGCACACGCGCTCGCCGAACACCTCGTCGGGCATGGCCACCGCGGCGGCGATTGCGACCGCCGGGTGCTCGGCCACCTCGGCCTCGACCGCAGGCGCGCTGATGTTCTTCCCGCCGCGGATGATGATGTCGGACGTTCGCCCGACCACCCGCAGGTAGCCGGCGGCGTCGATGGTGCAGAGGTCGCCGATGCGCATCCACCCGTCGGCGGTGAACAGCTCGTCGTCGGCGCCCGGGTCGTCGAGGTAGCCGAGACAGGTCGCCGGCCCTTTGCACACCGGGTGCCCCGGAGTGTCGGGGGTCGTGATGTCGCGCCCGGCGTCGTCGAGGAGGCGCACGTTCATCTCGACGATCAGCCGGCCCGCGGTCTGGAGGCGGTGGTCGCGGTCGTCGCGCATCGTGGTCCGGCTCAGCGCGCCGGTCTCGTTGGATCCGTAGAACTGCAGCACCCGGGCGCCGGTGACGTCCTCGAAGCGCGCCGCCCGCTCGTAGGGCACCGCCTCGCCGCCGGTGAACATGCATCGCAGCGACGAGAGGTCGTGCCGCTCGATGTCGGGGGACTTCAGCATCATCAGGAACTGGGTGCTCACGCACGCAAGCACGGTGACCCGTTCGCGCTCGATGGCGGCGATCACCGCGTCGGCATCGAAGCGCTCGTGCACGACCGTCGGCGCACCGAGCACCGAGGGGGTCATGTGCGAGGTCCAGATGCCGAAGCCGAACGGGGCGGGGATCGCACTGAGGAACACGTCGTCGGTCGTCATGTCGCCGGCTTCGGCGGCGAGCCGGTGGAAGTACATCCACCGGTTCTCGGTGTGCAGTACGCACTTCGGCATGCCGGTGGTGCCGGACGTCGAATTGATCAGGAAGAGGTCGTCCGGTCCGTAGGCGCGCCCGGCGAGCTCGCCCTCGCCTGCCCGCGGATCGGCCGGGAGACCCCCACCGTCGACCACCACGTGGTGTTCGAGCGCGCACCCGGAGTTGCGGAGCAGGGCGACCAGCTCCGAGGTGGGACGCCCCCGGTGCCGGTCGAGCGTGATCAGCACCGTGGCGCGGGTGAGGCCGACGAGGTGGCGGATCTCGTCGTCACCGGCCCGGTGGCCGAGCCCGACGACGGTGAGACCCGCCCGCTCCGCGGCCACGAACGCGACGTGGACGGCGACGCCGTCGGGGAGGAGGACCGCCACCCGCGCCCCTCGGGGGAGACCGGTGCCCGCCAGCACGCGGGCGAGGGCGGTCGCCCGCTCGTCGTAGTCGGACCAGGTCGCGCGGCGGCCGTCGGCCACGATCGCATCGCCGGCGGGTCGCTCCCGCGCCCACGACGCCACCGCATGGCCGACGGTGGTGTCACCCCACCATCCCGCGGCGCGGTACTCGGCGGCGACAGAGGGGTCGGGCTGCACCGGTTCCTTCTACTACGCCGCGCCGTAGTGTGCGGATGGACGAGAGGAGCACCGATGACGACGACGCCGACCGAAGCAGCCCGGGTGCGCAGCCGGGTCGACCACCCGATCATCGACGCCGACGGCCACTTCGTCGAGCTCGGGCCGCTGCTCCAGGACGAGGTCATCAGCTACGTCGAGGACGCCGGGGGCGCGGCCCTCCGCGAGCGGTTCCTCACCACCGCCAAGGGCTTCGACACGTCGTCGAGCCTCGCCGACCGCGGCGACCCCAGCGTGCGGCACCAGTGGAAGGCGATGCCGTCGTGGTGGGGCTGGCAGACGGCCGGGGTGCGCGACCGCGCCACGTCGCACCTCCCGGCCCTGCTGTACGAGCGGCTCGACGAGATCGGCATCGACTTCACGATCCTCTACCCGTCGATGGCGCTCGGGTACTTCGAGGTCACCGACGAGGAGCTGTCGTCGGTGCTCTGCCGCGCCGTCAACCGGTACCACGCCCGCCTCTTCGAGCCGTACCGCGACCGCTGCACCGTGGGCGCGTTGATCCCGATGAACACAGCTGCGCAGGCGGTCGCCGAGGTCGAGTACGCAGTGCGCGAGCTCGGCGCCAAGTCGGTGCTCCTGGCCGGGTACGCGCGCCGCCCGATCGGCGCCGGCGGTTACCGCCTCGACATGTTCGGCCTCGACAGCGACTACGACTACGACCCGCTGTGGGCGACCTGCGTCGACCTCGGCGTCTCGCCCGTGGTGCACAGCGCGCTCCAGCAGCACCGCGTGACCCGGTCGATCTCCAACTACGTGTACAACCACGTGAACGGTCTGGCGGCCGCACACGAGTCACTGTGCAAGTCCTTGTTCCTCTCGGGGGTGACGAAGCGGTTCCCCGAGCTGCGGATCGGGTTCCTCGAGGGTGGGGTGGCGTGGGCGTGTGCGCTGTTCTCGGGGCTCGTCGGCCACTGGGAGAAGCGCAACCGCGACGCCATCGTCGAGCTCGATCCCGACCGGCTCGATGTCGACGCGCTGCTCCAGTACTTCGCCGACTACGGCGACGACGTGGTGACATCGCGCATGGGTGAGCTGCGTGAGTACTTCGCCCGGCCGGCGGCCCGTCCGGCGCAGGTCGACGAGTTCGCCGCCGTCGGCATCGAGAAGGTCGACGACCTGCGCGCCCGGTTCGAGCCCAACTTCTACTTCGGGTGCGAGGCGGACGACCCGCTCGTGGCGTGGGCGTTCCGCGACGACGTGAACCCGCTGGGCACGCGCCTGCGCCCGGTGCTCGGGTCCGACATCTCCCACTGGGACGTGCGTGACATGACCGAGCCGGTGGCCGAGGCGTTCGAGCTGGTCGAACACGGTGTCATCACCGGGCGCGACTTCCGGGACCTCACGTTCGTCAACCCGGTCCGACTCCATGCCGGGCCCAACCCGAAGTTCTTCGCGGACACGGTCTGCGCCGCGGCGGCCGCCGACGCGCTCGCGGAGGTGGGGGAGTGAACCGCGACGATGCCCGTCCACTGCGATCGGTGGTGTTCGCACCCGGCGACGACGCCGACGCGCTCGCATCGACCCGGGCGTCCGGCGCCGATTCGATGGTCGTCGACCTCGAGGAGCCGCAGACGCCGTATCCCGAGACGGAGCGCGAGCGCGGCCGCAAGGTGGCCCGCGAGTTCTTCGACTCGCTGGTGCCGGGCGAGCTGCCGGTGGTGTTCGCGCGCGTACAGCCGCCGTCGACGGGGCAGACGTTGAAGGACCTCAGGGCGGTGGCCGGGCCGGGCCTCGCCGGCGTCCTCCTGCCCAAGATCCAGAGCCCGGCCGACGTGCACGCGCTCGACGCGCTGCTCACCTGCACCGAGGTCGACTTCGAGCTCGAGCGGGGTCAGCTCGCGATCTATCCGATCCTCGAGACCGCGCAGGCGATACGGCTGGCGTACGAGATCGCGACCGCGTCGCCGCGGGTGTCGCACATGGGCGGCGCGCTGTCGCGCTTCGGCGACATCCACCAGGCGCTCGGGTACCGCTGGACCGCGGAGGGCGAGGAGACGCTGTTCCTGCGCTCGAAGGTGCTCGTCGACGCCAAGGCCGCCGGGATCCGCTACCCCATCAGCGGCATGTGGGGCGGCGCGCTCGACGACCTCGACGGGCTGCGCGCCTTCGCCACCGGCCTGCGCAACCTCGGGTACTACGGGATGATGCTGGGGAGCGCCGAGCACGTGCCGCTGGTGCACGAGGTGTTCACACCGACGGCCGGCGAGATCGCCTACTGGCGGGAGCTCGACGAGTTGGCCAGCGAGGCCGAACGGGTGGGCAGCGGCCCGATCCGCCATGGCGATCCGCGCCAGGGCGAGGCCCACGTGGTGCACATCGCCCACGTCGGCTCGGCCCGCAAGAACCTCGCCTGGGCCCGCGACCTCGGCGTCCTCTGACGTTCGCCCCGCTCAGGTGGCGGTGATCGCGCCGACGAGCTCGAGGATCCGGGTGGGCGGCAGGTGCTGCTCGAGGACCTCGGCGCCGAAGGGCCGCAGCGCGTCGGCGATGGCGTTGCACAGCGCGGCGGGCGCGCCGATGGCACCGCCTTCCCCGACGCCGCGGAAGTCGAGTGCGCCCTGCGGCGCTGACTCGAGGTGGTGGATCTCGATCGGAGGGATCTCCGCGCTGGTGGGCAGGAGGTAGTCGGCGAACGTCGACGTCAGGAGCTGACCGTTCTCGTCGTAGACCGCGCGTTCGTACAGCACGCCGCCGACGCCCTGCGCGACACCACCTGCGATCTGGCCCTCGACGATCATCGGGTTGATCAACGCGCCGCAGTCCTCCACCACGAGGTAGCGGTCGATCGCGACCCGTCCCGTGCGCGGGTCGACCTCGACCCAGCAGCAATGCGTCGCCTGTGACCAGCCGCCCTCGGGGATGGCGAAGTCGAAGCTCGCCTCGATGCCGGGTGCGGTGCCGGCCGGGAGGAGCGCGGTCGAGCGATAGGCGACGTTCGCGATGTCACCGAGGGGTCGGCGCGACGCGGGCACGCCGCGCACGGCAACGGTGCCGTCGACGAGCTCGACGTCGGCCGGGTCGGCTTCGAGCAGGTGGGCGGCGAGGCCGGTCACCTGCTCTCGGATATCGGCCACGACGCCGATCACGGCCCCGCTGGCAAGCGTCGCGGCGCGGCTGCCGCCCGTCCCGACCAGGTTGAACGGCGTCACCTGGGTGTCGCCGGCGACGATGCGGACCCCCTCGAGCGGCACCCCGAGCTCGTCGGCGGCCAGCTGGGCCAGCGTGGTGTGGTGACCCTGGCCGTGGGGCGACTGGCTGGTGAAGACGGTCAGCGAGCCGTCGGGCTCGAGGCGGGCGGTCGCCCGCTGCCGCGCTCCGAGGCGCGGCGCCCGCGCCGAGCGCCCGTGTGTAGTCGGGTGGACCAGGGGAGGGCTCCACGAACGTGGCGAACCCGAAACCCCGGTAGCGCCCCGCCTCCCGCGCCCGCTGCTGGTCGCGCCGGAACCCGTCGGGATCGGCGCGTGCCATGGCGGCCTCGAACGTCTCGCGCGGTGACGTGCGCGAAGGAGACGTCGGTGGCGAGGCGGGTCGGGAACTCGTCGGACGCGAGCAGGTTGCGCCGCCGGACCACCTCGGGCGGGAGGCCGATGTCGGCGGCGATCTCGTCGAGCATGCGCTCACGAACGAATGTCTCCGCTTCCCAGGGCCCGCGGTACGCCACGTAGGTGGCCTTGTTGGTGGCGACGACCTTCACGTCGAACTCGAGGTCACGCAACCGGTACGCGCCCGGGAACAGCACGCGCACGATCGTCGGGAAGATCGTCGGCGGCAACGTCGTGAGCTGGTACGCGCCCTGATCGAACACCATGGCCACGCGTACCGCCCGCACGGTGCCGTCGGCGTCGTACGCGGCCTCCACGTCGAAGCGCTCCTCGCGCGCCTGCCCGGCGGCCTGCAGGTTCTCGAGCCGGTCCTCGATCCATTTCACCGGCCGGCCGAGCAGGACGCCCGCCGCGCACACCGCGACGTCCTCGCGGCTGACGTAGGCCTTCTGCCCGAAGGACCCACCCACGTCGTCGGTGCGGACGTGGAACCGGTGCGCGGGGATGCCGAGCAGCTCGGCGACGAACAGGCGGAGGCCGTGGGGGTTCTGGTGCGCGGCGTGGTACGTGAGGTCACCCGTGTCGGGGGAGTGGTCGACCAGACCGGCCCGGCCCTCGAGGGGAGCGTTGCATTGGCGGTGCTGGGAGAAGCGCCAGCGGGCCTGCCGTTCGGCCCGGGCGAACCGCGCGTCCGGCTCGCCGTAGACCCAGTGGCCCTCGAACATCACGTTGTGCCCGACCTCGTCGAAGATGGCGGGCGCGCCGGGTGCCACCGCGGTGTCGACGTCGGCGAGCACGGGGAGCGGGTCGTACTGCACCTCGACGAGCTCGCACGCGTCCTCCGCGACGGACCGACTCGACGCCACGACCAGAGCGACGGGATCACCGACGAAGCGCACGCGGTCGCTCGCCAGGGGTCCGAACGACGGCGTGCGCAACCCGTCCGGTCCGGAACCGCGCATGATGCCCACCACGCCCTCGAGGTCGGTGGCGGTGAACACCGCGTCGACGCCGGGCACGCCGCGCGCTCGCGTCGTGTCGACGGCCGTGACGCGGGCGTGCGCGACCGGGCTCCGCGTGAACGCCGCGTGCCGGAGCCCGGGAGGGTTCACGTCGTCGACGAAGCGCCCCCGACCTCGCAGCAGCCGGGCGTCCTCCACGCGTGGCACCCGCGCCCCGACCAGCCGGCTCATGCGCCCGCCGTCTCCCGCTGCACCGCAGGCCCCCCGTGCGCTCGTCGACTGCCGGGGCCCACGGTATCTGTACCAAGATGGGCGGCCGGTGAGGTCCAGGTCGGCGTTGGTGGTCGGGGGTTCCGGCGGAATCGGGTTGGCGGTCGCCCGCGGCTGCGCGGCGGAGTCGCTCGGGGTGACGCTGGTCGCCCGTCGGCAGGGCCGGCTCGACCGGGCCACCGCGTCGCTCGGTGACGCGGTCAGGGTCGCGGCGGTGGTGGCCGACGCCGGGAGCCCGGTCGCGCTCGACCGGGCGGTGGCGGAGCACGAGCGGGTGCACGGCGGCCTCGACCTCGTCGTGGTCGCCGTCGGTGGCGGCCGCCCCGGCACCGCGGTCGAGACCTCGGCCGAGGACCTGACCGCGGCGTTGGAGCGCGACGTCGGCGTGCCCTGGCAGGTGCTCCGCTCGTCGATCGGTGCGCTCCGCGACACCGCGATGCGCCATGGCGTCGCCCGGTTCGTCGTGGTGGGATCGGTGGCGGGCCTCATACCGGTTCCGGGCTTCGCGGCGTACAGCGCGGCCAAGGCGGCCTTGCGGTCGCTGGCACTGTCGGTCGAGCGCGACGAGGGTGGCGCGGGGATCCGCGCCACCGTGATCGAACCCGGGTACGTCGAGACTCCGCTCACCGCGACGATCCCGGTGCCGGCCGGCGACATGCTCGTGCCCGACGACGTCGCGCACGCGGTCAGGTTCCTGTTGCACCTGTCACCGCGTGCGTCGGTCACCGAGCTGGTCCTGGGTCGCATCGGCGCGGGGCGGCACGAGCCGTGAGCGAGTTGCGCAACCTGGTGACGCCGGACCACCGCCGGCTCGCGTACCTCGCGTCCGGCGTCTGGGATGGCACCACACTGCCCGGACAGGTCGCCGCGCACACGACGGCGCGACCCGACGGGCGCGCCGTGCTCGACGAGCACGGCGCCCACCTCACCTACGGGGACCTGTGGGCTCGCGCGGCCTCCGTCGCCGGCTTCCTGGGCGAGCAGGACATCGGTGCCGGCGACGTCGTGTCGGTCCAGCTGCCGAACCGCCTCGAGACCGCCGTCGTGGCGCTCGGAGTCCTGGCTTCGGGCGCGGTGATCAACCCGCTGCTCCCGAACTACCGGGGCCACGAGCTTGCGCACGTGTTCCAGACCGCACGGCCCCGCGCCATCTTCGCTCCCGGTACGTACCGCGAGTTCGACCACGAGCGGCTCGTCGCCGACACCGCGGCGCGCACGGGCGTGAACCCGGTACACGTGGTGTGCGACCGGTCGCCAGCGGTCGGCGTCGCGCTCGACGACGTGCTGGCGCGCGGGGGCGCGTCCGGTCCGATCCCCGAGCGCGACGCCGCCGCGGTGTCCGAGCTGATCTTCACGTCGGGCACGGAGGCGACGCCCAAGGCGATCATGCACACCGAGCAGACGACCAATTTCAGCGTGCGCGTCGCGGCCACCGCCATGCAGATCACCGACGAGGACGTGGTCTGGATGCCGTCGCCGCTCGGGCACAGCACCGGGTTCAACTACGGCCTCCGGTTCGCGCTCTATCACGGCCTGCCCCTCGTGCTCCAGGACCGGTGGGACGCGGTGGTGGCGGCTGACGTCGTGCAGCGGGAGCGGTGCTCGTACACGCTCGCGGCGACGACGTTCCTGCGCGAGCTGGTGGCCGAGTCGGCGCGTCGCGGCGCGCGCCTCGACGTGCTCCGCTGCTTCGGTTGCGGCGGCGCACCGGTCCCGCCCGCGCTGGTCGAGGAGGCCGAGACCCATGGGATCCGCGCGCTGCGCCTCTACGGCTCCACCGAGGCGCTCGTCGCGACCTGGAACCGTCCGGACGCGTCGCGTGACGCCCGCGTGCACACCGATGGCACCCCGATGACCGGGGTCGAGATCGAGCTACGCGAGGAGGAGATCTTCGTCCGCGGACCGAACACGTGCGTCGGCTTCTTCGCCGATCCGGACCGCACCGCCGCGACCTTCGACGAGGAGGGCTGGGTGCGCTCGGGCGACCTCGCCACGCTCGACCGCCGGCAGCAGCTCACCATCGTCGGCCGGAAGAAGGAGCTGATCATCCGGGGCGGGATGAACATCACGCCGCGCGAGCTGGAGGACCTGGTCAACGGGTTCGCCGAGGTGGCGACGGTCGCGGTGGTCGGCACCGCCGACGAGCGGCTCGGCGAGGTCGTCTGTGCGTGCGTGGTGTTGCATCCGGGCACCACCCTCGACCTCGAGACCGTGGTCGCGCGCCTCCGCGCCGCCGGCGTCGCCACCTACAAGCTCCCGCAACGGCTCGAGGTGCTCACCGAGCTACCGACCACCGCGTCGGGCAAGATCCAGAAGCACGAGATCCTTCGTCGCCTCGAGGAGCGCGCATGACCCCGCCCGAATCCGGCCCCCTCGTCACCCGGCGCCACGCCGTGGAGGGCACTGATCATGTGGCGGTGACGCTGGTGCTGAACCGACCCGAGCAGCTCAACGCGATCGACTGGCCGATGCTCGACGCGATCGACGCCGCCCTCGACGACCTCGCCGACGACCGCGCGGTGCGCGGCGTCCTCGTGACCGGTGCCGGTCGCGCGTTCTCGGCGGGCGGGGATCTCGTCGGCTATCAGACGCTCCAACGCGACCGCGAGCGGTTCCCGCGCTTCGTCGCCGAGCTGCACCGCATCTTCGGCCGCCTGCGCAGCCTGCCGGTGCCGGTGGTGGCCCTGGTGAACGGCGTCGCGGCCGCCGGCGGCCTGGAGCTCCTCCTCAACTGTGACTTCGCCCTCGCCGCGCGCTCGGCCCGCATCGGCGATGCCCACCTCAACTTCGGGCAGATGGGTGGCGGCGGCGCGCTCACGCTCCTGCCGCGGGCGGTGGGCAGGGCCCGGGCCAGCGAGCTGGTGTTCACCGGCCGGTTCCTCGACGCCACCGAAGCTGCGGAGTGGGGCCTGGTCAACGGGGTGGTTGACGACGACGCGCTCGCGGGCGCGGGCGCCGCGTTGGTGGCGAGCTTCGCGACCAAGAGCCCACTGGCGATGGCGAATGCCAAAGACGTGATGACCTCGCTCTGGGACGACAACGGCAGCGTCGCGGCCGGGTTGCGCTACGAACGGGAACGGAACTCGTACTACTGCCTGACCTCGGACGATGCGGTCGAAGGACTCGCCGCCTTCGCGGAGAAGCGGCCGCCGGAGTTCCGGGGCTCGTGACCCTCCCCGCGCCGGTGCCCGACGAGGACACCCGGCCCTTCCTCGATGCGCTCCGCCGCCACATCGTCGTCGTCCAGCAGTGCGACGCGTGCGGGCGTGTCCGCTTTCCGCCCATGCCCGCGTGTCCGTGGTGCGGCGCGCCCGATGCTCACTGGATCACTGCATCGGGGGACGGGCACGTGTACTCGTGGGTCGGCGTGCGGCGCGCGCTCACGCCCGGGCTCGAAGCAGAGGTGCCGTACACGATCGCCACCGTCGATCTCGCCGAAGGCGCCCGCGTGTTCGGCCGGCTCGAGGGCCCCGAGCCGAGGTCGCCCGGTGCCGCGGTCACCGCGAACTTCGTGGATCACGACGACTGGACCGAGCTGCGCTTCCGGCCGGTCGAGGTGGACGAGTGAGCGACGGGCGCTCGGCCGCGGTGGTCGGCGTCGGCTACACGCCGTTCTCCCGCGACTCCGGACGATCGGTGCTCGATCTCGCACGCGCGGCCTCGGCCGATGCGCTCGCCGACGCGGGATTGCGGGGCGCCGACGTCGACGGGATCGGCAGCTTCATGGTGATGCACGACTCGGTGAAGTGCCAGGCCGTCGCCACCACGCTGGCGGTGCCGGGGCTGCGGTGGTCGGTCGACCTCGACCTGGGCGGGCAGGCACCCTGCCACCTCGTGGGCCTGGCGGCCTCGGCGATCGAGTCGGGGCACGCCGACGTGGTCGTCCTCTACCGCGCGATGAACGGCCGATCGGGCCCGCGGGTCGGCACCATGACCTTCGATGGACCGGCCGCGTCGTGGCGCTATCCGATCGGGTACGACGCGTACCTCATGTACGTGGCGATGTGGGCCCAGCGGTTCCTCGCCGAGACCGGGCAGGGCGGCGAGGACCTCGGCGCGGTGGCCGTCGCCCAACGCGCGTACGCCGTCGACAACGAGCGTGCCGTGCGTCGCCGTCCGTTGACCACGGACGAGTACGCGGCCGCGCCCGTCGTGGTGTCCCCGTTCCGTGCCGACGACTGCACCATCGAGGTCGACGGTGCGTCCGCGCTGGTGCTCACGACCGTCGACCGGGCGCGGGACCTCGCGCGTCCGCCGGTGCTGGTCGCCTCCTCCGCGTACCGCGCCGGACCGCGCTCAGGGCTCGACATCGGCGACCATCTGCTGTGGGACGACTACACGCGCAACTACACCGGCCTCCTGCGCGAGGAGCTCTTCGCCCGCGCCGGTCTGGCGTCGGGCGACGTCGACCTGGCCGAGATCTACGACTGCTTCTCGAGCACGGTGCTCATGGGGCTCGAGGGGATGGGCTTCTGCGAGCGGGGCGGCTCGGGCGCGTTCGTGCGCAGCGGTGCCACCCGGCGCGACGGCGCGCTCCCGGTGAACACGCACGGCGGGCTCCTGGCGGAGGGCTACCTGCACGGGATGAACACGGTGGCGGAGGCGGTCCTCCAGGTGCAGGGCCGGGGTGGGGTTCGTCAGGCGCCGAGGCACGAGGTGTGCGCGGTCACGTCGGGGGCGTTGATGGACGGTTCGGCGCTCGTGTTGACCGCGGATCGATGAGCGCGCTGCTGATCGTGGTGATCGACGTCGACCCCGAGCACGAGGCCGAGTTCAACCGCTGGTACGACGAGGAGCACATCCCGGAGAAGCGGGCGACGCCGGGCTTCCGATCGGCGCGCCGCTACGCGAGCCACGACCGGCCGGGGCGGTACCTCGCGCTCTACGAGGTCGACGACGCCGACGTCGTCACCAGCCCCGAGTACATGGCGCAGCCGATGAGCGAGTGGGCGCAGGTCGTGATGGCCACCTGGCATCTCGTCGAGCGGTCGGTGTGGTCGGAGCTCGCCGACGGGTAGACGCCGCGGAGCGACGGACGGAGTGCCGGGTCGCCCTACGACACCACGTCGGCTCGCGCCGCCATGATCGCGCCGAGGCGCGACTCGACCTCCGGGATGTGGTGATCGTCGGTGAAGACATACGGGCGACCGAGACGGATCGCGTCGACGACGTTCGCCGCCACCTGGGCGGGTCCCACCGTCCCGAGCGGATTGAGCGCGGTCTTGATCATGCCGGGCATCACCACGCTGACGCCGACGGGTGCGTCGATCGCCGCGAGCTCGGCGCGCAAGCCGTCGGAGAGGCCGAGCACGGCGTGCTTCGAGGCGGTGTAGGGCCCGATGCCCGGGATGGCGGTCACCGCGGCCATCGACGCGGTGTTCACCACGTGCCCGGGCTCGCCCGACGCGAGGATGCGGGGGACGAACGAGTGGATCCCGTGGATCACACCCCACAGATCGACGTCGATCACGCGGTGCCATTCGGACAGCGGCAGCTCCCAGGAGTTGCCCTGCACGACGATGCCGGCGTTGTTGACGGCGACGTGCAGCTTCCCGAAGTGCTCCATGGCGGCATCGGCGGCGCGCTCGACGGCATGGGGATCGGTGACGTCGACCACCAATGCCCGCACGTCGGCCCCGCCATCGGCGAGGCGTTCGGCGTGCGAGGCGACGAGCGCGTCGTCGCGGTCGGTCATGAGCACCCGCATGCCCGCCGCGACGAACGCCTCGGTGATCGCCAGTCCGATCCCACTCGCCGCGCCGGTCACCACTGCGTTCCGGTCCGTGAGGTCGTACAGATCTGTCGTCATCGCAGGCGCCCTCCTCTGTGACCGCAGGGGCGGACGCTAGCCCAAGCCCGTAGCAGTGAAATGAGGCCCGCAGGTCCGCAGCTCGGGGCGAACCTGCCGAGGCAACGTCGCCGGCCGCTCGAGCGTCGATTGGTCGATGAAGCACCGCATCCTCGTGTTCGCTGCGATCGTGCTCGGCATCGCGCTCGTTCCCGCGACGGCGTGGGCCAAGGGAGCCAAGGACGTCACCATCAGCGGTCCGGGCCTGCACCGGCCCGTCACCGTCGAGAACACCGTGGGTCCGCACGTCGTCGAGGTCAACCGCCTCGCAGAGGCGACCGGCTTGTTCTACGCCGCCTTCCGCACGAAGCCGAGCCCCATAACCCGCGTCCGGCCCACGGGCAGGTTGGGTCCCCGCTATCGGGCCGTCTACGAGCTCTACGCGTCCGAAGCCACCACCGTCACCATCCGCCAAGACCTCTACCCGTTCGCGGCCGCGGGGTTCGTCAGCTACACCCCGCCCGGCCAGCGTGCTCTGCAGAAGACCGCGACGAGCGGTTGGTACGTGACCAGCGACACCTCCAAAAGCGGCATCGACAGTCTTCGTGCGACCGGCATGCTCGTCGCACTCGGTGTGCCGGACCAGCAGCCGTAGAGATGGCGTCCCGACGTCGGCGACTGCTCGACGTTTGACGATGACGTGGTGCGCGATCGAAGCTACGGGCCACCCGCGTCCGCAGGACCCGAGCCTCACCGACGCGCCGCGATGCTCGACCAGGTATGCGTTCATGGCTGACCGGAACGACCTCGAGTTCACCTATTCGTTGATCGACCGCGTGTTCCGGCTGAGCATGGGAGAGCTGGCGGACTTCAGCGGCGCCATGTACGACGGTGATTTCTCGCTCACCCTCGAAGAGGCTCAGACCCGCAAGCACGACTACATCGTCGAGCGGCTCGGCATCGGACCGGGCCGGCGCATGCTCGACCTCGGCTGTGGGTGGGGCCCGTTGCTCGACGTCGTTCGGCGGCGTGACGCCAATGGCGTCGGGGTCACGCTCTCCTCGGCCCAGCTCGCGGCGTGCCGTCGCAACGGTCTCGACGTCCACCTCTTCGATGGCCGGCTCCTCACGCCCGAGACCTTCGGTCCCTTCCACGCCGTGGCCAGCCTCGGCGCCTTCGAGCACTTCTGTTCTCCGGAGCAGTACCGGGCAGGACAGCAGGAGTCGGGCTACCGCGACGTCTTCGCCCGCGTTGCGAGCGTGCTCCCCGACACCGGCCGCTTCTACCTGCAGACGATGGTGTTCGGACGGAACATGATCCCGCTCGACGACGTCGACATCGATGCCCCGCGCGAGTCCGACGCGTGGTACCTCGCACTGCTGGGCCGCCAGTTCCCCGGTTCGTGGCTTCCGCTGGGGCTGGAACAGATCGTCGAGTGTGCCGAGCCGCACTTCCGCCTCGTGTCGAGCTCGAACGGCCGGCTCGACTACATCGAGACCATCCGCCAGTGGCGAAAGCGGTTCGCGGCGCCGGGCGTCAGGAAATCACTGCTCAAGCTCCGGCTCGCCCCCCGCTGGCTCACCAGCGCCGACTTCCGGCTCGCGTTCACCTCGGGCGTGAGCGCCAATAGCGTGTGCTTCGAGCGTGAGCTGCTGGACCACTACCGACTCGTGTTCGAGAAGCGCTGACCCGGCGATGTTCGGAGCTAGGTGGCGCGCAACGCGAGCGTGAACAGCGTGGCGGCGCCGAGGGCCGCCGCGACCCGCACGTGGTTCCACGCCGTCCAGGTCGACACATAGTGGCGCCAATGCTCGGCGGCGCCCGGCGCACGGGGATCGACGATCTCGAGGGCGTTGTTGCGAGGCACGTGATACCCGAGCGTCAGGCCGAAGGTGCCGACCAGATAGCACAGACCGCCGGCGAGGAGATACGGGCCGTACGGCTCGTCCCACCTGAAGATCGAGGCGACGGCGAGCGCGGCGCAGGCGATGGCGGATCCGACGAACGCCGCCATGAACCCGGGCATCACCGCGGTGACGTTGATCGACTGCATGGCGACGATGCCTTGGGGTTCCGGCACGCGCGCCAGCGCCTTCATCACGAACGAGGAGAACGCGAACAGCGAACCGGCGACCAGCGCACACCCGAGCGCGGTCGCGAGCACCACGACGAAGAGGAAGCCGTCGATCATCGGGAGATCCGATCTGCGTCGGCGGTCCAGATGCCCGATGCGGCAGCGTCACGGGCGTAGTCCCGGAAGTCGCGCGGCTCACGGCCGAGCGCACGCTGCACGCCGTCGGTGAGCGAGGCGTTGCGCCCGTCGAGGATCTCGCGGAACAGGTCGGTCAGGTCCGTCACGAAGTCGGGCGGCAGGCCTTCGTGGAGCAGCGCGGCCGCGAACTCTTCGGAGGTGATCGGCACGTAGCGGAGATCCCGTCCCGCCGCCGCCCCGATCTCGGCCGCGGCATCCGCGAAGGTGAGGAGCCGCGGCCCCGTCACCTCGTACACCTGACCGACGTGGCGATCGTCGGTCAACGCGGCGACGGCGACGTCGGCGATGTCGTCGGTGTCGACGAACGGCTCGGCCACGTTCCCGGCCGGGAACGCGAGCTCCCCGTGGAGCACCGAATCGACGAGAAAGCCCTCGCTGAAGTTCTGGCTGAAGATGCTCGACCGCACGATCGTCCACTCCGCGCCGGATCGCTCGACTGCCTGTTCGGCTCGTTGCGCGCCGTCCTCGTTCCGGCCCGAGAGCAGGACGAGGCGCCGGACGCCGGCGTCGACCGCCAGGCGCGTGAACGCCGCCACGCCATCGGCGGCGCCGGGAACGGCGAGGTCGGGGGCGTAGTTCACGTACGCCGCGTCGACACCGCGCAACGCCGCCTCCCAGGTGTCGGGGCGGTCCCAGTCGAACGACGGGTCGGCGGCGCGGGATCCGATGCGGACGGCGAGCCCCCGAGCCCGCAGCCGCTCGGCCACCCGACGTCCGGTCTTGCCGGTGCCGCCGACCACCAGGGTCAAGGTGGAGGTGTTCGTGAGTTCGGTCATGCCTCGCAGTGAAACACCCGAACGTGAGACGATCCATAGTTGGAAGGCTCGACTTCATGTCCATTCGTCTAGGATGCGGCGATGGACGCACTCGTCGGCCTCCTGGACGGACCGAGGGCGAGGAGCGCCTTCGTACTGCGCTCGATCATGAACCCGCCGTGGTCGGTCCGAGTGCAGGACGAAGCGCCGCTCTCCCTGGTGGCGATGGTGCGCGGCGAGGCGTGGGTGGTGTTCGACGACGGTGACCGCACCCGCCTCGGTGCCGGCGACATCGTCATCACCCGCGGGCCGGAGCCGTACCTCTTCGCCGACGATCCGGGCACGCCGCCGCAGGTCGTGATCCATCCGGGCGAGCGCTGCACGACGCCCGACGGTGTGGATCTCGCGCAGACGATGGATCTCGGCGTGCGCACCTGGGGCAACGACCCCGACGGCTCGGTGATGATGCTCATCGGCACCTACCTCGACCCGGGCGAGATCGGTCAGCGGCTGCTGCGCGCACTCCCTCGGCTGGTCGTGCACCGCAGCGACGTCCGGGACTCGCCGCTCGTTCCCCTGCTCGAGGCCGAGATCTCCAAGGACGAGCCCGGCCAAGAGGTCGTGCTCGACCGCCTGCTCGACCTGCTGCTGATCGCGGTGTTGCGGGCGTGGTTCGCGCGCCCCGAGGCGGAGGCACCGGCGTGGTACCACGCGACCAGCGATGCGATCGTCGGTCCCGCGTTGCGGATGCTGCAGAACAACCCTGCGCACCCGTGGACGGTCGCATCGCTCGCGGCCGAAACCGGCGTGTCGCGCGCCGCGCTCGCTCGTCGGTTCAACGATCTGGTCGGCGAGCCGCCCATGACGTTCCTGACCGGCTGGCGGATCGCGCTCGCCGCCGACTTGCTGCGCGAGCCGGATGCGACCGTCGGTGCCGTCGCGCAGCAAGTGGGCTACGGCAGCGCCTTCGCGCTGAGCAGTGCCTTCAAGCGCATCCGCGGCGTCAGTCCGAGCGAGCACCGGCGAGCGGGACGTTCCACGCTCGCCGAGCTCACGGCGCGGACGGGAGCGTGACCGATCGCGGTCCCACAGTGAGGCTCAGTGCGGCTCGGTATGGGCGCGCAGGAACGCGGTCGCGTCGTCCCACGAGGCGCGGTCGGCCTCCTCGTTGCGCATGTCTCCCCACGGTGCGGTGAAGGAGTGCGTCGCGCCCGGGTAGAGGCGCACCTCGGCGTCGACGTCCCAGCGGTCGATCCGAGCCCGGAGGTCCTCGAGCAGCTCCGGCGGCATCACGAAGTCGTCCTCGCCGTAGATGAACAACGTCGGGCAGGTGAGCTGCCAGAGGAGGTCGATGGGGTGGACCGGTGTGGCCGGACCGAGGTCGTCGAACACCGGTTGGCTCGGGAAGAACAACACCGCGGCGGCCAGGTCGCCGCGGAGGCACGCCGCGAGCCAGGCCAGGGTTCCACCGGTGCAGTAGCCCCACACCGCCACGCGTCGCGGATCGATCTCCGGTGCTGCGCGGAGCGCGTCGACCGCACGTGCGAGCTCACGGGCCGCCCGGGTGAAGTCGAGTCGGGCGATGTGGTCGATCACCTCGTCGAACTGGTCGTAGCTCTCTCGGTTCGTCGGACCGCGGCCGTGGTAGTAGTCCGGCACGACCGACGCGTACCCGAGGTCGGCCAGGCGCCCTTGCACGCCGTGAATGAACGGATTCGGGCCGTAGGCCTCGGCCCCGAGCACGACCGCCGGATGCGGCCCGCGACCGGCCGGCATGACCAAGGAGAGCGAGCCGTCGAGCAGGGGAGCGGTCATCGCGGCACCACGGCTACGGCAGGTGGATCGGGACGTTGGCGAACCCGCGCACCGTGCTGGTGTGCACCCACTCGAGCTCGTCGTCGACGATGTCCCAGGTGGGGAAGCGGGCGAGGGTCTCCTGCAGCGCGATGCGCGACTCGAGCCGCGCCAGCGCCGCGCCGATGCAGAAGTGCGTGCCGTAGCCGAACGACAGGTGGCGGTCGATCTTGCGGTGCACGTCGAAGCGGTCCGGGTCGGCGAAGTGTCGCTCGTCGCGATTGGCGGCACCGTTGAGCAGGATGAGCTTCGACCCTTCCGGGATCGTCGTGTCGTGGAAGCGGACGTCGCGCGTCACCCACCGAGCGTTCACGGGAGACGGCGCCTCGTAGCGCAGGAGCTCTTCGATCGCGTCCGCGGCGAGGCCGGGATCCGCGGCGACCAGCGCCCGCTCGTCGGGGTTGCGGGCGAGGATGACCGCAGTCCAGCTCAGCAGGCGTGCGACCGTCTCGGTGCCGGCGATGGCGAGCATCTGGATGAACATCTCGAACTCGAGCTCGGTGACCGGCCGCGTCGTGCCGTCGTCGTCCTCGATCTCGCTGTTCACGAGCGCGGAGATCAGGTCATCGGTGGGATGGCGGCGCCGTTCCTCCATGATCTCGGGCAGCATCTCCAACATCACCGTGCCGATCGAGCCGTCGCTGCGCAGGTCGGCCGGGATGCCCTCCTCCGACACCTTGAACCCGGTCTCGCCGCGCTCGTGGTGGAACATCTTGTCGATCCCGAGCCGCCACTCCCCGGCGTGTCCTTCCGGGAAGCCGAGCAGGGCGAGGATCACCGTCGGAGGCAGGAGCGCGCCGAACCGGTCGACGTAGTCGAAGCCCTCGCTGCCGACGAACGGGTCCAGCAGCGTCGCGCACAGGCGTCGGACGCGCTCCTCGAGGTCGGCGATGGCGCGCGGCGTGAACGCGCGGCTCACCAACTTGCGGAAGCGGGTGTGGTCGGGCGGGTCCATCCAGATCAACATGGGCGCCGTCACCGGCTCCGGGCCCATGAGCTCGATGGTGGTGGCGTGTGCCGAGCTGTAGGTCTCGGTGTCGAGCATGGCGGGCAGCACGTCGTCGTACCGGGTGAGCGCGTAGAAGTCGAACTGCTCGTTGCGGTAGACGGGCGCCTCGTCGCGCAGCCGCTTCCACACCGCCTGGGCGTCGACGTCGACGTCGTAGTCGTACGGGTCGTAGTAGAGGTCGGGAGCGGTGGTCGAGGTCATGCTGTCCTCCCGTCCAGGGCACCTTCGGCGAGTAGCTCCATGGGGTCGCGCATGCGCACCATCCCGAGGTAGCCCCCGCCCTCGGCGATGGCGTCGTGGACCGCGTAGCCGAGGAGCTCCTGGGCGGCCGGCGACAGCGTCCGCGCGACCGCAGGTGGTACCGCCAGAGAGTTGTTCTCCTCGGTGCGCAACCAGCCGAGCGTGTAGCTGACGTGCACGCCGAGACGCCATTCGTCGGTGGTGGCGTTGGCGCCGGCGAAGTGGATGGTCGAGCCGAGGTAGACCACCGCGCCGCCGGCAGGTAGCTGGGCGGCGACGATCTCGTCGTCGAGGGGCTGACGCCCGCGCGGCCACCGGTGACTGCCGGGGACCACACGCGTCGCGCCGTTGTCGGCGCGGAAGTCGACGAGCGCGACCAACGATGCGATCTGCAGCTCGGCGTGCGGGCGCGGGAAGTGCGGCCACACGTCCTCGTCGCGATGGGGGATCTGGGCTTCCGCGCCGGGACCCCGTGCGATCAGGTGACCGAGGTTGAGGCGATACCGCGAGCACGACGGCAGCAGGATCTCGTCGCAGAGGTGCCGGTAGGTGTGATGGGTCATCACCTCGTCGGCGAACGTCGACGAGACCGCGGCCAACGCCGACACGTGCTTGGTGCAGGGCCCGAAGAAGGCCTGGATCATCGGATTGATGGTGCGCATCCCGGGCTCGGCGGCTGCGACCGCGTCGGCCACCTCGGCGTTGACCGCGTCGACGGTCGCCTGCGGGACGAACCGGTCGACGAGGACCGCGCCGTCGGCGCGGAGGGCGTCGGTGATCGCCGCATCGTCGGTGGTGTCGGCGAAGCGGGCGATCGTGGCCACGGACTACTCCTGCGCCCGCGGGAGCACGACTTCGGCCACGTGCTCCAGGTAGGGCCACGCGATCTCCGGCGGGATGCCACCGCAGAGCGGCATCAGCATGAGCATGCCGCCGTTGCGCACCATCTCGGCCGCCTCGTCGGTGCTGTAGATCTTGTGGGCCGGCGACGTGGCCCGCAGCTCGTCGACCGTCTGCGCGTGCGAGATGCTCGCGGTGGTCTCGTCGCCCGGGTTCCAGGCCCCGTACATCTTCACGTCGTGCAGGATGTAGTCGCCGATCTCGTCCCAGGCCTTGTCGACGTCGTCGGCGACGAACATCGTGGTGGGCGTGTCGTGGGAGGGCAGCTGGGTCATCCCCGGCTCGTGCCCGTGCTCGCGGCACGACTCCTCGTAGGCCTCCAGCATTCCCGGGAGGTTGCTCTGGGCCAGGAAGCCGAGGCCGTAGCGGCCGGCGCGCCTGGCCGCCGCGATCGAGCCGCCGCCCCACATGATCGGGGCTCCGCCCGGGGTCACCGGCGGCGGCGTGATGTGGATGCGCCGGCCCTCGTGCACGAACGGCTCACCCTTGCGTGCCTCGAGCAGCAGCTGCAGCTTCTCCTCGGCGATGCGGCCGCGCTGCTTCATGTCGAGGCCGTACTGCTCGAACTCCTCGGGGCGGTAACCGATGCCGAACACGTACGACACCCGACCGCTGCTGATGATGTCGAGGACGTTCATGTCCTCGGCGAGGCGGATCGGGTCGTAGAACGGCAGGAGCGCGGCGGCCAGGCTGATGTAGAGCTGCTGCGTGCGCGCCGCCATCGCGGACGCCAGCAGCATGGGGGAGGGGATGTAGCCGTCGGGCGAGGTGTGATGCTCGGAGATCACCGCGGCGACGCCGCCGCGGCTCTCGGCCCAGGCCGCCATCTCGACGGCAGCCCGGTAGAGATCGGTGGTCGAGCCGCCGAAGTCGGGCGCGCGCATGTCGAAGCGCATCGTGAACATGCGGAGCAGGCTTGCGCGCGGGGTGCCCGGGCGTCAAAAGCGCGGTCAGAACGTGAGCACGCCCCGGGCGAGGGTTCCGCCGTGCATGTCCTCGACCACGGTGTGGAACTGCTCCATCGGGTACGTCTTGCTCACCATCCGGTCGAGGTCGAGCAGGCCCTTCTTGTAGAGGTCGACGATCACCGGGATGTCGCGCTGGGCCCGGACCCCGCCGGCCCGGCTGCCGATGATGCCACGGTCGACCTGGGTGAGGTGGGTGATCGGGATGTCGTAGGTCACCCCCGGCGCCGGCACACCGACCTGCACGCACACGCCGCCCCAGTCGAGGACCTGCACCGCCTGTGACGTGACCGCGGGGTGACCGACGCACTCGAACGACCAGTTCACGCCGCCGGCGCCGAAGGGCCCTTCGGGCATCTCCGGCGTGAACGGCAGCAGCTCGTGGATGGCCTGCACCGCGTCGGTCTCGGCCGCGTTGATGAAGTGCGTCGCCCCCAGCTCGAGCGCGAGCTCGCCCTTCGAGGCCACCGTGTCGACGGCGATGATGTGGTTGGCGGCCTTGATGCGGAGGGCCTGGATGGTGGAGAGCCCGACGCCGCCGGCACCGAACACGGCGACGTTGTCGCCGGGCTGCACGTTGGCCCGGTTGAACACCGAGCCCATGCCGGTGACGACGCCGCAGGCGATGAGACACGCCGAGGTCAGCGGTACCTCGGGGTCGATCGGGACCGCTTGCACCTCCTTCACCAACGTCATCTCCGCGAACGACGAGGTGGCAGCGAAGTTGCCGGCGGGCTCGCCGCCGACGGTGAAGATCTCGCGGCGGTTGCCGAGGGTCTTGCGGCACCACGTGGGCTTGCCGACCGAGCACTGGTCGCAGATGCCGCAGTTGGAGACGGTGGCGATGACCACGTGGTCGCCCGGCTTCACCCGGGTGACCAGGGAGCCGACCGCCTCCACGATGCCGGCGCCCTCGTGGCCCATGAGGGAGGGGGCGGGCCAGGGGATGGTGCCGTCGAGGAGGCTCACGTCGCTGTGGCAGACGCCCGCCGCGACCAGCCGCACCAGCACCTCGTTGGGCCCGGGGTCGATCACCTCGACGTCGTTGCGGACCTCGGCACCCTCACCTGTGAACACGATTCCACGCATGGACCGCACCCTACCGCCCTGACCTGACGACCCGTCAGAACCTCAGCTCGCGTCGTTCGTACCCCTCCAGGACGTACCAGCGACGCAACCTCGGCTGGTGTCGTTCAGAAGGCCATGAACCCGCCGCCGTCGACCATGAGGGTCTGGCCGGTCATGTAGCGCGCGAGGTCGCTGGCGAGGAAGACGGCGACCGGGCCGATGTCGGGCTCGGGGTCGCCGATGCGGCGCAACGGTGTGCGTCCGACGAGGAGGCCGTCGGTGAAGACGGGGCTGGTCTCGGCCACCGTCTCCATCGCCGGGGTCATGGCGACGGGCCCGATGCAGTTGACCCGCACGCCCGCAGGGCCCCATTCGCGGGCCAGGCTCTTGGCCAGCCCGCGCTGCGCGGCCTTGGCCACGCCGTAGGCGGGGAGGTAGGGGCTGCCCTCGACGCCGGCGGCCGACGTCAGCAGGATCAGCGATCCCTGGGCGCGTTCGAGGTGCGGGTACGCGGCGTGCGCGCACAGGTAGGACGCCCGCACCGCGGTGCCGAGCATCGCCTGCCAGGTGTCGTCGGGGACCTCCTCGATGGCACGGGGATCGCCGACGGGGGCGAGCGCGTTGTGCACCATCACGTCGAGCGCGCCGAACTCGGACACCGCGAGGTCGACCGCGGCGTCGACGTCGGTCCGGTTGGTCACGTCGCAGCGCACCGACCGGACCTCGCCGCCCCGTGCCGCGATCTCCCCGGCGACGACGTCGCCCGTTTCCGTCCGCCGAGCCGCGATGACGACCCGAGCGCCGTGCGTCGCGCACGCCGAGCGCGATGCCCCGGCCGACGCCGCCACCGGCACCGGTGACGAGCACGGTGCGGTCCTCCAGCAGCGCGCCCGCGGTCACAGCCCCATCCAGGTGCCACCGTCGGCGACGAGGGTGCCGGCGGTGAGGAAGTGCGCGTCGGGGTCGTCGAGCAGGGCGATCAGCGGTGCGAGGTCGGTCGACGGATCGCCGGCGTGCCCGAACGCCGGCGTCGACAACGAGATGGCGCGGGTGAGCGCATCGGCGGTGCCGGGCTCGACCCAGTGGTGCGGGGCGGCGGCGACCGTGTTCACGGTCACGCCGTCGGCGCCCCACTGGCGGCCGCAGCCCTTGGCCAGCACGCGCACGCCTTCGGCGACCGCGGCCAGCATCGAGAACTCGGCCGCGCCGGCCATGCCGACGGTCGGGACGACGAACACGAGGCTGCCGGCGCTCGCTCGCAGCGGCTCGGCGCCGGCGCGGGCCAACCACCACGCCGCGGTCAGGCTCCGCTCGCACCCGGCCGCCCACGCGTCCTCGTCCAGGTCCATGAACCGGTGCGGGGCCACGGTGCCCGGCGCCAACCAGGTGTGCACGACCTGGTCGATCCCGCGCAGGCGGCCGTGCGCGGTCGCGAGCGCATCGACCACCTCGGCTTCGGACCCGAAGTCGCACTCGAGGGGGAGCACGGCGACGCCGAGCTCGTCGAGGCCGTCGAGGAGCCCGTCGGCGAGCGCGCCGGTCCCGGTGACGACCGCGCTGCGGCCGGTGATCGGTCGCATGTCAGATGAGCATGATGGCGCCGCCGTCGGCCATCAGGGTCTGTCCGGTCATGTAGCGACTGGCGTCCGACAGCAGGAACTGCACTACCGGTCCGATGTCGTCCTCGGCGTCGCCGTCGCGGGGGATCGGCTGGTTCGCGTACGTCTCGGCGAACATGCGGGCGCGCACGGGGTCGTCCTCCTCGGGCGGCACGCGGTGCGCGACGGACACCGGGCAGAGGCAGTTCACGGTGATGCCGAACTTGCCCCACTCGCGCGCGGCCGAGCGGGTGAGGGCGCGGATCGCTTCCTTCGACGACGCGTACGGCGCATACCCCACCGCACCCAGGAGCGCGGCGTTCGAGCCCATGGTCACGATCCGGCCCCGACCCTGGTCGCGCATGTGCGGGAACACCGCCTGCATGCCCCAGAGCGTGCCCTTGGGCCCGGTGTCCAGCAGCACGTCCATGTCGTGCTCGGTGATCTCGGCGAACGGCGTGACCGACCGGAACGTCTGCGCGTTGGCGACGAGGCCGTCGACGCGTCCGAACTCGGAGAGGGTGCGCTCGACCAGCGCGAACACGCCGTCGCGGTCGGCGACGTTGAGGGTGGTCGACAGGTGCGGCGCGCCGATCTTCTGCAGCTCGGCCGCGGTCTCCTCCAGCGCCTGCGGCTTGCGGGCGGTGATCACGAGCGTCGCGCCGCTCCGGGCGAGGTGCAGCGCGATCCCGCGTCCCACGCCCTTCGACGCGCCGGTGACGATGACGACGTTCCCGTCGACCGAGTCGTCGACGCTCATGCGTCCCCGCTCTCGGCGCCTCCACGATGGCTCGCTCGCTGCGGCTCGGGGTACCCGAACCGCGGTGGCTCGCTCGCGTGCGCCGGGGCGCTCGGCCCCCGCTGCGTTGCTCGCCGGGATACCCGGCTCGCGGGCACTTCGCTCATGTGCGGTACCTCCAGGCGACGTGCGCGGTGCGCCCCCGGATCTCGGCGGCGCGCGCCTCGGCGTCGACCATCGGATGACCGTCGGGCAGGTGGTCGGCCAGCTTCGCGAACGGCACGACCTCGGCGTGGATCGTCGGCGGCTCCGGCGGGCGGAACCAACGCGCGGTGGTGAGCACCTCGGCGCGGCCCTGAGTGTCGAGCCAGTTCGCGGAGCCGGGGTCGCGGCCGGCGATCACGACCCGCACGACCCCGTCGGCGTCCGGCGTGACCTGGCGGTGGTTGCGACTGGTCACGCGGGTCGCGTAGTCGAGCGGCTCGTACCACGCACGCGAGTAGCAGCCGATGCCCCACAGCGCGGCCGCGCGCGGATCCAGCTCGACCACGACGGCCTCGTCGTCGCCCAGGCTCACGAAGCCGTGGCTGTAGATGATGTCCTGCACGCCGCGCCCGGAGACGTCGGGTACCCCGAACCGGTTGCGTTCCTGGGCGTCGCGCATGCGTTCCTGCAGGTCGCGGAAGTAGATCACCGAGTGCTCGACCTCGTCCGCGGCGCTTTCCAGCATCGCGGCGACGCGCGCCGCGCTCACCGTCGGTGCCGACGTGCCCTCGGTGTCGAGCCGCTCGATGACGAACGTCGCGGGCTCGGCCGGTGCCCACTCGAAGTAGTAGTCGCGCACGTGCACGAAGCCCGGGCCCGGCGCCAGGGGGAGCCACGTGCCCGCCTGCTCCTCGCCGCCGAGCAGGACCTCGAACGCGTCACCCGGTCGCAGCCCGAGGGACGACGCCGAGACCTCGGTGCCGATGTTGGCGCCGCCGCTCTGCGTCGTGCCGCCCTTCAGTTGCAGCACGAACTCCTCGCACGATCCCATGCGACCCGACACTCGGTACGTGCCGGCGCCGTCGATGGTGGCGCGCCGCGCCACCTGATCGACGTTCGGGCCGCCCCACGCGTAGGTGGGGTCGGCGCTGCGGAAGAACGCCGGGTAGTCGGGGTCGCTGTAGCCGGTGGCGTAGGTGAGCCAGCACGCGGTCTGGGTGGCGAGGTGTCGCATGCCCTCGGCGCGATCACGCGCATCCCCCGGAAAGTCGTCGGCCAGGATGCGGTCACCCAGCGCGGCGAGGCGCTCGCAGAACGCCTGCCACGCGGCGCCCGACACGACGTCCGACGCGTCCATCAGGGGCGTTCGCCCACGAAGATCGCCGTCGCCTCGGCCGTGACCTTCCCGTCGACCACGACCTCACCCGACGCGTGGCTCTTGCGCCCCTCGCTCCCGGTGTAGCGGCCGACGATGTCGACCGGGACCCCGTAGGGCGTGCCGCCCTTCAACGAGGTGGTGAGCGCGACCGTCATCCCGGTGGCGCCCGACACGAGGACGGCGACGCCGAGCACCTCGTCGAGCGCGCACGCGAGCACACCGCCGTACACGCGCCCGGGCGAACCCGCGTGCTGCGGGCCGAAGGTGCACCGGGCGCGGACCTCGACCGGCGTGGGCGGCGAACCGGGCGGCGGTTCCTTCGGTCGGTGGACCCACTCGATGGGCGGCGCCTGCGGGTTGAGCCGACCGGACCCGGCCTGGGTCAGGCTCTCCACCCGACCATCGGCGTGACGAGCCAGGAACAGTTGGTCGGCGCGACGCGTGGCACCCAGCACCCCGGTGAGCCGGCGTAGCTCGGCGGCCGCGTCGGCGCGCTTCTCGGCATCGACGTCGGTCATGACCACCGCTTCGACGAGGTCCCGCGTGGCGGCGACGAGGTCGAACGCCTCGGCCGGGATCCGCGCCGGATCCGGGAGGGAGTCGCCGAGCAGATCGGCGACACGCGCAGCAGAAACCGGCTGGTTCATCTGGCCGACGTTACACAGGGGCCGGTAGCGTGCGCCGATGGCGCTGCCGGCCGACGTCCGTACCATCCTCGACGGCCTCGTCTTCGGTGAAGGACCCCGGTGGCACGACGGTCGGCTCTGGTTCAGCGACATGCACGACCACCGGGTGGTCGCCACCACCCTCGGCGGTGACACGACGACGATCGTCCGCATCGAGGATGACGAGCCGTCCGGTTTGGGCTGGTTGCCCGACGGTCGCCTCCTGGTGGTCGCCATGGAGACCCAGCGCCTCCTCCGCGTCGAGCCCGACGGTGCGATCGCGGTGCAGGCCGACCTGTCGTCGGCGGCGCGGGGCTCGCTCAACGACATGATCGTGAGCGCCGACGGCACCGCGTACATCGGCGACATGGGCACCCGCATCCAGGACCTCGGCACCGACCGACGGCCCGGCCAGACCTTCCGGGTGGGCCCCGACGGCACGTGGGAGAGCGCGGCCGACGACCTGCAGTCGCCCAACGGCCACGTGCTCACCGACGACGGCCGCACGTTGATCGTCGCCGAGAGCAGCGGCATGCGCCTCACCGCCTTCACCGTCCGCGAGGACGGTACCCTCACCGACCGGCGGACCTACGCCGAGCTGGTGCCCGAGCGCGACAACGTGCCGGTGGCGCCGCCCGACGGCATCTGCCTCGACGCCGAGGGTGCGGTGTGGGTGGCCGACCCGATCGGCGCCCGGGTGTTCCGAGTACGCGAGGGTGGCGAGGTGACCGGTTCGATCGCGTACGACGACGTGATCCCCGTCGCGTGCGTGTTGGGTGGGCCCGACCGGCGCACGCTCCTCATCTGCGTCGCCGCCGACTGGAAGGCGGACGCGCTCGCCGGTCGCCGCACCGGTCGCATCGACGCGTACGACGTTGCCGTGCCCGGCGCCGGCCGTCCCTGACCGCAGCGACAGGCGCGTCAGTGCGGGAACAGGTGGCGCAGCGCGCGCGGCGCGCGGAACGGCTTCCACTCACCTTCGGGCTGCGCGAGCCGGTCCTTGATGGCGACGATCGCCGCCGGGTTGTGCCCGAGCCCGCAATGACTGCCGTACACCTCGATGTTCTCCGAGCACGGGCCGTCGTCCTCGAGGCACCACTGCCAGCTGGTGACACCGTCCGTGCGCGTGTAGATGGCGGTGGCGGGCACCTCGAGCAGCGGCTCGCGGTACTCCACGCGGAGCATCGGCTCGGTCGGCGCGGCGTGCCACCGCTCCGCGAGCTTGTAGAAGAACGCGGCGTGGGTCTTGTAGCGATCGTCGAGCAGCAGCCGGAACGGCGAGCCCAGCGTGATCACCTGCCGCACGACCTCCGGATGGCGCCGCGCCGCCTCGCGCCCGAGGATCCCGCCCGCGCTCCAGCCGATGATGCTGACCTTACGGCCGGTCCGCTCGGCCAGCTCGAGCAGCCGCTTCGGGCCGCCGTCGAGAATCGCCGCGGTCGGGCCCAGGTTCTGGCCCAGGCCCCAGCCGTGGCTGGAGTACCCGAGCGCGCGCAGCACCGCCCGCAGCGGGCTCGTGTACGCATCGGTCGCGCCGAACGGTGGGAGCACGAGGACGGGATGGCCGTCGCCGCGGGGTTGCGCGAGCCAGAGCGGCCACGAGGCGAGGAACAGCGCGAGCTCAGGCCAGGCCCGCATCTCCAGCGCCAGCAGCGCGAGGGACGGGGCCCCGGCCGCCGGATCGTCGTCAACCGCTGCCACTCCGACGAGCGTACCCCGCTGCAGCTCGTACGCTGCGCGCCTTGATGATGGTCGATTCCGCTTCGCCGTCCCGCCTCCGGCAACGACTGCGCTGCATCTCCATGATGGTCGATTCCGCTTCGCCGTCCCGCCTCCGGCAACGACTGCGCGGCATCTCCTGATGGCTGTGACTCTGTTGCACGTCCACCACACGACCTCGCCGTCGGTGCACGCCATGTTCGACGCGGTGCAGTCGGGCGCGACCGATCCGCAGATCGAAGGTGTCGACGTGGTGACGCGCGCCGCGCTGCAGGCCTCGGTGAGCGACGCGTTGGCGGCCGACGGCTACCTGCTCGGCACACCGGCCAACCTCGGCTACATGTCGGGCGCGCTCAAGCACTTCTTCGACCAGATCTACTACCCGTGCCTGGAGGCGACGATCGGTCGCCCCTTCGGCGTGTACGTGCACGGCAACAACGACACCACCGGCGCGCTGCGCGCGATCGAGGTCGCTACCACCGGGCTCCGGTGGCGCGGCGTGCAGGCCCCGGTGTCGGTGATCGGCGCGCCGACGAGCGCGGACCTCGAGGCGTGTTGGGAGCTCGGCGCCGCGGTCGCGGCGGGGCTGGCGCTCGACTGACCCGACGCGTCAGCGCAGGCTGTCGACCGGCACGACCTCGCACTCCGCCATCACCGGGTCGTTCTCGGGGAGCAGGTAGCGCCAGAAGATCGTGCCGACGCGGTGCCCGCCGGTGTCGAGCCAATTGGGCACCCCCGGATCGCGGTGCGCGACCACGATCGCGTAGGAGCCGTCGGAGTCGTACGAGATCTGCGCGCTGTTGAGCGAGCTCTGGCGGTGCACGTACTCCAACGTCTGCATGTGCCGGTTCCACAGCATCACGTTGGTGAAGCGCGACGGCGGGATCGTGCCCCGCATGACCAGGGCGTCGTCGGGGCCGAGGTCCCACCGGCCCATGGAGTAGAAGATGTCGACTGCACCGGCGGCGTCGACGCCCGCGTTGCGGAAGCTCCACGGTTGGCCCACGTGGTTGGGTTCGCTCGCCATGAACGGCGCCGGCGACGGCGTGCCCGGCAACGGTTGCCCGACGGTGCACTGGCGCAGGAACGCGACCCCGTCGCGCAGACGGCCGGCGAACGTGGCGTCGTCGAGGGGCGGCGGGGGCGCGACGTCGTCGAGGCACTCGATCCCGATGCGCACCGTCACGGTGGGGTCGTTCTGCGCCGACCGCTCCCGCAGGAAGTAGCTGCGCACGATGATCATGCGGGCGTCGGGATCGAGCTTCACCCAGTTGCCGTCGTGGGGCTCGGCGCTGAACACGATCTCGTACGAGCCGTCGGGTGCGAACGTGAATTGGCTGTCGTTGATGTCGGCGAGCACGCGCCCGTTGAAGCCCCCGTCGACGGCTGCCGCGTGCACGGTGAAGGAGATGTACGCCTCCTCGCCCCGGACGCCGAACACGCGGTACGACCGGCCGCCGTCGATCCGGGCGAAGTGGTAGATCGAGTCCGGGTTGTCGCCCTGGAGCTTGCGCGCCGGGGTCACGATCAAGGCCATGCGCGGGTGGTCGGGATCGGCCTCCATGAAGAACTCGGACGCGCCCGACAGCACCTCGGTCACGTACCGGAAGCCCTCGACGACGTCGAGGTCGTCGGTGAAGCGCTGATCGTTGAGGACGTAGGCGTCGCGGATCTCCTGCAGCGCGGCGATCAGCTCGTCGAAGGCCTCGGTCGACTGGGGGGCACGGTTCATGCGGAATCTCCTTCGGTGCCGAGAGCGATGGCGCGGGTGTCCGGGATGGGGATCAGGCTCGCGTAGTCGATGAACGAGCGCAGCGTGTTGCCACCGTCGACGGTGAGGGTCTGCCCGGTCACCCACGACGACTCCGGGCCGGCGAAGTAGCGGACTGCCTGCGCGATGTCGTCGGGTTGGCCGTGACGCTGGATCGGCTGTTCGGCGAGGAACGCATCCATCATCTTCGGGTTGCGGAACATCCCTTCGGTCGCGGCCGTCTGCGTCAACCCTGGTTGCACCGAGTTGACGCGCACGCCGAGGGGCCCGAGCTCGTCGGCCGCGACGCGCACCAGTTGGTCGACCGCTGCTTTCCCCGCGGCGTACGAGGCCAGGTACCGGCTGGAGAACACGGCCGCAGTCGACGAGATGGCGACGACCGAGCCACCACCGCCGCGCACCATCGCCAGCCCGGCGTACTTCAGGAACAGGAACACCGGGCGCACGTTGTTGTCGACCTCCCGGCTGAAGTCGTCGTCGTCGATGAGCAGGACCGGGGAGATGTTGCCGCCGCCGGGTACCACGACGGCGATCTGCAGCCGGCGTTGGCCGTCGGACGCGGCCTCGACCGCGTCCCGCACCGAGGACCCGTCGAGGGCGTCGCACACGCAGTACGCGACGTCCAGGCCCTCGTCGGCGAGCGTGGTGGTCGCGTCCACGAGCTTCTGCTCGGTGCGACCCGCGATCGTCACGTGCGCGCCGTCCCCCGCCAGTGCACGGGTCGAGGCGAGGCCGATCCCCGAGCCGCCGCCCACCACCACCGCACGCTGCCCCGCGAGTGCTCCGTCCATCGTCTCCTCCTAGCGGGCCGGCGGATTGGCCGCACGCGTCTCGGTCCAGTCGACCCGCAGCCGGCGCTCGGCGAACTTCCAGACGCCCTCGTCGTCGGTGCGGTACGTGTCCTCGTAGCGGATGAACATCACGTAGTCGGTCCCGCCGTGGGCGTCGGGCGTGAGGTGGTGCGCGATGCAGTAGACCTCGCCGGTCGCCTCGCCGTCGCCGATGTCGTACGTCGACTGGCCGAGCATGTGGAAGGTCTTCGGGTATCGCTTGATCGCCTCCGGGACCTTCGCCAGGCGCTCCGCGCCGCGGATCTGGCGCGGTTCCTCGGTCTCGCTCGGGTCGTGGATCGTGATGACGGCGTCGGCATGGAACAGGGCGAGGAAGGTGTCGACGTCGCGCCGGTCGACGCCCTGGGCGTAGCGCTCGGCCAGCGCGCGCAGCTGCATCTGCGTCGCGGCGTCGTCAGCGGTCGGCATGCGTCCTCCCCCGGGTCAGGGGGAGACTACGTGCTTCGTCCCGCGCACACCCGGGCGAGCTGCCCTAGAGGTGCAGCTGGCCGTAGCTGTTGCAGAGCCCCGCCGCGTTGATGGCGAGGAACGAGGCGATGATGAACGCCACGTTCCACCGCACGAGGTGCCGTCGCCAGCCGGTGAGCGCCCTCGCCCGCATCGGCGGCGGCATGTACCAGTCGGGGAGCACCGCGGTCGTTCCCGGATCGGTCAGGGTCCAGAGGGAGACGGCATCCGGTGGCACCGGGGCCTCGGGGTCCGCGGCGAGGGCCTCCGCGACCAGCTCGGCGTCGGCGTCGGCGACGCTCGGGTCGGATTCGGTGTGCTCCACACCCGTGGTACGGAGGCGGTCACCGGGGCGGATGAGGGCGTACCGTGCATCGGTGCAGTTCAGCCCGGAGCTGCGGGCCCCTGTGTTGTCCGGCGAGGTGACCCTCTCGTTCCGGCTCTGGGCACGCCCCAAGGTCAAGGTCGGCGGTCGGTACCGCGTGGGGCCGGGCGAGATCGAGATCGACGACATCGAGCTCGTGCCGTTCTCCACCGTCAGCGCGCGCGACGTCCGGCGGTGTGGCGAGGCCGACCGTGAGTCGTTGCGGCGACGCACCGCCCACGCGGGGCCGGTCGCCGACGACACGCTCGTCTACCGGATCGAGTTCCACGTCGTCGAAGTGGAGATGTAGCGGAGCCGTGCCCGGAGGGCGGGACGGCGCAGCGGAATCGACCGTCGAAGTGGAGATGTAGCGGAGCCGTGCCGGGAGGTCAGGGCTTCTCGAGCCGGGCACGGAGCTGCGCCAGGCGTTCCTGGAACGCGGGCTGGTGCATCGACCAGTCCTGGTGCGGGAACTCCAGCTCGAACGCGTCCGCCGAGGTGTCGATGCCGGCCGACGCGTCGAGCACCGCCTTGGCCCGCGCCACGAGCTCGCGCGGCCGGTCGGCCGCCCGCCGGGCCAGGGCGACCGCGGTGGCGAGCAGCTCGTCGTCGTCGACGCAGCGCCACGCCAGGCCGACGCGCGCGGCCTCCTCGCCCGACAGCGACTCGCCGAAGATGACCAGTGCGGCGGCGGCCTGCCGTCCGACGAGCCGTTGCATCCGCCAGAGGTGGCCACCGCCGGGGTGGATGCCGAGATCCATGAACCGCGGGTCGAAGCGCGCCTTCGGCGAGGCCAGGATCACGTCGCAGGCGAGGGGCAGGTTGACCCCGGCGCCGATCACCGGCCCGTTCACCGCTGCCACCGACGGGATGGTCAGCCGGGTGAGGGCGAGGAACCCGGCGTACATCTCCCGCAGCGACGCCCGCGGTTCGAGGAGGTCGTCCACCGATCCGCCGGCGCAGAAGGCCGGGGGAGTGGCGGTCAGCACCAGCGCCCCGACGTCGGGATCGGCGGCGGCCTCCTCGACCGCAGCCGCGAGCTGGGTCGTCACCTCGTACGACAGCGCGTTCCGCCGCGCCGGGTCGTCGAGCACCACGACGGCGACGTCGCCGTCACGCTCGAGGCGGACGCGGGGCTCCTCGGTGTCCATGGGTCGTGCATCGTACGGCGGCCCCTCCGGTGGCGGGCCAGAATGACGCGATGCCATACCTCCCGAGCGACGCGGTCACGCGCATCAAGGCCGGACTCGACCACCCGGTGATCGACTCCGACGGTCACGCCATCGAGTACCTCCCGCTGGTGCGCGACATCCTGCAGGCCCAGGCGGGCGACGACGCGGTCGCGGCCATGGACCTGGTGACGAGCGGTGGGTCGGCCGTCCACGGCCTCTCCCCCGAGCAGATGCGCGGCGCCGGACTCGTCCGCACGTCGTGGTGGGGATTGCCCACCCGCAACACGCTCGACCGTGGGACCGCGCTCCTCCCCGAGCTCCTGGCCGAGCGCCTGCCGGAGCTCGGCATCGACCATGCCGTGCTCTACCCGACGTACGGGCTGGTCCCGGCCGCGCTCGACGACGCCGCCATCCGGCGTCCGCTCGCGCGGGCGTTCAACACCTTCTACGCGGAGGCGTTCCGCGATCACGTCGACACGCTCACACCCGTCGGCATCATCCCGATGCACACGCCCGACGAGGCGATCGCGGAGCTCGACCACGCGACCGGTGAGCTGGGGCTGAAGGCGTTCATGTTCGGTGGGCCCGTTGCCCGCCCCGCGCCGGGCGTGGACCCGCCCTCGCGCGCGGCGCGCTGGCTGGACTCCCTCGGCCTGGACTCGCTCTACGACTACGACCCGGTGTGGCAGCGGTGCGTCGACCTCGGCGTGTCGCCCACGTTCCACACCGCGGCCATGGGGTGGACGATCCGGGCGTCGGTCAGCAACTACGTGTTCAACCACATCGGCATGTTCGCCATCGCCGGTGAGCTGCTCGCGCTGTCGCTGTTCCTGGGTGGCGTGCCGCAGCGGTTTCCCACGTTGCGGTTCGCGTTCCAGGAGGGCGGTGTGGCGTGGGCCGCGGCGCTGTACGCCAACCTCGTGGGCCACTGGGAGAAGCGCAACCGTGAGGCGGTCGAGCACTACAACCCGGCGCACCTCGACCGCGTCCAGCTCGCCGATCTGTTCGAGCAGCACGGATCGCCCCGCTACCGGGAGCGGCTCGACCGGCTCGACGACGGCCTGCGTATGCTCAGCCTGCCCGACGAGGACCCGGAGACGCTCGACGAGTTCGCCCGCTGCGGCATCAGTGACGTCGACGACATCCGCGACGTGTTCACCACCGCCTTCCACTTCGGGTGCGAGGCCGACGACCCGATGACCGCGCTCGCGTTCGACACCCGCCGCAACCCGGGTGGTGCCCGCCTGAAGGCGTTGTTCGCGTCCGACATCGGCCACTGGGACGTCCCCGACATCCGCGAGGTCCTGCCCGAGGCGTGGGAGCTGGTCGAGGACGGGCACGCCAGCGCGGCCGACTTCCGGGCCCTGACTTTCGAGCACGCAGTGTCGCTCTGGGCCGGCACCAACCCGTCCTTCTTCGCCGGCACCACGGTCGAGGCTGCGGTGCACGACGAGCTGGAGCGCGTCAGCGTCCGGGGATAGCGTCGCCGCCATGACGACGGTGGTGCTCGTACACGGAGCGTTCCACGGCGCGTGGTGCTGGGAACCGGTTCGCAGCCTGCTCGACGAGCAGGGGATCCCCAACCTGGCGCCCGATCTGCCGCTCACCGGGCTCGAGGCCGACGCCGGCACCGTGCGCGCGCTGCTCGACGCGGTCGACGGGCCGGTGGTGCTGTGCGGCCACTCCTACGGGGGGATGGTGATCTCGCGGGCCGCCAGCGGCCGCGACGACATCGACCGGCTCGTGTACCTCTGCGCGGTCCAGGTGGCGGACGACGCCGAGATGGCCGCGATCATGCAGCCGACGTCGTTGATGGAGCATCTCGTGCACGGCGACGACGGTTCACTGGCGGTCGATCCCGAGTACGCGGTGGCGGACTTCTACCACGACTGCGACCCCGACGTCGCGGGCACGTCGGTGGCGAGGTTGCGCCCCATGCCGAGCGGGGTGGACACGCAAGCACTGGGCGGCGCCGACGTCCCGCCTCCCGCGTGGACGCAGATGCCGTCGACCTACGTGGTCTGCACCGACGATCGGGCGGTGCATCCCGATTCGCAACGCGAGATGGCGAAGCACGCCGACGACCGCGTCGTCTGGGACACGAGCCACTCGCCCATGCTCTCGCGGCCGGACCTCGTCGCCGAGCTGCTCGCGGTGCTCGCCGCGCAGTACGAAGGAGTGCGCTGATGACCGCCGTGCAGACCGTCACCGGTCCCGTCGACGGCGCCGACCTCGGGCGCACCCTCGTCCACGAGCACATCCGCATCTCGTACTACGGCGAGGAGCTCGACCCGACGTACTCCTGGGACCGCGCCGAGACCGTGGAGCGTGCGGTCGACAAGATGGGTGAGCTGCTCGACGCCGGGTTCCGCACGTTCGTCGACCCGTGTCCCATCGAGCTCGGGCGCGATCCCGAGCTCTACGCGGAGATCTCGTCGCGGTCGGGGATGCGCATCGTGTGCACCACCGGCTTCTACACCGAGCACCTCTCGTCCGGGCTGCCGTTCTACTGGCGCGCCCGCGACCCCGAGGAGATCGCCGAGCTCTACGTGCGGGAGCTCGCCGAGGGCATCGCCGGGACGGGCGGGATCCGCGCCGGGGCGATCAAGGCGGCCACCGGCGTGGAGGTGACCCCGGCGGAGTCGCGGTGTCTGACCGGCGCCGCGCTCGCCCAGCGCGAGGTCGGTTGCGCGATCATCACGCACACCGAGAACTCCAAGCACGGCGACGTGCAGCAGGACCTCTTCGCCGACGGTGGCGCCGATCTCGGTCGTGTCCTCATCGGTCACCAGGACGAACAGACCGACGTGGCGCCGATTCGCAAGCTCGCCGAGCGCGGCACCTTCGTCGGCGTCGATCGCATCGGCCTCGAGATCCTCGCGCCCGACGAACGTCGCGCCGACCACGTGGCCACCCTGGTCCGCGAAGGCTTCACCGACCAGGTCTGCCTGTCGCAGGACCACATCTGCGCGCTCACCGCGCCCCGGTCGTCGTTCTGGGTGCCGCCGCAGAACCGCGACGCGGCGGCGACGCGCCGCGAGGAGATCGCGTGGCAGGTGTGGCAGCGGCCGTACACCTACATCCTCACCGACTTCGTTCCCCGGCTTCTGGAGCGCGGCGTCACCGACGCCGACGTCGAGACGATCTTCGTCGACAACCCCCGGCGGTTGCTCGCCGGCGCCTGACTCCGCCAGGGTTCCGGAGGGCCCGGAATGGGCACCCCCTGCCCGTGGCCACCGAATCGGTCCGCGCCGCCGACGAGTCGGTGCTCCGCGACCGGAAGCACCGCGCCGCCGTCGTCGCGCTCGCCGCGGTGCTCGCGCTCGATGGCGCCGACCGAACCGCGCTCGGCGCGCTCGCGCCGGCGCTGAAGTCGGAGTTCGGCGTCGGGAACGCGGCGATCGGGCTGCTCGCGAGCGCGTTCGCGATCGTCGGCGCGCTGGCGATCATCCCCATCGGGATCCTGACCGACCGCACGCGGCGGATCACGATCCTCGTGGTCTGCATCGCCATCTGGTGCCTGGCCATGGGCGTCGCCGCGGCCGCGATGTCGTTCGCGGTCCTCTTCGCCGCGCGCATCAGCCTCGGTGTGTTGAGCGCGGCCGGCGGTCCTCCCGTCACGTCGATCGTCGGCGACCTCTTCCCTGCCGACGTGCGCGGGCGCGTCCTCGGTTGGGTGAAGAGCGGCGAGCTGGTCGGCGCCGGGGCGGGGTTCCTGGTGGCCGGCGTCGTGGTCTGGCTGACCTCGTGGCGCGGCGTGTTCGTCGTGCTGGCCCTCATGGGCCTGGCGGTGGCCTGGGCCGTCGCGCGCGTGCCGGAGCCGCGCCGCGGCGGCGAGAACGACCTTCCGGGACGCGGCAGCTGCGGCATCGACGCGCCCACGCACCTGGCCGAGCTCGTCGAGGAGCAGGGCATCGAACCCAAGGAGGACGTGGTCCTCGAGGGCGACGTGTCCGAGCTGCCGCTGCGCCCGGCGATCGAGTACGTGTTGCATGTCCGCACGGTGGTGATGATCATCATCGCGTCGGCGCTCGGCGACGTCTTCTTCACCGCGCTGCAGGTGTTCGGCGTGCTGTTCCTGGTCGACCAGTTCGGCATCTCCGCCTCGGAGGCGTCGATCCTCATCCCACTGGTCGGCGTCGGTGGCTTCGTCGGTGTGGTCGCGGGCGGACGCTTCGGCGATCTGCTCATCGAGCGGGGCGTGCTCACGGGCCGGATCCACATCGGCGTCTGGAGCTACCTCGCGGCCGCGATCACGTTGGCGCCGGTGTTCCTGGTGTCGTCGCTCGCGGTGGCGCTTCCGTTCCTCGTGGTGTCGGGGGCGTTGCTGACCGCGCCCATCGCGCCGCTCGAGGCGGCGCGCCTCGACGTCGTGCACCCGCAGCTGCGGGGCCGCACCGAGAGCGCCCGCATGATCGCCCGGGTCGCCGCACAGGCAGCGGCACCGCTGCTGTTCGGCCTACTCTCGAGTCAGCTGGGTGGCGGTGGCGCCGAAGGGCTGCGGCTTGCGTTCCTCCTGCTACTGCCGTTGCTCGGTGCGAGCTCGATCTTCCTCATGATCGCCGCTCGTCACTATCCGCACGAGGTCGCCGCCGTGGAGGAGTCCCACGTGGAAGAGATCGACGATGCTTGACGTCGGTCCCGACGCCCACGACCACGCGCAGGAGGCGAGCGTGCCCCCGTCCGACCCCCGACGCCAGGAAGCGCCCGAGGAGCACGAGGAGCACCACGGGCCCGTGCGCCACGAGCACCCCCGGTGGTCGGTCGGGCGGGTGGCGTTCCTGGCCATCAGCGCCATCTGCCTCTACCTGTTCGCGCCGAGCATCGCGGAGGTGTTCTCGGCCTACGACCGCCTCGGCGACGTCGAGCCGATCTGGCTCCTGCCCGCGGTGCTGTGCGCGCTCGGCAGCTTCGCCTGCGTCTGGCTGGTACAGGCGATCGCGCTCGGCACGCGCGACTGGTTCTCGGTGGTCACCACCCAATTGGCGGGGAACGCGTTCAACCGCATCACGCCCGGCGGTGGCGCGACCGGCACCGCGTTGCAGGCGAACATGCTCGCCGATGCCGGCTTCGGCGTCGCGCACGCGGCGACCGCGCTCACCGTGCAATCGGTGCTGAGCACCGCGGCCATCGTCGCCCTCCCCGTGTTCGCACTGCCGTTCGTGCTCTTCGGCACTCAGGTGCCCGACGGCCTGCTGCAGGCGTTCTGGATCGGCATCCCTGTGTTCCTGCTCATGGTCGCGATCGGCATCGCGCTGTTCGTCGCCGACCGCCCGCTGCTGCTCCTGGGCCGGGTGGTCGCGTGGGTGCGATGCAAGTTGCGGCGCGGCGCGGCGACGGACCGGGAGCTCGGGACCCGGTTGATCGAGAGCCGCGATCGCATCCGACGGGAGATCGGGCCGCGGTGGGAGATCGCGCTGGGCGCGTCGCTGGGGCGCTGGCTGTTCGAGTACGGCGTGCTCATCTGCACCCTGTGCGGCCTGTCGGCCGATCCCAACCCCGCGCTGGTGCTCCTGGCGTTCGTGGTGGCCTCGGTGCTGGGCCTGCTGCCGTTCACACCGGGGGGCCTCGGGTTCGTCGAGGCCGGGTTGGCCGCAACGCTGGCGGTTGCCGGCATCTCCACCGGCGACGCACTGGTCGCGACGTTGGTCTACCGGCTGCTCACCTTCTGGCTCCCCATCCCACTCGGCGGCATCGCCGTGTACGCGTTCCGCCGTCAGCACCCGCACGAGGTGCACGCGGGTGCGGCACCCGCGACGCCCTCCTGACCCCGTTCTTGGGCGTCAGGGTCAGGCGGTGCGGCCCAGGAAGCAGAGCAGCTTCGTCTGGGTGTCGGCGCCCTCCGGCGGTTCGACCGCGGGGCCGAACGCGCCCGACGCGCGCAGGGTCTCGCCCGCCGGCTGCATCCAGGTCCACGCCACCGCCACCGCGCGGTCGTCGAGGCGCTCGTCCTGACCGGTGGCCCGGGCGACGTCCCAGGTGTGGACCAGGGTGTCGCTGCACACCATGCGGCTCACCAGGTCCTCGAACGGCATGTCGCCGAAGCGTGGGCTGACGACGCGCGTCGCCCGCTCCGGGTCGCGCAGGGCCTGGCGCATGGCCGTGGTGACGGTCTTCCAGGCGGCGCCGACGTCCTCGCCCGCTTCGGGAGAGGCGGCCGCCTCGTCGAGCAGCGCCAACGCGATGCGGTGCACGCCGACCACGTGCTCCAGGAGGTCGCGCACCGTCCACTCGGGGCACGGCGTCGACGCAGCCCAGTCGGCGGCGGTGCACCCGGCGACCCGGGCGTCCAGGCCCTCGGCGATGGCGGCGTAGCGGTCGGCGACCTCGCGTGGCTCCATGCCGTCAGCTTGCTTGGCACTCGGGCGAGGCGCGCTGACCGGCGAATCCGTCACGAACCCTGGCAGCGACCGATCTTGTCGGTGTTGAACGTACCGTCGGCGCACCGCAGGTTCGGGTTCTCGTGTGAGAAGACCCCCTGCGGGCTCTCCCACCCGGGCACGACCCACGCGTGCACCATCCAGCCGGTGATCGTCATGAAGAACCCGCCGAGCGCTCTGCACTGTTCCGCAGACACGTCCGAGTCGGGCGGGAACAGGACGTCGGCCCCCTTGGTGCAGATGTTGCTGTGACGGTGCCAGTGGTCGTTCGGACCGGCGAATCCCTCGGGTGCGGTGTTGCCCATGCCGTAGTACATGAGACCCACCATCTGGGAGGTGGGGCTGGTGCCGTCGTAGATCAGCGACAGCGGCCGGCCGGGATCGAAGCCCGCCCCGAAGCCACCGAGGATGCCGCCGATGTAGTGCGCCCCGCTCCCCGGTCCGAAGCCACCGATGACGTGGTAGCCCGCGGCCTCGGCGCTGGCGACGGTCGGGTAGCGCATCGCGGTGTCGCGGGCGGTGACGAGCTGCTGTTGGAGCGTGGCCCGGGTCGCGGCGTCGAGCGGCACGTCGGGCTGGGATTCGGCGGCGATGTCCTGCGCCTTGACGCCTTGGACCTCGTGGCCGTTCAGATCGGTCGTCCCGGTCGAGCCGTGGACGTGCGCCGCCGGTGCGGCGCTCCCGGCCGCGGGCGCGGCGACGACCTCAGTCGGCCCGTGGGTGTGCCCGCCACCGCTGCCGTCGGCGATCGCCGGGCTGAAGCCGAAGCTGGAGAGCGCCGCGACGACGATGGCGACCAGGCCCGCGAAGGCCCAACCCGCGGACAGGCGGATCCGCTTGCGCGCGACACCGCCGCAGATGACGAGCAGCCCGAGACCGATGGCGAGCGCCTCGAACGCCGCACACAGCGCGTCGGCGAACCCGATCGACTCCGGCGTCCCGTCGGTGCCGATCGCGATGCCCACCGTGCGCGACACGATCCACACGACGATCACCGCGAAGTTGAACGCGATCATCACCTGGATGGAACGCCGCGCCGGTCCGAGCACGAGCAGCGCGGCGAGCATGACTTGGGCCCATGCCGTGAACCCGAAGAAGAGACCGTGCGTCCACGACACTCCGGCGTGCTCGCCCATCGCCGCGAAGTGGATGCCGGCGGCGCCGAGCAGTAGCACCGCCATCGCCCAGCGCAGCACCCACGCGACCGCGATCGTGCGGCTTGGGGGTTGCGGCGCACGCTCGGTGCGCACCGGACTCGGGTCGAGCTTGGCCAGCGTGGCCTGCTGTTCGCGATCGAGAGTCTGCACTGAGGCCCCCTCTGCAGGATCTCGGGAGCGTAGCCCAATTCGCCCGAAGCGGCCGCTCCGGTGGCCTGGCAGTCGGGGCGCCGTACCGGGGATGCTCGTCAACCAGTCGGGAGTCCGAGGTCGGCCCGGTGCTCCGGCGTGTCTTCGAGGAGGCACCAACACGAGAGCCGGCCGTGTCCCACGGCGGCGACCCAGATGAGCGTCAGCGCGCGCTCGTCGTCATCGGGGAGACCGAGGTGCGATCCGGTGGTGTGGCCGAGGACGGCGACGCGGTCGCCCGCGGGGGCGAACGCGTGCGCGTGGATGACGTACTCGGGGAACGAGGTGGCGTAGCCCAGCCACGCCTCGAGGTTGGCGGCTCGACCGACGAGAGGTGGCTCGTCGAACACGTGGAGGGTGTGGTCGTCGGTCATCAGGTCGCCGAGACCGTCGACATCACGCCGGTTGACGCAGTCGATGAAACGTGCGACGGCCTCGGTGGCGTCAGTGGGCCCGTCCGGCACCGGGACAGTCTGACAAACGTCTGCGACGCCGTCTTGGCCGGCCGCTACTCCGGCGCGGGCTTGGCCGAGCGCCAGGGCAACCGGCCCTCGATCTCGACGTCGAGCGAGAAGCTGAGCACCGTCCGGATCAGCACGATCAGCGCCAGTGCGCCGACGTTCTCGATCGACGGGTCGACCGCGACCGTCCGGATGAGGTCGGCGGCGACGAGGATCTCGAGGCTGAGCAGGATGGTGCGTCCGACGAAGCTGCGCAGCGCGCGGTAGATCGCCCGCTGCGGTTCCCGACGCAGGAACGCCAGGCCGGCCCGCACGAACCCGACCGTGAACCCGATCGCCAACACCGCGACGCCGACGGCCTCGAAGCCCTGGGCGATGTCGTCCATCGTCTGGTTGAAGTCGCTCATGCGCTCACAGGTAGTCGTCGTGCAGGAGGTCGTTGGTCGCCCACCAGCCCGGGATCGCGGGCAGGAAGCTGGCGACGAGCTGATCGGCGAGCACCGCCGCGACCGCGATCTCCGTGGGCACACCCACCGCCGCCAGCGCGCCCGACATCCCCACCGACGACACCGCGGTGTTGCCGCCGGGGATGGGCACCAGCGAAGCCAACGTCGAGATGATGATGTTCAGCGAGAGCAGCGTCCAGTAGTTGATCGAGCCACCGAACGCCTCGATGCACGCCCAGTACACCGCGGCGTACATGAGCGCGTTGATCGCGTTCCCGCCGAGCAGCAGCGCGACCCGGCGCGGGGAGCGCACCGCTTCCCAGAGCGTCGCGGCCGCCGCCTTGGTGGGCGGCACCACCACCTTCCGGAGCTTCGGGATGCCGAGGACGAGACCGACGACGACCACGAGCACGACGACGACCAGGAGGACGAAGGTCAGGAGCTTCTGTGTGTCGATGGGTTCGACGTGGATCTTCGTCGGCGCGAGCAGGAGCGCGACACCGAGCAGCAGGACCTGGGCGACGATGTTGCCCACGTTGATCAGCAACCCGCCGGACGCGACCGCGGAGGCGAGGTCGACGCCCTGCTTCTGCAGGAACCGGATCTGCGCCGCCATGCCGCCCACCGCGGGGACGGCCAGGTTCGAGAACGACATCGAGAGCTGCAGCTCGGCGGTCCGGATGAGCGGCAGGTTGATGGGCACCGTGCCCATGAGGGCAATGGCGGTGGCGAAGTTGGTGAGGAGCGAGATGATCATCGCCACGATCAGCCAGCCGATGTCGGCGCTCGTGATCGTGTCCCACAGCTCCTGCGGGCTGCCGACCTGGCTCAGCAGGGCGAAGATCGCGATGAGCGTGCCGATCGCCATCATGAGGTTGGTGCCGCTGACCCGGTGGAGCTCCTGGAGCGGGGGAAGCTCGGTATCGGTGGCGCTCGCCGCGGCCTCCCGGAGGTCGGCCACCTGCTTCGAGCGTTCCTTGCGGTGGCGTCGGTCGGTCCGCATCTCCCGGGTGAGCGCCGCGGGCTGCACGTACGGCAGGGCTTCGATGACCCCGTCGCCACCCAGGCCGGCGCGGGCGGCGGCGACCGCCCGGTCGTTGCCGACGATCAACGCGGTGCTCACGAGCAGCTCGGCGACGTCGGCGGCCCGCCGTCCGGTCGCCGCAGCGCCGGTCGCGAACTCGAAGCCGTCGATGCCGATCGTGGCGCCGTCGACGACGACGTGGTTGGCGTTGAGCCGGCCGTGCGCGACCCGCGCCGCGTGCAGCGACGAGACCTGCTGCCACAGGTCGGCGAGCATCGCGTCGGTGACGTCCGACGGCTCGACGTCGCACAGGTGTGTGCCTGGGAGGGGGCGGCTGGCGATGAGCGCAGCGCCCGGGCCGGCGGTGCCGGCCACCACCACCGGCGGCACGGTGACGTCGGCGCGCTCGGCCAGGAGCAGCGCGTAGGCCTGCGCCTCGACGTCCTCGAGCCGGGTGATGTGCAGCGCGGGACCGCCGTCCTTGTACGCCAGCAAGCGCCAGAACTTCGACATGAGCTGCGCGTCGGCCTCGTCGCGACCGAGGACCCGCACCATGAGCTCGCCGGTCGCGTCGCGGGCCGACATCGCGGTCCCCGTGCTCGGTTGGTTCGACAGGAGGTGCACGTCGTCGGCCTTCACCCCGAGCTCGCCGAGCGTCGCCGCCACCTGCGCGGTCGTGGGTCGGCCGCCCGGCGACCCGAAGGCGAGGTGCACGAGCGCGGCGAGCGCCCAGCCGAGCGCGACCGCGGCGAGCGCGCCGTCGGGCAGCGTGGTACCGAGGTAGAGCGACGCGATCGCGATGAGCAGCACGAGCAGCTCCCCCAGGCGCCGCACCGGGCGGGTCAGGTAGGGAGATGCGACCGAGATGACTGCGACGATCACCGCGAGGCGGACGGCCGGGAACGCCGCCGAGTCGTTCCCGACCCGGGTGACGACGTCGAGCGTCTGCTTCAGGCTCGCGTTCTCCACCACGATCGCGCCGATCGCCCGACCGAGCACCCACGCGAGCACACCACCGACGGCCATGTCGCGGGCGAGCCGCCACCGGCGGGCCACCAGCGCAGCCACGACGACCAGCCCGAGAGCCCAGAGCGCGCCGAGGTCGTAGAGCAACCGGAACAACGACTCCAACTGGTCCGGCAGGCCGTTCAGGGTGGTGAACAGGTTCTGCTCGAACGCCCCCGGGTCGTCCTGGTGCCAGATGGCGAAGGCCAGGATGCCGACGCCGAGCACCAGGCGGATCCAGTCGCTGGTGCGGCGCCGGTACGGCTGCTCCGACGCCGGGCCGAACGAGTGCGCGCGCCACGCGGCCATGCGCGACGGGTGCGGAGCCTCGGCGGGCGGAGCCTCGGGCGCGACGGTCATACCCCGCGTAGCTTCGCAGACCGGCGCCGCGCAGTCAGGGAATGCGGCAGGTCAGCGTGGAAGGACGACGTCCGGGAGAGGATGCCGGTACAGCGTGGCCGCGTTCTCGCAGCACATCATCCGCAGCTCGTCGTCGGGGATGTGGCCCCACAGCTTCTCGATCACGAGCTGGGTGTCGGGCCAGGTGCCGTCGCCGTGCGGGAAGTCGGTCTCGACCATGACGTTCTCGACGCCGATGCGGTAGCGCGTGTCGATGGTCGACGGGTCGTCGAGCGTGCAGAACCAGAAGTTGCGCTGCAGCACGTCGGCGGGGCGCTCCTCCCACCCGGCGCCGTAGCCCGAGCGGTCGATGAGGTTGTCGAGCCGGTCGAGCAGCATCGCCACCCAGCCGATGCCGCCCTCGCTCATCGCGATCTTGAGCGTCGGATGCTTCACCGGGTACTCCGACCACAGCCACTCCGCAGCCGCGTGCAGCGAGAGCTGCCCGAAGAGCGTGGCGCCGATCTGCAGCCCGGGTGCCTCGGGCGGCCCCATCACCGAGCCCGAGCTGCCGACGTGCAGCGACACGACGGTGTCGGTGTCGACGCAGGCCTGGATGATCGGGTCCCAGTGGTCGCGCTGCCACAGGTCGGGCAACCCGATCGCGTGCGGTCGCTCGGGCATGGAGATGCCGGTGAAGCCGCGCTCGGCGTTGCGGTGGATCTCTGCCACCGCGGCGTCGGGGTCGCTGAGGAACGCGATGCCGAGCGGGATGACGCGCGTGGGGTGCGCGAGGTACCACTCCTCGTAGAGCCAGTCGTTCCACGCGCGGATGCACGCCTGGCCCAGCTCGGGGTCCTCGGCGTTGAAGAAGACGCGGCCGCAGAACCCGGTGACCATCGACGGGAAGTTCACCGCCGCCCACACGCCGTTGATGTCCATGTCGCGCACGCGGGCGTCGACGTCGTAACAGCTCGGCCGCATCTGGTCGAAGCGGAACGGCTCCTTCTTCTGGGTGGGTCGGCGGCCGGCGATCGCGTTCATCCCGACCTGGGTGAACTTCTGGTCCTCGAACTCCCAGATCTGGAGACCCTCGCGATCCGCGACTCGAGGCGCGCGGTCCTGGAGGTGCTTCGGGAGCCGACCCTCGAAGGTGTGCGGCGGCTCGACGACGTGGTCGTCGACCGAGATCACCGTGTACTTCACTTCCCTCGGGAGCGGTTCGGGAAGGAACAGGTCCTCGGTCTCGCTCATGTGCAGCTACCCCCTTGACTTGGTCCTAGACGTACTGCCAGCGCCGCTCCGGTGCGGGCCCGCTCGTGCGCTCGATGCACTGGACGTCGAACCAGATCGGCAACAGGTACTTCACGTAGAAGGCGTGTGTGGTCACTGTAGGTGAGACGAGGTCGTCGTAGATCTTGAGCCGCATGCGGTCGTCCTTCTCGGCGAAGCGCTGGCACTCGTCCCGCACCGCGTCGACCTCCTCCCGCGTCTCCATCAGGAGGCCGAGGTGGTCGTAGCCCGGCGACGAGATCGGCTCCTTGCCCTCGGCCAGGAGGATGAACTGGCCGTCGTCGGGCAGGAGCAGGTGGCAGAGCTTGCCCACGACCTCGGTGTCGAGCGAGCGCCAGCCGAGCACGTCGCAGTAGAAGGAGTCGACCTCGTCGCGGAACTGCTGCGTGAGCGTTCCCTCCGCGAACGAGAGCTCCATGTGGTTGAAGCGCATGTTGGCCATGACGACCTCCCGGTCAGCCGATTCCCATCAGGTCAGAGAGCCCGGTGCGGGTACCGGCGAGGTACCCGCCGTCGACGGGCAGGGCCACGCCGGTCACGAACGATGCGTCATCGGACGCGAGGAACAGCGCGGCGGCGGCGATCTCGTCGGGACGACCGAACCGACCCAGCATGTGGTCGTCGCGGTATTGATCACGGAACTGGGCCATGTGGTCGCTGCCCATGACGGCGCGGAACATGGGCGTGTCGATGAAGCCGGGGCAGATCGCGTTCACGCGGATGCCGGCGCGCCCGTAGTCGATGGCCATGTTCTTGGTGAGCATCACCACGCCCGCCTTCGACGCGTTGTACGAGCTGCCACCCTCGGTGCCCTGGAGGCCCTCGACGCTGGCGATGTTGATGATGCTGCCCGACCTCTGTTCGAGCATCGGTCGCAACGCGTGCTTGTTGACGAGGAACGTGCCCTTGAGGTTCACCTCGAGCACGCGGTCCCACTCGGCGGCGTCGACCAGGTGCACCGGACCACCGCCGGCGACGCCCGCGTAGTTGACCACGACGTCGAGCCGGCCGTGCTCGGCGACGATCGCGTCGACGAGCGCGGCGATCGCCGCTTCGTCGCGCACGTCGAGCGCGCGCACGCCGTCGGCCGCGGCGACGTCGGCGCCCACCACGACCGCGCCCTCCTTGGCGAAGCGGTCGGCGGTGGCGAGGCCGAGCCCCGACGCCGCGCCGGTGACCAGCGCGACCTTCCCGTCGATCCGGCCGCCTGTCACTCGAACTCCGGCAGCACGTGCTTGCCCATCAGCTCGATGGTCTGCATGACCTTCTCGTGCGGGATCTTGTACGGGTTCACCAGGCACAGGAGCAGGTCGCACCCGACCGCTTCGTAGCGCTTGGCGGCGGCGATGCACGCGTCGGGGTCGCCCATCACCGCGGAGCCGGAGTCGCGCAGGTAGTCGATGGTGAGCTGACCCATCGCGCCCTCACGCTTGTGCTTCAGCGCCTCGCCCGTGTACTGGTACGTGCCGAGCTGGCCGCCGGTGATGCCGCGCTCCTCCTGCCACTCGGCGACCGACGCGATGAGGCCGCCGCCGTACTTCGGGTACCACTCGAACGACTCGCGCGCGACCTCGGTGGCTTCTTCGTTGGTGGGTGCGCAGAGGACCATGGTGAAGGTGGCCGCGGTGTCGTTGAGGAATTTGCCCGCCGGCCGTTCGCACGCGGCGAGACCCTTGCGGTACATGGCGATGTTCTCGGCCAGCTGCTCGGGCGGCAGGCCGACGGTGAACGAGCAGAGCCCGATGCCGCGCTGGCCGATCTCCTCGTGGCCGGGGAGGCTGCTGGTGGCGCCGAAGATCGGTGGGTGCGGCTGCTGCAGCGGCTTCGGCAGCACCCGGCGCGGCGCGCCCATCTGCCAGTACTCGCCCTGCGCCTGGTACTCGTCCTCGGTCCACGCGCCGACGATGTGGCCCAGCGCCTCACGCCACATGAGGCGCGTCTCGTCGGGATCGACGTCGAAGCCCTCCAGCTCGGCGCGCGTCGACGAGCGTCCGGTCCCGAAGTCGACCCGGCCGTCGGAGACGAGGTCGAGCACCGCCACCGACTCCGCGGTGCGGATCGGGTGGTTGTACGGCTTCGGGAGGAGGCGCACGCCGTACCCGATGCGGATGTTCTTGGTGAGGGCCGCGACCGCGCCGTAGAGGACCTCGGGGTTGGAGCAGTGCGAGTACTCCTCGAGGAAGTGGTGCTCCACGGTCCAGAAGGCGTGGAAGCCCATCTGGTCACCGAGCACCGCCTGCTCGATGGTGTCCTTGTACGCCTGGTGCTCCTTGCCGGGCGTCCACGGCCGGGCGACCGGGATCTCGTAGAAGAGCGCGAACTTCACGGGGCGGACCTCCGGGCCGGTGTTAAGGACCGGACATTAACGCGCCCGGGGTCCGGGCGAAGTCAGGTGAACCGGGGCCGGCGGGGCATGCCGCTGTCGCCGTCGGTCGTCGCGGTGGCGAGCACCTGGTGCACCTGGTTGTCGTCGTGCTCGAAGCCCACCGCGGCGGCCGCCATGTAGAGCCGCCAGACGCGCGCGCGGCCGGGACCGATCTCCGCCACCGCGTCGTCCCAGTGGTCCTCGAGGTTGCGGACCCAGCACCGCAGCGTGAGCGCGTAGTGCTCGCGCAGGCTCTCCATGTGCCGGGCCTCGAACCCGGCGCGCTGGATGGCGGAGACCACGCTGCCGATCTCGTGCAGCTCACCGTCCGGGAAGACGTAGCGCTCGGTGAAGCTGCGACCCAGCCTCGACGGCGCCCACCGGTGGTGATGCATCTTCCCGGCGTGATGGGGACGGCTGATGCCGTGGTTGAGGAGACGTCCCTGCGGCCGCAACAGCGCGCGGCAGCGGGTGAAGTACGCGTCGAGCTCCGACAGGCCCACGTGCTCGAACATGCCGATCGAGCTGATGGCGTCGTACGGCCCGTCGTCGACGTCGCGGAAGTCGGCGAAGCGCACCTCGACGCGGTCACCCAGGCCGTACTCGGCGGCCCGCTTGCGCGCCAGCTCCGCCTGCGGACGGGAGAGGGTGACGCCCACCGCCTGCACGCCGTGGTGCTCGGCCGCGTGCAGGAGCATGCCGCCCCACCCGCAGCCGACGTCGAGGAGGCGCATGCCGGGCTGGAGGTCGAGCTTGTGGCAGATGAGCTCGTGCTTGTTCGCCTGGGCATCCTCCAAGGTGGTGGTGTCGTCGTCCCACACCGCGCAGGAGTAGGTGAGCGACGGCCCGAGGACCATCCGGTAGAAGTCGTTGGAGACGTCGTAGTGGTGCGCGATGGCGGCGGCGTCACGCTGGCGCGAGTGACGCCGGCCGTGCATCCGCGCCTCCTCGGGCGGGGGCGGGAGCGGCTTCAGGCCCTTCCACCCCACGAGCTTGGCGGCCGCCGCGACCTGTCGGGGGCCGAGCCGCAGCTCCTCGATGTAGTTGGCGACGGCCATCACGTCGAAGATGTCGCCGTCGACCTCGAGCTCACCGGCGACGTAGGCGCGCCCGAACCCGAGCTCGTCGGGGGCGGTGACGATGCGGCGGAGCGCGTCCGGGGAGCGCACCACGATGGTCGTGCGGGCATCGGACGGCCCGCAACGCGACCCGTCGTAGGCCCGGAACGCGACCGGCACGTCGTCGCCGAGCACATCGGTCAGGAGATCCGCAACGCTCATGGTCACCCGCTCTCGTCGGGCGCGCCCCATGGAGGGCATCCGCGCCATTGCCGTGCGGGATACCCGCCCGGCAGCTCCTCCGCACACAGTTCGGGCAGAGAGGATTGCAGACGCGGGCGCCGTGCGCACGCGGTGGTCAGGCGCGGACGAGCATCGCCACCAGGGTGAAGTGGCAGGCCGCGGCGGCGACGGTCATCGCGTGCCACACCTCGTGGTACCCGAACACCAGCGGCCGCGGGTTGGGGCGCTGCAGGCGCAGCCCGATCGCCCCCAGGGTGTAGAGGATCCCGCCGGCGAAGAGCAGGACGAGCTCACGGGTGTCGAGCGACCGCACGACCGCCGGGAGCGCGATCACCACGATCCAGCCCATGCCGATGTAGAGGTACCCGCCGGCCCGGTGCAGCGCCCCGAATCGGGCCACGGCGAGCGTCACGCCGACCACCGCCACGGTCCAGACGACCGCCAGCAACGAGATGCCCCACGCCGGTTGCAGCGCGAGGAGCGTGATCGGCGTGTAGGACCCCGCGATGAGGACGAAGATCATCGCGTGGTCCATGCGCTGCAGGCGCGCCCGCGCCCGCGGCGCCCAGTTGCCGGTGTGGTACGTGGCGCTGGTGCCGAACAGGCCGGCGAGCGACAGGGCGAAGAGCGCGGCGGCGACGTGGGCCGACACGCCCTGGCTCCAGAGCACGAGTGCGACCCCGGCCGGGATCGACACCACGAAGGCGGCCAGGTGGATCCGGCCCCGCCACCGCGGCTTGGACGCGGACGCGTCGGGCTCGATCGGCATCACGTCAGGCTAGGGGCCCGGGGGAGGGTGCCCGCGCGCGCGACAATGGTGCCTCCCCGTCCGCAATTCCCCTGGAGCTCCCCCGTGTTGACCGTGCAGGACCTGGTGGTCGAGGTCGGGGGCAAGCGGATCGTCGACCGGGCGTCGTTGCAGGTGCGGCCGGGCGACAAGGTCGGCCTGGTGGGTCGCAACGGCGCCGGGAAGACCACGCTCCTGCGGGTGCTGGGCGGCGCCGCCTCGCCCCGGGCCGGGGTCGTCCGGCGTGCCGGCGCCACCGGCTACCTCTCCCAGGACCCCCGGGGCGACGCGGTGCCCGACGACACGACGGTCATGGCGCACGTGCTCTCCGGGCGCGGGTTCGACGAGCTCCAGGCGCGGCTGGAGAAGTTGCGGGTGGCGATGGACGAGACACCCTCGAGCCGCAACATCGAGCGCTTCGGGGCCGCGCAGGAGCAATTCGAGTCGGCCGGCGGGTACGCGGCCGAGGCGGAGGTGCGCAAGCTCGCAGCCGGCGTCGGCCTGCGCGAGGACCGCCTCGACGTCACCCTCGGTGCGCTCTCCGGCGGTGAGCGGCGTCGCGTCGAGCTCGTGCGCATCCTCTTCGGTGGCAGTGACCTGCTCCTCCTCGACGAGCCCACCAACCACCTCGACGCCGACGCCCGTACCTGGCTGCTCAAGTTCCTGCGCGCGTACCGTGGCGGGCTGCTCGTCGTGAGCCACGACCTCGACCTGCTCGACGAGGCGATCACGCGTGTCGTCCACATCGACCGCGAGTCGGAGGAGGGCACCGGCACGCTGGTCGAGTACAAGGGCACGTACTCCCAGTACCTCGCGGCGCGCGACCGCGACGAGGAGCGCCGGACCGCGATCGCGGCCCGGCAGAGCAAGGAGATCGCACGCCTCAGCGCGCGCGCCGACGCGATGCGGGGCCAGTCGGCCAAGCGGGCCCGAGTGGCGCGCAACTTCGACGGCAGGGTCGCCCGGCTCGAAGCCGAACGCGTCGCCGGCCCGGCGCGCAAGCGCGCCAAAGCGGTGCGGTTCCCGCAGCCGCCGACCGCCGGTCGCACGGTGCTCACCGCCACCGAGCTCTGGAAGTCGTTCGGCCCGCTCGACGTGTTCGCCGACGTGTCGTTCGACGTCGGTCGCGGCGAGCGCCTCCTGGTCATGGGCCTCAACGGCGCGGGCAAGACCACGTTGCTCAAGATGCTGGCCGGTCAGCTGGCGCCCGATCTCGGCACGGTCGAACTTGGGCTCCATGTGGCCGTGGGCTACTACGCGCAGGAGCACGAAGGGATCGTCGACGGTCGCACGCTCCTCGACCACATGCGTGATGCGTCGACGGCCGGCGACGGCGCGCTGCGCAACCTGCTGGGCATGTTCGGGCTGAGCGGCGACAAGGTGTTCCAGGACGCGGCCACGCTGTCGGGCGGCGAGAAGACGAAGCTCGCGCTCGCCCAGCTCGTCGCCGGGCGCCACAACGTGCTGCTCCTCGACGAGCCCACCAACAACCTCGACCCTGCGTCGCGCGCGGCCACGGGTGAGGCCCTCGCGGCGTGGCCGGGCACGATGGTGGTGGTCAGCCACGACGAGGAGTTCGTCCGTTCGCTCGCACCCGACCGCGCGCTGCTGATGCCCGACGCCACGCTCGACTACTTCGACGACGACATGCTCGAGCTGGTCGAGCTGGCCTGAGTTTCCTGCCCGGGACGACCGGGTAGCTGCGGCGGGTGACCGACAACGGCGCCACCAGCGCGTTCGAGTGCATCACCGACGACCTCGAGTACCCGATGTTCGTCGTGGCCGCGGCGGCCGACGACGACGCGGACGCATGCCTCGTGGGCTTCACCACGCAGTGCAGCATCGAGCCGCCGCGCTTCGCCGCGTTCCTCTCGAAGTCGAACCGGACCTATGAGATCGCGACGCGGGCCACCGTCCTCGTGGTGCACCGGATCCGCCCCGACCAGCACGAGCTCGCCGAGCACTTCGGCGGCACCAGCGAGAAGGACGACCCCGCCAAGCTCGCCGAATGGCCGTGGCGCCCCGGACCGGGCGGTGTGCCGGTGATCGAGGAGTGCGACTGGTTCGCGGGCACCATCGAGGCGCGCCTCGATGCCGGTGACCACGTGGCGTTCGTGCTCGCGCCCTTCGACGGCCGGTGCCGGGGTGACGGCCAGCTTGGTTCCCAGGAGGTGCTCGACATCGATGCCGGGCAGCCGCCGGGCGAGCCCGACTGACCCGGGGAGGTGCGCCAGCCCCTCGGTTACGTTGTGGCGCCATGCCCGAGCGCACCGAGCGGACCGTCAACCTGGCCGACCTGTTCGAGGTCGTCGTCGACGCCGCCCCGGGTCGGCCGGCGCTGGTCGCCGGTGACGAGCGCCGCACCTACGCCGAGCTCGAGGCGCGCGCCAACCGGTTGGCGCACCACCTGGTCGCCCGCGGCATCGAGCCCGGCGACTGGGTGGGGATCTACTCGTGGAACCGCGCCGAATGGGTCGAGGCGATGATCGCCTGTTACAAGGCCCGCGCGGTGCCGATCAATGTGAACTACCGCTACGTCGAAGCCGAGCTCGCGTACCTGTTCGACAACGCCGACCTCCGGGGGCTCATCTTCGGGCGCGAGTTCTCCCCGTTGGTGGCGAAGGTCGCCCCCGACCTGCCACAGCTCGACGTGTTCGTCGTCCTCGAGGACGGCACCGAGCCCGACGGCTCGCTGGCGGGGCTCGACGCCGTCTCCTACGAGGACGGGCTCGCCGCGGCCGACCCCGCACGCGACTTCGCGCCGCGCAGCAGCGACGATCTGTACGTGCTGTACACCGGCGGCACCACCGGCATGCCCAAGGGCGTGAAGTGGAGGAGCGAGGACATCTACCTCGCGGCGATGAGCGGTGCACGCGGCAACGCGCCGCTCGACTCCCCGGAGGACCTGGCGCAGTACGCCGCGCAACCGGGCGCGGTGTCGTTCGCGTTGGCACCATTGATGCACGGTGGCGCGCAGTGGAGCCTGTGGTCCCTGCTCAGCACCGCGGGTACCGTCCTGCTCTGGAGCGGTCGCGGGTTCGACGCCGACGCGATCCTGCGCATCACCGAGCAGGAGCGCGTGATGGGCATCTCGCTCATCGGCGACGCCATGGCGCGGCCGCTGGTGGAGACCTACGCTGCCGACCCCGACCGCTACGACCTCTCGCGCCTTGCCCTGATCGGCAGCGGCGGGGCGATGCTCTCGCAGGGGGTGCGCCGGCAGCTGGAGCAGCACCTCCCGCATGTCCGGATCGCCGACAGCTTCGGCGCGTCGGAGACCGGCTTCAACGGGACGAGCAGCGGGGTCGCGACCAGGTTCGCGGTCGGTCCGGGCACCACCGTGCTCGACGACGCCCTGCGCCCCGTCCCACCCGGCTCCGGGGTGGTCGGCCTGCTGGCGCGCTCGGGTCACATCCCGCTCGGCTACCACAAGGACGACGCCAAGACCGCGACCACGTTCCTGGTGGACCCCGACGGCACGCGCTGGGTCGTGCCCGGCGACCTCGCCACGGTGGAGCCCGACGGGGAGATCACCGTCTTCGGGCGGGGCAGCCAGGTCGTGAACACCGGCGGCGAGAAGGTGTACCCCGAGGAGGTGGAGGCGGCGTTGAAGACGCACCCGGAGGTGTTCGACGCGGTGGTGGTCGGTGTCCCGGACGAGCGGTTCGGCGAGCACGTGGCCGCGCTGGTCGTCTGGCGCGAGGGTCGCGAGCCCGACGTCGACGCGTTGCGGGCGCACGCCCGCACGTTGGTCGCGGGATACAAGGTGCCGAAGGAGATCCACGTGCTCGACACGATGCAGCGCACACCGGCCGGCAAGCCCGACTACCGCTGGGCGAAGGCGCGGGCGACCGCACTCGCCGTCGAGGCGGGGTCGTGAGCGCGCCCGAGTTCCACCTCTACCTCCCCCAGATGCGTCTCGGTCTCGACGCGATGGTCGAGAAGGCGCGCGCGGCCGAGGTCGCCGGCTTCGTCGGCATGGCGGGGATGGACCACCTCGCGCCGCCGTTGGCCGAGCAGCACGACATGTACGAGGCGCTCACGACGAACGCCTGGTTGCTGGCGCACACCGAGCGGCTCGTCCAGGGTCAGCTCGTGTTGTGCGACGCGTTCCGGCACCCCTCGGTGCTCGCGCGTGAGGCCGTCACCCTCGACCACGCGTCCGGGGGTCGGTTCGAGCTCGGCATCGGGTGGGGCTCGGTGATCGAGGAGTTCACCACCTACGGCGTCGGTCCCACCAGCGCGGGAGCGGGTGCAGCGTCTGTCCGAGACCCTCGACATCCTGCGCGGGCTCTGGTCCGGGGAGGCGATCGATTACGACGGGCGGTTCTTCCGGCTCGAAGCCGCGCGGCAGATGCCGACGCCGCTCGCGAAGATCCCGATTCTGATCGGGGGGACCGGCAAGCGCACGATGGAGCTCGTCGCGGCGCACGCCGACTGGTGGAACGTGCCCATCCACCAGCTCGACCGGCTCGACGAGATGCGACCGTCCGCCGGGGCCGCACGCGTCTCCGTGCAGCAGATGTTCGCGTTCGTCCCCGAGGGCGTCGACCGCGCCGCGGTCGAGGAGCCCGCCCGCCGGCGCTTCCGCTACCAGAGCCTCGTCGTCGGTGGTCGCCAGGAGATGATCGACCACTTCTCGGCCATGCGTGAGCGCGGTGTCGAGCGCTTCTACGTGTGGTTCGCCGACTTCGCGCCGCCGGCCACGCTCGAGGCGTTCGGCGCCGAGGTGATCAGCGCGTTCGATTGACACGCTTCGTCACGCGTCCGGGCCCTCGGCGAGCATCGCGTCGGGCCGGTCGTCGTAGTCACGGATGAGACCGCGGTTGCGGAAGGCGACCGGCGCCCGCGCCGCCTGCATCGAGAAGCACAACGGCCTGAGCCCGGGCATGTCGGCCAGGGTGGGGTACTGGTCGAGATCGAGGCCACGGCTCATCCCGATGCTGGACGCGCGCCGGAGCACCACCGCCGCCTCGGCGTCGTCGGGTGCAAGGGTCGCGTCGGCCCACTTCGCGAACCGGCGCGGCGCGTCGGCGTACGGGCTGGGGGCCACGATGGAGCCTCCCTGCAGCACCCACTCGAGGCGCCGCTCGCCGTCGCGGTCGAGCGTGATCGTGTGCTTCTCACCGTCGAGCAACCCGAACGGCACCACTGCGTCGTACTGGCGCACGCGCGCACCTCCGGCGACGACCCGGGCGCCGTGCGCGACCGCGAGGCCAGCGAGGTCGAGCTGGTGCGTGCAGTGCTGCACCGACTCGGTCCAGTGCGTCACCGCGAGGCAACGGTCGGACAGGGGCATGCCCGCCAGCGCCCGCAGCGGCTCCGCGGCGGCCGCGCACGTCGACCACGGCGCGCGCACGGCGCCGCTGGTCACCGACTGCACCTTCGTGTCGTCGTGGTGCAGCGTGACCGTGAAGTAGTGCTGATCGTCCTCGAGCCCGCCCTCGACGACACCCGGCTCCCGGGACACCAGCCGGATGCGACGGCGGTAGCGCCCGTACGGGAAGAACGCGGGAGCCCCGGTCGACGGCACGGTGCCGAGAGTATCCGCGGCATCGCTTCGTGCCGACCGCGAGTCGGTCATAATGCGCGGGTGCGACGCGCGCGAGCGCGGCGCACGGAGGGGAGCACCGGCATGAGCATGCGCATCACGTTGTCCGCGGAGGAAGAGCGCGCCGTCGCGGAAGCGTACGCGAGCTCGTGGTGGCTGTGGCTCGTCGCCGGGATCCTCTGGCTGCTGCTCGGCTTCGTCGTCCTGTCGCTGCGGCCCGTCTCCATCTCGGTGTGCGTGATCCTGATCGCGGTCGCGTTCTGGCTCGGCGGCGTCACGCAGTACGCGTTCGCCATGGTGCTGACCGGCGGTTGGCGGTGGATGGCCATCATCGGCGGAACGCTCGCCATCGCCGCCGGCGTCGCCGCACTGGTGTGGCCGGAGCCGACGCTGGTCGTGATCTCCATCTTCGTGGCCTGGTACCTCCTCATCCGCGGGACCTTCGACGTGGTCATGGCGTTGTCGCACACGCACGTGCGCGGATGGTGGATGCCGTTCATCGCCGGGCTCATCGGCATCTTCCTCGGAGCGTGGGCGATCGGGAACCCCGACCGCTCCGTCCTGCTGTTCATCTCGATCATCGGCATCTGGGCAATCTTCAAGGGGGCCGCCGACCTCGTCGCCGCATTCGCCTATCGCAGTATGAAGAAGGACCTCGCCGCGTGACCGATCCCGAGCACACCGAGCCCGCCGACGCCGCGGGCACCACCAGGGCGGTCTCCGCCGGCCCGCGGCGCGCCAAGCGGTGGCAGAAGATCCTCTCGGTCGTCCTCCTGGTCGTCGGCTTCATCCTGGTGCCGCTGTCGGCGATCGCGATCTGGTCGCACAACCAGCTCACCAACACGGACCGGTACGTCGACACGGTGTCGCCGCTCGCCGACAACCAGGACATCCAACAGACCGTCGCGGCCGTGGTGGTCAACGCGCTGTTCGATCGGGCGAACGCGCCGCAACGCATCGAGAGTGCGTTGCCGAAGCGGGCCAAGTTCCTCGGTGAGCCCATCGCCACTGCGATGAGGGGCTACGCGACCGACGTCACCGAGAAGCTGCTCGCGTCCGAGCAGTTCCAGAAGCTGTGGGACGGCGTGAACCGACGAGCGCACGACCAACTCGTCGCACTGCTCACCGACGACCCGAGCAAGGCACACGGCGCGGTCACGCTCGACAAAGGCCAGGTGCAGCTCGACCTCGGCACGGTGGTGAAGCAGGTGCAGGCCAGGCTCGTCGGCGCCGGCCTCACCTTCCTCAACAGCGTGAGCGTCCCGCCCGTGTCCACCACGATCGACATCATCAACACCGAGGGGCTCGCCGAGGCGCGCGGCTACCTGTCGATCCTCGACACGTTGGCGTGGGTGCTGCCGTTCCTCGCCATCGCCTGCCTGGTGGCCGCCGCCGTCGTGGTGCCGACGCGACGGCGGGCGACGATCCGGGCCGCCATCGTGCTCACGGCGGCGTGCGCGTTCACGCTCGTGCTCCTCGCCATCGGCCGTTCGCTCTACCTCGACGCCGCCACCAGCCCCAACGTGTCGAAGGACGCCGCCTCCGCGGTGTTCGACATCCTCGTGCGCAACCTGCGGTACGGCCTCATCGTGCTCGGCGTGGTCGGCATCGTCATCGCGCTGGTCGCGTACTTCGTGGGGCCGTCGGCGCCGGCGGTGAAGGCGCGGGCCGTGGCCGCCTCCGGGATCTCCGGCGCCCGGCGGAAGGCCGGGGACCTCGGCTACGAGAGCAGCCCGTTCGAGGGGTGGGTCGCGGCGCACCGGCGCGGCCTCGAGCTCGCGGTCGCCGGGATCGCGGTGCTGGCGCTCATCCTCTGGGACCGCCCCGGCCTCGGCGCGGTGCTCTTCCTGCTCGTCGTCGCGCTGATCCTCGTCGGTTTCATAGAGTTCTTGGCGCGTGGCGCGACTCCCGAACCCGTCGACGAACCCACTGCCGCCTGACCGTCGCCCTCCCCGGAGCCGGCGGTGACCCGGCAGGTCGAGGTCTGCATCGTCGGTGCCGGGCTCGCCGGGCTGGCCTGCGCCCGGGCGTTGCACTTCCGCGGCGTCGAGTGCGCGGTGCTCGAAGCGTCCGACGGCGTCGGCGGGCGCGTGCGCACCGATCACGTCGACGGCTTCCTCCTCGACCGCGGCTTCCAGGTCGCGCTCACCGGCTACCCCGAGCTGCACCATCAGCTCGACGTGCCGCGACTGCGCCTGCAACGGTTCGAACCCGGCGCGCTCGTGCGCGTCGGGGCGCGCTTCCACCGCGTGTCCGATCCGCTCCGCCGACCCGGGCACTTGTTCTCGACGCTCTTCGCGCCGATCGGGACTCCGCTCGACCGCGTCCGGCTGCTCCGCCTCCTCGTCGACGTGCAGCGGGGCACCGCCGCCGGTCTCTTGCGCCGGCCGACCCCGCCGGCGTGTGACCGGTCGACGCTCGAAGAGCTGGATGCGCGTGGCTTCTCCGACGGCATGATCGACGAGTTCTTCGTGCCGTTGTTCGGTGGTATCCAGCTCGACCCGTGCCTCGAGGTGTCGAGCCGCCGGTTCGCCGTCGTGCTGCGCATGCTCGCAGGTGGCGACGCCGCCGTCCCGGCCGCCGGGATGGGGGCGATCCCCGAGCAGCTTGCCGCCGACCTCCCCGAAGGGGTCGTGCAGCTCGGCGCGCGGGTCGTGGCGCTCGAGGGCACCACCGCGCTGGTCGACGGGGGCGAACCGGTACGGGCCGAGGCCCTGGTCGTGGCGACCGACGGACCGGTGGCGGCGCAGCTGCTCGATCTTCCCGACCCCGGCTCCCGGCCGGTCGCGTGCGTGTACTTCGGCGCCGAGGGCGCCCCGCGCCCGGAGTCCCTGGTCATGCTCGACGCCGACCGCTCCGGGCCCGCGAACGACGTCGCGGTCATGAGCAACGTCGCCCCCACGTACGCACCCCAGGGTCGCGCGTTGATCGCGGCGCAGGTCATCGGCACGATCGAGCGCGACGAGCTCGAGCTCGACGTCCGTCGTCAGCTCCGCAACTGGTTCGGCGCCGAGGTCGACGGTTGGGACCACCTCCGTACGTATCGGATCGCCCACGGGCATCCCGACCAGCGGCCGGGGTTCTCGGCGCGCCGCGCTGTACGTCTCGGTGCGGGTCGCTTCGTGTGCGGCGACCACCGTGACACCGCGGCGATCCAGGGGGCGCTCTTCTCCGGCAAGCGCACCGCCGCCGCGGTGTTGGCCGAGCTCCGGGGCGATGCTGCGTCGTAGCGCGACGTCGCGGGTACTCGACCGGCTGCGCGGTCGACGGTGGCTGGTCGCGGTGTGCGTCGGGGTCGCGATCGGTGAGACGCTGCTCGTCTCGTCGCTGCTGCCGGCGTCGAGCGTGGCTCTCGCGACCCAGGCCTCGGCGCCGCCACCGTTCGACCTCTTCCACGACCTCCGGTGGCTCGTCGTGTACCACGAGAGCTGGTTCGGCTTCGCGTTCGAGCTGCTCCTCGTGCTCCTGCTCCGGTCGGTGCTGCTCACCGTGCTCGTGCGCGCCGCGTGGCCGCGCGACGTCGTGCCCGAGCCGCTCGCGGTCACCGCGCGGCGCAGCGCGATCTACGTCGTCGTGGTGTCGTTGTTGCTCGCGCCGTGGGTCGGGTTGATGTTCGCGATGGCCGTTGTCTCGCTGTCGTGGTTGTTCTTCGTCGCGGTCCCGGTCGTGTTGATGCTGGCGGTGCTCGTCGCCGGTGGGGCGATCCGTTCGAGCTGGTGGCGGGGGCCGGTGTCGTGGCCGGTCGCCGGGGTCGTCGTCCTCACGTTCGTGACCATCACCGGCTTCGGGAGCGTCTTGAGCACGTGCCCGGCGGTCTGGCGGCTGCCGGTGGCGGCGGTGGCCGGGCTGGTCAACGCGTGGCTGTGGGTGCGCCTGGTGCGCGCGGTCGTGCTCGGGCCGGCGGTGCGCTTGCGGGTGCCGGTGGTGCCGGTCGGGGTGGCGGGAGTGTTCGCGCTGGTGATCGTGGGCACGGTCGCGGGGTTCGTGCTGTCGAGCCACCCCGTGACGCGACTCGTCGCACCGCCGGCGGGTGCCGCGACCGAGTGGACGCCGGCGGCGATCGCGACGGCGACGACGCCGCTCATGGTGGTCACGGGGTTCAACACCCAGTGGGACGGCAGACCGTCGCAGTCGGTGCACCTCGCGGTGCCCCAACGCCGGTTTTCGTACCGCGGCCTCGACGATGATCGCCCGCTCCCGTACGGGCGGGAGGACACGCACCGTTCGATCCGCGCGCTCGTAGGAGAGCTGCGCCGCCAGGTCGACGCGTACCACCGCGACACCGACGAACCGATCACGCTGGTGGCCGAGAGCGAGGGCGCGCTGCTCGCCAAGGCCTACGTCGCGGCGACGCCCGACGCGCCGGTGCGCAACCTCGTGGTGGTGAGCCCGCTCGTCGCGCCGGGCCGCGTCTGACTACCCGCGCGCCGACGGCGAGGGGTGGGGCGTCTTCGGCAAGCTCGAGATGGAGGGCCTGTCGTGGGCGCTCGGCGGCCTCTCGCCGGTGGAGGTCACGCCGGACACGCCGTTCCTGCGCTCGATCGTCGACGACGCGCCCGCGTTCAACGACCTGATGTCGTGCCCGTTGCCGGGCGTGCGCCAGGCCGCCGTCCTCCCGCTCGACACCGGCGTCAGCGCGCCGGCGCCGCAGCGGATCGGCATCCCTTTCACGGTCGTGCCGGGGTTCCACGGCGGCATGCTCGACGACGCGTCGACGGCCGCGGTCGTCGAGCGGGTGCTCGAGGGCCGCCCGGTGCACGAGCACGAGGGGTGGTCGTTGACCGAAGGGGTGATCCAGGCGGGGGCGTCGGCATGGCAGGTCCCCGCGTTGGCCACCGACGTGAACCACGAGTGGGATCGGGAGCCGGCCGCCGGCGACTGCGCCGCGGTGCGTCGCCACCTGCAGGCGTCGTTGGCGCCCGAGCGCTGACCCTCGAGCGGGCGCGCCGACTACTGGGCTTTCGACTTGCCCTTCGCCTTCTGGGCCTGCTTCCAAGCCCGCACGCGCTGCAGGTTCTCGGGCGAGTCGATGTCGGCCACCGAACGCGGCTCGGAGTCGGAGAACGGCACCGCGCACGCCTCCCAGCCCACCGGTGCCACCTTCAGCCGCTTGCCGAGGATGGCGAGGAAGATCTTGGCCTTCTCCTCGCCGTAGCCGGGGAGCGCGCGTATCCGGTCGAACAGCACCTGCGGGTCGTCGACGCCCGTCCAGAGCCTCGCGGCGTCGCCGTCGTAGTCGTCGACGAGGTGCACGCACAGCGCGTGGGTGCGCTTGGCCATCGAGCCGGGGTAGCGGTGCAACGCGGGCTTCTCCTTGAACACCGCTTCGAGCTCCTCGGGCGGCATCGCCGCGATCCTGGTGGCATCGAGCCCACCGAGGCGGTCGCGCAACGTCGACGGTCCCTTGAACGCCCACTCCATCGGTACCTGCTGGTCGAGGAGCATGCCGATCACGAGCGCGAGCGGATCGGTGACGAGGAACTCGTCGGCGGCAGGGTCTCCGGTGATCGGCATCGTCGCAGTCGCCATGCGGTCAAGCCTACCGAGGGGACACCAAATTCGACCCGGTTGTCGGTAGTGTTCCCCGGATGTCCGCCCCGGAGCCGCCCGAGGATCCGAACGCCTGGGATCCGGACGCGACCAGCGCGGTGCCGGTCGGGCCCGAACCGGAGCCGACGGGTGCAGGTGGGTCCGGGGGCGCCGGCGGGTGGGGCCGGGCGCCGCGCGTCGAGCCCTTCGCGGTGGCGGCGTTGGTCTGGGCGGTCGTCAGCATCGTCGTCCCGCTCATCGGCACCATCGTCGCGTTCGTGCTCGCGGCGCGCGCCGCCGACCTGATCCGGCGGTCGCACGGGGAGAAGTCCGGTTCGCAGTACGTGAGCGCGGCGCGGATCGTCGCCGGTGGCGTGCTCGCGCTCTGGATCATCGGGTTGGTGGGATTCCTCGCCCTGCGCGACGACTCGTCGAGCAACGACGTGGCGGTGCCGACGCAGCCTCCGACCACCGCGATCGCACCGGCCACGTCGACGACGGTGCCGCTCACCACCACGACCACCAAGCCGCCGGCCACCACCACGAGCACCAAGCCGCCGCCCACCATCACGGTGGTGCCGCCGCCGCCCACGACCACCCCGCCCACGCAGCCACCGACCACCGGGCCGCCGCCCACGACGGTCGCCCCCACGACCGTGGCGCCCACGACCGTGGCGCCCACGACCGAGGCGCCCACCACCTCGAAGCCGCCGCCCACGACCACCCCCGACGAGGCGAAGGCGGCGAAGGTCCAGGCCAAGCTGGAGCAGCGGGTGGGCCCCAGCAACCGCGGGGTGCCGGCCGACGAGCGGTTCGTCGTGAGCTACACGCAGGGTGAGGACCTCCTCGTCACCTGGGCGATCAACAACGGCGCGGTGGGCGAGCACCCGACGGGCACGCCCACGTGTTCCACCCCACCCACCGAACCACCGGCGTCCTCCACCTCGACCAGCTCCACGACGAGCACGACGACCACGACGAGCACGACCGTGCCCGGCCCGCCGCCGTCGAGCGCAGCCGGTCGCACGACGCCGGAGCAGGCGCGCTTCGAGGCCAAGCAGATCCTCGGGTCCATCCGGGGCCAGCTCACCTCGCTGAAGCTCGACGTGCCGGGCGTGCAACTGGTCGGCACGTACCCGATCGAGGGCACGACCGACTCCACCGTCGTCCAGGTGCTCTACTCGAAAGCCATCGTGCAGGCAGGGATCGGCGACTACAAGAAGGCCTTCGACGTCCCGCCGGCCGAGGCGGTGCAGTGCCTCAACCCGGCGTTCGACCTCTAACGCGAGGCCGGGGTGGTGTCCGCGAAGCGGGTGTTGGACTCGACGCCGTTGTATGACGCGGTGGCGACCCAGGACACGGTGACGATGATCCGTTCCGCGATTCGTCAGCTTCTCGTTGCCGTCGACAACGCGCTCGAAGCCGAACTGCGCGCGGTGTTGGGTCGTGACGACGACTACGGCTCGGGCGGCAAGCCGACGTGTGACTGGGACGACCCGGCTGCCCGGGAGGCACTCGTCGCCGAGCTCGCCGCCGACGGGTTCGCTTGTCTCGGCGTGCTCGACGGGCGGGAACTCACCGACGCCGTCACGCAGGCGGCTGAGTTGTTGGCGACCGTGTTGGGCCAAGACCTCGAAGCAGGCGAGGGCGGCCGGTTCCGTATCGCACGCAAGGTCGCCCGCGACCGGGTGATCTCCACCGTCGACCCCGACGCTCGTCACGGCCGCAAGACCCAAGCTCGAGGCTTCGACGGTTACAAAGGCCACGTCGCGGTCGACCCCGACAGCGAGATCATCACCGACACGACCGTCACCCCGGGCAACGCCGGCGACGCGTCCGTCGCCGAAGATCTCATCGGCGATCTCCTCGGCGACGAGGACCGCGGCGACGACGCCAAGGTGTATGGCGACTCCGCGTATGGGGTCGGTGAGTTCCAACAACGTCTCGACGACGAGCACATCGACTCGGGCTGTCGGACACAACCGCCGTCGGCACCCGCCGGCAAGTTCGGCAAAGACCGCTTCATCATCGACTTGGACCACGACACCGTCACCTGCCCGGCTGGGGTCAGCGTGTCGATCCGCCGCGCAGCAGACGGCGGTGGCATCGCCTACTTCGCTGAACATTGCACCAGCTGTCCGCGGCGCGCCGAGTGCACCAACGCTGCCGGAGGTCGCACCATCAGCGTCGGTGCGTTCGAAGCTGCACTCGCACGAGCCCGCCAACGTCAGACCGACGCGGCTTGGCAGGCCGACTACCGCGCCCACCGACCCAAAGTCGAACGCAAGCTCGCCCACCTCATGCGGCGCCGCCACGGCGGCCGCCGAGCACGCGTCCGCGGGCAACCGAAAGTCGACGCCGACTTCAACCTCCTCGCCGCCGCCGCCAACGTCGCACGTCTCGCCGCGCTCGGTCTGCGCTCCACCACCACCGGATGGACCCTCACCGCATGACCGCAACCGACAACCAAGCGCCGCACCTACCAGCACCCCTCGAGACCGACACGGCCCACCCCACCGATAACAGCCGGCCGAGCCACGTCCACCGACGACACAGCGCAATGACGCTCAACCCACGGATCCCAGCGTCGAACGAGCCCCGTTCGACACCAGCCACCTAGGCGCGCTCGCGTAGGAGATCCGTCCGCCGATCTTGCGCGTTTTCGATCGCAAGCGATCAAAAGCGCGTGTGAACGGGCGCGAGACGATGACCGTCACACCGGCGCGCGACGCTCGGCTCACTTCCTCGACCGCGTGACGATCCGGGGAGTGCCGTGTCCGCTCACGAAGAACGACTGCGCCGGGTGGCGCGCCGGCAGCACGGCGTGTTCCTCCTTCGCCAAGCAGTAGCGCTCGGCTACGCCCGATCATCGATCCGACGTCGGGTGGATCGAGGGCAGTGGGAGGAAATACTTCCTCGCGTCTATCGGTCGTCGATCGCGCGGCCGGTCGACTGGCGTCAGGTCGCGATGGGCCTCACCCTGGTGACGGACGGCGTTGGTTCCGGCGCGACCGCCGGCGCGCTCTACGGCCTGATCGCGCCGCCGCTCGAGCAGGAGGTGACAGCCCGCCGGCCCTCCCGACTGACGCTTCCCGCGGTGGTCCACACCTCGGTCGCCTTGCCGGCGGCCGATCGGACGACCGTCGACGGCATCCCGGCCACGGCACCTGCTCGGACCGTCATCGACCTTGGTGGTGTGATGCCGGCGCACACCTTCGAAGACGTGCTGGACACCGCGATCGTGCAGGGACTGGTCAGCGCGAGACGCCTCGAGGCGCGGGCTCGCGAGCTCTGGACACCCCGACGGAGAGGATGCGCGGTCGTGCTCGGGCTCCTGGCGGTGCGCCGGCCGGAGCTCGCGCGTGCCGCGAACCTCTGGGAGGCTCGAGTCCTCCGCATCGTCCACGACCTCGGACTGCCGCCGCCGCGGGTGAACCACCGCGTCCACGTGGGCGGCCGACGCCGCTACCTCGACCTCGCCTGGCCCGACGTGAAGGTCGCGGTGGAATTCGACGGCTTCGTGCCCCACTCGACGCGTCGCGTGTTCGACGACGATCGTGCGCGGCAGAACGAGCTCGTCGCGGCGCGCTGGACCGTCTTCCGCGTCACGAAGACCATGCTCGACGCCGATCCGTCCGGAGCGTTCCGTCCGGTCGCCGCCGTTCTAGCGCGCAATTCACCGGATACGGCGAAGAGCGCGTAGGAACGGGGGGTCAGGTGAGGCGTTCGACGACCATGGCCATGCCCTGGCCACCGCCCACGCACATGCTCTCGAGGCCGTAGCGGGCGCCGGCGTCGTCGAGGCCGTTGAGCAGGGTGGTCATGATGCGGGCCCCGGTCATGCCGAACGGGTGCCCAAGCGCGATCGCGCCACCGTGCACGTTGAGCTTCTCCCACGGGATGCCGAGCTCGCGAGCCGAGGGCACCACCTGCGCCGCGAATGCCTCGTTGATCTCGACCAGGTCGATGTCGTCGATCGACAGCCCCGCCCGCCCGAGCGCCTGCCGGCACGCCTCGATCGGACCGAGCCCCATGATCTCGGGGTCGAGCGCGGACACGCCACTGGCGACGACGCGCGCCAACGGCTGCACGCCCAACGCCTCGGCCCGCGCCTCGCTCATCACCAGCACCGCGGCGGCGCCGTCGTTGAGCGGGCACGCGTTGCCGGCGGTGATGGTGCCGTCGGGCCGGAACACCGGCTTCAGCTGTGACAGCCCCTCGACCGTCGTCCCGGCGCGCGGCCCGTCGTCCTTGCCGACGACCGTGCCGTCGGGCGTGGTGACGGGCGTGATCTCCCGCTCGAAGAAGCCGTTCTCCTGTGACGCGACCGCCCGCTGCTGCGACAGCGCGGCGAACTCGTCCATCTCCTCGCGCGTCACCTTGGCGTACTCGGCGACGTTCTCGGCGGTCTGGCCCATCGCGATGTAGATGTCGGGCAGACCCGACAGCGGCTCCCACGAGCTCTCGCCGCCGCCGGTGCGCGACTTGGTGCGCGCCTCGGCGTCGGCGAACCTGGCGTTGTGCGTGCCCGGCCCGCCGTCGGACATGCCCGACGCGAACCGGCTCACCGTCTCGACGCCCCCGGCCACGAACACGTCGCCCTCGCCGGCCTTGATCGCGTGCGCCGCCATCCGGATGGTCTGCAGCGACGACGAGCAGTAGCGGTTGACGGTGACGCCCGGCGCCCCCTCGAGCCCGGCAAGGAGCGCGGTCACCCGCGCCACGTTGTACCCGGACTCGCCCGCGGGCTGCGCGCACCCCCAGATGACGTCCTCGACCTCACCCGGGTCGACGGCCGGCGCCTTCTCGAGCAGCGCCTGCACGATCGTCGCGCCCAGATCGTCGGGCCGCAGATCGACCAACGAGCCCTTGTTCGCCCGTCCGATCGGGCTGCGGGCAGTGGCGACGATGACAGCTTCCATGCTGGCCCTCCTGGCCTGGGCCCAACGAAACCGCCGGCACCGGACGTGGTGGGCAAGAATCTCTCCGTGGGCGCGGTCGGCATCCTACTGCTGGCATTCCTCGTCGGCTCCGTGCCGACGTCGAACCTCCTCGCCCGCGTCTGGCGCGGGGTCGACCTGCGCGACGTCGGCGGCGGCACGGTGGGCGGGACCTCGCTCTACCGGGTGGCCGGCTTCGTCCCGCTCGCGGTCGGAGGGATCCTCGACATCGCCAAGGGCGCGCTCGGCCCGCTGCTCGCCGGCACCGATCGGCCGGTGCTCGCTGCCTTCGCCGGTGGTGCCGCGGTGATCGGTCACAACTGGTCGCCCTTCCTCCGGGGCGCCGGCGGCCGGGGGATCGCCCCGGCGATCGGCGCGCTGCTCGTCAATGCCTGGCCCGGCGCGGTATTGGTGCTCGGGGGCCCGATGGTGGGACGCTGGTTCGGGCAGACCGGCCTGGGGGGCTTCATTGCAGAGGTGTCGCTCACCCCTGTGCTCGCGATCACCAACGGGCGCGACGGCACGCTCGCGGGCGTGTGCATCGCGGTGCCCATGATCGTGAAGCGGGTCGTGGGCAACTCCCGGCCCGCGTCCGGCGACGGCCGGAGCCCCGGGCGCGTGTACCTCCACCGACTCTTGTTCGACCACGACCCCTCCGCGGGTACGCAGGGACTGTCGTGAGCTTCGTGACCCTCGTCCGCCGGCCCGGCTTCCGGGACCTGCTCGTCGGGCAGGGCGTCTCGTCGCTGGGCGACTGGATGGGCACCGTCGCCCTGATGGCGCTGGTGCTCCAGCTCACCGACTCGCCCGCTGCGGTCGGGGGCATTCTCACCCTGCGCCTCCTCCCCGCCGCGGTCGGCGGGCCGCTCGCGGCCAAGGCCGCCGGGCGCTGGGACCGTCGCCGCACCATGCTGGCGATGGACCTCACGCGCGCCGCGATGATCTTCGCGATCCCGTTCGTGCGCGCGCTCTGGTGGATCTACCTCTGGGGCTTCCTGCTCGAGGTGGCGAGCATCGTGTTCCTCCCCGCGCGACTCGTCGATCCCCGACCTCGTCGACGGCGACGGCGACCTCGCGCTCGCCAACGGCCTCATCCTCGGCACCTCCTACGGCAGCATCCCGATCGGCGCGGCGCTGTTCGCAGCGGTCGCCGCGCTCCCGGTGCAGCTCGCCGGCCGTCCGTACGCGCTGGTGTTCTTCATCGACGCGGCGACGTTCGTGGTGTCGTTCCTCTGCATCGCGCGCCTCACGCAGCTCGGCCCGTCGCCGACGACCGGCGCCGAGGGTGAGGAGCACACCGACCTCCGTTTCCGCGACGCGTTCGCCATCCCGCTCGTGGCGGCGGTGATGCCCGCCGCGCTCGCGGTGTCGATGGGACTCGGCGCGCTGTTCTCGCTCGGGATCGTGTTCGTGCGCGACGTGCTGCACGCGTCCGACGCCGAGTTCGGGGTGCTGATCGCGCTGTTCGGCGTCGGCGCGGTCGTGGGACTCGTCGTGTTGCAACGTCTTCCGTCGGGCAACCTCCTCGCCCGCACGCGCGTCGGCGTGCTCTGGATCGGGGTGGTCGTCGCGGTGTTCAGCCTCGCGCCCGCACTGTGGGCGGCGCTCTTCGGCGCGGTCGCGTTCGGCGCCGGTGCCGCGTTCTCGCTCGCCGCCGGCATGGGCGCGATCCAGTCGTCACTCGACGGTCGTCAGCGCGTGCTCGCCTTCACCGCCTTCCACGTGGTACTCCGCGTCGGGCTCGCGATCGCCGCGGTCGGCGCCGGCATCGCCGGGGACCTCTTGGCCGACGTGCACTGGCCCGTGGTCGGGACCCTGGAACCGGCCCGCGTGGTGCTGCTCAGCGCGGGCATCCTGGTGTTCGCCAGCGCGAGCCTCGTGCGGGTCCGAGGTGAGGACGCATGACCGTTGCCATCGTCACCGACAGTGCCGCGGCCGTCCCGCCGCTGCTCGCAGCAGAGTGCGCCATCACGGTGGTGCCGATGTGGCTCGTGTCCGACGGCGAAGCCGTGCGCGAGGGTGAGCGCACGCTGGGCGAGCTGCTCGGCGACGCCCGGATCACCACGTCGGCGCCCACCCCGGGCGAGTTCGAGGCCGCGATCCGGGGCGCGCTCGAGCGCGGTGCGTCCGACGTGCTGGTGCTCACCATCGCGTCGGCGATGAGCGCGACGCACGACGCCGCCGCGGTCGCGGTGCGCAACGTGGGCCGGCACGCGCGCGTCGTCGACACGATGACCGCGGCCGGCGCGCAGGCGCTCGTCGTGTTGGCGGCGGCACGCGCCGCCAACGCCGGCCTGTCGCTGGACGACGTCGCGCGCGTCGCGACCGACGTCGCGGCGCGAGTCCGGCTGGTGGCGACGGTGCCCGACCTCGAGCATCTGGTGCGCAGCGGCCGGGTTCCCGGGATCGCGGGCTGGGCCGGGCGCACGCTCGGGCTCAGCCCGTTGTTCGAGTTCCGCACCGGCAAGGTGCACCGGCTCCGTCCCGCACGCGGGCTCGACGCCGCCTACGACCGGCTGGTGGCGCGCTTCCGCCGGGACGCCGTCCCCGGTTGGCGCCCGCACGTGGTCGCGCTCCACGCCTTGGCCCCCGAGGCCGCGCACGCGCTGCTCGACCGCGTGCGCGACGCCGACCCGGTCGAGTCGTTCACCAGCGAATTCGGCTCGGTGATGGTCGTGCACGCCGGCCCCGGCCTCGTCGGCCTGGCGTGGTGGTGGGAACCGGTCAGTCCCGACGTGTGACCGTCGCCGTCACCCAGTCGACGGCCGCGGTGATCACCGGGAGCGCGCCGTCGTCGTGCGCATGCCACGCGCCCGGCACGAGGTCGAGCCGGCGGGGCTCGGCCGCCGCGTCGTAGAGCGCCCGGGCGTCGCGGCTCGGGAGGAAGGGGTCGTCGACGCCGTGGACGACGGCGAGGGGGACGTCGAGTTGCGTGACCAGGTCGATCGGCGGCGCCGGCCGCCGCCGTCGCGAGGCCAGGCGCACGCCCAACCGGCGGGCGGCGAACGCCCGGCCGGGAGGTGTGGACGTGATGCCGGCGCTCAGCACCCCACGTGCGTTGCGGGGGAGCTTCCAGCGCGCGGGCGCGCTCACCGTCACCACCCCGACCGCGGGCCGGACGCCGGACTCCGACTGCTCCGCCGCGTGGCGCAACACCGCGATGGCGCCCATCGAGAGCCCGACGAGCACCACCGGTCCGGACGCGGGGTTGGTCGCCTGTACCGCAGCGGCGACGTCGTGGCGTTCGAGGTCACCCAGCGTGCACTGGCCCTCGGAGTCGCCGTGGCCGCGCGCGTCGTACGTGACGACGTCATAGCCGGCGGCCCCCAGTGCGCCGGCGAGCGCCTCGACGTCGGCGTGCGTCGCCGAGGCGGTGAACCCATGGGCGACCACGACGCTGCCCCGGGGCGCGGCGACGCAATGGATGTGGGCGGCGAGGCGGATCCCGTCGACCGTGGTGAGGGTCGTGACCACCACGCGGCCACGATACGTGGTTGCGAAACGGTGCGCAGCCGCGGCAGGGGTCGCCCCTAGCATCGGCCGAATGCCAGCCCCGCCCGACGACGACGCCTCCGCGGCCGACGCCACGCCCGCGCTCGACGTCCCGGCCGAACGGGCCCGCCGGCTGGCCGACCTCGACGCGTTGCGGGCGCGGGGCGTCGACCCGTACCCGGTCCGCTTCGACCGCGACCGCACTCTCGCCGAGCTGCGGGCGGAGTTCGGCGACCTCGAGCCCGGCGCGGACACCGACGTCCACGTCCGGGTGGCCGGCCGCATCCTGCTGCTGCGCCGGCAGGGGAAGCTGACGTTCGCCACCATCCGGGACCAATCGGGCACCGTGCAGCTCTTCGTGTCGCGGAGCGTGATCGGCGAGGACGCGCACCGCGCCTTCGACGAGCTCGACCTGGGCGACTGGGTGGGCGTCGACGGCACCGTCATGACCACCCGCAAGGGTGAGCTTTCGGTGAAGGTCACGCGGTGCGAGCTGCTGGCGAAGGCGCTGCGCCCGCTGCCGGACAAGTGGCACGGTCTCGCCGACGTCGACACCCGGTTCCGCCAGCGCTACGTCGACCTGATCGTGAACGAGGACGCCCGCCGGGTGTTCCACGTGCGGTTCGCCGCGGTCGCCGCCATCCGGCGCGAGCTGGCCGAGCACGGCTTCGCCGAGGTCGAGACCCCGGTGCTGAGCCACGACCTCGGCGGGGCCACCGCCCGGCCGTTCGTGACCCACCACAACGCCCTCGACGTCGACCTCTTCCTGCGCATCGCGCTCGAACTGCACCTGAAGCGGCTCGTCGTCGGCGGGTTCGAGCGAGTGTTCGAGATCGGTCGCGTCTTCCGCAACGAGGGCATCGACACCAGCCACAACCCCGAGTTCACGATGCTCGAGGTGTACCAGGCGTTCGCGGACTACCACGACATGATGGAGCTCACCGAGCGCCTGGTCGTCGCCGCGGCGCGCGCCGCGCGCCACGACGACACCGTGCTCGACATCGGCGGCACGACCGTCGATCTCGCCGAGCCGTGGCCGCGCGCCACCATGATCGATCTCATCCGTGAGCACGTCGGTGTCGACATCCATCCGTCGATGACCACGGAGGCGGCGCGCGCGGTGCTCGACCAACTGCACCTCTCGTACCGCGACGAGTGGGGCGCGGGGCGGCTCACGCACGAGGTGTACGACGAGCTCGTCGAACCGAAGCTGATCCGGCCGACGTTCGTGCTCGACCACCCGCGCGAGACGTCGCCGTTGGCACGGGTCCATCGTGACGACCCGACGCTGGTCGAGCGCTTCGAGGTCGTCGCCAACGGATCCGAGCTCGCGAACGCCTACAGCGAGCTCAACGACCCGATCGACCAGCGGACCCGCTTCGAAGCCGAGGCGCGCGCCCGCGCCGCCGGCGACGCCGAAGCGGGCACCGTCGACGAGGACTACCTGCGCGCGCTCGAGTTCGGGCTGCCGCCGACCGGAGGTATGGGACTCGGCATCGACCGGCTCACCATGCTCCTCGCCGGGGTCACGAGCATCCGCGAGGTGATCCTCTTCCCGACGCTGAAGCCCGAGGTCTGAACGTTCCGAGCAAGGAGTCGAGTTGTTCCGTCGTCTGGTCGTCACCACCTGCCTCGTCGTGGGACTCGTCGTCGTGTCGCTGGGATCCGCCCACGCGGCCACGTCGCCCGACACGTGGGCACCGAAGTTCTGCAAGGCGCTGAAGCAGTGGCAGACGACGATCACCTCGGAGTCGAACACCGCGAGCTCCGCGCTGGGGAAGGTCGCGGCCGGAGATCTCACCGGCGTCCGAGACGAGTTCGTGCGGTTCCTCGAGAAGGACGTCGCGGCGACCCAGGCCGCGATCCGGAGCATCAAGAAGGCGGGCGCGCCGTCCTCGGCGAACGGCAGCAAGCTCCAGAGCAAGGTGGTCGCGGCCTTCCAGTCGGCGTCGGACGTGTTCGCCGAGGCGAAGACGTCGGCCTCCGACCTCTCGACGACGGACGCCACGTCGTTCGTCACCGACGCGACGAGGATCCAACAGGACCTGAACGGTGCGAGCGACGCGTTCCAGACCAACTTCTCGAAGGTGGAGAAGCTCGACTCGAAGGGCGAGATCGAGCGGGCCCTCACCAGCGCCAAGGCGTGCAAGTTCCTCACCCGCTGATCAGCGGCTCGGGCGCGACGGTCGATGCCCGAGTGTGAGTCGCTCACCTGATCAGCCGACGAGCTCCTCGCTGACCGCCCAGAGCCGTGCCGCGGCGGCGTCATCCTGCGCCGCCGCGCTCGGGGTGCCCGGGGCCGACTTCACCCAGTACCCGCCGGTGATGCCTGCGAGCTCGGGCGCGGACGCCACGTAGACCTGCGTGCGCGCGCCCTGCTCGGGCGAGAGGGCGAACGGCTTCAGCAACGGGAACAACAGCGCGCCGAGCCGGCCGGTGTCGCCGTCGCGACCGAAGCTGCTGGCCACGAACCCGGGGTGCACCGCATTGGCGGTGATACCGGTGTCGTCCCACCGCCGTGCCAGCTCGCGCGTGAACAGGATGTTGGCGAGCTTGGTCTTGCCGTACACGCGGAAGCCACGGTAGTGCTGCGTGGACTGCAGGTCGTCGAAGTCGAGACCCCGGCGCGCGCTCGAGTGCGCGTCGGAGGAGACGTTGACGACGCGTGCGTGGTCGCCGGCCACGAGCTGGTCGCGCAGCAGCTGCGTCAGCAGGAACGGGCCCAGATGGTTCACCTGGAACGTCATCTCGTTGCCGTCGCCGGTCTCGCGCCGGGAATTGAGGATGAGTCCGGCGTTGTTGACGAGGACGTCGAGCCGGTCGTGCTCGTCGTCCCAGCGCTTCGCGAAGTCGCGTACGGACGCGAAGCTGGCGAGGTCGAGCGCCGTCACCTCGACCGCGTCGTTGCCGCTGCGCGTCCTGATCTCCGCCAGTGCTTCCTCACCACGCGTGGCGTCCCGCGCGGTGAACACGACCCGTGCGCCCATCGCGGCCAGCGCGACCGCGGTCTCCTTGCCGATCCCGGTGTTGCCACCGGTGACGAGCACGACCCGGCCGTCCATCGCGTCGGTCATGGATCGAATCTAGGAGACGCAGCGGAGCCGTCTCGGAGAGTGGGACGGCGCAGCGCAGTCGACCAGGCCTCTAGGAGACGCAGCGGAGCCGTCTCGGAGAGTGGGACGGCGCAGCGCAGTCGACCAGGCCTCGAGGAGACGCAGCGGAGCCGTCTCGGAGAGTGGGACGGCGCAGCGCAGTCGACCAGGCCTCTGGGAGACGCAGCGGAGCCGTCTCGGAGAGTGGGACCGCGCGACGGAGCCGATGCGCCGAGGGGCCCGCCCTATGATCCGCCGGTGTCCGGTCTCCCGCTCGAGGGTGTGCGCGTCGTCGACCTCAGCACCGTGGTCTCCGGCCCGTACGGCACGTTGCTGCTGGCCGACTTCGGTGCCGACGTCGTGAAGGTCGAGGCGCCCGAGGGCGACCTCGCGCGCGACCTGGGCCCGCGTGTCCACGCCGGCATGGCGGCGGTGTTCCTCAACTGCAACCGGGGCAAGCGCAGCGTCGTGCTCGACCTGAAGTCGGACGCCGGGCGCGCACAGCTGCGCGGGCTCACCCACACCGCCGACGTGGTGGTGCACAACATGCGACGGGACGCGGCCGAGCGGTGCGGCGCCGATCCTGCCACCCTCACCGCCGACAACCCGCGACTCGTGCACTGCGCGATCGTTGGCTTCGCCGAGGACGGACCGTACTCCGACCTCCCCGCGTACGACGACACCGTCCAGGCGGTGTCGGGCATCGCCGGCGCGCAGGAGTGGATGGCCGGCGCGCCCACCTACGCCGCCAACGCCATGGCCGACAAGATCGCGGGCCTGACCGCCGCGTTCGCCATCGCCGCTGCGCTGCGCAAGCGCGAGATCGACGGCCACGGTGCCGTGATCGAGGTGCCCATGGCGGAGCTGCTGGCGTCGTTCGGGCTGGTGGAGCACCTCTGGGGGCGCACGTTCGTGCCCCCGCGGGGTGACGCGCGTTACCCGAGGGTGTCGTCGCCGGTGCGCCGGCCGTTTCCGACCGCCGACGGTCACCTCGCGGCGGTGGTCTACACCGACCGCGACTGGGCGCGCTTCTTCGCCCTGATCGGCCGGCCCGAGCTCGCCGACGATCCGCGGTACGCGACGCTGCACGACCGCACCCAGCGCCTCGAGGAGCTGTACACGCTCGTGGCCGAGCACCTCGCCGGCGGCACCACCGCCGAGTGGTTCGCGCGCTTCACCGAGGCCGGGATCCCGTCGGTGCCGTACAACCGCGTCGACGACCTCTTCGACGACCCGCACTTCCGCGCCGTCGGGCTGCTCGAGGAGGTCGACCACCCGTCCGAGGGGCGCCTGCTGCAGTGCCCGACCCCGGTCACGTTCGACGGCGTCCGCCGGGCGCACCCCCGCCCCGCTCCCTTGCTCGGCGCCGACACCGACGCGCTGCTCGACGAGGCACGCGGGACCGCCGACGCGACCAGCGAGCGCGCGTAGCCGATCGCCGCCGGCAATCGGGCTCAGGGTGCGGAGTCCTCCCGCAGCCACTGGTCGACGGGCGCGAAGTCGTCGGTGATCACCGGCGCCTGGTCGATGAACCGGTCGAGCGCGGCACCGTCGACGACGACGTCGCCGTGCACGGCGGCGAGGCGCCGAAGCTGTGCGCGGTCGATCGGGCGGTGCGACGCGACCAGCACGACGTTCGCACCCGCCTGGTCGTCGAAGACGGACTGGGGCGCGACCGCGGCGACGTACTCGAAGCGCTCGCGCAGCGTCGCGAGCTGTGCGCGGGCGAAGCGGAACGACGGGTAGTCGATCACGTTCTGCACGTAGAGGCCGCCGGGCCGCAGCACGCGGTCGACCTCGCGCAGGAACTCGCGGGTGGTCAGGTGCCACGGGACCGAGAGGCTGCCGAAGGCGTCGCCGACCACGAGGTCCCGCGAGCCGTCGGGTTCGTCGCGGATGCCCAGGCGGGCGTCGCCGATCCGCACCTGCAAGGCGCGTGAGGTGCGCAACCCGAGCTCGTCGCGCGCGAGGTCGAGCACCGCGGGGTCGATCTCGAGCACGGTGCTCCGGCTGCCGGGCCGCGTCGCCGCGAGGTAGCGCGGGAAGGTGAACCCGCCGCCCCCGATGTGCAACGCGTCGAGCGGGCGCCCCGCCGGGAAGGCGGTGTCGACCGCATCGGAAAACGAGCGCGAGTAGTCGAACTCGAGGTGCTCGGGATCAGCGAGGTCGACGTAGCTGTGACGGACGTTGTCGAGCCAGAGGAGGCGGCCGCTGGCACGGAACGGATCGTGCTCGACGCGCATGCAGTAGTACGCGCTCTCGACCTGGCACGGCTCGGCGCTGGCGACACCCCAGGTGAACCCACCGGCTGCCAACACCACGATCAGCACCACGATGGGCGTGTCCCGTCGCCACAGCCAGAGCGTGAGCAGCAGACCGAGCACCACGAGCGCGATGCCGATCGCGTTGATGATCGTCCGCGTGGGCGTCGTCGCCACGAGCACGAACCCGGTCACGAAGGTGCCGACCAGCGCGCCCGCGGTCGAGATGCCGCTCAGGCGGCCGACGACCCCACCCGTGGTCGAGAGCTGATGGAGCTGCAGCTTCACCACCATGGGCGTGACCGAGCTCAGCACGACCGCGGGGAGGAAGAACGCGGCGAAGCTCAGGGTGAGGGTCGAGGCGCTGACGCCCTCGCCGGTCGAACCGCCGAGGTGCCGGACGATGGGTACGGTGCAGATCGCGAGGACGCCGCCGAGCGCGATCACCGGCCCGAGGAGCCGATGGGGGTCGATGCGGTCGGCGACCCGGCCACCGGCCCAGGCGCCGAGGGCGATGCCGGCGAGCACGGTGCCGATGATGGACGTGTAGGTCTCCAGGCTGATGCCGACGTACGGGGCGAGCAGCCGCCCGGCGAGGATCTCGAGCATCAGCACCGCGGCCGAGCAGACGAACACGATCGCGCCCGCGACCAGCGGCCGCAGCCTCGCCGGTCGACCGTCGGCGGGCGCGCCCGGGTCGTTCACGGGCCCGGGCGGAACCGGTCGCCGTCGACGGTGACCTCGCGGCCGCACCACTCCTCACCCGTCATCGCGGCGGCGACCTCGGCGTCGTCGCAGCGCACGACCACGCGGCGGTCGGCGTCGGTGCGGCCGAGCGCGGTCGCGTAGCGGGGCTCACCACCCTCGTGTGCCACCGTGTACGCGTCGATCGAGGCGAGACCCCGGTGGTCGCCGACCACGTCGAGCGCCGGCGTGGCCGCGGCGACGTCCGCGCTGATGTCGGCGAAGGCGAAGCCGCCCTCGGGCGGCGCGGCGGACCACGCCGAGGTGCCGTGCTTGGTGATGATGCCGCTGATGAAGGTGAGCAGGCCCGTCGTCCCCGGCGCCTCGCGCAGCATCGGCACCATCCGGGCGAGGGCCTGGAAGGTGGCGTTGTTGAGCGGGCCGCCGCCGAAGGTCATGCCGCCACCGACGCTGAGTGACCGACCGTCCTCGTCGAGCGGAAGGCCGAGCTCGCGGGCCTGGATGCGGACCGCCGAGGGGAAGCAGCTGTAGAGGTCGAACACGTCGCTGGCCGCCACGTCGATGCCGGTGAGGTCGGCGATGCGCTCGGCGGCGAGGCGCGCGGCCGGCGCGCGGTGGAGCTGCGCCCGCCGCGAGATGGCGAGCATGTGGTTGGACTCCACCGCCGCGAGCGGATAGACGCGGCGCTCGGCGGGGACACCGGCGCGGTCGGCGGCCTCGGTGGAGCACAGCACGAACGCGGCGGCCTGGTCGACGTTCCACTGCGAGCAGTGCCACTTCGTGTACGGCGCCGCCAGCATCGGGTTCTTGGCCGAGGGGTGCTCGAGGAACGCCGGCGTCACCGGGTCGCGGCGCCACGCGTCGGGATTCGCCGCCGCGACCTCGCTGAACCCCGACCACAGGTTCGCCGTCGCGCGGGCGTTCTCGGCCACCGACTCCCCGAGCGACGACCGCAGCGCCGTCTCCAACGCCGAGTACATCAACGGTGCGCTCATGAAGCCGGCCGCGCGTTCGGGCGCGGGGATGATCTCGTCGGCGGGACGGATCGCCTCGTCGGGCTCGACGTCCTCGTTCTGGACGGTGTCGACCGGCGCGGTGCCGAGGATGCGGCCCCGCAGGTCGCGGTACTTCGCCTCGCCGCCCACCACGACGGCGACGTCGAGATCGCCGCTCGCGACGGCACGGCACGCACGAGTGAACGGTGTGAGCTGCAGCACGCCGAGCTCGGCGATCACCGTGCGCGCGCCCGCGCCGATGCGTTCGGCGACGATGCGGCCGGGGTCTCGATACCGCCACGAGCCGCGCGGCACGAACACCGCGCCGGCCTGTGCGAGCAGGGCCGGAGCCCGGGCGTCCTCACCGGCACGTTCCACCGCGGTGGTCATGAGCGCGACGGCCTCGGCGGCGTCGGCGGGGTCGTCGAAGCGCTGGTGCGCGACGCCGGCTCCGACCAGCACCGGCGTCCGCGCGTCGAGGGCCATGGCTACTTCCGCTGGAAGTTCGGCGTGCGCTTCTCGGCGAAGGCCTTCGGGCCCTCCTTGGAGTCGGCCGACGCCATCACCGCCATCCCGATCGGCTGCTCGAAGGCGAACGCCTCCTCCTCGCTCATGAGCTCGGTGGCGCGCAACGTACGCAGGATCGCTTCCACCGCGAGCGGCCCGTTGGCCGCGACCTGCGCCGCGACCTCGCGCGCCTTGTCGAGCGCAGTGCCGTCGGGGACCACGTAGCTCACCAGGCCCAACTCCTTGGCCTCGGGAGCGAGGATGTGCTTGCCGGTGAGCAGGATGTCGGCCGCCGCCGCGTAGGGGATCTGCCGTCGCAGCCGCACCGCTGATCCGCCCATCGGATAGAGCGACCACCGCGCCTCGGACACGCCGAACCGCGCGCTCTCGCCCGCGACGCGGATGTCGGTGCCCTGCAGGATCTCGGTGCCGCCGGCGACGGCGACACCCTCGACCGCGGCGATGACCGGCTTGGTCGGTCGGTAGGTCTTCAAGAGGCCGCGGTAGATGAAGCCGGGGTCCTCCTTCATGCGGGCCTCGGTGTCGATGGCGTCGGGCTCGGCGACGTCACCGGCCAGGGCACGAAGGTCCATGCCGGACGAGAAGTCGCCCCCGGCGCCGGTGAGGATGACGCACCGGATGTCGTCGTCGGCGGTGACCTCCTCCCACGCGTCGGCGAGCAATGCGAACATGGTCAACGTCATCGCGTTCTTGCGGTGGGGCCGGTTCAGCGTGACGGTCATCACCGCGCCGTCGCGCTCGACTTCTACCTGGGCCACAGGGTCTCCTCGTCTCGACCGGGACGCGTGGAGCCTGCCAGGATCACGAGGCCATCGACAACACGGGGGAAACCATGAAGTTCTGGGCATCGACCGCGTTCTCACCGCCCGAGCACTACGTCCCGCTCGCGAAGGCGGCCGAGGCCGCCGGGATCGACGGCATCCTGATGTCGGACCACGTCTTCTACCCCAAGGACCTCACGACGCCGTACCCGTATTCGGGCGACGGATCGCCGATCTGGCCGCCCGACACCGCGTGGCCGGACAACTGGGTGACCATCGGCGCGATGGCGGGAGCCACCGAGCGGATCCACTTCGCGACCGCGGTCTACATCGCGCCGGCGCGCGACATCTTCACCGTCGCGAAGGCGGTCGGCACCGCGGCGGTGATCTCGGGGAACCGGGTGCACCTCGGGCTCGGCGCGGGATGGATGCGCGAGGAGTTCGAACAGACCGGCCAGGAATACTCGAACCGCGGCAGGCGACTCGACGAGATGATCCCCGCGCTGCGCGAGCTGTGGCGCGGCGGATGGGTGGAGCACCACGGCGAGCACTACGACTTCGGGCCGCTCCAGATCGAGCCGGCCCCGAGCACCACGGTGCCGATCTGGGTGGGTGGGCATTCGGAGCCGGCGCTGCGACGGGCCGCGACCTTGGGCGACGGGTGGATCGGGAACGTGTACCCACTCGACGAAGCGGAACGGCGCATCGGCGACCTGCGTCGCCTCCTGACTGCAGCGGGACGCGCCGACGAACCGTTCGAGATCGTCATCGGGCTCTATGACCCGCCGACCCCGGACGTGGTCGCTCGTGCGGAAGCGCTCGGGATCACGGGGCTGATGTGCGTGCCGTGGTTCACCGACGCTCGTGACGACGACAGTGGCGTCGCGGGCGCGAACGCCGGCACCGAGCTGGCGCGCAAGATCGACGCCACCCACGAGTTCGTCGACACCTGGGTCAAGCCCCTCGCCGGATGACGCGCCGGGCGTCGGGCCGGGGTGGCGCTCAGTCCTCGAGCTGGCCGACGGGGATGGAGCGCTCCATCATCCCGTAGCTCACTTCGCCGTCCCACCGGTAGCGGACGCCGGCCTGCTGGAGGGCGGGCGCGAACTCGTGGTGCGTGCCACCGGCCATGCACGCCGACACGATGGTCTCGCCCTCGATGCGTACATCAGCGTCGGCGGTGCGCAGGGTGACGGCGACGTCCTCGCCGAACGGTTGGAGGCGCCGCAGCCACGGCGCGTCGACCAGGGTGGCCGGGATCATGCGGTCGCCGTCGAACACGTAGGCCTCGTTGTAGGTGGGTTGGCCGTCGGGCCGCTCGGGGAATGCCAGGCCCCCGAAGCCGCGCCCGCTCGGGAACAGCGCGCTCGGCCAGCAGTGGCCCCAGAAGCCGCCCACGTCGCGCACGCCCTGGCGGTGGATGCGCAGGCCGGTGCCGGTGAACGCCCATTCGTCGTTGCCGGCGCGCACGGTGCCCCGGGTGGTGCAGAGCTGCTCGTAGCGGGGACTGATGAACGCACCCGCGAACCCCTCGTGGAACACCTCGGCCGCGTCCTCGTTCATCGTGCCCGGCACCCAGGGCGGCGCCGCGATGGTGAGCTCGACGTCGATCCGCAGGGGGACGCGGGGCGCTTCGAGATCACCCCGCGCCAGCGCGTGGGCGGTGGTGTCGAGCGCGGTGCCGTCGTAGGTCACGGTCAACGTCTTGAACGGCTCGACGTGACGGAACTCGAGGCCGCCGGCCGCGAACGTGCGGCAGACGCCGTCGGCGTCGAGAGGGGAGCGACCCTCGCCCGACTCGCGTACGACCACCGTCCGCCCGTCCGGGAACCCGAGGTTCACCTGGAGGTCGCGCTTGTCCCACGACTCGGCCACGGCTTCGATGCCGAGGCGCGGGAGCCCGATCAACCCGGAGTCGTCGGAGATCCAGGCCGACGCGCTCTCGCGGAATTGCGGGTCGTGGGGCCGTGCCGCCAGGAAGTGGTCGCTGGACGGGTCCACGCCACCGGTGAGATCGACAGTCATGCGCGGACCCTAACGAGGCCCGCGCCCGCGGGCCAGCGGCCTCCGGTGGGGGGCCGGTCAGCGGAGTGCCGCCGGTTCACGCCGGTCGCCCTCGACCGGCCGGGTCCGGGGGTGCGACGTGCGGGCGAGCAGCACCCGGCGTGCCACTCGGGGCCGCAGGAGCTGCTCGGGGCGGTCGACGAGCGCGGCCACTCGCACGAAGGCTTCGGCGAGCGCAGCGTCGGTGGCGGCGGCGGCGTGCAGTCGGGCGACGTAGTGGTTCACGAGCCGGGTCTTGGCCGTGCGGCGCCCTTCGACGCCGGGGAAGGCGAGGTCGCCGCCGACGGCAATGTCCCACGGCGCGTCGACCACCCGGGCCACGTCGGCGAAGAACCGTCGGGACTGCGGCTCGTCGCCCCGACGAAGCTCGCGTTGCAGGGCGAGGGCGTCGAGCGCGGCGACGGTCATGCCCTGCGCATAGATGGGATTGAAGCTGCACACCGCGTCGCCCGTGACGAGCAGCCCGTCCGGGAAGCGGCGCAGCTCCTCGTAGCGGCGTCGCACGCTGGCGGGAAAGCGGAAGGCGACCGAGTCGTCGAGGGGTTCGGCGTCGACGATCGCGTCGTGGATGTCGGGAAACTTCAGGCTCCGGGCGAAGGCCAGGAAGCCGTCGGAATCGGTGGGGGGATCGTCGCCGAGCCGGCCGATGAGCGTGACCATGGCCTCGCCGTCGCCGAGGAGCTCGAGGACACCGCCACGGGGGTTGTCGATGGTCGCGCCGTTGGTGATGACGAGGTCACCGCCCAGCGCACCCGGTCGCAGCCGGACGATGCGCGTGGCGTAGCCGATGCCGATGCGAACTCGCTCCTCGCCCGCGGCGTGGTACCCCAACGCTCCCAGCCACATCGGCATGCGCGAGCCGCGGCCGGTGGCGTCGACCACGAGATCTGCCGCCAGTTCCTCAGCCGTGCCGCCGTCGGCGCGGCTGAGGACACGCGCGCCCGTCACCCGGCGCCGGTCGGTGGTGGCGGTGAGACCGACGATGTCGCACCGATCGACGATCGTCACGTTCGGCAACGCCTGTACGCGCGCGCGGATCCGCCCCTCGAGGACCGGCCGTCGCACGCACAGCATCGTCAGCCCGGTGGCCGTTTGCCGGAACCGATGGCCACCGAAGGTCCAGCGGACGTTGCCGAGCAAGTCGCCGGCCGGCGCACCACCGTCGACCATCTCTCGGGTGAGTCCCGGGAAGAGCTCCTCGATCACCTGTTGACCTCGGGACAGGAGGCCGTGCAGGTGCCGACCGTGGGGCACGCCTCGCCGGTGCTCGCCGATCGCCGGCAGGGTGTCGCGGTCGACGACGGTGACGGTTTCGTACCGCTCCGACACCACCCGTGCCGCCAGCAAGCCGGCCATGCTGGCGCCCAGGACGAGGGCGTGGTCTCCGTTCGTGCGCTCCATGGCGCCACCTCCTTCGTCCTCCTTCGTCACGGTGAGCGTGCGACGGCGCGGTGCTCGCTTTCCAGACCGATTCGCGCCCAATTCGCGCTCACCCGCAGCCCGCCCGCACGCGAGACGCGGTTGGTTTGCGTAGCGTGGGGGCTGTGACGGGAGCGACGGCGCTGCCGCCTTCGTCGGCCGACGCGCGGGTGCGGTACCGGCTCGACGCGGCGCGGCGGCGGTCGTTCGTCGGACGGGCCGGAGAGCTGGAGCTGTTCCGGTCGGCAGTGGAAGAGGGCGAGCCGCCGTTCAGCGTCCTGTACATCCGCGCCCCGGGCGGCGTCGGCAAGACCACGCTGCTGCGGCGCTTCGAGCAGGTTGCCGCCGAGGCCGGTATCGCATCGGCGCGCGTCGACGGTCGCGATGTCCAGTCGACGCCGGAGGGGTTCCTGACCGCGCTCGGTGCGTCGTTGCACCTCGATGTCCACGCCGGCGACGTGCTCGGCGGCCTCGGGCCCGCCGTGGTGCTCATCGACACCTACGAAGCGTTGCTGAGCTTGGACTCCTGGCTGCGCGACGAGTTCCTTCCGCAGCTTCCCGCTCACGTACTGGTGGTGGCCGCCGGGCGACCTCCGCTGCCGACGGCCTGGCGAGCCGATCCCGGTTGGCGAGATCTCCTGCGAATCGTGTCGCTCCCCAACCTCACGTCCGATGAGGCAACGAGCTACCTGACCGTCGCCGGCGTCCCCTCCGAATTGCACACGCAGATCACCGCCTTCACCCGCGGCCATCCGCTGGCGCTGGCGGTCGCGGTCGACGTCTACTGCCAAGCGGGCGCCGACGCACTGATCACGCGAACTGCACGCGCCCGAAGTGGTCGATGCGCTGCTCACGGGATTCGTCGATGACCTCCCGGATGTCGGACATCGGCACGCTCTCCAAGCGCTCGCCGAGGCGCGCACGACGACGGAGGCGGTGCTGCGCGTTGCACTCGGGTGTGACGACATCCACGGCCTGTTCGAGTGGCTGCGCGGCCTGTCCTTTGTCGAGTCGGGCCCGCACGGGATCTTCCCGCACGACCTCGTACGCGAAGTGCTGGTCGCCGATCTGAAGTGGCGCGATCCGGAGGTGCGTGACGTGATGCACCAGCGGATACGCGCGCACGCCATGTCGCGGCTCCGTACGTCGAAGGGCAGGCAGCAACAGCTCGCCACGCTCGACTTCCTGTTCACCGAGTACTCGGATCCGGTGTTCCAGTCCTACTGGAACGACTGGGCCACGATGGGGCAAGCGCTCGGAGAACCCGCCGCGCCCGCCGACCGAGCGGCCATCGTCGCCATGGTGGCGTCACACGAAGGCGACGCGTCGGCGGCGTACGCCGCCCACTGGTTCGACCGCCATTCTCAGTGGTTCACCGTCTACCGGCGCGGTGGCGAGGTGCAGGGCTTCCTGGCATGGGTGTCGCTGCACGAGGCGGCGGCCGAGCACATCGACGCCGATCCGGCGACCCGCACCGCGTGGCGCTTCGTCCAGGAGGTTGCGCCTCCGGTGGCCGGTGAAGACGTGACGATGGCCCGGTTCCTCATGGACCGCGACGCCTACCAGGGCTCATCGCACCTGCTGAACGTCGGCTCCGTGCAGCACACCCTCCACGTGCTGAACCATCCCCGCCTCAGCTGGGACTTCCTCATCGTCGCCGACCCGGAGTTCTGGACGCCGTTGTGGTCACACATCGGCTACGACCGTGCCCCGTCTCTCGACTTCGACGTCGACGGACGCCACTTCGCGGTGTTCGCGCGCGACTGGCGGACCGCGCCACTCACCGGCAAGTGGGCCGAGCTGCTGCAGCACCGCGCGCCACCGGCGTCCGACGACGCGCCGGTCGCGACCTCTCCTGCGCCACTGGCGCGGCCGGAGTTCGACGCCGCCGTGAAGCAGGCGCTCCGCGACCTGCGCCGCCCGGATCTGCTCGCCCGCAACCCACTCGTGCACGCCAGACTCGTCGGTGACGTCACCGATGGGCAACCAGCGACCGAGGTGCTGGTCGAGCTCATCGAGGAGGCGGCCGAAGTGCTGCGGCAGCACCCCCGCGACCAGAAGCTCCACCGGGTGATCGACCGCACCTACCTGCATCCGGCGCCGACCCAGGAGCTCGCCGCCGAACTGCTCGACCTGCCGTCCAGCACCTACCGGCGCCACCTGTCGAACGGCGTCTCCCGCATCGCCAGCTGGCTGTGGGATCGCGAGACTGCACTACTCGCGCGCGGACACTGAGCTCGGCGCACGTTCCGTCGTCCATGGCACCACGCGGCCGGCCGCGACCGATTGGCCACGCTGCGCGCCGACGACACAGGGCCAGTGCGATCACTTCTTGGCTTGGCCGGGCGGGAGGGGCTTCTCCTTGTTCGTCGTAGGGGGCGCGGTCGTCGGTGGCGTCGTGGTCGGCGCTGCCGTCGGGCGCGGCGCCGTGGTCGGGGGCGCCGTGGTCGGGAGCGCTGCGGTGGGCGCGGTTGCGGTGGGCGCTGCCGCGGTGGGCGGCGCCGCGGTGAGGGGCGCCGCGGTGAGGGGCGCCGCGGTGCGCGGTGCCGTGGTCGGTGGTGCCGCGGTGGGGGCCGGCTTCGCGGTGGCCGAGGTGGCCGACTCGCCCTTCACCTCGGTGGGGGGTTGCGGAAGGGTGCCGGGCGTCGTCGGGCTCGTCGTGGCACGGTGTGGCCGGGTGGTCTCGGCGCCGCGCCCACTCTGGATCGAGGGGTGCGAGACCGGTTGCGAGGCGAAGACGAGGATGGCGATCGCCCCGACGGCCAGGAACGCGAAGAACGCGAGGACAACGACTCGTCGTTCGGTCACTGGGTTCCCTCCCGGAGAGGTGCTGGCGCCTCCCCCCGAGCGCCCAGGTCGCCGGCGCGGCCCGAGGCGCCGCGGGGAGGTGCAGGTGACTCCCGACCCGCCCCGCACCCATCATGCCCCGGCGCCCGCGCCGCGAGCCACCCTGCCCATGACGTTCGACGCCGACCTTCTGGACCAGGGCTTCGGGGACGGGGTGGAGCTGAGGGGAATCGAACCCCTGACCCCTTCCATGCCATGGAAGTGCTCTACCAACTGAGCTACAGCCCCTCGAAACGAGCGGGGGCCAAGGATAGCGGGTAGGTAGGGTGCTCGACTTCGCCTGAGCGCGCCATCGCCGCCGCTTATGTCCCGAGGCTAGCGGTCACTCCCAGTTGGCTTGTGCGGCCTGGATTGCTTCCATCCACGCGTCATCGAGCGGGACCACGGGGATCACGGTCGTCTTTTCGAAGAACGGCGCGAACGTCGCCGCCGCTGTCATGTTCGGATCGTCGGTCTCCACGATGTTGATGAAGGTCTTCCCATCCGCGCCTGCCCAGGTGGTCTCGGTTCCAGGCGGCAAGCCTGCTTTCGTGAACACCTCAAGCGCCTTGCGTGCGTTGTCTACTCCAGGCGCGAGCCTGCTGATGATCAAGTGCTTCATGGGTGGCTCCCTCGCGTTTGTCGGCGCACCGCGGTGCGTCCCCGCCGTGTTGACGAAGGCACGACCGTTCAGTCGCAGCGTCGTTATCCCACCCGCTCGAAAGCGTGTCAACCGCGGTCCGTCATCGCATGAACAGTCGAGTCGCTCTCCGGGCTCCCGAGAGGCTCCCTAGGACTGTGTGGGTTTCGTCACCAGGAGGCGCGCCTCTCGTCGCGTCTGGTATCTCGTCGCTGCGACAGCGAGTAGAACCCAGCACGCCCACAAGAGGCTTCGACCGACAGCGCCGATCGCCACTCGGGTGCGGTAGTCGATCACGTCCTGGATCGTCATCCCGGCGTGATTGAGCGAACTGGCGGACAACGTGACGATGAGCGAAGCGACGAGTGCTGTCCACATTCCCCAGTACGCCAGGGGAACGATCCGCCGTAGGGGAAGTTCCACCGCCGCTTCCCCGCCGCTCTCGATGCGATCCTTCGGTCGCCGTTTCCTGCTCCAGGCCACGGCGACCACAACGAAGGCGATCGCGAGGATGATCATGGCGATCGAGATCGAGTGGATCGCGTTCAGGGTGTCGCGAATACGTGCGGCAGGGGGTGGCTGTCCAGAAAGTCGTTGCTGCTGGTCGTGCCGCTCGACGAGGTTCAATACCGCTTCGACCGCGTTGCCGATCGCGAGCGCGCCGCTCGTCACTACCACCCACGGAGCCCACGCCCGCGCTGGTGACGGGCACGGACCTGTGTACTCCGTCGTATCCGCGGCCGCGTGGGCATTCAATGTCGTCTCGGTGTCTTGTCCATGTACCGGTCCGAAGACGAGACCGCTTTCTCCCAGGAACTCATGACCGAACCTCCGCGTCGCACAAGACGCCAATCGATGCAACTGATCCAAGGATCAGTACGTAGAACCGGTAGACCAGCGGTATCGGTCCGAAGACGATGAGCATGGTGATCAAGGCTGCCGACGGCTCCTCGGCGCGCCATGTCTCGGTTGAAGGAGGCACGAGAATAGATCGACTTCCCCGGCACCAAGTTGAGGCCGAGCCAGCCTCGGGCTCAGGGCCTGTCAGCAGCCACCGGGGTCGGCGTGCGCAACGCCACCAGCAGCCCTTGATGCCCCAAGTTCTTCATCCGCCGCACGTGGCCCTCAGCGTCGAGGTCGCTGATGCCCTTCGCCGCCGTGCCGCGATCCCAACCGAGCATGGCTGCCAGTGCACTCTCGTTGACCCGCACCACGCCTCGGCCCCAGGTTGAGCATCAACCGAACAACGACGATCGGGGCGCTCGGGGTCCTGCGCAAGACTTCAGGGTGTTCATGTGTCGTCGCGGTGAGATCGCCATGCGTCGGCGCGGAAGGCGACATCGACTGTGACTTCGCCGTCGATGCCGAGCAACTCGCTGAGGAAGCGTCGCGCGGTTGCGAAGACCTGTTCGCGTTGGTCGTCGGGCAGGGTGATGATCCAACTCAACGTGCCTAGCAGGCCGATCAACTCGTCCGCGTTGAGCGCCACGTTCCACGAGAACACCTGCTGCTCAGGTGTGCTGAACGGCATCCCGGCCGGGATCTTCAGCACGAACTCTGGGCGCAGCGAGTCGCTGAAGATCAGATCACCGAGGTCGCCCGCGCTCGGACCAGCATCATGCTCGGAGAGGGCATCGGCATTCTCCGTCGTCCGTTGCGCAAGCAATTCGCGGGCGTGAGCCATGAACCGTCCTTCTGGATCGGGTCCTGACCAGACGGCTCCGAGCAGCCCTCCCGGTACCAGAACGCGAGCCGCTTCGGCGACTGCCGGGACCGGATCGACCCAGTGCCAGGACGAAGACGCCAGGATCGCGTCGGCGGAACGATCGGGCAGCGGAATCGATTCGGCTCGTCCGTTCAGCGCGGTCGCGTCTGGTACCTGTGCGCTGAGGACGGAGCGCATCCTGTCCTTGGGCTCGACTGCCACGACTTCATCGGCTCGGTCGATCAGAAGTCGGGTCAATGCCCCGGTTCCGGCTCCGAGATCTACGACGCGTGCGACGCGAGTCGGAAGGAACCACTCCGCCGCAGAGGCTGGAGGCCCCGGCCGAAACCGTTCGTACTCCGCAGCCACGGCTCCGAAACTCGCGGCCCGCTCGTCCTTGCCCAGCCCAGTTCCGGTCTCAGCGCCTCGTCGGGCCTCGTCCAGGTTCCCCACAGCACACATGCTGCCTGATCCGAAGCCTTCGCTTGCTCGTCGGATCCCAGAGGGTCACTGCGCTTCGTGCCGACTCGCGGCGATCGCCGTTCCTACGCGGCGGGTTCGTCGCTGTTGAAGCAGTCGTACACGATGAGGAATGACCCGTCAGCTTGGCGTTTGAAGACCTGGAGGTACTTGCCGATGTCGGTGACAGGATCCGCGCCGGGCGGTTGCAGTCCAAGCTTGTATTGGCCTACTTCAACGACGACATCACCTTGGTCGTCCAGCACCGTCGTCTCCAAGTCGAGCGACACGACGCCGGCATCGAAGTACGCCTGGAGCACGGCGCGGATAGCGTCCGAGCCCTTCGCGATCGGCGAGTTGGGTGGCAAGAAGAACCCGTCTCTCGTGTACAAGGCGACGATCGCGGCGATGTCTTGGTTCGCCACTGCCTTCTCGTACACCTCGTCCACACCTTGGATTTGATCCTTGGTACCCATGGACCCGCTCCTCGTCGTCGGTGGTGCGGGGAGTGTGGTGCCCGCAGGCTCTCGCGTCAATGCGGCTGCCGGTTCAACCAGCCACCGCATGATCCACTGCGACGCTCGGTGGCGAGTTGGTCTCGGGCGTCGTACCGGGCGGGGTTGGCCCCGGCGACGAGGACGATCGCTCCGAGGGGCGTCGGAGTGCACACCGGACGCGTAGGTCTGCGGGCGGGAACCCGTTGGCTGCACCAGCCTGTTGCAGAGAGGCAGCGCGGGTCGCAAGATCCCGGCCCGGTACGCTCGCCCGAGCATGACCGAGACCTCGCCCTCCTCGCCCGAAACGCCGGCGTTCCGCTACAAGGCCGCGCTCGCGAACCGGATCGAAGCGAAGTGGCAGGACCGCTGGGACGCCGAGCGCACCTTCTGGGCACCCAACCCCACCGGCGCGCTGGCGGGCGGGTTCACCGAGGTCGCGGACCGTCGCAAGCTGTACGTGCTCGACATGTTCCCGTACCCGAGCGGCACGGGCCTGCACGTCGGCCACCCCCTCGGCTACATCGGCACCGACGTCTACGCCCGGTTCATGCGCATGCGCGGCCACAACGTCCTGCACGCCATGGGCTACGACGCCTTCGGCCTGCCCGCCGAGCAGTACGCGGTGCAGACCGGACAGCACCCGCGAGCCACCACCGAGGCGAACGTCGCCAACATGCGCCGCCAGCTGCGGGCGCTGGGGCTCGGCCACGACCCGCGACGCAGCATCGCCACCACCGACGTCGACTACTACCGGTGGACGCAGTGGATCTTCCTCCAGCTCTACGGCGCGTGGTACGACGACGACCAGGATCGGGCCCGGCCCATCCACGAGCTCCTCGAGGAGCTCGAGGACGGCAGCCGGGTGGCCGAGAGCGAGGCCAACCCCGAGGCGCAGCCGTGGCGTGAGCTCGACGGCGACACCCGCCGCGCGGTCGTCGACTCGTACCGGCTCGCCTACCTCGACGAGGCGCCCGTCAACTGGTGCCCCGCCCTCGGCACCGTGCTCGCCAACGAAGAGGTGACTCCCGACAGTCGCAGTGAGCGCGGCAACCATCCGGTGTTCCGCCGTCCGCTCGAGCAGTGGATGCTGCGCATCACCGCGTACGCGGACCGCCTGTTGGATGATCTCGAGCTCCTCGACTGGCCCGAGTCGATCAAGCTCATGCAGCGCAATTGGATCGGCCGCAGCGTCGGTGCGGAGGTCGGCTTCCCGGTCGAGGAGCACACCGGCGTCGACATCGACGTCTTCACCACGCGGCCCGACACGCTCTTCGGCGCCACCTACATGGTGCTGGCGCCGGAGCACCCGCTGATCGACCGGATCGTCCCCGACCAGTGGCCCGAGGACACGCCGTTCGAGTGGCGCGGCACCTTCGGCCTCGACAAGCTGCCGACCGAGGCGGTCGCGTCGTACCGCGAGTTCGCGGCGCAGAAGTCGGAGCTGGAGCGGCAGGCCGAGGGGAGGGAGAAGACGGGCGTCTTCATCGGCGCGTTCGCCAACAACCCCACGAACGGCTGGGGCATCCCGGTGTTCATCGCCGACTACGTGCTGATGGGCTACGGCACCGGGGCCATCATGGCCGTTCCCGCGCACGACCAGCGCGACTTCGAGTTTGCCCACGAGTTCGACCTCCCGGTGGCGGGCGTGGTGAAGCCCACGGAGGTGTGGCTCCGCGACCGTGGTCTCGACGCCGACGCGCCCGCCGACGAGTGGCCCGAGGCCTACACCGGCGACGGCGTCGGCATGCACTCGGCCAACGACGGAGTGTCGCTCGACGGCCTGCCGATGGCCGACGCGAAGGATCGCATCATCGGCTGGCTGGAGGAGGTCGGCGCGGGCGAGGCGGCCATCACCTACAAGTTGCGCGACTGGTTGTTCAGCCGCCAGCGCTACTGGGGCGAGCCGTTCCCCGTCGTCTACGACGCCGACGGCCACGCGGTGCCGTTGCCGGAGTCGATGCTCCCCGTCGAGCTGCCCGACATCACCGACTTCGAGCCCCGCATCCTCGCCGAGGACGACACCGCGCTCCCGGAGCCGCCGCTGGCGCGCGCCGAGGACTGGGTGCACGTCGAGCTCGACCTCGGCGAGGGGCTGCAGCGTTACCGCCGCGAGACCAACACGATGCCGCAGTGGGCAGGCTCCTGCTGGTACTACCTGCGCTACCTCGATCCCACCAACGCTGACGTCCTCGTCGATCCCGAGGTCGAGCGCTACTGGATGGTCGGAACCGGCACGCCCGAGGCGGGCGGCACCGATCTCTACGTGGGTGGCGCCGAGCACGCGGTGCTGCACCTCCTCTACGCGCGCTTCTGGCACAAGGTGCTGTACGACCTGGGCCACGTCTCCACCCCGGAGCCGTTCCACCGCCTGTTCAACCAGGGCACGATCACCGCGGCCGCGTTCACCGACGAGCGCGGCGCCTACGTCGAGGCCGCCGAGGTCGAGGAGCGCGACGGCTCGTGGTTCGCCGCCGGCGCCGAAGTGGTGCGCCACGACGGGAAGATGGGCAAGAGCCTGAAGAACGCGGTCACGCCCGACGACATCTACCGCGACTACGGCGCCGACACGTTGCGGCTCTACGAGATGTTCATGGGCCCGCTCGACGCCAGCCGCCCGTGGAGCACGCAGGACATCGTCGGCGTGCACAAGTTCCTGCAGCGGTTCTGGCGCAACATCGTCGACGAGGACACCGGTGCGCTGCATGTCGTCGACGTGCCGGCCGACGACGAGACCCGCCGGTTGCTGCATCGCACCATCGAGAAGGTCGGCCACGACATGGCCGAGCTCGAGTTCAACACGGCCATCGCCGCGCTGATGGAGCTGAACAACCGGCTGACCCGCGTCGTGCAGGACGAGGGGAGCGCGCCGCGCGAGGTCGTGCGGGCGATGGTGCTCATGCTGTCGCCGCTCACACCCCACGTGGCGGAGGAGCTCTGGGCGAGGCTGGGCGAGGCGGGCTCGTTGCCGTTCGCCGAGTTCCCGGTGCCCGATCCCGCGCTGCTCGTCGACGACACCGCCGAGATCCCCGTCCAGATCAACGGCAAGGTGCGGGCCCGGGTCACGGTCGCCACCGGCGCGTCCGAGGCCGAGCACGAAGCGGCGGCGCGGTCGGACCCCAAGGTGGCCGAGCTGCTCGCCGGCGCCACCGTCCGCAAGGTCGTGGTGGTCCCGGGCCGCATGGTCAACTTCGTCCTCGGCTGAACCGACGCGATCGGGCGCGTGGGCGTGCCGCCTCGCGCACCGTCGGTCCCGCAGATGCCCCTTCCGCGGCGTCCGGGACGCTGGTACCGTCACCACCGCTCCTCCCCGGCACTTCCTCCGGTCTCGCCGCGCGCTCCGGCGCGCCGTGCCCGGAGGTCCGCTCGTGGCCGAGCTCTCCCCACCATCGTCACCGTCGTCGGCCGAGGAACGCGCGTTCTGGGAGCGTGCGTTCCACGACGAACCCGAACCGGCACGCCGCGCGCGCCCGGGCGCGTTGCCGCGCCACGAGCAGCGGCTCGCACGCGTGGCCGACGGTCCGCTCACCCGCCTGACCGACCGGCTGCACGACTGGCGGGCCGACGCGCGCTTCGGCGTCGTCGTGCTGGTGCTGGTCGCGGTGGTGGCCGGCGTGATCTGGTACCGCGTCGGTGTCGGCGGGGCGAGCGCGGGCGAGTCGGCCGCGCCGCGCGCGGTGACGACCACGGTGTCGACCACGACACTCGACGACCCCACGCCGTCGACCGGGCCGAAGCGCACTCCGGCCCGGCTCGCGGTCCACGTGGCCGGCGCGGTGACCCGCCCGGGGGTGGTCGAGCTGCACGCGGGTGCCCGGGTCATCGACGCGGTCGAGGCGGTGGGCGGCGCGCTGGCCGACGGCGACCTCGACCGGTTGAACCTGGCGGCCAAGGTCACCGACGGTGAACGGGTCTACGTGGCCAAGGTCGGGCAGGCCGATCCGGGTGTGCTCGGTGACGGCGGCGCGGGCGCGGCCGGCTCGGGTGACGGCACGGGTACCGGCGGCGGCGGGGCGAAGGTCAACCTCAACACCGCGACGCAGGCGCAGCTCGAGGCGCTGCCGGGCATCGGGCCCACGTACGCGCAGTCGATCATCGCGGAACGTGAGCGCCGCGGCGGGTTCACGTCGGTGAACGATCTGCGCAGCGTCCGCGGCATCGGCGACAAGCGCTTCGCCGAGCTGGCGCCGCTCGTGACCGTGTGAGCCGTTGAACCCGCGGTGCCGTACGGGCCGCTGGCGGTGCTCGGCGCGGTCGTCGTCGGCATCCTTGCGGGGGAGGCCGCCGGTCCCGCGCCCTCCACCGGTGCGCTCGTCGTCGGCGTCGTCGGCGTCCTCGTCGCGTGGTGCCTCCACGCGTCGCCCGGGCGGATCGGCATCGCGCTGGTCGCGTTCGCGTTGCTCGGCGGCGCGGCGACGCAGCGGGCGCTCCACGGGCTCGACGCGTCCCCACTCGGGCCCGCGATCGCACGCCACGCCGACGCCCGTCTCGTCGCCACCCTCGTCGACGATCCCGACGCGGCCCGGTTCGACGCGCGGGCGCTGGTCCGCGTCGACCGGTTCGACGGTCGCGGCGGCGGACACCGGCGCGTCCTGGTCGACGCCTCGGGTGACGTCGCCGGCCACCTGCGCCTGCTCGCCGCGGGGGAGCGGGTGGTGCTGCGCGGGTGGTTCACGCCGCTCGAGGGCTTCGACGAACGCTGGCGGTGGAAGCACGCCGTCGGGGCCTTCCACGCCACCGACGTGCTGGGCGTCGCACCCACCCGGTCGCCCCTGACGCGGCTGGCCAACGACGCCCGGGCGCTGGTGCTCGCCGGTTCGGAGCACCTCGGGCCCACCGACCGGTCGTTGCTGGCCGGCTTCCTCCTCGGCGACACCCGTGGCGTGCCCGAGGCGCTCACGGAGCAGTTCCGGGCCGCCGGCCTCACCCACCTGACCGCGGTCTCCGGCGAGAACGTCGCGTTCGTGCTCGCGCTCTTCGCGCCGCTGCTCCGCCGGCTCGGTCTGCGCGGGCGCGTGCTCGCGGCGCTGGCGTTGCTGATCGCGTTCGGCACCATGACCCGATGGGAGCCGTCGGTGCTCCGGGCCATCGCGATGGCCGTGCTCGCGTTGGTGGCCGGGCACCTCGGCCGTCCCGCGGCGGGCGTGCGGGTGCTCGCGTTGGCCGCGACCGCGCTGCTGCTCGCCGACCCGTTCCTCCTGCACCAGGTCGGGTTCCTGTTGTCGTGCGCGGCGAGCCTGGGCATCACGCTCCTGGCCCGCCCGATCACCGCGCGGCTGCGCGGCCCGGACTGGATGCGCGAGGTGCTCGGCGTCACCGCCGCCGCCCAGGTCGGCGTGGCGCCCGTGCTCATCCCGGTGTTCGGCTCCATGCCGCTGGTCGCGCTGCCCGCCAACCTGGTCGCGGTCCCCCTCGCCGCGCCGCTCACGATGTGGGGCCTCGTGGCCGGCGTGGTCGGCGGCCTGGCCCGGCCGCTGTCGCCCGCGATCCCGCGCCTGCTGGAGCTGCCGACGGTCGGTTTGCTCCACGCGCTGATCGCGGTGGCCGACCTCGCGTCGAGGGTGCCGTTCGCCGTCGACGGTCGGGCGGCGTGGGGTCTGGTTGCCCTCGGTGCCCTCACAGCGGCCGGATGGCGCGCGCGTCGACTCCGCACGCACGCCCGCGTCCCGGCACCACGCCGGTGACGAGTCGCCGGACGAGAGGGAACGAAACGAGCGTCGACCGCGCTCAGCCGGTCGACGTCTCGAGCACCTCGTAGGTGTTCCCGTCCGCATCGGTGACGACCGCGAGACGTGCCCCCGGCTCGTAGGCGAACGGAGCGACGACGACGGTGCCGCCTCGCGCCGTGCAGCGTTCGACGGCGCGATCGAGGTCGCTGACCCAGATCGTCAGGTAGCGGATGCCGGTGACGGCGAGGTACGGCTCGGCGTCGCGTGGGCCCGGCGCATCGATCGGCACCATCACCTTGATCACCGCGCCCGGCGACTCGAGGCGGTGCAGCGTTCCGGCGGGAGTGTCGAGTGGCGGGAGCTCGTGCAGCTCGAACACGTCCACGAGGAAGTCCACGATGGTGCGGTCGACACCGACGATGCCGACCTCGAAGCGGGTGATGCTCATCGCGGGACCGGCGGTGTCCGGGGTTCGTCCAGGTGCGCCAGAAGGTCCCGAGCCGCGGCGACGCACCGTCCGAGGCGTTCGTGGGGGCCGAGCCCGGCCTGGGCGTCGGCCCGGTTCGGAACCTCGAGTCCGATCACCACATCGGCGGGCACCGCCGCCAGGATGTCGAGCAAGGGGAGCTCGCCCGTGCCCGGCACCTTGCGCTCGAATAGTGCCTCCTCGTAGTACGACATCTGCCCCGTGGGCACGAGGGGCACGTCGCTGAGTTGGACGTACCGGATGAGCGACGGGTCGAGTGCCGCGACATCAGCCGGGCTCGCGCCGCCGCGCACGACGTGCATGGTGTCGACGAGGAGCCGGAAGTCGGCCCGTCCGACGGCGTGGAGGATCTCGAGCGCGGTGGGCAGGTCGTCGGGGGTGAACCCCGGGCTCGTCTCGAGGGTCGTCTCCATTCCCAGCGCCGCGGCCATCTCGACGAGCGCGCCGAACTGGTCGATGGCGCGGTTCTGGTCGGGATCGAGCGACAGCGTGTTGATCCGGACGATCCCGAGCTCCGCCATGATCTCGAGCGCCGGTGCGTGGTCCTCGACCTTGGTGCCGGGGTGGACGAGCATGCCTTCGCCCAGCGAGATCGAGACGTCCCGATCCGACATGGCGGCGATCATGTCGCGACGCAACCCGGGGTCGTCGGCGAGCGAGAACGGCGCGTACGGGGGAGGATCGAACGGCGCGGGCCCTGGTCCCAACCCGGTCGAGATGTAGTGGCAGCCGAGGTCTGCGGCCAGGTTGACGAACTCCACCGGTGGGAGCCCGAACACGCTGAGGAACTCGATGCCCAGTCGATCCATGTCGGCGTCTCACTTTCGATCAGGAGATCTCGAGACTGACGCGCACGGCGTCCTTCCCCGGGACGCGGCGGTCCGCGAGCGCCAGTGCTTCTTCGAATCGCTCGAGCGGGAACGACGCGCCCAGCAGTTCGCGTGTCGGCACTTTGCCTTCGTTGATCATGGTGCACGCTAGGGGCAGGTCCAGGCCACCGCCGGGCAGGATCGTGATGCCGCGCAGCGGGATGGTGTTGATGTCGAAACCGTCGAGGGGCCGGTCCTTCATGCCCGCCGCGATCACGCGTCCACCGCGGCGGACGAGGTCCATCGCGGTCTTCAGCGTCACGGGATTTCCGGATGCGACGTCGAGGACGGCATCGGCCATGGCACCGCCGGTGATCTCGGCAACCCGGGAGACGACGTCTTCGTTCTCGACGTCGATGACGTGATCGGCACCGACCCGCAGCGCGGTGTCCAGCCGCAGGCGGTCGCCGGCGAGGCCGGTGACGATGATCGTCCCGACGCCGGCGGCCTTGGCGCCGACCACGGCGGCCAGTCCCATGTGCCCGGGGCCCTCGACGACGAGGGTCTCACCGGGCAGGACCGGACGGATGAACGTGATGGAATTCGTGAGGCACTCGTACACCGTCAGCTCCGTAGCGGGGAGGTCGTCACGGAGCTTGTGCACCTCCGAGCCGGGCACGAGCTCCATGTACTCCGAGTAGCCGCCGAAGAGTCCCGACGCCTCGTCCAGCGGGAAGTCGAACCCGTAGACCCGAACGTCGCCGTCGTGCTGGATGACGATCGAGCGCACACCGACCCGGTCGCCCGCTTCGACGCCGAACTCGGCGGCCGCTTCCGGTGTGATCTCCTCGACCCGACCGACGATCTCGTGACCCGGCACCGTGGGGAACACGCCTCCCGACGGCACGGGTGCATGCCCCTTGAACTGGTCGACGTCGCTGTGGCAGATACCGACGGCTTCGACCCTGAGCACGGCGCAACCGGCGCGCAGCGTCGGCTTGGGGAAGTCGCGCTCCTCCCAGGTCTCGTCACCCTTGAACACGATCGCCCGTGGCACTGCACTTCCCCTCTGGCTGGTTCGGTGGATCTTTATCCGCCCTCCGCGGCGCGGACGCACACCGTGACGATCCGGTCGACCTCCGAGGGCGGCGGCTCCGTGCGCGCCCAGAGGTGATCGGCGACACGACCGAGCACCGCATGAGCGGTGAGCGAGGCGTCGAGCTCCGGCGTGGCGCTCCCGAGCGCCGCCAAGGGCTCGTGGAGCAGCTGCCCGAGCGGCGCGCTCGCGTCGTGGCGGTCGGCGTCGACGCCCGTACCGAGTCCGCTGCCGTTCCAGACCACCGCGAGCGTCATCGCGGCGTTCTCCCCGTGCGTCTGCGTGAAGACGCCCTCGACCCAGCGACGGATCGTTGCTTCCGGCGTCGCCTCCTTCGCCATCTGGTGCGCGACGTACCCGGCCAAGCGAGCAGTTCCGTCTTCCAGGAGCGCGGCGACCAGCGCGTCCTTGGAGCGGAAGTGGCGGTAGAAGGTCTCGTTCGAGAGGCCGGCGGTCGCGACGATGTCGGCCACCCGAGCCCGGGCGATGGTGCCGTTCCTCCCCATCACCTCGAGGGCGGCGTCGAGCAGGCGCCGGACCTCTCCCGGGTAGTCGAGCCCTCGCTTCGCCATCGACTGCGCCGCGATGCGCGCCACCACGTCGAGGCGGTTCGACGCCGCCAGAGTTGCGTTCTCGCTCACAGAATTTTATTCTGGCAGGCGGAATCGCATGTCGCAAGTGCTCCGGTGGAGAAGTCGATCGAGTTCCAGGTGGAGGCCGCATGGCCGTGCGACGGGTGGTGACCGGTGTCGACGAGCAGGGGCGGAGCCACGTCGTGAGCGACGCGGCGCCGCCCTGCATCCTCGCCACCGCGGGGTCGAAGGCGCCCGAAGTCGTCTACGTGTGGACGACGGATGCCGTGCCCGATGCCCCCAACGCGGGTACGGATCCGACACGCGTCGACCAGGAGTTCGTGCCGGGTCCTTCGGGATCGCGCCTGATGGTCATGACCTATCCGGCGGGGTTCGGCGTCGAGCCGCCGGATCCGGCCGTCGGCACGGAGATGACATCGACGGACCTGGCCCCGACGTACGAACGCGTCCTCATGCACCGCACGACGACGGTCGACTACGGGATCGTGCTCGCAGGCGAGATGACCATGCTCCTGGACTCGGGCGAGGAGCTCACGCTCCGACCCATGGACGTCATCGTGCAGAACGGCGCGGTCCACGGTTGGCGCAACGCGTCGGACGCCCCCAGCGTCGTCGCCTTCGTGATGATCGGCGCTCACGACCCCGCCGACCGTTCGTAGCACCCGCGCTCGGTCCCGAGGTTGCGCCTCCGGTTCGCCCTCTGGCGGCGGATGGCGCGCGCGTAGGCTCCGCACGCATGCCCGCGTCCCGGTACCGCCTCGGTGACGAGGTCCACGACCTCACCACCCGCACGCTGGTGATGGGCATCCTCAACCGCACCCCCGACTCGTTCTACGACCACGGCGCCACCTTCGAGCTCGACTCGCTCCTGCAGCGCGCCGCGGTGCTGGTCGACGACGGCGCCGACCTCCTCGACGTGGGCGGCGTGAAGGCCGGCCCCGGTCCGGAGGTGGGCGAGGCGGAGGAGCTCGACCGCGTCGTGGCGCCCATCGCCGCGCTGCGCGAGCGCTTCGACGTCGCCATCTCCTGCGACACGTGGCGCGCCGCCGTGCTCGACGAGGCGTGCAAGGCGGGCGCGGTCGTCGGCAACGACATCAGCGGCTTCGCCGACCCCGACTACCTCCCCGTCGCCGCCACCCACGGCGCGTCGGTGGTGGCGACCCACATCCGGCTGCAGCCGCGCGTCCCCGATCCCGACCCGCACTACGACGACCTGCTCGCCGAGGTCACCGCGTTCCTCCTCGACCGCGCCACGCGCGCCGAGGCCGCGGGACTCGTGTCCGAGCAGGTCGCGCTCGACGCCGGCCTCGACCTCGGGAAGAGCCCGTCGCAGAGCGCGGTGTTGTTGCGGGAGAGCGACGCGCTGGCCGCGCTCGGCTACCCGCTCCTGCTGTCGGCGTCGAACAAGAGGTTCCTCGGCGAGCTGCTCCAGCTCGACCTCGAGGCCCGGCGGGCGGCCTCGCTGGCGGCCGTCGCCTACGGCGTCGTCCACGGCTGCCGGATCGTGCGGGTCCACGACGTCGCCGGGTCGGTCGCGGTGTGCCGCATGATCGAAGCGTTGTTGGAGCCGTGAGCACCGGCACCTACCTGGTGAAGGGTTCCGACCCCTCGTTGCGCGACCGGGTCGTCGACGAGCTCGTCACCGAGCTGCTGGGCGACGACGACCGGAGCCTCGCGCTGGAGGAGATCGTCATCCCCGGGCGCGCCGGCCCGGGCGAGGAGTCCGACCCGACGTCCGGCGCGGAGGGTCGCGACGCGGCGGTGGCCGCGCTGCTGAACGCCGCCGGGAGTCCGCCGTTCATGACCGCGCACCGCGTGGTGGTGGCGCGCGACGTCGGCGCGCTCACCGCCGGCGACGTCGACGGCATCGTGCGCTACCTCGAGAACCCGCTCGACACCACCATCCTGGTGTTCGTCGCCGGTGGCGGCACCATCCCGGCCGCGCTGAGCAAGCAGCTGAAGGCGGTGAAGGCCCAGGAGCGTGCCCCCGAGAGCGAGAAGACGGACAAGGTCCTGATCGGCTCCGCGCACGAAGCGGGGCTGCTCCTCTCGCCGGACGCGGCGACGTTGATCTCGTCGCACCTCGGCGAGGACGCGGGCCGCGTCGCCGCGCTGGTCGACGTGCTCGCCGCCGCGTACGCGCCCGACGTGCGTCTCGGTGTCGACGAGGTGACGCCGTACCTCGGTGAAGTGGGTACGGTGCCGTCGTACCTCCTCACCAACGCCATCGAAGGGGGCGACCCGGCCGTGGCGCTGGAGACGCTGCACCGCCTCCTGACGGTGTCGAGCGCGCAGCAGCCCAAGCCCATGCACCCCTTGCAGGTGATGGGCCTGCTGAACGGCTACTACCGCCGCATCCTCCGGCTCGACGACCCGTCGGTGCGGTCGGGCACGGATGCGGTGGCGGCGCTCGGCGGGAAGGTGAAGGAGTACCCGGCGCGCAAGGCGCTCGCCCAGGCCCGCGCGCTGGGCGCAGGTGGGATCCGCCAGGCGTTCGACGCGCTGTTCCAGGCGGATCTCGACCTCAAGGGGGCGCGGGGCATCCCCGAGCAGGCGGTGATGGAGGTGCTGGTCGTCCGGCTGACCCGGTTGGCCGCGCGCAGCGCAAGCGGAAGTGGAGGTCGCCGTCGATGAGCGTTCGTCTCCGTGATGTCGTGATGGAGCAGCTCGGCGCCCTGCGCCACGAGCCGACGGACAAGCGGATCCGGGCGACGCTCGGCGAGCGGACCGTCGTCGACAGCACGCGCGCGCTGCTCGTGTGGGAACCGAAGCGGGTCGTGCCCGCCTACGCGGTGCCGCTCGAGGACGTGGCTGGGCAGATCGTCAACGCGGCACCGACCGAGACGGCGCGACCGGAGGGTGTCCCGGCCACGGGCGCGTCGTACCTCGGGGAGCGGATGGTGTACGACCCCAGCGTCCCCTTCTCGGCCCACACCACCGACGGCGAGGTCATGACGATCCGCGCGCCCGGCTCCGATCGTGTGGCGGACGCGTTCCGTCCCGCCGACCCCGATCTCGCGGGCTACGTGCTCCTCGACTTCGACGCGTTCGACGCGTGGTACGAGGAGGACGAGCGGAACGTCGCCCATCCCCGCGACCCGTTCCACCGCGTCGACATCCTGCACAGCTCCCGCCACGTGCGGGTCGAGCTCGGGGGCACGGTGCTGGCGGAGAGCAGCACGCCGTACCTGCTGTTCGAGCCGCCGCTCCCGGTCCGCTACTACTTCGCGGCCGACGACGTGCGGACCGACCTGTTCGCACCGAGCGATCACCTCTCGTACTGCGCCTACAAGGGGGAGGCGTCGTACTGGTCGGTGGGGGACGCGCAGCACCTCGCGTGGTGCTACCGGGACCCGCTCCGCGACGCGTCGGAGATCGTCGACCGGATCGCGTTCTTCAACGAGCGGGTCGACCTGGTCGTGGACGGCGTGCGGCCTGACCGGCCGATCACGCCGTGGTCACCACCTGCCTGACCGGGCTGTCCGACCGCTCAGGCGGCGCCGGCCTTCTTCATCAGACGCGAGGTGCGGCGGGCGGCCTGGTTCTTGTGGATCCGGCCCTTGGCCGCGGCCTGGTCGAGGCGCTTCTGGGCGAGGCGGACGGCCTCGGGGGCGTCCTCGCTCCCGGTCTCGAGGTCCTGGGTCGCCCGCTTCACCCGGGTCTTGAGCTCCGAGCGCACGGCCTGGTTGCGCAGCCGCCGGCGTTCGTTCGAGCGGTTCCGCTTGATCTGGCTCTTGATGTTCGCCATGGCGCGTGCAGTGCTCCGGATTTTCGAGATCGAGGGGCGTTCGAGCGAGGGATCAGGGTAGCAGCAGCCCAAGGGTTTCGTCGGCCCGGCTCCCGGGCGTGGAGAATGAGGTGTGCCCGGGCTCGATCGGTTCCGCAACTTCAGCATCGTCGCGCACGTCGACCACGGGAAGTCGACCCTCGCCGACCGCATCCTGGAGCTCACCGGGGCGGTCGACCCCCGGGACATGCGGGCCCAGTACCTCGACTCCATGGACCTCGAGCGCGAGCGGGGCATCACCATCAAGGCGCAGAACGTGCGCCTCCAGTGGGACGACCACGTCCTGCACCTCATCGACACGCCCGGCCACGTCGACTTCGGGTACGAGGTGTCGCGCAGCCTGGCCGCGTGCGAGGGCGCGCTCCTCCTCGTCGACGCGTCGCAGGGGATCGAGGCCCAGACCCTCGCCAACTGCTACCTGGCGCTCGAGCACGATCTCACGATCGTCGCCGCGCTCAACAAGATCGACCTGCCCGCGGCCGAGCCCGACCGCGTGGCGGGCGAGATCGAGCACGTGCTCGGGATCGCCGCCGACGAGATCCTGCGCATCTCGGCCAAGACCGGTGAGGGCGTACCCGAGCTGCTCGACGCGCTCGTGGCCCGCATCCCGCCGCCGACGGGCGACGCCGACGCGCCGCTCCAGGCCCTGATCTTCGACTCGATCTACGACGCGTACCGCGGCGTGGTGAGCTCGGTGCGCGTGTTCAACGGCACGCTCGGGAGCGGCGGCCGCCTCCGCTACCTGCAGGCGAAGGCGACGCACGACGCCGAGGAGGTCGGGGTGCGTCTCCCGGTCCCCACGCCCGTCGGCGCGCTCGGTCCCGGCGAGGTCGGCTACCTCATCGCCGGCATCAAGGACGTCGGCCAGGCCCACGTCGGGGAGACCGTCACCACCGCCGCCCATCCGGGTGAGGCGCTCTCCGGGTACCGCGACCCGAAGCCCATGGTGTTCTGCGGTCTCTACCCGGTCGACGGCGACGAGTACGCCGAGCTGCGGGAGGCACTCGAGAGGCTGCGGCTCAACGACTCGTCGTTCACCTACGAGCCCGAGACGTCGGGCGCGCTCGGCTTCGGGTTCCGCTGCGGCTTCCTCGGCCTGCTGCACATGGAGATCGTGCGCGAGCGGCTCGAGCGCGAGTACGACCTCTCGCTGGTGGCCACCGCCCCCAACGTGGAGTACCAGCTCGAGCTGGTCGACGGTCGCGTCGAGATCGTCGACAACCCGTCGGCCATGCCCACGCCCAACGAGATCGCGAGCATCGAGGAGCCCTACGTCAACGTCACCGTGCTCACGCCGACGGACTACATCGGGTCGATCATGGAGCTCTGCCAGCAGCGGCGCGGCGAGATGTCGCGCATGGAGTACCTCTCGGAGGAGCGAGTCGAGCTCGTCTACGTGCTGCCGCTCGCCGAGATCGTCATGGACTTCTTCGACCAGCTGAAGTCCCGCACGCGGGGGTACGCCAGCCTCGACTACGAGCCGGCGGGGTACCGGTCGTCGAACCTGTCGAAGGTCGACGTGTTGCTCAACGACGTGCCCGTCGACGCGTTCTCGACCATCGTCCATCGCGACAAGGCGTACGACTACGGGCGACGCATGACCGAGAAGCTGCGCGAGCTGATCCCGCGTCAGCTGTTCGACGTGCCGATCCAGGCCGCGGTGGGTGGACGCATCATCGCCCGCGAGACGGTGAAGGCGAAGCGCAAGGACGTCATCGCCAAGTGCTATGGCGGTGACATCTCGCGCAAGCGGAAGCTGCTCGACCGCCAGAAGGAGGGGAAGAAGCGGATGAAGCAAATCGGCCGCGTCGAGGTCCCCCAGGAGGCGTTCGTGGCCGCGCTCCGGCTGGACGACTGATGTCCGTCCACCGTTCCGGCACGGAGCCGGTTCGCCGTTCGGGCACGGAGCCGGCCTTCGGCGTCTACGTGCACATCCCGTTCTGCGCGTCGCGCTGCGACTACTGCGACTTCGCGACCTGGACCGATCGAGCCCATCTGGCCGACGACTACGTGGACGCCTGCGTGCGCGACCTCGGCCGGCGGACGCTCGCGCCCGCGAGCAGCGTGTTCTTCGGCGGCGGCACGCCGTCGTTGCTCGAGGCCGCCGTGCTCACCCGCATCCTCGACGCGATCCCGCGCGCGGCCGACGCCGAGGTGACGGTCGAGTGCAACCCCGACTCCGTCGACCTCGCCAAGCTGCGTGCGTACCGCGCCGCGGGTGTGAACCGCGTGTCGTTCGGCGTGCAGTCGATCGCGCGCGCACGTGCTCGCCGCGCTGGGTCGCACGCACGACCCCGACAACGTGGCCCGTGCCGTCGACTGGGCGCGCGCGGCCGGCATCGAGCGCCTGAACCTCGACCTCATCTACGGCACGCCGGGCGAGCGCGTCGCCGACTGGGAAGCGACCCTCGACGCCGCCCTGGCGCTGGAGCCGGGGCACGTGAGCGCCTACGCGCTGACCGTCGAGCCGGGCACCCCGCTCGGCCGGGCGGTCGCGGCGGGCCGGCGCGAAGCACCCGACGACGACGACCAGGCCCTGAAGTACGAGGTGGCCGACGACCGCCTCGCCGCCGCGGGCCTCGCCTGGTACGAGATCTCCAACTGGGCCCGCCCGGGCGACGAGTGCCGCCACAACCTCCTGTACTGGGAAGGCGGTGACTACGCCGCCATCGGCTGTGCGGCGCACGGCCACACGGCCGGTCGGCGGTGGTGGAACGTCCGCACGCCCGAGCGCTACGTCGCCGCAGTGGGGGCGGCCACGTCGACCGAGGCCGGGAGCGAGACCCTCGACGCCGACGCCCGCCGGGCGGAGACGATGGTCCTGGCGCTGCGCACCGCCCGTGGGATCAAGCTTCCGGGCCCCGAGGCCGATCCTGATGGCATGGTCACGTGCATCGACGACCTCGTCGACGTCGGTCTCCTGGCCCGGGACCGGGACCGGGCCGTCCTGACGCGCCGTGGCCGGCTCCTCGGCAACGAAGTCGGCGCCCGCCTCCTGCTGGCACTCGAACGCCGGGCCCTCCCGGCTGGCACTCGGTAGAATCGAGTGCCAATGGAGCTCGACGAGCGGAAGGCCGCGATCCTCCGGGCCATCGTGGAGGAGCACATCTCCACCGCGCAGCCGGTGGGGTCGCAGACGATCGCGCGCTCCCGGGGTCTCGGCGTGTCGAGCGCCACCGTCCGCAACGACATGACCGTGCTCGAGCGCGAGGGCTACCTCGTGCAGCCCCACACCTCGGCCGGCCGCGTGCCGACCGATCGCGGGTACCGGTTCTTCGTCGACAACTTCGAGGGGCAGCCCGGCCTCGCGCCCGCACAGCGCCGGGTCGTCGCCGACTTCTTCACCCTCTTCCAGTCGGCGCACCAGGTGCTCGAGGACCTGCTGCACGAGACCAGCCACCTCCTCGCCCGGGTGAGCACGCACACCGCGATGGTGGTGGGTCCGCACTCGGAGGCGTCGGCCTCGGTGCGCAGCGTGCAGCTGATCAGCCTGCAGCCGTCGGTCGTGATGGCCCTGGCCATCCTGTCGAACGGCACCGTGGAGAAGTGCATCCTCCACGTGGCCGACGACCTCGACGACGCCACCGTCGCCACCGCCGGCGCGCTGCTCGACACCCAACTCGCCGGCTCCCGCTGGACCGTCCTGCCCGAGCTGCGGCCGGAGGCCGGCCCGGAGGCCGACTCGCTGGCCGCGGAGGCGAGGGACGCGCTCGCCGCCCGCTCCCAGCAGGACCTCGTGGAACCCCTTTACGTGGGCGGCGCCAGCCTGCTCGCCGCCGACCAGGAGGCGTTCCCGACCACCACCAGCGCGGCACGCCTCCTCGAGCTCCTGGAGCGCCAGGTCGAGCTGGTCTCGCTGGTCCACGACCTGCTCGACCAGGGCCCCACCGTCCGCATCGGCTCCGAGAACCCGATCGACGAGCTGCGCGACTGCTCGATCGTGGTGGCGCCCTACCGCGTCGACGGCGAGGTCGCCGGTACGGTGGGGGTGCTCGGGCCCACCCGCATGGACTACCGCCAGGCACTCGCCGCGGTGGAGGCCATCTCGCAGCAACTCGGAGACGTCCTCTCGTGAACCGGTCACTTGCTGAAGGACGCGGCAGCCATGGCTGACCACTACGAGGTCCTCGGCGTTGCCCGCAACGCCACCGACGACGAGATCAAGCGTGCCTACCGCGCCCTGGCGCGCCAGTACCACCCCGACAGCAATCCCGACCCCGACGCCGAGGCGAAGTTCAAGGAGATCAACGTCGCCTACGAGACGTTGAAGGACCCGGAGCGCCGGCGGCGCTACGACGTGTTCGGCGACGACGGCACCCGTGCCGGTGCGGGCGCGGGCGCGCCGGGCGGCGACGCGTTCGGGTTCGGCGACATCTTCGACGCGTTCTTCGGCGGAGACCCGTTCGGCAACGGTCGCGCCCAGGCGGGGCCGCCGCGCGCGCCCGACGCCGAGGCCGTCGTCCACCTCGATCTCGGACAAGCGGCGTTCGGCACCACCGCAACCGTCGACATCCGGCTGCCCGTGTCGTGCGAGCGCTGCGAGGGCTCGGGCTGCGAGCCCGGCACCCACCCGGCGCGCTGCGAGGTGTGCGGCGGCACGGGCGAGGTGCGCGAAGTGCGTCGTTCGATCCTCGGTCAGATCGTCACCGCCGCGCCGTGCGTCGCGTGCAGCGCGACCGGGAGCCGCATCCCGTCGCCGTGTCACGACTGCCGCGGCGACGGTCGCGTGCGGGCGTCGCGTTCGATCGACGTCGAGGTCCCCGGGGGCGTCGACGACGGCCAACGGCTCCGCCTCTCGGGACGCGGCCCGGCCGCACCACGCGGTGGTGTGCCCGGCGACCTCTACGTCACCGTCCGCGTCGCGCCCGACCCGCGCTTCGAGCGCCAGGGCGAGGACCTGCTGCACGTGCGGACCATCGCGTTCACCCAGGCGGCCCTCGGCACGCACCTCGACGTCGACACGCTCGAGGGGCTGGAGCAGCTCATCGTCCCGCCGGGCACCCAACCGGGTCACGTCTTCCGGTTGAAGGGCCGGGGTGTGCCCGCGCTGCGCGGCCGTGGCCGCGGCGATCTCCTCGTGCGGGTCGACGTGGAGATCCCCACCCGGCTCTCGGCCCAGGAGGACGAGCTCGTGCGGTCGCTGGCCGGGGTTCGCGGCGAGGAGGTCGCCGCGCCGCAGGACAAGGGCGTCTTCTCCCGGCTCAAGTCCGCGTTCCAGTAGGCACACATCGCAGCCACGCCGGCCCAGGTCGCCGCCACCGCGCACGTCTACGTCGACCGACTCGACGACCGCATCACCGTCGACGGCGACGACGGTCATCATCTGCAGCGGGCGCGTCGCGTGCCGCGCGGGGGAGACGATCACCGCGGCCGACGGCTACGGGCGCTGGCGGGTCTTCACCGTCGCGGTCTCGGAGCGCGGTCGGGTCGAGCTCCAGGCGGTCTCGCCGCTCGCGCACGAGCCGCCGCTGCTTCCTCGACTCACCGTCGCGTGCTCGTTGACGAAGGGCGAGAAACCCGAGCTCGTCGTGCAGAAGGTCACCGAGCTCGGCGCCGACCGCGTGCTGCTCGTGGAGGCGGCGCGCTCGGTCGTGCACTGGGAGGACGCCAAGGCGGCGGCGGCGGTCGACCGGCTGCAGCGCGTCGCACGCGAAGCCGGCGCGCAGTCCCGCCGGGCGCGGGTGCCGGTGGTCGACGGCCCGGTCCGGGTGGCGGAGCTGGCGGAGCTCCCGGGGCTCGTCGTCGCGGCGGTCGGCGGCGGCGACGCCGCCACCCTTCCGGCGCCCCGGGAGGGCGAGTGGGTGGTGGCGATCGGCCCCGAAGGGGGGTTCGCCCCGGACGAGCTGACGGCCATGCGGGCGGCCCCCCGCCTGGCGCTCGGGCCGTTCGTCCTCCGCGCGGAGACCGCGGCGATCGCGGCGTGCGCCGCGTTGCGTTCCCGGCGTACGTTTTCCACCTTCCCCGAAATCTGACCGCAGAGAGTGGTGACGGGCGTCACTCAGTGATATGGTCGCCGGGGCGAGAAGGGGGCCAGAGCGTGGCTGGGGACATGATGGAACGCATGGACGGACGGCAGGTCGGCGAACGGCTGCGTGCGATCCGCCGCCAGAAGGGTCTGTCGCTGCACGACGTCGAGGCGCGCTCCGACCAGGAGTTCAAGGCGTCGGTCCTCGGCGCCTACGAACGGGGTGAGCGCGCCATCTCGGTGCCCCGCCTGCTCCGCTTGGCGGAGCTGTACCGCGTGCCACCCGACCAGCTGCTGCCCCGCGGCGGGCACGACCTCGAGATCGACCTCACCGACCCGATCGGGTCGCTCGGCGACGGCTTCACCATCGACCTCGTCCGGCTCCACGAGATCGACGACGACGACGCGGCGGTGATCGCCCGGTACGCGGCCACCATCCAGCTGCAGCGCCAGGACTTCAACGGGCAGATGCTCACCATCCGCAGCGACGACCTGCGCGTCCTCGCCGCGGTGATGGGCCGGAGCCCCGAGGACCTCGGCAGCCGACTCGACGAGCTCGGCCTGCGCGCGACCGTCTCCGCCTGATTCACCGGTCGATCCCGCTGACCTGAGCGCGGGTCGCGTCCGGTCCCACCTGCGAAGCGCGCAACGTCGTACCGGCGGCGTCAGGTCCCCGGCTACGCTCGTCCCGACGTGCCAGCACCGTCGTCGACCCAGGTCAAGATCCTCGTTCCGGGCAACCACCTGATGGTGGGCCTGCTCGGCCAGCGCGACGAATTGCTGCGCCTGGTGCAGGACGCGTTCCCCGTCACGATCCACGTGCGGGGCAACGAGATCACCATCCGCGGTGACGAAGTCGAGGCGGAGCGGGTCGGCCGGCTGTTCGAGGAGATGGTCGCGCTGCTCGAGGCCGGCCACGTGCTCGACCGCGACGGGGTCGGCCGGAGCATCCAGATGTTGAAAGCCGACCAGCGACCGACCGACGTGCTCACCACCGAGGTGCTGCGCGGGCGCAAGCCGGTGCGTCCCAAGACCGCGGGGCAGAAGCGCTACGTGGACGCGGTGCGCGCCCACACCGTCACCTTCGGCATCGGCCCGGCAGGGACGGGCAAGAGCTACCTCGCGGTGGCGCTCGCGGTGCAGGCGCTCCAGGCCAAGGAGATCAACCGCATCATCCTCACCCGCCCCGCGGTCGAGGCGGGCGAGCGGCTCGGGTTCCTTCCCGGCGACATCCTGGCCAAGGTCGACCCGTACCTCCGGCCGCTCTACGACGCGCTCTACGACATGCTCGAGCCCGAGGTGGTCAGTCGCCTGATGGAGCGCGGCACCATCGAGGTGGCGCCGCTCGCGTTCATGCGGGGCCGCACGCTCAACGACTCGTTCATCATCCTCGACGAGGCGCAGAACACCACCCCCGAGCAGATGAAGATGTTCCTCACCCGGCTGGGCTTCGGATCCAAGATCGTCGTCACCGGCGACGTCACCCAGATCGACCTGCCCGAGGGCCGCGGCCGCAGCGGCCTCCTCGCGGTGCGCGACATCCTCGACGGCATCCCCGACCTCGCCTTCGTGGAGCTCGACGCCCATGACGTCGTCCGTCACAAGATCGTGCAGGACATCGTGAATGCATACTCCGCGAGCGAGCGGAGCGGAGCGGAGTCGAGCGAGCACAGCCGAGCGAGTGCCCGCGAGCCGGGTATCCCGGCTCGCAACGAGTGAGGCAATCGTGAGTGTGTTCGCATCGGACGAGCAGTCGACCGTCGAGGTCGACCTCCCGCGGTGGCTGCGACTGACGCGCCTCGTGCTGGCGGAGGAACGCGCCCCTGCCGACGCCGAGGTGTCGCTGATCTTCGTCGACGAGGAGGCCATCACCGACCTCAACGGCCGGTTCCTCGGGGGCGACGGCCCCACCGACGTCCTCGCCTTCCCGATCGACGACGACCACGTGCCGAGCGGGCGCCAGCCCGACGTCGGGGGCCGCGGGCCGGGGACGTCGACGGACCCGGTCGACCCGCCGATCGTGCTCGGTGACGTCGTCGTCTGCCCGACGGTCGCCGCCCGCCAGGCGCCGGCACATGCCGGCACGCTCGACGACGAGCTCGCGCTCCTCGTCGTGCACGGGGTGCTGCACCTGTTGAACTACGACCACGCCGACGACCACGAGGCGGCTTCGATGCAACGCCGTGAACGTGAGCTGCTGGATCGCTTCCGGCAGCTCGAGAGCTGAAGGCAGGTCAGATGGGCGGTGCCGACTGGGCGATCCTCGCAGTCGTCGTGGTGCTCTTCGTCCTCTCGATCTTCTTCGCCGCCGCGGAGACCGCGTTCGTACGGATGGGCCGCATCCGGGCGATCGCGCTGGCCGAGGACGGCAACAAGCGGGCGGCGCGACTGGCGCAGATGCTGGGACGCCCCGAGCAGACGCTCAACGTGGTGCTGCTCATGGTGCTCATCGCGCAGCTCACCGTCGCGACGCTCATCGGTGTCCTGCTCGAAGGCACGGCGGGTGCGCTCGGCGTGGTCCTCGGCATCGTGCTGCAGATCTTCCTGTTCTTCGTGATCGGCGAGGTCGCCCCCAAGACGTTCGCGGTGCAGCACACCGAACGCGCCGCGCTCGCGCTCACGCCCATGCTGTGGTTCCTCACCCATTTCGCGCCGCTGCGCTGGCTGTCGAACCTGCTCATCGGCGTGGCCAACGTGGTGCTGCCGGGGAAGGGCCTGAAGACGGGGCCGTTCGTCACCGAGGAGGAGATCCGCACCATGGCCGACGTCGCGGCCAGCGAGGAGTCCATCGAGCGGGAAGAGAGTCGCCTCATCCACTCGATCTTCGAGTTCGGCGACACCGTCGTGCGTGAGGTCATGTTGCCGCGCCCCGACATGGTGGCGGTCGACGCGGAGGACACCATCGAGGACGCGATCGAGCGGGCGATCGAGCGGGGGTTCTCGCGCCTGCCGGTGTGCGAGGAGGGCTCGACCGACCACATCATCGGCCTCGTGTACCTCAAGGACCTGGTGCGCCGAGCCCGTGCCGGTGAGGGCACACAACCGGTGCGGGTCGCGGTGCGGCCGGCCATCTTCGTGCCGGAACAGAAACGCGTGGCGGAACTGCTGCGGGAGATGCGCACGAAGCAGTTCCACATGGCGATCGTGATCGACGAGTACGGCGGCACGTCGGGCCTCGTGACCCTCGAGGACCTGCTCGAGGAGATCGTCGGGGAGATCGCCGACGAGTACGACGTCGAGCTGCCCGCGGTCGAGCGGATGGGCGACGGGTCGGTGCGGGTGCGCGGCAGCACGCCGATCGACGTGGTGAGCGAGGAGCTCGGCAGAGACCTGCCCGACGCGGAGTGGGACACGGTCGGCGGGCTCCTTCTCAACCTGCTGGGTCATGTGCCCGAGGAGGGCGAGGTCGTGCGTTTCGAGGACCTCGAGTTCCGGGCCGAGCGCGTGCAGGGTCACCGGATCGTCTCCGTGCGCATCACCCCGCTCGCGTCGGCGTCCGACGACGACGCGGTCGACGAGCACGCGGAGTCGGTGGCCGAAGTCCCACCCGCGAGCCAGTGACCGAGTACCGCTCGGGGTTCGTCTCCCTCGTCGGGCGGCCCAACGTCGGCAAGTCCACGTTGGTGAACCGCATCGTCGGGACCAAGGTGGCGATCGTCTCGGACCGGCCCCAGACCACGCGCACGCAGATCCGCGGGGTGCGCACGACGCCCGCCTCGCAGCTCGTGCTGCTCGACACCCCCGGCATCCACAAACCCCGCACGCTGCTCGGCGAGCGCACCAACGACCGGGCCCGGGCGACGCTCGCCGAGGTCGACGTGGTGTGCCTGCTCATCGAGGCCACCGGCACCATCGGGCCCGGCGACCGATTCGTCGCGCAGCTGGTGCAGCAGGTCGAGACCCCGAAGATCCTGGTGGTGAGCAAGACCGACCTCGCGTCGCGTGCCGCAGTGGGGGAGCAACTGGCCGTCGCCACCGGCGAGCTGGGGGAGTTCGACGCCTACGTGCCGCTCTCGGGTCTGACCGGTGAGGGCGTCGACGCGCTCGTCGGCGAGCTCGAGGCGCGCCTGCCCGAAGGCCCCGAGTACTACCCGGGGGGTGTGGTGAGCGACCAGCCCGAGACGTTCCTCGTCGCCGAGCTGGTGCGGGAGAAGCTCCTGCGCGTCGCGCGCGAGGAGCTCCCGCACGCCATCACCGTCGTCGCCGAGGAGATCGAGCCCGAGCGCGACGACGACGTGCTGCGCTACGAGGTGAAGGTGCTCGTCGAGCGCGACTCCCAGAAGGGCATGGTGATCGGTAAGGGCGGCCGGGTCATCAAGGAGGCGGGCACCCTGGCCCGCGAGGAGCTGGAGGCGCTGCTCGGCGCACCGGTGTTCCTCGACACGTCGGTGAAGGTGGAGCGCGATTGGCAACGCCGCGCCCACGCGCTCGACCGTCTGGGGTACTGACCCCGTCGTTCGCGGCCGTGTTGACCGGTTGACGGGCGCCCGCGAGAGTGAGGCGGGACCCACGACACCGCGACGACGGGGGGACGACGTGCGAGGACTGCTGTTCGGTGTGGCGCCGCGTGGCGGCGAGCCGTCGGACGCCGACAACCCGCTGCTTGCGGCATTGGCGCGCACGCCGATGGACCTGCGCGAGCTGCCGGATCCCGGTTTCCTCCTCCCGGACTGGGTGGTCACCCGCCCGCTGCTCACCGGCATCTGCGGCTCCGACGCCAAGCAGGTGTTCATGGACTGGGGCGAGGGTGGCGGTGACAACCCGATGCGCGAGTTCTCGTCGATGCCGCAGGTCCCCGGTCACGAGGTGGTGGCCGAGGTGGTCGCCCTGGGGCCCGAGGCGGAGGGCGTCGACGTCGGCGACCGCGTGGTGCTGAACCCGTGGCTGTCGTGCGTGCCGCGCGGCGTGTCGCCCGTGTGCCCCGCCTGCGATGTGGGCGACCTCAGCTTGTGCTGGAACTTCCAGACGCCGCCCATCGCGCCGGGCATCCACACCGGCACCTCCAAGGACGCGACCGGCGGTTGGGCGACGCTCATGCCGGCCCATCCGTCGATGCTCTTCCCCGTGCCCGCCGACGTGCCCGACGAGGTCGCGGTGTTCGCCGACCCGTTCGCGGTGTCGCTGCACTCGATCACCCGGCACCCGCCGACGCCGGGCGGGAAGGTGCTCGTGTACGGCGCGGGCGCGCTCGGATCGTGCGCGGTCGCGATCCTCACGGCGCTCTACCCCGACGTCGAGGTCGGCGTCGTCGCGCGCTTCGGCGCGCAGGCGGATCTGGCCCGCAAGCTCGGCGCGCACGAGGTGTTCCCGCACGAGCCCGCGGAGGCGGTGATCGAGGCGGCCGCCGCGTGGTCGGGTGGGGTGCTGTCGTCACACACCGGGCTCCCGATGGCCTTCCCGGGCGGCATCGACGTCGTGTACGACACGATCTCGAAGCGCGAGACGCTCGAGGTCGGCGTCCGGCTGCTCAAGGCACACGGGACTCTGGTGAAGGCCGGCGTCCACGGCACCACCAACTGGGAGTACACCCCGCTCTACTTCAAGGAGCTGAGCTGGGTCGGCTCGAACGCGTTCGGGATCGAGGAGGTCGACGGCGTGCGTAAGCACGGCATCCACCACTACCTCGACCTCGCCCGCTCGGGACGGGTGAGCCTCGACGGCATGCTCACGCACACCTTCCCGCTCGACGAGGCGTGGCGAGACGCGTTCACGGTGCTGGCCACCCAGGACGGCTCCGGGGCGATCAAGGTCGCGTTCGACCAGCGCGCCTCGGTGTAGTCCCTAGGTGCCGCTGGTCAAGCCGGTGGCGCGCTCGAAGGTGGCGGCGATGGTGCCGCCGGGGCGGAAGAGCGTCAGGGAGCTCCCGGTGACGCGGTACCGCACCGCGAGCTGGAGCGCGGCCAGGTAGCGGGTCTCCTGCTCGTTCAGCGCCGAATCGGCGCACGCCCGGAGCGTGGCCGCGAGGGGACCGATGTGGATGCGGTCGACCCAACGCACCTGATAGCCGCCGTCGAACGTGTTGCAGCCACCGTTGCCGGACACGCGCGCGTCGGCGAACTCGAGCGTGAGCGTGCTCCCCGGCTCGACCGACTGGACTGCGCTCCCGGTGTAGTAGCTGGTGGCGTTCCACCCACCGTGCAGCGCGGCCTTCCCGATCGAGGCCCGGTACGAGAGGAGGCGCCGGCCGGCGCGGTCGCGCAACGTGAGGGTCGTGCCCCGGATGCGGAACGACGCCACCTTCACGAGGCGGGCCTCGTAGTCCGGGTCGGCGTCGGGGCAGGCGACCTTGGTCGTCACGACGTCGGGACCGATCCGCAGGCGTGAACCCGTCGCCGTGTACGGCGCGCTGTAGGTGTTGCAGGCGTTCTCGCCCTGCACCCGGGTGCCGTCGAACACCGCGTTGATCGAGGAGGACCCCCGGAGCACCCAGTTCGTCCCGCGCAACGAGAGCGACGCGGCGGCGGCGCCGGCGGCCACCGGCGCGAGCGCGCAGAGCATCGCGACGAGCACGAGGACCCGACCCGTTCGCCGCATCGGTGGAGAGTAGGGTCCGCGCGGTGAGCGCGCCGGGCACCCGCGACGAGCGCCGGGACGCCGGGCGCGCCCTCCGCGCCGAAGTGCCGCGCTCGACGCACGCCGACTGGAGCGCGTCGGACCGCCGCGCCGATCCCGTCGAAATCCTCGAGCAGCAGGCGTTGACGCGCGTCGACGAGCTGGTGCCGGTGCGCTACGAGCGCATGACGGCGTCGCCGTTCGCGTTCTACCGCGGGGCGGCGGCGGTGATGGCCGCCGATCTGGCGATGACGCCGGTCACCGGCCTCACCGTGCAGGCGTGCGGCGACGCCCACGTCGCCAACTTCGGGACGTTCGCCACCCCCGAGCGCAACGTCGTCTTCGACGTGAACGACTTCGACGAGACCGACCCGGGTCCCTGGGAGTGGGACGTCAAGCGCCTCGCCGCCAGCCTCCACGTGGTGGCGAGGGAACACGGATTCGAGCGCGGTGACCGCGACCACGTCGTGACGACCGCGGTGCGCGTGTACCGCGAGTACGTCCACCAGTACGCGGAGATGACGACCCTCGACGTCTGGTACGACCGGACCACCGCCGACGACCTGGTGGAGCACTTCCCGAAGCGCTACCGCGCCCAGGCGCAGCGCGACCTCGCCCGCGCCCTGCGCAAGGACCACGTGCGGGCGGTCACGAAGCTCACCGCCGACACCGACGGCCGGTCCCGCTTCGTCGAGGACCCGCCGGTCGTCGTGCACCTCGAGGCGATCGGGCACGACATGGACGAGGTCGCCGAGATGGTCGACGACTACCGGGCCTCGCTCGCCGACGACCGTCGCTTCCTCCTCGACCGCTTCCGGGTGGTCGACGTCGCCCGCCGGGTCGTGGGCGTCGGCAGCGTCGGTACCCGGTGCTGGGTGTGCCTCTTCGAGGCCACCGGGCACGGTGCGGACGACCGGATCGTGCTCCAGGTGAAGGAGGCGCAACCGTCGGTGCTCGCGCCGTACGTCGGCGCGTCCCGCCTCGGCCACGAGGGGCGCCGGGTCGTCGCCGGCCAGCGGCTGACCCAGGCCGCGAGCGACATCTTCCTCGGCTGGTGCGAGGCGCCCGGCAGCGGCCGCCAGTACTACGTGCGCCAGCTCTGGGACGTGAAGGGCCAGGGCGACCTGACCCGGATGGAACTGGGCAAGCTCACGCACTACGGGGCACTCTGCGCGTGGGCCCTCGCCCGGGTCCACGCACGCACCGGCGACGCCGCGGCGTTGGCCGGCTACCTCGGGTCCGGCGCGGTCTTCGACCAGGCGGTGGCCCGCTTCGCCGCCGCGTACGCCGCCAACAACCTCCGTGACCACGCCGCCCTCGTCGAGGCGATCGCCGCCGGTCGGGCGCCTTCCAGAAGTCGGTCGTAGAAGTTGCTGTGCCGGAGATTCACCCATGTAGAGTGCCGACGCGCCGGGGGTGACGCTCACCGATCGGCCAGGGACACGGGCTCGTGGGAGACCCGGACAACCGGATTTCGGAAGGGGACATGACGCCACGCCGCTCTCGGGGACGCCGGCTCGTCCTCGCCGCCGCTGCTGCCGTCGTGGTCGTCCTGGCGGGATGCTCCGAGGTCAAGAACAACGGCCAGAACTCGCTGCAACCCAAGGGTGCGCAGGCCCAGAAGATCGACGACCTCTTCATCCCGATCCTGGTCATCGCCATCATCGTCGGCATCGCGATCACGGTCGCGACGGTGGTGCTGGCGGTGAAGTTCCGCTACCGCCCCGGGAAGAACGAAAACCCGAAGCAGATCCACGGCAACACCAAGCTCGAGATCGGGTGGACGATCCTGCCTGCGCTGCTCCTCGCCATCGTCGCGGTGCCCACGGTCGCGACCATCTTCGACCTGGCCGAGAACCCCGGCCCGTCGGCGCTGCAGGTCTCGGTCGAGGGCAAGCAGTGGTGGTGGCAGTTCTCGTATCCCGAGGAGAAGGTCGTCACCGCCGACGAGCTCGTGATCCCGACCGGGCGCGACGTCTTCGTGCACCTCACGGCATGTGACGGCACCGGCAGCTCGAAGACCTGCAACGTGATCCACAGCTTCTGGGTGCCCGAGCTCTCGGGGAAGAAGGACGTCGTCCCCGGCCAGACCAACACGCTCACGCTGTCGGCCGACAAACCGGGTACCTACCTCGGGCAGTGCGCGGAGTACTGCGGCCTGTCGCACGCCAACATGCGCTTCCGGGTGATCGCCAAGAGCCCCGCCGACTACCAGCAATGGGTCGACGAGCAGAAGCAGGGCCCGGTGAACCCGCTCTACGAGTCCGACGGCACCACGCCCGCCGGCCCGACCCAGCAGCTGATCGTCAAGACGTTCCAGTGCACCAACTGCCACATCTTCGACGACTCGTCGAAGGCCACCTACGGGCCGAACCTCACGCACCTCGCCAGCCGCACCGTCTTCGCCAGCGGCACGTACCCGTTGAACAAGCAGAACCTCTCGCGTTGGGTGCGCGACGCCCCGTCGATGATCCCGATGTCGTCACAGGGCTGCCGCTTCCCACCGGGCCAGGACATCTGCGTGGGCATGCCCTCGTTCATCGACAACACGCCGCCGGGCATGAAGACGATGACCCCGCAGCAGGCCGACGAGATCGCCGACTGGCTCTTGGAGCAGAAGTGACCACCCGCATCCGCCCAGTGCAGTCAGGAGCGCGCCGATGACCACGGTGACCCGTTCCCTGCCGAAGACCGTCGCGCGCCCGCTGCCGCTGCGCCGGCCCACGTCGACGACCGGCTTCTGGAGCTGGTTCACGACCATCGACCACAAGAAGATCGGCATCCTCTACGGCGGGACCGCGCTGGTGTTCTTCGTGTTCGGCGGGGTCGAGGCCCTGCTCATCCGGCTACAGCTCGCCGGCCCCAACGGCACCGTCCTCACCGCCGCGCAGTACAACACCATGTTCACGATGCACGGCACCACCATGGTGTTCCTGGTGGGCATGCCGCTCGCGGTCGCGTTCGGCAACTACTTCATCCCGCTCCAGATCGGCGCGCACGACGTCGCGTTCCCGCGCCTCAACATGTTCGGCTACTGGGTCGTGCTCTTCGGCGGCCTGTTCATGTACTCGAGCTTCCTGCTGGGTGGTGCGCCGAACGGCGGATGGTTCGGCTACACGCCGCTCACCAGCACTCCGATCTCCGGTGGCGCGCTCCCGGGCATGGGACCCAACTTCTGGTGCGTCGGCATCGCCCTGCTCGGCATCGGATCGACCACGTCGGCGATCAACTTCATCGTCACCGTCCTGAACATGCGCGCGCCCGGGATGACGCTCATGCGCATGCCGGTGTTCACGTGGATGATGACGGTGGTCGCCTTCCTCACCGTCTTCGCCATGCCGATCATCACCGCGGCGATGATCATGGTGTTCTTCGACCGCAACTACGGCACCTTGTTCTTCGTGGCGTCGAAGGGTGGCGACCCACTGCTGTACCAGCACCTGTTCTGGCTGTTCGGCCATCCCGAGGTGTACATCCTCATCCTCCCCGGCATGGGGATCGTGTCCGAGGTGCTGCCGGTCTTCTCCCGCAAGCCGCTGTTCGGCTACTCGGTCGTCATCTTCTCCGGCATCGCCATCGGCTTCATGGGCTGGGGCGTGTGGGCGCACCACATGTTCGCCACCGGGCTCGGGCCGGTTGCCATCTCGGCCTTCGGGCTCTCGACGATGCTCATCGCGATCCCGACCGGGGTGAAGATCTTCAACTGGTTGGGCACCGTCTACGGCGGCGCGATAAAGCTGACCACGGCGATGCTGTTCTCTCTGGGCTTCATCGCGATGTTCACGCTGGGCGGACTGTCGGGCGTGCTCCACTCGATCGTGCCGGCCGACACGCAGCAGACCGACACCTACTTCGTGGTCGCCCACTTCCACTACGTGCTCTTCGGCGGCCTGTTCCTCGGGGTCTTCTCCGGCTTCTACTACTGGTGGCCGAAGATCTTCGGGCGCATGCTGAGCGAGACCCTCGGCAAGTGGAACTTCTGGTTGATGCTCATCGGGTTCAACCTGACGTTCTTCCCGATGCACATCCTCGGCCTCACCGGGATGCCGCGGCGCACCTACCGCTACCCGAGCGGCATGGGGTGGGACACGATGAACATGATCGAGACCGTCGGCGCATTCATCATCGCCCTGTCCGTGCTCATCTTCTTCGTCAACATCATCTACAGCACCAAGCGCGGCAAGGTCGCCGGGAACGACCCGTGGGACGGCCGTTCGCTCGAATGGTCGATCCCGTCGCCGCCGCCCGAGTACAACTTCGCCGAGATCCCGGTGGTCGAGGCCCGTGACGACTGGTGGCACCACAAGTACACCGAGGACGCCGAGGGCCGGTTGGTGAAGCTGCCGTCCGGCGGCGCCGACGACGGCGAGCCCGCCGGGGCCACGACCACCGGCACCACCACGACGACGACCGACGTGGCGGTGGCGAGCGCGGGCGGCGTCGCGACGGCTGAGCCGGTGGCGCACGACGAGGGGCACGGCATCCACATGCCGTCGCCGTCGTTCTACCCGCTGATCGTCGCCCTCGGCCTCCCGTGCCTCGGCTACGCGGCGGTCTTCACCGAGGTCCTCTGGCTGATCCCGGGCCTGCTCTTCCTGCTGTTCGGCATCTTCGCGTGGGGCCTCGAGCCCGGGACGGAGTCCTGATGAAGATGCAGTGGAGGCGTGGCCGGATGGCCGGGACGCCGCAACGGAATCGATCCGTCTGATGGCGACGGTCGAGCAGACCCCCACGGGGCCCGGCGCCGGCGAGCTGGTGCCCGCGCACCACGACGACGCCGGGAGCGCGGCCCACGCCACCCACACCGGTGTCGCCAACGCCAAGCTGGGGATGTGGCTGTTCCTCTCCTCGGACTGCCTCTTCTTCGGGGCGTTCATCGCGACGTACCTGCTGTACCGCGACCGGCCCGGGCAGACCGGGCCGACGCCCCAGGACGTCTACAACATCCCGTTCACGTCGGTGACGTCGTTCGTCCTCCTGATGAGCAGCCTCACCATGGTGCTGGCGCTCGCCGCGGTGCAGCGGGGCGACTACCGCCGGTTCCGGGTCTGGATCATGGCCACGGCGCTGTTCGGGGCGACGTTCATCGGCGGCCAGATCTTCGAGTTCACCGAGTTCACCCGCCAGGGCCTCAACGTCGACACCAACCTCTTCGGCTCCAGCTTCTTCATCCTCACCGGCATTCACGGCACCCACGTGCTCATCGGTATCGTGTGGTTGGTCTCCCTGTGGGGCCTCTCGATGCAGAGCCGGCTCTCCCAGGGCGATTCCGAGCGGGTCGAGATCGCCGGGCTCTACTGGCACTTCGTCGACGTCGTGTGGATCGTGATCTTCACGGTCATCTACCTGCTCCCCAAGTGAGGCGCCGAGCATGAGCGAAACGGCCGCAAGCCGGGTATCCCGGCGAGCAGTGAAGCGGGGCCCGAGCGGCCCGGCGCGTAGCGCCGAGAGCGGAGAAGCATGAGCGACACCACGCAGGTCGAGACGACGCAGGAGATCGAGGCGGCGGCGTCCGGCGGCCACGAGGTCGACCTGCCCCAGGGCGACCTGGCGTACCGCATGGCGCACCCGGCGCCCAACCTCCTGCCGGGTGAGGTCCGGCCCCACCCGGACCCCTGGCAGTACGTCGTGGTCGCGGTCGTGCTGGCGGTCATCACCGCGGTCGAGATCGCCGTCTCCTACACGGAGGGCGACATCCCCGACGGCCTCATCGTCGTGCTGCTGCTCGCGATGATGGTCATGAAGTTCTTCCTGGTCGCGTCGTGGTTCATGCACCTGCGCACCGACCAGCCGGTGTTCAAGCGGCTGTTCATCACCGGGGCCATCGCCGCCCCTCTGCTCTACCTGGTCGTGCTGGCGACGTTGCACGGCGTGCTCGCCGACTGAGGGGCGTCGTGTTGGCTCCGGCGGTCGCCTTCCCCGGCTGGACGGCCCACCCCGACGTCTGGCTCCTGGTCGGCCTGTTCGGCGCCGGCTACGCGATCGCGATCGTTCGGCTCGGCCCGAAGTGGGCGGTCGCCGGCCAGGCGGTCGTCACCCGCTTCCAGGTGACGTGCTGGACGCTCGGCGTGCTGGCGATGTGGGTGGCGTCCGACTACCCGGTGCACGACATCGCCGAGCGCTACAACTTCAGCGTCCACATGGTGCAGCACCTCATCTTCACGATGGTGGTGGCACCGCTGCTGCTCCTCGGGCTCCCGGCCTGGCTCCTGCGGCTCGTGCTCCGGCCCCGGTGGCTCTTCTCCACCGTGCGGACGCTGTCGCGCTTCATCCCGGCGTTGGTGATCTTCAACGTCGTGCTCGTCTTCACGCACTGGCCGTTGATCGTCGACGCCGCGCTGCACTCCGGGCTCGTCCACTTTCTCATCCACGCGCTGCTGGTCGTGTCGTCGCTCATCGTCTGGATGCCGATCGTGAGCCCGCTGCCGGAGATCCCGCGCCTGCAGCCGGTGCTGCGGATGCTCTACCTGTTCGCGTGGTCGGTGGTGCCGACCGTCCCCGCGTCGTTCCTCACGTTCGGCACGTCGCCGCTGTACAAGTTCTACGAGCACGTACCGCACCTCTACGGCATGTCGACGCTCGAGGACCAGCAGGCCGCGGGCCTGATCATGAAAATCGGGGCCGGACTCCTACTGTGGCTGATCATCGCCGTAGTGTTCTTCCGCTGGGCCGCCGAGGAAGAGCGTGCGAACACGCCACGGCACGGGCTCGACGAGATGGATCGTGAGCTGACTCAGATGGGGCTGAGGAGATGACCGACACCACCACGTTGGACGAGACGCCGGACTCCGAGGAAGAGCTTCCCGAGCTCGTCCCGAGCGAGTCGCTGGGCTCCGACGCGCCGGCCGAGGACACGCCGCTGAAGGCGCGAGTGCTCCTGCCGTTCCTGGTGCCGCTCCTCTCGATCGCCATCGTCGCCGTGCTCGTGCTCAACATCTCGCGCGTGTTCCTCGCCGGCGACGAGGACGCCGCCTTGGTGATGGGCATCCTCATCACCCTGACGATCCTGGGGGGCGCGTCGATCCTCGCCGCCGCGCCCCGGCTGAAGACGTCGTCGTTGGCGGTGATCCTCTGCGGCCTGTTCCTCGTGGTGTCGATGGCGGGCCTGGTGTCGCTCGGCCCCAGCCTCGACTCGGGCGAAGGCGGTGCCGGCGGGTACGTGCAGCCCACGGGCCCGGCCAAGGGCACGGTGGCGGTGCAGGCCGAGGCGTCGATCAAGTTCAACGCCACCGACTACACCGCGCCGGCCGGGATCGTGCAGATCAACTACAGCGGCGCCACCGGCCACACCCTCGCCATCCAGGACCCGAAGTTCGACGGCTTCCTGCTCACCACCGACGCCGGTGGTCCGAAGTCGGGCAAGGTCGAGTTGGCGACGGGCAAGTACACCATCTACTGCACCGTGCCGGGTCACGAAGCGCAGGGGATGAAGGCCACCCTCACCGTGTCGGGTTGAGCAGGCCCCGATGACGAAGACCTCCCGTCGCTTCGTCGCGGCGCTCGCCCTCGTGGTGGTCACTGCAGTCCTGTTCGCCGCGTGCGGCGGCGGTGGTGGGGGTGGTGGCGGCAGCAGCTACCAGGAGCCCAAGGGTCCGGCGACCGAGACCATCGCCATCGACTCCGGCAACTTCTTCTTCAAGCCCGACACGATCACGGCCAAGCCGGGCATCGCCAAGATCACGATGACGGCCCAGAACGGCATCCACGACCTCGTGTTCGACGGCGCCTACCCCGGGTTCCTGCTCGAGGCCGACGGCGGTGGTGGCGCGCAGTCGAAGAAGATCGACCTCAAGCCCGGGAAGTACACCTTCTACTGCGACATCCCCGGCCACCGTGCCGCGGGCATGGAGGGCACGCTCACCGTCAAGTAGGAGATGCAGCGGAGCCGCGCCCGGAGGGCGGGACGGCGGAGCGGAATCGACCCGTCAAGTCGGAGATGCAGCGGAGCCGTGCCCGGAGGGCGGGACGGCGGAGCGGAATCGGCCCGTCAAGTAGGAGATGCAGCGGAGCCGTGCCCGGAGGGCGGGACGGCGGAGCGGAATCGACCCGTCAAGTCGGAGATGCAGCGGAGCCGTGCCCGGAGGGCGGGACGGCGGAGCGGAATCGGCCCGTCAAGTAGGAGATGCAGCGGAGCCGTGCCCGGAGGGCGGGACGGCGGAGCGGAATCGACCCGTCAAGTCGGAGATGCAGCGGAGCCGTGCTCGCGAGCGAACGGCTGCGACCCGGGTGTCCCGGGTCGCAGTGAGCGAGCAGTGGTGCCGGAGGGCGGGACGGTCGCCGGCACGACCACGGCCAGCGCACCCGCGACCGGCGTGATGGTCGCGGGCAGCGGGCCGGCGTGCTCGCCGCTCGCCCAGAGCTGCAGGTCCGCGCCGGTCCCGGTTGCCTCGACCGTCACCGTGGTGCCGCGCCACGTGCCCACCTCGGGGTGTTCGACGTGCTCGCCACGGAACACCGACGGGAACGTGCGCAGGAAGTCGAGGCGCGACACCGGGCCGACGACGCACACGTCGAGCAGGCCGTCGTGCACGCTCGCCGCCGGCGTGATCGCCATTCCGCTGGCGTACGTGCGCGTGTTGCCCACCGCGACCAGCCACGCGTCGGTGTCGATCACCGTGTCGTCGACGGTGAGATGGAAGCGGCGCGGCCGGTAGGTGGCGAGGGTGCGCAGGGTGGCCAGGACGTACAGCGGCGGACCGCTGGTCCAGGTCACGTGGTTGGCCCATTCGTTGGCGGCGGCGTCGAAGCCGGTGTTGGCGACGGTGGTGAACCACGTCTCGCGTCCGTCGGCGGTCTGCACCCGTCCGAGGTCGGCGCGCACGACGTGACCGGTCCGCAGCACGTCGATCGCGGCGGTGACGTCGTCGCGCGGGATGTCGAGTTGGCGGGCGAAGTCGTTGCCCGATCCCACCGGCACGATGCCGAGCACGCCGTCGTGGTCGGCGGCGACGCCGGCGAGCGCGCACACGGTGCCGTCGCCCCCGCACGCCACCACCGCGCGGCCGCGGGCGAAGGCGTCGCGCGCCAGCGTGACCAGGTGGTCGGGGTCGGCCGACAGCTCGACCTCGAGGTCGAGGCCGGCGTCGGCGAGCGCGTCGGCGACGCGGGGGAGCCGGGCCCGACCGCGACCGCGGCCGGCGGCGGGGTTGATCACCGCGGTCCAGGCTTCGGGCGCACGCATCGGCGGGAGCGTAGTGGTGCGATCCGGCCGGGAGATTGGAGGGGATAGGTTGCGCCGGTGACCGAGCTCGACCTCCACCAGATCCCCGGTCACGTCGCGATCGTGGCCGACGGCAACGGGTGCACGGTGAGCGAGGCGGCGCTGGTCGACGTGGTCGAGGGCGCGCTGGAGATCGGGTTGCGGTGGTTGACCGTCGACCTCGTGCCGAGCGCGCGCTGGAGCGAGCCGCTCGGTGAGCTGCGGGCGCTGCTCGCCGACGCCGAGCGGGTGCTGCTCGCCCGGCGCGACGCCTGGCACGCCCGCGGGGTCCGCGTCCGCGCCATCGGGCAGCGCGGTGAGCGCCTCCCGCGCCGGCTCCGGAGGGCGCTCGACGACACGGAGGCGCTCACGGCGGCCAACCACGGGATGACGCTGACGCTCGGCGTCGACCACGACGGCCGGGCCGAGCTGGTGGCGGCGATGGCGGCGATCGCGGAGGAGGTCCGGGACGGGGCGCGGAAGGTGGCGGCGATCGACGACGACGTGCTCGCCGCCCACCTCGAGGCCCCCGACCTCCCCGACCCCGACGTGCTGGTGCGCACCTCGGGCGACACCCGCACCTCCAACTTCCTGGTCTGGCAGGCCGCGTACTCCGAGTTCGTGTTCACCGACGTCGCCTGGCCCGACTTCCGCCGCGCCGACCTGTTCGCCGCCGTCGCCGAGTTCCAACGCCGCGAGCGCCGCTTCGGCGCCGTCGACCCCACCTGACTCGAACATCCGGCACTACGAGTGCGCATACGTCACTGTTCTGACGGATGTTCGGCACGGGGCGGGGCGAATTACACTGATGTAGTGAACCTGTACCGGGACCAGGGGGTCGTGCTGCGCACGATCAAGCTGGGGGAGACCGACCGCATCGTCACCATCCTCACGCAGGGTCACGGGAAGGTCCGGGCGGTGGCGAAGGGCGTGCGGAAGCCGGGCAGCCGCTTCGGCGCCCGGCTCGAGCCGATGAGCCACCTCGCGCTGCAGTGCTACCGGGGCCGCGAGCTCGACGTCGTCACCCAGACCGAGACCATCGACGCCAACCGCGCCCTGCGCGAGCACTACGGCTGCCTCACCCACGCGATCTCGATGCTCGAGGCGACCGACCAGGTCGCCCAGGAGCGCGAGCCCAACCCCGCGCTCTACCGCATGTTGGTCGGCGCGCTGCGCACCCTCGCCGAGCACGCCACGCCGCTCGTGAGCGCGGCGTTCTTCTGGAAGCTGCTCTCGCTCGAGGGCTTCCACCCGATGCTCGACCTGTGCGCCCGCTGCGGCGACGAGGACGGCCCGTTCACCGCCTTCGACCTCGAGGAGGGGGGCGTGCTCTGCGCCACGTGCGGTCGCTTCACCGGCCGCCGCATCGAGCCCGACACCCTGCAGATGGTCCGGCGCATCCTGGGAGGCGAGTTGCGCACCGCGCTCGCGGAGCCGCCCGGGCTCACCACGACGGCCACCGAGCGGCTCGCGCTCACCAGCCTGGAGCACCATCTGGAGCGCCGTCTGCGCAGCGCCGCGCTGCTCTGACGGCCGCGAGGCCGAGGGGAGCGCACCAGGACCCTCCAACTAGGATCGCCCCCCGGTATGGCCAAGAACGACTTGATGGACCGCGTCGTCAACCTCGCGAAGCGACGCGGCCTGGTCTTCCCCTCGAGCGAGATCTACGGAGGGTTCCGCTCGACCTGGGACTACGGCCCCCTCGGCGTGCTCCTCAAGCGCAACGTGAAGGACGCCTGGTGGCGCAGCATGGTGCAGCTGCGCGACGACGTCGTCGGCCTCGACGCCGCCATCCTCATGGCGCCCAAGGTGTGGGAGGCGAGCGGGCACGTCGCCACGTTCACCGACCCCCTCGTCGACTGCCGCAACTGCAAGGAGCGCTTCCGCGCCGACGAGCTGCCCGACTCCGGCGCGTGTCCGAACTGCGGCATGAAGGACACCTTCACCGAGGCGCGACAGTTCAACCTCATGTTCAAGACCTACGTCGGCCCGGTGGAGGACGACGCTTCGGTGGCGTACCTGCGCCCGGAGACCGCGCAGGGCATCTTCGTGAACTTCGCGAACGTGCAGACGACGACCCGCAAGAAGCCGCCGTTCGGCATCGCCCAGATCGGCAAGTCGTTCCGCAACGAGATCACGCCGGGGAATTTCGTGTTCCGCACCCGCGAGTTCGAGCAGATGGAGATGGAGTACTTCGTTCCGCCCGAGGACGGCGCGCAGTGGTACGAGTACTGGTGCCAGGAGCGGTTCCGTTGGTACACCGACCTCGGCATCCCCAAGGATCAGCTCCGGCTGCGCCCGCACGCCACCGAGGAGCTGTCGCACTACTCGGCCGGCACCTCCGACGTGGAGTTCCTCTATCCGTGGGGCTGGGGCGAGCTCGAGGGCATCGCCAATCGCACCGACTACGACCTCACCCAGCACACCAGGTTCTCCGGCCAGGACCTGAGCTACTACGACCAGGAGCACGACCGGCGGTACCTCCCGCACGTGATCGAGCCGGCCGCCGGCGCCGACCGCGCCACCCTCGCCTTCCTCCTCGCCGCCTACGAGGAGGAGGACGTCGACAACGGCAAGGGCGGCACCGAGAAGCGGACGGTGTTGCGGCTGCACCCGCGCCTGGCCCCGATCAAGGTCGCGGTGCTGCCGCTGTCGAAGAACGAGCGGCTGGTGCCCGTGGCCGACGAGGTCGCGGGCCGGCTCCGGTCGGAGCTGATGATCGACGTCGACGTGGCGGGCTCCATCGGGCGCCGCTACCGTCGACAGGACGAGGTCGGGACCCCGTTGTGCGTGACCGTCGACTTCGACACCCTCGACGACCGGGCGGTCACCATCCGTGACCGCGACTCGATGACGCAGGAGCGGGTCCCGATCGACGACCTGCTCGACGAGCTGAGGAAACGCCTCCAAACATGAACGACAACTACTACGAGGAGCTCGGGGTCGAGCCCGGGGCGTCGCGCGACGAGATTCGCGAGGCGCACCGCCGGCGGGTCTCCGACCTCGAGGCCGCACGCGACAAGAAGGGCGTCTCCGAGTCGCAGCTGCAGGCGAACCGCGACGAGGTCGCGCGCGTCCGCGCCGCGTGGAACGTGCTGTCCGACCCGTTCCAGCGCCAGCGCTACGACGCGCAGCTCGACGTACCGGCCGGCGACGACGTGGAGCTGGTCGACGACGACGACGCCGGACCGCAGGCGGGCACCGAGCAGCAGCTGACCGGCTGGCGGAAGCTGCTCGCGCCGCCGCCGCCGAAGGAGAACGCGGGCGGCGCGAAGAACGGCAACGGCAAGGGGGCGGCGCAGCCGACGAACCGGCGCAACCGACCCGAACCGACGATCGAGCTGCCCGCCGGCATGCAGCTCGCCGAGCCGCGGCAGCGGGGCATGGCGATGCTGTTCGACATCGCCATCCTCTTGGTGATCTACACCGGCATCAGCTTCCTCCTGCCCGCGGTGATCCAGAGCGACTACTCCGACATCGTCAAGCAGATCGACAAGGTCAGCACTCTCCACGACAAGCAGGTCGACCTCAACGACGCCAAGACCGCCAAAGCGACGGCCTCGGCACAGAAGGCCGTCGACAAGGCCGAGAAGGACGTGCAGGACGCCGGGATCAAGGATCCACCGAGCACCGCCAAGGCGTCCGACGCGAAGGAGACCGAGCTGCGCGACAGCATCGTGGGCACGCAGTACGCGATCGCGATCACGATCCTCGTGCTCGGCCTGCTCTACCTCGTGCCGTCGACCGCGCGCACGGGGCAGACGTTCGGGATGCGCAACCGCCGGCTCAAGGTCGTGCGCGTCGACGGGTCGCCGGTCGGGTGGTGGCCGGCGTTCGTCCGCTTCTTCATCCCGTTGGGGATCGCGTTCGTGCTGCTGATCCCGCTGTCGACGCTGGCACCGCTGCTCGGCCTGGCTGTCGTGGGGTGGAGCTTCTTCGACCGCAACCGTCAGGGCATCCACGACAAGCTCGCCCGGACGGTCGTCGTCGCCGCGTAGTCTCGAATCTCGCGACCCTGATCAGACCCGGTCAGACAGGAGTTGAGCTATGCCGTACGTGTTCGCCTTCGAGGAGGGCTCGAAGGAGCAGAAGTACCTGCTGGGAGGCAAGGGGGCGAACCTCGCCGAGATGACGAACCTCGGCCTGCCCGTACCCCCCGGCTTCACGATCACGACGGACGCGTGCAAGGCGTACATGGCCGCCGACGACACCATCCCGGCGGGCCTCATGGACGAGGTCGCCGAGGCGCTGGTCGCGCTCGAGCGGAAGATGGGCAAGCGCCTGGGCGACCCCGCCGACCCACTGCTGGTGTCGGTCCGCTCCGGCGCCCCGTTCTCGATGCCGGGGATGATGGACACCGTCCTCAACCTCGGCCTCAACGACGTGTCGGTCGGTGGCCTGGCCAAGCAGACCGACAACCCGCGCTTCGCCTTCGACTCGTACCGCCGGTTCGTGCAGATGTTCGGCAAGATCGTGCTCGACATCGACGGCGAGAAGTTCGAGCGGGCGCTCGAGGAGCTGCGCGAGCAGCGGGGCGTCGCTACCGATCCCGAGCTCTCGGCCGAGGATCTCGAAGGCCTGGCCGACCGGTTCAAGGCGATCGTGCTCGCGGAAGCGGGCATCGAGTTCCCGCAGGAGCCCAAGGAGCAGCTGCGCCTGGCCATCGAGGCCGTCTTCCGCTCCTGGAACGGCGAGCGCGCCCGCATCTACCGCCGCATGGAGAAGATCCCCGACGACCTCGGCACCGCCGTCAACGTGCAGACGATGGTGTTCGGCAACAAGGGCGACGACTCCGGCACCGGGGTCGCGTTCACCCGCGACCCGGCCACCGGCGAGAACCGGCCCTACGGCGACTTCCTGACGAACGCCCAGGGTGAGGACGTCGTGGCCGGCATCCGCGTCACCGAGCCGCTCGACGCCATGGGCAACGAGTTCCCGGAGTGCCACCAGCAGCTCCTCGAACTGATGCAGACGCTCCAGAACCACTACCGCGACATGTGCGACATCGAGTTCACCATCGAGCAGGGCCGCCTGTTCCTCCTGCAGACCCGCGTCGGGAAGCGCACCGCGGTCGCCGCGCTGCGCATGGCCGTCGAGATGGAGGAGGAAGGCCTCATCGACCAGCGCGAGGCAGTGCTGCGCGTGCAGCCCGCGCAGCTCGACCAGCTGCTGCACCCGCAGTTCGACCCGGCGGCGGCGTACACCGCGATCACCAAGGGGCTGAACGCGTCGCCCGGCGCCGCGGTCGGAAAGGTCTACTTCACCGCCGACGCCGCCGAGCAGCACCACGACGACGGCGAGCACGTCATCCTGGTGCGGCCGGAGACCTCGCCCGACGACCTGCACGGCATGATCGCGGCCGAGGGCATCCTCACGTCGCGCGGTGGGCTCGTGAGCCACGCCGCGGTCGTCGCGCGCGGCATGGGCACGCCCGCGGTCTGCGGTGCGAGCGAGCTGCACATCGACGTCGAGGACGGGACGGTCGAGGTCAACGGCACGATCATCCACGAGGGCGAGATCATCTCGATCAACGGTACGACCGGCGAGGTCGTCGTCGGCTCGGTGCCGGTCGTCACCCCCGACCCCGGCGGGCCGTTCGAGACCCTGCTCGGCTGGGCCGACGGCTTCCGCCGGATGAAGGTGCGCACCAACGCCGACCTTCCCCACGACGCGCAGGTGGCGCGCCGCTTCGGCGCCGAGGGCATCGGCCTCTGCCGCACCGAGCACATGTTCCTCGGCGACCGCCTGCCCCTCGTGCAGCGGTTCATCCTCGCCGAGGACGAGGTGGAGGAGAGCGCCGCGCTCGCGGAGCTCGAGAAGCTCCAGCGCAGCGACTTCGAGGGCATCTTCGAGGCGATGGACGGCCTGCCCGTCACCATCCGCCTGCTCGATCCGCCGCTCCACGAGTTCCTCCCCGACGTCGAGGAGCTGCTCGTCCGCGACGCCAGGGGCGAGCTCGACGCCGAGGGGCGCAAGCTCCTCGCCGCCGCACAGCTCTGGCGCGAGGCGAACCCCATGCTCGGCACGCGTGGCTGCCGCCTCGGGATCATCAAGCCCGGCCTGTACCGGATGCAGGCCAGGGCGATCATCGAAGCGGCGGTGGCGCGCGTGCGCGCCGGCGGCGATCCGCACGTCGAGATCATGATCCCGCTGATCGTGACCGAGCCCGAGCTCGCGCTCCTGAACGACTGGGTGCGCGAGGTGGCGGCCGACGCGCTCGAGGCCGCGGGGGTCGACACCGTCGACTACCTCGTCGGCACCATGATCGAGACGCCACGCGCCGCGCTCACCGCGGGTGAGATCGCCCGGGTGGCCGAATTCTTCTCGTTCGGCACCAACGACCTCACCCAGATGACCTTCGGCTTCTCGCGCGACGACGTCGAGGGCCGTTTCATGTCGGAGTACCTCGAGCACAAGCTGCTCCGGGCCAACCCGTTCGAGACCCTCGACCAGGACGGCGTCGGCGAGCTCGTGCGGTTCGGCGTCGAGCGCGGCCGCGCCACCCGGGCCGACATCAAGCTCGGCATCTGCGGCGAGCACGGTGGTGACCCCGCGTCGGTCGAGTTCTGCGAGCAGGTCGGACTCGACTACGTGTCGTGCTCGCCGTACCGGGTGCCGATCGCGCGCCTCGCCGCCGCCCACGCCTCACTCGGCCACGACGGGCCGGGGAGCACCGCGTAGCGCTCGGCGGTCCTCGTCGGCGGTCCTCCGGCGGCGGAGGGGACTTCCCGCTAGGTTGTCGGCGATGACGCGCCCGCAGCTGACCGAGAGCGGACGCTTCCGATGGGACACTCAGTTCGCCCCCACGGACACGTGGTCCGGCACGATCTCGCGCCGGTGCGTCGACCTGCTCGTGATGCTGGGCGTCGCCGCGGCCGTCGTCGACGTCGCGACCACCTACCTCGCGCTGGGCGCATTGCACCACGTCGAACGCAATCCCGTCATGCGAGCGGCGATCGAGAACCTCGGCCTCGTGCCCGTGCTCGCGGTCAACCTCGCGCTGCGCGTGGCGATCCTCGTCTGCCTCACCTACCTCGCGGTCCGGGCCCGGCGTCGGGCGGTCCGGTGGGTCGCCGCGGGCACCATCGGCGTGGTCTCGGTCTGGTGGTGCGTCGTCGTCTTCGCCAATGCGGTCGCCCTGGGCCGGGCGTGAGGTCGATGAGTGTCACACCCCGGTCGTAATTTCGGGACCATGACCGACGTCGTCGCACCCCCGCTCGTCCGCCACGCCCACGAGGGTGCCGCCGCCTTCGTCGGCGCGCCGGTACGGCACCGGGAGCAGCGGGAGGCGGAGCTGGCGGTCACGCTCGCCCCGGGAGCGACCCGGCCGGTGGGCGCCGGCGTGCGGTTGCGCCCGGAGGCGCCCGACCCGCTGCGGCTCTGCTTCGAGCGCGACCTCGACCGGATCAAGCACTCGCGGCCCTGGCGGCGCCTGGCCGGCAAGTGCCAGGTGTTCATCGCCCCCGAGAACGACCACCTCCGTACCCGCCTCACCCACGCGGTCGAGGTCGCCCAGGTCGCCACCGGGATCGCCCGGGCCGCCAACCTGTGCCTGCCCCTCACCGAGGCCATCGCCCTCGCCCACGACTGCGGCCACGGCCCCGCGGGCCACGCCTCCGAGGATGCGTTCTCGCCCTTCCTCCCTGGTGGCGGCTACGACCACGCGGTCTACGGCGCCGACGTCACCCTCCTGCCGCTCAACCTGTGCGTGGAGACGCTCGACGGCGTGCGCAACCACTCGTGGCGCCGGCCCGCACCGTCGACGCCCGAGGGCGAGGTGGTCGCGTGGGCCGACCGGATCGCCTACGTCTGCCACGACTTCGACGATGCCGTCCGGGCTGGGATCCTCGAGCCCGCCGACCTGCCCGCGACGGTGCGCGACGTCGTCGGCTGCCGGCCGTCGGAGCAGATCGGCACGTTCATGCAGGCGGTGCTCGACGCCGTCGAACTCACCGGCGCGGTGGGGATGACCGAGCCCGCCGCCGGCGCGCTCGCCGACTTCCGCGCGTTCAACTTCGAGCGGATCTACCTGCGGCCGGCCGCGCGCCGCCAGGCGGCGCGGGTCGTGCGCCTGCTCGGCGATCTCGTCGAGCACTTCGCCGACGCGCCGCGACGGATCCCGATGGTGCGCGACGGCGAGGTGCCGGCACCGATCGCGGGCTCGCCCGAGGCCGCCGCGCTGGCGGTGCACCACGTGAGCGGCATGACCGACCGCTACGCGCTCGGGCTCGGCGTCGAGCTGCTCGGCTGGCGGCCCGACGACCTTCCCCGCGGCGTGTGAAACGCGTCGACCCGTCGGCGCCGCCCCGGCCATAGGCTCGCAGCCCGATGGGCATCCTCGACGAAGACGTGGCCCGGGTCCGGGACGCCACCGATCTCGTCGCGCTGGCCAGCGAGCACCTCGCGCTCAAGCGCGTGGGCAAGCGCATGGTCGGCCTCTGCCCGTTCCACACCGAGAAGACCCCGTCGTTCGGGATCAACCCCGAGCTGAACCTCTACTTCTGTCACGGTTGCCAGGCGAGCGGCGACGCGATCACGTTCGTGCGCGAGGTCGAGCACCTCGACTTCGTCGACGCGGTGGAGCGGCTCGCGTCCCGTGCCGGTATCACCCTGCGGTACGACGACAAAGCCGTGGCGAAGGACCGCACCAAGAAGCAGCGGTTGGCGGAGGCGGTCGCCGGCGCGATCGCGTTCTACCACGGGTTGTTGCTGGAGTCGGCCGACGGCGGTCTGGCGCGTCGCTACCTGCGGTCGCGCGGGTTCGACGGCGACGCGGCGCGGCAGTTCCTACTCGGCTGGGCGCCCGACGCGTGGGACCAGCTGAGCGTGCACCTGCAACGGCAGAAGTTCGCGCGCGACGACATCGTCGACGCCGGCCTCGCGTTCGTGAACAAGGTGAACAAGCTGCAGGACCAGTTCCGCGCCCGCCTCATGTTCCCGATCTACGACTCGCGTGGCGAAGCGGCGGGGTTCGGCGGGCGCGCGCTCGGTGCCGACGGGCCGAAGTACAAGAACTCGCCCGAGACGCCGATCTATCAGAAGAGCCGTTTGCTCTACGGCCTCAACTGGGCGAAGGGCGAGATCGTCGGGCGGGGCGAGGTCGTGATCTGCGAGGGCTACACCGACGTCATGGCCTTCGCGCTCGCGGGCGCACCCAACGCGGTCGCGACGTGCGGCACCGCGCTCGCCGACGACCACTTCCAGATCCTGAAGAACCTCGCCCGCAAGGTGGTGCTCGCGTACGACTCCGATGCCGCCGGCCAGGGTGCGGCGGAGAAGTGGTACGGGTGGGAGCAGCGCTACGAGATCCAGCTGCAGGTCGCCGACCTCCCGGCGGGGCGCGATCCCGCCGACGTCTGGCACGACGACCCGCAACAGCTGCTGCGTGCGCTCGAGCGCGCCACTCCGTTCCTGCAGTTCCGGCTCGACCGCGTGCTCCAGGCCGCCGATCTCGCCACGCTCGAGGGGCGGGCGCGGGCGGCGGAGTCGGGCGCGGCCATCGTCGCGCAGCACCCGAGCGACCTCGTGCGCGACCAGTACGTCATGAAGCTCGCGGGGGAGCTCGACATCGACGCCGACCGGCTCCGCGAGACGGTGGCGCGCCTCCGACGTGAACCCGGCGCGTCGCCCGCGCCGCGCCCGCGTCGGCATCCTCGTCCGCCCCGGCGCCCGAGCGCGCGCGCCCGCCGACCCGCGTCGACCGGCGGGAGCTCGACGTGCTGCTGTACGCGGTGCACGAACCCGAGCTCGTCGTCGACTGGCTCGACGCGCGGCTCTTCGCCGATCCCGTCGCGCGCGGCGCGTTCGAGGTGATCGCGTCGACCGACGACTTCCACCGCGCGCTGGCCGAGAGCGACGGCACGGTGCACGAGCTGCTGGAGCGCGTCGCCGTCGAAGAACCGATCGCGTCCGACGAGCCCGAGACGTTGCGCGCGCACCTGATGGCGAACACCATCGGTCCGGCCGCGCAGCGGGCACTGGCGGGGATGCTACGCGCTCACGACGAGCGCGCCACGTCGCTGAAATTGCTGCTCGACGCGCTCGCCCACGCGGCGAGATGGGCGACTGGGAGGCCGTCCAGGAGCGCGGATTCGAGTTGCTAGGGTGGGTCGGCGAAGAAGCACGCGGGGCAATCCCAGCGAGAGAGACACCGTGAGCAACGCCGACGCATCCATGACGGCACTGCCGGCATCCCAGGTGCCCGAAGACGCCGTGCCGACCGACGACATCGACGAGCTCGTCGCGCGTGTGCGCGAACGTGGGTACGTCACCACCGGCGAGATCTTCGCCACGATGCCGAAGCTGGAGCCCGAGACCGCCGAGCTCGCTGCCATCTACGCGCGCATCAACGCGCGTGGCGTCGAGGTCGTCGACGAGATCGAGGAGGAGCTCCGGCGCGAGGACGAGCGGCGCGCCGGCCGCGGCGAGGAGCCGGTGGCGCGCACGCCCGCCCCGCCCGCCTCCGTGGCGGCGCCGCCGAGCCCCGTGCCGCGTCCGGGGGCGGTCGCAGAGACGTCCGCCGCGCGCCACGCGCGGGCACCGCGGCCCGAGCGGGTCGAGGGCAGCAGCTTCGATCCCGTCCGTATGTACCTCAAGGAGATCGGGAAGGTCCCGCTGCTCACCGGCCAGCAGGAGGTCACGCTCGCGCAGCGGATCGAGGCCGGCGTGCACGCGACCGAGCGACTCGAGACGCATCTCGAGCTCGCCGACGAGGCGCGCACCAGCCTCGAGGCGGTCGCCACCGACGGCGAGATGGCGAAGAAGCAGCTCACCGAGGCGAACCTGCGGTTGGTGGTGTCGATCGCCAAGCGCTACGTCGGCCGCGGCATGGCGCTGCTCGACCTCGTGCAGGAGGGCAACCTCGGGCTCATCCGCGCGGTCGAGAAGTTCGACTACACCAAGGGCTTCAAGTTCTCCACTTACGCGACGTGGTGGATCCGACAGGCCATCACCCGCGCGATCGCCGACCAGGCGCGCACCATCCGCATCCCGGTGCACATGGTCGAGACGATGAACAAGGTGCTGCGCGTGCAGCGACAGATGCTGCAGGAGCTCGGGCGCGAGCCGACGGTCGAAGAGGTCGCGGCGAAGGTCGAGCTCACGCCCGACCGCGTGCGCGACATCCAGCGCATCTCCCTGGAGCCGGTGTCGCTCGAAACGCCGGTGGGAGAGGAAGACGACAGCTCGCTCGGCGACTTCGTCGAGGACCCGTCGGCGATCGCACCCGCGACCGCCGCTGCCCGCGCGCTGCTCACCGAGGCGATCGAGGAGGCGCTCGAGGAGCTCAACGACCGCGAGCGCGCGGTCGTGCGCCTGCGCTTCGGGCTCGACGACGGGCAGGTGCGGACGCTCGAAGAGGTGGGCAAGGAGTTCGGCGTCACCCGCGAGCGCATCCGCCAGATCGAGTCGAAGACCCTGGCGAAGCTGCGGCACCCGACGCGCTCCCAGCGGCTCCGGGACTACCTCGAAGAGCCCTGACCCCGGGTCGGCGAGGCTGCGGGCGGTGACGGATGGAGCGTCCCGGTGGAGGACGGGCCACCGTTGGAGGTGACGACCACCACCGATTCGATTGCGCGCTTCGTCGGTGCACCGAGCGCCGGTGTCTCGCTCGAGCAGGGTGCGGTCGTCGGCGAGTTCGGCCTCTGATGCAGCGCTCGGAAGGCGCCGCGTCGCCGACCGCCCCGCCTAGCCTGTGCGCCCGAACGGGGCCGTAGCTCAGTGGTCAGAGCAGGGGACTCATAATCCTTCGGTCGGAGGTTCGATCCCTCCCGGCCCCACCGAAACGGTGCCGGTCAGAGCGCTACGGATCTTGCGCTCGCAAGGGGGCTCGAGTCGTTCTGGAGAACCCCTGGGGCCGCGCCGTCGTGTCGGGTGAGGCGTTGACCGTTGGTTGGTTTGGCTGTCAATGTGCGCCGACCGAGTCGGTGCACATCCGGGCGGCCTCGTTCGGAGTTATGGGTTCGACGCGATTGGAGACTGACATGGCCGGCTCAGCGACGAGCGCCAGCGCGCTCGACCACATCGTGGTCGTGCTGTTCGAGAACCGGTCCCTCGACAACGTGCTCGGCCGTCTGTACGGACCCGGCGATGGCAAGACCTTCGACGGCGTGATCGGGAAGGACCTGAGCAACCCGATCCCGGGATGGGCCGAGCACGGTGCCGACCGCAAGGTCGTCCCCTATGGGATCACCACGGACATGGACTCGCCCAACCCCGATTCGGGCGAGGAGTACTTCCACACCAACACCCAGCTGTACAACACGATGGACGATCACAACCGGTTCAAGATCGGCGAAGGCGTGACCGAGCCGTGGAACGCGCCGCCACCCGGGGCGACGCCGACCATGGACGGCTTCGTCACCGACTACATCAGTACCTTCACCAGCGAAGTCGGCCGCCAGCCCACCTACGACGAGTACGCACAGATCATGACGGGGTACACGCCTGAGCAGCTCCCCGTGCTCAGCTCCATCGCCCGTGATTTCGGCGTGTTCGATCATTGGTTCTGTGAGGTGCCCTCGCAGACGTTCATGAATCGCTCGTTTTGGATGGCGGCCACGTCGTCGGGATTGGTCGTGAACAGCCCGGCGCCGAAATGGCTGACCAAGAACACCGCCGAGACCCTGTTCGAGCGCCTGGAAGCCCATGGCAAGACCTGGAAGGTCTACATCGGCGAGCCCATGCCCTTGTCCTTCACCGGAGTCATTCACTCCTCCCGGCTCCAGGAGCGGCTCGCCACGCACTTCGTGCCGTTCGCCGAATTCGAGCAGGACGCGGCCGCAGGCACGTTGCCCGACTTCTCGTTGATCGAGCCGGACATGACATCCGGCCACAACGACTACCACCCCGCGTATGGGCGGTCGTTCATCGGTGCAAATCTCGATCTCGGGTTCGATCCTCCATCGTCCATGCTCGGCGGTGAGGCATTCTTGGAACGCGTGTACAACGCGTACCGGTCCATGACCGGGCCATCGGGCACGAACGTGTGGAACACAGCCCTGCTCATCGGGTGGGACGAGCCGGGCGGCACCTACGATCACGTCCCTCCCGGCGCGGTTCCGCCCCCGGACGAGGATGCACCAGCGGGCGAGTTCGGCTTCAAGTTCGATCGCTCGGGTTACAGGGTCCCCGCGATCATCGTGTCGCCATGGGTCGAACACGGCTCGGTGTACAACGACGAGTACCGGCACACCTCGCTGATCGCCACTCTCCGCAAGACATGGGGCCTCGGCGAAGCCTTCACCCGGCGCGACGCCTCGGCGCGCACCTTCGACCACGTCTTCGCCCTGGAGACGCCCCGCGACCCGGAGAGCTGGGTCACGGTCGACGCACAGCCCGTGCCCGAGTGGACGCTCGACATTCAGGCCGCAGGTACAGCACTCAGCACACTGGGCAAGGCCGCCGGTCCCGGCCTGATCGAGCTAGCCAAGAACATGGGCGTCAAGCTGCCGTCAGAGCTTGAGGGTCCCAGCCCTGAGTTCACCCCTCAACTCCTCATCCAGTTCCTGAGGGAGATCTGCCTGCACAGAGAAATCGTCAAGAGTTGTGGGTCGGGTTTGTTGATCACGCGGCGACCTTGTTCGGGTTTTCGATGAGCACTCCCTTCTTGAAGGTGGCGCCGGCGCGGACGAGCGCGGCGAGGTGCGGCCCGTTTATGGCACGCCAGCGGTCCTGTGCGGCGATGATGAGCTTGTAGGTCATCGCGAGTCCCGCGGCACGCGAGCCCGGTCCTTTGGTGACCTTGGTGCGGAGTCGCACGGTCGCGAACGTCGACTCGATCGGGTTCGAGGTCTTCAAGTGGATCCAGTGCTCGGCGGGGAAGTCGTAGAACGCGAGGAGCTCGTCGAGGTCGTCGGTGATCTTCGCGACCGCCTTGGGGAACTTCGTGCCGAACTCGTTCGCGAACACGTTCGCGGCGGCGAGGGCGTGGTCGCGGTCTTGGGCGTCGCGGATCTCGGCGAGCACCTTCTTCGCGGTCGGTTGCGCCGACTTCGGCAACGCGTCCAAGACGTTGGCGGCCTTGTGGAACCAGTCGCGTTGATGACGGGTCTCGGGCCAGACATCACGCACCGCGCCCCAGAACCCGAGTGCCCCGTCGCCGATCGCCAGGACCGGAGCGACCATCCCGCGCCGCTTGAGATCGCGCAGCAGATCCGCCCACGACTCCTTGGACTCCCGGTAGCCGTCGCGGATCGCGACCAGCTCCTTGGTGCCATCGAGGCGCACCCCCACCATGACCAGGACGCACAGTCGGTCCTCGGCGAGCCGGACGTTGAAATGCACGCCGTCGACCCACACGTACACGAAGTCCTTGTCCCGAAGCGACCGATCCGAGAAGTGGCGATGCTCGTCTTGCCACTGGGCCGTGAGGCGGGTGATCACCGACGCCGAGAGCCCCGCCGAGTTCCCGAAGAACCCTTCCAGCGCGGGCACGAAGTCACCGCTGGACATGCCCGCCAGATACATCAACGGCAACACCTCGGTCACCTTCGGGGACTTACGGCACCACGGCGGCACGATCGAGCTCTTGAACTGGAACCGCTCTCCGGTCACAGGATCGGTCCGCCCGTCATCGACCCGCGGGGCTCGAATATCGATACGGCCCACGCCGGTCGTGATCGTCCGCGGCCGCGCGTGCCCGTTGCGGACCACCAACCGATTGCCGTGCTCGTCGACCTGGTCGGCGAATGCGTCGACGTACGCGTCCACCTCGGCCTCGAGCGCTGCGGCGAGCATCCGCCGAGCGCCTTCGCGGCAGATCTCATCCAAACCCGCGGCCAGCTCCGTGCGCGCGGTCTCCTCAGCAACTACCTTCAACATCGGCGTTCCTTCCTCGCCGGCATTGGCGTGCCGGCTCTCCTTGTTGGTCAAGCAGGAAGGTACGCCGCGCCCTGGAACAGACCGGCGATCCACAACTTCTGGTTATAACTCGCCTGCACATCTTTCCCGCACTGGCCCCAAGCGCGTCGGGGGATGCCAGCTGAGCCCGTTGTGAGGCAAAGCCGCCGTCGGCCAGCGCTTCCCCAACCTGTCACGTATGTAGCGGCGCACAAAGTGCCCAGTGCGCGGTCACTTCGCTCGCGAGCCAACCAACACGAGTGGCAGGGCATTCTGAGACCGCCGGCCGGGCCCTCGACGGCTACGGGCGAACCCGGAACGCCTGCACACGATCCTCTCTTTGGGCAATCTGGCGCGCTCGCCGCTCTTGTTTCACCACGAGCGTCACCGCACGATCCATCCGCGAGTTGAGTTGGTCGACGACATTTCGGTCCTCGATGATTCGACGTGCATGTGTTGCTGCCGATCAGCGGAAACTCCCCAGAGCTGATCACTGAAATTCCCCACCCCTGAGTGGCTGGGTGGACCACGAGAGGGTCCACCGTTTGGGGTGGGGCTCCCTCGACGCTGGCGGTTCTGACGCCGTCCAGTTCGAAGGAGCCCCGCTCCCCATGCTCACACAGGGAGAAGATGTGGAAGCCCATGCGTTGAGGGAACGGGGCTGGTCGATCTCGGCCATCGCCCGCCATCTCGAGCGCGACCGCAAGACGGTCCGCTCGTATTTGAACGGTGACCGACGGCCCGGCGTTCGTGCCACCTTCGTCGCGGATCCGCTGGCCGAGTTCGAGGTCTACATCCGGGCGCGGTTCGTTGATGACCCGCATATGTGGGCGACGTCGTTGTTCGACGAGGTCGTCGCGCTCGGCTACGCCCGGTCTTATCCGAGTTTCGTGCGGCAGGTCCGTCAGCGGGGGCTGCGCCCGCATTGCGAGGCGTGCGCGGGGGTGAAGGGCCGCGACACGATCGAGATCGAGCACCCGGCGGGTGAGGAGATCCAGTGGGACTGGTTCGAGCGGCGTCGCGCACCGTGGGGTGGCACCGCGTTCGTGCTCCTCGGCACGTTGCCGCACTCGAGTCGCACCCGTGGTGTGCTCGCCGAGTCGCTCGATCAGGCGCACCTCATTGAGGCGATGGACGCGGTGATGCGCCGACTGGGCGGCACCGCTCGGGTTTGGCGCACGGATCGGCTCGCGACGGTGATCGTCCCCGGCTCCCGTGACGTGCAGCCGAGCTTCGCGCCGGTCGCGAAGCACTACGGCGCGATCGTGGAGCCGTGTCCACCGCGCCGGGGGAACCGCAAAGGCGCGGTCGAGTCCGCGGTGCGGTTCACGTGCGGACGATGGTGGCGGACCATGACCGCAACCACCCCTGAGGAAGCGCAGCTGTCACTCGACCGCTTCCTTGCCGGTCCCGGCGACGCCCGCGAGCGTCGCACTGCGGCGGGGGTGCGCACGACGGTCGGCGCGCTCGGCGACAGCGAGCCGCTACTCGCGCTGCCCGCCCTGGCGTTCCCCGCGACGATCGAGGTGACTCGTGTCGTCGCTGCGAACGCGACGGTTGCGTTCCGAGGCAACCGCTACTCGCTGCCGCCTGGGCTCACCGACATGAGCGTGTCGTTGCGGCACCGGTTGGGCTCGCCGACCGTCGAGATCCACTCGCCCGGCGGTGGGCTGCTCGCTGCGCACCGCCTCGCCCCGCCCGGCGCCGGGAGCATCGTGCGCAGCCGCGAGCATCACGCCGAGCTCGAGCGTGTCGTGCTGTCCGCGTTCAGCACCGAGCGGCCATGTGACCGCAAAGCGAACCGGCCGCCAGGGCCCGAAGCGCTGGCCGCCGCGGCCGCGCTGCTCGGCAGCGAAGGCCGCCCAGTCGTCGTTGACCTCGCCGACTACGCCGCCCTCGCCGAGGGGGCGTCGTGAGCGACAACTCGACGTATCAGAAGCTGCGTGGCCATCTCGCCTACCTCCGTCTCGCCGCCGCGGCCGAAGCGCTGCCCGGCGAGCTCGACCACGCCGCCAAAGCGAAACTCGGTCATACCGCGTTCTTGGAACGGCTCCTCGACGTCGAAGTCGCCGCGACCGAAGCACGGCGACACGCCGGCCTCGAACGGTTCGCGAACCTGCCCGCACCATGGCGACTCACCGACTTCGACTTCGACGCCCAACCCACCGTCGACCGCAAACTCGTCGACGAGCTCGCCACACTGCGCTTCCTCGAAGACGCCACCAACGTCCTGTTCATCGGCCCGCCCGGCGTCGGCAAAACCATGCTCGCCGTTGGTCTCGGCCGCGCGTCGGTCGACGCCGGCTACCGCACCTACTACACCACCGCCGCCGACCTCGCAGCACGATGCCACCGCGCGGCGCTCGAAGGCCGATGGGCGACCACCATGCGGTTCTTCGCCGGACCCAGGTTGTTGATCATCGACGAAGTCGGCTACCTGCCCCTCGCGTCCGAAGCCGCTGCCGCCCTGTTCCAAGTCATCACCCAGCGCTACATGAAGTCATCGACGGTGTTGACCACCAACCTCGGCATCGCCTCATGGGGCCAGATCTTCGACGACCCCACCGTCGCCGTCGCCATGCTCGACCGGCTCCTACATCGCTCCGTCGTGTTCAACATCGACGGCGACAGCTACCGCATGCGCGCACACCGCGCCCGCGCCGAGACCCTCCGAAAGGCGGCCACCACCAGACCGAACACGTAGCCTCAGCCACACCCCACCCAGCCGATCACCTGGGGAACTTCGATGATCGACACTGGGGACAATCCGCGATCGGCGGCAGTGTCGCGGCTGCCGTCGTGGCGCTCGTAGCGACGGCGGTTCTCGCCGCAGTGTCCGAGGTCCCTGCAGCGGCGGCGGGGAAGGTATGCCCGTCGTTCTCTCAGTCGGGATTGAAGTATTTCTCGGAGACTGTCGGCTCGGGCTTCACGTGCAACACGGCGAAGACGTGGGTGCTGAAGCTGAGCAAGGATCCCGTCGATACGACCGCCGGGAAAGTTGCTCTCCACAACGGTCCCAGGGGATACCACTGCGTTGCCACCAAGGATGCCAAAGGACACGCGTCCGTCGGCGCTTGCTACAAAGGCACGCTCGCGTTCCCCAAATCAGGGTTCCTCTGGAGCGGCAGCTGAAACGCCCCGTTCCTGAGACGTGCAGAACTGGCGCTCGGCCTGCACCGGATCGACGCAGTCTGTAGGTGCATGAACGACGACCCGGGTTACGACACGAACGGCTGGCACTACCACAGTCGCTCCTACAACGACCACGCTGGCGACGCGCGGTGGCTCATGAAGGAGGCTCTGCGTAGAGCGGTCGACATTCATGAGCAAGGCACCGGGCGGGGGATGATGCTCGTCGACGTGCTGAACATGCTCAGCGACGCCTTGGGCTACGACACCTACTCGGAACTCTGGCTCGGGTGGGACTCGTACCTGGCACGGCCATAACCGCCAATCTCTTCGGGCGGTCTCGTCGGCGAGGCCATGAGGGCGGCGCACGGGTAGCGTCAGCCGTAACCGGCGAGAACACAGACGGCCCCGGCTACGGCCGGGGCTTTGTTTCACTGCAACGCAGCCGAATCGCGCCAGGAGAGCATCTGCAGGAACACCTCGTCGCGTTCCCAATCGAGCGCAATACGGATCGTGCCGTCGTCGTGCTTAAAGAACAGGCGGCGGTCCAAGGTAAACAGCACTGACACGACACCACCGACTGCCCTGCCGTGGTTGGTATTCCAAATGTTGCTCACCGTCGCAGCTCCGGGGGTAGGCCGTGCTTCCTCGAGGAGCGCCAGGCGCTCAGTTGGATGCGAGAGGGGCTCAGCCGGAACTGCCCGTTCGCGTCAATGCGCCAGAGTGGGCATTCGCTGCTTCCGCTCACCACTACAAGGAACGATGCGCGCATCCCGCTCGTCAGACCTCTGGCGGCAGGGTTGCAGGGTCGACGCTCATCGCGAGTCCCTCGCCAAACCAGGACTCGGTGTCCCACTTGAAGTCCAGTCGCTCAGGAGAGAACTTGCCTGAGAAGGCGCGGTCCTTCTGAGTGAGCACTTCGTATTCGATCACGATTCCCTTTCGGACGCGTGGCCGCGGCCACAGCAAAGTCGGCCCTGTGGCGGCTCGCCCAGAGCAAGCTTCAAGCTGCGGGGCGGTTCACCGCCTTCGCCAGGTGTGGCGCGCCACGGGCGAGCCTTCGGCGGCGACGGGTCATCGGATGAACGATGCCCAGACGGTTTTGGTTCCGGCTCGCGCCACGGTCGCCCGCCTGACCACTGTCGGGTGGTGAGCTGCTCCGGAGCAAGGACGGATCGGAGCAGCCTTGCGAACTTTCTCAAGCAGCTCCGTAACTATCACAAGCAGTAGGGCGAAAGATCGAGAGGTCGGACAGTCCGGCCGTGGCCTGAACGAATTACGGTCCGAACCCACGAGTGGTGCCAGCACCACCTGAGCGAACGGGTCGCCACCATCGCCGCCAGTCGACGCATCTGGTTGGCTCTCCCTGTGAGGTGCAGGCGTCGGTGACCCGCGGCGAGCTCACGGCGGCCCGGATGTGCTCGTCGGCGCACCGCCGGCGGCACCGGCGCAGCCTGGTAGCGGCGACACTGATCATCGCATTCAGCGGCGCGGTCTTCCTGGCGACGGTCGCCGGTGCCCGTCGGAGCAGCTCGGCGTTCGAACGCATGAAGGCCGAGACGCGTGCGGCGCAGCTCAGGGTCTTCGGGCCCGAGATCGACGACGCCACCCTCGACGGGCTCCGAGCCCTGCCCGGCGTGGTCGAGGTGGGCCGCGCGCAGCAACTGGTCGCCAATGTCAACGGGGGGTTCCAGTCGTTCGGTGCCGTCGGCGACGACCACCTGGGTCGGACCATCGAGGTGCCGCGGCTGCTCGACGGACGGCGACCGCATCCCGACCGGGTCGACGAGGTGGCGGTCCCCGAGACGCTCGCGAACGCGATGCACCTCGGAGTCGGCGACCATCTCGTCGTCTCTGGGTACTCGCCGGCTCAGGTCGCGACGCTGATGAGCCTCGGTGGCGAGCCGCCCGACCCCGAGGGCCCCGAAGTCCGACTCCGCGTGGTCGGCATCACCAGGGGTCCGAGCGACCTGTCGATCGAGGGCAACGCGGGCGGGCTCCTCCTCGCGACGCCGGCGTTCCTCGAGCGCTACGGCGGCCAGATCGGGACGTTCGCACCGGTGGTGCTTTTCGTCCGGGTCTCCGACCCTGCAGCCGCGCCGCGAGTCGTCGAGTTCCTCCGCCGACACGCCGGGTCGGACAGCGTGGCATCCGGTGAGTTCCAGGTCCAGCCGTCGTCGGAATTCGAGGGCGGGGTCGAGCAGTCGATCGATGTGCTCACTACCGGTTTGATCGTGTTCGCGGTCGTCGCCGGGCTCGCGGGCCTGGTCGTCGCCGCGATCGTGCTCCGCCGCGTCGCCGACGGGTTTGGTCGCGACGTCCCGCTGCTCCAGTCCCTCGGCGTGTCTCGGCGGATGCGCGTCGTCACGGTCGGGCTTGCGGCGGTGCCGGTGGCGTTGGTCGGCGCGGCGCTGTCGGTGGTCGGCGCGTTCGCGCTCTCACCACTCATGCCACTGGGCACCGCGCGCCGTGCGGAACCGAACCTCGGTCTCAGCCTCGACGGCGTGGTCCTGGTAGGCGGGTTCGTGGCGGTCGTGCTCGTCACCGTCGGTCTCGGCGTGTGGGCGGCGCACCGCGTGGTCGCCCTGACCGCGGGCGCACCGACGAACCGGCGTCGCCCGTCGGCGCTCGCGCGGCGAGCGATGGCGGCGGGTCTGCCACCGCCGGCGACGGTCGGGATCGCGATGACCCTCGAGCCCAGCGGAGGAGAGCGCGGCGCATCCACGCGCACCGGGGGTGTCGCTGCGGTCGTCGCCGTGCTCGGTGTGGTCGCTGCGGTGGTGTTCGCGACGAGCCTCGACGCGTTACCGGGCACGCCCCGTGCGTTCGGGACCAACTGGGATGCCGAAGCCGGCGTCGGTGATCAGGCCTTGCAACGTGACGCCGGTCCGTGCTCTGGGATGTCGACCGCGATCACCGGTGACCCCGGGGTCGCCGGCGCATCGGAGGTGTGCTCGGGCACCGGCGAGGTGAACGGGCGCGGCATCACGGTCTTTGGCTTCGCGCGGCTCAGTGGGCACATCGACCCGACCGTGCTCGAGGGCCGCGCGCCGCGGGCGCGTGACGAGGTCGTCCTCGGTACCGACACGCTCGATGAGATCCACCGTTCCATCGGCGACACGGTCCGCATCGCGTCGCCGGAGGGGACGCACACGTATCGAGTCGTCGGGCGCGTCGTCCTCCCCCTGCTCTCGGGAACGAGTGACACCCAGGCAATCGCGGAGGGCGCGCTGGTCACCGGGCCCGCGTTCGCGCAGATCAGCCGAGAGGACTCCTCGACCCCGGTCGTCGCGATCCGGTGGCGCGCCGGTGCGGACGAGCGAGCCGTGCGTCGGCGGCTGGCGAGACTGCCGGAGGGCGTGCGGTTCTTCCCGAGGCGCCGCGTGCCCCTCGAGGTCGACCGGCTGGAGCAGGTCAACACGCTGCCCTGGGTGCTCGGCGCCCTCCTCGCGATCATCGGCTGTCTCGGGCTTGCGTACACGCTCGCAACCATGGTGCGCTCCCGCGCGCACGAGCTTGCGACACTCAAGATCCTTGGGTTCCGCCGTGGTCAGGTCGTGTCCACCGTGGCGGTGCAGGCCACACTGCTTGGCGGGCTCGGCGTGCTGGTCGGCGTGCCCCTCGGCGTGCTCCTCGGACGGCTCGTCTGGCAACGGGTCGCCAACCAGGCGGGCATGCTGGGCGAGACGACGGTCTCCGTCCTCGCCGTGGTCGGCATCGCCGTCGTCACCGCCGCCGTCGCCAACCTGGTGGCCGGGATTCCCGCCCGCCGCGCCGCGCGGCTGCGACCGGCCGTCGTGCTCAGGAGCGACTAGCCGGGGCTCCTCGCTCCAGGCATTTGGTCCCGCCTCGACCGGAAGGCTCCCACTCGCACCTCCGAGCAAGTGCAATCGTTCGGTCCTGATGCCCCTGGATGATGTCGATCACCTTGTCCAACCCGTAGCGGTGAGGGTTCGCCGGCCGGCTCTGATGACGATCCCCCCTCCGCGCCTACCGCCGCCGGTGGACGCGGCGCGGCGCGGCGAGCGGAGCTGAGGGCGCGGACGTGTACTCGACCCGGATGGTGCGCCGCGTGAAGGCCGATCGCGCCACGATCTACCACGCGTTGCTCGACCCCGATGCCATCGCCCGCTGGCGGGTCCCCGCGGGCATGAGCAGCGAGGTGCACGAGTTCGACGCGCGCGAAGGCGGCACCTTCCGCGTCTCGCTCACGTACGACGAGCCGACCGGGACGGGCAAGTCGACGACCCGGACCGACACCTACCACGGCCACTTCGAGCAGCTCGTGCCCGACCGGCAGGTGGTGGAGCGGCTCCAGTTCGAGACCGGCGCGCCCGAGCTCCGCGGCATGATGACGATGACGACCACCCTGACCGACGCCGACGGCGGCTCCGACGTGCTGATCGTCCACGACGGCATCCCCGACGCGGTGCCCGTCACCGACAACGAGACGGGAACCCGGATCGCGCTCGAGAACCTGGCCCGGCTGGTCGAGGGGTCGGGGGCCGACGAGCCCTGACGGTCAGCCGCGGTCGAGCCGCGCCAACAGTGCCTTCGGCGCCAGGACGCGGTAGCTCTCGGTGACCAGCTCGGTGACCTCGTCCCAGTCGACCGCGCCGTCCAACCGGAGCCCGACGATGTCGGGGAACCACACCGGTTTGAAGAACGGCGATCCCGCGTGCGCGAGCGCGTCGAGCTCGGGTCCCGCGGCGCGGAAGGTGAGGACGCACGCGGGTCCGTCGGTGGCCGCGGCGCGTACGTAGGCCGGTGGCCAACCGTCGTCGATCATCACCGCATGCGCGAAGTTCTTGCCGCGCACGCACCACCGGGTGCCGGTCCACGCCGGCTCCTCGTACGCCTCGGGCAGGGCGAGGCAACGCGTTCGCAGGGCCTCGAGGAGGTCGGGCGGGACTTCGGCACGGCCACTCACCGGTACGCCCTCCCTTCCAGTCGGCGCAATCGGGCATCCTGTCGGCATGGCATTCTCCCTCGACGGTTGGAACATCGGCCATGCCGACGACATCGACTGGGGCCCGTGGGGCTCCGGGAGCGACGCCCGAGCGAAGGTCCTCGCCAACGGCGACGGCTACTACGTCGCGTTGGTCGAGGCCGACGCCGGATATCACGGCGACGCCCACGAGCACGAGCACACCGAGTTCCTCTACGTCGTTCGCGGCAGTGTCCAGAGCCAGGGTCGCGTGATGACGGCAGGTGACGCCTACGTCGCCGCCACCGGCTCGAGGCACGACGAGTTCCACACCGACGACGGCGCCACCTACGTGTCGATCTTCAGGCTCTGAGGCGGTCCATCACCCGGGCGCACGCGACGCCGTCGCGGAAGGTCGGTGCGCCGTCGGGGACCTTCCCGTCGCGCACCGCGTCGCGCACCACCTCCGCCCAGGCCCGCATCGGCACCAGGTGCGGATCTTCGACCGGCACGTCGAACGCGAAGACCTGGGTCGAATCTTCGTGCGTGCGCAGGGTGATGCGCTGGTCACCGACCGACTCGAGCACGCCGTCGGATCCGAGCACGGTGATGCGCGTCGGGACCGGCGCGGGCGTGACGAACGACGTGTCGATGGTGACGCTGGCGCCGCCCGCAGTGCGCATCCACGCGGTGAACGCGTCCTCGGCGGTGCACTCGAACCGGTTGCCGTCGCGGTCGGGCCGTTCGGTGACGGTCACCCGAGTGTGCGCGCCCGCGTCGCTCAGCTCGCCGAACGTCCAGCGCAGGAAGTCGATCGCGTGCGAACCCCACGCCCCGATCCAGCCGCCGCCACGGGAGGCGTCGAAGAGCCACCCGTACCACCGCAACGGGACGCGGGAGCCGGCCGCGAAGGCGCTCCATTGCACGTGCTCGACCGTGCCCACCACACCCTCCTGCACGAGCTCGCGGAGCCGGGCGCGTCCCGGGTGGTGACGGAACTCGAAGTTCAGCAGCGCCACCACGCCCGCGTCGCGCGCGGCTGCTTCCATCGCGAGCGCGTCGTCTTCGTTGCACCCGAACGGCTTGTCGCACAAGACGGCCTTGCCCACCTCGACCGCGGCGACGACGAGCTCGCGGTGGCAGAACGGCGGCGAGTGCACCGCGACCACATCCACGTCGTCACGCGCCAGGAGCGCGCGCCAGGCCACCTCGTCCCGGGGTGACACGACGTCGACGACCTCGCACCCCTCGGTCGCGGCGAAGACCGGCGCCACCACCCTCCGGCCGAAGCCCCGGCCGATCACCCCGACCCCGACCGTCGCCGTCGTCCCCATCGGCCCGCTCCTCGCTCGTCGACCGCCGCTGCTGCCCGGCGAAGGTACTCCTGAGCGGCCGCTGAGTGGCCGGTGACAGCACGGCCTCGTGGGGCGTCTACGCTTCCCCCTGGTGCTTGCTCGCCGGGCAGATGGTCCGCCGATCGAGTTCGGATGGGTTGTCAGCAATGGGCGAGAGGGACGCCGACCGGCCGGCGCGTTGGATGCTCGTGCCCGCGGGGCGCGCCCACCACGACCCGCACGCGCCCCGCCCGTCCCGCATCCCCCTGCTCCTCGCCGTGGCGCGCCGGGGCATCCCGGACCTGCTCGAGTCGACCATCGTCCCCGCCATCCTCTTCTTCGTGCTGGTCACCACCCTGAACGCCGCCGTCGCCATGGCCGCGGTGCTCGCCTGGGCCTACGGCGCGCTGCTACGCCGGATCGTGCGCAAGGACCGCATCCCCGCGCTGCTGATGCTCGCCACCGTGGGCCTCACCGTGCGCACGCTGGTGGGGCTCCTCAGCGGGAGCACCTTCGCCTACTTCGTCCAGCCGGTCGCCACCACCGTGGTCATCGCCGCGGTGTTCCTCGGCTCGGCGGCGATCCGGCGCCCGGTGATCGCCCGCGTGGCGCACGACTTCTGTCCGTTCGCGGCCGAGGTCGCCGACCGTCCCGCGGTGACCCGTCTGTTCGGGAACCTCACCATGGTCTGGGCGGGCGCCCAGCTCCTCACCGCCGGGATGACGTTGGCGATGCTCGTGAGCATGCCGGTCGCCATGTTCGTGGCGTTCAAGACGGTGGCCGCCCTCGGGATCTCGGTGGCCGCGGTGGTCGTCACGATCTCGCTGGCGCTGCGCACGGTGCACTCCGAGCAGCTGGTGTTCGCCCCCGCCTGACCTGCCGCCCGCATGGGTGCGGAATGCACCCATTGCCGCTGCCTCCGCTCCACCGTACGGTCGCCTGGTTGCAATCCCGTCGCATTTGGCGGGTCGCGACTCGGGGGGCGGAGTGCACATTCCCGACGGCTACCTCAGCCCGCAGACCTGCGCAGTGATGTACGGCGCCGCCGCGCCGTTCTGGGTCGTCGGGGCGCGCCGGGTGCGCAAAGTCGTCCGGGCACGGTTCGTGCCCCTGCTCGCCCTCGGCGCGGCCTACTGCTTCCTGGTGATGATGTTCAACGTGCCGGTGCCCGACGGCACCACCGCGCACGCGGTCGGCGCGGTGTTGGTGGCGGTGTTGCTCGGTCCCTGGGCCGCGGTGATCGCGGTGAGTGTGGCGCTGGCGATCCAGGCCCTCTTCTTCGGCGACGGCGGCGTGCTCGCCCTCGGCGCGAACTGCTTCAACATGGCGGTGGTCATGCCCTTCGCCGGCTACGCGGTGTACCGGACGATCGCGGCCGGCTCGTCCCTGACGTCGCCGCGACGGGCGCTCGGCGCCGGGGTCGGTGCCTACGTCGGCATCAACCTCGCCGCGCTCTGCACCGCGATCGAATTCGGCCTGCAGCCCGAGCTCTTCTACAAGACCACGGCGAGCGGGGCGCACGTGCCGCTGTACGCGCCGTTCCATCTCGCGCAGACGGTGCCGGCGATGCTCGGCGCCCACCTCCTCGTCGCCGGGGTGGTCGAGTTCGTGTTGACCGCGGGTGTCGTCATGTATCTCCAACGGGCGAACATCCCGATCCTGCGGATCAACCACCGCAACGTTCGCGAGCGTGATGGTGAGCGGATCGCGCCCGAGCGGAGCCCGCGTCTCCGGGGCATCATCGTCGGCCTCGGTGCGCTCGTCGCGCTGGTCCCGCTCGGCCTCCTCGCCACCGGGGGCGCCTTCGGTGAGGACAGCCCCGCCGACCTGGACCTGAGGCGCTACGGCCTCGACGCGGTGCCGACCGGGTTACAGCGGTACGGCGACTTCTGGTCGCGCGCGCTCCTCCCCGGCTACGACTTCCGGTCCGGCTCGAGTCCGAACCTCGGGTACTACGTGTCGGCGGTCGTCGGCACCATGCTCATCGTCGGCGTCGTCCTCGCCGGATGGAAGTTGGGGGCCCTCGGACGCCGCCGACGCCGGTCGGTGCGCGCCGCGACCGCCGACCCCGACCTCGACGTCGTCGACGAGCCGGTCGACGTATGACCGCGCCCCGCGGTACCGCGCCACGTACGACCACCCGCCTCGCGCCCGACTGGTTGCTGCACGACGAGATCGGGCTCTGCCCGTGTGGCTGTCTCGGCACGCGGCGCAAGGGTGGCTTCGTGGCCAAGACGCTCAGCGGGATCTCGAACCTCGTCCGGCGCGCGATGTTCTCGGAAGACGGCGCCGGCTCGGCCGGCCTGTTGCAGCGCCTCGACGCCCGGGTCAAGGTCGTGACCCTCCTCGGGCTGGTGGTCGTCGTCGCCTGCCTCCACTCGATCGCGGCGCTGGCGGTGATGTACGTCGTCGCGGTCGCGCTCGCGCTGGCGAGCCGCCTCTCACTCCGCGTCTTCCTCGGCCGGGTGTGGCTCTTCGTGCCCGTCTTCACCGGGCTCGTGGTGCTCCCGGCCACGCTGAACCTCGTCACGCCGGGTCGGATCGTCGTGCCGCTCGGCCAGTGGTTCGGTGGTCCGGTCGGGTTGACCGCGGAAGGGCTGGAGTCGGCGGGACTCATCGTCCTGCGGGTCGCGGTGTCGATCTCGTTCGTCGTGCTCCTCAGCCTCACCACGCCGTGGACGCGGCTGTTGTACGCCCTCCGGTCGCTGCGCGTGCCGACCACCGTGATCCTGGTCCTCTCGATGGCGTACCGGTACCTGTTCCACCTGCTCACGTCGGTCGAGGACATGTACACGGCCCGCCGCGCCCGCACCGTGGGCACCGACCGCGACCTCCGCGGTGGTCGGAGGTTCGTCGCGGCGTCGGCCGGGGCATTGTTCGGGAAGTCGTACGCGCTCGCGGAGGAGGTGTACCTGGCGATGGTGGCGCGCGGGTTCACCGGCGAGATCCGGCTCCTCACGCCCGGTCGCCCGCGTGCACGTGACGCCGTCTGGTGCGTCGCGTGCGGCGGCGTCGGGCTGCTCGTGCTCTGGGGTGACCGTGTCGTCCGCTGAACCGCGGTCGGCGCCGTTCCTGGAGTGCCGTGACCTCGAGTACGCCTACCTCGGGCGCTTCCCCGCGCTCGACCGTGTGTCGTTGGAGGTCGATCGCGGGGAGAGCGTCGCCCTCCTGGGTGCGAACGGCTGCGGGAAGTCGACGCTGCTCAAGCTGCTCGACGGCCTCCTGTTCGCCGACGCCGGCGCCTACCGTGCGTTCGGGACCGACGTGACCGAGGATCACCTCGACGACGACCAGTTCTCGCGCGCGTTCCGGGGTCGCGTCGGGTTCATCTTCCAGAACTCCGACGCCCAGGTGTTCTCGCCGACGGTGCGCGACGAGGTCGCGTTCGGACCCCTGAACATGGGCCTCGAGCACGACGCGGTGCTGGCGCGCGTCGAGGACACGCTCGCCATGCTGGACATCACCGCGCTGGCCGACCGCGCGCCGTATCAGCTCTCGGGCGGCGAGAAGAAGCGGGTCGCCATCGCCTCCGTGCTCGCGATGAACCCGGAGGTGCTCCTCTTCGACGAGCCGACCGCCGCCCTCGACCCGCGTACCCAGCAATGGATGGTGGAGCTCATCGCCGAACTCCACGACGTCGGCAAGACGATCGTGCTCGCGACCCACGATCTCGAGGCCGTCCCACTGGTCGCCGACCGCTGCGTGGTGCTCGGCGAGGACCACCGGGTCGTACGCGACGGCCCGACCAGCGCGGTGCTCGATGACGTCACCCTGCTCCAGTCCACGAATCTCGTCCACGCCCACGCGCACCTGCATGCCGGCGCCGCCGCGCCGCACGCACACGCGCACGAGTCGGGGCACCACTGACGTGCCGGTGTCCCTCGTCGAGCGCACGCTGGCGGAGATCCGGGCCGGTGGCGGGCGGGTCACGCCCGCACGCCGGGCGGTGCTGACCGCGATCCTCGACGCCGGCGGACACCACTTCACCGCGGCGGAGATCTTCGCCGCGGTCGACGACGCCCGGCCCCGGCCCGACCGCGCCACCGTGTACCGCACGCTCGAGCTCCTCACCGAGCTCGGCGTCGTCATGCCCCTCCAGCTCGACGGCGACGCGACCGTCTACCACCGCGCCGACCACCGGCACGGCCACCTCGTGTGCACCGGTTGTGGCGCGATCGTCGAGCTCCCGGAGGCCGCGCTGCAGCTGCTCGCGGGATCGCTCGAGGGCGAGACCGGGTTCGTCGTCGACACCGGGCGGGTCGCGATCACGGGGTGGTGCCGCGCGTGCGCAGGGAAGGACCTCTGATGCACGAGCTCGCGCTCTGCCAGGCCATCGTCGACACGGTCACCCGGCACGCCGACGGGCACCGCGTGGAGCGGGTGGAGGTGCGCATCGGCCACTTCCGCCAAGTCGTACCCGACTCGTTGCTGTTCTCGTGGGACCTGCTGGTCGACGGCACCGAGCTGTCGGGCTGCACGTTGGCCATCGACCACGTGCCCGCGGTCGTCGAGTGCCGCGCCTGCGGCGGGGCGACCACGCTCGACCTGCCGATCCTGGTGTGCAGCACGTGCGGCAGCACCGACGTGGAGCTGGTGAGCGGCGAAGAGTTCCTCATCGCCTCGATCGACCGAGCGAAGGAGGTGTGTTGATGGGCCGGTTCCATCGTCACGCCGACGGGACGGTGCACACGCACGACCACGACCACGACGGGCACGGTCACCGCGACGTCGGCGACCATCGCGGCTACGTCGACACCGGCAACGAGCGGGTGGCGGTGCTCGAGACCATCCTGGCCGAGAACGACCGGACCGCGGACGAGAACCGGTCGGACTTCGCCGCCGCCGGCGTCGTGACCGTCAACCTGATGTCGTCACCGGGCGCGGGCAAGACCACGTTGCTCAAGCGCACGATCACGATGCTCGGGTCCCGCCTGCGCCTCGGCGTCCTCGAGGGCGACATCGCGACGAGCCTCGACGCCGACGAGCTGAGCGGCCTCGGCGCGCCGGTGGCGCTCGTGAACACCGCCGCCGGCTTCGGCGGCGAGTGCCACCTCGACGCCACCATGGTTCGGTCCGGCCTCGGCCGGCTGCCGCTGCGCGACCTCGATCTGCTCGTGATCGAGAACGTCGGCAACCTCGTGTGCCCGGCGGAGTTCGACGTCGGTCAGCACGCGAGAGCGATGGTCTCCGCGGTCACGGAGGGCGAGGACAAGCCGCTCAAGTACCCGGTGATGTTCCGGGCGTGCGACGTCGTCGTCGTCAACAAGATCGACCTGCTTCCGCACCTCGACTTCGACCTGGACCGGTTCGTGGGCAACGTCCGGGACGTGAATCCCGCGGCGCGCCTCCTCTTCCTCAGCGCGCGCACCGGTGACGGCCTCGACGAATGGTGCGACTGGCTGGTCGAGACGAGCTCGGGACACGGAGGGCGCGGGCTTTGACACCTGACCAGGACGGGAGTACCAAGGTCCCAGGCGCGCCGGCGTCCGGTCCCCGGACCGTGATCGGTGTCGATGGGGGTGTGGCGGTGGAGCAGCTGGTCATCAGCCCCGACGACGATCCCCGTCGCATGACGCGCTTCGACCTCGCACCACCCCGCCACTTCGTGTTCCCCGCGGTCCTGCTCCTGCTGTCGGAGGAGCAGAGCTACGGCTACGAGCTGGTCAAGGGCCTTCGGGCGTTTCGCTTCGGCGCCGTCGACCGCCCCGCGGTGTACCGCGCGCTGGCGCAGCTCGAGAAGGACGGCCTGGTGGAGTCGCGGTCGGCCCAGTCGAAGGCCGGGACGGCGCGGCGCGTGTACCGGCTGACCGAAGACGGCGAGATCGCGCTGCGGCGGTGGATGGGCGTGATGAAGGAGGAGCGTGACGGGCTCGACCGCGTGTTGCGCCGCTACCGCGCCACCGCGACCCCCCAGGCGCTGCTGGCCGACGCCGGAGTGCAGTCGGAGGTGCTCTCGGCGCCGCCGGTCTCGGCGCCGTCCCCCGTGTCCGACGGCGCCCCGACCCCCGGCCTGCGCGTCGTGCCGGCTCCCGACGGCACGCCGCTCGCGGCGCGCGGCGCGGTCGAAGGGTCCGACGTTCGGCGGTGCACGTACCACCTGCTGCCCGACCGCTCGGCGGTGCTCATCGAGGCGCGGTCGAGCGTCGGGCCGATCACGTTCGGCGCCCTCGGCCTCACCGGCACGATCGCGGTGCAGGCGGTCGGGGAGCAGGTGACGGCCGACGAGGCCGCGTCCGCCCACCTCGAGATCCCCGTCGCCGCGCTCAGCTCGGGCAACGGTCTCTACGACGCCGAGCTGCGCCGCCGGGTGGACGCGGCGCGGTTCCCGGTCGCGACGCTCGACCTCGATCGCTGCCTGGTCGGCGGTTCCGGTGAGCACCTGACGCTCGAGGGCCGCATCGGCTTCCACGGGGTGACCCGCACCCTCGAGGGCCAGGTGGCCGCCGCCATCCCGGGGCCCGGGCGGTTGGCCGCGACCGGCGACCAGGTCCTCGACATCCGCGACTTCGGCGTGTCGTCCCCGACCGTCCTGATGTTCCGGATCTACCCGCAGGTCACGGTGAAGCTCCAGGTCGAGGCCGAGCTCGCGCCGGACGAGGAGGACGGAGGTCCCGAACGATGAAGGTGCTGATCGCGCTGGTGGGTGGCTACCTGATCGGCGCCCGCGCCGGCAGCCGCGACTTCGACCAGCTCAACAAGTCGCTGCGTGCGCTCTACGAGTCGGAGGAGTTCGACGACTTCGTGCGCGCGTTGCGCACCCACGCCAGTCACACGCTCCGCGAGCTGGCCGACGTCCTCGATTCGGGGGGCGAGCTGCTTCCCACCCACGACCTCGTCGAGCGCGTGCGGCAGCTCGCCGCCCGGGACTGACGTGGTGTCAGGCGTCGGTCACGTCGCGGCCGATGCCGCGCAGCCCGACCACGTCGCCGGACGCGCCGATCGCGGGTTCGGCCCGGGTCGACAGGTTCCGGCGGGAGCCGTCGCCCCGCTCGATCGCGTAGTCGACGTCGACGGCGCGACCGGTGGCGACCGCGCGTTCCAGCGCCTCCCGCACCTGCGACCGTTCCTCGGCGACGATGCACCTGAGGTGCGCCTCGATCGTCCCCTCGAACTCGAGGGGATCGACCCCGTGGATGCGATGGAACTCCGCGCTCCACTGCACGGTGCCGCTGGGCACGTCCCACAGCCACCGGCCGACGTGCGCGAGCGCCTCGCTCTCCTGCAGCCGCGCCTCGGACTCCGCCAGCAGCTCCTGCGCGATCCGCTGCTCGGTGGTGTCGACCGCGATTGCCACCGCGCCGCAGCGCGCGCCGTCGGTATCGACGACCGGGTGCAACGAGAGCGACACGGATACGGGCATCCCGGAGCAGCGCTCGAACGTCGTCTCCCACCGGTCGACCCGGTCGCCCGCGAGGACCGCGTCGACGAGCGTCGCCGCCGGCTCGCGCAGGTCGCTCGGGAACAGGTCCGGCAACGGACCACCGAGCACCTCGTCGGCCGCGTAGCCGCACAGCCGTTCCGCGCCGCGGTTCCAGAGCACGATGCGCCCCTGTGCATCCATCGCGAACATCGCCTCGTTCGCGGCGTCGACGAGGGTCTCGAGCATCGCGAGTCGTCGCGTCGTCGGGGTATCCGTCTGTACCGTGTGCGGGAGGCTACCCCGGTGTCCGGTCGTGCGCATCCGGACGCGACGCGATGACGGCGCGACCGCAGACGACGGCCGGGGACCTGGCCACGATCGCGCTGACGTTGGCGCGCCGGTTCTCCGCCGGCGCCACGATGTGGTGCCTGGCGCCCGACTGGCCCGAGCACGCACACCACGTGGCGGTCGAGTTCGTGCACCCGGTGATCATGGGGAAGCGCGCGCTGCCGGCGGTGGCGGTGGTCGACGACGACCCGGTCTCGTGCCTGCGGGTGCAGGTGCGCCGCCACGACGTCCTGCTCGTGGTGGGCCGGGAGTCGCACGCGGTCCGGTCCGTGCTCGAACGGGCGCGGATCTGGGGGCTGACCACCGTGTGGATCGGGTGCGGGTCCCGTCCCGCGCCCGGGGCGGCCGATCACGTGGTGTGGGTCGACGACGACGGTCCGGCTGCGCCGTACGACGGCCGCCTGACCCAGCGCTACCACCTGCTCTGGGAGCTCACCCACGTGTGCTTCGAGCATCCGGGCCTGCTGGCGCCGGGCGACGAGGGTGGGGACGAGGTGTGCATCACCTGCTCGGACGAAGGGAGCGTCGCCGAGGTGGTGGAGGCGGGGACGGCTCACGCGGTGGTGCGGGATCCACGGGGCACCACCACCGTCGACACGCTGCTGGTGGGCGCGGTCGTCCCGGGGGACCTGGTGCTGCTCCACGCCGGGACGGCCATCGCACGCGTCGACGCCGGCGGGACCTGACGTGGCCGAGGGCACCGACTTCCTCTATCCGTTCATCGAGGGCGACGAGCGTGACGCGGGCACCCTCCTCGTCGATCTCGCGGCGTCCGTGGAGGCGAAGGTCGCCGCCGGGGACGCGCTGCGCGAGGCCACGTTCGCCCGGCTCGGGACCGCGGTCTCCGCGACCGCGCGCTCGATGGCGGACCGCTTCCGCCGGGGTGGCCGGCTCTTCACGTTCGGGAACGGCGGGAGCGCCACCGACGCCCGGTCGCTGGCGTCGCTCTTCGGCCGGCCGCCCGCCGGTCGCCCGCTCCCGGCGCGGTGCCTGGCCGACGACCCGGCCGTGCTCACCGCCCTGGCCAACGACGTCGGCTTCGAGCTGGTCTTCACCCGCCAGCTCATCGCCCATGCCGGGCCCGGCGACATCGCGGTGGGCATCTCGACCAGTGGCAATTCCCGCAACCTGCTGAGCGCGCTCGAGCACGCGGCACGCACGCGTCTGCTCACGCTCGGGTTGGCGGGCTACGACGGCGGCGAGATGCGGGGAAGCGGCGCGCTCGACGCGTGCTTCGTCGTCGAGTCCGACAGCGTGCACCGCATCCAGGAGGTGCAGGCGGCGTTGGCCTGGCGCCTGTGGTCGGAGGTCCAGGGCTGCCTCGACGAGGACGCGACCGGTGTCTGACGCCGCCGCGCCGATCCCGGGCGACCGCGAAGCGGCGGTCCTCGACCGCATCACCGCGTTCCGGCGTCGTCGACCGCGCCTCACCGACGACGTGGTGACCCTCGCGCACGGCGCGGGGGAAGGCATCGGCGGCGCTGGTGGACTCGGTGTTCCTCCACGCGTTCGTGGACGGCGATCCCGGCCCGTTGCCCGACGCGGCGACGTTGTCGCTCGCCGGCGGCGCGCGACTGGCGTTCAGCACCGACTCGTTCGTGGTGCAGCCGCTGCGATTCCCGGGCGGCTCCATCGGCCATCTCGCGGTGCACGGCACCGTCAACGACCTCGCGGTGCAGGGCGCGGAGCCCCGTTGGCTGTCGGCGGCGTTCGTGCTCGAGGAGGGGTTCCCGATCGACGAGCTGCGCGGCATCGTCGCCGACATGGCCGACGCGGCACGGGCCGCCCACGTGGAGATCGTCACCGGCGACACCAAGGTGGTCGGGCGCGGCGCGGCCGACGGCATGTTCGTCACCACCGCCGGGGTCGGCGTCATCCCCGAAGGGCGGACGCTCGAGAGCTCCCGCGTGGAACCGGGCGACGTCGTGCTCGTCTCGGGCACCATCGCCGACCACGGGATGGCGGTGATGCTCGCTCGCGGCGACCTCTCGCTGGAGAGCGACATCCGCTCCGACACCGCACCGGTGGGCGCGCTGGTCGACGCGCTCCTGACCGCGGCGCCCCGGACGCGGTGGCTCCGCGACCCCACGCGCGGTGGCGTCGGCACCGTCTGCAACGAGCTCGCGCGCGACTCGGGGCTGGCCGTGGTCCTCGACGAGGCCGACCTGCCCGTCCTTCCGGCGGTGAACGGCGCGTGCGACCTCCTCGGGATCGATCCGCTGATGGTGGCCAACGAGGGCAAGGTGGTCGCAGTGGTCGCGCCCGAGGAGGCCGACGACGCGCTGCGGGCGATGCGCGCACACCCGCTGGGCGGCGACGCGGCGCGCATCGGGGAGATCGCGGCCGACCCCGAGGGCATCGTGGTGCTGCGCACGACGTTCGGCGGCACCCGCATCGTCGACATGCTCGTCGGGGACCCGCTGCCCCGGATCTGCTGAGGCCACCGTGGTCCGCACGTTGCTGCGCGTCACCGGCACCGTGCAGGGGGTCGGCTTCCGCCCATTCGTGTACCGGCACGCGGTCGCGCTCGGCCTCGTCGGCACCGTGCGCAACGACAGCGGGGGCGTGCTGATCGACGTCGAGGGTGACCCGTCCGGCGTCGCCGCGCTGGAGCGGGTCCTGACCGAGTCGCCCCCGCCGCTGGCCCGCGTCGCGTCGGTGGTGGCGCGCCCGGTCGCGCCCGACGGCGCGCGCGACGACTTCCGCATCGTGGAGACCGACGCGGTCGGGCCGCTGGCGACCGCGGTGAGCGTCGACACCGCCGCCTGCGACGACTGCCTGGCCGAGGTGGACGATCCGGGGGACCGCCGCCACCGGTACCCGTTCACGAACTGCACGAACTGCGGGCCCCGCTACACCATCACCCGCCGGGTGCCGTACGACCGGCCGACCACGACCATGGCCGGCTTCACGATGTGCGCGCGCTGCCGGGCCGAGTACGACGACCCGAGCGACCGCCGCTTCCATGCCCAGCCGAACGCCTGCCCGGACTGCGGGCCGCGCGCGTCCTGGCGCGACGCGCAGGGGGTGCCCGGTGCCGAGGGCGACGACGCGCTCGATGCTGCCGTTGCCGCGCTCGCGAGCGGGGCGATCGTCGGGGTGAAGGGGATCGGCGGCTTCCACCTTGCGGTGCGGGCCGACGACGAGGATCGCGTCGCCGAGCTCCGGCGGCGCAAGGCGCGCGACGACAAGCCGTTCGCGGTGATGGTGCCCGACGTCGCGGCCGCCGACGCGGTCGGCGTGCTCGACGTCCGGGCGCGGGCGGTCCTCACGTCGCCGGAGCGACCGATCGTGATCGTCCCGCGACGCGACGGCGACACGGTGGCGCCCTCGGTCGCACCGGGATCGCCCGACCTCGGGGTGTTCCTCCCGTACTCGCCGCTCCATCATCTCCTGGTGCGAGGCGTCGGCGCGCCGCTGGTGATGACGAGTGGGAACCGCAGCGACGACCCGATCGCGCACGATGACGCCGACGCCGTCGCCCGGCTGGGCCCGCTGGTCGACGCGTTCCTCACCCACGACCGCCCCATCCACATCCGCTGCGACGACTCGGTGCTGCGGGCGACGCCACGCCGACTGCAGGTGCTCCGGCGGTCGCGCGGGTACGCGCCCGAACCGCTCCGCCTCCCCGGCGCCGCCTCGCGCGCGGTGCTCGCGGTCGGGGGTGAGCTGAAGTGCACCATCGCGATCACCCGCGAGCACGACGTCGTCGCCGGCCACCACCTCGGCGACCTCGAGCACCTCGCCACGTACGAGTCGTTCCTCCAGTCGCTCGCGCACCTGCCCGCGTTGTACGGCGTGTCACCGGAGGTCGTCGCGCACGACCTCCACCCGGAGTACCTGTCGTCGAAGTTGGCGCGCGACCTCGACGTCCCCACCGTCGCGGTGCAGCACCACCACGCGCATGTCGCCGCGTGCATGGTCGAGCACGAGCGGCGCGACCCGGTTGTCGCGCTCGCGTTCGACGGCCTCGGGTACGGGCCCGACGGCACCCTCTGGGGCGGCGAGGTGCTGGTGGCCGGGTTCGACGGCTTCGAGCGCGTCGGCCGTCTGCGTCCGGTGCCCCTGCCGGGGGGCGCGGCGGCGATCCGGGAGCCCTGGCGCATGGCGACGGTCTGGGGTGAGCTCGCCACCGGCGACGTGATCGCGGTGCGCGGCGTCGACCCGGCCCGCGTCGCCGAGGTGCGCGACCTCGCCGGCCGCCCGTCGACCCTGACCACGACCAGCATGGGCCGGCTGTTCGACGCGGTCGCAGTGCTCCTCGGGGGACGCACGTCGGTGAGCTACGAGGCCCAGGCCGCCATCGAGCTGGAGTGGTCGGCGCGGCGGGCGGCGCCGGGCGACCGGCGCGACCTCGCCGACCTCGTGGCCGTCGAGGACGGCGGCGACGGCCTCGTCCTCGACCCCGGCCCGCTCGTCGCGCGGCTCGTCGCCGAGCGCCGGGCGGGCACCGACGCCGCGGTGCTCGCCGCCGGGTTCCACGAGGCCGTCGGTCGCGCCGCGGTCCGCGTCGCGGCGGAGACCGCGCGCACCCGCGGCATCGACGCGGTCGTCCTCACCGGCGGCGTCTTCCAGAACACCTACCTCACCGAGGTCGTCGAGTGCGGTCTCGCGGCGGAGGGAGTGCGGGTGCTCGTGCACGCCCGGGTGCCGCCGAACGACGGTGGCCTCAGCATCGGTCAGGCGGCGATCGCGGCCCTCGGGACGTAGCACGCGGCGCGGGTCAGGAACCGCGGAAGGGTGGCGCGGCACCCCGGCCCATGCCCCAGCTCATGCCCCCGAGGCGGCCCTCTTCGAGGAGATCGGGGCCCCGCACGTCGTACGCGGCGAGCAGGGCATCGGCGTCGTCGCCCCGGTTCATGAGGATGCACGGGGCGCGGAACGGGCACCGGGCGCAGTGCACCCACGACGGATCGGGCTCGATGCGGACGTCGGGATCGATCATCGCCAGCGCCACGCGCGCCAACCGGCGCGCCGCGCCCGCCTTCTCGAAGTCCGACCGGGGCACCAACCGCCGCCGGTACGCCGGCGGGTCGATGCGCAGCTCGGTGTACTGGACGCCGGTGATCGTCGTGGCCAGCTCGACCTCCTCCCAGGCCCAGCACGCGAGCACCGGCGCGCTCGTCGAGCCGGAGCTCGTCGTCGTCGGCGAACTGCCGGACCACACGGTGCTCACCCAGCCAGGACCGGTCGTCGTCGTCGACCACCACCAGGTCGATGCGGTCCCGGTAGCGCACCGCGTCGCCCGCGACGGTGGCCAGGTGGGTGTCGGCGAGCACCGGGTCGGGGACGTGCACGTCGATGTCGGCCTCGACGCGCACCGGCGTCCCCCCGTCGGCCGTGCTCGCCCAGCGCAGGAACCCCTCGAGGACGACCCGACCGTCCGCCGGCCCGCCCGCCTGCTCGTAGGCCGCGTGGACCAACGGCTCGACGATCGTCCGGTCCCAAGCCCACATGCCGGGGAAGTAGTGCACCGCCAGCGCCGCCCGGAGCGCCACCACGAGGCTCCCGTCGGGCTCCGGCGGGGCGGCGCGGGCCACCAGTCCCCGCCGGGCCCGGGCGCCGAGATCCCAGGCGCGCCGGCAACGACCGAACCACTCCCGGTCGTCGGGGGTGACGACGAACTTGGGCATCATCTCATTCGACGCCTGCGCCCGCCGCGGGTCAAAGGGTGCGCGAGACACTCATTTACAGGTCGGGGGGAGGGGGGTAGACCCGTGGTGGCGGACCAACGGCCCGCCCATGGGTCGAGCGCGGGAGGCCCCATCGTGACCAGCACGCAAGCCCCTCCGGACGAGACCGTCGTCCACGTCCTCTGGATCAACGCCGGGCTGAGCTGCGACGGCGACTCGGTCGCCCTCACCGCGGCGACCCAGCCGAGCATCGAGGAGATCGCCCTCGGCGCCCTGCCCGGCCTCCCAAAGATCGCGGTGCACTGGCCGCTGATCGACTTCGAGTGCGGCCCCGTCGGTGGCGCCGACGACTTCATCGAGTGGTTCTTCAAGGCCGACCGCGGCGAGCTCGAGCCGTTCGTGCTCGTGGTGGAGGGCTCGATCCCCAACGAGGCGATCAAGAGCGAGGGCTACTGGTGCGGGTTCGGCAACAACCCGGAGACGGACCAGCCGATGACGACCAGTGAGTGGCTCGACCGCCTGGCGCCGAAGGCGCTCGCGGTGCTCGCGGTCGGCACGTGCGCGGCCTACGGCGGCATCCACGCCATGGCCGGCAACCCGACCGGCGCGATGGGCGTCCCCGACTACCTCGGGTGGAGCTGGAAGTCGAAGGCGGGCCTGCCCATCGTGTGCGTACCCGGGTGCCCCGTGCACCCGGACAACCTCTCCGAGACCATCCTCTACCTCCTGTACCAGGCGACCGGCCAGGCGCCGATGATCCCGCTCGACGACGCGCTGCGACCGCAGTGGTTGTTCGGCGCCACCGTGCACGAGGGCTGCGACCGCGCCGGCTACTACGAGCAGGGCGACTTCGCGACCGAGTACGGCTCGCCGAAGTGCATCGTGAAGCTCGGGTGCTGGGGCCCCGTGGTGAAGTGCAACGTGCCCAAGCGCGGCTGGATCAACGGCGTCGGCGGGTGCCCGAACGTCGGTGGCATCTGCATCGGGTGCACGATGCCCGGCTTCCCCGACAAGTTCATGCCGTTCATGGACGAGCCACCCGGCGCGCGCGTCTCGACGATGGCCAGCGGGGTGTACGGCAGCGCGATCCGCGGGCTGCGCCGCATCACCGCCAAGACCATCGACGAGGAACCGAAGTGGCGGACACCCGGTGCGAAGCTCACGACCGGCTACCAAAGCGAGTGGAGGTAATCCGATGGCGACGACCAAGACCAAGGACGCCAACGGGCTCGTCGAGATGGCATGGGACCCGATCACCCGGATCGTCGGGAGCCTCGGCATCTACACCAAGATCGACTTCGGTCAGGGCAAGGTCGCGGAGTGCCACAGCACGTCGTCGATCTTCCGCGGCTACAGCATCTTCATGAAGGGCAAGGACCCGCGCGACGCGCACTTCATCACCAGCCGCATCTGCGGGATCTGCGGTGACAACCACGCGACGTGCTCCTGCTACACGCAGAACATGGCGTACGGCGTGCACCCGCCGGCCTTGGGCGAGCAGATCGTGAACCTCGGCGAGGCCGCCGAGTACATGTTCGACCACAACATCTTCCAGGAGAACCTGGTCGGCGTCGACTTCTGCGAGAAGATGGTCGCGGAGACCAATCCGGGGGTCCTCGAGCAGGCGAACCGCACCGAGGCCCCGCACGCCGCCGACCACGGCTACCAGACGATCGGCGACATCATGCGGTCGTTGAACCCCTTCTCGGGCGAGTTCTACCGCGAGGCACTGCAGGTCAGCCGGTACACGCGCGAGATGTTCTGCCTGATGGAGGGACGCCACGTCCACCCGTCGACGCTGTACCCGGGTGGAGTCGGCACGACCGCGACCATCCAGCTCTTCACCGACTACTACACGCGGCTGATGCGCTACGTGGAGTTCATGAAGCGCGTCGTCCCGATGCACGACGACCTCTTCGACTTCTTCTACGAGGCGCTGCCGGGCTACGAGGAGAACGGCCGGCGGCGCGTGCTCCTCGGGTGCTGGGGCGCGTTCCAGGACCCCGACGTCTGCAACTTCAACTACCGCGACATGAGCGAGTGGGGACGCGCCATGGGCGTCACCCCCGGTGTGGTCGTCGACGGCAAGCTGGTCACCAACGACCTCGTCGACATCAACCTCGGCATCCGCATCCTCCTCGGGTCTTCGTTCTACGAGGACTGGGAGGGCCAGGAGATGTTCGTCAGCCGGGACCCCCTCGGCAACCCGGTCGACCGCCGCCACCCGTGGAACCAGCACACCAACCCGCGACCGCAGAAGCGCGACTTCGACAGCAACTACAGCTGGGTCATGTCGCCCCGCTGGTTCGACGGCACCGACCACCTGGCGCTCGACACCGGCGGCGGCCCGATCGCCCGCCTGTGGTCGACCGCGCTGTCGGGGCTCGTCAACACCGACCACATCAAGGCGACCGGCTCGAGCGTGCAGATCTTCCTGCCCCGGACCGCCCTGAAGCCCGAGGTGACGCTGGAGTGGAAGGTGCCCCAGTGGTCGAACACGCTCGAGCGTGACCGTGCGCGAACGTATTTCCAGGCGTACGCGGCCGCCAGCGCACTCGATTTCATCGAGAAGGCCCTGGCCGACGTGCGCGCCGGCAAGACGAAGACGTGGGAGCCGTTCGAGGTCCCCGACGAGGGCATCGGGTGTGGGTTCACCGAAGCGGTGCGGGGCGTGCTGTCGCACCACATGGTGATCCGGGAAGGGAAGATCGCCAACTACCACCCGTACCCGCCGACCCCGTGGAACGCCAACCCGCGCGACGTCTTCGGCACTCCCGGTCCCTACGAGGACGCGGTGATGAACACCCCGATCTTCGAGGAGAACTCGCTCGAGAATTTCAAGGGGATCGACGTCATGCGCGCCGTCCGCAGCTTCGACCCGTGCCTCCCGTGCGGCGTGCACATGTTCCTCGGCAAGGGGAAGACGCTCGAGCGGGTGCACACCCCGACCCAGGTCGCGGACTCGACCCTTGCCACCTGAGCGCACGACCGGAGCTGGCATGGCGGCGCAGAACCTCCGGGTGGTCGGAGACCGGATCGAACAGCTGCTCGACGAGTTGCATGCCACCGCCGAGCCGGCCGCCTGCGCCCTGGCGCAGGAGCTGCTCCGGCTGGTGACCGAGCTCTACGGCGGTGGGCTCGAACGGGTGGTGGTGCTGGCACGCGAGGACGCGCCCGAGCTCCTCGACCGGCTCCTCGCCGACGAGCTGGTCGCCAGCCTCCTGCTCGTGCACGGCCTGCATCCCGAGTCGGTGACCGCCCGGGTCGAGCAGGCGCTGGAGTCTGTGCGACCCTTCCTCGCGACGCACGACGGCGACGTCGAGCTGCTCGACGTCGACGAGGACGCCGGCGCGGTGCATCTGCGGCTGCTCGGCAGTTGCGACGGCTGCCCGTCGTCGGCCGTGACGTTGCGCGACGCGGTCGAACGGGCGATCGTCGAGGCGGCGCCCGAGATCACGATCATCGACGTCGAGCAGCCGTCGGCCGAGGCCCCCCGACCGCCGGTGCTCGGCACGCCCGTGGCCCTGACCAGCAAGCCGGCGCCACGCTTCGAGAGCTGTCCCACCGGGGTTGCGGCGCGATGAGCGGCGACCCCCTCGCAGCCGTACGGCGCCTCCGCCGCGCGCCGTCTCCGCCGCCCCCGGTGGGCGAGACCTGCGAGCTCTGCCGCGAGCCGGTGGGGCCCGAGCACAACCACCTGGTCGACCTCGAACGTCGCAACCTCATGTGCGCGTGCCGGCTCTGCTGGATGCTCTTCGGGCCCGAGGGCGCCGGCGGCGGGCACTACAAGGCCGTCCCGGAGAGGTACGTCGCGTTCCCCGATCTCCGGTTGACGCGCGCCGAGTGGGACTCGCTCCAGATCCCGGTGAGCGTGGCGTTCTTCTTCGTGAACTCGAGCATCGAGCGCGTCGCCGCGTTCTACCCGGGCCCGGCGGGCGCGACCGAGTCGCTCCTCCCGCTCGACATGTGGGACGAGCTCGCGATCGGCCACGCCGAGCTGGCTACGCTGCTGCCCGACGTCGAGGCGTTCCTCGTGCGCGCCGAACGCGGTGCCGACGAGGCGGAGTGCTTCCTGGTGCCCATCGACGCGTGCTACGAGCTGGTCGGTCGGCTGCGGATGCTGTGGCGGGGCTTCGACGGCGGGCAGGAGGCGCACCAGGCGCTCGACGAGTTCTTCGCCGAGGTGCGGGCGAGGGCGTCGTGAGCGACCTCGAGTTCGAGGTGCTCGACGCGCAACCGGAGCCTTACGCGGCGGTGCCGACGATCATGCTGCGGCTGCGCGTCACCGAGCGCAGCGGCATGCCGGTGCACGCCGTCGCGCTGCGCTGCCAGGTGCGCATCGAGCCCCAGCGGCGGCGCTACACCGACGCCGAGACCGCAGCCCTGGTCGAGGTGTTCGGCGAGCGTACCCAGTGGGCCGATTCCCTCCGTCCGTTCCTGTGGACGCACGTCTCGACCACCGTGTCGTCGTTCACCGGCAGCACCGAGGTCGACCTGCCGATCACGTGCACCTACGACTTCGAGGTGTCGGGCACGCGCTACTTCCACGCGCTGACCGACGGCGAGATCCCACTCCTCCTGTTGTTCTCGGGTACGACGTTCGTCGCAGGTGTCGACGGGTTCTCGGTCACTCCGGTTGCGTGGCACGAGGAGGCGGCGTTCCGTCTGCCGGTGGCGGTGTGGCAGCGGATGATGGACGCTCACTACCCGAACCGCGCGTTCGTCACCGTCAGCCGCGAGACGCTCGACGAGCTCCTCCGGTACCGCGCCGCGCACGCGCTGCCCACGTGGGACCTGGTCCTCGAACGGCTGCTGAAGGAAGCGGGCACGGCGGGGGAGGAGCCGTGAGCGATCGCTTCGATGCCGCCCGCGCCGTCGCCGACGCGGTGCTGTTCGAGGGTTACGTGCTGTACCCGTACCGCGCGTCGGCGCCCAAGAACCAGGTCCGGTGGCAGTGGGGCGTGCTGTTCCCGCGGGCGTTCGCCGAGGCGGACCCCTACGAGCGGTGGCGGAACCGCACCGAGTGCGTGGTCGACCCCGGGAGCTCGCCCCGGCTGACCGTGCGCGTGCGCGGGTTGCACGTGCAGCACCGGTCGATCGAGGTCGACGGCGCGCCGGTCTCCGAGGTGCTGGTCGACGGCGTCCCGTGGGTGCCGTGGGACGAGGCGGTGGAGTGGGAGGTCGACCTGCCGGCCGTGCCCCTGCTGCCGCTCGCGGAGGCGACGCACGAGGAGCTCGTGGTGCTACCCGGCGGCGAGGAGCGGGAGCCACTGCGGAGCGCCGACGGCACCGAGTGCGGCGTCCTGGTGCGCCGCCGGGAGCCGATCGACGTCGTCGTGCGCGTCGGCGCGGAGTGGGCGGTCGGCGCCGGCGCGCTCGTGAAGGCCACCGTGACGGTCGAGAACGCGTCGGCGCCGCCGCCGGCCGACGCGACGACGCGCGACGACGCACTCCGGCGCGCGCTCGTGGCCGTCCACCTCCTGCTGGGCGTCGACGACGCCGCCTTCGTCTCGCTGCTCGACCCTGACGAGGGTGCGCGGGCCGCGGTCGCGGGATGTGACGGCGACGGCACGTTCCCGGTGCTCGTGGGTGGGGATGACCGGGTGATGCTGGCGGCGCCGATCATCCTGTACGACCGCCCCGAGATCGCCCCCGAGAGCGACGGCGATCTGTGCGACGCCACCGAGATCGACGAGATCCTCGCGCTGCGCGTCCTGACCCTGACCGACGAAGAGAAGGCGGAAGCCCGTGCCACCGACCCCCGCGCGGCCGCGATCGTGGACCGCATCGACGACATGGAGCCCGAGACGTTCGCGCGCTTGCACGGCGCGCTCCGGGAGCTTCGTCCGGTGCCCGAGGAGCACGCCGACGTGGCCGTGCCGTGGTGGGAGCCCGCCGTCGACGCCGCGGTAGACCCCTGGACCGACACCCTCCTCGTCGACGGCGTCGAGGTCGCCGCGGGGACCCGCGTCCGGCTCCGGCCGTCGCGCCGGGCCGACGCGCACGACATGTTCCTGCGCGACATGGTGGCCACCGTCGCCGGTGTCTTCCACGACGTCGACGACGAGCTCCACGTCGCGGTGACGGTCGACGACGATCCCGCGACCGAGGCGATGCTCGCGCACGGTCGCTACCTGTACTTCCATCCCGACGAGATCGAGCCGCTCGCGTCGGGCGAGTCGGGGTCGCGCAGCCGATGAGCGCGCGCGTGCTCGTGGCCGGGATCGGCAACATCTTCCTCGGCGACGACGGCTTCGGCGTCGAGGTGGCCCAACGGCTGCGCCGGCGCCCGGCGCGCGACGGCGTACGGGTCGAGGATTACGGCATCCGCGGCGTGCACCTCGCGTACGAGCTGCTCGACGGGTACGACGCGCTCGTCCTCGTCGACGCCGTGCCCATCGACGAGCCCGCGGGCACGGTGGTCGTGATGGAGCCCGAGCGGCCGTCACCGGTGACCGAGGGACTCGGCGGTCCCGTGCTCGAGGCCCACAGCATGGATCCGGTCGTCGTGCTCGACCTCCTCGCCGGCCTCGGCGGTACGGTCCACCGGGTGCTGGTGGTCGGTTGTGCACCGGCGTCGCTCGACGAGGGGATCGGCCTGTCGGCGCCGGTCGAGGGCGCAGTCGACCGCGCCGTCGACGCCATCGAGGAGCTGCTCGGAGAACTGTGCACGCCGACCGCGCGCACGGACGAAAAGGAGACCTGCCCATGATCCGCAAACTGTTCGTGTTGTCGGCGCTCGCGGCGCTCGCCGGCCTGGTGATCCGCTCGCTGCCCGACATCCAGCGGTATCTCAAGATCCGCGAGATGTAGGCGGTTCGTGGCCCGCTACCGCATCGTGCCCGAGCGCTCGAAGGTGTTCATCTCCGCCCGCTCCAGCCTCCACCCGATCGACACGCGCACCGACGGGTTGGAGGGCTTCGTCGACCTCGAGGTGCAGGGCGGCGGGCGCCTGCACCTCACCGAGCCGACGAAGGGCCGGGTGTCCTTCCCGGTCGAGCGGCTGTCGTCGGGCAACCCGCTCGAGGACCGCGAGCTGCGGCGCCGCATCGACGCCCGCCGCTTCCCGACGATCGAGGGCGAGCTCACCGACATCCACGACACGGGGCGGGACGGCCGGTACCTGGTACGGGGCGACGTGACGTTCAAAGGCTCCACCCGCACCTACGAGGAGGAGATGGCGGTGTCGCAGGACGACGACGGGACGCTGCGGTTGACGGGGGAGTCGACCTTCGACATCCGCGACTTCGGCATGGACCCGCCGCGCATCCTCATGCTCAAGGTGGAACCCGAGGTCGGGGTGCGGGTCGAGATCCTCGCCGAGCGGGAGGGCTGACCGTGTGTCTCGGCATCCCCGGCCAGGTGATCGAGCTGCTCGAGGTGCACGAGCACCTCGCGCGCATCGACGTGAGCGGCGTGGGTCGCGTCGTGAACATCGGTCTGCTGGAGGACGAGCACCTCGCGCCGGGTGACTGGGTCCTCATTCACGTCGGGTTCGCGATGTCGAAGATCGACGAGGACGAGGCGCGGCGGGCACTGGAGGGGCTCCAGCTCCTCGGCCGGGAGCTCGACGACGAGTTGCAGGCGCTCGCGACCTCGAGGATCACCACCGACGAAGGGGGTACTCGCTGATGCGCTTCGTCGACGAGTACCGCGATCCGGCCGCGGCGCGGGCGCTCATCGCGCGCATCACCGAGGTCGCGGGCGACGACCATTTCAAGTTCATGGAGGTGTGCGGCGGCCACACGCACACCATCTACCGGCACGGGATCGAGCACGTGCTCCCGGACACGGTGGAGCTGGTGCATGGTCCCGGCTGCCCGGTGTGCGTGATCCCGATGGGACGGGTCGACGATGCGATCGCAGTGGCGCAGACCGACGGCGTGATCTTCACGTCGTTCGGCGACATGATGCGCGTCCCGGGAAGCAACGGCAATCTGCTCGAGGCGAAGGCGCGCGGCGCCGACGTGCGCTTCGTGTACTCGCCGCTCGACGCGTTGCGCATCGCGGTGGAGACGCCCGACCGCGACGTGGTGTTCTTCGCGGTCGGGTTCGAGACCACCGCGCCGTCCACCGCGCTCACCCTGCTCCGGGCGCGCGAGCTCGGGGTCACCAACTTCCGGGTGTTCTGCAACCACGTGACGATCGTGCCGCCGATCAAGGCCATCCTCGAGTCGCCCGACCTGCGGCTCGACGGGTTCCTCGGGCCCGGGCACGTGTCGACCGTCGTGGGGAACCGGCCCTACCGGTTCGTCACCGAGCAGTACGGCAAGCCGCTGGTGACCACGGGCTTCGAGCCGCTCGACGTGCTCCAGGCGATCGACATGCTGCTGGCGCAGATCCGCGAGGGACGGTGCGAGATCGAGAACCAGTACGCCCGCGTGGTGCGCGACGAAGGGAACCCCCGCGCGCTGGCGGTGCTCGCCGAGGTGTTCGAGCTGCGGCCGCACTTCGAGTGGCGGGGGCTCGGCTTCATCTCGCAGAGCGCCTTGAAGTTGCGGCCCGAGTTCGCCGCCTTCGACGTCGAGGAGCACTACCGCATCCCGGGTGTCCGGGTCGCCGATCCCAAGGCGTGCCAGTGCGGTGAGGTGCTCAAGGGCGTCATCAAGCCGTGGGAGTGCAAGGTGTTCGGCACCGCCTGCACACCGGAGACGCCCATCGGGACGTGCATGGTCTCGTCCGAGGGCGCGTGCGCGGCGTACTACAACTTCGGGCGGCTCCACCGCGAGGTGGCGGTGACCCTGGGGAGATAGGCGCGGCGCCGCTGGTCACCGGCGCTCTCATCCGCTGCTCATCGGGGGCTCACGCCGGTCTCACCCCGTGCGGACGAGAGTCCGGGCATGGCGACGACCGTGCGGGTGCGGCCCGAACGCACGTCGTCGCCCGCGATCCGGGCGCGCCCGCGCTGGGTCGGGGGCGCGCTCGTGGCCGTGGTGCTGGTGGGTGCGGCGTTCCGGCTCTGGGGGCTCGGCGCCAACCGCCTCGGGTACGACGAGGCGTTCACCGCCATGGCCGGGCGCCTGCCGTTGGGGTCCCTGTTCGGGTACCTGCGCGCGCACGACTCCCACCCGCCGCTCGACTACCTCCTGCACCTGCCGCTCGCGCGCCTCGGCGTCAGTGCCTTCTGGTTCCGCGTCCCGGGCGTGCTCTGCTCGATCGGCGCGCTGGGGCTGTTCGCGTGGTGGATGCGTGATCGAGGCCGGGTGGGGGTGCTGGCGACCGCCATCATGGCGTGCAGTGCGTTCGAGATCGTCCACGGTCGCGACGCGCGCATGTACGCGGAGCTCGAGCTGATCGGTGTCGCGGTGGCGGTGCTGGCCTACGCGTGGTTGCGGGCACCGCGCCGCCGCCACGCGTACCTCCTCGGCATCCTGGTGCTCCTCGGCCTCCTGACCCACGTCTCGATGTTCCTGGTCGGCGCGGGGCTCCTGGCCCTGCCCGGGCTCCGTCGTGATCGCGAGGCGTGGCGCTGGCGGAGTGCGATCGTCGCCGCCGGCGCGGGGTGGGCGGTGCTGTGGGGCTCCTCCTTCCTGGTGCAGGCCCGGGGCGGCCACTCCGACTGGATCCCGCGGACCACGCCGGGCCGCGTGGTCGACACCGTTTCCAGCCTCGTCACCAAGGACACAGCGTTCGCGCTCGTGATCGTTTTCGCGGTCGCGGCGGGCGGCGTGCTCCTGGTGCGGAACGACCGGTGGATGGGCCGCGTGTGGTGCGCGTGCTTCGTCGTCCCGTTGGCGCTCGCCACGGTGGCGGGGTTGGTGGCGCCGGTGCTGCTGGACCGCACCCTCACGATGGTGGCGTGGGCGCCCATGTTCGCGATCGCGGTGGTGCTCGACCGGTTGATCCGGCAGCGCGCCCGCGCTCGGGGTCGTCGCGGTCGTTTCGGCCGCGCTGCTCCTGCTGCCACCGTCGTTCACCGCGCTCGCGGGGAGCACCGGCGCGGACCGCGCCCTGCGCCGCCTCGAAGCGGTGGCGCGTCCCGGCGACGTCGTGGTCGTGCGCGCCGCGGGCAAGGCGCCCGAGGTGCAGTGGACGCTCGGCGTGCGCGGGCACCAGCCGTGGCAACCGGTCACGTTGACCGACGTGCTGCCGACGGTCGCCGGCCTGCGGCTGGGCGGCGGTGCGCCGACGGGGCGGATCTGGATCCTCGACTGGAACTCTCGGGTGCGCGCCGCGCCCGGGTACCAACGGTGCGCGCCGGACCGTCACTTCGGGGTCAGCCGCATCCTCTGCCTGCGCCGCGTCGACGCCGAATGACTGTCACACCCTCTTCGTAACGTCCCCTCATGGGCTATCGCGGGAAGGTCGAGGAGCAGGAGCGAGCACGCGAGCTGCGCGCCCGCAACATGACCCTGCAGGACATCGCCACCGATCTCGGCGTCGCCAAGTCATCCGTCTCCCTGTGGGTCCGCGACGTGCCCTTCACCCCCTCGAAACGACGAACCGGCCCGCAGCGCCGCCCGCATCCCTTCCACGAGGCGAAGCTGGCCCAGATTGCCGCGCTCGACGCGGAAGGCATTCAGCGTCTCGGCACGCTGGGCGAAGCTGCCTTCCTCGCTGCCGGCGCCGCGCTGTACGCCGGAGAAGGCGCCAAGCGCGACGGTGCGGTGAACTTCGCCAACACCGACGAGCGGATCGTTGGGTTCTTCTGTGCCTGGTTGCGGACGTTCTTCGACATCGATGAGGCGCGACTGCGAGTGCGCGTGTACCTCCATGAGGGTCTCGACCTCGAGGGAGCAGAGGAGCACTGGTCGGCGGTCACCGGGGTTCCCCGCTGCCAGTTCCGGCGGCCTTATCGCGCCGCGGCTGATTCCTCGCGGCGGCTCACCAAGCACGAGTTCGGATGCGTCTACGTCTGCTACTCGTGCGTGGCCACCCATCGCCGCATCATGGGCCTGATCAGGGCGCTGCTATCGTCGGACGCCATTCCGGGGTAGCTCAATTGGCGGAGCAGCGGCCTGTTAAGCCGACGGCTGAGGGTTCGAGTCCCTCCCCCGGAGCCAGTTCTTCCGTCCCGACTCGCAGGTCGCGCCCCTGCGGGTCGACAATGGGGACCATGCCACCTCTTGCCGACGACCGGATCACCGAGCGCCTCGCCTCCCTCCCCGGGTGGACCCGGGAGGGCGACGAGATCGTCAAGACCTTCGAGCTCCCCACCTTCCCCGACGCCATCACCTTCGTGACCCGGATCGCCGACCGGGCGGAGGCCGCGAACCACCACCCCGACCTCGACATCCGCTACCGGAAGGTGCGGGTCGCCCTCTCCACCCACGACGCCGGCGGCCTCACCGACAACGACTTCGACCTCGCCACCGAGATCGAGGGCTGCCTCACGTGATCACCGTGGTCGTCGGCGTCGTGATCCTGGCGCTGGCGCTCGCGGTGGTCGTCGCCATCGCCCGCGACCGGGGGCCGGGCCCGGGTGATGTCGCGGTCGCCTACGAACTGGCGTGGGACCGCCTCGACTTCGAGTCGCTCTTCACCCTCTCCGGCGCGGAGCTGCGCGACGGGCTCGACCGCCGCGGCTTCGTCGCCGCCAAGCGCACCGCGTACGAGCAGCAGGCGTCGCTCGGCGGCCTCGTCGAGCGGGTCGGCGTCGAACAGGTGGCGAGCGTCGAGGACGCCGGGGTCGTGATCACCCGGGTGGAGCTGCGGGACGGCACGGTGGTGCACAACCGGGTGGAGCTGGCGCGCCGCGCCGCGCGCTGGCAGGTGGTGGCGTACCGGCTCGAGCCGTCGACGGAGGACTCCCCCCACGCCGGCGGCTGAGCCGATCGCCCACACGCTCACCCGTGCTGGGTGATCTCCGAGGTCAGGCCGCCGTTGCGCAGCTCGACCCGGATCCGCCACTCCTGGCCTCCGGAGAAGAAGCGCACCTCGACCCGGCCGGGCCCGTTGTCGTGCACCTCGGCGACGAACCCGGGCGCCGGGCTGCTCGACGCCAGCGACACCGCGCCATTCGCCACCGTCACCGTGATCGATCCGCCGGCCGACGAGAACGCCTGGTCGAACGCGGGTGCGGGTGCCGGGACGGGGCCGTTCCCGGGCCCCGAGTTGCCGTCGTCGACGGGGTCGACTCCGCGGTCGTCGCCGGGCTCGGGCACCGGGTGCTCGACCTCCTGCTCGGGCGTGGTCGGGACCGTGGGCGCGGGCACCGTCGACGACGGCGCGGTCACCTCCGGGACCGACGGCGTCGGTGCGCCCCCATGGGGCTTCTCCACCACCACGCCGTGCTCGGTCTCGAGCTCGGTGCCAGGGTCGCCGGTGCGTGCCGCGGCGCGCACGCTCGCCGCCGGTCGATCGCTCCCGCCGCCGGTCGCCGCGCTCGCCACCGCGTAGAGCGCGGGCACGATGGCGACGCCGGCGCCGATGGCGAGCACACGCCGCCACCGGCGGGTGCGGGTCGGTGGGACGGGGGACGGTTCGGGGTGCATGGGTTCCTCCTGGGGGATCGTTCGGAGGAACACGCCCGACCGGGCCAGTCGGTTTGGCGGGTCGCTCAGTGCTGCGTGATCTCGGGCTGCAGCGCGCCGTTCACCACGTCGACCCGGATGCGCCACTCGGTCTGCCCGTTGGAGAACCGCACCTCGACGCGTGTGGGCCCGTTGTCGTGCACCTCCGCGGTGAAGCCGGCGGCCGGGCTGCTGGACGCCAGGGAGACGGTACTGCCGCCGTCGAAGTTCACCGTGATCGATCCACCCGCCGAGCTGTACGTCGGTGTCTGCGGCACTGGGAGCGCGGCGGTCGGCGCCGGTGGTGTCGCCTCGCCGCTCCCGGACGAGCCGTTCCCCGTCGTCCCGTCGCTACCGGTCGGCGGCGTCGGCTGCGGTGCCGAGGTGCCGTCGGTGGTCCCGGCGCCATCGGCGGTGGTGACCGTCGGCTGCGGCACGGTCGTCACCACGGTCGGCACCGTGCGGTCGGGCCCCGTCGCCGGCGGGGTCCGCACCGAGCCGTCACCGCCACCCCCGCCGAGCGCGACCGCGGCTCCGAGCACGAGCACGGCGCCGAGCGCGGCCGCACCGGTGAACGCGGCCCGCCGCCGCTGCCGCGCTCGCCGGAGGCGGGGCCCCAGCTGGTCGAGCACCGCGTCGGGATCACCCTCGGGCCGGGACCGGGCGTCGAAGCGCCGCCGCAGCTCGTCGTCGACCGGGTCGAAGCGGAGGTCGTCGTTCATCCCGCCTCGATCCACTCCCGCAACGCGGTGCGGCCCGCGTGCAGGTGGTACTTCACCGCGCCCTCGGAGAGCTTCATCGACGCCGCGATCTCCCGCACCGAGAGCTGCTCGACGTAGTAGAGCGACACCGCGATCTGCTGCTGGGTGGGCAGCCGCCGCACCGCGGCCATGAGCGCGTCGTCGGGCAGCGCGGGTGGGTCGACGGTCGTGGTGGCCTCGGCCGCGAGCCGAGCGTGCACCTTCGTGCCCCGCTGCTCGTGCCGGAAGTGGTCCCGCAACCGGTTCAGCGCGACGTGGCGGATCCACCCCGCGGGGTGCTCGTAGCGCGAGATGCGCCGCCACCGGGCGTAGGCGCGCGTGAACGCGTCCTGGACCGCGTCCGCGGCCGCCTCGCGGTCCCCGCAGGCCACCGAGAGTGATCGGACCATGGGCCAGTAGTGCTCTCTGAACGTGTCGTCGAAGTCAGCCGGCCGGTCGAGGTCGGCGGGGTCAGCATGCATGTGCACACCGGACACGCCCCGCCCCGGTCGCCGGTTTGGCTGCCCTCACGATTTCGACTCTACGGTCTGACCATGGCGCCGACGGCCGGGATCCTGCTCACCGGGGGCCGCAGCCGCCGCATGGGCGCGGACAAGGCCTCGCTGGTCGTCGACGGCGAGACGCTGGCCGTCCGGGCGGGGCGGCTGCTGGCCACCGTGTGCGAGCCCACCCTGGAGCTGGGCGACGGCGCGAGCGGGCTCGACCACCTCCGCGAGTCGCCGCCCGGGGCCGGGCCCCTGGCCGCGCTCGCCGCCGCCGGCGCCGCCCTGCGGGCGCGGGGCTTCACCGGCCCCGCGCTGGTCCTGGCCGTCGACCTCCCCGCGGTCGGGGAACCGCTGCTCCGGTGGCTGCGCGACCGTCCCGGCCCGGCCACCGTGGTGCCGCACGTCGACGGCCGGCTCCAGCCGGTGTGCGCGCGCTACGGCGCCGACGCCCTGGTGGCGGCGGACAGCCTGGTCGTCGGCGGCGTGCGGGCGTTGCACGACCTCTTCGACGTCGTCGACCACGAGGTCGTGGAGGAATCGGTCTGGTGCGCGGTCGCGACGCCGGAGTCGTTCCTCGACGTCGACACCCCTGCGGACGCGGCCCGGTTCGGCGTCCGGCTCCCGGGGTTAGCGTGAAGCGGTGAGCTCCGGACCGGCAGCGGCGCGCCGTCAGCACGGTGCGCGTCTGCGCGTTCGACGGCGACCAGGTGCGCGACGTGCCCGACAAGCTCGTCACCGAGGAGCCGATGGAGATCCGGCTCCACGGTCCCCGGCAGGAGCCCGAGGCGCTGGCCGTCACCATGCGCACCCCCGGCCACGACTTCGAGCTCGCGGTCGGGTTCTGCCTGACCGAGGGCCTGCTCCCCTCGGCCGACGACCTCGACTCGGTCGCGTACTGCCTCGCGGGGGAGGGGGAGCAGGAGTACAACGTCGTCACGGTCAAGGTGCGCGGTCCGGTCAACCGGCGCGGCCACACCCGCACCTTCGTCGCCAACGCGAGTTGCGGGCTCTGCGGCAAGACCACCCTCGACGACATCGAGCAGCAGGTGGCGCCGGTGGCCGACGGGCCGACGCTGGCGCGGTCGGTGCTCGCCTCCCTGCCGAAGCGGCTCCGGGAGGCGCAGCGCGTGTTCGACGCCACCGGCGGGCTCCACGCCGCGGCGCGGTTCACGGCCGACGGCGAGCTGGTCGCGTTGCGCGAGGACGTCGGGCGGCACAATGCGCTCGACAAGCTGGTCGGGCACGCGCTCCTCGAGCGCGAGCTCCCGCTCACCGACACGGTGCTCATGGTGTCGGGGCGGGTGAGCTTCGAGATCGTCCAGAAGGCGGCGATGGCGGGGATCCCCGTCGTGTGCGCGGTCTCGGCGCCGTCGAGCCTGGCGGTCGACGCGGCGCGGCGTCTCGGCCAGACCCTCGTCGGCTTCGTGCGCGGCGACCGCGCCAACGTGTATACCCGTCCCGACCGTCTCGACCTCGAGCACTGACAAGGAGCGCGCAGCGACTGTGGCCTGGAAGACCTCGGCGAGGATCAAGTCGCCCAAGCGCACCAAGCGGGACCTGTGGGTGGGGTTCAAGCCCTACGGCATCGGCGAGACCAAGCCGAACCACTACAAGGAGGTGCTGAAGACCCTCTGGGACAACCGCGACAACCTGCCGTACGCGTGGCGCATCCTGCGCAAGGGCGTCTGCGACGGCTGCGCGCTCGGGGTCGCGGGCTTCCACGACTGGACCCTCTCCGGCGTGCACCTGTGCACGACCCGCCTCAACCTCCTGCGCGTGAACACGATGGGCCCACTCGACGACGCCCGTCTGGCCGACGTGGCGCCGCTCCGGCGGCTGAAGGGCAAGGAGCTCCGCGACCTCGGACGCCTCGCCCACCCGATGGTCCGGCGGCGGGGCGAGCCGGGGTACACGCGCGTGAGCTGGGACGAGGCCCTCGATCTGCTCGCCGACCGGATCCGCGCCGCGCCCCCCGATCGCCTCGCGGTCTACCTCACCGCCCGGGGCATCACCAACGAGACCTACTACGTGGCCCAGAAGTTCACCCGGTTCCTCGGCAGCAACAACATCGACAACGCGGCACGGGTCTGCCATGCGCCGTCGACGACCACGTTGAAGAAGACGATCGGCGTCGGCGCGACCACGTGCTCCTACACCGACGTCATCGGCAGCGACCTCATCGTGCTGTTCGGCGCCAACGTCGCCAACGGCCAGCCGGTGTTCATGAAGTACCTCTTCCTGGCGCGCAAGCGCGGCGCGAAAGTCGCGGTGGTGAACCCGTTGCGGGAGCCCGGGCTCGACCGCTACTGGGTGCCCAGCAACGTCGAGAGCGCGATGTTCGGTACGCACATGACCGACGAGTTCTTCGCGGTGCACACCGGCGGTGACCTCGCGTTCCTCAACGGCGTCCTCAAGGTGATGCTGGCCGAAGGCACGATCGACCGCGACTTCGTCCGCGAGCACACCGAGGGATTCGAGACGCTCGTCGACGAGTTGGCGCGCGAGTCGTTCGAGGAGCTCGAACGTCAATCGGGCGCGACGCGCGCCGACATGGAACGGTTCGCGCGGCTGTACGCGTCGGCGAACGCGGCGGTGTTGGTCTGGTCGATGGGCATCACGCAGCACGAGCGGGGTGCCGACAACGTCGCCGCGATCATCAACCTCGGCCTGGCGCGGGGCAACGTCGGCCGGCCCGGCGCCGGCCTCATGCCCATCCGCGGGCACTCCGGCGTGCAGGGCGGCGCCGAGATGGGGGCCTACGCCACCGCCTTCCCCGGAGGGCTCGAGGTGAACGCGGCCAACGCCGCCGCCCTGGCCGAGCAGTACGGGTTCACGGTCGGCGACCGCCCCGGCATCACCGCCGAGGAGATGGTCGAGGCCGGCGGGCGCGGCGAGCTCGACGTCCTCTACTCGTCCGGGGGGAACTTCCTCGAGGTGCTGCCCGACCCCGCCGCGGTGGAGGAGGCCCTGTCGAGGGTGCCGGTGCGCGTGCACCAGGACATCGTCGTGTCGAGCCAGATGCTCGTCGATCCCGGTGAGGTGGTCGTGCTGCTTCCGGCGGCGACCCGCTACGAGCAACGCGACGGCGGCACCGAGACCACCACCGAACGGCGAATCGCGTTCAGCCCCGAGATCGACGGGCCGCGGCCGGGCGAGGTGCGTAGCGAGTGGGAGATCTTCGTGGAGCTGGCGCGCCGGGTCGATCCCGACCGCGCCGGGCTCATGTCGTTCCCGTCGGGTCAGGCCATCCGCGACGAGATCGCCCGGGTGGTCCCCATGTACGAGGGCGTCGAGGGGTTGCGCACGACCGGCGACGCGGTCCAGTGGGGCGGGACGCGGCTGTGCGAGGGCGGTGTGTTCCCGACCGCCGACGGCCGGGCCCGGTTCCTGCCGGTCGCGCCCTCGGTGCCCGAAGTGCCGGAGGGGAGCTTCGTGCTCAGCACCCGCCGGGGCAAGCAGTTCAACACGATGGTGCACAACGAACGCGACCCGCTCACCGGTGCCGGCCGCGACGCGCTGTTCATGGCACCCGCCGACATCGACCGACTCGGGCTGCGCGACGGCGACCGCGTCGTCGTGCACTCGGCCGACGGCCGGATGGACGCGCGCCTCCACGCCAGCAAGCTGCGGCCCGGCAACGTGCAGGTGTTCTTCCCCGAGGGCAACGTCCTGCTCCGCGGCGGCCGGCGCGATCCCTCGTCCGGCGTGCCGGACTACAACGCGGTCGTCACCGTCGAGCCGGCAGCCCGATGACCCTCGCTCCCGAGGACCTGCTCGCGCTCTTCGACGTCGCGGCCGCCGCGCAACGCGGCGCGCTGGCCACGATGGGAGCGGCCGAACGTCGCGACCGGACCGACCGCCCGGGGCAGTACCGGCTCGACCTCGTCGCCGATGCCGCGATCCTCCCGGTGCTCGCCACCGCGGGCGTACGCGTGCTCAGCGAGGAGTCCGGCTGGACCGGACCCGACGACGCGCCGGTGACCGTGGTCGTCGACCCGGTCGACGGCTCCACGAACTGCTCGCGTCACCTGCCGTACTGGGCGATCTCGCTGTGCGCGCTCGACGCCGACGGTCCGTTGTGTGCGCTGGTGCAGAACGGCGCCACCGGCACGCGCTACACCGCGATGCGGGGCGAGGGCGCGTTCCGCGACGGCGCGCCGCTCACACCCTCCGGTGCGACCGCGCTCGATCGGTCGGTGATCGGCCTGTCGGCGTGGCCGGGGACGGAGCTCGGCTGGCGGCAATTCCGGGCGCTCGGCTCCGCCGCGCTGTCGCTGTGCGACGTGGCCGCCGGTCACCTCGACGGCTACGTCGACGGCGTCCGCGACAGCGCGTCGTGGGACTACCTGGGCGGTCTGCTCGTGTGCCGGGAAGCGGGCGCCGCCATCGCCGACGCCGCCGGCGACGTCCTCGAGGTGGCCGACGCCGACGCCCGCCGGCAACTGGTGGCGGCCGGCACCACCGAGCTGCTCGGCGTGCTGCGCGACGCGGTCGCGCCGTGAGCGCCGCGTCGGACCTCGACCTCGACCACCTCCTCGGCGCCGCCCGCCGCGCGGCCGCGGCCGGGGCCGGGATCGTGCTCGACGCGTTCGGCGCGGCGCGGAACGTCCGCGAGAAGGGGCCGGGCGACTGGGTCAGCGACGCCGACACCGCGAGCGAGGCCGCGGTGCAATCCGTGCTGCACGACGCCGCTCCCGACCTCGCGTTCTTCGGCGAGGAGACCGGCGGCGAGCGCGCCGACGTCGGCTGGTTCGTCGACCCGCTGGACGGCACCGCCAACTTCGTACGCGGCTTCCCGGTGGTCGGCGTGTCGGTCGCACTGGTGGCCGCCGGCGTGCCCGTCGTCGCGGTGGTGCAGGCGCCGATGCTGGGTGACATGTACTCGGCGTGCCTCGGGAAGGGTGCATTCCTCAACGACGAGCCGATCCGCGTGAGCACGCGCCGGCCGGAGCGCGCGATCTGCGCCACCGGGTTCCCGTTCCGGGCCAAGCGGCAACGCCTCCCCGAGTACGTCCCGGTGTTCGAGCGGGCGATGCGCACGTTCGAGGACCTGCGCCGCGCCGGTGCGGCCAGCCTCGACCTCGCGTGGACGAGCGCGGGCGTGTACGACGGCTACTTCGAGCAGAACCTCGGCACATGGGATGTCGCCGCCGGCGCACTCCTGGTGCGCGAGGCCGGGGGAGTGGTCACCGACTGGCGGGGCGACGACCGGGCGTGGCTGCAATCGGGCGACATCGTCGCCGGGCCGCCCGACGTGCACGCCCGGCTCCTCGCGGTGATCGAGGGCGACGGCTGACGCGCGTCAGGAGGTGCGCCGGAAGCGGGCCGCGACGTCGCCGAGCGCGGTGTACACCGCATCCGTGACGTCGACCAGGCGCTGCTCCGCGGCCATCGGGTTCGGCAACCCGTTGCTCACGAACACCGCCACCAACCCGCAGTCGGGGTCGGCGAACCCGCGTGACGACGCCATGCCGCCGTGGCCGAACGCGCGCCGTCCCGCGCCACCGCTGAGATCGACGGTGACGCCGAGCCCCCAGGGCGCCGCGAAGCCGAACACCACGTCGCGCAGGTCGTGGCGGTGCACCGCTCCCATGAGCTCGACGGTGCGCGGCTCGAGCAGCAGGGGACCGAACCCGAGCAACGACTCGTAAAAGCGGCCGAGGTCACGGGCCGGGCCCCGCATCGACGCGCCGGGCTCCGGCTTGGCGACGTGCCAGGGCTCGTTGTGGAGCTCGTCGATCCGGTAGGGCACCATCCGCAGGCCGCCGTCGTCCTCCACCACCGGGAAGCGGTGCCCCTTCCACGCCACCGGCACCAGGCGGTCGCCGAGCTCCGCCTGCCGTTCGGGTGCGACGCCCAACGACGAGTCCGTGGCGTCGATCGGCGCCAAGATCTCGTCGCGCACGTAGGTCTCGATGGGCCGGCCGTCGACGGCCTCCACGACCGCGCCGAGCACCTTCCAGCCGGTGACCGGGTGGTAGCCGGCCCGGGTGCCGGGCTCCCAGGCCGCCGGGGTCGCCGCGATCCGCGCCAGCACCTCCTCGGGCGGGAGGTCGGTGTCGAAGTCGCTGCTGCCGTACATCGGGAACCCACCGGTGTGGACGAGCACGTGGCGGATCGTGCAGCGCTCCTTGCCGTTGCCCCACCCGGCGACGTAGGTGCCGATCCGGTCGTCGAGCCCGAGGCGGCCCTGCTCCCACAGCTGCAGGACGGCGACGGTGGTGAGCGGCTTCCCCGAGGAGTACCAGAGCATGACGTCGTCGGTGCGGAGCCGGCGCCCCGGTCGGCTCTCGCCCACGGCGTCGTCGAGCAGCACCTCGCCGCCCAGCGAGACGTAGACCTGGGCGCCGTCGTGGAGGTCCTCCCGCCGTTGGCGTTCCAGGACCTCGAGCACCGGCGAGCAGTCGATGCGGCACGGGTCAAGTTCTCTCGCCACGGTGCCGAAGCCTAAGTGGGCAGACGCAACGGGTGAGACCGGTCCGCGGCCGGCGAGGAGCACGGAGCCCGAAGATGAGCCAGGTCCAATCTCCCACCGAACCCGGTTGGCGGCCGGATCCCTCCGGTCGCTTCGAATGGCGCTACTGGGACGGCGGCTGGACCAACCGCGTCGCCAACAGCACGCCGGCGGAGGCGGGTACGCCCGCACCGGACCCCGCGCCCGCGCCGGCCACGGCGGTCCCGGTCGCGTCACCGCCACAGGCGCCCCATTCGGTGCTCCCGGCCCCCACCGCGACCCCGGCCCCCGCGCCGACCCCGGAGGCGGACTCCCCGACATCGGCCGCCGCGCCCGACCCGCGCCCGTCGCGCGACACCGTCGCCCGCGCGCCGTTCGGCGCCGACACCGATGGCCCTCCCCCGAGCGAACCCCCGGTGAGCCGGACCCGCCGCAGCCCGTGGCGGGTGATCGTCGACTTCGTGCGGTCGTTCGCCGACCAGCCCGAGTCGTACCACTCCGAGCTCGCCCGCGAGCCGCTGCCCGACGACGGCCGCAGGGGCCACATCCTCTCCGCCGCGCCCGGCAACTACGGCCACGCGGCCCTGGTCGCGGTCGCCGCGTGCGGCGTCGTGATCGGGGCGTACCTGCCCTGGCTCTCCGGCACCATCGGGATCGCCGATTTCGGCCGGTCGGGCTTCGACCAGGGTCTCGGCGCCGGCTACACCATCGGGGCCGTCGCCCTGGCGATCAGCGCCCTGTTGTCGGTGCGGATGCGGGTCTTCCGCTGGCTGACGGTCGTGCTGTCGTTCGTGATCGCGGGCTTCGTCGTCCGTGACCTGCTCAACAGCTACGACGCCATGCAGACGATGAACGCGGCCCGGTCGGTCGACGCCAACGTCGGCATGGGGCTCTGGATCATGATCGTGTCGGCGGCGATCGCGATGATCGCGTCGGTCCGGCTCAGCGAGGATCAGAAAATCGATTGACGTGGGCTACCCTGAGGTGCTTGCCTGGAGCGGCAACCCGCCAGGGCGACGCCCCGGCACCCGGAACCCCGACGAGGACCGACCGATGAGCGACACGACGACGACGCAGCGATACGGCACGGCAGCCGTTGCGGTCGCGCGCCTCCGGTACGCATATGTCGCCGTGAACGACCTCATGGGCAAGGGCTCGTGGTCGATTCCGTGCACCGCGCCGGAGACCTTCCACAAGCCCCGGCCCCGTCGGCCCCAGGTGATCTCCTCGTAACCACACGAGACGATTCCTCACCAGGCCGCCGGGGCACCCCCGGCGGCCTTTTTTCGCGTTCCGGGCCGGATCCGGACACCCGACCGCCACGTACCACCCGCACGACCGCCACCACCGCACCACCGCACCACCGAGCGACGAAGAGCACCACGAGACAGGGGACAGGCAATGTTCGCACTCGAGTACACCGCAGTCATCGAAGACGAACCCTGGCGGGTCGACGCGCGCTGCGCCGACACCGCCAGCGCGCTCGTGGACCTGTTCTTCTCGGAGCAGCTCGACGACATCCTGCGGGCCAAGGCGTTCTGCGTCGAGTGCCCGGTCAAGGACGAGTGCCTGGCGTCCGCGATCGAGCGGCGGGAGCCGTGGGGCGTGTGGGGTGGCGAGCTCTTCGCCAACGGCAAGGTGCTCGCCAACAAGCGGCGCCGGGGCCGGCCGCCGAAGGTGCGGCCGCCCGAGCCGGTGCTCGAGGAGCTGGTCCCGCGGTACGACCCGCAGGTCCGCGAGAGCGCCTGAGCACACGGGCGACAGATCACCGCACAGGCGGGTCGGGGCGACGAGCCGGGGTACACCTCCCCCCGGTACCCCAGCGAGCCCCGACCCGCCGCGGTCAACTGGTCCGCTACCGTTTCCCGCCGCGGGCGTTTAGCTCAGTTGGCGAGAGCGCCGCCCTTACAAGGCGGAGGTCGGGGGTTCGAGACCCTCAACGCCCACGACATCATCGCAGGTCAGAGCGCATTGCTGCTTCACCTCGGGAGAGCCTCCGGGTTCCGTCCATCACTCTGTCCATCAACGTGCTCGGGCAGCTCATCTGTGCGGACCCGGTTCATGCTGGACATCGTGGCCCCGGTAGCTGGTTGACGGTGTTGGGACGCGGCCCCGGTAGCTGGGCGACACTGGCCCCGGTTCCTGGCTGACACTCGAGGTCCACCTTTTCGTGGTCGCCACCTTCTTCGCTGTGGGTGTTTCGCGCCCGCAGATCCGGAGGAGGCCGTCGATGCTCGTGGAGTTGGGCCTGGTGGGGCAGCGCTATCGGGCGGTGTTGGAGGTGCTCAACGACGGGGCGACGGTCACGGATGTGGCTCGCCGGTATGGGGTGGCGCGTCAGACGGTGCACGAGTGGCTGCGGAGGTACGCGACTCGAGGTCTGGGCGGGTTGGCGGATCGGAGTTCGCGGCCGTTGTCGTGCCCGCATCAGATGCCGGCGGAGCTCGAGGCGCAGATCGTGGAGATGCGTCGGGCGCATCCGGGGTGGGGACCGCGCACGATCTTGTTCTGGCTCGAACGTGAGGGCGTGGCACCGTTGCCGGGGCGCACGTCGGTGGAGCGTTGCCTGGTCCGCCACGGGCTGGTCACGCCCCGGGCTCGGAAGCGCAAGCGCGGTGATTACAAGCGTTGGGAACGCAACCGCGCGATGGAGTTGTGGCAGATGGATGTCGTCGGCGGGGTGCGGCTCGTTGACGGGTCCGAGGCGAAGATCGTGTCGGGGATCGATGACCACAGCCGCTTCGTGGTCAGCGCGTGGGTTGTGGCGCGAGCGACGGCTCGGCCGGTGTGCGACGCGCTCGAAGCCGCGATGGCCGTCCATGGAGTGCCCGACGCGATCCTGACCGACAACGGCAAGGTGTTCACCGCGCGGTTCGGTCCCGGTCCGGGCCCGGTGCGTTTCGATCGGCTCTGTGTCAACAACGGGATCACGCACATCCTCACCGCGCCGCGGTCGCCGACCACGACCGGCAAGATCGAACGTTGGCACAAGACGCTGCGCCGCGAGTTCCTCAACGGCAAGACCTTCGCTTCGATCGAGGATGCTCAAGGCCAGCTCGATCGGTGGGTCAAGCATTACAACCATGAGCGGCCGCACCAGTCGATCGGTCGGATGCCGCCCATCGAGCGGTTCAAGTTGGCCGCGCCCAGTGACGCGCCTGCACGCATCGTGGACGTGGACAGCGGGCCAGCGGAGGTCACGACGACGCGGCGGGTGAGCACCACAGGAACGATCAGCTTCGCGGCCGTCCAGTACAAGGCCGGTGCCTGGTTGGCCGGTCAGACCATCGAGGTCGTATGCGAGGACGGGCTCGTTCAGCTCCACCATCGCGGGGTGCTCATCGCGACGCACGCCCGCCGGCACGCGGTTGACAAGCAGACCGCGGCAGTCGAGCGCGGGCGCAAGCCACGACCGTCGCGTCCGTCGGCGACAGCGGTGTCGGTGACCCGCAATGTCGACTCGTCGGGCAACGTGTGCTTCGCCGCCACCAACTATCGCGTCGGTAACGCGTATCGGCGTCGCCAGGTGCAGGTCGCGGTCGTCGGCGACACCGTCGAGATCTCGATCGGCAACGAGCTCATCCGCTCCCACGCCGTCCGCCACGACCGCACCCGCGAACACGGCGCCCTCGCCAACCCCGGAGGGAGACCACACCGCAGCAACGCCGCCTGAGAGTTCGTGTCAGGCAACTACCGGGGTCGAAATGTCAGACGGGTACCGGGGCTTGACACTCGGGCAGCTCATCAAGCCGCGGACGAGCGACGCGAGCTGAGCTCATCCACCTTCGGCGAGGAACCGCTCGAGCGCATGGCGCGGCACGAACACGCGGCCGCGTGGAGTGAGGCGCACAGACGGGACTAAGCCAGCTTCGATGGCGCGGTACATCGTCCGCGTGCTCACGCCGGCCAACGCTGCAGCTTCGGGCACCGTGAGCGCGAGCGGTGGAGGGCAGCCAGTCGCTGCGAGGTTGAGGTTCAGCTGGGAGTCTGTTGAGCGGGGCATGGCGCGCTCCCGTGTCGGCTGCGTTGCGGACTTCAGCGGTTCCAAGGGCCGGACCACCCCGAGCCGACCTTCGGGCCTGAGCCATAGCCTCCCGCTACAAACGCGCGGCCCGACGCCGCGACACCGAGTGAGCCCACCACTGCAAGCAGATCCACGACACCCAATCACGAGGCACTCGCGCCTCACTCGGCGCGACCGCACCAAGCGGACGCGGCCACGATCTGGCCGAGACGCATTTCCGACCTCCGCAGACGGAGTTGAGCGCGAATGATCCGGGGCAATCCGAGCGCGCCAGAGGTGCCGTTGACGTGCTCCTGAGACGACCTCAAAGGGCGACGTTCACGCGTCGATGTGACGGAACGAACTTGCTGCTTCGAGGATCTCGGCACTGCGCTGCGCAGTGACGTCGACGCGGCGGTGTTGCGATCCAGGCGTGATCCGGTTCGTGTGGACGTTGGCCGGGAGTCGGCCGTCGCGTGCGCGCGAGTGATCTGGTGCGATCCGGGAGTGCTCCGGAACCTGTCGGCGCTCGCCGGGAGTTATCCGAAGTGCACACGGGAGCTATCGGCGGGTCGGTGGGAGTCATCGGCGCGATCCGGGAGTGATCCCGCCTGTGTGGACGGTCGGCGGGAGCGATTCGTGGGGCAGGCGGGAGTGATCGGGCGGAATCCGGAATTGATCGGATGCGGGTGCACGATCGTCGGAGGTCATCGGTCAACGTCGCGGGAGCAATCGCTGCAATGCAGACCGCATTCGGTCCCGAGCAGATGCTCTGCCCGCCATACCGCGAGTCCAAGGGAAGCGTTGAACCGATAGCTCCCGCTCGACTCGCGATGACTCCCGTTCTAGGGCCCGTTTGCGGGCCCTAGATGTACCCGGCCATCAGGTTGGTGACAGGCGGCTGGTCGGGGGGAAGCCTCCGAGGGAGCTGTGGCGGCGTCGAGTGTTGTAGTCGTCGAGCCAGGGTGCAAGCGCGGCGGTGCGTTCGGCGTTGGTGGTGAAGACCTGCCGGTAGGCCCATTCGGTTTGCAGGGTGCGGTGGAAGCGTTCGACCTTGCCGTTTTGCCAGGGACAATGAGGGCGGATGAGGACGTGGCGGGCTCGTAGGCGTTTCAGATGCCCGGCGAGGGCGTTGCTGCGGGTGTAGCTCCAGTGGTTGTCGGTCATGACTCGTCGGATGCGGTGGATCCCAGCAGCGGTGAACGCCTCGACCGCGCGGGCGAAGAACGCGGCGCAGCTGGCCGCGGTTTCATCGGGAAGGATCTCCGCGTAGGCGTAGCGGCTGTGGTCATCGACCATCGAGTGCACGTAGTCGAACCCGATCCGTGCCTTCCTCTTCGTGGCGGTGGATCCCATCTGGCGGCCGTGAGCTCGCCAGCCGCCCCCGTCGGGGATCCGGCCGATCTTCTTGACGTCCATGTGGACCAGCTCACCGGGACGGGCTCGTTCGTAACGCACCGCCGTCGTCTTCGATGCCCGGATCACCTCGCCGGTCATCGGGTCACACACCGCCAGGCGGGGCATGTCGTGGCGGCGCAGGATCCGGCTCACGGTCCGGGCTGGGATCCCCAGCTCGGGACCCAGCCAATCCTGACCTCGACGATGCTCGGCTCGTGCGGCGACCACCACCGTCTCGACCTCGGCCGGTGTCCTGGTCGCCATGCGATGCGGTCGCGACGACCGGTCGAACAGACCGGCGTCACCCTCGGCGTCGAAGCGAGCAACCCAACGATGCGCGCACTGACGCGACACGCCCATCGCTCGAGCGACATGCGCGACCGGCATCCCCTGCTCTCGGACACGACGAACCAACAGACGGCGACCATGCACCGTCAACCGAGCGTTACGGTGAGACACGAAGACCTCCGGGGTGTGGAGACGGCAATCCCCACAGCTTCGGAGGTCTTCGCTTCAGATCAACGGACCGTCACCAACGTCCCGGCCGAGTACACCTAGAAGTGTGTCGCGTTTTGATCGTGCTTGTTGACGCGGGTGGAGGCGTCGATGCGGGTGACGCGGGACCGCGTGGCGGTGTCCTCGTGGTCGGTGTCGGCGGCGTCGCGACTCAGTGCCTCGAATGACTCGTTGTCACCCTGGGATTCAGCGTGTACCCGCTTCGTGGCTCCTGCGACTGTCCTGATCGACGCGTACGGCGCCGGCAACTACCCGACGAACGACAACCGCCGTGGTCGCGACGGTCGAGCTGACGGTCGGTTCGTGACATGCGCCGGCGATACCTGCGCGTGGCGGAGCAAGCGTCGCTCAGGATGGTCCGGCGGCGGCCGGGGGCTTCTCGTTGTCGGGTTCCTCGCCCTTCTCGACGTCCTTCACGGCCTCGTCCCAGTCGCCGCCTTCTTCGCGCACAAGTCCTTCGAACTCGCTCTGCTCCTCGCGCGACTCCGCATAGCTGCCCTTGCGTTCCTCGCCCGGCATGACGCACTCCTCGAAATCGCTGTGATGGTGGCGTTGTTGTACCCGTCGTGCGCGCAGCACGAAACAGCTCAGCGGGTCAGCACGATCGGCAGGCGCCGGACACGGGCGTGGGGTTGCTGCGCGTCCACTCGATGGGACCTCGCGGGCTCGACGCGGCGGAACGCTGGTACCTCGTCCGAAGGCAGCCTGTCTGCTGCCTGGACCGCCGCGGACCGTGCTCTACAACTTCGAATCGCGCGACGACGCCTGGTTCTCTGCCTGAACCCGTGGTCCCGCGCTCAAACGCCCAGGCATCGCGCCGTCAAGCCGATAGTGAGCGAGAACCGCGATCGGAGCTGCGCAGAGCGGACACGCTCACAGAGGTTCGTCACGTCGCCGTCGAACCTCCAAGAGTCCGCAGATGCCGCACCGAACGATAAACACGTTCCTCGGGACCGCGGTACTGGACGAACGTTTGACGACCCTGAAACGCGTTCACGGTCCCGGCCGATCGGCATCTTTGAAGGAGCCTCGGCCCTTGCTTGTGCGCTCCGTCGTCTAATCGACCCAATCTGTCAGGCCGACCATATCGAGCACTCTTCGTACATTGTGCTGCGGGTTGCAGAGTCGAAGCTTTCCGCCCGCATCGAGGAGAGCGTTCTGCGCGGTGACCAGCGTTGAGATGCCGCTGGAGTCTAGAAACGTCACGCCGGAAAGGTCGACCTCGACCTTGCCGGCAAGGCTACGGAGGCAACGAGCGAGGCGATATCGCGAGTCGAGATCGATCTCGCCGCGGCAGTGGACGACCGTGATTCCTGCGCCGTGCTCGAGTGAGAGATCTAGTGCAGTGCCCATCGCTCCTCCCAATCGTTCGACAGAAGCCTGGCGTTCCTCGCCTGCGCACGAACGCCATCAACACTCTTGCCCTACTCGTTTTCGTGTCCGTCCGGTGGCTGTGACTTCGCACACGCTCGTCGAGTTCTGTCCTTCTCGCGTACGAGTTGTCGTTGGAGATCAGCGACTTCTGCTTCGGCGCTCAAGAGGCGCTGAACTCCGGTGAGGCTGAGGCCATCGCCGGCAAGCTCGGCGACTCGCCGCACGCGATCGATCTCCCGTCGCGAGTAGCGGCGCTGACCGCCTGGGGACCGCGCCGGTTGCACCAACCCCTCCGCGTCGAGTCGCCGCAGAAACGCGGCGGTCACGCCGAGCATCTCAGCGACCTGACCCACTGTGTACAACGCGGCGTGTGGGTCATCCATTGGCGACAACACGACCGTGCCCTTCAGTCCATTCATGTTCTTGGGGGACAGCGGTCGGGTCCGTTCGGCGCTCAGTACACGAACCCGACCGCCGCGCCGTCATGCGTCGATCGCGGTTGGCTCTGTGGAACGGCCGCTGATCTCCACCTTGCGGGGCTTGGCGCGTTCTGCGACCGGGAGACGCAGTTGCAGCACGCCGTCGCGATACTCCGCCTCAATGTGGTCCGTATCCAACGTCTGGCCCAAGAACAGCTGCCGACTGAACGTGCCCTGCGGGCGCTCCGCGACCACCATCTCGACATCGCCGTCACCGGCGCGGCTGCGGACTGCGTGGACCGTCAGTACGTTCTGCTCCACCGTGAGGTCGATCGAATCGGTTGCCACGCCTGGGAGGTCGAACAGGACGACGAAGTCGTCGCCATCCCGGAACGCATCGATCGGCATCGCAGCCGGACGACTCGGTGTGCCCACGATCTGCTGCGCGAGGCGATCGAGGTCACGAAACGGATCAGTACGCATCAACATCACAGGCTCCTCTCTCTCCTCCGTGCCCCGGGCGGGACCTCGGCAATACCTCTATCACAGAGATTGGAAACCTGCAAGGTCAGGTAGAGGTTCTCTACAGGCTCTCCCGAGGGATCACGGCTGGGCCTCGTGCGTACGCGAGCGCCGATCGGCATCAGTTCTGGCGTGCCCGCGGCTCCCGCGCTCGGAAATAGTTCACCGCCTGTGTGGTGAACCTCGCGGTATCAATAGCCTTGCCATGGCCCGAGGGGGAGGTGACCGGACTCGCGCTGCGGATAGCGATCCGCGGCGTCCAACGGGACCATTGATGCATGAGATTTCAAGCAGCCGGGTAGGGATGGCAGCAATAGCCGATTCCGACGAGAAGGACTCCCGATGGCCACCCGCCGTAGCTCCCAGGCACACGACAAGCGCGTGCAGAAGATCGCTGAAGACGCCGCCAGCAAGATCGCGGCCGACTCCCCCCTTGAAGAAGAAGTCGTCGTCGTGGTCGAGGAGTTGCCCCCCGGCCAGTTGGCACGCACCCAACGTGGGCGCAGCGCGCAAGCCGCGACCCACGGCGCGGAGAGCATGGTGTGGATGGTGGCGCAGGGCCAGAAGTTCGTCGCCGACTCGATCAGCCGTTGGATCGACATAACTTCGGGGCCATTCGGTATGCCGGTGGCGTCCGGGGAAGCCCCGTTCGGCGGACTCTTCGACGCTCGCCACCTGACGGATCAGGGCTTCCGACTCGCGGAGGAACTGCTCGCCTCGCAGAAGGACTTCGCGCTGAAGGTCATGGACGCAATGAGCGCGGCGAAGGCTGCGTAACACTCCCGTGTTGACGAGCCCGGCGTAAACGCGTACGACCGATCGGGCTCGACATCTGCGCGTGGTTCAACACCGTCTACGGGCTCGGCGTTCTCGAGCCCTCAAAAGCCTCCGAGATCCGCGAACTCCGCGACGTGACGTCGCCTTTCGGCGGACGGCGTTAGACGGTCGCTGATTGACGCCCGCTCTGGGTGCGCGACGAGCGCCGTGCCTGATGTGCACATTCGAAGGGAGCGGTCGCGGGGCTAGGTGAGAAGGTTTCACGTTCTCGGGTGATCGGGCACTTGCGGGGCATGACGCAGATCCACGAACCGGACGCTCCGAACGGCGAACGGCCGGTCGCAGCGGGCCGGAACGCCGATGGACCGCACGACATCCCTGCGCGCGGCTGGTTGCAGGTCCTCAAGCGAGTCAAGACGGAGTCAGTGGCGGACAATGCCTCGTTGATGGCCGGTGGCGTCGCGTTCTTCGCGTTGCTCGCGATCGTGCCTCTTCTGGTCGCTGCGCTCTCGATCTGGGGCCTCTTCGCCTCCCCGACTGATGCCACGCGATTGATCCGTGACATCGCCACTGGGCTGCCTCATTCGGCCCAGCGGTTGATCACGCAACAGCTCCGGAGCATCACCCGTCGTTCGAACGGTGGGCTCAGCATCACCGCCGCGATCGGCCTACTGATTGCGTTGTGGAGCGCGTCGTCGGGTACGAAGCGTCTGATCGAAGCGGTCAACATCGCCTACGACGAAGCCGAAGAGCGCGGTTTCGTGCGGCTCCGAGCATTGTCGCTCGTGCTGACCATCGGCGCGCTCGTGTTCGCTTTCGTCGCGATCGCGCTGATCGCGGTCGTGCCGACCGCGATCGCCGACGCCGGGGTACCACGAGGTGCCCGCATCGTTATTGACATCGCGATCTGGGTCCTGCTCGCACTCATGATGATGGGCGCGCTGGCAGTCATCTACCGTGTCGGGCCCGACCGCCGCGATCCTGCGTGGCGATGGGTGTCGTGGGGTGCCGTGATCGCCACCGTCGCATGGCTCATCGGTTCCGCGCTCTTCGCGTTGTACGCCTCGAACGTTGGGAACTACGACCGGACCTACGGATCGCTCGGCGGCGTCGTCGTGCTAATGCTGTGGTTGTTCCTCACGGCTCTCGTCGTGATCCTCGGGGCCGAGCTCAACGCTGAGCTCGAAGCGCAGACCACGCGAGACACGACCGTCGGGCCCGAACGCCCTCGCGGTGACCGCCATGCGACCGCAGCCGACGCATTCGCCAGCGAGCCCTCCCGCCCCACCGAATGAATGAGGCGGAGCTGCTTCTCGATCTGCTGTTCGCGCTCCGCCCCGCGGTTTGAGGCCGATAGGGGCTGGCGTGATTACGACGGGTTCAACGCCGCGACGAGAAGCGAAGCACGTCTATGCGAGGGATCCGGTTAATCGGGCCTGGGTCAATCCGTTCCAGCAAGTGCCGCCGGTCCTGCGCACCGCTCGGGATGAAGCGCCCGCTGAGGCCGGGGACACCACGGAGATGCCCTGCCCGCTCAAGACTCGGTGCGCGCGTGATGTGAATCCGTAGAGGATGGAGAATGCCCTGAACGCGGTGGCGAGCGCGACACATGGTTACGAGCGCTCGCTCGAGTTGAGTGACGCCGGGCGCCGCATGGTCATGCAATCGCACGAAAAGACTGCGCACCGGGGTGGGACGAGACATCTCCGGTCGCCGATGGTGTTTCTCGGCCGGGTTTCGTCGCTGCCGAGTCCGGGCAGGTGCGAGTGATGGCAGCCGAGCCCTGGTATCGACGGGGTGCTCGTGGTGCGGTGGCGGGTGCGCTGGCGACCGTCGCCATGAGCGTCGTCCAGTTCCCGGGCGCGTCGGTTGCAGGTGAGTACCCGCCGCCGATCGAGGTCACGCGTCGGCTCCAGCCTTGGTGGCGTCAGCGACCTGCGGCACGCTTCTCGTTCCTCGCGAGAGGGATCGCGCTCCACCTCGCGTTCGGCGCGTCGTGCGGCGCCGTATATGCGATGGTTGCACCGCGGCGCCTGCGGGAGTTCGAGCGCGACCGCGTACGCCGCGGGCCTATACGGCGCGAGTTACCGCGGCCTCCTCCCGGCGGCCGGACTTCATCCGCACAGCGCGAGCGACGACCGCCGTCGCCAGGCCGCGAACTTCGCTGGGCACCTGGTCTACGGCCTCGTACTCGCTGAGTTCCTTCGCTGGACAGAGCCGAGAGCTAGCGTCGAAGACGCGACGGGATGCCCAGAGCCGGAGAAGGACACGTTGGTGCCCAGCCGCGCCCGATCCAGTGCGTACACGGTTCGCAGGTCGCTCCAGACGATGTTCCCTGCGGCGGCTCGCACCTAGGCCCGCTCCTGGTGATCGAACGCGGGTAGGAGTCATACAGCCTCGTGGGAACCCACCGCGCTCAGTCGCGGTCGCCGGTTCAGCGGGCGGCGTCGCATGTCGGTGTGCGTTTCATGGACACTCTCATCGCGCGGGGATCTCGCCTTCGTCGCCTGGGCATTCAAGCGCGGTGCGGAAGCGCGGCAGTCCGCTTCTGAAAGTCCCGTGCGGCGCTCATCGGCATAGGGCAAACAGAATCGGAGACCTCATAACGACCGGTCGATCCTCTTGGGTCTCCAAGGGGGAATGACCGGGCGAGTCTCGGTCTCGACAAGGTCATCCGTCACCGGTCGCACTGAGTGTCTCCCTGCTCGCGTCCTCGATGTGGTCGGCGGAGTGGTCACGGCGTTGTCATCTCCGGGTGTCGGGGGCGAACACAATTTTCAGCGGACCGGTTAGGCCGGCGTGATCGCAGGGGATGACTGTGAACCTCCACATCCGACCACGCTGGAACCGAGGAGATGCCATGGCGGACACCACGACGGGGAACACTGCGCCGTCGCGCGCAGAAGTCGCGAAGGACGAAGCGGTCGACCACGTTTACGACCTCGCCGAGACGACGGGGCAGCACGCGAGTGAGATGAAGGACGAGGCCAAGGGCCAGGCGCTGAACGTCGCACGTGATGTGCGCCGGGAGCTCGAGCGCCAGGGTGATGCACAGGCGAAACGAGCGTCGTCGACGCTCCGAGACGTCGGTTCCCAGCTCCACGACATGGCTGATCGCGGCCAACCCGGGGCCGTCACCGATGTGACTCGCCAGCTTGCCGACCGATCACACCAGCTCGCGTCACGACTCGACCAAGGCGGTCTACAAGGAGTCAGCGACGACCTCCGGCAGTTCGCGCGCCGTCAACCTGGTGTGTTCCTCGCTGCCGCCGGTGTCGCCGGATTCGTGGTCGCGCGAGTGCTGCGGAACGCTTCTGGCGAGGACGCTTCCGGGATCCAACCGCCCGCGGCGGCGCAGGCCACGCAGGCAGGTCCCTCTCGGACCGGTACCCCCGCGATGGGGGCGTTGCCGTGAGCGATGTGCGGCCGCCCACGACCGACGCGTCGCTGGGTGAGCTGTTCTCACAGCTCACGACCGATCTCAGCGGGCTCGTGCGTGACGAGGTGGAGCTCGCGAAGGTCGAGCTGAAAGAGGACATCAGTAGCGTCGGCCGTGCCGGCGGCATGCTGGGAGGAGCTGCGCTCGCCGGGTACATGGCGATCGTGTTGGTGTCCTTCGGGGCTGCGTGGGGCCTGGCGGAGCTGATGCCGGTGGGTGTCGCCTTCCTGATCGTTGCCGCGCTGTGGGGCATCGCCGGATATCTCCTGTACCTGCGGGGACGCGACCAATTCCAAAAGACGGATCTCAAGCCCGAGCAAACGATCACCACCCTCAAGGAGGACGTCCAGTGGGCGAAGAATCAGAGGCCCTGAAGGCGGACATCGAACAGCGCCGCGAGTCCATGACCGGCACGATCGACGCCATCGAAGACAAGGTGGTGCCGTCGAGGATCATCGAGCGGCGCCGCGCGGCGATGAGCGGTTGGGCCGGCAACGTCAAGGAGCGCGTCATGGGAACGGCATACTCAACCACAGGTCAGGCGTCTTCGACCGCCGGGAGCGTGAGCGACAGGATGAGCCAGGCGACCGACGCGGTTGCCGACGCGCCCGCGCGGGTGCAACGCGCCACCGCCGGGTCGCCCCTGATCGCCGGCGCGGTCGCGTTCGGCATCGGCGCGCTCGTCGCCGCGCTGCTCCCCGAGACGAAAACAGAGCAGCGTGCCCTCGCGGCCGTCCAACCGCAACTCGCGACCGCGACCGATGCCGTGAAAGACGCAGGTCAGCATGCGCTCAACACCGCGAAGTCATCCGCGCAGGGCGCCGCGCAGGACCTCAAGGACTCCGCCGCAGAGCACGCGCACGACGTCGCCGACCACGCCAAGGACGCCGGTCAGCAGGTCAAGGATGCAGCGGTCGACAACAACCGGTAGTACGCCGGATCCCGGGGCTGTTCGCACCCGGCGCGGGGCCGAGGCCGTGAGATACGAGGGCCTGCTGCGAATCGGGACTGGTACTCGGGTGCGAGAGGTTCCGGTTCGGATACCGGATGTCGAGGAGCCGAACTGGTTCGGCATTGTCGACGGGACCCTCGACACGGTGCCGAAGGGCGAGGTCGTGGTGGCGTTGCTCGACGACGGTGTGCACCGAGACTGGACCGGTACTGCCATCGTCGCCCTCGGCGGGGACGAGCGGGTGCGGCTCCTCGGCCACGAGCCGCTCACACCTCCAACCAGCGGCCATCACGCGGCGTAACGGTCGCCTTGGTCGCCCCGCCTTTCGTAGCACGATGTATGCCACACAACTTGCCACCCAAACTCCCCTGGCGGCTTGCAACAGAACCCCACGCCATGTCGCGATCCGTCGCCCGCCGCGCTTCAGTCGCTTTCCACCGGAAACGCTGCCCCAAATCGGTGTGCGTGTCGCCGGCGTTGACGCATGGCGACGAGCAGCGCGGCAGGAGACCGCACGCGTTCAGCTGCTTTCGAGAAGCTTCACGAAGAGCCGTTCGTACGCGGCCGCCATCTTGGGCGCGGAGAACCGCTCGATGGCGCGCTGACGGCAAACTGTGCGGTCGAGGTGTTGCACACAGTGGATGGCCTCGATCATTTGCGCTTCGGTCTCGCACAGGAATCCCGAACGACCGTGCTCGACCAATTCGGTGGCTGCGCCCCGCGGTCTGGTGACGACCGGCGTTCCGCATGCCATGGCCTCAACCATCACGAGACCGAAGGGTTCTGGCCAGTCGATTGGAAAGACCATCGCATGGGCCTGCTGGAGAAGTTGGACCTTCGTACCGTGGTCGATGTCTTCAAGGACTTCGACATCCGAGCCAAGCAACGGTGCAACTGCGCGCTCCCAGTATTCTCGTTCCTGGGATTCGTGACGCTTGATGACGAGCTTCAGCTGTCGACCGCTGGCGCGTGCGACTCGGACTGCGCCATCGGGGTTCTTGCCTGGATTCGCCCGGCCGATGTAGACGAGGTCCTCGGTCCTGGCACCTTCGTTCATCGGATACATGTCGATGTCGATGCCGTTGGGGATCGTGCCCGCGTACCGGACGTTCGGATTGGCGTCTCGCTGTGCCGCGCTGATCGCCACGAGGTGGATGCGCGCGTCAACGAAGCGGTAGAACTCGCACGCTTCTGGCGTCCAGGGGCCGTGGAGCGTGTGGACGACGGGGGGAAGTGACGGGTCTCGACTCGCGAGTGCGGGACCAATTGCGCCGCTGTGATCATGGATGATGTCTGCGCCGTCGATCTCTGCGTACGCGCCGAGCACGTAACGCGCTTCGATGAAGGGGTTGCCGATCATTCCGTTCGACGGTGCCGACCGCAGCGGCGAACGCAGTGCACCCGCGGGACGAGAGTCACGGTTTGCGAGGACGGTGACGCGGTGGCCGCGCCGTTCGAACTCCTGGGCGAGCAGCGCAACGATGAGCTCGATGCCGCCATACGCCGATGGTGGGACCGGGTACCAGGGCGGCGCGATCAGGGTGATGTTCATAGCTCGACGACCTGCCCGTCGCCGTCGCGCGGTGACGAGAGCGGGCCCGGAGGACGTCCTGTAGCGCGACGACCACGCGTCCTGACGGTCATGTTGGTATCTCCCGTGTCGAGAACGAAGTGGCCGGCGAGCCGCAGCTGAATCTCGTCATCGGTGAGACCCGTGACCATTGGCGGCGTCAGGGCGCTGCTGGTCTTCAGCACTGCGGCCATGGAACGTGTCCATGAGGCCGGTGACTGTCATCGCGGCGAGCACGCTGCCGCTCTCGCCGGTCGTTCGGAGGGTATGACCCGTCCGCCGCAACCGCTTTTGGGTACGGATGAGCACTGTCAGTCCTGACGCGTCGAGGAGCCTCACTGCGCTGAGGTCGACGATGACGTCGCACTCCGTGTACCAGCGGAGTGCACCCGCCAGGAGGGGCGCAGTCGCCAGGTCGATCTCACCCGCGATCGCCATCACGACGTGCCGTTCGCCCGCTTCTCTGATGTCAATGCTGACTTGCGTCATCAGGTCGACGGACGTGGGTGAGCGACGAGCAGCAGACGAGCGCAGTTCGGGCACGTGGGACGGTGTGGTGCCAGACCGGTCGCCGCGCACATCGGTCATGTGAAGACGCTGACCCCGCCGGGGCCGACGAGGAGACCGACGATGATGAGAACGACGCCGAGCAGAACCTGCCCTCGCAACGCGGTGACGATGCCGGTGATGACCAGGATCACGGCGAGAATCCAGAGCAGGGCGGCCATGAGACCTCCGAAGTTCAGCGATAGCCGAGGCAGCGAACCACGATTCACACAACCACCTGATCGGGCGGTTGTGTACACCCCGAAGGATGATTACGGTTCGGCGGCGTGACGCCTCAGCGGGCGCCGGTACGGGTGGCGCTGGTCGACGACTACGACGTGGTCGTGATTGGGATCGCCCATCTGTTCGACCCGTATCAGGATCGGATCGTCGTTGCCGAGCTAGACAGCAACCGGCCCGTAAATGACGCGGTCGACGTCGTGCTGTACGACTCCTTCGCGCAACCCGAAGCCGACCATGACGACATCACGGTCCTCGTGGGCAACCCGCACGCCCGCCACGTCGTCGTCTACACCTGGAATTTCCATCCCGTACTCATCGACAGCGCAATGGCCAAGGGTGCCAGCGGCTACCTCTCCAAGACGCTCCCGGCGCACGAGTTGGTGACCGCCATCGAAGCGATCGCTGATGGGAAGGTCGTCATCAGTGACCCGCCGGCGGGGTCGCGATCGGCCCTCGGGCTCGACTGGCCCGGGCGCACCGAAGGCCTCACCGATCGCGAGGCGGAGGTCCTCGCGCTCATCACTCAAGGCCGGTCCAACCGCGAGATCGCCCAGGTGATGTACCTCAGCATCAACACGGTCAAGACGTACATCCGCTCTGCGTACCGCAAGATCGGCGTGACCGGGCGATCGCACGCCATGCTGTGGGGCCTCGATCACGGGTTCCAACCCGACCACCACCGCATCGACCACTGGCGCGGCGGACCGTAAGAGCATCCCACGATCGCTTCGGGGTGGGTCGACCGGCTCGGCGTGCAGGTCGAAACCCCAATGCTCTCGTCGCCGTCGTAGGGCACCGCCGCATTGTCTCGTCCGGTGACACGGTCCGTTCTCGCAATCGGTCAGTACGCCTTCGGTGGACGTGTCAATCTCCGAATTCGTCGCAACAGATCTCTTCAACTTGCAGGTTCAAGGCCGACCGCAACGAGTAGTTCAAGCGGGCCAGATTTCACGCCATGCTGCGCGTTGGACTACAGGACGAAATTCGCGCAGACGATGCCGGGTGTACGTCAGGGCACCATCGGACCGCCGACGTGAACCTCCACGTGACGAGTCTGACTTCCGATTGTCCTGCAGGAGATCTGGAGCCGGGCTCCGTTGAGGCGAGAGGGAACCGTACCGAGGGCATCTACCCGTGTGCCGACGCGGACAGCTGGTGTGTGATTGCCGTGCGCGACGATCGCGACTGGTGGGCGTTGGTCGCCGCCGCCGACGATCCGGATTGCGGTGACGACGGGCGCTTCCGAACCGCAGTCGCTCGCCACCACGACGCCGACCTCCTCGACGAGCTCCTCGCATCGTGGACCAGCACGCTCACAACCTCCGAAGTGATGGGCCGTCTGCAAGGCGCCGGGGTGCCCGCGGCGGTTGCCACACCGTTCGATCTCTTGCAAGACCCCCATCTGCCACGCACACGATTTCGTACGGGTCGTTCTGCAGTCGGGCTGGGAACCGTTGTTCGTCGAGGGCTCGTGCTTCCGGGCCATCACCTCCACCAGTCGCCTCCACGGCCCCGCGTCACGGAGAGCACACGCACGCCGTCGCCGCCGACCCGCTCGGGCTCGACGACGCACGGTTCCCAGAGTTGGTTCAGACCGGGATCCTCGAAGTCGCGGCCTGACGTCGCTCACGTCGGCGGCCGGCCGGATCTCTGACACGGCAGAGTTGCGAAGATCATCTCGAACGCAGGGTCGCACCGAGATGTCCATCGATCTGTCCATCAATCGGCGGCGCCAATGGGAGACATGGCATGACTCCGAGCGCCGCGATCACTTATGCAACGGTATGACGGGGCGGACGCCGTGCGTCTCGGTCGAAGTCTTGTCACGGAAGGAGTCAAGCCTGTCGTTGCCCGCGAGCCGAAGACTTGCCACCCAACTCGCCACCCGATTGCCGCCAAACGCCCCTTGACGACCGCTCGGCCAAGGTGCCGAGTTACCCGAGGCGTTCGTGCTGCTCGATCGTGCGCGATCGTGATCCCTGGAGATTGCAACATCCCGACTTTCCCAAGGGTTGGGGTCGCGGGTTCAAATCCCGTGGTCGGCTCCAGAGAAAGACGCAGGTCAGGCGTCCTGTTTGGCCTGCTCGAACTTGTCGCCGAGGTCCTCGAGCTCTTGCTCGGGTAGCTCCCGCCGCGCCTTGGGGAGCATCTCGGACTCCTCCTCCTCGACGTGGTGGTTGATCGCCTGCTCGAGCTCGCCCATCAGTTCGACGAGATGGTCCTGGTCCTCGGTCTGGCGCACCCGACCGATCAGCTGGCGAGCTTCCTTGTGCTCGTCCTCGGCCTCATGGACCTTGTCCTTCTCGTTTGACAACTCATCTTCGAACACCGGGTACACGGCCCGCTCCTCGCCGCGAGTGTGGCGGTCGAGCTCATCGCAGATCTGGAGCGCATTGTCCTTGGTGGGTGTGTTCTTGAAGTTGGCGAACATCTGCTCGACCTCTCGGTGGTCATGCTCGATTCGGGTGATCACGTTCTCGGACATCGGACACCTCCTGCTCACGGTGAGTGAATCGCGCAATGTTCCAGTTCTCCCCCTCGGCGACGGGACGCCAAACGAGCGGTCAGAGTTGGGCACCTTCCGTCGGGAGTGTCTCCGGCGCAATGTCCTCTCGGCGGGCAAGTCTCGGTAGGACGGCATCCCGGAGATGCTCTGTACTGCCCAGCGTTGACCGAGCGTCTACAGAGTGTGTGCGTCGAAATCAACCTGCGCGGTGCCGCTACCTTTGAGCGACCGGCGCCGTGGAACGCTCGGACATACTCGGCGCTCCTGCGTCCGCATTCGAACGGAACGTCCTGGGTCCTCCAGCGGACCGGCGGAGCACCTCCGCCGACCGGCCGCTGTGCCGAGCATGCGGCGTGGCGGTCAATCTCCGGCGACGCCGTTGTCTATCGCTCCCGCGCGTACGCCGATCCCCTGCCGGTCCGGGGTGAGCGCGAACGAGATGTCCTCCTTGTCGCCCACGACCTCCGTGATGGCCGAGCAGAGCAGCTCCAGCTGCTGATCGATGCTCGGACGGCGGTCGGGCGGCGCAACGGTCCTGAGATCGGTCAGTGCCTCGACCATTCGCCGAGTGATCTGCGGCGAGCGAGCGCCGGCGATCCGGATCTCATCGAACGCGAGGTGCACATAGGCATCCCAGTCCATGACCGGGAGCACGAGCCGCACGGTCCCGGTTGCATCGCGGTACCGGCCGTCCGGCAGGTCACGGCGTGCAAGTTGCCGCAGGCAGTCATGCAGGCGGTCGATCGCCTGCACCGCCGACGTGGGATCGAGGAACGGCGAGTCCGCGAGAGATCGCTCGGCCATGTCGACGAGCATTCGCATGCCGTACGCAACATCTTGGTCGAGCGTCCGTTCGAGGCCGAGGCAGACGCCACGTACCACTTGACGGGCATCGAGCCGACTCTCGTCGCCATCGACATGGAAGAGCGGCGCTCCGGCCGGGACGAACGCGCCGAGCGGCGGAACCATGCGCAACACGCAGTTGGATTCGACCGCCAGCGAGACGAGCTTCTGGTGCTCGATCAGCGTCACGACTCCGGAGCGCGGGGCGCAGATCACCTTCTCGTCGATGCGTTCGGGGCGCGTCGTCGATTCCGGGTACTCCTCATCGAGCAGGGTCCTCGTCTCCGATCCCACGAGCTCGATGAGCGCCGAGACGCGTAGCGACTGGCCGATGTGATGGATGTAGAGCACGAGCACCACCACGCTGACGACCACCAGCAAATACGCGACGAGGATCGACAGCCCTGGCACCGATCCTCCATCAGCGAAGCGAACTTCGCGGAGGGTGAGCATCGCGTGCACGAAGGTGGCGATGAAGAGGCCCACCGCGAGCTGGCTCGGCTTGTCACGGATGAACGTCTGCACGATTCGGGGCGAGAACTGACCCATTGCGAGCTGCACGACCACCATCGTGATGGTGAGGACCAGTGCGGCGAGCGACACCATCGACGCTGCGATCGTGGACAGGATCGCGAGTGCGGCGTCTGGTCCGCCGGTCAGCGAGCTCGGCACCAGGTCGAAGCCGGATGCGCTGTCGGCCGCGATGGCCAAGAAGGAGAGCGCGGCGCCCAGGAGCACGCATAGCACCGGGACGAACCAGAGGCTCGACGTGACCCTCTTGACGACGCGACGACCTCCCACCTCGTCGCCCTACCCGCACGCCCACGGACCGACACACGTAGCGCCGGCCGCGCCTGCGAACGGAGGCGGCTCTGGGCAATCCGTGGACTCGGCCGCGGACCTGGCGCTTGGACGATTGACGAGCTCGTGCCCCTCTCGGTCCACCATGGTAGAGGTCGCCGTGGATGTGGATGTAGACGTCCTGGGTCACGCGGCTCGAGCTCGACGAGTCAGCGGAGATCAGACGCACCGGATGTCGCGGCGGTTGACGAGAATCGTCCCGACGACCATGAGCATCGCCGTCACGCCGAGCAGCAGGACCATCCACGCGGCCGAGAGGCCGTCGGTGACGGGCTGGGTGCCGATGGCCCAGTACCAGGGCGACAGTTTGCGGAAGCCTTTTAGGGCTTCGGAGAGGGGGAGCAGGTAGCTCGCGACGTAGCCGACCACGAGCACCGCAATCGCGGCGCTGGCTGACACTGCACGCGACCCGCCTGCGCCCGCGACCGCGTAGGCCACCGCGCCGTGGAACAGCGCGAGCGCGCCGCACGCGAGCGTGGCCTCGCAGATGCGGGAAACGCTGATGCCTTCGAGCGAGAACGGGCCGAGCGACAATGCGACGACGATCGCGGTGAGCACAGTGACGAGCGCGAGCACGATCGTCGCCGCGCCGATGCGGGCGAGCCACACTGAGGTTCGCGACACGGAGAGCGCGTGGACGAGTTCGAGGCGTCCGGCATCTTCGTCGCCAGCTGTGAGCGCGCTCGTCGCCGCGATCGCGAGGCCAGATAGCAAGAGCGGGAGCATCAGGGCGTACATCTGGCCGTCGAGGTAGCCGGCGGCGGTCGCGAGGTCCTGGACGCCGAATGCTTCCATGAGCGACTTCGATGACTTGGTCATGTCGGTGAGTGCTGAGCTGCCCTCGAGGCTCGGCCAGAACGCGACCGACACCAGCGCGAGGGCGAGGATCCCAACGCCCCACCAGAACCCCGAGCGCCGCTGGGCATGCAAGCCGCGCCGGAGCAGCTCCGCGGTTTCGCCGCTCACGGTGTGACCTCGAGCGGGACGGCGTCGTCGTCCTGATAGAAGCGGAGGAAGGCGTCCTCGAGGTCCGGCTCCGGCCAGTGCAGGTGGTCGACTCGCGATCGACCGAGCACCGCGAGGAGCCCAGCCGGGGCGCCCTCGATCACCCCGCTGACCTCCCTGCCGCGCACCACGAGATCGCTGACGCCCGGTACCGCGCGCAGCGCTGCTTCGGGAGGGTCGCCTCCGAACCAAGCGGTGAACGGCTGGCGCGCGTTCTCGCGGAGTTCGTCGACTGCCCCGGTTGCCACCGCGCGGCCCCGGCGGATCACGATCACGTGAGTGGCGACGCGCTCGAACTTCGCTGAGTACGTGCGACGACAGGAACACGGTCGTGCCATCGGTGCGGGCTTCCTCGACCATCGCCTGGAACTCGGCCTGGACCAGGGGATCGAGCCCACCGGTCGGTTCGTCGAGGATCAGCAGCTCGGGCCGCGCCATGAACGCGCCGACGAGGCCGACCTTGCGGCGGTTCCCCGACGAGAGTCCACGCGTCTCGCGGCCGGGGTCGAGGCTCAGCCGCTCATATAGCTGACTGAGGAAAGCGGAGTCCACCCCGCCGCCGCGCAGACGTGCCCACGAGTGCAGTGTCTGCGCGACGGTCAAGCGTTCGTCGAGACGCAGCTCGCCGGGCAGGTAGCCGATGCGCCGGCGCAGCGTCGGGCCACCTGTTCTCGGATCCTCGCCCAGCACTTCGACGCTCCCACCGTCGGGGCGTGCAAGATCGAGGAGGATGCGGATCGTTGTCGACTTGCCTGCGCCGTTCGGCCCGAGGAAGCCGACCACCTGTCCCTTCGGAACCTCGAGTTCGAGCCGGTCGAGCGCCACGACATCGCCGAACCGCTTCTCGAGAACATCACATCGGATGACCGGAGCTGCCACCGGGGCAGTCTCGCAGCTTGTTGCCCTGGCGACCCGGGTCCTTCGACCCTTTGCCGGCGCTGTGCGCGCCTGGTCCAATGGACCCGTGATGGTCGACGGGCCCGGTCCGCGGAGTGACGTGGTAAGTGGCAGCGTGTCCGTCCGATCATGAACGAGATCCTCCGAGACAAGGGGTTGGTCAACGTCGCTGAGGACAAAGTTCTGGTTGCTGGTTTCAAAGGTCAGTTGGAAGACGACTGGCGCTGATCGCGTTCGGCCTCGACCCCGTCGTCGAGATCATCGCGTCGACCGTCGTCATCCGAACTCTGCACGACAACCGCTACGACCCGGGTGATCGGCGCGTCCCATCGAGCGCTGCGTCGGATAGAGGTCGCGTTCTGGGCACTCGCAACGTTCTTGACCGTCATGAGCGTGCGAGGACTAATACGTCAAGATCGGCCCGACAGCTCTCCGATCGGCATCGCCTACCTGGCGGTTTCGGCGTGCGTGATGTTCGGGCTCGCGCGACTCAAGCGCATAACAGCGAAGGCGCTCGGAAGTGAGCCATTGCATGCCGAGGCAGCGATGACGTTTCTCGACGGCTGCCTCAGCTCTAGTGTGCTCGCCGCCCTCACGCTCAACGCGTCGCTCGGTTGGTGGTGGACCGACCCGATAGCCGCGCTCCTCGTCGCCGCGGCTGCAATCAAGGAGGGCATCGGACACTGGCGCGAGTCGGCGCCCCATCCTCTCGAAGCGCCGGACAGCCGCTGATCGAACCGACTCAAGTCTGATCCAAGACCGGAGTAGTTCCAGGAGTGTCCGGGCTCACAATCACGGTCATGCAGCAGAACGGAACTCGTATGCAGCTGAGCGCGTGGGGTAAGTAGCGGGGTTCCCGTTGTCGGCACGATCGTATGTGCGCGAGGCGCACCTTGGCTTCGGTCTCGCGACCGGCGTCGGTAACCACGACGATCGGTTGATCGGGTCGGGCGACGTCGCCTGCATATTCGGCGAATCGGCCATCCAGGCTCACGTTGACCGATCCGCGGAAAGGTCCCGACACGAACACGTGGGGGATGCGTCCGTCGATGAGCACGGCACCGGCCGCTGGGCTGCTGCAACCAGAATCGCTTTCGGCCTCGCGTGCGTCGGCGGTTCGATCCTCGGCACAGCGATCAACCGGCAACTCGTCCCGAACGCGCTGCTGGGCGGCCAATGGTCCACCATCCTCGACTCGGGACCTTGGCCCCTGCCCGTGCGCAGCGCGGCTCGTACTGTTGGGTGTGCAGAGGAGCGAGCCCGTGGGAGGACCGATGATCAAGAAGGTCTGCGTACCACTCGACGGCTCGCAGATCGCCGATGCGGCCATCCAACCCGGTGTGCAGCTTGCCCGACGGGCTAGTGCACCCCTCGTCCTGATGGCCGCACGGTGGCCTGACGCTCGTGACACGACGATGCGCAGCTATCTCGAGGCTCACGTCGCGTTCCTCGACGGCCCCGTCGAGTCCTGGGTCATCTCCGACGACGGCCCGGTGGAGGCGATCGTCGAGGCTGCGGCCGAGCCCGGCGCCCTGGTCTGCATGGCAACGCACGGCCGCGGGGCGCTGCGCGCCGCCGTGCTCGGGAGCGTCGCGCAGGCGGTGGTCCGTGAGGCGCGTGGCCCGCTCGTGCTTGTCGGCCCCGAGGTCGATGGGGAGTGGGTGCTGGCGGAGGGGGCGTCGATCCTGGTCGGCGCCGATGGCTCCGACGGCGCGCACGCGGGCGCGTTCGCGGCCGCGGGGATCGCGCGAGCGATCGAAGCGTCCGTGGAGCTGGTCCTGGTGTTACCTCCGGTCGACGACCCCCGCCGTGGCCTGCGTGGTCGCGACCGGCGGGCGATTGCGGACCTCGCGTCGTTGCGTGACGCCGTGCGCGAGCGCGGCGTCCATGTCGACGCGGTGCCGCTCGACGGCTTCAACGCCGCATCGGTGCTCATCAACCACGCGCGCGAACGTGGCAGTTCCCTGATCGGCGTGGGCAGCCACGGCCGGTCGGGGGTACCGCGGATGGCGCTCGGTAGCGTATCGGCGGCCGTCGTGCGCAACGCGTCCATGCCGGTGGTCGTCGCGGGTCCTCAATGGACGGATGCCCGATGAGACGGGTGCCCGAGCGCGGCGAGCGGCGCGTCCGGGTTGACGAGTCCGCACAAGGTGCCTCGCGCCTTTGACGCGCGTCTCTTCTTTCCCCGGCCCGGAATGCGTTTCCCCTACGACTCACGGCGGCGCGGGCGAGAACGGAAGCCCTCGAGCGCGGTCGGCAGCGTCGGGAATACGTGGTCGCTGCCGATCTGCTGGAGGAGGCCTGCGCGCTCGAGGTACAGGGCGAGGTCCTGTTTCACGCGGGCCAGCGCGAGGACGATGCCGCGTGCGGCAAGGTCGGCCCTGAGCTCCTCGAGCATGTCGGTCGCGGTGAGGTCGATCTCGACGTTCGCCTCCATGTTGAGCACGACCCACTCGACGGGACTCGACTCGGCCGTGATGGCGGCAAGCACGCGTTCTCTGAAGTCCTCGGCGTTGGCGAAGAAGAGGGGGGCGTCGTAGCGATAGACGACCAATCCCGGAAGGGTCTTCGCGTTCGGGTAGTCGTCGATGTCGTGGAGCCCGGCCAGGTCGGGTACCGCGCCCTGGATGGCGTCGTGCGCCCGGGCGACCCGCCGGAGCACATCGGCGACGCTGAGCGCAACCGCGATGCCGATGCCGATGAGGAGGTCGAACGCGACCACACCGACGAACGCCGCGGTCATGAGCAGCGCTTCGCTGCGCCGGAAGGCGAGGACGCGGCGTATCTCCGGGACGTCGATCAGCTTGACGGCGGCGTACACCACGAGCCCGGCGAGCGCGGCGAGCGGGAAGGACTCGAGGAGGGGAGCGGCGGCGACGAGTACGACGGCCACTGACGCAGCCGCGGCGAGGCTCGCGAGCTGGCTCGACGCCCCCGCCGCGACCGCGAGGGCGGTGCGGCTATCGGACGACGACACCGGGAACCCGCCAACCAGGCCGACAGCGGCGTTCGCGCCCGCGAGCGAGAGGAGCTCCTGATCGGCATTGATGCGGTCGTCGGTCCCACGAGCGAAGGCCCGGCCGGTGAGGACGTTCCCACTGAACGCGACGATGGCAACTCCGGTCGCGGCGACGAACACCGCGGGCCAGGCGTCAGCTGGGACCGACGGAAAGGCGAGTGCCGGGAGTCCGCTGGGCACGGTGCCGACGGTGGTGACGCCGTGCTGCTCGAGGTCGAACACGGCCGTCACAAGAGTCGCACCGAGCACCACGAGGAGTGGACCGGGGACCCGCGGGACGTGTTGCAGCAGCACCAGCGCGGCGACCACCGCGATCCCGAGCAACAGCGGCGCGAGCACGACGTCGCCGACCCCGCGCGCGACATCGAGTGCCCGCCCGAGCGTGTCGCTGTTATCCGAGGTGATCCCAGTGATGTTCGGGAGCTGCGAGACGATCATCGTGACCGCGACACCGGCGAGGTAGCCGATCAGCACCGGCTTGGAGAGGAGGTCGGCGAGGAACCCCAGCCGCGCGAACCACCCCACCAGCGCGAGGGCCGCCACCGCCAGTGCCAGCGCTGCGGCGGCCGTCGCGGGTGACAAGTGGTGCGCGCGGGTCAGCGTTGCGACCGCGGAGCCGACCAGCAGCGCCGAGGCGCTCTCCGGCCCGACAGAGAGGACCCGGCTGCTGCCGAGGAACGCGTACACGACCAGGGCGGGCAACGCGGCCCAGAGGCCGGCGACCGGTTCGAGGCCCGCGAGTCGCACGTACGCGAGGCACTGGGGCACCAGATAGGCCGCCACCGCAATGCCGGCTACAGCGTCACGGCGTCCGGTCCCTCGCCAATCACGTACTGCCGCCAGGCCCGGCACACGCGGGGGAGGCGGGAGGAACCGGCGGATGTCGGGCACGGCTCCATGATGGCCACATCGGGACGGTCGTCGCGGCGTTCGCGGACGATGAGCCGCGAGGATGCGTGACATCTACGCCACCGCGCTCTACCACCACATGACCATCGACGAACTCTCCAACCTCGACCTCGCCTACACGCCGCCCCTGTCCACTCCTTGGGACCACACCCAAATGGCCGCGCTCGCCTGGGTGGAGTTGCCCCGCTTTGACGGACACCTGATCATGGGCCGTTCTGGCCCGGAAGGGAGTCCGTGTGGGGAGGAATCGTCGGAAGTTCACGCCCGAGTTCAAGGCTGAAGCGGTCGCGCTGGTCGAGGCGTCGGGTGGCAACATCGCTCAGGTCGCCAAGGAGCTCGGGATCTACGACTCGACGCTGGGCAACTGGGTGCGTCAGTTCCGCGAGCAAGCCGCGGGCGCGCCGAGCGGAGAGGAGCGCGCCGAGATCCGTGATCTGAAACGGGAGCTGGATCGGGTCACGCGCGAGCGGGACATCCTGGCAAAAGCAGTCGGCCTTCTTCTCGGCCTCGACCCGCGAGCACGGGTGATGGCCGTGTATCGGTTCATCGCCGAGGAGAAGGCGATCCCCGAATGTTCGTGGAGCGTCAGCGAGATGTGCCGGACGTTGGAGGTGTCCCGGTCGGGGTTCTATGACTGGCTGGGACGCGCGCCGTGTGCCCGCGACGTCGACGACGCCACGTTGGCAGCAGAGATCGAGGCGATCTGGGAGACCTCGGATCGTACGTATGGGTCACCGCGGGTGCATCGCTGGTTGCGCAAGCAGGGCTTCCGAGTCGCTCGCAAGCGGGTGGCGCGGATCATGCGTGTCAACGGCTGGGTGGGCGAGTCGGCCCGCAAGGGCTTCAAGACCACCACGCCGGACAAGGGTGCGGTGCCGGCACCGGATCGGGTGGCTCGGGATTTCAACCCGGCCGCGCCGAACGTCACGTGGGCGGGTGACATCACCTACGTGCGCACCTGGGAAGGCTGGCTGTTCTGCGCGACGGTGATCGATCTCTACAGCCGCCGCGTGATCGGCTGGGCGCTTGCCGATCATCTCCGCGCCTCCCTGGTCGGGGACGCGCTCGAGATGGCGGTCGCGACCCGCGGTGGTCACGTCGACGGCGTCGTCTTCCACTCCGACCGCGGCTGTCAGTACACCGCGGGTGAGTTCGCCGAGCTGTGCGAACGACACCACGTCGTGCAGTCGATGGGCGCGACCGGGATCTGCTGGGACAACGCCGCGGCCGAGAGCTTCTTCGCGACCTTGAAGCGAGAACTCGTGCACCGACACGCGTGGGCAACGCGCGCGGCAGGCGAAACGCGCGATCGTCCGCTGGATCGAAGGCTGGTACAACCCGCGGAGACTGCACTCCGCGATCGACTACCTCACCCCGACCGAGAAGGAGAACGCATGGCACACTGCTGACCGACGCGCAGCGTAACGACCTGTCCGTCGAACCGGGTCAGCTCCAGGGAGCTCGAGCATCGCAATCGGTGAACCTGAACTCGAGCGTGCGCCTTCCGGTCGGACGATCTTCGAGGCGCGCTCACGTATTGGAGTGTTCAGCTGAGTGTTCGTCGAGAAGCTGTGCGGCTGCGAGGAGCGCGGCCTTGAGGATGAGTCGCTCGGGTATGGCTTCGAACGTGGTGCCGCGGAGCTCGAATGTGCGGCATTCCGAATCGCCGCACACGGAGCAGCATTGGCTGCTGCCGACGCTGGCCTCGAGCCAGTGTTCCATTGGCTTGCCTGCGATCCAGATGCGGTTGGACGCGGAGGGTTCTTGTTTGAACGAGGTCTCGTCGAGTTCGCGGATTTCGAGGTGTGCTTCGATGCCGAGCGGTCGAAGTGCCGGTTCGAGGGTGTGGATCGCGTGCTCGACTTCGTGTTGTGTGGCGGCGCACCGGTCGCAGGTCTTGCCTCCGCTGACGAGCCTCTGCCACACGATCGGCAGTTGCTTCATGACACGACTCCCGTCGATCTGGTTGTGAGCGTGGCGCAGCGCCTCGCGGGGCAGGCCGAAGTCCTTGCCGAGTTGGTAGGCCTGGTCGAGGTAGGCGTGGATGGTTTCGGGCGGGGCGGCGGTTGCGGCGTAGAAGTAGATGTGTTCGACGTCTTCGATGCCTGGGTAGCGGAAGCCCCAGTCGTCGATGACTTTGGAGATGGCGTCGCGTATGCCGTCGTCGTAGGCGTGCTTGTCGAAGATCGTTGATGTCATGATCAGGGCGCGCTGGTGGTGGAGGAGCGGGATCCGTCCGTTGATGTCGCCGTGCCAGCCCTCGGAGGTGAGGCCGAACGCGAAGTCGAGGGTGAAGACGCGGTCGATCCAGCCTTTGAGGATCGATGGGAAGCTGCAGAAGTGTACGGGCGCGATGAACGCGAGCGCGTCGGCAGCTGCGATCTTGTTCTGTTGTGCGAGCACGTCTTTGGGCATTCGGCTTCGGATCATGGCCGCGATCTCGGAGGGTGACTTGCCGCGCATTGCTCGTGATGCCAGGAACCGTTGGAGTGGGCCCCGGCATGACCTGAGCACGCGTTGTTCGAGGTTCATGAGTTCGAGGATGTCGGTGGGGATGTCGCCGCTGGTGTAGCTGGCGACGTCGCGGTCGCGGAAGACGGGATCGAACTTGATCGCGTAGAGGTCGATGACGTCGTTGGTGTGGCCGGCGTCGGTGAGTCCGGCGGAGAATCGGTCGAGGACACTGCCGCAGAACGACTGTCGGTCGTTGTGCGCGAACACCGTGAGCACCTTCATCGCGTGCTGCCTTCGATCACGGGCGTGTCTTGAGTGCGCGCGGTGTCGGATCCGAGCAGCTCGATGATGCGCTCGGTGTTGTCGCGGATCGCGCTGATGTTGTTGAACATCCATTTGGGCGGCGCGTTGTCGGGCATGGCGTCGAACTTCTTCTCCCACTCGATCTTGCCGAGATCGGGCGCGAACCGCTTGGCGAGGAAGGCGATGCCGGCCAGCACCGCCATGGCGATCAGCAGCTTCTTCATGTCTCGAGGGTCTCATCATCAGCTGCGCCGTCGGAAGGGCCGAAGGTCCTGCATCAGTACGCTGCGAGACCGATGACCGAGCTCCCGGCGCTGGTGGACTGGACTCGCTGGCGCAGTCGCTTCGTGTTGTTCACTGGTAAGGGAGGCGTGGGCAAGACGACGATTACTGCGGCGGCCGCGGTTGCGCTGGCCGACAGCGGTGCGCGTGTCCTCGTGGTGAGCACCGACCCGGCCTCGAACCTGGAGGATGTCTTCGGGGCGCAGCTCGGCGTTCGGCCGTCGGCGGTTCCGGGCGTCGCGGGCCTGTCGGCGATGAATCTCGATCCGGAGGCCGCGGCCGACGCGTACCGTTCCGAGGTGCTCGCGCCGTTGCGTGGCCGCGTGCCGGAGGCCGAGTTGCGGGCCGTCGAGGAGCAGCTGTCGGGGCAGTGCACCGTGGAGGTCGCGGCTTTCGATGCGTTCAGCGGGCTGATCGCCGATCCGCAGACGACGTCCGCGTTCGACCATGTGCTGTTCGATACTGCGCCGACGGGTCATACGCTCCGCTTGTTGAGCCTGCCCGCGGCTTGGAGCGAGTACATCGAGACGAACCCCGCCGGCGCGAGCTGCTTGGGTCCGCTCGCGGGGCTCGAAGCGAAGCGTTCGATGTACGACGCAACCGTGGCCGCGCTCGGCGATGCCGCCCGCACGACGGTCGTGCTCGTGAGCCGGCCCGAGCGCTCAGCTTTGCGGGAAGCGGCACGCGCGAACGCGGAGCTCGCCGACCTCGGGATCGCCAACCAGCAGCACGTCGTCAATGGCCTCCTCGCGAGCCCGCTGCCGGGCGACGCGATCGCCGAGGCGTTTGCCCGGCATCAGCGCGACGCCATCGCCGGCGCGTCCGCGGAGCTCATGGCCCTGCCGAGGACGACCGTGCCGCTCGTCGCCGCGGACGTCACCGGTATCGACACCTTGCGCGCGTTCGTCGCGGGCCACGTCGGGCCGGTCGCTGTCACGGTCGCAGGCGAGGAGCTGCCCGACATTCCGCCGCTCGATGCGTTCGTTGAAGACCTTGCCACGATCGGTCCGGGGGTCACGATGGTGATGGGCAAGGGCGGTGTGGGCAAGACGACGATCGCCGCTGCGATCGCCCGAGGCCTCGCGTCACGCGGGTTGCCGACACATCTGTCAACCACCGATCCAGCGGGCCGTCCCGCCGACGTGGTCGGCGAGTCGACAGCGAACCTGACGGTGAGCCGCATCGATCCCGAGGCCGCGATCGCGCACTACGTCGACGAGAAGTTGCGAGCTGCGGGCGACCTCGATCCCGAGCAGCGGGCGTTGCTCGAGGAAGACCTTCGCTCACCGTGCACCGAGGAGCTCGCCGTCTTCCAAGCGTTCTCGAATGTGCTGCGTCTCGGGCGAGACCAGCACGTCGTCGTTGACACCGCTCCTACCGGACACACGCTGTTGCTCCTCGATCGCACCGGCGCGTACCACCACGACGTGATGCGCTCCGCGACCACGATCCACGGGCGCATCACCACGCCGCTGATGCGACTGCGCGACCCGACCTTCACTCGCGTCTTGCTGGTGACGCTGGCGGAGACCACGCCCGTACACGAGGCAGCCGCGCTCCAGGTCGACCTACGACGCAGCGGGATCGAGCCCTTCGGCTGGGTCATCAACGCAACCCTCGCCGCAAGCGGCACGCGCGACCCGGTACTGCGCCAGCGCGCGACACTCGAGTATCGACACCTTCGCCGGGTCAAGGACGAGCTCGCCGCGCGCTGCTGGATCGTGCCCTGGAGCATTCAACTATCGGAGTGATGTCGATGGCCCCGAGTGTGTTCGGCCGTCATGCTCGACAGCGTGATAGAAGCCGCGGAGCTCGTCCCCGTAGGCCTGCGGGTTCTCGAGCCAGTGCAGATGCCCTGAGCCGTGCAGCGTGACCTGGCGTGCCATGGGGCCTGACGCGGACCCGGGTCGCGCGTTGTCGGTTGCCCGGGCTTGACGGCTTGGGCATGGTCGCTCTGATCCCCTGAAGGAGGGGTTGATGAGCGACAAGCGCTTCGGGCTGAGAGCTCCGCCCGTCGGCGTGTCGCCGAGCGACAGGCGACGCCCGATGATGGTCCGCACCGACAGTCGCAGGTAGCGATCTCGCGGTCCGTCGGCCCAAGGCGTGACGCCCAGCATCTGGACGTGACGGCGGTCCGCAGGATCGTCGATCACTCGCACGTGCCCGGTCGCCAGCAGGCTCCACCCGTGCGGCTGTCGTGGTCCACCTCGTCGACCTCGAAGCTCACCGGGCCGGCGTAGGTGGATGCGAGGATGCTTGACCAGGCTTCGGTGCGGAAGACGATGTCGTCGTGATCGGCGACGAAGTTGACGGGCAGCGCCACGGGGCCCCGCGCGTCCCACGAAGACGACCCGTCCGATGCCCTGTCGCGGGAGCAGAGCGCGGCATTCGTCCAGCGTGAGCGAACGCAACGGGCGGCCCGTCTTCTCGGTGCTGGACTCGCCTGCGGGAGCCATCACGATCTCCCGACGACCAGAACGGGGCATGGGCTGCGGTGCACGACATCGAGAGCGACGCTGCCGAGGACGGCGCGGCCCAGGCTGGTGCGGGCACGGGTCGTCACTGCGAGGAGGGTCGCGGGCAGCGCAGCGGCACGGTCGGCGATCGCGGCAGCGGGAAAGTCGTCGTGCAGCGCGACCGTCGACACCGCGTTGCCGGGCTCGAACTGGGCGAGAGCGGGCTCGAACTGCGCACGGGGATCGATGATGGCGGCGACGTCGAGTGGGTGGAAGACGCACAAGAGGGAGAGGTCCATCCCGAGCGCGTCGCTCCATGACCGCGCCGGTGTCAGCACGGCATCAGAATCGGCGCCGGCCCAGCACGCGACCAGGTGAGGTGGCTCGTGCCACCACTCGTGTTCGCAATGTGGTCCCACGAGCAGGACCGGCACCCGGACGTTTCGGAGCACCTCCGTTGCCACGCTGCCCAGTAGGGGTTCGGCGAGGCGGCCACGGCCGTGCGTCGCCATGCACACCGCGGCGTCCGGTTCGCCGTGAGTGAGGCGGGTGATGGCCCCCGTCGCGTCGCCGGTCACGCACTCGGCTCGTACCGAACCGCCGGCGATATCGGTGCGAGCGGCGAGGGCCTCGATGTAGCTGCGGGTGCGCTCGCCGTCGCGCACGTCCGCGCTCACGAGGACGAGGTCGCAAGCGTCAAGCCGTGCTGCGATTCGTTGCGCCACCGGCACTGCTCGTTCGGCCGCCCCGGACCCATCCATGGGGACGATAAGGGTCTTGGGCATCGTCGGCTCCATTGTCGCGAGGTCGTGTTGCCCTACGGTCGTCGCAACGTCGGGCGCCTGGTAGGGCCGAAGGCCCCTTCTAGTCAGGTCCACCTCGTCGGCGGTGCGCGACGCCCGCACGCTCACCGGGATCCGCCAGCGCGTGGAACGCGGCCAGAGCCAAAGTCATCGTGTGCGCCGCTGCAGGGCTCGTTTCGTGACGGGGACGAGAGGACCAACGCCTCTTCCCGCGGCGAGGCGGGTGCACGATGCTGGGAGGCGAAGACGCTGAGGGAGCCAGGAGGCCGGTCGTGAAGGTTCGCAGGATGATGACGACGGACGTGGTGTCGGTGGAGCCGGACACGCCGTTCAAAGATGTGGTCGAACAGATGGTCGGTGCCGGCGTCAGCGGCCTCCCCGTCGTTGATGATCGTGGCTCCCTCGTCGGCATCGTCACCGAGGCCGACCTCGTTGCCAAGGAGGCGTACCCCGGGCAGCGCCCACGCGCGCTCGCGCTGCTCGCGGACGTGCTGTCGGCACGCGAGCGCCACTGGGTCACAAAGGCGAGGGGGTGGAGCGCAAGTGACGTCATGACCAGGAGCGTGGAGACCTGCACACCCGACGAAGAGGTTCGGGTCGCCTTGCGGCGCATGCTCGCACACGGGATCAAGCGGCTCCCGGTGCTCGAGGACGGCAGACTCGTGGGCATCGTGTCGCGTCACGACATCCTACGGACGCTCGTGCGGTCGGATGTCGAGATCACGGAGGACGTGACCAGGCGGCTGAAGGAGGCGCCGGATCGTCCCGACGACCATCACGTCACGTGCACGGTCGAGGACGGGAAGGTCACGCTGACCGGCGACGTCCGATACGCCTGGGACGAGCCGATCCTCGTCGCGATGGTCCGGGGCGTCGACGGCGTAATCGACGTCGACAACCGCATCCGTCACCGGGAGACGAACCTGAACCTGCCCACGCCTCCCTGGGTGTTGGGCGGGCGATCGTGACGATCCGCCCTCTAGCGCCCCGCCCTCGTCGGATGATGCCGTCTCGTGGGGCAAAGGTTCGAAAGGTTGGAGCATGAAGGCAATCGAGGCGATCAGGAAGAACGTCGTGAGCGTTGCGCCCGACGCGACCTTGCACGAAGCCGCCGAACTGATGGATCGCGACAACGTAGGCGCGCTCGTGGTCCTCGACGAAGGACGCCTCGTCGGGATCGTGACGGATCGCGACATTGTGCGGCGTGGCGTCGCGCAGCAGCTTCCGCCGGGCGCCCGGATCGACGCGGTGATGACGAGTGAGGTCGTCACGCTCGACGCCGATGCCGACGCGCGCGCGGCCCTCCCGATCTTCCGCACGCACGCGTGCCGGCGTCTCCCGCTCGTGTCCGACGACCGGGTGGTCGGGGTCTTGGCAGTCGATGACCTTCTCATCGACCTGATCAGCGACCTCGGCGACGTCGTGCGCCCGATCACCGGTGAGGTGATCTTCGGGCACCACGACGCCTCGTCCCTCGACGTCGCGAGACGGAGCAGCTGATGGACGTCGCCGCCGAACCGGTGCGCGAGCTGCTGCGGCGACCGGCCGTCATCGTCGACTCCGCGACATCGTTGCGCGACCTTGCCGCCATCCTCAGCGAGGAGCTGATCGGTGCGGCGCTCGTTCGCCGCACCGTCATCATCGAAGGGATGGTCGGGCATCCGGAAGGGATCGTGTCGGAGCGTGACATCAGCCGCGCCGTCGCCGCAGGACTCGATCCCGACACGGCGCAGGCGGGTGACGTCATCACGACCGATCTGGTGTCTGCCGACGCGGACGACACGATCCTGCGGGTGGCCACCCGAATGCTGGCGAATGGGATCCGTCATCTCCCGATCAGGGACGATGACGCGGTCATCGGGGTGGTATCGGAACGCGACGTGCTCGGCGCGCTCCTGCAACAGATCCAGGATCAGCAGAGGGACCGCCGATGAGGAGGTCGCCGCGCACCGGTCTCCTCGCCGCGTTGCCGGCCGTCTCCGCGCCGTTGCCCACTGGCTCCAGCGCCACCCCGACTGCAGAGATCTCGGCGTCGGCTACTTCGGAGCGAGCACCGGCGCCGCCGCGGCGCTCTGGGCAGCCGCCGATGATCCGACCATCAGAGCCGTCGTCTCGCGCGGCGGACGACCTGACCTCGCCATGCCGCGACTCAGTGCCGTGCGCGCACCCACGTTGCTCATCGTCGGTGGTCACGACACGCAGGTGCTCGACCTCAACCGCCAGGCCGCCACCCGGATGTCCTGCGAACACCGCATCGACATCGTTCCCGGGGCAACGCACCTGTTCGAGGAGCCAGGCACCCTCGAGACCGCCGCCCGGCTCGCCCGCGACTGGTTCGTCCACTACCTGGCGCCCGCGCGCAGCGCCGCCGGGAGAGGCCAGGATGGAAGTGGCTGACGTAGGCGACGAGCCCGCAAGCGCCGAAGACGAGCTGCCAGACGCAGCGTTCGATCGAGAGCTCGCACAACGTCTCGAAGAGGAGCTGGCAGAAGACGAGGAGCCGCTCGAGGACGACATCGAGGAGCAAGTCGTCGCGGAGAACGAACCCGTCCCGATCGTGAACGGCGAGGGCACTGAGGGCTCGGGTGTGTTTCGCGTCGCTCGAGGAACCGACCGCGCCGAACGCCGTGAAAGAGAGCGCCGTTGGGCCCGACGAGGAAGAATTCGTGTGCCGGTCGTGCTTCCTCGTCAAACGCCGCACCCAACTCGTCGACCCCGATCGGTTGCTCTGTGTCGACTGCGCTCGAACATGAAGAAGCGGAACCCCAAGAAGGTCACCCAGGCAACGGATGCCGGTCCGTCTCCTTCAGTTTCGGATCGCCCGCTCAAGCGGGGACGGCGTTTGTCCAGAGGGCGCGTAGGTCGGCCGGGAGCACAGCGGCGACATCTGCGGCTTCTTCGGGTACCAGAGTCCGCAACCGGCCGAGCACTGCTTCGGTGATGCGCCCGGCTCGCTCGGCGCTGATGACGCCGGATTCGGTGACGCTCGCGACGAGCTCGCCAACGGTGCGGAGAGCGGACGGCGCACCGCGGCGACGGGGCGGCCCGGCGAGCGCGCGGGCGTCACGGGGCAGGTGCGAGAGCAGCTGCTCGCGCTCGTCCTCAGGGATGCGGTCGGTGAAGGCGCCCAAGACCGCGCGGACCGCGGCCGCCGCATCATCGGGGGATGCGCCCGCGTCGAGGGCGGCTTGGAGCAGGGCGCGGCGGGCGTCGGAAGGCTGTTCCGCGCGCGCGGCGCGGCCGGCCGAGGGGCGCGCCGTGCCAGACGTCAGACCGACGTGAAGGTAGGACTCGATCGAGTACACCCCCGAAACCTCGAGGACTCGCCGCTCGATCTCGGACACATCCTCTCGGGTGGGCAGTTCGCCGTGCAGGAGCACCAGGCCGTCCTCCACCATGACGTGCACTCTGGGCAGGTCCCGCTCCTTCCGGAGTTGCCCCAAGGACGAACGCACGCGCTGCGTCAGGATGTCGTCGGAAACCCGAGGATCTGGCCGACGCCCACGCATGCGATACCACGCACCATCGGCCACGCCGCGCAGGTATCGGGCCTGCCGCGCCACCTTGCCACTGGCGCGCCGAACCACAATCACGGCGCCGATGCCGGCGAACCCGATCGCCACCACACGAACCATGGATCTACGCATGAGCACCTCCTCCGTCCGGTACCCGCAGAGAACCTCAATCGGGGTGGCGCAGTGCCGGCGGCACCGTGAGTTCCCAGTCGGGTTCGTCCTCGCGGAGGCGCTCCAGACAACGCCGGTGATGCGGGCAGCCGGGGCAGGACACCGGGTCGACACGGCTGACCCGGGCGAACTCGACGTGCCAGCAGCGACCACAGTGCTCGCAGAGGAAGTTCGTCTCGTCGTCCGCCGCCACCGCGACGAGTTCATCTGACCCGCAGGCGGGACACGCCTCGAGTGGACCCACGCCGTGACCTGCACCTGGCGGTCCCGTTGCGTTGAGGTTCATCGGCTTCCTCCTGTTCTCGCCCCCTCTGCATGGTCCCAAGCTCCCGCGGTCGGCGGTAGGGACGTAAGTCCTTGTGTTGGTTCCGCTGACGCCCCGCTGGCCGACCGCTCGTTGGTCGAGCCGGGAAGATCGACCGCTGGACACCGCCACTCGAGGGATACCTACGAGTGGAGGGTGAGTTCGTCGAGAGGCTCGTTGTCGTGAAGTCGGCCGATCGCGTCCGCGAGCAGTTCCTCGATGCTCGCGACCTGGACCGGAACTGGGAAGCCGGCGACCAATGGCACAGTGTTGGTCACCACCAGATGCTCCAGTGGCAACTCGCCGAGGCGTTTTGCGGCGGGCCCGACGAACAGCCCGTGCGTCGCCGCGACCAGCAAGGACCGCCGAGCTCCCTGTTCGAGAAGCGCTTGCATCGCCGCGCAGATCGTGCCACCGGTACTGATCATGTCGTCGACGATCACCGGCGCACGGCCCCCCACGTCGCCCACTACCTCCTCGGCGCGCACCTCTGTTCCGGAGAGGCGGCGTTTGTGGATGATGGCGGTCGGGACACCGAGCAGCTCGGCGTACCTCTCGGCCAGCTTGACGGCACCGAGATCCGGAGCGACGACGACCGCATCGAGCGGAAGGAGCGGTTTGAGCGCGGCAGCGAGCACGGGCACGGCGCTCACCGCGTCGAGAGGAATCCCGAAAAGAGCTTCGAGGCCCGGAGTGTGAGGGTCGACCACCAGCACGCGGTCGGCTCCAACCGCGTCGATGAGATCGGCCGTGACCCGAGCGGCGATGGCTTCGCCCGCCACTCGGCGGCGGTCCTGGCGTGCATAACCGAAGTACGGGATCACCGTTGTGATGCGCCCGGCTCCGGCGCGCCGGCAGGCGTCGACGAGCAGGAGGAGTTCCACCAGCTGCTCGTCCACCGGTGGGCAGGTGGGTTGGACGACGTACACATCGTGCCCTCGCACGTGGTGACGGAGCGTGACATGGCATTCGCCGTCGGGAAAGTGCTCGAGCGTCGTCTCGGCGGGGCGAACCTCGACTGCGTCGGCGATGGCGGCACCGAGTCGCGGATTCGCGCTCCCCGTCACCACTGTGAGCTCCATCGTGCGTTCCTCCACGTGGGGTAGCGACCGGCACACCCGTGCCTCGCTCGCCGCGTGGCTGGGTGGCCTCGACGAGCATGCCGGTTCCGCCGCGGTCCCGTCGAGAGCCGATCGTCCCGGGCGGCTGTTTCGGGTGTCGTGGTCACGAGTGCAGGAAGAGGAGTTCGAGTTCGGGCCAAAGGTCCCTGTCGCCGAGCACGCCCTCGTCGTACGGTGCTCTCCGAGCACGCTTGCTTCAGGCGGTCGGGCTTGCTTCGAGAGCGACGAGCCCGACCGGACCTGGCGAGGTGCAACGGTTTCCCGTCATTCCCCCGACGGGCGACCGCGCACCGAGGTCGGCGCGAAGGGCTCGGTGGGCTGTGGGCTGTGGAGGTTCAGCCGGGAGGTTGTGCGTCGGCGGTCAGCGCGAGAAGATCGTGCCGGTCTGCGCTTCCGTCGGGCCAGGAGGTGGCCGCACATGCAGTTGCGTGTCGCGGATGACTCTCGACTCGTCTCTTCGTCGAGGTTGTCCGAGTCGGTGGGCAGCATCGGTTGGGCGATCGTCGATGCCGCGCCCGACGGCCTTCTCCTTGTCGAAGACCGGCGAGATCGTGCTCGCGAATCGTCGAGCCGAAGAGATCTTCGGCTACGTGCGCGGCGGACTGCTGCATTGCCCTGTCGAGCAGTTGCTCCCGAAACGATTGCGGGCACGCCACCAAGAACATCGTGCGGCGTACGCGGTCGCGCCGCTGACTCGGCCTATGGGTACTGGAATGTTGTTGCACGGGTTACGCGCTGACGATGTTGAGATTCCGGTCGAGGTGAGCCTGAGTCCGCTCAGGGAGGGTTCGGCGCGATTGACGATCGCGATCGTGCGTGACGTGTCGGAAGCGCGTCGAGCACGCGACGCCGCTACAGAACTTGCGCTGACCCAAGAACGCGAGCGGGTTGCTCATGAACTGCTGGATTCGATCGTCCGACGCCTGTTTGACGTCGGGCTCACGTTGGCGGCACAAATCGCCGCGCGAAACGAGGCTGGCGACGCGGCGCACGCGGTGATCGACGAGATCGACGAGACGATCCGCGAGATTCGAAGCGTCGTCTTCGATGCCCACCGGCAAGGCAATCCTCGGCCCGAGTACGAGTAGTCACACTCCCGGGCGAGTCGCGAATGCGTGCTTGCAAGTTCCCGCGCACCGCTGAAGCGCCCGGCAAGGACTTTCGGCACTGGGCCGATCGCCCGTTCCGCACGACAATCGACACTGAGGTACAGAATGACGAACATGGGCGCAACGAGCGCCACTCTTTCCCGGTTGGGAGGGCATATCCCGTGTTCATTCGGGAGTCCTCGCAGGTAGCGCAGTCCTTTGAGTACCTCGCGCCCTACTTCGCAACAACCGCTTGGCTACATCCGTTGGCGATCGACGCGGTGGGCGACGCGCTGCAATCGGTGCACAACCCCTCGACCGAGGATCCGCGCCCACCAACGATCACGGTGTTGTCCGAAGCACTGCGATACGAACTCGGCTCAGCATGGGTGCGGCCCCACGAGCTGGCCGTGCCGATGCGCTGGAACAGCCGCCTCCCCCCTGAGCTGTTCCCCGAGCTCTTCGACGGTGACCTCCGCGTCGCGGGTGCGGACGCGGCCCGTTCCGACCTGACCCTTCTCGGTACCTATCCCCGTAGCCAGATTTCTTCGGTGAAGCCGGATGTGGTCCAGCAAGCCACCGAAACATGGGCGCGGGGTTTCTTGGCCAACGTTCTCCGTTCATTTCCCGACAACTCGCCGTCGTGATCAAACCCGATCGCCGACCGGAATCACGCCACGACACCCAAGCGTGCTCCCCCAGGTGCCGGGGAGCTGGGCAAGCCGGCTGCGCCCGGTCAGAGCGTGGGCTGCCGTACTTCCTGCCGATGGTGAGACCGTCGGGGGCTTCGAGCACGTCTCACCGATCGCCAGCCACGTCAATTGAGACGCGGCCGCCTATCAGTGGCACTCCGCGCAGGGTGAGCCGCCCGATCCAGTCGGGCACTCACGGGGAACGAGAGCTCGTCGCGCGGCAATCCGGTGAAGAGCTCGGGTCGACAACAGCCGCTTCGGGCGCGGCGGCGACGGGACCGCCTCCGTTTTTTTCGTCGGGCGCGGTACGTCGGGCGCGGCCGCTCGAGATCTGACTCGCTTCGCAGCCGCCGTGCGTAGCGTTGAAGGGATCAGCGAGACGGGGACACGCCTCAAGGTGATTCGAGGTCGCAGCTTCCTTCAACGGGACCGGGCTGAGAGATTCCACCTTTGGGAGACAACTGGTTGAAGGGCGTGCGATGACGATTCTCACCGATGACATGAAGCGAGTCATCAGGGAACAGTCCCTTGGATTCGTCGCCACCGTGTGTCCCGACGGGAGTCCGAACCTTTCGCCAAAGGGGACGATGTCCGTTTGGGATGACGACAGTTTGATCTTCGCCGACCTTGCCTCACCGACCACGATGGCCAACATCCTGGTCAACCCGGTGGTCGAGGTGAACGTCGTCGACCCCGTCCGGCGCAAGGGCTACCGGTTCAAGGGCCGGGCTTCAGTGCATCACGCCGGACCCGTCTTCGATCGGGCCGTCCGCTCGTTCGAGGAGCATGGCGTGGAGGCGAGCAGAATCCATGGGGTCGCAGTGGTGCAGGTCGAGCGAGCGGTTGCAATGCTTTCGCCGGCGTATGCGCGGGGCATGAGCGAGGCGGAGATCGTGGAACGATTCGCTCGTCGCTTGGAAACGATCCACGGTTGGAAGATCGAGCGACAACCAGAGACTCGCGAGAAGAACTGACATGCGTCTCACACCACCGCGGGATGCTGTACGCACTCGGGATCTGCCAAGCCGCGTGCTGCCATAGACGACTTGCGGCCGATCGCGTCGACCTCGTCATTGAACAGGATCCACGGCGTCTCGCTTCTGGCTCTGGCGAAGAGATCGCGGACACGCGCCGCGCCGGCGCAACGAACATCTCCAGAAACTCGGAGCACGTCGTCTCGCTGCTGTCGCGTGCTTCGACTGTCACAGCAACGACGCTGCGACGTACTGGTGGGAGACATTGCGCCGCTCTCCTGATTATCACCAATCACGTCGACGACGTCGCAACGCGCTGAACTTCGCCGAGTGCACGCAACACGCGGGCGGAGAGAGCGGCGACGCGGCCGAGACCGTTACGGACCTCTCGATGCCACCGAGCTACTACACCTGGCTCGGTTGCACTCCGACACAACGCTGACGGCGCAGGAACGCAAGGCACTTGCGTCGGGCCTCCGGCCTAGCTCGCGAGGTTGGAACTGCGGTCACGGCGGCGGCTGAGTCCGCGGGACTCCTGCTCGATTCGTCGGCGGGGGCGTCTACATGCCGGTCGGGAACGTCTCGGGCGGCTCGCCGCGGTCCCACTGTGCGGTGCGCTCGAGTGGTTCCAGCGCGTGCGTGTGGTCGAGGTGGATCACGGCGTCGAACTGATCGACGAGTCGAGCCTGGAAGTAGTGGCTGAGGCGCTCGGTCTCGGGGCGGTAGATCACACCGATCGCCCGCTGCAGCCGGGGTTCGTCGAGCGCGGCTCGTGCAGCTGGTGCGGCAGTAGGGAGCCAGAAGCGCTCGACGCCAACATCGTGGAAGAGGTCCTCGTAGCTCCCGGCGAGCGCGGGTCGGACGCGTTTGCGCTGAGGTGCTTCACCCCAGTTCGACGCCGCTGTGACATGACCTTCATACGTGCTGAAGCCGATGAGCGCGCACTCGTCGCCGTACCGCTGTCGTGCGAGCTGACCGACGTTCAGCTCGCCTCGCGTTCCCATCTCCGTGGCGCGGGCATCACCGACGTGCGAGTTGTGTTCCCACACCACGATCTTGGCACGACCGAACTGCCGGTCGAGATGGTCGGCGAGTGCGTCGAGGGTCGATGCCATGTGACGGTCGCGCAGGTTCCATGACGACGTCTCGGCGCGGAACATCTGCTGGTAGTACTCCTCGGCGTCACGCACGACCAACGCGTTCTGCTCCGCGTGGAACAGCGCGTCTTCGGCGATCCAGCCATCGCGGCGCAGGTACGCGTCCGCGCGGCGGCGGAGCGACACGAGCTGTGCGACCACCTCATTCTCGCAGGGGACGGCGCCCTCGTAGGCGAGCGCGTACCCGTACGCCTGTCCCTCGCCGCCGACGTGATCGAAGCACGCGTAGCGCTCGCGGGCCCGACGAGATTCGGCCGGATCGATGTCGTCGAGGTAGCGGATGACCGCCTCCATCGATGCCTGCAAGCTGTAGAGATCGAGCCCGTAGAAGCGAACCTTGGTGGCCGGGTGGCGTTGCGCATCGTTGCGTGCGCGCATCCACTGCACGAACTCCAAGACGTCGCGGTTGCGCCACATCCAAGCCGGAAACCGGCGGAAGTCGGCGAGCGCGGTGTCGGCGTTGCCGTCGAGCGACATTCCCATGACGTACCGGTTGACCCGGTATGCATCCGGCCAGTCGGCTTCGGCGGCGACTGCGATGAACCCGTACTCGTCCACCAGTCGCCGGGTGATGCGTGCTCGCTCCCGGTAGAAGTCCCGTGTTCCGTGCGACGCCTCACCGATGAGGACGAACCGCCGGTCGCCCACCAGGTCCAGGAGCGCGCCGTAATCGTTCTGGGCGCCGGTGATCGTCCGGACCGCTCGTGCCAGGGACGCCGGGACTGCTGCGGTCGTCGTCTCCGGCGCCATTGCACCATTCTCCTGATGCCGACGGCCCGAGGGCAGGGCCGGAAGTCCCTGTTCGATGAGCGTCGGTCCGCGCCGGCCCTGTTAGGTTCGGCGAGCAGCCGATGCCTCGAGCGACGGAGGTGTTCATGCTCGAGCGCGTCGATGTCGGGACCCAGTCAGTGGCCCGGAATCAGTCGAGCGCCGGCGGCGACGCCGTTGCCACCGCCGCGACTACCTGGACACCCTCGTCGGGCAAGCGACCGTGCCCGGTGTGCGCGCGAAATTCATCGAAGACCCGGTACCCGCTCTGGCGATTGCGCGTCTTGCGGAGAGCGTCTCGGACGCGACGGTCTGCATGGCGACCCACGGGCGTGGACGGATAGCGACACCATTTCTCGGCAGTGTCGCCACCGCAGTCCTCCGACAGAGCACGACGTCGGTGTTGCTCGTCGGGCCACACTGCGACACTGCCTGGTGGCATTCTCCCGCAAGGCTCATCGCTTGCTGGGCCGGCGCAGGATCGAACGCACTCTTGACCTGGCCACCTCAATGGGCAGATGACCTCGGTGCCGAGTTCTGGCTCGAATCCGTCTTCCACCCAATCTCGACCTTCACATGGCCGCGAATCCACACGCCGAGTTCGAGCCGGCGCTCGCGTTGCTTGGATCCGACGTCCACGTTCAATTGCTGCCAATCCGTGCCGACTATCCGGCAGGAGCGATCGTCCAGAGTGCCCATGACCTTCCCGCGACGCTGCTCGCCATGACGACCCACGCACGCACCGGGATCGCGCACACCGCGCTCGGAAGCGTCGCTATGGACGTCGTGCATCACAGTCCGTGTCCGGTACTTGTCGCCCACAGCTGAGCGACACCCGCGAGCGGGAACCGACCGCAAGGCCTGCGACTACCGTCCACTTCATGGCGTGTTCGACCACACGTTCACCGAGCGCATCCCTGAAGACGAGCGGCGCGTTGCACTGCACTGGATGCACGAGTAGCTCGGACGAGTGAATCCAGCCGATCACGAGGTAGACGGAGCAGACATGAGCCAAGAAGACGAACTCGGTCCGGCGTTGATCGCGACGATGGCTGCGGTGGGCGAAGGGGAGTGTTGGCAATTACTTGCCAGCGCGGAGCTGGGGCGGGTCGGCTTGCTCGTGGGAAATCGACCCGAAGTGCTTCCCGTCAACTTCACGCTCGACGGCGAAAGCGTGCTGTTCCGAACCGCGGAAGGGACCGTGCTCACCGAGGCGTCCTCGCGAGTCGTGGCGTTCGAGGTCGACCGCGTCGATGAGTCCACGCACGACGGGTGGAGCGTCCTCGTCCAGGGCGTGGCGGAAGCTATTGACGCCATGGACGCGAATTCCGCCCGGATCCGTCGCCTGGCCTTGGTGACTTGGGCGCCCGGGGTGCGCCATCAATGGTTTCGGATCAAGCCCGACAAGGTGACTGGTCGGCGTCTTCGCATGGTGCCCGACGCACTCTGAAACCTCAGGCTATGCAAGTGGCGGGCCGCGTCAGATCTGCCTGATGGATGCTGATGTGGGCGCGGAGCTTGTGCTCGTAGCGTCTTCGGGTCCTGGCCGGCTGGATCTCGAACTGCCTGCTGCAGTGATCATCGGGATCGATCCGCACAAGGCGACCCATATGGCTGTCGCGGACGACCGTGCGATCGCGCGGCTCGAGGTTGCAGCGGCGGTGCTGGCCGACACGCTCCACAAACGCGTACATCGGGATCGCCGGTGAGGGTCAGACCGGACCGATCGGAGAGCGACATTCTGCCCCGGCCGTACGAGCGATCTTGTCGAGCTGGCGCGTGAAGCACGCGAGGAGATCGTCGAGGCTCATGACCCCGGTCGCGTGGCCTTCGGCGTCCAATAGCGGCAGCCGCCGGAAGCCGCCTGCGGTCATCCTCGTCGCGGCCTCGAAGACGTCGACTTCTTCCGATGCCCACTCCACGTCGCTGGTCATCACCCCCTCCACCGGGGCATCCGGACCAAGCCCGGCAGCGAGGCCCCGGACGGCGAGGTCACGGTCGGTGACGATCCCGCGCAGGTGTCCCTGACCGTCGAGGACCACGACACAACCCACGCCTTCCTCCGCCATGAGCGTACCGACGGTCTCCAGCGTCGCGTCCGAGGGGCACGACACCAACTGAGATCTCTCGAGTTCGAGCATCGCGGACCTCCTTCGTTTGTTGTCGCGAGTTTCGGCGCGGGCCGGCCAAGCCGGTAGGGACGGAAGTCCCGGCCGAGCAACCATTGTGTGCCGGTGGACCACTGCGTATCCAGGCGCTGAAAGGGTCCTTTGGCCGTTGCCTGATCTCTCCGGCTGGGAGATCGTGCGGGTAGGCGCCCGATTGCAACGGAGGTGGGCCATGTCCGGGACACGTGAGGGTCGGACATCGGGTGAGAACGGTGAGGTCGAGCTGCTCGACGACGGGGAGCCCGTCGATACGGTGGACACGATTGAGGAGAGTTGGGCACCGGGTGAGCCGCTCGTCGGCCTCCCGGTCGACGAGGTTCTGCGCGTGCAGGCCCTGACCGCGAGCGAACCTCCGGCGGATCTGCTCGATGTGCCCGAAGACGCCCTCGACGTGCCGGTCCCCGATGAAGACGAATCGCTTGAGGACGAGGAAGAGAATCTCGAGCAGCTCTTACCGCGAACGGTGCTCAGCGGTGACGACCTCGAGACGCGTTACGAGGAATTCGATCCCGACGACGAGTAACGCCGGTTTCGGCCGGTGGCCGGTGCGGTCAGCGTTACGTTTCGACTGGCGCGGGGTGCCGTGGTGGACGGCTCCCGACGCGCCCGGAAGCGCCGTGTCGTCACCGTGCGAGCGGGTCAGTGACCTTCGGCCCTGGGTCCGGCGCGGCCGACCCTCCAGGATGGGAGGTATGAGGAACGCGGAGGCGACGCACCCCGGGGGCCTGACCGGGACGATGACCAGGAAGAGGGTTGTGGAATCCGTGGTGGAGACGCGGGGCGAGGAGAGTGGGACCGGATTCGTGAGTTCCTGCTCGGTGGCGTCCCGCATTGCCCGTCGCAGCACGCGCCCCGCCCGGTCGTGGTTGTTCCGGTGAGATGAGCTCCGACCCGGGCCACCTGGCTCCTCGGCGTCCCGCGGCCGCGCACCGAGCGCTGCATCGCAACATTCCGGTGGTGGCACCCGCCGACGACCTCGAACCCTGCGTTGCCACCGTGGTGGCCGCGCCCGGACGCGCGGTGGCTGTGCTCGAGGGCGCCGACGTGGTCGGCGTGCTCCGCATCGAAGAAGTGGAGGGCCTTCTCTCCAGGTCCTTGCCGCAACCCCAACGTCGTGACGGCGCGGGAGGACGCTCATGACGAAGACGATCGTGGTGCCTCTCGACGGATCCGAACGCGCCGAGGGCGCGCTCGGACCGGCGACGAGCCTCGCGGAGCGGACCGGTGCGGAGCTCGTGCTCGTGGCCGCGCGCTGGCCTGACCACGAGGACCACGAAGCCGAGAAGTACCTCGATGCGCTGACCGCGCTGTCGACCCGCGTCCCCACCCGCCCCCTACTGCTCCACGACCGGACGCCCGCCGATGCGATCGTCCTCGCGGGAGAATCGGAAGGCGCGCTGCTCTGCATGACGACGCACGGTCGCAGCGGACTGGGCGAGGTGTTCCTGGGGAGCGTTGCCGAAGCCGTCGTGCGTCGGAGTCCCGCACCCGTCGTGCTGATCGGTCCCCACATCGAACCCCAGTGGCGGCTCGACGACGCGCCGGTCACCGTGGTCGGGTACGACGGGTCCGCGCCGACGCGCGACGCGGCGCTCGCCGCCGGGCGACTCACTGTCCAGCTCGGCGGCACGATTCGCCTCATGGAGGTCGTACGCCCGAGCGACATCGTGACCACACCCCGGTTCCCGGCCGGCGACGTCGACGGGCTCGAGCGCCTCGTTGCCGACCTAGAGGAGCGTGGCGTGCCAGCGGGCTTCGACGTCCTCGACGGCTTCGACCCGGCTGACATGCTCGTCGCACAGGTCCAGCGCCTGAACGGCGCTCTGGTCGCGGTCGCGAGTCATGGTCGCGCCGGCATGAAGCGCGTCGCGCTCGGCAGCGTGACCATGCGGGTCGTGCGCCACGCTCCGTGCCCCGTCTTCGTCACCGGGCCGTGCCACCCGGAGGAGTAGCGCAGCGATCGCGGGGGCACGGGCGTGCTAGGCGCGCGCATCGGATGCCGCGCGTTGATCATGCGATGTCTCGATCCGCCCTAACTGGCCCGCACGATGGTCATCTATCTCCCACCAATCCAGGACCTCTTGAACACCGCCGCGCTCGGACTCGACGCCTGGCTCTTCGTCGCGCCCTTCCCACTCATCGTCGCAACGCGGGACGCGAAATGTCCCGGTCGGGATCTTCGCGCTGGCCCGCGGACATGCTTCGCCGACGATGAGAACTTCGATGGTCGGGGGAGTACCGTCGCCGCGACGCCAAGAGTGTCGCTACGCGCAGAGTGAAGGCAGAGCCAACTGTGTCACCTTCAGATCAGGAACGTGACGACTCGAAGCGTCCACGGTGGTCGAGCTTCTCGAACGAAGCGCCGCCAGACACGGGCGAGGCGGGGTTCATCCAGTTCCTCCTGATCCTTCTCGTCATGCTGGCGATCATCGCGTTGACGATCTGGATCGACCAACAACTCGCATAGCCAACCGGCGATTGCCGGTGGGGCCGCGTCGACGTATCGTGCTCTCGTGGGTTTTTCCTGCTCCTCGCGCTTCGAGGTCTGACCGCATTGATACGCCGGCTGGCTCGCCGACACGGACCGAGAAGACCACCCGACAGCGACGAGTTCGTGCTCGCGGCCTAGCCGGAACTCCAGGACCTGACACATGGCCCGTCTCGGGGTGGCGATCGTTCGTGAATACGAACGGGGCGTCGTGTTCCGATTCGGGAAGATCCGCAAGGTGCGAACTCCCGGGATCCGGTTCATGATCCCGCTCGTCGACAACATGATGAAGGTCAGCCTCCGGACGGTCACGAAGCCGATCAATTCCCAGGCCATCATCACCCGTGACAACGTGTCCATCGGCGTCGCGGCTGTCGCCTACTACCGGCGGGTCGATCCGGTGAAGTCAATCGTCGAGATCGAGAACGTCGCGTCGGCGATCGATCAGATCGCCCAGACGACGGTGCGCAACGTGGTCGGCCGTTCGAGCCTCGACCAGGTCCTCAGCGACACCGAGACCCTCAACGTCGCGATCAAGGACATCCTCGACTCCACGAGCGAGCGCTGGGGCGTGCTCGTGCAGATCGTGGAACTCAAGGACATCGAGCTGCCGGAGACGATGAAGCGGGCCATGGCCCGCGAGGCCGAAGCCGAGCGCGAGAAGCGGGCGAAAATCATCGCGGCGGAGGGCGAGGCGCTCAGCGCAGGCAAGCTTGGCGAAGCCGCCGACGTGCTCCTCGCTCACCCCATCGCGCTGCAACTGCGCAACCTCCAGGTGCTCGGCGAGATCGCGGCCGAGCACAATTCGACGATCGTGTTCCCGGCCCAGTTCCTCGACAGCATCCGCTCCCTGAACGCGTTCGTTGGCGGCGAGGAACGCGCCATGACGTTCCACAACGTCCCCATAGCCACCCCAGAGCCAGTTCTGGAGCCGGCACCCGACCAGACCGATGACCCCGCTCCCGGTCAGGGACCTGCCTCGGAACCGCCCACGAGCGACACGGATTCCTGAACGCGGGCTCGGCCGCGACGGCCCGGCCAGTTGGGTCGGGTCGGGTCCGTGCTGGACGCCGAAGCAAAGGCCGCGGGACGCCACCTAGGAGCGATCACTGGAGAAGCTGAACGGCGAGGCGGCGCGGCCCGCGGCTCTCTTTTCCATGGCTCTGTCCATGAGTCGGCGTCGCCGTGCCGTGACAGGGCGTGACCGGGAGTGTCGCAGTTCCTTTGCCTGCAACGAATTGGCATCGCCTGGCGCCGGGTGGCGAACCCCTGTTCGCCCTTACAAGGCGGAGGTCGGGGGTTCGAGACCCTCAACGCCCACCCGGCGGTATCCCGAAGTCACGCGCTTTTGCCCGCGGCTGGTCGATTTCGCGCTCGATCAGGGCGACGGCGCCGATGAGCCGACGGGCACGAGGGCTGCCCGGCCCCTAGCCTCGTCCGATGGGCAACAACGAGCAGCTTGCGGTCGCGCGCCGAGTCGGTGTCTGCATTCGGCAGGCGCGACGAGCCAGCGCACTGTCGCGCACTCAGGTGGCGCGGTCGGCGGGTCTCACGGGGCGAGAGCTCGCGCGCTACGAGCACGGCAAAGTCGTACCGTGCCGCCGCGACGTGCAGGCACTCGCGGGAGCCTGCGGGGTGAACATGTGCGACCTCCTCCCTGCTGACCTGATGGAGCAGCTGCCGGAGGTCCCGGCCTCCGAGCGTTCGACGTCGGAAGGTTGACGACGAGCCGCGCTGATGCGCGGCCCCTTGCGGTCGGCGGCGCTCTCCACTAATCTACAACCAGATGGTTGTAGATCTGCTCACCGACGACGCCCGCGCCGACCTCGTGTTCAACGCGCTGGCCGACCCGACCCGCCGCGACATCGTCCGGCGGGCGATGCGGGGCGAGCACTCGGTGTCGGACCTCGCCGGCAACTACCCGATGAGCTTCGCCGCGGTGCAGAAGCACGTCGCCGTCCTGCAGCGCGCGGGCCTGGTGACCAAGGAGCGGCGGGGGAGAGCGCAGCTCGTGCGCACCGACATCGACGCCATCCGTGCCGCCACGCTGCTCCTCGACCGGTTCGAGGAGCTCTGGCGCGCCCGTCTCGACCAGTTCGACGACGCGCTCGCCGACTGATCGACCGTCCCACCGCTCGTCCACCGACCCGAGGAGCGCCGATGACCGTCACCGACGTCGAGAAGAACGCCGAAACGCTGACGATGAAGATCACGTCCGAGTACGACGCACCGGTGGAGCGCTGTTGGCAGCTCTGGGCCGACCCGCGGCAGCTCGAGCGATGGTGGGGACCGCCGTCGTACCCGGCGACGTTCGTCGACCACGACCTCACTCCGGGCGGCTTCGCCACCTACTTCATGACCGGTCCCGACGGTGACCAGCCGCACGGCTGGTGGCGCATCGTCTCGGTCGACGCGCCGCGGTCGCTGGAGCTGGAGGACGGCTTCGGCGACGAGCCCGGCAACGCCGGCGGCATGCCGGTGACGCGCACGCGGGTGCACCTCGCCCCGCGGCCCGGCAGCGGCACCCGCATGACCATCGAGGCGACGTTCCCGTCGCGCGAGGCGATGGAGCAGCTGATCTCGATGGGCATGGACCAGGGCATGCAGGAGGCACTGAGCCAGATCGAGGCGGTGCTCGCCGGCACCTGAGCGACCTCCGGAGCCGCAGCTCGGGCGACTCGTCGCGGTCAATCAAGCACTTGACAAAGTGGTTGATGGCGAAGAGACTCGGGCCGATCGGGGTGACGCCGTCTCCCGATCGGCAGCGGCGCGACGTTCAGGGGGGTTGGATGGTCGGGGGGCCTGAGGTGACGCTCGCGCCACACGCAGGTGTCCACGGTGCGGCGTCACCCGACCAGTCCGACCCGGAACGCTCAGACGCCGTCCTCGCGCTCGAGAACGTCGGCGTCCGGTTCGGAGGCATCAGCGCGCTCTCCGGCGTGAGCCTCACCGTGGCCGAGGGCGCCGTGTGGGGCCTCATCGGCCCGAACGGCGCGGGCAAGACCACCCTCTTCGACGTCATCTCCGGCGTGCGCACCCCCAACGAGGGCCGCGTCTGGTTCCGTGGCGCGAACATCACGCACGTCTCGGCCGTGGCGCGGGCGCGGCGGGGCCTGCGACGGACGTTCCAACGGGTGCAGACCTTCGGGTGGCTCTCGGTCGAGGACAACGTCCTGGCCGCGTTGGAGTGGCACGGCGGCGGGGGAGGGATGCTCGCCGACATCGCGCGGTTCCCGACCCGTCGAGCGCGGCGAACGCGCGCGTCGCGAGCGCGTCGGCGAGGTGCTCGAACAGTGCGGGTTGACCGCCGTGCGCGCCGACCCGGTGGGATCGTTGCCGATCGGCCTCGCGCGCATGGTCGAGCTCGCCCGCGCGATCGTCGACGACCCGAAGCTGCTGCTGCTCGACGAACCGACCTCGGGGCTCGACGAACGTGAAGCCGAGCGACTGGTCGAGCAGCTGCAGCTCCTGCGGTCGTCGACGACGTGCGCGGTGATCCTGGTCGAGCACGACATGGGCTTCGTGATGGAGCAGTGCGACACCATCGCCGTGCTGGAGCTCGGCCAGGTGCTCGCCACCGGCGCTCCGAAGACCATCCAAGAGGACCCGCTCGTACGCGCCGCGTACCTCGGCGAGGGCTCCGGCCACAGCAAACACGGGAACATCAACACTCAAGGGGGACAGTCGTGAAACGCAAAAGAGTCTGGATCTGGGTCGCGGTGATGGCGATCGTGGGGCTCGTCGCGGCAACGGCGGGTTCCGCCGGTGCCCGGGTGCCGAGTCAGACGACCAAAGGTGTGACGAGCTCGACCATCAACGTCGCGGGGCTCGTGAGCAAGCCGACGTTCGCGGCGGCGATGCAAGGTGCCCAGGCGCGTTTCGACCGTGAGAACGCGAAGGGAGGGGTCTTCGGGCGCAAGATCAAGATCGTCGACACCGCCGACGACAAGTTCGACCCGACCACGAACGTGCAGGAGACGCGCCGGGTCGTGAGCTCGGGCGACGTCTTCGCCATGGTGCCGACGGTCACCGTCGTGCTCGGCGCCTCCGACTACCTCGCGCAGCAGAAGGTGCCGTTCTTCGGCTGGGGGATCTCCTCCGGCTTCTGTGGCAACGACTACGGCTACGGGTTCACGGGCTGTGTCGCCCCGAAGACGCCCGAATACGGCAACACCTTCATGCCCGCGGCGGGTGCGAAGGCGCTCGGGAAGGACCCGAAGGGTCTGACCGTGGCCATCATCGCCGAGGACACCGATGCGGCACGGAGCGGCCTCGGCACGCTCGGGACGGCGGCGGAATCGCTCGGGATGAAGGTCGTCTACTCGAAGGGTGTCGTGCCGGCGCCGCCGGCGACGGTCGGCGACTTCACGCCCTTCTCGCAGGCGATCATGACCAGCAACAACGGGGGTGCGCCCGACATCATCATCATCCTGTTCGCCAGCATCCCGTCGACGCTCGGGCTGCAGGGTGCGTTGCAGGCCGACGGGTTCAAGGGGCCGATCGAGAACACGCAGACCTACGACCCGCAGCTCGCGGCTCCGTCGAAGGGCGGGAGCGTGTACGTGCAGTTCGGGGCGTTCGAGACGGCGGACACGGTTTCCGGGGTCAAGCAGATGGTGACCGACCTCGAGAAGGCGGATGCACCGCTCGGCGTGCTCTCCGCGGTCGGGTACCTCTCGGCCGACATGTTCATCGCCGCCCTCAAGAAGACGGGCAAGAACCTGACCGTCGACGCGTTCCAGAAGGCGGCGGGCAAGCTCAAGTACAACGTCACCAAGACGGCCGGCCCGACGTCGTTCCCGAAGGACCGGGTCCAGCCCGGTGTGTGCGGGACGCTCGTGACGTCGAACGGGACCGGCTACGACGTCACCGTGCCCTACTTCTGCGGCGAGGCGGTGAAGGCGAAGTCCTGACAGCAGCTCGTGCTGGTCACGCCGACCGACGCGGGTCGGCGTGACCAGCCACGTTCGGTGACCGTCGTCGCTCCCCGGAGTCGTCCGTGGACAAATTCCTGAACCTGCTGTTCTCCGGTGCCGTGTCGGGCGGCATCTACGCGGTCATGGCAGCCGGGGTGGTGCTGACGTACCAGACCTCCGGCATCTTCAACTTCGCGCACGGAGCGGTCGCGTTCGTCACCGCGTACTTCTTCTTCCAGCTGAACACCGGCCTCGACGTGCCGGTCGTGCCGGCGGCGCTGATCTCGGTGCTGATCTTCGCCCCCCTGCTCGGCCTCGCCCTCGACCGGATCCTGCTGCGGCGCCTCGCCGCCGCGCCCGTGTACGCGCGCATCGTCGGGTCGATCGGCCTCCTCATCGCGCTCCCGGCGCTGGCGTTGTGGCTGGTCGAGGCGCTGGGCAACACGGTCCTCGACTTCGGGCTCCCGGTCACCACCGGCTCCGGGAGCGGGACCGTCCGCGGCATCGGGCCGTACCCGCGCGAGACGTGGCACCTCGACGGGATCGGGCTCGACGGGGTCTCGCTCAACTCCGACCAGGTCGCGGTGTTCGTCGCCGCCGCCATCGCCGCGATCGCGCTGTGGCTCGTCCTGCGCCACACCCGCCTCGGGCTGGAGATGCGGGCGGTGGTGAATCGCAGCGATCTCGCCGGGCTGCGGGGCGTCAACGCGTCGCGCACGTCGTCGGCCGCGTGGGTCCTCACGATGATGCTCGCCGGTATCGGCGGGATCCTGATCGCCCCACTCTTCCAGCTCGCGGACCAGCAGTTCACCCTGATCGTGCTGGGCGCGCTCGCGGCCGTCGCGCTGGCGGGGCTCCGTTCGATCCCGATCGCGTTCGCGGGCGGACTGCTCCTGGGCGTCCTGCAGAACATCGTGTACGGCTACGGCGACACCATCCTCCCCGGGTTCCTCAACGACCTCGCCGGGCTCCGCGCCGCGATCCCGTTCTTCCTCACCGTGGTCCTCCTGTTCGTGATCGGGCGCAACCGCGGGACCGAGGGGCGCTCGGTGGCGGAGGAGAAGCCGATGGAGGACCATCGCGACGGCCTGCCGCGGTGGCGGCGCGTGCTCCCGTGGGCCGTCTTCATGTTCCTGTTCGTCGCGTTCACGCTCCAGTGGTTCCCGTGGGGCTGGGCGCAGGCCAGCGACTTCGAGTCGTTGGGCATCCTCGCGCCCGGGATGGCGCTGGCCATCGTGTTCCTGTCGTTCGTGGTCGTGACCGGACTCGGCGGCATGGTCAGCCTCGCGCAAGGCACGTTCGTCACCGCGGGTGGGTTCGTCGCCGGCTGGGCGGTGAACCACGACTTCGGCATCGACGTGCCCTTCGTGGCCAGCCACGGCCAGATCAACTTCGCCGCCGCCGCGATCATGGGTGCGGTCGCCGCCGGCGCGCTCGGCGCGTTGATCGCGATTCCGGTGCGCCGGCTGGGCGTGCTCGCGCTCGCACTGGCCTCGCTCGCGATCGCGCTCGCGCTCGACCTCACCCTCTTCCAGGTGCAGGACGTCAGCAACGGCCAGCTCGGGTGGACCTATCCGCTCCCGCGGTTCGACCTGCTCGGGATCACGACGTTCGACCTCTCGCAGCCGCGCACCGAGGTGATGGTGCTCCTCGTCATCTTCGGCGTGATGACCCTGGGCATCCACAATCTGCAGCAGTCGAGCTCGGGGCGGGCCGCGCTCGCGGTGCGCAGCTCGTCGGTGGCCGCGCGCACGTCCGGGATCGCGCCGGCGCGTAGCGAGATCGCGCTGTTCGCGGTGGCCGGGGCGATCGCGGGCTTCGGCGGCGTGATGCTCGGGATGACCAACGGCTCCTTCACCAACACCAGCGCGACCCCGATCACCGGGCTGCTCTGGCTGGCGGTGGTGGTGACCTTCGGGATCCGCCGCCCGGGCGGGGCGCTGCTCGGTGGTCTGGCGGTGATGGCCACGACGCCCGTCTTCAACTGGATCTCGGGGTGGAGCTTCATGCCCACCTGGTTCAACGACCTCTCCGGCTCGACGTACTTCGCCGCGATCCTGTTCGGCCTGGGCGCGATCAACCTGGCGAAGAACCCCGACGGGCTGTTCGCGCTGGTCGGCAGCCAGCGCCTCGAGCGTCGGCGGAAGAAGGAGCGCCTCGCGCGCGTCGCGCGGGCCGAGCTCGACGTCCACGACGTGGAGCACGCGCCGGCGTCGAACGGATCCGGCCCGGGTGCCGACGACGACGATCCGATGCACCTCCGCGCTCTCGTGGGAGCGTACACGTTCGGGCACGTGGACCAGCTGGTCTCCGCGGAGGACGCCGCGCTCGCGCTCGACGACATCGTGGCCGGGTACGGCGACGTCGAGGTGCTGCACCGGGTCTCGCTGCACCTGGCCAAGGGCACGGTGGTCGCCCTGCTCGGCGCGAACGGCGCGGGGAAGTCGACCCTCTGTGCGGTCACGGCCGGCCTCCTGGTGCCCTCCAACGGCACCGTCACGATCGACGGGCGCGACGTGACGTCGCTGGCGCCGTACCAGCGGTCGCGCGCCGGCGTGATGCTCGCGCCCGAGGCGCGCGGCATCTTCCCCGGGCTGAGCGTGGAGGAGAACCTCGAGGTGCTCCTGCGCTCGAAGGAGGACCGGGCGAAGGCGTACGAGATCTTCCCTCTCCTCGGTGAGCGGGTGAAGCAGCAGGCCGGGCTGCTGTCGGGCGGCGAGCAGCAGATGCTGAGCCTCGCGCCGGCGCTGGTGGACCCGCCCGCGGTGTTCGTCGCCGACGAGCCGACGCTGGGTCTCGCCCCGCTCGCGGCCGCCGAGATCATGGATGCGATCCGTCGGCTGCGGGACCTGGGATCGACGATCCTCCTGGTGGAGGAGAAGGCGCACGAGGTGTTGGAGGTGGCGGACACGGTGGCGTTCATGGAATTGGGTCGGCTCGTGTGGATGGGGCCGTGCGACCAGCTCGACGAGGAACGCCTCGCGGGCACCTACCTGGGGATGGCGACGTGAGCCTCCGCGTCGTGCACTGGGGTACCGGGAACACCGGGCGCCTGGCGCTGCGGGGCGTGCTCCAGCACCCCGAGCTCGAGTTGGTCGGCCTGTACGTGCACAACCCGGACAAGGTCGGCCGCGACGCGGGCGAGCTCATCGGGTTGGAACCGGCCGGTGTGGTGGCGACGAGCGACGTCGATGAGCTGCTGGCGATCGACGCCGACTGCCTGTGCTACCTGGGCGACGGGATCGGCCCGCGCGCGGCCGGTGCCGTCGAGGAGATGAGCCGGTTCCTCCGCGCCGGTCGCAACGTGGTGTCGACGTCGCTCAACCAGTTGGTGAACCCGAAGACGGCGGCGGCGGAGCTGCGGGAACCGTTGGAGGAGGCGTGCCGAGCCGGGAGCTCGTCGTTCTTCAACAACGGCGCCGATCCCGGCTTCGGCAGCGATCTCATCCCGCTCACGCTGCTGTCGTTGATGGACGACATCGAGTCCGTCCGGATCCAGGAGATCGTGAACTACTCGCACTACGACCAGGCGCTGGGTGATGCGCGACCTGTTCGGGTTCGGGCAGCCGCTCGACTACCAGTCGCCGCTCTTCACCAGCGGCGCCCTGACCGAGTACTGGGGCGGTGTGGTCACGATGATCGCCGACGCGCTGGGCCTGGAGCTCGACGAGATCCGCGAGGTGCACGAGTTCGCGGGCGTCGACGTCGACGTGGACGTCGAGATCGGCCGCATCGAAGCGGGCACGGTCGCCGCCATCCGCTTCGAGGTGCAGGGCATCGTCGCCGGCCAGCCCGTGGTCGTCGTGGAGCACGACACCCGGATCCACGACGACGCCGCGCCGGACTGGCCGCAGTGCCGGGGCGGTGACAACTGTTACCGGGTGCTGATCGCCGGGCGCCCGAAGCTCACCTGCGAGCTCGACATGGAAGACGAGCACGGCGGGGACGGCGGCCTCATCGCCTGCTCCATGCGCGTCGTGAACGCGATCCCCGCGGTGTGCGCGGCGCCGCCGGGCCTCATGTCGACGCTCGATCTCCCGCTGGTGTTCGGCCGCAACGTGCGCGCCGGGGCAACATCAAGAACTTGATCTCCATGTGTTGATATGCGACGATCGCTCGACCCGATGCGGTCACGAGGTCAGTGAGGAACCTACGAATGGCGAAAGTCCACGAGCTTGGCTACGTCGGGATCTCGTCCGGTGACCTCGACGGGTGGCGGTCGTTCGCCACCAGCGTTCTGGGCCACGAGGCCGCCCACGACAGCGACGACGAATCGCTGTTCCTCAAGATGGACGGGCACCACCATCGGCTCTCGGTGCACGCCGGCGACACCGAGGACGTCGAGTTCGTCGGGTGGGAGGTCGGCTCCGCCGAGAACATGGACGCGCTGGCGGGCTCGTTGGAGGGCGCCGGCGTCACCGTGATCGCGGCGAAGCCGGAGGAGGCCGCCGACCGTCGCGTCGTCGACTTCGTGCACTTCGTGGATCCCCACAGCGGTCTGCGCATGGAGCTGCACTACGGGCCCGAGGTCGCGTTCATGCCGCCCTTCTACCCGCAGCGCCCGATCACCGGCTTCAAGACCGAGCAGCAGGGCCTGGGCCACCTCGTGACGTTCGTCGCCGATCCGATCGCGGCGGCCGAGTTCTACGAACACGTCCTGGGCTTCGGGGTCTCGGACTGGGTCCTCGTGCCGGGCATGGGGCGCCTCGGCGCGTTCATGCACTGCAACACGCGCCACCACTCGTTCGCGTTCTTCGCGAATCCCGAGCCCCGCAAGAAGATCCACCACATCATGATGGAGTACACGTCGATCGACGACGTGGGCACCGCCTACGACATCTGCCTCGAGCGGGACCTCGTGACCGCGACGCTGGGCCGGCACCTCAACGACCACATGCTCTCCTTCTACTTCAAGAACCCGGGGGACTGGCACTTCGAGCTCGGATGGGGTGCGCGTGAGATCGACCCGGCGACGTGGCAGGTCGAGCACTACAACGGCCTGCAGCCCGGCGGTGGCGAATGGGGCCACCAGGGCCTGTTCGATGTCATGTAGCGAGCGCGTCCGGCGCGCCCCGGCGATCGACGGCCGACGAAGGGACACGACATGTTGAGTGCAGCCGATGTGACCGGTCTGCTCGCGCTGCCGCCGAGCCCGCTCAAGGCCGACGGCGAGCACCTGACCGATGCCGACACGCTGGACCTCGACGAGGCCACCCGCCTGGCCGGCCAGATGATCGACGACGGTGCCGCGGCGATCGGTCTGTGCGGCACGACCGGCGAATGCGCGACGCTCCTGTGGGACGAGAAGGTCGCGCTCTACGACGCCGTCATCAGCACGGTCGCGGGGCGGGTGCCGGTGTGGTGCGGGACCACCGCGCTCGGGACGCGCGAGGTGGTCCGTCAGATGCGCGCGGCCAAGGAGCTCGGCGCCGCCGCCGCGTTCGTGGGCCTGCCGTTGTGGCAGACGCCGACGATGGAGAACGCGGTGGGCTTCTTCGCCGACCTGAGCGAAGCGGTCCCCGATCTCCCGGTGATGGTGTACGCCAACCGCTTCTTCTTCAAGTTCGACTTCCCGGTCGAGTTCTGGCAGGGCATCGTGGCGAAGGCACCCACGGTCGTCGCGACCAAGGTGGGGTTCCCGCTGACCAAGGAGCACCTCGACGCCGCCGGCCGCCAGGTGAACTTCATGACCGGCGAGGGCACCATCGGGATGCACTACCGCCTCGCGCCCGACACGGTCACCGCGGCCTGGGCGACCTCGGCCGCCATGGGTCCGGAGCCGTGGGTGGCGTTCCTCGACGCGGTGAGGCGGGGCGATGGCGCCGCCGCGGAGAAGGTGCTCGCCGACATCGAGGGTGTTCCCCTGCCGATCCCGGACTTCGCCGACTTCGACAAGTACAACATCCAGCTCGAGAAGGCGCGCATCAACGCGGCGGGGTACACGCGCTGCGGCCCGCCCCGGGCGCCCTACCGCGATCTCCCGCCGGCGTGGAGCGAGGTCGCGCAGAACAACGGCAAGGCCTGGGCCGAGATGCGGGCGAAGTACGTCAACGCAGGGTGACCGGCCAGGGAGGAAGCGACATGCCCGAACCATCGCACGAGAAGATCGTCGCCGAGATGGCGAACGACATCGACCGCGAGAACCTTTCGTCGCTGGTCTTCGACCTGTCGAAGTACCAGGTGTACTCGGACGAGAGCGCGACGGTTGCCTTCGCGTACATCAGCGGGCAGCTGGGTGTGGTCTTCTGGAACCTCGAGCCGGGCCAGGAGAACGACTACCACATGCACCCGACGACGGAGCACCTTCACGTCGTCGTGACCGGGGAGGTCGAGTACACCCTCGGTGACATGGAGCCGATCATGGTCGCTGCGGGCCAGGCGGTCATGGTGCCCGAGAAGGTGCCGCACGGGATCCGCAACGTCGGCACGGTGCCGGCGTCGTACTTCGCGGTCACGAGCCCGGGCGACTACCAGAAGGTGCTCGTGGACCGGCCCTCGTGAACGACGCGGCCGATCGTGCCGCCATCCGCGAGGTGCTCGCCTGGTACATGCGGGCGATGCGGCTGCGCGACGTCGACCTGATGGACGCCGTGTTCACCGCGGACGCGGTCATCGACTACACCGCGATCGGCGGGTCGGTGGCGTCGTGGCCGGACACCAAGCCGTGGCTGCGCGGCATGATCGACGTCGAGCTCTTCATGCTCTTCGTCGGCGACGCGTACCCGGTCTTCGCCGCCGACCGGCAGACCGCCGAGGTCGAGAGCACGTGGCACGGCGTGTTCGTCGCCTCGGCCGGCGCCCCGCCGTTGATCGTCTTCGGGACCTACGCCGACCGGTTCGTCCGCACGCCGGAAGGCTGGCGGATCTCCGAGCGCATCGATCATCCGGCGGTGCAGGTCCCCGTCGGGAGCGCACCGGAATGACGTACCGCGTGCTCCACTGCGGCACCGGCAACGCCGGCGCGCTCGCGCTGCGCGGCGTCATCGCCCATCCCGATCTGGCGCTCGTGGGCGTGCTCGCGCACAGCCCCGACAAGGTCGGACGCGATGCCGGGGAGTTGAGCGGTGGTGGACCCGTCGGCGTGCTCGCGACGGACGACCTCGAGGCGGTGCTCGCGCTGCACGCCGACTGCCTCTGCTACATGGGCGACGGGCTGAAGTACCCGGAGGAGTCGGTCGAGGCGATGTGCAGGTTCCTGGCCGCGGGGACCAACGTCGTGACCACCTCGGTCCTCGCGCTGGTGAATCCCGCCACCGCCCGCCCGGAACTGCTGGAGCCGGTCGAGGCCGCGTGCCGGGCGGGGAGCACCACCTTCTTCTGCAGCGGCGCCGATCCCGGTTTCGCCAGCGACCTCGTCCCCCTGACGCTGCTCGCGCTCATGGACGACGTCGAGGCGGTCCGGATCCAGGAGATCATCAACTACGGCTTCTACGACCAGGTGGAGACCATGCGGGTGCTGTTCGGGTTCGGGCAGCCGCTCGACTACGAGGCGCCGCTCTTCACGAGCGGCGCGTTGACCGAGTATTGGGGCGGGGTGATTGCGCTCATCGCGGCCAAGCTCGGGGTGAAGCTCGAGGAGATCCGCGAGACGCACGACCTCGTCGCGATGGACCACGACGTCGAGATCGCGGTCGGCACCATCGAGGCCGGTACGACCGCGGCGATCCGCTTCGACGTCCAGGGCATCGTCAACGGTCGGCCCGCGATCGTGGTCGAGCACTACACGCGTGTCGACACCGACGCCGCGCCCGAGTGGCCGCGTTGCGCCGGCGGCGAGAACGGCTACCGGATCCTGCTGGAAGGCCGTCCGCGGCTCGCGTGCGAGATCACCATGGCCGACGAGCACGGCGGCGACGGCGGGCTCATCGCCAACGGCATGCGCGTCGTGAACGCGATCCCGTTCGTGTGCGACACCGCGCCCGGGACGCTCGACACGCTGGGGATCCCGTCCGTGGTGAGCCGCAACGTCCGGTTCTGAGCGCGCCGGTCAGCGGGCGAGGTCGATCCCGGCGTCCTCCGCCATCGCCTCGCCCGCCAGGAACCCGAACACCATGGCCGGGGCGATGGTCGCGCCTGCCCCCGCGTACCGGGTGCCCATGACCGTCGACGCCGAGTTCCCCGCGGCATAGAGGCCGGGGATGGGGTTCCCGTCGTCGTCGAGCACCCGCCCGCCGGTGTCGGTCACCAGCCCGGCCTTCGTTCCGAGGTCGCTGGGCGTCACCGGGATGGCGTAGAACGGCGCCGTCTCGATCGGGCCCAGGGTCGGGTTCGGCTTGGCGCGCGGGTCGGAGTAGTAGCGGTCGTTGGCGCTGGCGCCGCGGTGGAAGTCCTCGTCGACGCCGGTCCGGGCGAACCCGTTGAAGCGCTCGACGGTCGCGCGCAGCGTGGCGGGATCGAGGCCGATGTCGGCGGCGAGCCCGTCGAGCGTGTCCGCCCGGTGCAACCAGCCCGCGCCGGGCTGCCACTCGGGCGGGAGCTTCTTGTCGGACATCACGAAGGACGGCAGCACCGGTCCGAGGTTGTAGCGGGAGCGGTAGGTGGCGTCGACGACGAACCATGCGGGGATCGACACGTGATCCTTGGCATCCTGCTCGTACATCTTGATGACGAGGTCGTTGTAGTTCTCGCCCTCGTTGAGGAATCGCTTGGCGTCGCGATTCACGAAGATGCCGTGCGGCAGGCTCTTCTCGATCATGAGCACATTCGTGTACTTGACCCCAGGCGCGAGCGTGGCCGGCATCCACCACGCCTCGCGCATCAGGTCGACGTCGAGTTGCGCGCCGATGGCGGCGCCGGCGAGGATGCCGTCGCCGGTGTTGTCGTAGTTGCCGACGCTCCAGCTCGCCTCGATGGGCGCCCGCTGGTACTGCTTGCGCATCGCGTCGTTCCGCTCGAACCCGCCGGCGCCCACCATCACCCCCCGGCGTGCCTCGATGTTCATGGGCTTGCCGTCGCGGGTGATCGTGACGCCGACGACCCGGCCGTCCTCCACGACGAACGACTCCACGCGTGCGCGCAGCCACAGCGGCACGCCGCGTTCGATCAGCGAGAGGCGGAGCCGTCCGACGAGCGACTGGCCCATGGTGAGGAACGGGTCGCGGTCGTAGCGCTTGCGTCGCTGATACCGCGCCGCGTAGCGGGCCAGGCCCTTCGCCACCTCGAGCTTGGGCTTGAGGCCGGGCTGGAGCATCGTGCGCGCCTGCGGCACCGTCAGCAGGAACTTGCCCATGATCATCGCCGGCGGATACGGGTCGTGGAGCGTGCGGAACTCCTCACCGAGCTCGTTGCCGTCGAAGGGCACGGGATCGAGCGAACGCCCGCCGAGGCGCCCGCCGGGATCCTCGGGCACGTAGTCGGGATAGAACTCGAGCGAGTCGAACCGCAGGTGCGTGCGCGCCGCGAGGTACTCGATCATGCGGTTGCCCTCACGGATGAAGGTCCGGAGCCGCTCCTCCGGGATCGTGCCGCCGGTGAGGTGGGCCAGGTACTTCACCCCCTCGTCCTCGGAGTCCTCGAGGCCGAGCTCCTTCATGGCCCGGTTGTTCGGCAGCCACACCGCGCCGGCCGACATCGCGGTCGACCCGCCCCACGTGTCGCCCTTCTCGACGATCAGGACCTCGAGGCCCAGGTCGTGCGCGCGCACCGCGGCGCACTGCCCGGCGCCCCCCGAGCCCATCACCAGCACGTCGACCGAATGGTGCCATTCCATGTCGCGGTTCCTTTCTCAGAACGTGTCCGGGCGCACGAGCGCATCGGTGCCGCCGTCGACGAAGAGCACGCTGCCCACCATGAACGACGAGTGCTCGCTCAACATCCACTGCGCGGCCGCCGCGATCTCCTCCGGTTCGGCCCAACGCCCGACCGGCATCGGGATCGCCCGCATCAGCGGGCCGATCTCGGGATCGGCCAGGGTCGTCTCGGTCAGCGGCGTGAGCGTGTTGCCGGGCGCCAATGCGTTGAGGCGAACCCCGTCGGCGGCCCACGACGGGGCGGTGCGGCGGACCCAGCGGGCCAACGCCAGCTTGACGCTCGCGTACGCCACCCCGCCCGCGCCGACCTGCGCCGCGGCGCGCGCCTCGTCGCCCGCGAGGCACGCGGCCACGAGGGCGTCGTCGACCGGCGCGACGGTGGCCGCGCACGACGACACCGCGACCGCGGCGGTGGGTCCACCCCGGGTGAGCGCGCCGCGCAGGCCCTCGAGCATCGCGATGCTGCCGAAGTAGCTGACGTGGACGAGCTGCGCGGGCGGCTCGACGGTCGCGGGCACCCCGGCGAACCCGGCGTACCCGTCGAGGGACCCGTCGCACCGCTCGAGGACCCCCGCGATGGCAGCCTCCCGTCCCGCGGCCGTGCCGAGGTCGGCGATCACCTCGGAGTCGCGCAGGTCGACGCCGATGACGCTGCGGCCCTCGGCCTCCAGTCGGCGCCGGGTCGCGGCGCCGATGCCGGATGCCGATCCCGTCAACGCAATACCCGCCATCGTCCCCCCGCGTGCGGCCGCCGGGTCGGCGTCCATCGTCGGCCCGTCGGCAGGCTCGTCGACGCCGGGATCGTATCGACTATCAATCTATTTATCAAAGGCTTGATTGCCCGTCCGCCCGTGGTTTAAGGTCGCCGCCAGGTCCAGGTGCACGGCATTCGGTCGCGGGGGGTCGATGCGGACGCTCGAAGGCAAGGTTGCGATCGTCACCGGCGCCGGCCAGGGCGTCGGTGAAGGCGTTGCACTGGCGCTCGCCGACGCCGGCGCCAAGGTGGTGGTCGCCGGCCGGACGAAGACCAAGGTGGAGCGGACCGCCACCGCCATCGCGCAGCGCGACGGGGTCGCGGCGCCCCTCGAGTGCGACGTGACCGATCCGGTCCAGGTGCAGGAGTGCGTCGACTTCACCGTGCGCGAGTACGGCACCGTCGACATCCTGGTGAACAACGCCCACGTGCCACCGCTCGGGCCGATCGCCGAGATCCCGGAAGCGCTCTTCGAGGCGGGGTGGAGCACCGGGCCGCTGGCGACGTTCCGGTTCATGCGGGCCTGCCATCCGCACCTCAAGGGCGGCGGGGTGATCGTGAACATGGGCTCCGGCTCCGCGATCCGGCCCGACCTGACCGCCTTCGGGGCCTACGGCGCGTGCAAGGAGGCGATCCGGACCATGAGCCGTGCCGCCGCGTGCGAGTGGGGGCGGGACGGCATCCGGGTGAACGTGGTGTTGCCGCTGGCGCTGTCGCCCGCGATGGAAGGCTTCCTCGCCGAGCACCCCGAAGCCCGCGACGGCGTGCTCGGCGCGATCCCGCTCGGGTTCATCGGCGACTCGGAGCTGCACATCGGTCCTGCCGTGGTCTGGTTGTGCTCCGACGCCGCGAGCTACGTGACCGGCACGAGCATCTGTGTCGACGGCGGCCAGGACTACGTCCGCTGACCGCGGAGCCAGGGGGACCTCGGACATGCGCGCAGCCCTCTACTACGGACCGGGAGACGTCCGGCTCGAGGACATCCCCGAACCGGACCCGACCCCCGGCACGGTGAAGGTCCGGTCGCTGCACAACGGGCTGTGCGGCACCGACCTGCACCAGTACTTCGTCGGCCCGATGAGCCCCGCGCCCCTGCCCACCGTGGTCGGGCACGAGTTCTCGGGGGAGGTCGTCGACGTCGGCCGCGACGTCACCTCGGTGGCGGTCGGTGACCTCGTCGCCATCGAACCGCTCTGGCCGTGTGGCACGTGCGCGCCCTGTGTCGACGGTGACCCCAACCTCTGCTGGGAGGTCCTGTGCCACGGCCTCGGTGGCCCCGGCGGCGGCCTCTCGGAGTTCACCGTGGTGCGCGAGCACATGGCCCACCGGATGCCCGAGGGCCTCGGTCCCGTCCACGGCGCCCTGGTCGAGCCCATGTCGGTCGCCTACCGGGCCGTGCTGCGCGGTGAGCCGCACCCCGGTGACGCGGCGGTCGTGTTCGGCGCCGGTCCCATCGGCATCGGCGCCTACCTCGCCCTGCGCGCGCTCGGAGTCGACGACGTCACCGTGGTGGAGCCCGCGGCGGAGCGCCGCGCCGCGGTCGGCGCCCTCGGAGCGGAGCGCGTGCTCGACCCGGCGGCCACCGACGTCGTGGAGGAGGTGCGCGACCGCACGAAGGGTGCCGGGGCCCGGGTCGTCGTCGACGCCGCGGGCGTCCCCGCGTCCTTCACCGCCGCGCTCGGGGTCGCGAGCACCCGCGGCCGCGTCGTGACCGTCGCCGCGTACATGGAGGCCGTGACCTACAACCCGACCGACGTGATGATGCGCGAGCTCGAGATCGTGTCGTCGTTCTCGTACAACGGCGAGTTCGACGCCGTGATCGACCACATGGCGGCGGGTCGGTACCCGGCCGACGGATGGGTCGAGCGCGTGCCCTTCGACGAGCAGCTCACCGCGTACGACCGCCTGCACCGGGGCGAGGCGATCAAGTTGATGATCGACCTGTGAGCGCGACCCGCCCCGCCCCATCCCTCGGAGAACGGAGAACAGGCCGATGACCCTGATCGGTGCCCAGGACCGTGACCGTCTCGCCGGGCTGACGCGCGAGGGCGCGATCGCCCGCGCCCGCGAGCTCGCCGCCAATCTCGTGGACCGGCGGGCGGAGACCGAAGCCCTCCGGCGCGTCCCCGACGCCACCATGGAGGAGTTCGTGGCGAGCGGCCTGATGCGGATCAACCAGGCCTCGCGCTGGGGCGGCGCCGAGCTCGGCACCGAGGCCGCGGTCGAGGTGATCGCCGAGGTCGCCAAGGGTGACGCGTCGGCCGGGTGGGTGTTCGGCCTGATCGCCAGCCACTTCTGGTTGGTCTGCCTGTTCCCGCCGGAGGCGCAGGAGGAGATGTGGGGGCGCGACCCCGACGTGATGATGTCGTCGTCGTTCGCGGCCACCGAGGGCCACTGCGAGAAGGTCGAGGGCGGGTACCGCGTCCAGGGGCGCTGGCCGTTCTCGAGCGGGTCCGACCACTGCTCCTGGGCCATGCTCGGCATCGTGCTGCCGCCGGCGGGCCCCGACGAGCCGCCGACGCTGGTGTGGGGTCTCCTCCCGCGGTCGGACTACCGGGTCGACGACGACTGGCGAACCGTGGGCATGCGGGGCACCGGGTCGCACACCCTCGTCGTCGACGACGCCTTCATCCCCGACCACCGGTGCATCAACCCCTGGGAGGTGAGCGCGGGAACCGCCCCCGGCTCCGCGTTCAACCCGGCGCCGCTCTTCCGCCTCCCCTTCGGTCCCGCGCTCGCGTACTACCTCTCGGCACCCGCGCTCGGCGCCGCCGAGCGGACCTTCGACGACTGGGTGCACTACATCGCGGGGAAGCGTCAGGTCTTCACCGGCGCCGAGGTCGGCAAGCAGGCGCCGACGCTGATCCGGGCGGGTGAGCTGTCGGCGCAGCTCGAGGCGGCCCGGCTGCTCATGACCACGACGCCGCGCGCGATCGACGAGGCCATCCTGCGCGGCCCGCTCGACCAGGAGCTGCGCGTCCGCGCCGGTCGCAACGCGACCTACGCGGTGCGGATGTGCGTCGACGTGGTCGAGCGCTGCATGCAGTTCAGCGGCGGCTCCGGTCTCTTCGAGCACCATCCGGTGCAGCAGGGTTGGCGCGATGTGCACGGCGTCGCCGCCCACGTCGGGTTCGGGGTCGACAACGCGTACGGGACCTACGGCAACCTCCTCTTGGGGTTGCCGGTGATGCCCTCACCGATGCTGTGAGCGTCCTCGGCAACCGGGTCGTCCGGGTGGAGGACCCCGGCCTCCTCACCGGCACGACGGCCTTCGTCAGTGACATCACCGACCCGCTCCTCGACGGTGCCCTGCACGTGACCTACGTGCGATCGGCGATGGCGCACGCGCGGATCTCCGACGTCGACACCGCGGAGGCGCTCCGGCAGCCCGGCGTCGTCGGCATCTTCACCGCCAACGAGCTCGGGCTCACGCCGCAGCCCTCGCCGTACTCGCCCATGTTCACGACCTGCCCGCTCGCGTGCGAGGTCGTCCGCTACGTCGGCGAGCCGATCGCCGCGGTGGTCACGGAACGGGCCGACCAGGGTGAGGACGCCGCCGAGCTCGTCGTCGTCGACTACGACCCGCTGCCGGTGGTCGTCGATCCGATGGACGCGCTGCGGGACGAGGTCCTGCTGTTCCCCGCCGTCGGCACCAACGTGTGCGGCGACTCCGCGCACATGGGAGTCCCGCCCGAGAGCGACGACCTGTTCGACGGGTGCGAGGTGGTGGTCACGGAGCGGCTCGTGAACCAGCGGGTCGCGCCGTGCCCGCTCGAGGTCCGGTCGGCCGCCGCGGCGTGGACCGCGGACGGCAAGCTCGTGCACTGGGCGACGTCGCAGATCCCGCACGTGGTGCACAACGTGCTGTCGATGATCTACGAGCCGGCGTCGGTCCGGGTGGTGACGCCCGCCGTCGGCGGAGGGTTCGGGGCCAAGTCCGGCGTGCACGGCGAGGAGCTGATGCTCGGCGGGCTCGCGGCCGCGCTGCAGCGACCGGTGCGGTGGACCGAGACGCGTTCGGAGAGCATGCAGGCGCTCGAGCACGGACGCGCCCAGCACCACGAGATCACCATCGGCGGGACGCGCGACGGTGACGTGCAGGCGTACCGCCTGAACATCGTGCAGGACGCCGGCGCCTACCCGGGGTTCGCGTCGATCATCCCGGTGCTCATGACGCGCACGATGGCACCCTCGGTCTACGACATCCCCAAGGTCGAGTGCGTGACCAAGAGCGTGGTCACCAACACCACGCCGGTCGCGGCGTACCGGGGCGCGGGGCGTCCCGAGGCGGTCGCGGCGATCGAGCGCGCCATGGACCTGTTCGCGCTCGAGACGGGACTCGATCCGGTCGAGGTCCGGCGCCGGAACCTGGTCCCGCCGTTCTCGGAGCCGATGACGACGGTGATGGGCGCGGTCTACGACGTCGGCGACTACGTGGGCGCGCTCGACGCCGTGCTCGAGCGCGCCGGGTACGACGAGCTCCGCGCCGAGCAGCGCCGCCGGCGTGAGCGCAGCGACCCGGTGCAGATGGGGATCGGGGTCAGCTGCTACGTCGAGATCACCGGGAAGTCGGTGACCGACTCCAACCCGCAGGAGGTCGCCCGGATCCGCATCCACGACGACGGGGCGGCGACCGTGTTCACGGGGACCTCGCCGCACGGCCAGGGCCACGACACGTCGTGGTCGATGATCGCCTCGTCGGAGCTGGGGATCCCGATGGACCGCATCGATGTCGTGCACGGCGACACCGACCGCGTCCCCGTGGGCGGGGGCACGTTCGGGTCCCGCTCGTTGCAGCAGGGGGGCGCGGCGGTGCAACAGGTCAGCATCGAGGTGGTCGACCGGGCCCGCTCGCTCGCCGCCGAGCTCCTCGAGGCCGACCTCGACGACGTGGTGCTCGACAAGGAGACCGGCGCGTTCCACGTGCGCGGGACCCCGACCATGGCGAAGTCGTGGGGTGACCTCGCCAGCGCGAGCAGCGCGAGCAGCGCGAACGGCCACGCCGCCCTCGACGTCGAGTCGAGCTTCGTCGCGCCCGGCCCGACGTACCCGTTCGGCGCGCACCTCGCGGTGGTGCACGTCGACGTGGAGACCGGCAAGGTCGAGCTCGTCCGGTTCGTCGCCTGCGACGACGCCGGCACCGTGTTGAACCCGTTGATCTTCGAAGGTCAGGTGCACGGCGGCATCGCCCAGGGGGCGGCCCAGGCGCTGGTCGAGGAGTTCGCGTACGACGCCGACGGCAACCCCGTCACCGGGAACCTCGCCGACTACACGTTCATCTCGGCGGCCGAGCTCCCCGACTTCGAGATCGTGCACCAGGAGACGCCGACGCCGTACAACCCGCTCGGCGCCAAGGGGGTCGGTGAAGCGGGCACCATCGGCTCCGCACCGGCAGTGCAGTCCGCCGTGATCGACGCGCTCTCGGGGTACGGGGTCCGCCACCTCGACATGCCGCTGCTCCCGGAACGGGTCTGGCGCGCCATCGCGGGCGCCTGAGAGGAAGGGCCAGCACGTGCAGCACGACTTCACGGGGAAGGTGGCGGTGGTCACGGGCGGTGCCTCCGGCATCGGCCGGGCGACGGCGGACGCGTTCGCGCGCGCCGGCGCGAACGTCGTGGTCGCCGACCTCGACGCGACCGCGCTCGACGAGACGGTGCGCGCGATCAAGGACTCCGGCGGGGAGGGCGTCGGCGTCCTCACCGACGTGGCGAAGGCCGCCGACGTCGAGCGCATGGTCGCGACCGCCACGGACACGTACGGGGGGCTCGACGTCGCGTTCAACAATGCCGGGATCGAGGCCGCGCCACGCGCGGTGGCCGACGTGACCGAAGAGGAATGGGACCGGGTGCAGGCGATCAACACCAAGGGCGTCTGGCTCTCGATGAAGTACGAGATCCCGGCGATGGTGGCGCGTGGCGGCGGCGCCATCGTGAACGCGTCGTCGATCCTCGGGCTGGTCGGTGCCGCCAACGGCTCGCTCTACAGCTCCACCAAGCACGCGGTCGCCGGGCTCACCCGCTCGGCGGCGCTCGACTACGCCCCGGCGGGCATCCGCGTGAACGCGACCTCGCCCGGCATGATCGAGACGCCGTTGATGGAGCGGACCGCGGTCAACATGGAGGTGCCACCCGAGGCCTTCCACGGCATGCACCCACTGGGCCGGATGGGGAAGTCGCCGGAGGTCGCCGACGCCGTGCTCTGGCTGTGCTCGGACGCGGCGTCGTTCGTGACCGGGGTGGTGCTGCCGGTCGACGGTGGGTACTCGGCCCAATGACCGCGCGGTGCTCGCTCGAGGAGCTGGCCGACCAGCACGAGATCGAGCAGCTGATGTACCGCTACGCCACGGGCATCGACACCGCCGACTACGAGCTGGTCGACTCGGTCTTCACCGCGGACGGGGAAGTCGACTACGCGGGCATCGGCGGCCCGCGCGGTCGCTGGCATCCCGAGGTGCGGCAGTGGAGCGAGGAGTCACTCGCGGCCTTTCCCGTGCGCAAGCACTACATCACGAACGTCGTCGTCACGTTCGCGCCCGACCGCTCGAGCGCGACGTCGGTCACGTACTGGCGATCCCCCATGGGCTTCGCCCGCCCGGACGGGTCCGTCCACCTGTTCGAACCGGGCGGCCGCTACGTCGACCAGCTGGTGTGCACCGACGCCGGGTGGCGGATCGCGGTGCGGACCACGATGCAGGACTGGATGTGGGGCACCCTCCCGCCCGAGCTCACCGGAGAGGGTGCGCCGGAGCGCCCGACCATGTAGTCTCACAACCACTTGATCAACGTCTTGATAGACGTCGTGATCGTACGTGCGCGGACCGGGGGGAGACGATGCCAGGACGGCTTGCCGGCAAGGTCGCGCTGATCAGCGGGACCGCAGGCGGTCAGGGTCGCCGCGCCGCGGTGCACTTCGCCGCCGAGGGCGCGAAGGTGGTCGGCTGCGACGTGAAGGTCGCCGAGGCGGAAGAGACCGTCGAGATGGTCCGCGCCGCCGGCGGTGAGATGGTCTCGTTCCAACCGGTCGACCTCACCGACGAGGATGCGGTCGAGGGGTGGATCACCTCCGCGGTGCAGGCGTACGGCGACTTCGACATCCTCTACAACAACGCCGCGGTGGCGAAGGCCGCGAACCTCGAGGACGTCACGCGCGCCGACTGGGACTGGAACATGGCCAACGAGGTCACGCTGGTCTACCTCTCGGTGAAGCACGCGCTGCCCGTGTTCGAACGCCGGGGCCGCGGGGTGATCCTCAACGTCGGCTCGATCGCCGGCATGATCGGCTCGGGCATGCCCGGCAACGCCGCCGGCAACCTGGTCCACTGCGTCGCCAAGGCGGCGGTGATCCGGCTCACCGAGACCCTCGCCATCGAGCTGGCGAGCCGCAACATCCGGGTGAACAGCATCTCGCCGGGCGTGATCGACACACCGCAGCTCCGGCCGTTCCTCGGCGAGGAGCCCGATGCGCCCCTCCGCACGCTGTTCGCCAGCAAGTGCCTGGTTCCCCGGATCGGCGAGGTCGAGGACATCGTCAACGCCGCCGTGTTCCTCGCCTCGGACGAGTCCTCGTACATCACCGGGGTCAACCTCCCGGTCGACGGGGGCTTCAGCTGCTCGGGCGGCGTGGGTCGCCCGACGAGCGAGGTCGACGACGCCGTCGCCAAGGCCATGACGCGGTACTGAGCCGTTCCCATCCATCGAGAGAGGACGACACCAGATGCTGACCCAGGAGATCATCGCCACCCGTGAGAAGACCCTCGCGGCCCACCTCGACGGCGAGACCCGCAAGGACGTGGAGTCGGTGCTCGCCACGTTCAGCGGCGTCCCCGTCTACGACCTCGTCACCGTGGGCAAGGTGGTCGAGGGCCGCGAGGAGGTGCGGCAGTTCCTCCAGACGTTCTTCGACTCGATGGGACCCAACACGCACCTCGCGCAGGCCTTCTACCACTCGCCCGAGGCGACCGTCGTGGAGGTCCTCACCATCTTCCCGGACGGGTTCGACGGCGAGCAGAAGGGCCAGAACCTCGAGATCCGCTCGGTGGGCCTGTTCCCGTTCGACGGCGACCAGTTGCTCGCGGAGAAGCTCTACGCCGACGTCTCACCGCTCCTGCCGTTCATGCCCTGGCTCGCCGAGGATGCGTCGTAACCGCCGGGCGCACGCGGACAGGAACGGACGACCGTGGCACGGCTCGTGAACGGGGACGCCACCCGACGCCTCCAGGTGGTGCGCGTCGCCCCGAGCGACCCGGCCACGGCTCCTTCGGGCGTGGGCGCGCGGGTGCTGCGGTCGTGTGCGGCCTACCTCGGCCGCGGGCTGCGCCTGCTCGGGCAGACCTTCACCGCGGGCGCGTGGTGCGACGATCGGGACGGTCCGCGGCGGGACGAGCACGGGCGGGGCACGTGATGGCCCACCCCGGGGTGTTGCCGTCGGGCGCGGCAGTGGCACCGCCGACGTTCACGTCGGTGGAGGACGAGCGCGCGCACCGCAAGGGCCGCCTCGCGGTCGCCTACCGCCTCTTCGCGCACCTGGGCTACGACCACTGGGTCGCGGGACACATCACGGTTCGGGATCCCGAGTTCCCCCACCGGTTCTGGCTCAACCCGTTCGGGAGGAGCTGGCGCCACCTCTGCGCGTCCGACCTCCTCCTCGTCGACCTGGAGGGCCGGCTCCTGGCCGGTGAAGGGGCCGTGAACGCGGCGGCGTTCGCGATCCACTCCGAGATCCACCGGGCGCGGCCCGACGTCACCGCGATCGCGCACGCCCACACGCGCAGTGGCCGGGCGTGGTCGGCCACCGGCCGCCTGCTGGAACCGTTGAGCCAGGATGCGTGCGCGTTCTACGACGACCACGCGATCTTCGACGACTTCTCCGGCGTCGTGTACGGCCGCGAGGAAGGCGGCGCGCTGGCCGGCGCGCTGGGCGGCAACAAGGCGCTGCTCCTCCAGCACCACGGGCTCCTGACCGTCGGCGAGACGGTCGACGAGGCCGCGTTCTGGCTGCACCTCCTCGAACGGTGTTGCGAGGCGCAGCTGCTCCTCGCGTCCCTCCCGCCGACCGCCGACGGATCCGCGCCGTACCGCCCGCTCGGCCCGGCCGTCGCCGCCCACACCCGCGCCCAGGTCGGTGAGCACGTCCATGGCTGGATGGGCTTCCAGCCGCTGTACGAGGAGATCGTGCGGGCCGATCCCGACGTCCTCCGTTAGTCGAGTGCCGCATCCAACGAGTTCTCCCTGAAAGGACTGCCATGTCGTACCGCGTCGTCCTGTGGACCACCGGCCACGTTGCGAGCTTCGCCGGGCGGGCGATCGTCGAGCACCCGAACATGGAATTGGTGGGCGCGTACGCGTGGAGCCCGGAGAAGGCGGGCCGCGACGTCGGCGAGCTCATCGGCACCGAGCCGCTCGGCATCCTCGCGACCAGCGACGTCGAGGAGATCCTGGCCCTGCGCCCGGACGTGGTCGGTTATTACCCGATCATGCGCACGGAAGCCGTCCCGGAGCACACCGACACCATCTGCCGGTTCCTCGAGGCCGGGATCAACGTCGTCAGCACCGCCAACGTGATCACCGGCCGCTGGTGGGGCGCCGAGGAGCGCTTCGCCGAGGCGGGCCGCACGGGCGACGCGTCGTTGTTCGCCAGCGGCGTGAACCCCGGGTTCGTGAACCAGCTCATGCTCACCGCCACCGGTGTCTGCAGCGAGGTGCGCAAGCTCTCGGTGTGGGAGGAGGCCGAGTGCTCGGGCTACGACTCACCCGAGCTCTGGGAGACCGTCGCGTTCGGTCACGACCCGTCGGAGCCCGATCTCGACAAGTACTTCCACCAGGGAACCGCGGTCTTCGAGGACACGGTGGCGATGATGGCCGACGCGCTCGAGGTGCAGCTCGACGAGATCCGGTACGTCCCCGAGGTCGCGCTGGCCACCAAGGACCTCGACCTCGGCTGGATGACGATCGAGAAGGGACACATCGCGGGGCTGAAGAACACCTGGCTCGGCATCGTCGACGGCGCCGAGGTCATCGAGCTCGGCACGATCTGGAAGATGACCGAGGACGTCGAACCGAACTGGGAGATCCGTCACGGGTGGCACGTCCAGATCGACGGCATCCCGACGGTGAAGATGCACTTCGCGGGCTGGCCGCCGGAGGGCAGCTCGTCCGAGCTGCTCATGGGCCTGGCCATGTTGATGACCGCCCTGCCGACGGTGCACGCCATCCCGCACGTCGTCGCGGCCCGACCCGGGGTCGTGACCTACAAGGACCTGCCCTTGGTCACCGCCGCGCACTGCGTCCGCACGTAGCGACCGGCGTGCCTCGCCTCAGAGGCGGATCAACCCGCCGTCGACCATCAGCGTCTGGCCGGTCATGAACGCGGAGTCGTCCGACGCGAGGAACGAGACCAGCCCCACCAGATCCTCGGGTTCCTGCGTGCGCTTGATCACCTGCATGTTCGCCGTCATCGCGAACACTGCGTCGGCGGTCGAGGCCTCCATGGTCGCGGTCCGGGTCAGGCCGGGCGCGACGACGTTGACGGTGATGTTGTGGGCGCCGAGCTCGGTGGCCAGCGCGCGGGTCAGCCCGATCACCCCGCCCTTGCTCGCGAGGTAGGCGGCCATGTCGGGTACCGGGAGCCAGAACGTGCGCGACGTCACGTTGACGATGCGTCCCCAGTTGCCGGCGCGCATCGACGGGATGCACGCCTTGCACAGGAGGAACGCGGATTCGAGGTTCACCGCCATCACGCGCCGGAACTCGTCGAGCGTGAGCTCGTCCCATTTGGTCACCGGGTAGGTGCCGACGTTGTTCACGAGGACGGCCGGCGCTCCGGAGGTCGAGCAGATCGACGCCACGCAGTCGTCGACCACGCGGGGGTCGGTGACGTCGGCGGTGAACCCGGCGGCGGTGCCGCCGGCCTTGGTGATCGCGGCGACGGTGTCGTCGGGCGGCGCGAGGTCGACCGCGGCGACGACGAGCCCGTCGGCAGCGAGGCGCTCGGCGTAGGCGCGGCCGATGCCGGCGGCGGCGCCGGTCACGACCGCCACGCGCGGGGGATGGCTCATGGTTCGATCCTTCCGAGGTTGCGGTTCGGCGAGGGTGGGAGATCGGCCAGCGCGGTCGCGAGCTCGGACCGGTAGCGCTCGAGGTTGCGCTGCTTGACCGCGGCGAAGCCGCGCACCATGTCCACCAGTCCGGCGACGCGGACCGCGTCTGCCGCGGCGGGGGTGCCGAGGTGACGAGCGAGGTCGTCGACCAGCGCGACGTACTCGCGGATGAGCCGGCGTTCGTCGCGCCGCTCCTCGGACCGGCCGAACGGGTCGAACGGGGTGCCGCGCAGCTTCACCATCTTGGTCAGGGCCCAGAACGCGGGCCGCGCCGCGCGCGCCCGCACGGGGACCTTGCGCTGCAACCCGATGCGACTCGCGACCGGCGGTTGGAGGTGGAAGGTGAGGTCGGCACCGGCGCCGAACTCGGCCGCCACGTCGTCACGGAACGCCGCCCGGCGGTGCAGCCGGGCGACCTCGTACTCGTCCTTGTACGCCATCAGGTGGAAGAGGTTGCGAGCGACGGTACGAGCGAAGTCGCCCGAGACGTCGCCGGCCGCGAGCTCGGCCCGCCGGGCCCGGGCGACGACGTCCACGTAGCGCGCGGCATAGTCGGCGTCCTGGTACGCGATCAGCTCGGGGACGCGCCAGGTCAGGATCTCGCGCAGCACGGCTTCGGCGTCGACGCGTGCGCACAACGTCGCGGCGTCCGCGCTCAGCGCAGGAGGCGCGACCGCGCGATCCCGTGGTGGCCCGCGCCGGATCGATGGCGATCTCGCGACCCAGGCGGAAGGCGGCGGTGTTGGTCTCCACCGCGACGCCGTTCAGCTCGATCGCCCGTTCGATGGCGGACGCCGACTGGGGGAGCAGCCCGCGCTGGTACGCCACCCCGACGACGACCAGGTTGGCGGCCGGCTGCGAGCCGAAGGCCGCGAGGGCGACGGCCTCCGCGTCGAGGTACACGCGCTCGTGCGTGCGTTCCTCCAGCCGCCCGCGAAGGCGCGCGAGGTCGGGGAAGTCCTCCCGGTCGACGTCGGCCACCATCGCCCCGGTCGGCACCTGGGCGGTCGACACCACCGCCTGCGTCCGCTCCGGGTCGAGGCGGGCCATGTTGGCCGGTGCGACGGCGGTCAGGAGGTCGAACACGAGGAACACGTCGGCGCGCCCCTCCTCGAGCCGGGCCGCGCCGTCGATGGCGTCGCGCCCGATGCGCAGGTGTGACACGACCGGCCCACCCTTCTGGGCCATCCCCGTCTGGTCGACGCTCGAGACCTCCAGCCCGTCGAGGTTGGCGGCGGTGGACAGGACCTGACCGACGGTGACCACGCCGGTCCCGCCGATGCCGGCGACGAGCAGCGCCGCGCTCGCCGGCCGCGACGGTTCCGGGAGCGACCGCGTGTCGATGCCGGGCTGACGGCGGGCGGGGCCGCGGGTCCGGCGTGGCGTCACGGTCACGAACGCGGGGCAGTCGCCCTCGATGCAACTCATGTCGAGGTTGCACGAGTCCTGGTGGATGCGCGTCTTGCGCCCGAAGGGCGTCTCGACCGGGTGCACGCTCAGGCAGTTCGAGACGTCGCCGCAGTGGCCGCAGCCCTCGCAGACGGCCTCGTTGATCATCACGCGCGTGCGTGGCGTCGGCGCGCGGCCCCGTTTGCGCTCGCGGCGCAACTCGGCGGCGCAGGCCTGGTCGTAGATCAGCGCAGTGACGCCGGGGGTGTCGCGCAGCTCCCGCTGGACCGCGTCGAGGTGCTTCCGCCCGTGCACGCGGACCCCGGGCGCGAACCCGGGGGCCCTCCCGTAGCGGCCCGGCTCGTCGCTGATCACGTCGATCCGGCGGACGCCCTCCGCCTCCAGCTGCCGGGTGAGCGCGGGGATCGACAGCGATCCTGCCGCGTGCTGGCCCCCGGTCATCGCGACCACGCCGTTGGCGAGGATCTTGAACGTCACGGTGGTGCCGGCGGCCACCGCCTGCCGCACCGCGAGGAACCCGGAGTGGGCCAGCGTGCCGTCGCCCATGTTCTGGAAGCGATGGAGCTCGCTGCTGAACAGCGACGCGCCCACCCACTGCGCGCCCTCGCCGCCCATCTGGGTGGTCCCCGTGGCGCGCTCCCTCGTGAACAACGCCATCCCGTGGCACCCGATCCCACCCCCGGCGACCGAGCCCTCCGGGACCACGGTGGAGCGGTTGTGGGGGCACCCCGAGCAGAAGTACGGCGTGCGGGCCGGGAGATCGGCCGCGACCACGATCCGGGCGCGGGCCGGTCGCAGGCGCGCCGGATCGAGGTGCTGAGCCAGCCGGCTCCGCAGCGCGTCGGCGACGACGGTGACGTCGAGCACGCCACCGGAGGGGACGAGGCGCCCGCCGTCGGCGTCGCGCTTGCCGGTGACCACGGGGGCGTCGGCGGTGCCGTACAGCAGCGACTTCACCTGCTCCTCGAGGAACGCGCGCTTCTCCTCGACGACCACGATCTCGTGGAGCCCGGCGGCGAAGGCCTGCACGATCGTCGGCTCGAGCGGCCACACCAGCGCCGGCTTGAGCACCCGGATGCCCAGCGCGGGGAGATCACCGAGCTCGATGCCGAGGTCGGCGAGCGCGGTGACGACGTCGCCGTAGGTCTTGCCGGCGGCGAGGATGCCGACCCGCGCGGCCGTGGCCGTGGACGACGTCGAGCCCGGCACTCCGCACGTAGTGGTGCACCGCGTCCAGGCGCGCGCCGACCGCTTCCTCCTCGAGGAGCATCGACCAGGGCGCGAACATGCGGTCGTCGAGGTGGGCGGCCCAGGGCTGCCCGTCGCGCTCGTACGGCGGGACCTCCGGCATCGGCCGGCCCACGTCGACGGTGGCGTAGCCGTCGGCGACGTCGCTGTGGAGCTTGAGGCCCACCCACGAGCCGCTCCGCCGGGACAGCTCGTAGCCGTGGCGCCCGAGGTCGAGCACCTCCTGGACCGAGGCGGCCGCCAGCGCGGGCATGGCGAGGTCGGCGAGCGTCCACTCGGTCGACGACGGCACGGTCGACGACTTGCACTCGGGATCGTCACCGACGGCGGCGAGCACGCCGCCCGTCGGCGGCACCCCCGAGAGGTTCGCGTGCCGCAGCGCGTCACCCGAGCGGTCGAGGCCGGGTGCCTTCGCGTACCAGAGCCCGACCACGCCGTCGACGGTGGATGTGGGCTCCTGCTGCGACCGTTGCGTGCCCCACAGCACGGTCGCCGCGAGGTCCTCGTTCACCCCGTTGACGAACCGGATGTCGTGGGCGGCGAACTCGGCCTCGTGCGCCGCGAACGTGGTGTCGACGGTGCCCAGGGGCGAACCCCGGTACCCGCACACGACACCGGCCGTACGCCGGCCGCGGGTCGCGTCGCGTCGCACGGTGTCGAGCGGCGCCCGCAGGAGCGCGTGCACCCCGCTCATCGTGACCCGACCCTCGCGCGCACCGAACTGGTCCTCGAGCCGGTACGTGGACGGCGAGATCGCACCGGCCGGCGACCGGTCGACGGACTGCGTCACGTCGCTCACCGTGCGGGCGAGGAGCTACCGACCAGCTCGGCCAGGAGGCGGCGGGTGCGTTGCGTGTCGGTCTCGCCCGGTGCGAGCACCTCGCCGACCACGAGGTCGGTGACGCCGATGTCCGCCAGCTCGAGGATCCGCCGCCGCACGTCGTCCTCGGTGCCGACGATCGCGACGTCGCTGGCCGATGCCACCCCCTCCCGTTCCAGCATGGCTTCGTAGGACGGCGCCTTGCCGTGGAACTCGAACCACTGATGGACCGTCTCGCGGGCGCGGTCGACGTCGTCGGTCACGCAGACCTGGAAGATGGAGGCGATCCGCGGCGGCGGGTTGCCCGCCGCGGCGGCGGCGTGCGTGATGGTGGGCACGACGTGGTCGCGCAACGTGTTCGGTCCCGTCCACGACGTGATGGTGCCGTGGGCGAGGCGTCCTGCGAGCTGCAGCATCTGCTCGCCCAGCGCCGCGACCAGCACGGTCGGTCGCTCCGTGCCGGCGAGCGCGACCGTCGTGCGGCACGTGAAGCGGTCGCCGGCGTGGTCCACCGTGCCGTTGGTGACCAGCGGCACCAGCACCTCGAGGTACTCGCGCATCGTCGCGAGCGGCCGACCGTAGAGGTCGCCGAGGTGCTCCGCCACCATCGCGGGATGCGAGAGCCCGATGCCGAGGGTGAGCCCACCCGGGATCCCTTGCGCCGCGGTGAGGGCCTGCGCGGCGAGGGCGGCGGGATGGCGACCCCACACCGGCACGACACCCACGCCGAGCGCGAGCTGCGGCACGTCGCGGCCGATGATCGCCAGCGCGGTGAGCGCGTCGAGTGACCCCGCCGGGTGCTGGGCGAGCCAGTACGCGTCGACGCCCGTGGCCGCGGCTTCGCCCGCGTGCCCGGCCAGCAGCGCGACATCGCCGGTCGCGACGAACTTGTTGCCGTTGATGCCGATCTTCACGGGACGTCGATCATGAGGTGTTCGAACCCGCGAAAGCCCGGGATGCCCCGGCGCGACGCCGGCGTGGGCGTGTCGGCGAGCGCGAGCTCCGGGTACCGGTCCATGAGCATGTTCAGGGCGACGATCGCCTCGAGCTTGCCGAGGTGCATGCCGAGGCAGTGGTGCAGCCCACCGCCGAACGCGGCGTACTCCTTGCGCGGGCGAGTGACCGAGTACGTGTCGGGATCGGGGTTGCGCGCCGGGTCGCGCCCGATCGCCGCGGTCATCAGCCGCAGCCAGGTGCCGGCCGCCATCGGGTGCCCGAACAACTCGCTGTCCTCGGTGAGGATGCGCCCCGCCGACAGCGCCGGCGAGTCGAAGCGCAGGGTCTCCTCGATCGCCTCCGGCACGAGGGACCGGTCGGCGCGCAGGGCATCGAGCTCTCCAGGGCTGGTGAGCAACGCGTGCAAGGTGTTGCCGATCAGGTCGGCGGTGGTGATGATCCCGGCGCCGAGCATGATGATGAGCAGGTCGACCATCTCGTCGTGCGAGAGCTCGCCCGACTCGACCAACCGGTCGACGAGCCCGCCCACGGGTGCTCGCCGTGCCTCGGCGATGCGTTGGGAGAAGTACCCCCGCAACTGCTCGGTCGACTCGACGAACTCGGGCGTGCCGTTGCGCTTCGGGTCGAACATGCCCGTGATGCGTGTGAGCGTCCAGACCCGGAACTCGTCCCGCCGATCGGGCTCGACGCCGAGGAAGTCGCTCATCACGGTCATGGGCACGCGGTCACCGAATTCGGCCGCGATGTCGATGCGGCCCGACCGGGGAAGCGCGTCCAGGGCCTCCCCCGTGGTGGCGACGATGGTCTGCTCGAGGCCACTGACCGCGCGCGGTGTGAAGTCGACCTTCACCGAGCCGCGGATGCGCGTGTGGTCGGGCGGGTCCATGTAGAACATCGAGAGCCGCGCCTGCTTGAACACCTTCGTGATGGGCGCGTCGGGGTCGGCCTTCTCGGGATCGCTCGCCGAGTTGGGGTCGCGGATGAGGCGCCAGATCGTCTCCGAGTCGAGGACCCACCAACCGCCCTGGTCGGTGTTCGGGACGACGCCTTCGTCGCGATGCTCGGTGATCGCCGGGTACGGGTCGACGAGGAAGTCAGGATCGCTGAGTGAGACGACAGCCACGGTTCCCCCTTCGAGCGGCGCTGGGCGGGAGCGTATCCCAATATCAACGTGTTGACCACAGCTTGAGATTGATGCCATGGTTGAGCTCGAAGGGGGTTGCCGTGACACCGAGCTCACCGGTCATCGACGTCCACACCCACGTGGTGCCGGAGGGTCTGCCCTTCGGTCACGACGATCGTTTCGCGTCGTTCGTCGCCGCGGGCGACACCGCCGACGTGATGGTGAACGGCCGGGTGTTCCGCACCGTGACGCGCGAGGCGTGGGACGTGGACGCCCGCGTCGCGGCGATGGACGACGGTGGGATCGCCATGCAGGCGGTCTCGGTCATGCCCGAGCTGTTCAGCTACTGGGCGGAGCCCGACCTCGGGCGCAGCTTCTGCCGCGGCCTCAACCAGGCGATCGCGACGATGGTGGCGGGCGCGCCCGACCGACTCGTGGGCCTGGGCACCGTGCCGCTCCAGGACGTCGACGCGGCCATCGCCCTCCTCGGCGAGGTGCGCGACCTCGGTCTGCTCGGCGTCGAGATCGGCTCGAACGTCCTCGGCGCGATCACCGGCGCGACCGGCTTCCTGCCGTTCTTCCAGGCCGCGGCCGAGTCGGGTCTCTGCGTCTTCGTCCATGCGTTCCACCCGCCCTACTGGGACTGCGTCGCCGATCCACCCATGGCCGCGGCGGTGAACTTCCCACCGGAGATCGGGACGTGCATCGCGGCGATGCTGGCGAACGGGTTCGTCGATCGGAGCCCGGGCCTCCGCCTCTGCGCCAGCCACGGCGGCGGCACGCTGCCCCTGCACCTGCCGCGGATGCTGGCGTTCTGGGACGCCGATGCCGGTCGCGCCGAACGCGGGCAGTCACCGTACGAGGCCGTCCGGTCACTGTGGTTCGACTCGCTGACCTACGAGCCCGACGCGTTGCGGGCGCTCATCGACCTCGTCGGTCCGGCGCGCGTGGTCATCGGCTCCGATGCACCGTTCTTCGCCGAGCATCCCGGCTACATCCTCGATCGCCTGCACGAGCAGGACCCGCTGTCGCCCGAGGACCTGGCGACGATCCGGACCGCCAGCGCGGTCGAGTTCCTCGGCCTTCCCCACGCACCGCGAGGAGCAGCATGAGCGCCCGGTCGACCGCGCCCGACGGAGCGCGCGCCACGCGCATGATCTCGGTCGACGACCATGTGGTCGAACCGCCCGACGTCTGGACGAGCCGGTTGCCCGCGAAATGGCAGGACGAGTGCCCCCACGCCGTCGAGGAGGACGGCAAGATCGTGTGGCGCTTCGAGGCGAAGCAGAAGTCGCTCGCCGAGCTCGGTGGCCGCCTGTTCGACCCCGCGTCGGGCAAGCGCGACCTCATCGACTTCCCGGAGCGCTACGAGGACCTCCGGCCCGGTTGCTACCAACCGGCCGAGCGCGTCCGCGATCTCGACCTCGCGGGGATCGACGCCTCACTGTGCTTCCCCGCCTTCCCGCGCTTCTGCGGGCAGGAGTTCACCGAGGCGACGGATCGCGAGCTCGGGTTGGCCTGCGTGCGCGCGTACAACGACTGGATGATCGACGAGTGGTGCGGGGCGGTCCCCGGTCGCCTGATCCCGCTCGTGATCATGCCGCTCTGGGACGCCGACCTCGCGGGTCGCGGAGGTCGAACGGTGCGCGGCGAAGGGCGCGCGTGCGGTCACCTTCTCCGAGAACCCCGCCGCGCTCGGGCTGCCCTCGGTCCACGACCGCCGGCGGTACTGGGATCCGGTGTTCGCCGCGTGCGCGGACGCGGCGATGCCGGTCTGCACCCACATCGGGTCGTCGTCGAGGCTGCCGCACACGTCGGACGACGCCCCGCCGCTGGTCGTGGCCACGCTGCCGTCGAACCTGGCCGCGGCCGCGCTGGCGGACTGGCTCTACAGCGGCCTGTTCGTGCGCCACCCCGGGCTCCGCCTCTGCCTCTCGGAAGGCGGGATCGGATGGATCCCGGCGATCCTCGAACGGGCCGACTACGTGTTCGAGCGCTACGCGCCGCGCCTGAAGACGGGCACCGGGTTCGGACTGACCGGCATGGGCTCGGTCGACGCGGGGGAGTTCAACCTCGGCTCGGTCGACGTCCGGCCCAGCGAGCTGTTCCGCGACCACGTCTTCGGCTGCTTCATCGACGACCGGCACGGGGCGGCCTCGATCGGCGAGCTCGGGGTGGAGAACGTGATGGTGGAGTGCGACTACCCGCACGGCGACAGCAGTTGGCCCCACGCCCGCGACCTGATCCTCGAACAGGTCGCGCACCTCGATCCCGACGAGCAGGAGAAGGTGCTCGCCGGCAACGCCCGGCGGGTCTTCGGTCTGGGCGCGCTCGATGGGTGAGGTCCTCGGCCTCGGCCTCACGCACTTCCCGCCGCTGGGCTGGCCCGACGAGGCGATGGATCGCGCCCTGCAGTTCGCGTTCGCGGACCCGAACGTGCCCGACGCGGTCAAGGAGGGCGAAGGCTGGCCCGACGGCATGCGCGAGGAGTTCGATCGCGACCGCCTCGCGGCGGCGGCGGACCACCGGGCCGCGCTGGTGGCGGGGTGTGACCGCGTGCGCGCCGCGCTCGACGAGTTCGCCCCGGACGTCGTGGTGATCTGGGGCGACGACCAGTACGAGTTGTTCCGCGAGGACGTCGTCCCCGCGTTCTGCGTCGTCGCGGCCGACTCCCTGACCTTCTCGCCGTGGCGGGGATCGACGGGCGCGGCGATCCCGAACGTCTGGGACGAGGACGTCGACACGCAGTTCGAGCTCCGGGGCCACGCCGAGTTCGGCCGCCACCTCGCGGCGTCGCTCCTGCACGACGACTTCGACGTCGCCTACGCGTACGCCACGCGTGAGGACCGGCCGTTCCCCCACGCGGTCTCGAACACGGTGCTGTTCCTCGACTACCACCGCGTGGGTTTCCCCTACGCGGTCGTGCCGATGACCGTGAACTGCTACGGACGTCTCGCGGTCAGCCGGCGCGGGGGTATGGCCCCCTTCGCGCCCGACGGCGGCATCCCGCCGGTGGACCCGCCGAGCCCGACACCACGCCGGTGCGTGAACCTGGGTCGTGCCGCCGCCCGGGCCGCGTCGGCGTCGGATCTCCGGGTCGCGCTCGTCGCGTCGTCGAGCTGGTCACACGGCTTCCTCCACGACCGCGGTTGGCGGATGTACCCGGACCACGCCGCCGACCGCGCGTTCTACGACGCGCTGGTCGATCCCGGGCACGCGGCCTGGCACGCCGCGACGCTCGAGAGCATCGAGCAGTCAGGGCAGCAGGAGATGCTGAACTGGTTCTGCCTCGTCGGCGCGGTCGAGGAGGCGGGGCTCGAGCTCCAATGGAGCAGCTACGTCGAGACGCACGTGTTCAACTCGAACAAGTGCTTCGCGGTGTTCCGCTGAGCGGGCGCCGCCCGATCAGGTGCCCCGCGGGCCGGCGCGCCGCATGGCGGCGATGGTCCGCTCCAGGAACTCGTCGAACTGGTCGAGCTCGTCGGTCGTGAACTCCTTGGCGAGGATGTCGTCGACGTTCCGGATCATGCGCACGCCTTCCGCGTACACGCTCTTGCCCGCCGCGGTCACGGTGGCGTCGATGGCGCGGGCCGACACCTTCGAGCTCTTCCGCCGGATCAAGCCCTTGCGCTCGAGGCCGGCGACGATGCCGACCATCGCCTGCGGCGTGACGAACACGGTGCGCGCCAGCGCGGCGGAGGACGCCTTCTCGAGGTGCATCAACGCCTGGAGCACGCCGAACTGCGACTTGGTCAGCCCGGTGTGGCGCAGCTCGCGGTCCAGCTCCCGTCCGACCTCCCGCTCGGCCAGCTTGACCAGCCACGTGATCCGGCCGAACTCGCGCGGGCGGTAGTCGCCCTGGTCGTTGCCCACTGGATCCGTGTGCTCCACTCGGTTTCGTGTCGCTGCCATGACCGGCGACTGTAACGGAGCGCCTACGGAGTAGCGCGTTCCGTCGGGCGAACACACCAGTCCGCGAGCCGGGCCTGATGACGGCCCACCGGCGACTATATCAAGAACTTGCTACCGGAGTGGCGGGGGTGAACCGGGCGGGCATGCTCACGTACCCGTTGACGATGCCGAGCGACGGGTACCGCACGGTCTCGGACCGCACGATGCGGAAGTCGGCGATCCGCCGGAGCGTGGTCTCGAGCATCGTCGCGAACTCCGCGTGGGCGAGCGTCGACCCGATGCAGCGATGCTTCCCGATGCCGAAGGCGACGTGGCGGTTGGGCTGGCGGTCGGGGATGAACTCGTCCGCGTTCGGGAACTCGCGGTCGTCGCGGTTCGCCGAGCGAAGCACATCGAGCACACGATCGCCGCGGCGGAGGACCTGGTCGCCGAGCTCGGTGTCGCGGGCGACGGTGCGCGCGAACGCCTGAACGGGAGAGAAGTAGCGCAGGAACTCCTCGGTCGCGCTCGGGATGAGCTCCGGCTCCGCGATGAGCAGCTCCCGCAGTGAGTGGTTCCGGTCGAGGTACTCGATGGCGTTGGCGAAGAGCGCGGTCGTCGTGTCGACGCCGCCGTTGATGATCGTTCCCAGCAACGAGACGATCTCCTCGTCGGTGAAGGTCCGGCCGTCGAGGTCGGCGTGCACGATCCGCGAGAGGTTGTCCTCGCGGGGCCGGCGCCGTCGCTCGATCACCTCGGCCGCGACGGTCTCGAACATCCACTGCTGCCCCTCGACCGCTCGTTGGAACTCCGCACTGCCCGGTCGCGAGTACACGACCTCGTGGGCGGGCTCCGCGAAGCGCTGCCAGTCGTCGAGGTCGAGGCCGAGGAATGCGAGCGTCGCCTGCGCCGGCACCGGGTTCGCGAGGTCGAGGACGAAGTCGATCGAACCGGACTCGGCGCACACGTAGATCGCCGCGTCCGTGAACGCCGCCAGCGCCGGGTGGAGCCGTGCGATGGCGGCGGGTGCGAACATCGGG
>CAWFWE010000009.1:0-99356 GCA_963819475.1 uncultured Actinomycetes bacterium
CACACGTTCGGTATCGTGCGGTCCATGGCGGGCTACGCCGAGCTGCACTGTCACACCAATTTCTCCTTCCTCGACGGCGCCAGCCACCCCGAGGAGCTGGCGGTCGAAGCGGCGCGCCTCGGGCTGGCGGGGCTGGCGGTCACCGACCACGACGGTCTCTACGGCGTCGTCCGCTTCGCGCTCGGCGGCGCGCGACCACGGCCTCCCCACCGTGTTCGGGGCGGAGATGACGCTGGGGATCACCCGGCCCGCCAACGGCGAGCCCGATCCCGAGGGGGAGCACCTGCTGGTGCTGGCGGAGGGCCCGGTCGGGTACGCGCGCCTGGCCCGGGCGATCAGCGAGGCGCAGCTGCAGGGGGAGAAGGGAGCGCCGCGCACCACGGTCGACGCGCTGGCCCGCGCCGCGCGCGCCCCGGTGCACCTCCACCCGCAGCCGAGCGCCCGCAACGACAGCTGGTACGTGCTCACCGGGTGCCGCAAGGGCACGGTGCCCGCGGCGTTGGTGCGCGACGGTCCCACCGCGGCACGCGACGCGCTCGAGCGGCTCGTCGCCGGCTTCGGACGCGACCGCGTGCTGGTGGAGCTGTGGGACCACGGTGACCCGATCGACCGTCACCGCAACGACGCGCTGGCCCGGGTGGCGATGGCGGTCGGGGTCGACGTCGTCGCCACCAACAACGTGCACTACGCCACGCCCGCGCAGCGCCCGCTGGCCACCGCGCTCGGCGGCGGTGCGGGCGCGCCGTTCGCTCGACGAGATCGACGGCTGGCTCCCGGCGGCCCCCTTCGCCCACCTCCGCAGCGCGGCGGAGCAGGCCCGTCGCTTCGCGCGCTGGCCGGGTGCGGTCGAGCGCACGGTCGACGTCGCGCAGGCGTGCGCGTTCGACCTCCGGCACGCCGCCCCCGAGCTCCCCGACCACGACGTCCCCGCCGGCCACACCGAGATGACGTGGCTGCGCGAGCTCACCGCACGCGGCGCCCGGCTCCGGTACCCGTCGACGCACTCGTACCACGAGCAGGCGCTGCACCAGATCACGCACGAGCTCGAGGTGATCGAGCAGCTCAACTTCCCCGGCTACTTCCTCGTGCTGGTCGACATCGTGAGCTTCTGCAAGGCGCACGACATCTATTGCCAGGGCCGGGGGAGCGCGGCCAACAGCGCGGTCTGCTACGCGCTCGGGGTCACCCAGGCCGACGCGGTCGCGCTGGGTCTGCTGTTCGAGCGTTTCCTCTCGCTCGAGCGCGACGGGCCCCCCGACATCGACCTCGACATCGAGCACCAGCGGCGGGAGGAGGTGATCCAGTACGTCTACGGCAAGTACGGTCGCGAGCGCGCCGCGCAGGTCGCCAATGTGATCACCTACCGGCCGCGCTCGGCGCTGCGGGAGATGGCGAAGGTCGTGGGTCTCTCACCCGGCCACGCCGATGCGCTCACCAAGTGGATCGACCGGTGGGGTCACGACTCCGGAAGCTTCGACACGCTGCGCGAAGACTCGGGCGCGCCGGTCGTGCCGAAGCTCGCGCTCCAACTGGCCGAGCAGGTGATCGACTTCCCGCGCCACCTGGGCATCCACTCGGGCGGGATGGTGATGGCCGACCGCCCGCTCACCGAGTGCTGCCCGGTGGAGTGGGCGCGTATGGAGAACCGCTCGGTGCTGCAGTGGGACAAGGACGACTGCGCGGCGGCGGGTCTGGTGAAGTTCGACCTGCTCGGCCTGGGCATGCTCACGATGCTGCACCTCGCGGTCGACCTCGTGCGCGAGCACGAAGGTGTCGACGTCGACCTCGCCACCATCCCGCAGGAGCCCGAGGTGTACGCGTTGCTCAGCGCGGCGGACACCATCGGCGTGTTCCAAGTGGAGAGCCGCGCCCAGATGGCCACGCTGCCGCGGCTGCGGCCCGAGTGCTTCTACGACCTGGTGGTGGAGGTGGCGCTCATCCGTCCCGGGCCGATCCAGGGCGGCTCGGTGCACCCGTACCTGCGCCGCCGCAACGGCGCCGAACCGGTCACGTACCCGCACCCGCTGTTGGAGAAGTGCCTGGAGAAGACCCTCGGCGTGCCGCTGTTCCAGGAGCAGCTCATGCAGATGGCCATCGACGTCGCCGGGTTCACGCCGGGGGAGTCCGACCGGCTGCGCCAGGCGATGGGGTCGAAGCGGTCGCGGGCGCGGATGGCGGCGATGCGCGACCGGCTGCTCGTGGGCATGGCCGCGCGCGGCATCACCGGCGAGGTCGCCGACGACATCGTGCACAAGATCGAGGGCTTCGCCGACTTCGGGTTCCCCGAGAGCCACTCGGTGAGCTTCGCCTACCTGGTGTACGCGAGCTCATGGATCAAGCTGCACTACCCGGCCGAGTTCGCCTGCGCGCTGCTCAACGCGCAACCGATGGGCTTCTACTCACCGCACACCATCGTGCGCGACGCCACCCGACACGGCGTCGAGGTCCTCGGCCCGTGCGTGGAGCGGTCGCGCCGCGACTGCACGCTGGAGGCGCGCATCGAAGCGGCAGGACCCATCGGCCGGCCCGGTCCGGGCTGGCACGCCGACCCGTCGATCCACGCCATGCGGGTGGGCCTCCGGTACGTCCGCGGGTTGAGCGACGCGCTGCTCGATCGCATCGACGACGCGCGCGCCGAGCAGCCCTTCGTCGACCTCGCCGACTTCACCCGCCGCACCGGCGCGCCCACCGACGCGCTGGAGGCGCTCGCCACCGCGGGCGCGTTCGGCTGCCTCGAGCACGGTCGGCGGGAGGCGCTGTGGGCCGCGGGGGCGTTGCGCGACGCCCGGCCCGACAAGCTGCCGGGCATGGTGACCGGGGCCGAGGCGCCGAGGCTGCCGGGCATGCACGAGGTCGAGGAGATCGCGGCCGACCTCTGGGCCACCGGGTTGTCGGCGGCCCGTCATCCCACCGAGATGGTGCGCGAGCAGCTGGCGGCGCGCGGCATCGTCACCGCCGAGGGCCTGCGCTCGTTGCCCGACCGCACAGTGGTCGACGTCGCCGGCGTGGTCACGCACCGGCAGCAGCCGTCGACGTCGAAGGGCGTGATCTTCCTCAACCTCGAGGACGAGACCGGGCTGGTGAACGTGATCTGCACGCCCGACGTGTGGAAGCGCTTCCGCAAGGTGGCACGCACCGCGCCCGCGTTGGAGATCCGGGGCCTGCTCGAGAAGTACCAGGGGGTCACCAACGTGCTGGCGCGTCGCATCGTCGCCCTGCCACTCGGTCTCACCGACCTGTTGCGCTCACGCGACTTCCACTGAGGAGTGATCCAGCGACCCTCGCCCTGCTCACCTGCCGACGGCGCACGAATAGCTCGCGTACACCGACCGCCGGAACTGCGCGTCGATGATCCGGAATCCGGCAGACTCGAGCAGGGATCGAGGACCGCCCGGTAGGTGCTGTGTTCGGACCGGAGGTGCTCGACGAGATCTTCGGCCGTCTAGCCGACGGTGGGGTCCTCGGACGCACCCGCGAGCCACTCGCCGATCCGGGCGGGCGCCAATGCAGGCTCGAAGTCGTAGACGATGTCGCGGACGAGGAGCACTCCGTTCGGAGCCAGGAAGCCGGCGATCCTCTGCAGCGCGACGCCCTTCCAGAAGTCGGGGACGGTGGGCCTCGTGAAGCCCTGTGGACAGGCTCCGCGGGGCCTGTCCACAGGGGATTTGGCCCCTTGTTGGTCAAGGTTCGGTCCGGTATGATACGAACACCAGTTCGATTACTTCCCCATGTCCGATCTTGGAGGATCGCGATGGACGTCAGGGAAGTGGTTGCGCTCGACACGATGCCGTTGGAGCGTCTCGAAGCGGAGATCACCCAGTTGGCGGGGGAACTCGCGGCGGCGGAGTGCCGCTGGTTGCAGTTGATCGCAGCGTACGACCGTCGCGAGGGCTGGGCGCAGTGGGGGTGTCACAGTGCGGTGCAGTGGTTGGGATGGCACTGCAGCCTGTCCGGTCGCGCGGCGCGCGACCGGTTGCGGGTCGCTCACGCGCTCGGCGAGCTGCCGACGATCACCGACGAGTTCGCCGCCGGTCGGTTGAGCTACTCGAAGGTGCGGGCGCTCACGCGGGTGGCGACGCCGATGAACGAGGGCGACCTCGTGATGCTCGCCCAGCACGCGACCGCGTCCCAGGTGGACCGCATCGTCTCCGCCTACCGCGGGGTGCTCACGGCCGAGGAGGAGGTCGAGGTCGCGAACCGTCAGGTGGCTGAGCAGTATCTGCGTTGCGACTGGGACGACGACGGCTCGCTCGTCATCCACGCTCGCGTCCCAGCGGAGGTCGGAGCCCTCGTGCTGTGCTCACTCGACACCGCGCGTGAGCAGTTGTGCACCGACGCGCGTGGTGAGGGTGGCCCCGCGGGGCCAGTCCACAGGCTGGCGAGCGCGACGTACGTCGATGCGCTCAACCTGATGGCCGAGTCGTTCATGGCCAACGGTCCTGCCGCCCGCTCGGGCGCCGACCGGTACCAGCTCGTGGTGAACGTCGACGAGGACGTGCTGACCGACGACGATCCCGGCGGTGTCTGCGAGCTCGACGGTGGCCCGCGCCTCGCGCCGGAGACCGTCCGTCGTCTGGGCTGTGACGCGTCAACCGTCGTGATGGTCCGCCGCAAAGACGGCACCGTGCTCACCGCGACGAACAAGACCCCGGCGATCCCGCGGCGGGTACGGCGCATGCTGCATGCCCGCGACCAGGGGTGTCGCTTCCCGGGATGTGGTCGACGCACGTTCGTCGACGCCCATCACATCCACCACCGCGCTCACGGCGGAAGCAACGAACTCGAGAACCTGGTGGAGCTGTGCTGCTTCCACCACCGACTCGTCCATGAAGGCGGCTGGACGCTCCGCCTCGACTGCGGCGGCAACGTCGTCGTGACGAACCCGGCTGGCAATGTCATTCCCTCGTCGGTCTCCCTCCGCGGCGCAACCGGCGACATCGCGCAGCGCAACCGTGCTGCCGGGATCGCCATCAGCCCGACCATCGTCACCCCTCGCTGGTACGGCGACCCACTCGATCTCGGTCACATCACTACTGCTCTGTGGTGCGCCGATCAGCGGCACCGCGATCGGAACTGACCGGCGTCCTACGATGCGCCGGTGACTGCCGAGAAGGTGCGTCTCCGGATCGGAAACCTCGCCAAGGCCGTGCTCGTCACCGGGCAGGCGTATCAGGATCCCAAGGACGCGCTGAACGAGTTCGTCTCGAACGCAGCCGACGTGTATGCCGAGTCCGGCGGGCGGGGCGCACGGATCCGGGTCATCTTGCGGCGCCGAGGACGGTACCCCGTGATCGCGGTCGACGACGACGGGCGAGGGATGAGCCCCGATCGCCTCCGCGAGGTCGCGCGCAACCTGTTCGAGTCGTCGAAGGCCGGTGACGCGCGCACGCTCGGCGAGAAGGCGATCGGGATGCTCGCGTTCCAACAGCTCGGCGGCCGTTGCGACATCGTGTCGCGCGCGGAGGGATCAGACGAGACCTGGGTTCTGCGACTCGTGCGCGGTTCAACCACGGCGCATCTCGAACGGGAACGTCGTCGCGCCCGCGCGCACTCAGGTACAACCGTGTACGTCGCCGACCTCGACCCCGACGTGCTGCGACTGCTGACCCAACGCAAGGTCGTCGACTACTTGCGCACGCGGCGCTCGGCCGCGCTCGCACGCGGCGACTACGTGATCGAGGTGGTCGAAGGCCGGTCGGGCGAGGTCGTGACCCCGGAACGGCCTGAAGGTGTGCGCCTCGACCTCTCCGCGCACGTCACACTCTGGGGGCGAATCGAGTTCAACCTCTACGTCGCACCGGCCGACGGGAAACGACGTCGCGTCGCCGTGGTCGGGCGGGCGGGCACGACGATCGTCGACGATCTCGGAGAGCTCGACGAGTTTGCCGAGGGCCCGTGGGTCTCCGACCAGGTCTCGGGCCAGATCGTGTTCGAAGCGCTCCAACAGTCGGCAGGTCGACGCGCAGTGCTACGCGACCGCGAAGCCTTTCCCGTGTTCCTCGATGCGGTGCGGACCATCGAGGTCGCGCTCGGACCTGCGATCGCTCGGGTCACCAAGGAGATCGACGCGCAGACCGCCGACCGTCTCGCCGACACCGTTCGCAAGATCTTCGGACGGGTGCTGCGTGAGCTGGCCGACCTCGACAATCCGATGCGCACCCCCTTGGGTGACCAGCCTGGTACTGGCGGACTCCTCGAGCTTCCCGCCGGCACGAATGAGTCTGGCGACACGACCACGGTCGAGCGGCAGCCCCGCGCGAGCGATCCGAGCCCGTCGGTCGACGAGCTCGTGCCGTCTCCGCGCGATCCGGTCCTGACCAGTGCCGAGCCCGGTGCGGCGGCACCAGATCGTCGGCGAAGCGCCGCGCTTCCCAGCGTCGAACCCGATCCCGAGCCCGGCGAGGGCCGGAGCCGGTTCGATTCCGAGGCCGGCGTCGTGCTCTACAACGAGCGACACTCCGACTACCTGGTGGTCAAGGACGACGAGGGGGCTCTGCTCGACTACCTCGCGACGCTGGTGGCCAAGGAGTACGTGCTGTACAACAACCCGCGCTCCGCTCCCGACGACCTGGCCGAGGAACTCGTCCGCGTGCTCGTGCGAGTGCGCCGCCACACGCCTCGCCGCCGCTGATCCGGCAGCGTCGCACGATCACGCCTGTCGCCGCACGTTTCTTGCCGAGAACCCTTACGTGCGCCCGAGCGGGCATCATGCGTGGATGGCTAGCGCGCAAGCGGGACATGTGTTGTACCGCGACGAACGCGACTCAGTCGTTCACACGGCGGAGCGGCTTCGAGCACTGAGGTAGCCTTGCTCCCCGGTCAGGGAGCTGAGGAAATGAACGAGCCTCCGAGTACCCATGTTGCAGTCGTGGCGAGCCGTCTTCACGCGCTTCCGCGCGCTGTTGCGCTCGGACGCCGCCGGGGTCCGAGCGGGCTTCTACGCGCTGCTGCTCAGTTCCGGCGGTGACCTGATCGCCGGGCTCACCCTCGGCTCCATCACCGGCACCCTCGAGTCCCTCCCCGGTCTGCTCGTCCTCGTCCCCGCCGCCATCGGCATGCGGGGCAACGTGTTCGGCGCGCTCGGGAGCCGCCTCGGCACCGCGGTCCACACGGGCACCTTCCGCATGTCGGCGCGCCCCGACACCCTGGTCGGCCAAAACCTCGCCGCCTCGATCTCGATGTCGCTCTCGGTCTCGCTGGTGCTCGCGCTCCTGGCCAAGGCCATCTCGGTCGCGTTCGGTCTCGAGAACACGATCTCGGTGGCCGACTTCGTGGTGATCTCGGTGATCGGCGGGTTCCTCTCGTCGATCGTGGTCATGGGCATCACGGTCGTCGTCGCCCAGCAGGGTGTGCGGCACAACTGGGACCTCGACAACGTGACCGCGCCGATCGTGACCGCCGCCGGCGACATGGTCACGCTGCCCGCGCTGTTCCTCGCCACCTACCTCGTCGGCATTCCGTTTCTGACGGTCATCGTCGGCGTGATCTGCGCGATCGCGGCGCTGTTCGCGCTCGTCGCCAGCCTGCGCTCGCGGCTGCCGATCCTGCGGCGCATCGCGCGCGAGTCGCTCCCCGTGCTGGTCCTCGCCGGCACCATCGACGTCGTGGCCGGCCTCACCATCGAAAAGCGCTTCGAGTCGTTCCTCGTCTACCCCGCGTTGCTGGTGCTCGTCCCACCGTTCCTCGAGGACTCCGGGGCGCTCGGGAGCATCCTGAGCGCGCGCGTGTCGACCAAGCTCCACCTCGGCACGCTCGTTCCGGGACGGGGAAGCCTGCGCTCCATCGGCGAGGACTTCCTCCTCGTGTACCTGTACGCGGTTCCCGTCTTCCTGCTCCTCGGCGTGTCGGCCGACATCGCCGCGTTCGTTGCGGGGCTCAAGAGCCCGGGGAGCCTCGAGATGATCGCGGTGTCGATGCTGGCGGGCGTGATCGCGACGACGTTCGCCGTGCTCGTGGGCTTCTACGGCGCGGTCGCCGCGTACCGCCTGGGACTCGATCCCGACAACCACGGGATCCCCATCGTCACGTCGAGCCTCGACCTGCTCGGCGCGTTCGCACTCATCCTCGTGATCGTCGTCCTCGGCCTCACCTGAGGAGTCCGTCGTCAGCCGAGGTGCTCGCCGAAGAACGCCAGCAGCCGTGACCACGCGTCGGTCGCGGACGCCTCGTCGTAGTTCTCCGAGCCGTCGCGCATGAAGCCGTGCTCGGCGCCGGGGTACACGACGACCGCGTCGCCGTGCCGCGCCTTGACCGCCTCGATGTCGGCCATCGGGATGTACTCGTCGCGGTCGCCGAAGAACATGAGCGTCGGGCAGTGCACGTCGCCGAGGTCGCGGGCGATGCCGCCACCGTAGAACGGCACCGCGGCGTCGACGCCGACGTTGTCGGCCCACTTGGCGGCGCGGTACGTGAACCACCCACCCATGCAGAACCCGGTGACGCCGACCTTCGATGCCCCGCGCTCCCGGAGGGCGGCGGTGGCCGCGGCGAAGTCGCCCTCGAGGTTCTCGGGCGTGATGGAGCCGATGATCGCCCCGAAGTCGGTCGGGTCGACCCCGTGCGAGCGGGAGAAGAAGTCGGGCGCGATGACCCGGTAGCCCTCGCGGGCGAGGCGCTCGGAGAAGCGGATGAGCTGGGCGGACATGCCGTTGCCCTCGTGCACGACGACCACCCCGGGGCCGGAGGCGGGGGCGTCGGCGGGGGCGACGGAGAAGGCGGGGAGCGTGAGTTCGGTCATGGGCGAACTCTTCCACGGAGACGGCCGGTCGCGCCCGTCCACGCGGTTATCCTCGGCTGCTACCCCATGGGACAAGACGACCAACCCCGCACTCTCAAGGCCATGCTCTCGGAGGCCAAGGACACGTCCGAGCTCATGGTCGACCTGGCGTACGCCGCCCTCTTCTTCGGCGATGCGGGGATGGCCGACGAGGTCCACGAGTTGGAGGAGCGGTTGTTGGACCTCGCGCACGCCATGCGTGAGGTGTGCGTGCTGGCCGCCCGCTCACCGCGGGACGCCGAGGAGATGTCGAGCGTGCTGCACGTGCTCTCGGCCATCGAGCGCATGGGCAACGCCGCGGTCGACATCGCCCGCATCGTCACCCACAAGCTCGGCATCCCCGCCGCGCTGGTCGCCGACCTCGCCGCCGCGGAGGAGATCTCGCACCGGGTGCGCGTGCGCCCGGAGGCCCTGCTCGCGCACCGCTCGCTCGCCGACGCCAGCCTGCCGATCGAGGTCGGGATGCGGGTCGTGGCCATACGGCGCGGTAAGGACTGGATGATCGACCCCGACGGCGACGACACGCTCCTCCCGAACGACGTGCTGATCCTGCGGGGTCCCGCGGCCGGCATCCCCGAGCTGCGCGTGCTCGCCGGCGCGCCCGAGTGGCGCCCGCCCGGCACCGACATCGATCCCGCCATCCCCACCGACCTCGACCGCGCCGTCGACGTGCTGGTCGAGATGAAGAACGTGTCCGAGGTCGCGATCGGGCTCGCCTACTCGGCGTTGTTGTTCAACGACCAGGGTCTGGCGGCCGAGGTGAGCCACCTCGAGGACCGGCTCGACGAGATGCGCGAGCGGCTCGAGGTGTGGGTGCTGCGCAGCGCGTCGGAGCAGGTTGAACCCAGCCCCCTGCGCGGGTTGCTGCACCTCGGCGCGGCGGCCGAGGAGCTCGGCGACGCCGCCCAGCAGATGGTGTGGCTGGTGGAGGAGAACGAGGAGATGCACCCGGTCCTCGCCATCGCCTTCGGCGACACCGACGAGGTGATCGACCGCATCCCGGTGTCGGCGGGATCGTTCCTCGACGGCCGCACGATCGCGGAGACCAACATCGAGCTCGAGACCGGCTACTACCTGCTCGCCATCCGCCGAGCGGGCCGCTACCTGTACCGGCCGCGGGGATCGGTGGTGTTGGCGGCGGGCGACGAGCTCATCGCCTCGGGCCCCGAAGAAGGCCGCTCCCGCCTCGCCGGCCTCGGCGGGTACCGCGTGCTCGAGGACGACGCCACCGGCGAGATCGCCCTCGTGCGCGTCGACTCGTAGCGGGCGACCGTCGTGGCGTCGATCGATCGCGCCGACGCCCGCGTCGTCGATGCCCGCACCGGTGATGACGGCCTGACCGCGGCCGAGGTGCAGGAGCGCATCGGGCGCGGGCAGACCAACGACACCGGTGAGCGCACCAGCCGCACCCTCGGTGAGATCGTCCGGGCCAACGTGTTCACCCGGTTCAACGCCATCCTCGGCGCGGCGCTGGCCGTCATCGTGGTGATCGGTCCGATCCAGGACGCCACCTTCGCGTTGATCCTGGTCGCCAACGCCGCCATCGGCATCTTCCAGGAGGTCCGGGCCAAGCGGACCCTCGACAAGCTCGCGGTGCAGAACGCGGCCGCGGCGCGCGTCGTCCGGGACGGGAAGCTCGAGGAGGTCGCGACCGCCGAAGTCGTCCTCGACGATCTGCTCGAGCTGCGCGCCGGCGATCAGATCCCGTGCGACGGCGTCGTGCACACCGCCGACGGGCTGGAGGTCGATGAGTCCCTCCTGACCGGCGAGAGCGACCCGATCAACAAGGTCGACGGCGACGACCTCCTCTCGGGGAGCTTCGTGGTGGCCGGGTCCGGGCGCTTCCAGGCCACGCGGGTCGGGGCCGACTCGTACGCGGCCAAGCTCGCCACCGAGGCCCGCCGGTTCCAGCTCACCCGCTCCGAGCTGATGGACGGCATCAACACGATCCTCCGGATCGTCACCTGGGTGCTCATCCCCGTGTCGGCCCTGCTGCTGTGGAGCCAGTTCCGCGACCACGAGCTCACCAGCGCGCTGCGGTTCACCGTGGCCGGGGTCGTGGCCATGGTCCCCGAGGGCCTCGTCCTGTTGACCAGCATCGCGTTCGGGGTCGCCGCGCTCACCCTCGCCCGGCGGCAGGTCCTGGTGCAGGAGCTGCCCGCGGTGGAAGGCCTGGCCCGCGTCGACATCGTCTGCCTGGACAAGACGGGGACCCTCACCGAGGGCGAGATCGTGTTCGACGAGGTCGAGCCGGTCGTGGGAGCCGACGACACGGCCGCCGCAGCCGCGCTCGGCGCGCTGGCCGACGACGAGAACCGCAACGCGACCGCGGTCGCGCTCGCCGGGCACTTCGCGTCGCCGAAGTGGACGCGCACCGCGGCGGTGCCCTTCTCCTCGGCGCGGAAGTGGAGCGCGGCCACGTTCGACGGCCAGGGGTCGTGGGTGATGGGCGCCCCCGAGATGGTCTTCGCCGACGGGTCGTCGCCGGTGCGGGCGCGGGCCGACGAGCTGGCGTCCGGGGGGCGCCGCACCCTGGTGCTGGCGCACAGCGACGCCGGGCTGGAGGGCGAGTCGCTCCCGGCCGGCCTCACGCCGGTCGCGCTCGTCATGTTCGCCGAGAAGGTCCGCCCCGATGCGGCCGAGACGCTGGCCTACTTCCACGAGCAGGGCGTGCAGCTGCGGGTGATCTCCGGCGACAACCCGCGCACCGTGGCCGCGGTGGCGGCACGCGTCGGGTTGCCCGAGGCGGATGCCGGGTTCGACGCCCGCGACCTGCCCGAGGACCAGGGCGAGATGGCCGAGACGCTCGAGCAGCACACGGTGTTCGGGCGCGTGACCCCGCAGCAGAAGCGGGCGATCGTGGGCGCGTTGCAGTCGAAGGGGCACGTCGTGGCCATGACCGGCGACGGTGTGAACGACGCGCTGGCGTTGAAGGACGCCGACATCGGCGTGGCCATGGGATCGGGGGCGCCCGCCACCCGGGCGGTTGCGCAGCTCGTGCTGCTCGACGGCAAGTTCGCGACCCTGCCCGGGGTGGTCGCCGAGGGTCGGCGCGTCATCGCCAACATCGAGCGCTCGGCGAACCTGTTCGTGACCAAGACGGTCTACGCGACACTTCTGGCCATCGCGGTGGTGATCGCGGGCTGGCCGTACCCGTACCTCCCGCGCCACCTCACCATCGTCAGCACCTTCACCATCGGCATTCCCGGCTTCTTCCTCGCGCTGGCACCCAACTCACGGCGCTACATCCCCGGCTTCATCGTGCGGGTGCTCCGGTTCACGATCCCGGCGGGGATCGTCGCCGCCGCGGCGGCGTTGATCGCGTACGGCATCGCGCGGTACGGGCACGACCTGCCCACCCGCGAGGTACGGACGACGTCGGCCCTCGTGCTGATCGCGGTCGCGCTGTGGGTGCTCGTGCTCCAGGCTCGCCCGTTCAACTGGTGGAAGACCCTGCTCGTGGCGTCGATGGTCGGCGCGGTGATCCTGATCCTGGTCGTGCCCGCGTTCCGCGACTTCTACGCGGTGCAGCTCCCGCCGGCCGAGGTGCTCGGGGAGGCGGCGATCGTGGCGGGCGTCGGGATCGTGCTGCTCGAGGTGGGGTGGCGGTTCAGCCGCGTGATCGGCAGCCGCCGCAGCTTCGGCGAGGTCGTCGACGACCATCCCGCCGACGAGGAGGAGCTGGCTAGAGCCACCCCTTCCCCTTGAACCAGCGCCAGAGTCCCAAGGTCGCCAGGAGCATGATGCCGAGCGCCAGCGGGTAGCCGAACTCCCAGTCGAGCTCGGGCATGTGCTGGAAGTTCATGCCGTAGATGCCGGCGATGAGAGTGGCGACGATGAGGATGGCGCCCCACGACGTCATCTTCTTCATCACCTGGTTGAGCTGGTTCGACGTGACGGCCAGGTTGGCCTCGAGCAGGCCGGTCAGGAGGTCGCGCTGCGACTCGACCAGGTCGCCGACCCGCAGCACGCGGTCGTAGATGTCGTGGAAGTGCACGATCGCGGGCTCGTCGACGAAGTCGATTTCCTTGCGGATGATGGCGTTCACGACTTCGCGCATCGGCGCCGCTGCCCGCCGGAGGGTGGTGAGGTCGCGGCGCACCGCGAAGGTCCTCTGGGGGATGCCCGCCGGTGGCTGCTCGCTGAACACTGCGTCCTCGATCTCGTCGAGCCGGTCGTCGACCTCGTCGATGACCTCGAAGTACCGGTCGACGATGACGTCGAAGAGGGCCCAGAGCAGGAAGCCCTGCTCGTTGGCGTGGTGCTCCTCGCGCTGCAGCTCGAACCGCCGGGCCACCTCGTCGAGGTCGACCTGCGATCCGTTGTCGCTCGGGTGGCGCACGGTCACCAACCAGCCCGGACCGGTCACGACGTCGATCTCGCGGCTGTCGACCGTGTCCCGCACGCACGCGCAGTCGTGCACCGCGACGTGGAAGTAGTCGCCGTAGCGCATGAGCTTGGTCCGCTCGCGTGGGTTCAGGATGGCGTCGACCACGGTGGCGCTGAGCCCGAGCTCCGCCTTCAGCGTGTGGAGCGCCTCTTCGTCCTCCGGCGACGTGGCGTCGATCCAGACCACCGCGTGCTCGGGATCGATCGCCTCGCGGATGTGTGGAGCGTCGACCTCCTCGCGGCCGTCACGTCCGACGACGTAGCGCCACGCGCGGATCACGCCGCGGAGCATACGCTCGGGTGCACCCAGGGGGAGGTACCGCATGTCGACCGATCTGTCCGACCTGACCGCGGACGAACTGCGGGACCGCACGCGCGAGTGGCTCGCCGATCACCTGCCCGCCGGGTGGATGGACGCGATCGACGCCGGCGACACCGCGCGCGTCGCCGCGCTGAGGGCGGAGCTCGACTACGCGAAGTGGTGCACCGAGTTCGGCGACTCGGGGTTCGCCACCCCCACGTGGCCGGCCGAGTACGGCGCCGGCCTGTCGCTGAGCCCGGGTCAGGCCCGACCGGTGAACGAGGTGCTCAACCAGTACCGCGTGCCCCGGCCGGCGAACATCATCGGCATCGGGATGGGCGGGCCCACGGTCATCGCGTGGGGGAGTGAGGACCTCAAGCAGCAGTTCCTACGCGGCATCGCGACCAACGAGGAGATCTGGTGCCAGCTCTTCAGCGAGCCGGGCGCGGGCTCCGACGTCGCGGGGCTGGCGACCCGGGCGGAGCGCGACGGCGACGAGTGGGTCGTGAACGGCCAGAAGGTCTGGACGTCGCTGGCCCACCTCGCCCGCTACGGCATGCTGCTCGCCCGCACCGACCCCGACCAACCGAAGCACCGGGGCCTCAGCTACTTCGTGATCGACCTGCACCAACCGGGCGTCGAGGTGCGGCCGCTGCGGCAGATCACCGGTGACGCCGAGTTCAACGAGGTGTTCTTCGCGAACGCGCGTGTGCCCGACACGTGGCGGCTCGGGCCGGTCGGCGACGGTTGGCGGGTCGCCATCACCACGCTCATGAACGAGCGGGTGTCGCTGTCGGGGCCCGGGTCGGTGAGCGGCGACACGATCGGCGGCAGCCCCGTCCAGCGGGTCATCGAACGCCACCGGCCGGTGACCGACCCCGGTCTGCGCCAGCGATTGGCCGCGGCATGGATGGACCACCGCATCATCGGGTTCAACAACCAGCGCGCCGCCGACCGGCGACGGTCGGGCGCGGAAGCTGGACCCGAGGGCTCGATCACCAAGCTGCAGAGCGCGGAGTTCAACCAGCGGCTCCAGAAGCTCGCGGTCGACCTCGAGGGCGTCAACGGCATTGCGTGGGAGGGCAAGGGCCTCACCGCGGAGTCCACGTTCAGCTTCGTCGGGGGCGCCGCCGACGACCCGCGCACCGTGGCGCGCGGGTTCCTGCGCGCGCAGGCCAACACCATCGAGGGCGGCACCTCGGCGATCATGCGCAACATCCTCGGTGAGCGCGTGCTCGGGCTGCCCAAGGAGCCGGACGCCTCGCGGGACGTCCCGTGGAAGGACGTCCCCCGCTCAGGATGACGGGCGGCAGTGCGTGCCCTCCGGCGGGAGGGTGCCGCGCAGCAGGTAGTCGTCGACCGCGGTGTCGATGCATTTGTTCTTCGTGTACGCGGTGTGCTCGGTGCTGTCGAACGTGAGCAGGCGGGAACCGGCCAGGCGTGTGGTCAGGTCCTCGGCACCCGCGTAGGGCGTGGCCGGGTCGCGTGTGGTGCCGACCACCAGGATCGGCGCGGCGCCGGTGACGCGGACATCGCCGACGGCCTCACCGGCGGGCGGGCGTGGGAGGCGCGGATCGCACCCCAGCACGGTGCTCCCCACGTAGCCGCCGAGGAACGGGTACTTGGCCACATCGCGGTGGTACTCCGCCGCGTAGTCGGCGAACGACGGGAGCGCGTCCTCACGGTCGTCGCAGAGGATCACGCCGATGACCTCGTTGATGTTGTCGTACGAGCCGTCGGCCCGCCGCCCGTTGTACGAGTCGGCGAGGTAGAGCAGCCACGAGCCGTTGCCGCGCTCGGCGTCGTGCAGTGCCCGCGCCAGCGCCGGCCAGCCGTACTGCTTGTCGTACAGCGCGGAGATCAGTGCCGTGTAGAAGGCCGCCACCCCGGCCTTCCTCGACGTCCGCTTCCCGGTGTCGAGGTTGGCCGTCGGGAGCTGCAGGCCCCGCTCGAAGCGAGCTTCGAGCTTGGTGAGCGCGTCGGCGGGGTCGCCCTTCTCGTGGAACTCGCACGAGTCGCGTGACGCGCAGTCCTGGAGGAAGTCGTCGAGCGCCTGCTCGAACCCCTCGGAGTTCCCCCTGAGCTCCTGGAGCGCGCTCGCCGACAAATCGACCGGCGAGTCGAGCACCATGCGGCCGACCCGGTCGGGGAACATCTGCGCGTACACCGCGCCGATCACCGTGCCGTAGGAGAACCCGACGAACGACAGGGTGTCGTCGCCCAGCGCGGTACGAAGGCGGTCCAGGTCGCGTGCCACGTTGCGGCTCCCGACCTGGGCCAGCCACGCACCGTTGCGCGCGACGCACTGCGCGATCAGATCGACGGGTTCGTGCGTGCCGTCGTAGAACGACGGCAGGTCGGCGTCGGAGTTCGGCGTCGGGTCCACCGCGTTCAGCCGATCCGCCTGGGCGTCGTCGACGCACTCGACCGGGCGCGACTTCCCCGTCCCCCGAGGGTCGAAGCTGACGAGGTCGTAGCGCGCCCGCACCGCGGTGGGGATGGCAGCGGCGAAGCTCGGCAGCGTCTCGCTGCCCGCGTCACCCGGACCGCCGAAATTGAGCATCAGCGATCCGCGGCGCCGCGCCGGGTCGGTCGCGCGGAGCCGCGACACTGCGAGGTCGACCTGCTCGCCGCCGGGATTCGTGTAGTCGACCGGGACGGTCAGCGTCGCGCACTGCAACCGCTTGCCACACGCGCGCCACGCCGAGAGCCCGTTGCCGCTCGACGGGCCCGCGGCCGCGGCCGCGCCGGCGGGTGCGACCGTCGCCCACGTCGCCACGACGCACGCGAGCGCGACGAAGCACGCGGACAGGCGCCGGGACATCGTTGCAATGTACTGGCCGGTCTCTGCGCCGGGACCGCGACCGCGGCCACTAGTTTCGGGTGATGCCTCCGCTCGACGTCGCCGGCAACCCGTTGTGCCTCGTCTCGGTGCACGCGCATCCCGACGACGAGGCGTCGAAGGGTGCGGGCACCGTCGCCCGGTACGCGGCCGACGGCATCCGGGCCGTGCTTGTGTGCTGCACCGGCGGCGAGGAGGGCGAGATCCTCAACCCGGCGGTCGACACACCCGAGGTGCGCGCCGACCTGCAGGCGGTGCGCGAGGCGGAACTCCGCGCCAGCGTCGACGCCATCGGGTACGCACGGCTCTACCTGCTCGGATACCGCGACTCGGGCATGCCCGACACCGAGGCGAACGCGCGCCCCGACAATTTCGCCAACGCGCCGCTCGGCGAGGCGGTCGGGCGCCTGGTCAAGGTGATCCGGCGGGAAAGGCCGCAGGTGCTCGTCACCTACGGCGACGAGAGCGCGTTCTACCGGCACCCCGACCACCTGCGGGTGCACGAGATCTCCGGCCCCGCGTTCGACGCGGCCGGCGACCCGGACCGCTACCCCGAGGCCGGTGAGCCGTGGCAGCCGGTGAAGCTGTACTACTCCGGGTTCTCGTTCCGGCGGATCCGCGCGCTGCACGAGGCCTACGAGGCACGGGGGGAGGAGAGCCCCTACGCCGAGCGCATGGCCCAGTGGCCGACCGACGTCCAGATCACGCCGCCGACCACCTTCGTCGACGTCGGCGACTTCCTCGCCGCCCGGCGCGCCGCGCTGCTCGCGCACCGGACCCAGATCGATCCCGAGAGCCATTGGATGCGGGTGCCCGACGACCTCATGCGGAGCACGTTCCCGTGGGAGGAGTACGTGCTCGCCCGGTCGCTCGTCGCGGACACCGAGGAGCCGGAGACCGACCTGTTCGCAGGGGTGCGCGCGCCGACCGACGTGGCGCGGGAGGCGGAGGTGCGGGGGTGAGCGAGTTCCTCGACGACGAGTGGATCGCGTCGTGGGTCGGCCGGGGCACTGCGCCCGGCCCGACGGCCACGGTGCAGGTCGTGGTCACCGGGACCGACGTCCCCAACGACGGCAAGTGGCACCTGCGCCTCGACGACGGCGTCGTGGCCGACGCCGCCGCGGGCACCGTCGCCGCGCCCGACCTCACGCTCACCGTCGCCTACCCGGAGGGAGCGGCGATGGCGACGGGGGAGCTCGACCCGAGCGTCGCCTTCATGCAGGGGCGGATGAAGACCGCGGGTGACCCGGGCCTGGTGCTCGACGTGCTGGCGGGCGCGGCTCAGGCGCGCTGAAGGTCGCGCAATTCGCGCCAGCCGACGACGGTCGCGCCGGCGCGTTCCACGAGATCGCGCAACGAAGGGTCATGGCGCAGCGCCACGTGGTCCTCCACCCGCCCCGACCAGTCGAGCCCGCACGCGGCGCGCAGCTCGTCGGCGTCGATCCCGGGATGGACCGAGATCTCGGTGACCCCGGCGGGGAGCTCGAACAGGAGCCGTTCGAGCCGACGGCGGGCCCCCGGCGGGCTCACGACCACCTGGTCGGGGAACACCACGCCCTCGTCCGCGGCCAGGCGGCGGAACGGGAACCCGGCCACCCGTTCGTCGATGCCGTCGCCGAGCCGGAGCGGCAGGCCGAAGTCGACCGCCAGCTCGAGGTACACGTCGAAGAACTCGGGCCGGAGCTGCATCGCGCCGAGGTGGCTGGCGAGGTGGCTCACGTCGAAGCCCCACACGATGGCCCGCTCGACCTGGGCCCGGCACTCCCGCCGCACCTCCTCCAGGTCGGCGTGCTCCCAGGCGTCCTCGATCGTGCGCGGGAAGCCGCCGTCGCCGTCGAGCAGGCTCGGCGCATGGGTGAGCGGCCCCCAGCGGTACGTGTCGAGCTCGGCGTTGAGGGTGAGGTTCACGCCGATGTCCTCACCCCGGTAGCCGGCGGCGGCGTCGCGCGCCCACGGGCACGGAACCATCAGCGCCGCGCTCGACGCCAGGCCGTGGCGCAGCGCGTCGTAGGTGGCGACGTTGCTGGCGTGGGTCAGGCCGAGGTCGTCGCACGTGACGATCAGCAACTTGGCGTCGGCCGGGTGTCCGAGCCGCTCGGCGAGCGTGGCCATGGGGCGATCAGCGTACTTCCGGGCCCGGTCGTGCTGGCTAGCCTCCGGACTCGTGCGGATCCGGTGGTTGTTGCTCGGCGTCGCCGTGCTCGCGCTCGCCGGTTGTCAGGGGGGTGGGTCGAACGACGCCGCGTCGAGCACGACGAGCATCGCACCCACGACGACGGCGCCGGTCACCGCCGCGCCGCCGCGCGCATGCCCGCCCTTCGCCGGGTCGACCACCGCGCTGCAGTCGGTCGGGCCCACCGCGCCGGCGGCGCTCACCGACGCGACCGCCGGTGCCGACGGCTGCCTCGACCGGGTCACCTTCACGCTGCGGTCGCTGGGGAACGGCACGCCGCCGGGGTACGTGGTCGGCTACCAGGACCCGGCGGCGAACCCGTTCCTCGACGGTGACCCGCCCGCACCGATCTCGCTGCCCGGCGACGCGTTCCTCGTGGTGAAGATCGCGCCCGCGCTCAGCATCGACCCGTCGGTCGAGGGGCAGCCGGCGACGTACACGGGCAATCTCGCGCTCGAGTACGGCGACCACCACCACCTGCAGATCGTGCGCAAGCTGCCCGACGCGCAGGACACGGTGGTGTGGGTCATCGGCCTCGACTCACGGCGGCCCTTCCGTGTCGACCGCTCGGAGGACGGGCGCGCTCCGGGCATCGTGCGCGTGTCGGTGCTGATCGGCTGACGGCCGACCCGGCCCCGGCTCAGGTGAGGTCGAGAACGATGGTGCCGAACACCGCGTCCGCCGCGAGGAGGTCGTACGCCTCGCGGGCGCCGTCCAGGGGCACCGTGCGGGCGACCACCGGATGCACCTCGCCGCGCGCGAGCCGCGGCACGACGTCGCGGGTGAACGCTTCGGTCGCGTCCGCCTTCTCCTCGACCGAACGCCCGCGGAGCATGGTGCCGAACACGCGCATGCGCTTGTACATGAGCGCGCCGAGATCGAGCTGCGTGCGCGATCCCGCCATCAGACCGATGAGCACGACGCGGCCGCGCGGCCCGGCGACTGCGAGGTCGGTGACGAGGTAGTTGCCACCGACCAGCTCCAGGGTGACGTCGACCGGCCCCGCGGCCGCGGTGATGTCGGCGGCGAGGGCGGTGGGGTCGAGCTCGCGTGGTGCGAGCACGGCGTGGTCGAGCCCGAGCTCGCGACAGCGCTCCAACTTCTCCGGGGTGCGGGCGGTGCCCACCACCGTGCAGCCGGACGCCCGGCCGAGCTGCAGCGCGGCGGTGCCGACGCCGGAGCCGACCGCGTGGACGAGCAGGGTCTCCCCGGGATGGAGCGCGGCCTGGGTGACCATCGCGTCGTGCGCGGTGATGAACGCCTCAGGCACGCCGCCGGCCTCCACGAGGCCGAGCCGTTCGGGGACCGGCGCGCACTGCGTGGCGGGCACCGCCAGCAGCTCCGCCTGGGCGCCGCCGCCGGCGATGCCGAACACCCGGGCGCCGCGCGGGCGCAGTGACGCCGGGGCCGAGCGCGACGACCTCGCCCGCGAACTCGAGCCCGGGGATGTCGGGCGGCGAGCCGGGCGGCGCCGCGTAGTTCCCCGAGAGCTGCGCGAGATCGGCGCGGTTCAGGCCGGCGCCGTGCACCCGTACGAGGACCTCCCCCGGCCCCGGTTCGGGATCGGGCCGGGTCTCCACCCGCAGCTGGGCATCGGGGGTGATCACCAGCGCCCGCACCCCGCGACCGTAGCGCCCGCGGGGGCGCTCCCTTGCGGCGCTACGGTGCGACCCGTGGCCGGCCCGGACCTCGTGATCTTCGACGCCGACGGCGAGGAGCTCGCCTTCGACGCGGCCGAGGCGTCGAGCCTGTTCACCCTCACCGGCAACCTCGACGCGGCGACGGTGTCGGCCTGCCCGCGATGTCGGAGCCGGGTCGTGGCCGTCGTGGCCCTCACCGACCTCCTTGCCGACGCGCCTCCGTTCGCCCGCTCCGGCGAGTTGTTCGCGCTCGCCGACGACGCGCCGACGCTGCACCTGTACGTGCGCGACCTGCAGACCGCGTGCACGCACCGCACGTGGCTCGACCCGGGCGCGGAGGAGTGGGCCGACGTCGTCGCCGAGCTGGCAGGTCCGTCGATCCTGCGCTGACGCGACCCGACGAACCGGCGTCGCCCGGGTCAGCGGGGGATGCGGGTGCGCTTGAACTCGTTGAGACGCGACCACGGCAGCAGGTCGAGGACCCGCTCCAGGTCGTCGACTCGACCGCGCTCCATGAACCGCACGAACACCGCCTCGTCGCCCTCGATGTAGGTCGGCACGCCGAACACCGCCCAGCGGTCGACCGCCTCGGTGTGCTCGGTGGCCAGCGTCTTGAGCGGCCGGCCGCTGTGGGCCTCCTCGGCCACCGCGTCGGCGTCGAGCCCGGCCTCCGTGACCGCGGCGCGCAGGACGTCCTCGTCCTTCAATTGAAGGCCCCGGTCGTGGCGGGTGGCGAAGAGCGCGAGATGGGCGTCGAAGAAGCGCTCGGGGAACGCGTCCCGCACCGCGATCCCGTAGAGGAGCGAGAGCACGCCCGAACCCCACTCCGAGGGGTCGCGCTCCCACATGGGGGGCGCACCCTCCTCGACGTGGATCTGGTCGAGCGAGAACGGGGTGAACCGGAAGTCGACGTCGCTGCCGGCGCGCGAGCGCGGCGATCACCGCGGCGTTGCCGTTGTAGGCGAAGGGGCACCGGTAGTCGAAGGTGACGGCGATCGAACGGCTCACGGGCGGACCTCCGAGGTTCCGTGGGGACGACCTGCTCATTGGTTGTGCGCTCAACGATACCCGACCGGAGAGGTCGGTAATCAGGGCCTCAGCCGAGCGGCACGACCCGCCGGGCGATCGCGCCCAGCACGAGACCCAGGGCGGCGCCGGCGACGACGTCGGACGAGTGGTGCATCTGGGTGTACACGCGGCTCGCGGCCACCATCGCCGCCAGCGCGAACCACAGCGGCGTGGCCGGCCCACCGGCGAGGAGCATCGCCGCGGTGAACGCCGACGCTGCGTGGCCCGACGGGAACGAGCTCGAGATGGGCCGGTGCATGCCGTAGGGCAGCGGCCCCGCGGGCGGGTGGTCGTCCTCCGGGCGCACCCTTCGAAAGCACGCCTTGATCGGCCCGTTCGTGAGCAACGACTCGGTGCCGAGCGCCGCAGCCATGCGCAGGGCGATCGCCGGGTCGCCGCGCCGGGCCGCACGCCCGGCGCCGACGAGCAGCCACAGCAGCCCGTGGTCCGCCGCGCTGGACAGACCGTAGAACACCGGATCGAGCTGCGGCGAGCGGATGCGCTCCACCAGCGCGTCGACCCGGAGGTCGAACGCGTGCACCCGCGAGAACATCGGCCGAGGCTACCGGGCCGTGGAACGTCGCCGGTGGGGTGGTGGTCAGCCGGCCGGGACGAGGGGCAGCGGCAACGAGGGCTCGATGACCGTGCCGGGACCACGCAGCTCGAGCGCGTCGACCGGATCGCCGCCGTGGGCCGGGCAGTACGGCTTGAACGTGCAGAAGTCGCACAGGCGACCGGGCTTCGGCTTGAAGTCCTCGCGGGTGCACACGTTGGCGATCGCGTCGTAGAGCGCGGCGGTGCGGCGCTCGACGCCCCGGATGGACTGGTCGGTGGGGGTGGCGATGATCGCCTCGGGCTTCGACAGGTAGAAGAGCTGCACGCGCGGGGCGGCGGCCGAGCATGCGCTCGCAGAGCAGCGCGTACATGTGGACGCCGCTCAGGCTCTTGGCCTCCCACAGCTCCGACGGCACCGATCCGGTCTTGTAGTCGGTGACCACGAACTCGCCGTGCTCGTCGAGCTCGAGGCGGTCGATGATGCCCCGCAGCCGGGTGCGGCCCAGGTCGGCCTCGAGCTTGAGCTCCAGGCCGATGGGGCGGACGGTGCGCGGGTCCTCGAGCTCGAAGTACTTCCGCACCAGCGACTCGGCGTCGGCGTCGAAGCGGGCCCACTCCTCCTCCGTGAGGTCGAGGTCGGCGAAGTCGGGGTGGGGTGCGAGCTCGACCCGGGCCGCGGTGAGATCGGTCAGCGCGGCGTCGAGCGAGCGCTCGTCGGCCGGACGGTCGAGGAGCAGCTCCAAGGCCCGGTGGACCAGCGTGCCCTTCGTGGTCCACGGCGCGGGCGGCTCCGGCAGCCGCTCGAGGTAGGAGAACCGGAACGCGAGGGGGCACTCCTTGAACGACGAGCAGGAGCTCGGAGACAGCGACCAGGGGGGCGCGAAGCTCATCGATCGGAGGGTAACGCGGGGGTGTGACAGGGAAGCGGATGCCGCAGAGCGGCGAGCGTCGGCGAGCAAGCGGATAGCGTCCGGGGGCCCGGGCCAAGAGAACACGGGTGCCACGAGAGGAGCGCGCCATGAAGGTCGACGGGATGCTCGGAGCGGGCTTCGACGGCGTCGCCGAGCAGGCCCGACAGCTCGAGGCCGACGGCTACGACGGCGGCGTCACCGCCGAGATGGGCCACGACCCGTTCTTCCCGCTCGTGCTGGCGGCGCAGGCCACCGAGCGGCTCGAGGTGGCAACCGGCGTCGCCATCGCGTTCGCCCGCACCCCCATGACGCTGGCGATGATCGCCAACGACGTGCAGCTCGCGTCGAAGGGTCGCTTCTCGCTCGGGATCGGCAGTCAGATCAAGCCGCACATCGAGCGGCGGTTCTCGATGCCGTGGTCACATCCCGCGGCGCGGATGCGCGAGTTCGTGCTCGCGATGCGCGCCATCTGGTCGGCGTGGAACACCGGCGAGAAGCTCGACTTCCGCGGCGAGTTCTACACGCACACGCTGATGACGCCGTTCTTCAGTCCGGGCCCGAACCCGTACGGAACGCCGAAGGTGATGATGGCGGCGGTCGGCGACAAGATGACCGAGGTCGCCGGTGAGGTGGCCGACGGCATGATCCTCCACCCGTTCACCACCGAGAAGTACGTGCGGGACGTGACGCTGCCGGGGCTGCAGCGCGGGTTCGCCGCCGCCGGCAAGACCCGCGCCGAGTTCACCCTCGCGCTGCCCCTCTTCGTCGTGACCGGCACCAGCGACGAAGAGTGGGCGGCGGCGCGCAAGGGGACGCGGGAGCAGATCGCGTTCTACGGGTCGACGCCGGGGTACCACGGGGTGCTGCGCCTGCACGGCTGGGAGGACGTGGGCGCCGAGCTCAACCAGCTGTCGCGGCGCGGCGAGTGGGTGGCGATGGGCGAGCTGATCACCGACGAGATGCTGGAGACGTTCGCGGTGGTCGCGCCGCCCGGCGATCTCGCCGCCGGCATCGTGGCCCGCTACGGCGACGTGCTCGACCGGGTCAGCTTCGACGCCCCGTACGCCTCTGCTCCCGCGGTCTGGACCCAGCTCGTCGCCGACCTCGGGGACGCCCGCTGACGTGACCGATCCGGCCGAGGCCGTCCGCGAGGCGAACTCGGCGTTCTACGCCGCGCTCGAGTCGTGCGACCTCGATGCCATGGCCGACCTCTGGGAGCACTCCGACCGGGTCTCGGTGACGCACCCGGGGTGGCCGATGCTGCGCGGCTGGGCCAAGGTCGCCGGCTCGTGGGACGCCATCTTCCGGAACACCGGCTACATCCAGTTCGTGCTCACCGACGAGCAGGTCGTGGTGGTCGGCGACACCGCGTGGGTGACCCTCGACGAGAACATCCTGCAGTCGGCCGGCAGCGACGAGCTGTCCGGATCACGCGCGACCGCGGTCAACCTGTTCGTGCGGGCGCGCGAGGGTGACGGCTGGGTCATGGTCGTGCACCACAGCTCGCCGGTCGCGGGCGACGGCTAGCTGCGCAGGGGGAGCTTCGACGCGATCCAGGCCTCGAGCGAAGGGCCGCTCTCGAAGCTCGAGATCAGCGCGTAGCGCGGCGCGGCGCCGGTGTGGCACACGACGTGCCAAAGCCGTTGGGTGTCGACGACGAACCGCGACCCGCGGTGCAGCGGGACGCGGACCTCGGTGCTCGGGTCGGGCAGACCGTCGGCGCCCTGCTCCATGAGGACCATGAAGCTGTCGGGGTTGTCGGTGAGCTCGATCCACGAGCGGACGACCCAGCCGTCGGTGTCGGGGTTGAACCGGTTGTTGTCGTCGCGGTGGATCTGACGCAGCGCTTCGTCGTAGGGCTGCGGCTCCAACTTGATCACGCGCACGCGACCGAAGTCGGCGCCGACCGACTCCACCTCGGCGACGATGCTCGGGCACCGCGGCGCGTTCGACGTGAACCGGCCACCCTTGTCGGGGCGCTCCTCGCCCGGCTTCCAGAAGCCTCGACAGTCGAGCTCGCCGTCGGCGGTGGCGACGGGGGCGAAGTTGGTGTCGCCGCCGCTCTTCCAGTCCATGTACTCGAGACCGAGGTACTCCGACTCCGGGATCGGCCGTTCGAGATCGCGCAGCACGACGTACCCGTGCTCGGACAGCGCGCCGACTCGCGGGTGCGGGGTGTCGAGGGGGATGTCGGTGGACCAGTGGGGCGTGTTCAACCAGTGGTCAGTGACGGCCATCCGCCGAGTGTAGGGAGTAGGCCCCGGTGGTTGTGAACATTCCGCGGCGCCAGCGGTCGGGCGTCAGCACCAGGGCGCGGGGGTAGGCCTCGAACATCCAGCGGGCGAAGTTGCGGCGGGTCCACGGCGTGAGCGACGCGGCCAGGATCGCACCCCGCGCCCCGAGGGGGATGCGCAGGATGTGCTGCAGCAGCGCCGCGAACCGGAGGTCCCGCCCGAGGGCGCGGTCGACGTCGGCGCGGTAGCGGCGCGTCGCGGCAGGGGGGTCGAGCGGTGACGCGACGATGGCACGCGCCGCGAGCGCCCCGGTCTCGAGCGCCTGCGCGATCCCCTCGCCGGTCATCGGGTCGACGACGTCGGCGGCGTCGCCGACGAACAGCGCGCGCCCGTGCGTGAGCCGCCCGCCGTCGTACGCGGCAGGGATGGGCCAGGCCCGCACGGTGCCCTCGGGCTGCGCGTCGGGCCCGAGCGCGCGGCGCAGATGCGGTCGGTCGGCGAGCGTGCGCCACTGCGCGGCGAGCGCCTTCCCGCTCGGCGCGTCGGCGTGCCGGTCCCGGAGGACGCCGAAGCCGACGTTGGCGCGGCCGTCGCCGACGGGGAACACCCACGCGTAGCCGGGGAGGAAGTCCTCCTCGAACAGGACCCAGAGGCGGCGGTCGTCGACGCCGGTGAAGTACTGGCGGAACGCGTGCCAGCTGGTTCGACGAGCAGGTCCAACGTCGGTGCGGTCGTCGTCCGCGCCGTCGAGCAGCTTGCGCGTGGGGGAGTAGTGCCCGTCGGCCGCGATGAGCAACCGCGCCGTCACGACGCTGCCGTCGGCGAGTGTCGCGCGGTAGTCGCGACCGTCGTCCTCGAGCGCGGTGACCGCGGCGTGCTCGCGCAGTTCGACGCCCTGCGCGCGGGCGTGGTCGACGAGCGCGGCGTCGAGCTCGACGCGCGGCACGACGCCCGCGTACGCGCCGTCGACGGGAAGGGGCACGACCACCTCGCGGCCCGTGGGCGACACGAGCACGGTCTCGGTGATCGGTGCGTACGACGGCAGGGTCCGGACGTCGACGCCCAGGGCGTCGAGCAGACGCAGGGCTCCGGTGGTGAGGCCGTCGCCGCAGGTCTTGTCGCGGGGGAAACCGGCCTTGTCGACCACCAGCACGTGGAGGCCCAGGCGCCGGGCCTCGATGCCGGCGGCGACCCCGGCGGGGCCCGCCCCCACGACCAGGACGTCGAGCGCGTTTCCGAGCAAGCCTCGACGGTACCCACGTTTCGCCCTGGCGTCCCGATCGCGGCAAGAATCGGGTCATCAGGCGGCGCGACCGGTTCGTCGGCGCGCCCGGACGCGGAGAGACCGAATGAACATCGCAGTCTGCGTGAAGCAGATCCCGGACCCGGCGGTGCCCGGGAAGCTCGAGGCGGACCACACGCTCGAGCGTGCGGGCAAGCTCATCCTCGACGACTCCGACGCGTACGGCGTCGAGATGTCGCTGCAGCTGGCGGAGAAGGCCGGCGGCGGCGAGGTGGTGCTGATCTCGATGGCGCCCAACGGCGAGGTGTCGGGTCTGCGCACCGCGTTGGCCATGGGCGCGGCACGCGCGGTGCTCGTGTCCGACGACGCGCTCGCCGGTTCCGACGCTCTGTCGACCGCCAAGGTGCTCGCCAAGGCGATCGAGCGCGCCGGCGACATCGACCTCGTGGTCACCGCGACCGAGTCGACCGACGGGTACACGGGCACCATCCCGGCACAGGTCGCCGAGCTGCTCGGCTGGCCGTCCCTGACCTTCGCCAAGCACGTCGAGATCGGCGACGGCAAGGTCAGCATCCAGCGCCAGACCGAGGCCGGCTTCGACGAGGTCGAGGCGTCGTTGCCCGCGGTCGTGAGCGTGACCGCCGGAGTGGTCGAGCCCCGCTACCCGTCGTTCAAGGGGATCATGGCGGCGAAGAACAAGCCGGTCGACCAGGTCACCGCCGGCGACCTCGGCCTGGCTGCCGACCAGGTCGGTTGGGCCGGGGCCCGGCAGAAGATCGTGAACGTCGGCGCCGCCCCCGAGCGCGAGGCGGGCGAGAAGATCGAGGACGACGGCGAGGCGTTCCAGCGCATCGTGCAGTTCCTCGAGCAGCTCAAGGTCGTCTGAGGAGAAGAAGCGGAGCCGTGCTCGGAGAGCGGGACGGCGCAGCGGATTCGACCATTTTCAAGAGGAGAAGAAGCGAAGCCGTGCTCGGAGAGCGGGACGGCGCAGCGGATTCGACCATCGTCTGAGGAGAATCATGCCGGTTTCCAAGATCTGGGTCTTCGCCGAGGCCGACGGCGACAAGCCGAGCAGCGCGACGCTCGAGATCCTCACCAAGGCCCGTGAGCTCGCCGACACCGTCGAGGCGGTGTTCGTGGGTGGCAACGCCGACGCGCTCGCGGCCGGGCTCGGTGAGCACGGCGCCACCAAGGTGTTCGCGGTCGACCCCGGCGACGCGCTGCCCGGCCCGATCGGTGCCGCGGCGATCGCCGACCTCGCCGGTGAGCACTCGCCGAGCGCGATCCTCTTCGCCCAGAGCTACGACGGGCGCGACGCGCTGGCCCGGCTCTCGGTGAAGCTCGACCGGCCGGTGCTCACCAACGGCACCGACCTCAAGGCCGACGGCGACAAGATCATCGTCGGGACCGCCATCTTCGGAGGCGTCACGCTGGTCGACACCGAGTTCGAGGGCGACGGCCCGTTCCTCGCCGCCATCCGGCCGAAGTCGTTCGCGGCGGAGCCGAGCGGCGGCGGCGCGGCCGAGGTGGTCGCGGTGGCCACCCCCGACGCCGGCCGGGCCGGCGAGGCCAAGGTGCTCGAGCGCCACGTCGAGGAGCGCGAGGGCCCGAAGCTCGAGGAGGCCACCGTGGTGGTGTCGGGTGGCCGGGGCATCGGCAGCGCCGAGGCCTACGAGCCGCTCGTCGACGAGCTGGCCAAGCTGCTCCACGGCGCGTCGGGAGCGTCCCGCGCGATCGTCGACGCCGGCTGGGTGCCCTACTCGAAGCAGGTGGGGCAGACCGGCAAGGTCGTGAAGCCGAAGCTCTACATCGCGCTCGGCATCTCCGGCGCCACCCAGCACATGGTGGGCATGAAGGGCTCCGACAACATCGTCTGCGTCAACAAGGACGGCGAGGCGCCGATCTTCGGCATCGCCGACCTCGGCGTCGTGGGTGACGTGCACAAGGTCGTGCCGAAGCTCATCGAGGCGCTCAAGGCGCGGTGACCCGCTCGCGCATCCCCTGGAGGTAGTGGTCGGTGGCGCGGGCCTGGATCCGGCGCGGGATCGGGCCGCCGAGCCGGGTGAGCAGGTCGTGCGCCCGGGAGAACACGACGACCTCGAACCGCACCGCGCCCTGTCCGTCGCGGGTCACCAGGAAGCGCTCCTCACCCTCCTCCGGGTGCGCCGGCAACGTGCCGTAGGCGAAGCCGAAGCGGTCGGGTTCGTCGACGACCCGCACGATCCGGCAGGCCGCCAGCACGTGCAGCGGCCCGAGAGAGGTGATGACGGCGACCGTGGTGCCCTCCGTGATCGGCGCCGTCGGCGGTGCGATCGAGATGCCGGCGGCGGCGTGGGCGGCCCATTCGCGGATCCCGGCGCGGGCACGGTCCCACACCGGTTCGCCGGTGCCGAGGTCGGTGGCGACGCGGGTGTGGTGGTACCCCGCGGGCAGCGCGTCGGCGAAGGTGGCCCCGACCTCGGTGTAGGTCAGCGGCGCGGTGCGCTGCCGGGCGAGGAAATGCGAGAGGTGTTCGGCGTCGGGCTTCCGCAGCGTGAACACGGGACAATGGTGCCATGGCGGAGCAGGTTCCCGACCTCCCGGTGATGGAGCTCGCCTCGGTGAAGGCGTGGGACGCGTGGTTGGCGAAGCACCACGCGTCGTCGCCCGGCGTCTGGCTGAAGATCGCGAAGAAGGGGACGGGGGTCGCCACCGTCACGATGCCGGAGGTGATCGAGACCGCGCTGTGCTGGGGGTGGATCGACGGCCTGCGGCACAAGCACGACGACGTGTACTTCCGGCAGCGCATGACCCCGAGGAAGCGGGGCAGCCGCTGGTCGCGCATCAACCGCGACAAGGCCGAGGCGCTGATCGCGGCCGGGCGCATGCAGCCGGCCGGGCACCGGGAGGTCGAGGCGGCGCGAGCCGACGGGCGGTGGGACGCCGCCTACTCCGGCTCGAGCACCATGACCGTGCCCGACGACCTCACGCGTGCGCTGCGCCGCAACTCCGCCGCCCGGCGCGCGTTCGAGCAGCTTGACAGCCGGAACCGTTACGCGATCCTCTACCGGATCCAGGACGCCAAGCGGGCGGAGACGCGCGCACGGCGCATCGAGCAATTCGTGACCATGCTCGCGGAGGGCCGCACCATCTACTGAGCGGCCGGCGACGGGAGAATCAGCATGAGCGACAACCTGCAGTGGAAGGTGGGCGACCTCACCGTCACCCGGGTGGTCGAGAGCGTGGCGCACATCCCGCCCGCCGGGCTCCTGCCCGACGCGACCCCCGAGGTGGTCGCGTCGCACTCGTCGTGGCTCCGGCCCGACTTCGTCGACGACGACGGCAACCTCGTGCTGTCGATCCACGCCTTCGGCATCACCGCGGGCGAACGGCGCATCATCATCGACACCTGCATCGGCAACGACCGGCACATCCCGGGCATGGAGGCGCTCACCCTGCAGACGCCGTTCCTCGACGACCTCGCGGCCGCGGGGTTCCCGCGTGAAGAGGTCGACACCGTGATCTGCACCCACTTGCACTTCGACCACGTGGGATGGAACACGATGCTGGTCGACGGCGAGTGGGTCCCGACCTTTCCGAACGCCCGCTATGTGCTCTGCCGTGACGAATGGGCGCACTGGTCGACCGAGGGCAACACCGGCTACGCGGCGACGCTCGACGACGCGGTCCGACCGGTGCTCGACGCCGGTCTCGCCGACCTCGTCCCGCCCGACCATCGCGTCACCAACGAGATCCGCCTCGAGCTCACGCCCGGCCACACCCCCGGGCACGTCGCCGTCCACCTCGAGTCGGGCGGCGAGCACGCGCTGATCACCGGCGACCTCGCGCACCACCCGGTGCAGTGGGCGGAGCCCCAGTGGTTCGCCGACCCCGACACCGACCGCGCCCAGTCGGAGGCCACCCGGCGACGCCTCCTCGAGGAGCACGCCGGTACCGACCTCCTGGTGATCGGCACCCACTTCGCACCCCCGTGCGCCGGTCGTCTCGTCGCCGACGGGAACGGATACCGCTTCGAGGCGGTTGCAGCCGGGGATGGCTGAACCGACCGACCACCCCTCCTTCCCCCTCTCCGTCCTCGATCTCGCGCCCGTCGGGCGCGGGGCCACGCCCGCCGACGCGCTGCGCAACTCCATCGAGCTGGTGCAGGAGGTCGAGCGCCTCGGCTACCGGCGGCACTGGGTCGCCGAGCACCACAACATGCCGGGGATCGCGAGCTCGTCGCCACCCGTGCTGCTCGCGCACCTCGCTTCGGTCACGTCGACCATCCGCCTCGGCTCCGGCGGTGTGATGCTGCCCAACCACGCCGCGCTCGGCGGTCGCGGAGCAGTTCGGGATGCTGGAGGCGCTCCACCCGGGCCGGATCGACCTCGGCATCGGCCGCGCCCCGGGGACCGACCCGGTGACCGCCTCCGCGCTCCGCCGTGGCCCGGGTGCGCTCGGCGCCGACGACTTCCCCGAGCAGCTCACCGAGCTCCTCGGCTACTTCTCCGGCTCCCTGCCCGCCGGTCATCCCTACGAGCACATCAATGCGGTGCCGGCGCGCGGCTACCGGCCGGCGATCTGGATGCTGGGCTCGAGCACCTACGGCGCGCAGGCGGCCGCAGTGCTCGGCATGCCGTACTCGTTCGCCTACCACTTCGCGCCGGCGATGCTCGACGACGCGCTCACGGTGTACCGCCGCGCGTTCCGGCCGTCAGCCGAGCTCGAGCTGCCGTACCTGATGCTCGGGGTGTCGGTGGTGTGCGGTGAGAGCGACGAGCACGCCCGCTGGCTCGCCGCGCCCGGTGCGCTCGCCTTCCTCCGCCTGCGCTCGGGTCGGCCCGACGTCTACCCGACGCCGGAGGAGGCGGCCGAGTACCGATTCACGCCGTTCGAGCGCCAGCAAGTGGAGCAGTGGACCTCGTCGCACGTGATCGGCGACCCCGCATCCGTGCGCCGCGAGCTCGAGCAGCTGGTGGAGCGCACCGGCGTCGACGAGCTGATGGTCACCACGATGGTCCACTCACACGCCGAGCGGGTGGAGTCGTACCGCCGCCTCGCGTCAGTGATGCGAGTCGACCCGGTCGGAGCGGCCGGTCGACCAGAGTGACCACAGCACGAAGGTCGCGACCAGCACCGCGAGCCGGGTGCTCCCGACTCTGTGCGTCGGCTCCGGCTCCTCGATCGTGTGGACGACGCGGAGGTTCGGCCGTGCGGGCGGCGGCTCGACGACCACGCGTGGTTCGGGCCAATGGTACGGACGGCGCGACTCCTTGACGAGGAACCACATCCACACCGCGAACGCGGCGATGGCGCCGAGCAGCGCCACCGCGAACGGCACGGGAGTCACGGTCGCCATCGTTGCGCCTCCTACCCCGAGTGGCGACGCGTCGAAACGCCGGACCCGGCGTCAGCGTCGCGCGGTGGACACGTCATCATCGAGGAACGTCTTCACGAGATCGCCGATGCTCACCAACCCGCAGAGGCGGCCGTGCTCGACGACCGGTAGGTGCCGGAGCCGCAGCGACGTGAGCTGCGCCAGCACCCGATCGATCGGGTCGTGGGCCTCGCAGGTGAGCACGGGATGGGTCATGATCGAGCGCACCGGTGCGTCGACGACCGCGCTGCCCTGCGCGGTGAGCCCGTAGACGACGTCGCGCTCGGTCACCAGCCCCTCGACGTGCACGCCGTCGCGCGACACCACGAAGGCGCCGACGCGGGCGAGCGCCATGCGCTCGGCGACGCGCGCCACGGGCGTGTCGGCCGTGACGGTGAGGACCTGGTCGCCCTTGCGCTCGAGGATGTCGGCGATCCGGATCATCGGGTGGCCTCCTGCAGCTCCCGCCTCCCCTCGGGCCGCATGTCGCCGAACGGGGTGATCACATGGCGGACCGGAAGCGCCACCCGGCGTTCCAGCCGACGGGGGAGGTCCTGGTGGATCCACCGGGAGAGCCCGGGCGGGAGCGTCGACACGATCACCTCGTCGAACTCCGCGTTCAGGAGCGAGTCGGTGACCGCGTCGAGCGGGTTGGCGTCGCCCACGTGCCCGGTCGCACCGATCCCGTGCTCGGCCAGGTGGGCGATGGCCTCGTCGAGCCGCTCGCGCGCGACGGAGTGCGCCTCGCCCTCGGTCCAGAACGCATGGACATGCGGGTTCGCGGCCGGAACGACGAGATGGAACTCGCACGGCCCCGATGCGCTCAGCGTGGTCAGTTCGCGCAGTAGCCGCGCGCTGCGTAGCGTCTGGTTCCCCACGACGAGATAACGGCGCATGGATCCTCCCGGGTGGACCGCCGGGTGCTCTCGCCGGAGCGTACGCCGCGCGGTCCCGAAAGGAAACCGTGAATTCCGTGCCGGCTGTCCGAGAGATCCGGGTCAGGAGAACTCGACGTTCGTGACCTGGATGGGCAGCCCGCCGGTGAGCGTCCGGACCTGCATCTGGAGCGTCGCGCCGTTCTGGCCGTTCCAGGTGCAGTAGAGCGAGCCGGCCGCCGGCCCGCAGCTGGCGAAGGTGTACGGGCCCTGCGCCGGGTAGGGGCGGGCGAAGATCTCGTTCACCGCGTCGGCGCTGGCCACGTTGGCCGCGTCGGTGCGGTTGTCGTTCTGCCAGGCCGCGAACAGGTACTCGGCGTAGGTCTGCGGGTCGTCCGTGATCTCGGGCAGGGGGACGGTCGTCGTGGTCACCGGCTCGGTCGTGGTGGTCGTGGTGGTGGTGGTGGTGCTCGTCGTCGTGGTGGTCGACGTGGTGGTCGTCGTCGCCGCCTCGTCGGAGTCGTCGTCGCGCGTCACGAGCACCACGACCAGCGCGATCGCCAGCACCACTACGAGCCCGCCGAGCGCCCAGAGCCAGGCCCGCGTGCGCCCACCGTGACCCTGCGCGTCAGCCATCGCTGATTCCTTCCGCTCCTGGCGCCTGTCTCTCGTCGAAGTCCACGATCACGGGGGCATGATCGGACGGTTGCTTGCCCTTGCGGGCGTTGCGGTCGACCACCGCCCAGCGGGTGCGGTCGGCGAGCGGCTCGGTCGCGAGCACGAGGTCGATGCGCATGCCGCGGTGCTCGTGGAAGTCGCCCCGGCGGTAGTCCCAGTAGCTGAACAGGCGGTCGTCGTCGGGGTACTGACGGCGGAAGACATCGACCATGCCCCACCCGCAGAGGCGCGCCACCGCCGCCCGCTCGGGCTCGGTGACGTGGGTCGACCCGACGAACGCCTTCGGCGACCACACGTCGCGGTCTTCGGGCGCGACGTTGAAGTCGCCGAGCACCACCAGGTCGTCGCCCGGCGCGCTGGTCGCGGCGACCCAGTCGTGCAGCGCCTGCAACCAGTCGAGCTTGCGGTCGTAGAACTCGGTGCCCACCTCTCGCCCGTTGGGCACGTAGACGGTCACCACCCGTACGCCACCGCAGGTGGCGGCGATGACCCGGGCGTCGCCCTCGTACGGATCGACGTGGTCCTCGTCGAACCCGGTGGTGACGTCGGCGATGCCGACGCGGGAGAGGATGGCGACCCCGTTCCACTGCCCCTGCCCGTGGTGCACCGACTCGTACCCGAGCGCCGAGTAGGCGAGATGCGGGAACGCATCGTCGGAGAGCTTCGTCTCCTGGAGGCACACGACGTCGGGGCGGGCGTAGGCCAGCCACTCCTCGACCCGCTCCTGGCGGGCCTTGAGCGAGTTGACGTTCCAGGTGGCGATGCGCACCCGGGGGACGTTAGCTAGTCGGGCTGGATCCGGTGGTGCTCCCGGAGCTCGAGCAGCGCCTCGCGGTCGACCCGGTCGGCGGGCGCCACCGCGACCCGCACGTCGGTCGACGCCTGGAGGCTCGCCGAGCGCACGCCGCCCTCGAGGACCGCGACCTCGCCGAGGATCACACCGGGGCCGAGCTCGGCCACCGCCTCGTCGTCGATGATCACCGACAGCACGCCGTCGAGCAGGAGGAAGAGCGAGTCACCCGGGTCACCCTGACGGACGAGGTACTTCCCCTGCTTGACCGTGCGGATCTCCGGTCGTTCACCGCCCGACATGATCGTGACCGACATCTGCCGCTCGAGCGCGGTCTCGACCGCGGTGACGAGGGCCTGCGACTCGTGCTCACCCCAGGGGGTGTGCTTGCCGAACGCGTCGCGGTACCAGTCCTTGAAGTTCGCCAACCCGACCTTGGCCGCGATCTTGTCCTCGGCGTCGTACACCCAGTGACGGGGGAACTTGCTCGCGCCGAGCACCTCGAAGTCGGAGGTGCCGTCGGCACGCATGGTGAGCGCGAGCGTCGTCCACACCGTGGGCGCGCGGAACTGCAGGAACGGCGGGTGCTTCACCCGCCGGGGTGCGGGCAGGCCGGTGCGACCGCCGGTGGTCTGCACGAAGCGGACCTCGGTGTCGCTGCGCTCTGGTGCCTGCTGCAGGTCGGGCAGCTCCACCGGCTCGAACGTGGCCCGCAGCTTGGCCAGGTGCACCGTCGTCGAGCCCATCATGCCGCCACCCGCGTAGCCGGCGTCGACGATGCGGCCGTCCTCGATCTCGACCCAGGCCGACAGCCGGTTGGCGAACCGGAACCGGCCGGCGTCCCGCCATGCGTCCAGGTCGTCGATGGCGTCGGGCGGTGGCTCGTCATAGCTCGTGAACCCGGACTCGAACGTGCCCTTCAGCACCGGCCCGGTGACGGCTTCGGACGGGATCCAGGACACGGTGGTGACCGACGACTCGACGCGCATGTCCGCCTCCTCGCATGATCGTCGCGTGGGAGAGTACGCCCACGACCGCCTGCAGGACGAGGGGGCAGGCCGTCCGACGGCGAGGAGGCCTGCACCCCCGGTGGCGGGTGGCCAGGCCACCTTGCTCGCAGCACGTCGACCGTTTGAATGGAGAACCATGGGGGACGGACGCATCACCGTGTTCCTCGCCGACGACAACGTGATCGTCCGCGAGGGGGTGCGTGCGTTGCTCGCGCTGGAAGCCGACCTCGACGTGGTCGGGACCGCCGACGACTACGACAGCCTCCTGGCCGGAGCCGAGGCGATGGCGCCCCAGGTGCTCGTCACCGACATCCGCATGCCACCGAGCTTCCAGCGGGAGGGAATCGACGCGGCCAAGGAGCTCCGCAAGCGCCACCCTGGCACCGGCGTGGTCGTGCTGTCGCAGTACGACGACCCCGACTACGCCATCGCCCTGCTCGGCGACGGCGCCGCCGGCTACGCCTACCTCCTCAAGGACCGGGTCGGCGAGGGCAACCAGCTCGCTCGGGCAGTGCGCGAGGTGGCGACCGGCGGCTCGGTGATCGACCCGAAGATCGTCGAGGCGCTGGTACAGCCGGTCACCGACGACGCCGGCCTCACCGCGGCCGACGAGCACCTGCTCCACGAGATCGCCGAGGGCCGGCCGATCAAGGCGATCGCCAGCGCGCACGGCACCACCGCGGCCGCGATCGCCGACTCGGTGGAGGAGCTGTTCCTCAAGTTGTCGGAGGGCGCGAGCACGGGCACCGCCGGCGCGCTCAAGCGCCTCCGCATGCTGCACACCGCGATCGTCGACCGCGAGGAGCAAGGTGAGCGGCTGAGCCGACTGCTCCCCGGCGGGTTGGCCGAGAAGGTGCGCAACGAGGGCCGTGCGATCGGCGAGACCGAGGAGCTCGACGTCACGGTGCTCATGGGCGACATCCGCGGCTACTCGGGCATCGCCGAGCGCAGCGACCCGACGCAGCTCGCCGCGCAGTTGAGCGACCATCGGGCCGAGATGAACCGCGCCATCCTCGACGAGGGCGGCACGGTGATGCAGTTCGTGGGTGACGCGGTGATGGCGTGCTTCGGGGCACCGGTGCCGCTCGACGACCACGCCGACCGGGCCGTGTGCGCCGCGCGCTCGATGCTGGAGCGCCAGCGCGAGCTCAACGAGCGGTGGCTGGCGCAGAGTCGCGCGCCGTTCGGCATCGGCATCGGCGTGTCGACCGGGCCGGTCGCCGCCGCGCTGCTCGGCTCCGAGGAGCGGGTCGAGTACACGCTGGTGGGCGACACCGTGAACCTCGCGCAACGGCTGCAGGACCTGGCCCGCCCGTCGGGCCGCATCGTGATCAACGAGAGCACGTACTCGGCGCTGCACTCCGACTTCGACGTGGTGCCGCTCGACGAGACGACGGTGAAGGGGCGGAACACGCCGGTGCGGGCGTACCGCATCGACGTGTTCGACGACATGGAACGGGGACTGGCACATGAGTGAGCGTCGGGAGGCGGGTATCCCGCCGAGCAGCGAGCGGGGCCTGGGCGGCCCGGCGCCGGAGGCGACGAGAGCGGGGATGATGAGTGACGCGGTGGCGGATGGAACAGCAGGGCAGGTGGTGGAGACGCACGGCCTGCGCAAGACGTTCGAGTCCGAGGGCGCGCCGGTACGTGCGTTGCGGGGCGTCGACTTCACGATGGCGCCGGGCGAGTTCGTGGCGGTGATGGGACCGTCGGGCTGCGGCAAGTCCACGTTGCTCAACATCGTCGCCGGCCTCGACACGCCCACCGACGGCGACGTGTGCCTGGCGGGAGAGGCGCTGGTCGGCAAGACCGAAGACGAGTTGGCGATCATGCGCCGCCGCCACATCGGCATCGTGTTCCAGTTCTTCAACCTGCTCGAGGGCATGAGCGTGCTCGAGAACGTGACATTGCCCGCGGTGATCGCGGGCGCGCCACGCAAGCGCGCCGAGACCCGCGCCCGCGACCTGCTCGACCTGCTCGGCCTCGGTGACAAGGCCAAGGACGCGCCCGGTGTGTTGTCGGGCGGCCAGCGGCAGCGGCTCGCCATCGCTCGCGCGCTCGCCAACGAGCCCACCCTGCTCCTCGCCGACGAGCCCACCGGCGCGCTCGACTCCGAAGGCGGCCACGAGGTGCTCGAGCTGTTCCGCCGCCTCCATGCCGGCGGCCAGACCATCCTGATGGTGACCCACGACGACGCCGTAGCCGCGGCCGCCGACCGCATCGTGCGGATGCGCGACGGGCGCATCGAGTCCGAAGCCGAGGAGGCCGCGGCTTCGGCGGCCTCTACCGCCTTCTAGGTCGACGGCGTCGCGAGCGTGCCCGGTCGCATGGCCGCCCGGCTGCACCCGGCGTTGGTGCCGAGGAGGGAGTGATGGGCGCCATCGTGATGCTCGCGTGCTCCGAGCTGCGCCGGCGTTGGCGCAGTGTGACCGTGCTGACGCTGCTGGTCGCGTTCGCGGGCGCGGTGGTGCTCGCGCTGGTCGGGGGTGCGCGCCGCACCGAGACCTCGCTGGCCCGGTTCGAGCACGACAGCCGGTCAGCCGACGTCGAGTTCGACGCCGGCGACGTGACGCCGGCCCAGGTGGACGAGCTCCGGCACTCACCGGGAGTGGCCGCGGTCGCGCAGCTGCAACAGCTCACGCTCGTCTCCCGCACCGGGCCGTTCCAGAATCAGTTCCTGCCGAGCGCGGCGCAGATCGACCACCGCTTCGGCACCGAGGTGGACCGCGCCCGCGTGGTCGAGGGGCGCGCCGCCCACCTCGACGCGGTCGACGAGCTCACCATCGGCGAAGGCCTGGCGACGCTGCTGCACCTCGGAGTCGGTGACCATTTGCGCTTCGCGTCGTTCAGCCCGGCCGACGTCGAGCAGGCTGATACCGCGCTGGACCTTCATGGACCGAACGTGACCTTCCGCATCGTCGGCATCGTGCGCCGGCCCCTCGATCTCGGCGGCCGAGGCGCCGTCGGCGGCGTCATCGTCCCGACACCTGCGTTCCTCGATCGCTACCGCGACGAGATCGGCTCGTTCTCGGGCGCGGTCCTGCGGGTGCGCACGGTGCACGGAAAGGCCGACGTCGACCGCGCCACCCGGGCCGCGCGCGGGATCTTCCGCGAATCGCCGTCGTTCGGCGTGACCAATCTCAACATCGAAGGACAGGGCGCGCAGAACGCGATCGACGTGACCACTGTGGGGCTCTATCTCGCCGCGGCCATCGCCGCGCTCACTGCGCTGGTCGGCATCGCCATCGCGCTCTCGCGCGAGATCTCGCTCGGCGACACGAACCAGTTGACCCTCAGCTCGCTCGGTCTCCGACCGCGAGATCGGGTCGCGGCGTCCGCCGCCATCGGTCTCCCCGTCGCAGTGGTCGGCGCGGTGGGGGCGGTGATCGGTGCGGTGCTCGCGTCATCGATCTTCCCCATCGGCGTCGCCGCCAAGGCGGAACCCGACCCGGGGCTCCGTGTCGACGGCGCGATCATCGGCATCGGGTTGATCGTGATCGCGGGCAGCGTGGCGGTCCTCGCCGTGGCTGCGGGACTGCGGACGGCCCGAGCCACGCGGCCGCGCGCGGAAGCCGTCGCCCCCAGCCTGTCGGCGCGTGCGACGGCGGAGGCCGGCGCACCGCCTCCCGTCGCCGTCGGCGTGCGCTTCGCGCTCGACCGGGGGCGCCAGCGCCACGCGCTCCCGGTTCGGTCCTCCTTGCTCGGCGCGGCCTTCGGTGTGCTGGTCGTGGTGGCGGTCCTGATGTTCACCAGTGGGCTGCACCACCTCGTGCACACGCCGGCGCAGTACGGGTGGACGTGGGACCTCGTCGGTTACGACCAGCCCGCCAGCCCGCCGTCCGGTCGCGACTGCGGTCCGATCACCACCACCCTCACCGCGGACCGGAGCTTCTCGGCGGTCGCATCGGTGTGCTCGAGCGGTGTCGACGTCGGCGGCCGCCCGGTCACGGCCTGGGGTTTCCAGCAGCTGCGCGGGTCGGTGCAGCCCGAGATCGTCGACGGGCGCGCGCCGCACACCGACGGAGAGGTCGCACTGGGTGCCGACACGCTTGCGGCACTCGGCCAACACGTCGGGGGCCGCGTGCGCATCACCGGCGAGGCACGCTCGGCGAACTTCCGGATCGTCGGCCAGGCGGTCCTCCCCGGCATCACCGACCCCGAGCCGATCGCCGACGGTGTCGCGCTCACCTCGGCCGCACTCGACCGGCTGGGCGCGAGCGGGGGCTGGAACTTCGTGGTCAAGCTCGCGCCGGGAGTCGACCGCGACGCGGCGATCCGCGCCCAGCGGAAGGCGTCGGTCTTCGGCGGCCCGATCACGCCGACGCTGCCGGCGGAGATCGACCGCGTCCGACAGATCCGCCGGTTGCCCCTCGCGCTGGCGGTGTTCGTCGCGGTGATCGCGCTCGTCGCCGTGGGGTTGGCCCTGGTGTCGTCGTTGCGCCGACGCCGCCGGGAGCTCGCGGTGCTCAAGACGCTGGGATTCACGCGGCGCCAGGTGCGGGCCACCGTCGCGTGGCAAGCGAGCACCGTGGCCGCGGTCGGCCTCGTCATCGGCATCCCGCTGGGGCTGCTCGTGGGCACCTCCGTGTGGCGAAGGGTCGCCGACGAGCTCGGCGTGTCGGGCGAGCCCACGTGGCCCGTTCTCGGCATCGCGCTGCTCGCCGTCGGCGCTCTCCTCGCGGTGAACGTGATCGCGGCATTTCCCGCCCGCCGGGCTGCGAACACCCAGCCCGCAGTCGTGCTGAGGAGCGAGTGATGCGACCGACCGCGCGGTGCCGGAAGCGCGGACACCGCCCCGTTGTCGTCCTACGATCGGAGTGACCGTGGCCACCAGCCTCGACGACGTCCAACCCCTGGAGCTCGCGAGCATCCGCGACGACGTGCGCGAGCGCCCGCCGTGGACGTCGCGCGCCACCGCGTCGGTCGTGCTCGCCGTCGTCGCGCTCGCGCTGGCCGTGATCGCGGCGTTGGTCGGCGACCGCGTGCCGCTCGGTCCCGGCCGCGTGCTCAGCGTCGTGCTGGTCGGCTCGTGGGCGCTGGCGGCGGTGTTCGTCGCGGTGCACCGCCCGCGCGAGCCGCTCGCCGAGATCATGGCGCTGGCCGCCATCGTCGGCGCCGCGCTGCTGCTCGGTGCCGCGCTCGCCGGCCGCAACGTCGCCACCGACACCGTGCGCGACTTCGGGAGCGGGATGCGGGCGGTGGGTGTCGCGCTGCTTCCGGCCGTCGGCCTTCACCTCGTGCTCGGACTACCCGACGGTGCGCTCCACTCGCGGCCGCGGCGGCTCTGGACGGGCGCGGGCTACACGGCCAGCGCGGTCGTCGCGGTGTTCCTGTTGAACGACCGGCCGCGCGTCGCGCTCTGGCCGGTGGTGACCGTCGCCGCCGTCGACACGGTGGTTGGGCTGATCGGGTACGTCGCGCGCTGCCGGGCGGCGAAGTCGGTGCAGGAACGGGCGCGGCTGCAGTGGCCGGCGTGGGGCGTCGTGGTCGCGGCCGCGATCTCGTTGACCGCGTGGGTGCTGCACGAGCTGGTGACCTGGCCGGAGCCGATCCGCGCCGTGGCCCTGAGCACCAGCATGCTCGTGCCGCTCTCCCTCGCGCTCGGCGCCTCCGAGCGCATCGCGGTGCGCATCGACCGCCTCCTGGTGCACACGATCACGATGGCCGGGCTCGCGGCGATGGTGGCGGCGTCGTACCTGCTCATCGTGCTCGGCCTCGGGCGCTCGCCGACGGGCGACGAGAAGACGCTCCTCGGCCTCTCGATGCTGGCCGCCGCGGTGGCCGCGCTCCTCTGGATCCCGGTGCGCCAACGGCTCACCGACTTCGGTACCCGGCGGGTGTACGGCGAGCGCCACGCGCCCGACGAGGTGATCCGCACCTTCGGCAGCCGGCTCACGCGCGCGCTCCCGCTCGACGAGCTGCTGCTGCAGCTGGCCGAGTCGCTGAAGAAGACGATGACGCTGAGCGTCGCCGAGGTCTGGACGCGGGGGAGCACCGGCCGGTTGGAGCGGGCGGTGTCGGTCCCCGACCGCGGTGCCGCGCACCTGGTGCTCGGCGCCGAGGAGGAGACCGTGGTCGCGCGCGCGGGCGTGTCCGGCGCGGCGTGGGCGCGCATCTGGCTCCCCGCGATCCTGCGCTCCGAGGACGAAGTGCTCCGCGTCGCACCCATCACCAACAGCGGCGAGCTGCTCGGCATGATCGTCGTGCGCCGGCCCGACGGCGGTCTTCCGTTCGACGAGCACGACGACCAGGCGCTCACCGAGCTGGCCCGCCAGGTCGGGCTGGCGCTGCACAACGTGAAGCTCGACTCGGCGTTGCAGGAATCGCTCGACGAGGTGCGCCGGCAGGCCGACGAGCTGCGCGCTTCACGGGCCCGAATCGTCGAAGCCGGTGACGCGCAACGGCGCCGCATCGAGCGCGACCTTCACGATGGCGCGCAGCAGCACCTGGTGGCGCTGGCCGTCAGCGTGAACCTCGTGCGGCAGATCGCGGACACCGACCCCGACACCGCCAAGGCGATGCTCGAGCAGATCGGCACCGACCTGCAGGAGGCGGTGCAGGAGCTGCGCAACCTCGCGCACGGCATCTACCCCCCGCTCCTGATGGACCGCGGTCTCAGCGAAGCGCTGTCGGCGGCGGCCGGGCGCGCCGCGCTCCCCACCGGTGTCGACGCCGACGGCATCGGCCGCTACTCGCAGGCGGTGGAGGCGGCGGTCTACTTCTGCTGCCTCGAGGCGCTCCAGAACGCGGCCAAGCACGCGGGTGACGGCGCCCAGGCGATGATCACGGTGCGGGAGGACGAGCACGCGCTGCTGTTCGAGGTGCGCGACGACGGCGCCGGCTTCGACCTCGCAACCGGCGCCCACCATGGACACGGCTTCGTCAACATGAGCGACCGGGTCGGGGCCATCGGCGGCAGCATCACCGTGGAGTCGGGCCCGGGGCGGGGCACCGCCATCCGCGGCCGCATCCCGCTGAACGACTGAGCAGCGGCGCGCCCGTCAACCGGCGGGGGACCGATCCGGCGAATGGCCGAAGCGCTCCCACACCTCACGGACGACGGCGGGCCCGAACTCCTCCTTGTGCACGTACTGCACCGCGCCCGAGGAATCGGCGTCCGAGGGGAGGTCGGCGGCCTGGTACGTGGAGAGGAGCATGACGACGGCGTGCGGGTGGGCGGCCGTGATGCGCCGGGTCGCCTCGATGCCGTTGATCCCGGGGAGGTTGATGTCCATCAGGACGAGACCGGGCGTCAGGGAGTCGGCCAGCTCGACCGCCTCCTCGCCGCTCTCCGCTTCGCCCACCACCTCGAAGCCGGGCGTGGCGGTGACCACGGCACGGGCGGCACGGCGGAAGGGTGCTTGGTCGTCGACGATCAGGACGGGGACGGAACCGGACACGACTCCATTGTCCCATCCGGGGCCGGAGCCCCGGCAGGGTGCGGACACCACCCCGAGCGGGTGGGGAGACCTCACCGGCCGCGGCCGGGTGGCGTCAGCGGTCGGCCAGGTAGAGGAGCACCGCCTTGACCCGGCGGTGCACGTCGGGCTCCTCCGAGAGCCCGAGCTTGGAGAACACCGAATTGATGTGCTTCTCCACCGCCCGCTCGGAGAGGCCGAGCGCCGCCGCCACCGAGGCGTTGTTGCGGCCCTGGGCCATCTCCGCCAGCACCTCGCTCTCCCGGGGGGTGAGGTACTGGAGGGGGGAGTCGGCCCGGCGTGAGCGGGCGTCGACGAGCGCCTCGACCACTTTGGGGTCGATCACCGAGCCGCCGCCCGCGACCTCGCGGATCGCCCGCACCAGCTGGTCGACGTCAGAGACGCGTTCCTTCAGGAGATAGGCGCGCCGCTCGGAGCCACCGTCGAGCAGCTCGAGCGCGTACCCCGGCTCGACATACTGGCTGAGCACCACGACCCCCAAGCCGGGATGCGAGTGCCGCAGCTGCGCGGCGGCGCGGACGCCTTCGTCGGTGCCCGTCGGTGGCATGCGGATGTCGGTGAGCACGACGTCGGGCGTCGCGGTGTCGACGGTCGCGAGCAGTCCGTCGAAGTCCTCGCAGACCCCGGCGACCTCGATGTCGGGATCGGATTCGAGCAGCCGGGTCACGGCCTCGCGCACGAGGTAGTTGTCTTCTGCGACTACGACCCGGATGGGCATGTTGGGGAGGCTACGCGACGGCCTGGCCGGTCGCCGGTAGCCTCCCCCGCTGATGAGGGTGCGTCGGGCGGTTGCACTGGCCTTCGTGACGTTCGTCGCGTGCGCGTCGACGCTGGTGGTCGCCCGGCCCGCGTCGGCCGGCGTCACGGAGCGGATCACGAACTACCGCTCCGAGGTCACCATCGAGCACGACGGCACCATCGAGGTGCACGAGACCATCGCCTACGACTTCGGCGTCGTGCCCCACCACGGGATCCTCCGCGACGTCCCCGTGCGCACCGACCAATCAGGCAAGGACGGCTACGACCGCGTGTACCCGCTCGACGTGGTGTCGGTGGCCGCGTCGGAGGGGACGCCGGCCCAGTACACCGTCGAGGACCAGGGCGACGACCAGCGCATCAAGATCGGCGACCCCGACGTCACCATCACCGGTGCGCACGTCTACGACATCACCTACCGCGTGCGCGGCGCGATGAACGGGTTCGACGACCACGACGAGCTGGTCTGGAACGCCGTCGGCACCGAGTGGCCCGTACCCATCGAGCAGGCGAGCGCGGTCGTGCGGGCACCCGCGGACATCCAGAAGGTGCTGTGCACCACCGGGCCCTTCGGCTCGTACTCGCCGTGCGCGTCGGCGTCGTCCTCCGGCGCCGAGGCGACGTTCGGGCAGACGCAGCTCGCGCCGTACGACGGGATGACGGTCAGCGTCGCGATCCCGAAGGGCGCGGTGGTGCCGTCGCCGACGCCGATCCTGGAGGAGCGGTTCAACCTCGCGTCCGCCTTCCGGGTGACGCCCGCGACCGGCGGCATCTCCGGCGGGATCCTGGCGCTGTTCGCGGTGCTGGCCGGCCTCCTGGTCTGGAAGTTCGGGCGCGACCGCCGCTACCGCGGGTCCGCGGTCGACGCCGCGTACGGTCCCGTCGACGCGACCGACGGTAGCGAGCCCGAGGTGCGCGCGCCGCTGCGCGAGGCGGAGACGCCGGTCGAGTTCGAGCCGCCCGACAACCTCCGGCCCGGCGAGCTCGGGACGCTCATCGACTTCGAGGCCAACCCGCTCGACATCACCGCCACCATCATCGACCTCGCCGTGCGCGGGTACCTGAAGATCGAGGAGCTCGACAAGGCGTGGTACCAGCGCAAGCACGACTGGCTGCTCACGAAGCTCCCCGAGGAGGGTGAGCTGCGCCGCTACGAGCGCACGCTCTACGACGGGCTGTTCGCGGACGGCGACCAGGTGAAGCTCTCCGACCTCCACAACAAGTTCGCCGAGCGCATGAGCAAGGTGCGCGAGCAGCTCATGGACGACGCCATGTCGAAGGGCTGGTTCGCCCGCAAGCCGGGGACGGTGAAGGTCCTGTACGGCATCCTGGGCATCCTCGTCCTCGCCGCGGGGGTGGGGCTCACGGTCCTCCTGGCGTCGGAGACGCACGCCGCGTTGCTCGGCGTGCCGGTGATCGTGGGCGGGATCCTGCTCCTGATCGCGGCGCGCTGGATGCCGCATCGCACGGCGAAGGGCTACGCCACCCTGCGGCACACGCTCGGCTTCAAGCGGTTCATCGACGAGTCGGAGAAGCGCCGGGCCGAGTTCGCCGAGCGCAAGAACATCTTCTCCGAGTACCTGCCCTATGCGGTCGTGTTCGGGGCCACGAAGCAGTGGGCGCGCGCGTTCGCCGACCTCGGCGACGAGCCACCGGACACGTCGTCGTGGTACGTGTCGCAGCACGCGTTCGACTACGCGATGTTCTCCAGCGCGATCGACGGCTTCGCGGTGACGAGCGCGGGCACGCTCACGTCGGCGCCGTCGTCGAGCGGGTCCAGTGGCTTCAGCGGCGGCGGCTTCTCCGGCGGGGGCGGCGGCGGGGGCGGCGGCGGCTCCTGGTAGCAGCGGGGGCCGGCCGCCGCATCCTGACGCAGGCTCCGGGCTACCTACAACTCGGTAGGCGATGACGTGCGCGCGCAGGTGGCATTGTGCGGTCGGCATCGTCATCGAACGAAGGAACACGCGTGGGACCACTGCACGGGGTGAAGGTCGTCGAGATCGCCGGCATCGGGCCCGGCCCGTTCGCGGGAACCCTCCTGTCCGACATGGGCGCGGACGTCGTGCGGGTCGAGCGGGTCGAGCTCGTCGAGCGGGCCACGCGTCCGAGTGGCTTCACGTTCGACGCGCGCGGTCGCCGTGCAATCGCGGTCGACCTCAAGAATCCTGACGGCGTCGAGACCGTGCTGCGATTGGTGGAGCAGGCCGACGCGCTGATCGAGGGCTTCCGGCCGGGCGTCACCGAGCGGCTCGGCCTGGGTCCCGAGGAGTGCCTCGCTCGCAACCCGCGGCTGGTGTACGGGCGCATGACCGGTTGGGGGCAGGAGGGCCCGCTCGCGCACGCGGCCGGCCACGACATCAACTACATCTCGCTCGCCGGCGCGCTGGCGCACTTCGGTCGCGTCGGCGCGCCGCCGACACCACCCTTGAACATGATGGGCGACTACGGCGGGGGCGGGATGTTCCTCGCCTTCGGCGTGGTGTGTGCGCTGTTCGAAGCGCGCACCTCGGGGCAGGGGCAGGTCGTCGACGCGGCCATGGTCGACGGCGCCGCCTACCTCATGGGCCCGATGTGGGGCATGCGCGGCATGGGCCTCTTCAGCGAGGAGCGCGGTACCAACCTGCTCGACACCGGTTCGCCCTACTACGACGTCTACGAGACCGCCGACGGCCACTGGGTCTCGATCGGCTCGATCGAGCCGCAGTTCTATGCGCAGCTGCTCGAGCTCACCGGCGTGCGCCACGACGACCTGCCCGCGCAGATGGACCGTGCCGGCTGGCCGGTGCTGCGCGAGCGGCTCACCGAGGTGTTCGCGGGGAAGACGCGGGCGGAGTGGACCGAGCTGCTCGAGGGCACCGATGTGTGCTTCGCGCCGGTGTTGCCGATGAGCGAGGCGAGCAGCCATCCCCATCTCGTGGCACGCGGTTCGATCGTCGAGCACGACGGCATGGAGCAGCCGGTACCCGCACCGCGCTTCTCGCGCACCGAGGCCGGGATCCAGGGTCCGGCGCCGTTGCCCGGTCAGCACACCGACGCGGTGCTCGCGTCGTACGGCTTCACCGACGACGAGATCGCCAAGCTGGACGCGTCGGGCGCGGTCAAGCAGCGGTCGGGCTGAGCCGGGCGCTCAACGCGACGAGGCGGGCGGCGAGCTCGTCGTCGTCGCCCGCGGTCACGGTGACGTGCCCGAGCTTGCGCCCCGGCCGCGCCGCTTTGCCGTAGTGGTGCAGGTGGGTCCCGGGCACCGACAGCACCGCGTCACGGTCGGGCATCTCGCCGATGCAATTCAGCATGGCGCTGGGTCCCAACGGGACGGTCGCCCCGAGCGGCAGGCCGAGGATCGCCCGGAGGTGGTTCTCGAACTGGCTGGTCTCGGCGCCCTCGATGGTCCAGTGGCCGGAGTTGTGCACCCGCGGTGCGATCTCGTTGGCCAGGAGCTCGCCACCCACGTCGAAGAGCTCCACCGCGAGGACGCCGACGTGGTCGAGGTCGACGAGCAGGCGCGCCGCGAGATCTTCGCCGCGTCGCTGGAGCCCGGCGTCGAGGTCGGGTGCCGGGGCCCGGCTGATGCGGAGGATGCCGCCCTCGTGGTGGTTCTCCACCAAGGGCCAGCTCGCGACCTCCCCGTCGAGCCCGCGCACTGCCAGTACCGACAGCTCCCGGTCGAACGGCACCAGCTGCTCCAGGACCAGCGGTGCGTCGCTCAGGTCGGCCCACGCGTCGTCGAGGTCGGACGCCGCGCGCAGCACGCGTTGTCCCTTGCCGTCGTACCCACCGCGTCGGGTCTTGAGCACCGCGGGCAGGCCACCCACCTCGTCGACGGCGCGGTCGAGCCCGGCCCGGTCGTCGACCGCCGCGAACGCGGGTGTGCCGATGCCGAGCCGGCGGAACGTCTCCTTCTCGACCAGCCGGTCCTGCGCGACCTCGAGCGACCGGGCACCCGGGTGCACCGGCACGGAGGCGGCGAGGAAGCGCGCCGCCTCGGCGGGCACACCCTCCCACTCGTAGGTCGCGACACGCGCGTCGAGCGCGACCTCCCGGAGGGCGGCCTCGTCGCCGAGCGGCCCGACCACGAGGTCGCCCACCGCCTGCGCCGACGCCTCGGCCGTCGGGTCCAGGAAGCGGAAGCGGAGGCCGAGCGGGATGCCGGCCAGGCCGAGCATGCGACCGAGCTGGCCGCCGCCGAGCACTGCGACCAGCTCACTGGACGAGTCGGTGTCGGCCATCCGGACTTGTCTAGCGCACGGCCCGGGTAGAGCACCGTGGTGGGACCGGGGAGCCGCCTCGTCGCCACCCCGCTCGCCGGGTGCTGGCAACGGTGATGTTGTCGCTCACGTGGCAGGCGACCGGCTAGTCTGTCCTTTCCGCAGCAAGGGCCAATGTCGTCCCTCTGCGTCCACCGGTTCTCTTCAGAGCGTTGCGTTCCAGAGCGTGTAGCGCGCGTGCGTGGATGTGAGATGACGAAGCCCAACTCCGACGCGACCTCAGTGGCGCGTGGCGTCCCGCTGTTCAGCAGCGTCCCCGAGGCGTTCGGGCTCTACGACCCGCGCTTCGAGCACGACGCCTGCGGGGTCTCGTTCATCTGCCACATCAAGGGCCGGGCCAGCCGCTCGATCGTCACCGACGCCCTCGACGCGCTCTGCAACCTCGACCACCGCGGCGCCTCGGGTGCCGAGGTCAACACCGGCGACGGCGCCGGCATCCTCCTCCAGGTCCCCGACCGCTTCTTCCGGGCGGTGGTCGACTTCCCCCTGCCGCCGGCCGGGGCCTACGGCGTGGGCCTCGCCTTCCTCCCGCTCGACACGGAGGCGGCGGAGAAGACCATGCGCCGCATCAACGCCATCGTCGAGGACGAGGGCCTCCGGGTGGTCGGGTGGCGCGAGGTGCCGGTCGACACCTCGATGATCGGTCCCACCGCGCTGAGCGTGGTGCCCAGCTTCCGGCAACTGTTCGTCGCCGACCCCGGGGGCGCCACCGGCCTCGAGCTCGACCGGCTGCTCTTCGTGGTGCGGAAGCGCTGCGAGCACGAGCTGGCGGAGCTCGACGGTCCCGGCGCCGGCGACGAGGTGGTCTACTTCCCGTCGCTGTCGAGTCGCACCCTCGTCTACAAGGGCATGCTCACCACGCCCCAGCTCCCCGAGTTCTTCCCCGACCTCGCCGACGACCGGGTCGAGTCCGCGCTGGTGCTGGTGCACAGCCGCTTCTCCACCAACACGTTCCCGTCCTGGCCGCTCGCGCACCCGTACCGGTACCTCGCCCACAACGGCGAGATCAACACCGTCCAGGGCAACCGCAACTGGATGCGCGCCCGCGAGTCGTTGATGTCGACCCCGCTGATCCCTCGTCTCGAGCGGGCCTTCCCGATCACCACGCCCGGCGCGTCCGACACCGCGACCTTCGACGAGTGCCTCGAGCTACTGCACCTCGCCGGCCGCCCCATCTGGCACGCCGCGCTCATGATGATCCCGGGCGCGTGGGAGAACCACGCGACCATGCCGGCCGAGGAGCGCGCCTTCTACCGGTACCACGCCTCGCTGATGGAGCCGTGGGACGGCCCCGCGTCGATCACGTTCACCGACGGCACCGTCGTCGGTGCGGTGCTCGACCGCAACGGGTTGCGCCCGAGCCGGTACTGGGTCACCGACGACGACCGGGTGATCATGGCCAGCGAGGCCGGCGTCGTCGACGTCGACCCCGCGCGCGTCGTGCAGAAGGGTCGCCTGCAACCCGGGCGCATGTTCCTCGTCGACACCGCCAAGGGCCGGATCGTGGGCGACCGCGAGATCAAGGAAGAGCTCTGGAGCGCGCGCCCCTACGGTGAGTGGCTGGAGCAGGGCCTGGTGCACCTGCACGCGCTGCCCGACCGCGTGCACGTCGTCCCGAGCCACGAATCGGTCCTGCGTCGTCAGGAGACCTTCGGGTACACCCACGAGGAGCTCAAGCTGCTGGTGGCGCCGATGGCCTGCACCGGGGGCGAGGCGCTCGGCTCCATGGGCACCGACACTCCGATCGCGGTGCTGTCGGAGCGCTCGCGCCTCCTGTTCGACTACTTCGCGCAGCTGTTCGCGCAGGTCACCAACCCGCCGCTCGACGCCATCCGTGAGGAGCTCGTCACCTCCCTCTCGTCCACCATCGGATCCGAGGGGAACCTGCTCGAACCGGGTCCGGAGTCGTGCGTGCAGGTGGAGCTGCCGTTCCCGGTGATCGACAACGACGAGCTGGCCAAGCTCATCCACATCCACCGCGACGGCGACCGACCGGAGTTCGCGGCCGTGGTGCTGTCGGGGCTCTACCAGGTGGCGGGCGGCGGCCGCGCGCTGCGCGAGGCGCTCGACCGCGTACGGGCCGAGGCGTCGGCGGCGATCGCCGAGGGCAAGCGCATCCTCGTCCTCTCCGATCGCGACTCCAGCGCCGAGTGGGCGCCGATCCCGTCGCTGCTCCTCACCTCGGCGGTGCACCACCACCTGATCCGGGAGCGGAGCCGCACCAAGGTCGGGCTCGTCGTCGAAGCCGGCGACGCGCGCGAGGTGCACCACATGGCGCTGCTCGTGGGCTACGGCGCCGGCGCCATCAACCCGTACCTGGCGTTCGAGTCGATCGAGGACCTCATCGCCGCCGAGCTCCACGGCCTCGGTGGGATGGACCCGAAGGTCGCGGTCAAGAACTACATCAAGGCCGCGGGCAAGGGTGTCCTCAAGGTGATGTCGAAGATGGGCATCTCCACCGTCGCGTCCTACTGCGGCGCGCAGGTGTTCGAGGCGATCGGGCTCAGCCAGGAGCTGGTCGACGAGTACTTCACCGGCACCGTCTCCCGCCTCGGCGGCATCGGTCTCGACGAGATCGCGATGGAGGTCGCCAAGCGACACGCGGTCGCTTACGCCGCGCGGCCCGACGAGCGCGCCCACCGCGACCTCGAGCTCGGGGGCGAGTACCAGTGGCGGCGTGAGGGCGAGTACCACCTGTTCAACCCGGAGACGGTGTTCAAGCTGCAGCACGCGACCCGCGCCCGCCGCTACGACATCTACAAGGAGTACACGACGCTGGTCGACTCGCAGTCGACCCGCCTGGCCACGCTGCGCGGGCTGTTCGCGCTGCGCGACGGCGTGCGTCCGCCGGTGCCGATCGACGAGGTCGAGCCGGTGAGCGAGATCGTCAAGCGCTTCGCCACCGGTGCGATGTCGTACGGGTCCATCTCCAAGGAGGCGCACGAGAACCTCGCCATCGCGATGAACCGCATCGGCGGCAAGTCGAACACCGGCGAGGGCGGCGAGGACGCCGACCGCTACACCCCCGACGAGAACGGCGACCTGCGCCGCTCGGCGATCAAGCAGGTGGCGTCCGGGCGCTTCGGCGTGACGTCCGAATACTTGGTGAACGCCGACGACCTGCAGATCAAGATGGCCCAGGGCGCCAAGCCGGGCGAGGGCGGGCAGCTGCCGGGGGCGAAGGTCTACCCGTGGATCGCCAAGACCCGGCACTCGACGCCCGGGGTGGGGCTCATCAGCCCGCCACCGCACCACGACATCTACTCGATCGAGGACATCAAGCAGCTCATCCACGACCTGAAGAACGGCAACCCGCTCGCGCGCGTGCACGTGAAGCTGGTCGCACAGGTGGGGGTGGGCACCGTCGCCGCGGGCGTGGCCAAGGCGCACTCCGACGTCGTGCTCATCTCCGGGCACGACGGCGGCACCGGCGCCGCCCCGCTCACGTCGCTCAAGCACGCGGGCGCGCCGTGGGAGCTCGGCATCGCGGAGACGCAGCAGACGCTCGTGCGCAACGGCCTGCGCGACCGCATCGTCGTGCAGTGCGACGGACAGCTGAAGACCGGGCGCGACGTCGTGATCGCGGCGCTCCTCGGGGCCGAGGAGTTCGGCTTCGCCACCGCGCCGCTCGTGGTGAGCGGGTGCGTGATGATGCGCGTCTGCCACCTCGACACCTGCCCGGTCGGCATCGCCACCCAGAACCCGGAGCTGCGCAAGCGGTTCACCGGCAAGCCCGAGTTCGTCGTCAACTTCTTCGAGTTCATCGCCGAGGAGGTCCGCGAGTACCTCGCCGCGCTGGGCTTCCGTTCGATCGCCGAGGCCATCGGCCACGCCGAGGTGCTCGACACGCGCGCCGCGATCGACCACTGGAAGGCACACGGCCTCGACCTCACGCCCATCCTGACCGTGGCCGAGAACCCGTACGACGGCCAGGACCTGTACTGCACGAAGGCGCAGGACCACGGGCTCGACCACGCGCTCGACCAGGAGCTGCTCGTGGCGGCCGCCCCCGCGCTCGAGCGCGCCGAGCGGGTCGAGATCGAGGTGCCGGTCCGCAACGTCAACCGGACCGTCGGCACCATGCTGGGATCGACGGTCACCCGGAAGTGGGGTGCCGACGGGCTGCCCGACGACACCATCACCGTCCACCTGCGGGGGTCGGCGGGCCAGAGCTTCGGGGCGTTCGTGCCCCGCGGCATCACGCTGCGGCTCGAGGGCGACGCCAACGACTACACCGGCAAGGGCCTCTCGGGCGGCAAGCTCGCGTGCTTCCCCGACCGCGAGGCGCAGTTCGCGGCCGAGGAGAACATCATCGCCGGCAACGTCGCGCTCTACGGCGCCACCGGCGGGGAGGCCTACTTCCGCGGCGTGGTGGGGGAGCGGTTCTGCGTGCGGAACTCCGGCGCCACCGCGGTGGTCGAGGGCGTCGGCGACCACGGCTGCGAGTACATGACGGGCGGGCGCGTGGTGGTGCTCGGCCCGACCGGGCGCAACTTCGCCGCCGGCATGTCGGGCGGCGTCGCGTTCGTGTACGACCCGAACGACACGTTCCCTGCGCTCGTCAACTACGAGATGGTCGAGCTCGAGCCGCTCGACGAGGACGACCGCGAGTGGCTGCGGGTCACCGTCGAGCGCCACAAGGAGGCCACCGGTTCCAAGGTCGCGGCGCGGCTGCTCGACAGTTGGGAGAGCGAGGTCGAGGCGTTCTGCAAGGTCATGCCCAAGGACTACCGACGCGTGCTCGCGGTGCTGCGCGAGGCGGAGCGTCTCGGCCTGTCGCAGGAGGAGACCGACGTCAAGGTGATGGAATCGGCGCATGGGTGAGCTGACCGGCTTCCTGAAGTGGTCGCGCGAGACCCCGACCCGCCGGCCGGTGCCGGTGCGGTTGCGCGACTGGCGGGAGGTCTACGAGCCGTTCCCACCGGACAAGCTCGCGATCCAGGCCGGGCGCTGCATGGACTGCGGCATCCCGTTCTGCAACAACGGCTGCCCACTCGGGAACCTCATCCCCGATTGGAACGACCTCGTCTACCGCGACCACTGGCGCGACGCGATCGAGCGGCTCCACGCCACCAACAACTTCCCCGAGTTCACCGGCCGGCTCTGCCCGGCGCCGTGCGAGGCCGCCTGCGTGCTCGGCATCAGCCAGGATCCGGTCACCATCAAGCAGGTCGAGGTCGAGATCGTCGGGCGGGCGTGGTCGGAAGGGTGGATCACGCCGGTGGTGCCGACCGTCCGGACCGGCCGCAAGGTCGCGGTCGTGGGCTCGGGTCCGGCCGGCCTGGCCGCCGCGCAGCAACTGACGCGCGCCGGGCACACCGTCGTCGTGTTCGAGCGGGCCGACCGCATCGGTGGGCTCCTGCGCTACGGGATCCCCGAGTTCAAGATGGAGAAGCGCCACCTCGACCGGCGTCTCGACCAGATGCGGGCCGAGGGCACCGAGTTCCGGGTGAACGTGAACGTCGGCGTCGACATCGGGGTCGAGCAGCTGCGCGAGGAGTTCGACGCCATCGTCCTCGCCGGCGGCGCGACCGCATGGCGCGACCTCCCGATCGCCGGCCGCGAGCACGGTGGCATCCACCAGGCGATGGAGTTCCTGCCGTGGGGCAACCGCGTGCAGCAGGGCGACATCGACGCACCCCCCATCAGCGCCGAGGGCAAACGCGTCGTGATCATCGGCGGCGGCGACACCGGTGCCGACTGCCTGGGCACGGTGCACCGCCAGGGGGCGGTGTCGGTGCACCAGTTCGAGATCCTGCCCCGCCCGCCCGACACGCGGGCGCCCACCAATCCCTGGCCCACCTGGTCGGACGTCTTCCGCGTGTCATCCGCGCACGAGGAAGGCGGCGAGCGCGTCTACAGCGTGAACACCGAGTGCTTCCTCGCCGACGACGACGGCAACGTCCGCGCGCTCCGCGCGCACGAGGTCGAGAGGGTCGACGGCAAGTTCGAGAAGATCGAGGGAACCGACTTCGAGCTGCCCTGCGAGCTCGTCCTGTTGGCCATGGGCTTCCTCGGCCCGGAGCAGGAAGGCCTGCTCGAGCAGCTCGGGGTGGAGCTCGATGCGCGCGGCAACGTGGTGCGCGACCCCGCATTCATGACCAACGAGCCCGGCGTGTTCGCGTGCGGCGACATGGGACGCGGGCAGAGCCTCATCGTCTGGGCGATCGCCGAGGGACGTTCGTGCGCAGCCGGGGTCGACACCTGGCTGATGGGGGAGACGCTCCTCCCCAGGCCGATCGAGCCCTCGACCCGGCAGCTGCTCTAGGGCGCTGCCGAAGCTGTCCGGCCCACGGGCGACAATGGCGTCGCACGGGGGCCGGTCAATCCTGCTCGATGGCGCGCGCGCTCAGGACCCGCTGCCGAGCTCGAGCACCGGGCGGGCGTCGTAGCCGAGGACGCGGGCGACGGGTTGCTGCAGAGCGCCGGTGCGCTCGTCCTCGTACCGGTCGACCGCGGTGTTGTAGGCGCGGACCAGTGTCTCGTTCGGACGGGTGGAGGCGAAGGTCGTGAGCGCGCTGGTCACGTCGGTGATGCCGCGGATGCGCTGTGAGCCGAGCGTGTTCGCGACCAGCCGGGTGCCCTGGGCCTCGACCGCGTTGGCCGCCTCGACCTGGGCCGCGGCGCCGCCGTCGCGCAGCGCGCGCTGCCATTCGGTGAGCGCGGCGTGCAGGTCCTTCGACACGCCCCGATCGGCGCCCCCGGCGGCGTCGAACGTGCGCAGGGCGTCGGCCAATGCCTGGTACCGGGCCACGAGCTGGTCGGGAGCCCGGAGCGGCTTCCAGCGCACGTCGACCGCCGTTCGGGCGTCGTCGAGCTTCGGCCGCTCGACCACGACGAGGGCGATCGCACCTGCCACGAGCGCGACGATCAGGACCAGCAGGATCCACCGGGTGCGTCGCGACATGGCTGGGACACGTTACCGGCGCGCCCTCCCCGGACCGATGACACCCTGGTTCCCCGTCACACCCCACCGGTAGGGTCACGGCATGGTCCGCTCCCGGGCCGTGGTCGTGGTCACCGTGCTGACCGCCGCCTCGGTGCTGGGGTGGTGGTTCGGTGAGACGCGACGTGCGGTCTCCCAGCAATACCGAGTCGTACAGGTGCTCGACGGCGACACCGTGGTGGTGCAGCGCGACGGCGGGCCCGAGACGATCCGCCTCCTGGGCGTCGACACGCCCGAGACGCACCATCCCCGCAAGCCGGTGCAGTGCTTCGGGCCGGAGGCCGCCGCGTACACGGCGCGGCGTCTCTTCGGGCAGCTGGTGCGGCTGGAGGACGACGTCGAGCGCCACGACGTCTACGGCCGCCGGCTCGCGTACGTGTACCTCCACGGCGCCAACTTCGAGGAGGAGCTGTTGCGCAAGGGCTACGCACGCCTGCTCGTCATCGAACCCAACCACGCCCACGCACGCGACATGCTCGACGAGGAGTTGAACGCGCGCGCCCGGCGCGTCGGGTTGTGGGGTGCCTGCTGAATGAGCGGCAGATCGGCGTGTCGCCTAACGAGGATCGTCCAGCCCATATGCCCGGTAGGGCTGCGCGGTGCCAGGGAGTTGAGTGCACCGACCTCCGCGCGGCTGCCATCGTCGCGGGAGACCAACCGGTACCGGCCTTGGCGTCGGGTTCGGAGTTCGGAAACGCGTGCGAACTCTGATCAGGGGTGAGCGGTCGTCCCGCGGTTCTGGACGACGAATCGACCATCGGGTGTGATGGCAGCGGCGAGAACGTCCACGACGGCTTGTGTCGGCAAGGGCCCATAGATGTGCGGGAACTTCTCGTCGCCTGCCTCGAAGTTCTCGACCACGACGGGCACGTCGAGGCGCACGGTGTCGATCACGAGCACGACGAGCGGTTCTGGTGCGTCGCGGTACATGACGGCGCCGACGACAGAGACCTGATGCTCGAATCCCGCGTGGATGAACCCGACATCATCGAGTCGCGCTCCTCGGGTCGAAACACGATAGGCCCCGCTGCGTTCCGCTGCCTTCCAGTCGCTCTCGAACGCGATGTGGAAGATGAAGCGAGTCGGTTTCTCTGCCGAGTTCGGGGACACGCGCACGTCGAGTGCGGCAGCGAGGTTCGCGAACTCCTGGTCGACCGTTCGCGCCCAGCGTTCCTCGTCTCGACTGTGGTCGTGGGTCTGCGCATTCTCTGCGAGCGCGAGGTAGTACTCGGCGTGGCGGCGTCGGACAGCGTCTGCCTCGCCAACGGCGTCCAGCCGCTCGCGCGCGTATTGCCGCATCGTCTCGTGGAGCCGGTAGCGCGTCTCACCTGCCGACTCGTCGGCTGCCACCATCGAGCGAGCGACGAGACTCGAAAGGAGGTCGAGTACCTCATCGCGCTCGATCCCTTCGCCGCTCAGGACGGCCTCGGCGGCCTCGAGGGTGAAGCCACCCGCGAAGGCGGCAAGGCGGTTGAACGCCTGCGCGTCTTCGTCGGAGAGGAGTTCGTAGGACCAGTCGACCGTCTTGCGAAGGGTCTGGTGCCGTTCGAGCGCCGTACGGCGCCCGCCGGTCAGGAGACGAAAGCGTTGGTCGAGGCGCTGCGCGATCTCGCCTACGGAAAGCGAGGCGACGCGCGCGGCAGCCAACTCGATGGCCAGCGGTACACCGTCGAGTCGGCGACAGACGTCTGCGACGATCGGCGCGTTGACCTCGGTCAAGGCGAACTCCGGGCGGACGGCTTGTGCGCGGTCGGCAAACAGCCGCAACGACGCCCCCGCCATGAGCTCCGCCGACGATGCATGTTCATCCGGAACGGCGAGCGAACCCACAGGACGCACGAGTTCGCCATCGATTCCCAGGGCTTCACGGCTGGTGGCCAGCACCACGACACCCGGACACGCGTGGGCGATCGCTTCGGCCAGCGCCCCCGCTTCGTCGATGACATGTTCGCAGTTGTCGAGCACCAACAGCAGCTGCTTGCTGCGCAGGAACTCGAGCACGTTCGTCGTGACTGACTCGCGCTGCTGCTGACGCACCCCGAGGCACGCAGACACCGCGTCGGGTACCGCGCCCCGATCGGTGATCGCCGCCAGCTCGCACAACCACGCACCATCGGAGAAGGCGGGCAACGCCTCGGCTGCCACCTGCGACGCCAGTCGCGTCTTGCCAACCCCACCAACTCCGATCAGGGTCACGACACGAGACTTCGCGATCGCGTCCGCAACCGAGACGAGCTCGGCATCACGACCGACAAGACTTGTGAGGAACACCGGCAACCTGGAGGGGAACCGTTCGAGCGAGCGCAACACCGGAAACGTGTCAGGCAACCCAGCGTGCCGGACCTGGAAGACGTGTTCGGCGCGACCAAGGTCGCGTAGGCGATGCTCCCCGAGATCGAGGAGCTCGGTCCCGGCAGGGAGCACATCACGTACCAGCTCCGCGGTCGTCAGCGAGACGACGATCTGGCCACCGTGCGCGGCAGCCATCAGCCTCGCCGCACGATTCACCTCCGGACCGAAATAGTCGCCGTCTCGCAGCTCGGCGACACCGGTATGGACTCCCATCCTTGCTCGCAGCGGTTCGCTCGCAAACCACGGCTCGGCGCTCAACGCCAACTGACCGTCGATTCCAGCCTCCACTGCCGCATCGGCCATAGCGAACACCGCATGCACACCATCACCAGTGCCCTTCACGACGTGACCGCCATGCGCTGCGACGACGTGCCGCAGGATCGCGTCATGGCGCGCAAGTGTCCCGTGCATCGCATCGGGATGGTCCTCCCACAGGCGCGTCGAAGCTTCCACGTCGGTGAACAAGAAGGTGACCGTCCCCGATGGCAACTCCGCCACCACGACCCCCTCCCCGCTCGCCCAGCTCGGACGACCAAGTAAACCAGGCACACCGGACCGGGTCACAGGTCCGGTGAGTCGCACAGAACGACGCCCTGGACCCAACCACGCCCACGCGCGCCATGCTCGACGACGACGTGCACGCGCGCGTGCAGCGGGTCGGCCTGTGTTGTCGGAGTACCGAACTGAGCACACGGCCGCCGGTCGACAGCTCACGCGAACTGCGGCATGCTGCGCTCAGCACTGGGCACGAATCGGGCGGACGAGGGGAGCCGACATGAAGTTCGTCGTGGAGTGGACCACGCGGCCGGGGAGCGATCCGAAGGACAACGTGCAGAGCAGCGACAGCCTGCTCCAGGCGTTCGGGAGTTGGACACCGCCCGCGGAGTGGACCATCAGCGAGTTCGTCACGCGCGTCGACGGCCGGGGCGGGCTCCTCATCTGCGAGACCGACGATCTCGGGAGCATCGATCGGGCGGTGGCGCAGTACCTCGCGTGGCTCGACTACGAGGTCACGCCGGTGGTTGACATCGGTGACGGCGTCGGCAACCTCGCGGCGGGGAGCGCGTGGGCGCGCACCGCCGGCGGTCTGGGCTGATCGGTTCGGCTTCTCCGGCAATCTACATTGCACGAATGGCGACGGAAGAGGCACGATTCGCCGCGGCCGCGAGCTTGCGGGCTCTCAGTCACTCGTTTGCCGCGCACGATCCTGACGACGACGTGCTCACCCAGATCGCAGCGACCGCGACCGAACTCGCGCGCCGGGTCGATGAGGCGCCGACGCGTGAGCGCCTGGCGCCCATGCGGAAGCTTCCGGACGGGTCGAACCTGGACGTGCTCGGGTTCGAGGACCGAGCCGTCGGCGGCTCGTCGAACCCGATGAGCCTCGAACTCGGCGTTCGATACGACACCGACGAAGTGGTCGCCGACGTCGTGTTGCGGAGCGCGTTCGAAGGCGCACCCGGTCGTGCCCACGGCGGCATCATCGCTGCGGCGTTCGATGACGTCACGGGCTTCCTGATCGCCAGGCTCGAGGAACCGGCCTTCACCGTTGAGCTGACGGTTCGGTATCTCGCACCGGTGCGCGTCGAAGAGTCCTTGGAGATCCGCGCCCGGATCGACGGGCGGGAGCGCCGCAGAATCTTCATCAGCGCCGAAGCACGTGTCGCGGAGACGGTGGTCGCGACCTGCCAGGCCACCTACCTCACGGTCGATCCGAGCCGCTTCGCGACAGCCGGCGATCCCCGCTGACCGATCGCTGTAGGTTGGCGGTCCTACCGGCGACTGAGAAGAGGCGCATGAGCGATCAGCCGTACGTCAACCTGCTCGACCCGGAGTTCTACGTCGACCCCTGGGACGCGTACCGCTGGTTGCGCGACAACGACCCGGTGTTCTGGGACCCCGTGCAGAAGCTGTGGGGCATCTCTCGCTTCGAGGACGTGCTGCACGTCGAGAAGCACGCGCAGCTCTACACCTCGTACCGCGGGTCGCGTCCGCACATCGACCAGACCGAGAACACGTCCATGATCGACCAGGACGATCCGGCGCACCAGTGTCAGCGGTCGCTCATCGTGCGACGATTCACGCCCCGCGCGGTCTCCACGCAGGAGGACGAGGTTCGTGCGGTGGCGGCCTCGATCGTCGATGCGGTCGCGCCGGGCGGTTCGTGCGACGCGGTGGAGGCGATTGCGTCGCGGCTCCCCGCGATCATGATCGGCCGCCGGCTCGGGTACGCGCCCGAGCAGTGGGAGCAGGTGCGCTACTGGTCGGAAGTCACCATGCACCAGGGCGGCCAGACTCCGGCCGACGGCGGGCAGTTTCCCACCCGGGAGATGTTGGGCGACGCGATCAACGATTTCGCGGCGACCACCCTGGCGCTCATCCACGAACGCCGCGCCGACCCCCGTGACGACCTCATCTCGATCTGGACGCAGGCCGAACGCGAAGGGCACGGCCGCCCGTGGACCGATCAGGAGATCCTCGAAGAGTGCCTGCTCGTGCTGGACGGAGGTGCGGAGACCACTCGCACCGTCATCGGCGCGATCATCCGTGAGCTCGCGTTGCGGCCCGACCAGCGCCGCATCCTCCTCGACCGCCCCGAGGTGCTCGCGCGCACCGGCGTTGAGGAGTTCATCCGCTGGGTGTCCCCGATTCTCAACATGCGCCGTACCGTCACCGAGGACCACGAGCTCCACGGCAAGCAGCTCCACGCGGGCGACGAGGTGCTGCTGATGTACCCGTCGGCGAACCGCGACGAGCGCGAGTTCCCCGAACCCGACGTGTTCGACGTCACCCGCGAGATGCCACAGCACCTCTCGTTCGGAATCGGCACACACTTCTGCCTCGGCGCGGCGTTCGCCCGGCTGGAGGTACGTGTCATGTTCGAGGAGCTGCTGCGGCGCATCCCCGACTGGCGCCTCGCCGACGACGCGGAGCCGTGCATCGTGCCGGCCACGTTCGCCCGCGCCTACGACAAGGTGCTCATCGAATTCACGCCGGTGGCGAGCACGTAAAACCGCGTCCTCGGCGGCGGGGGCGCGGGTTCAGGCCTTCGCCGTCCGCGTACCGCGCACGAGCACGCCCCACGTCGCGAGCAGGAACACGACGGCGAAGGCGGCCAGGACCAGCCAGTACGTGCCGGTGGGCTCCGTGCCCGCGTCGCCGTACGACGCCAGGAGTGGAGGGCCGAGTCGCGAGCCACCGTCGGCGAGGATCCGCCGTGCCCCGAGGTCGTGGCCGATCACCTCGAAGGCCCAGCGCGACGGGATCAGCCGGCTGAGCCCGGCACCGGCACCGGCCATGAGGTGCACGGGCAGGATCGCGCCGGAGAACAACACCGCCGGGAAGCACAACATCGGGAGCGCGAGCGTCGCCTGCGCGACGTTGCCGACCGTGGCGGACGTGAGCAGGCCGAGGCCGAGCGCCGCCACCGCGCACAGCAACAGCCCCACGCCGATCGAGGCGTAGGTGGACAGGGACCGCTCGGGGAGGCGATCGAGCAGGCGCAACACTCCCAGCATCGCCACGACGACGAGCACGAGGAACGGTACGAGGACCGTCACCTTCGATGCGACGTACGCGTCCAACCTCAAGCCGACGGCGCGCTCGCGCTCGAGGATCGGCCGCTCGGTGCAGATCTGGAGCAAGCCGTACGTGAGCCCGAAGAAGAAGGCGGCGAAGACGATCCAGAAGCCGATCATCACCATCGAGCTCGGGGTCGGGTGCCCGAAGTCGAACGCGCCGGGACGGAAGAGCACGGCGAACATCGCGACGACCAGCGCCGGCGATCCCAGCAGGATCGCCATCGTCAGGCGGTTGCGCACCAATGTCTCCAGGGTCCGGTGGGTGAGCACGGCCCATTGCGTCAACCCGGTGGCGGCGCCTCGCGTGCCCTCGTTTCGAGGGCCGGGCGCGAGCGGTGGTGGGTCGAGGGCAGGCCGCGCGCCCTGCACGGCCGTACCGTCCAGGGCGTCGAGGTCGCGGTAGAGATCCGCGATGGAGCCGACGCCGAAGTGATCCAGGGCGTCGGCCGGGGTCCCGACGAACGCGACTCGTCCACCGCGAGCCATGCACACGACTCGATCGCACTGGTGGAGGTCCTCGACGGAGTGGGTGGTGAACACGACCGTCGCGGAGCGGTCGGCGAGGTGGCGGAGACGCGAGACGATCTCGGCGCCCGTGATCGGGTCGAGGCCGGACGTCGGCTCGTCGAGGAAGAAGACATGAGGGTCGGTGAGGAGCTCGGCGGCGATGCTGGCGCGCTTGCGCTGCCCGCCGCTGAGCGAGCCGACCTGGACGTCCGCCTGTGGGGCGAGGCCGACGGCGTCGATTGCATCACCGACCGCCTCCTCGAGCTCGGTCGCGCTCGTCGACGACGGGAGCCGCAACCGCGCGGCGTACCGGAGCATGCGCCGGAGGGGCAGCTCGGCGTGGACGATGTCGTCCTGCGGCACGTACCCGAGCACGCCGCGGAACGTCGCCGGATTCGCGTGCACGTCGATGCCGTCGTAGCGCACCGACCCCGAGGTGGTGGGTCCGATCCCGGCAACCGCATGGAGCAGTGTCGTCTTGCCCGCTCCGCTCGGACCGATGATCGCCACCAGCTCGCCGGCCGCCACCGTGAAGGAAGCGGCGTCGAGCAGCGTCACGTCGCCGCGGTTGCGGACGCGCACGGTCCGGGACAGCTCGTCGACGTCGATGCGGACTCCGTGCACCGGGACGTCCACGCCCAGGACGTCGGACCGGGCCAGGCTCCCGTGGTCAACGATCATGGTCCCTCCTCCGGGGTGGAGTGGAAGAAAAAGCACGATCGGTCGTGCTCATGCAGCAGAGTACGACCGATCGTGCTATGTTGTCAACATGCCCGGACCCCGGAAGCCGCGTGCGGACGGCGAACGCACCCGTGAGGCGATCGTGCGGGAGGCGGTGTCGCTCGCCACGATCGACGGCCTCGAAGGCCTGTCGATCGGCAACCTCGCCGCCCGGCTCGGCATGAGCAAGAGCGGCGTCTACGCCCACTTCGGCTCGAAGCAGGAGCTCCAGCTCGCCGCCGTGGACGAAGCCGGGCGGATCTTCCATGCCGAGGTCGTCGCACCGGCCCTGGTCGCCGAGCCGGGACTGGCGCAGCTCGTCGCGGTCTGCGACGCCTTCTTCGACCACCTCATGCGGCACACGTTCCCGGGCGGCTGTTTCTTCGCGGGCGCGGCCCTCGAGATGGGCACGCGGCCCGGTCCGGTCAAGGAGGAGATCGCCGCCTTCCAGACCGGCCTCACCGCGCTGATCCGCCAGTTCGCAGTCGTTGCGCTCGAGCAGCACGAGCTTCCCGCGCACGAGGACCCCGACGCACTCACCTTCGAGCTGAACGGCATCATCCTCGCCGCCAACGCCAACTTCGTCCTCCGATCCGATCCGGGCGCGCTCGAATTGGCGCGGCGAGTCGTCCGTCGCCGACTCGGCGTCGAACCGTCCTCCCCGCGGCGTTCGTCCTCCCCAGCCCACGTGGCGGCCGGATGACCACGGTCGACGAGGCACTCGCGGCGTGGGGCGCGTACGACCGCGACGAACCGTTTCCGCTGTTCGCCGAGGTCCGTGAACGGGGCGCGGTGCACGAGGTGACGCTGGCGGACGGCCATGGCGCGTGGCTCGTGCTCGGCCATGCCGAGTGTCGGGCCGCGTTGAACGACCCGAGGCTCTCGAAAGACCTCCAGGCTGCGCTGGCGACGGGGGACGAGGTAGTGGCGGAGGGTCTGCCAGGACCGGCCTTCGCCCGACACATGCTCGTGGTCGACCCACCCGATCACACTCGACTGCGGCGCTTGGTGGCACGAGCATTCTCGCTTCGACGCATCGAAGCCCTCGGGCCGCGCATCCAGGACATCATCGACGACCTCCTCGACGGCGTCGCGGCCCATGGGCCGGACCGCCAGGTCGACCTCGTCACCGCCTTTGCGTTCCCGCTCCCGTTCACCGTGATCTCCGAGCTGCTCGGCGTCCCCGGCGACGAGCGCGCGTCCTTGGGCCGTGGGCTCACCGCGCTCCTGGCACCGACCTCGACACCCGAGGAGTACGCCGCGGCCAAGCGGGCGTCGGATTCGGTCGTCGCGCAGCTGACCATGCTCGTGCAGCTGAAGTCCGAGGATCCGGGCGACGATCTCATCAGCGCGTTGATCGAGGCCCGCGACGGTGACGAGCGCCTGAACCAGCGGGAGTTGCTCTCCACGATCTTTCAACTGATCGTTGCGGGGCACGACACCACCGCCAGCCTCATCGAGAACAGCGTCGTCGCGCTGCTCGAGCATCCCGGCCAACTCGCCGAGCTGCGCTCCGACCCCACCACGATCTCCGCCGCCGTCGAAGAGTTCCTCCGCTATGACGCCCCGGTTCCGCACGCGACGTTCCGGTACGCCCGAGAGCCGATCGACCTCGGCGGCGCGACCATCCCCGCGGGCGCGGAGGTCATCATCAACCTCGCGGCCGCCAACCGCGACCCGGAGCGGTATCCAGAGCCCGACACCCTCGACATCCACCGGTCTGATGCCCGGCACCTCGCCTTCGGGCACGGCATCCACTTCTGTCTCGGTGCCCCGCTCGCCCGCATGGAGGGTCAGCTGGCGCTCAACTCGCTGCTGCGGCGGTTCCCGGAGCTGCGTCTCGCGACCGTGCCCGAGCGGTTGCACTGGGGACACGGCGACGGCCTCGTGCTTCGTGGCCTCAGCGAGCTTCCCGTCATCCCCGGGCCGGCCAAGCCGCGGAGCTCGTAGGAGGCGGACAGCCCGGGGCTCGGTCGCGATCCAGCCGCGATCGAGCGGCGATCGGCCCGCGAACCGCTCCCGCCAAGGTCGAGGGAGCCCCAAACCGGGGCTCGAAGACCGAGAGGAGCTCCCATGACCACCGAGGTCGTTGCCAGTCCACCCACGTCGACAAGGTCGTCCCACAGTCCCCGCCGCGTGCTCGTGTCCGTAGTGGCGCTCATCGTCGCCGCGCTCATCGGCGCAGGGGTCGTTGCGCTGAGTGGGAGCGGCACGTCGGGAGAACGCGCCGCAACGGTGCAGCGAGCGGCGGTCCTCCCAGCGGGGAACACCGCCTGCGCCGGGGACGGCGGGGCCCTGCTGGCGACCATGGTCTCGATGCCGATCGACGTCTCGAGCGACATCATGAGCCGGCTGTCGGCCCCGACTCGTGCACTGCTGGCCAGCGCGGTCGAGCAGAGCGCGATCACCCGGACGACGCCGGATACACCCGATGCCACGGCGCTCTCCGCCGCCCTCTCGCGCGTCGCACCCGGCGACGCCACGTTGTTGATGCGTGGGCTCTCGCCGCAGACCCGGGATGCGATCGCCGCGCAGGCCGGCGGATCGGCGTGCCGGTAGCGGAGTTCCGCTCCACGGTCCGAGGGGTGCCTGCCGGCGTCGGCCTGGTGGGCACCCCTCCAGCCGAAGCGGCCGCGGCGCCCGCAGGCCGAAGGTGGGACAATCCGGTAATGTCGAGCCGCGAAGCGGAGATCGCGTTCGGGGTCTTGGGCCCACTGCAAGTCTCCAGAGACGGCGGCGAGCTCGAATTCGGGAGCCCGCAGATCCGTCTGCTGCTGGCCGCGTTGTTGGTCGACGCGAACGTGGTGGTGTCGGCCGATCGACTGATCGAAGTGCTGTGGGGCGACGAGCCGCCGCCGAGCGCGGCGAGCTCGGTCCAGAAGCTCGTGTACCGGTTGCGCTCCCTGCTCGGTCCCGGCTCCGACGAGGTCGTCGTGACCCGCGCCCCGGGATACGTGCTGCACGTGGGTCCCGGGTGCCTCGATGCCACGCGCTTCGAGAGTTTGGTGGTCGACGCGCACGCGATGAAGCGCCGGGGCGACGCCGCGGAGACCCTTCGGTTGCTCGACGGCGCGTTGCGGTTGTGGCGAGGTTCCGCGTTCGCGGAGTTCGCGTTCGCCGAGTTCGCGCGCGCGGAGGCGGCTCGCCTCGACGAGTTGCGGTGGACGGCCGTCGAAGATCGCGTCGAGGCGCGGCTGGCGTTGGGCGGTCACGAGGAGCTCGTCGGCGAGCTCGAGGTGCTCGTACGCGAGTCCCCGTTCCGCGAGCGCTTGTGGGGAGAGCTGATGCTGGCGCTCTATCGCTCGGGCCGACAGGCCGAAGCACTGCGGGCGTATGCGCGAGTCCGGACCTTGTTGGGTGAGGAGCTGGGGATCGAGCCGGGCGCGCCGCTGCGTGGCCTCGAAGAGGCGATGTTGTTGCAGAAGCCGGAACTCGACTGGGTTCCACCTGCTTCGACCATCCCGGCCCCCGTCGCGGCGGCCGTGGAGGTCGGCCGACCCGCTCCGCCATCGGGAACCGTGACCTTCGTGTTCACCGACGTGGAAGGCTCGACGCGCCTGTGGGAGGAGCACGCCGACGCCATGACGTTCGCGCTTGCCCGCCACGACGACATCGTGCGCACCGCGGTCGAGGGGCACGCCGGATACTTGGTGAAGACGACGGGTGACGGCGTGCACGCGGCGTTCGCGACTGCTTCCGATGCACTCGAAGCCGCACTCGAGGCCCAGCGCCTGCTCGTGGCCGAGCCATGGGACGGTGACGACCCGCTGCGCGTTCGCATGGGAGTGCACACGGGTTCGGCCGAATACCGCGACGGCGACTACTACGGCACCGCCGTGAATCGGGCCGCCCGGGTGATGGCCGCGGCCCACGGCGGGCAGGTGGTGGTGTCCCTCGCGACCGAGGAGCTCGTCCGCGACTCGTTGCCCGAACACGTCACACTGGTGGACCTGGGCGAGCATCGCCTCCGCGATCTGGCCCGGCCCGAGCGCATCTTCCAACTTGCGCACCCGGAGCTGCTCGACGACTTCCCGCGACTGCAGTCGCTCGACGCGTTCCCGAGCAATCTGCCGGCACAGGTCAGCTCGTTCGTCGGACGCGATCAGGACGTCGCCGACGTTGCGCACGCGCTTGCTGAATGGCGACTGCTCACGCTCACCGGAGTCGGCGGCGTCGGCAAGACTCGCCTGGCGATCCAGGTCGCGGCGGAGATCCTGCCGCACTTCCGGGATGGGGCATGGCTCTGCGAGCTCGCGGCCGCGAGCGAACCGGAAGCCATGCTCCAGGTCATTGCCACCGCCCTGCGCGTCCAACCACGCCCGGGCGTCTCGATCATGGATCTCATCACCGAGTTCCTGTGCAGCAAGCGGCTGCTCCTCGTGTTGGACAACTGTGAACACCTGCTCGATGCCGCGGCGCAGTTCGTCGATGCGGTGCTGCGGGATGCGCCAGAGGTCCGCATCCTGGCGACGAGCCGCGAGGGCCTCGCGGTCGACGGCGAGCACATGCGAGCGTTGCGTTCGCTCTCCGTGCCCGACCCGTCGGCAGACGTCGAGTCTCTCGTCCGGAGTGATGCCGGGAGACTGTTCGTCGATCGCGCGGCAGGCGGTGGATTCGTCCTTCGTGCTCGACGCGCCGACCGGCGCGGCGGTCGGGGAGTTGTGCCGACGGCTCGACGGCGTCCCGCTCGCGATCGAGCTCGCCGCGGCGCGAATCGTCGCCATGAGCCCGGCCGAGATCGCGACCCGTCTCGACGAACGCTTCCGGCTCTTGACCGGTGGGCGACGTGCCGCCGTCGAGCGTCACCAGACCCTTCGCGCCACGGTCGACTGGTCCTTCTCGCTCTGTTCGCCAGCCGATCAGCGCGTCTTCGCTCGACTCGGCGTCTTCGCGGGAACCTTCGGTTCGGAGGCGGCCGAAGCCGTTGCGACCGGTGAGGGCGTCGAGCGCTGGGATGTCATCGAGGCGCTCGCGAGCCTGGTGGGCAAGTCCATGGTGGTCGGCGACCGCGCCGCAGACGGCGGCACGAGATACTCGATGTTGGAGACGCTCCGAGCGTACGCACGCGAGCGCCTCGACGAGACCGGCGATCCGGACCAATGGCGCCGGCGTCACGCCGAGCACTTCGCCGACTTCGCGGAGCAGGCGGGCTCGGGTTTGGAAGGCCCCGATGAGCACGTGTGGCGCGCCCGGGTGCGAGCTGACCTCGACAACGTCCGAGCGGCGATTCGATGGGCGCTCGACTCCGCACTCACCGCCGATGCGCAGCTCGGACTCCGCATCGTCGCCGCGCTCGCCTACGCCGCAGTCATCGACATGACCTCAGGCGTCGGCGCCTGGACCGAGCGCGCCGTGGCGCGGGTCGCGGAGACCACACCCGGGCGGCGCACCGCGATCCTGGGCGCCGCGGCGATCCAGGCGATCTACGTCGGTGCCCTCGAACGGGCGCGGACGCTTGCGCTCGACGCGTTGCGCGACGGTCTCCCACCCGACTGCCCGGTCCCGGCTCCCGCCTACGCCGCGCTCGCGAGCTTCGAGTTGAACCAGGGCCGGCCCGACGAGTCGCTCCGCATCGTGCGGCGCGGGCTCCAGGACCTGGAGACCACTGCGGGGCACGACACGTGCAAGCTCAGCATCTTCCATGCCCTCGTCGCGGTGTTCTCGGAGCGGTGCGGCGACGTCACAACGGCGCGCGCCGAGGCCGAGACCGCACTCCGACTGGCGCGTCAGGTCGACAATCCGTCTGCGATGGCGAACGCCCTGTGGTCGACCGGCAGGGCTCTGATCCGCGCGGACCCCCCGGCGGCGCTCGTCGCCTACGAGGGCTACGTCGTGTTGGCCCGCACCGGTGTGAAGAGCGCCAACCTCGGCTGGACCCTCGGTGATGTGAGCTGGCTCAAGGCACGCGCCGGCGACCGTCGTGGTGCGCTCCAGGCGGCGACGGACGGCATTCGCCACGACCTCCGATCAGGCAACCGCACGATGCTCGCCGGCGCGCTGAACCGCACCAAGCTGGCGCTCGTCGAGCTCGGTCACCCGGAACCGGCCGGGGTGCTCGCCGGAGCCGAGCTCGACGGACCGCTCGTCGCGTGGCACATGGGTGACAAGGCCGCCCTCCTCGAGGAAGTAGAAGATTGGGATCGCGCGCTCGGCGCGCTCCGCACCTCGCTCGGCGCCGACGCCTACGAGCGCGCCCTCGGCGTCGGCTCGGCCATGACCTTCCACGAGGTCGTCGAGTACACCCTCGACGAACTGGCGCGGTTGTCGGCCGAGACGCGCGACGAGTGACGAGTGCTCAGCTGAGTGCGCCGCGAGTGCGGTACCGTCTCGCACCGGGCACGAGGGAGCGGGGGCACACGATGGACAACAGCGCGCGCGTCGAGACCCGGATCGGGACCGGGCCACCGGAGGATGCCGGGATCCCGTGGATCGACCCGAGCATCCAGCAGCGGATCGAATGGCGTGACGGTGACGTCGTGATCTCCGTGCCGCCCAAGAGCGGCACGACCTGGACGATGAACATCGTGCACCAGCTCCGATCGGGTGGTGATCCCGATTTCTCGGACGTGTACGCCGAGGTCCCCTGGTTGGAGTTCGTTCCTCGTCCCGATTGCGACGTCGACGATCTGGTCGCCGCGTTCGACGCCATGGGCGACGATCGTCGCCGCGCCTTCAAGACCCACTCGGGCCCCGGCGATCTTCCGTTCCTGGCCCCGGGTGAGGGTGCGGACGTGAAGTACGTCGTCGTGGTGCGCAACCCCGACGAGGCGGTCGCGTCGATGCGACCGTTCATCCAGGCGCACTCCGATGCGTGGTTCGACCTCTGGCAGGTACCGAAGGACGCCATCGTGGGACCGGACTTCGAGACGTTCGTCTCGGAGACGGCCGCCCCGATGGTGGGCATGGTCTTCGGGTTCGTGGCGGCGTGGTGGCCGCTGCGCAACCACCGGAACGTGCTGCTCGTGCACTTCTCCGACCTGAAGCGCGACCTCGAGGGGGCGGTGCGGCGCATCGGCGACTTCCTGGGCTTCGCGCCCACGGCTGCGCAGTGGCCGGTGATCCTGGAGTACACGTCGTTTCCCTGGATGAAGGCCCACGAGGACAAGTTCGAGCTTCGGAGCGTCTCCGCCGTCCCCATCCTCGAACCCGGCGCCATGATCCGCAACGGCCAGATCGGTGCGAGCGCCGACGACGGCGTCACCTCGGCGATCTCGGCCGCGATCGCCGCCACCGGCCGCGAGATCATCTCGGATGAGCGGGCGTTCGCATGGTGTTACGACGGGGGACCGCTCCCGAGCTGACCTGGCTCCTCAGGAGTGCGGTAGCCGTCGCGGGTGAGGAGGCGGACGGGATCGGTGCCGTCCCACTCCGCGCAGGTCCGCGCGATCCGGTCCAGGCTCTCGACGAATCCCGGCGTCTCTTCGACGATCTCGGTGTAGAAGCCGAAGTCGTCGACGGTGTCGACGTACGCCAGGTGTTGACCTCTGACGACCATCTCGGTCACGAGCTCGTACCCGAGCGTGCGGTAGTGCGCGATCTTCCCGTCGTAGTCCGCGGTGATCGTGCACAGCTGGTGGAAGCCGGACTCACCCGCGTCGACCAGGTCGCGGTAGACGCTCGGGCGATCGCAGAGCTGCTGGATCAGCTCGATCTGCACCGGGCCGGCCTGCGCCACCGCGACCTGCACCTCGACCGCCGACGCGGTGCCGTGATAGGTGCACGGGGTCTCGATCGGGGGGAGCACGTGGAAGGGCCCGATGCCGTGGACGTCTGCCCAGCGCGCCGCCGTCGCCAGGACGTCGTCGACGACGAAGCCGAGCTGGAACAGGCGATACTCGCCTTCGGGCCACGGCTGCTGGAAGAGGCGGTGTTCGAGCGACGTCATGACGGGGTCTCCCTTCCGCGCGGGCGGATCAGCACCTCTTGCACCGCGGTCGCCACGAGGTGTCCGTCGGTGTCGTGGATCGCGCCCCGGACGAGGCCGCGATGGCCCGCGATGGCGAGCGTCTCCTGCGTGTGCAGGTGCCACCGGTCGAAGCGGACCGGGCGGTGGAACCAGAGCGCGTGGTCGAGGCTGAAGCCGGTGAACTGCGTGGACGCACCGCCCTCCGGATGGGAGCGGAACGCCATGTCGAGCAGCAGGTAGTCGCTCGCGTACGCGAGCAGTGCCGCGTGCAGCACCGGGTCGTCGCCGACGGCGCGCGGCAGCCGCATCCAGTGCGAGCGCGGACCGTCGGTCGGGGCGCCACCCAGGAAGGTCGGCGCCTCGCCGATGCGCAGCTCCAGCGGGGGCGGTTGCTCGACCCAGCTGACGGAGTGCCGGCGCAGCTCCCGTGGCACGTCGCGCACCCAGTCCTGGAGCCGGGGCAGCTCGTCGGGACCCGGCACCAACGGTGGGGGACCGGCGACCTCGGGCTCCGGCGGGTTCGCGTGGAACGAGGCCATCAGGATGAGGAGCGGCCGGGGGCCCTGGGCGACGGTCACACGCCGGGTGGAGACGGATCGGCCGTCGCGCACCCGGTCGACCTCCAGCTCCAGCGGTGCTTCGGGGGCGCCGGCCTCGACGAAGTACGCGTGCAGGGAGTGGGGGAGCTTGTCCGACACGGTGGCGCTCGCCGCGAGCAGGGCCTGCGCGACCGTCTGCCCGCCGAAGACGCGGTCGAAGCGCCCCGGTTCGCCGACCACCCGGAAGCGATCGGCCGGCTCGACGAACTCGAGGTCGAGCGCGTCGAGCAGGCCGTCGAGGGCGAGGAGGATCGCCCGCTCGAGTGTTGCGTCGCCGTCGCCCGGGGGCGTCATCGCCTCGGAGGCCTCGGAAGTCACCGGGACATGGCTAGCACGCGACGGCCCGTCGGTTGCTTGAGCCGCCCGCGGCGCCTGTGACACGATTCGCTCCGAGTCGCAGCGGCGCGAGTCCAAGGGGGTGCCGCCGGTGTTGAGCGGTGAGAAGATCCTCATCACCGGGCCCGCGGGGCGGATCGCGTTCGGCCTCGCCCGGTCGCTCGTCGCCGACAACGAGGTCTGGGGGATCGCCCGCTTCAGCGACCGGGCCACGCGCGAGAAGGTCGAGGCGCTCGGCGTGACGACGCGCACCGTCGACCTCGCGAGCGGCGACTACGGCGACCTCCCGACCGACTTCACCCACCTGCTCCACCTCGCAGCCGACTTCAGCGTCGACGACTACGACCAGGCGCTCCGGGTGAACGCGGAGGGCACCGGGTTCGTGCTTCAGCACTGCCGCAACGCCAAGTCCGCGTTGGTGATGTCGACGGTGACCGTCTACAAGCCGCACCCGGACCCCTGGCACCCCTTCCGGGAGGACGATCCCCTCGGCGACGCGATGGCACCGCCGTCGGCGCCGTACTCGGTGTCGAAGATCGCCGGGGAGGGGGTAGCGCGCTACTGCGCCCGCTCGTTCGACCTGCCGGTCACCATCGCGCGCATGGGTGCCGCGTACAGCGACCAGAGCGGCCTCCCGGTCTGGCACCTCGACGCCGTCGCCGCCGCTCAGCCGGTACGGACCCGGTGGGACCCGATGCCGTACAGCCCCATCCACGACGACGACATCTGTGGGCAGCTCGAGCCGCTGCTCGGGGTGGCGAGCGTTCCCGCGACGGTCGTGAACTGGTGCGGGGACGAGCCGGCCAGCGTGCAGGAGTACTCGGCGTACTTCGGCGAGCTCCTCGGCGTCGACGTGAAGGTGCTGGTGGAGGAGATCCCCGGCGCGTCGCACGGATCGGTGGGGGACCACACCAAGCGCAGCGCGATCACCGGCCCCTGCCGGATCGGCTGGCGAGAGGGCTTCCGCCGCGTGGCCGAGCACTTCTATCCCGACCGCGTGCAGCAGGGGAGCTGATGGCGGCATCTTCCCCGAAGCCGACGACGTCGCGGTACCCGAGCGGTGAGGCGCTCCTGGCCGACGCGGCGGCGGCGACCGGCCTCACCGACTTCGGCCCGGGCGACTTCCGCGAGGGACTCGACGTGCTGCTCGAAAGCCTGGCGCGCGACGCGGATCTGAGCCCCACGACCGACGCCTCGGTCGTGGACGATCTCCGTCGGCGCCTGGTGAATCGCCTCGAGGTCGAGGCGTGGTACGGCGACCATCCGGAGCTCCTGGAGCTGCCGGTGCAGGGCCCCATCGACATCAACGGCCTGCCGCGCACCGGGACCACGGCCCTGGCCAACATGATGTCGCTCGATCCGCAGTTCCGCTGCCTGCGCCAATGGGAGCAGGTGCAGCCGTGCCCGCCGCCGACGACCGAGGGCGAGGCCACCGATCCGAGGCGGTTGCAGCTCGCCCGGGAGAACGAGCAGCTCTCGCCCGAGCTGAAGGCGATGCACCTCTACGAGGTGGACGCGACGGTCGAGGACACGTGGTTGCTCGGCATGGCCTTCCACGGGCAGCAGTACACGGTCCCGGTGTACGGCTACCACGCGTGGTGGCGCGCGGCCGACCTCACCTCGACGTTCGAGTACCACCGGCGGGTGGTGACGCTCTTGCAGTCCCAGCGCCCGCCCAACCTCTGGTTGTTCAAGGCCCCCCACCACAATTTCGACCTGGAAGCGATCGTGGCGGCCTATCCCGACGTGCGCTTCGTCATGACGCACCGCGACCCGGCCAGGTCGGTGCCGTCCTGGGCGAGCATCGTGTCGACCATCTTCCCGGCGTCGCAGGGACCGCGCGACCTGCACCGGGTCGGTCGGGAGGTGTCCGAGCACCTGCGCGTGGGTGTGGAACGCGCCATCGCCGCCCGGTCGCGCCTCGGGGAGGCGCGCTTCCTCGACGTCCACCACCGCGACCTGATCGCCGACCCGATGGGGACCGTGCGCGCGGTCTACGAATTTCTCGGGTTGGAGCTGCGCCCGTCGGTCGAGCAGGCGTTGCGCGAGTGGCAGGAGGCCAACCGGTCGGGCGCACACGGGACGCACCGCTACACCGCCGAGCAGTTCGGCCTCAGCACGGCGCAACTGCGCTCCGACTACGACTTCTACGTCCGCCACTTCGACGTCGCGCTCGAAGCCTGACCGACCGACGTACCCACCTTCCTGCACCGCATCCGCGAGGAGACATCACGATGAGCGAAACCGGCGCGCGTTCGCTAACCGGCTGGGCCGACCAGATGAAGGCGCTCGAATCGGTCGGCGACAACCTGCTCGCCACGTGGCGCCCGGACGGCGCGACCCCGGCCGAGGTCCAGGACATGAACAAGCTCGCGCTGTCGATCCTGTCGTGCGGCTACCTGTGCCGTGTCTACACCGACTCGCGCCGCCCGGTGTTCATGCCGTTGTGGAACTACGCGTTCAACCAGGGTGGTCCCGATCCCGACTACGTCTACTCGACCACCGAGGTCGACCCGAACGGCGTGTACCGCATCTCCGGGTACCGCGGCAGCACGCGCTTCGTCGAGATCACGCAGCAGAGCTTCGACATGATGAGCCCGGCCGACATCGACGGGAACGGTCCGCCACTACAGCTCACCAACGACCTCGACGACCTCGAGCACGACGGCGACGGCTACTTCAGCGTCGTGCTCAGCGCGGAACGGCCGGCCGGCCACAGCGGCGACTGGTGGGAGCTCGACCCCAGAGCACGCCGGCTGCTCATGCGGCGGTGCTCGTGCGACTGGACGCACGAGATCGACGCCCGGGTCGCGATCGAGCGCCTCGACGACGGCGGCGCCGACATGTCGCCCGAGGAGATCGCGCGACGTTTCTCCGAGCTGGGCGGGTGGATCGAGGGGATGATCGGGTTCGACATGAAGCTCGTGCGTTACTACCGCGAGCACCACGGGGTGAACACGTTCCTCCGCTCCTCGAAGATCGACTCCATGGGCGGGCTGCCGAAGCAGGCCTACTACGACGGGATCCACGAGATCGACGACGACGAGGCGCTGATCCTCGAGACGGCGCTCCCGGAGCAGGTCCGCTATTGGCAGGCGCTGGTCGGGGACGATCGCTTCTGCACCGTCGACTGGGTCAATCGCCAGTCGAGCCTGAACGACGCGCAGGCGCACATCGACGACGACGGCAAGTTCCGCGCCGTCATCTCACGACTCGACCCGGGCGTGCCCAACTGGCTCGACAAGGCCGACTACCCGTGGGGCATCATCCAGATGCGCTGGAACCGGGCGACCGACTACCCGGACCCGACGATGACGAAGGTGCCGTTCGCCGAGCTGCGCCGGCACCTGCCGGCCGACACGCCGGTCGTCACCGCGTCGGAGCGTCAGGAACAGCTGCGCCGGCGGCGCGAAGGCGCGCAGCTGCGACGCATCTGGTAGCGCTCACTCCACCAGCTCTTCGTGCTCGGGTGGCGGGCCGGTCGTGGTGATGCGCTGCGTCTCGGCGTCGGGATCGACCGCTGGCTCGGCGCCGGCGACCGGCGCGAACCCCCCCGGTGTGGCGGCGGCCGGTTCGTCGTCGACGGCTTCGGCGTCGAACAGCTCGACCTTGGCCGGCGCGGCGGCGCCATCCCGGGTGCGTACCCCTGATAGCGCTCCGTCGCCTCGACGATCCGGCCGCTGAGCGCGATGAGGCGCTGGAGCAGCTCCTCGCGGACGTCGGAGAGGTCGTCGATCTCCCGTTGGATGGCGTCCCGTTGCCGGAGCGCGTCGTTGACGGTGCGCTCGGCCTGGCTCGCGGCGGCCAGGGTCGTGGCCTCGCTCTCGGTGCGGGCGCGTTCCCGGATCTCCTCCGCCTCCTCGTTGGCGAGCTGCAGGATGGAGGCGAGCCGTTCGGAGATGCCGACGGTGCCGGGCGACGACGCCAGCTCGCGCCGGCACTGCGCGAGCGCGGTCTCGGCCTTGCGGGCGCGTTCCTCGACCTGGACCGAGTACTCGGTGTACGACGTGAGGTACTCGTCGACCTGCGCCCGGTCGTAGCCCCGAAACGCCTGGGAGAAGTCCGGTGCTTGCCGCTCGCTGATGCTCATGTGCTCGCTCCAAGGTGCCGGCGTGATCGTCAATGATCGCGCCGATGACCGGTGCACGCGTCGCCGCGGTCAACCCGGTAGCGTCAGCGCGTGACGAGGCGGGGCGCGAGCGATGCCGTCGACCTCCGGGCGCGTGCACTGGCCGTCCTCGAGGACAACCATCGCGACGGGTACACGGTCCCGGCGCAGGGCCTGTACCCGTACCAGTGGTGTTGGGACTCCGGCCCCATCGCGCTCGGGTGGGCGGCGGCGGGGAAGTGGGACCACGCGTGGGCGGAGGTGCGGCGGCTGCTGTCGGCGCAGTGGGCGTCGGGCATGGTCCCGCACATCGTGTTCTGGGAGTCCGGCGACGACTACTTCCCCGGACCCGAGGTGTGGGGCACGTCGCACGCGCCCCCGACGACGGGGATCACGCAGCCACCACTGCCGATCTCGAGCGCGGCGCGCTTGTTCGTGGCCGATCCCGACCGGGACCGCGCCCGAGCGATGTTGGCGGCGATGTGGCCGGGGCTGGTGGCGTGGATCGAGTGGATCGCCCGCGCCCGCCGTGGACCGCACGGCGCCTGTGTGATCGTGCATCCCTGGGAGTCGGGGATGGACAACGCGCCGTGTTGGGATGCGCCATTGCAACGCACTCCCAGCGCGAGCGACCCGCACCTCGAACATCGTGATGTGGCGACGGTCGCGGCCGCGCACCGACCGACCGATCACGACTACCGCCACTACCTGGGCATCGTCGAACGGCTGCGCGCCGCAGGCTGGGACACCGAGCACCAGGCCGCGGTCAGCCCCTTCGCGGTCGAGGACGTCGCGTTCACCGCGATCGCGGCGCGCGCTGCGAGTGATCTCGGGCAGGTCGCGCCCGACGTCGGTGAGGACCGGGCACCGCTCGACCGGTTCGCCACCGAGGCGCGCGCCGCGTTGACGACGCTGTGGGACGACGAGGCGGGATGGTTCCGTCCGTACGCCGTCCGGGGGGAAGCGCCGCTCGGCCCGCTGACGGCGGGTGGCCTCGTGGCGCTCTGGGCGGGCGGCGTGCCTGCCGCGCAGGTCGACCGCATGGTCGAGCGCCTCGACGGCTGGGGTACGGCCGCACCCTTCGGCGTCCCCACGTGCGACCCCACCGCGCCGGCGTTCGACCCCGAGCGCTATTGGCGGGGGCCGGCGTGGGTGCTCGTGAACTGGCTGGTGGCCGACGGCTTCGCGCGTAGCGGCCATCCGGAGCGCGCCGAGCAGCTGCGCGCGTCGACGTTGGCGCTCGTCGCGCGTGTGGGCTTCAGCGAGTACTACGACGCGACGACGGGGCGCGGCATCGGGGGTCACGGGTTCTCGTGGTCGGCGGCGCTCACGCTCGCGTGGTTGATCCCCAATTGAACAGGCGGCGCCGCCCACGGCGACCGACCGACGCGGTGCCGGTGCGCGACTCCGACGCGACGGGACGGCACCCTAGGATGACCGTCTCTTGAACACCCGACCGGAGGGGGTTGGACATGGCGAGGTGCCGGACGGCGCGCGCGCTGATCACGGTGGGCGTGCTTGCGATCACGGCCGCGGTCGTCGCTCCCGCCGCGGGCGCGAAGGCGGCACCCGCACCCGACGGCTACACGACGACGGCGGTCAAGGCGGCCGGCGTCACCTTCGCCATCCCCGAAACGTGGTTGGCGATCGACCCGAAGTCGCAGTCGTCGGCCGCGGCATTGCAGGCTGCCGCAGACAAGAACCCGCAGCTCACCGGGTTGGTCAGCCAGTTCCAGACGATCCGCAACAGCATCAAGTACTGGGCGATCGACGCCGGCGCGGCCTCGTTCGCGACCAACCTCTTGGTTCTGCCGACTCCCTTCGACCGGGCGGCATTGCAGCAGCCGACGGCGGTGAAGCGAAACCTGCAGTCGAGCCTCGGCACCAACGTCGACTCGTTGACGGTGAAGAAGGTGAAGGTCGACAAGACGCCCGCGCTCGAGGCGGGCGCCACCATCCGGATCACGGGTGCCGACGGCTCACCGATCACCGCCTACGCGACCATCCTCTTCGTGAACACGAAGAAGGGCGTGATCGATCTCGATTACACGGGGTCGGCGCCACCACCCGCGTCGGACGAGACGCTCGCCACCATCGTGAAGAGCATCGACATCACCTGACCCGACTCAGAGATCGGCCATCACCCCGGTGCGTTGCTCGACCTGCAGCACCGCGAGCGTGCGCCCGAGCCCGAGCCAGATGGACAGGCACAGCGTGAGGTCGAGGATCTCGTCGTCGGCGAAGTGCGTGTGGAGGCGCTCGAAGAAGGCGTCGTCGAGGCCCTGGTGGTCGACGGTGAACCGCTCGGCGTACTCGATGGCCAACCGCTGGCGCTCGGTGTAGCCGGGCCACGTGCGCCACTCGTCGAGGTGGCCGTAGTCGTCCTCGGTGACGCCCGCGTCGAGCATCGACTGGGCCCGGGCGGTGGAGCACGCCGAGCAGTCGTTGAGCTGCGCGACCCGGAGCCGCGCCACCTCGCGCTCGGTCGCCGGCAGGATGCTGCGGTGGTACACCGCGTCGATCATGTCGGTGACCGTGCCGGCCATCTCGGGGCGGAGGGCGAACACCCGCCGCCCGGCGGCACCCGGACCGTCGGGGATCTCGATGCGTGCCATGCGCGGGAGTGTACGGCGTTGGGCACTGACGGCGGTCAGCCGCCGGTACCTCGCTCGGTGCCGTACCGGGCGAGGACGACGTCGGCGGTGTCCGCCGCCGCCTCCGGTCCGAGGGGCTGGCCCCACACGACCGCGCGCATGAACAACGGGCCGACGAGGAGGTCGTACACGAACGCGAAGTCGACGGTGGGGGTGAGCTCGCCGCGGTCGACGCCGCGCTGGAGCACCTGGAACACCGAGGCGCGGCGGGGCATCAGGTACTCGGTGACGTAGCGCTCGGCGAGCTCCTCGTCGGTCGCCAGATCGGCGAGGAGCCCGGCCGTCACCCGGCGGCTCTCGGGCGAGTTCATCAGGAAGACCTGGTGACGCTGGACCGCAATGAGGTCGTCGCGCAGCGAGCCGGTGTTCGGGGCGGGGAGTGCCAGCCGGCTGGAGTCCATGAGCGCGGCGACGACGAGCGCCGGCTTCGACGGCCAGCGCCGGTAGATCGTCGGGCGCCCGACGCCGGCCTCGGAGGCGACCCCCTCGATGGTGAGCCCCCGGTAGCCGCGCCGGCGGAGGAGGGCGACCGTCGCGCTCAGGATCGCCTGGTCGCGGCTCGCGTCTCGGGGTCGACCGGGCGCGCGATGCGGGGTGAGTGGTTCGCCGGCGACGGGGTTCTCGGTGGCCATCGTGCTCCTGCGGATCGGGTGGGAATCAATTCCTAGCACTTGCGTAACGGAATCCGGGAGTTTAAGGTAGTCGTGTAACGATACATTGCCGCTCGAAATGGTGTCGTGATGCGCTCTCCGGTGCGAACAGCCCCTGTCCGGGCCGTAGCGGCCGTCCCGACGCCCCCGAACCGGGCGCTCCCCGACGAGGCGCTCTCGGACGAGGCGCTCCTGGCCGGGTTCGCGGCATCGGACCCGGCGGCGACCTCCGCCTTCGTGTCCCGGTACCAGCGGCGGGTGTACGGGCTCGCCCTGACCATCGTGGGCGATCCCCGGGCGGCGGAGGACGCCGCCCAGGAGGCGATGGTCCGCGCCTGGCGCCACGCCGACACCTTCGATGTCCGGCGAGGCCGCGTCGACAGCTGGCTCCTGAGCATCACGCGGAACGTCGCCATCGACGCCATCCGCAAGCGCCGGGCGGTCGTGGTCGCGCCCGACGAGATGCTGGGCCTCACCCCACCGGCTCCGGGCCGGGACCCGGGCGACGTCGTCGCGTTGCACGACGACCTCGAGTGGCTGCAGGCCGCGCTCGCCGATCTCCCGGCGGATCAACGCCGCGCCGTCGTGCTCGCAGGGGTGTGGGGTCTCAGCGCGCGCGAGATCTCCGAACAGGACGAGATCCCCCTCGGTACCGCCAAGACCCGGATCCGCATCGCGCTCCGGCGGCTCCGCGACGCACTGCACGAGCGCGAGCTCGACTGAACCGGACTCTCGCGCCGAGACGTGGACGTTCGGCCCCGTAAGCTCTCGCCCGCATGGCCGGGCTGCGGGTGGGCATCGTCGGGGCGGGGGGCGTCGGCATCGCCACCGCGAGCGCGCTGATCCTGCAGGGCCTCGCGGGTCGGGTGACGCTGTACGACCGCACCGGTGTCCGGTCGCGCGGCGAGGCGCTCGACTACCTGCACGCGTTGCCGCTGTTGCCGAGCACCGAGATCCGCGGCCGCAGCTACGAGGAGTTCGAGCCCGAGGACGTCATGGTCGTGACCGTCGGTCACCACGTCCAGCCGGGGGAGACCCGACTCGACGTGTTCGACGCCAACGTCGCCATCGTCGAGCAGACCGCGGCGGCCATCGAGGCCGGGGGGCTGCCCCGGGTCGTGATCGTGGTCACCAACCCGCTCGACGTGCTGACCGAGTACCTCGTGCGGCGGTGGGACGGCCGCACGGTGTCGATCCTCGGTTCCGGTACCTCGCTCGACACGCTGCGCTTCGGCGAGAAGCTCGCCAACGAGTGCGGCGTCCACCCGCGCAGCATCCACGCCTGGGTGATCGGGGAGCACGGGGACTCGTCGGTGTTCCTGTTCAGCAGCGTGACCATCGGCGCGCTGCCGCTGGAGGAGTTCGCGCGGCAGCGGGGGATCACGCTCAACCGCGAGTGGTTCGCGCGCATCGAGGACGACGTGCGCACCGCGGCCTACCGCGTGCGGGAGCTCAAAGGATCACCGCGGCACGGCATCGGTCTCGCGGTGAGCGGCCTCGTGCGCTGCATCGGTCGCGAGCACGGCACCATCATCCCGGTGTCGGTACGCGTCGGCGACGACGTGTGCGCGAGCCTTCCCTGCGTCCTCGGGCCCGACGGGGTGAGCGCGCCGTTGTGGCCGGTGATGGATGAAGCGGAGCTGCGCGGCTGGGAACGGTCGCTCGACGTGCTGCGCGACGCCGGTCACGCACTCCCGATCAAGGCGTGATGAGCCGCTGCCGCAACTTGTCGAGCGCGCAGCCGAGCACCGCGCGCGCCTCGGAGTGGTTGCAGCCGAGCTCCAGCGCGAGGTTCTTCATCGAATGGGGTTCGCCGGTGAGGCCGTAACGCCACGACACCGCGAAGTACTCGAGCTCGGTGAGGTCCGCGTACGCGTGCGGATCGGCGCGCAGCTCGAGGAGGTCGAGGTCGATGTCGTCGTCGGCGGCCGGCTCGACCACGAGGGCGTCGGGGTAGGGCCAGCCGTCGTCGTTGGGGTAGAGCGGGAGGCTGGGCACGCTCACCATGGTGGACCCGGCCCGCGCACCCGTCAACCGGTCGGCGTCACCGGGGTGATGCGGGCGTGCTCGGCGACCAGCGCCAGCACCGCCTCGCCGTAGCGCTCCGCCTTCACGGGGCCGACGCCGGGGACATCGAGCAACGCGCGGGTGCTCCCGGGGCGGGCGCTGGCGATCGCCGCCAGCGTCGTGTTGGGGAAGATCACGTACGCGGGCGCGCTGGCGGCGCGGGACTGGCGCAGTCGCCAGTCGACCAGCGCCGCGTAGAGCGGCTCGTCGGCCGCGGCGACGTCGACCGGAGCCTTGGCCCGCGTGCTGCCGCCGTTGGCCCGGGCCACCTTGTCGCGGGCGTCGGCGATGCTGCGCCGCGCGTCGCCGGTTGCCGGCGCGGCGCCGCCCGGGGTGATCGCGTCCTCGACGCGGGTGATCCAGCTGCTCCGCGTCCGCCGCGCCGTGCGACCACCGACCGTGCGCTCCCGCGCCCAACTGAGATGCAGCACCCGTTCGGCGCGACTGAGGGCCACGTAGAGGAGGCGTTGCTCCTCGTCCATCGCCTCGGTGGATTTGGCGTGCGAGATCGGGACGAGGCCACGTTCGAGCCCGGTGACGAACACCGTGTCGAACTCGAGCCCCTTCGCACGGTGGAACGTGAGCAGCTCGACGGCGTCGTCCGTCGCGTCGCCGGCGTCGTCGCCGCGCAGCGAGGTCTGCAGGAACTCGAGGAAGCCGTCGACGCTTCCGCGGCCGCCGTCGGCCTCGAGGTACTCGTGCCCGAGGCGCACCAGCGCGTCGACGTGCTCGCGGCGTTCGTCGGCCAGGTCCTCGGCATCGGTGGCGAAGTCGGTGAGGTGCTCGACGAAGGGGCGCCCCGGTGCCTCGCGGGCGGTCTTGCGGAGGTCGTCGAGCGCGACCTTCACCTCCTGCCGGTCGAGGAAGCGACCGCCGCCGCGCACGCGGAACGGCACTCCCGCACGCGAGAGCGCCTCCTCGAACAGAGCCGACTGCGCGTTCACCCGGTAGAGCACGGCCATCCGTGACCACCGCAGCTGCGAGCTCTCGGCGTCGCGCAGCGCCCGCGCGATCCCACGGGCTTCGTCCTCGGCGGAGTCGTACTCGTGGAAGTCGGGAAGGGGCCCGTCGGGGCGCGGTGCGTGGACGGCGGGACGGTGCCGGCCCGGGGGCCCGAGCACCGCGCCCGCCGCGGTGACGACCTGGGGCGTCGACCGGTAGTTGCTGCCCAGGCGCACCGTCCCGACGTCGGGGAAGCGCTCCGGAGGGAACTCGCGGCGGAAGCCGGCGAGGTACGACGCGTCGGCGCCGGCGAAGCCGTAGATCGCCTGGTCGGGGTCGCCGACCACGCAGAGATCGCTGCGGTCGCCGAGCCAGGCGCGCAACAACCGGAACTGCGCGGCGCTCGCGTCCTGGAACTCGTCGACGAACAGGTGCCGGAAGCGCCAGCGTTGCGCGGCCGCGAACTCGGTGTCGCGCTCGAGCACGTCGGCGCAGCCGGTGATCAGGTCGTCGAAGTCGACGAGGCCGCGCTTGCGCTTCTCGCGCTCGTAGTTGCGGTAGATCGCCGCGACCTCGCCAGAGGGCCGGGGGGTGGCGCGACCGGCGGCGGCGACGGCGCGTTCGTAGGCGTCGGGCTTCACCAAGCGCGCCTTGGCCCACTCGATCTCCGACGCCAACTCGGCGGCGAGCAGCGCGCCCTCGCGCCCGCGCACCGGCAGCATCGGCACCAGGACCCGGACCTTGCGCTCCAGGAGGCCCGGCATGGCGCGGCCCTGCTCATCAGCGCGCCGCCGGAGCTGGGCCAGGGCGATGGCGTGGAACGTGCCCGCGGTGACCGACTCGCGGACGCCGAGTCGGCTCAGGCGCGACCGCAGCTCACCGGCGGCTTTCCTGGTGAAGGTGACCGCGAGGACGTGGGCGGGGTCGATCCGCTGCTCGCGCGACTGCCACGCGATGCGGCGGGTCAGCACCCGGGTCTTGCCCGAACCCGCGCCGGCCAGGATCGCCAGCGGCGCCGCCGTGCTGGTGACCGCGTCGCGCTGGGTGGCGTCGAGACCGTCGAGCAGGGCGTCCACGTGCGGCACCGTACCGCCCGGGTACGACGCTCATGGGGTGCCCGGCGCCCGCCGACGCATCCGGGACAGCAGAAGGCCCCGAGTAGTCTCCGCTGCGTCGCAGCTTCGATCTCCTCGGGGCCGCACTGCCGACCACTTCCGAGCCCTGCGCTCCAGGTCGCCCTGGTGCTCGGCCTCGGCTGCGGTCTTCCGGTGGCCGTTCCTCCCGGGGGTGGTCCCGTTCGGTTCGATCACCGCACCGGATCCTTCCGGTCCGTCTTCCGGGGCGCCGCGACCCGAGGGCCCGTCGCTCCGGCACCAGACTGGCGTTCACCGGCCTCCGCATCCTAAGGACGCCCGCCCGCGAATGCAAGAGGGAATTTCGCGCGGGCGCGGTACCGTCCCGCCGGTGGTCGACGTGACGCGCGAGCGCTTCGAGCAGATGGTCGCCGACGCGCTCGACGAGATCCCGCCCGCGCTCGGCGCGGAGATGGACAACGTCGCGGTCGTCGTCGAGGAGTGGGCGGATCCCGCGCAGCTCGCACGAGTCGCGCCGGGCGGTACGTTGCTCGGTCTCTACGAGGGAGTGCCGCTCACGCAGCGCGGCCCGTTGAGCTACGCGGGTGTCGCACCCGACCGGATCACGATCTTCCGCGGCCCGCTGTCGCGGATGGCGCGCGACGAGGACGACCTCGCAGCACGGGTCCGCGTCACCGTCCTGCACGAGGTCGGCCACTACTTCGGCATGTCCGACGACCGGCTCCGCGAGCTCGGTTGGGCGTAGTGCGGGAGACGCGCAACGGGCCGGCGGCTGCCGTAGTCTCGCGGCATGCCGTACCCCGACAACCTGATCCAGGAGGGTGAGACGCTCGCGCTCGATCTGCGCCCGCACTGGTGGTTCTTCTCACGGAACATCCTCACCGGCATCCCGCTGGCGATCGTCCTCATCGTCGTGCTCAACAGCGACACCGACTGGATCTCGAAGTACGGCGGCCTCCTCCTCGGGGTGGTGACCGTCGCCTGGGCGATCTGGCTCGGGCTCGAGTACCTCAAGTGGCGCATGACCTACTTCGTCGTCACCAGCCGGCGGGTGATCTACCGCAGCGGCGTGATCTCCAAGCGGGGCGTCGAGATCCCGCTGGAGCGAATCAACAACATCAACTTCCACCAGCGCCTGATCGACCGCGTCATCGGTGCCGGCGACCTCGACATCGAGTCGGCCGGCAAGGACGGCCAGTCGCACTTCGACTTCATCCGCCATCCCGATGGGGTCCAGCACGAGATCTACCGCCAGATGGAAGCGCGGAACATGCCGATGGCGATGGCGCAGCCGGCGCCCGCCGTGGCCTCGCCGCCGCCGCCGCCGTCGGCGAGCGTGCCCGAGCAGATCGAGCAGCTGGCCCGGCTGCGCGACGCGGGCCACATCACCGAGGCGGAGTACGAGGCCAAGAAGGCGGAGCTCCTCGGCCGGATGTAGGAGATGTAGCGGAGCCGTGCCCGGAGGGCGGGGCGGCGCAGCGGAATCGACCGGTGGATGTAGGAGATGTAGCGGAGCCGTGCCCGGAGGGCGGGACGGCGCAGCGGAATCGACCGGTGGATGTAGGAGATGTAGCGGAGCCGTGCCCGGAGGGCGGGGCGGCGCAGCGGAATCGACCGGTGGATGTAGGAGATGTAGCGGAGCCGTGCCCGGAGGGCGGGGCGGCGCAGCGGAATCGACCGGTGGATGTAGGAGATGTAGCGGAGCCGTGCCCGGAGGGCGGGGCGGCGCAGCGGAATCGACCGGTGGTCGCGGGCGCCTCAGTCGACGCGACCCGCGCCGTCGACCGCGCGTGCGACGAAGCCCATCGGTTCGATCCCGGTCGCGGCGCGGTACCGCAACGTGGTCTTGGCGAGGACGTCGTCGGCATGGTTCCGCTGCGCGAGCGCGACCACGCATCCACCGAAGCCGGCGCCGGTGAGGCGCGCGCCGGCCGCGCCGCACTCGACGAGGATCTCCACGAGTGTGTCGAGCTCCGGCGTCGACACCTCGTAGTCGTCGCGCAGACTGGCGTGGCTGGCGAGCAGCAGCGGGCCGAGCACCGACAGGTCGCCCGTCGGCAGCGCCTGCGCCATGCCGAGCACGCGCGCGTTCTCGGTGACGACGTGGCGCGCGCGCGGGACGTCACGCACCTGGTCGAACGACGCGTCGCGCAGCGACCGGACGTCGAGCACGGCGGCGGCCGCCTCGCACTCGGCGCGGCGTGACGCGTACGCGGAGCCCACGAGCGTGCGGGGCACGCCCGAGTGGACGACGACGACCGCGATCCCCGGCGGGATCGCGACCGGGGTGACGGACAGGTCGCGGCAGTCGATCAGGAGCGCGTGCCCGGCCTGGCCGAAGAGCGACGCGAGCTGGTCCATCAGCCCACCGGGCACGCCGGTGGCGGTGGTCTCGGCCGCGGAGGCCAACCGGGCGGCGTCGACCCCGGCGACCGGCGCGCCCGAGAGATCGGCCAGGGCCTGGGTGAGCGCGACCGACAGCGCCGAGCTCGACGACAGTCCCGAGCCCACCGGGACCGTCGAGCTGATCGCCAGCTCGGTGGCGGCCACCCGTACACCCCGGTCGATCAGCGCCCGCACCGAACCCGCGACGAAGCGGCCCCAAGTGGGCACCACGTCGCGTGGGTCGTCGCGGCCGTCGACCGCGACCTCGACCGCCCCCGGCACGTCCCTCGAGACGGCGGTCACCCGGCGACCCGGACGCCTCACCGCGGTGACGGTGCACGCGCGGTCGATCGCCAGCGGGAGGACGAAGCCCTCGTTGTAGTCGGTGTGGTCGCCCATGAGGTTCACGCGACCGGGAGCGACGTAGCGGGCCACCTCGGGGAGCGTACCGACGCGCCCGACGCGGTTCCGACTACACCCCGGCCGTCGCATGACCGATACTGGAGGCCTATGAGTCGATTCCAGACCTCGTGGGAGATCGCCAAGCGCTCGTGGGCGGTCCTCAAGTCCGACAAGACCCTCGCCTGGTTCCCGGTGCTGTCGGCCCTCGGGTCCCTCCTGGTCGTGGCGGTCATCGGTGGCCTGATCGCGGTCGCCGGCATCGACAGCAAGGCGACCGGCGACTCGCTGCAGCCGATCGGCTGGGTCCTCATCGTCGTCGCCTATCTCGCGCTGGCCATCGTCCAGACCTACTTCCTGGCCGCGCTGGTGGCGGGCGCCGACCAGCGGCTGCGGGGCAACGACTCCACCGTGCGCACCGCCCTCGACATCGCCAACTCCCGGCTCCACCGGCTCCTGCCGTGGGCGGTGGTCACGGCCACCGTCACGATGGTCCTCCAGGCCATCGAAGAGCGGTTCGGGATCGTCGGCACGATCGTCGCCCGGCTGGTCGGCCTGGCGTGGAACCTGGTGACGTTCCTCGTCGTCCCGATCCTCGTGCTGGAGGACCTCGGCGTGGGCGACGCGCTCAAGCGCTCCAAGGACCTCTTCAAGAAGACCTGGGGCGAGAACGTCATCGGGCAGGGTGGCCTCGGCATCGTGGGCTTCCTGGCCATGATCCCCGGCGTGCTGCTCGTCGCCATCGGCGCCGCCATGGGTACCGCCGGCCTGATCGTGCTCGGCGCGGTCGGCGTGGCGTGGATCATCGCCTCCGCGGTGATCGTCTCCGCGCTGAGCGGCATCTACCGCACAGCGCTGTACCACTACGCGGCCAACGGCCGGGTGCCCGGCGAGTTCTCCGACTTCGACCTGCACGACGCGTTCCGGCCCCGCCGCCTCGGCCGCGGCACCGGAGGCGCCGGAGGCGCGGGCGCCGGTGGCGGGTTCGGCGGCTTCTTCGGCGGCCCCTCCAACAACTGAGTCAGGCGCCAACCGGTCGAGCGAACTGCGGCAGCACCTCGGCGGCGAAGCGCTCGAGCCCGGCGACGTCGAACGGTGTGCGCATCGCCACGTTGACCTGATCGGCGCCCGCGTCGGCGTACTCGCCGATCCGGTCGACGACCTCCTGCGTGCTGCCGGTGAGCACCGAGCCGCGCACGAACTCGGCGGTGTTGCCGAACTGGGCGCGCAGGTCCTCCTCGCGCCACGCGAGCGCGAGGTTGAGCGACCGGGTGACGTCCGCCGCGTCGCGGTCGGCGTCGGCGCAGTGTGCTTCGAGGACACCGACCTTGTGGCGGAACGTGTCGACGCTCACGAACGGCACGTTCCAGCCGTCGGCGTGCCGGGCGACCAGCTTCAGCGTCACCCGCTCGCCCTGACCGCCGACCCAGATCGGGACGCGCCGCTGGTCGGGCTTCGGGACGCACCGCGCGGCATGCAGTCGGTAGAACTCGCCGTCGAAGTCGACGACGTCCTCGGTGAAGAGGGCGCGGATGCACCGCAGCTGCTCCTCGAGCTGGCGCAACCGGACGGGTGCAGGTGGGAACGGGATGCCGTACGCGTCGAACTCGCCCTGGTGCCACCCGGCACCCAACCCGAGCGTGACGCGGCCGCCGGAGAAGTTGTCGATGTGGCGATCGACTTCGCCAGCACCGCGGGGTGCCGGTAGCCGGCGCAGTACACCAGGCTGCCGCACCGGACGGTCGACGTCGCCATCGCGAGCGCGGCGTGGGCGGTCAGCCCCTCCAGGCACTCGTACCCCGGTTCGGGGTCGGTCACGTCGGCGGCGTAGAAGTGGTCCCACACCGAGATCCACTCGAAACCGAGCTGTTCGATTCGGGTCCACAGCGCCCGGATCTCGTCCGCTGACGTGTACTGCAGCCCCGCGTGGACACCGAAGATCACGACCGGGGACACTACGCGACGGCCCCTAAGGTTGGACCGATGATCGAGATCGACGCGCTGCCGCAGCTGCGAGACCCCGTGCTGGTGGTCGCGCTCGCCGGCTGGGTCGACGCCGGGCTCGCCGGCGGAGGGACCGTCGCCCTCCTGCAGGAGCAGCTCGAGTCGGCGCGCACGTTCGCCCGCCTCGACCTCGCTGATCTGATGGACCTCCAGCAGACGCGACCGACCGTGCACCTCGTCGACGGCGTCTCCCGGCAGATCGCGTGGCCGGAGATCACGTTGAGCGCCGGGCGGCTCGGGCGCGATGTCGTGCTGTGCACCGGGCCGGAACCGTCGCTGCGGTGGCGGGAGCTGCTCAGTGAGATCGTCGACCTCGCCCGCCGGCTCGGCACGTCGGCCGCGTTCACGGTGGGCGGCATCCCGAGCATGTCGTCGCACCGGCGCCCGCTCAGCGTGCTCGCCACCGGCACCGACGAGGAGCTCGTCGCCCGCGCCGGGGCGTGGCGCCAGGACTACACCGGCCCGACCGGTGCGCAGAGCGTCATGCAGGTGATGCTGGGCGACGTCGGCATCCCGACCCTCGCGCTGTGGGCGCAGGTGCCGCACTACCTGGCCGGGGGCGCGTCGCCACCCGCCATCCGCGCCGTGCTCGAACGGCTGCGTGACCTCGGCGGCCTCGCCGTCGATCTCGCCGGTCTCGACGAGCAGTCCGACGCCTACCTGCGCCGCGTCGAAGAGGGGTTGGCCGACCGCCCCGACGTGGTCGAGGTGATCCAGGCCATCGAGGCGGGGGAGGCGAGCGAGGCCGAGCTGCCGAGCGGCGACGAGCTCGCCTCGGAGATCGAGCGGTTCCTCCGCGACCAGTCGTCTTGACCGACCGTCCAGGTACCCTGCGCGGAACGAGTCGACCGAGGAGCGGGAGAGCATGAGTGTCGTCAAGATCAATGCGATCACGGTGCCGAAGGAGCGCGCCGACGAGTTGTTGGCGCGCTTCGCGGCCCGCGCCGGTGAGGTGTCGAGCTCGCCCGGCTTCGAGGCGTTCGAGCTGCTCCGCCCGGCCGACGACCGCGACACGTTCCTCGTGTACACCCGCTGGACGTCGGAGGAGGACTTCCAGAACTGGATGAGCAGCGCCGCCTTCCAGCACGGCCACAAGGCGCACGGTGAGCAGGGCCCGGTGAGCACCCACAGCGAGCTGTGGCAGTTCGACGTCGTCCAGCACGAGGACGCGCCGGCTTCTTAGCGCCTCCGCTCAGTTGGAAACCCTCTTCGACTTCCACCGGGTCTGGGGCTACGTCGCGATCGTCATGAACGCGGTCGCCGGGATCGTGGCCCTGATCGCCTGGCGCTGGCGAAGCGCCCGGGGCAAGTACGTGTGGATCATGACGATCGTCGCCGAGGCCGCGCTGATGCTCCAGGTGCTGGTCGGCACGATCCTGGTCGCGAGCAAGGACTACGTCGCGCCCCGGTTCCACATGTTCTACGGCTTCGTCGCGTTCCTCACCGTCGGCATCGCGTACCAGTACCGTCGGCAGATGCGAGGACGGCGCGAGATGTTCTACGGCCTCGTCGGGCTGTTCCTCATGGGGCTCGGCATCCGAGCCGTGCTGCAGGCGGGGTGATGTGAACGCGATGGCTCGCAAGCAGCGCGTGCTCCTCCTGTTCGGCGGTCGCTCGGCCGAGCACGACGTCTCCCGCGTGACCGCGGTGGCGGTGGCGCGTGCGCTCGACCCGGCGCGCTACGACGTCGTGCCGGTGGCCATCACCACCGACGGTCGCTGGTTGCTGGCCGACTCGGCCCGGGCGGCGATCGAGGCCGGCCCCAAGGCGTTGCCGGGCGCGTTCGCGGTCGACGGCGAGGTCGCGCCCGCCGTGGGCGCGCTCGACGTCGACGTCGTGCTGCCGCTGCTGCACGGTCCCTACGGCGAGGACGGCACCGTGCAGGGAATGCTCGAGCTGGCCGACCTGCCGTACGTCGGCTCCGGCGTGGTCGGGTCGGCGGTGGCGATGGACAAGGTGATGATGAAGCGGGCGTTCGCCGCCGCCGGGCTGCCGTACGCTCGCACCGTCGAGTTCCGTGACGGGCACGACCGCGACGCGCTCGCCGACGCGGTCGAGGCCGATCTGGGGTACCCGTGCTTCGTGAAGCCGGCCAACCTCGGCTCCTCGGTCGGGGTGTCGAAGGCCTCCGGCCGGGCGACGTTCGACGCGGCCTGCGATCTCGCACTCTCGTACGACGAGTGGATCGTGGTGGAGGAGGCGATCACCGGGCGCGAGATCGAGCTCGGGGTGCTGGGTGACGACCCGCCGACCGTGTCGGTGCCGGGGGAGATCGTGCCCGGTGACGAGTTCTACTCGTACGCCGACAAGTACGAGGCCGACGACGCGCAGCTCCTGGTGCCGGCGCCCCTGACCGACGCCCAGGTCGCGGATGCGCAGCTGATCGCCTGCCGGGCGTTCGCGGCGTGCCGGTGCGAGGCGATGGCCCGGGTCGACCTGTTCCTCACCGACGCCGGCTTCCTCGTGAACGAGGTCAACACGATTCCCGGGTTCACGCCCATCTCCATGTACCCGCGCCTCTGGGAGGCGACCGGCGTGCCCTACGCCGAGCTGCTCGACCGCCTGATCGACCTCGCCGTCCGGCGCCACGAACGCCGCGCCGCCCGCGCGGGACGACAACGATGAGCCGCGAGTCGTCCCGGTCTCGGTGAGCGAGCGACGCTACAGATTCACGATGGGGCAGGTGAAGGTCCGGGTGATGCCGTCGACCTTCTGGATCTCGGACACGACGAGCTTGCCCAGGTCGTCGAGGGAGTCGGACTCGGCGCGCACGATCACGTCGTAGGGTCCCGCCACGTTGTCGGCGTTCACGACGCCGGCGATGTCACGCGCCGCCTTGGCGACCTTCTCCGCGCGTCCGACCTCGGTCTGGATCAGCACGTATGCGGTGACGCTCATGTGGACCCCTTACCTTCCGCTCTCGGTGCCTTCGGCACCGGGCCGCTCGGGCCCCGGCTCGCTGGGGCGCAGGATACCTGCGCCGCGACCGCTCGTCCTCGGGTCGTCCGGGGTCCGAGCGTAACCGTCAGGCCAGGCGGGCTTCCAGGGCGTCGAGCTGCTCCACGAGCTCGCGCGGCATGCGGTCACCGAACTCGGCGAAGTACTGGCGGACGCCGGGCAGCTCGCGCTTCCACGCCTCCTCGTCGACCGCGAGCGCGGCGGCGACGTCGTCGCGGCTCACGTCGAGGCCGTCGAGCACCAGGTCGTCGGGACGCGGCACCACACCGATGGCGGTGTCGGCACCGGAGGCGTCACCGTCAAGGCGGCGGCAGATCCACTCGAGCACGCGCGAGTTCTCGCCGAACCCGGGCCACAGGAACACGCCGTCCTCACCCTTACGGAACCAGTTCACGCCGTAGATCGCCGGGAGCGACGCCTCGTCGGTGCGCTCCGCCATGCTCAGCCAGTGGGCGAAGTAGTCGCCCATGTTGTAGCCACAGAACGGCAGCATCGCGAACGGGTCGCGGCGCAGCTCGCCGAGGCCACCGGTGGCGGCGGCGGTCTTCTCCGAACCCATGGTCGCAGCGACCAGCACGCCGTGCCGCCACGAGTGCGACTCGAACACCAGCGGCACGGTGGTGGCCCGCCGGCCCCCGAACAGGAACGCCGAGATCGGGACGCCCTTGGGGTCCTCCCACTCGGGCGCGATCGACGGGCACTGCGAGGCGGGCACGCAGAAGCGGGAGTTCGGATGGGCCGCCGGCGTCCCGGAGTCGGGTGTCCACGACTGGCCCTTCCAGTCGGTGAGGTGGGCGGGCGGCTCGTCGGTCAGGTCCTCCCACCACACGTCGCCGTCGTCGGTGAGCGCAGTGTTGGTGAACACCGTGGTGGTGTCCATCGTGTGGAGCGCGTTCGGGTTGGAGCTCTCGTTGGTGCCCGGCGCGACACCGAAGAACCCGAACTCGGGGTTGATCGCGTGCAGCCGGCCCTCGTCGCCGAACTTCATCCACGCGATGTCGTCGCCGATGGTCTCGACCTTCCAACCCGGGATGGTCGGGATCAGCATGGCGAGGTTCGTCTTGCCGCAGGCCGACGGGAACGCGGCGGCGATGTACTTCACACGGCCCGCGGGGCTCGTGATCTTGAGCACCAGCATGTGCTCGGCCAGCCAGCCCTCGTCGCGAGCGATCACCGACGCGATGCGCAGCGCGAAGCACTTCTTGCCCAGCAGCGCGTTGCCGCCGTACCCGGATCCGAACGACCAGATCTCACGCGTCTCGGGGAAGTGCACGATCCACTTCTCGTCGGCGTTGCAAGGCCACGGCACGTCGTCCTCGCCCGGTGCGAGCGGCACGCCGACCGAGTGGACGCACGGCACGAACTCACCATCGGGGCCGAGCACGTCGAGCACGGCCTGCCCGGCGCGCGTCATCGTGCGCATGCTCACCGCGACGTACGGCGAGTCGGTGACCTCGACGCCGATGTACGACAGCGGCGAGCCGAGCGGGCCCATGCTGAACGGAACCACGTACATGGTGCGACCGCGCATGGAGCCCCGGAACAGCTCGTCGAGCTTGCCCCGCATCTCGGCCGGGTCCTTCCAATTGTTGGTGGGGCCGGCGTCGACCTGCTCGGCCGAGCAGATGAAGGTGCGGTCCTCGACCCGGGCGACGTCGCTCGGGTCGGAGTGGGCCCAGTAGGAGCCGGGGCGCTTGGCCGGGTCGAGCTCGGTGAAGGTGCCGGCGTCGACCAGCTGCTTGCAGAGGAGCTCGTGCTCCGCCTCGGACCCGTCGAACCAGTGGACCGAGTCCGGCTGGCAGAGCTCGACGAGCTCGTCGAGCCACGCGAGCAGTCGGGCGTTGCGGGTGGGTGCCTGCACGAGCGCCACGTTGAGCTCCTCCAGCAGCGGAATCGACCATCGAAGGGAAAAAGGGGTGCCGTAGAGCTTACCGGCGTCCCTGTACCCAGCCCGAAACCGGGAGTTCACCTCCGCTTCGACCGGGCGTCGTCGCGGGGTGGCTCAGACCTGTGCGGTGGGGAGCCCCATGTCGACCTCCGACCCGATGCGCACGTTCACGGCGCGCCCCTCGGGGTCCAGCTCGAAGTTGATGCGCTGGCCCTGGCGGAGGGTCTCGAAGAGGGAGTGCTCGAGCGCGTTCGGGGCGAAGGCGAGCTCGGCGCGGTCGGTCTCCCGGACCACGAGGCCCTCACGCGAGAGCGGGTCGTACATGCGGACGACACCCTGCACGGTGGACCCCTAGGGCTTCTGCACCTTGCCCGCCTTGAGGCAGGAGGTGCACACGTGGAGCCGCTTCGGCGCGCCGTTGACGACGGCGCGGACCTTCTGCACGTTGGGGTTCCAGCGTCGCTTGGTTCGCCGGTGCGAGTGGCTGATGCGCATGCCGAACTGCGGCTTCTTGCCGCACACCTCGCAGACGGACGCCATGACGAAACCCTTGCGTTCGGGACCGGATCGAACGGCCGAGGATAGCAGTGGGCGAAGTACCATCCCAGCCGTGACGGTCCTGCAGAAGCTGGCGCCGGGGGACCTGCGGCGGATCGTGTCCACGTACCGCGACACCCTGCGCGTCCACCAGGACGAGCTGAACGCGCTCAACGTCTACCCGGTGCCCGACGGCGACACCGGCACCAACATGGCCCTCACACTCGAATCGGTGGTCGGTGAGCTGGACGGCGCGGCGGAGGCCGCGCCCATGGGGGAGGTCTGCGAGGCCATCCGGCACGGCTCGCTCATGGGCGCGCGGGGCAACTCGGGCGTGATCCTGTCGCAGATCCTGCGGGGTCTGGCCGACACCTTCTCGCCGCTCGACGACATCTCCGGGGCCGACGTCGCCGCCGGCCTCCGGCGCGCGGCCGACGCCGCCTACCAGGCGGTGCTCCGCCCGGTCGAGGGCACCATCCTGACCGTGGTGCGATCCGCCGCCGAGTCGGTCGAGCGGGCCGTGACCGAGGGGGAGACCACCCTCGTCGCGGTGTTCGAGCGGGGCGCCGCCGCGGCCCGGGAGGCGGTGGCGAGCACCCCCGACCTGCTGCCGGTGCTGCGCGAGGCCGGGGTGGTCGACGCCGGCGGGCGGGGCTTCGAGCTCCTGCTCGCCGCCTGCCTGCACGTCGTGGCCGACCGCCCCCTCCCCGCGGTCGAGCAGGTGCACGCCAACGTCGCGGTCGGGACCCACGCCGGCGACGGTCACGGGGGCGGTGACGTCGGCGACCTCCGCTACGAGGTCATGTTCTTCCTCGAGGCCGACGACGCCCGCATCGACCACTTCAAGTCGGCGTGGGGTGGTCTCGGTGACTCGATCGTCGTCGTCGGCGGCGAGGGCCTGTGGAACTGCCACGTGCACACCGACGACATCGGCGCCGCCATCGAGGCCGGCATCGCCGTAGGTCGGCCCCGCGACATCCGCGTCACCGACCTGCTGGACCAGGTGGCCGACCGCGAAGAGGAGGCCTGGGTCCGCGACCAGACGCCGGGCGGCACGCCGATCGAGCACGTCACCACCGCGGTGGTCGCGGTCGCGGTCGGTGACGGGCTGCGCACCCTGTTGCGCGGCCTCGGCGTCCAGCAGGTGGTCGCGGGCGGGCAGTCCATGAACCCGTCGACCGCGCAGATCCTGGAGGCGGTCGACGCGTGCGCGGCCGAGGGCGTGATCGTGCTGCCGAACAACAAGAACATCGTGCCGGTGGCGGAGCAGGTGCCCGGGCTCACCGAGCTCCCGGTGGCGGTGGTGCCCACCGCCGCGGTGGTGGAGGCGCTCGGTGCGCTGGTGGCCTACGACCCCGATGGGACGCTCGACGCGAACCGCGCCACGATGGGGGAGGCGGCAGCCCGCATCCGGGCCGGCGAGGTCACCCGGGCGGTGCGCGACAGCGTCGCCGAGTGCGGCGCGATCGCCACCGGCGACTGGATCGCCATCACGCGTGACGGCATCACCGCGGCGGTGAAGTCGGCCAGCGACGCCGCCGTCGCGCTGGTCGACGTGCTCGTCGACGACGAGTCGGAGCTGGTCACGATCATCGTCGGCGCCGAGGCCGACGCCGACGACACCGCGCGCATCAGCGAGCACGTCGCCGAGCACCATCCCGACGTCGAGGTCGAGCTCCACCACGGTGACCAGCCCCTCTACCCGTACCTCATCGGCGTCGAGTAGCCCGACCGGCGTGGCCGAGCACCAAGTGCGCGACCGCGCCGGCCTCACGCTGCGCGAGCTCGCGGCGCACCGCGTCACCGAGCTCAAGGCCGTCGGCGACAAGCTGCGGTCGGGGCTGGCGGAGATGGGCATCGAGACCGTGCTCGACCTGCTCGAGCACTACCCCCGGCGGTACGTCGACCGCACCGAGCGGGCCGAGATCCACGAGCTCGAGATCGGCCAGGAGGCGACGGTCGACGCCGAGGTGCGAGCCGTCCACGCCCGCCGGACGCGTGACCGCAAGCGCACGATCGTGAACGCGACCGTCTACGACGGCACCGGCCTGCTCGAGATCGTGTTCTTCAACCAGGCGTGGCGCGAGCGCCAGCTGCGACCCGGCACGCAGGTGTCGCTGTTCGGCAAGGTGGAGAGCTACCGGGGGAAGCGCCAGATGACCAACCCGGTCGTCGACGTGCTCGCCGATCCCGACGCCGGCTCCGACGTCACCGGGACCATCGTGCCGGTGTACCCGCAGTCGGGGAAGGCCGAGGTGCACACGTGGCAGCTGCGCCGCGCGGTGGCGTCGTGCCTCGAACGCACGAAGGCGCGGGGCTTCGCCGATCCGCTCGACGACCGGCTGCGCGCCGCGCACGGCCTCGTCGACCGGGGGAGCGCGTACCGCAACATCCACCGGCCCGAGACCATGGCCGACCGGTACGGCGCCGCCAACCGGCTGAAGTTCGACGAGTTCCTGCGCATGCAGCTGGCGCTGGTGGCACGCAAGCGCGCGCTGGCCGCCGAGGCGACCGGGATCGAGCACGTCACCGACGGCGCGCTCGTGCCCGCGTTCCACGCTGCGCTCCCGTTCCCGCTCACCGACGACCAGGCCTCGGCCATCGCGCAGATCGCCGACGACATGGCACGCCCGGCGCCGATGCACCGGCTCCTCCAGGGCGAGGTGGGCTCGGGCAAGACGGTGGTGGCGCTCACCGCGCTCCTGACTGCCGTGCAGGGCGGCCACCAGGGTGCGTTCATGGCCCCGACCGAGGTGCTGGCCGAGCAGCACGAGCTCACCATGCGGTCGCTGCTCGGCCCGCTGACCGTGCGCGACGACGGCACGCTGCTCGGCGAGCGACCGGTGCGGGTGGCGCTCCTCACCAACCGGACCCCGGCGGCGGAGCGGCGGCGGATCGCCGACGGCCTGCTCGCGGGCGAGGTCGACATCCTGGTCGGAACCCACACGCTGATCTACGGCGGCGTGGAGTTCGCCCGGCTCGGGGTCGCGGTGATCGACGAGCAGCACCGCTTCGGCGTGGAGCAGCGCGACCTGCTGCGGGCGAAGGGCAACTCGCCCGATGTGCTCGTGATGACCGCGACGCCGATCCCCCGCACCGCCGCGATGCTGATCTACGGCGACCTCGACAAGACCGAGCTGCGCCACCTGCCGGCAGGGCGATCACCCATCGAGACCACGGTCGTCGGCGGCGGCCCCCTGGAACGGGTGCAGGTGTACGAGAAGGTGCGGTCCGAGGTCGCGGCGGGCCGGCAGGCCTACGTCGTGTGCCCGCTCGTCGAGGGCTCGGACAAGCTCGAGGCGCGCGCCGCCACCGAGGAGCTCGAGCGGCTGCGCGCCGAGGAGCTCGCCGACCTGCGCCTCGGCCTGCTCCACGGCCAGATGCCGGCGGCCGACAAGGAGGCCGCCATGCGCGCGTTCCGGGCCGGCGAGACCGACGTGCTCGTGGCGACGACCGTCATCGAGGTCGGTGTCGACGTCCCCAACGCGACGGTGATGGTGATCGAGGACGCCGACCGCTTCGGCCTGCTGCAACTTCACCAGCTGCGCGGCCGCATCGGTCGTGGCGCGCACCGTTCGATCTGCTACCTCCTCGCCGAGCCGACCACGCCGCAGGGCGAGGCGCGCATGCAGGCGATGGTGGAGTCGGGCGACGGCTTCGAGCTGGCCGAGCGCGACCTCGCCATCCGCGGCGCGGGCGAGGTGTTCGGCGAGCGCCAGGCCGGTTGGACCGACCTCAAGCTCGGCCGCCTCCCGCAGGACGAGGCGATCGTCTTCGAGGCGCGCGGCGTGGCCGAGGACATCCTCGACGCCGATGCCGACCTCGTGCAGCACGCGCAGCTGCGCGAAGAGGTGCAGGACCTCCTCGGCGACGCGGTCGACTTCCTGTTCAAGAGCTGATGCCCCTCCGCGTGATCGCCGGCGCGGCGGGCGGGCGCCGGCTGGTCGCGCCGAAGGGCGGCACGCGCCCGACCACCGACCGCCTGAAGGAGGCGTTGTTCGCGTCGCTCGGGCACCGCCTCGACGACGCGGCCGTGCTCGATCTCTACGCGGGGAGCGGTGCGCTGGCGATCGAGGCGCTGTCACGGGGCGCGGCACGCGCGGTGCTGGTGGACCGCGACTCCGCCGCCGAGGTGGCGGTGCGCGCCAACCTCTCGACCACCGGCTTCGACGCCGTCGCCAGGTTCGTGCGGTCGCCGGTGGAGCGCTTCCTGCGCGCCGACGCGCCGACACGTCCCTTCGATCTCGTGTTCCTCGACCCGCCCTACGACGCCCCGTCGACCGAGGTCACGGCGGTGCTGGAGCAGCTGCGCGGGGCGCCGTGGCTGACGCCCGGCGCGACCGTCGTCGTCGAACGACCCAAGGGGGGCGCACCGGTCGAGCTCCCCGACGGTTGGGGGATCGAGAAGGAACGGGCATACGGCGATACGCTCCTGGTGGTCGCGATCGCCTGAGCCGCGGCCTGCCGTCCCTACAGGAGCACTCGTGGCCACCGCCCTCTGCCCGGGCTCGTTCGATCCCGTCACCAACGGTCACCTCGACATCATCGAGCGGACCACGCGCCATTTCGACGACGTGATCGTCGCGGTGATCCGCAATCCACAGAAGACGCAGTCGCTCTTCAGCCTCGAGGAGCGCCAGGCCATGCTCGCCGAGGAGATCGCCCACCTCGAGAACGTCCGGATCGAGTTCTTCAAGGGCCTGCTGGTCGAGTTCGCCAAGGACCACGGGGCCGAGTCGATCGTGAAGGGCCTCCGGGCGGTGTCCGACTTCGACTACGAGCTCCAGATGGCCCAGATGAACCAGCAGCTGTCGGGCATCGACACCTTCTTCATCTCCACCAGCCCCCAGTACTCGTTCCTCTCGTCGAGCCTGGTGCGCGAGGTGGCCAAGTACGGCGGTGACGTGTCGGGGATGGTGCCGCCGAAGGTCGCCAAGCGGCTCAAGGAGCGCTTCGCCGAGCAGTCCGCAGGTGGCGATACGTGAGCGCCGTCGCATGAGTGATCAGCAGGCGTACGACCTCGAGACCCTCCTGCGCGAGATGCGGGACCTCATCGACACTGCGCGCACGATGCCCATGTCGGCGTCGGTCCTGGTGAACCGGGAGGAGACGCTCGAGCTCGTCGACGAGGCGCTCGCCGCGCTGCCCGAGGAGCTGCGTCACGCCCGGTGGCTCATCAAGGAGCGCGAGGAGTACCTCGTGCAGGCCCGGCGCGACGCCGAGGACATCGTGGAGGCGGGCCGGGTCCAGGCCGAGCGCATGGTCGAGCGCACCGAGGTCGCCCACGAGGCGCGGCGGGTCGCGCAGCAGGTCGTCGCCCACGCCGAGGCCGACAGCCGGCGCCTCCGGCACGAGGCCGAGGACTACATCGACCAGAAGCTGGCCGCGTTCGAGGTCGTGCTCGAGCGCACCATGGCGACGGTGCAGAAGGGCCACGAGCAGCTGCAGGCGGTGGTGGAGCCGTTGCCCACCGACCTGCCCGACGAGCACACCGGGCTCGAATCGATGTACGAGAGCGGGGAGAACGCGGTCTACGACCAGGACGACCGCTGACGTCCGATTTCGGCGGGTTGTCCGGTCCGTCCGCCACGGAGGTCCGGCTGCTATCCTGGCGCGTCCGGCCGACGGGCGTCCTGTCCCCGTCGCCCGGCGCTTCTCCCGTTTCCAGGGTCGTTCGTTCCAGGCCGAAGCAGCATGAGCGCACTCCGCATCGACGTCGCCGACCTCCTCACCCATCCCGGCGCGCGCCGTCCGCTCCACGCCGAGGCAGCCGTCGCCGACCTCGGCACGCCCGTCGCCCGCATCGTCGAGCCGGTGCGGCTCGATCTGGTGCTGGAGCGGGTGCCCGACGGCATCGTCGCCCGGGGCGAGCTGCACGCTCGCTGGGAGGGCGAGTGCAGCACCTGCCTCCGCGAGCTGGCCGCCGACCTCGACGTCGGCGTGGGCGAGCTGTTCGAGCCGCATCCGCTCGACGAGGACACCTACCCGATCGAGGGCCACGAGATCGACCTCGAGCAGCTGGTGCGTGACGCGCTGGTGCTCGAGCTGCCGCTGGCGCCGGCGTGCGACGATGCGCACTGCGCCCCGGCGACCGTGCCGGGCGTGCTCGTCGGCGCCACCGACCCCGATGTCGCCGGCCCCGAGCCCACCGATCCGCGCTGGGCCCCCCTCTCCGAGCTCGACCTCTGACGCAACAGGAGCACCCCGAATGGCAGTCCCCAAGCGCAAGACCCCCCGGGCGAAGACGCGGCAGCGCCGCGCCTCGAACTGGCGGCTCGCGGCGCCGGCCCGCTCGACCTGTCCGAACTGCGGCGCGGTCAAGCAGCCCCACATCGTGTGCGGCAACTGCGGCTGGTACGGCGGCCGCCAGGTGATCGACGTCGAGTAGCGCGCCCGTGCCCATCACCATTGCCGTCGACGCGATGGGGGGCGACAACGCCCCCGGTGAGATCGTCGCGGGCGCGATCGAGGCCGCCGACGAGCTCGGCGTGCGGGTCCTGCTCGTCGGGTTGGAGCCCGCGATCGGCCCGTTGCTGCCCGACGCCACGAGCGGCGTGGAGCTCGTGGCGGCCACCGAGGTCGTCGCGATGCACGACCCCCCGGCGTCGGTGCGCACCAAGAAGGACGCCTCGATCGTGATCGCGGCCGAGCTCGTGCGCGACGGCAAGGCGGACGCCATGGCCAGCGCGGGCAACACCGGCGCGGCCATGGCCGCGGCGCTGCTGCGCATGGGTCGCATCAAGGGCGCCGCCCGGCCCGCGATCGCGGTGCCGATCCCGGTCCCGGGACGCGCGCCGCAGATCCTGGTCGACGGCGGCGCCACGGTCGACTGCACCGCGGAGTGGGTCCGCCAGTTCGCGGTGATGGGGCGCGAGTACCGCGCATCCACCAGGGGATCGACGAGCCGCGCCTCGGCCTGCTCTCGAACGGCGAGGAGGCCGGCAAGGGCGACGACCTGCGCAAGGCCATCTTCCCGTTGCTCGAAGGGATCCCGGGCTTCATCGGCAACGTCAAGGGTCGCGACTTCATGCACGACACCGTCGACGTGATCGTCACCGACGGCTTCACCGGCAACGTCGCGCTCAAGACGGTGGAGGGCGCGATCCGCGGCACGGCCAAGCTGGTGTTCGACACCCTCATGTCCACCCCCGAGCTGCAGGCGGCGTCGGAGGCGGTGATGCCCGCCCTGCTCGAGGCCGCCGACACGCTGAACCCCGACTCCGAGGGTGGGTGCGTCCTCCTCGGCGTCGACGGCATCTGCGTGATCGCCCACGGGTCGTCGAACGCACGGGCGATGAAGAACTCCGTGCGCCGGGCGAAGGAGTGCGTCGAGGCGCGAGTCGTCGATCGGATGAAAGGTGCGGTGGCCGATGCCGGCTGAGACCCACGTGGAGCGCAGTCCCATCGGTCCCGACGACGTGT
>CAWFWE010000010.1:0-305917 GCA_963819475.1 uncultured Actinomycetes bacterium
GTATCCGACGGTGATGTCCTTGTCGCTGACCCCGGGGTCGTCGGCCGTGCCGGCTGCCGGCGCCACCACTGCGAGTGCGAGTCCTCCGGCGACGACGGCAACCAACGTCCCGACTGTGCGGTCACATGGGCGTATCAAAGCCCTCCCCCCCCCGATTCCTGAAGTCGCGAACCGCGTGTATTCCCATCCCGTTCATCACTCGTAGGGCTCGACGAAGTTGGTCGGGCCGGTGTCGTACAAGCCGACGAAGAGCTCAGTGGGCGTGGGCTGCTGGTCGCCCAGCCATGCGGCGCTCGTCCGCATGATGCCCTCCGCTCGCGCAGGTGGTACATGCTCCGCGTTGCCCGGTGTACTCGGGAGGCTGTCGCAGCATCCAGACGATGCCTTCGGCGGGTACCTCACATGGCTCCCAGTCGGAATGGTCGACGCCGGGCATGTTCGCCAGGAAGCCCTCGGACGCGACGGCGATGTCGATCCGGAAGCAGTTCACGGCGATGGCCTTCGCATGCAGCTCGCGGCGGCGTCGAGCGTGAGGCGCTCGAGGGCGATCTTCGACGTGCCGTACGAGAGCATGCCGGGGAACGGAAGCAGGGCGGCAAGCGATGAGACGTTGATGATCGCGCCGCCGCCGCGCCGCGCGATGTGAGGACACGACTCCTGGATGGCGAGGTAGGGCGCCCAGTAGTTCACCGCGAACGTGAGGTCGTGGCGGTGCTCGGGCTGTTGCAGATCGCCGATGAACTGCACTGCAGCGTTGTTGACGAGGATGTCGATACCGCCGAAGTGGTCCACGGTCCTGGCGACCATCGACCGGACCTCGTCGCGATCGGCCAGGTTCGTCGGCACGACGAATCCCTTCCCTCCCGCGGCCTCGATCCGCGCCAGCGTCCCGTCGAGCGTGCCCGCAGTTCGCTGCGGAGCGTCGGTGGTGGAACGTGCCGCACACGCCACGAGGCAGCCCGCCTCGGCCAATGCAACCGCAGTGGCCGCTCCGACGCCACGGCTCGCGCCGGTCACGAGTGCCACCTTGCCGTCCAGGTCCACGACTGGCCTCCTCAACTCCGCACGCGGTGGGTCACCCGAGTCGACCGCGCGCTCTCGCCGCATCCCACGCGACCACGGGCCCGCCGTCCTCCGTCCACAGGAAGCGAGCGTCGCGGCGGACGATTCGCCACTCACCGTCCCGTCCCCGGCGGAACTCGTCGTCGTAGCGCAGGTAGACGACGAACGTTCGGGCCGCATCCTCCTCGACGATGAGGTGATGCGCCACGCAGTGCACGCTTCCCGTGGCCTCGTCCCCGTCGATCGTGCTCGTCGGGTTGCTCATGACGTGCATGGTCTTCGCATAGCGATCGGCCATCGCCTCGACCATCATCGCCAGCTGCCCGTCACCACGGCTCTCGGCGAACGGTTCGTCGGCATCAGGCGGGAACACGCGGAAGACGACGTCGGGATCGAAGACGGCGCGCAGCGCGGCGGCATCGCGGCGGTCGAGGGCCGCGCCGTACCCGTACTGGAGCGCGGCGGAGCTCGAGGGCCGTCGCGGCATCCGTTGCGCGGCTCATGGTTCAGACCCGGGGGATCCAGCCGCCGTCGATGTTGAGCGTGTGGCCCGTGACCCAGTCGCTTGCCGGCGACGCGAGATACACGAGGCCGCCGACCAGTTCCTCCGGTTCGCCGAAGGGGAACGGGATGCCGGCGGTGATCATCTCGCGGATCTCCGGAGGTGCGGAACGGAAGCCGGCGTCGGTGTTGACGTAGCCGGGCGCGATCGCGTTGACGCGGATGCCGTGCGGCGCGAGCTCATGGGCCAGCGACACCGTCATGCTCACCAGGCCCAGCTTGCTCACGCCGTAGTGAGCCGACGGCAGGAACGCGCCCCCCGACGACTGGTTGATGATCTTCCCGTACCCAGCCTTCACCATGTACGGAACGACGGCCCGGGTGCAGAGCAGCGGCCCGGTCAGGTTGACGGCCAGTGTGCTGTGCCACACCTCCATAGGGATCGTGGTGAGCCCGCCCTCCAGCACGACTTCGGCCATCAGGGCGGCGTTGTTGACCAGGATGTCGACCGAGCCGAAGCGCTCGGCTGCCGTCTGCGCCATTGCGGCGACGCTCGTTTCGTCGGTCACGTCCACCTCGACCGGGATCGCTTCGAACCCGTCACCCTCGAGGTCCGCCGCGACGGCATGAGCGCCATCGACCGCGATGTCGGCAAGCACGACCGAGGCGCCGGCTTCCGCCAAACCACGCGAATAGGCCCGACCGATTCCTCCGCCGGCGCCCGTGACGATGGCGACCTTCCCCTTCAGTGGCTCAGCTTCCGACATTCCGCCTCCTGCACCCTCGTCGTCCGGTCACGGCGTTCGCCGCGGACCTCGTCTGAACATCGTCGGGCTGGTGCTACGCCGAGACGACGGGTCCGCGCGGCGTCCAGTACGACATCACGACGTTGCTGAGGTCGAGCGCGTCGTTCATGTGCATCGCACCGGACATCACCGATTCCCCGACCTTGGCCATGATCGCGTCGACGTCTCCCTCCATCTCGTAGACGAGGAGGTAGCGGTGCGTCGGAGCCTGCATGCCCTCGGCGTGCGTGATCTCGGCGTCGAAGAGCTCGAACCGCTGCGCGTTCAGCATCCCCGGGGTCGCGAGCACCTCGGGCACGTGGACGTTGTCGTACCACTCGTTGTACTCCGCCTCCTTGCCCTCGACCGGGTTCGAGAACACCAGGTACAGCGTCTTGCCGCTCGTGTGATCCATGTCGTCGCTCCTTCGTCACTGACCAGATAACCCTAGATATCCGACCGAGTCAACTATTTTCTTCGGCGCAGCATCGCGGCGGGGCAGAAGCACGAGACCTTGATGCCTTTCGGGGCGATACGCGACGGCCAGCCATTCGGCGAGTGCCAGCGCGGCGTGCTTGGTCACCGAGTACGCCGCCTTCTCGGGCTGCGTGGAGAGGGCGACCACCGATGCGGTCTGGAGGAGGTACCCGTCGGCCCAGTCGAGCATCGAAGGGATGACCTGGCGCACCGCGTACACGTGTGACATGGCGTGCAGCTTCCAGGTCGAGTCCCAGAGAGCGTTCGCCTGGATGTCGCCGGGTTGCCGAGGTCCGGCGAAGCCCGCGTTGCTGAACCAGAGGTCGATCTCGCCGTACGTGCGGCGCGCGAGATCCGCAACCGCGCGGACGTTGTCCTCGACCGTGATGCGCACGCCTCGCCGATGCCACCGCCGGAGGGGGCCGGCGTGGTGGTGACCGACACGACGACCTTGTCCCGGAGCTTCACTGGATCTACTCCTCGACGGTGATGGCCCGTTCGGGGCAACCCAGCTCGGCCTTGCGGGCGAGGGGCTCCTGCTCGGGCGTGAGCACGTCGACGACCACGTAGGAGTGGCCGTCCTCCTCACGCAGTTGGAAGATCTCGGGGGCGACCATGTTGCAGACCGTGTGGCCCTGGCAGAGGTCGGGGTCGACGAAGACGCGGACAGCGTTCCTTTGGGGTCAGGGGGCTTCCGGCGCGGGATCGGCGTCGAGGCGCGCCTGCCACCGCTCGATCTCCTCGGCGAGCGACGCGCCCTCGCGTCGTCCCGGCGTGAACGTGGCCGGGAGGTGCTGGAAGCCGTTGATGATGCCGATCGACTGGTACCGCACGCGGCCCGCGGGCTCGACGCGGTAGTCGGGCATCCGCCGCAGCACCTCGCGGAGCATGAGCTTGAAGTCCATGCGGGCCAGGTTCGAACCGATGCACCGGTGGACGCCGAGCCCGAACGCGGCGTGGGGGTTGGGGAACCGGTCGAGCACGATGTCGTCCGGGTCGGGGAAGACCGCGGGGTCGTGGTTGCACATGGCGAACGAGAGGAACATGCGGTCCCCCTCGGAGAGCTCGAAACCCTCGACCTCGCAGTCGCGGGTGATGGTGCGGCCGCCTCCCTGGGCGGGAGTGAAGTGGCGCAGGAACTCCTCGGTGGCGAGCGTGAGCAGCTCCGGGTCGTCGAGCAGGCGCCGGCGGTCGGCGACGTGGGTGTCGAGCCAGTCAAGGCTTCCCGCGACGAGTGCCGTGGTCGTGTCGAAGCCACCCCCGATGATCAGAAGGACGGTGCCGACGACGTCGTCGTCGGGCATGGGCTCACCGTTGACCGTTGCGTTCAGGAGCGTGTTGATCATCCCCGGGCGCGGCTCGCGGCGGCACTGCTCGACCGACGTCGCCAACCTGTCCGTCATCAGGAACACCGACTGGAGCACCCGATCAGCATCGGGACTGTCGGGTGGCGTGTACACCAACTCGTGGCTGGGCCTGTTGTAGATCTCCCAGTCGGCGAGCGGGAGCCCGAGCATCGCCATGGTGAGCACGGCGGGAACGACGTTCGCGAAGTCGTCGACGAAGTCGATGCGCCCGCTCTCGATCACATCGTCGATGCAGGCGTGGGTGAAGTCGGCGACGAACGGCTCCCAGTTGACCACCGCAGCCGGCGAGAGCAACGGATTGAGGACGCGCCGGTACTCGGACTGCTCGAGCGGATCCATCTCGATGAAACCGGCCCGGGTCCCGCCCGCGCCGGGATCGAGATGCCGTCGTACCCGTTGCGCACGCCGTCGGGATCGTGGTCGCTGGAGAGAAGCCCTTGACGCTTCACGATGTCGCCGAGCACGTCGCGTCCGGTGACGACCCAGTAGCCGCCGTGGCGCGAGCTCCACGCCACCGGACACTGCTCCCGTAGTTCGTGCGCCTTGGCGGGATAGGTCTCCCGATACTCGGGCGCGTGCTGGTCGAAGTCGACGACCACCTTCTCGTGCGATGACATCCGCATCACCTCCGTGCGTTCGGGCGGAACGGCCGCATGCTCATGGGACAGGTTCGAAGTGCTGGAGGCGCTCGATGCACTCCGTCGTGAGCGCCGGGATCGACGTCCGCCAACTCCACCCACCGTCGTCACCGGTGGCCTTCAGCATCCGCTTGACCAGCAACGAGGTCATCGAGGCCTCCTTGTACCGGGTCAGGCAGTGGAACCACTCGAGGTTCGCCGGCTCCACGCCGGACGCGACGACGTACGTGTCGAGCAGCGCATCGGCGCTGGGCATCCCGGTCGGTCCCGGATTGCCCGCCATCGGGTGCTTCGCCTCCTCGGTGAAGAAGAGGAACCACGTCAGGTCGATCCGGGGATCCGACAACGACCAGATCTCCCAGTCGATCAGCGCACTCACGTCGCCGCCGTCACACAGCATGTTGCCGAGCCGATAGTCGCCATGACCGATGGCTTCGGGATACGCCGGCGGCATGGTCGCGACGAGCAACTCCTCCGCCTCCAGATAGCGCACGTTCATGCGCTCGTCGACAGTCTCGAAGGCGCGGGTCCACCGCTTGATCTCCGCCTCGAGCGACGTCGGCGGCTCGTCGCCCAACCCCACTGCGACCGGGTCCACCCGGTGGAGCGCGGCGAGCATCTTCGCGGCGGCGAACGCGCGTTCCCGGACGAGTGGCATCACGTCGGGCGCCGGTGCCTGCAGCAGCGGCTCGAGGCACTCGCCGCGCACGACGTTCATGGCGTGGAACGGCGGCACCTCGGGCGGATCGCCGTCGTCTTCGAAGTACACCGACGGCACGCGTACGCCCGGCGCGCCGTCGAGCGCACGCATCAGGCGGGCCTGGCGCGCCACGTCGCGGTTCCGCACCGGCGGCAGTCCCGGGGGCGCGACCTTCAAGACGATGCGTTCACCGTGGTCGCCCGACGCGGTGGTCACCCGTCCGGTGAAGGTCAGGCTCGACGTACCCCCGGTCAGGGGCTGCACGTCGGAGATCGTGCATCCCGGCGACCAGTCCTGCGCGGCGGCGGTCGCGCGCTCGGCCAGATCGTCGAGAGCGAGTTCGTCAGCCATTCGTGTCCATGTCCTCGGATCGTGAGTGAGAGAGCCGTGGGTGATCAGGTGGCGACGCCCTGCATCACCTCGTGCACTAGAAGGCTCCGCTCGACGGCGCGCCGGCCGGCCGGAGGTGACGGGTCGACCGCACGCTCACGTCCCACCCCACGGCCTCCTGCCGCAGGGCGGACACCGTCGCCCGGTCGCGAGGGATGTGCGCGAACGGGTCGTACTGGAAGTGACGCATGGCGTTCCGATGCGTGATCTTGTCGATCTCGTCGTCGGAGAGCCCGGTCAGCGACGCCATCAGCACCTCGGGCGCCCGGGGCCAGGTGGTGTCCGAGTGCGGGTAGTCGCACTCCCAGGTGATGTTGTCGATGTTGAGGTGGTGGCGGGTCTCGATGCCGACGGCGTCGTCGATGAAACAGACGATCACGTGCTCGTTGAACACCTCGGACGGGAGGCGGCCACCCAGGTCCATGCCGGTCCAGTGCTGGGTGTGGCGGTAGATGTAGTCCACCCGCTCCAGGAAGTACGGGATCCAGCCGATCCCGCCCTCCGAGAGCGCTACGCGCAGCGTGGGGAACTTCCGGAAGATCGGGCTCCAGAGCACGTCGGTGGCGGCTTCGATGAGGTTCACCGGCGACAACGAATAGATGACCTCGGTCGGCGCGTCGGGCGAGGTCATCGGAACGGTCGAGCTCGACCCGAGATGCATGCAGACGACCGTTCCCTCGTCGGCGCACGCAGCCCAGAACGGGTCCCAGTCGTCCTGGTAGATGCTCGGCAGACCCAGTGCGTACGGGCTCGACGAGAACGTCACCGCATGGCAGCCGTTGGCCGCCATGCGGCGCACCTCGGCGGCCGACGCCTCCGCGTCCCACATCATCGGCAGCGCGAGGGGAATGATCCGACCCGGGTAGGTGCCGGCCCAGTCGTCGACGTGCCAGTCGTTGTAGGCGCGCACCATGGCTGCCGCCTGCTCACGATCGGCGGTGTCCATGAAGACCTGACCGCAGAACCGCGGGAACGACGGGAAATTCATCGATCCGAGCACGCCGTTGGCGTTCATGTCCTTGACCCGGTCGTGGATCTCGTAGCAGCCCGCTCGGATCTCCTCGATGCAGGTCGGCTCGAAGCCGTACTCGTCCTGCGGGCGGCCGGCGACGGCGTTGAGGGCGACGTTCAGGATCTCCTGACCTTCGTAGCGCCAGGCCATCGTCCCGTCATCCCGACGGACGAAACGAGGAGCCTTGTCCGCGTATTGCTTCGGGACCCGACCCTCGAACATGTGCGGGGGCTCGATCACGTGGTCGTCCACGCTCACCATGATCAGATCGTCGATGTGCATCGATCGCTCCTCGATCAGTCCATCAGGTCGATCACGAGCCGCTCGCCGAGCTTGGAGTTCTCGACGAACGGAGCGTGCGTGGTCATGAACCGCGCCCAGACGTCTCGTGCGTGAGCTGCATCGCGCGTGGAGGCAGCAGCGACGAACTCCGAGAAGAGCGCCTGGGCGCCGCGGTTCGACTTGGCCACCCACGGCAGGGTGTCGGCTTCAACGGTGATGGCGGGCTCGATGCCCACCCGGACCCAGCGCAGGATCTCGGCGATGACGGTGAGCGCGGGGTTCCGGGTGGCGGCGAAGATCACGACCTCGCTCTCCCACCATGTCTGCACGAATCGGGCCGTGTCCTGCGTCGACGACGCGAGCTCGGCCTCGAAGCCGCGCAACGTCTTGAGCAGCTTCGGGCCCATCCGGGACGCGATGAGCTCGATGATCGGCGGCTCGATCAGCGTGATCGCCCTGTAGAAGTCGGCGAGCGTGGCCTGGCGAGCCTCGAGCACGATCCCCGCCAGCTGGGTGGCGACCTGGGTCGACGGTGTCCGAATCGTCGCGCCGGCTCGATCGCCGGTTCGGAGCTCGAGCAGGAATTCCATCTCGAGGATCCGCAAGGCTTCGCGCAACGTCGGCCGGGAGATACCGAACTCCACCGCCAAGTCGGCGAGCGGCGGGAGCCGGTCCCCCTCGACGAGCCGGCCCTCCGCGATGCGGGCCCGGATCTCGCTGGCGACGGCGATCGCTCGCCGGGGTGACTGGTCGGCACCGGCCTGTCCGGCTTGCGCCCTCCAGAGCGGCGCGACGTCGATCGGCTGCCGGCTGCGGTCGCGGCTGACGAACATCCGACTCGTCGTGAACAGGTAGTCGCCCCAGGTCTTCCTCGCCAGCGAGCCGTCCTGGCGGCGCGCCGCGTCCAGGAACGCGCTGTGGCTGACGATCAACCGGCGGGCGATCCGCTCCGCCGAGACCCGATCGGTGCCTCCGACGGCCGAGTACACCTGCCCGGCGTAGATGTCGCGAAAGACGCCGGCGATCACGCTGAGGGACCGGTTGCCCGACAGGTCGGTGACCGCCTGCTCGAACGCTCCGACCGCGGTGACGAAGGACAAGGGATCGCCTTCGGCCTCGCGTTCCGCGTCGTGGAGTGCGACGAGGCGATCCACGGCCTCCTCGTCGGCTCGGATCGCCGTCTGTTCGGCAGCCGACGGCTCGACGACGGACCGGGCTTCCTCGAGGTCGGCGAGGGTGGTCTTCCGGAGCTGCAGGAGCAACGCGACGTATCGACCGATGGCGTCGAGCCCCGGCCTCCGGACCACGGCGCCGCCACCACGGCCTCGCCGGATCTCCACGAGCGACTGCGATTCGAGGATCCGCAGTGCTTCGCGCAGGGTCTCGCGTGACACCCGCAGGCTCGCCGTGAGCTCAGCCTCCGGAGGGAGTTGCTGGTCGGCGACGATCTCGCCGTTCAGGATCTGGCGCCGGAGATCCGCGGCGAGCAGGTGCGAGACCTTCCGGTGGTTGCGATGGGGCATCGCGCGCCACACGGCACCGGCGCCCGGTTGGTCGGTCCGCCGAATGGCGACCGGGTTCTCCCCGCTCTCGTGCGTACTCATGCGGCTGTCAGCACCATCGCGCCGCACTGCAGGTAGAGCCCGCTCGTGACGACTGCAACCTCCGCGTCCGGAACCTGCCGGTCGTCGCACTGACCGCGAAGCTGCAGCACCGCTTCGTTCAAGAAGCTGATGCCGTGGAGCCGGCCCTCCGAGAGCTGGCCTCCCGCGGTGTTGAGCGGGAAGTCGCCTCCCGGACCAATGCGCGCCCCGTCACCCACCCAGTCGCCGAACTGCCCTGGTTCGCACGCGCCGAGCGCCTCGATCCAGGAAACGGTCACGGGCGTGAAGCCGTCGTACAGCTCGGCGACGTCGACGTCGTTCAACGTCACCGACGACCGCTGCCAGAGCCGGTTCGCGCAGTCGATCGTCCCGCCGTAGAGGTAGTCGGTGTCGAACGTCCAGTCAGCCCCTCTCCCGGTTGCGTACGTCATCGCGTCGACGAGCACTGGGCGCCGGCGGAGATCGACGGCGCGCTCGGCCGTGGTGATCACGGTCGCCACCGCGCCGTTGATCGGGTAGTCGCAGTCGAACACGCGGAGCGGGTCCACCACCATCCGCGACGACAAGTAGTCGTCCATCGTCACCTCGTCGCGGAGGACGGCGCGCGGGTTGAGCGCCGACCATCGTCTCGCGTTGACGGCGATGCGACCGAAGTCCTCCTCGGACCGCGAGTACTCCGCCATCCAAAGCCGCTTCTTGAGGGCGACCTCCACGAGGATCCCGCCGAGGTACCCGTAAGGCGTGAGGAACTGGTCGCGCCCACCCACCGTCTGGGGACCCTCGACCGCGCCGCCCTGATACCCCGCCGCGCGCGTGAGGCACCGGAAGACCAGCGCGGTCTCACACGCCCCGGAGGCGACGGCCATCACGCCCGCGAGGGCGCCGGCCAGGCCGGAGGGGTTCGAGGGGAAGATGTCGGCGAACGCGGCGAGATCGGGGACGCCGAGGAGCCGGGCCATGTCCTGACAACCAGGCGATTCCGGCCCGAACTTGTACTCGAAGATGCCGTCCAGATCCTTCCCGCTCAACCCGGCATCACCCAGTGCCGCCTTCGCCGCCGCGAGGGCCAACGCCCTCGGACGCGGCTCGCCCGTCCTGCTCAGCTCCGAATACCCGACGCCCGCGATCGCGACCGCGCGGCTCAACGACGTCATGATCCCGCGTCCACGAGCCGGAACTGCGGCAGGGTGACCGAACCGCGGTCCTCGAACGCGATCTCGACCCGCATCCCGCAGGCGAGCGGCGTGCCCGGCGCGAGGTCGACGACGTTGGTGATCATCCGCAGCCCGGGCTGGTCGTCCAGCTCGACGAGCGCGACGACATACGGAAGCGCGTCGGCGAAGCCGGCGTGTAGCGGTCGATCTACGATCGCGTACGAGTAGATCGCGCCGCGACCCGTCGCCTCCGCGTGCTCGAAGGACTCCGAGCCGCAGTGCACGCAAGCCACATCGGGCGGGTACTGCAGCTTCGTGCACGACCGGCAGCGCTGCAGAACGAGCCGATGCTCCGCGGCCGCATCCCAATGAAAGCGCGTGGTGTCGTCGGGCTCCGGGCGCGGACGGTGGTCGGTCGACGGCTCCGTCTCCAGCTGTGCCACGAGACCTAGCTAACCCGAGACATACGACCTAGTCAACTACTTTTGTCCAGCGGAGCAGTCAGCGAGCAGCGAGCACCTCGCCGAGGAGGTCGAGAACCGGGAGCAACTCAACCCGGGTGGCCGGTCCGACGAACGCCTGGAGCCGGCCGATCCCGAGTTCGGCGGCCATCTCGACCTCTGCGACCATCTCATCTCGAGTGCCGGGCAGGAAGAAGCCGGAGACCTCGGGCTCCCCGCTGCGGCCCGCCTCCGACCAGGCCCGCCTCAGCGCGCCGAGACCCTGGGCCACCTCCTCGCCGCGTACGGAGATCCCCGGTGGTAGCCAGCCATCCCCCCAGGCGCATATCCGGCGGAACGTCGCCGGCGTCGCTCGGCCACCGAGCAGCACCGGCGGGCCGCCCGGCCGCGCCGGCTTGGGCCAGGACCATGAGGGCGCCAGCGAGTAGTGCTCGCCTTCGAACGAGGCCACCTCCTCGGTCCACAACGTGCGCATCAGGGCGATGGTCTCCTCGAGCCGCGACACACGCCGGCCCGCCGGGATGCCATGGTCCTCGATCTCCTGGCGGAGGTAGCCCACGCCAACCCCGAGCACGATCCGGCCACCCGAGAGATGGTCCAGCGTGGCCAGCTGCTTGGCCAGCGCGATCGGGTCGTGCAGGTGAGGAAGGGCCACCCCGGTACCGACCTCGAGCGAAGTCGTGGCCGTGATCCAGGACGCCGCGATCCACGGGTCGTAGGCGCGGGCGTAGCGCGGGTCGTAGGGAAAGCCTTCGACCAGGACCTCGGACACCAGCGGCATGTGGGTGTGCTCAGGCAGAGAGATCGAGGACAGCCCCCTCACCTCGGCCTCGCGGGCCAGATCGAGGAGCGGCATGGACTCGTCCGTAACCATGGCGTGCACACCTACCGCCGGCAACTGCGACATCGGCCCCCTCCGCCCGACGGGTCTACTGACCCCTCTTCCCGTCCGCGGAGCCTACCGATGCCCAAGAACCGAGATCGTGCGTCACTCGTCTGCAATCTCGCTGACCAGGACACACGATGAGGCGAGGTCCCACCGCGAAGACAGGCCTGGCTCGGTCGAGGTCCTGGTCTCCGCAAGAACGAGTTCGAGTCTCCCGCTCGCACGGCCGGCCGACCGCCTTATGTCGGCGAATGGAACGTCACCCGGGCAGTGGGACGGGGTGCTCCTTCGCGGCCACGTTCCGTCCGTGCTCGGCGCGTCGCGCGGGGACGAGCAGCAGAGGACGCGTCGTCCGGTGGGCGAGCTTCGCCGCGATTCCGCCCAACAGCAGCTCGCCCGCGGCACCATGGCCAGCCTTCCCGATGACGATGAGATCAGCGTCTTTGCTCTCCGCGACCGCAAGCAACTCCTTGACCGGATCGCCGCTCACCTGGACGAGCTCGTAATCAACCGGTGCAGCACGCAGCGGCTCCGCCCAGAGCCCGTGTAGCAGCCGGTAGTGCTCCTGCTCGATCTTCTTGAAGTTGACCTGTGCCGCAGACAGCATCCATTCGCTGAAGTTCGACACGACATGGCACACGATGATCTCGACACTCGAGCGGCCCGCGAACTCGACGCACCACTCGAGCGCATGTCGACTGTCGTCAGAACCGTCGACTCCGACGAGGATCCGTTGGGCGTCCGCCATGACTGCTCCCAAGTCGACTCGTTCGAGCGGCGTCTCAAGCATCGAGGGCGCCGCGATCGTGCGCCCAACGTAGACCCACGTGCCTCCGGTGCGCAGAGGCCAAGGTCCCGAAATCGCACCTCGCCCCGCACGACCATCTCCGTGTGACCTCCGACCCTGCCGCCTCGGGTCTGCTTCCGCCATGCCGAGACGGTCGCTCATTCCGAGGACGAGCAGGCCGCCATGAAGGTGCGCGGTGAAAGCAAGGGTCTGGACCATCGAGGTGATCCTCGAGGAAGGCGAGCTCGAGACCGAAGCCAAGGCCGTGTTGCGCGTCGCCGACCGAGAGCTCGCCGGATGGGGACGAGCGCGAAGGAATCCGAGTGATCCCGATCGACCGCGTGTCGGTGAGGAGCTCGCGGCCGCGCGCGCTCTCCGAGCTCTCGCACAAGCTCATCGACGCCGCCGCGGAGGAGATCGAGGAGTTCGAAGGCGGGCGCGTCCACCTGCACGGCTGACGCTCGCACACCGTGGGCGATCCGCCAACCGCTCGCACCCTTCAGGGGTCGCGGCACGGGTTGCCGCGGGAGCAGGAGTGTCGCCCCGAGTCCGACGAAGGCGATGAGACCGAGGCGCAGCCCGTGTTGGCGGGCGGCCTATCTGACACTGCCGCAGGGCCTCTCCGGCACCCCCGCACGGAGGGAACGACGCTGCGGCGTCAACGGCAACCTCGCGGGTCGCGCGGGATGAGCAAGGCCCTCAACGCGTCCGTCTTGTGCTCGCCAACTTCCGATAGGTGTGCACATCGGTAGCCAGGAACTACCCGGTAAGAGCCGTTCAGGCTCGATCTAAGGACTCGCGCGGATAGGCGTCGAGTCGGTGACCATCCACCGGTCGCCGGGTTGGCCCCGAGATGATCGGGGTGCTGCCCAAGCCCGGACGACCAGGTGGAGGACTCCGTCATCATGCGCGCGTTGGAGCCGGAAGTGTCGGATGCAGTCTGGGCGGCGATCGAGCCGCTGTTGCCGGTGCCGGCCGACGAGCATCCTTTGGGCTGTCACCGACAGCGCGTTCTGAACCAGCTCTGTTTCCGAGGGATCTTGATCCGTTTGGTGACCGGCGCGTCGTGGGTCGATATCGAAGCGATCCTCGACTTTGCAGTGTCGGACACGACGTTGCGGGCCCGGCGCGACGAGTGGATCAACGCCGGCGTGTTCGACGATCTCGTCACTGAAGCACTCGCGGCGTTCGATCGGATCATCGGTCTCGATCTCGGCGACGTCGCGTTGGACGGCTCGTTGCACAAGGCACCCTACGGAGGTGAAGGAACCGGCCCGAACCCTACGGATCGCGCCAAGCTCGGCTGGAAGTGGTCGGTCGCCTGTGATCGTCATGGCATCCCGATCGGTTGGGTGATCGACGGCGCGAACCGCAACGACGTCCGCCTGCTCGAACCCACCCTCGACGCGATCGCCGAGCGTGGTCTGCTCGTCGACATCGACACGTTGCATCTCGACCGCGGCTACGACTCGGGCGCAGTTCGTCAGCGACTCCGCGACATGGGGATCGACCAGTTCGAGATCCAACTCCGCGGCACCAAGATCCCCGGCGTGAAGAAACAACCGGTCCGCCTCGGACTGCGATGGATCGTGGAAGCAACCAACACCTGGTGGTCGAACTACGGGCAGCTACGGCGCAACACCGACCGCAAGAGTCGTCACCGACACGCCGCGCTCTGCCTCGCCACCGTCGTGCTCATCGTCGGCAGACTCCTCGACTGGCGCAATCGCTGGAGCCCGAGTTGAGCCCTATCCGCTCGGGTCCTAAGAGTCCACCCAAGAAACGCGCGGAGATCGGCGCGAACGGGCGGAGACTCAATTGGACCGACGTGCCGGACCGTGACCTTTGACCTGCGCTTTCGCGTCGAGTGAGTATGAGTGGAGACTCGTCGACGGGGTTTAGGTCCTGGTACCGAAAGGTGTGGGAGTTCGAGTCTCCCCGCTCGCACCATACAGAGCAATGGTTCTCGGGCGACCACCCCTATGACACCGACCCTTCCGCCCTAGATCTTCTGAGACATCACACCGCGAGCGCGCTCGTGCTCCCGGTCAGCGACCGGCGGGCCATTCGGGGCAGGTCGTGCGGTACGCCCGGCCGGGGAGGTACTGGGCCCATTCGGTGCGGGTGAGGTTGCGGCCCGCGAGGCGGCACGCGGTACGCGCCCACGCGCGGGTCGACGTCGAGCACGGTGGTGGTGCCGCTGTAGGAACCGATCGCGATCTTCGTGCCGCGCTCGTTGGCGGTGGCGAAGATGCTGCCATTGGTCGGGGCGGCGAGGGGCTCGCCTACGGGTTGGAGCGTCGCCGTGTCCCAGAGGTCGATCCGGCCCGCGGTCTGCAGGATGCTCGGCGTCACGAAGCGGGCGCCGCCGTCGAAGAATGCCAAGCCCGCCGGGCTGTACGGCAGGATCAGGGTGGCGCGACGGTGCCAGGTCGTGGTGTCCCAGAGTTCCACCTTGCCGCCGTTGGCCAGGTCGAAGGCGGCGGTGGCCAGGGTGGTGCTGTCGGGGGTGAACGCGACCCCCGGCAGGGTGGAATGGCCACCCAACGTCGCCAACTTGTGCCCGGTGGCGACGTCGAAGACGGTTGCCGAAGGCGTCGGGGGTGGCCCGACGACGACGAGGAAGCGCCCATCGGCGCTGAAGGAGGGGAAGCCCGCAAGTGTGGTGAGGGCGCGGCGGCGCTGCTCGACGGGATGGCGCGGGTTGCTGACGTCCCAGAAGAGGACCCGGCCGGGAGCGCCGGCGGTCACGAGGATCGGGCGGTGCGGGACCCAGGCAACGCCGACCAGGCCGGTCTCGCGGCCGGTGTCGACGTGGGCCAGCATCCGTTCGTCGGCCCGGTTCCACAGGGTGAAGCTGCCGTCATTGCCCGCGGCGGCGATGACCTTGCCGTCGGGGCTGAAGGCGACGATGCCCTCGGTGACGATGCGCCCGCCGAGGAGGTCGCCGTGCGGGGCCCCGCTGACGGCGTCGAACGCGAGCACGCGGTGGTCGGCGAAGCCGACGGTGATGACCTCGGCGCCGTCAGGCGTGAACTGCGCTATCGATCCGGACTCCGTGCCGACCGGCCCGCCGCGGTTGCCAGGGAGAATCGTCTCGAGCGGCGTGGCGGGGGTCTCGAGCTGCCAGACGACGGCTTCGTTGGCGCCGGTGGTGACCAGTCGACCGCCGGGGAGGAAGACGCTGGGGGCGGCGAAGGCCCGGTGGAGGACGAGCGGAGCAACAATCTCGCTGCCGGCGACCACGTCGAAGACGTGGATCGCGTTGTCCTCGACATCCGCAGCCGCAAGCCGCCGGCCGTCGGGGCTGAACGTCGGGGGCGATGGGGAGACGTCATGGGTTTTCAGGTCCAGCCTGCCGCGCTCGGCTCCGGTGACCACATCCGAGAGCAGGACCTGCTTGCCCGACGTGGTCGCGAGGATGCTGCCGTCCGGGCTGAAGCTTCCCGGCGTACCGACGAGGTCCAGCACGCGTCGGTGGGTCGCGACGTCCCAGATGGTGGTGGTCTGTGAGGCGGATCCACCGACGGCCAGCAGTTGACCGTCGGCACCGCCGAGCGTTGCCACTGGCACATCGTTCGTGCCGGCCAGGATCACTGTGAAGGGCTCGCCGTTCGGGACCGGGTGCTCCGGGTCGCGGAGGTCCCATCGCTCGACGGTCCCGTTGTCGCTGACGGTGAAGAGCGCGCCGGCGCGGTCGAAGGTGCCGTACACTAGCTTGCCGCCCACGACGAGGCGTGGTCCGACGGGCTTGCCGGTGGCGACGCGCCAGACGGTGACCTTGCCTTCTTGGCTCCCGGAGACGACGAGGCTTGCGTCGTGGTTGAACGCGGCGATGAACGCCGGGTTGCCGTCTCCCAGCAAGGTGCGGATCACCTGGCCGGTGACGAGGTCGTAGATCCGGATGTTGCCGTCGTTGCCCGGAGCGGCGAGGAGCCGGCCATCGTCCGACACGCCCGGGTACCGCGCGGGCGTGGCGAAGGGCAGCACGCGCTCGAGATGGGGCGGCCGGTGCGTGATGGCGGCTTCCAGCCCGCCGTCGGTCGCAAGGGACGGCTGCAACCGACGTCCCTCGACGCCGAGGAGCAGCGCGAGTTCGGTTTGCTTCGAGGGCAGCGTGCGGGCGAGCGTCGCGAGCTGGGTCGCCCGGGCAAACGTGGCGGCCTCGTTGGCGCGGGTCGCCTGCCGGTCGGCGTCGCTCCGCTGGACAAGCGCGAGCGTGGTTGCGGCCAGGGCGACGACCAACAGGACCGCGAGGCCCACTGCGAGCGACCGCAGCCGGCCCGCCACTCGACCGCGCGGTTCGCAACTCGTGGTCGTGCGCCGCGCCGGCGGCCTCGAGGAACTCCCGTTCGATGCTGTTGGCCTCGCCGGGATGAGTGGCAGACCAGTCGAGCGCGGCGTCGAGGCGGGTGCCGCGGTAGAGCTCGGTGGGATCGCGTCCGGCGGCGTCCCAATCGATTGCTGCCGCCGCCACGCGGTGGTGCAGGCGGCGACCGTCACGGTCCTCCTCCAACCAGCCCCGCAGGCGTGGCCACTCCCGCAGCAGCGCTTCGTGCGCGACTTCCGCCGTGTCGTCATCCGTGGTGACAAGACGCCGAGCGACCAAGGTCTCCAGCACCCGCTTCTCGGGGCGATCTTGGTTGATGCCAACCGAGCCATCGTGGTCGCCGAGCTCCGCGAGCGGTACACGCCGACGCATGTCCTCGGGACCCTCACCGGGTTCGGCGAGGCGCAGCAACAGGAGCCGGCACGCGTGCTGTTCGTCGGGTGTGAGTTGCGAATACATGTCCTCCGCGAGGCGGACAACGGCTCCGCTCACACCCCCAGCGTCGTGGTAGCCCGCGTGGGTGAGCATGCGGCCGGAGCGGCGTACCCAGGTTTCCAACAGCGCGGTGGACATCAGCGGAAGCGCGCCCGGTTGGCCGGCCGCGTCGGTCGCGATGGCGTCCGCGAGGCCGGCTTCGAGCGTCAGCGCCGCGCGACTCGCGGGTTCCTCGATCGCGGCGTGGACCTCGGCGTCGGTCATCGGTCCGACGGGTAGCTGACTTTCGGCAAGCAGCCGCGCGAACGCTCGGCACGCGGCGAAGCGGCCGTAGTAGTCCGCCCGGAACGCGACCACGACGGTGGTCGAGCCGTCGGGTGCGGTCGCTGCTCGGGCGATCGCGTCGAGGAACGCTGCCTGCGCGTGGTCGTCGCGACCTGCGGTGAACACCTCCTCCAGGTGGTCCACCACCAGTGTGACGCGCCGATCGGTTCCGGCCATCGCGCGCTCGAGTCCGGGTTGGTCGCCGGGCGTGACAAGCACCGTGAACCATTCGCGACTCCCGGGCAGCGCGCCTCGCTGCAACGCGGGCAGAAGGCCAGCGCGCACGAGCGACGACTTGCCGCTCCCCGAGGGCCCGATCACTGCGACGAACCGTGACACCGCGAGGCGAGCAACGAGCTCGTCGACGAGTCGGTCGCGCCCGCAGAAGAACGCTTCGTCGGCCGCCTCGAATGAGGCGAGTCCCTTGTAGGGACACGCTGCCGAACCAGCAGCGTTCGGTTCATTGCGCCGTCCGAGCGTGCTGCGGTGGGCCCGCTCACCGACACTGGTCACGATCTCTCCCTGCACGGCTCGCAGGTCGCGCTGCGCGACCGTGGCGCGCGCGACGGCCCGTTCGACCCGTTGGTCGAGCTCGGCCTCGGCGAGCCGCGCCGCCAACTCGTCGACGCGGCGCGGGTTCCCGTCCGTTTCCTCGCGCACCGCGGCGGCCAGCTCCGGGCTGGGAGCCTCCCCGATCCGGAGCTCGAGGAGCGCAGCGACCTCCGTCTCGCTGAACGGCGCCAACGCGCGCTCCTCCGCCCACCACCGGTCGGCATCGTCGTCACCACGAGACGACGCGGTCGTGGTCACGATGAGCAACAGCCCGACGGACTTCGACGATGCAACCAACCGCTCGAGAATCTCGACGCTCTCTGGGCCGGCCCGATCCACGTCGTCGACGATGAGCACCACCGGCATAGCCGTCGAACGCGCGAGCTTGCCTACGATCTCGTGCAGCTTCGCTGCGAAGCGCTCGAGATCATCGTCGAAGGGGTCGTCGCGTGGGTCGATGACGGTCACTGCATCGAGCAGAGGCTGCAGCTTTGAGAGCTGGCTCGTCGACGTGTCGCCGTACAACACCGCGCAACCCTGCTGAAACGCTCGCCGCCCAAAACTCACCATCAGCATCGTCCGGCCCGAGCCGCGCTCGCCGCGCACCACCGCGCCGACCGCTCCGCCCTCGGCGCGAACAAGAAGGTCGTCGAGCCATGCCATCTCGGCGCGTCGACCGACGAGCAGATCGTCTCGGACGAGCGCCATCGGGAGCGCGGGTCGCCACCCCTCACGGGTTGCCGCGACGCTCGAGGTCGGTGGGACCCAGTCGAGCTCGGGCTTCTGCAACAGGATCGCCTCTTCGAGACCGCGGAGCGACGTGCCCGGATCGATCCCCAGCTCTTCCGCGAGCTGTGTGCGAACTTGGCTGTAGGCGCGTAGTGCGTCCGCCTGGCGTCCGGCTCGGTACAAGGCCAGCATCAGCTGGCCCCACAGCCGCTCCCGATACGGGTATTCGGTCACCAACGCGTCGAGCTCGCCCGTCACCTCGTCGTGTCGACCCAACCGGAGCTTGGCCTCGACTCGTTCCTCGAGAGCCACCACGCGCAGCTCCTCGAGCCGGCTGGCTTCGGCGCGCGCGAACTCTTCGGATGCGAACTCGGCGAATGCCGGGCCCCGCCACAGCGCCAACGCTTGGTCGAGCGCGGCGAGCGCGGCGTCCGGGTCGCCATGTTGCGCGCGGTGCTGCGCGTGCACGACGAGCTCCTCGAACTGTGCTGCGTCGTAACAACCCGGCTCGACCCGCAGTACGTAGCCCGGCGCGAGTGTCCCCAGCGCTTCCTCGTCCGGACGATCGGGCGACCGGGCCAGCGAGCGCAGCCGAAAGACCAGCTTCTGCAGCGCGCTCAGTGCGCTCGCCGGTGGCCGCTCCCCCCAAAGGGTCTCGACCAGCCGGTCCGTCGACACCACAGAATTCGTGTCGACCAGAAGCGCCGCGAGCAAGAGGCGCACCTTCGGGCTGCCGAGCGCCACGGCCTGGCCGTCCACGACAACCTCGAGCGGACCGAGCACTCGAAACCCAACGCCCTGGACCGCTCTTCCCATGAGACGATCCTTGCACCAGCGGTCGGAGTTCACCATAGAGAGACCTCCGTTCGCGAACGAACGCGCGGAGCGGGGCTCGCCAGGCGTGGTACCCGACGAGCCCCGACCATCGCGCCGGAAGTGGATGCCTACGGGCACACTTCGGCGGGCGACGCGGCCAGCGAGCTTGCGCCGACCTCGAGCGCGTCGTTCCGGCGACAACCCATTCAAGATGGCCCGGGCATCCGCGGCCGGCATCGCCGCGAGGGTGCGGGCGAGCGTCGGACCATCGGGCACGAACGGCGAGTACTCGAAGCCGTACGTGAGCGCGGCGGTGCCCGTTGCGCTCTGGTTGGCGATCGTCGTCTCCACGAGCTGACGCATCTGCGGCGACAACCCGGCGATCACTCCGGGGCGGACGGTCTCGGGCATCGTGCCGATCTCAGCCGCCAAATAGTCCAGATCGACGTGGCATTCGGGGCTGGTTTCGGCCCTCACGACCGCCGGCGGCTCGGCGATCTGATGCCCGCCCGACGTCCCGCCAGACGACAGGGCAACCACCAAGGCACCGGCGACACCGACCACCACGACCGTCGCCAGCACCCCCCACGCCAACTTCCGGCGGCCTCGGTGGGTGATCGACGGTTGGGAAATGACCTCTGTGCTCATCAGGCTCTCCTCGGTCCCCGAGCCCACGGTTGAGCTCACCCGAACCGTGCACCCGACCACTTCCCGCTCGCTTCCCGCTCGATCGCGATGTGACGCACCCCGGTGATCCGGGCCAACTCGCTGCGAAACCCGGCTCACTAGCCCATACGGCCTGTCGTTTCGCGATGTCGAAGAGCTATTGGCACAAGGCCGCGGACCTGTCTCCACACGTACCCACTCGACACGATGCAACAGGCCCCGAGACGCAACCGTTCGCGCCGCGCGATCCTCGGGGAATCGTGCTCGAACGATGCGTTCTAGCCGCACGTGGAGTTCGGGGTCGCACCGTTGACGCGGTCGGCGAACCACGTGGTGACGTCATTCGCGGCAGCGGTGATCACGCCGCCGTGGTCCGCGCCCGGGTACAGGCGGTAGTCGACGGTGTCACCGGCCGCGCACGCCTTGTTCACAAATCCGTCGGTGATGAAGGGTGGGACGCCTTGATCGGCGCTTCCCTGGACGACGAGCAACGGCGCGGCGGTCGGGCGATTGCCGGCGGTGTTCGTGTGCAGGATCGCCGCCATCGCCGGGATCTGGAGTGGGTCGTGGGCGAGCGCCGGGGTGGGCAAGCTCGAGAGGGTCTTGCTCACGTCGTCGAAACATTTCTGGCCGACGATCGAGGCCTGCGCGAGCGCTTCAGGGGTGAGGATCGCCGCGGGGTCGAACTGCCGGTACGCGGCGTGGAAAGCCTCGGCGACCGCGACGACGAAGCCATTTGCTAAGGGCTGTCGAGCGACGAGGGGCAACGTCTGTTCGGCGCTGACGCCGGGTGCCTCGGCCGCCACGCCGAGCACGTGCAGGTCCGGTGCGTACGATGCCGCGAGCTCGCCGGCGAACAGCGCCGCGTGGCCGCCTTGGGAGTGCCCGAGTACGAGCACCTTGCTCGCGGCGGACGTCGCCTTCAGACCGTGGGCGGCGCGGGCCGCGTCGAGCACGCTGCGCCCCTCGCTCTCGCCGACCAGAAATGGGTGCAAGCCAGGGGTGCCGAGGCCCTCGTAGTCGGTCGCGGCGACCACGTAGCCCGCGTCGAGGAACGTTTGGACGTACGGCATCACCGTGCCGTACCCAGCGGGGCTCGAGGTGGACGCCGCACCGCTCGCGATGTCGGGTTGCTTCGAGGGCGTGCACAGATCGGCGAGTCCGCTGGTTCCGTGCGCCCACGTGACCACCACCCGTCCGCCATGCGGTGCGGGGCCGGTGGGGGCGATCACCACGCCCGAGACGGCGATGTCTCTGCCGTCGACCGCGCGCGAGTGGTACAGGACCTTCCACGCTCGCGCCCCCGTCGGCGCGTCGCCGATCGGCACCGACCGGATGATCGTGCCCGCCTTCGCCTTCGTCAGCGGCTTGGGCGGGACGTAGAAGGCGTCACCCTTCGGCACATTTCCGGCCGCACCCGCAGTGGATGCAGCCGACGTTGCGGCCAGCATCCCCAACCCCGACAACGCGATCAGAGCCATGGCAACGAGCTTCCGGTACCCGGCAACGATGTCGACGCTCATCTCGAACAACCACGAACCGGGAAGCCGCGCCGCAGGCTCGCGGAATTTGGCGCTTGAACGCAGACGGTTGGACACGCCCGTGGGAAGGGCACCCCACCAACCTCCGCCCGCCTCGGTGGGTAATCGACGGTTGGAAAATGACCTCTGTGCTCATCAGGGCTCTCCTCGATCCTTCGAGCCCACGGTTGAGCTCACCCGAACCGTGCACCCGACCACTTCCCGCTCGCTTCCCGCTCGATCGCGATTTGACGCGGTGCTCCGGACCAAATCGCTGCGAAACCGGGCTCACGAGCGCAGAGCAGGGCCTCCGGTTCCACGCTCGGGGTCGCCGCCCTCGCGGACCCTCCGTTACGCCGACGACTCACACGCGGCCCGGACCTCGACTCGCTCGACAACCACGAGGACCCGACGTCCCTGCTTCGCAAGTCAAGCTGCACAGAACGACCGCAACAGAACGCGAAGCCGCGCGCCCGAACCGGCGATCTGTCAGTTTCGCCCAACGATCCTCAGCGGAGTGGCAACCCGCCAGAGTTGCCGTTCTGCTCTGGTGTCCGATCCGGTAGTCACCGTGCGCGAGGGTGATCTCGCCGGACCGGGCGCACTTATCCAAGACCTAAGAGTTCACCTAAGAAACGGGTGGAGACCGCCCGCACTGGTGGAGACTCAGCCGAGCTCGCGTCACTCCAAGTGGCTTGTTTCTTGGGACTCCAGGTCTAGCTGAAATGCCCTCGCCCATGAATCAAGCCCCGAAAGATCGCCACCGTTCAGTCCTCGCGTCTAGCGCCGGCCTCGACCGAAGATGTAGATCAGCAACGCGATGATCGCGAGCACAACGAGCACGACAATCAAGATTCCCATCGAACGACTGACCTCATTCCGTGGATGTCGCCGCTAGACGTGGGCGACCTTGTTTCCGCGCTTCTTTGCCGCTTGGACTTCGTCGCCGAGTGCGAGGAGGTCGGGACGGTCGAGCTTCTTCCTCAAGTCGGGGAACATCTCATGTTCCTCCTCCTTGACGTGATGCTTGATGCCGGCGGTGAGCATGGCAACCGCGGCCCCGAAGCCAGGTTCGTCGACCAGCTCCTGCAGCTTGTCGAGACCATCTCGAGCGAGACCGTGTTCGATGTCGGCTTCCTGGGCGTCTTTTTCGCCGAGCAGTTCAGCGACGAGCGGGTAGACGTCGCGCTCTTCGATCGCCATGTGGAGGCGCAGCGCGCCGTCGAGCTTCTTGAGCGTCGACCTTCTCCGAGCGCCGGGAGAGCTCGCAGCGAGTGACTTCAGCATCGATTCGGCTTCGCGATGGTCTTTCTTCAGGAGAACGATCGGATCAGGCACGGGGAGAACTCCTTCGGTGTCGGGTTACGACTGCCCAACTACCCCACGCGCGGTGCTCCCAACCGCAGGCCGCGTCAGCGACGCGCCGAGTCGCCGTTGAGGTCGATCACCTGATCGACCCCGGTGATCTCGAACGCGCGCAGCGCCATCGGCGACGACCCGGTGATCACGAGACGTGCGCCCGTGGCGACGCGGCGTTTGTGCTCAGCGATCAGCAACCCAATCGCCTGCGAGTCAACGAACGAGACCTCCGTCAGGTCCACCACCACATCGCCGACCAGAGAGGCCAAGCACTCTCGCAGACCTGGTGCTGTTTCGAGGTCGATCTCCCCCGAGACTCGCACGGTCGTTTCGGCGCTACCTGCTTCGATCTTGAGAGACAACAACTCACCCACAGCTCTGCCTCCTCGTTCGCTGACAACCATCCCTTCGATCGTGCGGCGCGCTCCTTACTGAACGACGCCGACAGTAGACATGCCACAACCCGTCGCACTCGTCAACCCCGTGCCGCCGTTTGACGACAGCTCCCGAGCTTGCCGTAGCGGTTGAGGAATTGCCGTACCCCTCCGGTTTCCCTATCCGTCTTGGTGCATGCGCTGCTCGGCCTCGTCGACCGCAGCCTCAGAGCGAGCAGCGTCGGCTTTCGCTTCGTGATCGGCTACGTCGCGCTCCGACCGGGCCTTCTCCTGTTGTGCGCGACCCTCGCGCTCCTTCGAGTCGTCACCGGTGACCTCACCGATGACTTCCTTGGCCTTTCCCTTGATGTCTTCCACGACGCCCTTCGCCGCGCTTTCTGGACCCGTGTCTTTCGGCATGGAATGCTCCTCTCGTATCGCCGCGTCGCTGAGTGCGTGCGCGTGCGTGCCGTCCCTGTTACCCGCCCGGCTGCAACCAGAACCGCAGAATGGCTCGGTGCTCCCCCGAATCACAGCGTGGCAAGACTCACGTTCGTCAATGCGCCGCGGTAGTGCTCGCGCAGCTCGACCTTGTGTTCGAGGGCGTCGACGACCGCGTCGCAGAACTTGGCCTTGTAGAGGGTCTCGCAGCTGCCCAGTCCTCCGGGGCTGAACACATTGACCTCCATGAGCTTGTCGCCGACGATGTCGAGACCGACTAGGAACATACCGTCGGCCAGCAGCTTCGGCCGGACGGCCTCCGCGACCGCGAGCATGGCGTCGTCGACCTTCACCCGCTCGGCCTCGCCGCCCACGCGCATGTTCGATCGCGGGTCGGAGGTGGTGTTGACCCGCCGGAACGCCGCATACTTGCCACCGGCGACGAGGGGTTCGCCGTTCATGAGGAAGAGACGCACGTCTCCCTGTTCGGCTTCGGCGAGGTTCTCCTGGGCGACGATGTAACCGTCGCGGCCGACCGCCTCGATCATCTGGTTGAGGTTCGGCGACTCGTCGTCCGAGACGAAGAACACGCTCGCACCGCCGGAGCCTTGGAGCGGTTTGAGGACTGCACCACCGCCCATCTCCTTGACGAACGCGCTGATGTCGTCGGGATCTCGGGAGATGAGGGTCCGGGGACGCACGTCGTCGGGGAAGTGCTGGAAGTAGGTCTTGTTCACCGCGTTGGCGAGGCTGGCCGGGTCGTTCACCACCAGGGTCCCTGCGGCGACGGAGAGCTGCGCGAACAGGATTCCCGAGGTGACCGCCCAGGGTCGTTCGACGACGTCGTCGGCGGGGTCGTTGCGCATCACGAGCACGTCGAGGTCGGCGATCGCGATGTCGTCGCAGCCGTGGGTGGGGTCCTTGATGCTGTCGAGGAACGCCGGCGTCGACGTGTGCTTCTTCCTGCTCGCCGTGCGGGCGTGCGCGGCGACGGTGCCGTCGGCGCGGTGGGAGAAGTCGTCGACTCCCATCATCCAGGTCTCGTGTCCCTTCTTGGCGGCCGCGAGCGCGAGCCGCACCGTCGTGTACTCCGGTTTCTCGGCGGCGATGCTGTTGATGACGAATCCGATCTTCATGTTGTGTCATCTCCGATGAGCGCGGCCAACGAGTCGACCTGGTGGATGCCCGCAAGCCGCGCCCGCGCGACGGGTTCGTCGAGGTAGCGCGGGATGAGAAGTGGATCGGAGAGCACGCCCCGCCGGTGCAGCTCCTCGACGAGTGGAACCGCGGTCAGCGGCATCTTGCCGAGCCAGAGTGGGTCGAGCGACTGTCCCGCGCCCAGGTGGTTCACCAGCTCGTGGAGACCACGCAGGTACACCGCGTCCTTGGTGAGCCCACCCGAGCGGAACACGCGCATGGTGATGGTGAACGCCTGCACCCCCGGGACCCCGGCATCGACCAATCCCCGGTACACCTCGGGGAACTCCGCCCCGTCGACCATGCGGTGCACCGCCACCACTCGGGCGGCCAACTGGCGGAGGCGAGCGGCGGTCAGCCCGCCGACGAGGTACTCGGCGAGCACGGCCAGGCCCTCCTGGGTCTCGTCGTGCCCCGCCAACCCGCTGGCGAGCGTGCGCAGCTGCTGGTGCGAGCCGTTGACGAAGGTGACGACGTGCGTGCCAATCTCGTGGTGCAGCAGCGCCTCGGCCCGCGCCACCGAGACACGCGCGGTCGGCGCGACGAGCAAGTCACCGTTCGACACCATCACGCCGGTGCTCCCCTCGCGCAGCTCGACGTGCGACTCGATGTCGGGCACGAACGCCCGGTACCGGTCGAGTTCGGCCTGGGCGAGTCGCACGAAGGCGACGGCGTCGAGCTGCGGGCCGAGGTCGAGCTGGCGCGCCGGCACCCGCCGCAGGATGTCCTCGGCCTCGTGGAGCAGGGCGGGGCTGACCGCGCCGTACTGCTCGATGCTCAGGGCGAGGAACTCTGCGGAGCCCCGGCACGACAGCATCTGGACCAACAGGAGCAGCTCGCGGTGCTTGGCCCGCAGCAGGTGGGCCACCGTCGGGTCCTCCACCTCGTTCAACGGCACGTCAGCGAGGCGGGTACTCGTGACGACCGGATCGTCGCTGAGGGGCCGGTACTCGAACACCGGTGAGAGGCCGGTGTCCCAGAACTCCTTCCGCGCGCGACGAGGTCGAGCGGGGTGACGTCGAGCAGGAAGCGGAAGCTGGTGGCAACATCGGCCAGCGCGCGGTCGACCGAGAGATCCGAACCGGCCAACGGTGTCGCGGTCACTCCGAGTTCAGACATCGCAGTTCGTCGATCATCCCGGCGACCACCGTCGCGAGGGCGTGCCGGAGCTCGTCGAGATGGCGATCATCGACCGCGCCGGTCCACTCGTCCATGAACACCTTCTTGAACTCGATCGCGAGCGCGCAGCCCCGGGCGTCGTAGCGCCCATTGACCCAGCGGCTGAGCTCACCGCCCTGGAAGCGGACGTTCTCCCGCACGTCGAGCCGATGGCCGGCGACCTCACGACGCCCGAGCTCGTCGATGAACCGGTTGGCGAGATCACGCCAACGATCCCGCCCGAGCGAACCCGTGCCGACGTTCACCTCCGGATTCGCGTCCACGGGCGCCGGCGTCGCATCGGCACCATCGCGGCGGTGGTTGTACGAGTGCAGGTCCAACACCACGAACGGCCCTCGTGCTGCCAGTACGTCCAGCCGTCGCCCGAGCTCGGCGTAGAAGTCGTCGTACAGCTGCCGGGAGCGCGCGACATCCTCCTCCGACACAGGCTCGCGCCACAGATCGAGCCCCCAGGCGTCTCCGGGCGTCAGGTACACCGACGCCTCCCGTGGGCGGTTGAGGTCCACCTCGAACCGCGAGCAGTGCACTACGACCGTCGACCCGCCGACCGCGGTCAGACGATCGGTGAAGGGATCCTCCTCCCGCAGCCGGCTGGCGTCGTCGAGCGCGGTGCGGGACGCGATCGACGGGCGGAGACCGTGCCCAGCGTGGATTGCCGTGGCAACCACCGGACCAACCCTGTCATGGAAGGAGAACGGTGACGGCACCCCACGGCCCTACCCCGGTCGTCGCGGGACCAATCGGACGTCCTGTATGAGGTCCACCGGTGTTTCGGGGTACGTCATTGAGGCACTCGCCGGTTTCAGCGAGTCGGGCTGCGACTTCATGGAGTCGCATGTTGAGGCGTTGTGAGGTGCGCCGCAGCATGTCGAAGGCCTGCCCGGCGGGAATGTGCTGGCGTTCCATGAGAATGCCTTTGGCCTGCCCGATCACGTCGCGGCTGCTCAACGCGCGGTGCAACGCGGCTTCACGCCTGCTGAGGTCCGTGCGGTCGCGGTCCAGACCGGCAGCGACGGCGACGTAGGCGGCGATGAAGGAGCCGAGATCAACAACTTCAGGGTCGAGTGCGGATGCGGCCTCGGCGTAGAACGTGAGCATCCCCAAGGGATGCCACACGCCCTCGCGCGGCACGGAGAGCCCGTACGCGAGCGCCCCCTCGACGGCCAACTCGGTCGCGACGACGGCCACGTCCGGCCAGGCCGCGAACGAAGCAGCGTGCACCGGCTCAGGCGATCCCAACGCCTCGAACGCTGGGCCTTGACCGATCTCGATCTGGACCGCATCGAGCGATCGTCTCGTGCGACACTCACATCTCCGGATCGTTGGGAAACTGCTCCACCAGCCAATCCGAGATCTGTTGCGGTGACCACCGCAACACGAGCTTTGCTTCCACCACGGACACCAGCCGTCAGGCTCGATCTAAGAATTCACGACCCTTCCACTAAGAAACGGGCGGAGATCGGCACGAACGGGCGGACCCCGCAAGACTCTCGGCGTTCATTCGCGCGAGGTGGGCGTCGAGCGCCCGGCAGCGTTCATCGCGTAGATCACCGGCCGGCGACGATGCAGATCGATCCCGACGTAACGTCGATCCATAGGGGTCTCCCTTCCTCAACAGAGGAACTGGATGTGAGGCCCCGAGTCTCGATAGCGATCCTTTCGAGGAACGCTCCCGCTCGCCGACCGTGCGTGAGAAATTTTCCCCCGAATACCGAACGGGCGGATACCGCCTCAACCAACCGAGCCCGTGATGGCCAGCGGGGCATAGCGGATGAAGGCGGACTCGTGATGGAAGTCCTTGCGGCGCTGCTCCGTGATCGCACGCGGGTGCCCGGCGTCCGGATCGCCGTACGCGTAGGCGGCAGCGGCTTCATCACTGCTCCACAGCGAGACAGTGGCCATGAACGGAAGACGCGACGCCGCCGTCCCCCACACGAATCCGGCCGCAGCGACCGCTGACCGCTCCGCGGGTCGGCTGGCTCGGAGGAACCGGCCCGCCTGTGTCACCCGGAGCCGTCCGAGAGTCGTGACGAGAACAGGACCGTCATGAACGGCATCCCGCGCCCGCGGAAGGTCGTCGGGCAAACCAGGCCAGGTGCCAAAGGCACGAAGCGGACGGAGGACGGCGCGAAAGCCATTGTCGGCGTAGCGCTGTCCGAGCGGATGATCCTTAGCGAAGGCGGCAGCAGCCCCTTCGTCCTCCCAGAACGCGATCATCACGGAGCGCCGCAACCCTGGGGGGCGTTTGCTGGCGAGCGGAACGGCGACCGCAGTATCAAGCCATCGAAGCCCGAGGACGGTCGCGGGTGCTGGTCGGTGCCACACGGAGCGCAGCGTGCGTCGGGCACCGAGGTCGGCGATGTTGACGGTTGCGATCATCGAACAGGTGCCTCCTCGCCAATCCCGAGTAGGCGGGATCACCAAAGGTCAGGTCGGATCTTCGTCACGTCGAGCGAGACGTTGCCATCGGCGCCGTCTATCCGCCACTTTGTCGATCCAGTCGCGGCGTTGCGGCGAGGTCATCGCTGACCAGAGTGTGACATGGGATCTGGCGCGGTCCCGCTCGCCCACGACAGCGTCCTCTCACTCGAGACTCAGCGCACACTCGTTCCGGTAGGGTGCGCGGTGCCACTGGCGGCGACGCTCCGATCCTCGATTGTGCGGCACGCCGGCTCGCGTGCGCGTGATGTGCCGATCTGCGCTCCCCGACGTGGCAGATCGGCACACATTCGGTGCGCGCGTTGTGGGGTGCTCCGAAGTCGAGTGTCATATCGACCGGTGCCCGCCGCTAGCAGGGTGCTGAAAATCGGCTCTTGAGGCCGGGGGTTTCGGTTGGCGTGATGCCGATCGGGTCGTTGCTCGGTCCGTGTGGTTCGCGGTGTCGTGATCTGGTCGATGGTCAGGCTGGTGTGGCGTCCAGTGCAGCGATTCGGATGATGTTGTAGACGGCGCCGGTTATGAGGAACCAGGCTCGGTTGCGGGCCCGGCCTTTGTAACGAAGCTTGCGTCCTCCGGCGATGGTCTTGATCCAGCCGAAGGGTTCCTCGATCCGTTTCCGGACCCGTTGACTCGCGCCATGGCCTTCATGTCGGGTGGTTCGTCGATCGATCGTGGAACGATTCCGTTTCGTGTTCGGCGCCAGATGCGGAGTGACATTCATCTCGCGGAGATCGGCGACGAACGCTCGGGTGTCGTAAGCCTTGTCGCCAGCGAGAGTGCGTCGCCGTTTCGTAGGTGGCAGTCGTCGCAGCATCTCGAGCGCGGTGTCGCGCTCGGCGTAGCCGGTCGCTTGGGTCAACTCGATGTCCACGAGTAACGCATTGCGATGCTCCATCAACAGATGGCCCGAATACGACAGCTTCGCCGCGGTCGCGAAGCTCTTGCGCGCCATGCGAGCTTCGGGATCTGTGGTCGACGCGTGCGTCTCGTTCGAGCGCCGTTGCCCGTGGAAGTCGACCTCGGTGTTCCGTCCCGCCGGCGGCGGTGACTGCGGGCCGTCTTTGGGTTGGAAGCTCTTGTGCGATGCCCACGCCTCCAACAATGTCCCGTCGACGGAGAAGTGATCACTCGACACGTAACGTCGCAGCTTCGCCTGGCCGACCACCGCAGCGAAGAACCGATCCGCGATCTCATGATCGAGAAGCCGTCGACGGTTCTTCGAGAACGTGCTCGCATCGAACGACCGGCCGTCGATCGGGAGATCGAGGAACCACTTGAACAACAAGTCGTAGTTGAGTCGTTCGCAGAACGCTCGCTCCGACCGGATCGAGTACATCGCCATCAACACCGTGGCTTTGAGCAGCTGCTCCGGCGGCACACTCGGCCGGCCACCCGACGCGTACATCACGTCGAACTCGTCGCTGAGCTCGTCGAGCACCGCGTCGACCACCACCCGGATCCGCCGGATCGGATGATCAGCCGGGATCAGATCACCTGGCTGCAACGTCGTCAGCATCGCCAACTGCGGATCCGGCGTCCCTCGCACGGTCACCTCCCACCTCGGTGACCACAGCATGAGCGAACCCAACCAGAATCGCGAGCACTCAAACAGGCTTTTTCAGCACCCTGCTAGGTGTACCCGGCCATCAGGTTGGTGACAGGCGGCTGGTCGGGGGGAAGCCTCCGAGGGAGCTGTGGCGGCGTCGAGTGTTGTAGTCGTCGAGCCAGGGTGCAAGCGCGGCGGTGCGTTCGGCGTTGGTGGTGAAGACCTGCCGGTAGGCCCATTCGGTTTGCAGGGTGCGGTGGAAGCGTTCGACCTTGCCGTTTTGCCAGGGACAATGAGGGCGGATGAGGACGTGGCGGGCTCGTAGGCGTTTCAGATGCCCGGCGAGGGCGTTGCTGCGGGTGTAGCTCCAGTGGTTGTCGGTCATGACTCGTCGGATGCGGTGGATCCCAGCAGCGGTGAACGCCTCGACCGCGCGGGCGAAGAACGCGGCGCAGCTGGCCGCGGTTTCATCGGGAAGGATCTCCGCGTAGGCGTAGCGGCTGTGGTCATCGACCATCGAGTGCACGTAGTCGAACCCGATCCGTGCCTTCCTCTTCGTGGCGGTGGATCCCATCTGGCGGCCGTGAGCTCGCCAGCCGCCCCCGTCGGGGATCCGGCCGATCTTCTTGACGTCCATGTGGACCAGCTCACCGGGACGGGCTCGTTCGTAACGCACCGCCGTCGTCTTCGATGCCCGGATCACCTCGCCGGTCATCGGGTCACACACCGCCAGGCGGGGCATGTCGTGGCGGCGCAGGATCCGGCTCACGGTCCGGGCTGGGATCCCCAGCTCGGGACCCAGCCAATCCTGACCTCGACGATGCTCGGCTCGTGCGGCGACCACCACCGTCTCGACCTCGGCCGGTGTCCTGGTCGCCATGCGATGCGGTCGCGACGACCGGTCGAACAGACCGGCGTCACCCTCGGCGTCGAAGCGAGCAACCCAACGATGCGCGCACTGACGCGACACGCCCATCGCTCGAGCGACATGCGCGACCGGCATCCCCTGCTCTCGGACACGACGAACCAACAGACGGCGACCATGCACCGTCAACCGAGCGTTACGGTGAGACACGAAGACCTCCGGGGTGTGGAGACGGCAATCCCCACAGCTTCGGAGGTCTTCGCTTCAGATCAACGGACCGTCACCAACGTCCCGGCCGAGTACAGCTAGGTGTTGAGTGAGCAGGAGGGAGGCGTGGATACCTACCTGATCTGGCGGTTGGCGCCTTCCCAATACGGGGCGCGGATTTCGCGCTTCAGCAACTTGCCTGACGGGTTGCGCGGGAGCTCGTCGGCAAAGTCGACGGACTTCGGCAACTTGTAGCCCGCGAGGTGTTCGCGCGCGAAGGTGATCAGCCGTTCTTCTGACGTCGAGGCCGCGTCGCGTCGCACGACGACGGCCTTTACCGCTTCGCCCCACTTGTCGTCGGGCACACCGATGACCGCCACGTCGAGGACGTCTGGATGTTTGGCGAGCACGTTTTCGACCTCGGCGGGATAGATGTTCTCGCCGCCCGACACGACCATGTCTTTGACGCGGTCGTGCAGGTAGAGGAACCCGTCGGCGTCGCGGTAGCCGGCGTCGCCGGTGCGGAACCATCCGTCCTCGTCAATCGCCTCGCTGGTCGCGTCGTCGTTGGCCCAGTAGCCGAGCATGTTCTGACGGGAACGTGTCCACAACTCGCCGACCTCGCCGTCACCGACGTCGGCGCCTTCGCTGTCGACGATGCGGACCTCGACCCACGGATACGGCTTACCGCACGACCGCAGCAGGTTGGGGCGCCCGAGCGCATCGTGATCGGCTGAGTCAAGTTGCGTGATCGCGCCGGTCGTCTCGGTCAACCCATAGACCTGGATGAACTCGCAGCCGAACACGTCCATCGCGTTGCACAACACGGTGTCGGTGATCGGGGATGCGCCGTAGACAATCGCGCGCAACGTCTCGAAGTTCGTGTCGGCCGCGTCCGGCGTGAGCAGCAAGAACTGGATGACGGCCGGGACAATGAACGCGTTGGTGACGCCGAACTCGGCGATCAGCTCGAGAATGCGAGCCGGGTCGACGTCGCGCAGCAGCACGGTCTGGCAGCCGAAAGCTAGACCGAGCATCGCCCAGCCGCTGCCCGCGATGTGGAACATCGGCATGACGGCGAGGTTCACCGAGCGGTCGTCGAAACGCCACGAGTCGGCGACGTTCATCATGCCATTGAAGAAGTTGTCGTTGGTGAGCATCACGCCCTTGGGCACACCAGTGGTGCCCGAGGTGTAGAGCTGGAACGCGACGTCGGTGCCCTCCGCCTGCACGCCCGGATCGTGCGCGGCGTGCGCGCCGAGGAACTGTTCGTAGTCGCGCCAGCGGGCATGGCCACCGATCGCGACGATCGTCGAGACGGTTCCCATGCCGGCTTCGACCTTCTCGATGTGCGCGTCGAAGTCGGGGCCAACGATGAGGATCTTGGCGCGGGCGTCGTTGACGATGTCCGCGATCTCGGCTGGCGCCAGCCGCCAGTTCACCGCGACGGTGACCGCGTTGAGTTTGGCGAGAGCGAAGGTGACTTCGAAGTACTCAGGACCGTTCCGGTCAAGGAACGCGACGCGGTCGCCGGGCCCGACCCCGACACTCGCGAGCGCGTTGGCGAGCTGGTTCGACCGCCGGTCGAGGTCACCAAAGGTGATCGTGCGGCCCTCGAACTCGATCGCAGGCGCGTCGGGCTTGTCCCGGGCCTGCGTGCGAACGATGTCAGCGATCGACGTGATCGTCACTAGTCCCCCCGATGGTCCGCAGCCCGAGGATCCAAAGTAAACCAGGCAAAACGGACGATGTCATCTGCCCGGTCAGGCGCACAGAACGACAGCGAACGCCGGGCTGGAGTTGCCGCCCAGAACCGGCGATCGGTGCCACACGCGTATGTGCCGATCTGTACTGCCGGACGATGCGATCGGCTGAACGTTCGGTGCGTAGTTCTGTGCGCGGACCGGGTGCGCGATATCGGCTGCGAGTTAAGGCGCGCTTCGCGCTGGCAGGAACCGCTGTACGAACTGCAGCGCTGTGTCCGCTACTTCTCGCCAGCCATGGTCGATCGTGAGGGAGTGGCCTCGGTTCGGAATCTTGACGATCTCCGTTACGGCGGGGTTGCGCTTCTGCCGCTTGTATTCGGCGTGCGCGATCGCCCATGGCACCGTGTGGTCCTTCTCGCCTTCGATGATCAGCAGGGGACCGCGATCGGGGTGCTTCGTGTTCACCTTCGACTCGGTCCACGGGTTGAGGTTCGCGTTGCCCATCTGCGCGAGCGAGATCCCCGAGCCCGCGACGTGGAACGTGTCGTAGAGGTCCTTCGCCTCGTTCTCGTCGAGTGCGTTGGCCCAGCCGTACTTGAACTGGTCGAACGTGAGCGTGATCGCGCGGCCGCGCGTGAGCGGGTTGACCAGGAACGGGCCCGCGGTCCTGAGTACGGAGGGCGGCAGAGGCAAGACGCCGCGGAAGACTCCAGGGTCGATCGCCACCGTGGCCGCCGAGAGGCCCCGGCCCGCGAGCATCTGCGCGAGCAAGCCTCCGGTGGAGTGCCCCATGATCGCTGGCTTCTCGTCCAAGGCATTGATGATCTCGGTGGTGTGATCGGCGACCTGCTTCAAGGTCTTCTTGGCGAGAACGTTCGGGTTCGCCCGGGCCTCGTCGACCGTTGCCGGATCGTCTGGCCAGTCCGGTGTCAGCGGCGCGTAGTCGGCCTGCTTGAAGAAGTCCACCCAGTTGGCCCAGCTGCTCGGCAGCACCCATAGCCCGTGGATGAAAACGACCGGGGTGCTGCCCGAGGCGTTGGCCGCCTCGATCTCCTGTTTCTCGCGTTCGGAAATTGGTGCCATGTCAACCCCTTCGGTCGGGCGCGCGTCAGCGCGTGTAGGTGGAGCCTTCGGACGTCACGAGCCGCTCGAGGGCGAGCTCGGCGACTCCTCGGGAGTCGAACTCGGCGAGGATCACTTCACCCTCGTACGCGATCGAGCCTCGGATTGCCCAGGTCCCTTGGCTGATCAGGACGAGATCGCACCACGCCTGGCGGTGTTCGTCGAGCAACTCCTGCACGACTCGTGCCGCCGACGCCGGAAGCTCGGGGCGGCCCCCGACGGAGGCGCTCTCGGCAAACGGCGCGTCCGGCTCGGGCATGGTTCCTCCTCGTGCTCGTCATCAACGAGCGAAAGGGTCGCACCCGTAGGCGGCCGATCGAGCCCGGGGGACTCCCTCGTCCGCCCCGGGTAGCCCGACTATCACCCGAACCCCGGGTGCGCCAGATGCCGGTTTTGCGCTCACGTCGACCGCAGTGGCTTCGACCACGCCCGACCGAGCGTACCCCCCACGTTGCCGCGGCCGATCACTGCGATCTTCGCCATCGTCGACTCCTCGGTCGAACGGGCCGTCAGAGACGGAGAATACGCTCGTCGCCATGTTGACGAACGGGTTCAACCACGTCGCGATCCTCACGAACGACTCGGACCGGCTCCACGCGTTCTACGAGGACGTGTTCGAGGCCGAGGTACTGCGCGACGGTCCCGAGACACCGGCCGATGCCGGCGTCCGCCTCTCAATCGTGCACGTCGGTCCCCATTCCGAGCTCAACGTGTTCGAGATCGACGACAACACCGAGGCCGAGCGCCAGACGCCGATGTTCGCCCGGGGCCGCATCGACCACCTGGCGTTCCAGGCCCAGTCGCTGGAGGCGTTCGAGACCATCCGCGAGCGCCTCATCGCACGTGGGGCCGCCGACAGGTTCGTCACCGACTTCGGCCAGATGCTCAGCGTATTCTTCCGCGACCCCGACGGGCTCGAATGCGAAGTGTGTGTAGCCAACCCCGACGCCCGCCCAGGAGTGTCGAACCCACCAGGTACGCCCGCAGCCCGCTATCAACACCAGTCGTGACGCCGCCACCCGGAAGCAGCCGTTTGGCCGTCACGAGCCGGGAGACGCACACAACCACACCGCCCCGAAGCACTCCAGGCCGCACCGAGCCGGTGATCGGGCGCGTGCGCGAGATGTGCCGTTTCTGCGCTCCCCTTCGGCCTGAGTCCGTGAGCGTTCGGTGCGTGAGTTCTGTACGGACGATGTGCGCGCGATCGGCAGACAAAGCCGGTGGCGTCAGGAGCGAGCGCCTTGCTGGAGCCGGTCGACGGTCTCGATGTATTCCTCGACCAGCTGGTACATCACGTCGCGCACAGAACGCACCTCGTTCATCCGGCCGACGATCTGACCGACGGGAGCGAACTGGAGGTCCTTGCGACCCGACCGGGCGATCCGGGCGTTGGCCTCCGAAGTGAGAATGTTCTGCAACGGCATGCCGAGCGGGCCCGGACCGGTCGGGTCGGCCCACGCGTCAGTCCACGTGTTGCGCAGCATCCGCGCCGGCTTGCCGGTGTAGCAACGCGACCGGACCGTGTCCGCCGACGTCGCCTCGAGGTACGCCTGCAGCACGGAAGGGCTCGCGCTGCTCTCGGCCGTCGTGAGCCACAGCGATCCGAGCCACACTCCCTGCGCCCCGAGGGCCAGCGAGGCCGCGATCTGACGACCGGTGCCGATACCACCGGCGGCGAGCACCGGCACGGGCGCGACGGCGTCGACCACCTCCGGCACGAGCACCATGGTGGAGATCTCGCCGGTGTGACCACCCGCCTCGTAGCCCTGCGCGACGACGATGTCGACGCCGTTGTTCACGTGTCGCTGCGCGTGCACCGCCTTGCCCGCGAGCGCGGCGACCTTCACGTCGTGCGCATGGGCCTGGTCGATCACGTCCTTCGGCGGCGATCCGAGAGCGTTCGCGATCAACGCGATTGGGTGCGCGAGCGCGATCTCGACCTGGCGGTGCGCGACCTCGTCGGTCCAGCCCAGCACCCCGCCCGCCTGCGCGCCCTCCGCCAGCGGCGGCAGGTCGAATCGCTCCATGAGCTCGTCGACGTAGCGCCAGTGGTTCGCATCGATCATCGAGCGGATCTGCGTTAGGAGCTCCTCGGCGTCGCCGCCGTGCACATCTACGGCCTTCTGCGGCATCACGGTATCGACGCCGTAGGGCTTGCCGCCCACGTGCTGGTCGATCCAGTCGAGCTCAATCTCGAGCTGCTCAGGGCTGAAGCCCACCGCGCCCAGCACACCGAGTCCGCCCGCTTTGCTGACCGCCGCCACGACGTCGCGGCAATGCGTGAAGGCGAAGATCGGATACTCGATCCCGAGAGCGTCACACAGCGGGGTTCGCATCTCATCCTCCAAGAGGTTGACATCTCCACGCTACGGCTGGCCCCGACATCATGGCCCCTTGTGGCGCAGGCCATGCGTCGATCTTGATTGCCGGGCATATGACTCGCTCCACGCCCTCGAACGCGAAGGCCCCATCCGTAGATCTCGCCATCTCGGACATCAGGCCCTTGTGATCCAGGTCATCGCAGCCTGACACCAAGACCGCGCACCTACGTGCCGTTCTGCGCTCCCCTGAACGAGGTCAGTTGAACGTTCGGTGCGTCGTTCTGTGCTCGAGCCGATCCGGGGTCGGCGTCAGCCTTCGACGGACTTGCTGAAAGTGCGCAGTGCCATGGCTATTGACGCTGATGCGTACGATGCCACGACTGCAAGGCTGAGAGCGGCCATCGTCGTCGCGTTGTTCATGGCCCAGATGTCGTGCAGGCCGCACGGCCCGGCTCACCGCGCTTCCGTTCCCCAGAGCGCGCCGTCGACGATCAGCGCGGCGATGCGTTCCGCGTCGTAGTCGAGCTCGCGAAGGATCTCCTCGTTGTGCTCCCCTGCGGCGGGTGGCGAGTGTCGGACCTCCATCGGTGACGCTGACATGTGGATGGGATTCCCGATCGTGCGGACTCGCCCGAGCCAGGACTGCTCGTACTCGAGGAACGCGCCGCGGGCCTCGAGCTGTGGGTCGTCCCACACCTCCGCCAGGGTGCGGACCTGCGCGTTTGGCACGTCGATCGCGTCGAGCTCGGCCTGGAGCTGGTCGCGGGTGTGGGCCCTCGTCCAGGCGGTGATGATGCCCACGATCTCGTCGAACCACACGCGCCGCTCCTCGTCACCCGCAGGCGCGAGACCCGTCGCCAGGTCCTCGCGTCCGAGTGACGTCAGCAGACGGGTGAGCGACGGGCCCGCGGCGCCGATGACGAAGTAGCCGTCGCGGGCCCGGAACACGCTGTAGCCCGGCAGCCCGGCGGGGTGGAAGTTGCCGGTGCGCGTCGGCGTGATCCCGGAGATCGAGTGCCAGAGCGGGAAGCCGTCGAGGCACGCCACCACCGGCTCCACCAGCGACACGTCGATGACTTGTCCCTCACCGGTCGCCGCGCGCTGGTGGAGCGCGGCGAGGATGCCGACCGCGAGGTGGAGACCCGCGAGATAGTCCGCGCTCGAGTTGCCGCTCTTCATCGGCGGACCGTCGGGGTCGCCGGTCATGTCGAGCAGGCCGCCTCGGGCCTGCGCGACCAGGTCCCAGCCGTCGCGCTCGGCCTCTGGGCCGGTGCGGCCGTAGCCGGTCAGCGAAGCCCAGATGACGTCCGGGCGCAGCGCCCGCCCCCACGAGTCGTCGATGCCGAGCGACCGCCGAGCGCGTGCGCCGAAGTTCTCGACGACGACGTCGGCCCGGGCGACCAAGTCGGCGAGGACCTGCTTCGCGTCCGGATGCCTCAGGTCGAGGGTCAGGCTCCGCTTGTTGCGGTTGCTCGCGAGCCAGAAGGCGGAGAAGCGTCGGCGCTCGTCACCGTCGGGAGGGCTGAGGGCGACACGGGTGAACAGTGCCACCGTCGGCTCCTCGACCTTGATCACATCGGCGCCGAGATCCGCCAGCAACTGCGTGCAGTAGGGCGCACCGATCATCTGCGAGAGATCCACAACCTGTACGCCATCGAGCGCTCCCATCCGACCCCCCGCGACGACGTGCCGAGTGTGCCGCGGCACCGTAGAGGTGCTGCCGCCCGCGGCTCAACCCTCGCATCACGCGGGTCGGGACGCGATGCTTGCGCCCCGACCGGGCCATCGTGAGAATGGACTGTGTCTGGACTGACGATCGTGCGCCACTGGTGATTGCGCTCACCGACTACCCGTGGTTCCCCAACGACGTGATGGAGGCGGACCCCGCGCTGCTCGACCGTCTCGTCGAGGGCCAGTCGGGCTCGGTCGAGCGCCTGCTCTTCGGGCGAGTACCGCTGCGCGCCTTCGGCGACGCACTCACCGCCGAGACCTCGTCGTTGCCGCTGCCGAGCTACCGGTGGGTGATGCACCTCTCCGGGTACTTCGGCGGAGTGTGGTTGCGACGCGAGATAGCGCGCGCGCAGCCCGAGGCACCGATCCTGGGCGTCGACGTCACGCCCGACGCCGACGCCTTCCGCGAGCTCTCCGACCACCAAGCGGCCGCTGACACCGCGGCGCAGGGCGACGACGCGGAAGCGATCGCGTTCGCGGGCGGCCAAGTGCGAGCGCAGCTCGACGGCTACGGCTACAACCACGGGTACCTGACCGAGATCCTCGAACGGCCGCCCGCCGGACTCTCGTCGCCCGATGACTTCTTCGTCGCCCCCGGCCTGCTCGACGCCCGGTACGCCGTCGACGAGATCGCCGGGCTCGCCGAGCTCCGCGACCGCTTCGCGACCGCGACCGCTGCGGGCAGGATCGACGTCGACACGCTGACCGCGCAGCAGGCGGAAGCCCATGCTCGGGGCCGCGAGGTGTGGAGCACGGGATTGAGCGTGCACGGCTTCCCGCCGCACGAGTACGAGCAACTCCTCGAGCTGAGCGCGTACTTCCTGCAGGGCACCCAGGCCACCGCCCTCGCGGCCGTGCTCGCGTCGTGCGGTGACGACACGGATCTCGCGCGACGCGCGGCCGTGCTCGTCTCCCTGCTCGCGCCCTGGTCGATCAGCTACCGCATGGGTCTGCTCGACGGACGACCCGATCGCCAGCTCCCGAGCATCCGGTGACGCGCGCCCGAGACCTGAGGAGATCACCTCACATCGGGCTCCTGTGCACCTTATGCGATAGCTCTCGCGCGGCTTCGCGTGCGCGTGATGTGCCGATCTGCGCTCCTGGGGCGACGGTCGGGTGAACGTTCGGTGCTCGCGTTCTGTGCGTTAGCGACGCGCGCCGAACGGCAAATAGGGCTCGCCCGACGCCGTCGGCGACCTTGCGCGCTGACCTAGGGGTGCAGAGCCGGTCAGTTGGGCGGCGCGTCGCGTCCCAACCGCTGGCGCCAGCGGTTCTCCGCGTCATCGAGCCTGTTTTTCAGGGCGCCGTTGCGCATCGAGCCGGCGAGGCTCTCGAGCCCGGCCCGGCCGAGCTTGCGCACGTTCTGCTCGATGGCGAGCGCGCAGCCGAGCATCACGACGAAGCCGGCCGCGCCGAGCACAAGCGTGGTGGTGAACGTGAAGACCATGAGCAGCAGCCCCGCGACGAAGCCCACCGCGGACCACTTGATGAGGCGCGCGGTGTGCCGGTACAGCGTCGTGTCGGTAACCTGCTGCACCAACTTGGGGTCAGTGGCCGACAGGTCCTCCTCGATCTCGCGCAGGATCTGCTGTTCGTTCTCGGAAAGCGGCATCAACCCTCGTCCCAGTCCCGGCCGGAACCCCGGCCTGGTGCGCGATTCTCGCGTTGGTCCATGTCCTTCAACGCTCCCGCGGCTCGGTCGATTCCCTTACATTCGATGATCGCCGGAGCGACGTGCGGGTTCGAGCTTTGACCGTTCGCCCCGTGGGTGGCATTCCGTTGGGTGTACCGGTTTCGCCGAGGAGGTCGAGCACGTCGCCAATGGTGCGTTGACTGCGGGTCGCCTCGGGTAACGGCAGGTGATGTTGAATCTGGTAACGGTTCCGGCGTCCGTCGCGTTCTTTCACGACGTAGCCGGCGTTCGCGAGGTCGGCGACGATGCCGTGCGCGGTGCGTTCGGTGACGCCAAGAGTTGTCGCGATGTCTCGGAGGCGGATCCCGGGGTCATGCGCGACGCATAACAGGACTCGGGCGTGGTTCGTGAGGAAACTCCATTCCGTCACCGGAGCAACGACACTCTGACCACTCACGAGCGGCGCCGAGTCGGGGCAAGCGTCGTGCTCACCGAGTTGTGCCACCAGGCCAGAGCCTCTTGGGAGGCCTGCCCGGGTAGCTCCCGAGGAACGGTCGCGCCGTTCGCCATGATCATGACGTCGTGGACGCCGGGTGTGAGTACCCAGCTGCCGTTCACGAGCCCGGCGAGTTCGGCGGCGAGGCCCTCGTAGCCCGGTGCACACCCGAAGCACGCTCCACCACTCATTGCACCCTCCCAGTCGTCATCGTTGCTCGACCACACGCGTGCAGCTTCACGCCGCGGCCGATCTTCTCGCTCACCATTGGCGGGGCGTTGCGTGTCCGGTCGGCCATACCGGAATCATAGTCCAATATCACAGGAGTTGCATTGCTAGTTTCTTGGAGCAGTAGTAGCGTTGATGGCGAGGTCCGGGCAACAACGGCCGATCGGCCAGTGCTCCAGGGCACAGAAGAGAGGCGAGCGAGATGCTTGTGCGATTTGATCCTTGGCGTGAGCTCGACCGGATGGCCGCGGAGTTCTCCCAGCCCGCCCGACCCTGGCAGATGCCGATGGACGCGTATCGCCGGGGCGACGAGTTTGTTCTGAACCTCGACGTCCCCGGTCTGGATCCCACCACGATCGACCTGACCGTCGAACAGAACACGCTGACCGTCACCGGTGAGCGGACCTGGCCCCGAGCCGAGGGCGACGAGGTCGTCGTCGCCGAGCGTCCACAAGGCACATTCACCCGCCAACTGTTGTTGGGCGACAACCTCGATACGGATCGGATCGCAGCCCGCTACGACCGTGGTGTGCTCACCGTCACGCTCCCCGTCGCCGAGCAATCCAAGGCCCGCAAGGTGGAAATCGCACACGGCAGCGAACCCGAGGTCATCGAGGCGACAGCAGCAGCCTGACGTACTCAAAGCCCCCGTTGCGCACCCGAGGAGAGTCCGTCGCGCTGGATTGGGCGTGACTTGCGAGGAGCCCTGACGTGCAAACAACGAGCAAGAATCCCAGTGCTGGATTCAGTCTCAACGCTATTGGCCTAGTGCGATTCGCGGGCCGAGCGCTCGGGAACGAACTCGCAGGCCCAAGCAGCAAGGTCGGGCGCGATTGGCGTAAACACGCATCGGATCGTCCGGTGAGCGGCGAAGACTGCACCGTGTGGAAATGGACACGAGCTCCGCCCGTCTCGGCGGGCTCGTGTGACCGGGAGTAATCGTGACGGCTCTGATTTCGGGTCGGCGCACGTTGCGTCGATCTCGGTGGGGTCATCGCGCCTCTTCCGTCGTCGACCAGGAAGAGACCGTGATGAAGATCGAATACCGCTGCCATGAGCACGGTGCCATCGCGCACGGCGAGACCGACGACCTCACCGCGGAACGCCCCGAGACCTGCCCCAAGCCCGACGCGAACGGATCGGTATGTGGAGCACCACTCTTCGTCGCATTGATCCACGCGTCGTAGCCGCCGCAGCACGCGTCGCGGCTTGCGGGTTGATGTCACCGTCGCGGGCAGCCACGCGTCGCAAACCGCCGAGTCGCCGAGGGGTTCAGGCAAGTCGTGCTTAGGTGCTCGGCGATCTGTTGGCGTCCCGGAGGAATCGTCAGGGTGACGGTGTTCGTCGGACCGATGCGCATCGAGCCTCGGCCGAGAAGTGCATTCCCGGCGAGAGCGAACCAACAGGCATCGTGCGCGGTGACCACGAAGCACGCATTCCTCTGAAGTTCTGGAATCTGTCCTTTGGGCGTTGTCGCCGCGGGTAGCGTGATGAGTTCCGAGCGCCAACGGAGCCGAGCGCGCGATTCGGCTGTGCTTTCCGATTGTGCATCACCTGATGAACAGGTCGATTCGCTCGCTCCGCGTTCCACTCGGTATCGCGACCGTCTGCGAGGCACGCCATGGCAAACGACGAGGACCTCCGCCAACCGAAAACAGCGTCGAGCCTGCTCGCCAATTACCTCGACATGACAGCGCCGAGGCGAAGCACGCCGAAGCGGCGACCGCGCCGTCGCGACGAGAACGAACGCGTCACGCGCCCCGCCATCGACAATCGCGGTCTGAGTCTCGAAGAAGGAAACGACTTCGCGTAACACCGGGCCCGCGCCGCCGAAGGGCACAAGGTCTGCGAACACCTGCACCGACCGTCCCCTCGACCCGGCCCACTGGATCTCTTGGACGTAACACCCACGTCACTCGCCGATCAGCGCTACCTCGCGACCGGCACGATTCACAACGAACAGGGCGTACTCGGCGCCAGCATCGCCCAGGCCGGCATCTTCGTTCCTGGCGACAACATCGTCGACAAACTCAGCGGACAACACTGACCAAGCACACAGAACGACAGACGCCGAACGTCCAGACGACGCGCCCGAACGGGTGTGATCTCAGGTGGTCATCGCAACGCGGCGTCGAGTACTTGGGATGGTGACAGCCAGCCGAGGGTTTGTCGAGGTCGGCCGTTGAGCTCGGCGGCAACGTGGTCGAGGTCGTCCTGTGAGAACGGCGCGAGGTCGCTGCGTTTCGGGAAGTATTGGCGGAGCAGCCCGTTGGTGTTCTCGTTGCTGCCGCGCTGCCAGGGACTGCGTGGATCGCAGAAGTAGACGGGCACGTGGGTGTCGGTGGTGAAGCGAGCGTGCGCGGCCATCTCTTTGCCTTGGTCCCACGTCAACGAGCGACGCAGTTGCTCGGGCAGCGTGCGGATGCGGCCGGCGAGTGCGTCGGCGACGACGTCCGCGCTGTGTCCGGCGGGAAGCGCGACGAGCATCACGAAGCGGCTGTGACGCTCGACGAGGGTCGCGACCGCGGTCATGCGTTTGCCGCACAACAGGTCGCCTTCCCAGTGGCCGGGCACCGCCCGGTCCGCCGCTTCCGCGGGACGTTCGCTGATGTGCAACGTGCCCCGGAGTTGGCCTTGCCCGTTGCTGATCGAATGTCCTCGACGTCGTCGAGTGGCGTGACCGCGCCGCAGATAGCGAGTGAGTTCCTTGCGCAGCGCACCGCGGGTCTGCACGAACAACGACAGATAGATCGTCTCGTGCGACACTCGCATCTCCGTATCGCCAGGGAACGCCAAGGGCAGCCACCCAGCGATCTGCTCGGGCGACCATCGCAACTCCAGTTTGGTCTCCACCACCCGACGGAGCCGCTCGCAACCCGCGAGTTTCGCCACCTTCGGTCGACACGCTCGAGCGAGCGCGTCGCGATCCGCTCGACACCCCCGATAGCCGCGCCGGCCCCGATTGCGGGCCACCTCTCGAGACACCGTGGACGGCGCCCGACCCAACCGGCGAGCAATACCGCGCAGCGACTCACCGGCGGCCACACCACGCGAGATCTCTTCACGTTTCACCAACGACACCCGCAACGGTGAACGGACCCGCTCCCGCGGCGGCGGCTGACGCAACTTCACGACATAGGACCACACCGCGCGGTTACTCCGATCGAGCTCCCGGCCGATCAGCCGGCTCGGCAGCCCCGTCGCCGCCAGCTCCGCAATCCGCGCTCGCTCCTCAACCGTTAACCGCGACTTAGTCGCCACAACACACCTCCACGCCGACCGACCATCATCGACGAGGTGTTGCATTCACCCCTTGAGACCAAGGGCGATATGCGCTCCGACGAAGACGCCCAACCGCATGGGAGTGGTCACGCGCTGGTCACAGACGTCGCCGTCTCCACTCGGACTGAACGTCACGAAGACGCATTCAGCTCAATGCCCGACCGGACCTGACCTGCACATGCGGATGCGCCCGGACCAGACGTGACCTGGCTGAGCGGGGTTCGAGTCTCCCCGCCGCGCACCTGACGCAGGATCTCGGGCCGCGTCAGTCGGCAATGATCGTCGCCGCGAGAGCCATCCGATGGTCCTTGGCCCAGGGCGGCCCCAGCCTTGCCCGGGGACCATGCAGCACATCGTCGGCCCGCTCGCCCAGGATGCTGACCGCCTGGGCCTCCACGTCCTTGGCGTCGTAGAGGTGGACCTCCCAGCCGCGTGCGCGTGCGAGTTCGGCCAGCACTTGGCGGTACATGACGGAGTCGGCGTGGGACTCGTACGGCGCGCGACGTTGGACGGCGATGTCGTGGGGGAAGTCCAGCGGCCAGGCTCGCAACGACATCGAGACGATCGGTTCGGGCAGTGCGGTTGCGAGCTCGTCCAGCGAGGATGACGTCGCTCGAATCGCCGACGCTCGAACCCGCGCGACCAACACTTCAGTCGCGGCGTCGTCGAGCGGTTTGCCTTCGTGGTGGATTGGCGCGGTCGCCATGCCCGGCTCGATCAGCTCGACCCGCCTGCGGTCCACGACCCGGTGGTCGCCTGAGGCCGTGACCGCCACGGCCCAGCCGAAGTGATGGGCGATGCCCAGGCGCATGCCGCCGATTCTGCCTTGCGTCCAATCTCTGGCGCGGGCGCGCCGGCCGGTCCATGATGGTCCCGAGGGTCGCTGACGGGGGGTCAATCCGATGGACGTTTCGATCGCCGTGAACGGGGTGCCGCACCGCCACGATGTCGAGCCCCGGCTGCTCTTGGTGCACTACCTGCGCGACGTGCTCGGCTTGACCGGCACCAACGTCGGGTGCGACACCTCGTCGTGCGGCGCCTGCACCGTGCTGCTCGACGGCGAGTCCGTGAAGTCGTGCACCCTCCTCGCGGTCCAGGCCGACGGCACCACCGTGACCACGATCGAGGGCCTCGCCGTCGACGGTGAGCTCCACCCGGTACAGCGGGCGTTCCAGGAACACCACGCGCTGCAATGCGGCTACTGCACGCCGGGCATGGTGATGGCCGCGGTGTCGCTCCTCGAGGAGAACGGCCCGCTCGACGACGACGGCGTGCGCCACGGGCTCGAGGGGAACCTCTGCCGGTGCACGGGCTACCAGAACATCGTCGAGGCAGTGTTGGCGGCGGGAGCCACCCGATGACCGCCGTGGTGGGCACGCCGTTGCGACGGAAGGAGGACCCGCCCCTCCTCACCGGTGAAGCCCGGTTCGTCGCCGATCTCGCGGTACCCGGAGCGCTGCACTTCGCTCTCGTCCGCAGCCACCACGCGAACGCGCGCATCACCTCGATCGACGGATCGGAGGCTGCGGCGATGCCCGGCGTCGTCGCGGTGTACACCGGCGCCGACCTCGTGGACGACTGGGCCGCGCCGATGCCGTGCGCATGGCCGGTCACCGAGGACATGAAGAACCCGCCGCATCACCCGATCGCCGTCGACCACGCGTGCTACATGGGCGACGCGGTCGCGGTCGTCGTCGCCAATAGCGCGTACGAAGCGCGCGACGCGGCTGAGGCAGTGCTCGTCGACTACGCGCCGCTGAGCCCGGTGGTCGATCTCGAGGACGCGCTGGCCGACACCGTCGTCCTCCATGAGGAGCTCGGCACCAACACGTCGTACACGTGGGAGCTGACGCCCGACCCCGCCGCGGTCGACGCCGCGTTCACCGCCGCGGAGCACACCGTCCGCGAGCGCTATGTGCACCAGCGCCTCATTCCCGCGGCCATCGAGCCGCGCGGCGTGTGCGTCGTGCCGCAGCCCTTCGCCGGCGAGTTCACGATCTACTCGTCGACGCAGATCCCGCACATCCTCAAGATCATGCTTGCCATCACGTGCGGGTTGCCCGAGCACAAGCTGCGCGTGATCGCGCCGTCCGTCGGCGGCGCGTTCGGCTCGAAGCTCGACGTATACGCCGAGGAGGTGCTCGCGCTCGCGCTGGCGAAGCGGCTGGAGCGGCCGGTCGTCTGGGTCGAGGAGCGGAGCGAGAACACGATGGCGACGATCCAGGGTCGCGGCCAGATCCAGGACATCGAGCTGGCGGCCGACGCCTCGGGCAAGGTGACCGCGGTGCGCGCCCGCATCCTCGCCGACATGGGTGCGTACCTGCAGCTCGTCACGCCTGGCATCCCGTTGCTCGGCGCGTTCCTCTACCACGGCGCTTACGACATCCCCGCGTACTCGTTCACGTGCACCGGGGTGTTCACCTCCAAGACGCCGACCGACGCGTACCGCGGCGCGGGCCGGCCCGAGGCCACGTACGCGATCGAGCGGGCGATGGACGCCCTCGCCGCGCGGGTGGGTGTCGATCCCGCGGAGATCCGACGCCGCAACTTCATCGCGTCGGACGCGTTCCCGTACTCGTCGGGCGCCGGACTGCTGTTCGACAGCGGCAACTACGAGCCGGCGCTCGACCGGGCGCTCGAGATGGTCGGCTACGACGAGCGCCGGCAGGAACAGCGCGACCGCCGCGCTGCGGGCTCCACGAAGCACCTCGGCATCGGGCTGTCGTCCTACGTCGAGATGTGCGGCCTCGCGCCGAGCCGGATCTTGTCGTCGCTGAGGTACGCCGCCGGCGGCTGGGAGTCAGCGACCGTCCGCGCCTTGCCGACCGGTCGGGTGCAGGTCGTCACCGGGAGCTGCCCGCACGGTCAGGGGCAGGAGACGTGCTGGTCGATGATCGTCGCCGACCAGCTCGGTGTCGGCGTCGACGACATCGACGTGCTGCACTCCGACACCGCGATCGCGCCCAACGGGATGGACTCGTACGGCTCACGGTCTCTCGCGGTCGGCGGTACCGCGGTGTTCCTCGCGACCGAGCGCGTCCTCGAGAAGGCACGGTCGATCGCCGCGCACCGCCTCGAGGCCGCCGAGGAGGACCTCGAGTACGTCGACGGCGCCTTCGCCGTGCGGGGCACGCCCGAGCGCGCCATGGCGTTCGGCGACATCGCCTTCGGCGCGTTCACCGCCCACGACCTGCCCGACGGGATGGAGCCGGGGCTCGAGGGGACGATCAGTTGGGACCCGCCCAACTTCACGTTCCCGTTCGGCACCCACGTGTGCGTGGTCGAGGTCGACGAGGAGACCGGCCAGGTCGAGATCCTGCGCTACGTCGCCGTCGACGACTGCGGCAACCAGATCAACCCGCTCATCGTCGAAGGCCAACTGCACGGTGGCATCGCGCAGGGCATCGCGCAGGCGCTCTACGAGGAAGCGGTCTACGACGCCGACGGCACCCTGCAGACCACGGCGCTCACGGAGTACCTCGTCCCCTCCGCCGCGGAGTTCCACGCGTTCGAGCTCGACGCAACCGTCACGCCGAGTCCGACGAACCCGTTGGGCGTCAAGGGCATCGGCGAGGCGGGCACGATCGCTTCGACGCCGGCAGTGATGAACGCGGTCGTCGATGCGCTCTCGCCGATGGGGGTGCGCGACGTCACCATGCCGGCGTCACCGCAACACGTCTGGGATGCGATTCGCACCGCGCGAGGAGGCTCGTCGTGATCCCGGCGAAGTTCGACTACGTGCGCGCCGGATCGGCCGACGAGGCGGTGGCGCGGCTGGCCGAGCACGGCGACGAGGCCAAGCTGCTGGCCGGCGGTCACTCGCTGCTGCCGCTCATGAAGCTGCGACTGGCGACGCCGTCGGTGCTGGTCGACGTGGGCCGGGTCGGCGATCTCTCGTACATCCGCGAGAGCAACGGGGAGGTCGCGGTCGGCGCCCTCACGCGTCACCGCGCCGTGGAGACCTCAGCGGTGCTCGCCGAGCACGTGCCGCTGCTCCGGCACGCGGCGTCGTTGGTCGGGGATCCACAGGTCCGCCACCGCGGGACGCTCGGCGGCTCGCTTGCGCACGGCGATCCCGCCTCCGACCTGCCCGCGGTCGCGCTGGCGCTCGACGCCACCGTCGTCGTACGCGGGCCGGGTGGTGAGCGCACGATCGCGGCGCGCGACTTCTTCACCGGCTTCCTCGAGACCGCGCTCGCGCCCGACGAGATGGTCGTCGAAGTCCGGTTCCCGAAGATGCGGGGCGCCGGCTGGTCGTACCAGAAGTTCAACCGGCGCGCGCAAGACTGGGCCATCGTCGGATGTGCTGTCGTGCAGGGCGCGCCATCGCTCGTCGCGCTCGTCAACATGGGCTCCACACCGGTGCGGGCCGACGGCGTGGAGCGCGCCCTCGCCGACGGCGCGCCCGCGGCGGACGCCGCGGCGCGGGCGGCCGACGACACCGAGCCGCCCAGCGATCTCAACGCCGACGCCGAGTTCCGCCGTCACCTGGCGCGGGTGCTCGTCGGTCGGGCGCTGGCGGAGGCGGGCGCCGCGACCTGACGCCACCACAAGTTCGGGATCTCAGAGGTCTCGTCGAATCGCGTGGTCGATCTGCATGAGCTCGACCGGCGCGCCGTTCACCTCGATGAAGGCAACCAGCACGCCGGCGCTCGGACTGTTCGGTTCGATGATCACGCGATGACCTTCGAGCGTCTCGAGAAGATCATCGACCTCGAACGCGACGTGCGGCACGGTCTTGACGAGATCCGGATAAGGCGCGTCATCCCAGTAGCGCTGCCACTGGATCCCGAACGGGTTGTTCAGGTGATCGCTGACGGTCACCTTCAGGTGTGGCAGCGGAATCTCGCCCTCGAACGAGTTGACGGTCGGGATGCCGAGGTGGTTGAACTTCATGGCTGCCTCAATCGTCGGTGAGTCACCGGCGGACGCGGCGCCGACGCCGCTCATAGTGCCCGCGCCGAGCTCGCGACGCCACCGTCGACAACGCACGGATCGGAGCGCGCCGCACGGACCGCCAGCCGCTTGCAGGATCCGGGTGGAAGTACGAGGGTCATGACGTCAGGCTCGTGGGAGCACCCGATTGCAGCGACGTGCATCGCGGGCGTGTGGAACCCGCGAAGAGAATTGCTGCAGTGGTGTCACCCGGATTGGGGTCGAGCGGCATCGTAGGAGTGTGTTGGCGGTGTCTGATTCCGAGGTATATGGCAAGTATGCCGAGGAGTTGGTTCGCTTCGCGACGGTTCTCGTGGGTCCGGACGCAGCCGCCGACGTGGTGTCGGCGTCGGTGATCTCTGCGTTCGGAGCACCGGCATGGTTGAACGTCCGGAATCCGCGCGCCTATCTGTATCGGGCGGTTCTCAATGAGTCTCGGATGACCGCGCGACGTGACGCACGGCGCACGCGATACGAACAGCGTGCCGCTCCTCGCGATCTCGCTGACACGCCCTCGACACCTCGCCCTGATGTGTTTGCCGCGGTCGCCGCGCTCAGCCCGAGACAGCGAGCCGTGGTGTACCTGACCTATTGGGAAGATCTCGACCCGGGTTCTGCTGCCGCGCTGATCGGGATCTCCGACGGCGCAGTCCGACGTCACCTTGCACGCGCCCGCAAGACCTTGAGGGGGGTGCTCGATGCCTGACCAGCTCGACGCCCGGATCCGCGCGATGGTGCGAGAGGTCGTCGATTCGGCACCTCCTACGCCACGGTTCGAGGACCTCGAAGCCGGCTCGGCGGTCCTCGTCGTGCGTCACCGCGCCGTGCCTCGCGTGCGAGTCATGGCTGCAATCGCGGCGTGCGTCGCGGTCGCGCTGGTGATCGCGGGTGTGCTCCTCTTCCCACGTCATGATCGGCCGGCGGTGCAATCGCCCGCGCCCAGTGCCTGTGCCGGTATGGCCTACGTCAACAACCAAGGCGACAACACGGTGTCGGCGATCACGATGGCGACGGGTGAGGTATCGGCGCCGATCGCGGTCGGTGCGAATCCCGGCGGGCTCGCCGTCACCCCTGACGGCAAGCACGTCTACGTGGCCAACCCCGGCAACAGCAAAGCGGCCGGCACAGTGTCGGTGATCGACACCGCGACCGGTGCGGTCTCGGCGACCATCCCCGTCGGCGCCGGGCCGGGAATCGTCGAGATCACCCCCGACGGCAAGCACGCCTACGTGCTCAACTCCACCGACTCCACCGTGTCGGTGGTCGACACGGCAAGCGGTGGCGTGTCGGCGACCATTCCCGTCGGGAGATTGCCGCTGGGGCTGGCGTTCACTCCTGACGGCAAGCGCGCCTACGTCGCCAACTACGTCGACGGCACGGTGTCGGTGATCGACACGGCGTCGGCTGAGGTGTCGGCCACCATCGGCGTTCGCCAGGGCGCGCTGGGGATGGCGGCAACTCCCGACGGCAAGTACGTCTACGTGAGCAACCAGAACGACAGCACCGTGTCGGTGATCACGACCGCGACGGGCACGGTTTCGGGCCCCATCAACGTCGGGCCCAAGCCATCAGGGATCGCGATTGCCCCTGACGGCAAGCACGCCTACGTGGCCAACAACGGCACGGGTTTGACCGGCAACGCAGGAGGACCGGGCAGCGAAGTGGGCAACACCGTCTCGGTGATCGACACTGCGAAGGGTGTGGTGTCGGACACGATCACCGTCGGGAACGGTCCGGTCGGGGTGGCGGTGACCGCTGACGGGAAGCACGTCTATGTGGCCAACGCCGCCGAGAACACGGTGTCGGTGATCGACACGGCGACGGGTGCGGTGTCCGCCTCCATCCCCGTCGGCACGTCTCCGGTCAGGGTGGCGATCTGCCCGGCGTAGCGCCCTGCGAACGCTGATGCACGAGTGTGCCCTCGGGCACCGGGAGAGGGAGGGGCCAGTGGACTTCGTCGCGCTGTCTCGAAGGCTCGTTGCCGTATCCGTGATCGTGTTCTCGGGCCTGGGGGGCCTGGTCACGGCGTCAGCGGCGCCCGCGGCCGCCGAGCGCGTACCGGCAGGTGACGCGTTCTATCTGCCGCCCCACCCCCTCGAGAACGCGAAGCCGGGCACCATCATCCGCTCGACGCCGATCGCCGCGCCGGCCGGGGCGCACGCCTGGAAGATCCTGTACCACTCCCGTGCGGTCGACGGCCACGACATCGCCGTCTCGGGCGTGGTCGTCGCCCCCACGGGCCCGGCGCCGCGTGGCGGACGGGTGGTGGTCACCTGGGCGCACGGCGGCGGCGGCCTCGCCGACAGTTGTGCACCCTCGAAGCAGTCCGACATCGCGTCCGGCTCATCCGGCGTTCGCATCGGTTACCCGCGTTCGCTCATCCCGATGCTGCAGACGTTCCTCGACGCCGGCTATGTGGTCGCGGCCACGGACTACGAGGGGCTCGGTACTCCCGGCGTGCACCCGTCACTCGTGGGGGAGAGCGAAGGACGCGGCGTGCTCGACGCCGCCCGCGCCGCCCGAGGCATGAAGGCCGCCGCCGCGGGCAGTAAGGCACTCGTGTTCGGGCTCTCCCAGGGCGGCCACTCGGCGCTCTTCGCCGGCGAGCTCGCGGCGTCGTACGCGCCGGAGCTGCGAGTGCTCGGCGTCGCCGCGGTGGCGCCCGCCACGGCCATCGAACAAGCCTTGCGCCAGTTCGGATCAATCAGTGCGCTCAACGAGCTGTTCGTGACCTTCGTCGCGGGCTTCCACGCCGCATACCCACAGTTCGACCCCGCGGCACTGCTGACGCCCGAAGCGCTGGCGCAGCTCTCGGTCGTCGATCAGAAGTGCGACATCACCGGGACTTTCTCGACCTCATCCGCCCCCGTACTCGCGCACAACCCACTCGACGATCCCACGCTGGCGGCGATCGTGCACACGAACTCTCCGGGCAACCGTCCAGCCGGCGCGCCGCTGCTCGTCGTCCAGGGAACCGGCGATCAATTGGTCCCGCAATTTCTCACCGACGCGTTCGTGAGCAAGGCCTGCGCGGCCGGTGACACCGTCGACTACCGCCTGTACCCGGGTGCGAACCACGGCGACCCCGAACTCACGGCGTCGTCGACCGACATCGCCGCCTGGTTCGCCGACCGCGTCAGCGGCGCGCCGGCGACCAGCACGTGCACGTAGCCCGCGCTCCGATCGATCGAACCACGAGCCGTCTTGCGCCAAGAGCACGGCGTGGACCCAAGAAAGGGATCCAGACATGAAACTCCGAAGGACGATCCTCCTCGCAACCGTGGTGCTCGCGTTCGCTGCGGTCGGTCCGGCAACGGCCCAGGGCGTGACACGGTCACCCGCGGTCGCACGCCATCAGGCGCCGTTCCTCGGCTTCCTGAGAGGAGTCGAAACCAACGACGGGGGCTTCCCGTTCTTGGCCATCCAAGGAAAGGGATCGGGGATCGCGACCCAGCTGGGCCGGTTCACGTACGACAACCCCCACACGGTGGACCTGCGGACCAGAAGCGGGTGCGGCTTCACCTGGACGTTCACCGCGTCCAACAGCGACACGCTCACCGCCGGCGGCTGCGGGCAAGCCACCGTGGTGTCGGGGACACCACCCACCCAGGTGCTCTCGATCGTCGAGACCGCGGACATCACCGGGGGCACGGGCCGGTTCACCGGTGCCACCGGGAGCTTGACCATCAAGCGACTGGGCGGAGGCACGACCGGCATGACCATCGGTTACTTCACCGGGACGATCTCGATCCCCAGAGCCGACGAGCACTAGCACACATCACTCCTGGACCGCGGTCGAGAGTGCGTCGAGCGCGGCGCGGGCCGCGGACTGGAGGGTGTGGTTCCTTCCCGCGCTCGGCGCCGCCTCGCCGCGGCGGGAGAGACGGGCGCAACACGGTCCTCGATGTCGCCGTGTCGTGCGCGGATCTCCCATGGCTTGTGGCTCGCGCCGTTGCTGCGACGGAACTCGTCCGCCGCGCCGAGGAGCTCGGTTGCGACCTCGGCGCGACCGTTGCGGCCGACGATGGAGGTAGCAGCCTCCAGCGCGTGAGCGCTGCATCCGAGATTGTCGAAGCGCGCGAACAGCTGCACCGCTTCCGCGACGAACACGGCCGCGTCAGCGAGCTCATCCCTGTCGTAAGCGATGATGCCGCGTCCTTCGACGTTGTGAGCGATCCCCATCGGCGAGCCGGTGGCTCGCAGGAGCTCGTCCGCTTCCGCCGATGGGTCACGTCGCTGACGAGCACTTGACCGCCGTGACCGGCAGCCATCAGCCGGGCTGCCCGATTCAGCTCGGAGCCGTAGTAGTCACCGTCACGTACACGCGCTTCACCCGTGTGCACACCCATCCGCACCTTCACTACCACGCCCTGCACGGGCGGCTCCGCCGCCAGCGCCTGCTGCGCCGCCAACGCCGCCTCCAACGCGTCACGAGCAGTCCCAAATGCGGCATGGAACCCGTCGCCCGTGGTCTTGACCACCTGACCCCCATGCGACTCGATCGCCCCGCGCACGATCGCGTCGTGCCGCGCCACCACGTCGTGCATCACGTCGGGATGGTCCTCCCACAGACGCGTCGAACCCTCGACATCGGTGAACAGGAAGGTGACCGTCCCCCCGGGCAGTCTGCGAGATCTCACGCGGCCGGCGGATCGTGGTGCAGCACGATGCGCCATGTTGAAGCCGAACCGTCAGCCGGCCGGCAACCAGAACTCGAGCTGGATGTTGTCCGGATCTCGAAATACGATCACGGACCCGATCGACGTCTCCGCGATCGGCGTGTACGAGATTCCCCGCGCCGACAGTTCGCGTTCCCACTCGTCGAGCGCCGCGCGGTTCTCCACGCTGAACGCGAAATGGTCAAGACCCGTACGGAACTCGTCGAAATCGTCACCCTCGCGGCCGTGATACTGGCGCACGCCCAGAACCCATCCCGACCCCGGATCGGCCAGTACCCGGAACTTGACCGTCTCGTCATCACCGGCCAGCACCACCGACATGCCCAACAGCCCGCCGTACCACTCGGCACTGCGATCAGCATCCGTCACCGTCAAAGCAACGTGATGCCCACCTGTAATCGAGGGCATTCCCGCCTCCCCCACTCAGCGCCCGCGGCCGAACGGTAGCTCCCCCAGCGCCCGACAAGAAATGCCCACCTGGCGCTCTGGTGCTGCAGCCCCATTCCCCACACGCGGAGCGCGGGCGACGCACCGCTGAAAGGGATACCTTCATGCGGCGGCCATCGACGGGGAGGGCCGGCGGCGGAGGGAGCCAGGATGACTGCCAACACGACGACTCCGGCGGCGAGCGCGCCTGCGTTCCCGCCCCTGCGCCCGACGGTGGCGGTCCCACCGTCGCAGATCGCGGAGGAGACCTGGCTCGTGCACCAGGTGCAGCCGGCGCTGGGCCAACCGCTGGACATCTACCTGAACTCCATGGTGATCCGCGGGTCCGAACCGGTGATCGTGGACACCGGCACCCCGGCGAACCGCGCGCAGTGGTTGGACGACGTCTTCTCGCTGGTCGAGCCGGAGGACGTGCGCTGGATCTTCCTCTCCCACGACGACGTCGATCACACCGGCAACCTGGACGAGGCACTCTCGGCCTGCCCGAACGCGACCGTCGTCTGCAACTGGGCCATGGTCGAACGGCACACGAACTGCTTCGACTTCCCGCTCGCCCGGTGCCGCTGGGTGATGGACGGCGAGTCGTTCGACGTGGGCGACCGGACGCTCCACGCGATCCGGCCGCCGGTGTTCGACTCCCCCACCACCCGCGGGTTGTACGACCCGCAGACGCAGGTGTACTGGGCCGTCGACACGTTCGCGACCCCGCTGCCCGACAAGGCGATGGGCGTCGCCGACCTCGATCCGGACTTCTGGGACTTCGGGCTGATGCTGTTCGCGCTGGGCGCGGTGAGCCCGTGGATCACCTGGAGCGATCCGGCGAAGTTCGGGCAGCAGGTCGACCGGGTGCAGGACCTCGACCTCACGACGATCGCGGCCTGCCACAGCCCGGTCATCGAAGGTGCCTGCATCGCCAAGGCGTTCGCGCGCCTCCGGGAGCTCCCCACCCTCGATCTCCCCGAGCTCCCGGACCAGTCGATCCTCGACGAGATCATCGCCGCCACCGCGCAGCCGACGGCGTAGCGCGCTCGCGTCGTCGCCGGTGGTCAGGGCCGCGCGAACGACGCCACGACCTCGCCGAGCCCTTCGTAGGTCGCCCGGATCGACGATCCCGCCTCGACGGCGAAGAAGCTCGTCGACGAATTGGTCAGGATGACGTCGCCCGCCTTCACGCCCCGGCGCCGTCGCAACCGGTTCACGCTCACGACGATCGGGAGGAACGGATCGTCGAACGGGTGGCATCCGACGACCGAGATCAGCTCGCGGTCGTCCTCGGTCACCCGGAGGCGTACGTCCTCGAACGCGACCGCTCGCCAGCCGGGGATGGCGTCGCCGACGACGATGCCGCCGTTCGCGATGTGGTCCGACAACGAACCGTAGAGCGACCCCTGACCCGTCGCCGGCGGGCCGCCGTCGGCCGGGCCGGTGGCGCGGAAGCGGGAGCCGATCACCTCGAAGCCGACCACGCCCGTCACCGATTCCATGACTTCGGCGACGTCGTACCTGCGGTCACGGGCGGGCAGGTCCCGATCGACCCGGAACATGATCTCGGGCTCGATGAGCCGCGCCGGCGAGATCTCGGCCGGGATCTCCGCGCCGCTCGGGAACAGGTCGTAGACCGGCGCCGAGAAGGGTGGGTTCATCGGCTTGTACACGGTGTAGGTCTTCCAGCCCCGGATCGGTCGGTCGACCCGGTCGCTGACGGCATCGATGATCCGCTGGATGTCGGCCGTGTTGTCGGGTGTCACCTCCGCGGGAAGGCCGGCGAGCACCACGGTTCCTGTGCGCGCCGCGACGAGCAGGTCGGCGGCGGATCGGATCTGGTCGTCGGTCAGGGACTTCATGCTCACGCCACCTTCTAGCATGCGCGCCCGTGGCGGTTTCCGGTTCGATCCTCGGCAACGCGGTCCAGCGCGTCGAAGACCCTCGGTTGCTCCGCGGCGACGCGCGCTACGTCGACGATTTCACGCCGCCGGAGACCGTCCACGCGGCGTTCGTGCGGTCGTCGATGGCGCACGCACGACTGCTTGCCGTCGATACGGGCGATGCCGAACGCCGTCCGGGGGTCCTGCTCGTGGCGACGCACAGCACGCTCGGCCTGGACCCGGTGCAGGGCTTCGTCATGCTCCCGCCGGTGTTCAACCGTCCTCCGCTCGCGGACCACGTCGTCCGGTTCGTCGGCGACATCGTCGCGGTCGTTGCGGCCGAGACCCGCGCACAAGCGGTCGACGCGGCTGAAGCGGTGCTCGTCGAGTACGACGCGCTCCCGGTCGTTGTCGACCCCGAAGCGGCCCTCGCCGACGATGCGCCCCTGTTGTTTCCCGAGCACGGCTCGAACCTCGCGATCGCGTTCGACGTCGGTGAGGACCCGACGATCTTCGACGACGCCGATCTCGTCGTGGACGGCCGGTTCGTGAACCAGCGCCTGGCCCCGGTGCCGATGGAGGCGAACGGCGTGCTCGTCGAGCCGGGACCGGAGGGAGGGCTCACCGTGACGGTGCCCACCCAGGGTCCCTTCGGCGTGCGTGATGCGCTCGCGACTGCGCTCGGCGTCGATCCCGCGCTCGTGCGGGTGCTCGCGCCCGCCGTCGGTGGCGGCTTCGGCGCCAAGCAAGGCGCGTACTGCGAGTACGTGATCGCGGCGGCGCTCGCCCGGCGACTCGGCCGCCCCGTGAAGTGGACGGAGTCGCGCTCGGAGAACATGGTGTCGATGAGCCACGGCCGCGCCCAGGTGCAGTACGTGGAGCTGGGGATGAAGCGCGATGGTCGCATCGTCGGCCTCCGGGCGCGGGTCGTCGCGGATGGCGGTGCGTACCCCGCGGTCGGCGCGTTCCTGCCGTACCTGACCCGCATGATGGGCCAGGGCGTGTACGAGATCCCCAAGGTCGAGATCAGCGCGCGCAGCGCCGTGACCAACACGACGACCACCGCCGCCTATCGGGGCGCCGGTCGCCCCGAGGCGACGCAGATGCTCGAACGGATCATCGACATCGCGGCCGTCGAGCTCGGGCTCGACCCGGTCGAGATCCGCCGGCGCAACCTCCTGGCTCCCGAGCGCTTCCCCTTGACCACGGTCACCGGTGCGAACTACGACGTCGGCGACTACTCGCTCGCACTCGACGAAGCGCTGCGCGTCGCCGACTACGACGAGCTGCGCCGGGAGCAAGCAACTCGGCGTACGCGCGGCGACACCCGGCAGCTCGGCATCGGCGTCGCCACATATGTCGAGGTGACCGCCGGGGGTACCTTCCAGGAGTTCGGGTCGGTGGAGGTGCACGACGACGGCACGGTGACGGCCACGGTGGGCACGTCCTCGCACGGTCAGGGCCACGCCACCACGTTCGCGATGATCGTCGCCGAGCTGCTCGGCGTTTCCATCGACGCCGTGCGTGTCGTGCAGTCCGACACCGCGCTCGTTCCCCGCGGGCGCGGCACGATGGGGTCGCGCTCGGTGCAGATCGCCGGGAGCGCGCTGCACCGCGCGAGCGAGGCCGTCGTCCTCAAGGCTTCGCAGCTCGCCGCCCACGTGCTCGAAGCGGACGAGGCCGACATCGTGTTCGCCGACGGGGTCTTCTCCGTCGCCGGCGTGCCGGCCGCCTCGACGAGTTGGGGCGAGCTCGCGCGGGCCGCCCGCGACGACACGAGACGGCCGCCGGGCATGGAGCCTGACCTCGCCGTGGCCCTCGACTTCGACCAGGGCGAGGCGACCTATCCGTTCGGCGCCCACGTCGCGGTGGTCGAGGTGGATCTCGAGACGGGACGGGTCGATCTCCTGCGTCACGTCGCCGTCGACGACTGTGGGCGCATCGTGAACCCGCTGCTCGTCGCGGGCCAACAGCACGGCGGGATCGCCCAGGGCATCGCGCAGGCGCTGTTCGAGGGCGTGGTCTACGACGACTCGGGCAATCCGTTGACGTCGACCCTCGTCGACTACGCGATCCCGAGCGCCGCCGAGCTACCGAGCTTCGAGGCGTCGAACACGGTCACGCCGACACCGCTCAACCCCCTCGGCGCCAAGGGCATCGGCGAGTCGGGCACGGTCGGCTCGACACCCGCCGTCCAGAACGCGGTCCTCGACGCAGTGTCACATCTCGGGGTGCGCCACATCGACATGCCGCTCACACCGGAACGCGTGTGGCGCGCGATCCGGGACGCCTGACGGGACTAGGAGCAGTCGATGGCAACGCAGGGATCCGGAGGGCAGCTCGCCGGCAAGGTAGCCGTGGTGACCGGTGCCACCAGCGGGTCGGGCCGGGCGATCGCGCGTCGCTTCGTGGCCGAAGGTGCCGACGTCGTGATGCTCGCCCGGGGGAGGGAGCGGCTGCTCGACGAGGCGGACCGGCTCGGCGAACGCGCGGTTGCCATCCCCACCGACGTGGGTGACGTCGCCGGCGTCCAACGCGCGTTCGCCGAGATCGGCGAGCGCTTCGGACGCGTCGACGTGCTCGTCAACAACGCCGCGGTGTACCGCCCGTGCCTCGTGGAGGAGCTCTCCGACCACGACATCACCACGCAGCTCCACACCAACTTCCTCGGGCCCGTGCTCACGTGCCGCGCGGCGATCCCGCTGCTCCGTGCGGCAGGCGGCGGCGACATCGTGAACACCTCCAGTGAGTCGACACTGGACCCGTTCCCGATGCTGTCGATGTACGTGTCCACCAAGGCCGCGCTGGAAGTGTTCAGCCGCACGCTGATGACCGAGCTCCAGGACGACGACATCCGGGTGACCGTCCTGGTCCAGGGGGTCGCGGCCGATGGAGAAGGCTCGACCGACTGGAGCTGGGATCCGGAGCATTCGCAGACGGCGTTCGCGATCTGGACCGAACGCGGGTACCTCGCCAAGGTACGGGGCCGCGACGGCAGCGCGGGCCAGTCGGTCGACGACATCGCCGATGTGCACGTCTACGTCGTGACCCGGCCGCGCGGCCAGAAGCTCGACACCATCCACGTCCGCTCGTACTGATCCACGGGCGCGCCGGCGCGGGCGGGTCACCCACCGTCGAGGGGGACGGCCTGGTCGAGGACCGGGCCGAAGAAGAGCTGCAGCAGCTCGTCGCTCGCGTAGAGCCGCTCGCCCGAGAGGCGGCCGTCGTCGCCGAAGGTGAGGATGCCGATGACGGCGTGACGGCGATCGCCGTCGGGTCCGGTGACGGTCAACTCGTACTCCTGGCCGACGCCCTCGTCGGTCACCCATTCCGAGCGCAGCCGGTACGACGCGATCGCCGGCATCACCGCGGCGAAGAAGTGCTCGTAGTACTGCTGGGCCATCTCGCGGCCGCGGAGCGCGACGCCCATGGGCTGCAGCTCGTAGACCGGGTCGTCGTCGAGGGTCGCCATGGTCGCGGCGAAGTCGCCGGCCGCCTCGGCGGCGGCGTGGGCGTGGGCCACCGCGACCAGCGCGTCGCGGTCGGCGCCGGTCACCGGGCGTCCGTGACGAGCGACCCGGCCACGACCTCGCCGCCCTTGAGCACCGCGCGCGGCGGGTGATCGGCGAGGGTGCCGATGTCGGCGGAGGGATCGCCCTCGACCACGACCAGGTCGGCGAGCTTACCGACCTCGACCGTGCCGAGATCGTCGTCGCGTCCGACCATCTCGGCGCCGTTGCGCGTCGCCCACCCGATCACGTCGAGCGGCGTCACGCCCGCGTGTTCGACGTACAGGCGCAGCTCGCCGCCGTACGCGCCGTGCGGGAAGCCGATCGCGCCGTAGTCGTCCCCGAGCACGAAGCGCACGCCCGCGGCTTGCGCCTTCGGGATCGTCGCGTACATGTGCTCGAGGTCGGCGCGCATGGCATCGGCGCTGAAGCCGAGTCCGGATCCGAACGTGTCGACGAAGTGCTTGGGGAAGTACAGCGACGGCACGACGGTGGCGTTGGTCTCGACGAGTGCGGCGATGACCTCGTCGTCCATCTCGTCGCAGTGGTCGACGATGTCGATGCCGAGCTCGAGCGCCATCAGGATGGCCGGCTTGTTGACGAGGTGGCCACGGATCAACGCGCCGCGCTCGTGGGCCGTCTCGATGGCGGCGGCGAGCTCGGAGCGGGTCATCTCGATCCGGTCCTTGGGGGCGGTGGTGCCGTGCCCACCGGTCACGAAGAGCTTGATGACCTGCGCGCCGCGCTTGATCTCCTCACGCACGCCGAGCCGGAACGCCTCGGCCCCGTCGCACAGCCGCACCGCGCCGGATGCGTGCTTGTCCCAGTACCACGGCACGCCGTCGTTGCTGTGGCCGGTGGTGGACAGCTCGCGCGACGACGGCCAGAAGCGCGGGCCGGGGACCAGTCCGTCCTCGATGGCGCGCCGCACGCCCGGCTCGACGTGGTGCGAGCCACCGGCGCCGACCACCCCCGTGTACCCCAGCTCCAACGCGGTGGCGAGGTTCCGCGCCGCGATCAGCGCCAGGTACGCGGGCGGGTACTCGTCCCCGTACGGCGTGTTCGGCTGCGATCCCAGCTCGTGGTAGGTGGCGTGGAAGTGGCAGGTGAACATGCCCGGCATCACCGTGCACCCGCTCAGGTCGACGGCCCGGTCCACCGGCCCCGTGGGCGCGCCGGCACCGACTTCGGCGATGCGCTCGCCGTCGACGACGACGGTCGCGTCGTCGATCGCGGGACGGGTGCCGTCGAGGAGCCGGGCTCCGGTCAGCGCGAGCGTGGCCATGCGGGCCTCCCTGAGTGGACGATCACGTCGACCGTATCCCGATCGGCGCGCCGAGGGCGAGGGGTCAGCCGAAGACGACGCGAAGCTCCTTGGGCGTGCGCATGAGGGCGCCGCGGGCGTGCGGGAACGGGTACTCGGGATCGAGGCGCAGGTCGGGCAGCTCGTCGAGCACCGCGTTGAGCGCCCGGCCGAGCTCGAGACGGGCGAGCTGCTGACCGAGGCAGTTGTGCGCGCCGAAGGCAAACCCGAAATGACGGTGCTTGGGGCGGAAGATGTCGAAGGTCTCCGGATCCGGGAGCACGGCGGGGTCGTGGTTGGCGGCACCGTAGAGCAGGTCGATGAACGCGCCGGCCGGGACCGGGACACCATCGACCACGGCGTCGACCGTGGCCAACCGGCTGCTCGCCAGCACCGGGCCGTCCCACCGGAGCGCCTCTTCGATCGCCGCGCCGACCAGCGAGCGATCATCGCGAACCGCGGCCAGCTGCTCAGGATGCGTGAGGAGCCCGGTCAGCAGCATCGTGGTCGTGCGGAACGTGGTGTCGCCCCCGGCGTTGATCAGCTGCCGCAGGAACGAGATCGCCACCTCGTCGGGCAGCGGCTCACCTTCGACCTCCGTGGTGGCCAGCACGCTCACCACGTCGCGGCCGGGGTCGGCTCGGCGCGCCGCGAGCATGGTGGTGAAGTACCGGCCGAGCTTCGCCGACGCGTCGAGCGCGTTCGTCATGTCGGGGTACGTGATGATCTGCGCGATCGTCAGCTTGTAGAAGGTGTCGATGTCCTGCGGTGGCAGGCCGAGCATCCGGTAGATCACGGTGAACGGATATGGGCGAGCAAACTGCTCGACCAGCTCCGCCCGGCCGGTGTCGCGGAAGACGTCGACGAGCTCTTCGACGACGGGCGCGACGATGTCGGCGCCCCACTCCTGCACGATCGAGGGCCGGAACGCCTGCTGCAGGATGCGCCGGTAGCGGGTGTGCTCAGGTGGATCCATCACGCTGACGGTGTGCCCGAACGCCGCGCCGAGGGTCGGCTCGAACGAGCGGTTGGAGAAGTTCACGGGGTCGTTCAGGATCTGGTCGACTCCGGCGTACGACAACACCATGTAGTGCGGCGGTGCTCCTTCACCGTCGAGCGCGGGGATGCCCATGACCGCTCGGTAGTCGGCAGGATGCACCGGCGCCTGCGCCCGCAGGTCGGCGAGGCGCGGGTACGGGTCGTCGAGGTCGCCGAACACGAGCTCATCGCTCAGGTAGGGGTCGAACGTCGGGTCGGCGAGGTCCTCGATCCGTACGGGCGGCGCCATGCGGCGACAGTACGGTGCGGCCCTCGGCCGCGCCCCGGGGCCGCACATGGACGCGCCGCTCCCGGCGTCAGCTCGCCTGCCGGACCGCGGCCGCCACCGCCTGCCACCGTTCGGCGAGCTCGGGCGTGTCGATCCACGCATGCGCCGGCCCGTAGCCGAAGATGCGGTCGGCGAGCCCCCCGTACCGGTCCAGCAACGTCGACGCCAGATCGTCCCAGGTCGCGGTGACCGCGTACTCGTCGAGCATCTCGTCGGTGATGATGCCGGCCATCGCGTCGGTGTCGCCGCCGGCCATCAGGCGGTGGAGCTGCTCGCTGGCCTCTCCCCACCCGTGGAGCTCGAAGACCCCGCGGTAGGTGCGCGTGGAGCCGTAGAACGAGAGCTGGCGTCGCACCGACTCGCGTTGCGCCACCCGCTCCGCCTCCGAGTCGCCCACGATCACGAACACGGGGCAGTAGAGCTCGCACGCACCTACGGCCCGGCCGCCGGCGTCGGCGCCGGCGGCCAGCGCGGGCCGGATGACCTCACGGAGGTACCGGGGCGAGTGGAACGGGTGCGCATGGAACCCGTCGCACACCTCTCCCGCCAGTCGCGCCATGCCGGCGTTGACACCGGCGATCGCGACGGGGATGTCGGGGTGGTCGCTCGGTCCCGGCGAGAAGAAGTCGGTGAGCAGCGAGAAGGAGTAGTACTCGCCCTCGAACCGGAGCCGCTCCTCGCCCTGGAACGCGCGCCAGATGGCACGCAACGCGAGGACGTACTCGCGCAGCTTCGGTCCCGGGTGCTCGAAGGGCACGGAGAACCGGCGTTCCATGTGCGCCTTCACCTGGCTGCCGAGGCCGAGCGAGAAGCGCCCGGTGCTCGCCCGAGCAAGCTCCCAGGCGTTCTGGGCGGTGATCATCGGGCTGCGCGGGAACGCGACCGCGATCGCGGTGCCGAGCTCGATGGACGTCGTGACCGTGCTCGCCACTGCGCACGCGAGGAACGGCGGCCGTTCCGATTCGGTGAACCACAGCCCGGAGAAGCCGAGCTCCTCGACCCGGCGCGCCACCGACGCGGTGTGCTCCAGTCTCAGGCTCGCGGCGTACGCGTCGAGCTCCACGTCAGTACGACTCGAGGCCGAGCGCGCGGGCGATCGCGTTGCGCTGGATCTGGCTGGTTCCTCCCGAGATGGTGGCGACGATCGACTCCCGATACCGATGGCTCATGACGCTCTCGCTCGCGAAGCCGTGCCCGGCGAGGATCTGCATTCCCCAACGCGCCGCCTGGACGTAGGTCTCGGATCCCTTGAGCTTGGCCATCGCCGCCTCCCGGTGGCACGGCGTGCCCTGGCCGCGCAGCCAGGCGGCACGGTAGGTGAGCAGACGCGCCGAGTCCACGTCGGTCTGGAGGTCGGCGATCACGTGCGCGAGCGACTGGAACGTGCCGATCGGACGGTCGAACTGCGTGCGGGTCTTGGCGTACTCGACCGCGATGTCGAGCGTGGACTGCGCCGCGCCGACGTATCCCACGCTCAGGAGGATGCGCTCGAGCTCGAGGTTCGACAGCATCACCCGCCAGCCCCCGTCGAGCGGGCCGACGAGATCGTCCTTCGGCACGCGGACGTCGTCGAGGAACACCTCGTAGGTCCCGAGGATGTGGCGTGCCATGGTGGGAATGCGTCGCAGCGTGACGCCCGGCGTCTCGGGGTCGACGAGCAGCGCGCTGAGCCCACGGTGCTTGGGGGCTTGGGGGTCGGTGCGCACGTACATGAGGATGGTGGTGTCGGGGAGCCCGGCTCCGGTGCACCACATCTTCTGCCCGTTGACGACAAAGTGGTCCCCGCGGTCGTCGGCGGTCGTGCGCAGCGCCGCGGCGTCGGACCCGGCGTCGGGCTCGCTGATCGCCACCGCGTAGTTGCGGCGCCCGCTGGTGATGTCCGGCGCGAGGCGGGCCCGCTGCTCGTCGCTCCCCCACTCGTGGATCCCGAGCGTCGGGATGAGTCGACCCGAGTAGCACATCGCGACGTCGAGGCTCGCGTGCCCGAGCTCCTCGGCGACGATCACGAGTTCCGTCGGTGTGCCGCCGGAGCCACCGAACTCGACGGGGAACGGCAGCCCGAACAGGTCCAGCCCGGCGAGCACGCGTTGCAGCTCGGTGGGCGGGGTCGCATCGTCGTCCCACGCCTTCGCCACCTCTGGTGGGCAGGTACGCGCGACGAGCTCGCGCACCGTGTCCCGCAGCAGCGCCTGCTCCTCGGTCAGCCCGAAGTCCACCAGCGCCTCAGCTCGCGTGCGTGTCGAAGCTCAACGGGAGGTGACGCGCCTGGCGCACACCCGCGAACTCGTACTCGATCCTGTCGCCGTCGGTCACCCGGTACTCGCGGATGCGGCGGTGCAGTTGGTCGATCGAGGCGCGCAGCTCGGCGCGGGCGAGGTGTGAGCCGAGGCAACGGTGGATGCCGGCGGCGAACGCGATGTGGCGGTTCTCGGTGCGGTCGAGATCGGCCTCGAGCGGGTGCTCGAACGAGGCCGGATCGAGGTTGGCACTGGCCCAGCACAGGTAGACCAGCTCACCCTGCTTGATCGGCACACCGTTGACCTCGGTGTCACGCAGCGCGGTGCGTGCGCCCGACGACGGCACCGGGCTTTCGTAGCGCATGATCTCCTCGATGGCGCCCGCGAGGAGGTCGGGGTCCGCCACGACCCGTGCTCGGAACTCCGGGTGCGTCGCGAACCAGGCCACGATGCACGACAACGACGACGTCACCGTGTCGAGGCCCGCGATGGTGAACATGTGCATGATGTTCACGACCTCGTGGTCGTCGAGGCCGTGCCCGTCGAGCTCGAAGTGCATGAACTGGTCGAGCAGGTCGTCGTGGCGTGCACCCTCGGCGCGTCGCTCGTCGAGCCGGATGCGCAGGTGCGCGCGGAGCTCGCGGCCGGCGGCCCGACCGATCACCTCCGCCTCGTCGCGGGTGGTCGCGTCGTTCTTGAGGATCCGGTCCTTCATCGAGATGAGGAAGGGCGCGTCCTCGACCGGCAGCCCGAAGATCCGCAGGAAGATGGTCGACGGCAGCGGAACGCAGAACGCGTCGTGCAGCTCGACGTGGCCGTCGCCGATGAAGCCGTCGATGAGCTCGTTGGCGAGCTTGCGGATGTCGGGCTCGAGCGCCGCCATCTTCTTCGGCGTGAACAGCGGGTCCAGCAGCTTGCGGTAGTGACGATGGACGTCGCCGTCGAGGTGCAACGGGATGAGCGGATCCTCCGACCCCATGCCCATGACGACGGACCCGATGTCCGGATTGCGCCCGGCGGCGACGACGTCGTCCATCCCGAAGAACCCGACGCCCATCTCCCACCGCACCACCGGCATGGTGCGGCGCACCTCGTCGAGCGCGGCCTGGGGCACCTCGACGTCGAGCGCCCCGTTCGGGTCGTACACGATGAGGGCCCGCAGCTCCGGGCTCATCGCGTCAAGGGTCATCTCGACCACGTCGTTCCGCATCGGCTCCCCCGTCGTCCAGAAGCGTGTAATCCCGGCGCATGCCGTACAATGATCATACCGATTCGGGGAAGGGACGGCGACGTGCAGGGAACCAATCTCGAAGGTCGGGTGGCGTTCGTCACGGGAGCCGCCCGGGGTCTCGGTCAGGGCATCTGCCAGGCGCTCGCGACCGCCGGGGCCGACGTCATCGCCACCGACCTGGCGGACCTCGACGAGACCGCGGCAGCCGTGAAGGACCTCGGCCGGCGTGTCGTCGCCCGCCCGTCCAACGTACGCGACCAGGCGTCGCTCGACGAGGTCGTCCGCGCCGGCGTCGACGTGCTCGGCCGGCTCGACATCATCGTCGCCAACGCCGGCATCTCGACGTGGTCGAAGTTCTGGGAGATGCCCGAGGACCAGTGGCAGACCATGATCGACGTCAACCTCACGGGCGTGTGGCGGACGTTCAAGGCGGGCACGCCCGTCCTCCTTGAGCAGGATCGCGGTGGATCGTTGGTCGCGATCAGCTCGGTCGCCGGTCTGAAGGCGCTCCCCGGACAGGCGCACTACTCGGCGGCCAAGCACGGCGTCGTCGGGCTCGTCCGCTCGGCCGCCATCGAGCTCGGACCGCACCAGATCCGGGTGAACTCGGTGCACCCGTGGGGCATCAACACGCGTCTCGCGCAGGACCCCGAGGTCTACGAGATGCTCGAGGCCAACCCGACCTACGCCGGGTCGTTCGGCTCGATCCTTCCGTCGCCGGTGCCCGCCGAGCCGAGCGACATCGCCAACGCGGTCGTCTGGCTCGCGTCCGACGCCGCACGCTGTGTCACCGGCATCCAGTTGCCGGTCGACATGGGCGCGACGACGGTGTGAACGCCGTGCCCTATGCGATCGGCGCGCCAGGCACGCGCCTACCATCGCCGGAACCGTTCGAAGGAACCATTGAATGAGCGAGAGGGCACGATTGGCCGACGTCGCCGCCCCGGTGCGCGTGCCGAAGACCGCGGAGCTCGTGGCCTCCCACCTGCGGCGCCAGATCGTCCGCGGTGAGCTCAAGGAGGGCGATGCGCTCCCTCCGGAGAGCGCCCTCATGGAGCACTTCGGCGTGTCACGGCCGACCCTGCGGGAGGCGTTCCGGGTCCTCGAATCGGAGGCGCTCATCAGCGTGCGCCGCGGGGCACGGGGCGGGGCGCGCGTCCACACCCCCGACGGTGACGTCGCCGCGCGCTACGCGGGGCTGGTGCTCCAGTTCCGGGGAGCCACTCTCGCCGACGTCTACGCGGCACGGAAGGCGATCGAGCTCGCCGCGCTCGGGGCGCTGGCGAACCGGCGGTCCGACACGGTGCTGAAGCCGCTGCAGGCGAACATCGACGAATGCGAGGCGGCCGACGGCGACCCGACGCGCGTCGTGCTGCTCCAGGAGCAGTTCCACCGGCTGCTGGTCGAGGCGGCCGGGAACCAGACGCTCACCATCTTCGAGGAGATGATCCAAGGGATCATCGAGCTCCACGGCAGCGTGTACGTCGCCAAGCACTTCAACGAGCCGTACGCCACCAAGACCGCGAGGATCGGCACCCGTGCGCACCGCCGCTTCCTCGACCTCGTCCTCGCGCAGCGCCACGACGAGGCGGCCGAGCTCTGGGAGCGCCACCTGGTCGAGGCCTCCGACGTCGTGCTCCGCGGCGCGGACGCCAAGACCGTGCTCGACCTCCTGAACTGACGACACGCTCACTCGTCGCGCAACGACTGGCCGAACCCGGGCGGCAGGGCGTCGAAGACGGGGTCGCGTCGCTCGGTGAAGCTGGCGACGCCCTCGGCGAAATCCCGATGCGCGTTCATGCGCTGCATGATCGCCAGGGTGCGCGCCCACGAGGTCTCGAAGTCGTCGCCGAGGTCTGCGTACACCTGGTAGCGCACCGCCGCCATCGCGCGCGGCGACGAGAACCTCGCGAGATCAGCGGCGTAGGCCTGGGCGTCGCGGAGCACGTCGGCAGCGTCGCAGAGGCGTCCGACCAGTCCCATGGCGTGCGCTTCCTCGGCGTCGAACGTCCGACCCGAGAGGAGGAGGTCGAGCGCGCGCTCGACGCCGATGAGTCGCGGCAGCATCCACGAGGTGCCGTACTCCGCGCCCAGCCCGCGGCGGGTGAACGAGGTCGACATGCGCGCGCCCCGCGCCGCGAACCGCAGGTCGCAGTACAAACTCTGGATCAGCCCGATGCCCGCGCACGCGCCGTTGATGGCGGCGATCATCGGCTTCGGGATGCTCAGCGCGTAGTGCATCGGGCGTCGCCCGGCGCGTACGAGCTCACCGGCTGCCGCAGTCTGCTCGAGCGCGGCCATGTCCATCCCCGGGCAGAACGCGCTCCCCGCGCCGGTGACGACGATCGCCCGCACCTCGGCGTCGGCCGCCGCCCCGTCGAGGCGCGGCGAAGTACTGGTGCTCCATCGCCACGCTCCACGCGTTCTTGCGATCGGGATTGTGCAGCGTGACCGTCGCGACGCCGTCGGCAACGTCGTAGTGCACGAGATCCTCGTCGGTCATGAGCGCGGCACCTTCCTCCACGGTACGGCCTTGTCGACGCGCACGTCACCGGGGAGCCCGAGCAGCTGCTCCCCGATGATGTTGCGCTGGATCTCGTCGGTGCCGCCCTCGATCGAGTTGGCGCGCGAGCGCACCACCTGCATCGACGGCGACGGGTCGGCCACAGCACCGTCGTCGAGTTGCTCGGCGTCGTAGTCGAACCCGACCTGACCGGCCGGCCCCATCAGGTCGACGAGCAGCGAACTGGTCCGTTGGTTCGCCGCGCCACTCGCGATCTTCTGCACGGACCCGAGCGGGGTCGCGCCGGCCCGACCCTGCGCGGCGCGGCTGCGTTCGTTCGAGAGCTCGACGAGCCGCGCCTCGATCCACGCACCGGCGACGCGTTGCCGCTGGACGTCGGCGATCGCCGAAGGCACGCGAGGGCGTGACCATTCCACCAACACGTCGTCGATCGGCGTCTGCATGACCTCGCCGACTCCCTCGCGCTCGGAGTGCAGGCCCACGAGGGAGACCGCCCACCCCTGACCCGGATCACCCAGGCGCGAATCGTCGGGCAGGCGTACGCCGTCGAGGAACACCTCGTTGAAGTGCGCGGCGCCATCGGCCTGGCGCAACGGGCGGATCTCGATCCCGGCGAGCTGCATGTCGCACACGAAGAACGTGAGGCCGCGGTGCTTGGGGACGTCGGGATCGGTGCGCGCCACGAGGATCGCCCAGCGCGCAGTGCGGGCGCCGCTGGTCCACACCTTCTGGCCGTGCACCACCCACTCGTCGCCGTCGCGCACTGCCATCGTCGAGAGGCCGGCGAGGTCGGAACCGGCACCCGGCTCGCTGAAGAGCTGGCACCAGGTCTCCGCACCGGTGAAGATCGCCGGCAGGAAGCGCGCCTTCTGCGCGCGGGTGCCGACCGCGTTGATCGAGGCCGCCGCCTGGTGCATGCCGACGAAGTCGCCGGAGCCGGGTGCGGGTGCGCCGAGGAGTCCCATGTGGTCCTCCACCACCTGCTGCCACGACGCGGCGACGCCGAGTCCACCGAACCCGGGCTCGAAGTGCACCCATCCGAGCCCGCAATCGTACCGGGCACGGAGGAATGTCTCGCGGTCCGCCGTGCGCGGATCGGGGAACCGCGCGAGCAGGTCGTCCAGCGCTCCGACGACCTGCTCGGGTGCGGTCTCGTAGGGCATCTCGTGCGTCACACGGTGGCCGCGAACACGTCGTCGGCGTTGGTGCGCAGGATCCGCGCCTGCACGTCGGCGGGGAGCGGATCGAGCAGGTGCACGAAGTCGGCCGGCTCGGCGAGACCCTCGGCGTGGGGGTAGTCGGAGCCCATCACGATGCAGTCGTCGTACCCGAGGTTCTCGACGACCCAGGGAATGTCGTCCTCGGGATAGGGTGTGACCCGCACGTGCCGGCGGAAGATCTCGCTCGGTCGCTCGGTGAGCATGCCGCCTTTCCATGGTCCGTTCCGGCCCATGCCGCGGCTCTTGTCCATGTGGCGAAGGAAGTGCGGCACCCACTCCGCGCCATGCTCGGAGACGACCACGCGCAGGTTCGGGTGGCGACCGAACACGTTGTCGTAGATGAGCGCGGAGAGCGTGTCCTCGATTGGGCGTTCGCCGTAGATGTTGTTCCACTGCCATGCGGACATGTGCCACGCGCCGGGATTGGGGTCGTGGCCCCATGCGGGCGAGATGGCGTCGAAGTACCAGAATGGCATGATGTGCAGCGCGACCGCGACGCCCGCTTCGTTGAGCCGCGACCACACCGGATCGAAATACACCTCGCCGGGTGAACGCCCATACGCGGGACCGGTAGGGATGAGCACGACGCGCGCCCCCGCCGCGATCAGCGCGTCGGTCTCCGCCACCGCCGCATCGAGGTCGCGCAATGAGAGGAGACCTACTGCGAAGATCTTGCCGTCGCGGTCGAAGCCCCACTCGTCGTCGAACCAGCGGTTGAACGCGCGGAGGTTGGCGTAGAGCGCCGCGGTGTCGTCGCAGTAGTGCTCGGCGCACAGGGCCATGCCCGCCGGGTAGAGCAGGGCCTTCTCGACGCCCTGCTTCGCCATGATCTCGAGCCGGGGTGCCCGCTCGAGGTACTCGGGGCGGATCGGCTCGGGCTCGTAGGTCTCGTCGGGATTGCCCGACGCCATCTGCCGGAGCATCTCCTTGAGCGACCCGGGCCGGTACGCCATGTCGAACCCGAGCCCCGACTCGCTGTTGAAGACGCCGACCCGGCTCCCGGCGAGGATCACCTCTTCGCCGTTGCCGTTGCGCACCGGGAGGATCGCCCGATCCCGGAATTCGCGGGGCAGGTGGCGGGTGAACGCGTCCCGCGGCTCGTAGCAGTGCGTGTCACAGTCGAAGAGGCCGACGTTGGTCATGGTCGCTCCATTCCGTTAACTTGTTCAGATAATATCTGGGATTCGGGAGCGCCCCGGGGGGGTCCAACTGATGCCCAACAGCAGTCCATCCCGATTGGCGGACAAGATCTACGGCGTGTGGACCGGGACCATGGACGACCTCGTGAGCTACCGGTACCTCGGCTGCTCGTCGGTCCTCCGGGATCGGACCCACGCCGAGGGACACATGCGGATCCGACGCGATCTGCGCACGCGGGCCGGCCTGCGCGGGGCGCCGCTGGCCATCGCGGCGCTCGACACCGCGGGGATCAACATCGACCGATTCCACCATCTCGCGCTCACCCGGATCGACGTGCACGTCTTCGACGACGGTGCGGGCGTCGAGGACGTGCGGGTCGTCGGCACCGTGCTGCGCGAGGCGCGCACGCAGGTCTTCACGGAAGCAACGCTCGAGGACCATTCCGATGCCCGCCGGGTGGTCGGCTTCGCCACCGCCGACTGGGCGGTCCTCGCGCCGACGCCCGAGGGTTTCGTGTACACCGATCCCGGTCCCGGCGTGCCGGACTCGCCCTACCTCCCGCCGCTGAGCGAGGCGTACGACGCGCACCCGAACGCCGGAGGAGGCTTCGTGATCGCCGGCCTGTCACCGCGGGTCGGCGTCGACACGTTGCACCACGGCCCGATCCTCGTCGCGCTCGAAGCCGCCTCACTCGAGGCGGCAGCCAACCGAGCAGGTACCGACGAGTTGCGCGTCGAACACTTCGCGACGCGGTTCGTGAAGGCCGGGCGCGTCGGGCCGTTCGTCGCCAGTGCCGAGGTCACCGCGACGCGCGACGACACGATCGCGTGTCGAGCCGAGCTGCGTGACGAAGGGGCGGACGGACAGGTCCTGGCGGTCGCGCTCCTGCGCGCCCGCGCGATCCGACGGAAGGGCGAGGTGCAATGACCCGCACGATCTGCGAAGGCCTGCAGGTGATCGAGATGGGCGCCGGCAGCATCGGCGCGTCGTTGGCGGGCATGCTGTTCGCCGACAACGGCGCCCGTGTGCTCAAGGTGGAACCGCCGGAAGGAGACCGCCTCCGCAGCCGGCACCCCGCCGGGTTCCTGATCTGGAATCGCGGCAAGGAGAGCATCGTCGCCGACCTGCGCACCGACGAGGGTCGCACGCGCGTCCAGGACCTGGCGATACGGGCCGACGTGATCATCGAGGGGTTCGGAGCCGGGGTCGCGGACGGCTGGCGTCTCGGAGACGAGCAGCTCCGCGCCGACAATCCCGGCCTCGTCTACTGCTCGGTGAAGGGCTTCGGCTCGCGCAGCGCGTACGCACGATTCCCCGCGTACGAGGGCATCGTCGCTGCTAAGGCCGGCGTCTACAACCTCGGGCCGTTCGGTTTCCGCTCCGGTCCGATCTTCGTCAACGCACCGTTGGGCAGCGTCGGCACCGGGCACATGGCGTTCAGCGGTGTGCTCGCCGCGCTCATCGCCGCGAGACGACCGGGCGCGGCCAGCGCGTCGAGGCCACCATGCTGCAGGGTTTCAACCCGCTCGACTACTTCGGCACGATGATGTGGCAGCACACGCAGCGGGCGACGGGATCGGCCAAGGGCTCATCCGCGATGTCCACGATCATGGGCGCCAGCCGCTACAGCTTCTTCGTCCCCACCCAGGACGGCCGCTGGGTGATCTTCACACAGATGCTCCCCCACCAGGCGCACGCGCTCAGCCGGGCCGTCGGGATCGAGCACACCTTCGACGATCCACGCTTCGACAAGCAACCGCAGTTCGCGACCGCGGAGGACGCCCAGGCGTGGGAGGACCTGCTCTGGGAGGCGATGTCGGCGCAACCGTACGAACACTGGGAGAAGGTCTTCCTGGCCGACGACAACATCGCATTCGAGCTGGCGCGGTTCAGCGAAGAAGGTCTCGACCACCAGCAGATCCGTCACAACGGTGAGGCGACAACGGTGCGGGACAGAAGGCTGGGCGCGATCGAGCAGGTCGGTCCCGTCGCCTGCTTCGCCGAGACGCCGTCGCGGATCGATCGTTCGGCTCCCGCGCTCGACGAACACGGCGACGACTTCCCGGAGCTGGCCCCTCGGTCACGCTCCACGGGCGCGGCTCCGGCGCATGCGCTCGACGGCATCACGATCGTCGAGCTCGGCTACTTCTACGCCATGCCGTACGGCGTCACGATGGCCGGCGCGCTGGGCGCGCGGGTGATCAAGCTCGAAGGTGCCACCGGCGACCCGATGCGTTCCGCGTTCGGTGCCCCCGATGTCGGCGGCGCGAAGACGATGGAAGGCAAGGAGAGTCTCGCCGTCGACCTGCAGACTCCCGAAGGTCAGAAGATCGTGCAGGAAACGGCCGCGAACGCCGACATGTTCATCAACGGCTTCCGCTCGGGCGTCGCCGAGCGGATGGGGCTCGACTACGCCACGTTGTCGAAGCTCAATCCGCGCCTCGTGTACGTGCACGCCGCGGGCTACGGCGTCGACGGCCCGTTCGCACACCGCCCGATCTACGCGCAGGTCGCGCAGGCGGTCGCGGGCAGCATCGGTCGCTATGGCGGGCGCTGGCTCGATCCCGAGTTCACGAAGAGCTTGAGCTGGATCGAGGCGCAGATCGTCGTGCTGCCGCGCCTGCGCGGCCTCGTCGACGGCGACTCCAATGCCGCACTGGGGGTGCTGTCGTCGGTCCTCCTCGCGCTGTACGACCAGCGTCGCACCGGCGAGGGGCAGTTCGTCTCGACCACGATGATCGGCGGCAACGCGCTGGCCTACGCCGACGACTTCCTTCGCTACGAAGGGAAGCCGCGGCTCGCGACGGCCGACGAGGAGAACCACGGGCTGCACGCGCTCTACCGGCTCTACCGGGCCGAAACCGGATGGATCTTCCTGGCCGCGCCGCGTCAGCGGGAGTGGGAGGCGTTGACCGCCGCGCTCGACCGTCCCGACCTCGCCGACGACGAACGCTTCGCCTCGGAGGCGGCGCGTCTCGCCAACGACGACGCGCTCGTCGCCCTTCTCACCGAACTCTTCGCGACACAGGACGCTCGCGCGTGGGAGGAGCTCCTGACCGCGGCCGGCGTCGCCTGCGTCGAGGCGTTCGACGCCAGCCACTCGGAGTTCACGTGCACCGACCCGGTGCTGCGCGAGACGGGGCTCGTCGTGGAGGTCGATCATCCCGCGTTCGACAAGATCCTCCGCGCCGGGCCGCCGGTCGCGTTGTCCGAGACGCCCGGGCGGGTCGCGGCCGGCACCTTGGTCGGCCAGCACACGGACCAGATCCTCGGCGAGCTGGGCTACTCGCCCGAACAGGTCCAGGAGCTGAAGACGAAGCAGGTGGTGTTCGCGCCACCCGACGAGAGCACCTGACGCTCCGACTACAACGCCTCGACGAGCTCGAAGCGCAGGCCCTCGAGCTCGGAGGGGGCGACGATGATCCGACCGCACGAGAGTCCTCTTCCAGTCAGAACAGGGCGATGGGGTTGACCGGGCTGCCGGTGGCGCCGTCGAGCGGCAGGACCGGGCAGGAGAACAGGAACGACCATCTCCCGAACCGCTCGCACGCGTCGGCGAGCACCTGGGTGTTCACGTTGTCGAGCAGCCAGAGGCCCATCGCGACGAGGCCCACCGCGGACCGCGGCGATATCGAGCAGCACGCCGCGCATCACCAACGCGTCGGTAGCTCTCGTCACTGCGAGGCGCGTCGCGCCGCGGGTGGCCGTCACCGATTGGCGGGGAACCCATTTGTACATCTTCGCGTCGAGCGCACCATGGCTCAGCGCGTCGACATGCGTGATGTTGTGCCCGTGGAATTGCAGACCGACCCATTCGATCGCGGTCGATACCCGTCCCGCGCGAGCGAGCCGCTCGGGAGTGAGGCCTTCCCCGGTGATCTCCGTCAAACGGATCGGCGTGAGGCGGTCGTTCTGGCGGTGGACGTTCATGAGGATCGGCCACGCGCAGGAGACGGTGACACCTTCGGACACTTCGGCCGCGGCCGCGATGCGCACGGAGGGCGTGACGTAGTTCAGCGTTCAGCGTGCCGCCTGGTCGTCGGCGCCCCATCGACCCCAGTTCGACAAGGTCTCGAACCAGCCTTCGACCTCTGCTTCTGACGGCATCGCGGCCATACGCCCCTTCCCCGTGTTCTCAGCCCGCGGACGCGGCCGCGTCCTGCTCGGCCAGCCAGGCCTCGTAGCGCGCGAAGTGCGACCGGTCGCGGAGCGCCCACACTCCCCGGGCGCGGGCGAGTGGCGCGTGCGTCGCCACCAGAGCCAGCTCGCCGGCGATGTGCCAGTAGCCGGCCTCCTTCCGCTCGATCCACCCGGAGGCGACGAGCGGGCGGCCGATGGGAACGGGCCGGAGGTACTCCACCTCGAGTTTCTTCGTCACCGAGAGCGTGCCGTGGAGAAGCGGCACGTGGCCGAGGACCTCGTCGAGCACCGCGGCCGTCCACCCTCCGTGGGCCACGCCGGGTCCGCCTTCGTGCTCCGGAGGGCACACGATGTCGAACCGCGCGACATCGTCGGCGCCGAGCACCTCGGTCGACAGCCCGAGCCGGCAGATCCCGGTCCGGTGGCAGGCGGCGCACAGCGCGACCCCGCCGTCGGTGCGCGGCGGATCCTGGAAGTCCGAACCCGCCCACTCCGTCGACGCCATCGTGCGAGTATACTTAGTAGAACACAGGCGCGGAAGAGGACGGTCGATGGCACGCACTCGGGCATCGGAGGGGACGCCGCTCGGGCGGGAGGAAGTCGTCGCTGGTGCCATGCGGGTCACCAAGGAGGTCGGGCTCGACGGCCTCACCATGCGGGCACTTGCCGGCGAACTCGGGGTGACCCCGATGGCCCTCTACCACCACGTGCCGAACAAGGACGCGCTGCTCCAGCTGGTGGCCGACACGGTGATCGACGAGGTGGACGTTCCCCCTCCCGAGGTCGGTCCGTGGGACGTTCGTCTCACTGTCCTCGCGCGCGATCTTCGTGCCCGGGTCTCGGCGTTCCCGGGCGTCGGCGCGTACCTCCTCGGCAGCGATGTGCTCACGCCCGGCACCGACCGGCTGGTGGCCGGGGCCATCGCCATGCTCGTGTCGGCCGGGTTCACCGAACACGACGCCGCGCTCGCATTCACTGCGGTCCACAACTATCTGCTCGGGCGCCTCTCCGTGGAGGCAACCCTCCGCGGCGCGCGCCTGGCCAGGTTGCGGGCCAGGCGCGCCGGCACCCCCGAGCCACCGGGCGCCCGCCTCCCTGCCGACGAGTACTTCGAGTTCGGGCTCGCCGCGCTCCTCCGGGGATTGCGGCCCGGGAATAAGGCCTGAGGGGAGCACGATGTCCACGATCTATGAGCCGCTGCGGGATGTGAAGGTCCTCGACCTCGGGATCCTCATTCCTCCCTCGCTCACCTCGGCCAAGCTGGTCGCGCTGGGCGCCGACGTCGTGAAGGTCGAACAACCGCCGCGGGGCGACCGCATCCGCGCCATCCCGCCCTTCGGCGCCGACGGCGAGAGCCCCCAGCACATGGCGCAGAACTGGGGCAAGCGATCAATCGCTCTCGACCTTCGCTGCGACGAAGGACGCGCGATGTTCCTCCGGCTCGCGGCAGTGACCGACGTGATCGTGGAAAATCAACTCGCGGGATCGTGGGCGCGCCTCGGTATCGACTTCGCAGCCTTGCGGTCCGAGCGGCCCGAACTCGTGGTGTGCTCGATCACCGGTTTCGGCCAGACCGGTCCGTACGCTTCCCTTCCCTCGCACGGCCTCAACATGGACGCGCTGGCCGACACCCTGAACCTGGACTGGAACCGCGGCGAGCCGCGACTCGGCTGGACGTTCACCAGTTGGGGCAACGAGCTCGGAGCGGCGTACGCGGCGTTGGCAATCGTGGCCGCGGTGCTCTCCGCCCGCACGACCGGCGAGGGCGCGTGGATCGACCTCTCGTGCTGGGACGCGTTGGTCGAGTCGCACCGAACCGAGTTGGCGATGACGACCGCCACGGGGAGTGCGTTCAACATGCACGGCAGCTCCACCGGCGAGATGTACAACGCCTACCTCACGAAAGACGGCAAGCCGTTCCTCATGGCCGCGCTCGAACAGAAATTCTGGGAGGCCTTCTGTCGGGGCGTCGGACGCGAAGACCTGGTGCCATTGCGCGACGCCGGCGATCAGATCCATTTCGGATGGGACGACGCCAGACTCCATCGGGAGCTCGCTGCCATCTTCGCCACCGCGACCGCCGACGAATGGGACCGCCGCTTTCTCGAGTGGGACGTGCCCGGCTCGAAGATCCTCCAGATCCCCGAGGTGATGGAGCTCGAGCACTTCGCGGCGCGGGGGATCCTCGAGGGCGACCTCGGGTCGTGGCCCAACATCACCAGCGCGATCCGTTGGCACCACACCGGCGAGCGCGCCGGCTCGGGGCTCGCCCCACCACCCGAGATGGGCGAGCACCACGAGGAGGTACTCGCGGAATGGCTAGACCCGTGAACCTCGAGTTCGGCTTCGTGGCCCGAAGCCGCCCCGACTGCCCCAGCCCGCGCGCCGACGTCGAGCGGCTCGAAGCGCTCGGCATCGATTCGCTCTGGTCGGCGGGTCACCTCGCCAACGGTCGACCGGTGCCCGAGGCGGTGGTCGGCGCCGCGCTGCTCGCGGGGCAGACCGAACGGGTGAAGATCGGCACCGCCGTCCTGCTCGCGCCGCTGTACCACCCGGTGATCGTGGCCAAGCAGTTCGCCGAGCTCGATCGCGCCACCGGTGGCCGCATGATGCTCGGAGTGGGCGTCGGTGGTGAGTACCCGGGCGAGTTCCAGGCGTTGCAGACACCGGTCGCGGAGCGGGGTGCCCGCACCGACGAAGCGATCGTTGTGCTGAAGCGGCTCTGGTCCGGCGAGGCGGTGGGCAACGACGGTCCCACCTGGCCGTTCGAACCCATCGGCATCGATCCGCCTCCGGTGCAGCCGGGCGGCCCACCCGTGATCGTCGCCGGGCGCAAGGCGCCGGCCATGCGTCGCGCCGCAGCATCGGGCGACGGTTGGATGCCATTCCTCTACTCCCCCGCGCAGTACGCCGCGTCCGTGGAGTCGGTGCGCGAGCACGCAGCCACGATCGGGCGCGACCTCGGCGACTTCGCCTGGATGTGTTTCGTGTTCGTGAGTGTCGACGACGATGCCGCCGAGGCGCGCCGCAAGGCCGTGACGTTCGTCGGCAATGCGCAGGCCGGCGATGGCGCGCGCTTCGAAGCCATGATCGATCATGTCGCCGTGGTCGGTACCCCGGAGGAGGTTGCGGCGAAGCTGTCGGCATTCGCCGACGCCGGTGCCCGGCATTTCGTCATCACTGTGTGCGACACGGACGCCGTGCGAGGGGCCGAACGCATCATGCGCGATGTCGTGCCGGAGGTGCACCGTGCCCATCCATGACCTCGTCGACTTCGGAGCGACCAACTGGCCGACGCGGCCCGCTGTCGTGTTCGAGGATCGCACGATCACGTTCGCCGAGTTGGCGCAGGAATCGAGCGCGGTTGGCAAGCGGCTTGCGCGCGGTCACGGAACCGGGTGATCGGGTGGCGATCCTGGCCCGCAACATCCCGGAGTACGTCGAGTGCCAGTACGGCGTCCCCCGTGCCGGACTGGTCCTGACCTTGCTGAACTACCGGCTGCACCCACGGGAGTGGGCGTGGATCCTGACCAACGCGAGCGCGCGGGTGTTGATCGTGCAACACGACCTTCTCCCGGCGATCGAACCGATGCTGGCGCAGGTGGAATCCCTGGAGCGGGTCGTGCTCATCGGTGGCGCGCCGCCCGACTCCGCGCTCGGATACGAGGCGCTCAAGTCGGTCGGGCGACCCGACGCGCCGCCGCCGCCGATCGACGAAGCCACGCCCGCGTTCCTGATCTACACGAGCGGGACGACGGGTTTCCCGAAGGGCGCGCTCATCAGTCACCTCGGCGCTCGGATGGCTGCGGTGACGAACGCGCTCGAGAGCGAACTCCGCCCCGACGACAGCTTCTTGATGACCTTCCCGATGTGCCACGCATCGGGGTTCCAGGTGCTGGTCCACCACTGCCGCGGTGTCCCGGTCTTGCTCTTCGAGAGCTTCGAGCCCGGCCGCTTCCTCGAGTTGATCGAACACCACTGCGTCACCCGCACCGCACTGGCGCCGACGATGGCGCAGTTCGTGCTCGATCACCCTGCGTTCCCCGACACCGACCTGTCGTCGGTGCGGGTCCTGAGCTACGGCGGCATGCCCATGCCCGCGCCGATCGCTCGACGGCTCGCGGCGCGCTTCGGCGCGCTGTCGACCGGCTTCGGCCAGTCCGAGTCCACGCTCCTCGTCACGGTGCTCACCACCGACGACCACTGTCGCGCGCTCGCGGGCGACGAGCACCTGCTCGAGTCGATCGGGCGACCGATCGGGATGGCCGCGGTCGCGGTGCTCGACGACGACCTCCGCGTCTGTGCACCCGGTGAACCGGGTGAGCTCTGTGTGCGCAGCGACCTCGTGATGATCGGCTACTGGAATGACCCCGAGGGAACCGCCGCCGCGCTCGCCGGCGGTTGGCTGCACACCGGCGACATCGCGTACGCCGACGCGCACGGCTACCTCTACCTCGTCGACCGCAAGAAGGATCTCATCATCTCCGGAGGACAGAACATCTACCCGACCGAGGTCGAGCGCGTCCTCCACGAGCTCTCGGGGATCGCTCAGGTCGCGGTCGTGGGCGGGACCGATGAGGTGTACGGCGAGCGCGTGGTCGCGTTCGTCGTGCGGGCGGCCAACCGCGAGCTCAGCGGCGAAGACGTCGTCGCGTACTGCCGGGCGCATCTTGCCAGCTACAAGAAGCCGAGCCAGGTGGTGTTCGTCGACGACCTGCCGAAGACCATCACCGGCAAGATCAAGAAACAGGACCTCCGCGCCCTGCTCTGACCCGGCGCCCGGACGCGAGCCGGCCGCCACCCGAGGGTGGCGGCCGGTCGGTCGAACGAGTGCGGTCCGGCTACCCGAGTGCGGGAACCGGGAGGAACGACGCGCCCTTGGCGTTGGTCACCTGGGTGGCCGTGATCTTCAGGTCGCCCCAGAAGGTGTTGTTGAACTGGCGGGGGTAGAGCCCCTGCGGCTTCTGGAAGCTGAGGCCCGACGGCAGCTTCCCACCGAGTGTCGGGATGCTCGTCATCGCGTCGGCGGCGGTGATGAAGTTCGCCGCGGTCGGGTCGCTGGCGATCGTCTTGATGACCTCGTTCCCCAGTTGGACCGACATGAACATGCTCTGGCTCGCCGGCTCCTGGAGCGTCTTGGGCGAGTACTTCTTCATCGCCGCCCGGTAGTCGGCCCAGGCCTTGTCGGGCACCGGCGGGAAGTACCCGGTCGAGATCTGCCCGAAGAGCGGGCTGTCCTTGCCGCCGGTGGCCTGGACCAGCTGGTCACCGACGATGCCGATCACGCTGGTCACCGGAGTGGTCTTGCCGCCCTGCACCATGGCGTCGAGGAACGCCTTGGTGCCGTACTTGTCGGCCACGGTCATGATGACGTCGGCCGATGATGCCTGCTCGGCGGCCTGCGCCCAGTTCGGGTTGGTCTGCGCGACTTCCACCAACGTCGTTTGCGCGCCGTTGTCCGCCGCGATCTTCTTGGTGAGCCCCGCGATCGCGGTACCCGCACCCTGCGCCACGATCGCGATGTCCTTGTTGCCGGCCTTGCCCAACTGCTGGACGAGCCCCTGGAACAGGCTGAGGGTGCTCCCGAGGAGGTACGAGTTCTTCTCCCCGCCCTCCACTGTGCCGGTGCCCAGTGGCGTCGGATTGAAGTACGCGATGCCCGCGGCGCCGAGGACCGGCACGATCTCGTCGGCGTTGACCGCGCCGCCGGTCGCGAAGGTCACCTTGGCGTCGACGAACTGGCGCCCGCAGTCCGCGGTCTTGGTGCGGTCGTTCTCGTTGTTGCACACCAGCACGGACAGCTCATGGGTCTTGCCGTCGGCAGTCTTGGCCCCGCCCTTGGCGTTGAAGTACTTCACGGCCGCCTGCGCCGAGGGAGCCATCTCGCACACCGACGGCGGCTGCGCCGCGTTGCACACGTAGGTCAGACCGATCTTGATCGGTGACCCCGTGAACGATGCCTTCGGCGTCGATGCGCCGGAGACGCCGGCGGTCGTGGCCACGCCGATGGTCGCCACCAGAGCAGCCGCGGCAACCGCGGCGAGCCACTTCCGTCGCATGAGCTTCCCCCCCTCGGGAACCGGCCTGGGGTGTCCCCGAAGCCGCACAATCCGCTAAATGTAACAGAGCAATTTTCCGCAGCTTCCGGCGCGCTTGGACACCGGAGACCGCCGCGTTCGACCGGCTACACGAGCTCTTCGAGCGGCTCGCCCAGGTAGGCCGCCACGACCGCCGGGTCCCGCCGGATCCCTTCCGGTGTGCCACTCCCGATCGTCCGCCCGAAGTCGAGGACGACGATCCGGTCGCACACGTCCATCACGAACCGCATGTCGTGTTCAACGAGGAGCACGCCGATGCCCCACTCGTCCGCCAACCGACGGACCAGTCCGGCGAGCTCGGCGCTCTCGGCATCGCCGAGTCCGGCCGCGGGCTCGTCGAGCAACAGGATCGACGGTTGCGTGGCGACGGCGCGGGCGATCCCGACCAGGCGACGCCGACCGAACGCCAGATCGGTGACCGTTCGTTGCAGATCGCCCTCGAGCCCGAACTCCCGGATCGCGGCGACGGCAGCAGAGTGCAGTGGCGGATCCGCGGGCCACACCAGTCCGGTGAGGCCCGCCGACCAATCGCGCTCGTCCGACGCCGTGCGCAGGTTCTCCAACACGGTCAGGTCCTCGAAGAGCTCGAGCGACTGGAACGATCGCGACACGCCGGCACGCGCCCTTCGGTACGCGGGCAAACGCCGGATGCTCGAGTCACCGAGCACGACGTCTCCCGCATGGATGCGAGCGAAGCCGGTGATCGCGTCGATCGCGGTCGTCTTGCCCGCACCGTTCGGACCGATCAGGCCGACGATCTCCCCCGGGCGGACCTCGAGCGACAGTCGGTCGACGGCGACCACGCCGCCGTACCGGACCTCCAGGCCTTCGACGCGCAGGACGAGCGGCTCGACGGTGTGACGCGCACCGAGCTCGGGCAGGGTGATCGCCGGAGCTGGCGGTGAGGCCCGCCGGAACCACGCCAGCACCCGATGGCCAAGTTTCGTGTTCTGGCTGGCGAGCCCGTCGGGATCGGCCAACAGGATGGCGATCAGGCTGATCCCACCGATGAGGACGATGTAGTCCTCGAGTCCGGAGAACAACTCCGAGGAGACGGCAGCACCGATCGCGCCGGCCGCCAGGACCGACCCGAAGAGGGGACCGATCGTGAAGCCGATCCCGCCGATGACGGCCAGACCCACGAGCACGATCGAGTCGACACCGAAGCTCCACGTGGAGAAGTCGACCGATCGGCTGCGGAACGCGTAGAGGATGCCGCCGAGCGCGGCGATCGCGGACGCGAGCCCGAACGCGTAGAGCTTGGCGCCGACGATGTTGATGCCCAGCGCGGCGGCGGCGCGCTCGTTGGTGCGCACCGCGATCAACCGGCGACCCACCCTCCCCCGCCGCACGTTGGCCACCATGATCGCCACCGCGAGGAAGCAGATGAGGGTGAGGATCCCGTACGCCTCGGGGTGGTCGATCCGGTCGATCGAGATCCCGAACACGGTCTGGCGACCCATCACCGTGCCGCCGATCCCGCCGTTCCATTCTGAGTTGTCGAACACGATGGCCTGCACCGCGAGCCCGAGCCCCAGAGTGACGATCGCGAGGTTGACCCCGCGCGTGCGCACCGCCGGGAGTGCGAACGCCAAGCCCAGCGGGACGGTGCCGACGATCCCGATCAGCGCCGCGAGCTCGAAGGGCACGCCGGACGCCGCGACCAGACGGGCGGCGATGAACGCGCCCATCCCCGCGAGCGCCCACTGCCCGAGCGAGATCTGCCCGCAGAAGCCGGTGACCATCACGATCGAGAGCAGGACGATGCCGAAGATCAACGACGTCGTGATCGCGTCGACCCACTTCTGCGACAGCAGGAAGAGGAGCCCGGTCGTGGCGGCTGTCAGCCCCACGATCAGTCCGGGCCGGAGCCGGCCGGTCCCCAGTGCGGGGAGACGATCGAACACGTAGCCACGAATCGGCAGCGCGGTGCCACTGACCATGAGGTAGATGACGATCACGAAGAACGGTGCCGAGACGCTGATACCGAGCGCGGCGCCGCTGAGCCAGCTGACATCGGTCAGGTAGTGGTTGAGCGTCGACTGGAGCACCCCGATGAAGAGCCCGGCCGCGAGGGTGATCGGGAACGAGGTGAAGCGCCCGACCAGCGCCGCCGCGAGGGCCGCGAGCACCAGGCTCGTGAGCTGGTAGACGTTCAACCCGCCGAAGAACGGGATGATCAGCACCCCGGCCAGCCCCGCGAGCCCGGCGCCGATCGCCCAGTTGGCGCCGGCGATCAGGTCGGGGGACCACCCGATCGCCGACGACGCCCGCTCGTTCTCCGCCACCGCGGTGGTGGCGAGCCCGAAGCGCGTGAACCGATAGACCAGCCAGAGCACCGCGGTGAGCCCGACGGTGACCGCGAGCACGATCGCGGCGCCGCTCGACAGCGTCACGCCGCCCCCGAGATCGATGACGTCACGCGGGAAGAAGCTCGTCAAGAGGATGGGAGTGGATCCCCATTCGAACAGGTCGCCGATCTTGGGGCCCGTCGCCGCGAGCGCCGACAGGATCGTGAGCACGCCCAGCGTGGCGACGAGCCGGGCGAGCGGCGACGCCCGCCGGAGCGGTCGCATCACGAGCACGTAGGTGAGGAGCCCGAGGAGCGCGGAGACGAGCACGCCCCCGGCCAGCGACGGCCAGAACCCCAACCGCTGTTGTGGGATGATCCCGCCCGCCTCCACCGGGTGGTAGTGCAGGGTGTAGTAGACGAAGGCGCCCATCATCCCCATCGCGCCCTGGGCGAAGTTGATGACGCCCGAGCCCCGGTAGATGAGCACCACACCCTGCGCCGCGAGCGCGTAGAGCGCACCGAAGCCCAGACCCAAGAGCGCGAACTGCAGGAACTCGTTCACCCGGTCGACTCCCCCCGAAGGCGGGTTCAGCGTATTCCGCTTGATGATTACACTACAAGGCATCACGCGGACGCGTCGGGGAGACGCCACGCAACGTCCAACTAGCGAACCGTCGAACAGGAACGTCGATGACGAACACCGTCCGCGCAACCGACATCGCCACTCCGGTGCGCGTCCCGAAGGCGGCCGAGCTCGTCGCCGCGCAGCTGCGCGGACAGATCGTGCGCGGCGAGCTCGAGGAAGGTGATGCGCTGCCCCCGGAGCACGAGCTCATGCAGCGCTTCGGTGTCTCGCGACCGACGTTGCGCGAAGCGTTCCGCGTGCTCGAAGGCGAAGCGCTGCTCAGCATCCAGCGTGGCGCCCGCGGCGGCGCCCGCATCCACACTCCTGACGGCGACGCCGCCGCGAGGTACGCGGGGCTCGTGCTCCAGTTCCGGGGCGCGACGGTCGCGGACGTCTACGACGCCCGCCGGGCACTCGAGATCGCTTCGCTCCGGATGATCCTCGAACGCGTCAAGCGCCCGGACCTACGGGTGCTCGAGGAGAACATCGCGGCGATGGAAGCCGCCATCGAGCCGCTGGAGATCATCCGGTGCCACGACCAGTTCCACCGGCTGTTGGTACAGATCGGTGGTAACCAGACGCTCGGCATCTTTGAGGAGATGATCCACCACATCATCGAGCTCCACGGGCAGTACGAAGTTGCGCAGCACAGCGAACTCGACGTCCGGGCGAACGCGATCGGTGGGGCCCGCACGCACGCGCGCCTGCTCGAGCTCCTCGCGGCCGACGACCCGGACGCCGCGCTCGAGCTCTGGCTCCACCACCTCGACGAGTACGCCAAGATGGTGCTCCACGGCGACGACGCGACGACGGTGTTGGAGCTCCTGACCTAAGCCAGTGGGTCGGACCCGTTCGTCGCACCCGCGAGGTAGGTCGCTTCGAGCTCGTCGAGCCGGCCGTGCACGTCGTCCGCGGTTCCTTGTATCGCGATCTCTCCCCGTTGCATGACGTAGACGCGGTCGGCGATCTGCAGCGCCTGACGCACGTGCTGCTCGACGAGGAGCACACCGAGTCCGCGCTGATCGGCCGCGTCGCGCACCGCGCGGAGCAACCGCTGGACCACCAGCGGCGCCAGCCCGAGTGAGAGCTCGTCGGCGAGGAGCATCGTCGGTTTCCGAGCGAGTGCGCGAGCGAGCGCGAGCATTTGCTGCTCGCCGCCGGACAGGAGACCCGTGCTCCGCCCCATCAGCGGCTCGAGCTCGGGGAACAGCGCGGTGGCGTCGCGACGCGACGCACGGGCGAGGCGGAGGTTGTCGGCGGTGGAGAGCCGCATGAACACCGAGCGCTCCTCGGTGACGAATCCCAGCCCTCGGCGGGCGCGCCTGAACAGCGGCGCCGTCGTCAGCTCACCGTTGAAGCGCACCTCGCCTGCGATCGGAGGCAACTCACCCGAGAGCGTAAGCAGGGTGGTGGTCTTCCCGGCGCCGTTCGGGCCGATCAACGCCACGACCTCGCCGGGCCCGACCCGGAGATCGAGGTCGCGCACGACCGCCATACCGCCGTACCCGGCGGACAACCCGCGGCACTCGAGGAGCGCGGCGGACAAGGTCTGCTCATTCAGTGTGATAAGTCAGAGGATTACCGAGGGGCGCCACGATGTCAAGGAGCGTCCATCCGCGCTCAAAACGTCGATCGCACCACAGGATCGTGGATCCGGCCGGAGAACAGCTCGGCCTTGCCGAGCGTCCGCGGCACCAGCTCACGGCGGGCGAACCGCCAACCCTCCGGAGTGCGCACGACGTCATCTTCGTACAGACCCAGGAACAGCATGGTGACACCATCGCGTTTCCGCCGCGACCACTCGGTGACCGGAAACCGAGCTGATGCGCGATCTCCGTCGACGCTGACGAGCCCGGCGTGGACCGTCTGGAACACGAACTCCAGCGAGGCCGTCGTCATGCTGATCACCGAGACGATCGCGGCGCGCCCGACCGCGTCGTCCGTCGTCGGCGATGCGAGCACACCGTCGACCGCATAGGTGTCCACCGCTTCCTCGATCTGCAACCTCGAGACCGCCTCCGCGTATGACGCGGCAAGGTGGTTGATGGCGATGACGTCGGCAGCCTCCGGGGCCGTCGGTTCGGCGATGATCAACGTCCTACCTCCAATGGCAATTGGTCGAGTGCAGCACACCTTGCATCATCGAACCGATTCGGCGTGAACGGGATCCAGGGACCGCAGCAAGACCAACTGCTCCTCCACACGGCCGGCACGGATCGCCGGTGATCCCGTCTTCCCGAACGCGGCCTGGAGTCGAAGCCCGTTGATCAGGGCGTGGAGTTCGGCTGCCACCTGGTCGGGGTCGAGGTCGGGACGGATCGAGCCGTCCTGTTGACCGGAGACGACCAGTTCGGCCCACCGAGCGACCCACACCTGGATTGCTCTGTGCATTCCGGTCGCGGTCGCGCGGTCGACGCTGGCTCGACTCATGAAGGCGATCCACACACGCGACTCGTCTTCTCCACCGCGAAGAATGCCCACGAGCGCGGCTCCGATCGCGGCCCGCCCGTTCGACGCTCGGCGGGCTCGCTCGAAACGTTCGAGGTTCATGCGTTCGAGCTCTCGAAGCGCTTCGTGCAGGAGGTGATCCTTGCCGTCGAAGTAGTGCTTCAGGACCCCGGTCGACCAACCCGACTCCTCGGCCACGGCACGTGTCGTCGCCGCTTCGAGCCCGTCTCGACCGATGACGCGCAACGCCGCCTGCGCGAGCTCACTCCGCCGCAGTTCGTGATCGACGACCTTGGGCACTGCGCACCTCCTCTCTGGTATTTATCCCGGCTGAGATATATCCTACCGGCATGAGACGCGTGCCGCCCAACATGATGAAGCCCGCGGGATGGTTCCAGATCGGCTGGTCGACCGACTTCCCTCCCGGACACATTGCTGCGAAGCAGTACTTCGGCGAGGAGGTGGTGGTGTTCCGCGCCGACGACGGGACGCTCCGTGCTCTTGACGTGTACTGCGGCCAGATGGGCGCCCACCTGGGCTATGGCGGAGAGGTCTGCGGCGACCGGGTGATCTGCCCGTTCCACGGCTGGGAGTGGAACGGCGAGGGTCAGAATGTCGCCATCCCCTACCAGGATCGACCCAACCGGGCGGTGCGCATCCGTTCGTGGCCGGTCATGGAACAGAACGACATCGTCTACCTCTGGCACCACTACGACGGTTCCGGGCCGTCGTGGTCTCCGCCGGACGTGTTCGCAGCGCTTGGCTCCGACGTCGCGGACTCCGACTACCACGCTGCGCACCCCGACGGACAGATCCGATTTGGCGCGCTCGCGCTCGACTCGTTCGTCGTGCTTGACAACGCGGCCGACCCGTCACACTTCAAGACCGTGCACGAGACGAAGGCGATTCCCGTGGTCGTGATTAGCGAGCCTGAAGGGCACCTGTTCCGGGTCAAGCTCGGGTTCGGAGCGAAGTGGGTGACCGACCCGGACAACGCGACCGCGGACGCGCTCGACATCCTCGAAGTCGGCGTCGGGCTGTCGTTCACCGCCCTCGGCAGCACGACGAACCCGTACGTCGTGATCGTGCTGGCGACGACCCCGATCGACGACGAAACGTCGGAGATGTTCCAGACCGTGTGGCTCGAACGGGCCGACGGCGACAACGAACCCGGACGACTCAAACAACGGATGTGCGACGCCACGCACCAGCTCCCGCGAGACATCAACATCTGGGAGCATCAGCGCTACGTCGAGCACCCAGCCTGGGCGGCCAACGAGGTGCGCGGCTTCACCGCCATCCGGCGTTGGGCGGCGTCGTTCCATTCGTCCAACTGACACGATTCCGCGAAGTCATTAGCGTGAGTCGTCCCGACGAAGGGGGGCCGCGTGGACGGCGACGGCAAGGCGTTCGACTACGTCATCGTGGGCGCGGGATCGGCCGGCTGCGTGCTCGCCAACCGCCTGTCGGCGGACCCGGCCAACCGCGTCCTGCTCCTCGAGGCCGGAGGCAAGGACAACAATCTCATGGTGCGTATCCCGCGCGGCTTCGGGAAGCTGCTCGGCAACGAGCGCTTCGCCTGGTTCTTCCCCACCGAGCCGATCGGGAGGTCGAAACGCGTCGAGGTCTGGGTGCGGGGCAAGACACTCGGCGGGTCCAGTGCGGTCAACGGGATGGTCTACAACCGCGGAGTGCAGGCGGACTGGGACGGCCTCGCGGCTGCGTCCGGCAACGTCGCGTGGGGGTGGGACGAGATCGTCCCCCACTACAAGGCGATGGAAGACAACCAGTTCGGCGCGTCGCCGACGCGTGGCGTTGGCGGTCCGCTCGGCATCTCGAGCGGGACGATCCGCAGTGAGCTGACCGACGACATGATCGCCGCCGGTGCCGGGATCGGGCTGGAGCGCGTCGACGACCTCAACGAGGTCGACGGCGAACGCATCGGGTACGCGATGGCGAACATCAAGGGCGGCGAACGGGTGAGCGCGGCGAAGGCGTTCCTCCACCCGGTGGCGAAACGCCCGAACCTCACGGTCGCCATCGACTCTCCGGTGACGTCGCTCGTGTTCGAGGGCGACAAGGTGGTCGGGGTCCAGATCGGCGAGGGCGCGACCGTCGTCCAGCACCGTGCGAGTCGCGACGTGATCCTCGCGCTCGGCAGCATCCACACCCCGAAGCTTCTCCAGCTCTCGGGCATCGGGCCGTCGGAGGTGCTGCGCGCCGTGGGCATCGACGTGCGCGTCGATCAACCCAACGTCGGCGGGCGCATGCGCGAGCACCATTGCTTCGCGCTGCAGTACCGCCTGCGCGAGAACCTTGGCTACAACCGCAAGCTCAGCAGCCCGTTGGCGCAGGCGATGAGCGGCATCCAGTACCTCGCGACCAAGCGCGGTGCCCTCGCGGCGCCGTCGTACGACATCGTCGGATTCCTCAAGACACAACCGGAGCTCGATCGGGTCGACGCCCAGATCCTCATGGCGCCCTGGACGACCGTGCCGGTGGTGCCGGGTCAGGCCATCGGCCTCGAACGCAAGCCCGGGATCCAGTGCATCGGCTACGTGCTGCGACCTGACAGCGAGGGCACGGTGCGGATCACCGGTGCCGCGCCCGACGCGCCGCTCGAGATCGACAGCAACTTCTTCACCACCGACCACGACCGCGAGACCGGGCTGCGCATCTTCCAGAAGATGCGCGAGCTGTTCACCCACGACCCGGTCGCCGCGCGGATCATGGCCGAGACCGTGCCCGGACCCGGCGTGCAGTCGGATGACGACGTGATGGAAGCCAACCTCGCCGACGGGTACTGCGGGTACCACGCCATCGGCACCTGCGCGATGGGCCCGAACGACAGCGACGTCGTGGACCCGGACCTGCGCGTGCGCGGGGTCCAGAACCTGCGGGTCATGGACTGCTCGGTGCTCCCAGTGATGGTCGCCGGCAACCTCAACGGCCCGATGATGGCGATGGCCGGACGCGCCGCGGACCTGATCCTCGCCGATCGGTGAGCGACGATCTCGCCGAACGCCTCGAGCGCGTCGAGAGCCAGCTGGCGATCGGACAGCTGCCGATTCGCTACGCGATGGCGGTCGACGCGCGCGACGTGGACACGTGGGTGTCGTTGTTCGTCCCCGACGTGCAGGTCGGTCGCGACTCGTTCGGTCACAATGCTCTGCGCGCGCAGATCGATCCCCTGCTCCGCACGTTCGGTCGGTCCATGCACCAGATCTGCGGGCACCGCATCGAACTCGACGACGCCGACACCGTCCGCGCCACCGGGGCGACGTACTGCCGGGCCGAGCACGAGGTCGACGAGAGGTGGATCGTCATGGCGATCTGCTACTTCGACGACTACCAGCGGGTCGACGGAGAGTGGCTCTTCCGCCGTCGGCGCGAACGGCACTGGTACGCCGCCGACGTCAACGAGCACCCGCAGTCGGTCGCCTTCGACAGTTGGCACGGCGACCCGCCCGCGCTGCCCGACGCGTTCCCGACCTGGGCCGGGTTCTGGCCCGGCGCGAGTTGAGCTACGCGTCTGCAAGCAAGGGAGCGAGCTGCGTGCAGAGCGTCTGCACGTGCTGCGCGCACATCGACTCGGGCATCCCACCGATCGACACCCAGAAGAAGACGGTCTCCACCGGCGCGCCGGCGATACGCGCCCGGACCGTCTCCGCGACGTCGTCGGGCGTGCCGTAGACGAACGAAGCAAGCGGCGAGTCGGAGTCGCGGGCGCGGACGCGTTCGGGATCCACCGGCTTCGGAACGGGTGCATCCGTGCCCTCGACCATGTAGCGGCGGTAGGAGTCGAGTTGGTACGCGAGGTGTCGCGAGACCGCGGGCCAGTCGCGGTCCGGATCGTCGGTGACGAAACTCTGGAACGACCCGGCCATCCGACCCGACGCGGGGTCCTGGCCGCCCTCGCGCAGTCCCGCCTCGTACGGCTCCCGGAGCGCGGCGGTCGCCGAGAGGAGCCCCTCCCCCAGCCGCCCGGCCCGCCGAGCGCCCTTCGGGCCCTGGTACCCCAGCCAGATCGGCACGCGCGGTTGGACGGGAGCGGGCGTCACCCGGCCCTCGACCCACAGCGCCCGGAGCTCGCGGACCCGCCCGTCCGTGAGTCCGTAGCGCCGCGAGATGTCGGCGCCGAACAGCTCGAACTCGGGCACCCGGTACCCTGCGCCGAGCCCCAAGTCGACGCGCCCGTTGCTGACGAGGTCGACCACCGCCACCTGCTCGGCGATCTCAGCCGCCGAGTGCAGGGGCGCGAGCAACACTGCGGTGCCGATCCGCACTCGCGTCGTTCGCGCCGCGACCGCCGCCGCGAACGTGAGCGGTTGCGGCAGGTAGCCGTCGTCGAACAGGTGGTGCTCAGAGAGCCAGACCGAATGGGCGCCGAGCCGCTCGGCTTCCTCGCACAACTCGAGGGTGTACCCGTAGAGCCGGGCCGGATCCTGGCGCCACGGGGACGCGTTCCGGAGGTCGAAATAGACGCCGACGTTCATGACGCCGAGTCTTGCACCTCTCGGGAACCTGTGTTCTACTAAGTAGACCTACCGAGGAGCTTCAGCATGGCCGACAAGATCTGGGCCCATTCGGGCGATTCGCATTTCCTGGAGCCCGAGGATCTGTGGCACCAGATCCTGCCTGCGAAGCAGGCGGAGCGGATGCCCCGCTCCGAGATGGTCGGCGAGAACGAGGAGATCGTCCACGTCGACGGCAAGAGCTTCCACCGCACGCTGCCCAAGGTCATGACGGCCAAGGGCGCGGACGGCCTCACCATCCACGAGCTCAGCGTGCGCCCGCCCGGCACCCGGGATCCGGTCGCCCGCCTGAAGGACCTCGACGAGGAGGGCGTGTGGGGCGAGGTGATGTACTCGTCGATCGGTCTGTGGTCGAACATGATCGAGGATCCCCAGCTCGTCCGCGAAGCTGCCCACGCGCAGAACGAATGGCTGGTGTCCGAGGTTCAGAACGTCGCCCCCGATCGCCTCGTCCCCGCCGCGCTGATGCCGATGCTGCAGGTGGAGGACGCGGTCCGGGAGCTCGCGCACGCCGCCGCCATCGGCCTGAAGATCGTGAGCCTCCCCACCGGCAACCCGCCGGGCACGGACGATTGGAACCATGATTCGTGGGAGCCGCTGTGGGCGGCCGCCGACGAAGCGGACATGGTGATCGGCTTCCACATCGGCACCGACGGCAGCGACCAGGCGACCGCGTACCGCGGCCCCGGTGGCGCGGTGTTGAACTACGTCGACACGACGTACGGCGGCCAGAAGGCCGCCATGAAGATGGTCGCGAGCGGCGCACTCGACCGGCATCCCGAGCTCAAGGTCCTGATCTCGGAGGGCGGCGCCACGTGGGTGCCGTTCCTCGGCGACCGCATGAACGAGGGCTACCGCCAGCACGGGATGTTCGTGCGACCGCAGCTCTCACGCCTGCCGAAGGAGATCCTCTTCCGTCAGGTGTACGCGTCGTTCCAGCACGACGAGTCGGCGCCGGCGGCACTGTGGGCGATGGGCTATCACAACGTGTTGTGGGGCAGCGACTACCCGCACCTCGAAGGGACGTTCGGCCACACACAGAAGACGCTGCATGAGCTCTTCGACGACGTCGCGCCTGAGGTTCGCCAGCGCATCACCCGCGGCGCGTTCGAAGAGCTCTTCCCCCACGTGAGCGCACCGACCGCCTGATCGGCGCGTGCGTCCCGGCCTCTCGACCAGTATCCGGCGACCGAACTCAGACGACTGGCAGGTAGCGCTCGAGGTTCTCGCGCATGATGGCGCGCTTCTCGTCGTCGGTGAACGACGTCAGCTGCGCACCGACGTATTCCGACGGATACGCGAGGCCCTCGCCGTGCGGGAAGTCGGAGCCGAAGACGATCGGTTCGATCCCCACCTCGGCGACGACGCGCTCCACGTTCTCCTCGGGGAAGGGCGCGACCACGAAGTGACGGCGGAAGATCTCACTCGGCCGCTCGTCGAGCTCGCCCCACTTGGCCTTGCGGCCCATGAGGAACGCGTGGTCCATCTTGCGCAGCGTGTACGGCAGCCAGACCGTGCCCTGTTCGGAGAGGCAGACCTGCACGTTCGGGAACCGCCCGAAGAGGTTGTGCAGGATCATGCCCGCGGTGAGCTCCATCGCCGGACGGTCACCCCAGTACATGACCCACTGGAACGCGTCGAAGCCGCCGAAGGTGACCTCGGGATCCTCGCTCCACTCGGCGCCGTACTTCTGGTAGTCGGTGGCGCCGAGGTGGACTGCGACCCGCAGGCCGGCTTCGTTGATGCGCGCCCAGATCGGGTCGAACACCGGATCGGCGATCGAACGGCCGCCGAACGGGTTGGCACGCCCGCCGTGCGCATGACCCGACTTGAACTGCACCATCGGCGTCCCGGTCTCGAGCAGCGTCTCGAGCTCGGCGAGCGCGAGGTCGACGTCGGCGAGCGCGAGGTACGGCGGCAGGAACATCCGGCCCCGGTACGCGTACCCGATCTCCTCGTGGATCCAGCGGTTGAACGCGCGGACGTTCGCGTAGAGCGCCTCGAGGTCGTCGGCGAACTCGAACTCGATGTCGTGCGCGCTCGCGGGGTACATCAGCGCCTTGTCGATGCCCTGGTCGTCCATCAGCGCGAGCCGGACGTCGCGGTTGCCGTAGGCCTCGCGTTGCTCGCGGAACTGCGCGATCAGCTCCCGGCGCTCGGCGTCGCTCAGGCCCTTGAGCGGGTTCAGCCGATTGAGGAGCATCCCCGGCACCGTGCTCCCCGACCCGCCGGATTCGTCCCCGCTGCGGGACGGCACGTCGCCGAGCATCTTCGCCAGCTCGTCGGCCGAGTAGGTGACCTGGCTGGCGTCGAACTTCGACGGTCGCCCGGCGAAGAGCTGCAGCTCGCGACCTCCGGCGTCGGTGACGTAGCGGATGGCCAGTTCACGATGCTGCGGGTCGATGTAGCGCTCGTACAGGTCGGGCGGCTCGTTGAAGTGGTTGTCGGCGTCGTTGATCGAGAACGGCAGGTCGACCTTGGGCATGTGGCGCTCCTCGTGTGGGTGTGGAACTCAGGCGCGGCGGCGGACCTGGCCTTCGAGCGAGTCGGCGAAGTCGGTCCAGAAGGCCGCCCGGCGGCGCGCCTCGTCGGCGACCTCGTAGATGCGGCTGCGCGGCACCGTGCCGACGTGCGCCCAGAGATCGGCCGGCTCGACCGTCGTGGCGTCGAACCATTGCACGAACTCGGCGCCGTGCTCCCGCCCGCCGAAGGCCCGGTCACCCTCCAAGCGGTGGCCGACTCGCCGGGAGCGGTTGAGGAGTCCGAGGACGGTCGCCTCGGTGTCGAGCACGGGCTCGGCGTCGGGCACGGGCTCGCCGGCCACCGCCCGGAGCTTCCCGCGCACGCTCCGCACGGTCTCGGGCGACGACCCGACGACGGCGGCGATCGAGCGCAACGACGCCTGCGGACGCCGCTCGAGCTCCTCGGTGATCCGGGCGCGGAGCTCGGCGTGGTCGATCGGACGCACGCGGCCGTCGCGACCCACCCGCCGGGCCGGATGATCGCAGGCGGCCGTCGACGCGAGCCCGCGGCGCAGCCGGGCGACGGTCTTCGGCGACACGCCGCACACGGACGCGATGCTGCGGTCGGAGCGCTCCGGGTGCGACCGCAGGATCCGGCCGGCCGCCGAACGGCGCTCGGCCAGGCCGAGCGGCAGGCCGTGGCCGACGTTGCAGCGGACGAACTCGACGAACGCGTCCTCGGCCGAGCCGGCGAACCATTTCACCTGCAGGGTGCCGAGGCCGAGGCGCCGCGCCGCCGCCACCCGGTGCTGGCCGTCGACCACCGAGCCATCGTCCCGCCGCACGAGGATGGGTGGCCAGGCGCCGGCCAGCTCCGCCAGCGTGGCGACATGCCCGGCGTCGAGGCCCTCGGCGCGGAGCGAGGGGCCGACCCTCAGCTCGTCGATCAGTACCTCGGCATCTCCCGCCACGACGGGGCGGGTGGGTGTGACGCGCCTGCTGGCCATCGGTGTCCCCCCGGTCTCGGAATTCAAACCGTGGTTCGATTCAAATACAGTTGAATGATTGTGTCAAGACGACGACTCGGAGGATCCGGTCGGACTGACCAACTGGGGCCACTTGTAGGGTGAGGAACGGTCCGGGCCGACGACGAAGAGGGGGGACCGCGTGGCCGTCGCCCCCGAAGCGCGTCGACCGATCGGCGAGGGCGGCCGGAGCCCCGGCAGCCTGCGCCCCGAGCGATGGAACGAGATCGTGGACGCGGCGGGCGACGTCTTCGACGAGAAGGGCTACGCGGCCGCGCGGATCGAGGACATCGCCGCCCGGGTCGGGCTGCTCAAAGGCAGCCTCTACTACTACATCGACAGCAAGGAGGACCTCCTCTTCGCCATCGTCGACGGCAACCACAGCCGCGGCATCGTGGTCGTCGAGGAGGGCGCGGCCCTCGAGGCGGCCGATCCCCCGACCCGGCTCGGCGCCTTCGTCGAGCGCTGGGTCGGCATCCTGCGCGACAACCCCGGCTACGCCGCCATCGCCGAGCGCGACCTGCGCCGCCTCAGCGCCGAGCGCCAGGCGATCGTGATGGACAAGCGGGCGCGCATCCATCGCTTCGTCCGCGACATCGTCGAAGCCGGGATCGCCGATGGCAGCTTCGACACCGGGATCGACCCCGGCATCGTCACCAACAACGTCTTCGACATGCTCAACGGCATCAGCCAGTGGTTCCACCCGGCGCGCCCGTTGACCTACGAACAGCTCGCGGAGCAGGTGCGGCGCTTCCTGCTGCGGGGCCTCGGCGCCGATCCCGAGACGAGCAGCCCGGCACTACCGTGAGGGCACCATCCCAGCGAACCAGGCGGTCATGACATGCGCGACGTCGTAGTGGTGGAAGCGGTGCGGACGCCCGTCGGGCGGCGCAACGGCGGGCTTTCCGGCATGCACTCCGCCGACCTCCTGGCCGAGGTGCAGCGGGCCGTGGTCGAGCGCTCGGGCATCGATCCCGCGGAGGTGGGTCAGGTCGTGGGTGGTTGCGTGGGGCAGGTGGGCATGCAGGCGGCCAACGTCACCCGCACCGCGTGGCTGCAGGCAGGGCTCCCGCTCGAGGCCGCCGCCACGACCGTCAACACGCAGTGCGGCTCGTCGCAACAGGCCACCAACATGGCGACCGCCCTGGTCGCGGCCGGGGTGGTGGACGTCGCGGTGGCCTGCGGGGTGGAGGTGATGAGCGCGGTGCCGATGGGATCCAGCGTCCCGAAGGACCCGTTCGTGGGTAAGCCGATCAACAAGCACTACTGGGAGCACTACGAGAACACGTCGCAGTTCGAGGGGGCGGAGCGCATCGCCGAGACCTTCGGCGTCAGCCGCGAGGAGCTCGACCGGTTCGGCAAGCAATCGCAGGACCGGGCCGCGGCCGCCTGGGCCGAAGGACGCTTCGACACGCAGATCGTGCCGATCGACGCCCCGACCCGCGACGAGCAGGGCGAGGTGAACGGCACGCGCACGATCGACCGCGACGAAGGGCTGCGCGACACAACGCTCGAGGCGCTCGCGAACCTGAAGCCGGTGCTCGACCGCGACCCCGCCTTCCACACCGCGGGCACCGCGTCGCAGATCAGCGACGGGGCCGGCGCGCTCCTGCTCATGACTGCCGACAAGGCCGAGGCGCTCGGGCTCGAGCCTCGGGCCCGCATCGTCGACACCTGCATCCAGGGCAGTGACCCGGTGCTGATGCTCACCGGGCCCATCCCGGCGACGGAACACCTCCTGGAGCGCAACAAGCTCACCATCGACGACATCGACCTGGTCGAGATCAACGAGGCGTTCGCGTCGGTCGTGCTCGGGTGGCAGCGTGCCACCGGGGCCGACATGGACCGCGTCAACCCGAACGGGGGCGCCATCGCGCTGGGGCACCCGCTCGGTGGCACCGGCACGGTCCTGCTCACCAAGGCGGTCCACGAGCTGGAGCGGTCCGGGAAGCAGCGCGCGCTCGTCACCATGTGCTGCGGTGGCGGGCTCGGTACGGGGACGATCGTCGAGCGCGTCTGAGCCATGACCTCGACTCCCGTCTCGCCCGTGGCCACGCGCTATCTCGGCCAGTCCGTGACCCGCAAGGAAGACCAGCGCCTGCTCACCGGCCACGGGCTCTACGTCGACGACGTGAAGGTGTCCGGCACCCTCCACGCCGCCTTCCTCCGCAGCGACCTGGCACGCGCCGCCATCTCGCGCGTCGACACGAGCGCGGCCAAGGAGATGCCGGGCGTCGTCGCCGTCTACACCTGGGAGGACTTCAACGGGATCACCGGGCCCGGCTACCACGCCATGCTGGGCGAGGAACTGGTGGTCCCCCCACCGCTCGCCATCACCGACGTCCGCTATGTGGGTGACCCGGTGGCCGTGGTGATCGCCGACACGCGGTACCTGGCCGAGGATGCCTGCGAGGCGATCGAGGTCGACTACGACCCGCAGCAAGCCGTCGTCGACTACATGACGGCATCCGCCGACACGGAGAACATCGTCCACGCCGGCTGGGGCCTCGAGTCCAACGCGATGGCTGCGGTGCCGTTCACGCCGCTCTCCCCCGATCTCGACGACGCCTTCGCGAGCGCCGCGCACGTGGTGGAGTGCGATGTCGTGCAGAACCGCTACGTCGCCATGCCGATGGAGACGCGCGGGATCCTGGTGTCGTACCACGCCGGCCGGCAGGAGCTCGACATCGTGTGCGCGACGCAGTCGGTGCACGAGACGCGGAACTTCTTCTCTCGATACCTGCAGATCCCGGACGGCAACGTGCGCGTCACCGCGCGCGACGTCGGCGGCGGCTTCGGGCAGAAGATGTTCGTGTATCGGGAGGAGTGCGCGGTCGCGCTCGCCTCGTACCTCCTCGGGCGACCGGTCAAGTGGATCGAGGACCGGCGCGAGAACCTGCTCTCGGCCGGCCACTCCCGCAACGAGTACGCCCACGTGCGGATGGCGGTCGACGACGAGGGGATCATCCAGGCCATCACCGCCGACGCCAAGGCCGACGTCGGCGCCTACGCGGTGTGCCCGGCCGCGATCGACCCGATGCTGGTGCCCGGGCCGTACAAGATCCCGCGCTACGGCTTCGCCATGGAGATGAACTGGACCAACACCATGGGCAAGGCGGCCTACCGGGGCCCGTGGATGTTCGAGACCACCGCACGCGAAGTGGCGATGGACCACGTCGCCAGCGAGATCGGGCTCGACCCGGCGGAGCTCCGCCGCCGCAACCTCCTCGCCGCGTCCGACCTGCCGTTCACCGCACCCACCGGCAACGTCTTCCAGGAGATCACACCGCTCGAGACGCTGGAGCAGGCGCTGGAGATCCTCGACTACGAGGCCTTCCGCAAGGAACAGGCGGCCGCGCTCGCCGAGGGCCGGTACCTCGGGGTCGGCATCTGCTGCTACGTGGAGCCGACGTCGATGGGTGGCAACACGCTCGCCACCGAGGCCGCCACGGTCAAGGTCGACGCCAGCGGCCGGGTGATGGCGTACCTCGGAACCACCTCGCACGGCCAGAGCATCGAAACGACCATGGCGCAGATCGTTGCCGAGCACCTCGGGGTGTCGTACGACGACGTCACCATCGTGCAGGCCGATTCGCAATCCACGCCCTACGGCCCCGGCACCGGCGGGAGCCGCACCGCGGTCGTCGCGGGCGGCGCGGCGCGAGAAGCGACCGTCGCCGTGCGAGAGAAGGTGCTCGCGGTCGCCGCGCACATGATGGAGGCCGCGCCCGACGACCTCGAGATCGCGGACAGCGTCGTGTCGGTGCGGGGGACGCCCTCGAAGTCGGTGACCATGAAGGACGTCGCCAAGGCCGCGCTCCTCGACGCCCACCAGCTGCCGGTGGAGATCGGTGCGGGACTGGAGGCGACGGTGCGGTTCCGGCCCAAGCAGTTCCCGACCTGGTCGAACGCCACCCACGTCTGCGTGGTGGAGGTCGACGCCGAGAGCTGGATCCCGGAGGTGCAGCGATACATCGTCTCCGAGGACTGCGGGAAGATGATCAATCCGATGATCGTGGAAGGCCAGATCTTCGGCGGCGTGGTGCAGGGCATGGGCGGTGTGCTGCTCGAGGACTTCGTCTACGACGAGGACGGCAACCCCCTCACCACCACCTTCATGGACTACCTGCCGCCCACCACCTCCGAGGTGCCGCAGATCGAGGTCGGGCACATCGAGACCGAGTCGACGACCAACCCCGGCGGGTACAAGGGCATGGGCGAGGGCGGCGCGATCGGCGCGCACGCCGCGGTCGCCAACGCGGTCGCCGACGCGCTGCGCCCGCTCGGTGTGAAGGCGACGACCTCACCGCTCGGACCCGAGCAGATCTTCGCCCTGGTCGAGGCGGCGAAGCCGCAACGGGCGGCGGTCTCCTGAGCATCGACGTCGAGCACGACGGCGCGGTCGTCACCGTCACGCTCGATCGTCCGGAGCGCCTCAACGCGCTCGACCTCGAGCACGTGCTCGGCCTCCGCGACGCCCTGCGCGACCTGTCGTCCGACGACGGCGCCCGTGTGGTCGTGCTGACCGGCGCGGGACGTGGGTTCTGCGCGGGTGGCGACGTCACCGCGATGGCCGGCGCCGGCGACGCGACGTCCGACGACGATCGCGTCGGCGACCCGTTCGACCTCCGCGCCATCATGGAGGTCTCCGAGCTGCTGCACGGGATGCCTGCCATCAGCATCGCCGCGGTCAACGGCCCGTGCGCCGGCGCCGGGCTCTCGTTCGCCTGCGCCTGCGACCTGCGGTACGCGGCGCGCTCGGCGGTGTTCGTCAGTGCGTTCCTGCGGGTCGGCAGCTCGGGTGACCACGGCAGCGCGTGGGTGCTCACCCGGTCCGTCGGGCCGGCCAAGGCGCGCGAGCTGCTGCTGCTCGGTGAGCGCGTCGGCGCCGAGGAGTCGCTGCGCATCGGGCTCGTGAGCTCGGTCTTCGACGACGACGTCCTTCGCGACCGCGTCGACGCGATCGCCGCCCGCCTGGCCGCGATGCCACCTACCGCGGCCCGACTGATGAAGCAGAACCTCGACGACGCCATCACCCTCCCGCTCCACGAGTACCTCGACGTCGAGACCGAGCGCTTCGCCGAGTGCAGCGGCTCCGAGGAGTCGATCGCGGCCGCGAAGGCGTTCCTCGCCGGACACTGACCGACCGCCCTCGCGAACCGGCGTTACCGGCGTGGGGTCTGACCCCGTCTGGTGACGCAGGTTCGGGAAGGTCAGTCGAGCTGGTCGGCGACGGGGGTGAACGCGGGCATGCGGAGACCGCGGCGCAGCCAGTTGGCACCGTCGAGCACGAGCGTGTGACCGCTCAGGTACGTGGCGTAGGGCGAGCAGAGGTAGGTCGCCGCCCACCCGAGCTCGTGTGGGCGGCCGACCCGACCCGCCGGGACGCGGCGTGCGTCGTCGGCTTCGGTGCGCCCGCGCCTCAGACGCGGCGGTAGGTCGTCGTGCGGGAACAGCCCCGGCGCGAGGCAGTTGACCCGGATCCCGTGAGGTGCCCACTCCACCGCCAGCGACTGCGTCAGGTTCGTGACGCCCGCCTTCGCTGCTGCCGAGTGCGCGGTGCCCGGCCCACCCGTCCACGCGTAGGTCGCGCCGATGTTCAGCACCACCCCGCCCCCACCCGCGCCGATGCGGCGACGAGCGAACTCGGTCGAGCAGAAGAACGTCCCGTCGAGCACGATCCCGGTCACCGACCGCCACGCGTTCGCGCTCATGGCCTCCGCGCGCGCCGTGAAGTTTCCGGCTGCGTTGTTCACCAGGACAGCGACGGGCCCGAGCTCCTGCTCGACCGTCTCGAACGCGTTCGCCACCGACTCGGGATCGCGCACGTCTGCCCCGACCGCGACCCGCGCGCCCTCCCACCGCCTCCATCGCCGACACCCCCGCCGTCCCGTGTGCGGCGTCGCGGCTCACCACCGCGACCGCTGCGCCGAGCCGCGCGAACTCGACCCCGATCGCCTTGCCCAGGCCGGTGCCGCCGCCGGTGACCATCACGACCATCCCGGCGAAGGTGCCCGCGGGCAGCATCGCGGTCCCGAGCGGCGGGGGTTCAGGCAGGGCCACCGCGCGCCGCCTTGATGCGCTGGTAGTCGTCGGAGGCGAAGAGTGCCGCCTGGGCGAGCACCTCCTGGCGCATCCCGTTGCGGATGCTCCCGGCCCAAGCCTGGTCGACGAGCTGCTTGGCGAATCCGACGGAGGTCGGCGGTGCCGCCGCCAGCTTGCCGGCCAGCGTGAAGGCGGCGGCGCGCAGCTCGGACGCGGGCACCACCCAGTCGACGATCCCCCAAGCCAGCGCCTGCGCGGCGTCGATCCGCTCGCCGGTCATGAGGAGGTACTTCGCCTTCGCCGGCCCGACGAGGGGCGTGAGCAGCTGCGTGCCGCCGGTGTCGGCGATGAGCCCGTAGTGCACCTCGGGGAACGCGAACACCGCGTCGTCGGCGGCGATGCGCATGTCGGCACCGAGCGCGGTCTCGAACCCGCCGCCGAGCGCGTAGCCCTGCACCGCGGCGACCACTGGCTTGGACGACTCGAGCATCGCCACCCGGATCTCCTGCGCGTGCGAGACGAACTCGACGTCGGACTCACCGCCAGCGCGCTGGCCGAGCTGCGCAGTGTCACGGCCCGAACAGAACGACCGACCCTCGCCACACAACAGCAGACACCGCACGGTGTCGTCCTCGAGGGCACGCCCGACCGCGTGGCGCCATTCACGCCCGAGCTCGTCGTCGATCGCGTTGTGGCGCGCCGGACGGTTGAAGGACACCATTCCCACACCGTCGATGATGTCGGTGAGGACGTTCATGCGTCGTGCGGGAGTCCGAGGACGCGCTCGGCGATGGTGTTGCGCTGGATCTCGGCGGTCCCGGCCCCGATGGTCGACGCCCGGGTGCGCAGGAAGCCGCGCGTCCACCGGCCGCGCTCGACGGCGTGTGGATCGCGTCGATCGAGCACGCCGGCCGGCCCGAGCAGGTCGACGGCGAACTCGTGCAGCTGCTGCTCGAAGAGCGTGTTGAAGAGACGCGACGTCGACGATCCCGGCCCCGGCTCGCCCTCCTGCACGATGGTGGCGATCATGCGCGCCGCGTTCAGCGACATGATCCGCTGGGCACCGGCGAAGTGCGCGAGGCGCTGGCGCACGATCGGGTCGTCGGCCCGGCCGCACCCGCGGGCGAGCGCCGCGAGCTCGCGCACGATCCGATCGTAGAACCGGGCCTGGGTGAGAGCGCCGGCGGCGCGCTCGTGACCGAGGCTGGTGCGGGCGATGTCCCAGCCGCGGTTCTCCTCGCCGATTCGGTTCTCGACCGGTACCTCGACGCCGTCGAGGAAGATCTCGCAGAACCCCGAGTCACCGGTCATGTCGCGCAGCGGGCGCACGGTCACGCCCGGTGCGTGAGCATCGATCAGCAGGTACGTGATGCCGTCGCGGCCCGAGTCGGGACCGCCGGTCCGCACCAGGCTGAAGAGGACATCGGCGATGTCGGCGCTCGAGCTCCACACCTTCTGGCCGTGTACGACGTAGCGATCGCCGTCGCGCACCGCGGTCGTGCGCAGCGCCGGCAGATCGGACCCGGCCTCGGGTTCGGAGTAGCCCTGCGCCCAGATCACGTCGGCGCGCAGCATCGGGCGCAGCAGCCGGAGCTTCTGCTCCTCGGTGCCGTAGCGGATGATGGTGGGCCCGGCGATGCCGACGCCGGTACCGGGCACGCCGGGGACGCGGGCGCGCGCCGCCTCCTCCGCGTACACCACCTGCTCCTCGAACGTGAGGTCCATGCCGCCGTACTCGCGGGGCCAACTCGGCCCGGCGACGTCGTGGTCGACCGCGGTGGCGCACCATGCGCGCTGCCACTCCAGGCGCGCCTCCCGACCCTTCGGAGGTGGGCCCGGGTGGTGCTCCGCGAAGCGGGCGCGCAGCTGGTCACGGAACTCGTCGGCCATCTCGAAAAACAGTAATCTCTTTTCTCGTGGACGGCACCGGACTCGGCTTCTGGCGCGTCGCGGCCGCCGATCCCGATCGCACCGCCGTCGTCGACGCCGACGGTCGGGTGCTCCCCTACGGCGAGCTCCTCGAGCACGCGCGCGCGATCGCGCGCGGGCTCCACGCGCTCGGCCTGCGCCGCGGCAACGCCATCGCGGTCGTGCTGCCCAACCACCGCACGTTCCTGGGGTGCTGGCTGGCGGCGATGGAGTCGGGCCTCTACTTCGTGCCGGTGAACTCGCACCTCGCGCCGGCCGAGGCCGCGTACGTCGTGGCCAACTGCGAGGCGAAGGTCCTGGTGGGCCACGCCGATCTCGCCGAGCTCGCCCGGGCCGCCGCCCGGGAGGCGGGCCTCGGACCCGACCGCTGCTTCGCGGTCGGCGAGATCGAGCACTTCCGGCCCCTGACCGACCTGAACCGCTGGCCGCCCGGACCGCAGCCGCCGCGCAGCCCCGGCACGGTGATGATGTACACGTCGGGCACCACCGGCCGGCCCAAGGGCGTGCGGCGCCCGCTCCCCGAGGGTGATCCGGACGACGTCGCCGGGACCGCCGCCGCCGTGTTCTGCCAGGGCTTCGGCATCCGCGTCGACCACGGCACCCACCTCGTGTGCGGCCCCATGTACCACGCGGGCCCGTTCACGGGTGTCACGAACGCGTTGCACGCCGGGCACACGGTGGTCGTCATGCGGCACTGGACGCCGGAGCACTTCCTCGAGCTCGTCGAACGCCATCACGTCACCGACACGCAGATGGTGCCGACGATGTTCGTCCGTCTCCTCGCCCTCCCGGAGCAGGAACGGGAGCGGGCCGACGTGTCGTCGGTCGAGAGCATCTTCCACACCGGCGCACCGTGCCCGGTCGACGTGAAGCAGCGCATGATGGACTGGTTCGGTCCGGTGGTCTACGAAACCTACGGCGGCACCGAGGGCGCCGCCACCATCGCCACGCCGCGCCGGTGGTTGGAGAAGCCCGGCACCGTCGGCCGACCCATCGTCGGCGCGGTCGTGAAGATCCTCGACGACGACGGCAACGAGGTCCCGGACGGCGAGCCCGGTTCGATCTACATCGGCTCCACGCGGCACCGAGCGCGCCGAGTACTTCAAAGACCGGGAGAAATCGGAGTCGATCCGGCGCGGCTCCCTGGTCACCCTCGGCGACGTCGGCTACTTCGACGACGACGGGTTCCTCTTCCTGTGCGACCGCAAGATCGACATGGTGATCTCCGGCGGGGTGAACATCTACCCGGCCGAGGTCGAGGCGTGCCTCCTGGCCCACGCCGCGGTCGCCGACGTCGCGGTGATCGGCGTACCCGACGACGAGTGGGGCGAGTCGGTCATGGCCATCGTGGAGCCGGCGGCGGGCGTGGACCCCGGCCCGGCGCTCGCCGACGCGCTCGTGGAGCACTGCCGGGAACGGATCGCCCACTTCAAGTGTCCCCGCCACGTCGACTTCGTCGACGTGCTGCCCCGCCTGCCGAACGGCAAGATCGAGAAACGGCGTCTCCGCGAGCCCTACTGGGCCGGCCGCGCCCGGGCCATCTGACAGAAGCTGACGAAAGGCATCGCCACATGGGAGTGCGCCTCAGCGAGGACGAAGCGTGGGCCGAGCTCGAGCACGCCCACACCGGCATCCTCACGACACTGCGACGAGACGGCCGACCGGTCTCGCTCCCCGTGTGGTTCGTAGCGCGGGACCGCCGGATCTACGTGCGCACACCGGCCAAGACCCGCAAGGTCGAGCACGTCCGCAACGATCCGCGCGCCACGTTCCTCGTGGAGCGGGGCGAGAAGTGGGTCGAGCTGTGCGCGGTGATGGTCTACGCCGACGTCGAGCTGCTCGAGTCGGGCGAGGAGTACGACACCGCCCTTGCCGCCATCACCGCCAAGTACGCGGGCTACCGGATGGAGTCGGAGGCGCTGGGCGGCAAGCAGGTCCCCGACGCCACGAAGCGACACTACGCAGGGCACGCAGCCATGCTGCGCCTCACCCCCACCGAGGCGCCGGTCACGTGGGACAACGCCCGGTTGCGACTCACGTGAACACGACCACGGTGTGGGCGTTCGACGTCGACGGGTGCCTGGTCGACTCCGTCACCGGCACGTCGCTCCGTCCCCTGGCGCGTTCGGTGCTCGAGCACCTCCGTGCGCAGGGCAGCACCGTCGTGCTGTGGAGCGCCGGCGGGGGCGAGTACGCGCAGCGCCGCGCCGAGTCGCTCGGCATCGAGGATCTCGTCCACGCCTACTACGACAAGGACGAGCGGTTGGCCGACGGCCGCTGGAGCACCGCCCACCTCGCGGTGGAACACCGCCCGCACGTGTGCGTCGACGACCGGCCCGAGGAGCTGCCCACCGACGTCGACCGCGTCGCGGTGGTCGAGTACCTGGCGCCCAACCCGCACGACCTCGGCCTCGCCGCCCTGCTCGAGCGAGTCGCTCGATGAGCAGGGACGGCGGCGGTACCGGCGCGGAGGTCGAAGTGGTCGACGACGGCCCGGTGCGGCGCGTCACCCTGGATCGGCCCGCGAAGCGCAACGCGATGACCATCGCCATGTTCGACGCGGTGACCGACGCGGTGGAAGGCGCGGTCGCCGACGACGTGGTGCGCGTCGTCGTGCTGCGGGGGCGTGGTGACCACTTCTGCGCCGGTGCCGAGATCGGCAGCGGAGAGCGCACCGACGGCGACGAGACGCCGGCCAAGCCGCGCACCGGCCACCTCCAGCGCAACCTGCGCGCGTCGCCGCACCGCATGATCCGCACGCTGTTCGAGGCCGAGATCCCCATCGTGACCGGCGTGCAGGGCTACGCCGCGGGGATCGGCAACGCGCTCGCGCTGGCCGGCGACCATGTCGTCGCGGCGCGCTCGGCGCAGTTCTGGGTGCCGTTCGTCGCGCGTGGCTTCACGCCCGACAGCGGTACGACGTTCCTGCTGCCCCGGCTGATCGGCGTGGCGCGAGCCAAGGAGATGATCCTGCGCGGCACGCGGGTCGACGGCACCCTCGCGGCGGACTGGGGTCTGGTGAGTCAGGTGGTCGACGACGGTGCGCTCGACGCGGCGGTGGAGGAGGTGGTCCAGGAGTTCGCGCGCGCGCCGACCGTCGCCGTGAGCCTGGCCAAGCAGCTCGTGCACCGCGGTCTGACCGGCGACCTCGCCGACGCGCTCGAGCGCGAGGCCCTCACCGAGGAGCTCGCGGTGCGCAGTGACGACTTCAAGGAGGGCATGCGCGCGTTCGTGCAGCACCGCGACCCCGACTACCAGGGACGATGACTCTTCTCAGGGGATCGTCGGGTTGGCGTAGATCCGCGACGTGCTCCCACCGTCGGTGGTCGCGAAGAACACGCCCGACATGTAGGCGGTTTCGTCGGACGCCAGGTACAGCGCGCCGTAGGCGTTGTCACGCAGACTGGGCGGTCTACCGAGCTTGAGGGGTCCGGGGAAGTTCGCGGGGTCCCACGGGGTCCCGCCGGCGACTTCCGCTTCCTCGTACGACAAGCCCACGACGTCGTCACTCGGACCGAGCGCGAAGTTCGCCGACATGCCCCACGCGGGACAGATGGCGTTGATCCGGATCCCGTGCTGCCCGAGGTCGGTCGCCGCGCCGCGCACGAGCATGTTCACGCCGCCCTTGGTTGCGTTGTAGACCGCGAAGCCCGGGTACGCGCGTAGCCCGCCCGCCGACGACGTCACGACGATCGCCCCACCCCCACTCGCGCGCATCGGCGCCACCGAGTGCTTGATGCACAGGAAGACGCCGGTGAGGTTGACGTCGACGACGCGGTGCCACGACTCGAGCGTGGTCTCCTCGAAGGGCACCGTACCGAAGCCGGGCACCGGGATGCCGGCGTTGGCGAGCGTCACGTCGAGCCGGCCGTAGGTGTCGACGGCGGCGGCCATCAAGGCGCGGACGTCGTCCTCGTCGGTGACGTCGGCGCGGATGCCCATGGCCGTCCCGCCCGCCTCGGTCACCGCCTTCGCCGCGTTCTGCGCCCGTTGCTCGTCGACGTCGGACACGATCAACCGCGCACCGTGCTCGGCGAAGAGCAGTGCGCACTCGCGTCCGAGCCCGGCTCCGCCGCCGGTGATGACGACCACCTTGTCCTGCAAGCGCATGTGGCCTCCTCAGGTCGTCGCGCCGGTGTAGAGGGCGAAGATGCGCTCCTCGTCGAGCTCCGTGGCCGGCCCCGCGTACACGATCTCGCCCTGGTTCAGGAGGTAGACGGTCTGGGCCAGCGCCAGGGCACGGCTCACGTACTGCTCCACCAGGAGGAGCGATGCACCCTCCCGCGCGATCCGGTCGAGGAACCCGAAGATCTCGTCGACGACGAGCGGCGCCAGCCCGAGTGAGGCTTCGTCGACCAGCACGACGCGCGGGTTGGAGATGTACGCCCGGACGAGCGCGAGCATCTGCTGCTCGCCACCGCTCAGGGTGCCGGCGACCTGCCGCCGGCGGGCGCCGATCACCGGAAACGTGTCGACCGCCCGCTGCCATGCCTCCTTCTCCTTGCCCTGGGGCGCGTAGATGACCACGTTCTCCTTCACGGTCAGCGACGGGAAGATGCCGCGACCCTCGGGGATGTGGCAGATGCCCTGCGCGACGCGGCGGTAGGGACTCAGCCGGGAGATGTCGGCGCCGTCGAGGACCACCGAGCCGTGGCGGGGTCGGAGCAGGCCCGACGCCATGCGCAACGTCGTGGTCTTGCCGGCTCCGTTCGGGCCGAGCAACGCGACCACCGACGAGTCCGGCACTGCCAGCGACACCTCACGCAGCACGGTCGTGTCGCCGTACCCACCCGTGACCTGCCGCAGCTCGAGCATCAGAGGCTCCCGGCCGGCTCGGCCGCGATGACGGCCTCGACCTCGTCGGAGCCGAGGTACGCGGCCTGGACCAGCTCGCTGGCGCGCACCTCCTCGGGCGACCCGTCGAACAACGGACGACCGAAATCCATGACGTAGATGTGCTCGCAGACCTCCATCACGAGGGCCATGTCGTGCTCGACCAACAGCAGCCCGATGCCGCGCTCGGCCACGACGTGCTGCAGCACGCCGCCGAAGCGCTCGGTCTCCGCGGGATCGAGGCCCGACGACGGCTCGTCGAGCAGGATGACGTCGAACGATCCCGCGAGGCTGCGGGCCAGCTCGACGAGCCGGCGTTCGCCGGAGGTGAGCAGCGCGGCCTGCCGGTCGCGCAGCGCCTCGATCCCGGTGAGCGCGATCGCGCGGTCGACCGATTCGTGGACGAGCTTGCCGTCGCCGGGTCGGGCGCTGACCTGGTGGACGACGTTGCCACCGGCCAACGCCGCTTCGCGGCCCAGGGCGACGTTCTCCTCGACCGTCAGCGACGGCCACAACTCCGACTTCTGGAACGTGCGGCCGAGGCCGCGCCGCGCGCGCGGCGGCGCCGGCGTGGGTCAGGTCGCGGCCGTGCAGCAGGATGCGACCGCGAGCCGGGCGCACCAGACCGGAGCACGCGTTGAACGTGGTCGTCTTGCCGGCGCCATTCGGGCCGATGAGCCCGGTGATGCGGGCGAGCGGGGCCTGCAAGCTCAGGCCGTCGACCGCCACGAGGCCGCCGTAGCGGACGGTGAGGTCCACGATCTCGAGCCCGCCGTGGCCGCCCGCCGGCTCGACCACCGCCGGCATCGGCTCGCGAGCCGCGGCGACGGCGGGGACCGCGGTCTCAGGCGGCGCGTGCGGCCGGCGCCCGCCGAGTCGGTCGAGGAGCCGGCGCAACGGCACCGGCACCGACGCCGGGTGGCGCGCCTGGAGACCGACGCCGATGACCGCGAACCCGAACAGGATCTGGAGGTAGGTGTTGATGTCGCTCGCGGTGACGTAGGCCGGGATCAGCTGGAACGCCGCCGCCGCGGTGATGGCATACCAGGGCGCGCCGCCGAGCACCAGCACGACCAGCGCCAGGATGGTGAGCGAGTTGAAGGCGGGGAACGACGTCCCGTTGATCGACCCCACGAAGCCGGCGTACAGCGCGCCGAAGATCCCGGCGAGGAACGCGGAGATGCAGAACACGATCACCCGGGTGAGGTTGATGGTGGCGCCCTGGGTGTCGAGCGCGAGCGGCGAGTCCGACAGCGCGCGCAGCAGGCGCCCGAGGCGGCCGCGCGTGAGCGCCACGACGAAGATCGAACACAACACCGCCGCGGCGAGGACCACGTAGTAGTACCCGCGGTCGGTCTGCCCGATGCTGGGGCGGGTCGCGTGTACTCCGGCCGAGGTCGGGCCGAACATGATGTCCTGCGTGTAGAACATCTGCTCCAGCATGATCCCGAACCCCAAGGTGGCCAGGGCGAGGAACACGCCCGACAACCGGATCGCCGGGATGGCGATGATCGCGCCGACCGGGACCGTGATCAGTGCGGCGAGCAGCACCGCCGGCAGCCACGGGATGTGGTGGTCGCTGACCAGGTGGCCGAAGGCCGCCGCGCCCACGGCAGCCAGGCCCAGGTGCGCGAGCGACACCTGACCCGACGTCCGGACCAGCAGCCCGAGCGACAGGAACAGGATCACGTACAGGAGCGCGACGGTCCACGACGCCAGCTTCACGCCGACCAGGTCGGGGATGAACAGCAGGACACCCACGAGCACCACGCCCGCGATCAGGTTCACGCGGCGGGGAGCGGTGTACGACGCGTGCGGCGGCGGCGGTGGCGGGGTGCGGCGCAACGCCAGCAGCCGGCGCGGCGTCACCAGCAACGCCACGAACAGCACGATGAACGGGATGCTCGGCGGCAGCCCGCCGAGCCACGTGATGTCGTTGATGTACTTGGTCGACAGCGCGGCCGCGATGCCGATCAGCAGTCCGCCGACGTAGGTGAGCGGGAGGTTCGAGAAGTAGCCGACCGCCGCCGCGCCGAACGCCTGGACGACGAGCAGGATCAGCAGCGTCACGCTGAGCCCGATCGTCGGGCCGAGCAGCAGCCCCGACATCGCCGCGAACATCGTGCCGATCACCCAGGCCCACCGCCGGACCCGCAGCGGGTTGGTGCCGGAGATGTTCGCGAGGTCGGGATTGTCGACCACCGCGCGCATGCCCACACCGAGGCGCGACCACCGGAAGAACAGATACAGCCCCACCGCCGACACCAGCGCGATGAGCATCGTGATCAGCTGGTTGTACCCGACGTTCACGTCGAAGACGGTGAAGGTCTCGGTGGGGAGGAAGTCGGGGAACTGCACGTACTGGCCCGGCTCGCTCCAGCTGTTCCCCCAGAGGGTGAGCACCCCGGCGATGCCGAGGGTGAGACCGATCATGCCGACGATCTGGTATTGGGTGCCCACCTCGGACAGCATGCGGGTGAGCACCTCGAGGACCAGGCCCATGAGCGGCCCGAGCACGAAGAGGCACAGCAACGCCGCGACCTGCCACGACACGCCTTCCCGCACGTGCAACCAGTAGAAGACGTACGCCGCCACCGCGGCGATGGCGCCGTAGGCGAAGTTGAAGACCCCGGACGTCTTGTACGTGAGCACGAGCCCGGTGCCCGCGAGGCCGTAGATCGAGCCGGCCGTGAGGCCGATCACGATGAACGGGAGAAAGTCCTGCACGTTCGGGGGCCTCCCCTTCGGTCACACGCTGCGACCGAATTCCGATCGCAACCACGGGGCCGCGCGCCGGCGTGCGACGCCCGGCCCCGGGCGTGGCATCACGTCGTCGGCGTGCAGGTGGTCTTCATGCCGTTCGGCTCGGTCAGCTTGTGGTTCTTGAGCACCATGGTGAACCAGCACGAGTTGTGCGGGTGTGGCTCGCCGGCGGTGAAGGTGATCGGGTTGGGCGCCAACCCGTCGAGCGTCTCGTTGCTGAACGTGTTCAGCGCGGCGGTGACATCGGCGCCCGTCGGGTTGGGCGTGGTGAGCTTCTGCGCCGCCTTCTCGAACGCGATCGCCGCGGTCCACGTGGTGGTCGCCGGTTGCTTGTAGTCCGACTTGAGCACGTTCGGTGCATACTTCTTCATCACCGAGTTGAAGCGCTTGGTCGCAGGCGTGCTCGTGTCCAGGTACGGGAAGGAGTAGATCGCCGCGATCGCCTCCTTGATGTTCGGGTCCTTCAACCAGGCGTTCTGCGAGATCTGCCCGTCGCCCGAGGTCCACTTGGGCGAGTATCCCTGCCGGGCGCAGTCGCGGGCAAGATTGGCCAGCTGGGGCGCGCCCTCGATCCCGACGTCGGTGGTGCCGCTCTGCTTGAACGTCACGCAGGTCGCGGTGTAGTCGGGTTGCGTGTTGCTGACCCCGAGGCCGTCGGTGAACTGCATCCCGTACTTCGTGGCCGCGCCCTTCATGAGCGGTGCCGCCGCCGCGGCTTGCGGCTGCGCGCTGTCGTAGGTGATGCCGAACTTCTTGCCGCCCTCGTCGGCCGCCAGCTTCGCCTGTGCGTAGAGCCCGTCGAGGATGGCGGTCGTGGTCACGCAGTAGTAGTTCTGGTCGCCGATCTGGTCGACGCTGTAACAACCGCCGCCGATGACCGGCACGCCGGCGGCGTCCGCGATGGGCTGCCACACCGTCGACGTCCCGCCCGCGTAGTGGCCGACGATGGCGATCGCGTGATCGTCCTCGATCAGCGTCTTGATCGCCTCTGACGCCTTGGCCGGGTCGGCCTTGTCGTCGGCCGTCTTCACCGAGACCTTGTAGCCGTTGATGCCCCCGCGGGAGTTCACGTCCTTGGCCCACGCCTTCAGCGTGTCGAAGGCCCCCTTGTCGGGGATGCTGGTCGTGCCGGTGGCGTTGGAGATGTTGCCGATGACCAAGGTGCCCTTCGTCTGCCGCGGGCGCCTTGTCGGGCGCGGCGCCGGCACCGGCGGCGACGCCCACCGAGAGCGTGACGATCGCGAGCGGCGCGATCAGCCGTGCGAGCAGCTTCGTGCGAGCCATTGGTTTCCCCCCTTGGCGGATACGAGGCGAATGTACCGTCGGCCCAGGAGCGCCGGACGTCGCGGTGACCAACTGATGATCGTGCGGTCGGTCAACCGATCGGCGGGGCGAGCATGTCGACCACCGCGGCCGGGATCGCACCCATCGTGCCGCCGCCCACGTAGCCGGCATCGACGTTGAGCACCGTCCCGTTGACGAACGCTGCGGCATCGCTGTTGAGGAACACGAGTGGTGCCGCCTGCTGCTCGGGCGTCGCGCCGCCGACGCCCATCACGTTGCGGTAGTCGGCTTCGAAATCGCGCCAGATCTGCGTCGCGTCCATCAGCGGCGTCATCGTCGGCCCGGGCGCGATGCAGTTGATCCGGACGCCTTGGCCCAGGAGCGCGGGCGCGCGCCAGGCGCAGTAGGCGATCATCACCTGCTTCGAGAACGTGTAGGTCGCCAGTTCGGGCCGCGCGGCGATCCACTCGGTCGCGGCGTCGAAGTCGGCGGTCTCGAGGAAGTCGCGGATCACCTTCGTGTTGCGGTCCCAACCGAGCCCGCCGATCGAGGCGATCGCCGCGATCGCGGAGCCCGCAGGCAGGAGCCCGCGCTCGATCGCGGTCTCGATGAGGTGGCGGTGCCCGATGAAGTTCACCTGCATCAGCGGCACGCCGTCGGTGGCGATGCCCGCGCACGCGAAGAGCGCGTCGATGGGACCACCGACCTCGTCGAGCGCAGCGTCGACCGACGCCACGCTGCGCAGGTCGACGTGCACCGCGCGGTCGACGTCGTACGGGATCTCCTGGAGATCCAGGGCGACCACTTCCGCGCCGAGCTCGGCGAGGAGACGAGCGGCGGCAGCGCCCATACCGGTCGCCCCACCGACGACCACGGCGCGCCTCCCGTCGTAGCGGAACTGCTCGACACCGCCCACGTCAGCGCTCCTCGGGCGGCTCGGACACGTGCGGGAACAGCTCGAGGAAGGTGCCGCGCGTGATCCGCTCACGGACCTCGGGCGCGACGGGGTCGAACAGCTCGTGGAGCGTCTTCTGCGTGTGCCCGTACGTGCCCTCGAGGTGCGGATAGTCGCTGCCCCAGAGCACGTTGCGGTATCCCATCGCCGTGTACGCGGCCACCGCCGAGTCGTCGTGCTGGAACGACGCGTACACCTGCCGGTACAGGATCTCCTTCGGCAGAGCGGAGAGCGTCGGCCGGACGAACATGCCGTGCTGGCGGTAGCCCTCGTTCATCCGGTCGCCGATGAACGGCACCCAGGTGGCACCGCCTTCCGACACCAGCACCTTCATCGTGGGGTGGCGATCGAGCGCACCCGAGGTGACGAGCTTCATCGCTGAGCGCTGTCCACCGAATGTGGTCTCGACGTAGTTGAGCACGGCGCCACCGGGGCCGCGGTACATCGACGCGGTGTCACTGCCGTCGGAGCCGATGTGGAACGACAGGACCAGGCCGGTCTCGTCGATGGCCGCCCACAGCGGTTCCCAGGAGTCACGGTTGTAGTCGTCGACCCCGGCCGGGAGTCCGGTGGGCAGCGTGACGGCGTGCAGACCGATCTCGGCCGCGTGGTACACCTCGTCGACGGCGTGCTGCACCGTGAGCAGCGGGAGTTGCGCGGTCGGCACCAGGCGGTCGGGCGCGACGCCCTGGATCTCCGAGGCGATCCACTCGTTCTCGGCACGGCTGGCGGTCCGCACCAGTTCGGGGTCCTTGATCAAGGGGTTCCACAGCCCGAGGGAGGGATAGATCACCTCGCCCCAGATGCCCTCGCGGTCGAGGTCCTGGAGCCGGGCGCGGATGTCGCGCGCGCCCGGCGGACGCGTGCTCAGCTCCATGATGTCGAGCCCGCCGCTCCCCTTCTTCGTCGCGAGCTTCGGGAGCTTGCGGCGGAGCGTCTGACCGTCGACGTGGACGATCTCGTCGTCGCCGTCGCGCTCGCTCCACGGCATTCGCTCGGCCAGCGGCGCCGGCAGGATCTGCTGGAAGAGATCTTCCGGCTCGAGGAAGTGGGAGTCACCCGAGTGGGCCCAGATCTTCACCATTGCTCGCTCCTGGTTCGCGGCCAATTGCAGGGTATCGACGCCGACGGACGGCGCCGATTCCCCGCTTGGACGCGCCCCCGCTAGAGATGCAGCGGAGCCGTGCCCGGAGGGCGGGACGGCGGAGCGGAATCGACCATCACACTAGGAGGCTACGACGGTGTCGCGCTGGGCGGGCTTGAGCTTGGAGCCCTTCCAGTCGGGGATGTCCTCCCCCACCCTCGCGGCGGGGAACTTGTCGTCGTGGACGGATGCCCAGTGGGCGTGATTGAGCTCGTGCATGGTGAAGCACGCCTGCAGCGAGTTGTAGAAGCCCTGGTTGTCCTGGGTCTGGTTCACCGACTCCTTGATCAGGAGTGCGGCCATGGTCGGGATCTTCGCGATGCGACGAGCGAACTCGACCGTGCGCTCGGAGAGCTCGTCGGCGGGGAAGATCTTGCTGACCATGCCCAGCCGGTAGCACTCCTCGGCGTCGATCGAGTCGCTGGTGAGCATGAGCTCCTTGGTCTTGCGGGGCCCGAACTCCCACGGGTGGGCGAAGTACTCGACGCCACACATCCCGAGACGGGTGCCGACCACGTCGGCGAAGAGTGTGCCCTCGGCCGCGACGATGAGGTCGCACGCCCACATGAGCATGAGCCCGGCCGCGTAGACCGAGCCGTGGACCTGGGCGATGGTGATCTTGCGGAGGTTCCGCCACCGCAACGTGTTCTGGAAGAAGTAGTGCCACTCCTGCAGCATCAGGCTCTCGGTGCCCTGGCGCGTGGCCCCGTTGACCAGGAACGACGGATGCTGGTTCGGTCCCGGCATCCGCTCGGCCGCGCTCACCGGCGTGCCCATGTCGTGGCCGGACGAGAACATCGGCCCGTTGCCTCCGAAGATCACGACGCGGACGGTGTCGTCGGCCTCGGCCCGCAGGAACGCGTCGTTCAGCTCGACCAGCAACCCACGGTTCTGCGCGTTCCGGGCGTCGACCCGGTTCAACATGATCCGAGCGATCGTCCCCTCGTCGAGCGTCTCGTAGGTGACGTACTGGTAGTCGGGCGTGTCGGTGTCGGGCATGCGTCCCCCTCGATCGGTGCCGTCACGTGCGGCCGTCGGACCCCGAAAGCTAGCGTCGGACACCCGACCACGAGGAGGCCTGATGGAACGGGTGCCGTACGACGAGTTCTCCATGTTCCACGAGAACGCCGAGGAGTTCGGTCTCCCGTACGACGGTCCCCCGAGGGTGCGACGGGAATCAGTCGAGGTGGAGCCGGGCCGCCACCTGAGCGCGCTCGTGTGGGGCGACCGCGAGCCGGAGCTGGTCTTCCTGCACGGCGGCGCGCAGAACGCGCACACGTGGGACACCGTGGCCATGGCCCTGGGACGCCCGCTCGTCGCGCTCGACCTCCCCGGTCACGGCCACTCCGACGGTGGTCGCAACGGCTCGGTCGACGTCGCCGAGAACGCCAAGGACGTCGCCGCCGCGATCCGCGTCCTGGCCCCGAACGCGCAGGCGGTGATCGGCATGTCGCTCGGGGGCATGACCACCATCGCGCTGGCCGACCACGCGCCCGAGCTGGTCCGCAAGGCCGTGCTGGTCGACGTGACGCCAGGGGTGAACGAGAAGAAGTCGTCGACCATCGCCGAATTCATCAACGGGCCCGAGAGCTTCGACAGCTTCGACGACCTGCTCGCCCGCACGATCGAGTACAACCCGACCCGCACCGAGTCGTCGCTGCGCCGCGGCATCCTGCACAACGCCGAGCAGCGCGAGGACGGCAGCTGGGTCTGGCGCTACCAGCGGTTCCGCGCCTTCGAGCCCACGGCCCGGGAGCCGGGCGCCGACCCCGCCGAGGGCACCGGTCACCCCGACTTCGGATACCTGTGGGACGCGGTCTCGCGCATCAAGGTTCCGCTGCTGCTCGCGCGCGGCATGCGGGAGCAGTCGGTGGTCGACGACGACGACGAGGTCGAGCTGCTGCGCCGCCTGCCGAACGCTCAGGTCGAGCATTTCGAGGAGGCGGGCCACAGCCTCCAGGGCGACACTCCGGTCGAGCTCGCGCAGTCGATCGAGAGGTTCGTGTACGGCTAGCGCGGGCGGCTACGGCGAGCGCAGGCGGTCGAGGAACCCCACGATCGCGTCGTTGAACAGATCGTTCTTGTCGCCGGCCACCATGTGCCCGGCGCCTTCGACGTCGACGTACTCGGCATGCGGCACGAGCTGCAGCAGGTCGCGCGCCCCCTCCTCGCTCAGCAGGTCGCTCACCTTGCCCCGCACCAGGAGCGTGGGCACGGTGATGTGGCGCGCCGCGTTGCCGAGGTTCTCCTCGTGCACGAGCGACACACGCGTCTCGTCGAGTGATCCCGGCTTCCCCGACATGAAGCGCGGGTCCCAGTGCCACACCCAGCGGCCGTCGGCGCGCTGACGCACGTTCTTCTTCAGCCCGGAGAGGTCGGTCGGGCGCGGGCGGTGCGGGTTGTACGCCGCCACTGCGTCGGCGACCTCCTCGAGGGAACCGAAGCCCGATTCCATGTGCTCGCTCATGAACGCACCGATGCGCAGTGCGCCGTCCTGCTCGATCTTCGGCGCGACATCGACGAGCACGAGCCCGCGCGCGATCGGGGTGTCGGACCGGCCGATGGCGAGGATCGACGCGATGCCACCGAGCGAGGCGCCCACCAGGACGGGAGGCTCGGGCAACGCGGCGGCGATCGCGGTGACGTCGCCGGCGAACGCATCCGGTCCGTAGTCGCCGTCGTCGGGCCAGTCGCTCTCGCCGTGGCCGCGCAGGTCGACGCGCAGCACCCGCCACCCGCGCTCGGCGAGGACGGGCGCAGTGGTGCCCCAGGCGAAACGCGTCTGGCCGCCGCCGTGCAGCAGCACGACGGGCGCGGCCTCGGGATCGCCGAACTCGTCGGCCCGGAGGCGCAGGCCGTCGCGGCCGTACACGTCGATGGCGGTCGGTTGGGTGAGCGTCACGGTGATCAGGCTCCAGAGGGTGCGGTGGGCATCGCGTTGCGGCGTACGTCCCGGAACGGGACGTCGCGGTCGGCCGCCCACTCGCGGGGCATGCCCAGCACCCGCTCGGCGATGATGTTGCGCTGGATCTCGTTGCTGCCGCCGGCGAGACTCGTGGCCTGGCGCTCGAGGAACGACTCCCCCGCTTCCCGCCCGGGCGTCTCCGCGCCGGCCGGCCACGTCACCGCGTCGGTCCCGGCCAGGGTGAGGCGGATCTCGGTCTTGCGCTCGGCCGACGTGGCGGTGAAGAGCTTGGTGATGGCGGCGGCCTGGCTCGCGAGCTTGCCGTTGCCCATGCCGACGGTGACCCGCCGCACCAGCCCGCGCTGCGCGACGTCGAGCACGTGGGCTTCGGCGACCAGTTGGCGCGCGACCGGATCGTCGGCCATGCCGCGCCGGCGCACCAGCGCGATCGACGACAGGTCACGCGCGCCGTCGGCGCCCTCGGCGAGGTAGTTGCGCCCGCTCACGTACGGCGAACCGCCGCCGACTGCGTTGCGCTCGTGCCCGAGCAGCGCCAGCGCCACCGTCCATCCGTCGTTCACGTCGCCGATGGCCGAGTCGGGCGGGAGGCGTACGTCGTCGAAGAATTCCTGGCAGAACTCGAGCGACCCGTTCACTTGCCGGATCGGTTCGACCTGCACGCCGGGCTGGTGGATCTCCATCAGCAACATGGTGAGGCCACGGTGCTTCGGCGCGTCCCAGTCGGTACGGGCCAGGCACATCGCGTGCGTGGCCGACATCGCCGCGGTGCTCCAGATCTTCGAGCCGTTGAGCACCCACTCGTCGCCGTCGCGGTCGGCGCGGGTGACGCACCCGGCCAGGTCGGAGCCGCCGGTGGGCTCCGAGAGGAACTGCACCCACTGGTGCTCGCCCTTGAGGAGCGACGGCAGGTACTTCGCCTTCTGCTCGTGGGTGCCGAAGTCGACGAGGGTCGCCCCGAGGATGGAGAAGTTGGGCACGTTGAGGTGCAACGGCATCTCGTACGGCAGCGACTCCTCGGTGAACGCGTGCTGGTGCTCGATGGTCAACCCGAGCCCGCCGTACGCCTTCGGGAAGCAGATCCCGGCGAACCCGCCGTCCCACAGGCGGCGCTGCAGCTCTTTGTCGCGGACCCAGGTCTCCTCGTCCTCGGCCCGGTCGGGCGGCGGCGCGTCGGGGGCCCGCAGAGGCATGTGCTCGGCCAGCCACGCCCGCGCCCGCAGGCGGAACGCCTCGACGCTCTCCATCTCGTCAGACACCGGCGACCTCCGGTTCGGCGGCGAGCAGCAGGCCGGCGACACGCTCGCGGTGCTGGGCGGGCGTGCCGTAGAGGCTGCGATGGAGGGTGACCCGCCGGAGGTACAGGTGCAGGTCGTGCTCCCAGGTGACGCCGATGCCGCCGTGGAGCTGGGTGCACTCCTGCACGATCTCGGTCGCGTGGTCGCCGAGGTACGACGCGGCGGCGCTCACGATCTCGGGCGCGTCGGGATCGTCGTCCTGGACCGCCCGCGCCGCCAGCTCGGTGACGCCGTGGCAGGCCTCCAGCCACATCTTCATGTCGGCGAAGCGGTGCTTGATGGCCTGGTACGACGCCAGGGGTCGCCCGAACGAGCTGCGGTCGGCGAGGTACTCGAGCGTGAACTCGACCACCCGGTCGAGCGCGCCCACCGTCTCCGCGCACTGCAGGACGATGGCGAGCTGCAGCTGACGCTCGATCGCGGCGTCGACGCCGTCGACGTCTCCGATCACGCGCGCCTCGGCCACCCGGACGCCGTCGAGACGTACGGTGGCGTATCGGCGGACGATGTCGACCGAGCCGAGCGGTTCGACCGCCATCCCGGCGGCCCCCGCGTGCACCAGGAACTGGGTGAGGCCGGCGTCGGAACGAGCGGTGACGAGCAGCTCGTCGGCCTGCATGGCCGCTTCCACCGGCGTCGAGACGCCGTCGAGCACGAACTCGGCGCCGTCGCGCGACGCGGTGACCGCCCCGCCCGTGCCGTCCCACCCGCCGCCGGGGCCGGCACTGCACCACGCGCCGACGACCTCGCCGGCGATGATCCCGGGCAGCACCTCCGACCGGAGCGCGGGCGTGCCACCGCGACTGACCGCCGCCGCCACGACGTTTGTGGGCGCGAGCGGGCCCGGCGAGACGAGACGTCCCATCTCCTCGGCGACGATGACGAGATCGAGCACTCCTTCGCCGCCGAGGCTGCCGCCGCCGTCGGCCTCGTCGACGAGGAGCGACGTCCACCCGAGCTCGCAGCCGCGGGCCCACCAGGCCCGCTCGAACCCGGCGGGGTCGTCGGCGAGCGCCCGCACGGCGGTGAGCGGCATCTCCTGCTCGAGGAATTTGCGGGTGGTCTCCTGGAAGAACTGCTGGTCGTCGCCGAGCGCGAGGTTCATCGGGACCGAGCGTAGATGAGCGGCGCGGAGCGCCGTCCGCTCGGGTCACAGGAGACGGGTGGCATGGCCGTCCCAGTACCGATCGCGCAGGACGCGCTTGTACAGCTTCCCGTTGTCACCCCGGGGCATCTCGGCGACGAAGTCGACCGATCGCGGGCACTTGTAGTGCGCCAACCGGTCACGGCAGTCGGCCAGCAGCTCGGCTTCGAGCTCGGGGCCGGGCGCGGCACCCGCCGCCGGTTGGACGACGGCCTTCACCTGTTCACCGAGATCGGTGTCCGGTACCCCGAAGACGGCGGCGTCGGCGACCTTCGGGTGCAGGAGCAGGTGATCCTCCACCTCCTGCGGGTAGATGTTCACCCCGCCCGACACGATCATGTACGTGAGCCGATCGGTGAGGTACAGGTAGCCGTCGGCATCGAGATAGCCGACGTCCCACAGCGTGCTCCACCCCCGCTCGTCGAACGTCTGGCGGGTCTTCTCGGGATCGTTGTGGTACTCGAAGGCATTCGCGCCGCCGCCGAAGCGGACCACGCCGGGCTCGCCGATCGGGAGCTCCTCCCCCGACTCGGCGCAGATGTGGATCTCCCCCCATGCGGCCCGACCGACCGAACCGGGATGTGCGAGCCAGTCCGCACTGTCGATCCACGTGAGCCCGCCACCCTCGGTCCCCGCGTAGTACTCGGAGACGATCGGGCCCCACCACTCGATCATGCGCCGCTTGAGCTCGACCGGACACGGTGCCGCCGCGTGGACCACTGCCTCGAGGCTCGACCCGTCGAACGCGGCACGCGCCGGTTCGGGGAGCTTGAGCATGCGCACGAACATCGTGGGGACGAACTGCCCGTGGGTGACGCGCTCGCGGTCGATGACGTCGAGGCACGCCTGCGCGTCGAAGCGGTCCATGAGCACCAGGGTGCCGCCGAGACGGTGCACGGTCATCGACCACACCAGCGGCGCGGAGTGGTACAGCGGCGCGGGCGTCAGGTACACCTTGCCCGGCCCGAACCCCATCACGCCCTCGAGCAACGGGCCGACGGGGTTCTCGGTGCCGAACGATTGGCCGGTGACGAGGCGCCGAACCCCCTTCGGACGCCCGGTCGTGCCCGACGAGTAGAGCATCGGCGAACCCTCGACCTCGTCGTCGGGGGGCTCGTCGCTCACGCGGTCGACGAACTCGGGCAATGGCTCGTAGCCGTCGATCTCCCCGTCGACGGCGATGAAGCGCCCGATCCGGGGGAGATCACGGAGCTCACCGGCGAGCTTCCCGACCGACGCGGCCGCGAACAGCACGGTGGCGCCGCAGTCGTCGACGACGTAGGCGGCCTCGTCGGCGGCCAACCGGGTGTTGACCGGCGTGTAGTAGAGCCCGGATCGCTGTGCCGCCCACGCGAGCTCCAGGGTCGCGGCCCGGTTGTCGAGCAACAGCGCGACGTGGTCGCCGGGCCGCAACCCCGCGGCCCCGAGGGCGCGGGCGACCCGCGCCGCACGCGAACTCGAGCTCGGCGTACGTCACGACCTCGCCGCTCTCCGCCATGACGATCGCGGGTCGATCGGGGTCACGCGTCGCGTGGTACCCGGGAGTCTGCGCCGGTGCTTCCATGGCGACCAGCAGACCACAGACGACGTGGGATCGGCACGACCCGTACGCTGCCCGGCATGGACCTCACCGATCGATGCGCGGTGGTCACCGGCGGAGGCCACGGGATCGGACGCGCGCTCTGCGAGCGCCTCGCCCGCGACGGCGCCCGCGTCGTCGTCGCCGACGTGCACGCCGAGCGGGCCGAGAAGATCGCGGCGCGGGTCGGCGGAACCGCATTCGTCGGCGACGTCGGCGACCCGGCAGTGGTCGCCGCGCTGGTCGACCACGCGGTCGCGCACTTCGGACCCGTGCACGTGTTCTGCTCCAACGCAGGGATCGGCGACCGCGGCCCCGACCTCGCCTCGACTCCGGACGAGGTACGCGCGGTCGTCGACGTCAACCTGCTCGCGCACGTGTGGGCCGCGCAGCAGGTGCTACCCACCATGCTCGACGAGGGGGTCGGATACCTCGTGCAGACCATCTCGTCCGCCGCGTTGATCACGGGACCGTCGCCGTTCGGCTACACGCTCACCAAGCACGGTGCACTGGGGTTCGCCGAATGGATCGCGCTCAACTACGCGCACCTGGGAATCACCGTCATCTGCCTCTGCCCGAACGCGGTGAACACCGGCATGCTCGGTCGCAACGAGGACGACGAAACGGACTCCACCCGGTCCGAATCGCCGGTCGTGGCCAACATCGGCGACGTCGTGGAGCCCGAGCTGGTGGCCGACATGGCGCTCGACGCGATGGCGCAGCGCCGATTCCTCGTGCTCCCGCACCCCCGCGTCGGCGAGTCGTTCCTGCGGAAGGCAGGCGACTACGACCGCTGGCTCGAGGGCACGAACCGACGGTTGCGGCGGATGCGGGGCGAGGACGTGTGAGCGCATCCGGCCGCGTCAGGACGGCGTGCACGACTCGGCAATTGGTCGGCGGGCCCGTCGACCTAAGATCACGCCCGTGAAGCTCCGCATCGACGCCGAAGCCTGCACCGGTCACGGTCGCTGCTACGTGCTCGCCCCCGAGGTGTTCGAGCCCGACGACGAAGGCCACAGCGTCGGACTCTTCGAGGACGTGCCGCCGGAACTGCTCGACAAGGCGCAGCTGGCCGTCGCGAACTGCCCGGAGAGCGCCATCACCCTCGTCGACTGAGCACGGGCCGGCCGAACCCGTCCAATCGCCCCCGGTGTCGCACTTGGACCGGACGAAGCGGTTCGGTAACGTCCGGCAGTGGTGGACACGCTCGTCGCCGAGGTCGACCGGAGTCTCGACGGCCCGTCCACGGGGGCGTTCTTCGACTTCGACGGGACCCTCATCTACGGCTTCTCGGCGATCGCGCTCCAGGTGGCCCGCCTGCGCCGACGCGACGTCTCGCCGCACGAGCTGGCGCACGCTTTGCTGACCGGCGTGGGGCTCGTCCTCGGCCAGGCCGACTACGACGCCGTCATATCGATCCTCGGACGGTCGTGGCGGGGGCGCGAGATCGACGACATCGATGCGCTCGGCCGCAAGCTGTTCAAGGACAAGCTCGCCGGGCGCGTGTACCCCGAAGCCCGCGCCCTGGTTGCCGCCCACCTGCGGAAGGGCCACACGGTCGTGCTGGCGTCGTCCGCGCTCTCCTTCCAGGTCGAGGCGGTGGCGGCCGATCTCGACATCGAACACGTGCTGTGCACGCGCTTCGAAGTGGTCGACGGCCGGCTCACCGGCGCCCTCGCCGGCCCGCACCTGTGGGGGGTCGGGAAACGGCGAGCGGTGGAGCAGCTCGCGGCCGAGCGGGGCATCGACCTGGCCCAGAGCTTCGCGTACGCCGACGGCAGCGAGGACGTCGAGCTGCTCGATGTGGTCGGCAACCCGCGGCCCACCAATCCGACGCGGGGCCTCGAGCGCAAGGCGCGCGAGCGCGGCTGGCCGGTGCACCGGTTCGCAGGCCGCGGGGCCCCGACACCCGAGCTGGCGGTGCGCCACGTCGCCGCGGTCGGCGGCTTCCTGGCCGCCACCGCGACCGGCATCGGTCTCGGTGTGCTCAACCGGAGCAAGGCCGACGCGGTCAACACCATGATCTCGGTGGGGAGTGACCTCTCCCTCGGGCTCGCGGGCATCCACCTCGCCGTGACCGGAGAGGAGCACGTGTGGTCGCACCGCCCGGCGGTGTTCCTCTTCAACCACCAGAGCTCGGTCGATCCGCTCCTGCTGATGGCCCTGCTACGGCGCGATGTGACCGCAGTCGCCAAGAAGGAGCTCGCCGCCAACCCGATCGTGCGGTTGGCGGGTGCTCTGGCCGACGCGGTGTTCATCGACCGTAACGACCGCGCCGGTGCGATCGCGGCGCTGCGCCCACTGGTCGAGGAAGCGCTCGTCCGCGGGAAGTCCCTGGCCGTGGCGCCCGAGGGGACCCGCTCGGGAACCGGTCGGCTCGGACCGTTCAAGAAGGGGGCGTTCCGGCTCGCCATGGCGGGGGGCGTGCCGGTGGTGCCCATCGTCTTCCGCAACGCCAACGACGTGTGGCCGCTGGGCACGCAATTCATGCGCCCGGGCACCGTCGACGTCGTCGTGCACCCACCCATCCCGACCGACGACTGGACCGACGCCGACCTCGACCAGCGCATCGCCGACGTGCGCCGCCTCTACCTCGACACGCTCGCCGACTGGCCCGCGCGGTGAACCCGGCCCAGGTGCGCGCGGAGATCCTCGCCCGGCCCGGGGTCCGGGCCCGGGTCGCCGAGATCGCCGCCGCCGCCGATCGAACCGGGCGCGACGTCACCACCGAGCTCGAGGCCGACTTGCGCGAGATGGTGGCGACACACGGCGGACCGGCAGGCGCCCTCTTCCTCCACATCGCGCGGCTGTTCGACCGCGCCGGGTACCGCCAACGGATCCGCTGCGACGAGTCGGCGCTGGCCCGGCTGCAGGACCTCAACCGGCGCTATCCCCTCGCGCTGCTGCCGAGCCACCGCTCGTACATCGACCCGGTGGTGCTGGCGTCGGTCCTGCAGGGCGCCGACATCCCGCCGACCTACAAGCTCGGCGGGATCAACGTGGCGTTCTGGCCGATGGGACCGATGGGCCGCCGGGCCGGTCTCATCTTCATCCGGCGCAGCTTCCGCGACGATCCGGTCTACAAGCTCGCGCTGCGGGAGTACGTCGGGTGGTTGGCGGAGCATCGCCAGAACTTGGAGTGGTACATCGAGGGCGGCCGCACGCGCACCGGGAAGCTCCGCGATCCGCGGCTGGGCCTCCTCGCCTACCTCGTCGACGCGGTCCACGACGACCGGTGCGACGACTTCCTGCTGCAACCGGTCTCGATCGTCTACGACGAGCTGCTCGACGTCGAGGAACACGTTCGTTCGGCGACCGGCGCGGCCAAGGCCCCGGAGTCGCTCGGCCGGCTGGTGAGCTACGCGCGGGCGCAGCGGACCCGCTATTCGCGCGGCGACATCCACGTCTCGTTCGGCGATCCGATCTCGGTGCACGACCACCTCACTCGTGACCTGGAAGCGGCCCTGGCCGGCGACACCGATAGCGTGCCGCTCCAGAAGCTCGCGTTCGAGGTCGCGGTCCGGATCAACACCGTCACGCCGATCACGCCGCCGGCGCTCATCACCATGGCGTTGCTCTGGGCCGACCGCGCGCTCTCGGTCAACCAACTGCTGGCCTTGCTCGAGCGCTACGCGGCCGACGTCGACGAACGCCGGCTCCCGGTCACCGCGAAGCCGCTCGCCACGCGCGAGACGTTGCTCAGCGGTCTCTCGTCGTTGCAACGCCACGGGGTCGTCACGCGGTTCGACGGCGGTCGCGAGGCGGTCTACCTCATCCAGCCCGAGCAGCGGATCGCGGCCTCGTACTACCGCAACGGCATCCTGCACTTCTTCCTCACCTCCGCCATCGTGGACCTCTCGGCGGGGATCGAACTGCACGAGGACAGCGCTCCGGTTGCGCGACCTCCTGAAGTTCGAGTTCTTCTTCGCCGAGAAGGGCCAGTTCCTGGCCGAGGTCGACGCCGAGGCGGCGCGGGTGGAACGCCCCGTCACCGGTCCGTTCCTGCGCCCGTTCCTCGAGGCGTACTGGGTGACCGCCGAGGTGCTCCGCGCCCGCGCCGATGAACCCGTGACGGACACCGCGGCGCTCGTGCGAGCGGCGAGCGGCTTGGGCGAGCAGTACCTGCTGCAACATCGCATCTACTGCGCCGACGCGGTCTCCATGTCGTACGCCGAGGGGGCGATCCGCTTGGCCGACCACCGCGGTCTCCTGGCGCCCGAGTCCCCCGTCGACCTCGCGGAACGACGGGCCGAGTTCGCCGACGAGCTGCACGAGCTCGTTCGGCGCGCCCGCACGACCCAAGCCCGCGCCGCGGAGCGGTTCCTCGCGGTGCTGCGAGGACACTGAGCCCCGAGGTCCGGGGCACCGTGTAGAACAGCCGCATGGACTCCACGCCGAAGGACGCTGCCCTCGACGACGAGCAACTGGTCGAGCTGTTCCACGCCTACGCGCTCGACCACGACAACAAGGCCATCTTCCGGGCGCGCCTCGACCACCAGCTGCGGATCATGCGCTGCCGCGACTGCGGCACCTGGCACGAACCGCCGAAGCCGATCTGTCCCGCCTGTTGGTCGACGGACGTCGAGCCCACGCCGGTGACCGGCCGCGGGACGATCTTCATGGCCATCTTCCTGCACCAGGGCCCGCCGGCACCGGGTGTCGACTACGCCACGCCGTATCCCGTCGTCACCGTCGAGCTGGAGGAGCAGTCCGGGCTTCGCTTCACCAGCACCGTCGTCGGCGCCGAGAACGACGACGTGGTCATCGGCGCGCCGGTCGTCCTCGACTGGCTCGACCGCGAGGGCGTCCCGGTCCCGGTGTTCCGGCTCGCAACCGGAGGTGGCGCGTGATCTCGAGGCGCAATCCGGCCAAGGACCATGTCGCAATCGCGAACGCGGCAACCACCGGCTTCTCGCGCGACGGCGGCGAGGTGAGCGCGGCGTCGCTCGCGCTCGACGCGTGCGTACAGGTGTTGCGCGACACCGGCCTGACTGCGTCCGACGTCGACGGCATCGTCGGGTCCACTCCCTCCGCCGCGTACATGCAGTCGGCGCTCGGCATCCCCGAGATCACCTGGTTCGCCAACCCACAGATCCCGTTCATGAACCAGTTGGTCGCGGCAGTGGGCGCGGTGTACAGCGGGCACTGCGACGTCGTGCTCGGGTACCACGCGCTGTTCCGGGGTCCGATGTTCTCGCGCTCGGCCGCACGCGACCCCTTCCGGCGCCGCAGCGGGTTCGGCGCCGGGTTGGTCGCCCCGCCGCCCGAGACCATCGCCGGCGCGGTCGGCTACACCGCGTGGGCGTCGCGCTACCTGCACGAGTTCGGCGTCGGACGGGAGGTGCTCGGCCGGGTGGCGATCAACGCGCGCTCCAACGCCATGCGCAACCCGGCCGCGGCGATGCGGGACCCATTGACGATGGACGACTACCTGCACGCGCGCATGATCCGCTGGCCGCTGTGCCTGCTCGACATGGACGTCCCCGTCGACGGCGCCGACGCGTTCGTCATCACCACCGCGGAGCGTGCCCGTGACCTGCCGCACCGGCCGGTGCTGGTCCACGCGGCCACGCTGGGGCAGATCGCCAAGAACGAGGAGGACCAGACCCCGAGCCTGCGGGAGCACGGTCAGCAGGTGGTCGTCGAGTCGCTGCGGGCCAGGAGCGACTTCTGGATCGACGACTGCGACGTGTACTTCCCCTACGACGGCTTCACTATCATCACGCTCAACTGGTTCGAGAACGCCGGGTTCTGCGGACCCGGCGAGGCGGGCGCGTTCATCGCCGAGCACTGGGACGACGCGACCAACCGCATCCTCATCGATGGCCGCATCCCGGTGAACCCCCACGGCGGCGCGCTCTCCGAAGGCGGCACCCAGGGTTCGGGACATCTCCGCGAGGCGGTCCACCAGCTCCAGGGACTGGCGGGCGATCGGCAGGTCGCGGGCGCCGAGCGCGCCATCGTCACCGCGGGGGGCTTCTTCTTCAACGCGCAGGGTTGCACGCTGCGCGTCGACTGAACGGATCAAACATGGACGACGCAGCGCACGCGCTCATTACGGAAGGCGACGGCGTGATCACCGTCACGCTGAACCGACCCGAGAAGCTGAACCCGATCAGCCCGCAGGTCACCGAGACGCTGTGGGAGGCCGTGCGCGGGCTGGGGAGCCGCGACGACCTGCGCGTCATGGTGATCACCGGCACGGGCCGGTACTTCAGCTCCGGACTCGACCTGAAGCTCCGCCACGGGGAACGGCTCCCCGGCCCCGAGGCCCCGGGGTACGCGTGGCGCCGCGGGTACCGCTCGCACCACCTGCTCTACGACGAGATGGAGAGCATCGAGAAGCCGATCATCGTGGCCGCAAACGGTCCGTGCCTGGGCGCGGGTACCGAGATGGCGGTCTCGTGCGACTTCCGGTTCTGCACGCCGGAGACGCACTGGGGGCTCCCGGAGACGCGCAGCGAGGGCGCGATCCCGGGGAGTGGTGGGGTGAGCCGGCTCACACGCGTCTGGTCGGGACCCACTGGGCGAAGTGGATCGCGCTGGCGGCGCGGAACGTGTCAGCCGACGATGCCCGGATGATGGGACTCGTGCACGAGATCCACCCGGGCGACGAACTCATGCCACAGGTCTACGCGTTCGCGGCCGAGCTGGCGAATATCGACGCCGAGACCGTCGCGCTGGCGAAGCTCGTGATCGACGCGTCGGATCCGCAGGACCGCGAGAAGGTGCGCCAGCTGGAGCGGGTGGCGAACACGCCGCTCGTGCACATGGGCGTCGGTCGGCCGGCCCGCGACTACGTGCCGCCCGGGCGGAAGTAGGGGCGACGCCGTGCCCGAGTGGGACCTACGTGCGCCCGCGCCCGAGCTCGCCGACGCGTACCGCCGCGCCGGATGGTGGAACGACGACACGCTCGGCCGGCTCGTCGAGCGCGGGATGCGAGCGGCGCCCGCCGTGCCGGTCCGCATCTGGTCGAAGACGCGCCCGTGGCGCGGGACGCTCGGTGACGTCCTCGACCTCTCCGGCCGGTTCGCCGGCGGCCTCCGCGCCCTGGGCGTGGGCCCCGGCGACATCGTCGCGGTGCAGGTCCCGAACTGGGTCGAGGGCGCCGCCACCTGGTTCGCGAGCAGCATGCTCGGCGCCGTGGTCGTCCCGATCGTGCACTACTACGGCACCCGCGAGCTCTCGTACATCCTGCGCGAGTCACACGCCCGTGTCCTCGTGATCGCGGACCGGTTCGGCGCGGTGGACCACGTCGCGAACCTCGAGGCGGTGCGCCCCGGCCTCGGTGCCCTCGAACACGTGGTGGTCGTCGGCGACGAGCTTCCGGCCGGCGCGGCGCGATTCCAGGATCTGCTCGACGGCGACCGCGTCGACACATCGGTGACGGTCGACCCTGCGAGCCCCGCGCTCGTCGCGTACACCTCCGGGACCAGCGCCAACCCGAAAGGCGTCATCCAGTCGCACCGCGCGCTCGGCGCCGAGGTGCGCGCGCACCTGCCGACGCTCATCCCCTCCGGTCGTCGCCCGGTGCTCCTCGGCGCACCCATCAGCCATGCCACCGGAATGCTGCTCGGGTTGCTGCTGCCCGCGTCGCGCGGCGAATCGATCCAGCTGATCGACGCGTGGGATCCCGCGGTCGTCCTCGACGCCATGCTGACCGACGACCTGTCCGCGGGAAGCGGCGCCACCGTCTTCCTGACCAGCCTCCTCGACCACCCGTCGTTCACCGACGACCACCGCGCCCGTATGACGTCGGTCGTGCTCGGCGGCTCGTCGGTGCCGACCGCGGTCGCGGCCGACGCCGACGCCCGCGGCATCCGCGCCATCCGGTCCTACGGTCTGACCGAAATGCCGACCGTCACCGGCGCGGCACCCGACGAACCGGGTGCACGGCGCACGAGCACCGATGGTCACGGGCTCGCCGGGGTCGAGATCCGCATCGTCGGCGACGACGGCACCGACGCCGCGCCCGGCGACGCCGGGGAGATCGTGACCCGCGGTCCCGATCTGTTCGCCGGGTATACCGACGATGCCCTCACCGACGAGTTCCTCGATCCCGACGGGTGGTTCGCCACGGGCGACATCGGCGTGCTCGAGGATGGCTGGCTCACCATCACCGACCGCAAGAAGGACATGATCATCCGCAATGGAGTCAACATCTCCCCCGCCGAGGTCGAGAACGCGCTGCTCCAGTTGCCGGCGATCGCCGAAGTCGCCGTCGTCGGCCGACCCGACGCGCGGACCGGGGAACGCGCGGTGGCATTCCTGCGGATGCGAGACGGTGAGGCGGAGCCCGATCTCGACGTTCTCCGCGCCCATCTCGAGACGGTCGGTCTGGGCCGCCCGAAGTGGCCGGAGGAATTGCAACTCGTCGACGAGTTCCCTCGCACCGCGGCCGGCAAGGTGAAGAAGTTCGAGCTTCGCACCAAACTACGCGAACGATGACGCTCGACGGCGCCTACCAGGGCTTTCACGTCGCGACGCACGATCCCGGGATCGCGGTGATCACGTTCAACGAGCCCGACCGTCTCAACGGGATCAGCCGGGGCATGAAGCGCGATCTCACCGAGATCATGACCCAGGCCCAACTCGACATCGACACGCGCGTCGTCGTGGTCACCGGTTCCGGTCGAGGATTCTGCGCGGGTGACGATATTTTCAACCCGACGGAGAACGACCGCCATATCCCGACGCTGGTTCCCCAGCAGGTGCGCAACGTCCGGAACTCGCAAGTCGATCAGTATGCGCTGCTCCGGACGTACTCGCAGGAACTGATCCGATCGATCCTGAACCTCGACAAGATCACCATCGCGGCCGTCAACGGCGTCGCGATCCAGATGGGGTTGTCGATCGCGCTCGCGTGCGACTTCCGGATCGCTTCGACCGGCGCACGCCTCGGCAGCGCGACCCTCCGGTTCGGCTTCCTGCCCGATGAAGGTGGTCACTGGCTCCTGCTGCAGCATCTCGGCCTCGCGCGGGCTCTCGAGTTCCTGATGCGGAAGCAGATCGTCGCGGCCGAGGAGGCGCTCGACCTCGGGCTGGTGTCCGAGGTCGTCGCCCCACAGCAGCTGATGCCGGCCGCCATGCGCTTGGCCGAGGAGATGGCGAACGGCCCTCAGGTCGCGATGCGGATGCTCAAGCGGTCGTTGCACAACGCGAGCGCGCAAACGTTCGAGCAGGCGGGCGACGACATCGCGGCCAAGACTGCGGTGAGCGACCAGCACCCCGACACGTCGGAGGGTATGGCGGCGTATCGGGAACGACGTGAACCACGGTTCAACCAGTGGCTGGAGGAGCCGATCGCGGACGGCGACGGCGACCCCACCTGGTTCGGACCGTCCGGCGAATGAGCCTGGTCGCGCTCCCGGCCGAGGCGCCATGGCGTACGACGGTCGAGCTCTTCGAAGCGGTCGCCGACCGGCGCACGCAACCCGCGCTGAGCGCGCCCTCGTCCGCCGGGGAGACCGTGCACCTCGGCGGCGAAGCGCTCACCGATGTCGTCGCCCGCAGCGCGGCCCTCCTCGTCGGCGCGGGCGCCGGCCCGGGCACGGCGGTCGGGATCCACCTCGACAACGCGTCGGGGTTGGAGGCGCTCGTGTTGCACTGGGCAGTCCAGTGGTCGGGCGGAGTGGCGGTGCCGCTCGGCACGCGGCTCGCACTTCCCGAGATCGAGTACATCGTCGGCCACGCGGGCCTCACCCTCATCTGCTCGGGCCGCGAGCACCTCGGTCTCGCGCGAGCCGCGAGTGAATCCACGTATGCGCGCGTCCTCGACGTGACCGCCGGCCTGTCCGAGCTGATCGCCACCCTTGCGCCCGGCGACAGTGCCGACGTCTCGGAACACGATGCCGCCGACATCCTGTATACGTCGGGGACCACCGGGCGGCCGAGGGGCGTCGAGCTGACGCATGCGAACAACGTCGCTGCGGGCATCGAGTTGGCGCGCGCCATGGAACTGACCGAGGGCGACGTCTTCCAGAGCGCCATTCCGTACTTCACGTCCACCGGGGCGCACACGAACCCGCTCGCGTGCTTGGCGGCGGGGTCACATCTCGTCATCGAGCCGGAGTTCGACCAGCACCGGACCCTGCCGGTCGCCGATGCCTTCGGCTCGACCGTGTACCTCGGGGCGCCGTCGATGCTCGCGCTGTTGCTGCGCGACGCCGACCTCGACCACCGTCCGGCATCCTTGCGGCACTTGGTGTTCGGCGGTTCCGTCATGACCGCCACCACGCTCGAACGGCTGGCCGGCGCGTTTCCGGGTTGCGCGCTCACGAACCTCTACGGGCAGACGGAGGCCGGACCCGGCGGCACGGTCTGCAAGCCGGAGCACACCCTGGCCAAGGCCGGTTCGATCGGCAACCAGGGCTTTGGCCCATGGACGTCGTTCGCAGTGCACGACGACGAGGGCCGTCGGACGCACCCGGGCGTGCTCGGCGAGATCGTGCTGCGGTCGCCGGCAGTCATGCGCGGCTACCACGACGACGCGGCCGAGACGGCGGCGACACTCGCCGGTGGCTGGCTTCACACGGGCGACCTCGGCTTCGTCGACGAGGACGGGTTCCTCTTCTACGCCGACCGCCGGAAGGACCTCGTCATTCGGGGCGGGATGAACGTCGCGTCGGCCGAGGTGGAAGCCGTCTTGATGACCTACCCCGGCGTCGCCGACGTGGCGGTGATCGGGGTGGCGCACGATGTCCTCGGTGACGATCTGGTCGCGGTGCTCGTCGCTCCGGACGGCATCGACTCCGACGAGCTGTTCGCACACGCGCGGACCCGCCTCGCCGACTACAAGACACCGCGGCGAGCGGTCATCGTGGACGAGCTGCCCCGCAACAGCATGGGGAAGGTGCTGAAGCGACAGCTGCGCGACGAGTTGGGTCAGGCATGACAGCATCCGATCCGCCGGCCCACGGACTCCTGCCGTCGGCGCGCCGCCCGCGGCTCCCGGTCGGGGCACAGTCGGTGCCCGAAGCGCTGGCGTCCGCGGTGGCCCGGGGACCGGACAGCGAGGCGCTCGTCGGACGGTTCTCCCGTTCCACGTACCGCGCGCTCGACGACCAGGTGCGGCGCGCGGCCGCCGCGCTGGGTGCGGCCGGCGTCCAGCCCGGCGACCGCGTCGCGGGCTCGCTCGGCAACCACCCCGAGCTGGTGGTGGCATTCCTGGCCACCCAGCGGCTGGGCGCGGTGTGGGTCGGCATCAACGGGCAGCTCACCGCGCCGGAGCAGCAATACCTCCTGGACGACGCGGGCGTCTCGGTCTTCGTCGGCGACCGCAAGACGATCGCGCGGGTGACCTCGGTCCGTGGCGCGCTCCCCGAGCTTCGTGCGGTCGTCGACGCCGAACCCGGCGACGGCGCGAGCGACTGGGCGGCGCGCCTGGCCGCCGCCGACCCCGGCGCGGCACCCGACATCGTGGTCGACCCGTTCGCGCCCGCGGCGATCGCCTACACCAGCGGCACCACCGGCCGGCCAAAGGGGGTCGTGCACAGCCAGCACAACCTGCTGCTCGTCGGTGCGGCCTCCCTCGCGTGCCGACCCTTCCCCGACGACCGCCTCGGCGTGGTGCTGCCGCTCACCATTCTGAACCTGATGGTGCTCGGCCCGGTGAGCACGCTGCAAGCCGGCGCGTGCGCAGTGTGCATCGACCGCGTCGACCCAATGGGGTTGGCGACGTGGATCCGCGACGAGCGCGTGAGCACGATGTCGGCCGTGCCCGCCATGATCCACGACCTGCTCACCCATCCCGAGGTGGCGCCCTCGGATCTGGCGTCGCTCGTCCGTCCGGGGTGCGGCGGTGGTGCGACGCCGGAGAGCTTCCGCCGGCTCTACGAGGAGCGCTTCGGCGTCCGCCTCACGACGGGGTACGGCCTCACCGAGGCGCCGACCGCGGTCACCGTCGAAGACCCCGCGCTCCCCGGGGTCCCCGGTGCCTCCGGCCGCGCCCTCCCGCACGTGTCCGTGACCGTACGCGCCGACGACGGCAGCAGCGTCGCGCCGGGCATCGTGGGCGAGGTGTGCGTCGGTCCGGCCGACGACGGCCTGTTCGCGGGCGCATACACGCCCATGCTCGGCTACTGGAACCGGCCCGACGCCACCGCGGAGGCGTTGCACGACGGCCTGCTCCACACCGGCGACCTCGGCTACCTCACCACCGACGGGGACCTCGTCATCACCGACCGCAAGGGCGACCTCATCGTGCGTGGTGGCGCCAACGTGTACCCGGCCGAAGTCGAGCGCGTGCTGCACGAGGAACCCAGGGTCGGCGCGTGCGCGGTCGTCGGGGTGCCGGACGACCGGCTCGGGGAACGCGTCGTCGCCGCGGTCGTCGTCGAGGGCGGCCGGCTGCTCACCGCCGAGGAGCTGCGCGACCACTGCTCCCGCTCGCTGGCGCGCTACAAGGTGCCGGAGCGCTTCCTGTTCGTCGACGAGCTCCCTCGGAACGCGATGGGCAAGGTGGTCAAGCGCCTCGTGGTCCCCTGGTTCGGCTGACACATCCCGTCGCTCGCGTCCGCTCACTCCGTCCCAACCGGCGAGACGGGCGGAGCCCGCTCTCGCCTCAGCGCGATCAGCGATCGGGCCACAACGCCACCGAGCGTGCCGCCCGGCGCGCGAGGTAGGCGAGCACGTCGTGGTCGCCACGCGTACCGGCAGCATCGGCGAGACGATGCAAGCGTTCGCCGTCGGGGTCGTGGTCGCCGGGGCCGAGCAGCTGCTGGAGATCCTCCCGCTCCGCGTCGGCGACCGCGAGGCCGATGCCGTCGACGGCGCGGAAGTGCCGGAGCAGGGTCGCCGCGCTGCGAGCCCGGAGCTTGACCGCGGGATCGTCCAACGCGGGGACGACGGCGGTCTCCAGATCCTCGAGGGCCCGGTCGTACAGGGGGCGTTCGGGTGACGGCGGCGCGTCGAACCGGGGTTCCGGTGACAGCGCGACCCCGGCTGCCCGCGCGAGCGCGACCGCGATCCCGTGCAGGAACCGCCGGTGCGCGACCAGGTACCCGGCGAGACCGACCGCGCCGCCGCCTCGCGCGATCGTGCGCGCGGTCGTGATCGCGCAGCGCACCTGCACCATCACCGCGTAGTAGGCGACCGCGGCGCGGTCGACGGTGACACCGGTCCGCGACTCGTAGTGGGTGACGAGCGCGTCGAAGGTCGGCGCGCCGGGCGTGCGGGCCAGTCGGTACTCGACCCAGGCCAGGTCGTCCATGGGGTCGCCGAGATGGGCGAACTCCCAGTCGACGAGCCCGGTCACCCGCCCGCCGTCGGCGACGAAGTTGCCGGGCCCGGTGTCACCCTGGACGAGCGCCGTGCGCACCACCCCGGCCGGCGGGTGCCGCCGGAGCCAGGCGAGCGCATAGACGATCTCCGGGTCCGGGGGCGCTCCGACCTCGTCGAGCAGCGCGGTCCAGAGGGCCAGGTCGAGGAGTGCATGGTCGGCGGCGTCGGCCGGCCGCGGGAAGCCGTCGAGCGCCAACCGGTCGACGTCGACCGCGTGCAGCTCGGCGAGCGCATCCATGAAGTCGAACAGCGCCGACGCACGCTCGTCGTCGGTGAGTCGCCAGAGGTCGGCCGTGCCCGGCGCGCGTTCGATCAGCAGGGCCTGCCCGTCGTCGGTGGCGGCGAGGAGACGAGGCGCGCGGACCGCGGTGTCGCGCAACGCCCGGTACACGACGCCTTCGCGCGAGCGAGAGCACCGAACCGGAGAAGGCGCCGGCTCCGCTCTCCTGCCGGAGCACGAGCGCGGAGACCACACCTGCCCGTTCGACGTCGACGAACCAGGTGACGCGCGATCCGCCGCCGTAGGTGCGGCGCGCGTCGACGACTGTCGCACCGGTCTGCGCCGCGATCCACTGCACGAGGCCGGGGTCGAGGTCCACGCGACGCAGCATCGCGCGCAGGGCTACGTTGAGGCGATGAGCGAACGTGGACGCGTCGCCGATCGGGCCTTCTTGGGCCTCGCGGTCACCGACGGAGGCCTCGGCACCGTCGAGGTCACGCACGAGCTCATGAGCCCACGCAGCTCGTTCTACGGCGGTGCCGGGCTCGCGCTGGCGTGCGCCATGATGGAGCACGCCACGGCGCGCGCGGTCGTCTGGTGCACCGTCCAGTTCGTGAGCGCAGCGGCACTCGGCGACCAGCTCGTCTTCCGCACCGAGATCGCCGCCCACGGCCACCGCACGTCGCAGGTGCGCGTCGTCGGCCGCGTGGGCGACCGGGAGGTCCTCACCGCGGTCGGTGCGACCGGCGCCGAGGGCGACCGCGTCACGCAGACGTTCGCGACGATGCCCGCCGTCAGTTCGTTCGACGAGTCCGTGACCCTCCCGTGGCGCTTCGACACCGAGGTGACGAAGACGCACTTCGGTACCACCGAGATCCGCGAGGCCGTCGTCCACGGCGGCACCGAGGGCCGCGCGACGCCGGGCATGGCGTTGTGGGCGCGGGTCGACCACGCGTCGGCATGGACGCCCGCGCTGCTCGGCTACGTCGCCGACGTGGTCCCGATGTCGATCCACCGCGCGCTCGGGGGCCACCAACCCGGCGGCATGAGCCTCGACAACTCCATCCGCGTCGGTCCCCGCGTCGACACGGAGTGGGTGCTGCTCGCGCTCCACCCGGAGGCCGCCAACGACGGGTACGGGCACGGCAGCGTCCACCTGTGGTCGCCCGACGGCACCCTCGCCGGCGTGGCGAGCCAGACGTTCGCCGTCCGCTCGGCATGATCGACGACCGCGGCGCCGACCTGCTCTCGGCTGCCGACGACGGTTTCCACGCGCCCGGCGACGACCCGTGGTTCTTCGAGTCGAGCTGGTGGTCGTTCTACGTGCCCGAGCGCGACCTCGGGGCGTGGATCTATCACTGGGTGCGGCCGAACCAGTCGACGCAGGGCGGAGGCTGCTGGATCTACGACGGGACCACGCCCTTCCACCTCGAGGTGCCGTACTACGCGTGCTACGAGAACATGCCGCTCGATCCTGCCGCCGACCTGCGCGACATCACGTTTGCCAGTGGCGTCTCGATGCAGGTCGTCGAACCCCTGCAGCGCTACCGGCTCCGGTTCGCGGATCGCGACGTCGTCGCCTTCGATCTCGATTTCGACGCCACCATGCCGCCGTGGACGGTCGCCGACGGCCACTTCGACCAGATGATGCACGTCACCGGTGAGCTGGTGCTGCACGGGGAGGCGGTCGCCGTCGACAGCATCGCCATGCGCGACCGCAGTTGGTCGCCCCGACCGGAGCGCTGGAAGGACGGTCACATCGGCTACTGCAGCGCGGGGACGCGCGAGGTCGCGTTCCTCGCGAGGTCGGCGGCCGGGATGCGCGGCGAGACGCACGACCGAGTCCGCACCGGCTTCCACCTGCGCGACGGCCGCCGGGCCGCCATCCTCGACGGCGAGCGCGTCCTCGAACGCGATCCCGAGCGCGGCTACCTGCAGCGCATCGCCGTCGAGGCCGACGACGCCGACGGGCGACGCCTCCACGCTCGCGGTGAGGCGCGCAGCCGGATGGCGATGCCGATCCCGGGCGTCCACGGGGTGTGTTGGACGACGCTCGTGCACTGGAGCGTCGACGGCGTCGACGCCTGGGGTGACGACCAGGACGCGTGGCCGATCCACGGGTGGGCGGCCTTCCGCCGCGCCCAGCGACGGAGGGCCGTCGGATGACGGTGCGCGTCGAGGTGAAGGACCACATCGCGGTGGTGACCCTCGACCGGCCACCGGTGAACGCGGTCGACCACGCCACCCTGGGCGACCTCGCCGACGCGTTTTTCGCCCTCGGCGCGGACCGGGACGTCCGGGTCGCGATCTTCACCGCCGCGGGTGACCGCGCCTTCATGGCCGGGCTCGACCTCCGCGCCCGAGCACCCGACGCCGGCGACGCCCCCGCCCGCTTCGTGACCGACCCGGGACTGGTCGCCCGCGAACCGATGTGGGCCATCACCGACTGCGCGGTGCCCGTGATCGGAGCGATCAACGGTCCCGCGCTCGGAGCCGGGCTCGCGTTCGCAGCGTGCTGCGACATCCTCCTCGCGGCCGAAACCGCGACGTTCGGCTGCACCGAGATCAACGTCGGCCTGCTCGGCGCCAGCGCGCACCTGTCACGCCTCGTCGGGCGGCACAAGGCGCGGGAGATGTTCTTCACCGGGGAGACGGTCACCGCCGAGGAGCTGCACCGCCTCGGGGTCGTCCGCGCCGTCGTGCCCCGCGCCGAGCTGATGGGCACTGCGCTCGAGCTGGCCGCGACCCTCGCGACGAAGAGCCCGATCGCGATGCGCCTGGCCAAGGAGTCGATGAACCGGGTCGAGGACCTGTCGCTCGAAGACGGCTACCGCACCGAACAGGACTACACCGCGCGTCTGCAGCGCTTCGAGGACGCGCGCGAAGCTCGCCACGCCTTCCTCGAACGACGCGACCCCGAATGGAAGTGGCGCTAGCGGATCGCGATCGCGTTCGGCGGTGATGCGACGCCGGACGGCATGTTGAGCGGGGCCGAGGTGAGGAACGAGTCGTAGGTGCCGGTGGCGGCGCAGTCGTCGGCGAGCGCGTCGAGGTCCCACAGCTCTCCCAGCGGCACGCCGAGCAGCGGGAGGATGATCGTGTGCAGGAACGGCTCACCAGGCGGAATGGGCTCGACCGCCGGGTTGTCGGCCGCGAGCGCGCTGATGTGGAGGTCCCACAACGCGCCGGGGAGATCGGCGCCCGTCAGCCCGGGGGTCTGCGGCGACGCCGCGTGCTCGGCACGCGCGGCCTGGTCGAGCGACCGGTACCAGGTGAGGTAGCCGGTGCGCACGAGGAGCACGTCGCCGGTCTCGATCGCCGTGCCCTGGTCGGCGATGCACGACAGGAGGTCGTCGACCGTGATCGGGTCGGCGGTGCCGTGTTCGATCGGCCGCCCCTCGGCGGCGCGCCAGCGGTCGACGTCGGCGAGGACCGCGCGCCCGACGATGCCCCGCTCGGCCCAGTGGTGCACGCCGTGCTCCTCGTCGGGCACGCCACCGTAGTGGCCGTGGTCGATGTGCCCGACGTGCCGGAAGCCGTCCCACTGCGACGACGACTGCGTGTTCCAGTCGTGGTACAGGTCGTCGTGCACCAGCATGCGGGTCATGCCGAAGTCCGTGACCTCGTGGCGGAACCTCGCGCGGTTGAAGAGCGGCGGGTCGGGCAGCGTCAGCTCGAGGTTGAGCCCGAAGGTCCGGCCGGTGCGGATCGACCGCGCTGCCGCCAGCACGCGCTCGGGCGTCAGCAGGTTGAGCGTGCCGAGCACGTCGTGGTCGCCCCACACCCCCCACGACGACCCGGGCGGGAGGCCGTCGCGGACGGGGAGCTCGGCGTGGGCGGGAAGGGTGCGTTCGTCCATGCCGGGAGCTTCGCGCGCCCAGGGCGAGGAGTCCTGCGGGCAGCGATAGCTTGACCGCGACCCGAGCAGTGGAGGACCCATGGGCATCGCCATCTCTGAGGATCATCTCGAGCTCGCCGGCGTGGCCGACGCGTTCCTCGAGCGCACCGGCGCCCGGGGCGAGGCCCGCGCGCTGCTCGACGCGCCCGAGGAGTCGCTGCCGGCGACGTGGAAGGAGATGGCCGACCTCGGGTGGCTGGGCCTGCACGTCCCGGAGGCGCACGGCGGCTCCGGGTTCGGGCTGGCCGAGCTCGTGGTCGTGCTCGAGGCACTCGGTGCGGCCATCGCGCCGGGACCGTTCCTGCCGACGGTGTGGGCGTCGGCGGTCGTTGCCGCGGCCGGCAGCGATGCCCAGCGAGCAGCGCTGCTGCCGGGCCTGGCCGACGGCTCGGTGCCGGCGGCGGTCGGTCTCGACCAGTCGAGTGGGCTGGTGCTCGGCGCCGGCCTGGCCGAGCTGTTCCTGCTTCCCCGCGGTGACGACCTCGTCGTCGCGCACCGCGACGAGGTGACCGTCACCGTGCCCGCCAACACCGACGCCACCCGCCGCGTCGGACGGGTGGCGTTCGACGGCACACCGGGCGACGACCGCGTGCTCGCCGGCGCCCGCCGCACCGCGGTCGCGCTCGGGCGACTGCTCGCGGCCGCCGAGGCCACGGGCGGCGCGCAGGCGTGCGTCACCATGGCCAGCGAGTACGCCAAGGTGCGCGAGCAGTTCGGGCGCGTCATCGGCATGTTCCAGGCCGTGAAGCACCAGGCCGCCGACATGTTCGTGGCCACGCAGCTCGCGACCGCGGCCACGTGGGACGGGGCCCGCACCGACCCCGCGACCCCCGAGTTCGAGCTGGCGGCCGCGATCGCGGCGACGCAGGCGCTCCCATCGTTCGTGGCGTGCGCGGAGAAGAACATCCAGCTGCACGGCGGCATCGGCTTCACGTGGGAGCACGATGCGCACGTCATCCTCAAGCGCGCCGTCGCGCTGGCCGGGGTCTTCGGCCCGATCGGCGACGTCGAGGCCGACGTCACCCGGCTCACCGACGCCGGCGTCGTCGGCGCCCACGCGGTCGAGCTGCCGCCGGAGGCGGAGGGCTACCGCGCCGAGGTGCGCGAGTTCATTGCGCGGTACCAGTCGCTGCCCCCCGACCAACAGCTCGGCGCGTTCCTCGACTCCGGGTACGCGCTCGCGCACTGGCCGAAGCCGTGGGGTCGCGCCGCCAGCGCGGTCGAGCAGCTCGTGATCGACGAGGAGCTCGCCGCCGCGGGCGTCACGCGGCCCCAGTACGGGATCGGCGGCTGGGTCATCCAGACGATCACCCAGCACGCCGACGAGCAGCAGATCGAGCGCTGGATCCGACCGAGCCTGGAGCACGAGTACGTGTGGTGCCAGCTGTTCAGCGAGCCCGGCGCGGGCTCCGACGCCGCCGGCATCCGCACGCGCGCCACCAAGGTCGACGGTGGCTGGCTGGTCAACGGCCAGAAGGTGTGGACCAGTGGCGCGGCCTACTGCAACCGCGGGTTCGCCACCGTGCGCACCGATCCCGACAAGCCGAAGCACGACGGCATCACGATGATGGTGATCGACCTGCACGCGTCGGGCGTCGACATCCGGCCGCTGCGCGAGGCGAGCGGCGGCGAGCTCTTCTGCGAGGTGTTCTTCGACGATGTGTTCGTCGCCGACGAGGACGTCGTGGGCCCGGTCAACGGCGGGTGGCGGGTGGCGCGCTCGACGCTCGGCAACGAACGGGTGAGCATCGGCGGCGGCGGCGAGATCGGCGACGCGAGGTTCGACCTGCTCGACCTCGTGCACCGGTACGCCACCGTCGACGGCACCGCCGACTCCGCCGCGGCCCAGGCCGTCGGGCGGCTGCTCGCGGAGCGCCGGGCGATGCGGCTGCTCAACCTCCGCTCGGCCGAGCGCGCGGTCGCGGGCGCGGAGCCGGGCCCGGAGGGCAACGTGGCCAAGCTCCTGTCGGGCGAGCACACCCAGCGGGTCGCCGCCCTGGGGCTGCGTCTCGTCGGCCCCGTCGGCGCCCTCGCCGAGGGGCCCGACGCCGGGGTGCAGGCGACCGAGGTCTTCGCCCGCTGCCTCACCATCGCCGGCGGCACGTCGGAGATCGTGCGCAGCACGATCGGTGAGCGCCTCCTGGGCCTGCCGCGCGACCCCCTGCTGCGGTAGCGCAGCCTCACCGCGGCGACGGGTCTCGGGGGTTTACCTACGCGCTCGTATGTGATCTACTTCCTCGTAGATATCTACGAGGGCCCCGGCCACGGTGCCCTCGGTCGAGGGGGAGCGCGTGACCGGTCTGCTGGAGGGAGTGCGGGTCGTCGAGACGGGCGTCCTCATGACCGTCGACAACCTCGGCCGCCTGCTCGGTGACGAGGGCGCCGAGGTGGTGAAGGTGGAAACACCGCAACTCGGCGACTACCTGCGCGACATCATGATCCGTTTCGCCCCGGGCTGGTCGGCATTCCACCTGATGCTGAACCGCAACAAGCGCAGCGTCACCGTCGACGCCCGGACGGCCGACGGCCGCGGGATCATGGAACGGCTCATCGAGCGTGCCGACGTCTTCATCACCGGCAACGTCGGCACCACCAACGAGAAGCTCGGGCTCGACTACGAGTCGGTGCGACGCATCCGTCCCGACATCGTCTACTGCCAGGCCACGGGGTACGGCGCGACCGGGCCGTACGCCGAGATCCCGACCCACGGACAGATGATGGACGACCTCGGCGGGAGTGCGCCGGCGCTGCAGCTGGATGGACACGGGCTCGTCGAACACGTTCCGGGTGCCCCCGAGCCCGAGCGGCGCAGCGGCGTGGTCGTGGGTCCGATGTACGCGGCCTTCGGTGTGGCGGCGGCGCTCGCTCGCCGCGGACGCACCGGCGAGGGTGCCTACCTCGACGTCTCGTGCGCCGACGCGGTGCTCGCGTGCAAGTGGATCGATGCGCTCCCCACCCTCAACCCCGAACTCGTCGATGCCAGTGGCCCCGGCCCGAGCGGGCCCGCAGCCTCGGCGAAGTACCAGCACTACGCCACCGCCGACGGCAAGTTCATCCTCTTCTGCGGCATCGAACCCAAATTCTGGGACCACTTCTGCCGCGCCGTCGACCGTGACGACCTTCTCGACGTCCACCGTCGCGATCTCGTCGTCGATTTCGGCGGCGGCGACGACGCGCTGCGGGCCGAGCTGCAGTCGATCTTCGCCGGCCGTTCCCTCGCCGAGTGGATGGAGATCGCGATCGAGCACGACATCGCCATGGGGCCCGCGCTGCGCTTCGACGAGATCGACACGGATCCGCACCTGCGCGCGCGGGGGATGGTCGTCACCGAGACCCACCCCGTGCTCGGCGAGTTCGAGACGCTCGGCAACCCGGTCGTCGTGCCCGGGGCGGAGTTCGAGCTCCGCTCCGCGCCGACCCTCGGGCAGCACACCGACGCCGTGCTCGCCGAGCTCGGGTACGACGACGAGCAGTGTGCGCGTCTCCGCGCCGACGGCGTGGTCTGACGGCGAGGCCTCGACGTGGTGGTGGAACGACTCACACAGGAGCGCCGCAAGGAGCTCACGCGCGCGACGCTCGTTGCTGCAGCCGCCGAGGTCTTCGCGCGTAAGGGATTCGTGGCCGCGTCGCTCGACGAGATCGCCGACGCCGCGGGGTACACCCGCGGGGCCATCCACTTCCACTTCGGCTCGAAGGAAGACCTGTTCCTGGCGGTCCTCGCCCGGCACGAGGAACACCTCCTGGCCAGCTACGTGGAGCGCCGGCGTGCGTCCGAGAGCTTCGGCACCGACCCAGCCACCAACGCCTCCGAGTGGACGGCGGTACACGCGTCCGGCGGTGCCGACGACGTGCTGCTGCAACTGGAGTTCAGCACGTTCGCGCTGCGGAACCCCGGCTTCCGGGTGCGGGCCTCGGAGTTGGAGCACCGAACCGTGGCCGCGACCGCCGAGCACCTCGTGCAGCTCGCCGAGCAGCGTGGCCTGCGGTGGAAGGTACCGGTGGAGCAGGTGTCGGAGCTGCTGCACGTCACCTCGCGCGGTCTGGTCGAGCGGTCGGCGATCACCGGGCGCGACGAGGAAGCGACCTTCGAGGCGTTCCTCTCCATGCTGTGGCAGCACGCGCTCGAGCCCCTACCCACGGAGGGATGACATGCCCGGACCACTGGAGGGGCTCCGAGTCGTCGACTGCTCGTGGGGGGCCGCGGGCCCCCGCGCGACCGGCATGCTGGCCGACGCCGGCGCCGACGTCATCTGGGTGGAGCCGCCCGCAGGCGACGCCTGGCGGCGCGCACTCCCCGCCGCCGCGTCGGTGTTCAACCGGGGGAAGCGCAGCCGTGTCCTCGATCTCACCCGGCCTGACGGGCGCGATGCGCTGTGCGAGCTCGTCGCGGCAGCCGACGTGTTCGTCGAGAGCTGGCGCCCGGGCATCGCCGACCGCCTCGGAGTCGGGTACGCCGTGCTCCACGAACGCAACCCGGCGCTGGTGTACTGCTCGATCTCCGGCTTCGGCGTCGACGACGCGCGTCGCGACGTCCCAGGCCACGAGGCGCTCGTGCACGCGCTCGCGGGAACGATGGCCGAGCAGCCGGGCCATCGCGACGGCCCGATCTTCGAGGGACTCCCGTTCGCGTCGATCGGTGCCGCGTATCTCGCCCTGATCGGCACGCTCGCGGCCCTCTACCGCCGCCACGACGACGGTTGGGGACGGCACGTCGAGACCTCGTTGCTCGACGGCGCCCTCGCGTACTTCTCGATGCTCTGGGGCGAGTCGGACACCACGCCCGGGGGACCGACGTTGAAGTCGCAGGGCAGCACCCGCATCGTCACCCGCACGTTCCTGTGTGCCGACGACCGCTACCTCGGCGTGCACACCGGCGCGGTCGGCGCCTTCGGTCGGCTGATGCGCGTCCTCGGCCTCGACGACCGCATCCCGCCGAGCGAGAGCGGTCTCGACATGGGGATGCCGCTCACACCTGAGCAGGTGACGATTCTCGACACCGAGATCCACGACCTCTTCCGGTCGCGCTCCTGCGGCGAATGGGTGGCGCTCCTGCGTGACGCCGACGTGTGCGCGATCGAGCACCTGCAGCCGTGTGAGGTCTTCGACTCGCCGCAGGCACGGCACAACGGCATGGTGGTCATCGTCGACGATCCCGTCCTCGGACCCGTGGAACAGGTGGCACCGGCTGCGAAGTTCACGCGCACGCCGATGCGGGTGCTCGGACCGGCCCCGCGCGTCGGCGAGCACGGGGGCGCGACCTTTGCCGATCCGACGGGGTCGCCCGCCACACCGTCGTCACCGCCCGACACCCGACCACTCCTCGACGGTCTGAAGATCCTCGATCTCGGCGCCTACTACGCGGGCCCGTACTCGTCGCGCCTGCTCGCCGACCTCGGCGCCGACGTGATCAAGCTCGAGCCCGTGGTCGGCGATCCGCTGCGGGGCATCGAGCGGCCGTTCGCTTCGGCCCAGGCGGGGAAGCGCTCGATCGCGGCGAACCTCAAGGATCCGGACCTCGGGCCGGCGGTGCGCGGGTTGCTCGCGTGGGCCGACGTCGTGCACCACAACCAACGGCCCGGCGCCGCCGAGCGCCTCGGCCTCGACGCCGACGCGGCGCACGCGGTGAACCCGGAGCTGGTGTACCTCTATGCGCCGGGTTGGGGGTCGTCCGGGCCCGACATGATGCGGCAGAGCTTCGCGCCGATGATGTCGGGCTACGCCGGCATCGGGTTCGAATGCGCCGGCGAGTACAACCCTCCGATCTGGCCGTCCGGGAACGAGGATCCGGGCAACGGCCTGCTCGGCGCGGTGGCGGTGCTCATGGCGCTGTACCACCGTCGGCGGGGCGGTGGCGGCCAGGTGGTCGAGAACCCCCAGCTCAACGCGACCATGGCGCACATGGCGCACGCGGTGCGCACGGCCGACGGCACGGTGGTCGGCGCGCACCGCCTCGATCCCCTCCAGCTCGGCGTCGGCGCGTTCGAGCGCCTCTACGAGACCGCCGACGGCTGGGTGTGCATCGTTGCGTTCGATGCCGAGCAGCAGGCCGCGCTCGGCGCGCTGGCCGGCGTCGACGTCGGTCTCGGGGCCGACTCCGACGACGAGGTCGACGACTACTCGGTCGGGCTCCGCCTCGCGGAGGCGCTGTCGGCGCGCAAGACCGACGAGGTGCTCGACGAGCTCATCTTCGCGGGGGTCCCCGCGGCGGTTCCCGTCGGGCACCAGATGAGCGCGTTCATGCGCGATCCCGAGCAGCGGCGGCTCGGCCGCGTCGCCGAGGTACCCCATCCCGACAAGGGCGCGGTGCGCGAGCTGGCGGTGCTGCTCCGCGTGTCGCACACGGACACCGTTCCCCACCGGCTCGCGCCCGCGCTCGGCGAGCACACCGACGCGCTGCTCCACGAGCTCGGGTACGACCTGGAACAGATTGACGCGCTGCGTGCGCGCAGCTCGATCCGGTGAGCAGCCCGGTGAGCAGCCCGGCGACCAGGAGGCGACCATGACGAACTGCACCGCACAGGTCCTGCGGGGCGCGATCTACGAAGCATGCGGCGCACCCGTGGCCGCCGACGGGCGTTGTGAGGCCGGCCACCGCGTGGGCGAGGCGGTGGTCAAGGCGGCCGAACATCACCGTGCCGCACCCGATCTCAACCTCACGCCCGGAACGTGGCCGGTCACCCGCAAGTTCTTCAGCGTCGACGACCACATCGTGGAACCGGCCGACGTGTGGTCGAAGCGGGTACCCGCCAAGTTCCGCGACGCCGCGCCCCACGTCGTGGAGGCCGACGGACGCGAGTACTGGGAGTACGAGGGCAACCGCGCGCTCACGATGGGGCTCAACGCGGTGGCCGGCAAGCCGCGCGACCAGTGGACCATGGAGCCGACTCGGTTCTCCGACATGATCCCCGGTTGCTACGAACCCGCCGCCCGCGCCCGCGACATGGTGTCGGACGGCATCACCGCGTCGGTCTGCTTCCCGACGCTGCCGCGCTTCGGTGGCGTGCTCTTCAACGACTTCGCCGACAAGGCGCTGGCCGACGCCTGCGTGAAGGCGTGGAACGACTTCATCTTCGAGGAGTGGTGCGCGGCGGCGCCCGACCTCTTCGTGCCCATGCCGATCTGCCAGATCTGGGACCCGGTGGCGGCCGCCGCCGAGATCCGGCGCAATGCGGCGCGCGGCGCGCGGGCGCTCTGCTTCCCCGAGGAGACGAGCTACCTCGGGCTCCCCTCGTTCTACAGCGACCACTGGGATCCCATCTGGGACGCGGTCACCGAAGCCGACCTCCCCGTGTGCATGCACATCGGTTCGTCGGGCAACACCGCCTTCCAGCCGCCGGACGCACCCTTCTCGCTGACCATCTCCCTGGCCTTCGTGGCGGCCGCCCAGAGCGCGGTGGGGCTCATGATGAGCCCGGTGCCGCGGAAGTTCCCGACGGTGAAGTTCGTGATGTCGGAGGGCGGCATCGGCTGGGTGCCCGCAGCGCTGGAGCGGGCAGACCGACAGGTCGACCGGCACCGGTACTGGTCGGGTGACGACGACCTCCTGCCCTCGGAGGTGTGCAGGCGCAACTTCTGGTTCTGCATGATCGAGGAGCCGTGGGGCATCCAGGCCACGCGGTACGAGATCGGGGTCGACCACATCTTGTGGGAGTCGGACTACCCGCATGCCGACACGACGTTCCCGAACACCCAGGTCTCCACGAAGGTCGTCTTCGACGGCATCCCCGACGACGAGGTGGCGATGATCTCCTACCAGAACGCGGAGAAGCTGTTCCATTGGCAGTGCAAGAACCCCGACGAGGTCGTCATCGCCGACTGACCACGGCCGGTGCACACGTCACGGTCGGAGGCTGGCACCCCCGTCGACGCTCAGCACCTGGCCGTTGACCCACTCGCCGTCGTCGGACATCAGGAAGCTCACCATCCCGCCGATGTCGTCGGGGCGCCCGAAGCGGGGCGAGCGCCCGACACCGAGCGCGTACTGCGTGAACTCGGGCGCGACGGTCTCGGCCATCTTCGGCGTGACGACCAGTCCCGGCGCCACCGCGTTGGCGCGGATCCCCTCCCGGCCCCACCGTGACGCGACGTGGCGCACGACGGCGTTGATGCCCGCCTTGGAGACGCCGTACGAGGGGCGCTGCGGCTCGCCGATGTGGCCCGCCGCCGAGCTGGTGTAGACGATCGCGCCGCCGCCGCGCGCCAGCAGGAGCGGCAGCACGTGGCGGGTGCACAGCAGGTGCCCGCGCAGATTGACCTCGAGGGTGCGGTCGAACACATCGAGCGGCACGGTGAGCGCGTCCGAATCGCGACCGATGTTCTCCGGCGACAGGTCGGCGGCATTGGCGTGCAGGTGGTCGACCCCGTCGAACTCCTGCACCGCGGCGGCAATCGAGCGCGCCGACCGACTGGTCGTCGGCGATGTCGAACTGCACCCCGAGCGCCCGGCCCCCGACGTCCCGCACCTCATCGGCGACCGCCTGGGCCGCGTCGCCGTCGAGGTCGCCGACCACCACGGCCGCGCCCTCCTCGCCCAGGCGGCAGGCGGTGGCGGCGCCGATGCCCGACCCGCCCCCGGCCACCACGACGACTTTCTCCGTCAACCCACGCATCCCGCGCGCTCCTCCTGCCGGGGCGATCCCCTTCGTGATGGGGCGGAAACCTACAGCGGTCTGGCATTCTCTTCCGATGACCAAGACCGCGCCCTCCACCAAGCCGCTGCCGCCCGTCGAGCAGGTCCGGCCCGGGCTGTGGAGCATCCCGGTCCCGTTGCCGATCCCGTTGCGCTACGTGTTCGTGTACGCGTTCGAGACCGATCGGGGACCGTTCCTCGTGGACGCGGGCTGGAACACCGACGACGCGTTCGACGCGTTGAGCGCCGGGCTGCGCCGAGGCGGCTTCGAGATGACCGACGTGCAGGGCGTGATGGTGACGCACATCCACCCCGACCATTACGGCCTCGCCGGTCGCGTGCGGGAGATCTCGGACGCCTGGGTCGCGCTCCACCCGGCCGACGCCGCGCTCATCCACGACCGGTACGAAGAGCCGACCGACCTGCTCGACCGCATGGGCGGGATGCTGAGCAAGCTGGGCGCGCCGGCGAGCGAGCTGGAGGAGCTGCGCAACGCCTCGATGCCGGCGCGCCCGTTCGTCGACTTCGTGGAGCCGACCGTCCTCATGGAAGACGGCCACCGCCCCGACATGCCCGGCTGGGACGTCACCGCGGTGTGGACCCCGGGCCACTCCCCCGGCCACCTCTGCTTCTGGGAGGCGACGAACCGCCTGATGCTCACCGGCGACTGCGTGCTGCCGCGCATCACGCCCAACGTGAACCTCAACCCGCAGACCGAACCCGACCCGCTCGGCGACTATCTGGAGTCCCTGGAGAAGCTGGCCGCCTACGACGCCACCGAGGCGTTGCCCGCGCACGAGTGGCGCTACGCGGGCCACCGCGCCCGCCTCCTCGAGATCCGCGCCCACCACGAGCATCGCTTCCTCGAGGTGGTCGAGGCCGTGCGCGCCGGGTACGACACCGCGTGGGAGGTCGCGCCGCGCATGGACTGGTCACGCCCCTGGGACCAGATCGACGGCTTCATGCGCCGCTCCGCCATCGGTGAGGCCTACGCGCACCTGCGCGCGCTGGCCCGGCGGGGCGTGCTCGAGGAGTCCGAGGGCGAGCCGTCGCGCTGGAAGCTTGTCGAGGCGTGAACGACGGCGTGCGCGACGCACCGGTCCTGTGTGACGTGGCCGCCGGCGTCGCCACCGTCACCCTCAACCGACCCGGGCGCATGAACGCGTGGACCCACGCGATGGAGGTCGCCTACTTCGACCTGGTCGACGCACTCGACGACGACCCCGACGTCCGCGCCGTCGTGCTCACGGGTGCCGGACGCGGGTTCTGTCCGGGCCTCGACGCCGGCGACCTCGCCGCGCGCACCCAGGGCGTCGCCGGGCAGGAGGGCATCGACCGGCCCATGACCCATGCGCGCACCCTGCGCAAGCCGCTGCTCGCGGCAATCAATGGCGGCTGCGCCGGCATCGGCCTCGTGCAGGCGCTCGTGGCCGACCTGCGCTTCGCGGCCGCTGGGGCGAAGCTCGCGACCGCGTTCACCCGGCGCGGGCTCGTCGCCGAGTTCGGCGTGTCATGGATGCTGCCGCGCCTCGTCGGCGTCGGCAACGCGATGGACCTCCTGCTGTCCGGGCGCGCGGTTCCCGCCGAGGAGGCGCTCGGCATGGGCCTGGTGAACCGCGTGTACCCCGCCGAGGAGCTGCTCGCCGCGACCCAGGCGTACGCGCGGGACCTGGCCACGAACTGCTCGCCGCTGGCCATGCAGGCGATCAAGGCGCAGGTGGCGGCGGACTGGACGCGCGCGCTGGACGAGTCGCAGGCCGACGCGTTCCGGTTGGTGAAGGAACCCGCCCGCCGCCCCGATTTCCGCGAGGGCGTCGCCGCGTTCACCGAGAAGCGCCCGCCTGCCTTCCCGCCGCTGCCGCCACGGGACGCGCCGACCAAGTGAGGAGACCGCGCCGGAGATGGGGTTCGGTGACCCGTCGCTAGCATCGGACCCACCCGGCGCGGCCTGAGAGAGGACGAAGGTGGAGCTGGAGCTGCAGGACGACCAGGAGCTGTTCGTCGAGACGACGAGACGCTTCCTCGAGGCCGAGAGCCCACTGACGCGTGTCCGCGACCTCTACGAGGACCCGGCCGGCTTCGACCGGGGGTACTGGCAGCGCGGCGCCGACCTCGGGTGGACCACGATGCTGGTGCCCGAGGCGCTCGGCGGCGGCAGCGTCAGCGGGGCCGGCCTGCTCGACCTCGTGCTGGTGGCCGAGGAGATGGGCCGCCTGGTGGCACCGGGACCGCTCCTCCCGGTGAACGTGGTGGCCGACACGCTCGCCCGCTCGGGCCGTCCCGACCAGCAGGAGGCCGAGCTGGCCGGCCTCGTGAGCGGTGCCCGCATCGCCACCTGGGCGTTCGCGGAGCCCTCGGGCACGTGGGACGCCGCCGGCGTGGCGACGATCGCCACCGAGCGCGACGGCGCATGGGTGCTCTCGGGGACCAAGTCGTACGTCCAGGACGCGGCGGTGGCCGACGCGTGGCTCGTGACCGCCCGCACCGGAGGCGGCCTCACGCAGTTCCTCGTCCCTGCCGGCACGCCCGGCGTCACCGTCCGGGCCGTGCAGTCGCTCGACTTCACCCGGCGCTTCGGCGACCTCCAGCTCGCCGACGCGACGGTCGATGCGTCGTCGGTGGTGGGTCGGATCGGCGATGCCGCGTCCGACGTCGAACGTCAGCTGCAGGTGGCGCTGACGCTGCAGACCGCGGAGACCGTCGGCATGGTGAACCGCGTCTACGAGTTCACGCTCGAGTACGCCAAGGACCGCATGGCCTTCGGTCGCCCGATCGGCTCCTACCAGGCGTTGAAGCACCGCTTCGCCGACATGAAGGTGTGGCTCGAGGCGGCAAACGCGACCGCCACCGCCTCGGCCCGGGCCGTGCACGCGGGCGACGACGACGCCGCCAAGCTGGTGAGCACGGCCAAGGCCTACGTCGGTGACCGCGCCCCGGCGATCGTGCAGGACTGCGTGCAGCTCCACGGCGGCATCGGCGTCACCTGGGAGCACGACTTGCATCTTTACCTGCGCCGGGTCGCGCAGAATGCCGCGCTCTACGGATCCGCGCACGACCATCGGCTGCGGATCGCGACGTTGTTGGGGGTGTGACATGACCGCGACCACCGAGACCGCTGCCGTCGAAGACGTCGAATCGTTCCGCGCCCGTGCCCGTGCGTGGCTGGGCGAGGCGTTCGCACGCGTCGACCGGACCGAAACCCCGATGGTCGACCCGATCGGCGAGCGCCTGCGGGCCGAGGGTCGCGACGACCGCGCCGATGCCGAGCGCGCGCGGATGGGGCAGCGCATGCTCTGGGAAGGTGGCTTCGCCGGGATCACCTACCCGAAGGAGTACGGCGGCCAGGCGCTGACCGGCGCGCACCTGCACACGTTCACCCACGAGGCGCGCCCCTACGACCTCGGCGGCAGCGGTCCGATGTTCGCGATGACGTTGGGCATGATGGGACCCACGCTGCTCGAGCTCGGCTCCGCCGAGCTGAAGGCGCGGTACCTCCCGGGCATGATCCGGGGCGACGACCTCTGGGTCCAGTTCCTCTCCGAGCCGACCGGCGGTTCCGACCTCGCGGGCGCGGTCACGCGCGCGACGCGCGACGGCGACACGTACGTCATCAACGGCTCGAAGGTGTGGACCAGCTCGGCCGACTACTCGGACTACGGCTTCTGCCTCGCCCGCACCGACTGGGACCTACCGAAGCACCGCGGCCTGAGCATGTTCGTGGTGCCGCTGCGCGCCCCGGGGCTCGAGGTGATCCCGCTCCGGCTGGTCACCGGCGCCACCGGGTTCTGCCAGGAATTCTTCGACAACGTCGTGGTGCCGGCGAGCGACGTCATCGGCGAGGTGAACGACGGCTGGACCGTCGCGTCGCGGTTGCTCGTGCACGAGCGGAACGCGATCGCGGGCGGGTCGGAGTTCCACGACCTCGACACCGGTGGCACGCGGACCGACGGCCGCCAGCTGGGTGGCCACGTCGACCTGGGCGAGCTGGTGCGGGCGCGGGGCTTGGCCGACGACTCCCACTGCCGCCAGCTCGTGGCCGAGGCCGACGTGCTGGCCACCGTCAACCGTCAGCTGTCGGCCCGCCTGCAGACCGCCACCACGATCGGGGCCCTCCCGCCCGCGGCGGGTTCGATCCTCAAGCTGTTCGGCTCGACCGCGCACGTGCGCACGTCGGACATCACGATGGAGCTGGCGGGCGCGTCCGCGGTCGTCTGGCCGGGCGAGGACCGGTCGGCGGGCCTCGGCGTGGACTTCCTGTTCCGGCAGGCGACGTCGATCCTCAGCGGCACCAGCGAGATCCAGCGCAACATCATCAGCGAACGGGTGCTCGGGCTCCCCCGCGAGCCGGCGCCCGACCGTGATCTCCCGTTCCGTGAGGTTCGCCACAACACGATGCCGAACCGCTCCGGGAGCGAGTGAGGCTGTCCAAACGCGCCCCGTGACGGGCCGGTCCACCCGTGATGGACTGGCCCCATGACCGAGATGGACGCCGTGGACGCACTGGCCGCGATGACCGCGGAATTCGCCGACGCAGCACTGCCCTTCAGCGATGCCGAGGGCGCGGCGGCCCGGGCCACGGCGGAACCCATGGCGATGTACATGGCGCGCGCCGCGCGCTGCCCGGTCGAGCGGCTCGAGGACGACTACGTCGTGCTCCTGCGGATGGCGGACATCCTCTACGTGAACAAGCACCACGACGTCGAGCAGGCGTCGAAGTACCTCGGTAGCAGCCGGCCCGCGATCCCTCTGGGTCTCGACGGAGAGGAGCACCGCAAGTACCGGCGGCTGCTCGACCCGGTGTTCACGGCGAAGCGCATCGCCCCCCTGGCCGAGAACGTGCGCGCGCTCGCCGACGAGATGATCGACACGTTCGTCGACGCGCGGGAGGTCGATGCCTACGCGCGCTGGTGCGAGCCGCTGCCCTCGACGATCTTCCTCTCGATCCTGGGTCTGCCCCTCGCCGACCTCGATGACTTCCTGCACTTCAAGAGCCTCACGCTCGGAAACGAATTCGCCACGCTGCCGTTCGACGAGGCGATGGCTCGGCGCGAGGAAGCCGTCGTGTGGATCCACGACTACTTCAACCGACTGCTCGACGACCGGCTCGGCGCCGCCGACCCGGGCGACGACCTCCTGGGGTGGCTCCTCACGACCGAGGTCGAGGGTGAGCGACTGCCCCGCGAGGACCTGCTCGACATCCTCGGCCTGCTGATGATCGCGGGGCTCGACACCGTGGCCGCGTCCCTGGGGTGCTTCCTCAGCCACCTCGCGCGCCATCCCGACGAACGGAAGCGGCTGGCGGCACACCCGTCGTTGTGGCCTTCCGCGATCGAGGAGCTCCTGCGGTTCGAGTCTCCGGTCACCGACGGCGGCCGCATCGCGCTCGCCGACCTCGACCTGCCGAGCGGCGAGCACGTCGCCGCCGGCACCCGCATGGGCATCTCGTGGCACGCCGCCAACCTCGATCCCGAATTCTTCACCGACCCGCTCACCGTCGACTTCGGCCGCACACCGAACCCGCACATCGCGTTCGCCAGCGGGTTCCACCGCTGCCTCGGTTCGCACCTGGCGCGCATGGAGATGCACGTCGCGCTCGAGGCGTGGCACCGGCGCATCCCCCACTACGAGATCGCGCCGGGCTCCGACCTCAGCTACAGCGGCAACCCGCGCGCTCCGCACCACCTCACGCTGACCTGGTGAACCTGCTCGACACACCCGCGCAGGCCACCTGCCGGGAGGAGATCCGGGACTGGCTGGCCGAGCACCTCACCGGTGAGTTCGCGCGCCACCGCGGCGTCGGCGGGCCGACCGACGACTCGTGCTGGGAGCTGCGCCTCGCGTGGGAGCGCGAGCTCGCGGCCGGTGGCTGGCTCGGGATCACGTGGCCGGTCGAGTACGGCGGCCGGGGCGGCACCCTGGAGGAGGAGCTGGTGTTCCTGGAGGAGCACTTCCGCGCCCGCGCGCCGTACTGGGTGGGCGTGCACGGGCGCGACCTGTTCGGGCCCACGCTCCTCCGTGCCGGGAGCGCGGCGCAGAAGGCGCGCTTCCTCCCGCGCATCATGGCCTGCGAGGAGATGTGGGGGCAGGGGTTCAGCGAACCCGAGGCGGGCTCGGATCTCGGCGGGGTGCGGACACGCGCCGTCCTCGAGCGCGACGAGTGGGTGCTGAACGGCCAGAAGATCTGGATGACGTTCGGCACCCGCGCCGACTGGTTGTACGTGCTCTGCCGCACGAACGCCGACGTCCCCAAGCACCGCGGGCTCTCGCTGATCCTCGTGCCCGCGCACCAGCCGGGCGTCGACGTGCGGCCGATCCGCAACCTCGCGGGCGGCGAGGAGTTCGCCGAGGTCTTCTTCTCCGACGCGCGCACCCGCGCCGACCTGGTCGTCGGTCCGGTTGACGGCGCGTGGTCGGTCGTGATGGGCACCGTCGGCACCGAGCGCGGCACCACCGTGCTCCCGTACCAAGCGGCGTTCGAGCAGCAGCTGCACGACCTCGTGGAAGCGCTCCGCGGCGCGGGCGCACGGGCGATCCGGCGGTGCGGCAGGAGCTCGCCCGGGCGTGGGTCGGGCTCCAGCTCAACCGGCTCAACAACGCGCGGATGCTGACGCGCCTCGTGCGCGACGGCACGCTGGGACCGGACGCCTCCCTGTCGAAGCTGTTCTGGTCGCAGTGGCACCGCGACCTCGGCGCGCTGATGATGGACCTCCTCGGCGCCGATTCGACGCTGGTCGGCGATGGATGGTCGCTCGACCGGTTCCAGAGCGTGTTCCTCAACTCGCGTGCGGAGACCATCTACGGGGGTGCGAACGAGATCCAGCGCAACATCGTCGCCGAGCGGCTGCTCGGTCTCCCGAAGGACGCGCGCGCCTGAGCGCCACCCTGCGTGTGGGCATCCGCCCCCCGCTGCGGGCGTTCGAACGGGGCTCCCGGACGCTGTCGGCGTTCGTCGCCCGCGTCGAGGCGGGCGGCCTCGACCACGTCTGCGTCGGCGATCACGTGAGCTTCCGCGACGGCTACGGCTACGACGGCCTGGTGCAGGCCACGGCGCTGGCGATGACGTCATCGCTTCCCGTCCACACCTCGGTGTACCTGCTGCCCTTGCGCCACCCGGTCGCGGTGGCACGGCAGGTGTCGTCGCTGGCGCAGCTGGCGCCGGGGCGGCTGGTGTTCGGCGTCGGCCTGGGGGGCGACGACCCGCACGAGCTGGAGGTGTGCGGCGTCGACCCTCGCACCCGGGGACGGCGGATGGACGAGTGCCTCACCGTGGTGCGCGGCCTCCTCGCGGGCGACACGGTCGACTTCGACGGCGAGGTGCTCGCGGTACGCGGGGCGCGGGTCTCGCCGGCGCCGCCGCAACCGGTGCCGATCGTGGTCGGGGGCCGCAGCGACGCGGCCCTTCGACGGGCCGCCCGCCTCGGCGACGGGTGGCTCGGGGTCTTCGTCGGGCCCGAGCGGTGGGCGGCGTCCCGCGCGCGTGTCGAAGCCGCCGCGGCCGAGCTCGGACGGGTCGAGCACGACTGGCGGCACGGCCTCGCGGTATGGGTCGGGTTCGGCGACTCCCGAGCCGACGCAGCCGCGCGGCTCGGCCCCGCGATCGAGGCGCTCTACCGACGGCCGTTCGCCGACTTCGCCGCCTCCGCACCCCACGGGACCCCCGACGAGGTGGCGGAGGGGCTCGCGCCCTACGTCGCCGCCGGGTGCACCACGATCAACCTGATCCCGGTGGGCGCGGACGACGCCGCCACCGTCGCGGGCTGTGCCCGCGTGCGCGCCCTGCTCCGCGCCGCGGTCACGGGTTGAAGTCGCGGCCGCGCACCAACCGCACCGGCGTGTAGACCAGCACGTCGTCGCCCCGCTGGTTGTACACGGTGTTGCACGACGTCACCACGCCGCGCCCCGGCTTGCTCGACGCGCGCGCCGCGGTGATCTCCACCACGACGTCGAGGGTGTCGCCCACGAACGTGGGCCGGCGCACGTCGAGCTCCATGTGCATGAACGCGAGGCCGGTGCCCGCGAACGAGTGGGTCTGGATCACGAGGCCCTCGCCGAGTGCGTAGACGAGCGCGCCGGGGACGAGCCGCCCGGTGTAGCCCCCTTCCCCGGCATGGCGCTCGTCGTAGAAGAGGGGCTCGTTGAACCCGCAGAGGTTCACGAACTGCACGACGTCGCTCTCGGTGACCGTGCGGGCCGCGGTGCGGAAGGCGGATCCGACGGTCATCTCCTCCCAGGTGCTGCCGCGGATCGCGGGAGGCACGTCGTCGCGCGAGACCGTCACGGTCGCTTAATCTACGTCGCCTACTGGGCAACGAACGGGGTGTCAATGAGTCTGTCGGGACGGGTCGCACTGGTCACGGGTGGTGCGCGGGGCATCGGCGCGGCGGTGGCGGACGCGCTGGCGGAGGCGGGCGCGGCGGTGGCCATCGGCGATCTCGACGAGGTCGGGGCACGCGACACCGCGGCCGGCATCGGGAAGGACCGGGGCACGCCGGTCCTCGGCCTCGGCATGGACATCACCCGGCGGGAGAGCGTCGACGCCGCCATCGCCGGCATCGAGGGCGAGCTCGGGCCGCTCTCCGTCCTGGTCAACAACGCGGGAATCGACATCATCAAGCTGTTCGTCGACAGCACACCCGACGAGTGGGAGCGAATCATCGCGGTGAACCTCATGGGCTTGTTCCACTGCTGCCAGGCGGCCCTCGACGTCATGCAGCCACGCGGCGACGGCGCCATCGTGAACTTCGCCTCCGACGCCGGGCGCGTCGGCTCCTCGCGGGAGGCCGTCTACTCGGCCACCAAGGGCGGCGTGATCGCGTTCACGAAGACCCTCGCACGCGAGGTGGCGCGCCACGGCATCCGGGTGAACTGCGTGAGCCCCGGCCCCACCGACACCGCGTTGCTGGCCCAGGTCGCCGAGGCCAGCCCCAACCTCCGCGAGGCGCTCGCGCGCTCCATCCCGATGCGCCGGGTCGGCGAGCCGACGGACGTCGCACCGGCGGTCGTGTTCCTCGTCGGCGACGGTGCCCGGTTCATCACCGGCCAGACGCTCTCCGTGAGCGGCGGGCTCACGATGATGTGAGCCGGCACGCGTGAGCGAGGTCCTGCGCATCGAGCGGCCGGGTGACGCGGTCGCGGTGCTCACCCTCACGCGCCCCGACCGGCTCAACGCCATCGGCACCGACACGCTCGCGGCCCTCGACGCCGCGCTCACCACGCTCGAGGCCGACGATTCCGTGCGGGCGTTCGTCATCACCGGCGAGGGCCGGGCGTTCTGCGCCGGCGCCGACATCGACGAGCTCTCGGGGCTCGACGGCGCGGCCGGCTTCGCGCGCTTCGTCCACGCGTTCACCGACGTCCTCGACCGCCTGGAGCAGCACCCGAAGCCGTCGGTGGCCGCCGTCGACGGCGCCGCGCTGGGCGGCGGCCTGGAGCTCGCCCTCGCCTGCGACCTCCGCGTCGCCTCGGACCGCGCCCGCCTCGGCGTACCGGAGATCCGGCTCGGGCTGCTCCCCGGGGCCGGCGGCACGCAACGGCTCCCGCGGCTGCTCCCGCGGGGCGTCGCGCTCCAGATGCTGCTCACCGGCGCCCCGCTCGGCCCGGTCGACGCCCACCGCCTCGGACTGGTCAACGAGCTCAGTGGCGACGCGCCGGCGCTCGTGGTGGCGGAGCGCCTGGCCCGCGAGCTGGCGGCCGGGCCCCCGTTGGCCCTGAGCACGGCCAAGCGCCTGGTGCAACGGGGTGCCACCCTGCCGCTCGCCGACGCCATCGAGCTCGAACGAGAGATGGTGGCCGGGCTGTTCGCCACCGAGGACGCCGCCGAGGGCCTCGCCGCCTTCCGGGCCAAGCGCACGCCGGAGTTCCGGGGCCGCTGAGCGCCCGGGGTGCGGCGTCCATCCGCGCCCTTTTCGGCAGTCGGTCAGCGTGCCCGCTCGAGCCGGGCCACCAGCTCGGTGTGGCGGGTGCGGCGGGTGGTGTACTCACGCACCGCCTCGCCGGCCACGTGGACGATCCTGCCGGTGATGTCGCCCGCCGCCTCCGACACCAGATACGCGACGACGCGCGCCACGTGCTCCGGTGCGAGGTCCAGCCCCTCGGATGCGCCCTCGCGGAACCCGGCATCGAGTACGGGAGCGCTCACGCGGGTGCGGGCCCCAGGCGAGATCGCGTTCACCGTGATCCCCGTGTCCGCCGCCTCGGTCGCCGCGTGCAGCGTCGCCGACCACACCGCCGCCTTCGCCGCGCCGTAGCCGAGTCCCCCGGCGAAGCGCGCGTCGAGCGCCACCTCCGAGACGGTGTTGACGATCCGCCCGTACCGCTGCTCCCGCATCACCGGGAACGCGGCGCTCATGGTGCCGACCGTCGCCTTGAAGTGCACCGCGAGCAACGCGTCGAGCTCGGCGTCGACGGGCTTCCCGACGTCACCCCCGCCACCTGCGAACCCGGCGTTGTTCACCACGACGTCGATGCGCCCGAAGGCGTCGAGCGCAGCGGCCACCGCCGCCGCGCCGCCGGCGAGCGACGCGACATCGGTCGTGTCGGCCACGGCCACCCCACCGGCCGATTCGATCTCGCCGACGACTTGCCGCGCCGGCGCGGCGTCCCGGCCGCGACCGTCGAGATCGGCACCGAGGTCGTTCACGACGACCCGCATGCCACCGGCAGCCAGGGCCAAGGCGTGCGCGCGCCCGAGACCACGCCCCGCACCAGTGACGAGCGCAACCCGCGCGGTCACCATGGACGGAGCAATTGACCGGTCGGCCGCACCACGAGGAGGATCCTCGCATGCCGGCGCCCGATCCGTACGCCTCGTTCCCGAGTCTCCGGTTCGAACGGCCGGCCGGCGGCGTGCTGCGGATCGTGATGGAAGGGCCCGGGCTCAACTCCGTGGGCCCCGACATGCACCGCGAGCTCGCCGACGTGTGGCAGGTCGTCGACCGCGACCCGGACGTCCGCGTCGCCCTCATCCAGGGCGCGGGTAAGGGCTTCTCCGCCGGCGGCTCGTTCGATCTGCTCGACCAGATGGTCGGCGACTACGCCATGCGCACGCGCGTCATGCGCGAGGCGCGCGACCTCGTCTACAACGTGATCAACTGCTCCAAGCCGATCGTCTCCGCCATCCACGGGCCGGCGGTCGGTGCCGGGCTCGTCGTCGGGATGCTCGCCGACATCTCGGTCGTGGCGCGCTCCGCCCGCATCATCGACGGCCACACCCGCCTCGGCGTCGCCGCGGGCGACCATGCCGCGATCTGCTGGCCGCTCCTGTGCGGGATGGCCAAGGCGAAGTACTACCTGCTCACCTGCCGCGACCTCGGCGGCGAGGAGGCCGAGCGCATCGGCCTCGTGTCGCTCTGCGTCGACGACGACGCGCTGTTCGACACCACCCTCGAGATCGCCACCGAGCTGGCGAACGGCGCGCAGAGCGCCATCCGGTGGACCAAGCAGTCACTCAACAACTGGTACCGCATGCTGGGGCCGGCCTTCGACGCGTCGGTGGGGCTGGAGTTCTACGGCTTCGGCGGCCCCGACGCCGCGGAAGGGCTCGCCGCCCTGCGCGAGAAGCGCCCCGCCGAGTTCCGCGGGCCGACGTCCGAGTAGCGGCTACCCCGCGTCGGTCGGGTCGTGGCGCGGCTGCAGTTGGTCGATCGCCGGATTCTCGAGCGCGGGCTCAGGTTACGGTGTCGACGCCGGCCCGCCCCGAGGAGCAGCTGGATGACGACGGAGTTCGACGGGCGCATCGCGCTGGTCACGGCGGCGGCCGGAGCCGGCATCGGCCAGGCGACGGCGCGCCGGCTGGCCGCGGGCGGCGCACGCGTCGTGGTCACCGACATCCACGAGCGCCGCACCCGCGAGGTCGCCGCCGCGATCGCCGCCGACCACTCCGGCACGACGGTCGTCGGCCTCCCGATGGACGCCGGCGACCGTGAACAGATCGACACCGTGATCGCCGAGGTCACGCGCACCCTCGGGCCGGTGCAGATCCTCGTGAACAACGCCGCGGTCAACGTGATCGGCAGCATCTTCGACTACGACCCCGAGAACTTCGACTGGTGCGTCCGGGTGAACCTCTCGGGCCCCTGGTACCTGTGCCGCACGGTGATGCCGCTCATGCGGGACGCGGGCAGTGGTGTGATCGTGAACGTCAGCAGTTACGCGCCCGACGTCGGTGGTGGCGGGATCGAGTCGCCGTACGCGATCACCAAGGGCGGCCTGAACGTCCTCACACGCAGTTGCGCCCACGAAGGTGGCCCCTTCGGCATCCGAGCCGTCACCGTGGCGACCGGCATCGTCACCGGTACGAAGTTCATCGACGATCACCCGGAGATCCTGGAGACGCCGGGCAACGAGCCACCGCTCGGCTCGTACGCCGATGCGGGTGACGTCGCCGAGGCGATCGCCTTCCTCGCATCCGACCGCGCCCGCCACATCACCGGCGAGATCCTGAACGTGGCCGCCGGTTCGTACATGCGGAACTGACTCGTGACCTGCGCGCACCCCTTCCGGTTCACGGCCACGATGCCGGCGCCGACCCGACCACTCGGCGAGTGGAAGGCGCGGCTGCGCCACCTCGAGGACCTCGGGCTGTGGTCGATCGTCGCGGCCGACCACTTCACCGGTGGCTACACGTTCGAGCCGATGGTCGCGCTCACCGCCGCCGCAGGCGCGACCACGACCCTGCGGTTGCAGACCGGCGTGCTCGGCAACGACTACCGGCATCCCGTCCTCGTCCACCGCATGGCTGCGCTGCTCGACGTGGTGTCGGACGGCCGCCTCGTGTTGGGCCTGGGCGCGGGGTGGATGACCAGCGACTACGAGGCCGCAGGTATCCCGCTCGACCCGCCGGGCGTGCGCGTGAGCCGCCTCGCCGAGGCCCTCACCGTGGTGAAGGGACTGTTCGGCCCGGCGCCGTTCGACTTCCACGGTGAGCACTACGAGGTGCACGGCCTCGACGGGCAGCCGAGACCGGTGCAGCAACCGCACCCGCCGGTGTTCGTGGGCGGGGGCAGCCCCCGCGTGCTGCGCCTCGCCGGTGCCGAGGCCGACATCGTGGGCATCAATGCCAGCCTGCGCGCCGGGGAGCTCGGTGCCGACGCAGTGCGAGACCTGTCCGTGGCGCGCGTGGCGGAGAAGATCTCCTGGGCGCGCGCGGGCGCGATCGCCGCCGGGCGCGAACCCGACGCGTTGGCGCTCGAGATGAACCACTGGCTGGCGAAGGTCACGCCGAGCGCGGCGGCGGCCAGCGACCTGCTCGAGCGCATGGGCAAGCGCTTCGACGTGGATCCCGACACGCTGGCCGCGTCTCCGTCGGTGCTCGTCGGCACGGTCGAGCAGATCGTGGACACCCTTCGATCGCGGCGCGAGGCGCTCGGGCTCAGCGTCGTCCAGCTCGACGCCGGATTCCCAACTCCGGATCTCGACGCCTTTGCGCCGGTGATCGAGACCCTCGCCGGAACCTAGGAGCGCCCGATGTCGTTCGCCTTCGTCCCGTCCGACCCGGTCGCACGCGTGCGCGCCCGGATCGACCACCCCGTCATCGACGCCGACGGGCACCTCCTCGAGTTCCTTCCGCTCGTGAACGACCTCGTGCGCGAGGTCGCCGGCCGCGCCATTGCCGACCGGTACCAGCGGTTCATGCGCCGCGCCCTCGCGCCGGACGACGCGGGGTTCATGCCGGCGCGTGTGTTCTGGGGTCTGCCCGAGGAGCACACGCTCGATCGCATGACGGTCACGTTGCCCGAGCTCACGTACCGGCGGGCGGAGGAGATCGGCCTCGACTTCCTCCTGCTCTACCCGAGCTTCGGGTTGACCGTCCTCGCGGTGCCCGACGACGAAGTGCGCCGGGCGGTCGTGCGCGCGCTGAACACCTATTACGCGGAGGTGTACGACGGATACCGCGACCGCCTCGAACCGGTCGCCGTCATCCCGACCTTCACGCCGGAGGAGGCGGTGGAGGAGCTCGACCACGCGGTCGGGACGCTGGGGCTGAAGGCGGTGGTGATGAACGGCGTGATCCCACGCGCCACCCGTCGCGACGGCAGCCCCGGCGCGTGGGTCGACACCCTCGGGCACGGCAGCCTCCACGACTACGACCCGCTGTGGGCGCGCTGCGTCGAGCTCGGGGTGGCGCCCGCGTTCCACGGCGTGGGGTACGGCTGGGGCAGCCGGGTGTCGGCGACGAACTACGTGTACAACCACCTGGGCAACTTCGGGGCCGCCCAGGAGGCGGCCTGTCGGTCCCTGGTGATGGGCGGGGTGACCCGCCGCTTCCCCGACCTGCAGTTCGGGTTCCTCGAGGGCGGCGTGGCCTGGGCCGCGCAGCTGTACGCCGACCTCCTCGGTCACTACGAGAAGCGCAACGCGGACGTGGTGGGGATGTTCGATCCTCGGCGCTTCGACCTCGACCTGTGCGCGCAGCTCCTCGATCGGTTCGCCACCGGCCGCATCGCCGAGCGGCGGGACCGGTACGAGCGCAACGCCGCGAAGGCCAAGGCGGCCGCACCGTCCGACGAGCTCGGGTTCGACGACTTCGCGGAGTCGCTGCTGACCGCGCCGGAGCAGATCGTCGACATCTTCACCCGGCAGCTCCACTTCGGGTGCGAAGCCGACGACGCGCTCAACTCCCTCGCGTTCGACCGCCACGTCCTGCCCCACGGGGCGAGGCTCCGGGCCATGTTCGCGTCCGACATCGGTCACTGGGACGTGCCCGACATGCGCGGCGTGCTGCCCGAGGCATGGGAGCTGGTCGAAGCGGGATTGCTGGACGAGGCGGAATTCCGGGACTTCACGTACGGCAACATCGTGCACATGCTCACAGGCGCCAACCCCGACTTCTTCGCCGGCACCGCGGTGGCCGAGACCGTCCGGCTGACGGTCTGATGCCCCTGCTGGCGGGTCGCGTGGCGATCGTGACCGGCGGCGGGCGCGGCATCGGTCGTCAGCACTGCCTCGAGCTGGCCCGGCACGGTGCGAGCGTGCTGGTGAACGACCCCGGCGTCGGCCTGCGCGGCGAGGACGCGGCCGACACTGCGTCCGGGAACCCGGCCGACGACGTGGTGGCCGAGATCGTCGCCGCTGGTGGCACGGCGATCGCCGACCACTCGTCGGTCACGAGCTGGGAGGCGTGCGCGGCGATGGTCGGGCGCGCGGTGGGCGAGCTCGGACGCCTCGACGTGCTGGTCAACAACGCGGGCATCCTGCGCGACCGGATCATGACCTCGATGTCGGAAGCCGACTTCGACCTCGTGCTCGCCGTACACCTCAAGGGCACCTTCGCGATGACCAAGCACGCGTGTGACCACTGGCGCGAGGTCGGCAAGGCGGGCGGGACGAACTCGGCCCGCATCGTCAACACCACGTCCGGTGCGGGCATGTACGGCAACGTCGGTCAGTCGGCGTACTCCGCGGCCAAGGCCGCGATCGCCAACCTCACCATCGTCACCGCGCTCGAGATGGGCCGCTACGACGTCACCGCGAACGCGATCTCCCCCGTCGCCGCCACGCGGATGACGCCGAACGCGACGCGCCCCGACGATGACGGATGGGATCCGATGGACCCCGGCAACTCGTCGCCGGTGGTCGCCTATCTGGCATCGGCGCACTCGGGCTGGCTCACCGGCCAGGTGCTGCGCGTCGAGAGCAACGTCGTCCGCCGCGCCCGCACGTGGACGCTCGAACCAGACCAGTACGCCGCCGCGTCGGGCGCCCGGCTCGACGCCGGGGAGCTGGTCGACGGGATGCGGCGGCTCTACGGCACGATGCCCGCCGGCCTGCAGGCGCCGACGGGCCTCGGGCTCTCGTGACCGGCGCGTCGGCGGACCAGCTCCGCCGCCACTGGCAGGAGCGCATCCCCTTCAACCGGCTGTGCGGCTTCGTGGTCAGCCGCTGGGACGACGACGGCGTGCGCATGGAGGTCGACGACGCCGTGGGCCTCGCCAACGGCGTCGGGTCGATGCACGGCGGTGTGGTCGCCACGCTCGTGGACACCGCGGCGAACGCCGCCGCCATCACCATCGGCGAGTTCGGACCCGGCGCGCGGGTCGCGACGGTGTCGATGACGGTGCACTACCACGGCCCTGCACGCGGCCACCTCGTCGCCGACGCGGTGCGCAGCGGGTCGGGTCGCAGCCTGCGATCAGTCCGCGTCGACGTGCGCGACGACACCGGCGCGTCGGTCGCCACCGGCCTCGTCGTGGTCAAGGTGTCCGAGGGCGCGTCGTGACCGGCTGGAGCTACGCGACCACGTGGGAGACCCTCGCGCGCGAGGTGCCCGACCGTCTGGCGGTGGTGGGTGGTGACCGGCGGCTGACCTTCGCGGAGCTCGACCGGCGCGCCGAGCGGCTGGCGCACGAGCTCGCGGACCACGGCACCGGGGCCGGAGACGCGGTCGCCATCTCGCTCGCCAACCGGCCCGAGTACCTGGAAGCGTTCTTCGCCGCCCTCAAGCTCGGGGCGGCGCCGGTCAACCTCAACTACCAGTACGTGGCCGCGGAGCTCGCGCACGTGCTCGACGACTGCGCGGCCCGCGCCGTCGTGTTCCACGCCGACGCCACCGACACCATGCTCGACGCGGTCTCGATGGTGGGCTCGACTCCGGCGTGGCTGCTGCTCGCGGTCGACGGCGACTACGAGGCTCGGCTCGCCGCCGCGCCCGACGGTCCCGCACCGCGGTCCCGCCCGCCCTCGGGCGACGACCGGCTGTTCCTGTACACGGGGGGAACCACGGGCCGGCCGAAGGGCGTCGTCTGGCGGGTCGAGGACTACTACCTCCAAGGCTGGGAGGCGGCGCGCCCCGGCACCGAGCCGCCCGACCCCGCGCGCGATGCGGGCCGGCAAGCGGGCCGCGACGCTGCTGCCCGCGTCACCGCTGGTGCATGCCACCGCGCTCGGCATGGCGACGGCGACGCTCAACGGAGGCGGCACGGTCGTGCTGCGCGACGGCCAGCGGCTCGACGCCGCCGCGCTCTGGCACCTCGTCGCGGGTGAGCGGGTTGCCGTGATGAGCATCGTCGGCGAGACGTTTGCCAGGCCGCTCCTCGACGCGCTCGACCTCGACGACGTGCGCGCGCTCGACCTGTCGTCGCTCCGCGCGATCGTGTCGTCGGGCATGGCGTTCACGGTGGCCACCAAGCAGGCCCTGCTCGGCCGCCTCCCGGGCATCACCATCGTCGACACCCTCGGCGCCTCGGAGGCCATGATCACGCGCTCCACCGTGACGGGCGACGGTGGGTCGGTGCCGACGACGTTCGCGGCCAAGGACAACGTGCGGGTGCTCACCGACGACGGTCGCGACGTCGTGCCGGGTTCCGGTGAGGACGGCGTGCTCGCGGTGGCCGGCCGCCTCCCGCTCGGCTACCACCACGACCCCGACGCGACCGCCCGCATGTTCCGTGAGGTCGACGGCGTCCGGTACGCGACTCCGGGCGACCGCGCCCGGGTGTCGGCCGACGGCACGATCGAGCTGCTCGGCCGCGGTTCCGCGTGCATCAACACCGGCGGGGAGAAGGTGTACCCCGAAGAGGTGGAGCAGGTGTTGCGCCGCCACCCGGCGGTGGTCGACGCCGCGGTCGTCGGGGTCCCCGATGCCCGGTGGGGCGAGATGGTCACCGCGCTGGTCGAGCTGGCGCCGGGCCGGACGGTCGACGGCTCGCTCCGCGAGCACGCACGCGAGCAGCTGGCCGGCTACAAGGTGCCGAAGCGGTTCCTCGCCGTCGACGCGCTCTTACGGACGGTGGCGGGCAAGCCCGACTACCGGCGTCTGCGCGCGCTCGCGCTGGAGCTCACCCATGCCTGACGAGGTGGTCCGCGGCGAGCGCAGGATCGACGTGACCGCGGCCGTGGGCCACGTCGAGCCACTCCAGGTCAGCGTGACGGTCGTCGCCCCCGGCGCCGAGCAGCTGCCGCCGCGACCGTTCGTGGTCATCGCGATCCCCGGCGGCACGTACCACCGGCGCTACTGGGACCTGCACCCTCCGGGGCGCTCCGGGTTCAGCCAGGCCGAGTTCCTCGCCGAGCGAGGTGTCGTCGTCGTCGCGTCCGACTACCTGGCCGGCGGCGACAGCTCCCGACCCGACGACGGCGACTTCATCGGGCTCGAGGTGCAGGCGGATGCCGCCCACGGCGTGTTCGAGAGCATCGCTGACCTGCTCGCCCGGGGAACGCTGATCGACCGGCTCCCGCCCGTCGCGGCCCCGACGATCGTCGGCATCGGCCAGTCCCTCGGCGGCTTCGTCACCATGATCCAACAGGGCAAGTACGCCGACTATCCGGGGATCGGCATCTTCGGTGCCTCCCCCCGGCTGATCGCCAACACCCGGGAGCAACCCGAATGGGAGCGGCTGTCGGCCGCCGAGCGGCGGGCATGGATCACCGCGGAGAACGCCCGGCAGTCCGGCGGCGAAGCCCTCGCGATGTACCACGGTGCGCCCAGAGAGCAGTACCGCGGCATCTTCCACGTGACCGATGTCCCCGACGACCTCCTCGCCTACGACGAAGCGGCGTGCCACACGCTCATCCCCCGCAACGCCGGGATCGACGGCATGACGCCCGGCTTCGCGCAACCGTTCGCCGACCGGATCCGGTCGCCGCTCTTCCTGGCGTTCGGCGAGTTCGACGTCTCGGCCGATCCGCACGCCGAGCCCGAGGGATATCCCGGCTCGTCCGACATCACGCTGGTGGTCGTCCCCCGAATGGCGCACATGCACAACTTCGCCGAGACCCGTGCGCAGCTCTGGGAGCGCTTCCTCGAGTGGCTCCCCGTCACCCGGGTGTGAGCGGTCGCGGCTCCTTCGGGAGGCCGAGCACCGTCTCGCCGAGGATGTTGCGCTGGATCTCCGAGCTCCCCGCGTAGACCGTCCCCGCGCGCGCGTTCAGGAGGAACACGTTGGCCCACGAGGCGGTCGAGTTCGGCGCGCCGGGGCTGTCGGTGCGGACATTGCGCGCCGGGCGGCGCCCGGTGGGCACGAGGCCGTCGGCGCCCATGATCTGCATCGCCAGCTCCGACACCCGCTGGTGGTACTCGCTCCAGTAGAGCTTGCTGATCGACGCCGCCGGGCCGAGCTCGCCGTCGCGCAGGTACTGCGTGAGGATGCGGTCTCCGAGGTACCGCATCGTCTCCACCTTCGTGAAGCACCACGCCAACCGGTCCCGCACGACCGGGTCGCGGTCGCGCCCGTAGGCCCGCGCCAGCGCGACCAGCCGGTCGAACTCCGCCCGGAAGAGGATGGGGTTGGTCGCGGCCTCCTCCCCGCGCTCGTGTGCGAGCAACGTCATCGCGACCGTCCATCCCGCGCCGACGTCGCCCACGACGTTGCCGAGCGCGGTGCGGGCCCCGGTGAAGTAGACCTCGCAGAACTCGCGCTCGTGGTTCAGCATCTCGATCGGGCGCACCTCGATGCCGGGCTGGTCCATCGGGCAGAGCAGGAACGTGATCCCGCGGTGACCTCGCGCCGATGGTTCGGTGCGCGCCAGCAGGAAGATCCACGACGCATCGCCGGCCAACGACGTCCAGATCTTCTGGCCGTCGATCACCCACTCGTCGCCGTCTGGCACCGCCCGGGTGGACAGCGCGGCCAGGTCGGAGCCGGCGTCGGGTTCCGAGTAGCCCTGGCACCACCGATCGGCGCCCGACAGGATGCGCGGGAGGAACCGGCGTCGCTGCTCCTCCGTGCCCCAGCGCAACAACGTGTTGCCGACCATCTTGATCCCGAAGTTGTCGTGCGGCGCGCCGGTCGGCACCCCGGCACGGGCGAACTCCTCGGCCACCACGACCTGCTCCCGCTTGGTCAGGCCACCACCGCCGTACTCCCGGGGCCATGCGATCCCGAGGAACCCGTGATCGTGGAGGGTCCGCCGCCACGCCTCCGGGTCCGAGCCTGCGTCGCCGGCCTCGGGCGCGTGCTCGGCGAGGAACGCGCGAACCCGGTCGCGGAACTCCTCGTCGCTCACCTCCCCCACTCACCGGGCGCCGAGCAACGCTTCCGCGTTGCCGCGCATGATCTTGCGTTGGTCCGCGGGCGGCAGCGGCGACAGGAGCTTGGCGAAGTCGGCCGGTGTCGCCAGGCCTTCGGCGTGCGGGTAGTCGGAGCCCATCACGATCGAGTCGGCGTGTCCGAGGTCCTCGACGATCTTCACGACGTCGTCTTCGGGGTAGGGCGCGACCCGCACATGGCGACGGAAGATCTCGCTCGGCCGTTCGCGCAGCGGCCCGCCGATCCACGGCCCGTTGCGGCCCATCCCCCGGCTCTTGTCCATGTGGCGCACGAAGTGGGGCACCCACGATGCGCCGAACTCCGATGCGAGCACCATGAGACCGGGGAACCGGCCGAACACGTTGTCGAAGACGAGCGCCGAGAGGGTGTCCTCGATCGGCCGCTCGCCGTAGGTGTTCTGCCACTGCCACGCCGACATGTGCCACGGGGCCGGCACCGGTTCGAGGCCCCACGCGGCGGCGATGTGCTCGTTGTACCAGTGCTCCATGATGTGGAACGCGACCACCACGCCCGCTTCCTCGAGCCGGGCCCAGAGTGGATCGAAGTACGGGTCGCCGGGCGAGCGCCCGTGCGCGGGCCCCGTGGGGAACAGGACCACACGCGCCCCTCGGTCGAGGACGTGCTCGAGCTCGGCCACCGACCGCTCGAGATCGCGGAACGACAGCAGCGCGGTCGGTGCGATGCGGTCACCGTCGAAGTCCCAGGTCTCGTCGAACCACCGGTTGAACGAGTGGATGTTCGCGTAGGCGATCGGTGTGTCGGGCACGTACTGCTCGACGGACAGCGCCATCGTCGACGGGTAGAGCACGCAGCGGTCGACCCCCTGCTCCTCGAGCAGCTCCATCCGCGCCGACCGTTCCTGGAACTCGGGGCGCATGGGCATCGGTTCGTAAGTCTCGTCGGGATTGCCCGACGCCATCTGCTTCAGCATCTCCTTCAACGAGCCGGGGCGGTACGCCAGGTCGAAACCCAGTCCTTGCTCGCTGTTGAACACCGCGACGCGGCGGTCGGCGAGCACGGTCTCGCTGCCGTCCGGCAGCCGCACCGGGAAGATCGACCGGTCCAGCAGGTCCTTCGGCATGTACTTGGTGAAGGCGTCACGCTTCTCGTAGCAATGGGTGTCGCAGTCGAAGATGCCGGTCGTGAGATCACTCAGAACGTCGGTCATGGCCGCACCGCCCCAGTTGGTCGCGCTCGCGTGTGCGAATCAGTCGGATGATAGAACGGCATGTCGTGGTCATCAGATGGACGGCGCGGTGAGCGGGCTCCTCGTTCGAGGCGGGAGCGTGGTCGACGGTACCGGCGCGCCGGCGAAGCGGGCTGACGTCCGCGTCGCCGAGGGTGTCGTCACCGAGATCGCACCCGACCTGCGCGCCGCAGGCGAGCGCGTGCTCGACGCCGGCGGCGCAACCGTCGCCCCCGGGTTCATCGATTCGCACACGCACTTCGACCCCACGCTGTTCTGGGACCCGACGTGTGACCCGATGCCGCAACACGGAGTGACCACGGTGCTGATCGGCAACTGCTCGCTCTCGCTCGCGCCGCTGCGCCCCGAGCAGCGCGACGGCCTCAGTGCGGTGTTCGCGTACGTGGAGGACATGCCTCCCTCGGTGTTCGCGGAGTCGGTGCCGTGGAGCTGGACGACGTTTCCCGAGTACCTCGACGCCCTGCGCGCCCTCCCCTGCGCCGTGAACGTCGCGACGCAGGTCGGCCACACGCCGCTCCGGCTGTTCGTGATGGGCGACGACGCCTGGGATCGCCCGGCGACGCCCGACGAGCGCGCCGCGATGGCCACGGTGCTCGACCGGGCGCTCGCGGCGGGCGCGCTCGGGCTCTCGACGTCGTGGTTCGACGAGGACGCGAACCGGCGGCCGACGCCGAGCGTGCTCGCCGATGACGACGAGCTGGGTGAGCTCCTCGACGTGCTCGTCGATCGCGGCGCGTTCCTCGAGTTCATCCCCGACGTCAAGACCAGCGCGTGGCGCGACGACGTTCGACGAGTGGCCCGACTCACCGGACCGCGCGGCCTGGTGTCGACGTTCAACGGCATCTTCTGCGACAACGACCGGCCCGGGCGCATCCTGGAGATCCTCGACGAGATCGGCGAGCTCCAGGCCGCGGGCGTGCGGCTGTACCCACAGGTGTCGCCACGCGGGGTCGACGTCCGCGTGAACTGGTACGGAGGGATGTCGTTCTACGGGATGGCGGAGACCTGGCATCGGGTCGTGCAGGGCAGCACCGAGGAGAAACGCCGCCTGCTCACCGATCCGGCGTGGCGCCAACGGGCGCGCGAGGAGTGGGACGGCACGCGGCGCACCATGTTCCCCCACCACTTCCCCGAACGCGTCCGCCTCGTGGAGGTCCAGGACCCGGCCCTGTCCCCGTGGGTCGGCCGCACGCTCGGCGACCTCGTCGCGGCGCGCGGCGGGCACCCGTCCGACGTGCTGGCCGACTGGCTGCTCGCCAACGACCTCGCACCGGGAGTCGTCGGGGTCGACGTCACCAACGCCGACGTCGAGGGCGTCGCCGCCATGCTGCGACACCCGGCGGCGATCATCTCCAACAGCGACGCCGGCGCCCACCTGCAGATGATGTGCGCGACCGGCGACACCACCCTGTTCCTCACCCGCCACGTCCGCGATCGCGGCGACTTCGCCCTCGAGGACGCGGTCTGGCAGCTCACCGGCCGGCAGGCGACGACCCTGGGGATGGCCGACCGCGGCGTCCTCCGTCCCGGAGCGGTCGCCGACCTCACCGTGTTCGCCCTCGACGAGCTGCACTGGGACAAGGAGGAGTTCGTCACCGACCTCCCGCACGGAGGCACGCGCTTCCGCCGGCCGCCGGGGGGCTACCGCTACACGGTGACGACGGGCGAGGTGACGCAGGAGCGGGAGGTGCTCACGGGCGCCCGCCCCGGACGCCTCGTGACCTGATCCACGCTCCGCCGCTACTTGCGCTTCTTGCGCTTGCCGAACCGGCGCGGCTTCTTCTGGAACTCGCTCACGATGTCGGGCGCGGCGGCGTTGACGATGTCCTCGGCGGCGTCGAGCAGGGCGGCGACGTCCTGGCCCTCGGGCTCCGGGTCCGGCGCCACGTAGCCCTCCGAGAGCGACCCGACCTGCCAGCCGGCGTCGATCATCCGCCGCTCGTACCCGACGCAGTCGTCGGGGCAGCGCCACGGGGCCTCGGGCGCGAGGTCGACCCGGCACTTCCGCACCACCTCGCCGTTGGCGTAGGTGCGGCTCTCGTAATTCTTGCAGTCCGTCCGCATCGGCATGCCGTTAGTTTGCCTGCTCAGCCGGTTCCGGCACGATCAGCCGAGCCAATCACCGGCACACTCCAGGAGGTACCGGCTCACGTCGAGGCACCGGTCGAGGACCTCGCACGACACCGCGTCGCCGTCGCGGATGTGGAGCAGCGACACCGACTGGTGGGCGACGATCCGCAGCGAGCGTTCGGGGGCGTCCGTGGCGGCGGGGATCGAGTCGATGGCCGACACCTCGAGCGGCAGGTCGGGACCGCCCCGCCCGGCGAGATCGGTGGCGAGGAGCAGCAGGTCGGGACCGCTGGGCAGCGGCGGCAGCGCCCAGGTGAAGTTGAGCGGAAAGTGGAACTCGTCGGGCGGGTCCTCGACGTCGGCGCGTTCGATCACCGCGTCCTCGAAGCCGAGCAGCACACGGGGGTCGATCTCGAGCGAGAGGTAGAGGTCGACCGGTCCCTCGCACCCCTCCTCGGGGTGGAGGTCGACCTCCCAGTTCTGGCGCAGCGAGTAGCTCTCGACGAAGTGCCGCTCGTCGTGGACGTGGAACCCGTGCTCGACCGCGTGGTCCTTGAGGTCGGCGACGAAGCCCGCGATGTCGATGACTGCCACCTCTAGTGCTCCGCTTCCACTGCGCCTCCGCTACTCCGGATCCAGGGCCTGGACGACCTTGAGCCCGTCGGCCAGGGTACGGAACGCGCGGCCTCGGTGCGACACCTGGTGCTTCTCGGCCGCCGTCATCTCGGCGAAGGTGCGGCCGTCGCCCTCGACCGGCACGAACAGCGGGTCGTAGCCGAACCCGCCGTCACCCCGTGCCTCGCCGCCGATGGTGCCCTCCACGTCGCCGATGGCCGCCACCTCGCGCCCGTCCGGCCACCGGGCCAGCGCCACGGTGGTGAACCGGGCGGTGCGCTCCGGGCCGGGGACGTCGCGGAGCTCGTGGAGCAGCTTGGCCACGTTGTCGGCGTCGGTGGCGTGCTCGCCTGCGAAGCGGGCGGAGTGCACGCCGGGCGCGCCGAAGAGGGCGTCCACCGAGAGACCGGTGTCGTCGGCCACCGCGGGGAGTCCGGTCGCATCGCACAGCGCGACCGCCTTGAGGCGCGCGTTCTCCTCCAGCGTCTCACCGGTCTCGTCGACCTCGAGCACGCCGGCGGGCCGTGGGACGAGGTCGACGTCGACGCCGGCGTCGCGCAGGACGAAGCGGATCTCCTCGGCCTTGTCCGGGTTGGCGGTGGCGAGGACGAGCCTCATCGACCGGACCTCACCGTCGAGGAGGTGGCGGGTCGGCCAGCACCTCGCGCTGCAGCTCGAAGATCTGTGCGATGCCGCCCTCGGCCAGCACCAGCAGGTCGTCGAGCTCACCGCGCGAGAACGCCGCGCCCTCGGCGGTCCCCTGCACCTCGACGAAGCGGCCCTCGCCCGTCATCACCACGTTCATGTCGACCTCGGCCCGCACGTCCTCCGAGTAGTCGAGGTCGAGGTACGGCAGGGCGTCGACGATCCCGACCGAGATCGCCGCGCACTGGTCGGTGAGCGGGTGGGCGCCCAGCTTCTTGTCGGCGACGAGCCGCGAGAACGCGTCGTGCAGCGCCACGTAGCCACCGCAGATCGCCGCGGTGCGGGTGCCGCCGTCGGCCTGGAGCACGTCGCAGTCGACCGTGACCTGCACCTCGCCCGTCGCGGTGAGGTCGGTGACCGCGCGCAACGAGCGTCCGATGAGGCGCTGGATCTCCTGCGTGCGGCCCGACTGCTTGCCCCGAGCGGCCTCGCGGTCGTTGCGTTCGGAGGTCGCGCCCGGGAGCATCGAGTACTCGGCGGTGACCCAGCCCCGACCCTTACCCCGCAGCCACGGTGGGACGCGCTCCTCGACCGACGCCGTGCACAGCACGCGCGTCATCCCGAACTCGACGAGCACGGAGCCGGCCGCGAACTGGGTGAAGTCGCGCGTGAAGGCCAGGACGCGCAGGTCGTCGGGCTCGCGCCCGTCACGTCGGATGCCCACTCTGTCTCCCTGGGTGGTGGCGATGGGAGTCAGATGGTAGTGACGAGCCCCTGCGAAGCCAGGGTGACGCCCCTCCCGAACGCGTCCGAGCCCTCCGCCGCCGCCTCCAGCCGGTCGAGCATCGGCCAGAGGTGGGTGAGGATCAGGCGCTCCGCGCCGGCTTCGCGCGCTGCGGTGCCCGCCTGCTTGGCCGAGAGATGGATCGGCGCGGGGATGTTGGCGTCGAGGTACGTCGCCTCCGACAGCACGACGTCGGCGCCGGGGTCGAACGCGCCCACGGTCCAGTCGGGACCGGTGTCGGCGGTGTAGATCAGGCGGCGCCCGTCGTGGGTGGCCTCGACCGCGTACGTGGGCGGCGGGTGGTCGGTGCGCGAGAACTTGAGGTCGATCTCGCCCACCGCGGCGGTGTCGCCGTCGCCGACCACGCACCAGTCGAAGGTGTTGCCCCAGTCGGACACCAGCGACAGCAGGAACTTCTCCAGGCCCTCGGGCGCGTACACCGGCACGTGCTCCCTGCCCAGGCCGTAGCGCAGCATCACGTGCAGGCCGTAGATGTCGACGCAGTGGTCGGGGTGGCCGTGGGTCAGCACCACCGCCGACAGGTCCTCGACCGCCACGTGCTCCTGCAGGTGCCCGAAGGAGCCGTTGCCGCAGTCGACCCAGACCGACGACTCGCCGCCGCGCACGAGGTACCCGCTGCAGGCGGCGCCGCCGATGCCGCCGTACGACCCCGAACACCCCAACACGGTCAATTCCACGTTCAGTCCCAATGCCAGGGCTCGACGGCAGCGACCTCGGGACCGAGGAACCGCACTCCGAGCGTGCGGAAGGTATCGACCGGTCCCGAGGTGAAGAAAACGTGCCTCGGGTCACGCGCCGGCTCCGTGGCCAGCATGTTCTCGCTGGTCAGGAGGTCGCGGACCGCGAATGCGGTCTCGTCCGCGCTCGAGACCAGGACGACGTCTCTCCCCATCACGTCGCCGATGGTACGGGCCAGCAGGGGGTAGTGCGTGCACCCGAGCACGAGCGTGTCGACGTCGGCCTCGCACACCGGCGCCAGCAGCCGCTCGGCCAACACGTGCACCTGGTCCGAGTCGACGTCGCCCGCCTCGACGAACTCCACGAACCCCGGGCAGGCGGCGCAGGTGAGCTCGATCGTCGTCTCCTGCTCGTCGGCGACCCGCTGGTACGCGCCCGACGCGATGGTTCCGACGGTGCCGATCACCCCGACCCGGCCGCTGCGGGTGACTCGCGCCGCGGCCCGCAGGCCCGGCTCGATCACGCCGATCACCGGGATCGTCAGCTGCTCGCGCAGCGAATCGAGCGCGGCCGCGGCCGCGCTGTTGCACGCCACCACCAGCGCCTTCACGTCGTGGCCGAGGAGCACGTCGGTGATCTCGAGCGCGTGGGCCAGCACCTCCTCCCGGGGCTTGGGTCCGTACGGGAACCGGCCGGTGTCGCCGAAGTACACGATGCGCTCGTCGGGCAGGAGGTCGATGAGCGCGCGCAGCACCGTGAGTCCACCCAGGCCGGAATCGAAGACGCCGATCGGCGGCGCGGTCATACCGACCCTCCCGCGGCGCGCCACAGGCGGTCCGCCACCGCGGCCGCGAGCCCGGCGCCGTCGGGCACCACCGCGAGCACGACGTCGAGCTCGTGCGCGTCGGCCGCCCGCAACATCGCGTACAGGTCATGCGCGTAGCGCTCGGCGTCGGCAGGTGCGCCGAGGCCGACGACGCGCGCGTCCACCGGCGGTGCGCCGATCACGCCCACGCGTTCGCCGCGCGCGAGCGCGGCCATCGCGCGTTCATCGATCTCGGCCCGGTCGGTGAGCTCGACGCGCGCCCGGGGCGCGTAGTGCGAGGCGAGCGTGCCGGGCGCGGCGACCTCGCCGCCGGTGCGGAGCGGGACCGTGGTGCCGAGCAGCTCTTCGACGCGCCGGCGCGGGACTCCCCCCTCGCGCAGGATCGCCGGACGCGGCCCGGTGCAGTCGACGATGGTCGACTCGACCCCGACCCGGCAGGGACCACCGTCGAGCACGAGGTCGACGTCGCCGCCGAGGTCGGCCCGCACGTCGGCGGCGGTGGTCGGGCTCACCCGGCCGAAGCGGTTGGCCGACGGCGCGGCGACGCCACCACCGAAGGCGCGCAGCAGCTCGAGCGCGAGCGGTTGGTCGGGCACCCGCAGGCCGACGGTGTCACGCCCACCGGTGACCGCATCCGGCACGCGCGCGGCTCGCCGCACCACCACCGTCAACGGCCCCGGCCAGCAGGCGCGCGCCAGCGCCTCCGCCGCGTCCGGCACCTGGGAAGCCCACTCGGCGAGGAGCGCGGGGTCGCCGAGGTGCACGATGACGGGGTGATCCACCGGGCGGCGCTTCACCGCGAACAGCCGGCGCACCGCGGCGGCCGACGACGCGTCGGCCCCGAGGCCGTACACGGTCTCGGTCGGGAAGGCCACCAGGCCACCGCCGCGCAGCACGTCGACCGCGCGACCGACGTCGGCCGGGCTCACCAGTAGTTGATGCGGGTCGCCCGTTCGACGACCTCGTCGAGGTCGTCGGTCCACGCCCCCGACGAGAGGTACTTCCATCCCGCGTCGGGCAGGAGGGTGACGATGGTCCCCGACTCCATCCGGGCGGCCATCTTCACCGCCCCCGCCACCGCCGCGCCCGACGACACACCGGCGAACACGCCGCAGTCGTCGAGCAGGTGCCGGAGCCACTCGATCGACTCGCGGGGGCGCACGATGAACTTCCGGTCGAGGATCTCGGGGTCGAAGATCGGGGGCACGAAGCCGTCGTCGAGCGAACGCAGGCCCTGCACCAGCTCCCCCGCCGGGGGCTCGACCGCGACGACCTGCACCGCCGGGTTCTGCTCCTTCAGGTACCGGCCCACGCCCATGAGCGTGCCGCTGGTGCCGAGCCCGGCGACGAACACGTCGACCTCCGGGCAGTCGCGCCAGATCTCGGGGCCGGTCTGCTCGTAGTGCGCGAGCGGGTTGGCCGGGTTGCCGTACTGGAAGAGGCGCACCAACGACGGGTCGTCGGCACCCAGCTTCTCGGAGAGGCGGATGGCGCCGTTGCTGCCCTCGTCGGGAGGCGACAGCACGATCTCGGCGCCGAAGATCTCGAGCAGCTGGCGGCGCTCCACCGAGACGTTCTCCGGCATCACCACCCGCAGCCGGTAGCCCCGCAGGCGCGCCACCATCGCGAGGCCGATGCCGGTGTTGCCCGACGACGGCTCCAGGATGGTGTCACCGGGACGCAGGTCGCCGGACTCCTCGGCCAGCTCGATCATCTTGAGCGCGATGCGGTCCTTCGACGACCCACCCGGGTTCTGGCCCTCGAGCTTGGCGAAGATGCGCACGTCGGGGTTGGGCGACAGTGCGTGCACGCCGACCAGCGGGGTGTCGCCGATGACGCCGAGGATGTTCTCGTGGCGCATGCCGGATCCGGCGCGAACCGGTCTCAGCCTCCTGCCACCGCGGGCAGGATCGAGAGCACGTCGCCGTCGGTCACCTTGGTGTCGAGCTGGTCGAGGTACCGGATGTCGTCGTCGTTGCAGTACACGTTCACGAACTTGTGCAGGCCGCCCTGGTCGTCGACCAACTGGCCCGCCAGCCCGGGGTAGCGCGACGTGAGCGCGCCGAACACCTCACCCACCGTCGCCCCCTCGGCCGCGACCGACGACGCGCCGTCGGCGTGGGGTCGCAGCAGGGTGGGCAGGCGGACTTCGATGGCCATGCGACCCATCCTACAAGTCTGACCGTCCGGGTCGGGATTGCACGCGGTGGCGGATCCGGCGATGAGCTCGACGTGCCGCCAGATCGCGGCGGCGTCGAGCTTCGCCAGCGGGTCCTGACACAGCCGCCCGCGCTGATCTGCGTCGACGACTGACCTCGACCGAGTTCTCCTAGCGTCAGTCAGGCAACGCGGCGAGAATCCCGATCATGACGGTTCGCACCATCGTCCGCTCGGCCGCCGGCTGGCGTTCGAGCCGTGCAGGTGATCCAAGCGCTGGCGGTCCGCTCGCTACCGATACCGCTACCGCAGGCATGAGAACCTTCGGCGACGTCCGAGGCAGCCCATGCTCCCGGCGCTCCCGAGGCGCGTACGACGAGCAGGGCGGACGCGGAGCGCGATGACGACCGTCACGCGAGCCCAACCGATCCGTCCCTATGGGCCACCAACCTCCATGGTCTGGACCGTAGGCGAGCCGGCCACGGAACAGGACTGCGCGGTGCTGACCACCGCGCTGCGCTGCGGCGACGCCGAGATCGTCGAACGCGGGCATTGGGGTCCGTACAGCGCGATCCTGCGATGGAGCCGTCCGAACGAGAAGCCGTGCTCCTTCCTGATCGACGTGCAGGAAGCGGCTCCAACGGCCACGCGCTGAGCTGCTTCTCGTCGGCGGCAAAGCGTCGAGAACTCGAAACCCGCGGACAGATACGCACTTGGCGCGAGCGCGGGTTCGGAGTATGTGTGAGACGTGGTCCTCGGACGGCGTGGTCAGGGCGTGGCGCTGCCGGCCTCGCCCGAAGCCGAGGATGCTTCGATCGTCTCTGGCTTGGAGCCCGAAGTGACCGGCACCTTCCGGGGCTTCGCCCCCTCCGCGACCGGAATGCTCAGAGTCAGGACGCCCTGGTCATAGGTCGCCTCGATGTGGTCGGTGTCGAGGCTGTCGCCGAGGATCAGCTGGCGGCTGAACGTGCCCACGGCCCGCTCCGACGCGACCACTTCGTCGCCTTCCACCGTGTGCCACGAGCGTTCCGCCTTCACGGTCAAGGTGTTGCTCTCGACCGTCAGCTCAATCGAGTGGGGATCCACCCCTGGCAGGTCGAAATGCACGACGAAGTGGTCGCCGTGCCGAAACGCATCCATGGGCATCATCCGGGCCACCGACGTCCGGGCACCCAACAGCTGCTCGGCCAGCCGGTCGAAGTCGCGGAACGGATCGAAACGCATCACGGTCATAGCAGCCTCCCTTCAGCGCATCGCTTCCCTTATACCGCCGCGTGTCTTCCCGGGCAATGCCACCGGCGAAGACACGCAGAGTGCCCGCCCGCACCGAGTGCGCGACCCAGGCATGCGGCGCGCCCATGGAGTCGGGCGGCGACGGCGGATCATCTCCTCCACGCTCAGCTCGCGGTCGGACAGGAGGGCGAGGTCATGCACTGATCCGGCCCTCGTTCAGCTCGCGCAGCGACCACCAGTCGTCGGCCCGCCACACGAGGCAGTCGACCACGGTGATGCCGGCTCGCCGCGCTCGCACCACGAGGTCGCCGAAGACGGCGAGCTCGTGCGCAGTCGGGCGCCGCGCCGGGCCCTCGGCCCGCAGGACGACGACGAGCCACGACGATCCCAGCTCGGTCGAGAGATCGAACAGCTCCCAGACCCTCAACCAGGAGAGCGAGCGGTGACGCGGATTCCTCGCCGCACCACAGATCTCGCCGTTTTCCCTGACGCCGAGGACGAACATCCCCGCAGGTACGAACACAGCACCTCCCCACATCGGAACGACCGGGGAAGCCGCAGTGGAGAAGTACCTCGACCCTACGACAGGGGTGTGACAGTCATCGCCGGTTCAACCGACCTCGACGGGGACCTCGGTGATCGACTCCTCGCGGATCTGGAAGGCTCGCAGGACCGGCTCGCCGTGCTTCAGGCTCACGATCACGTACCACCACGCCGGGTCGACCGCCTGGCGCACGTCGGTCGGCGACGGGTAGGCGTCGGTGTGCGTGTGCGAGTGCCACACGCCGATGATCTCCTCGCCGCGGGACTCCGCGTCACGCATCGCCCGCAGGTAGTCGCGGGAGTCGACGGTGAACGTGCGCGCCGACTGGTCGGCGTTCTGACACGGGTACGCGGCGGTGACCTCCCCGGTGCCCGCCGCCGACGACCCGTCGAGCGGGCCGGCGAGCAGGCCGCACGCCTCGTCGGGGAAGCCGTCGAAGCAGTGCGAGACGACGGTCTCGTAGTGCGCGTGCGTGAGCCGCAGGACGGACGCGCCGTCGGCCAGAGCCATCGGCGCAATCTAACGGAACGCGGTCACGATCCACGCCCGGGAATCGAGCTCCACGCCGTCGCGCGTCTCGTGCGCGGCCAGCGCGGTGCGGAGCGCGTCAACTGCCCGGGCGACGGCGTCGGCATCGAGGTCGGCGAGCAGCGGGCGCATCATGCCGACCTCCCGCGCCATGGCGACCGCGGCATCGAGGTCGCCGCCGAACCGGTGCGGGACGGCGAGGTCCTCGAGCGCGACACCGCGGAAGCCGGCCACCTCGAGCACCGCGCGCATCCGATCGGGGTCCGCGAGACCCAGCGGGCCGGCGGCACCGGCGACGGGGGTCGCCAACGGCCGGCCCATCGCGAGCGCGTCCCACGGCACCCGCATCCACTCGTTGCGGGCGAAGTCCTGCCACACCACCACGGCGAGCCGGCCCCCGGTGGACATCCCCCGACCGATGTTCGCGAAGGCGGCCACCGGGTCGGCGAAGAACATCACGCCGAAGCGGCTCACGACCACCTCGGCCCGCCCGGCCGCGAACGGGTGCACCTGCGCGTCGGCGCGCAGGAACTCGACGTTCGTCAGGCCGTCGGCCGCGGCACGCTCACGCGCCCGCTCCAGCATCACGGTCGACAGGTCGACGCCGAGGACGTCACCGTCGACGGCCAGCCGCGCGCAGGCGCGCGTGGTGTCGCCCGTCCCGCAGCCGACGTCGAGCACGTGGTCGGTCGTGCCCACCGCGGCGACCTCGAGCAGGCGCTCCGAGTGGGGGCGCAGGGCCTCGTTCTGCGCCGCCTCGCGCGCCACCCACCCCTCGCCCGACGACCCGTCCCACGCCGCGGCCTGGTCCACGTTCACGATCTCCGGCATCGGACCACCTCCGGGCGCACGGTACCGTGCTGGCGGTGAGCAGGCGCGGCGACCAACTCGTCATCACCAACCGCAAGGCGCGCTACGACTACCTCGTCCTCGACACGTGGGAGTGCGGGATCATGCTCGCGGGCCCCGAGGTCAAGTCGGTGCGCGACGGCCGGGCCAACCTGCAGGACGCCTACGCGCGCGTGGAGGACGGCGAGGTGTGGCTGTACGGCATGCACGTGTCGCCCTACTCCTACAGCCGCATGGAGCTCGATCCGGTCCGCAAGCGCAAGCTCCTGCTCCACCGCAAGGAGATCACCGCCATCGAGCGGGGCACGGCCGAGAAGGGGCACACGCTCGTGCCGCTGCGCGTGTACTTCAAGAACGGCCGGGCCAAGGTGGAGCTGGCCCTCGCCCGAGGGAAGCGCGCCTACGACAAGCGCCACGCGATCGCCGAGCGCGACGCCCGGCGGGAGACCGAGCGCGCGCTCAAGGGTGTTCGCGACTAGCGATCGGCCGACCGGCTACGGCCGCCGGTATGCGTAGATGGCGAGCGGCGCGAACACCGCGGTGATCGCCGCGCACCAGATGAACGACGTCAGCACGTAGTGCCCGGTGGAGTGCTCGACCAGCGCCGATCCCGCGCTGCCGTCCATCAGGCCGCGCATCGCGTTGCACACCTGGGTGAGCGGCTGGTTGCGGGCGATCGGCTGCAGCCATCCGGGCAGCGTGTCGACGAGGATCACCGACGACGACACGAACACCAGGATGAAGAACGGCGTCGACGCGGCCTGCGCGGTCTCGGTGTCGCGCACGAACAGCCCGATGGCGGCGAACACCCAGAACATCGCGAAGCCCCACACCAACGCGATCAGGTAGGCCAGCATGATCCCGCCGAAGCTGCCGTGGAACGAGAAGCCCACGATGAACGCCACCCCGGTGACGATCGCGAGCAGCGCCGCCTGCCGCAACAGGTCGGCGATGGCGCGGCCACCGACGACGGCCGACCGCGCCATGGGCAGCGCGCGGAACCGCTCGATCAGCCCCGACTTCGAGTCCTCGGCGAAGAAGATGCTGACCCCGAACCCGTCGAAGATCGCGATCTGCGCCAGGTAGCCGGGAATCAGGTACTCGACGAACGTGAGCCCCGGCACGTGGATCGACCCGCCGAACACGTACACGAACAGCAGGAGGAACATCACCGTCTGGGCGACGCTGAACACGAGCAGCTGCGGCGTGCGCAACAGGTGCTTGATGTTGCGCCCCGCGATCACGCCGGCGTCGTTCAGCGCCGCGCCCCGCGGCAGGCGGTTGGAGACGGGTGCGTCGGTTGCCACCACGTCGGTCGTGATTGCGGTCATCGGGAGACCTCCGAGGGTACGGGCGAATCGGCTGCTCGCTCGTCGGTCGAGCCGGACACGGTCGTGTGCCCGGTGAGGGCGAGGAACACGTCGTCGAGCGACGGCCGGCGCAGGGTGATGTCGACCACCTTGATGCCGGCCTCGTCGAGGCGGCGGACCACCTCGACCAGGCTCTGCGCGCCGCCCTCGACGGGGAGCGACACCCGTCGGGTGCCCCGGTCGACGGTGGGGCGCTCCTGACCGACGTCGGCCGCCAGCGTGACGACGCGTTCGAGGTCGGCGTCGTCGACGGTGACGTCGAGCACGTCGCCGGCGAGGCGCTGCTTGAGCTCGGTCGGGGTGCCGGTGGCGATGACGGTGCCGTGGTCGATGACCACGACGTCGGACGCGAGCTGGTCGGCCTCCTCGAGGTACTGAGTGGTGAGGAGGATGGTGGAGCCCTCGTTCACCAGGTCGCGGAGGTAGGCCCACAGGTCGAGCCGGTTGGCCGGGTCGAGCCCGGTCGTCGGCTCGTCGAGCAGGAGCACCCGCGGCCGGGCGACGAGGCCGGCGCCGAGATCGATGCGCCGGCGCATGCCACCGGAGTAGGTCTTCAGCTGGCGGTCGGCCGCATCGATGAGCGACACCCGTTCGAGCACCTCGGCCGCGCGCTCGGCGGCGAGCGACTTCGACAGGCGCGAGAGGCGCCCGACCATCTCGAGGTTCTCGCGCCCGGTCAGCGTCTCGTCGATCGCCGCGTACTGGCCGGCGAGGCCGATGCACCGGCGTACCGCAGTGGGCTGCTTCACGACGTCGAACCCGGCGACGCGCGCCGAGCCCGCATCGGGCTCGAGCAGGGTCGAGAGGATCCGGACGAGGGTGGTCTTGCCCGCGCCGTTCGGCCCGAGGAGGGCGACGACGCCACCCTCCGGCACCGACAGGTCGACCCCTCGCAACGCCTGGGTGTCCCCGAACGAGCGGGCGATGCCTTCGACTTCGACGATCGCGTTCATGGCTCCTGCTTCCCTTCGTGCACGTCCTTCCAGAACGACACGCCGTCCAACGACTCCGACTCGATCGAGGCCGCGAGTTGCTCGGTGAACACGCAATCGGCGTCCACCAGCGCGCGCTCGTAGTCGATCTCCACGAGGAAGACGTGCGGCACGCCGTTGTGCGTCGCGGCCTCGACGATCGCATCGAGCTCCGACAGCCGGGCCTGCAGCTCGGTGACCCGCTCCCGGAGCAGCCCGACGACCCGTCCCGGCGGGAGCACGCCCATGAGCGAGAGCCCGGCCTCGAACTGCGGGAACTCCTTGGCCGCCCGCCCGAGCAGCTGCGCCATCCAGTCCTCGAGCTCGGTCCGGCCGTCGTCCGTGATGCGGTAGACGGTGCGCTCCGGGCGGCGACCCTCCCGGACCACCTCCTGCTCCTCCACCAGACCCCGCTTGAGCAGCGTCTCGACGACGCCGTACAGCGAGCCGTAGTTCAGGCGGATACTCGCGTCCTGTCCCCGGGTACGCATGGTGGCGGCCATCTCGTAGGGGTGCATCGGGCGCTCGGACAGGCAGGCGAGCACCGCCAGGGCGAGCGGGTTGGCGCGGCGTCGGGGCATGGTGATCTTCCTCCGAATACTCGGAGTAGAGTATACGGATCCGGATAGGGATGCAACCCCCTGCCGGGAGGAGGGCGGCCCCCGGTAGAATGCGACGGTCGCACCACCGACACGCACCGGTGCGGCACTTGACATGGGGGTGCGTGGCTTCGATTTCGGACGATCGAGGTGGGGGAAGCGAGCCGACGTCGCCGGAACGTCGTGAAAGAGCCGGCAACCAACAGAAATGCCAACACTGACGAGGGCAACCTCGCACTCGCGGCCTAGTACCAACTAGACGCGCGTCCCTCCCGACCCAGCCGCTCGGTCGGAACCGGGGCGCCATCGAGAGCGGCTCACCACCGGGGATCGCCTCAGTACCCGGTGGGACACCTCACTGAGGCTGGGGTCGCCGGCCGCCGCCGGTGAGCGGTGGTGACCCGAGATCTTCTCCCGGATGCGCTCGGAGAAGCCCCACTGACATCCCGGAAGACGCGGGTTCGACTCCCGCCACCTCCAAGAGTGCTTTCGCACGAGAGAGCACTGTTGGAGGTGCGCCACGTCCCACGCCCACAGCGATCGAGGATCTCGAGCCCCAAGCGATCGCGTCACTGACGATTGGCGCGATCGACTTCCGCCGCTGCGCCGACAACGACCCTGTCAGTCCGGCACGTTCGCTTGCTCTGCTGTCGCGACGAGGTCGCGTGCGTTGCTGCGGAGCAGGAAGCGTTCACGAACGAGCCGCTTCGTGGCGCTTCTCACCTGCGCGACGTAGCGGGCGTGAGTCCGGTAGAGCTGCTGGAGCCGTTCAGGGCTGAAGTCGACCTGGTACCCGACGTAGGCGCACGGGTTCTTCACGAGCCCGCCCGGCGCCAGGCTCGTCGGCATGATGCTCGCGGTCGGGACGTCGACGAAGACGCTGCGGACGCCGCCGACCGCGTTGCCGTTGGCGTCCCGCTTGACGGTCTTGCCGTCGGGCTCGAGCTGGATGCGCGGCGCCCGTGGCGGTGCGACACCTTGGTCGATCCAGTGGACGAGGTTGTCGAAGGCCATGTCCCAGATGTCGGTCTGACGGAAGGCCGATGCGGTGGCGCCTGTCGGCCAGTCGCAGGTCAGGCTGCCGGCGAACGCCGACACCGGATTGTCGGGTTCGTTGTTGATGTGCGACATCGCCGCGACCTCGTAGAGCCGGTAGGTCTTGCTGTCGGGTCGGCGGTATCCGAGGTTTCCGTACACCGCGATGGTGACGAGCAGCTCGCGTTCGCCTTGCAGTTCCATCACGGGCACCCCGACGTCGGGGACCGCCCTGACCTGTGAACCACCGGAGCTGCCGACGGCCGCTTGGCCGGGAAAGAAGCCGTCGAAGACGCGTCGACCAGCGATGGTGGCCGTCGCCTGCGGTGAGCTGATGAACGTACGGGTGACCACTGCGGTCTGCGACCAGCCGCCGAGGATGGCGCTCTGGACGCGTATGCCCGGGAGCAGCGGATCGCGACGTCGGTGGAGCAACGCGCCGACGCCGGCCAGGATGTCGTTGGTCGCATCGGTCGTGGCCGGCACGTCGAGCGCTGCGTAGCGCGTTGGGTTCGCCTTTTTGACGAGATTCTCCACGACGTCGTGGCTTGCGGCGACGCCGACGTGGATGTCGTCATGGGCCACGAAGTACGGCTGCAGCAGCGTCTGCATGCCCCAGATACCAGAGCTGTGCAGCGGCTCGGCCGCGACGACGCCCGACACGCGACTCGCTGCCGCGGGGCGGCGCACGAAGACGGCCGTCGTGTACGTGATGGCGGGCGACGAGCAAGACACGAAGAACTCTTGGTCGACGAACCCTGACGGCAGGTCGGCTTGCAGCACGGCGACGAATCCGGGGGACGATTGGTCGGCCGGGATCGGACCTTCCACCGTCGGCACGCACGCGACGCGGTTGCTACTCGTCTGTCGACGGACCGTCGCACTTGCGGACGGGAACGTGACCGCCACGGCCGCGAGCGAGAACGACAGGCGCACGACGATCCCAACCACCACAGGCGCTGAACGCCCTCGCCGGTGCCGCGTACCAGGATCGTGTTCGTTCACGCGAACACCAGTGTGCTCGGCGCAGGCCACCGTCTGGTGTCGGTCACCACTGGAGCGACGCATCACCACCTCCGTGCCGCCGCTGGTTCCGATCGCTGGTTCGTGATAGGGATGAATCGTGGTGGACGACAGCACCGCGAACGATGGGATCGGTGAGCAGTGGTTGCTCTCGTCCGATTCGCACGTCATCGAACCTCCTGATCTCTGGGCCGGCCATGGGGGCGCATTGGCCGACCGCATGCCGCACGTGGTGTCGGCGGACGATGGCGAGTGGTGGTTCGTCGACGGCTACAAGACGATGTCGTTCCTCGGCATCCAGACGGGCGACCGCTTCGACGGTGATCCCGACCGGTTGCGCACCTCGGGCACGTTCGCCGAGGTACGGCCGGCTGCGTACGACCCCCGGCAGTACATCGACGAGAACGAGCGCGATGGTGTGTGGGGTTCGGTGCTGTATCCGAGCCAGGGACTCGTGCTCTACGAGGTGCCGGTGACCGACGTGGTCACCGCGGCCATGAAGGCGTACAACGACTGGCTGGCCGACTTCTGTAGCGAGGACACCGAACGCCTGAAGGGCGTCGCGATGCTCAACGTCGACGACATCGACGACGCGGTTGTCGAGCTGCAACGGTGTCGCGAGCTCGGGCTTGCCGGCGCGCTGATCAGTGTCGCGCCCCCGGTGTGGCAGCCGTACCGGTCGCGCGACTACGACCCGTTCTGGGCCGCGGCACAGGATCTCGAGATGCCGCTGTCGCTGCACGTCGCGACCGACCGGGCGGACCCGAGAGTCGGGGCGGCCGCGTTCCGCCTCGACGTGAAGCAGGTTCCACCGTCGGTGTTCGTGAATCCCGACGCGCAGGTCCGCCACTCGCTCGCCGACTTCATCTTCTCGGGGGTCTTCGAGCGATTCCCGCGCCTGAAGGTCGGGTCGGTCGAGCACGAGCTGGGGTGGATCCCGTTCTTTCTCGATCGTCTCGACTACACGTACACCGATCGCCCCCGGCGAGGGCCGGAGTGGATGCAGTTCGCCGATCCCGACATGCTCCCGAGCGACTTCTTCCGGCGCAACGTCTTCGCGTCGTTCCAGCAGGATCCGAACGCGTTGCGTCTGATCGACGTGCTGGGCGAGGACACTCCCGCGTGGGGGAGCGACTACCCCCACACCGAGTCGACGTTCCCGCGCAGCCGGGAGATCCTGGGACGGCTGGTTGCCGGGCTCCCGCGCCGCGCGGCGGTGCGGGTCACGGCCACGAACTGCGCACGGCTCTACGGGTTCGACGTCCCGGCGCTGACGCACGCGTGAGCGTGGAGGTCGACCTCGCGGTCCGTGGTGGCACGGTCGTCGACGGCACCGGCCGGGCTGGCTTCCGGGCCGACATCGGCATTGCCGGTGGTCGGATCGTACGAGTCGACACGCGGGTGCAGGGGGCGGACGAGATCGACGCGACCGGGCGTCTGGTCGTGCCGGGCTTCGTCGACGTGCACACGCACTACGACGCGCAGGCATTGTGGGACCCCGACCTGTCGCCATCGGGATGGCAGGGCGTCACGAGCGTGGTCGCAGGCAACTGCGGCTTCAGCCTCGCGCCGGTACGCGAGACGGGGCGCGACCTGCTGCTCCGCACCCTCGAGACCGTCGAGGACATGCGTCTGGCGACAATGAACGCAGGCATCGACTGGGACTTCGAGACGTATCCCGAATACCTCCGCGCCGTCGCCCGGCGAAGACCAGCGATCAACTTCGGCGGGTATGTCGGCCACACCGCGGTGCGCGTCTACGTCATGGGACGCGAGGCGTCGGAACGTCGCGCCACCGATTCCGAGATCGACGCCATGCGTGCGGTCGTCGCGGACGCGCTCCGTGGGGGTGCACTCGGCTTCTCGACCGACCGGGCGGGCTTCATCGCCGGCGCCGACGGCAGGCCCGTACCGTCGATGGTCGCGTCACAGCATGAGGTGGAAGCGCTCATGCGCGTCACCGCCGAGGTCGGACACGGCATCGTCCACATCGCGCCGGGCGACGACTACGACTGGTTGTACGACTTCCAACCCGCGTTGGGCCGCGTGATCAACTGGTCGGCGGTCCTCGCCTACCCGGAGGGGTCGACGACGCGCGCGTCGCATCGCCGGAAGCTGGCCGACCATGCCGCCGGCCGTCGACGCGGTGCGGACGTCTGGGCGCAGGTGACATGTCGCCCGATCAGCCAATTGGTGACGCTGCGGGATCCCGCTCCGTTCTCGACGGTGGCCGCGTTCGGTGAGGTGCTCGCGGCGGCACCCGACCGGCGGCGCGACCTCTACGCCGACCCTGCCTGGCGGGAGCGCGCCCAACGCGACCTGACGGGGTCCTCGATCCCGCTGCGCTGGGACGTGTTCACGGTTGCCGAGACGGTCGCGCACCCCGAGCTCATCGGGCAATCCGTCGCCGCGATCGCGGAGCGTGCATCCAGCGCTCCGTTCGAGACGATGTGCGACCTCGCGCTCGACGACGACCTCGCGACCCGATTTGCCATCACCTTCGCCAACGACGATCCCGCGGCGATCCGCGAGTTGCTCGTGGGCGACGGCTGCATCATGGGCCTTTCGGACGCGGGGGCTCACATCAGCCAGATCTGCGATGCGATCATGCCGGTCGATTTCCTCGCCCACTGGGTGCGCGATCGCCACGTGATGCCGCTCGAGCGGGGCATTCGCAAGCTCACCGGGGAGCTCGCCGACGTGATGGGACTCGACCGCGGTTACCTCCATGTCGGACGGCCGGCCGACATCGTCGTCCTCGACTACGAGCGTCTCGATCCCGGACCGGTCCGTCGAGTGCACGACATGCCGGCCGACGGCGAACGCCTCGTTGCCGACGCGCCGGTTGGCATCGAGGCCATCGTCGTGAACGGCGTGCCGATACGCCGCGACCGCGCGACGATCGACCTCGCCGACGAGAACCGACCCGGCCACATCCTCCGTGCCTGAATCATCAGCGTGACGAGCTGGTATCCGCAAAGAGGCCCAACAATGGATCTTGATCGAGAGCGGGCGCGGTGTTGTTCTCGGACGGGGCCTCCTCGGCCGAGGCGCTCGCAAAGGGAGCAAGCGACGCTGTCCCGAGGACGCTGATGGTGTAGAGCTGCGAATCACCGCCAACGACGAAGACGTGCTCGAAGCCCACGCCATCGGAAACGGGAATCGGATCGGAGGCGAGGTATCCCCCGAGTCGGCTCCAGTCGGTCCATGACGCACCGTCGAAGTGTCTGCGGTAGAGCGCGCCATCAGACCCTCGCACATACACCGAGACGCCGATCGTGTCGGCCACACCAAGCGGAGCGGAGGTGCTGTACCAACCGAGATACTGGAGGGGTGCCCACGCGCCACCGCTCTCGTGCCGCCAATACGTCGCGCCGTCGCCGCCCCGCACGAACACGGAGATGCCTGCCGCGTCGCCGACTGCGACGGGCGCCGCCGTGACGTAGCCGCCGAGGCTCTGCCAACTCGCCCCACCGCGGATGTTTCTGGCGTACAAGGCGCCATCCCCGCCCACGACGAACGCATAGGCGCCGGACGCATCAGCGGCGAGCGACGGCGGCGAGTCGAGGTAGCCGCCGAAGTTCTGCCATCCCGACCACCCGGTCGCGGTGAGATGGCGGGCGTGGAGCGCCCCGTCACCACCTCGAACGGCCACCCACAGGCCGCTCGAATCCACGACCGCGGCCGGGAACGAGGTGAGGTACCCGCCGAGTGGCTGCCACCCTTGCCAGACGCCACCGACGATGCGACCGACGTACAACGCACCATCGCCCCCCCGCACGAACACATAGCTCCCGACCGTTCCTGATACCCCCGCGGGATCGGCAACGGCGAACGGAAGCGAGGTCAGGACGCCGCCGGCAGCGTGGTACCCGGACCAGGTCGAGCCCGTAGCGTGTTGCCAATAGAGCCCTCCGTCACCACCTCGGACGAAGGCATACACGCCGGAAGGGTCCTGCGGGTCCGCAACTGCCGAGGGGTCGGCGGTGACCGCGCCGCCCAACGACATCCATGAGGGAGTCGGGTTCGAACTCACGAAACCCGTCAGACGGATGCGGCGAACGGCACTTCCCCCGCTGGGCGCCAAATTCTCGTTGATGCGCAGCCAGGCGCGTTGCGGCCCAGCCGCACCGACCAGCGGCTGGAACCGAACCTGGTAGACGCACGATTCGCCCACGTGGAGCACCGTGGATTGACCGCAAGTGGCCAGGTAGACACCGAAGTTCAGCGAATCCGGCCCTTGGCTGCTGAGCGTGAGGTCCGAGGGCCCGTTGTTGGTGACGGTGACGTCCTTCCACGGGGTGGGAACTCCACCCGCGGCTACCGACCCGAAGTCCGCCACGGCTGTGGGCATGGTGGTCGTTCGGTAGTCCGCCGTCGCGTTGTACGACACGGCACCAATGACGGCGGGATCTTCAGCGTTGCAGTGAAACTCAAACCGACTGGAGAAGGTGACAGGGTTCCCGCTTCCGTCCAGGGAGATCTGGTCGACCGAGAACGCCCCGCTCGCCGTGGTGCACGCCACGCCATCACCGGAGAGATCCAGGCCGATATGACTCCCGTCCGCGACGCGTTGCGCGTACGCGTAGTCGGCCACCATCAGCGCCTGACCATCGACGGGAGCGAAGGTGATGGTGAAGCTGTGACCGCCCTGGTTCACCGCAAAGGTCAGCGCGGCACCGGAGTGGCTCGCCGTCACGGCTGCAAACGAATACGAATGCCCGCCGGTGACGGTCGCCCCATCCTCGCCGTCGACGAACATCGCAGTCAACGGAGTAGCCAGACTGGCCGGCCGAACACTCTGCGCGCTCGCGTGGGAACCATCGACCGAAACCAGCGCTGCGAACATCAACGTCAACAGCACCGCGACCGTTGCGACGCGATTCATCCCCCAACCCCTCACGACTGCCCTCCACGTCCTCGTTGGCTCCACCAAGGTGTCGGTCCGCGCCCCGCAACATCCCGATTCGGCCACTGGTCCGCCATGTTTAACCCACACGCATCGCTGCGCCATGTCTTTGAAGTCAGTTCTTCCTAACCTCGGAACTGCTTCAGCCATCGTCACCAAACGGCGAGAGGTGAGCAGCTGATGACGCTGCAGTTCGTGTGTCCGGCCCCTCGGCAGCCTGCGGGTGGGGTCGAGAAGATCTATCAGTTCGTCGCGGCGCTCGAGCGAGCCGGAGTTCAGGCGGTGGTCGTGCACCCGAACGGCGCGAAGCCGCTCGCGTACTGGTTCGACGCAGCGGCGACGGTCGTTCGTGCCGACAAGCTCGATTTCGATGTCGAGCGAGATGTGCTGGTCGTGCCCGAACGCTGGGCCTTCGACGTTCACCTTCCGGACTATGCACAGGTGATCGTCCTGAACCAGGGGGCGTATCTCACGTTCGGACGGCTTCCGCTTCCTGAACCCGGCACGGACGTGTCCTCGCTGATACCCGGACCCTTCCGTCACGATGGGCTCCTGGGCGTCGTGTGCGTGTCGACCGACAGCGAGCGTTACCTCCGGTTCACCTTCCCCGAGCTGGAAGTTCGCCGAATCCACGTCGGGATCGACACCGCGGTGTTCAGCCCCGGCGACACCTGGCGGGTCCATGCGCTGGCCTACATGCCGCGTCGGCGATCCGACGAGGTCGGAGAGCTGCTGCGAATTCTCGCGAGTCGAGGGCGGAGTCCCGACTGGTTGCTCCGTCCCCTCGAGGGCCTCGATCACCGTGGAGTCGCTGATGCGCTCCGCGCCTCCCCCGTCTTCCTGAACTTTCCGATCCGGGAAGGGTTCCCACTTCCGCCGCTCGAAGCCATGGCGTGTGGATGCATCGTCATCGGGTACACGGGCCGCGGCGGAGACGAGTATCTGCTTCCGGACTGTTCCTTTCCAGTGCCCGAAGGTGACTCGATCGAGTACGCACGGGTCGTCGAGACGGTGATCGACGCATACACGAAGAAGGACCAGCGGCTGACTGCGATCAGCCGAGCGGCGATCGACCTCGTGTCCAGGCAATACACGTTGGACCGACAGGATCGGGAAACCGTCGAGGTCTTCACGCAGCTTGCCCCCACGCCACGTGCACGAGCTGGCGCGTCGACGAAGGTGCCGATGGATTCGATCCTCCGCGACGTGCCCGCGCACGATCCCGGCCGCGCCCGCGTGCTCGCGTACCACGCTCGAGAAGGACTTCGGACGCTGATACGACGAGGACACCGGTAGGGAGTCATGCGGAGCACATGGCGCGCTGCTCTCGATCGCCCGGGTCGATACCGACTGCTTGCGCTGCTGGAGTCGGCCGCATACTCGTGGAACTACCGGCGTCCGGTCTGGATCACGAGGAATGGTTCCTACTGGACCGTCCGAACCTGGCGCGGCGCGACGACGGTGTCGGCCGGCTACCGATGGCGTGGTCCTGATTTCTGGCGCACCCTGACCGAGGATCTTCTGTTCTTCCAGTACCGCCCGCGTGCCGGCGACGTCGTCGTCGATGTCGGCGCAGGAATGGGCGAGGAGCTGCCCGCTCTCTGCCAATCGGTTGCTCCGGGTGGGAGGGTGATCGCCATCGAGGCCCACCCGTTCACGTATGAGGGATTGGTCCGGGCGATCTCGCTCAACCGGCTCGCCAATTGCGTTCCGGTCGCGGCTGCCGTCTCGGACCGGACGGGCCTGGCGACGATCAGCGATGGCGATGATCCCGACCTGAACAGCACCCTCCCCGGTGCTCTCGTGACACGCGCGCACGTCCAGGTGCCGGCCTTCACGCTCGATGACCTGGCGCAGCGCATGTCGATCGAGCGGATCGACCTCCTCAAGATGAACATCGAAGGTGCAGAGCGTCTGGCCATCCGTGGCATGAACCGTGTGTTGCACCAGACGCGAAACGTCGTGATCTCGTGCCACGACTTCCTCGCGGCTGAATCCGGAGACGAATCCCTCAAGACCAAGGACCTGATTGTCAACGCACTGAGGTCCGCGGGCTTCCGCGTTCTCACTCGGGACGACGAACGCGGGTTCGTTGCCGACTACGTCTACGGAACGCGGGACGCGAGGACGGGACCGTAGGGATCGCGCCGCGAACGGTCAGGCCGCGCTCGCGTCGCGGTGGGTCGCGGCGTACTCGGCCAGGCCGCGGACGCAGCCGGCGAGGAAGCGGCGGATTCCCCGCTCGACGAGCCAGCCCGTCCCGCGTACGGCCGGGAAGAACGACGACTGCCACCGGATGTGCGTGCCGCCGGGCACCGGCTCGAGCTCCACCTCGCCGACGTAGTCACGCACCGGCAGGCCCGAGAGCGACGCGTACCGGAGGCGCCGGTCGGGCCCGAGCTCGAGCACCTGGTCGCGGCCCGTCGTCCGGCCGCGGCGGAACACCCGGATGGCGCCGACGCCCTCGGGCGCACCGTCACCCGGTTGCTCGAGCTCGAACGACTCGATCGGCGACCAGTCGGGCCAGGTCGCGCCGTTCGTGAGGAGCGCGTAGACCGCGTCCGGGGACGCCAGACTCGTCGCGGAGACCTCGATCCGTCGTCGTCGCATTTGCCGCGCCTTTCCACTCGTTGTACCATACGGTACGTGTACCAGATGGTACGCCGTCATCATCCGGAGGTCAAGTGACCGAGGCGCCGAACTCACGGGAGCGGCTGCTCGACGCCTCGATCGGCTACGTGCGGGAGCACGGCGTGGCGGAGCTGAGCCTGCGGCGCCTGGCCGCGGCCATCGGCACCAGCCACCGGATGCTGATCTACCACTTCGGATCCAAGCAGGGGCTCCTGGTCGCGATCGTCCGCGCGGTCGAGGAGCAGCAACGCCGGACCCTGGCCGAGCTCGACGCCGACCCGTCGCTCTCACCCTCCGACATCGCCCGCCGGATGTGGCAGCAGCTCGCCGACCCGTCGTTGTGGGCCAACGAGCGCCTCTTCTTCGAGACCTACGGCCAGGCCCTCCAGGCCCGGGCCCACACCGTCGACTTCCTGGACGACGTCGTGGAGTCGTGGCTCAGTCCGATCGCGGAGATGCGGAGCGCGCAAGGGGTGCCCGCCGAGGTGGCCGCGGCCCAGGCGCGCCTCGACCTGGCCGTGACGCGCGGGCTGCTCCTCGATCTCCTCGCCACCGGTGACCGCGCCGGCACCGACGCCGCGGTGGAGCACTCCATCACGCTGTTCGAGTCCTGGCGCGCGACCCTCCCCGACCCACCGCTCCTCACCGCGACCGCGAGCACGCCCGCCCCTGACGCCGACGACAGGGTCCGACTGCTGCTGCTGTCGGGCAGCCTGCGCGCGCGGTCGACGAACTCGGCCGTGGTGCGCACCGCGCAGCTGGTCGCGCCCGCGGGGGTTGCGACCACCGTGTACGACGCCGTCGCCGACCTTCCACCGTTCAACCCCGACGACGACGCGGATCCACTGCACCCGGCCGTCGCGGACCTCCGCGCCCAGATCCACCGCGCCGACGGCGTCCTGCTCTCCACGCCCGAGTATGCGGGCGCGCTCCCGGGCGCGTTCAAGAACGTCCTCGACTGGATGATCGGTGACGACCAGGCGCGCTCGATCGCCGGGAAGCCGGTCGCGTGGATCAACGCGTCGGTGCGCGACGCGACCGACGCCCACGAATCGCTCCGGAAGGTGCTCGGCTACGCCAGCGCGGAGATCGTGGAAGACGCGTGCGCGCACATCCCGGTGTCGACCGCGCTCGTCGATGCCGAGGGCGTCATCGAGGACGACGCGGTGCGCGCCCGGATCGCGACGTCACTGGCCGCGCTCGCGGCCGTCAGTGGCGACGTCGCCGACGGTGCGTGAGGACCCGCCCGAACACGAGGATCCCGACGATCGCCACCACCTGGCCCCCGAACACGATCCGGCTCACGTCGACCGACGGCACCCAGGTGACGGTGCCGCCGCTGACCACGACGGTGCCGACCGGGCGCACGTTGACCCCGAACCCCACGCCGCCACCGGCACCGGCTCCCTTGGCGTCGGGCGCGTCGCCTTCACCACCCCCTCCCCCGCCGCCCCCGCGGACCGCGGCGACGGGGATGACGGTGACCCCGTCGACCTCGTAGGGGTCGCCGAACACCCGCTTGACGGTGAGGACGTCCTTCACCGCATCGAGCCTCGACAGTGCGCTCGTCATCGCCGACTCTCCCTGTGGGTGCTCCGAAGCCATCACGACCTCCTGCTGTGACATCGCTGCGACCGGCGCGCCGGCGGGCGCGCTCCGAGAGTGGGTACCCACGGGCGACCGGCGTCGACCACCCGGCAGATGAGGTCAGTCCGCCAGGGCCGGCAGGCCGATGGGGTTCGGGTACGGGATGAGCCCGCTCGCGACCACGTCGCGCGCGAGCGGCTCGAGGCCGCGCATCAGCCCGTCGACGGCATCGGGCGGCGCCGCCGCGAAGAGCACGCGGGCGGCGGCGTCGGTGGCGCGCTCGACCAGGGCGCGCAGATCGCGCCCGGCGTCCGTCGCGCCGCCGTCCCGGTCGACCAGGCCGCGCTCGCGCAGCCGGTCGGTCGCGGCCGCCCACTCGTCCTCGGTCCATCCCCGGCTCGTGCGCAGGAGCTCGGTGGGCACTCCGGCCTCGGCCGCCAACAACACGTGCGCTTCACAACCGTCGAGCCGGGCGCGCCGCAACGCGGTCACGTGGCCGTCGCCGCGGTGCTCGCGGATGGTCGTGCAGTGCTGCCAGACCTCGGCCACCGGGTCGTCGGGACGCGCCACCTCGCGGTTGGCGCGGTAGAGCGGACGGGTCGGGTCGTCGGCCGCGGACGTCACGACGTCGCGCAGCATGCCGACGACCGCGGGTGCAACCTCGTCGACGGTCGGGCACACCTCCCGCAACGCGGCCATCGCCGCCCGCGATCGGGCGCGCACGAGGGACTCCGGGGTCGCGAACGACCACGCGTCGGGAATCGCCCGCTCGACCATCGGAGGCGCGAAGTTGTAGAAGGCCTTGGTCACCACCTCCGCACCGACCGCGCCCAGCGGCGCGGCGCGGAAGCCGAAGTAGCCCATCCAGAAGCCCTTCATCCCGCACGCGACCGCGGCCGCGCGCGATTCGTCGGCGAAGTACGTGACCGCGTGGACGGTCTCGACGCGCACCCAGAGGGCGCGCACGTCCTCGGAGGTGGTCACGCCCCGGCCGCCGCCAGCCGCCGGTCGTAGTCGTCGGCCAGCGCCAGCAGCGCCGCCGCGCTGTCGCCCTCGAACGACGAGCCGTGCATGATCGCCAGCCGGGCGGGCTGCAGCTCGGCGAGCTTCCGGATCGTGCTCCCCGTCTGCGGCGTCAGGCACGTCGCCCGGAACATGTCCTCCGCCTGGCTCGCGGGTTCGACGACGTCGTCGCCGGTGATCGCCGGGCCCGGGCCGACCTGCGACATCACGTCACCGCAGAACAGCGTGCCGGTGGTCTCCTCGTAGAGCGTGTGCGCGTCCCAGCCGTGGGGCACGTGCGGCGTGTCCAGGTTGCGGATGCGCTTCCCACCGAGGTCGAGGACCTCGTCGGGGCCGAGCGGGCGCGGCGGTCGGTCGGCGAGGTCGTCGATCGACACCATGCATCCCAGCGCGCCGTGCGCGACCTGGGCGTCGGGGGCGGCGGCGAGGAACTGGTTCATCGCGCCGCACTCGTCGGCCTCCAGGTGGCCGAAGGTGATCCACCGCAGGCGCTCGACGGGCATGATCCGCCCGATCGCCGCCGACACGAGCGGGAACATCCCCCGTTGGCCGGTGTGGAACAGCAGCGGCTCGTCGGCATCGACCAGGAACTGGTTGAACGTGAAGCCGGTCGGCCCCACCTCGGGCACGAAGGTCGAGAAGCGGTAGATGCCGTCGGCGATCTCGGTGACGTCGGTCTCCATGGCTGGGTCCTTTCAGAGCGGGAGCGGGTTGGCGAGGATGCCGGTGCCGGGACGGCGCCCGGAGAGGACCTGCACGAACTCGATGGCGTCGATCTCGACCCGCTCGCCGTTCGTGCCCTGGCTGAACTTGCCCCCCGCCGGCCCCTCGAGCACGAGCTCGAACGGCTGGCCGTGGATGTCAGCCCACTCTCCCACGATGTCGGCCACGAGACGACCGTCGTGGTCGGGGGTGAGGTCCATCCCGTGGCCGGTCGCGGCACACAGGTCGATGCGGTGGGCCCACACGTCGCGCGTGAACCCGACGTCGAGCAGGTACCAGAGCCCCACCCAGCCGACGGGGGGCCCGAACGGGATCGGCAGGTGGCGCATGGGCGCCGGCGTCCGCCAGCGACCGGCGACGGCCTTCGGGCCGATGGCCTGCAACCGGGTCACGACCTCGTCGTTCGTGAGGTGGGCGCGCTCGCGGATCTGGAGCTCGTTCATGCCGTCGACCCAGTGGTGCGAATCGATCTGGCGGTTCAGCGGCACGCCGCGGACGAGCTGGTGGACGAACTGCGGGAAGCTCGCCTGCGCGTCGCCCGAGCCCAGCACGTGCAGGACCACCTTGCGCACGTCCCAGGCGGTGCAGTCGGTGGGCAGCGCCCACTCGCCATCGCTGAACGACGCGGTGAGCGCGGCGAACCGCCGGAACTCCTCCTCTGCGATCACCTTGGCCTCGGGCCGTTGGATGCGTTGGACCTGTAGGTCGCTCATCTGCTCTTCCTTCTTCTCGTGTTCGCGTCGTCCAGGTACAGATCGACGAGTCGGTCGAGGTGACGGGTCCAGCGGTCACCGCCGGGATCGTTGCTCGACTGCGCGTCGAAGATCCCCGCGATCATGGCGACGAAGCAGTCGACGTCGGCGGGATCGGTCATGCCGGCGGCGGCGAGGAGGTCGCCGGCCCGCGACAAGGTCGCCTCGGCGTCCGTGTACGCCTCTGGTGACGGCTCGAAGCCGGGGATGGGCCGGTGGAACAGCAGCTCGGACCGCGCCGCGTCGGCCAGCGCGAAGTCGACGAAGGCGCGCATGAACACCTTCACCGCGGCCCGCGGCGCGGCCGGGAGGTCCAGCGCCTCGAGTCGTTCGCGCAGCTGACGGTTGCCGTCGGCGAACATGGCGTCGTAGAGGGCGAGCTTGGAGTCGAAGTAGGCGTAGAGGGACGGTTGGCGCATGCCCACCGCCTTCGCCAGCGCGTGGAGCGACACCCCGCCGATGCCGTGCTCGGCGGCCAGCGCCCAGGCTTCGGCCACGATCGTCGCGGTCTTCGCCTCGCGGCGTCGGGCCACACCTCCGGCGGGCTTCGTGGCGGTGGTTGTCTCTATCACTGATAGGTAGTTTACCTATCGACGATAGGATGTCAACCCTTCGCCTCGTGGTCATTCCGAGCGCAGCGCCACCGCCGGTCGGACGCGGCCGGCCGCGCGCGCGGGCCACCAGGCGACCGCGCGCGCGAGCACGACGGCGCCCGCGGCCGTCGCCGCGACCGCCAGCACCGGGATCGACGGGCTCGCATCGATCCCGAGCCCGTCCGCGACGGCCCGCCACACCAGCGAGCCCACCACGACACCGAGCGGCACACCGACGACGACGCCGATGGCAGCCAACGTCGTCGCCTGCCAACCGATCGTCGCCCGCACCTGGCGACGCTCGAAGCCGAGGGTCTTGAGCAGCGCGAGCTCGCGGCGACGACGACGCACCCCCGTGACCAGGCCGTGGCCGACCGCGAGCAGCGCGAACGCGCCGAGCAGGAGCGTGAGCGCGACGGGGAGCCAGTCGATCTGTCGCAGCCGGTCGATCTCCACAGGGAGCAGGGGCCGGGTTGGCGCGGTGAGCTCGGGAACCGCGTCGAGCTGCTGCCGGACCCGGGTCCGGTCGGCGCCGGGTGCGTAGCTCCCGACGAAGTGCCGCATGAACAGGTTCTGGTCGAACAGGGGCGCGTAGCCGGCGCCCGTGAAGGCAGCGCCGTCGGCGAGCGGCTGTGCCGTGCTCAGCGTCGGGAACACCACCTGGCCGACAACGCGGTAGTCGAGGCGAGCGGAGCGACCCTGGACGTGCACCGTGTCGCCGATCCCCTTGTGGAGCGCGTCGAGGGTGACGCCTCCCAGCGCGACCTCGTGGTGTCCGCGCGGCGCCCGACCCGCGACGATCTCGGGCTGAAACGGTCGCCCGGTGACGCGCGTGTACGCGAGCGCACCAACGGGCCGACCGTCGAGCTGGACGTTCTGCGTGCACACCTCCGTCAACGCGGCGATGCCCCTGTGCCCACCGAGGCCGTAGTCGCCCGCGCCGCAGGGCGTGTTCGCCGTCTCGTCCGTCAGCTGGAAGTCCCACGGCGCGCCGTCAGCACGCCGGCGCGTCGACCAGGGCGTCGAGGCTCGCACCGAAGACGAGCACCGCGGTCACGCCGAGCACCCCGAGCACGGCCCCGACCGCGGCCGAGCGCACGGGAACTGCGGTGCGGCCCCGACCACGCTCGAGCGCCAAGCGCAGCCCGTTGCTGACCGACGGCGTGGCACCCGCGGCGGCAGACGCGTGCTGCGATGGTCGACGTCCGGTAGCCAGTGACGCGGTCGCGACCCGGCCGGGTGACGCGGACGGCCGCCGCGACCGCGATCGCCGCCACGGCCACGACCACCGCCGCGTACCCCGCAGCGGCGACCACCCAATCGACGTGCACGCCCACATCGGGGTCGGCCCGCCGCGCCACGCCCAACGGGAACAGTGGTGACAGCGCCGCGGCACCGACGACCGCGACCGCGGCCCCGCACAACGCGACGACGAGCGCCGAGGCCGTACCCATCCGGATCCTCTGCGCGCGGGTGCAGCCCAACTCGCGCATGCGATCGAGGTCATCGGCCAACCCGGAGATCTCACGGGACACGACGATGGCCACCGCGACCAGACCGGCGACGGCGATCACGGCCGCCGCGATCCACAGCGCGAGCGAGATGACGTCGATGGCGTTGCGCGCCCCCTGCGACTCGACCGCGAGGCCCTGGGCGATGAACTGCGCGGGCCCGAGGACACGCCGGGCGCCGGCGATGACCGAGGGCACGTCACTCGCGCCATGCTCGGTCCGCACCCGGATGCGGGTGCCGAAGACGCCGATGCGACCGTCGTACTCGTGTGCGAACGCGGGCGTCAGCACGAGGAGCCCGCCGGACGCGGCCTGCTCGCCGAGATCCAGAGGTCGCCGCGCGATGCCGACCACGCGGAGCTTGACCGTGGGGCCCGCGGCGGGCCCACGTCGCTCACGCCGGAGAGAATCGCCGCGATCTGCTCGGGGGTGAACGACTCCGCGGTGATGAAGGACCCGACCGTGACGTGCAGTCGGTTGGCCAGGCCCTCACCGATGGTGATCTCGCGCACTGCGCCCGGGTCGGGCCGGCGACCGGCGATCAGGCGGTCGCGGTCGACCCCGCGGCCGAACTCGCGGTCGGTGGCGGCGCCGATCGACTGGAACTCGGGCGCCGAAGAGATGACCAGGCCGTACGCGGGGAGGGCCGCGACCGCCGCCACCCCCGGGAGCCGGCGCAGGCGCGCCACCTGCCGGGCGGTCGACGCCGCCGCGAGCTCGAGGTCGGCCGAACGGCTCGATGCCTTGAACCGCGTCAAGGCGGTGCTCGACCGACGGGCGCCGGCCACGGTCGCGAGCACGCACGCACCCACCACGCCGACGAGGACCACGAGGAACACGACCCGACGCCCGCGACGCCGGAGGTCCCAGCCCGCCACCAGCGCGAACGCTCCGCTCACTGCCTCATTCGAGCGAGGCGTCGTGCCCACGGCAAGGTGGGCAGACCCACGGGCGCGGGGGTGGTAGCCCCCGCACCGGCGCCGCGGTCAAGCGAGCGCCCGCTCCCGGGGCCGGGGCTCGTGGATGCCGGCGAGCGAGGCGTCGACGACCACCACCAGCTCGACCTGCATGCCGTCGGAATCCTCGAACCAGAGGCTGTGGAACGCGCCGAGGTCGTCGACCGCGCCGTCGGAGGCACCCACCGCCACGAGACGCTCCCGGACCGCGGCGAACGCCTCGGTGGACGACGCGGCGAGCGCGAGGTGGTCGAGCCGGCCGCGGTCGAACTGCGCCGCGCTCGCGGTGCCGTGGGGACTGCCGGCGACCTCGGCCGGGTGCAACCACGACCGGGGTCCGGTGCGAAGGATGGCATGACGGAAGGCGGGGGTCGTCTCCTCGAAGACGACGTCGAGCTCGAACACCTCGCGGTAGAAGGCGACGAAGCGGTCGAGGTCCTCCGTGAGGACGGCGACGTGGTTGATCCCGGTGAGAAGGTGCATCGGCTGCTCCTGACCGTTCACTTCGCCCGGGCGCGCGCGGCGTCGAGCACGAGCTCGATGGCGAGGGCCGCGGTCTCCGCGGCTTCGTCGCCATCCATGTCCCAGTACTGCGTGAGCGTCTGCCAGGTCGACGCGGTCGTCAGCAGCTGCACCGCGGCCGCCACGCGGCGGGCGGTGGCGCGGTCGAGGCCGGGCGCCTCGTGCCGCACCAGCTCGCGCGCGGCGCGTCGCCGCGCGTCGATCGACGACAGGCGGGCGTCGAGCCCTTCGCGCGAGACGAGGAGCTCGCACACCACCGGTGCGTGCTCGTCGAAGCCGGGAAACACCTGGCGCACCAGAGCCACCGCGCTCGCTTCGTCGCGCGGCAGGTCCCCGTCGAAGCCGATCCGCTGGTTGGCCCACTCGAACAGGGCTGCCAGCAACGCCTGGCGGGTCGGGAAGTAGCGGTAAACGGTCCGCTCCGGGACGCCGCGCCGTCGTCGCCAACGCGGTGAAGGTCAGGTGGTCGCCCGCCCGCAAGAGGGTCGCAGCACCCTCGAGCACCTGCTCCCGCACCGCCGCGGCCCGAACCTCCTGCACCGACGTCCCGCTCATGACAGTAAGACTGCCAGAGTGGCAGTAGTACTGTCAACCCGGTCGTCGCGTCGGGCGCGCGGACATTCGCCGCGAACGCTGCCAAGCTCTCCGCGTGCCGCGCGACGCGATCGCCGCCCCGAGCGGTGGCCAGGTCCGACGGGACCAGCGCGCCGCACTCCCCCGCGTGGAGCTGGCGATCCGGTGCGCGCTGGCTGCGGGGATCCTCTACCAGGTCGTCCAGCGGTTCACGTACACCGGGTACGGCATGAGCGAGTACGGGCGCTCGCTCTGGTACGTCACGTACCAGCACGGGTTCGTGCGCCGCGGGCTCGCCGGCGAGGCGCTGCGGACGGCGCTCGGGCGCCGCCCCACCATCGCCGAGGTCGACCTGGTGCAGAACCTCGTCGCGGTCGTGACCATTGCTGCGATGGCTGCGTTGGTGGTGTTGCTGTGCCGGCGCCGCACCGTGATCGCCTACGCGGCCGCCGCCGCGCTGGTCGTCGCGCCGTTCGCGTTCGACTCCGTCGGCGGGCAACGGCGCCCGGACCTGCTCGCGTTCCTGCTCCTCGCGCTGGTCGGCTGCTGGGCCGCCACCCGCCCCGTCGCGCCCACCCGCCTGGCCGTCGTCGCCGGCGCGCTGCTCGCGCTGTGCACCCTGGCCAGTGAGGCGGCCCCACTCATCGTCGGCCCGTGGCTCGTCCTCGTCGTGCTGGCCACCGCCCGCGCCCGGGGCGGCGCAGCGGCGCGGTCGGGCCCGATCGCGGTGCTGACCGTGACCCCGACGGCACTGGTGCTCGGCGCTCTCGCGCTCCACGGGGCGCCCGGCGTCGCGCAGGTGACCGCGCTCGAGCTCGACGCACCGGGCATCATCGACGGTCACGGCTCGGTGTTCGTCTACCTCGGCGACACCTTCGGGTCGAGCTTCCAGCGCGTGATCGAGCGCGCACACCCGGAGCTGAGCCTCGTCGTCGGCGCGCTGCTCGTGGCGCTGCTGCTGTTCGCGTTCCGGGGCGCGGTGACGTACGCACGGTCCGCCGTGCACTGGATCCTCGGGACCCGCGTGCAGCGGATCGTGTGGTCGGGCGCGTCGCTGGGCGCCACCGCGGTGCTGTTCGCCCTGGGCTTCGACTGGTTGCGCTGGATCACGACGATCGCGTTCGCCGCGCTGCTGGCCGGCGCCGCGATCGTCGCCATCGACGGGCGGGCGCGCCATCCCGCGCCCGGCCGCGACCTGTGGCACCGGCCGGTGCCTCCGCACCTCACGCTGTCGGCGCGCGCGGTCGCGGCAGTCGCCGCGGCCACCTACCTGTTGGTGCTGCCACCACTGCCGAACTTCGTCAGCGACGCGGTCCACGGCGCCCGGCTGCTCTTCGACGTCCCCCAATAGCATCGGCGTGCTCGGGTCCCGTCACCGAGCTGCAGGAGCACTTCTGACCGACGCCGCCGGCGCGGTCAGTGCGGACGTGGTGGCCGTTTCCGCCGCGCGTTGCCGCCCGACGGCGGCGCCGGGCGCGCCGGTGCGGGTTCGCCGCTCAGCACGCGTACGAACAGGCGCGCGTTGCGCACCGCGGCGTCGGTGGTCCGGCCCGAGAAGGTGACGTGCACCGACCGCGCCGCGGCGGCGAGCTTCTCGAGGCGCGGCACCCAGGGCTCGAGGTCGGCGTCCTTGTAGTCGTACGCGAAGCGGTCGTCCCCGGCATCAGCGCCGCGCTCCCACGCGCCGCTGTTACGCCCGTGGAACCGCACGTAGGCGGCGTCGGTGGTGACGACCGAGAGCGGTGGCAACGAGCTGTCGAACCCGGAGGGCTCGTCGACGCAGACGTACGACAGCTGGTGCTCGCGGAGGAACTCCAGCGTGGCGTCGCGCTGCTTCCCCGCGACCCAGTCGCGGTGACGGAACTCGATCGCGATCGGAAGGTCACCGCTGCGACCACGCAGCCATTCGAGGTAGTCGAGCCCGCGGGGGCCGGGCGTGAAGTACGAGGGGAACGGGAACACGACGGAGCCGAGCTTGCCGAACTCCCGCACCGACGCGATCGACGCCAGGAACCGGTCGAGCGCAGCGTCGAGCGAGCGCCCGGGCAGGTCCTCGGCGTACAGCTGCCGCCGCTCGCGCAACGCCGGTGTGAGCGTGTCGCGCACCTCGGGCCACAGCGACTCGATCGGCGCGGGATGGTGGGTGAGCAACCGGTGCGCGCGCACGTCGAGGATCGCGTTCTCCGGCGTACGGTCGACCCACGGCCCGACGAGACGTTCGGTGAGCGGCTCGCTCGACGCGTCGACCTCCATGACGCGCGAGTGCTGGGCGCGTTCGACGACCTCGGCGGGCGCGACGACGGTACCGATCTGGATCTTCGGGTTGACGCGCTTGCGCGTGCCGCCACCGCCCTCGCCACCGCCTCGCGGCTGGTCGGCGCGCGGCGGGCGACCACCGCTGCTGCGACGACGACGGTTGCCGCCGCGCCGCCCGTCTCGCCCGCGGTCGGGCCGGGAACCCTCGGAGCTGCTCACGGCGGCGAGGCTAACGGCTGCCGTAGAGTCCGGGTCCACGATTCGGGTCCACCGGGGGAGAACCCATGGCCTTGCGCGTCGTCGGTGCCGGTCTGGGCCGCACCGGCACCCATTCGCTGAAGCTCGCGCTGGAGCAGCTGCTCGGCGGGCCCTGTTACCACATGTCCGAGACCTTCGCCCGGCCCGCCGACATCGCGGTGTGGCACGCCGCCGCCAACGGCCAGATGCCGGACTGGCCGACGTTCCTCGCCGACTACACCGCGGCAGTGGATTGGCCGGCGTGCGCGTTCTGGCGCCCGCTCGCCGACGAGTTCCCCGATGCCGTCGTGCTCCTCTCGACCCGGTCGAGCGCGGACGCGTGGTGGAGGAGCGCCGACGACACCATCTTCCGGGTGTCGAAGCGGGAGATCCCGAGTGAGCACCTCGACGTCATGAGCGCGCAGTTGGCGATGGTGGACGACCTGTTCGCGAACACGTTCACCGCCGACCTGTCCGAGGCGCCGGCCAAGCAGGCCTACGAGGAGCACAACGCGGCGGTGCGGGCGGCCGTCGATCCCGGACGCCTGGTCGACTGGCAGCCCGGCGACGGCTGGGACCCCATCTGCGCCGCCCTGTCACTGCCGGTGCCGAGCGAGCCGTTTCCGCACGTGAACACGACCGCCGACTTCCGGGAGATGATCGGCTTCGACGGCTGAAGTCTCGAACGGAGCGCGGTCAGACCGGGCGCAGGAGCGCGACCGGAGTCTGTTGCGCGCCCTGGCCGAGCGGGTTGTCGCGCAGGAGCGATTCCACCAACGTGGCGTCGACCCCGCTCGAGACGCCGAGGACGTTCACGCCGATGTCGTTGGCGTCGATGACCGCCACCCCGACGCCGAGGCGGGCTCCGAGGTCGCGGGCGACGCCGTCGGGATCGGCCGGACCCATCTTGGCGTGGCCGTCGTAGGGCGGGATGGTGCCGCGGGTGGGTCCGTCGATGGCGCGCACCGCGGGTCCGGCCACGCGGTAGAAGACGCCCTTCACGCCGAACGGCTTGGTGACCGCGGCCGCCGCGGTCGCCCCGAGGATGCGGGCCTCGCCTGCTTCGCGGATGGCGAGCTCCATCGTGGCGGGGATGCCCAGCCCGATGCCCGACGTGGTGCGGCCCACGAACCGGGAGAGCGTGCGCGCCAGCGGCCGGGCCTGCACGTCGCCGACCGGGTACGAGCGGCCCTGGCAGATGGCGACCGCCTTCTCGCTCACCGCGACCACGTCGCCGGGCACGAGCTCGGCGTCGCCGAGCGCGTCGACGAGACCGTCGACGAGCGAGTCGCCGCTCACGAACAGGCGGGTGCGGATCGGCGCGCGGGCGTAGGCGCGGCCGTCGACCGTCGACTGCGCGAACAGGTGTCGCTGCTCGTGGGGCGTGAACTGCGCCAGGGCCGCGGCCGCGCGGTCGTTGCGGGCGGCCAGCCACGCGTCACCGACGCGCGTGAAGTGCTGGCCAGGCGCGTCACCGGTGCGCGACCGGCCCTCGTGATCGAAGAACACGCGCAGCCAGATCTCGGTGTTGATGGCGCGCCAGAAGATCTGCGACGGCTCCACCTCACCGGCGCAGAAGCGGTCGAACGCGGCGGCGAGGCCGGCCGCGTCCCAGTAGGGCCGGGCACAGAATTCCGGGGAACGGAACAGTCCCTGCACCGCGGCGCGCCGGGCCCGCAGCCAGCGGGTCTCGGGGGTGGTGAACCCGACCTTCCAGCGCCGGGTGCGCACCTTCTCGGTGAGCACGCCCCGCAGGCCGTCGCGGAGGATCGCCCGGCTCCAGCCGCGGTCGACGATCGCCGACGACGGCAGCTGCAGGACCCAGTCGACCAGCTCCTGGTCGAGGAAGGGCAGGCGCGACTCCATGGAGAACGCCATCGAGTTGCGGTCCTCGTACCGCAGCAGCGACGGCAACGAGAAGGTCTGCAGGTCCTCCACGAGCCGGCGCTTGAGGTCGTCCTGCGACCGCTGGAACTTCGGCGGCTCGAGCCCGTCGTAGAGCGCGGGCCGGAGCAGGGGCGTGATCGGCAGGGCACGGCGGCGGTCGGCCAGGCGCCGCTTCACCAGCGGCTTCAGCACGTCGCGCGACTCCCACGCCTCCCGCGCGAACGCGCCGACGCGCCGGCGGCGCAACAGCTCCCGCAGGTACACGTACTGGTAGGGCACGTACCCGGCGAGCAGCTCGTCGCCGCCCTGCCCGTTCAGCAGGACGGTCACCGTCGGCTGCGCCAGCCGCATCACGCACCACTGGGCGTACGGGCCCGTCGACACGATCGGCTCGTCCTGGTGCCACACGAGGCGGTCGAGCTCGTCGACGAACCGCTCCGACGTCGGCTCCGCGAACGCGGGCTCGGCGTCGACCTCGGCGAGCACGGCGTCCATGTACTCGCGCTCGTCGATGGGGTCGCCGTCGTAGACGATCGAGAACGTCTTCAACCGGTCGCCGAGCGACACCGCGTCGGGCACGTGCTCGGACAGCAGCCTGCTCGCCATGCCGACGATCGAGGAGGAGTCGATCCCGCCCGACAAGCAGGTGCCGGCGGGGACGTCGGCCACCAGTCGCCGCTCCACCGAGCGCTCGAAGCGGGCGCGGAACTCGGCCGGATCGGCGGGGGCGTCGCTCGACAGTGCCGGCGTCCAGTACGCCTGCTCGTGCACGCCGTCGGCGTCGACCACCGCCCACGTGGCGGCGGCCAGGGCCCGGATGCCGGCGAACGCGGTCTGCGGCTGGTGGTCGTGGAGGCCGTGCAGGAGGTAGTCGTAGAGCCACTGCCGGTCGGGGGCCGTCTCGAGCTCGGGATCGGCCAGCACCGCCTTGGCCTCCGACGCGAACAGCACCCGGCCCGAGCCCGAGCGGGCGTAGTAGAGCGGCTTGATGCCGTAGTGGTCGCGCGCCAGCACGAGCCGGGGCGCGCGCGCGTCGGCGCGGTCGCCATCACGAAGGTCGAGGATGGCCAGCGCCCACATGCCGTTGAAGCGGACGAAGCAGTCGGTCCCCCACTCGAGGTAGGCGTGCAGCACCACCTCGGTGTCGCACGACGTGTGGAACGTGTGACCGAGCGGCTCGAGCTCCGCCCGCAGCTCGCGGAAGTTGTAGACCTCGCCGTTGTAGGTGAGCTGCACGCTGCCGTCGTCGGTGCCCACCGGTTGGTGACCACCGGCCGGGTCGATGATGGCGAGCCGCCGGTGGCCCAGGGAAGCGAGGGGGTGCTCGAAGAAGCCCTCACCGTCGGGCCCGCGATGGGCGATGCGAGCGGTCATGGTCGCCAGGAGGGCGGCGTCGGGCGCGCCCCAGAACCCGGCAATGCCACACATGGTCGACGCAGCCTACAAGGCAGGTCGCGCGATCCGAGAAGGCCGTAGATTCCCCGCATGGTCTCGGTCCCGCGGCGCGTCGGCGTCACCGTCCCCTTCCCCGGCGTGCACCTCCACGAGCACCGCGAGTGGTACGAGGAGGTCGCCGCGCTCGGCTACACCGACGTCTGGTCGGCGGAGACCAACACCGCCGACGGCTTCACGCCGCTCGCGCTGGCGGCCGCGTGGGCTCCGACGCTGCGCACGGGGGTCGCCATCGCGCCCGTGTTCACGCGTGGGCCGGCGTTGCTCGCGCAGACGGCCGCGGCCATGGCCGACGCCGCGCCGGGGCGCTTCGCGCTCGGGATCGGGGCCTCGTCGCCGGCGATCGTGGGCCGCTGGAACGGGCTGCCGTTCGAGGCGCCGTACGCGCGCACCCGCGACGTGCTGCGGTTCCTCCGCCGCGCCTTCGCCGGCGAGAAGATCTCGGAGGAGTTCGACACCTTCGCGGTGCAGGGGTTCCGGCTCGGCGACGTCCCGGCCGAGACCCCTCCCATCCTCGTGGCCGCCCTGCGCCCGGGCATGCTCCGGCTCGCGGGCGAGGAGGGCGACGGCGCCATCCTCAACTGGCTCTCGGCGGAGGACGTCGCCCAGGTGGCGCCGTACGTCGGCGACAAGGAGATCGTGGCCCGGATCTTCGTGGTGCCGTCGGACGACTTCGCCGAGGTGCGGGCGATCGCCGCCCGCTCCATCACCAACTACCTCACCGTCGACGCCTACGCGCGCTACCAGGAGTGGCTCGGGCGGGGCCCCGCGCTCACGCCGATGTGGGACGCGTGGGCGACGGGCGATCGGGCCCGGGCGCTCGAGCTGGTGCCCGACGAGGTCGTCGACCAGCTCATCGTGTGGGGCACCGCCGACGAGATGCGGGCCCGGATCGAGCGCTACGTGGCCAACGGTGTGACCACCACCGCGCCGGCCATCCTCGCCTCGGGCGATCCGCTGCGGGCGACCCTGCGCGCCCTCGCACCCGTAGCGGTCAGACCGTGACCTCGTCGCGGAAGCGCGCCAGCGCGGCGGCGTCGCCGAACACCTCGAGCTGATCGACGGCGCCCCGACCCCAGAGGAACCGCAGCAGGTCGGAGGCGCTCCCGCGGGCGGCCACGTCGCCCTTGGCGTGCTCCCGGGTCACGACGAGGTCGTCGCCGTCGCGCACGATCAGCCACTCCCCTGCCGTGTCGGTGCAGTGGAGGTGCACGGTCGTGCCGTCGAGCGCGGTCACCCCGCCGGCGAGCCGGGGGAGGAACACGGTGAGGAACTCGTCGATGCCGTCGACCGCGAGCTTCGGGTCGGCCGGCGGCGGCGTCTCGCCCGCCGCGAGCTGGGCGTCGACCCGGTGGATGCCGGTCTCGTGGGCGCGCCGCCGGTACCAGAACCGGGCCGTGCGATCGGCGGGCGAGAAGGTCCACACCGAGGCGCCCGGATCGGCGGCGGCCAGGGTGTCGTGCAGCGCCCGGGCGTTCTCGCGGAAGTAGCCGACCAGGTCGGCGCCGGTCGGGGCGTCGGGCGGCAGCTCGGTGGCGGCGTGCTCGCGACTGCCGGTCTCGACGATCGTCTGCGCCCACCGGTCGCCGCTCGCGCAATGGCGGAGGAGATCCTCCACCGTCCAGCCCGGACACGACGGGACCGCCGCCTCGGGGCCCGCCGCCGCGGCGGCGTCGGCGAGCGCCTCGGAATCCCGCTCGAGGTGCTGCAGGTACTGCTCGTTCTCCATGCCCGGGAGGATACGACTCAGAGGAGCGTGTCGGCGGGGACGCGCTGCACGAGCTCGGCGTCGTTGTTGTCGGGCGTGTTGACGCGCGAGCTCACCGGGTACACGTCGAACCACTCGTCGGGCGCGGGGTGCAACATCGCCTCGAGCGACGCGAGGTCGTCGGTCGCGGGGTCCAGCCACTCGTCCCACACGCGCTCGTCGAGCACGACGGGCATGCGGTGGTGGATCGGCTCGAGCACCGCGTTCGCGCGCGTGGTGACGATCGTGCACGAGCGCACCCACGCGTCCGGGGCGTCGGGATCGGGGATGGTCTCGTCGCGCCAGATCTCCCAGAGGCCGGCGAAGGCGAGCGGCTCACCGTCGCGCCGGCGGACCAGGTACGGCTGGCGGGGCGGGCGCGCCGCCGACGACCGCCGCGAGGGTCGCCACTCGTAGAACGCGTCCGCGGGCACGATGCACCGACGCCGCTGGAAGGCGCGCTTGTACGCCGCCTTCTCGGTGATGGTCTCGGCCCGGGCGTTGATCAGCTTGTCGCCGATGGCGGTGCTCTCCGCCCACGACGGCACCAGGCCCCAGCGGACCATCGACAGCACCCGGGCGGCGGGCAGGTCCCGCTCCGGCCGGGCCGGGCGGTCCCTGACGATCGGCACCAGGGCCCGCGGCGTCACGTTGTAGTCAGGCTCCCGCTGCTCGATCGTGGTCTCCTCGACGCCGAAGCGCTCGACCAGGCTCTGCGGGGAGGACACCGAGACGAACCGTCCGCACACGCCCACCAGTTATATCGGTCCACCGCCCGCTGTCGTGCACGCGGCGCCCGGAGACGAGCGGAGCGAGCGGAGGGCGCTCGCCAGGGAGCGAGTGGCCGCGGCGCAGGTATCCTGCGCCGCAACGAGCGACCGAGTCCTATCGCTCGGCCACGCGGTACACGAACCGCAGGCCCGACCAGGTGGCGTCGATGGCCGCGACCTTGTTGTCGACCAGGCCCGCGTCGAGCCCGACCTGCTGCACCGCGTCGAACCCGAGGTCGGTGGCCACGCCCGACGTCTGCTTCGGCCACGCCACCCACAGGCCGCCGTCGTCCTCGAGCGCGCGCGCGAACGACGGGAAGCGTCGCGCCAGCTCGGCGCGACGGGTCACGAAGAACACGATGACGTCGAGTCGACCACGCGCGTGCGTGCGGAGCTGCGCACCGGGTGGCAGCGCGCCGAGCGACGCGTCGAACCCCTGTGGCGCGGACACGACCGCCACCCGGGAGCCCTCCCGGATGCCCAACTTCTTCGGGAGCGGGGTACCGGAGTACCCGCTGCTGATCGTCGCCATGCCCTCGTGCGCCCTTCCGCTCCGCCCGGTTCGGACGCAGGTTCATCGCGCGCGCCGCGGCCTGTCAACCGGTACGAGCGGGCCTCGTCGCGGTGGTACCAAGATTTCTGACTGTTTCACTCGCCTTTCGAGGATCCGATCGGTACTCTGAGCACGAGCAACGAGATCCGTTCCAAGGAGGAACCACAATGTCGGTTCGACTGGGCGACGACGCCCCGAACTTCACCGCCGAGACGACCGAGGGGACCGTCAACCTCTACGACTACCTCGGTGACGGTTGGGGCCTGCTGTTCTCGCACCCCAAGGACTTCACTCCGGTGTGCACCACCGAGCTGGGGGCGTTCGCCAAGCGCAAGCCGGAGTTCGACCAGCGCGGCGTCAAGATCATCGGCGTCAGCGTCGACCCGCTCGAGTCACACGAAGGATGGGTGAGCGACATCGAGGAGACCCAGGGCGCCAAGCTGAACTTCCCCTTGATCGCCGACCCCGAGCGCAAGGTCGCCGACCTCTACGACATGATCCACCCCAACGCCAACGACACTCTCACGGTGCGGTCGGTGTTCGTGATCGGCCCCGACAAGAAGGTGAAGCTGATCATCACCTATCCGGCGAGCACCGGGCGGAACATCGACGAGATCCTGCGGGTGATCGACTCCCTCCAGCTGACCGCCAACTACAGCGTGGCCACCCCGGTCAACTGGCAGGACGGCGACGACGTGATCATCGTCGCCGCGGTGAGCGACGAGGACGCCAAGGAGAAGTTCCCCAAGGGTTGGGACGCCCCGAAGCCCTATCTACGCGTGACGCCCCAGCCCAACAAGTAGGGGGCAGGGCTAGAGATAGGTCCGGGGGTCGACCGGGTTGCCGTTCACCCGCACCTCGAAGTGCAGGTGGCACCCGGTCGACTTGCCGGTCGAGCCCACGTAGCCGATCACCTGGCCCTGGGTCACCGACTGGCCGGCCGAGACCGCGATCGCCGACTGGTGACCGTAGAGACTCGACTTGCCGCCGCCATGGTTGATCAGCGTCATGTTGCCGTAGCCGCCGCCGTTGAAGCCCGCGCTGATGACGTTGCCGGTCCCGGCCGCCTTGATCGGCGTGCCGCACGACGCGCCGATGTCGATCCCGGCGTGGAACGCGCTCCCGCCGGTGACCGGATCCGTGCGGTAGCCGAAGGGGCTCGTGATCGGCCCCTGCACCGGCCAGATGAACGTGCCGTCACCGAGTGAGGGGCCGTCGCCGACCGACTGCAACTGCGTCGCGATCTTCGCCGACTCCGCCTGCAGCTCGGCGTCGGCCTCTTGGTGGCGCGCCACCGCGTCGCCGAGCGCGGCGTTCTCGGCCTGCTCCGCAGCCGCGGCGCCGTCGCGCGCACGCTGCTGCTGTGCCGCAAGGTCGTCGAGCTTCGCCTTCTCGTCGGCAGCTTGCGCGCGCGCCTCGTCGGCCGCCTGCTTCTGCGCGGCGACAGCGTCCTGCTGCGACTGGAGCTGCACCTTGAGCCGGGTCACGCGCCGGGCGTCGTCCTGGCGTTTGTCAGAGACGCGCTGCAGGTACTGCGTGCCCTCGACCAGCTGACCGGACCCGTCGGCCGAGCCGAGCAACCCGATCATCTGGGTGCCGTCGCCGTGTTGGTAGAGGAGCAGCGCGCTGTGGCGCACATCGTTGCGCGCCTTCACCAACTTCTTCTGCGTCGCGTCGGCCTTGGCCTGGAGGACCAGCCCGACGAAGCCGAGCCGGTCGACCTCCGCCTGCGCCGCGGTCAGCCGTTGGTTGGCCGCGTCGAGGCGCGACGACACGTCGGTGAGCGACGCCTCGATGCGCTGCCGCTCGGCCTGGGCCCGCACCAGCTGCGCGCGCGCCGCCTGCTCGGCGGCGCCGGCCTCACTGACCTCCTGCTGGAGCTCCTGCTGCTTGTCGGACTGCTGGCCCAGGGCGCGCCCGGAGAGGGTGACGGTCGCGAGGGCCACGAGCAGGAGCGCGGCGAAGGGCCGGAGCCGACGCATGACGGGCAAGGGTAAACAACATCCGCCACAGGAGCAACATCAGCCACATGCCCTTGTCGCCGCAGGTCATGGGCTGTGGAGAAGGAGCGGAGCCGTGCTCGGAGAGCGGGACGGCGGAGCGGATTCGACCCGAAATCAGGTGCGGAGGAAGCGGCGGAGGCCGATGCTGGCGCCGATCACACCGATGACGAGGCCCAGGAGCAGCACCAGGAAGGCGATCCAGGTGGTGTCACCGGTGGTGACGAAGAACTCGGCGAAGAAGCTGTTGCGGTCGTTGAACGCCTGGTCGAAGCCGAAGTGCTTGAGCGAGGCGACCGCGATGATCGCCAATCCCGCGCCCACCAGGCCCTGCACCATCCCCTCGGCGATGAACGGGATGCGCACGAACCAGTTCGACGCGCCCACGAGCTTCATCACCTCGATCTCACGGCGCCGGGCGAAGGTGGCCAGGCGGATCGTGTTCACGATGAGGAACAGCGACGACGCCAGCAATACCAAGGAGATGCCGTAGAAGATGTACTTCACGGTGTTGGTGACGTCGATCAGACCCTTGAGCGCCTCGCCGGGCGTGGTCACCGAGTCGACGCCTTGCTGGGTGCGGAATTCCCCCCTCACCGTCTCGGTGAGCTCCGCTTTCTTCGGCACCACCCGGAACGACTCGGGGAGGTCCTGGGCGCGGATGCTGTTCACGAGGTCGGGGTTGCGCCGGAAGATGCGCTTGAACTCGGAGTACGCATCGGCCTTGGTGAGGTGCCGGTACGACTTGACGTTGCCGCGCCGGCCCTCGGCGGAGTCGAGCGCGTCCTGCACGCCCTTGACCTGCTGGTCGGTCGCGTTGACCTTCATGAAGATCTCGAGCGTCACACCACCCTTGATGCGCTCGGTGCCGTGGTCGACCCACTTCGACAGCATCAGGATGCCGCCGAACAGCGCGAGGGAGACCGCGACGGTGGCGATCCCCGCGATCGTCATGAGCACGTTGCGGCGCAGCGAGACCAGCGTCTCGCGCGCAAAGTACGAGATGCGCGTCCACATGTGTCGGTGTCAGCTCCCGACGCCGTACACGCCGCGCGCCTGGTCGCGGACGAGCGTGCCCCGGTCGAGCTCGATCACGCGACGGCGCATGGCGTCGACGATTCGTTGGTCATGGGTGGCCATGACGATGGTGGTGCCCGTCCGGTTGATGCGGTCGAGGATCCGCATGATGCCGACGGTGGTCGCCGGGTCGAGGTTCCCGGTGGGCTCGTCGGCGAGCACGATCAGGGGACGGTTGACGAACGCGCGGGCGATGGAGACCCGCTGCTGCTCGCCACCCGACAGCTCCGAGGGGAAACGTCCGGCCTTCTTGGCCAGGCCGACGAGGTCGAGCACCTGCGGCACCTGGGTGCGCACGACGTGCCGGGGCCGACCGATCACCTCCATGGCGAAGGCGACGTTCTCGTAGACGGTCTTGTTGGGCAGCAGCTTGAAGTCCTGGAAGACGCACCCGATGTTGCGACGGAGCTGCGGGACCTTCCAGTGGCTCAGCTGCGAGATGTCGCGACCCGCCACCACGATCCGGCCCGACGTCGCCTGCTCCTCGCGGAGGAGGAGGCGCAGGAAGGTGCTCTTCCCCGAGCCCGAGGGGCCCACGAGGAAGATGAATTCACCCTTTTGGACCTCGGCCGACACCTCGCGCAGCGCGGTGACATCGCCCTTGTAGATCTTGGAGACGTTCTCGAAGCGAATCATTTCAGGGACGCGAGGGTAGCAGGGGCCAATTGCGGTTTGGTGTCCGGGGTCACGCCGCGGCGCGGCGTCTACACGCTCTGGCGGCGCCAGTGGAGGTACGCCTCGATGAACGCATCGAGGTCGCCGTCGAGGACGGCGTGCACGTTGCCGGTCTCGTGGCGGGTGCGCTCGTCCTTCACCAATTGGTACGGGTGGAGCGTGTACGTACGGATCTGGTTGCCGAACACGACGTCGCGCTTGTCCCCCGCCAGCGCCTCCAACTCCGCTTCGCGCTCCTGGCGCTGACGCTCGGCGAGACGCGCGGCGAGGATCTGCATCGCGGCGCGCCTTGTTCTGCGTCTGCGAGCGCTCGTTCTGGCACGACACGACGATCCCGGTGGGGACGTGGGTGATGCGCACCGCCGAGTCGGTGACGTTGACGTGCTGGCCACCGGCGCCCGACGAGCGGTAGGTGTCGATGCGCAGGTCGGTGGGGTCGATCTCCGGCACCTCGGCGTCGTCGAGCGCGGGCACTGCGTCGAACGACGCGAACGCGGTCTGTCGACGCGCGTTCGCGTCGAACGGCGAGATGCGGATGAGGCGGTGCACGCCGCGCTCGCTCGCGAGCAACCCGAACGCGTAGCGGCCCTTCACCGTGAACGTCGCCGAGCTGAGGCCGGCCTCGGTGCCCGGTGACACCTCGTCGATCTCGGTCGCGAAGCCGCGTCGCTCGGCCCAACGCAGGTACATGCGCAGCAGCATGTTGGTCCAGTCCTGCGCGTCGGTCCCGCCCGCCCCCGAGTTGACGGTACAGATCGCGTCGCGGTCGTCGTGCTCACCGGTGAACAGCGCGCGGAGCTCCAACGTGTCGAGCTGACGACCGAGGTCGCCCATCCCCGCGACGATCTCGCTCTCGACCGACTCGTCGCTTTCTTCGCGCGCGAGCTCCGCCAACGTCTCGAGGTCCGACACGGTGCTGTCGAGCTGGTCGACCAGCGTCACGTCCTCCTGCAGCTGCGAGAGCTCGGTGTTGACCTTGCGCGCGCGGTCCTGGTCGTCCCAGAGGTCGGGCTTGCTGACCTCGACCTCGAGCTCCCCGATCCGGCTCCGCGCCTCGTCGACCCTCAGGTAGGCGCGGGCGCCCTCGACGCGGCGGCGCAATTCGGAGAGGTCGTCGGAAAAATCACGCATGAGGGGGCAGGCGTCGGCGGGTCAGCGACCGTGGCAGAGCTTGTACTTCTTGCCACTCCCGCAGAAGCACGGCTCGTTGCGCCCGGGCGTCTTGTCGACCCGGACCGGCATCATCGTCTCCGGCGGCCCGACCGCCTCCGGGGCGGCGCCGAAGTCGCCGGCGAGCTCCTCGGGGGGCATCGCGGCGGCGGCCGCCCGCATGGCCCCGGAGCCCTGGACCGCGTCCTCGGCGGAGCTGTACTTCATCCGCTCGGTCCCGGGGGCCCGCGGCGCCTCCTCCACCGCCGCCACCTGGAGGTGCGAGACGTAGGCGACGAACTGGTCCTGGATCTGGCCCATCATCGCCTCGAACATGTCGAAGCCCTCGCGCTGCCACTCGGCGAGCGGGTCCCTCTGGCCCATCGCCCGCAGGTTGATGCCCTCGCGGAGGTAGTCCATCTCGTAGAGGTGCTCGCGCCAGTGCTGGTCGATCATCGAGAGCATGACCCGGCGCTCGATCTCGCGGAGGTTGTCCGCGCCGATCGTCGCCTCCTTGTCCTCGTACAGCTCGATGGCGTCGTCGGTGAAGAGGTCGACGAGCATGTCGCGGTGCGTGCAGTCGTCGAGCTGCGCGCGCGTGACGCGCGTCGGGTAGATGGTGGTCATCTGGAGGTGCAGCTCGTCGAGGTCCCAGTCCTCGGGGAACTCGTCGGCGCAGTTGGCGAGCACGGTGCGCTCGATCGACGCGGTGATCGCCTCGTAGGCCTCCTCACGGAGGTCGCCACCGTCGAGGATCTGCTGGCGACGGCGGTAGATGACCTTCCGCTGCTCGTTCATCACCTCGTCGTACTTGAGGACGTCCTTGCGGATCTCGAAGTTGCGGTCCTCCACCGTGCGCTGCGCGCGCTCGATGGCCTTGGTGACCATCTTCGCCTCGAGCGGCATGTCGTCGGGGAACGCCTTGCCCATCACCCAGTTCATGGCGCCCGTCGCGAAGAGCCGCATGAGCTCGTCCTCGAGCGACAGGTAGAAACGGCTCTCGCCCGGATCGCCCTGCCGGCCGGAGCGGCCGCGCAACTGGTTGTCGATGCGGCGGCTCTCGTGGCGCTCGGTGCCGAGCACGTAGAGCCCGCCGAGCTCGCGCACCTGCCGCCCGTGCTCCGCGCACTCCACCGTGAACTGCTCGACCAGCTCGGCGTACTTCTCCGGCGACTCCTCGACCGTGGTGCCGCTCGCGAGCAGCTCCTGCATGGCGAGCCCCTCCGGGTTGCCCCCGAGCAGGATGTCGACGCCCCGGCCGGCCATGTTGGTGGCGACGGTCACCGCGCTGAGCCTCCCGGCCTGCGTGACGATGTGCGCCTCCCGCTCGTGCTGCTTGGCGTTGAGCACCTCGTGCTGGATGCCCCGCTTCTCCAGGAGCCGCGAGAGCTGCTCCGACTTCTCCACCGAGATCGTGCCCACCAGCACAGGCTGGCCGTCCTCGTGGCGCTCGGCGATGTCGTCGGCGGCCGCCTCGAACTTCGCCGCCTCGGTCTTGTAGATGAGGTCGGGCTCGTCGGCCCGGACCATGGGCCGGTTGGTGGGGATGGACACGACCTCGAGCCCGTAGGTGTGGGCGAACTCGCCGGCCTCGGTGGAAGCGGTGCCGGTCATGCCGCCGAGCTTGTCGTACATCCGGAAGTAGTTCTGGAGCGTGATCGTGGCGAGGGTCTGGTTCTCCTCCTTGATCTTCACCCGCTCCTTCGCTTCTACGGCCTGATGGAGTCCTTCGGACCAACGCCTGCCTTCGAGGATGCGGCCGGTGAACTCGTCGACGATCTTCACCTCGCCGCCCTGCACGACGTAGTCGACGTCGTTCTTGAACAGCTCCTTCGCCCGCAGCGCCGCCTGCAGCTGGTGGACGAAGTTCTGGTTGACGTTCTCGTAGAGGTTGTCGACGCCGAGGGCCTTCTCCACCGCGGTGACACCGATCTCACTGGGGACGACGGTGCGCTTGGCTTCGTCGACCTCGTAGTCGTGGTCGCGCTTCAAACCCTTCACGATGGCCGCGAACTGGACGTACAGCTCCTGCGCGTCGTCGGCACGGCCGGAGATGATCAGCGGCGTGCGGGCCTCGTCGATGAGGATGGAGTCGACCTCGTCGACGATGGCGAAGGCATGGCTGCGCTGCACCTGGTCCTCACGCGCCACCGCCATGTTGTCGCGCAGGTAGTCGAAGCCGAACTCGTTGTTGGTGCCGTAGGTGATCCCGGCCGCGTACGCCTGCCGCTTCGACTCGAAGTCTTCGATCCCGGGGATGACCACGCCCACCTCGAGCCCGAGGTGCCGGTAGATCTGCCCCATCCACTCGGCGTCGCGCCGGGCCAGGTAGTCGTTGACGGTGACGAGGTGCACGCCGCCGCCGGTGAGCGCGTTGAGGTAGGCGGGCAGGGTGGCGACGAGGGTCTTGCCCTCACCGGTCTTCATCTCGGCCACCCAACCGAAGTGGAGGGCGGCGCCGCCCATGATCTGGACGTCGAAGTGGCGCTGGCCCAACGTGCGCACCCCGGCCTCGCGCACCGCCGCGAACGCCTCGGGCAGGATGTCGTCGAGGTGCTCCTGCTGATCGCCGGGATCGCCGGCGTTGTCGAGCTCCTCGCGCCAGCGGTTCGTGAGCGCGCGCAGCTCCTCGTCGGAGCGGGCCTGCATCTCGGCCTCGAAGCTGCCGACGACGGGCGCGATCGACTCCAGCGACTTGAGCTTGCGGCCTTCGCCGGCGTGGAGGATCTTGTTGAAGAGTCCCATGGAGGTAGCCAGTCTACCGGGGTGTCGTCTCGCCCCGGCCCCGGTCGACGGGCCCGTTCCCCGCTCACCGGGGCGCGCCTGCCGGCCGGAGGCGCGGGCCTACGATCGCCGCCGATGGTCGAGGCGGCACCGGCGCGATCGCCCCGCGTCCGCACCGCCACGGTCGGCATGCTGCTCGCGGCGGCGGGCGGCATCGGCCTGTTCGCGTGGTTCCGCATCTGGCAGGCGCGCATAGGCGGGCCGCTGATCTGGCAGGACTCGCTGCAGTACCGGGCCCTCGGCAACCAGCCGCTGCTCAGCCACCGGATCTGGGCCGGCGCGCGACCGCCCGTCATCCCCCTGCTCTGGAAGCTCGCCGGGAGCGACACCGCTTTCGTCCTGCTCCAGACCCTGGCGTCGGTCGCGGCGTGGAGCACGCTGGCGGTCGTCGCCGCCCGCCGGGTCCGGCCCTGGTGGGGCCGGCTCGTCGCCGGCGCCGCGGTGCTCGGCTTCGCGACGACGCGGCCGGTGACGCAGTGGGACCGCTCGGTCCTGTCGGAGAGCCTCTCGCTGACCCTGCTCGCGCTGCTGTTCGCGGTGGCGATCCTCTGGGGCGCGCGCCCCACCGTCGCCCGGAGCCTGGGCGTGATCGCGGTCGGGCTGCTCTTCGCCGCGACGCGTGACACCCAGATCTGGGTGATCGCGCTGGTCGCGGTCGCGTTCGGCGCCTACGCCGCGTGGCGCGGGCTGAGGGTCGACGCGACGAGCGCCCGGCCCGCGCTCGTCGTCGCCGCCGGCCTCGTGGCGGTCGTGGTGCTGACCGGGGCCAGCTCGATGGCCTCACACCGCGACGTGAAGAACGTGCAGAACGCGCTCGCGGTGCGGGTGTTCCCGTACCCGTCGCGGATCGCCTGGTTCGGAGACCACGGCATGCCGCAGGCGGCGCGACTCACGAGGCTGGCCAAGGCGCAGGCCGTCGAACCCGGGCACGCCCCGGTCGTGATCGTCGACCCGGCGGATCCCGCGTTCCGGCCCCTGGCGCGGTGGATGCGCTCGGACGCCGCCCGCACGTACGTGCAGTGGTTGCTGTTCCACCCGGACACGGTGCTGACGGAACCGCTGGTCCGTCCGGAGCGCACCTTCAACAACGCCGACGGGCGCCTGTCGTCCTACGCCGCCGGCGACCGCACCGACGCGCCCCTGCTCACCACGATCCTGTACCCGTCCTGGGCGTGGGTGCTCGTCGCGGCCTTCGTCGCGGTCGTGGGTGGGGTGTACTTCCGCCTCGACCGCCGACCGGACTGGGCCGTGATCGCGCTGCTCGGCGCGCTGGGGCTGGTGCACATGCTGATCGCGTGGCACGGCGACGGCATGGAGGCGACCCGCCACGCCAGCGTGGGCAACGTGCAGGTGCGGCTCGGCGTGCTGCTCCTGCTGGTGCTGCTGCTCGACGGCCGCCGGCCGGCGCCCGGGGATCAGCCGCTGGTCTCGATCAACCCGAGCTGACCGTCGCGCCGGCGGTAGAGCACCGCGGCGTTGCCGGTCTCGGTGTTGGTGAAGAGGAAGAAGTCGTGCCCGAGCAGCTCCATCTGCAACGCGGCCTCCTCCGGGTCCATCGGCTTCGCCGCGAACTGCTTGGTCTTCACGATGCGCGCGCCACCGTCGGCATCCTCGTCGTCGTCCTCCAGGCCGAGCGCGCGCGCGCCGTCACCGTTGACGCCGACGTCCGACGACGCGCGCCGCCGAGGGTGTGAGCGGCTCACACGCTTCTCCTTGATGCGCGCGACCTGGTAGCCGACCTTGTCGACCGCGAGGTCGAGCGCCGCCTCCGGTTCGGACGAGCACGCGTGCGCCTTCACGAAGTGCTTCTTGAGGTGCACGGTGATCTCACAGAGCTGGGACTCCGAGAGGCGCTTGTGCTGCTGCTCGGCGAAGTCGACCTCGACCCGCCCGGCGTCGTGGGTGAACTTCGCGATGCGGGCCACCTTCTCCCGCGCCGTCGCCTCGAGGCGAGCCGACACCGAGCAGTTCTTGCCTCGGACCACGATGTCCATCTGCACCTCCCGGGAAGCGCGCACGAGGACGCGATCGAAGTCTACGGTGACGACGGAGGTGGCGTTCGGGCCGCGGTGAGCGCGACCACGACACGCGCATCGGCCGCGCGCAGCGCCGCGGCCGCCGCCGCGAGCGTGGCGCCGGTGGTGGCGACGTCGTCGACCACGACGACGCGTGCGGGCACGGCCCGGCGCGCGACGAACCGCGGGCCCCGGCGGCGGGCGTCGCCGGTGAGCCCGGTCTGCGCCGGGCCGGGGAGCCGGTCGAGGAGGCCCACGCAGCGGGCACCCACACGGCGGGAGACCGCCCGGGCGAGCAGCTCGGCGGGGTCGAAGCCCCGGTGCCGGCGACGGTCCCGACCGGTGGGCGCCCAGGTGACGACCTCGGGCAGCGAGCCGCGCGCCGCCGACGGCACCGCCCCGACGATGGCCCCGGCGAGCCACGGCACGACCGCGCGCACGTTGCGGTACTTGACCCGGGCCACCAGCTCCCGGGCGGCGCCCTCGTAGGCGAAGGCGGCCCACCAGGCGTCGATCCCCGCCGGCGGCGGGGCCGGGACCGGTGCCCGGAGCCGCTCGCGGCACCGTGTGCACAGAGGCGCGCCCGGTGCCCCGCAGCCGGGGCACGCCAGCGGGAACAGGGCGTCGAGCACCCGGCGACGGTACGGCCGGGGTACGACAGTTTTTGCGTTCCGTTGGGTCAAGGAATCCGGCGACCGGACCGATGGCAACGTGACGGATGGCACGTGCGGGGCCACGGGTACGACGACGAGAGGGATGACCCCCATGAGTGTCTTCTTGAGCTGGGCACGGTCGACCGTCGCCAACCTCGACCGTGCCCTCGGCCGCACCGACCAGTGGTTCGACCGCATCCTGGTGGGGGTGCTGATCCTCCTCGTGATCGCGGTCGCCGTCCTGTTCTCCCAGTAACCGCGGTCAGTAGCGGTAGTGGTCGGGCTTGTACGGGCCCTCCACCGGCACGCCGAGGTAGGTGGACTGGTCCTCGGTGAGGGTGGTCAGCTTCACGCCGAGCTTGTCGAGGTGGAGGCGCGCCACCTCCTCGTCGAGGTGCTTCGGCAGCGTGTACACCTTGCGCTCGTAGAAGTCGCGGTGCGTGAAGAGCTCCAGCTGGGCCATCACCTGGTTGGTGAAGCTGTTCGACATCACGAAGCTCGGGTGCCCGGTGGCGCAACCCAGGTTCAGGAGCCGGCCCTCGGCCAGCACGATGATCGCGTGGCTCGCCCGATCGGACGTGGCCGGGAACACCCACTCGTCCACCTGTGGCTTCACGTTGACCCGGCGGATGCCGTCGACCTTGCCCAGGCCGGCCATGTCGATCTCGGTGTCGAAGTGCCCGATGTTGCCGACGATCGCGTTGTGCTTCATCCGCGCCATGTGGTCGACCGTGATCACGTTCATGTTGCCGGTCGTGGTGACGAAGAGGTCGGCGGTGTCGACGACGTCGTCGAGCGTCGTGACCTCGTAGCCCTCCATCGCCGCCTGCAGCGCACAGATGGGGTCGATCTCGGTGACGATCACGCGGGCGCCCTGGCCGCGCAGCGACTGCGCGCAGCCCTTGCCGACGTCGCCGTACCCGCACACCACCGTGACCTTGCCCGCGAGCATGACGTCGGTGGCGCGGCAGATGCCGTCGACGAGCGAGTGGCGACAGCCGTAGAGGTTGTCGAACTTGCTCTTGGTGACCGAGTCGTTGACGTTGATCGCCGGGAACAACAGGGATCCGCTCTCCATCATCTGGTAGAGGCGGTGCACGCCGGTGGTCGTCTCCTCGGTGACGCCCAGGAGGCCCTCGGCCATCCGGTGCCAGCGACGGTCGTCGTCGGCGAGCACGTCGCGCAACAAGCCGAGCACGACCGCGAACTCCTCGTTGTCGGCGGTCGACGGGTCGGGCACCGCGCCGGCGCGCTCGAACTCGACGCCCTTGTGCACGAGCAGCGTGGCGTCACCACCGTCGTCGAGGATCATGTTGGGACCCTCGTTGCCGGGCCACGACAGGGCCCGGTCGGTGCACCACCAGTACTCCTCGAGCGACTCGCCCTTCCAGGCGAACACCGGGACGCCGGCGGCGGCGATGGCGGCGGCGGCGTGGTCCTGGGTGGAGAAGATGTTGCACGACGCCCACCGGACCTCGGCACCGAGGGCGACGAGCGTCTCGATGAGCACCGCGGTCTGGATGGTCATGTGCAGCGACCCGGTGATGCGGGCGCCGGTGAGCGGCTTGCTCTCCGAGTAGCGCTCGCGCAGGGCCATGAGGCCGGGCATCTCGTGCTCGGCGAGCTCGATCTCCTTGCGCCCGAAGTCGGCGAGGGACAGGTCGGCGACCTTGAAGTCGGAGAACTCGGTCGCGGTCGACGGATCGACGGTGGTCGTCATGGATCAGACTCCTTCATCAGGGTGTACGTGATGTCAGAGTCGGCCCGGATCACCGGATGACAGCCTGCGAGGCCCGACCAGCACCCGAGAATATAGCCGAGCGAACCGGCGCGGGGTCGTGACAAGCTCCGGTGATGGGTCTCGAGCTCCGCACCGTGCGCGACGAGGAGATGGGCGGTTTCCTCCGGGCGGTGAGCACCGGGTTCGGGATGGTGTCGCCCAGCGAGGACGACGAGTACGCGGTGCACCTGCTCCCGGCGGAGCGCTGCCTGGCCGTCCACGACGACGAGGCCGTGGTCGCCACGGCCGGGGCCTTCCCGTTCCGGCTCACCGTGCCGGGCGGAGCCCGGGTCGGCGTCGCCGCGGTCACCGTCGTGACCGTCCAGCCGACGCACCGGCGGCAAGGCCTCCTGCGGCAGATGATGGACGAGCAGCTCGACGATGTCGCGCGGCGGGGTGAGCCGCTCGCCGTGCTCACTGCCTCCGAGGCATCGATCTACGAACGCTTCGGCTACGGCATCGCCACGTTCACGACCCGTTGGGAGCTGGCGTCGGAGTACGCCGACACCGGCGCGTCCGCCGACGGTTCGGTGCGCCTCGTGGAGGGTGACGCGGCCTGCGAGGCGGCCCGCACGGTGTACGACGACGCCGCCGCGACGCGCACCGGCGAGATCGAGCGGCCGCCGGAGTGGTGGTCGCCCATCTTCAACCGCGGGAAGCGGGGCGTGCGGTTCTTCACCGCGGTGCACACGAGCCACGACGGTCGTCCGGACGCGTTCGCGCGGTACGCCGTGGACCAGTGCTGGCCCGACGGCGTCCCGGAGATGACGCTGCGCGTGATCGAGCTGCAGGCCGCCGACGCGGATGCCGAGGCCGCGCTGTGGAACTACCTCTTCGGCATCGACCTCGTCGGCACCGTTCAGGCGGTCGACCGGCCCGTCGACGACCCGCTGCGCTGGCGCCTCGCCGATCCCCGCCGGCTCCGCGTCCGCGAGGTGCGCGATCACCTGTGGGTGCGCATCGTCGACGTCGCCGACGCATTCGCCGCCCGCACCTACGGGACGGAGGACGGCCTGGTGATCGAGCTCGTCGACGGGTTCCGCCCCGCGAACAGCGGCCGGTGGCGTATCGACGGTGGACCCGACGGCGCCGCGTGCGCGCCCACCAGCATCGAAGCCGACCTCACCCTCTCCGCGCCCGAGCTCGGTGCCTTGTACCTCGGCGGCGTCGCCCCGTCGACGCTCGCCGCGGCGGGACGGATCACGGCGCGGTCGGACGGCGCGTTGCGCCGGGCCGACCGCTTCTTCGTGGCGCACCCGTCACCCTGGTGCACCACCCACTTCTGAGCGGCGCCGCGACCGCTGAAGATCTGCGTTTTTGTTCGCATACGGCGAACAACGCGCACGATTGGAGGGTCGGTCAGCGGATCGCGGCCTTGAGCTGCATGATGGCGTCGATGGGGCCGGGGTCGACGTCGTTGTCGAGCGCGAGGTAGTAGCTCGTCCAGTCGCCGATGGTGATCAGGTCGAGCAGCTGGGCCAGGCGCCCCTCCCCCTCGGCGTCGACGGTGAGCACCTGGCTCAGCGCCTCGTCGATCAGCTCGCGCGTCGCCACCGCCCGCTGCTCGAGGCGCGGGTGCTCGAGGCCGTGGCGGAGCTCGATGAGCGAGAACACCTGCCGGGTGACGTCGCCGTGCTGGCCCCAGCCGCACACCTCGTTGTGGTCGAGCTCGGGGTACTCGTTCCAGAAGGCGGGCGCCTTGGCGTTCTCGTTCACCGACTGCTTCCAGCGCAGCGCGGCGACGCCGCCGAGGCCGCCGCTGCCGTAGACGATCGGAATGGTGCGCCCGATCTTGCGCGCCAGCTCGCGCGCGGGGTTGCGCGCCGCGTCGGCGTTCGGCTTGCACTGGTCGCGCCGGCGGGCGAGCTGCTGCTGCGCGCGCAGAAGGCCGGCGTGCGCCTCCGGGAGCATGCCCATGCGGAACAGCACGACGAAGAGCGGGGCGACGAGGGCACCGAGCGCGAGGCGCGGCATCACGATCCCGTCGGCGCAGCGCACGTGGAGCGACCCGGACTGCTCGGCGAGCTCGGCGAGCTCACCGCCGCTCGAGATGGTCACGAGCCGAGCGCCGGCGGCGAGCACCCCGCGCGCCATCTCGAGCGTCTCCTCGGTGTTCCCGGAGTGCGAGAGCGCGAACGCCAGGGTCCGCGAACCGACGAACGCCGGCGTGCGGTAGTGCTTCAGCACGGTGACCGGGACCGGGAGCGTCGCGGTGCCCACGGCCTGCAGCACGTTGCCGGCGATGCCGGAACCCCCCATGCCGAGGGTGACGATGTGGTCGAAGTCGTGGGCGTCGGGCAGCGACGCCGCCGGCACCTTGCCCGCGGCCTCGTGGGCGGCGGCGAGCTGCTCCGGCATCGAGCAGAGTGCCTCGCCGAAGCCGAGGGAGTCGGTCGCCACGGGCCGCGCTACGCCGCGAAGGTGGGCTGGATGCCGTCCGCCGCGGCCTTGGCGTCGAGGCGGGCGGCTTCGGCGTCGTCGACGGTCTCCGCCTCGTCGATCAGCATGATCGGGATGTCGTCCCGCACCGCGTACCGCCGCTTCAGGCGCGGGTTGTAGAGCGACGACTCGTCCTCGAAGTACAGCAGCGGGCCCTTGTCCTCCGGGCATGCGAGGATCTCGAGCAGCTTGGGGTCCAACGCCATCGGGGCTCCTGAGGTTCGGGGGGGCTAGTCGCCGCGGACGAGCGTGAGCACCTCGCGGGTGTGCTCGTCGCACGCGGCGCGGTCGCGCGCCTCGAGGTTGAGGCGGAGCAGCGGTTCGGTGTTGCTCGGACGCAGGTTGAACCACCAGTCGCCGAGGTCGACGGTGAGGCCGTCGAGGCGATCCTGGTCGGCGTCCGCGTACACGGCCGCGACCCGCTCGATCACCGCGGGCGGGTCGGAGACGCGCGTGTTGATCTCACCCGACATGGCGTAGCGCTCGAACGGGCCGCGCAGCTCGGAGAGCGGGCGGTCGGACTTCGACAGCTGCTCGAGCACGAGCAGGGCGGCGATGATGCCGGAGTCGGCGCGGTAGTTGTCGCGGAAGTAGTAGTGCGCGGAGTGCTCCCCGCCGAAGATGGCGCCGGTCTCCGCCATGACCTGCTTGATGAACGAGTGGCCGACCCGGGTGCGGATCGGCGTGCCACCGTGCTCGAGCACGATCTCGGGGACGGCCTTCGAGCAGATCAGGTTGTGCACGATCTTCTCGCCCGGGTGCTGGTCGAGGATCGACGCCGCCAGCATCGCGGTGGTGGTGGAGCCCGACATCGGCTGCGACTGGTCGTCGACGAGGACGACGCGGTCGGCGTCACCGTCGAAGGCGAGCCCGACCGCGGCCTGCGTGTCGAGGACCGCGCGCTGGAGATCCTTCAGGTTCTCGACCGCGGTGGGGTCGGCGGGATGGTTCGGGAACGTCCCGTCGAGCTCGCCGTAGAGGAGGGTCAGCTCGAACGGCAGGCCGGCGAACACGGCGGCGACGATGAGGCCGCCGACGCCGTTGGCCGTGTCGGCCACCACCCGCAGGGGCCGGAGCGCGTCGAGATCGACGAAGGAGTGGACGTGGGCGACGAAGGCGGGCAGGAGATCGCGCGCCTCCGCCCGACCCGGGTCCTCGGCCCGCTCGAGCAGCCCCCCGGCGACCATGGCCTTGATCTCGGCCAGGCCGGTGTCCTGACCGATCGGCAACGCCCCCGCCCGGCACAGCTTCACGCCGTTGTACTCGGCCGGGTTGTGGCTGGCGGTGAACATCGCGGCCGGCGCCTCGAGCGTGCCGGCGGCGAAGTAGCACAGGTCGGTGGACGCCAACCCCAGGTCGACGACGTCGGCCCCGGCGGTCAGCGCGCCCTCGGTGAAGGCGGCCACCAGCGGCTCGGAGGACGGGCGCGCGTCCCGGCCCACGAGCACGCGCGCCGAGCCGGTGAACGCCACGAAGGCGTTGCCGATGCGGCGGGCGACCGATTCGTCGAGCTCGTCGGGATAGATCCCGCGAACGTCATAGGCCTTGAAGATGTCGTCGAGCGAAGAGTCGGGCACAGGAGCCTCGGGTCCTCACCGCGTGGAGCGGGACGGAAATCGTACCCTCCACCGACGCCGCTCAACACCGGAATCGTCCGGTGGCCGTGCGGCGAGCCCCCACCACACGAGACCGCCGAGACCGAGCAACCCGACGACGGTCAGCACGCGTCCGACCTGGTCGGCGGTGGAGGTGGCGAAGGTCAGCCGTACGTGGTGGCTGGTGGGCACGACGACCATGAAGTTGGGCGTGGCCCGCCACGGCCCGTCGGCGCCCTCGGCCTTCCAGTTGGGGTAGTAGGAGGTCTTCACCATCACCGGGACCCTGGTGCGGGAGACGTCGAACGACACCGACGACTCGGTGGTCCGGATGTTCGAGACCTTCGCCTCGGGGAGCGCGCGCTTCTTCACGGAGCGCGCGCTCGAGGCGTCGGCGCGGGTCCACGACGACGGACCGCCGTCGGTCAGCGGTCGGTCGAGCGCGGCCGGATCGTTGAACCACGGCACCGCGGTGCACTCCCAGGGGCTGAACTCGGCGGAGGGCGTGATGCTCCCGACCGGCTCCGGCTGCCCCTCGCACTGCCACGACGGCGCGGCGTGCAGGTCGTCGACGACCACCGGCTGGTAGGCGAGCGCCTGCACCGTCGGCGAGTCGGCGACCCGGTAGATCGTCCACCCGTTCGGCGGCCGGTCGTCGAGGTCGGGCACGGTCGCGACCGGGCGCAGCGAGGCGTTCTTCGCCGCCGCCGCCTTCGCCTCGTCGGTGAACGCCGCGTAGTAGCGCACGCCCATCAGCTGCAGGTACCGGACGCCGAGGTCGAAGTCGGTGATCGAACGGTACGGGAGCCCCCGCACCGGGTTGGACGGCGACTGCGCGAGCGTCGCGATCATCATGAAGTGGTAGGGCGTCGTCGTCGACGCCTCGAAGTACAGCCCCTCCATGGACTGGATCCGACCGTGGGTCCAGTAGGGCAGCAGCATGAGCGCGAGCGGCGTGCCGTACGCCCCGATCGCGTCCCCGCCCTCCCACGCCATGCGACCGCTCGGCAACGAGTTCGCGGTGTCGAGGAAGGCGCGGTACTCGGGCCACGACTTGGCGGTGAAGTCGGCGGTGCTGCCGCTCTCGTAGCCGGTGTAGTTGTACTTCGCCCAGTACGGCAGGAAGTCGCGGGTCTGCTGCACGCGCACGAGGGCGACCGTCGTCGCCACCACCGCCAGCACCGCGATCGCGATCACCCGCACGGAGTTGCGCGACATGCCACCACGCGCGACCGGCGCGTTCGCGGGAAGGGCCGGCGGGACGAGGTCGGCGTGGGGCTCGGGCACCGCCCCCGGGCCGAGCGCGGGATCCGGCGGCCGGCGGTCGGACCCCTTGACCACCCACGCCACGCCCAGGGCGGTGAGGCGCGCCAGCTCGGCCACGCCCAACGCCGCGAGCAGGAAGAGCATGAGGTACCAGAACGGGAGCAGCCGCAGGTTCCAGGCCGGCGCCTTGCCCAGAACGCCGCGCAGCCCCTCCCAGTTGTAGAAGACCAGCCCCGTCATCACCGTGAGCGCGGCGAGGTAGAGCGTGGCGCGACGGCGGTACCAGATCCCGGCGCCGAGCGCGATCACGGCGAGCGGATACAGGAACCAGTTCTCGGACAGGAACATCCAGTCGAGGTAGTTGCCGATGGGCTCGTAGCGCATGTCGGTGGTGTTGCCGAGGTTCACCACGAGCGGCAGGAGCCAGAAGGCGGTGAGCAGGACGCCCACCACGCCGATGGCGGCGACGCGCGTGAAGTTGCGCACCGGGCGCCAGAGCAGCCAGAGGACGACCCCGGCCAGCACCGCGAAGATCGCGACCACGAGGTGGCTGGTGACCGTGAGCGCGAGCAACAGCGCGGGCAGCCACATGGGCCCCCGACGGTCGAGCGCGCGCGCCAACGTGCCCAGGAAGAAGAGCGCCAGCGCCAACGCGAGCATGAACGAGAACTCGCCCGCGAGGGTGCTCGCCAGCGTGCCGCCCATGATGTGGAAGTCGAACGTCATGGTCGAGTCGCCGCCGTCCTTGAAGAACATGAAGGCGGTGGCGGCGACCGCGAACAGCGGCGCCGCCGGACGCGGCACCCGGATGCCGCGGGCGAACACGTAGGCGCCGACCGGAAACGCGATCGGGCCCAGCGCGGTGACGAGCTTGAACGCGATGTTGTACGGGAGGAAGACGTCGAGGATCGCGATGAGCACGGCCGGGAACGGGAAGTAGAACTGGCCGGCCGGGAACCCGGCGTAGAAGTCGTTCGACCACCCGGCGACCCGCCAGGGCAGGAAGTGGTCGATCAGGAAGTCGGGGAACCAGACGTGCGCGCCGGTGTCGCCGCCGGTGACGGTCGTGTTGCGCAGGACCAGCTTCGGGTCCAGCTGCACGAACACGTAGATGCAGCAGGTCGCGACGATCGCCACCCCGACCCAGTACTCGAGCCGGTCGAATGGTCGGCGTCCCGTCGGTACGGGACGGCGGGGATCACCGTCGTCACCGTCGTCCGGTTCGGAGTCCTCCGGGCGCGCCGGCGCGGCGATCACGTCGGGCGCATGCACCATCCGGTCAGCATGCCAGGCGGCGCCGCCGCGACACGCGCAGCGCGTGCCGCGGCTGGGTCAACGGGTGCGCGCGAGCTCCAGCACGTGCACGAGCGGCACCGGGCCGTCGGCCGTCTCCCACGTCTGGGCCTCGCAGCGGCCGCAACGCCGGAACGTCACGTCGCGCTCGGCGACGCGCATCCGGATCTCGATCAATCCCGCCTTGGAACACCTTGCACAATGCACCGGAACCTCCCAGTCCTCAGCCCGGCTATGCATCGGCAGGAGCCGCCGGAGACTTGAGCATGGGCCGGAATGGGGCGAATCGGGCCAGGCGAGGCGGGCGCGACGGCGGCCGGGTCGGGCGGGCTAGATGGTGAACAGGAACACCACGCTCAGCGCGTTGAAGCCCATGTGCAGGAGGACCGAGCGGGACAGGTTGCCGGTGCGGACGGCCTGGTAGCCGGAGCACACCCCCAGGAGGATGATCGCGGGCAGGGCGATGATCGTGCCCACCGAGGGATCACCCAGCGCGTGGACCAGGCCGAACGCGAGCGCGCTCACGAAGACCGCCGTCTCCGGGGTCGTCTTGCGCAGCAGGGAGCGGAGGAGCGTGCCCCGGAACAGCAGCTCCTCGGTGAGTGGTGCCAGCAGCACGATGGCCAGCGCCAGCACCGGGATCTGCCAGCCCGACGCCTTGTCGGCGGTGTTCACGACGTCCTGCTTCGCGGTGTGCCCGTAGAGCTCGTTGAGCAGGCCGATCGGGAGCAGCGCGGCCAGCTGGAGACCGATGCCGAGGAAGAAGTAGGGCAGGTCGGCGACCCACGCCGCCAGCGGCCGCCGCAGCGTCAGGCCGAAGTCGGAGCGCAAGGACCCGGTGCCCTTGCGGCGGGCGACCATCGCCAACCAGGCGATGATGGCGAAGTTCTGGGAGCAGATCAGCACCACGAGGGTGGTGGGATCGTTCGGGTGGTCGGGGTCGAGGACGAACGCCGCCGCGACCAGCGAGACCGCCAGGCCGACGACGAAGGCGACGATGGCGTCGCCGACGCCCCACCGGACCCGGGCCCCCGGCACCGCCGACGGCGGCAACGACGGGGGCGGGGGTGGCGGTGGCGACGAGGGCGGAGGCGGGGGCGGCGGCGGGAGGGCGCTGCTCACAGAGGTGCCACGCTACCGGGACCGAAGGGACCCGACGGCCGATTCCGCCGCACGCGATGGTCGAATCCGTCCCGCGGGACCACGCTCGGGCCGTCCCACGGAATCGGGCGCGGGTCCCGGGTGTTGCACCCTGGACCCGCACCTCGTGTGGTTCCGAACTCCCGCTCGGTCGGACGGGCGGCGGGGCCGTAGCATGGGGCGATCCACGACGAGGAGCCGGCCCGAGGATGAGCCGCCGCCAGACCGATCTCGAGCCCGGGGTCGAACCCGACGCCGGCGAGCCGGAGTACGGCGCGCCCAACGGTCGTCCGCCCACTCCCCCGCCCTCGTGGCGTCCCGACACGCGTCCGCCGGCCGGCCCCCCGAACGATGGTCCCCCCGGCGAGCGCCCCACCGAGCGGCGCCCACCGTCGGGCAGTGGCAGCTCGCCGTCGTTGCGCTGGGTGCCGTGGATCGTGCTCGCGCTCATCGCCGCCGCGTTCGTGGTGAGCAGCCTCGCCGGCGGCAGCGCCTCGAAGGCCGACCTCACGTACTCGCAGTTCGTGAGCCAGGTCGACGACAACAACGTCAAGAGCATCGACTTCAACAAGTCGACCGGCTCGATCAGCGGCAAGTTCGAGAACGCGGTCAACGGCAAGACGGAGTTCTCGAGCTCGGGCCCGAAGGACAACCTGCCCGACCCGCTGCTCGCGTCCATCAAGAAGAAGGGCATCGACTTCACCTACGTCGACGAGGGCAGCAACATCCTCGGCGACATCCTGCTCTGGGTCCTGCCGCTCATCCTGATCATCGGGTTGTTCGTCTGGATGAGCAGACGCGCGCAGGGGCAGATGGGTGCGGTGATGAACATCGGCCGCAGCCGGGCGAAGGTCTACAACACCGAGAAGCCGAAGACGACGTTCAACGACGTCGCCGGCTACGGGCCGGTGAAGCAGGAGATCGCCGAGGTCGTCGACTTCCTGAAGAACCCGGGCAAGTTCAAGGAGATCGGCGCCCGGATCCCGAAGGGGGTGCTGCTCGTGGGCCCGCCCGGTACCGGCAAGACGCTCATCGCGGCGTGCGGTCGCGGGCGAGGCCGGTGTGCCGTTCGTGTCGGTGACCGGTTCCGACTTCATGGAGATGTTCGTCGGTGTCGGCGCCGCCCGCGTGCGCGACCTGTTCCAGACCGCGCGCAAGCAGGCGCCCGCGATCATCTTCGTCGACGAGATCGACTCCATCGGCCGCAAACGCGGCGCCGGCCTCGGTGGCGGGCACGACGAGCGCGAGCAGACGCTCAACCAGATGCTGGCGGAGATGGACGGCTTCGAGGCCACCGAGGGCATCGTGATGATGGCGGCGACCAACCGGCCCGACGTGCTCGACCCCGCCCTGCTTCGTCCGGGCCGCTTCGACCGGCAGATCATGGTGCCGCTGCCCACGCAGGAGGAGCGGCGCGACATCCTCGAGGTGCACTTCAAGGACAAGAAGGTCTCGCCCGACGTCGACGTGAACATCGTGGCGCGCGGCACGCCGGGCATGGCCGGCGCCGACCTCGCCAACCTCGTGAACGAGGCGGCGCTGTTCGCAGTGCGCCGGGGCGACAACGAGATCCACGCCAACGACTTCGACGACGCCCGCGACCGCGTGCTGATGGGCCTGCGCCGGCCGTCGATCGTGATGAACGACCTCGAGAAGGAGCACACCGCCTACCACGAGGCCGGGCACGCGGTGGCGGCGTACGTGTTCGAGCACGCCGACCCGGTGCACAAGGTCACCATCCTGCCCACCGGGATGGCGCTGGGCATGACCCAGCAGATGCCGGTCGAGGAGCGCTACTCGCACGACAAGGAGTACCTGCGCGACTCGCTGGGCGTGTTCATGGGCGGCCGCGTGGCCGAGGAGATCATGTTCGGCACCAAGTCGACCGGCGCCCAGAACGACCTCGTGCGCGCCACCGAGATCGCCCGCCGCATGGTGCGGGAGTGGGGCATGAGCGAGCGCATCGGGCCGATGGCCTGGGGCTCCGAGGGCGCGGTCTTCCTGGGCGAGGACCTCGTGCACACCCGCGACTACTCCGACGAGACCGCACGGGTGATCGACGAAGAGGTCGAGCGCATCCTGCGCGACGAGGAGAACCGCACCCGCGCCACGCTCACCGAGCACCGGCCCGGTCTGGTCGCGGTGGCGGAGGCGCTGCTCGAGCGGGAGACCGTCGACGGCGAAGAGGTCTCCGACCTCGTCGACATCGCGATGGGCCACAAGAGCGGCGGGCCCCGCCGGGCGCTGCGGGCCGACGGCACGGAGGAGATCGTCGAGACGACCGGCGACGGCGACTCGCTCTCCGACTACGTCGAGTAGCGGCTCGCTCGAACCCGCTCGCTACGACACCGCGCCGAGGCCGGGTTCCGGGGTGCTGCCCGGTTTGCGCAGCTCGGCGACCGCCGCCCAGAGGTCGGTGGCGGTGAACGCGCCGACGAAGGCGCGGCGCACCACGCCCTCGTCGTCGGCGATCACCGTCGTGGGGATCGCCGCGAGCTCGTAACGGCGATGCAGGTCGCCGCGCGACTCCGCGGCGACCTCGCACACCGCGACGTCGGACGATTCCAGCGGCTCCAGCTTCGAGCCGAGACCCTGGCACGAGTCGCAGGCCGCGGACGAGAACAGCGCGACCAACCAGGCGGCGTCGCGGCGGGGGAAGTCGGAGCGGTCGAGCTGCTTGGGCACGGGGTACACGTCGCGCGGTGGCGCGTCGGGCGGCCGGCGACGCAGGAACCACGCCAGCGCGCCGACCGCGACCAGGATCACCGCCCCGATCACCAACCGTGCCGTCACCGCGCGCTCATCCTGCGTACGACGGGTCGGGGATCGCCGAGCTGAGCGACGCGCCGTCGGCCCCGAGCAGCGTGAGCCCGACCACGATGGGATGGGCGGCGGTGATCACCCACGCGCTGTCGGTACCGCTGCCGAGCGTCACCTGCTGCACCTTCGCCGTGCCCGGTCCGACCGCGAGCTCGGGCTCGCTGGTGGGCCCGACCCGCCGGTCGATCGACGCCGCCGGCAGCAGCGCCGCGGTCACCGGGTCGGGGCCGGGATCGAACACGGTGAGGAACGCGTCGGCGTCGACGTCGGGCTGCGGGACGACCCAGCGGCGCGCCGCGACCGACGAGCCCAGGGTGCTCGCCACGCCGGTCGTCGACGACGACGGCGCCCACGACGACAGGACCTCGGCGACGACCGGCGAACGGCGGCCGTCGAGCAGCTGCGTGGTCACGGTGATCGCGTAGTCGGTGCCGATCGGCACCCGAGTGGTGGGTTCCACCGCGACCACGCCGCGCGCCGGCACGGTGAGCGACTGTGGGTCCAGGGTCTCGTCGCCGACCAGCACGACGTGCACCTGCACGCGCGCGTCGTGGTCGCCGAAGTTGGCCAGTGCGAGCGAGGCGGTGCCGCCGTTGTCGGTGGTGCCGTCGGCGAACCACCAGGTGCCGGCGGGTGACTGCGCGCCGAGTGCCACCGCGATGCCCTCGCGGGTCGGACCCTGGTCGGGCACGGTGCCGTCGAAGATCTGGGTCTGCTCGGCCACGACCCGGCCGACCCGGGCGTGGACCTCGGCGGCGACGCGCTCCTGGCGCAGGACCGCGTTCTGCACCGGGACGGTGATGCGCGACCGCCGGGGCACGACGACGGCCTGCAGGTCGTCGGGCTGCTGCACCCCGGTGTCGGTGAGGAAGGTGATGTCGACGATGGCGTCGTCACCGAAGGGGTTGAACACCGCGAGGTCGTGCTCGGCCCCCGGCACGGTCGTGCCGGCGGCGAAGTACCACTCGGCCCCGGCGGCGCGGGTGCACGGCTCGACCGCGAAGTCGCCGTCGTGCTGGAGCTGGTGCGACACCGCGGCCGGGCCGCCGGTGGTCTCGACGACCACCCCGGGTTCGGGGGTGGCGAGGATGTCGGCGACCTTGACGCGCGTCTCCTCGCCCGGTGCCAGACGCAGTTGCCGTTCTCCGGGCGCCCCGTCGCCGCCCGGCATGACGGTGATGGTGGCGTCGACGGTCGACGGCGCCAGGCTCGCCACGATGACGGTCTCGTCGGCGCGGCCGTCGGGCGTCGACGTCCCCTCGGCGCAGTACCACGCGCTCGACGCGACGTCGGGTGACGGGACGCTCACCCCCGTGCGCGCCAGGGGCGACGCGGTCGCGACAGCGGCCGTCGAGTCGCTCGAGGACGCGTCCTGCTGCACTACGACCGCGGCGACGATCGCGGCCAGCACGACGAGGAGGATCGGGCCGCGGCGCACCTTGCGGGTGCGGCGGGGGGTGGGGGTCGAGGCGCGGTCGCTCACACCCGCTCCCACCAGTACGCGTCGTCGTCGAGGAGGTCGTCGAGCGGCTCCGGCCGACGCTGGCGGCGCTCGCGCCGGGTGCGCACCTCGGTCGCCCGCACGACCGGGTCGCGCCGCACGCGGGTGCGACGCCAGCGCCACACCACGAGGATCCAGAGCACGAGCGCGCCGGCGAGCATCGCCCAGCGCTGCCACTGCGCGTCGTAGGTGATCGTCACCGGGCCCCGGGTGCCGAGGCGGTAGCCGTTGGCCCAGCCGAACGCCTTCTGGTGGCGCAGGGACGTGTGGCCCGACGACGCCGACCACTCGGAGTCGTAGGCCTCGCCCCACAGCACGGTGCCGGCGCGGGCGGGCGCCGACGTGATCGGTTGCGCGCCCGCCAGGTCGGCCCCGAGCGCGGCCCGGTTCGGGCGCGGCGAGTCGATCGGCACGCGACCCGGGATGGACGCACGGAGGGGGACGTACGCGAGGTTCTCGTAGAGGACGAGACCCGCACTCGAGCGCAGCTGCGCGAAGTCGAGCTGCTGACCCATGGCGGTGCGCACGGCGCGTGGGACCGACGTCGCCGCGCCGCCTCCGGGACCCTGGGTGCTCGGCACCACGACGTAGCGCACACCCATCGGTGCGAGCATGCGGCCGAGCCGGTTGGTGAGCCCGGAGGTCGCGAGGTCGAGCGCGCGGTCGACGACGTGGTCGGCGTCGTGCTCGGGGGCACGCCACTGCTCGGTGACGTCACCGGGGCCGTTGCGGGTGAGCGTGTACCCGGTGCCGTCGCGGAGCACGACCGGATCGAGCGGGAGCACCGTCGGGTCACCGACCCACAACATGCGGAAGTCGCCCTTGGTGGTGAGCGACTGCGTGAACGAGAGCGTGCTGGTCCAGTCGCTCGTCGGCGCGCCCCACCGGCCGTCGAACACATCGCCGGTGAACGCGAGCGCGGGCAGGAGGATCGCCACCGCACCGATGATCACGGCCGGTTGGCGCCACCCGAACTTGAACGAGTGGATGCCGTCGACGAACACCGACACCGCGATGCCGAGGCAGAGGGCGAGCCCGAGCGCGGCGAGGGTGAGGCCGGCCTCGGGGGGCAGCACCGACGTGTCGGGGAAGAAGCGCGCCGGGACCCACACCACCGCCCAGCCGACCAGCGCCAGCAGCCAGCCCCGCGCGGTCCAGGCCAGGCGGTCGCCGGTGGCGACGAACAGGGGCACCGCCGCCGCCACCACCAGGCCCCACATCATCCAGCCCGCGCTGGCCGGGCCGGTGTCGAAGCGGAGGATCTGCGAGAGGTCGAGGTCGGGCCGGAACGCGAACCCGAGGGCGGCCTTGTCGACGCCGGTGCGCGCGGTACGCGAGCGGCCACGGGAACAGCAGCACCATGCCCCCGACCGCGGCGACCACGGCGATGCCGAAGCCGCGCAGCGCCATCCGGCCGGCGCCCGCGATCGGGACCGCGAGCACGAAGACGGCGGCGGCGACCACGAACAGGCCGAGGCCGGCGGGGTACCAGGCTCCCAACAACGCCGCGAGGACGGCCAAACGCAGGACCCGACCCTTGCGGGCGTCGTCGCGGCTCCCGAGGCGGACGATGCGCAGCAGCAGGAACGGCAGCAACGCGAACAGCACCAGCGGACCCAGGCGGCCCTGCGCGATCGCGTTGCGGGCCACCGGGTTGATGCCGTAGGCGAGGCCGGCGGCGAGCGCGGGCCCGCGCAGGCCGATGACGCGGCGCGCCAGCCGGTAGGCGCCGAACGCGCCGAGCGGGATCGCGAGCACGACGGTGAGGGTCTGCGCCAGCCCCACCGCGCCCAACAGCACCGCGCCCATCGCGCCGATGAGCGCGACGGCGGCGGGACCGGGCGACGCGGAACCGAGCCCCGTGTAGCGCCACGCCGACCCGAAGCTGTCGAACAGGTCGCCGACGCCCGGCCAGTGACCGAAGGTGCCGATGGCCGGGACACCGTGGGTGACGATGCCGCGCGAGCCGATGGCGACGAGCACGAGGAACCCGAGGAACGCGATCGCGGCCGGCGTGCGCACGCCGTCGGACACGGAGTCGACCGCGCTGCGCGACGCGTCGCCGAGGGACCGGAGCCGGGTGTCGGTCTGCAGGTGCTGGGCGAGGAAGGCGCTGAGCCTCGTGGTGCTCGACACCTGCAGCTCGCGCAGGTCGGAGTCGTGCACCCGTCGGAGCCGTTGCGCGCGGCTACGTGACGGCCGCAGGTTGCGCACGTGCAGCAAGTTGGAGTACCAGCTGCCGATGGCCGCGCGGGCCCGGCGCGGGTGCCCGGTGAGCAGGTCGCCGAGCGCCTCGACGAACCCGACGACGAACCCGAACGGCACCAGCCAGAGCAGGCGCCGCAGTGAGTACGACGTGAACAGCACGCGCACGCGCGAGCGTGCGAGCGCGAACTCGTCGGGCCGGTCGCCGTGGGCACGCTCGCCGGCCGCCTCACGGTGCGAGGCACGCGCGTCGGGCGCCACCAGGACGCGGGCGCCCGCGAGCCGGGCGCGCCAGCAGAGGTCGAGGTCCTCGGCACCGGGGAAGGTCTCGGGGTCGAAGCCCCCGAGCTCCACGAACAGGTCGGTGCGCACCAACATCGCGGCGGTGGTGACGTAGAAGACGTCGCGCACGCCGTCGTGCTGCTCCTGGTCGAGCTCGCCGGGTTCGATGCCCGTGTACGGCGCCCCGAAGCGGTCGATGGCGCGGCCGACCTCGAGCAGGATCTCGGGGTTGTCGGCGCTCACCAGCTTGGGCCCGAGGATGCCCGCGTTGGAGCGGTAGCCCTCCTCGACCATGAGTCGGACCGCGTCGGGATCGAGCACCACGTCGTCGTGGCAGAGGAGGAGGAAGGTGGCGCCCTCGACCGCGTGCAGGGCCTCGTTGGCGGCCGCGGCGAAGCCGGCGCTCTCGTCGAGACGGCGGACGAACGCGCGCGGGAGCACGGTCGCGACCCGCGGCGTGGGGTCCTCGTGCGAGCCGCAGTCGACGACGAGCACGGTGAGATCGTCGTAGTCCTGGGCGCCGAGTCCGGCGAGGGTGTCCTCGAGCCAGGGTCCCGGGTTCCGGGTGACGACCACCGCCACCACCGGCGGGTACTGGGCGAGGACCTCCTCGTCGGGCTCGTCCTCGGGAGGGCCGAGGAGCTCCTCGGCGGGCTCGTCGCCCGCCCCGTCGGTGGCGGGGTCCGGGTCGTCCTCGAGGGCGGGCGGCTCGTCCTCGGCCGGCACCGGGACCGGTGGATCCGGCGGTTGGAGCGCGCTCATCAGGGGCGCCAGCGTACCGTCGGCCCCTTCGCGCAGGGGGGCACGGAAACCCGTCCGGAGCCTGCCCACCGGGCGTCCCGGAGCCTGCCCGCCGGGAGTCCCGGAGCCTGCACATTACGCTCACGGCATGATCACGGCGCTGGCGGGTGGTGTGGGAGCGGCGCGCTTCCTCCGCGGGCTGGTGCAGGTCGTCGACCCCGCCGACGTCACCGTGGTCGTCAACACCGCCGACGACGACTGGTTCCACGGCCTCTACGTCTGCCCCGACCTCGACTCGGTCACCTACACCCTCGCGGGGGCCCAGAACCCCGACACCGGGTGGGGCCTGGCGGGCGAGACGTTCGCCACCGTCGACGCCCTCGCCCGCTACGGCGAGGACACCTGGTTCCGGCTCGGCGACCGCGACCTCGCCACCCACCTCTTCCGCACCCGGCGGCTGCGGGAGGGCGCCACCCTGAGCGAGGTCACGGCCGAGATCACCGCCGCCTGGGGGCTCGCCCCGCGCCTGCTGCCCATGACCGACGGCCGCATCGCCACCCGCATCACCGTGGCCGAGGGCGAGCTGGCGATGCAGGAGTGGTTCGTGCGCGAGCGGTGCGAACCGCCCGTGTTCGCGGTGCGGTTCGAAGGTGCCGACGCCGCGGCCGCCGCGCCCGGCGTGATCGACGCCATCCTCGCCGCCGACACCGTGCTCGTCTGCCCGAGCAACCCGGTCATCTCGATCGCACCGATCCTGGCGGTCGACGGCGTGCGCGACGCGCTCGTGTCCCGCCGCGACCGCGTGGTCGGCGTGAGCCCGATCATCGCGGGCCGGCCGGTGAAGGGCCCCGCCGACCGGTTGATGGGCCCCCTCGGGATCGACGTCTCGTGCGTGGGCGTGGCGCGCGAGTACCGCGAGTTCTGCAGCACGCTCGTGATCGACGCCGGTGACGCGGCCCGGGTGGGCGAGATCGAGGCGCTCGGCGTCCGCGCCGTCACCGCCGACACCTTGATGACCGACGCGCGCGTCGCGGCCGCCCTCGCCCGCGACACCCTCGCCGCCGTCGCCTGAGCCACCGCCCGCGCGTGCAGCCGCTCACCCTGATCCCGGTCCACGGCATCCCCGAGATCCGCCCCGACGACGCGTTGGCGCCGCTGCTGGCCGACGCCGCCGTCGCCCAGGGCACTCCCCTGCTCGACGGCGACTGCATCGTCGTCACCCAGAAGATCGTGTCGAAGGCCGAGGGCCGACTGGTGCAGGTCGATCCCGACGACCGCGCCGCGCGCCGGGCGCTGGTCGAGCAGGAGTCGGTGCGCGTCCTCCGGCGGCGCGGCGATCTCATCATCAGCGAGACCACGCACGGGTTCGTGTGCGCCAACGCGGGGGTCGACCTCTCGAACCTCGACGAGGGATGGGCCGCGCTGCTGCCCGTCGACTCCGACCGCTCGGCCCGGCGCATCCGCGACGCGCTCCGGGCCACCCGGGGGGTCGAGGTCGCGGTGGTGATCTCCGACACCTTCGGGCGCCCCTGGCGCCAGGGCCTCACCGACGTCGCCATCGGGGTCGCGGGCCTGGCCGCGGTGGTCGACCTGCGCGGCTCCACCGACGCACGGGGCCGGGAGCTGCAGGTCACGGAGGTGGCGGTGGCCGACGAGGTGGCGGGGGCGGCGGAGCTGGTGATGGGCAAGTCGGCCGGGGTACCGGTCGCCATCGTGCGCGGCCTCGACCCGGAGTGGTTGCGGGAGAGCAGCGCGCGGGAGCTCGTGCGCGCCCCCGCCGACGACCTGTTCCGTTGAGCCCGCGGCGATGAGCACCGGCCGCGTCCCCGCGTTCCTGGCCGCCCGCCGGTCGATCCGCGCCTTCCTCCCCGACCCGGTGCCGCGCGACGTCCTCGACGGGTTCGTCGAATCGGCATGCGCGGCGCCCGCGCCGCACCACTCCCGCCCGTGGCGGTGGGTCGTCGTCGACACCGACGACGCCAAGCAGCGGCTCGCCACCGGGATGGGTGAGCGCTGGCGCGCGGACCTCACCGGCGACGGCGTGCTGCCCGCGCGCGTCGACGAGCTCGTCGCCGCGTCGCACACCAAGGTCACCGGCGCGCCGGCCGTCGTGCTCGGCTGCCTCACGTGGGACGGGCTCGACCGCTACCCGGACGAGGCCCGGCGCCGGGCGGAATGGGGCATGGCCCTCCTGTCGCTCGGCGCCGCAGTCGAGAACTTCATGGTCGCGGCGGCCGCGGCCGGCTACGCGTCGTGCTGGGTGGCGGCGCCGATCTTCTGCCCCGAGGCCGCCCGCGACGCGCTCGACCTGGACCCCGAGTGGCTCCCGCACACGATGGTCGTCGTGGGCGTGCCCGACCCGGCGTACGTCGGCCGGCCCCGACCGCCGGTGCCGCTCGAGGAGCTCCGCGCCCACCGCTGACCCCGGCGTGGGGGCTGGGCCGCTGAAGGGACCGTTACTAGCATCGGGCCCGGCGGATGGCGGAACCCCGGAGCGGCGGAGAGGGGTGGGGCGGGCGTGCGATCGGAGCACGAGGTCGGGCGGCGGAGCGTGCTCAAGCTCCTGGTCGCGGGGGGCGTGACCGCCGCCGCGGTGAGCGCCGGGCTGGTGCCGTCCGGCCCCGTCACCGCGTGGGCCGGACGCGCCGCGGCACCGGAGCCCGACGGGATCGCGGCCCTCGGCCGCACCTACCTGCGGCGCCATCCACGCGAGTCCGACGCCGCGCTGCTCCTCCGCGAGCTGCCCGGTGTGCGGTCGACGCACGCCGTGCGCCCGCAGCTCCCCCGGCTCACGAGCACCATCGTCGACGACTTCGACGCCGGGCGGGTCGTCAACGTGGACGGCTGGGAGCTGGCCCGGACCGAAGCGCGCGCGGCCGCGGCCATCGCCCTGGGTCGCTGACCGGTGCTCGTCGACGCCCGCCAGGTCGCCGCCGACTCCACCCTCACCGCCGACGTCTGCATCATCGGCACGGGCGCGGCCGGCATCACGCTGGCGCGGGCGCTGGCCGTGTCCGGTCACACCGTGCTCCTGCTCGAGAGCGGCGGCTTCGAATTCGACGACGCCACGCAGGCCCTCTACCGGGGCCGGTCGGTCGGTCTCCCACTCGACCCCGTCGCACACCAGGGCCTCGACGCGCCACGCCTCCGCTACTTCGGCGGCTCGACCAACCACTGGGCCGGCTTCTGCCGGCCCTTCCCCGAGCTCGACTTCGAACGCCGGAGCTACGTGCCGCGCTCGGGCTGGCCGATGTCGCGCGCCGAGCTCGAGCCCTACTACCCGGTCGCACAGGACGCATGCCGGCTCGGGCCGTACGACTACGACGTGTCGTCGTGGGAGGCGCGCGGCGCGCTCGCGGTACCGATCCTGCACTCGGCGACGACTCCGCACGCCATCGTCCAGCTCACCACCGAGCCCCGGTTCGGCGTCCTCTACCGCGACGAGCTGGCGCGGTCGCCCGCCATCCAACTCGTGCTGTGGGCGAACGTCACCCGGCTCGGACTCGCCGACGACGGGAGCGCGATCAGCACCATCGACGTGCGGACGCTCTCCGGCAACGCGTTCCGGGCGGTGGCCACGGCCTACGTCGTGGCGACGGGAGGGCTCGAGGTCCCGCGGCTCCTCCTGGCCTCGAACGACAAGCGACCGGCCGGAATCGGGAACGAGCACGACCTCGTCGGCCGCCACTTCATGGAGCACGTGAACGTCGCCGGTGGTCCGGTGGCGTTGACGATCGACGAAGCGGAGATCGCGCCGTACACCCCGACGCCGCTCGCCGTCGACGTGGAGGGTGAGCCGCGTGACATCGCCCTGCAGTCGGTGCTCCTCCTCGCGCCGGAGGTGCTGCAACGCGAACGACTGCTCGCCTGCGAGGTGACGCTCGAGTTCCCGTTCGCGCCCGACGATCCGCGGGTCGAGGAGCTCTTCCCCGGCACGCGGCGCGGGATCGAGCTGCTCGCCGCCCAGGGCGTCACCACGAAGACGGTCGCCACCGCGCGGATCCTGTGCGAGCAGGAACCCCACCCGTCGAGCCGGGTCACCCTGACGCGCACGAAGGATGCGCTCGGGATGCCGGAGATCCAGCTCGACTGGCGCGTCACGCGCGACGACCGCCTCAGCATGTTGCGCACCCTCCGCCGGGTCGGTCGCGAGATCGGCGCGCGAGGAGTCGGCCGGCTCCGGGTCGACATCTCGGGCTACACCAACGGCGACCCGGCACCGGGCGACGACATCGACTTCGAGGTGAACACCGGCTCGCACCACCTCGGCACCACGCGCATGAGCGCCGAGCCCTCACGCGGCGTCGTCGACGCCGACGGCAAGGTGCACAGCGTCCCCAACCTCTACGTCGCGGGGAGCGCGGTGTTCCCCACCGGAGGCGCCAACACGCCGACCCTCACCATCGTCGCCCTCGCGCTGCGCCTCGCCGAGCACCTCGCGTCGGTGGTGCCGGGCAGCGCGATCCCGGTGCAGGAGCCCGAAGCGACGACCACCGACGACTCAGGCGTCGCGGTCGCGGAACCAGTCGATAGTGCGCTGTAGACCGTCGTCGAGCGCGGTCCAGGGCTTCCAGCCGAGGTGGATGGCGGCCCGGCCCGGGTCGAGCGCCGACCGCAGCAGCTCGCCCGGGCGCTCGGGCGCGCGGTTCGGCGGCTCGGGGTAGCCGATGAGCCGGCCCATCGCCTCGTAGAGCTCGAGCACGCTGGTCTCGACCCCGGTGCCGATGTTCATCAGCAGCCCGCCGCCCTTCTCGGTGGCGCGCACGAAGGCGTCGACGACGTCGTCGACGTAGACGTAGTCGCGGGTCTGACCGCCGTCGCCGTACACCGTCGGCTGCCGGCCCGCGAGCATGCGCCCGGCGAAGATCGCGACCACGCCGGCCTCGCCGTAGGGGTCCTGGCGCGGCCCGTAGACGTTGGCCAACGCGAGCTCGGTGTACTCGAGCCCGCGCACCTCCCGGTAGTAGTGGAGGTAGTCACCGGCGGCCTTCTTGGACACGCCGTAGGGCGAGATGGGGCGCTGCGGGTGGCTCTCGCGCACGGGCAGGGTCTCGGGGACGCCGTAGAGCGTGCCGCCGGAGCCCGCGAACACGACCTTGCGGGTGCCCGCCGCGAGGGCCGACTCGCACACGTTGAGCGAGCCGAGCACGTTGATCTCGGCGTCGAACAGCGGCTTGGCCACCGAGACGCGCACGTCGAGCTGCGCGGCGAGGTGGAAGATGACCTCGGGCCTGCGGTGGGCGACGAGGTCGGTGAGCTGCGGCGACCGCACGTCGAGCCGGTGGAAGCTGAACTTGCGGCTGCGCTGTGACCGGGCGTCGGTGAGGTTGGCGAGCGCGCCGGTCGACAGGTCGTCGATGGCGTCGACGTCGCATCCCTCCGCCAGGAGGCGATCGACGAGGGTCGACCCGATGAAGCCTGCGCCGCCGGTCACCATGACCCGCATCGTCAGTCCTTCCCGTCGGGCTCCGGGCGCCGAACGCGGGCGCCCGATGCCGCGCGCGCCGGGCGCCAACGACGACGAGTGTCCCATCACGGTGTGATCGGACGCGATCGCACCGTCGCCGAGCACGGCCCGTTCGCCGACCACCGAGTCGATCGCCTCCGCCTCGTCACCGATCATCGCGTCGTCGTGCACCACCGACCGCAACAGGCGCGCCCCGGACCCGACGACGACCCCGGCCCCCACCACCGAGCCCACGATGCGTGCCCCCGGGCCGATAATCGAGCCGTTCCCGATCAGCGTCGGCGCCTCCAGACGGGCGTCGGCGTCGATGTCCGGGGTGCCCTGCACCCACACGCCGGGCGTGAGCTCGCGCGCCCCGGGCGCGGGCGAGCCGCCGAGCGCGGCGCGCAACACGTCGGTGTGCGCCCGGAGGTACTTCTCGGGCGTCCCGATGTCGATCCAGTACGCGTCGCTCGCCATCGCGTAGAGCCGGCGCGGCTCGTCGAGCATGCGGGGGAAGGTCTCGCGCTCGATCGACACCGTGAGCCGCTCGGGGATGCGGTCGAGCACCGAGGGTTCGAGCACGTAGGTGCCGCCGTTGATCCAGTTGGTCGGCGCCCGGCCCTTCGGGGGCTTCTCGACGAACGCCACCACCTCGCCGTCGTCCCGGGTCGGCACCACCCCGAACGCCGACGGGTCGGCGACCTCGGTGAGGTAGATCGTCGCCTCCGCCCGGCGCGCGTCGTGGAACGCCACCAGCGCGTCGAGGTCGAGGGTCGTGAGCACGTCGCCGTTGCACACGACGATGCGCTCCTCGATCCCCCGCGCCGCGAAGCGGATGGCGCCGGCCGTGCCCAACGGATGGTCCTCGACCGCGTAGCGCAGCTTCAGGTCGCCGAACCGGCCCTCCGGGAAGTGCGCTTCGAACGCGTCCGGGAGGTAGCCGAGCGAGAGCACCACCTCGTCGACCCCGTGATGGGCGAGCCAGGTGAGCTGCCGCTCGAGGAACGCCTGATTGGCGATCGGGAGGAGCGGCTTGGGCGTGGAGTAGGTGAGGGGTCGGAGCCGGGTACCCGCACCGCCGACGAGGACGATCGCCTTCACGACGTCCGGTCTACCGGATCACGGCGTCGACGTCGCCGGGGCGGTGGTCGTCGCGGGTGCGGTCGTGGTGGTCTCCGACTGGCACGGTGAGTTCTTGCTCAACACCGCGGCGGTGTTCTGGTCGGAGATGTTGGCGAACGACGTGCAGGCCTGGTCCGGGAACGGCATCTCCGCGCCCTTCGGCAGCATGTAGATCGCGACCGTCTCACCGTCCTGCTGGTGGTAGTCGGCCGGGTTGCCGGTCTTCGTCTTGCCGTCGACGGCCCACGTGAGCTGCATCTTCTGGCCCTTGTACTGGCCGGACGGGCAGACGTCGCCGTTGCTCCACGAGGTCTTCTTCGGATCCGACGAGGGGCCCTTCCACTGGGTGTGCGCGTCGTTCGCCCCGCCGAGGTCGATCGAGTCGGACGACAGGCCCCACCCGCCGTAGTCGAAGAACTTGCCGATGGTGGCGTTGTTGCCCTCCTCCCCCACCACGTAGGGGTGGGTGTGGATCAGGCCGTCGCCGTGGGAGTGGATGCCTGCGTTCCCCACCTGGTTCGGGCTGCTGTACGGCTTCTCGAACGCGGGCGCCGGGTCGAGCCACTCACCGCAGATGTTGATGTCGAGCGCGGTGTGCCAGTGGTCGCCGGGCTGGTTGGCGGCCTGGTTGACGGCGTGGGGCGGCCCGCTCCCCGCGCTGTCGCCTCCACCCCGGGTGAGCACCACCGCGACGACGCCGACGATGATGACGCTGGCGATGGCGACGTTCCAGCCGAAGGACCCGCTCCGGCGCCGCTTGGGCTTGCGGTACTTGGAGCGCATGGCGGCGCGCTGGTAGCGGGTCCGGGATTGGGGCATGGCGGTCGCAGGTTACCTGCTGACCTTCGGTAGCTCGGGGCGCGTCCGGAGGCCCCGCGCGGCCATGTCGAGCACCGCCCGGATGGCGAGGAACAGCGCGGTCGGCGGGAGCAGCCCGCGCCGGAGACCGTGCCACCGGCGCGACGCGAACCGGTACGCCGACCGGTGGTGCTCGACGATCATGCGGTAGGGGTGCCCCTCGGTGCTCGCGCCCTGGACGTGCACCGCGGCGCCGGCGGGCTCGTAGCCGACCCGCCACCCGAGGCGACGTAGCCGCCAACAGAGGTCGACGTCCTCCATGTACATGAAGTAGCGCTCGTCCCATCCCCCCACCGAGTCGACCGCGGTGCGGCGGAGGAACACCAACGCGCCCGACACCCAGTCGACGTCGCGCGGCCGGTCCCAGTCGGCGTCGAGCTGACGGTACCGACGCGTGAAGCGGTTGCGCGGCCGCGCCCGTCCGAAGACCGCGTGCCCGACCGCGTCGAGCCCGCTCACGTGCGCACGCGCCGACGGGTACTGCGTGCCGTCGGGGTTGCGGAGCGCAGGCCCGATGGCGGCGAGGTCGGGCTCGGCGCGCAGGCGCGCCAGCATCGCCGCCGCGGTGCCTGCCTCCACCTCGAGGTCCGCGTTGCCGACGGCGACGACCGGCGCCGTGGTCCGCGCGATGCCGCGGTTGGCGGCCGCCGCGTACCCGAGGTTGGCGCAAGGCGTCACCACCCGCACGGCGGGGAACGCCCGCTCGACCTCGGCGACCGACCCGTCGGTGGAGCCGTTGTCGACGACCACGACCTCGGGCGTGCCGGCGCTCGTGTCGCGGAACAGGGACCGCACGCACTCGAGCAGGAGTGGACCGGACTCGTAGTTCACCACCACCGCCGCCCACTGCGGAGCCGGCGCGCTCCACGGGGTCCACTTTCATGGTTCTCAGTCCACGAAGCGGTACTTGACGAGGGTCCACAGCGCGACGAAGCCGTCGCGCCACGTGATCTTCTTCCCCTCGTCGAACTCGCGGCCCGCGTACGAGATCGGCACCTCGTAGATCCGGATGCCGCGGCGCAGGATCTTCGCCGTGACCTCGGGCTCGAACTCGAAGCGCGTCGCCCGCAAGGTGATGCCGTCGAGGACCGAACGGTCGAAGAGCTTGTAACAGGTCTCCATGTCGGAGAGCGTCGTGTTGTACAGCACGTTGGTGACGAGCGACAGGAACCGGTTGCCGACCCAGTGCAGGAAGAGCATGTTGCGGCGCTCCCCCGTGAAGCGCGAGCCGTAGACGACCTGCGCCTTGCCCCGCATGATCGGGTTGAGCAGCTTGGGCCAGTCCTCGGGGTCGTACTCGAGGTCGGCGTCCTGCACCAGCACGAGGTCGCCGGTGACGTGCGCGAGCCCGCTCCGGATCGCCGCGCCCTTGCCCTGGTTGCGTTCGTGCGTGATCACCCGCACCGTGCTGTCGTGCAGCTGCCGGAGGACGTCGCGGGTGCCGTCGGTGCTCCCGTCGTCGACGACCAGGACCTCGAGGTCGACCGGGAGCTCCACCGCCCGCATCCGGCGCACGATCTCGACCACGGTGTTGCGCTCGTCGTAGACCGGCACGATCACGGAGAGCCTCCGGAACCGTGCCGCGTCTTCAGCTCGTGCCACCGTGCCTCCGGTACCAGTCGTGGGTGAGGGCGAGACCTTCGCGGAGGGCGACCGTCGGATGCCAGCCGAGGACCTCCTCGGCGAGCGAGATGTCCGGTCGCCGCTGCTTGGGGTCGTCGGCGGGCAGCGGTGCGAACGCCAGGTCGACGGTCGCACCGGTGACCTCGAGCACGAGCTCGGCCAGCTCGAGCATGGTGAACTCGTCGGGGTTGCCGATGTTCATCGGGCCTACGTGGTCGGAGTCGAGCAACGCCAGCAGCCCGGCCACCTCGTCGGTCACGTAGCAGAACGACCGCGTCTGCTTGCCGTCGCCGTAGACGGTGAGCGCCTCGCCCCGCATCGCCTGGGCGAGGAAGTTCGACACCACCCGCCCGTCGGCCACGCGCAAGCGGGCCCCATAGGTATTGAAGACGCGCACGATCTTGGTGTCGACGCCGTAGGTGCGGTGGTACGCCATCGTGATCGCTTCGGCGTAACGCTTCGCTTCGTCGTACACCGAGCGCGGGCCGACACTGTTGACGTTGCCGAAGTACGTCTCGGGCTGCGGGTGCACCAGCGGGTCGCCGTAGATCTCGCTGGTGGACGCGAGCAGGAAGCGCGCACCGTGGTCGCGCGCGAGGTCGAGAGCGCGCTGGGTACCGATCGCACCGACCTCGAGCGTCTCGATCGGGTGGGCGAGGTACTCGGGCGGGCTGGCGGGGCTGGCGAGGTGCAGCACCGCGTCGACGGGTCCGGAGACCGGGATGCCCTCGACGACGTCGTGCTCCACGAGGACGAACCCGGTGTCGTCGGCCAGGTGGGCCACGTTCTCACGGTTGCCGGTCAGGAAGTTGTCGACTGCGACGACCTCCCACTCGCGCGCGCGCAGCGCGTCGCAGAGGTGCGAACCGACGAACCCCGCCCCGCCCGTCACGACCGCACGAGGCATCAGCGGCCGACGCCCTGGTAGACGAACCCGCGCCGGCGCATCGCCGCCGGATCGAGCAGGTTCCGGCCGTCGACGAGCGCGCGGGGCGCGGTCATGGCCTCGGCCACCCGGGCGAAGTCGAGCCAACGGAATTCGTCCCACTCGGTGAGCAGCGCGAGCAGCCCCGCCCCGGTCACTGCCTCGTACGGGTCGCCGACCACGTCGAGCGCCGGGACCTGCGCGGCGGCGGCCTCGGCGGCGGCGGGGTCGTAGGCCCGGACGGTGGCACCCGCGTCGAGCAGCCCGCGGCACACCACCAGCGCCGGCGAGTCGCGCAGGTCGTCGGTGTTGGCCTTGAAGGTGAGGCCCCACACGCCGACCGTCACTCCCTCCAGCGAACCACCGGCGGCGGCGCGCAGCTTCTCGAGCATGCGCTCGTGCTGGCGACGGTTCACCTCGACGACGCCGCGCAGCAGGCTGAAGTCGTAGCCCGCGGTCTCCGCGGTGTGGTTGAGCGCGGCGGTGTCCTTGGGGAAGCACGAACCGCCGTAGCCCGGACCGGGGTGCAGGAACTCGAACCCGATGCGCGGGTCGTACCCCATGCCGAGCGACACCTCGCGCACGTCGGCGTTCACCGCCTCGCACAGGTTGGCGATCGCGTTGATGAACGAGATCTTGGTGGCGAGGAACGCGTTCGACGCGTACTTGATCATCTCCGCCGACGCCGGGTCGGTCACGAGGATCGGCGCCTTCACCTCGCGGTAGAGGTCGGACACGCGGACCGCCACCGCGGCGTCGTCGCACCCGATCACCACCCGGCTGGGATGCAGGAAGTCGTGCACCGCGTTGCCCTCGCGCAGGAACTCGGGGTTCGACGCCACGCCGATGTCGTTGGCGCCGCCCGCGCGGCTGAGCTCCCGCGCCACCATCAGGGTCGAACCGACCGGCATCGTCGACTTGTTGACCACCACCGCGCCCGCCCGGAGCGCCGGGGCGATCTCCCGGGTCACCGCCTCCACCGCCGAGAGGTCGGCAGCGCCGTTCGCCGACTGCGGCGTCTGCACGCAGAGGAACACGAACTCGGCGTTGCGCGCCGCGGTCGCCGCGCCCACCACGAAGCGAAGCCGCCCGGAGCCGAGCCCCTCGGCGACCAGCGCCGGTAGGCCCTCCTCGAGGATCGGCACCTCGCCCTTCCTGAGGGCGCGGACGCGTTCCTCGTCGATGTCGGCGCAGGTCACGTCGTGCCCGAGGTGCGCGAGACACGCCCCGGTGGTGAGCCCGACGTACCCCGCACCGATGACCGCGACGTCGCTCATCTTCCCGCTCCTGGCGCCTGCGGCGCCGGGCCGCTGGGCCACGCTCGCTGCTCGGCGGGATACCCGCCTCGCCGACGCTCGCTCATGTCTCCGCTCCTGCTCCCGGCGTGTCCCAGTCCTTCACGTAGTCGGTGACCGCGTCGCGCCACGGGCGCAGGCCGGGCAGGCCGGCGAGGCGTAGCGCGCGGTTGTCGAGTGCGCTCATCGGCGGCCGGGCCGCGGGCCGGTCGAGGTCGGCGGCGTCGAGCGGCGCCACCCCACTCGGGTCGAGCCCACGGGCGCGCAGCGCGGTCACGATCAGCTCGTGGCGGCTGACCGCCTCCGACCCGCTCGTGACGTGGAACAGACCCTGGCGCCGCTCGACCGCGAATCGGGCCAGCAGCACCGCCAGGTCGGGCGCGAAGGTCGGGATGCTGACCTGGTCGGCGAGGACGCCGTCGAGCTCACCGCGGTCGAACGCACCGAACGCCCAGCTCACGAGATCGGTCCCCCGCCGGCCGAACACCCACGAGGTGCGGACGGTCGCCCACGAGCCCGCGTGCGCCGCCACCTCCACCTCGCCGCCGAGCTTCGACCGCCCGTACTCGGAGAGCGGGTGCACCGCGTCCCACTCGTCGTAGGGCCGGGAGGCGGTGCCGTCGAAGACGTAGTCGGTCGAGATGTGCACCAGGTGCGCGCCGCGCCGGGCCGTCGCCTGGGCGAGCGTGCGGACACCGAGCGCGTTCACCGCGAAGGCCCGCTCCGGGTCGCGCTCGCAGGCGTCGACGTTGGTCATGGCGGCGGCGTTGACCACCGCGTCGGGCCCGAACTCCGCCACCACCTGCTCGACCTGCTCCCGGTCGGCGAGGTCGAGTACGTCGTGGGCGACGCCGAGGACGTCGTGGGGGGCGAGGGCGTCGACGACGCGGGCCCCGACCTGCCCGCCTGCTCCGGTCACCAGGATGCGCACGGCTGGGAAGTGTACGGGCCGCTCCCCCCGCGATCCGGCCCCGGTCAGGGGCAGGGGTCGGTCGCCGAGGGCGCCAGGGTCGTCGTCGTCGAGGGCGGTGCGGTCGTGACCGGTGCGCCGGGCACGGTGCTGGGCGCCACCGTCGTCGTGGTCGACGGCACCGTGATGGCCTGGAACGACGAGCCGATCACGAGCTCGATGTGCCCCGCCGCCTTCGGGTCGGGCACCAGCTTGGCGTCGGTGAAGTACGGCAGCAGCGTCTTGGCCTCCTCCGCCTGGTCGAACCCGTACCGGACCTCGGTGACCGCGACCTTGCTCTTCGCCGGGCCGGCGGCGGTGGCGTGGAAGCCGAGCTCGGACAGCTTCGACACGACCGACTGCCCGACGTTGGTGCCGGTGGCGTCGGTGACGCGCACCTTGACCTGCGACGGCGGGACCGTCGCCGGCTTCGGCGTGTTGTCACCGAACGTCCGCAACTGCTCGATGACCGCGTCGGCATCGGCCGACGGCACCAGGGTCACGTTCGGGTTGTCGGGGTCGGGGTCGACGGGCAGGGTCTCGAAGCGGATGGAGCTGGTGTCGTTCACGTCGACGGTGCGGAAGGCCCGGATCAGCGCGTTCACGTCGCTGCGGCTCAGCCCTTCGTCCGCCTTCACGTACTTGAGCACGTTGTCGGCGAGGTCCACCGCGAGGAACGGGTCGCTCAGGCTCTTGGAGATGGCCAGGCCCGCGAGCTTGCGGATGAACGCCTGCTGGCGGGCGATCCGGTCGAGGTCGGCGCGCTGGTCGAGCAGTCGCCAGTGCTCCCCGGTGTCGGGGTCGACGATCGGCCCGTTCGGGTCCGCGATCTCGAGGTTGCGGGCTCGCACGTACGCGAGCGCAGCGGCACCGTCGAGTGGGTAGCAGCCGCCGCCGTACGGCGTGTTCAGCCCGGTCTCCTGGTCGCGGGTGCGTCCGGGGAGGTACACCTGCACGTTGCCGATGGTGTCGACGATCTCCTGGAAGCTCTTGAAGTCGACCTCCAGGTAGTGGTTGATCTCGATCCCGAAGTTCTCCTTCAGGGTGTCGATGACGGCCTGGGGCCCGCCGGTCGCGTACGCGGTGTTGATCCGGTTCTTGCCCTGCTCGCCCGGGACGTCGACCATGAGGTCGCGCGGGAAGCTGACGACGAACGTCTGCTGGGGCCCGGGCTCGATGTGCGCCACCATGAGCGTGTCCGAGCGCTGGCCCTCGGTGTTGGGATCGTCGGGGCTGCCGAACGCCGCCTGGTCGCCGGGATCGGTCGCGAAGGCGCGGGTGTCGGAGCCGATGATCAGGTAGTTGGCGCCGCCGGGGGGTGCGGGCGCGACGTCGAGCCCCGCCACCCGCTCGATGCTCTTGACCCGGTCGTTGATGCCGCGGTTCACCACCGCGACGCCGGCGACCACGAAGGCACTCGCCAGCGCGAGCGAGATCACGAAACGGCCCATGAAGCCGTTCCACCGCGACGGGGCGGATGCGGGTGGTGAGGTGGACATCGTGATCGGGGCTCCGGGGCTACTGACAGGCAGCTTCGGGCGACAGTGTGGTCGGTGTGGGTGCCGGCGCGCCGGTGGCGGCCGTCGCACCGCTGCCGAGCCCCCGGAAGCTCTTGCCCAGCGCCAGGACGACGTCGGTGCCGGAGAGGGAGGAGTCCGGCACCAGCTGGGCGTCGGGCACATACGTGGCGAGCAGCTGCGCCTTGGCGAGGTCGGACGTGGCGTACCGGATCTCGGTCTTGTCGATGGTGCCGCGCGGGTCGTTCTCCGCGCCGCCCCCCACGAAGCCCTTCCCCGCGAGGGCCTGCGAGGTGTTCCCCGCCGCGTTCTGCACCCCGGAGCCGTTGCGCACCAGCACCCGCACGTCGGACGGCTTCACGCTCGGCGCCGTCGTGCCGCCGGAACCGGAGCCGCTCTCACCACCGGGCGCGGCCATGGTCGTGGTGGGGATGGGCGCCTGGCCGCGCAGCACGGCGAGCACGGCATCGGCCTCGGGCTGCTTGACCACCAGGAAGGAACCGACCGAGTCGCCCATCTTCCACGGCAGCGTCTCGAACGTCGGCCCACCGTTGGAGTCCGAGAGCCCGAGGAACGCCTGCACCAGCTGGTTGAACGCGTCACGGTCGAAGCCGGTGTCGGCGGTGAGGTTCGGGATCACCTTGTCGGCGAGGTCGGGCGCGATCATCGGGTCGTCGACGGTCTTCGTGACCGCGATGCCGCCGAGCTTCTTGATGAAGTCCTGCTGGCGGGCGATCCGGTCGATGTCTGCCTGCGGGCTGGCATCACGCCACCGCCCGTCGATGAAGTACTCGAGGTGGCGCGACCGCACGTACGCCAACGCCGGCGCACCGTCGAGGTGGTAGCAGCCGCCGGCGGGCGTCGGGCCCAGACCGGACAGCTGGTCGCGCGCCGGGTGCGGGAAGTAGACGGGCACGCTCCCGACCGCGTTCACGATGTCCTCGAACGTCTTGAAGTTCACCTCGACGTAGTGCTGGATGTCGACGTCGAAGTCCGCCTTCAGGGTGTCGATGACCTCTTGCGGCCCCTCGTTGAAGGCGGCGTTGATCTTGCCCTTGCCGTGCCCCGGGATGTTCACGTAGAGGTCGCGCGGGAACGACACCGCGTAGCTGTCCTCGCCGTCCGCGTGCAGCACCATCATCGTGTCCGACCGCGCCGGACCGTCGACGGTGGTGTCGCGGTCCGTGAACGCCTCCTTGTCGGCCTCGCTCTGCACGAACGAGCGGGTGTCGGAACCGATGATCAGGAAGTTGGTGCCGGAGTCCGATGCCGGCGCCGTCGTCAGCGAGACGCGCGGGATCTTCGCGATCTCGTCGTCGATGTAGTTGTTGATCTGGAAGACGGCTGCGCCCATCAGGATCGCGCACACCGCGATGGCGATGACGACCCGTCCGGAGAGCGCCCGCCGCGCGGAAGATGGAGATCTCACGGTCCGGTCATGGTACCGACGGCCCCGGCGAGGATCGTGTCGCCCGGTACCGTTTGACCGTGCGCCGATCCGAACCCGTCGCGTCCGGGCTCCTCGCCCGGCTCCCGCCCGAGGCGGCGGATCGCCGCGGTGCGTCGCGGCGACACCACGGTCGTCGCCGTGGAACCCGCCGAGGTCCTGGTGGCGTCGGGCCCGGACGCCTTCCCCGCCCTCGACCGGCTCGCCCCGGGCTTCTGGGTGGGCTGGTGCTCGTTCGAGCTCGGCCACGCGGCCGAACGGGTGTCGGCGCGGGGTGCGTCGCTCGAGCCGCGCACCGTCCCCGACGCGGTGTTCGCGCGGTTCGACGCCCACGCGGTGGTCGCCGCCGACGGCGCCGTCACCGTGCACGGGGAGGGCCCGGGACGGGTCTCGCTGGAGCGCGCCCGGCGCGCGCTCGACCCCCTCGCCGCGTGCCGCGACCACGTCGGTCCCGTGGCCAGCGGCCGGTGGCGGTCGAGCCTCGACCGCGACGCCTACGAGGCGCGGGTCGAGACCGTGCTCGAGCTGCTGCGCGCCGGCGAGTGCTACCAGGTCAACCTCACCCGTCAGCTCACGTGCGACCACGCCCTCGACCCGGTCGCGCTCTACGCCGCCATCGCCCGCTCGCACCCCGCGCCGCACACCGCCCTGCTGCGCCTGCCCGGCCTCGGGCCCGGCACCGCGATCGTGTCGGCGTCACCCGAGGGCTACCTGCGACGGGTCGGGCGGGCGGTCGAGACCCGCCCGATCAAGGGCACGGCCGCGGACCGGCGCGCGCTCGAGACCAGCGCCAAGGACCACGCCGAGAACGTGATGATCGTCGACCTCGCCCGCAACGACCTGGGGCGGCTGTGCGTCCCCGGGTCGGTGCAGGTGCCGGCGCTCTGCGCGGTGGAGGCGCATCCCGGGCTGCACCACCTGGTGAGCACGGTGACCGGTCGCCTGCGGGACGACACCGGCATGGGCGCGCTCCTCGCGGCCACCTTCCCTCCCGCCTCGGTGACCGGGGCACCCAAGCCACGGGTCCTCCAGGCCATCGAAGACCTCGAACCGGTGCGACGGGGCGTCTACTGCGGCGCGCTCGGGTGGATCGACACGACCACGGCGGACCCGGCGACCGTCGAGGCCGAGCTCGCGGTGGCCATCCGCACCTTCACCGTGCTGGGCGACGGCGAGCACGGTGGCACCCAGTTGGGGGTGGGCGGCGGCATCGTCGCCGATTCGCGGCCCGGCGCCGAATGGGACGAGACCGAGCTGAAGGCCAGCCGCCTCCTCCGCCTCGCCGGCGCCGACACCGTCGCCCTGGTCGCGTCGTGAGCGCCCCCACGTCGGTGTGGGTCGACGGCAAGCTGGTCGACGCGGCCGAAGCACGCGTGTCGCCCTTCGACCACGGGCTGCTCGTCGGCGACGGCGTGTTCGAGACCATCCACGTGTACGGCGGTCAGCCGTTCGCGTGGACCCGCCACCTCGACCGCCTCGCGCACTCGGCCTCCGGGCTCGGTCTCGCGGTGCCCGATCGCGACGAGCTGCGCATGGCGGCCGACACCGTGCTCGCGGCGAACGGGTACGAGGAGGCGCGCCTGCGGATCACGGTCACCGGTGGCGTGGCGCCGCTCGGTTCGGAGCGCGGCGACGCGGGCCCGACGGTCATCGTCGCCAGCAGCCCGGTGCGACCGTGGCCCGCGTCGGTGGACGTCGTCGTGGTGCCGTGGGTGCGCAACGACCGCGGCGCGACCGCGGGGCTGAAGACCACGTCGTACGCCGAGAACGTGCGGGCGCTCGCCTACGCGCACGAGCGCGGCGCCAGCGAAGCGATGTTCGCCAACACGCGCGACGAGCTGTGCGAGGCCACCGGCTCCAACGTGTTCGTGGTGCGCGACGGCGTGGCGGTCACGCCGCCGGGTTCGTCGGGCTGCCTGCTCGGGGTGACGCGCGCGCTGGTGCTGGAGCTCGCCCGTGAGCTGGGCATCGAGATCCGCGAGACGGCGACGCCGGTCGGCGCCCTGCACGACGCCGACGAGGCGTTCCTCACCTCCACGACGCGCGAGGTGCAGCCGATCGCCGCGGTCGACGAGCGGGCGCTGCCGTCGGTGCCCGGCCCGCTCACCTCGACCCTCGCCACCGCGTTCACCGCGCTCGTCGCCCGCGACCTCGACCCCTGATCGGCCGTTCTCGCGTCACTCGCGCGTCAGAGTGCGATGACGAACCGATGCGTCGGCTCCGGCGTCGCAGCCGTCGACCTGTTCTGGATACCTCTCGGTGCGGGCGCGCACGCCGCTCGGGTCAGCGGCGAGATCTATGAAGCCGTCTCGGCACGCGTCCAACGACGAGAACGTCGCCGGCTGTACCACTCGGGCTGGAAGTGCAGCAGAAGGGCGCTACGTCCTTGAACAAACACCCGTTCCGGACACGGATGGGGAGGCTCGCGGCGTCGTGGCCGAAGGTGCGGTTGGAATGAAATAGGCCCGTCACGTTCGGATCTTCTGCTACGAGATTCGGCGTTGGCTCGACGGATCGATCCCTGACGTGCACAAGGCCGTGGCCAGTCCCGTGCGACTGTCCGAGGACCTGATCACGGTGAGGCGGCTCCTCGATGTGGTGCCGTCCGTTCCGACGCCCGTGTGGGGTCGAGACGAACTGCATGCTGGGGAGATGTGGAACTCGAACAGCATCATTGCTTGGGTGCTGTCACGGAGCGGTCTCGACATGGCGCACATCCATCCGCCGCCTGGTGGCCGCGGACCGGGATGGCACGCAGCCCTCGTCGTCGCCGCCCGCGATCATGGCAACGACGCCTGATTGGAGAGGGTTGGTCGTGGAAGCACAACCGCTCATCATCGTGTCCGACGCGTACACCACGGTCTCCCGAGCGTCGGGTCGAGGTGTGCGCCGGAAACGACAAACTCGACCCGGCACGTATCGCGGGGATCGTAGACATGTCGGCCTCGACCGTGCATTAGCGTGCGTGCGACCGCAAGGCGCACCATGGTTAAAGAACCGACCCGTCCCGCGATCGCCATGTCGGCCGTCTAAGAGCATCTCCTGAGTAACGTCCTATCCTTGGTGGCGCTCACCATGATCCGGTTAAAGTCGGGCCACCGAACCGCCTCAGGAAGAGCTATCACGCCAATGTGGGACCGGCGAATCGCCTCTCTCCGTGCCATAGCTGCCAGCCACATTGCGGCCGTGACGGACGACGAGACCATCGGCGCACGAGCGGAGAATAGATTCAGCTCAAGGAACGGGTCGCGGCCAGGATGGCCCATGTGGGGCTGGTGTCGGAGTGAGCACACGCGGTGGCCGTGCTTTCTCGAACGTGACTCCGAGACGGATCGAACGGAGGAGCGATGAAGGTGTCTCGGGACCAGTTGCTGGAGCGTTCGCTACGGGTCCTGTACCAACCGGGGCGCACGTTGCATCGTGTCTGCGGCGCCATCCGTTCGGTTCGTTCGAAACTCGATGCGCACTAGATCTCTATGACCGGCCTCACTACGCCTACGGCGTCCAGCAGGGCGCGCTGCTGGCTCGGAAGCTGGGGTATCCGACGGTCAGCGTGATCGAGTTCGGGGTCGCCGGCGGAAACGGTCTCCTCGCACTGGAGCGGATTACACGCGACGCCGCGATAGCGACGGGTGTCGACATCCAGGTCTACGGGTTCGACGGTGCGGACGGCCTCCCGACGACGACCGACTACCGCGATCTCCCCTACACGTGGCAGAACGGGTACTTCCGCATGGACGTGGAGGCGCTGCTGTCCCGGCTGACGACCGCACGGCTCGTGCTCGGCGACGTCGCGGAGACCGTGCCGAAGTTCACGGACGCGCATCATCCGGCACCGATCGCCTTCGTCGCCGTGGATCTCGACTACTACAGCTCGACAGTGGACGCTCTCCGGGTATTCGACCTCGGGGACGAGCACGTCTTGCCCCGCGTGTTGTGCTACTTCGACGACGTCGTGGGCCCCGACCATGTGCTGCACAACGAGTACGTCGGAGAGTTGCTCGCCATCCGCGAGTTCAACGAGCAGCACGATGGCACCAAGATCCTTCCGATCAACGGGCTCGAGGCGAAACGCGTCGGCGCCCGTGTCCTGGCCCCCGAGGATGTTCGCGATGCACCGGTTCATGCACAAGGACTACGACACGTACGTCGGGCCGCCTCCGGAGACCGAGCGCCTCGACCTCAAGCGCTGACCGCAGGGAAGCCGATGACGATCGCACGCACGGAAGTGTCCCCCGGCCTCGCGCTGGATCGGGACGCACTGCTCGAACTCGGACGCAGCCTGGCCGGCGAGTATGCGGCGGCGCAACCGTTCTCGCACGTCGTCATCGACGGTCTGTTCCCCGAAGCTGTGCTCGACCGTATACTCGCCGAATTCCCTTTTGCGTCCCAGATGGAGCATCAGTTCGACCAGGCCTACGAACTAAAGGCCGCGAGCTCCGTGTGGGCTGCGATGGGGCCGGTGACGCGCTCCGTGCTTGGCGAGCTGAATCTCGGCACCTTCATCGAGTTCCTCGAGGTACTGACCGGGATCCACGGCCTGGTGCCCGATCCTGCGTTGGTCGGCGGTGGTCTGCACCAGATCCAGGCGGGTGGACGGCTGGGTGTCCACGCTGACTTCAACGTCCATCGGTTTCTACAACTGGACCGCCGGCTCAACCTGCTCCTCTACCTGAACCGCGAGTGGGAGGACGAGTGGGGCGGACACCTCGAGCTCTGGGACGCGGAGACGATGACCTGCGTCGACGGATCAGGCCCGACTTCAACCGGTGTGTCGGTCTTCAGCGTGAGCGATCGGGCGCTGCACGGTCATCCGGACTCGCTCCGTGTGTCCGCCCGACATCAGCCGAAGTCTCTCGCCCTGTACTACTACACCAACGGCAGGCCCGAGTCCGAGCGTGCGCCCGCCCACAGGACGATCTTCCACAGCCGACCCGAATCGTCGGATCCGACTCGGCTGCGGCTCCTCGCCAACGATCTCACGCCCCCATTGCTTGCGAGGCGGGCGGCAAGCTTCGTGACTGGCTGGTGTCGAAGCGAGTGCGGTAGTCAGACGGGTGTTCTCGCTCTCGAGTTCCTTGAGACGCTCGCGTCATTCGCCTTCATGCCCTCGTTTGAGCGCCGTGCCTGCCGCGCGCCCTCTCGGCCCGCGGTTTCCCGCGCTGTTCTGTCGTGTGCGCTTTTTGTCTCTCTGTCGTGCCGTGCCCGTGGCTTGTACTATCGCTGCCTGGATGGTGGTTGTTGTTTGGGGGGGGCTGCGCGGCGCGGGCCGGTCAGCGGAGGTGGACGACGTCGGCGTTGGCGACGGTGTGGTCGGTGCCCGCGTCGTCGCGCACGACCAGCGCGCCGTCGTCGGTGACGTCGATCGCGGTGCCGAGCAGCGGGTCGCCGCGCACCGGCTCGACCCGGACGCGCCGACCCAGCGTCGCCAGCCGGTCGCGGTACTCGTCGACCACGCCACCACCCCGGCCGAGGACGGCGGCGAAGCCGTCGAGGAAGGCGACGAGGAGCGCGTCGCGGTCGACGGGATGGCCGGCCTCGAGGTTGCACGAGGTGGCCGACCCCTCGAGGTCGTCCGGGAACCGCTCCCAGTTCACGTTGCAGCCGGCGCCCACGACCAGCGCCTCGCCGTCGCGCTCGGCGAGGAGCCCGGCCAGCTTCGTGTCGCCGACCACGAGGTCGTTGGGCCACTTGAGCCTCGCCGGCACCCCGGCCACCCGGTCGACTGCGCCCGCCAGGGCCACCGCGGCGGCCATCACCACCGGCCCGGCGTCGCCCGGGGTGCGCACGAGGGCCGAGACCAGCAGGGAGGAGCCGGGCGGCGCCTGCCAGGTCCGGTCGAGGCGGCCGCGGCCCGCGGTCTGGACGTCGGCCACCGCCACCAGCCCGTCCGCGGCACCGGCCCGGGCCGCATCGAGCACGTGGCGGTTGGTCGAGTCGAGCGCCGCGAAGTGCTCGACCCGCCAGCGCCCCACTTCCGAGGTGCGGACCGGTGCAGGCACCGCCGTAGGATACGGCGACCTGTCGCCAGATCATCCGAGGGGCACGTGTTCACCAAGGTCCTCATTGCGAACCGGGGCGAGATCGCGGTTCGGGTCATGCGCACCTGCCGAGAGCTCGGCGTCACCACCGTCGCGGTCTACTCCGAGCTCGACCGGGACGCGATGCACGTGCGCTACGCCGACGAGGCGTACGCGCTCGGCGGTCAGACCGCCGCCGAGAGCTACCTCAACACCGAGGCCATCCTCGACGCCATCGCGCGCAGCGGCGCCGAGGCCGTGCACCCGGGGTACGGCTTCTTCTCCGAGAACGCCGACTTCGCCCGCGCCATCAGCGAGCGGGGCGTCGCGTGGATCGGGCCGCCCCCCGAGGCGATCGAGATCATGGGCGACAAGATCTCGTCGCGGAAGGCGGCCGCCGCCGCCGACGTGGCGTCGGTGCCCGGCACCCTCGATCCCATCCAGGACGCCTCCGAGGTCGTCGCCTTCGGCAACGAATACGGCTGGCCGGTCGCGATCAAGGCCGCGTACGGCGGTGGCGGTCGGGGGCTCAAGATCGCGCGGAGCGCCGGTGAGGCGGAGGCCGCCTTCGAGTCCGCGTCGCGCGAAGCCGTCGCCTACTTCGGGCGGGGCGAGTGCTACATGGAGCGCTACCTCACCAGGCCCCGCCACATCGAGCTGCAGGTGTTCGCCGACACCCACGGCAACGTCGTCTCGCTCGGGGAACGCGACTGCTCGACCCAGCGTCGCCACCAGAAGCTGATCGAGGAGAGCCCCGCGCCCGGCCTCAGCGACGAGATCCGCGCCGCGATGGGCGACGCGGCGGTCAAGGTCGCGCGGGCGTGCGGGTACGTGAACGCGGGCACCGTCGAGTGCCTGTACGAGGACGGCGAGTTCTGGTTCCTGGAGATGAACACCCGCCTCCAGGTGGAGCACTGCGTCACCGAGGAGGTCACGCAGCTCGACCTCGTCGCCGAGCAGCTGCGGGTCGCGGCCGGTGAGCCGCTGTCGTTCACCGCGGACGACGTCGAGCACCACGGCCACTCCATCGAGTGCCGCATCAACGCCGAGGACCCGGCCAAGGGCTTCCTCCCCTCGCCCGGCACCATCACCCACCTGCGGCTCCCGGGCGGCCCGGGCGTGCGCTGGGACGGCGGGTACGCGCGAGGGCGACACCGTGTCGCAGCACTACGACAACCTGATCGGGAAGCTCGTGGTGTGGGGTCCCGACCGCGAGGCGGCGCGTCACCGCATGCTGCGGGCGCTGGGCGAGTTCGAGATCACGGCGTGAGCACCACCATTCCCGCGCACGTCGCGCTGCTGTCGCATCCCGGGTTCGCCGCGGTCGAGCACTCCACGAAGTGGGTGGAGGACGAGATCGACCCCGACACGTTCGTCGACGCCGCCGCCGCTCCCGCCACCACGCTCGTCGAGGGGTCGGACGAGCCCGAGCCGTTGCTCGAGCGCACGGTGCCGGTGGAGGTCGACGGCAAGCGCTACTCGGTGAAGCTCTGGCTGCCCGAGGCGACGCGCGGCCGGCGCGGCGCCGAAGAAGCGGCCGCCCGACCGCGTCCCGGGGCCAGCGGCTCCGGCGGTGCGGCGGGCAGCGGCACGATCAGCGCGCCGATGCAGGGCACGATCGTCAAGGTGCTCGTCGCCGCGGGCGACGCGGTGGAAGCCGGGCAGTCGGTGCTCGTGCTCGAGGCGATGAAGATGGAGAACCACATCACCGCCGAGAAGTCGGGCACGGTGCAGGAGGTCCGGGTCGCCGAGGGCGACACCGTCGGCACCGGCGACGTGCTGCTCGTCATCGAGTGAGCCCGGAGCTCTTCCAGGTCGACGCCTTCACCGAGCAACCGTTCCGCGGCAACCCGGCCGCGGTGTGCGTGCTGGACACCCCACGTGACGACGCGTGGATGCTCGCGGTCGCGGCCGAGATGAACCTCTCCGAGACCGCGTTCGTCGTGGTCGACGACGCGGGCGACCAGCTGCCGTTGCGCTGGTTCACCCGGCGGGTGGAGGTCGACCTCTGCGGGCACGCGACGCTCGCGACCGCGCACGTGCCGTGGGAGTCGGCGGTGCGCTCGCCCGAGGAACCGCTGGTGTTCGCCACCGCGAGCAGCCCGCTCACGTGCCGCGTCGACCGCGAGGAGAGCATCTGGATGGACTTCCCCACGCTGCCGTCGGAGGAGATCGAGGAACCGGCCGGGCTGGCGCCCGCGCTGGGCGCGGCGCCGGTGCGCGTGGCGCGCAACCGTCACGACCACCTCGTGGAGCTGGCCGACGCCGGCACCGTCCGCGCGCTCACGCCCGACCTCGTCGCCCTCGCGCGTATCGAGACGCGGGCGGTCATCGTGACGGCCGCGGCCGACGGCGGGAACGAGGAGGGCGCGGACTTCGTGTCGAGGTGCTTCGCGCCGCGCGTCGGGATCGACGAGGACCCCGTCACCGGTTCGGCGCACTGCGCTGGGCCCGTGGTAGGCGCCGCGGGTCGGCGTACGTCGCTCGTCGGCCACCAGGTGTCGGCGCGGGGTGGCATCGTGCGCGTGGAGGTGGACGACGAGCGGGTCCGCGTCGGCGGGCACGCCGTCACTGTCGTCCGCGGCGAGCTCGTCGAGTAGGCGGAAGGATGGCAGAGACCGCCCGTGGCCCCGTGGAGCCATAGCTCGTCGACGGAGCCTTCCCGACCAGGCTGCTGCCTGTGGACACGTCCCACGGGACCTCTCCACAGGTCGGGAGCACGGCAGACTTGTACGGTACGAAACATCTGGGACACGTCGCGCGAGTCGAGACTTGTGACGCCCGATTCATCGTGCCCGCAGTCGCGGGGGCCGAATCGCCTGGTTCCGCTGGCGGCGCTCACGACAGAGAATCTCACCGAGGGAGCCCTCCGCATCGCAGCGAACTGTGGATGGCTACGAGCGCAGAAGGGGTTCAGATGGTCATTGGCGCAGCACGCGCGCTTGGGCGACCGAATACAAGCAGTCCGCCAACGCCGCGGAACGCAGCAGTGGACTCGCGGCGTCGGCCAGCGGCTCGACCAGCGGCGGGTGCACGAGTAGCGAGTCGACGATGTCACCCACCCGCTACCAGTCGTTCGGACCGCTCACGTTGTCAGCTCGCGATCCGCCACAGTCGTCGAAGCCCGGGAACGCCCGCAACCCGTCTGCGGACCCCACGCTTCGCCCGCTGGATCCCAAATGCCGGGCGATGCCAGTAGACCGGGGCGCGATGACCTCGCGTCCACTTGCGCGTGACCTGAGTACCACCGGCACTAGAACCTCGGCTTCGCCGATTCGGATTCGGTCCATCAGATCGGCCAGCGCGGGTTCGTCGAGCTCGTCAGCAAGCACGATCATGTCCAGGAAGACCGAATCACTCGACATTGGGTGGCCGTGCCGGTCGGAGTACCGCGTACCGAGGTCAATGTGCTCGTCGACCTCGTTCGCGAGCCGCAGCACCGCGAGGTCGTGTTCAAGTGGACTCAGGATGTGGGCCCGCTGCTGCCAGTCCCGGATCGTGTCCGCGGAGTAGCCGAGAGTCGCATATCCGGCGACGAGTTCCTCGGCCTCGGCCCCGATGACGGCGCGGACAGCACGCGCACTTCGACTCCGCCGCGTTGCGCTGCCCGTCGCCGAACTCGCCAGAGGTGTAGGTCGCGTGGAGCAACGCGGCATGGACGAGGACTGGTCGCCCGCCCACCGCAACAACCGCGCTCGCGGTCCCGACAAGATGCTCGAGAAACGTCTTGCCCGACGACCGCATCTGCCCGGCAAACAGATCAGCCGCCAGCGCATATGCCGCCTGTGCGCGCTGAAGGTTGGCGTCTGACCAACCGGCCGCAACGAGCTGGTTGTAGAGCTGCAGGTTGGTCTGCGCGACCTCAGGCATGGAACCCAGGCTCGGCTACTCGGCTCGACGCGGGCGTCTGCACGATCGCCGACCTGGCAATGCCCCGGGCGATGGCCGTGGGAAACCCGTCCACGTAGATGAGCCGAGTCCCTGATTGCACCGTTGACAGCACGCTTTCGAGACTCTCCCTCGCGCTCCCGAAGCGCTCACGCTGCACGACGACTACGGACGGGGCGTCATGCGCGTCCTTCGGCGCATAGTGCTCTCGGCCACTACCAGGCGTCAAGCCCTGGTGGCAGCAATGCACATCGTGGTGGGTGCCGACGCCACCGTGATCTGTGTTCCCATGTTCATGTCTTCTCTCTGTGCGTGCGGCCGGACGGCATTGCTCGAGGAGGTGAAGCACGATTTTGTTTGCCTCTGTCGGGTCGACGCTAGAAGCGCGACCCTTCAACCGCCCGGTGTTGGAGAAAGGTTGGATTAGGCGGCCAGCCCCCTCCCATGAATCCGAGCTCGGGCTGGCATTTGATGTCGCGGGCTGTTACATCCTGGGCTGGCACCTCGGCGGGACAGTGGTGAGAGCTATACGCACCTGCCGGACGACGGCGACTACAACACCGTCCACGTCGTCGATGCGGTCGTGCAGTCGTAGATTTCCGCCGGAAATCGAGCACACTGACGTGTGCCACGGGGCTTCCGCCCGGGGCATCGTCGCGTTCAGACGACGGAGACCGGACCCTTGAACTCGATCCGACCGTTCGAGAGCACCTTGTGCGCCTTCTCCGGGTACCGGAAGTCGGGATCCGGTCTACCAACAGCCATGAGGACCGGCGCAACTGGGGCCAAGTATGCAGCGATACGAGGAGGGAGCTTCGGCACCGAGGGCGAACCAAGAAAGTCGACGGCGTACCCCGGGGCGAGGGTCCAGTACAGCGTGCGCGGCGTGAAGAAGTTGATGTGGTCGTCGGCCAGGTAGCCATGCCAGGAACGGCCCTGGTAGCGGTCGGGTGCGGCACGGCAACGAACAGACGGCCGGCTGCGCGCTGCCGCGCGTAGTTGATCAAGAACTCGTGTGGGGCGGGTACGTGCTCAAGGAGGTTCGAGCACCATATGCCGTCGAACTGCCCCTGCAGGTCGTCCGGGACGCCGTCGGTGAAGTTCCAAGCCCGAGCGCAGAGCCCGCGGTCCGTGGCTCTCGTCGGGTCGAGATCGAGGCCGACGGACCCGGCACCGAAGTACTGGAGGTACTCACCCCATCCACAGCCGACATCGAGCACCGCGAGCGGTCAGTCCGAAGTGGCGGATAGCGAAGGCAACGCGCTTCGGCTGCGCCATTCCATGGAGTCTTACAGGATCAGCTGTCGCTCCGCCACCCTGTCTCGTCGTCGCTATTTCGCGGCGACAAGGGCGATCACGATGCCGGCGACGATGCCGAGGAGCCAGAGCACGGAGAAGAACTGCACGACGCGGCAGATGCTGCGCACCTCGTTGTGCGTGGCCTCCGGCGAGTCGACCATCGTCTGACGCCAGTCCTCCTCTTCGGTGGTGTCAACCTTGGCGGCCTCTGCTTTCCAGGTGTTCTAGGTCAAGCTTGGCTACGTTCTCGATCCAGCGGTGTCCGCAATGCTCGCAAGTGTTCCGAAGGCGCACGCTCGCAACATGAGCCCTCATGTCAAGGTTGCAGAGTCTTGCTGACTGGCGATACCGTATCCATCCCGCGAACGCTGGCATTCGTCGGCGTTCGTTGAGGTCCGCATCCCTCACCTGACCAGCCGTTACGCGTCGCTGATGTTCGCCAAGATCCGGACCGATCTGCCTTCGTAACGTAGGAGTCGTGGGTTCACCTCCCATCACCTCCGTTCCCGAAAGCGCAGGTCAGATGCTCCGCGTCCGCATGGTCGTTAGTGGCAGCGTGGCCACCACCGCATGCACCTGCGCCTTAAGCCCGCTGCGCAGTTGCACGACCCTCTGCAGTAACCGCGGTCGTTAGCATCGTCGTCGATGAAGCCACTGGCAATGGCCCGGGAGAGCGGCGAGGCGAAGGTCGCGGCGATCCTGGATGGCACCCTGCCGATCTGGTCGGGCACCGTTCTTGATGTCGGGTGTCGATCGCGCGAGGTCGAGCGAGCGTTGGCAGCGGACGGCTCCGCACCATATGTGGGGGTTGACCTGGCCGCCAGTGGCGACGTTGTCGCCGATCTGGGCGATCACTTGCCGTTCCCAAACGACTCGGTCGACGTCGTCGTGGCGCTTGACGTTCTGGAGCACACCGACGGGATCCACGCAGCCTTCGCCGAGCTGTGTCGGGTCCGCGGCGGAACGTCGTGCTCTCATTGCCAAACGAGTTCGACGTCAAGCAACGTCTGCTTACCCTCCGCGGCCGCCACACCGGCAAGTGGGGTCTACCCGCCGACGCACCGCGAGATCGTCACCGCTGGCGATTCACTCTGGGCGAGGCGCAGGAGTTCTGCCGTTACTCAGCCGCAACTAACGGCTGGTGCGTCGATGCGGAGTACACGTTGATCGGACCGGCGCGGAACCGCGCGATCGGCCTCGCGCTCATTGCCCGGTGGCCGGGGCTCTTCGTCCCGACGTATGTGGCAGTGCTCTCGCCCGACAGAGACAGACCTCGCGCTCAGGGAGCACGCAACGACAGTCCGCGAGAGCTCGAGGCCACAAGAGAGCGACACTTGGCGGTTACGCGGCGACGTTTGCGGCGGCGTGCGGCGTACCGGACTTGCCCGCTGAGTTGGGGCCCAACGGTCAGCGACCAGCGTTCTGAACAGGCTTACGCGTGCGTGTTGCCGTTCTTGCGGCGGTACGAGCCGGAGGAGCGCCGGCCAGTGGGCAGTCGGCTGGGCACACGGCGACGACGACCGCTGGCCCTTCCTCGAGGAGCGCCAAGCGTTGGATGAATGCGGGACCGGCTCCACCGGATAAGAGTGTTCGTGTGATTCTCGGATCGGAGGTGTCCGCCGCGTCGGACTTCATGGCGTTCTTGCCGTAGTTTTCCCGAGTTGCTTCACTCCGCGGCGCTTGGTCTGGCGAACGCTGCACGAGGCATTCTTGTGCGACAGAAGTGACGCAACCGACCGAACCGGCCAGGCGCATCGGTTCAGAGGCGAACGGCGGGCGCATGCAGGTGGACTTCTTCGAGCGACTCGATTGGCAACCGGACCGCCTCCTGCTCGACGGTCTCGTATTCCGACTGGAACAAGTTCATTCGCCGAATTGGGAGCTGGGGGACCAGTGCTTCCGGTTCTACAAACTTAAGAGTCTTGTCGATGAGTACGCCCGCTTCTGGCGGCACACTGACTTTCGTCCTCGGTCGATACTCGAACTTGGGATGTGGGACGGGGGCAGCGTCGCGTTCTGGAATCTATGCTTCAGTCCGCAGATACATGTCGGCGCCGACATCCAAGACCGCGCTGACAGCGAGTACTTTCGACGCTTCGTTGAGAGCCGCGACGCCTCCGACCGTGTCAAGACGCACTGGCGAGTCGATCAAGCGGACTCGGCGACGATGCGCTCCATTGTCGATGGAGATTTGGGTGGTTCGCTCGACCTAGTGCTGGACGATGCGTCACATCGGTATGCCGCGACGAAGGCGAGTTTCGAGACGATCTTTCCCCGCTTGCGTCCCGGGGGGCTGTACATCATCGAGGACTGGGCGTGGGGACACTGGAGGGCCTCTCAGAGCCCGGATCATGCCTTGGCGAAGGAACCATCGCTCACCGATCTGGTTCGCGAGCTCACCGAGGTGGTCGGTAGCACGGTCGACGTCATCTCTGACTTGACGATCTACCACGGGTTCGCGGTCGTCCAGCGCGGTGATGCATCACTCGGAGACGACTTCCGCCTCGAGCGGAACATCACGCGGCGGCCCGCCCCTCGATCGAGTCTTGGTCGCGCAAGAGTCAGACTGCTGAAACCCCATCGACTGCAGCGTGTGAACCGGAAGATCCGGCGCGCGCTTGATCGTCATCGATGAGGCAGACGTCGCCGCCGGCCCAGCCGGTCCGCGGGTGTAGGCGATGGTCGCGGATTCACAACGCAGCGACATCGTTGGGTCGTCGACCTGTGGATCCTTGAGAAGCTCGGAGTCGGGCCAGACGGCGTAGAAGCGTCGGCTCCGGAGAAAGGACGCGACGACCAGCGCGCTGTGCTCCAGAGCTTCGAGCGGAAGGTCGAGGTTGCGCTCAGCGTTCCGCACCGGAATGACAACCCTCACCGTGAGTATGACCGCTCACCGCGTTCGGACCGCTCATGTTGTCGGCGCACGACCCCGCCACAGTCGTCGAATGGCTGCAACCCGTTTGCGGACCCCGCGCTTCGCCCGCTGGATCCCAAATGCCGGGCGATGCCAGTACGACCGGGGCGCAATGACCTCGCGTCCACTTGCGCGTGACCTGAGTACCACCGGCACTAGAACCTCGGCTTCGCCGATTCGGATTCGGTCCATCAGATCGGCCAGCGCGGGTTCGTCGAGCTCGTCAGCAAGCACGATCATGTCCAGGAAGACCGAATCACTCGACATTGGGTGGCCGTGCCGGTCGGAGTACCGCGTACCGAGGTCAATGTGCTCGTCGACCTCGTTCGCGAGCCGCAGCACCGCGAGGTCGTGTTCAAGTGGACTCAGGATGTGGGCCCGCTGCTGCCAGTCCCGGATCGTGTCCGCGGAGTAGCCGAGAGTCGCATATCCGGCGACGAGTTCCTCGGCCTCGGCCCCGATGACGGCGCGCACAGCAGCGCGCTTCGACTCCGCCGCGTTGCGCTGCCCGTCGCCGAACTCGCCAAAGGTGTAGGTCGCGTGGAGCAACGCGGCATGGACGAGGACTGGTCGCCCGCCCACCGCAACAACCGGCTCGCGGTCCCGACAAGATGCTCGAGAAACGTCTTGCCCGACGACCGCATCTGCCCGGCAACAGATCGGCCGCCAGCGCATATGCCGCCTGTGTGCAGTCGAAGGTTGGCGTCTGACCAACCGGCCGCAACGAGCTGGTTGTAGAGCTGCAGGTTGGTCTGCGCGACCTCAGGCATGGAAGAGGATCGACGGTGCGGCGGTTCGCAGCAGCCATCGGCTAACTCGCGGCGTCGGCGAGCAGCTCGGCCAACGACGGGTGCACGAGCAGCGAGTCGACGATGTCACCCACCCGCAACCCGTTGGTGACCGCCACCGCGAGCACGCTGATCAGCTCGGCCGCGTTGCGACCGACGATCGAGCCGCCGAGCACCACGCCGGTGGCGGGGTCGGACAGGATCTTCACGAAGCCGCGGGCGTCGCCCTTGATCAGCGCCTTGGCGTTGGCGGTGAACGGCACCTTGGTCACGCGGATCTTCCGGCCCTCGGCGAACGCCTCCGCCTCCGCCAGCCCGACGTCGGCGATCTCGGGATCGGTGAACACCGCCGACGCCGCCTTGTCGTAGTCGAGGTGGCGGTGGGGCCGGTTGTGCATGCCCATGAGGTGCTCGGCGATCTTGCGGCCCTGCATCGCCGCCACCGACGACAACGGGAGCTTCCCGGAGACGTCGCCGGCGGCGTAGATGTGCGGCACGTTCGACAGGCAGTTGTGGTTCACCGGGATGTAGCCACCCCGGTCGACGTCGACGCCGGCGCTGTCGAGCCCCAGGCCCTCGCTGTTGGGGATCGAGCCGACGGCCAGGAGCGCGTGCGACCCCTCGATGGCGCGACCGTCCTCGCAGCGCACGACCACCGAGTCGCCGGTGCGCTCGACCGCGCTCGCCCGCGCCCCCTTCAGGAGCGTGATGCCCCGCTGCAGGAACGCGTCCTCGAGCACCGAGGCCACCTCGGCGTCCTTGATCGGCAGCACCTGCTGGCGGGACACGAGGAGCGTCACCTTGGCGCCGAGCGAGTCGAAGAGATGGGTGAACTCCACCCCGGTCACGCCCGAGCCGATGACGATGGCGTGCTCGGGGATCTCGGGCGGCGGGTAGGCGTCGCGCGTGGTGAGGACGCGCTCGCGGTCGACGGTGACGAAGTCGGGGACGCGGGGCCGGGACCCGGTGGCGACGACGATGTAGTCGGCCGACAGCTCCTCGATCACCCCGTTGGTGTCGATCACCACCTCGTGCGGGCCCTTCAGCTCGGCCCGCCCGTGGATCACCCGGACCTGCTGCGACGCGAGCTGCGTGGTGATCGAGTGGTGCAGACGGCTCTCGATCGATGCGACCCGCTCGCGGAGCGCCTCGATGTCGAGGTGCCCCTGCGCCGAGAGCCCCATGGCGTGCGCCCGGTCGAGCTCGACGAGCTCACCACCGGTCGCGATCAACGCCTTCGACGGGATGCAGTCCCACAGGTGGGCCGCACCGCCGACGATGTCGCGCTCGACGAGCGTCACGTCGGCCCCCAGCGTCGCGGCGACGCTCGCGCACGTGTTGCCCGCGGGGCCACCACCCAGGATCACGAGACTCGGCATCGCCCACGAATTTAGGGGCTTGCCCGAGCGGTCCGGTCACTCACGGTCCCCGCGTAACCTGATCGCAATGTCGGAGCTCCGCCACGACCCGTTGAGCGGGCTCGACGTGATCGTCGCCGCCGGGCGCGCCGCCCGCCCGATCACCTTCGCGTCGTCGGCCCACGACGCCGCCGGTGCGGACCACTGCCCGTTCTGTCCCGGGTACGAGGAGGAGACCCCACCGGAGCTGGCGCGCACCGGTCCCGGCGCGCCGGGAACCCCGGGCTGGCGGGTGCGGGTGTTCCCGAACAAGTTCCCGATCGTCGGCGACGACGACGGCGCAGGCAACGTGCGAGGGGTGCACGAGGTCGTGGCGCTCTCCCCCGACCACCGGTCGTTCGCCGAGCTCGACGACCGGCTCGCGGCGGAGGTGTCGACCGTGCTGCGCGACCGGGTGCGCACGCACCTCGACGCGGGCTACCCGTATGCCTTCGCGACCATCAACCACCTCCCCGCCGCCGGTGCGTCGATGGTGCACCCGCACGCCCAGGTCTTCGCCCTCGACTTCGTCCCCGCCGCGGTCGAGCGGGCGCTGGCCCGCTTCGACGCCGCCGGCACCGACCTCGTGCTCGCGGATGCCGCGCCCGAGGACCTCGTCGTCGACCGTCGCGGCGCGGTGACCACGTGGTGCCCGCGCGCCTCGACCGCGCGCTGGATGTTCCGCATCGCCCACGACGACGCCGGCCCCGAGCTCGCGACCGCCGACGACGACGTGGTCGTCGAGGTGGGGCTCGCGCTGCGCGACGGCCTGGCCCGCCTCGCCCGCGCCGTCGGCGGCGACGTGCCGTACAACATGGTGATCTACGGGACGCCGCGCGGCCGGGCACCCTTCCACTGGTACGTCGAGGTGACACCGCGCGTGTCGATCGCCGCCGGGTTCGAGCAGGCGACCGGCATCCTCGTCAACAGCACGCCCCCGGAACAGGCGGTGGTCGACCTGCGCACGGCGTCGGCGTGAGCGTCGCCATCCACATCTGCACCACCATCGCCGCGTCCCCCGAGGAGGTGTGGCGCGCGGTGGAGCGCATCGAGACGCACACCGAGTGGATGCTCGACGCCGAGTCGATCACGTTCCGCAGCGAGCAGCACTCCGGCGTCGGCGCCGCGTTCGACTGCGTGACGCGCGTCGGCCCGCTCCACACCACCGACCACTTCGTGGTGACGCGCTGGGAGCCCGGGTGCGTCATGGGCATCGAGCACCGGGGCGCGGTGACCGGCACGGGCGAGTTCCGGCTGCGGCCCCTGGCCGGGGGCGACGCCACCGACTTCTGCTGGGAGGAGCGGCTCACGTTCCCGTGGTGGTTGGCGGGCGTGGCCGGCGAGCAGCTGGGCCGGCCGGTGCTCACCCGGATCTGGGCGGGCAACCTGCGCCGGCTGAAGGCGAAGGTGGAGCATCGCCCGGTAGGTTGACGCCACTCCGAGGCAGGAGGGAACCGTGCGAGCTCGCAGTGTGGTCGTCGCCGTCCTGGCCCTGCTCGCCGTGACGGCCGCGACGCCTTCCGGCGCCGCTACGTCGAGCGCCGCCACCCCGACGATCGAAGGGCCGATCGCGGGGGCGCCGAGACTGGCGTCGACCAACTTCGACCTCGCGTCGGTCGGCTACGAGCAGGCGGAGTACTTCCTGTCCGGGACCGCGACCGCGTACACCAGTGCGACCCCGCTCTCGTCCGACGGCAAGTGGACGGTCGCACCGGGCACGACCGCGCCGTACGAGACCCGCATGGTCGTGTACCGGCCCATCGATCCGAAGCGGTTCAACGGCACGGTCATCGTCGAGTGGAACAACGTGAGCGCCGGTCTCGACTCGGCGCCGATCTGGCTCGTCGCGCACGACGAGCTCATCCGCGAGGGCTACGCGTGGGTGGGGGTCTCCGCGCAGCGGGTCGGCGTGGAAGGTGGCGGCGGGGCGGTCGTCGCGAACCTCGACCTCAAGCACGCCGACTCGGCGCGGTACGGCGCGCTCGTGCACCCGGGCGACTCGTACTCGTACGACATGTACACGCAGGCGGGCCGCGCGGTGAGGTCCAAGACCGCGAACGTCCTCGGCGGACTGGTGCCGAAGCGCGTGATCGCGGCCGGGGAGTCCCAGTCCGCGTTTCGCATGACCACCTACATCGACGCGGTCGAGCCGCTCACCAAGGGCGTGTACGACGGCTACTTCGTCTACAGCCGCGGTGGCAGCGGCGCCGCCCTCTCGCAGGCGCCGTTGCCGGCGATCCCTGCGCCCTCACCGACCTTGATCCGCACCGACCTCACGGTGCCGGTGATGACGTTCACGACCGAGACCGACCTGATCGCGCTCGGCTACCTCGGGGCGCGCCAGGTCGATACCAAGCGGTTCCGCAACTGGGAGGTCGCGGGCACGTCACACGCCGACAGCTACACGCTGGACGTCGCCGGAACCGACACCGGCGGCCCCGCGGGCGACGCCCAGTTGTTCGGGACGATGCTGCAACCGCCGAGCGGCGTGTACGGCGGCGTCATCACGTGCGATTCCCCGTACAACGCCGGACCGATGACGTACGTACTGCGGGCGTCGATCGACGCGCTCGACACGTGGATCGCACGCGGTACCGCGCCGCCGAAGGCGCCACATCTGCAGGCGACCGGCGACCCCGAGGCGCCGTTCGCGCTCGACGCCCATGGAAACGTGAAGGGTGGGATCCGCACTCCGCAGGTCGACGTCCCGGTCGCGACGCTCTCCGGGCTCGGGCAGTCGGGCACCAGCTTCTGCGGCATCTTCGGCATGACCAAACCCTTCGACGCCGCCACCCTGGCCGCGCGCTACCCGTCGCACGCCGCGTTCGTGAAGGCGTGGAACACGGCGACCGACAAGGCGGTCAAGGCCGGCTTCGTGGTGGCTGCCGACGCCGCCGGCATCAAGGCCGCCGCCGCCCAGTCCCCCGTCGGCGGCTGACCCTCCCTCTCAGCGACGCTGCGTCACGTGACCGCGCGTGCGCAGTCTCCCCATGCGGTGCGTCTCTTGCGAGACCGGCGCACTTACGCGCGGAATTGGACACGCGACCTGCTCTCCCGGTCGACCTCTTCGCCTGACCACACCATGTCTCTCGATCGGAAGGGCCGAGGCCTACAGAGCGCGTGTGCTCGACGTATGTGGCGATTCCGTCATTGGCGGAACCGATGCCGGATGGAGAAGGGATTCGAACGGAACATCATGTGAAGCGAGCGACGCATCGCCCCGGGCGCGCCGGGAGCACGGCAGTGGTAGCCGCAGGTATTCACCAGGACGAGCGTGTTGCGCGGGCACGTCACGACTACGGTCTCGAGACCTCGGCGGCGTACCTCTTCGTCACCGACCTTCCGCGACCCGAAGTTCTTCCCAATCGACTCGAGGTAATCGCCCCGGAGGCGGACCCAGTCGAGCTTGTGCGACATCGGCACGTAGACGAACGGCGCGTGGTCCGGCGTGACGTCGTCGAGGTAGAGCCACAGCTTATGGGTGTTGAACGGTGCATCAATGTGCAGATCGGTCTGCCCGTCATGCAGGCTCGGGTCGCCGATGTGCAGGTGCTCGAGCACCCGCATGCCCTCGTGTGGCCGCAGCGCATGTTGCTCCGCTGCGCTCGCGAGCTCGATCAGGCGCGTCTGGTCAGTCCACTCCCTGAGGCGGGGAAACCGATCGGGCTCGTCGGGCGGCAGGTTCCATCGGATGCACCGTGAAGCGCCGTCCACATCAACCGATGTCGGCGACCAGAGATCGGCGAACTCTGCAGCCTCGTCTCGCAGTCGCGTGAACTCCTCCGGAGGGAGGAAGTCCTCGAGGATGAGGAAGCCCCGGCGGAAGAGGTCGTCGAGCTTTCCGGCATGTCCTACCGCAGCGATCCGGTAGATCAGTCGCGCGGACACCGCACGAAACGGTTGCACACCGGCCCGGTTGAGCGCCTGGCTCTGTACGCCCTTGGACGCACTGAAAATTTCGGAAAGCCCTGTTCCTGGCATCCGCCCCTCACCGCGATCAAGGGCACTGCCCGCGAAGCGAGCATATCTCCCGGGGTTCCCGATGAAGGAGCGTGGCCTCCGATCCTCGTGAGGACCGAGTCGTCGAGACTTGGGCTTCATCAACCCAGTTCCTCGTTGAGGAAGGGAGGCGCCATTGATGGACGTTGATCTTCGAGCGGACACGAACGCACCATCAGATCTTGGCGCGCGCCAAGGATGATTCCTGGACGCCACGTTAGGAATCCGAAGCGGAAGGTTCTCTCCTCTGGGCCTTACGAAAGACGCAGTGCGCGTAGATCTGGTCATACGAGCGACTTCCGTCGATGTCGAACTTCGGGACCATGCCCGAATCGCGAACGTCATCGAAGTGGATGACCTCATAGCCGGTCGCAGTCACGGTGTCCGTGAATCGATAGTTCGTGTTGTAGAGGACTAGGTACCCACCTGGTCGTAAGAGCGCATCGAGGCTGCTGCATGCCTCCTCGAAGCGTTCGAACGGGTAAAGCTCGGAGCAGTTTGGAAGGCTGTCCGTATCAGGTTGCCGACAAAAAACTGACATCGCGAAAATGGCGTCGAACGGCCCGATCTCGTCCAGGCAGCTTTTGGCCGCGTTGACGAAAGAGATGTTGGTTTGTTCCGCGTACCGCCGGCGGGCTCTCTTCAGTACATAGCTGCTCACATCGGCACCAACGATGCGGGCGGTCGGGAGACGCTCGGCGAGAGCAGCCGGTTCTTCACCGGTGGAACAACCGAATGAAAGGACCTCGGCGCCTTCCGGCCGCAGGCATCCACACACAGCATCGAAGATCGCTGGATACCGGTCTTCCCTTGTGTTGTGGCTCAGCTGATGAACTCCGCGGCGATGGGATTGAATCCACTCTTCAACAGCTTGTTCAACAGCTCTCCCCTGCTTGGCTGCCCGGGAACGGATTCCTCTCCAGGTCGGCATACGTAGACGCACCCACCAAAACCTATCGGCTGCAAACGGGCATCCGGTGATCGGAGTTGACTCGACGGACCGCGCAACATCCTGCTCACGTGGTCGATGACCGCGCTGGTTCCGACGCCGCGCCAGGGCGCGTAGATCACGACCAAAGTTCCGGATCACGGGACACGGCGACGTGCTCCGACCGGAGCTCGCCGACGACGATATCGGTGTGAATGTTCGTCTACCCGAGCGGAATGATCACGACGCACCTCGAGAATCGTCCGGCGGCGGCTACCAGAACGTCTTCAAGCGCCTCGAGCTGCGGTCCGGCGGTCGCGCGCCGTCGGACTCGATCCGCATGGGCGACCGGCTGCGCGTCGAGGTCGGGATCGACGTGAGCTGACCCCCTGGTAGTGGTCCAGGTGTTGTGCGGGTCCGTTGCTCCAGACTGGAGCGAGGAGGGCCGCACCATGACCAGACGACGTCGTCGGCACACGCCCGACCAGATCATCCGCAAGCTTGCTGAGGGCAACAAGCTCCTGGCGGGTGGTGCCGAGCTCGACGAGGTGTGTCGGCATCTCGAGATCGCGGAGTCGACGTGGCATCGCTGGCTCGCCCAGTACGGCGGCATGAAGGCCAGCGACGCGAAGCGGCTCAAGGAGCTCGAGGTCGAGAACACCCGACTGAAGCGGCTGCTCGCCGAAGCGGAGCTCGACAAGGCGATGCTCAAGGAGCTGGCGGAGGGAAACTTCTGACCCCGAATCGTCGCCGCGATGCCGCCGGGATGCTGCAGACGCGGTTCGGGGTCTCCCAACGTCGGGCGTGTCGTGTGGTCGGCCAGCATCGTTCCACCCAGCGGCGCTGTCCAGCGCCGCCACCGTCCGACGAGGAAGCTCTCCGCGGGTTCCTGCGTGGCTTCTCGCGAGAACGGCCTCGGTGGGGTTGGCGTCGCGCCACGAACGCCGCCCGGCGTGACGGCTGGCGGGTGAACAACAAGCGGATCCAGCGTCTGTGGCGGGAGGAAGGATTGCGGGTGCCGTATCGGAAGCGGAAGCAGCCGCTGCGAGGTCTTGGCGTCGACGTCGGGGCGATGTGTCCGATCGTGCCGAACGCGCTGTGGGCGCTCGACTTCCAGTTTCGACACCACCTCGGACCACCGCACGCTGAAGCTCTTGAACATCGTCGACGAGTTCACTCGCGAATGCCCCGCCATCGTGGTCGAGCGTTCCATCGACGCCGACCTCGTCGTCGCCCCCCTCGATCGACTCGCCCTCGAACGGGGCGCTCCCGCGTTTGTTGGCGCTCGAGGCAGACAGCCGACACCTCGACGAGCTGATCCACCGCCTCGTGAAGCGCACCGCGCCGAGCCTGCTCGAGGTCTACGGCGTCGGCACCCACACCGCCGCGATCTTGTTGGTCGCCGCTGGCGACAATCCGCATCGGCTGCACAACCAAGCTGCGTTCGCGCATCTGTGTGGCGTCGCACCGCTGCCTGCGTCGTCGGGGAAGACCCAGCAACGCTTTCGGCTCAACCCCGGCGGCAACCGTCACGCCAACCATGCGCTCTGGCGGATCGTGTTCACCCGCATGAGCGGCGATGAACACACCCGCAAATACATCGCCCGTCGCCTCGCCGAAGCACGCACCACCCGCGAGATCATGCGCAGCTTGAAGCGATACGTCGCCCGCGAGCTCTACCCGCACCTCGCGGGCGACTGACCAGATCTGGAGTGACGGGCCTGGCCCACGAATGCCCCGACGCCACCGGCTGTCCTGCGAACGAACCGCCGGCCCGTCACTCCCGAACACCTTCGGCACCGCATGGCCTCATAAGAGCTTGCCCTCACCCGAGTGGCCCATCACTGGTCTGCCAGCACCGCCGAAACGACCCTTGACAAACATAGGAGCTTCGCTCCGGCGCGCGTCGATCGGCGGTTCATTCCTCCGCACCTGGAACGCGTTCGCGCATGACGGGCCACCAGGAACGACCGATGACCGCCGAGGGCACACCACCGCCCACACCGACACCGAGCGGCTCTGATGTCCGGGTGACCCCCGAAGTGTGGAGGACTCCACTATGAGGAGTTCCTATGCCAGAGAAGCGCAGGAAGTACGACCCGGAGTTCCGTGAGGGTGCGGTGCGGATCGTCCGGGAGACAGGCAAGCCGGTCGCGCAGGTCGCACGGGATCTCGGGATCCACGAGGGCACGTTGGGCAACTGGGTGAACAAGGACCGTGCCGAGCGCGGGGGGACCGAAGGCGTCACGGTTGACGAACGGGCCCGCCTGACCCAGCTCGAGCATGAGAACGCCGAGTTGCGGATGGAGCGCGATGTCCTCAAGCGATCCGTGGTCCTGTGGGTCAAGGAGGCGACGCGATGAGCGTGGCGTCGTTCATCGCCTCCCAGAGGGCCGATCATGGCGTTCCCCACGCGAAGTGCTGTCGGTGGTTGGGGGTGTCGGAGTCGTGGTTCTACAAGTGGCATGACCGTGAACCCACCGCCCGTCAGCGTCGACGCACCGAGCTCGACGCCGCGGTGAAAGCGTCGTTCGACGATTCGGGTGGGACGCCGGGCACCTACGGGTCACCGCGGGTGTGGGAGGACCTCATCGAGGCGGGCTGGCGAGTGTCGATGAAGACGGTGGCGGCGTCGATGGTCCGCCAGGGCCTGGCGGGCCGGCCCCCGAAACGCAAGCGACGTGGTCTGACACGTCCCGACAAGGCCGCGGCACCGATCCCGGATCTGGTCAAGCGCGATTTCGCCGCGGCGGCGATCAACCAACGGTGGTGTGGTGATCTGACCGAGATCCCATGCGACGAAGGCAAGCTCTACCTGGCCACTGTCGAAGACCTCGCGTTCGCGTCGGCTGCCGGGCTTCGCGATCAGCGACCATCACGACGCGCCACTGGCGAAAGCAGCGTTGTGCATGGCGGTCGCGGTGCGCGGCGGTGACGTCACCGGTGTGATCTTCCACAGCGACAAGGGCGGCGAGTACACCGGCGACGTGTTCATCCAAGCATGCGACGCGCTGGGGGTGACCCAGTCGATGGGCAGGGTCGGTTCCGCGCTTGACAACGCGGTCGCGGAGAGCTTCAACTCGACCCTCGAACACGAGCTGCTCTCCCGGAAGCACTTCGCGACCAAGGACCAGGCCCGCCAAGAGGTCGCCCGGTTCATCGACGTGTACAACCACCGGCGTCGGCACAGCAGCTGCGAGATGATGGCTCCCGTCGCCTACGAACAGGTCCTCGCCGAACGAGCCGACCAAGCCCGACACGAACGGGCCGCCTGACAACTATCAGCAACCCTCCACGATCACGGGGGAAGCCCAGTCAACGCGGCCTGACACCAAACCGCGAGAAGCGTGAGGTCACGAACCCCCGAGTACTTCGCGTTCGCACGACGCATCCTGCGAGGGCGCACGACGCCGAGTCGCAGCCGGAGACCTCACCGCACTCGCCGACCTCCGCGACGAACTCGAAGCCGCCATGGACGCCAGCGTCACCGGAGTGGCGGTGATGTCGCAGCGGGTGTCGTGGGTGGCCTCGTTGTGGCCCACGCTTTCGGTGGCTTCCGCTTGGTCATCTCAGGGCCCCTCGTCATCATCGGAACGACCCGAAGCGACCGTGGACGGCCTGGCCGAAGGGCGCACCGCTAGTGTCCTGAGTCAGAGATTCGTGCACAATATTGGGCGAGGGTGTCGAGGATCTCGTCGGCGGTCTTGTGCCAGACGAAGGGGCGGGGGTCTTGGTTCCAGGTGTTGATCCAGTGGCGGATCGCGGTTTCGAGCTCGCGGGTCGAGCGGTGGGTGCCGCGGCGGAGCCATTTCTCGGTGAGCTCCGCGAACCAGCGTTCGACGAGGTTGAGCCATGAGCTGTAGGTCGGCGTGAAATGCAGCGTGAAGCGCGGGTGACGCAGCAACCACCGGTGGATCTCGGGGGTCTTGTGCGTCGAGGAGTTGTCCACGATGACGTGGACGTCAAGGTCGTCGGGCACGCTGCGGTTGATGAGGTTCAAGAACCGACGGAACTCGACCGCTCGGTGCTGCGCGGTGAGATCCGCGATCACGTTGCCCGACGCGACGTCGAGCGCGGCATACAGGTTCGTGGTCCCGTTGCGGGCGTAGTCATGGGTGCGCCGCTCGGGCGTGCCGGGACGTAACGGCAACACCGGCGCGGTGCGATCCAGGGCCTGGATCTGGGACTTCTCGTCCACGCACAGCACCACCGCAGCGTCGGGCGGGTTCACGTACAAACCGACGACGTCGCGCACCTTCTCGATGAACTGCGGGTCTGGGGAGAGCTTGAACGACTCCGTCAGATGCGGCTTCAACCCGAACGCCCGCCAGATCCTCGAGATCGCGGACTGCGACATGCCGGTCGCGTTCGCCAACGAACGCGTCGACCAGTGCGTCGCGTCTCGTGGTGTCTCCTCCAACGTCTTGACGATCACGGCCTCGACATCATCATCAGTGATCGTGCGCGGCGCACCCGAACGCGGTTCATCGGTGAGCCCCTCGAGCCGCTTGGACACGAACCGCGACCGCCACTTGCTCACCGTCGCCTGGTTCACCCCCACCCGCGCCGCGACCGTCTGATTCGTCAACCCGTCCGCGCACGCCAACACGATCCGGCACCGCAACGCCAACGCCTGCCCGCTCTTGCGTCGACGCGCCCACCGCGCCAGCGTCTCGCGCTCATCATCGCTGAGCACCAACTCGGCCTTGGGTCGGCCCCGAGACGCCATACGAGGACCATACGCCGATCCTCGACAAAACGCGAGTATCTTCTGACTCAGGACACTAGGGCATCGTTGGAAATCCGTGCGGTGGAATGCAGTGCGTCGCCGCGTGAGGCATCTCGACCACGGGTGGCAGGCACCAAAGCATTCAAAGCGAAGAGAACCATCGCCACGAGACACGACGCGATCAGGACGAGGCTCGGGATCGGTGGCGACCAAATTGCCTCGCTGAAGAACCAGAACGGCCCGCGCTTGCCGACTGAGTAGCTGCGCAGCGGTTCCCAATACGCCACAACATGCGCGATAGTCAGCGAGACGACGAGTACCGCGACGAGACGCCGCGTGGAGAGCCGGATCCTGGTCGCCTCGGACACCCCGAACCCGGCGAGCAGGGGGATGCTCACCGCGAGGGGCAACGTATAACGGCCCTGCCACTGATATCCGATATCACGCACCTGCTCGGCTTCAAGGAGCACGGGAAGCACCAGTGTCAATCCGATCGCCAATGTGAGCGCGAGAGCCCAAGGACGCGACGAAACGAGGATTGCAAGCGCGATCATGCCGCCCAGCGCGAGGAACCACACCGCGAAGGTGAGCGACGGTGCCGCGATGTCTGTCCAGCCGAACACCGCGATCATCTGTCGCACCAACCTTTCAATCTTTCCGATGCTGTGCTGCAGGATCGTCCATGTGCTCGGCGTTCCGCTCGGCGGTGTGCCGAGGTAATGACGCGCGTCGAAGAGGCGTTGCCAGACATCCCAGGCGAGCACGAGCACAGTGGCGGAGACGATTCCCGCCAACCACCAGCGGCAACGCATGGAGCTCCATAGACGTGCAACGCCACGGCGTCGGGCGATTATGAATAGCACCACACCGGCGAGCGCGAGCCAGAGGGGGCCGAGAGGACGAGCGATGACGAGCGCAATCGCGGCAATGCCCAATCGATCGACGAGTCGATTGCTGAAGCGCCCCTCGGCCGCGCGCGCGGCCAAGAGAGCACCGCTCGCCCAGACGGCGATCGCAGCGGCGATCTCAAGCCCGCTTGGATTCACAGACCCTGCAAGAAACAGCACAGTTGGTGTCACCGCGAGCAAGAGTCCCACCCCTGCGAAGGTTGGGAGCTGCGCCTCAGACGCCGTGACGAACGCGGACGCTAGGAGTGCGGCAGCGAGGAGCACGCTGACGAAGCGCATCAGGTCGAGCTGGACCGCCCCCGGGCTCGTGACGAGGGTAGGGAGCCCAACGGCGAGATAGTAAGCAGGGAAGTAGCGGCCGCTGTACGTGCGGACAGATCCCGTGCGAGAGCTGCTCGCGATCGAGAAGCAGACCGCCCCCGTGTTCCTGGGGTCGAACGAGCAGCGGCGGCCGTAATCCCGGTACACGACTGGTCCCGTCACTTCACGAAAAACAGCGCCCTTGTCGTGGCCCAGCAGCTGGCCATGGGCCACGGACCAGGCGCGGATCACGTGCGACCCCTCGTCTGGTGTCCCGAAGGCGGGTGTGGCGACGACCCACAGCGCCCCGAGGATCACGAGCAATGCGAAGCTCCGGAGCCACATCCTTCTCCGCAGCCACACCCAGAAGCCCAACTCCGCGACCGCTTCGCGGGCCTCAGACTTGCCAGAACCCCCCACGGCTGCCACGCAGCATGAGGCTAGATGACTGAACCGAAACGGGGACCAACGCACTCCCGATCCCACGACCACCGACCAAAGCAGCACGCGATGAGCGAACCGATGAGCGAGTCGACCAGCGAAGGGAGCGAGATTCCATGGAGCTTCCGGCGGCCCACCCGGGAAGAACTCCAGGAGGAGCGCAGGCGCCTCCAGCTCACGCAGCTCGAGCTCTGTGACGAGCCCGATCACGGGCCCGAGCCTCAGCAGCGACGACGCGTTGGCGGCCCTCGTTGGAACACTCGAAGACCTCCCGTAGGATCTCCGCGTGGGGCGCAACTTGCCGCCCGGCTGTGGGCGGCGGAGACTCGTCCAAACCCTGCATGGAAAAGCCGATCCGCGCGCCAGAACATCTCATGTGTGGTGGCGTGCGCGTCGGCGCTTGGTGGACTAGTTCGATGGCGCGAGGCGTGCAACAGGGAAGGGCGAGCTGAGGTCGGGTGCGGTGATGCGTTGGACCGAGTGGTGGTTCACCGTGTCGCCCTTCCCTGTTCGCGCAGTGTTGGAGCTGCGGGAGTTTCGGCATGGTCGGCGTCAAGCGCCGGTCGCACCTCGCGTCGGTGGTCGGCAAGGCGGCTGGTTTGCTCCCTTGACCGCTTGACCCCGACCCGGCGACGTCGATCGCGACAAGGACCCCCTCGACAACGATTGGGTCTGTCCAATCCAAGGCTGCAACGAGGAGGTCCTTATGGCGATGGTATGTGGGCTGGATCTGCACCGAGGGCAGATCACCTTCGACACGCTCGTGCTCGACACCGGCGACGCGTGGCGAGGACGAGTCTGGTCACCGGACCGGGAGCGGTTCCGTCGTTGGTTGAGCGACGAGCTCGCCCCGCGAGCGCGTGGCGACCGCGTCGACATCTCGGTGGAAGGGTGCACGGGCTGGCGCTACGTGGTCGAAGAGATCACCGCCGCGGGGTTTGTCGCGCATCTGGCCGAACCGGCCGAGACGCAGACCCGGCGAGGTCGCAAGAAGCGGGCCAAGACCGACCGCAGCGATGCCCGGCTGCAGCGCGAACTGTTGGCTCGGGGGGAACTGCCCGAAAGCTGGATCCCGCCGACGGCGGTCCTCGAGTGGCGAGAGCGGGCTCGGCTGTACAAGAGCCTGCTCGATCAGCGGACCCAGTGGGTGCAACGGATCCACGCCGAGTTGTTCCAACACGGGATCCCGTCCCCCGAAGCCCAAATCCGTACCGCGGCGACCCGGGCGGTCGTGACCGCGCCGGATCTCGAGATCAGTCCCGCCGGACGTCAACGCATCGAGGTGGCGTATCGGATGATCGACGCCATCGAGGTCGAGCAGCTGCCGTTGCGCCGAGAGCTGGTCCGCTTCGGGAAGCGCCAACCGGCGTGCGCGGCGTTGGTCGACAACCACTACGGGATCAGCGGGCTGACGGCGGTCATCGTGTGGTCCGAGTTGGGCGACTGTCAACGCTTCCGTCGTTCCCTGCAGGTGGTCCGCCACGCCGGCCTGGACCTGACCGTGGACCAGTCCGACCTGCACCGAACCGGCGGCAAGCTTTCCCGTCAAGGACCACAGACGCTGCGGTGGGCGCTCTACGAAGCGGCCAAGGCGTCATCACGGCAGACCGCACCCGACCACGACTACTACGCCAAGGTCAAAGCCGCGCACAACGGGAAGGTTGCCGCCTTGTCGATCGCCCGAAAGCTGGCACGCCGCTGCTTCCACACGTTGCGCGCCCTCGACCCCGACACCGTCTACGCCATGCCCTGAGTCAACGCCTCCCACATCGACGACGTCGAGCGGCCCGGATCGTCCCAACAACACATCAGGGTTCGCGGTTGAAAGCTCCAGTTGGCGCGCTGCCCGCCGGCGGTCTTCGATCCGACGGCCTCAGAACAATGAGCCGACCGCGCTCCCATCCTTCGGGGGTCACCCAATCAAAGATGTCGTCGCCGACGACAAGCTCGTCGAGCACCCAGGTAACGCTGGACGACCCCAGGCCATCGATCGCCGCAAACAGGCGCTTGACCACGCGCCATCACACAGGTAACGCGCGCTCGAGATAGCGGTCACACCGCGCGGCGTACAAGCGCGGAACGGCACATCTGGCGTTCTTGGCATCTACGACGCGCTGAGTCGCGTTAACGCGCGAGATTGCCCGGTAGGGGCGCGCTATGCGACGGAGCGGGCCCGCACAGATCGACGGCGAGGCCTACGCCGGATCACCCCGGACGCGTGCAGCATCCGAAAGCGGGCGAACGTTCGCTGACGCGCACTAGTTCCCGTTCACCTCGCAGATGCACCCGGTCGCCGCCGCGCACCCGCGCCTCGCCGGCCGCTTCGGTTGCCGACAACGGGCCGCCTGCAGAACCTGGTGATCGTGCTTTTCTCCCGCCGCCACCCGCCTTCTGGACCGGCGTCGATGTTCACCGGGCCTCGTCGTCCTCGATGGGTGCGACGTAGAAGTACAACTCCCGGTCGTAAACGGCCTCGACGTCTTGCATCGACCCTCCCGACCAGACCTGAGGAAGCGTCGGGCCTTCCTCTCCAACTGGCGAGTCTTCGTCCGGAACGCTCCCCCGCACGTATGACCACGTGCTGAAGAGCTGCAATCCTTCCTGCTGCGATGGCCGGTCCGCATCGTGCAGGAAGAGCACACCGCCGGGCGCGAGGAGGTGGTCGTGATGAACCCGCTTGAGGCACGACGTTCGCGCGCGACCGTCGACGAGAACCACGTCGAACCGTCCTTCCAGCGGCGCCGAGACGTAGTCGGCGAACTCCTCGTACAGCCCATCGAGGATCGGCCCCTCGCGCCAGAGCCGATTCCGGAGCTGAGGGATCACGAGGTACTGAATCAGAGCCGGCTCGGTGTCAAAGGTCACCAGGGTCGGCGAGCGGAGCGGCGGTTTCGGCGGCGATCGCACCGTCCCCGTTGCGGTCTCCGTCTCGGTCATATCGGTCGGTGCGAGCGCCCGTCGAACCCGCTGCAGCCGGAACGCGGCCGAACAGCGAAGCGTGGTTCCATAGCGGCGCAAGCCACCCCAGCGCCCGAGATCGCCGGCTCGAGGTTCTGCGGCCCAGAACCGGTCGTTGCGCGTGTGCCAGAGCACCTTGAGGAACTGCGCCTCGTAACGAGCCACGGCCGGATCACTCCCTAGCGCCTCCAGAAGCGAGGGCTTCGGGTAGCACAAAGGCTCGACCCGGACGAGACCGTCCACCGATGCCCGCTGGAGGGTCCCAGCAATCTCCTCGAACAGCGAACGGGCAAAGCCCCGATCGCTTTCGATCGAGTGGAGCTCGAGGCGAGGCCCGCCGCGATTCTCCAGGGCGGCGCGGAGCAGCGCGATCGTGCTGTTGCCCGATCCCCATTCCAGGTACCGGCACGGGGCGCGCGCGGCCACGGCGTCTTCGATTGCGCGCCAGCAGTTGGGACTCATCAGCGGAACCCCGTCGAACTTCATTCGTCAAGCGACAGGATCGGGTCGCTGGTCACTGGCTTTTGGGTGATCGCCCATGTCTCGTTGGCGGCTTGCAGAGAAGGTGCAGAGCCCGCGGCATCGCATTCGGACGAGCGTATCGAACCCGAATTCATCGCGCCGATGTTCTCCGAACGCGTTTACGGCGCAGGGCAACCGCTTGACGCGCACCGACAGACGTCGACGTGAACCTACCGGCCGGAGAACGTGGCCTTCCCGGGGCCGTCGTCGAGGAAGCTGCGGATGCCGACAGCGGCGTCGTCGGTGCCGAACACCTCGACGAAGCCCTCGGCCTCGAGGTCGAGCCCCTCGGCGAGGGAGCCGCCGAGCCCACCGTCGATCACCCGCTTGGCGATGCCCATGGCCACGATGGCGCCGCCGGCCAGCGAGCCCGCCCACTCGAGCGCCTGGTCGAGCACCTCACCCGCCGGGACGACGCGGTCGACGAGCCCGATGTTGAGCGCCTCCTCGGCACGCACGTGACGGCCGCTCCACACCAGCTCCTTCGGTGCGGGCGGGGCCGATGAGCCGGGTCGCCCGTTGCGTGCCGCCCCCACCCGGGAAGATGCCGAGCTGGATCTCGGGGAAGCCGAGCCGGGCGGAGTCGCCGGCGACGCGCAGGTCGCACGCCAGCGCCAGCTCCAGCCCGCCCCCGAGCGCGAACCCGTTGATGGCCGCGATCACCGGACGCGGGATCGCAGCCAGCGCGTCGAGCCCGGCGCGGATGCCCGCGCTGATCACCGGCGCGGCCCCGTCCGCGGTGAACTCCGACACGTCGGCGCCCGCCGCGAATGCCTTCTCGCCTCCGGTGACCACGACCGCCTTTACCGACGCGTCGGCAGTCATGTCCCCGGCGACGCCCTCCAGCTCGCGCAGCAACGCGGTCGACAGCGGGTTGAGCGGCGGTCGGTTGAGGCGCAACAGCGTCACCCCGTCGGGGCGCGGCTCGACGAGGACGAGAGGATCGGACATGCGTGCCTGCTCCCGGTGCTTGCTACTTGGCGTAGTTGAAGAACCCGCGCCCGCACTTGCGGCCGAGCAGCCCGGCTTCGACCATGCGTGACAGGAGCGGCGGCGGCGCGTACAGCGGCTCCTTGAACTCGGAGTACATCGAGTCGGCGACCGCCTCGATGGTGTCGAGCCCGATCATGTCGGCGAGGGCGAGCGGCCCCATTGGGTGGGAGCAGCCCTCGACCATGCCGGCGTCGATGTCGTCGGCCGACGCGAATCCCGACTCCAGCATGCGGATCGCGGCCAGCACGTAGGGCACGAACAGCGCGTTCACGATGAAGCCGGCCCGGTCCTGGGAACGGATCACCCGCTTGCCGAGCGTGTCGGCGATGAAGTCCTCGGCGCGGTCGGCGACGTCACTGCTGGTGACGATCGACGGGATGAGCTCCACCAGCCGCATGACCGGCACCGGGTTGAAGAAGTGCAGTCCGAGCACGTGCTCGGGTCGGTCGGTCGCCATCGCCAGCTTCATGATCGGGATCGACGACGTGTTCGACGCCAGGATCGCGTGGTCGTCGACCACGATCTTGCCGAGGTTGCGGAACACGTCGAGCTTCTCGTCCTCGAACTCCCGCACCGCTTCCAGCACGAGCTGACGGTCGGCGAGCTCGCCGATGTCGGTGACGAAGTGGATCCGACCGAGGGTGGCGGTGCGCGCGTCGTCGTCGAGCTTGCCCGACTTCACCGCGCGATCGAGCGAGGTCTCGATGCGGCTGCGCCCGGCGGACACCGCGGCGTCGTTGATGTCGCAGACCGTCACCGCGCACCCGGCCTTGGCCGAGACCTCGGCGATCCCCGCGCCCATGAGCCCGGCCCCCACGACGCCCACGCGCTCGATGCCCTCGCTCATCGTTCTGGCTCTCCTCGGTCGGCGCCCTCGCTCAGGAGGGTCGCCGCAGTGTAAGGATCTGACGCACCGTCAGCGACTTGCCGGACCACCGTAGCGAAGCGCGGACCGCTGCAAAAATCATCGGCGCGCTCACTCAACCGATCAAGCACCAGTGCGCGCAATTCGTCCGCTATGCGGCGTTCTCGGCGCTCAGCGAGCTCCCCCGAGGCGGTCAGGTGCTCCTGGTGCCGGCGCACCGCGCCGAGCAGGTCGTCGACGCCCCGGTCCTCGGTGGCGACGGTCTCCACGATCGGCGGCAGCCACGGCCGCGCTCCCGACAGCTCCAGCATCGACCGCAGGTCGCGCACGGTGGCGTCGAGCCCGGCGCGGTCGGCCTTGTTCACCACGAACACGTCGCCGACCTCGAGCAGCCCGGCCTTGGCCGCCTGCACGCCGTCGCCCCAGCCCGGGTTGAGCACCACCACGGTGGTGTCTGCCGAGTGTGCCACCGCGACCTCCACCTGGCCGACGCCCACGGTCTCCACCAGGATCCAGCCGTACCCGGCGGCGGCGAGCACCCGGACCGCCTGCGGCGTCGAGCGGGCCAGGCCGCCGAGGTGCCCGCGGGTGGCCATCGACCGGATGAACACGTCGGGATCGGTCGCGTGACGTTGCATGCGCACGCGGTCGCCGAGGAGGGCGCCACCGGTGAACGGGCTGCTGGGGTCGACCGCCAGCACCGCGACCCGCTCGCCCCCGTCGCGCAGGTGCGCGACCAGATGGTCGGTGAGGGTCGACTTGCCCGCGCCGGGCGCGCCGGTGATGCCGACGGTCCAGGCCAGGTCGGCCACCGCGACCGGCAGCGAGGCGATGGCGGCGCGGGCGTCGTCGCCGCCCGCTTCCACGACCGAGAGCAACCGTGCCAACGCGGCGCGGTCCCCGTCCCGGGTGGCCTCCAGCAGCGCCGAGGCCCGTGCGGTCACGACCCTGGGATCAGGCGAACGGGTCCTCGTCGACGAGGGAGTCGTCGACGACGGCGGTCACGCCCGGGGCGCGGTCCATGATGATCCGCTCCACGCCCGCCTTCAGGGTCTGCATCGAGATGGGGCAGGTGCCACAGGCGCCGACGAGGTTGACGTGCACCACGCCGTCGCCGTCGAGGTGGTCGAACATGATGTCGCCCCCGTCGCTCTGGAGCGCCGGGCGGATCAGCTCGATGGCCTCCAGCACCCGGCCTTCCAACTCGGCGGGTTCCAGTTCGGTGTCGATCGGCATGACGGAGCTCCTGTCACGGGTGTACCCGGGGTGCAACACCACCAGTATCGCAGGCCTTCCCACTCCCCAGCCTGTCATCCCCCCTCGAACTTTCCCGTAACAACCGCGCCGGGTGGTCATAGACTGCCCCGATGCGCGTTCTTGTCACCGGCGGCGCCGGGTACATCGGGTCGCATCTCGTGGACTCGTTGTGCGACGCCGGGCACGAGGTCAGCGTGCTCGACAACCTCACCACCGGCCGGGTCGCCAATCTCAATGGCTGCCTGGACCGCGTCCGGCTGGTGAACGGCTCGATCCTCGACGCCGGCCTGGTCGAGCGGGAGGTCGAGCGGGTCCAGTTGGTCTTCCACCTGGCGGCCGCGGTCGGGGTGCGCCACATCGTCGACTCACCGCTCGAGGCGTTGCTGGTGAACACGAGGGGCACCGAGAACGTCCTGAGCTGCTGCTTCAAGTACTGGCGCAAGGTCGTGGTGGCGTCAACTTCCGAGGTCTACGGGAAGACGGCGAAGGTCCCGATGTGCGAGGACGACGACCGCGTGCTCGGTCCCACCACCGTGCACCGCTGGTCGTACTCGACCGCCAAGGCGATCGACGAGCACCTCGCATTCGCCTACGGCGCCCACCAGCTCCCAGTGGTAATCCTCCGCTACTTCAACTCCTACGGTCCGCGCCTCGACGAGCGCGGGTACGGGTCGGTCGTCGCCAACTTCCTGCGGCAGGCGCGCAGTGGCCAGCCGTTGACCGTGCACGGCGACGGCCGGCAGAGCCGGTGCTTCACGTACGTCTCCGACACCGTGCGGGGCACGTTCCTGGCCGGATTCACCCCGGCGGCCGAGGGCAAGGTCATCAATCTCGGCAACCCCCACGAGACCACGATCCTCGAGCTCGCCGAGATGATCCGCGACGCCGTCGGCTCGCAGTCGGGCATCGACAGCACGCCTTACGAGAGCTACTACGGGCCCGGGTTCGAGGACACGCGGCGGCGCGTCCCCGACATCACGCGGGCCGGCGAGCTCCTCGACTGGCGGCCGGAGATCCCGCTCGAGGAGGGCCTGGCCCGCACCATCGACTGGTGGGAGAAGACCCACCGCTAGGCGATGGGCGCCGTCGGGTCGGTTCCGGCGGCCGTGTGCTGCTGCTGGGTGGCCCGACCGTCGAGGTGCACCCGGGCCCGGGTGAAACGGGGCACCGCGCGGCGCGGGCGCGGCGCAGGCGGCCCGTGGCGGAGATTGCGAGACGGATGAACCACGAGCTGGTGGCGACCACGCCCGTCGTCGCTGTACACGCCCATGCGGAGCAGGAACGCGAGCGCAGCGAGCGCAGGCACGAGCGCAACCGGCACCGCGACCCAGGGCGACAGCTCGCCCTCGGCCACCAGGACACCGAGCGTGCACGATGCGGCGGTGCCGCCGATGAGCACCGCGGTGACGCCGACCCGAGGGATACCGAGGAGCAGGAGGCGGTGCGACGTGTGGTCGGTGCCGCCGATGTAGATCGGGCGCCCATGCGACACCCGCGAGATCACCACCAGCGTCGTGTCGAAGACCGCCGGGCCTACGAGCAGGACCACGGCGACGATGCTGGCCCCGTGCGGCACCGGCGTCCGCAGTTTCAGTGCGATGACGGCGAGGACGAACCCGAGGAACAACGAACCCGCGTCGCCCATGAAGATCCGCGCCGGGTGCCAGTTGTAGAGCAGGAATGCCAAACACGCGGCGGCGACCACGACCGCCATGCCACCCACGAGTCGCTGACCCTCCAATAGCGCGGTCACCGCGAGTGCGGAAGCAATGACGGTCGCGATCGATCCAGCGGCGGCGTCCATGTTGTCGAGCAGGTTGAACGAGTTCGTGATGACCACGATCCACACCACGGTGATCACGTAGTCGAGCGGGCCGCCGAAGAGTTGGACGTGCGCACCGGCGGCGGCAGCGGCTGTCGCCGCGCTCGCCTCCACCAGGAGTCGCATACTCGGGCGCACCGTACGGACATCATCGAAGAGGCCGGTCACCGCCACCAGCGCCGCGGCGGCGAGGATGACGGCCGCCTGCGACTGCCAGCCCGGCAGTACGAGCGAGCAGGCCACGGCGCCGAGCGCGATGGCGACGCCGCCCAGGTACGGGGTGGGTGAGGCGTGCGCCTTCCCCGGAGCGGGATTGTCGGTGATGCCGTTACGCAGCGCGTAGCGCCGTGCCACGGGAACGAGCAGCGCCACGATCACGAATGCGACGCCGCCAGCGATTGCTATGCGCACACCGTCGACCATTGTTGCCTGCCCTCTGCCTGTGGGGGTGGAGTGGAAGAAGCAGAGCCGAGTGCGACTCTACTCAGGAATGTGGGATCGTTTCCAGACGTAAACCGGAATGAAACCGAGTGTTCGCACGAGACTCGGGCAGAAGCCCGCGAACTGCGCGACGCCTGCTCCCGCTCACCGCGCCGCCACCTGCTCGTAGACACGCGCGATGTCGTCGACCATTCTCGCCGAACCGAACTGCTCGACCGCCCGGATTCTCGCCGCGTCGCCGAGACGTCGCCGGAGCTGATCGTCGTCGAGCAGCCGGCCGGCTGCGTCCGCCAGCGCTTGGGTGTCGGTTGGGGTGACGAGACCGGTCACACCGTCGAGCACCACCTCGGGCGCGCTCCCGACCCGGGTGGTGACCGCCGGGATGCCGACTGCGGCCGCCTCGATCAACGAGACCGGCATGCCCTCGTTGTCGGAGGTCAACATCACGACGTCGCTGGCGGCGTAGACCTGCTCGACGTCGGCGCACCACCCGAGGAACCGCATGCGATCTCCGAGCGGCCGGGCCCGCTGCCGCAGCGAGTCGAGGAGCTCGCCCTCCCCCGCCACGAGGAAGTGCGTCGTGGGCCGAGCGGCAGCGAGGCGAATCGCGGCGTCGACGAAACGCTCGGGGCGCTTCACACCGGTGAGCCGGCCGACGAAGGTCACGACGGAAACGTCGAGTGGCAACGAGAGGCAGCGCCGGGCGTCGTCCCGGCTTGGTACCGCGGGAAAGCCGGTGCCCGGTGCCACCACGACGTATTGCGCCCGGCGCCCGACCCGGGCTTCGAGCAATTCCTCGCGCACCTGGGCGCCGACCGCGACCAGGCGGGTCGTACGGCGTGCGAGGGTGCGCTCCACGTTCACGAGTGCTCGTGTCTTCGCCGGCGAGAAGTAACCGGTGAGCAGGTGACCGTGGAAGGTGTGGACGGTGGCCGGCACCCGGTGGGTCCACGCGGCGGCGCGCCCGAGCACACCGGCCTTGGCCTTGTGCGTGTGGACGATGTGGGGCCGGAACTGCCGCACCACGCGGCTGATCTCGTAGAGCGCCCGTACGTCGCGTCCGGCGTGGGGCTCGCGACCGAGGCCGGTGACGGGCTCCGCATGGAGGTCCGGGGCTCGCAATGCGGCGTAGTCGCCTTCCTCGGGCCCGACTGCGCCCACGAGCAACCGCTGGTCGAAACGGGCCGGGTCCAGGCCTCGGCTCACCTCCGTGACGAGCAGCGCCGGCCCACCGACGTTGAGCCGGTCGATGACCTGCAGTACTCGGATGGGGGGCACTGTGCGAGGTTACGGGCGCGCGCGCATCGTGGCAATGGGCAATGCAGTCAACGCTGCTGCAACTTCCGGTCAACGCGCCGAAATCGGCCGATTCGTCGGGAGCGGGCTCGGCGATATAGCCAATGAGCGAGGTCGGTGCCTGGGCACCTTCGATAGCCGCCTACGCTGTCCGCCGGTGACGCACGCGCCGCTCACGGGACTCCGGGTCACCCAGTTCGGTCACTTCGATCCCGGGTACTCCCGGAACCGGATCGTCGCCAAGGCGTTGCGCCGCGCCGGGGCCGAGGTGCGTGTCGTCGCCGACCCGAGGCCATACGCCGCGCCGCACGCCTCCGCTTTTGCGCCGCGCCCTTGGCGAACCGACCGATCTCGTGCTCGTCGGGTTCCCCGGCCACGCAGACGTTGCGGCTGCGAAGGCCGTGGGGTGGCCGAGGGGCGCGCCGGTGCTGTTCGACGCGTTCGTGTCGCTCCAGGAGACCGCCGAGGACCGTGGGCGGTCGCCGGGAGGCCGGTTCGGGCGGCGACGGCTCGAGCTCGAGGACCGCGTGGCGTGCCGATTGGCCGACCGCGTGCTCGTCGACACCGACGCGCACGCCGATCACTTCGCCACTGAGATCAACACGCCCCGATCCAAGCTCCGCCGCCTGTGGGTCGGGGCCGACGACGACGTGATGTGGCCCCGACCTGAAGTGGCTCACGACGACTTCCGCGTGTTCGTGTACGCCAGCTTCATACCGCTGCACGGGCTGGAGCACGTCGTGCGGGCGGCCGCGATCCTCGAGGCGCGAGGCGAGGCGGTGACGATCGATCTGGTCGGCTCGGGCAACACCGAGAGCTCCGTGCGTGCGCTGGTGCAGCAGCTCGGTGTGCGCAGCATCACGTTCGTCGGCCGTCGACCGTACGACGAGCTGCCCGAGTGGATGGCGCGCAGCGACCTGTGCCTCGGAATCTTCGGCACGTCACCCAAGGCGCGACGCGTCATCCCGAATAAGGTCTTCGACGCTCTCGCGTGCGGGCGCGCCGTCGTCACCGGCGACACCCCGGCGGTCCGCGAGCTGCTGCGCCCCGGCGACGACGTGTGGGTGTGCCGACCCGGCGACCCCGAGGCGCTGGCCGACGCCATTGTCACGCTGCGCGACGACGACCTGCGGCGTGCGATTGCCGCGCGCGGCCACGTCCGCTTCCGTGAGGCTGCCAGCCTCGACGCCCTTGCCGGCGAACTCGCCGCCATCGTCGGCGAGCTCCGCTGAGCATCGAGAAGACGCGCCAGTGCCGCGCGACGGCGGTACCGTGTCCGCCACGAACTCCCCCACGCAACGAGCGAGCATGCGCCGACCGCTCATACGACGACGACACCACGAGTCGGAAGCGAAACGACACCCCAATGCAACCGCCTGGACAGCGCGCATGTCGCTGACGTCCCAACGGTTGGGCACGTTCGTCACGCGCCTCTCGAGCGCGCCGTCGGCGACCATTGCCGCGAACCACCGTGCCCTTGCTGCGCGGGCCGACGGTTGCGGCCTGGTCGGCGGACCGTGCCGCCGAGCCCGAGGTTGACCTGAGCGGGGAGTGGATCCAGGTCGGCTCGTACCTCGAGCGGACGGCGCCAGAGGGCGTGTCCGCCGACGAGCTCGGCAGAGTCGAGGACGCGGCGGCCGAACGTATCTACCAGCGTTCGCGCCGCGGCGCGCTCGCGGGCTCGAGCGCTGGCTACTTCCCCGGCTCGAGGAAGCGGTCGATGCCGCTCCGCCGCGGCGTCTGAGCCGGCAACTCGGCCCGCGGTTCAGGAGGGACCGGCGTATTCGCGCTCATCACCCGCATCGCCAGGCGGAGATCCTCCAGGTTGATCTGGAGATCCGACATGTGCGCGTTCAGCGTCTTCACCAGCATGTCGGCGCCCATGGCCCGTTCGCGCCACACGACCGCCCGCTCTCGCCAGAGGTCGCGGTCGGCCTCCAAGGAGGAGATCAGTTCGGACGTCGAGGGCGCAAGTTCGGTCGTGGTGACGGGATCGGGGCGCGTCGGGACCATCGTTCCCGCAGACGTCGCAGCGGTTGCTGTGGCATCTTCGTCCTGCTGCGACGGCTCGCGGCTCGGGAAGGTCGGGGATCGGGTCGGACGAATCGAGCCGGTCGGTCTCGAGGGGAAGACGCTCACGCGCGTCGTGCACTACCTGGCGGAGCGCTGCGAAGAAGCGGTCGAGATCGGCGTCACCGGTCTCGTCGCCGGGCGCCAATGGCACCCCCGGGGGGCCCTCGAGGGGATCGGCCACGGATGGTGAGGCACCCGGCGCCGCCACCGGCACCGCGGGGACCCCGGTGGCAGGGGTCGGCACCGTCGAGAGCCGCTCGAGCGGATCGGCGAAAACCGGAGGCACCTCGAGGGTCGGGACTTCGTCTAGCCCGACATCCGGGGCGGCGCCGTTTGAACGGCCACTCGCTGCCGGCGCCTCCGGCTCGACTGCGGTCGCGCGCTTGCGACGTGAGAAGAGCATGCTTCCTGCTCCTGGCCGTCCGGGGACCGCCACCGTAGCGTCTAGTTCGCCAGGGTGACACTCGGGGCAAACGGCTCTGCCCGCCATGACGCATTCTTAGCGAGAAACGGATCCGGAGGCCGTGCCGAAGGTCGGTGATACGAGAGTGAGAGGCGCCGCACGCCGTTCAGGCTGCAGGATGTGAGCCCGAGCCTCCTGAACCCGAGCGCACACCGCTACATTGAGCCCGGTCATGGGTCTCTATGAGCAGATCGCCCAAGAGTCGAACGTCGTCGTATCTACGCGGCTCCGGCCGGGCGACCACGCGGCCGAACTTGCCGACGCACCACCCTCCGAGCTTCGTTTCCGACGGAGCGCGAACGTGTTCTCGTCGATCCGGGAGCTCTGGTCGTATCGCCGCTGCTGTCCGAGCGCCAGCTCAGGAGCCGCTACAAGCAAGCCATACGCGGGTTCGCCAGGGCACTCGCCGAGCCGGTCGTCCAGCACATTCTGACCGAGAGTGATGACAATATCCCCATTGCGCCAATGCGCCATCGCTGACGGCGTTCGGCCGCTGTCAAGAGCGTGCCGGTGAGAGGCGCATGATGTTGTCTCGGATTCGCCGCAAGGCCGCGCGGATGCTGTGGCCCGCTGCGCCGGCGCAGACCGAAGCGGCCTACTACGTCAACAAGTATCTGCGGGAAGAGCTCGGCACGTCAGCGCAATTGGAAGCCGGGCTGCGAGACAACGCTCCCCTGACGCCCACGCCCCCCGCAGTGCTGGAACGACTGCTGCGGGCCTGGCGGGCGATGCAGCCGGCCGCGCAGTATGCACCGGCGGTGTATCAGGTGGGCGGAGAGTGGAAGGCGATCGTGACGGAAGCCTTCCGGCCGCTGACCACCGCGCTCGACGCCGGCGACCAGGCGGCGCTCGATCACCTGCTCCGGAATTTCCTGCGGCACTTCGGCGACTTCTTCGGCGAGCCGACAAACTTCAATTCAGAAGGGAACAAGCGGGCGCGCCGCGAGCAGTTTCAATTGTACGTCTCGCGCTGGATGGATTTGTTCGGTGAGGATTCGTTGCCCGAGGCGCGCGTGCCGCTGATCAGCAACCCGATGGGCTTCGTGATCGGTGGTGATTTCTTCACCGCTGACGCGCTGCGTCATAACTTCTATGCGCACCGCATGGCCGACCTGGCCGATGACTTCAACGACCCGATTGTGTGCGAGGTCGGCGGCGGCTTCGGGGGCTTCGGCCGGCACCTGCTCAGCCAGCCCGGGTCGAACTTCAGGTACCTCGATTACGACCTGCCGGTCATGTGCATCGCCAGTGCCTACTACTTGATGACCGCCCTGCCTGACAAGCGCCTCCGCCTTTTCGGCGAACTAGACGACCTGGCTGAGCCGCTGCGCGAAGCTGACCTCGCCATCCTGCCGAACTTTGCGCTGCCGCGGCTGGGCGACCAGAGCGTGGACATCTGCTTCAACACATGCAGCTTCGCCGAGATGGAAACTGCGACGGTGCAGGAGTACACGCACCAGTTCGAGCGTGTGTGCCGTCACTTCATCTTGTACGAGGACCACAGCTGGGCCGGCGACAGCAAGTATGCCTACTACCAGCCGATGGGCGGCTTTCAACATTGGAACCTGTCGGCCATCCAGCCCGCGCCAGCGCTGTTCCAGCGGGTGTACAAGATCCCGGCCCCCTTTCACAGCGACCTGTTCGGCGAGTTCTTCGAGTGGCTGTATGCGCGACGCCAGCCCGGGGCGGGTAAAGGCCAAGCCCCATGAAGATGGATCGACGTTGAACAGCGGATTGTCAGCGCCACGATCGCCGTCCGACAGTAACCACGCGGCGACATAGCCGACGACGAGTTCGCCACTAGTCCTCTGCGTGGCAGCGCCCTCGATACACTCGTCTCTTCGAGAAGGTCCAGCACACCGGTTGGGGAATTACGTGGTACGGCTTCTCGAGTCCCAGCACCTCCAACTGTCGAGCGGCCGACTCCGCGGTCACTACGTGCGCCGCAACATTGCCCCGGGCGAGGAGCGCGGCTTCTTCCGGAGTCATCGCCGGATCACCGACGTCCACCACGCCACGGAACCAGGGAACCTGAGCCGCGCCGGTGCAGAAGGCGAAGCGATAGCGGCTGCTGGCAGCGCCGAGCAGCACGCGATGTCGGACGTGCGCCGTGGCCCAGAGCGCCCGATACTCCGCTCCCCGAACCATTCGCAGACCAGAGGAGATAGCGAGGTAGTTGTCGATACGCGACACCCGCGGCAGCAGACGCGTCGTACCGCACGTTGTTGTGGGCGCCACGAAACCACAGATCGTGATGAAAGATCCGATCCGGGGCGGGTGCTGGTCCGGGGAAGAGCCGAGCGAGCGGCTCGCTCATGTCAGCGAGGGTGTCATCGAAGCGGGCCACGACTCGACCGGTATCCCACACGCGCCATTGCTGCGACCCAGGCGAACCGCTCGACCGACGGCCGACGCCCATGCCTTCGGTTGGCCATCGGCGTGAGAGCGCTGTACATCGCAGAGAAGGCTCCGCTTCCTCCGGATACGGGCAGCCGTCAGCGTCTCTGGAACATCTTGCTGGCGTTGAGCTCCGTCGCGGAGGTCGACTTCTTCGTCATCGGCGGCGCGGACCCAAAGGTCATGGGGCACCTCGTCGAGCAACGCGCTGTCGATCGCGCAAACGCAGCGCGGCCCAACTCGAAGCCCGTCACGCCGGCGAATATCTTGCGCTGTCTACACGATAGGGGCCTGCCGTCGACCATTTGGTTTCGGGACCTACAAGACGTCAACACCGTTTTCGAGTCGTGGGCTCGACCTTCGTACGACGTCGTGTGGGTCGCATGCCCTCTCGGAGTCGTCGCGCTCCGTGGCCGCTCGATCGGGCCGGTCGTCGTAGATCGCTACGACCTGCAAGAAGAGCTACTCGGTGGCCAAATGCGTCACGATCCTGCGTTCCGCCGACTGGATCGCAAGCTTCGCGCGACCTATGACATCAGTAGGTGGAAGCGGTTCACCCGAGAGACTGTGCAGAGCGCGGCGCGAATCGTGGTCTGCAGCCCAGACGATGCCCGACGCGTCAATGCTCGCAACGTGGTTGTCGTTCCGAACGGGATCGATCGCCCAACAAGGTCGGTAAGGCAACTCTCACAATCACACCCACCAACGCTCTTGTTCCAAGGACAGATGACATATCCCCCCAACGCGGATGGAGCGGCCTACTTCGTTGATCGAGTGCTCCCCCACATACTCGCCGGGATGCCGCGTGTTCAGTTCAGGATCGTAGGGCGCTGCGACGACTCCGTGGCGCGACTGCGAGCACATCCGAACGTCACCGTGACGGATCATGTTGTCGATATCGAGCCGGAGCTCGCCGTGCGGCAGACGCGGTGGTCGTTCCCCTCAGATTTGGGAGCGGAACACGTCTCAAGATCATCGAGGCGTTCGCGCACCGAATCCCCGTGGTTTCCACCACCGTCGGCGCAGAAGGCCTGGGGGTGACCGCCGGTGAGGAACTCCTCATCGCGGACGACGATGTGGGACTCGCCGACGCTTGCCTGCGCCTACTTGGCAGCGAGCCGCTTCGCCGCGCGCTGGCAGATCGGGCCGAAGCGCTCTACGAGCACCAGTTCCAGTGGAGCGCAATCCGCGAACGGGCGGCAGCCCTCGCCTGTGAAGTTGCGAGCGGGGCTGCGGAGCGATGAAGCGAGGCTTTGAGGACTACACGAATCGTCGGCGATCGGTGGCTATCCTTCGAGTGGCCGATGACGTTTTGCCGACGGTTTCCAGCGCCGAGCCCGTGCGAACGGGAGGGCCGCGTGTCGAGAATGGCACGGGAGCTGCGCTCGAGTGCTCGAGGCCTTGCACGCGACCTGGTCCTGAGAAGACCCGGGGTCACGCGCGGCGTCGTGCATGCGGCCGGATCGCCACGGCTCTTCGACCTCTGGCGAAGTGCCGATTCCTGGAACCAAGATCCAGCGGAGGCGCTGACTGCGCTCCTCGCGATCTCGCAAAGTGAAGCGCATTGCTCAGTAGCCGAGGCACGAGATGCCATAAGCGAGCTTCTCGAGCGACACAGCACAAACTACCCTCCGGTCTTCACCGTCGAGACCCGCACCGCCATCCTGCTCCATGCCATCACGCGTCGTGTCAGACCGAGAGTGATGGTGGAGACCGGCGTGGCAGATGGATTGTCGACTGCTGTGGTGCTGCATGCAATGCACGCGAATGACCACGGCACGCTGCACAGCATAGATATCGCAGATGACGTCGGGTCGTTCGTCGACAACCGTGATCGGTGGACACTTCACGTTGTGACGCCCGACGAGGCTGCCGTCGCCGCGGCGATTGCTTCCGTCGGTCCAATCGACATTTTCCTCCACGACAGCGACCATCGCTACGGGCCTCAGTCGAGTGAGTACACGACGGCCTGGCGGGCGTTACGACCCGGCGGGATCTTGATCAGTGACGACATCGATTGGTCTTATGCCTTCATCGACTTCGCCAACGATCATGACGACCCGGCGATCATGATGCTGGACACACGCAAAGTCGTTGGATTGCTCGTCAAGTCCTGTCGGGGTTACGCGCCACTCTCCGGGCACTGGGACACGATCGGATCCGGGTACTCCTCCGCCCGCCTCGGCATCAGAGAGTCAAGCGCCCTCACGCTTCCGACGAAGGAAGCGCGGCGTGGCCTGCTGCGGCTCGCTCAATGCTCGTGCACAGACGAACGACGGCGATCCCGTCTTCCAATGTGCAAGCCGGTCGTGCGCGGCCATCGACGACGTCGAGAAAATGAAGGGCCTCGGCGATGAAGAGGTCGTTCCGGGCGTCGACCCCGGGAAGATCCTCGGTGTGCCATGCCCCGATCGCTGCGTTCCACACCCGGAAGTCACCGGTCATGTAGTCCCAAGCGATCGTGCCCTCCTCGCACGTGATCTCGACGCGATGGGTACTCGGTCGGCTCCAATAGTCCAGGCGAACCTGGGCGGTGGTGTTGGCATCGAAGCGGAGGAGGACATCGGCGGCCTCCGCGACGTCGAGCCCGAGCGGACCGCCGGTGGTCAGCGCGGCCCGCACCTCGACCGGCTCGCCGAACAGCGAGCGCAGGTAGTCGAAGGGATGGCAGATCGTGTGGTGGACTCCTCCGCCCAGATCGCGGACGGCCGCATAGCCCGCTCGCCAGTCCTCCCATGGGTGCAACGACGGCAGGTACTCACCCCAGAAGACCCGCGCGTGGAGTGGGGCACCAATAGCCCGCTGCTTCAAGAGCTCGGCCATCCTGTGTACAGCCGGGTGGAAGCGGAACTGGAAGCCGACAAGGACGTCACCTCGGCTCGACGATTCCGTGTCAGCAAGGCGGTCGAGGCCGTTCACGGAGTGGGAGACCGGCTTCTCGAGCAGGACATGACAACCAGCATCGAGGCATGCCTGCGCGGTCGGCACGTGCAGGCTCGTGGGGTTGGCAACGACCGCGAACGCCGGTGACTCGTCCTGCAACGCTTGGCCAAGGTTCGCGTACATCGTTGCGGGCGCTGGGAGCTCTACGGGCAGCGATCCTCGTCCAGTATGGACGAGCGCCCATTCCTCCACGCCAAGGCCGTAGAGGTTCGTCAGGTGCCGTCGACCGATCGACCCGAATCCGACAAGGAGACCCTTCAACGATCGCCCCACTGCGGCGCGAGCTCGAGCGCGACCCGCGACGATTTCGCCGAGCTCGTGCGCCTCGACGCCACGGCGGCGGCAGACCTCTTGCAGCTCAAGCCGAAGTGTCGGACCCTGCTCGAGGTAGTTCTTTCCCGTCGCCTCGATGGCATCGAGGCACGATCGGATGTCCGTGCCGTCGAAGGGGGTTCCGATCAGTCCTCCGAGCATCTCGCAGGTGCCGTGCACCTTGTGGCTCGTGGACGCCAGGGTGACCGACGGGCAGCCCATGATGGCGGCGAGGATTGGGTTGTGGTACCGGCCGGACACGAGCAGCTGAGCGTGCTCGACCAGCGCCATGAACTCGCGGTAGTCGGCGATCGTGTCGACGTACACGGAGCCCGTCTCCTGGGCGATCGCCTTGATGTAGCGGTCGGCGGGCGCGCTCGAGACGAGTACCGCTTGACCGACGGTGCCCTTCAACCTCGTGACGAGCTGAAACAGGCCCGACTGTCGTGCGGGACGGTGGTCAATCGGCATGGCGCCGGGGTCAAAGCAGAAGAACGGTGAACCGCCGACCATCTCGAGCACCTGGTGGACTGCTGGGGTGTGACGTGCTGCGGCGGGAAAGGTCGCGAATGCAGAGTCAGGGACCAGGAGCGCTGAGATACCGGGTGCATATTGCTCGAGGTTGCGGAGCGAGCAGGGTTCGCGCACGGTGACTGCATCGAGCACGCTGAAGGTCTTGCGAACCATCGCCGGGAGGATGGGCATGACATCAGTGAGATGCACCATACCGTTGACGAAAACCGTGGGGACCCCGAGGCGCTCCTTCGCGAGCCAGGCCAGGAAAAGTTCGCGGACGGCGCTCAGATTGTCGCGGTAGAGGCTTCCTTCACCATTCAATACGACGACATCGGCGCTCCGGAGACGGACTAGAAACTCGCGCGCGCCCGGACCGCCGCCGCCGCTCAGCCACTCGTCGGCCACCGTCTCAAACTGATCGGCGACCTCCGGGAAGCTCGCCTTCGGTTGTGTCATGCCCGCGCCTCCGCCCCAAAAGCCGCCGAACCCGTATCGGTCGTCGATCACCCAATGGGACGGGATGGGGACGATCGTGGTGCTCGGCAGGCGTCGCGACAGGATCTCGAGCAGCCCGTCGACCAGCACGCTGGCGCCGAAGTTTTCCTGGTCACGGCAGTCGTTGAGGAGCAGGATCGTCGGCCCCGGAGGATCAGTGGGCGCCGAGGGAGCGATCGGGGCGGTGAACCCGTCGGGCGGGGCCGGTTCTGAGGAGCGCGGCCGGCGCCACGTGGTCGCCGTGCGCCGAAGGACTCCCGCCCGGGTGCGGACCCCGCGCGCTGAGTCGCCGTGAAACCTGGCTCATCGCCCGCCCTCCGACCGCGCGTGCCAGTGCCGAAGGAGCGACACCGGCACGTTGTCATCGATCGCTACCAACATGTCCGCAACTTCCGCTTCTGCAAACAGCTCGTCAGGGGACCGGTCGACCCAGCGCCAGAAGTCGTCGGGTCGGGGGGTGAAGTCCGTCCAGATCCGGTTCCGAACGGCCACGAGGTAGTAGCAGAGCCATGCCCGTTCCTGTTGCTCGGGCCACGGGTGCAGGTCGCCGAGGAGCCCTCGGCGGAGTAGAGCCAGGTACTCCTCTCTCGACGTCGCGGACCATGTGAAGCCGAGGTCGGCGTAGAAGCTGGCTCCAGCCACAAGAACGGTCTTGCCGAGGGCTGCCGCCTCGATGCCGATGTTCGACGTGAATGGCAGCACGAGGTCGACCGAATCGAGCAGGTCGTACGAACTGACCGGGTCGTCGGCGGCGACGAACGAGTAGCGCGGGTCCTGACCGAATCGATCGCGGAGGACGCCAGCGAGGTCCAGACGGCTCCGCTGCCCCGGACGGCGCTCGGATGGGTGCTGTCGGACGATCACCGGGCCCGGGTGGAGCTCGAGGACCATTTCGACGGTCGACGACACCCACTCGACCGTGTCGGTGAACGCGACGTGGCGTCCGAGCGCCGCCGTATCCCACTCCACGTTCAATGGAAGGAGGACGCCGCCGGATCGGGCGCCCGTGGCTGACCGTGCTCCGACAGCCTGGTACCCGTATCGATCCCTGCCCTCGGTCCGGCTCTGGAACTCGGCGCGAGCGATCTCGATCGCTTCGTCCTTCACATCACGGGGCTCCTCGCAGAGAACGGAGAACGCGGGGGCGAGGTCGCCGTTCTGGCCCGCAATGCCGTCGACGCAGACCTGCGCGACACCTCGGTCGGCGTCGAAGGTGGCGACGCGGGTGCCTCGCTCTGCTGCCGCAAGGAGGTACAGCCCGCTACTACCGCGGACACCGCCGGGGACGACAAGGCACTCGACGCCGAGCTGATCGAGGGCACCTCTGATCAGCGGGAGTCGTTTGGTGAGCGCGGTCTGGATGTTGTTGGCCCAGTTCGCGTCGCGCGGCGCCGGCCGCCCGCCCCGCAGCCACCAGGCGACGTTCTGGTCGACCAACCGTTCGACGGCGGCGGCGTCGGCGCCGGGGTCGTCGGACGAGCGGGGAATCTGGTCGGTGAGGTGGACGACCGGGCGGGAACCTCCGAGGTGGCGGAGGACCCTACGTATCACGCGGTTTTGCGCGCTCGCTTCTCGAGGGAACTCCGCATCGTCCCAGAGAAGGATGACTTGACGGCCTCTGCGCTCGAGCCCCAGGGCCAACATCGTCGCGTACCACGGCACGGGCGTGCGTACCCACGGCATGATGACCACGCCGATGCGAGGTCCGTCCGAGACGTGGGCGCGCCTCACGTTGTGCCGTTTGACCGAACGAAGGAAACGGGCACCCGTGGCGGCGAAGTATTGCGGATCTCCGTACGACAGATCCTCCCCTCGCCGCAGCCTGACAGGACGACCGAGGGAGTGCGTACGGCGCGCGAGGCGCGCCCTGAGACCGCCGAGCGCGCTGCGCGATCTGGACGAGAGCGACATCACCCGCTCGTCGCCCCTGTCACCACGCAGTCCGGCCGCCGTCAAGGACCAGGCACGCGCCCGTCATGTACGAGGACGCGTCCGAGCACAGGAACACCATCGCGTCACCGTACTCGCCCTCATTCGCCATTCGGCCGAGCGGGATCCGCTCGGAAACTCGCCGTACGAATGTCGGATCCTGGTCCCGGGCGACGCCGCCGATGCACAGCGCGTTGGCTCGTACTCCTCGCTCGGCCCAGTATGTCGCGAGGTAGCGCGTCAACCCGATGATGCCCGTCTTGATCACGGCGTAGGTCACGGGCTTCACCGGCTGCAGTTCCTCAGCGAGGCCATCGACGCGGTACAGGCGCTGATCCGGTCCCACCAGGCCCAGATCCGACGCGATGTTGACGATGGCCCCTTGGCGTCGCTCGGCCATGGCCGGCCCGAAGGCCTGGGCGCACAGGAAGGCGCCAGTGAGCCCGACCGCGATCTCGGCCTGCCACCGCTCGAGGTTGAACGTCTCCAAGCGGTCGCCGTGACTGAGCCCGGTCGAGAGCACCGGAGCATCGATGGCGGCGTTGTTGACGAGCACGTCCACCGTCACCCGGTCGTCGACCAGCCTGGCTGCGAGCTCCTGCAACGCCCGAGGGTCGGTGATGTCGACCTGCTCGTGGCGGATCGGCACGGTCGCTTCATCGTCGCCCGTCGGGGAGCGCACCACATCGACGCTGACGACAGCGGCGCCAGCCGCGACGAGAGCCTTCGTCCAGCGCTGGCCCAGGAACCCGGCTCCGCCGGTGACCAGCGCGGTCCGACCGTCGAGGCGGGACCGTTCGGAGGTCACGGCCCATCCGGCTCATCGAGCGCCAAGAGCCATGCGCGGTGCTCCCCGGCCGTGATCGCGGGATCGTCACCTCGTGTCGCCTCCATCGTGACGAGGCCTTCGAACTCGATGTCGTGCAATGCCGCGAGCACGGGTCCGAACGGCACGACCCCGGTTCCGTAGCGGACGTTCGACCCAGTGGCGTCCTTGTCCTTGGCGTGCACATGGACAACTCGCGAACCCAGCAGCCGGAGCTCGGTCGGCGCCGAGTATCCGAGCCCGGTCGCGTTGCCGACGTCGTAGCACAGCCCGACCGTGTCGGCGTCGACAAGGTCGAGGAAGCGCATGCTGTCCGCCGCGGACACGTTGAGCTCGAGCGCGACTCTCGCGCCGCGCTCGTGAAGCAGTCCTGCCAGCGCCCGTACACTCTGCGCCGCCTGCGTCCAGTCGAGGACGTCGAGCCCGCTGGCCTCGTCGAGCGGTACCACGACGATCCGGACGGGCAACTCGCAGACGACCGGTGCCAGGCGGTCCGCAAGCATGGTGCCGGCGTCCGCGCCCTGGAGCGGGGTCGAGAGCGGCTCGTTCATGCAGAGGCTGGGGGCATCGACCCGGGTGGAGGCGACGATCGCGCCGATCTCTCGCCGACCGGCGGTCGACCAGATGGGGTTGCTGGCATCAGCGTCCCGCTCCGCCAGCAGTTCGACATGAGCCAGCCCCAGATCGGCGGCAATGACGAACTCCTCGGGCCACCGCTGTCCTGGGGAGCACTGGAGCTCGCCCGTGCTCGATGGCACGAGCCGGCCCTGCATCACACCGAGGCGGCGCTCCAGCCTCAACCGCTGTCTCCGTCGCCGGCGGTCAGGGCGTTCTCCACGTGCTCCACTAGGACGTGCACCAGGATGAGGTGGCACTCCTGCACGGCCGCCAGGTTGTCGCTCGGGACAGCGAGCACGTGGTCGCATTGCTCGTGGAGGGGACGTCGGCCTCGCCCGAGCAGGCCGACCGTCGTGATTCCGCACTGGCGGGCAACCTCGACCGCTCGCACCAGGTTCCCGGACGCACCGCTTGTCGAGAGCACCACGAGCACGTCCCCGGTTCGGCCGATGCCGTCGACCTGCCGTGCGAAGATTTCCTCATAGCCGTAATCGTTCGCGACGGCGGTCAGCGTCGAGGTGTCGGCATGGAGGGCGACCGCGGGCAGGGGGCGACGCTCACGACTCGGATGGAGGCGCCCGATGAGTTCCCCGGTCAGGTGCTGCGCCTCGGCCGCCGAGCCGCCGTTCCCCGCCGCGAGCAACTTGCCCCCGGAGCGAAACGACTGCGCGATCGATCGAGCGGCAGCTCGAAGGGGTTCGTCGAGGGCACCAAGCTCGTCGAGCGCTCCGCGCAGGGTGTTGGCGTGGTCCTCCAGGATGTTCACCTGGTCTCCTCCGTGACGTGGCCGTCACCTCGATCAGGACTTCGACGAAGACTGCCGCGACCACCCCTCCGGGCAGCGCGTAGGCGGCGCATCATGAATACGCATCCGACCGTACTTCGTCGTCCGGCTCGAGGAACATGATCGATCCCTCGACGTCGACCACGGGGAGCCGTATCGTCGAGCGGGGCTCGGTCGGTCATACCGGGTGCCGTCCGGGCTCGTTCTTCGGGAGCTCGAGACCCTGTTCGACCCGTCGCAGCCCCTCCTCAACCCGAGGGATGTCCTCGGGGTAGTCGAGCTCGAAGGGAACCGTCTCGACGACGAAGGGAAGCACGCGCTCGCCCCACATCGAGCCCTTCTCGAGCACGGCTCGTGGGCGCACCACGTCGACATAGCCGTTCTGCCAGTACACCCACGGGAGCAGTTGGCGAGGGCGGGACTGACAATCGGGAAGATCAGGCAGGTTGATGATCGGCCGCATCGTGCCGTCGTCCGCGATCTGCCACATCTTGTACGGCGTCTGGTGAACTATGGAGACCGACCGAACGGCGTCGACGTCCGGCCGCCCGGCGAGCAGATCGACGGCTGCGTCGATGTCGCGCACGAACCGGACCGGCCCGGTTGGGCGCAGATGCACGACGATGTCCGGCACGTAACCGTCACGATGTAGGTGCTCGAGCGCGTGTCGAAACACGTCGATATCCGGCGAGAGATCGCCGGCGTACTCGGCCGGGCGTCGGAAGGGCACTTCTGCTCCCCATTCCTTGGCGACCGAGGCGATCTCGTCGTCGTCGGTGCTCACGATCACGCGCGAGATCCGAGCCGACTCGAGAGCCTGGAGGATCGACCACGCGATGAGCGGTCTCCCTCCGATGTCGATGATGTTCTTGCGGGGGACGCCCTTCGAGCCGCCGCGGGCGGGAATGAGCGCGAGCACTTCATCCGTCACGGCGTGCTCCGTGTCCGGCGTCAGTTGGACGTGGCGGCGCGGCGCATGCCGACGCGACGCAGCTTCTCCTGCACCGGGAGCTCGCTCTCGTAGACGACCTTGACCCCGTCGCCGAGAGCGGCTTCGACCGCCCGGACGTCTTTGATCAGCCGGTGGAAGCCGAAGGGCTCGACGGACGCAGCCTGGTCCGATCCCCACATGGCGCGGTCAAGAGTGATGTGACGCTCGATCATGCAAGCGCCAAGTGCTCGCGCCGCGACCGATGTCGCCAGGCCGACCTCATGACCCGAGTAGCCGACCGGGACGCCAAACCGCTCCCGGAGCGTGGCGATCGCGAGCAGGTTGAGCTCCTCCGGCTGCGAAGGGTAGGTGCTCGTGGCATGGAGCAGGATCAGGTCGTCGGTGCCGAGCACCTCAACCGCGTGGTCGATCTCGTCGAGCTCACTCATCCCGGTGGACAGGATGAGGGGCCGCCCGTATTGGCGGTGGTGGCGAAGAAGGTCGTCGTCGGTGAGCGAGGCCGAGGCGATCTTGTAGCAGGGCGGGTCGAACGACTCGAGAAAGTCCACCGAGGCCTCGTCCCAGCAAGAGGCGAACCAGACGGTGCCGAGCATCCGGCAGTATTCGTCGATGGCCCGGAACTCCTCCTCACCAAACTCCAGGGCCCGCTTCAGCTCACCATTCGTGGTGCCGAACGGGCTCTCTCGGGGCCGCTCGAGCTCCTCCGCGCTGTAGACGACGTCGATCGTGCGCTTCTGGAACTTGACGGCGTCACAACCCGCGGTGACGGCCGCGGCGATCAGCTTCCTTGCCAGTCCGAGGTCGCCGTTGTGGTTGATACCGATCTCGGCCGTCACGAAGCTCGGCTCGGCATGGCCGACGCGTCGTCCGGCGATTTCTACCGCCTTGGTCACCTCGCGCCTCCAGGTTCGGCACGCTGTCGCTCAGGACGCCCATGAACGTTAGCGCCACTTGCGCAGCGGCCGAAACCAACTGTTGAAGTCTTCGACGCTCGAGCGTATGGCACGCTGCGCCCCAGATCGCCGTAGTCTGAGCCGGCCCACGATCCAGCGATCATGCCTCGCGTACACCGATGAGGATGTCGGCTACTTCACGTAGCACGCCTCCGCCGCCTGGCGCACGAGTCACGATATCGGCGCGAGCTAGGAGCTCCGAGTGGGCATCACTGGGAGCAATGCGCAGACCAACTTCGCCGAACGCGGCCAGATCATTCACATCATTCCCAATGAAGGCGGCGTCCGCGGCGGCAAGTGATCGCTCAGCAAGCACCGCACGCACCGCGGCTCCCTTGTCGGCGCAGTCCTGCACCGCTGCGATGCCGAGCTTCTGGGCGCGTGCGGAAACCACCGGATTGCGTTCAGTTGAAATTACGACGGTCTCGATGCCCGCAGCACGCAAGAGAGAACACGCGAGCCCATCAGCGCGCGAGCACAGGACGCCTTCGCGCCCGTCCTCCCACACGAGGACGCGGTTATCCGTCATGACGCCATCGAAGTCGGAGATCACGATGCGGATGTCGCGGAGATCCGTCAAGCTTCAGCCGCCGCTCTCGGCCGTGAGGTATGTGGGCTGGCCATCGCCGACCAGGCGCCTGGGGATAGAGACGGTCAGCGCCATACGTCCTCCGCTCGTCTGCTGCCCCGTGGGGAACTCAGGGGTCGCACTTAAGCTGCAGAGTTTGGCAGCGGGTCGAAGCGTCCACCAAGCTGATCAAGATGCGTGCTGATGAAACACGGGCCCTCGTGACGGGGGGCGCCGGGTTCATCGGATCACACGTCGTGGAGCACCTCGTCGCCGATGGCGCACGGGTCACCGTGGTTGACGACCTCTCGAGCGGGTGCCTCGACAACCTCGGTAGCGTCATGGCGCGGATCGACTTCGACGATCGCCCGCTGGGCGCGCTCCTGGCCGAGCCCGCCCTTGTCATCGACTACGACGTCATCTTCCACCTCGCGGCGAACGCGTACATCCCCCCGTCGGTGGAGAATCCCGCGTTCGACTTCGGGCTCAATCTCGAGACGACCTTCAGGCTCCTCGAGGTGCTTCGCGCAGCGGAACGGCGTCCGCGCTTGGTGAACACGTCGTCGGCCGCGGTGTATGGGGACCCGCAACGGCTCCCCATCCACGAGTCGGATCCGACCGTGCCGATCTCCCCGTATGGAGTTGGCAAGCTCTCGGCCGAGCGCTACGTCGCCGTCTACAGCCAGCTCTATGGGATTGCCGCCTCGTCGGTGCGCCTCTTCTCGGTCTACGGACCCCGACAGCGCAAGCAGGTCGTCTACGACTTGATCGACCGCCTCGCCCGCGATCCGTCGCGGCTCGACGTCATCGGGGACGGGACCCAGGAGCGCGACTTCGCCTACGTCGAGGACGTCGCCGCGGCCATGGTGCTCGTCAGCCGACAGGCGCCCGGAACCGGCGAGGTCTTCAATGTTGCATCGGGCAGCACCCACTCCATCGCGCAGCTCGTCTCTGCTATCTGTACGGCGATGGAGCTCGACCCCGAGATCGCGTACACGGGAAGAGTCCGTCCCGGCGACGCCGAGCGCTGGTCGGTCGACACGAGCGCGCTGGCCGCGCTCGGCTACGAGCCCGGCATGTCCCTTTCCGAAGGACTCCGGGCCACGTGGGATTGGTACCGTGCCGAACGCGGTTGAGTCACCAATGCGCGTCGCCTTCCACGACATCGTGAATCCCGGTTGGACCGCTGGCGCCCACTACTACAGGAACCTTTTCATCGCTCTACGCCAGCTCGACGACGGCACCCGTCCCCGCATCGTCGTGCTCGTCCCACCGACGAAACGCACCGGCGGGTACCACACGTACCGCGACCTGGCCGATGAGGTCGTGGCGCTGCCGGACGCAAGCGTCGTGGACCGCTACGTCCGGCGAGCGACTCGTCGCCTCGGTATGAAGCCAAAGTCCTCGCGCCAAGTCGACCGGACCCTGGCCAACGAGGGCATCGACGCTCTGTTCGTGTCCTGGGCGGAGTTCGACACACCCGTAGCCGTTCCCCTCCTGGGATGGATACATGACTTCCAGCACAAACATCTCCCAGAGCTCTTCCTGTCCAAGGAGAATGAGCAGCGGGACGACCTGTTCGAGCGTCTGTCGGCGAGTAGCTCGCGCGTAGTCCTGAGCTCCGAGGACGCTCGGCGCGACTTCGAGCAATTCCTTCCGTCACACGCCGAGAAGGCGCGTGTCCTCCGGTTCGTCGCCCAGGTGCCACCCGACATCTACGACACAGATCCAGGTTGGATCTGCGATGAGTACTGTCTCCCCGATCGCTTCGTCTACCTGCCCAACCAGTTCTGGGTGCACAAGGGGCACCGCCTCGTCATCGAGGCACTTGCACAGCTCCGGGCGAGCCGGCCGGACGTGATGGTCGTGTGCACCGGCAACACCGCCGACCATCGCAACCCGATGTACTTCGGCGAGCTGCTCGCCGAAGTGTCACGCTTCGGCCTTCGCGAGAACTTCGTCATCCTCGGCTGGGTGCCGCAAGCACACATCTTTCACCTCATGCGTCAGGCCGTCGCGGTGTTGCAGCCGTCGCGTTTGAGGGATGGAGCACGACGGTCGAGGAGACGAAGTCAGTCGGGAAGTCAATTATCCTGTCGGACATCCCGGTGCACCGGGAGCAGTCGCCCGCCGGGGTGCGCTACTTCGACCCGACCGACGCGGCTGCGCTCGCCGAGCAACTGGTCGTCGCATACGAGACCTGCGCAGCCGGACCCGACCCGGTGCTCGAGCAGGCCGCGCGCGATGCTCTTCCGCGTCGCACACGCGAGTATGCCGAGAGCTTCATGGCGATTGCCCGTGAGTCAGTGGCGATTCCTTCAACGTGACA
>CAWFWE010000011.1:0-274665 GCA_963819475.1 uncultured Actinomycetes bacterium
AAGCTGCGTCGTCGACCCTGCGCCGCCCGACCTCGAGCTCGACGCCCATGACCGCGCCGAGCTCCTCGACACGATCTACGACGAGACCGACCGCCTCGAACGGCTGGTCACCAACATCCTCGAGCTCAGCCGGATCCGCGCCGGCGCGCTCGACGTCCACCGCCAACCCGTCGACCTGCGCGACCTCGCCCAGGCCGCGATCCGCCGGCTCCGCCCGCTGGCGCCGCCCACCGCATCCGGCTCGACGTCCCGCTGGAGCTGGGCGACGTGGAGGTCGACATCGAGATGATCGAGCAGGTCTTCGGCAACCTGCTCGAGAACGCGTTGCGGTTCGCGCCGCCGGGTTCCGAGATCCTCGTGTCGGCCCGACCGGTGGTGGACCCGCCCGGCGTGCAGGTCTGCGTGGCCGACCACGGGCCGGGTGTCCCGGAGGACGAGCGGGATCGCATCTTCGAGGAGTTCGCGCGTGTGGACGCGCCCGCCGACTCCACCGGCACCGGACTCGGCCTGGCGATCGTGCACACGCTCGTGACCGCGCACGGCGGCCGCGTATGGTGCGAGGAGACGCCGGGCGGGGGTGCGACGTTCGTGTTCGTCGTCCCGAGCTGGACCACGCAGGAGCGTTCGTGACCACGGTGCTCGTGATCGAAGACGACTCGTCGCTGCGGCGCGCGCTCCGCACCAGCCTCCGGGCGCGGTCGCTCGACGTGGTCGAATCCGCGACCGCCCAGGAGGGGCTCGTGCTCGTCGCCGATCGGCGCCCTGACGCGGTGCTGCTCGACCTCGGTCTCCCCGACCTCGACGGAATCGAAGCGCTGCGGCGCATGCGGTCGTTCAGCGACGTCCCCGTCGTGGTGCTCACCGCCCGCGACCGGCAGCAAGACAAGATCGCCGCGCTCGACGCCGGCGCCGACGACTACGTGACCAAGCCGTTCGACGTCGAGGAGCTGCTGGCGCACGTCCGCGCGGTGCTGCGGCGCGTGCCCCACGCCTCGGCATCGCCGGCGGTGATCCGCATCGACGAGCTCGAGATCGACCTCGCCCGCCGACAGGTGCGGCTCGGTAACGACCTCGTGCACCTCACCAAGACGGAGCTCGCGCTCCTCGAGCAGCTGGTGACGCACCCGGGGAAGCTGCTCACGCACGAGCACCTGTTGCGGCAGGTCTGGGGCCAGGGGTACGGCTCGGAGAGCAACTACCTGCGGGTGTACGTCGGCCAGCTGCGCCGCAAGCTCGCCGACGACGCCACCAGCCCGCGCCTCATCGTCACCGAGCCGGGCATCGGGTACCGCTGGATAGGCAGCGACTAGGGCGGCTCGTATCCTGACCCGATGACCGCGGTCGGCATCGTCCCCCACACGCACTGGGACCGGGAGTGGTACGCACCCTTCCAGCAGTACAGGGTGCAGCTCGTGCACCTGGTCGACGACCTGCTCCAGCTCCTCGACGCCGACCCGTCGTTCACCCGTTTCCTCCTCGACGGCCAGACCGCGGTCGTGGACGACTACCTGGCCGTGCGGCCCGACGCGGCCCCACGCCTCGCCGCCCTCGTCGCCGCCGGCCGGCTCCAGGTCGGGCCGTGGATGATCCTGATGGACGAGTTCATGGTCTCGGGTGAGACCATCGTGCGCAACCTGCAGCACGGCCTGGCCCGGGCCGAGGCCCTCGGCGGCGACGCCGCCATGCGGGTCGGCTACCTCCCCGACATGTTCGGCCACGTCGCGCAGATGCCGCAGATCCTGCGCCTCGCCGGGCTCGAGCACGCGGTGGTCTGGCGGGGCGTGCCCAGCAACGTGACCCGCACCGCGTTCTGGTGGCGCGCCCCCGACGGCTCCGTAGTGCGCGCCGAGTACCTCTACGGCTCCTACTCCAACGGCCGCGACATCCCCGCCGACCCCGCGCGCCTCGTCGCCGCGCCCGCGGCTACGAGGCCGAGTTGGGGCGGGCGGCGCTGCCCGGCGGTGGCATGCTCCTGATGAACGGCTCCGATCACCTGCTCCCCCAACCGTGGCTCGGGCACGTCGTCGCGGAGGCCAACGCGTTGCAGGACGACTTCCGCTTCGCGGTGACGTCGCTCGGGGAGTACGTGCGCGAGCAGCCGGTCGACGGCCTGACGACGTGGTGCGGTGAGCTGCGGTCGGGCACGCGCGCGAACATGTTGATGGGCGTGGCGTCGAACCGGGTCGACGTGCACCAGGCCGCCGCCCGCGCCGAGCGCAGCCTCGAGCGCGTCGCCGAACCCCTCGGCGCGCTGTTCCTCCCACCCGCGCACTATCCCGCCGCGCTCCTCGACGTCGGGTGGCGCCAGCTGATCCTCAACAGCGCGCACGACTCGTCGTGCGCGTGCAGCGCCGACGAGGTCGTCGAGGCGGTGCGCGTGCGCTACCAGGAGGCGCGTCACGTCGGCGACGCCCTCACCCGTGACGCGCTCCGGCAGCTGGCGACCACGATCGACGCGCCCCCGTCGTCGACCATCGTGGTGAACAGCACCGCCCACACGCGCGGCGGGTTGGTCGAGGTCCCGCTCCCCGGCACCGGCCCGGTGCACCTGGTGGCGGTCGACGACGGGACCGCATGCCCCACGCAGGTCGTGCGCACGGTCGAGGGCGAGGGCATCTCCACGGTCGTGGTCGGCCAGAAGATCCGGTGGGTGCTCGAGATGATGCGGGGACCGGAGCTGGCCGGCGCCCGCATCGCGCGGGTCGAGGACCGGACGCTCCCCGACGGCAGCCACGAGTTCACGTTCCACGACGCCGCCCCGGGTGAAGCCGAGCTCGACCTCGAGGCGACCAAGGCGACCCTGCTCGCGCTGGGTGAGGCGGGTGCCACCATCGCCATCCGCCAGCGCCGCGCACCGGTGCGCGAGGTCGTCGTGGCCTCCGATCCCGTGCCCGGCTTCGGCTGGCGCACGTACCCGCGGCGGAGGGTGCCGGCCCCGGCACCGCGGTGCGCGCCGACGGGTACACCCTGGCCAACGAGCACCTGCTGATCGAGGTCGATCCCGCCCACGCCACCGTGACCATCGAGGCCGACGGCCTCCGCTGGTCGGGCCTCAACCGGTACGTCGACGGCGGCGACGGCGGGGACACCTACAACTACTCACCGCCCGCGGTCGACACCGTCGTCGAGCGACCCGAGCGCGTGTGCGTGCGCGTCGACGAAGCGGGCCCGGTGCGAGCGAGCACCGTCGTCACCGCGACCTACCGGTGGCCGGCGCATGCAATCGGTGACGAACGATCGTGCGCGCGCCGCAGCGACGACACCCGTCTCGTCGACGTGGTGACGACCCTGGAGCTGCGCACCGGCGAGCGATTCCTCCGGGTGCACGTCGAGCTCGACCACCAGGTCCGCGACCACCGGCTCCGGGCCCACTTCCCGCTCCTCCACCGCGTCGACGGCTCCGATGCCGACTGCGCATTCGCGGTGGTGCACCGGGGCCTCACCGTGGAGGGCGGCCCCCACGAGTTCGGCCTGCCGACCTTCGTGTCTCGCCGCTTCGTCGACGCCGCCGCCGGCGGCGCGGGACTGGCGGTGCTGCACGACGGCCTGCTCGAGTACGAGGTGGTCGACGACGGCCGCGAGCTGGCGCTCACGTTGCTGCGCGCCACCGGCTACCTCTCCCGTTCCGAGCTGTCGTTGCGCCCGAACCCCGCGGGCCCCTTGGACCCGCTCGAGGGTCCACAGCTTCAGGGCCACCTCGCGCTCGACTATGCGGTGCTCCCGCACCGCGGCGACTGGGAGGACGCGCGGTTGGCGGCCGCCGCCGACGAGCTCCTGGTGCCGCTCGAGCGGGTGCGCGGTGGCGGCTGGCAGGGCGCCGACGTCGCGCCGACCGGTCAGGCGCTCCTGGTCGACGGTGCCGAGGTCTCGGCGCTGCGGCGCGACGACGCGGGTGCCCTGGTCGTGCGCGTGGTCAACCTGTCGCCGGCACCGACCGAGGTCACGCTGGCGACCCGCGACCGCGTGCCGCTCGCGGGCGACGTGATCGACCTCACCGGCGCGCCACTCGAGGACTTCACCGGGTCGGCGCCGCTCCGACCGTGGCAAGTCCTCACCGTCCGCAGCACCGACGCCTGACGATCACCGCGCCGCGGGGCGAACGTGAGCAGCGCCTCCCCGCGCGACTCGCTCGTCGACCACGTGGGATCGAGCCCGGGCGTGGTGACGCGAACGGCGTCCGGGACCTCCCAGAGCAGCGCCGGTCGGTCGCCGTGCCACCGCACCGAGTACGACACCGGACCGCGTCGGGTCGGCACGTCGTGCACGTCGATCGGCCACCCGATCCAGTCGGGCGGCCAGTCGCCGAGCAGTTCGACGGTGTCCTCGGTCTCGCGCACCACCACCCCGCGCAGGGCCGCGAGCAGCGCGGGGCCGGCGTCGGCGACCAGGGCGCGTACCTCGGCCCACCGGGTGCGTGGGGGCGGTGTTCGCCGTCCGAGCCGCCGGCGCTCCCGACCGGTGAGACGGGTCCACCCCGTCGCCGCCTCCGGGTCGAGCCCCCAGTCCTCGAGCACCGCGACCACCTCGGGCACCACCTTCCACGCCTGCCCCGCGAGCACCGTCGCCGCCCGCGCGGTCTCGACCGCACGCTGCAGGGCGTCGTCGGGCAGCTCGACCCGCATGCCCCGGTCGAGCTGCGCGGTCCATCCCCGCGCCACCGCGGCGGCATCGGGCAACCCGGTGGGCTCGGTCGCGCCGAGCCCACGCGTGCCGATCGCGACCGCGGCACGGAGCGTGGTGCGGTGCGCGACCGGGTAGAGGAACGCGGCCACGAGGCGCGCCCCGCGGTCACGGCGAGGGGCGAACGGAGCGTCCGACGCCGCCCCGCTGGTGACGATCGCCTCGGTGCTTCCGTCCGCGGCCAGCGCCCACCGCGAGGGCGGACGGGGCGTCCGCAGCGCGCTGCGCCCGTCGGCGAAGGCGGTCGCGTCGCCGAGGTCGACCGCGCTCGCGCCGCGCACCACGAGCGCGGCCACGAACGGGGCGGGCGACTCGTTGGCGATCTCGACCACGGCGACCTCGCCGACGTCGGCGACCGGGGCGCCGTACACGCGGTGCACCGCATCACCTGCCGGCACCCGCATCGACGTCTGCACCACCGGCATGCCGTCGACCAGCTGCTGGCGCACCGCCGCCTCGCGCGCGGGCACGTGCCAGCGGTCGTCGGCGCCGATCCACCAGTCGAGCTCCCATCCGGTCGCCCGGGGCGCGAGCACGCCGGTGCGGTCGACGGTCGCGTCGCGCTCGCCCCCGAGCACACCGATCGACGTTCCGCGGCCGAGCGGATCCGATCCCGCTCCGGTCACGAGAGACCGTGGAGCTCGGCCTTCGCCTCGCGGAGCATGAGCTCGGGCACCAGCTCGGCCGGGCGCCGGCCGTCGTAGAGCACGGCGCCCACCATCGACGCGATCGGCATCTCGATCCCGACCCGCGCCGCCAGCTCGAGCAGCGCGGCGGTGCTGCGCACGCCCTCGGCGACCATGTTCGACTGCTCGACGATCTCGTCGAGCGAACGGCCACGGCCGAGCTCGAAGCCCACGCTGCGGTTACGGCTCTTCGGGCTGGTGCAGGTCGCGACCAGGTCGCCGAGGCCGGCCAGTCCCGCGAACGTCATCGGTTCCCCGCCGAGCGCGACGCCGAGCCGCGCCACCTCGGCCAGGCCCCGAGTGATCAGCGCGGCCTGCGTGTTGTCGCCGTATCCGAGCCCGGCGGCAGTCCCGGCCGCGATCGCGATCACGTTCTTCATCGCGCCGGCGACCTCGCACCCGACGACGTCGGGGTTGGTGTACACGCGGAAGCTGCGGCTCATGCACAGCTGCTGGAGCCGGCGTGCGGTGTCCGCGTCGCGACAGGCGATGACCGATGCCGCCGGCTGCCCTTCGGCCACCTCGCGCGCCAGGTTGGGACCGGTGAGCACCGCGACCCGTCCGGGGTCGTGACCGGTGAGCACGTCGAGGGTCACCTCGGTCATCCGCAGCAGGGTGCCGCGCTCGATGCCCTTGGCCAGGCTGACCACCGGGACGCCAGCGGCGAGGTGCGGGGCGGCCAGCTCGAGCACCGCGCGGTAGCCGTGCGAGGGCACGGCCATCACCACCACGTCCGCGCCCGCGCACGCGGCGTCGAGGTGCGTCGTGGCCTGCAACGCGTCCGGCAGCGCCACCCCCGCGAGGTAGTGGGGGTTCTCGTGTCGTTGTGCGATCGCGTCGACCAGCTCGGGGTTGCGACCCCAGAGTGTGGTCGTCGCGTGTTCGCACATGATCGCGGCGACGGTGGTGCCCCACGAGCCCGCGCCGATGACGGCCACGGACGCTGCGGACTCCACGGTCGGTAGCATACGTGCAGCGATGTTCCCCGACTCCGCCCGCACCGAGACATCGCCGCGTCGTCCGGCGCCATCCCACGCCGGGGTCGTCGTGCCGATCCGCGCCTTCGCGCTCGGCAAAGCCCGCCTCGCCGACGCGCTCGACCCCGCCGAGCGGGCTGCGCTGGCCCGGCGACTGGCCGAGCGGGTGCTGCAGGCTGCGGCGCTCCTGCCCGTCGTCGTCGTGTCCTCGGATCCCGACGTGCGCGACTGGGCGGTGCGTCAGCACGCGACCGTGCTCGACGATCCCGGCACCCTCGACGCGGCCGCCGCCGCCGGACGCGACCACTTCCGCGCTGCGGGCTGTGCGCGAATGGTCGTCGCGCACGCCGATCTGCCGTACCGCGCGGGCGCTCGACCGGCTGGCGCGCAACGGCGCGCGGCCGGTGGTCGCGCTCGTGCCGTGTCACCGAGACGACGGCACGCCGGTGCTCTCGGTCCCCACCGCGAGCGAGTTCCACTTCGCCTACGGACCGGGGTCGTTTCGGCGGCACACGGCGGAGGCGCGCCGGCTCGGGCTCGGGCTGCGCGTGGTGCGCGACCGCGACCTCGCGTTCGACGTCGACGTCCCCGACGACCTGGTGGAGCTCGCCGCCGACCTCGAGGCGACGCCCACACCGTGACCGCGCGTGAGGTGCTCGTCCCGCCGCGAGTGCTGGCGATCGGCGCACATCCGGACGACATCGAGTTCGGGTGCGGGGCGTCGTTGGCACAGTGGGCACGCGCCGGCGCCCACGTCGAGCTCGCGGTCCTCACCGACGGCTCGAAGGGCACCTGGGATCCCGCGTGTGACCTCGCCGCGTTGGTCGCCACGCGGCAGGAGGAGCAACGGGCGGCGGCCCGGACCCTCGGTGCCGCCGACGTCCACTTCGTGGGCGCGGTCGACGGCGAGCTGGCGGTCGATCGCGGCACCACCGAGCGGGTCTGCGCGCTCGTGCGCGCCGCCCGTCCCGACCTGGTGCTGGGCCACGACCCGTGGAAGCGGTACCGGCTGCACCCCGACCACCGGCGGGCAGGCGAGCTGCTCATCGAGGGCATCGTCGCAGCCCGTGACCCGCACTTCTTCCCCGCCGCGGGTACCCCGCACCGGCCGTCGCGCCTCCTCCTGTTCGAGGCGCAGGACGTCGATCACGTCGAGGTGGTCGACGACGCCGCGGTCGACGCGAAGGTCGCCGCGCTGCTGTGCCATCACAGCCAATGGCGCTCGACGATGGGCATCGAGGAAGACGGACCCGACACCGACGCGCAGCGCGCCGCATTCGAGGCGCGCATCCGCAGCGAGGTCGCCACGGCCGGCGGCGAGGAGTTCAAGCTCATCGCGGAGCTCTGACGCGAGAAAGGGGCCCCCGGAGGGGCCCCTTTCTCAAGTGCTGGTGGTGCCGACTACCGGCGCTTGGTCGCGCGGCGCTTCGCCGGCGAGCGCTTGGTCGCCTTCTTGGCGGTGCGACGCTTCGCGGGCGCCCGCGTGGCGGCAGCCTTCTTGGTGCTGCGACGCTTCGCGGGTGCCTTCTTCGCCGCTGCCTTCTTCGTGCTCCGGCGCTTCGCCGGGGCCCGCTTCGCAGTCGACTTCTTGGCGGTCCGGCGCTTCGCCGGGGCCCGCTTCGCCGCTGCCTTCTTCGTGCTCCGGCGCTTCGCCGGGGCCCGCTTCGCAGTCGACTTCTTGGCGGTCCGGCGCTTCGCCGGGGCCCGCTTCGCCGCTGCCTTCTTGGTTGAGCGACGCTTGGCCGGCTTCCGTGCCGCCGTCGACTTCTTCGCAGTACGACGCTTGGCCGGCTTACGGGCCGTCGTCTTCTTCGCCGCTGTCTTCCGTGCTGTGCGTCTCTTTGCGGGAGGCACGGTCACCACCTTTCGCTAGGGATTCTTCAGTGCGTAGGTACGGCGGGAGCCTGACCTACTTGTTCACGGCTGACTTGAACGCTGCTCCTGCAGAGAATTTCACGCCCTTCGACGCCGCGATCTGGACCGGCTCACCCGTCCGCGGATTGCGCCCGGTACGGGCTGCACGCGAGGAGCGGGAGAAGGAACCAAAACCGGGGAGTGTCACCTTGTCGTCGTTCGCGACCGCGGCCTGCACCGAATCGATGAGCGCGTTGAGCGCACGCTCCGCGTCGGCTTTGCTGAGCCCGGCCCCCTCCGCGATGCTGTCGACGAGCTCTGACTTGTTCACGCTGGCCTCCGAAATGTGTGCGTGTTCTCAGGAAGTTGAACGCATTTACAACGATCCGTCAAGCATTTCACCGTCGCGCGTCGCGCGTGTGCACCACGACGCCGACTCGAATCGCTGTTCGTTCTGTTGTGATTACCCGCTTGTCGTCTTGCGTGATCTCGCGTGCACACGCATGCACGCGCATGCGCGCGACACCGCTGGAGGGTACGACAGCGCACACGCGAAGTGGTGGATATCGCGGCGCGCGGAGCGCGCGCGAGGCCCGATCGCGCCGGAGGCACGCGATGCGCGCAGACACGAGCACGCGCGCGAAAAACACGGGCTCACCTGCACAGTTACCGAACTGCGCGTCGATGCAGCGCGACCGCGAACTCGCCGGTGACGCGCAGAAGCCCGGCTCCGAACTTTCCGGGAGCCGGGCTTCCGTATTGCAGCCCCGAGCAGATTCGAACTGCCGTTACCGCCTTGAGAGGGCGGCGTCCTCGGCCACTAGACGACGGGGCCAGACCGGTTGCCAATCTGCCTTGCTGCGAGCTCGGGGGGGAGGACTCGAACCCCCAATGACAGGGCCAGAACCTGTTGTGTTGCCGATTACACCACCCCCGAAGGGTCCCGCCACAGTAGCGGACGGGTCCCCGACTCACTCCGTCTCCATGGTGTCGTTCGCTACTCGCCGGGATACCCGGCTCGCTCACGCTCACTCCGTCTCCACGGTGTCGTTCGCTACTCGCCGGGATACCCGGCTCGCTCACGCCAAGCGGTCGCGGGCGGCGCGGAGGCGACCGAGCGTGCGCTCGCGGCCGAGGAGGACCATCGAGTCGAAGAGCGGAAGTCCGCGGTGGATTCCCTCGACGACCGCGTAGACGGCCGGCGCCGCCTTCCGAAACTTGATGCCGAGCTCCTCGGTGACCGGCTGCAGCGCGACGCCCTCGGCCGTCCAGTCGCACGACTCGACGTGCGTGATCACCGCATCGAGCACCTCACCGATCCGGTCGGTCCGCTCGACGACCTCCCAGGAATCAGGGGCGATGCGGAAGTCGGCCTCGTCGACGAACAGGAAACCCATCTGGTCGACGATCTGCACCAGGGTCACCGCTCGCTCCTGCGCGATCCCGACCGCCGCATCGACGACGGCGGCGTCGTACACGTCGCCGAAGCGGGCGCGGGCGAGCGGTTCGACCCGCGCGGTGAGCTCCTCGCGCGTCAGGCGACGGATCCATTCGCCGTTCAGCCAGTCGAGCTTCGCGCGGTCGAAGCCGGCGGCGGCGTGCGTCACGCGGTCGAGGTCGAATGCCGCGACCAGTGCGTCGGCGTCGAGCACCTCGTCGCCGTCGTCGGCCGGTGCCCACCCGAGCAGCGCGATGTAGTTCATGAGCGCCTCCGGGAGGTAGCCGTCGTCGCGGAAGTCTTCGAGCGCGACCGCGCCGTGGCGCTTCGAGAGCTTGGCGCGCGACTCGGCGTCGACGATGAGCGGCAAATGGGCGTACTCCGGCACGTCGGTCGCGCCCAGCGCGGCCCGCAGCGCCAGCACCCGGTGGGTGGAGTCGATGAGGTCCTCGCCCCGGATGACCTGGGTGATCCCCATCTCCAGGTCGTCGACCGCGTTGGCGAGGAAGAAGATGGGGGCGCCGTCGGACCGCACGATCACGAAGTCGTGGATGAGCGACCAGTCCACCCGCACCTCGCCGCGGATGAGGTCGGTGAAGGTGCTCACGCCGTCGTCGGGCGTGCGGAAGCGGATGCTGCGCGGGCGACCCTCGGCCGCGAGCGCGACGCGCTCGTCGGGGGTCAACGAGCGGCAGCGGCCGTCGTAACCGGGCGCGCGACCCGCCGCGACCGCGGCGTCGTTGCGCTCGCGCACCTCGTCCTCGGTGCAGTAGCACTCGTACGCGTCCCCTTGGGCGAGGAGCCGGTCGGCGGCGGCCACGTACACCGGGAATCGTGAGCTCTGGAGGATCGGCCCCTCGTCCCAGTCGATGCCGAGCCACCGGAGTGTCTCCTGGATCCCGACGACCCACTCCTCGCGGCTGCGCGCCACGTCGGTGTCCTCGATGCGGAGGACGAAGACGCCGTCGTGGTGGCGGCCGTAGAGCCAGTTGAACAGCGCGGTGCGGGCGCTGCCGATGTGCAGCGACCCGGTGGGCGCGGGTGAGAACCGGACGCGGATCATGGGTGCAGGTGGAGCGCGGCCGTCAGCGGTCGAGATGGCGTCGGACCGACGTGCGGAACTCGTCGAGCAGGCCGGCGACCTGCGGCGGCAGGCGCAGCACCCCGTCGGGGACCGCGTCGACGATCGCCCGCCGGACGCCGTACTCGTGGTCGGCGCCGTGCACGGTGGTGGCGCGCCACACGGCGAACTCGGGATCGACCTCGCCCAGGTAGCCGAGGAGCGTGGCCCCGGCCTCGACGTCGGCCATGGTCGGCGCACGCCCGAACGAGGCCGCCCGTTTCATACCCAACTCGGCGACGACCGACAGCGCGTCGCGGGCCGACTCGTGCGGCGCGAGGGAGATGCGGTCGGCCAGGCGATCGGCCAGCGTGAGCGCGTACCCGACGTTGGGGCCGGGCCGGCCGAGCAGCGAGCCGGTGGGCTGCCCGGCGACGAGGTCGCCGGGCCGGTCGGCCCGCCACCCCTTGGCCGCCGGCAGGTGCACCCCGGGCGCGAGGTTGGTCTCCTGACGGGGAAGGTCCGGCAGCTCGGGTGAGACGAAGGGGTCGGTGGGCATGGTGGAGTGCTACTGCCCGCCGTCGTCCACGAGCAAGCCGTACACCAACGAGTCGTACAGCGCCTGCCACGACGCCTCGATGATGTTCTCGCTCACGCCGATGGTGGTCCAGCTGCGGTCGCCGTTCGTCGAGTCGACCAGCACCCGCGTGATGGCGCCGGTGCCCTTGGCCGTGTCGAGCACGCGCACCTTGTAGTCGGTCAGGTGCACCGAGGCGAGCGCCGGGTACCGGTTCCCCAACGCGGTGCGCAGGGCGGTGTCGAGCGCGTTCACCGGACCGTTGCCCTCGGAGGTGGCGATCACGCGCTCACCACCGACGTGCACCTTGATGGTGGCCTCGGTCGTGACGCCGCCCGGCGCGGTGAACGGGTCGTCGTCGTCCGTGATGACCCGGAACGACTCGACCTCGAACCAGTCCTGCTCCCAGCCGCCGGCGCGCCGCATCAGCAGCTCGAGTGACGCGTCGGCGACCTCGAAGTGGTAGCCGTCGTGCTCCATCCGCTTCAGCGTGTCGATCAGGTCGTTGAGCTGCGGACCGTCGAGGGTGAGGCCGAGCTCCCGGGCCTTCATGGTCAGCGTGCTCTTGCCGGCCAGCTCCGACACCACGAAGCGGGTCCCGTTGCCCACGGAGTCCGGCGGCACGTGCTCGTACGCGTCGGGCCGCTTGGCGATGGCGCTGACGTGCAGCCCGGCCTTGTGCGCGAATGCGGACGAGCCCACATAGGGCGCCTGTGGGTTCAGCGCCATGTTCACCAGCTCGGCCACGTGGTGCGCGACCGGCGTGAGCCGCTCCAGCCGGTCGACGGCGATGGTCTCGATCCCCATCTTCAGGGTGAGGTTCGGGATGATCGTCGTGAGGTTGCAGTTGCCGGTGCGCTCGCCGTAGCCGTTGATGGTGCCCTGCACCTGGATGGCGCCGCCGCGGACGCCCGCCAGCGCGTTGGCAACCCCGGTCCCCGCGTCGTCGTGGAGATGGACGGCGATGCCGACGTCGCCACCGAAGTACGCGACCACCTCGCGCACCACGTGCTCGACCTGGTTTGGGAGGCTCCCACCGTTCGTGTCGCACAGCACGAGGCGCGTGGCGCCGGCCTGCACGGCACCCTCGAGGACGCGCACGGAGAACTCGGGGTTTCGGCGGTAGCCGTCGAAGAAGTGCTCGGCGTCGTAGAACACGTCGCGACCGTCGGCGTGGAGGAACGCCACCGAGTCGGCCACCATCGCCACGCCCTCCTCGAGGGTGGTGCCGAGCGCCTCGAGCACGTGGTAGTCCCACGCCTTGCCCACGATGCACACGGTCGACGTGCCGGCGGCGAGGAGATTGCGGAGGGTGTCGTCGGAGTCGACCTTGCCCTTGACGCGGCGGGTCGACCCGAACGCGACCAGCGTCGAGGTGTCGAGGTGCAGCTCGGACGGCGCGCGCCGGAAGAACTCGTCGTCCTTCGGGTTGGCTCCCGGCCAGCCGGCCTCGACGAAGTCGACGCCGAGCCAGTCGAGCTGCTCGGCGATGCGCAGCTTGTCGTCGACCGTGAGCGAGATGCCCTCGAGCTGGCTGCCGTCGCGCAACGTCGTGTCGTAGATCTCGACGCGCGCCGGCCAGCTGGGATCGCGTACGGCGGGGACCTCGTTAGCTGACATACTCCAACCAGTCCTTGTAGCGCTCCACCTCGCCGCGCACGGCGGCAAAGTACGTCTCCTGGAGCGAGCGGGTGATCTTCCCCCGGTTGCCGATCTCGCGGTCGTCGACGGAGCGGATCGGCACCACCTCGGCCGCGGTCCCGGTGAGGAACGCCTCGTCGGCGAGGTAGAGGTCGTGGCGGAGCAGCTGCTCCTCACGCACCGGGTAGCCGAGGTCGCGCGCGATGGTCATCACGGAATCGCGCGTGATCCCGCCCAGCGCACCGCTCGAGAGGGGCGGCGTGATCACCGCGCCGTCCTTCACGATGAACAGGTTCTCGCCCGTGCACTCGGCGACGAAGCCCTGCGTGTTCAGGAGAATGGCCTCGTCGTACCCCGACCGCACCGCCTCGACCTTGGCCAGGCTCGAGTTGATGTAGATGCCGGTGCCCTTCGCCGCGACCGGGTTGATGTTCGGATCCATGCGCCGCCACGACGACACCTTCATCCGGACACCCGCCTCGAGGCTCTCCTCCCCGAGGTACGAACCCCAGGGCCACACCGCGATCGCGACGTTCACCTCGCACGGCAGCGGGTTGAGCCCGATCTCGCCGTATCCGAGGTACGCGATCGGGCGCACGTAGCAGGAGTCGAGGCCGCTCTCGCGCACGGTGAGCTTGCACGCGTCCACGAGCTGCTCTCGCGTCCACGGGATGGTCATCACGATGAGCTTGGCGGAGTCGAGCAGGCGCTGGATGTGGTCGGTGAGACGGAACACGGCCGGACCGTCGGCCGCCGCGTACGTCCGGATGCCCTCGAAGACACCCGAGCCGTAGTGCAGGCTATGCGTGAGCACGTGCACGCGGGCTTCGTCCCACGGCACGAGCTCGCCGTCCATCCAGATCTTCTCGGTCTTCTCGAAGGGCATGTCAGATCCTCCCGGCTATGGCAGAGCCGATCTCGGCCGTGTTGCCGTTCACGTCGTCGGACTTCTCGACCGCCGCCCGCACCCGCGCCGCGGCGTCCGTCTCACCCAGGAACTCCAGCATCATCGCGGCCGAGATGATCGCGGCGCGGGGATCCGCCTTCCCGGTGCCGGCGATGTCGGGGGCCGAGCCGTGCACCGGCTCGAACAGTGACGGGCCGGTGCGGGCCGGATTCAGGTTCGCCGAGGCCGCCCGCCCGATGCCGCCGGACACCGCGCCGCCGAGGTCGGTGAGGATGTCGCCGAAGAGGTTGTCGGTGACGATCACGTCGTACCGGCCGGGGTCCTGCACGAAGTAGATGCACGCGGCATCGACGTGGTGGTAGGCGGTGGTCACGTCGGGGTACTCGGGCGCCACCGCGTCGAAGGCCCGCTGCCAGAGGTCGCCGGCGAACGTGAGCACGTTGGTCTTGTGCACGAGGGTGAGGTGCCGGCGTTCGCGCGCCTGTGCGAGGTCGAACGCATACCGGATCGCCCGTTCGACGCCCATGCGGGAGTTCACGGACCCCTGCGTCGCGACCTCGTGAGGCGTGCCCTTGCGCAGGAAGCCGCCCTCGCCGGCGTAGGTGCCCTCGGTGTTCTCCCGCACCACGAGCATGTCGACCCCGTCGTTGAACCGGTTGGGGCCGGCCAGGAACGGCCGGAGGTTCACGTACAGGTCGAGTTGGAAGCGGAGGGCGAGGAGGAGCCCGCGCTCGATCACACCCGGCGGCACCTCGGGCGTGCCCACCGCGCCGAGCATCACCGCGTCAAGGCCCCGGATGGCGTCGAGGTGCTCCTGCCCCAGGACGACGCCGTCGCGGAGGTACCGGGACCCACCGAGGTCGAACGGCACCGGCTCGTACGCGACGCCGGCGGCGTCGACGCACTTCATGGCCTCGGCCACGACCTCGGGACCGATGCCGTCCCCGCCGATGATCCCGATCTGATAGCTCACGGAGGTTCCTCGAGTGCGATCCGACAATGAAAAACCGTCCGACCCCGGTGACGGAGTGGACGGCGAGAGGCGGGCGCCGGGTTGGGCGCCCGCTACGAAATTACGATGACGAAGGTCGAGGTGGTGCTGCGCATGAACCGCTCAGGATACCACCCCCGACCAGGGGTGTCGACGGGGTTCGGCGTCTGTGACCCGCCTGAGACAGGTCGCAATCGCTTGCTCGACCCCACCCGTAGCCTGGGCGACCTCACCTGGGAGGGTGTCCGTGCGTCGTCTGTGGAAGCGGCTCGTCCTCGGCCTCGTGGTGATCGTCGGCCTCGCGTTCGCGGGCTGGTACTTCTTCCTGAAGACCGATCCCGAGCCCCGGGCCGCGATCAAGAACACGCCCGTGGTGACCGAGAGCACCGTCGCGGGTGAGACCAGCGCCGGCACCGACGGCACCTGGACGGTGAAGCCGGGGAACCAGAGCAACTTCGTCGGCTATCGGGTCACCGAGAAGCTGTTCGCCAACATCTCCGAGAGCGAGGCCACCGGGCGCACCGACAACGTCACGGGAACCATGAAGATCGAGGGCAGGACCATCAGCGACGTCACCGTCACCGCCGATCTCCGCGACCTCACCTCCGACAACAGCTTCCGGGACGGCCGCATCCGGAGCGAGGGGCTCGAGTCGGACCAGTTCCCCGAGGCCAAGTTCGTGCTCACGAAGCCGATCGAGCTGGGCGCGGTCCCGACCGCCGGCACCACGATCACGACCGAGGCCACCGGCGACTTCACCCTGCACGGCGTCACCAAGTCGGTGACCGTCTCGCTCGAGGGGCGCTGGGACGGCAAGCAGGTCCAGGTCGTCGGCAACCTGCCGATCGTGTTCGGTGACTACGACATCACCGCACCCACCGCGCCCGCAGTTGCGTCGGTCGACGACCACGGCGAGATGGAGATGCAGCTCTTCTTCGACAGGAGCTGAGCGTGGAGCTACCCCGACAGACCGTTGTTGTCCGGCGTGCCGTTGTAGGTGGTCGGACCCGCCACCGTGTGGGTCTCGCTGTAGTTCTTGCTCACGTCGTACGAGATGGTGACGGTCGACGGGTTGCCCTTCATGGTGAAGTCGTCCACCACGATCTGGCTCGCCATCTGGTAGCCGTTGCCGCGGAGGTCCATCGTGCCCGACTTCATGTAGATGGTGCCGGACATCCCGCTCGCCTGCCCGTTCTCGTTGGTGCCGTTCCCCCGCCAGGTCTGGGTGGCGTCGTTCTGACGGTCTGCGAAGTTCATCATCCCGACGTACTCGCAGTAGATGCTGTTGGCGGTGCACTGCGGCTGGGTGATCCCGGTGAGGCGCAGCGCCCCGTTGCCGGTCGCCGTGATGCCGGCCCGCGTGACGCCGCCATTGGTGCCGGTCGCCGGGCAGCTGGGCCCGGAGCCCTGCTGGTAGTTGCTGCACGCAAAGTAGAGCATCACGCCGTCACCCTCGATGAGGTCGTTGCCGTTGAGCGTGATCCCGTCGGTGATGACGTAGATGCCCGGGTCCAGGTGGTGGGAGCCCGAGATCGTGCTGTAGATGCCCGGGCTCAGGGTGGCTCTGTTGGTGGTGCCGCCGGTACCGGTGTTGGTCGGGCAGAGGTTCACACTCGGAGGCTGCCCATCGGCACGGGAGCCGTCGCCGCACTCCGGAAGGTGCGCAAGCGGGTCCGTGACCGTGCCCTGGAGCGACCACGGAGGCGAGAAGCCGCCGCCCGAGAAGTTGTTGCACGAACCCGGCGGGCAGCTTCCCGGACCGCCGATCGACCCTCCGATCGTGCTGATCTTGACGTGCCCGTTCGGGTTGAGCGATGCCGCGGTGCTCGAGGTCGAGTTCACGATCACGTTGCCGTCGGTGATCGTCACGTCACCGTTCTGACCGTCGAGGGAGAGTCCCGTCGGGCTCAGGATGCACAACGCGCACGGGCCGCCGGCAGCCAACGCCGTGGTCTGCGACGCGGTCACGGTGAACACGACCTTGACCGTGGAGGCCGCGCCGATCGTGAGGTCGGTCGCGCCGACCGCCTTGCCGAAGTAGCTCTTGACGGTTGAGCTCGGAAGCCGCACGCGGAGGTAGTTGACGTTGTTGCCCAGGCTCGCGGAAGAGGGCGCCGGGAAGGAGCTGGTGGTCGCGGAGATGCAGCTGTTGCCGTTCGCCGAGTCGGGCCGGTACGCGAGCTTGTACGAATCGTCGCAGCCCACCCACGCGCTCGTGGGGATGTTGTCGTTGGCCTTCGCGTAGTTCTTGACCTGGGTGACGACCGTCGACCACGGGATCGATCCGTTCGCGGTCGACATCCCCGACTCGATCGCCTCCCCGCCGGCGAGCGCGGCGGCGTCGGCGCTCGCCTGCGCGGCGCGCCGCTCCTGGCGCGCGTTGCCCAGGTCGATCACCAGCGCCACCACCGAGAGCATCAGCACGAGCATGATGGCGAACAGCACCGCGATGACGCCGCTCTCGTCGCGGTGGTATCGCGCGCACCGCGTCACGGGGCCGCCCCTGATGCCGTGCACCACGACCAGTCACCGCCCCCGAGCGCAGCCTCCTGGCCGCCCGTCTCGGTCGTCGAGTACGAGGTCTCGATCCGCATCGCGGTCTTCGACTTGAGGATCGCACCGCCCAGCATCGGCGACACGAACTTGGCGACGGAGTCCACCGGGTACTCGGTGCAGACGATGATCGCCTCACCCTTCTGGAACGAGCCGGTGGCGGTGAAGTCGGCGCTCCCCGACATGACCTTCACCCGAGTGTTGGCGTAGCTGAGGCCGATCTGGTTCTTCGCCAGGCACATCAGCTTCTGGATGTCGGTCGACGGGCTGCCGGTGACGCCGGTCAAGGAGCAAGTGGTCGTGCTGCCGAAGTTCCCGACCGCGCCCTGGCGCGCGGCTTCGCGCGTGCCCTGACGGACGGTGATGTAGTTGTTGTACGTCAGGCCGAACTCGATGACACCGAAGACGATGAGCACGAACAGCGGCAGGATGATCGCGAGCTCGACCATCGCCGCGCCGCGTTCACCTCGGAGCCGCCTGGCTTCAGCACGTCGTCGTACTAGGGATATGACACTCACGGAATTTGCACCCAAACTTCTCTTGCCCGAGAGAACTCTGTGCCTGCTTGTGTCGGTGACATCGGAGCAGCGGCAGGGGTTCTGAAGACCAATGTGGCCTATGGCGACGTGAACTACGTCACGCGCCCGAAGACTTCGGTCAAGGGAATCGCTCGCTCACGCCGATGCCCCTCGTGCGGTGACCACCGTGCGGGACGGGAACCATCTCTCTCAACTGGCGTGAAAGGGCGTGCAGAGAACATGAACCTCTTCGTGTTGCGTACCTGGCTGGAAGCGAAGTTCGCCAAGGACGAGCGTGGTGCTTCGATGGTGGAGTACATCCTCCTCGTCGCGCTGATCGCGCTCGCCGTGATCGCGGCCGTCGTCTTCTTGAAGGACCAGGTCAACGGCAAGTTCAACGACGCCGGGTCGAAGCTCTCGAGCTCGGGCAGCTGAACCGACGTCCGTAGGGACTGCGAAACAGAAGGGCCCCGTCTGCGGACGGGGCCCTTCTTCGCGTCGGCAACCAGCCGGTAGCCTGCACCGATGGACCCTTCCCACCTCTCGCAGCAGGCCTACGACCGGCTCCAGGAGGAACTCGCCGAGCGGTCGGGCCCGCGCCGCAAGGAGATTTCGGCGTGGATCGAGCGGGCGCGCGAGCACGGCGACATCAAGGAGAACGCCGACTACGACGCGGCGAAGAACGAACAGGGCCACAACGAAGCGCGGGTCCGGCAGCTGGAGGAGATCCTGCGCACGGCAGTCGTCGTCGCGGGGCCGAGCGGTGAGGTGGTCGCGCCCGGCACCGTCGTCGAGGTGCGGATGGAGGGCGACGACGAGACCACGTCGTACCTCGTGGGGTCCATCGAGGAGCGCAGCGAGGAATTCGAGGTGCTGTCGACCTCGTCGCCGCTCGGGCAGGCGCTGCTCGAGCACCGGCCGGGGGAGACCGTGAGCTACGAGGGCCCCCGGCGCACGTTCGCGGTCCAGATCGTCAGCGTCCGCCCCGCGAGCTGACGGCGCGCGATCGCGTCGAGCACGCCCCGAACGGGGTCTTGTGCATCGAACGCGTGTTCGGTAGAGTGAGGTCGACGCCGCGAGGACCGGGCGTCCGAGGTCCTCCTCTCGTTCAGCACCCGTTCGCGGTGTGCGCGCGCTCGAGGAGGATCGTGGTCGATCTGAAGCACGCCGTACGCGATCTCCAGGGCGCGCTCGAGGGCTTCGATGCGTCGATGCTCACGGGTGAGCAGTGCGCGGCCCTGCTCGGGGACCTGGCGCGGATTCGGAAGGCATGCGGGGCGGTGGAGGCCGCCGTCGCGGCGCGGGCCGCAGCGAGCGGCGCGCACCACCGAGCCGGTTTCGCCGGCGCGCCGGATTGGCTCGCCGCGCTGTCCGGCACCACCGCCCATGACGCGAGAGTCGCGCTCGAGACCATCGCCGAGGTCGGACACCGGCCCGAGACCCGCGACGCACTCTTCGCCGGTCGGGTCTCGATGGCGCAGGCACGAGAGATCACCCGCACCGAGGCGATCGCGCCGGGGAACGAGCGCGAGCTTCTTGAGCTCGCAACGCGTTCGGGCCTGCATCGCGTCGCGCGCGGTCACCCGCGAGCTGCGTGCCGCGGCGATCCCTCCGGACGAGCTCTACGAGCGCCAGCGCGAGTCGCGTTCCTTCATCCACTGGCGTGACGAGCTCGGGATGGTGTGCATCAAGGGTCGCCTCATGCCCGAGGTCGGGGTACCGCTGATCAAGCGGGTCGAGGCCGGCGCCGGACGCGCCCGGCGTGAGACGAGATCGGTTGAGCCGTTCGAAGCGCTCGCGGCCGATGCCTTCGGGGTGATCGTCGCGGGTGGCGGTCCGCGCCGTTCCCGGTCGACGGACCTCGTTCTCGTGTCCGATGTCGCGGCCTGGTTGCGCGGTCACGGGCACGCCGGCGAGGTGGCGAAGATCGTCGGCGGCGGTCCGCTACCCGTCTCCGTCATCGAGGCCCTGTCCGAGAACGCGTTCTACAAGGCGGTGCTGCACGACGGTACGCAAGTGCTCACGGTCGCCCACTACGGTCGGTCGCTGCCCGCACATGTACGCACCGCCCTCGAGCTGGGGTTCCCGCCGGGGTTCGACGGCGCGGTCTGCTCCGAGGAAGGGTGCGATCGCCGCCACAACCTCGAATGGGACCACGACGATCCGTACTCGAACGGCGGCCCGACCAACGCCGGCAACCTGGAGGCGAGGTGTGGGCCCGATCATCAGGCCAAGACGACACGCGACCGGGCCGCGGGTCGCCTCGGGGGACGATCACCGTGACCCGCGTGGGTACGCTCCGCGGATGAACTTGGTCGGCCACGTCGCGGCTGCGCTCTCGCCCGATCGCGTCGATCCATCATCAGACTTCCTGGTCGGGTGCATGCTGCCCGACCTGGCGGCGATCGCACGCGTGCGCATCGCCACGCCTGCGGGCGACCTCGGGAGTGGCGTCGAGTTCCACCACGCGTGCGACGCCGTCTTCCACGAGTCGGCGTGGTTCCGCGAGACCAACCGCGACGTGCGCGACGCCCTCCTCGACGCAGGGGTGACCACCGGCACGCGGCGCGGGCGTGCGCGCACGCCGGCACCGAGATGCTCCTCGACGGGGCGCTGGTCGCCGAGCCCCGGATCGAGACGTCCGCGCGCCGGACGCTCGCTGCCGTCGACGCCGACGCCGAGTTGCTGGCATCGCTCGCACCCACCGAGGCGCGCGCCGTCGTCACCCAGCGCCTCCACGCCGTCGGGTCGAGCCTCGATCCGATTGGCTACCGCGACGCGGTGTTCGTGGCGGACCGGCTCCACCGAATGACCGCCGGTCGGCGTCGCATCGAGGTGCGTCCGCGCGACGTGCCGACCATCGCCGACACCCTCGGCCGCTTCGCGCCAGGGATCCGCGCCGCCGCGCCCGAAGTCGTCGCCGCGGTCAGGCGGGCGGTCCCCAGCCCCCACCGCCCGGAGTGAGCACGCGCAGCACGTCGCCGGGCGCGAGCGTCACGGTGCACTTGTCGAGCAGGCGCCGGGCGCCTTGCTCATCGCCGCCGGGCAGCAGCCAGTTCTCGCCGGCTGCCCCCGGCGCGCCACCTTCGAGACCCCATGGACGGCTCACCCGTCGCTCGGTCACGAGCGAGACGGTGATCGGTGCCAACGCCTCGAGCTCGCGCACGATGCCGTCACCGCCCGCGTGCGTGCCCGCACCGCCGCTGCCCCACCGCAATCCGTAGCGTCGCACGCGCACTGGCAGTGCCCGCTCCATCGCCTCGACGGGGGTGTCGAGCGTGTTCGTCATCGCGGTGTGGACGCCGCTCATGCCGTCGGCCCAGGGACGTGCTCCTTGACCTCCGCCGAGGGTCTCGTAGTGCACCCAACCGTCACCGCCGAGGAGCACATTGTTCATCGTGCCCTGGCTGGCGGCGCCGATCCGCCCGGGCACGGCCTGCGCCAGCGCCCCCAGGCACACGTCCGCCACCCGCTGGCTCACCTCCACGTTGCCGGCCCCCACGGCAACCGGAGGCTGCGCTGCCACCACCGATCCCGCGGGTGCGACGATCCGCACCGGACGCATCGCGCCGCCATTCGCGGGAAGCGACGGATCGGTGGCCGAGCGGATCGCGAACGCGACCGCGCTCACCGTGACCGCCTCGACCGCGTTCACGTTGCCGGGTCGCTGGTCGTCGGAGCCGGTGAAGTCGAACGTCACCTCGTCGCCAGCGACGGTGAGGGTGAGCGCGATGCGCGTCGGTGTCTGTTGTTGCGGCCGGGGACCGGCCGAGTCGAGCACGTCCGTGAACTGCCACCGCCCGTCCGGCAGCGCGTCGAGCGCGGCGCGCATGCGCCGCTCGCCGTAGTCGAGCACCTCGTCGAAGCGCTCGGTGCCGTCGAGCACGCGCACGAGCTCGGCCAACCGGGAGACGCCGAGCACGTTGGCGCCCCACTGCGCGTCGAGGTCGCCCCGCCGCTCGTCGCGCGTGCGCGACGCGTCGACCACCCGGGCCAGCACCGCGTCGTCGATCGGGGTGGGCGGTAGGCGCAGTCCCTCCTCGTCGACGGTGAGCGCATCGGGTGGCATCGAACCGGGCGCGCTGCCGCCGACATCGGCGTGATGCGCGCGGTTCGCCACCCACCCGACCAGCAGACCGTCGCCGGTCGCGTCCGCGAACACCGGCGACACCATTGTGAGGTCGTTGAGGTGGGTCCCACCCGCGAACGGGTCGTTGAGCAGCATCGGCGCCCGGGTCCCGGTGGCGATCGCGGCCGCCACCGACGCCGGCATCGACCCGAGGTGCACGGGGATGTGCTCCGCCTGCGCGAGCAGCTCGCCGGCGGCCGTGAACAACGCCGCCGAGCAGTCGGCGCGCTCCTTGATGTTCGGGCTGAACGCGCTGCGCCGCAGCACCGCGCCCATCTCGTCGGCGATCGACGACAGTCGCGAGCTCAGGATCTGCAGCTCGGCCGGGTTCACGTGCGGCGCACCACCCACGCGCCGGTCGGTCCCGGCTCGGCCCGCCACCCCTCGGGGATCCACACCGTGCAGTCGGGTTCGGCGACCACCGCCGGGCCCCGCACCTCCGCCCGTGGCGACCCCGGCAGGTCGTCAACGGTCAGCGGCGCCGGGCGGCTGACGCGCGCCCGCAGCGCGATCACCTCGACCGGCGCACCGGGTCGCGCAAACCCGTTGCGTCGCTCGTGCTCGGCCGGGAACCCGGCGATCTCCTCCACCGTCAGCTCGTGACTCTGGCCCGCGTAGCGACAATCGAGCCAGCTCGTCACGTCACCGCCCGGGAGCAGGGCGGCGACCCGGTCGGCGAGCTCGGCGCGCGCCCCAGCGAGGCCCTCGACGACGCGGGGCGTCGCCCAGGACTGCACGAGCTCGCGCTGCTCGGGCGCGCACAGCAGCCCCACCGCCGAGAAGACCCCCGCGCGAGGCGGTACGACGACGGCGCGCATCCCGAGCCGGTCCGCGATCGAGCACGCGTGGAGCGGACCGGCACCGCCGAACGCCACCAGCGCCAGGTCGCGGGGATCGACACCCTGCTCGACGCTGACCACCCGGACCGCGCGTTCCATCGCCGCGTCGACGACCGCGATCACACCGTCGGCCGTCACTCCCGCACGCTGCAACGCGGCGCGCGCGGCGTCGACCGACAAGCGCCCGAACCCGGGGAGCTCGAGGTCGGCAGGGATGCGGCCGAGCACGAGGTTGGCGTCGGTCACCGTCGCCGCGCCGCCGCCGCGCCGGTAGCACGCGGGGCCCGGATCGGCGCCCGCGCTCTCGGGACCGACCACCAGCGCACCGCCGGCGTCCAGCCGGGCCACCGAACCGCCGCCGGCCCCGATGGTGTGGATGGCGAGCGCGGGCAACCGAATCGGGAACCCGCCGATCGTGCGCGTCGCGGTCGGCTCGGGCACGCCGCCCTGGACCAGGCACACGTCGGTGCTGGTCCCACCCATGTCGAACGCCACTGCGTCGCCGAGGTCGCACGCGACCGCGACCGCTGCCGCGGCCCGCACCCCGGCCGCGGGTCCGGAGAGGAGCAACCGGGCCGGATGCTCGACCGCGTCGACGAGCACCACGAGACCGCCGGCCGACGTCATCACCAGCACCTCCGCGGCGGCATCGGCCACCCGCCCGAGCGCCTGCGAGCACACCGGGCGAAGCGCGGCGTCGGCCACCGTCGTGACCATCCGCTCGTACTCGCGGAACTCGGGCGACACCTCGTGCGAGCAGACCGCGTCGATCCCGCGGCCGCGCACGACGTCGGCCACCGCGCGCTCGTGGACACCGTCGAGATCGGCGTGGAGCAGACACACCGCGACCGCGTCGACGTCGTCGAACGGGGGCACGACCCCGTCGAACTCCTCCACCACGCCACCGGTGGCGTCGAGGCGCCCCGAGACCTCGAACCGGAGCTCCCGGGGCACCAGCGGCGACGGACGGTCGACGCGCGCGTCGTAGAGCGACGGGCGGGCCTGCCGCGCGATCTCCAGCACGTCGGCGAAGCCCCGCGTCGCCACCAGCGCAACGCGGCCCAGGCGCCGCTCCAACAGCGCGTTGGTCGCCACCGTGGTGCCGTGGGCGAGGACCTCGGGCGCGAAGGACCGGCAGACGTCGACCACCGCACGCGACGGATCCGCGGGGGTGGAGGGCACCTTGGTGGTGCGACCGTCGTCGGCGACGACGTCGGTGAAGGTGCCGCCGGTGTCGACGCCCAGCCTCGCGCTGCCTGGCACGGCCACGACGCTACCGACGGCGGGGCAGGGCAGCCGCGCTCGCCGCTCAGGCTCGGTGACGGCTACCCGACGCCGTTGGGCTCGAGCGCCTGGAGGAGGTACCCGCGGGCGCGCACCGTGCGGACCTCGAGGCCGAGGGTCGAGATGCGCCGCCGCAGACGGAGCATGTGCACGTCGAGTGCGTTCCGGGTGGGGCTCCCGCCCGGCCACGCACGGCGCACGAGCGTGTCCCGCCCGACCACCGCGTTGAAGCGGTCGATCAGCGCCGCCGCCAGCGCCCGCTCCACCGGTGAGAGCGTGACCCACCGGCCCCGGTAGCGCAGCAGCCCGTCGTCGTCGACGGTGGGCGCGACGGCGGTGCGCCCGGCGCGTGACGCCAACGTCGAGACTCGCACGCGGAGGTCGTCCTCGGCCGCCGGGAGCCGGATCCAGTCCTCGAGCGGATCCACCGGCTCGGGGGCGGCGAGATCCTCGCCCACGAGCAGGAGGCGGGGCGCGCCGGCGGCCCGCAGCCGTTCCAGCCGCTCGGTTTCCTCGGGCCATCGCACCAGGACGACGTCGGTCATCTGCGCACCGTACGGACGATTCGTTACGGATCGGTTACGCCGCAGTGAATGCCGGCTTGCCTCCGGAACGCTACCTGCCCGGGACCCTCACCTGACAACTTCCTGACATAGATAGGACTACGAACTGTTCGGTATGCTTCCGATCATGGATGCCGCCGTCCTCACCCTCGCCCGCCTGGCCCGCCTCCTCGAGCGGGCGTGCACCGAGCTGACCCTGTCGCAGTACCGGCTCCTGGCCATGATCGCCGACGGCGCCGAGCGGGCCAGCCAGATCGCGGGGCGCCTGGCGCTCACCAAGCCGACGGTCTCGGCGACGATCGACACGCTCGTCGAGCGCGGCCTCGTGACCCGCGCCGTCGCCGACGACGACCGGCGCGCGCTGCGGCTGCAGATCACCGCCGAGGGCCGTGCCGTGATCGGTGCGGCCGAGCGCGGCATGCGCGAGAGGCTCGACGATCTCCTGACCCACGTCGCCGACCCGGAGGCGGTGCACTCCGCGCTGGCGCAGCTCGGCGACGCCCTCGACGAACGACGGGAGCAGCGCCGGGCGGCCCGGGAGGGCGCGTGAACAACGGTTGGCTCCGACGGCTCTGGCCGTTCCTCGCGCGTCACAAGCGCAAGGTCTTCACTGCGTTCGGCGTCTCGCTCGGGACCACGCTCATCACCGTCCTCATCCCGCTCATCGAGCGGTCGGTCGTCGACAACGTGATCGTGGAGCAGAGCCAGGCGCTGTGGCCATTGCTCGTGCTGCTCGTCGGCCTCGGCGCGGTCAACTTCGTGCTCTCGTACATCCGCCGGTTCGTCGGCGGTCGATTCGCGTTCGACGTGCAGCACGACCTGCGCACCACCATCTTCGAGCGCGTGCAGCGCCTCGACTTCGCCCGTCACGACCAGCTGCCCACCGGTCAGGTCGTCTCGCGCGCGAGCTCCGACCTCGCGCTGGTCCAGGCGCTCCTGAGCTTCCTCCCCCTGGCGACCGGGAACGTGGTGCTCCTCGTGCTCTCGCTCGTCGTGATGTTCGTGCTCTCGCCGCTGCTCACGCTGATCGTGCTCGCGATCGTGCCCGCCCTGCTGTTCGTGTCGCTGCGGTTGCGGCGGGTGATGTTCCCCGCCCAGTGGGACTCGCTGCAGCGTGCCGGCGAGGTGGCGGGCGTGGTCGACGAGGCGGTCAACGGCGTGCGCGTCGTGAAGGGCTTCGGCCAGGAGGACCGCGAGCTGGCCGGCCTCACCGACGCCGCGGAGGGCCTCTACCGTTCGCGGGTCCGCACGGTGCGGCTCCAGGCGCGGTACCAGTCGGCGCTCCAGACCATCCCCGCCCTCGGCCAGGTCGGCGTGCTCGCCCTCGGCGGGTGGCTGGCCATCCAGGGCCAGATCAGCATCGGCACGTTCCTCGCCTTCTCCACCTACCTCGTGCAGCTCCTCGCGCCGGTGCGCATGTTCGCCGGGATGGTGGCGGTGGCCGAGCAGGCGCGTGCGGGCACCGAGCGGATCTTCGAGTTGATCGACTCGAACCCACTCGTCACCGAGCGGCCGGACGCGCCGCCGCTCCGGGCGACCACCGCCGAGATCACCTTCGACCACGTCGGTTACGGGTACCTGCGCTCGGAACCGGTGCTGCAAGACTTCTCGCTGCGGGTGGCGCCGGGCGAGACGGTCGCGCTGGTCGGCGCTTCGGGGTCGGGCAAATCGACGGTGAGCCTGCTCCTCCCCCGCTTCTACGACGTGCAGGAGGGCAGCATCCGGATCGACGGCGTCGACGTGCGCGACGTCACCCTCGACTCGGTGCGCCGCGAGATCGGCATCGTGTTCGAGGACGCCTTCCTGTTCTCCGACACCGTGCGCGCGAACATCGCCTACGGCCGCCCCGACGCGTCGGACCACGACGTCGAGCGCGCGGCGCGCGTCGCGGGCGCGCACGACTTCGTCATGGAGCTCCCGCTCGGCTACGACACCGTGGTCGGCGAACGCGGGCTCACGCTGTCGGGCGGTCAGCGCCAGCGCATCTCCATCGCGCGTGCGGTGCTCACGGACCCTCGCGTGCTCGTGCTCGACGACGCCACGTCGTCGGTCGACACGCGCACCGAGGAGCAGATCCACGCCACGTTGCGCGAGATCATGGCCGACCGCACGACGGTGCTCATCGCCCACCGGCGCTCGACCCTGCGCCTCGCCGACCGCATCGTGCTGGTGGCGGACGGCCGTGCCACGGACAGCGGCACCCACGAAGAGCTGCTGGCGTCATCGCCCGAGTACCGCGCGCTGCTCCACGGTCCCGGCGACGACCTCGAGGACGACGAGGCGGTCGAACCCGACCGCGACGCGCCCGACGGCAGCGGCGTGACGACGTCACTGTGGGACCGCGCCGCGGACGCCGAGGCGGTGCGCGCCTTCGTCGCCACCACCGGGCCCGCAGTGGCGCGGAGTGGCTTCGGGGGCAGCGGCGCGTCCGCGCGCGGCGCCGGCGGCGGGATCGCGCTGGCCCCCACGCCGGAGCTGCTGGCCGCGGTCGACGATTTGCCACCGGCCGACGACGAGCCCGATATCGACGTCGCCGCCGAAGCCGCGGGGAGCGAGCACTTCCGCCTCCGGGCGTTCCTTCGACCCTACCGCCGCCCCCTCCTGATCGGATTCGGGTTGATCGTGATCGACACGCTCCTCACGTTGGCGGGCCCGTTCCTGGTCGCGCAGGGCCTGAACGAGGGCGTGCAGCACCACGCCGAGGGCGCGTTGTGGACCGCGTCGGTGCTCTTCCTGGGCGCGACACTCGTCGACTGGGTCGTCACTTGGGCCTACACGCGCTACACCGGTCGTACCGCCGAGCGTCTCCTCTTCGCGCTGCGCATCCGCATCTTCGCCCACCTGCAGCGCCTCGCGCTCGACTACTACGACCGCGAGATGTCGGGCCGGATCATGACCCGCATGACCACCGACGTCGACGCGTTCGCGCAGCTGCTGCAGACCGGCCTCATCACCGCCCTCGTCAACATCCTCAGCTTCGTCGGCGTGCTGGTCGTGCTGAGCCTGTTGAGCTGGCCGCTCACGCTGGGCGTACTCGTGCTCGTTCCCCCGCTCTTGGTTGCCACCGTGTGGTTCGGCCGCCGCTCGGCACGTGCGTACGCGCACGCCCGGGAGACGATCTCCACCGTCAACACCGAGTTCCAGGAGAGCATCTCGGGGGTGCGGGAGGCCCAGGCGTACGTGCAGGAGGAGCGGAACATCGAGTCGTTCCACGCCACCGCGCGCCGCTACCTCGACGCGCGGCTGCAGACGCAGGTGCTCCAGGCGCTCTACTTCCCGTTCATCCTGTTCCTCGCCACGTGCGGCGACGCGATGGTGCTCGCGCTCGGCAGCGCGCTCGTGCACGACGGCACCATCGCCGCGGGCACCGTCATCGCGTTCCTGCTCTACCTCGACCAGTTCTTCGCACCGGTCCAGCAGCTGTCCCAGGTGTTCGATCAGTGGCAGCAGGCGGTGGCGTCGATGACGAAGATCAACGAGCTCATGCAGACACCGGTGGCCACGCCCGACGCGGTCGAACCCGTCGTCCCCGCGCACCTCCGCGGCGCCCTGTGCTTCAACGGCGTGCGCTTCTCCTACCCGGGCACCGGACGGGAGATCCTGCACGGCATCGACCTCGAGGTCGTCGCCGGCGAGACGGTGGCGCTCGTGGGCGAGACCGGCGCGGGCAAGTCCACGTTGGTCAAGCTGGTGGCGCGCTTCTACGACGCCGATTCCGGCCAGGTGCTCGTCGACGGTGTCCCCGTCACCGATCTGGACCTGCGCGCGTACCGCCGTCGGCTCGGCTACGTACCCCAGGAGGCCTTCCTCTTCTCCGGCACCGTGCGCGACAACATCGCGTACGGCCGGCCGGACGCGTCCGACGCCGAGGTGGAGCAGGCCGCGCGCGCGGTCGGAGCGCACGACTTCATCGCCGGCCTGCGCGGCGGGTACCTCCACCCGGTGACCGAGCGCGGCCGGTCACTGTCGGCGGGGCAGCGGCAGCTCCTCTGCCTGGCCCGCGCGCTCCTGGTGGATCCGGCGATCCTGCTGCTCGACGAGGCGACGGCGAACCTCGACCTCAGCACCGAGGCACGGGTGCAACGGGCGATGGGCGTGGTCTCGCGCGACCGCACCACGTTGTTGATCGCCCACCGCCTGCAGACCGCCCGCACCGCCGACCGGATCGTGGTGGTCGACGACGGGCGAATCGTCGAGACCGGCAGCCACGCGGAGCTGCTGGAACGCGGCGGCCCCTACGCCGAGCTCTGGAACCGCAACCTCGACGCCTCGATCTCGCCGTACGCCGCCTCGCGGCCCTCGTAGCCGCGGGTGGTCGAGTTCTTCTCCGGCTCCAGCATCTTGTAGACGTCGAAGAAGTGCTCGATCTCGTCGAGCAGGCGCCCCGGCAGCTCGCTCAGGTCGTGCACCTCCTCGTAGATGGGGTCGTGCTGGGGCACGCAGAGGATCTTGGCGTCGGGACCCTTCTCGTCCTCCATCCAGAACACGCCGACCGCCCGCACCTCCACCCAGCAGCCGGGGAAGGTCGGGTCCTCGAGCAGCACCAACACGTCGAGGGGGTCGCCGTCGAGCGCCAGCGTGTCGGGGACGAAGCCGTAGTCGGCCGGGTACACCGTGGCCGAGAAGAGACGCCGGTCGAGGCGGATCAGGTGCCGTTCGTGGTCGTACTCGTACTTGTTGCGGCTGCCGCGCGGGATCTCGATGACGACGTCGAAGGTCTCGCCGGGGTTCACGCGCGAGATCCTGCCACGCGCGGTCCGACCTCGAAGCAGGGGATAGCCGGGTTGCCGCGGGGCACGGGCTCCACGAACACTGCACGCCGGATGGTCAGGAACGCGAGGACGCCCCCGACGGCTGAGAGCACGGCCGCGATGTACATCGCCCGCGAGAAGCCGTCGACCAGGTCGAGGCCCTGCTTGGCCGTGAGCCCCGCCGCGGCCGGCAGCACCGCCACCGCGAGGAGGCCCGCGATGCGCGCCACCGAGTTGTTGATGGCGGACGCGATCCCGGCGTGAGAGTCGTCGACCGCTCCCAGCACGGTCGCGGTCAGCGGGGCCACGGTGAGCGACAAGCCCAGCCCGAGCACGATCAGCGCGGGGAACACCGTCTCCCAGTAGGTGGTGCCGGGATCGACCCGGCCGAGCAGCATCATGCCCACCGCTACCACGAGGGGTCCAACGGTCATCGGGATGCGCGGGCCGATGCGCTGCGCGAGCGCGCCCGCCCGGGCCGAGAGCAGCAGCATGCAGGCGGTGATCGGGAGCAACGAAGCGCCCGCCTCCAGCGCGGAGTAGCCGAGGTCGGTCTGGAGGTGCACCACGAGCAGGAACGTGACCGTGCCCAGCGCGGCGTACACCGCAAAGGTGACCGCGTTGGCACCCGAGAACTGCTCCGAACGGAAGATGCCCAACGGGACCATCGGGTTCTGCTCGCGCGCCTCGACCATGAGGAAGGCGACGAGGGCGAGCACCCCCACCACGCCGAGCGCGACCGACGCGAGCTTCCACCCGTTGCCGGGACCCTCGATGAGGGCGTACACCAGTCCGGCGAGCCCGACGGTGAGCAGCGCGCTCCCGGCCACGTCGAGGTGGGCACCGGCGTGCTCGTCGCGCGATTCGGGGACGTGCACCCGCGCGATCCAGACCGCGGCGGCGGCGATCGGCAGGTTGATCACGAAGACCCAGCGCCACGACACCGAGTCGATGAGGTACCCGCCCAGGAAGGGGCCGAGGGCGGTGGCGATGCCGCCGAGCCCCGACCACGCGCCGATGGCCCGGCCCCGGTCGTCGGTGGCGAACGACGCCGACACGATCGCGAGGCTGTTGGGCACCACCAGCGCCGCCGCCGCGCCCTGCACGCACCGCGCCGCGATCAACGAGCCGGTGTCGGGGGCGATTGCGCACAGCAGCGACGTGAGCGCGAACGAAACCAGCCCGATCTCGAAGATCCGGCGCCGGCCGTAGCGGTCACCGAGCGAACCACCGAGCACGAGGAGCGAACCGAGGGTGAGCAGATACCCGGTGAGGACCCACTGCAGATCGCCGAGGTTCGCGTCCAGGTCGCGGGAGATCGCGGGCAGGGCCGCGTTCACGACCGTGCCGTCGAGGAAGGCGACCCCCGAGCCGAGCACCGCGGCGGCGACGACCCAGCGACCTTTCGCGGTGCCCATGTGCAAGCCGGGGGAACTCATACGAGCAGTGAAGCACGCGCCTGGCAGAATCAGACCATGCCCCGAACGCTCTCCGAGAAGGTGTGGGAACGCCACGTCGTGCGGCACGGCGAGGGCGAACCCGACCTCCTCTACATCGACCTGCACCTGATCCACGAAGTCACGTCGCCCCAGGCGTTCGACGGGCTCCGCCTCGCCGGACGCACGGTCCGCCGGCCCGATCTCACCGTCGCCACCATGGACCACAACGTGCCGACGGAGCACATCGACCGGCCGGTCGAGGACCCCATCTCGCGCAGGCAGATGGAGGTGCTCGCGGCGAATTGCGCCGAGTTCGGCATCCGGCTCTACCCGATGGGCGCGCCCGGCCAGGGCATCGTGCACGTCATCGGCCCGGAGCTCGGGCTCACACAGCCGGGCCTCACCATCGTCTGCGGCGACAGCCACACGTCGACGCACGGTGCGTTCGGCGCGCTGGCATTCGGCATCGGTACCAGCGAGGTCGAGCACGTGCTCGCGACCCAGACGCTCCCCCAGGCGCGCCCGGGCACGATGGCGGTCACCGTCGACGGCGAGCTGCCGCGTGGCGTCACCGCCAAGGACATCGTGCTTGCGATCATCAACCGCATCGGCACCGGCGGTGGCATCGGCTCGATCATCGAGTACCGCGGCTCGGCGATCCGCGCGCTCTCCATGGAAGGGCGCATGACCGTCTGCAACATGTCGATCGAAGCGGGTGCGCGTGCGGGGCTCGTCGCGCCCGACGACACCACGTTCTCCTACCTCGAGGGCCGCGAGTTCGCACCGTCGGGCGCGGCGTGGGAACGCGCCGTCGACGACTGGCGCTCGCTCGTCACCGACAACGCCGCCGCGTTCGACAAGGAGGTCGTGCTCGACGCCGCCGCGCTCAAGCCGTCGGTCACGTGGGGCACCAACCCGGCGCAGTCCGTCTTCATCGACGAAGCAGTGCCGAGCCCCGACTCGTTCGCCGATCCGGACGCGCGCGACAGCGCCAAGCGGGCGCAGGCCTACATGGGGCTGAAGCCGGGCACGCCGGTGCGCGAGATCCTCGTCGACACCGTGTTCATCGGGTCGTGCACGAACTCCCGCATCGAGGACCTGCGGGCCGCGGCCGCGGTGGCCGCCGGGCGAAAGGTACGCGACGGGGTGCGCACGCTGGTGGTCCCGGGGTCGATGAGCGTGAAGGCCGCGGCCGAGGCCGAAGGGCTGCACGAGGTGTTCCTGGCTGCCGGCTTCGACTGGCGGGAGGCCGGCTGCTCGATGTGCCTGGCGATGAACCCGGACAAGCTGGCGGTCGGCGAGCGGTGCGCGTCCACATCGAACCGCAACTTCGAGGGCCGGCAGGGCAAGGGCGGGCGTACGCACCTGGTGTCACCGGAGGTGGCCGTCGCCACCGCCATCGCCGGCCACTTCGCCACCCCCGACGACCTCGACTAGGAGATGCAGCCGCGCCGTTGCCGGAGGCGGGACGGCGCCGCGGAATCGACCATCATGTGAGGAGATGCAGCCGCGCCGTTGCCGGAGGCGGGACGGCGCCGCGGAATCGACCAACAAGTGAGGAGACCTGCCGTGCCGATGCAACCCGTCCGCGAGATCGTGGCCCGGGCCGTCCCCCTCGACCGCTCCGACGTCGACACCGACCAGATCATCCCGAGCGACTGGCTCAAGCGGGTCGAGCGCACCGGGTTCGGCGAGGGGCTGTTCTCGGAGTGGCGCGAGAGCTCGGACTTCGTGCTCAACCAGGAGCAGTTCGACGGCGCGCAGATCCTGGTGGCCGGGCCCAACTTCGGCACCGGCTCGTCGCGGGAGCACGCGCCGTGGGCCCTCGAGGACTACGGGTTCCGGGCGGTGATCTCGGCGCGGTTCGCCGACATCTTCCGCAACAACTGCCTCAAGATCGGGTTGCTGCCGGTGGAGCTCCCCGCCGACGTCGTGACCCGCATCATGCGCACCATCGAGGACGATCCGTCGGTCGAGATCGTCATCGACGTCGTCGACCGGCGCGTCGCCGTCCCGGCCATCGACCTCGACGAGCCCTTCGACCTCGAGGATTTCCACCACTACCGCCTGCTCGAAGGCCTCGACGACATCGGCATCACCCTTCGCCACGTCGCCGACATCGACACCTTCGAGGCGCAGCGCCCCAGCTGGACGCCCCGGGTCCCCGCCAGCTGACCCGAGCGACCGGGGTTACGGCTGCAGGAGCTGACGGAGGCGGCGGGTGGCGATCCTCAGGCCGACGGCACCGAGGATGGCGAGGTAGGCGACGTTGAGGAGCATGGTCCAGGTCAGCTGGCCGGTGGTGAGGCCGCGCTCCAGCGCGACGCCCTGGTAGAGCGGCGTGCACCGCACCACCCACTGCAGCCCCTCCGGGTACTGCGACAACGGGAAGAACGTCGCCGCGAACAGGAACATCGGGATCAGCGCGAGGTTCACGAAGTCGAAGTCGGTCCACGACCGCATGTACGTCGTCGCCGCGATTCCCGCACCCGCGAAGCCGAACGCGATCAACGCCGCCGCGGGCAGCGCGAGCACCGCCCACCACGAGCTCACCAGCCCGACGAGCAGCATCGTCAGCAGGAACGCCGCCGAGTAGATCGCGCCCCGGATCAGCGCCCACGTCAGCTCACCCCGCGCGATGTCGCCGACCTCGAGCGGCGTGGCCAGCATCGCGTCGTACGTGTGCGCGTACTTGAACTTGAAGAAGAAGTTGAACGTCGTGTCGAGCACTGCGCCGTTCATCGCTGCCGCCGCCATGAGCCCCGGCGCGACGAACTGGTCGTACGGGATCGGCTGCCCGCCCGGCCCCGGCACCTTCCCCACCAGCCCGCCGACGCCGATGCCGATCGACAGCAGGTAGAGCAACGGCTCGAACAGGCCGGTGACGAACGCCAGCCACATGCGCCGGTAGGCCAGCACGTTGCGCTCGACGACGCGCAAGGCGCCGCGCCCCGTCGACCCCGCGCTGCGGCGGCGGCCGGCCTCCTTGACCGCGATGGCCGAGATCATGCCGTCAGCGCCCGGGTGAACCGCCGCACGCCCCACCAGCAGCCGGCCGCCAGCGCCGCGACCAGGAACGCCACGTGCCCCGCCACGGTTCCGAACGACGGCGACGAGCCCGTCGTGGCGGCGCGGCACAGCTCGACCGCGTGCCACAGGGGCGAGAACCACGACACCGGCTCGAGCCAGTCGGGCAGCCGGCTGGTCGGGAAGAACGTGCCCGAGAACAGGAACAGCGGGAACAGCCCGATGCGCAGGATCACCGCGAACGGCAGGTCGCTCTCCTGCGTCACCGCGTACGCGTTCAGCGCGGCCGCGAACACCGATGCGCCCAGCACCGCAGCCGGGATGGCCAGCACGCCCCACCACGACGGCACGCCGCCCAGGATCGTCGCCACCAGGAGGAACACCGACGCCGACAGGAGCACGCGGAGGCAGATCCACAGGACGTGCCCGGCGAACAGCGCGCCGGCGCCGATCGGCGTGGCCACTGCGGCGTGGTACGTGCGCATCCACTTGACCCCGCCGAGGACGGGCCAGAGCGACTCCCCCGCCGCCTGCATCATGGCGCTGGCGGCCATGAGCCCGGGCGTGACGAACACCAGGTAGTCGACGCCGTTCACGCCCCCCGAGCCCTTGTTGACCAGGTCGCCGAGGCCGAGGCCCATGGCGGCGAGGAAGAGCAGCGGCGAGATCGTCGCCTGGAACACCGACGCCTTCCAGAGGCGGCGCCACGCCAGCCATTCCTTCTCGACGATCCGCAGCGCGGTCGGCGTCGCCACGTCAGTCCTCGAGCGTGCGGCCGGTGAGGATGAGGAACACGTCCTCGAGCGTCCCGCGCCGTTCGTACACCGACTCCGGCTGCAACTCACCGTCGGCGACGAGGCCGACGACCTTCGCGGCGTCGTGCGTGTACACGAGCACGCGGTCGGTCAGCGCCTCGACCCGCTCGCCGAACTCGGCCAGCCGGGGCAGGGCCGCATCGCGCGCTTCGGGCGCGGTGAACCTGAGCTCGACGACCTCACGCGTGGCGTGGCGCGCCACCAGCTCGCGCGGCGAGCCCTCGGTGACGATGCGGCCACCGTCCATGATCACGAGCCGGTCGCAGAGCTGCTCGGCCTCCTCCATGTAGTGCGTGGTCAGCACCATGGTGACGCCCTCACGCTTGAGCCGGTAGAAGCGGTCCCACAGGAGGTGACGCGCCTGCGGGTCGAGCCCGGTCGTGGGCTCGTCGAGCAGCAGGAGATCGGGTTGGTTGACCAGCGCCCGACCGATCGTCAATCGGCGCTTCATGCCGCCGGACAGCGGGTCGACCAGATCGTTGCGCCGGTCGCCGAGCTGCATGAACTCGAGCAGCTCCTCGGCGCGCCGGCGGATCTCGTGGTGCGGCAGGTCGAAGTAGCGCCCGTAGATGATGAGGTTGTCGAGCACGGTGAGCTCGGAGTCGAGGCTGTCCTCCTGGGGCACCACACCCAGCCGAGCGCGGATGCTCGAGCCGTCGACCGCAGGGTCCATGCCGAGGATGCGCAGCTCGCCGCCGGTCGGCTTCGACACGCAGCCGATCATGCGCATCGTCGACGTCTTGCCCGCGCCGTTCGGACCCAGGAAGCCGAACGCCTCACCCGGCTCCACCCGGAAGTCGATCCCGTCGACCGCGACGAAGCTGCCGAAGCGCTTCGACACGTTGGTACCGCGGATGAGGGGTTCGGAGCCCGCAACTGACACGAGGGCCGACGCTACCGGCTCCCGGGCGCGCGCCACCGGTGATTGCCGGCGTCAGTCCCTCGGTGTCGTGCCCGCGAGCAGCGCGAGCTCCCGCCACTTCCAGAAGCAGTCCACGTCGACGAAGCCGAGGTCACGCAGCCACGCGAGCTGCACGTCGAGTGGCGTCAACTGGTTCGACGGGTCCTCGTCGTCCTCGGTCCTCCCGAGCGCGGCGAGGAACTCGCGGTGCAGCTCGGGCGTCGGCGAGTCGACATGCTCGAGATTGGCGAACCGCCCACCGGGCAGGAGCACGTCGAACACCTCGGCGTAGAGCGCTCGCTTGCGGGTGTCGGCAAGGTGGTGGATCGCGAACGACGACACGACGGTGTCGAACCGACCGAGGCCGGGCAACGGCTGGTCGAGGTCGTGCTCCACGATCGTCACCGCGCCATCACCGGCAAAGCGCGCCCGTGCGGCATCGAGCATCGCGGCCGAGAAGTCGATCCCGACCGCCTCGACGTCGGGCCACTGGCTCCTGACCATCGCGAGCAGCACGCCGTCGCCGGTCCCGAGGTCGAGCACGCGCTGCGGACGCCCGAGGATCTCGAGCACGACGGCACACCCTTCGGCGCGATGTGGGATCTGATCGCGGTGCTCGAGGTACGCGAGCGCATGGGGAGCGTCGGGCCAGCGGTTCACGGCCCCGGTGCTCATGGACCGACTTCTTCGACCGCGCGCCGGTCCGGACGCTCCCGTAGGCGGACGATCTTGTTGACCGCGCTGAGGTACGCCCGCGCCGACGCCTCGACGACGTCGGTGGCGACGCCGCGCCCCGCCGCCTTCAGCCCGTCGACCTCGAGCTGGATCACGACGTCACCGAGCGCGTCGCCTCCCTTGGTCACCGACGACACCTTGAAGTCGAGCACCGTGCCCGACACGCCGGTGGCGCGGCTGATCGCCTCGATGGCGGCGTCGATCATGCCGTTGCCCTCACCGTCGGCCTCGACCTTGCCGTCGCCGTCGGCGAGCACAACGTGTGCATTCGGGGTGGCGACGGTGCCGCCGCGCAGCTCGAGGCTGACCATCGTGAAGCGGTGCACGGTCCCGATACCGAGCTCCTCGACGACGATCGCCTCGAGGTCGGCCTCGGTGATCTCGACCTTGCGGTCGGCCAGCTCCTTGAACCGGGTGAACGCCTGGTTGAGCGCGTCACCCTGCACGTGCAGGCCCATCTTCTCCAGCGAGTCGGCGAACGCGTGGCGGCCCGAGTGCTTGCCCAGCACGATCTGCGCCGCTTCCTGTCCGACCGTCGACGCGTCGATGATCTCGTAGGTCTCGCGGTCTTCCAGCACCCCGTGCTGGTGGATGCCCGCCTCGTGGGCGAACGCGTTGCGCCCGATGATCGCCTTGTTGTACTGCACCGGGTAGCCGGTGAGCCGGGCGACCATCCTCGACGTGCGCGCCAGCTCCTCGCTCTTCACGCTCGTGTGCACGCCGTCGAAGTAGTCGTTGCGGGTGCGCAGCGCCATCACGATCTCCTCGAGCGCGGCATTGCCGGCGCGCTCGCCGAGGCCGTTGATCGCGCACTCCACCTGCCGGGCGCCCGCACCGATGCCGGCCAGCGAGTTGGCCACGGCCAGGCCCAGATCGTTGTGGCAGTGCGTCGAGACCACGAACTCACCGTCGACGTTGTCGAGCACGTACCGGATCAGGCCCGCGTACTCCTCCGGGACGCCGTAGCCGACGGTGTCGGGGATGTTCAGGGTGCTGGCGCCGTTGCTGACCGCGAGCTGGCACACGTCGACCAGGAAGTCGGCGTCGGAGCGGCTGCCGTCCTCGGGTGAGAACTCGACGTCGTCGCAGTACCCCCGGGCGCGGGCGACCGCGGCGGCGGTCTCGGACCGCACCTCGTCCTCGGTCATGCGCAGCTTCTTCTTCATGTGGATCGGCGACGTCGCGATGAAGATGTGGATGCGCGGGCGCTCGGCGTGGCGCACCGCCTCCCAGGCGCGGTCGACGTCCTTGAACGCGGTGCGGGAGAGCCCGGCGATGGTCGAACCGCGCACGCTCCGGGCGATGGCCTCGACCGCCTCGAAGTCGCCCTGGCTGGCGATCGGGAAGCCCGCCTCGATCACGTCGACGCCGAGCCGCGCGAGCTGCTCGGCGATCTCGAGCTTCTCGCCCACGTCGAGCGAGATACCGGGCGACTGCTCACCGTCGCGCAGCGTGGTGTCGAAGATCTTCACGTGCTCGGTCATGGCTGGCTCTCTCTCGTGGGATCCCAGGATTGCGGCGCCGTGGGCGATCCGGGCAACGAAAAACCTCCCCGGCCGTGAGGCACGAGGAGGCGTCCGCGAGCACCGGAGGGGTGCCCGCAGCTACGTAAGGAGGAGGCTCTGGGTGCGCAGTTCCTTCGTCATGAACCCACCATGCTGCCAGACCAGGGTTGCAGTGTCAACCCGATTGCCCCGGTTCACCCATGGCCCCGCGCGAGGATTGCTCCGTGCGGACGATCGTGCGACACCTCCTCAGGCTCGGGATCCTGGCCGGTGCGGGCTACGCGCTCTTCCGGGTGCTCTCGACGCGACCCGCCTCCACCACCCCCTGGGAGGCGCGACCGTTCCCGTTCCCGCCGCCGCCGGCGGCCGACGCCGCGTCGCCGTGGGTGGAGCCCGGCGAGACCGGGGCGTGCCCCGCCCACCACCCGGTGAAGGCGAAGCTGCGCAGCGGGATCTTCCACGTGCCCGGCGGTGCCAACTACTCGCGCACCCACGCCGACCGCTGCTACCTGTCGGCCGGCGCGGCCGAGGCCGACGGCCTCCGCCCCAGCAAGCGGTAGCACCCCGCCCGGCTCGCCCGTCAGGACCGTCGGGACCGAGCGAACGACGGTGAAAGGTCAGTCGAGCTCGATGGCGCGGGCGTCGACCACGCCGTCGATGGCCCGCAGCTGGGTGACCACCTCCGCCGTCACCGGCGTGGACGTCGACAGCAGCATCAGCGAGACGTCGCCCTGCGGGCCTCGGCCCAGGTCGAGCTCGTCGATGTTGATGCCGTTGTCGATGCCGAGGATCGTGGACACCCGGGCGACCATGCCCGGCTTGTCCTCGTTGCGCACGACCAGCATGTGGCTCGAAGGCGGCAGCTCGACGATGTAGTCGTCGATGGCGACGATACGCGGGGCGTCCTGCTTGCCGTAGAGCGTGCCCGCGACATGGGTGCTGCGCTCCGGGGTGTGGCCGCGCAGCTCGATGAGGTTCACGTAGTCGCGCGCGGACGACGAGGTGGTCTCCCGCACCACGAGACCGCGCTCCTCCGCCAGCTGCGGCGCGTTCACGAACGACACCGGCTCGTCGACCACCGGGCCGAGCACACCCTTCAGGACCGACAGCGTGAGCACCCGGCAGTCGTAGTCGGCGATCTGGCCCTCGTAGGTGATCTCGAGCGTCTCGACGGTGCCGCCGGCCAGCGCAGTGAACAGTCGACCGAGCCGTTCGGCGAGCGGCATGAACGGCTGCACGGTCGCGTTCGCCTCGGTGGCGGCGAGGTTGACCGCGAAGGGCACGAACTCGCCGCGCAGCGCGAGCACGACCTGCTCGGCGATGGTCTGGCCCGCCTTGTCCTGGGCCTCGACCGTGGACGCACCGAGGTGCGGCGTGACCACGACCGCGTCGAGCCCGAACAGGGGCGACTCCGTGGTGGGCTCGTGCGCGAACACGTCGAGCGCGGCGCCCGCGATCCGACCGTCGCGCACCGCGTCGGCGAGTGCGGCCTCGTCGACGATGCCACCGCGGGCGGTGTTGACGATCCGCAGCGTCGGCTTGGCGTGGGTGAGCAGCTCGGCCGAGATCAAGCCCAGGGTGTCGGGCGTCTTCGGCAGGTGGATGGTGAGGAAGTCGGCCCGGCGGACGATCTCCTCGACGGTGGGGACCAGATCGACGCCGAGCTGGCGGGCGCGGTCGGGGCTCACGTACGGGTCGAAGGCCACGAGCTGCATCCCGAACGCGTTGGCGCGTTGCGCGACCAGCACGCCGACCCGCCCGAGGCCGACGATGCCGAGCGTCTTGTTGTGCAGCTCGACGCCCTCCCACCGGGTGCGGTTCCACTCGCCGTTGCGGAGGTCGCGGTCGGCCTGCGGCACGTTGCGGGCCTGGGCGAGCAGCAGCGCGATGGTGTGCTCCGCCGCCGACAGCACGTTGGACTGGGGCGCGTTGACCACCATGACGCCGCGTCGCGTGGCCGCTTCGACGTCGACGTTGTCGAGGCCGATGCCGGCGCGCCCGACGACGACCAGCTCGTCGGCGGCTTCGAGCACCTCCGTCGTGACCTGGGTCGCGCTGCGGATCACCAGCGCCGATGCACCCCGGACCGCGTCGAGGAGCGCCTCGGGAGAGAGCTCGAGGCGCACGTCGACCTCGAGCCCGGCGCCGCGCATGGCCTCGAGCCCGCTGTCGGCGAGCTGTTCGGTGACCAGCACGCGCTTCATCGGGCCGAGGCTAGACGCAGCACCCGGCCGAGTCCGGAACGTTTGGCCCGGTGCCGGCGAGCCGCGCGACGGCACACGGCGTGCCCGTCGAGCGCTACCGCGTGAGGAACTTCGCGATGCGCTCGACGCCCTCGACCAGGGCTTCGTCGGCGAGGGCGAAGCTCAGGCGGGCGTAGCCGGGCGCACCGAACGCCTCGCCCGGGACGATCGCGACCCGGGCCTCGTCGAGGATCACCTCGCACAGCTCCAGCGTCGTGGTGGGCGTACGACCGGCCCGCTCGCGGCCCAGCGCGCCCTCGAACGAGGGGAAGCAGTAGAACGCGCCCTCGGGCTCGAGGCAAGTGACACCTGGGATCGCGGTGAGCAGCTCGTGCATGACCCGGCCGCGGCGGTCGAACGCAGCGCGCATCTCGGCAACCGCGTCGAGGTCGCCCTCCACCGCCGCGAGTGCAGCGCGCTGGCTCACGTCCGCCACGTTCGACGTCTGGTGCGACTGGAGGTTGATCGCGGCGGCGGTGAAGTCTGCAGGCCCGATCATCCACCCGACGCGCCACCCGGTCATGGCGTACGTCTTGGCGACGCCGTTGAGCACGACGCAGGTGTCGGCCAGCTCCGGGACCACCACCGGCATCGACGAGAACTCGTGACCGCCGTAGGTGAGGTGCTCGTAGATCTCGTCGGTCAGCACCCAGACGCCGTGCTCGACGGCCCACCGCCCGATCGCCTCGACCTCGGCGCGCGGGTAGACCGCACCGGTCGGGTTGCTGGGCGACACGAACAGCACGATCTTGGTGCGCGGCGTGCGCGCCGCTTCCAGCTGGTCGACCGTGACGCGGAATCCGGCACGCTCCGGCGCGAACACCTCGACGGGCACGCCGTCGGCCAGCTTCACCGCCTCGGGATACGTGGTCCAGTAGGGAGCGGGGATGATGACCTCGTCGCCGGGATCGAGCAACGTCTGGAACGCGTTGTACACCGCGTGCTTGCCGCCGTTGGTGACCACGACCTGGCCCGGCTCGACGACATAGCCGGAGTCGCGCGCGGTCTTGGCCGCGATGGCCGCCCGGAGGTCGGGCAGTCCCGGTGTGGGCGTGTACTTGTGGTTGCGGGGGTCGGCGCAGGCGGCGGCCGCGGCCTCGACGATGTGGGCGGGCGTCGGGAAGTCGGGCTCGCCCGCCCCGAAGCCGATGACGTCCTCGCCCGCGGCCTGCAGCGCCTTCGCCTTGGCGTCGACGGCGAGGGTGGCGGACTCCGTGATGGCACCGACCCGGCGCGAGATGCGGCTCATGGCTCCATCGTCGCGCGCCGGTCGGGTCCCGACCCCAACCTTTCGGGCGGTCGGGTCAGGCGCTCACCGCGACCCCGTCGACACTCCAGTTGGGGAGGTCGAGGAGGCGGGGGTCGTTCGAGAAGATCTCCACCACGGGGATCTGGAGGCCGAGGCGGCGCTGGATCACCCGGACCTCGTTCTCCTGGTTCCACAGCATGAGCGTGACCGCGACGCCGCTCTCTCCTGCCCGGGCGGTGCGACCGGACCGGTGGAGATAGGCCTTCTCGTCCTCGGGCGGGTCGAAGTGCACCACGACATCGACACCGTCGACGTGGATGCCGCGCGCCGCCACGTCCGTGGCGACCAGCACCTTCACCTTGCCCGAGGTGAACTCCGACAAGGCCCGTTCCCGGGCACCCTGGCGGAGGTCGCCGTGGATGGCACCGGCCCGCACGCCCTCGCGGCGGAGCTGGGTCACCAGCCGGTCGGCGCCGCGCTTGGTGCGCACGAACACGAGGGTGCGGTTGGCGCCCTGGGCGATCGACGCCGCCACCTTCACCTTGTCCATCTGGTGGACGGCGAGGAAGACGTGGTCCATCTCGTCGACGGTGGGTTCGGCGTCGTCGACCTCGTGCGACACGGGGTCGACCATGTAGCGGTCGACCAGCCGCTTCACCGCGCCGTCGAGCGTCGCCGAGAACAGCATCGTCTGGTGCTCGGACCGGATGCCGTAGAGGATCTTCTGGACCTGCGGCATGAAGCCCATGTCGGCCATGCGGTCGGCCTCGTCGACGACGAGCACCTCCACGTGCCCGACGGAGAGCTCGCCCCGCTCGATGAGGTCGATGAGACGGCCCGGGGTGCCGACGACGACGTCGACCCCCTTCTGCAGCGCGGTGACCTGGGGGTCCATGGACACGCCGCCGTAGACGGCACGGACCTTGCGCTCGCGCACCTCGCCCAGGGGCCGGAGCGCGTCCGTGACCTGGGTGGCGAGCTCACGGGTCGGCACGAGGATCAGGCCGCGGGGGTGGCGGGGCTCCGCCTTGCCGATGCGGCCGAGGAGCGGGAGGCCGAAGGCGAGGGTCTTGCCCGAGCCGGTCTTGGCCTTGCCCAGCACGTCACGCCCGGCGAGGGCGTCGGCGATGGTGAGCTCCTGGATGGGGAAGGGTTCGGTGATGCCCTGGCGCGCCAGGGTCGCGACGAGGTCGGCGTGGAGGCCGAGGTCCGCGAAGGTTGCGGTCATGGGGAAGTTGCTCGCTTTCGTCGGTCGTACGTGGGGGTGTGGGGTGCCCGCCATCCCTCCGATGGCGGTGGGTCGAGCCTCGAGGCTTCCCGGCACCCGCCTGCCCTGCGATTCGGCCGACGGCAACTTGTGAGCGATGAGGAATGACCCGCGAGCGTGGATGTGTGCTCGCCGCACCAATCCTACCCCGATCGGCGCCCCTGAGAGTGACCTGAGGCCCGGTGACGCGGGGAAGCTCCCGGACCGGCACAATTCGGTGATGCGCGTCCTGGTGGTCGAAGACGAGGAATTGCTCGCCGCGGCGGTCGCCGACGGCTTGACGGCCGAGGGCTTCGACGTCGACGTCGCCCACGACGGGCCCGACGGCCTGTGGCGGGCCCGGGAAGGCTCGTACGACGCCATCGTCCTCGACGTGCTCCTCCCGGGGATGCACGGCTACCGGGTGTGCCGGACCTTGCGGGACGAAGGTGTCTGGACGCCCATCCTGATCCTCACCGCCAAAGACGGCGAGTACGACGAGGCGGAGGCGCTCGACACCGGCGCCGACGACTTCCTGTCCAAGCCGTTCTCGTTCGTGGTGCTCCTGGCCCGGCTGCGCGCGCTCATCCGGCGCGGCGCGCCGCCGCGGCCTACCGTGCTCACCGTCGGCACGCTCGAGCTCGACCCCGGCGCCCGTCGCTGCCGGAGGCAGGGCACCGACATCCGGCTCACCGCGCGCGAGTTCGCGCTGCTCGAGTACCTCCTCCGCAAGGACGGCGACGTCGCCTCGAAGGCGGAGATCCTCGACCACGTCTGGGGCATCGACTTCGCCGGCGACCCCAACGTGGTCGAGGTGTACGTCGGGTACCTGCGCAAGAAGATCGACGCACCGTTCGGCGTCGAGTCGATCAAGACCGTGCGCGGCGCGGGCTACCAACTCCTTCCCGATGGGTGACGAGGAGACACCCCGACGGAGGCGGTGGTGGCCGCAGTCGGTGCGGGTCCGCCTCACGGTCGTCGCCACGCTCGCGTTCGCGATCACCTTGAGCGCGGCGGCGTTCGGTCTGGTGCGCGTCGTCCACACCAACCTCCTCGACCGGATCGCGGAGACCAACCAGACCCAGCTCGACGAGCTCCAGTCCGCGGTCCGGCGCGGTGATCTGCAACCACCACCGGTGCGGGAGTGCTACCAGGTGCCCGGGGGCTATCTGTGCTCGCAGGCCCATCCCGATCGGAGTGGCGTCGAGGCCGCGCAACGGGAGATCCAGACCACTGCCGGCAACATCACGCTCGTCGCGCAGCAGTCCACCGCCGCCGTCAACCGCACGGTCCGCTCCGTGACCGACGTGCTCCTGGTGGTCGTGCCCTCCATGATCCTCCTCGTCGCGCTGGCGGCGTGGTACTTCACCGGTCGTGCGCTGCGGCCCGTCGAAGCGATCCGACGTGAAGCCGAGGAGATCACGGGCGCCACCATGGACCGGCGGGTGCCCGAGCCCGACATCGACGACGAGGTGGGGCGCCTGGCCCGCACGATGAACGCGATGCTCGACCGCCTCGAGGCGTCGTCACAGCGCCAGCGGCAATTCGTGTCCGACGCGTCGCACGAGCTGCGGAGCCCGCTCGCTTCGATCCGCACCAACCTCGAGGTCGCGTTGCGGCACTCCGAGCGCGCCGACTGGCCCGTCGTCGCCGAACGCGCCCTGGCCGAGGACGCTCGGATGGAGGACACCGTGAGTGAGTTGCTCGCGCTCGCCCGCCTCGACGAGGCCGCCGGCTCCGCGCCCGTCGACACGCTCCCCGAGATCGACCTCGACGAACTGGTCCTGGACGACACCGTGCAGCAACGGCGGGTACCCGTCGACACCTCCCGCGTGTCCGCCGGCCGCGTGCACGGCCGCCGGGAGCAGCTGACACGCGTCGTGCGCAACCTCCTCGACAACGCGGCTCGCCACGCCACCAGTGCGGTGGCCGTCGAGCTGCGCGCCGGCGACGACCACACGATCGAGCTCACCGTCGACGACGACGGGCCGGGCGTCCCCGTCGACGACCGCGAGCGGGTGTTCGACCGGTTCACCCGGCTCGACGACGGTCGGGCCCGCGACGCCGGTGGCCTCGGGCTCGGCCTCTCGATGGTCAAGGAGATCACCGAGCAGCACGGCGGGACGGTGACGATCGAGGACGCCCCGATCGGCGGTGCCCGCCTGCGCGTACGGCTCCCCGCCGCCTGACGCCATACGGTGCCTCGATGCCCGAACTGACCATCGCCAGCTTCAACTGCCACGCGGGCCTGCAGACGCGCCGCAACGGCGTCTGCGAGCCGTACGACCTCGATCGGGTCCTGCTGGGCATCGACGCCGACGTCGTCGTCGTGCAGGAGTCGTGGACCCCCGACGGTGGCGTGCCCGCGGTCCGGCGCGTCGGTGCCACCATCGGCGCCGAGGTGTTCGAGCTCCCGTTCGGTCGGGCCAAGCTCGACCCCTGGCCCCATGTGCCTCGCGACGGCAGCGGGCTCGGTGACGTGGGCCTCGCCGTCCTCAGCCGCATCCCGGCCGAGGCGGAGGGGCGCCTCTCGGTGGGGACCGTGCTCAACGACCCGACGCCCGAACGTGGCGGGTTGCACATGGTGCTCGACGTCGGCGGGACCAAGGTCGACCTCGTCGGCGTGCACCTGTCGTCGCGCCTGCCGTACGGGCCGCCGATCCAGCTGCGGCGACTCGCGGCGCAGCTGCCACCGCCCGGCCGCCCCGGCATCGTCGCGGGCGACTGCAACTTCTGGGGTCCCGGCGTGCAGTCGTTCCTCCCGGGCTGGCGGCGCACCGTGCGCGGGCGTACCTGGCCCGCCGGCCGGCCGCACAGCCAGATCGACCACATCCTGGTGCGGGCCGCCGACGGGACCGAGGTGGTCCACGGCGAGGTGCTCCCGGCGGTGGGCTCGGACCACCGCCCGGTGCGCGCCACCCTGCGTCTCCCGTAGCGACCGCGCCGCGGAATCGACAGTTGAGCTAGACAGGCGCCATGGCAGCAGTCACGGTCAGAGGTGTGGTCGCGCTCACCCGGGGCGCGCCCGTCGAGGTCCGCGAGATCATCGTCCCCGACCCGGGTCCAGGGGAGGTCCGGGTGACGGTGCAGGCGTGCGGCGTCTGCCACACCGACCTCCACTACCGCGAGGGCGCGATCAACGACGAGTTCCCGTTCCTCCTCGGGCACGAGGCGGCGGGGGTGATCGAGTCCGTCGGCCCCGACGTCACCGAGGTCGCTCCCGGCGACTTCGTCGTCCTCAACTGGCGCGCGGTCTGCGGCACCTGTCGCGCCTGCCGGCGTGGCCGTCCGTGGTACTGCTTCGCCACCTTCAACGCCACGCAGAACATGACGCTCACCGACGGCACCGAGTTGAGCCCTGCGCTCGGCATCGGCGCGTTCGCGGAGCAGACGCTCGTCGCCGCCGGCCAGGCCACCAAGGTGAACCCGGATGCCAAGCCCGAGACCGCAGGCCTGCTGGGCTGCGGCGTGATGGCCGGGCTCGGGGCCGCCATGTACACCGGCGACGTCGGACGCGGCGACAGCGTGGCCGTGTTCGGCTGCGGCGGGGTGGGCAACGGCGCCATCACGGGCGCCCGCCTCGCCGGCGCCAACCCGATCATCGCGGTCGACGTCGACCCCACGAAGCTGCAGTGGGCGCGGGAGTTCGGCGCCACGCACACGGTCGACTCACGCGACACCGATCCGGTCGAGGCCATCCGCGCCCTCACCGACGGCAACGGCGCCGACGTGTGCATCGAGGCGGTCGGCCGGCCCGAGGTGCTCGAGCAGGCCTTCTACGCCCGTGACCTCGCGGGGACGGTCGTGCAGGTCGGCGTCCCCGACCCGACGATGAAGATCGAATTGCCCATGATCGAGTTCTTCGGCCGAGGCGGTGCATTGAAGCCCTCGTGGTACGGCGACTGCCTGCCGTCGCGCGACTTCCCGATGCTCATCGACCTCTACCTCTCGGGCCGGCTCGACCTCGACCGCTTCGTGAGCGAGACCATCCCCCTCGACGCGGTCGAGGACGCGTTCCACAAGATGGAACGGGGCGAGGTGCTGCGTTCGGTGGTCGTCATCGACTGACGGCGCCTAGACGGGTGGGATCCCGTGGAGGCGGTCGCTGAAGGTCCGGTCCTTGCCGCCGGCGAGGGCGAGGCGGGCGACGAGATCGGCCCGGAGGTGCTCGGGTTCCACGACCGCGTCGATGACCAGCTCGGAGGCGAGGCGGAGCAGATCGACATCGGCGGCGAACTCGGCGCGGCGCTCGTTGACGAACTGCTCGCGTTCGTCGGGGTCGTCGATGGCGGCGATCTTGTTCGCAAAGACCGCGTTGATCGCCGCCTCCGGGCCCATCACCGCGATGCGCGCCGTCGGCAGCGCCACACACGCATCGGAGCCGAACGCCGGTCCCGCGAACGCGTACAGGCCGGCGCCATAGGCCTTGCGGACGATCACCGACACCTTCGGCACCGTCGCCTCCGACACCGCGGTGATCATCTTGGCACCGTGCCGGATGATCCCCTGGCGCTCCACCTCGGTCCCGACCATGAACCCCGGCACGTCGGCCAGGAACACCAACGGGATCCCGAACGCGTCGCAGCCCCAGATGAACCGCGCGGCCTTGTCCGACGAGTCGACGAACAGCGCGCCCCCCTTGTGCACCGAGTTGCTCGCCACGATCCCGATCGGTCGCCCTTCGAGCAACCCGAACCCCACGATCACCTCGGGCGCGAACAACGGCTTCACCTCGAAGAAGCTGTCGGCGTCGACCAGCCCGTCGAGGAGCTCGTGCATGTCGAACGCGACGCGCTCGTCGGCGGGGACGACGCCGGCGGTGAGCGGCGTCGCCGGCTCCTCGGCTGCGTACGTCGGCACCGGACTGCGCCAGCTCTGAGGCAGGTAGGCGAAGTAGGCGCGCGCCTGCGCGATGGCATCGGCGTCGTCGACCGCGAGGTTGTCGCCACTCCCCGAGACGGTGGCGTGCATCCGTGCCCCGCCCATCTCCTCCAACGTGGTCCGCTCCCCGACCACCATCTCCACCATCCGCGGCGACCCGAGGTACATGGAGGCGTTGCCCTCCACCATGAACACCACGTCGCAGAACGCCGGGATGTACGCACCGCCCGCGGCCGACGGGCCGAACAGGCAACAGATCTGCGGCACCCGGCCCGACAGGCGGTTCTGGTTGTAGAAGATGCGACCGGCCCCCCGCCGCCCCGGGAAGAGCTCCACCTGGTCGGTGAGGCGCGCCCCCGCCGAGTCCACCAGCCAGAACACCGGGACCTCGTGCTCCAGGGCGTACTCGGTCAGCCTCACGATCTTCTCGACCGTCCGCGCGCCCCACGACCCCGCCTTGACCGTCGGGTCGTTCGCCATCACGCACACCGGACGGCCCTCGACCGTCCCGACCCCGGTGATCACACCGTCCGCGGGCAGGTCGCCGGCCAACGCGTTCGCCAACAACCCCTGCTCGACGAACGAGCCCTCGTCGAGCAGCAGCGCGAGCCGGTCGCGCACGAACAGCTTGCCCTGGCGCGCCAGCTTCGCCCCCTCCTTCTCCAGGTTCCCCTGGCGGGCACGCTCGGTAGCGGTGCGGAACTCGTCGTTCACCGCCCTACCTTGCCTCACTTTCCGAGGGTGGTGCCGCGGTTGCGCAGGGGCAGCTCGCTGTCGTGGACGGCGGTTCCGCCCCCGCGGGTTCGTGCTCCGGGAGCGCGTACGACGCGACTGACGGCGCACCGTTGAAGGTCAGCATCTGGTTGTAGACGCGGAGCACGACGGTCGCGTAGTCGGGCGACGTGGCCCAGTTGCCGTTGCCCATGTTCTTCCAGAGCGGCGCACGACCTTTCGCGAAGTAGTGGTCGAAGTTGTAGTTCGCCGCGGCTGGAGTGCTGCCCCAGAGCTCGGGCACCGGCGGGTCGGGGATCATGGCAACGCGCGAGTCCGCGTCGGCGTAGTTGCGAAGCAGCTGCAACTGCGCGCGCACGCCGTTGAGCGCGCTCGTGAACCCGAAGCCGGTGCCACACGAAGAGCATGCTCCGATACCCGCGAAGTTGTTGTCGCTCGGGCGCACCAGCCCGTAGTCGGGGTAGTTGAACCATGCAGTCTCGACGATCGACTGCGCGAACGCGATGTCGCCACGCACGTTGTACCGGTTGCCCTCGGTCACGAACATGTCGGCCAGCTGTTGCAGGGTGGCGCCGGTGGCCCGGTACGGCAGCGTGCCGGGGTCCGTCGCTTGGTAGAACGCGACGATCTGCGCGGCGGTGAGCTGCGACTGACCCATGACGGGGACACCAGCCGACCCCGGAGCGGGGGGCGCCGTGGTCGGCGGCGGCGGGGGCGGGGGTGGGGGTGGGGGCAGGCAGCCCGCGAGCGCGACGAGAAGAGCGAGCAATGCCGCGACGGCGAGGGAGACGCGGGCGCGGCGGTGGGGACGCATCAAAGAGTCATCGGAGCAGCCGAGGCCGGGATTGAGCCCGGGCTGATCGTACGAGCGGGGGCAGACCCGTACGCGGACCGTGGACGACGCACTGCAAAACGGAGCCGGCCGTCAGGAGAGCGTTCGCTACCGTTGGCCGGGCATGATCGACGTGATCGACTACCGCGCCGGTAATGCCCCGAGCGTGCTGTACGCCTTGGAGCACCTGGGATTGCCGGCCCGGCTCGCCGCCACCCCGGCCGAGGTCGCGGCCGCCGAGCGCATCATCCTCCCCGGCGTCGGGGCCGCCCGCGCCACCATCGACAGCTTGGTCGAGCAGGACCTCGTCGGCGCGCTCGGCGATCGCGTGCGGGGCGACCGAATCCCGTTCCTCGGCATCTGCATCGGCCTCCAGGTGCTCTTCGACCACAGTGAGGAGGGGAACACCGACGGGCTCGGCTGGGTGCCGGGCACGGTCCGGCGCTTCCCGGACACCGACCGGGTCCCGCAGATCGGCTGGAACCGCGTGCGCTTCACCCGCCCGCACGCCCTGACCGCCGAAGTGCCCGACGGCGGCCACTACTACTTCGTGAACTCTTACTACTGCGTGCCCCAGGACCCTGCCGACACGCTGGGCGTCACCGACTACACCGTCGAGTTCTGTTCGGTGGTGGCGCGCGACAACGTCGTTGCCACCCAGTTCCACGCGGAGAAGAGTGGATCGCTCGGGCTCTCGCTCCTGCGCGCCTTCGCGACCTGGGAGCCGCCGTGCTGACCAAGCGGCTCATCGCGTGCTTCGACGTCGTGAACGGGCGCGTCACCAAGGCGCAGCAGTTCCAGGACAACATCGACGTCGCCCCGGCCGAGGAGCTCGCGCAGCAGCTCTACGCCGACCAGATCGACGAGATCGTCTTCTACGACATCAAGGCGAGCGCGGAGAAGCGCAAGATCGATCTCGACACTGTGCGTCGGGTCGCGCACCACGTGTTCGTCCCGTTCACCGTCGGCGGTGGCATCCGCGACGTCGACGACATGTTCGAGGTGCTCAAGGCGGGTGCGGAGAAGATCAGCGTCGACTCGATGGCCGTCCGCAACCCCGACATCATCCGCGACGGAGCACGGGCGTTCGGTCGCCAGTGCGTGGTGCTCAGCACCCAGGTGAAGCACGTCGGCATCCGTGACGGCATCCCGAGCGGCTACGAGGTCTTCATCGACGGCGCCCGGCTCGCGACCGGCCTCGACGCGCTCGACTGGGTGCGGCGGGGCGAGGATCTCGGCGCGGGCGAGATCGTCGTCAACAGCATCGACCGCGACGGCACCGCGTCGGGCTACGACCTCGACATCACCCGCGCGGTCGCCGACGCGGTGAACGTACCGGTGATCGCATCCGGCGGCGCGGGGACCGTCGAGCACATCTGCGACGGCCTCACCGCGGGCGGCGCGTCGGCCGCCATCATCAGCTCGATCCTCTACTCACCCCGCCTCGACCGCAACGTCGGTGTACGGGAGCTCAAGGACGGGCTGGCGGAGCTCGGGGTCGCGATGCGCCCCTACCTCGACGCGTAGCCGGCGCGACGACGTCAGGCGCGCTCGGCAAGGGCGGCGAGCGGTTCCCAGTCGACCACGGGGGCGTCGGCCCAGAGGCGGTCGAGGTCGTAGTACGCGCGGGTCTCGCCCAGGAAGACGTGGACGATCACGTCGCCGTAGTCCATGAGCACCCAGGTGGCGTCGTCGAGGCCCTCCACGCTGCGGGGCCCCTCGTCGTCGGCCACCTTCAGCGCCAGCTCGACCTCGTCGACGATGGTCCGCACGAGGCGGGTGTTCGAGGCGCTCACCAGCACGAACACCTCGGCGATCGAGATGATGTCGCCGACGTCGAGGACGACGATGTCCTCGCCCTTCTTGTCCTCGGCCGCGTGGGCGGCGACCCCAGCGCGGCGGTAGGCGTCGGAGACCGGTGCGACGGGGGTCAAGCGGCGGTTGCTCGGATCGTCATCTGCCGTCAGTGTAGAGGCCGCGCGTGCGGATGGTGCGCACGACCGCGGGTGGGACCAGCCCGTCGATCGGGCGACCGCTCCGCAGGCGCTCGCGCAGGTCGGTCGAGGCGATGTCGAGGCGCGGGATGGCCACCCTCTGCACCCGCCAGCCGGAGCCCGGCGGCTCGGAGTGCGCGTCACCGGCCCGCTCGACGACCACCACCGTGGCGAGGTCGCGGGTCTCCTCCAGCCGCCGCCAGGTCCCCATGTTGGCGACCGCGTCGGCGCCGAGCACGAGGAACAGCTCGCGATCGGGCGCGGTGAGCGCCTCCAGGGTGTCGGCGGTGACCGAGGGGGCCTCGCGCTCGATCTCGATCGCCGAGGCCTCGACGCCCTCGACGCCGTCGACCGCAGCGTCGACCAGGGCGAGGCGGTCGGCCGCCGACGCCACCACGTTGCCCCGCTTCTGCCAGGGATCACCGGCCACGACCAGCAGCACCCGGTCGAGGGCGAGCTGCGCCCGCGACTCGGTCGCGACCACCACGTGGCCCACGTGCACCGGGTCGAACGTGCCCCCGAAGACCCCCAGCCGCTCCATGGGCGAGCGAGTCTACGGGGGCGCGGTGTCTTCACCTCGGCGAAACATTCGCGTCATCAAGCCCCGTACCATCGATCCCGTGAGCGACCCCTCCGAGCCGGCCACGCACGTCCTCGTGCGGGTGTGGCTACCCGACCGTCCCGGCGCGCTCGGGCTGGTCGCCTCCCGCATCGGTGCCGTGGACGGCGACATCGTCGGCATCGACGTGCTCGAACGGGGCGACAACGTCGCCGTCGACGAGTTCGCGGTCCTGCTACGCAAGTCGGTCGCACTCGACCTGCTCGTCCGGGAGATCGAGGAGGTCGACGGCGCGAGCGTCGAGGAGGTGCGCACGATCGACCACTTCCCCGACCCGCGGCTCGACGCGCTCGAGTCGGCCAAGACGCTGTGCGCGGCCGGCAGCGTCGAGGCGCTGCACCGCACCCTGGTCGAGCAGACCCGGGCCGAGTTCCTCGCCGACTGGAGCGCGCTGCTCGTCGACGGGTCGGTGCTGGCGTCGGCCGGCGAGGTGAGCCACGACGCGTCAGTGTTGAGCGCGCTGGTCACCGGCACGGCCGCGTCGCCGAGGGTCGCCGACGGCACCACCGGACCCGACGACCTCGCGGTGGCGTCGTTGCCCACGCACGACGCCGCGCTGCTCGTCGGGCGCGACGGACGCGCCTTCCGCCGCCGGGAACGCGCCCAGTTGGTCGCGCTCTCGGGCATCGCCGACCGGACCTGGTCCCTGCTCGACTGAACCCCGAGGCGCGTAAGGTCGGACGATGCCCTCCCGCGCGGTCGTCGTGTTCACGCGCGACCTGCGCGTGACCGACCACCCTGCGTTGGCCCAGGCGGTGCGGCGCCACGACGTCGTCGTCCCGCTGTTCGTGTTCGACGACACCATCCTCGCCGGCGCGTGCAACCGACCGAACCGCACCGGGTTCCTGCTCGAGTCCCTCGCCGATCTCGACGCCGCGTTGCGGTCGCTCGGTGGGCGGCTCGTCACCCGGCGCGGCGACTGGGTCGACACCGTCCTGCGGGTCGCGAACGACGTCGGCGCCGCCGCCGTCCACGTCAGCGACGACGCCAGCGCGTACGCGCGCACCCGGCTCGCACGGCTCGAGACCGCGGCGGGTGCCGCGGGCATCGAAGTCCACCGGGCGCCGGGGATCGCCATCGTCGAGCCGGGGGTGATCACACCCGGCGACGCCGGCGACCACTACAAGGTGTTCACGCCCTACTACCGGCGCTGGTCCGACGTCCGGCGCCGCGCGTTCGTGGCCGCCCCGCCGCGGATCGACCTCCCGCCCGACGTCGACCCCGGTGCCCTTCCCGTCCTCACCGATCTCGTCTCGGGCCCCCGCTCGCCCGACGTCGTGCCGGGGGGCGCCCGGGCCGCCCACCAGCAGCTCGACGCCTGGGTCGAGCGGGACCTCCGCACCTACCCGGACCGCCACGACGACCTCCCCGGCGACGCGACCTCCCGGCTCTCGCCCTACCTGCACTTCGGGTGCGTCTCACCGCTCGAGGTGGCGCGTGCCGCCGGGCGGCACAAGGGAGCCGACGCGTTCCTCCGGCAGCTCTGCTGGCGCGACTTCTACCTGCAGGTCCTCGCCGCCCGCCCCGACGCCGCGTGGTCGGACTACCAGCCCCGCGGCGACCGGTGGCGCGACGATCCCGACGGGCTGCGCGCCTGGCAGGAGGGCTGCACCGGGTACCCCGTCGTCGACGCCGCGATGCGCCAGCTGCGACAGGAAGGGTGGATGCACAACCGGGCCCGGCTCATCGTGGCGTCCTTCCTCACCAAGGACCTCTACGTCGACTGGCGCGCCGGCGCCCGTCACTTCCTCGACCTCCTGCTGGACGGCGACGTCGCCAACAACAACCTCAACTGGCAGTGGGTGGCCGGCACCGGCACCGACACCAACCCGCACCGCGTGTTCAACCCGACCGTGCAGGGCACCCGTTTCGACCCCGAAGGTGAGTACGTGCGGCGCTACGTACCCGAGCTGCGCGCGGTCAAGGGCGGCGCGGTGCACGACCCCGAGTCCAAGGTGCGGCGCGCCTACGACTACCCCGAGCCGATCGTCGACCACCGCGAGGCGATCGCCGAGTACAAGGAGCGCAAGGCCGGGAGCTAGCCCTCGGCGATGGTGGCGACGAACTGCTGGAGCTGGCGGAGGTTGCGGCACTCGAAGACGCCATCGCAGTACTTGCCGTACTCGGAGACGATGGAGTCGCCGGTGTCCCAGTAGCCGCGCGGCTCGGGGTCGAGCCAGTAGACGTGGCGGCCACGCTTGCGCATCTCGTCGACGACCCACGCCTCCGAGGCGTGGTAGTTGTTCCGCGCGTCGCCCAGCAGGATCATCGACGTCTTGGGCGTGATCTCGTGAAAGTGGCGCTGGTGGAACACCTCGAGCGCGTGCCCGTAGTCCGAGTGGCCGTCGACCCACACGACGTCGGCCTCGGTGTTCACCCGCTGTACCGCGTCGGTGACGTCGTCGGACTCCTGGAAGAAACGCGTGACTTCGTCGATGCCGTCGATGAACACCCAGGAGCGCACCTTGGAGAACTGGCTCGCCATCGCGTACACGAACTGCAGCGTGAACCGGGCGAAGCTCGCCACCGACCCCGAGATGTCGGCTACCACCATGATCTCGGGTTTCGACGGGTGTGGGTTCTTGAACTTCGGGTCGGCGGGCACGCCGCCGTACGACAGCGACTCGCGGATCGTCTTGCGGAAATCGAGGTGCCCCCGGTGCCGACGCCGACGTCGTTGCGCGAGCCGAGCCGCCATCGCCCGGGTCAGCGGGTAGACGGCCTGTTGCAGCGCGAGCATCTCTTCGCGCGACGCGTGCATGAACTCGATGTCCTCGGGGAGCGGCTTGCGCAACGTGCGCGCCATCGCCTCCACGCCGCGGTCCGCGACCAGCCGGCGGCGGATCTCCTCCTCGACGAGCTCCCGCAGCTCCTTGAGCCGGGCCTGGAACTCCTCGTGCGCGAGGCGGTCGGCCAGCTCGCCCTCCTCGACCTCCCCCCGCTCGCGCGCCATGTCCATGAGGCGCTGCTGCAGGTCGTCGAGGTCGAGCTGCCGCAGCGTGCGGTACAGGTAGTAGGTGCCGCCGACGGGCCGGCCCGGTTCCATGCCCGCGAACTGCTGCACCGCCGTCGCCGCCAGCCGGCGCAGCGCGTCACGGTCCATGGTCTGGAGCGCCTTGAGCAGCATCGCCGCCAGCTCCTCGCGCGACATCGGCGTGCCGCCGGCGCCGCCCTGCGCCTGGCCGTCCTGGAGCGCCCCCTCGTCGCCGTCGGCCGACGCCTCGCCGTCGCCGTCGGGGTCGCCGCCCACCCCGCTGCTGAACAGCGAGAAGTAGACCTCGAAGACGGTCTCGAACGCCTTCTGGTGGCGCTCGTGCTTCACCAGCGTCGCGCTCAGCACCGCCTTGAACATCTCGCGGTCGTCGATGGGGATGTACTCGATCGCGCGCATGGCGTCGAGGTTCTCCGTCATCGACACCGGTAGACCGGCAGTGCGCAGCTCGTGGACGAACCCCTGCAGGACGTCGAGCAGCGTGAGGGACGCGCCCGAGCCGGGCGACACGGCCGGGGCCGACGAGGTCAGACCACACCGCCAGGTTCAGGCACCTGCAGCTCCTTGCGGGCCTTGGTGATGTCGGACTGGTACTTGAGCAGCACGTGCAACGTCTCGCCGATGACCGCGGGATCGACGTCGGACTTGCCCAGGTAGAGCAGCGTGCGTGCCCAGTCGATGGTCTCCGAGATCGACGGCGCCTTCTTCAGCTCGAGCGCGCGGATGGAGCGCACGACGCGCGCGATCTGGTCGGCGAGGTGCTCGTCGACGTCGGGCACCCGCACCCGCACGATCTCCTTCTCCCGCTCGATGTCGGGGTAGTCGATGTGCAGGTAGAGGCAGCGGCGCTTCAGCGCCTCCGACAGCTCACGCGTGTTGTTCGAGGTGAGCAGCACGATGGGACGTTGCTGGTTGCCCTCGATCGTGCCGAGCTCGGGGATCGACACCTGGAAGTCGGAGAGCACCTCGAGGAGCAGCGCCTCGGTCTCGATCTCGACCCGGTCGACCTCGTCGATGAGGAGCACCACCGGCTCCTCGGAGCGGATGGCCTCGAGCAGCGGACGGGTGAGCAGGAACGGCTCGGAGAAGATGTCGGACTCGACGTCCTCCCACTCCGAGTCGTGTCCCTTGTCGACCTGGATGCGGAGCAGCTGCTTCTTGTAATTCCACTCGTACAGCGCCTTGGCCTCGTCGAGGCCCTCGTAGCACTGCAGCCGGATCAGCCGGGCGCCGGTGACCTCGGCGATGCTCTTGGCCAGCTCGGTCTTGCCGACGCCGGCCGGTCCCTCCACCAGGACCGGCTTCTCGAGGCGGTCGGCGAGGAAGACCACACCGGAGATGCCCGAGTCCGCGAGGTAGTCGGCGCCGCGGAGGCGCGTGGTGACGTCGTCGACCGATTCGAATCGTTCAGCCATAAGGGAGTGGTCTAGTCGCGGATCTGGCCGTCGCCCCACACGACGTACTTGTAGGTGGTGAGCTCGCGCAACGCCATCGGGCCCCGCGCGTGCAGCTTCTGCGTGGAGATCCCGATCTCGGCACCGAACCCGAACTCGGCCCCGTCGGTGAAGCGGGTGGACGCGTTGACCACCACCGTGCCGGCGTCGACCGCGTCGGTGAAACGCCGGGCGGCGGCCAGGTCGCGGGTGACGATGGCCTCGGTGTGCCCCGACCCGTAGCGGTTCACGTGCTCGACGGCGGCGTCGAGCGAGGGCACCACCGCCACGCTCAGCTTCAGGTCGAGGAACTCGCGGCCGAAGTCGTCGTCGGTCGCCTCGCCCATGGCCGGCACCCGCGCCCGCGCACCGGCGTCGCCGACCAGCTCGACGCCGTGCTCGACCAGGGCCCTGGCGGCACGGGGCAGGAACGCGTCGGCCACCGACTCGTGCACCACGAGGGACTCGGCCGCGTTGCAGACGCTCGGACGCTGGGTCTTGGCGTTGACGACGATGTCGAGCGCGGTGTCGAGATCGGCACCGGCGTCGACGTACACGTGGCAGTTGCCGTCGCCGTCGATGATGACCGGCACCGTCGCGTGGTCGCGGATGCTCTGGATGAGGGCGGGACCACCGCGCGGGATGAGGCAGTCCACGACGTCGGTGAGCTGCATGAGCTCGACCGCAGCCTCGTGACGGACGTCGTCGACGAGCAACACCGCGTCGGCGGGTAGGCCCGCCTTGGTGAGGCCGTCGCGCAGCACCTCGGCGATGGCCAGGTTCGACCGGAGCGCGGTGGCCGAGCCGCGCAGGATGGCGGCGTTGCCCGACTTCAGGCAGATGCCGGCGGCGTCGCTGGTGACGTTGGGCCGGTTCTCGTAGATGATCGCGACGACGCCGAGCGGCACCCGGCGCTGCTCGATGCGCAGCCCGTTCGGACGCCGCCAGCCGTCGAGCACCTCGCCGATCGGGTCGGGCAGCGCCGCGACCGCGCGCAGGCCGTCGGCCATGCCGGCGATCCGCACGTCGGTGAGGCGGAGCCGGTCGAGGGGTCCGGCGTCCATCCCGGCCGCGTCGGCGGCCTCCACGTCGAGCCGGTTCGCCGCCAGCAGGTCGGCGGCGCGCTGGTCCAGGAGCTCGGCCGCGGCCACCAGCGCGGCGTTCTTCTCCGCGGTGGAGGCCGAGGCCAGCAGCGCGGCGGCGGCCTTCGCCCGCCGCCCGAGCTCGGGCACGGCCAGGGGCGCGGACATGGCGGCGAGTGTACCCGGGGCCTGTGGACGACCGGCCGGAGTTCGCCGCCCTTCGACCGCGGCGTTCGGGAGGGGTGAGGCCGTGTCGCCCGCCAGCCGCGCCTCCCGCCGGTCGCCCGGGGGCGCTGCGGCCGAGGCGACCCGGCCTCACCTTCCTCCCGCTCCTCGTCGACCGTCGAAGCCCTCGTACGAGGACTCTCCCCCCGCCGGTCGACGACGAGCTCGTGAGGTAGGAGTGTGACGGACGCGGGGCCGGTGCGCAAGGGCGGGTACCGAATTGCCCCTGGGGCGGGTGATCGGGCCGCTCCCGGTCACGGGAGGACGACGAGATCGTCCCGGTGGACCACCTCGTGGGGCAGCCCCTCCCCCAGCTCGGAGGTCTGGCGACCGGCCACCCGCTCCAGCACCGCCGAGGCGTACCGCACGAGGCCCTTGGCGAACGGGACCCCGGACCCGTCGACGATCTCCACCGCGTCGTCGGCCTCGAACCCGCCCTCCACGCCGAGGACGCCGGCCGGCAGCAGAGAGCGGTGGTCGCGGCACAGAGCGCGGCGGGCGCCGTCGTCGACCACGATCCGGCCCGACGCGGCGCGGGCGAACGCGATCCACAGCTTGCGGCTCGGGAGCCGCTCGGCCCGGGCGCGCACGACCGTCCCCACCGGCCGCCCGGCGATGGCGGCGCTCACGACGTCGGGCGTGTCGGCGGCGGCGATGACGGCCCGCACGCCGGACCACGCCGCGATCCGGGCCGCCGCCAGCTTGGTCGCCATCCCGCCGCTCCCCCGCGCGGTCCCGGTGCCACCGGCGACCGCCTCGAGCGCGGCGTCGACCTCCGCGATCTCCTCGATGAGCGACGCGCCGGCGTCGAGACGCGGATCGGCGGTGAAGATGCCCGCGGTGTCGGTGAGGAGCACGAGGAGGTCGGCGCCGACGAGGTGCGAGACCAGCGCGGCGAGGCGATCGTTGTCGCCGTAGCGGATCTCGTCGTCGGCGACGGTGTCGTTCTCGTTGACGACGGGGACGACACCGAGGTCGAGGAGGCGCCGCAGCGTCTCGCGCGCGTGCAGGTACTGCGTCCGCATGCCGAAGTCGTGCGGCGTGAGCAGCACCTGGCCCGCGAGCAGCCCGTGCCGGCCCAGGATGGCGCCGAAGCGTTCGACCAGCAGCGGCTGGCCGACCGCCGCGACCGCCTGGAGCGTCCCGATGTCGGTCGGGCGGACGCCCATGCCCAGCGCGGGGAGGCCGGCGGCGATCGCGCCCGAGTTGACCAGCACCACCTCGTGACCGGCGGCGCGCGCGTCGGCGAGCTCCTGGCACAGCTTGACGAGCGAGGCGTCGTCGATCTCGCCCCGCTCCGAGGTGATCGACGACGTCCCCACCTTCACCACCACGGTGGAGCCCATCAGCCGATGCCCTCGAGGTAGTCGAGCTCGACGGGACCGATGCGCACGACGTCGCCCTCACGCGCGCCGGCGCGTGCGAGCGCGCGCTCGACGCCCATCTTCCGGAGTCGGTACTGTACGTACTCCATCGCCTCGAGGTTGGTGAGGTCGGCCATGGCCACCACGCGCTCGGCCGTACGTCCTTGCACGCGCCACGCGCCGTCGTGGTCGCGCACGACGGTGAAGCCCTCCTCCGCCGGCCGCAGCACGACGAACGGCTCGGGTTCGGGTTCCTCGGCGCGCGCCGCGCCGACCAGCGTGCCGAGACGGCCGAGGAGCTCGTCGAGGCCCTGTCGGGTGACGGCCGAGATGGTCAGTCCCTCGGCGCCGTCGCGTGCGTCACCGGGGAGTGCGTCCTCGAGCGGGAAGGTGGCGACGTCGGCCTTCGACCCGACGAAGAGCCGCGGCCGTTCGAGGAGCTCTGGTCGGTAACGGCCGAGCTCGTCGAGCAGCACCCGCGCCTGCTCGGCCGGCGGCCGTTCGTCGACCGGCGCGAGGTCGAGGAGGAGCACGAGCACCCGCGCCCGTTCCACGTGGCGGAGGAACTCGTGCCCCAGGCCGCGCCCGTCGGCGGCGCCCTCGATGAGGCCCGGGATGTCGGCCACCACGAACTCGTGGTCGCGGAAGCGCACCACGCCGAGGTTCGGTTCGAGCGTGGTGAAGGGATAGTCGGCGATCTTCGGCTTGGCCGCGCTCACCGCCGCGATCAACGTGCTCTTGCCCGCGTTGGGGAACCCGACGAGCGCGGCGTCGGCGAGCAGCTTGACCTCGAGGCGCAGCCAGTGCTCCTCGCCGTACTCGCCCTGCTCGGCGAACCCCGGCGCGCGCCGGGCGTTGGACAGGAAGCGGGCGTTGCCGCGGCCGCCCTGCCCACCGCGGGCGGCGAGATAGCGGTCGCCGTGGCGCACGAGGTCGGCGAGGAGCTCACCGTCGCGCGACTTCACCTGGGTGCCCTCCGGCACCATGACGACGAGGTCGGCGCCGCGCGAGCCGTGGCGCTTGTTGCCCGATCCGTGCTTGCCGGACTCCGCCCGCCGGTGCGGGTGGTCGCGGTAGGCGAGCAACGACGCGACGTTGCGGTCGGCCTGCAGGTAGATGTCCCCACCCGACCCGCCGTCGCCGCCGTCGGGCCCGCCCTTCGGGACGTGGGCCTCGCGCCGGAAGGACACCGCGCCCGCGCCGCCGTCACCCCCGCGGAGATTGACCTGGACGAGATCGACGAACGAGGACATGCCGTCAGCCTAAGGACGGCGTGGCCGCGCGCCGGTCGACTTCCCCGCCGTCGTCCCTACTCGGGTGCGGACGGGACGATGTCGACGAGCTTGCGCCCCCGGCGGTGGCCGAACTTCACGACGCCGTTCGCGGTGGCGAACAGGGTGTCGTCGCTGCCCTTGCCGACGTTCTCGCCCGGGTGGAACCGCGTGCCCCGCTGACGCACGATGATCGTGCCCGCGTGGACCTCGGTGCCGCTGAAGACCTTCACACCGAGCCGCTGAGCGTTCGAGTCACGACCGTTGCGCGACGAGGACGCGCCCTTCTTCTTCGACATGGCTCAGCTCCTAGTGCTTCGCGCTCGCCGGCGTGATGTCGAGGATCTCGATGACCGAGAGGTCTTGACGGTGGCCGTAGCGACGCCGGTTGTTGCTCTTGGGCTTGTAGACGAACCCGTCGATCTTGGGCCCGCGGGTGGCACCGACGACCCGGGCCTTCACCGTCGCGCCGTCGAGCTGCGCCGGCGTCGCCTGCACGGTCTCGCCGTCGACCACGAGGACGGGCGCCAGCTCGACCTCGCTGCCCTCGTCGAGGCCGAGTCGCTCGACCTCGAGCTGCTCACCGGCCTCGACCTTGTATTGCTTGCCGCCGGTGCGGATGACTGCGTACATGGCGCGGGAAACCTCTCGGATTCAGTGCCGGGAACCGGTTCAGGCTAGTCCATCGACCGCAGCAGGACGTCGTCGAGGACGAAGCCCCGCCCGTGACACGTCGGGCAGGTGTCGCTGAACGACTCCACCAGGCCCTCCGAGATCCGCTTGCGCGTCATCTCCACCAGGCCGAGCTCCGACATCTCGAACGCCTGGGTGCGGGTCTTGTCGCGGGCGAGGGCGTCCCGGAACACCCGCATGGTCTCGTCGCGGTTGGCCTTGATCTCCATGTCGACGAAGTCGATGACGATGATGCCGCCGATGTCGCGCAGGCGTAGCTGCCGAGCGATCTCCTCGGCCGCCTCCAGGTTGTTGCGGAAGACGGTCTCTTCGAGGTTCGACTTGCCGACGTTCTTGCCCGTGTTCACGTCGATGACGGTGAGGGCCTCGGTGCGTTCGATGATCAGGGAGCCGCCCGACGGCAGCCAGACCTTCCGGTCGAGTGCCTTCAGGAGCTGCTCCGAGATGTGGAACCGCTCGAAGATCGGCAGCCCCTCCTCCTCGGTGTCGTAGTACTCGACCCGGTCGGCGAGCTCGGGCGCGATCGCCTCGACGTAGCCCCGGGTCTCCTCGTAGAGCGTGCGGTCGTCGATGACGATGCCGCGGTACTCCTTGGTGAATTCCTCGCGGATCAGCCGGAGCACGAGGTCGGGCTCCTGGTACAGGAGCTTGGCCTGCTTCGACGAGCCGGCGAGGGCCGAGATCTGCTCCCACTGGTTCCGCAGGCGGCGGACGTCGCGCTCGAGCTCGTCCTGGGTGGCGCCTTCCGCCGCGGTGCGCACGATGAGCCCGGCGTCGGACGGCCGGATGCCGTCCAGCACCTTGCGCAAGCGCTTGCGCTCGTCGTCGGGGAGGCGCTTCGAGATGCCGTAAGTGTCGGGCTCGCCCGGCACCATCACCAGGAACCGCCCGGCCAGGCTGACCTCCTGGGTGAGACGGGCGCCCTTGTGGGCGATCGGGTTCTTCGTCACCTGGACGGTGATCATCTGCCCGTTCTTGAGCATCCGCTCGATCTTCGGCTTGTTGCCACCCTCCAGATCGGACTTGTCGAAGGCGACGTCGCCCCGGTAGAGCACGCCGTTCTTGGGCGTGCCGATGTCGACGAAGGCCGCCTCCATGCCGGGCAGGACGTTCTGTACCCGGCCGAGGTAGATGTTGCCGTCGATCGACTCGTTCCCGGTGGGTGTCGCCAGCGAGTGCTCGACCAGGCTCCGGCCCTCGAGCACGGCGATGTGCGTGTGGCCACCCTCCAGGACGTGGACACACATCAGGTAGCGGCCGGCCGGCCGTCCCTTCCGGGTGCGGCCGCGGCGCCGTTCGAGCACGTCGTCGTCGAGGGCGGCCAGCGGCGTCTCACCCACCCCGAGGTCGGCCCGCACGACGTCGTCACGGCGGGGTTGCTGGGCGCGTGCGCGCCCACCACCGGCCCCACCGGGCGCGGTGCCCGCCGGGGTGGTGCCGCCGTTGCCACCGGCGCCGCCACGCCCCCGTCCGCGGCCACCGCGGCGACGGCGACGCTTGGGGGCGACCGGCTCGCCGGTCGCGGCGTCGGTCGCGGCCGCCCCGTTGCCGCCCGCGCCGTTGCCGGGTGAGGCCGGGCGCGAGTCGCCGATCTGGGGCTTCGGGGCGGGACGCGAATCGCCGATGCGCGGCCGAGGGGTGTGGCCGATGCCGGCCTCCTCCAGCGCGACCTCGGCGACGTCGTCGGTGGTCAGGCCGCGGTCGGCGCTGGCGTCGGTGTAGTCCTGCGCGACGGCCAACTCGTCGTCCACGTCGATCTCGACCTCGGCGGCGACGTCATCGTCGTCCGCCACCACGTCGTCGTCGGCATCGGCGCGGCCGTTGGCGTCGGCGCCCGGTCCGGTGCCGGGCTTGCGGCGGTTGCGGCCACCACGCGAGCCGCGCCGGCGGCGGCGCTTGGGCGTCCCGTCCGCGTTGGTGGCGCCCGGCGCGGTGTCACCTGACGTGTCGCCTGGGACCGATTCGGCGGCCGATTCGGCGGTTTCGTCAGCGCCCCGCGCCGATTCGGTGGGCGAATCGCTGGTCAGGCGCGCCGATTCGGCGGGCGAATCGGTCCGATGCGGTGTGGATTCAGGGGGTGTCGGTTCAGGGGGTGGGGTCGGGGCGGCGGTTGCGCCGGTGGTCGGGCCCGAGGGTGTGGTCGCCTCCGGGAGCGTCTCGTCGGACATCGGTTCCTTCTCTCATGATGCGCTCGCCTCCAGGGCGGGCGCGAACGCGTCGGCGGCCAGCGGTTCCAGCCGCGCGCCGCCGCGTTCGATCCATTGTGCAGTTCGGAGCACGTGGTGCTCGGTGAGGCCGACGCCTCCACCGGCTGCTGTGAACCGGTCGAGGGCGTCGAGCACCTCACGCGGACGCGCACCACGGGGTTGGGTCGACAACGTGAGGTCGAGCACCGGCGCGTCGCCGTCGTGACCGACCTCGATGGCGCGGAGCGCGGGACGCAGATCGTCCACGCTCTCCTTGCCCTTGCGGGTCCGGGTGACCGCGAGCTCGTCGCTGGCCAACGCGCCCGCCGCCGCGGCGGCGAGGACGTCGGCCGGCACGGCCTGCCCACGACCGTCGACGGTCGCGACGCGGAACTGGACCTCGGTGATCGATTCCTGCAGGGCGGGCGCGCGCTCGATCAGACGCACGGCGCCGGTGGCGGACATCCCCTCGGGCAACGCCGGGGTGAGCCGCTCGGGGAGCGATTCGGTGTCCACGGGCTGTGTGAGCTCGACGTCGAGGTACTCGGCCTCGCTCTCGTGCCCGACCGAGAGCGCCAACCCGAAGCTGACCTTCGGGCGGGGCGAGAAGCCCTCGGTGAAGGCCAGGGGCAGTTCCTCGATGCGAAAGGCGCGCTCGAACGCCCGAGCGACGTCGCGGTGCGAGATGAACCGCACCTTGCCGCGCTTGGCGAAGCGGATGCGCACGGGGAAGCCGGCCGCCCCTTTCAACCGGTACCCCTCATCGGATGACCAGCTCCACCGGCACCGACGTGCCGGACCCGCCGAAGCGGAGCCCCTGCCCGGTGCCCTGGCTGCCGCCGGCGGGCGGCACCGCCGACGCCACGACGTGCTCGAGCGCGTAGTCGGTGCACACGCCGCAGTCGTAGCACGGGGTCCAGCGACAGTCGGGGAGGCCGTGGGCCCGGAGCGCGTCCTGCCAGTCGTCCCAGAGGAAGTCGCGGTGGAGGCCGGCGGCGATGTGGTCCCAGGGCAGGATCTCGTCCTCGGTGCGGTGCCGGGTGACGTACCAGTCGGGGTCGAGGCCCTCGGCGGCCATGGCGTCGAGCCAGCGGTCGAGCACGAAGCGCTCGCTCCACTCCTGGAACGTGCCTCCGGCGCGCCAGACCCGCTCGATGACCCGGCCGATGCGCCGGTCGCCGCGGCTCGCGATCCCCTCCGCGTACGTGGCGGCGGGGTCGTGCCACCGCAGCTGCGCGCCCGAGCGGCGCAGCTCGTCGCGCAGGAGCCCGACCTTGCGCTGCAGCTCGGGCACGCTGTTCTGCCCGAACCACTGGAATGGCGTGTGCGCCTTGGGCACGAAGCCGCCCACCGAGGCGGTGGCACTCGCCTTCTTGGTGTACTTCCGCCCGATCTTCACGACCTCGCGCGCCAGCTCGGCGATCCCGAGGGTGTCGACGTCCATCTCGGTGGGGACCCCGATGAGGAAGTACAGCTTCACCCGCTGCCACCCCTGCGAGTACGCCCCCTCGACCGCGGCGTAGAGGTCGTCGTCGGTGATGAGCTTGTTGATCACCTGGCGGATCCGCCAGGTGCCCCCTTCGGGCGCGAAGGTGAGCCCGGTACGGCGGATCTTCTGGATCTCGCTGGCGATCCCCACGGTGAACGCGTCGACCCGCAACGACGGCAAGGAGAGACCGACGTTGCCGCACCCCTGCTGCTCGTTCACCAACCCGGCGACGAGACCGTCGATCCCGGAGAAGTCGGCGGTCGACAGCGAGGTGAGCGCGACCTCGTCGTAACCGGTGCGGCGGAGGCCGTCCCGCACCATGGTCCGCACCTGGTCGGCGGGGCGCTCGCGCACGGGCCGGGTGATCATCCCGGCCTGGCAGAAGCGGCAGCCCCGCGTGCAACCCCGGAAGACCTCGACGTTGAGGCGGTCGTGCACGACCTCGATGAGCGGCACGAGCTGGTTCTTGGGGTAGGGCCAGTCGCCGAGGTCGGCAACGGTGCGCTTGTCGACGCGATCGGGCGCCTCGGGGAAGCGCGGCCGCACCTCGGCGATGAACGGCCCGTCGTAGTCGACGTCGTACATCGCGGGCACGTACACCCCGGGGATCGTCGCCAGCTCGCGCAGCACGCCCTCACGCGCCGTGCGCCCCGAGCGCGTCCACGCGCCGACCACCTCGGTGATCTCGCCCACCGCCTCCTCGCCGTCGCCGATCACGAAGGCGTCGACGAAATCGGCCATGGGCTCGGGGTTGAAGGCGCAGTGCCCACCCACGATCACGAGCGGGTCCTCGGGCCGGCGGTCGTCGGCCCGGACCGGCACCCCGGCCAGGTCGAGGCACTCGAGCACGTTGGTGTACACCAGCTCGGCGGCGAGCCCGAAGGCGATCACGTCGAAGTCACCGGCCGGGTGGTGGGTGTCGACGGAGAACAGCGGCACGCCGGCGGCCCGCATCTCCTCGTTCATGTCGACCCAGGGCGCGTAGGCGCGCTCGGCCACCGCGTCGTCACGTTCGTTCAGGATCTCGTACAGGATCTGGAGCCCCTGGTTGGGTAACCCGATCTCGTACGTATCGGGATAGACGAGGAGCCAGGAGGTGCTGGACGGCCGGTGGTCCGGCCGGAGGCTGCCCCGCTCCATCCCGATGTAGCGAGCAGGCTTCTCGACCCTGGCCAGCAGGGGCTCGACCCTCGGCCACAGGTTTGACATCTGCCCGGAGCCTACCAGCCGGCCCAATTGCCACCGGAAGGGTCGGCGATCGTCAGTTGAAGCGCCGCATGGAGACGTTGGCCACCAGGCCGATGCAGGCGAAGCTGGTGATGAGCGACGAACCGCCGTAGCTCATGAACGGCAGCGGGATGCCCGTGACCGGCATGATCCCGGTGGTCATGCCCATGTTCTCGAACATCTGGAAGGCCAGCATCGCGAGCACGCCGACGCACACGAGCGCGCCGAAGAAGTCCCGCGACAGCCGGGCCGTTCGCCAGGTGCGCCACATCACGATGGCGAAGAGCGCGAGCAGGACGACGCCGCCGAAGAACCCGAGCTCCTCCCCCACCGAGGTGAAGATGAAGTCGGTGTGCTGCTCGGGCACGAACCCGCCCTGGGTCTGGGACCCGTTGAGCAGCCCTTCGCCGGTGGTCCGCCCGTGGGCGATGGCCTGGGTGGACTGCTCGAGGTTGTACCCGGTGCCCTGGCTGGTCCCGCTCTCGGGATCGAGGAACGTGGTGAGACGGTCGAGCTGGTACTGCTTCAGCACGCCGAGACCGACGACGGCGTAGACACCGGTGACCGCGAGGAGCCCCAGCACGAGCAGCTGCTTCCCGCTCACGCCGGCGACGGCGAGGATGGCGACGATGATCACCGCCAGCACCATCACCGTCCCGAGGTCGGGCTGCAGCAGCACGAGGCCGATCGGGACGCTGACCAGGCCGATGATCACGGTGAGCCGCCACGCGTCGAACTCGCCGCGGTACTGCGTGCAATAGCCCGCCAGCGCCACGATGAGCCCGAACTTCGCCAGCTCGGAGGGTTGGAGCGTGAACCCGCCGGGGAGCTGGAACCACGCCTGGTGACCCTTGATGTTCGAGCCGACCGGCGCGAGCACCACGACGAGCAGGAGCACGGTGGCGCCGTAGAACACCATGGCGAGCTCGCGCATGCGGCGGTAGTCGATCAGCAGGACCACGACCATCGCCACGACCCCGATCGCCGCGAACAGCGCCTGGCGCTTCACGAAGTAGTACGGGTCACCAGGGATCCGGTTGTGCGTGGTCGAGTAGATCATCACCAGCCCGAGGGCGGTGATCGCGAACGCCGCGCCGACCAGCAACCAGTCGAAGTGGCGCAACGGCGACGCCTCGAGGCGCGACGGCTCGCCCAGTCCCCGGCGTTGCTGGGCGCGCGCGATGCGGCTCGGGCTGATGGTCGACATCAGTTGCTCATCTCGGTCCTGGTGGGTGGTGCGATCACCACGTCGGGCGGCGGCTGGTTGGGGTTGTTGAGGAAGTCGATGACCCGGCGCACGATGGGTGCGGCCACGTTGGCGCCGAAGCCGCCCTGCTCCACCATCGCCACGATCACGTACTGCGGGAGCGCGGGGTCGTTGTCGGGGTTGGTGACGGCGACGAACCACGACGTGTCCTGGTTCGGCTTGCGCTCGGCGGTTCCCGTCTTCCCGATCAGCGGCGGCCCCTGGTAGTCGCTGAACGCCCCCGCCGCGGTGCCGTTCTCGTCGTAGATGACGCCGTGGAGGCCGTCGACGATGGGCTGGCGGACCTCGGGGCTGAGGGCCGTCGTGCGCCGCATCAGCGGGTCGATGGCGTGCACGACCGGCCCGAGCTGGCCCGGGGGCAGCCCCGCGCTGCTCTCGGTGACCTCGTCGGCCAGCCGCGGTTGGTACAGCGTGCCGCCGTTGGCGAACGCGGCGTAGGCGTCGGCGAGCTGGAGCGGCGTCACCAGCACGTCGCCCTGGCCGACCGCGAGGCTGGCGCTGTCACCGCGGCGCCAGAACTGGAGCTCCGCGTTGTCCGGGTTCAGCTTCACCCGGTACTCGTGGTTCGGGATGACGCCGGCCTGGTCGTCCAGCCCGACGCCGGTCGACTCGCCGAACCCGTAGGTCGCGGCGGTGTGCTGGATGGCGTTGCCCACGGGGTGGTCGGCGTCGGGCAGCTTGTCACCCGCCAGGTCGTCACCGGGGCCGAACTTCTTCTGGCCCTCGTCTCGGTACCGGTTCCAGAACTCGTTGCCCACCGAGTAGAAGTACACGTCGCTCGACACCGTGAGCGCGGAGCGCAGGGACCGGGAGCCGAGCACGTTCCGCCCCGCGTTGCAGCGCTGCTCGTCGTTGCCGAACGTGAAGCACCCGGGCGGGTCCTCGTCGTTCACATGGTCGGCGCCCTCGGGGTAGAGGCCGCTCTGCAGCATGGCCAGCGCCGTGAACGTCTTGAACGTCGACCCCGGCGCGTACGCGTTCAGCGCCCGGTTGATCAGTGGGTGGTTCGGGTCGTTGAAGTACTTGTCGGCGTCGCCCTTCACGAAGTCGTTGGGGTCGAAGCTCGGGTTCGAGGCCTGCGCCACCACCGAGCCGTCCCGCGCGTTCAGCACGACGACCGCACCGGCGTTCGCCGCGTAGTGGGAGTCGCTGTCCGGGTCGACCAGCGACCGGGCACCGTCCATGCCCTGCGCCAGCGAGGTCTCGGCGATCTGCTGGACCCCGAGGTCGACGGTGAGGCGCACGTCGTGGCCGGCGACCGGCTTCTTCACCTCCACCACGTTCACCGCCCGGCCCTGGTTGTCGACCTCGACCTTGTCGAGGCCGGGCGTGCCGCGCAGCTCGGATTCGAACATCTGCTCGAGGCCGTACTTGCCGATGATGTCGCTGGGCTGGTAGCCGTCGCCCTTGCGGGCGGCGAGCTCCTTCCCGTTGATCTGCCCCACGTACCCGAGCATGTCGGCCGCCTGGAAGTTGTTCGGGTAGAAGCGCTCGGCGGTGCGGGTCACCGCGACCTCCGGGAAGAGGTCACGGTGCTCGGTCACGTACACCGCGGTCGGCAGGTCGATGTTCGCCGCCACCGGCACCGGGAGGTACGAGGCGTACTGCTGGTTGTCGATCCGCTGGTCCACGGTGGCGGCGTCGATGCCGAGGAGCGACCCGAAGTTCTGCTGGAGCGTGGCCCGCTCCGCGGTCGACAGCTGCTGGCGGTTCACGGTGAGCGTGGTGACGGGGATGGTCTGCGCCAGCACGTTGCTCTTGGCGTCGTAGATCGTGCCGCGGACCGCGGGGACCTTCACGAACCGGTCGCGGTTCTCCTGGGCGGCCACCGCCAGCTTCTCGCCCCCCGTGACCTGCAGGAACCACAGGCGGGTGAGCAGGCCGCCGAAGAGGGCCATCACGATGACGCCGATCACCACGAGCCGGCGCCGACTGTTCGCCTCGGTCACCGCGCCCTGCTCCCGTCCGCCACGGGGACCCAGTCTCGCCGATGCCGCCGCGCTGCGAGCGTCACCCGCGCACCCGCCAGGCCGACGGCGAATCGTCGTGACGGGCGGCCCGCCGGACGATGGGGAACACCACGATCGCGATCACCGCGTCGTAGATGGAGGCGATGAGGACGATCCGCAGGCTGTCGAACGACAGGAAGCCGGGCTGGCCGACGATGGCCCCGGCGATGAGGAACACGAGGCCGCCGAAGAACCCGCCGATGCCCCCGAGCAGGGGCGCCAGCCAGGGCGTGGTGCGGACCACCCCGGCCTGGAACACCCCCACCGCGTACCCCGTGACCGCGAACGACAGCGCCGAGAGGCCGAGCGGCGTGGTGAGGAACAGGTCGATGGCCAGCCCCATGATGAAGCCGAAGATGGCACCGGTGTCGGCGCCGTCCTCGTAGGCGACGGCCAGCACCGCGACCAGCCCGATGTCGGGCCCCACGCCGTCGATGCGGAGATGCGTGAACAGCGTGGTCTGCAGCACCACGCACACCACGATCACCAACCCGAGCCGGATACGGCGGATCACGGGATCAGCGGATACTTGAGGACCTTCACGATGGTGAGCGCATCGAGGTCGACGATCGGGCGCAGCTCTGCGTCGCGCGCGATGGCGCCGCCGGCTCCCACCTCGTGCACGACGGTGCCGATGACGAGGTTGGGCGGGAACAGGTCCTTGTCACCGCCGAGCGTCACCGCGACGTCGCCCCGCTTCAGCACCGCGCCGGTCGCGCTGTCGACGATCACCGAGAAGCGCAGGAGGTTGCTGTCCGGCTGCCCGGTCGCGGTGCCGGCGGGCCCGAACTTGTCGCCCTGCACGAGGTGGGCGCCCACACCGAAGTTACGGTCGTCGATGCGGCGCACGACGGCGCGCGACTTCGACACCGACACGACCTGACCGACGAGCGCGGCGCCGTCCTTGGTGTCGCCGACCACGACCGGGAATCCCTTCACGATCCCGGAGTTGCTGCCCTTCGAGATCTGGAACGTGCGCGTGAAGTTGCCCGCGCCCTGCGAGACCACGTCGGCGGTGACGCCGGTGGAGTCGTCGATGCTCGGGAGGTCGAGGATCTGCTCCAGCTCGGCCAGGCGCGCGGCCGAGCCCTTGGCCGCCGCGACCTCGCTGCGCGCGTCGGCGAGCTGTCGGCGCAGCTGCTCGTTCTGGTCCTGCAACTCGTTGGCGCGCCCGAGCCCGTCGAACCAGTCGGCGACGGGGTTGATCACGTCGTCGGCCAGCGTCTGCAACGGTGAGACGACGTCCTGCGCCGCGGTGCGAGCGGAGTCGATGATCCCGGAGCCGCGCTCGTCGAGGGAGATGAGGGCCAGCGAGGTGACCACCAGCAGGATGAGCGTCAGCCGCCGACGACGGTCATGGCGATAGACGACCACGGTGTCCAGACGCCCCGCGGGGGACGGTCAGTCCTGCGGTGAGGAGCTCAGGACCTGCTGCAGCACGTCGAAGTTCTCGAGGCACTGACCCGAGCCGAGGACCACCGAGTACAGCGGGTGCTTCGCCCGGTGCACCGGCATGCCGGTCTCCGCCTGGATCGCGTTCTCGATCCCGATGAGCTGCGCACCGCCACCGGTGATGACGATGCCCTTCTCCATGATGTCGGCCGCGAGCTCGGGCGGCGTCTGGTCGAGGGTGACCTTCACCGAGTCGACGATCGAGGCCGTGGGTTCCTCGACCGCCTCGCGGATCTCCACGGTGGAGAGGACGATCGTCTTGGGGAGACCGGTGACGAGGTCGCGTCCGCGCACTTCTGCGTAGAGCTCCTCCTCGAGTGGCCACGCGCTCGCGAGCTGCACCTTGACCTCTTCGGCGGTGCGCTCACCGAGCGCCAACGAGTACTCCCGCTTCACGAAGTTGATGATCGCGTCGTCGAACTCGTCGCCGCCGACGCGGCTCGACTCGCTCACGACGATGCCACCGAGGGAGATCACTGCGACCTCGGTGGTCCCGCCACCGATGTCGACGATCATGTTGCCGGCCGGCTCGTGGACGGGGAGGCCGGCACCGATGGCCGCGGCCATGGGTTCCTCGATGACCAGCACCGGCTTGCGGGCACCGGCGAACTCGGCGGCCTCCTGCACCGCCCGGCGCTCGACCCCGGTGATGCCGGACGGGATGCAGATGACCATGCGGGGCTTGGCCCACTTGCGTTGGTGCACCCGCTGGATGAAGTAGCGGAGCATCTTCTCGCAGATGTCGAAGTCGGCGATCACGCCGTCCTTGAGCGGCCGCACCGCCTCGATGTGGCCGGGGGTCCGGCCGAGCATCCGCTTCGCCTCGGTGCCCACCGCCAGCAGCCGGCCGTCGCGGGTGTTCATGGCCACGATCGACGGCTCGTCGAGGACGATCCCCTTGCCCCGCACGTAGACCAGGGTGTTCGCCGTCCCGAGGTCGACGGCCATGTCACGTCCGACTACGGAGGAAAACCAGGGCTCAGGCACAGGGGAAGGATCTCCGGGGTGGGCTCGGTCCGGAACAGGCTAGCGAACCACCCCGCCACTTGTCGGGGAGTGTGGGAATCAGGACGGGAGATCGGGGAAAAACAGCGCGATCTCGCGTTCGGCCGACTCCGGACCGTCGGATCCGTGAACGAGGTTCTCGCCGGTCTCGAGCGCGAGGTCGCCCCGGATCGTGCCGGGCGCCGCCTCGCGGTGGGTTGGTGACCCCCATCAGCCCCCGGACCACCTTCCACGTGTCCGGGCCTCCTTCCACCACCATCGCGACCAGCGGCCCGCGCGTGATGAACGACACGAGGTCGCCGAAGAAGGGCTTGTCGCGGTGCTCCTCGTAGTGACGGCCGGCGAGGTCGGCGTCGATGGTGCGCAGGTCGAGGGCCACGACCGCGAGCCCTTTGCGCTCGATGCGGCCGACGATCTCGCCCACGAGACGCCGCTCGACCGCGTCCGGCTTGCAGAGGAAGAGGGTGCGGGTGCTCATGCTTCTCCGCTCTCGGTGCTTCGCACCGGGCCGCTCGGGCGACGCTTCGTTGCTCGCCGGGATACCCGGCTCGCGATCACTTCGCTCATGGGCGGGTCAAGATACTTCAGGGTGATGTGGGGACGAGAACCGCGCGCGCCGGGCTCACGACGTAGAGCGAGCCGGTGATCACGACCTGGCCGTCGGCCGGTGTCGTGTCGACCGCGAGCTCGACCGCGGCGCGCACGTCCTCGACCACCTCGACACGCTCGCGGTCGACGCCGAGATCGTAGGCGGCGTCGGCAACCGCCTCGGGATCGAGCCCGCGCGGGCTGTCGGGTCGACAGCAGACGATGCGCGCCGCGTCGACCGCGCCGAGCGCGTCGAGCATCTCGTGTGGCTCCTTCTCGCGCATCAGTCCGACGACGAGCGTGCGCGGTGAGTCGGCGAACTCCTCGGCCAGCGCGGCGCGCAACGCGTGCGCGCCGGCCACGTTCTTCACGCCGTCGAGCAGGACCAGCGGCTGGTGCCGCACGACCTCCAACCGTCCCGGCGTGTCCACGTTGCGGAACGCGTCGCCGACGAGATCGTCGGCGAGCGCGCGACCGAGGAACGACTCCACTGCGGTGAGCGCGAGCGCGGCGTTGTCGGCTTGGTGCGCGCCGTGCAACGCGAGGAAGACGTCGTCGTGGGTGCCGTAGGGCGTGTACAGGTCGAGCACGCGGCCGCCGATGGCGACGCGGTTCGAGCCAACGCCGAAGTCGCGGTCGCGGATCGCCACGGAGCCGGGGTCGCGGGCCAGGAAGTGGGGCACCAGCGCGGGGTCGGTCTCCCCCAGGACCAGCGCCGCCCCCGGCTCCACGATGCCGGCCTTCTCCGCCGCGATGTCGCCGAGCGTCGGGCCGATGTACTCGACGTGGTCGATGCTCACGTTGGTGACCACCGCGACGTCGCCCCGGACCACGTTGGTGGCGTCGCCGGTCCCCCCGAGGCCCACCTCCACCACCGCCACGTCGACCGCGACGTCACCGAACCACCGGAGGGCGGCGGCGGTGAGGATCTCGAAGTAGCTCGGCGCGTCGGGCAGGAGGTCCTCGACCGCGGCGACGGCGGCGAGCAGCTCGTCGAGCACGTCGTCGGCGACCGGCTCGCCGTTCCAGGCCATGCGCTCGTTGACCCGGGCGAGGTGCGGGCTCGTGTACGTGCCGGTCGACAGCCCCGCCGCCTCCAGGAGCGCCGCGGTCATCCGGACCACCGACGTCTTGCCGTTGGTCCCGGTGACGTGCAGGACCGGGTACTCGAGCTCGGGCGACCCGAGCAGCTCCATGAGCGGCCGCTCGCGCTCCACCGCGAGCAGGCGCTTGCCGACGCCGCCGCGCGGGGACGCCCACGCCGGTCTCGAGGTTGACGTGGGCGTCGAGCCACTCCCGCGCGCCGCTCGGATCGACGCTCACGCGGGCGTCATTCCGGGGCTGCGAGCGTCACGTCGACGACGAGCTCACCGGCCTCGACCAGCTCCACGTCGCCGACGATCCGGCCAGCGTCGCGCACGTCGGCGAGCGCGGGCTCGAGTGACCGGAGCAGCTCGGCCGGTGCGCGCACGGTGGCGCGGACGACGTCGGTGCGCATCGACCGCTTGGCCTCGCTCTTCGCCTTCCGGATCTCGCCCAGCACCGCGGCCGACGCCGGGTACACGGTCGCGTCGGCGGACGCGAACGACGACAGGTCGTCGGCGTCGGGCCACGGGGCGCGGTGTATGGAGCCTTCGCGCCACCACGACCACACCTCTTCGGTCACGAACGGCATGTGCGGCGCGAACAGGCGCAGGAGCGTGTCGAGCGCGCACGCGAGCGCGGCCCGGGCGGAGTCCGAACCTGCGTACGCGCGGCCCTTGACCAGCTCGAGGTAGTCGTCGCAGAAGCCCCAGAAGAGTCGCTCGGTGGAGTCGAGCGCGCGTGCATAGTCGTAGGACTCGAAGGACGTGGTCGCGTTGGTGACGAGCGCGGCGAGACCCGCGAGCATCGACTGGTCGAGCGGCTCGGTGACTGCTTCGGGCTGCATGTCGAACTGAGCCGGGACGTCGTCGCCCGTGACGCCCAGCGCGAACTTCGACGCATTGAGGATCTTGATCGCGAGGCGTCGACCGACCTTCATCTGGCCTTCGTCGACCGCGGTGTCGACCCCCGGCCGGCCGTTCGCCGCCCAGTAGCGCATGGCGTCGGCGCCGAACCGGCGGATCGGCTCCATCGGGGTGACGACGTTGCCCTTGCTCTTCGACATCTTCTTGCGGTCGGGGTCGAGCACCCAGCCCGAGATGGCCGCGTCGGACCACGGCAACGAGTCGAACTCGAAGTGCGCTCGCACGATGGTCGAGAACAGCCAGGTGCGGATGATCTCGAACGCCTGCGGGCGCAGGTCCATCGGGAACACCCGGGCGAAGAGGTCGGGGTCGTCCTCCCAGCCGGTGGCCAGCTCGGGCGTGAGCGACGACGTCGCCCACGTGTCCATCACGTCGGGGTCGGCCACGAACCCACCCGCCTTGCCCCGCTGGTCCTCGGTGGAGCCGGCGGGGACGTCGCTCGTGGGATCGATCGGCAGACGGGCTTCGTCGGGCACGATCGGGTGGTCGTAGTCGACCTCACCGTCGGCGTCGACCGGGTACCACAGCGGGAACGGCACGCCGAAATAGCGCTGGCGGCTGATGAGCCAGTCCGAGTTCAGGCCCTCGACCCAGCTCTCGTAGCGGCTGCGCATGTGCGACGGGTGCCAGTGCAGCTCGCGGCCGCGCGCGAGGAACGCCTCCCGCAGCTCGGCGTCGCGACCGCCGTTGCGGATGTACCACTGGCGCGACGACACGATCTCCAGCGGACGGTCGCCGCGTTCGTAGAACTTCACCGGGTGGGTGATGGGCTTCGGCGCGCCGACCAGCTCGCCGTGCTCCGCGAGCAGCTCGACGATGCGCGCCTGCGCCTGCTTGGCGGTCTTGCCCGCCAGCTCGGCGTAGCGCGGCGTCGGCCTCGGGCGCCGTCGGGCCCCACTCGGGGGGCTCGGGCAGGAGGCGACCGTCCCGTCCGATCGCGGTCCGGGTGGGGAGCTGCAGCTCCCGCCACCACACCACGTCGGTGGTGTCACCGAAGGTGCAGATCATCGCGATGCCCGACCCCTTGTCGGGATCGGCCAGGGCGTGGGCCAACACCGGGACCCGCACGCCGAAGAGGGGCGTCACGACCTCGTGCCCGAAGCGCGGTGCGTAGCGCTCGTCGTCGGGGTGCGCCACCAGCGCCACGCACGCGGGGATCAGCTCGGGTCGCGTCGTCTCGATCACGATGTCGGGGTCGCCGTCGGTGCCGCCGAAGCGCACCGCGTGGTAGGCGCCCGGCAGCTCCCGGTCCTCGAGCTCCGCCTGGGAGACGGCCATGCGGAAGTCGACGTCCCACAGCGTCGGGGCCTCCGACTGGTACGCCTCGCCCCGGGCCAGGTTGCGCAGGAACGCGCGCTGCGACGCCCGGCGGGCGCGCTCGCCGATGGTCGTGTAGGTCGTGGACCAGTCGACCGAGAGGCCCAGCGTGCGCCAGAGCTCCTCGAACTTCTGCTCGTCCTCCACCACGAGCCGGTCGCACAGCTCCACGAAGTTCTGGCGGCTGATCGGGATCTCCTGCTTGCCCGGCTTCTCCGGGGGAACGAAGCCGGGGTCGTACGGGAGGGACGGATCGCAGCGGACGCCGAAGTAGTTCTGCACCCGGCGCTCGGTCGGGACACCGTTGTCGTCCCACCCCATCGGGTAGAAGACCTCGCGACCGCGCATGCGCTGGAAGCGGGCGATGGTGTCGGTGTGGGTGTACGAGAACACGTGCCCGACGTGCAGCGACCCGCTCACCGTCGGCGGCGGCGTGTCGATCGCGTACACCTGGTCGCGCGTCTTCGACCGGTCGAACACGAACGTGCCGTCCGCGTCCCAGCGGGCCGCCCACTTGTCCTCGAGCCCGTCGAGGCTCGGCTTGTCCGGCGCAGTCATCGGGACGAGTCTAGGAACCGACCGGTTCCCGCTCGACCTCGGCGCGGATCATGGAGCGGATCGCGATCCACAGCAGGATGTTGAACACCAGCCCGAACACCCCGGTGAGCTGCTCCTGCGCGAACTCGAAGACCTGGGTGACGAAGATCTGCACGAGCACGCCGCGCTCGAACCAGCGGTAGGCCGACAGTCGGTGGTGACGGAGCCGCACGACACCGACGATGATCAGCGCACCGGAGACCCCGCTCGAGATGACCGTCGCCCACTCCTCGAACCCCCTGATCCCGTGGTGGTCGGTAGCGAACCAGAGCGCGATGACCAGCTGCAGGGAACCGACCACGACGAACCACCAGGTGACGGCGCGCGTGAACCACGGGCGCGTCGTGAGCCCGAGGTACGACTCCCGGACGGCGTGACCCCACTGCTCGAAGCGGTTCGGGTTCGGCGCCGGCAGGCAGTCCTCGTCGGCCAGCAGCGTCCGCACCTGCCGGGCCAACGGATCGTCGGCACCGGTCCGGTCGAGCAGCGCCAGCGACGCCGCCCGCCGGGGCTCGCTCAATTCGCCGATCGCCGCCGACTTCAGCGCCTCCAGCGCGTTCAGCAGCGCTTCGTCCGGGCCGAGGTCGCGCCGCTGGATGCCGCGGAAGGCCAGGTACATCGCGATGAACACGATGTAGATGAGCGCGATGGTCGGCTGGAAGAAGTAGTTCACGTCGCGGGTGATGAACTTGCCGAGCTCGTCGATGAACCACCCGAACCCGCACCCGCCGATGAAGGCGATGAACGTGCGGTTGTTCGGCGCCAGGAACGAGATGGCGAAGACGATGGCCACCACCATCATCAGGGCACCCCAGATCGCGTGCGAGATGTGCAGCGTCCCGTTCCCCAGCTGCGGGTACCCGGTGATGATCAGGAACACGCGGTTCCCGACCACGGACCCGACCGCGCAGACGAGGAACAGATCCAGCCGACGACCGACGTCGGCGCTGCGGAACGCGAAGCGCGGGACGTGGAGACGGCGGACCTCGGTCATCCCGGCAGTCTGCCAGGGCCGCGAGCGAACTATGCGCTACGCCGCTCGCCCTCGTCGGCGGTGATCAGCGTCGGGTGCACGCGATCCATCACGACCGCGCGGTCGATCACGCAGCGGGTGATGTCGTCCCGGCTCGGCAGGTCGTACATCACCTCGAGCAGCACGCCCTCGAGGATGGCGCGGAGGCCGCGTGCCCCGGTGCCGCGTTTGAGCGCTTCGTCGCCGACCGCGTCGAGGGCGTCGTCGGTGAAGACGAGCTCGACGTCGTCGAAGTGGAAGAACTTCTGGTACTGCTTCAGCAGCGCGTTCTTCGGCTCGACCAGGATGCGGATGAGCGCTTCCTTGTCGAGGTTGTTCACCGCGCTGATGACGGGGAGCCGCCCGACGAACTCGGGGATGAGCCCGAACTTCAGGAGGTCCTCGGGCAGCACCGACCGGAGGATGGTGCCGACGTCCTTCTCCTCCGAGCGGCGCACGTCGGCGCCGAACCCGATGCCCTGGTTGCCGGTGCGGCTCTCGATGATGCGCTCGATGCCGGCGAACGCACCGCCACAGATGAACAGGATGTTCGTCGTGTCGATCTGGATGAACTCCTGGTGCGGGTGCTTGCGCCCGCCCTGCGGCGGCACCGAGGCGGTGGTGCCCTCCAGGATCTTCAGCAGCGCCTGCTGCACGCCTTCACCCGAGACGTCGCGCGTGATCGACGGGTTCTCGGCCTTGCGGGCGATCTTGTCGATCTCGTCGATGTAGATGATCCCGGTCTCGGCCTTCTTCACGTCGTAGTCGGCGGCCTGGATCAGCTTCAGCAGGATGTTCTCGACGTCCTCGCCGACGTAGCCCGCCTCCGTGAGCGCGGTGGCGTCGGCGATCGCGAACGGGACCTTCAGCAGCCGGGCGAGCGTCTGCGCGAGCAGCGTCTTGCCGCAACCGGTGGGACCGATCAGGAGGATGTTCGACTTCTGCAGCTCGACGTCGGGGTCGCCGTACGCGCCGGCCTGCACCCGCTTGTAGTGGTTGTAGACCGCGACCGAGAGGATCTTCTTCGCCTGCTCCTGACCGATGACGTAGTCGTTCAGGTACTCGTAGATCTCACGCGGCTTGGGGAGTTCGTCGAACTTGACCTCGGAGCTCTGCGACAGCTCTTCCTCGATGATCTCGTTGCAGAGATCGATGCACTCGTCGCAGATGTAGACGCCGGGGCCGGCGATCAGCTTCTTGACCTGCTTCTGGCTCTTGCCGCAGAACGAGCACTTCAGCAGGTCGCCACCGTCACCGAACTTGGCCACGAGTCCCCCTCCTGCTCAATCGTGCTCGACGATGTCGTCGCGCCGGCTCAGCTCACGCCCGCCGGCACACCGACGGCTGCGAGCTCTCGGTTCGTGATCACCTCGTCGACGATCCCGTATTCCTTCGCCTCGGACGCGCCCATGATGAAGTCGCGGTCGGTGTCGCGGGCGACCTTCTCGACCTCCTGCCCGGTGTGGTGGGCGAGGATCTCGTCGAGCGACTCGCGCATGCGCACGATCTCTTTGGCCTGGATCTCGATGTCGACCGCCTGACCCGAGGCGCCACCGTGGGGTTGGTGGATCAGCACCCGGGAGTGCGGGAGGATGTACCGCTTCCCGGGGGTGCCGGCGGCGAGGATCACCGCGGCCGCCGATGCCGCCTGGCCGAGGCAGATGGTCGACACGTCGGGCTTGATGAACTGCATCGTGTCGTAGATGGCGAAGAGACCGGTGATCTCGCCGCCCGGCGAGTTGATGTAGATCGAGATGTCCTTGTCGGGCTGCTCGCTCTCGAGGTGGAGCAGCTGCGCGATCACGATGTTGGCGACGACGTCGTCGATCGGGGTGCCGAGGAAGATGATGCGGTCCTGCAGCAGCCGCGAGAAGATGTCGTTGCGGTCGGGCCCGCGCGTGGGTGTCCTGCGTGACGTTGGGGACGTAGACGTTCTTGAAGTCGCTCACTGCGCTGGCTCCTCTTCCGGTACTTCCGGCTCCGATTCTTCGTGGTCTGCTTCGTGGTCTGGTGGTGCCGATCCCTCGGCGGCTGGTTCGTCGGCGGGGCCGTCGCTGTCCGCTCCGGTCGGCTGCGGGAGGGAGAGGTCGACGGGTTCGCCGTCGGCATCGACCACTTCCGCGTGGTCCATCAGGAACGCGAGCGCCTTGCCTCGTGCGATGTCCGAGCGTACCGCCTCGATGACCCCCCGCCGTTCGAGATCCTTCCGGACCTTCGCCGGCTTCTCGTTCAGCTGCTCGGCCAAGCGGTCGACCTCGGCCTCGACCTCCTCGTCGGTCGCGGCGATCTCCTCCTGGGCGATCACCGCCCGCAGCGCGAGGTCGGCGCGCACGGCCTCCGTGGCCCCGACCCGGACGTTGTCGACGAACTCCTGCTGGTCCTGTCCGGTCGCCGCGAGGTACTGCGGGATCGTCATCCGGATCCCCTGCTCCTCGAGCCGGTGGGCGAGGTCGTGGAGCCGGCGCTCCATCTCGCTGTTGACCAGCGTCTCGGGGACGTCCTCGGGCACGAGCGCGGCGGCGGCCTCGAAGATCTTCTCCCGCATGACCATCGACGCCTGCACCCGCGCGTACATCTCGAGCCGCTGGCGCACGTCGCCCTGCAGCTCCGCGACGGTGTCGAACTCGCTGACTTCGGAGACCCACTCGTCGGTGAGCTCGGGGAGGACCTTCTTCTTGGTGTCCTTCACGAGCACCTGGAAGGCGACCTCTTCGCCGGCACGCTCGCCGAAGCGCTCGGGCAGGGTGTCGGTGAACTTGAGGATGTCGCCCGGGCGCTTGCCGTGGAGCTCCTCGTCGAGCTGCGGCACCACGATCCCCGAGCCGACTTCGTACAGGTAGTCGGTGGCGGTGAGGCCCTCGATCGACTCGTCGTCGATGTAGCCCTTGATGTCGATCTCGGCGTAGTCACCGTCGGTGAGGGGCGCGGCCGAGTCTTCGAGGTCGGCGAAGCGCTCACGGAGGGAGTCGACCTGCTGGGCGATGGCCTCGTCACCGACCTCGGGCTTCTCGATCTCGATCCGCAGCGCGTCGTGGCCCTCGACCGTCACCTGCGGGCGCACCTCGACGACGGCGTCGAACTCGACGTCGCCCTCCTCCTCACCCGCGATGATGTCGATCTCCGGCGGTGCGATGACGTCGACGTCCTCGGCGACGACGGCATCCGCGTAGTACTCCGGGAGCGAATCGCGCAGCGCCTGGTCGCGGGCGATCTCGCTGCCCATCCGCGCCTCGAGCAGGCGGCGGGGCGCCTTGCCCGGCCGGAAGCCCGGCATCTTGACTTCCTTCGCCAGCTTCCGGAAGGCGGCGTCGATGGCCTGCTCGAAGTCCTCGGCGGGGATCGCGACGTGGAGGCGGACCTTGTTGCCCTCGAGCGGTTCGACCGACGTGGTGAGTGACATGGGGCTGCGCAGTCTATTGCCTGCGCCCCGGGAACCGGCACGGGAACGACCCGAGCGACGGCGGCCGACCCGCTCCCGGATCGGCCGCCCCGACGGACCCCGGGCCCGGTCAGGCGGTGACGGGCCGGGCGCCCATCCGGTCCTGCGCCCGCTTCGGGCTGTACTGGTAGTTCGTGACAAGGCTGACCGCGAGCACCGCGACGCCCATCACCACGTAGAACGCCGCCAGCCCGCTCTCGGCGTCGGCGAAGTTCAACGCGAACGGGACGGCGACGAGCAGTGCGGCGGCCAGGTAGTCGCCGGCCGAGTGGATCGTGAACGGCAGGACCTTCGCGATCCCGAGCGGGTACCGCGTCAGCGCGCTGACGAGCAGCACCACCGCACCGACGACGACGCCGGTGGCGGTGGCCCCGGCGGAGCCGTCCGCCGCGACGGCGACGACGATGAGCAGGATGCCGACCGCGTAGTCGGCGATCGTGTGGAACCACGCGGGCAGAAGCTTGACGAGCGACATGGTCGTCCTCCTCGAACGCGGCCCCCGATGGGCTCGTGCGTTCGAGGATCATTCGCTCGACTCACGCGTGCGGATGGACACCCGCGCGGAACCTTCACATTCCGAGCTTGCGGAAGTCCCAGCTCGTGATCTTGGTCGGGGTGAGCTTCAACCACGCGTGCCGGCCGTCGTGGAACATGTCACCCCCGCCCTGGTACTTGGCCGCGAACAGCCGCTCCGGCTCGGCGAGCGCGTCCTCGGCGCCGCCGGTCCGCGGCACCTCCCCCACCACCTCGACCGCGCCGTGCACCTCGACCCCGCGCAGCTCGTTGTACTCCTCCCCCGCTTCCACGAGGAGCGCCACCCGCGGGTCGTGCTGCAGATCGGTCCACCGCTGGCTGCGCGTGATCGAGTACAGCCACACACACGTCCCGTCCCACACGAACCACAGGGCGGTGACGTGCGGCCCGTCGTGGCTCACCGTCGCCACCGTGCACGTCCGCTCGGAACCGAGGCACGCGTCGAGCTCTTCCGGCGTCATCGCGATCTTCCGGCCGCGTCGTTGTTCCTGCATCGGCGCACCGTACCTTCCACGTTCGTGTTCGGCGTCAGGACCCGACAGAGGGAGAGCGTGCCGTAACCTGAGCAGCTGCCGGGGAGTGGCGCAGTGGTAGCGCACCTGCTTTGGGAGCAGGAGGTCGGGGGTTCAAGTCCCCCCTCCCCGACGCCGCACGTCGGAGCGGTGCAATCTCCCGCGGGTGTAGCTCAATGGCAGAGCCTCAGACTTCCAATCTGATGACGGGAGTTCGATTCTCCTCACCCGCTCCCCATCCCCAGGAATACGTCGGCCTCGCCACGGGTTCGGCGCGGGAATGACCGGGCCGATCACCCCCGTGCCGCTGCCGGCCTCGGTGGCGGAGACCAACCTCGAGCCGCCGACGCACGACGAGGTGGTCACGATGGCCCGCGCCTTCGCCACCGCCCCGGCACCGGACGGTGGCCTCACCCCCGTGCAGCGCGCCGTGATCAACGCGCTGATCGACTCGATGACCGGCGTGCAGCTCGACGTCGCGACGCTCGAGCCGCTCGGCCCGGCGGAGTTCGCCGAATCGATCCGCGACCGCAACCTCGCGTTCCGGCGCCGCATGGTGCAGGCGATGCTGCTGAACGAGATGCTGCTCGTGCCCATCCCGACCGAGGTCACCGCGCGCGTGGAGACGTATGCGCAGTGGCTCGGGGCGGACGACGACGCCATGACCGACATGATGCGGGTCGTCCGCCGGATCGCCAGCGGCTCCCTCGGGCTCGCCCTCATGGACTTCCAGCGGAGCGGATACTTCCAGGAGCTGCTCGCGCAACCCCCCGAGCACCTGCACATCTCGCGCGCACTGGACGACGCGTGGGATTCCGTGCGTGCCGACGAGGACCTCTACGCCCGGTGGGCGGCGCTCGAGCACTGCCCGGAGGGCTCGCTGGGCCAGGGCGTGTGGCGCTTCTACCGCGCGCGTGGCTTCACCTTCCCCGGCCGCCCCGACAGCGCGCCGCCGAACCTCGCCCAGCACGACTGGATCCACGTGCTCGCCGACTACGGGTCGGCGGTGGAGTCCGAGATCGAGGTCTTCGGCCTGATCGCGCGCTGCAACGACGACCCCAAGGCGTTCTCGCTCCTGGCCATGGTGCTGGGCCTGTTCGAGACCGGCTACCTCTTCGACGCGGCCAAGGGCTTCTTCGAGTACGACCGCGGCCACCTCTCGCGCGACATCGACCGCATGGCCGTCCGCCTCGCCGACGCCATGTACCGCGGGGCGATGCTCGCGTGGCACGTGAACGACACGTACCCGGGGCGCAGCACCGACCTCCTCGCCACCGATTGGTTCGAGCACGCCGACCGGCCGCTCGAGGAGGTCCGCTCCGAGCTCGGCCTCCTCCCCCGTTCGACCCGGGCGGTGGCCGCGGGCTCGAAGACGCCGTGGGAGCGCGGTGGCATCTCGCCGTTCCAGCAGCAGCACGGACGCGCGGTCGCCGAGGCCAACGGGTGGGAGTACGACTCCTACGGTGCGGAACCGCCCTGAGCGAGGCGTGCGAACCGCTGCGTGATCGGGTCGTCGTGGCCGAGCATCTCGGTGAGGTGACCGAGCACCGCCGGGGTGTCGAGCGCATCGGCCTCCAGCATCGCCTCGATGTCGGCCCAGTCGCGCGTGCGATCGAACATCGCCTTGAACACCGCGAGATCGACGGCGTCGAGCACCGGGATCGCGTGCCCGGCGAGATCGGCCGACTGCGCGCGCCGGGCGGTGCCGGCGTGGAAGGGGTGGTTCTCGAAGAACAGGTCGAGCGGCGTGCGGTCCCAGAACACGCGCACCTGACCGTGGCGGCGGACCGTGTCGACGTGCGACTGCTTCCACGACACCTCGTCGGGCAACGACGCGAACACCGCGCCGGCGCGCTCGACCTCGACGAACACGTTCAGGTCGATGTCGTCGGTCCCCCGCGGATCCTCGGTGTAGTACGCGAGCGCGAGGGCGCCGCCGAACGCGTGAGGCACGTGCTCCGCGGCGAGCCGGTCGTCGAGACGGAGGATCTTCTCGACGAGGGTGGTCACCGAGCGCGCTCGGCGAGCGGCGGGTACGCGAGCTGCGGCGCGTGCCGCTGCGGCAACGCGTCGGCCAGGCCGAGCACGTCGAGCAGCCGTGCCCCGAAGCGACGGCCTCGGCGGGGCCGTCGCCGCGGCGCGAGCTCGAGGCGCATGCCGGCCGCTTCCAGCAGCTGGTCGAGCGCGGCGGCACCGGGCTCGCGCCGGCCCCGTTCGTACGCGTTGACCACCGAGCGCGGCATGCCCGCGCGTCGGGCCAGCTCCGACTGGCTGAGCCCGGCGCGCAGCCGGGCGTCGGCGATGAGCGAACCTGCGGTCGCCACGCTCCTGATGTTAGCGGATCCGCGAACACGACCCAACCGTGGTCGAGGCACAGTTCGGAGTGAACCGAGCCACCACCCGGTGGGCGACGACATCACACCGCGGCGGGCACGGTTCGAAATCGCTCCGCCCACTGGACGTTGCGTTCCTGCCGGTTGCGGCTCGGGGTGACTCTCAACGACACCGACCGCGCGAACCGCTTGGGGTCGACGTAGTAGCACGCTCCTGTGTTCGGGCAGTAGATGCACACGACATCCACTTCCTGCTTGTCGAGCGGCCGTACGTACGTTCCCTTCGAATCCGACCAAGAGCTCTTGAACTGCACCTCGATCGTCCCACTCGACGACAAGGCCCGGTACTTCACTTGCACGCGGACGAACGCGCCCTCCCGATATGCGACGAGGTCGAATGGCGCGTGCTCACAGAGCGCAGTCAGTACGACGAACCCTTGATCGGCAAGATCGGCGATCGCGTGCGCCACACCGAGGTCGCCCTTGTCCTTGGTGTGATGGGGTTGCACGACTGCCAGAATACCCGTCTGCCAGTACCGGAGGCAGGTATTCTCGGCGCGTCCATGCCTCCGTAGCTCAGCTGGACAGAGCAAGTCACTTCTAATGACGAGGTCGCAGGTTCGAGTCCTGCCGGGGGCGCAGTGTGATGTGTCGCGTCATAGGCGACGCATGTGTCAGGTCATCGTAGAGATCCAGCCTTGGGTTTGGGGCTGGTAGTCGCGGGTCGGGTCGAGGGTGAGGTGGCGGAGGAGTTCGCCGTCTGGGGTGACGATTCGGACGTCGCGGTCGGCGATGAGGAGCACGACGGGCTGGTGTCGGTAGCGGGCTCCCATGCCGATGTGGTGGAGCTTGGATTGGTAGCGCAGGGTGATCGAGCCGTGCTGGTCGACGCGGTCGTGTCGGACGCGGAAGTGGGTGTCGGATCGACGTCGGGGCGGGTGGGCTTTGGTCTTGGTGTCGAAGACCGTCTGGGGTGTGGCGCGTCCGAGTGCTCGGTGGGGTCTGGGCCTCCCCCCGTTGACCGGTCACGTTGGTTACGCGGCCAGGTCGGCCTGGGTGTGACGGTACAGCTGTTCCCACGCGACGGGTGGCAGGTAGCCGAGGCTCGAGTGCAGCCGCCGGTGGTTGTAACGGTTGATCCACGCGAAGATCTCACGACGTGCCTCCGCGCGAGTCGCGAACCGGTAGCGGTGCACGACTTCACGTTTCAGCGATGACCAGAACGATTCGGCGACCGCGTTGTCCCAGCACACGCCGGTGCGTCCGACCGACTGGACCATGTCGAGATCGCCGATCAGCTGGCGGTAGTCACCCGACATGTATTGGCTGCCACGGTCGCCGTGGAAGATGATCCCGGCGGTGTGGCCGCCACGAGCGGCGGCGGCCATGTCGAGCGCGTCCGCGACGAGCTCGGTGCGCATGTGGTCGGCCATCGAGTAGCCGAGCAGGCGACGCGAACCGAGATCGAGGACCGACGCGACGTACAACCATCCTTCACCGGTCGGCACGTAGGTGATGTCGCCGCACCACACGACATCCGGCGCGGCCGGCGCGAACCGTCGACCCACGAGATCCGGCAACGGCGGGCACTCCTCCGCGGGGATCGTGGTCCGCACCTTCGCCGGCTTGAACACCCCGACGATGCCATGCACGCGCATCAGGCGCCGGACCCGCTTGTGGTTCACCGGTCGTCCCCGCAGGGCGAGTTCTTCGGTCATGCGCGGCTCGCCATAGGTGGCGTCGGACTCGGCGTGGATCGCACGCATCAACCCGACCAACTCGGCCTCGGCGAGCTCCCGTGCTGTCGGTCCCGCCGCAATTCGGGCCCGCCAGTCGTGGAACGCCTGACGAGACACGTCGGCGATCTTGCATGCCATCGTGATCGGGAACCCCTCGGCCTTCCGGGCCGCGACCCACCGATAGCGGGTCACTGTCCCGACTCCTTCACCCAGAAGGCCGTCGCTCGTTTGAGCAGATCTCGTTCCATCCGCAACCGAGCGTTCTCCCTGCGCAGCTCGGCCAACTCGGCCCGCTCCGACGTCGTGAGTCCGGCTCGTTCACCCCGATCGATCCGCGCTTGGCGCACCCAGTTCCCCAACGTGCCCTCACCGACACCGAGACTGCGAGCCACGTCGACGACCGTGCGGTCCTCGTCGATCACCAACGCCACGGCATCACGCTTGAACTCGTCGGTGAACGAACGCCGAGACCGCGGCCTCTGCTCCTCCATCACTGACATGGTTACCTCCTAATCGAGGTGACCGGTCAGGAGGGGGACCCTCAGACGTTGCTGGTTGTAGTAGGTGACGAAGCGCTCGAGGTGGGTCTGGAGCTCGGTGAGGGTGCCGGCGGGCTGTTTGGTGAGGAACTTCTTGAGGGTCTGGTGGAAGCGTTCGACCTTGCCGCACGTCTGGGGGTGGTAGGGACGCGAGTGTTTGAACGTGACGCCGAGCGTTTCGAGCAGTGTCTCGATGACGACTTTGCCGTTGCGGTGTTTCGCGTGTAGATGCAGCCGTTGTCGGTGAGCAGCGCGGCGGGCGTGCCGTAGCAGGCGCACGCGCTGAGGAAGATCTCGGCGACGTCGGTGGCTTTGGTGACCGGCAGTGCGTGTGACGCGACGCAGAGTCGGCTGTGGTCGTCGAGGAAGTTGACGATCTCGACGCCGGTGCCGTCAGTGAGGCTCCAGTGCGTCATATCCGACTGCCAGCACTCGTTCGGGAGCGCAGCTTCGAAACGCACGAACGACGACTTGGGGCGCTTCTGGGGCTGAGGGACTACGCAGCCACGGCGACGCAATACTCGCATGATCGTGCTCAGCGACGGCGCCTGGCCGTGGCGTCGCCTCCAGATGCCAGTGGATGGTCTGCGCGCCGGCGTCGAGTCCTTCTTCGGTCAGCTGCTTGCGCAACAGCACGATCTCTTCCTCGAGTTCGCCCCCCCTGGGCTTCTCCCCGTTTCGTGGAGGGTTCCGGATTGATGGTGGAAGCCTCTCATTCGTCGGCACTGTGATGCCATCGGATCGTTCCGAGGGCGTCTGCGGCGATCTGAGAGGCTGGTTTCACGCCGCCTTGTCCTGATCGGCGGATCGGCAGCGAGAATCTGTTCGAACGCGACGGGTGGCTTCATCTCGCAGGTGCTGTGTCGGCGACGGTGGTTGTAGCGGTCGATGAACGCGGCGACCTCGCGGCGCGCCTGTTCTTTGGTGTCGAAGCGGCGGCGGGACAACAGCTCGTGCTCGAGAGTCGAGTTGAAGCTCTCGGCCGCCGCGTTGTCCAACGCGGAGCCGACTCGTCCCATCGACTGGGTGATCTGCAGTGCCGTGCACGCGTTCGCGAACAGATCACCGGTGTACTCGCCGCCCTTGTCGGAGTGGAAGATCACGCCGGCGACATCGCCGCCGCGCACCGCGGCGGCCATGCACAGCGCCGCCTTCGCGAGTGACGCGTCGTGATGCTCGCCCAGCGCGAAGCCCGCCAGGCGCCGCGACGCGAGGTCCTCCACGGTCGCCAGGTAGAGCTTGCCCTCGACGCATGGGATCTCGGTGAGGTCCCCACACCACTTCTGGTTGATCGCCGCCGCGCGGAAGTCGCGCCTGACCAGGTCCGGGATCGGCGCCGCGGCCTTGTCCGGGCGGGTCAAGGACCGCCGTTTGCGTTTCGGAGACCGGCCCACCAGACCCTGACGGGCCATTGACGCCGCCACCGTCTTCTTCGACACCCGCCAACCCGCCTCGACGAGGTCCTCCCACACCCTGGGCGACCCGTAGGTACCCGGGTTGCCTCCCGAGTCCTCGAACGAAACGCGCACCGCGGCGTCGAGCTCACCGCGGCGAACCTCACTGGGAGTCGGTGGGCGGTCCTGCCACTTGTAGAACGTCGAGGTGGGCACGCCCAACGCTCGACACGACAACGCGTGGGGAACACCGTGCTCGGCCCTCTGGACGGCGATGAACGATGCCACGGTCATCGCGTCGCCTCCTTGACCCACAGGACCACGGATCGCTTGAGCACATCGCGCTCCATCCTCAGCTCGGCGTTCTCCCGCTCGAGCTGCACCAAACGAGCACGTTCATCAGAGGTGAGGCCCTCGGACTCACCCCGCTCGATCTTGTCCTTCTTCACCCAGTTGCCCAACGTCCCCGCATGGATCCCAAGATCCTCAGCGACCTGAGCGATCGGCTTGTTGGTCTCCCGGACGATCCGCACCGCCCCCTCACGAAACTCCGGGTCGTACCTCCGACGTACCTCTGCCATGGCATCACCTCATAGTTGAGGCCTCCACGGTTTGGGGGGATGCCCCCCCAGTGCGTTCGGTGACGTTCGCGGACGACGGGACCGAGGAATCAGTCCCGCGTCGCCCTCGGACCGGTAGCGGGCCAGCAGCCGGTAGATCCAACTCGGATGCACCCCATGCGCCCTCGCCAACTCCGCGACCGGGCGTCCCTCCCGCACGTGCGCCTCAACCAGATATCCGGCCCTGTCCATCGGCGACCCCCACCTCGGTGTCGCCTATGTCTTGACACATCACTCGCCGATGTCCTGGTTTCAGACACTGCCGGGGGCGCAGATGTGATGTGTCGCGAGCCACCGCGAGATCCGTGAGGTGGTCGCGCGCTCGATCGCGCGGCTGCAGCGGCACGGCTTGGCCGATCCGACCTTGGACCGCAGTTGACCTCGGCGGCCATCGGCGCGATGGCGTCGCGATTCGCCGAGATGTGGCTGGCGCAGGGCCTCGTCGACTGCGACTTCGATGCGGGCGTCGATCAGCTGTCCCGGCTCGTGGTGAACACGTTGGGATTGCGAGATCCCTGACGCTTCACCCGGCCGCGAGCGCCACGATACGCTCCGCGCCGAAAAACCCCGGAGCGAAGGGGAGATCTGTACCCGGTGACCGGCATCTACTCCTGCGACGACCACCTGGACCTCCGCGCCGTCCCGCCCGAGCTGTGGCGATCACGCTTGGCGCGTGCCGACGCCGAGCGTGGACCGCACGTCGCCGAGCGAGACGGCGAGTCGGTCTGGGTCTGCGAGGACCGCGTCCTCGGCGGCAGCGGCAACCCGAAGGACAGCGCGCTCCTGAAGAGCCTCAGCGCGATCGGGCGCGCCGGCATCGACGACGACGGCTACCGGGCCGGCAACCCGAAGCTGCGGTTGCAGGACATGGACCGCGACGGGCTGGCCGCGTCGGTGATCTACGGGCCGCTCGCGCTGGGCCTGCCGATCGCCGACCCCGACGTTGCAGGCGGCGTGCTACGCGGCATGGAACGACTGGGCCGTGGAGGAGTTCAACGCGGTCGCGCCCGAGCGGTTGTGCGTCCTCGCGTTCCTGCCCGGCCACTCGCCGGACGCCGCCGCGGCCGAGCTCGAACGCTGCGCCGACCTCGGTCATCGCGGCGCCATCATCGACGTCTTCGCGATCGACGTCGGCGATCGGGCCTGGGACCGGCTGTGGGCGGCGGCCGGCCGCACCGGCATCCCGATCAGCTTCCACCTCAAGGGCGGGACGTCCTCGGGGCTCAGCTATCAGATGGGCAAGTGGCAGTCCGCTGCGTTCGCCACCGTCCTGCCGCTGCAGCTCGACGAGCCGCTGGCGACGATGATGTTCTCCGGCGCGCTCGAACGGAACCCCGATCTCACCCTGGTGCTGGCGGAGTCGGGTGTCGGTTGGCTGCCGTACTTCCTCGCCCGTGCCGACCTCGAGTGGCACAGCCTGCGCGACAAGATCGACGACTTCACCACGATCCCCCCGAGCGAGCTGTTCCACCGCCAGGTGATGGCGACCTTCGAGGAGGACGCGCTCGTCACCGACCTCATCCCGCTGCTCGGCGCCGAATCGTGCATGTGGGCCTCGGACTACCCGCACACCGACAGCACCTTCCCCGAGTCGCAGCGCGTCATCGACGAGACCCTCGGCGCGCTGCCGGCGGCCGACCGCCGCAAGATCACCGCGACCAATTGCGCCGAGCTGTACCGCCTGGATGTCGCGTCGTGAGCTCGCAACCCGGCGCCGTGCTCGGCTTCGACCACGTCGCGCTGCCGATGCGCGACGCCGACGCGATGGTGGCGTTCTACCGCGCGCTCGGCCTCGACGTCGTCGAGACGTCGTATCTCGTGCAGGTCCACCTCGGCGACCAGATGATCAACTTCCACCGCGCCGAGATGTGGCAGCGCGCCGACTTCACCCTGCGGGCACCGGCTGCGGACCCGCCGTGCGGCGACCTCTGCTTCGTGTGGGGAGGATCGGCCGACGCGTTGGACGCCGCGCTCGACGGGGCGGCCGCCCCCGTCGTCGAGGGTCCGGTCCCGCGGCGCGGTGCGCGCGGCGTGGAGGCGTCGAGCGTCTACGTGCGCGACCCTGACGGCAACCTCCTGGAATTCATGATCTACCCGTGAGCCGCCACGTGAAGCCGAGCACGCAGGAGCTGTTCGGACCCGCGGGGACGCCCCGCGCGGTGGTGGTGGGCGCCGGGTTCGGTGGCATCGCGGCCGGCGTCAAGATGAAGCGCGCCGGGATCCACACGTTCACGATCTACGAGTCCTCGCTCGGGATCGGGGGCACGTGGTGGGACAACACCTATCCGGGCGCCGAGGTCGACGTCGGCTCGCACCTCTACTCGTACTCGTTCAAGCCGCACGACTGGACCCGCACCCACGCCAAGCAGGCCGAGCTGCAGAAGTACCTCGAGGAGACCGTCGACGAGTACGGGCTCCGGCCGCACCTCCGCCTCGGGGTCGCGGTCGAGTCGGCGACCTGGGACGACGACCGCCACGTGTGGACCGTTCGCCTCGACGACGGCACCACCGACGAGAGCCACGTGCTCATCAGCGGCGTCGGGTTCCTGAACGTCCCCCGCTACCCGGACTGGCCGGGCCTCGACGAGTTCGAGGGCCCGAAGTTCCACACCTCGCGCTGGGAGCACCAGCACGACCTCACCGACCAGGTGGTCGCGGTGGTGGGCACGGGATCGACGGCCACGCAGATCGTTCCCGCCGTCCAACCCATCGTGCGCCACCTGTACGTGTTCCAGCGCGAACCGGGTTGGGTCATGCCCAAGGGCGACCGCGACTTCAGTCCCGAGGAGCGCGCCCGGTTCGCGAACCCCTGGCGGCGCCGCCAGGAGCGCCTGCGGCTCAAGTGGTTGTTGGAGAAGACCATCTGGGGTGGGAAGATCTTCCGCGTCGACACGAAGGAGAACGCGGCGCGTCGGCAGTTCTGCCTCGACTACATCGAGCGGAGCTTCGAGGACCGCCCCGACCTGCGCGACGCGGTCACTCCGCGCTACCCCTATCCGGGCAAGCGGCCGATCTTCGCGTCGACCTTCTACCCCGCGCTCAAGGAGCCCAACGTCGAGCTGGTGCCGAAGGCCGTCGCGTCGATGACCCCGACCGGGATCGTCGACGCCGACGGGGTCGAACGCGCGATCGACGTGCTGGTGATGGCGACCGGCTTCCAACCCGCGAACTACCTCGCGCGGCTGCAGGTCGTGGGCCGGACCGGGAAGACCCTTCAGGAGTACTGGGCCGGCGAGCCGCACGCCTATCTCGGCATCACCGTCCCGGAGTTCCCCAACTTCTTCATCCTCTACGGGCCGGGCACGAACGGCGGCGAGATCGTGACGATGCTCGAGAGCCAGTCGGAGTTCGTGGTGCGCGCGATGCGACGGATGCGCCGCGAGCGCGTGACCGCCGTCGAGGTGCAGCCGCGCGCCGAGGCGCTCTGGAACCGCTGGCTCCAGCACAAGATGCAGCACACGTCCTGGACGATGAGCAACAACTACTTCAAGGCGCCCACCGGCAAGGTCGTCACCCAGTGGCCGATCGGCTGCAGCGTGTACCGGGCGTTGACCAAGGTGCTCGGCCGGGTCGGCGAGACCACCCGCCGGCGGACGGCCCGGTGACCCGGACCTGACCCTCCCCTGACGCCCCCGCAATTTGGTGTCATACTCGCGGCACCAATTCCCGGCGCCCGTCGAGGGGCGGCCCGAGGTGCGAGGAGCACGACATGGGGATGTTGGACGGCAAGGTCGCGGTCATCACCGGCGCGGGGTCCGGGATGGCGAAGGCGTCGGTGAAGGCATTCGTGCGCGAGGGCGCGAACGTCGTCGCGGCCGACATCAGCGGCGCGGAGAAGGACACCGCCTCCGAGGTCGGCGAGCACGTCCTCCCCGTGCACTGTGACGTCACGCGGGAAGCCGACGTCGAGGGGGCGATCCGCGCCGCGGTCGACGAGTACGGCCGACTCGACATCGTGTGCAACGTCGCCGGCATCGCCGCCGGCGTGATGCTCACCGACGTCACCGACGAGCACTTCGACGCCACGATGAACGTCGACCTGCGCGGCGTGATCTACGGCATGAAGCACGGCATCCGGGCCATGCTCGAACACGGCGAGGGCGGCTCGATTGTCAACTGGTCGTCGGTGGGCGGCCTCAACGCGTCACCGTTCACGACGGTGTACGCCGCCGCCAAGGCCGGGGTGATCTCGGTGACCAAGACCGGCGCCGTCGAATACGGACCTCAGGGCATCCGCGTGAACGCCATCTGCCCCGGCTTCATCCACACCGAGATCATGGGCGCACACCCCGAGTGGACGCCCGGCATCCTGGAGAAGGCGGCGCTGAACCGCGGCGGGCAACCGCACGAGGTCGCGGAGGTCGCGCTGTTCCTCGCTTCGGACCGCTCGTCGTTCGTGAGCGGCGCGATCATTCCGGTCGACGGCGGCTGGGCCGCGAAGATCGCGTGACCGACACCGCGCCCGTCGGCGCCGCCCGGTACGCCGGGACGCGCGTCGCGCGGATCGAGGACGCGCGGCTGCTCACCGGGCACGGCACCTACGTCGACGACGTCGTGCTGCCCGGAATGCTGCACGCGTCGTTCGTGCGCAGCCCGTTCGCGCGGGCGACCATCCGCGGGATCGACACCGCGGCGGCCGCGGCCCTCCCGGGGGTGCATGCCGTGTTCACCGCTGCCGACCTCAACCCCGACGTCAAGGAGCAGTGGCACACCGCGGTCGGCCGGGCGAGCCCCGAGACGCCACGGCCCCCGCTGGCCGACGACGAGGTGCGCTTCGTCGGTGACCCGGTCGCGCTGGTCGTCGCCGACACGCTGTACCTGGCCGAGGACGCGGCCGAGCTGGTCGACGTCGACTACGAGCCGTTGCCGAGCGTCGTCGACTACCTCGACGCGCAGGACGCCGACGCGCTCGTGCACCGGGGCCACGGCTCGAACCTCGTCGGCGAGTTGGCGGGACTCCCGGCGTCGGCCCTCGACGACGTGTTCGACGCCGCCGCCCACGTGGCGAGCGAGACCCTCTACCAGCAGGCGTACGCGCCCGTCCCGATGGAAGGTCGCGGCCTCGTCGTCGACCATTCGCCCTCGACCGGTGACCTGACCATCCACTCGGCCACGCAGTCACCCCACGAGGTGCGGCTGTTCTGCTCGCGGCTGCTCGGCATCCCAGAGCACCGCATCCGGGTGGTGATGCGCGACACCGGCGGCGGCTTCGGTCAGAAGATCATGGTCCAGCGCGACGAGATGTGCGTGATGCTCGCGGCGAGGAAGGTCGCGGGGCCGCTCAAGTGGGTCGAGGACCGGCGGGAGAACCTCCTCGCCGCCGGGCAGTCGCGTCACGAGCACGCCGACGTGCGGATGGCATTCGCCGCCGATGGCGCGATCCAGGCCGCGAGCATCGACTACGTCTGTGACTGCGGCGCCTACCCGACGCCGTGGCCCGTCGGCACCGCCGCCGCGGTCGGCATGCTGTTCCCCGGCCCCTACCGCGTCCCCCGCGCCAGCTTCCGCGCCCGCGCCGTCTACACCAACACCGTCGGTCGCGCCGCCTACCGCGGACCCTGGCAGTTCGAGTCGCTCGCCCGCGAAGTGCTGCTCGACGTCGCCGCCCGCCAGATGGGCATGGACCCGGTGGAGCTCCGGCGGCGGAACCTGCTCCGGCGCGACGAGCTGCCGTACGCCAATCCGAATGGCATGACCTACGACAGCATCTCGCCGGTCGAGACGTTCGAGCAGGCGCTCGCGATGCTCGACTACGAGGCCTTCCGTGCCGAGCAGGCCGAGGCGCGCACGCGCGGCCGCCACCTCGGCGTGGGCGTCTCGAACTACGTCGAGCCGTCGACCCCGGGGTTCGGTGCCTACGCGACCGAGGCGGCGACGATCCGGGTCGAGCCGTCGGGCGCGGTCAACGTGTACATCGCCGGCGGCTCGACCGGGAACAGCATCGAGACCACGGTCGTCCAGCTCACCGCCGACGCGCTCGGTGTCGCGATCGGGGACGTGGCGACGATCCAGGGCGACACCGCGGTCACCGGGTTCGGGGCCGGAGCGGCCGGGAGCCGCAGCGGTTCGATGACCGCCGGCGCGGTGCGCGAGACCGCGTCGATCCTGCGCGACCGGATCGTCGCCATCGCCGCGCACAAGCTCGAAGCGGCACCGGACGACATCGAGCTCGCGGAGAGCCGGGCGAGCGTGCGCGGCGCCCCGTCGGCCGGCATCTCGTTCGCCGACCTCGCCGCACTCGCGTACTTCAACCCGGCGAGGCTGCCGCCCGGCGTGCCGGCCGGGCTGGAGGCGAGTGCGCGGTACACGAGCGAGACGGGCTCGATCTGGGTGAACGCGACCCACGTGTGCACCTGCGAGGTCGATGTCGTCACCGGCCAGGTGACACTGCTGCGCTACATCGTCAGCGAGGACTGCGGGCCGATGATCAACCCGAACGTGGTCGAGGGCCAGATCGCGGGCGGCGTCGTGCAGGGCATCGGGGGTGCCCTCTTCGAGCACCTGGCCTACGACGACCACGGCAACCCCGTCACCACCACCCTCATGGACTACCTCCTCCCCACCGCGGCCGAGGTGCCGACGGTCGAGTACGGGCACGTCGAGACGCCCAGCCCGGGACCGGGCGGGTACAAGGGCGTGGGTGAAGGGGGCGCCATCGGCGCGCCGCCGGCGGTCGTGAACGCGGTGGCCGACACGCTCGCGCCGTTCGACGTGCGCGTGACCGATCTCCCGCTGAGCCCCTCGCGGCTCGTCGCGCTGCTCCAGGAGAGGACCGACCAGTGACCGATCCCGTGTATTACGACCCGTACGACGTCGAGATCGACGCCGATCCGTACCCGGTGTTCCGCCGCCTCCGCGAAGAGGCACCGCTCTACTACAACGAGCCGTACGACTTCTACGCGCTCAGTCGCTACGACGACGTCGAGCGCGGGCTCGTCGACCGTGAGACCAACATCTCGGGACGCGGCGGCATCCTCGAGCTCATCAAGGCGGGGATCGAGATGCCGCCGGGCATCCTGATCTTCGAAGATCCCCCGACGCACACCATCCACCGGGCCCTGCTCTCGCGGGTGTTCACGCCCCGGCAGGTGAACGGGCTCGAGCCGAGGATCCGCCAGTTCTGCGTCGAGAGCCTCGACCGGCTCGAGGGCGTCGACCGCTTCGACTTCGTCGCCGACCTCGGCGCGCAGATGCCGATGCGGGTGATCGGCATGCTGCTCGGCATCCCCGAGCAGGACCAGGAGGCCGTCCGCGACCAGGCCGACGCCAACCTGCGGACGAAGCCGGGTCAACCACAGAAGTTCTCGGGCAACTTCGTCGACGGCGAGATGTTCGGGGAGTACGTCGACTGGCGGGCCGAGCATCCCTCCGACGACGTGATGACGCAGCTGCTGCAGGCGGAGTTCGAGGACGAGACCGGTGCCGTCCGCCGGCTCACGCGCGCCGAGATCCTGACCTATGTGAGCGTCGTGGCCGGCGCCGGCAACGAGACCACGACGCGCCTGATCGGGTGGGCGGGCAAGGTGCTGGCCGATCACCCCGACCAGCGGCGTGAGCTCGTGGACGATCCGTCGCTGATCCCGAACGCGATCGACGAGCTCCTCCGCTACGAGCCGCCCGCGCCGCACGTGGGCCGCTACGTGGCCCGCGAGTTCGAGGTCCACGGGGGCCGGGTCCCGGAGGGCAGCGCAGTGCTGTTCCTGGTGGGGTCGGCCAACCGCGACGACCGCCGCTTCCCTGACGGCGACCGCTTCGACATCCACCGCGAGATCGGGCAGCACCTCGCGTTCGGGTACGGCGCGCACTACTGCTTGGGCGCGGCGCTCGCCCGGCTCGAAGGACGGGTCGCGTTGGAAGAGGTGCTGAAGCGGATCCCCGAATGGGACGTGGACGACGAGGGGGCCCGGCTGGCGTCGACGTCGACCGTGCGTGGATGGGAGACCCTCCCCGTCGTGGTCCCGTGAGCGCCGCGGCCGACCCCACGCCACCGCGTCGCCGGTACGACAGTCCGCTGCGCCGCCAGCGCGCGGCCGAGACCCGCGAGCGCATCGTCAGCGCCGGCGCCGATCTCCTCCACGAGCTGCCGATCTGGGACTGGGGCGCGCTCACCGTGCGCGCCGTCGCGGCGCGGTCCGACGTGAACGAGCGGACCGTGTACCGGTACTTCCCGAGCGAGCGCGCCCTGCGCGACGCGGTGCTCGCCCGTCTGGAGCAGGAATCCGGGGTCGAGCTGGATGGCATGCAGCTCGAGGACGTCGCCGACGTCACCGCCCGCATGTTCGAGTACGTGTCGTCGTTCCCACTCGCACCCCGCACGCCACCGGACCCGACCGTGCTCGCCGCCAACCAACGCCAGCGCGAGGCGCTGCTCTCGGCGGTGGCCTCCGCGGCCCGGACGTCGTCACCGGCCGACCGCACCATCGCGGCCGCCATGCTCGACGTGCTGTGGAGCGTCGTGTCCTACGAGCGCCTGGTCGCCGAATGGGAGCTGGATCCCGAGGACGCGATCCGCGGGCTCACCTGGGTCATCGGGTTGGTCGAGGACGCCGTCCGCGCCCGCCGCGTCCCGGGGCCGCGCGACGGGTGAGCGGGCCGGTCCTCAGTCGACCGGGGTGAACTCCAGATGGAGCTCCTTGAGGCCCCGGAGCATGTAGGTCGGGTCGTACTCGTAGCGCCGCGCGTCGATCGGGCCGTGCGCGGCCTCCGAGATGGTGATGTCTTCCGTGCGGGCCAGGAACCGCTCGATGGTGATGCGGGTCTCCACGCGCGAGCGGCGCGCCGGCGCACGAGTGGATCCCGTGACCGAAGCCGACGTGCTGGCGACCGTTGACCCGATCGAGGCGGAACTCGTGCGGGTCCTCGAACTGGCGCGGGTCGCGGTTCGCGGCGCCGTTCATCACCCACACCGTCGTGCCGGCGGGGAGGTCGACGCCTCCCACCGTGACCGGACGGCGTGACAGGCGGAACTCCCCCTTGATCGGGCTCTCCAACCGCAGCGCCTCTTCGATGTAGGCGGGGATCTTGTGCGGCTCCTCACGCAGCACCTGCTGGAGGTCGGGCCGGTCGCCGAGCACGCGGAACGACGTCGACATCAGGCGGGCCGTGGTCTCGCCGCCGGCGCTGAAGAGGTTGGCGGCGATGCGCATCACGTCGTCGACGGGGGGCAGCGTGCCGTCGGGAAACGTCGCGCTGGCCAGACCGGTCATGACGTCGTCGCGCGGTGCGCGCCGGCGGTCCTCGATGTACGCGGTGAACTGCGCGTAGAGGTACTCCAGCGGCGCGGCGACATCTCCTCGCCGCGCTTCTTGTCGACGAGCCGCGTGCGGACGTCACCGCGGTCCTCCTCCGGCACGCCGAGCAGGTCGGCGACGACCAGGAGGGTGAAGGGAAGCGCGTAGTCCCTCACGAACTCGCACTCACCCCGAGGGAGGAACTCGTCGAAGGTCTGATCCGCGAGCCGCCACATGAACTCCTCGTTCTCCTTGAGGCGCTTGGGCGTGATGAGGCGCATGAGCAGGCCGCGCTGGTCGGTGTGCTTCGGCGGGTCGAACGCCGGCAGCTGATCGCTGAACGGCAGCGTGTCGCGGTGCTCGTCGATGATGGCGCTGATGTCGTCGCCTTCGAGAGGTACCGGGAAGTCGAAGAACGGTCCGCTCACCGTGTTGCAGCTCGAGAACGTGTCCGCGTCGTGGTACACGGAGATCGCCTCGTCGAACCCCGAGACCATCACCACGCCACGGTTCGGCTCGCGCCACACGCGCCCCTGCTCGCGCACCCAGTCGTAGTAGGCGTACGGGTCCTGGGTCAGCGGCCGGTTGCGGAAGAAGTCGGCGGTCGCGAAGTCGCTCGTGCTCATTGCGTCTCTCCCACCAGGTTCGGGTTCGGAACGGTCAGCGTCGGCTCCGTGGGAGCCCCAGTCCTCGTTCGGCGATGATGCCGCGCTGCACCTCGCTCGTCCCCCCGTAGATCGTCGTCACCGCAGCGTGACGGTAGAGGTGCTCCACCCACCCGTCGACCGGGGCGTCGCCCTCGCCGTGGGCGAGCATCCCCTCGACGCCGAGCATGTCGACGAGCTCGGAGGCGTCGGCGGTCATGGCCTCCGCGTACCAGAGCTTGTGCATCGAGCCCTCGACTCCCGGGAGGCCACCGGACGCAGCGACGTAGGAGCAGCGCAGCGCGAGCAGCCGCGCCACCTCGTTGTCGATGCGCATGTTCGCCAGGCGCTCCCGCACGAGCGGATCGTCGATCACGCGCGTGCCGTCGGCGCGCCGCGTGCTGCTCGCCCAGTCGACCGTCTGCTGCCAGACCCGGTCGGCCTCGCTCAATCCGAAGCCCCCGCGCTCAAAGGTGAGCGCGACGGTCATCACGTCCCATCCACCGTCGACCTCGCCGACGCGGAACGCATCGGGCACCCGCACACCGGTGTAGAAGGTCGCATTGGTGCGCTCGCCACCCATGGTGTGGACAGGATGGATCTCCACACCCGGCGCGTCGAGCGGCACCAGGAACATGGTGAGGCCGCGATGCTTCGGCACGTCGGTATTCGTGCGCGCGAGGAGGAACACGTACGCGGCCTCGTGCGCCAGCGTGGTGAACATCTTCTGCCCGTCGATGATCCAGTCGTCGCCGTCGCGTACGGCCCGCGTCTTCGCCGCCGCGACGTCGGAGCCGGAGTCGGGCTCGGTGTACCCGAGGGCGAAGATGATCTCGCCGGCAAGGAACGGCGGGAGGAACGTCTGCCTCTGCTCCTCGGAGCCGACGGCGCGGATGGTGCGGCCCACGATGACCGACTGCCCGAGCCCGTCGGTGGGAACACCGGCGAGGCGCAGCTCGTCGCGCATCGCCGTCATCTCGAACGGGTCACGCCCCTGCCCGCCGTACTCCTCGGGCCAGGACGCCGCGATCCAACCCTGCGCGCCGAGCGCCCGGTAGAGGTCCCACACGTGCGCGGTCCCGGTGTCGTGGGCCCGTTCGACCATGTCGGGCCGGAAGTGCTCGCGCAGGAACTCGCGCACCTCCTCCCGGAAGGCGTCGCTCCGCGCGCCGAGCCGGAACTCCATCAGCGGCCCTCCACCGGTCCGAACAGCGCCTCCGCGAGGTGCAGCGCTCCTCGCCGAGGATCGCCCATGAGCAGCGGCCACGCCTTGGCCCGCCGGTGGTAGAGCTGGATGTCGTACTCGAGCGTGAAGCCGTAGCCGCCGTGCACGTGCAGCGCGACCGCGGTCGCCTGCTGGGCCGATCGGGTCGCGAACAGGAACGCCATGCGGGCCAGTGCCGTCGCGTCGGGCTCGCCCTCGTCGGCCGCCCAGGCCGCCTCGCGCGCCAACAGGCGGGCGCCGTCGACGGCGGTGGCCGCATCGGCGAGCCGGTGGGCGAGGGCCTGGAAGGACCCGATCGGTACGCCGAACTGGTGGCGTTGCTTCGCGTACTCCACGCCGAGCTCGAGCGCGGCTCCGGCCAGGCCCACCAGCGCGCCGGCGGTGAGCACCCGCCACTCGTCGACCGCGTGTTCGTGGAGCGCGCGGGCTCGGGCACCGTTCGCCACGACGGTGCGCGAGCCGTGCCGGAGCGAGCGGTCGGCGACGGGGCCGTCGCCGAGGTTGTGCACCGAACCGAGCGGCGCGCCGTCGGTCTCGACTGTGACGAGGTCGCCGTCGTCGAGCCCGACCACGATGGTCGCGATCGCCCCCGCGGGTACGAGACGCGCCAGCCCGTCGCTCGCCGGTTGCAGCGCGAGGGTCGCGACGGGCGGGCGCTCGGCCTTCACGCGGTCGAACGTCGCGCGGGCCGGGGCGCCGGCGGCCGCGAGGAGGCGCGCCGCGACCAGCCCGTCGACGAGCGGGATGGGTGCGAGGACCGCGCCGCACCGCTCGGTGACGAGCTCCAGGTCGAGCAGCGACGCCCCGCCTCCCCCGACGGCCGGATCGGCGCCCATCGCCGGGCCGCCCAGCGCGCCGAACGCCTCCCAGAGCGCGGCGTCGAATCCGTCGGTCTCCTCGGACGCCCTCACCACGGCGGGTGGGCACTCCTTGAGGAAGAAGGTGCCGAAGGCTTCGACGAGCTGCTCCTGCTCGTCGCTGAGCGAGAGGTCCACTGCCTACGGTGCGCTCGGCGTGGGCGCGCTCGGCGTGGGCGCGCTCGGAGTGAAGGTGGCCGGGATGCGGGACCACCCGCCCACCATCGCCCAGTCGGGGTAGTCCTCGACGCGGTCGAGCGCGATCTCGTAGTCGGGCATGCGCTCGAGCACCGCCGTGATCGTCTCCGAGAACACGATCCGCGCCAGGTGCGATCCGGGGCACCGGTGGATGCCGACGCCGAAGGACACGTGACGGTTCGGGTTCCGGTCGATCACGAACTGGTCGGCGTCCGGGAACTCCGCGTCGTCACGTCCGGCGGCCACTTCGCTCAGCAGCACGGCCTCCCCCTGCTTCATCTGGACCCCACCGAACTCGGTGTCGGCCGCCACGATCCGCTTGTGGGCGCGCGCCGGCGGATAGAAGCGGAGGAACTCCTCGGTGGCCATGGGCAGCAGGTCGGGCTCGTCGATCAGTCGTCGCCGGTCGTCGGGGTGCTGCGCGAGGTGCAGCAGCGCGGCACCGGTGAGCGACGTGGTGGTGTCGATGCCGCCGACCGTCGTGAGGAACGTGATCGACTGCGCGATGTCCTCGGGGAGCCGTTCGCCGTCGACCTCGTGGTGCGCGATCGCGGTGAGGGCGTCGTCGCGCGGCGACGCGATGCGGTCCCGCAGCTCCTCGGCGATCCGGCTCAGCACCGGGCCGTACGCCTCGGACGCCTTCCGGTGCTCTGGCGAGCCCGCCGGGTACGCGGAGACGCCGTGGAAGGCGTCGGAGAACATCTGCCAGTCCTCGCGCGGGTAGCCGAGCCACTCCAGCGTGACCGCCGCGGGCACCGGGCAGGTCAGGTCGTGGACGAAGTCGCACTCGCCCCGCGCCACGACCTGGTCGAGGTAGTGCTTGGTCCAGAAGCGGGCGCGTCCGCGCAGTCGCTCCGATGCCTGCGGCGAGAGGATCACCGCCAGCGCGCGGCGGTAGCCGTACCACCGGGGCGGGTCGCTCTCCTCCGGGAGGCACGGTGGGAGCTTGCTGTTGTTGAACGCGATCGCGTTCTGCTCGGGGTGGATCCGCTCCGAGGAGAACCGCTCCCAGTCGCGGAATGCCGCCGCCACCAGCTCGTAGGTGCTGACGATCCAGTGCCCGCCGTTCTGCTCCGTCCAGACCACCGGGCACCCGGTGTCGCGCACCGACTGCAACGCCGCGTCGGATGCGTCGCGGGTGGCGGCGTCGAAGAGGTCGAAGTCCACCACGGGGCAGGCCCGCGGTGCGGTCCCGATCGAGCTCGCCCCACCATCGTCAACGGTCACGGAGCCCCCATTTCGGTGCGATCGAGGTCGTCATTGGAGTGTCTCAAATCTAAGTCGGTTGACTCTGGCTGTCCAGCGTGGTGAGATCCCGGCCATGTCGGTGATCGCGCCGTCGACCAAGGAGCAGATCGTCCTCGCCGCGGAGCGTCTGTTCGCGGAGCGCGGCATCGACGGTGTGTCCCTGCGCCAGATCGGCGCGGCCGCCGGGAACGGCAACAACTCGGCGGTGCAGTACCACTTCGGCTCCAAGGAGCGGCTCCTCCGCGCCGTGTTCGAGTACCGACTGCCGTGGCTCAACGAGCGCGGTGCGTTCCTGATCGCCGAGCGCCATCCCGACGACCTGCGATCGTCGGTGGAGTGCGCGGTCCGCCCGCTGCTCGAGCAGAGCGAGCTCGACGGCAGCAACTACATGAGCTTCGTCGCCATGGTGTACCAGTACGGGCGCCGCGACGTGTTCGAGCAGCTCCCCGACATCTTCCTCGCCCCCATCAGGACCTACCACCATCGCTTGGCGGTGTACCTGGACCACATCCCCGAGCCGCTCCGCACCCACCGGATCGCGCAGGCGAACGTGTTGATCACGCACGCCGCCGCCGACCGCGAACGGGCCCGCTCGGCCGGCCAGGTGCTCCTGCCGTTCGCGGTCGCGCTCGGCGATCTCGTCGACGGCACCGTCGGCTTCCTGGAGGCTCCCGTCTCCGCCGCCTCGCGCGAGGCGCTCGAGCGCGCCGAGGCCGCGCAGGTGACCTGGCCCACGTTCCCCTGACCGCCTCCCTCTGACACTGGAGCAGCCGATGGCGACCTACGTACTGGTGCACGGTGGTGGACACGGTGGCTGGTGCTACCAGCGGGTGGCGCGCCTCCTCCGATCGTCTGGCCACGACGTGTACACGCCGACGTTGAGTGGACTCGGGGAACGGTCCAACCTGCTGAGTCCCGACATCGACCTCGATCTGCACGTCCGCGACGTCGTGGCGGTGCTCCACTACGAGGATCTCCACGACGTGATCCTGGTCGGTCACAGCTACGGCGGCATGGTGATCACCGGCGCCGCCGACCGCGCCGCCGACCGCATCGGCCGTGTCGTGTACCTCGACGCCGCGAACCCCGAGAACGGGCAGTCGCTCGTCGACGTCGCCGGTCCGATCATCGAGTCGACCCGTCCCCTGGGCGAGGTCGTCGACGGGGTGGAGCTGGTGCTGCTCCCGTCGCCCGAGGCCGGCCTGTTCTACGGCGTCACCGATCCGGACGACGTGGCGTGGATGGCGGACCGCTTGACCGGCCACCCGTGGAAGTGCTTCGAGCAGCCCCTGCGCCTGACGAACGAGGCCGCCTTCGCGGCGCTCCCGAAGTACCACATCGTCTGCACGTCGACGCTGGCCACTCGCGACCCTGCGCTCATGGAGAAGGCACGCGCCGACGGCCGGCTGTGGGAGATCGACACCGGGCACGACCTCATGATCACGGAGCCGGCGGCCGTCACCCAGGCGTTGCTGCAGATCGCGGCCGCGTGATGTCGTCGCACCCCGCGCCTCCGCCCGGCATCGACCCCCTCGACCTCGTCGATCCCGAGCGGTTCGCGCGCCGCGGCTATCCGCACGACGTGTGGACGTGTCTGCGGGCCGAGGCGCCGGTGGCGTACTTCGAGCCGCCCGGCTACCAACCCTTCTGGGCGATCACCAAGCACGCCGACATCACCGACATCACCGCGCAGCCGATGCGCTTCTCGAACGAGCACGGCCTGATCCTCGGGCGGATCGGCGCTCCCGCGCAGCCCACGGAGATGGTCGTCACGCTCGATCCGCCGCGCCACGGACCGCTCCGGCGCGTCGGCATGCGCCGGCTGACACCCCGCGCGATACGGTCGCGACAGGAGGAGATCGACCGCATCGCCGCCGAGGTGCTCGACGAGGTGGCGACGGCCGACGGCACCGAGGAATTCGACTTCGTGGAGCGCATCGCCGCGCCGCTCCCGATCGCGGTGATCGCCTGGCTCCTGGGCGTGCCCGATTCCGACCGGGAGCTGCTGTTCCGATGGACCAACGAGGTGATCGGCAAGGACGATCCCGAGTTCCGGCGTCCGGGCGAGACGCCGGGCCAGACGATCCGGCGCGCGCGCGGCGAGCTGCACGCGTACCTGGGCGAGTTGATCGAGCGGCGGCGGCGCGAACCGGGCGACGACCTGGTCAGTGAGCTGCTCGACGCGGAGATCGACGGCAAGCGGCTCACCGAGGTGCAGCTGCTCTCGTACTGTGAGCTGGTCGTCGAAGCCGGCAACGAGACCACGAGGAACGCGATCAGCGGCGGGCTGCTCGCGTTCTCCGAGCACCGCGGTGAGTGGCAGCGGCTCCTCGACCAGCCCGACCTGCTTCCGGACGCGGTCGAGGAGATCCTGCGCTTCGTGAGCCCGATCATCCACTTCACCCGCATGGCCACCGAGGACTCCGAGGTGCGCGGGGTGAAGATCCGGGAGGGGGAGCACGTGGCGCTGTTCTTCGCGTCCGCCAACCGCGACGAGGAGGTGTTCGACGACCCGTTCGGTTTCCGCATCGACCGCCGCCCGAACCCGCAGCTCTCGTTCGGGTTCGCCGAGCACTTCTGCATGGGCGCGCACCTCGCGCGCCTCGAGATGGAGACGGTGTTCCGGCACCTGCTCGAGCGGCTGGAGTCATTCGAGGTGGCGGGCCCGGCGGAACGACTCAACTCGGCGGTGAACGGCGGGATCAAGCACCTGCCGGTCCGCTGGCGCCTCGCGTAGCCCGCGACGCGGGATCTGGGGGACGTGATGGAGCATCGACCGTTCGGAGCGACGGGGCTCGAGGTGTCGGCGATCGGCTTCGGTTGCCAGGAGATCGGCGGCGGCTATGGGAGCATCGAGGAGACCGACTTCGCCCGGGCGGTGGCCCGGGCGATCGACCTCGGCATCAACTGCTTCGACACCGCCGCCGCGTACGGCAGCGGAGCGTCGGAGCAGGCGCTGGGCCGGGCGCTCGGGGCCCGCCGGGACGACGTGATCCTCGTCACCAAGTTCGGCGTCGGGTACACCGACCGGCCCCACTTCCGTGACAGTCGCGCCGAACGCGTCCGCTCCGCGATCGAGACGAGCCTGCAGAACCTCGAGACCGACCACGTCGACGTGTACCTCGTGCACTGGCCGGACCGTTCGGTGCCGTTCGAGGAGACCATGCTCGCCCTCGACGACGTCGTGCGCGACGGCAAGGCGCGCTTCGTCGGCGTCTCGAACTTCACCCGCGACGAGATCGCGGCCTGCGAGAAGACCCGGCGGGTCGACGTTGCGCAGTACGGGTTGAGCCTGTTCGACCGGCGCATGGAGTACGACGTGCTGCCCTACTGCGAGGAGCAGGGCATCGGCTTCATGGCTTACGGCGCGCTCGCCTACGGCCTGCTGTCGGGCACGCTGCCTGCGGGCGTCGAGTTCGCGCCCGACGACTGGCGATCGAAGTCCGACAAGTGGGGCGTGATGGCGCCGCTGTTCCGGCACCTCTTCGGCCCCGGTTCCGTGCCGGGCAACGTCGCCGCGGCCGATGACCTGAAGTCGATCGCGGCGAGGTACGGCCGGAGCCTGCCGCAACTCGCGCTCCGCTGGACGACGTCACGTCCGGGAGTGAGCACGTCGCTCGTGGGCTGCCGCACGGTCGCCGAAGTGGAGGACGACGTCGGCGCCCTGGGTTGGACGATCGACGACGACGACCTCGCGGAGATCGACGCCGTCTTCGCTCGACACGGGGTGAACCCGCGCGTCGACGAGTGGATCGAGGAGATCTGACCATGGGCCCGGAGCTGTCCGGCAAGGTGGCGATCGTCACCGGGGGTGCAAGTGGGATCGGCCGTGCGACCGCCGAGCTGTTCGTCGAGGAGGGCGCGCAGGTCGTGGTCGCCGACGTCGACACCGAGCACGGCGAGGAGCTGGCCGCCAAGCTCGGCGATGCGGCCGCGTTCCAGCGCACCGACGTGTCCGACGCCGACGACGTGCAGGCGCTCGTCGACTTCACCGTCGCGCACTTCGGCGGTCTCCACGTCATGTTCAACAACGCGGGCATCCCGAGCTCGTTCCGTCGCATCCTCGACAACGACTTCCGCGATTTCCACCGGGTGATGGGCGTCAACCTCTTCGGCGTCATGGTCGGCACGCAGCGCGCGGCCCGTCACATGGCGGAGCACGGCGGCGGTTCCATCGTCAACACCTCGTCGATCGCCGCGCTCAGCGGGGGCGCAGGGCCGATCAGCTACCGGGTGTCGAAGGCCGCCGTCGTGCAGTTCAGCCGGTCCGCCGCCGTCGACCTCGCCGACCACGGGATCAGGGTCAACTGCATCGCGCCCGGTCACATCGCCACCGCGATCAGCAACTACGACATGGGCCCGGTGATCCAGTTGACCCAGCCGCTCCAGCGGCACGGCGACGCGATCGACGTCGCCAACGCGGTGCTGTACCTGGCGAGCGACCGCGCCGCGCAGGTCACCGGCATCGTGCTGCCGGTCGACGGTGGGACCACGGCCGGGCCGCCCGTGAGCCAGCTCCGCGACCTCATGAAGCTGAAGGGAGACGGAGATGCCTGACCTCGTCATCCGCGGGGGCACGGTCGTCGACGGGAGCGGCGCGCCGGCCCGGGTGGCCGACGTCACCCTCACCGACGGTGTGATCCGCGAGATCGGACCGAACCTGCGCGGCGAGCACGAGCTGGACGCATCGGGCTGCGTCGTGGCACCCGGGTTCATCGACATCCACACGCACTACGACGCCCAGGTGTTCTGGGACCCGCAGCTCAGGCCGTCGTCGTCCCACGGGGTCACCACGGTGGTCGCCGGGAACTGCGGGTTCACCATCGCGCCGACCCGCCCCGAGCACCACGACGTGATCATCGGCACGCTCGAGAACGTCGAGGACATGGACGCCGCGTCACTGGCGGCCGGCATCGTGTGGGACTTCCAGACCCACCCGCAGTATCTCGAGCTGGTCCGCCGACGCGGCACCGTGATCAACTTCACCGCGTACGTCGGGCACAGCTCGGTGCGGCTCTATGTGATGGGTGACGCCGCGTACGAGCGCACCGCCACCGCCGACGAGATCGACGAGATGGCCCGGCTCGTGCGGGAGGCGATCGAGTTCGGCGCCGCCGGGTTCTCGACCAGCTTCGCCTACACCCACCGCGGCGTCGACGGGAAGCCGGTGCCGAGCCGGTTCGCGGCGCGCGACGAGGTCGACGCGCTGTTCATGGCGGCCGGCGGGACCGGCAAGGGTGTGGTGCTGGCCACCGCGGGAGAGCAGTGCACCTACGCCGACATGTACGAATGGCAGCCGCGCATCGGCCGGCCGTTCACCTACCCGTTGTTCGCGCTCGCCGATCGGCGCCACGCGCCGCAGCTCGCGTTGCACGAGGCCTCGCTCGCCCGGGGGGCGCAGGTCTGGCCGCAGGTCACGCCCCGGCCGCTGACCATGCAGTTCACGATGGCGAGCCCGTTCAGCCTGAACGTGAGCGCGGTGTTCGGCGAGCTCATGGACCGCGACCGCGACGCCCGCATCGCCGCGTACCGCGATCCCGAATGGCGGTCCCGCGCCGCGGCCGATCTCCAGGAGGTCCCCATGCGACCACGCTGGGAGACCTGCGAGGTCTCCGAGTCGACGCGGTTCCCCGAGCTGGAGGGCCGGCGGGTCGACGAGCTGGCGCGTGAGCGCGGCTGTGGCCCGCTCGACGTCATCTGCGAGGTGGCGCTGGCCGACGACCTCGAGACCCGCTTCCGCATCTACATCGCCAACGACGACGTGGACGAGGTGAGCGACCTCCTCACGCACGAGCACGTCGCCCTGGGCCTCTCGGACGCGGGCGCGCACGTCGGGCAGCTCTGCGACGCACCATTGCCGACCGACCTGCTCGGCAACTGGGTCCGTGAACGCGGTGTCATGCCCCTCGAGCGCGCGGTCCGGAAGCTGAGTGGCGAGCCGGCCGACCTGTTCGGCTTCGTGCGCCGCGGCTACCTGCGGGAGGGCGCGTGGGCCGACGTGTGCGTGTTCGACCCGGAGACGGTCGGCACCGGGCCACTGCGGCGGGTGCGCGACTTCCCGGCGGGAGGCGAACGTCTCACCGCGGAGGAGCCGACCGGAATGCGTCACGTGCTCGTCAATGGGACGCCCATCCGTCGTGACGGTGTGCAGCTCGACGCTCCCGACCTGCGTCCGGGTACGCGACCAGAGATGGCATGACCGGCGACCCGGCGCGGCTCAGCGCACGGTACCGAAGAAGTCTCGGAGATCCTCGACGAACAGCTCGGGTTGCTCCATGGCCGCGAAGTGCCCCCCGCGCGGCATGACCGCCCAGTGCGTGACGTTGTAGCGCTGCTCGACCCACGAGCGTGGGAAGCGCAGCACCTCTTCCTTGGGGTAGCGCGCCACGCCCGTCGGAACGGTCACGAACGCCGGTGGCTCCTTCAGCGCCCCGCTGTGCATGGTCTCCCAGTAGAGCCGGGCCGACGACGCGAACGTCTCCGTCACCCAGTAAACCATCACGTTCGTGATGAGCTGGTCGCGGGTGAAGCAGTTCTCGGGATCGCCGTCGCAGTCGCTCCAGGTGCGGAACTTCTCGACGATCCACGACAGCAACCCGGCGGGCGAGTCGTTCAGGGCCATGCCCAGCGTGTCGGGCTTCGTCCCCTGCAGCTGCGCGTACGCGCCTTCGTCGCGCTGGAACGCCGCCATCGCCGCGAGGCCGGCCTGCTCTTCCTCGGTGACCGGGAGCGGCTCCGCCGGCGGGGCGGCGATCGGCATGTTGAGGTGGAGCGCGACGCAGTGCTCGGGGTCGAGCGCCGCGAGCCTGGTCGCGATCTGCGCGCCCCAGTCGCCGCCCTGCGCGCCGTAGCGCGTGTAGCCCATACGACTCATCAGCTCGACGAACGCGTGCGCGACGCGCCGGATGTCCCAACCCGGAGCGCGTGGAGGTTCGGAGAACCCGTATCCCGGGAGCGACGGGGCGATCACGTGGAACGCGTCCTCGGCGTGACCGCCGTGCGCTTCCGGATCCGTCAGTCGCGGGATGACGTCGAGGAACTCCACGATCGAGCCGGGCCAGCCGTGGACGATGAGCAACGGGAGCGCGTCGGCATGTGGGGACCGCGCGTGGACGAAGTGGATCGCCTGGCCGTCGATGCGGGTGCGGAAGTGGTCGAGCTCGTTGAGCCGCGCCTCCTGGGCGCGCCAGTCGTACTCGTCGCGCCAGTACGTCACCAGCTCGCGCACGGAGGCAATCGGAGTGCCGTACTCCCAGCCCGCGCCCTCGATCTGGTCCGGGAAGCGCGTCATCGACAGCCGGAGCCGGAGATCCTCCAGGGTCGAGTCGTCCACACGGATGTGGAACCGCTCGATGTCCTCCGGCACGCGGTGAGACTATGCCCGGCAAGCAGCGAAGGAGCGACGAATGAGTCCGGTGTTCAACCACGTGGGTGTCTGCGTCACCGACATGGCGCGGTCGCGTCGGTTCTACGAGGAGGTCCTGGGCTTCGAGTACTGGCGTGAGGTCGAACCACCCGATGCGATGGTGTCGACGCTGATCGACCTCGAGCCGCCGATCGGGGTCACGGCCGTCTACCTGCGCCAGGACGCGTTCGTGCTGGAGCTGATGCACTACGCCGAGGCGGGTGCTCACGCGCCCGCGTCACCTCGCGTCATGAACGAGATCGGGCTCACCCACATCTCGGTGTCGGTCGACGACATCGACGCGACCGCGGCGAAGGCGGTCGAGTGCGGTGGACGCGTGCTCGAGCACACGAACGTCGGCGCAGCGGTCATGATCCGCGATCCCGACGGGCAGCTGCTCGAGTTGCTGCCCATGACCTATCGCGACGGTCTCGCCGGTTGAGAGGGCAGCGGCGGTCAGGTCACCGTGATGGCGTGGGTCGGGCAGGCCTGCTCCGCTTGCCGCACGGCCGCCTCCAGCTCCGCGGGCACGGTGTCGACGCGCACGACGGCATAGCCCGCGTCGGTGAGCTCGAACACGTCGGGGCAGATGGTCACGCACTGCCCGAATCCGCCGCAGCAGTCGGCGTCGACCTCGACGTTCACGCGCTCATCGTACGCGGCACCGACGCCCGCAGCGTCAGAGGCGGTAGAGCTTGCGGGCGTTCTCGCCGTAGATCTTCTTCTGGACCTCCGGCGCCAACGTGGCCATCTTCGCCTCGACCGAGGCGAGCGGGTTCGGGTAGAGGCACGTCGGGTGCGGGAAGTCGGTCTCGAACAGGATGCTGTCCTCGCCGACCGCGTCGATGAGGTCCGGCAGCTTGTTGCGGTTGTTCTCGAACCAGAACGTCGCGTACAGGTTGCTCCGGAAGTACTCCGACGGCATCTTCTTCAGCTTCGCGAGCTCGGTCGGCGCGTTCTCCGACATCTCGTAGTCGAGCGTCTCGAGGATGAACGGCACCCACCCGACGCCGCTCTCCACCGACACCATCTTCAGGTCGGGATGGCGGTCGAACATCCCGGACAGGATCAAGTTCGTGACGACGCGCGCGTTGCCGATGAACAGCAGCGACCCACAGATGGCGAGCTTCGTGTCCATGGCGTGAGAGTCCCAGGGGTACTTGCCGTAGAACGTCATGGCGGTGACGCTGGCGCCGATGTGGAAGTGCACCGGCAGCTGGTACTCGGTGCACGTCTCCCAGAACGGGTCCCAGGCGCGGTCGCCGAGGTCGGGCGCGCCGAGATCCTGAGGGTCCGACGTCATGTTCACCCCGCGCATGCCGAGCCCACCGACCCGCTTGGCTTCGGCGATGCACGTGTCGATGTCCCACGCCGGCATCAGCGGCATCGGCAGGAGCCGGTTGCCCGAGTCGGCCTGGATCTCGGCCATCTGATCGTTGTACATCTCGACCACCAGGCGGCACAGGTCCTGGTCCTCCACCATCGCCGAGGTCCTGGCCACCGAGACCGATGGTGCTCGGGAAGATGACCTGCGCGTCGATACCGCACTCGTCGAGGACCTCGAGCCGCACCTTCGGGTCGTACGCGCCGACGTGGATGTCGTCGATCGACCACTGGTTGAGCCCGATGTCGGCGCTCTCCTTCTTGCCGTCGCGGCCGATCACGGCGGCGGCGGTGGCCTGGCCGAGGACGTGGCCGTCGAACACCCAGGTAGGGACGCCCTCGACCTCCTCCACCCGCGGCACGCGGTCCATGAGCGCGGCCGGTGCGACCCGGGTGAAGAGGTCGTGCGGCTCCGTGAAGTGCGAGTCGGCGTCGATGATCAGCGTTCCGTTGTCCAACATCGACGTCGAGGTTAGGGTCGCCCCATGCCCCACGCAACTGTCGACGACCTCACCATCGCGTACGAGGTCATCGGCGAGGGCCGGCCCTGGGTGATCACGCCGGGCGGCCGCTTCAGCAAGGACTTCCCCGGGGTTCGGGAGCTGGCGGAGGCGCTGGCCGAGGCGGGCAACCAGGTCCTGATCTACGACCGGCCGAACTGCGGTGCGTCCGACGTGTGCTTCACCGGGGCGTCGGAGTCCGCCATGCAGGCCGACACTCTCGCCGCCTTGCTCCGGCACCTCGACCTGGCGCCCGCCGTCATCAGCGGTGGTTCGGGGGGCGCGCGGGTGTCGTTGCTCACCGCGTCCCGCCACCCCGACGTCGCCGCCGGACTCGCGGTCTGGTGGATCAGCGGCGGCGCCTTCGGGCTCATGAGCCTCGGCATGCACTACTGCGGCCAGAACCTGGTGAAGGCGTGGGAGGACGGCATGGACGCCGTCGCCGCGCTCCCCGAATGGGAAGAGGCGATCTCCCGCAACCCGTCGAACCGGCAGCGCATCCTCGACCAGGACCGCCGCGAGTTCATCGAGACGATGGAGCGGTGGATGCTGGCGTACTGCCCCTGCGGCGGCGAGCTGGTGCCCGGCCTCACCACCGAGGATGCCGCCGCGGTCAGCGTGCCCGCGTTGGTGTTCCGCAGCGGCGAGAGCGACGCGTACCACACGCGCGAGACGTCGGAGGCGGTCGCGTCGATGCTGCCGCACGCGCAGCTCGTCGAGCCTCCGTGGGGCGATCGCGAATGGATCGAGCGGTCGGCCGACCACCGGGTGAGCGGGAAGCTGTTCGACCGGTGGCCCAAGCTGGCGCCCGAGCTGGTCGAGTGGTCGCGCGCGGTGTTCGCCTGACCGGCTCGCCGCCGTATCCTCGCGGCATGCGCCGCACGCAATTCACCGAGGACCACGACCTCTTCCGCGACAGCTTCCACACGTTCGTCGAGCGGGAGGTGGTGCCGCACCACCTCGTGTGGAACGAGGAGGGCGTCGTGCCGCGCGAGCTGTTCGCGACCGCCGGCGCGGCCGGGTTCCTGGGCATGGCCGTCCCGGAGCAGTTCGGCGGGGGCGGCGTCGACGACTTCCGGTACAACCAGGTGATCAGCGAGGAGCTCCAGTACGCCGGCGTCGCCGCCGCCGGCCTCGGGCTCACGCTGCACTCCGACATCTGCCTCCCCTACTTCCTGTCGTTGGCGACCGACGAGCAGCGGAGCCGCTGGCTGCCCGGGATCGCGTCGGGCGAGCTGATCACCGCCATCGCGATGACCGAACCGGGCATCGGCTCCGACCTCGCGTCGATGAGCACGTCCGCCGTCCGCGACGGCGACCACTACGTCGTGAACGGCGCCAAGACGTTCATCACCAACGGCATCAACGCCGATCTCGTGATCACCGCGGTCAAGACCGACCCGTCGCAACGGCACGCGGGCATGAGCCTGCTCGTGCTCGAACGCGGCATGGACGGCTTCGAGCGCGGTCGCAACCTCGAGAAGGTGGGCCTCCACGCACAGGACACAGCCGAGCTCTTCTTCACCGACGTCCCCGTGCCGGTCGACAACCTGCTCGGCGTCGAGGGCAAGGGGTTCGCGCACCTCGTCGACAACCTGCCGCAGGAGCGACTCTCGATCGCCATCGGGGGAGTCGCCGCGGCCGAAGCCGCGCTGCGCTGGACGCTCGACTACGTGCGGCAGCGCACCGCGTTCGGCTCCCCCATCGCGTCGTTCCAGAACACGCGCTTCGCTCTGGCCGAGATGCGCACCGAAGTCGACATCGCACAGGTCTTCGTCGACCGGTGCGTCGACGCGCTCAACGACGGCGAGCTCACGGTCGAGGAGGCCGCCGAAGCGAAGTGGTGGTGCACCGAGCTGCAGAAACGCACTGTCGACCGGTGTGTGCAGCTCCACGGCGGCTATGGCTACATGCTCGAGTACCCGATCGCCCGGGCCTACATCGACGCGAGGGTCACCACGATCTACGGAGGGACCACGGAGATCATGAAAGAGATCATCGGGCGCAAGATCACCCGGGGGTGACCGTGGACCGCACCGACGACCAGATCACCGAGTGGTTCCGCGAGCACACGGGCGGGACCGTTGTCGGGATCCGCAAGCAGGCCCGGTGGCGGCCGGTGTGGTTCGTCGAGGTCGACCGTGACGGCGAGCAGTCGACGATCATGGTGCGAGGCGACCGCACCGACGCCGCGCCCCTCTTCCCGCTCGAGCACGAGATGGCGTTCCAGCAGCTGCTCGAGGCCGACCGCATCCCGGTCGCGCACGTCTACGGCTGGGTCGACGAACCGCGCGCCTTCGTGATCGACGTGGTGCCGGGCGAGAACAACTTCGACGCGGCGACCGACGAGCAGCGCGCCAGGGTCATGGACGAGTACATGGGCATCCTCGCCCGCATCCACCAGCTCGACCCCGAGCCGTACGCGCGCGCCGGCATCACACGGGCCGCGACACCGAGCGGGTCCGGACGGGTCGGCCTCGACGTGTACGTGGCCGGGTACCGCGCCACCAAGGTGAGGCCCGACCCCTTCCTCGAGTTCTGTCTGGGGTGGATCGACCGCAACCCGGTCGACACGCAGGGCCGCGAGACCCCGATCGTGTGGGACTCGGGACAGTTCCACCACCAGGACGGGCACGTCACCGCGATCCTCGACCTCGAGCTCGGTCATCTGGGTGATCCGATGATGGATCTCGCCGCGTTCCGCATGCGCGACACCGTGCTCGGCTTCGGCGACATGAACGCGCTCTACGACCAGTACGCGAAGCACTCGGGCGCGCCGGTCGACCTCGAGGCGATTATGCACCACCACTTCGTGTTCGCGTTGACGAACCAGTTGGTCTTCCACGCCGCGCTCGCGGCACCGCCGGCCGCGTCCGACTACATGACCAACATGCAGTGGGCGAGCGAGACGAACCTGTTCGCGATCGAGGGGCTCGCCGAGATCCTCGGCGTCGACGAGCTCGAGACTGTCGAGATGCCCGAGCCGCGCGACTCACCCGCCGCGCAGGCCCACGCGCACCTCGTGCGTTCACTGCGCAGCCTCGACCTGGCCGACGAGTACGAGCGGCACCAGCTGCGCATCGCGTTCCGCCTCGCGCGGCACCTCCAGCGCTTCGACGAGATCGGCGACGCGTGCACCGAGGCCGACCTCCACGATCTCCGGGCGTTCCTCGGCCGGCGCCCCGCCACCTGGCAGGAAGGCGACGCCGCGCTGGAGGAGTTCGTGCTCGCCGACGGTGGCGCCCACGACGAGGAACTGCTGCAGCTCTTCCACCGCCGGTACCTGCGCTACAAGATGCTCTGCGGGCCGGCGGGCTCGGCCATGGCGCGCCACGAGCCCATCCAGAAGTTCCACCCCTGACGGGATCCGCGTTCTTGTCGACTTCTCACGTGGTCCACACCGTCGCTTGACAGTGCACGGGCAGGGTGAGGGTGCACATCGGAACCCCCACCGAATCGAGGTCCCATGACCGTCGCCCACGACACCACCGCACCCGATCGCATCCGCCGCTTCCGCCTCGTCCGGGGCGGAAACCGGAGCCAGGACCGCGTCGTCCCCGAGCCGCCGCCCAAGCAGGTCCTGCTCTCCCCCCGCTCGGCCCGCTGGTTGCCGTCTCTCGGCGAGGCGCTCGGACCCTCGTATCGCGTCGTCCTCGAGACGCACGACACGCCGGCGGCCATCGTCATCGATTCACGCGAGGACGACCTGGAGCAACTGGTGCAGCAGCAGCGCTCCACCACGCGCATCATCGTCGTGCACACCGGCCATCCGTCGGAACAGCCGATGACGCCCGCCGCCCTGCTCGACCTGGGCGCCGATACCTACCTCGCGCCCGCCGCACTGCCCGCGCTCGCTGCGCACCTGAAGGCACTCACGCGCTCATGGGGGGCCTTCCCACCCCGTCCCGAGGCCGGCGCCCGCGCCGGGTGACGGTCAGTCCGTCGCCAGCATCACCTCGCTGGCCTTGACGAGCACGGTGACCGGCTTGCCCTGCTCGAGCCCGAGGTCGGCGACGGCTTCGGCGGTGATGGCCGCGGTGATCGTCTCGCCCGAGCCGAGGGTGACCTTCACCGAGGCCATGACCTCACCGACGTGCACGTCGGCCACGGTGCCACTGATCTGGTTGCGGGTGCTGAGCTTCATTGGATGTCTCCTTGGTCGTTTCACACCGGATAGACGTCGACCTCGGTCGCCTTGACGCTCGCCCAGAGCTCCGATCCGTCGTGCAGCCCGAGCTCGGCGAGCGCGACGGCGGTGACCTCGGCCACGAGGGGGACGGGACCAGCGAGGTGCACGCGCACCCGGTCGCCGAGGAGATCGGTTCCGACGACGTTGCCGCGCCAGACGTTGCGGGGACTGCCCTCAGGATGCTCACGGTGGAGGCTCACCGCGTTCGGGTGGATGGCGACGTAGACCTCCCCGTCGGCGGGCTCCGCGGTCACCACGTCGCCTCCCTGGTCGGTGCGGACCGTCGTGCCCCGGCCGACACCGTGGAAAAGGTTGGTGCCGACGAGGTCGGCGACGTAGCGCGAGCGCGGGCGGCCGGCGACGTCGGCGACCGTCCCCGCCTGCGCGACTCGGCCGTGCTCGAGCACCACCAAGCGGTCGGCCAGCGCGACGGCATCCAGCAGCTCGTGGGTGACGATGACCCGCGCCCCGGGGAAGGTGCCGAGATGCGTGCGCAGGTCGCGGCGCAGCTCGGTGCGGGTCCCGACGTCGAGCGCGGCGAGGGGTTCGTCGAGCAGCAGCAGGCGGGGCTCGGTCACGAGCGCGCGCGCCAACGCCACCCGTTGCTGCTGCCCGCCCGACAGCGCGGTCGGCTTCTCGCGGGCGCGGTCGCCCATGCCCACGCGTGCGAGCCACTCGTTCGCACGCAGGCGGGCGTCGGCGCGCGTGGTGCCTCGGCTGCGCAGCCCGAACGCCACGTTCTCGAGCACGGTCAGGTGCGGGAACAGGAGGTAGTCCTGGAAGACGACGCCCACGTTGCGGCGTTCGGGGACGACGAACGTGTCGCTTGCCGGACTGTCGACGGTCACCCCGTCGATCGCGACGTAGCCGCGCTCGACGGCGAGCAATCCGGCGAGGGTGCGCAGCAGCGTCGATTTGCCCGCGCCGTTGGGACCGAGCACGGCGACGGTCTCACCGTCGGCCGCGTCGAGCTCGACCGCGAGATCGAGCTCACCCAGCTGCAGCCCGACGTCAGCGGTCAGCGTCACGCAGCCCCCCGAACCAGTGGTCGCGCAACGACACGAGCACGACGACCGAGATGGCGAGCAGCACCAGGCTCAGCGTGATCGCCACGCCTTGTTGCCCCTCGAGGAGGTTGTAGACCGCGAGCGGGAGCGTCTGCGTGCGCCCCTGGATGTTGCCGGCGAAGGTGATGGTCGCACCGAACTCGCCCAGCGCGCGCGCCCACGCCAGCGCCGACCCGGCGATGAGCGCGGGCCTGATCATCGGGACGGTCACGCGCCGGAACACCGTCCACCGCCCTGCACCGAGGCTGGCCGCGGCGTCCTCGTAGCGGCGGTCCATCGACCGCAGCCCGGCTTCGACCGTGATCACCAGGAACGGCATCGCCACGAACGTCTCCGCCAGCACGACACCCCATTTGCTGAACGTGAACTGGAATCCGAGCGTGTCGTAGAGCCATCCGCCGAGCAGGCCGCCGTTGCGTTGGAACGCGTACAGCAGCGCGACGCCGCCGACCACCGGGGGCAGGACCATCGGCAGCACGACGAGGGCACGCACCAGCGCCCGGCCCGGGAAGCGGGCACGCGCGAGGACGTAGGCGAGCGGCACCCCGAACACCACGGCGAGGAACGTCGACCACAACGAGCACTCGACCGAGAGGCGCATCGCGTCGCGCGCCGCCGGGTTGTCGAGGTTGTCCCAGATGTCGCTCCACGGCGTCCTCCTCAGCAACCCGACGAGCGGCAGGACGAAGAACGCGATCGCGACGAGAGCGAGGAGCACCGCGACGAGCGGCACCCCTCGCCCCGTGCGCCTCACTGGAGTGGTGGCGGCAGGAACCCGTAGCCGGCGAGGGTCTTCTGGGCCGCGGATGACACCGTGTACTCGACGAACGCATCCGCGAGGTCCTGGTTGGACGACGCCGCGATCGGGGCGATCGGGTAGATGGCGTACACGTTCAGCCACGCGGGGATCCGCACCGCCTGCACGCTACTTCCGGCCGACTTGGCGTCCGTCGTGTACACGATCGCCGCGTCGGCGTCGCCGGTCGACACCGCGCTGAGGGTGGCCTTGACATCGGCGCCCTTCGTGATCTTCTCCGGCGGGATCGTCACACCCGCCTGGCTCAGCGCCTGCTGCGCGTATTTGCCGCATGGCACCGCGTCGGCGCACAGCGAGATCGTGTCGAGGTCGGGCAGGTCGGCGAGCGACTTGACGTTCTTGGGGTTGCTCTTCTTCACGACGATGGTCAGCTCGTTGGCGGCGAAGACCGTCGGCTCGGCCGTGACCTGTCCCCCCGACACCAGCTTCTGCATGTTGGTGCCGTCGGCCGAGGCGAACACGTCGGCCGGGGCGCCGCCCTGGATCTGCTGCACCAGCGCCGATGACGCGGCGAAGTTGAACGTGACCGTGGTGCCCGGGTTCGCCTTCTGGAAGTCGGTACCCATCTTGGTGAACGCCTCGGTGAGCGACGCCGCCGCCGACACCGTGATCGTCCCCGACAAATTCTTCGCCTTGGCGGCCGGCACCGCTCCGGCCGCGGTCGTGCCGATCAGCGCGCCCAGCGCCGCGAGCACGACCAACCAACGAATGGCCCTCTTCACTGCGTGACTCCTCGTTCACTCCGGCCGTGGAACTTCCACGACCACGTTCGTCGACTTCACGACCGCGACCGCGAGGTCGCCGGGCTCGATGCCCAGGTCGTCGGCCGCCTCGCGCGTCATCAGCGAGGTCACCCGGTGCGGTCCGGCCTGGATGTGCACGACCGCCACGAGGCCGTCCTTCTGCACCTGGGTGACGATGCCGGGGAAGCGGTTCCTCGCCGACTCGATCACCGGCGACTCGTCGCTCGCCGGTGCGGTCTCGGTGAGCAGCCGGGCCAGGTCGGCGCCGTCGATGACCCGCTCGCCGCGATCGCGCCGGGCGGTGAGGCGACCGCTGTCGGTCCATCGGCGCACGGTGTCGGGACTCACGCCGAGGAGCTCGGCGGCCTGGCCCACCCGGTACGTCGTCATGCGGTGCGGAGCCTACCTGGTGAACACCTCGCGACTGCAAGCCATACTGGCCGATCGCACCCGCATCTGCCCGAGAGGATCCGGCGACGGCTTCGCGTACGCTGTCCGCCGATGGAAGGTCGCGAGCCGGTCGACCCGGCGTTCCGCCCGATCGGCGTGGTGCACGTCGACCCGGACGCCGACGTCGTCATCCAGGTGCGCTAGCGCCGGTGACACGCGGCGTCGTCGAGGTCGAACCGGCGCTCTCCCCCGCCCTCGACGGCCTCGACGGCTTCGACTGAGCCTGGCTCGTGACCTTCCTCGACCGGGCCGTGGACCCCCGCGACGCCGACGATCCCGCCGAGGCGTTGCGGCCCGTCCCTGTCGGGCACTGTCGGCTACATCGGCGCGCTGGGCTCCCGCCGGACCCAACAGCGCCGCGCCGAGCACCTCTGCGGGCTCGGCGTCGATACCGCGACGCTCGCCCGGCTCCGGGGCCCCGCCGGCCTCGACGTCGGCCCGGTCGGCGCCCGCGAGATCGCGCTGTCGATCCTCGCCGAGATCGCCGCGGTGCGCAGCGGTCGCGACGGCCGGCCCCTGAAGGACGGCACCCTGCCGATCATGCGCTGACGCCCGGCCCGCGGCCCGGCAGCGGCGTGCGGTTCGGCGCTAGCTTTCAACGACGCCCAAATCACCGAACCGGTCGACCGCGTACTCACGAACGGAGCACCACATGGCCACGATCGAAACCGACCGCCCCGGCACCGTGCAGGGCGAGGTCCGCATGCTCATCGATGGCGAGCTGGTCGAAGCCGCATCGGGGAAGCGATTCGACAACGTCAACCCCTCCACCGAGGAGGTCCTCGGTGAGGTAGCCGACGCGTCGGCCGACGACATGAAGCGCGCCATCGACGCCGCACGGCGCGCGTTCGACGAGACCGACTGGTCGAGCAACCACAAGTTCCGCCAGAAGTGCCTGCTCCAGCTGCAGGAGGCGATCGAGAGCGAGCAGGAGGAGCTGCGGCACGAGCTGGTCGCCGAGGTCGGGTGTCCGATCGCGCTCACCTACGGTCCGCAGCTCGACGCCCCGCTGAGCGACGCGTTGACCTGGCCGGCCGAGTTCATCGACTCCTTCGAGTGGCGCCGCGAGCTCCCCGACGGTCACGCGTTCGGGAGCCACGCGAAGCGTTGGGTGGTGCGCGAGGCCGCCGGTGTCGTCGGCGCGATCGTGCCGTGGAACTATCCCTTCGAGGTGTCGTCGCAGAAGGTGGGCCAGGCGCTCGCCACGGGCAACACCGTCATCCTCAAGCCTGCGCCGGACACGCCGTGGAACGCGACCCGCCTCGGGCGACTCGTCGCCGACAAGACCGACATCCCGGCGGGTGTCTTCAACGTGGTCACGTCGTCCGACCACCTGGTCGGTGAGGAGCTGACCACCAGCCCGCTCGTCGACCTCATCTCGTTCACCGGCTCGACTGCGACCGGCAAGCGCATCTTCGAGAAGGGTGGCGCCACCATGAAGCGCCTCTTCCTCGAGCTGGGCGGCAAGTCGGCCGACATCGTGCTCGACGACGCCGACCTCGAGGCGAAGATGAGCATGGCGTGCATGGTCGCGGTGCACGGTGGCCAGGGCTGCGTGATGGCGACGCGCATGCTCGTCGACCGGAAGATCTACGACCAGGCGATCGACATCGCCACGCCCGGCTTCGAGAACTTCCCCTACGGCGACCCCAACGACATGGGCAACTTGATGGGCCCGCTCGTGAGCGCCAAGCAACGCGAGCGCGTGCTCGGCTACATCGAGAAGGGCAAGGCCGAGGGTGCGCGCGTCGTCGCGGGCGGTGGGCGGCCCGAGCAGTTCGACAAGGGCTGGTTCGTGCAGCCGACGCTGTTCGCCGACGTCACCAACGACATGACCATCGCCCGCGAGGAGATCTTCGGGCCCGTGCTCATCGTCATCCCGTTCGACGGCGACGAGGAGGCGGTCCGCCTCGCCAACGACAACCAGTACGGACTCGGCGCGTACGTCACGTCGGGCTCGTTCGAGCGGGCCGAGGCGATGGGCAAGCAGCTCCGGGCCGGGCTGGTGAGCATCAACGGCGGCGCCGCCTACGGGGCCGATGCACCGTTCGGTGGGTACAAGGCCAGCGGCGTCGGGCGCCAGAACGGGATCGAGGGCTTCCAGCAGTACACGGAGGTCAAGACCTACGCCGTCGGCGTGCCCCCCACCGAGTAAGCGGTGCGGGTCGGCTTCGTCGGCGCCGGCCAGATCGGCGCCCCCATGTCGGAGCGGCTGCTCGCGGCCGGTCACGACGTCATCGTGTATGCCCGCCGGGCCGAGGTGCGCGAGCACTTCGACCGGGCGGGCGCGCGCGTGACCGACTCGTTGGCCGAGGCCGCTTCGGGCGCCGAGACCGTGCACGTCGCGGTGTACTCCGACGAGCAGTTCGAGGAGGTCGCTCTGGCCGACGACGGCCTGGTCGCGAACCTCGGCGACGACGCGCTCCTCGTGTCGCACACGACCGGCAGCCCGGCGACGATCCAGCGGATCGCCGCTGCGGGCAACGGGCACGTGGTCGACGCGCCGTTCAGCGGTGGTACCGACAACGTGCTCGCGGGCACGCTCACGGTGATGATGGGCGGCGCGCCCCACGACGTCGCGCGCGCGCGCACGACCGTGGCCGCGTACGCGGATCCGATCTTCACGATCGGCGCGCTGGGGACCGCGCTCGCGGTGAAGCTGGTGAACAACGCGCTGTTCGCCGCCACCATCCAGCTCGTGGCCCAGGCGGAACAGATCGCCAATCAGCTCGACGTCGACACCGCGACGCTCGCCCGCGTGATCCAGCAGTCGAGTGGCTCCAGCTACGTGATGGGCCTCGTCGGCAACATGGGGTCGGCGACCGCGCTCGTCGACGCCGCCGGTCACTACATGCGCAAGGACATCGACGTCGTTCGCCAGGTCGCGGGCGGCCTCGGCATCGACCTGGGCGTGCTCGGCGAGGCCGTCGACGGCGGTCCCGCCGACTTCCGCCCCCGATGAGCGGGCTCCGGGGCGGCACCGCGGTCGTCACCGGCGCCGGTTCGGGGCTGGGGGCGGCCATGGCCGACGCCTTCGCCGCCGAGGGCATGGCCGTCGTGGCCCTGGACATCAACCGCGAAGCGGCCGAATCGGTCGCGGCGGCGCTGGAGGCCGGCGGCACCGCGGCCATCGGGCGGGCGGTCGACGTGGCCGACCGGGAGACCCTCGACGCCGCGGCGGCCGAGGTGGCCGCGCGCTTCGGCTCGTGCAACGTCGTCGCCGCCAACGTCGGGGTCATGCAGTTCGGTCCCCTGGAGCGCATCACCGCCGACGACTGGCAGTGGCTCCTCTCGGTCAACGTCGTGGGCACCGCCAACACCGTGAACGCGTTCCTCCCGTTGCTGCGCGCCGCCCACGGCCCGCGCCACATCGTGCTCACGTCGTCGATGGCCGCGCTCGTTCCGACCCCGCGCCAGGGCGCGTACATCACGACCAAGTTCGCGATCACCGGATACGGCGACGTGCTCCGACAAGAGCTCGTCGACGACGACATCGGCGTGACGGTCGTCTTCCCGAGCGGGATGATGACGACGCACCTCGAGAGCAGTCGCGCGGCGCGACCATCCGCCCTCGGCGAGTCGGTGATCCGCGACGAGGACCTCGAGGTCGTCGTCGCGACCGCGGGCACCGGCGACGACGTCGTGACCACGCCGGAGGACGCGATCCGCGACCTCGTCGCCGACATGCTTGCCGGCGAGCCGTACCTCGTGACGCACGGATCGAAGGCCGCGGAGATCCGCGCCCGGCACCAGGCGATCGAGGACGCCCACGCCCGCATGCGGGACGCTCGCGACCGCCGGGCGGCCCGAGAGGCCCCCTGACCAGCCAAATTCCGTCGCCCGCAGGCAATTCGCCCCTGCCCGGTACCATGTGGGCCTCGGCGCGCAGGGCGGTGCGCCGGCCATGGTGGCCGTAGCTCAGTTGGCTAGAGCGCCGGGTTGTGGTCCCGGAGGTCGGGGGTTCGAAACCCCTCGGTCACCCCACGCTCGGTTCCGGCTGCGGCGTCGATCACGCCGCAGCCGGAGCTGCGACCGCGGCACGCAACGCGCTCTCGATGTCGGTCGCGCCGAACGCGTAGCCGCTCGCTTCGAGCACGCGCGGGAACACCCGCTGCCCTTCGACGAGCAACGTGTCGACGAGCTCGCTGCCGTACACGACCTTCAACGGGAGGAGCGGCGTCGGGAGCAGCGTGGGCCGGTGCACCGCGGCGCCGAGCGCGCGCGTGAACTCCGCGTTCGTCGCTGGCTCGGGCGCGGTGAGGTTGACCGGGCCCGAGACCGAGTCCGCGGTCAACAGGTGCCGCACGGCGCCGACGTGGTCGTCGAGCGTGATCCAGCTCATGTACTGCTCGCCCGAGCCGACGCGGCCGCCTAGCCCGAGCCTGAAGGGGAGGAGCATCCGGTGGAGCACGCCGCCGTGGGCGGCCAGGACGATCCCGGTCCGGATGGTGACCACCCGGATCCCGGCCTCGGTCGCCGGTGCGGTGGCGGCCTCCCAGGCCACGCACACCTGGGCCGGGAAGTCGTCGCCGGGGCCCGATTCCTCGGTGACGGGCTCGGCGCCCCGGTCGCCGTAGTAGCCCACCGCCGACCCCGAGACCAGCACCGCGGGCGGGCGCGGGAGCCCCGCCAGGGTGCGGGCCAGCAGCCCGGTGCCCCGGGTTCGGCTCTCGAGGATGAGCTGCTTGCGCGGCGGCGTCCACTTCTTGTCGCCGATGCCGGCGCCGGCGAGGTGGACCACCGCGTCGACGCCCTCGAGCCCGGCGGCGTCGATGGTGCCGGCGTCGGGATCCCACTGCACGTCGTCGGCGCCTTCCGTCGCGCCCCGCACGAGGCGCACGACGCGATGGCCGTGGGCCCGCAGGCGCGGGATGAGCGCGGACCCGATGAGTCCGTGTGAGCCGGTGACGAGGACATCCACGAGGCCACGCTAACGCTACGAAGGCTCCGCGCCCGGTTCGGTAGGCTTCCCCACCGAGCGCCCCTAGCTCAACTGGCTAGAGCAAATGACTCTTAATCATTAGGTTCCGGGTTCGAGTCCCGGGGGGCGTACCACTACAGGCGTTGTGGTTGCTCGCTACGAAACTTCACGGTCGGCGTCGCGCACCGAACTGGTAGCAGGATTGGTAGCAGACTCCGCGACGAGCGCCGCGACCGCCTCCGCGTTGGCGCGCTGCGCGCCCGGCAACGTGTGCACGTAGGTCCGCAACGTGAACGCCGGATCGGCGTGACCGAGCCGGTCGGCGACCTCCCGGTGGTTGGCATGCACGGAGAGCTGATGGGTGGCGTGCGTGTGGCGCAGATCGTGCAGCGTGATCCGCGGCAGCCCGCTGTCCTTCACGGTGCGAGTCCACGCCTGGGTGAGCGTGTCAGGACGGATCGCCTGACCGTCAGGTGCGCAGAACACCCGGCCCGAGTCCTTCCAGCCGGAACCGACGAGGAGACGCATCTCGGACTGGCGAGCTCGCCAGGCGCGCAGGACCGACACGGTGGCGTCGTCGAGATCGACGACGCGTTCTGAGCGTTCGCTCTTGGTCGTGTCCTCGTAGGTCTCGGAGCCGAGCTGGTTGAAGGTCACCGAGACCGCCAACGTCCGGGCCGCCAGGTCCACGTCCTCCCACCGCAGACCGCACGCTTCGGCCCGGCGGAGGCCGGTGAACGCGATCGTCCACCACACCGGCCGGTAGTAGTCCTGGTGGCGCTGGCGGAGGAACGCGCCCAGCTCGGCGGGTGTCCACACCTTCGCCTCCGGTGCCCGGGCCGCTTTCGATGAGGGTGGCGACGCGTTGGCGGCGACGTTGGCGGCGAGGAGGCCCTTGCGGACCGCGTCGCGGAGAATCTTGTGCAGGATCGAGTGCACGAAGCGCACCGTCCGCGCCGAGAGCGGCTTCCCGTCGCGGCCACCACAGGCGAGCAGCTCAGCGTAGAGCTTGTCGAGCCCGACCGCGTCGATGTCGGCGAGCTTGCGTTCACCGAGTCGGGGCAGCACGTACCGCTCGAGCTGGGCTCGGTAGCCGTCGATGGTGGAGCGTTTCCGGCCGATCACCACCAGGGTGTCGAGCTACGTCGTGGCCCAGGCGGTGAGGGTGTCGGCGGTCTCGGAACGCCACAATCGCGCCCGCAGCTTGGCTTCCTCGGCTTCACCAGCTCGGCGGGCATCGCGCTTGGAGCCGAAGCTGCCCCGCTTGAGCTGGCGACGCTTCCCGTCCTCGTACCACATGAGCTGCCAGTACCAACGGTCGCGACTGCGTTCGTAGATCGCGAGTGACGACTTCATCCGAGTCTCCCTTGGCTTCCTTTGGCGATGAGCCCGAGCGTGCGGCACTTCGCGATCCAGCCGCGCACGGTCGGCGCGGGCGTCTTGGTGTGCTCCGCGATCACCACCGCGGGGTTCTTCACGCCGTGGCGCAACACGAGGTCCACGTAGGTCGCGGCAACGTCGGCCCAGAACTGCGAGGGGTACGGCCGCACGTCGGGCACGACGAGTGACCGCGGTGGTTCGGGCAGCTCGTCGGGGCTTCCTTCGACCACGTAGCGGCCGTGGGGCAGGTTGGCGCGAGCTTCGGCCTGAGCGAGCGGTGCGCTGCGCAGCATCTGCCGCGCTGACCACACGGTGAGCGTGACGCGCCAGGAGTTTCTCGAAGTACGTGGGGAAGTCGTCGAGCCCCTGGGGCGTAGTCCTCTTGCCAGCCGGGGTAGCGGGTGAGCGGCGTCACGTAAATCTCGACCCGATGGGTCGGTGAACGCGTACCGGAGTGGCGCCAACGAACACGAGGGCACGCAACTCCGACATCGGCTCGATCCCCTCTCATCGGAGGGAGTGCCGAGGTCCAGAGCAAGCCCTACTTCCCTTCGAACGGTGTAGACCCGCATACGGTCATCGTCAAGGGATGACCCCGCGCTCCACAGCTGACACGACGCGCTGCGAACCGGGCAGCCATAGAGCAATGCACGCTCCCAGGGCCGACCGAGCGGCCCGCGTATGTGCGCCAGAGCGGGCAACGAGTATTGGGTGGTGGGTGCTCGGGTCGGGTCTGACTCAAATGCACGGGCTGGCGCCTGGTCCTGCCGGGTTGTCCTGAGATTGATCTGTCGACCCGTCTTGGGTGCCTACCCGACACCTACCGGTCGGGCGGAGTGACCTACTAGGAGCCTGTCGTAGAGGCTCGTCGTTGTCTTGTCCGCCGTCCCGGCAGGGCGGGTGTCTTCCCTATCGGTTGACGCAGGGAGAAGACACGAACATGGGAACACAGATCACGGGTGGCGTCGACACCCATCTCGAGGTGCACGTCGCTGCCGCGCTCGATGAGCACGGCGGATTATTGGGGAGTGCGTCGTTCGCGACGACACCGGCTGGCTATCGGGAGCTCGTCGAGTGGTTGGCGTCGCTGGGTGCGGTGGTGTTGGTCGGGGTCGAAGGCACCGGCAGTTACGGCGCCGGACTGACCCGCTCGCTCCAAGGTCTGGGGATCGTGGTGGTGGAGGTCGATCGACCGAACCGTCAACGCCGACGCCGGGCGGGCAAGTCCGATACCCACGACGCCATCAGCGCGGCGCGGGCCGCGTTCGCGGGTGATGCGCTCGGGGCGCCGAAGCACCGCGATGGCATCGTCGAGGCGATCCGGGTGCTACGTCTGGCCCGCAGCAGCGCCAAGCGAGACCGCACCCGGGCGTTGAACCAGATGCGAGCGTTGGTCACCACCGCTCCCGACGAGCTGCGCGCCCAGCTGCGTGCTCTGACCATCCCCAGATTGGTGCGCGCGGCCGCCGGGTTCCGCCCCGCGGGACGCACCGATGTCATGAACGCGAATCGTGTCGCGCTCAAGACCCTCGCCCGGCGGATCCTCGAACTCGACGACGAGATCGTCACGCTCGACGAGCTCCTCACCCCACTCGTGACCCAAGCCGCGCCCGAGCTGGTCGAACGAGTCGGGGTCGGCACCGACACCGCCGGCGCGCTCCTCGTCGCCGCAGGCGAGAACACCAGCCGGATCCACAACGAACGATCCTTCGCCCGGCTCTGCGGAGCCTCGCCCCTCGACGCCTCCAGCGGCAAACAACAACGGCATCGCCTCAACCGCGGCGGCGATCGTCAAGCCAACAGTGCCCTGTGGCGGATCGTGATCACTCGCCTCTCCTACGACCCTCCAACACGTCAATACCTCCAGCGCCGCTGCGCCGAGGGCAAGACCAAAACCGAAGCCATCCGTTGCCTCAAGCGCTACGTCGCACGCGAGCTCTACACCTGCCTCCCGCAAGAAACACTGGCTTGACAGCACCTAGGAGCATCAATCTGTACGCGTCGCTAAACCGTTGCGTCACGATCTGCCCCGACCTGCCGCGTCACAACTCGTCAGAGCAGCGGGCAGTCGGTTGAGCGGGACTTTCGCCTCTAGACCGGGGTGTGACGAAGGCGCCGACTAGGGGTGTCGACTCGGACACACGGGTCTAGAGCTCGACCGGGCCGACGGGAGGGTACCGCCATGACGACATCAATCGACAGGCCGAGTTCGTCTCGTGGAAAGGAATACGGTCAAGGTGCGATTCGCCGCCGTCGGGGACCTGTCGGAGGTGTAATGCTGGGGCTGGCGTTGGGGTTGGGGCTCGCGGTGCTCGTCCCGGCCGCGGTCGACGATGAGGCGGACGCCGGGGAGACCAGAGCCAGGCGGGTGAACGTGAAGCTCTTCGAGTTCGGTATCCGCCGCCAGCCGGCGTTCGTCGCCGAGGGCAAAGTCAAGTTCGTGGTGAAGAACATCGGGACCGAGAAGCATGAGTTCGTCGTCGCCGGCGTCCAGCCGGGTACAGAGCTGACGACCGCAGCCGACGGCTCGGTCGACGAGGAGGCCGTTCCCGAGGACGACGCGATCGGCGAGATCGAGAACATCAAGCCGAAGGCCGTGAAGTCCCTCACGAAGAGACTCGACGCCGGGGAGTACGAGCTCTTCTGCAACATCGTCGAAGAGGAAGAGGACGGAACCGTCGAGAGCCATTACCGCGAGGGATGCATCGGCGCTTCACGGTCGGGTAACAGCGCGCCAGACCTGCCGTTCTGCTCGGGCGCTCGACCGGTCGCGCTCGAGCCGCACTCGCGAACGCTCGGCGCGCGATCGCGAAGACCCGAGACGGCAGGGTTTTTTGCGTGAGGACGCGTCACCCTTCCAACACTGAACATTTTCCTACCGACGCGGAAACATCGAGGCGCGTTGGGGCTGGCCTGCGACGGTCGGGTCCGCCTCGGCCTGCTTCCTCGCACGGCTCGAGCTCGTCGACGCCGGGAAGGGTGTCGGGATGCGGGACGCACGTCCACCTGGAAAGCGGTAACACGTTCGGCCACGAAGGACCGGGACGCGATCGCGTTCGCATTCACTCGGTCACGTCGGCGCATGAGCGCAGAGCGCCGCAGATCTGGGCGCGTACGACGTTCTACCGCTCGTCGCAGTAGGGCAACGACGACGCTCGAGCCGTCACACTCGTCATGCGCTCGCCGTTGTCGTAGTGACGATGTTCAATCAACCCGTCAACCTCGAACGACCCATCCCCCTGGGGCAGCGGAAGCGCCAGCCCACAGCGACGGCACCGCTGGACGCCCTCGATCACGGGTCCGGCCTCGTGAACGACGCCTCGCTCGGAGAGCTCGGCACCGTGTGGTGGTGCCGGGGGTCGTGGCGGTGGAACCGCGCCTCGACGAGCAGAGGACGCAGTCTTGGGGCTTTCCATCACAGCCGCATAGTGCCCGTTCGGGAGCCGTGGAGCTGACCCGGTTCGACGGACAGGTCGTTACGCTGCGCGTCGGTCAGCAGTGTGCCATGCGTTCTCCTTCTCGGTCGGGGTGAGGTAGTCGATCGCGGAGTGCAGTCTCCGCGGGTTGTACCAGCCTTCGATCCAGCGGACGATCGCGCGTTTCGCCTGCGCGCGGCGTTGCCCACGCGTGTCGGTGCACGAGTTCTCGCTTCAAGGTCGCGAAGAAGCTCTCGGCCGCGGCGTTGTCCCAGCAGATCCCGGTCGCGCCCATCGACTGCACGACGTGGTGTCGTTCGCACAGCTCGGCGAACTCACCCGCGGTGTACTGACAGCCGCGGTCGGAGTGGAAGACGACGCCGTCGACGTGACCACCGCGGGTCGCGACCGCCATCTCGAGCGCGTCCCCGACCAGGGAGGCGCGGAGATGATCGGCAAGCGCCCAGCCGATCACGCGGCGGCTGTAGAGATCGATCACCGTCGCGCAGAACAGCCAGCCTTCCCAGGTGCGCACGTAGGTGATGTCACCCGCCCACGTGACGTTCGGCGCGGCCGGGTTGAAATCCCGAGCCACCCGATCCGGTGCCGGCACCGCACCCTTGTCCGGCGTGGTGGTCTTGAAGCCCTTGCGGGCCGACTCGCCCACCCAGCCGTTGACACGCATGATCCGCGCCACCCGCTTGCGAGCGACTCGGAAGCCCTGCTTGCGCAACCAGCGATGCACCCGCGGTGACCCATACGTACGATCCGAGGTCTCCCAGATCGCCTCGATCTCTGCTGCCAACGTGGCGTCGTCGACGTCGCGGGCACACGGCGCGCGTCCCAGCCAGTCATAGAACCCCGACCGGGACACCTCCAACGTCCGGCACATCTCGCTGACGCTCCACGAACATTCGGGGGTCGCCTTCTCCTCGGCGATGAACCGATACACGGCCATCACCCGTGCTCGCGGGTCGAGGCCGAGAAGAAGGCGACTGCTTTTGCCAGGATGTCCCGCTCGCGCGTGACCCGATCCAGCTCCCGTTTCAGATCACGGATCTCGGCGCGCTCCTCTCCGCTCGGCGCGTCTGCTGCCGATCAGCGGAAACTCCCCAGAGCTGATCACTGAAATTCCCCACCCCTGAGTGGCTGGGTGGACCACGAGAGGGTCCACCGTTTGGGGTGGGGCTCCCTCGACGCTGGCGGTTCTGACGCCGTCCAGTTCGAAGGAGCCCCGCTCCCCATGCTCACACAGGGAGAAGATGTGGAAGCCCATGCGTTGAGGGAACGGGGCTGGTCGATCTCGGCCATCGCCCGCCATCTCGAGCGCGACCGCAAGACGGTCCGCTCGTATTTGAACGGTGACCGACGGCCCGGCGTTCGTGCCACCTTCGTCGCGGATCCGCTGGCCGAGTTCGAGGTCTACATCCGGGCGCGGTTCGTTGATGACCCGCATATGTGGGCGACGTCGTTGTTCGACGAGGTCGTCGCGCTCGGCTACGCCCGGTCTTATCCGAGTTTCGTGCGGCAGGTCCGTCAGCGGGGGCTGCGCCCGCATTGCGAGGCGTGCGCGGGGGTGAAGGGCCGCGACACGATCGAGATCGAGCACCCGGCGGGTGAGGAGATCCAGTGGGACTGGTTCGAGCGGCGTCGCGCACCGTGGGGTGGCACCGCGTTCGTGCTCCTCGGCACGTTGCCGCACTCGAGTCGCACCCGTGGTGTGCTCGCCGAGTCGCTCGATCAGGCGCACCTCATTGAGGCGATGGACGCGGTGATGCGCCGACTGGGCGGCACCGCTCGGGTTTGGCGCACGGATCGGCTCGCGACGGTGATCGTCCCCGGCTCCCGTGACGTGCAGCCGAGCTTCGCGCCGGTCGCGAAGCACTACGGCGCGATCGTGGAGCCGTGTCCACCGCGCCGGGGGAACCGCAAAGGCGCGGTCGAGTCCGCGGTGCGGTTCACGTGCGGACGATGGTGGCGGACCATGACCGCAACCACCCCTGAGGAAGCGCAGCTGTCACTCGACCGCTTCCTTGCCGGTCCCGGCGACGCCCGCGAGCGTCGCACTGCGGCGGGGGTGCGCACGACGGTCGGCGCGCTCGGCGACAGCGAGCCGCTACTCGCGCTGCCCGCCCTGGCGTTCCCCGCGACGATCGAGGTGACTCGTGTCGTCGCTGCGAACGCGACGGTTGCGTTCCGAGGCAACCGCTACTCGCTGCCGCCTGGGCTCACCGACATGAGCGTGTCGTTGCGGCACCGGTTGGGCTCGCCGACCGTCGAGATCCACTCGCCCGGCGGTGGGCTGCTCGCTGCGCACCGCCTCGCCCCGCCCGGCGCCGGGAGCATCGTGCGCAGCCGCGAGCATCACGCCGAGCTCGAGCGTGTCGTGCTGTCCGCGTTCAGCACCGAGCGGCCATGTGACCGCAAAGCGAACCGGCCGCCAGGGCCCGAAGCGCTGGCCGCCGCGGCCGCGCTGCTCGGCAGCGAAGGCCGCCCAGTCGTCGTTGACCTCGCCGACTACGCCGCCCTCGCCGAGGGGGCGTCGTGAGCGACAACTCGACGTATCAGAAGCTGCGTGGCCATCTCGCCTACCTCCGTCTCGCCGCCGCGGCCGAAGCGCTGCCCGGCGAGCTCGACCACGCCGCCAAAGCGAAACTCGGTCATACCGCGTTCTTGGAACGGCTCCTCGACGTCGAAGTCGCCGCGACCGAAGCACGGCGACACGCCGGCCTCGAACGGTTCGCGAACCTGCCCGCACCATGGCGACTCACCGACTTCGACTTCGACGCCCAACCCACCGTCGACCGCAAACTCGTCGACGAGCTCGCCACACTGCGCTTCCTCGAAGACGCCACCAACGTCCTGTTCATCGGCCCGCCCGGCGTCGGCAAAACCATGCTCGCCGTTGGTCTCGGCCGCGCGTCGGTCGACGCCGGCTACCGCACCTACTACACCACCGCCGCCGACCTCGCAGCACGATGCCACCGCGCGGCGCTCGAAGGCCGATGGGCGACCACCATGCGGTTCTTCGCCGGACCCAGGTTGTTGATCATCGACGAAGTCGGCTACCTGCCCCTCGCGTCCGAAGCCGCTGCCGCCCTGTTCCAAGTCATCACCCAGCGCTACATGAAGTCATCGACGGTGTTGACCACCAACCTCGGCATCGCCTCATGGGGCCAGATCTTCGACGACCCCACCGTCGCCGTCGCCATGCTCGACCGGCTCCTACATCGCTCCGTCGTGTTCAACATCGACGGCGACAGCTACCGCATGCGCGCACACCGCGCCCGCGCCGAGACCCTCCGAAAGGCGGCCACCACCAGACCGAACACGTAGCCTCAGCCACACCCCACCCAGCCGATCACCTGGGGAACTTCGATGATCGACACTGGGGACAATCCGCGATCGGCGGCAGCGCCCGCGGCTTGCTCGCGGAACTGACGCACCCAGTTGCCCAGCGTCGAGTCGTAGATCCCGAGCTCCTTGGCGACCTGAGCGATGTTGCCACCCGACGCCTCGACCAGCGCGACCGCTTCAGCCTTGAACTCGGGCGTGAACTTCCGACGATTCCTCCCCACACGGACTCCCTTCCGGGCCAGAACGGCCCATGATCAGGTGTCCGTCAAAGCGGGGCAACTCCACCGTGAGGCGAGCGCCGATCGGCAGTTCTGTGTGTGGGTTGGTTGGAGAGTGGCTGGCTAACCGCCCCAGGGGACGGGTTGCCCGTGCGGGTAGATCGGCTCCGATGAGATGTGAGGCGATGAATACCAAGCTCCGGGGCGGAGTTCAGCCACCCTCGACCCAGCAACCCAGCCTGAGGGCGGCGTGCCCGCGCTCGGCCCAGGCCACGACCCGGGTTGGGAGAACAAGCCGTTGGCGTCAAGGATCTGGTAGAGGGTCGATGCTTCCGCGGCAGTGACCTCGAAGCAGTCCGAAGGGAAGGCGAGCTCCAGCTCGGCGTCCATCTCGAAGCCCCCCGGCACGCTGGACCAACCGATCTTGGGGTCGACGGTTCGTTCCTTGCCGCTGAGCAGCGCCTGAGCGGATGCCGGAAGCTGGTCGGATGCCGGAAGCAAGTCCGCGGGGGTGTGACAGATCGCGTACGTGGGCGCTTCGTACAACCGGGCGGTCGGCTCGGCCCACAGTTCCTCGCGCAGTTGGGGGTCGGGGTCGTCGGGGTCGGAGACGAGGAACTCCCTCGGCGTGAGCTTTCCGGCGCGGACGAGCTCGAGGCCGTGCGGGCTGAGGTGTCGTTCGATGGCCTCGTATAGGAACTCACCGTCGGGCGCGGGAACTCCGTCGGTTCTCCGTCGCCGTTGTGCGCCGGTCACTTGCATGTCCGGATCGACGCGGGCCCCGATGTCGGGATACCAGATAACCCGGCCGTCGGCGTAGACGAAGGCGTATCCGACGTGGATCTGTCCCCAGGACGTGAGAAGCGTCGATGCCGGGTCCGCACCCTGTACGAGTGGCGCGCCGAGTGGGACGGCGGGCGGCGTCGGGACATGCGGCGTCGCGTCGTTCGGGGGCGGCGTGCTGCTGGTCGGGATGGTGAAGGCCGCCACCGCCGCGATCGCCACCACCGTCGCGGCACCGCCGTAGATCCACCTGCGCCGTCGGGCGCGCTGTTTGGCCTCTTTGATCAGCGCCTCGCCGGGGTCGTACCCGGCGGACTCGTCGACCTGCGGCGGTTGGGGTGGAGCGACAACAGTCATCCCCGACCTCCTTCACTATCATGCTAGTATCACTAGTATCATGATTCGTGTCAAGGTCGACAAGGCCGACCCCACCGACCTCTACGAGCAAGTCGCCGGTGAGATCCGACGCGCCATCGCCGACGGCGAAGCCGCGCCAGGAGAACGGCTCCCGCCTGCCAAAGACCTCGCGGCCGTGCTCGGCGTCAACGCCAACACCGTGCTGCGCTCGCTGCGGCTCTTGCGCGACGAGGGTCTCTTGGAGTTCCGACGCGGCCGCGGCATCTCGGTCGCCGGAACCCCCGAACGCGGCGCCGTCATCAACCAAGCCCGCGACCTCGTCGAGTTCGCCCGCCGTCACGGCTACAGCGTCGACGAACTCGTCAAGATCATCAAGAGCGTCACCTGACCGACGGCAAATCCACAGCGTGACCCGGCAGGACCAGGCGCCAGCCCGTGCATTTGAGTCAGACCCGACCGGAGCACCCACCACCCAATACTCGTTGCCCGCTCGGGCGCACATACGCGCCCAAGCCTCAGCTCTAGCGTCGGTGCTGCTCGCACAGGAAGGCGCCACCACTGGCGACGCTCGAGGTCGGGTTAACTCCTTCGGGTGACCGGGTGCGCCACACTGGCGCTCGATGGCATCACGGCCAGCCGGTACGCCGCGTCGCCCGCACGACGAGCCCGCCTATCGCCGCTTCCGCGCTGCGCTGAAGCGCTACCCGCAGCCGTGCTCGGTGCCGGGCTGCCCGCGGCCGGGTGACACGGTTGACCATGCGCCGGCGCTCCACGACCACGTCGAAGGTGTCGGGTGCTGTGTGCTGCGCCCGATGTGCGCACAACTCGTCGTTCGGCCGTCAGGTGGCGGCCCGCAGGTCGGCGGCCCGCAGGGCTGCGCGTCGAGGAGCAGAGCGCCAAGTCGTCCCTCCGAGTCGGGTGTGGTGAGCGGCACCGTCGTCGTGCATCTCCCGAACCGCACGGCCTACACGCGCCGGAAGCCGTCGAACGCACGCGAGCGTGACGAGCACGGCCTCGGCGCCTACCAACGCGGGTGTCGGTGCCCGACCTGTCGGGCGGCCAGGCGGCGCTACGACCGCGAGTGGTACGCCGCCCGCCAGGGCGCTGCGTAGCGGGGTCGTGAATCGGCGTGTGAGCGCACGCAGGACCGCCGAGCACCTCGTGGTGCTCCGTCGGGCCGGGTGGTCCTGGGCGAAGCTGGCGGCCGAGACCGGCTTCTCGGTGGTGACGCTCGGGCGGATCGCCGCGCACCCGGAGCGGAGGTGCTGGTCGGTCGTGGAGCGGGCGGTGTGCTCGATCGGGCCGTGATGCTCGACGCCGAGCTGGTCCTCGACCGGGACGTGTACGTGGCGTCGATTCGTGGCGGGATCGGGCACGATGCCGCGGGGTCAGCACCGACGTGTTCTTCACCCGACGCGGCGACGACCTGTCGCTGCGGGTAGCGAAACGCATCTGTCGGGGTTGCCCGGTGCGCGCCGAGTGCCTCGACTATGCGCTCGCCGCGGGGGAGCGCCTCGGGGTGTGGGGCGGCACCTCGGAACGTCGCCGTCGCGAGCTGCGCTCCAGCCGGGACTGGTAGCAGCGTGGTAGCAGACTCGTGCTACCACGTACTCCGACGCGCTCCGACGAGAACCGGGACGCGTCCCGCTCGTTGCCGTGCAAGGGCTCTAGCGCACCCGTGCGCAACCCCCACGTACTCCGAGAGCGGGAAGAGGACTCTTAATCATTAGGTTCCGGGTTCGAGTCCCGGGGGGCGTACTCACATGATCGACCTGCGGGATCGCGGCGTCCTCCCCTCGACGGCGGGTAGCACAATGCTTCCCCGCGTCGTCGAAAGGGCGACAAAGAGCAGCCCGTCTCGATCGACAACGAAGCCGCACTGCCGATCGACCGCTACTTACGGGCTCGGCACTCACATCCCCGCGCGTTGTGGTACCGACCTGCTCCCCGTGCGGTTCAACTTCGCGCGCCTACATAGCTCACTGATGGATGCTGTCGAGGGCGCGCTTCAGGCGCTCCTCGCCGAGCATGATCTCTCTCGCTCCCGATGCCGCGATGTCATCGTCGGCTTCGAACGGTGCGCCTCGATGGGCAGATGGCAACCCGAATGGGACCCTGACCAACGGCGACGGGAGCTGCCACCGCGCCCGTTGCCGTCGTGATCACCGACACGGTGCCGTCGTTGCGGTTGGTCACGTACGCCTGCTTGCCATCAGGGGAGATCCGCACGTCGGACGGGTTCTTGCCGACGGTGATCGGAGCCGACACCGCACCGGATGCGGTCGTGATCACCGACACCGTACCGTCGCCGGAGTTGACCACATAGGCGCGCTTGCCGTCAGGCGTGATCGCTGCGCCGTGTGGTGCGCGTCCGACGGTGATAGGAGCCGACACCGCACCGGATGCGGTCGTGATCACCGACACCGTGCCGTCGCCGAAGTTCGTCACGTAGGCGCGCTTGCCGTCAGGCGTGATCGCCGGACCGTGCGGATTCTTGCCGACGGTGATTGGAGTCACCGCGCCCGTCGCGGTCGTGATCGCTGAGACCGTGCCGTCGCCGAAGTTCGTCACGTAGGCGTGTTTGCCGTCAGGCGTGATCGCCACGAAATGCGGAAGACTCCCGACGGTGATGGGGGCCGAGACCGAACCCGTCGCCGTCGTGATCACCGACACCGTACCGTCGCCGTCATTGGCCACGTACACGCGTTTGCCATCCGGCGTGATCGCCACTGCGTACGGACGGTTGCCCACGGTGATGGGGGCCGAGACCGAACCCGTCGCCGTCGTGATCACCGAGACCGTACCGTCGCCCGGGTTCGCCACGTAGGCGTGTTTGCCGTCAGGCGTGATCGCCACTCCGGTAGGTGCTTTGCCGACCGTGATGGGGGCGGACAATGCACCAGTCGCGGTGTCGATCACCGACACGGTGCCGTCCACGTTGTTAGTGACGTACGCCTTGCCCGTACACCCGCCGGAGGCAGCGGCAGGAGCGACAGCACCGGCCGAAGCGGACGTCGCGGCGAGGACCCCAGACCCCGAAACTGCGATTGCGACGACGGCAACGGTTCTCCGAACCGCACCAACACCGCTCATGGCGATACCTCCTCAAGCAGATGCGTGGCGAGACTTCGTCCGCGCGTGCAGCGTCGCGGAGCCCGGTCTCGATCCGGTCTCGGGCGGGTCTTGCCGTGCTCCGGCTCCCGTGCTCGGCCTGGCCCCTGATATCGCCGGCCGACAGAACTACCATCCCGCGCACGCTCGAGTACTCAGTTCTCGGACCTCTCGAGGTCGTCGGTCCAGGCGGGCCTTTACCGGTCACCAGCCGTCATGAGCGCAAAGCTCTCGCGCTACTCGCCGCCTGGGAAGGCCAGGTCGTGAGCAGCGAACGACTCGTTGGCGCGATCTGGGACGACGAGCCTCCTCGGTCGAGCACGAAGGTCGTCCAGAACCTCATGATGAGGCTTCGCAAGGTGTTGGGACCAGACGCGATCGAGACCCGGCCGACCGGGTACCTCTTGCGCGCCCCCGACGCGGTCGACAGCCGGCGCTTCGAGCGACTGGTCGCGGAGGGTCGGGAAGCCGCGGACAACGGCGAATGGGAAGCGTCGGCGCGTGCCCTCGCGGCCGCGCTCGCGCTGTGGAGAGGCGACCCGCTGGTCGACCTGGGCGCATGGCAACCAGCACGGTGGGAGAGCGCGCGCTTGGAGGAGCAGTATCGCTGTGCCCTCGAGGAGTTGGCCGAGGCCGAGCTGGCGCGCGGCAGACACCGCGAACGGTTGGCATTCCTCCACAACCTGGTATCGGAGGAGCCCCTCCGCGAGCACGGATGGGCGTTGCTCATGCTGGCGCTGTACCGGTGTGGTCAACAGGCCGAAGCACTGCGGGCGTATCAGCGCGCTCGAACGTCGCTCGGTGAGTTGGGCTTGGCGCCCGGCGCGGAGCTTGTCTCGCTCGAGCGCGCGATCAGCGCCAGAAACCTGTCGATCGGGCCGGAGATCCTCGGTCGTCTCAGCCTGACCGCGTTGGCGGAGACCGACCCGGCCGCACGTGCAGTGTCCGGCGTCGAGGACGCGCGACCAAATTCGTCCCGGCACGCTCGCCAGCAACCTCCCCGTCCAACTCACGTCATTCGTCGGCCGCGACGCAGAGCTCGCCGGCGTCGGCGCGGCGCTGCACGACGCGCGACTGGTCACGGTGACCGGCGTCGGCGGGGTCGGAAAGACGCGGCTGGCGATCCGTGTCGCTGGCGACGTGCTGTGCGACTATCCCGACGGCTCCTGGTTCTGCGACCTCGCCCCCGCAGCATCCGTTGACGACCTCGCGCACGTCGTGGCCGCCGCGACCGGCGCCCGCATCCGACCGAACCTCTCGGCCGAGCGATCGGTCATCGACCACATCAGGGACACGAGACTGCTCATCCTCCTCGACAACTGCGAGCACCTGCTCGACGGCGCCGGGCAGTTCGCGGAAGCGCTGCTGCTGTCGTGCCCAGAGCTCCGGATCCTTGCCACGAGCCGAGAGTGCCTCGGCGTTGCCGGAGAACAGGTGTGGCCACTTGGTCCGCTCTCGGTACCGGACGCGTCCGGCCTCGGACCGCAGGGCCTCTCCGAGGCAGCCACGTTGTTCGCCGATCGGGCCGGATCGGTGAGGCCATCGTTCACGATCTCCCCCGCGAACGCCGAGGCGGTGGACGAGATCTGTCGACGGCTCGACGGCGTTCCGCTCGCGATCGAGCTCGCCGCGGCGAGGATCCTGGCCATGAGCCCGGCCGAGATCGCTGCCCGACTCGACGAACGCTTCCGGCTCCTCACCGGTGGTCGCCGTTCCGCGGTCGAACGACAACAAACGCTGCGCGCCACGCTCGACTGGTCGTTCTCCCTGTGTTCGCCGACCGAGCAGCGCATCCTCGCTCGACTCGGCGTCTTCTCGGGGACGTTCGATTCGAGCGCCGCCGAGGCCGTCGCAGCCGGTGAAGGCACCGAGCCGTGGGATGTCGTCGACGCGCTCGCGAGCTTGGTCGCCAAGTCGATGGTTGTGAGCGACCGCGGCGCGGACGGCGGCACGCGGTACTCGATGCTCGAGACGCTGCGAGCGTACGCACGGGAGCGCCTCGACGAGACCGACGACGCGGACCAGTGGCGTCGTCGTCACGCCGAGCACTACGCCGACTTCGCGGAGCAAGCTGGCATGGCGTTGGAGGGCCCAGACGAGTTCGGGTGGCATGAGCGGGTGCGAGCTGAGCTCGACAACCTCCGAGCGGCGATCGGGTGGGCGCTCGATTCCTCGCCGACTGCTCATGCGCAGCTCGGCCTGCGCATCGTCGCCGCGCTCGCCTATGTAGCGGTCGTCGACATGGTTGCCGGGGTAGGTACCTGGATCGAGCGCGCCGTGCCCCGGGCTGACGAAACCAACCCCGGGCGACGCACCGCCATCCTGGGCGCGGCGGCGATTCAGGCGGTCTACGTCGGCGACCACCAAGGGGCGCAGGCCCTGGCGCTCGACGCGTTGCGCGACGGTCTCCCGCCCGACTGCCCAGTCCCTATCCCGGCGTACTCGGCGCTCGCGAGCGTCGAGTTGAACAATGGCCGCCCCGACGAGGCCCTGCGCGTGGTGCAGCGTGGCCTGCACGACCTCGAGGCCACCGCGGGATACGACGTCTGCAAGGCGAGCATCTTCCATTCCCTCATCGCAGTTTTCTCGATATACACCATGGACATCACGACCGCCCGCGCGGAGGCGAGCGAAGGATTGCGGCTGGCACGTCAAGTCGGCAATCCGTCCGCGTCCGCGACGGCCTTGTGGGCATCGGGCATGGCGCTGATCCGCGCCGATCCCTCCGCAGCGCTCGCTGCCTACGAGGACTACATCGTCTTGGCGCGAAGCGGTGTGAGGAGTACCACCCTCGGCTGGTCCCTCGGCTCCGTCGCTTGGCTCAAGGCACGCGCCGGCGATCGTCGCGGTGCGCTGCGCTCCGCGCGCGACGGAATCAGACATGACCTTCGCTCGGGCAACCGCACCATGCTCTCCGGCACGCTGAACCGCACCAAGCTCGCGTTCATCGAACTCGGACACCCGGACCCGGCCGCAGTCCTCGCCGGAGCCGAGACCCACGGCCCACTCGCCCCGTCGAACATCACCGGCACCGAAGCCGAGCTCCTAGATCGGGACGACGCGCTCGAATTCGCTCCGCGCCGCGCTCGGCCCCGATACCTACGAGCACACCGCCGCCCTCGGCGCGGCCATGACATACGACGAGATTGTCGAATACACCCTCAACGAACTGGAGCGGTTGCTGGCTGAACCCAGCGACGAGTGAGCCCTTTGGCGATGCGTCTCGCGACGCGCACACCTGATAACAGCGCACTGTACGCTCCAGGTTCACCCGCAGAGCTGCTGGTACGCGGCGAGCAAGCACAACGCTCAGCCTCAAATAGCTCGGAATCATTAGGGTCCGGGTTCGAGTCCCGGGGGGCGTACACAAGCCGCTGACCTGCGCAGATGCAGTGGCCGTCGCGCAGCGACGACACGCACAACGCTCGTTCGCCTCGTTTCGCGATCGCTGTGCCCGATCTCGCGGCCGTGCGCCGGACAAGCAACGCACGCAGCCGCGCCATCTTGCACTCCCCGAGCTGGTGGTTCGGCGCACGTGTCGCCCGATCTTCGTGCGGCAGCATGCGCTGCCGCGTCGGGATACGGTCCGGGTCATGACGAATGGCAGTACGCCCGAATACCGAGTGACCATCCCGGCCAGGGAGGACGTGGAACCCGAGACCGCGAGCCTGCTCGAGTTCGTGGATCGGCCACCGCGCGGACCGATCCCCACGGTCGCGGTACTTGCCCACACGCCGCCGTTGTTCGGGCCCTTCCTCGGGTGGGCGTCGGCCCTGGCGCTCGAAGGCGCGCTTCCCAAACGTGACCACGAACTCATCGCGCTACGAGCCATTCACCACTGCCATTCCGAATTCGAACGCGTTGAGCACTCGGAGTTCGCACGCGACCTCGGCATCACCGAAGTCGAGCTCGCCCGCCTCGACCTCGACGACGGAGCTGAGGCCCCCGGATGGGCCGAGCACGAAGCGGCGCTTCTGCGCGCGACAGACGAGCTCGCGACGAGCTGTTCGATCAGCGACGCCACGTGGGGCGCGCTCGCTCGTCACTACTCGCCCGGCCAGCTGGTGGAGATCCCCTTCGTCGCCGGGCAGTACACCATGCTCTCAATGGTCGCCAACGCGCTCGAGATCGGTGCTTGGACGGGCTGATCGTGTGACAGGTGCGGCACGGACGAGATAGCTGGGGACTTGGAATCCGCGGTGGTGAGTGCCCTCATGGCCGGGGCGAGCTCTGACGAGCCGGCAGGTCGTGCACGCGAGCCGGGCGCGATCGTCAGGCCGACGGCGCAGGGCCGAGCGTCCGTTCGAAGTTCTGCATCGCTGGGCCAACGTTGGCGGACAACACCGCGAGCGCGTTCGCCAGCGCAGGATCGTCGCCACGGCTCGCGGCACCCCCTGCCGGATTGAGGCGTGCACGGTCGCTCCATACCCCGAAGTCCGCTTCCGCTCCTCGAGCGAGCATGCCGGTCATGCCGGCACGCGCGAGGTGGAGCAGGTCCGCCGACCAACCCGAAAACACGACCGGCGGGCACAGGCGGTTCTTCTCCGAGGTGTCGTCCCGCGTCGCCTCGATGTATCCCACGGTGGACGTGCCCCATGGGATGACGCCGACGGTCACGTACTCCAGGTTGATTCGGGCGTCCTCGAAGAGCGGACGCGGAACCGTCGCTCGCACCCCGGCGGCGGTGCAGTCGACGTACATCTGCCCCGGATCCGTCGGTAGGAAGCCCTCGTCAAGCGTGACCTCGGTCGCGCTGATCCGCCGAACGTACCCGAGGCGCACGACGTTCTCGATCTGGCGTACTTGCTCGAGCTCCCGCTTGCTCATGGTCGAGCCCCGGAACATCGTTGGCTCGACGGCCTCGTCGAACCGCAGGAACACGCCACTCGCCTCGAGCCGGTGTGCGAAGTCGGTCGCGTCGTGCGCATGCGCGGCTGCGCTGACCCACTGCGCCTGGAGCTGCATGTATGACGATCCCAACAGCTCGAGCGGTTGGGTGAATGCACGGTTGAGCACCCACCCGTCGCGTGGCTTGATCCACCTGATCCTGTCGGGTTCGACTCCGGTGTCGAGGAGCCAGCAGCACGTGTCGACTGCCGTCTTGCCGGCGCCGATGACCGTGAATCCGCTCGCGGGCTCGCGGAAGTAGACGAGCCCGTTGGGCGGCATGAAGGGGACGCCTTCGTCGATCTCGAAGCTGGGCGTGTGCCTCGACGGGATCTCCGACTCGACATAAGTCGCATCGACGAACTTCCGTCGGACCTTCACCGTCGTCTGGGCTCCGTTCAGCAGCGACACGACGTGGTGACCGTCACCGTCCTTGCCCCGATACTCCGACATGGGCAGGAACCGGACCCGGCCCGACGCAACGAACTGCTCCTCGAGGACGCGGTTGTAGTAGTCGCAGATCTCCGATGCCGTGCCCCGCTCATAGAAACCCGCGTTGGGTCCGGTTTCGTCGATGCGGTTGGTCCCCAAGACCCGCGAGTTCACGCCGTAGTACGCCGACGGTTGGTGCAACCTGACGAACGGGTAGGCGTCGAGCCAGTGACCGCCCGGGCGATGCCGGCGGTCCACGAGGACGACCTCGGAGGCCGAATGGCTCAGCAGCGAGTCCACGAACGCCATCCCCGATGCCCCGGCCCCGACGACGAGGTAATCAGTCTCTAACTCGTACACACGGTCCCCCTAGGCGGCAGCCGACGGACGCAAATCCGCGAACCTGGCGTTCGGATGATGACGACCCACCGCCAACTCATCCATCGAGTATTGCCGGACTGCATGCGTCGAGTCGATCACTCGCACTGAGGATCGACGTCGTGCCCACGAGACCGCCTGCGCCCGACCTGGGCCGCGGAACGGGCGTTCTCGCGCTCAGGGCGCGGCTCACCGGCGGAGGCGTTGGGGTTGCGTCGCCGACCGACGGTTGGCGAGTTCCCATGGTTTGAGGAGTGCGTAGACGACCTTGCAGGCGGGGAGGTCAAGCTGATGACGGTGGGCGCGTCGGAGCAGTTCGCCGTGGAGAGCGTCGAGTTCGAGTCGGTGTCCGGTGCTGAGGTCGTGGTGAAGCGACGAGAATGATCCCGGCTCCAAGGTGGTCGCGAATGCTGTCTTCTGATCGACGATGTCGTCGGCGAGCTCGACGCCTTCCGCGCTTGCGACGATCGCGACCTCGTGGACGATGCGCCGGAACAGCTCTCGACCCTCGGGGACTTCGAGGAGCTCATTGATCGGCAGCCGTGCGGCAGCGGTGACGCCCGCGAGGGCGCAGAGAAAGGCGTACTTGTCCCACAGCACAGACTCGATGTTGTCGACAACCTCGGCGTCGATGTCCGCTCGGTGCAGCTCGTCGAGGAACATGTTCGCTCGAGTCGTACGCGACCCGTCCAGTTCACCAAAGAGAATCCGTCGTGGACCGCCCGTCTGCTCAACCACGCCCGGGGAATCAATGCGCGCAAAGATGAACGCGGCCCCCTCCCATGACATGGTCTGGGCGCAGCCAATCCGCGATCTTCTGTTCGTTGTCGACGCCATTCTGCAGTGACACAACCGCGGTCTCGTCGCCGATGAGTGGTGTGAGGAGCTCCACCGCTTCGATCGTGTCGTAGGACTTCACACACAACAGCACGATGTCGCACTGACCGATCTCGCTCGGATCCGCGCTCGCCTCCACTCGAACGGCGAAGTCACCATCGACATGGCGGACCTGGAGACCACGGTGTCGCAACGCTCTGAGATGGTCGCCTCGAGCGACCATGGCAACGTCGGTACCGGCGTACGCGAGACGACCACCGAAGTAGCCACCAACACCGCCCGCACCCACAACGCCGATCCTCATCGAACAGCCACCGTCTCGCGATGTAGAGGCATCACGAGTTGGAGTTGCCCCGCTTTGACGGACACCTGATCATGGGCCGTTCTGGCCCGGAAGGGAGTCCGTGTGGGGAGGAATCGTCGGAAGTTCACGCCCGAGTTCAAGGCTGAAGCGGTCGCGCTGGTCGAGGCGTCGGGTGGCAACATCGCTCAGGTCGCCAAGGAGCTCGGGATCTACGACTCGACGCTGGGCAACTGGGTGCGTCAGTTCCGCGAGCAAGCCGCGGGCGCGCCGAGCGGAGAGGAGCGCGCCGAGATCCGTGATCTGAAACGGGAGCTGGATCGGGTCACGCGCGAGCGGGACATCCTGGCAAAAGCAGTCGCCTTCTTCTCGGCCTCGACCCGCGAGCACGGGTGATGGCCGTGTATCGGTTCATCGCCGAGGAGAAGGCGACCCCCGAATGTTCGTGGAGCGTCAGCGAGATGTGCCGGACGTTGGAGGTGTCCCGGTCGGGGTTCTATGACTGGCTGGGACGCGCGCCGTGTGCCCGCGACGTCGACGACGCCACGTTGGCAGCAGAGATCGAGGCGATCTGGGAGACCTCGGATCGTACGTATGGGTCACCGCGGGTGCATCGCTGGTTGCGCAAGCAGGGCTTCCGAGTCGCTCGCAAGCGGGTGGCGCGGATCATGCGTGTCAACGGCTGGGTGGGCGAGTCGGCCCGCAAGGGCTTCAAGACCACCACGCCGGACAAGGGTGCGGTGCCGGCACCGGATCGGGTGGCTCGGGATTTCAACCCGGCCGCGCCGAACGTCACGTGGGCGGGTGACATCACCTACGTGCGCACCTGGGAAGGCTGGCTGTTCTGCGCGACGGTGATCGATCTCTACAGCCGCCGCGTGATCGGCTGGGCGCTTGCCGATCATCTCCGCGCCTCCCTGGTCGGGGACGCGCTCGAGATGGCGGTCGCGACCCGCGGTGGTCACGTCGACGGCGTCGTCTTCCACTCCGACCGCGGCTGTCAGTACACCGCGGGTGAGTTCGCCGAGCTGTGCGAACGACACCACGTCGTGCAGTCGATGGGCGCGACCGGGATCTGCTGGGACAACGCCGCGGCCGAGAGCTTCTTCGCGACCTTGAAGCGAGAACTCGTGCACCGACACGCGTGGGCAACGCGCGCGCAGGCGAAACGCGCGATCGTCCGCTGGATCGAAGGCTGGTACAACCCGCGGAGACTGCACTCCGCGATCGACTACCTCACCCCGACCGAGAAGGAGAACGCATGGCACACTGCTGACCGACGCGCAGCGTAACGACCTGTCCGTCGAACCGGGTCAGCTCCAAGTTCCCCGTGGTTTGAGTGCTGAAGCGAGATCATGCGTTGGACCCCTTGCAACTTTGGGGAAGCTGCGGATGTCAGGGAGCGAGGTGCCTGAGAGTCGCGACCTGCGCGCCTGCTGCAGCGATGAGCGCGTGGGGCGGGCTTGCGAACACCTGAGTGGGCGTTCCGGCAGCCGCCCAGACGACAGCGTGCGAGAGCAACGCGTCGTCGGCGAAGGATCGCAACTGCTTCGAGTGTCCGAGGGGCGGTACTCCGCCCGGCACATAACCGGTCGCGTCCCGCACCTCGGCGGCGCTCGCCTTCCGCACGTGCCCTCCTGCGGCTGCCTCGAGTTTGCTTTCGTCCAGTCGATCCGAACCGCGCACGAGAACCACGACTGGTTCGTCGTCAACGATGAAGACGAGCGACTTGACGATCTGTGCGACGTCGCAGCCAATGGCGGTAGCAGCATCTTGGGCTGTTCGCGTCCCGTCAGGGAATGCACGAACCTCGACCTTCAGTCCGCGGCTCGCCGCAGCGACGACCATTCGTTCCGAGCCCCTCATGTGCCACCTCTACGCGGGTCACCACGATTCGTGCTTCCGAACTTCAACCTGTGTTTGCAGCTACTACGAGCCAGAGTCGAATGCGGATTGCCGATCTGCCAACGCTCGGCCAATCCACGCATGGTCCAGCGACGTACATCCCTGGAGCGAAGCGTCATTCACCATCGTCGCTGAGTGACAGCGGCCGGTCGGGCTTCGGCCCGATCGGCCGTTTCGCGCAATCCGTTGCGGCGCACCGGCGACCATGGCGGGATGACCGAGAGAGTCGCTCAGTCTGTAATGGGATACACGTGGTGCGGTGCCTGGTCGGTGAGCGCCTCGAGCGCGGCTACGACGCGAATGGTGTCAACCGTGTCTCCGAATGGTGAGAGCGCCGCCCAGAATTGTCGCGCGGCATCCTGGCTGCCCGGTTCGGTGGTACCTACCTCCGCCCGCTCATGAAGATACTGAACGAACGCAACGACGACTGGCTGGATCAGTGCGACCTGCTCGTGGGTAGAGAAACCTTCGCCGCCCGCCGGGGGAAGCGTTGCTGCATGGACTACTTGCACTACGACATCATCGGCGAGTGATCGCGAACACACTGTGCACTCCATCGGGCCGCTTTTGGGTATGAGCCGCGGCGAGCCCGCCCGTTGACCGCCGGCGCCTGGAACAGGACTGGGGAGCGTCGGACGAGAGGCCTGGCCAGGCACCCGCCCGACGCTCTCGGTTCGTACGGCTCGCAGTCGCTGAGGGATTGCGCCGCATTCGACCGGACCGACGCACGCACAGGGACCATGCCCCGGCTGGCTGGCACGAGAACGACGAAGCCCCGCCCGAAGGCGGGGCTTCGTCGCACGTCTTGTTGGGGGGTTCCAACTCGACGGTCTCCATCTTCGCTGAGCATGCAGTCGGGTGTCGAGTTACCGTCTCGGCGATGGTCGACGAGACGGGCCCCGACGAGCTGTTGTGGAAATACCTCCACGTCCACGGTTGGCGATTGGACGACGCGGGGTTTGTGGCCGAGTTGGCTCGGGAGTACCCAGACCCCGAGCAGTGGCCTTCCGACCTTCGGGAGAGGTTCGACGACTGTGGTCTCCGTATGTGGGGTGGCGCGACCGGCGCCGCTCGACAGGTCGAGGAGGAAGGCCTCGTGACCGGTCCGCTCTGGTCAGCTATCGGTGCTGACCTGGTGTTCCAGTGGGCCAAGTGGACGAGTGCCGGGATGGAAGACGTCGGACCCCAGGAGACGCAGTAGGCGAGCCGAGCTCCAACCCGCCGCGACGCTTCGGCTCGCAGACACGAACGGGTGTACGGTCGAGGTGTCTCATCGTGCACTTGGTAGAGACGTCTCGTTTGAACCGGATGACCGTCGGGGTCGTTTCCGCACACGCAAGCCCGACGCCTCCTCCCGAGCACCTGCCTGGAGGAACCATGCCCGAATTTTCGGGACCCCCGTCGCCCCGCCGGTGCGGACGCTGTCGCGTCGTGTTTCCCGGTGAGCGGGGCGGCGACCCAACCCAGACGTCACGGTGGTGGGCGTGCCCGTCATGCCAAGGCGTGATGTTCGGTAACGACGTCGGGCGCCGACGCGCCTTCGAGCTCATGCGCGCCGCCGATCACGACACCGCGATGCTCGAAGCCGTCTAGGGCAGCCTCATCGAACGCTTCGTCGTCGGTCATCTGCCCAGAGTGCCTGCGCTGGTCCAATGCCCGAACTGCCTCAAGGACACCGCTTCATCTACACCTGATAACCGAGGCAGTTGTGCTCCGGGCTCACCCGCAGACTTGCCGGTGAGCGGCGAACAAGCACAACGCTCAGTCTCAAATACTCCGAATCATTAGGTTCCGGGTTCGAGTCCCGGGGGGCGTACACGGCAGCGAGCAGCGAATGTCGATCGCTCGCAGCAAAATCCGCGGCGCTCGTAGCGCCCCGCTCGAGCGCGGTGGCGATGGTGTGAGCGCGGACCCGGTCCCGACCCTCGGTGCCCGGGTCAACGGCGCAACCCGTGGGCAAGAAGTACCCGGGTTCAGGCCGAGTCGGTGTCGTCAGTCTCGTTGATCACGTCGTCGAGCACTCGGAGGGTGTGGTCGACGGCCTGGTCGTAGGTCATCTGCGCGCCGGTTTGGAACGCCTGGTCGTACTGGTCTGGTCCGTGGGCGGCGCGTGCCGATGCGATGGCGGATTGCTGGTGGGCCCACTCCCCTCCGGCGCGATATTCGGGGGTGAGGCCAGTGCTGGCGATGCCGTCGAAGACGGCTGCTTGTTCGAGATGATCGAGACGGATCAGGATCTCGATCCCCGACAGGATGCTGGCGTCGAACGTCAGGCGGTAACCTCTTTGGTGGGATCGTTCGATCGCCTCGCGGAGGTCGCGTGCCGCGTGGGGCAGGTCGCCGGTGCGGATGCGGATGAGGGCCGCGAGACGCAGGGCAGTCGCGAACGATTGCGGGCTCGCGCCCTGGCGTGAGAGCGCGATGCTCTCGTCGAGCGCGGCGAGGGCCGCGGCGAGGTCGTCGGTGATCAGCGCCCATACGTTCGCCATGAGCGCGGCCGCGAGGGCGGTCGGGTTGGCGGACTTGCGAGCTTGGCGGAGCGCGCTCTCGGCTTCCCGGCGGGCGACGATCGAATCGCCCGCCTGTGCTGAGAAGGTGGCTGCGTTCACATGAAGCGTTTCGCCGTGCGCGGAGTCAGGAAAGTCACGGTCGAGCACTCGGATTGCGTCGAGCACGATCTCGACAGCTTGCTGCCAATCGCCGCGCACCGAGGCACAGAGCGCGAACGTCAAATGTGCCAACTGGGGTGCGGGCGCGCTGAGGGGCACGCCATCGCCGATCGCTCGCTCTGCAAGTTCCAGGGCCTGCTCGTAGTTCCCGAGGCGGGCTTCGTATGACGCGGCAGCTGCGGTCACCGCGTACCGAAGCGGCGGTGTGGTGACCTCGACGTGGGGCACGGCCCGTTCGGCCCACGCCCCGATGCCGGTCGCGGGGTCGATCCGGGACTCGGCGGCGAGTACGCCGACGATGCGCAGCGCGAGGCGGATGTCGTCGGGCTCGTCGCGGTCGAGCGCCCACTTCACCGCTGCCCGGAGGTTGTCGAGCTCCGCACTCTCCCGGGCCCGCCAGACGAGCTCGTCGCGGCCGATGAGGCCGAGCCCGGCTTCCTCCGCCCAGTCGGCGAAATACTCGGCGTGGCGACCACGCCACCGGTCGGTGTCGCCGTGCTCGTCGAGGCGTTCGCGGGCGTACTGACCCAGGGTTTCGAGCATCTGGTAGCGGGTCGTGCCGTCCGCGATCTCTTCGCTGACGACCATCGACTTCGCCACCAGCTCGGTGAGCGCGTCCAGCACATCCCAGGCCTCGACCCCGTCGCCGACCACGACTGCCTGCGCCGCCTGCGCGTTGAAGCTGCCGGCGAACACCCCGAGCCGGTCGAACACCGCTCGCTCCCGATCGTCGAGCAGCGAATACGACCAGTCGACCGTCGCCCGCAGCGTCTGGTGGCGTTGCACCGCCGAGCGTCGCCCGCCCGTCAGGAGCCGGAACCGTTCGTCGAGCAGCCCGCTGATCTCCAGTGGTGACATCGACACCACCCGAGCGGCCGCGAGCTCGATCGCCAACGGGATGCCGTCCAGGCGGCGACAGATCTCGGCGACCTCCCCCGCGTTCGACAAATCAAGGGTGAAGGTCGACCGCGCCGCCTCGGCCCGTTCGACGAACAACACCACTGCATCAGTCGCCACCGCGGTTGTGACCGTCGTCGTCGAGGACGGGACGGGCAGCGGCCGCAACGGCCACACATGCTCACCGCCCACCCCGAGACCTTCGCGGCTCGTCGCCAGGATCTGCACCCCCGGACACTCCCTCAACACCCGCTCCGCGAGCGTCGCGACCGGACCGAGGAGCTGCTCACAGTTGTCCAACACCAACAACAGCTCCTTGGGCCGCAGGTAATCGGCGATGCTCTCCACCAACGACCGTCCTGGGCGTTGAGACACTCCCAACGCAGCCGCCACCACCTGGCCCATGGCGTCGTGATCCAACGCGACCGCGAGCTCGCAGAGCCACGCACCATCCCGGAACCGGGGCAGCACCTCCGCCGCGACCTGCAGCGCCAGGCGCGTCTTCCCGACCCCACCCGTCCCGGTCACGGTGACCATCCGCCAGTCGTCCAGCGCGTTCGCGATCCCCGCCAGTTCCTCCTCACGGCCCACGAACGACGTCAACTGCACCGGCAGGTTCCCCGGGAACGCATCCAGCGACTGCAACGGCGGAAACTCCCGCCACAGATCCGGATGGGTCACCTGGAACACCCGCACCCGCTGCGCCAGATCCCGTAGTCGATGCTCGCCCAGGTCGATGAACCCGTATTTCTCGGGCAGCGCACCGTGGAGCACCTCTTCCGTCGCCGCTGACACGACGATCTGTCCGCCATGCGCCACCGACATCAGCCGCTCGGCGCGGTTCACCGCGCCACCGCTGTAGTTGCCGTCGAGGACCTCCGCCTCCCCCGTGTGGATCCCCATCCCGACGCGCACGGTCTGAGTGATGTTCCAGTCGTCCGCGAGGAGTTCCCGTTGCGCAGCAACGGCAGCCGTGACCGCTCCGTGGGCCGTCGCGAACACGGCGCGGAACCCGTCGCCCGCGTTCTTCACGACGAAGCCGTCGTGTGACTCGACCGCGTCGCGCTGCAGCTCGTCGTGACGCGGCATCGCATTGCTCATCACGTCGGGACTCTCGTCCCACAGGCGCGTCGAATCCTCCACATCGGTGAAGAGGAACGACACCGTCCCCGACGGGGGAGATGCTGCGTCTCGATCCTTCCTCGCCGATCTCGACCACCCGACGTCGGGGTGTTGGCGGACGATGTCGTCGTTGAGTGCCTGCAGTCCCGGGGAGGGAACCACCCCGACCTCATCGGCCAGGAACCGACGAAACGTGTCGTAGGCGCGAAGTGATTCGACCGGCCTCCCGGCGCGAGCGAGCGCCAGCATCAGTAGCGCCCGCAGCCGCTCGCGAAACGGCTCCACCGCGATCTGGGCCTCGAGTTCACCGATGACGTCCTCCGGGCGGCCCAACGCCAACAGCGCGGCGGCCCGCTCCTCGATCACACGGGCGCGCAGCTCCACCAGCCGCGCCGCCTCCGCGGCAACGAACTCCTCGCTCGCGAACTCGGCGTACGGCAATCCACGCCACAACCCGAGCGCCTCGTCGAACGTGTCCAACGCAACCTGCGGCCGGTCACACGATCCGAGTCCAACCCGCACCAGATCCTCGAAGCGCAACGCGTCAACCTCGACGGTCGCAACCCGCAGCCGATACCCCGGAGGGCGTGTCTCCAGGCGGTCGTCACCGAGCGTCGCGCGCAGCCGTGACACCAATCCCTGGAGCGTCTGCGTCGCGCTCGGCGGCGGCCCGTCACTCCACAGAAGGTCGACGAGACGATCCCTCGAGACCACCTCGTTGGCGTGGACCACCAACACCGCCAGCAAACGGCGCTGCTGACCGCTTCCCAGCCGAACCCGCTCGCCGTGGCGCTCGACCTCCAACGGGCCCAGCACACACAGCGCCGTCGCCACCCGGTCGTCCACCGGCCCTCCAACCCCACCCATACTCAACACGCCGCCGCGAGCCCGCCGCGAGCCCGCCGCGAGACATCTCTTTCACTATTGGGTCGAGGAAAACATCCTCCCACAGGTCGGTCTGGAAGCAGATCGGAATCGTGGAAGCCGTAGGCGTGCAGGCGCCCACGGCCGTCGACCACCAGAGGAGGAAGTCATGACCGAGCTGCAATCACCGCAGCGAAAGAGTTACACGGCAAAGGCGATCTTCGGAGTGCTCCTGGCCGTCGTCATGGTCGCAGCGTTCGCCACCGCAGGCTCTGCCTCTCCGCGGAGCGGAGAACTCCACGTGACGAAGGAGTGCTCTGAGAACACCGGCCTCCCCGGTGGGTTCTGCACGATCACCGGGTCGAACCTGAACGCGATCCGCCCCGGCATGAAGGTCATCTACACCGACCCACACGTAGTACCAGGCACGCCCCCCTTGTTGACCAGCCACCTCTACGTCGACGGCCCGGGCAACAATGATGCCTACGGCTACGTCGAGCTAGATGTCGCCCCTGGCCCTAACCAGTTCAGCGGCCCGATCTGGTTCTCAGGCGGGACCGGCCGGTTCCGCGGGTTCCACGCCTATGCGAACGTCACGTGCTCCGCCGGCGGTTCCCCGTGCTCGTGGGACGGAACGTACAGCTTCACCCCACCCGGCCACGACCAATAAGCCGAAGCGCGACCGATAGTCAGAAGCTCATGGTCAGCGGGCTGGTCACCGTCCGCTGACCATGAGGGAGCGCCCGCGTCGGTCGGCGTCGGGTCTTGTCGCCAGCAAGCGGAGGGAGCGGCCAAATGAACGGTGTTGCTGTGTGCCGGAAGCTCGTTGCGATGGTCGTGGTCGCGTTGTCGGGGTCGGGGATCCTGGTCGCGACGTCGGCTACGCCCGGTGCGGCCGCGGCCGGGGGGTGTGCAGGCACGGCCTACGTGCTCAACCAGGTCGACGGCACGGTATCGGTGATCAACACCGCGACGGGTGCGGTGTCGCCCCCCATCACCGTCGGCATTCTTCCGAGCACGGTGGCAGTCACCCCTGACGGCAAGCGCGCCTACGTGACCAACTTCGGGAACGGCACGGTGTCGGCGATCACGACGGCGACGGGTGCGGTGTCGCCTCCCATCACCGTCGGCAAGCAGCTGCGCGGGGTGGCGATCACCCCTGACGGCAAGCGCGCCTACGTGGTCAGCCAGGCCGACGGCACGGTGTCGGTGATCACCACCGCGACGGGTGCGGTGTCGCCCCCGCCTGCCATCACCGTCGGCACTCAGCCGAACCAGATCGCGATCACCCCTGACGGCAAGCACGCCTACGTGACCAACAGCGGCGACAACACGGTGTCGGTGATCACCACCGCGACCGGTGCGGTGTCGCCCCCCATCACCGTCGGCAACCATCCGATCAAGGTGGCGATCACCCCTGACGGCAAGCACGCCTACCTGACCAACTTCGCGGACGGCACGGTGTCGGTGATCACCACCGCGACGGGTGCGGTGTCGCCCCCCATCACCGTCGGCAACGGTTCGGGCGGGGTGGCGATCACCCCTGACGGCAAGCACGCCTACGTGACCAACGCCATGGACAACACGGTGTCGGTGATCACCACCGCGACGGGTGCGGTGTCGCCTCCCATCACTGTCGGCAAGTTTCCGAACCAGGTGGCGATCACCCCAGACGGCAAGCACGCCTACGTGACCAACACCATGGACAACACGGTGTCGGTGATCACCACGGCCACGGGTGCGGTGTCGCCGCCCATCACCGTCGGCAAGCTTCCGGAAGGGGTGGCGATCTGCCCGGCGCGGAGCGCCCACCAACGCCGATGATGACCGGAGGCGCAAAGTAACGCCGATCCCCATCAGGAGTACTCGAGGGTGTGCGCGTCGATCGGGGTTCAGCGCGAACGAGAGTCGGCAGATCCGGCAGCGCTCACAACGGCGTGCGCACGGAGCACGTGAGAACGCCACCGGTGTCGATCGTCGGCGCGACCGTCGAGAGCCACTCGGGTCCGCCGATCGCGTGTGCTCGGAGCTCGTTCGCGTCGGTGAGTGGTTCGTCGGTCGGGAGGCCGCGGCGGTCGATCATCAGAACGACTTGGCTGCCGACGGTGACCTTGACCGTTTCGACCCAGGGCGCGAGGTGGTTGTGCACCGCCAGCGCGGCGGCGGCCAGCGCCCGCTGGTCCGGAGCGCGAGCCGGATCGGCCGTGAGCGTCGCGACGTCGAGCTCGTCGAGTGCGTTTCCCACCGTGTATCCGTACGTCCAGAGGCCTGACTGATCGCCGCTGAGACATCGGGTGACCCCGTCGAGCTCCGCATCCACGATGTCGTCGCGCAGCCCGTCAGCAACGGTGCGGAGACCGGGCGGCACCCAACCCAGCCCGTCGGAGCCGCGGACGAAGCCGACGTCCGATTGCGGGCCCGCCAGTGCGAGTGCCAGCGAGGCGGCAACGAGCACGACCGTCATGCCGACGAGCGCGACTTCGGGAAGGCTCCGGGTCCGGCGGTACAACGCGAGGGCTCGACGCTCGTGGGTTCGTCCGATCCCGCTCAGGAGGAGATAGCACACGAAGACAGCGCCATAGGTGGGTGCGTGTGCCCATGCGCCGCTGCGCGCCGCGGCCAGTGCACCCTCGGGCCCTTCGATCGCGACCCATCGTGCCGCCCCGATCACGGCCCCGGTGAGCGCGCCCACGGTGAGGGACGCACACGCGCCGAGCAGCACCTTGAGCCAGTTGAGCGGGTTGACGCAGCCGAGGAGCAAGCGTCCGGTGGCGCGCGCCGGTACGACGACGACGTCAGCACTGCCCTTCGTCGCCGCTCGCCCGCGCGCAGACTGGGCCGCGACCAGCACGATCGCCGCCGTCGCGCACACGACGAGCCACGCGGCGGGGTGCCTGAGGGCAAGCAGAGCGGCGGCGGCGGCGAGGATCGTCAGGAGGTGGGTGTCGAGCCAGCGGCCCGAGTCGCTCCGTGCCGCGACACCCACCGGCGCGGCCTCCTCCCCGAACGAGGCGAACGGAGAGGGCTTCGACGAGGGCGTCGGCTCCGGCGATGCGATCGTCGGTGCGCGCGGCACGACCGGCGGGACCTCGGCGCCGGCTCGGGCCGCCATCCAGCGCGCGAACTCCGCGTCGACCTCCTCGGTGAACTCGACCGTCACGACCATGGAGTCGGCATGGCCGGCGAAACTCTTGACGCAGGCCGGAGCCGACAGACCTCCGTCACAAACGGCCCGGTGAGTTCGGGGATCAGAGGTGCACGTTCACATGGTGGCCCTCGAACTCCTCGATCTCGGCCGCGGCAGCGTCGACGAGTTGGTGGGAGAGATCGGAGAGCGCGCGGGCTGCCGCGAGCTCCTCGCCGATACGAGGTCGATCCGGATCTTCGGGTGCGCGCCGGGCACGTCCCCACCCACCGAGCTCACGATCGTTGACTCGCAGCAGCGCCTTCGCCTCGGTGACGTCGGCGTTCTCGTCGATGACCAGCTCGATGGTCCAGACCTTGCTGTCGCTGTGCACCTTCATGACGACCTCCCGAGCGTTGCTTGACCCGATCATCGGCCTCGACCTCGGATCCGTCGAGGGGCAACGATCCTCACGCCCGACTCAGCGGCTGCGCTCGGGGAGCAATCGCAGTAGCCTGCGCAGTGATGAGCACCCCCACTGACCTTCGACCACTCGAACGACGGATCAGCCGGCTTGCCGCTGAGGGCGTGGGGCCAGCAGAGATCGGTCGCCGGTTCAATCGCAGTGAGCACTTCGTCGAACGTGTCCTCGTGCTCGCGGATCTCCCAGGACGGGCCGCGCCGGAGCCAACGCACGGGCTGCGTCCCATCGAACGGCGCATCCTGCGGTGGCGCGACCAAGGCGTGTCGACGTTCGACATGGCGGACCGCTTCCGTCGGGGCCCCGGCTACATCGAGCAAGTACTCGAGCTGGCCGACTACAAGCAGCGGCGGTCGTAAGCAAGGACGCACGGGCTCCGGCTTCTTCACACCTCGCTTCGTCGCCGCCTTCAGCGTTCTTCTTCGCAGACGGCACACGAAAGCCAAGCGGGCGGGCGCGCCGTAGTACCCATGAGAAATGCAACCGTCTCCCGAACCGCAGCAGGCACACTGAAGGAGCGGACGGACAGACCGTCGAAGGAGTGCTCGATGGCGAACATGATCCATCGCCTGAACCGTTTCGGCCACGCGTTGGTGCGTCACCTACCCGAGAAGCCGTATCCCAGCGAGCATCCGTGGTCGCAGCATCACGACCGGTCCCGGCCGAGGGGCTAGCTCCGGATGGCGACTCGCAGCCGCACCGCATCGATCGGCCGAGAAGCCCCTGATTTCTCGCTCACCGATCAGCACGGGACCGCCTTCCACCTCCGCGAGGCCACGGGTGCGGGGCCGGTCGTGCTGGTCTACCTCCGAGGATTCGGCTGACCGTTCTGCCGCCGGCACCTCTCGCAGTTGCGAGCAGACATCGACAAGTACGAGCAAGCAGGGGCACAGGTCGTTGCCATCGCACCAGACACCGCCGACGGCGTCGCCCGGTTCACGAGGGAGAACGACTACCCCTTCCCGCTCCTCGCCGACGCCGAGCACGACGTCTTCGACGCGTACGACGTGATCAACAAGCTGTCGAGCCTCGGCCAGCGACCGGCCGTCTTCGTCGTGGACCAGGCGGGCATCGTGCGATTCGACTCGATCGGGACCCAGCAATGGCAGATCCCCTCGAACGACGACGTGCTGGCGGTCGTGTCGTCGCTCTGAGGCGGGACCCACCTCGTGCGTGGTCACGGCGACTCCCCGAGATTCGGCCTCAAGTGCCCCACGGAATCGTCCGATGAGAGGGCAGAGAGTGTCGTCTCCCAGGGGCAGCCAGTCAGGTGGCGGAGGCGGGAGCATGGACCGACGCCGGCGAACGCGCCACACCGTCGAATGGATCGTCAAATACAGCCTCGGCACATCGGTGGAATGGCGACAGTGCCGCCTCGTCGACCTGGCCGAGACGGGCGCCACCATCGAACCCTCCGGCCCGCTCGACGACGAGTCGCCGACCGGCGAGATCGCGATCCAGTTCCAGCTCCCCGAGGACGTCGCCAGGCCGTTCGCGCTCCTCGGCGACATTCGCCACGTCACACCGACCTCAGAGGGGCACGTCCGCCTCGGGATCGAGTTCAAACACCTCACGCCACGCGACGTGATGCTCCTCGAGCTGGTCGACCGGAGCCACTCCTTCATCTGACCGCAGCCCACGAGCCGGGAACGGATCGTGAATCCCTCGACCCGCCGAACCTCGCCCGTGCGCCTTCAAGAACGAAGGAGCGGATGTCGATACGCCGGCATGCGCATTCGTGGGGAGCTGCGCTCGCGCCGAGCGTCCTGGTACGCACTCGTCGGATTGACGGTCTCAGCAGCCGTGCTCGGGGCCTGCGCTCCCCCGCCTCCGCCGACGACATCCACCGCGCCGACCGCGCCGACCGCGCCGACCACGACGACGAAGAAGACGACGACGACCAGCGACCACCACGACCACCACGAGGCCGCCCGTGAACGGGGATCCGGTGCCGCCGTTCGTGGCGTGTGGTGCGAATCGGAGTTCGGGGATGACGTCGCCGTACACGACGTTCGCGGCGGCGAAGGCGGCGTTCCCGAACACGTCGTATGTTGACCTGCCCGCGGGTGACAACTCCGGCGCGATCGGCCAGAACTGGTTGGTCAGCGCCAACACGACGTATTACTTCGAGCCGGGTGTGCACACGCTTGGTGGTGGTGAGTTCTCGCAGATCATTCCGGCGAAGAACGACACGTTCGTGGGTGCTCCGGGTGCGATCCTGGATGGTCAGAACGAGAATGCGTATGCGTTCACGCAGCACGCGACCGGTGTCACGATCGCGTTCTTGGAGATCCGTCACTTCGTGTCGCCCCTCGACCAGGGCGTGGTCAACCACGACGCGGGGGCGAACTGGGTCATGGACCACAACTACATGCACGACAACGGTGGCGCGGCCCTGATCCTCGGTGACAACAACACCGCGCGGTACAACTGCCTCGATCACAACGCCCAGTACGGGTTCCAGATCTTCGGGAACACCGTCACCGCGTCCTACAACGAGATCAGCCACAACGACTCGGCCAACGTCGAAAGCTCCAACCCCGGGTGTGGGTGCTCCGGCGGCATGAAGGCGTGGGGAGCCAAAGACGTCGTGCTCGACCACAACTGGGTGCACGACAACCTGAATGTCGGCCTGTGGGTCGACACCAACAACGTCGGGTTCGACATCTCGCACAACCAGATCACCGACAACACGGCCGAGGCGATCATCTACGAGACGTCGTACAACTTCCACATCACGAACAACTACATCGCTCGGAACGGCTGGGTGAAGGGCTTGGAGAACGCCGGCTTCCCGAACCCGGCCATCTACATCTCGGAGTCGGGTGGCGACTCACGGGTGGGGAGCCACTACACGACCTCCGAAGTGGCGAACAACACACTGGTCGACAACTGGGGTGGCGTGACCCTGTGGGAAAACGCCAACCGGTACTGCGGCGGCGCCGGTGGTGACCACGAATGCACGCTCGTCAACCCGACCGTCGCGACTCGAAGCACCTGCTCGACCACGCTGATCGCGACCACGCCCTACATCGACGATTGCCGCTGGAAGGTACAGAACGTCAGCGTGCACGACAACACCCTGACCCTCACCCGAGCCAACATCCCCAACTGCACCACCGGGAACGACTGCGGCGACAACGCCCTCGTCTCCCAATACGGCACCTGCGGTGGCCCGTGCTCACCCGGCGATCCCTACATGGGCACCTTCGTCGAGGACAACATCACCTTCCACCAGAACAACCACTTCTCCAACAACACCTACCTGGTCCCTGGCGATTCGAGATCCACGAACAAAACAACTACGTGCCGTTTTCGACCTGGAAAACCCAACCCTACGGCCAAGACACCAACAGCACACTCTCGCCCTAGTTTCGGCCGAGCAGCCTCGAGGCCGCGACGAGTTCAGATTCCGGGTTTCTGGGCATCCCGGCGTATCAACCCGCCATTCCGTGTGCTCGACATCAGGGAATGACGATGGACGAACAAGCGGTCCGCGCCTTCTGGTCGGCGCATCCATGCGGCGATGCCCAGGTCGGCGGGCTGGACGACGCGTTCGGGGGCGACCACGACGCGTTCTTCACCGAGTACGACCGGCAGCGCTATCGGGTCGAAGCGCACATCCCCGGGTGTCTCGACCACCTCGACGTCTCCGGCAAGCGAGTACTCGAAGTCGGTCTCGGAGAAGGCGCGGAATCAGAGCAATTGATCCGCCGGGCGCGCGGTGGTCGGGCATCGACCTCACCGAGGAATCGATCGATCGCGTCCGAACCCGCCTCGCCCGCCGTGGATTGCCGTTCGACGAGCTGCGCGCCGCGAGCGTCCTCGCACTCCCGTTCGCCCATGACACGTTCGACGTGGTGTTCAGCCATGGCGTGCTTCATCACGTTCCGGAAATCGCCGCAGCCCAGCGCGAGATCCACCGCGTCCTCCGCCCCGACGGGCTGCTGGTCATCATGGTGTACGCGCGCTGGTCCTTGAACTACGTGGTCTCCATCGCCGTGCTGCGTCGGCTCGCGCTCCTCGGCGCATACCCGCTCGTGAACGCCGGCCTCGTGAACCCGGACGGTCTGGTCGGTGCACACGTTCGCAACGCGAAGCAAGTTGGCCTCGCGCGGTACCTGCGGATGCGAGAGTTCGTCCACCGCAACACCGACGGAGCCGGCAACCCGTTCTCGCGCGTGTACGACGCGCACCGCGTCCGCACCGACTTCTCCGACTTCGAGTTGGTCGAGTGCTACAAGCGGTACATGCATGCTCCACCCCTGCCCGTCCACGGGTGGCCGGGCGGAAGCTCGGTCGGGTGGCACCTCTGGGCTCATCTGCGGCCGTCCTGACCTTGCAACGGGTCAGCTCCTGCTCCCACGCCACGGTCTGCACGCCCAACTCGTTTTCCCAGGCGGCCAGTGGAATTCTCGGCGATGAGTCGAGGGACCTCGTCGTCGGTGATCCCGTCATCCTACGGGTGTGACACTCGTCGACGATACGACGGCCGGGCTAGGCCCTTGCCCCCTAACCCGGCCTGTCGTTCCTCAGTCCGTTGGTGTGCGCGCCGACCGCCGCTTGGGTCGAACACAGACTCGGGACGGTCGCAGTATCGCTGGTTCCGCTGCACGCCGCCTTGTGAACGTGACATGTGGCGCGGAGTCCGCGTGGAGGGCACCGCGAGTCGCCCCGGGATGTTCCTTACACTGCCGTCACTCGGCTGCCGACCCACGAACCGCGCCGAGTCGATCGCGGCGATGTGCTGACAACGAGCGTGAGAGGGTGCTGCCGGTGTCTTGGCCGTAGGGTTGGGCTTTCCATGTCGCGAACGACACGAGGTTGTTTTGCTCGTGGATCTCGAATCGCCATGGACCTAGGTAGGTGTTGTTGGAGAAGTGGTTGTTCTGGTGGAAGGTGATGTTGTCCTCGACGAACGTGCCCATGTACGGATCGCCGGGTGAGCACGGACCACCGCAGGTGCCGTACTGGGAGACGAGGGCGTTGTCGCCGCAGTCGTTCCCGGCCGTGCAGTTGGGGATGTTGGCCCGGGTGAGGGTCATCGTGTTGTCGTGCACACTGACGTTCTGTACCTTCCATCGGCAATCGTCGATGTAGGGCTTGGTCGCGAGCAGCGTGGTCGAGCAGGTGCTGCGGGTCGCGACACTCGGGTTGACGAGGGTGCAGTCGTGGTCACCACCGGCGCCGCCGCAGTACCGGTTGGCGTTTTCCCACAGGGTCACGCCACCCCAGTTGTCGACCAGCGTGTTGTTCGCCACTTCGGAGGTCGTGTAGTGGCTTCCCACCCGTGAGTCGCCACCCGATTCCGAGATGTAGATGGCCGGGTTCGGGAACCCTTCGTTCGCCATGCCCAGCACCCAGGAGTTCCGAGCGATGTAGTTGTTCGTGATGTGGAAGTTGTACGACGTCTCGTAGATGATCGCCTCTGCCGTGTTGTCGGTGATCTGGTTGTGCGAGATGTCGAACCCGACGTTGTTGGTGTCGACCCACAAGCCGACATTCAGGTTGTCGTGCACCCAGTTGTGGTCGAGCACGACATCCCTGGCACCCCACGCCTTCATGCCGCCGGAGCACCCACACCCGGGGTTGGAGCTTTCGACGTTGGCCGAGTCGTTGTGGCTGATCTCGTTGTACGACGCCGTGACCGTGTTCCCGAAGATCTGGAACCCGTACTGGGCGTTGTGATCGAGACAGTTGTACCGCGCCGTGTTGTTGTCACCGAGGATCAGCGCCGCACCACCATTGTCGTGCATGTAGTTGTGGTCCATCACCCAGTTCGCCCCCGCGTCGTGGTTGACCACCCCCTGGTCGAGGGGCGACACGAAGTGACGGATCTCCAAGAACGCGATCGTGACACCAGTCGCGTGCTGCGTGAACGCATACGCATTCTCGCCCTGACCATCCAGGATCGCACCCGGCGCACCCACGAACGTGTCGTTCTTCGCCGGAATGATCTGCGAGAACTCACCCCCACCGAGCGTATGCACCCCCGGCTCGAAGTAATACGTCGTGTTCGCGGCGAGTTTTTGGCCGCTCGTTTCGGAGTTGTCACCCGCGGGCAGGTCAACATACGACGTGTTCGGGAACGCCGCCTTCGCCGCCGCGAACGTCGTGTACGGCGACCTCATCACCGAACTCCGATTCGCACCACACGCCACGAACGGCGGCACCGGATCCCCACCCACCAGCGGCCGCGTCGTCGTAGTTTTCGTCGTCGACCACGGCGCGTCCATCCCGGCATCAATGGGCAAGGCGAGTGCCGTCATCGACATCAAGACCCCGATGACCACGTACTTCGAGCTCCGCACGGCCACTGCCCGATCAACCTGCGAGTGACGTCTGGCTGTCGGCATCCCCGACGCACGGAGCGATGATCTCAGCATCGAATTCACCTCGGAATCGCCGCATCGCCGCGTTCGCGGCCCCCGCCAAGATCGGCAGGCCAGCGGCCATGGCCTCGAGGATCGCGAGTGCGGACGACTCGGAGTACGGGGCGTGCGCGTAAGCCGCGTGCGATCTCACCCTGGTAGAGAGCGTTGACTCCGGCCACCCGATACACCACCGGCGTAGTGTGCACGTTCGTGCCGGGATGAGGCCACGACGGCTGTATCGCATGGCCGGGCCAGGGGAAGGCCACTGTGGCAAATCTGGGTTACCGCGTCTCAGCAGAGCCGCGTCACGTATCAACCAGCCTGCCGAACGCTCTTCGTGGACAATGCGACCAACTGCTCGGTGGGCGGGGTGGATGTGGTGTCCACTGAACCCTGAGCCTGACTGCGTGCGTGGCGGGTCACCCCGCCAGGCACACCGAGAGAAGCGGTAGAGCTCTTGAGCCGTCCGAGGGTTCAGCCAACGGCTGATGTCGATGACAGCGTCGTGCTGGGCGACGACACCACCGTCTGGCATTTGGCGCAACTACGGGAGAACGTCCGGCTCGGCCGTGACTGCATCGTGGGTCGCGGCGCGTACGTAGGTCCCGGAGTGATGATCGGGAACCACGTGAAGCTTCAGAACTACGCGCTTGTCTACGAGCCGGCCCGGCTGGAGGACAATGTGTTCATCGGCCCTGCCGCCGTGCTCACGAACGACCTGTACCCCCGCTCGGTTGATGTGTCGGGCAAGGTCAAGCGACCGATGGACTGGGACGCCCTGGGCGTGGTCGTGAAGGAGGGCGCGTCGCTGGGCGCCCGTGCCGTGGTCGTGGCGGGCCGTTCGGTCGGTCGGTGGGCGTTGGTCGCGGCCGGGGCCGTTGTGACCCGCGATGTACCCGATTTCGCGCTCGTGGCCGGGACACCCGCGCCGCATCGGGTGGGTTGGCCACGCCGGAGTTCGCCTAGAAGCGTCCGGGAACGGCCGGTGGCGCTGCCCGCAGACAGGCGACGTCTACACGGAAGAGAACGGCGTCCTTCGGCCGCCGAGCGTCAACGCGTTGGAGCCGGAGAGCGGGCGATGAGTTCGGTGAGCGTCTTCATCCCTTGTTACAAATACGGCCACTTTCTCGAGGAATGTGCTGCCAGCGTCCTAGACGACCAGGACGGCGTCGATGTGAGGGTGCTCATCATCGACGACGCTTCACCTGATGACAGCGCCGAGGTAGCGAAGAACATCGCAGCCCGAGACCCTCGAGTCGAGGTGGTCGTGCACGCCACCAACAAAGGAAACATCGCGACCTTCAATGAGGGCTTGCTCGAGTGGGCTGACGGTGACTATTCCATTCTGTTGTCGGCAGACGACCGCCTCACTCCAGGAGCCCTGCGGCGCGCCGTGGATTTGCTCGACGCCAACCCCGGCGTCGGTTTTGTGTACGGGCACGCACTCTGGTGCAGAGAGGGCGCTCCCCTGCCTCCGGCTCGTACGAGGGGGCGGGGCTGGTCCGTCTGGCTTGGAGAACGGTGGCTCGAGCATCGGTTCCGCCAAGCGGAAAACCCGATCATCTCCCCGGAGATCGTCGTGCGCACATCGTTGCAGAAGCGAGTGGGCGGCTATGACCCGCAACTGCCGACTGCCGCCGACATGGAGATGTACATGCGGCTGGCGGTGAACGCCGAGGTTGGATTTCTCCGGGGAGCAGACCAAGCGTATTACCGCGTACATGGACAGAACATGAGCGCGGCCGTGAGCGCCCTGATGGATGTGCGCCAGCGGCGATCGGTCTTCGAGACCGTGCTCGACCGCTATGGCGACAGGTTGTCAGACACGAGTCGTCTGTCTGCAATGGTGCACCGCCAATTGAGCCGAGAAGCGCTGTGGGCGGCCGCACGCGTGTACGACCGCGAGCGCATGCGGCAGAGCAAGCTCGCCCGGCGCCTCCTGGGGATGCAAGCGAACGACGAGGAACAGGACGTCGACGAACTCGTTACCTTCGCGTTCGACTGCTGGCCCGAGGTCAGGAGACTGCCGCTGTACCGCACTCTGCAATCGCGCGAGCGCATCGGGCCGCGAGCGATGGGTTACATGCTCAACCAGAAGGGCCAGTGGTGGCTGCGCCGCCGGTCCTGGAAATACCGCGGCTTCTAGGACAGCGCGAGCCGCAGCGAGGCCGGCGCCGCGACCGGCTATAGCGCCGACACCAGCGCGGAAGCCACGCGCTGTTGCTGCTCCCCGGTGATCTCGGGGAACAGCGGCAGGCTCAACAGCTCTCCGGCTGTGCGCTCCGCAACGGGGAACGCGCCCGAGGTGTACCCCAACCCGGCAAACGCCGGGGTGAGGTGGATCGGCACTGGATAGTGGATTCCCACCCCGATGCCCGCGGTGTGCAGCTCGTCGAGCACGCGATCCCGGTCCGGTACCCGCACCGTGTAGAGATGCCAGACATGCTCGTTGCCGTCGAGTGTGCGCGGCCGGATGATGGCGTCGCAACCGGAAAGCATGTCGTCGTAACGGCTCGCCGCGGCCCGCCGGGCCGCATTCCACGCCGCCAGCCGCCGCAGCTTCGCTGACAGCACCACTGCCTGCAACGTGTCGAGCCTGCTGTTGAGGCCGACCACCTCGTGCTGGTACTTCGCGGGCGATCCGTGGTCGCGGGTCATGCGCATTCGCGCCGCGACGTCGGCTGAGCCGGTCAGTGCCGCGCCCGCGTCACCGTAGGCGCCCAAGTTCTTGCCCGGGTAGAAGCTGGTGGCTGCGGCATCCCCGAGGGCCCCGGCGCTCGTTCCGTTGCGGCGGGCCCCCTGCGACTGCGCCGCGTCCTCCACCACCCGGGCGCCGATCCGCCTCGCCAGCGGCAGCAACCGTTCGACCGCGGCCGCCTGGCCATACAGATGGACTGGTATGAGCGCCGCCGTGCGGGAGGTCACCGCAGCCTCGACGGCATCGGTGTCGATCAGGTACGTGTCGTCATCGGCGCAGTCGACGAGTACCGGGGTGGCGCCCGCCCGGGAGACCGCCTCTGCGGTCGCGATGAACGTGTTGGCCGGAAGGATGCACTCGTCGCCGTACCCGACGCCGAGCGCGCGCAGCGCGAGCTCGATCGCGTCAGTGCCGTTCGCCATCCCGACGCAATGCGGCACGCCGACGAACTCAGCGTATTCGCGCTCGAACGCGGCCACTTGCGGGCCGCCGATGAATGCCGTCCCCTCGAGAACCTGCCGCCAACCCTCGGCGACCTCGTCGGCGACGGCCGAATGCTGCGCGCTGAGGTCGACGAGCGGAATCGAGGTCACCTTCGAGCCCCTTTACGATTTGCGTGCATTCCATGGCCAACTTCAGTCGCAAAATACCCTTTGTAGTGTACGTGAACCGACCCCTGGGAACTCATACGGTGGGCGGAATGGGAACTTAATGGGAACTTGCGGAGATGACCGAGGGGCGGGAATCCGTCATATGGCGGATCAAGGGCCTGTCGACTCATCGGGCACGAGCGGGTGGGGCACGACGTCTGATATGAGGCCAGGCCTCGATCCGCGGCGGCTCATCCGATTGATGACCGCGGCGATCGACGGGTGCCGCCTCGATCTCTCGGGGCTCACGGTTTTGACCGAAGCGGCCAGCGGAGCATACGTCGTAACGCCCGTGCTCGCGGCCATGGCCGGTGCGGACGTTTACGCGCTCGCAGCGGGAACGGCATATTCCTCCAGTGAGCACATCCAGAACTTGACCATCGAGCTCGCCCGTCTCGGGTCGGTTCGGGATCGGGTTCACCTGGTATTTCGCAAAGACCAAGGAGTCGTGGCCGAAGCCGACATCGTCACGAACAGTGGCCAGGTCCGTCCCATCGACGCGGAGATGATCGCTCACATGAAGTCATCCGCGGTGGTCCCGCTGATGTACGAAAGCTGGGAATACCGGCAGACGGACGTCGACCTCCAAGCCTGCCGGGCCCGGGGCATCATGGTCGCCGGCACGAACGAGCGGCACCCGGATGTGGACGTCTTTTCATTTTTGGGCCAGATGGCCGTGATGCAGCTTCATGACGCAGGGATCGCGGTACGGGGAAGTCACATACTGGTGCTGTGTGACAACGATTTTGGGCCGTTCATCGCGCACGATCTCGAGAATTCGGGAGCGGAAGTCACGGAATCGCGCCGGCTTTCGGCCGAAGTGATGTCGCCGAGTCTTGACGCCGTGATCGTGGCGATACAGCCGCGTGAAGCACTCGCATTCACGCCCGAACACGCGAGGCTCCTGAGCCAGAAAGCGCCCGGCGCCGTCTTGGTCCAGTACTGGGGGGATGTCGACCGTGCGGCGCTTGCCGCCGCAGGGGTGCGGGTCTGGCCGGCCGACGCGCCCGGTGCGGGTCACATGGGCGTACTTCCGTCCGCAGTGGGACCTGAGCCGATCGTCCGGCTGCAGGCAGGCGGGCTCAAGGTCGGCCAGGTATTGGCAGGGGGTCTCGAGCGCGCGTCTCCGGAGGACCTTGCTTTCGTCCAGGTACTCTGAGCGTTTGCGTCTCCGCGGAGGACGATCGGAAGATCATGGATACCGTTCTGCTACTCGGAATGGGCCCCACCGCCCTCAGCGCCCTGGAATCGCTGGCAGCACACTTCCGAGTGGCCGGTCTCTTCCGGGATGACCGCTCGTCTCCCGAAGGGGACGATGAAGTCGTCGAGCGGGCCCGCGCGCTCGACGTGCCGGTATATTCCGATCTCAGCATCGAAGGCGTCGAGCAGGCGGTGGTGCAGAGCCAGCCGGAGTGCGTCGTGGTCTCTTCGTACAACCGGATCCTGCCCAGCCGGATCTTGGCCCGCTGCCGGTTTGTGAACGTCCACTATGCGCCCCTTCCTGAATATCGGGGGCGCGCAAACGTCAACTGGGCCATCATCAACGGCGAGCCAGAAAGCGCCGTCACGATACACGTCATGGCACCGGGCTTGGATGCGGGGAACGTGCTGTACCAGGAGCGCGTGCCCATCGGCCCTGATGACACGGTCGGGGATCTGTATACGAAGCTGAACGAGGTGCAGCGCCAGTCTCTCAGTGAAACGGTCGCCCGCTACATCTCCGGGTATGAGGGCGAACCCCAAGTCGAGGCGGCGGCCTCGTATGGATGCACCCGGGTTCCTGCGGACGGCGAGATCGACTGGGCACGTTCGACCGCGCAGATCTATGCCCTCGTCCGGGCACTCGGGCCGCCGTATCCGGGCGCGTACACCTTTCTCGACGCGCGCCGCATCACCATCGTGCGCGCCTCCCCACTCCCGAATGCGCCTCGTTACGTCGGCCGAATTCCCGGGAGGGTGGTGGGTCGGTCACGCCGGGAGGGTCACGTCGACGTGCTGACCGGCGATGGCGTGCTCAGGGTTCACGAAGTGGCGACCGGTGACTCCGCGGCACAGCCGGCCTCGGCGCTCATCGGGTCGATCAGCCAAACGTTCGGCCTGCGCACCGCCGACCTCTTCACGAGGATCGAGCTGCTCGAGTCGCAACTGGATCGTCTCACTGGTCACGGGCAGGAGTCAGCAAGCTGACGTCATGTCCGGCGCGACCGTCCGGGCCGCGTGGCGCCCGGCGGTCGCAATCACCGAGACGACTCTGTCTTGCGCCGGTTCGGTCAGCTCGTGGAAGAGCGGCAGGATCAGCGTCCGGGCGGTCAGCCGCTCGGTTGCCGGGAGGGGGCGCTGGGCACGGCCCTCGTACTCGGGCTCGAGATGGGCGGCCATGATCCCGCGCCTGGCTGACACCCCGGCCTCCGCGAGGTGCAGCAGCAGTGCGTCGCGAGAGACCGGGAAGTCGTCCGGGAGCAGTATCCAGAACGACTGGTAGTTCGTGGTGCCGTAGCCGGGATCCGTGATCGTCCGAAGGCCCGGGACGTCGGCGAGCAGCTGCTGGTATCGCTGCGCCAGCGCGCGGCGACGCGCAATGAGCCGGCCGAGCTTCCCGAGCTGGACCAAGCCGACCGCGGCCTGGATGTCGGTCATGCGGAAGTTGAACCCCAGCTCCACGTAGTGTTCGATCATCGGCTGGTGGCTGGCGTGGCGCGCGGCCGCGCTGACATCCATCCCGTGCTCGCGGAGACGGCGCAGCCGCGCTGCGACATCGCAACTGGGGGTCACGAGCATCCCGCCTTCCCCCGTGGTGAGCAGCTTGCGCGGGTGGAAGGAGAACGCGGCCAGCTCGGCGCGGGCACCGACCGGCTGGCCGTCGTAGGTCGAGCCGACGGCGCAGGCGGCATCCTCGACCACCGTGATCCCGTGCGGCTCGCACAACGCCCGCATGGCGTCGAGATCGGCCGGGACGCCTGCTTGGTCCACCAGGATCACGGCGCGAGTGCGAGGGGTCAGGCATGGTTCGACCGTCGCGGGTGTCAGGTTCTGGGTGGCCTCGTCGACGTCCGCGAACACGGGCACGGCCCCGACATAGCGCGCCGCGTTCGCGGTCGCGATGAACGAGAGCGAGGGGACGACGACCTCGTCACCCGGGCCGATGCCGGCAACCACGAGGGCCAGGTGCAGGGCCGCGGTGCACGAGGACAGGGCGACCGCATGGCCGGCGCCGACGGCCGAGGCGAAGGCGTGCTCGAACTCGGCGACCCGCGGGCCCTGCGCGACCCATCCGGAGGAGACCGCCTCGGCGGCGGCCGCTGCCTCCTCGGCACCGAGCCATGGGCGCATCACCGGGATCATCTGCGACCGTCCCGACTGCAGAGCCGTACCTGGAACTCACACCGGTGCTTTGCACTCCTCATTCGGCGTCCGCCCGTGGCTGCTCTCGCCACCACGCCACCAGTTGCCGCAGACCGTCGGCCAGGCTCGTCTCGGCCTTCCAGCCGAGTCGCTCGGCGGCACGCGAGACGTCGGCCAGCCGTCGGGTGACCGCGTTGACGCCGCGAGGCGGCCCGAACTCCAGCGACAGGTCGCTGTCCATGGAGCGCAGCAGGGCGCAGGCGAGCTCGACGAGGCTGGTCTCGGTCCCGCTGCCGATGTTGAAGACCTCGTCGGTCAGGTCGTCGGAGGCAGCGAGGAGGTTGGCGCGGGCAATGTCCTCGGTGAAGACGAAGTCCATCGTCTGGGTGCCGTCGCCGAGGATGAGCGGCGGCAGCCCCGCCTCGATCCGCTCCATCCACCTGATGAGCACCTCGGTGTAGAGGCCGTGGACGTCCATCCGAGGGCCGTACACATTGAAGTAACGCAGGGCCACGTAGTCGAGGCCGCGCATGGCGTGGAAACTGCGGAGCAGGCCTTCGTTGAAGGTCTTGGCCGCGCCGTAGAGGGTGTCGTTCGCGTACGGGTGGTGCCGCTCGGTTGTCGGGAACCGCGTGGCGAGCCCGTACACCGAGGCCGACGACGCGGCGACCACCTTGCGGACGCCTGCGTTCGCCGCGGCCTCGACGACTTCGTAGGTGCCGTCGACGAGGACCTCGAGGGCGAGCCTGGGCTCCTCGGCGCATTGCGTGATCCGAATGGCCGCCTGGTGGAAGACCAGGTCCATCCCCGCCATGACCGCGGTGACCTGGCGACGATCCCGGATGTCTCCCTCGACGATCTCCACCTTGCCCGAGCCGACAACGCCGGCCAGGTTCTCCACGCGTCCGCGAACGAAGTTGTCGAGGACGATGACGTCCCTGGCCCCGGCTTCGACGAGCTGGTCCACGATCGTGGAGCCGATGGTGCCCGCGCCGCCCGTCACGAGGCAGCGTCGTCCCTCGATCACTCGCTCGCCTCCATGTCGACCGGAATCCTCGTACCGCCGTCGTCGGCGCTGCGCGTCGCGGCCTCGAGCAGCTTCAGGACACGGATGCCGGCGCGGGCGTCGGTGAGCGGTGCTCGGCGCTCCGCGATCGCGCTGGCGAATTCGGCGAGCACCGCGGGGAGCGCCTCTCGTTCCGGGAGCGCAGGGACCTGGATGTCGCCGAGCCGGTAGGAGATGAGCGCCTGTCTGCGATCATCGGGCGCCATCCGGCCGCTCGGGATCCGGTCGACTCCCCGGTCGTGCAGCATGAGCCGAGCAGCCGGGTTCATGTCGTCCCACACGATGGTGCGGCGCGAGCCCCCGAAGAGCGCGGTGCGGATCTTGGTCGGGCTGAGCCAGTTGACGTGGATGTGGGCGAGCGCGCCGTTCGACAGCCACACCGACAGGTAACCCAGGCACGCGCATCCGTTGTCGATGGGGTCGACCGTGTGGGCCGCCACCGCCACGGGAGTCACGTCGTCAGGCAGCACGAAGTCCAGAATCGAGAGATCGTGGGGAGCCAGATCCCAGAGCACGTCGATGTCGGGTTGCACCAACCCGAGGTTGATCCGCACCGAGTCCACGTACTGGAGGTCGCCGATCTCTCCGCCACGGATGAGGTCCCGGATCCGCCGCACGACGGGCGTGTAGCAGTAGGTGTGATCACACATCAGCACCCGGCCGGAGTGCTCCGCCAGATCGGCCAGCTTCACCGCTTCGGCGAGCGACGACGTGAGCGGCTTCTCGACCAGAACGTGCTTGTCGGCTTCCAGGGCGGCGCGCACCAGGTCGAAGTGGGTGGCGGCGGGTGTCGCGATCGCCACCGCGGAGACGGCGGGATCAGCGAGCACCTGCTCGTAGGAGGTCGTGGCCTCGACGGTCGTGTAACGGCCGAGGACGGCGCGCGCCCGCTGCTCGTCGAGATCGCACAACCACTCCAGGTGGAGCGCGGGAGTGGCGAGCGCAGCCCGGACGAGGTTCGGCCCCCAGTAGCCGGCGCCGATCACCGCGAGCCCGATGGAGGACATGACCTTGGCTTCCCCTTGCTCACGATCTCGGTGAACCGGCATACCTCCTAGGGGAGCCTGTGCGGCGGTCGGTGATACGTCGGCCGGCGGAACTGGGACGCCCGGCATCACGAGGCTCGTCACACCAACTGGTCTTCGAGCGTCATCGGCGGCATGACCGGACACTCGCGAATCGCGCTCCGCAACTCCCACCAGAACACGAGTGCCCCCACCCACATCGCGGCGGCACCGCCGCTGACGGCCCCGACCGCTCCCGCCACCGCGGCACCGATCAAGGAACAGACGAGGTACGCCGCGGAGGTGATGAGCGTGGCCCGGAGGCTCCGGCGCGCGACCCCGAGCGCGCGCAGGCCGAGGCCGGCGCCGCCGAGGGTGACGGATGCCATGATGTACAGCGTCGTCGGCACCACGAGCGGGTAGGCCGGATGCCACAGGCTGCCGAGGAGCGCCTCTCCGAGTCCCATCGGCAACGCGATCAAGAGCGCGATGCCCCAGACGGCCGCCAGCATGGAGAACGTGACGCTGGTCAGGATGCAGAGGTGCTGCAGGCGCCGCAATGACGTGCGCCGGACCCTGACCGCCTCGGGCATCAGGACCAGGCTGATGCCCCAGAGCATCACCATGTACGGGCCCATCAGAAGACTGGCGGCCTGCACGGAGCCCAGCGCGGCCAGCCCGAGCAGCAGGCCGATGCCGTAGGTCACCAACTGCGCCGCGGCGCTGTTCGTCGTGCCCTCGGCCAGGTAGCGCGGCGCGAGGTCCCAGTGCGTCGTCAGCCATTGGCGCGTCTCGGCGAGCCTGGGCACGACTTTCGCCTGGAGCGGGCCAAGAGCAGCGCCGAAGGCCGCCGAGGCGCCCCAGGCAAAGACGATCCAGAACACGGTGCCGTGGCCGGTTACCCGCAGGACGGCAAGGCCAGCGAGCAGCGCGATCGCCCACACGCTGTCATTGATCAGCGCGAGCGCGCCGCGTCCGTGGGCAAAGAACGCGAATCGCCAGCTGTCCTGCAGCAGCAGCCCGGGCAGCGTCAGGCCGAGCGCGAGGAAGGCCAGCCTGGTCGATCCGGCGAGCAGCGGGGTGACGCCCAGCACGAGGATGCCCGTCACCAGACCGGTCACGGCGGCCGTCCCCGTGGAGCTCGCCACGGCGCGGCGCCAGGTCGGCAGGTCGGTGGCACTGAACCTGACCATCAGCGGATCGGTGGACAAGCCGCGCGAGGCGTTCAGTGCGAAGTGATACGTGACGAACGCCAGCGCGAAGGCTCCGTACGCTTCGGCTCCGAGTTCGTGGGCGATGTAGATGTTCACAGCAAAGTTCGTCAGGCTGGACATGCCCTGATCGGCGACGCCCCAGCCCATGCGCCGGACTGAACCGCGCACCAGCGGCCAGAGCGTCACGATGCGTCGCGTTCGCGCGATCGCGTTGCCCGGCCGCCGAGTCAGGTCAAACAGCACGTCGTCGATGCCACCTCACGCTCCGGCCTGCGGGTCGGGCATCAGCGAGCACCGTCGGCGATCTCCCACCGGGCGGCGAGCACGGCGTGGCGGCATGGCGACGGAGCATCTCGGGGGCGGGACGGATGTCCACGACACGCCGGCTCGCGCCAATTGACCAGGGATGGGAGCCTTCGTGTACGCCGGGATCGAGGCCGTCGACCTGGTGCCCGGCCTCGCGCCCAACCGACACGCGCACCGCGCCGGGACAGGCGCGATCACCCGCGAGCAAAACCCTCATGTGCCAACCCACGAGTCGCTGGAGGAGATGAGTGCCCGGGGGTTCAGGCCCCCCGCCACCATCATGATTCGCGACCTCCCCCGCCTGATACACTGTACGAACCGGCTGTGGGCATCTCGAGAGACCTCAATCGGAAGAGTGAACGTGGCCTTAGGTGACGTGATGGAAGAGGCGGGCGACGACCGGGATCCGCCCGTCAGCCAGACCCAGGACCCTGTCGACCGCGCCCTCTCGGACGCAGCGAGGCGAGCCGACTCGGTTCCGGCCGCGGTCGTGGACGCTGCGAAGGCGGCCTACGATCAGCGCGGGTGCGTGACCGGCGCGGACGCGTCGGCTGACGACGAGACCGCCGAACCGGCCGCGGCACCGGCGGCTCCGGGGACGCACGGCGCGACGACCTCCGTCGGCAGGTAGCTCGCGGGCGTGGTGCGCGTCGCCCCCGAGCGGCGCTGGAGCCGGCGGGGTACGAGCGCGCCGATCGTCGTGAGCAGTCGTCCCAGGATGGAGACTGCGGTGGTCCACAGGATCGCGGCGTCGAGGGAGATCGACCAGTTCTCGACGTAGTAGAGATCGAGTCGTCGGTAGACGTGAAACGACGGGTTGTCCCTCCCCTCGACTTGCCAGACACCGGTGATCCCGGGTCGGACGTTCAGGCGTGCGAGCAACTCGTGGTCGAAGGCGGCGACCTCCGCCGGGAGGGCAGGCCGCGGACCCACGAGGCTCATCTCTCCCCGCATGACGTTGACGAGCTGCGGAAGCTCGTCGATGCTCGTGGCCCGCAGGAAGCGGCCTACCCGGGTGACGCGAGGATCGTTGGTCACCTTGAACAACGGCCCGTCGCGACGCTCGTTGCTGCCGACGACCGTTCTCAACTGCTCAGCGGCGTCAACGACCATCGTGCGGAGCTTGAGCATCTCGAATCGCCGGCCGCCGAGACCGACGCGCTGCTGGCGGAACAGCACCGGGCCACCGTCGCCGAGCTTGATCGCAGCAGCCGCGCACACCATCACGGGCAGTGCCACCATCAGCAACACGCCTGCGATCACGAGATCGAACACGCGTTTCGCAGCGGCCTGCAGCCTGGTGGGTGAATGCTCCTCGACGTAGAAGAACGGTTCATGACACAACGGCATAGCTCGGAGACGCCCGTGCCCGACGTTGCGGATCCCCGTCGATACGAGCACGTGCGTGTGCTGACCCACGAGTTCGTGGACCACCCGGCTGAGAGCAGCACTCGAAAGCCCACTCGCGACCACCACCGCGCCCGAGCTGGAGCGCCTCAGCACGCTCGCGGCGTCGTGGGTCGGACCGAGCCAGGGCACCGATGTGGCGTGTGCCCTCCACTCCTCCTCGCTCCCGAAAGCACCCACCACCTGGTACCCGATCTCGGGTTGCTCGATGAAGAGCCGGCTCAGCTCGAGCGCCTCCTCGTTCGTCCCGATGACGACGATGTCGCGAGTGCACTGCCCGCGGGACCGGCAGGCTCGAAGCCAGGCTCGGTACGCGCCCCGGAGGGCCGCAAGCACGACCACGACGCACAACCCACCCACGAAGGCCGTTCCGGGATGGAGAGCCACGCTGAGCGTCTCGCCGACGACCAGCGCCGCCGCTGCGCACACCACGCCCACACGCACGAGACCCCCGATCTCCTGGGCACGGACCTGGCAGACCCGCGACAGATACAGGTGCTCACGTGCAATGAGCGCGATGGTGACGACGACGAGCGCCAACGCGAGACCGAGCCGAGTCCCGAAGGCCTCCTCGCCCGGTGCTTCGGAGGGATGGAGCAGTACGAGGGCAGCCGTCCACGCCACGACCGCGCCCACGACATCGATCGCGACCAGGAGTGCTCGCAGGTGACCGGACATCGATGCCCGGTCCACTGACGGAGACACGTCGACGAGCTGCGGCGTCGGTGCGACCGCCCGGGGGTCGTCGTCCGGGGACACGAGATCGCCGCGCAGGGGCGCATCCAGCACGTGCCGCTCGTCGAACCGGGTTGCCGCAACCCGGCGGGGCGACGTCACAGCGTCAGCCATTCGGAGTGCCATGTCTTCACGACGCCATCGGTGCGGGTGTCGATCACGAGACACGCGGGGCCCGTCGGGACGGTTGCCGACTCGAAGCGGCCACCCCGCCGGCCGATGAGGGCACAGAGCCGCCGTGCGGGCCGCCGGAGCGTCGCGATCGTCGTCGCGGCGCCTCCGAAGACTTCGGTGATCAGGCGACTTCCGCCGGGAACCCTGCGAGACCACAAGAAGACGACGACCTCGTCGTCCTTGAACATCAGGACGTCATCCCCGAGCTCGTCCGCACCTACGACGGAGGTGGGGAACGAGGTCTCGAATCGGCTGACGAGCGGGAGCAAGCGGCTGGTCAGCAGTTCGCGGAACGCGGCACGAGCATCCCTGAACACACGGCGCGGCGGCTCGTCGAGCCCGACAAGGTGGATCGGCGCGCGCACCATCATCCCACGATCCGGGGAACGATCGACGTGACCGCCGAGGTGTCAGCGAACGGTCTACACGGGCCCTTCGGGAGCATCGTCCATCAAGAGACGAACTCCTCGACCGAGATACCCGCGCTGCTCGCGATTTTTCGGAGGTGTTCGAGGCAGCGCGCTCGCGTCGGCCCGATACTGCCGATCGGCATGTCGAGGGCCTCGCCGAGATCGCGGTAGCTGAGCGGCGGATCGGCCGTCAGCAGGCGCAAGATCAGCTGACAGCGTGCGGGAAGCCTCATCACCAATGCCCACAGCTCACGCGCTCTCTCGTTGGCGAGAAGTGCATCGTCGTTTGATACGCCATCCTCGGCGACGAGGTCGATGATGATGTGATCGCCGACGGGTAGCTGTCGCGACGCTTGGCGCGCGACCCGCAACGCCTCGTGCCGGGCCGTGATGGCCAGCCAGGCACCCACCCGCTCAGGCTGCTCGATCCTGTCGAGATGTTGCACCAGGCGCAACCAGGTCGTCTGGGAGACATCCGCCGCGTCACTCGCGTTCAAGCGATAGCTGCGCGCGACGGCCCAGACCATGCCCGCGAAGCGCTCGACGAGCTGGTTCCACGCATCACTGTCGCCCTCGGCGGCGCACCTGACCAGGTTGGTGAGGGCAAGGTGCCGATCCGCTGAGTCCGATTGTCCGTGCCGTGCCACCCTCTGTGTCATTTGCTGTATCCGCCCCCAGCCCCCCAGCCCGATGGGCGCAGTCTGTCACTATCCACACTCAATCCACAAGGTGGAGCCCACGATGAGTGACCGAAGCCCCTGACGCCGACCTCGGAGTGGGGTTGAACCGCGCCGCTGGGCGCGGGGTTTGCGGTGTGGTCGTGCCACCCATGCCGCGGCGGCGACCTCGGATAGTGCCGGTGATCGAGCCGCCGGCGTGGTGGAGGAGCGTGGTCGAGGAGAAGGTCGGAAACGGCTGATTGTCGTCGAAACGGTGCGACGTGCAGCCCCGCTCGAGATGACCAGCGCTGGCGACGACGTCGGTCGCGAGCTCGGTGATGTCACCCACCCAACGATGATCGGGAGCCACCGCGGCGAACTTCCGCTGATGTCCGGGGGCGGGTGTCGTGTCAGGCCGTCCGCGGCGCCACCGACGGTAAGCATACGCCCCGACCAGGCCTTTTGCTCGCGCCAGTCGAGGGATCAGCCTGCAGCCGGGGGCTGGCGTGACGTCTTCCGATCTCGTGGAGCACGAATCGCGTGCACGACCGCAGCGGCCCAGGCGGCCCCGAGCAGGACCCCGCCGATGACGTCGCTCGGAACATGGTCGAGAAGGGCGAGTCGCGACCACGCCACGGCAACCGGGACCGCGACGCCGAGGACCACCACGAGCCCCTTCAAGCGCCGAGGGAGTGAACTGCCCGCGGCGAGCAAGGCGAGCGTTCCGAACACGCTCGCGGCGGCCATCGCGTGTCCTGAAGGAAAGCCGTCGATGGGGCCGAAGCCGCTCGACCGCGACGTCGCCAGGCGAACGACGCCGGTGATCACGATCGCACCCACCAATGCCACCACCCCGGCCAACAACGGTGCCCATGTGTGCGCGCGCACGCCGACGATCGTGCAGAGCGCGATCACGAAAGTCCCGGCGACTGCAGGATCCCCAAGCGCGCCCACGTTCCGGAACAGGCTCGCTCCGGCGGGCGACTGGGCGAAGAAGAAGCTGCTTCCGGGAGCGTCGAGGACGCGGCTCAGGACCGGCGCCAGCGGGCCGGTCACGAGGAGAGCGAGCGCCACGGCGGCGAGGCCGACGACGATCAGCGACGCACCAAGCCGTGTTCCGACGTTGGCGCGACGTAGCGACGACTCTTCGCTCGTCAACACTGTGCGCCTCTCGTTGGCCGGCGACCCACGCTTGCTCCGAAAGCGAGTCGGGGCGCCCGCGGATGATACGAGGGCGAGGCAAGGGCGTCGCGCGAATACGCGTATCTCCGGCCCGATTCGGCGACTCTCCCGAGTAGAGCCGCGTAGAAGAAGGCCGTGACGCGGAATGACGCTCAGGAAGGCCGTGACGCGGAGTGACGTTCACACGCGGGCTTACCCACGGAAGAAAAAACATGGCAGTAAAGCAAGATCGTCCCGTCAATGCGGGCGCGTCATGGCGTTCGATATCCAGGCGATGGCGACTCGTCAGCGCGTTCTTGGTCGTAGGTCTCCTCGGCGCGCTCGCATACACCGCGCTGTCGCCGCGTCGCGTTGTTGCCAACAGTCTCGTGCTCTTGCCTCCCGCCCCCGCGGACGGAAGCACGACTCCAACCCGCGACATGGAGACGGAGACACGAATCGCGACGAGCGCGCCCGTCCTTCGGAAGGCGATCAAGGCGACGGGTAGCACCATGTCGGTCGACGATCTTCGGCAACGCGTCGCGGCGTCGGAGGTGACGACATCGCTGCTCGATGTCCAGGTCAAGGACACCTCCTCGCTCCGAGCCATCAGGTTGTCGAACGCAGTCGCGCTCGGGTACGTCGCGTACTCGGAGGAATTGGCCTCGCAGTCGGGGGACACGCTGGTCCAGTCGCTCCATACCCGAGCCTCAGAGCTGAACGGCCAGCTGAAGGAACTCGAAGCGAAGGTGGCCGACCAGACGGCGAAGGTGAGCGCGCTCCCCCCGGGAACGCCGGCCGCCGCCAGCGCGAGCGCCGAGCTGAATGCGTCGGTAACCCGTCGCGACCGCGTGACCCTAGACCTCCACGACGTGAATCAGGCGATCAACAGCGCCAAGCTCACCGCCGCGGGCGAGACCGACGGCCTTCGAGTCCTCGAGCCCGCGACGAGCGCGACCGGGCCGTCGCTGTTCGCGACTGCGCTTCCGTTCGTGCTCGCGGCGCTCGTCGCACTCGCCGCCGGGAGCGCGGCCGCGCGCTGGAGGGACCGCCGCGACGACCGGGCCCGTCGTCGCAAGGACATCGCGGCGGCCATCGGCGCACCGGTGCTGGCGTCCCTCCAGGCACGACGCGGCTCGAAGTCGGGTTCGAATGCGGGTGCGAAGGACCCGAGCGACAGCGACGAGCAGACCCTTCGACACCTCGAACGGCGACTGGCAAGTAGAGAGGATGCGGGCGCGGGCTTCGTCGTGGTGAGTCTTTCCGGTGACGACGCTGCGATCCAGGTCGTTCGACAGCTCTCAGAGGCCGCGGCGCAGTCCGGGCTCGAAAGTGCGTTGTTCGTCCCCCAGTCCCGCCAGTCACTCGACGGCCCGCGCGTGCCGTCGACAGGTTCGCGGGGCGCCACGGGGGACAATCCGACGATCGACGAGTTGCACGGAACGTTGGACGACAGCGCGCCGGACGCGGACCTCGCGATCGTCCTCGTGATCACCGACGGTTCGAAGCTCGAGCTCCCTCGTTGGAGCGCGTCGATGCCGGCCGTCATGAGCGTGTCGGCCGGGTTCGCGCGCCGAGAGGAGCTGGCGATCGTGTCGGCGATGATGCGGGCAGCCAGTCGCCCGTTTGCCGGGGTGATCGTCACCAACCCGGACCCTCGGGACGGCACGAGCGCCTGGCAACTCCCGACCACGGAGGCAGAGCTCGTTCCGACGCGCATCACCGGCGTGGCGCGGGAGTCGGCGTCGTGAGGCGCCGCTTCAAGGCCGAGGACATCGCCGTCCAGCACAGGAACGGTTCCACGGGCGGCGCGCTTGCACCGAGCACGATGATGCCTGCCCAGAACGAGGTGGCGACGAACGGCCACGACGCGCCAACGCTCGTCGAGCGCCTCGGCGATGACATCGTCGTGTGGCCGGCACCCTACGCGGACGCCTGGACGCCCACTGGCTCTTCGGCGGCTACACCTGTTCCCGTCACCACCGAGGCGGCGAACGCCGACGAAGCAGATGAGTGGCTCGGAGTCGGCGCGGGGTCGCGATTCGTCAACCTCCACTTCATTCTCGACGCGCTGCAGCGACGACGGCGCTGGGTGATCGGCTCGGCCATCGCGGGCCTCGTCGTCGGACTCCTCCTGTCGGTCGCGATGGCACCGACGCCGCAGGCCGAGACGAAAGTCCTGCTCACGTTCCCGGCCGCGAGCGATCGCGCGCGCGCGATGACGACGGATGCTCAGTTGCTCGAAACCGATGCCGTCGCTCGTCGGGTCGTCAACTCGCTCCATCTCCGCGAATCGCCCGCGGCATTCGCCTCCAGCTACAAGGGCACCGCGTTGAGTGACGACCTCCTCAGCATCTCGGTCTCCGCGTCCTCGAGCTCGGCCGCCATTCGCCGCGCGGACGCGTTGGCTCGCGAGTATCTCGCGTACCGCGCCGACGTCTACCAACATCAGTCCGACGCCATCATCGACGGACTCGTGAAGCGCCAGGAGGCGATTCAGAGCCAGATCACCGAGATCACTCGCCAGCTCGGCGCGCAAGTGGGTGCGATCACGAGCACCGACCCCGAGACCGCGGCACTGCTGGCGCGGCAGGCAAGCCTCAACGACGAATTCACCGCACTGAACGACTCGATCGAGGCCCAGACGAGCTCGAGCGCTGCCGTCGTCAAGGGCAGCTTCGCCATCGACCGGGCCACTCCGGTCGAGCGCTCCATGATCAAGGAACTCGGACGCAATGCCCTCTCTGGTCTCGCGGCGGGATTGGCGATCGGCCTCGCACTCGTCGTCCTCTTGGCAGTGACGTCGAACCGGGTCTGGAGGCGCGACGACGTCGCCGAGGCGATGCGCCACTCCGTCAACCTCAGCACCGGCCCGATCCGCGTCGGCCGGCGGAGGGCCAGGCGCGCCATGAGGAAGCTGATCGCCCGGCCGACGCCCGAGCTCGCGAAGGTCGTGACGCATTTGCGCGACCAGCTGACGACGAGGGCGTCGAGCGACCATTCGCTCGCCGTGATCGCGGTCGGCGGGCTCGAGGTTGCGACAGCATCCGTGTGCGCAACCGCGGCGGCGCTCGCACGCGATGGCGTAGACGTCGCCGTCGTCGATGCCAGCGAGCGGGGCGTCATCAGCGGCCACCGCCTTCTCCGAGAACACGAACCCGAGACGAACGGCGGTGACGCGTGCGGTCACATCCGCCTGGTGCCGCTCACCGACAGCCTCGGAGCACCGTCCCCCGCCGCGGAACAGGTCGTCCTCGTCTTGGCGATGCTCGACCCGGCAGAGGGCGCCGAGCACATCCGCACGCTCGCGTCGACCGCCGTCGCGATCGTGACCGCGGGCCGGTCGACGATGACGACGCTCCGTGCGGCCGCCGACATGCTCGAGGTCGCGCAGGTCGAGCTCCGCTCCGTTGTCCTCGTCGGCTCGAGTGCTCACGACGAGTCGTTCGGTCGACCAGCGGACGGTCAGGCGGACGCGTCGTCGCCCGGCCGTGAATCGGTCACCTGGTCGCCGCCGGGCACGGACCCGTGAGCACCGACGCGTCCTTACAGGGCGCCGACGCCATGCGGGCCGAACGGGACGCATGGCGGCATGCCGGCTTCATCTGGGGACTGCTCCTAGTGAACGGCTTGACGTTCTACGGAGTGCCGACCTTGTTGCCGCTGCCGAGCGGCGTCGTGAAGTTGGTCGCACAAGGAGCCCTGGTGCTCGCCTTCGTGTGGGTGCTGCTGGTGAATCGGGACCGATTGGTGCGCCCCAACCTGTGTCTCGGGCTCTTCAGCATCCTCGTGTTGTCGAGCCTCGTGACGAGCGTGCGGCTCGACCCAGGGATCGGGACGCTCGCGCGCGACGTCCGATTCGCCGCGTTCGTCGCCGTGTTGTGGTTGTTGACACCTCTGTGGGGCCGCCGCGACATGCTGGTCGCGCGCTGGCACGTGCGTTGCCTCGCGGTGGCATGCGGGACCGTCCTGTTGGGCCTGCTCATCAGCCCTGGAGGCGCCTTCGTCGATGGCCGGCTGTACAACAGCATCTGGCCGAGTCCGTCGACGCAGGTTGCGCACTTCGCGGCCGTGCTCACCGGGATGGTGATCGTGGCGTGGCTCAGCGGCGTGCTCAAGACGCGTCCCGCCCTCGCGACGGCAGCCGCCGGGCTCGCAATCGTGGTTCTCACCCATACCCGGACGGCAACGATCGGTCTCATCGCCGGCGTGACCGCCGCGACGCTCAGCCTCGTTGCGGTGCGTCGCCGCGCCCGACGCTGCTTGGTCGCGCTGCTCGTCGTGGCCGCGCTCGCCGCCGGGCCGCTCGGCGGTCTGGTCTCCACCTGGTTCGACCGCGGCCAATCGTCCGAGGAGCTGTCCGGCCTCACCGGCCGTGCGAAGGTCTGGGACCGGATCGTGGACGAGCCTCGCTCGGATCTCGAGCTGTGGCTCGGTTCGGGGCTGTCCGACAAGTCGTTCGAGGGCCTCCCGATCGACAACTCGTGGTTGGCCGTCTACCAGGAGCAAGGCCTCGTCGGTGACCTGATCGTCGCGGCCATCCTCATCGTCCTTCTCGTGACGTGCCTCATCCGGCCGCGGGGCCCTGCGTCGGCACTCGCGCTGTTCCTGGTCTGCTACTGCGCCATCGCGTCATATACGGAAACGGGCCTCGGGGACGCCTCGCCGTACATCCTCGATCTCGCGGTCGCGGCCTCCCTGCTCATGCCCCCTCTGGCAACTTCCGTATCTGCGACCCGCGCACGCGCCTCATGAGGGCTAGACGGAAGGACTTGTCGGGATGAAGGTCGCAGTGTTCGGACTCGGATACGTGGGCACGGTGACCGCCGCGTGCCTCGCTGAGGCAGCGCACGACGTCTGGGCGGTCGATGTCGATGTCGAGAAGGTCGCGGCCGTGTCGCGTGGCGTCTCGCCGGTGGCAGAGCCGGGCCTCGATGAGCTCGTGCGGCGTTCGGTCGACTCGGGAGGACTGCACGCGACTACCGAGATCTCACCGGCGATCAGCGAGGCCGAGGTGGTGTTGATCTGCGTCGGCACGCCTTCGTCGCCGAACTGGAGCACCGATCTCTCGCAAGTCGATCGCACCGTGGATGCGATCGTGCGGCAGCTCCCGACGGTCGAACCGCCGGCGTCGGGCTATCGGTGCCTCGTGTTGAGGAGCACGGTGCCGCCGGGAACCGTCGACGCGTTCATCGGACCACGGCTACGCGCCCTCCCTACCGGCACGCCGTGCGAGCACGGCTATGCAATGTGTCCGGAGTTCCTCCGCGAAGGGTCGGGCATCTCCGACTTCTTCGCGCCGCCCCTCCTGGTGCTCGGCACCGCCGAACCTCGTGTGTCGACGGTGGTCGGCGAGCTCTTCTCCTTCGTCGATCGTCCGATCCGCGTCGTCGACGTACGAACCGCGGAGGCGCTGAAGTACGCCTGCAACGCGTTCCATGCGACGAAGGTTTCGTTCACGAACGAGCTCGCGCGGCTCTTCCGAGCACTGCAGGTGGATGCCAGGACCGTCATGGACCTCTTCTGTGAGGACACGGTCCTCAATCTCTCACCGCGCTACCTGCGGCCGGGCTTCGCGTTCGGGGGGTCGTGCCTCCCGAAAGACCTGCGATCGCTGCTCTATCTCGCGCGCAAGAGCGACCTGGACCTGCCGCTTCTGGCAGGAACGCTCGCATCGAATTCCTCCGCGGTCGACGCGGTGGTGGACCGGATCGTCGCGTCCGACGCGCGGGTCGTCGCCATACTCGGCTTGAGCTTCAAGATGCAGACCGACGATCTGCGCGAGAGCCCAAACGTCACGCTCGCCGAAACGCTCGTCGGCAAGGGCTTCGAGGTACGCGTCTATGACCCGATCGTGAAGCATTCGCGCTTGACCGGCTCGAATCGCCGCTACATCGACGCGAAGCTCCCTCATCTCAGCCGGCTGCTCGTGGACACTCCGACGACAGCCCTGGACCGTGCGGACCTGGCCCTCGTGTCTTCGAGCGACAGCGCGGTGGTCCGGGCGCTCGTGTCGGATCCCCCGAGGCACATCATCGACCTCAGCGGGGACCTGGGCCCGACGGTCGAGGACCTCGACGGTTACGCGGGTGTGTGTTGGTGACGCGGGAACCCACGACCAGCAACTCGCGCCGGGTGCTCATCATCGTCCAGAACCTCCCGGTTCCGTTCGATCGAAGGGTCTGGCTCGAGTGCCGAGCGCTGGTCGAGGCGGGCTACCAGGTCGCCGTCATCTGCCCGAGTGGCCCCGGTGACCCGCCGTACGAGGTGTTGCAGGGTGTCGAGCTCTACAAGTACCCCCTGCGCACTGCCGCAACCGGCGCGCTCGCATACTTCGGCGAGTACGCGCGTTCCTTTGCGATGACCACGCTCCTTGCGGTGCGTGCTCGGCGAGGCGGGTGGATCGACGCGATCCAGACCTGCAACCCGCCCGACATCTTCTGGCCGCTCGGGATCACCTGGCGCGCTATCTCCGGTACGCGCTTCGTCTTCGATCAGCACGACCTGTGCCCCGAGCTGTTCGAGTCCCGCTTTCCTCAAGGTTCGCGAAAGCTCGGATATGCGCTTCGGTTCCTCGAGCGCCGCACCTACCGCGCTGCGGATCACGTCATCGCCACGAACGAGTCGTATGCACGCGTCGCCCGGCAACGTGGGGACGTGAACGATGACGACATCACGGTCGTCCGCACCGGTCCTGCCGCCGACCGGTTGCGCCGAGGCGATCCGGATCCCTCGTGGCGCCGGGGTCGACGCTTCCTCGCTGCGTACATCGGCGTCATGGGACCACAGGACGGCGTGGACAACGTCCTGCGAGCTGCCCACTACATCGTCAACCGGCTCAACCGCGTCGACGTGGCGTTCGTGCTGATGGGCAGCGGTGACTGCTTCGACGAGCTCGTTGCGCTGCGGGACGAGCTCGGCTTGGAGGACTTCGTGTCCTTCACCGGCCGGGTTCCCGACGACGTCGTGACGAGCGTGCTCTCCACCGCCGACGTCGGGTTGTCGCCCGACCCCAAGAACCCGCTCAACGACGTTTCCACGATGAACAAGACGCTCGAGTACATGGCCTACCGGCTACCCGTCGTCGCCTTCGATCTGCTGGAGACGCGGGTCTCCGCCGCCGACGCGGCGGTCTACGCGACACCGAATCGGATTGACAGCTTCGCGCAGGCGCTCGTCGACCTTCTCGACGACGAGCCGCGCCGCGTCGCGATGGGCACGACCGGCCGGCAGCGAGTCGAGCGCGAGCTGTCGTGGGAGCACCAGCGCGATCGATACGTCTCGGTCTACGACCGGCTGTTCGGGATCGAAGACTCGCGGCCACCGGCCCTGACCACCTCCAGCTGACTGACCGATGTGCGGGATCGCGGGCACCTATCGCTGGCGGGACGGCGCCCGCGTCACGCGCGCGATGGCCGACGCGCTGTCGCACCGAGGCCCCGATGCGCACGGCTGCCGTGATTACCACAATGACGCCATCGACGTCTCGCTTGCGCACCGCCGCCTCGCGATCATCGACTTGACAGCCGCGGCCGACCAGCCGTTTTCGAAGCACGGACTGACCCTCTGTTACAACGGCGAGCTCTACAACTTCCGCGAGCTGCGCCGCGAGCTCGCAAGCGCCGGCGCCCAGTTCTCCACGTCGTCCGACACCGAGGTCGTCCTCGAGTCCTGGTACCGGTGGGGACCGGCATGTCTCGATCGTTTCCGCGGCATGTTCGCGTTCTCGCTCCTCGATGAGCGCACCGGTCGCCTGGTGCTCGCCCGCGACCAGCTCGGCATCAAGCCTCTGTACTACCTGTACCGTGACGGGGCGCTCGTGTTCGCGTCCGAATTGAAAGCGGTCACCCGCGTGCTCGGCCCCGAATTGCGAGTCGACGCCGCGGCTGTCGTCGCGTCGATCCTGTACTACTGGGTCCCCGACCAGCGGTGTGCAATCGAGGGAGTCGAGAAGCTGCCACCGGGCTCGTGGGCCGAGATGCGCCCAGACGGATCATTGGCCGTGCATCGTTACTGGGACATTGCCGAGGTCGCGGCGGCCGCCGCGGACGATCCGCCCCCGGATCTCCGCCACGTCGTGGAGGACTCGGTCGCGGCGCATCTGGTGTCCGATGCGCCCGTGTCGACGTTCCTCAGCGGAGGCCTCGACTCGAGCATCGTGACCGTGCTCGCCAAGCGGCACGATCCGAGCATCGATGCATACACCATCCGGTTCCGACGCGAGGACCAGCTCTTCGAGGCAATGCCCGACGATGCCCACTACGCACGTCGGGTCGCGCGCCAGTTCGGCATCGGCCTGCACGAGATCGAGATCGCCCCCGACATCGTCGACCTGCTCCCGCGGATGGTCGATATCCTCGACGAACCCGTAGGGGATCCTGCGGCCATCAACACCTTGCTCATCTGCGAGAGTGCGCGCGCTGCGGGTGTGAAGGTGCTCCTCTCGGGGATGGGTGCCGACGAGCTCTTCGGCGGCTACCGGAAGCACGCCGCCTGCGTCATGGCGTCCCGCTATCAACGCCTGCCACGAGGTGTACGGCAACGCGTCGTGGAGCCTGCGGTGGATCGGCTACCGGTGGCGGTCGGGGGCCACGGCGTGCGGTCCGTACGGTGGGCCAAACGGTTCCTGACCTTTGCGGAGTTGCCCGAGGAGGCGGCATTTCGGCGCAGCTACACGCTGTACGGCGCGGACGAGGTGCTCGACGTGATCTCACCCGACTTGAAGGAGTGTGTCGCCGACGTCATGCAGGAGCACCAGGACGTCTACGCCGACACGGCGTTGGGCGATCACGTCAACCGAATGTGCCTCGCCGACGCACGGCTGTTCCTCCCCGGTCTGAACCTCGCATACACCGACCGGGCGAGCATGGCGGCGTCGACCGAAGTTCGCGTGCCGTTCGTCGACGTCGATCTCGTGCGGGCCGCGTTCGCCCTGCGCGGCTCGGACAAGGTGCGTGGTCGCCACGGAAAACGCGCGCTGAAGGCCGCGGCCGAGGAATGGCTCCCGCGAGACATCGTCTACCGGCCGAAGGCCTCGTTCGGCGCGCCCATCCGCGCGTGGGTCTCGCGCGACCTCCGCACGCTCGTGGACGAAGTGCTTCTCGAAGGCCAGCTCGTGAACACCGGCGTGCTCCAACACGCGGGCGTGTCGCGGCTCGTCGATGACGACCGACAGGGGCGACAGGACCGGGCGAAGCAGATCTGGCAACTGCTGTCGTTGGAGCTCTGGTATCAGCGCATGACCGAGTTGGGTGTCGGGAGTATCGCAGCATGAAGCAAGTGGCTCAGAACTACCGCTCCGGTGACCTGTCGGTGCTCGACGTGCCGACGCCGCATTGCCGGCCGGGTGGTGTCCTGGTGCACACGCTGTTCTCGCTCATCTCCACCGGTACGGAGATGATGAAGGTGGGCGAAGCGAAGCTCGGGCTCGTCGGCAAGGCACGAGCGCGGCCGGATCAGGTGCGGCAGGTCCTCGACACGGCGCGCCAGGTGGGCCCGATCACGGCCTATCAGCGCGCCATCACCCGGCTCGACTCGCACACCCCGCTCGGGTACTCGCTCTCCGGTGTCGTCGTCGAGATCGGCGAGGACGCGGACGAATTCTCCGTCGGACAGCTGGTCGCATGCGCAGGGAACGAACATGCGCTCCACGCAGAGGTCAACTGGGTACCGCGCAACCTCTGCGTGCCCGTGCCCGACGGTGTCGCGCCGAAACATGCCGCGTTCGCGACCGTCGGAGCGGTCGCCATGCACGCGGTGCGTCGCGCCGAAGTCCAGCTCGGTGAGACTGCGTGCGTGATCGGGCTCGGCCTGGTCGGCCAGCTCATCGTCCAGCTGCTCGTCGCGTCCGGTGTGCGGGTGGTCGGGCTCGACGTGGTACCCGACCGCTGCCGACTTGCCGAGAGCGCCGGCGCACTCGCCGCCGCCGCGTCCGACTGCGACGGCATCGAACGCGTCGAGGAGCAGCTCGGGTTGTGCTCCCACGGCCTCGGTGCCGACCACGTCTTCATCGCCGCCGGCGGTACGTCGAACGCGCCGGTCGAGCTCGCGGCGCGCGTCGCTCGGGACCGCGCCCGGGTCGTGGACGTCGGGAAGTGCAGCCTCGATCTCCCGTGGAACGCGTACTACGACAAGGAGCTCGACGTCCGTTTCTCGCGCTCGTACGGACCCGGGCGATACGACGACCGCTACGAGCTCGAAGGCGTCGACTATCCAGCCGGCTACGTCCGCTGGACGGAACGCCGCAATCTCGCGTGCTTCGTCGATCTTCTCGCGCGTGACCTACTCGACGTCGAGTCCCTCGTGTCGGACACCTTCCCCATCGACGTCGCACCCGACGTCTATGCCGGCTTGGCGTCCGGCGCCATGGGCGGCGTCGGCTACCTGTTCGAGTATCCGCGCCCGCTGGCGACCGTCACCGCGCGTTCGGTTCCCATCGAGACGCCACCGACTCGTGCATCCCGGAGCGCGGTCGCTCGCACCGGACGCCCAGTGCGCGTCGGCTTCATCGGCGCCGGCAACTACGCATCTTCGATGCTGCTTCCGCACCTTGCCTCCGCCCCGGACATCGAACTCGTGCACGTCGCGACGGGCCGCTCGCTCACTGCGGTCGACGCGCAACGCCGGTTCGGGTTTGCACACGCATCGGTCGGGGCCGATGCCGTCCTCGACGACGACGACGTCGACGCCCTGTTCATCACGACCCGCCATCATTCGCATGCTGCGCTCACGTGCGCGGCCCTCGAGCGTGGCAAGGCCGTGTTCGTCGAGAAGCCGCTTGCGTTGTCGCGCGCCGAACTCGCGAGCGTGGTGGATGCCGTCACTGCCACCGGGAACGACCGGCTCATGGTCGGTTTCAATCGGCGCTTCGCCCCGCTCCTCGTGGACCTGAAGCAACACTTCGGTGCGGGCGGCAAGTTCGGAACGGCCCGCTACTTCGTGAACGCGGGGAAACTCGCACCATCGAGTTGGTACGCGGACGAGCACGAGGGCTCACGCTTCACCGGTGAGGGCGGCCATTTCATCGATGCTCTGAGCTGGTGGTTCGACTCCGCCGTCACGGAAGTCTTCGCGATCGGCCATGAGTCCGACGCGCTCCACGTGACGCTCGGGTTCGAGAACGGCGCGATCGGGACGATCACGTACGTCGCGAGCGGCAGCACCCGCTACCCGAAGGAGACGTTCGACGCCGCTGCGAACGGGCGCAACGCGCAGCTCGAGAATTTCCGCCGAGCCACGGTGTGGTCGGGCTGGCGCCGGCGCAGCCGGCGAGCGTTGGGAAAGCTCGACAAGGGTCAAGCAGGCCAGCTGCGCGCGTTCGTCACGTCCGTGCGTCAGGGCAAGCCCATGCCCATCCCGTGGAGCTCACTCACGGCGACCACGGCGGCCACGTTGGCGGTGGCCGACAGCCTCGCGAGCGGCGGGCCTGAGCGCCCGTGAGGGGTCCACAACTCGGGTGGTACGTCGACCGCGCGCGCGGCATGTCGGCCACCGAGCTCGCCTGGCGGTCCCGCGAGCAGGTGGACCGGTGGTTGTGGGTGCGTCACCGGGTCCGCCCGGAAGGGTCGCCGCCGCCGGTCCCACCTCTCGTCTCCCGCGCCGCGCCGGAGCTCCCGCTCGACGCGCGCGGACCTCGGTCCCCGCCGCGGCGGCGTCGGAGCTCGTCGCGACGGCCGAAGAGCTGCTCGCCGGTCGCTCGGTCTCCCTGGGGGTGCCGCGGGCCGACATCAGGGACCCGGATTGGTTCCACGACCCCGTGACTGGTCGGCGCGCACCCCAGGACCGCTTCGCCTTCCGCATCCGGCACCGGTCCGAGCGCGAGACCGGCAACGTGAAACAGGTGTGGGAACTCTCCCGGCACCACCACCTCACTTTGCTTTCGGGCGCGTACTTCCTGACGCACGACGAACGTTATGCCGACATCGTCCGGTGTCAGCTCGAATCGTGGTGGCGTGAGAACCCCTTCTTGTCCGGTGTGCATTGGACGAGCGGGATCGAGATAGGTCTCCGACTGATCGCGTGGACGTGGATCCGACGCTTGCTGGCCGGATGGCCCGGCGTGAAGTCACTCTTCGACGAGAACCCTCGCGCGCTGCGACAGATCCATTGGCATCAGCGCTACCTGGCGCGCTTCCGCAGCGTCGGCTCGTCCGCCAACAACCACGTGATCGCCGAGGCCGCGGGCCAGCTCGTGGCCGCGTGCGGGCTGCCGTGGTTCGAGGAGAGCGAGCGTTGGAGGGCCGATGCCGCCGCGCTGCTCGAGGCGGAATTGCAACGAAACACCTTCGCGACCGGACTCAACCGGGAGCTCGCGTCCGAATACCACGCGTTCGTCGCCATGCTCGGGCTCGTGGCCGCAGTGGAGTGCGACGGGGCTCGGGCGCCACTCGACGAGGGCACGTGGCACCTTCTCTGCGCCATGGTCGACGCCGCCGCCGCAATGGTCGACGAGACCTTGCGCCCGCCGCGGCAGGGCGACGGCGACGACGCCAGGGTGCTGGATATCGACGGCGAACGGGCGGGATGGTCGTCCTTCCTCGCGGTCGGGGGCGCGTTGTTCGCGCCGCTCCCCTGGTGGCCCGACGTGCCCGGGACGGTGGTGAGCACGCTGCTCGCCACGCTCGCGAATGGTCCCCGAACGTTCGAGGATCGTCCGGCGACGCGGCCGTCGCACTTCACCGACGCGGGAATGACGATGCTCCGAACTCCGGCCGGTGAGGTAGCGCCGGGAAACGAGATCTGGTGCCGATGCGACGCCGGCCCGCACGGCTATCTCTCGATCGCCGCGCACGCGCATGCCGACGCGCTCTCGGTCGAGCTCCGCTACGGCGGGATCGACATCCTCGCTGACCCCGGAACCTACTGCTACCACGGCGAAGCGCCGTGGCGCTCCTACTTCCGGTCGACGCTCGCGCACAACACCGTCGAGATCGCCGGCCGCGACCAGTCACGCTCGGGCGGCCCGTTCCTGTGGGTGCGATCGGCGCGCAGCACCGTCGACCGAGTGATGACGGCTGACGACGGCGACGTCGTGTCGTGGTCGGCGCACCACGATGGCTACCAAGACCTCGAGCCGCCGGCGACACACCGACGAACGGTCGAGCTCGATCGGCGACGGTGCCGTCTGGAGATCGTCGATCAGGTCGAGACGCTCGGGACCCACGTCATCCGTATGACCTTTCACCTCGGTCCGGCAGTCGAGGTCGAGGTGGAGGGCTCGGTCGCGCACCTCCGGTGGGCGTCCTCGCTCGGCCCGCGGCGAGCCACCCTCCACCTTCCCGACTCGCTGCTGTGGAGCGCCCACCACGGTGAGCTCGAACCGATCCTCGGTTGGTACTCGCCCCGGTTCGGGCTCCGCGAGCCGACGACGACGCTCGTCGGGATCGGCTCGTGCTCGGAGGTCACCCGGCATCTCCGTAGCGTGCTCGAGCTACCGAGTTGACGCGGTGGCGAACGTATCTCCGACCGCCGGTCGCGCTCTGACATTCGTGGCGTCACTACTCGTGATTCAGGCGGACGGCAGCATTGGCCGACCGCCATGGTTGCCGGCGCACGAGCCCTGCCATCGGCCGCTACCGGCAACCGGAGGCGAGAGGACATCCGCATGACCGCGCTCGGCCACGCTCGCACCATTCCCGACCATCGTGCAACGGCGCGCTCGCCGCGACCCGGCATCCTGCTCGATCGTGACGGCACCCTCATCGTCGACCACGGCTACGTGGGATCGATCGACCGGGTCGACTTCATCGATGGCGCCGCGGCGGCGATCGCACTCTTCAACCGCGCCGCCGTCCCGGTCGTGGTCGTGACCAACCAGAGTGGTGTCGCGCGCGGGCTGTACGGACTCAGCGAGGTCGAGGCGGTGCACGCGTACATCGCACGGCACCTGCGCCGCCATGGGGCCCACATCGACATGTTCCTGTACTGCCCGTACCACCCCTCGGGCGTCATCGAAGCATTTGCCCGTACGAGTGACGACAGGAAACCCAGACCGGGCATGGCCCACGCCGCCGCCGCGGCGCTCAACCTCGACCTCACGACGTCGTGGGTGATCGGTGATCGACCGGAAGACATGGGCCTGGCGGAGGAGATCGGCGCGTGCGCGATCAATGTCGGTCCGGAACCCCACGACGGACCGCGGGTGTGGAGCTTCAGCAGCCTGGCGCAGGCCGCGCCCTTCATCCTCGACCGGGTCCGGACATGACGTCGCTGCACGACCCCGAGGTCGTGTCCGGAGGCGCCAGGGCGCGAACCGACGAGTTTCCGACCCGTCCGTATCCCGACGCGTCGTCATACTTCGACGACTACCACGCGATCCTCGACCGGGCCGCGTTCACGATCGACCGCGCTGCAGTCGCACGCGCCACGCGTCTGATCCTCGACGCACACGCTCGCGGAAGCTGCATCTTCGCCTGCGGGAACGGCGGTTCGGCTGCCATCGCGAACCATCTGCAGTGCGATCACCTCAAGGGTGTCTCCACCGACACGGATCTGTCCCCTCGAGTGCTGAGCCTCGCCACCAACGTCGAGCTCATCACCGCGATCGCGAACGACATCGGCTACGAGGACGTGTTCGCGTACCAGATCCGCACCCAGGCGAGGCCCGGCGACGTGCTGCTCGCGATTTCGTCCTCCGGACGCTCGCCGAACATCATCCGCGCGCTGATCGCGGCCCGCGACTGCGGTGTGTCCACGATCGCACTCACCGGCTTCGGCGGCGGCGAAGCGCAGCGGATGGCCGACGTCAACATCCATGTCGACGCGTCGAACTATGGCATCGTCGAGGACCTCCACCAGGCAATCATGCACGCACTCGCGCAGTACATCCGACAGTCGCGAATGACGGACACCGCGATCGCTTCGAGGGCCTTCTGAACCATGGCCATCGACGAACTCCGCACACTCGACCCTCGACGCGCCGAGCAACGCCCACGACGAATGCGGGTCGCGATCAACCTGCTGACGGAGGATCCCGCGAATCCCTCCGGCGCCCACTGGTTCTGGACGCGCGTCATCCCCGAGATGGCCGCCCGGCTTGCCGACGGTGAGGAGCTCCACCTGCTCGTGAGCCCACGCGCACGTCACGCCTACGACGGGTATGGGCCCAACGTGCACTACATCACCTATCCATGGTCGAACGAGCGGCGAACGCTCCGCACCCTGAGCGAGCACGTGTACTCACCAATTCGGCTTCCACTCGCCGGCGTCGACGTGTTCAACACGCTGATGGCACCGATCGCGAATCCCTCGTGGTCACTCGTGCTGCACATCAAGACGATGCATGCGTTCACGCAGCCTGGTGCGCTCTCGACGTCCGCTCGCGCGTACCGCCGGATCAACTATCCGCGATCCGTGAAGGCCGCCGAGGCGATCATCATCAACTCGGAGAGCCTCCGGTCCGAGATCACGCAGCATCTCGACGTCGATTCCAGCAAGTTCCGACTCATCCCCGAGGCGGTCGACCATCACCTGTTCAAGCCCGGCAGCGCACCCGCCGCACGGGCGCGCCTCGCGGCATACGGCGTGACGAAACCGTTCGTGCTCTTCGTGTCGTCCTTGTGGTCGTACAAGAACTGCGACGGTTTGCTGCGAGCCTGGGCGCTGGCGCGCCGTGAGCTCCCAGATCATCAGTTGGTCGTCGTCGGGCCCCCTCGCGACAAGGACTACGCCACACGGCTGCGCGGCATGGCGTCCGAGCTCGGCATTCTGGACGACGTCGTGTTCACGGGTGGTGTCCCACTCGACGCGACCGTCGAGTTCTACCGGGCGGCCGACGTCTTCGTGTACCCGTCGTTCAACGAGACGTTCGGGCTTCCGATCCTCGAGGCGATGGCGTGCGGCTGCCCGGTGGTGACGTCGAGCACGAGTGCGATGCCGGAGACCGCGGGCGGCGCCGCCCTGCTCGCCGACCCGACCTCCCCGCCATCCATCGCGCGCGCGGTGATCGAGGCCGCAGGACCGGCAAAGGAGCGGTTGCGCGAGCTCGGGCTCTGGCGGGCCGCGCAGTTCACCTGGAGCGCGACGGCCGCCTCGACACTCGATGTCTACCGCGAGGTCAACCAGCGACGACGGGTCCGCCGCTCATGAGGGTGCTCGTCACCGGCGGAGCCGGCTTCATCGGCTCGCATACGTGCGATCGCTTGCTGGAGCTGGGACACGACGTCGTCGTCCTCGACGCGTTGATGCCGCCGGTCCATCGCGACAAGACACCGGCGCACCTCGGTGCCGACGTCGACTTCTACGAAGGCGACGTTCGCAACCGCGAGCTGGTTGCAAACCTTCTTCGTCGTGTCGACGCGGTGTATCACTTCGCTGCGTACCAAGACTATTTTCCCGAATTCTCACGGTTCTCCGCCGTCAATGTGGTGCCGACCGCGATGATCTACGAGATCATCGTTGCCGAGCGCCTCGAACTCGCGCGGATCGTCGTGGCGTCCTCTCAAGGGGCGATGGGCGAGGGACTGTACCGGTGTGCCCGCGACGGCGACCAGCTCCCCGCCATGCGTCCCGAACGCGCACTCGCCGCCGGGCACTGGGACCTGTGCTGCCCCGTGTGCAACGGGCCGCTGGAACTGATGGCGACACCGGAAACAGTCGCCAATCCGCAGAACCCGTACGGAATGTCGAAGTACGCGCAGGAGATGGTGGCCCTGAACCTGGGCCGTCGGTACGACATTCCGACGGTCGCGTTGCGCTACAGCATCGTGCAGGGGCCGCGGCAGTCCGTGTACAACGCTTATTCGGGGGCGTGCCGCATCTTCTGTCTCAGTTACCTGCAGGGCGTGCCACCGACGGTGTACGAGGACGGCCAGTCGATCCGCGACTACGTCAACATCGATGACGTGGTGGACGCGAACCTGTTGGTGCTCGAAGACGAGCGCGCGGTCGGACACGTGCTGAATGTCGGAGGCGGCGAGCCGGTCAGCACCCGCGCGATGGCCGACATCGTCATGCGTCAGTACGGCTCGGAGCAGCCGGCACTCGTCACCGGCGAGTATCGCTTCGGCGATACACGGCACATCCTGTCGGACGTGACTGCGCTCCGCTCGCTCGGTTGGTCGGCGCAGCGCCGACCCGACGACTCGGTTGCCGCGTACGCGAAGTGGCTCGAGGGCATGCCCGGACTCGACGGCGTGCTGGCCGACGCGAACGAGCGCATGCGAGCGCTCGGCGTCGTACGGCGAGCACAGCGATGAAGGCGTTCTTGCTCGCCGCGGGAGTCGGGAGCCGGCTCAAGCCGATCACCGACACCATCCCGAAGTGCATGGTGCCGATCGGGGGTCGGCCGATCCTCGACCGTTGGTTCGACGCGCTGGCCGACGCGGGAGTCGACGAAGTGATGGTGAACCTCCACCACCTCGCCCCCACGGTCGCGGAGCACGTCGAGGCGCGCGTCGGCCCCCCGGTCGTGCGGCTCTCGTATGAACCCGAGCTGCTCGGGAGCGCCGGCACGCTGGTCGACAATCGGAGCTGGGTCGACGCGGAGAAATTCTTTCTCGTCTGCAACGCCGACAACCTCACCGACTTCGATGTCCGGTCACTCGTCACCTATCACGAGGCCGGTTCGGCGCCGGCGACGCTGACCGCGTTCCGGACCGACCGCCCGTCCGAGGTCGGGATCGTCGAAGTGGACGACGACGGATGGATGGTGAGCTTCCAAGAGAAGCCACGCCGACCGAGATCGCGCCTCGCCAATGCCGGCATCTACGCGTTCGCCCCCACGCTGCTCGACGAGCTCCACGGGCGGCCGCCCCTCGATCTCGGATACGACTTGATTCCGCGGCTCGTCGGCCGGGCACGAGTGCTGCCGATCGCCGGCTATTTCCGCGACATCGGGACGGTCGGCGCGTATCGCAGCGCTCTCGAAGAGTGGCCGGCGGTGGCCCCATGATCATCACGCAGACGCCGCTGCGAATCGGGTTGCTCGGCGGTGGGACCGACCTGCCCGACTACTACCGAGAGTATGGCGGCCGGGTCCTGAACGTCGCGCTCGACAAGTACGTCTACGTGATCGTCAAGCAGCGATTCGACGACGACATCTACATCAACTACTCCAAGAAGGAGATCGTGTCACGCGTCGACGAGATCGAGCACGAGCTCGTCCGCGAGGCGATGGAGATGACCGGCGTGGCGAGCGGCGTCGAGATCACGACCTTGGCCGACATTCCGTCGGGCGGCTCGGGGCTCGGATCGTCGTCGGCGGTGACCGTCGGCCTCCTCCACGCGTTGTCGGCATACAGGGGCTGCCCGATGACGGGCGCCGAACTGGCCGCGCGTGCGTGCGAGATCGAAATCGAACGCTGCGGGAAGCCGATCGGTAAGCAGGACCAATACGTTGCCGCGCTCGGAGGTGTGCGAGACATCCGCTTCGGGCCTGGTGAACGGGTGGACGCGGCCGAGGTCAGCCTCTCGTCCGCGGCGCTGTGCAACTTCCAGGACCAGCTGATGCTCTTCTACACGGGGGGCACACGCAGCGCAGATGCAATCCTGGGCCAGCAGCGGGCCAACATCGCATGCACGCGTCCGCAGCTCGACCTCTTGCGTGACCTTGCCGGGTTCGGGGTCGACCACATCGTGAACGGCGACATCGACGCGCTGGGCGCGGCCATCCGCCAAGGATGGGAGGCGAAGCGCAAGCTGGCGCCGGGCGTCACGAATGCGCAGATCGACGACGCCGTGGCGCGGGCGCTCGACGCCGGCGCGTCGGGCGCGAAGGTCACGGGCGCCGGTGGCGGCGGCTTCCTCGTCGTCACGTGTGCGGTCGAGCGCCAGGGCGCGGTGCGACGAGCGCTCTCGTCCGACCTGCGTGAGCTTCGCGTGAAGGTCGATCGGCTCGGTTCGCGTGTCGTGCTCAACATCCTGCGCGACATCTGGAGCTGAGATCGCCCTGAGTGGGTTCCCGGGATCCGGGCTCGAGGACGCTGCACCCGCGCGATCGTGCAAGCGTTGGCGCCGCGCTCGATGCCTAGTTCGGTGAACCCTCCGCTCGAGTCTCCGACCACGTGACGGGCTCCGACTCGGGAACAGCGCCACCTCGCCCGCTCAGAGATGCGAGACTGCGTGCCCGCGCCGACGCGACTGGTTCCCGAAGGGTGTTGCCGTGACCCGTCTTCGCTGCTCGATCCCAGGGTGGCTCGGCGACGCGCGGCTCCAACCTCGACCGCCGAACGGGCCGCGGAAGCTGCACCAACGGACGGCCCGCCGAGTCATTGCGACGTCAACCGTTGTGATGACCATCGCCTTCGTCCCTCACAGCGCGTTCGGCTCGGGAAGCGCACGGAACGAAGGTCGCGACGACGCGGCCCTACGCGCTGCGACTCGAGCCACAGAAAAGGCGTATCGCGGAACCTATCGCAACGTGGACCCGACACCGCGGCCCGCAGCCACGCACAAACGCGTCGCGGTGATCTCTGCAGGGCAGGCGGCGAGCAGCGCCAAGATCCCGGCGGATGCAGCCCTCGACGCGGCGCGGGCAATCGGCTGGGATCCTGACCTCTACGACGCTCAGCTCAATGTCGGCAACGACGCCCCGCTGGTGCGTCAGGCGATCGCGTCGGGCGTCGACGGCATTCTCCTCGTCGCGATCGATTGCCAGGCGGTCAAGCAGCCGCTCCTGGAAGCGAGAGCGAAGCGGATCGTGGTGATAGGGATCGGAGCAGTCGATTGCAACGATCCACGCGGTGGTGGCGACACCAAAGGCCTCTTCAGCGCCCAAGTCAATCTCGGCGAGGGACCTCGTGCCGCATTCAATCTGGGGTACGGGCAGGCTCAAGGGAACTACATCGTCGCTCGATCGAAGAACCGCGCCAAGATCATTGCGATTCAAGACCCGGAATTTGCCACGCTCTACTACACGAACCAGGGCTTCAAGCAGGCGATAGAGCGCTCCGGTCGGTCGAGGATCGTTGCCACCTTGGAGGTCACGACGGCTGATCTGACGTCGAACCAGCTGGTCCCGAAGATCCAGGCCGAGTTGCTTCGCCATCCGGAAGCCGATTGGATCAAGAGCCCGTACACGTATGCGACGACCCTGGGCATCGTGCCCGCCCTCGGTGCGCGATCCGGCGACGTCCACGTGATGGGCAACGAAGGGTTCGAGCCCGAGCTCGATCTGATCCGCACGGGCAAGGTCACTGCCGTCAACGTCTTCTTCTCCGACTGGGTCGCTTGGGCGGGTATCGACGCAATGAACAGCGCCTTCCGCAACGAGAAGCCGGTTGACAGCGGTATGGGTTGGATGATCGCCGATGCGCAGCACAACGTTCCTCCGTCCGGTCCGATTCTCCCACCCGTCGACTATCGAGCGCAGTTCAAGCGCGCCTGGGGTGTCGGTTGACACTCGCCGCTTCAACACCGGCGTCGGGCCATCCCATCGCGGAGCCGTGACAAGCGGGGTCGGGACGTCAGACTCGCAGGAGCACCAAGACCGCGATCCCGGGGAACCACGCGTACTTCATGAGATGCACCGCGCTCGCCCAACGATCCAATGCTGCGCCGCTGATGAGAAACCCGCACACGAGCACCGGCAGGATCCCGACTGATACCCCCGCCAAGAGATAGAAGGTTCCGCCGCCCAACCCTGCAACGGGCGGCAGGAGGACGGCAACCACGAAGGCCGAGGCGACCCCCCAGAAGACTCGACTGGTGCAACGGGCCCCATACCGCGTCGCGAGCGTGGAGATTCCGGCCGTCGCATCACCAAACTCGTCCTTGCCGACCTTCAGGACCTCGAATGCGAGCATGAACAGGAAGACGATGAGCTCCGCCGTGACGACGACGGGCGACACGTGGCCCGCAGCGACCGCACCGAGCAGGAGGGGTGAGCTGGCGAGGATCGCAACGAGGACGTTGCCTGCGAGCACCGTGCTCTTGGCCTCGAGGGAATAGAAGGTCGAGAGCCCGGCGAGGACACACGCGGCGAGGCCGAAGACGACGTCGCTGGCGAACGCAACTGCGATTCCTGCGCCAACGCTCACGGCCGCGACGACCCGAGCCTGCACCATCGTGACCCGACCCGCGGGTAATGGCCGCCACGGCTTGTCGACGCTGTCGACCGCAACATCCACGATGTCGTTGAGCGCTTCGGCGTAGGCCACGATGAACACCATCGCGATCGCGAGGAGCACAACACGCTCCGTGAGAACGCCGCCATCAGCCCCCAAGTACGCGCCGAGGAACACCAATCCGCCAGCGGCGACACACGACGCCGATCGCACGAGCGCGCTCACGTCACGAGGTGAGGGCACAAGACCCCGAGGGAGCGACGTCCGAATCCATGCGCGTGCGTCACGCGTTGCGGTCCCCAGGCTACCGCCCACTGCCCATGGGACGAGGTACGTCACGAGCGCGACGGCGACGAGCCACCAGGGCGCGCGGCCGAGGACGAGCACCAGCGCGACCGCCAACTGCAAGATGATGTGAACAGTGCCGCGCGACAATGAGTCCGTCGACGTCGTGTCGGCGTTCAGCGCCCCCCGCAAGATGACATATCCGATTGCAGAGACGAGCGCGGCGAAGGAAGCGACGACCACGCGCTGCGCAAGCGGGTACTCGCCCAACACGAGGACGCCCCCGACCGCGCACGAGACGAGCGCGAGCTGGCACCACGTTGCAAATCGGATGAGGATCGGAGGAACGCCCACGCAGCCGTCCGATCGACGCGAGGCACCGAGGAGGATGGGCGTCGTGCGCGCTCCGTGGCGTCGGTCGTTGTCAAGATCTCGTAGGCCCCCGTGGACCGCGTTCACGAATGTGATGTAAACCGTCACGTAGACGACGAGAGCGAACGTTGCCCTCGTTGGTCCGCCGGCGAGATCCGCTCCCCAGAGGACGAGCGCAGCCCATCCAAGTCCCTGGATCACGTCCATCGCGAAGGGAACGGCGAGGCGCTTCCCAAAGACGTCGTACACCGCGAGCAGTGTCATGGCCGCGATGAAGTAGGGCGCCGCTTCGCGATTCAGGAGCGCGGCGGTGAGCAGCGCGGAGATCCCCGCCGCAGCAACGACCGCCCACGCGACATCGGCGGCAATCCGGCCGCACACGAGAGGAGTCGTCTTCCGCCGCGGGTCGGTTCTGTCGATCGGTAGATCGACGACATCGTTCAGCACGTAGACGAAGATGTGCGCGAGGAGCCCGACACCGAGGGCTTCCATCACCGTGCCGAATGCAGGGACACCCGCCGCTCCGGTGCAGATCCCCAGTGCTATGACCAGCAGCGTCACACCCACGACGGACAGGCGACAGAGCCGCGCGACCGTTTGGAGGTGTCCCTGCGTCCTCGCTGCTCCGGGAACCTGCCGCCCAGTGGCAGCACTCACGGCAACATCCACGCCATCAGGTCATAGTGAGCTTCGCGGAGCATCTTCAGGACACCTCGGGTGTACATCTCCACGTACTGGCCGGTGTCCGGAACCTGCGAGAGGATCTCGCCCGCCGGCATTGTGAGCCCCAATCTCATTCGCGGGTAGTGGATCGAGTTGTTCACGCTGGTGTTGAAGAACCCGAGGCGTTGGACGTATCGCTTCGCCGACGCGAAGTCCACCTGCTCACGCACGAGCGGGCTGAGCCGCGCCTCACCCGCGTCGACGAGAAAGTCGTCGACGCGGTCGGCATGCAAGGTATGAATCATGGCGAGCGAACGGACTACGGCATTTTGGAGCAACGGATCCGCGGCGGCCGAGATCACCGTTCCGAGTGCGTCCAGCGCAGCGTCGGGAGAGTAGTACCCGGCAACGCCCAACCCGACAAGACAGTGCTCCCACACACACAAGTCTTTCGATTCACAGGCACGCTGCGTGCTCGCGTTGATGAGGCTCATGGCCGCGCCCTGTTTCGCGTAGGCCAGGGCGAGGGGGAGGAAGATGAAGTCGAAGTCTTCGAGCGAGCCGTCGTCGCTGCTCTCGATCACGAGTCGATTCTCGTCGAGCAGCAGCTTCGTGAAGCCCTCCAGATCCGTGAGCCACTCGCGGGGTGTCTCCGAAAAGGGCAAGCAGAACGCCAAGAGCATCCAGACTCTCGCCCGACCCGTCGCCTGGAGGAAGAACGAGTCGAGCCAGCCGCGGAGTCGGCCGTAGTTCGCGAGCGAGTGCACCCCGAGCACGCGTGTGGCCATGATTCGAGAGACGAGGATCGGAGAATCCAAGAGCGCATGAAGGTCGTCGCCGTGGGGGGTGAGGTCCTCTGCAGGATCGAACAGCGGGACGATCCGGCGCAGTCGAGTCTTCTCCGCCTCGTGCGCTTCGAAGAACTCGAGAGGATCCTGGAGATCGGCCATGAGGTCCGCCTCGACGACCCGTTGAGAGAACGTCCGCGCCGCCACCGCGGCAATCGACCCCTCGACAAGGGGCCGATTGAGAGTGTTGAGATGAAGTCGCCGAGTGAAGACCTCTCGCCATACCGCACTGATCTGCTCCGCGATACCCGGTTCTTCCAGGTGGCTGACGTAGGTCATGATCGTGACCTCGGCGATGAACTCCAGGAGCAGGCGGCTCCGGGCGGGGCGCCAGAGTCGCACCTTCGCCGCAAGGTCATGGAGAAGGAGCGCACTGATGCTGGACGGTTCGGCGCTCCAGTTCAGGCAGAGCATGTGGGCCGCCGCCCGGCGAAGGTCGTTGTCGCCATTGGCGATGACCCACCCGAAGACGGCAGTTGCCGGCGCACGGAGGATGCACGTAGCGCGCAAGACGACATCCCGCGTATCAGGACCTGCACCATCGAGGAGTTCGAGCATCGTGCGCGTGCCACGCTGGTGGTCGAGTTGATACAAGCTGAGCAGTCCCTCGATCGCGAGCGCCCTCACACCTGGGTGCTCGTGCCCGGCCGCCGACGACAGCAGAGCTCGACAGAGCTCGGCGTCCCCTGGGTCGAGCGAACGAATCGCCCAGCTCGTGGCGGCGCGGATATTGGCCAGATCACCACTTGTCGCATGGCGCTCGGGAAACCACTCGCCTGTTCGCGTCGCGACGTGGCCCATGTCGCGGGCGTAGTGCTGCGCATGACGACGTCGCCACGTTGGCTCGACACCGAGCTCTGTGATCTTCTGCCTCGCGTACTCGCGCAAGGGTTCGAGCATGGCAAAGCACAACTCCTCGCCGTCAGACTCGTCGACGACCAGCATCGACTTCGTGACGAGCGCCCTCACGGCGTCGGGAACGGCGGCCACATCGATGCCTTCGCCGTTCACGACCTCTCTCGCTGCGACCATGTCGAAGGTCGAAGAGAACACGCCCAGCCGATTGAAGATCGAACGCTCCGTGTCATCCAGCAAGGCATACGACCAGTCGATCGCGCCGGCAAGCGTCTGCCGATGGTGGCCGAGGCCGGGCATACCGGTCCCGTTGAGAAGCCCGAACGGCTCCTCCAGCGCATCGAGGACCTCGCCCGGCGTCATCGCGACAACCTTGGCGGCAGCAAGCTCGATGGCAAGCGGGATACCACCGACTCGACGACAGAGGTCCGCGACCGCTCGCGCGTTCGTGCCATCGATTGTGAAGCTCGGGCGCACGGCCTGTGCCCGATCGACGAACAGCCTGACCGCCTCGTTCGTAGCAACGACATGCGGGTGGGCAAGCGGATCGGGAAGCGGGAGCGGCGGGAGCAGGCGTACGTGCTCGCCTGGGACTCCAAGCGCCTCGCGACTCGTGACGATGACTCGCACGTTCTCACATCGGCGGAGAACAGCCTCCAGGAAACGCCCCGTGGGCTCCACCACACGCTCGCAGCCGTCGAGAATGAGCAAGATCTGCTTTCCCTGGAGGAAGTCGGATATCTCCTGCTCCAGGCCCGCGCCGGTCGGCCCCCGTCGAATTCTGAGCGTCGCCGCGAGGAGCTCCGCCACGCCTTCCGCGTCCTGAGCCTCGGCAAGCTCGCACAACCAAGCACCATCCGGGAGACCCGGTGCGACCTCGGCAGCAACTCGCAACGCGACATGAGTCTTACCGATGCCGGCAGCGCCAGTCAGCGTCACGAGGCGCTTGTCGCGCAGAATCTCGACGTCCTCCGCGACCTGGGCATCGCGCCCGACGAGCGACGACAACAGAAATGGCAGATTGCCGCGCTGCGGGTTCGACGAGCGCAACGTCGGGAACTCGCTCACGAGGCCGGGAGCCACGACTTGGAAGACGCGCTCGGAATCGGCGAGGTCGCGAAGCCGGTGCAGCCCCAGATCTCGAAGTGCATACTCGGTGGGACGTTGCTCACTGACGGTCGTCGCGGCGGCTTCGGACACGACGATCTGCCCGCCGTGTGCGACGGCAGTGAGGCGAGCAGCGCGGTTGACGTCCGGGCCGTAGTAGTCGCCACTCCTCCACTCCGCCACACCGCGGTGAATGCCGATGCGAACGCGCAGCGAGCCGGTCTCGGACCACGACTCGGCGCCGAGCGCACGTTGAGCCGCCACTGCCCCGGCAATGGCAGCTCGAGAGTCATCGAACGCAGCGAGCAGGCCGTCACCCGTCGTCTTGACGACGAACCCCCCCTGGGACTCCATCGCGTTCCGGAGAAGCGCGTCGTGAGACGCCAAGGCGTCCCGCATGGCCTCCGGATGGCGCTCCCAGAGGCGACTGGATCCCTCGAGATCCGTGAAGACGAAGGTCATCCCTGGACCGGTGGCGTCAAATTCGCCACCGCCCGCCGTCAGGCCCAGCTCACGAGGCAATGGCGATCCCCGCTTCATCCGCGCCCGCGGACCCGACGCGAGCGAAGGTCGTGTTGCTGACGTTTGGCTCCGAACCGTCGTTTTGTGAACGCGAGTGTGACATCCTGGCGGGGACGCAGTCGTCCGCGAAAGCGGAGGTAAGCTGCATGCCCTACGAAACCTACACATTCTTCCGCGACTACCTTACGGCGAGGGTGCCCGGAAGCGCCACCCGCTCCTGACCAGCTCGACGTCCGGGCCGCGTGATGGAGCGCCTCTCTCGACCGATCGCGACGATGCGCGACCGCTACGACGTCGTCGTCGTCGGATCCGGCTACGGCGGCGCGATCGCCGCCTGTCGTCTGGCACGCGCAGGATGCTCCGTGTGCGTTCTCGAGCGAGGTCAAGAACTTCACCCCGGCGAATATCCCGAGTCCGGCTGGCAAGCCTTGCGAAGATCGCAAGCACGCTACGAAGACGTCCACGTCGGCACGCCCGATGCACTCTTCGACTTCCACTTCGGCCGTGACATCGGCGTGCTGGTGGGATGCGGGCTCGGCGGGACCTCGTTGATCAATTCGAACGTCGCGCTGCGGGTTGAAAAAGGCATCCTCGATGACCACCGCTGGCCGGTTCCACTTCGCGGGGGAGATGACCTGCTCGCCGACGGGTACCGACGTGCGCGGCACATGCTCGGTTCGACTCCGCTTCCTTCTCGGCACCGCGTCGAGAAGCTCGACGCGCTCCAAGTCGTCGCGAGCGCATTTGACAGCGAGGTCGTTCGCCCGGAGCTCTACGTCACCTTCGACGACTCGGTGAACGAGGCCGGGGTCGAGCAGCGTGCTTGCATATTGTGCGGCAATTGCGTCACCGGTTGTAACGAGTCATCGAAGAACACGGTCCTGATGAACTACCTGCCCGATGCCGTTCACCACGGTGCTGAGATCTACACGCGGACCGATGTACGAACAGTCGAGCGACTCGCCGACGACCGCTGGCGCGTGAGGTTCAGCGTGACCAATTCGGAGCCAATCTCCTTCAAGACGTCGACAAGTTTCGTGCACGCGAAGATCGTCGTGTTGGCGGCCGGCACCCTCGGATCGACAGAGATCATGCTGCGCTCGGCGCAAGGTGGTCTGGCGGTTTCCGACGAGCTCGGGAAGCGATTCTCGGGCAACGGAGACGTTGTCGCCTTCGCCTTCGACTCGGACCACTTCATCAACTCGGTCGGCTGGAGACGAAGGACGACGAAGGCGAATGGACCGCCCGGCCCGACCATCACGGGCATGATCGATCTGCGCGAGCGCACCGGGCTCGGCTCCGGCATGGTGATCGAAGACGCGGGTGCTCCAGGGCCATTGGGCCGCGTCCTGGCCGGGGGGCTAGCGCTCGCCGCGGCGTTGGAAGGTGAGGAAACGGGGGTCAAACGGGCGCTCCGCCGCCCACGGGCCTTCGTCAGAGGCCTCGCCGCCGTGGCGGCCAATCCGTACACGGGCCCCCTCAATTGGACGCAGGGGTATCTCGTCCAGAGCTCCGACGACGACAAGGGCCAACTCGAGCTCGGGGAGCACCTCCGGCTGGTATGGCCGAGGGCCGGCGACCAACCGGTGTTCGAGTACAACGACCGGGCGCTGTGGCATGCAGCCGAGTCGGTCGGTGGCGTCTTCGTCAGGAATCCCACGTGGACCCCGTCGCTCGGCCGATCACTCCTTACCGTTCATCCGCTCGGCGGATGTGTCATCGGCGACCGCGCCGAACATGGTGTCGTCGATCATCGGGGACGCGTCTTCCGCGGCAAGTCGGGCAGCGGCACGTACTCAGGTTTGTACATCGCCGACGGATCGATCGTGCCGTTGCCGTTGGGTGTCAATCCGTCCCTCACCATCTCGGCCCTGGCCGAACGCATCTGCACGCTGATGATCGACGACCACGACTGGATCGGCCGCGCAGCCACGCCGCGTCGGACCCATGTCCCATCCCGTCCCCGTCCACCAGGCTTGCGCTTCCGCGAGCGCAGCCGCGGATCGTGCTCGATCCTGCGTCCCGAGACGGCCGCTCGAGACGCTCCAGCCACGCCGTCATCGCTCGACCTCGTCCTCACCGTCGAGACCGACGACCTGCGCAGATTGATTCGGCACCCCGAGCTCCCGATCGGGCTGTACGGCACCGCCCGTGTGCCCGCACTGTCATCCCGGCGACTCAACATCGCCGCGGGAACGTTCACGATGTTCGAACCGTCGGCAACGGACGCAGGCACGACGTTCATCCGATACCACGTGCCGCTCACCTCGGAAGACGGCCAGCGTTTCCGACTGGAAGCCGAAAAGGTGCTCACCGCAGGGTCGTTCCGCAACCTCTGGCGGGCACTCACGAACATGCACGTCGTCGTCTTCGATGCTGACGGCGCGGAGCTCGGATCGGGAACGCTGCGGCTCTCGCCACAGGACATCGTCGTCCAGCTGTGCACGTTCCGCGCACCGGGCGCACCACGCGTGCGCAATACCGTGGGGGGTCTGACGCGCTTGGCCGTCATGTTCGTGTCCCGGCTGGCCGAGGTGGCGCGCGGGTCATCAATCAGTTCGTGAAGCGCGGCTGCCGTTCGGGATCGCGGCGCCGCCAGATGAGTCTCTCGGTCAGCCACAACACTGGATCGAGGAGCTCTGAGCCGAGCGGGGCATAGACGATCTTGCCGACCGCAGCGCGGCCACGGAGCGCGGTCCGAAACTGGGTATACCGCAGAAGCTCCGCGTACCGCGTGGGCGCCGCGAGCGGATCCATCCTGGTCTCGGCCAGCGCGCTGCCCGCGGACAATCCGTGCTCGAGTGCGAAGGCGATGCCCTCGCCCGTGAAGCCGTCGGCACCATAGGCGTCGCCGACGAGGAGCAGATTCGGCGCCGAAGGCGACGATCGCCCACTCCAGCGGCGCAGCGGATGTGACGAGACTTGTGGTTCCTCGGCAACGGTACGAGACGCCGAGCTGACGCGTTCGAGATGCTGCGAGAGGATACGCCGGAGCGACACGTCTCGGTGGCGCTGGTGGACACGACTGTCGAAGACGCCGATGTTGTATGCCCGCTTGTTGTTGCGCTGCACAGGAAACGTCCATGCGTAGCCTTGCACGCCTTCCCGAACTCGGGTGAAGTCGAACGTTGCCACGGACAGCTCGGAATCGGGGGCCGGAACGAACATCTCCAGGAGTCGGCTGAGTCGCTCGGGGCTCGGGAGCAGTCGCCGTCGAACAACGCTTGCCGCCCCATCCGCCCCCACCACCAACGGCGTGCGCCACACGTCCGTCTCGGTACGGATCTCGACGACGTTCTCCACGCGCTGCACATCGGTGACCCGGCAGCCCTCCATGACCTCGACCCCGAGCGCAAGCGCTTGACACCGGAGCCAGTCATCGAACGCGGTCCGATCAAAGACCGTGAAGTACGGATGCTCGCGATGGAAGCGCAGCGACCGTCTCCGCGTGCTGAAGGAGAGAGTGTCGACCGGAGTTCCCGGAAGGTCAGGCGAGACACCCAGACGAGCGAGTGCGTCTTCCGCTCGTCGGCTGAGAGCTCCTCCGCAGGGCTTGTGCCGCGGAAAGGTCGCTCGGTCGAGGACGAGGAGCCGCTCGGCATTCGCAGGATCGGCGATGCACGCCGCCATCGCGGTCGCCAGACCTGCCGGTCCCGCGCCGACGATGATCGCAGCCGCGTCGGTAGCGAGTCGAGTCATTGGACTTCGATGTTCGGCGGAGCAACAACAGGGACGAGTTGCACTTTCGCAGCGTAGAAGAGGGCTGCAAAGCGTGCCGTTGGATGACCTGGTGATGACCGGAAGGTCGTCGATGATCTTGGCCCTCCGCGGGCCTGCCGGAGGCGCGGCTCGACCTGCGAATCGGATCAGGGGAAACGGCTCTGGACGAGCGCCGTACGGCAGACTGTGGCGGATGGGAGCGGTGGAGTACGCGGAGCGGGACGACGTCCACATCGCGTACGGCGTCCCCGACGCCCCCGCCGACCTCGACGCTCGACGGCGTACCCCCGCAGAGTTCGCGGCCCAGTGCCAGCAGGGGTGGGGCGCGACGGGATGAGGGCCAACGCGCGCCTACCGGCACTCGACATCGCGCATCTCTCGAAGGCGTACGGTCTGACGCACGCGCTCGACGACGTGTCGTTCGGCGTGCAGCGCGGCGAGCTGCACGCGCTCATTGGCGCGAATGGATCGGGAAAGACGACGCTGGTCAAGATCGTCGCCGGCGTCGCGCGCGGCTCGCCCGGCGGTGTGATCCGCGTCGGCGACGCCTCGGTCGCTGCGGACCGGATCACGCCAGCGTGGTCCCGGCGGGCGGGGGTGCGCGTCGTCCATCAGGACCTCGCGGTGTTCGCCGACCTCACGGTTGCCGAGAACGTGGCGTTGTGCACAGGTTTCGCGCGAAGCCGGGTGAAGGGGATCGATTGGCGGATCGTCCGAGCGCGCACCGCAGCGCTCCTCGAGCGCTTCGGGATCGAGGCGCGGCCCGACGCCCCGGCCGGGTCGCTCACCCTCGCCGACCGGGCGATGCTCGCGATCGCGCGTGCGCTCGCCGCCCCAGGTACAGCGGAGGTCCTCGTGCTCGACGAGGCCACCGCGGCGCTCGGCGAGCCGGGTGCGGCGCGCGTGTTGCAACTCGCGCGCCGGCTCGCTGACCAGGGCCAGGGCGTGCTCGTTGTGAGTCATCGCATCACCGAGGTGCTCTCGATCGCCGACCGCGCGACCGTCCTGCGCGACGGCCGCGTGGCAGCCACGCTCACCGGCGCGCCGCTGGACGAGGAGCGCGCGCTTGCAGTGATGGCGACGCCCGGGGGCGCGCAGGCGGCTGCCGCCCCGACCCCCGCCGAGCGATCGGAACCGGTGCTCGTGGTCGAGCACCTCGTGGGACAGCGCGTCCACGGCGTCAGCCTGTGCGTCCGTCCCAACGAGGTGGTCGGTCTCGCGGCCGAGCCCCGCGCCGCCGCGTCCGAGCTGCTGCAGATGATCTTCGGCGCTGCGCCGGTTCGATCGGGTGCGCTGCGGGTCGCCGGCGCCGCGCATGAGACCGACGGGGTGCGCGAAGCGATGCGCGCCGGCATGGCGTACATGCCCGGCGACCGGGCAACCGCCACCTTCGGCGACATGACGATCGCGCAAAACCTGTCGGCCGCGACCGTGCCGACCTACTGGCAGCGCGGGCGCCTGAGCAAGCGCCGCGAGCGGGAGGATGCGCGCCGGTCCATGAGGCAGTTCTCCGTCGCCGCGTCGGCGCCCGAGCAGGTGCTACGGACCCTCTCGGGCGGCAATCAGCAGAAGGTGCTCCTCGCGCGCTGGCTCCGGCGTGGCCCCCGGGTGCTGTTGCTCGACGAGCCGACGCGCGGCGTGGATGTCGTGGTCCGCCGGGAAATCGCCGCCGCCGTCCGCGCCGCCGCCGCCGCTGGCGCCGGCGTGCTCCTCGCGTCTGACGACTACGAGGAGCTGTGTGCGGTCGCCGACCGGGTGGTCGTCCTCGTTGACGGTCGCGCGGCCGGGGAGGTCACCGGCGCGCTCGACCCGGTGCAGATCGCGCGGCTCGTGGCGACGGCGCGCGGATGAGCGAAACCTCGGTGCGCGTCGGGCGCGCGGACGGCGTGCGCAGCGCGCGCCGCGACCGCTGGCTCGGCTTTTTCGAGCGCTACACCCTCGTGATCCTGTTCGTGGCGACGTTCGTGTTCTTCAGCGTGTGGAGCGAGACCGCCGACACGTTCTTCACTGCCGACAACATCAAGAATGTGCTGGGCAACCAGTCGGTGATCGGGATCCTGTCGCTCGCCATCATGATCCCGTTGGTGAGCGGCCGCTTCGACTTCGCCGTCGGTCCGGTCGCCGGGCTCTCGCAGGTGCTCACTGCGGGCTTCATGGCCCGGCTCGGCGCTCCGCTCGCTGTAGCGGTGCTCGTCGGTCTGGCGGTGGGCGCGATCGTAGGCGTCGTGACTGGCACGACCGTGGCGAAGATCGGGGTGAACTCGCTCATCGTCACGCTCGGCATCTCGGCGATGTTGTCGGGCGTGGTCCTCTGGTACACGGAGAGCCAGTCGATCATCAGCGGTGTCTCTCAGGACCTCGTCGACCTCGGGTCCGGAACCTGGCTCGGGGTACCGCGCACGGTGTACATCCTCTTGGTCGTGGCGGTGCTGGTGCACTATCTCCTCGAGCAAACGCCGTACGGCCGGTACCTGCACTCGATCGGCTCGAACGAGCCGGCGGCGCGCTTGGTCGGCATCCCCGTCGAGCGCTTCGTGCTGCTCGCGTTCGTCCTCTCGGGGACGCTCGCGGCGTTCGCCGGCGTGATGCTCGTCGCGCGCAACGGTAGCGCGAGCCCGCAGGTCGGCACGGTGAGCGACAGCCTGCAGGCGTTGTCCGCGGTGTTCCTCGGAGCGACGGCCATACGCCCCGGGCGCTTCAACGTGGCCGGCACGCTCGTCGCGATCTTCTTCCTCGCGTTCACGATCACCGGGCTCTCGCTCGCGGGCGTCGAGAGCTGGATCAGCGACGTCTGCAACGGCGCCGCACTGTTCGTCGCGGTGATCGTGTCGACGCTGATCGGCCGGCGGCGGGCACCGGCAGTCTGAGGCGGCGCGCCGCGCTGCGGTACACGCAGTGGCTCATTCACGCCGACGAGATGAGCGATCAGGCCCGCGGCTCCTTCGGGAGGCCCAGCACCTTCTCGCCGACGGTGTTCCGCACGATCTCCTCCGTGCCACCACCGATCCGCGCGCCCGGTGTGGAGAGGACGTACTCCGTCCAGGCGAACGTGCCCCACTCGCCGGTGTCGGCTGCGAGACGCGAACCGAGGACTTCGGTGAGCATGCGGACCAGCTCGATGTTGTGCCGGCAGGAGTGCAGCTTGAGCACCGACATCTCCGGCCCCGGGGTCACGCCGGGGCGGAGCGCGGCGCGCCACCGCTCGATCAGCAGCTCCCTGACGCGCCCGCCGATGTACAGCTGTGCGAGCCGTTGTCGCTGTCGAGGGTCGCTGCGGTCGCCGAAGGCGTCGACCACCCCGAGGAGCCGCTCGAACTGCCCGATGCCGCCGCTCCCCGACGGTGCCCGGGTGGCGATGGTCCGCTCGTTCCCGAGCGTGGTGAGGATGACGCCAAAGCCCTTGTTGAGCTCCCCCACCCGACGCGAGTCGGGCACACGCACGTCGGTGAGGAACACCTCGTTGAACCCCGCGGTGCCCGTCATCTGGCGCAAGGGACGCACCTCCACACCGGGCGCGTGCATGTCGACGAGGAAGGTCGTGAGCCCCTGGTGCTTGGGTACGTCGGGATCGGTGCGGCACACCGCGAGCGCGAGGTCGGCAACGTGTGCGCTCGACGTCCAGACCTTCTGGCCGTTCACGACCCACTCGTCGCCGTCGCGCACCGCGCGGGTCGCCGCCGCGGCGAGGTCGGAGCCCGCGTTCGGCTCGCTGAACAGCTGGCACATCACGAGATCGCCGCGGTACAGCTTCGGGAGGTACGCGGCGCGCACCTCGGGGCTCGCGTGCGTCAGGAGCGCGGGTCCGATGAACCCGATCGCGATCGTCAGCATCGAGAGGTTCGGCAACTCGTAACCGGCCTCGAGCGCCCCGTAGGCCTTCGCGTGCTCGAGCGTCAGCCCCCGGCCGCCGTACTCGGCCGGCCCGTCGATCCAGCCCAGCCCGGCATCGAAGCGCAGGGCGGCGTAGCGCTTGGCGTCCGCCAGCTGCGCCGACGCGTCGGCGGGGTCGACCTCCTCCAGGATGTTGACCCGGTCGGATCCCTCACCCCAGACGAACTTCTCGTCGGTTTCCGGGCGCAGCAGACAGTGCTCGTCGAGGAACGCGCGCCCCTCGACGAGCAGCTCGTCGATCGAGGTCATGGAACGATTCCTCTCCTCCCGGCGGTCGGTGGACGAGGCGGACCACGAACCTACCCCGACCCGGTCGCGCGAGCTCGCCTCGTGCAGGGCTTCGCTGTCGAACGCGCCCGCTATCGTTCGGCCGTGGCCCGTTACGTGATCCGTGGCGGCGAGCAAGGGAAGGCGCGGCTGTCGGTGCTGAGCGCCGCGTTGGCGCCGTCCACCGCGTCGTTGCTCGGAGCCGCGGGCGTGCGCGAAGGGATGCGCGTCCTCGACCTCGGGTGTGGTGGCGGTGACGTGACCCTCGCGCTCGCGCAGCTGGTCGGCGCACATGGCGCCGTCGTCGGTATCGACGTCGACGACGTGCAGCTCGACCTCGCCCGCAAGGACGCGGCCGACGCCAGGATCGAACACGTCGAGTACCGGATCGGCGACGCCATCGACATCGACGCGCGCGACGAGTACGACGTGGTCTACGCGCGCTTTCTGCTCACGCACCTCGCCGACCCCGCCGCGACGCTCGCCCGCATGGTCACCGCGACGAAGCCCGGAGGCATCGTCGTCGTCGAGGATCTCGACCACTCCGCCGTGTACTCGTACCCCGCGCTCCCGGCCCTCGCCGACTTCGTCGAGCTCTACAACGAGGTGGCCCGCCGGCGCGGCGGCGACCCGGAGATCGGGCCGAAGCTCCTGGGGATGTTCCGCGCCGCGGGGCTCGTCGACCTGGAGGTTCGAACCGCGCAGCCGGTGTTCATCGACGGCGCGCCCAAGCGCATCCACCAGATCACGTTGGAGAACGTGCGCGACTCGATGGACGCCGAGGGCGTCGCCACCGCGGCGGCGCTCGGCCCGATCGCGCTCGAGCTGGAGGCCTTCTGCGCCGAGCCCGACACCATCGTGGCGTTCCCGCGCATCTTCCAGGTCTTCGGCCGCCGACCCGGATAGCACCGAACCGTGGAGATCGACATCCGGCTGGAGCTCGGGGCCAGCGGCGCCAACCTGCCGCTCTTCGTGTGCTTCGCCGCCTTCGTCGTCACCTTCGTGGCCACACGGGTCATCACGCGCATGATCCGCGCCGGGCGCGGGCCGTTCCACGACAACGTGTCGTCGGGCGGGGTCCACATCCACCACGCGGTGCCCGGGATCATCCTGCTGATCATCGGCGCCTTCATGGCGGTCGCGACCAACACCTCGTCCGGCTGGACCATCGTGGCCGCGTTGCTGGTCGGCATCGGGACGTCGCTGGTGCTCGACGAGTTCGCGCTGATCCTGCACCTGCAGGACGTGTACTGGGCGGACGAGGGACGCATCTCGGTGGAGATGGTCAGCCTCGCCGTCGCCTGCCTCGGTCTGCTCCTCATCGGCTTCCGTCCGTTCGACCTCCGCGGCGACAGCACGGGTACGGATGCAGTAGCGGTCGCGGTGTCGGTCGCGCTGCTCATCCTCTGGATCCTGGTGTGCATCGCGAAGGGCAAGTACAAGCTGGCCCTGTTCGGCGCCTTCATCCCGCTCGTCGCGCTCGTCGGTGCGGTGCGCCTCGCCCGGCCCGGATCGCGTTGGGCCAAGCGTCGCTACGGACCGGCGAAGCTGGCGCGGGCCGCGGCCCGGGCGACCAGATACGACGCCCGCTGGGGGCCCGCCACCGACTGGGTCAGTGACTTCGTCGCCGGCAAGCCGTCGGAGCCCGATCCCGTGGGCCCGTGAGACGCATCCTCTTCGCCACGATCGTGTCGGTCGTGGTGATCGCGGTGGCGCTCGTGGCGTCCTCGGGCGGCGACGACGGCGACGACGGCGCCGTCCGCGCCCCCGGACCCTCGTCGACGAGCGCCGCTCGCGGTCCGCGGGGGAACGGCACCGCGGTGACGTTCGCTGTTCGCGGGCGACGTGCACTTCCCCGAGCAGTGGGACACCGAGGACGGGCCGCCGCCCGACGCGCCCCACTCGGACAACAGGTGCAGGCGGACCCCCGCCACGTGCTCGATCCCGTCGCGCCGGTGCTCTCGGAGGCCGACCTGGCGATGGTCAACCTCGAGACCGCGGTGACCGACGGCGGCGAACCGGTCGCGGGCAAGAGGTACCACTTCCGCTCGCCGGCGGCGTCGTTCACCGCGCTGAAGGCGGCCGGCGTCGACGTGGTGAACATGGCGAACAACCATGCGCTCGACTACGGGCCTGCAGGCATGCAAGACACGTTCTCCGCGATCGCGGCGGCCAAGCTGCCGGTGACGGGCATCGGGCACGACGCGGCGGAGGCGTACCGGCCGTTCCGCACGACGATCAAGGGGCAGCGCATCGCCATCCTGAGCGCGACCGACTGGCTGGAACCGGAGCTGGTGAGCTCGTGGTCGGCGACCGACACGCAGCCGGGGCTCGCCTTCTCGATCGACCGCAGCCAGCTCCTGGCCGCGGTGCAGGAGGTGCGATCCCAGGTCGACACGCTGGTCGTGTTCCTCCACTGGGGCACCGAGGACACGTGGTGCGCATCCGGTGAGCAGCAGGACCTCGCCACCGCGTTGCTCGGCGCGGGCGCCGACATCATCGTCGGCAGCCACACCCACCGTGTGTTCGGTGCGGGGAAGGTCGGTCCTGCGCTCGTCGCGTACGGCCTGGGCAACTTCGTGTACTGGCGCGAAGACGGCGAATCCGGACGGAGCGGCGTGCTGCTCGTGACCGCCACCGGGCGTGAGGTCGACGACTACTCCTGGGTGCCGGCCCGCATCACCAACGGGGTGGCGACACCGGTGACCGGCGACGCGGCCGCCGCCGACCAGGCCGAGTGGCAGGCCCGCCGTAGCTGCAGCGGCCTGTCGCCCTGATCGCGCCGATGAGTTCCGGGCCGGGGCGCGGTCGGAGTGACATGACCCTCACCCAGGACCCTGGAATCCGGACCCGCGGGTACGCTGCGCGCATGACCGACGTGACGGACATCGGCCTCGACGCGGCCCTCGAGCAGTACCGGCGGGAGCTCACGGCGCACTGCTACCGCATGCTCGGATCCTCGTTCGAAGCCGAGGATGCGGTGCAGGAGACCATGGTGCGCGCCTGGCGCGGCTACGACGGCTTCGAGGGCCGGTCGGCGCTCCGGTCGTGGCTGTACCGCATCGCCACCAACGTGTGCCTCGACATGCTGAACGGGCGCAACCGTCGCGCCCGGCCGATGGACATGGCGTCCCCCTCCCCCGCCGACACGCCGGTCGGTGCGACGCTGCCCGAGACGGAGTGGGTGCTGCCGGTGCCGGACGGCCGCGTGCTCCCGACCGACGGCGACCCGGCCGAGCTGGCCGAGGCCCGCGAGACCATCCGCCTCGCCTTCATCGCCGCGCTCCAGCACCTCCCACCGCGCCAGCGCGCGGTCCTGCTCCTGCGCGACGTCGTCCGGTGGAAGGCGACCGAGGTCGCCGAGCTGCTCGACACCACCGACGCGTCGGTGAACAGCGCCCTCCAGCGCGCCCGCGCCACGATCGCGGCGAGCAACATCTCCGACACCGACCCCGCGATGCCGATGGACGAGGAGCAGCAGGAGCTGCTCAGCCGGTACGTCGACGCCTTCGAGCGCTACGACATGGAGTCGCTCACGGCGCTGATCCACGAGGACGCGACCCAGTCGATGCCGCCCTACGAGATGTGGCTGCGGGGCCGGGACGAGATCATCACCTTCTGGCAGGGCCAGGGCGCGGCGTGCGCGGGCTCCCGTCTGCTCCCCACCGTGGCCAACGGCAAGCCGGCGTTCGGCCAGTACCGCAAGAGCCCCACCGGCTCCGGGCACGACGCCTGGGCCCTGCAGGTGCTCGACTTCGTCGACGGCCGGCTGGTGGAGCTGAGCTGGTTCCTCGACACCGAGCAGCTGTTCCCCCTCTTCGGCCTGCCCGCCCACCTGGAGCCCTAGCCGGGCTGGTTTAGGATCGGTCGCTCAGGGGGCTACCGATGCCAGCGGCAACCGAAGACGAGACCAACCGATCCAACGGGCACGGGAACGGCTCCGCCGAGGGGCCGCGCCGGTCGTCGTTGGTGCAGGAGCGATCACGGCGCACCCGCCAGGAGCTGGTGAACGCCGCCGTGAAGCTGTGGAGCGAGCGCGGGTTCGAGAACGGCGTCGAGACCACCACGGTCGAGGAGATCGCGCGCGCCGCCGGCGTCACGAAGGGCACCTTCTACTTCCACTTCGCGCACAAGGAAGACGTGCTGCTCGAGATGAGCAACACCGCCGGCGACGCCGCCATGGAGGCGGCGAAGGTGTCGGCCGCGGCGGGCGACCCGATCGACGTGGTCGTCCAGGGCGCGTTCGCGGAGATGGCGCGCCGCACCGAGCGCATGCCCCGTGCCGCGATCGCCCGGACCCTCCGCGAGTTCTACAAGCACCCGACGAGTAGTCGCGAGCACAGCGCGACGCGTCAGGTGTTTCCCGACCTGCTCGAGGCCGCTCAACAGCGCGGCGAGCTTCCGCCCGATGCCGACACCCTCGACATCGCGGACATGCTCAACGCGCTCATGATCACGGCGGTCGAGGGCTGGGTCCACGGCGCCTATCCGAAGTTGGCCCCCGAGCTCGCCTACCGGGTGCAGGTGCTGTTCGCCGGGATCCGGTCGGTGCACGCCTCGTGACGACGATGTCCTGTTCCTGACGTGCCCCGGCTCCCGCTCGATCCGCGGCACGGGACGCACGACCCGACCACCCACACCCCGGACCGCGTGCCGGGATCGGTCCGCCGCACGACGAGCATCGACATGCTCCGGCCGGGCGGCGTCGACGGCGAGCTCCTGCTGATCGGCGTGGGCCGCGACCTCGTGACCTCCCTCGACGGCAGCACCGCGGTGGTCGACGCCGCGACGTTCGAGGCGACGGTCGACGACGCCGACGCGCAGCGGGTCGTCGCCCTCGCCAGCACGCCGGCGGTCGCCGGGCTCGACCAGCTGCTCGGCCGATCCGCGTCCACCGGCTTCCGTGCCGCGCTCAACGAGGTCGTCGCCGGCCAGGACCTCGTGGGCCGGCCGGTCTACCAACTGCTCGACGACCTCCCCGTGGCCACCCTCATCTCGGGCTACTCGCGCCAGCAGGCGATGGCCACGCGGGGCGCCGGGCGCGACACGCCGACGCGCACGATGCCGCGGCGCGCGCCCGAGGGGCTCGAGCTCATCCAGCAGGCCGATCTGTGCGCCGGATGGAAGGCGGGCGGCACGATCATGCTCGGCATGGCCGAAGGCGTGCCGCCGGTGGTGACGGGGCCCGACGCGCCCGCGCTCGGTCGGGCCGACGATCCATGGGCGTGGCACGAGGTGCCCGGCGAGCTGCCTGCGCTCGGCATGCGACGGCGACGACGCATCGACGTCGTGCCCGCGCCCGACGACGCCACGGTGCTCGTCGACGCGCACTTCCGCGACAGCCACATGGACGACGAGGGTGTGGAGACCATCGTCCACGAGTACGCCGTCGGCGTGGTCCTCGACGGCCACGACCTCCGGGTGCTCGACTCGCACGCAACCCCCCGGGTGCTGCCGTGGTCCGAGTGCCCCGAGGCCGCGGGCAGTGCCGACCGGCTCGTGGGCCGCCCGCTCGACGGGTTGCGCGCCAGCGTCCGCGCCGAGTTCCTGGGCACCAGCACCTGCACCCACCTCAACGACGCCCTGCGCGCGCTCGAGGACGTCCCTGCGTTGGTGCGCCACCTGTGAACCGTGAGCCTGCGGCGACTGCGGGCCCGAGCGTCTCGACGCCGGTGCGGGTCCCGGGGTCGGCCCGCCGGACGACGAGCATCGAGATGGACACCCGCGCCGGCCTCGTCCTCGCCGGGCGCGCCCGCGACCTGGTGACGCCAACCCGCGGTGACGCGGTGGTCGTCGACGAGGCCGTGTTCCGGGCGCGGGTCGGCGACTACCTCCGCGGCCAGATCATCGAGGAGTTCACCGCGTCACCCACGATCGACGGACTCGAGGGACTCATCGGGCGCAGCGCGTCGCGCGGCTACCGCCGCGAGCTGCAGCGCCTCGCCGACGCCCAGGGGATGGTCGGGCGCGCGATCTTCCAGCTCCTCGACGACATCCCCGGCACCGCGCTCGTGTCGGGGTACGCGCCGGAGCTCGAACGGCGCGACACCGGAGTAGCGACGCCACCGCGTACGCCGCTCCCCGCCGACGGCGCTCCCCCGCACCTGCTGGCCCTCACCGGGGTGTGCGCGGGCTGGCAGGAGGACGGCGCGATCGTGACCAACGTGCTCGAGGTCGGGCACGTTCCCATCGCGGTGGGTCCGGAGGCGCCGTCGCTCGACCGGCCCGACGACCCGATCGCGTGGCACGACCTCCCGGACCCGATCCCGCCGCACGGCATGCGGCGGCGGCGGCGCATCGACGTCGTCCCTCCCGCGTCGCCGCACGAAGGCCTCCTGGCGGTCGACGCCATGTTCCGCGACAGCTACGTCACCGCCCGCGGCGTCGAGACCGTCGTGCACGAGTACACGTTCACCGCCGACGTCGACCCCGTCACCCACGTCGTCCTGCGCTCGGAGGCGGTCGCCCGCGCCCTGCCGTTCGCGCAGTGCCCGGAGGCCGCGGGCAGCGCGACCCGACTCGTCGGCGAGGGCCTCGACGACCTCCGGGCCCGCGTCCGGGCCGAGTTCGTTGGTGCCACCACGTGCACGCACCTCAACGACATGCTCCGGGCGTTCGCCGACGTCGGTGTGCTCGCCGCCCGCGCCAGCATCCCCGCCTGACCGCAGGGGGTAACGTCGCTGGTTCGACACGGGGGTGCGCATGAGCGGTGCCTTGACGGGGCTGCGGGTCGTCGACCTGTCCAACACGTTGACGAGCGCGCACGTGAGCGGCTTCCTCGCCGACTTCGGCGCCGACGTGATCGACGTCGAACCGCCCGGTGGCAGCCCGTTGCGCACCCAACCCGCCTTCCCGTTCTGGGGACGCGGCAAGCAGAGCATCGTGCTCGACTTCCACCAGGCCGAGGATCTGCGCGTCGCCCGCGACCTCGCGAGCGGCGCCGACGTCGTGGTCGAGACGTTCCGGCCCGGGGTCGTGGAGCGCCTCGGGTTGGGCTACGACGACCTCGCGCACGACAACCCGGGCCTGGTCTACGCGTCGGTCACGGCGTTCGGCCGCACCGGTCCCCTCGCGGGCGTGAAGGGCTACGAAGGGCTCGTGATGGCGCGCCTCGCCGGCCACACCGCCATGGGCGTGATCGCCGAGCGTCCCGGACCGGCCTTCTGCGGCGCGCCGTACACCGCGTGGAGCGGCGCCCAGACCGCGCTCCATGGCATCCTCGCCGCCCTCTTCGAGCGGGAGCGCAGCGGTCGCGGCCAGCGCATCGACACGACCCTGATCCAGGGCTTCGCCGCCCACGACACCTGGAACGTGCTCATCCGCCACATCGCCCTCCAGTACCCGGAGGCGTTCACCCAGGCGGCGCTGGCCGACGAGAACGCGTCGGTGCCCAACAACCCGCTGTTCTTCCGCTTGCTGGTCGCGCTGTCGGCCGACGGTCGTTGGATGCAGTTCTCGCAGACCACGCCCCGGCTGTTCTCCGCGTTCATGCGGGTGCTCGAGCTCGACTGGATGTTCGACGATCCCCACTGGTCGTCGGTGCCCGACTTCGACGACATCGAGCAGCGCACCGAGTACTTCGAGCGCATGCTGGCCGCGGTCCGGGCCAAGACCACGGCCGAGTGGCAGGAGGTGTTCGAGCGCGAGCCCGACGTGTGGGCCGAGATCTTCCGCCACGGGAGCGAGCTCCTCGCGCACCCGCAGATGCTGCACGACCGATCGGTGGTGACCGTGGCCGACGCCGAGCGCGGCGCGGTGGTGCAACCGCGCCCGATGGTCCACATGAACGCGACGCCCGCGGTGGTGGAGCGGTCGGCGCCGACGCTCGACGAGCACGGCGCGACGCTGCGTTCGACACCCCGTCCGCACGCAGCCGCGACGTCGGCTCGATCTTCGCCGTCGAAGCCGGCCGACGACGCGCCGCCGCTCGCCGGCGTCACCGTGATCGAGATGGGCACGTACTACGCCGCGCCCTACGGCGCGACGTTGCTCACCGACCTCGGCGCACGCGTCATCAAGATCGAGCAGCTCGACGGCGACCCCATCCGCCACATCCTCCCGTTCCCCGAGGTCGGCGCGGTCAAGGTGCTGCAGGGCAAGGAGACCGTCGCCGCCGACATTCACACCGACGCCGGCCGCCAGATCGTGCGGGAGCTCGTCCGCCACGCCGACGCGGTGCTGGTGTCGTTCCGCGCCGGTGTGGTCGAGCGTCTCGGGCTGGACCCCGCCTCGCTGTTGGCGGTGAACCCCGACCTCGTGTACCTCAGCGCACCGGGTTACGGCGTCGACGGGCCGTGCGGCCACTGCCCCGCGTTCGCGCCCACCATCGGTGCCGGCTCCGGTCTCGCCATGCGCAACATCGGTGAGTCCGCCGCGCAGGGACCCGACCTCTCGGTCGAGGTGGTGAAGCCGACCGCGCTGCGGGTCGCGTCGGCGGCCATGGGCGTCGGTCACGCCGACGGCTTCTCCGCGCTCGGCGTCGCGACTGCGCTGCTGCTCGGTCTGCTCACACGGGCACGCGGCGCGCCGGGGCAGGCACTGCAGACGTCGATGCTCCTCTCGATGGCCCACGTGCTCGTCGAGGACATGGTCGAGTACGACGCCCGTCCGGCGCGCCTCATGACCGACCCGGGGTTGCACGGGCTCTCGGCGCGCTACCGCCTCTACGAGACTGCCGACGGCTGGGTCTTCCTCGCCGCACCCGCACCGTCGGAGTGGGACGCCCTCGTGTCGGCGCTCGCCCCCTACGTCGACCTCGCCGCCGACCCGCGCTTCGCCGACGAGGACGCCCGCCGCGCCCACGACGGCGAGCTCGCCGATCTCCTGGCGGCGATGTTCCGCAAGCAGCCGGCCGGCGACTGGGAGAACGAGCTCTGCGCCGTCGACGTCGGGTGCCTCGCGGTGCGCGACGGCGCACCAGACGCGCAGCTGTTCGCCGACGGCGGCCTCGGGCGCCAGAACGGCTGGGTCACCGACGTCGAGCACCCCACCATCGGCACGCACCCGCGGCTGATGCCACTGGTCGAGTTCTCGCGCTCGTCGACGGTGGTGAAGGCGAGCTCGCTGCTCGGCGCGCACACCGACTCGGTGCTCGGTGAGCTCGGCTACGACCCCGATCGCATCACGGCGTTGCGTGAGGCCGGCGTGATCCTCTAGCACCACCACCCTCGTGGCTCCCCTAGATTGGGCGCCCACGACGAGCAGGAGCCACCATGGAAGCCACCACCGACGCGGGCGGCTACGGCCCCGACGTCAACATCTTCGACCTCGATCCGGAGACCAGCCGGCACCCGCAGGAGCTGTACCGGGCGCTGCGCGACACCGCTCCGGTGCTCTCGCTCGACGGCAGCGGCCACATGGTCACCACCCGGGAGGCGGCGCAGGAGTGCTTCCGCCGGCCCGAGGTGTTCTCGTCCGCGGCGACGCAGGCCGCCCTGCTGCTGGGCACGGTGCGGCCGCTCATCCCGCTGCAGATCGACCCGCCCGACCACGTGAAGTACCGGAAGATCCTCGACCCGCTCTTCGCGCCGCGTCACATGGCCGCGCTCGAGGCGCCGGTCGCCGCGCTCGTGCACGAGCGGATCGATGCGTTCGTCGATCGCGGGGAGTGCGACTTCTCGACCGAATTCTCGGTGCCGCTGCCGTCGCAGGTGTTCCTGACCCTGCTCGGGCTGCCGCTCTCGGACCTGCCGACGTTCCTGACGATGAAGGACGGCGTGATCCGGCCCGACCACATCGTGGGCAAGAGCCGCGAGCACCCGGAGACCATCGCGTACCAGAACGAGATCGGCGCGTCGATCTACGCGTACTTCGACGACGTGCTCGACGATCGCGAGAGCGAGCGGCGCGACGATCTGCTCAGCCGCTTCCTCGACGCCGAGGTCGACGGCCACCGGCTCACCCGTGAGGACATCCTCGACGTCTGCTTCCTCTTCCTCATCGCCGGGCTCGACACCGTGAGCGCGTCGCTCGACTGCTTCTTCGGCTACCTCTGCGAGCACCCGGACCAGCGCCGGCAGCTGGTCGCCGACCCGGCGTTGGTGCCCTCGGCCGTGGAGGAGCTGCTGCGCTGGGAGTCGCCCGTGGGCGGCATCGCGCGCGTGGCCACCGAGGACGCCGAGATCCTCGGGTGCCCGGTCAAGAAGGGCGACATGATCAGCATCAGCCTCGGCTCGATCGACACCGACGAGGCCGCCCTCCCCGACGCGTACGAGGTGCGCTTCGACCGCGAGGTGAACCCGCACAACGCGTTCGGCGGTGGTGTGCACCGTTGCCTGGGTTCGCACCTCGCGCGGCTCGAGCTGCGGGTCGCGCTCCGCGAATGGCACACCCGCATCCCCGAGTACTCGGTGAAGCCGGGCCACGAGCTCGTCTACACGCCGGCGATCCGCTCGCTCGACACGTTCCCGATGGTGTTCACCGCGGGCTGAGGTCTCGCCGCGCGGCTAGCGAGTGTCGACGACGCGGGGCAGCAGGTCACCGCGCGTCGCGGCATGGGGTACCTCCACCGCATCACCGCGGTACTCGTGCACCGCGCGTGTGGCCGACGCCGCGAGGTCCTCGAGCCGCACCACGATGCGCTGCTGCTCGGGCGTGAGCCGGCTGAGGTCCAGCTCCCCGACGAGCAGGTCGACGGCGTCGAGGATCCGGCCGAGCTGCAGGCCGTAGCTGCCCACCTCGCCCAGGACGTGCTGCTCGACGTCGGCGTCACCGGCGTTCCAGTTGATGGTGACGAAGTGCTCGAACCAGCTCGTCACCGGGCGGTAGTCCCAGCTCCGCAGGAAGTTCGTGAACGGGGAGAGCAGGGTCTCGACCAGGTTCGCCTGGGGGGTGGGCGTCACGGTCACGAGGGCCTCCAGTTCGCCGACGGTGCACGAGGTCCACACCAGTCAAGCCCTCCGCCACGACGGGGTGTGCCCCGCCGCCCGCCGGTCGGTAGAGTTTTGTTCTACGTCCAAAACGCACCGAGAGGAACTGCCATGCAGCTCGACGACATGATCATGGTCAGCATCGACGACCACTCGATCGAGCCGCCCGACATGTACAAGAACCACCTGCCGGCCAAGTGGCTCGACCAGGCGCCGAAGATCGTCCGCACCGAGCAGGGCATCGACGAGTGGCAGTTCCAGGGCGAGAGCACGGCCACGCCGTTCGGCATGGCCGCGACCGTGGGTTGGCCGCGCGAGGAGTGGGGCTTCAACCCGGGCTCGTTCAGCGAGCTGCGCCCCGGCTGCTGGGACGTCCACGAGCGCGTGCGCGACATGAACGCCAACGGCACCCTCGCGTCGATGTGCTTCCCGACCATGGCCGGCTTCAACGCACGCACCTTCACCGAGGCGGGCGACAAGGAGCTGTCGCTCGTCATGCTCAAGGCGTACAACGACTGGCACATCGACGAGTGGTGTGGTGCCTACCCGGGCCGGTTCATCCCGCAGGGCATCGTCCCGATGTGGGACGTCGACCTCGCGGTCGAAGAGGTGAAGCGGATCGGCGCGAAGGGCTGCCGGTCGATCAGCTTCCTCGAGGCGCCGCATGCACAGGGCTTCCCGAGCTTCCTCTCGGGCTTCTGGGACCCGATGCTCAGCGCGATGTGCGACGAGGACATGGTGTTGTCGCTGCACATCGGCGCCGGGTTCGACCTCATCCAGAAGGCGCCCGAGGCGCCCATCGACCACCTCATCATCCTCACGTGCCAGATCTCGGCGTTGGTCGCGCAGGACCTGCTCTTCGGGCCGACGCTGCGTCAATTCCCCGACCTCAAGGTCGCGCTCTCCGAGGGCGGCATCGGTTGGATCCCCTTCTACCTCGAACGCGCCGACCGTCATTTCCAGAACCAGGCCTGGCTCGACCTCGACTTCGGCGGCAAGCTCCCGTCCGACGTGTTCCGCGACCACATCCTGGCCTGCTACATCACCGACCCCTCGGGTCTGGCGCTCCGGGACCGGATCGGTATCGACATCATCTCCTGGGAGTGCGACTACCCCCACACCGACACGACATGGCCGGAGTCGCCCGAGTTCGCCTGGCGGGAGTTCCAGGAGACCGGTTGCACCGACGAGGAGATCAACAAGATCACCTGGGAGAACGCGTGTCGGTTCTTCGGCTGGGATCCGTTCGAGCACACCCCGAAGGAAGAGACCACGGTCGCGGCGCTGCGCGCGCAGGCGACCGACGTCGACGTCACCCGCATGTCGCGTGAGGAGTGGCGCAAGCGCAACGAAGCCGCCGGAATCGGCGTCGTCTGAGCTCACGCCGGCCGTGGACGAGCTCACGGTCCACGACCGGCACGACATCGAGATCTTCGTACGGCGGTGGCCGGCGGCAAACGCCGTCGGTGCCGTCGTGATCTCGCACGGGGCCTCCGAGCACTCGGGTCGGTACGACCGGTTCGCCCGGGCGCTGCACGACGAGGCCCTGGCCGCGTACGCGATCGACCACCGCGGGCACGGCCGCACCGCGCCGGCCACCGGCAACGGCCGCATGGGACCGCCCGACGGCGGCGCCCTCCTCGACGATCTCGACGAGGTCGTGGATCTCGCGGTGGAGGACCACTCCGGCGTTCCGATCACCCTGTTCGCGCACTCGCTCGGCTCCTTGATCGGCCTCGCCTACCTCACCCGACACTCGGACCGCCTCGCGGGCGCGGTCCTGTGCGGGTTCCCCGCATCGCTCGTTGATCTGCCGGTGCTGGGCGAGGCGCTCGGCACGGTCACCGACGAGGCGACGCGCGACACCCCGGTCGACGCGCAGTCGGCGTTCAACGACCCGTTCGAGCCGGCCCGCACCCCGTTCGACTGGTTGAGCCGCGACGACGTGGAGGTCGACGCCTACCTCGCCGACCCAATGTGCGGTGACGACATGCCGCTCACCCACGGGTTCGTCGCCGACCTCTTGGGCATCGTCGGCGACGCGGTCGGGCCTACCGCGCTCGCCGCCATCACGTGCCCCGTCTTCGTCATCGCCGGGGACCAGGACCCGAGCGGCGCGATGGGCGAGAACCCCAAGGCGCTCGAGGCGGCGTTGCGCGACGCGGGGGTCACGGTCGAGCTTCGCCTGTACCCGGGCGCCCGCCACGAGCTGCTCAACGAGACGAACCGGGACGAGGTGACCGCCGACGTGATCGCCTGGCTCCGCGCCCGCGCGGCTGAGACCGCTCACTCGCGGGTCAGGAGCAGGCAGCCCGCGACCGGTCCTCCCCCATTGCCGACGACCGCCACATCGAGCGGTCGTCGCACCTGACGGTCGCCCGCGTCGCCGCGCAGCTGCGCGCACGCCTCGTGCAGGAACCCGAAGCCGTGGAGCCGGCCGCCGGACAGCTGGCCGCCGTTGGTGTTCAGCGGAAGGTCCCCGTTGCGCGCGATCCGGGCACCCCCCTCCACGAACGGACCGCTCTCGCCGTGGCCGCAGAAGCCGAGCGCCTCGAGCCACGACATGGTGAGGAACGAGAAGCCGTCGTAGAGCTCGGCGATGTCGACATCGGCCGCGGTGAGGTCGGTGCGGGCCCACATCGACCGCGCCGCGTCGAGCGCGCCCATGGTGGTGAGGTCGGCGCGCTGATCCCACGACGGTCGGTCGACGAACCCGGTGCCGACCGCCTCGACCACGGGTGCGGCGTGGTCGACCGCGCGCCCGTGCTCGGCCACCGAGACGACGACCGCAGTCGACCCGTCGGCGGGGATGTCGCAGTCGAACAGGCAGAACGGCGTGGTGATCATGCGCGCCGCGAAGTAGTCGGCGCTCGACATCGGCTCGCGCAGGATCGCCTTCGGGTTGAGCTCGGCGTTGCGGCGTGCGTTCAGCGCGATCTGCGAGAGCTGCTCACGGGTCGTGCCGAACTCGTAGAAGTGCCGCTGCGCGTACAGGGCCAACCAGTTCGCGGCCGAGTAGGCGCGGAACGGCAGCGTCCACTGCACCATGCCCCCGGCGCCCGCCCCGCCGCCCACGCCGATGGGGCGCCGACCGCCACTCCCCTGGCCCGTCGCCTCGGTGACGGTGCGGTACACCAGCACGTGGCGGGCGAGCCCCGCGCCGACGGCCAGGACCGCGTTGATCACCGCCTGGATCTGGGCCGCCCCCTCCGCCGAGCCCGAGTACCAGTTCAGTTGCAGCCGCAGCGCGTCCTGCATCTCGACCACGCCCGGGCCCGCGAAGTCGCCCCCGCCGGCGCCCCCGCCGGGATAGGTCGCCAGGCCGTCGATGTCGGCGAACGTGAGGCCGGCGTCGGCGACCGCCTCCCGCGCGGCCTCGATGGTGAGGTCGACGCCGGTCCGGTCGAGGCGGCGGCCGATGGCCGACTGGCCGATCCCCGAGATCACCGACTGCCGCTCGAAGGCACTCACCGACCCGCTCCGGGCGTCACGGGCCGAAAGAGTGGGAGGTAGATCGGATCGTGGTCGGCGAAGACCACCTCGACCGGCATGCCGATGTGCACGTCGTCGGGCTCGCAGTCGACCAGGTTGGTCGTGAGGCGCACGTCGGGCTGCTCCTCGATGGCCACCAGCGCGATCACGTACGGATCGGTGGTGCCGTCCCACGCCTGGTGGTTCACGGTGAAGCTGTAGACGGTGCCCCGGCCGCTCACCGCGGTGGGCTCGGGCGTCCCGCCGCACTGCGCGCAGTACGGCACCGGTGGGTGCACGAGGACCTCGCACTCGGCGCACCGCAGGAAGCGCAGCACGCCGTCCCTGCCCGACGTCCAGAAGAACTCGTTGTCGAAGTCGAGCGCGGGCAGCACCCGGGTGTGCGGATCCTCCACCGTTCCTCCTGGCGGTCGTCCTGTGCGGGGTCGTCTTGTGTGGCGAGCGGGGTCACGTTACGTTGCGCCGCGATGTCGCCGCGCCGCCTGTACCTCCACGAGACCGTCGACATCGTGGGGCAGGGCCAGTACGAGTACATGGAGCACCTCTGGAAGGACCCGGTGCTGCGGATGCCCGAGATGTTCGGGCTCCAGGGCTCGTTCTACGTGTGCGCGGCCGGCGGCGGGCGCTGGCCGCAGGTGATCAACATCTGGGACGTCGGCACCCGGGGTTGGACCGGGTGGGCGTCGAACGTCGACCGCATGAACCTCAAGCGGCGCCAGGCGTTCTACGGCGACTGGTGGGACGAGGCCGCCAAGTGGCGCACCGGCGGGTACGACCGGCTCTGCGGCGGCGTGCCCGGGAGCCCCAGCACCGAGGAGCTCCAGCAGGCGGGCGTCCGGGGCACGCTGTTCGTGCACGAGGTGCTCACCGTCCGCCCCGGCGCCCAGCTCGACTTCCTGGCCGCGGTCGTCGAGCAGCGGGTGCCGCTGATGCGCGAGTACGACCACGAGCCCACCGGCCTCTACGAGGTGCTCTCCAACCAGCACGAGGTGGTGATGGTCTGGGCGACCGGCATCCCGGCCCAGGTCCGGCTGCGCCGCAACCGCGACGCCACCCATGGCCTCGACGACGACGGTGAGGCCGACGACCGCCTGGTGGCATGGGAGCGCACGGCCGCCGAGTTCGTGACCGGCGGCGACACCCACGTCATGACACCGCTCCCGCGTACCGTGTACGGGCCTCCCGGCTGGGAGGACGCAACGCTGTCGGATTGGCTGGAGCAGTAGCGGAGGCGTGCCCGGAGGGCGGGACGCCGGAGCGGATTCGATCATGCAACTGGAGAAGTAGCGGAGGCGTGCCCGGAGGGCGGGACGCCGGAGCGGATTCGACCATGAAACTGGAGAAGTAGCGGAGGCGTGCCCGGAGGGCGGGACGCCGGAGCGGATTCGACCATGAAACTGGAGAAGTAGCGGAGGCGTGCCCGGAGGGCGGGACGCCGGAGCGGATTCGACCATGAAACTGGAGAAGTAGCGGAGGCGTGCCCGGAGGGCGGGACGCCGGAGCGGATTCGACCATGAAACTGGAGAAGTAGCGGAGGCGTGCCCGGAGGGCGGGACGGCGGAGCGGATTCGATCATGAAACTGGAGAACCAGATGGAGCTCGACACCCTGCTGTACCGCGAGGAGAACGGGGTTGCGTACGTCACGCTCAACCGCCCCGAGGTGCAGAACAGCTTCGACCTGCACATGGTCGAGGAGCTCGCGGAGGTGTGGGAATCGCTGCGTTGGAGCGTCGACACGCGCGTGGTGGTGCTCACCGGCGCCGGCGAGAAGGCGTTCTGCACCGGATTCGACCGCAACACCATCCCCTTCGACGTGCCGTGGGACCCCTACACCTACGACGACCCCGGGCTGTCGATCGGCCCGCGCGTGAACCGCCTGTGGAAGCCGGTGATCGCGGCGGTGAACGGCACCGCCGCCGCCGGCGCGTTCTACCTGCTCGGCCAAGTCGACTTCATCATCGCCGCCGAGCACGCCACGTTCGTCGACCCGCACGTCACCTACTCGATGCCCGCCGTCTACGAGCCCATCGAGGCGTTGGCCAAGATGCCCTTCGGCGAGGCGATGCGCATCGCGCTGCTCGGCGCCAGCGAGCGGATGTCGGCGCGGCGCGCCTACGAGATCGGGTTCGTGAGCGAGGTCGTGCCGTCGGAGGAGCTCATGGACGCGGCCACCTGGGCGGCCGAGGCCATCGCCGCACAACCTCCCGCCGCGATCATGGCCACGCTGCGCACCCTGTGGGCGGCGCGTGAGATGTTCCCCGCGCAGGCCACCGCGCTCGGGAACATGTTCCTGCACCTCGGTGTGGACCAGGAGAAGACGGTGCTGCGCGAGGGCGAGGAGAAGTTCGCCTCCCGACCTCGCACCAAGCCGCGGATCAGGTAGGCGCCTGCGACGCCGCCAGCGTCTCCATCAGCTCCTGGACGTCGCTCATCGTGAGCATCCCGCCCGCGGGCACGATGGTGAGCTCGGGGATCGTCAGCCCGGGATGCGCCAGCAGCATGGCGATGAACTCGGCGATGGTGCGGCCGAGGTCGGCGGAGCGCATCCGGTTCTTGTAGATGACCGCCGCCTCCACCCACCGCGGCGTGAGGGCCGCCGCCCGCTCCATGTCGAAGTCGCGTGAGAAGTCGGTGTCCTCGGTGTCGCCCACCGCCATGCGCACGAACCGACGCTCCGGGTGCTCCGCCCGCCAGGATTGGACGGTCCGGTCGAGCGCGGCCTTGCTCGCCTGGTAGGGGCCGAGGCCGAAGTAGCCGCCGCCCACGCTGATCGAGGAGAGGAAGACGACGACGCCGTCCTCGCTGAGGTGCGGCAGCGCGGCCTGGGTGACGAGCGCCGGGCCGATGGCGTTGGTCGCGATCACGCGCTGCCACGTGTCGGCGTCGACCTCCCCGAGTGGCGCCAGGGGTGACACCCCGGTCGAGTACAGGAGCGCGTCGATGCCGCCCATGGCGTCGACCGCCTCGCCGACCAGCTCGCGGCACCGTTCGGGATCGGTGACGTCGGCGGAGATCGCGGTCCCGGTGCCGGCGCTGGCCACGACCTCGGCCAGCTTCTCGGCGCTGCGGCCCACCACCGTGATCCCGGCGCCGGCCTCGGCCGCGGCCAGGGCCGCGCCGCGCCCGATGCCGGCGGAACCGCCGACGACGAGGATGCGCTTCCCGGAGAGGTCGATGTCGACGTGCTTGCCGCCCACGGTCAGGCGACCTCGAGGACGAGCGCCGAACCCATGCCGCCGCCCGCGCACATCGCGACCACCCCGTGGGTCTTGCTGCGGCGACGGAGCTCGTTGACCATGGTGACCACCATGCGGGTGCCGGTCGCCGCGATCGGGTGACCGAGGCTGCAGCCGCTGCCGTTGACGTTCACGACGGTCGGGTCGAGGCCGAGCGTGCGCACCGCGGCGACGGGCACCGAGCAGAACGCCTCGTTGATCTCGAAGAGGTCGATGTCGTCGACGGAGAGCCCGGCGCGCTCGAGCGCCTTCGGGATCGCCAGCGTCGGCCCCATGCCCGTACGGGCCGGCTCGAGGCCGGACGACGCCCACGACACGACACGCGCCAACGGGCGCAGCCCGTGGGCCCCCGCGTAGTCGTCCGCCGTCACCAGGAGCGCGGCGGCGGCGTCGTTGAGGCCCGCCGCGTTCCCGGCGGTGACCGTCGCGCCGTCGATCTCCGGGTGCAGCGGCTTGAGGTCGGCGAGCGTCTCGACGGTGGTGCCGCGACGCGGGTGCTCGTCGACGCTGAACACGCGTGCGTTGCCCTCGCGGTCGGTGTACTCGACCGGGACGATCTCCTCCTCGAACGCACCGGAGTCGATGGACGCGATGGCCTGGCCGTGGCTGTACGCCGCCCACTCGTCGACGTCGAGCCGGGTGAGACCCATCTCGCGCGCGGTGTTCTCGCCCACCGTGATCGACATGTCGAACGTGGGCGCGTCGGGGGTCTCGGGATGGCTGGGCGACATCCACATCTGCCGCTCGCCGCCCGGCTCGAGCACCTTCCACGTCTGCGGCGAGGTGCTGAGGCTCTCGGTGCCGCCGGCGATCACGACCCGGTCCATGCCGGCCCGGATGCTGCCGGCGCCGATCTGCACCGCGCTCAGCCCGGAGGCACAGTGCCGGTTGTCGGCCATGCCGGGGACCCCGGTGAGGCCGAGGCGCACGGCGATGTTGCGGGCGATGTCACCCCCGCCCTGCAGCGACTCGCCGAGCACGACGTCGTCGATGTCGGCCGCGTCGATGCCCGAACGACTCACGGCCTCGCCGACCGCGATCTCCGCCAGGCGGAACGCGTCGACGTCGACGAGGGATCCCTTGCGGGCCCGCCCGATCGGAGTGCGGGCGGCAGCGACGATGACGGCTTCGGTCACGATTCAGCTCCTGAGAGGGTCCCGGGTGAGGTCACTGTAACCCCGCCCGGGAACTCAGGACCCGCCGACCGTCGCCGGCTCCTCCTCCACCGCCAGGCGAGCCAGCTCGGCGTCGACATCGGGCCCGGCCTCGACGTGCAGGCGCGGGATGAGCCGGTCGAGCCAGCGCGGGAACCACCAGTTCCGGTCGCCCAGGAGCTCCATCGTGGCGGGCACGAGCACCATGCGCACGACGGTGGCGTCGACCAGGATGGCCGTGGCCAGACCGAGGCCGAACAGCTTGAGCGTGGTCGCGTCGGCGAGGACGAAGCTGCCGAACACGGTGACCATGATGAGCGCCGCCGCCGTGATCACCCGCGCGGTCGACGTGAGACCGTCGGCCACCGCGAGCGCGTTGTCGCCGGTGCGGTCGTACTCCTCGCGGATGCGCGAGAGCAGGAAGACCTCGTAGTCCATCGAGAGCCCGAAGAGGATGGCGAACATCATCATCGGGATGAACGGGGCGATCGGCCCGGTCTGCTCCACCCCGAACACGCCCTTGAGCCAGCCCCACTCGAACACTGCGACCACCACGCCGTAGGCCGCGCCGATCGAGAGCAGGTTCATGATCACCGCCTTGAGCGGCACGAGCAGGCTGCGGAACACCGCCATCAGCAGGAGGAAGCTCAGCACGAGCACCGCGCCGATGAAGACGGGCAGACGCGCCGCCAACCGTTCGGAGACGTCGATGCTCGACGCCGTGAGCCCGCCCACGTGCACCGTCACGTCGGAGCCACGCAATGCGTCGGGGATCACGCGGTCGCGCAGCTCGGCCACGAGGTCGGTCGTGCTCTGCGACTGCGGTGCGCTGCGCGGGATCACGCGGATCACCGCGGCATCGCCCGCCGGATTGGGCGAGGCCGGCGACACGGCGGCAACGTCGGGTGTCTCACCGAGACGCGTGACCAGCGTGTCCAGGGCGGCGGTGTCGGTGCCCTTCGGGAACTCCGCGGCCAGGATCAGCGGACCGTTGAACCCGGGACCGAAGCCGTCGGCGACCAGGTCGTACGCGCGCCGGGTGGTGTCGCTCGTCGGGTTGCCGCCGGAGTCAGGGAAGGCCAGGCGCATCGACAGGAGCGGCAGCGCCAGCGCGACCAGGATCACCAGCCCGCCGGCGAGCGCCGGCCAGGGGCGCCGTTGCACGACCCGGCTCCACCGGAACCAGAGACCCTGCTCGCGCGGCTTGGGGGCGCGAGCCCGCCGGATGGAGAACCGGTCGATGGCACGCCCGGCGAAGCCCAGGACCGCGGGCAACAGGGTGATCGACGCCACCATCACGACGGCCACGGTGATCGAGGTGCCGACGGCCATGCCGTTCACGAAGTCGACGCCCATGAGGAACAGACCGAGCAACGAGATGATCACGGTGCAGCCGGCGAACACGACGGCGCGGCCGGCGGTGTCGATGGCGCGCACCACCGCGTGCTCGGGCTCGAAGCCCTCGGCGAGGCCCTGCCGGTAGCGGGTGACGATGAACAGCGCGTAGTCGATGCCGACCCCGATGCCGATCATCGACGCGAGCTGGGTCCCGAAGTCGGGCGTGGCGATGACGTGCGAGAGGAGCTCGACCAGCCCGATCCCGATCCCGATGCCGAACAGCGCCACGAGGATCGGGAGACCCATCGCGATCAGCGATCCGAACGCGACCAGCAGGATCACGATCGCGGCAAGGATACCGATGAGCTCGGCCGGTCCGAGGCCGCCAAATTCCTGGAACATGCGCCCGCCCAGCGCCACCCGCACGCCCTCCCCGGTGGCGTCGTCGGCCAGGCGGCGGATGTCGGCGATGGTGGCGTCGGGGATCTTCTCGGCCGTGCGGTCGAACTGCACCGTCGCGTACGCCACGTCGCCCCCGCGCGCAACCTGCCGGGCACCCTCGGCGGCGTACGGGCTCACCACCGACGTCACGTGCGGGACCTCCGCCACGTCGGCGAACAGCGCCTCCATGTGCCGCTGCACGGCCGGATTCGCCACGCCGCGGGCGGCGGCGAAGACGAGCTGACCCTCGTCACCCGCCTGGGCCGGGAAGCGCGACTGCAGGAGGTCGGTGGCCCGTTGCGACTCGGTGCCCGAGAGATGGAAGCCCTGCGAGAACGTGGCGCCGACGCTCGACCCGATGGCACTCACGGCCACCAGCGCCACGATCCACAGGACCACGACCCGTCGCCGACGCCGGTAGCTCCATGCGGCCAGTCGTTGCAGCATCCTGTGCTCCCTCGCCGAAATCGGGGTAACATGCAGATGAACGAACCAATCATTGGTTCGCTCAACCATTGACCCTAGCACAGGAGTCGGCGATGTCCAGTCCGGGGGGCGATCAGGAGGTGGCCCGTGAGGTGCTGCACCGCCTGATCGGAGTGGTGCAGATCATGAAGCGGCACGTGAGCGCGGTGGCCGCAGAGTTCGATCTCACGCTGTCACAGCTCGACGCCTTGAAGAACCTCGGCGAGCCGTGCTCGCAACGGGAGCTCGCGCAGTCCCTGCACTTCGACGCGTCCAATGTGACCGACATCGTCGATCGCCTCGAGGAACGCGGCCTGGTCTCGCGCACGATCGACCCGTCGGACCGGCGCGTCCGCAGGCTGGTGGTCACCGCCGATGGAGAGGCACTGCGCCGGAAGCTGTTCGAGCGGGCGCTCGACGAGGCGCCGATCCAGTCGTTGACGTCAGCGGAGCTGCTGCAGCTGCGCGACCTGCTCGCAAAGATCGCGCCGGCGGTCGAGCTGCCGATCTAGCTCCAGACGTCGACGAGCTCGTCGGTCGTGCAGATCTTGGCGACCAGCGAGAGCGTGTTCTGGATGATCACGTCGGTGTAGTCGGCGGGGTGACCGGTGATCGCATCGCGCGCGATCACCACGTTGAACCCGGCGTTGACGCAGTCGAACGTCGCGTTCGGGATGGCGACGTTCGTCGACACGCCTGCGATGACGACCGTCTTCGCCCCGAGGTTGCGGAGCAGCGTGGGCACATCGGTGCCGTTCACGGGGGACAGGCCGCCGATGCGAGTGGAGAAGAGGTCGCTGTCGGCGGCTTCGATCCCGTCGACCAGCTCGGTGCCCTCACTCCCGGGGAGCATCGTCACCGGCCGCTTGGCTGTGCCGGCGAACAGCGGCGCGTTGGTGCTCGCCCCCCGCCGGTCGGCACGCGTGGCCGCGATGCAGTGCAGGACACCGCACCCGGCGTCGCGACCGACCTTCACGATCCGGCCGACGTTCTCGATCATGCCGGTCGCCCGGGCCGACGCCGCGAGCGCGGGGAGCAGGCTGAGGTCGCCGATGACGCCCTTCTGGCATTCCTGGGTGAGCACCACCGTGCTGTCGGGTACGACGAGGTCTGCGAGCTGCATAGGCGGAACGCTATCCCGAGAAGCCCAACCCGGGCTGGTGGGCGGGGGGCTCCGCGGGCGCCGCACCGTCGTCGGCGGGGTGCTCGACGACCGCGATCACGCGGGCCTGCATGAAGCGTGCGGTGCGCACCACCTCGCCGGTACGAGTCACCTCGGTGACCTCGACGATGCCCCGACCGGTCGTGGTCTCCACCCGGCGGCCGGCGCGGGTGGCCACGATCTCGTAGGTACGGGTCTCGCCGCCGCCCAGCTCCACGACGATCTCGACCCGGTCACCCTTCACGAGCGACATGATCCCCGATCTTCGCCGCCTCCGCACGTTTGCTGCGCGCCACGCTGGCGGCGATCGCCACCACGAGGATGGCGACGATGACACCGAGCGACAGCAGCGTGTCCGTGTGCCACCAGTGCGACAGCGCCATCTTGATGCCGACGAACACGAGGATCGCGCCCAGTGCGTGAGCCAGGTAGTGGAAGCGTTCACGGGCGTCGCCCAGCAGGAAGTACATGGCGCGGAGGCCCAGGATGGCGAACGCGTTCGACGAGAACACGATGAACGGCTCGCGCGACACCGCCAGGATCGCGGGCACGCTGTCGACCGCGAACACCACGTCGGTCACCTCTACCACTACGAGCGCGGCCAGCAGCGGGGTGGCCACCCACTTGCCCGCCTTCCGCAGCAGGAAGTGTTGACCGTCGAGCTCCGGCTGGACGGGGAGGAAGCGCCCGAGCAGCTTGACCGCGCGGTCGTGGCCCTTCGTGCCCTCGTCGTCGCGGTGGCGCAACACCTTGATGCCCGAGAAGACGAGCACCAGACCGAAGATGAGGAGCATCCACCAGAAGCGGTCGATCAGCGCGGTGCCGGCGAAGATGAACACCGCGCGCATCGCCAGCGCGCCGAAGATGCCCCAGAAGAGCACCCGGTGCTGGTAGCGGGCCGGGATCGCGAACGACGAGAAGATGACCGCCCACACGAAGACGTTGTCGATGCTCAGCGACTTCTCGATCACGTAGCCGCTCAGGTACTCGCTGAACGCCTGCCCGCCCCACATGAGCAGGATGACCACCGAGAAGCCGAGACCGCAGGCAACCCAGACCGCGGACTCGACCAGCGCGTGCTTCGCGGTGGGCTCCTTGTTGCCGCGGTGCAGCAGGAGGTCGGCCGTGAGCAGGGCCACGATCAGCCCGAGCAGTGCGGCCCAGTGCCACAGGCTGACGTCGATGCCGAGATCCATTGGGGTCCGTCCTTCGGAGTGCGCTGACACGTCCGAAGGTCTCTCCCACCTCGATCCGGTGACGAGGCACGGTGCGCCGGGCACGCTCGTGACGAGCAGGTGCCGTGATGACGACGACCGCTGACGGGATACTCCCCTTCTCCGCTCAGTCTACGTGACGAGTCCACCTGGTGCCGTCGACGGGACGGGTGACCCGGGCGTAGCGTCCCGGCCCATGGACTTCACCGCGCGCAGGGTCGTCACCGGTCATGATGCGGAAGGGCGGGACGTGATCCTCTCGGACGATCGTCCGCCGGGGACCATCGAGGCGGACGGCTTCGGCCTCGCGCACTGGTTGTGGCTCGACGGCGCGCCCGCGACGGTCGACGACGGCGGCGACGTCCCCGCGGGTCCGCCGGTCCTGGAGCCACCGCCCGGCGGCTGCGCGGTGCTTCTGATCCGCTTCCCCGGCGGCGGCGACTGGATCCGGGTCGACGGCGACGACCCCGACCGTCCCGGCATGCACGCCACCGACACCCTCGACTTCATGGTCGTGCTCGACGGTCGCATCGTGCTCGGCCTCGACGACGGCGAGCACGAGCTCGGGCCCGGCGACGTCGTCGTGCAGCGCGGCAACCTGCACCGGTGGCGGGTGGCCGGCGACGCACCCTGCACGTACGTCGTGTGCATGGTCCGACCGGATCCCGCGGCGGCGCCGGATCCCACCGCGGCGCTGGCGGCGGCGAGCGCCACCGGCGCCGGCCGCCCCCGGCGGCTCGTGGCCGCCACCCGCGAGGACGGCACGTCGTACGCGGCAGCCGACGGCTCCCCGCCGTGCGCGCTCTCACCGGGGGCCGACGACGGGGTCGCGCTGGTCGAGCTCTGGCAGTCCGGGGGTCCGCTGGCGTCACCGGAGCAGGGCGGCGACCCCGAGGGCGGTTGGGTGCTCGAGCCCCGCGGCGGCGGGGTGGCCTTCCGGTGGGTGCGGCTCCCCGCGGGGCACGACCCCGGAGCGGCGGGGTGGCACACGACCGCCACCATCGACGTCGACATCGTGCTGTCGGGCCGGCTCGAGCTGGCGCTGCCCGGGACCGAGCCGGTGGTGATCGGGCCGGGCGAGGCGGTGGTGCAACGTGGCACGCACCACAAGTGGCAACCGGTCGGCGACGAAGCGGTCGAGTTCGTGGCGCTGATGCTCGCCGTAGGCTGACGCCCGTGCTGCAGATCGACGACCACGACCGCGCCCGCCTCATCACCTTCGACCGCCCCGATCGCGCGAACGCGTTCAACGAGGAGCTCTACCACGCGTCGGCCGACGCACTGCGCGCCGCGGCAGCCGACGATGCGGTCGGCGCGGTCGTGTTCACCGGCGCGGGCAAGGCGTTCTGCGCCGGCACCGACCTGCGCGAGATGGCCGAGGCGGTCCCCGACGACGCGGCGACCGCGCGACCTGACCGCTCGGGCTTCCCGGCCTTCGTCGACAGGCTCCAGGACTTCCCCAAGCCCGTGCTCGCAGCGGTGAACGGCGCGGCGGTCGGCCTCGGCTTCACCATGCTCGCCCACTGCGACCTGGTGCTCGTGTCGGACCGGGCGCGCCTGCTGGCACCGTTCACGAACATGGGGGTGGCACCGGAGGCCGCGAGCAGCTACCTGCTCCCCCGCCGCATGGGACGCCAGCAGGCCTCGCTCTCACTGTTCACCTCCGACTGGATCACCGCCGAGCAGGCCGTCGCCACCGGGCTCGCGATCAGGCAGTGCGCACCCGACGCGCTGGTGCCGGAGACGCTCGCGCTGGCCGCCCGCATCGCGTCGAAGCCGCTGCCGTCGCTCATGGCGACCAAGCGCCTGCTGCTCGACGCCGAACGCGAGGGCATCGCGCGCGCCCGGGAGCTCGAGAACCAGGCCTTCGCCGAGCTGCTCGCGCTCCCGAACGCACGCGATGGCGTACTCGGGCAGCTGGAAGGTTGACCTGCGCCCTGATCGGGCACAACGGGAGGATGGCGAACATCAAGGACGGTCTGGACCGCCGCATCTGGCAGCTCGTCGCCACCGCCGCGGGCATGGCCGCGGCGACCACGGTGCGCCGGCTCGCGGTCACCACGTGGCGGACCGCCAAGCACGAGGACCCGCCCGAGAACCCGGCCGCCCGCGACGTCGGCTGGCGCGACGCCCTGACCTGGGCGGTCGCCATCGGCGTCGGCGCCAGCGTGGCACGTGTGGTCGCCCAGCGCGGGGCGGCGAAGGCGTGGGAGCGGGCGACGGGCGACCCGCCGCCGATCGCGAGCTAACCCGAGGACTGCTCGCGTTCGAGCTCGTGCTTCATCACCTTGCCGGTCTGCGTGTACGGCAACGAGTCGCGGAACTCGACGTAGGCCGGCACCTTGAACGCGGCCAGCGACTGCCCCACCCACTCCTGCACCGCGGCGGGTTCGAGCGACGCGCCCTCGTGCAGGACGACGAACGCCTTGACCTCCTGCCCGAGGGTTCGGTGCTCGACGCCGATCACCGCGGCGTCGGCGACGTCGGGGTGCTCGATCAGCCGGTGCTCGATCTCCATCGGGTAGATGTTCTCGCCGGCGCGCAGGATGAGGTCACGCATGCGGCTCTCGAGCCAGAGCACGCCGTCGTCGATGCGCCCGTAGTCACCGCTGTGGTACCAGCGCTGGGCGTCGAGCACCACGGCGGTGGCGTCGGGATCGTCCCAGTAGCCCTGGAAGACGACCGCGCCGTGCAGGCAGATCTCGCCGACCTCTCCCTCGGGCAGCACGGTGCGGTTGTCGTCGCGGATCTGGACCTCGATGGTGGGATAAGGCGCGCCCACCGACTCACGGTGCGTGAAGTAGCGCGCCCCCGACAACAAGGTGCCCGCGCCCATCGACTCGCTCATGCCGTATCCGTTCGACAGCTGCGCGGTCGGGATCTTCTCGTTGAGCACGCGCATCAGCTCGGGCGGGAACGGCGCGCCGCCTGACGACACGAGCGTGAGCGACGAGAGGTCGAACGAGTCGAAGTCGGGGTGCTCGAGCATGCGCCAGAACTGCGTCGGGACCCCCGACCAGGCCGACACCCGGTGCTCGGCGGTGAGCTGTAGGTGCGTGCCCGGGTCCCAGCGGCCCGGCGGTGGGAAGATCAGCGTGCTGCCGAACCGCGCACCGGTCATGAACAGCGGCGCGGTGCCCGAGATGTGGAAGAACGGGGTGGCGCAGATCGACGCCGGGGGCGGGGCGTCGGGCGGCGGCACGATCCCGTTCAGCAGCATGGTGACGGCACGGCCGAACGCCATCGCCGACCCCATGTGCACCAGGTTGCGGTGGGTCAGGGTGGCCCCCTTGGGGCGGCCGGTCGTGCCCGACGTGAACAGGATCATGAACGGGTCGTCCTCGTCGATGGCGACGTCGGGCAGGTCGACTCCGGTGTCGGCGCGGGCGGCCACCTGCTCGGCGAGCGTCGCGAAGGGGACCATGGGGACGTCGCCGTCGGTGATGCCGACCTCGGCGAGCCGGTCGAGCCGGGCTTCGTCGCCGAAGAGGACCGTTGGGGTGGTGAGCTGCACGCCGTACGCGAGCTCGGGACCGGTCCACCAGCCGTTGAGCCCGACGATGATCCCGCCGAGGGCGACCGTCGCCCACTCGGCCAGTGCATACGGGAGGCTGTTGGCGCTCGCGAACGCGACCCGGTCGCCCTTGCCCACGCCGTACTCGTCGGCGAGCACCGCGGCGTACGCGGCGGTGCGCGCCGGCAGCGCCGAGAACGTGACCGTCTCGTCGGGGAAGAGCAGGTACGGACGGTCGCCGAATTGCGCCACCGCGTCCCGGAGCACCTGCACCAGGTTGCGGGGCCGCTGGACGAACACCTCGACGGGCGCTCCGAGCGCGTCCTCGACCGTGCGCTCGAACGGCGCGCCGGGGCCCGACAGCGCGGCCCGCTGCTCCGGCGTGAGCCGCTCGTCGTCGTGCCAGCGGAGCGTGTGCCCCTCGGTCACGTGAGCTTCAGCACCCGCTCCGCGTTCTCCCGCAGGAACTTGGGCCACACGTGGTCACGGAACGGCACGTTCACCATGTCGCCCATGATGCGGTCGAGGGTCAGCCCCATCGGGAAGTAACCCGCGTAGATGATCTTGTCGGCGCCGCGCGTGTTCGCGTAGTCGATGATCGCCTTCGGGTAGTGCTTGGGCGCGAACGCGCTGGTGCAGTAGTGCAGCCCGGGCCACTTGAGCATGAGCTTCACCGCGAGCTCCTCCCATGGCTCGCAACCGTGGCGGGTCACGAACACCAGGTCGGGGAAGTCGTACATCACGTCGTCGATGTAGTCCACACGCTGCGCGTCGAACTTCAGCCGCGGCCCCGGGACACCGGCGTTGACCCACGCGGGGATGCCGAGCTCACAGCACTTGGCGTAGATGGGGTACATCTGCGGCGCGTTGATCGCGATCTGCGGGAAGAGACCGCACGGGAACACGTCGACGGCGCGGATGTCGTACTTCTCGTGCCCCTCGACGATCTTCGCGAGCGATCCCATGATGTCGTTGGGGTCGACGCTGAGCGCGGCGACGAAGCGGTCGGGGTGCTCCTCGAGGGCGCGCCGCGAGTTGTCGCTCCCGATGCCGATGAGCCCCTTCTCGATGTTGTGCTTGTCCATCTCCCGCAGCGTCACCGCCACCGGGTCCTCGCTCGAGTCGGCCTCGTCGGGCACGTCCTTGAACATGTACTCGACCGGGAACTTGTACTCGTCCTTGGACTGCGAGTCCTTGGTCTGCTTGGTGATGAACTCGTAGAGCGCCTTCTTGTCCGCGATCGGGAAGCTGATCATGCAGTCGATGATCGGGACGTCGGTGGGCATCGCCATGTGGGGCTCCTCGGGGAGGTGGGTCGTGCTCCTGGACTAGAGGGGACGGAATTCCATGCCCCGGTGGCGGGTCTCGAAGATCTCGGTCGCCATGAGCATGCCGAGCTTGTCGGCGTCCCACGGCTTGCCGTCGCAGCTGATCTCCTTGCGCTCGTACCAGCCGCCCATCCAGATGAGCTTGTCGTGGATGACCCGGATCACCTGCCCGGTGACGTAGTCGGCCTCGTCGCTGGCCAGCCACGCCACGACCGGCGAGCTGTTCTTCGGGTCCATCGGGTTCCACTCGCCGTCGGGCACCTCGTCGGGCTCGAACGCCTCCCCCGACCCGGGCATGGTCGCGGTGATGCGGGTGAGGCCCGCGGGGCCGACGCAATTGACGGTCACGCCCGACCGGTACAGCTCCTGGGCGACGGTGAGCGTCATGCCCACGATCGCCGCCTTGGCCGTCGCGTACCCCGACTGGCCGAAGTTGCCGCCGAGGCCGGCGCCCGAGGTGGTGTTGATGATGCGGCCGTGCAGGTCGTCGTCGGACTTCGCCCGGTCGCGGAAGTGCTTGGCCGCGAAGTGCGACGTCGACCACGTGCCGCGCACGTGCACCGCCATCACCGCGTCCCAGTCTTCGACCGGCATGTTCCAGATCGCGGCGTCGCGCACGATGCCGGCGTTGTTGACGAGGATGTCGAGCTTCCCGAAGGCGTCGACGGCCTGCTGGATCAGCTCGCCGCACTGCTCGTGGTCGGCGACGTTGGCGTAGTTCGGGACCGCCTCGCCGCCCGCGTCCTCGATGAGCTTGACCGTGTCGTCGGCGGCCTTCCCGCTGCCCTCGCCCCGCTCGCTGCCGCCGAGGTCGTTCACGACCACCTTGGCGCCGTGGCGCGCCATCTCCATCGCGTGGCCGCGGCCGATCCCGTGGCCCGAGCCGGTGACGATCGCTACCTTGCCGTCGAGCAGCCCCACGGCTCCCCCTGTGTGTCGTCTCGGATCTGACGGTGCGTCAGGACGCGGGATTGTATATTCCGCCCCGTGAGCACCCCCACAGGACCACTGCCCGAGACCGTGCCCGGGGTCGTGCACCGGGCCGCCGCCCGGTGGCCCGACGACGAGGCGGTCGTCGACCGCGACACCCGGCTCACGTTCGCCCAGCTCGACACCGCCGTGCGGGAGGCGGCGCGGGCGTTCGTCGCCAGCGGTCTGCAACCGGGCGACCGGGCCTCGGTGTGGGCGCCGAACATCCACCGGTGGATCGTCGCCGCCCTCGGGCTCTACGCGGCCGGCGGCGTGCTCGTGCCCCTGAACACCCGCTTCAAGGGCACGGAGGCTGCGCACGTGCTGCGCACGTCGGGCGCGCGCTTCCTCTTCACCGTCACCGACTTCCTCGACACCGACTACGTCGCGCTGCTCGAGGAAGCCGGGGCGCGCAACCTGGTCGAGGAGATCGTGGTCCTCGAAGGCAGCGTGCCGCCCGGCACCGTGAGCTGGGACGACTTCCTGGCGCGCGGTGCGGCGGTCGACGACGCCGAGGTGGAGGCGCGCGAGTCGGCGCTCACCGGCGAGACCATGTGCGACATCATCTTCACCAGCGGCACGACCGGCGCGCCGAAGGGCGCGATGCTGCGTCACGGCGCGAGCGTGCGCGCGTATGCGTCGTGGGCCGACGTCGTCGGCCTGCGCCACCGCGACCGCTACCTGCTGGTCTACCCGCTGTTCCACACCGCCGGTTTGAAGTCCGGCCTGGTCGCGTCGTTGCTCACCGGCACGACGCTGCTCCCCCACCTGGTGTTCGACACGCCGTCGGTGATGGCCACGGTGCAGGAGGAGCGGATCACGATGCTCCCGGGGCCGCCGGCGATCTACCAGACCATCCTCAACGCCGACATCTCGCAGTACGACTTCTCGTCGCTGCGCCTGGCCGTCACCGGCGCCGCGGTCGTCCCGGTGGAGCTGGTGGTGCAGATGCGCGAGCAACTCGGCCTCGAGTGCGTCGTGACCGGCTACGGCCTCACCGAGACCACCGGCATCGTGAGCATGTGCCGCCACGACGACGACCCCGAGATCATCGCCCACACGTCGGGCCGCCCGATCCCCGGCGTCGAGATGAAGATCGTCGACGCCGACGGCAACGAGGTCCCGACGGGCGAGCAGGGTGAGATCGTCGCCCGCGGCTTCCAGGTGATGATCGGCTACTTCGACAACCCGGAGGCAACCGCCGAGACCATCGACGCCGATGGCTGGTTGCACACCGGCGACGTGGGCTACGTCGACGCGGCCGACAACGTCACCATCACCGACCGCATCAAGGACATGTTCATCGTCGGCGGGTTCAACGCGTACCCGGCCGAGATCGAGGGCCTGATGCTCGACCACCCCGACCTCGCCCAGGTCGCGATCGTCGGCGTGCCGGACGCGCGGATGGGCGAGGTGGGCATGGCGTTCGTGGTGCCGACGGCCGGCCACACCGTCGACCCCGACGAGGTCCTGGCGTGGGCGCGCGAGCACATGGCGAACTTCAAGGTGCCGCGGCACCTCGAGGTGGTCGACGCGCTGCCGTTGAACGCCAGCGGGAAGGTCTTGAAGTTCGAGCTGCGCGAGCGGGGTCGCGCGCTCACTGCGCGCTCGAGGTCGCGCTGCAGGGTCGCCTTGCCCTTCGTCGCGGCGACGACGCGGGCGAGCTCCCGCGCCGCGGCGGTGTCACCGCCCAGGTAGCGGTTCCAGAACAGGGTGGTCGTCACGTCGACGACGCCGGCCACCGCGCCGCGAGGGACCTCGAAGGGAGGAGAGTGCCGCTCGCCGTGCAGCGTGATGAACCACTTGGGCGGCGCGAGCTGCGGGTACGCGTCGCGGCTGTGGTGGTACCCGATGTCGGCGTCGCCCTGGATCAGCAGCACGGGCACGGTCTGGTGGACGTACCGCCCGTCGGGGAGGTCGTCGTGCACGCCCGCCATCACGATCGCGGCCCGGATCCGCCCGTCCTGGCAGCACGTGTGCGAGATGAGCCCGTAGACCGTCATGCCACCGAGCGACATCCCGGCGACGCCGACCTCGGCCGGGTCGACCCGGAGTGCCGGCGCCCGGTCGAGCAGCTCGTCGAGCACGAAGCGCGCATCGGCGGCCTGTTGCGCGACCTCGCTTGCCAGCGCCTTGCCGCGCGCGTCCTTCCTGGTCTTCAGGAATGTCGGCGCGGCGACGACGTAGCCCGCCTTCGTCCAGACGTCGAGCAGCGGCGCCAACCGGCTCGGATCGCCGTCGGCCCCGTGGATCGCGAGGATCAGCGGCAGCTTCCCACCGGTGCCGGTCGGCGAGCGCACCTGGGTCACGAGCACGCGGCAGCGCCCGGCAACGCGGTGGGCGAGGGTGAAGTCGACGCGCGTGACCGCAGGGTCGGCGTCGGGCACCGGCGTGCCCGCGACCGGACCGTCGGCGCAGGCCGCGGCGGCGGAGGCTGCGTGCGCGCCGGGCAGCATCGCGACACCGATCGCGAGCAGGACGACAGCGGCCACGGCGCGCACGGGGCGACGGTACCGAGCGCAGATGAGAGTTCGGCGAGGGACTCAGGGCTCGGCCAGCAGGGCCTTCGGGACCTGCTCGTCGAGCTCCTCGAGGCTCCACGGCGGGTTCGTGCGGTGGTCGCCCCGGTAGATGGTGCGCTCGACGTGGTAGCGGTTCCACGTGCCGACCGCGCCACCCGACGTGTGGAACACGTGCCCGGTCACCCCGTCGGCGGCATCGGTGCACAGCCAGGCCACGATCGGCGCCACGTACTCGGGCGGCGGCGTGTTGACGTACGAGTCCCACTCGGCCTCGCTGATGAGGTCGTCGGCCCGCAGCTGCTCGAACATGGGACGGGTGACCGCGTGGAGACGCGTCGCACCACCGGGCGAGAGGCAGTTGGCGGTGACGCCCGCCGACGCGTACTCGAACGCGATGGCGCGGGTCATGGAGATCACACCGCCCATCGCGGCGGCGAAGATCGGTTGGCCCAGCAGGCCGGTCGCGCCGTGCGAGGTGGTGGTGACGAGCCGCCCCCACCCGCGCTCGGCCATGCCGGGCAGCGCGGCACGCGCCAGCCAGAACTTCTGGTGGAGGAACAGCGACATGAATCGGAGGTAGGTGTCGTCGTCGGCCGCCAGGGTGCCGTCGATGATCGCGCCCGCGCAGCCGACCACGATGTCGAGCTTCCCGTACTCGTCGACCGCGGTCCGTACCGCCCGCGCGCACCCCTCGGGGGTGGCAACGGAGTCGTAGTTGGCGGTGGCCATGCCGCCCGCGTCACGGATGGCGGCCACGGTCGAGTCGGCCGCCTCCGAGCTGGCGCCACCGGCGTACTCGTCGGTGCCGAGGTCGTTGACCACCACGGTTGCACCGTGACGACCGAGCGCCTCGGCGCAGGCCTGCCCGATGCCGTTGCCGGCCCCGGTCACCAATGCCACTCGACCCTGCAGACGGTGCGCGACGTCGGTCATCGCGGCAGCGTACGGTCGTTCGCCGGGGTCCGCGGCGCGGAATCGCGTCAGCCGACGATCTCGCTCGTCTGCAGGACCGGGGTGATGGTCGTGTAGTTGGCGATGTCGGCCATGATCGCGCCCGTGCCCTCGGAGCTCATCGCCGACTGCATCGCCTCGGCCGACTCGAAGGTGAAGTGCACCGCGGCCACGTACGGACCGTCGACGCCCTTGTCGATCTCGTAGGTGTCGATGCCCCACGTCTTCGCGGCGAGCGGCACGTGCTGGTCGCGGTAGTAGTCGTGATCGAAGGCCGCGCCCTCGGTCGTCGGGTAGAACACGCTGAGTCGGATCATGAGGCGGAGTCTCGCGCGGGTCAGGTCCACGGCGCCTGACCGACCATGAGCGCGAAGCCCCGCCACTTCCACACGCAGTCGGCCTGCTCCAACCCGGCGGCCCGCATCCACGTGAGCTGGTCCTCGACGGCGGCGAGGCGGTCCTCGGGATCGCCGCCCGGCCGACCGATGGCGCCCTCGAACGCCGCCTGGAGCTCGGGCGTGGGCGACGCCACCACCTCGAGGTTGGCGAACGTGCCGCCGGGGTGCAGGAGCGCCACGACCTCCGCGAAGATCGCCCGCTTCCGGGAATCGGGCACGTGGTGGATGGCGAAGCCGCTGGTCACCAGGTCGAAGGCACCGAGACCGGCGAGCGGGTCGAGCAGGTCGTGCCGCTGCAGCGTGACCCGGTCGTCGCCGGCGAACCGATCGCGGGCGCGCTGGAGCATCGGGGGCGAGAGGTCGACGCCGATGACCTCCTCGACGTCGGGGCGGGCGTCCAGCAGGAGCCGGATCAGTCGTCCGTCACCGCAGCCGAGGTCGAGCGCGCGGCGCGGCGCGGCGGGCAGGATCTCCGCCAGCACCGCCTCCCCCGCCAGCCGCTGGGGCACGGTCGCGATGCGTTCGACGTACTCCCGCGCCTTGCCGGAATCCGACCAGTTGGTCACCCCCGGGACCCCAGCGCGACCAGCTCGCGCACGAGCACCTTCCCGACCTCGTTGCGCGGCAACGCGTCGATGGGTTCGAACCGGACCGGCACCTTGTACGGCGCGAGGTGCGCCCGGCAGAGGTCGGCGAGGGCATCGGCGTCGATCACGGTGCCTGCTCGCGGCACGACGAACGCCCACGGCACCTCACCGAGGCGGTCATCGGGGATGCCCGCGACCGCGCACTCGGCGACGTCGGGCGACAGGCGGACGACCTCGGCGACCTCCTCGGGGAAGACCTTGAGGCCACCGCGGTTGATCATGTCCGAGACCCGACCCTCGATCCACAGGAAGCCCTCGGGGTCGATGCGACCGAGGTCACCGGTGTGGAACCACCCGTCGACGAGGCGGCCGTCCATGCCGTCGCCGGCTGCGCTGCGCTCGTCGATCATCGGCGTCTGCACCAGGATCTCCCCGCCGTCGCTGATGCGCAGCCGCACGTTCTCGTGCGGCCGGCCGACCGCGCCGAGGTGCGAGTCGCCGAAGTCCTTGGCGTCCTGGGCGCTCCAGCCGACGATCTCGCCGCCGATCTCGGTCTGACCCCAGCCGTTGAGCACCATGACCCCGAAGCGGTCGCGGAACCGGCGCGCCTGCAGCGGTGAGAGCGGCGCGGTGATGCTGCGCACGTACTTGAGCGGCACCAGCGTGGTGATCGACTCGTCGTCGGCCAGCATGGTCATGGCCGCCGGCGGGAGCACCGTCGACCGGAGCTGGAAGCGCTCGACGAACCCGGCGAACGCCTGCGTGTCGAAGCGCTCCATGATGATCACCGCCGCGCCGGCGCGGAAGGCGAAGATCACGTTGTAGATCCCGGCCCAGAGCGAGAGCGACGTGGGGATCAGGTTGGGCATCGGTGCCCGCTTCGGCGCGTCGTCACTCGACGCGCCGCCCCGCAGCTTCGACAGCACGCCGTCCATCAAGCCGAGCACGTTGTCGTGCAGGAGGGGCACCGGCTTGGGTCTCCCCGTCGTGCCCGACGTGAACGAGATGGCGGCCACCCCCGGCGGCGAGGCGGGGGCGTTGGCGTCGAGGGGACCGGTCCCCGCCCAGCTGCCGCGCCCGGGCGCGAGCACGACCGGCACGCCGGTGACGCGCGCCGCGTCGCCGGGACGGGTGACGATCGCCGCCGGCCGGTCCTCGTCGATCACGTGCTCGAGCTCGCCGGCCGAGAGGCGCGGGTTGAGCGGCACGTAGACGCCGCCCGCGAACCACACCCCGAAGAGCGCGGCCACGATGTCGGGCCCGTTCGGCAGCATCACGCCGACGGCCTGCCCGGTGCGCAGCCCGCCATCGTGGAGCACGGCGGCCAGTGCCTCGGCCTGCGCGCGCAGCTCGGCGCGGGTGATCTCCTCGGTCGCGGTGTAGATGGCGACGGTGGTCTCGTCGCCCTCGCGCGGGTCGAGGACCTCGGCGAGGCTCACCGACCGCTCACGAGCTCTCCAGCTCCAACCACTGCGGGTCGCGCTTCTCCGCGAACGCGCGCGGGCCCTCGGACTGGTCGGGGTGGCCCCACATCGACACGAGCTCCTGCGCCCCCGCCTTGCACGCGTCGGTGAGCCCGTGCTCCAACGCACCCCACAACGCCCGCTTCGTCGCCCGCATCGCCGCCGGCGAGTTCCGGGCGATCTTCTCCGCCAGCACCTGCGCCTCCTCGCGCAGCCGCTCGGGCGGGTCGACGATCTGCGAGATCATGCCCAGCTCGTAGGCCCGGTCGGCCGACATGCGCTCGTGCCGGCCCACTAGCGCCATGCGCATGACCGCCTCGAACGGCATCTTGCGCAGCAACGCGATCGCCTCGACCGCGACCACCTGCCCGACCGACACGTGGGGGTCGAAGAAGGTGGCGTCGCTCGCCGCGATCACGATGTCGGCCTCGGCCACCCAGTGGAAGGCCCCGCCGGCGCAGATCCCGTTGACCGCGGTGATGACCGGCTTGTCGACCCCTTGTTGCCACGCGGTGAAGTGCAGGTCCCAGTTCTCGACCGACTCGCGGTACCGCTCCATGCCGACGCCGTCGCTGGCGATCTCCTCGACGTCGACGCCGGTCTGGAAGGCGCGACCCTCGCCGGTGTGCACGATCACCTTGACCGCGGGGTCGGCGTCGAGCTCCAGCCACGCGTCGGCGAACTCGTCGCGCATGTGGCTGCTCATCGCGTTCAGGCGCTCGGGCCGGTTGTTGATCAGCCACCCCACCGGGCCCTGTCGTTCGAGCTTGAGCGTGTCGTACGTCGACAGCGTCACGTCGTCTCGCCTCCAGTCACGGACCAGCGGGCCTCTCGCCGCTCGGCGAACGCCAGCGGCCCTTCCTCCTGGTCGGGGTGGCCCCACATCCCGACCAGCTCCTGCGCGCCGGCGCGGCACGCGTCGGTGAGCCCGTGCTCCAGCGCGCCCCACAGCGCCCGTTTCGTGGCCCGCATCGCCGCCGGCGAGTTCCGGGCGATCTTCTCCGCCAGCACCTGCGCCTCCTCGCGCAGCCGCTCGGGCGGGTCGACGATCTGCGACACCATGCCGAGCTGCAACGCGCGGGCCGCGGGCATGCGCTCGTACCGCCCGACCAACGCCATGCGCATGATGGGCTCGAACGCCATCTTGTGCGACAGGCCGACACCCTCGTACGACATCGCCTGCCCGAGCGACACGTGGGTGTCGAAGAAGGTGGCGTCGCTCGCCGCGATCACGATGTCGGCGTCGGCGACGAAGTGGAGGCCGCCGCCGGCGCAGCTGCCGTGGACCGCGGCGATGACCGGCGTCCAGACCTGGTTGTGCCAGGCGGTGAAGCGCAGCTCGGCGTCGCGGGTGCGGCGCGCCTGCTCGCTCATCGCCGCCTTGTCGCGGCCGAGCGCGGCGACGTCGAGCCCAGTCTGGAAGTTCGTTCCCTCTCCCGTGTTCACGATGACGCGGACCGCGGGATCGTCGTCGAGCTCCCGCCAGGCCTCCTCGAGCTCGCTCATCATCCTCGCGTCGAGCGCGTTGCCCACTTCGGGCCGGTCGAACACCAGCCACCCGACGGGGCCTCGGCGTTCGACGATGAGCCGCTCGTACACCTCAGCGGCCCCCGTACTCCGGCGGCCGCTTCTCCTGGAACGCCTTGAGGCCCTCGCGGAAGTCCTCGCTGCGCGACGACAGCTCCATGGCGAACGCCTCGTTCCGGAGCTGGTCGTCGAGCGCGGTGGTCGCGCCGGTGTGGAGGAGCCACTTGCCCAGACCCAACGCGACGGTCGCGCCACCCGCGAAGGTGGTGGCGAGCTCGCGCGCGACCACGTCGACCTCGCGCGCCGGTACCGCGCGGTGGATCATCTGCCAGTCGGCGGCCTCCGCACCGTGCACCACACGCCCGAGGAGGATCATCTCCCGGGCCCGCATCTCGCCCACGCGCCGCGGGAGCAGCCAGGTGGCGCCGCTGTCGGGAGTGAACCCGCGCTCTGCGAACGGGGCCCAGAAGCGGGCGTCGGTGGCGGCGACGGTGAAGTCGGCCGCGAGCGCGAGGTTGAGGCCGATGCCGGCGGCCCAGCCGCGAACCGCGCAGACCACCGGGACCTGGGTGGTACAGAGGAGCGGGATCAGCCGGTGGGCCTGCGCCGGCAGGCGGCGCTGGATGCTGCCGACGCGTGGCTTCCCGCCCTCCTGGTTGCGGGCGACGATGTCGAAGCCGGAACAGAAGTGCTCGCCCTCACTGGCGAGCAGGATGGCGCGCACCGACTCGTCGCGACCGGCGCGGTCGACCGCGTCGATGAGCGCGTACATCATCGGGTCGTCCATCGCGTTGCGCTTCTCGGGACGTGCCAACCGCAGCGTCAACACCCCGGCCTCGAGCGCGACGTCGAGACCCGGCGCCGACTCGTAGTCGCTCATCGGCGCGAGAACGCGTCGCCGATGGCGACGAGCGCGGTCTCGAGGTCGCGCGCACCGCCGGGCGCGTCGGGGAGGCGCACCGGGCCGTGCTCGCGGCTCGGCAGCAGGACCGTCGCCGTGCCGGGGGTCGTGACCGCGCCGCGTTGATTGGTGGCGGCGAGCTCGAGGTCGACCGCGGGCCGGTCGCCGTCGGCCAGGTACTTGCGCACGATCGTGCCGGTGAGGTGGTGGGTGTCGCCCACGTAGTTGAAGCCCCGGAACTCGCACTCCAGCTTCCACAGCCAGGCGTCGTCACCCATCCAGTCGGTGCAGAGGTGGATGAGCCAGGTCTCGCGCATGCGGCCGTAGTCGTACGTGGTCGGGTTCCCGGCCCGGCGGGCCCATTCCGGGTCCCAGTGCACGCGCTGCATCACGTCCGGGACGTTCTGGTCGTCGCGGTGGAAGAACCGCGGGATGCGGCGGCGGTTCGCCGCGCCCAGCGCGAGCGGCTTCACGTCGTACAGGCCCATGCCCATGCCCACATGCCAGCACACCATGTCGGTGACGGTGAGCGGTCCCTTCACCATCGGGCCGACGGCGTCGCCCTCGTTCACGTCGTCCCAGTACCGGGGCTCGGCCCCGCGGCGGCGGGCCGCCGCGTACTCGGCCTCGATGGCGTCGATCTCGTCGTCGGTGTAGTGCGCCGGCTCGATGGCGTCGTACTTCTTCTTCTCCCGCGCCTTGCTGCGCTCGGTGCGGATCATCAACCGGTACTGCCCCGACAGCATCGTGCCGTCGTCGTCGCGGAAGACGTTGGCCGACCACTCGTGCACCGCCCGGTCGGCGAACTCGCTCGGCTTGTCGAGCACCGCCACGAGCGCGTTGCGGCGCCAGATGCGGTGGTCGGCTCGCAGGGGCGCCCACCACTCGCGCGCGCTGGCCGAGTAGAAGGCGTGCACGCCGCGCAACGGGTCGCCCTTCATCAGCTCGCGCTGGTCCGCGGGCACCGCGGTGACCTCGTCCTCGCCGATGAGCGAGTCGCCGCCCACCAGCGGTGGCGGCGCGATCGGACCACCCCAGACCGACGCGGTGGCGTACTCGGGATCGCAGTAGAGCGGGTTGTCGTCGCCGTAGGCCTCGGCCACGATGCGGAACGCGTCGGTGTTGGGCCGGTAGTAGTGCGGACGGCGCGTCCACGGCTCGGGGACGCCGATCCGGGCGCGCAGCCGGGCGATGGCCCCGTCGGTGATGGTCCCGGTGGTCGTCTGGGTCACAGGAGTATGGAATATACAATGCGCCCGCCCGGAGCCCCCGGGGCGGTCGAGCAGGAGCACGCGTGAGCTTTTCCGAGGACTACGACGGCGTCCGCTTCGAGGTCGCCGACGGCATCGGCACCATCACCATCGACCGGCCCCAGGCCGGCAACTCGCTCACCAGCGACCAGCGCGTGAAGATGGGCGAGTGGTTCGCCCGGGCGGACGAGGACCTCGCCGTCCGTTGCGTCGTGCTCCAGGCGACCGGCCGCTTCTTCTGCACCGGCGCCGACCTGAGCGGGGGTGCGCCCGCGATCGAGTCGGAGCGGCCGGCCGACGCGCCCGAGCGCGTGATCGGCGAGCGCCGCCGGATGATGCTGCGGGGCGCGATCCGGACGGTGAACGCGATCCTCGACTGCGAGGTCCCGGTGGTCGCCAAGGTGCAGGGCACCGCCGCCGGCATCGGCGCGCACCTGGCCTTCGCGTGTGATCTCGTGATCGCGTCCGAGGACGCCAAGTTCATCGAGGTGTTCGCCCGCCGCGCCCTCGCCGCCGACGGCCTCGGCACCTGGCTCCTCCCGCGGTTGGTGGGGCTCCAGCGCGCCAAGGAGCTCGTGCTCCTCGCCGAGGACCTCCCCGCGGCGCGCGCCCACGAGATCGGGCTCGTGACCCGCGTGGTGCCCGCCGACGACCTCGACCCTACCGTTGCCGACATCGCCCGCCGCCTGGCCGACGGTCCGACGCGCGCCCACTCGGTGAACAAGTTCCTGCTGAACCGGTCGCTCGACGTCGACCGGGCGACGATGGCCCAGGAAGAGGCGTGGATCGTCGACGTGATGGCGCAGAGCCTCGACAGCGACGAGGGTGTGAACAGCTACCTCGAGAAGCGCCCGCCGAAGTTCCGCGGCTACTGAATCGCGCGCGAGCCTCGGAGGCGCGCGATCTCGTCGGCCGAGAAGCCGACCTCACCGAGCACCGCGTCGGTGTCGGCGCCCGGGTAGGCGTAGGAGCTGCCGGGCTCGGCGCGGGTCCGGCTGAAGCGGGGCGCGGGCGCGACTTGACGACCACCGTCGGGTGTGGGCACGAACACCTCGCGGGCCACGTTGTGCGGATGCTCGTGCGCCTCGTCGAAGCGGTACACGGGCGCGAAGCAGACGTCGGTGCCGGCGAGCTGCGCCTCCCAATCCGCGCGCGTCTTCGTGCGTACCGCGGCGGCGAACCGCTCCTTCACCGCCGGCCACTGCGACCGGTCGTACTGGTCCGGCAATCCCGCGGCGTCGATGCCGAGCTGCTCGAGCAGCTGCGCGTAGAAGTGCGGTTCGATCGGCGCCAGGCTGACGTACTTCCCGTCGGCGGTCTCGTACACCGAGTAGAAGGGCGCGCCCCCGTCGAACAGGTTGGTGCCGATGTCGTCGGTGTGCATCCCCGACCGGGCCATGCCGTAGAAGACCGAGAAGATCGACGCCACGCCGTCGACCATCGCCGCGTCGACGACCTGTCCCCGTCCCGACTGCTTCGCCTCGAGCAACGCGCACACCACGCCGTACGCCAGGTGGAGCCCGCCTCCGGCGAAGTCGCCGAGCACCTGGAGCACCGGCACCGGCGGCCCGTGCGGCACGCTCACCGAGCCGATCGCGCCGGTGATCGACTCGTAGTTGAGCGAGTGGCCGGCGCTCTGCGCCAGCGGTCCGTCCTGGCCCCACCCGGTCAGGCGCCCGTACACGAGCCGCGGGTTGCGCGCCATCGTCGGCTCCGGCCCAACCCCCAGCCGCTCGGCCACGCCGGGCCGGAACGACTCCACGAGCGCGTCGGCATGCTCGGCGAGGCGCAGCACGACCTCGACGCCGTCCGGGTGCTTGAGGTCGACGCCGATGGAGCGCCGCCCCCGGTCCCACTCCGAGAATGGCCGGGGCGGGTCGGGCGCGGTCGCCGGCACCTCCGCGGCACGATCGACCCGGATGACGTCGGCGCCCATGTCGGCGAGCTTCAGGGTGCCGAAGGGCAGGGCGCCGAGCCCGGCCAGCTCCACCACCGTGATGCCGGCCAGCGGGCCGCTCACGGCGCCGCTCCGCTCGCGGTCCCGTGCGTGAACGACTCCATGGGCCGTGGGCACCTCTCTCGGGAACGGGCAGACGGCGATACCGTACGGCGGTGTTACGGTCGCTGCGAGTCGACCGGCGCGCGCATCCGAGGGGGACGTTCACATGAGTGGTCAGGCACGCTTCGAGGGGAAGGCCGCGCTCGTCACCGGCGCGGGCTCGGGGATCGGGCGGGCGGTCGCCCTGCGGCTGACCGGCGAGGGCGCACAGGTGCTGGCCCACGACCTCAACGGCGACGCGCTGTCGGAGACCGCCAAGCTGGTGGCCGATGCCGGTGCCACGTTGGCGACGCGCACCGGCGACATCAGCAGCCGCGACGAGTGCGTGGCGACCGTCGCCGCTGCCGTCGACCAATTCGGCAAGCTCGACGTGCTCGGCAACATCGCCGGCATCGCACGTGCCGAGCACTTCCCCGAGGTCGACGAGCGCGGCTACCGCCAGATGATGGGCGTGAACGTCGACGCGTGCTTCTTCCTCGCGCAGGCGGCGATCCCTCACCTGCTCGAGACCGAGGGCAACATCGTCAACATCGCGTCGAACGCCGGGCTCATGGGGCAGGCCTACACCGTCGCCTACTGCATGACGAAGGGGGCGATCGTCCAGATGACGAAGGCGTTGGCCATGGAGTACGCCAAGACGCCGTTACGCGTGAACGCGATCGCGCCGGGCGGGGTCGACACATCGTTGAGCCGCAACTTCCAGATGCCGAGCGACGTCGACTTCGAGTTGATGGCCCGCTACACGGGATTCCGCTCGATGGGCTCGTCCGACGACATCGCGGCGATGTTCGCGCTGGTCGCGTCGGACGAGGGTCGCAGCATCCACGGCGCGATCCTCTCGGTGGACCGCGGCATCACCGCCGGCTGAGCGTCACGCCGAGGAGCCGGCGCGCGCCTCCGCCAACCGGCGGCGGACCACGTAGGCGGCGTCGCCGGGGGCATACCGCTCGGCGCGGCGGAACGCGTCGGCCGCGGCGGCGTCGTCACCGAGCGCGAAGCGGCACAACCCGATCAGGCCCCACGACCACTCGCCGAACACCCGCTCGTCGTACGAGGCGCCGGTGGCGATGATCTCGTCGTCGTCGAGACCCACGAGCCATTCGAGCGGTTCCAGGGCGTCGCGTGGCCGGCCGGTCGCGAACGCGAGGCGCGCCGCTGCCAGCTCGAGCGTCGGCGTACGCACGAACGCCGCGCGTGCCTCCTCGACCAGGAGCTCGAGGTCGACATCGATCAGCTCACCGGCGAGGAGGTGGTTGACGAAGTCGAGGTGGAGGAGGCGGTCGTCGGGGTCAGAGAAGTTGCGGGCGCGCGCCACTGCGACGCCCCGCCTCCAGGTCTCGACCGCGCGCTCACTGTCGCCGGCGGCCTCGTAGAGGAGCGCGAGATCGTCGTAGACCCGGGCCCGGTCGGGCCGGCGCATGAGCTCGGTCAACAGCAGCCGCTCGACACGCGTCCGCGTGGCGCCGTGGTTCGGGCCCTCGCCGAGGTGGTGGATGGTCACGAGGTCGAGCGGATCGACGCTGAGGTCGCCGGCCGCGGCGGAGGCGCCGATCGCGGGCGCCGCCGTCTCGTGGACGTGGCCCACGAACCGGATGTCGACGCGGTTGCGCCACAGGCGGTGCTCACGGACCGGGGTCCAGCCGACGCGGGGTACGCACGGGATGCAAAACCCGAGCGAGCCGTCGGCGCCCCGCAAGAGCTCCCGGACTGCATCCAGGTCGCCGCGGACACGCTCGTCGGCGTCGAGCGAGAGGATCCAGTCGCCGGCGGCGAGGTCGAGCCCGCGGTTGCGCGGGGCGGCGAAGTCGTCCTGCCAGGGCTCGCGCGTGACCACGGCGCCGTGCTGCTCGGCCACCGCGATCGAGCGGTCCGACGATCCGGTGTCCACGACGACGATCTGGTCGACGAGGCCGCGCAGCGACGTCAGGCAGGCGTCGAGTTGTTCGGCATCGTCCTTGACGATGATCGCGGCCGACAGCAGCATCGGGCCGCCGTGATCAACCCGGGGGCTGGGGGGTGATGGTCGAGGCCGTGGACGGCGACATCACGGCGCGTGCGTCGTCGGCGCTCACCCGACCGTCGCCCCCACCGTCGGTTGCGGCCTCGAAGTCCTGCGCCACACGCCCCTCCTGGAGACCAGTCGACAGCACCCTACCTGACTCCGCGGCGCTCAGCCGACCGGCGGCGTCGTCTCCAGAACACCCGCGGCAAGGAGCCGGTCGATCTCGTCGTCGTCGAGCCCCAACAGGTCGCGCGCGATCGGACGCGTGTGCTCGCCGAGGTCGGGGGCGCGCCGGATGTCGGGACCCGACATGCGCGCGCCCCGGAACGCGGCGCCGTCGAGCACCAGCGGCCCGACTCCCGGCTGGTCGATCTGCACCGCGAACCCGCGTGCGACGTACTGCGCGTCGGTGGTCATCTCCGCACCCGTCAGCATCGGCGCCGCGGGCACACCCTGCGCCTGGCACGCGCGCGCCACCGCGTCCTTCGACTGCGCCGCGGTCCACTCGCCGATGCGGGCGTCGATCTCGTCGGCCCGGGCGCGCCGGCCCTCCACGTCGGCGAAGGCGGCGTCGGCCGCCCACGTCGGCGAGCCCATGGCCGCGACGAGCCCCTGCCAGTCGGCGTCGCCGCGGCACGTGATCGCCAGCCACTCCTCCTCCCCCGCGCACCGGTAGAGCCCCCACGGCGCCCCGATCTCGCTCCGGTTCCCCATCGGGACGACCGAGCCCGGCTCCACGCCCTCGGCCGCGATCAGGTCGCCGAGCATGCCGGTGACCGTCTCCACCTGCGCGACCTCGACGTGGACGCCCGCGTTCACGTCGCGCGCCCGGCCGACGAGCGCGGCCAGCGACGCCACCGCGCCGAGGCAGCCGGCGACGTGGTCGGGATAGATCGACATCGAGCCCGCGGGCTCGGCGCGATCGGCGTAGTTCCAGAGGTGCACGAGACCACCGGGCGGTTGCGTGCTCGGGCCGTAGCCCCGCCACCACGACCAGGCGCCGTGCGACCCCATCAGCTGGCTCGACACCATCACGAGCCCCGGGTTCACCTCCTGGAGCGCGTCGAACCCGAGGCCGAGCTTGTCCATCGTGCCGGTCGAGTTGTTCTCGACGACCAGATCGGACCGCGCGGCCAGCCGGTGGATGATGGCGCGCCCGTCGTCGGTCTTGGCGTTCACGCCGAACCCGAGCTTCGACCGGCTCGACGACGCGAACGACGGGTTCGTCTCCCCGCCGAGCTGCAGGCGCATGAAGTCGGTGTACGTGCGCGACTCGATCTTCATGACCTCGGCGCCGTACTCGGCGAAGCGGCGCCCCACCTCCACGCCGACCGCGCCATGCCCGAAGTCCATCACCCGCAGGCCGGCCAGCGGCAGGCCGGCGGGGACGTCCACCGTGGTCGCGGGGCGGGCGTCGCCGAGCGACGCGAACACCGCGTCGGTGTGCTCACCCACCGCCGGGGGCGCCGTCGCCGGGCCGGCGCGCTCGCCGTCGATCTCGAAGTACCCGGACGCGAGGGGCGCGGTGACGCCCGGTGCCACCGCGACGTCGACGAACGTGCGCCGCGACTCGAAGTGCTCGTTGGTGAGGATGTCGGCCGGCGTGAGCGCGGGCGTGCAGACGATGCCCCGCTTCTGCGCCTCCAGCGACACCTCCTCCATGCTGAGCTCGGCGAAGTGCGACACGAACAGTGGGTTCAGGACGTGCTCGGCGATCTCCCGGCGGGCGACGAACCCGTCGAGCGCCGGGTCCTGGAGGAACTCGGGTTCGCCCAGCCACTCACGCATGGCGTGCCACTGGCGGACGCTGAGGATGATGAGCCGCACGTACCCGCCCTTGCAAGCGAAGATCGGGTAGATGGGCCCGTTGCCGTTCCGGACCTCACCGGCCGGGAACCCGGCTTCGATCCGCGCCATCGAGTTGGGCAACGACCAGTCGCAGATCTGCGCGATCGCGTCGTTCACCGACACCTCGACGAACTGTCCCGCGCCGGTCGCCTCACGCTGGTACAGCGCGCACAACAGGCCGAACGCGCCGGTGATCGATGCCGCGTCGTCGACCAGGTGCCCCGGTGGGAGCAGCGGCGAGTCCTCGGGGACGCCGGCCTTGAACGCGAAGCCCCCGCTCGCGGCGAGGGTCGCGTCGGTGGCGGCCCAATCGGCGTAGGGACCGTCGAGGCCGAACGGGGTCAGCGCGCCGACCACGAGGTGCGGGTGACGGGCGGCCAGGTCGCGGGCATCGAGGTCCGGCGCCAGCTCCGCGGCGGAGGTGACGAGCACGTCGGCGTGGTCGAGCAGCTCGTGGAAGCGCTCGACGTCGGACCCGTCGGCCAGGTCGAGCACGATCCCGCGCTTCCCCGCGTTGCGGATCGCGAATGCCAGCGACACCCCCCGCCGTACCGGCGCGGTCCCACGCGCCGGCGACCCGCCGGGCGGCTCCACCTTGACGACATCGGCGCCGAGGTCGCCGAGGAGTCGGCTGGCGAGCTCGCCGCGGTCGACGGTGCAGTCGACGACGCGGAGTCCGGACAGGGGCAGCGGCTGGTCGCTCATCCGGCGAATCTCAGCACACCGGGCCGACCGGTGCGGGGTCGACTCAGTGGTGGCCGCTCGACGCCTTGGTGAGCGTCAGGACGGGCGCCGGGTGCTCCGGCTCCGGTGCACCCTTCACCGTCGCCTGGATCCAGTTGACGGTGGTGCCGTCGCTGTAGGTCTGGATCGCCTTGAACGTGAGCTTGCTGGTGTTGGTCGGCAGCGGACCGGCCGAGATGGTGAAGAGGTCGAACTGGCCCGGCGCGAGCCCGGCGTCGGTCGCGGTCCAGGTGATCTTGCTCACCGCCTCCGTGACCTGGCCGTCGTCGGTGGTCACCGGCTTGGCCAATTTCGTCGTGTCGACCGCGATCGTCCAGCCGGGCATCGGCTTCACGCTGACCGACGGGATCGGCGACTTCGTCGGCAGGTCGACCTCGACCTTCACCGTGTTCGCGGTCTGCTCCTCGTTCGGGACCGAGAAGCTGAGGATCTCGAATCCACCCTTCGGCGCGGTGTCCGGCACCACCTCGACGTGCGCGCCGGCGGCCGGCGCTCCGACCACCACGACCGCGAGCACGAGGATCGCCAGCAACCACGGCCGGACCCGACGGATGTTCATCAGCTCCCCACCCCTCTGTGGACGACGTCGAGGGATGAGTCGTCCGACGGCGGCGAAGAGTTCCCCGGATGGGATGGATTCAGCGCCGCAGGGTCAGGAGCTGGCCGTGCTCGCCGACGTCGAACACCTGGCGGATGGACGCCGCCGGCGACTTCACCGTCAGCCGGATGCCGTGCTCCTGCATGAAGCGCCACGCTTCGACCAGCACCGCGACGCACGACGAGTCGATCAGCGCGAGGCGGTCCATGTGGATGGCGATCGACCCGGGGTGCTCCTTGGCCAGGGTCAGCAGCTGGTTGCGGAATTGGCCGGCCGACGACCGGTCGATCCCACCGATGACCTCGATGTCGACATCACCCTCGTGTCGGGCGATGGAACACGAGAAGACGGTCTGCTCCACGGTGACCCCCTCGGCCCGGTGCGGCCCCCTTCCGCAGGCTGCCGCTGTGTCTTCAACGGCGCGCGGTCCCGGCGAGTTGACGAATTCGTTCGCGGCCATGTCGCCGTGTGACCGACGCCACCGGGTCGTCGCCCGCGCCGGTCGCCGGCGTGGTGGAATCGGGGGGTGGACGACACCCCCCGCCGGGTCCCGATGCCCGCCGAGCGCTACGACGAGCAATGGGAGGCCCTGGCCGCCTCGGGCCAGGAGGTGCACGGCGAGGCGGCGCTGGTCGACGCGCTCCTCGGCGGCCCACCCGCCCGGGTGCTCGACGCCGGCTGCGGCACCGGCCGGGTGGCGATCGAGCTCGACCGCCGCGGCTATGACACCGTGGGACTCGACGTCGACCCCGCACTGCTCGAACGAGCACGCGCCAAGGCGCCGGGACTCGCGTGGCAGGAGGCCGACCTCGCGTCACTCCCCGCCGAGGTCGCCGGCGGCCCTTTCGCAGCCGTGGTGCTCGCCGGCAACGTGATGATCTTCGTGGCGCGCGGCACCGAGGGCGCGGTGCTCGCCAACCTGGCGCCCCGCCTCGCGCCCGGCGGGCTCGTCGTCGCCGGGTTCCAGCTGTCGGGCCGGTTGTCGCTCGGCGAGTACGACGCCGCCGCGACCGCCGCGGGCCTCGCGCTCCGGGCGCGCTGGTCGACCTGGGATCGGGCGCCCTACACCGAAGGGGACGAGTACGCGGTCAGCGTTCACGAGCTGGTCTCGAACCGGTAGCCCATCCCGGGCTCGGTGAAGAAGTAGCGCGGCCGGCTCGGCTCGGGCTCGAGCTTGCGGCGCACGTTGGCCATGTGCACGCGCAGGTAGGCGGTCTCGTCGTGGTACTCGGGCCCCCACACCTCCTGCAGCAGCTGGCGCTGCGACACCAGCTTGCCCTGGTGCCGCACGAGGACCTCCACCAGGTGCCACTCGGTCGGCGTGAGCCGCACCTCGATGCCGCCGCGGTGGACGCGCTTGGCGCCGAGGTCGATGGTGAAGTCGGCGGTCTCGATCACCGGCTCCTCCTCGGCCGGGGTGGCCCGGCGCAGCGCGGCCCTCAGGCGGGCCAGCAACTCGTCCATCCCGAACGGCTTGGTGACGTAGTCGTCGGCCCCGGCATCGAGGGCGAGGACCTTGTCGCGCTCGCCGTCGCGGACCGACAGCACCACGATCGGCACCGTGCTCCACCCGCGCAGGCCGCGGATCACCTCGACGCCGTCGATGCCGGGGAGGCCGAGGTCGAGCACCACCACGTCGGGATGGTGGCCGGCCGCGAGCGTGAGTGCGTGCTCGCCGTCGGGTGCGAGGTCGACGTCGTAGCCGCGGGCGCGCAGGTTGATGCCGAGCGCGCGCAGGATCTGCGGCTCGTCGTCGACGACCAGCACGCGCGTCATGTCGCCGCCGGCAGGCTGATGACCATCGTGACGCCGCCTCCGGGGGTGTCCTCGACGAGCAGCTCTCCACCCATCGCCTCGACGAACCCGCGCGCCACCGCGAGGCCGAGCCCCACGCCGCTGCCGTTGGAGCGGTCGCCCAAACGTTGGAACGGGCGGAACACGTCCTCGCGTTGCGACGACGGGATGCCGGGACCGCGGTCGACCACGTGGAGGTCGACCCGCTCCTGCGCGACGCACGCTTCGACGCGCACCGCGGCCGCCGGCGGCGACCACGCGATCGCGTTCTCCACCACGTTGGCGATCGCGCGCTCGAGCAGCGCGGCGTCGGCGCGCACGCGCGGCAGCGTCTCGTCGACGTCGACCTCCACCCGGTCGGCCTGCGTGAGGCCCACCAGCGCGACCGGCAGCACCTCGTCGAGGCCGACGTCGCGCATGACGAGCTGGAGCGCGCCGGTCTGCAGCCGGCTCATGTCGAGGAGGTTCCCGATCAGGTGGTTGAGCCGGTCGGCTCCCTCGTCGACGGTCTCGAGCAGCTCCCGGGTGGCGGCGGGCGTGAAGTCGACGTCGCGTTGCAGCAGGCTGCTCACCGACGCCTTGATCGACGACAAGGGCGTCCGCAGGTCGTGCGACACGGCTGCCAGCAGGGCGGTGCGCAGCTCGTTGGCCTCCGCCAGCCCGGCGGCCCGGTCGGCATCGGCCCGCAACTCACGCTGCTGGACCGCGATCGCCACCTGCCCCGCGAACGCGCGGAGCACCTCGCGGTCGTCGTCGCCCAGCGTCCGGCGCTTCAGGACCAGCACGTCCTGGCCCTGCAACGGCACCACCACGTCGGCGTCGTCGGGTCGCTCGAGGGCGACGTCACCGGCGCTCGCCAGCACCTGCCAGTCGTCGCCGCCGGCATGGCCGAGGACGGCGACGCCGTCGGCCTCGAACGCGAGGCGCAGCTGGTTGGCCAGCTGCGGCAACGGATCATCGGACGCCGACAGCGTGCCGCTCAACGCCGCGAGCGTCTCCGCTTCGGCGCGCGCCTGCGCCGCCTCGGCCGTGCGCCGCGACGCGGTCGCGACGAGCAGGCCCACCACGCCCGCGACGAGCAGGAAGATCACGAGCGCGAAGAGGTTCTCAACGTCCGAGATCGTGAATTCGTAGTAGGGCGGTGTGAAGTACCAGTTCGCCAGCAGGAACCCGGTGATCGCGCACACGAACGCCGGGACGAAGCCGCCGAGCGCGGCGACGACCACCACGACGAGCAGGAACATCAGCAGATCACTTGGGAGCGTCAGCGTGTCGCGCACGTTGGCCAGGACGAGCGTCAGCAAAGGCGGCCCGACGATGGCGAGGACCCAGGCCAGCATCCTGCGGCGCGGGGAGACCGCGACACCTCGCGGGCGCCGACGAGGTGCATCGCCCGATTCCGGCTCCCGTCCGTGGTCGTCGACCTCCGATGAGATGACGTGGACGTCGATGGTGTCCGACGCGCGGATGACGTTGTTGATCACCGAACCGCGCAGCAGGTGCGTCCAGCGCGACTGACGGCTGGCGCCGAGCACGATCTGCGTCGCGTTCTCGTTCCGGGCGAACTGCACCAGCGTCGTGGCGGGGTCGGCACTGGCCAGCTCGTGGTACTCGCCGCCCAGCTCCTGGAGCAGCGTGCGCTGCGCGCCGAGCGCCTCGCCCGACGGTCCGCGCAGGCCGTCGGACGGCCGCACGTGCACGCCGAGCAGCTCGCCGCGCGTGCGGGCGGCCATGCGGGCGGCGCGGCGGATCACGTCGTCCCCGCCGGGTGCGCCCGTGATGGCGACGACGACCCGCTCCCGCGTTTCCCACGGGCGAGCGATCCCGTGCGCCTCGCGGTAGACCTCCAGCGCCTCGTCGACGCGGTCGGCGACCCACATCAGCGCGAGCTCACGCAGCGCGCCGAGGTTCCCCTCGCGGAAGTAATTCGCCAATGAGGCGTCGACCTTCTCGGCCGGGTAGATGTTGCCGTGCGCCATCCGGCGGCGCAGCGCCTGCGGCGTCATGTCGACGATCTCGATCTGATCGGCCGCCCGCACCACGGCGTCCGGGATGGTCTCCCGCTGCTTGATGCCGGTGATCTGCTCGACGACGTCGTTCATCGACTCGAGGTGCTGCACGTTCACGGTCGAGATCACGTCGATGCCGGAAGCCAGGAGCTCCTCGACGTCCTGCCAGCGCTTCTCGTTGCGCGAACCGGGCACGTTCGTGTGCGCGAGCTCGTCGACGAGGGCGACCGCCGGCGCCCGGGCGACGACCGCGTCGACGTCCATCTCCTCGAACTGCGCCCCCCGGTAGGTGACGGTGTGACGGGGCACGATCTCGAGATCGCCGATCTGCGCCTGGGTGTTGGCTCGACCGTGGGTCTCGACGAACCCGACCACGACGTCCGTCCCGCGACTGGCGCGCCGCTTTCCCTCGTTCAGCATCGCAAAGGTCTTGCCCACGCCGGGCGCGGCCCCGAGGTAGATGCGGAGTGTCCCTCGCGCCATGCCGAAAGCCTACGAACTCACCCGGACGAGGTTCCGCCGGTGAGCTGATCGAGCGCCAGGTTGAGCCCGAGCACGTTCACCGCCTTCTCGCCGAGGATGCCGAACGCGCGGCTCGTGGTGTGGTCGTCGACGAGCTGGTTGACCTTGGCGACGGAGATCCCCCGTTCGTCGGCAACGCGCCGAGCTTGCAGCCGGGCGTTGGCGATCGAGATGTGGGGATCGAGCCCCGAGCCGGACGCGGTCACCGCGTCGACGGGCACCTTCGTGGTCGGCGAGAGGCCGTTGAGCTTCCGGTAGTCCTTGACGCGCTGCATAACCTCCTTCAAGAAGTCGGGGTTCGTGGGACCGAGGTTCGATCCGCTGCTGAGGGTCGGGTCGTAGCCCGCCGCGGTGCTCCCCGAGGCGCCGGCCGCCGCCGACGGGCGCGACTGGAAGTATCGGGGAAGGGGATCGCCCTTCTTGGTCGTGAACGCCTGCCCGATGAGCGACGAGCCCACCGCCTTGCCGTTGCGCTCGATGATCGAGCCGTCGGCCTTGTCCTTGAACGCGAGTTGGCCGATGCCGAGGACGACGAGGGGGAAGGCGATGCCCAGGATCACCGTGAAGATGACCATGGAGATGATGGAGGGGAGGAGTTGGCGTCGCATCACTTGACCCCCAGCGCGGTGACGATGATGTCGATCAACTTGATGCCGATGAACGGGGCGATCACGCCACCAAGCCCGTAGATCAGCAGGTTGCGGCGCAGCAGCTGGGCCGCGCCCACCGGGACGAACTTCACGCCCCGCAGCGCCAGGGGGATCAATCCCACGATGATCAACGCGTTGAAGATGACCGCCGACAGGATCGCGGAGCGTGGCGTCTGCAGGTCCATGACGTTGAGATCGTTGAGCACGCTCAGGCTGGCGAAGCCGGCGAACATCGCCGGGATGATGGCGAAGTACTTCGCCACGTCGTTGGCGATCGAGAACGTGGTGAGCGAGCCGCGCGTGATCAGGAGCTGCTTGCCGATCTCGACGATGTCGATGAGCTTGGTCGGGTCGGAGTCGAGGTCGACCATGTTCCCGGCTTCCTTGGCCGCCTGCGTGCCGGTGTTCATCGCGACGCCGACGTCGGCCTGCGCCAGCGCAGGAGCATCGTTGGTGCCGTCACCGGTCATCGCGACGAGGCGGCCACCCCGCTGCTCCTCCCGGATGAGCGCCATCTTCTGCTCCGGCGTGGCTTCGGCGAGGAAGTCGTCGACGCCCGCTTCCGCGGCGATGACCCCGGCGGTGCGCGGGTTGTCGCCCGTGATCATGACGGTGCGGATGCCCATGCGACGCAGGTCGGCGAAGCGCTCGGCGATGCCCGGCTTCACGATGTCCTTGAGGTAGATCACACCGAGCGCGCGCGGAGCGGGTGGGGATCCCTCCGGGCCCGCCTCGGCGACGACGAGGGGAGTGCCCCCCTGCGCGGCGATCGCATCCACGGCATCGCCGAGCTGCTCCGGGAACACGCCGCCCTGGTCCTCGACCCAACGCCGCACCGCGTCGGCGGCGCCCTTGCGCACCCGCCGGTCCTCGAAGTCGACCCCGCTCATGCGTGTTTGGGCCGTGAACGCGACGAGCGTGGCGCCGACGAGCTCGCGCTCCCGGATGTTGTACCGCTCCTTCGCCAGCACCACGATCGACCGCCCTTCGGGCGTCTCGTCGGCGAGGCTCGAGAGCTGCGCGACGTCGGCCAGCTCCTCCTCGGTGACGCCGTTGGCCGGGACGAACGCGTCGGCCTGCCGGTTCCCGAACGTGATGGTGCCGGTCTTGTCCAGCAGCAGGGTCGCGCAGTCGCCCGCGGCTTCGACCGCTCGGCCGCTCATCGCGAGGACGTTGCGGCGCACCAACCGGTCCATCCCCGCGATGCCGATGGCCGAGAGGAGCGCGCCAATCGTCGTCGGGATCAGGCACACCAACAACGCCACCAGGATGACGACCGGTTGCTCGGCGTCGTTGAACATCGCGAACGGCTGGAGCGTGACCGTCGCGAGCAGGAAGATGATCGTGAGGCCGGCGAGCAGGATGTTGAGGGCGATCTCGTTCGGTGTCTTCTGACGCGACGAACCCTCGACCAGGGCGATCATCCGGTCGATGAACGTCTCGCCGGGTCGGGCGGTGATCCTCACCACGATCTCGTCCGACAGCACCCGGGTGCCTCCGGTGACGGCGGATCGGTCACCGCCCGACTCGCGGATCACCGGGGCCGACTCTCCCGTGATCGCCGACTCGTCGACGCTGGCGATACCTTCGATCACCTCGCCGTCGCTCGGGATCATCTCGCCCGCGGCCACGACGACCTCGTCATCGAGATCGAGCGCGGTGCTGGCGGTGTCCTCCGTGGTGCCGTCGGGCCGTCGCCGGTGGGCGACCGTCTCGGAGCGCGTCTTGCGCAGCGTGTCGGCCTGTGCCTTGCCGCGCCCTTCGGCGATCGCTTCGGCGAAGTTCGCGAACAGCACCGTGAACCAGAGGAACAACGCCACGAGGCCGGTGAACACGTTCTCGTTCGTCGTCGACGAGCTCAGGTCCTTGAAGAACAGGACGGTCGTGAGCACCGAGCCCACGCCGACCACGAACATGACCGGGTTGCGCATGAGGGTGCGCGGGTTGAGCTTGACGAAGCTGTCACCGATCGCCCGACGGACGATCTCGGGCTCGACGAGCTTGGTGTCCCTGGCCATCAGCGCACTCCGATCACAGGCCGAGCTGCTCGACGATGGGGCCGAGCGCGAGGACGGGGAGGAAGGTCAACGCCGCGACGATGAAGATCACGCCGATCACGAGCACGACGAACAGCGGGGTGTCGGTCGGGAACGTCCCCACCGAGGCGGGGACGTGGCGCTTGCGGACCAGCGCGCCGGCCAGCGCCAGGGTGGGGATGATGAGGAAGAAGCGCCCGAACAACATCACCACGGCCAGCGCGCTGTTCATGTAGCCGGTGTTGGCGGTGATCCCGGCGAACGCGGACCCGTTGTTGTTGCCCGCCGAGGTGAAGGCGTAGATGAGCTCGGTGAAGCCGTGCGCGCCGGGGTTGTAGATCGACACGTCCGAGACCGAATTCACGAACGTCGAGATCGCGATGCCGATGAGCACGATCGCCGGCATCACCAGGATGTAGATCGCGACCAGCTTCACCTCTGAGGCCTGGATCTTCTTGCCCAGGTACTCCGGCGTCCGCCCGACCATCAGCCCGGCGATGAACACCGCCAGGATCACGAGCACCAACAGGCCGTTCAGGCCGACGCCGACGCCGCCCGGGCTGATCTCGCCCAGCTTCATGTGCACCAGGCAGGTCATGCCGCCCAGGGGCGTGTAGCTGTCGTGCATCGAGTTGACCGAGCCGTTCGAGGTCCCCGTGGTGGACGCACACCACTCCGCCGACGCCGTGGGGCCGAACCGCACCTCCTTGCCCTCGGCATTCCCTCCCGGCGACGTCGAGGTGACGGTCTGGGTCACGCCTCGGTCATCGAGCTTGGGGTTCCCGTCGACCTCGGCGTACACCGCGACCGAGACGAACGCCAACCAGATCACGGCCATGATCGCAACAACGGCGTAGCCCTGGCGCTTGTCCTTGATCATCCGCCCGAACGTGAACGCCAGCGCGAACGGGATGAGCAGGATGGCGTAGAGCTCGAGGAAATTGGTGATGTTGGTCGGGTTCGAGAACGGGTGCGCGGAGTTGACGTTGAAGAAGTCGCCCCCGTTCGTCCCCAGCTGCTTGATCGACTCCATGCTCGCATTCGGCCCACCCGGGATCTGCTGCGTCGCGCCCGCGACCGTGTGCACCGGGGTGAACCCGTGCGTGTTCTGGATGACCCCACCGGCGAGGAGCACGATCGCGAACACGAACGCGAGCGGCAGGAGGATCCGGAACACCGTGCGGACGAGGTCGACCCAGAAGTTGCCGATCGTGCGCTGCCCGGCGCGGGAGAGGCCTCGGATCAGCGCGGCCATCACGGCCATGCCGACGGCGGCGGAGACGAACTGCTGCACCGTGAGACCCACCATCTGGGTCAGGTGACTCAGCGTGGACTCACCGGCGTAGCTCTGCCAATTGGTGTTCGTCATGAAGCTCACGGCGGTGTTCAACGCCAACGCCGGTTGCACGTTCGCCATGTCGGTCGGGTTGAACGGGAGCCCGCTCTGGATCCGCTGGATCACATAGAGCAGGAAGAACCCCACGATGCTGAACGCGAGCAACGACAGCGCGTAGACGTTCCAGCGCTGCTCTCGCTCGGGATCGATCCGGCAGGCGCGGTAGATCAGTCGCTCGACCGGGCCGAAGACCCGGTCGAGGCGCGACGGCGTCCCGGTGTAGACGTTCGCCATGTAGCGGCCCAGGAGGGGCGCAGTGACGGCGAGGACGACGATCAGCGCGATGAGTTGCCCCCAGCCCGCGAACGTCATCAGAACCTCTCGGGGAACAGCAGCGCCGCGACCAGATAGACCGCGAGGAGCACCGCGAGCACCAACCCGGCGATGTTCTCGCCCGTCACCGGATCACCTCGGCCACGAGATCCTCGGTCTCGGAGGACTCGTCGAGGTCGTAGGCCTCGTCAGGTCCGATGATGCGGTCACACCCGTACACGAACGCGACACACAGCCCGAAGAACGCCAGCATCGTGACCACGACCCACACGTCAGCCATGTTCGGTCCCCTCGCTTGGTCAGAGCAGCGCGCGGCCTCCGCCGAGCGTTCCACGGGTATACGCCTCGAGGACGCCGCGAGCCATGGCCTTGATGCCCTCTTCACGCGCGACGGGCGAACTTTGACGCTTCGCTTGCGCGCGGCGTGAAGGTCCACCGGGTCCGCGTCAAGAGTGCGTCAAGAACCTTGTCGCTCCCCCACGCCCGGGCGTATACCCGAGGCATGGCACGACACGACGCAACTCCCGACGATGCGGCCCGGGCGGTCGGGTTGGCGGTTGCCGCGTTCGGCCCGCTCCTCGTCGCAGGGATCCTGGTGCCGTTCCGCGATGACCTGGCCAGCGCCAACATCGTGCTGGTGTTCGTGCTGGTGGTCGTCCTCGGCGCCTCGGTCGGGACCCGCTGGAGCGGAGCACTGGGCGCGGTGATCGCGGCGATGTCCTACGACTTCTTCTTCACCCACCCGTACCAGTCGCTCAAGATGGACAGCTCCGACGACCTCCAGACCACGGTGCTCCTCCTGGTGATCGGCCTCGTCGTCGCCGAGCTGGTCACCTTCACCCGCCGCCACCGCGCCGCGTCGGAGCTTCGCGGCGACGAGATCACGCGCCTCCACCGGGTGGCCGAGCTGGTGGCGACCGACTCCGACGCCGAGGACGTGGTGCTCTCGGTGCAGGCCGAGCTCATCGGGCTGCTGAGCCTGCACGACTGCCGGTACGAGACGCCGCCGTACACCTCGGAGCTCCCGCAGCTCGAGCGCAACGGCGCCATCGCCGGCGACCACCGGCGCTGGGTCGGCACCGACTACGCGTTGCCGGATCAGGGCGTGGTGATCCCGGTGCTCGGGCGGGGGCGGGAGTTCGGGCGCCTGGTGCTGGTCCCCGACGTCTCGGTCGGCGTGTCGATCGAGGAACGGGTGGTGGCGGTGGCGCTGGCCGACCAGCTCGGCGCCGCGTTCGCAGCCGACTCGCCGGTCGGGTGACGGCCCGGATCGCAACCCCTCAGAACGCCGCCAGCAAAGCGATGCCCAGTGCCGCGGCAGCGAGACCGACGACCGCGCTGGCGATCGCGTTGAACGACGCGGTGGCGACCGAGCCCTCCTCGAGCAGTCTGACGGTCTCGTAGGAGAAGGTCGAGAACGTGGTGTACGCCCCGCAGAACCCAGTACCGACGGCCGTCTTCGGAAGCGGCCCGAGCCCGTGGTAGAGCGCCGCGCCCGTCACCACGCCGAGCACGAACGACCCGCTGACGTTGATCACGAACGTGCCCCACGGAAACACACCGCGCGACCGGCTTTGCACGACACCATCGACGAGATAGCGCGCGGGAGCGCCGATCGCGCCGCCCAGGACGAGCAGTGCGATCAGCATCAGACCTGGTTGCGCCCGCGGTACGACACGATGTCGATGTCCTCTCGGACCACCAGTCCTTCAGTGATGAGCTCGTCGAGCATCGGGAGGAATGCGTCGATGCGGTCCGACTGGTCGACGATCACGATCACGACGGGCAGGTCCTCCGACAGCCGCAGGATGCGCGTCGTGTGGATGTGGCTGGACGCGCCGAAGCCCTCGATGCCCCGGAGCACGGTGGCGCCGGCCAGGCCTGCCTGCTGCGCGCGCTCGACGATCTCGGTGTAGAGCGGCCGGTGATGATGTTGGTCGGTCTCGCCCACGAAGATGGTGAGACGCTCGCCAGGACCTTCGAGCTTCATCCACGTACTCCTCTCCCCGTGCTCCCGAGGCGCCCGATCACGATCCCGACGTACACCGCCGCGAGGCCGACGACGAGGCTCCCCAGCACGTACGCGAGCGCCACGCCGGCTTGGCCGTCCTTCAGCAGCAGGTCGGTCTCGACCATGTAGGTCGAGAACGTGGTGTACGCGCCGAGGAAGCCGATGGCCGCGAAGGGGCGGAGGTAACGGCTTGGGGGCCACCGCTCGATGATCAACGTCAGGAGGACGCCGAGCACGAGGCTTCCGCTCATGTTGACGACGAACGTCGACCACGGGAACGAACCCGGCGAGACGTGCACGACACGCCCGACCGCATAGCGGGCCGGCGTCCCGAGCATGCCGCCGAGCGCGATCGCCAGCAGGATCCTCGGCCGTACCCCTGGCGGGCGACGAGCGGCAGGCACCGCGACGTCGGGGTCGATGCCCACCTGGGCGGTCGTGATGTCACGGCGGTCCTCGGGCGCCATCCGCCTCTCCGATCGCGGCACGCGTGGTCGCATCACCCGGTTGGAGTAGGAGCCATCAGCCTGAGCGGCGGTTTCGGCGAGCCCCATCGCCGGAACGCATCCTAGCCAACCGGCACGCGCTCGACGCGTGCGGACTACGCGCCGAGGACCTCGAACTCGCTGATCTCGCGCGCCTCGTCGGAGTCGTCCTCGGTCACGAACTCGTCGTGGCCACGCGCCGGCAGGTAGCGCCACGCGATGAACGCGGCGAAGACGATGAAGGCGGCGGCGATGGGATAGGTGATGCGCATGGCGTCGATGAACGCCTCACGCGAGAGCTCGACCAGCGCCGCACCCTGCCTGGCCGGGAGATCGCGTGCGAGCTCGAGCGCGCGGCCCACCGAGTCGTGCAGCGCGGCCGACGACGCCGACGAGAGGTGCTGGGTCTTGTCGGCGAAGTGGTGGTAGGCGGCGAGGAACACGCTGCCGATGATGGCGACGCCGAGCGCGCCGCCGGTCTGGCGGGTGGTGTCATTGATCGCGGAGCCCACCCCGGCGCGGCTTCGGGGCAGGGAACCCATGATCGACTCCGTCGCCGGTGCCGACGTGAGCCCGAGCCCGATGCCGAACAGCAGCCGCACCGCGCACCCACCCACGAACGACGACATCACGGTGTTGGAGCCGTAGAGCAGCATGGCCGCGGCGACCACCAGCAGGCCGACGACGACCACCCGCTTGGTGCCCCAGCGCAGCACGAGGCGCGGCGCGTTCGGCGACATCACCATCATGCCGACGGCGACGGGCGTGGCCAGGAGACCGGCCTCGAGCGGCGAGTACCCGAGCACGAACTGGAAGTACTGGATCAGCAGGAACACCGAGCCGTAGAGCGCGAACGACGTGAGGGTGAGGACGCCCGAGGCAGCCGAGAAGCGCGGGTTGCGGAACACCCGCACGTCGATCATGGGTTCCTTGGTGTGCGTCTCCCACCACGCGAACACCGCGAGCAGCACGAGCGACGCGCCGAAGGCGACGACGACGTCGGGGGCCAACCAGCCTTTTTCCGGCGCCTGGATGATGGCGTACAGCAACGCCACCAGCGTGATGATCGAGAGGAACGCGCCCAACGGGTCGAGTGGGCGGTTGTCGGGGTCGCGCGACGTCGGGATGAAGAAGTAGCCGAGCACGAGCGCGAGCGCGCAGATGGGCACGTTCACGAAGAACACCGCGCCCCAGTAGAAGTGCTCGACCAGGATGCCCCCGAGCACGGGGCCGAGCGCGACACCGATCCCCGAGACGCCCGCCCACACGCCGATGGCGCGGGCGCGCTCGTGACCGGTGAACGTGTTGGTGAGGATCGACAACGTCGTCGGGAAGATGAACGCGGCGCCGATGCCCATCAACCCGCGGGCGACGATCAGCATCTGGGGCGAGTCGGCCAACGAGGCGAGCCCCGAGAACCCGCCGAACAGCAGCAGGCCGATCGACAGCGCGCCTTTGCGGCCGAACTTGTCGCCCAGCGCGCCGGCGGTGAGCAGCAGGCTCGCGAACACGATGATGTACGCGTCGATGATCCACTGCAGGTCGGAGCCGCTGGCGCCGAGGTCGCGCACGATCGTGGGCAGCGCCACGTTGAGGATCGAGTTGTCGATCGTGATGATCACGAGCGACATGCAGAGGACGGCGAGGGTGTACCAGCGGCGCTCGTAGGCCTTCTCCGGGCTGAGCAACGCGGACCCTCCCTGGAATCTCGGTGCGCTCCCCCACGGCGCGCTACTGTTAACTGGCTGGTTAAAAGAGGCTATCGCAGCACGCCCAACAACCGCAAGCCTGCGGGAGGGAATCGATGGCGAGCCGGGACCCCGAAGCGACCAAGGAACGCATCCTCGCCGCCGCCCGACGCGAGTTCTCGGCGAAGGGCATCTCGGGCGCCCGGGTCGACGCGATCGCGGCCCGCGCCAAGGTCAACAAGCGGATGCTCTACTACTACTTCGAGTCGAAGGAGGGCCTCTTCCGCGAGATCCTGCGCCGCCGGCTGCACGAGCGCTCCGAGACGCTGCACACCCGGGCCGTCGCCGATCCCGGCCGGCTCGCCGAACGGCAGGCCCGACTCGTCGCCGACACCGAGTACACGCGCCTGCTCATGTGGGAGGCGCTCGAGACCGATCCCGACCATCCCCTCAACCCGTCGCTGCGGCGCGAGTTCTTCGCTGCGTGGGTCGAAGCGGTCGAGGAGGAGCAGCGCACCGGTGGGCTCCCGGCCGACCTGGATCCGGCGCAGCTGGTGTTGAGCGAGCTCTGCCTGACGCTCGGACCGTACCTCATCCCGCAGCTCGCACAGCTCGTCACCGGGATGTCGGTGAAGGACCCCGAGTTCGTCACCCGGCGCGAGGAGCACCTGCGCGCCCTCGGACCACGGCTCACCGAACCGTCGGCGACCGCCAGGACGTGAGGACGCCGGACCGGCTCGCGGGCGCGCTTACAGCCCCGGGCCGACGTCGAGGGTCACCGGGTCGCCGGCCTCCACCAGCCCCGGGGCCGACTGGCTCGAGACGTCGCTCCGCGGCAGGGTCGCCCAGAGGTCGCCCAGGCCCTTCGCCGTCCAGGTCGACGCCCGGGTGCTGCCGTCGAGCGTGAAGTGCACGAGGTCGTCGGTGCGGATCTGGTGCAGCGCGCCGTCGTAGAACAGGGAGGTCTGGTAGCGCGACAAGGTGTCGGTCTCGGCCGCGAACCAGTCGACCACGCCATGCGACGCCGCCGGTGCAAGCTCCTCTTCGTCCATCCGCGACAGCGCGAAGACGGTGGACACCGCGATCTGCGACCCCGAGGCCGCGGTGGCCGAGTCGAGCCCGACGGGTGGGGACTCGGCCCAGACGACGGCGACGTCCTGCGAGTGGAGCCAGTCGATGATCTCGTGCGCGTTCGCCCGCCACTCGGCGAAGAACTCCTGCGAGCCGTAGACGGGTTCGCCGGGCCGGCCGCACACCGCGCACGCACCGGCCCACTCGATCAGGACCGTGTCGACGAACGGGTTCGCCGCCAGCCGACGCCGGACCCACTCGAAGGCCGACGGCGCGTCACCGACCGGGCCGATCAGGCCGGACCCGTTGACGTGCGCGTCGATCACCCTCGTCGGCAGCCCGGCGCGGGTGAGGACGTCGGGAAGCGTCACGTCCGCCTGCCCGGCGAGCGAGTCGCCGACCACCAGCAGCGTGTGGTGCGGCTGGGGCGGGGGCGCGGCGGGCCACGGGTTCGCGACCGAGCACCCGGCCGCGACGGCGAGGCCCGCGACGAGCACTACCCACCTCATGGCCCCTCGCAGCTGCACGTCGTTCCCCTGCCAAATCGGTCACGGAGCGTGACATCAGGACGGACCAGGTTACCACGCTCCGGGACCGATCCCGGTCATGCAGGGCTCAGACGGCGGCCTTCTCGAGGATGTGGATGCCGCAGGACGAGCCCAGGCCGATGACGTGGGCCATGCCCACCTTGGCGCCCTCGATCTGACGGTCGCCCGCCTCCCCCCGCAGCTGCGTGGTGATCTCGAACACGCCGGCGGCGCCGGTCATGCCGATGGGGTGGCCCTTCGACAGGAGGCCTCCGGACGCGTTGACCGGCGTGGTGCCGTCGCGCCAGGGTGCCCGCCGGTCGATGAAGTCGCCGGCACCACCGGGCTCGCAGAGCCGGAGGTTGTCGTAGTGGATGAGCTCGGCGGTGGCGAAGCAGTCGTGCAGCTCCACCAGGTCGAGATCGTCGGGACCGACGCCTGAGAGCTCGTAGGCCTTGTCGGCCGCGTTCCGCGTGAGGGTGTTGACGTCGGGCTGCGACTCGCCGCCCTCGGCCCACGGGTCGCTCGTGAGCACCGACGCGCTCACCTTCACCGCGCGCCGTTGCTGCTCGAGCGAGAGCGTCTTCAGCTTCGACTCCGACACCAGCACGATGGCCGCGGCCCCGTCACCGGTGGGGCAGCACATGGGCAGCGTGTTCGGGTACGAGATGACGCGTGCCTCCATGATCTCCTCGAGCGTGAAGACCTTGTTGTACTGCGCGAGCGGGTTCAGCGCCGAGTGCTCGTGGTTCTTCTGCGCCACCTTGGCGAACTGCTCGAAGCCGACGCCGTCGTTCTTGTAGGCGTACTCCATGCCGGCCTGGCCGAACACCGCGGGCATCGTGCCCGAGCCCAGCCAGCCGTCGACCGGCATGACGCCGCCGTAGCGACCGTCGGGCTCGTACTTGTTGGGACCGCTGCGCGCCGCGTTGCCGGCCAACAGGCCCATCTTGCCCATCTGCTCCGCGCCGATGGCGAGGCCATAGTCGGCTTCACCCGCCGCGATCTCGAGGTAGGCGGTGCGCACCGCGGTGGCGCCGGTCGCGCACACGTTGACCACGTTGTAGATCGGGATGCCGGTCTGGCCGACCTGCTTGGCCACCGACTGGCCGATGCCGCCCATGTTGAACATGCTCCCGGCGGCGAGGACCTGGATGTCGAAGATGCTGACACCGGCGTCGTCGAGCGCGTTGAACGTCGCTTCCGCGGCAAGGTCGATGACGTCCTTGTCGGGGTAACGGCTGATCTTGGTCATCGAGGCGCCGAGCACCCAGACGGATTCACCCATTGGAAGATCCCTTCTTCTCTACGAGCTCAGGCCGGCTCGAAGCCGAACACGACCGCTTCGGTGCCTTCGTCGTCGGTTCCCGCGACGAACGTCGTGAGCCGCACCTTCATTCCGAGCTTCACATGCTCGGGGTCGGGCTGGACGTTCACCACGTTGGCCTTCACGTCACCGCCACCGTCGAGATCGACGACCGACGACACGTACGGCACCGGGACGCCCGGGGCGGCCTGGTGCACGATCGCGAACGAGCGCACGACGCCGGTGGTGCCGAGCGCCTTCTTGGTGAACGTGCGGTTGGCGCAGTGCGCGCAGGCGTTGCGGCGGTCGAAGAACAGCGCCCCGCACTTGGTGCACTCGTTGGCTTCCAGGTGCGGCTCGCCGCGGTCGAGGACGAGGTAGTCGACGATCGGGATCTGGTTTCCCATGAGTGCTCTGCTTCCCCCGGTGTCTGCTGCGACCCGCAAACGCTACCCGGTGGCCCCGGATGCGACCACCTCCGGGGGCTCGGCGGACGCAGGGTCGAGGTGCGCGGTCCAGGCCTCGTACATCTCGGCGTAGCGGCCGCCGAGGCCGACCAGCTCGTCGTGGGTCCCGAGCTCCAGGATCCGCCCGTCGTCGACCACCGCGATGCGGTCGGCGCGCATCGCGGTCGACAGCCGGTGGGCGACGATGATCGCGGTCCGCCCCTCGAGGACGGCGTCGAGGCCGGCCTCGACCTTGGTCTCCGACTTGAGGTCGAGGTTCGACGTGGCCTCGTCGAGGACGAGCACCCGGGGGGCGGCGAGGAACGCCCGCGCCAGCGCGATGAGCTGCCGCTCCCCCGACGACAACGACACGCCGCGCTCGTGCACCAGCGTGTCGACGCCCTCGGGGAGCCGCTCGACGAGCTCGGTCAGGCCGACCCGGTGCACCGCCTCCATGACCTCGTCGTCGGTGGCGCCCGGCCGGGCGAAGGCGATGTTGTCGCGCATGGTGCCCATGAAGAGGAACGGCTCCTGGGGCACCACGCCGAGCTGGCGGCGCAGCGAGTCGATGGTGACGTCGCGTAGGTCGTGGCCGTCGATCGCGACCTCGCCGCTCGTCGGGTCGTAGAAGCGGGTGACGAGCTTGGCGATGGTGGACTTGCCCGCGCCGGTCGGCCCGACCAGGGCGATGGTCTCGCCCGCCGCGATGTGCAGGTCGACGTCGCGCAGCACCGGCTTGGACGGGTCGTAGGCGAAGGAGACGTCGTCGAGGGTGACGTCGCCTTCGATCGGCGGCAGCGGCACCGCGTCGGGCGCCTCTTCGACGCTCGGGTGCGTCGCCAGCAGCTCGTCGAGCTTGGTGATCGCGGCCTGGCCCTGCTGGTACAGGTTGTACTGCTGGACCAGCGACTGGATCGGCAGGAAGAAGGAGTTGACGTAGAGGATGAAGGCGGTCAGCTCACCGATCGTGAGGCTGCCGTCGCGCACCATGTTCCCGCCGATCAGCAGCAGCGCGGCCTGACCGAGCAGGCCGACGAACTCGGTGCACGCGCCGTACGTCGCGGCGAGGTGGGCGGTGTGGTCGTTGGCGTCGCGGTACACGCCGGAGACGTTGCGGTGCTGCAGCACGTTGTGGCGCGCCCGGTTGAAGCCGGTCACGACCCGCACGCCGGAGAGGCTCTCCGAGAGGTCGCTCAACACGCTGGCGATCCCGTCGCGCACACGCTGGTAGCCCTTGTCGGACGTCGAGCGGAACCACAGGGACAGCCCGGTGAGGAGGGGCACGATCATCAGCAGCGTGATGAGCGTGAGCTCGACGTTGTAGAAGAAGAGGACGACGGTGACGATGACCATGGTGAGCCCCTGCAGCGCGAACTGCGGCAGGCCGTCCTGCAGGAGCTGCTGGAGCGACTCGATGTCGCTCGTCATGCGGGTCATGATCACGCCCGCCTTCTCCTCCGTGTAGTAGTCGAGGGAGAGACGTTGCAGGTGCGCGAAGGTGCGCACCCGCAGCTCGAACATGACGCGCGACGCCACGCGCCCGGTGGTCGAGACCCGTAAGCCGCTCGCCACCGCCGACGCGACGACCGCGAGGATGGCGAGCGTCCCGATGATGGCGAGGGCGGTCCAGTCGTGGGGGGTGATCCCGTCGTCGATGCCCATCTGGCTGAGGAACGGCCCCGCCTGGACGCACAACGCCTCGACCACGATGAAGAGGGTCGAGAGCGCGAGCATCCGCCGGTGCGGCCGCAACATGCGGCGCAGGCTGATGCCGGACTCGCGCATCCGGTGGGTGAACGACTTCTCCGACGCCTCCCGACGCGCGTCGCCGGTGAGATCGGGCTCGTCGGCCAGGAGCTTCTCGACCCCCTGGCGCATCTCCCACGGGATCCCCGCGAACGGCAGGCCGTTGCCCGGGTTGCCGGGCGAGCCGCCGACCGACCCGCCCATCGGCGCGCCGCCCGTCATGGTGCCCCCACCCCACGCCATCTAATTTGCTCGCTCTCTGCGAGCCGGGATACCCGGCTCGCAACCGTTCGCTCGCATCAGTCGTCGTCCCGCATCTCGCCGACGTCGGCGTCGAGCACGCGCGAGCGCGCCACGTCGGCCTCGACCGCGGCGGCGACGAACGCGTTGCCGTCGTCGTCGTCGGCGAGCTCCGCGTCGGCGTCGGTCTGGGCCAGGATCTCGGCGTACCGCGGCTCGGTGGCCAGCAGCTCGGCGTGGGTGCCCTCGGCGATGACCCGGCCGCCCTCGACCACGGCGACCCGGTCGGCGAGGCTGATCGTGGAGAGGCGGTGGGCGATGATCAGCGTGGTGCGGTCGGCCATGAGCCCGCGCAGCGCCTCGTGGATCTGCTGCTCGATCTGCACGTCGATGGCCGAGGTGGCGTCGTCGAGCACGAGGATCGGCGGGTTCACGACCAGCGTGCGGGCGATCGCGATCCGCTGCCGCTGGCCGCCCGACAGCGTGAAGCCGCGCTCGCCGACCACGGTGTCGTAGCCCTCGGGCAGCTCCTGGACGAACTCGTCGGCGCCGGCCGCGCGCGCCGCGGCCTGGATCTCCTCGAACGTCGCGTCGGGCCGGCCGTACGCGATGTTGTCGCGGATCGAGACCGAGAAGAGGAACGGCTCGTCGAGCACCATGCCGATGTGGTGGCGCAGGCTCGGCAACGTGAGGTCGCGCACGTCGTGCCCGTCGACCTCCACCGCGCCCCCGGTGACGTCGTAGAAGCGCGCCAGCAGGCGCGCCGCGGTCGACTTCCCGCTCCCCGTCCGCCCGACGAGGGCGACGGTCTCCCCCGGGTGCAGGTGGAGGTCGAAGTGCTCGAGCACCCGGGTGCCGTTGGCGTACTCGAAGGTGACGTCGTCGAAGTGCACGTCGCCGCGGCAGTCGACGAGGTCGACGGCACCCGGGCGATCGACGACGTCGGGCTGCTCGTCGAGCACCTCGTAGATGCGCTGGGCCGAGGCCGAGGCCCGCTGGCCCATCATCAGGATCATCCCGAGCTGGCGGAACGGCGGCTGCAGCATCAGCACGTAGGCGTTGAAGGCGACGATGTCGCCGACCGACGCGTGCCCGTTGATGGCGAGGTACCCGCCGTAGAGCAGCACGATGGCCTGACCCGAGCCGGGGCAGGTTCTCGAGCAGCGGCGACCACTTGGCCCGGATGTCGGCGTCCTTGACGTTCGCCCATTCCGTGCGCATCGCCGCGCCGGTGAGGTGCTGGAGCTGCACGTCCTCGGCCGCGAACGACTTCACGACGCGCACGCCGTTGATGTTCTCGTCGACGACGGTGGCGACGTCGGCCAGCCGGGACTGGATCAGCCACGAGACCGGGAACATCTGCTTCCGCATCCGCACGCCGACGATGTAGACGAACGGCATCGTCGACATCGCGACGAGCGCGAGCGGCACGTTGATCGACAGCATCTCGGCGAACGCGAGGAGCGCCACGCTGCACTGCACGAGGATGCTCGGCGCGAACGCCAGGTACATCTGCACCGAGCGGATGTCGGAGTTGGCACGGGAGATGAGCTGGCCCGACTGCACGCGGTCGTAGAACGAGAACGACATGCGGCTCAGGTGCTCGTACATGATGTTCCGCAGGTCGTACTCGATGCGGTACGCCGTCTTCAGCAGGTAGTTCCGCGACGTGTACTTGAGCACGAATCGGATGGCCGCGAGCACCGCGATGATGACGACGAAGTGCTCGAGCGACGGGCCGGTGCTCTTGCCCAGCGCGTCGATGGCCTGGCCGACCTCGTTCGGGATCTGCACCTGCACCGCGAGGCCGAGGAACGACGCGACCAGCGAGAAGCCGAACATCCACTTGTGCGCCAGCACCACCGGCATGATCCGGCGCAGCCACGACCCACCCCGGTCGGGCTTGATGTGGGCTCGGGGTGGCGGATAGCGCGGCGTGACGCCGACGGGCACGAAGGGGGAGCTGACGTCGGCACCGAACACGCCCATCTCGATGGTCACGAGTCGCGCCTCACGTGCTCCTCGCGGTTGCGGTCGAGGGCACGGTTCCAGCCGTCGAGTCCCGCGGCGAGCGCTTCGGGCGGCTCGTCGAGGAACGCGGCGATCTCGTCGAGGCGCGTCTCGGCGGCGGCGTCGGCGGCGGCGAGCACCCGTTTGCCGTCACACGTCAGGAGCAGCGTGAGCCGGCGCCGGTCCTCGGGATCTGCCTGCCGCTCCACCAGGCCCCGCGCCACCAGGCCGTCGACCACCGCGGTGACCGTGGGCGGGCTCACGGCGAGCTTGCGGGCGAGCACCGACGACGCGGTCGAGC
>CAWFWE010000012.1:0-51518 GCA_963819475.1 uncultured Actinomycetes bacterium
CACGAGGTGGTGGTGGAGCGCCACGGCCGGCCCGTCGCCGCGGTGGTCGACGTCGACCGGTTCGAGGAGGTGACCCGCCTCCGCGACGATCTACGCGACCTCGCGCTGGTGATCGGTCGAGCGGCCGGTGACGACGGTCGCCGCACGCCGCTCGACGAGGTGGTCGACGCGTTCGGCCGCGCCCGCCGCGCCTGACGTGGCCGCGGTCGTGCTCACCGACCCCGCGGTCGACGACCTGCGCCGGGCCGGCCCGGTGGTCGCCGCGCTGTTGCTCGGGCGCCTGCGCATCCTCGCCACCGAGCCCGACGCCGGGGTACCGCTGGTCGACGTGCGCAGCGGCTACCGGCTGGTCGACGCGCTCGATGGCGGGGCCCGCATCGTGTTCGGCACCGACCGCGACGAGGTGACGGTGCACGAGGTGTGGGTCGAGGGCGCCCGCAGCGACGGCGAGGCCTACGCCGAGGCGCTGGAGCGGATACGGGTCGCCGACCCCTCCGAGCAGGTCGCGCTGGCCCGGAGCCTCCGCCGGCTGGGCCGGCTGACCGGGGCGCGCCCGGTCCCGCGGGGCCGCTTGCGTGCCCCGGTGCCCGACTGGCTGGCCGACGCGCTGGTGGCCCGGGCGGGCCGGGACCGCCTCGCCGTGGCCGCGCTGGACGCGGCCACGGCCTTCGCGGAGTGGAACCGGTTCCTCGAGGCGCAGGCGTCGGAGCGCGTCGGGACTACTTGAGCTCGACGGTGGCGCCGGCCTCTTCCAGCTGCGCCTTCGCCTTGTCGGCGTCTTCCTTGGAGACCTTCTCCAACACCGGCTTGGGGGCGCCGTCGACCAGGTCCTTGGCCTCCTTGAGGCCGAGGCCGGCGACGAGCGCGCGGACCTCCTTGATGACCTGGATCTTCTTGTCGCCCGCCGCGGTCAGGACGACGTCGAACTCGTCCTGCTCCTCGGCGGGAGCGGCCTCGCCCCCGGCGCCGCCGGCAGCCGGAGCCGCCGCGACCGCGACGGGAGCCGCGGCGGTGACGCCGAACTCCTCTTCGAACGCCTTGAGGAAGTCGTTGAGCTCGAGGACGGTCATGTTCTTGAACACGTCCAGCAGCTCGGGGGTGGTCATGGTTGCCATGGGTTGCTCTTCCTTCTCTTCGTGGATGGTCGACGGCGCGGGCGCCGTCCCGGCCTCCGGCCGGCGGCGCCGCTATTCGGACTCGGTGGACTCGGGTGCGGCGTCCTCGGCCGGCGCTTCCGCCTCGGCCGCGGCGTCGGGAGCTTCGGCGGCGGGAGGCTCGTCCGCGGTCTCCGCTGCCGGGGCCTCGGCTTCGGTCGTCTCGGGGACGCTCTCGCCGGCGGCGACGCGCTCGTTGATCAGCGCCTGCACGCCGTAGGCGAAGTTGCGGGTGAACGCCTGGAACAGGCCGGCCGCCTTGGTCAGCGGGGCCTGGAACATGCCCGCGATCTGCGTGAGCATGACCTCGCGCGACGGCAGGTCGGCCAGCGCCCCGATCTCGGACGGGGTGATGACCCGCTCGCCGAGCAGCCCGCCTTTCACGACCAGGGCCGGGTTGTCGCGGCCGAAGTCGCGCAGGGCCTTGGCCGCGGCGGCGGCGTCGCCCCGCACGAAGGCGAGCGCGACGGGACCCTCGAACATCGAGGTGATCTCGTCGTACCCTGCGCCCTCGATCGCCCGGCGGGCGAGCGTGTTCTTGAACACCTTGTACTCGGTGCCCGAACCCCGCAGCGACCCGCGCAGGTCGGCCAGCTCGTGGACGGTCAGGCCGCGGTACTCCGTGAGCACGGTGGCGTCGGCTTCCGCCAGCTTGGTGCGGATCTCGTCGACGACCGCGACCTTCTCGGGTCTCGCCATCTGGTTGCCTCTCGCAGAAACGGACAGGGACGTCGCCGCAGACACGCGGGACGTCCCGATCAGCACGAGAGCGCCTCGTCCGGCGGGGGCACGCTCCCGGAGGAGCCGCCGCCCATTACCTCGTGGGAGACCGGAGGTCTGTGGCAGTTCAGTTGTGGAGTGGCAGGGTACTACGACGACGCCGACGCGTGCTCGTCGAGCCGGGTCGGACGTCGGGTCGAGCTTCACGCCCGGGCCCATGGTGGAGCTGCCGGTGACCGCCTTCAGGTACCGGCCCTTGGCCGAGGCCGGCTTGGCCCGCGTCAGCTCGTCGAGCACCGCGTAGTAGTTCTCGAGCAGCGCCGTCGTGTCGAAGCTGGCCTTGCCCACCGGAACGTGCACGTTGCCGTAGCGGTCGGTGCGGTACTCGACCTTGCCCGCCTTGAACTCGGCCACCGTCTTGCCGACGTCGTTGGTGACGGTGCCGGTCTTCGGGTTGGGCATGAGCCCGCGCGGGCCGAGGGTGCGGCCGAGCTTGCCGACCTGACCCATGAGGTCGGGCGTGGCGATCGCGACGTCGAAGTCGAGCATGCCGCCCTCGATCTGGGCGACGAGGTCGTCAGCGCCGACGATGTCGGCCCCGGCCTCCTGCGCCTCACGGGCCGCGTCGCCGGCCGCGAACACCGCGACCCGCACGCTCTTGCCGGTGCCGTGCGGCAGCGACACCGTGCCGCGGATCATCTGGTCGGCCTTGCGGGGGTCGACGCCGAGGCGGAACGCCACCTCGATGGTCTCGTCGAAGTTGTGGGAGGCCATCGCCTTCACGAGGTCGAGCGCCTCGGACGGCGCGAACACCTGCTCACGGTCGTAGCGGCGCTGCGCGTCGACCAACTTCTTGGCGGGCTTGCTCATGCTTCGCTCCTGTCTGATCGGTCGACTCCGCTTCGCCGTCCCGGCTTCCGCCAACGGCTCCGCTGCGTCTCCTCGGTCGGGGCTCCCTCGGTGGTCCCGGTTCCGCCGGCGAGGTCCTCCGGCGGGGGGTGCTGACGCGGCGTCAGCCGCTGATCTCGATGCCCATCGAGCGGGCGGTGCCCGCCACCTGGGCGATGGCGCCGTCGAGGTCGATGGCGTTGAGGTCGGGCATCTTCGTCTCGGCGATCTGGCGCACCTGCGCGCTCGTGACCTGGCCCGCCTTGTCGGTGCGCGGGTTCGCCGCGCCCTTCTCGATGCCCGCGGCCTGGCGGAGCAGGAAGGGCGTGGGCGGGGTCTTGGTGACGAACGTGAACGAGCGGTCCTCGAAGATCGAGATCTCGGCCGGGATCACCATGCCGCGCTGGTTCTCGGTCGCGGCGTTGTACGCCTTGCAGAAGTCCATGATGTTGATGCCGTGCGGACCGAGCGCGGTACCCACCGGCGGCGCCGGGGTCGCCTGGCCCGCCGGGATCTGGATCTTCACGATCGCCGCGAGCTTCTTCTTCGCCATCTCTCTTCGCTCTCTCTCTGCGGCGCAGGGTACCTGCGCCGCGGTCGTTCGTTCGCTGGCGAGCTCCTGCGCTCGCCTCCGGCTCGCTCCGTCACCGCTTCCGTCGGACAGCTGGCGTCGGCGCGAGCTTCTCGTTGCCTCTACAGCTTCGCTACCTGGCCCAGCTCGAGCTCGACCGGGGTCTCCCGCCCGAAGATGTTCACGAGCACGGTCAGCTTCGAACGGGCGACGTCGATGTCGGAGATCGCGCCGTTGAAGTCGGCGAACGGTCCCGTGGTGACCCGCACCTGCTCGCCGACCTCGTACTCGAGCCGCGGCCGCACCTTCTTCTCCTGACCCGGCTCCACCGCGGCGCCGGAACCGAGGATGCCCTCGACCTCCTTGCGCGACAGCGGGGTGGGCCGGGCGCCGTTGCCCACGAAGCCGGTCACGCCGGGCGTGTTGCGCACCACGTACCACGAGTCGTCGTCGAGGGCCATGCGCACCAGCAGGTAGCCGGGGAACACCTTCTTCTGCACGACGACTTTCCGGCCGCCCTTGAACTCGATGACGTCCTCCATCGGGATGACGACCTCGAAGATCTGCTCCTCGACGTTCATCGAACGGACGCGGCTGGCGAGGTTCTGCTTCACCTTGTTCTCGTAGCCCGCGTACGTGTGCACGACGAACCAGTCGCCGGGCCGCTCGTAGGGGCTGGGCTCCCGCGGCGCGACCTCGGTGTCGTCGTCGAGGACGTCGAGCAGGTCGGCGTCGGCGAGGTCACCGGGCTCGACCACTTCGACGATCTCGACGATCTCGACGATCTCGTCCTGCTCGTCGCCGGTGTCGGCGTCGGCGATGGCGGCGTCGAGCGCGTCGGGCCCGTCCGGCGCGGCGGACGTGTCGGCGCCGGAGTCGACGGTGTCGTCGGCCTCGATGGTGGTGTCGGAGATGTGGTCAGAGAAGGTCATGTCAGACGCTCAATCGAAGAGGAAGAGCACGAACTTGGAGGATGCGTAGTCGAAGCCGAAGATCAACGCGGTCATCACCACGACGGCGATGAGCACGATGATCGTGGAGTTGATGACTTCCTTCTTGGTGGGCCAGGCGACCTTGCGGAGCTCGCCCTTGACCTCGGACAGGTACTCGCGGGGACCGATCTTCTCGCGGGTGGGAGCAGCGGACGGGGGTCGCCGCTTCTCGCCGTCCGACCCGCGCGACTTGGGCTTGTCGGTGCCCTGTTTGGCCATCATGCGCTTGGTCTGTCGGTTCATCGCCACGGCGGCGCCGTCCTTGGGATGCTCGTGTTCAAGTCGTCGTTCGCTGCAGGGCAGGAGGGACTCGAACCCCCAACCGCCGGTTTTGGAGACCGGTGCTCTACCAATTGAGCTACTGCCCTCCGGGCGCGGTCGGGCCGGAGAGCAAAGGATAGCAGCGGGTGTGCGGGGCACCCGGGGCGACCCCGGCACTGGTGGGGACGGACCCGGGTCCGGACCGCACTGCGCCGTCAGCTCGTGGCGGGGAGGGCACGCCGCCGGGAACGGTGGACGATCATCACGGTCGCCGCGGTGCCGGCCGCCACTGCGGCACCGCCGATCGCACCGGCGTAGGCCAGGCGGCGGCCCGACAGGATCGAACGGACGGCCTGGCGCTCGCCGGCCTCCTCGATGGCGGCGAGCGTCTGCGCGAGCAAACCGGGCGCGGGCTCCAGGTAGCGGGTGCGGAGGAGCTGCAGGCCCCGCAGCATCCTGCGGTAGCGGGCGAGCTCGGCCTGGCAGCGCAGGCAGTGCTCGATGTGGCGCTGCACCGACAGCTCGACCGCGGCGCCGCCCTCGACCGCCTCCGGCAGGATTCGGGCGACCTCGTCACACCGCATGGTCCCACCGCTTCCCGTCCTGCTGCCCGTCCTCGTAGAGGAGGTCGCGCAGGCGCTTGCGCCCCCGGTGCAGCCGGACCTTGGCCGCCGCCACCGAGATGCCGAGCTCCTCCGCGATCTCCTCGTGGGTCAGGCCGTAGACGTCCTTCAGCACCACGAGCACCCGGAGCTTGGGGGGCAGCTGCTCCAGCGCGCCCGACAGCCGGGCCAGCGCCGCGGACTGCTCGGCCGACTCCTCGGGCTGCGCCTCGATGCGGGTCTCGACCGGCTCCTCGAGCAGGGCGTCGAGCGCGTCGGCACGGTGGCGCCGGCGCCGCTTGACCGTCGTGTACGCGGTGTTCGCGGTGATCCGGTACAGCCAGGTGGTGAACTGTGCGTCGCCGCGGAAGCCCTTGAGGCCCTTCCAGGCCCGGAGGTAGGTCTCCTGCACCACGTCGCGAGCGTCCTCCTCGTGGGCCGTGAGACGCATCGCGAGCGTGTACGTGTCGACATAGGTCCGGCGGACCAGCTCGTCGAAGGCCGGGCGATCACCGTCGCGGGCGGCGGCGACCAACCGGTCGAGCTCGTTCGGCTCCCTCGGCAGTTCGTTCGTGGTCATCTGTGACTCACCGAACGGCGCCGGGGTTACCAAGCCCGGTCCGGGTGCGGATCAGCGGGTTTCCTTGTGCAGGGTGTGGCGGCGGTCGAAACGGCAGTACTTCTTCATCTCGATGCGCTCACGGTCGTTCGTCTTGTTCTTGATCGTGATGTAGTTGCGCCGCTTGCACTCTTCGCATGCGAGGGTCACCTTGACCCGCTTGTCGCTCGCCATCGTCGCTCCTGGTACCGGGTGTGGTAGCGGTGGCGGGACTCGAACCCGCGACGCCGCGATTATGAGCCGCGTGCTCTGACCAACTGAGCTACACCGCCTGGAAATGCGCCCTCACGGGCGCACCGAGCCCCCTTACGGACTTGAACCGTAGACCCCTTCCTTACCATGGAAGTGCTCTGCCGACTGAGCTAAGGGGGCGGGACGGACCAGGATAGCAACGCCGGGGTGCGCGCTACCGTGCCCTGGATGCAGGAACGGCCCGACGGCGTCGAGATCCGCCTGGCCGAGCGGCGGGACGCCCCGGGGATCCGGGCCATCTACAACCACTACGTGGCCGAGTCGACCGCGCTCTTCGACATGGTGCCGCGAACCCTCGAGGAGCAGGTCCGGTGGCTCGACGAGCACTCCGGTGGGCACCCGGCGGTGGTCGCCGAGGTCGACGGCCTCATCGTCGGGTTCGGGTCGCTGTCGCGGTTCCGATCCCGACCGGCCTACGCCACGACGGTCGAGGACTCGGTCTACCTGGAAGCCGGGTACCAGGGCCGGGGCATCGGGCGTCGGCTGCTCGACGAGCTGGTCCGCCTCGCGGCGCGGCACGGGTTCCACGCGGTGATCGCCCGGATCACCGGCGGGAACGACGCCTCGATCCGGCTCCACGCCCGGTGCGGCTTCGAGGTCGTGGGGACCGAACGCGAGGTCGGCCGGAAGTTCGGCCAGTGGCTCGACGTGGTCGAGATGCAGCGCATGCTGTGAAAAGCAAAGCCCGCCGGCGAGGCGGGCGGCATCGAGCGTCCAAACTGGTGAGTGGGCCGGGTTGGATTCGAACCAACGTAGCTTGCGCAGCAGTTTTACAGACTGCCCCCTTTGGCCACTCGGGTACCGACCCGGGGCCGCGTACAGTATCAGGCCGCCAGTTCCCGACTCCCAGTGTTCCGACCCTCCGGAGATCGCCATGCCCACCTTCGACGTCGTGTCCGAGCTCGACATGCAGGAGGTCCGCAACGCCGTCGATCAGGCGTCGCGCGAGATCTCGACCCGCTACGACTTCAAGAACACCGGCAGCTCCGTCGAGCTGAAGGACAAGGAGATCGAGCTCAACACCGAGAGCGAGGCGCGCCTCACGGCGCTCACGCAGGTGCTCGAGGAGAAGATGGTCAAGCGGCAGGTCTCGTTGAAGGCCCTCGGCTACGGCAAGATCGAGGAGGCCTCGAAGGGCGCGGTGCGCCAGACCGTCAGCCTCAACGTCGGCATCTCCACCGACAAGGCCAAGGAGATCGGCAAGTTCATCAAGGACCTCGGGCTGAAGGGCGTGTCGCACCAGATCCAGGGCGACCAGCTCCGGGTGAGCGGCAAGAAGCGCGACGACCTGCAATCGGCGATCGCGGCCATGAAGGAGCACGACTTCGCGGTCCCGCTCCAGTTCACGAACTTCCGCGACTGACGAACGCTCGCGGGGCTACGTCCCTGCGGCGAGCGGTTCCCAGCGAAAGTTGCGGGCGGCGACGACGAGCGCCCCGAGGCCCCAGACCGCGAGCACGGCGAGGTTCGTGGCGTCGATCCCGTTCCCGGACGCCGCGGGCGACAGGGCGCGCTGCAGTCCCTCGGCGAGATGCGCGAGCGGGAACACCCGGCCGACGTTCACCAGCCAGTCGGGGAGCTCCTTCACGGGGATGAAAACCCCGGACACGAAGCCCAGGATCACCGTGCCGAACGGCCCGATCGCGCTGGCGGTGTCGACCGTGGTCGCGAAGCGCGAGACCGCGAGACCGAGGGCACACATCGTTGCCGCACCGACCAGCGCGTAGAGGGCGAACGCGAGCAGACCTGCCACGTCGAGCTCGATCCCGTACACGACGACGGCGATCGCGAGGAGCAAGCCGACCAGAAGCAAGATGGTGACCATCGTCTGGATGATCTGCGCGGTGAGAAACACCCATGACGGCATCGGCGTGCCTCGGTAGCGCTTCAATCGACCGCTCTCGCGGGCGGTGACGATGGAGATCATCAGGCTGCTGAACCCGATGAGCATGATCGAGTAGGCGGCGATCCCGGCGCTGAAGTAGGCGTCGATCGCGATCGTGAACCCGGCGACCTTCGTGGTCTGGGTGTCACCGCCGATCACCGACCCGAACAGGATCAGCAGCACGACCGGCATGACCACCGAGAACACCATGGCGCGCGGATCCCGCCGGAAGCCGACGATGGCATAGGTCGTCTGGCGCAGCAGCAGCGCGCCGCGGTTCACGACTCCTCCTTGGCGGTGAGCTCGAGGAACACGTCGTCGAGGGTGGGACGCGTCACCTCGAGCCCCTCGAGCTCGACGTGCTGCGCCTCCGCCCAGCCGGTGAGCCGGTAGAGCGTGCGCTGCGGGTGGTTGGTCCTCAGGGTGATCTCGGTGCCGGAGACCTCGGGCTCCGCGTCGCACGCGCCGCGCACCGCGTCGACGGTGACGCCCGCGGAGATGCGAAACCGCACGACGACGCCGCCACCCACCCGGCTGGTGAGGTCGGACGCGGTGCCCTGCGCGACCACCAGGCCGTCTCGCAGGATGCACAGGCGGTCGGCGAGGTGCTGGGCCTCGTCCATGTAGTGCGTGGTGAGGAAGATCGTCTTCCCCAGCTGGCGGAGCCCTTCGATCATGTTCCAGGCTTCGCGGCGCGCCTGCGGGTCGAAGCCGGTGGTCGGCTCGTCCAGGAAGAGGAGGTCGGGGTCGCCGATGATGCCCAGCGCGACGTCCACCCGACGCTTCTGGCCGCCCGAGAGCGAGCCGATCCGGGCGTCGCGCTTCTCCGCCAGCCCGACGAGCGCGATGGTGTCGTCGACCGCCCGCGGACGCTCGTAGTAGCAGGAGAACAACCCCACCGTCTCGCGCACGGTGTGCACGGGGTCGAGCTCGCTCTCCTGGAGCACGAGCCCGATCTGTTCTCGCCACGCAGTGGTGGGTCGGGCGGGGTCGACGCCCAGCACACTGACGTCACCGGCGGTCCGGTTCCGGTACCCCTCGAGGATCTCGATCGTGGTGGTCTTCCCGGCCCCGTTGGTGCCGAGGAAGCCGAACACCTCACCCTGGTCGACCGTGAAGTCGATGCCCTGCACCGCTTCGTGCTGCCCGTAGCGCTTGCGCAGGCCGTGCACGGTGATCACCGCGTCTGCCATCGGGCTCGAAACCTATCCCGTCATCGGGCGCGGCAGCGATCGATGCCCTGGGTGATGCGGTCGCGGACGAGCGTCCGCTCCTCGTCGGTCAACGTCTCCTTGCTGAAGAGGGGCTCGACCTCCGGGTCGACGACCAGCCGGTCGGCGACACACCGGGCGTCGGCGACCGGTGCGTGGTCGTCGACGAACCCGCGGACGAGCTCGTTGCGGCTCGCCAGCGTTCCGACCGCGGTGTCGAGCGTCGGCTGGTCGGGCGCGGTCGTGCCCTCGGTGTCGCAGGCGGTCAGCGTCGGTACCCCACCCGCCCGGCGGACCGTCGCCGCCCCCGCCGGCAGCGACGCGGCCCATTGGTCCAGCGCGGTCCCGATCTGGTCGGTGTCGGCACCGGAGTCACCTCGGAACGCCACCCGCACGCATTCCTGCCGGTCGCCACCACGGGTGAAGGCAAGGTAGCGGTCGCCGCCCCAGCCCTCGGCGGCGCGGAGGGCGGTCGCCGGCGGCAGACGCGACGCGAGGACGAAGTAGAGGCTCAGGGCACCGAAGTCGTCGGCCGCGCCGTCGCGCTTCTCGCCCTTCCGGAGCTCTGGCACCGCGACCACCCGCGGACGCCCGCCGCGCTTCGCCGCCACGGCGTCGATGATCTCCTCCTCGGAGTGGGGCGGGGCACGGAACGCCGTGTCGACCCGGGCCAGCCCGCCCTCCGCCTTCAGCGTGTCGAGGTACTGCGGACCGAAGATGTACGGCGCCGACTCGAACAGCTCCAGCACCGGCGGCACGTGCTCGGTCGACGGCGCGTCGGGTGGTGGCGACTGGTCGTCGAACGACGCGTTGTACGCGTCCTGCTCGGCCCGGGGCAGCGACGCGACGTACTCGTTCTCCACGCTGGTGGCGTCGCCTTCGACCAGGGCGGTCTCTGCGAAGGACTCGCCGCTCGTCTCCGCTTGACGGTCGAGCGCGTCGAGATCGAACTTCTGGTCCTGGAGGGCGTGGGTGAGCTCGTGCACGAGGGTGACGCGGACGTCGGTGTCGTCGAGGTCCTCGCCGCGCACGAAGAGTGCGTGCTCGTGCTGGTCGTAGAAGCCGACGACGTCAGCGGCGCCGAGGTCGCGCTGCGACTGGATGAGGTCGACCGGTCCCTCGATGAGCCCGAGCGCGCGCAGTTGGCCGGCGTAGCGCTCGGCGTCGGCGCGGTCGTGCTTGCTCACCTTGGGGTCGTTGCCCTGGTACGCCTTCACGAACGCCTTGCCCGCGAGGAACTTCACCGGCACGGGATGATCGAACGTGAGCTTGCGGTGGCGCTCCACGAAGCGGACGTACTTCGTCACGCGCGGATCCCACTTGGCCGGCGTGCCCGCCGCGGCGCCGGCGGACGCCACGACCGCGAGCGTCGCCGTCACCAGGGCGGCAACGACGCCGACGACGACGCAGGCCCTCGCCCGCCACTCCTGCACCGGGCGAGGGTAGTGGTCGCTCAGTACTGCTCGGAGCGCAGGCGCTGGATCCGCTCCGCGGTCGGCGGGTGCGAGTTCCACAGGTTCGCGAACTCCACCTTGCGCCCGGTGAGCGGGTTGACGATGTAGGCCTGGGCCTGGGCCGGGTTCACGTTCATGGGACGTTGCTTCACGTACGCCTCGATCTTCTCGAGCGTGCGGCGAGCGACTCCCCGTCGTGCAGCATCCCTGCACCACTGGCGTCGGCCTGGAACTCCCGGCTGCGCGACAGCGATGCCTGCAGCAACGCAGCCGCGATCGGGGCGAGGATCAACGTCGCCAGCACCGCGAACACGTTGCCGCCGTCGCGGTCGTTGCCGCCGAACAGGCCGCCGCCCCAGATCGCGATGTTCGCCGCGAACGTGATGCCGACCGCGATGGCCGCAGCGACCGAGCTGATCAGGATGTCGCGGTTCCGGACGTGCGAGAGCTCGTGCGCCAGCACGCCGCGCAGCTCGTCGTCATCGAGCACCTGGAGGATGCCCTGAGTGACGCACACCGCCGCGTGGTTCGGGCTCCGACCGGTGGCGAAGGCGTTCGGCTGCATCTCCGGGGAGACGTAGAGCTTGGGCATCGGCATGTCGGCGCGGCGGGTCAGGTCCTCGACGATGGCGTAGACGTTGGGCAGCTCGTCGCGGGTGACGGGCTTGGCCCGGGCGGCCTTGATGGCCAGTGAGTCGCTGAACCAGTAGGACCCGCCGACGAACAGGAGACCGAGGGCGAGTCCGATGACCAGGCCGGTCGCGCCGCCGAGGAGGCCGCCGACCACCACGAACAACCCGCCCAGGGCGGCGAGCAGGACAGCGGTCTTCAGTGCATTCTTCATCTTCTTCACCTCGTCAGCCCGGGAGATGGGCTCCGACGTTGGTCAAACGCTACGCGGCGACCCCGCGTTCCCGGGAGCCGCGTTCTCAGGAACCTCGCAGCAAAGTCAGTCGTAGTAGCCGCTGTGGAAGTAGATGCAGGGGACGCCCTCGGACCGGAACATGGCCACGTTCCGGCGGTCGTCCTCGATGGCCAGGCGCAGCTCGAAGCCGTAGTTCCGCAGGTCCCACACCGAGGCCTGCTTGAAGTCGCGCGCCATCTCGTAGTCGCCCCAGGGCCGCATGAGGAGGAGGTCCCACCGGATGCGGTACCGGCGCAACCAGGCCTCGGTGAGGTGGTGCACCCGTTCCGGCCGGGCGGTGAGCAGCACGATGCGCAGGTCGGGGTCGAGGAGGTCGAGGAGCACCTTGACCTCCTCGATCACGGGGTCGTCGCCGCACGCTTCGAAGAACGCGTTCCAGTTGCGGCGCGGGGCCTCGAGGTAGTGCTGCCGGCTGGCCGCGTCGGAGAGCACGCCGTCGATGTCGACGGCGACCGCGGGGCCGGGCTCGACCACACCCTCGTGCCAGGTCCAGTGATCGGGGACGTAACCCGTCCCGTACCGCGCCACGTCCCGCCGCGCCCTCAGTCGTCTTCGGTCGCGGCGGCGAGGTAGTGGGCCTTGATGCCCTCGACGACCGACGGGTCGGCGAGCGTGGTGGTGTCACCCAACGCCTGGTCCTCGGCGACGTCGCGGAGGAGCCGCCGCATGATCTTCCCCGAGCGGGTCTTGGGCAGGTCCTCGGTGAAGAGCACCGTCTTCGGCTTGGCGATCGGGCCGATGGTGTGGCCGACGTGGTCGCGCAGCTCGGCGACCAGCGCCTCGGTCGGCTCGTTGCCGGCGCGCAGGATCACGAACGCGCCGATGGCCTGACCCGTGGTGGCGTCCTTGGTGCCGACCACGGCGGCTTCGGCGACCGCCGGATGGCCCACCAATGCGTGCTCGACCTCGGCGGTCGAGATGTTGTGCCCGGAGACGAGCATGACGTCGTCGACCCGGCCCAGCAACCAGAAGTCGCCGTCGTCGTCACGCTTGGCGCCGTCGCCCGCGAAGTAGCGACCCGGGAAGCGGCTCCAGTACGTCTCCCGGAACCGCTCGGGATCACCCCAGATGCCCCGCAGCATCGACGGCCACGGCCGGGTGAGCACCAGGTAGCCACCGCCCGGGATGTCGACGGGATCGCCGGCGTCGTCGACGATGTCGGCACCGATGCCCGGGAGGGGGAACGTCGCGCTCCCCGGCTTCAGCGTGGTGATGCCCGGCAACGGGCTGATCATGATGGCGCCGGTCTCGGTCTGCCACCAGGTGTCGACGACCGGGCAGCGCTCCCCACCGATGTGGTGCCAGTACCAGATCCATGCCTCGGGGTTGATGGGCTCGCCGACGCTGCCGAGCAGTCGCAGCGTGGACAGGTCGTGGCGCTCGACGAACTCGGGACCCCATTTCATGAACGTGCGGATCGCGGTGGGCGCGGTGTAGAGGATGGTGACGCCGTACTTCTCGACGATCTGCCAGAGCCGGTCCTTGTCGGGGTGGTCCGGCGTGCCCTCGTAGATCACGCTGGTGGCGCCGTTCGTCAACGGTCCGTAGACGATGTAGGAGTGGCCGGTGACCCAGCCGACGTCGGCCGCGCACCAGTAGACGTCGGTGTCGGCGTGGAGATCGAACACGTACTTGTGGGTCCACGCGACCTGGGTGAGGTAACCACCGGTGGTGTGCATGATGCCCTTGGGCCGCGCCGTGGTGCCGCTGGTGTAGAGGAGGTAGAGGAGGTCCTCGGCGTCCATCGGCTCGGGTGGGCAGTCGGCCGACTGCCGGGGCACGAGATCGTGCCACCACACGTCGCGGCCGTCGGTCATCGGGATGTCGTGCTCGGTGCGTCGCAGCACGAGGACCTTCTCGATGGTCGGGCAGTCCGCCACCGCGATGTCGGCGGTCTCCTTGAGCGGCACGATGTGCCCGCGGCGGAAGGCGCCGTCGCCGGTGATCAGCACCTTCGCCTCGGCGTCCTGGATGCGGTCGCGGAGGGAGTCGGAGGAGAAGCCCCCGAAGACCACGGAGTGGGCGGCGCCGATGCGCGCGCACGCGAGGAGCGCCATCGGCAGCTCCGGCACCATGCCGAGGTAGATGTTGACCCGGTCGCCCTTCTGGACGCCGAGGGCCTTCAGCGCGTTGGCGAGCTGGGCGACGTCGTGCAGGAGGTCGGCGTAGGTGATGGTGCGGCTGTCGCCGGGCTCGCCCTCCCAGTGGTAGGCGACCTTGTCGCCCCGCCCGGCGTCGACGTGCCGGTCGAGGCAGTTGTAGGCCGCGTTCAGGCGTCCGCCCACGAACCACTTCGCGAACGGCAGGTCCCACTCGAGGACGGTGTCCCAGGGCTGGAACCAGTCGAGGAGCTCACCGGCGTGCTTCGCCCAGAACCCCTCGACGTCGGCCTCGGCCTCGGCGTGGACCGCGGGGCCCGAGAGCAGGGCGGCGGCGGTGAACTCGGCGGGCGGTGGGTAGGTGCGGTCCTCCGCGAGGAGCGACGCGATCGTGTCGGACTTCTGCACCTCGTCGGCCATCACCCAACCCCCAGTTCGACGGCGGCGGTCAGGCTACCCGTGGTGTCGCAGGCTCAGACCTGATGCGGCATCCGGGCGCGGGCGGCCCGCCGCCCCACGCGACGGTCAGCGCGTGAAGACGAGCACACGGTGGGAGCCGAGGCCCGCGGGGTCGACCAGGGCGGCGGCCTCGGTGACGCGGCTGCGCTGCCGGACGGCCTCGAGGTCGCCGACGTGGGCCCGGGCCTCCCACCCCGCGGCGCCTGGTCGACGAGCGATTCGATGCCGAGCGACGAGAGCCACTCGGCCTGGGTGACGGCGACGGCGAGCTGGAAGCCGGCGCGGCTCGCGGCGTGCACGAGGTACTCCGCCGGCACGTCGACCGTGATGTCCTGGTCGCCGGGCGCGACGAGGGGTGGGTCGCCCCGCCCGTGCCCCCGGTACGTGCGCAACCAACCGTCGGGGCCGCGCTCGACCAGCTCCCGCGCGCTCGCCACGTAGTCGACGACGACCAGCACGCCGTGGCGGAGCGCGGTCGCGCACGAGTGCAACCAATCCGTGATGCGGGTCGGGACGGGGAGCCGGGTGCCCGTGGGCACCACCGCGTCCGCGGCGACGGCGTCCGCCTCCGCCGCCAGCTCGTCGAGCGCGGGGACGACCGTCTCGACGAGTTGATCGCCGTCGAGCGCAACGAGCACCTCGGCCCATCCGTCGGCTGTGCGCTCGACGATCCGGAACGGCAGGTTGTCGAGCAGCTCGTTGGCCATGACGACGCCCTCGAGGGCGACCGCGGGGAGCTCGTCGAGGGCGGTGACGATCGGGCCCATGCCGGTGACGGGCAGCGGCGCGTCGTCGTCGGTGCGCACGACGGGGCCGAGCGCGTCCTCGAACGGCTCCACCCGGAGCAGCTCGTGCTGCGCCTCGCGGAGCGCCGCGGAGCGTTCGACCAGCACGTACCGGAGTGCCCGTTCGCACTCGGGCTCCGCCGCGAGCACGTCGCGCGCCAGCCGCCCCCGCCCGGCGCCGACCTCCACCACGAGGAAGGGATCGGGGCCGTCCAACTCGCGCCACCAACCGTCGAGCGCGCGGGCGACCAGCGCGCCGAACAGCGGGCCCACCTCGGGACTGGTGACGAAGTCGCGCCCGGCGCGACCGGCGCCGCCGGCCCGGGTGAAGAAACCGCCGTCGCCGTAGAGCGCGACCTCGACGAAGCCGTCGTAGGGGATCGGCCCCTCCCGACGGATCCGCTCGGCGATCCGCTCCGACGCGCCCATGGCGGTGCCTCCTGCTCGTGGCGAGTGTACCCAAGTATGCGACGTTATTGCGTAGATCCAATACCACGCAATATTTCGCTACACTCGGCGGCGTGGACGCCCGCCTCAACCCCTACTCGCCCGGTGCCGGGGTGCGACCGGTGCAGCTGGCGGGCCGGGACGCGGAGCTGGAGTCGTTCGACGTGCTGCGCGCCCGCGCCGAGGCCGGCCGGCCCGACCGCAGCACCCTCTTCTACGGGCTCCGAGGCGTGGGCAAGACGGTGCTGCTGAACGAGCTCGCAGAGAACGCCCGCGAGGCGGGGTGGATCGTCGCCAAGGTCGAGGCCGACCTGGCCGGTGACCGCATGCCCTTCCGCAACCAGGTCGCGAGCGCCCTCAACCAGTCGCTCCGCCACGGTCAGCGCCGGGGCACGGCCAGCCGGTTCTTCCACCGCGCCCTCCGCACCTTCAAGTCGTTCTCCGTCACCGCGTCGCCCGACGGGAGCTTCTCGGTGGGGATCGACGTCGAGCCGGAACGAGGACGCGCCGACACCGGGTCGATCGTCGCCGACCTCACCGACCTGGCCATCGACCTCGGCGCGGCTGCCCGCGACCTCGAGGTCGGGGCCGCGCTGTTCGTCGACGAGATGCAGCACCTCTCGCTCGAAGAGCTCGGCGCGCTCGAGTCAGGCCTGCCACGAGACCGGCCAGCGCAACCTGCCGTTCTTCGTGCTGGGCGCGGGCCTGCCCAACCTGCCGGGGCGCCTCTCGGAGGCGAAGTCGTACTCGGAGCGCCTCTTCCGGTACGTGCGGATCGATCGTCTCGATCCCGACGACGCCGCGGTCGCGCTCGACCAAACCGGCAGCCGACGAGGGAGTGGCGTGGACCGACGAGGCCGCGACGATGGTGCTCGACGCCGCCGGCGGCCACCCCTACTTCATCCAGCAGTTCGGGCAGACCACGTGGAACGCCGCCGGCGAGTCGCCGATCGCGGTGCTCGACGCCACCGAGGGACTGCGCACCGGTTGGGACCTCCTGGATCAGGGCTTCTTCCGGGCCCGTTGGGAGCGGGCGACCCCTGCGGAGCGGGACTACCTGGCGGCGATGGCCGTCGACGGCGAGGAGCCGAGCTCCACGAGCGAGGTGGCGGCACGACTGGGCAAGAAGCTCACGTCACTCGGCCCGACGCGCGCGAACTTGATCGCGAAGGGCCTCGTCTACGCGCCCGAGCATGGTCTGATCGCGTTCACCGTGCCGGGGATGGCGCACTTCATCGCCCGTCAGGCCAACGGCTGAAGGACTGACCCGGCGAACGCCTGCATGTGAGCGAACGGCTGCGAACCATCGAGCAGGCGGGTATACCGCCTCGCAGAGAGCGAGTGAATCAAGTCAGAACGCGAGCTCTCCGACTCTCGCGAAGATCTGCGGGTAGACACCGACCGCGATCGTGACCGCGGCGCAGAGCCCGATGGCCACGGTGAGCGCGGCGGGGATGGGCCGCGGCGTGGTCGTGGCCTCGGGCGCCGGATCGTGGAACCACATCACGCGGGCCACACCGGCGTAGTAGAAGAACGCCACCACCGACCCCAGCGCGGCGATGACGCCGAGCACGATGGCCGACGGAGAATTGGCGTCGAGCACGGCGCGGAACATGACGAACTTGGCGAACCAGCCCGCGAACGGCGGGATACCGGCCAGCGAGAACAGGAAGATGGTGAGCGTCACCGCGAGCCCGGGCGACGTCTGGCCGAGGCCGGCGTAGCTGTCGATCTCGGCACTGCCGGTGCGGCGGGCCACCGCGATGACCACGGCGAAGGCGCCGAGGTTCATCGCCGCGTAGATGAAGAGGTAGATGAGCACCGCCTCGAGCGACGCGACGCGCGCACCGCCGTCGCCCGCGACCGCGAGCGGCACGAGGATGAAGCCACCCTGCGCGATCGACGAGTAGGCGAGCATGCGCACGATGTTGGTCTGGCGCAGCGCGACCAGGTTGCCGTAGATGATCGACGCCGCGGCCAGGACCCACAGCACCGGTTCCCACGAGTCCTGCGACGGGAGGAAGCCGAAGTTGATGATCGTGAGCAGGGCGACGAAGCCGCCGGCCTTGGATGCCACCGAGAGGAACGCGGTGACCGGTGTGGGTGCGCCCTCGTAGGTGTCGGGCGTCCAGAAGTGGAACGGGACCGCACTGACCTTGAACGCGAACCCGGCGATGGTCAGGAAGATGGCGACGGCGAGGAGGGTGCTCGTGCCGTGGAGCACGATGTAACCGGAGATGTCGCTCAGCAGCGTCGAGCCGCCGGTCTCGCCGTACACGATCGACATGCCGTAGAGCATGATCGCCGTCGACAGCACGCCGATGAGGAAGTACTTGATCGCGGCTTCGTTCGACTTCGAGTCGTGCTTGCGCCATCCGGCGAGCACGAACGTCGGGATGGTGATCGTCTCCAGCGCCACGAAGATGCTGATGAGGTCGCGCGCCGACGCCATCGCCATCATGCCCAGCACCGAGGTGAGCATCAGGAAGTAGAACTCACCCTGGTAGTAGTCACCCTCGGAGATGTAGTCGGACGACATCAAGAGGACGACGTACGTGACGACGAGGAAGAAGCCCTCGAACGCCAGCGCATAGTTGTCGACCACGAACGCGCCGTGGAACAGCGAGCGCGTCGTACCGTCGGCGGCCAGCGTGATGACGGGGATCAGCGCGGCCAGGACCCCGATCGACGCGATGCGCGAGCTGGTGAAGCGGGAGCGCTCCGGCCAGATCAGGTCCGCGAGGAGGACCACGAGGATCGTCCCCGTGAGGACGAGCTCGGGCGCGAGCGTGTGGAAGTCGACGTGCGGGTTCACCTACAGCGCCCTCGAGAGCCCGTTGACCAGATGGGTGACGGGGAGGTCGGTCATCTTGAAGATCAGCTGCGGGTAGATGCCGAGCGCCACGATGAGGAGCAGCAGCGGCGCCCACGCGATCCACTCCGACACGTGCACGTCGTGGATGTGCGTGTGCTCGAACTCGGGCTTGACCTTGCCCATCGCCACCCGCTGGAACATCCAGAGCAGGTAACCCGCCGCCAGCACGGTGCCGATGGCCGCGATCACCATGTAGATGCGGAACGTGGTGAGCGTGCCGTCGAGCCCGTTGAACAGGCCGAACGGCAGGCGCGGGTCGTAGGCGGAGAGGATCGCCGGGAACTCGCCCCAGAAGCCGGCGAGGCCGGGGAGACCGAGCGAGGCCATGGCCGAGAACCCGAGAATCCACCCCAGGTGCGGCGCCTGGGTGAGGAGACCGCCGAGCCGGCTCATCTCACGGGTGCCGTAGCGCTCCTGCACCGAACCGGCGATGAAGAAGAGCATGCCGGTGATGAGACCGTGCGCCACCATGCCGAAGACGGCGGCGTTGATGCCGAAGTCGGTGAGGGTGGCGATGCCGAGCATCACGAAGCCCATGTGGGCCACCGAAGAGAAGGCGATCAGCCGTTTCATGTCGCGTTGCGCGAGACAACACAACGCGCCGTAGATGATGCCGATCACCGCCAGCAGGCCGATCCACGGCGCCCACGACTGCGCCGCGTCGGGAAGCATCGGGAGCGCGATGCGGATGAAGCCGTAGGTCCCGAGCTTCAGCATGATCGCGGCCAGGAGCACCGAGCCCACGGTGGGCGCCTCGGTGTGGGCGTCGGGCAGCCAGGTGTGGAACGGGAACATCGGCACCTTGATCGCGAAGCCGAGGAACATCCCCGCGAACACCAGGAGCTGCGTGCTGTGCACGATGCCGTCGCCGTGCAGGCGCGACAGGGTGACCATGTCGAAGGTGTGGACCTTCGACAGGAAGAACAGGGCCAGGAAGCTCAGCAGCATGAGCGCCGAGCCGAAGAGCGTGAACAGGAAGAACTTGATCGACGCGTACTCGCGGTTCGGACCGCCCCACACACCGATCATGAAGAACATCGGGAGGAGGACGACCTCGAAGAAGATGAAGAAGAGGATCAGGTCCTGGGCGACGAAGGTGCCGATCATGCCCGTCTCGAGGAGGAGCACGAGGGCGAGGAACGCCTTGGGGTTGTGCGGCTCCGGGAAGTGGTTCCACGAGTAGATGACGCAGCACACCGTGACGAGCATGGTGAGGAGCACGAGCGGCAACGAGATGCCGTCGATGCCCACGTGATAGCGGCTGTTGATGACCTCGATCCAACGCTCGTTGGCCACGAACTGCAGGCGGCCGTCGTCGAGGTTGAAGTTGGCGAGGATCCCGATGCCGACCGCGGCGGTCAGCATGGTGGCCAGCAGCGTGACCACCTTGATCAGGTTCTCCTCGGCCTTCGGGATCAGCAACACGATCACCATGCCGACGATGGGGATGAACACCGCCAGCGTCAGGGCCCAGTTGTCGAACCAGTCCATTGGAACGATTCCCCTCGGATCAGAGATTGGCGAGTAGCAGGAAGAGGCTCAACAGGCCCACCGCCGCGAACAGCAGCAACGCGTACCGTTGCACCCGACCGGATTGCAGGTAGCGCAGCAGTCCACCGCTCTCGCCGGTGATCGCGGCCACTTCGTTGACCGCGCCGTCGACGCCCTTCTGGTCGAGCTTTTCGTAGGTGAACTTCCCGGCGGCCCGCGCACCTCGGGCGGTGCCGTTCAACACCGCGTCGATCACGTGCTGGTTCACCCAGTACGCGGCGGCGGCGATGGGGCCCTTGATCGATGCGACGATGACGTTCTCGTACAGCGCGTCGAGGTAGTACTTGTTGGCGAGGAACTCGTAGCCTGCGTGCGCGACCTTGTTGCGCTGGGTGAGGCCCTTGAGCGGCCCGAGCTCCTCGTGCTGGAACCAGAGGTATCCGGCGATGCCGATGCCGAGGATGGCGACCACGAGCGAGATCGCCGCCGCGCCGTAGTCGAACTCGGGATGCACGAGCGCGGGGAACGCCACCCGGGGCTCGACCCACTCGGCGAACTTCTCCACGTGGATGGCGGCCGCGTTGAGGAAGCCGGCCAGGATCGCGAACACCGAGAGGATGACCAGCGGGACGGTGATCGTGGGCTCGGACTCGTGCGGGTGCCCGTGGCCGCGGTAGTCGCCGAAGAACGTGAGATAGACGCAACGCGTCATGTAGGCGGCGGTGAGGAACGCGCCGACCAGGCCGACCACCATGAAGAAGTCGTAGCCCGACTTGCCCGCGGTCACGAGGATCTCGTCCTTGGACCAGAAGCCCGCGAACGGGAAGATCCCCGCCAGCGCGAGCGAGCCGATCATGAACGTCCAGAACGTGATCGGCATGTACTTGCGCAGGCCGCCCATGTCCTTCTTCATGTCGAAGGAGTGGTGCGACCCCGAGTGACTCACGGAACCTGCGCCCAGGAAGAGCAGCGCCTTGAAGAAGGCGTGGGTGAAGAGGTGGAACACGGCCGCCACCCACGCGCCCGAGCCGAGCGCCATCACCATGTAGCCGAGCTGCGAGATGGTGGAGTACGCGAGGACCTTCTTGATGTCGTCCTGCACGAACGCGAGCAGCGCGCCGATGATGATCGTGATCCCACCGATCAGCGCCATGAAGTTGACGTCACCGGCCGCGATCGAGAAGCCGTTGAAGAACACCGGGTAGAGGCGGGCCCCGAGGTAGACCCCGGCAACGACCATGGTGGCGGCGTGGATCAGCGCCGAGACCGGCGTGGGGCCGGCCATGGCGTCGGGCAGCCACGTGTGGAGCGGGAACTGGCCGCTCTTGCCGATGATGCCGATGAACAGGCAGACCGCGGCGGCCAACAGCGCGGCGTGGTCGGCGCCCGGGCTCAGCGCGTAGGCGTTCGACACGCCGATGTTGAAGCTGCCGACGGTGAAGAAGAGGATGATGATGCCGATCATCAGCCCGATGTCGCCGGTGCGGGTGGTGAAGAAGGCCTTCAGCGCGGCCGCGCTGTTCGCGCCCTCCTCCCACCAGTGCCCGATGAGCGCGAACGAGCACAGGCCGACGCCTTCCCACCCGACGAGCAGCATCAAGGTGTTGTCGGCCACCACCAGCGTGAGCATCGCCGCGGTGAAGAGGCTGAGCATCGCGTAGTAGTGCGTGAAGCGGACGTCGCCGCGCATGTACGCGGTCGAGTACACGTGGATGAGCAGCGAGATCAGCGTGACGACGAAGCACATCATCACGGCGAGCCCGTCCATCCGGATGCCGACGCCGAACTCGATGCTCCCGTTCTGCCACCACGTGAGGTGGTGGACTACGGGGGTGACGACGGCCTCGCCGTGGCCACCCTCGGCGCCGAACACGCCGCGGCCCAGCGCTCGCAGGCCGCCTTCCTTCCCGCCGGTGGCGTTGTCGACCCGCTCGATCCACTGGTAGACGGCGACGCACGAAAGCACGAAGGACGCGCCGACGGCGAGGATGCCGAGCTCGCTGCCCTTGCGGGGCAGGTGCTTCCCGAAGAAGAGGATCAGGACGAACGAGACCGCGGGGATGGCGGGGATGAGCCAGCCGTAATTCAGCACGTCGAGATCAGCCCTTCAACTGGTCGACTTCGTCGAGATCGACGCTGTGGGCGTTGCGGTAGATCAGCAACACGATGGCGAGGCCCACCCCGACCTCGGCGGCCGCGATGGTGATGATGAACAGCGCGAACACCTGGCCGCTGACCGACTGGTGGAACGCGGAGTACGCGACGAGGTTGATGTTCACCGCGTTCAGCATCAGCTCGATGCTCATGAGCACGAGCACGGCGTTCCGGCGCGCGAGCACGCCGTAGATGCCGGTGCAGAACAGGAACGCGCTGAGGATGAGGAAGTTGTTGAGCGCCACGGATCAGTCCCTCCGCGCGATCACGACGGCCCCCACCAGCGCGGCGAGGAGCAGCATCGACACGACCTCGAAGGGCACGAGGTAGTCGCGGAAGATGCTGGTGGCGATGGTGCCCGACCGCCCGATGGCCACCAGCTTGTTCTCGAGCTTGATCTCCTTGCCGCCGTACGCGTCGACGAACAGCGCGGTGATGACGCCGAAGAGGAACAGCCCGACGACGGCCGCCGCCAGCCGCTGGCCGTTGTCCATGCCGCCTTCGCCGCGCATCGGGGCGCGAGTGAGCATGATGCCGAACAGGAAGAGGATCACGATGGCGCCGATGTAGATCAGCACCTGCACCCAGGCGACGAACTCCGCCGCCAGCAGGATGTACTGCGCGGCGGCTCCGGCGAGCACGACCACCAGGTAGAGGGCGGCGTGCACGACGTTCTGCGACCGCACGACCCCGATGGCCGCACCGGCCATCGCGACCGCGAGGATCCAGAACGCGACGTTCTGCGCGACCACTACTTCTTGACCTCGGCGCCGATCTCGAGCGGCTCGGGCTCGGGCACGGTCTCCATCCACTCGCCCAGCTTCCGCTTGTCGTGCAGCAGCTTGGCGATGTTGGATTCGGAGTACTCGTAATCGGGGCTCCAGAAGAGCGCGTCGAACGGGCAGACCTCGACGCAGATGCCGCAGTACATGCAGAGCGCGTAGTCGATGTCGAAGCGGTCGAGGACGCTGACCGTGCGGTCGCGGCCACCCTCACGACGCGGCGGTCGCTTCTCCTTGTGGCCCTCGATGTAGATGCACCAGTCGGGGCAGGAGCGCCCGCACAGCATGCAGACGGTGCAGTTCTCCTCCTTCAGCGCGATGACGCCGCGGGCGCGGGCGCGGGGTCCTCGCGCTCGTGCGGGTACTGCACCGTGACCGCCGGCTTCAGCATCGTCTTGAACGTGATGCCGAGACCGCCGATCACACCGGGGAGCTTGGGTTTCTTCATCAGATCGCGACCTCCACGATGGCGTCGCTCACTGCGGGCCGGGATACCCGGCCCGCGGCCGTTCGCTCCGCACGCGTACCTCTCGGGTCGGCAAGTCCCGCCTGCCCATCAGATGGCGACCTTGAACACGCCTGTCAGCAGGATGTTGAGCAGACCGATCGGGATGAGGAACTTCCAGGCGAGCGCCTGCAGCTGGTCCTCGCGGCAGGCGCGGGTACGTGAACCGGACCCAGAACATCAGGAAGGCGACGCCCATGACCTTGGCGAACAGCACGAAGGGACCGAGGAAGCGCATCACGCCCAACGGGATGCCCCATGAGGCGGGGAGCGCCCAGCCGCCGAGGTAGATGGTGGCGGCGATGGCGGAGAACGCGAACGCGGTGCCGAACTCGCCGATGAAGAAGAAGAGGAAGCGGAAGCCCGTGTACTCCACCATGTAGCCGGCGACCAGCTCGCTCTCGGCCACCGGCATGTCGAAGGGGGTCTGGGTGAGCTCGGCCTGCGACGCGACGAGGAAGAGGGCGAACCCGATGAACTGGGTGAGGACGAGCGGGAACCCGATGCCGTCGAAGCCGAAGATCGACCCCGTGCTCTGGAACGCCACGATGCCCTGCAGGCTCATGGTGCCGGCCTGGATGACGACCCCGACGACCGCGAGCAGCAGTGGCAGCTCGTAGGCGATGAGCTGCGCGGCGGCGCGGAGCGCGCCGAGGAGCGAGAACTTGTTGGCGCTGGCCCATCCGGCCATCAGCACGCCGATGACCGAGAGGCTCGACACCGCCAACGCGTAGAACACGCCGACGTTGAGATCCTTGACGATGATGTCGGGGCCGGCCGGGATCACCAGGAACACGAGGAAGGTGGAGATCACCACGATCGCCGGCGCCAGCGCGAACACGCGCCTGTCGGCCTGCCCGGGGGTGATGTCCTCCTTCTGGATGAACTTGATGCCGTCGCCCACCAACTGGAACCAGCCGTGGAACCCGCCGGGGTCCATCGGCCCGAGGCGGCTCTGCATGTGGCTCATCATCTTGAGCAGGAACACGTAGCCGAGCACCAGCGCGGTGAGCGGCACGATCGCCAGGATGATGACGGTCTTGATCGCGAGGGTGGTGCCCCACCCGATGTCGAGCGCGAGCAGACCGTGCACGGCGCCGAGCATCATGACGGGTCGACTCCGCTACGCCGTCCCGGGCATCCGCCCACGGCTCCACCGCGTCTCGTCGGCGTCACCGGTCGATGTCCCCGAGGATGAAGTAGAGCGACGCCAGGATCGTGATCACGTCGGGCACGAACACGCCGCGCAGCAGCCACGGCAGGATCGACACGTTGCTGAACGACGCCGAGCGGATCTTCACCCGGAACGGGCCGGTCGCGCCCTTGGAGATGACGTAGTAGCCCATCTGACCGAGCGGGTTCTCGGTCTCGACCCAGGACTCGCCTTCGGGCACCTTGATGATGCGCGGGACCTTGGCCATGATCGGCCCCGCGGGCATCCGGTCCAGCATCTGCAGGACCATGCGGGCCGACTCGCGCGTCTCCTGCAGCCGCACCCAGTAGCGGGCGAACGAGTCGCCGTCGGGGTGCGTCCAGACCTTGAAGTCGAGGTCGGGGTACACGAGGTAGGGCCGGCCGTCGCGCCGGAGGTCCCAGTTGACGCCCGACGCCCGCAGGTTCGATCCCGACACGCCGTAGGCGGCGCCGAGCTCGGCCGGGATGATGCCGATCGAACGGGTGCGGGCCTCGAAGATCTCGTTCCCGGCGACGAGGTCCTCGAACACGTCGCAGGCGTCGAAGACCGTCTTCATCGCGGTGCGGGTCTCGTTGACCCATCCCCACGGTAGGTCGTCCTTGATGCCGCCGATCCGGTTGAAGTTGGGGTGGAAGCGCCCACCGGTCGCGGCTTCGATGAGGTTCAGCACGTGCTCGCGGTCGCGGAAGCCGTAGAAGGCGGGCGTGAGCGCGCCGACCTGCAGCCCCATCTCACCCAGGAACAGCACGAACGTCGCGATCCGGCTGAGCTCGGTGAGGATGGTGCGGATGTACTGCGCGCGGGCGGCGCCTCGATGCCCATCAGGTGCTCGGCCGCGTCGATGAACGGCACCTCGTTGGCGAAGCTCGACAGCCAGTCGATGCGGTTGATCAGCGTGGTGATCTGCGGGTAGGTGCGGAACTCCACGAGCTTCTCGTAGCCGCGGTGCATGTACCCGATCACGGGGTCGGCCGAGACGACGCGCTCGCCGTCGAGCCGCACCACGAGTCGCAGCGTGCCGTGGGTGGCCGGGTGCTGCGGGCCGAGGTTGAGGATCATGTCGCCCGTGTCGAGCTCGACGCCCACCTGCGCGTCGGCCAGGTGGCGGAACGCGCGCGGGTCGATGTCGAACTCGGGCAGCGGCGGGTTCGTGGTGCTCACGTCGCGGCCTCCGTGGTCGGCGCCTCGGCGTCGTCGGCCTCACCGGGCATGGGCTCGACGTCGACGAGGCCGGGCCAGGGCTTCACGACGCGCGCGAGCAGCGGGTAGTCCTTGCGCAGCGGGTGCCCCTCGAACTCCGACGGGAGATAGAGGTGCCGCAGCGCGGGATGGCCGTCGAACACGAAGCCGTACATCTCCCATGTCTCGCGCTCGTGCCAGTCGGCGCCGGCGTAGACCGGCACCCACGACTGCACGAGGAGCGACTCCTCGTCGACGTCGGCCTTGAGCGTGAGGCCCCAGTGGCGGCTGGTCGACTGCACGCGGGCGAACACCTGGAAGCGACCGTCGGAGCCGGCCGCGCCGTACGTGGTCTCCTGCGGCTGCACCGGTGCCGACGTGTCACTGCCGGCTTCGTCGCCACCCTCCTTCGGCGCCGGCATCCAGTCGATCCCGGCCACGAACGAGAGGTAGTCGCACTCGAGCGCGCCCTTGGCGACCTCGGCGGCGCGGCGCCAGTCGATGCGCCGGACCCGCACCACCGGCATGCCGAACACCGCGGCCTGGTCGAGGACCGCCTCACCCAGCTCGATCCCGAAGCGCGCGACCAGCTCGGTGTGCAGGTCGTCGAGCTCGTGCGGATCGGGAGCGACCTCCTCGGTCGGCTCCGCCTCGACGTCGGCCTCGGGCGTTTCGGTGCCGCTCACGTCACTCAACGACGATCGGCTCCCCGCGCCAACGCTGCTCGAGCTCGTGGTTGCCGATGCCCTCGTTCTGGATCCGCTCCTGGAGGAGCACGATGCCCTGGATGAGCGCCTCGGGCCGGGGCGGGCAGCCGGGCACGTAGACGTCTACCGGCACGATCTGGTCGATGCCCTTGGTGACCGAGTAGGAGTCCCAGTACGGGCCGCCGCAGTTGGCGCACGAGCCCATCGAGATCACGTACTTCGGGTCGGGCATCTGGTCGTAGAGGCGACGGACGGCGGGCGCCATCTTGTCGGTGACGGTGCCCGACACGCAGATGAGGTCGGCCTGGCGCGGACTCGCCGGGAAGGGGATGACCCCGAGGCGCATGACGTCGTAGCGCGGGCTCGCCAGCGCCGCCCCCATCTCGATCGCGCAGCACGCGAGACCCCACTGGAACATCCACAGCGAGTACTTGCGGCTGTAGTTGAGGAGCCAGGTGAGCGGTTTGAGCGCCGGCTTCGAGAGGGTGCCCTTCTCGACTAGGCCCACCGCAGCACCCCTTTCCGCCAGGCGTACACGAGCCCGAGGGTGAGGATCACGATGAACGCGGCCATCTCGATCAGGCCGAACACCCCGAGGGAGCCGGGGCCCGAGTCGAGCTTGACCGCCCACGGGAAGATGAAGACGGCCTCGACGTCGAACATCACGAAGAGGAGGGCGTACACGTAGTAGCGGACGTTCGACTGGCCGAAACCCAGCACCGGGTCCGAGCCCGCCTCGTAGGGCATGAGCTTCGCCGCGTCGGGCCGCTGGGGACGGAGGAGCCGGCCGACTCCGAGCATGGCGCCGACCATCAGCAGGGCGGCACCGATGAACACCGCCACCGCGAGATAATTCCTGTAGAACTCGCTCACGCGTGGGCCTCCCGCCCCCTCGCTGGAATGAGGCGTCGGTGTGGGGGGTTGGATTGCGGGCGCAGCATAGCTCCGGCTTTTCTGCGGTCGGCAAACCGTGCCTGGACGAGAATGGACCGCATGACAAGGGAATCCGACCGCCCGGTGGCCGTGTCGATCAGCCAGCTCCGCCAGCGTCTGGGACGTGATTCCCGCACCGCGTTCGTGCTCTCCGGCGGGGGCAACCAGTCGGTCGCGCAGGTGGGCATGCTGCGCGCCCTGCTCGAGCGCGACATCGTGCCCGACGTGATCGTCGGGTGCTCGGCCGGGGCGTTCAACGGCGCGACCATCGCCGCCTCGCCGAGCCTCCGGGGAGTCGAGCGGCTCGAGGCCACCTGGGAGTCGCTGCGCGGCGAGGAGGTGTTCCCCGGCGGCCGGCTGTCGCGCGCGTGGAACCTCCTCACCCGGGACGACCACCTCTTCTCCAACCAGGGCCTGCGGGACGTCTTCAAGCGGGGTGACACCCCCGCCACCTTCGAGGACCTCGTGATCCCGTTGCGCGTCGTGGCCGCCGACCTCGACACCGGCGACGAGGTGGTGTTCGCCCGCGGCCCGCTCCAGCCCGCGTTGCTGGCCAGCTCCGCCCTGCCGGGCATCTACCCACCCATCCGCCACGACGGCCGCACCCTGGTCGACGGCGCGGTCGTCGACACCGTCCCGCTCTGGCACGCCCTCGCCGGCCCGATCGACCGGATCTACGTGATGAACGTCGCCGGCGACCTCATGGACCGCCCGCTGCGCTCCCCGATCGACGTCGCCGTCCGCGCCTTCGCCATCAGCCGCAAGCAGCGGTTCGACCTCGAGCTGCGGAACGTCCCCGAGAGCGTCGAGGTCGTGCTGCTCCCCGCTCCGGTCGACGACCGCGAGCTCTTCGACTTCTCCGGCGGCCGGGCGCTCATGGACGACGCCCACGGCCTCGCCGAGCAGGCACTCGACGAGGCCGAGCAGGCCAAGCGCCGGCGGCGCCAGCTCCGCCGCCCGTTCTGGCGCCGCGACGCCGAGGTCGGCTGACTCACCGATTCACTACGTTCAGATGAGCGAGGCGGCGTCGCGGGCGAAGTGCAGGAAGGCGCCGGGCAGGATCCCGAGCAGGAGCACCATCACGCCGGTGGCCACGAGCACGACCACCGCGGCGGCGCCGATCCGGCGCCGTGGGGCCGCCCCCGCCTCGCCGGCCTCGTCGTCACCGGCGAACGTGACCACGACGACGCGCAGGTAGAAGAAGGCGAGCACGACGGCACTCAGCACACCGACCAGGGCGAGCCAGTACTCGCGGGCGTCGACCGCGGCCCCGAACACCTGGAGCTTGGCGATGAACCCTCCGGTGAATGGCACCCCCGCCTGGGCCAGGAGGAAGAAGGTGAGGAAGCCGGCCAGGACGGGTGAGCGCCGGGCCAGGCCCCGATACTGGTCGAACCCGTGGAAGGCGTCGTGGGAGCGCCGGCCCACGAGGGTGACGACTGCGAACGCGCCGATGGTCATGAAGGTGTAGGTGAAGAGGTAGAAGAGCGCGGCTTCGAGACCGCGGTGCGCGGCGGCGCGGTCGTCGACCGCGGCGGCGGCGAAGCCGATGAGCACATAGCCCGCGTTGGCGATCGACGAGTACGCCAGGGCGCGCTTGAGGTCGGTCTGCACGACGGCGGCGACGGTGCCGACGACGAGCGTCACCGTGGCCAGCGCCATGATGATCGGACGCCAGTCGGTGCGGTAGAGCGGGAACGCCACCAGGAAGATGCGCAGGAAGGCGGCGAAGCCCGCCACCTTGGTGGCCGACGACATGAACGCGGTGATCGGGCTGGGCGCGCCCTGGTAGACGTCGGGCGTCCACATGTGGAACGGCGCCGCCGAGATCTTGAACGCCAGCCCGACCACCAGAAGGGCGAACCCCGCCAGCAGGGTGCCGTTCTCGAACAGCGTGTTCTGACGGAGGAACTGCGCGATCCCCGTGAGCGACGCCGACCCGGTGGCGCCGTACACGAGCGCCACGCCGTAGAGGAACACCGCCGAGGCGAACGAGCCCAGCACGAAGTACTTGATGCCCGCCTCCTGCGAGGCGAGCCGCCGCCGGTCGAACGCCACGAGCACGTAGAGCGGGATCGACAGTGCCTCGAGCGCGACGAACACCACGATGAGGTTGTTCGCCGTGGTCATCACCACCATGGCCGCCGACGAGAGCAGCAGCATGGCGAAGTACTCCGGCGCCTCGAGTCCCTCGGGCCGGATGTAGCCGAGCGACAGGAGCAACGTGAGGAAGAGCGCCGACACCACGAGGATCCCGAGGAAGATCGCGAACGCGTCGACCCGCACCATGCCGGCCATGGTGACGGTGGCACCGTGGTCCCGGACGTTGATCCACTGCCAGGCCAGCGTGCCGCCGGCGGCGAGGGCGCCGAGGAGGGCAACCGCGGTGGTGACGGGCACGACCGCGGCGCGCGTGCGCAGGAGCGCGCGCAGCAGCACCACGAGGACGCCGGCACCCGCCAGCGCCAGCACCGGCGCCAGCGCCAGCCAGTCGACGTGCGGCCCGTGGATCGAGTCGGGGGCCACCGCGGCGACGAGGCCGGCGCTCACTTCTCCGCCCCCTGGCGGACGTCACCCTTCGGCACCGACGGCGCGTTCGGCCCACGGTTGGACACGCCCGGCTCGCGGTAGTCGGAGTGCTGCTCGACGTGGACGATCAGCGCCTTCACCGTCGGCTCGATGCGGTCGAGCACCGGCTTCGGGTAGAGGCCGAGGAACAGGCTGAGCGCGAGCAGGGGGACCACGCACGCCAGCTCGCGCAGGTTGATCTCGGGGAGCTTGCGGTTCTCCTCGCTCGGCTCGCCCATGAACACCCGTTGGTACGCCCACAGCAGGTACACCGCGGCCAGGATCACGCCGGTGGCCCCGATCACCGCGTAGGGCTGGTCGATGATGAACGTGCCGATGAGCACCAGGAACTCGCCGATGAAGCCGGAGAAGCCGGGCAGTCCGATCGACGCGAACGCGGTGGCGCAGAACAACCCGCCGAGGATCGGCACCGACTTCCACAGGCCACCGAACGAACCGATGTCGAACGTGTGCCGGCGGTCGTAGAGCATCCCGACGAGGAGGAAGAGCGCACCGGTGGTGAGCCCGTGGCTGATCATCGTGAAGATGCCGCCCTCGATGCCCTGCGTGGTGAGGGCGAAGATGCCGACCACGACGAAGCCGAGGTGCGCGACCGACGAGTACGCGACCAACCGTTTCAGGTTCGGTTGCATGCTGGCGACGATCGCGCCGTAGATGATGCCGACCGTGCCCAGCACGAGGAGCAGGGGCGCGAGGTCGACCGAGGCCTGCGGGAAGAGCGCGAGCGAGAAGCGCAGGAACCCGTAGGTGCCCATCTTCAGCAGCACGCCGGCCAGGATCACCGACCCCGCGGTGGGTGCCTCGGTGTGCGCGTCCGGCAGCCAGGTGTGCAGCGGGAACAGCGGCACCTTCACCGCGAACGCAGCGAAGAAGGCGAGGAACAACCACTTGGCGGTGCCCTCGTCGAGGCCGCCGGGTGCCCACGCGGTCAGCGTCCGCAGGTCGAACGTGAGGTGGCCGGTGGCGGACTGGTGCAGGAACCCGAGCGCGAGGAGGCCGACGAGCAGGAACGCCGAGCCCGCCATCGTGTAGAGGAAGAACTTCAGCGCGGCGTAGTTGCGCCGGTCGTGACCCCACCCGAGGATGATGAAGTACATCGGGACGAGCACGACCTCGAAGAACACGAAGAACACGATGAGGTCGAGCGACAGGAACACGCCGAGCAGCGCCGCCTCGAGCAGGAGCATCCAGGCGGTGAACGCCTTCACCCGGTTGGTGAGCTTCGCCGACGCGAGCAGCCCGATCGGGAAGAGCAGCGCGGTCAGGACGATCATGAAGAGGCTGATGCCGTCGACGCCGACGACGTACTTGACGCCGATCGACCCCATCCAGCGTTCGCTCTCCACGAACTGGTAGCCGGCGCGGCCGGTCTGGAAGTGCCAGAGCATCCAGAGCGACAGGCCGAGCGTGGCCGCAGTCGACGCGTACCCGACCGCGCGCGCCGCCTCGACGCGACCTGCCGGGATCAGGAACACGACCAACGCGCCGATCGCGGGCGCGGCGATGATCGCGGTGAGGATCGGGAACCCGCCGAAGGCTTCGTTCATCGGTCGACTCCGCTACGGCGTCCCAGGCTTCCGCCTACGCCTCCGCTGCGTCTCGTGTTCATCGGTCGACTCCGCTACGGCGTCCCAGGCTTCCGCCTACGCCTCCGCTGCGTCTCGTGTTCATCGGTCGACTCCGCTACGGCGTCCGGTGTTCATCAGCGGGCCGCCCAGATCAGGACGTACGCGAGCAGCGCGACCGTGCCGAGCACGACGCCGAGTGCGTAGTTGCGGACGAAGCCGGTCTGCAACCGGCGGAGGCCGCTCCCGGTCTCGCGCACGAGCCAGCCGACGCCGTTCACGGCACCGTCGATGATGCGGGCGTCGAACACCCGGGCCAGCCAGCCGGCGGCGCCGCGCAGTGGGCCGTCGACGAATCGCGAGATGCCGTCGTCGTAGTAGTAGGCGTGGCCGAACATCCGTCCGAAGAACCCGAGCCGCTCGTCGAACGGATCCCGGTCGACCGACTCCAGGCCGCGCCGGTAGAGCGCGTAGGCCACACCGAGCCCGATCAGGCCCATGATGATGGCCAGGACCGAGAGGCCGACGCCGCCGAGGAACGACGGTGCCGCGATCTCGTGGTGCGCGTCGGCGAACACCGGCTCGAGCCACTGGTCGAGCCACTCGATGCGCTCGAAGGGCAGGTCGAGCACCCCGCCGACCACCGCGAGGCCGGCGAGCAGGACCACCGGCATCACCATGAGTCCGTTGCCCTCGTGGGGTTCATGGTGCAGCACCGGCGTGCGGGGCGGCTCGCCGTAGCTCACGGTCGGCGTGGCGGGGTCGATCGTGACGACGTGCGCACCGTCGTCGTCGGTGTGCTCGGCGTCGGGGTGCTCGGTCGTCACCTCGTCGGTCGCCTCCCACCGCTCGTTGCCGTAGAAGGTGAGGAGCACCTGGCGGGTCATGTAGGCGCCGGTGAGGATCGCGGCGAGCAGGCCGACGATCCACAAGCCGTACTGGTCGGTCTGGAACGCCTTCTCCAGCACGCCGTCCTTCGCCCAGAACCCCGCGAAGGGCGGCACGCCGGCGATGGCGAGGAACGCGATCACGAACGCGATCGCGGTGTACGGCATGAACTTGTGGAAGCGACCCATGATCCGCATGTCCTGGTTGTCGGCGTTCCCGTGGATCACGGTGCCGGCACCGAGGAACAACGTCGCCTTGAAGAACGCGTGCGTGATCACCAGGAAGATCGCGGCGCCGTACGCGCCCACGCCCAACGCGAGGAACATGTAGCCGAGCTGGCTGATGGTCGAGTAGGCGAGCACGCGTTTGATGTCGGGTTGCACCAGCGCGACCGTGCCGGCGAGGAACGCGGTGGCGGCACCCACCCAGGCGACCACCGTCATCGCGTCGCCGCTCACCTCGAAGAACGTGTGCGCCCGCGCCACCAGGAAGACGCCGGCCGTGACCATCGTCGCGGCGTGGATGAGCGCCGACACCGGGGTCGGGCCCTCCATCGCGTCGGGCAACCAGAGGTGCAGCGGGAACTGTGCGCTCTTGCCGATCGCGCCCAAGAAGAGGAGCAGCGCGATCGCGGTCGCGGTGCCGGAATCGAGGCGGAGCGCGCCCGCCAACGCGCCATTGGCGCCGGTGTAGTTCAGGGACCCGAGCTCGGCGAACATCAGGAACATCGCGACCATGAAGCCGACGTCGCCGACCCGCGTGGTGATGAACGCCTTCTTGCCCGCGTTCGCCGCCGACGGGCGCTCGAACCAGAACGCGACGAGGAGGTAGGAGCAGAGGCCGACGCCCTCCCACCCGAGGAACGTCATCAGGAAGCTGCTGCCGAGGACCAGGATGAGCATCGCGGCCACGAACAGGTTCATGTACGCGAAGAACCGCGAGAACCGCGGGTCGCCGTGCATGTAGCCGATCGAATAGATGTGGATCAGCGTGGCGACGCCGGTGACGAAGAGGATGAACGCGATCGAGAGCGGGTCGGCGAGGAACCCGAACTCCACCTTGAGACCGCCGGAGGGTAACCAGGTGAAGAGGTTCACCACGTGCTGGCGGTGCTCCGGCGGGAGGTCGCGCAGCGCGAAGAACATGACGATCGACACCGAGAACGCGAGGCCGAGTAGCGCGCTGGCGATCCAACCGGCGACCGGCTCGCCGATGCGCTTGCCGAACAGCAGCAGGAACGCGGCGCCGAACAGCGGCAGCGCGGGGACGAGCCAGACCAGATCGAGGACGTCGCGCGAGCTCATCGGCAGGTCAGCCCTTCAACATCCGCACGTCGTCGGCGGTGGCGCCCCGCCGACGGCGGAAGATCGCCACGATGATGGCGAGGCCGACGGCGACCTCGGCCGCTGCGACCACCAGGGTGAAGAAGACGAAGCCCTGTCCACGCACGTCGTTGAGCTGGCGGGCGAAGGCGACGAACGTGAGGTTCACCGCGTTGAGCATCAGCTCGATGCACATGAACATCACGAGCACGTTGCGCCGGACGAGCACGCCGACCGCGCCGATGGTGAAGATCATCGCCGCGAGCACCAGGTAGTAGGTGTCGGTGATCCTCACGGTGCGGCCGCCTCACCCTCGAGCGTGTCGACGTCGTCGACCGCGTCGACCTCCTCTTCGACCAGCTCCACCGGCTGACCGCTCCGCCGGGCCAGCACGACGCTGCCCACGACCGCGATGACCAGGAGCCCGGCGGTGATCTCGAACGGCCAGAGGAAATCGGTGAAGAGCACGCGGGCGACCCGTTCCACGTTGTTGCCCAGCCCGGTGCTGCCCCCCTTGAGCGCGAACTGGTCGGGCGCGGTGGCACCGGTGGCCCAGTTGTGGCCGGCCAGGAAGATCAGCTCGGCGAGGACGATGATGCCGAGCGCGATCGCGGCGGTGCGCTGGTGCGGTAACGGGTCGTCGAGCGACTCCTCGCGGTCGACGCCGAGGAGCATGATCACGAAGAGGAAGAGCACGACGATCGCACCGGCGTAGACGATCACCTGCACCGCCGCGAGCAGGTGCGCCTGTTGCTGGATGAAGAAGACCGCCACGCTCACCAGCGTGATCACGAGCAGCAGCGCGGAGTGGACCGGGTTGCGCGCCAGCACCACGCCCAACGCGCCGACGAGCGCCAGCGCGGCGAAGATGAAGAAGATCACCGCGCTCATGCGTCAGTGACCGCCGTGCTCGGTGTCGATGGTGGCGACCGGCTCGGCCGGCGCGGGCTCCGTGAACTCGCTCTCGTCCTCGGTGGCTGACTGTCCGACCTCGGGCGGCCGCACACCGAACCCGAGCTCACCGGACCAGCCGACGCGACCCTCGTACACCGCCTGTCCGGACGGCGCGGTGGCACGCATCCAGGCACTGGTGTCGTCGTCCTCGCCGCCGAGCCAGAGCTCCCACGGCTGCCGGCGGGCCCGGCCGTCGTCGTCGACGAGCAGCTCGGTCTTCGTGTAGATCGCGTCCTCGCGGTTGGCGAACGAGAACTCGAACAGCTTGGTCTCGGTGATGGCCTCGGTCGGGCACGCCTCGACGCACATGTCGCAGTGGATGCAGCGGAGGTAGTTGATCTCGTAGACGAAGCCGTAGCGCTCGCCCGGCGAGACCGGCGCGTCGGGCGGGTTGTCGGCACCCCGCACGTAGATGCACTTCGCCGGGCACACGCCCGCGCACAACTCGCAGCCGATGCACTTCTCCATGCCGTCCTCGTAGCGGTTGAGGACGTGGCGGCCGTGGAAGCGGACGCCCTTCGGCCGCTTCTCCTTGGGAAAACGCTCGGTGACCTTCGGGCGGCCGATCTGGCGCAGGGTGACCGCGAACCCGCTCAGCCAGCCCATCAACCCATCTCCTGGTCGCGCTCGCTCGCTCGCGCTCGCTCGCCGCGTCGGGTGGGCCGGGTCATCGGATCTCTTCCAAGACCTCGCCGCGACGGGGCACCGAGGCGTAGAGGGTCGCGCCCACCGCCAGGGCGGCGACGATCGCGGAGGGCAGCACGATCCACATCGACCAGCCCTCCTCCTTGGCGACGATCACCACACCGGAGATCATCACCCAGAGGAACGCGACCTCGATGAGGACCTTCCAGCCGAGCGCCATGAGCTGGTCGTAGCGCAGCCGCGGCAACGAGGCCCGCAGCCACACCGTGCCGAAGAGCAGCACGATCACCTTGAAGAGGAACCAGAACACCGGCATGATCCACACGTTGAACCAGCCGTTGGCGGGCAGGAAGCCGAGGCCGGGGCCGTTGGGGCCGCCGAAGAACAGGGTGACCGCGATGGCGCACATCGTGATCACGTTCATGAACTCGGCGAGGTAGAAGATCGCGAACTTGATGCCGGTGTACTCGGTGAAGAACCCGCCGGTGAGCTCCTGCTCCGCCTCGACGAGGTCGAACGGCGGGTGGTTGGTCTCCGCCACCGCGGCGATCACGAAGATCACCAGCGCGACGATCGCCGGGAGCCAGTACCAGTCCCCGTTGAAGATCGACTTGAAGCCGTCCCAGCCCTGTTGGTTCACGATGCCACGCGTCGAGAGCGTGTTCGCCTGCACGAGCACACCGACGATCGCGAGACCGAACGCCGCTTCGTAGCTCAGGAGCTGCGCCGACGCCCGCACCGAGCCGAGCAGCGGGTACTTCGAGCCCGACGACCACCCGGCCAGGAGCACGCCGTAGAGGCCGAGCCCCGACATCGCCAGCAGCCACAGGATCCCGAACGGGAGGTCGGCGAGCTGTAGGAACGTCTTGTGCCCCGCGATCGTCACCACGCCGCCGATGGGGACGATGCTGAACGCGAGGAACGCGGGGAGCACTGCCAGGTACGGCGCGATGCGGAAGATGCGGCGGTCGGCGGTGTTGGGCTCCGACTGCTCCTTGAAGAACAGCTTGATGCCGTCGGCCGCGCTCTGGAACAACCCGAACGGCCCCGCGTGGTCGGGTCCGATGCGGTTCTGCATCCCCGCGATCACCTTGCGGAGGAACCAGATGTACATGAGGACCGAGACGAGCAGCAGCACGAACACGGCGATCGTCTTGCCGATGATGATGAGGACGACGGTGGTGTCGAGGCCGTGCTCGAGGAGCGGGTCCGCCACCGCGAGGAGCAGCCCGGGCGTGGAGGTCACCGCGTCGTCTCCACCCGCAGTTCGGTCACCGGCGCGGTGATGTCGATCAGGTCGTTCGGGCCGACCGGGCCACGCTGCGCGAACGGCATGAATGCGGTCCCGGGCGCGGTGGCGGCATCGGCGAGCACCGGGAGGGTGATGGTGCCCCGCGCGCTGGTGACGCGCACGTCGTCGCCCTCCGCGCTCACCCCGATGCGGCCGAGGTCGCTCGGGTGGACCACGAGCGCGAACCCGGTCGCCAGCCCCGCCAACGACGGGCTCGAGGACACGATGCGTCCGGCGTCGTAGAGGGTGCGGGCGGCCACGAGGCGGAGACTGTACGCGTCGGGCGGCGCCGGGGCAGGCGCCGTCGCGGCGCGGTCCCAGCGGTGCAGTGGGGGCCGCGCCGCGAGCTGGTCGGCGGCGGACTCCACCGCCGCATCGGACGCCGCCGGGTCCTCGGGGGCGTCCCCCGACACGAGCCCGGGCTTGATCGTCGTGTCGGAGCCGGTGCCGCTGGATTCGACGACGCCGGTGCCCAGCGACGCGAGGTGCGACTCGTCGGCGGCGACCCCGGGCTTGATCGGCTCCCACGACCGTCCGGTCGTGACCCCGAGCACCTGTTGGAAGGTGATCTCGTCGGGGAAGTCGGCCACCGGGAGGACGGCGCCGTCGCGTGCGCGGAGGATGAGCTCGGAGTCGACCCCCGCGTGCGCGGGCGACGCGCGCGATCTCGTCCTGGACGTCCTCGACGGTGTCGAACCCGAAGTCGGTGCCCAGGCGCGCCGCGAGCTCCTGCGCGATCCGCCAGTCGTCCATGGTGAGACCTTCGGGGGTGACGAGACGCGCCTGGCGCATGACGCGGCCCTCGAGGTTGGTCATGGAGCCGACCTTCTCGCCCCACACCGTGGTGGGCAGGAAGACGTCGGCCCGGGCCGAGGCGTCGGCCGCGAACGCACCGACCGCGATCGTGAACCCGACCGCGTCGAGCCCGGCGCGCATCCGGATCCGGTCGGGGAAGTCCTCTTCGAGGTCGGCGCCCAGCAGCACGAGGGTGTCGATCGAACCGGCGGCCGCGGCGGTGAGCACGCCGGCGGTGTCGAGGCCGGGCTGCGCGGGCGCGCTCCCCACGCGTCGACGTAGTGCTCGCGCGCGGTGTCGAGCGTGACCCGCCCCGGCAGGAAGCCGGGGGTGAGACCGAGGTCGATCGCGCCGCGCACGTTGCCGCGCCGGAGCGCGCTCAGGAACTTGACGCCTGGCAGCGCGGCCAGCGCGGCGGCGGCCTGCACCACGGACTCGGGCGACTCGGCCAGCGACTGGCGGCCGAGCACGACCACGATGTTGCCGTCGCGACCGTCGAGCGCGCTGACCGCCTTCTCGATCGAGCCGCTTCCCGAGGCCGTGCCGTCGCCGGCGAGCGCGCGTGCGAACTGCTCGGCCATCGCGCCGGCCTCGCCCGGCGCGTGGCGCAGCACCGCGGTGACGTCGCGCGTCAGCCCGCTCGCGCGGGGCGATCTCGATCACCGGCACGGCGAGGTCGACCGCGGCCAGGCGTACTCTGAGATGAAGGACCGGCAGCTCCTCGCGGAGGTCGGGCGCGACCAGCACGACGGCCCGGGCGGTGTCGAGGTCGGCGATGGTCGCGCCGGGAAGGCCGAGCACGACCTCGGCGGGGAGCCCGTCGGCGAGTTGGGCGTCGACGTTGTCGGTCCCGAGCACACCCTTCGCCAGGCGCACCCACGCGTACGCGTCCTCGTTGGTCCCGCGCGCACCACCGATCACCGCGATCGACGACGGGCCCTTGGCGTCGAGCGCCGCCCGCAGGCCGTCGGCCGCGGCGTCGAGCGCCTCCGGCCAGGACACCTCGACCAGCTCGCCGTTCTTGCGCACCATCGGCGCGCGCACGCGCTCGTCGGAGTGCACCCACTCGTAGCCGTACCGGCCCTTGTCGCACAGCCAGCCCTGGTTCACCGGCTCGGAGTCGACGCCCAGCAGCCGCACGATCCGGTTGGACGTGCTCTGCAGCGCGCCGCGGCACCCGACCGCGCACGTCTGGCACGACGTCTCGACCGTCTGGAGATCCCAGGGCCGGGCGCGGAAGCGGTACGACGACGCGGTGAGGGCGCCCACGGGGCAGATCTGGACCGTGTTGCCGGAGAAGTAGGACGTGAACGGCTCGTCGGGGTAGGTGATGACCTGCGTGGAAGCGCCGCGCTCGCCGAAGTCGATGAGGGGGTCGCCGGCGATCTCGGCGGCGAAGCGGGTGCAGCGGCCGCACTGGATGCACCGTTCGCGGTCGAGGAGCACGAGATCGCTGATCGGGATCGGCTTGGCGAAGTGGCGCTTCTCCTCGACGAAGCGCGACTCGCCGGGGCCGAACGCAAGGGTCTGGTCCTGCAGCGGGCACTCACCGCCGCGGTCGCACACCGGGCAGTCGAGCGGGTGGTTGATCAACAGGAACTCGAGTACGCCGTCCTGGGTGGCCTTCACGTTCTCGGACTGCGTGTTGACGACCATGCCGTCGGTGATCGGCGTGGCGCACGAGATCTGCATGCCGCGCATGCCCTCGACCTCGACCAGGCACATGCGGCACATGCCCACCGGCTTCATGCGCTCGTGCCAGCAGAAGCGAGGGATGTACGTTCCGTGCTCCTGCGCGACCTTGATGAGGAGCTCCCCGCGCGGCGCCTGCACCTCCTTGCCGTCAATGGTGAGGGTCACGAGGTCGGGCCCGGGCGCGACGGGGATGACGTAGCGCTGCTCCGACGGCCACTGGCTCATCGGGACGGCGTCGGTGCTCATACGGCCGCCTCGACCGCCGCGCTGACCGCCGGTTCCGTGCCCGAACGGACAGGGATCTCGCCCCGGGCCTCGGCGTCGCGGGCCATGCGTTCCTTGATCTCGTCGTACCAGTAGTTCCGCAGGCTCACCGCGGGCGACATGGTGCTGGGCCCGAGCTGGCAGATCGTCGTCATGCCCGGAGGCCACGACAGCCCCGGCGCGAGGTTGTTCCCGAACCCGAGGATGAGGTCGAGGTCCTCGGGGCGTCCGTAGCCGTGCGCCATCCGGTAGAGCACTTTCTCGAGCCACCCGGAGCCCTCGCGGCAGGGCGTGCACTTGCCGCACGACTCGTGGGCGAAGAACTTGGCGATGCGCCACGCGACCAGCAGCGGGTCGACGGTGTCGTCGTAGACCATGATCGCCCCGGAGCCCAGCATCGTCTTGAGCTCGCTCTGCACCGAGTCCATGTCGAGCGGCGCGTCGAGGTGATCCTCGATCAACCACGGCGACGATGCGCCGCCGGGGATGAAGAAGCCGAGACCCTTGCCGCCCTTGATCCCGCCCGCGAGGTCGTAGATGAGCTCGCGGAACGTCATGCCGAGCTCGACCTCGTAGTTGCCCGGTCGTTCGACGTTGCCCGAGACCGAGAAGATGCGCGTCCCGGTGGAGCGGTTGACGCCCATCGACGCGTACCACTCACCGCCGCGATTGATGATGTGCGGGACGGTCGACATCGTCTCGACGTTGTTGACGATGGTGGGCGCCGCGTACACGCCCTGGACCGCGGGGAACGGCGGCTTGATGCGCGGCATGGCGCGTTCGCCCTCGAGGCTCGAGAGCAGCCCCGTCTCGTCTCCGGCGATGTAGCAACCCGCCCCGCGGTGCAGCACGATCTCGAGGTCGAACCCGGAGCCCAGGATGTTCGTACCGACGAAGCCACGTTCGTACGCCTCGGCGAGCGCCTGCCCGAGACGCTCGGCGCCCAACGCGAACTCGCCGCGCAGGTAGATGAAGGCCTGGTGGCACTGGATCGCGTACGACGTGATCACGATGCCCTCGATGAGCTGGTGCGGGTCGCGCTCCACCAGCATGTGGTCCTTGAACGTCGACGGCTCGCCCTCGTCGCCGTTCACCGCGAGGTAGCGCGGGAACACCTCCTTCGGCAGGAACGACCACTTCTGGCCGGTGCCGAAACCGGCGCCGCCGCGACCGCGGAGGCCCGACGTGGTGACCTCGGCGACGATGTCCTCGGGCGCCATGCCGAGCGCCTTGCGCAGCCCGTCGTAGGCGCCGTTGCCGAGCGCGGCGTCGATCGTCCACGAGTCGTCGGGCCGATCGTGCAGGAACTTCGTGATGATCCGAGTCTCCGCTACCACGGGTCGACTCCGTTCCGCGTCTCGTCCACCACAGGTCAGCTGCTCCGTACCGGTGACCCGGAGATCGTGCGGGCCACGCGCCGGCCCGCCTTGTACTCGTCGACGAGGCTCTCGGCGCTCGCGCCGGTGAGCGGCCCGTGGAACTCGTAGTTCACCTGGAGGACCGGCGCGAGGTCACAGGCGGCGATGCACTCGACCTCCTCGACGGTCACGTCGCTGTCGGCCGCGTAGCGTCGCTGGAGATGCTCGAGGAGGTCGGGGCCGCCGTTCACGAGGCAGCTCACGTTGGTGCACACCGAGACCAGGAGCTGCCCGATCGGCTCGCGCTTGAACATCGTGTAGAAGGAGCACGTCCCCAGCACGAGCGCGGGCGTGAGGTCGAGCAGGTCGGCGATCTCCTCGATGGCCTCCGGCGTGACGTAGCCGTCCTGGTCCTGCGCGAGGTGCAGCAACGGAAGGACAGCCGACTTCTTCACCGGGTAGCGGGCAATCGTCTCGCGCGCGAGGTCGAGGTTGGCAGGGGTGAACGGCACTAGCGGTCGACCTCCCCCATGATCGGATCGATGCTCGAGACGACCGCGACCGCGTCGGCGAACATCCCGCCGGGCACCATCGCGTCCATCGACTGCAGGTTGTAGAACGACGGCCCGCGGATGTGGAGCCGGTACGGCTTCGCGGTTCCGTCGGACACGAGATAGCACCCGATCTCACCGCGCGGCGACTCGACGGCCACGTACGTCTCGCCCGGAGGCACGCGGAAGCCCTCGGTGAAGAGCTTGAAGTGGTGGATGAGCGCTTCCATCGACTCGTCGATGCGCGCCCGCGGCGGCGGTGTGATCTTGCGGTCCTGCACGCGGTAGTCGCCCGCGGGCATGCGCTCCACGCACTGGCGCACGATCTTGATCGACTCGAGGATCTCGTAGAGCCGGATCTGGTAGCGGTCGAAGACGTCGCCGTTCTGCGTGTAGATCACGTCGAAGTCGACGTCGTCGTACGCGAGGTACGGCTGCGCCCGGCGCAGGTCCCATGCGAAGCCGGTCGAGCGCAGGATGGGCCCGCTCGCGCCCAGCGCCAGCGCCTGCTGGGTGTCGATCACGCCCACGCCGACGGTGCGCTCGCGCCAGATCGGGTTCTCGGTGAGCAGCCGGTCGTACTCGGCCACGCCGCGCTCGACCGCGGTGCACAGCTCCAGCACGTCGTCCTGCCACCCGTCGGGAAGGTCGGCGGCGACCCCGCCGGGGCGGATGAAGTTGTGGTTCATGCGCAGGCCGGTGATGTCCTCGAGCAACCGCAACGTGAGCTCGCGCTCGCGCCAGCCGTAGATCATCATCGACACCGCGCCGAGGTCCATGCCGTTGGTCGCCTGGAACAGCAGGTGCGACGAGATCCGGTTGAGCTCGACGAGCAGCATGCGGATCCAGATCGCGCGCTCGGGCAGCTCGACGCCGAGCAGGCGCTCCACCGCGGTCGAGAACACCAGCTCGTTCGACAGCGGCGACGCGTAGTCCATGCGGGTCACGTTGGTGGACCCCTGCACGTACGTGAGCTCTTCACCGGTCTTCTCCATGCCGGTGTGCAGGTAGCCGATGACCGCCTTGGCCCGGAGGACGATCTCGCCGTCGAGCTCCATCATGATCCGGAGCACCCCGTGGGTCGACGGGTGCTGCGGCCCCATGTTGAGGATCATGGTGTCGTCGATCTCTTCGACCTCTGGCCACTGCCCGCCGGTCAGCACCAGCTCCCGCGTGCGGGGATCCATCGGCCGCAGCTGCTGGGCGCCCTCGTCGGTCTGCGCCTCGAGCCGGCGCTCCTCCGGGTCGTCCTCGATCTCGGGGCGCTCGAGGGGATCCTCGTCGACGACCTCGATGAGCTCGTCCACGGAGTCCTTGGTCTGTTCGCTCATCGCGGCACCTCGCTCGTTCGCCGCTCGTGCATCGACGACCTCATCGCGGACCCGGATCTCCCTTGAACGTGACCGGCACGCGCGCGGGTGCGTCGTCCTTGCGCAGCGGGTACCCGTTCCAGTCGTCGGGCATGAGGATGCGGGTCAGGTCGGGGTGGTCGGTGAACTCGACGCCGAACATGTCGTAGACCTCGCGCTCGGCGAAGTTCAGCCCCGGGTACAGGTTGGTGAGGCTCGCGACGGTCGGGTCCTCCGCGGGCACCTCGGTGATCATGCGGATGCGACGGTTGCGGGGGTGGGAGAGGAAGTTGGCCACCACCTCGAACCGTTCGGTCTCGACGCCGGCCGGTTCCGGACGTGAGGACGCGACGATCAGGTCGACCGCGGTCACGTCGAGGCACTGCGTGAACTGCTGCTCGTCACGCAGGAAGGTCGCCACGTCCAACCAGACGGCGCGGTCCACGTAGACGACCGCCTGCCCGTGCGAGTCGGCGAAGATCGTGCCCGGGAAGCGCTCGAGCACCGCGGCCGCGACCTCGTCGCTCGGCGGCGGCTCGACTTCGTGATCTTCTTCACGAGGCTCGTCGTGGTCTTCGGCCATCTCGACGCCCGTTGTCCCTCAGACCGGCGACGGCGCGCCGTCGCGCTGGTCGACCTGGATCCCGGCGCCCGCGCCCGTGGCCTCGCGGCGGCGGAAGATCTCGCCGTTCTGGATCTGCTCGTGCAGGGTCAGGATGCCGTGCATGAGCGTCTCGGGGCCCGGCGGGCACCCGGGCACGTACACGTCGACGGGCACCACCTGGTCGACGCCCTGCACGATCGCGTAGTTGTTGAACATGCCGCCGCTGCTGGCGCAGACGCCCATCGAGATGACCCACTTGGGCTCGACCATCTGGTCGTAGACCTGCCGCAGCACCGGGGCCATCTTCTGGCTGACCCGACCGGCCACGATCATGAGGTCGGCCTGGCGGGGACTGGCCCGGAAGATCTCCATGCCCCAACGCGAGAGGTCGTAGTGCGCGGCACCGGTACCCATCATCTCGATCGCGCAGCAGGCCAGCCCGAAGGTGGCGGGCCACACCGAGCTCTTGCGCGCCCAGTTGACGAGGTCCTCGACCCGCCCGGTGAGGAAGTTGTGGCTGACCGACTCGAGGCCCATCTACGCCGCCCTTCCCGGTTCGGTGGGCTCGGCGTCGTCGCCGCCCGCGCCGACCGCGGCCGGGTCGAGCCCGTCGCGCCCGGGCGCACCGACCGCGCGCAGCACGGTGGTGCCGACGCGCGTCGCGACCTGCTTGACCGGGCCCCAGTCGAGCGCGCCCGTCGAGAGCAGGTAGGCGAAGGGCACCAGCAGCACGAGGAGGAACACGCCCATCACGATGAGCCCGTACGCACCGAGACCGCGGAACACGGTGGTGAACGGGTAGAGGAAGATGATCTCGACGTCGAGCACGATGAACGCCATCGCGACCAGGTAGAACTTCACCGGGAAGCGCTCCGCGAGGTCGTACTCCGGCACGATGCCGCACTCGTACGGTGCTTCCTTCGCCGATGTCGGCCGTCTCGGCCCCAGGAGCTTCGAGGCGATGAACGACAGGAGCACGAACAGGATGACGAGCACGATCATGCACAGGATCGGCAGGTAGTCGCGCACGCCCGGCCACTCCTTCTCTTCGCGTTCGTCAACACGTCAGGCGTTGGTTCGCGCAGGCTATCCGAACCGTGCCCGACGATGCCTGCTCGTCGGTGTGCGCGGGGTCAGACGAGCTGCAGCGACTTCACCCGGTCGAATCGGCTGGCCACGTCGGGCCAGTTGACGATGTTCCAGAACGCCTCGACCCAGTCCTTCTTCACGTTCCGGTACTGCAGGTAGTAGGCGTGCTCCCACATGTCGAGCGCGAGCAGCGGCGGCCCGCCCTGCCCGACGTTCCCCTGGTGGTCGTACACCTGCTCGACGATGAGGCGCCCGCCCAGCGGCTCCCACGACAGCGCGGCCCAGCCGGAGCCCTGCACGTTGTTCGCCGCCTCGCTCATCTGCGAGCGGACGGCCTCGTACGACCCGAAGCTCTCCTTCACCGCCGCGGCCAGCTCACCCTCGGGCTCGCCGCCGCCGTCGGGCGCCAGGTTGGTCCACAGCAGCGAGTGGAGGACGTGGCCCGAGAGGTGGAACGCCATGTTCTTCTCGAGCTGGTTGATGGTGCCGAAATCGCCTGAATCCCGCGCCTGACCCAGCTTCTCGAAGGTGGTGTTGGCGCCGTCGACGTACGCCTTGTGGTGCTTGTCGTGGTGCAGCTCGAGCACCTCGGCGGAATAGTGCGGCTCGAGTGCCGAGTAGTCGTAGGGCAGTTCCGGCAATTCGTACAGTGCCATCGGGTCCTCCTCAGGACGCGGCCAGCGCCGCGATGCGCCGAGCTCCGGCCCCCCATCGGCGCGCTCTGCTGCTAGCGTTCCCTGATCCCCGGGCCCCCAACCCTTGTTCGATGATCCTGCTTCGCCGCATCCTCCTCGTCCTCCTCGCCCTGGGGTGCATCTGTGGTCCCGCCCTCGTCGCCGGCGCGACCACGGAGGACGACCTCGCCGCCGCGCGCCAGAAGCTCGACGCCGCCCGCAAGCAGGGCGACGAGCTCGCGGCCGCGTTCACCGCCGCGGACCACAAGCTCGACGAGACGCAGGCGACCATCGCCAGGCTCGAGGATTCCATCGCGGCGACGAAGGCGCACGCCGACGACCTCCGGGCCATCGCCCGCGGGCGGGCGGTCTTCGCGTACACGCACCCGAGCAATCAGCTGGAGGAGATCGCCGACTCGGCCAACGCGGTGAACGCCGTCCGGCGCAAGCAGCTCCTCGACCAGGCCAACCAGACGGACCACGACGTCGTGAAGAAGCTGGCGGCGGTGAACGACCAGCTGAAGAGCCAACAGGCGGATCTCGAGCAGCAGGAGCAGCAGCAGCAGGCGCTCAGGGACACGCTCGATGCCAAGCTGGCCGCGGTGCAGCAGCAGCAAGCCGAGAACTCGCAACTGGTGAGCGCCCTGCAGACCCGGCTCGACACCCAGATCGCGATCGTCGCCTTCGCCGACGCGACCCGGAAGGCCCAGCTCGAGGCCGAACGCGCCGCGCTCGTCGCGCAGCAGGCGCCGGTGAACGGCCAGGCGGGCCAGATCGTCGCCAGCCCGGTTCCGGGCCCGTTCTCGTGTCCGGTGCTGGGTGCCTCGTACAGCGACGACTACGGAGGCCCGTCCGGGCACCCGGGCATCGACATGCTCGTGCCGATCGGCACCAAGGCGATGGCGGTGAAGGCGGGCACCGTGACCTTCGCCCCGAACGAGGGGGCCGGTGGCAACGCCGCGTACCTGAACGCGGACGACGGCAACACCTACTACTACGCGCACTTCTCGGGGTACGTCGGTGGCCCGCGGGCCGTCGCCAAGGGCGAGGTCATCGGCCTCACGGGGATGACCGGCAACGCCAGCGCGCCGCACCTCCACTTCGAGATCCGGCTGGGCGGGCCCAACGGCAACCGGACGGATCCGTATCCGACACTCAAAGCGGCGGGCTGTTGAGCCGAAGGATCCTGGTACGGCACGCGCTCCTGACCGCGCGGTCGCTGATACCTTGACCCGAGGAGGCTGACCGCATGAACGAAGCGACCGCGAGCCGGGTATCCCGGCGAACAGCGAAGTGGGGGCCGAGCGCCCCGGAGCGTAGCGACGAGAGCGGGCAGAGATGAACGAAGCGACCGCGAGCCACGATCGGAGTGCCCGGGTCCTCGATCCGGAGTACCTGGTCGACCTGGAGTCGACCTCGATCGAGGAGCTGCGGGCGAAGCATGCGGAGTGCCTCGAGCTCGAGACCGAGGTGTCGTACGTGCGCCGGCTCACGCAGGCCCGCATCGACATCCTCGACGCCGAGGTGCGGCGCCGTTCGACGGGCGGGTCGCTCGAGGAGCTCATCGACCAGCTGCCGCAGATCCTGGCCGACTCCGGCCCACGCGGGAACCCGGCGTCGAGCCGCCTCCCGCTGCAGATGGCGCCCGAGCAGGACAGCGAGTGGGCGCCCGACCTCGAGCGCTTCGACGGGGTGCTGGCGAACCTGCCGACGCTCAGCGACACCGAGGTCGAGGACGCCCTCGCCGGGCTGCGGTCGCTCGAGCGCGAGGTGTCCGACCAGCGCCGCGAGCTGCACGGCGTGATCGACCGCATCGACCTTTCGCTTGCCACCCAGCTGCGCTGACCCCACTCGCGCGCCGCGCCGGTAGGATCGGCGGCGCTATGCAACGGGTCGCCATGCTGAGCGTGCACACCTCGCCGCTCGCACAACCGGGCACCGGCGACGGTGGCGGGATGAACGTCTACATCCGCGCGCTCGGGTCCGCGCTCGCGCGTGCGGGCGTCGGCGTCGACGTGCTGACGCGCGCCGAGCACCCCGAGCAGCCTCCGATCGTCGACCTCGAACCCGGGTTCCGGGTGCTGCATGTCCCGGTCGGGCCGTGCGCGCCGGTGCCGCTGCGTGACCTCCCCGACCTCGTGGGGGACTTCACCGACGCCGCGCGCCGCGTGCTCGAGCGCGCCGGCACCTACGAGGTGCTGCACGCGAACTACTGGGTCTCGGGTGCGGTCGGCCACCGCCTGAAGCACGAGCTCGACCTGCCGCTCGTCGCGACCTTCCACACGCTCGACCGCGTGAAGGCGGAGGTCGGACTGGCCGACGCGGTGTCCCTGCGCCCACGCGTCGAGGCCGAGGTCGTGCGCTGCGCCGATCTCGTGGTCGCGTCCACGCACGACGAGCAGGACCAGCTCGAGCGGCACTACGGCGCCGATCCCGACCGGGTCGAGATCATCACGCCCGGGGTCGACCACCAGGTGTTCTTCCCGGGCGACCGGGCGACGGCCCGCCGGCACGTCGGCCTCCCCGACGGGCCGCTCGTCATGTTCGTCGGTCGGCTGCAACCGCTGAAGGGCGCCGACCTCGCGGTGCACGCCCTGGCGGAGCTCGACCACCACCGGGCCACGCTCGTGATCGTCGGCGGCCCCAGCGGTCCCGACGGCGCGGCCGAGGTCGCGTCGCTGCACGCACTGGTCGCCGACCTCGGCCTCGAGCGCCGCGTGCGCTTCGTCGCGCCGCAACCACACGACCAGCTCGCCGACTTCTACCGCGCCGCCGACGTGTGCGTGGTGCCGTCGCGTACCGAGTCGTTCGGTCTCGTCGCGTTGGAAGCCGCCGCGTGCGGCACGCCGGTGGTCGCGGCCGACGTCGGTGGACTGCGGTACCTCGTCGACGACGGCGTCACGGGGTATCTCGTTGCCGAGCGCGATCCATCCGCGTACGCCGCGCTCATCGATCGGGTGCTGCGCGACGACTCCGACCAGATGCGAGCCGAGGCGTTGGCGCGGTCGACGCGCTACCGCTGGAGCATCGCCGCCGCCCGCCTGCGTCGCCACTACGACGACCTCGCCGCGCGCGCGCCGGTCAAGTGCAGCTAGACCCGACCTCGGTCGGTCAGGCGCACGAGCTCGTCGCCACACACCTGGAGGGTCCGGTCGCGGCGGAGTCGTACGTCCAGGTGGTCGAGTACGACCCCGAGCTCCGGCGTTGGTACGTGCGCTTCACCTGCGAGGGCCGTGACGCGACGACCATCTACTTCGACCTGCACCAGCGGACGCTGCGCTACGAGGTGTACTTCCTGCCCCTCCCGCCCGAGCACCACCTCGAGCTCTACGAGTTCCTGCTGCAACGCAACCACACGATGTACGGCGCGCGCTTCTCGATCGGTCCCGACGGCGACATCTACCTGATCGGGCGCCTGGCGCTGGAGCACCTCTCGGTCGGCGAGCTCGATCGCATCATCGGGGTCCTCTACGAGCTCACCGAGCGCTGGTTCCAGCCGGTCGTGCAGCTGGCGTACGGGCGTCGACCGGCCGCGGTTGCGTCCGACGACAAGTAGCGATAAGTTGTGTCAGCCGGTCCCGACGGGGGCCGGCATGGTGTGGGCCCGAGGTGCAGGAGCCCCGTCCCGTTCGGGGAAGTGCGGGGTGGTGCGAGCGTTCCTCGGGCTCACCCGCGTCGGCGTGGCCCGGTGCGCTCGGTCCCCCGCGCGCCAATCCGACCACGGATACCCTGCCCGGATGCACCTGGCACTGCTCGGCGGCGGCCGTATGGGCGAGGCGCTGGCGGTCGGACTGGTCGAGGGCGGCTGGGAGCCGGACTCGCTGGCCATCGCCGAGATCGATGGTGATCGCCGGCACACGCTCGAGGACCGGCTGCCGGGCGTCCGGGTCGCCCCGACCCCGGCGTGGGCAGCGGCCGACGCCGAAGTCGTGGTGGTCGCGGTCAAGCCCGCCGACGCCGTCGACGTGCTCGAGAGCTGCCTCGAGGCCCTGCGCGAAGGTGCGCTCGTCCTGTCCGTCGCGGCGGGGGTCACCCTGGCCACGCTCGAGGCGGCGGCACCCGGGCACCCGGTGGTGCGCGCCATGCCCAACACCGGTGCGCTCGTGGGCCGCGGTGCAGCCGCGATCGCCGCCGGCACCCTCGCCACCGAGCTCGACCTCGAGGTGTGCGAGCGGATCCTGGGTGGCGTCGGCACGGTGGTGCGGGTGCCCGAGGGGCAGCTCGACGCGGTCACCGGGCTCTCGGGCTCGGGGCCCGCGTACCTCTTCCTCGTCGCCGAAGCGATGATCGAGGCAGGCGTGCTCGTGGGACTCACCCGCGAGACCAGCGATCAGCTGGTGCGCCAGACGTTGCTCGGCGCCGCCGCACTGCTCGGTGATCCCGACGCGACCCCCGAGTCCCTGCGCGCCGCGGTGACCTCACCGGGAGGCACGACGGCGGCCGGCCTCGCGGCGCTCGAGGCGCACGGCGTGCGCGCCGCGTTCCTCGACGCGGTCGAGGCCGCGACGCGCCGGTCCGGCGAACTGGGACGGCCGTGACTCGCAAGCCGCGTTCGCGCCTTCCTCCGAAGCTGCCCGATCACACGAGCGAGCGCATCGAGCAGTCACCGAAGGCACCGAACCTGCGCGAGCTGCTCAAGCAGCAGCATGTCGCCGGTCGGAGCATGCGCTTCGGGCGCGACGAGATCGTCAGCGTGATGCGCCGGCTCGCGCACGGCGCGCCCGCGACGCGCCTCGGTCTGCCCCCGTTCGACGCGCTCGAGAACCGGCACGTCGAGATCGCGGTCGCCGAGATCTACGGTTGGGCGGGCGACGGACCGCGCGCCCGCATCGCGCCCTCGCGCACCGTCGACGGCTTCACCGCCGCGTGCGAACGGATCCTGGAAGTCGCCGCCGCGCGTGGTCGCATCGCATTCGCGACGGCGCGCCCGGCGTCGCTCCTGCCGCTCTACCGCCGGCTGGTGGCGCGCGCCGGCGCGGCCGGCGCCGACGTGCTCACCGCCGACGAGACCGGCGTGGTCGGGTTGTCGGGCCGGCGCGTGCGCTGGATCGACAAGGTGGCGGTGCTCACCGACGGCGCCGCCCTCCTCGGCGACGACAGCGTCGACGCCGCCCACGAGTGGCTCTTCACCCTCGCCCGTCCCGATCTCGTCGTGTGCGACCGCACCTACGCGGGCGTGGCCGTCGCCACCGGTCTCGAGGCGGTCGCGTTCGCCGACCTCGACGGGCTCGCCCTCGCCGTCGCCGCGTGGCAGGGCCGCTCCCTGCGGATCGTGCCCCTCGACGACCGCCGACCGCCTCGGGCCTACGCCGGGCTCCTCGACCTGCTCGAGAGCCTGGCCGCGACCCCGAGGGACCCGCTCGCCCTGCCCGCGGAGCCGGCGCCGACCGGCACGTAGCCCCTCTTTTGCAACATGAGCCGCAGGGGCCTACGCTCACCCCGCGGAGAAGCGGGGGAGACGGAAGGGGTGAGCCAGTGGCGCAATCATTCGCCACGGCGCGGTTCCTGACAGTGCAGGAAGTCGCCGATCTCATGCGGGTTTCGACCATGACGGTCTATCGCATCATCAAATCGGGCGAACTGCCCGCGGTGCGCGTCGGGCGGTCGTTCCGCGTGCGCGACGTCGACGTCGACACGTACCTCGGGTCCCGCTACACGCAAGCCGGCTGAACCGGCCAAACCGAGGGCGGGCGCCCGACGGCGCTGAGGTCACTGCGTGCTGATCGCGTTCGCGTCCGACTACGGCCTCACCGACGAGTTCGTCGGCGTGTGCAAGGCCGTGATGCTCGGGCTCGCGCCCGACGCGCGCATCCTGGACGTGAGCCACGAGATCCCCGCCCACGACGTACGCGCCGGCGCGCTCCTGCTCGTGCGCTCGGTGCAGTACCTCCCCGACGACTGCGTCGTCATGGCGGTGGTGGACCCGGGCGTGGGCACGGCGCGACGACTCGTCGGCGTCGAGGTCGGCGGTGGCGTGCTGCTCGGGCCGGACAACGGCCTCCTCGCACCGGCGGTGGCGATGGCCGGTGGCGCCCGCTCCGTCGTGTCGCTCGACAACACCGAGTACCACCTGCCGGCGCCGGGCCCGACCTTCGCCGGGCGCGACATCCTGGCGCCCGCCGCCGGTCACCTCGCGGCCGGCGTCCAGCTCGCGGAGCTCGGGAGCCCGGTGGACCCGTCGGGGCTCGTCCCCGGACTGGTGTCGTTGCCCGAGGTGCGCGACGACGGCGCCATCGTCGGCGAGGTGTGGTGGGTCGACCGGTTCGGCAACTGCCAGCTCAACGTCGACCCCGACGAGCTCCGCGCCGGTGGCGCGCAGCCGGGCGCGCGGGTCGAGGTCCAGCTGCCCGGCGGGATCCGCGCCGCGCGGTGGGTGCACACCTACGCCGACGCCAAGCCGTCCGAGCTGGTGTTGGTGGTCGACTCGTACGGCCTGCTGGCGCTCGCGTTCGACCGTGAGTCGGCCGCCACCGCGCTCGGGTTGCACGCCGGGAGCGGCGTCACCCTGGTGCCGGAGGGCGGCGCGGTCGAGCTGACCCTGGGGAGCGACGGATGAGGCCGGGTACGACGATTGCCATCGTGGTCCTGCTCTTCCTGATCCTGGCCGCCGCGACGGCGCAGTTCGTGTTCAAGTTGGGGTTCTGACCGCGCCGTCGCGCCAGGCGAGTGCGACCGCGGTGCCGACGAGCACCACGGGGCCGTGGATGTCGGCGAGCGCGACCAGGATCGCGGCGACGCCG
>CAWFWE010000013.1:0-17291 GCA_963819475.1 uncultured Actinomycetes bacterium
CCGCCGCGGGGATCGCGCTGGCGGTGTACGTGGTGGCCGCGTTGCCGTTCGGGATCAGCCGGGTGTGGGACCAGTCGTACACCTACCACCAGGAGTCCCGCCGGGTGCGCACCCACGGCGGGGCGGCCCGCGCGATCCTCGACACGCTCTGGGACCGCGACCTCCTCGTGGTGCTGGCGCTGCTCGTCGCCGCGATCGCGTTCCTGGTGCGGTACCTCCTGCGCCGGCAGGCCGGGAAGGCCGGGGACCGGGCGATCAGGATCGTCGTCGCCGGGCTCGTGCTCTGGATCGTGCTCGTGTTCGCGCTGCTCGTGTGGGAGCCGGCGATGTGGCGGGCCCACATCGCGCACCTCGTCCCACCGATGGCGCTCCTCGCCGCGCTCCGGCCCGCGCCGTGGCCGGTGCTGGCCGTGGTCGGCCTGGTGGCCGCGCCGTTCTTCGTGTCGAACAACCGGTCGATCCTCTGGCCCGACGGCTACACCGGCCACGAGGCCGCGCTGGTGCACCACCTCGAGCGGTTCCCGTCCGACGCGCAGTTCATCAGCGACGACCCCGGCTGGGTGTGGCGCTCGGGCCACCGGCCGCCGGGCGCCTTCGCCGACACGTCGTACCAGCGCATCGACGACCACGAGATCACCGAGGAATCACTGGCGAAGGCGGCGGCCACGCGCGACGTCTGCGGCGTGATCTCGTCGTCGCCGACGCACTTCAAGCGGCTGCACGGGCTCGGCGACGCGCTCGCGGCCGAGGGCTTCTCGCCCGTCCGCTTCGGTCCGCGCATCACGCTCTTCGAGCGCACCACCTGCCGGGTCGATTCCGCTACGCCGTCCCGCCCGTCCGGGCACGGCTCCGCTGCATCTCCGTAATCTGCCGGGTCGATTCCGCTACGCCGTCCCGCCCGTCCGGGCACGGCTCCGCTGCATCTCCGTAACCTGCCGGGTCGATTCCGCTACGCCGTCCCGCCCGTCCGGGCACGGCTCCGCTGCATCTCCGTAACCTGCCGGGTCGATTCCGCTACGCCGTCCCGCCCGTCCGGGCACGGCTCCGCTGCATCTCCGTAACCTGCCGGGTCGATTCCGCTACGCCGTCCCGCCCGTCCGGGCACGGCTCCGCTGCAGTCAGTGCATCTCGCGGGGGCGACGGCTCCCGAGCCGGTCGAACCAGCGCAGCGCCGGGACCGCGTCGATCACCCGGCTGAACGACACCAGCTCGGCGGCGACGTTGAGCGCGAGCAGCACGAGCATCACCGCGAGCCGGATGCTGTCGCGCGAGCCGAGCACCACCGCGAGCCCGAGCACCGCGCCGATCACGTTGGCGCCGGTGTCGCCCAGCATGAGGCGCTCGTGCAGGTCGTCCCCGAGCAGGCCGAGCGCGGCGCCCATGACCGGCGCGATCGCAATGCCGATGGGCGCGGTGCCGACGGCGATCGCGATCGGCACGTAGGCCACCAGTCCGAATTTGATGGTGCGGCCCGGCGCGCGGTCGAGCAGGTTGCCGAGGTTGGCGGCGAGGGCGATGAGCAACGCGTCGACGATGAGCGTGCGCCCGGACTTGAAGCCCGGCGTGGCGACCAGCACCACCGCGACCGCGGCGCCCCCGACGAGCTTGAGCATCCCGGTCGTGACCCGTCCCTCGCGCAGCGCGCGGAGGTGGCCCTTGAAGCCGCGGTCCTCGCCGACCGCGGCGAGGTCGTCGATCAGCCCGAGGAGGCCGAAGCCGAACACCGCGAACAGCACCGCCGACCGGGCCTCGGTCAGCCCGCTCTCGGGACCGACCCCGAGGGCGCCGAGCACCGAGCGCCCCGCGTCGATCACCAGCACGGTGAGGATGATGAACAGCCCGCCGGCCGTCGGCAGCGTGTGGCCACGGTAGTTCCGCCGTTCGAGCGTGGGCGACGAGAGGATCTCGCCGCTCACGATCCGCAGGAACCGCACCGTCACCAGACCCACCAGAAGGGCGACGATCACCGTCACGAGCGGGCCCGGGTCCCGGTGAACACCACCCGGGCCAGCAGGATCACGAGCGCGCTCTCGAACACCGCCGCCATCATGCCCGGGATCGTGATGCCGGAGTCGTTCAACGCGAAGCCGAGCACCGCGACGACGAGCAGCGCCAGCGCGGTGTCGCGCCCGGTGCTCACCCGCTCCACCAACGGGTGCAGCGAACGGGGCGGCGCGAACCACAGGTAGAGCAGCAAGAGCGCGACCGCGATGATGCAGCCGAGCAGCAACGAGTGCGGGAGCACCGCGAGGTTCTCGGAGGCCTTGCGCCGCAGCACCAGCGTGGCGCTCCCGAAGTCGGTCCCCGCCTTCTCGAAGAACTTGCCCACGTGCGTGCGCTGGCCCGACGGGCGGAGCAGGTCGAGCAGGCCGACGAGGACGCCGGCGGCGACGAGCACGCCGACGAGCATCCAGACCGTGCGCCAGCGGAGCTCGCGCCCGAGCAGCAACCACCCGAGCAACGCGAAGCCGGGCGCGGCCGAGACCGCGGCACCGAAGTCGTTGCCCCAGAACGGCACGACCATGACGACCACGGTGACCGCCAGCAGCGCGATGGCGACGCGCACGCCGCGCCGCGTGGGTACCCGCCACGCGAGCAGGCCCGCGAACAGGACCGCGGCCGCGGTGAGCTGCGCGAAGGTCATGTTCCCCTGGCCGACGAAGCGGATGCCGATCGTCGGCGAGTAGCCGAACACCGTGTTCCACTCGAGGTGCGCGCCGGTGACGAGGTCGACGAGGTGCAGCACGACGATGGCGCCGAGTCCGACCAGGGCCGCGTCGACCGGCCGGCGCCGGGTGGCGAGCATGCAAGCGAGCGCGATCAGGGTGGCCACACCGATGACGAACGTCCAGTACGCGCCGAGCCCGCCGTGGCGACCGAAGTGAAAGGGCCCGGCGAGGTACGCGGCGTCGAGATATCCGAGGAGCCACAACGCGACGAAGACCAGCAACCCGGCGAGCCACCGTCGCCGCCACCGATCGGCGATGGCAGTGAGGACGGTCAGCCCGCACGCGACGCCGACGACCACCCCCATCGACGCACCGATGAGGCTGTCGCGGAACAGCCCGTCCTCGTTGACGTTGACGAGGAATTCGGTGCGCGTCGCGAGTGACCCGCCCGCGTCACCGGTCTCCATCCGGCGCCCCTCCATGTCGTCCGGGCGCTCGAGGCCGAAGTACGTGAGCACGGTCGGCGCCACGTCGGTGAGGTTGACGAAGCCGTCGCGTTGCGTCGTGGTGGAACGGAGGAGTCCGGGCGCGAAGCCGGGTGCCCGGACCGACGCGACGTTCAACGCGTCGCGGCTGCTCGGCGGGTTCGGCCCCAGCACCATGACCATGTCGGAGCGGTCGGTGTGCTCGAGCAGCTGCCCGACGAGGCGGTCGGTCGTCTCCAGCGCGTGAGCGCGGATCCGCATCGCCTGCTCGTCCGATGCGAAGCGCGACGCGAGGTCGGCGCGCACGAGGTCGGAGCCCTCGACCAACACCACCGAACCGGGGCTCCACGCGTCGGTGAACGCGCGCACGACGCGGCCGGGATCGAGCCGGACGCCGAACGGTGCCGCGGCGTCGTGCTGCAACAGCGACGTGTCGACCTTCCCGCGCGGCAACTTGCCGTCGCTGGTCATCAGCGCCGCCACCGCGGCGCGCCGCCACGGCGAGTACCGCGTCTCGGGCGTGCTCGGGTCCGACCCGTCGCCGTTGGCGACGACACCCCGGGCGATGCCGGCGCGCGCCAGCTCGTCACCGAGCAGGCCGACCTTGGCGCCGTAGAGCTCGCTGTCGTTGCTGTCGATGGTGTCGGTGATCGGCATGTACACCAACCCGTTGCCGGCCGGGATGCCGGTGCGGGTGGTGAACACGTCGCCGGCGGGGTCGCGCCCGAACGGTTCGTCGACCCCGAAGCCCTGGCCGCCGGTCGAGCCGTTCCCGACCGCTCGCGCTCCGGCGCCCAGCGTGACGTAGCCGCTCGTGAGCGACGTCGGGCGGTCGACGCCGTTGGTGACCATGCCGCCGACGGCCGACTGCGCGAACAGTCGGTCGAGGTTCGGCGTCGTGGCGTGGTCGAAGTCGGCCCACTCGGTCGCGGGCAGCGAGATGACGAGCACCCGGCCGCGTGCGGGCGTGGCCGCGCCGGCGGGCGCGGCGGCGACGAGAGCGACCAGTCCGACCACGACGGCAACCAACGCGGACGCGCCGACGCGCCGCCACCCCCGAGGGCTCACACGTTGACCGGGTCCGGGAGCAGCTTGGTGTTGTCGCCGTAGCCGTAGTGCCCGACGGTCGGCGACGGGAGGAAGAGGTCCGCCATCGCGAGCACCACGGTGGTCGGGCCCTGGGGCTGGTCGAGGTCGTCGACCGTCGACACGGTGCGCGCGAGGTCGCTGTCACGGATCGGCTGGACCGCGTCGGCGCGGGCCGGCCCGTCGGTGGTCTCCACCCACACCCCGGCCACGACCGTCGGCACCTCGGCCGAGTGGAGCGCGCTCGCCAGCGGCATGGCGACGTCGTCCGGTGGGATCGACCCCTCGTTGCCGATCACGAGCGTCACGCCCGCGTTGCGTCCGGGGAAGTCGGTGATCATGCTCCCGCCGACGGCGTCGAAGCCGAGGAACCCGGCCTGCTGCAGCACCGCGAGCAGGTCGTTCGCCGTGTCACCGCCGAGGCCGGGGTTGCTCAAGCGGTCGGCGAGCTGCTTCCACGCCTCGGTGCGGAGGCTCGCCTTGTTCTTGGTCGTCGAACCGAGCGCGTCCTGGAGCGCCTTGACGTCGTCGCTCGAGTCCAGCTTCCACTTGTCCTCGAGCCAGAGCTTGCCGGTGACGGTGGCGTCGGCCTGCTCCGTGGCGGTGACGAGGTCGTTGACGTTGTCGCCGTTCACGCCGCGCACGGCCACGATGCCGACGTCGTCGCCCACGAGGCGCCCGCTCACCGCGTAGGGCTGCATCTCGGCGATCGCCTGCGAGAGCTGGCCGTTCTCGGTCGAGAGCTTGTTGTTCTCGCCCTGGATCCGGTCCGACTTCGCCTCCACCCGGTCGAGGCGGCTGTTGAGGGTGTCGACGACCCCCCGGTCGATCACGCCCGCGCCGATCACCACCCCGAGCGCGAGGGCGAGGAAGATCGCGATGAGGGAGACGACGTGGAACCGGAAGTTGATCATCAGGCGTTGAACAGGTCCTTCAGGGTCACCCAGAGCCCGCGCAGGAAGACGTGGATCGGCTCCGCCACGATGCCGACGGCGATCATCGCGATGAGCGCGGCGCCCACGAGCAGGACGATGTCCAGGCGGCGCACGCGGCCCTCGTAGAGCCGACTCACCCCCTTGGCGTCGACCAGCATCGGCCCGAGGCGCAGGCGGGTCAGGAACGTCGACGCCATGCCCGGGCGGCCCTTGTCGAGGAACTCGACCATCGTGGCATGGGTCCCGACGGCCACGATCAGCTGTGCCTTGGACTCGTAGGCGAGGAGCATGGCGACGTCCTCACTGGTGCCCTCGGCCACGAACTCGAGGTAGTCGACGCCCCATTCGAGGAGGTTCTCACGCCCGGGGGCCCGACCGTCGGGATGCACGTGGTGCACCAGCTCGGCGCCGCACTCCAGGCCCTTCTCCGACACCGAGTCGAAGTCGCCGATGATGATGTCGGGCTTGAGACCGTGCTCGAGCAGCGCGTCGGCGCCGCCGTCGACGCCGATGAGCACCGGCCGGTACTCGCGGATGTACGAGCGCAGCGCGGCGAGGTCGGAGCGGTAGTCGTGCCCGCGCACGACGACCAGCGCGTGGCGTCCGGTGAAATCGGTGCGGATGGGCGGCAGCGTCAACGGCTCGAAGGTGAGCCGGGCCTCCTTCTGGATGTACTCGAGCGTGTTCTCGGCGAAGCGCTCGAGCTCGGTGCCGATGGTCGCGCGCGCGTCCTCCATCGCGGCCTCGATGCCCGCGACACCGAGCACGGTGCCGCGGCCGAGCAGCTCGCCGTTGCGCCAGAGCTCACCCTGCTCGATGCGAACGACGTCGCCTTCGTTCACCCGGTCCATCAGCTCGACGCCCACGGCGTCGAGCAGCGTGATGCCGGCGCTCACCACCCGGATCGGGCCGCCGTTCGGGTAGCGGCCGGAGATCGAGTGCGCGCAGTTCACGACCGCCACGACGCCCTTCTCGATGAGCCCGTCGGCGGCGACGCGGTCGAGGTCGCGGTGATTGATGATCGCGATCTCCCCCGCCTGCAGGCGCGGGATCATGTCCTTGGTGCGGCGGTCGACCCGGGCCACTCCCTGGATGGCGACGGCCTCGGGCTGCTTCTTGAGGCGCAGCAGGCGGGCCATCAGCGCCGGCTCCGCCGGTTCGGCCGCGCCGGACCGGACGCGCCGGCCGTCTCGAGCAGCTCGGCGGCGTGGCGGCGGGCGTGGGCGGAGTCACCGATGCCCGCGAGCATGCGCGACAGCTCGGCGACGCGCGCGTCACCGTCGACGGTCGACGCGGACGCCACCGTCCGCTCCGCCCGTCCTGCACTTGGGGCGCCCACCTGCTCCACGGTCTTCTCCACCACGAGCTGGGTGCCGGCGAACGCCGCCACCTGCGCGAGGTGCGTCACGCAGAGGACCTGGTGCCGCGAGCCGAGCGTCTGCAGCAGACGGCCGACCGCGACGCCGGCTTCACCGCCGATCCCGGCGTCCACCTCGTCGAACACCAGCGTCGGCGGCGCCTCTGACAACACGACGCGCGTCGCCAGCATCGCACGGGAGAGCTCACCGCCGGACGCGGCCCGGGCGAGCGGCCGGGCCGCCTCCCCGGGGTTGGGGGCCAGCAGGTACACCACCCGGTCGTGACCGTCGTCGGTGGGCTCCCCCGGCTCGACCACGACGTCCACCACCGCGTGGGGCATCGCCAGCTCGTGCAGGTGCACCTCGATGGCCCGGGCCAGCGGCGTGGCGGCCGCCCGGCGGGCGGCGGTGAGCGCCTCGGCCGCCTCCCGCGCCGCCGCCTCGTGCTCCGCCCGGCGGCCCTCGATCGACGCCGCCCGTTCCTCGTAGCGCTCCAGCTCCGCGAGGCGGGCCGCCGACTCGGATCCGTAGGCGATCACGTCGGCGAGGGTGGACCCGTACTTGCGGCCGAGCTCGTGGAGCTGGTATCGGCGGGCGCGCACGGTCTCGACCCGCTCAGGGTCCTCGTCGACCCGCTCGACCTCGTGGCGCAGCTCCTGTTCGATGTCGGCCAGCTCGCCCTGCACACCCCGCAACCGCCCCGCGAGCCCGGCGAACGGCGTCCGGCCGTCGAGCGCGGCCACCGCTTCCCCGAGCGCGTCGGAGGCGGGTCCGTCGAGCACCTCGTAGGCGTGCGCGAGCGCGGCGCGGTGCGCGACCGCGTCGGCGAGCAGCGCCTCCTCCGCTTCGAGCGCGACGTCCTCGGCGGGATCCTCGAGCCCGGCGGCGGTGATCTCCTCCACTTGGTAGCGGAGCAGGTCGATCTCCCGGGCCCGGGCGCGGGCGTCCCCGCCGAGGGCCTCGAGCTCGGCGTCGAGCGCGCGGACCGCCGCTCGCTCGTCGCGGTAGCGGGCCAGCGCGGCAAGCGCCGCCGCGCCCGCGTAGCGGTCGAGCGCGCCGCGTTGCACCGCGGGGTCGAGCAGCGACTGGTGGGCGTGCTGGCCGTGGAGGTCGACGAGCGCGCGGCCGACCTCGGCGAGCTCGCCGGCGGTGGCAAGGCGGCCGTCGACGTAGGCGCGGCTGCGGCCGTCGCGGGGCAGGACTCGCGCGAGCACGGTCTCCTCGCCGGTCGCGGGGTGGACGAAGCGCCCTTCGACCCTGGCTTCGGACGCGCCGTCGCGCACGAGCGCGGTGTCGGCGCGGCCGCCGACGAGCAGCTCCACCGCTTCGACGATGAGGGTCTTGCCCGCGCCGGTCTCGCCGGTGATCGCGGTCATCCCGGGCGCGGCGTCGAGCACCAGGCTCAGGTCGGCGACGATCCCGAGATCGACCACGTGCAATTCGACGAGCATGCGCTACCGGTCGGAGAGGCCGAACTTGGCCTTCAGGATCTGGTGGAAGTCGCGCGGCCACAACGTGACGACGCGGGCCGGCCGCCCGCCGCCCTGGAACGTCACCGCGTCGTCGGCGGCGAGCTCGCCGAGCTCGCGCCCGTCGGCGGTGAGCACCACGCTGTGGTCGTCGCACACGCTGAACCGCAGCGTCTCCTCGGGCGCGAGCACCAGGGACCGGTCGAACAGCATGTGCGGCGACACGGGCGTGAGCAGCACGCACCGGTTGCGCGGCGACACGATCGGGCCGCGGGCGGAGAACGAGTATGCGGTGGAGCCGGTGGGCGTGGCGACGATCACGCCGTCGGCCGCGTACGTCGTGAAGTAGGTGCCGTTGATCTCCACCTCGAGGCGCGCCAGCCGGCCGGTGTGCACCTTCTCGAGCACCGCTTCGTTCAACGCGAACCAGCGACCCTGTGCCGTCCCTTCGGACACCACGGTGATCTCGAGGACCATGCGCTCGGCGACCTCGTAGTCGCCGGCCACCAGCCGGTCGAGGGCGGCGTCGAAGTCGTCGGGCTCGACCTCGGCGAGGTAGCCCATCTGGCCCACGTTCACCCCGAGCACGGGGACGCCGGCTTCGTAGGCGAGGTCGACGGCGCGCAGCATGGTGCCGTCGCCGCCCAGCGAGATGACGACGTCGAGACCTTCGGGGTCGAGGGTGCCACTGCCCTCACCCGACGGGCAGCGGACGTCGATGTCGTGCGCGGCCAACCGCTCGGAGGCGTGGCGGGCCAGCCGGGCCGCGGTCTCGCGCGTGGGATGCGGGAGCAGGCCGACCGCGCGCAGGCTCACGGGCCCACCACCGCGAGGTCGAGGGGGGCGTCGTCGAGGGCCGGGCCGCGCGCGTCGCACCGCACGAGGAACTCGACGTTGCCGTCGGCGCCGCGCAACGGCGAGGCCATGACGTCGACCACGTGGAGGCCGGCGTCGCGGAGGCCGTCACGCACCTCGTGGAGCACCGCCCGGTGGACGTCGGGGTCGCGCACGATCCCGCCCTTGCCCACCCGCGCCCGGCCGGCTTCGAACTGGGGCTTCACCAGGAGGACGAGGTCACCGTCGGGTCGGGTGCAACGGGCGAGCGCGGGCGCGACCGTGACCAGCGAGATGAACGACAGGTCGGCGACGGTGAGGTCGACCGGGCCGCCGAGGTCGCCGGGCTCGAGCGCGCGCACGTTGGTGCGCTCCCGCACGGTCACACGCGGGTCGTGGCGGAGTGACCACGCCAGCTGCCCGCGGCCCACGTCGACCGCGTCCACGTGGGCGGCACGCGCCTGCAGCAGGCAATCGGTGAACCCGCCGGTGGACGCGCCGGCATCGAGGGCCCGACGCCCACGCACGTCGACGGCGAAGCGCGCGAGCGCGGCGGCCAGCTTCTCCCCACCGCGCGAGACGAAGCGAGGCGGGTCGCCGGTCAGCTGGATCGGCTCGCCCGTGCCCACCAGTCGGGCCGGGGCCCGGGTGGGGCTCCCGCCCACGCGGACGCGTCCGGCCGCGATCGCCTCCACCGCCTGGCGGCGGCTCCCGAGCAACCCCCGGCGCACGAGCTCGGCGTCGAGTCGCCGGCGCACTGTCACCGGCGCAGGATATGCCGGAGAGGTAGCGAAGCCGTGCCCGGACGGGCGGGACGGCGCAGCGGACTCGACCATGAAGCGGAGAGGTAGCGAAGCCGTGCCCGGACGGGCGGGGTGGGGCGGCGACCTCGCCTACGGGGCCAGCGCCGTGACCAACGCGGGTGCGAGCGCGCCGAGGTCGGCGCCGACGAACGGCGGCGGCGGGTCGGGGATCGCCTCGCCGCCCGGTGGCGCGACCGCGGCGGTGACCCCGGAGAGCACGAGCGCGAACGGCCATCCGAGCGCCGTCGCCAACGCGCCGTCGGTCGACGGCCGGTCGCCCACCACCACGCCGGTGGTGCCGAAGCGCTCGCGGATGATGCCGACGGTCGGCGCCTCCGGCTTGCCCGCCACCTCGGGCCGCCTCCCGGCGGCGGTGGCGACGGCGGCGACCAACGCACCCGCGCCGGGGATCAGCCCGCCGGGGATCGGATAGGTGGCGTCCATGTTGGTGGCGACGAACCGCGCGCCGGCCCGCACCGCGGCCGACGCCCGGTCGAGGCCGTCGTAGTCGAACTCCCGGTGGAAGCCCACGACCACCGCGTCGGCGGGGCCGTCGTCGACGGCGACCATGCCGACGTCGGCGAGCGCCTGCCGCACCCCCGGCCCGGCGCACGCGAGCACGCGGGTGCCGGCGGGGAGCGACTGGGCGAGGAGCCACGCGGCCGCCATCGCGCTGGTGACGACGTCGGCGGGCGTCGCCGGCACGCCCATGCGGGCGAGCTTGGCCACCACGTCGGTCACCGGCGAGTTCGAGTTGTTCGACACGAACGCCACCCGCAGCCCGGCGGCGCGCAGCTTCGCGATGCCCTCGGCCGCGGGCGTGATGGGCTGGTCGCCCCGCCAGATCACGCCGTCGAGGTCGCAGGCCACGACGGGCGGGGCGGCGTCCGTCACGCGTCGTCGGTGACGCGCGCCAGCGCGGCCCGGTAGTCCTGCTGGTCGGGCCGCATCGCCACCGCCAGCTTGAGGTGCCGGCGGGCACCGACGTGGTCGCCCCGGCGCATCAGGCACAGCCCGAGCCCGAAGTGGGCGTAGTCGTTGACCGGCTCGATCTCGACCGCGCGCTCGAATTCCTCGCTCGCCTGGGTGAAGCGGCCGGTGCGGAAGTACGCGGCGCGCGAGCGTCTCGCGTACCGAGCCCTTGTCGGGCTCGAGGTCGCGGGCGCGCTCCAGCGGGATCACCGCCGCGTGGGGGTTCTGCGACGCGAGCAGGCGGTTGCCCTCTTGGAACGCGTCGTAGGCCGATTGCATGGAGAGCTCCTCTCGGACTGGTCGAGACTGGTCGGGGGTGAGGACGCGCTCGTCACCGAGCACCCGGATCCGGAGGATCGGTGTGCGAGAATCCGGTGACCGTCCCCCGACTGAATCGCGACCGTGCCCGAATTTCTTCCCTTCCCCGGAATCCGCTACCCCGCCGCCGACATCACCGCCGTCAGCGCCCCACCCTACGACGTGATCGAGCCCGAGGCGCGCGCCGCGCTCACCGCGCGCGACCCGCACAATTCGGTGCGGTTGATCCTCCCGGACTCGTACGACGGGGCCGCCTCGACGTTGGCCCGGTGGCGTGCCGAGGGCGTGCTCGTCACCGACGCCGCGCCGACGTTCTCGCTCTACCGCATGGACTTCACCGGTGACGACGGGCGACCGCAGCGCACCACCGGGGTGATCGGCGCGCTGGGTCTCGGCCACGAGCCGGGTGGGGTGATGCCGCACGAGCGCACACTGCCGAAGGCGAAGAGCGACCGCCTCGAGCTGCTGCGCGCGACCCGCGCCAACCTGGACCCGATCTGGGGGCTCTCCCTGGCCACCGGGCTCTCGACCCGGCTGGCACAGGCCCACGCCGATCTGCCCGACGCACCCTTCGCCACCGCCACCGACGAAGAGGGCTTCCACCACTCCCTGTGGCGCATCACCGAGCCCCACCACCTCGCCGCCATCGGCGACGCGGTCGCCGGGGCCCGCGTGGTGCTGGCCGACGGTCACCACCGGTTCGAGACTGCCAACAACTACCGCGCCGAGCGCCGGGCCGAGGGCATCGACGATCCCGGCGCCGACTCGATCATGACGCTGGTCGTCGAGCTCGCCCCCGGACAGCTCTGCGTGCGGGCCATCCACCGCCTGTTGAGCGGCGTCGGCACCGTCGACCTCCGGGTCGCGCTGGCGGGGCCGTTCCGGGTCGACGCGGCGGGGCCGAACTCGCCCGAGGGCGTCGCCGCGCTCGAGACCGCCATGCGCGAGAGCGGCGGGCTCGGGCTCGTCGACCGCGAGGGGCTCGCCCTGCTCCTGCCCGAACCCGAGCTCGAAGCGCGGATGGACGCGCTCCCCGCCGAGTTGCGCGACGTCGACTCGGCACGCTTCGACGCCGGGGTGCTCCCAGCCGTCCCCGGGGTCTCGCTCGCCTACCGCAACGACGCCGCCACCGTCGCCGCGCAGGTCGACAAGGGTGATGCCGATGCGGCGGTGCTGTTGCGACCGGTCACCGTCGACACCATCCGCGCCGCGGCCGCGGCCGATCTGCGCATGCCCGAGAAGACCACCTTCTTCGCGCCCAAGCCGCGCACCGGCATGGTGTTCCGCAGCCTCGACTGAGGCGCGCCGCCGCGCGCGCTAGCAGCCCGTCGTCGTGCCCGTCACAGGGTGGCCATCACCTCGGCCGCGTACCAGTCGATGCTCGCCCGGCACTCGGCGACCGACTCCCCCGGAACGTTGAAGACGAAGCCGGTCGCACCGGCGTCGACGTATTCGCGGAGTCGCTCGATCCGCGTGGTGAGCTTGTTCGGGGCGACGACGACCCGGAGGGCGCTGAGGTCGCGACCGGCGTCCGCGGCGAGCCCCTGCGCGAGCGCGACGCCGGCGGCGAGCTGCTCGGGGGTCGTCCCACTCGTAGGAAGGGACTTGCCGGCAAGTTCCTCCTCATGGGACGCCCGGTACGACTCGTTGACCACGGTGAAGCCGAGCGGCGTCCACACGTCCCCGAACTCGGCGACGCGCTTCAGCGCGGCGCGCGAGCTGCCGCCCACCCAGATCGGGACGTGGGGCCGACGGACGGTCGGAGGCTTCAGCTCTACGCCCGCGAAGCGGTAGTAGGTCCCGTCGAACGACGCGCTCGTACCGGTCCAGAGCTCGATCATGATGCGAACGAACTCGTTCGTCATCGCGTTGCGCTCCTCGAGCGGGAGCGCGAAGGCCTCGAACTCCTCCTTGAGGTAGCCGGGCACGATGCCCAGGGCTGCTCGTCCGCCGGAGAGCTGATCCAGCGTGGCCACCGACTTCGCGGTGACGAACGGCTGGCGGTAGGGCACGACGAGGCAGGCGATCACCAGCTCGATCCGCGAGGTGACGGCAGCCAGATAGCTCAGGAGCGCGAAGGGCTCCAGCCAGACATCCGTGATCACCTTGCCCCAGTACTCGGGAACGAACACATGGTCCGGGACGAGGACGTGGTCGAACCCGACCGCCTCTCCGTGACGGACCAGATCGGTGAAACCCCGGGTGTCGAAGCTGCCGTCGGGGTTCGTCACCACGCCGTGGCGCAGGCTCAGCCCATACGTGAGATCGCTGGACATCGACCCTGCCGCCGGAGCGGAGCTAGTTGACGTCCCAGGTGGCGCCGGTGCCGATGAGCTTGCCGAGGTCGCCGGGGCCCTGACGCTCCACCGCGTTCACGAGCTGGCGCTGCACCTCGGCCTCGTAGGTCGGTCGTTGGATCGACCGGAACACGCCCATGGGTGTCGGCGTCGTCGGTGACGACGACAGGCGCGAGAGCGCGAACGCCAACGCCGGGTCCTCGCGGGTCTCGTCGTGGACGAGCAGCGCGTCCTCCCCCACGTCGGCGACCTCGACGATCTCGCACTCACCGAACACGTTGAGCACGACCCCGCGCTCGCTGTCGGTGCCGAAGCGAATGGGTTCACCATGGCGCAGCTGGATGAGCATGTCGGCGCGCGCCTCTTTGGCCGTGATCCCCTCGAACGCGCCGTCGTTGAAGACGTTGCAGTTCTGGTAGATCTCGACGAACGCGCTGCCCTGGTGCTCGTGGGCCCGCCGGAACGACTCGAGCATCCCCGGGCGGTCCATGTCGTGGGTGCGGGCGACGAACGTGGCCTCCGCGGCCAGCGCCACCGACACCGGGTTGAACGGGGTGTCGAGCGAGCCGAACGGCGACGACTTGGTGATCTTGCCCACCTCGCTGGTCGGCGAGTACTGACCCTTGGTGAGCCCGTAGATCTGGTTGTTGAACATGATGATCTTCAGGCTCACGTTGCGGCGGAGTGCGTGGATCAGGTGGTTGCCGCCGATGGAGAGCATGTCGCCGTCGCCGCCGATGACCCACACGTCGAGGTCGGGGCGCGCCAGCGCGACGCCGGTCGCGACCGCCGGCGCGCGCCCGTGGATCGAGTGCAGACCGTAGGTGTTCATGTAGTACGGGAAGCGCGCCGCGCACCCGATGCCCGAGACGAACACCAGGTTCTCGGGGCGCACCCCGATGTCGGCCAGCTGCAGCTGCATGGCGGCCAGGATCGAGTAGTCACCGCACCCGGGGCACCAGCGGACTTCTTGGTCCGACTGGAAGTCCTTGCGGCTCAGCTTGACCGCGGTGCCGGATCCGTTCTGCTCGCCGTTGCCGTCGACGTCGTTGTCAGGCATCGATCATCTCCACGATCTCGCGCTCGATCTCGGTGGCGCTGAAGGGCAGGCCCTGCACCTTCGTCAGCGACCTGGCGTCGACCAGGTACTCCGCCCGCACCAGCTTCGACAGCTGGCCGAGGTTCATCTCCGGGACGAGCAGCTTGGGATGGCGGGCGAGGACCTCGCCCAGGTTGTCCGGGAACGGGTTGAGGTGCGCGAGGTGGGCGTGCGCCACCTTGGCACCGGTCGCCCGCACGCGCCGGACGGCCTCGCTGATGGGACCCCACGTGCTGCCCCAGCCGAGCACCAACAACTCGGCGTCGGCGTCGCCCTCCACGTCGACCGGCGGGATGTCGGCCGCCACCCGCGCCACCTTGTCGGCCCGGATGTGGGTCATGAGCTGGTGGTTGGCGGGGTCGTAGTTGACGTTGCCGGTACCGTCCTGCTTCTCGATGCCGCCGATGCGGTGCATGAGGCCGGGGGTGCCGGGGATGGCCCATGGCCGCGCCAGCGTCTCCTCGTCGCGCAGGTAGGGCCAGAACTCGCCCTCGTGGTTGGGCTCGGTCGCGAACGGCACCGAGATGTCGGGCAGCGCATCGATGTCGGGCAGCTTCCACGGTTCGGACCCGTTGGCCACGTAGCCGTCGGTCAGCAGGATCACCGGCGTGCGGAACTTCAGCGCGATGCGGACCGCCTCGAACGCCGCTTCGAAGCAGTGGCTCGGCGAGTACGCGGCCACGATCGGCAGCGGCGACTCGCCGTGGCGGCCGTACATCGCGAGGAGGAGGTCGGACTGCTCGGTCTTGGTGGGCAGGCCGGTCGACGGCCCGCCGCGCTGCACGTCGATCACCACGAGCGGGAGCTCGAGGCTGATGGCGAGGCCGAGCGCCTCCGACTTCAGGTCGAGACCGGGACCGCTGGTGGCGGTGATGCCGAGCTGACCGGCGAACGCGGCGCCGACGGCGACCGCGGCGGCCGCGATCTCGTCCTCCGCTTGCAGCGTGCGGATGCCGAAGTTCTTGTGCTTCGACAGCTCGTGGAGGATGTCGGACGCCGGGGTGATCGGGTACGAGGCGTAGAGGATCGGCAGGCTCGCCTGCTGGGCGGCGGCGATCAGGCCGTACGCCACCGCGAGGTTGCCGGTGATGTTGCGGTAGCGACCGGGGTCGAGCTTGGCGGGTTGGATCTGGTAGTGCTCGAGCAGCTCGGCGGTCTCGCCGAAGTGCAGCCCGGCCTTGAACGCGGCGAGGTTGGCGTCGCGCACCTGCGGGCGGGACGAGAACTTCTGCTCGATCCACTCGAGAGTCGGATCGACCGGCCGGGTGTACATCCACGAGATCAGGCCGAGGGCGAAGAAGTTCTTCGACCGCTCGGCGTCGCGCGGCTTGACCCCGAGCTCCTTGCAGGCTTCGAGCGTGAGGCTCGTCATCGGTACCTGCACGACGTGGTACGAGGCGAGCGAGCCGTTGTCGAGCGGGTTCGCGTCGTAGCCGACCTTCGTGAGGTTGCGCTCGTCGAACGCGTCGGAATTGACGAGGATGGTCGAGCCGGGCGGCAGCTCGGCCAGGTTGGCCTTGAGCGCGGCTGGGTTCATGGCCACCAGGACGTTGGGGGCGTCGCCCGGCGTCACGATGTCGTGATCGGAGATGTGCACCTGGAAGGAGGAGACACCGGCGATGGTGCCGGCCGGCGCCCGGATCTCGGCCGGGTAGTTCGGCATGGTCGCCAGGTCGTTGCCGAACACCGCGCTGACGTCGGTGAAGCGGTCGCCGGTGAGCTGCATGCCGTCGCCGGAGTCGCCGGCGAACCGGATGACGACCTCTTCCAGGCTTTCGGGCTCGAGCGATCTGGTCTCGGGTGTCGCGGTCACGCGTCCCTCACCTCGTTGTGTGGGCTCATGTGGGAAATGGGTGTGCTTTCGAGTGTACCGAGGGCGTGCGCCCGTTCCGGGATGCGGGCACGCCGCTCGCCGCGTGTCGTGCCCGCCGTCACTCCAGTGCCTCCAACGCCGCCAGCGCCTTCCGGAGCGCGGCGTCGATCCGGCGACGATCACGCGCCCGACCGACCAGCTCGGCCTCGACGTCGACCCGCGAGCCCACGCCGCCCGGCCGCCGGTAGAAGCGCCGGCGCAGGCGACCGACCACGACCAGGACCTCCCCGGCCTCGACGGTGTCGATCCAGGCGGGTGGATCCCACACGGTGACGGGCACCGACGTGGCGCGCTCGTCGCCGGCGGGGCCCGCCGGGCACCGGATCGCCAGGGTGGCGAGGCGGGTGCCCGACTCGAGGACGCGCAGCTCGGGCGGCGCCGAGCACGGGCCGCACAGCACGCCCAGGTTGACGGCGGTGTCGTTGGTGGTGGAGGACATGGCTTCCCCTCGGAACCGATCCGGGTCCGGATCTCTCGGCGGGGGAAGCGTGACGGGGAGGTCGGTGCCGACCCTACGACGGGGGTACGACGGTCATCGGTCGGCGCGCATCGCCGCGGCGTGCGCGGCGCGCACCCGACCGTCCCAGGATCGTTCGATCTGGCGCAGGAGGGCCGGGTAGACGATCGCATGCCGGAACGGCTTGATCAGCGCCAGGTAGACCTCGCCCAGCCGGCCGCGCGGCTTCACCAGGACCGCCATCCGTCCCTGGTAGCGCCGCCCGTCGGGGCGGCCGTCGCCCTGATCGACCCACCCGAGGTGCATCACGCCGTGGACGGTCGGGTTCGACAGCTCGGCCGCGAATTCGACGTCGGTGCGATAGAGGGGTGTGAACGGGAGGGAGACGAACTCGACACCGGCCGCCGTGCCCCGGAGGTCGTCGGGCAGCCGCGGCGCCAGGGAGGTCTCGTGCGTGCCCGGGATCGGGAGGGCGTCGCCGGGCTCGGCCGGAGCGGCGATGCGGCCGAGTCGGAGCGTCCGGCCGAGCCCGTCGCGGAGCCGCCAGAGCGCGCGGGTCGGGAGCGACCGGGCGTTGGCCGGATCCGAGGAGGCCATCAGCTCGACGAGCCCCCGGAAGTCCTCGGCATCACCGTG